>CAWKKB010000015.1:0-91846 GCA_963850125.1 uncultured delta proteobacterium | reverse complement strand
GCAATGCGACGTGGCGTCTATTATACGTTGGTATCTGAGCTCTAATCCTCAGGTGCCCGCACTCCGAGTCTTTCCGCCATCCTGACTAGATCGGCCAGCGAACCCGCCCCCATCTTTTGCATGACTTGGCCGCGCTGAGTCTTGACCGTTATTTCACTGGTCCCCAGCTCACCGGCAATCTGTTTGTTGAGCAGGCCTGAGACGACCAGCCGCATCACTTCCCGCTCGCGGCGCGTCAGCGACTCGTAACGCTCGCGCAAATCGTCGGTCAAACTTCGTTCGCGCCGCGCCGAGCGATCGGTCTCGATCGCCTGCTGGATCGCATCAAGCAGATCTTGATCGCGAAACGGCTTGGTCAGGAACTCGACGGCTCCCGCCTTCATCGCCTTCACCGTCATCGGGATATCGCCGTGACCGGTCATGAAGACGATCGGGATCCGGAAATCAGCATCGGCCAGCTTGCGCTGGAGTTGCAGACCGCTGAAGCCCGGTAACCGGATGTCGAGCACGAGGCATCCTGGAATGTCGGGCCGCTTGCTGCGGAGAAAATCCTGCGCGGACGCGAATGCCTCGACGTGCAGGCCCACCGAGCGGATCAGACTTTGAATCGCCTCGCGCACCGACTCGTCGTCGTCGACTACATAGACGATCGATTCCGGCTTGCTCATTTCCTGCTTGCTCATGGTGAGGCTTCAGCGACAGTCGGAATCATAAATCGAAAGGTCGCGCCATGGTCCGGATTCGCTTCGGCCCACAGCCTGCCGCCGTGCGCCTTGACGATCGAACGCCCGATCGCGAGTCCCATGCCCATGCCTTCGGTTTTGGTCGTGAAGAACGTCTCGAACAGCCGCTCGAGATTCTGCGGGCTTATTCCGCTTCCGCTGTCCCGCACCGCGACCAGCACGCCCGCCGGGTCCTGTTGGGGCTCCGACGTGATCGACAGTTCGCGGGATCGGTTTTCAATCGCGCTCATGGCTTCAATCCCGTTCATCATCAGATTCAGCAGCACCTGTTGCAGTTGCACTCGATCCGCAGTCAGCGCCGGCAAATCGGTGGCCAAATCGGTCTGCAGCGCCACGTTGTTCCGTAGACTCTCTCTGCTCACTAACGCCACCGTCTCGCGAATGACATCGTTGATTTCCACCCGGCGCTTCTGCGGAGGAGATTTCTTGACGAACGCGCGGATCTCCTTGATCAGTTCGCTCGCGCGGTTTCCCTGCCTGATAATCCGGGTTATGGCCGTCCTGGCTTCTTCCAGGTTCGGCGTCTCGCCTGCGAGCCACCGTTGGGCGGCGCTGCCGTTGGTGACGATGGCGGAGAGCGGCTGATTCACTTCATGCGCGATCGACGCCATCAGCTCGCCCATCGAGGTGACGCGAGTCACATGCGCAAGCTCGCTCTGCGCGGTATGCAATGCCTCCTCCGCATGCTGCCGTTCGACGATTTGTTTGCGCAGTTCTTCATTGGCACTGGCAAGTTGGGCGGTGCGTTCCTGGACTTTCGCTTCCAATTCATCGTGCGCCTGATGCAGCGCCTGCTCGACCCGGCGCCGGTGTTTGATTTCATTTTCGAGATTGAGGTTGGCGGTCCGAAGCTGCGTTGGGCTGGGAAGCGCCAGCGCCTGGGGAATCAACTTCACCAGCATCACCGCCGTCGCGATCGATACCACCGCGGTGAATGCCTTGATGACTCCGGAGAGCCGGTACACGGGATCCCAGATCGTCCACACTTCCATCACGTGCGTAGTTCCGCACGCCAGAATGAAGACGCCGAACATCACGAATATCCAGTTGAACGGAAGATCTGTCCGCTTGCGGACAAAATAAATCAGGACGATCGGAATCAGATAATACGACAGCGCAATCAGCGTGTCGGACGTCGCGTGCAGCCAGACAATTTCAGGTCTCCACAGGTAGCAGGTGCCATGCGGCATGAAATCGGACGAGCAAAGCTTGCTCAGGAATTCACTCATGGCAGCTCTCTCTCAGTGTTTAGGGCCGCTTTGATTGATCAGCTGGCGGCGGATAGCGGCTTAGTAGTCCGCGCCTGCCACAGCCATTCTCGACCGATCGAAATCGCGCCTGCGGGCGGTGTGGCTTCTACCCCACCGTCACAGAGCAAATTCCACAGACCGCAGGTACTTCTGCGAACTGAAGATTACGGAAGGCGACGATCTGCCTCGGCGCGTTGTTTGCTTTCCTCAGCGTAGCCATCCGGCACGTTAGTGACTAGCCGACAACAAGGAGAACAAAGACATGAACCAATCACCCGCAGTTGACGAAATGGACATGCTCCATCGCGAGATAGATCGCGCGTTCGACGATTTCGTCCCGATGGAGCCGTTTCTGCGCAAAGCGTTTCTGCCGGGCCGGCTCGCGCGCGCCTATCCACTCATAAATCTCCACGGTGACAAGGACAATCTCTACGTGGAGGCGGTGGCGCCCGGAATCGACCCGGAGTCGCTGAACCTCACCGTCGTGCGTAACGAGCTGACTATCTCGGGCGAAAAAAAGCGGCTGCCGAGCGAGATCAAGCCCGAAATGTTCCATCGCGAGGAGCGGGCGACCGGCAAATTTGTGCGAACCATCACGCTGCCGGTCGAAATTGACGACAACAAGATCAGCGCGGAATACAAGAACGGGCTGATTCTCATCGCGATGCCTAAATCCGAAAAAGCAAAACCCAGGCAGATTCAAGTGCAGGTCTCCTGAGCCCGCTCAACTGAATCGCAAAACTACGCAAGAGGATCACGGCCATGGCAGAGAAAACAGTACCCGCTATGAATGAATCAAATGGGTCACAGACGAATGGCGGCAACCGGGAGATGACTCGCGAAGCCGAGCGCTACGCGCCGCCGCCGGTGGATATCTATGAAACTCCGAACTCGTTGGTCCTGTTGGCCGACATGCCGGGGGTTTCCAAAGAAAACCTGGAGGTCCGTGTCGACCAAAACAAGCTGACTATCCAGGGGAAGGCCCAGCACCTCGTCAAGGGAGAACCGATATATCGCGAGATCGAGCTGACTGGTTTCTTCCGCCAGTTCGAGATCAGCGAAGAGATCGCGACAGACAAAATCAACGCCGAACTTAAATACGGAGTGTTGTCGCTTAATCTCCCGAAATCGGAAAAGGCGAAGCCAAAGAAAGTCGAAGTAAAGGTGAGCTGATACCGGGGCAGAACGCCCCGAACAGTCAGATCGGGAGGTCAGCTATATGGCCCAGATAGTTCCTGAACCTGTGAAGCGTTCGATCAGACGCCTGCGGGAAGACATTCACTCCCTGCTCGATCGATGGAGGCATCGGCGCAACCGCGGCACGACGGATGGACAACAACTCTCGAGCATGGCTTACGGTCCGCCAGTGGACTTCGAAGATAAGGGCGATGAAGTCGTGGTCGTCGCCGAGCTTCCCGGTTTCGACGAAAACGACGTCCAAATCGAGATTATGGACAATCGGCTGATCCTGCGCGGCGAGAAGGACCTCGAGAATGAGGAGCGCGGCAGCAACTACTACCGCCTGGAGAGGGGTGTCACCGAATTCACGCGCGTGATTCCTCTGCCACCGGGAATCGACGCGGATAAAGTCCGCGCCAAATTCAAAAATGGGCTGCTGCGCGTCGTTCTTCCCAAAGTTGAAGATGCAAGAGCGAAACGGATCGAAGTTCAAGCTTCGTAACCGCGGTGATCGCTGTGGCGAAGAGCAACTTTTATCAGCGACTGGCCGTCCCGATGCGAGCCGAACCGGCTGAGATTCTGTTCGCGTACCGGCGAATCATGTCGACCGTCGATCCAAATGTTGGAGCGCGACCCGATCCGGAGCAATACCGCGATACCCAGGATGCCTACCTCGTCTTGAGTCATCCGGATCGGCGCCGCGCCCACGATATAGAGCTGTCGACCGGCCGGCGGACCTTCGCGACTGAGGCGCCGCGATGGAAGCCGCCGGTCACGATTCCCGATGATTTCGTTTCGATGACGCCGTCATTCGAAGAGTTGCGCGACCATATCGCGCAGAACTTTTTCGGGTATCGCCGCAAAAGCGATGGACCTTACCGCCGGCTTGGTCTTGACGCGATGTTGCATCGCGAGGACGCGCGCTTCGGATGCCATCTGCCGGTGAGCCTCTTCACGAGCCGCTCGCAAGTCTTGTTTGAAATTCCGCGCGATACGCACGACGGCGAAATATTCGAGATGGATCTCAGCAAGATCGGAATTCACAACCTGACGTTGCAGCTAAGAGTCATCGTCCTCTGAGTGAGAGAGCGTTCACGAGGGAGGTGAGAATGCCTTGCTGAAGAAAAACTACTACCTGACTTTGGGCCTCCGGGTGACGCAACACGAAAACGGGCTCAGACACGCATTCTACGATCTGGTGAGGCACTACCATCCGGACAGCGTCGGCGCTAACGGCACTCCGTTCTACCAGGAAATCGTCGAGGCATATCACGTTCTGTCCGACTCCGACCGCCGAGACGACTACGCTCGAGGCTTGAGCGATGCGGGACCATCCGTGGCCAGGGGGGCAGCATGGCCGCTTCCCGATTTCAATTCGCCACGCGATTCCGAGCTTCCGACCGCCGCCCGCTTCCTAGGTAATTCCCGGATCTCGTGGCCCTCACTCGATCTGGTCCGCGAGCAGGTGCTGAAAAACTTTCTTCGCGCCCGGCCGCCGCGGCAAAAGCGCGCCGAGGCAATCGACGCTCAGCTCACGCTCACGCCGGAAGACGCGGCCCGCGGCGGCATCGCCATGATCGAAGCTCCCGCCATCTATCCATGCCCGGCGTGCCATGGGTCCGGACAAGACGACGGCTTCCCCTGCGCAGCCTGCGATGAGCTCGGCGTGGTCGAGGAGAAGGAATCGATACCGGTGGAGATTCCCGCGATGTTCGAGCCCCATCAGCAGATCGAAATTCCCTTGCGCGGCCTCGGCATCCACAACTTTTACTTACGCCTTCATCTCGACGTCGCACCGCAATGAGCCGAGACAACGCCAGAGGTATCCATATGAAGACCGACTTTGAATTGCGCCACGACGTCGAACGCGAACTCGAGGAAGATCCCAGCGTCGACGCCCGCGACGTTGCCGTAACCGCCAAAAACGGCGTCGTCACTCTGACCGGTCACGTCCCGACGCTTGGCGAAAAGTGGCGCGCCGAGAGTATCGCGAAGCGTGTCGCCGGGGTGCTTGCGATAGCCAACGAGCTCGAAGTCGAGCTGATGCACGAGCGGACCGACGCCGACCTCGCCGAGGACTTAAGACTGGCGTTCAAGATGGACAACCGGATCCCCGCCGACAGCGTCAAAGTCGCCGTTTCAAATGGCTGGGTGACGCTGGAGGGAACCGTCAATCATCACTTTCAGAAAGTGGAGGCCGAGAGCCTGGCCCGTGAGCTTGCGGGCGTCCTCGGCATCACGAACAAGATCGAGGTCACGCCGAGCGCATCGCCCAAGGACGTCAAAGCGAGGATCGAAGACGCTTTCAAGCGAAGCGCGCAACTCGACTCAAACCGCATTTCGGTGGAGACCCACAACGGCAAGGTCATTCTGACGGGGACCGTCCGGTCATTCGCGGAGCGCGGGGAAGCCGAAGCGGCGGCCTGGCGCGCACCGGGCGTGACCGAGGTGGAAAACAAGCTGACCGTCAAACCGTGAGATCTCGCGATGAACGAGCCAATCAAAGTTGGATATCAAACCTACATTTATGACGGCGGCGAAGAGTTTGGCGCGGTTCGTGAAGTTTCGCCGGACGGCAGCCAACTCGTGGTCTATATCGAAAATGCGGGCGAGTTCGTCGTTCCGCTCGACGCCGTCAAATCGGTGCATTCCGGAAAAGTTATTTTGGATTACGCGCGGCTCAACCGCCGCGTTCAGAAGGCAATCGATCACGCGCACGACGCTGAAAAGCCAGACGTTTAATCGCAGAGAGGAAAGCCACCGATGAAAAACGATGGGACCACTAACAACGGCAAATCGATTCTGGGAGCTGGAACCAAGGCACCGGACTTCACCTTGAAGTGCACGCCGGACCAATCCGTTTCGTTGAGTGATTTCCGCGGCGCGCCCCTGATCATCGCGTTCTATCCCGCGGATTGGAGCCCGGTATGCGGAGATCAGTTGGCTCTGTACAACGAGGTATTGCCGGAGTTCAGGCGCTTCAACGCCGCGTTGGTCGGTATCTCGGTCGACGGCGCCTGGTGTCATGCCGCGTACGCCAAGGATCGCCGACTACACTTCCCGCTGCTCGCTGATTTCCACCCTAAAGGAGAGACGGCACAGAGCTACGGCGCGTATCGGCACCAGGAGGGCGTATGCGAACGCGCATTGTTCGTGATCGATTCCGAGGGAACGATCCGATGGAGCTACCTCTCGCCGATCGGCGTAAATCCCGGCGCCGACGGCATCCTCACCGCTCTTGAAGGTCTCACATCACAAGAAAGCAGTGCGTCACGATAGGCATGGCAGCGAAAATATTCGGACTTCCAGTGATCTCAATTTGTCGAAGGAGATTAACCATGAAAGCAGTCGTCTACGACGGACCACGCAATATCAAAGTGAAAGATGTTGCTGACGCAAAAATCGAAAAGCCGACCGACGTGCTGGTGCGAATCACAGCTACCAACATATGCGGCTCCGACCTGCACATGTATGAGGGTCGAACCGATATGGAGCCGGGTCGCGTGCTTGGCCACGAGAACATGGGTGAAGTGGCCGAGGTGGGGGCCGCAGTCGACCGCATCAAGAAGGGCGACATGGTGTGTCTTCCGTTCAACATTGGCTGCGGCTTTTGCAGGAACTGCGAGGCCGGTCTCACGGCCTTCTGTCTCACCTGCTTTCCCGGGATGGCCGGCGCGGCCTATGGATTCGCCGGGATGGGACCCTTCAATGGCGGGCAAGCTGAGTATCTTCGCGTTCCTTACGGCGACTTCAATTGCCTGCGTCTCCCGCCAGAAGCGAAGGATCCTGAAGAGCAGCTCGACTATGTGATGCTCTCCGACATTTTCCCAACCGGCTGGCATGCGACGGAACTTGCTGGCGTAGCGGCCGGCGACTCCGTTGTCATTTACGGGTCCGGACCAGTTGGATTGATGGCTGCGTTGTCCGCGACTCTCAAGAGCGCTCGCCAGGTCATGGTCGTCGATCATCATCAGGACCGGCTGAAGCTGGCCGAGAAGATCGGCGCGATTGCGATCGATGAATCGAAGGGCTCGCCGGTTGATCAAGTCCTAAGGCTCACAGGTGGCAAGGGCGCGGACAAGGGTTGCGAATGCGTCGGCTACCAGTGCCACGACGCGCAAGAGCATGAGCATCCCAACCTGACGATGAACAACCTGGTGCGATCGGTAAAGTTCACCGGCGGGATCGGCGTGGTCGGAATTTTTCTACCTAAAGATCCAAATGCGCCCGACGAACTCGAGAAAAAAGGCGAGATCGCATTCGACATGGGATGGTTCTGGTTCAAGGGGCAGCACGTAGGCACCGGCCAGGCCAACGTTAAACGATACAACCGCCAGCTCCGCGACCTGATCACCGCGGGCAAGGCCAAGCCTTCCTGGATCGTGTCGCACAAACTGCCGCTGAGCGAAGCGCCTGAGGGATACAAGCATTTCGACGCTCGCGACAAAGGCTGGACCAAGGTCGTACTTAGACCAGCAGCATGAACCGATGATCTTCGAGCGCGAAGCGTCGCCATCTTAAGGAGAGCACCAATGGCTACCACCACGGCAGCACGAAAAACAAAAGCGCATCCTGTGGCCCGCGATCATTCGCGAAGCCGAATAGCCGAATCCAACATCCCCGCAACTATGGAGGCTGCGGCGATTGATCGCTTCGGCGGACCCGAGGTCCTTACGCTCCACACTCTGCCGACGCCGATGCCCGACGCGGGAGAAGTGCTGATCGCAGTCGATACCGCAGGCGTCGGAATATGGGACGCTGAGGTTCGCGATGGCAGCTTGGCGAGCAGTCGAAAAAAGTTCCCGCTGGTGCTTGGCACCGATGGCTCCGGGGTTATCGTAGCGATGGGCTCAGGGGTGCGCCGGTTCAAACTTGACGATCGCGTGTATTCGTATGCGTTCGAAAACCGCAAGGGCGGCTTTTACGCTGAGTACGTAGCGGTCTCCGCCAAAATGACTGCTCATATACCGAAGACGCTCGACCTCAATCACGCGGGCGCAATCCCGACCACCGGGCTCACGGCGCTCCAGGGTATCGACGACGCACTACATCTAAAGAAGGGCGAAACCATCATCATACATGGCTCGACTGGCGGCGTCGGAAGTCTGGCCGTGCAGTTTGCAAAGCTGCGCGAGGCGCGAGTGCTCGCGACCGCGTCGGGCCAGGACGGCATCGATTTCGCCCGCCGACTCGGAGCGGACATGGCGGTGGACGGGCGCCTCGGGGATATCGTCGCCGCCGCACGCGAGTTCGCACCTGACGGCGTGGATGCCGTGCTTGGGTTGGCCGGTGGCGAGGCTCTGGAGCGCTGCCTCGATACGCTGCGACCCGGTGGCCGCCTCGCCTATCCAAACGGAATAGACCCGGAGCCAAAGAAGCGGCCCAAAATGCACGTCATCCCCTACGACGCCATTCCGGGCGTTCACGAGTTCGATCGCCTGGGACGAGCCGTCGAAGCGGCCAAGCTTCAGGTCCCGATTGCTGCCGCTTACCCCCTCGCCGATGCGGCAAAGGCGCATGAACGGCTGGCAGCCGGCCACGTGCTGGGCAAGATCGTGCTGCGAACTCATCAGACCTGAACATATGTGGTCACTTGAGAAATTTTTTACGACCTGAGGTTTACAATGGAAAATCTTAAAGGACTGAAAGTCGCGATACTGGTCACCGACGGTTTCGAGCAGGTTGAACTCCTCGAACCGCGCAAGGCTCTCGATCAAGCCGGCGCCGAGACGCGCGTCGTTTCGCCCAAGGACCAACGCGTCAAAGCCTGGAAATTCACGGATTGGGGCGAGGTGATACCGGTCGATGTGCCACTGGACAAGGCCTCTTCGCGCAACTTCGACGCGCTGCTGCTGCCCGGAGGCGTCATGAACCCCGACGCTCTACGAATAATTCCGAAAGCGGTCGCATTCATAAAGGAGTTCTTCGACGCCGGCAAGCCGGTCGCCGCTATCTGCCATGGCCCATGGACAGTGATTGAGGCCGGAGCCGCGAAGGGACGCCGGATCGCATCGTGGCCGTCACTCAAGACTGATCTTCGGAATGCCGGCGCGGAATGGATGGATCAACAAGTTGTCGTCGATAAAAACCTTGTGTCAAGTCGCAAGCCCGACGACATTCCAGCGTTCAACCGCGAGATGATCAAGTTATTCGGCCAAGCCGCCACAGCAAACGAACATTCTCGCCAGTCTCACGCTTGATCGCCGGCGCTGACTGAATCGGCGCACGATTTATTCAAACAAACAGGAGGCAAGTCATGCTCAACCCACCGATCAGTAAACGCGATCATGTTATCGGTCCTTGGAACGCAGAAATCGTCGTTGTGGAATACGGCGACTTTGAGTGTCCCTACTGCGCGGCGGCTGAGCCCGTCTTTCGGGCACTGCGGCAGGCGCTGCCGAACTCTGTGCTCTTCGCGTTCCGCCACTTCCCGCTGGCCGAGGCGCATCCTCACGCCCTGCACGCCGCTGAAGCCTCGGAGGCTGCGGGCGCGCAGGGAAAATTCTGGGAGATGCATGATTGCCTGTTTGAACATCAGGACGCGCTTGAAGACGAGGATCTGATCGACTACGCGGCCGAGGTCGGCTGCAACCTCGATCAGTTCGTCAACGATATGGCTGAGAACCGCTACGCCGCGCGCGTGCGTGAAGATTTTCTCAGCGGAGTTCGCAGCGGCGTCAACGGCACTCCGACCATCTTCATCAACGGCTTGCGCTACGACGGCCCTCGCGACCTCGATTCAATCCTGGCGGCGATCGACCAACTCGCCGCCTTGAGGGCATGATGAAATATCATCGCTTCGGCGCCGCTAAGCATGAAGTGCCGGTAATCGGCCAGGGCACCTGGTACATCGACACTGGCATTCCTGATCGCGCGATCGCCGCATTGCGCCGCGGCCTCGATCTCGGCATGACGCATATCGACACAGCCGAGATGTACGGCTCTGGCGACGCCGAGGAATTAGTTGGTCGCTCGATTGCCGGTCATCGCGATGAGGTCTTCCTGGTCTCGAAGGTGCTGCCCGAGAACGCCTCGATTGAGGGTACCGTCGCCGCCTGCGAGAGATCGCTTTACCGGCTCCGGACCGACAGGCTCGACTGCTACTTGCTGCATTGGCGCGGACCATATCCCTTGGAAGATACGGTCGCCGGCTTCGAGACGCTGCAGCGCGACGGGAAGATCCTGTCGTGGGGTGTCAGCAACTTCGACGTGGGCGACCTCGATGAGCTCTGGAGCATCGTTGGCCCTGCCCGCATCGCATGCAATCAGGTCCTGTATCACTTGCGAGAACGTTCGATTGAGCACGCTGTGCTTCCCTGGTGCGAACGGCACGGCGTATCTGTCGTCGGCTACAGCCCGTTCGGCCATTCGGGGGCTTTTCCAGGCCCGCACACGTCAGCCGGTCGCATGTTGAGCGCGATTGCTGCCGCACACGACGCGACCCCGCGCCAGGTCGCGCTTGCGTTCCTGGTCAGGCGACCCTCGCTCTTCACGATCCCGAAAGCGTCGAGCCCGGAGCACGTCGAAGAAAATGCAGGCGCCGGAGATCTACGGTTGAACGGGCGCGAGCTTGCGATGATCGACGAAGCATTTCCGATCGGCATTCGCCAGCGCCTGCCGGTGCTTTAGAAGGGTCTTTAATCGTCTACTAAGGAGGATGACATGGCAGAACTAGATGTAGTCGAGGAAATTGTTGTCGAGGACGTTGCGACGACGATGGCGCGATACTGGTGGGTATTCCTGCTTAGAGGGCTGCTCGCCATCGCATTCGGTGTGATTGCCTTCACCTATCCGGGAATCACATTAGCGGCGCTGGTGATCTTTTTCGGCGCGTATGCACTCGTCGATGGGGCATTCATTATCGGCGCTACGCTCGCGAACTGGAGTCATATGGAAAATCACTGGCTCCCGATGCTGCAAGGAATTCTCGGAGTATTCGTCGGAGTGTTGACCTTCCGCTTGCCTGCGGTCACCGCCCTGGGCCTGCTCATCTACATTGCGGCCTGGTGCCTCGCGACGGGTGCGCTCGAAATCGTTGCGGGAATCGAACTGCGCAAGGTGATGAAGGGTGAGCTCTGGCTGCTGCTGAGCGGCATCTGTTCGGTCATCTTTGCGTTCCTCTTGATGTTGAATCCGTTCGCGGCAGCAGTCGGGCTGCTCTGGTTGATCGCTGTCTGGGCCTTCGTCTTCGGAATCTTGCTGATAGCACTCAGCTTCAAGCTTTTGAGACACAGCGGTGCATTGCATCAATCGCAGAAGCCATCATTCGCGACATGACAATCCACGTGCCGATTTTTTTGAAACTTTGCTCAGGAGGTAAACACTATGGCGAACGCACTTCAGGAAAGGCATACGGCGCCGGCATTGGACAATGTACGGCGCGAGTTTGACGAACTAATCGACCGCTTCCTGGGAGGAACGCCGCGTTCGATGCAGCGTCTCAACGCGCTGCTGAAAGAACCGGCGATCGAGTCGTACGTCGAGGGCGACAAGATGGTGGTGCGCGCGGAGATGCCCGGCTTGGATCCGAAGGACATCGAAGTGACGGTCAACGGAAACATGCTGACGATTCGCGGATCGCGGGAAGAACGCCACGAAGAGAAGCGCCGTGACTTTCTGCATCGCGAGATAAGCCACGAGGAAATGGAGCGCTCGATCACGCTGCCGCCTGGGACGACCGGCGAAGGGATTAAGGCATCTTACAAAAACGGAATCCTCGAATTGATTGTGCCAATTCCAAAGGAAGCCTCGACCAAGAAGGTTCAGGTTCAAAGCGGGAATGGCGGCGGCAACGGCGGCGGCAACGGCGGCTCAAAGAATAAGTAGCTAAGTCTCGAATTTGGGGAACTGACCGTTACAGGAGGTGTTGCAATGCCACACCCAATTGAACCATGCCCCTGCGGATCCCTGAAGCTCTACAGAGATTGCTGTGGCAAGGGAAAGTGAAATGCTCGGCGGAGTCGGCGGCATTCGCCAACTCCGCCGATCCTCGATCACGTTACTCGCGACTGGTCAAAACGTTTTCATAGGGCTCAACCGCACGTCCGCGGCCGGTGCCAGCGAGTAGTACCGCCACTATCCCCGTAAGAAACACGCCGTCGAAAGTCCCCATGCCACCAATTGACGCGACCGGGGTCCTGAGATCGGCGATTCTGTTCAGGTTGGTCAGATCAGCTCCGATCAGCGTGCCGAGGACGCCACTGACGTACGCGATCACGTGCAGGCTGTCCCTCGCTCCCATCGCTTTGCCAATTAAAAGCGCGACCACCGCTGCCGTAAGCGGCGGAATAAACAAGGGAAGTGCTATCCCGACTCCTTCCATCGGGAAGGCAAACTGATGAGCCACGTAAGCGACGATTGCCACTCCCAGTACCGACGGCAGCAGGGCCGACGGCCATCGGAACAACGCATAGGCGCAGATGAGAAGTGGGATCAGCGCGCCACCGACATTTATCGCGACCGTGGTACCCGAGCCGGCGTACTGGATGGGAATTTGATAGAGGACGCCGAAATTGTTCACCGTATTCGCGGTCGAAATAGCATCGGATGGGAAGGTGTAGAGAGGAATGTTGATATAGCTGCCTATGAGACTCGCGAACAACGCCAGAATCGCGGCCCTCGGAGAAAGGCCTAGAGCCAAAAATGCATAACTGATCACTTCGAGCTCGATCAGGATGAAAAGCCCGGCCAAAAGGGCCACGCAAATCAGTAGGTAGATAAAAAGAAAGGGGGAGAACAACATGCGATTGAACCTCCTGGTATCGTACCTCGCCCAAGACACGCAAATGTTGGGCCGTGAGATGCCGCATGAAGCTCCTAGCTCACGAGCTAGCACAACCCTTGCTGATTGAGAGCTTCGAAATGCCCATCAACGCCGTCAGAACGCGCGAACGGAATCCGTGGGAATAAATCATGGACAACTTAATCAAAGCGCGACTCCGGATGGTTCGGGACCAGATTGCGGGGCGAGGAATCAGCAATGCTGCTTTGCTCGAAGCGCTGAGCAAGGTTCAGCGCGAGTTTTTTGTGCCACCGCATCTTGCGGAGTTCGCTTATCTCGATACGCCCCTGCCGATCGAGAGCGGACAAACAATCTCGCAGCCCTACATCGTCGCCCTGATGATCGAGGTTGTGGCGCCGCGCCCGAGCGATCGCGCTCTCGAAATCGGAACCGGCTCAGGATACGGCGCGGCGGTTCTCTCGCAACTGGTCGCCGAGGTTTACACCGTGGAGCGAGATGAGCGGCTGTTTGAATTGGCGACCAAGCGTCTTGCCGACCTGGGCTATACGAACGTCAAGGTCCTGCACGGCGATGGCACCCTCGGATGGCCCGAACACGCGCCTTACGACGTGATTGTGGTGACTGCGGGCGGACCCCAAATACCCAAGCCACTGCTCGAACAACTTGCGATAGGCGGTCGTCTTGTCATCCCGGTAGGCGCTATACCGCGGCTACAGCGTCTCGTGCGAGTCACTCGCGTGGGTAAGGACCGATACGACGAGGAGAATCTCGGCCCGGTGCAGTTCGTTCCCCTGATCGGAGCAGAAGGCTGGGAGCCCGGCGTCGCCCTGCCCGAGCCGCCGTCCCGTCCGGAAACGATCGCGAAACTGATTCGTGAAAATGCCGAGCCTATCGACGACATCGACGAGGTTGAACTCGGCGCCCTACTGGACCGGATTGCCGATGCGCGAGTCGTGCTCCTTGGCGAAGCCACTCATGGAACTTCGGAGTTTTATCGGATGCGGGCGCGCATCACGAAGGAACTGATTTTGCGGCGTGGCTTCAACTTCGTGGCGGTCGAGGCCGATTGGCCCGATGCCGCGAGAATCAACCAGTATATCCGCCATGCCCCGGCCCGAGCGGATCAGTGGAAGGCGTTCGCGCGGTTCCCGACCTGGATGTGGCGGAACCAGGAAGCCCTCGAGCTGGTAGAATGGCTGCGCGCGCGCAACGCCGAGGTTAACGATCCGGAGCGTTACGCCAGTTTCTATGGGCTCGATCTCTACAGCCTTTTCACATCGATCAACGCCGTCATCACGTACCTGAATAAAATTGACCCCGCGATGGCAGAGACTGCCCGGCAGAGATACGCGTGCCTCACTCCCTGGGAGCAGGAGCCGGCGGCCTACGGACGGGCGGCACTGAGCGGCCGCTATCTCGATTGTGAAGAAGCAGTGGTTACGATGCTCCACGACATGCTGCAGCGCCGGATCGAGTATTCCGAGCGCGACGGTGATCGCTTTTTCGACGCCGTGCAGAACGCTCGACTGGTGGCTGATGCCGAACGTTACTACCGGCTTATGTATTACGGTTCCGTCGATTCTTGGAACCTGCGCGATCAACATATGTTCGACACGCTCGAGCGCTTGTTCGATTTTCATGGCTCCGGCAGCAAGGGAATAGTCTGGGCGCACAATTCTCACGTCGGGAACGCGGCCTTTACCGAGATGGGCGCGCGCGGCGAATTCAATATCGGACAACTATGTAGGACGCGCTTCGCCGACTCCGCGTTCCTGCTCGGGTTCGGCACTGACCATGGAACTGTCGCGGCAGCGTCGGACTGGGACAGCCCAATGGAGTTCAAACAGATCGTGCCGTCCCACGAAGCCAGTTATGAACGGCTCTTCCACGATTCCCGCGTCGAGGCATTCATGCTCCATCTCAGGGATCCAAGGCGGCCGGAAGTGCGCGTCGAGTTGATGCCGGTGCGCCTCGAGCGCGCAATCGGCGTAGTCTACAGACCCGAATCCGAACTCATGAGCCACTACTTCCAGGCTTGTCTGTCGCGACAGTTCGATGAGTACCTCTGGTTCGACGAGACGCGCGCGGTTACGCCTCTGCCGGCGGTCGCCGCTCCCGGAGTTCCCGAAACCTATCCGTTCGGCGTGTAGACGACGGCGCCGACGGTTTCTGACTTGCCGAGCCGCCCAGGTACCCATCCGAAGCCGTTAGGCTGTACTAACTACTGCGGTTACTGTTACTTGCCTGCCGCTGGCGCGGTCCGGGCAAGTATTCTACTCCTCCTGACTCTGTCCTCGTCGGCTGAGGGTAAAGCGAAAGCAAATCCAGAATTTCCGCTGGCATGTCCGTGCTGACGTTGAGACCCATCGCCTTCGCTTCGCTCGCGCCGATAGGATAGTCATGGGTCCAGGTCCCTACCGACAATTTCTGTGCGAGTTCCTCAGCCTTTTCTTTGGGTAGTCTGCCGTCCAGCAACTCATAAGCGGCCTTGCGGACTTGCTCGATAGCTTTACGTCCCACATCCGCCATGACGAGGGTCTGGTCTGAAATCCGCTCGATCGGTTTCTGTTCGACCACTTTGATTAGTGACGCGGCAGGAGACTCGCCGAGCTGCGGATCGATCGGTCCCATTACAGCGTGTGACGATAGGACGATCTCGTTGGCTGCCAGGCAGATCAGCGTGCCACCGGACATCGCATAATGAGGTACATAAGCAGTCACCTTGCCGGGATGCTCGCGTAGAGCCCGGGCTATCTGGAGCGCGGCGAGCACCAAACCTCCGGGCGTGTGGAGGACTATATCGATTGGCACATTGCGATCCGTCAGGCGGATAGCGCGGAGGATTTCCTCGGAATCATTAATGTCGATGTAGCGGACCAAAGGAAACCCGAGGAAACGCATGGTCTCCTGGCGATGAACCATCGCGATCACCCGCGAGTTCCGCTTTCGTTCAAAGCTTGCGAGTCTGCGCCGCCGCGCGGCTTCCAGTACGTGCTGCTGTATTACAGGTTGCAGCGCGGACGCCATGAAAAAAAACCAAAGTAACTGCCAAAAGAAGTCCATTGGTGAAGTCCTCGGCGGGTCGATGAGTTGTGTCGGGCTTGGATGACGGCGCGGCGATCAGCACTCCTCTACGCGAACCAGTTAACGGCTTGAGCGAAGACGCAAGTGTGACGCCAGACAACTATCACGCGCGCA
Organism: uncultured delta proteobacterium; assembly: GCA_963850125.1. Lineage (GTDB taxonomy): Bacteria > Desulfobacterota > Binatia > Binatales > Binataceae > Binatus. Next base: position 75,734 of record CAWKKB010000015.1, on the reverse strand, counting down.
CATCTAGTGGCTAATAGTGGCTAACACACTATTAGGGCAGCCTTGCGGAATCAGGCGCTCCCGCAAGCGCCGAATCAGTGAGCGTCAGGAATTGACGAATCCTGCTGGCGGCTGTGGCGGAAGCCCCAATACATGAGCTCCGCGGAGCCTGTCTGTTGCGAATCCCAATTCTTGCGGCAATTGGGCTGAAATAAGCGTTGCAGTGTTGCCACCGACGATATGACTGAAGGTTTGCGATTGGAGGAGGGGCTGCGCCGCTGCGTGGCTCGCCCCAGCGCCAGCCGATCCAATGAAGTCAGGTACGGTGCACGCCGCCGCGCACGCCTCAGGATGAGCAGTCTGGTGCTTGACCGCCACCGACTGCGCCACCACCGAGCCAAGACCGCCCGGCTTGGCCAGCCGCGCGACGGTCACCAGCAAGTGGGCGATCAGCTGAACAGCAAACTCATCAAAGTTGCTCGCGACGAAGCGACGGATAACCGGAAAGCTTGCTTCTGGATTCCTTTCGGGCAGCCTTTAGCGGACCTTGGTCGATTTCTCGATGGACGGTCTTCAACAGAACGCCAGACGCCAGAGCGGCTTCGCTCGGGGTGAATGTCCGGTTCAAGATAATTATTCCTTCATACTGGAAGATTTTAGCATTCCACGACGCGCTTCATCGAGCCTGCGGCGGAAAGCCTCATGATCGAAGGATCGTCAGCGTCACTGCGCGAACCGTGCGAAACGACACAGAAACGAGACAGTCGGCCCGTCAAACTGACCTCGTGGCTCTTCGCTTCGCGTCCAACTCGATCGCGAGGAACCGCTCAGCTGCGAAATTCTTCAAGAACGACGCGGGGCTTGCCGCCGCTCGGACGGGAAGAGATAATGCGTGCTCGCGGTGGACGCATAGCTCAGCCCGGTTAGAGCGCTTGCCTCACATGCAAGAGGTCCCTGGTTCGAGTCCAGGTGCGTCCACCAAATTCTCCAACATTTTCCAGGTAGCGGGTCGAAGCTCGACTGGTTGGCGGCGGCTGCCGATTGAATTAGCGTGAAAGTCCTGTGATCCTGCGAATCAGTGTCGTCGCGAATTTGTACGACTACCGCGAGGTCTCGATATGTTTGAAGACGAAACGATAGACATCGCTTGTCCGAAATGCGGCTTCAAGAACTCCCTGCTGGTGCGGGAACTCGAGCAGCACAGCGAAACCCATATCGTCTGCCACGGCTGCAAGGCTGGCGTAAAGGTCGAGGCCTCGGAGTTTCAGCATCGGCTGAACGAGATCAACGAAGAGGTCGAAGCGATGCAGGTCGAAGCGCGGCAGGCGAAGAGTCCCAAGCCACGCAAAGGTGATTTTCAAATCTGAGGATGGTATCGCTTGATTTCAAAACCTGAAGGGAGATCTCCGCGATGAAGAGAAGCAGGGTAGCAGGAGCGATGCTCGCAACCGCGGTCGCGTTGGCATTCACCGGCAGCGCGGTAAACGCCGCTGATACGTCCACGCAACCGGCGCAGCTCAAATGCCTCGGCGCGAACGCATGCAAAGGGCAGAGCGCATGCAAGACTGCTACGAACGATTGCCAGGGTAAGAATTCGTGCAAGGGTAAGGGCTACGTCGTCACGACTGACGCCAAATCGTGCGAGGCCAAGGGCGGTCACGTCGGCAAGAAAGCCCCGATGCCGATGTAAAGCTAACGGGTTTGAAAGCGATCGGGGTGTATCATCAACGGGTCTCTCGACAAGATCTCACATGAAGTCCTCGCGCTTGAGGGGCTGCCTGATCGCGGCGGCTTTTCCACTCACGCTATTCGCAATTGCGCCTGCCGCTGCCGGCATGGACGGCGTGATGATGCACGGCGGAAAAATGATGATGATGAAAGCCGGCCGTCCGGCGACCGCGATGGACCACGAAGTCACGATGTCGGACGGCAGCAGGGCCGAAGTCGACGGCACCGTCAAATCGAAAAACGGCACGGAATTTCATCTGCAGGACGGCGAAATGATCATGATGGACGGGCATCTGATGAAGGGCGGCAAGGCTGCCCCCATGAGCCCGTAAGAACTTTAGGAACTTTGACGCTTGCGGAACGGTTGAACATTCAAGATGGACGCGCGTCCGCCAAAGGATCGAAAGGTTACGAGAGTCACCACCCCGCTTCGATTCTCACCCCCGTGGATTGATCCGACGTTAACTACTGAGTCTCCTGATTCATCGCGCGCAGCAAACCGATACAAGGGACGCCGCGCGCAGCCCGCCGCGATTCGACTGGCACATTGGATCAACATTCCTCTGCTCGTGATCATGGCCGGCAGCGGGTTGCAGATATTCGCCGCGTATCCGGCGCTGGGTCCGATCGGCGGGAAATACCGATGGTATCCGTTTCAGAACGACGCGCCACCATCGTGGCTGCGATTCGGCGGATGGCTCGCGGGCGCGCGTCACTGGCATTTCGCGATCGCCTGGTTCCTCATTCTCAACGGGCTCATCTACCTGATCTATATGATCGCGAGCGGTGAATGGCGCCGGCGCGTATTCATTCCGACTCGCGACACTTCTAACGCGCTTGCGATGTTCGCCTACTACCTGCGCATTCGCAAAACTCCGCCACCCGAGGATTTTTACAACGGCCTGCAGCGCATGGCGTACTCGTCTGCGATCCTGTTCGGCCTGGTGGTGGTCTTCTCGGGACTGGCGATCTACAAACCGGTCCAGCTGCACTGGATAACCGCGGCGTTCGGCGGATACGACTTTGCGCGCGTCGTGCATCTGAGCTGCCTGGTCTTGCTCGCGTTGTTCACGGTCATGCACCTGATCCTCGTCGCGCTGCATCCGCGCACGATAGTCACGATGGTGACTGGGGGGCAGCGTGGCTAGGCTGATCACGCGGCGAAAACTTCTGCTCGGTCTCGCCGCGAGCACCGCATTGGCCGGATGCGACACTGGTGGCGCCGCCAAGGCATTCCTCGCCGGGATGGAGCGTTGGAACGAGCGCGTCGATCGGCTGCTGTTCTCGGAGAATCGGCTCGCGCCCGAACCGCCCGCGTCCGAACTCACGCCCGAGACCGCTTTCCCCAGTTATTTTATTTCCGACACGATGCCGTTCGCGCCGGACAACTGGACGCTCAAGATCGGCGGGATGGTCGCGCGGCCAGCGGTTCTCACGCTCGAACAGATTAAGCGATTGCCGCAAACCGGAATGCGCATTCGCCATCATTGCGTCGAGGGTTGGTCTGCCGTGGCAGCGTGGAATGGGGTGCAGCTCCGTGAGATTGCGCGGATGGTGGGGGCCAGCCGCGATGCGCAGTACGTCGAATTCCTTTCATTCGACAAAGGCTACTACTCGACGTGGGATATTGAGAGCTCGCTTCATCCGCAAACGATTCTCGCGTATGGGATGAACGGGCGTCCGCTATATCCCGATCACGGCGCGCCAATTCGCCTCTACTCGCCGGTCAAGCTCGGCTACAAGTGCGTGAAGTACCTGACCGAAGTAAATTTCCTGCCAACCCGCACTGGCGGCTATTGGGAAGACCTGGGCTATGACTGGTACGGCGGCGTCTAGTCGATCGCGAGGCTCGCGAACGAGACCGCCGATTCGCTCTGCGGTTCCATCGCGATTCCATACTTGAGCAGCCGTGCGCTGCGGCCCCGCAACAGCTCGAGTTGCGTGTACATCGGCGACAGACCGCAAATTCGGCGCGCATCGCGATCTTTCAGGATATCGGCAAAGAAACCATCGGGGTCTCCGCGCTTGATATTTTCGATGAGGCCGAGGTCCTCGCGCTGGACGCGCTCGGCCACGGCGCGGTCGGCGGCGAACTCGTCGCCGAATTTTTTTCCAACGTGCGCGAAATCGACCCCCGCAAGAATCAGTACGCGCCGATTTTCCGCATCGAGCTCGGCTCTCAGCGCCGCGATGAACGATCCGACGCGCGAATCGCGTGCCGGCGAGACTCCGCTCGCGACCAATTCGTGAAATGAGCTGACCAGGATTGGAACGACCTGGTATCCGCGGATTCCGAGCGCGTAGGCGAGAAACAATACCTGGAATTCGATCGAATGCTCGCCGCGATGAAGCATCTCGTCGGCGAACAGATCGCCCTGGTAGCGCGCTGCGATCCGATCGATAAATGCGGTGTCAGTCTCGACCGCGCCGAAGGGCGTCGCGTAGTTCTTGCGCGTCGCGCTGAACAGTTCGGGACCGGCGCCGTAGTGCGAGGTTCCAAGGATCACGACCAGCTCAGGCAATTCGTGCGACATCAGCTCGTGATACGCGTGCGCATAGGCGGCGGCGCCCCGGCGCGGATCGATATGTGGCGCAATCAAACCTGCGAGCGACGCCGACTTTTTCTTCGTCGGAACGCGGCCGGGTCCTACGGGAGGATCGAAGAAGGCCGCCAGCTCCAGGCGCAACTTCGCCGGGTCCTTCTCGTAGCAAAGGCCAGCCAGCGCGGCCGGACGGTCGGGGCTCGCGAGAAATTCCTCGCGCACGCGCCGCTCGCGCTCGTGAAAGGCGGGCGAGTCGAGATAGTACGCGCTATCCAGCGCCGCGATCAGTTCGTCGAGCTTCTCGAGCGGAATCATCTCGCCGAAGCGCTTCGCAAATGCGGCCTGGATATCTTTCAGCGACATCCGGCCGTCGAACAACGTGACGATAAAGTACGCGCCCATCCCGAGCATGATCGGCTCGGGCGCCAGCCCGCTCGGATCGCGCAGACAGATCAGCGTCTGATCCTGCTGCTCGACGGGGAAAGCCTCGACGGCGCGAATCTTTGGGTTTTCCATTACCAAACTTAAATCTTGGAAATATTTCCGCGGCCTGGAATGAACGCCGCGTTTACAGATGCTATGGGCTTTGACAAACTGCGGCAAGCTGACCGGGATTCCGCCGCAAATCCGTCAAATTAGAATGTCCGACCAACATCGACGCCGCGCTGCTCTGACCGGATCGCGTTCGAGACGCAAGGACGCGCCCGCGCGCGCCCGCTACAAAGTCGCGCGCACCGACGCGCTCAAACCGGGCGAGTCGCTGAAGTTCATGCTGCCTATTCGAGGCGCCGACGAGGAATGTTTTCTGATCAACTTCGGCGGCGAGTTCCACGCATACGTCAATCGATGCCGGCATGTGCCGATGGCGATGGATTGGGTGGACAATCAGTTTTTCGCCGAAGACGGACGCTACCTGATGTGCCAGACGCACAACGCCTATTACGAGCCGGCCAGCGGCGAATGTATCGCGGGGCCGCCGACCGCATGCGGGAAATATCTTTACCGGGTGATGACTGAAATCCAAGACGGAGTCATCTATGCTCGTCCGCCCCAGGAAGAATTCGAAGACTGAAGGATCGCTTACGGCTTATTCGTATTCGTCGCCGAAGTGGGCGCGCACGATCCGGGCCTTCAGGTACTCGAGTGTGCCGAGGTCCTCGACGATGTCGCCGCCGGTGTCGTAGAAGAACAGCTCGCCGTTCTTCGTGCGCCCGACCGCGATTATCCATTCGAGGTCGTCCCGGTCCTCAAGCAAATAATTGATTGTCTGCGCCACCCCACGGCCTGGGATAATCGTAATCTTCGGCCTCGGGAGCTTTTCCTTTTCCTGCTTGGGCATCTCTTTGATCAACCCTCTGGCGGGAGGATGCGGGAACCGACCACTCAACTACTCTAAGAATGCCCCGCGATCTAAGTCAATAGCGCGTGCACCGCGATCTCCACATGATGCGTGTTGGGAAAAAAATCGAACCCGCGCACCCGATTGATTTTGTATCGCGCACCCGCTAGCACGCGCAGATCACGCGCCAGCGTCGTAACGTCGCACGACACGTAAATGAGGGCCGGCGCGTGCAGCTTGACGATCGGTTCCATCAGATCGAACGCGCCGGTGCGCGGCGGGTCAAGAATTATGACTTCGGGACGATAGCGCGCGCGATGCAGAAAATCCGCGGTTGCCGACGCCTTCATCGCGATGAATTGCGCGTCGCGAAACTTCAAGCGCTCCGCGTTGCGAACCGCCGCCGCGATTGCGCCTTCGTCATCATCGACACCCGTCACGCGCGCACCGCGCCGCGATGCGGGCAGGCTGAAGTTTCCCGCTCCGCAAAATAGATCGAGCACCGGCGACGACTCGTGAATCGCCGCCATCTTCATCACGCTCGCGACCAGCTTCTGGTTCTGATCGCGATTTACCTGGCTGAAAAGGTCGGCGTCCACGTCGATCGAGAGTCCGGGTTCCAGCTCGATTGCGATTTCGGTATCGCCGACGGTCGCGCGACTTGTTCCCGATCGCAGCACGATTCCCGCAATCCCGGCGTCAGCCTCGATCACGTTTCGCGCACGCCGCAGGTCCTCGTCGGACACCGGTTTCTTCAGATGCGCGACCTGTACCTCGCGTGCGCCGTCGCGCACCACCTCGATTTCTTCGACGCGCTTGCCGAGCGATCGTGCCAGGTGCAGCGGCATCCGGATGCTCGCCTCGGCGACCATGCATGAGTCAATTTCGACGATCGTGTTGCTGCCCGCTTCATAGAAACCGAGCGCGCCCTTGGCCCCGACCCTCAGCCTGATTCGCGATCGATAGCCGAACTCGGCAGGCGCCGGCTCGACCAGTCCGACCGGGTCGATCTCGACGCCAAGCGCGCGACTCAGCTCGCTGGCGACGACATCTCCCTTGAAACGCAGTTGCGCGCTGTAGTCGATGTGTTGCCAATCACATCCGCCGCATCGCGGTAGATATGGACACGGTGCCACGCGCCGCTCGGCGCTCACGCTGACGATTTCGCGAATCTTCGCGACCGCGTAGTCGCGCCGTTCCGAAACTATTTCGACCTCCAGCTTGTCGCCCACCACGGCGCCGGGAACCATCACTGCCTTGCCATCGTGACGGCCGACGCCGAACGGCCCGAAGGTCATCGCGCTGATCTCTATCTGCGGCATCGGCACCCAAGTTTATCCCCCCTACGCAATCTGCGCGACGCGCCCTATAATTGAGCGGCGCGCCCGCGCCATTCCGCGACCTCACCCGGTGATACCCTTGGCGATCGAGACCGAACTCCGCGAACTAATCGACAGGAACCTTCCCGCAGACTCGGCTCCGCTCGTGTCCGCGTTTGCTGAGCGGCTGTTCGCACGCGACACCGGCGACAATCGCGAGCGCGTCCCGGCCAAACGGCGGCTGGCTCTGGTCGAGTCGGCGTTCGAATTCTTTTCGGTTCGCACCGAGCCCGTCATCGCGCGGGTCGAGACTGTCACCGGCGACGATAACGACACGCTCACCGTGGTCGAGACCGTGACCACCGATTCCCCGTTCATCGTCGACAGCCTGCTCGAATATTTCCATCATCTTGGCGCGAGCGTTCGCACGATTCTTCACCCGATCATCAAAGTCACTCGCGACAAGGACGGGCGGATCGCAACCTTCGAACGCTCCTTATCGACCGAGCGCGGCGAGTCGTTCGTCCACGCGGAACTCGAGCTCGTCCCCACGCCCGAGCAGGCAAGCCAAATCGAACGCGACGTAATCTCGATTCTGACCGAGGTCCACGAGGCCACCGGCGATTTCGATGAGATGACCAGCCGCGCACTGCAAATTTGCGAGGAGACCGCGACCAGCCGCGAACTGATCGAGGTCCGCGACCTCCTGCGATGGCTCATCCACGGCGGCTTCGTGTTTCTCGGCTATCGACGTTACCTGGTGACCGGCGAAGACGGCACCGCCAAATTCGTGCTCGAGCCCGGCACCGAGCTCGGGATCATGCGCGAGGACGACGAGTCGCGATTTCGCAGCTCGGTCCCGCTCGAGGAATTGTCACCGGCACGCCGCAAGCTTTTTTTCGAAGGGCCGCCGTTGGTGATCGGCAAGACCAGCGCCGAGTCGCACGTTCATCGCCGGCGCCCGATGGACAGCGTCTCGATTCGCCGGGTAGACGGATTCGGTCGGGTCGTCGCGTTCGACAATTTCATCGGATTGTTCACCTCGAAGGCCTACGCGGAAGAGGCGCAACACATTCCAGTTCTGCGCGCGAAGCTGAGCGAGGTGCTGGCCTCCGAGGGCGCCGCGCCGGGCTCGCACGACTACAAGGAAATCGTTTCCGCCTTCAACAGCTTTCCCAAGGATGAACTTTTTCGCGCGCCCGTGGCCGAACTCCGCGCGCAGTTGCGCCTCATCCTCGACGTCAAGAGCGAAGCCGCAGTCCGGCTCTTTATCACTCCCGACCTGCGCCACGGCAACGTGATTGCGCTAGTCGTGATGCCGCGCGAGGGCGGCTCCGCCGAGCTCAGCCGGCGTATCCAGGACACACTAGCCGCGGCGCTCCACGGCACCCTGGTCTATTTCTATTTGTCGTTGGGCGAGGGTTACACCGCGCGCCTGCATTTCTGTTTCGTTGCCGATCCTCCCAAGCCTGCTGTCGTTCGCAGCCTCGAGACCGCGATCACCGAGCTCGCCCGGCGATGGGAGGATCGTTTCAATGAGGAGTTGATCAAAAAATTCGGGGCAAAGCGCGGACGGACACTCGCCGAGCGATGGGTCGGTGCATTCAGCGCCGACTACCAGGCCGCGATCGACGTGGCCCGCGCGGTCAGAGACGTCGAAGACGTCGAAGCGCTGCTCGCCAGCGGCCGCGACTTCATCGTCGAGGCCGGACCTCACATGTCCGGCGCTCAAGACGGCGACGGCCGCAGCGACATACGAATCGTCGGCCTCGGCGACGCTCCGATGCTCTCCGACCTGATGCCCACGTTGCAGAACTTCGCCATCGAGGTGCTGTCCGAGGACGCTCACGAGCTTCGCCCGCGCACCGACGGCAAGGTCACGCGCGCATACCTGGAGATTTTTTCAGTGCAGGGACCCGGCTCGCAGCCGTTCGCGAAACTTCCTGGCGCCGCGATGATTGCAGACGCGATCGCCGCCGTGCGCAACGGCGTTGCCGCGGACGATTCCCTCAACGCGCTCACTTTGACCGCGGGCCTCGCCTGGCGCGAGGTCGCATTGCTGCGTGCGTATCTCGTCGCCGCGTTTCAGATGCGCCTTGCGCCCGCGCGACTCGGCCTGCAGCGCATTATGTTACAATATCCGGACCTCACCAGGTCTCTGTTCGAACTGTTCACCGCGCGCCTTTCATTCGACAATCCGGCCGCGCCCGAAAAAATCGCCGAGTTGCGCGAGGCGTATCTCGCCAGGCTCAGCTCAATCGACAATATTGTTGACGATCGCACCGCGCGCTCGCTGTTGTCGCTGGTCGAAGCGACTGTGCGCACCAATTTTTTCTGTGCGGTGCCCGCGCCCGACCCATACATCGCGCTCAAGTTCGAAAGCGCGCGCATCGCCAGGCTGCCCGATACCGCGCCGCTCTACGAGATTCACGTCAACAGTCCGCGCATGGAAGGATGCCATCTGCGCCATGCGCGTATCGCGCGCGGCGGCATTCGCTTCAGTGATCGGCCCGACGACTACCGCACCGAGATTCTCGATCTGATGAAGACGCAGACGGTCAAGAACGCGATCATCGTCCCGCGCGGCGCCAAGGGCGGCTTCATCGTCAAGCCGCGGCCTCGTCAACCGACAGGAGCTAGCGACGGCGTCGAGGCATACAAGACGCTAATCAACGCGATGCTCGATCTCACCGACAACCTCACCGACGCCGGCCCGGTCCATCCCGCGCGCGTCACGGTGCTCGACAACGACGGGCCATACCTCGTCGTCGCTGCGGACAAAGGCACTGCGACTTTCTCGGACATCGCAAATCAAATCGCAATCGAGCGCGGCTTCTGGCTGGGCGACGCGTTCGCGTCCGGCGGCGAGCATGGCTACGACCACAAGAAGATGGCGATCACAGCGCGGGGTGCGTGGGAATCCGCGCGCCGGCATCTGCGCGAAATGGGTCGCGACGCCGACCGCGGCGCGCCGATCACGATGTTTGGCATCGGCGACATGTCGGGCGACGTGTTCGGCAATGGACTCCTGCGCTCGCGCAACTTGAAGCTCATCGCAGCGTTCGACCATCGTCACATCTTCATCGATCCCGACCCCGACCCCGCGACCAGCTTCGACGAGCGTAAGCGCCTGTTCCAACTGCCGCGCTCGACCTGGGCGGACTACAATCCTGCGCTCATCAGCCCCGGAGGCGGCGTCTTCCGCCGCGGCCAGAAGCGAATCGAGCTGAGCCCGCAAGCGCGCGCTGCGCTCGGATGCGACGCCGACGCGCTCGACGGCGAGTCGTTGATCCAATGCATCCTGCGCGCGCCGGTCGACATGTTTTACAACGGCGGCATCGGCACCTACGTTCGCGCGACGAGCGAGACCGACGCCGAAGTCGCCGACCACGCCAACGACGCATGCCGAATCACCGCGCCGGAGCTTCGCGCGAAGATTGTCGTCGAAGGCGGCAACCTCGGCTTCACCCAGAAAGGACGCATCGAGTATGCGCTTCACGGCGGACGCATCAACACTGACGCGATCGACAACTCGGCCGGGGTCGACATGTCGGATCACGAGGTCAATCTGAAAATTCTGCTCGAGCCGGTCGTGGCCCGCCGCGAGCTCACATTCGGCGCGCGCAATCGCGCGCTCGCCGCATGCGTCGACGAAGTAGCCGACAGCGTCATCGCGGACAATCGCGACCAGGTGCTGTCGCTCAGCCTCGAACAGATCCGCAGCCGCACGCTGCTGAACGAATTTCGCGACCATCTCCAGGCGATCGAGGATCGCGGCATCCTGACCGGGATGGAGCCTGCGACGCCGCCGCGGGAGGCGCTTCGCGAGCGCCACGCGCGCTACCCCGGCCTCACCCGTCCCGAGCTCGCACTGGCGACCGCGTACACCAAGATCGATCTCATCCAACGCATCGAAACCACTGTGCTGGTTGACGATTCGTACCTGGTCGGACGTTTCCTGCAGCCATATTTTCCTCGCTCGCTTGCCGAGCTGGCCGACGTCGCCGCTCATCGCCTCCGCCATGAGCTGATCGCGACTCGCGCCGTCAACGAGCTGGTCGATCTGGCCGGATCGACCTTCGTGTTCAGCTTCGTGCGCGATCGCGGTGTCGCGGTCGAAGATGCGGTCCGTGCATGGATAATCGCGACCGACGTGCTCTCGATCCACCAGCGCGCCGCCGAACTCAAGCGCAACGCCGCGCCGATAGCGGCACAATCCGAGTTGGGCGCATTTCTCGCGCTCGAACGCTCCTGCCGTAGCGCGACCGGGTGGGCGCTCGGCGAATTGGAACAGGCCACCTCGATCGGCGCAGCGGTGACCCGCTTCAAGCCGGCGTTCGAAAAGCTGAGCGGCGAGTTCGAGACGATGCTCGCGGGCGGCGAGCGCGATCGCTTCGAGCGGCTCTATCGCGAGCTTCGCGCCGACGTGCTGGACGGGGAGCTGGCGCACGGGCTCGCGCGCCTGGCTTTCGCGGATCACATTCTGAGCGTGCTGAGCCTGAGTTTCTCCTGCGAAATCGAATCGACCAAAGCGGCTCAGGCTTACTTCGAGCTTGGCGGGCAACTCAACTTCGCGATGCTCGAAGAGGCGCTTCAATCGATCGGCACTGACGACCGCTGGGAGCGTCGCGCCGCAAACGAACTCGCAGCCGAACTTCGCTCCGCGCGCATCTTGTTATGTTGCACGGTGCTCGACGCAATCGCCGATGATCCCAATCTGACGGTGGAGGAATCGATCGAGCAGTTGAAGCGCGAGCGCGCGAATCGATTCGCAGAAGTCGCGCGCCTGTTCGACGATCTGAAAACGCTCGCCGCCCCGACCCTCCCCGCAATCCACGTCACCATCCGCGCCCTGTCACGCCTGGCCGCGTGACCAGCGCTACGTTTCCGCGCTTGTCCCCCTCTCCAGAAGGGAGAGGGGTTAGGGGTGAGGTTGGCCCAGTGAGCACGAACCAAATCGTAGCGCTCAGCGCGGCTGAACGTCCTTACAACGCGACGCGCGGGAGCTGCGCCGTCGGTTGCATCGAGGATTGCGCGGCGGAATCCAGGAGCTCTGCTGCCTGCGGCTCCCTCAGGTCCTGATACAGTCTCAGGCCGGCTGCGACCAGGAAGGCGGTAGTCGCAAAGTTGACGCCGATCTCGGCCAGGCCGACAAGAAAGATCGTCGTTCCGAGAAAGCCCGTCACCACTCCGACCGGTCCGAACAGCAGGCTCACCACCACGAATGCTCCCGCGGCCCAGGTGTTGTAACCCGACCATACCGCGAGGAAAACGACGATCCGCGTCGCGACTTTGAAGAAGCGCTTGCGCATCAGATCGCGGCTGAACAACAGCGCATGCCAACCGCGCTTGCCGTCGAAAATCAGCGCGTATTGCGCGAAGTACAACCAGGTATAAATCAACGCGCCGAGCATGATCATCAGCACCAGCGCGATATATGCCCACACGCCAATCGAACCGGGCAGGAAATTCGACGCCTGCTGGAACAGGAACAGCCCCAACGCCGGCGCGAGCAGTTGCAGAATCGTCACCCAGATAAATCCGGGCGCAAGCGGAATCGATCGGCGGTAAACTTCGATCGCTTCATGGACAATCGTCGGCTCGCGGATTCCAGCCTGGATCCGCTTGAGCGAACACAACGTGACCAGCGTCACCAGCAGCGTGACCAGCCCGAGGATCACGTGCAGCGTCTTGGTGACCCACGGCGAGTACGGCTGCGGCTCTTGCAGCGGCGCTGCCTTGGCCGTGTCGGCGGTGTCGACCTGGGTGTAGCTGATATTTTGCGATCCTGGCTCGAAGGTCGTTGCGAGCCGATATTGCAAATTCAACGCGTCAGGCAGCAGGCACAATGCCGCCGCGAGCAGCAACGGCGCCATCACGACCGCCAGTACCGACCAATTTCCGCACAGATCGTTTACGGCGTTAGCAAGATATATGAAGCTGCTTTTGAGGCGGACAGGGCTCACTGCGTTTCGAGGTTGGCATCCCGTAACAATCGAAACAAGCCCGCGACTTTGCCGATGACCATTCTATGCTTCGATGATATAATGAGGACTCTAAGACTCACACGGAGAACGCACTCATGGCCGACGACGACCGCGCATCGAAAATCGAGCATGAGAACAAAATGATTCGCCGCCTGCGCTTCCTAGTCGAGTTGACCTTCGCAACCATCGCGCAGGACAACGAGATGACGCTCGAACTGGGATGGGAGCATGTGCTCGCGCTGAAGGGCGCCGCAGTCGCGATGTTCCCGGGCAAGGAAGAGACCTTCGACCTGGTGTATCTGCCGCGCTTCTCGCGTCTGCTCGCAGAGCGCTTCGGCGCGAATTGAAGCTGTCGGGTCTAATCGCAAAGCCCGGCGGCTCGATCGTTCGCGGGCGCGTCACCTTCGCCGATCGGATCGACGCGCTCGAGCTCGCATCAGATACCGGCGACGACTACATCCTTCCCGGCTTTGTCGATCTGCAAGTGAACGGCTCGCACGGAATCGACGTGATGAACGCGTCGCCGGGCGCGCTCGCCACACTAAGCTGCAATCTCGCGCGCGAAGGTACGGCGGCGTGGATGCCGACTGCGGTAACTGCGCCGCTCGACAAAATCGCGCGAGCGCACGATTCGATCGCCAGCGCGCTTGAAAATTCACAAAGCAACCCCGGCGGCGCCGAGATTCTCGGGATGCATCTCGAGGGCCCGTTCATCTCGCCGCATCGCCTCGGCGCGCACCCGACGCTTAACCTCGAGCCGCATGGCGGCGCTTTCGAGCGTGTGCTTGCGATGCGCGCGCTCCGATTGATCACGCTCGCGCCCGAAATCCCAGGAGCAATCGACGCGATTCGCAGACTTACCGCGCGAGACGTCGTCGTTTCCATCGGCCATACCAACGCGACGCTCGATGAGGCCAACGCCGGCATCGACGCGGGTGCCTGCATGTTCACGCATCTGTTCAACGCGATGCGCCCGCTGAACCATCGCGATCCCGGCGTCATCGCCGCCGCGCTCTCGCCGTCACCCGCAATTCCCGCAATCATTCCCGACGGCGTCCATGTGCATCCTGCGATGCTCCGTCTCGTCTTCAGCGCGCGCGGCAGAGATGGCATCATCCTCGTCACCGACAAAGTCGCATTAGCCGGAACCAACGGTACTACTGAAATTGTAGGCCGTGCCCGCGCGACGATTCGCGACGGCGCCGCGCGCCTCGACGACGGCACGCTCGCCGGCAGCATCATCTCGATGCTCGACGGCGTCCGCATCATGGTCGAAAAAGCCGGCGTCGGCATCGCCGATGCGGCCGTGATGGCCGCGACCAATCCCGCCAATCTCGTCGGTGCTCACGATCGCGGCCGCATTCAGATCGGCGCGCGCGCCGATTTAATCGTGCTCAGCCGGGCGCTAGAGTTGAAGTCAGTGTTCATCGGTGGTCGTGAACTAAACTAGTCAAATCCACTAATACCGAGAAATTTTTGAAGCCACCATCAATCGGAGCCAACAGATGCCGCTGAACACTGCCTGCGCCGGCCGCGAATACCCGCCTGTTACGACCAACGTCACCCTCGACGCGCTGCAGAAGTATGCGCGCGCATATAACGACGACAACCCCGCGTTCTTCGATGCCAACCGCGCCGGCGGTATCATCGCGCCGCCGATGTTCGGCGTCACCGTCACGTGGGACGCCCTGATGAAGGCCATGATGGATCCCGACCTGCACGTCGACCTGCTGCGCCTCGTTCATGGCGAGCAGGACATGGAATTTCCGAATCCGATTCGCCCCGGTGACGTAATCACCGCGACCGCGAAAATTGTTTCGATCGAAGCCAAGTCCAGCGGCGAGACGATGACCGTCGAACTCAACGCTGCCAATCAGAAACGGCAGCCAGTTCAGAAAACGCACTTCATCATTTTTATTCGAGGCGCTCGAAACCGCGACGCCGCGCCCTCGGAACCGCGTCCAGTCGAGCCGGATCGCGGCGTGCCGCTTTTTTCCGTCGCGCAGACTATCGATAAAGACCAGACCTTCCGCTACGCCGAGGCTTCCGGCGATCCCAATCCGATCCACGTCGATGAAAACATCGCGAAGATGGCGGGCCTGCCGGGAATCATCGTGCACGGCCTCTGCACGATGGCGTTCACCTCGAAGCTCGCAATCGACAGGCTCTGCGGCGGTGACCCGACTCGGCTGAAGCGTCTGCGCGTGCGTTTCTCGCGTCCTGTGCTGCCGGGCCAGACCATCACCACCAAAGTCTGGGACGACGGCGAGCGCGACGGTCGCAAAATTTTCGCCTACGAAACTTTCAATCCCGACGGCCAGGCCGTTATCAAGGGCGGTATCGCCGAGGTCGCACCCTGAGTTTGTGAAAATCACCATCGGCCTCTCGCTCTCTCTCACCGGCGAATACGCTCCGATGGGCCGGCAGGCGGAAGTCGCGATCAGACTGTTCGTCGCGGACGCTAACGCCAGCAGCGCGCTGCGCGTCGGCGGCGAGCGATGTGAGTTCGCGCTCGAATGCCACGACGACGCCAGCGATCCACTGCGATGCGCCGAAATTTACCGCTCGTTATGCTCCAATCGTCGCGCCGACGTGATCTTCGGTCCGTACTCCAACCGCCTCGCGCGCGTCGCTGCACCCATCGCCGAACAATCCGGCCGCGTCTTCGTGAATCACGGTGGCGCCGGCGACGAACTATACGAGAAGGGCTACCAGCTAATAGTCGGAGTACTCAGTCCGGCAAGTGACTATTTGCACGGCTTCGTCCGATTACTCACTCAACTCAAGCTCTGGCGGAAACGAGTCGCGATCGTCGCGTCGAAGGGTGCCTTCGCGCGCGCGGTGGCATCAGGCTTCGAGCGCGCCGCTATCGAACGCGCCGCCCGCCGCCGTGGAGTCCGCGTCCGCGTCAAATGGAACGGAGCGTTCGACCCCGAGTCCACCCCCGCGCGGCTTTTTCCGGCCCTCAAGCGCAACCGCGTCGATGCGCTCGCCAGCGCCGGAAGCTATCAGCATGACGTCGCTGTGATGCGCGCGGTCGCGGAGTCCCCGCTCAACATCCTGGTTCTCGGATGCGTGGCGGCCGGCGTCGCCCGCTTCGCGTCGGACCTGGGCGAACTGTCGGAAGGAATCGTCGGACCCTCGCAATGGGAAGAAACCCTGGAGCTCGAGCCCGCGCTCGGTCCGACGCCTGCCGAGTTTGCGCGCCGAATGCGCGCGGCGGGCGCCGCCGATTCTCCCGACTATCCCGCCGCGCAGATCTACGCCGCCGGTCTGCTCACCGCTGCCGCGCTTGCGAATGCCGGCCGCTGCGACGACGCGATGCTCCGGGCAGCCTTCTCCGATTTGCTCACCACCACGATGTTCGGCGGCTTCTCGATCGATCGCGTCACCGGCCGCCAGCTCGGTCACCAGATGCTGCTGGTGCAATGGCACCGTGGACGCAAAGTGATCATCGTACCCGAGTCGCACGACGATTCGGGCTCGCTCGATATTCCCGCCGGATGGCGCTTGATCCTCGCGGGGTTCGAGGCGCTCCGTTTGAGTCGTCCGCGCGACTTGGACGACGACGAAGGTGAGTCTGACGATCCGGATGCGGGCGTGGATAAGGATGAGCGCGATCGAGATTAGACTGAAACGCGGCAAGGTCCTGGCTATCGGCCTGATGTCCGGAACTTCGCACGACGGCGTGAGCGCGGCCGTCGTCGAGCTTGACCAAAGTTCGCGTCCGCCCGCCCGTTTGATCGCGTTTCGGACTTTTCCGTACGCTGCGCGCTTTCGAAAGGAACTGCTCGACGCTTCCGCTGACGGGAAAATTGGCGTCGCCGCGATTTCCACCCTCAACTTCGCACTCGGCCGCGAGCTCGGACGCGCCGCAGTCGAAATCGCAGGCCGCGCGCGCATTGCGCTCTCCGACGTCGCCTTCATCGGATCGCATGGCCACACATTTTTTCATCTGCCGCCCCGGCGCACGACGCGCGGGCAGGTCGCCTCCACCCTGCAACTTGGCGAGTCCGCCGTAATTGCTGCTGCCACCGGCGTTACGGTGGTCGACGATTTCCGCACGATGGACGTCGCGCTGGGAGGCGAGGGCGCTCCTCTCGCGCCCCTCGCTCATCTCTGGCTGTTCGCTGATTCGAAACGCGGACGCGTCGTGCAGAACATCGGCGGCATCGGCAACGCCACTTATATCGCGCCTCGCGCACGTCTCGGCGACCCCGACCTGATCGCGTTCGACACCGGTCCGGGCAACGGAATGATCGATGCCCTCGCGTCACGAATCTCGGGCGGGCGCCTGCGGATGGATCGCGACGGGCGCATCGCAGCACGCGGTCACATCTGTCAGCCGCTGCTTGAGAAAATGATGCAACATCCTTATTTCCGTCGCTCACCGCCGAAATCAACCGGCCGCGAGGAGTTCGGCCCTCACTTGCTCGATCGCTTCGTCGCCGAAGGCCGCAGCATGAAACTCGTCGACCACGATCTGCTCGCGACCGTGACCGCGCTCACCGCGCGCTCGATCGCTGACGCATGCCGCCGCTTCATTTTTCCGCGCGGACCCGTCGATCAGTTGATCGTCACCGCCGGCGGCGCGCAGAATCCCACCATGATGAAAATGATCGCGGCCGATCTTCCCGAGGTCGAAATGCTCACCGCGGCGGACGTCGGCGTGGACGGCGACGCGCTCGAAGCCATTGCCTTCGCCATCCTCGGCTACCAGATGCTGCGCGGCCGCCAGGGCAATATCCCCAGCGCGACCGGCGCGCGGGCGCCCGCCATCCTCGGCAAACTCACGCTGCCGCCGACGCCAATAACATGATCGCCTTCGAACGCAACGGCTTGCAGTTCGATTTCCGCGCCACCGGAATCGCAATTCACCGCGGCCATGTTCTCCTTGTCCGCATCGAGCAGTACCCCTGGTGGTTCCTTCCCGGCGGCCACGTCGAAATCGGCGAGCTCGCCGACGCCGCGATGGTCCGGGAGATGCGCGAGGAAACCGGCCTGACCGTGGTAATCGATCGCCTGGTCTTCGTGGTCGAGAACTTCTTCACGCTCGACGGCAAACCACATCATGAGCTTGGCTTCTTTTATCTGGTGACGCCGCCGGCCGAAGTCCCTCAGGTCGATCTCGAGAAGGAGTTTTATGGCAAGGAAGAAAACGGCACTGCGCTAATCTTCCGCTGGCACCGTCTCGACGAACTCGCGAACTTGAATCTCTTCCCGGCCTTCCTGAAAAACAGTTTGAGCGCATTGCCCACTTCGATTACTCACATCATCCAAAAGACACGAACTGAGTAATCCAGGCGAGCGGGCTGGCATCGCGAACGAGTCAAACGACCTAGCCCCTAACCGGATTTATGTTTTACGCGACCGAGAGCAAAGTAGCGCGCTGCGCGCAACTTTGCGATTGACGCTGGGTGCAGGGCTCAGCCCTGCCGAAGGAAGCGTGAAACCCACCGCGGGTTTCACTACGATTGAGTTCCTCCCTCACGCACTCCTCTTATCCTCCGGTGCATCGACCCCTGCCTTCGCCGCGGATTCGACCACTGCCGATCGAAATATCCCGTGCGCCATCGTCGATTCCTCGCGATCGGCTCGCGCCGCGTAAATCTTCATTCGCGCTTCATGCGCCGATTTGTCATCCGGCGCGGCCGCCACCGCCCAGTCCGCTAAATGACACGCAAGCACGACTTCACCCGCCGCAAGTTTCTCGTTCGCGCGCGCGATCACTGGGGCCACGCCGCCCGCGAGCGCCGCAATCTCCCGCCCACGCTCGCCGTTCGTCGCGGGTTTCAGATTCGACGGCGTGCCGTCGTACCATCCGCCTTCGAGCCGCCAGATGTTGCGCACGATAAACTCGGGCTCGTCGTACACCGCCTGCAGCCACGGCTTCTCCGCAAGATTCGGCGGCGGTTTGACAGTGTGAATTATCTCATCGAGCGGCGCGCCCGCGTTCATCATCGCAATAGTCTGATCGTACAAACTTTGCAGATAGTTGGCGGTATCGTTCAGCACCTGGCGCACGCGAATGGCGCCGAATACGGGATAACCATGCCCCGGCACCAGCACTTCCGCGCCCAGCCGCGCCATCACGCGCAGCGCCTCGGCCCATTCGCGCGCGTAGCGTTGCGCCTTCTGCGGATTGCCCGCGTTGGGCGCCGCCCAGATGATCAAATCCCCGGTGCACAGCACTTTGCGCTGCGGCAAAAATACCCAGCAATGGTCATCGGTCTCGCCGCGCGCATGATGGCATTCGAACTTGTCGTCGCCCGCAACCACATTCAACTGACTATCGAAGTAAGTATCTGGATATACATACTCAGTCGGCCACGCGGCCGGCCGATTGAACTGCCGGGTATTGACTACTGTGTTATAGCCACCGGTGCGCTTGTAGCGATCGAAGCGCGCCGCGACTGCGCGATGTCCCACGACGCGCGGCCGCGCGACCTTGTTCTTCTGCGCATCCGCGACGATCGCCGGCATCCCGCACGCGTGATCGACATGCCCATGCGTGTAGATTGCCGTGTTCACCCGGTCCGGCGAGAACTGGCGAATGAGCTTTACGGTAGCGTCCTGGTTGAAGTAGCCGCCGGTGTCGATCAGAACGAGTCCCTCGCGGGTCCTGGCGGCCGTCACGTTCGCAAACCAGCGATAGAACATCACGCCGTCTGCAATTTCTTCGTACTCGCCGGTCGGCAGCAGCGGATGGAACTGGCGGGTCGTAATCGCGCCGGTAAAAATCTTCTCCGATTGATCTCTGATCACGCCCATAGCTGGCGCTCCCTCTCTGCGCGAATGTTCCCCTTCCCTCGAGCGAAGGGGTCAGGGGTTAGGTTCCTCGATCCGATGCAGCTCCCTGATGTGCAAAATCTTGTCGTGATCGACCCACGTGTAGCGCCGATGCTGATCGATCAGCCGCGCCTCGATTCCCGCCGCGCGCGCGCCTTCGACGTCGATCGAGTAGATGTCTCCGGTGAATTTCACTTCGTCGGGACCGACCCCGAGACGCTCAAGTGCGATTTGAAAAATCCGCGGGTCCGGCTTCGCGACGCCGACAATATGCGAGTCGATTATCACGTCGAAGTACTTCGCCAGCCCGAATCGTTTTGCGTCCGCTTCGACCTGCCCCTCGGCGTTCGACACGATTGCGAGCCGGTAGCCCGCCGACTTGAACGCCTCCAGCGCCTCAATTATTCCCGGCCGCACCACGCGCCACAGCGTAGCCTCGCGGTGTATCGCGGCAAACTTCGTTGCGCACTCCTGGAATTCCTCCTCTGGAATTCCGGCCGCCGTCATCCAACCGCGAAAAAAATGCTCGTACGCCGCGGCGGTGGCCTGGCTGTTCCCCGCGCTCATCAGATGCCGATCGATCGCCGCGCGCCCCGCGTATTCGGCATGCTCCAGCGCGAGTGCATCGAGCTTCCGTCCCTCGCGCGAGAATTCACGCGCCAGCAATTCGAAATCTAGAAACGCGAGCGTGCCGCCAAAATCGAACATCAACGCTTTCAGTTTTTGTTTCTTCTTCGAGCTCATTTCCGCTTCAGCTTAGCAGGGGACCGCTGCCTCCTCTTCATTAGTTGCGCAGCTATCCGTCAAAAAGATATGATTTTTCTGGAGATTTCCCGCCGCTCCTTCAGCGCTCCAGGAGAAGTATGTTCACCGGTATTATCGAAGATCTCGGCACCGTCGAAAGCCTCAAGCCGACCGACCAAGGCGCGGTAATTTCGGTGCACACCTCGCTCCCGATTTCCGAAATCAACATCGGCGACTCGATCACCGTCAACGGCGCGTGCCTGACGGTGATTTCCAAAAACCCCGGCCGCTTCGCGATGGACGTCTCCGCCGAGACGCTCCGATGCACCGGGCTGGGCGATCTGAAACCCGGCAGCCGCGTCAATCTCGAGCGATGCCTCACTCTGGGCAAGCTGCTCGGCGGCCATCTCGTCTCCGGACATGTTGACGGTATCGGCCGCGTCGTGTCGATCAAACCCGAGGGCGACTCGAAGCTTTTCACCTTCGAGGTTGCGCCCGCGCAAGCGCGCTACCTGGTCGAGAAGGGGTCGGTCGCGATCGACGGCATCAGCCTCACGATTTTTTCGATCAAGGACAACAATTTTTCTGTCGAGCTGATTCCTCACACGCTGCGATCGACGACGCTTGGCTTCAAGCAGCCCGGTGACTCGGTCAACATCGAGAACGACATGCTGGTCAAGTACGTCGAGAAGATCCTCGCCGTGCGAGCCGCCGCAACTTCCGCGTAGATACTGAAACATGAGCTTGATGCAGATACCGCGCAAGATCGAATACGCACTGCGTGCGATGATCTATCTTGCCGATCATCCGGCGGGCGTGGCGCGCGGCACCGAAATAGCTACTCGCGAGCAAATCCCGAAATACTATCTCGAAAAAGTGATTCGCGATCTGATGCGCCGCGGACTCGTTCACGCGCGCCGCGGTCCCGGTGGCGGCTACCAGCTCGCGCGAAAAGCCGACACCGTCACGTTCCGCGATATCATCGAAGCGGTTGAAGGTCCGATCACGCTCAACGTATGCACCGACGGCAGCAGTTCATGCGCGCTGCAGCCGACCTGCCGGATGTATCGCGTGTGGGAGAAGGGCCAGCGCGTGCTGCTCGAAGTTTTCTCCGATACCTCGCTCGCCGAAATAGCCGCGTCGCGTCCTTCGCCGCCGATCTGTCCTCCCGACGCGGCCACGATATCGCCGGGCAAGTCCCAGCCCGCATAGCAGAATTGAAGACGACCCGAACTCCGACGTCGCGAACGCCCCACGCGCGGTTGTTCCCCTTCCCTCGAGGGAAGTGGTTAGGCGTTAGGCTGCCCGGACCTGTTTCTCCGGTCCTGACACCGTGAGCGATTTCGCAGCTATCAACCTCGGCGACTTCACCGACAAACCGCGTCGCGGCGTCCCGGTGTTCACCGAGAAAACTTTCTACCTCGAGGAGTTTTACGGTAAGAGCCTGCTGTTCGCGCTGATTCCTCCCGCCGGACAACGCATCTCCGACTTCGACTCTCTCGTCCTCACACTCCGGGAATTGCGCCGCAATCAGACCCGATGCGTCGTCATCGTCTCGCCGAGCGCGCTCCCAAAGCTGATGCGCCGCCTCGGCCGGCTCGCGCCGAAAGAACCGCCGCCGGTCTTCAATCCGTCCGAAGGATTGCGCTCGCGCCCGTACCCACCTGACTCGGCCGTCGCCGAGATTTGGGCGAGGCTGCGCGCGGGCTCGATCGTCGTCGCCTCGATGAGCCGTGACGACGCCGACGATCTCATCGTCTTCGCGCGCGAGCTCGCGAGCCGCCTTCGCGTGTTCAAGCTTCTGATGCTCGATCAGCGCGGGGGGTTGATCGACAAGGACGGCAAGCGTCTCTCGTTCGTCGAGGAACATCGCATCCGCCGCACGATGCGCAATATCCGTTCGCCGGCTCGCAGAGCCATCGTGCGCGCCGCGCTCGACGCGCTCGAAGATGGAGTCGGATCGGTCAACCTGGTCGCGCCGAACGACGTTTACGAAGAACTCTTCAGCTTTATCGGCGCTGGAACGCTGTTCACCGAGATGCAATACGGCTTCGTCCGCCCCGTCTCGATCGACGACTTCGAAGAAGTCGAGGCGCTAATCGTGCGCGGTCAGACCGAAGGTCACTTGCTGCCCCGCACTCCCGATCAGATCGCGCAAATTCTGCCGTCATGCTTCGGCTACCGAATCGGCGACGAACATCTCGCCGGCATCTGCTCGCTGCTGACAGAGCCCTACCGCCGCGATCGCGCGGGCGAGATCACCGCGATGTACACTTTGACCCGTTTCCAGGGCGAGGGCGTCGCCGCCGTGCTGGTCCGCGAGATCCTGAAGGAAGCCGAAGCGCGGCGCCTCAAATACGTCTTCGCCTGCACCAGTGACGAACGCGTCGCTCATCTCTTCTCGCGCCTCGGCTTCAAACCAGTGAGTGCTCGCGAGGTCTCGCAGGCCAAGTGGCGCGGCTACGATTCGTCGCGCATCGAGAGCTTAAGTATATTGCGCACCGACCTCGACTGACTATTCGACTGAGTATTGATGCCCGTTAAACTTCCACCGGCCTCTGCCATCCTGGCGATCGCGCTTGTCATCGCCATCCTGACGCTTCATCGGCTCGGCGCCGGCGACGTATGCACCGGCAACGAGGCAGTCGAGGGTGTGTTCGTCCAGCAGATGGTCGAGCACGGCCATCTTTTGTTCCCGGTAGAGAACGGCAACATCCCAATGTACAAGCCGCCGCTTTTCCACTGGACCGCGGTCGCGATCGATCGACTATTCGGCATCCGCAAAGTAACCGCCGCAAACCTGCGCATCCCCTCTGCACTCTACGCGATCGCCGGCGCACTCCTCGCGATGATCTTCGCGTTCGAGATCTTCGGTCTCGACGTCGCCGTCCTCGCCGGACTGACCCTGGCGGCGTCCTACCAGTACATCAGCCAGGGCCGTTTCGGCCGCGTGGACATGGCACTTTGCTTCTTCGAGTCCCTGTCGCTGTTCGCTTTTATGTGGTGGCTGCCCCGCGATCCGGCTTTGTCGGGCCGCGACGCCCGCTTCGAGTCGAATCTGCTCGCGCTGTATTTGCTTGCGGCCGCGCTGGGCCTCGGCGTACTCGCCAAGGGCCCGGTCGGCGCAGTTCTTCCGGGCGCCTCGATTCTGATCTTCATGATCGTGGAGCGCCGCCGACACCAAATCCTAACGATGCTCGATCCGGGTGCGATCATCCTTGGCGTCGCGATCGCTTCGAGCTGGTATCTCGCCTGCTATTTCAGCGGACGGTTCGCATTCCTCAATCGCCAGCTCGACACCGAGAACGTCGGCCGATTCTTTGGCTCGCTGGGCGCGATGGCGCCGTGGTACTACCTGAAACCGATCCTGCTCAACTCCGCCCCGCTGAGCCTGCTGGTCCCCATCGCCGCCATTTACGCATTACTCAGTCCAATAGCTACTTCGAGCAACGGCGATTCTACCTCTGTTCCCAACAAAGGACGCTCCGCTGTCCGGCTGTTCGCGATCTTCTACTTCGCCACCGTCATCTTCTTCAGTATCGCCGCCTACAAGCGCCGCTCGTATTTGCTGCCCGTGTGGCCCTCCGCTGCGGTGATACTCGCGTGGTGGATCGTCACCATCCCTCCACTTGCATGGCGCCGCGCCGCGACCTGGACTTTCGTCGCCGTATGCGCGGGGCTGGTGGTCTTCAACTTCATCAATATACCGCGCGCAGAAGTGCAATCCTGCCGCGACGATTCATTTCGTCCCGCCGCCGAAGAAATCGCCCGCGTAGTCGCGCCCGCCGACCCGCTCTACCTGTACGGATTCCAGGAGGAGGTCGCGCCTCTCCTGTTTTATCTCGACCGCGACGCTCCCGTTCTGAACGGCCGTCTCGGCGACGCGCCGCCTGGCTTCATCATCATGCCCGCCAATGTCTGGAAAACACATCAGAGCGAAGCGCTCGAATTCGAGCCCGTCCTGACCTCCGACCACGGCAACCGTCACCTCGTACTCGTCAAGCGGGGCAAATCTTACGCGTCAGCTCCGATTCATATATTCGCGGACCGCATGACGGTCTTGTATCTGTCGCAATCGACCAGGTGATCGTTCACCATCCCGGTCGCCTGCATCATCGCGTAGCAGATAGTAGATCCCACGAACTTGAAACCGCGGCCGAGCAACTCCTTGCTCATCGCGTCCGACTCGATAGTGCGCGCCGGCACTTGCTTCAGCGCGCGCCACTTGTTGATCCGCGGCCGCCCGCCGACGAATCGCCAGATGTAATCGTCGAAGCTGCCGAATTCTTTCTGCACGGCGATAAATGCCTTCGCGTTGCCGATCGTGGAATTGATCTTCAAACGATTGCGAACGATCCCCGCGTCCGCGAGCAGCTTCGTCACCTCGCGGTCACCGAACTTCGCAACTCGCGCGGGATCGAATTCCTTGAAGGAGCGCCGATAAGCGTCGCGCTTGCGCAGGATCGTGTCCCAGCTCAGCCCGGCCTGTGCCCCTTCGAGCGTGATGAACTCGAACCATCGGCGATCGTCATGCACCGGCACGCCCCATTCTTCATCGTGATAGCGAATCGCCAATTCGTTACGCGCCCACGCACACCGCATAGATGAACCTCAAAGGAACCAGAAAACAGATGTGCGGCGCGTCAGACAATCGCGCCGCACAGATGTCCCTCACCCTAACCCTCTCCCGATTACGGGCGAGGGAACCGGAAGCTCACGCGCCGCTGGCGAGTTGGCGCTCCGGCTCCCGCTCAGCCTTCTCCGCTGATTTTTCGGCGCATCGACGCTTCATTTCCGCGAACGCGTCGTCGACGAACGCTTTCATCAATGCAACGTCGGGCATGACGCGCGGGTCCGCCATCAATCCGAAGTATAGACTCTTATAGTAACTGAGTATTGCGACTGCATACCCCATCGTGGCGCCGAGCGGCACCAGAGGTACCATGTCCAGGCATACGTGACCGTTAATGTACTGCGGCACCTGCACGCCGGGCACGTTGGTCGCGATGAAGTTTATTCCGAATGCGGGCAGCCCGAATCCGTCGGGCCGCGGCTTCCAATCCGTCCACTTCGCCATCCGTCCCGCGACGTCCAGCATCGTGGTCGCGGCGCGCGCGGCCGGTCCGATCAAACTCGGCGGAATCGCGTCGCCGAGCGTCATCATGGCTTCCAGAGCCTGCGCCGACCCGGCTGCCTTGATTCGTTCGGTCTCTTCATGGATCAGTTGCAGCCGTTCGACAATGTCCATCGGCTCCGCCGGAGCAGTCGGGAACATCATCGATACGCGATTTCCCAGCGAACTCCTTTCACTTTTGTGGCGCACGTTGACCGGACATCCAATACATAGTTGCTGTCCCTCAACGGCGTACCCATGATGCTGCAAGTAGCGTGCGGCGCCCTCGGTCAACATAGCCAGTACGACGTCGTTGACCGATCCGCCGAACGCCGATCTGATCGCGCGAAAGTCCGAGAACGACTGACGCGTCCATGCCACGACGCGATCCTGCGTTACCGGCGTCGAGTTCCACGGCGTCGCCACGATTCGCCGGGTCGCGAGCTCGGTCATAACCCGCGACGCCTCCGCGAGTTGCCGGGCGCGTTCCGCCACCGACGCCGGATCCTCGATCGCTTCGACCGCCGCGTTGATCGTCGAGTTGACTGTGCGTTGAAGCTGATCGCGCAACGCCTCCGCGAATCGCCGGATCATGCTCGACGGCCGCGCCGCCACCCACGGCTCCGGCGGCTGCGGGATATCCTCGGGCTCCGCGCGAAAGTCGTACATTACCTTCAGCAGCTCGACCCCCGACACGCCGTCGACCAGGCAATGATGCACCTTCCACATCAGCGCCGTGCGATTTCCGCCAAGGTTGTGGAACGTGTGCAATTCCCACAGCGGATGCTTGCGGTCGAGCGGCTTCTGGTAGACGCGCATCATTTCCGCCAGCGCGTCGGCCTCGCTCATCGCGTCGGGCAGCTCATGCAGAAACACATGATTCTCGACCGCGAATTCCGGGTCATCTTCCATCATCGCGTGCGAAAAGTTCAGCGGAACTTCGATCAGCCGCTGCCGGTAGCGCGGCACCAGATGCATCCGTTCCTCGAAATGCCCCAGCAGCGCGTTGAAATCGACGCGTCCCTCGAACAGTCCAATCGATCCGATATGCAGCGGACCGCTTTGCGATTCGCCATAGATAAACGTGGCGTCCTGTGTCGACAGCCGATAGCTGGAGGCGGATGGAAACGTAGACTTTTCAGCCATTAGAATCACCTCCCGAACCAGAGCGCCCCGGGGTTTGGGCCACGGCTCGGGGCTCTGTCCGAGCCGAAAAAATCCTGAAATCACAATGCCGTAGTGGGCAAAGTTTGGCAGGCATGATCGCCAAAGCGCAAGCTGATTTTTGTTGCAGCTGCGCTTGCTGGACTGCCCGTCACTGATCTAAGGATAGCGCTCGTATTGGGTTAAGGGCGTCTTACGAGCACTCTCGACGGCAGCGCTTGCCCACGGTAGTTTCGCCGGAGGTTTCAATGGCCGAGCAGATCAAGACCAATCGCCCCTATCCAATTCAGCTTAAATTGCGCGACGGGCACAGCGCCGCCATCCGCGTGATGGAACCGGGCGACCTCGAGCGGATAATCAATTTCGCCAGCAACCTGCCCGCCGACGATCTGCTGTTCCTCCGCACCGACATCACGGACCGCAACGTCGTCCAACAATGGATCGACAACATCAAGAGCGGACATACCATCACGCTGCTGGCCGAGGTGGACGGCGAGCTCGCCGCCTACGCCAGCGTCCATCTGGAGCAGGCGCGATGGACCCGGCGGGTCGGCGAGATTCGCATCATCACTTCGTCGCGTTATCGCGGCGCGGGACTCGGCCGCCGCCTGGCCGCCGAAGTATTCGACCTCGCGCGCTCGCTCGGCCTCAAGAAAATCACCGCTCAAATGACCACCGATCAGACCGCCGCCCGCGCCGCCTTCGAGCATCTTGGCTTTCAGGTCGAAGCGATATTGTCCGACTGGGTCGAGGACCGCCACGGCCGCGCCCGCGATCTCCTAATCATGACCTACGACGTAGCCGGCTTCTCCGACCACGTCGTCGCCTGATTTTTACAATCCGGTTGGGATTAGGGGTTAGGTTCCTGGCATTGATCGCATTGCCAGTTACTGCGTCACCACCAAAATTCTGAACGTTCCCGGAACCGGCACTGGCCGCGGATGCTCCGGGTTGGAGCCAGCCGGAAACGTCAGGTCCGCCGTCGGCAGATAAATCATAACGCCACTTGGATCGACGGCCATCGTCCGCGCGCCGAGTTCCGTCTTCAACACCTGCGCCACTTCGAACTTGTCCGGCGACACTTCGCGAACGATCGTCAAGGTTCCGTCACCGCAGCTCGCGAATGCCAGGCCGCCGCGGAACGCTGTCGCGTCGACGAACGCGCCGATCGGAAGATCCGCCACGATCTTTCCGTCGTCGGCGTTCATCACGATCAGCTTCTTATTTCGACATCCAATGAACAGGCGGCGCGGCGCGCGGTCCATCGACATCCCGGTCGGCCGCATTCCCGGCGCGGTCGGCCATCGCGCGACGACTTTCATCGTCTTGGTATCGACCACCGCAACCTCGTCCTTATCCGCGATATTGACGTAGACCTTGCCCTTCTCGTCGGCGACCGCGAACTCGGGCGAGCCGCCAAGATCGACAGTAGCCGCCGGCTTGCCGCCGTTCGGATTTACGTCGGGCGCGATCGCTACCATCTGATGCGCATTGCCGCACATCACCAGCACACGATTGCTGGCGCGATCATAGATGATACCGTCGGCGTCGTCCGCTGCGGGCACTTTGCCTAGAATCTCGTGCGTCTTCAGATCGAAGACCACCACCGAGCCGCTGCCGCCATCGCTGATAAATCCGCGACGCACGTCGGGCACGATCGCCACGCCGTGAGCCCCTTGCTGCCCGCCGATATCCGCCACGATTCTCCCGGTCGATGCGTCGATCACCATTGTATGCGTGACGCGGGTGACGTAAATCCGTCCCCGGTGCAGCGTCGCGTAGTCCCATCCGCCGTCGCCGCCAACCTTGATGGTCGCGGCCATCTTGTATTCCGGCGTCCCCGCGTCCTCCGCCATAGCCGAATAGCCAGATGCTGCGAAAGCCACGACCAGAATCACCAAACCAAAACGTCGAACAAAGTAATTCTTCATATCTTTCTACTGGAACGATCCGTCCGCCTTGCACGGCAACTCGGCCATCCGCACGACGGCCTCGACATTCAACTCCCCATATAGATGAGGAAACAAGTCGCCGGCCGCTTCATCATGCGGCGTTGCGGGCGCCTCATATTTCAACTCTGCCGTCAGCCGCGACTCGTCGATAAATAGGACGACGAGGTCCCGCTGCCCGCGATAAAACCGATTAGCAGTATCGATCATCTGCGCCGGCGTCGAGCAATGGATAAATCCCTCGGTCCGCAAACTGTCAGGCGCATAAGTTCCCTGACTGACAGCAAGCTCCCATTCGCCGCGCTTGACGATGTGAACGATCATATTCCCCGGAGCAAAGTATCACTGACTCGCTACCCGGCGCAGGTCAGAAAGGAGCTTTTGCAATTTTACTAAACGATTGGTATGTGATGGGGAGTCTTTGAATCTCAATCAAGCGGGTTGCGGTACGTTGCCGGTGGACGACTGAAAGCCCGCTTCCACGGAGGATCTCCGAATGAAAGTTGGTGGCGCTGTTATCTTTCAGAATCCGCTCAATGTTCGATCGGACCGCGACGTCTACCTCGAAGACCTGCGGATCGGCGACCTCTACGAGCCGCTCGGATTCGATTCCATCTGGAGCGTCGAGCATCATTTTGACGACTACACGATGTGCCCCGATGTGCTGCAGTTCCTGACCTACTACGCCGGCCGCACCAAGACGATTCAGCTTGGATCGATGGTGGTCGTGATGCCGTGGCATGACCCGATGCGCGTGGCCGAGCAAGTGTCGGTGGTCGATCACATGTCGAACGGGCGCATGATCCTGGGCCTTGGGCGCGGGCTGGCGCGGATCGAGTTCGAGGGCTTCCGCGTTCCGCTCGGCGAATCGCGCGAGCGCTTTATCGAATCGGCCGAGATGCTGCTCGAGGGACTCGAGAAGGGCTATTGCGAATACGACGGCAAGTACATCAAGCAGCCCCGACGCGATATCCGGCCCAAGCCGTTCAAGTCGTTCAAGGGGCGCACATACGCGGCGGCGGTTTCGCCCGAGTCGGCGCGCATCATGGCGAAGCTGGGCATCGGGATTCTGATCATTCCGCAAAAGCCGTGGGAGGCCGTCGCGCAGGAACTCAACGAGTATCGCACTATCTACAAGCAGGTGAACGGCGGAGAGCCGCTGCCGACGATCGCGGCGGGCTGGACCTTCTGCGACAAAAGCGCGGACCGCGCGCGCGAGATGGCGGTCAAGTATATCGGCGGCTACTGGAACACCGCGCTGCGGCACTACGAGATGGCGAGCGAGCATTTCGGCAAGGCCAAGGGCTACGAATATTACGAGCAGATGGCCAAGAACCTGAAGGGCAACACCGACGCGTCGATCGAATACTTCCTGAGCCTGCAGGTGTGGGGCACGCCCGAGATGTGCTTCAACCGGATCGATGAGATTCGGCAGAAGGTCAACGCGGACCATTTCACCGGAGTATTCAGTTATGCCGGCATGCCGATCGAGGACGCGGAGAAGAGCCTGCGGCTGTTTGCCGCCGAGGTGATGCCGGAGTTGAAGAAGCTGAACGGGGTAAAGGCCGAAGCGGCGTAGTATCGAATCGAAGAGGTGAGTATCAGAGACAGCCCGGGCGACCGGGCTGTCTCTTTTTTTGGATCGCAGCGAGGAACCTAACCCCTAACCCCTTCCCTCGAGGGAAGGGGAACCGGATTGTTGGAATTTACCTGCCTACGAATTTGCCGGGGCGGCGTTCGCTTACCGCCTTGATGCCTTCGCGATGGTCTTCGGTTTTGAAGAGCCGTGTCTGCTCCTTGAACTCGTGATCGGTTTGCGCTTTGACGGCGTCGGCGAGGCCCTGACGCATCGTCGCTCGGGTCGATAACAGCGCGAGCGGCGCGCCTTCCGCGATTTCCTCCGCAAGAGTGAGCGCGGCGTCGCGGAGATCGTCCGGCTCCGCTAGCTGATCGCATAGTCCCCACGCGAGCGCCTCTTTACCCTCGATACGGCGACCCGTGTAAAACATCAGGCTGGCCTTTTGCACACCGATCAAACGTGGGAGCGTGTATGTCAGACCGAAGCCCGGATGGATGCCGAGCTTGACGAAGTTCGCGGCGAAACGTGCGTCCGCTGTCGCCACCCGGAAGTCCGCCACCAGCGCGAGTCCGAAACCTCCGCCAATCGCAGCGCCCTGAACCGCGGCGACGACAGGCTTGCGGCATCGGAACAGCCGCACACCCTCGACGTAGAGCGGATTCTCGCCCGCACGCGCGGTGGTCTCGCCACTGCTCGCGTCGCGATTGGCGAAGTTGGCGCCGGCGCAAAACGACTTGCCCTCCGAGCAGAGCATCAGCGCGCGGCACTCGGGCTCGTTGTCGAGCGCCTCGAATGCGTCTGCGAGATCGTGAATCAGATTGAAGTCGAAGAAATTGTGCGGCGGCCGATGAATCTCGAGCGTCGCCACATTGCCGTCGAGCGCGACCGTCACGTCGCCATATTTTGGTTCGAACATCAGTAGCTCCTATGCGTTAGCGATTCAGTTGCAGAATAAGTTCGCGCCAATCGAATGTGCAACGGCAACAAACCTCTCATTGAACGATCGTTTAAGTTTTCGCTTGCGTGATCGCACCAAGATGCGCGATTCTTCAGATGGGAGAATCAAACCATGCACGATCTGGTAATTCGAAACGGCAAAATTGTCGATGGCAGCGGAGCGCCTGTGTTCACCGGCGACGTCGCGATCGACAACGGTGTGATCACCAGCGTCGGCGCGAAAGCGGGCGCCGCAAAGCGCGAAATCGATGCGGCAGGCCTCCTCGTCACGCCGGGATGGGTCGATATCCATACCCACTACGACGGACAGGTCACGTGGGATCCCTACCTCAGCCCTTCGAGCTGGCATGGCGTGACGACGATCGTGATGGGCAACTGCGGAGTCGGCTTCGCGCCGGTCCAACCGGGCCAGCAGGAATTTCTGATCGGGCTGATGGAAGGTGTCGAGGACATCCCGGGCAGCGCGCTCTCCGAAGGAATCAAGTGGGGCTGGGAATCGTTCCCCGAATACATGAGCGCGATCGAGAAGATGCCGCGCGTGCTCGACGTTGGCGCGCAAATGCCGCACGGCTCGCTGCGCACCTACGTGATGGGCGAGCGCGGCGCGCGCAACGAGGAAGCGACGCCAGACGATATCGCGAAGATGGCGGCTCTCGTGCGCGATTCGCTCAAGGCCGGCGCGCTCGGCTTCACCACCTCGCGCACGATGCTGCATCGCGCCAAAAACAAGGATCTGGTGCCGGGAACTTTCGCCAGCGAGGCTGAGTTGCTGGGGATCGGTCGCGCGATGGGCGACGTCGGGCACGGCGTGTTCGAGATGGCGTCGGACATGGTCGGCGCCGATGCGACCATGGAGTGGATGATCAAGCTCTCGACTGAGACCGGCTTGCCGATCACGTTCGCGATGGCGCAGGTCGACAACAATCCCGACGGCTTCCGCCACATGCTCGAGCGCGTGCGAAAATACAACGCGAATGGCGCGCACCTGGTGCCGCAGATTCCCGGCCGTCCGACCGGCATGCTGATGGGGCTGCAAAGCTCGCTGCATCCGTTCATCGCGCATCGGAGCTATCACGAGATAGCGCATCTGCCGATCGATGAGCGCGTCGCCAGGATGCGCGATCCGCAGGTCCGCGCGCGAATCCTCGCCGACCAACCGGCGGTGAAGGATCGCGTGACGCTGTATCTGCTGACCAACTTCACAAAGTACTTCGCGCTGGGCGATCCTCCCAACTACGAGCCCGCACGCGAGACCAGCGTCGCCGCCCGCGCCGAGCGCGAGGGCAAGACGCCGGCGGAGCTGACTTACGATTTGATGCTCGAGCGCGAAGGACGCGAGCTGCTCTACATGCCGTTCGCCAACTACTCGGACTACAACTTCGACGCGCTCCGCGAGATGCTGCTCAATCCTGTCACCGCGCTCGGACTCAGCGACGGCGGCGCGCATTGCGGACTGATCTGCGACGCCAGCATGCCGACCTACATGCTCACCCACTGGGTGCGCGATCGCAGCCGCGGCGAACGCCTGCCGATCGAGATGATCGTGAAGCGGCAGACCAGCGACACTGCGAAATTTTACGGACTATTCGATCGCGGCGTGCTAGCACCCGGAACGAAAGGCGACGTCAACGTGATCGACATGGACGCGCTGCGATTGCATCCCCCGCAGATGGTGTTCGATCTTCCTGCGGGTGGGCGACGACTGATTCAACGCGCCGATGGCTACAAACACACGGTCGTGAGTGGCGAGGTCACGTTCGAGGACGGCAAGGCGACCGACGCGATGCCGGGCAAGCTGATTCGCGGCCCTCAACCAGCGCCGCGCGCGACGGCTTGAGTAGATCACCGCCTAAGAATTCCAGGTAGCGGGAAGCTATAGCTCTAAAACACGGAAGCTGCTAGATAATAAACGCTCGAACTCGCAGGAAGCACACACGATGAATCCGAATATCGAAAGGGCACGGGGAACCTCCCGTGGTGGTGTGTCTGCGACGTTCGGTCATCATTGACTCGATAGCTTAATAAGAACGCGTAAGACGGCCACGGGTGCTAGCACTCTGTGGCCGTTTTGTTTTTTCCGGAGGACAACGCGAAAGAGCGTTGAAGGCAGGGGAATTCGATGCTGGTAGAAATTGAAAATTTGAGCAAAACCTTCGGCAACTTTCGCGCGGTAGATGACGTCAGCTTTGGGATCGAGCGCGGCGAGATCATCGGGATGCTCGGGCCCAACGGCGCCGGCAAGACGACGACGATTCATATGATCCTCGGATTGATCACGCCGACCTCGGGACGCATCAGCATCTTCGGCAAGTCGATGGCGACGCATCGCGGGGAGATCCTCGAGCATGTGAACTTTACCTCGCCGTACGCCACGTTTCCGTTTCGGCTGACGGTGCTCGAGAACCTGAAGGTCTTCGCGCGCATCTACAATCTGAAAAAGCCGCGGGAGCGAATCGACGAACAGCTCGAACGGTTCGGAATCACCAAGCTCCGCGACAAGGCCATTTCGGGGCTATCGTCGGGCGAGAACACGCGGGTCGGGCTGTGCAAGGCTTTCATGAACGATCCGAAGTTGCTGCTGCTTGACGAGCCGACGGCCTATCTCGATCCCGAGATCGCGTGGCAAGTGAAGAACGCTCTCCTCGACGCTCAACGCGAAAAGGGCACGACGATTCTGTACACCTCACACAACATGGACGAGGTCGAGCGGATGTGTAAGCGGATCATTTTTCTCCATCACGGGAAAATAATCGCG
The DNA here is from genome assembly GCA_963850125.1 of uncultured delta proteobacterium. GTDB lineage: Bacteria > Desulfobacterota > Binatia > Binatales > Binataceae > Binatus. The sequence continues at coordinate 41,789 of CAWKKB010000015.1, read as the reverse complement.
GCGGGCAGTCCGATCGAAATCACGCAGGCGATTCTCGAAGAAGAACGCGAGGAGCCCGCGCTGGAGGAAGTCTTCATGCGCGTGGTCAGAGGCAAGGCAGCATGAAATTACATCGAGTGAACGCCGTGATCGCGCGGCACGTATATGAATCGCGGCGCAACTTCGATCGCGTCGTCGACACGCTCTGGTGGCCGGTGCTCGACATCGTCATGTGGGGTTTTTTCTCGATCTACCTGACGCATGGGAAAGGGCTGCAGCCCAGCTTCATAAGCATGATGCTGGGCGCCGCGATCCTGTGGACCATGTTCTATTCGTTTCAGCGCGACATGGCGGTCGCATTCATCGACGATCTATGGTGCCGCAACCTCATCAACTTGTTCTCGACGCCGTTGATGCTGTCGGAATACATGGCTGGAATCATCGTGGTCTGCATTCTGAAGGTGACGATCGGACTGACGGCGGCGTCGGCGATCGCGTGGGCGGCGTGGTCGTTCAACGTTCTGCCGTGGCTGCCGAAGTTCATTCCCTACATCGCGAACCTGTTGATCTTCTCGCTGGCCGTAGGCATCGCGATCACTGGAATGATCTTTCGCTACTCGACAAAAATCCAGGCACTGGCGTGGGGATTTGCGGGCCTGCTGATGCCGGTGTCGTGCATATTTTATCCGGTATCGTCGCTGCCGAGGTGGTTGCAGGACATCGCGTGGATGATGCCGATGGCGCATTCGTTCGAAGGGATGCGCCAGATCTTGGCAGGTAAAGGATTTTCGCCGATGCATTTCTGGTGGGGCGCCGGCTTGAACGTCGTGTACTTCGCATCGGCGCTGATGTTCTTCGGCTGGATCTTCGAGAAGGCGCGCTCGCGAGGGTTGCTGGTCAAGCAGGAGTAGCCACGATGCGCCATCCCGAACACGATCGTCTCCGCGAGCAAGTTCGTTCAAGGTATCGAACTTCCATAGCGGAGCTCGGCTACGACGTGGCGCAAAGACAGCTCGGATCTTATCGCCGTCGAACTGGAGATCCGGATTCAGGACTGATCATCGTCGACGCGATGTCCCCTGACGACGCGCCTGAGTTTCTCGCCGATGCCCGTAACTACTTCGATAACCGGGCGGTGAACATTTGGATCGATAACAAGGATCTGGACGCAACGCTTGGCCCGGCGCTGATTGCGGCGGGAACTTCCGCGGACAAAGCGAATACTCACCTGGCACACGTCGGGCGGCGTCCAGATCGATTCGAACTAGCGGGCATCGAGGTCGAGCAGGTTACGGCCGATACCTTGAAGGACTATGTGCTGGTGAAGCTGAAGGGATTTGCAAACTCCGAAGACGCACCGCCAGCCGACGACGTCGAGAAGGAACTGGCGGTGCATCAGCGCGAACTGGCAAGCATCGGCCGATTCCTCATCGCGCGGATGGGAGATGAGCCGGCGGCTGTCCTTGGATACTACGATGGCAGAGATAGATTGATCTTCAATCTCGCGACGCGAACGCCATTTCGGATGAAAGGTATCGCGAGACATCTCCTATGCCAGGTCGTCGCGGATTCCTATGACCAAGGCTGCGGCTCCGTACTCATCAATACTGATCCGGACGACACTCCTATCCGATGGTATCAGCGGATCGGGTTCACCGACGAGGTGTATTGGCGCCGCAACTACATGCTCCAGCCCGGAAGGAACTCGGGACTCATCCGCCACTGATGCCGCAGACGATCGCGTTCTGCCATTGCAGTTCGATGAACCTTGCAGTGAACAGCACAATGCATTTTGAAATGCCGCATCGCCAAAAGATGCAAAAAGCCTTGTGGAATGGGCGTTCCAGCATTGGCACGCGCAGTGCTGTTAACCCCGTCGGAAGAAATCCGGCGGAGGTCAGCAATTCCAATGAAACCAACGATGCAGATGAAGATGCCGCACTTGTATGCGATAAAAGTGCTCGACAAACTTCCCGGTTTCTTCAAGCCGCATCGATACCTGTATCACTGCGTGCGATGTAAGTGGTCGTTTGTCGTTAACGACGGGCGTCGCGGTGCGCTAAGGCCGATCTCGGAAGACGGCACCCCATTCACGCGCGATGAGGTAGTCGCACGCGCCGCGACCTTTGCGGCCGGCCCATGCCCTGCGATGCGCAGAGTGACAGACGCGCATCTGCACATGAACGGATCGAATGGCCACGTTCCGGGTCCCGCTGAGAGCCCTGGCCGTTCTGAACAGCCTTTGCACTAAATACTGCACAACGTTACTAGTCGGAGCTAACTATGTGGGATTTGATTTCAATTCTCGCGAGCATCGCCTTTTTCGCAATCGCGATCGAGTATGTCCGGGGGTGTGACAACCTATGAGCCCGATTGAAACTGTTCTAGGTGGGGTGTGCGCTGTCTTGCTGGGTGTGTACCTGATTTACACGATGCTGCGCCCCGAAAGATTCTAAGTCGCACCAGCCGGAAACTACTACATGCCAAGCAATTCGATTGTTCAGCTCGCCGTCTACTTCATCCTGGTGACGGCGATCAGCGTGCCGATCGGTCTCTACATGGCGCGAGTATTCTCTCACGAGCACACCTTTCTGGATCCGGTGCTCGAGCCGATCGAGAGACTGATATACAGGCTTTGCGGGATAGACCCGCGGGTCGAGACCGGCTGGGCTCCATATGCGATATCGATGCTCGCGTTCAGCCTGATCTCGATGATCTTTCTCTACGCGCTGCAGCGGCTCCAGTACTATCTGCCGTTGAATCCGCAGGGACTCGCCGGAGTGCCGCCGGGACTGGCCTTCAACACTGCCGCGAGCTTCACGACCAACACTAACTGGCAGGCGTACTCCGGCGAGCAAACGCTGAGTTACCTGACGCAGATGATCGGGCTCACGTCGCACAACTTTCTCTCGGCGGCGTCCGGAATCGCGATGGCAGCGGCGGTGATTCGCGGATTCGCGAGGCGCAGTGCCAGGACGATCGGTAACTTCTGGGTCGATCTCACGCGCACCACGCTGTGGGTGCTGCTGCCGCTCTCTCTGATCTTCGCGCTGGTTCTTGTCTGGCAGGGAGTGCCCGACAATTTCAGTCCGTACGTAAATGCAACAACGCTCGAGGGCCCTACGCAGACGATCGCCGAAGGGCCGGTCGCGTCGCAGGAGATTATTAAGGAGCTAGGCACCAACGGCGGCGGCTTTATGAACGCCAACTCGGCGCATCCGTACGAGAATCCGACGCCGCTGACGAACCTGGTCGAGATGCTCGCGATTTTTTCGATTGGCGCGGGACTGACGCACACCTTCGGCAAGATGGTCGGTGATCGCCGCCAGGGATGGGCGCTTTACGCGGTCATGGCGATTCTCTTTCTCGCCGGCGCGGCGCCAGCCATCTGGGCTGAGCAACACGGCAATCCGCAATTCAGCAAGATTGGAATCGATCAGCACGCTACCGCCACGCAAAGCGGCGGCAACATGGAGGGCAAGGAAGTCCGCTTCGGAATCGTCGAATCCGCGATGTGGGCGACTGCCACCACTGATACGTCGTGCGGCGCTGTCAACTCGATGCACGACAGCTACACGCCGCTGGGCGGGCTGGTGCCGATGATCAATATGCAGCTTGGTGAGGTGATCTTCGGCGGAGTCGGCTCGGGACTTTACGGAATCATCGTGATGGCGGTGCTGGCGGTATTCATCGCGGGCCTGATGGTCGGACGGACGCCTGAATATCTCGGCAAAAAAATCGAAGCTCGCGAAATGAAACTCGCGATGCTCTACGTGCTCATCTTCCCCACCGTCATTCTGATACCTTCAGCGCTAGCGACGGTCTTGCCCGCTGGCCTGTCGAGCATTTCAAATCCCGGCCCACACGGCTTTTCGCAAATCCTGTACGCATACACGGAAGCGGGCGCGAATAATGGTTCCGCGTTCGGGGGCCTGAATGCCAACGTGACCTTCTACAACCTGACGATCGCGATCGTGATGCTGCTCGGCAGATTCATGATGGCGATTCCCGCGCTGGCGATCGCCGGCTCGGTCGCCGCCAAGAAATCCACCGCCGCCAGCGCCGGAACGTTCCCGACCGACGGCATCCCGTTCGTGTTCCTGCTGATAGGCGTAATCGTGATCGTCGGAGCGTTGACCTTCTTCTGCGCCGACGCGCTCGGACCAATCGTCGAGCAACTGCTGATGGCGGCCGGGAAACTTTTCTAGGTCTGGTGTATCAACTATGAGCGATCGCAAGGCCCCAAAACTCTGGAATAGTGAAATCGTCTCACGCGCATCGATCGAGTCGTTCACCAAGCTCGATCCGCGCTTGATGATCAAGAATCCGGTGATGTTTGTGGTCGAGGTCACCAGCGTGCTCGTAATGTTCACGCTGCTTCGCGACGCGCTGGCTCACAAGATGGCGCTGGCGGGATTCGAATTTCAAATCGCGCTGTGGCTATGGTTCACCGTCCTGTTCGCAAACTTCGCCGAGGCGATGGCGGAAGGGCGGGGCAAGGCGCAGGCCGAAAATCTGCGCAAGACTCGCACTGAAACCCAGGCCAAGCTTATCGGCGCCGGCGGCGTGACGAGTCTCGTGCCGGCGGCGCAGCTCCGGCGCGGCGACCTCGTAATGGTTACAGCCGGCGACGTCATCCCTGGCGATGGCGAAGTAGTCGAGGGCATCGCGGCGGTCAACGAGGCCGCTATCACCGGAGAATCCGCCCCCGTAATTCGCGAGAGTGGCGGCGATCGCAGCGGCGTCACCGGAGGGACCACCGTCATCTCCGACTGGATCAAGGTGAAGATCACCGCCAACCCCGGCGAGACTTTTCTCGACCGCATGATCGCGCTGGTCGAGGGCGCGCAGCGTCAGAAGACGCCCAATGAAATCGCGCTCAGCATTTTGCTGTCCGGCCTGACTATCGTCTTCCTGCTGGTGGTCGTTACGCTCTACCCGTTCGGCTTGTATGGCGGGACGAAGCTCGGGCTGCCGGTGCTGGTATCGCTGCTGGTATGCCTGATTCCGACGACCATAGGCGGACTGCTCTCGGCGATCGGAATTGCAGGGATGGATCGCCTGGTGCAGCACAATGTGCTCGCGATGTCAGGCCGCTCGGTCGAAGCAGCCGGCGACGTCGATACTTTGCTGCTCGACAAGACCGGAACCATCACGCTCGGCAACCGGATGGCCGCGGAATTCATTCCGGTGGCGGGCGTCGAACCGGCCGCACTCGCCGAGGCCGCGCAGCTCGCATCGCTGGCCGATGAGACTCCCGAAGGACGCTCGATCGTCGTGCTGGCCAAGCGCGAATACAACCTGCGCGGCCGCGAACTTGGCGAAGACGGCGCGACCTTTATCCCGTTTTCCGCGCAAACCAGGATGAGCGGCGTGGACATCGGCGGCCGCCGAATCCGCAAGGGCGCCGCCGACCAGGTCGTGCATTTCGTGCAGGAAAATCACGGCATGCCGCCGACCGACTTGCGGGAGATCGTCGAGCGCATCGCGCGCAGCGGCGGAACTCCGCTGGTGGTAGCTGACGAATCGAAAGCGCTCGGCGTGATCTATCTGAAAGACGTGGTCAAGGAAGGAATCCGCGAACGCTTCGAGCGCCTGCGCGCGATGGGTTTGCGCACCGTCATGATTACCGGCGACAACCCGCTGACCGCCGCGGCTATCGCCAAGGAGTCCGGCGTTGACGACTTCCTGGCCGAGGCTACTCCCGAAACCAAGCTTCGCCTGATTCGTGAGGAGCAGAACCAGGGCAAACTGGTCGCAATGATCGGCGACGGCACCAACGATGCCCCCGCGCTCGCGCAGGCCGACGTCGGAATCGCGATGAATGCGGGCACCCAGGCCGCGCGCGAGGCCGGCAACATGATCGATCTCGACTCGAATCCGACCAAGGTTATGGAGGTCGTCGAGATCGGCAAGCAGCTTCTGATGACGCGCGGCGCGTTGACCACATTCTCGATCGCCAACGACGTCGCCAAGTACTTCGCGATCATCCCGGCGCTGTTCATCGTCGAGTATCCGGAACTGCAACGGCTCAACGTGATGCATCTGGCGACGCCGCAGAGCGCGATACTGTCGGCGGTAATTTTCAACGCGCTCATTATCATCGCGCTGATTCCGCTGGCTCTGCGCGGTGTGCGCTATCGTCCGGTCGGCGCCGCTGCGATTCTGACTCGCAACCTTTTCATCTACGGCTTCGGCGGCGTGATTATTCCGTTCATCGGCATCAAGGCCATCGACGTCATGATCGCCGCGCTGCATCTGGCCTGAGGTTTTAACAGTGAAAATTTTCAGAACTGCTCTTATGGCTACGGCGGTGCTCACCGTGCTTACCGGCATCGTCTATCCGATTGCGGTATGGGGCCTTGCGCAGGTGATTTTCCCGCGCCAGGCGGGCGGCAGTCTTGTCGTCGCCGGCAACAAGCTCGTCGGTTCGAGTCTGATAGGTCAGAATTTTGCGTCGCCCCGCTATTTTCAGAGCCGGCCTTCCGCCGCCGGCGATAAGGGCTACGCCGCCGACAACTCGAGCGGCTCGAACCTGGGGCCCACCAACAAGGCGCTGATCGACGCGGTCAAGCTGCGGCTGAAGAACATTATCGAGAGCAATCCAGGCACCAACGCGCACCGGGTTCCAGTTGACCTGGTGACGGCCTCAGGCAGCGGGCTGGATCCCGAGATAAGTCCGGCGGCGGCGCACCTGCAGACTACACGGGTTGCTCATGCGCGCGGTCTGAGCGAAGATCAGGTGCGGCAGTTGATCGCAGAAAACACGCGGCCGCGATCGATGGGAATCTTCGGCGAGCCCGGAGTGAACGTCCTGATGCTGAACCTGGCCCTCGATCGCACCACGGGGAGTCATGGCGATCGCGCCGCGGGAAGTCATGGCGGAACTCCCGGGACTTGAATGAGCGATGATAAGCGACTCGAGCCCGAAGCTTTTCTCGATCTCGTTCCCCAGCCTCAACGGGGTCGGCTCAAGGTTTATATTGGCGCCGCCGCGGGCGTAGGCAAGACATACAGGATGCTCGACGAGGCACATCAGCTCCGCGATCGGGGAGTGGATGTCGTGCTTGGCTTCGTCGAGACGCATCATCGGCGCGAGACCGAGGAGCGGATTGGCGACCTCGAGGTAGTTCCGCGCCGCAAGATCCAGTACCGCGACGTTGAGCTCGAAGAGATGGACGTCGACGCGATCATCGCGCGCAAACCCGACGTGGTGGTCGTCGACGAGCTTGCGCATACCAACGCGCCTGGCTCGCACCACCCCAAGCGCTACCAGGACGTCGAGCAGATAGTTGGCACCGGCATTAACGTGATTACCGCCATCAACATCCAACACGTCGAAAGTCTGAACGCGCTAATGAGGCGCGTCACCGGCATCGACGTGCGCGAAACGGTGCCCGATTCGTTCCTCGCGCGCGCCGATCAAATCGTCAATATCGACGTGCCGGTCGAAGCGCTGCGCGAGCGCCTGCGCGAGGGAAAAATCTACCCGCCGGATCAGATCGAAAACGCGCTCAAGAATTTCTTCAAGCCGAGCAATCTCGCGTCGCTGCGTGAGCTGGCGCTGCGCGAGGTTGCCCGCAGCCTGGATCGGCAGCGGCTTGACCGCGAGTCGATCAAGCGCGAAGGCGGTCATCGAGCGAACGTCGTCGATCGCATCATGGTCGGAGTCTCGTCCAACGCCGCTGACACCGGACAACTGCTGCGCAAAGCCTCGCGCATCGCGGGACAGCTCAACGCCGAATGGTACGCGGTCCATATCGAAACGCCCTCCGAGTCGGTGAAAAATATCGGCACCAGCGACTTCGTCGCGCTGCTCGACAACATCAATGTGGCCAGCGATCTCGGCGCCGAAACCGTGTGGCTCAAGTCCGACGACGTGGTCAAGGCCTTGATCGACTTCGCGCACGACAAGGGCGTATCGAAGGTAATCGTTGGCCGCACTCATCAACCGCGTTGGCGCCGATTGTTCAAGGGCGACGTGGTGGCGCGGCTGGTTGCGGACGCAACCGACCTCGACGTGGAAATTGTCGCGACCGACGAACGGGAGGACTCGCGATGAACGCTCCTTCGCTGCAGCGCCGAATTCGCAATGGCACCCTGCTGATGCTGGCGTTGGTGGTTCTGCTGGGACTCTACACCCTGCCGCGGGTCTACGCGCTGGGCGGTGCAATCCGCGCGACCCTCTATCGCAACTACGTCAGCATAGAGGCCGCCCAGAACATGCACGCGGCGCTCAACACGCTTCAAGTGGCTGAGCATGACGGCAAGGCCAAGGACGTTCTGCCCTCCGCGCGGCACGATTTTTTGCAGTGGGCCGACGTCGAGAATCACGACTTCACCGAAGTTGGCGAACCCGAACTCGCCGCGGATATCACCCGGCGCGCCAACAAACTGTTCGATGATGTATCGACGGCACAGTCCGGCGTCTATCACGATCGCGAGTTTGCCGAATTGAACGGCCGGCTCGACGATCTGATCGCGATGAACAAGGCCGCGATGTTTCGCGCGGACAGCCGCTCGGTGCAGTTGGGCAAGCATCTCGCGTACGAGTTCGCGGGCGGGCTGGCGCTGGTGTTGCTGGTCGGCGCGATGGTCTCGTGGGGGCTCGGATGGCGGCTCTCGAAGCCATTGACGGAGCTCACCGAGCGCCTGCGCGGAATCAGTCAGCGCAAGTCGCAGGTGCGCCTCGGTCCCCAGCCGCTCGCCGAGCTCGAAGCGGTCGCGCGTGAATTCAACCAGATGGCCGAGCGCCTGGAGCAATACGACAAGCTCAACGTCGAACGCCTGGTTTACGAAAAGAGCAAGACCGAGGCGATTATCGAGAGCCTCGAAGACGGGGTCGTGCTGATCGACAGCGATGGAATCGTCGCGCACATCAATGAAATCGCGTCGCTGATCCTCGGCATCGATCTTCAGGACGCGCTCGGCAGTCCGTTCGATGATCTCAGCAGCAACCATCCTCACTACCTGCGCGTTCGCGATGCGTTGCGCACGCTGCAGCGGGCCGGACCGGATGGCCATCGCACTGAAATCGATCTTCACGTTCGCGGGCGCGATCATTCTTACGTGCTGAAGCCGGTTCCGCTTCATCATACGGTCGGCAAGTCGCTCGGCACGCTGCTGATTCTGCAGGACGTGACGTATATCCGCGATCAGGATCGCGCGCGCACCAACCTGGTCGCGACGCTGTCGCACGAACTCAGGACCCCGCTCACCTCGCTCGCGTTGTCGGCGGAACTGCTGAGCCGCGAGAGTCCGCCGGAGTCGAATCCCAAGAGCGGCGAACTGCTGCAAGTGATCCTCGAGGAATGCACGCGGATGCGTCAGCTCACCGACAACCTGCTCAACCTTGCACGCGGTGAGGTTCCCGCGATCGCGGTTCAGCAGAAGCGACTCGATCTCGCGCGGCTGGCGTCCGACGTGGCCCGGCGCTTCGCAATCCAGGCGCGCGAGAAGCACGTCGAGATCGAGGAGCACATCGGCGCGGTGCCCGAAATCATCGGCGATCCGATCAAGCTATCGTGGGTGATTTCCAACCTGCTCGGCAATGCATTGCGCTATACTCCCGCGGGCGGGACGATCCAGGTCTGCGCGCGTGGCACTGAAGGGGCTACGCGGCTCGAGGTCACCGATTCGGGGCCTGGGATTCCGGCCGATATGAAGGATTACATCTTCGAACGCTTCGTGCAGTATGGTTCCGATGGCTTTGAAAAAGGTTCCGCCGGGCTCGGCCTCTCAATCGTGAAGGAAATTGTCGAAGCCCATGGCGGCAGGATTTTTGTCGAGAGCGCCAATTCTCACGGCGCCCGATTCATCGTCGAAATTCCCGCCGCGCAGGAGATTTGATGGCTAAGCTTCTCATCGTCGATGACGAACGCAATATTCGCCGCAGCCTCACCACGTTCTTCGAGTCGCTGGGACACGAGGTCCGCGCCGCAGAGAACGGTGCGCAGGCCGTGGCGCTCCTCGCTGAGATCCAGTTCGATCTCGTGCTGACCGACTACAAGATGGCTGAGATGAGCGGCCTCGAACTGCTGCGTGAAATCAAGCGGCGCGCGCCCGAGTGCCTGGTAATCCTGATGACCGCCTATGCGACGGTTGAGAATGCGGTCGAGGCGATGAAGTCCGGCGCCTACGACTACGTCACCAAGCCGTTCTCGCTCGAGCAGATTCAGCACACCGTCGATCGCGCGCTGCACGTCGGCCTGCTGACCGCCGAAAATCGCGCGTTGCGCAGCGCAATCGACGAGGAGCCGCTGCTCGACTCGAAGAGCGGCGCGATGCAACGCCTGCTCGAAACTGCCCGCCAGGCCGCCGCCAGCGACGCGACGATCCTGCTCACGGGCGAGAGCGGCACCGGCAAGAACGTCATCGCGCGCCAGATCCATCGATGGAGCCGTCGCCAGAGCAAGCCGTTCGTGGTCGTCAATTGCACCACGCTCTCCGAAGAACTGCTCGAGAGCGAGTTGTTCGGGCATATGCGGGGCGCGTTTACCGGCGCGGTCAAGGACAAGCCCGGCAGGCTCGAAGCGGCCAACGGCGGCACCGTTTTCCTCGATGAGATTGCCGACCTGACGCCGACCTTACAGACCAAGTTTCTGCGCTTCCTGCAGGATCAGAACTTCGAGCGCGTCGGCGGCGAGCGCACGATTCACGTCGATGCGCGAATAATCGCCGCGTCGAATCGCGACCTCGAGTCCGAAGTAACCGCGCATCATTTCCGCGAGGATCTCTACTACCGCCTCAACGTCATCACCTTGCGCGTCCCTCCCCTGCGCGAACGCCGCGAAGACATTCTGCCGCTCGCGCAATGGCTCCTGAACATCGCCGCCATCCGCAACTCGCATCCCGGCCTGGCATTTTCGCCGGGCGCGACTGCCGCGCTCACGCGCTATCGATGGCCCGGCAACGTGCGCGAACTTCGCAACGCGATCGAACGCGGCACCGTCCTGATGCGCGGCGAGACGATCGCCCCGGACGACCTGCCCGATTCACTTTTCCACGAGTCGACCGAAGCTCTGGCCGGCATCCCAAACGCTGCCAGCCTGGACGAAGTCGAGCGCGAGCACATCGCGCGCGTGCTCGGCGCCAGCGCCACCCTTGAGGAAGCCGCCGATACCCTCGGCATCAACGTAACAACCCTATGGCGCAAGCGCCGCCGCTACGGAATCGAATAGCATTCTTACCTCGCCCGTTTCTTTACGGCAGAGGAGGCCGGCCGCATCGCGGCCGGTAGGTGAGGGTTCTGCGACTCGAGCAGCATGTTAAGGAGCGAGCTGCGCATTATTCCATCCCAGCAAACTCCCGCAGCCGCTCAAACCAAATCAATTTGTCTTTAAATCCCGGATAGCTCGCATTCAGCCCGCTCGGATTGGGCAGCACAAAAACCCGCGCGCCGTATATCTCCTCCTCCTTCGGACCCGCGCCCTCGCCCTGTGCGATCCCGAAAAATCGGCGGTAGATACTCACGCCGACAAACGCAACGACCTGCGGCCGCACTCGTCGAATCTTGCGCGCGAGTATTTCTCGTCCCGCGATCATCTCAGCCGTGCTCAGCTCAGCCGCCGACCGCGTCGCCCGCGCGCACAGGTTCGTCAATGCGAGGTCGAATGCCACCAGGCGCCGATCGTCTTCGCAGGTGAGCATCTCGGGCACCAGATGCGCCGCATACAGCAGCCGCCAGAACGGATTGCCAGGGCTCGCAAAGTGATGGCCCATCTGCTCGGAGCGAACACTTGGATTGATCCCGACGAACAGAATTCGCGGCCGCGGTTTCAGTATGTCGCGCAGCTTCGCCATCCGCCGAATATTGCCACCTTCACCAATTTCGCGCTTGACCCGTCGCGCGGACTGCCATAGCAAAGGGAAAGCATCCCGGGAGTACTTCCCTATGACGACAGCGCACACCGAGCCTGCAACGCTCAGCAATCCCGATCGCGTCGAGGGCGTGCTCAACTATCTCGCCGACAAAGATCAGCATCCGGTGACCTACAACTTTAAGCCGCCGCCGGGCATTCCTGCGCAGACCGGAACCTACGCCAGGTTCACCGTGCGGATTCACAGCGCCCGCGTGATTATGAGCGAGCTATCTCTCGACCGCCAAGGTTTTGCCGTCACACGTCAGAACACCGCGGTCGCGAATTTCTACGACGCCGATGAAGTGCGCAGGGTTTACTACCCCGAAGTCCAGCGGCTGGTCCGGGAGTTTACCGGCGCGGTCAAAGTGCATGTGTTCGATCATAACGTCCGCTCGCGCCCGATGGCGCAACGACGTGAGAATGGCGCGCAGGAGCCGGTTAAGGTCGCTCACAATGACTACACGCTCAAGTCAGGGCCGCAGCGCGTGCGCGATCTCCTGCCGAACGAAGCTGACGAGCTGCTCAAGAATCGTTTTGCGGTAATCAACGTCTGGCGTCCGATTCGCGGTCCGGTGGAGGAATCTCCGCTGGCGGTGTGCGACGCTCAAAGCATGGTGCAGGAAGATTTCGTCAAGCACGTGCTCAAGTACCGAGACCGCGACGGCGAGGTTTATTCAGTCGCGTACAACCCGAATCATCGATGGTACTACCTTCCAGATCAGCAAAAGGAAGAAGTACTATTGCTCAAGTGCTACGACTCTGACGGCCGCCGCGCGCGCTTCACCGCGCATTCCGCCTTCGAGGATCCCTCAAGCTCGCCTGACGCGGCGCCGCGCGAAAGCGTCGAAGTGCGGACCCTCGTATTCTTTCCCGCCGACACTGAAGCCTGAAAGCACGTAAGGATCAATCATGGAATATCGCAATCTCGGTAAGTCGGGACTCAAGGTCTCGGCGATAGGGCTCGGATGCAACAACTTTGGCATGCGCACCGATGCGGAACAGACTCGCGCCGTGGTGGATCGAGCGCTGGACGAGGGCATCACGCTGTTCGACACGGCAGATATCTACGGCAATCGCGGCGGCTCGGAAGATTTTCTCGGCAAAGCACTCGGCACTCGCCGCCGCGACGCTATTGTCGCGACCAAGTTTGGCATGGCGATGGGCGACGGTCCCTATATGAAAGGCGGGTCGTACCGCTACGTCATCGCTGCCGCCGAGGCGAGCCTCAAACGATTGGGCACTGACTATATCGACCTGTACCAGATTCATCAGCCCGATCCCGAAACGCCTCAGCATGAAACCCTCGAAGCGCTCAACGATCTCGTTCGCGCCGGCAAGGTCCGGTACATCGGACATAGTAACTTCGCCGCGTGGCAGGCCACCGACGCGCACTGGATATCGCAGACTCGCGGACTCGCTTCGTACATCTCCGCGCAGAACCAGTACAACCTGCTCGACCGTCGCATCGAGCGCGAACTGATCCCCGCATGCCGCGAGTTCGGAGTGGGTATCCTGCCTTACTTCCCGCTGGCCAGCGGATTTCTCACTGGGAAATACAAGCGCGGCGCAGAACCGCCAAAAGGCACCCGCTTTTCGATGATCCAGCGGATGGCGCAGCAAACTCTCACCGAGGAAAACTTTGCGACTCTTGAAAAGCTGGAGAACTTCGCACGCGAGCGCGCGCACACCATGCTCGAGCTGGCCGTCGGATGGCTCGCGTCGCAACCGCAAGTCTCCAGCGTAATCTCCGGCGCGACCAGCCCCGAGCAGGTAACTCAAAACGTAAAGGCCGGCAACTGGAAATTGTCAGCGGAAGAACTAGCCGAAGTAGAAAAGCTCACCCGCCGCTGACGCGACCATCCATCGACCGTCGAGACTTCGAACTTTATCGACCGCATCGCGTTGGAAGATTCGAGATTCTTCCCTGACCGAACCGCGTTTCTTCGTCGATTCTTCGCCTAGTTCCGTCCAATTGAACCGGCTGTTCAACGCATTGTTACGCCTTAGGGGTGTAGACGCTTTCAGTCGTCTTCGGCAGGCGAAGGACATGAATTCAATACTCAGCGAAAACAACCCGCCGCGATTCGCGGCTTCGAAACCGCCAAGTTGAAACGGAGGGACTCACGATGAGTCAGCAAACCTTTCTGTCCGAACTACCGGGCGTAGTTTTTGGCATCGTAACGATCATTTGGATTATCGGCGCGCTGGGCTTGCTCAACCGCTAGTCGCGCGAGCAACCGCTCAAGGCCAGAGTTTCTTGAGAGCGTTAATCGGATTCGGAATCGACGGAATCGCCGATCCAGCGGACGGTGAGCCGACCACCGATCCGACCGCGTTCACTCCGCCGCGGATTATATTGCCGGGCGTGTTAATCGCGCCCATCGCCACCCGCTCCGCCAGCGTCGGCACGTCGGGCAGCACGCGCACGCCCGGCAGTTTTCCAGTGACAGTGACGGGGATGGCGACCTGCAGCCCGAGTGTGAGCTTGATGTCGGCGCTCATGTCCATGTTTTTGTCCATGTCAAACCAGCCGTCGCCCGTGATCGAGTAATCGGGCGACTGCGCGAAGAGATCGTGCGTGGTGAACCTCGGACCAACTTGCTGAAAGCTCATGCTCGCCGACTGCAGTTCAGTGTCCGGATCGACCAGCAACCCGTGATGACTCGACATGAAAGCCACGTTGACGATCTGGCTGACTCCGGGAGCCGCGGCGACTGCGTTGAGCGCGTCGGCCACGATATTGACGCCGACCAGCTTGCCGTTCGCGATTGCCACACGCCCGCTACCCCGCAGGGTCGGCCTGATTCGCTCCCAACTCGTGCCGTTGCCCGACACCGCCACGTTGCCGGTCAAAAGGCCGTGCACGGTGCTGGCCGCGCCGATATTTTGCGAGCGCAGTCCCTCCTCGATATTCAGATTCCTCATTTCGAGCGTGACGTTGAAGGTCGGCACGTCGCCGAGAACCGCATCCACATCCGCCGTCAGCGATCCACCAAACAGCCCGACCTTGAGCGGACGGGCCGACGCGCGGGCGTTAAAATAGGCCGCCGTCAGATCGAGATTGTTGTATGAAACATTTTCGAGCGACCCATCCGTCGATTGGATCGTCGCACTGATTCGTGGTGAGGCCAGCTCTCCGTCCGCGGTGCCATTGACCGCCAGCCCGTTGATCACGTCACTGGGCGGACGACTGGCGAGTAACTGCGCCAGCTTCACCGAGTCGGCCTTCAGCGCATAGCTCGCTTCGAGCGGACTCAACGATTGAGCACGTCCTTCAAAATTCGCGTGCGCGGAACCTATCGTGAAGCTGGTCGGTTCGATGGTCTCGACGCCATTTGCGAACGTAATCGCACCGTTCAGATTGCTGATTCCGCTTTGCCACGATGGTCCCGGCTTCAGCGCGACCTGTTTCAGCGTCACCGATCCATCGAACGCCGGTGCGTTGCCGCCGAACTTCGCGACGCCGTGAACTTCGCTCATGCCGGCCACACTGTATGCGGCCGCCGCAGTTATCATTGCGCTGAGATTGGCGAGGTTGAAGCTGTTCGAATCGATTTGTGCGCTCAACGGTTGCGCCCCTCCACCGGCAAACCGGCTCGCCGTCAGTTCGAGATCCGAGAGCTTCAAACTCGCGCTTGCCAGCTCGAGCGGGTCGCCCCAGGTGCCGTTCGCATTCACAACCATCGCGGTTCCCGCAGGCTTGTCGAAAATCTTCGCGTACGCGACCCGGGCGCCGGTCAGGTCGGTGCTGAGCGCAATTGCGAGTTTGCCGATGGAACCACGCGCGGTCCCGGTGACGGAGATGGGATCGGGAATCGAAAGACCGGGCGGTATATGCGATCCGACGTCAGCCAGTGGCCTGACGTTGTCGAGCACGATCGAATCGATCTTCAAATTCAGATCGACAGGAATTCCGGATGCGTCCAGCACGCCTAGATTGAGCAACGGCCCGACCTTCCCCGACGCCTTTACGTTCTGCTCGTCGCCCGGAAAGGCGAACCTGGTCTCGACATAGAAGGCCGACGCGGCGTTGAAGTTTGTCACGTCGAAATCCAGGCGATGGACGTGAATCGGCGCCGCCTTTTCGGAAAGGTCGTTGAAATAGATTCGGCCGTCCTTGACGCTGAGCGCCTTTATCGACAAATCGCCAAGCGATGATCGCTTGTGCCCGTGGTGGTTCGATGGCTGCGTCGCTTTTCTTCGCGCATCTTCAGGGTTCGAGCCGATTGTACTCACGTTCAGATCGCCGTTCGCGTTCATCACGATCCGGATGTCGGGTTTGATAAATTCGAGTCGTGTGACCCTCGCTTCGCCGCCAAGCAACGGGAGAAACTCGACGTCCACCGACACGTCGTTGGCGGAGAGAAAAGGCTTCGCCGAAAATGCCGGATCGTCGGCAATCGTAAGGTCGCTGATTTCGACCGATACGCCCCATCCCATCTGCGCCTGTATCTTCCCGACCTGGACCGGCCGCCCGAGCTCGTCGCTCACGCGCGCGAGTATCCGCTTCTGATTGCGCGCGACGATCGAGCTCAAATTGAAGTATGCGTATGCAGTAAGCCCGGCTGCGATCAGCACCATCGCGCCAACCACGATGCCCGAGATGACTACTATCCTGCGCAAGCTCGTGTCCCGACGGCCCGCAATCGCCGCACTCTATGGCGATACTAAGTAGAAGCGCGTGCCGCAAATCGTGAGTTGGTCGCCGGTGGTCTTGTGTCCGCGGCGCTCCGCAGCGGATTTCAGCTTCGCGCGATCCGCAACCACCATGTCGATTCCCGACAAGCCCTCGGGCCGCCCGTCAGTCGCTTCGACAAATCGGACACTCGCATTGTCGAGCGGTATCTCGAGGCGTTCGCGCGCGTCCCTGCGATCCGGGATGCCCGCGATTTTGCTCCATCGCTCGGCCAGGCCGGCAGGATCGGGCGATTGCAGCTCAACCGCAGAGTATCCGCTGACGATTTCCGTTCGTTTCGCGCTGCGCCATCCGCTTCCGCCGGCCGGCTCCCAATTGCCTTCCGGCTCGGCTTTCGCGTCCCAATCGATCTCGAGGAATGCGCCTCCCGTGTCGGCCGGATGCAACTGCATCACGTGATATTCGCTGTTCTCGCGCTCCCACGCGATTCGGATGCCCATCGTCGCGGCGCGCTCGCGCCGTTCGAGTTGCGCCGCGTGCTTCTCGCATTGACAGATGACCATGTAGCCGCCATCGCCGCCGCGGCGCTTGAGGTAACGGCCGCCGGCAGTGCCGTCCTTGATCGGCGCAACCACTTCGATGAAGTTGTTGCCGACCGGCAGCAGCGAATTTTCCAGCCCGAACACCCCAACTCCGGGATCGATGTAGCAGACCTCGAGTCCAAACACGCCCTTCAGGTCATCGATTACCGGCGCGAGCTTGTTGGCGACCAGCGCAATCTGACGAAGTCGAATCGACATAGCGTCCTCCTCAATTGTTAGTGCGAGTGAAGTGATCGGCGATCACTTTCGCCACGCAGCAAGTCACATTCTTCGCAGTCGGGATGTGGAGAAACTCGTTGGGGCCGTGCGCGTTGGCATGAGGGCCGAGCACTCCCGTGATCAGAAATTGCGATTGCGGAAAGCGCTCGCCCAACATCCCCATAAACGGAATCGTGCCGCCTTCGCCCATGTATGCGGTCGGTTTGCCGAAGTAGTCATTCGAGGCCGCATCGAGGCTGCGCTCGAGCCATGGCGACAGTGCTGGAGAGTCCCATCCGCTGGCGCCCCAGTTGGCCTGGAACGTCACCTTGCACTCGTATGGCGGATCTTTTTCCAAAATACTTTTCAGCTTTTGCGAAGCGACTCTTGCATCGACCGTCGGCGGCAGCCTGAGGGACAAGCTTACTGCCGTGCCCGGGCGCAGGACATTGCCGGCGTTACTGGTCGGCGGCAGGCCGTCGGCACCGATAATCGAAAGCGCGGGCCGCCATGCGCGATTGAGGATCAGCTCAGTCGGATCGTTGCTGACGGGACGCGCGTGTTCGACGAATGGGAACTTCGTGTAGATGTCGTCCCCGAGTACCTTGGCGGTGGCGGAGGCCTGCTTGAGTCGCGCGTCGGGGATCGTCGCGTAGAATTCCTGGCCGAGCACCTTGCCGGTCTCCTCGTCCTCGACGCGACGTAGCAACTGGCGCACGATGCGGAAGCTGTCGGGTACGACTCCGCCGGCATCACCCGAATGCACGCCCTCGGTGAGCACATCGACCTGAAGCCGGCCGCCGACCAGCCCGCGCAGCGAGGTCGTCAGCCAGAGTTGATCGTAGTTGCCGCATCCCGAGTCAAGCGCGATGCACAGACTCGGCTGCCCGATGCGCGGCGCGAGGTGCGCAATGTAGTGAGGGAGATCGAAGCTCCCGCTCTCTTCGCACGCCTCGATGATGACGACGCATCGCGCGTGCTTGACCGAGTTGGCCTGCAAGGCCCCGATCGCACCGAGGCACGCGAACATCGCGTAACCGTCGTCGGCGCTGCCGCGGCCGTACAGACGATCGCCGTCGAGCACCGGATTCCACGGCCCCAGCCCTTCGCGCCATCCCGACATCTCGGGCTGCTTGTCCATGTGTCCGTAAAGCAGCACACAATCGTTCGAGTCGCCGGGGATTTCCATGAACAGCAGCGGGGTGCGGCCTTCGAGGCGCACGACGTCCAGCTTCATGCCGCGAAGAGGCTGGCGGCGCGCCCAATCCTCGAAGCGGGCGACGACGCGGTCCATGTGCCCGTGCGCTTTCCAGTCGCGATCGAACGCGACCGACTTGTTGGGGATGCGAATGTACGCGATAAGTTCGGCGACGATGGACTCGTTCCAAAGCCGCTCGACGTGAGTTCGGATCGCTGACTTGTCCATGATGCGAGCCTACGCGAGATGAGTGTCGATAGGCAAAATGTCGATTCCGGTCCGCGGTTCCAATACAAACGGGAGGGCGATGGACCCCTCGCCTGCGATCGCAAACACCAGCGCCCTGTCGCATCGCGACTTTCGCCGCTTTTTGGGCGCAGCGTTCCTCGCGATTCTCGCTACCCAGATACAGTCGGTGGCGGTGAGCTGGCAAATTTACGGAATAGCGCGGACGCCGCTAGCGCTCGGCTACGCCGGACTCTTCCAGTTTCTGCCGATGATGGCCTGTACGATCCCCGCCGGGCATCTTGCGGATCGTTTCGATCGCAGGTTGATCCTGGTGTTCAGCAATTTGCTCACTGCGGTCGCGGCAGGCGGGTTTCTGATGCTGGCGTTGACGCGGACCGCTGTCGTCTGGCCGTTTTACGTGGTGCTGGTGCTGTTTGGAGCAGCGCGCGCATTTGCGGGGCCCGCTTCGCAGTCTTTCGTGCCACTGCTGGTGCCGCAGGATCAATTTCCGCAAGCCGTCGCATGGAATTCCTCGACCTCGCAGGTGGCAGTGATTGCGGGCCCTGCGATCGGCGGCGCGATCTACATCGTGGGCCCGGCCGTCGACTACGGTGTGTGTCTGATCCTGTTCGTGACGATCGCAATCGTGATGATAGGTATCCGGAGCCGCAGCGCGCGCTACGAGGCAGAGGCCGACACGACGGTGTTCGAGCGGATCACCGCGGGAATCGCATACGTGTGGCGCAAGCCGCTGATTCTCGGCGCCTTCTCATTGGATTTGTTCGCCGTCCTGCTGGGCGGCGCGACGGCGTTGTTGCCGGTCTATGCGCGCGACATTCTGCATGTCGGGCCGCTGGGACTCGGAGTATTGCGCAGCGCGCCCGCGCTGGGTGCGGCGATGCTCGGGGTGGCGCTCGGACAGCGGGCACTGTCGCGCCGGGCGGGACTCGCGATGTTCGCGTGCGTCGCGATTTTCGGAATCGCAACGATCGTTTTTGGCTTGTCGCGGAACTTCGCGCTTTCGATCGCGGCGCTGTACGTTCTCGGCGCGTCGGACATGGTGAGCGTGTACGTACGCACTACTCTTACGCAGCTCGCGACGCCCGACGCGATGCGCGGGCGCGTGAGCGCGGTGAACAGGCTGTTCGTCGGTGCGTCGAACGAGCTCGGCGAGTTCGAATCGGGCGTCACGGCGACCTGGTTCGGCACCGTGCCGGCGGTGGTAATCGGCGGCGTCGGCACGCTGGTGATTGTGGCGGTGTGGTACCGGCTGTTTCCGAGTTTGCGCGAAGTGGATCGATTGTCGGAGGTGGCGCCGTGAAAAGATCACCTTGCTCCGAGTTCTTCCCGTCTCCCTTGCATAACAGCCGCGTGCCTACGGAGCAGAGCAGAATCTTGAATCGCGCGCAAAAAAGGAGCGCAGAATAATGACCCTCACCTTCGATCCTCTCCCATCCTGGGAGAGGGGATTATGCTTCGGCCGGTTGTGCGAAGCTTCCTTCGACAAGGACAAGGAGAGGTTAGGAGGAGGACGACAGGCTTTGAATCATCAGATTTAACGCGGCGGCTGCGAATGTGCGCATGTTCGCGACGCGATCCGGGCTGCCCGTCTCGATGGTGATCGATTTCTCGACCGGGCCTGCGACTGCAATGCAACTGTGGCCGGCGCGGTCGCCGTAGCGATTGCCGCTGGGGCCGCTGGCGCCGATCTCGGCGATGCTCCAGGTGACTTCGAACCTCGTGCGGGCGGCGCGCGCGAGGATCATCGCGCCTTCTTCGGTGACTGATTTGATTCCGGCGAACGCGGAATCGGGGACCTCGAGCATCGCGCGCCGCGCCTTCAGCGTGTAAACGACGGCGCCGCCGATGAAGTACGCCGACGCGCCGGGGACGCTCAGCAATGCGGCCGAGATCAGGCCGCCGGTGGTAGACTCGGCGATCGCGATGTTCTCGCGCCGGTCTTTCAGTATCACTGCGATTTTTTCCGCGAGCGGCAGCAGGTCCTGCATGTTGGCCTCGTCAAATGTGGGATCGACGCATGTTAGCGCGCCGCGTATCCGTCGAGGAAGATCGATGTGATGTTATCGGCCGCGCGATCGGGCGTCGTGTACTCGCGGCCGTAGCGGTTGATGCCGCGCACCATGCCGAGCAGCGACTCGGCCGCGATGCGAGTGTCGATTCCGGGTCTTATCGCACCGTGCCTGACGCCTTCGTCGAGCACGCCATTGACCAGCCGCGACAGGTCGTTGCGTTGAGCGCGATACTGACGCTCCTGCGATGGTGGCAAGGCCTTCGGGTCGCGCAACAGGGTGAAGAACTGGCGGCGGGTCCAGAAAAATTTGATAGTATGACGAACTATCGTCGCGGTCTGATCGCGTACCGAGGTGCATCCCGCGAGCGCCGCGCGAATTTCGCGCTGGAGCTCTGTGAAACCGTCGATTACAACCGCGGCGTAGAGCTCTTCCTTCGACTTGAATTGGCGGTAGACGCTGCCCTTGCCGACCCCGGCGTGCGCCGCTACCTCGTCGATCAAGACCAGGTCGAATTCCCGGTCGGCGAAGAGTTCCGCGGCGCTTTGGAGTATTCTTTCACGCAGGAAAGGAGTGGACGGCCTGCCGCGGCCGTCCTTGCGGCGAACCGGGGGCGAAGCCAACGGCCGCTTAACGCTCACAATTGGAAACCTGCAAGCGTTCGATTCGTAGATGAGTAGTCTTCCAGGGCACACTTGAAATATGGACTGGCGAGTCCAAAATTGCAAGAATAGAGGCAGGATCGGCATTTGCTAGTTTGGAGTTATGGCGGAAAACATGATGGATTCTGACGGCCCGACGACCGGAAAAGCTAACGCCTCGCGATACATGCAGGATGCCGAAGTGCGCACCTGGCCGGAGAAAGCTATGCAGCGGTGGCGTTTGTGGTTGGCGGTCCTAGCCGTCGCGCTAATCGGAATCTACTATTTCAGCGGACGCAGCAGCACCGATTCTTCCACTGCGGCAACCTCTGCGGCGATAGCACATCAAGCCGTTCCGGTTGCGGCGGTGCCGGCTAAGCTCGGCGATCTGAACCAATACATAACTGCAATCGGAACCGTGACGCCCTACAACACCGTCACCGTCAAGAGCCGGGTAGACGGGCAGCTCATGAAGGTAAATTTTACCGAAGGGCAAATCGTAAAGGCCGGCGACCTGCTGGCTGAGATCGACCCGCGTCCCTACCAGGTGGAATTGACGCAGGCCGAAGGCACGCTCGCCAAGGATCTGGCGACGCTCGAGAACAACAAGATCCTCTACGCACGCGACAAAGAATTATACGCGCAAAAGGTGATCGCACGACAGGATCTGGATAATCAGGAGGCGTTGGTCGGGCAGTATGCCGGCTCGATCGAAAGCGACAAGGGCGCGGTTGATAATGCCAAACTTCAGCTCGTCTACAGCCGTATCACTTCGCCGATTAACGGCAGGGTCGGGCTGCGCCTGGTGGACCCGGGAAATATCATTCATGCGACCGACGCGACCGGGCTCGCGGTGATCACGCAACTCCAGCCGATCGCGGTTGATTTCAGTATTCCCGAGGACGACCTGCCAAGTCTCGAGACCGCGATGAAGGCGAATCCGCAGCTGCCGGTCGACGCTTTCGATCGCGACTTCAAACACAAGCTCGGGAGTGGATCGCTGCTCACGACCGACAACCAAATCGATCAATCGACCGGCACGATCAAGCTCAAGGCGGCTTTCCCCAATGAGGACAATTCGCTGTTCCCGAATCAGTTCGTTAACGCGCGGCTGCTCGTCGATACTATTCCCAATGCGATTCTGATCCCGTCGGCCGGCCTGCAGCGAAGCCAGCAAGGCTCGTTCGTCTACGCCGTCAAGCCGGATCATACGGTCGAGATGCGCCCGGTGACCGTGGGCGCGACCCAGGGCGACGTGATCGCGATCAGCAAGGGCCTGCAGGTCGGCGACCTGGTCGTGACCGACGGCGTGGACAAGCTGCAACAAGGTTCGCACGTGAGCGTGCAGACGGCGGCGCTTCCGCCCGGGAGCACCACCCCTTGAATCTTTCGCGCCCGTTCATACTGCGGCCGGTCGCGACGTCTCTGCTGATGGTCGGCCTGATGCTCGCGGGGCTGGTCGCCTATGGGCAACTCCCGGTGTCGGCGTTGCCGCAGGTGGACTATCCGACGATCCAGGTGATGACGTTCTACCCGGGCGGGAGTCCGGACGTGATGGCGTCTTCGGTAACGGCTCCGCTCGAGCGCCAATTCGGGGAGGTGCCGGGGCTCACCCAGATGACATCGAACAGCTCATTCGGCAGCTCGGTCATCACGCTGCAGTTCGACCTCAATTTGAGCATCGACATTGCCGAGCAGGAAGTGCAGGCGGCGATCAACGCGGCGGCGACCTACCTGCCAACCGATCTCCCGAATCCGCCGGTTTACAGTAAGACTAACCCGGCCGACACGCCGATTCTGACACTCGCGTTGACCTCGAAGGAGCTGCCGCTGGACCAGGTCGAAGATCTGGCGGACACGCGGCTGGCGGAGAAAATCTCGCAACTCCCCGGCGTGGGCCTGGTGAGTATAGGCGGCGGCCAGAAACCTTCGGTGCGGATCCAGGCCAATCCGACTTCGCTCGCGTCGTATGGAATCACGCTCGAGGATCTGCGGACGGCTATCGCCAGCGCCAACGTCGATGAGGCGAAAGGGAACTTCGACGGCAAGCAGCAGGCGTACACGATTGGCGCCAACGACCAGTTGCTCACGGCCAAGGATTACATGCCGCTGATCGTTGCGTATCACAACGGCGCGCCGGTCAAACTTTCCGACGTCGCCAACGCGGTCGATGACGCCGAGAACGTCAAGGCAGCGGCCTGGATGAACCTGACGCCGGCCGTGATTGTCAACGTTCAGCGCCAGCCCGGCGCCAATATCATCGCCGTCGTGGACCGGATCAAGGCGCTGATGCCGCGCCTGCAGGCCTCGCTGCCGTCGTCGGTCAAGGTGCAGATTCTCACCGATCGCACGACCACGATTCGCGCGTCGGTGCACGACGTGGAATTCGAGCTGATGCTGACGGTGGCGCTGGTCGTGATGGTCATCTTCCTGTTCCTGCGCAGCCTGTCGGCGACGATCATTCCGAGTATCGCGGTGCCGCTCTCGCTGATCGGGACCTTCGGCGTGATGTACCTGCTCGGCTACAGCCTGGACAACCTGTCGCTGATGGCGCTGACGATTTCGACCGGTTTCGTGGTCGACGACGCGATCGTCATGATCGAAAACATCTCGCGCTTCATCGAGGAGGGCGAAAAGCCGCTGGAAGCCGCGCTCAAAGGCGCCGAGCAGATCGGATTCACGATCCTGTCGCTGACCGTCTCGCTGATCGCGGTGCTGATTCCGCTGCTGTTCATGGGCGATATCGTCGGCCGCTTGTTCCGCGAATTCGCGGTAACCCTGGCGGTGACGATCTTGATGTCCGCGGTCGTCTCGCTGACCTTGACGCCGATGATGAGCGCGAAGCTGCTCAAGCATACGCCGAAGGATAAGCAGACCTGGTTCTATCGCAAGTCTGAGAAAGTATTCGAAGACACGATCGCGTCTTATGGCCGCACGCTCGAATGGATTCTCGACCACGAATGGGAAACGCTGATGGTTGCGATCGGCACGCTGGTGCTGACGATCGTACTCTACATCGTCGTGCCCAAGGGATTCTTTCCGGTGCAGGACACCGGCGTCATCCAGGGCGTTTCCGAAGCGCCGCAGAACGTGTCGTTCGCCGCGATGGCGCGCGGACAGCAGGATTTGGCGCGGATCATCTTGCAGGACCCGGCGGTCGAGAGCCTGTCGTCGTTCGTCGGAATCGATGGCACCAACACCACCGTCAACAGCGGTCGGATACTGATCAACCTGAAGCCGCTCGAGGTGCGCAAGGTCGATATCACTACGGTAATCAATCGTCTGCAGCCGAAGTTAGAGGCCGCGAACGGCCTGACGCTGTATCTGCAGCCGGTGCAGGATCTAACGGTCGAAGA
Organism: uncultured delta proteobacterium; assembly: GCA_963850125.1. Classification (GTDB taxonomy): domain Bacteria; phylum Desulfobacterota; class Binatia; order Binatales; family Binataceae; genus Binatus. Next base: position 17,060 of record CAWKKB010000015.1, on the reverse strand, counting down.
CCGCGTGAGCCGCACCCAGTATCAGTACAGCCTCGAAGATCCGAGTGCCGACGAGTTGAACCTGTGGACCAAAAAACTCGTCGATAAGCTCAAGACGATTCCCGCGCTCCGCAACGTTGCGACCGACCAGCAGAACGACGGCTGGGAAGAGCATATCGTTATCGATCGGCTGACCGCGTCGCGCCTGGGCATCACGCCAAATCTGATCGACCAGACCTTGTACGACGCCTTTGGGCAGCGGCAGGTGTCGACGATGTTCACCCAGCTGAACCAGTATCACGTGGTGCTCGAAGTGGCGCCGCAGTTTCAGCGCAATCCGCACGCGCTCGACGACATCTATATCCGCTCGAACACGGGCGGCGAGGTGCCGCTGAGCGCCTTCACTAAATTCGTGCCGGGTGCGGCGCCGCTGGCGGTTAACCACGAGGGCCAGTTCCCCGCGGTCACAATCTCGTTCGATCTGGCGCCGGGCTACTCGCTGGGCGACGCGGTTTCCGCCATTGACCAGGCGCGCGAGCAAATCGGGATGCCGGCGAGCATCGAGGCTTCGTTCCAGGGCACCGCGGCGGCCTTCCGCGCGTCGTTGAAGAACGAGCCGCTGCTGATTCTCGCGGCCCTTGTCACCGTGTACATCGTGCTCGGAGTTCTCTACGAGAGTTACATCCATCCGGTGACGATTCTCTCGACGCTGCCGTCGGCGGGCGTCGGCGCGATCCTGGCTCTGATGATCTGCGGTCAGGACCTGAACGTGATCGCACTCATCGGCATCATCCTGCTGATTGGTATCGTGAAGAAGAACGCGATCATGATGATCGACTTCGCGCTGGAAGCTCAGCGCAAGGAAGGCAAGCCCCCGCGCGAGGCAATCTACCAGGCCTGCCTGCTGCGCTTCCGTCCGATCATGATGACCACGATGGCGGCGTTGCTCGGCGGCTTGCCGCTGGCGCTGGGAACGGGAGTCGGCTCGGAGTTGCGCCGCCCGCTCGGCATCGCGATTGTCGGTGGCCTGCTCGTCAGCCAGGTGCTGACGCTTTACACCACGCCAGTAATTTTTCTGACCTTCGACCGCATGGCGACGCGAGTTGCCAGGTGGCGGACCGGGGATGTAGTTCCGGAGACGGTTCCAGCTCAAGCGTCATGATTTCCGAAGTCTTCATCAGGAAGCCGGTCGCTACCACGCTGCTGACTATCGCGCTGGCGCTGGCCGGCGCGATTGCGTTTCGGCTGCTGCCGGTTGCGCCGTTGCCGCAGGTCGAGTTTCCGACCATCCAGGTCCAGGCGGCGTTGCCAGGTGCGAGTCCGGAGACGATGGCCTCGTCGGTGGCGACGCCTCTCGAACGTCAATTCGGCCGAATCGCGGGTCTGACGGAACTGACCTCGACCAGCTATCTCGGCGCCACCAGCATCGTTTTGCAATTCGACTTGACCCGCAATATCGACGCCGCCGCGCGCGATACGCAGGCCGCCATCAATGCCGCGGCCGGGCAACTGCCGACGACTCTGCCGAGCAAGCCGACCTATAAGAAGGTCAATCCCGCCGATGCGCCGATCATGATTCTCGGCCTGACCTCGGACGCCGTGCGCCCGGGATTGATGTACGACGCGGCTGATTCAATCCTCGAGCAGAAGCTCTCGCAAATCGATGGCGTCGGCCAGGTCACCGTCGGCGGCAGCGCGCTGCCAGGGGTCCGCGTCGAACTGAATCCATCGCAGATGAGCAACCTTGGCGTCAGCCTCGAGGACGTGCGAACCGTCCTGGCCAACGCCAATGCGAACCGGCCCAAGGGCGAACTGGCTAACAATGACCAGACCTGGGGGCTGAGCACGACCGATCAGTTGCTCAAGGCCGAGGACTACCAGCCGCTAATCGTTCGCTACCAAAATGGCGCCGCAGTTCAGCTTTCCGACATCGGATTGGTCAGAGACTCGGTCGAGAACGTCCGCGCTGCGGGGATGGTCGACGGCAAGCCGGCCGTTTTGGTCATCGTCTTCCGGCAGCCCGGCGCGAACATTATCGATACGGTCGATCGAGTTTACGCGGCGTTGCCCCAGTTGCGCGCTTCGATCCCGGCAGCCATCAAGCTGACCGTGGTGCTGGACCGTACGACCACCATCCGCGCCTCGGTGCACGACGTCGAGTTCACGATGATGATTTCGATCGCACTCGTGATCATGGTGGTATTTCTGTTCCTGCGTAACCTGCGCGCTACGTTGATTCCGGGCGTCGTGGTTCCGCTCTCGCTGATTGGAACCTTCGGCATCATGTACCTGCTCGGGTACAGCCTCGACAACCTCTCGCTGATGGCGCTGACGATTTGCACCGGTTTCGTGGTTGACGACGCGATTGTCGTCATCGAGAACATTTCCCGCTATCGGGAACAGGGAATGTCGCCGTTCGAAGCCGCGATCAAGGGCGCCGCGGGCATCGGCTTCACGGTGATATCGATCAGCATCTCGCTGGTCGCGGTCTTCATCCCGATTTTAATGATGTCCGGAATCGTCGGACGCCTGTTCCGCGAGTTTGCGGTCACCTTGTCGGCCGCGGTCCTCGTTTCGTTGGTGATTTCGCTCACCACGACGCCGATGATGGCGGGGCACCTGCTCAAGCCGCACGGCCAGGAGAATCAGAATCGCTGGTACGTGGCGAGCGAGCGATTTTTCAAGGGGATGCTTGACACTTACGAGCGCAGCCTGCTGTGGGTTCTGGACCACCAGCCATTCACTCTGATGGTCTTCCTGGTGACGCTTGGGCTCAGCATTTTTCTGTTCAAGGTTGTACCGAAAGGATTCTTCCCGCAGCAGGATACGGGACGCCTCCAGGGCTCGGTGCAGGCCGACCAGGACACTTCATTCCAGGCGATGAAGGAGCGGCTTACCGAACTGGTCGCAGCCATCGATAAAGACCCCGCCGTGACCAACGTCATCGCGTTCACCGGCGCCAATGGCGCAACCAATACCGCGAACATGTTCATCAGCCTCAAGCCCCTGAGCCAGCGCAAGATCAGCGCCGACCTGGTCATCGGGCGCATCCGCAAAGAGGTCGCTCATATACCCGGCGTCAATTTGTATATGCAGGCGGTTCAGGATCTGCGCATCGGCGGCAGAATGAGCAACGCGCAATACCAGTTCACCCTGCAGAGCGACGATCTCAATGAGCTCAATCAATGGGCGCCGAAGGTGCTCAAGAAATTGCGCACAGTTCACATTCTCACCGACGTCAGCAGCGATCAGCAGAACAGCGGGCTTGAATCCAACGTCGTCGTCGATCGTGATACCGCGTCCCGCCTGGGACTCTCACAGCAGGCGATCGACGATACGCTCTACGACGCGTTCGGGCAGCGGCAGGTGTCCACGATGTACACGCCGCTTAACCAGTACCATGTCGTGATGGAGGTCGCGCCGCAGTTCTGGCAGAACCCCGAGTCGCTCGACCTGATCCACGTGCGCTCCAATACCGGCGGGCTGGTCAAGCTCAGCACCTTCACTCACTTCGCGAACGACACGACTGCGCTCGCCGTCAATCACACTGGACAATTTCCGTCCGTGACGATCTCGTTCAATCTCGCGCCAGGCGTCGCCCTTGGCGATGCGGTTGATGCGATCAACCAGGCCGAGGCGGAGATTCACCTGCCCGCCGGCATCCGCGGAACCTTCCAAGGAACCGCGCAGGCGTTCCAGGACTCGCTCAAGAACGAAGGCTTCCTCATCGCGTTCGCACTCTTCGCGGTGTACATCGTGCTCGGCATTCTCTACGAGAGTTACATCCATCCGATCACGATTCTCTCGACCCTGCCGTCGGCCGGGGTCGGTGCAATTCTCGCGCTGCTGCTTTTCCACATCGAGCTGAGCGTGATCGCGCTCATCGGCATCATCCTGCTGATAGGCATCGTGAAGAAGAATGCGATCATGATGATCGACTTCGCGCTCGAGGCTCAACGCGGCGAAGGCAAGTCGCCGCACGACGCGATTTACCAGGCGTGCGTGCTGCGCTTCCGGCCGATCATGATGACCACGGCGGCCGCGCTGCTCGGGGGACTGCCGCTTGCGCTCGGCAACGGCACCGGCTCCGAGATGCGCCGCCCGCTCGGTATCGCGATCGTCGGCGGCCTGCTCGTAAGCCAGGTCCTGACGCTCTACACGACGCCAGTGATCTATCTGTACATGGACCGCCTCAGTGCAGGATGGTCAAACTTGTGGCGTCGAGCCCTGGGCCGCCGTCCAACAACCGCTCCGGCGGAATCGCACGTCGCTGACTGACGATACTCACTTCACTAGCTATTTAGTAATGGCGGTGGGCGCCTTGTCACCCAGTTGGTCGCTAGATCGTACGCGTGCCCGAGTTGCATGCATGCCATCTCGGCGTGATTCGGGCCTACGATCTGGATGCCCATCGGTAGCCCGCCTTCGTTGAAGCCGGCCGGGACGCTCAGCGCGGGGCAGCCGGACATCGAGATCGGAATCATCACTTGCATCCAGCGATGGTAAGTATCCATCGAGACGCCGCCGACTTCTTTCGGCCAGTGGATAGTCGCGTCAAACGGGAAGACCTGGCCGGCCGGCGCGATCATGAAATCGTATTTCTCGAAAAATTTGCGCACCGCATGGTACCACGCCGTGCGCGTCCTCGACGCGATCGCGACTTCCATCGCGGTCGACCTGAGGCCGTTTTCGATCTCCCACTGAAGTTCGGGTTTCATCAGTGCGCGTTGGGCGGGATCGGGATAACTCGCGCGGAACTCGGCCGCTATTTGCCAGCCGCGCAGCTTGAGCCAACTCTGCCAGACGGGCTCGACGGGGTAGTCGGGGGTCGCGGTCTCCACGCTGCATCCGAGCGATTCGAAAACCTTGAGCGAATTTTCACAGAGTTCGAGCACGCCCGGATCGAACGGAATTTGTCCGCCAAAATCGCCGACCCATCCGATTCGCGTGCCCTTGAAGTCGCGCTCGAGCGGCCCGGCGAACTCAGCCGGATCCTGACGAATCGAAAGCGGGGCGCGCGCGTCGTATCCGGCAATGACGGATAGCAACAGCGCAAGGTCCGGCACTGTTCGCGCCATCGGGCCATGCACCGAAATCGAAGGTATGAATACTTCGTAGAACTGCGCCGGCACGCGGCCGGATGAGGTTCGGAGTCCGAACACGTTGTTGAACGCGGCGGGATTTCGCAGCGATCCGCCATGATCGCTGCCGTCCGCCACCGGAAGCATCCTGAGCGCGAGTGCGACGGCGGCGCCGCCACTGCTGCCCCCGCATGTCTTCGATTGATCGTATGCGTTGAGCGTGGTGCCGAAGACAGGATTGTAGGTCTGAGAGCCCAGCCCGAACTCCGGCACGTTGGTCTTGCCGATGATGATCGCGCCGGCGCTCCGGAGTCGCGCGACCATGATCGAGTCGTCGCCGGGGAAAAAATTCTTCAACAGCGGCGAGCCCATGGTCGTGCGGATGCCCCTGGTCGGCTCGAGGTCCTTCACCGCGTGCGGAAACCCGTGCATCCAGCCGAGATACTCGCCACTAGCAATTTGCGCGTCGCGAGTTTCCGCCTGCTCGAGCAGATTTTCGCGCGGTTGCAGCGAAACGATCGCGTTGACGCGCGGGTTCATGCGCTCGATCTGATCGAGATACGCGTTCATCACCTCGACGCATGAAACCTGTTTCGATTTAATCGCGCGCGAGAGCGCGACCGCGTCGAGGTTTATGATTTCCGACGTGCTCACGACTTGGTTTTGCCGATCCCGCACTTCTGCGCGACGTCCCAGCCAAGCTCGGCCGTAATTCTCGCTTTCGCGCCGCGCAGTGCAGCGTCGGGACCGCTGGCGCTGCCGAGTTTCGCACGCATCGCGATTCCCTGCGAGATCGCGGCACCGCGAAAGAATGCGAACGCCACGAAGAACATCAGGTCGGGGACGCTGGGTCGGCCGACGCGCCTGCAATACGCGGCAACGAATTCCTCTTTGCTTGGAATTCCCAACGCCTTCAGATCGACGCCTTGAAAACTCGACACGCCGTCGATTCCGGGCGGGCAATGGTATGCGCGGGAGGTCCACGCGAGATCGCCCAGCGGATGCCCTAGCGTCGAGAGTTCCCAATCGAGCACGGCAACCACGCGCGGCTCGGTCGGATGAAAGATCAGATTCTCGATGCGGTAGTCGCCGTGCGCGATCGTCGTCTCATCGTCGGCCGGAATGTTTTGGCCGAGCCATTCGGTCAGGCGATCCATTTCCGGAATATCGTCGATCTTCGATGCTTCGTATTGTTTGCTCCAGCGCGCAAGCTGCCGCGCGACGTAGGCTTCGGGACGGCCGTAGTCGCCGAGGCCAACCGCACGAAAATCGACCTTGTGCAGCCGCGCGAGCACATCGTTCATCGAGTCGTAGCACGCCGCGCGCTCATCCGGGCTCGACTCGGGCATCATCGGATCGCGCATGATGCGGCCCTCGACAAAGTCCATCACAAAGAACGCGGTGCCGATGACGCCGGCGTCCTCGCACAGGAGGTGGACGCGCGGGACCGGCACGTCGGTCGCAGCGAGCGCTTTGATGATTCGATATTCGCGTTCGACCTGATGGGCCGACGGCAGCAGAGTCCCCGGCGGCTTCTTGCGCATGACGAAACGCGCGTCGCGAGTCTCGAGCATGAAAGTGGGATTCGATTGGCCGCCGACAAACTGTCGAACGGTGAGAGGACCGCGAAAGCCCGGCATGTGGTCGCGCAGGTAAAGCTCGAGCGAGGCTTCGTCGAAGCGATGGTTCTCACGGACCGGCGTAACGTCGTGCTCGAGATGCATCACCTCACCCCTGGCCCCTCTCCCTTTTGGAGAGGGGAACCAGCACAAAGAAGGTCACTTTGCGCTCCCGGTCTGGGTAGCCTCGGCAGTCGGAGTTGTTTGAGGTTCCAGCACGCAACTTTGAATCTCGGTCTGCGCCTTGTCGGTGTCGACTGGATTGAGATGCGGAATTGCCGTCAGCCAGCCCCAACCGAGTTCTTCTCTGACGTAGTAGGAGCGACGCTCAGTGTTGAATTCGACTTCGTCGGCGGTGTCGGTCTCAATGCTGCAAGTGACCTTCTCGCCGGCGGGCACTACGAATGCATGATAGCCGCCCGGGCCGATGCGCGCCGTGTCCTCACCGCACGTCACCGCGGGGCGAAGCTCCACCGACCCATAGCTGTAGGGCCGGTACACGTAAATCACTGCGGTACCTGGCGGCGAGGAGATTTTTTCGTAGGGTTGTCCCTGCACCGCGCATCCAATGCCTGCGGTCGCGACGGCGCCGAGCAAGAATAACAGAAGTCTGCGATTCATTGGTGCGTGGACGCGGTTGGAGATTTACCCGCATTTGCGGCGCCCTGCGCCAACCGCGCCTCATCCTTATAAAGCTTCTGGTCGATCCTTTGCCGGACCGCCATGCGCGCAGCGTCGTCGACTTCCTTGTGGCTCGGATGCGAGTACATGCTGTACGACTTCGAGACGTGCTCCTTGGCCGTGTAGTCGCCAAGGATAGTATCGCCCGCACTGATCGACAAAGATGCAAACGCGGTTACGCCGATGTCGCCGAGCGGAGCGCCAATCAGATTGGCCGGATCGAGCGCGGAAACCGCTAGCGGTACGTGATAGTCGTCGTGGGTCAATTCCTCGCGATAGGTGAAAGTCACCGGCGATGTATCCGACAGAGACATCGCGACCGCGGGCGGCAGTTCATCCGGGTCGCCGGAAATTAATTTGCCCTTGAACGGCAACGGATGAGGGGGCACGTCGGCGACCTTGGGCGCGATCACGAGTTCCGCGTGCGATTGATCCGCGAAGGTCGTTTGCGTCTGCGATTGCGATTGGTTCGACGATTGGGTGCTACATCCGGACACGGCCAGCGCAGCAAAAGAGACCGCGAAAACAACTGTGTATCGCATGACCTGGCGGCGCCGCCTCTCTAATGCCTTCGTGGCGCCATCTCCAAATATTATCAGAAAACTCAGCGCTGCTTGACGATGCCGTGGGCGACGTAAACGGTGCCGCCGAGCATTTGTTCGACCTCCAGCTCTTGCAAAATGGGCTCGAGATGGCTCCACGGGCGCGCGAGACCCTCGAGCGTGCTGGTCGATCGCAGCGCGGCGTTCCATACGAAGAGATTCAGCGGCATGGTCCGGACCGGCGCCCACTTGAGTCCCGCCGCAACGATCCGCGCGCCGGGCTTGAGATGGCTGACGACATTGGCCAGCGCGTTGGGCGTGCGCATTATGTCGTGCGTGAAATGAAACAGCGCAGCGTCGGCGGCGAACGGAATCGCGGCATCCTCGACTGATGCCGAGACGAATTCGACGTTGCTCCAGTCGTTCTCGGACGCCCGCGCGCGCGCCAGCTCGAGCATCTCGGGACTCTGCTCGATTCCGACGATCGAGCCGTCGGGGCTAACCCAGCTCTCCAGAGCCATGAGGCTCAAACCAGTGCCGCAGCCAACATCCAGCACTCGATCGCCTTTTTTGAGACGCAGCAACTCGATCGCGCGCCGCCGCACGGGTTCGAACAACAAGAGCTCGAGATCGTAGATGCGCGCGCGCGACCGATATTGACGGAGCGCAGTAGAGCGGTTCGGCGTGAACCAGCGCGCCAGCCTTTGAAACGGTTGCGAGCGATCGTCGGAAGGAGGGTCCACCTTCGATGCCTCGCACTACCGACTATCACGAAAGCGCGTCGGCGCCCAAAGTAAGAAGCTTGAAAGATCCGCCTGCGATGCTTCGCCTTATCGAGAATCCGGGCCGACGCGGACAGGATTGCGGCTCATGCGGAGGCGGCGGCCGGTCAGGCGGATGCCAGTGTTTTCGTCGACTACGAGAGGGCGCACTTCGCGTCCGGTTTCGTTGTCGACCAGAACCACCGGCGGACCATCTTCGCCCCACAGCCAATCGCTGCCCCATCGCCACATCGCGGCGAGCACGTCCCAGAACGCTTTGCCCTTATCAGTCAGGCGATACTCGAAACGCGGCGGATGCTCTTCGTAAGACACTTTCTTCAGCAGGCCTTCCTCGACCAGTCGATCCAGCCGGCGTGCGAGCACTGCACGGGGAACTTTCAGCGCGCGCTGGAAATCCTCGAAGCGGCGGCGGCCGGCGAACGCCTCGCGCATCACGAGCGGCGTCCACCAATCGCCAACCAGGTCGGTAGTGCGCGCAATCGGGCACGGCCAATCGTCGAAGCGAGTTCGCCGCATCAGGCAACCACCTCGATTCGCGCCGGCACGTGCTTATGAAACGGGGTGCCCGCGAACCAGTCGCGATCCTCAGTCACGGTGAGCTCGTTGGGCGCGACTCCATGCTGAAATTCCTGACCTTCGCGGTCGGGATACCACAATCCCGTTCCGTTCGGCAGCGCGACGTGACCGGGAAGCATCGTATCAGTGAGTTCGACGACACTCTCGGCACTCGCGCGCTTGGTTGTGATACGCACGCGGCCGCCGCTTTGAACTCCCAGTGCGGCGGCGTCCGCCGGATTCATCCAAAGCGCACCCGCAGGATCCTTCGGACGCCATTGCGGGTCGCGGATGATGGTGTTCGCGGTACCGGATCGCCGCTGACCTGCGGAGAGGACGAACGGGAACTCCGGATCGTGCGACGGATGCTCGTCGCGAAGTGATTTAAGCTCGGGCATCAGGTCGGGAATCGTAAGATTGATTTTATGGTCGTGAATCCTGCGCCAGGTCTCGTCATACGGATCGACGCTGACGGTGACGCCTGAACGATTGCTCAAAATCGCGTCGAACAACGCATTGCCGAGCTCAACGCCCTCTCCAGTGAATCCCGCGCGCCGGAGAGACTCCGGGTATCTGCGCGCGAAATTCTGCGCGATACCGAAGACCGACGCGGCATTCTGGTTTCCAGCGCCTAGCGTCGGCCCGAGAGTCTCATACAGCAGCACGGTCATTACTTCCGCGAGATGAGGCCGCGCCGAGACGACTCGCATCAGCTCCATCGCATAGGCGGACCTTCCGTTGGCGGCGGCCGCGTGCAGCGGCGTGACGTCTTCGTCGGTCATCGCGCCAAGCTCACGAACCAGCCGGCGATGAATTTCTCCCTCGGGAAGCGTTCCCGGCAGTGCATCGAGAATCGGCGCGCGCAGCGTGAAGGTGTTCGAGTACTGCGTGTCCGTGTGGACCGCCGCGCCGAAGAAGGTCGCTTCCCATTTTTCGTACTGCGACGACGCCGGCAATACGTAGTGCGCCTCGCGCGCGCTCTCCGTCATCGCAACATCGACGACCACGACGAACTCCAGCGCCCGGAGCGCCTCGCGCATCCGCGTGCTGTCGGCAACCGAGTGCGCGGGATTTTCGCTCTCGATGAGCATCGCGCGGAAGCGTTTGGGATTGTCGGTCAGGATTTCATCGGGAATCACGTTGGCCGGAATCATCCCGCCGATGATTCGATGCCCGCCGACCGGACTCGTCTGGCGCGACAGCGCGCCGCCGAACATCCCGGTCAGACTCGTGCCCGCATTCATGCCGCCGGCTTTCCCGACGTTCCCGGTCACGGCGAAGAGAAGCTTTTCAAGGTACGAGTTAAGCGTGCTATGGAGCGACTGCTCGATGCCGAGGTCCTCGTAGACCGAGACGCTCGACGCGCGAGCAATTCGGCGCGCAACGTCGCGCACCAAATCCTCCGTGATGCCGGCGCGCGCGCAGTAGTCCGCAACCGGCACGTCGTTCAGCGCCGCGAACAGTTCGTCGCTATTTTGCGTGCGCTCGCGGATGTAGTCGTGATTGATCAGGTCCTCTTGTGACAGCACGCCAAGAATCGCCGCGAGACAGAAAGCGTCGGTGCCCGGACGCACCCGCAAATGATAATCCGCCATGTCAGCAGTCTCGGTCCGACGCGGATCGATCACGATGAGCGCGCGGTTCGGATCGGCCGCGATGTCGCGGAGGATCGGACGGGCGCGCTGGAAGCCATGGGACTGCCACGGGTTCTTGCCGACGAATACCGCGACCTCAGCCTGCTGGTAGCTTCCGCCGAGTCCGGTCCCAAACAGCATGTGGTCCACCCAGAACTCGCCGGTCTTTTCCTGCGCAAGGGCGTTGGAACTGAATACGGATCCAAGGGCGCGCCGCGTCGACGCTCCGTAACTGCCGCACAGATGATTGCCCTGTCCGCCACCGCCGTAATAGAAGATGCTCGCGCCGCCATGTGCGTCACGCACGCGCTTGAAGCCAGCGGCGACCTCGCGAATAGCGGTGTCCCAGTCGATTTCCTCGAAGGTGCCGTCCGGGCGTCGCCGAAGCGGCGAGGTCAGGCGATCCCTGCCGTTCTGGTAGTAGTCAATCCGCTGCGCCTTCTCGCAGGCGTAACCCTTCGAGGCCACGTGATCGCGATTTCCACGGACGCGCGTAATATGCCGTCCGTCGAGCTTTACCTCGACCCCGCAGTTAACGCTGCACAGGATGCAAATGGTCTTCTGCCAGTCATCATTCATGGCGAATCTCCTGAGTTCATCGAGCGAACTACATAGTTCAACAAGAGAATGAACTACTATCCGGCCGGAGGCAAACTCGAAATCAATTGCGGTCCAGCGGATGGCCCTCGCAGCGGGGAAGCTTCGGGAGTCATTAAGTAAAAATTGCTCTCGACAGATAGAGCGACAGTAATCTCGCCAGAAGACTTTCGGATTTTCGTGAAGATCCGACGTTCAAAATCCGGGCACATTGTTTGCTCGTACTGCGAGACCCGCTGAAAGCAGTTCCCTGCCGCAACGGGTTACATTGGGAGGGTCCCTCATGCTCCGCATTTCTTTCGTCGGCGTTGCAGCACTATGCCTGCTTGGGCTCCCGCTTTCCGCGATCGCTCAGCCTCTAGCGATTCCGCCGAACGAAGCCCGGTCTGCCCACATGGAAAAAGGGCCCGACCAAAGTGATTTCGTGCGCACGTGTCCGCCGGGGTTTAACGATACGCCGGCGATGCCGGCGCATTACGGTCAGGAGACGATCCTGAGCATGCCGCTGAATCGGGTGTTCGCCCTTGGCCAGCAGACCTTCGTCACCAATTTCAACGCTTGCGACGGAGCGGGGCGCCCCGCCACGACAGGAACCGGAGTTGAGCGTACACCGGACCCGGTTATGGGGCCGCGCTTCACCCGGGTGTCGGCGCCCGAAGCGAGCTCGTGCGCGGGATGTCACTCTCAGCCGCAGGCTGGAGGCGCGGGAGACTTCGTCGCCAACGTTTTCGTGCTTGCGCAGGCAGCCGATCCAGTTTCGCGCATTATTCTCAACGAGGATTTCAGCGATACCTGGCTCGAACGAAATACGCTGGGTATGTTTGGCTCCGGCGCGATCGAGATGCTTGGGCGCGAGATGACGACTAATCTGCAGGCCGAGCAGCAGAGCGCGATCACCAGCGCCGAGGCATCCGGGAAGAGCGTTACCGTGAACCTGATCGCCAAGGGTGTTTCATTTGGTGCGCTAACCGCCAATCCGGACGGCAGCATAGATACCGACGCGGTGGTCGGCGTCGATCCCGATCTGGTGATAAAGCCGTTTTCGCGCAAGGGTGTGTTCCGGTCGCTGCGCGAATTCACGGTCACGGCGATGAATCAGCATCACGGGATGCAGGCGGTCGAGCGCTTTGGCGTCGGCACCGATCCGGACGAAGACGGCGTGGTCAACGAACTCCTTATCGGCGACATCACGGCTGTGACGATATTTCAGGCCGCGCTGCCGGTGCCCATAGTCTCTACCCAGGGCCTCGAGCGGGCGACGGCGGTTCATGGAGCCCATGTGTTCAACCAGGTTGGATGCGCCGGATGCCATTTGCCGTCGCTTCCCCTCACGAGCAGCCAGTTTTGTGATCCCGATCCACAAAACCCTGCGGGTACCTTCAACGACACCTCGCAGTCGTATTGCTTTAACCTGTCGCAGACAGGAATCAGCGGGAATTCGGTCGCGGCGTATACCGATTTGAAGCGCCACGTGATCTGCGACAGCAACAAGCCGCACTACTGCAACGAGCCCGCCTCTCCGTTGCAGGCGTCCGACAGCAATTACGCGACCCCAAACAATCAGTTCCTTACCGCCAAGCTTTGGGATACAGGCAATTCGGGGCCGTGGGGCCATCGCGGCGATCTCGATACCATTTACGCGGCAATCACCGCCCACGGCGGTGAAGCGACGAACTCGGAGAGTCAGTTCGAGGCGCTATCAAACTCCGATCAGTTGGCGGTAGTGACCTTTCTGAAGACGCTGCAGATGCCGATACTGCCGCCGAACCAGGATCCGAATGTCGGCATGGCCCAATCGAAATCCGGTACCTAACGGCGGCTGACATGCGACGCGACCACGGTGACTCAAATGCGCTGGCGGAGGGGGGAGGGAGTCGAACCCTCCGGCAACAATATTAGCCGCCAAGCCGGTTTTGAAGACCGGTGGGGCCACCGGGCCCCTTCCTCCTCCAACCCTTATTTATTAGGGACTTACGGCGATTTGCACAACCAGGAAAGCGGCTCGCGAGTGCCCACAAACTGCCCACAATTTTTGATTTCGGTTTTTCCGCAAGGGTCAGAGAATGCAGCCTTGGCGATTCCGCCGGAACCTTTTGAGACTCCTAGCTGCTTCGCTACTTGGTGGTTTGGTAATGCTCGCGCCTGCACGTCAAGAGCGCTATATCATCGAGCAGGTTTTCAGAGAGATGTATCCATCGGAATCTCAGCTCCGGGAGATGATCGATACGATCCCCGTGCTGGCATGGTCCTGTCTGCCCGATGGCGCCAATGAATTTACTAACAAGCGATGGCGCGATTACACAGGGCTTTCACAGACCGAGGCTCTCGGGTTGGGATGGCAACGGACATTTCATCCGGACGATTTGGGTAAGGTCATGGAGAATTGGCGCGCCGTTCAGGTTTCCGGAGAACTGAGCGGGGCGGAAGCGCGCGTGCGGCGGGCAGACGGAGAGTACCGATGGATGTTGCACCAGAAAGTAGCCGTGCGCGACCAGTCAGGCCACATCGTCAAATGGTACGGCACCAGCACCGATATCGAAGATCGTAAGCAGGCGGAACAGAAGCTGCGGCAAGTGCTCGAAGAAATACGCGGGTCAGAGGCTAATCTTCGCCGGACCCTCGACACGATTCCAGCACTTGTTTCGAGCTTTTTGCCGGACGGTTCGAACGAATGCATGAACCAGCGATGGCATGACTATACCGGTCTCTCCCCTGAACAATCCCAAGGTGACGGATGGCAAGAACCCATCCATCCTGATGATCTGGCGCCCTTAATGAATAGATGGCGCGAGGTGCGGATGTCAGGAGAGCCAGGGGAAACCGAGGCGCGCCTTCGTCGGCACGATGGAGTATATCGGTGGGTTTTCGTACGCGCCGAGCCGCTGCGTGACGAGAGCGGCACGGTCGCAAAGTGGTACATCATCAGCACCGACATCGAAGACCGTAAGCAGGCAGAGGAGAAGCTGCGTCAGGATGAGCGCGAGCTCCGCCGGATCACTGACACGATCGCCCAAATGATCGCTGTCCACGACCCGGAAGGAGAACCGATCTATGCCAACCAGGCCATGCTCGACTACACGGGGCTGACCATCGATGATGTGACCCGCCAGGAGGTTCGTGACCGGACCATTCATCCGGAAGATCTAGAGCGGTTCAACAAAGGACGGCACGCTGGGCTCTTGCGAGGCCTTCCATTCGAAATTGAATTGCGGTACCGGAGAAAAGACGGCCAATATCGCTGGTTCCTCAATCGTTACAACCCGTTCCGCGACGAACAGGGACGCCTGACGCGATGGTACTCGACCCGAACCGACATCGAGGATCGCAAGCGGGCAGAGGATCGCACGAAGAACGAAAACGTCGCGCTACGTGAGGAAGTCGACAAGGCTTCGATGTTCGAGGAGATCGTCGGAACTTCGTCTACTCTGCAGGCGGTCTTAACTCGAGTCGCCAAAGTCGCCCCGACTGAATCCACGATCATTATCTCCGGCGAAACGGGAACCGGCAAAGAGCTCATCGCGCGCGCGATCCACAAGCGGTCGGCGCGATCGTCGCGGCCGTTTGTGAGCGTGAACTGTGCGGCGATACCACAATCGTTGATCGCCTCGGAGCTGTTCGGTCACGAGAAGGGAGCCTTCACTGGAGCGTCGCAGCGCCGTCTTGGCCGCTTCGAGATGGCCGAAGGCGGTACGCTGTTCCTCGACGAGGTCGGCGAGCTTCCTTGCGAAACCCAGATTGCTCTACTACGCGTACTTCAGGAGCGTCAGTTCGAGCGCGTCGGCGGTAATCAGCCAATTCGAGCAGACGTTCGCGTGATCTCTGCCACCAACCGAGATCTAAAAGCCGCCACGGCAACTGACGCTTTCCGCAGCGACCTATTCTATCGCTTGAGCGTTTTTCCCATCGACATTCCTCCTCTCCGGGAAAGGAAGGACGATATCCCGATCCTGGTCGAGTACTTCATCGACCGCTACGCGACCGAAGCCGGGAAGAAAATACGATATGTCAGCAAAAAGACCATGGAGCTGCTTCAGTCCTATCCATGGCCCGGCAACGTCCGCGAGCTGCAGAATGTAATCGAGCGCTCTGTGATCCTTTGTGAAACGGAGATTTTTTCAGTCGACGAGAGTTGGCTGTCCCGCGACACTGATCAGACCGTACCGGCGAGCCAGCCGCTAGTCCAAATGGTCGCGACCCAGGAAAAGGCGTTGATCGAAACAGCGTTGACTGAAACACGCGGCCAAGTGTCCGGCCCCACTGGTGCTGCTGCGAAACTCGGCATGCGTCCGTCCACGCTGGAATCCAAGATCAGAATACTTAAAATCAACAAACACCGCTTTAAAGCCCCTAGCGAGGGTCCTACTGAGTCCTCGCAATCCACTCGCGGAGGTAGGCGGGGCAATTCTCGAATTTGATACCATCTGTATTCCAACGCGCGAGATCCGCCACCACTTCCCGATCGACGCGCTTCACTTCCAGGAGATCCAAAACGATTGGGAGCGTCTCTGTACCGAAGGCCGCCTGCAGCTCTGCGATATGTCCGGTGTCGATATAACCACTGAGCGTGAAGAGTACGAAGTCAGGGTTCGCAGACCTTACGATCTTCAGCATCGATTTTTTCCCGCGCTGCAGGCTCGGACAAACTCCTAGAGTTTTTCACGGACTTCGCGAATCATTCATAGAGCCAAATACGTGCCACGGCACGCCCCCGCGCGAAACGTCCCCTTTTCAGCCAAGACATAAGGCGCCGCGACAATAGTGAACACAACCGAAGTCGCGAGTCTTCACGAATTCGCGAAAACTCGCGAATGCATGTTGTGGCGCCCTAGTGGTAGTGCTCTAGGAATCAAGGAGAAGTTGCGAGCTTGGCGACGGGTACGACGCTTGCAGAAACATCGTCTGTCTCAACGATCAGATTTAACTCACTTAGAAAAGGAGTCGCTCATGTCTATGAAACGCAGCGAGAAAGGACTGCTGACCCCGGACAATTGCGTGGTCGCGCTGATCGACCATCAGCCTCAGATGCTTTTTGGCGTTTCCAATTTCGACCGCCAATCGATCATCAACAACACCGTCGCGCTAGCGAAAGCGGCGAGGGTGTTCGCTCTCCCTGTTGTCCTCAGCACGGTGGAAAGCAAGAGTTTCAGCGGAAATCTCTGGCCGCAAATCAAGGCTGTCTTTCCGAACCAGGTCCCCATCGAGCGCACTTCTATGGATGCCTGGGACGACAAGAACTTTGTTGCCGCTATCGAAAAGAGCGGCCGGAAAAAAATCGTTTTGGCCGGACTTTGGACGGAAACCTGCGTCGCGCTGCCCACAATCCAGGCCATTCACGACGGCTACGAAATCTATGTGGTCGAAGATTGCTGCGGCGACGTGAGCCAGCTTGATCACGACAATGCGATGAAGCGTGTGATTCAGGCCGGCGCCAAACCCGTTACCGCACTATCCGTGATGCTCGAATGGCAGCGCGATTGGGCGGAGACAGAGACATACGACGCGGTCATGGACATCGTGAAGACTCACTGCGGTGCGTACGGCGTCGGCGTCGAGTATGCGTACACAATGATACACGGAGCTCCGGCGACGG
>CAWKKB010000014.1:0-434955 GCA_963850125.1 uncultured delta proteobacterium | reverse complement strand
AATAATGATGTCCGGGGCGTTGAGCTCGATCAGCCGCTTCAAGCGGTTGTTGCGGTTGATCACGCGCCGATACAGATCGTTCAAGTCTGAGGTCGCGAAACGTCCGCCGTCCAGCGGAACCAGCGGACGGAGATCGGGCGGAATCACCGGCAGGATCGTGAGGATCATCCACTCAGGCTTGTTGCCCGAGTCGCGAAACGCGTTGACGACCTTCAGCCGCTTGGCAACTTTCTTGCGCCGCGCCTCACTCGCCGTCGCCTTCATCTCGGCGCGCAGCTCTTCCGCGAGCTTGTCGAGCGTGAGCTGCCCAAGCAAGGAGCGAACGGCTTCCGCGCCCATCTCGGCCTTGAAGCCCTCGCCGTATTGCTCGCGCGCCTCGCGATACTTGCGCTCTGTCAGCAGTTCTTTGTACTGCAGCGGCGTCTCGCCTGCGTCGGTGACGATGTAGCACTCGAAGTAGAGGACCTTCTCGAGTTCCTTCAGTGTCATGTCGAGCAGGGTGCCGATTCGCGACGGCAGCGATCGCAGGAACCAGATGTGCGCGACCGGAGCGGCGAGATCGATATGACCCATCCGCTCGCGACGCACCTTCGACTGGATTACTTCGACGCCGCACTTCTCGCAGACCACGCCGCGATGCCGCATGCGCTTGTACTTGCCGCAGTTGCATTCGTAGTCCTTGGTCGGCCCAAAAATCTTGGCGCAGAACAGCCCGTCACGCTCCGGCTTGAAGGTCCGGTAGTTGATCGTTTCAGGCTTCTTGACCTCGCCGTGCGACCACGAGCGGATCATTTCCGGCGACGCGATCGAAATCCGGATCGCGTTGAACGCCAGCGGATTCTTGGGCTTCTCGAAAATGCCGAAGAGATCTTCCATCTCTATTATAACTCCTGGCCCTTAAGCCCTTTGCGGCTGCTCGAGCAGCTCCATGTTCAGGCAGAGCGATTGGAGCTCCTTGACCATAACGTTGAACGACTCGGGCAGTCCGGGCTCGAGCGTGTTCTCGCCCTTGACGATCGCTTCATACATCCGCGTTCGTCCCGCCACGTCGTCGGATTTAACCGTGAGCATCTCCTGCAAAGTGTACGCCGCGCCGTAAGCCTCGAGCGCCCACACTTCCATCTCGCCGAGCCGCTGTCCGCCGAACTGCGCCTTGCCGCCCAGCGGCTGCTGGGTAACCAGGCTGTAGGGACCAGTCGACCGAGCGTGAATCTTGTCCTCGACCAGGTGATGCAGCTTCATCATGTACATCACGCCGACTGTCACCGGCTGCTCGAACGGCAATCCGGTGCGTCCGTCGTGGAGCTGAGCCTGTCCGGTCTCGGGCAGGTCAGCGCGCTTCAGCAGCTGGAATATTTCCTCTTCGCGCGCGCCGTCGAACACGGGCGACGCCACGTGCACACCAGCGAGCGCCTTGGCCGCGAGCTTGTAGATATCGGGTTCGGCCAGCTCGTCGATAAACTCGTGGCTTTCCTTCTCGGGGTAGATTTCCTTGAGCCGCTTCTTGAGCTGCGCGGCGCTGACGCCGTTGCGCAGGTCTTCCTCGATTTTGTGGCCCAGCTCGCGCGCGGCCCATCCGAGATGCGTCTCCAGAATCTGGCCGACGTTCATGCGCGACGGCACGCCGAGCGGATTCAGCACGATATCGACCGGGGTCCCGTCCGCCAGGCACGGCATATCTTCCTCGGGCAGGATTCGCGAGAGCACGCCCTTGTTGCCGTGGCGTCCCGCCATCTTGTCGCCGACCTGCAGGCGCCGCTTGATCGCGACGAACACCTTGATCATCTTGATCACGCCCGGCGCGAGTTCGTCACCCGCCTTCAGGCGCTCGACCTTGGCTCCGTAGTGATTCTGCACCGCCTCGACGTTCGCGTTCATCGCGGCGATGGCCTGCTCGGCCTCTTCCTGCGCCGAGTCGTTCTCGACCCGGACTTGGCCCCACAGCGTCGGCGGCAGCTCTTCGAGCTCCTCGGCGCTGATCGGGTCGCCCTTCTTGAGCAGCTCCTTGCGTTCGTCGGACATCACGCGTCCCGCGAGCTTCTTGCCCGCGAGCGACTTCTTGAGTTTGCGCAGCGTCTCCTGCCGGATGATTCGGACTTCTTCGGCTTCGTCCTGCTTGAGGCGCTCGGCCTCGAGCACTTCGATTTCCTGGGTGCGTTCGTCTTTGGAGACGCCGCGGCGCGAGAACACGCGTCCGTCGATCACGGTGCCTTCTACACCCGGCGGAACCCGCAGGCTGGTGTCGCGCACCTCGCCGGCTTTCTCACCGAAAATCGCGCGTAGCAGTTTCTCTTCAGGAGAAAGCTGGGTCTCACCCTTCGGTGTGATCTTGCCGACCAGGATGTCGCCCGGACGGACTTCGGCGCCAATCCGGATGATGCCGCTCTGGTCGAGGTCTTTCAGCGCCTCTTCGCCGACGTTGGGAATGTCGCGGGTAATTTCCTCGGGTCCGAGCTTGGTGTCGCGCGCGATACATTCGAATTCCTCGATATGCACCGAGGTGAACAGGTCTTCCTTGACCACGCGCTCGGAAATCAGGATCGAATCCTCGAAGTTGTAGCCGCCCCACGGCATGAACGCGACCAGCACGTTGCGGCCAAGGGCCAGCTCGCCCATGTCGGTCGACGGCCCGTCGGCCAACACGTCGCCGGACTTGACCCGCTCGCCCTTGACAACGATCGGGCGCTGGTTGATGCAGGTGTTCTGATTCGAGCGCTGATACTTGATCAGATTGTAGATATCGACGCCGGCATCGCGCAGATCTTTGGTTTGTTTATCGGCGCGTACGACGATTCGTTCCGCGTCGACGCTCTCGACGATTCCGTCGCGCTTGCCGACCACTGTCACGCCCGAGTCGCGTCCTACCGTGCCTTCGAGGCCGGTGCCGACCAGGGGAGCGTCAGGCTTCAGCAGAGGAACGGCCTGGCGCTGCATGTTCGATCCCATCAGCGCGCGGTTGGCGTCGTCGTTCTCGAGGAACGGTATTAAGGATGCCGCAACCGAGACGAGCTGGTTGGGCGACACGTCCATGTACTGGACGTCCTCGGCGCGGACCACCGTGGACTCGCCGCCGATTCGCGCCGATACCAGTTCGGCGGTGAAGCGCCCGTGCGCGTCGAGCTGCGCGTTGGCCTGCGCGATTACTTTGTCCTCTTCGTCTAGAGCAGACAGGTACACGATTCGATCGGTGACGCGATTGTTCTCGACTTCGCGGTACGGCGTTTCGATAAAGCCGTATTCGTTGACGCGCGCGTAGGTCGAGAGCGCCGCGATGAGCCCGATATTCGGGCCCTCAGGCGTTTCAATTGGGCATACGCGGCCGTAATGGGTCGGATGCACGTCGCGGACTTCGAATCCGGCGCGTTCGCGGGTCAGACCGCCGGGTCCGAGCGCGGACAGCCGCCGCTTGTGCGCGATTTCGCTGAGCGGATTGGTCTGATCCATGAATTGCGACAATTGCGACGAGCCGAAGAACTCCTTGATAACTGCGGAGGCCGGTTTATAGTTCACCAGCTCCTGCGGCATCAGGGTTTCGATATCCTGCAGGCTCATCCGCTCTTTGATCGCGCGCTCCATCCGGACCAGCCCGATGCGGAACTGATTCTCGACCAGCTCTCCGACCGCGCGCACGCGGCGATTCCCGAGATGGTCGATATCGTCGACCTGGCCGTTGCCGTTCTTGAGCTCCATCAGGTAGCGGACGACCTCGAGGATATCCTCGCGGCGGAGCGTGCCCTGCTCGAGCGGCACGTCAATCTTGAGCTTGTGGTTCAGCTTCAAGCGGCCGACCTTCGAGAGATCGTAGCGCTCGGCATTGAAGAACAGGTTGTTGAAAAACGTGGTCGCGGTCTCCTGGGTCGGCGGATCTCCGGGGCGGAGCCGCCGGTAAATCTCGATGACCGCCTCTTCGGGCGTGCCGAGCTTGTCCTGCGCGAGCGTCAGGCGGAGCGGACCGCCGCCGGGCGCGTCCTCGGTGAACAGCACTTCGATCTTCTTGACCCCGTGCGCTTTCAGCTTTTCGAGCGTCTCCTCGGTCAGTTCCTCGTTGGTGCCGATCAGCACTTCGCCGGTGGTGGAATCGACGATATCGTGGGCCGAGACGCGGCCGACAATCTCGTCGAGCGCAATCGGGACTTCGCTGATCTTCGCCTGTTCCATCGCGCGCACGATAGCCTTGTTGAACTTGCGGCCCTCACGCGCGATAACCTCGCCCGACTTGGGGTCCTTCACGTCGCGGCTGACGCGCGAGCCCAGCAGATGGTCGGCGACGAACTGCTTGGTGTACTGCTTCGAGTCGAGGTTGATGATGTCTTTCTTGTAGTAGTAGTTGAGCAGGTCCTCGGTCGTCATCCCGAGCGCGCGCAACAGCACGGTCGCCGGAAACTTGCGGCGGCGGTCGATGCGTACGTAGAGCACGTCGCGCGGATCGAATTCGAAATCGATCCAGCTGCCGCGATACGGAATGATTCGCGCCGAGTAGAGCAGCTTGCCGGTCGAATGGGTGCGGCCCTTGTCGTGCTCGAAGAATACTCCGGGCGAGCGATGCAGCTGCGACACGATGACGCGTTCGGTGCCGTTCACCATGAAGGTGCCGTTGCCGGTCATCAGCGGAATCTCGCCGAAATAGACTTCCTGCTCCTTGACGTTCTTAATCGAGCGCCGGCCGTTCTCGACGTCCCAGATGACGAGCTGAATCTTGACCTTGAGCGGCGCGGCGTAAGTCATCCCGCGCTGATGGCATTCCTCGACGTCGTACTTGGGGGTGCCGAGCTCGTACGAGACGAACTCGAGCGACGCGGTCTCGTTGAAATCCTTGATCGGGAAGACCGACTTGAAGACCGCCTGCAGACCCACGTCCGCGCGGTCCTCGGTCGAAACCCCGACCTGGAGAAAATCGTCATACGAGCGCTTCTGAATCTCGATCAGATTCGGAATCTCGATGATCTTCTTGATCTTGCCGAACGATCGGCGAATGCGAAGATTGCTAGTTACATGAACCTGAGCCATCAGCTACCTCACCGTGCGTGCGCCACATACTTCGGCGCGCCGTGAAGCAAAAGAAGTCGCGGGCGCAGGAGTTTCCCCCGTGCCCACGGCTTCATAGATAAAGACCGTATGAAATTCCCGCGCGGTCATCGCAAGTGCCGCGCCGCCAGAATTTCCCGACCCTTGATTGTGCGTCAAAAAGACTAAATCCTTCCTACTTCAGCTCCACGCTGCCACCGGCGGCTTCGAGCTTCTTCTTGATCTCTTCGGCTTCGGCTTTGTTGACGCCTTCCTTGACCGCCTTCGGCGCGCCGTCGACCAGGTCCTTGGCCTCTTTGAGGCCGAGTCCGGTCAATTCGCGCACGACCTTGATCACCTGGATCTTTTTGTCGCCGGAGCCCGTCAGCACGACGTTGAACTCTTCCTTCTCGGGCGCCGCCGCGGCAGCACCGCCGCCGGCTGCGGGAGCAGCGGCTGCAGCGACCGGAGCTGCGGCGGATACGCCGAGCTCGGCCTCGAGTTCCTTGACCAGAGCCGCTGCATCGATCAGGCTCAGGTTCTTCAGATAATCCTTCACCTGATCGCGGCTGAGTTGTGCTTCTGACATTTACCTTCTCTCCTTGTTCACGTATCCGGGGAGATGTTCTTTTGGTCGCGCCCCGAGATTCTTTTTATTGGTCAAGTGGATCAATCAACGTAAGCATCGTGTGTACGCCGCGCAACACGGCCATCAACTTCTCTTCTTCAGCCCTCAGACGGAGCAGCCGGAGCCGCGGGTGCTTCAGGTGCGGGTTCCGACGACGCTGCCGCCGGAGCCGCAGGTGCCGCGCCGGCGCCATTCTTTTTGCCAATCGCGTCGATCACGCGCGCCAGGTACGAGCCCGGCTCGTTGAGCAGGCGGACCAACTGCGTCGCCGGCGCATTCAGCAAGCCCAGCAACTGCCCGAAAACCACTTCGCGCGACGGCAACGTCGCGAGCGCCTGCACTTCGGCGGGAGTGAGCGCCTTGCCGTCGAGCACCGCGCCGCGCAGCTTGAGCTTCTCGCCCAAGGGCCCGAACGAGGTGAAGGTCTTCGCCAGTACGACTGGATCCTCGTAGCTCAGGATCAGGCTGATCTGGCCGCCGAGATTGCTGTCGAGCGCCTCGTACTTGGTGCCCTTGATTGCGTGGCGCACCAGAGTGTTCTTGGCGATACGCATCTCGCCGCGCACCGCGCGCAACCGCTTGCGCATCTCGGTCGATTCCGCCGCGGTCATCCCGCGGTACTCCGACACCAGCGCGATACTGGCGCGGCCGAAGCTACTCGACAGATCTTCGACCAGCGCGGTCTTCTCTGATTTCTTCATTATACCGATTCAGCTCCAACGAACGAAAAACCCGTCTTTACCCAACCCCGCTATGCAGCCGCCGCGAGCGACTTGGCCGCTGCCTGTCCGGTGTCGACCCGGACGCCGGGGCCCATGGTCGACGACAGCGCGAGGCTGCGAACGTAATTGCCCTTGGCGCTGGCCGGCTTGGAGCGAACGATCGCACCCAGCAGCGCGCGCACGTTGTCGAGCAGCTTCTGCTCGCCGAAGCTCAGCTTGCCGACGCGCGCGTGCACGACGCCGGCCTTGTCGACGCGATAATCGACCTTGCCGGCTTTGATCTCGGCGACGGCTTTCGCCACGTCGAAGGTCACGGTGCCGACTTTCGGATTGGGCATCAGGCCGCGCGGTCCCAGGATTTTGCCGATACGTCCGACCTGGCCCATCATGTCGGGGGTCGCGATTACGCGGTCGAAATCGAGCCAGTTCTCTTCCTGGATCTTCTTGATGATATCGTCGCCGCCGACGAAGTCTGCGCCCGCCTCGCGCGCCTCGCGCTCTTTCTCGCCCTTGGCTACTACCAGCACGCGTGCGGTCGAACCGGTCCCGTGCGGAAGCACAATAGTGCCGCGGACGTTCTGATCTGCCTGGCGCGGATCGACCCCGAGCCGCACAGCAATCTCGACGGTCTCGTCGAACTTGGCGATCTTGTTGTCGACCACCAGCTTGACCGCTTCTTCCAGCGTGTAGCGCTTTTCGCGATCGATCTTTTTGAGCGCTTCCTTATATTTCTTGCCTGCCATTTTCTTCAGCCTCAGTCCGAAACTTCGATTCCCATGCTGCGCGCGGTGCCCGAGACGGTGTTCACGGCGGCGGCGAGGTCGGCCGCGGTCAGGTCCTTGAGCTTGGTCTTGGCGATTTCCTCAACCTGCGCGCGGGTGACCTTGCCGACCTTGTTCTTGTTCGGCATCGGCGATCCTTTTTCGATTCCCGCCGCGCGCAGAAGGAGGATCGAAGCGGGCGGGCTCTTGGTGATAAAGGTGAACGAGCGGTCGGCGTAGACGGTGACGATCACCGGGATGACCAGGCCCTGCATGTTCTGGGTCTGGGCGTTGAAGGCCTTGCAGAACTCCATGATATTGACCCCGCGCTGGCCGAGCGCCGGCCCGACCGGTGGCGAAGGATTCGCCGCGCCGGCCGGAATCTGCAACTTGATCGATCCGACTACTTTCTTAGCCACTTTAAAATCGTTCCCCGTGAATCAGTCAGTTACTCAAGTCGCCAACGCCGCTCGCATGCTCTGGGAGCCCGCGTCCGGCGATTCGATTGATTGTCGTTAGGCCTTCTCTACCTGCACAAAATCGAGCTCGACCGGAGTTGCGCGGCCGAAAATCGAGATGAGAACGCGGACCTTGCCCTTTTCCGGCTTGACTTCCTCGACGGTGCCGTTGAAGTCCTGGAAGGGGCCGTCGACGACCTTGATCGCTTCGCCGACTTCGAACAGCACCTTGGGCTTGGGCCGCAGCGCGCCCTCTTCCATCTGCTGCTCGATTTCTTCGACCTCGGACATCGGAACTTCGGGCGGATTGGTGGAATGCCCGACGAACCCGGTAATCTTCGGAGTATCTTTGATGACGTGCCAGGTCTCGTCGTCGAGCACCATCTGGACGAAGATGTAGCCGGGGAAAAATTTGCGGCTCGAGACCTTGCGCGCGCCGCCTTTGCCGAGTTCCTGCACGCGCTCGATCGGCACCAGCACCTTGCCGATTTTCTCTTCCTTGTGGAGCGAGCGTACCCTCTCCTCGAGCGCGGCCTTGGCCTTGTGCTCGTAGCCCGAATAGGTGTGGACGATATACCACTTCATCGCGGGCTTGGCGGTTTCGGTATTGGGTTCAGTCATTGGAATCAGCAATTTTCGTCCGGTCGTTGGTCCCTAGCGGAGCAGCGTCTGAACGGCGCGCACCGCGAAAAAATCGATAACTCCGAGCCACAAAGCCATCACAAACGTCAGACCGACAACCACCACCGTGGCCTGCAGGGTCTCCTTGGGCGAGGGGTAATGGACCTTGGCAAGCTCCGTCCATGCTTCCTGAACGAAACTTACGCCCTGATTGAAGTAACTTTTCAGACTATTCATTTTTCGTGCCTAACGCAAGAACCCGTTTTTTCGACAATCCTCATTGAAATGTTTTGGCGGGCCAGCCAGGGGTCGAACCTGGAACCCTCGGATTTGGAGTCCGATGCTCTGCCAATTGGAGCTACTGACCCTTTTTTCACTGTCTACGTTTTTTCGCCGTCTACGCGGGCTGGTGATCTGCCTGCGACTCTACCCTTGACTAGTGACTAACTGCCCGCGACTCTACCGTTACGTAACTTTTCCTTCTTTGTGTACAGTGTGGGCGCGGCACTTCGAGCAGAATTTTTTGATCGCAAACTTGTCGGTCTGCGTCTTTTTGTTCTTGGTCGTCGTGTAATTGCGCGACTTGCAGGTCTCGCACGAAAGCGAAATCAGATCTCTCATTATAATCAGCCTCGAAAAAAATAACTCGCGTTCGAAAAACTCTCAGCCAGTGGGGCGGGCCGCTGTGCCCGCCCTCTTCGATGCGCAAAACCTGGAAAGCCCACGACGGGATTCGAACCCGTGACCTCTTCCTTACCAAGGAAGTGCTCTACCGACTGAGCTACATGGGCATTCGAGCAATGCACTCAACCTGAACAATCGATAAACCACTCCCGACAAAACTCGCTGCTAGTTCGATTCACTGAAAAAATTCAATTCACTGAAAAAACTGAAAAACGTGGAGCGGGAAACGGGACTCGAACCCGCGACCCCGAGCTTGGAAGGCTCGCGCTCTACCAACTGAGCTATTCCCGCTCTCCCCATTCGAACCCATCACTATAATACTGGTGGAGAGGGAAGGATTCGAACCTTCGAAGGCATAAGCCGGCAGATTTACAGTCTGCTCCCTTTGTCCACTCGGGAACCTCTCCCGCCAAGGCGATAATGCCGACCAAGCCGATGGCGAGAATCGAACTCGCAACCACCTGATTACAAATCAGGTGCTCTACCGTTGAGCTACATCGGCAAACGACGAACAACGTTAAGAAGGAAAAGCTATTCGGCGGCGGTACGACTGTCAAGCTAAACCGTGTTTCCGGGTCTGCTTCTTGCATTCCGGCGCCAGTGAGAGTCGCTATATCCCCGCCGTCACCGACGCCAGCTAAATCGGCGCGCGCGAAGCGTGACCAAGCTCGTGGACCACGCGCGAGCCTCGGTAAACGTGGTGAGCGGCTGACTCGCGGCTCGCTACCGATTCGAATCAATCCGGCGCAGGAGATAACGTGAAGGTGCCATGATCGGGCTTACCGCAGTGCGAGGCGTGGTAAACGCCCGTGATCTCGTCGGCGCCAGCATCGAAAATAGCGTGAGCCTTGAGCACGCATTTAATGCCAACATGGAATTTCGTTTTGATCTCGCCGTTTGGTTTGATGTGCCCACTGAACGTTCCGTCTCCCAGCGCGGAAGTGACGGTTCCGCTCAGTTCCCTTCCAACCTGATCGATAACAAGATCGAAAGTGCCTTCCCCAAGCAGGTGATCGACTGCGGTTCCGTCCCACGATCCGGCGATTTGGGGCGGTGCTTTTTTGGAATCATCCTGCTCAGAATCCTCGTCGCCCAAATCCGACCACGTTTGTGCGTATGCGATCGATCCGACGAAGCCGCGATGCGCCGCGAGGCTTTCCACTCGTCCCATGACAAACGTCGCCAGAACGACTTCTGCGATCACCAGGCTCATTTTCCCCACCATAACTCCTCTCCGATCTATAAAAATTGAAATCGTTTTATAGCGCAGGTGCCCCTCAGAATCGATTGAAAATTGTGAATAATTTACTAGCGAGGCGCCCGTCTTAACGCCAGAGGCCCCGCGAATCCGAGCACGAGCGGTTTGCTTTGACGTTTGACAATCGTGACGCGAGAACAGAGAACTGGAGGACAGAGAACTGAATGTTCTCTGGGTAACAATGCAATACTTGCGAAAATCCTCAGCAATCGGGAACAGTAATCGTCATGCCAAAAGCCAAGCCGACCAGCAGTACCTTAATGGACCTCGAATGGGCTCGCGTTTACGCCGACCGGATCAAGGACGAGCTGAAGATGATCGCCCGCACACTCTCAGACCTCAACGCGCATGCGATGAATCCGCATCTGGCCAAGGGAGCGGTACTGCTGAAAGCGCAGATGAAGGAGGCCAGTCAGCAGGTTGGCGGGATGAGAAAAATCGCAGGCCAGGTCGAATCCAACTGGATGAACACGATCAAAAAGGCCTTGGCGCGGAAGCTTCCGGTTGTCGACGGGCACAAATCACGCAAGCCGAAGGCAAAAAGATCGCGCGGATAATTTGTTCCCGAAAGCGTTTGCGGCCGAAAGCGGTAAACGCGACACTCGCGCTTGCAGCATGAACAGAAGAGCATTCCTGAGAGCAATCGGATCGGCGGCGCTCCTGCCGATTTTGCCGCGGCGCCTGTGGGCGAGCACGAATTTCCGCCGCAGCCGCCCTTCAGATGCGACGTGGCCGTCGCAGTCGGCATGGAAGCAACTCAATGAACAAGTCGGCGGAAACTTAATTCCTGTCGATTTTCCTCTTTCGGCACTCAAAACCGATCCGGACGGCGCCGCCGCCAAGCTTCTGTTGGAGAACATCCGAAATCCATTTTACATCGGCGATCAGCCGGGGCTCACGCAGACCCTGGGATGGGTCGATGCGTGGGCCACCAAACCGAGCGTCTACGCGGTCGCAGCAAGAAATGCTCATGACATCGCGGCGGCAGTAAATTTTGCCCGCGAAAATGACTTGCGCTTGGTGGTCAAGGGGGGAGGACACAGCTACCAGGGCACCTCCAATGCGCCCGATTCGCTGCTGATTTGGACCCGGCACATGCACGATATCGAGATGCATGACCGATTCGTTCCGCAAGGATGCGAGCATGCGATGCAGCCGCAACCCGCCGTGACAGTCGGCGCCGGAACAATCGGGATGCAGGCGTACGACGCTGTAACGACCAGGGCAGGAAAATACGTTCAGGGCGGCGGATGCACGACGGTATGCCTTGGGGGTCTGATTCAAAGCGGTGGCTTCGGAAGTTACTCGAAGCACTACGGCACTGCCGCGGGAGGTTTGCTCGAAGCCGAAGTAGTCACCGCCGACGGCCAGATTCGCATCGCCAACGCATGCACTAACCCCGACCTGTTCTGGGCGCTGAAGGGCGGCGGAGGCGGCAGCTTCGGCGTAGTGAGCAAGATGACGCTGCGGGTGCACGATCTTCCCGAGTTCTTCGGCGCCGCCAACTTCACAGTCAAAGCCGCGTCGGACGATGCCTATCGACGCCTGCTTCGCGAGTTCGTGAGCTTCTACCACGATCATCTTTTCAACGATCATTGGGGCGAGCAGGCTCACGTGAAGCCCGACAACACGCTCGAGATCAGCATGACCTCGTACGGGTTGGACCCTGACCAGGCAAAAAAGGTCTGGCAGCCTTTTCTGGATTTGGTCGCGGGTTCGCCGAACGATTTCTCGACTAAAGGACGCGTGAATATCGGAAGCATACCGGCGCGACACTGGTGGGACGTGCAATGGTGGAAAGAGCACTGGCCGGAAATCGCTTTTCCTCGAGATGGCCTCCTCCACGGAATGCTTGACGATGTCCTCATACACGCGCTCCCGCAGCCTCTTTTCGACTTCGACACTCGCCCCGGCGCGGGACCGAATAACGCGTGGTGGAAGGGCGACGGTGGACAGGTCGCCTGGTTCATCTGGGGTTTCGAGTCGCTCTGGATGCCCGCGTCGCTGCTCGAGCCCGACTCGCAGCAGCATCTCGCCGACGCGCTGTTTGACAGCTCCCGCCACTCAGGCTTCGAATTGCACTTCAACAAGGGACTCGCAGGAGCGCCACCTGACGTGATCGCCGCGGCTAAGGACACCGCAACCAATCCCGCCGTGCTGACCGCCTTCGCGCTTGCGATCGCGGGCGACGCCCAGAAACCCGCATATCCGGGAATTCCCGGGCATGAGCCCTCGGTTGCAGAAGGCCGGAAAGCCAGGGAGCGCGTTCATCAATGCATGGATCAACTCCGCGCCATCGTGCCGAACCCGGGAGCGTACGTGAGCGAGAGCAATTACTTTGAGAAAGGATTCCAACAATCGTACTGGGGCGACAATTACTCGCGCCTCGCTGAGATCAAGAAGAAATACGATCCGGACGGGTTGTTCATCATCCACAATGGAGTCGGATCTGAACAGTGGAGCACGGACGGCTTCACCAAGCTCTGATTCGCCGCGGGCGGCGCTAAACTGTCGGTTTCGCGGCGGAGCGGCGGCGGGCTATTTCGAACAGTGCTACTGCGGCGGCGACTGAGACGTTGAGCGAGCCGACCTTGCCGCGCATCGGGATGTCGACGACAAAGTCCGCGCCCTTTTTCACGATGTCGCGGACGCCGCGGCCTTCGGAGCCGACGATTATCGCGAGCTTGCGCGAGGTGTCGAGCGCGTAGATCGACGTGTCGCCGCCGGGTGCGAGGGCGGCCGTCCAGTAGCCCGCCTCCTTGAGCTGCTCGATGGTGCGCGCGACGTTGCCGCATCGCGCGATCTTCAGATGGATCCATGCGCCGGCCGACGACTTCACCGCCGCGGGCGTGATACCCGCAGTCCGGTCTTTTGCGATGACGATAGCGGAGACGCCGGCGCCTTCGGCCGAGCGCATTAGCGCGCCCAGGTTGCGCGGATCGGTGACGCCGTCGACCAGCACGATCGGATCGGGCTTATCGGCGAGAATCTGTTCGAGCGGCATGTATTCATACTCGCGCATCAGGGCTGCTATTCCCTGATGGCGCGCGGCGGGTCCTGCGAGCCGCTCCAGGCCAGCATCGTCGGCGAACTCGACGCGGCCGCCACCGGTTCTGACCAGATCGATCTCGGCGGCGAAGCGGCGCTCGTCGCCCGATTTCACGTAGAGCACTCGAATCGAGGCAGGGGCCGCGGCGACCAGCTCGCGGATTGGCTCGACGCCGTAGACTATCTCGCGATCGTTACCGCTGGACCGATGGGTATCGCGCTCATTTGTATCCGCGCGTCGATACTCGCGCGCAGGTGGCGGCGCGGCAGTGGGTTTCGCGGGTGATTTTGGCGAATCGCGGCGCGGCGGATGCGGCGCGTTGCGGTTGAAGCGGGGATTGCGGCTCTTGTCGCGAAAGTCTCTCATCGATGGCGATAGTATCAGAGCATCGCGCGAGTAGCGTGTCCCACCTTGCCGTCGCTTATTTGTCATCGTGACGAAGCGAGGATCGCGCGACTCATTCGTCATATATGGACCCCGCCCGCGTGCAAGAGTGAGGAACGGCTGAGGGGGAACGGGTTGCGGTCATATATTCGGCCTGTTTGATCGGGAGCATGAGTAGCGCCCGTGGCCATGATGGAAATCCGCGCGCCTGGGTCTCTGATCATCCTGCCGGCCTCGTGCTGATGGGCCCTGACAAATACCAGAGTGGGCAGACGCCGGTGCGACCGGTTCGCCATCAGATCGTATTCACCCTTCGCAACCATTGGTGGGGGGTTCCTGTGCTCAGCTACGCTCGTTGGTCGATGAGCAGTTTTCCCTCGCGCGCCCTCCTAACCACCGTTGGAGGGACGCGAGGGAAAACTGCGCGGTTGGGGGGAGGGGCGATAGCTCGAACCGCGGCTGAGCAGCGCCCACAGCACCCGCGCGTTATGGTTGGCGAGTGCGACCGCAGCCACGTTGGGACCGCGCTTGACGCAGAGCCGCGCAACCCACGCCGCGCGCGGATGAGCGCCGCGGCGATTGCGATAAAGCACCGCGCGCGCACCGTGGATCAGCAGCGTGCGCAGATAGCGATCGCCATGCTTACTGATGCCGAGCATCACGGTCTTGCCGCCGGAGGAGTGCTGGCGCGGAGTAAGCCCGAGATACGCGCTCAGCGCGCGGCCGCTTTTGAATTCGCGCGCATTGCCGACCATCGCGACCAGCGCGGTTGAGCTCAGCGGACCCACCCCGGGCATTTCCATCAGCCGCGCGCAACGCTCGTCGTCCCTGGCTGCGCACTCGATGCGCCTGGTGATCGCCGCGATGCGCTGTTCGAGTTCCCGCCATCCGCCGCTCAGCTCGAGCAGCACCTCGCCCATCGCGCCGCTCACCTCGTTGCGCTCCGGATCGGCCAGCGCTGCGGTCAACGCGGTGCGCAGTCCCTTCGCGCCCAGGCGCGCGATCACGCCGCGCTCGTGCAGCAGCGCGCGCAGCAAGTTGCCCTGCGCTATGCGCTGCTTCAGCAGTTGCGTACGCACCCGATGCAGCGCCAGCAGGTCCTGCTGGGCGATACTCTTAACCTCAACGTAACGCATCTGCGGACGGCGCACCGCTTCGCAGATAGCGTCGGCGTCGTTGCGGTCGTGCTTGTTGGGACCGGTGCGATACGGTTTAACCAGCGCCGGACTCATCAGCCGCACATCATGTCCGAGTTGGGCGATCGCGCGCGCCCAGTGATGCGCGCCGCCGCACGCCTCCATCCCCACCACGCACGGCTCGAACCCTTGTAGGAACTTGAGCAGCTGCGCTCGCCGCAATTGCTGGCGCATCATCACCTTGCCCCACCCATCGGCCGCGCTCAGCGCAAACACGCTCTTTGCCAGATCGATCCCGATCGTTGTAATTTTCATCACGGACCCTCCTCGCTTCGAATGAAACGTTAATCACTTCATTCTTGGCCCGTTTTACGAGGCCGCATATAAGCGGGCGAGGGTCCATCCCATCATCCTGACAACGAGCACCGCGAGCGGCAGGAAGGATGACAAACAATGCGCGACGCTGCCGAGGGGAACAATCGCGGGCAGATCAGTGGAAGATCAAAATCGCACGTTTCAATCGCGCGACGAGATGTCTAAACTTGAACGCGACACTTGGCGCTCATCAAACCATGAAGCTGGCTATTCCGGGATTTGCGATTATCGACCGCTATGTCGCGCGCGAGGTGCTCGCGCCGTTCGCGGTGGACGTCGGGTTGCTGACGTTCGCGCTGGTCACCGGCAAATTGCTCAAGCTGATGGACATGGTCGTCAATCACGGCGTCAGCATCGGCGAGGTCTGCGGGATCATCGGGTACATCATGCCGGCCTTTCTCGAGCTCACGTTTCCGATGGCGGTGTTGCTCGGCGTGCTGATGGGATTCGGACGGATGTCGAGCGACCAGGAGATGACCGCGGCGCGCGCCTGCGGCATCAGTCTTTATCGGCTGGCTATCCCGGTGTTGATAGTGGCGATGGGGGTGTACGCGGTTTCGAGCTACTTCGCGTTCTCGCTGCGGCCGTGGGCGAATTCGAATCTACGCAACAAGCTCTACGAACTCAGCCAGACCCGCACCAGCGCCGGCTTGAAGGAAAAAATCTTCAACAGCAATTTCCCCGGGCTGGTGGTTTACGTCGACGAGATGTCCGACACCGATTCGAGTTTGAAGGGCGTCATGATTTCGGACGCGCGCGATCCGCACAACCAGAACACGATAATCGCCAAGCATGGTGCGATGCTCCCCGACCCGAAGACCGGGACTATCACGCTGCGGCTGTACGACGGCTCGATCTTCGGCGTCGAGCCGCAGAACGACGCGACCCACGTGACCAGCTTCAAGACTTACGACCTCAGCGTCAGTCCCGAGGAGTCGCTCGGCGTCACCGACGTCGAGCCGGACGAAATGACCTACTCGGCACTGCGCGCCGATATCGCGGCGGCGCGCGCCAAGGGCAAACCCGATTACGACGCCGAGACCGAGATGGCGAGCAAATTTACCGTCCCGTTCGCCACGCTGCTGTTCGCGCTGCTCGGTATCTCGCTCGGCCTCAAGCCGGCGCGCGGCGGCCATTCGGAGCGCTTCGGCGTAAGTGTCGCGCTGTTCTTCCTGTACTACTCGCTGATGCGGGTGGGCGAGACGCTGGCGCAGCGCGGCAGACTCAACTCGTGGATCGCGATGAGCATCCCGGACCTGGTGTTCATGGCGCTGGCGTTCTGGTTCTTCTATCGCGCGGCGTCCGACAAAGCCGACCAGGGACGCGGCCCCGGCGACATCATCTGGGATCTGGTCGAGCGCTACGAACGCAGCAGGCAGGCCGCATGAGACTTCGACCGCGCCTTTCGCCGGTGATGGATCGCTTTATCGCGGGCCAGTTCTTCGGCCCCTTCATGGTGTGCCTGGCGGCATTCACG
Organism: uncultured delta proteobacterium; assembly: GCA_963850125.1. Classification (GTDB taxonomy): domain Bacteria; phylum Desulfobacterota; class Binatia; order Binatales; family Binataceae; genus Binatus. The sequence goes on along the minus strand of CAWKKB010000014.1, from coordinate 418,398 downwards.
GCGGCCTATCTGCTCGGCGACATGTTCGATCGGTTCGACGATTTGATCCGCTACGGCGGACTCGGATTGTTGGGGCTCGAGTACTTCGCGCTCAAGCTGCCGTTGATCATCTCGCAAGTCCTGCCGGTGGCGTGCCTGGCGGGCGTGCTACTGGGCTTCGCGCTGCTGAATCGGTCGGGCGAAGTCCTGGCATGCCAGCAACTCGGCATCAGCCGGCTCGAGATGGCGGTGCCAGTGCTGTTGGTCGCGGTTTTGATCTCGGGTTTTGATTTTCTCATCAGCGAGACCGTGGTTCCCGCCGCAACGCGCGAAGCGAAATACATCTACTCGGTGGAACTCAAGAAGCGATCGCTCAAGGCAGTTTTTGCCAACCGGCGCATCTGGGTGCGCGTGCGCGACGGATTCGTTTCGGTCGATAACCTCGACAAAAAGAATTCGCAGCTGAAGGACATTACCCACTATCAACTCGACGACGATTTCGGACTCAAGGACCTGCAGCATGCGAACCTCGCGAAATGGAACGGCACCACCTGGATTGAGAGCGGAGTGAATTCGTTCCAAATCGCCGAAGGCGGCGCGGTGACCAAGACTGATGACACGCGGCTCGATCTCGGGCTGACGCCTGCCGACTTCGGCCTGCTGCGCTTCGACCCGGAGGAGTTCAGCCTGTGGGAACTCGATCGATACATCGCGGACCTGCGCAGCAAGGGACTCGACCCCGGCGGCTACGTCGTCGATCGCGATTTGAAATACGCGATGCCGCTGGCGTGCGTGATAATGGTCGCGCTGGGGATGGCGCTCAGCCTCGATCCGCTGCCGCGCAACCTGAGTCTCGGCCGCAGCTTCGGGCTGGCAATCGTAATCGGCTTCGCCTACTGGACCGCGCTCGGAATCACGTCAGCGCTGGGCCGTTCAGGGCTCTTGCCGCCGCCGGTCGCAGCATGGATACCGAATTTCATGTTCGCAATGATCGCGATTGCGATCTTCCTGTTCGGCGAAGAACGCTGATCGTGGCAACGCTGGCGGCCCTATTTAGACGCCTGGTCCGAAGTATCCCCTTATCGCCGCACACCACGCCCGACGCTGTGGCTAATGAAAAGTGTGAGATCCGTGAGCTTGTTTTGAGCCTCGGCTATGGTGAGTGGGACACGTTTTCATCCTGCTCGCGCCGCGCTACGCTTGTGCCCGAATAGGAGACCCCCCACCATGCAGATGAATGTGAAGCCGATCCCGACGCTGGACACCCGCATCAACGAGATCCGCGCGCTTACGGCGCAGATCGTCAACCATGATATTTTGCCCAACGAGCGCAAGCTCTGGGCGGGATGGCGCGACGGCGCGACCGATGAGGATCGGCGCAAGTCACGCGAGCTGCGGGAATCGATCAAGGAGAAGGTCAAGAAGGCGGGGCTGTGGGCGCCGCATCTTCCGCCCGAGTACGGCGGCGCGGGGCTCCGCTTCCTCGAGCATGCGTACATGAACGAGGTGCTCGCCTACAGTATGGGAGCGGCGGCGCTGTTCGGCGTGGTCGCGCCCAACTCGGGCAACCAGGCGATCCTGCTCAAGTACGGCACCGAGGAGCAGAAGCGGAAATGGCTGGTGCCGCTCACCGAGGGCAAGATGGAATCAGGCTTCTCGATGACGGAGCCCGACTCAGCCGGATCGGATCCGCGGTCGATTAAGACCACGGCGGTTCGCGATGGCGACCAGTGGGTGATCAACGGGCACAAATGGTTCACCTCGAATGGGTTTCGCGCCGACTTCTTTATCGTCATGTGCCGGACCGGAGGGAGCGGCGCCGACAACGGACGCATGACGCAGATAATCGTGCCCAAGGACACGCCGGGCTTACGCATCGTGCGCGGCGTCGAGGTCTGGGGACATCGTAGCGACCACTGCGAGATAGTTTACGACGACGTGCGCGTGCCGCTCAGCAACCAGCTCGGCCAGGCGGGCACGGGGCATCAGGCGGCGCAGGATCGTCTCGGCGCGGGACGCGTCTATCACTGCATGAACTCGATCGGGCAGATGTGCCGGGCTTTCGACCTGATGGTCGAGCGCGCCACGATGCGCGAGGTGCACGGCGGCAAGCTCGAGACCAAGCAGTTCATCCAGGGGTTCATCGCCGAGTCCTACATCGACATCCAGGCGGCGCGCCTGATGACGATTCACTGCGCCGAGAAGATGGATAGCGGCGGCGACCCGCGCACGGACATCTCGGCGATCAAGATCTTCGTGCCGGCGGCGTATACGCGGGTGGTAGATCGCGCGATCCAGGTATGGGGCGCGGCGGGAGTCTCAGGCGACCTGCCGCTCGCCGGCATGTATCAGGGCGCCAGGACGCTGCGACTCGCGGACGGCCCCGATGAGGTCCACAAGATTCTGATCGCGAAGAACGTACTGGCGCGCTATCACAACGGAGAAAGCTGGGACTTCGGCAACTGAAAGGTCGGCCTTACTCCGGTCCGATCGAGAGAGTGCCATGTTCCTTCTTGGTAAGGGGGCCGCACGCCGTAAAGTGATACTTACCCGCTATGTTGGTGTCGGTCGCCTTCCCGTCGGTAACTGAGAACCTACAATGGAGATATGGCGCCTTCGGGGCGAATACAAATGTAATGGAAACCTTGCTTGAAGTAGCTTTGCCCTTAATGGTGCCAAAGTCGGTGCCCTCAGAGAATTCAAACGACCACTCGCCCGTCAGATCTCCGTTAGGGGCTTCGGTAAAATCGGCGTCGAGGGTACCCGGTCCCGCCAAATTATCTTCGAGCGATCCCGACCACGATCCCGAAATCGTCAGGGGCGGCTTTTTCTTGTCGGGCGATGCTGCGCTCTCGCTCTGATCCGGCTGTTGACCGCCGAAGATCGAGCTATCTTGAGCATGAGCAGGTGAGGTCGTAAGAGCGAGGGTGGTCACGCTGAAAAGGAATGCAGCGCCGAGAAGAGGAATAAACTGTGAACTTCTCATGTTTTGTTGTGCCCCAAAGGTAAAATTTTGACTTGAGCAGAGATACTAAGTGCGCGTAGTTAAGTCAAAACCACTTAATTGACTGATTTGTAGCTGACTGCAAGTCAAGGCCGATGACCGAGCGTCAAGGCCTATAAGATGATTCTGGACGAACGAATACTTGCCCAATCGGGTCCTACTTTTGCGGACGCAGCGCCGCATCGCAGGGTGGATTGCGTTGCGAGGTCGGCGGCTACTAACGGCTTTGAGATTCCCTAGCCGCCGATTTGGTACATCGTCTAAAGTCTGTCCGCCGTGTTCACAGCGTGCGTTGCGTTGGTGACTAGAAGTCTGCGCGAGCGTTGGATCACCAATAGATTCAAGGGATTTGTCGCTAAACACGTTGTCCGAACTGTCCGTCGCGTAGGTGGTCGCTCCGGTGGTCAGCACTGGAAATACCGTTCCAAAAAGTCCCGCGGTGGTCACTTTGGTGGTCAAGGCGAGGGCTCGAAGATGATCATCTTTACGCCAAAGGCGCTCATTGAACCTCTTTGCTAAACCCCTTCTTAGAGAGAGAGATAGCATCAAAGATGATCAGATAAACTGGTTAGTAGGGGGAGGTGAGCGCCTATGAGCGTTCGGGCTGCGGCGTAATCCCAATCTGATTCTCAGACGGCCGCGATGGCCGCTGGCGTGACGGATCGGCTATGGTCTGTCGAGGAGTTGATTGAGACTTCGCTTTCTTGAGCGGTGAGGCGTGGCGCAGCGTTCAGATCAAATAAAAGCGATATGGGGAGGCATGTCAGATCCTGTCAGGGTCGCTATCATTCTCGGTTCCTCCCTAATTTTGGCGTCGGTCCTGTTTGGCGGCATTTATTCGATAGTCCCTCTCGAACGTGCCGCTTACCGATACAACAAATTCACTGGTTCTGCTGAATTGCTAGTCGGTCCAAAGGCTGTGCCTGTAGAGCCTGTTCCAGAGCGCACGCCAGCTTCCGAACCAACTAGTTCAAATTAGACCAAATTTCGGTGGTCGTTGGACGCTCGCGCGGCAATTTGGTAGACGGGGGGCGCTGACTGGGTTTGCCCCCCCTCTTCCAGTCGGCGTTCGGGCTGGCGTGAAGAGGTTCCCGCTGGCCCGTTCTTTTTCAGGTGAGTCTCATCGTTTACTCGTTCGACGACGGCTTAGGTACAGTCACACGGAACCGTTTCCCATCGCGCGGGTTCGGGTCGCTTACTGTCGCCGCCCGCGTTGACCCACCGGCGATGGTACCGATGGTTACCAGAACACTCCAAGTGAACCAGCGCCACGGTGATGATCAGCTCGCGGTCTGGGAGCAGAGACGCTCCGCAGATATCGCAAGTCGTCGAAGGATCAGGGTGGCGGCCGAGAAGCGCGGCGCGTTCCAGCATCTCGATCTCGGCCCTCGTAATATTGTGAATGCGCCTGATCTGCTCGTTCTTGCGAAAGTCTTCCCACGCCGATGTCGCGTCGCCTTTCAGGAGAGCCCGCGCGCGCGGATTGGCGAGGAAGAACAGCTCCCGCCGATCAAGGCCGAGCACCTCGGCGAGACGCGTGACGATCTTGTCCGAAGGGTGCCGCTTGGCCGATTCGAGATGCCCGATGTACGGAGTGGAGGTCTTGATCCGTCGAGCTAACTCTTCCTCCGTCAGGTCGAGCTGCTGACGGCGATCGCGAAGTACCTGAGCGAAACTGCGTTCCATGACCGTTTCCCCTTGATGAGATGTTTACCTTTTGAACCGGCGGGAGGATTTTCTCTCAAAATGTACTCTAACGCCAGAGGACCTGCCGTGCGGTAATCCACACCCATGCGGCGCCGGTAAGCCGATCGCTGCCTAACAGCCCGACTAAAGGCACGATGCTTCATCGTTCCGTAGAGCTAACCTCGCGACGGCAGCGCGCGCATCGGTCGGGAAATTCCCCATGACGATGCTCTCGATGTTGCTGTGTTAGAGCGTCGCTCGATGCCGCTGATGGCGTAGACGGCGCTGTGATGGGCTGGGTCGTCAACCGGCGGACCTTCTCGACCGCCCGTTGCCGAGAGCGCTCCCGGTACTCTGCCCGCTCCCTCTCGATTGTCCCCTTACTCTTCTTCCTCACAGCGGCCGTCATCGGCGCGGTCCCGCCGTTCTGCAGTTCCGGACTACGAGTGAAGCCGCATAGACATCGAAGTTGACCCGGAAACCGTCTGCGTCTCCTGACCGGGCGCTTGCATCGGCTACACCTCAACCGCGAAGGGACAACGCTCGAGCTCCCACCTCCGCTTTTCGCAATGGCTGTTCGCGTAGTCGGAGCACCGTGCGGATGACGAGCTTGCGCGGCCCCGGCATTTGCCAACCTGTCGGCGGCTTCGTTGTGAACGTCTCCATCGTGCCCACGCACCCATTCGAAGCGAATGCGCCCGCCGAATCGGGCCACCTCGCGATAGATTTCTTTCCAAAGATCGGGGTTCGCGTAGCGCCGATACTGGCCACGAAGAGTGTTGATCACGTATTGGCTATCGCTTCGGACGACTACCGGGCGGTTGGCTTCCGTGATCGCGCGTAGGCCCATTAGTACGGCGGTCATTTCCATCCGGTTACTGGTGGTCCACTCTGACGCGCTTCCTTTTAGTTCGTGGCGAGTTCCGTCGGGATGCACGATGCGCACTCCCCAGCCGCCACGACCGGGATTAGGATCACATGCGCCGTCCGTGTAAATGAGAATGGCTGAACTACGATCGCCGACGCCCTCCACCGCTGCTTCCATCACCGCCTCCGTTATTGCGTCCGCGGGCCTCTTATGAGCGCCACGGCCTATTCTAGGCTTTCAATAATGCGCGACAGATTCAGCCGATCCACTGGTTCAGTTCCGCGAGGGTTGTCACTAGCGTTCTCAAAGGCGGCCGCCAATGCGGCCACGGTTTGGCGCACAGCCCATCCAAACAACGACGCCATGAAGAAGCTCAGATTTCACGATCTTCGACACAGCGCCGCGACAATCGCATTGTCGCAGAACATCCATCCTAAGGTGGTGTCAGAGATGCTCGGGCAATCGAAGGTTGCGATCACGCTCGACATGTACTCCCACGTACTGCCTAACATGCAGGCCGAGGCGGCCGGGAAAATGGGCGACGTGCTAGCCGGCGGCCGATAGTCCAGCCAACTGGCCAAAGGCGCTCATCCGACCCCCACCACACAAAGTTGATGAGCGCCTTTGATCAAGCCCCTCCCGCAGAAGGACTTCGTCGAAGATGCTCGATGAGCGCCTTCGGCCGCTCCTGATGAGCGCCTTCGCAAGTACACCGACGCCGGCGCAAATAAATCCAGACGGGCCGCCCGAGCTCAAGTCCGTTCGCGACCCCTCAGAAATTCCCGTAGGTGGTCAAACTGGTGGTCAAATTGCGGTGAAGTAAGGTTAATCTATTTAATTTTGTTAGCTTTTTTCTCTTCTAGCCGCCGATTTGGTACATCGAGCGGTCCCGCGTTGAGCGGCCTTCGAGCAGGTGGTGGCCGGTGGGCTTTAGTTGGACGGCGCGTTGGAGGATTCGGGCGACATCTGCGATCACGTCGCTCGAGTTCGAGCGCAGCGCCTTGCGCACGTCGAGTTCGTCGTCGTTCAGCAGGCACAGGTGGAATTTTCCGTCCGCGGTCAGGCGCATCCGGTTGCAGGTTCCGCAGTACGGCTCGCTGACCGGGCTGATGAAGCCGATCACGCCGCGCGCGCCGCGAAGATGGTAGTTGCGCGATTCGTCGGCGAGGTACTCAGACGGGATTTCACTCAGCGGGCCGAGCGCCGACTCGATTCTGCGCCGGGTTTCGATGTTCGACACGTAGCGCTTCATCGACAACGTCGCGCATTCGCCGCCGCCCAGCGGCATCAGCTCGATAAATCGCACGTGCCAGTCGCGCTCGACTGTCAGGCGCGCCAGATCGACGACGTCGGATTCGTTGAAGCCGGCTGTCACCACCGAGTTGAGCTTTATCGGCGTGAGTCCCGCTTCTTCGGCCGCGACGATCCCGCGCCAGATTTTCTCGAAGCTGCCCCATCGCATCTGCCGCTCGACGGTCGACGGATCCAGGCTGTCGAGATGCACGTTGATACGATTGAGTCCCGCGCGTTTCAGTTCGGGCGCAAGCTCCGTGAGCAACAGCGCGTTGGTCGTCAGCGCGAGGCCGTGCACGCCGGGGACGCGCGCGAGCCGCTCGATTATCTCGACCAGATCAAGCCGCAGGGTCGGCTCGCCACCGGTCAACCGGAACTTTCGAAAGCCCACGCTGACGGCGGCGCGCGCGACAGTTTCGAACTCGGCTGGCGTCAGCAGCTCGTCCTTGGGGAGGAAGCGGATGCCCTCGAGCGGCATGCAGTAGACGCATCGCAGGTTGCATGCGTCGATAACCGACATGCGCAGGTAATCTATCTCACGATTGAAAGAGTCGCGGGGCACAAGACCATAGTTAACCGAGCAGCCCCCGCGAAACAACGATGCCGCGCGGGGGGCGCCCGCCTAGTGGATGTAGGTTTGATTGGCGGTTGTGAAGGTATTGCCGAACCAGGTGTTCTGCCCAGCCTCGTTCGCGTCGTACATATCGTCTATCGTGTCGGTCGACCCGTTACTTGCGAGAACCTTGTTGGCGGTATTGCCCAGATCGATAACTATGCCGTACGGATTTACCCCGGTACCGAAAACGATCACACCGTCGATTTCGTTCCCCGAGCTCGGAGTCGCACAAGCGGTTCCGCTCGGACCGGCCGTGTCTGAACATCCCAGGTACACGTCGATTATGCCGTTGCAATGCACTTCACCATTTGGCGATCCGAGAACGTTGTCCGAGGATTCCTTCAGATAAATGCCGTAGATGCCGTTCAAGTTGATGGCAGTCCCGAAAATCCTGTTGCTCTTCGAGCTGGCAACTTCGACCCCGTAGGTGCCGTTGTTGTTCGCATTCAGACCTGGAATGGTTGTGGAGCTCGACTTGTTCAGCGTTATTCCGGACAACTTGTTGGAGTTGGCGGTTGAATCTGTGATGTCGCCGGCGCTGGACGAGTCCACCACGATCCCGGACCCACGATTGTTACTCGAATCGAAACTGAAGACCGAGAAGGTTTTCGAGCCGGTGATCGTCAGGCCGTTTCCACCATTGGAACTACTGGTGCCAGCTACGATTCTGCTCGACGCCGCGCCGTTAAGCTGGATCCCATCGCTATTGTTGCTTTCCACATCAGGCGCTTCGATCAGCACCCGCGCGTCTGCGAGAATTCCAATATTGAAACCGCTAACGTGACCGCCCACGATCGTCGCTCCGGCAGCGGAGTGCGCTACGTGGATTCCATTTCCGCTACTGGGAGAGCCGGTCCCGTCTATCGAGATATCGGTTAGATTCAGATAAACGCTCCGCGCGTTGATCAGAATACAGTCGCCACTGTCACTGCTCGCAACGAGGCTGGTTGTCATGTTGTAACAGCCGGCGGCCGAGATCACGATTCCGCAAGCAGTCGGCGACAGAGTGTGTGTCGTAGCGGCGGTGCAGGCCGCGTGGCCGTAGGACGCAGCTGCCACAGATAGAGCGGAAGCCATCAGCACGAGTCGAGCAGCTCGCCCCACCTTCATCGCCGTACTGTCGAAACGTGTCATCTTAAGCTCCTCCCGAAAAGCTGAAATAGCGGTTTGCGTTCCCCTCCTCAACTTTATGTCATATTTTTCTACGATCCGTCTGCGGTGGGATAATCATTCGCCGACTGACGCGAAGATTTTCGCATCGAGTCATAACGATCCAGCGCAATTGAACCTGGCTGGTGGCCGGGTTTGTTCAGACTGACCCCACTCTGACGGGTCTGACAGAGCGTGTCGCGAACTCGGAAAAAGTGCGCTAACTTGCTGCGTGGTAGTTGTGATCGGATCGCACATATTCACATTGGTACCGTGATGAACAAGGGCGCGAACATGATTTGTCGAAGGGGCGGGAACTGGCGATTGAATCCGGGCTTGATGCTGGCGATCGCGATTTCGGCGTGCGGTGTCGTTGCGATCGTATCGTCGAGCCGCGCTGCCGAAACCAATCGCGTGGAATCCGACGCGGTGGTCGCCGAAGCGGAAAAGCTGGTGGTCAAGGCTGGTCAGTCCGATCCGGCCGACACGAAGCTGATTCACCAGGCGATGGACAAGCTGCGTCTCGCGATCAAAATCGACCCGCGCAACGACTCGGCTTACGTCGACCTCGGCTTCTGCTACGGCGTACTGCGTGACGGCGCCACGGCGATCGATATGTACCGCACGGCCACCGATTTGAATCCGTCGGGCAGCAACTTCATCGAGTTGGCCGACGTTTACCTGCGCGTCGGCGACGCCGAGGATGCGTTGCTCGCTGCTAATGCGGGTCTCGTCAAGGATCCTTCGAACGCGCGGCTCTACAACGCCAAGGGCATGGCGTTGAACGATTTACAGCGTTTCGGCGAAGCTGAAGAAGCGTGGGAGAAGGCGCTGCGGCTCAATCCAAACCTGAGAGTCGCGCAGGCAAATCTCGACGCATTAAACGGCGGCCCATCCGGCCGCGGCAGTATCAGCAAGCGCTCGACCCGAGCGCAGCCGGCGTCCAGCTCGATGCATTGAGAAGATGCGATAGACTGGGCGTCTGTCAGAGCCCGAGTAGCGCGCGAAGCTTAGCTTCTACTTCGACCAGAGCGTTTTTCGGACATTTCCCCAGCCGCTTTGCGGCTCGGCTTTTCCAATCGACTGTCTTCATTTGATGGACCAGCACGGCGCCGTAGACAGTCTGTCCGGTCGGGAACACAACTTCAAAAGGATAGCCTTTTATCTTGCTGGTGATCGGGCACACAACAGCCAAATCGGTTCTGGCGTTGAAGGCGAGTTCGGTAAGAACCAACGCCGGACGTGTTCCCGCCTGCTCGTGTCCCAGTACAGGATCGAAATCTAGATCGACGAAATCGCCGCGTTCTGGAACGTATCGCGCCGTGGCTGACTACCAGTTTTCCTTACCGGCCGGCTCGCCCCAATCAATCAATTCGTGGCTGTTCTCCGGTGTGATCTGACTAATCAGCTCGCGCAGCTCATAACGGCGAGTGCCAGTCGGAACTATTATCAACCGACCCGCCCGAACCTTTACTTCGACCACAGTCCCTTCCTCAAGCCCTACTGTCTCCGCAAACGCGGCAGGTATGCGCACCGCGAGGCTGTTGCCCCATTTTGAAATGGTCTGCATGGACTCGTGCTTTTCGTTACCGGTTCATCACCACTGCGATTGCGCAGCAGCACATGTCTGTTTCTACAATGTTTAGACTCGCGCGTCAAGGCTGCCCGACGCTCTCTCCCCACCGGCCAACGTACCTTGTGCGACGCGGCCGCTTACGGAGCGGGGTCGACTGATACCAGCACCAGGTACGGGGTCACGCGATCGTATACGAAGCCATCGACCACGACCGGCTTCGACGAGCTCTCTGCGGCCGCGTTGGCAATCTGAGTGCGCAGTTTCTGATCCCCAACCACTTCCAACTGCTTGCCGAGAATCAGCCGATACAGCTCCTGTCCAAGTTCGTCGCCTTGATCGAGCTGCAAGCTGTCGCTCATCGCATCGCCGTCGATGGACATCGGGATTTCGCGCCCATCGACGCGCATCCGGACGATTTGCCGATCGATACTAAACCCCGACTCGTCCCTGGCGAGGCGTCCGACAATTTTGATCTCGTGGTAGTGATTCGGATCGTTAGTCGGGAATGGGAAAGACTGCAGGCCGTTCGTCGTGCCCCGGGCGCCATCTGCAGATTCGGGGTCCCGCCTGAAAGGCTCAACGATTGTGTTCCTCCTCATTGTGCCCGTGCCCATGTTCATCGAGCCCATGCTCAAGCGCATCCCGCCTCCGCCCGGACTCATTGGTCCAATGGCGCCAGCGATCGAGGCCGTGATGCCAATCGTCAGCGCCGCCGCAAATCCCGCGACCGCCTTGCCAACCATCGATGAATCCTCCCCCGATTGCGAGCCGGGCTTTAGCCGCCGGTGATTGGGCGCTCGGGCTCCGCCACACAGTAGGCGCATCGGCAGAGACTCCTCAGCTGCGGCATCGTGTAGATAGTCTCGTGCCCGTCGACCCATCCGATGAACACCGCCGCCTCGCCCAGCCGCGAAAGCTGGCGCATCCGCAGCGACGCGGGCGGCACGTCGGCGTCCAGGTTGCCCTTGCACGCGTCGCACAAACATCCGCGGCGCAGATTTTCCAGCGGAAAAATGCTGTCGTGTCCGTCGACCCATTGCACGCCGACGGCGTAGCGCCCCACTTCGTGCAGCGCTTTGATCTTCGGAGTCTTTGACTTGATTAATGCCATCGGTGCAGTCTTCGAAAGTATAGTCCCCGCGGCGCGCGCTGTGGAGATGTTATTTTTGGCGCGCGCTTTTGTAAGATATCGGGAGGCATCAACCTCTAATTAACCGCGCACGCGGGAAATCGCACCACAACCTGGAAAAGGAGACTCGAATCATGGATGAAAAAGCAAAAAAACAGTCGCTGTTGATGATCCCGTACGGATTGTTCGTGCTCGGCGCCGCTCACGGCGGCACGGCCACCGCGGCGACTGTCAACTGGGTTACGCAAGCGAGCTTCAACCCGCCGCTGGTCGCGGTTGGGATCAAGAAAGATTCGGGCTCGCATGCCATGGTGAAAGATTCGAAAAAGTTTGCGCTCTCGATGCTCGGGGCGGGACAGAAAGCGATCGCGGGCGCGTTCTTTCGCCATGTCGAACCCAAGGACGGCAAGTTCGGTGACTTCGCGTTCGAGAACGGCGCCAACGGCGCGCCGATCATCAGCGATGCGCCGGCGTCGGTCGAATGCGAGGTGGTCGGCTTTTACGAGCTCGGCGATCACAGCGTCGTCGTCGGCAAAGTCACCGACGCGCACGTCAAGCGCGACGCCGAGGCACTCACGATGAAAGAAACCGGATGGAACTACGGCGGCTAGGCAATCCCGACTGATGGACTCCGCCGTAATCAGAGATGCGCTCGAGCGGCTGACGGCCAATGCCAGTCGCGAGCTACTGGTCAAGCAGCCGCATTGGGGCGACGCGATCCTGTGCGACGGACTCGTCTACGCTGCGCGAGTGCTGAAATCCGGCGAGCCGGTCGAGGCTGCGCAGCGATGGTTCGAGCCCAAGCTCGCTGCCGGTCCGCGCACCAACGTGTGGTTCTGGTTCTGGGCGGCCGAAGCTCTGCCGGCGCTCGACCTGTACTTGCAGACGCACGATCCGCGTTACCTGGAGTTTGCGCGCGCGATCGTCGGCTTCATGGAAAATTCGGCCGCGCGGACTCCCGACGGTGCTTTCATTCCGCATCCGCCGGCGCTGGAAGTCTGGATCGACGTCTGTTACTTCACCGCTCCGGCGCTCGCGTTGCTCGGGCGAATCTCCGGCGACGCTGCGATGATCGAGCGTGCGGCGGATCAGATGATCGTTCACCGCGATCATCTGATCGATTCTAACAGCGGACTTTTCTGGCACGTCGCCTACCTGGAGCACAAAGCGCATTCGCCATGCTTGTGGGCGCGCGGCAACAGCTGGTTTTCAATCGCGGCCCCGCAAGTGACAGCGGAAATCGAGGCCGCGGACCGGTCTCACCCGCTCGCTGCGAAGGTTGAAAGAATAAATACAGCGCTGGCGCTTCAGCTCAACCGGATCATTTCGATGCAAGACGAGTCCGGCTTGTGGCATACGGTGATCGATCGCGACGATTCGTATCTCGAGTCGTCGTCGGCTGCCGGATTCGCACTCGCGCTTGGCCGCGCGCTTCGAAAACGACTGCCAGGTCTCGACGCGGCTCGCGCACGCGACGCGTACTCGCGCGCGGTCGGCGCGATATGCTCGAAGATAGACGCGCGCGGCGCCTTCAATGATGTGTCGCAGCAGACGCCGCCGGGAGATTTTGCTTTTTACAATTCGATTGAAATCGGGACGGCGCCGTTTGCGACCGGCGTGTGTATGATGGCGCTCAGCGAGGCGGTTGAGAAATAGACATGGCTGATAAAAACAAAAAAGTCGTAGTGCTGCCGGGCGACGACGCGGCGCCGGAAGCGATGGGCGCGACGATGGACGCGCTGCGCGCCCTGAAACTTCCGATTGACTACGTCGAGTTTCCGCCCGGCGAGAAATGGGTGCGGGGCGAGACCGACGCGGCTGCGCGCAAGGCAATCGATGGGTCAGACACCACGCTGTTCGGCTCGACCTCGGGCAAGACCACCGCAATCACGTATCTTCGATGGGGCAAGCAGACGTTCGCGAACGTTCGGCCGGTGCGCTACTCGAAGGGTTTCCTGAGCCCGCTCGCAAAGCCCGAAGGAATCGACTTCGTGATTGTGCGCGAAAATCTGGAGGACCTGTATCTCGGGCTCGAGGGTCCGCTCGAGGCGCTCGCTCCGCTCAAGCTGATGAGCAAAATCCTGCGCGCGCCGCTCGATACGTCGGAACGCGGCATCTATGCGATCAAAGTGATCACCGAGCGCGCGACGCGCCGCATCGCCGAGTTCGCGTGCCAACTGGCCGTCAAGCGCAAACGCGCCGGCGGAAAAGGCAAGCTCACGTGCACCTCGAAGTACAACATGCTGCGCGAGTCGGACGGCTTGTTCAGGAAAATCGTCGAGGAGACTGCGGCCGGGTATCCTGAAATAAAGTATGAACAGTTTATCGTGGACGACTTCGCGCGCCGGCTGGTGCAATCGCCGCGCGATCTCGACGTGGTGGTCGCGCCGAATCTCTACGGCGATATCCTGTCCGATGCCGCCGCCGGGATTATTGGAGGGCTCGGTCTTGCGCCGAGCGGATGCTACGGCGCGGACTACGCCTACTTCGAATCAGTGCACGGCACCGCGCCCGATATCATGGGGATGGGAATCATCAATCCGTCGGCGACGATGCTCTCGGCCGCATTGATGCTCGACTACCTCGGCTTCAGCGCCGACGCGGCGCGCCTCGACGCGGCAGTGCGCAAGGTGTACGCCGACGGCCGCGTGCTGACGCCCGACCAGGGCGGCACCGCAAAGACCTCGGAATTCACGCGCGAGGTTGTCGCGAATCTTTAGTCATAGTCTTCTGTCCCAGCTTAAGGACGGCCTCTTCCCTCTCCCGGAGAGGGGAAGCTCGTGATCGCGCTCAAATACCGCGCCCATCCTGCGATTGACCGCGCGGCGACGCGGCGGCGGGAATCAAGCGATTCACCGGCGGAGAAGGCGGGCGGCCGTCAGTCCGTGATGACTGCGAAGCGACACGCGCCGTAAACGAGAATCTTCAGGCGTCGATCAGATCAATCGCTATTGCGCTCGTTCTGGATGTGGTTGCCGACCGCGAAACCGGTTGCTCCGCCGGCAACGCCGCCGATTGCTGCGCCGGCGAGAGGAGCACCCACTGCGGCTCCGACTACGGCTCCGCCGGCAGCACCTACACCCGTGCCGACGAGAGTTCCTTTCTCGCGGGTCGAGAGCGGCTGTCCGTAGCATCCTGCCAAAGACGCAGTCAACGTCACCGCACCGATTATGGTAGTAAATGTCTTGCTCACTTTCATGAGCATAGTACTGAGCATCATCAGTGCCAGCTAAAACGGCGCGCAAAGACTGGCTAATCGAGGGACGAGTATGAAAGAGCGTAAAAGTTACGGTCGAATCCGGACGGTGAAATAAATGGCGACTTTTACATGGCCGGAGGGGCGTGCGGTAAAGATTGCAGCAAGAGGTAATCAGCCTTCTATCAGTCTAACGGTTCACGAGACTGGCGAGGGGCCTGCCGTCGTCTTCTGCCATGGATTTCCCGAGCTGGCCTACTCGTGGCGGCATCAGTTGCCCGTCGTCGCAGCTGCGGGCTTTCGCGCGATCGCTCCCGATCAGCGGGGATACGCGGACTCGAGTGCGCCGCCCGCGGTCACTGACTACGGCCTTACCGAGCTGACGGGAGACATGGCCGGGCTGCTCGACGCGCTGAAAATCGAGCGCGCGATTTTCGTCGGTCACGACTGGGGCGGCTTCGTCGCGTGGGCGATGCCGGTGCTACATCCGGAGCGGACGGCGGGCGTCGTCGGAGTATGCACGCCGTACATGGCAATCCCGCCGACCTCGGTCGTGCGCACAATGGTCAACGGCAAGGACGAACGCATGTATATCCTGTGGTTCCAGGAACCCGGGCGGGCGGAAAGCGTGATGGATCGGCAGGCGCGGCTGATCTTCGATCGCCTGATGCGCGCGCCGCTCTCACCGGAGGAATCCGCCAAGCGCAGGATGGCGAGCGGCGAGCTGGATATGAATCCGTTCCGGCGTATCGAGGATCTTAAGCCGGAAACTGCGCCGATAGTTACCCGCGAAGAACTCGACACCTACGTGCACGCATACGAGAAGAGCGGGTTTCGCGGCGGGATCAACTGGTATCGCAATATCGATCGCAATTCGCGCGAGCATCCGGAGATTGGGGTCGCCAAGCTGACGCTACCGTGCCTGATGATCACTGCCGAATGGGACGGCGCGCTTCCGCCGCGGATGGCCGCCGGGATGCCGGCGCTATGCTCGGATCTGGAGATGCACAATATCGAACGCGCAGGGCATTGGGTGCAGCAGGAGTTTCCGGATGCGGTGAATGAGAAGATTGTCGATTGGCTGAAGCGGCGGTTCGGGAATAAAAAATAGCGCAAATAATCGCCTGCGCGGCGGGCGGCAGGGGTGACCCCTGCACCCAGTGTGAAGCGCAAAGTTGCGCGCGGCGCGCTACTTTGCTCTCAGGGTCGATGGCTAAGTGGCGTGCCTAACAGATGTATCGTTCGGCTTTCATCCATCCGGGTGCGCGTAGCGCATCATCAGCTATCCCCTTCCCGAGCGGGAAGGGGAACAAGATTAAGAGGGACTACTTGGTGTAGTCGAAGATTTCGTGCTCTTCGGTCAGAAAGATTGATGAGTGCTCGAAGTCGATGAATTTCGCTTCGTCTGCGAGCAGCGCGCGGGCTGCCTCGGCGCGTTCCTCGGCAGCGCCGCCGGAACTGAAATCCTCGAGCGAGTCCCACCATACTTCAGTGATGCCGTCGTAGGTCTCCTTCATCTTGGGGCGGGTGTCGCGGATTCCCTTGCCTGCATCTTCGTGGACGGTGTGGCTCTGCACGTATTTCTTCGCGCGCATCGATTTCGCGAAGCCGCGCACCAGCGGTCCGTGCGTCTTCAGCCAGTACTCGTGGAAATCTTTTTCGGAGATGTCAGCGCGCTTTCGGACTACGTAGACGAGTTTGATCATTGCAACAACCTCACATCGCACGTAGCCGATCGAGGATGGTCTCGTCAAACATTTCGGCCGGCAGGACTTCGGGTCCTACAAAGGCAGCAGGACCGAGGTCGGGGAAGATACCGCGCAGCCGTTCTTCGCGGACTCTCACCCGGCGCGCGCGGGCGCGGTCGCCGAATTCCACACTCAATATCGAGAACGTCGAGGCCGTGAGCCTGAGCCGGCGCATCCGCTCCCGCCGCTCCTCCGCATAGGGTCGAAAGTGGTCAGGCGTCCAGTCGCGGTTTTCCAGCATCAGGTCGCGCACGATGCGCACGTCGCGATAGGCAATCGACAATCCCTGCCCGATGATCGGATCGTTGTGGCCCGCGGCGTCCCCTATCAGCACGACGCCGGGGGCATATGGCACGTCGGTCCAGGTGTCCTCGTTGCCATAGGAATTGCAGGGCCCCGATGGAGTGCCGTTGGCGAGGTACTCACTGCCGGGAACGCTCGCGAGGCGGAACGCGTCGAGGAAGCGCGTCTGGTTGTCAGGACCGGCGAAGCGGCGCCTTTCGTCGATTCCGTAGCAGATATACAGGCGCACGCGCTCGGCCGATTGCGGGAACGCGAGAAAATTGACGCGCGCCTCGGTGCCGAAAATTTGCAAATCCGCCGGCCAGCCGACGGTGTTGTCGACCAGCATCCCGGCCATCAGGTGATGCGTCGGATCGCGATGCTGATCGATTCCCACTTGCGAGCGAACGACTGAATTGCGGCCGTCGGTCGCAATGACGATGCGCGGATTGAACTTGCGGTCGACGCGGTCGTGCCTGAATCGCACTTCCGGCGCAAATCCCGCGGTTACCTGCAGATCGGTCACTCCGCGAAGCAGCTCTGCGCCCGCTTTGATCGCCTCGCCGTTGAGCAAGTCGCACATATCAGGATGCCGCATGCATAGCGGCGGCCTGAAGCCGGCGTTTGCGAAGGCGGTCATATCGAGCAATTGCGATTCCGCGGTGGCGGGATCGGTGTCGTCGCCGTACGCGATGTGGCGCGCGAGGTGATGCCCGCCCGCTGCGAGCAATGTCTCGTACAAGCCGAGGCGCTGAGTTTCCGCGACGCCCCACGGCGCGAGCCATTCTCCGCGAACGTGATCGACATGGACCAGCGACTTCTCGAGGAGAGTCACCGCGATGCCCGCTCGAGCGAGCACGGTCGCCAGCGCGCTGCCGCCGATTCCGGCGCCGACGATTACAACCTCGGGGTTCGTTTGTTTTTCCATGCGGCTCAGTTCACGACCGCGTCGAAATGTGCGGTCTCGATTTTGTCGGCGCGTTTGAACTTAGAAAATCCGGTAGTGCCCGGGCTTGGGGAAACCATAGGGCATCGAGAGCTCCGGCGAAATGGCTGGCGGCGCGCTCGCGCCTGCGTGCATGTTCATGTCGGACATGTTCATGCCGGCCATTGAGTCGGCCGAAGTTGTGGTCGCCATCATCAGGGCGGCCATCGGGACCGAGCCCGATGGATCAACCTGACGCACGTCGCCGGAATCGGTGCGAATCTGCAAGTCGGCAACACGGGGGATTACGGCGGAACGTTGACCGTCACGAGCAGCAGTGGTTCAGTTTGACGGCGAGCGTGGCGCTAATTGTCGAGCCTCATCCCAAGAGACAATCCCAGGTCCGCGAGGATCGTTTTGACCTCGTTCACCGACTTACGACCAAAGTTCTTAATCTCCAGCAGTTCCTCTTCAGTGCACTGCACCAGCTCGCCCACATATTTAATATCGGCGTTCCGCAATCCGTAAGACGTACGAAGCGAAATCGGCAATCCCTCGACCGAACGAAGGAAGATCCCGTTTAGCGGCATAGATGGGATCTTATCCTTGAATCAGTTCTCTCTGGCAAACTGAACCAGTGCCCAGCACTCGGTAGTGTATCATGAGACTATACTGAGCAGTGGTAACATTGCGCCTGAAGTCTGTGCGTTGTGTCGCAAGCGTGGGTTTTCAGCGCGCCAGGCTTGACTGACGCATCAGCAGGAAATTGCGGACGGCGGGGTCGCGCTCGAGACCGATTGCGATCTCGTACGCATGGCGCGCTTCTGCATGAGCGCCAGTTTTCGCGAGCAGCTCGGCGCGAGCGGCCCAGTAGGGTTGGTATTCGGTGAGGCGCGGATCGCCGGCTATCGCTTCCATCGCGTGAAGAGCGGCGACAGGGCCATGCGTCTCCGCGATCGCCAGTGCGCGATTGATCGCGACCACCGGTGAGCCGGACAGCGCCAGCAACGCATCGTATAGCTGCACCACCGACGCCCAGTTGGCGTGACCAGTGCGACGGCGATAGACGTGCGCTGACTGCAGCGCGCCTTCGAGCTGGTAGCGGCCGATTGATCCGAGATCGTTGGCGCGCAAGAGGAACGCCTCGGCTTCGTCGATCATCTGGGAGTTCCACAGCGCGGGATCCTGATCCGCCAGCGGCACGTAGTCGCCGTGCGCATCGCGACGGGCGCGGCGGCGCGCTTCCGCATGAAGCATGAGGGCCAGCAGCCCCAACGCCTCGGGCTCCACCGGCAGTAACTCAGCGACGAGCCGGCCCAGGAAGATCGCTTCATCGGCGAGATCGCGCCGCGCGATATCCGTCCCGGCGGGATCGATCCATCCTTCCGAGAAAGCCGCGTAGATCGCGTCGAGCACGGTGTCGAGACGGTCGCGAAGTTCGGCTCGGTCCGGGATGCGAAACGGGATGCGCGCCTCGCGGATCTTGTTCTTCGCGCGCACCAGGCGCTGGCTCATCGATGCCGGTGACAGGAGGAACGCCGAGGCAATCGTCGCCGCGTCGAATCCCAGCACGACCTGGAGGATCAACGGCGCGCGGATGCCGGCGTCGATCGCCGGATGCGCGCAGGCGAACATCAGGGCCAGCCGGTGATCGGGAATCTCCGAATCGGACGCAGCAGCTTCCAGCTCTTCGGCCATGAGGATTAAATGCGGGGCCGCGTCGCGGCGATGCGCTTGTCGCCGGGCGGCATCGATCGCCTTTCGGCGGGCAACGGTCAGCAACCACGCTTCCGGATTCGACGGACAGCCGTTCACCGGCCAATCAGCCAGCGCCGCGGCAAATGCCTCCGACAGCGCATCTTCGGCTGCGGCGACGTCGCGCGTGCGTGCGGCGAGAAAGGCGACGAGCTTTCCGTAACTGCGACGGGCGACCACGTCCGCAGTGCCGCGCGCATCCGCATCGCCTCGACGCTCGCTCATACACTCACGCCGGATTGCTACGCGGGCGGATGTAGGCGGCCACGTGGCTCATGTAATCGCGTTTGCCGATGTCGACGCCGTTCTGGCGCAGGATGTCGTACGCGGTGACCACGTGGAAGTAGAAATGCGGCAACGCCCAATCTCTCAGGAACTGAAGCCCGTTCATCTCGAACTCCATATTGTTTTCGGGGATCGGAATCGTGATCTTGCGATCCTCGGCGCCCTCGAACGATCCCGCGCGAACGCTCTCCACATAGGCGATCGTTTTGGCGATGCGCGCCTTGAGCTCCTCGAGCGTCTGCTCGTTATCCTCGAACTGCGGCGCGTCCTTGCCCGTCAGGTGCGCCGTCGCATTCTTCGCTTGATCGCAGGCGAGCTGCACCTGCTGCGCGAGCGTGTACATGTCGGGAGCCAGCCGTGCATTCACCAGCGCGGCTGAATCGGACTTGTTCGCGCGTGCATGCTCCGCGCCCTTGTCCAGGATGTTGGACAGAGATTGCAGCATCGGCACGAATGTCTTAGTCGCAAAACCATATATCGAGATCATTACTGGGACTCCTTTTTCTCATGCGTTCACGGCTGAGGCAGAATCTTGAATCGCGAGAACCTCACCCCTAGCCCCTCTCCCTTCAGGAGAGGGGAAGAGGGAAATGAGCATTGAACTTTCAAGCCCAGAGTGGGCGCACTTCGATGACGCCGTGATTTGCGGCCGGGCATCGGGCGGCCCACCAGAGCGCGGCATCGAGATCGGGCACGTCGATGACATAGTAGCCGCCGAACTGCTCCTTCGATTCCGCATACGGACCATCGAGCACCTGCGGCTTGCCATTGGCGATGCGCACTGTAGTCGCATTCGCACTCGGCTGCAGGCGGCCCGAGCCGCGGAAAACTCCCGCCTTGTTCAGAGCCTCGGTGTAGGCGACGTAGGCCGCAATCCCCTGTTCCTGCTCCGCCTTGGTTAATTTCGGCCAACCGGCCTCGTTCACATAGAGCATCAGGATGTATTGCATTAGGAGCCTCCTCAATTGATCTTGGACGCGTGCGATCGTCCTGTTACTACAATGACGCTCAGCCTCCGACAATTTCGACATCACCCGCTTCGGCTCGTCGTCGTCGCGCTGTTCAGTCTCATTCTAACCTCTCATTGCGCGGCGGCCTTCGCGCAAGACACCGTTGGCCAGGTGACGGACGTAACGGGGTCGGCAAAGCTCGAGCGAGGCGGGATCGCGGTCGAGGCGGCCCCCGCGATGCCAATCAAGGTCGGCGACAGATTGCGCACGACAGCGAAGTCGAAGCTGACGGTGACATTTCGCGACGGCAGCAACCTCGTTCTGTCGGAGTCCAGTTCCTACACGATCGATGAATACTCGATTGCTGCGACGACTCGTATAAGAGCGTCGATAAAGCTGTGGGCCGGTCATCTTCGCGCGATTGTCTATGTTGGGCTTGGAGGCGTACCGGATTTCCAGGTGAATACTCCCAACGCGACTGCGGCGGTGCGCGGCACCGAATTCGAGACAGCATACATCGCGGACCGGCCGTGCCCGGAAGACCGAAGCTGCATGCGTTATACGACAGTCGGTGTCTTCCACGGCGTGGTCGCCGTCGCCAACATTGCGAATCCAACGCAGGCAGTCCAGGTAACTGAGGGATACGAGACGACGGTCGCATGCGAATCGCCGGCGACTTCGCCCGCGCCTCTCGGGATGGAAGAGATGGGCGCGCCCGGCTACCACTAATATGAAATCACGCGCGCATGCCGGGGCTGTGGTCGCGATCCTGTCGGCGCTCATCGCGACGCGAGCTACGACGGCGCGCGCCGTTCCTTATTCTGATTTCTTCACGCCCGCTAATCCTCAGCATCTAAGTCTGACGTTCTTCGCGAGCGGAATCGGCAACGAGAGCAGGTACGCGGCCACCCACGAGGGCTTTCAGCTTGAGCAGACGTTGAATCCTTATATCGGCGTGGTCGGGCGCGTCTCTGGATATCAAATCTATCAGGGCGCCGGCTGGGACAACCCGCTCACTGTCCATCCGGGAACTCGTCCGCGCAACTTTGGAGTCTTCATGGGCGGGATCGATCTGCTGCCGTTTCAAGGCACCTCGCTGACGATCCTGGGCGGCCGCGACGTCGGCGACAGCAACGGCGCGCGAATCGAGGGAGACTTTTCGAGCTGGATACTGCTTCACAGCCGGCATCCGATCAACCTGTCATTCATCGGCGATCACTTTTACAACAATGGGCAAAGCAGCGGCATGATCGACGTGCGCGTGGTGATGTCGTCGTGGCGGAAACTGACCTGGTTGCTTGGCGCGGGCGGACAATTGTGGGGCGGCGGTCCGGAGCCGCATCTGATGAAGGAGTTCGGCCCCGACCTCGGCCTGTTCTTCCGACCATGGCAGGTCAGCCTCGATCTTCAGGCCGGCTACGGCAACAACCACGGCTACGGCACGATTTCGGTCTCGCATCACTTCGGCTGGGACGAATAGACAACTTGTGAATTCCTGTTTTCTCAAACTCCTGATTGCCCCTTTCGGAAATCCCAGCTAATCAGGATGACCGCACGGCAAGGGGGAGCATTTTGAGGGGAATCCGATCAGCAAGGTTCGTCGCCATAGTCGCATCCGCATGCGTGGTCGCCGCACTGCTCTGCAACCTCGCCCACTCGCAGGACGATATGTTGAGCAGCGACGAGGCAGCGGTGGTGAAAGCTCGCGTGCAGAAAATTCGCGGGCTCAGGTTCAAGACCGACGTGCCGGTGACATATCTCAGCGTCGCGGAAACGGAAGCCCGCTTTAGAGCCGAGTTCGCGAAACAAATAAGCCAGGAGGAAATCGACAACGGGGTCGAGGAGAACAAGATGATCGGCCTCTATCCGCCTGACCTGAAAATCGAGCGCAAAGACCTCGCCGATATGACGCTCGAGCTGGCCGGCTTCTACGACGACCATCACAAGGACATCGTCATCATCGATCGGCCTCTGACGATCGAGCTGCCGGAGCGATATCGAAATGCGGTCACCGAGATTAGAAAGATCGACACCGCGGGGACGCTGGGGCACGAGCTGACCCATGCGCTCCAGGACCAGTACTTCGACATCGGGGCGGCGCAAAAGAAATACAAGGGCAACAGCGATCGCGAACTCGCCTACAAGGCAATCGTCGAAGGTGACGCGACCCTGTCAGGATTTTCGGTAGTGACGGGTCGCGTCGACGACGAGACGATAGACTACTTCGACTCGCATCTGCAGGACATCGTGCCGGTCTTCATGGGACGCATGGAAGGCAAGCCGCGCGCGATGACCTACCCTTTCATTTTTCAATACACCGAGGGCGCCCGTTTCGTAGCCGAAGCTTACCATCGCAAAAAATGGAACGCCGTCAATGCTTTGTTCAGCGGACCGCCGCTATCGACCCAGCAGATCATGCATCCCGAGCTCTACTTCGACCATCCAACCCCGGCACTGACAGTCAAGCTGACCGGCTACGAGAAGGTCTTGCACGATTGGAAAAAGACCGACGAGGATACGCTCGGCGAGTTGATGCTCAAGATCATGCTCGAGCGCACGATGGGCGAGGATACGCCGTACATCGAGGCGTCGACCAAGTGGGCGGGCGATCGAATCGTCGCGCTGCAAAAGGGGAAGTCGATGACCGTGCTCTGGATGCTCACCTTCCGCACCGCGGGCGACGCCGACAACTTCGCGCAACTCTATTCGGGAATCCTCGACAAGGTCCTGCCAGGCACGACCGCGCGGAAGATCGACCGGCGCGGTCCCTCGGTCTTCGCAATGATCGGCGACGGCGCGATTCGCTACCGCGAATTTCTGCCCGAAGTATGGAAGCAAAGCAGCATCGACGGCACTCCGATCGAATCGTACCAATCGAAGGCGAG
Organism: uncultured delta proteobacterium; assembly: GCA_963850125.1. GTDB lineage: Bacteria > Desulfobacterota > Binatia > Binatales > Binataceae > Binatus. Next base: position 395,072 of record CAWKKB010000014.1, on the reverse strand, counting down.
CGGCCCGCAAGCCGCCCACCCGCGAGAAACCTCACTGCAGCCGCAGCCGGCTCCTCAGGCACCGCGCACGATAGAAGCGAATTGACCAGCGGGAAGAGCTAGCGCCGCTGGTTCCTGTTTCGCAATTTTCCACAGTGCCCTCTCCTGTCTGAGGAGAGGGTTAGGGAAAGGTGCAACGCGGACAGCGACCACAGTGTTGGGCATTAGCGAGACAGCATCGCTCAGCGGTGCTGTGTTGCGTTGTACCCTCCCGCCACGCTCCTACGGCGCGCGGCGACCTCTCCTCGGACAAGGAGAGGTTATTCACTCGCGATGTTGCGGCGCATCGCCAATGCGTTGAACAAACGGATAGAGCTGCGCTTCGTAAGCGCAGAACGGCGAAGATCCTGCTAAGTTCGAATCAAGCGTTGAGAAAGGTGAACGCCTCGCACTTTAGGCGAGGCGCTCAACCATCATACGAGAAGCTATTGGTTGTAGCAGCGAGCTCGTGCGGCAGCCGCTTCCTGTTCTACATCGTTAGCCGCGGCAGGATGCCCGGAATTCCGATCTTGCCACACCTGAGTCTGGAGACCGCGTGCGCGGTCGCAAGCATACCGCTTGCCACCATACTGGTAGTATCCTTTATGCCAACCATGATTGGCGTATGCGTCGCGGTCGCCTCGATAATGATCCCACCACCAATCAACCTTCTGGATGGAACCCGAGTCCGAGTTTGTGCTGTAAAACGATTGCGCAAACGACGGCGCGGTCATTGGCAACGCGAGCATCGCGGCGCCTAACAAACTCGTAACCAGCTTTGCCTTGAAGTTCATGCCTAGTCACCTCCTGCTCCTAGCAAGCATCATCGGTGCCAGACTCGGATCGCGTCAAAAGACTTGGAAATCAAAGGGCTGTGCAAAGCGATTCGGTAAATCCCTGTACGAAATACGGCCTGCCTCATCGGCAAAAATTTCAAATCCCGATGAGGCGAAGCCGCCGAGACCCAGGTTCGGACCCGGTTGACTTGCGGCGCGAACGCGCGGATATATGTCATCAACTCCCTGACGGGGAGGTGCACACGCAATGAATCACCACCTTACAGATCTTGCCGAATTGCGCACGAGCGCGCCTCCGTTGAGCATCAGTCGCCGGTAAGCCAGCCGGATTTTCATCGACATAGCAGCCACGGAGGCCAAAGCTCCCGTGGCTTTTTTGTGCCCCGTTATCCGATGCGCGCGAGGCTGGCGCGTGCGCGATTCGACGATTCGATGTTTCACCTTTCGAAAATCGCAAATGGAGGACGAAGCCATGAGGAGAGATATGCAACGGAAAACAGCAAGAGGTGCGCGAACGCAACTGCTAATTATTGAGGCGAGAGATGACCACTGCTTTAGAGATCGACGAAGGGCTGCTCGACGCGTTTATCGGCGATGGATCCATAACTGACGTTCTATACGTAGTCCGGAGCGGGAAAGAGGCGACTGTCTATTGCTGCCGCGGCGCGGACGCGACGGGGGGCGGACTGGTTGCGGCGAAAGTCTACCGTCCACTGGAGCGGCGCAATTTTCACAACGATGCGCTCTACCAGAAAGGCCGCGACGCCGCGATGAAAAGCCGCACCAGGCGCGCGTTGGCGAATAAAACCCGTCATGGGCGCGACGTTCAGTATGGATCGTGGATCAACTCGGAATATCAGGCGATGCGGATGCTCCACGGGGCAGGCGCCGACGTGCCCGAGGTGTTCTCGCGATCGAATGGCGCGATCCTGATGGAGTATTTCGGCGACGAACAGGCAGCGGCGCCGATGCTCAATCGCGTCACGCTGCCGCGCGAGGAAGCGGAAAGATTTCTGCGCCAGATTATCGACAACATCACGCTATGGCTCGCGAACCATCTCGTGCACGGCGACTTGTCGCCCTACAACCTGCTTTACTGGGAGCATCGAATCGTCGCGATCGATTTTCCCCAGGCGGTTGATCCCCGGATCAATCCGAGTGCGAGGTCGTTGCTCGGCCGCGATCTTGAAAACGTCTGCGGATATTTCGTGAAATACGGAATTCGCGCGGACGCGGCGAGGATCGCGAATGCACTATGGGCAAACTACCAGGCTGCGCGGCTATGAGGCCGCCGTCTCGCATTGGTGGAGAGCTGGCGATTAAATGAAACTCGGAAGCGGGTATGGCAAGGCAAATCGGTCCGGTTAAAGCGCGCATCGAATACACGGGCATTACCGCCGTCACCGCTGCGCTGCGCGCGCTGCCGTTGGAACGCGCGGTGCGCGCAGGCGCGCGGCTGGGAGGGTGGGCGATGAATTTCGATCGGCCGAACCGGCCGATCGCGCTCAAAAATCTCGAGATCGCCTTCCCCGATATGACCCCGGCGGCGCGTCTCAACATCCTGCGCAAGATGTATCGCAGTTGGGGCCGCGTGCTCGCCGAATGGACTCACTTGCCCGAGCTCAGCCGCGCCAACGTCGAGCAGGTCGCCACATACGAGGGCAAGGAAAATTGGGACGAGGCCGAGCGCCGCTCCAACGGCCACGGCTTGTTCGTGCTGACCGGGCATTACGGAAATTTCGAGCTCATGCAGATTGCGCAATCGGTGTACGGCTACCGGCTCGCCATCGTGCATCGCGCGCTGCGCAATCCGCTCATCGACGCCGCCATCGCGACCCAGCGGGTCCGCTACGGCAACCGGATTATCGAGCGCAAGGCGGGCGGGCGCGAGATGATGCGGATGCTGCGGCAGAACTGGATGATTGCGATCGCGCTCGACCTGGACGTGCGCAAGGGCGTGTTCGTGGATTTCTTCGGATTGCCGGCGTCGACCAGCGACGGCATCGCACGGCTGTCGATCGCGACCGGCGCGCCGGTAATGCCGGTATTCATGGTGCGCGAGGGTGACACTGTTCATCACAAGATCAAAATCCTGCCGGCGTTCTATCCCGAGAAGACCCGGAATCGCGAGGCGGCCGTACGCGAGTACACGCAGCAATACACCACCACGCTCGAACAGATGATCCGTGAGCATCCAGATCACTGGAACTGGATTCATCGGCGATGGAAAACGCGTCCGCCCGGCGAATCGCGCTTCTACTAGATCATCTTTGGTGGAGGCGACGACGCGAACTCGGCTTTCAGGGCGTCGTAGCTTTTGAGATCGTCCATCGTTCGGAAGTATCCGGTGTGGATGTAGCCGAAAATCGGTTGCGCGTTGGCGACCATCGGGGCGAACAGTGCTTCCATCAGGCTCCACGGAGTTTTCGGCGGAATCAGGTCGAGGACTGCGGGCTCGGCGACGATCACGCCGCAGTACATGAATCCAGAAAGTGTCCTGGCGACTCCTTCATCGAGGTTCGGGGGATAGTCGTCGTATTGAAGCGGTTCGCGGCGCGTTAGCAATCGCATCCGGCGGAGCCTCTGCGCGGCATCGATTTCGAGGCGACTGTAATAGTCGAGATTCGCGGGATGGAACAGCGCGATGGAGGCGAGTGCTGCGTGCTCGCGATGGAACGCGAGCATCGCGCGAAGATCGAGGTCGAGGATCGTGTCGCTGTTGGCGATTACGAAGGTATCGCCGCCGAGAAAATCGCGCAGACCGTTGAGGGGTCCGCCGGTGCCGAGCAGAACGGGCTCCGGCGCGTACGTGATGCGAAGTCCGATCTGCGAGCCGTCGCCGAGTCCGTGCTGAATTAGCGACGCAAGGTGATGAAGATTGATTGCGACCTCGGTGATGCCGGCGCGGCGCAGCATCGCGAGCGGATATTCAATCAGCAGATGGCCGCCGAGCTCGAGCATCGGCTTCGGCGTCACGTCGGTCAGCGGCCGGAGCCGCTCACCCATCCCGGCTGCAAGTACCAGTGCTCTCATGGCATCAGCGCGGCTGAGAGGTTGGGAAAATCGGGGCGCATGTCGGCGAGCATCCGGCGCGCCTGCGCGAGCCCGTGCGGAATGTAGGGACGATAGCCGGTCTTGCCGTTGCGCTCGAACATTTCGAAACGTCCGATCATTTTAAGCGCGTGCTGTAGAACGCAAAGGCGATAGCTGGTCATGAATTCAGCCGCGTCGAGCGTTGAGGCGCCGCAGCGTGCGATTCCAGCCATATAGAAGTCGAGGATGCGGCGCTCGATTTGCGGCGTGATTACTTCACCGGTGTCGCGAGTCGTCAGGAGCACGGCGAGGTCCTGCGCCGCGGGCGCCATGAGCGCATCCTGAAAATCTATAACGCGAATCCGCGGACCGTCCTGGATGAACAGGTTTTCGCGATGGTAGTCGCGATGAGACAGCACGCGGGGCAACCGATCGAGTCGCGCGGCGAGCCTGGTGAGCTCAGGCGCAATCGAAGAATAATCCGCACCGGGCGAAACAGCCGCGAGGCCGACCTCTGCAAATTCCTTCAGCTCCCATTCGAACAACTGGCCGGTATAGGAAATCTGGCGTGCGATACATCGAGAGTCGATTCGGGCGGTGCCGTCCACGTGGATGCGGATAAGTTCGGACGCGGCCAGCCGAAAGAGATCCGCAGCGTCGGCGCCCGGACGGCGGACGGCGATGAGCAGCGAGAGTTCGCCGACATCTTCTACCAGCATCGCGCGGCGCGCGGGGTCTGCGTCGTACAGCGCGGGGACAAGCGACCCAATCGATTCGAGAAAGCGATGCACGTTAATCCATGGCGGCTCAGAGATTGGCGAAGGCAGAAGATTGAGCACGCGAACGTAGCGCGGTAGGTCGTCAGGGCCGAGATCGACCAGGATAGCGCTAGCGGGGGCGTCGGTTTCGCCGCGCGTCGCGATAGCGACGCGCCAGAACCGACGCGTCGAGAGGTCGCCGCGGAGCGCGGCGACCTGGTCGAGGCGTGCGCGCGGCCATCGCCTCGCGATGGCCGATGTTGCCCATGCCTGGAATGCGCCGCTGTTATCCATCGAAGATGGATTCTAGCGGCGCGGGGCATGCTCGCGCGAGTAACCTGACCTCCTATTAAGAAAAGTGGTAATGAAAAATAACGCAAATAATCGCCTGCTCGGCGGGCGGCACGACACCGTCGCGGGGGGTGACCCCTGCACCCAGCGTGAAGCGCGAAGTTGCGCGGGGCTCGCTACTTTGTTCAAAGGCGATGACTAACAATCGAAGAAAAGGAAAAAGGAAAACCGGCGCGGCCATCGTGACCGCGCCGGTCTGTTTCATTACTCAGTCGCGCAGAAGATCAGTCGCCGGCCTCTGCGTGCCCGCCCTCGGCCGCGCGCGCCATCTGTTCCGGCGTGAACCACTCGCGATCAACCGATCCCATGTTGATGAACCATGAGTCGTGCGTCGGCGCGTTCTGCGACGGATGGTAGCATACGGAGGAGAAGCCGCTTTGCACGTTCACAGTCGAAGAACCGGACTGGAACTCGCGCTTGAACGGATAGATCGCGATTTTGGCATCGGGTTCCGAGCGATCCGCGTAGTGCATCCACGAGGTGTAGTTGTTGAACAACTCGCCGCCGCGATCGTACATGTCGTTCGACATCACAAAGTCCGCTTCTGAATCGATGTACAGAATTTCGTGACTGTAGATTGAGACGAAGCGGCCGGGACGCGGGCGGCCCTCGATGATGAAATAATGCCGCATCTGCCAGTTGTCAGGGCAGTGGCTCGCGCCGCCGTCGGTCGGGCATCGGACGTCGGGCACCTTTGCGATGTTGATCGCGCCGAGCATATTTTTCTCGCCGAGCAATTTCCAGTCGTAGTTCTCATTCTTGCCGCTGAAGCCCTCGTAATGATTCGGGTCGTAGGCCTGCGGTCCAGTTGCCGAGTCGAGAATGGCGTAGTTCAGACGGCGGACGCGGCGTGCGCCGGGCGTCCAGGTCCAACTATCATCATCGCGATTCGGTTCGGCGTAACGGAACTTGATCAATCCGGTTCCCCGAGCATCCTGCGGCGCGAGCACCGGGTACAGCAGTCCGAGAAAGTAGCGTCCGGTTTTCCTGAAGTCGGGATCGATTGGCATCGGATTGACTTCGGTGCGTCCAACTTCATTGTAACCCGCATAATGTCCGACCTCGAACAAGGCGATTTGAAAAGGCTTCGCGCCTTTGTTCCAGTACTGGCTGTCACAGTCGAACCAGCGCAGATCGTACTCGTCGCTGGAGATCGGCCGGAATGATACGTTCCACATCACCTTGGTCCCGGCGTCGGGATCGTTCGCGTCGACGATCGGGAACGGCTCGCCGGCGACGTAGCCGATCAGGCTGCGATGGTCGGGCGTCAGCCGGACCTGGCTCGAGTACTTCTCGGTCGCATCCTTGTATGGTGGCGGCCAGTCGATACGCTCGGTCGGTGTGACCTGAATAGTCATCCCGTGCAGCACTCGTAGGTACTGTCCCGGAGAGACCAGATCTTTCACCTTGTACGCGTTGTCTGGGGTAATGAAATCACCCGGCTTCACCTGAGCCGATGCCGGGGTGCTGAACATCCCAAGCACAAGCAGCAACGCGGCCAGAGTTCCGACGCACCAGCTTACCAATCCGATTGCGCGATTCATGATGGCTCCTTCTTTCGACAAAGTGGTTTGCCGTTATATGGATTTGTCCCGCAACAATCTGTTTTCCAGCGATCTGCTAATGGTCATTAGTCCTCCTGATCGGAATCGTCAATAGCAATAATAACGGGGGCCCAATTTCGCATATTACCGCCCTGTTCACCTGTTAAATCTCGTACAATGACTGTAGTTAATAGATCCGTCAGCAGGATTTAGCGCAAATAATACAGCTTTCATGTGACTGCTTAGCTAATACTGACCCACCTGCCGATTGCACTCGACATCAACCGCTCGCGCGGCTGGGGATCGAAAATCGTTCCAAAAGACGCGCTCATCGGGTATGCATATGAAGATAAGAAGAGCTTGTAGGACGGATTGAGAATGACGACCTGGTTTCCCGTCGCTGTGACTCTGCTGGTTGCCGGCCTAATCGTCGGCATCATGTGCACGATCAACATGTTGATCGGGCCCCGGCGGCCGAATGCGATCAAAGGCGAGCCGTTCGAATGCGGCAATCCGCCGAGCGGCTCAGCCTGGGGGCGCTTCTCGGTGCGCTTCTACCTGACCGCGATCCTTTTTCTGCTGTTCGACGTCGAGGTGATTTTTCTGTATCCGTGGGCAGTCGAGCTGCGCCACCTGGGGATGTTCGGCTTCGTCGAGGCGCTGATCTTCATCGCGATTCTTGCCGTCGGGCTGCTGTACGCATGGCAGCGCGGCGCGCTCGACTGGGACTAACGATCGATGTTGACAGAAAAGATCAAAGCACGCTTCGGCGGTGAAATTCTGAGCGCGCAAATGGAGCACGACGAGGAGACTTTCACAATCGAGCGCGACCGCGCGTACGATTTCTTTCGCGCGCTGCGCGACGAGCCTGACTTCGAATTTAATTTCCTGACCGACCTGACCGCCGTCGATTGGCTCGAGCGCAAGCCGCGCTTCGACGTCGTCTATCAACTCAATTCGCTCACTCGCGGTCATCGCATCCGCGTCAAAATAGCTGCCGACGGACCCGAACCGTGGGTGCCCAGCTTGGTCGGAGTATGGGGCGCGGCGGACTGGCTCGAGCGCGAATGCTTCGACATGTTCGGGATCGTTTTCAAGGGACACCCAGATTTGCGGCGCATCCTGATGTACGATTCGTTTGAGGGATATCCGCTACGTAAGGACTACCTGTATAACAAACGTCAGCCGATCGTCCCGGAAATCGATCCCGTCGTGAATCCGATTCGTCCGTCGCGCTGAACCCGCGATTCAGAAAAAATAAAATCATGTCACTACCGGCGCGCTGGAAAGATAAAATCGTCCCGTCGGATCCGTCCGATGAGATCATGGAACTGCAGATGGGACCGTCGCACCCCGCGTCCCACGGCACTATCAAGTTCAACCTCAAGCTCGACGGCGAGCGTATCGTCGACTGCGACGTCGAGGTCGGCTACCTGCATCGCGGATTCGAAAAGATGTGCGAGCAGGGGACCTGGACGCAATGCTTTCCGTACACTGACCGGCTGAACTACGCGTCGCCGTGCATCAACAACGTCGGCTTTGCGCTCGCAGTCGAGCGCCTGATCGGCATCGACACCACCGAGCGGTGCAAATACGTGCGGCTGATTATGAGCGAAGTCTCGCGCATCGCGGATCACCTGACGTGCCTCGGGATGGCGTCGAGCGAGGTCGGCGCGACCACGGTTGCGTTCTACATGCTCGAGGCGCGCGAGTTTCTCTACGACTTGATCGAAGCTGTCACCGGCGCGCGACTCACCGTGACGTGGTGCCGCGTCGGCGGCATGACGCATGATCTCCCGGCGGATTTCAACGATCGGATGAAAGCGTCGTTCGCGCGGCTCGACCAGGTCCTCAGCGATTGCGACAAGCTGCTCTCGCGCAATCGGGTATTCATCGACCGGATGGCGAACGTCGGGAAGTTTCCGAAGGAAGAGGCAATCTCGTACGGGCTGACGGGCCCCCTGCTGCGCGCGGCCGGCGTGTCGTACGACGTTCGCAAGGCGCATCCCTACCTGGTGTATGACCGGATGGAGTTCGAAGTGCCGGTGGGAGATCGCGGCGACAACTACGATCGCTTCAACGTGCGTTTCCAGGAGATGTACCAGTCCAAACGCATCATCGAGCAGGCGATCGCGGCGCTTCCGGAAGGGCCCGTCACGATCGTCGATCCCAAGGTCGTGCTGCCCGACAAAGAGAAGGTATACAACTCGATCGAAGGCCTGATGAACCACTTCAAACTGATCATGGAGGGCATCCACGTGCCCGCCGGCGAAGTGTACCAGGCGGTCGAGGGCGCCAACGGCGAGTTGGGATTTTACATCGTGAGCGACGGCAGCGGCCGGCCCTATCGGGTGCGCGTGCGGCCGCCGTGCTTTCTCGGCATGGGCGCGCTCAACAAGATGCTGATAGGGCGCATGATCCCGGACATCATCACGACGTTCGGGATGATCAACATGATCGGCGGCGAGTGCGACCGTTAGCGTCGCGTCATCTGCTCGCCGCCAATCGCGAAAGTCTTTCTCACCAGCGTGGTCGAATCGAAAAACAGAAACGGCGTCGGCATCGTGTCGGGCGGACGCGGCTTGATTGCGAGCTCCGGGGTCTCGGGCAATCCGTCGGTCTGATCGATTACCGTCACGATGAACGGCGCGGGCGTCGCGAGGTTGAGCGTCAGCTCGAATCCTGCCGGCGGCGCGCCCCAGTACCATCCGGTCCATCCGTCGGTGATGCGATCGCCCGGCGACCTGCCATCGATCGAGCTGCCCAGCACCGTCACGCCGACCGGCACCGACATCCACACGATCGAAGCTTTGCGCGCCGACGCAATATGCATCTTCACGGTGCGCGTGCCTGTAGTCGTCGAGTCGTCGAGCACTTTGAGTTGAGGCGACGCAGCGTCGATGAGCGGAGCGTCGCCCTCGGTCGTCATCCCGCGATTCAGATATGCAAAATCGCGCGAGATGCTCGCGAGGTCACGGTCCGGCGTCTCTCGGGTCGCGAGACCGGCGAGTTTCGGCAGCCATCCGCCGCGCACGTGATGCTGAAAAAACTGCGAAGTGAACCGATCGGGCCGTGAATCCAGACTGACCCATCGCGCGCGCGCGCGATCAGTGTCCTGAAAATAAAATATGCTGTCGGGATGCGGCTGGGACGCGTCGAACGAGCTGGCCGCGTTGCCTTTGACGATCATGACGATTGCCAGGACTCCCAGCACGGCGGGCACGATTCAGCGGCGTCCTGCTGTGAGAAGATCGAGGTACGGAACGAACAGGCCGAAGAACAGAACCGCGGTCAATCCGCAAAACAGCAAGAAGAGTATGGTGCCATCGGCGCTCGCAGCGAATAACGGCGCGAGCATCACAGTTACCGGCGCTAGTGCAAGCAACGCGAAAATCGCGGATAGAATTGCATCCCGGTTATTGGCCGCGCGCGGGGGGTAACGCATTGCCAACGGCGCGAACAGTAGCGGCCATGTGAAAATATAGCTGCCGGCAGGCATCGCGATGCTCGTGGCAAGCATCATGACCGTCCAAACGAGGAGCGCGCCTGCGCCGAGATCCCGCAAATGAATCCATCGCGAGATCAGCTCGTACGCCGTCCACAGCGTGCCGAAGATCAGAGCGTCCGTCGCGACCGAGAAGTAGAAACCGCCATACGTCGTGTGTACCGGAAGCATTCGCCAGCCCGCGAGCGCCGCCATTAACGACCACATCCCGCGCGCTTCGGCGACCGCGGCCACGACCGCGATCGAGCAGATCGCAAATCCCGCACCGATACTGCCGATGCTCAATCGTCCGTCACGGATTCCAAGCCAGATCGCGCTGAGAACCAGGACGGTCACGACGATCGCAAGCGGAATCGCCAACCATGCGGCGTAGTGAATCAACTCTCCGAAGATGACGAAGAAGACTGCGTCTCCCCTGAGAGGAGCGTTCAGGTCGATCGAGCCGAACCGACGCGCCAGCGAGAGCACGTATGAGCCTTGATGCTGCAGCGTGCGCTGATCGAGCAAGTCGATGTTGTCGAGTTCGGTGTGATAGCGAGTGATTCCGCCAGCCGCCGCGAAATTCATCCCAGTCATTCCGGCGTCGAGAAAAACCGTCAGGTCAGTGTCGTTGGACAAGCGCTTGTACACGGCTGGCGCCGCAGAGGACGCGTACGGAAATGGTGCTGCGACTGCAAGTTGATCGACCAGCCACGAATTATCCGGACTGGTCTGAAACATCATTGACGGTCCGTAATCGCCGCGCATCTCGAAGTTCAGCACGATCTTGATGTTGTCGAGCGCCGGGTACATCTCGACGAAACCCTGCGCGCCGAGCAGGCCGAGCTCCTCGCCGTCGGTGAAGAGGACCATCAGATCGTTGCGCAGCGGTGGACCGGCCTTGAGCGCGCGAAGTGTCTCGAGGATGGCGGCGACCGACGCCGCATCGTCGCCCGCGCCGGGGCCGCTCGGGACCGAGTCGTAGTGCGCGACCATCATCGCGGCGCCGGTGGATTGCGTGCCGGGCACCTTCGCCACGATGTTGTTCACGACGGCCCAGGTATCCGGACCAAACGGAGTGTGCCGCGCGACGGTTACGGTCTGGACTTCGGGATTCGCGCCGAGTTCTCGCAATCGCCCGAAGAGATACTCCCGCACGCGAACATTTTCGGCTGAGCCGAGCGGATGCGGCTTCTTCGCGATCTCACGGACATCGCGCATCGCCCGCGCCGAGGAGAATTCGGTCGCGGGCGCATTCTCATCGACGGCGGATGGAGGCTCGATGCTTCGAATCGCGAGGAACGCGATCAGAATCAGCAGTGCAAACGTGATCGGCCCGGCGAGATGGCCGGAGCGGCGCGGTTCGTCCGTCAAATGAGGATTTCCTTCGCCATCTCAGCGTCACTTATACGCGGATGCCGTCTCCGCGAACAATTGCACAGACGCTCTTTGCGGCGCGGGTCCGCGTCGTTATCATCGAGCGTTGGAGCTGAAGCCGTCCCGACCGTCGCAAAATGCCCTCTCATGAAGCCATTGCCCCGCAAATCGTGCCGGCGCCGCGTCGGGTGCTGATCGTACTGCTCGGCGCGATCGGGGACGTGGTTCGCGCGCTTCCATTGCTTGGACGCATTCGCACGGCATGGCCGCACGCGCATATCGCGTGGGCGGTGGAACCCAAGTCGAAAGCAGTGCTCGAACATCATCGCTGGCTCGATGAAGTGATCGTGTACGATCGCGCGCATGCGCCGTGGACCTTTGTTCCGTTTCTGCGCCGAGTTCGCAAAGGGCATTTCGATCTGGTCATCGACCTGCAGCGTCATCTGAAGAGCGGATTCACGTCGCGAATCTCGGGGGCTCGCGACCGTTTCGGTTTCGCCGCGCCAAACACCAAGGAGTTCAACTATCTTTTTTCGAATCATCGGATCGCGCCGCAGCCGAACATGCGCTTGAAGCTCATGCAGTACCAGGCGTTTGGCGATGCGCTCGGGCTCGCGCAATCGCCGATCGAATTCGGCCTCGAGGCGACCGACGACGAACGCGCACGCGCACTCGAGATGCTGCGCGATGCGCCGCGCCCCCTTCTGGCTGTGATTCTTGGATCGTCGTGGCCGAGCCGAATCTACTTTCCCGAATCTACTGCCACGGTGATACGCCGGGTCGCGCGCCCCGACGCCGAGAGTCCGGGGCTGTTCCCCGTGTTGATCGGCGGTCCCGACGAAACCAAACTTGCCGGCGAAGTCATGCGTCATCTCGACGGCGTACCCGCGCTCAACCTTGCAGGGCGCACTTCGCTGCGCGATCTAATAGCGATCTTCCCCGAATGCGCGGTCGCGTTCGGACCTGACTCCGGCCCAATGCATATCGCGGCTGCCGTGGGATGCCCGGTGGTGTCGCTGTGGGGCGCCACGGCTGCGGAGCGGTCCGCGCCGTGGGGGTTCGCCGAGTTGGCAATCAGCGGCGCGATTCCGTGTCATCCCTGCTATCTTCGTAAATGCCCGATCAGGCGCGAATGCATGCGGCGAATATCTCCCGAAGAAATAAGCGTGACCCTTAGGCGCGCGCTCGCGATGCGTGAGGCGTCGAGATGAGCTGGTGGGCGGCGGGCCTGGACGGTGTGGAGTTGACGCGCGGAGGATGGAGCTTTCTCATCCCGGGATACGATGCGCGATTTTCGGAGGAGCTGCGCGAGAGTTTGATCGACTCGGCGTTCGCGGCGATCGACGGCACCATGGCGACTCGCATCCGCCGCTCGCGTCACGCCGAGACGTGGTTCGAGCATTTCGATCAGGTCGGCGGTCTCGAGGCGTATTTCAAGGTGCTCGACCCGATTCGCGGCTTGAATCGGGCCAGGTCGATATTCAAGCGCGGGCGAGCCGCGCATGTTGCGTCGATCTCGGAGCATCTGCGGGCCGACAGCGTGGGAGTTCCGGAAATTCTGCTGCTGGGCGCCGAGCGCCGCGGCGGCCGCGAGATAATCGTGACCGCGCGGATCGATGGATTTAATGTTGTGCGCCATTTGAAGCGCGCGAAGCTCGCGTCCAGGCGCGTCGTATTGCGCGCGCTCGGCGCGGAGGTCGCGCGGCTGCATCGCGCTGGATACATCCACGGCGATCTGACGCCGTACAACATTTTCGTCACCGGACTCGAGCCACCCAAGTTTGTTTTTATCGATCATGAGCGGACGCGACGCACGATTCTCAGCCGTTTCGAGCGGCCGCGGATGCGCAACCTGGTTCAGTTGGGGCATCTCAATGTCGGCGGCGTCACCAATACGGATCGGATGCGCGTGTGGAGCGGTTATTCCGCGCAGTTATCCGAACGACGCCGGCGAACGGAAAGACGTCGAGTCGCGGCGATGCTTACTGCGAGAATAGCGTTGGAGCGCAAGGACGCTGCCGTGGCAGCGCGTGCATCGTCGTCGCTTGGCCGGCACCCAGAGGCGAGCGAAAGCTGATGGCCGAGCGGACGAAAATTTCTGTAGTGATTCCGGTTTACAACGAGGTCGCGACCATCGGCCGCGTTATCGAGCGGGTGCTGGATTGCGGCTTCGACCCCGAGGTCATCGTGGTTGATGACGCTTCGACCGACGGCACCGCGAAGTTCCTGCGCGGGTTCAGCCATCCACAGGTTCGGTGCTTTTTTCACAGCGTCAATCGAGGCAAGGGCGCCGCGCTGCGGCTTGGATTTGCGGCGGCAATAAATCCTTACCTATTCGTGCAGGATGCGGACCTCGAATACGACCCGCGTGATTACGCCACGATGATCGGGCCGATGCTCGACGGACGCGCTGACATGGTTTACGGATCGCGCTTTCTATCCGGGCCGCATCGCGTCATGTTCTTCTGGCATTACCTGGCGAATCGCGCGGTGACGCTGCTCTCCGACATGATCAGCGATCTCAACTTGACCGACATGGAAACCGGGATGAAGGGTTTCGTGCGCGAGAAACTGATGACGCTCAAGTTGAATGCGAACCGCTTCACCTTCGAGCCTGAAATCACCGCCAAAGCGGCGCGCGCGCGATGGCGAATCTACGAAGTGCCGGTATCCTATTCGGGGCGGACCTACGAAGAGGGCAAGAAAATCGGTTTTCGCGACGCAGTGACGGCGGTCTGCGCAATCCTGTATTACAGATTTTTCGATTGATGCGATCCGACCGCAATATGACGCAGATAGTTCGACGCGACGACCCTAAAGTGCTTACCGAGAGCAAGACGATTGAGACCCCGAAGCTGAGCATCGTGGGCGTCGATCCGGAGCTCGGATTTGCCGGGGGCGAGACCCAGGTGCTCGGACTGACGGTCACGCTGGCGGGTAGCGGTCATCGAGCTGAACTGATTTGCGATCCCGCCGGACGGCTCTGGGAGCGGGCGATCGCGGCTGGCATCAGATGTCATCCACTACGCATTCGCAATGCCATCGACCTGGCGGCGGGGGTCAAGCTGCGCGCGATTCTTAAACGCGAGCGCTACGACGTCGTTCACTTTCACACTTCGCGCGCGCATTCGATGGCGCCGTTGGCGCGCGGCTTCGCGAGCACCTTGGTGGTTACGCGGCGGATGGACTACAGGCCCAACCGCGTGTTCGCGCCGTACCTGTTCAATCGCGCGGTCGACGGCGTGGTTGCGATCTCTGATGGCGTTGCCGATTCGCTCGCGGCCGCGGGCGTCGATCGTCAGCGCGTCACAGTTGTTCATAGCGGCGTGGATTGCGGACACTTTCGCCCGCCCACGATCCAGGAACGCGCCGATGCGCGCGGCGCACTCGGAATTTCTGATGACGAGATCCTGATATCGGCGGTGGGTGCGCTCGAACAGCGCAAGGGGCATCGCTATCTTATCGAAGCGTTCGGAATGATCGGGACGCCCGGAAAGTTCAGGTGCCTTATCGCTGGTCAGGGTTCGATTCGTGCAGTGCTGCAACACGAAATCGCAGTAATCAGGCTCAGGGATCGAATAAAGCTGCTTGGCAGAATCGACGACATCCGCGAACTGCTGTGGGCGTCGGACATATTTGCGATGCCGTCACTGAAGGAAGGTCTCGGCGTGGCGGCCCTGGAAGCGATGGCGAGCGGATTGCCGGTGATTGCGAGCGATGTTGGCGGACTTCGCGAGGTGGTGGAAGAGGAGCGCACCGGAATCATCGTACCGCCAGCGAACCCTCAACAAATTGCGCAGGCGATTAGCCGGTTGGCGGAATCGGCTGAGCTAAGAACGCAAATGGGTGCGGCGGCGCGGACGCGCGTCGTGGAAAATTACTCGATGGAGACGATGGCGGCGCGGACCCTCGCGCTTTATCGCGAGTGTGTTAGAAAAACGCGGGAAGGAAGGGGCGGAGTCGCATGAAAAGCATGACCGGGTTCGGCAGAGCTACCGCCGAGCATGACGGCGTTCGGGTGATCGCCGAGGTGCGCGCGCTTAACCAGAGATTTTTCGAGCTCAAGCTCGCGGTACCGCGCGGATGGGGCGAGCATGAGGCGGAGATTCGCAAAACCGTGCAGACTGTCGTAGCGCGCGGGCGCGTCGAAATTTTTATCAAGTCGGTCGCGCTGAAGGCTCCTCCGGTGCGGTTGGAGGTGAACGACAAGCTGGCGAATCTGTACGTCGCCGAGCTGCGCCGCCTGGGCAAGCAGCTTCATCTCAACGGCAACCCGGAAATTGGTTCGATCCTGAACCGGCCCGAAATTTTTCACGTGGTCGAGGAGGAGCACGACTCGGGCGCTGCCTTCAGCCTTGGCCAGAAGGCCTTAGTTCGCGCGTTGAAGGCTTTGGACGCGGAGCGGGTGCGCGAGGGCCGCAGCCTGCACAATGATTTCGCGATGCGGATCCGAAACATCGAAGCGGCGGTGCCGAAGATCGAAAAGCTGGCCGAGCAGACGCGGGCGGAGATCCTGGAAAATTTTCACAAGCGAATTCGCGAGCTGCTGGAGGATTTGCCGGTGAACGAGAAGCGCCTGTACGAGGAGGCGTCGTCGGCGTCGCAGCACGGCGACATCAGCGAAGAGATCACGCGCCTGCGGACGCATCTCGAAGGCCTTAAGGCGCTGCTCAAGCGCAAGGGGCAGGTTGGGAAATCGATTGAATTTTTGCTGCAGGAAATCAACCGCGAAGTAAATACGATGGGATCGAAGTCGCAGAACGCGGCATTATCTCAAGTAACAGTTGAAGTTAAGGCAGAGGCGGAAAAAATGCGCGAGCAGGTTCAGAACGTCGAGTAGGATATAGTAAAGCGGCCTTTACACCCGGTTGATGGCTTCGATACCGTTGAAATCAGAGGACTCTTTGCCGCCGAGGCGCGGTATAATTTTCATTCTCTCGGCGCCTTCGGGCGCGGGCAAGACGACGATTTATCGCGCGGCGCTCAAGGCGATCAAGAATCTGGAATTTTCGATATCCCTGACTACGCGCGTGCGCCGAAAAAACGAGGCGGACGGAATCGACTACAGCTTCGTGAGCGAAGAAGAATTTAATCGCAGGCAATCGTTCGGCGAGCTCGCCGAATGGGCGCGTGTGTTCGAATCATCGTACGGCACGCCGCGGGCGCCGCTCGACGCCGCGATTGCGTCGGGCCACGATATCCTGCTCGACATCGACATCCAGGGCGCGCAACAGATTCGCGCGAAGTATCCTAGCGATGCCGTTTCCATTTTTGTATTGCCGCCAAGTCTCGAAGAGCTTGCCGGACGTCTGCGGGGGCGTGCCACCGAGGATGAATCGACGATTCAGCATCGGTTGAAAAAGGCGCGCGAGGAAGCCGAGGGCTACCGCGAATACGACTACCTGATCGTCAACGCCGAGATTGAGAGATCAGTCGCGCAGCTTGAAACGATCGTAAACGCAGAGCGACTGAAGGTCAGCCGGCTGCGCGGCGAATTTGCTCCGTGGAAGAGTTAGCGCAAAACAGTACCCCCGACCAACTCGCCGGCCTGGTCGCGCGGGTGCAGAACTACAATCCACAGGCCGACGTCGGCCTCATCCGGCGCGCGTACGACTACTCGGCGCGGATGCATCTCGATCAAAAGCGCGAATCGGGCGAGCCCTACGTCACCCATCCGCTCAACGTCGCGATGATTATCGCGCAGCTCAAACTCGACGTGCCGTCGATCGTCACCGGCTTGCTGCATGACGTGGTCGAGGACACGCACGCGTCGCTCGCGGAGGTGCAATCGGACTTCGGTCCCGAGGTCGCGCAACTGGTCGATGGAGTGACCAAGGTCTCGAAGATCACGTTCCAGAGCCGCGAGGAAAAGCAGGCCGAGAATTTCCGCAAGATGATCATCGCGATGGCGAACGACATCCGCGTCGTGCTGATCAAGCTCGCCGACCGGCTGCACAACATGCGCACGCTCGACCATCTCTCGGGCGAACGCCAGCAGGAGATCGCGCGCGAGACGATGGAGATTTACGCGCCGATCGCGCATCGCCTCGGTATTTATTGGCTCAAATCGGAGCTCGAGGACCTGTCGTTCCGTTATCTGAATTCAAGTGCGTACCAGACGCTGAAGGCCTTCGTCGCGGCGAAGCGCAAAGAGCGCGAGGAGTACATCGCCAACGTCATCGAGATTTTGTCGCGCCGCATGTCCGACAGCGGGGTCACAGCCGAAGTCACGGGCAGGCCGAAACATTTCTTTTCGATTCATACGAAGATGCAGGAGCTGGGGCTCAGCTTCGAAGAGATTTACGATCTGGTCGCGTTCCGCATCATCGTGGATACGGTGCGCGAATGTTACGAGGCGCTCGGCGTCGTCCATGCAAACTGGAAGCCGGTGCCCGGCCGCTTCAAGGATTACATCGCGCTGCCCAAGGCCAACCTGTATCAGTCGCTGCATACCACGGTGATCGGGCCACGCGGGCAGCGGATGGAAGTGCAGATTCGCACGCGCGAGATGCACAAGGTGGCGGAAGAAGGAATCGCGGCGCACTGGAGCTACAAGGACGGCAACGCGCGCGAGCTCAAGGAAAAAGATACCGAGCGGTTTGCGTGGCTGCGGCGGCTGATCGAATGGCAGCAGAATCTCAAGGATCCGCAGGAATTTCTGTCGACGGTCAAGGACGATCTGTTTCCCGAGGAAGTTTTCGTGTTCACGCCCAAAGGCGACGTGTTCGATTTTCCGCTCGGCTCGACGGTGATCGATTTCGCCTATCGAATCCACTCGCAGGTCGGGAACCATCTCGCCGGTGCGCGAGTCAACGGGCGCATGGTGCCGCTGCGCTACCGGCTTCGATCGGGCGATACGGTCGAGGTCCTCACGTCCGAAAAGCAAGTGCCGGGCAAGGACTGGACCAACTACGCGGCGACGGCGCGCGCGAAATCGCGCATCAGGCAGTGGCTGCGCAATCAACAATCGGAACGGTCGCGTGACCTTGGAATATCGCTGATCGATCGCGAGCTCGAACCGGTCAAGCTCAGCGTCACGCAACTGAGAGCCAACAAGCGGCTCGAGGGAGTCCTCGGAGAATTTTCACAGCGCGACGTTGACAGCCTGCTCGCCGCCGTCGGCTACGGGATAATCACGCCGGCGCAATTGCTCGCGAAGCTGCTGACGACCTACGAACTGAAGATCTATCGTCCCGAGAAACCGCCAGCTGCTCTCGGGCCCGCGCAGCGGGAACGCGCCGCCAAGGAAGCGCGCAAGTCCGCCAGCGGCGCGGTGGTGGTCTCGGGCGTCGGCGACATGCTGGTGCGATTCGCAAAGTGCTGCAACCCGCTGCCGGGCGAGGCGATCACCGGATTCATCACTCGCGGCCGCGGCGTTACGGTGCACGTCGCGGGATGCTCGCATGCGCTCAACACCGATCCGCAGCGACGCGTCCCGGTGGTGTGGAAAGACGGCGAGGAAGCGCCGCGCCCGATTCGGCTCGAAGTGTTATGCGCCGATCAACCGGGTTTGCTCGCCGCGATGACCAAGGCGATCGCGTCGGCGGGCGTGAACATTTCGACCGCCGAAGTTAAGACTCAGGGCGCCGACGGACGCGCGCTCGCGGTGTTCGAAGTGAGCGTGAGCAGTGCGCGTCAATTGAACAACCTGATGAACTCGATAGGATCGATCGACGGCGTCATGCGCGTGTCGCGCCTGGGCCAACATAACGGGAATCGCTATTGATGAAGACCTCGATTCACACCAAACAGGCGCCGGCCGCGATTGGCCCCTACTCGCAAGCGGTCGAGCAAAACGGATTGGTTTTCTGTTCGGGGCAGATTGCGCTCGACCCTGCGTCGGGAACGATCGTCGAAGGCGGGATAGAATTCGAGACGCGGCGGGTGCTGCAGAACCTCGGCGAAGTGCTCGCGGCCGCGGGTCTGGATTTTGTCGACGTGGTGAAGACTACGATCTTCATGATCGATCTCGCGGAGTTTGAAACCGTGAATCGCGTTTACGGAGAACATTTCGAACCGCCTTATCCGGCGCGCTCGACCGTGCAGGTGGCGGCGCTGCCGCGCAAAGCGAGAATCGAGATCGACGCAATCGCGCTGAAGCGCGACTGAATTCCGAATCATCCCGGACTCAGAACCGAAAGCGCGGCGGCGTCGAGAAACTTTCCTGACGGATCGAGTTTGCGCGCCGACCGAATCAGGCGCGCGGCGTTGGCATGGCGCATCGCCACTGACAGCGAAGCGTCGAACAGCCGCGATTTGTCGAGGTCGATGATAATCACGGTGAAACTCTCGCGCGCTTGTGTCACCAGCAGATTGTGCAGATTGAGATCGCCGTGAAAGAGCCCCTTGTTGTGCATCGTTTCGATCGCAGCGCGCGCTTGCTCGAGCACATGATGACGGACCGTGGGATCGTCGTCGGTCTTCACGAATTCCCATAACGTCATTCCGCGAACCGCGCGAGTCATAAAAAATCCTCGATACAGAGCGGGCCCGATCCATTCCACCATCGCGCCCATCGGCTCCGCCACCGGAATTCCACGCCGCATCGCCTCAACGGTCACGGCGAGTTCGTTCAATGGGCGCGGCGTCATGCCCAGGTAAATGTCGCTGAGGATCGACGCGATCATTCCGCCGCGACGTCCGCGACGCGCAAACAACTCGAGGCCCTTAAGGTCGAGCCGATACGCGCTCTGGCGATTCCCCGCACCCGCTTCCACAGCGGACGTCAGCGCGCCGAGCTGTTGCATGATTTGCGCAGCGTGTGGTGCGATCTCGCGATGAATCACGAGCTCGCGGCGGCCGATCATGAACGTCGAGAAGTTCGGATCGGAGCGCCACTTCATTTGTGCAGGAGATTTCACGCTTTGGCTGCCTCGGTCGTGAGCCACAGTGCGAATAGCGCGGTCAGTGCGAGCAACGACGAAATGAAGTGCGCCGAGTAGAAGAGTGCGATGCGGTTCAAATAGTTTCCGGTCGCGAGATTGAGCAGCACGGAGAGCGCGAACAGCGTCCACACTATCTTCGGCGCGCTCTTGTCAGTCGCGCGATCCGTCACCAGCGCCGCAGTCAGCGCCATGTACGGCAAGAGCATCGCAGCGTAATAGCTCTTCCATGAAATCGGTGCGAACGACGGCATCAGGCAGAATAGTCCGCACAACGCGAGGCGGCTCGCGAATCCTCTGCGCTCGACGCTCATCCAGTCCCAGAGCGATACTGCCGCGACGAGAATCATCTCGAGTCCCGTTCCAACAAGCGTCGCGACCGGCGAAGTTTCCGCATCGGTTCCCGTGCGAAGGCTCATGAGGCGCGCGACGGCAGAAACGGCAGATTGGTTGGTGAGCATCGTGCGATAGCGATTCGTCATTGAAACGATCGCGGTCAGGTATGCGCCGGTTTGATCGATCCATCCGTGGGGGCCGAAGACGACGATCGGCACGATCATCAGTGCGATTCCCGCGAGGACGGCCCATCCGAGTGTGGCGAAGTGCTTTCGAATCGCAAGATGAAGCGCGGCCAGCACTGCGAATGGCTTGATCAGTATCGCCGCCGCGAGCATCAGGCCCGCCCACGCATCGTGGGATTCGTCGGCATAAATAATCGCCCAGACAATGAGCGCGAGGGTCGGGAGATTGATCTGCCCGTGATCGAAATTATTGTCGATGAACCGAAATGACAGCAGCACTGGGACGACGAGAAGCACGGCCGGGAGTTCTCGCTCGCGGCCGAATAGAATTACACCGGCGCCGCGGATCAATTCGATAAGGGAAAACGCGTTAATCGCGAAGAAAACAAATTGCGCGAGATGGCGCGGCAGGATCGCGAACGGGGCGAACGCGATCGCGAAGATCGGCGCGTATAAGAAACGATCGGAATCGGTCGGCGGATAGATCGCGACGCCGTGAAGGACGCGATGGCCCGCGCGATAGTAAACGCTGAAATCGCCTTGCGCACGAAATGTTGCCGAGATGCCGAGCCCGACGAGGTAGACGCCCACTGCGATCCACGCGAGCTGGCGGGCGCGCGCCGGGTCGATTTTTTTTATCGCGGAAGGCAAGCTTGCCGCGCGCCGCGGTGAGGTCACGCGATCGGTTTGGCTTCCTCGATCAGCATGATTGGAATGTCATCGCGCACCGGATACTCGAGTCTGCACGCGCCGCACACCAGGCCGTCCTGCTTGTCATTGAGATGCAGATCGCCCTTGCATTTCGGGCACGCCAGGATGTCGAGCAATTCCTGACTCAGCGCCATCGCCGAAATCCTCCACCAACTTTATTTCTTTTGCTGCGCATCCGCCGCCGTCGCCACCGGGTTCATGCGCCCGAGTATCAACTCGTCGAGCGCGCGCGCCTCAGCAGCATCCATCGTCACTTCGAGCCTGAGAGCGTATAGCGAATCGCGCGGGAACGGAAACCGCTCCAGCTTGACGAGGTCCTTCTCGGTAGTGACGACCAGGTCGGTGTCGCGCATCGCGTTCACCATAGCGTGCCAGTCAGCGTTGGTGTAGGCGTGATGGTCCGGATATTCGAAAACACCGACGAGGTCCGCGTCGAGATCACGCAGCATCGCGTAAAACGTACTCGGATCCGCCAAGCCGCAGACAGCCAGCACCCGCCGTCCGGCCAGTCCGGGCGGGGTTTCGCGCCACACACCATTCTCATTCGCCAGCAACGCGCGCGGTCGCACCGACGCGTGAAATATTTTGCATGCCGTCAGCTTTTTCATCTGCGACGGTTCGATAGCCGATGCGTCAGTACCGGCATTCATGACAATGATCGCGTCGGCGCGGCCGACTGCGCGGATAGATTCGCGCATCGGACCTGCCGGCAGCATCCAGCCGTTGCCGAATCCGCGCTCATTGCTCACCAGCACGAGATCCACGTCGCGACTCAAGCGTTCATGCTGAAAGGCGTCGTCCAGGACAACTGCGTCGAGCGGGCCGCGTTTGCTTAGCAGCTCGATCGCGTGGATGCGCCGCCGCGCCACTGCGATCGGTCCGCTGAACAATTTCGCCATCATCGCAGGTTCGTCACCCGCGTCTTCCGGCGAGACTTTCAGTTGCCCGCCATCAGCAACGAGCCTGGCGCGCGCCCTGGTTCGCGTACGTCCATAGCCGCGACTCACGATTCCCACACGCAGGCCGTGGCTCTGCAAGCGCCGCGCGAGAAACAATGTGAACGGAGTCTTGCCGGTTCCGCCGACTGTAAGATTGCCGACGCTTACCGTCAGCACTGGAGCGCGCCGCTTCATCATTCGCCAGTACAGATGTCGCATGCTCACGCCGACTCGGTAGAATCCTGCCGCAACCGCGAGTCCTAGCCACGCTGGAAGCAGGCGCGCCGGAAGTTCGCGCTGCCACAATTGCTCGATTCGTGGGCGATTCGGACTCGGCTCATTGATGGGCATTGCGGTCAGCCGAGATTAATGAGCGCTTCGATTTGCTTCAAGGCGAACTGCGCACCGCCGGCGCCTTTGCTGACGGATGCGTGCGCATTGCGGCCCGCCGCTGCTCGCGCGGCGTCTTCGCCGAGCCACTTCGAGGCTTCGCCGACTATGTCGCCGGCGTTCTTCACGATGCGCGCGCCGCCCGAGCTGACGAGCGACGACACCATCTGCTGCTGATTCTCGTGATATGGACCGATCAGCACCGGGACATCGACCAACGCGGGCTCAGCGGGACTTTGCCCGCCGCGTCCCGGCGCGAGGCTACCACCGACGAATGCGATCGCACCGCGACGATAGAAGGCGCGCAGCTCGCCCATCGTGTCGAGAATTAAAACGTCCGCATCGCGCGCTGCGTCCGGAGAATTGTGTTGCGACGCTTTCACGAATTTCAGCGAGGCCGAGTGCAAGGCGTTTTCGACTTCCGGCGTGCGCTCGAGGTGACGCGGAGCAATCGTCAATGCGAGCTGCGGAAAGTCCTTGCGCAGTTCGCGATATGCGTCCGCGATCACTGCCTCTTCACCCGGCGCCGTCGATCCCGCGATAAAGATTTTGCGACCTGATGCGAACGCCATCAGCTCGGGACGAATTGGATCTTCGGCAATCGTATCCGCCTTCGGCGCTTCGATTTTGGTGTTGCCGGTGACGATGATCTTTGCCGAGAGATCGAACTTCGCGTACCGCCTCGCGTCTTCCTCGCTCTGCGTCAGGATCAGAGTCGCGCGGTCAAGCGCATCTCGAAACAAGCCGCGCGCGCGTAAGTATCGGCCGATCGAGCGCTCCGAAATGCGCCCGTTGACCACTGCGATCGTCGCGCCGGCGCGCGCGGACTCGAGGAAGTAGTTCGGCCAGATTTCAGTTTCGGTGATCAAAACGACTGCGGGCTGCACCCGCTCCAGAAAAGATCGCACCGCACGCCGATTGTCGAGTGGCGCGAGCATCCAGGCCGTCGCGCCCGGGATTCGACGTTCGGCGGCCTCGCGTCCGGTGGCCGTCATCGTGGTGATTGCCATGACCGCGCCCGGATGATGCTCGAGCAAACCGATGGCGACCGGGCGGATGGCTTCGATCTCGCCGACCGACGCCGCATGAATCCAGATTCGCGGCCGGCCCGCGGCATTCGGAAAATCACCGTGCCCCATGCGCTCGCGATAGTCCCGCATGTTCGCCGGATGCGAGGCCAACAATGCAAACGGCAGCGCCGGGTACCACAGCAAGTTGTAGATCGCACTTAGCATCGGAGCCTTGTCGATCGGCGCGGCTGACAGTCTGCGATCGGCGATTGTCAGTTAACCAGACCGCCGTTGCCGGCCAGATCTTCAGGCGACATGAATTGCAGGTCGTAGAGCTTTCGATACTCCTGGCCGCGCGCGAACAATTCGTCGTGGGTGCCGTCTTCGACAATCCGGCCGTGAACGACTACGACGATTCGATCCGCGCGCCGCACCGTGGACAGGCGGTGCGCTATCACCAGCGTCGTTCGATTTTCCATCAGGTGCTCGAGCGCTTCCTGCACCGACCGTTCGGCGGCGGAGTCCAGCGACGACGTCGCCTCGTCGAGAATCAAAATCGGCGCATCCTTGACCAGCGCCCGTGCGATCGCGATTCGCTGCCGCTCGCCGCCCGAAATGCGCACGCCCAGCTCGCCCACCATCGTGTCGTAACCGTTGGGCAGCCGCGAAATAAAGTCGTGCGCATTGGCGAGCTTGGCGGCCGCGATCACGCGCTCGAGCTTCTTGTCGGTGCTTCCGTACGCGATATTGGCGCGAATCGTATCGTCGAACAGGAACGTGCTCTGGGTCACGAGACCAATCTCCGCGCGCAGCGACTTGAGCCGCAGCTTGCGCACATCGATTCCGTCCACCGTCACGCGTCCCTGCTGCACGTCATAGAAGCGCGGAATCAAATCCGCCATCGTAGACTTGCCGCCGCCGCTCATCCCGACCAACGCCACCACCTTACCGGCGCCAATCTCCAGCTTGATATCGTGCAGTACCCATTCGTCGCCGTACCTGAAGCTGACGTTTTCGAACGCGACGCTGTGCGGGCCGGTCTGCAGCTCGATTCCGTCGGGATCGTCGGGCACCTCGCTCGGCAGATCCATCATCTCGAAGACGCGCTCGGCCGCGCCCATCCCCTGCTGGATAGTATTGTTGGTCTTGCTGACGCTCTTGAACGGCGGATATACGAGAATCATGACCGCGAAGAACCCTGCGAATTGACCAAGCGTGCGCGTGCCTGACTGTAGCGATCCCACCGCCCACCAGACCACCGCGACCACCGCGAATGCGCCGACCGCCTCGATCATTGGTCCGGTGAACGCCTTGATTCGTGCCACCCGCATGAAGATCCGAAACAGTCGCTTGAGCTCACGGTTGAATCGCCCGCGTTCGTAGTCTTCCATTCCGAAGGCCTTCACGACGCGGTTCCCTTGCAAGGTTTCAACCAGCAGCGATTGCAAACCACTCAGTTGCTTTTGCTGATTCTTGGTCTCGCGGCGGACTTTCTTGGAGAGACCGACGATTGGCAGCACGACGATTGGAAACCCGATGAACGCGATGATCGCGAGCCGCCAATCGATGTAGAAGGCCACGGCCAGCAACGCTATCAGCGACATGCCATCGCCGACGAACGAGAACACACCGCTGGTGAGGCTCGACACCACCAGACCCACATCGCTGATGACTCGCGAAACCATCACGCCCGTCGGCGTACGGTTGAAGAAACTCAGCGACTGGCGCTGCAAGGCCTCGTTCAGATCCGCGCGGATGTCCATGATCATCTTCTGCCCGATGTATGCGCTCAAGTAGTCATCGGAAAAATTGGCGAGTGCTCGAAGCAGAAACAATCCCGCAAGTACGAGCGAGTATTCACGCAGCTTTAGCGCACTGCGCATATCAAGATGATGGGCACCGCCGAGACTGGCTCCCAAATCGACCACCCGCTTGGTGAGCACTGGGACTCCGCCGGTGGCCGCCGACAACAGTCCCATCGCGATTCCCAGCAACAGCACGTATGGGAACAAGTATTTGCGCAGGTAGCCGTACAGCCGCCATTGCAATGGAGTCAGCAGCTTCATGCCGCCGTCCTGGACGCAATCATCTCGAGCGCGATCGTCGCGACGCGTCCGGCCGCTCCGGGAGATCCGAGCTTCTCGCGCAACGATTTCAGCGCCGCCACGGTTTCAGCGCGGATCGTGTCGCTCAGCAGCGGCTCGGCGGCTCGCACCAGCTTCTCGACCGTCACGTCGCGCTGGATCAACTCCGGCACGATCTGGCGGCCCGCCAGGATATTCGGCATCCCGATAAAATCGACTCCAGTCACAAGCATCCGGCCTAGGATATAGGTAAGCGGCGATACTTTGTAAGCGATGACCTCGGGGCATCCGAGGAGCGCGGTCTCCAGCGTCGCGGTGCCCGATGCGACAAGTGCGAGCTCGCTGGCCGCCACAATATTGTAAGTATCGTCCTCGACAATCTTGATTCCAGCCAGGTCCGCGCGCCCCACTTCGGCGAGTTCAGCCTGGGTCAGGGTAGGAGCCAGCGCGAGCGCGATTTCAAGATTGTGATCGCGCGCGATAATCCGCGCCGCCTTTACCATCGGACCCAGAAGGTAGCGAACCTCCGCGCGGCGACTGCCGGGCAGAATCGAAATGATTCGCGCGCGCGGCGGGAATCCATGACGCTTCAGCGTCTCGTCCCGGCTCTGGGTCGTGGCGATCCGATCGAGCAGCGGATGCCCGACGAATGAAACCCGCTCGCCCGCGCGATGGAACAGTTCGGCCTCGAATGGCAGCACTACCGCGAGACGATCGGCGCGATCGACCAGCTTGTCGATTCGGCCGCGCCGCCACGCCCACACTTGCGGCGTGATGTAGTAGAGTACCGGCACACCATTGCGCCGCGCGGTGCCGGAGAGAATCAGGTTGAACTCCGCATAGTCGATCAGGATGACCAGGTCAGGCTGCTCTTGCCGGATGATTCGGCGCAGCGTGCGAAATGCGCCAACGGTGCGGCCAATTGTGGAGGCCAGTTCCGAAAGTCCGAGCCCGTGGATGGCCTCCGTGTTGATTATCGCGCGCACGCCGGCCGCGCGCATTTTCTCGCCCGCAATTCCGAACAGTTGGCACGACGGATCGCGTGCGAGAATTTCCCGCGCCAAATCGCCGCCATGAAGATCGCCCGACGCCTCGCCGGCGACGATCATGATGCGGGCTTTGCGCGCAGTATCTTTCCGGCGCTCATCAAGCGGCGGCGCTTCGGCATTCAACGGCATCGAAGCGATTGTGATTGAAAACCCCGGCGCCGCAAATAGCCTTGCGCGCGCGATTCAATTGTCCTGCGCGAAATTCCTGCGGATCGCGTCGCGTATCTGATCGACCGGCGAGCCCTGCTCGGCCATCCGCTTCGCCAGCATCACCTCTCCTGTGCAGATTTCGCACGCCGAGGCATGCATGCTGCGATAACAGTCGAGCAGGCTCTGATGACCTTCCGCCTTGTCACATCCGCAATAGCAATGCAGTTGCGCCAGCAGCGCCGGATTTTTCTCGGCGTACTTGTATGCTTCCTTTACCGGACCGGCGGCGAACTGGTTAGGATCGAGCGTCAAGCGCGGCTGCGCTCCCTTCGACGTGTCGGTATCTGCAGCCTCCGCCCGGCCCGTGCAGCAGCAATGGCCCGCGATACACATCGCACCCCGCGCATTGTTTACAGTTGAGCCGCCGATCATCGGCCAAAGGTACGCCAGCGCAACAATCGTCGCGAACGAAGAGCCGAAAATTACTGCGCGCCTCATGCTGCACCACCCTTGTTCAGAGTTTTTCTGACGTCGTCGACGATGTCTTGCGCCTTCACGATTTCACCGTTGTATTCCCGAATCAGCCGCCCATCGGGCCCGATCAGCATCATATCAACCAGGTGGCCGACGGAACCATCGGGCTCCACTTGCCGGCTGAGCTTGAATCCCGCCAGCGCTCGATCGATATCTCCGGGACCGCCTGTCAGAAAGTACCATCCCTTCTCATCAGCTCCCTGCTGACGGGAGTAATCGAGCAACTGTTTGGGACCGTCATGCTCGGGATCGACCGTGATCGAAACGAGCGTCACCTTCGAACCGAGATCATTGCCCAGCCGAAGAGCGACGTTCGCAAACTTTGCCGTCTCCATCAGGCACGGCCCCGGACACGAGGTATAGATGAAATCCACCACCAGCGGCTTGCCCTTGAGCGATGTAAGAGTGACCGTGTTGCCGTTCTGATCGACTAATTTGGTGTCGGTGAGAACGCTCGCTGCCGCTTCGCCCGCCGAACCGTGATGGCATCCGGCTGCCGCGAACAGGCCGGTCGTTATTGCTACGGCGATGACAGCAGATCCGAGATTGAAGTGACTACTCATATATTTCTCTCTTACTACTTTTATATAGTTAGCAATTGTACACCATTACTCAATGCGGCGGCGGCGTGTTCGAAAGTACCACCGACCATCCAAGCACCACGGCCAGCAAGACGCATTCGATGGCGACGTTGCGAATCAGGGCTGTGCGCGCCGACGACTCTTCCACCAAGCCCACCAATCGATACCGGTTGTAGCCGCCAATCAGGATCACTGTGGCCGCCGTGCCGACCTTCCACAGCAGCGTGCGGCCGTAGATCGAGTTCACCAACAGATCGAGTCGGAGTCCCAGGGCGTCCCACGCTCTGATCGCGCCGGTCACGATCAGCGCCGCAACCGACCATCCCGCTATCGTCGATACTCGCGAGGTCGCTGACCGCAGCCAGTGCGCTCCCGCTCGTCCGTAAGTCGCGCCTATCAGCAACGAGACCAACGCCCCAATCCACATGCCTGCCGCAGCCTGATGCGCAAAATGAACCGCTATCGCGAAGGCGCCCTTGTCGATCGCATGACTCGTGACGCTTTGAAACACGAGCAAAACCGCTGAAATCGCGCATATCAGCACGGTTGTGAGCCGTCCCGGTGCGGGAACCCACGCCACCAGTGCCAACAACAACGCGGTCGCCAGGCGCCACGTCCAAACCCGGCCGGCGAAAGTCTCGCGCATTATCTGCGGTATCATGGGAATTACTTCTCTCAAGCTCGAGCCCGCCATTCCCGCGCCTACGGACAAAAGTCTCAGCGGCGACATCACCAGCACGATCAGAGCCAGCACTCGCCAAAGCTTTGCGAGACTCTGATTCCATCGATCGCCGGCGGCGATGGCGCGCGGCGCTGCCACTAGTGCAAAAGCGGTGGTTCCAAATATCAGCACTTGCGACGTTACTAACGGCCACGCGAAGACTGGCTCCGGTATCACGATCCGGCGTTTCCAACCGAGAAGGTGTATGAACCCTCCGTGTGATGCGTGTCGATGCAAACGACCGCCCATTTGACTGTGTAGTCTCCCGGTTTCAGCGCTCCGAGCTTTACTGATAACCGGATTCCGTCGTCGCTGACCTGCGGCGCACCCACAGCCAGGTTCTGGCCGTCCGAGCCCGTCACTTCCAGCTTGGCAAACAACTTCTCGATGGGCGCGTCGAATTTGATCGTCACCTCCGACGGAGCCGTTCCAAGTTTCTGCCCCGCCGCCGGACTCTCCTCCTCGGGAAACGAATGCGCCCAAGCCAGAATTGGATTACTCACTACGATAGCCAGTAGCGTGGAAGCCAATAGCAACATTTTTCGGAAAGTCATCTTCTCATTCTCCAAACAGTTTCCAGTTGCCTTGCGGAATTATCGAGTCGTAAAAGATATCCAATAACCCGAGGATTGCCGCATGATTGCCCGATACGCTGGCCTGGTTGAGCGCGAACTGAGTACCGACGCTGAGTTCGAAACGGTAGCTTACGTACGCGATTCCGGGCGTCACCAGAATTGTGGGGAAGGTCTGACCCGGCGGCCCTTTGACTAGCTGGTCATAGTTAAATTCGTTGAACAGAAACATATTCCGCAGAGGCCACTTCAATCCGATGTCCTGAACGTTGTTGCTCAGGTACAGCAGCGAATACTCAATCATACCATCGGCAAACATGTGATGACTGGTATGTCCCCCCAACGCGGGAATGTAGCCGTAATCGAACTGGAATCCGACCGGCCGCAGCCACTTCAGAATCGTTGTGTTGGGCAGGTCGCCAAGCGCTTTCGCTCCAATCAATTCCGGTCCGAGGCTCGTGTGCTGCTGGGACGCAACGGACGGATTGCCCGTGGGCAATTGGAGCACCGCCTTGGCAGACAAAATGAATTCATGTTTCGGAATAATTAGAAACGCATATTTCGCGAACAGAGTCAGAACGTCGAATCCACTGACATTTGGCCCTTGCTTTGGCGATTGGTAGATCCAGGTCGATCCGCCGCCGATGCTGAATCGCGGCAAATTTTCACTGTCGGTCCCGAGCAGTTTCTCGATCGACGAGTCGATTGAGAAAGTTCGGCCGTCGGAGTTCCGGTTCCATTCCGGCCCGACTATATCCGCCTCGTTGGCCGGCGTCGCGTCGTCGGTCACCAATGGCTCCAGGAATATGTAATCACCAACAACTCCGTGCGCGTATGCGACGCTCGCGTGCGTCGCCAACAGTACCATCAACGCGAAAACTATTTTCCTCCGCATATACATCCATCGCGGCCAAACCAGGCCGCATTCCGCTCTCGCGAACCGTCGAGGCCCGCGAGCAATCGTCCATCAGCGAAAAGCGAAAATACCTGCTAGCAGAACATCTTGGGCGGGGGCGGATCGGGAGTATCGGCGAATTTACTGTTCAGAATAGGAACGAATTGAGCTGCTACTTCATACGAAAGAATCTTCGTGCCGCTGGCGGGCTGCGCCGGGCGCGCGATCGGCACGACCGCCGGCCCGCTATCCAGCGACTGCAACGGATGACAGATGTCCATCGAGATGCTCGGACCGGAACGATCGGAAATCACAATCACACCGATCGATGGCAGAGTCGCAATCATCATGACCAACGCCATCGCGGCGGCGATTTGCCGAATCGAAGCGCGATCGATCGTGATTGAGATGGCCATTTGTCAGCCTTTGACGCGCGCACGATCGACGTCGGCGGCCACTGCGTCCGGACTCACATCGAGCGCGTTGTACTGGCGAATTTGGCGGCCGTCGGGACCGAGCAGGAACGCCTCGATGGAATGGGTAATCGAACCATCGTTCTCGCGCGTCCGGCGCAGTTTGAATAACGCCATCACCTGGTCAATTTTCGCGGTAGGCCCCGTCAGAAAGATCCATCCGACGTCGTTTGCGTCGTGACTTTGAGCGTACTTTGCAAGCTCCGCGGGACCGTCGTGCTCCGGGTCGAGCGTTATCGAAACGATCCTGACGTCGGCTCCCAGAGCCGGACCAAGCTTCTGCGCGATCGCCGCCATCTTTGCGGTTAGCATCGGGCAAGTCGATGCGCACGAGGTATAAATGAAATCGATCAGCACCGGCTTGCCTTTCAGCGACGCGAGCGAGACCGCACTGCCATGCTGATCGATCAGACTCACATCGGGCAGGCAATTATTCCCGTTGGCCGCCGGATAGTCGCCCCGTGCCTCGCGATCGCCGCATGCCGAAATAGTAAGCAGCGCCGCGAGGCTGACTATTCGCAGGACGAGCCGATAGTACTTGATGTGATTAGTGCCGATGGTCATCTAGCTATAGCTACTGGGATGGTCAGAAGAACGCGTGCCCCGCTTTTAGATCTGCGGTCTTGATGTGCACCACTCCGGAAGCGTCTTCGTGCGGCAGGCTGACAGGCACGCACGATGCCCTGCCCTCGGCCATCCTGTCTATTGGGTAATGGTTTCCGCACACCCGGCAAATAAGCTCGCCGCCAACGACCCGATAGCCTTTATGGAACGTGAAGCACTGGCGGCATGCGTCGAACACCGAGCGCACCTTGCCATCGTCGCCGCGCGCGAGCACGAAGCGCAACTGCTTGCCCGCATCGTCAGTGTAGCAAAATAGTCGCGCGGTGCCGGAGCGCAGTGCGAACGCATTGATAGCTACTTCGTCCTTGCCAGTCACCTCGGTGCACTCAAAGATCGCGGTGAACGTCAGGAACGCAGCCCCCGCCGCGAGCATCAAACCGGCTAGAATTTTGAGTTTAGTTGATCGCATGGCGGATTAATGCTGTCGCAGCTTACCGCAGGCGTCAAGGCGCGACCGAGTCGGTCAACATTACTGCCTTGATCCGCTCGGTCAGTTCCATCACGCGCAGGCCGTCCTCGGCGCTGACCGCCGGCGTGGACCGGCTGCGAACGGACTCGACGAACGCCTTGACCTCGTCGGCCAGCGGATCGCCCTCGCCAAAATCGATTTGCTCGGCCGAAATCGTGGGGAACTGTGCGCCGCGCACCGGCGGAGTTCGCCGAAAAATCTGGATGCTGCGCGTCTCATAGTCTACCGAGATGTAGGCGTCGGGCTGGAAGAATCGAATCTTGCGCTCGCGACGGGCCGACACTCGGCTGGAGACCAGATTCGCGATGAGACCGCTCTGGAAGCGGACGCGCGCGTTGGCGAGATCGAGCCGATCGGTGAGGATCGCGACGCCGACCGCCTCCAGCGACGCCACTTCCGACGGCGCCACCGACAGGATCACATCGAGATCGTGCACCATCAGGTCGAGCACCACGTCAACGTCGGTGCCGCGCTCGGTGAACGGTGCGAGCCGATGACATTCTACAAAGCGCGGATTTTTCACGATCGAATGCAGGTGCACAACCGCTGGATTGAAACGCTCGAGATGGCCTATTTGCAGAACGCGCTTGCTCCCCGATGCCAGCGCAGCCAGTTCGCGCGCCTGCGTCAGCGTTTCAGCCATCGGCTTCTCGAGCAGCACGTCGACGCCGGCTTTCAGCATCGCGGACGCGATCTCATGATGCGTCACTCCTGGCGACGCGACCGTCACGAGGTCCACCTTGCCGACGAGCATCCGATAATCGGCGAGCGGCGTCGCGCTAACTTCCCTGGCGAGCGCATCAGCCCGGTCGGCGTCGAGGTCGACGACGTGCACGAGCTTGATTCCCGCGATCGCGGCGTACTTGCGCGCATGCAGGGTGCCGAGCCGTCCGGCGCCAATGACAGCGGCGCGCAGCTCAGCCACTGGTTTCCGCATAGCCGTATATCGTCACGTTTTTCGAGCGCGCAAGATCGAGCGTGCGATCGCGTTCGAGTATCAGTGCGACCCCCGCTTCGACGCCAATCATCGCCGCACCGATCTCGGCGAGCAATTCCACAGTCGCCGGCCCAATCGCGGGGCGGTCGAAGCGCATGTCCTGTCCCGGTTTGGCGGCTTTGGCCACAACGAGCCCCGCACCGACCAGCGCTGCCGCGCGGCGCAGAGCGGCGTCGGTTCCTTCCAGCGCTTCCACCGCGGCGACCATTCCGTCGCGGACCGCGACCGTCTGTCCGATGTCGTAGCTGCCGAGGCGCCGCGCAACCTCGAATGCAAGATCGAGATCGCGGCGTTGCGCGGGAGTTGGATCGGGTCCGGCGCCAACGCCGGCGCGCGCGAGCCAATGATCGATCATCGGCACCGGATCGATCATCCTGATTCCTTCAGCTTCGACCTCGCGCGCGACGCCGCGCAGCACAGCATCGTCGCTGAAGCGCCCTATTCCCGCGAGCATCTTCAGCGCCCGCGCGTCGGGCGCGAACGAGTCTTTCAAGCGCGCGCGTGAGATGCCGCCGGCCATCGCGGCTTCCGACACCCCGGCGTTTTTGAATACGTCGACAATTTTCTGCAGCTCCCCGACTTTGATCCACGTGACTTCGTCGGCGACCGAGCCGAGCGCCTGCTCGCTTTCATTGAGGTGCGCGACGGCGATTATTTTTGTTCCGCGCGCGCGGGCGGCGCGCGCTACTTCGAGCGGAAAGACGCCGTTGCCTGCGATGAGCCCGAGCTTATTCACGCTCGCGGCCAACGACTCCGCGCTTCGAATTGTTTATGAAATCGACCAGACGGCGAACCTCGGCAAGATCGCCGTACTCCTCGAGAGTCTTCGCGATCGCTTCATCGCGTAGCATCTTCGAGAAGAAGAGCGTGCGAATGGCCGACTTCAGCGCTGCAATTGTCTCAGGCTTGAAGCCCCGCCGCTGCAGGCCGATATCGTTGATGCCAGCCAGCCGCGCGCGTTCGCTGCCCGCCACCATCGAGTAAGGCGGTACGTCCTGTGCGACCTTGGCGCCGGCAGCCACGATCGCGTGAGTCCCGATGCGGGTGAACTGATGCACCCCGACCTGCCCCTCGCAAATCGCGTACTCCTCGATTGTGCAGTGACCCGCGAGCCCGGTGGACGCCGCGAGGATCACGTGGTCGCCTATGATGCAGTCGTGCGCGACGTGCGCGTACGTCATCACCAGTGTATGACTGCCGATTTTCGTGATCATGCCACCGCCTTCGGTACCGCGATGGACGGTCGCGAACTCGCGAATCATGTTGTCGTCGCCGATTTCGACGACCGACGGTTCACCCTTGAATTTCAGGTCCTGCGGCTCGGCACCTATCGCAGCGAACTGCCAGATGCGATTGCGCTTGCCAATGGTGGTGTTGCGCTCGATCATCGCGCACGGACCGACCACGCTCCCCGCCCCAATCCTGACGTCCGGTCCGATCACCGCGCCGGGACCCACTTCGACGCTGGGGTCGATCTCGGCCCGCGTATCGATGACCGCGGAAGGATGGATTCGCCCCGCTATCGAACTTGCTCCTCGACTTCCATCGCGGACAATTCCGCCTCGGCCGCCAACTCGTCGCCGACGCGCGCCACTGCCTGCATCCGCCACAGCGGACGATGAAATTTCAGGATTTTTACTTCCATCCGCAACTGATCGCCGGGGATGACGCGCCGTCGAAAGCGCACCTTGTCCAGCCCCGTCAGCATGAATAGGCGGGTCGGATCGCCGCCCACTTCATTGAGCGCGAGAATCGCGGCCGACTGCGCGAGCGCTTCGACGATCAACACCCCAGGCATCACAGGATGCTCCGGGAAGTGCCCGGCGAAGTACGGCTCGTTGAAGGTGACGTTCTTGATCGTGACGACGCGGCCCTGGCTCAGCTCGAGGACGCGATCGACCAGCAGGAAGGGATAGCGATGTGGCAGCAGCCCCAGCACACGCTCGAGCTCCGGGACTTTAGTTTCGTGGTCGTCAGGCACCGGAAATTACTTCGCGCATCTGGTCGAGCGGCCTACTTCGAGATCGTCGACTTCTTGGCCGCCTCCGATCCAAACTCCGACGGCTGCGACTCACCCGGCTGCTCGCTCTGGACGCTCGCCGCCCTTACTGCGCCGCCCGGGCCTTCGCCAACCGAGCCGATTGGCACGTGCATCATGTTGTAGCTGCGGATCACCTGGTCGGTGATATCGATACTCGGCGCACCCCAGAGGATCGATCCCTTCTCGAAGACCATCGTGTAGCTGTCGCGTTCTCCCAGCGTGCGGATGACTTGCGCGAGGTCGTGCACGATCTTCGCCGTAATCTCCTGGTCCTTGGCCTGCAGCTCGTCCTTCGAGTCCTTGTAGTCGCGCTCGAAGTTCTTGAGCTTCTCCATGTATTGATCCTGCAAGCTTTGGCGCTGATCCGCGTTCATCAGCATGCCTTTTTTTTCCATCTCATCTTTGAGCGACTGGACTTCGTTTTGCTGTCGCTGCAGACGGCCCTCCAGCGACGTGACGCGGCCCTGAAAGTCGGCCTTGGCCCGCTTGCCGGCGTCGCACTCATTCAGCGCCCGTTGCACGTCAACATAGGCGAACTTGAATTCGGCATGCGCGGGAATTGCCGCAAACGTCACCGCGAGAAACGCACCGAACATCGCACCGATGAACAAACGTTGCCTCATAGAGCCCGGAAAGCCTCCTGTTGACTACCTATTGACCCGGCGAAGCAGATTCGCGCGGGCGCACCACTCGTTGCCATGCGAACTATACACAATAGTACCGTGGCGAGCACTAAATCCAGTTGCGCGCGCTCTGCTCGCCTTTGGCTGTTGAAAAACTCACCTGGCCGCTCTGGCGAAACTACAGCGGCGATCCCGCACCGACTTCAAACACCGTGCTCTGATCGGCCGGTCGCGGGTTGAGCGGGAAAGCGATATCCACCGCCAGCGGCCCGAATGGCGATTTCCAGCGCACGCCGACTCCGACCGACGCCTGCAGCTTGGTGATATCGAGCGAGTCCTTCAACAGGAATGATTGTCCAGCGTCGGTGAATAGTACACCCCGAATCCCCAATCCCGACAATATCGGGAATGTGATTTCGTTGCTCAGCAATAATTCCTTGCTGCCGCCGACGTCCTGCACACTGAGCGGTGTGCCATTCTGGCTGAAGATCGTCACCTGCGGCCCCAATGAATAAAGCTGATAGCCGCGCACATCGCCCGGTCCGCCGACGCCGCCGGGGAAGAATCGCTCATACAGCGGCAACTCGCCGCCAGTGCCGCTTTCCAGGTTGGTCCCGATGCCGAAGGTCACTCCCTGCGACACTACGAACGTCCCCAGCGTCTGGCTCTTCAGGAACGGGTAGAAATATCTGAAATGCGCGACACCTTTGACGAACGAGTTGGTGCCGCCGAGTCCGCCGAATTGCAGGCTGAGAGTCTCGACCGTGCCGGTGCGCGGATCGGTCGGATTGTCCACCGTGAAGCGGCGTATCGTAGGCGTAATTTCGGAAGTCTGCGTGTAGCCCCTGTAGCGCGCGATTTGGAAAGTCGTGAACTCGTTGAGCCCGGTGATCCCGATGCTCTGAAACGAGTACCCGAGTCCGGCGGTTATATCCTTCAGCGAGAACGGCCCAAGCTTCTTGAAACCGAGCTCGGTCAGCGGATACGTCGACGTCAAGGTGAAGCCCGCCGACGACTGGTTGAAGCTCAGCAGGTACGTCTTGTTATCAAACAACTGCAGGCCCACGGCCAACGGGATATCCAGGAACCACGGCTCGGTGTAACTGATGCTGTAGTTCTGAAACAGGAAGCCCACCTGCGCGTTGGCGATTAGCGATTCGCCGCCACCGAACAGGTTGGTATTGCCTAGCGTGAAATTGCCGAACAGCGATTGATAGCTGTCGAAACCGCCCGCCACCTGGAACGACGCGGTGTTCGCCTCGGTCACGTTCACGTTGAGGTTTATCTTGTCGGGCTGCGACGCAGGCGCGGTCGTGATGCGCGTGTCGCTGAAGAATCCGAGCCGCTGCAGCCGCGTCTGCGAATCGCGAATCTCCTCGGCGCTGTACGGCTCCTGCTCCTGCACCTGGATCTCGCGCCGGATAACCTTGTCCGAAGTCTTGGTGTTGCCGCTGATATTGATGCGGTCGATCAGCACTTCGTGGCCTGGATTGATCACGAAAATCACGTTGACCCGCTTGTTGGCGCGGACCAGTTGCGTGCGCGGATCGACGTTAACGTACGCGTAGCCGCGATTCGAATAGAAATCCGAGAGCGCCAGCACCTGCCGCTGCAACGCTGAGCCGCGGAACAGTTGCCCGCCCTTCATCGTCAGCTGCTTGCGCAATTCGCGGCGCGGAAACTTCAGATTGCCTTCGATGTCGATCCGGCCAACCCGGTAGGGCGTGCCCTCGTCGATCGAAATTACAATCGTGATATGCCCGCCGCTGCGCTGCACTTGCGGCGGCGCGATCTGCACGTTCAGGTAGCCGTTGTCGTAGTAAAACGCGGTCAGCCGATCGATGTCTTCCTGAAGTTTCTTCTGGTCGAGCGCGCCCCATCCGGTGAACCAGCTGAGCAATTTACTGTAGGGTCGCGTTTCCATATTGCCTTGCAGAACCGACGAGGAAAACGCGTGATTGCCCACGAACTCGATCTTGGTGATCTCGACCTTGGGCCCTTCCACCACGTCGAATTCGCCGAACGCGGTGTTGTCGGGCTGCGGGATTGGCTTGAAGGTTACCTTGGCGTCGGTGTAGCCCTTGTCCGCGTATACCGCGGTCACATCGTTGATGGTCTCCTTGACCGCGACCGGATTGAGGATGGTCCCCGGATGCACCTTGGTCGCCGCGACTATCTTGTCGTCGTTGGAGCGGATCGCCTTCATCCCGTAAAACTTGACGTCGGTAATCTGCGGACGCTCTTTCACGAAGTACACCAGCACGTTCTGCCCGCCGCGCTGCACGACGTGCGCGCTCACGTCCGAGAAGAAACCTAACCGGTCAATCGACTTGATATCCGCATCGACCGCATTCGGATCGAGCGGTTGTCCTACTTGCTGGGTGATGTGGATACGGATCGCGTCTTCCTCGACGCGTTGATTGCCGACGATATCAATCTTGGAAATTATCGGTTGTGCTTGCGCATGCGCGGCGGACGGCGCGAGCATCGTCGCGATCACCATCACCAGAAGCGCGAAGTTTGCAGGCAATAGCGCTCGATGCGAACGGCGTAGCCCGCAAAATAACGGCGCGCGCGGCGGGCGCGCGTTGAATTTTCCCGATGTCACTCAGACCCACCAAAAACGGCGACCAAACTAGCCAATCGCTTTCCCCATGTAAACCAATCTCCCACCAGCGCGTGAAGTTTTACGAACAGGACCTCACAAACGCCGCGCAGTTGTTCGCGCAGCATGGATCCTGACCTCTCCTCGAACGAGAAGAGGGCACCGGATCCAGGACCTCACCGCCGCTCGTCAACCAGCTTTCCTTCATGCAGCCGCAGTGCGCGCCCGACGCTGCGCGTTAACTGCTCGTTATGCGTCGCTATCACCAGGGTAATTCCCAGTTCGCGATTGAGCTTATGAAACAGATCGTGTACCTCAGCCGCCGTATGCGGATCGAGGTTGCCCGTCGGCTCATCCGCCAACAGCAGCTTGGGCCGCAACACCACCGCGCGCGCCACTGCGACGCGTTGCTGCTCGCCGCCGGACAGTTCCGCCGGCCGGCGCTTGAGCTTGTCGCCGAGGCCCACGATCTCGAGCATCTCGGTGGCGCGGCGGCTCGCCTCAGCGTCGTCGATGCGGCCGATCAGCGCCGGCATCATCACGTTTTCCAGCGCGTTGAAGTCCGCCAGCAGGTAATGGAACTGGAACACGAAGCCCAGCTTCAGGTTGCGGAAATCCGCCAGCGATTTCTCGTCGAGCGCGAACAAATCCTCGCCCTCGAAATAAACTTTGCCCGCAGTGGGCTCCTCCAGGCTCCCGATTATGTGCAGCAGGGTGGACTTGCCGGTTCCCGATTGTCCCACCACTGCGATCTCCTCGCCCGCCTCGACGTTGAGATCGAGATTGCGCAGCACGCGAATCTCGCGATCGGCGTCGTAGAATGTCTTGTCGAGGCCGCGCACCTCGATAAGACGCCCGGTCGCAGCTTTCGGTTTCGCTTTCGCAGCCGCGCCGCGCACTTCACTCATAGCGAATCACCTCGACCGGCCGCAGCCGTGCCGCCTGCAACGCCGGGTAGACCGACGCCAGCATGCACAGCACGATCGTCGCCACGGCAACCAGCACGAAGTTCCATGGATTCAGCTCCACCGGCACGTTGCTCACCATGAACATGTCGGCCGGCAGATGAATCAAATGATACTTGCCGATCAAGAACGACGTCACGAACCCGCTTCCGGTGCCTAAGATCGTGCCGAACACCCCAACCGCCGCGCCTTGCCACAGGAATATCAGAGCGATCGACGCTGCCATCGCGCCCATCGTGCGCAGGATGGCGATCTCCTTGCGCCGCTCCATCACCTCCATCACCAGGGTCGCAATAATGTTGAAGGCAGCCACCAGCACGATCAGCAGCAACACCATGAAGTAGGTGAACTTCTCGAGCGCGAGCGCGGCGAACAGCGGCGCGTTGGCCGTCGTCCAGTCTTTCACTTCGAAATCGGGTCCCGCCATCGCTGCGATCCTTGCGCGTATCGCCGGCGCATCGAACATGTTCGCCGGCCGCAGCTCGAGCCCGCTCTCGAGCGACGCGTCGTCGGCGAGCAGCGCGCGTCCGTCCTTCAGCGCGACGAACACGAGCGTCGAATCGAAATCGTACATGCCCGAGTGAAAGAATCCCGTCACCACGAATCGCTTGAGACGAGGCGGCCCGATGCCAGCGCCCAGGCTCGCCGGCGAGATCAGTATGACCGGGTCGCCCGGCCGCACGCCCAGGTCGAAAGCGAGCGATTTGCCGAGGATCGCGCCGGGCAGCTGGACGACCCGCTTGACGCCGTGGTCGACAATTGTCACCGGATGCATCGTCTCGAGGTCAGCGAGGGTCCCGGACTCGAGCGTGTCCTTCAATTCTTTCAGCACCGCGTTGTCATGCGGTTGGACGCCTCGGAGGATTCCGCCCGACACGAGACCCGGCGCGCCCGACTCCGTGCTCGACACCGCCATGACCTGTGACGTGACGAACGGCGCCGCCGCAATGACTCCCGGGATCTGTTGGATCTTCTTTTCGAGCTCGCTCGGATTCCACACGCCGCCGTCGGTGCGCTCGATCGTTACCTGCGGCGTGAACGCGAGCAGCCGCGCGCGCAGATCTTTCTCGAAGCCGCTCATGACGCACAATGCGACCGACAGGGTGAAGGTTCCGATGGCTATCCCCGCGAGCGAGATGATCGCGATTACCGACACGAAGCGTTCGCGCCGCCGTGCCCGCAGATATCTGAGCCCGATCAGGAATTCGTAGCGCAATCCGTCACCTTTTCACTCTCATACTTTTTACTTTTTTACCGATTTGGGCCACCGCGCACGGCCGCGATGTTCCGAACTGTGTTTTTTCGTTGTTCGATTGAATCAAATCGGGTCGAGGATCGTCATAGTCGCCGAGCCTAGGGACATTTGCAACAATTCCGGGTTGCGCTGCGCCGCGATGGTGAAATATCATCACCGTCGCCTTTGACCCGGAATGCGGAGGATCGCATGAGCCGATTTTTGCTTGGGGCGCTTGCCGCCGCACTGCTGTTCGCAACGCTTAACCTTCAATCCCTCGCCTCCGCTGCCGAATCCGCAGGGCTGCCTCCTCAGAACACAATTACGATGAACTTTCAGAACGTGGATATTCCCGTTCTCGCCAAGTTCATCTCCGAGATCACCGGCCGCAACTTCATCATCGACGAATCCGTGCGCGGCAAGGTTACGATTATCTCGCCGAGCAAGGTCACCCCCGAGCAGGCCTATTCGATCTTTCAGTCCGTGCTCCAGGTAAAAGGCTTCACCACCGTCCAGGCTGGGAAGATCATCAAGATTGAGCCGGCGCGCAACGTGCGATCGAACGCCGCCCTTACTACCTCGCAGACTCCAGCAGAGACCAGTGGCGACGAATACGTCACCCGGATGGTGCGGCTCAAGAATATCGACGCCGCGTCGATCATCGGGGTCATCCAGCCGATGATTTCGCACGATGGCCTGGTCGCGGCATTTCCCGGCGACAACACCGTCATCGTCACCGACGACGCTTACAACGTCGAGCGATTGACCGAAATAATCCACGAACTCGACGTGCGCGGCGAACAGGCGTCGATCGTGGTCATTCCGCTCAAGCTGGCATTTGCGGGCGAGCTGGCGCCCGAGATCGATCAGCTTATGACCGCCAAGATGGAGGGTGCCAGCGCTGGCGGTCCGCAGATGATACGGCCGCAGATGGGCGTCGCGACGTCCGCTACCGGACCATCGCTGGGTTACAAGGTGATTCCCGATGAGCGCACCAATTGCCTCATCGTGATGGCGCCGCCGCTTCAGATGCGCGAGATCCAGGACATCGTATTCAAGCTCGATGTCGTCCCTCCGCTGGCGACCTCGCGAATCCACGTTTATCGCCTCAAGAACGCGCAGGCGCTCGAGATGGTCCAGGTGCTCAACAACCTGCTTAACGGCGGCAGCGGGCCGACCACGCTCTCGCCCACCACC
Organism: uncultured delta proteobacterium; assembly: GCA_963850125.1. Lineage (GTDB taxonomy): Bacteria > Desulfobacterota > Binatia > Binatales > Binataceae > Binatus. The sequence continues at coordinate 353,444 of CAWKKB010000014.1, read as the reverse complement.
GGCAAGGGATCGCTCGGGCGCTCCAGCTTCAACGACGCTGCCAGCGGCATGGGCAGCTCGGGCTTCGGCGGAATTGGCGGCAGCATGAGTAGCGGGATGTCCAGCAGCGCGAGCTTCGGCGGATCCAGCGGCGGCGGCGGTCTCGGCGGTAGCAGCGGTAGCGGGGGATTCGGCGGCGGCGGAGGCGGCTTGCGCAGCCGCGGCTCGATGAGCGGCGCGGGCACGGGAGGCTCATCGGCCAGCTCGCCCGGCAAGAACATCGATTTCTCTTATCCGGTGAATATCACGGCCGACCCTGCCACCAACGCGATGGTTATCAGCGCCTCGCCGCAGGATTGGCAGACGCTCAAGCAGATCATCGACGACCTCGACACCCCGCGCGTCCAGATTTTCGTGCAGGCGGTCATCGTCGAGGTTTCCGCCGAGCGCCAGCGCCAGCTCGGGGTCAGTTTCTATACTCTCGGTGCCGGTGGCGGAAGCGTGCTCGGTATCGGCGGAGTTAACTACGGACAGCTCCAGAGTGTGATCGGCGACCCGCTGAATATCACCGGCCTTGGCTTGGGCCTGGCTGGAAACACGATGTGTTCGATTCCTGCCGCAGCCCTCTCTGCGGTTACCAGCGCTGCTAACGGGACGACCCCTACCACCGCTTCCGGCAGCGTCAAACTACCTTGCGACATGGCGCTGATGACTGCGCTTGAAACCGACACGCACGCCAACGTGCTTTCCGCACCGACCCTGCTCACCGCGGACAATGAAGAAGCGATGATCGTCGTCGGACAGAACCTGCCCTTCGTCGGATCGGCGTCGGCCAACGCGGGATTGCCGGGACAAATCTTCAACTCGGTCGACCGCCAGAACGTCGGCATCACGCTCGATATCGTGCCGCAGGTTTCCGAAGGCGACTACGTCAAGCTCGACCTCTACGAGGAAGTTTCCAACGTCGTCAACGGCACCCAGAACGCGACGCTCGGTCCCACGACGACTATCCGGTCCGCTTCGACCACCGTGCTGATCCAGAACCATCGCACGGCCGTAATCGGCGGCCTGCTCTCGAGCCAGGACCAGATCAATAACCAGGGCGTGCCGTTCATCTCGAGCATCCCGGTGCTCGGCAACCTGTTCAGCAATAAATCGACCGACAAGCAGAAGGACAATCTGATCGTGTTCCTGACGCCGCATATCGTCCGCAACAAGAGCGAGCTGCGTGAGCTCGCGCTCGACGAGCGCCAGAGGTTCGCCAACTCGCTCGGCCGCAAGGAAATCCACGATATGCCGGCCTCGCAGATTCACGAGATCTACAAGCCGAGCTTCTCGATTCCGGTCTCGCCCGCAGCCGATCTGAACGCACCCTACAACGGGCCGGTGGCTCCTCCGGGACCTGAAAATCCGGGCGCAGCATACGAATCCGCGCCATCGGGCAGCAGCGCCGATACTCCGTTCAACACCACCGAGATCGGACCAACCTCGATGAACTCGACTGCGCCAGCATCGAGCGGCGCCACGCCGTTCTCGACCACTGGTTCGGTGAGCGCTTCGTATCCGGCGCCGGTGGGAAGAACCGTCAGCACCTCCACGACTTCGGTGACGATGGGGAGCCCACCGACGTACCCGTCGTCATCGGGAGCATACGCGGCGACCGGCGTAACCCCGCTTGATCCCGGCGCCGGCAAAGTCTCGGCAGGACCTGGAGTGAGCAGCAGTGTCGCAGACTCGACCGGAGTCACCCCGGGCGTTTCGCCGTAGCTTGACGGCAGGTCGCGGACCCGTCACCAGCCGGCGAACGCCGCGATCAGAAATGCAGCGATCATGATCAGTCCGAACTCCATGTGAAGCTGGATTGATCGAAACAGACCGAGATTGAGCTTCTTCGGATCGCTGTCGCGCGTCATGATTCGAATCTGATCGAGCGCACGCGGAATCGTGATAAACACCGCCAGCGCGATCCACGGAATCGCGTGCACCAGCACTCCGGCGATAGTGGCCAGGTACGCCGCGACGTCCAGCGCGATCAGCTCGTTATTCGCGCCCGCACGTCCCAGTATCGTCGCGAGCGTCCGCTTGCCGTGGCGCGTGTCGCTCTCGATGTCGCGAATATTGTTGGCGTGCAAAATTCCCGCGACCAGGAATCCCAGCGGTATCGACGCCCAAACGGCCGACGACGAAATTCGCATCGCCATGACAAAGTAGGATCCGACGACGATCGCGGGCCCCATAAACAAAAAAACCGTCACCTCGCCCAGCGCGACGTAGGCGAGCGACACCGGGCTCGCGGTGTAGAAGTATCCGGCTGCGATGCTCGGAATCCCGATTGCGAGAATCGGCCACCCGCACTGGTAAACGAGCACCAGGCCGATCAGCGCGCCAATCGCAAAGGCCACGATTCCGCCGCGCCAGACTTGATCGGCGCTCAGCAGGCCGCGCTGAATCACCATGCTCGGTCCGAGCGACTGCTCGCTGTCGGCGCCGCTGCGGAAGTCGTAGTAGTCGTTGATAAGATTGGTCCCGGCCTGAATCGCCATCGCGCCCACCAGCGCGAGAATCATGCGGCCCAGCGAAAAGAAGCCCGCGCGCGCAGCGACCGCAACTCCCAGCAGCACCGGAATCGCAGCCGCACTAAGCGAAGGCGCCCGAATCGCCTGAATCCAAACTGCTACGACACCGGGCCGCGTCCCACCCCCATGAGCAATTGCGTCATCCATATTACTGTCACCCGCGAATGCTCCCCCTTCCCTCGACCGAAGGGGCCGGGGGTTAGGTTCCTAAATAAGTACCTTCGCTTCCTTGAGCCGTGCGACTTCCGCCGCGCTGTAGCCGAGCAACTCGCGCATCACTTCTTCCGTATGCTCGCCGATCATCGGCGCACCGCGATACTCGAGATCGATCGCGCTGAATCGCGCCGCAAGCCCCGGCACGACGCGCTCGCCGACCTCGCCATGCTTCAGGTTCACGAGCATGCTCGATTCCGAGAACACTGGATCGTTTATCACCTCTGGCGTGCTGTAGACCGGCCCCGCGGCGAGATCGCGTGCGCGAAGTTTCATCACCAGTTCGTCGCGAGCATGCGTGCGAGTGCGCGCCGCGATTTCGCGCTCGAGTTCCTCGACGTTCGCGAGCCGGCCGTACAGTCGTGAGAACTTCGGGTCCGACGACATCGACGGCGCTCCCAGCACCTCGCATAACTGCGCAAACTCATCGTCGCTGGCAATCGCAATCGCGATCCATTTGTCGTCGCCGGCCGTAGGGAACACCCCATGCGGCGCCATCGACTCGTCGCGATTCCCGATCGCGGCCTGGTCGCGCCCGTTCATCAGAAAATCCATCATCGCCTCGGGCATCATCGTCGTCACCATCTCGGCCATCGACAGATCGAGGTACTGCCCCTGCCCCGTGCGGTCGCGATAATGCAGCGCTGCGAGCAGAAAAAACACCATGCCGGTACCGACCGCAAAATCCGGCCACGTACCGCCAATCCCGCATGGGAACGAATCTGGATAGCCGGTGATATGGCAGAGCCCGGCAAACGCCTGCGTGGTCGGCCCGAAGCCCACAGTCCGCGCGAACGGACCGTCCTGTCCGAGCGGAGTGCCGCTCAGCATAATTATGTCGGGTTTGATTTTGACCAGATCGTCGTAAGCGAGATTGTATTTCGCCATGTTGCCGACGGTGAAATTTTCGGTGACGAAATCGCTGTGCCGGATAATCTTGCGCGCGATTTCCTGCGCCTCGGGCATCGCAAGATTCAGCGCGAGACTGCGTCGCGAGGTATTGATCGCATGAAATACTCCACTTCGATTGGGGCCGATCGATCCGTCGGTACCGGTCAGATACCGCACCAGATCAGGTGCAACCGATGTCTCAATTCTGATTACGTCGGCTCCCAGAGCGCCCAACCATGCGGTCGCGTGCGGAACGGCAAAGATCCAGCCGAAGTCGGCGACGCGAATTCCTTCCAGCGGACGGGTCCCCATCAGATGACACCTGCTCTCGCCAGCGATTCCAGCTCAGTTCGCGACCGTCCAAGTCTCTCACCGATTATTTTCTGATTGTGCTCGCCCAGGCGCGGCGCACCGCGCACGATTCGCCACGGCGTTCGCGAGAACTTGCACGGCGCCCCAGGCATCCGCACTTCGCGCGCCGCAGGATGGTCGACCTCGATGAAAAATTTGCGCGCCTTGTATTGCTCGTTGCCCGCGACTTCAGCCGGCGAATGCACCGGGAAGCACGGCACGTGCTGCGCCTGAGTCTTCTCGAATGCCTCAGTTCGCGAAGTCGTAGATAGCCAGTCGACTACTCCGGCCTCGATCGCGTCGATATTCGAAGCGCGGCCAAAAACGGTGTCGAACAACCCGGTATCCATCCACTCCGGATGGCCCAGCGCCTTCTTCGCCCCGCGCCAGAAACGATCGGTGCCGGCGTTGAAGCTCACCCATCCGTCCTTGCACGGATAAACCCACTGCGCGGCCCTTTTCTGACGCGAGTAAAGCCGCTGGAACGAGTCCGAATTTTTATCTTCGTGGAAGTAAAATCCAATATTCGGCCGCACCATGCTGATCATCGAAAACCACTGACCGACATTGACATGCTGTCCCGCGCCATTACTCTTTCGACTATACAGTGCGCACATCGCGGCCGCTGCTGCTGTATAGCCAGTCAAATAGTCAGATTGCCTGCCGCCGAGCTTCAGCGGCGGTTGATTTTCGGGATCGGTCACCTGATGCCACGGCGTTTCGTAGCCGACGCCGCTCATATGGGTGGCGACGAGATCGCCGCCGCGCAAATTTCTATACTCCGACTCGGCGCCGAAAAAAGTTATCGACACTACTATCAGTTTGGAAAATCCGGCCGTTAGGGTGCGCCAGTCGATCCCGAGCTTCTCATTCACTTCAGGACGATTCGGATTGAACACGATGTCCGCTTGCGCGAGCAGGTCGAGCGCCAGGTCGAGGCCGCGACGGTTTTCCAGGTCGATCGTCACTCCCAGCTTGTTGGTGTTGAGGTAGAGATGCAGCCCGCCGGTTTCGGGATCGGGCATCTCGTCGCGAAACGGTCCGAGCGCGCGTTCTTGCGATCCAGTGCGCGGCGGCTCAACCTTGACGACCTCCGCGCCGAAATCCGCGAACGACTTCGCCGCCATCGATGCCGCCATGAACGGCATCGTGTCGAGGCACGGCAGCTCGACCACCTTCAGGCCTTCGAGCGCGCGCGGCGGTTTCTGGTATTGCTCGAAGCGCGCCATCGCTACTCGACCGTTTCGCTTTTCAGGTTGTCGATTAAGTCGATCAATTCGGCCATCGTATGAATCACGTAGTCGGGTTTGAACGCCTGATGCGTCTGCAGATATTTGAACGACGCCGCGCCCGTGGCCACTGCGACCGACGCGCCGAAACCGGCTCCCAGAGCTGCCATGATGTCGCGCGGCTCGTCGCCAACGTACATGCAGGCGCGCGGAAGTACCGCTGCTTTCAGCGCAGTTTGCTTGAGGCTCTCGGTCTTGTCGAGCGCGCGCAGCGAGGTCGTGGTCTGCGTGACGACGTGGTCGAGGTACGACGCGAGCCCGACCATCGCGAGCTTCTCGACCAGCCGCTGCGAATCTCCCGGCCGGCTGGTGACGACGCCGGTCGCATAGCCGCGGCGCTTCAGCTCGGCGAGTGTGTCCTGCACGTGCGGCAACACTTCGAGCCGCTCGGTCTTGTCGATTTCCGCAAGGAAGTATGCGTACGCGAGCTTCGCGTATTCGGGCCTCAGATGCTCCGGCACTCCCAGCCACACGTCGTCGGCGGAAAGCGCCTCGTGAAAGCGCTCATGCGTAAGGGGAGGTTCGTGTCCGAGCTCGTCGAGCGCATTTTTCGCGGCGATATACAACGGTCCGTGGATATCAACCAGGGTGCCGTCGAGATCGAAAAAGACCGCTTTGAATTCGCGCGATGCCAAAAAAATTCTCCGAGCAACTTCCAAGCGGAGTGTGTAGAGATGCCGGGCAAAGTGTCAAGCGCGCGCTACTGACGCGATTGATACAACAGCAGGTACTCGCGCCGGCCGCCGATCACTTTCTTGACGTAGTCGCGCGTCTCTTTGTACTCGATATTCTCGACCCACTCGTCATCGGCACCGCCGGATTTAGCGATCCACTTCGACACCGCGCTCTCGCCCGCGTTATACGCCGCGACCGCGTGGAACGCATCGCGGTTGAACATCTCGAACAGATTTCTCAGATAGGTCGTGCCCAGCTGAACGTTTACCGACGGATCGTAAAGATGGATTTTTTCAGCATCCATACCATTCTCGATCGCCATCTTCCTTGCCGTCGAGGGAATCAACTGCATCAGGCCGCGCGCATTCGAGCCCGACGTGGCATTCGGATTGAACAGGCTTTCCTGCCGCGACAGCGCCAGCACCAGGTATGGATCGAGCGCGAGCCGCGTCGACGCCGACGAAAAAAGATCCCAGTATGCTCGCGGATAGCGCACGCGTTCGGCGACGTCATGGCTCAGCTGCCCGTTTTTTTCCATGTGCGTGGCCGCAACGATCGCGTCGTACCAGGCGTCGGCGCTGGCGAATCCTGCCAGCACGAAATGCCGCATCTCGGTGGTGCCGCCGGCAGTTTCTTCGAGCGCTTTCAGCTCCTCCGGCTCGAGTTCCTTGAGTCCCAGCGCGCGGAGCGTTTGCAGCCGCGCCATGTGATACTCGGCAACGCCGGTGACGGCAGGGGTTCCGCTGTATTGAGGATCCGGCGCCGACGCAGCCGGAAGGTCCGGTTTGCTTGCCGCAATCCGCCGGCTCGCGAGTTCGGGATAGTAGTTGCTGTCAGTGCTGTCGGCGAGCTTTTCGAAAATTGCGCGAGCACTTGCGGCATCGCCCGCATTTTCCAGCGCTCGCGCGCGCCAATACTCGCACATATCGCGATCGATTGGATCTTTCGCGTGCACGCCGGCGCTCTGGAATTCCCGAGCCGCCGCGCGGTAGTTGCGCGCGAGATACAGCGTCCACGGAACGCGAAACCGCGCATCCTCGGCGGCGTCGCTGCGAGGATAGCGCGCGGCCAGCCGTCGATACTGCGCGCGAGCGGAGTCGAGCTGATGCTGTTCTTCGAAAATCTTGCCAACGCGGAGAATCGCGCCGGGCGCGCGCTCGCTGTCCGGGAAATTCGCGACCAGCCGGTTCAGCGTCGAGCGTGCGAGATCATATTGATCGTCATGCCAGTAGATGAGCGCGAGTGCCTCGAGCGCCGCCGGCGCATCCGGTCCGCCCGGCGCGATTTGCAGATACTCGATGATCGCGCGTCTGGCGCGTTCTGGTTCCGGCTTGAGCGCTCGCGCCGTCACCCAAACCAACTCGGCTCGAACCGCAGGCTCAGGGCTCATCGCTAGTCCGGCGTTCGCCTGCTCTTCCGCCTCGGACAGGGCGCCCTCGCGCAGCAGCAACTCGGATTCCGCGCGATGGTACGTAAGCGAGTTCGTGTCGGCGACCTCGGGATGCGACGCGAGAATCTCTCGGACGAGAACCCGCGCCTCGGCGTCCGAGTCGGAATGCGGATACTTGTCGCGCAGTTCCATCAGTTGCGCGTACGCCGCCTTCGGATTTCCCAGCGCGATAAGAGACTTCGCTTCCGCGATACGCGCGCCCTGCTCTATCGACGCGTCCGGATTGCGCGCGATCAGCCGCGACGCGACCTCGGACGCCTCCGCGTTGCGTCCCAGGTTCAGCAAGTTGTCCGCCAACATCAACTCGCCGGCATCGATCATCACGCTATCGGGATAGGTCTTGATAAGGCGATCGAGCGTCTCCGCCGACGCATTCAGATCGCCTTGGTCGTGCTGCGCGAGCGCGAGGTAAAGGAGTGCATAGTCGCCGAGCGCAGGGAAGTTGTCGGCAGCAAATTTGAGATTGACGATGGCCCGCGGATTGTCATGGTTTTGGTACGCGCGATAGCCGTCAAGGAACGCAGTCCGCCCGTCGGTGGGTGGCGCCAGCGCCGCGACTATAAAAGCGGCGGCCGGCGCCGGTCCGGTTGCGACTGATTGAGCAGCCTGCGCCGGAGCGGCTACTGAATCTGCCCGAGCCGTCGCAGACGAGCATCCGCCAAGCGCAACACACAACCCCAGGAGCGCACCACCGCACCACCATCGCGTTCTCATCTGATCTTGGTTAGCGCATGGCTGGGGTGGCTTCAATTGGGCACCTTATCTGAAGGTACTTGCGGGCGCTCGCGGCGTCTGGCAACAGTCGGGAACACGATGAAGAACCCTATCAAAGTGATTCTTGCGTCGGCGTCGCCACGGAGGCGTCAATTGTTGGGCACGGCAGGAATTCAATTCGAGGCCATCGAGAGCATGGCGCCCGAGCAGCACGCCGCGGGCGAGCCGGCGCGCGACTACGCACTTCGAATGGCGCGGGATAAAGCCATCGCAGTCTCGTCGCGCTTTCGCGAAGCGATTGTGATTGGGGCCGACACGATCGTCGTGTGCGAGACGCAAATTCTCGAAAAACCCGCCGACCCCGCCGATGCGCGCCGGATGCTCGCGATGCTCTCCGGCCGCACCCACACGGTCGTCACTGCGTTTGCATTGGCGCGCGACGGAAAAATCCTCGAGACTTCGCCGGTCGAGAGTAAGGTGACATTTCGCAAACTGAGCGACGCCGAAATCGAGGATTACATCGCCACCGACGAACCGTTCGACAAGGCCGGCGCTTACGGTATCCAGGGCGTCGGCGGAGGGTTCATCTCGCAGGTCGAAGGATCGCGCGACAACGTGATGGGGTTGCCGACCGAGCGTGTCGTCGTGGCGCTCGCGCGACATGGCGTGAAGCGCGTTTAGTCAAGATGGCGACCGACCATGCACTCGAAGAGCGGCTGGTGATCGTACAGGCACGGATCGGCACGGCTGCCTACAAGGTGGGGCGCGACGCCTCGACAATTCGGCTCGTGCTCGCAAGCAAGACTCAGCCGAGCGAGGCGATTCGGGCCGCATGGGAAGCGGGCGCACGCGACTTCGGCGAGAACTACGTGCAGGAGGCAATCGCGAAGCAGGCGGAGCTGGCGGACCTGAGGGAAATTCGATGGCACCTGATAGGCCATCTGCAAACCAACAAAGCAAAGACCGCGGCGAGCGCGTTCTCGCTTATCCACAGCGTCGATTCTGTCCGTCTCGCCGAGGCACTCGGGAAGGCGCAACCCTCTCCGCGGGTCCATGCGCTGATCGAAGTAAATCTCGGCGCCGAGGCGAGCAAGACCGGAGTGGCGCCGGAAGAGGTCGCCGCCATTTTGGATGTGGTCCATGAGAAAATCGAAATCGACGGCCTGATGACGATTCCGCCGCCCGCTCGCAGAGCCGAGGCCTCGCGCCCCTACTTCGCGCGGCTGCGCGAAATGCGCGATCGCCTTGCGGCACAATCCGGCTATGCGCTAAGCGAACTCTCCATGGGCATGACGGACGACTTCGAAGTCGCGATCGAGGAAGGCGCGACCATCGTGCGGATCGGTCGCGCGGTCTTCGGCGAACGCGTCGCTTGAACGTGAAATGAAAAAACTTGGATTCATCGGCGGCGGCAATATGGCCGAGGCGCTCGCCCACGGCTTGATCCAGCACAAGGTCTTCAAGCCGACCGACATAATAGTGTCGGACGTTGCGCCCGAGCGCCGGCGCAAACTCGCCCGCGCGCTCAAAGTCGCGACCACTGACGACAACACGGAGGTGCTGCGCGAGTCCGCCGCGGTACTGCTCGCGGTCAAACCGCAGACAATAGACAGCGTGATGGCGGAGCTCGCGGCTGAACTCGCGAAGGCCGGCCAAAAAGCGGCCGGGAAGGGCAAGCTGTTCATCTCGATTGCCGCCGGCATAACGATCGATCGGCTGACCCGCGGGCTGGGCAAGCGCGCTCGAGTGATCCGCGTGATGCCCAATGCGCCCGCGATGGTGGGTCATGGGATGGCCGCGTTGGTGCGTGCGCGAAGTGCGTCGCCCGCCGATGAAGCGTTCGCACTGAAAATTTTCAACGCGGTCGGCGACGCGGTCGCGCTCAAGGACGAAAAACTGCTCGATGTCGTCACTGCACTGTCGGGAAGCGGCCCCGCTTACGTTTACCTGTTCGCCAAGGCGATGGCGGATGCGGCGGTGAGCGAGGGAATCCCGCGCGAGCTGGCGATTCGGATGGCACTGAAGACGATTCGTGGCGCTGAACACTTGATGCGCGAATCTAAACGCGAGGTCGCCGATTTGATTCGCGCCGTCGCTTCGCCCGGTGGAACTACCGAGGCCGCGCTTCGTCGATTCGCCGAGAATGGTTTTTCTGATATTGTTGCAGCCGCATTGCACGCCGCCAGCGATCGCTCGCGCGAACTTGGCCGCGGAATCAACTAGCGAGAGCGCCTTCGCGTGTACGCCTGGACCAACCTGATCATATTCATCGCGCAGACCCTCGACGGTCTGCTGACGCTCTACCTATATGTAGTCATCATCGCGGCGTTGATGACGTGGATCGAGCCGAATCCGTACAATCCGATTGTCCGCTTTCTCTATGCGGTGACCGAGCCGGTCTTCGAATGGTTCCGCGAGCACATCCCGGTGGTCTTCGGCGGGATAGATTTTTCGCCGCTGATCGTGATCATCGGCATTCAGCTAATCCAGCGCGTCATCATTCCGAGCGCGGTGCATATGCTGATTCCCGCCTACACGTGAGCCAGGGCGGAAATCCGCCCGCGGCAGACTCGCCCTGGATGCGAGTCACCATTGACGAAGTAACGATCGAAATCACTGCGCGGCCGGGTGCGTCGCGCCGCGGCATCATCGGCGTGAGTGACGACCGCCTGGTAGTCGCAATCCACTCACGGCCCGACAAAGGCAAAGCGAACGACGACCTGATCGAATACCTCGCCCGCGAAATGCGCGTGCCGCGCTCAGCCCTATTGATCGTTCGCGGCGAAACGTCGCGCCGCAAAACCATCCGGATCATCACGCACGAACCTGCCAATGTCGCAGCGCGGCTAAGGCAACTTGCCAAAACAAAGTAGCTCCTGCCGACGCACGATCGCTCAGTGACCGCTGTCCGAGTGCGTCGAAGCGGGATCGAAGAACAATGGTGCTCCTACCGGAAGCTCGGCGCAGGCGGAAGAATCGCCCTGGCCCGCCTGAGTGACGAACGAATTGCCAGTTTTTTCCATCGGACAAGTGCATGCCGCCAGCTCGACTCCGTTCTGAGTGCCGTCGCGCGTGCACTGCCAATTCCAGCATTGAGAGAGCGAATCCTGGGAAGGACAAACCTGCACAATAGGAGCCGCGTCCTGCCAAGTGCCGTCGATCAGCTGCGGGAACGAGTCGGAGAACTCGAAGGTCGAATATACGACATTGGGATCTGATGACGTGCAGCTACCTTTCATATTGCCGCCGTTGAGGTCGGCGATATTGTCGCCAACAATGATCGGACACTCGCACGACACCGCTTTGTGCTTCGTGCCCTGGTTGTCCTTGACGGTACCCCCAGTCGCGACGCAGGTGGACGCGGCGCACAAGGCAAACTCGGTATCGTGACAAATAGTGAGCAGACGTCCTTTTGGCTTCGACGCTGCGCGCGCCGGACCTGCCGCGAAGAATAAAATGGCGCAGACGAGCGCCATCATAGTGAGCGGAAATGTTTCCGCGCCAATACGTTTCATTCGTAGACCTCTTTATCGCTATGCGATTTTGATCTCGATGGATTCGCAGTAACTGCAGATGACGTGCCAGCGCGGTCGCACGCTTAGGTTGTCGGTCTCGCGCAGGCGTGCGATCGAATGACAACCCACGCCCTCCGATGAGACATCGAGCGACACATTTTTCCTGTTCTGTCGTGTAAGCGAATCAGCAGATCGATGTGAAGACTGCCAACCTGGATGAGGCGAATCGAAGGCGAAAAATTGCCCTTTCGGTTGACTGCTTGGCGTTTGGTGGTTAGCTAGAGTGTAGCGAGGGTCGAATTAACTATCAGCAGTCCCGGTTTTGCGATGCCAATCTACGAATACAAGTGCAATAAGTGCGGCGTGTTCGAAGCGATGCAGGGGATCAAGGAAGCCCCGCTCAAGAAATGCCCGACCTGCAAGAGCAAGGTCGAGCGCCAGATGTCGCGCGGCTCGTTCATCCTGAAGGGCAGCGGATGGTACGCGACCGACTACGCCAAAAAGAGCACGCCGAGCAGCACGGACTCGGATTCAAGCTCGACCACGGAAAAATCGGCAACTAACGGCGCGACGGCGTCGTCGAGCGATTCGACGTCGAAGCCAGCGAGCGAATCGAAGCCGGCCACGGAATCAAAATCGTCGGCGACTGAATCCAAACCGTCCTCGCGCAGCAAATCGTCCGAAAAGTCTGTCGCGGCTAAAGCCGCCGACTGATCCTCCAACCAAAAAGAAAACCGGAACGAGCCGTGGGGTAGCCGACCCTGCGGCTTTTTTGTTTGAATCGGTCGCAACTTATGCGCGCGCTGGTTTTCGATCACGAGCTGGAATTACGTGGCGACTATCCCGATCCGGTCGCGACCCCGGGGGAAAGTATCGTTCGCGTTTCTTTTTCGGGCGTATGCGGGACCGACCTCGAGATCGCACGCGGCTACATGCAATATCGCGGAGTGCCCGGCCATGAATTCGCCGGCCGCGTGGTCGAATCGCAGGAAGCTTCGCTCCGCGGAAAACGCGTGGTTGGCGAGATCAACGCCGGATGCGGCCAATGCTCAGCGTGCTCCGATGGTCTCGCGCGGCACTGCCCCTATCGCACGGTGCTCGGAATCCTCGGGCGCGACGGCGCCTTCGCGGAATATCTTAGCCTCCCCGACATCAACCTGATTCCGATTCCCGATTCGATTCCCGACGACGTTGCGGTGTTCGTCGAGCCGCTCGCGGCGGCGTACGAGATTTTTGGGCAGACCCATCTCGCGCGAAATCAAACGATAGTAGTTCTCGGCGACGGGCGGCTGGGCGCGCTGGTCGCGATAACGCTCAAGGGCGAAAAGTATCTCCCCGTCGTCGCCGGCCATCATCAGGAGAAACTCGCGCGGCTGGCCGAACTCGGACTCGAGACCGTCGAGGAATCCACTCTGCGCGACAAATTCGACGTCGTGATCGAGTGCAGCGGAAGCGAATCCGGCTTCACGCGCGCAATCGAATTAGTAAGCCCACGCGGAAGAATCATACTGAAGAGCACGGCGGCCGCAGCGGCTGAACTCAACCTCGCGCCGATTGTCGTGAATGAAATCAACGTGATCGGCTCGCGATGCGGCCGGTTTCAGCCCGCGCTCGACGCGCTTGCGGCCGGCAAAATCGATCCGCGCCCACTAATCGATGGAACCTTCGCGCTCGAAGAAGGCATCGCCGCGTTCGAGGCCGCGAAGAATCCGCTCAATTTCAAGATACTGCTGAGCGCGTCGTGAAGCGGCGCCATGGCGACCCGGTCCTCGTCGGAATCGATACGGGCGGCACATTTACCGACCTCGTCGCGATCATCGGCAGCGAAATCCGGGTGCACAAGGTGCTCTCGACGCCGGCCGATCCCGCCGACGCCGTTATCCGCGGCCTCCACCAGATGCTGGCCGATGCGCGGCCGGAGTCGGTGACCTATAGTTCCACCGTCGCGACCAACGCACTGCTTGAGAAGAAAGGCGCGCGGGTTGCGCTGTTCACCAATGCGGGCTTCGAGGACCTGATCGAAATAGGCCGTCAGAATCGCGACGATCTCTACGCACTCGCGCCGTCGCGGCCCGATCCGCTCGTCAGTCGCGCAATGCGCTTCGGCGTCGCCGAGCGGACGCTGTTCGACGGCAGTGTCACTAGATCCCTCAGCCGAGCGGAGCTCGCGCGAATTCGACGGCTCGCAGCGCGCAGTGGCGCGGAGGCATTTGCGATCTGCCTGCTTCATTCGTACGCCAATCCAAAAGGCGAAGAGTCAATCGCCCGCGCGCTGGCGCCGCTCGGAAAGCCGCTCTCGGTCTCGCATCGGATTCTCGCCGAGTACCGCGAATACGAGCGCTTCTCGACCGCGGTCGTAAACGCGTACGTCGCGCCGCGGATGTCGTCGCATCTGAAAAACCTCGAGAGCCGTCTCGAAGGGGCGCATCTCCGCGTCATGCAATCCAACGGCAGCGCGATCGGCACCGACCTGGCGCGCGCAGAGCCGGTGCGCACGATTCTGTCCGGTCCCGCAGCGGGCGTGATCGGCGCGGCGAGCCTGGCGCGCGCATTCGGCACCGATCGTTTCATCACGTTCGACATGGGCGGGACCTCGACCGACGTCTCGCTGTTCGATCGTCGCGCGCGAATCCGCACGCTGAGTCATCCGGACGGATACGCGGTGCGCACGCCCGTGATCGATATTCACACTGTCGGAGCGGGCGGCGGATCGATCGCGCGAATCGACGCCGGCGGTTCGCTTCGCGTCGGTCCGGACAGCGCAGGCGCCGACCCGGGCCCTGCATGTTACGGACGGGGCGAGCTGTGCACCGTGACCGACGCCGACCTGGTCGCGGGCAGATTGGTCGGGGCGAATTTCCTCGGCGGTCAGATGCAGCTCTACCCCGAACGCGCCGATCATGCCGTGGCGCAGCTCGCGCGCGAGATGAAGACGAATTCGCTGGCGGCGGCGCGCGGAATCATTCGCGTCGTCAACGCCAACATGGAGCGTGCAATTCGCGTGATCACGGTCGAGCGCGGCTACGATCCGCGCGATTTCGCGCTGCTCGCATTCGGCGGCGCCGGCCCGATGCATGCGTGCGAGCTGGCGCTTGATCTTGGAATCCGGCGAATCGTGATGCCGCGAAATCCGGGCCTGCTGTGCGCGTGGGGAGCCTCGAGCGCGCCTCTGGGCCGCGAGTATTCGCTGACAGTGCGCGCGACAAATCCGGGCTATCGAAACTTGCTCGCACGCGCCTCCGAAATGGTCCGTCGGGCACGCGCCGAACTCGCGGCTGAAGGCGCGCGCGCGATTCGGCACGAACTATGGGCTGACATACGCTATCGCGGGCAGTCGTACGAACTCGAAATCGCGCTCACGCCGAGCTTCGTCGCGGAGTTTCATTCGACCCATCGCAAAACTTTCGGACACTCCTCTGCCAGTTCCGCCGTCGAAGTGGTGAATATTCGCGTCCGTGCGGCCGGCGGGGAATCGGCGGCAAAGCCGAAGCGAATCGCGCGCCAGGCCGGGAAGCCAACACCGCTTTCGAGCGCTCGAGTGCTGGTCGGCGGCAGCGAACGCACGGTTCCGATTTACGATCGGGAATCGCTTGGCGCAGGCACGCGCTTGGGCGGACCGATCGTCGTCGTCGAGCTGAGCTCCACCGCGTACGTCGCGCCGGAATTCACCTTGCGCGTCGACGACTTTGGCAATCTTCAGTTGGAGGCGGCGCGATGAAGCTCGATTCGATCACGCTGGCGGTGATGAACAATCGGCTCGCGGCGATTGCTGACGAGATGGGCGTCGTGCTCGGACAGACAGCGTTTTCGCCGAACATCAAGGAGCGGCACGATTTTTCCTGCGCGATTTTTGACGCGCGCGGTGAGCTGGTTGCACAGGCGGCGCATATTCCGGTGCATCTCGGCTCGACCCCGCTCTCGGTGCGCGCGGCGATCGCGAATCTCGATCTCGAACGTGGCGACATCGCCGCGCTGAACGATCCGTTCGCCGGTGGAACGCATCTGCCCGACTTGACGCTGGTCGCGCCGGTGTTCATCGGCAGTGAGCGCCGGCCGTTCGCGTTCGCCGCCAACCGCGCCCATCACGCCGATATCGGCGGGATCGCGCCGGGCTCGATGGCGCTCGCGACGGAGATTTACCAGGAAGGTTTCCGATTGCCGCCGGTGAAAATTGTCAGCGGCGGCGAGATCGCTCGCGACGTGATGACCCTGTTTCTGGCCAACACCAGGGTTCAAGAGGAACGCGAAGGCGATCTTCGCGCGCAAATCGCCGCGCTGTCGATCGGGTCAGAACGCTTGCTTGCGATCGTGAAGACATCGGGGCGGAAAACGGTCGAAGCTGCGATGGACGGGCTCAAGGACTATGCCGCGCGCCTCATGACGGCAGCGCTCGCCGAGCTTAAGCCTGGAACTTATCGCGCTGAAGATTTTCTTGACGACGACGGATTCGGCACCGGTCCAATTCCGATTCGCGTCGCGATCAAAATTGGCGGCGGCAAGGCGCTCGTCGATTTCACCGGCTCGGCGCCGCAGGTGCGCGGCTCCGTCAACGCAAATTTCGCAATTACGCTGTCCGCGACTTTCTATGTGATGAAGTGCCTCGCGGCGGAGGCTGTGCCCGCCAACGAAGGCCTGATGCGTCCGATCAAGCTCGTCGCGCCGCCCGGCTCGATCGTCAACGCGTTGGCTCCTGCAGCGGTCGCGGGCGGAAACGTCGAGACTTCGCAGCGGATCGTCGATGTACTGTTTCGCGCGCTCGCCAAGGCGGCGCCGGATCGGATTCCGGCAGCCAGTTCGGGCTCGATGTCGAATCTCACGGTCGGCGGCTTCGACCGATTTCGCGACCGGCATTTTTCTTACTACGAAACCATCGCCGGCGGCGCCGGAGCCGCGAAGGGTCTGCCCGGTGCGTCCGGCATTCACACGCACATGACCAACACTCTCAACACGCCAATCGAAGCGCTCGAGGCTTACTATCCGATGCGGATAACTGAGTATCGAATCCGGCGCGGCTCCGGCGGCCGTGGCCGCGCACGCGGCGGCGACGGATTGATTCGCGAACTAGAGTGCCTGGTCGATTCGAATGTGAGCGTTCTCACGGAACGGCGGAAAATCGCGCCGTACGGACTTGCCGGCGGAGGACCGGGCGCGACCGGCAAAAATATTCTTGTGCGCGGCACGCGACGGAGCAGCCTCCCCGGCAAGACGAATATCGACCTCAAGCCCGGCGAGCGCATTCGAATCGAGACGCCCGGCGGTGGCGGCTGGGGCCGTCGCTAGACGACGCCGCTCTCGCGCAGGCGCTTCCGCGCCTCGGCATCGAATCCCAGTTCCGCGAGGACTTCCTCCGTATGCGCTCCCAGAGCCGGTGCGCCGGTTCGTATCCGCGTCGGTGTGCGCGAGAACTTCGCCGCAGGCCCGGTGATCGGCGCGAGCTTGCCGTCTTCCTGCTCGACCTTTTGCAGCATGTCGCGCTCGAGTGTGTGCGGGCAACGCGCCGCTTCCGCGTAAGTCCTCACCTTGGCGCACGCGATTCCCTCTTTCGCGCACTCGTCGACGGCTAGCTCGACGGTACGCGCCGCGCACCACTCGGCGAACATTGCGTCGCATGCTTCGCGATTGCCCATGCGGCCCGGCATCGTCGCGAAGTCATCGCGGTCGGCCAGATCGTGGCGTCCCGCCATCCGCGCCAGCACCTTCCAGTGCGTATCGAGCAGCACACCAGCCATCACGAGCCCGTCACGGCATTGGTACGTATTGGCCGGGACCGAGAATGGAAATTCGTTGCCCCATCGCTTGATCTCGAGGTCCATAGCTCCGAGCGTCAGGTTGCCGTTGGACTGAAACAGCATCGCGTCAAGCATCGCGATGTCGACGTGCTGCCCTTCGCCAGTGCGATCGCGATGACGCAGGGCCGCGAGCGCGCCGATCGCGCCGTGCAATCCGCCGAGATCGTCGCACAGCCAGGTCGGTGCTTTGGTCGGCGGGCCGTCGGGGCTGCCGTTGATCGAAACGAACCCGCCCATCGCCTGCGCGAGCGGATCGTAAGCGACGCGATCGTGAATCGGGCCGAACTGACCGTAGCCGCTGATCGACACGTAGATGATGTCCGGCTTCACGGCGCGAATATGATCGTAGCCGATGCCCCATTTCTCGAAAGTGCCGGGGCGAAAATTCTGCACGATGATGTCGGAGCGCGCTGCGAGTTTAAGAAAAATCTCGCGGCCTTCGTCGCGGCGCAGATCGAGCGTCAGGCTGCGCTTGTTGCGATTGACCGTCGCCTGCGCGTATCCAATTTGCTTGTCATGCCCCGGCAGCGCCGGCGGTATTCTCCGCGCGACTTCGCCCTCGTGCGCCTCGACCTTGACGACGTCGGCGCCGAGGTCCGCGAGCATGCACGCGCACATCGGTCCCGCCCAACTCGTGGTGGCGTCGACCACCCGAACACCATCGAGCGGCCCGCTCAAGTCGCGCCGCGCGTCGCGATAGAACTCAGATTTTTCCATGCTCGCCTCCTCGCAAACGTCCAAATCCTACTGCCAGATAGTCGCATCGGACAAACGCGGACGTGGCGCCACGACCATCGGACCGCTAGCTTGATCACGATGGCGGAGCAGCAATTCTATGTCGGCATCCACGGCGTGATCGCAAGTCGCGGGCGAATCCTCGTGCTCAAGCGCGCGCCGGGGATGATGTATAAGCCGGGCAGCTGGGATTTACCCGGCGGACATATTGCGCTCGGCGAGACTTTCGAAGATTGCCTGCTGCGTGAGGTCAAGGAGGAAACCGCGCTTGACGTCGCGATCGACCGCTTGCTTGGATTGCACAGCATGGTCTCGGAGCCGTACTTGCAGGCGCTCTACGCCTGCCGTCTGACGGTCTTTCAGAACGTGAAGCTGCGGCCAGACGAACATGTCGAGCATCGATGGCTCACGCTGGACGAGGTCGCGAGCCTCGAGCTGATTCCGTATCTCGCGTCAATTTTGAAGCGCGGGATGTTGAGTTACGTGAAGGGATAGACGCGCCACACGCTATCTCGCGATCAGCCGTCCGCGCCAGTAGCCCAGAAAGTTCGCGCATTCGAGTTCGTGATAAATCGCGCGCTCGCGGTTCCCGCGCATCGCGGCGGCTGCCATTCGGACTCCGTTGCGCACCAGCTTGTCGAGGCGATTGTGATTTTGCAGTCCGGCGAATGCGGTGCCCATGCCGAAGGCGAAGCTCTTGCGCCGCAGATATGCGGCCGTCATCCGATCCGGCGGAATCAGATGATGTACGATCGCGCGCGGGGCAAAGCCCATCGTGCCGCCGCGCGCCAATATTCGCGCGAACAGCTCAGTATCCTCGCCGGAGATAGGATTGCCGCCGACCACGCCAAGGTCCTCGCGAAATTTGCCGAAGCGCGCGATCGCAGACCGCTTGAATCCGACATTGGCGCTGAAATAATTGTCCAGCCGCTCGGCAGATGACGGCGGCGCCGACTCGATCGCGCGCCGGTCGTGGACCGCGAGCTTTACCCACAGGCTTGGCCCGAGCCACTTGGGCGGTGGCGAGGACCATCGCGGCAAAACCATCCCGCACGCCGCGTCCAGCTCGCGCCGCCGCATTACGTCGAGCAGTTCGGCCGCCCAATCGCGCTCGGCTACCGCATCGTCGTCGATAAAGAAAATGTAATCCGAGTCGGTCTCGTCTACCGCGCGATTTCGCGCGAAGCTCGAACCCGGCCGTGGCTCGAACACGCGACGCATCGTAAGCGTCGCACCGCGCGCGAAGTTATCGACGACGCCAGCGGTGTCGTCGGTCGACGCATTGTCGATGACGAGGCAGTCCGCTTCTATCTCCGCCGGTATCGCGAGCGCCGCGACGCTCGCGAGCGTGTCGCGCACAAGCGCTGCGCGATTGTGCGTGGGGATCGCGATTGTGAGCTTGACTGTCAATGCGGTCGTGCGCGGCGGCTATGCCGCCGCGCATCATCATAATACCGAACTGTGCCACGCACCGGATAACCGGTGGCGAGGCGCAGTTGCTGACGCGGCTATCGCCGCGTCAGTGACTCGCCGCGCCGGCCGGCGCGGCAGCGGCTGAGGCCGCTGCCGCGGGCGAAGCCCCCGGCGACGGCGTCGGCGTCGACGGCTTGGGCAGCGGCGCCCCCGATTGGGTGAACACAATCGACGTGATTGTAAGGTCAGGAGTCGCCTTCTGCTGGACTTCGGGCGCAGCCGTCAGGCGGAAACCGAAGCTGCGCGTCTCGCCCGGCACGAACGGCTGCACCGGACGCCCAAAGTTGGTGAACTCGAGCGGCGTCGCGACCGGCGTGTGCACCTCGGTGAAAACAGCCTTCTTGTTTTTCCCTTTGCCCTCGTAATAGGTGACCGTGAACTGAACTTCGTCGATCGCCTTGTCGCCGGAGTTCGTCATCTTGCCGAAAATTCCCGGCACTCGCGACGCTGACATCTTCATGTCGACATCGCTCAGCACGATTTTCGGAATGTACGCCTGCGCGTCGGGCAATTGCTTCTGCGCGTTCTGTATATCCGCCAGCTCGCGTCCATACTGGTACTTGAGCCCCGCGTTACCGGTCACCTGCTCCTTGTCCAGCTCGTCGAGAATTTTCTGATAGGCGGCAATCGCCTTGTCGTAGTCGTGCTGGTGGTAGAGGTTGACGGCGTCCTTGTGCTCTTTGAGGATATTTTCCTTGAACGGGAAATCAACCAGCAGCCGCCATTCGCCGCCCTGTTGCACCATTACCATGTCGTCGTCGTAAGTGACCTTGGGATACGTATTTTCGGTCAGGTTTTTTTGCGCGATCGAGTCGGGAGTCTGATCGCCGCTGAGTCCAGCGTCTACCGTCCGCTCCCAGAGCGCGAGATCGGGGGCCGTCACAGTGACAGTGACCACGGCCTTGTCGCCGTCGATTTTCGCGTCACCGACCTTGTAGTCATAGGTGCGCAGGATGCCCTTGAACCAATCCTTGCTCACGTCGGGCGCCATCGGGATTTCACCCAGGAACTGATCCATCGGGCGTTCGACCTGGTCCTGATGGGACAGCGCCTGGTAGATTGCCGGGTAGTTATAGAGTTTCAGATTGTTCAGATAGTCATTTGCCGCGCTCTGCGGAGAATGTCCCCCGCATCCCGTCACCAGAAACGCGCAAAACGCCACAGCCGCAAGCATTGCGCCTTTGGCTTGAATCCTGATTATCGTCATCGTCGAGTTTCCCTCTTCATGCGAACCGCAAACGGTTAGATTGTAATGTCGGTTCCAGCAAAAACAAGTCGGGCTCAAAGGCAGCCCGCTGGCTGATATCCTGAAAGGCGACAGTCCTGCTTATCAGAAAAAAGGCGCGCTATGCGACCGGCCACCGACTCGCCATTCACAGCGCGGTCGGCATCTGCTTGAGCTCGACGACGTTGCCCTCGGGATCGCGCACGTAGATCGAAAGCGCCGAACCGCGCGCCCCATAACGCGTCGCCGGCTCCCCCATCACTTCAACAGACTGCCCGCGCAGGTATGCGGCGACCTCGTTCAAGTCGCGAGCCTCGATGCCGATGCATACGTGACCGACGTTGAGTCCCGTCTCGACGCGGGGACCGCTGGCCGGAACCAGATCAATCATGCTGCGGCCAGCACGCAACTGGATCAGCCCAATCTGCGCGATACGCCGCTCTTCTTTGAGGCCCAGGATGCGCGTGTAAAAGTCGTAGGCCCGTTCCTGATCGCGGCATCGCAGGACCACATGATCGAGTTCCGCCACCTTGAGTGGAATTTCCATATCGATACTCTCGAACTATACCTCTGATGCCGACGCTTCCAACACCCTGGCGGCCCGAATAACCGAATAACCTGCGATGCTCCCCGGCCACCTCCTGACGCTTGTTATATTCTCCCTGACCTACGCCGTGATCGCGCTCGGCGAAATTCCATGGGCGCGCATCGATCGTACTGGCGCCGCTTTGGCGGGTGCGGTCGCGATGGTGGTGTCGGGCGCGCTGAGCGAATCCGCGGCCGAGCACGCAATCGACTTCCACACGATTTCGCTGTTGCTCGGGATGATGATCGTCGTGGCGAACTTGCGCCTGTCAGGCGCGTTCGCATTTTTCGCGCGCGCGATGCTGAGGCGCGCGCGGTCGGGCTTCGGAATGCTTGCGATGACCGTCGCCGCGTCCGGGCTGCTCGCCGCGTTTTTCATCAACGACGTGGTATGTTTGGCGCTGACGCCGCTGGTAATCGACGCCGCCGAAATTGCGAACGTCGATCCGACTCCGCTTTTGCTGGGTCTCGCGACCGCCAGCAACATCGGCAGCGCCGCCACTATCACCGGTAACCCTCAGAACATGATCGTCGCCGGCTTCGCGCATCTGGACTACTCGAGCTTTGCGATTCACCTGGCGCCAGCCGCTATCATCGGCCTCATCGTCGACTTTTTCGTGATCGCGGCAGTTTACCGAAGCTCGCTCGGTGCGACGCGGATGCCGGACGATACCGCTCCACGTACGATTCGCGTCATCCGCCCGCTGATGGTCAAATCGTCGCTAGTAACGCTCGGCGCATTGGCGATGTTCATCGCCGGCTACCCGACCCACCTCGTCGCGATGAGCGCCGGCGTGATCCTGCTGTTCACGCGGCGAATCAAACCGGCTCGCGTATACCGGCTGATCGACTGGACAATGCTCGCGATGTTCACCGGGCTCTTCATCGTCGTGGCTGGCTTCCAAACCACTGGATTTCAAACCGAGGTGGTGAACCTGGTAGGCGTCCAGCGCTTGACGCATCCGGTAACCCTGACGGTCGTCGTCGCGATCCTTTCCAACCTCGTCAGCAACGTTCCCGCCGTCCTGCTGTTCCGCCCGCTCTATCCGATGCTAGGGAGTAGCCGCGCGATCGCGCTGCTTATCGCCAGTGCGAGCACCTACGCTGGAAATCTCACGGTAGTCGGATCGATCGCCAACCTGATCGTGATCGAGCAAGCGCGCCTGCGAAAGATCAACGTGACTTTTTTCGATTACTTGCGCGTCGGCGTGCCGATCACACTGATCACGCTCGCGATCAATACTGCGTTCCTGACGCTCTGGCCGTAGCGGCTTTCGTGGCTCGCGGCGGGAACCAGAATCGCTCGACCTCGGTCGCGCGCACCGCGTTATCGATCATCCGCGGGATGTCGAAGCGCGATTCTGCCGCCTCGACTTCCTCGATTCGCGCGCGCGTCTCCGGATGCGCCGGGACGAACAGCGTGCAGCAATCCTCGTCCGGCAATATCGACGTCTCGAACGTGCGCAGCCGCCGCGCCTGCTCGATGATCTCGTTCTTGTCCATGCCGACCAGCGGCCGCATCACCGGGAACGCCGCCGCCTTCTCGATTACCGCCATGTTCTCCAGCGTTTGCGACGCCACCTGCCCCAGGCTCTCGCCCGTCACCAGCACCGTCGCATTTGAACGCTCGGCGAGCGCACTCGCGATTCGCAGCATGAAGCGCCGGTAGAGCACCACCCGCAGCGGACGCAAAGTGTTCGCGACTATCTCGCGCTGCAAATTTCCAAACGGCACCAGCATCAGCGTCGATCGCACCTGCCATCGCGTCAGATGCGCCGCAAGCTCGGCCGCCTTTTCGCGGCTCGCGGCAGACACCAGCGGATGCGCGTGAAAATGTACGAAGTCGAGCCGCAGCCCGCGGCGCATCATGCGATATGCCGCGACCGGCGAGTCGATCCCGCCTGATAGAAGCGCCATTCCGCGCCCGGTAACTCCCACCGGCAGCCCGCCCGCGCCAGGCATCTTGCCGGCTGACACGTACGCGGCGTCATTCATTATCTCGATCGATATCGTGAGCTCGGGTGCGCCGAGATCGACTTCGAAGCCGAGTGCCTCTTGCACTTCGCCGCCGACCGCGCGATCGATCTCGACCGAGTTCATCGCGAACCGCTTGTCCTCGCGCTTGGTGCGCACTGCGAAGGTCCGCGCCTTGCTCCCGGTCGCGCGCTTGATTGCCTCGCGCGCAATCGACTCGATATCGCGCGGCGTCGAGTAGCTCAGCGAAAAATTCTGCAAGCCGAAAATCAGCGCCGCCCGCTCGGCCGCGGTTTCATCGCTCAGTTCATCAGGTAGCGGCACCAGCAGGCGCGGCCCGACGCTGCGTATGTTGCCGAGCCGATAGTCGGCGAAGATATCACGCAGATTTTGTTTGACCTGATCGACGAATCGCCACTGATTGCGCCCCTTGAGCGCGATCTCGTGATACCTGCCAATCAAATATCGCATGCTATGAATTTGCCCGGTTCAGTTGACGGAGTTGAGGTTAGCCCACGCGCAGGCTGCATTGAAATCCGGCCGCCCGCTTGCAAGCGGGGCGTCGCGCGCGATTATCTGTAGCGATGAGTGACGTCGCCGCCCCGTTCAACCCCCAGATCGAAATCATCAGAAGGAAGCTTTCCACCATCACTCCGCCACCGCGCGAGGCGTTGGCGAACAAATCGAACGCCGCCGCGGTGCTCATACCGCTGTTCGAACGCGACGGCGATCTGCACATCGTCTATATCCGCCGCTCCGATCACGTCGCGAGCCATCGCGGACAAGTCGCGTTTCCTGGAGGACGTGTCGACGCCGTCGATGCGACCCTGCTCGACGCCGCGCTCCGCGAGGCGCACGAAGAAGTCGGCATCCATCCTTCGACCGTCGAGGTGATCGGCGCTTTCGCGACCGTGCAAACCACCACCAGCGGAATTGTCGTCGCGCCATTCGTCGGCGTCATTCCGTCCGATACGCAACTGAAGCCTCAACTCTCCGAGGTCGCGCAAATCTTCGACGTCCCGCTGACTGCGCTGCGCGATCCAAAGTTCCGCGGCGATTACGAATGGAAGAGCGACGGCCCCGCCAGCCGCTCCTCGAAATTCCCCGCAATCCTGTACGGCGGCCAGACAATCTGGGGACTGACCCTTCGCATCACGCTGAACCTGCTCGAACTGCTCGATCCGGAGAAAACCTGAAGCCCGAGCATCCCGATTTGCCGAGTCGAACTGAAATGAGTTGGAATTCAAAATGGACGAAGGAGTAACGCTCAGAATCACCGGGGTTGAGCCGGGTGACGAGATTGCAGGAGCGCGCAAGATCACGATTGCGACCACGCGCGGCGCGATTCCGCTCGTGATGCATTCGGCGCCGGAGAAGGGGCGCGCCGTGCTATGCGTCAGCGGCGCGATCGGCGGATTCGACGGTCCCTCGATGCTCTATCCGCGGCTCGGGCTGGAAATGCCAAAGCGCGGCGTCACGATCGCGCGCCTGGACTATCGCGCGCCGAACGAATTCGGCGAATGCCTGGTCGATGCGATGGCGGCGCTGACCTTCCTGGGCGGAATCGGGAATCAACGCGTCGCTCTGATCGGGCATTCGTTCGGCGGCGCGGTCGCGATCAACGCGGGCACGCTGAGCCCGATCGTCACCAACGTGATTGCGCTGTCGAGTCAGCTCGCTGGCGCCCACGTGGTGGGCGAGCTGGCGCCCAAGCCGTTGCTGCTGATTCATGGGGGCGCGGACACGATTCTTTCGCACGAAAGTTCCCAGGCGCTTTACAATCGCGCCGGCGAGC
The DNA here is from genome assembly GCA_963850125.1 of uncultured delta proteobacterium. Classification (GTDB taxonomy): domain Bacteria; phylum Desulfobacterota; class Binatia; order Binatales; family Binataceae; genus Binatus. Next base: position 328,215 of record CAWKKB010000014.1, on the reverse strand, counting down.
CGAAGACGATCAAGATTCTGCCGGGCGTCGGACACGGCCTCGCGGAAGCATCGGATGAAGTATTCGAGCTGGTCACCGATTGGCTCGCGCAAAAGATCTAAAGGAATTTATAAGCGGAGGTCACAAAACAATGACCAGGCATCCGATTCGATTTGGATTCCAGTCCGGGCAACAGAACGTCACGTGGGAGCGGATGCGCGACATCTGGACGAAATTCGACGCCTGGGGCTATGACTCGCTCTGGGCGTTCGATCATTTCTATCCGATCTTCACGCCCGATCCCGCCGGCCCCTGCATGGAAAACTGGACACTGCTGAGCGCGCTCAGCCAGCACACCCGGCGCGCCCGCATCGGTGCGCTCGTCAACAGCAACACCTATCGCAACCCGTGCCTGACCGCGAAGATGGCCGCCACGCTCGACCACGTGAGCGGCGGCCGCCTCAACCTCGGCCTGGGCGCCGGATGGAACGAGCTGGAGCATCGCAGTTTCGGGATCGACTTCAAAAATCTTCGCGGACGTCTCGAGGGGCTCGACGAAGCATGTCAGATCATCACCGGCATGTTCTCCCAGGACAAAACCACCTTCGAGGGCAGGCACTACCGCGTGGCGGATGCGGTCTGTAATCCCAAGCCGCTGCAGAAGCCGCGCATTCCCTTGATGATCGGCGGGCGCGGAGAAAAATCGCTGCTCAAGATCGTCGCCAGGCATGCCGATATGTGGAACACGATGTTTGCGAATCCCGCCGAGATGAAACGACTGATCGATGTAATCGAACGCCACGGCGACACGGTCGGGCGCGACACCGACGAAATCGAAAAGACCATCATGATGCCGCTGTGCTACAAGGCGTCCAAAGAGCGCGAGCTAATGATTTCCGGGGTCGTGGCGGGCACGGCGCAGATCTCGCCGGAGCAGGCGCGCGATCGAATCATGATCGGCGGCAAAGACGAATGCCTCGACAAGATTGCGCAGTACGCCAAAGTCGGTGTGACTCACTTCATCTTCACCTTGCGTTGGCCGATTCTCGTCGAGGAGGAGTTTCAGGCGTTCGCCGAAGAAGTAATGCCCGCGGTCGAGCGTCAGTAAGAAGCGGCGCGAAATCTCCGGTTGAGAATAGACGAACTCGAGAGCAATTGGAGGCTCAGCGCGCTTGAACCCGCGGGAGCGTCAGGCTCGGATCATCACCCCTCTAACCCAACGCTATTCACTCGAACGCGTGCGCTACGATAGAATCGCGCGATGGCTAATGGACAACGAATCGCGGTGATTGGTGCGACGGGCGCGGTCGGCCAGACCACGCTGAAAATCCTCGAGGAGCGCAAATTCCCGGTGCGCGAACTGCGCGCGTACGCCTCGGCGCGATCGGCGGGCACGAGCGTCACCTTCGCCGGCGAATCGATAACGGTACAGAAGCTCGACGCCAACTCTTTCAAGGGAATCGATATCGTCCTGTTCTCGGCCGGCTCTGAGCAATCGCGCGAGTTCGCGCCGATCGCGGTCAAAGCCGGCGCTGTCGTTATCGACAAATCCAACGCATTCCGAATGGATCCCGATGTGCCGCTGGTGGTGCCCGAGATCAACGGCGCCGCCGCGCGCAATCACAAGGGTATCCTCGCATGCCCCAATTGCACGACGATCGTCACCGTGATGCCGCTGAAGCCTTTGCATGATCTCGGCCGCTTGAAGCGCGTCGTCGCGACCAGCTTCCAGGCCGTGTCAGGCGCGGGCGTCAACGGCGTGGCGGAGCTGCGCGATCAGACGACGGCGTGGTCGAAGGGCGAAGCAATCAAATCGAAATTCTTTCAGCATCAGATTGCCTTCAACCTGATTCCGCATATCGACAAGTTCGTCGAGGGCGGGTACACCGGCGAGGAGATCAAGCTGGTCAACGAGATCAGGAAGATTCTCGACCAGCCCGATTTGCTGATTTCGCCGACCACGGTGCGCGTGCCGGTCTTCACCACGCATTCGATCTCCGTCAACGCCGAGACCGAGACGAAAATCGCGGCGGCCGACGCGCGCAAAGCGTTCGCGGATTTTCCTGGCATCCGGCTGTTCGACGATCCCGCGCAGAATCGCTATCCGATGCCCATCCTGGTCGAAGGGCAGGACGACTGCTTCGTCGGACGAATTCGCGAGGACCTGAGCTGCCCCAACGCGCTTAACTTCTGGGTCGTCGGCGACCAGCTGCGCAAGGGCGCCGCGCTCAACGGCATCCAGATCGCCGAACTGCTGATCGGCGCGCGCTAGCTTCTACTCCGCGATAAAAGTCACCAGGCCGGCCGGAAGCGGATTGTTCACAACGTGACCCGTTCGCGGCGCACTCAAGAGCCCCTGGAGATCAAGGATGGCCACGAAACTGAAGTCTCCGTTCTCTATTACTCCATAAGCTTTGTGGGAGTTGGGGCTGACGTAGGCCGTCACCGTATGAGGGTCGAAACCCTGTGACCATTCCGAATCATCCGGAAGCCCGGGCACTGTGAACGCCACGTAGTCGGGAAAGGCGGGAGTGCCGCTCCCCGAAGTAGACGGGAGCTGGACGACGCCCTCCAGGTTGCCGCCGAACTCACCGACCACGATGGCCAAGTGAGTGCCGGGTGCGACGGCAATACCGCAGGTACCGGCGGAAAAATCGTCAAACTCTGGAAAGTTCACGAGCTGGCTGGCGGCGTCAGTCCACGTGCCGGCAGGCGTTCCTGGCGTGAATTTCGCCTGAGTCAGATCGGCGATGAACAGGTTGCCCGTACCTTCATCCGTAGCCAACGCGATGCCGGTGGTGCAGTCTTCGCCTGCTGAGTCCCACGCCTGAGGCCCCAGTTCCGATAGGTCGTTGTTGAACAGCGCCGGCGTCGCGGTGCTGATATTTACCAACTGGTAGTCCGACACACCCCCGTTTTCGAAAGATTCATTTGGCGACAGTACCAGGTGGCGGACCGGATCGATCGAAACATTCTCCGAAGTCCCCACTCCGGCGGGAATAGGAGTCTCGAAGGCAGGCGTGCCGGCTAGGTCCAGAAATTGGTAACCGCCCGGACCGCCGGTGCTCAAGCCCATCGTGATCAACGCCCTGTTGGTCGTGGAATCCACCACCACACCACAGTTTTCGCATGAGCCGCCCGAGAAACTTTCAGTGGCAGTCGCACCACTCTTCAACGTGCTGGTAAGAGTCGTGCCGTTGATGAGGTAAACATCGGTGTCGTTGCCGACGCATACCGTCTCGCCGGTCAAAGAATTAGATGAGCAGGAATTGGGGAGGCTCCCGGTTGTAATCGAAGTCGGCGCACCGCCGGTGCCAAGTCCAGCACTGGTTTCAATCGGTACGACTTTGACCGCCGCCGTACCTTCTCCCCAGTTTGCCTGTGGAAGATAAGCAGTGGCGTTTGTACCCTGGACGAGTACCGATAGAGAACTCGACGGCAAGCAAGCATTAGGGGCAGAGGTTGGAGTGGCAGTAGGTTTTGATTTCGTGGAACAGGACGAGCACGGATCGCATCCGCTCATATCCAGTGACAACCATGCAACCGAGAGTAACAGACAAACAGCCAGCCCCGCCCATCGAGAGGTCATATATCCGATCTCCTAAACGCGTTTGCTCGCCCAGCCGGCGTATATAGCTCTGCTAAATCCGAGTCCCCACCAATAAGTCCGCCAAAACGTTGCGGCGAACATAGACAAATGCATTGCGAGTAGCAAACGAATTCGGCCATCGGCTGACCGATTGGTCGGTCGATTGACAACGCCCACTCTGGCGTAATACTGTTCGCTTTGACTGCATCGATTGCAGCCTTATCGAGAGCGGCGGAGGGACATGGCCCGCTGATGCCGCAGCAACCGGCCCGTGATGGGTGCTGGTGCTAACTCCTGCAGGGGTTCTCCGCGTGAGAGTCTCCTGGAAGATAAGGCGAGAGTATCAAGCCCTCGTCCTATCGTCTCCGCAGGATTTTTCACCGACATCTCGTTCGCACTGACCGCGACGCGCTCTCGACCGGCGGGAGATAGCGCGAGAAAGTGGCGAAGAATCGAATAGTGATCGTAGGGATGGGCGGACTTGGTGTCCCCGCATTGTGGTCGCTCGCGCGCGCAGGTGCGAAAGCGTTGACGCTCGTCGATCCCGACCCGGTCGAATTGTCCAACCTCGCGCGCCAGGTGATCTATCGCAGTCGGGATTTCGGCACGCCCAAGGTTGAAGCGGCGGCGCGATGGCTCGGCGAGCGATTTCCCGACGTCAAGGTCGAAGGTCATGCGATCGCACTCGATGCTTCCAATGCGACCCGTCTCGTCGGCGCCCACCATTTTGTAATCGACGCGACTGACAGTCCCGCGGCGAAATTTCTGATCAACGACACCTGTATTGGCGCGCGGAAGCAGTTCGTTTATGGCGGCGTGGTCGGGATGACCGGGCAAGCGATGACGGTGATTCCCGGCGAGACGGCGTGCATCCGATGTGTGTTCGAGACTCCGCCCGACCAGGACGAGATTCAGAGCTGCCGCGAGGCTGGGATCGTCGGCCCGGTCGCTGGCGCTATCGGCGAGATGCAGGCGGGCGAGGCGATGCGCGCCTTGCGCGCGCAAAGGCCGTTACTCGCAGGAAAAATTCTCACATATGACGCGTCCGGCCCGAGCCGGGTGCGTATTACGGCGGTCAGTCCGCGCCCGGGATGCGGCTGCGGCGCATGGAAGCAGGATCGTCACGAATCGCAAGCCCCGGGCAGTTAACAGGAATCGAGGAAACGATGAGCTACATCACCAATTTGAAATGTCGCGAGTGCGGCCAGGAGTATCCGATAAGTCCCCTCCACGTTTGCGAGACGTGCTTCGGCCCGCTTGAGGTCACTTACGACTACGCGCGAATCCGCGCAGCGATCTCGCGCTCGATAATCGAGAAGCGGCCGCACAACCTCTGGCGCTATCGCGAATTGCTGCCGGTCGATATCGACGACAAGTCCGAACTCGTCGGCCCCAACTCCGGCTTCACCCCGCTGTTGCATTGCAAGCGGCTCGGCGCGGAGCTCGGCCTCAAGCATCTCTACATAAAGGACGATACCGTCAACCATCCGACGCTCTCATACAAGGACCGGGTCGTCTCGGTCTCTATCACCAAGGCGCGCGAGTTCGGCTTCACCACCGTGTCGTGCGCGTCCACCGGCAACCTGGCGACCGCCGTCGCTGCCCACGCGGCGCGCGCGGGACTGCAATGCTACATCTTCATGCCCGAAGACGTGGAGGCGGGCAAAGTAGTCGGCTCGACGATCTACGGCGCGAAGGTAATAACGATTCGCGGCAACTACGACGACGTCAACCGCCTGTGCAGCGAGATTGCCGACAAGTACGGATGGGCATTCGTCAATATCAACCTCCGCCCCTTCTACACCGAAGGCGCAAAGACCTTCGGCTTCGAAGTCGCTGAGCAGCTGGGCTGGCGGCTGCCCGACCATATCGTGGTACCGACTGCGGGCGGGACGATTCTCCCGAAGATCGCGAAGGCATTTAAGGAGTTGAAGGAAGTCGGACTCATCAAGAGCGGCGAGTTCAAGATTCACTCGGCGCAGGCCGCCGGCTCCGCGCCGGTGATCCACGCGCTGCATAAGCACACCGACCTGATAACGCCGGTGAAGCCCGACACGATCGCGAAGTCGATCGCAATAGGAAATCCCGCCGACGGCTTCTACGTGCTCAAGGCGGTGCGCGATTCAGGCGGATGGGGCGACGTCGCCACCGACCCGGAAATCATTGACGCGATCAAGCTGCTCGCGCGTACCGAGGGAATCTTCGCCGAGCCCGCCGGCGGCACCACGCTCGCGGTTGCGCTCAAGCTGGTCAAGCAGGGGCGCATCAACCCCGACGAAACCGTGGTCGTGTCGATAACCGGCAACGGTTACAAGACGCTCGAGGCGGTCGCGAGTGCGATCGAACAGCCCTCGATAATCGACGCGCGCCTGAAAGACTTCGACGCGTTGTTCGATCGGTTGACGAACGGGAAACGCACCGCCGACAGCGCCGCATGAAGCGCACGCTTGTTTGCGCTATGCGGCGAGCATAAGTGTAAGAATTCAACCAGGAGGCTAGTCCCCAATCATGGCAGTACGCGTCAGAGTTCCAACCCCACTTCGCAGGTTCACTGCGGGTGTCGATGAAGTCCCGGCTGACGGCACTTCAATCAAGGCGGTGATCGAAGACCTCGAACGGCGCCATCCGGGGATGCGCGAGCGGCTGCTCGATGAAAAAGGCGACATCCGCCGCTTCGTCAACATCTATCTCAACGGCGACGACATCCGCTTCCTCGATGCGATCAATTCCAAGGTAAAGGATGGCGACGACATCTCAATCGTTCCCGCGATTGCCGGCGGACGTTAACCGCGGCGCGCCGGTCGACGTGCACGAGCGCGTCGCCGCGCTGGATGAGGTCGTTCCCGTCGGGCGCGCGAACGGCGTGCTCGATCTCGTCGGCAACACCCCGATCCTCGAGATCAAGCGGCTGACTGCCGGATTGATTCCCGCGGGTGTGCGGATTTTCGCCAAGCTCGAGGGCTTCAACCCCGGCGGCTCGGTCAAGGATCGGCCGGCGAAGAAAATGCTCGAGGTCGGTATCGCCCAAGGCAAGCTCAAGCCCGGCAAGGTGATCCTGGATTCGACCTCGGGCAACACCGGAATCGCGCTGGCGATGCTCGGCGCGACGCTCGGCTACCCGGTTGAGCTCGTGATGCCGTCGAATGTGAGCCGCGAGCGCAAAAAAATCGTCGAGGCTTACGGAGCGAAGATTCATTTCTCGGATCCGATGGAAGGCTCCGACGGCGCGATCATCATGTGCCGCAAGCTGATCGAGCAAGACCCGGCGCGCTACTTCAAGCCCGACCAGTACAACAACGAGGCCAACTCGCTGGCGCATTTCGAGACCACCGGCCCGGAAATCTGGCGTCAGACCCGCGGCCAGGTGACCCATTTTGTCGCGGCAATCGGCACCGGCGGCACCATCATGGGCACCGGCAGGTTTCTCAAGTCGAAGGACCGCGCAATCAAAGTGATTGCGGTTGAGCCGGACGACGCGATGCACGGGCTCGAGGGCCTCAAGCACATGGCGAGCTCGATCGTCCCCGGCATCTTTCACGAAAAGGATCTCGACGACAAAATCCAGGTCGGTACCGAGGAAGCCTACGAGATGGTCTACGCGCTCGGGCAGACCGAGGGCATTCTGGTCGGGCAATCGTCGGGGGCCGCGATGATCGCGGCGCTCAGGCTGGCGCGATCGATTCGCGAAGGCACGATAGTCACCATCTTCGCCGACTTCGGCGACAAGTACCTCTCGACCAATTTATGGATCGGATGGCAGGAATGGCGTCCGGAGCGCCTTCAACAAGTTATCGTCAAGTGGCAGAAGAAGTAACCGCAAAATGGAACGTATCCACGAACGCTACTACCTGAGCTATCCGCGCACGCTGATCAAGGAGCCGATCCTTTACCAGCTGGTGAAGAAGTTCGACCTCGTTTTCAATATCCGAGGCGCCAGCGTGTCTGAAGAGATGGGACTGGTCGCAGTCGAGTTCGAAGGCAGCTCCGATCAGATCGAACGTGCGCTCACGTGGCTGCGCAGCACCGGCGTCACGGTCGAACCAATCGAGAAGAACGTGATCGAATAGGTCGCGGACGCGCGATGAGTCTCACCGACGCGCAAATCGATCGCTACAGCCGGCAGATAATCGTGCCGCGCGTCGGCGGCCGCGGCCAGGAGCGGTTGCTTGCCGCGCGGATACTGCTCGCAGGCGACGCGCGCGATATCGAAGCGCCGCTCGCGTACCTCGTCGGCGCTGGTGTTGGAACGATTTGCCTGAAGCTATCGACTGGCCAAACTGTATTCACTGATAAGCGCGAACTGAACGGCGATGTATCCGTCACCGCCGCCGATGTATCGCGCAGCTTCGATTTGGCACTTGTGATCATCGGCAGCGAAGCAGCGCGCAAAGTCGCCAGTGAGATCGTTCGCGATCACACTGAGCAAGCGGCTGTGATTGCGCGACTCGATGCGCCGGGAAAAATCGTCGTCATCCCCGATGCGCATGGCCAGCTACTCATCGACCCGAACTTCGGTACCCGCTCAGAAGCCGCGGACTTCATCGCGATGCTCGCGACGGCGGAGGCGTTCAAGCTGGTCGCCGGATATGCGGAAAATCCAACGCAGGGGGTTATCGACTTCGACGGCTACGAAACCAGGGTCCGCGCTCATTCGTGATGTACAAGCTTTGGCTGTTCGATTTCGACAACACGATCGCGCGGCTCGAGCCCGAGGTCGATTGGGCCGGCGGCCGGCTGGTCCTCGAGCCGTACCTGCGGTCGGTCGGCGCACCCGGGGAACTCTTCGCGCGAATCCCGCGCGGCAATCTTCCGCTCTACGACGCGTATCGCAATCTCACGCTCGCCGAGTTCAGTCCGCCGCACATGGCCGAGGCGCTTCGGCACGCTTCGGAAATAATCGAAAAGATCGAGCTGGCCGGAGTCGATCGCGCGCAGCCGCTCGAAGGAGCAATCGACATCCTCGCGGCACTGAAAGCGAGCGGCGCGAGCATCGCGATCGTGACCTCTAATTCTTCGAAAACAGTTAAGCGATGGTTCGACCGAAGCGGAGTTACTTCAATCGATGCGATAGTCGGCCGCGACACATTGCTCGGACTCAAGCCGGCGCCCGACATGCTGCTTCGCGCACTCGAATTATTCTCCGTCGATCGATCCAACGCCGCGTTCGTCGGCGACAGCGAAGCCGACCTCCGCGCCGCGCAAAGTTGCGACGTGCGATTCTATGGAATCGCCGCGACCGAGAACGCCCGGAATCGATTACTGGCGGCAGGCGCCACCGAAATCTTCGGCTCGCCCGCAGCGCTCGCGATTCACCTGAACCTGCCAGCTGTGAGCGCTTAATCGAAGTTGCAACCCCACTTGCTTCTGCAGCCTTGTTTCATTCGATAAGATTAAGTAACTTACATACTTCTCAAAGTAATCTATTCTTAAGGAGCATCAGTTCTTGCCGATGGATCAAGGGTTTACCTTGTGGTTTACGGGCTTGTCCGGAGCGGGAAAATCTACCCTGGCGAATCTGGCTGCCGAGAATCTGCGCAAACGCGGGCATCGCGTCGAAATCCTCGATGGCGACGAGGTCCGCACCAATCTCTCCAAGGGGCTCGGCTTTTCCAAGGAAGATCGCGACACCAACATCCGCCGCATCGGCTACGTCTGCCATCTGCTGGCGCGCAACGGTGTGATCGCGATTTCGGCGGCGATTTCGCCCTACCGCGACGTGCGCGACGAGGTCCGGCGCAATCACGATCGCTTCTTCGAAGTGTTCGTCCGCTGCACCATCGACAAACTGGTCGAACGCGACGTGAAAGGACTTTACAAGAAGGCCCTGGCCGGCGAGATCAAATCCTTCACCGGTGTGTCGGACCCTTACGAGGAACCGCTGAAGCCTGAACTCGTCGTCGATAGCAGCATCGAAACCGTCGATCAGAGCCTCGGCAAATTGCTCGGGCGGCTCGAGGAACTGAACTACATCAACAAGGGAGCACGGCGATGAGCGTGCGCGACGACGCAATCTCGGCCCACGGTGGCGGCGAGCTGGCCGATCTGAAAGCGCCGGCCTCCGAGCGCCCCGCCCTGGCGGCGCTAGCTTCGAAACTAGCGACCGTCACGCTCAACGCTCGCGACATCGCCGACCTCGAGATGCTCGCGTCGGGCGCGTTCTCACCGCTGACCGGCTTCATGGGCGAGGCGGACTACACCCGCTCGCGCGACGAGATGCGCCTGGCGTCGGGAGTGCCGTGGTCGATTCCGATCACACTCGGCGTCGATGAGGCGACTGCTAAATCGCTCAAGACCGGAAGTGAGATCGCGCTCGGGACTGAAGACGGCGCGCGGCTGGCGACTCTCAAGCTTGCGGAAATTTACAAGGTCGATCGCAAGGATGAAGCGCAAAACGTGTTCGGCACCTCAGAGGACGCACATCCGGGGGCGAAGAATGTCACCTCGATGCCGCCGTACTGCCTCGCGGGTGCGGTCACGCTGATAGAGGAGATACCGGGGCGCACGTTCCTGGAATTTCCGCGCGAGCCGCGGCAGACGCGCGCGGCGTTTCGCGAGCGTGGATGGAAAAAAATCGTCGCCTTCCAGACCCGCAACCCGACTCATCGCGCGCACGAGTATATCCAGAAAGCGGCGCTCGAAATCTGCGACGGCTTGATGATTCATCCGCTGGTCGGTGAGACCAAGGGCGACGACGTCCCCGCCGTGGTCAGGATGGAGACTTACAAGGTGTTGCTCGACGCCTACTATCCGAAGGCTCGCGCGATGATCGGCGTGTTCCCGGCGCACATGCGCTACGGCGGTCCGCGCGAGGCGATTCTGCACGCGATCGCGCGGCGCAATTATGGATGCACGCACTTCATCGTGGGGCGCGACCACGCCGGCGTCGGCAACTACTACGGCAGCTACGACGCGCAGAAAATCTTCGACCGCTTCGCGCCGGGCGAACTCGGAATTACGCCGCTGATGTTCGAGAACACGTTTTACTGCAAGCGATGCAACTCGATGGCGTCGTTCAAGACCTGTCCGCATTCAGACGCAGACCGGGTGATCCTGTCGGGAACCAAAGTCCGCGAGCTGCTGCGCGCGGGTGAAGCGCCGCCGCCGGAATTCACCCGCCCAGAGCTGGCGGCAATCCTGGTGCGCGCAATGCACGACGCAAAGTAGACCGCGCGGCGCTGTGCCAACGTGATTCTTTCGAAAAGAGGCCAGGTGACGATTCCTCGCGAAATCCGGGCGCGTCTGAATCTGAAGCCCGGAGACAAGGTTGAGTTCGTGATTCAGTGCGACGGAACCGTACGACTGTTCGCGAAGAATCGCGATGTCCGCGAACTGCGCGGCATGTTGGCTCCCGCGCGAAGGCGTTTAACGATTCGGCAGCTGGATGCTGCAATCAAAAAACGCGCGGTCGAGCGAGATCGTGCGTCTCGCGCACGATGATACGAAGGTAAGCACCCAGGACTTTGCGGCGGACTCACAGAACCCTCACCCTACCAGCCGCTGCGGCCGGCCGCTCTCCTCTAAAGTAACGGGCGAGGTGATCGGACGCAGCACTGCCCCTCCGTCAAAACCCTTCAATAAGGACGAAGTCCCGCATCCTTTCTTTTCACCAAGGTGCAGGGGTTATCCCTTCCCACGGAAGCGTGAAACTCACCGCGGGTTTCACATTCAATTAGATTCCCTTGCTTGAGCGCGCGCGCTCTTGAACTGCGCGCTTTGCGCGGGCGGGATCGCCGGACCACGTCCACGCGTGTTCGCTGCGGCTCACTCCGATCAGTACGCCTAAAAATGCAGATGGATGAATGAACAGCTCCGCGAGCCCGGCCTGGTCGCGAGTGTGGGCTGCGAACCTTGAGCCGCGCGCTTGCAGGCGCTGCTCGAGGGCGCCGACGTCGTCGGTCTCGACGAAGAACATATATAGCGAGTCGCCACGACGCTGGTGGAAACGGCCCATCGCGAGGCTGGGATCGGTGATTTGCGCGATCTCGATCCGGTCCAGGCGCGCGGGCGGATCGAACAGCGTGAGGGTGCCGCTGTAGCCGAACTGCTTGCTCTCGATTGGGCTGAACTTCGCGGCGTCGAGGCCGAAGATTTGCGCATAGCGGTCCGACGCCGCCTTCCAATCATCGACGACGTTAGTGACTTCGTAGACCGACTTGATTGCGCCGATAGGCGCGCGTTCGTGATGCTGCGAGATGACGGTCCGCATCCCAAACGTCGCGCCGGAATCGAGATAGAGTTGTCCCGCGGATTGCTCGAAGTTGACCCCGGACTTCGCGAGATGATGCGCGGCGGCGTCGGGGTCGTCGACCGAAAATCCTGCGCCGAACAGTCCCGTACCCCATTTGGAGACGAAATCCTGAACCGGCCCTGCGCCATCAGCTTCGAGCAGCTCTATGAGACTCGACCCCGCCTGCATCGTGGATCGCCTGGCGGCGAGCGGCGCCGCTTTGTCGCGACGGACGAGCTCTCCGCCGAAGACTTCCTCGACGACCTCCTCGGCTGCACTGCTGTTCGCAACCGCAATCTGAACTCGGTCAACGCGCTTGAGCATCGTCGAAATTTTCTCCCCCACTATTGAAGCGGCGGCTCGTCATCGGGTGGCGCGATCACCGGCGACCCATGATGCATCACCATGAACCACGCGTTGCCCACGCGCTCGAACACGTTGGTGGCGATCACGTTCGAGCGCTGGGTGCCGTCGTAGCCCCGCTGGGTCAGGTTTTCCTCGACCACGACGATCGCGAGGTCGCCGCTGATCATCACTTCGATTTCGCCGAGCTCGAACTTCATCTCGAACACGTTATCGAGGATGCGCTCCCAGCTCGACATGATCGGCCCCCATCCCGAAAGTTTGCGCCATCCGGGGTGGATGCAGATGATGCGCGGGTCTTTGAGCCAAACCGCTTCCATCTTTTCCGCGTCGAGACTCTCGAAAGCGTCGTAAAAGGCGCGGTTGGCGGCGAGCACTGATTCACGATCTGACATGGCTATTTTTAGGGTAGTTTTTCGGAAGAGCAGGCGCCAGCATCGCGGGGTTCATGCGGGCGGCGAAGTTTTCCCGGCCAGTGCTGCACCGGACGCTTCGAATCGAACCGTGTCGTCGATCAGTGCCGCGATTTTGCGGGCGGCTTCCGCGATTGGAATCCCACCGCGATGAATGTTCGATATCACAGTACGGTCGGGCTCGATCGATTTGAGCGTCGGCCGATAGATCACGTAGGCGCTCAGGCTCTCCGCGGTGACGAGGCCGGGACGCTCGCCGACGATCATGCAAATAACTTCGGGCCGCAGTATTTCGCCGAGATGGTCCTCGATTCTGACCCGAGCGTTGCGGATGAAGATTGGCTCGAGGAGCCGGTAGCGCGATGCGAGCATTTTCGTGAGCGCTCGCAGGAGGGGCGCAGCGTTTTTTTCGACTGCGGCCGACGAGAGTCCGTCACCGATGCATAGCAGGACATTCGGCATTGACGATTTGTCGCGGACGCGTGGGAACCTAACCCCTAACCCCTTCCCGCGCGGGAAGGGGGACCGGAATAGGGAAGACTTGAAGCGCGCCACGCGCTTTGCATCGGCGTCAGTTAGACGGCGGCCGCGCTCGGGATAGCGAATGTAGTCCTCGCGCGTGAGCGCTTGCGAGTGGACCTCGAGCAGGCCGTTGCGCCGCGGCCAATCGCGCGCGACTTCCGTCATGACCGCGTCTACGGCGCGCGCGTGATCCGCGCGCAGCGAGAGCATCGCGGCCGTCGTGTATCGAGGCCCCGCGCGTCCGAGGCCGAGGCGCGCGGGGGTGGATTTGCGCATCGTGTCGAAGTCGGGGTTCGCGCCGGGCTCGATTTTTCTCAACGCTGGTCCATCACGATTCGCGCGTCGCCGGCGCGCTGCGTCAGGCGGCCGTCGCGAATTATTCCCCGAGTCTCGCACCATTGCTCGAACTCGGGCGCGGGTCGGAGATTCAGGACCGAACGCAGCGCTGCCGCATCGTGGTAGCTGGTCGATTGATACGACAGCATCACATCGTCGCCCATCGGCACCGCCATGAAGTAGTTGCATCCCGCCGCCGCGAGCAACACCGCGAGGTTCTCGCAATCGTTCTGATCGGCGCGCGCGTGATTGGTGTAGCACGCGTCGGCGCCGTGCGGGACGCCAAGCAGCTTTCCCATCAGGTGATCCTCGAGGCCGGCGCGCGTGATTTGTTTCGCGTCGTAGAGATACTCGGGGCCGATGAATCCCACGACAGTGTTGACCAGCAGCGGCGCGTAGCGGCGCGCGAGGCCGTAGCATCGCGCCTCGAGCGTGACCTGGTCGGCGCCCTCGTGCGCACCGGCCGATAGCTCCGAGCCCTGCCCCGTCTCGAAGTACATCAGGTTCGGCGAGCGCAGCCGGCCGGTCTCGCGAATCATCGCGTAGCCATCGTCGAGCATCGCGACCGTGATGCCAAAACCGGCGTTGCCCTTCTCCGTGCCCGCGAGGCTCTGGAACATGATGTCCATCGGCGCGCCGGCCTCGAGCGCGCGCATCTGGGTCGTGATATGGCCGAGCACGCAGTTCTGCGTCGGCACTTCGGTACGCTCGATGATGTCGGCGGTGAGTTCGAGCATCCGGCGGATGTTGTCGGGTTCGTCGATGCACGGGTTGATCCCGATCAGGGCGTCGCCGGTCGCGTAGGCGAGGCCCTCGTAGATGGCCGCCGCGATCCCCGTCAGATCGTCGCGCGGATGGTTGGGCTGGAGGCGCGTCGAAAGCCGTCCCGCGAGGCCGAGCGTGGTGCGCGCGTGCGTGACGATGCGAATCTTCGACGCAATCGTGATCAGATCCAGATTGGTGCACAGCTTGGCGACCGCGGCGGCAATCTCGGCGGTGATTCCGCGCCCGGTCGCGAGGATCGCATCGCCGGTTGTCGCGTCGTCGAGCAGCCATTCGCGGAACTCGCCGACGGTCTTGCTGCGCACGGCGTCGAACGCGTCGCGGTCGAGTGCGTCGTCAATGACGCGGGTCACCTCGTCGCAATCGTAGGCAACGACCGGGTTCTCGCGCAGATCGCTCAGCGTGAGATCAGCGAGCACGGTCTTGGCGGCGATTCGCTCCTGTTCGGAGCGCGCCGCGATTCCCGCGAGTTCGTCGCCCGAGCGCGCTTCGTTGGCGCGTGCGAGCAATTCCTTGATGGAGCGGAAGCGGTAGGACTTGCCGAGCAGTCGGGTCGAGAGTTTCATCCTGCGGCTATGCGTCAAAATGAAAAACGCGAACGCTGCTGATGAGCGCGTCGCGCCATTCGATCAGCTCGAGCACGTGCGGAGGATTTGCGGCATCGAGATTCGAATGGCGCCGGTATTCGATCGCGGCGCGATCGCCGGATTCGGTCACGCTGAGAATTTCTAATCGCAGTTCGGTGTAGCGCTCGAGGCTACGGCGCGCATACACGCCGATTTCATGATGGCCCTGCAGCGACAGCCGGCCCAGCTGCGGATAAATCTTCGCGATAAGCGCACTCTGATGAGTCGCGTCGCGAGTGTAGAGCGCGACGACGCGCGCGGGGTCGCGGCTTTCCCACGCGGACTTCCATGCTTCAACGCGAGCGCTCGAGTTGGGCATAGAAACAACCTAACGCGGTGCAAGGATAAGTGGAAACGCCTCGCGGCGAGAGTATTGTCGGTTTGACGGCGAGTGCCGGAATGTCGTCGAGCACGCGAGACGCGGCATGGAGGACCCGCACAATGGGGAAGCAAGCAGACGATGAAGCGAAGATATTGAGCCTCGATAACGAGTGGAACGAGGCGTATCGGCGCCACGATCGCGCGCCGCTGGCTCATATTCTCGCGGATGACTTCACCGGTTTAACGGCCTTGGGCGAACCCATCACAAAGGCGTTGCTGATGATCAACCCTTCGGGACATGAGGTGATCAAATCGGTCACATTCAGCGAGCAATTCGTGCGCGTCTTCGGAGACACCGGCATCAGCCGAGGACGCCTCCAACTGGGGTTGGAGGACGACGGCCGTATCGTCATCGAGCAGCGCTTCCTGCGCGTGTGGGCCACGCGGGAAGGAATTTGGCAGGCGGTCGCGGTTACGCCGGTCGCCGCCTAGCTGGGTGGGATGCGTTGGTTCGGATGCAACTGTACGAACCAGGACAGAACCAACCAGAGCAGAATCTTGAGTCGCGCGCGAAAAAAATCTCGCGCTGTATAAGGACCCTCACCTTGATCCTCTCCCTAACAGGGAGAGGGGAAGAAATTCCTCTCATTCTGACGCAGCGAGCAGTGACGCCGATGCGCAGCAACCCAACCTCTAACCCCTTCCCTCGAGGGAAGAAGGACAATCGCGGAAGGGCGCAGGCGTTGCCAATGATGCAAGCGACCTAACCCCTAACCCCTTCCCATAGTGGGAAGGGGAACAAGAAAGAGGGTCTTTGTGTAGTGGGAAAGGCACCGGGCGCGCGTTCTACCGATTTGACGGGATTTGCGGGAGGGTTACGTATGAGGCGAAGGTGCGGTCGTGCATCACCGTCTGCATCGCGGGGCGCATTTCTGCGTCGGCGAACAAATCGTGGCCGGTGTTCGGGTTTCGATCGAAGCGCGGGAAATTCGACGAGCTTATTTCGAGACGAATCCGGTGCCCCTTCTTGAACACGTTTGACGTCGACCACATATCGATCTTGAACTCTTCGACTTTGCCGGGCGTGAGCATCGCGGGCGCGTTGCGCGAGTTGCGCCATCGCGCTCGAATAATTCCGTCGGTGAGATTTAGCGCGGTTCCGCACTCGCTCACGTCGACCAGCTTCGCGGTGAAGTCGGTATCGGATGCCGACGACGAGGCAAACAGCGTTGCGACGATCGGCCCGGTCACTTCGAGGTCCTCGGGCATCGGTTCGGTCGTGTATACCAGCACGTCGGCGCGATGCTCTACCGCTTGCTGATCGAAGGCACCGCCTTGCAGCGCGCCAGGGTAGCAGCACAATCCACCGCCTGCCGTCGGCACCGGGTCGAGCGGGTTGTAGAGAAACGAATCGGGCGGCTCAGCGCCGGGCGCATCGGTCGAGAGCGCGCCGTCGCCGTACATGCTGTTGGCGCGGCCGCGGCTGTGCAGGTAGTAGCGGCGAAAATCGGTGCCGGGCAGCGGCCAGTCCTTTTCGTCGCGCCACTGGTTGATGCCCATCACGAAGATTCGCACTGGCGCTTCCGCGTCGGCGCCGGCCTTGCCTTTGAGCCAATGGTCGAAGAAGCGCAGCGTAGTGCCGTCGATATCGACCGAAACGGGGCTCGAGCGGAATCCAAAATCGACCGCGCCGACCAGGTTCTGAAACGGCACCGCGTGATTCCATGGCCCGACGATCAGACGCTGCCCGGCGCGCGCCGCCGCGCTTCCACCGCGCGAGCGCATCCCGCTGTAGTTGCGAATCGTGCCGCCCTGAAAGATGTCGTACCATCCTCCGATGTTTAGCGCGGGAACATTTATCGCCGCGTGATGCTCCTCGATCGACAGGCCGCGCCAGTAGTCGTCATACGCGGGATGCGCGAGCCAATCGAAGAAGAACGGCGCACCGGCGCGAAACATCGGAAACTGGTTCAGCGGCGTGAAGTTCATTTTCTCGCGCATCGAGTCGAGCGAACTCATCACCGCACCGAGCTCGCCGGCCAACGCCGGATTGTCCGCGCGCTCACGCAGCAGGCGCGCGGGCGCCAGCGCCGCCATGGTCCAGCTCACGTTGAAGAACAGCGCGAAGGCGCCGCCCTGGTAAGTCCACCCGTCGTGATAGTCGCTGGCGGTGATCGAGGGCGCCATCGCCTTCAGGCTCGGCGGCGTGTTGGTCGCGGCGAGCCACTGCGTCGCACCCATGTAGGACGCGCCGTAAGTGCCGACGACTCCGTTGGCCCAACTTTGCTGCGCGGCCCACTCGATCGTGTCGTAGCCGTCGCGCGCTTCATCGGTGAAGCAATCCCACACGCCCGCCGACGCAAACCGTCCCCGACAATCCTGCACCATCACGTTGTATCCGGCCTCGGCGGCGCGCAGAGCGTCGAGCGTACCGGCATAGACCATCGGCATCGCCTTGTTATACGGCGTGCGATTGAGCAGCACCGGCAGCTTCTCAGGCGTATCGGGACGAAAGAGATCCGCCCGCAGCACACATCCGTCGCGCATCGGCACTTCGATATTTCTTTCGACAATAATTCGCGGCATCGCAAGACCTCGAAAACAGGATCGTCTGTCGGCGAGAGGAAAATATCACAGAAGCGGCAGCACAGCGGTAGCGCACGATGCGCGACACTCGTAAGATACCACGTCGCCTATGAGATCGATTCGTCTGTTCGCCGCTTGTGCTTTGCTCGCAGCCGTTTCGATCGTCACGACGATCGCTCTGGCGGCGCAAACCGGGAACCTCAAGCTCGACGTGTTGGGCAACGATGGTGCCGGCGCGAAAAATCCGGCGCATGTGATTGCGGCGAATGGCAAAGAGGCTGGTCAGGTTACCGCGGGATCGTCGATTGCGCTGGCGCCCGGCGAATACAAAATTGTGCTGCCGATTGTCGGCGGCCAGATCGTCAAGGACGGCGTTCAGATCGAGGCGGGCCGCACACATACTGTACTCATCACGAATGTTGCGGTGCTGCAGGTCAGCGTCAAAGACAAGACCGGAAACGACCCTGGCTTTGGCGTGACAGTGACCACGACCGACGCGCCGCATACGAAGGTCGCCAGCTTTATTTCGGGCGATAAGTATCTGTTCGCGCCGAGCCAGGTCGACGTGCACGTCGACGCTCCCCCGCAGGGCTACGACTGGCACGCGTTGGCACTTGTGCCGGGTCATGGCGCAGTGCTGACGCTCAACGAAGTCGAGAAGGCCGATCTGCTGGTGCAGCCAGTGCTCTCGAAGCTTGTGATAAATGACGCGACGCGCGTAGTAATCTTGCGCGGCGGCACCCAGACCAGGGTCGCGGAGAGCGATCCCGGCGGCGAGCATCGTTTCAAACTTGACCCCGGCGACTACGACGTTTATGTCGAGAATCGGTCCGGTAAAGGCAAGCCGTACGCGACCTCGGCTGGAATCCATCTGGATTCCGGCGCAAAGGTGGAACGGACGGTCCCGCTGGACTAAGTAATAGGAAGAAAAGAAGAGAGGTTAGATGGCAAGCGAACGGCAAAAAGAAATCAAGCGGCGGCGCAAACGGAAAAAATCAAGGCTGCAGGCGAAGACCAGGGAGTCGCGGAAGAAGGCGAGGAAGAAGCGATAGGAATCTAATCCCTATCGGCAACCCAACCCCTGACCCCTTCCCGAGCGGGAAGGGGGACCGGACGATGAGGGTCGGTAATGGCATACGAAACTATTCTTTATGACGTGGCAGACGAGGTCGCGACGGTTACGCTTAATCGTCCTGCCAAGATGAACGCGTACACCACCACGATGGGCGCGGAGATTACCGACGCGATGCTTCGGGCCGACGCCGACGACAGTGTCCGCGTCGTCATCATCACGGGAGCGGGTGATCGCGCGTTCTGCGCCGGCGCCGACATGTCGATGTTCGCGTCCGACATCAAGACGCGCGAGGCCAAAGACAAGCCGGAGCCGACCGAGCGTCGCGCGCGGGCGGTCGTTTCGCTGCCGCAGGTGATGCGCAATCTGTCGAAGCCGACGATTGCCGCGATCAACGGCTATGCGCTCGGGGTTGGATGCACGATTCCGCTGCTGTTCGACGTGCGAATCGCGTCGGACAACGCGAAGATGGGCGTCATCTTCCCGCGCGTCGGGCTGATGAGTGAGCTCGGATCGAGCTACCTGATGCCGCGGCTGATTGGTCTCTCGCGCACGGCCGAGATGATGCTGACGGGGCGGCAATACCCGGCCGCCGAATGCCTTGCGATGGGCCTGGTGAGCCGCGTCGTGCCACTGGCCGATCTGCCGGCGACTGCACGCGAGTTGGCCGGTGACATGCTGCAATGCTCGCCGACTTCTCTCGCGTTCACCCGCAAGGCGCTGTACCAGGGACTCGATGGCACGCTCGAAACCGCGATGGCGTTCGAGGGATTCGCGCTCGAGAAGTGTTATGTCAGTCCTGAGCACAAGGAATACGTCTCTGCGTTCCTGGAAAAGCGCAAGCCGAATTTCAAGAAGACGAAAGCTTAGACGCGGTACTTGACCGAAAAGATGCCGGACGCTAGATTTCCCAATAGATAACTTAATAGGTATCTTTTATCATTTAATCCAATCAGGCGCCGCCCGCTCTCCGTTTTGAGGGGTGGCTGCTCGAAAAAACGTCAACGAGGCAGGTAGGAATTATGGCACTTCACATCGGAAGCGTGGCACCGGATTTTACCCAGGAATCGACCGAGGGGCCGATCCATTTTCATGAATGGATTGGCGACAAGTGGGCGATTCTGTTTTCGCATCCCAAGGATTTCACCCCCGTGTGCACGACCGAGCTCGGCACTGTCGCTAAGCTGAAGAGCGAATTCGACAAGCGCAATATCAAGGCGATTGGCGTGAGCGTTGACGACGTGCCCTCGCACAAAAAGTGGATTGGAGATATCGAAGAGACGCAGAACACCAAATTAAACTTCCCGATTCTCGGCGACGGCGACAAGAAGGTCGCGAAGCTCTACGACATGATTCATCCCGAGTGGAACGACACGCTGACGGTGCGCTCGGTCTTCGTGATCGACAACAACAAGAAAATCCGGCTGACGCTCACCTACCCTGCCAGCACCGGCCGCAATTTCCAGGAAATCCTGCGCGCGATCGACTCGCTGCAGCTCACCGACAAGTACCAGGTGGCGACCCCGGCCGATTGGAAGAAGGGCGAGGATTGCATCATCGTACCCGCGCTGCAGGATGAGAAAGTTCTCAAAGAGAAATTCCCGAAAGGCTACAAGGTAGTGAAGCCGTACCTGCGCATCACGCCCGACCCGAGCAAGTAAGCGCCCCGCTTCTAAAAGATCACCATGCAAGTGCGGGCTCTCCTCGCGGGGAGCCCGCATTTGTGCGTCATGCGTCCCGACCCTTGACAGGCAGCGAATCCTTGCATATACAATGAACTGTGACCGAAACGATCAAAGGAATCGAAGGCGTATGCCTCGGTGGCTGTGTCCGCAAGCTGAATAGGATGGTCACCGCTATCTATGACGGCGCGCTGGCGAGCGCGGGATTGAAGACCAGCCAGTTCAGCGTGCTGATTTCGGTCGCCAATCGAAAACAGGCTCGGCCAGCGGAACTGATAAAGCATCTCCAGCTGGATGAATCGACGCTCAGTCGCAACGTCGAGCGGATGTGCGCAAGGGGCTGGCTGCGGCTCGTGCAGGACGCGGATCGCCGGAGCCATCTGATCGAAGTGACCGACAAGGGTCAGGCTCTGATTCACAAATGCCTTCCCGCCTGGCATAAGGCTCAAGCAGAAGTGAGTCGGCGCTTGGGAACAGGCACGGTCGCTGAGTTGAGGTCTGCCCTGCGCAAGCTGAGCGTCTGAAATCAGTCGCGCCATCTCAGAGAAGCAACGCGCCGTGTGCTGCGAGTCATGAGCGTGTGGCTTGTAGCAAACAACCTAACCCCTAACCCCTTCCCGAGCGGGAAGGGGAACCAGAAAAAGATTTACCTTTCCCCCTTCCCAGCATCGATAAAACCGATCCTCCGTCTGGTTCCCCTTCCACTTGGGAAAGGGGTTAGGCGTTAGGTTCTTCGGCGCCAGCACGAAACCCACGTCGCGCATTTTTTTGGTCTGACTCTTGTATATGCAAGTATCGGGGACAGAACAATGAACAACATCTTTGAAACCAGCGACCAACATCAATTCGCGAACGGCCAAAGCCGTCGCGATTTGCGAGACAACCCGGACACCGCTCCGCGCGACGGTCTGGAAGCCCTCCGCAGAGACACCGACGCGGATATCGAGCGGCGCATCGAATCGCCCGATCGGGTCGATGGCGACTATGGCACTTCAAATGGAGGCCCCTGGTTCCGCCGTATCGGCAAGCGGTTTGTGTTGGTGGCGTTGCTGGTTTTCGCGTTGGGCGCGGTCGCGCCATTCGCGTGGAACTATCTGCAGTCCTACGAATCCACCGACGACGCCCAAATCGACGGCCATATCGATCCACTGAGCTCGCGTATCAACGGGACTGTCATCAACGTCCATGCCGAGGACAACGACCGGGTGAAGGCGGGCGAGCTGCTGGTCGAGATCGATCCGCGCGACTATCAGGTCGCGGTCGAGAACGCCGCGGCCAGTCTGGCCGTGGTTGAGCAGGTCGTGAAAGCGGCGCAGCAGAACTACGGTCTCAGCGCCGCCAATCTCGCAGCCGCCGTCGCCACGAATAATAAGGCTCAAATGGACGTACAGCGATATCGCGAACTGCTCGACCAAGGCGTGATCGCGCGCGAGACGAACGACCAAATCGTCATGACAGGCAAGGTCGATGCGGCCGCAGTAAACTCCGACCGCGCCGCGGAATCTGCCGCGGCGAGGTTGATTGGCCAGGCCCAGGCCGCAGTGAAGGCCGCTCAAGCTTCATTGGATCAAGCCAGGCTCAACCTCAGCTATACGAAAATCTACGCACCCGCCAACGGTATCGTCGGCCGGCGCACTGTCCAGCTCGGCTCGCGAATCGAACCCGGTCAGACGCTGATGTTCGTGACCGAGACCGACGAGATCTGGGTGACCGCTGATTTCAAGGAGACGCAACTCGCGCGGATGCATCGCGGCGAAAAAGTCTCCATCCACGTCGATACCTTCGGCCGCAATTACCAGGGCTACGTCAGGAACCTGCCCGGCGCGAGCGGCGATCGCTTCAGTCTCCTCCCCGCGGAGAACGCGACCGGCAATTACGTAAAGGTGGTGCAGCGCCTGCCGGTGCGAATCGAGTTCGACCCCGGTCAGGATCCCGATCATCTCTTGCATCCCGGAATGTCGGTCGAGCCAAAAGTATGGCTGCGTTAGCCGCACGGCGGATAGTCGCGGCCGCAGAGGCGCCCACCCAAAGGCCGGCCCACAATCCATGGGCGATCGCGCTTGTAGTTACGATGGCGACCTTCATGGAGTTGCTCGACACCAGTATCTCGAACGTCTCGCTGCCGCACATCGCCGGCGGCCTCGGCACTAGCTACGACGAAAGCACCTGGGTGCTGACCAGCTACCTGGTCGCCAACGCGATCATCCTGCCGATGAGCGCGTGGCTCAGCCGCGCCTTCGGCCGAAAGCGCTACTACATGATGTGCGTTGCGCTATTCACAGCGAGTTCGTTTCTATGCGGCGTAGCACCGAGCTTGGCAATGCTGATCGTGTTCCGCGTGATGCAGGGAATCGGCGGCGGCGGCCTCGCACCGGTCGAGCAAGCGATCCTGGTCGATACTTTCCCCAAGGAAAAACTCGCCGGCGCTTTCGCGCTCTACAGCATGGCGATGACCACGGCTCCGGCGATCGGCCCGTCGCTCGGCGGATGGATTACCGACAACTTCTCGTGGCGATGGGTTTTTTTCATCAACGTTCCGATCGGAATCCTGTCCCTGTTGCTCTCGAGCCGGCTGGTGCACGACCCCGTCGAATTCACCGAGGAACGCAAGCAGGCGCGGAGCAGCGGCCGGCTTCGAATTGACTACGTCGGGATTATCCTGATTGCAGTTGGATTCGCCTGCCTCGAAGTGGTGCTGGATCGCGGCGAGCGCGACGACTGGCTCGAAAGCCATTTCATCGCCACCTTCCTGTCCATTGCCGTCGTCGCGATTGCGATCGCGATCTGGTGGGAGTGGCGCCACGACGATCCGGTGGTCGAGCTGACCCTGCTGCGCGAGCGCAACTTCGCCCTCGCCAACGTGTACTACTTCCTTTTCGCCTTCGGGCTCTTCGGCAGCACTGTGCTGATCCCCGAGATGTTGCAGACGCTGTTCGGATATACGGCTACGGACGCGGGCCTGGCGCTCGGACCGGGGGCCGCGGTGGTCACGCTAATGGCGCCATTCGTCGTCCGGATCGTTCCGCGAGTCGGCGCGAAACGCATGCTGGGCTTCAGCTTCAGTGTCGCCGCACTCTCCTTTTTCTACTACAGCGGGATGACGACTGAGACTGACTATTTCCATTTCGCGCTCGCCCGATGCTTTCAGGGCCTCGGCTACGCGTTCATGTTCGTTCCGGTGAGTCAGCTTGCGTATTCCTATTTGCCAAAAAACAAGAACAACAAGGGATCGAGTCTGACCAACCTCTGCCGCAACTGGGGCGGCAGCTTCGGTATCGCGTTCGTCACCACGATGCTCGAGCGGCGCACGCAGTACCACCAGAGCGTGCTGGTCAGCGTTCTCACGTCTGCCGACGAAAGCGTGCAGCGGTTCGTAGTAGCCTCGAGCCATTTCCTGGTAACCCGCGGGGCGACCACTCCCGACGCGATCCATCAGGCGTACGGAATGGTCCAAAGCACGATGACTCAGCAGGCGACGATGCTCGCGTTCATGGATTGTTTTCACCTGCTCGCGATCGTGGTGTTGGCCGGCCTGCCGCTGGCGTTACTGATCAAGCGTTTCGAAATAGGCAAAGCGGCAGGCGCTGGGCACTGAGATCCTTGCGAGCATCAAAGCATTTGGAATATCGCAAGAAGAAATGGTCACTCATTGAAGGTCATTTAAGGAGAGATCAATATGCGCGCTGTTCAGCTCACGGCTTATGGCAACCCTCTCGAGGGTCTTAAGTATGTCGACATTCCCGAGCCCCCTTCTCCCGGCGCTGAGCAGGTTCTCATCGGGGTCGAGTTTTCTCCGCTCAACCCGAACGACCTCCTGCTTGCACAAGGCATCTATGGAATCCGCCCCGCGCTTCCAACCGTGATCGGCAATGAAGGTGTCGGTCGCGTTGTCGCAGTGGGAGCGGGAGTAAAGAACGTCAAGGCCGGTGACCGCGTCCTCGCGCCGCTTTCCAGCTTCACCTGGAGGGAGCGAATGGTTGTGCCGGCGAACGGTCTCTTCGCCTTGCCTCCTGGCGCGGATCCGCAGCAGTTGGCGATGCTCGCGATAAATCCCCCTACCGCGGCGCTGCTGCTCAGCGAGTACGTCAACCTGAAGCCGGGCGAGTGGGTGGTGCAGAACGCCGCCAACTCCGCAGTCGGGCGATGGGTGATCGCGTTTGCGAAAACGCGCGGCTTGAAGACCGTCAACATCGTCCGGCGGCCGGAGCTCGAGGCCGAGCTTAAGGCGATTGGCGGAGATGTCGTGGTCGTCGATTCTCCCGATGTATCGAAAGAGATCAAAGCCGCCGTCGGTCAGGCTGAGCTCCGCCTCGCGCTTGACGGGGTCAGCGGCCCCGCGACGGGCGTGCTCGCATCGACGCTGTCGCCTCACGGGACGCTCGTTTCCTATGCGGCGATGAGTGAGGCTGCGATGTCGATCAGCCCGCTCGACGTTATCTTCAAGCCCATTACGATGCAGGGCTTTTGGCTAGGCCATCCGGAGTCCGCGGCCAAGAGTGCGCCAGCGCTGGCGCAAGCGGCTGAGATGATTGCGTCGGGCCGCGTTCGCATTCCAGTGGCGGCAACCTACCCGATCTCGTCCATCAAGGAAGCCGTCGCACATGCACAACGCGGCGGAAAGATTCTTCTGGAGATCGCCGGATGATCCAACTGACCTCGAAATAGGCACCTAAGCGTTGAACGGTGCGACGAACAAGGGTGGTCACGATGGACAACGAAATCAGCCAGTTGCTGTTACTCGCGATTTTCTGCGTCGTTGCAATAATCATCGCGGACTGGGCAATGCGCCCGAAGGATCGCGACGACGACGATTGATTTGAACGGCCGACATTTTCTGGTCCGAGTCTTGTATATACAAGCGCTCACGGCTGGCAAATGCACAACATCATTGAAGATTGCGACCAGGACCAATTCGCGAACGGCCAAAGCCGTCGCGATTTGCGAGGCTGCCCGGATGCCAGGCAACTCGAAGCCCAGCTGATGGAAGCAATCGACAACATCGAAGACTTCGTTCGCTACGTCGAGATTTCGTCGCGAGCGTTAGCAATCAATCATCGGAGGTTACTCTAGAGATGGAAACCAGCATCCAACAACACGAGGACGCACGAACCGACGTCGTTAGTGCACGGCTAAACTACCTGGCGGAGGCGACACCGAAGCCGGTCAACTTTGCCTACGAACCTCCCACCGGAGTTCCCCGGCGGTCCGGAAAATACCTCGAGCAACGCGTCGATATCTACAACGGCCGCGAATTGCTCAATAAATTCTCGCTTGACAGCAACGGTTTCGTGCTCACCGAACACGAAACTGCGGTCAAGGATTTTTACGATCCCGATGAGGTCAAGTCGGTCTACTATTTCGAAATCGAGCGCCTGATAAAGCGGGTAACCGGCGCTGAGCGCGTGGTGGTTTTCGATCACATCGTGCGCAATCCTGTTCTCGCTGAGCTTGGAGAAAAAGGCGCGCGCCCGCCCGCCAAGTTCGTCCACAACGACTACAGCCTCAAATCCGCGCCGCGCCGCGTCCGCGACCATCTGCCGGAAGAAGCGGAGCACCTGCTCAGGAATCGCTTCGCCGAGATTAATGTCTGGCGTGCGATTCGCGGCCCAATAGAAAGCTCGCCGCTGGCGCTATGCGACGCTCGCAGCCTGGACGTCGAGGATAGCGTGCCGATGGATCTCGTCTATCGCGAGCGGGTCGGCGAAACTCTCGGCTTCCTCTTCAATCCCAAACAGCGCTGGTACTACTTCCCGCGGATGCAACGTAACGAAGCAATCCTGCTGAAATGCTACGACTCCAAGGACGACGGTCGCGCGCGCTTCACCGCGCACACCTCGTTCGAAGATCCGAACAGCCCGCCTAACGCCGCGCCGCGCGAGAGTATCGAAGTGCGAGCGCTGGTTTTCTGGCCGCCCGAACCGATTTGAGCGCTGCTGGCGGATAAACGATCGACAAACCAGGTAAGGAGCAATTCACAATGAGCGGAAAACTCGAAGGCAAGGTGGCAGTTGTCACCGGAGGAAATAGTGGCATCGGGCTCGCCACGGCGAAGCGATTCGTCGCGGAGGGCGCGTATGTCTTCATCACCGGCCGCCGTCAGGAAGAACTCGACGCAGCGGTGAAAGAAATCGGCGAAAACATAACCGGCGTTCAAGGCGACGTCGCCAAACTCGCCGACCTTGACCGGTTGTACGACGCGGTGAAGGCGAAGACGGGTCGCATCGACATACTGTTTGCCAATGCAGGCATCGCGGAGCTCGCGCCTCTTGGCGAAATCACCGAGGAACAGTTCGACCGGATGTTCAACATCAACGTCAAAGGACTGCTGTTCAGCGTGCAGAAGGCGCTGCCTCTGCTCCCGAACAGCGCGTCGATCATCCTGAACGCCTCGATCGTGGCGTCCAAAGGCAATCCGGCGTCGAGCGTCTATAGCGCGACCAAGGCCGCGGTGCGGTCGCTGGCACGCACCTGGACGATGGACTTGAAGGAACGGAAGATCCGCGTGAACGCCATCAGTCCGGGCCCGATCAAGACTCCCGCCTATGACCGCCTGGCGAATTCCGGGCCGGCCGGAAAGCAGATGTTGGAGAGCATCGTAAGCCGGGTGCCGATGGCTCGTTTCGGCGAACCGGACGAAATTGCGCGGGCCGCAGTTTTCCTCGCCTCAGACGACAGCAGCTTCATGACCGGCAGCGAGTTATTCGTCGACGGCGGCACCGCCCAGGTCTGAGTCCCGATACTTAAGAGCGCAACCCGCCGGAGGGTGAAAAAAGCGAAGTTGGCGGAACTTGGCGGTGTCACTTGACACTGTCAAGTTCATCAGAAGGTCAAGAACATCCGGCGCGATCCGCGAGTCGCGCTGTCCTTGCTCAGCGACAAAACCAACGCGCAGGGGATGCGGGAATACGCGGTCGCTTACGGCAACGCGCGGGTGACCGAAGGCGGCGCAGTCGAGCTTCTGCAACGGCTGGCGAAAATTTACCTGGGACCGAAGGCTGATTTTCCGCCGGCCACCATGCGCAACATTCCGGGTTGCATCACCCGAATCGCGCCGGCGCGCTTCACTGGCGTCGGACCGTGGGCTTCTAAAGGCTAAGTGGAGCGGGCCGCCGTGCCCGCTGTCAGAATGGCGGGCACGGCGGCCCGCCCCACTACTGCCCCAGATACGCCGGCACGAAGAGGCCAATGTCTACCGTGCCCCAGCCGCTGGCTTTGTCATAGCCGGGAGTCGCGGGGAATCCGGTGACGCGGTTGAAGTTCGTGTTGCCCGAGGTAACGTCGCGGATGCCGGTCGCTGCACCGTTGGCTTTTGCGCCCATTTGGTAGATTCGCGCGTTGAGATTTCCTATCGGTGCGCCGTTGGCCTGGGAGATTAGCTGGCTGATGCCGGCCCATGTCGGTGCGCCGATGCTGGTACCGCCGATACAGCATACTACCGTCGGCACGTCGTTACCGTCGCGGCCGCCGTAGAAGAACCCGGGTGTGATGCGACTCGCGGCGAACGAGATGTCGGGAATGTCGCGCTTTTTGTCTTTCTCGATTAGCCCCTTCTGAAAGGTGGGCTTCTTGAAGAACTTGCTCTCACCGCCGCCGGTTGCGCCCGCTTCGTCATTCCAGACGGTTTCCGGAACCGTGCCGACGTCGTCGCCGCCCGAGTAATCCGGTGTGAACTCGGTGCCGCCAATCGCGGTCGCGTTCGGTGACGCGGCGAGTTCATTGACGTTGCGCGACGTGCCGGTAGCGCAAGTGCTCTTGCCAGTCAGCTTCAGTCCCGCCGCGCCTTGATCGCCGGTCGACACGAAAACCGACTGACCTTGCGAGGCCGCCTGCGCGAAAAACCCGCTCTGAGTTTTGTAGAAGCCCGCCGATCCACCGCAAAAAGTGAAGCTGATGCTGATCGCGCTGCACGGGCTTTCCTTTTCCGTCACCGCGGCATGGATCGCATCAAGGATAGCTGAGGCCGAGGTGTGCTTCTGATTGCCGAGATAGATGCGGATACTCGAGCCCGGCGCGATCGCATGCGAGTAGTTTACATCGACCATCGTCTCGTCTTCGTCAGCGTTCTGACCCGGGTCGGTCCCATCGACCAGCACTGTACTGAAGTTCGCCCCGGTCAGCGCGGGCAGGCCGAACTGGGTATTGAACGCATCGGCGGCGGGCTGGTCGATGTCCGAATCCTCGATCACCGCGATACATCCATTGCCGCCGCCGTCGATGTTGGAATTCAGGATCGGGGTCTCATCGTAGAAGGTATAGATGTCTGCCGGACCGAAGGCCGGCCCTGCGTCATTGACGACCGACGCGGGCTTCGAGACGCGCACCAGCGGCATGCTGTGCAGCAAGTTGTCGAGGCCGTGGATCGACTCGACTATCGGCGCCAGATCGGCAGGCACGGCGGGATCGCTGATATTGGAATACAAACGGCCATCGGCCGTCGCCGCAATCTTTACACCAAAAACATTTTGCGCCTGCGCCACCGTGCCGGTGAAGGAAATCTCGCGGGTCGAAGGGTCGGCAGCGCTGACGGTGAAACCTTTTTTCTTGAGCCATTGCGTCACGCGGGCGAGGTCGGCGTCGGTGGGACCGAAACGGCGGGTGAACGCGTCGGGAGTCAGCCACCGATGATACTGCGGCGACGTTGGATCCTGCTGATCGGCGAGCAGCTGCGTGAGTTCGTCGCGATTGCGGATAGCCATCGTCAGGCGCATCGCGAGCGGCTGCGATGGCGACGCGGCCGCGGCGCCTACGATGTCGGCGGCTTGGTCAGGATGGTTGCCCTCGAGGATAGTAGCGGGACCAACGGCCGCTGCCGGCCGCACGAGACCGATATTGAGAGCTACAGCCGTCGCCAAAATAAACTGGCGCATCCTCCCAGACCTGCCGATCAAAACTGTGGATCCTCCCAATTGATATCCGGAACGAGGTGCTGATTGATTCAAAGGCGCTAAAGAGCCGGGCGATGACGTATAATTTAACAATAAGTAGAGAAGCAGGAAAGGAACGATTTTCTGAATGGTGGGTGCAGGTCACCCCTGCCCAAGGAAGCGTGAAACCCACGGCGGGTTTCACATTAAATCAATGACCTGCCGTCTCCGCTGATGCGTTGACAAGAACGAGCGCGGGCCGGACAATTGACGCCTAATGGCACGAATTACCGTTGAAGATTGCCTGGAGAATATCCCCAACCGCTTCGAGCTCGTGCTCGGCGCGGCGCGCCGCGCCAAACAGTTGCTCAAGGGGGCGCGGCCACTGGTGGAATCGGACAACAAGGAAGTAGTTACGGCGCTGCGCGAAATCGCCGCCGGCAAGGTCACGATCGAAGAACCCGACGCCTGACCGGCGCGATCGATCCGACAAAAACCGACACCCGTTTCTCGCCCCGACGGCTCGAGCATCGGTGTGCGTATCTCGTGTCAGCGTGTGGCGAAGCTGGAGCCTGCCATGGCGCGCAAACCCGGCAAACCGAAAGGTCCCAAGCGCATTACGAAACCGAAGCGCGCGAGCGAGTCCGGCGCTAAGGTTCGCCGCGCGCGCGTGGCGCCCGAGCCGGTCGTCGGCGAAGAGTCCGAACTGGATCTCGAGGCCGCAACTACCGACGACAAAGACATCGAAGTCTCCGAGTTTCGTCCCGTAGAAAGCACCGACGACGGACCGGCGACGAGCGCCGAGCCGGATGCGGACGACGATAAGGCCGCCGGCCGCAAAGACCGCGGCGCGCTCGTCGCCACCGATCCATTGGGCCGCTATCTCGCCGAGATTCGCCGCTTCCCGCTGCTGTCACGCGAAGAGGAAGCGGTGATCGCGCGCCGCTACGTCAAGAACAAAGATCCCGAGGACGCTTACCGGCTGGTCACTGCCAACCTGCGCCTGGTCGTCAAGCTCGCGTACGAATTCGCGCGCGCGACCAAGAATGTGCTCGACCTCATCCAGGAGGGCAACGTCGGCCTGATGGAAGCGGTCAAGAATTTCGACCCCGAGCATGGAATCCGCTTTCCCTCGTACGCGGTATGGTGGGTGCGCGCATATATCTACCGCTACCTGATCAACAATTGGCGGCTGGTGAAAATCGGCACCACGCAGGCGCAGCGCAAACTGTTTTTCAACCTGCGCAAGGAGACCGAGCGGCTCGAGCGCGAAGGATTCAAGCCGCAGCCGCTCTTGCTCGCGCATCGGATGGGGGTGCGCGAGAGCGACGTGCGCGAGATGCAGGAGCGGATGGGCCAGAGTGAGGTGTCGCTCGACCAGCCGACGGGAGGCAGCGAGGACAGCGACACTCGGCTGCTCGACGTTATCCCCGATGCGGGGCACAATCCGGAAACCGAAACTGCGGACCGCGAATGGCGCGATTTCGCGCACGACAAGGTCGAGGAGTTCTCCAAGACGCTCGCGGGCAAGGAGCTCGAGATTTTCAAGGCGCGGCTGCTGGCGGAAGATCCTGAGACGCTGCAGGAGATCGGCGCGCGTTTCGGAATCAGTCGTGAGCGCGTGAGGCAGATAGAAACGCGGCTCAAGCGGCGGCTGAAAGAGTTTATCGAGGCGTCAGCGCCCGACATCGAGGGCTCCGGCCCGTCGTAAGCATTCTTTATCTACCCCATTGCCGCTGATAGGCGCGGCTTGCGATAATGCGCGCTGAGGCGGATCGCGCAAGGAGACTGCACGTCGATGCGAGAACGCAGTTGCGCGCTGGTGGTGGTGGGTAACGAAATCCTTTCCGGCAAGGTTCAAGACTCGAACGCGTACTTCGCGGCTCGCGAGCTGCGCAAGATTGGCGTCGCGCTCGCGCGTATCGCGACGATACCCGACGAACTCGACCTGATCGCCGGCGAAGTCGCGTACTGCTCGCGCAACTTCGATTTCGTGATCACCTCGGGCGGCGTCGGCCCGACCCACGACGATCTCACGATGGAAGGTGTTGCACGCGCATTCAAGCGGCGCCTCGTGATGAATCCCGTGCTCGAAAACCTCATCCGCGAACACTTTCGCGAACGATCGCTCGAGGCGGGGCTCAGGATGGCCCAGGTGCCCGAGGGCGCTGTCCTCAACGACGCCGGCGACATCCGTTTTCCGACCGTGCAGATCGAAAACGTGTACGTACTGCCTGGAATTCCGCAACTGTTCGAGGCCAAGTTGCGCGCGCTCAGCACTCGCTTTGCGACCGACCCGTATTTCATGCGCGCGATTTACCTGACGGCTGGCGAAGGGACGATCGCGGAGCACCTGAACGATTGCATGCGCAATTTTCCCGACCTGATGCTGGGTTCGTATCCGCGGATCGGAGATCCCGATTACCGCGTGAAGCTGACGCTCGAGTCGAAGAACGCCGACTATCTCGAGCGCGCGTTTCGTCATTTGATGGGGCTGCTGCCGGCCGAGGCCGTGGTCAAAACCGAATAAACAACTAACGTCGATGGGCAGGTGGAGGAAGTTTATGAGAAAAGGAAATTTCAGATTCGCGGTGATCGCAATCGGACTCGCGGTGATGCTCGCGATGCCGGCGGGTCCGCTCGCGGAATACGCCGCGGCACAATCCGCGCAACAGGTAGGCCCGCCGGCGACGACGCAGGTCCCGCAGCCGGCCGACAATAACGTCAACTGGCCGGGCGCGGGGTACGGCGCGGGCGCCCTGCTCTGCAATGTGCTCTACATCCCGGCCAAGCTGAGTTACGCGATCCTCGGTGGAGTGGTCGGCGGCGGAACCTATCTGATAACGGCCGGAAATCAGCAGGCGGCCAACACGGTATGGCGCAGTGCGCTCGGCGGCGACTACGTCGTGACGCCGCAAATGCTCGCGGGCCAGCAACCGATCAATTTCAGCGGACCGACTGACACTCCGCCCACGGCGCCGGAGCCCGTGACGAGCACGTCGTCGAGCTCGACGACCACGACCGCGAGTTCAAGTGGAGTCGCGCCGATAACGCCGCTGCCGGCATCGAACTCGTCGACAAATGTGTCGTCGTCCACGGCGGGCGGGCAACCGCTCGATCACGGCGCCGGCCCCGCGACCGGGTCGGCCTCGGGATCGAACATCGAGTAGCGGCACCCCGCGCCATCCTGACAAAGCGAGCAACGCGCGAGCCCTGTTGTCATCCTGACGAAGCGGGCAACGCGAGCGAATGGACATGGCTTCTGGCTTCCGGACAGCTTCGCATCAGCGAAGCCGGTTCCGGTCTCTTAACCGCGCGCTTCATTCGCTCCCTTCAGGGTTGCCGCAAATCTTCACCGGTGCTCTTTTGATCCAGTCGGAGGTCGCATATGAAGAAGATCCGTTTTCTCTGGAAGTCGACCTGAACAACTTGCCGCGACGCAAGAAGTTTCTTGCGTAAGGACTTGGGCGTCGAGCTCGACGAGCGCGACTACGCCAAAGCTCCGCTGACTGCAGCTGAGCTGAAAGATCTATTCGCAGGCCGGGACCCGCGCGATTTTCTAAACCCGCGCAGCCCGGCCTTCAAGGCAATGGGCCTCGCAAGCAAATCACTAACCCCCGACCAGACGCTGGCACTGATGGCGAAGGAACCGAACCTAATCAAGCGCCCAATAGTAATCGCAGGCAAAGAAATGATTGCCGGCTTCGACCGCGACCGGCTCCGCGCGGTGTTGAAGTAGAGCCTGCGGAGCGCGCGCAGGCGTCCGACCCTAGTGTCAGACGGTATAAGCGTTCGCGCTGGCCGATGTGAAACCCACCTTGGGTTTCACGCTTCCTTGGGCAGGGGTAACCCCTGCACTTTAGAATTAAGAAATATTCGTGTTTCGCCCTGGCTAGAAAAGCGACACGCGAATTTGAAGGGCCGTGCAGTGGCTTGCGTTCCGCAACTCCAGCGCGCGTGCATTGTCCGCCCGCGTGGCAATAGCTCACGCGCGATGCTATTTCCTGAGCTACGCGAGGTGCTTTTTCATGGCATTTTCTGACGATCTCTTTTTTGCTCCGGCTCACAAACTGGCTGCGATGCTGCGCGCGCGCGACGTCTCTTCCGTCGAAATGGTCGACGCGTTTATCGAGCGGATCGAGTCGGTGAATCACGGCCTCAATGCTGTCGTCACTCTCGTCGAAGAACGCGCGGCGCGCGAGGCCGAAGAGTCCGACAAGCGCCTGTCCGGCAAAGGCGAGGTCCGCCCGCTCGAAGGGCTGCCAATCACTATCAAGGATTCGATAATCACCGAGGGCGTGCGCTCGACCTGGGGCATGAAACATTTCGAGCATCACGTGGCCAAGCAGGATGCGCCCACTGTCGCGCGGCTGCGCGCGGCCGGCGCAATCGTCATCGGGAAGACCAACACGCCCGAAATGACGATGGACTACGACTGCGACAATCCCGTTTTCGGCCAGACCAACAACCCGTGGAATCGCGAGCGCGTGCCCGGCGGATCGAGCGGCGGGGAGGCGGCGGCGCTTGCAGTCGGGATGTCGCCGCTGGGCATGGGTTCCGATTATCGCGGATCGATCCGGGTGCCGGCGCATTTCTGCGGCATCGTCGGGCTCAAGCCGACGTGGGGCACGATTCCCGGCAGCGGCCATATGGCGCCGAGCGTTGCCGCGCCGCCGGCCATCGCGCACATGGCGACTATTGGGCCGATGGCGCGCTACGTCGACGACCTCACGCTCGCCTACAACGTCGTCAAAGGGCAACATTGGAGTTCGCCGTACACCGTGCCGACGCCGGACGCGCATCCTGAAAGAGTCGATCTGAAGAAAGTTCGATGCGCGATCTTTACCGACGCCTGCAACGTTCCGGTTACCTCCGATACGCGCGCCGCGATCGAGCGCGCGGGGCGTGAGCTGCAGAAGATGGGGGTCGTCGTTGAAGCCGCGAAGCCGCCGATCGACGACAGTGATCGCCTGTGGTTCGCGTACGCGGGCGCGGACGGAAATCAGCTCGTGATGGAGGCGCTGGGCGAAGCCCTCAAACTCTCGCGCGACCGGCTGCGAAATTTGATGGTTGCAGGTGAGAAAAAGTCGGCGGCCGAGTTTTTCAAGATCGCGATGGAACGCGATGCATGGCGTGTGCAACTCGCGGAGTTCATGGAGCGCTATCCGATAATTCTCGGACCGACGTTCTGCGTCACCGCGTTCAAGCACGGCGCGACCGAGGTCGATATCGACGGGAAAAAGTATCCGCACTTTCTCGCGGGATGGCCGGTGGCATGGGGCAACTGCGCGGGACTGCCAGGCGCGGTCGTGCCGTGCGGAAAGGATCGCGAGGGCCTGCCGATCGGGCTGCAGATAAATGGGCGCGCATTCGGCGAGGAGACTGTGCTCGCCGTCGCGAAAGCGGCGGAGGCGGCGTTGGGAGGCTATCAGCGGCCGCCTATGTGAGATGAAGATGCGACTCCTCGTCCTCTGGTTCCCTCGCCCATTGTCGGGTGAAGGTTAGGGTGAGGGACATCTGTGCGGCGCGGTTGTCTGTTCCGTCGTACATTCTGAATCACGCGCGAAATTAGGAAAGCGCGGTCCCTCACCCGCCGCTTGAGGACGAGCGGCGGCTTCTCCCGACAACGGGCGAGGCGAAGAAGGGAATCGCTACACGCTGAAGCCGGTTGGGCGACCGAGGATTGTTGCGCCTGCGGTTGTCAGCCATGACTCTGCCACTCCGGCGTGTTGGGTCAGCGTCTGAATATCGCGCATGCATCGCTGCAGCGGGGAATCGTCGTACGGCGATGTACCGCCGCCCGCTTTGTAGCAGGTATCTACCACCGCCGCGCAGGTTTGAACCGCCCATGTGATTGCAGCCATCACCGGCGCGCGTCCATCGATTGAAACTGGATTCCCTGCGACTGCCGAATTCCAAACAGCATCAGCCTGACCGCGCAGGAGGTTGCGGGCTGCGCGCAGACTCGCGTCCGCGTGTCCCATTCGATATTGAAAAAGCGGAGACTCGGCGAGCGACGCGCTCGCATAGAGGCGGCGCTTGTTGGTGTTTGCGAGCGCGACAATCTCGTTGATCGCGCGCTGTGCAATCCCGATCGCGACTGCGCCGATATGCAGCGCGGCATAGAGGAGTGGCTCCGCCACCGAGGGATTCTCGATGCACGGGCGTCCGAAAAAAATGTCGAAACTGTCGTCCGCTGGTACCGTGAGATTTTCGACCGCGATGTCGTGGCTGCCAGTCCCGCGGAGTCCGTTCACCGACCAGGTGTCGAGGATTTGTGCCTTCGACGGCGCGAACATCATCGCACGCGCTTCCGCCGTGCCCGGGATCACGCCGGCCCGCGGAGTCCCGTTTTCCGTGACGATGCAATTGCCGAACAGCCATTGGCTATGCTGGCATCCGCTGGCGAAACCCCATCGCCCGCTGACTCGATAATTGCTCTCAACCAGTTCGGCGTGGCCGCGAGGAGCGAACGCGCCAGCGATAACTATGTCGGGGCCACTAGCATAGATGCTATCGAAGTGCTGGCGGGAGAGGAGCGCCAGCAGCATCGGCGTCTCACATCCGATCATCACGACCCATCCGGTCGAGCCGTCGGCGGACGCCAGCGTCTCGATGATTTCCATGCTGGCAGGCACGTCAATGTCCAGCCCGCCGTGACTCTTCGGGACGAACATGCGGAAGCATCCGGCTGCCTTGAGTTGCGCGATCAAATCGAGCGGAAGCCGGCGGGCCGCATCGATTTCCGCGCTGCGGGCGCTGATCGACGGCACGAGATCGCGGACCGAACCGAGCAGGATCTTTGCCTCCGGGGTCATCGCGCTTCTCTGTAGCACATATCCCGAAAATGAAAACGGCCGAGTCGCGCGGACCCGGCCGTTGAATTGCTATCGAGCGCGACTATGCCGTCTTCTCAGCCTTCTCGTTGCTCGAGTCGCTGTTGCGTTCAGCGCGCTCTCCTCGCCCCGGCCGTTCGGGCTTGTCTCCCGTCTTGTCGCCGCGAGCGCGAGGGACGATATTGCTGGTCGTCAGCACCTCGATAAACTTGCGCACCGCGGGTGAGAGCTCGCGGCCGCGCTTGTAGATGATCGCGAGCGGGCGGAGAAACGTGCCTTCCTGAAATTCGAGCATCCGCAGCGTGCCGCGCAGAACCTCGTTCTCGACCGTCATCCGCGGCACGATCGCGCATCCGAGGCCAATCTCGACCGCGCGCTTGATGGTCTCGATGTTGTCGAACTCAAGCACGTAGGTCGGCTTGACGCCGTGCTCGCGCAGGATTCGATCGGAGGCCTTGCGCGTCGGGATGTCGCGTTCGTAGCCGACAAACTTCTGACCCACCAACTGTCCGACATTCACCCTCGAATGCTTGGCCAGCGGATTGTCGGGCGGCACCGCGAGCACAAGTTCGTCATGGCGAAACGGCACCGATACGATTTGGCTGCGCTTGGCTGGATAAGCGACGACCCCGAGATCGACCTTGCCTTCGATCAGGTCTTCGTAAATCTTGTTCGAACGTAGATACTCGAGATGCACATTAACCGCCGGAAAGTTGCGCAGAAATTCGGTCAGGTACGGCGGCAACTCATGCAGTCCGACGCTGTAAACGGTGCCAACCCGAATCGACCCCGCGACCACCGACCCGATTTCGCGCAGGCGATTTTCCAGTTCCAGGAAGCGGCGTACGATTTCCTTGCTGGCGGTGTAGAGAATCTGGCCGGCCGGGGTCGGTTTGACACCTGCTCGTCCGCGTTCTATCAATCGGCAGTCGTACTTCTCTTCCAGGCTTCGGACCTGCTGGCTGACCGCCGACTGAGTAACAAAGTTTTGCGACGCGGCATAAGAAAAGCTTCCACTCTCGATTATGTCGCAGAAGACCTTTAGCGTTTCAATGTGCATATTGTTGAATTGATGTATAAGCCTACGTGATAGCTAAAACAGAGGCAACTAGTAGCCGTGATAAGGCAATTTTTCGCTCCTAATAAGCCTGCGGAATGGACGCACTCCGGTCAAGAGCGAGCAATACTGGGCATATGATTCTGGTCATCCAAAGAACAGTCGAATCGGACGGTTTTTGGTGGTTGCCGGACCCGAATTTCGGAGTAAAACACCCTTCAAAAATTGCATGGAGCGCAAGATGTCGGATTTACTAAGAGACCTCGATTTTTTTCATCTCGACGACCTGCTGACCGATGAAGAGCGGATGGCTCGCGATACCGCCAAACGGTTTGTCGACCGCGAGATTTCGCCGCTCATCGAGCGCAACTTTGCAAGCGAAACCTTCCCAATGCATCTCGTACCGCAAATGGCCGAGCTTGGGATGTTCGGAGCTAATCTCAAAGGCTACGGATGCGCGGGTATGAACAACGTGGCCTATGGCCTGATCATGCAGGAACTCGAGGCCGGAGACTCCGGGTTGCGGTCCTTCGCCTCGGTGCAGAGTGCGCTTTCGATGTACGCGATTTATGCAAACGGCAGCGAGGAACAGAAGCAGCGCTACTTGCCGGAAATGGCCAAAGGGAAATTGATCGGATGCTTCGGGCTGACCGAGCCGGACCACGGGTCGGACCCCGGCGGGATGGAAACGCGGGCGCGGCGCGACGGCGACGGCTGGATTCTCAACGGGACCAAGCGATGGATCACCAATGGCTCGATCGCCGACGTCGCGATTGTGTGGGCGAAGGTCGACGAGGGCATAACCGGGTTCCTGGTCGAGAAGGGAACGCCGGGATTCTCGACCCGCGACATCCACGGAAAGTTTTCGATGCGCGCATCGATTACGTCGGAACTTATTTTGGAAGACGTACGAATTCCGAAGACTGCGCACCTGGAAAAAGCGCGCGGGCTCAAGGGTCCGCTCGGATGCCTGACGCAGGCGCGCTATGGAATCGCGTGGGGCGCGATCGGCGCTGCGCGATCGTGTTTCCATTGCGCGCTCGACTACACCAAATCGCGCAAGCAATTCTCGCGGCCGCTCGCGGGCTATCAACTGGTCCAGGCGAAGCTGGTCAAGATGCTGACCGAGATCACCAAGGCTCAGATGGTTTGCCTGCGGCTCGCGCATCTGAAGGACTCGGGTAAGATGCGGCCTGAGCACGTATCGTTCGCAAAGCGCAACAACGTCAACGAGGCGCTCAAAATCGCGCGCGACGCCCGCGACATGCTGGGCGCCAACGGAATCGTGAACGAGTACCCCGTCATCCGTCACATGCTGAACCTGGAGACTGTGAACACCTACGAGGGCACCTTCGACGTGCATACCTTAATCCTCGGCCGCGACATCACGGGCGAGAACGCGTTCGAGTAAGCGCGCTTTACCCCGATCCGAAAGAGTCGTGCTAGAAGGAATCGCATGGAACTGAAGGGTAAGAACGCAATCGTCACCGGCGCAGCGCGAGGAATCGGGCGCGGAATCGCGATGAAGCTGGCGGCGGCAGGAGCGAACGTCGCGCTGGTCGATCTCGGAAGTCCAGCGGACCGCGCGCTTACCTACAATCTCGCTGCGCAAACCGATCTGAATCGCACCGTCGAAGAGGCCAGGGGACTTGGCGTGAAAGCGATTCCGATCCTGGCCGACGTGACGCGATTCGCGGACCTGGAGCGGATGGCGACGGAGGTCATCGCGAAACTCGGCGCGATCGACATCCTCGTGAACAACGCGGGAATTATCGCGGTCGGTCCGGTCAGCGATTTTGCGGAAGAATCATGGGACCGCGTGATGGCGGTGAATGCGAAGGGCCCGTTCCTCTGCGCCAAGGCCTGCATCCCGCACATGGCGACGCGGCGCGAGGGCGCAATCGTGAATATCGCGTCGGTGGCGGGCAAGACCGGTCACGGCGGCGCGGCAGCGTATTGCGCGAGCAAGTTCGCAGTGGTGGGGTTCACGCAATCGCTCGCGGAAGAGCTGGGAGCGTTAAACATTCGCGTCAACGCGGTATGCCCCGGGTTTCTACGCACCGCGATGTGGACCGACGTGCTCGACCCGATGGTCGGTGTTCAGTACGGGGTGAATCGCGAGGCGGCGTTCGACGAATATATTGCGCGCAATACGTTCCTCAAGCGCGAGCAAACGCCGGACGATATCGGCGACGCGGTGGTCTATTTGTGCCGCGCGGATAACATTACCGGCGAGACGATCAACGTCGCAGGCGGCGGCGAACTGCATTAGGAAATCTCAGATCACGGGAGAACTCACCATGGTCAAGTTGAAGGCTTTCAATCATGCGGCGTTTCGCGTCAGCGATGTCGAGAAGGCGACTGCGTTCTATGAAAATGTGGTCGGCCTGAAGCGGATTCCGCGCCCGAATTTCGGCTTCGGCGGCGCGTGGTATGGGATCGGCAACAACGCGCTGCATATCATTTCGAGCGAAAATCGCGGGCAGAAGCCTGACCCGCTCGGCGCCCACGTAGCCTTCGACGTCGAAGATTTCGACGAGACCAAGCGCACGCTTAAGGAAATGGGAATCGAGTTCCTCGAGGGACCGAACATGGGCGCGGGCCGCCAACTGTGGATCCTCGACCCCGACGGCAACACTGTCGAGCTGCGGACCGAGAAGTAGGCGCCCCTTTCTCTCCCGGATTAGCGCGAGCTTCGCGGCGTCGTCCGCTCGGCGGCCGCACCTCTTCCAGGCGGTGACTACAATTGGAGCTTTCACGATGAGCCTGGTTGACGAGGCGAAACTGATCGCGCCGATGCTTGCGGCCAACGCCGCCAACGACGACGAACTGCGCCGCCTGAGCGATTCCACCTGGAAGCTTCTGCTGGAAGGCGGCTTCGTCCGCGCGCTGCAGCCGGCCCGCTTCGGCGGCGGCGAGGTTTCGCTGGTCGAGTTCGTCGATGCGACGATTGAAATCTCGCGCGCGTCGTCATCCGCCGGCTGGGTCGCGGGGATTATCGGAGTACACCCGTGGCAACTCGGTCTCTTCACTGAAAAAGCGCAGCAGGAGATGTGGAGCGGGGATCCGGCGGCGATGCACTCCTCGTCTTACAATCCGACCGGCAAAGCTGAAAAAGTCACCGGCGGCTACAAACTCTCGGGCCGATGGTCGTTCTCGTCGGGCTGCGATCACTGTCGCGGCGTGATGCTGGGCGCGATCTGCGGGACTCGCGAGATCGGCGGAAACCAGGTTCGCGACTTCCGTTCGTTCCTGCTCATGCCAGGCCAATACCGAATCGTAGACAACTGGCATGTGGCGGGACTCAAGGGCAGCGGCAGCAAGGACATCGTGGTCGACGAAACGTTCGTGCCCGAATACCGGACGCAGTCTCATCTTGATTACGCGATGAACGCGCCGTTGCCCGGACAAGAGGTCAATAGGGGCCCGCTCTACCGACTGCCGTGGTCGGTGGTCTTCAACATGGCGGTGGCCTCATCGGCGCTCGGAGCCGCCCGCGGCTTCGTCGATGCGTGGGTCGCGGCATCGCGCGATCGCAAGCTCAGCACGGGCGGCCGCGCTGCCGACGAGGCGCTGATTCAGAATCGTCTCGCCGAGGCTCTCTGGTATCTCGACGCTTCGACGGCGCTGGTGCGCGCCGATGCGATCGAGTTGTGGCGTATGGCCGAGGCGCACGAGGCGGCCTCGATGCAGCAGCGGGCGCAGATGCGTTGGAATATGAACCGCGGGTGCGATCTGGCCGGCCAGGCGGTTACGGATCTGTTCCGTGCTGCGAGCGGCCGCTCGATTTTTCTTGATCAGCCGTTGCAGCGCCGTTTCCAGGATGTGCAGGCCGCGCTCGCGCATGCCTACCTGCTGCCAGATCAAGTGGCGAGGGCGGTTGGCGGATTGATGCTTGGCGCAACCAAGCCAGAGATGATTCCATAGTGAACTCGACGAACGACCAGCAGCGCGCTTCAGTCGATCTGCGAACCAAGGAGACCAAGTCATGAGCGCACTTCGTTTCGGGCCGGACAACCCTGCCGCAACCTATGTCAGCCACGCCTTCGCCGAAAAAACGATCGACACGGGCGAGGCCGTCATCAACTACGCAGTCGCAGGAGCGCCCGACAAGCCCGCCTTGTTGTTGATCCCCGGACAGACGGAATCGTGGTGGGGCTATGAGAGCGCGATGGGCCTGCTGCAGGAGCACTTCCAGGCTTTCGCGGTCGACCTGCGCGGGCAGGGAAGATCGAGCTGGACGCCGGGCCGCTACACCGTCGACAACTTCGGCAACGATCTGGTGCGGTTCATCGCGCTGGCTATTGGGCGACCGGTGATTGTCAGTGGACTCTCGTCAGGCGGCGTGATCTCCGCCTGGCTTTCAGCGTACGCGACGCCCGGCACGATCCGCGGCGCCGTCTATGAGGATCCGCCGTTGTTCTCCTCGGAGGTCAACACCTCATGTGGACCGTCTATCCGTCAATCGATCGGAGCGATTTTTGCGTTGATGAGTAAATACCTTGGCGACCAGTGGAGCGTCGGCGATTGGGCCGAGATGCTCGAAGCTGCCAAAACCGAGCTGCCCGACTGGCTCTCGCGTGCAATCGTCCCGATGA
Source organism: uncultured delta proteobacterium (assembly GCA_963850125.1). Taxonomy (GTDB): domain Bacteria; phylum Desulfobacterota; class Binatia; order Binatales; family Binataceae; genus Binatus. The sequence goes on along the minus strand of CAWKKB010000014.1, from coordinate 286,361 downwards.
TGTTCAGTGGAGACGGGCAAATCCCGCAGCGGATGAAGGAATATGACCCAGAGTGGGGGCGCGCGTTCTGGGAGGGCTCGGTATTTGCGAGCTGCGATCACGCGCGGATGCTCGCTAGCGTCAAACGGCCGGTTCTATATACGCACCATTTCCGCCGCGTCGATGAGAATGCCGGTTACCTGCTGGGCGCCGCGTCGGACTTGCAGGCAAAGCGCGTGTGCGAGCTCGTCTCACAAGCCCGCCAGCCGATCGACTACCGGTCGTTCCCGCAAATGCCGCACTCGATGCACGGCGAGGCTCCCAAGCAATTCGCCGAGCTGCTGATCGAGTTCGAGGCGAAGCTCAAGACCTAGCGGATCAGCAGATCGATCGTGTCGCTCAAACCCCCGCGAGCTTGCGCGCGTAGGCTGCTACCGTCTTGAAGTCGTACTCGCGGTAGGCCTGCAATTTCTCGGCTTCGAAGCCGCCTTCGGCGTGTACCGCGAGCACTTCCTGGTAGCCGCCGAAATCCGACGACGTTAGATCGCTAATCAGATTCAGCAGCCGCAGCCGCTTCTCCGTGTCGAAGCCCTTCGCACCGCCCATGTACTTCAGTACGTAGGCGCGCGTCGCCTCGCTCGTGAGATCTTCAGCGGCCGGCGCCGTCACCAGTAGACCGCCCGCGAGATCCTGCACGATTTGCACGGCCTGATGGTAGTTGTGCGCGAAGTGATACTTGGCGACGTTGGTGAGCAGCGTGTTCGGCACCGCGACGCCGTCCTCGAAAGTGCAGGAGCGCGCAGCATGCTCGATCAATCCACGCACAGTCGTGTGATACGCCGCGAGATGCGTCAGCTTGTCGCGCACGTGACCCGCGCGCGAGATTCCGTTGGCCTCCGCGATCGCGTGACCGGCGCCCGCCATCAGCTCGAGCAGCGGCAATTTGTACGACACCGCGGTGAAGCGATGGAATCGCACGAAGGTCAGCGCGAGCAATCCCGCGAAATCGATCTCACCTTGCAGGAACACGCGTTCCTTGGGCACGAACACGTCGTCGAACACCGTCAGCGTCTCCATCATCTTGTGCCGCGCGCTGATCGGATGCTCGAAATCGTTTTTGTGCGAGCTTCCGTGGGGCGACGCGATCAGCTTCAACCCCGGCGTGTTGACCGGCAGCGCAAACGCGACGGCGTAAGCCTTGTCCTCGGCGCGCATCGCGCGGGTCGGCAGCACGATCACTTCATTCGTATTGGTCGAGACACTGGTGTGGACCTTCGCGCCGCGCACGACTATTCCGTCGGGCCGCTCCTCAACGATTCGCACGTAGTAGTCCGGATGGTCCTGCTGCGTGGGGCCGAGCGCGCGATCACCCTTGACGTCGGTCTGCGCCACGGCGACCGCGAGATCGTTGTCGCGGCATTCACGGTAGTACTTGTGGATGCGCTCGCGATACTCGGGTTTGCCGGCAGCCGCGAGCCGCTCGCCGATGATATGCAGTGCGAGCAGCGCGTCGGTGCCGATTTCCTTGATCAACACAACCAGCGTCGCACCCTCGCGGGTCGAGGCCGCGATCAACGCGCTGCGTTTCAGCAAATCGTCGCCATTTTGCGGAACGTGGTAGTAGCGGCTGTACTCCTCGGCGCCCTCTTTCACGACCGCGAGCTCGCGATATTTCGGATCGTGCGCCATCCGATAATCGAGCGCCGCATGCTCGACTGCGATTCCGATTACAGGATGCGTTGTGACGTCCGGGACTTTCTCGCCCCGGAAAAAAACCGTGCGCCCATCGCGCAGCGAGCTCTTATATTGTTCAGCCGTCCGTAGTCCCATCGTCGTGATTTTCCTCGTAGGAGATTGTGCCTCGCACACGCACCGCTTGTGCATTTGGGTTGCGGCATGCACGAAACGCCAATATAGAAGCGCTAAGCATTCGCTGTCCAACTGGTTGTGTGGGAGAAACGCAATGGCAAATCCGAAGATGTTCGACTTGAGCGGCAAGGTCGCGGTGGTCACCGGAGGCAACGGAGGCATCGGGCGTGGGATTGCGCTCGGACTTGCGCAAGCGGGTGCGTCGGTCGCGATTCTCGCGCGCAACGAGGAGCGCAATCGCGACACGCTGGCGGAGCTGGAGAAAACCGGGGTTCCCGCATTCGCCCTCAAGCTCGACGTCTCGCAGCGCAAATCCCTTAAACCGGCTCTGGAAGCGGTCGAGCGTAAGCTCGGACCGATCGACATCCTGGTGAACAACGCAGCGTTCGCGATTCTCAAAGGAATGCTCGATCACACCGACGAAGATTGGGATTCGGTAATGGAAACCAATCTCACCTCGTGCTTTCTCCTTTTGAAGTATGCGGTCCCGTCGATGATCGCGCGCAAGACGGGCAAAATTATCAACGTCGCCAGCGTCGGCGGCTACAAAGGCACTCCGATCTATCCTTCATACGGCGTCAGCAAGGGTGGATTGTTACAGCTCACGCGATGCCTCGCGATCGAATTGGCGCCGCACAATATTCAGGTCAACTCGCTTGCGCCCGGCTGGACTTCGACCGACATGACCGACTGGATTCGCAATGATCCGAAATACGCGGCGTTGAAAGATGAGATGATCACGCGGACGCCGGCCGGCCGCTTCGCCGAGCCCTCCGAGATGGCGGGTGCGGCCGTGTTCCTGGCGTCGCACGCGTCGGATTTCGTCACCGGCGCAGATATCATCGTGGACGGCGGTTTCTTCATCCGTTGAATAAGGACGAGGTGGATTGATTCATGGCTGCGCCGAAAATGTTCGATTTGAAGGGTGAGGTCGCCGTCGTCACGGGCGGCAACGGTGGAATCGGGCGCGGAATCGCGCTCGGATTCGCCGAGGCCGGCGCGTCGGTAGCGATCCTCGCGCGCAACGAAGAGAAGAATCGCGCCGTCGTCGACGAGCTCGCAAAGGCAGGCGTGCCGGCGATTGCCGTGCCGCTCGACGTGACGCGGCGCGATCAACTTGCACCGGCGCTGGAAGAAGTCGAGCGCAAGCTGGGACCGATCTCGATCCTTGTCAACAACGCCGGTATCGCGATCATGCGCAGCGCGTTGAAGTTCGGCGCCGAGGATTGGGACCGTGTGATCGAAACGAACCTGAGCTCATGCTTTTTTCTCTCGCAGATCGCCGCGCGGTCCATGGTCACTCGCAAGCACGGTAAGATCATCAACATCGCGAGCGAATATTCGCTGTTCGGCAGTCCGGCGGTGATACCCTACGCCGCATCGAAGGGCGCGCTGGTGCAGACCACCAAGAGCATGGCGATCGAGCTGGCACCGCATAACGTCCAGGTCAACGCGCTCGTGCCGGGATGGATTGAGACCGACATGACGGTCGTCGCGCAGAGCGGACCGATGTTCGACGAGATAATCATGCGCACCCCGGCCGGCCGCTTCGGCAAGCCGGAGGAGATGGCCGGCGCGGCGGTCTTTCTCGCCTCGCACGCTTCGGACTTCGTGACGGGATCGATCGTGTACGTCGACGGCGGCTATGCGATCAGGTAGGAAGCGACGCAACAATGCTGTCGACGAAATTCTACGAACTTCACGGCGTACGCGTCCTCGAATGCGTGCCGGATGGCGGGCGGTTGCAGACCTATAACGACGCCGTCGACCTCGTCGGAAAGTCGTTTGAGAATCGCGCCACGCTGATTGTGATTCCGGTTGAATGCCTTGACGATGAATTCTTCCAGCTGAAGACGCGCATCGCCGGCGAGCTGATCCAGAAGTTCGTGCAATATCAGCGGCGCCTCGCGATCGTCGGCGATATCTCCCGCCACCTGGCTGAAAGCTCCGCTTTGCGTGCTCTCGTGAGCGAGGCAAACCGCGGCAAAGATGTGTGGTTCCTGGCGAGCCGCGAGGAACTCAACGACCGACTCGAGCGGACGGTCTAACGCAGACAGCGCCTCAGCGCTGGAGCGATGTCCAGGCTTCGCGTCTATTGTTTCGGCTGGTCCATCGCGATACTGCGCGGAGGGGAGAACATGACTCGAGCTCAAACCGAATTGAATCTGGATCCGGTCGCGACCGCACTGCGTCCGATAGTCTGGAGATTTACGCGCGCTGCTGGGCCCTGAGGGAAATATCACGCCATTCATTTAGGGCTGATACTGACAAAGGCGTTGGGGACGGCACTTCAAAAAGAGGATTCAACCATGACCAAGGCAGAATTTTTTCGCGATGCCCGCAAGGACCTGTCCGGACCTCTGGCCGGCGTGCGCGTGATCGAAGCGACCACGACGGCGGCCGGACCGTTGTGCTCCGCAATGTTGGCCGACCTCGGGGCTGACGTGATCAAAGTCGAAACTCCCGAAGGCGAAGTGACTCGCCGGCTGCCGCCCACTCTTCCTGGCACGAGCATCGGTTTCGTGCACGGAACAATCAATCGTAACAAGCGCAGCCTGAGCCTCGATCTGCGTCATCGTGAAGGCCGCGACATCTTCCTCAAACTGGCTGCCCAAGCCGACATCGTCGTCGAAAATTTCAAGGCCGGCACGATGGAAAAATGGGGCGTCGGCTATCACGCAGTACGCGCGGTCAAGCCGGACATCGTCTATGTCTCGATTACCGGATGGGGCCAATTCGGTCCGTATTCCAACCGGCCCGGTTACGACCCGATCGCGCAAGCAGTATCTGGCTTCATGTCGCTGAACGGCTCGGTGGACGGGCCCCCGACCAAGGATCCGACCGCGATCGCTGACCAACTCGGCGGACTGCATGGTGCGATCGGTGCGATGGCCGCGCTGCGCCATCGCGATATCACCGGCGAAGGCCAGCATGTCGACGTGGCGCTGCTGGACACCTTGACCCAAAACGCAGCCTTGACGCTGGCCGCGATGGGCGTTACCGCGCAACGCAACGGCAACGAGTTCGGATTTGCGGTGCCGGCGAATGTTTTCGCTTGTGCAGATGGCTCCGTCTATATCGCGGTACTACTCGATAGCCATTGGAAAGTACTGGCGCGCACCATCGGTCACCCGGAACTGGCCGACGATCCGGCCTTCGCGACGATCGCCGGACGCTGTGCAAATCGCGATGCGTGCAACGCGATAGTTGCTGCATGGACGGCTGAGCATGGACGGGCCGAAATAGTCGAGATTCTCATTCGTGCGGGAATTCCAGTCGGGCCGGTAAACAGCTATGGCGACGCTGCGCGCGATCCTCACGTGCTTGAACGTGACAGTTTGCAGCCAACACCAAGCGAGGGTGGCGCGATCGTTCCGCTGCCTGGGCCGGTAGCTAAATTTTCGCGGACACCGACCCGCGTTCGCACGGGCGCGCCGGCGCTCGGCGAACACAACCAAGAAATCCTGGCCGAGATCGGCATCGACGCACCCTCGCGCAAGCGATTGAAGAACGCAGGAGTAATCTAGCTTCAATCTATCCCGACCTCTCTCAATTTCCCTTCCCGCCCGCATCCGAATGGTCAGCCAGCGACTCGAGCGCGCGGTTTAACGCTGGGCGCGCGGCGGCGTAAGATGCCGCATCATGGCTCGACGCAAAACCACCGCCGCCGCTCCAGCTGAACCTCCGCGTCACGAGCACGGCCTGCCGGCGCTGAAACCGTTGCGCGTGCTGGTGGCAGGCGAGGTGATCCTCGATCGCTATATCTGGGGCGACGTGTCACGAATTTCGCCCGAGGCGCCGATCCCCATTCTTCGCGTGCAGCGGCGCGAGGAGAAGCCGGGCAACGCGGGCTTCGTGATGGCGAATTTGCGCGCGCTCGGCGCGGACGTGAGCGCGCTCAGCGTGGTCGGATCCGATCGCAACGGCGGTCTGCTGCGCGCAATCTTCGCCGATCTCGGAATCGACACGCGTTCGATTCTGATCGATCCCGACCGTCCCACGATCGTCAAAGATCGAATGCTCGGTAGTGTGCAGGCGGCGCATCGAGCGACCCAGCAACTGCTGCGCGTTGACGACGAAGACCCGCGTCCGCTCAAGCCGCCGCGCGAGCGTGAGTTGATCGCGCGACTCAAATCTGAGCTTCGCAACTGCGACGGTGTGCTGATTTCGGATATCGACAAGGGAATTCTGACTCCCGACGTCTTGCGCGCGCTGATCGACGGCGGCCGCGCGCGCGGTGTCCCTGTGATTGTCGATCCGCGCCGAACCGAGGACTTTTCGATTTATCGCGGGGCCACTGCGCTCACACCCAATCGTCACGAAACCGAAGTCGCGACCGGGATGCGCCTCACCGATCGCGGCGCGTGGCGCAAGGCGGCTGAGACTCTCGTGCGCAAGCTCGGCCTGGAGGCATGCCTGATTACGCTCGACCGCGACGGCATGTATCTAGCGGAGCGCGGCGGCAAGGATACTTACGTCTCGACGACGCCGCGTGAAGTTTACGACGTGACGGGAGCGGGCGACGTGGTGCTGAGCGTATTCGGAATGTTTTCGATCGCCGGGCTCGGTTTCTCGTCGGCGGCGACGATCGCAAACCTGGCCGCGAGTATCGAAGTGACCCGCATCGGCACCGAGGTGATCACACGCGAGGATCTCGCGAGAGCGTTGAGTCCCGCGCATGAGAGCTACGAGCGCAAAATTCATTCGGCGGACGAACTCAAGACCGCGCTCGAGCGCGAGCGTCGTGCCGGCCGCCGAGTCGCATTCACCAACGGATGCTTCGATCTGCTGCATGCCGGGCATGTCCAGAGTCTCGCGTTTGCGCGCGCGCAGGCCGACGTGCTGGTGGTCGGACTCAACAGCGATCGCAGCGTGCGGCATCTCAAGGGCGACGGCCGGCCCGTCTATCCCGCGGCGGAGCGCGCGAGAATCCTGGCCGCGCTGGAAGCGGTCGACTACGTGGTGGTCTTCGAGGAAACGAACGCCGAGAAAATCATTCGCGCGGTGAAACCCGACGTCCTGATCAAGGGCGAGGATTGGCGCGGCAAGCAGGTTGACGGTCAGGCGTTCGTCGAATCGCGCGGAGGGCGAGTGGCACTGGCGCCGTTACTGGGTGGACGCTCGACCAGCGCGACTATCGATCGGATGAACTCGACGCGCGCCGAGAAAAACGGCGCGTGATCTGATCGGTGAACTGTTTTAGTTCCGGCAACCCGAGCATCCAGGCGCCGAACAAATAAAGTCCACCGTAAATCGAAAGAATCACAAGTCCTTGGATGCGCGGTCCGAATCCCGGCATGTGAAGTTTCAGGAAGAATCCGATCGCAGCGGCTCCCAGGGACAGCGCCCACAACTTGGCCAGAAACGAGCGCTCGAGCCCGGTCCATCCGACGCGCTTGTTCAGCGCCCAACGCAGCAGCGCGAACTCGACCCATCCGGACACGCCGGCCGAGACCGTCAGTCCGGCGACGCCCCACTTCTGCGCGATTCCGAGCATCGGCGGAAGTGGAATCGCGCATAGATAGCCGAGCACCAGCGTCAGCACGACGCGGATCAGCGCGAATCGCAGCGGCGTGCGCGTGTCGAACAGCGCGTAGAACGCCGAGTTGTAAAGCCGGCCCATCGTGGCAGCGAGCAGTCCGACTCCAGAGCCTGCGAGCACGGCCCATACGTAGACAGCGTCGGCGCGGGTGAATGCGCCTGATTGATAAATCATCGCGACGATCACGTCGCCGAGAATCAGGAAGGCTGCCGACGACGGAACCACCATGAACGCGATTTGGCGCAGTCCGCGATTGAGCCGCGCGCGAAGGATCGCGCTCATCTGTTCGGGCATCGCACCGGCGGCGCGTGACATCGCGGGCAGTTCCGACGCGGCTACCGAATATCCGAAGAGGCTGATCGGTACCATGTACAGCAGCTGCCCGTAATTGAGCGCGGCGACGGCGCCGGTCGGCAACAGGCTCGCCAGGATATTGTCGACGTAGGTACTGAGATTGACGACCCCGCGGCTGATCACGACCGGCGTCAGATTGTGGAACACGGATCGCAATGGCGCGGCGACGCGCGCGAAGTCGATGCGATGCTTCCTGAGCAGCGCCAGCGTTTGCGGGACCTGCACCACGATTTGCAACGCGGACCCGACCACAGAGCCCCATGAGATCGCGATCGCGAGCCCGTCCTGCGAGCGCCGCGGGCCGTAGTAGAGCAATGCCGCGATCATCGCGACGTTCCATGCGACCGGGGCGGTGTACGAGACGAAAAATTTGTGATGGCTGTTGAGCACGCCGAGGAACCACGCCGACATCACGAGCAATCCCGCGCCGGGAAATAGGATGCGCACGATCTGAATCGTCAAGTCGCGCTTGTCGCCCTCGAAGCCGGGCGCGATCACATCGATCAGGTACGGCGTCACCAGCACGCCAAGAGCCACCAGCACCGTCACGCCGATCGTTAGAATCGCGCCGACGCCCCACGCGAGCATGTCGGCGGTTTCCTCGTCGCCCTCGCCGAGCAATTTTCCGTAAACAGGGATGAACGACGCGGAGAGCACGCCCTCGCCAAACAGGTTCTGCAAGATGTTCGGGATACGAAAGCCAGCCTTGAACGCGTCCGCGGTGGCCGAGTCGCCGAGAAAATGCGCGAAGATGCTGTCGCGGACGAGACCGGCAATCCGGCTGAGCAAGACGCCCGCCGCGATCGTGCCGGCCGCGTTCGCACCAGACCCGCTCGCGCGCGCAACTGCGGGACGCGGCTTGACGGCCGGTTCGTCACGTTCCTGTTTTGGTGCGACCTCGGACAAATTCGCCTCTGACGGTGGAAGTATACCGACCGCTTCAAGCGCGTAGTAGCGGGCGTCGAAGGCGCGCTACAATCGGCGCGTGAGCTTTTCACTTTACGTGCACATTCCTTGGTGCCAATCGAAGTGCCCGTACTGCGACTTCAATTCGCACGCGGCCGCGTCGTGGCCGGAGGCGGATTACACGCGCGCGCTGATTTCTGAGCTTGAATACAGGGCGGGTACTCCGTCGTACGCGCGTCAACCTATCAAGACGATTTTTTTTGGAGGCGGAACGCCGTCGCTGTTCGATCCCAAATCCATCGGCGAGATTGTCGACGCTGCCAATCGTGTTTGCGGCATCGAGGGCGACGCGGAGATAACGCTCGAGGCGAATCCCGGCACGGTGGACCTCGCGAAACTCGCCGGGATGCGCGCGTCGGGTGTGAATCGAGTCAGTTTCGGCGCGCAGTCGTTCAACGCGGCGACGCTCAAGTTTCTCGGCCGCATCCACAGCGCAGACGAGACCCGCGCCGCGGCAAAGATGGCGCATCGCGCCGGTTTCGATCGGCTCAATCTCGATTTGATCTTCGCGGTTCCGGGGCAGACGGTCGCCGACGTGCTGTTCGACATCGAATCGGTGGCCGCGCTCGAGCCCGATCACATCTCGGCTTACAACCTGACCTTCGAGGAAGGCACCGCTTTTTTCACCGACTTGAAGCGCGGACGAATCAAGCAGCTCGCGACCGACGATCAGGCCGCGATGTATCAAACAGTGCGCGAGGAAATTCCGCGGCGCGGCTACCCGATGTACGAAATTTCCAACTACGCAGCGCCCGGCCACGAGGCGCGCCACAACCTGACGTACTGGCGCGGGCAGACCTACCTCGGAATCGGCGCGGGCGCTCACAGCTATGCGGGCGACGGGCGCGGCGGCCGTAGATGGTGGAACGAAAAGCTGCCGGCGCGCTACGTCTCGTTGATCAAAGAGCGCGCGAACGCGGAGTCCGGCGCAGAAACGATCGACGAATCCACCGCGCAGAGCGAATTCGTGTTTCTGAATCTACGGTTGCGCGAGGGCTTCGCACTGGCCGACTTCCACGAGCGCTTCGCCCGCAACTTCGAATGCATCTTCGGCAGCGTCGCGACCCCGCTGTTCAACAACGGCTTACTGACGCTCGATCGCGGCCGGATCAAGCTGACCGAACGGGGCCTCGAAATGGCGGACTCCGTCTTCGCCGAATTCGTCTAGGCCGATCTGGCGATCGTCGCGTCGAGCAACTCGACAATGCGGGCGGGGGTGGCGAGCCGGATGAACGCGCCCAGGCGTGGACCGCGTTCCTGCCCGATTATCGATCGATATAGCAACGGAAAAATCTTGCCGGGCTTGTCGTAATTTTCGCGGCCGAGATCGTAAATCTTTTTTTCGATTTCCTCTGCGCTCGCGTCCTGATTTTCACGCAGGTACGCCACGAGAGTTTTCAACTGCGCGCGTTCCGCATCCGTCGGCGTGTAGATCCTTTTCGTCGGCTCGATGAAATCGCGATAAAAGTTGAGCGCGCACTCCATCAGCGCGCGACCCATCTTCTCCGTTTCCGGATCTGCCGCGATCGAACTGTCGTAGCTGACGATATAATTCCAGATAAACTCGCGATCCGAGCTGCCCAGCGCCGCGACCAGGTTCATCATCAGCCCGAAGCTGAGCGACGAGTCGAAGCGCTTCGGCGTCGGGCTCTGGATGACGAATTCGAGCACCGATTCGCGCCGCTGCTCTTCGGACGCCGCCGCGTATTCGCGGATCGCGTCCAGATATTCGTCGACGTATTGCGGAATCGCCTCCAGAAACAACTTGCGCGCGCGTCGAGGGTTGAGCAGCAGGAAAAATTTCAGCACCTCGATCGGCGCGTAACGCGTCCACTGCTCAACCGACACGCCCCGCCCGACCGACTTCGAAATCTTGTGACCCTGCTCGTCGAGCAGCATCTCGAACGGAAATCCGAGCGGTTGCTTCCCACCCATCACGCGAAGAATCTGCCCACCGAGCCGCGCCGAATCGGTAAGGTCCTTGCCGTACAGCTCGTAATCGACCTTGAGCACGTACCATCGGAGCGCCCAATCGACCTTCCATTGCACCTTGGCCTTCCCGCCGAGCACCGACTGCTCGCCGCTAAAGCCGCATCCCGAGGTGCCACCTGCGCTTTTTTCGCAGGTGAATTCGATCGTTCCGCGCTCAGGGTGATACGCCGTCACCGCTCGCTCGACGACCTGCCCGCACTTCGGACAAATCGGCATGAACGGCGACCAGCCCGCGCGATTCTCCTCGCGCAGCGTCGGCGCGATGATCGCGATGATCTCCAGGTGCTTCTCGAGAATCAGCTTGAGCCCTTCGTCGAAGCGGCCCGACGAATACATCTCGCCCGATCGCACCAGTTCGTATTCGACTTCGACCGGCGCCAGGAATCCGCCAAGCTGCCTGATCATGTGATCGGCAAAGCTGGCACAGCATCCGAACGGGTCGGGAATCTTCGACACCGGGATGCCGAGATACTGCTCGACATCCTCGCGATGCGGCACGTTCTCCGGCACTTTGCGCAGCCCGTCGAGATCGTCGATGAAAACAATCAGCCGCGACGGCCGCGACGGCTCGATCAGATGAAACGCTTTGCGCACGAACGACGGGCGAAGAATCTCGGCCATCGTCCCCAGATGCGGCAGTCCCGACGGCCCGAAGCCGCTCTCGAAAATAACCGGACGCCCGGGCTCGTACCCCGCGACGCGCTCCTGGAGCCGTCGAGCTTCTTCACGCGGCCATAGTTCCGCGCCGGCAACGTTGCCGGGCTGCGAATCGGATCTCGATACGCCCGCCATCGGTTGAGTCTCTTCCTTATTTTTCCGGCTTGTCGGGATTTTTGCCGCGCAACACGCTGGCGACCGCCTCGTGAATCCACGGATCGATCTGCAAGTCGCGATTTTTTTCCGACGCGAGCCGGAGTTTAACCGCGCAATTGCCGCAGATAAAGGCCTGCTGCCGGAAACCCGCGGTATCTTCGACCGAGATCCGCAACAGCCATTCGGCGAATTCGCGGCGGCATATCACGCAGTGAAATTTGCTAGAATGTGAATCAGTGGAGTCCATACGCGGCGTTTATACTATCATTGCTTCAACTCTTTGCGCTGTGGTATTCCCGAGCCACCGATGAATTCCTTAACGGTTCGCCAGGGTCGCTGTCGCCATACGCATTTTCGGACCGCGCGTCCCGTTATTCGGGCAAATCGCGCCCGACACGCCGCCCACTCCCGATCAGTCCGCGATTAGAGATTTGATATTACCTGTAGTCGCTCGACGCGACACGGGATTCTCTCACTTCTATGGATCAATCCCTCACAAAGCAGAAAATCAAGGAATTGCGCGCGATGGTCTCCGACGGCGATCGCGTGGCGATCGTGTTGCAAGACGACCCTGACCCCGACGCGATGGCGAGCGCGATGGCGCTGCGCACTCTGCTCGGACGCAACAAGCAGACCACGCCGTGCTTCGCGTTCAAACCCGTCACCCGGCCTGAAAATCGAACCATGGTGCATCTGCTGGAAATAGAGATCCAGCCGGCAACCACCGAGGACCTGCGCGCTTTCGACAAGATAGCGATGGTCGACGTTCAACCGCCCTACTTCGGGGAGAAAATTCCGCGCGCCGATATCACGATCGATCATCATCCCGGCTACCCCGGCGGCAGCTCTCCCTTCGAGGACGTGCGTACGAAATACGGCGCGACTGCGACCATCATGACCGAATACCTGGTCACTGCGGACGAAAAAATCAGCGAGCGCCTGGCCACCGCGCTGCTCTACGGAATCCGCAGCGACACCCTGGCCCTGTCGCGACGGGTCACCGACGACGACCTGCAGGCGTTCACCCATCTCGTCCCGCTCGCGAATTACAGTGTACTTCGACAGATCGATCGTCCGGAGCTGCCGCTGAGTTTCGCGCATATCCTGGCGCGCGCGATGAAACGGATGATGGTCAAGGATCACCTGGTCGTGCTCAATCTCGGAACCGTCGAGCGCGACGATCTGATCGTGCAGATGGCGGACTTCTGCCTTCAGTTCGAAAGCGTGGCGTGGGTCGCGGTCGCGGGCAAGCTCGGCAACCAGCTCGTGATAAGTGTGCGCAACCACGGCATGAGCGGCGAAAACGCCGGCGAGGCCGTGAAGAGCCTGTTCGGTGAAATCGGCAGCGCCGGCGGACATCGCAACATGTCCAAGGCAGTGATTCCGCTGCGAGCATGGCGCCGGCGCGAGGGTACCACCCGCGACTCACAAATCGAACCGCGCCTGCGCGAGATGTTCAGCTCGGTTATCAAAGCCCAGAGAGCCCAGGCTGCCGCCGCTCGCATCGCGCAGACTCGCAATGGCAATTGACTCGCATTGCATTCTGAAAACGAGTCGTCAGTTTACCGGTTTCGCCGATTTCAATATCCTTGGTTTCATCCATGTGTAATCCGCTCCGATGAGTCCGAGGCCCTCCAGAACTTCCGCGCTCGAATTCCTCGCGCCGATGATCGTCGGCTGCGCGTTGTTCATGGAGATGCTCGACGCGACGGTCATCTCGACCGCGCTGCCCGCGATGGCCAAGTCGCTCGGCGAGGATCCGATCAAGCTGAACCTCGCGATCACTTCCTACCTGCTGAGTCTTGCCGTTTTCATCCCGATCAGCGGCTGGATGGCGGATCGATTCGGCGCGCGTACGGTCTTTCGCACCGCGATCCTGATCTTCACGACCGGATCGGTATTCTGCGGGCTGTCGCAATCGCTGCCGGAGCTGGTCGCCTCCCGAATTTTGCAAGGCTTCGGCGGCGCCATGATGGTCCCGGTCGGCCGCCTGATCGTGCTGAAGACTATCGCCAAGTCCGATCTCGTCACCGCGATGTCTTATCTGACCGTGCCGGCGGTGCTGGGTCCGGTGGTCGGGCCGCCGGTCGGCGGCTTCATCGTGACCTATTATTCGTGGCGCTGGATTTTCTTCATCAACGTGCCGATCGGCGCGCTCGGTTTCTTCCTGGTCACCTGGTACATCCCGAACATTCGCGAGGAAGTATCCTTTCCGCTCGACTTCCGAGGCTTCCTGCTCACCGGCCTCGGGCTGGCAGGCCTGGTCTCCGGTTTCGAGTCGATCGGCCGCGGCGTGATCCCCGCGAGCATCATCATGATCGTGATGGCTGCGGGCGGTATCTGCATGGCGCTGTATATTCTTCACGCCAAACGCATCGACTACCCGATCATCGATCTCAGCTTGTTGAGGATCCCGACCTTCCTGGTGGCCACTCTTGGCGGCGGACTTTTTCGCATGGGTATCGGCGCATTGCCGTTTCTATTGGCGATGCTGCTGCAGGTCGTTTTCGGCCTCTCCCCGTTCGCTTCGGGGATGTTGACCTTTACCAGCGCCGCCGGCGCTTTGTTCATGAAGGCCACCGCTACGCCGATCATCCGCCGTCTCGGGTTCCGTACGATACTGATCTCCAATGGCGTCCTCAGCGCATTCATCATGGCGAGCTACGCGCTGTTCCGGCCGACAACGCCTCATTTCCTCATCGTGTTGGCGCTGTTGTCAGGCGGATTCTTCCGATCGCTGCAATTCACCGCCCTGGGAACCCTGGCCTATGCCGACGTGCCGGACAGATTGATGAGCAGCGCCAGCACCCTGGCGAGCATGGCGCAGCAACTGTTCCTGAGCCTCGGCGTCGCGCTGGGCGCGATGCTGCTGCACATGAGCCTGCGCGCGAGCGGCTCCACTCAACTGTCGACCCACGATTTCATGCCGGCCTTTTTGGCGATGGGATTTCTCGCGCTGCTGTCGTCGCTGTTCTTCCTGCCGCTGGAATATCATGCTGGCGACGAAGTGAGCGGGCGCCAGCGCGGCGTCGAGCTTTCCCGCACGCCGCAAACGGTCACCGAAGCCGATTAATCTCGCAGAGTCGTTTACCGGGTGCGCAACTTGAATTTCGTGGGGACGAAGAGTGAATTAAAAAGCGGCTGAAAGGCTTGTAATCAGTATGCTTCCGATGGAGAAGCCCGCTGCTACCTTGATTCCGACCCGTTGGATCTTTTGGGCCACTATTTTGTCGCTTGCGCTCGTTGGAACTGCCTGTTCATCTGTTCCCAGCTCTTCCGAAGACGGCGCTCCGATCGCGAGCGCCAATAGTCTTGTGCATTTCCTTTCCGCAGATGGCAAGACAAACTTGCACGGTATGCTTTCGGTTCCGGGAGGAAATGGGCCGTTTGCCTCGGTGATTATTCTTGAGTCAGAACTTTGCGAGGGTGGATTTCCAGAGTGGGCTTCCGGAACTCTCAACTCCTGGGGATATGCAACCCTGACAGTCGACAGTTACGCAGGGCGAAACCTGGCTCCCGGCGCTTGCATTGATCTCACCGCTTTACAGCCAGCCGACACGGTCGGCGATGTCTACGGCGCTCTGCGCGTTCTCGAACGTGATCCTCGAATTGATGCAAACCGTGTAGCGCTCCTTGGTACTTGGGACGGATCCACGACGATAATCGTGGCTGACACGCTCGAAGCTGAACACCGATATGTTACCAGTGGAATGATTGCCTTCCGCGCTTTTTTTGCGATTTCACCGTTCTGCAGAATAGAGTTGGCCGGTGCCGACCTACGGCCGTACGCCCCGGAGCGCATCTACGTCGGAGAGCGGGACGACATGGCTCCTGCCGCTGCCTGCGTGCAAATGGCTAAATTCCTCGACAGCGAGGGCGGGGACGTTTCGGTCAAAGTGTATCCTGGAGCGGAGCACGGATTCGACTACGTACCACCGGCGTTGGTAACGCCTCCTATGGACTCCGAAGCGCTTCATCCTCACGGCGAAGATTTCACTTATCCTCTTCGCCCCTACTACGTTCCGTTTGCGGATAACCTGGCAGCATGTTCTTTCCGCATAACGAGCATTTCACAGAAGACTACGCAGTCGGACGTAAGCGGCTGCATCCACAAGGGCGTCCACACTGCGTCGGATCCAGCAGCTGCATACTCAATGCAAGACGACTTGGAAGGTAGCCTCGCGCGATTCCTCTCGGGCGGGCAAAGAGTCCTTCAATAAATCGATACCTCGAACTTTCTCGCACCCCTCAGACCGTCACCGAAGCCGATTAATCGCGCCGAGTCGTTTACCGAAGCCGTCGATACCTTTATCGTAGTCCTCGTGAACGTGGCGGAGGCGATTGTGGAGGTCAAGAACCGGCTCGGACTTCATCTCCGGGCCGCATCCGCGCTCGCGCAGACCGCCGCGAAGTTCGCCTCGAAGATTTTGATCGGCACCGGCCCCGATCTGGTCAACGCCAAGAGCATGACGAACCTGATGATGCTCGGCGCCGCCCAAGGCTCGAAGCTGAAGGTCCGCTGCGAAGGCCCCGACTCCCGCGAAGCCCTCAAGGCACTGCAAACCCTCTTCGACGAACGCTTCGGGGAGGAATGAAGCGCTGCAACTAACCCCTTCCCGAGGGGGAACGGGAACTGGATTTTGTGGGTCAGGCGACCCTGAGAGCAAAGTAGCGCGCCAAGCGCAACTTTGCGCTTCTCACTGGATGCAGGGGTCACCCCCCGCGACGGTGTCGATGCCGCCCGCCGCGCAGGCGATTATTTTCCTCATAGAGATTCCACGGCTGTTCACAAACGCCTTGCAGGGGCCGGTTTCGCGTTTAAGCACCACCCGCGGGACCCACTACCTTGATTCTGTCCGATTGGTCAGTTATACCTTCAGTACCTGAAAATCTTGCGGCGCACTGCCGTTTTTCCGCTTTTTTCGATGTCAGGCAGGCGCTATGCTGGCCCCTCTGAAACACAGAACTCATTTGATGCCTTCGGTTCCACGCGCCGCCTGCGTAAGTTGAATTCCGGTCTGCGACGCGCCGCTCGACAAGCCGAAAACCGAAAAGGCGCTCCAAGGAGCAATCGCGAATAATGCCGCTTAAGGATTTCCTGTTCACGTCAGAGTCGGTCTCCGAAGGCCATCCGGATAAAATGTGCGATCAGATTTCCGACGCCGTCCTCGACGCGCTCCTGGCCGAGGATCCAAACTCGCGCGTCGCGCTCGAATCGCTCGCCAAAACCGGGCTCATCGTCCTCGCCGGCGAGATTACCAGCCGCGCCAAACCGGACTACGTGAAAATCGCGCGCCAGACCGCGATCGAAATCGGTTACAACAGCTCCGAGGTCGGCTTCGACGGCAACATGTGCGCGGTGCTGACCGCGATCGAACCGCAGTCGGCCGACATCTCGCAAGGCGTGACTGAGGGCGAAGGCCTGCACAAGGAACAGGGCGCCGGCGATCAGGGCCTGATGTTCGGATTTGCCTGCGACGAGACACCCGAGGTGATGCCGCTGCCGATCGCGATGGCGCATCGGCTGATGGAGAATCTCACGAGGCTCCGCAAAAGCAAGCAGCTCGATTTTCTACGCCCCGACGCCAAGAGCCAGGTTACCGTGCGCTACGTCGATGGTCGCCCGGTCGAAGTGACGGCGG
This sequence comes from uncultured delta proteobacterium, assembly GCA_963850125.1. Taxonomy (GTDB): domain Bacteria; phylum Desulfobacterota; class Binatia; order Binatales; family Binataceae; genus Binatus. The sequence goes on along the minus strand of CAWKKB010000014.1, from coordinate 269,204 downwards.
TCGTGGTGTCGACGCAACATTCACCCGACGTCAAATACGAAACCATCCGCGAGTCGGTCATCGAGGAACTGATCAAGAAAACCATTCCCGCGCAGTACCTGACGCGCTCGACGATCTACCACGTCAATCCCACGGGAACCTTCATCATCGGCGGACCGCATGGGGATTGCGGACTCACCGGCCGCAAAATAATCGTCGATACCTACGGCGGCTACGGCCGCCATGGCGGCGGCGCGTTCTCCGGCAAGGATCCGAGCAAGGTCGATCGCTCGGCCTGCTACATGGCGCGTCACGTCGCGAAAAATGTCGTCGCGGCCGGACTCGCCACCAAATGCGAAATCCAGGTCGCGTATGCGATCGGCGTCGCCGAGCCGGTCTCGTTGCTGGTCGATACCTTCGACACTGGCATCGTCCCGGAGAACAAACTCTCGGCAACCCTGCGCGAGCTGTTCGACTTCCGCCCCGCCGGCATCATCAGGACCCTCAACTTGAAGCGCCCGATATATCAGCCGACCGCCGCCTACGGGCATTTCGGCCGTAACCCGCACGACGGACTGTTCCCGTGGGAGCGCGTCGACATGGCCGAGACGTTGCGCAACGCGTTCGGCCTCAACGGCCGCAGCTGATAGCAACCCTCGGCATTTTCACCAAACCAGATAGAGACTTTACCGAAAAGAGAGTTTGAAACACGATGGCCACGTCGGCAAGAAAGCTGAAAGCACTTCCTAAATCCCGCACCAACGGCAACGGCCGCGACTTCGACGTGTACGATCTCGGACTCGCCGAGGCCGGCCGCAAACGAATCGAATGGGCCGATAAGCAGATGCCTGTCCTGCGCCGCCTGCGCGAGCGATTCGCAAAGGAACTGCCGCTCAAGGGCCAGCGCATGGGCGCGTGCCTGCATATCACCTGCGAGACCGCCAACCTGCTCCGCACGCTCAAAGCAGGCGGTGCCGAAGTGTTCGCGTGCGCCTCGAATCCGCTCTCGACCCAGGATGACGTTGCGGCAGCGCTGGTCGATCAATACGGCATTCCGACGTTCGCCATTCACGGCGAAGATCGCGACACCTACTACAGTCATCTGCGCGCCGTGCTCGAGCGCCGTCCGACGATCACGATGGACGATGGGGCCGACCTTGTCAGCCTGCTTCACACCGAGTATGCCAACCAGGCCGACGACGTGAAGGCGAGCATGGAGGAAACGACCACCGGCGTAATCCGGCTACGTGCGATGGCCAAAGATGGCGCGCTCAAAATCCCGGTCGTCGCCGTCAACGACGCGCAGACCAAGCATCTGTTCGACAATCGTTACGGCACCGGACAGTCCACCCTCGACGGTATTATCCGCGCCACCGGCGTGCTGATTGCAGGCTCGGTCGTGGTGGTCGCTGGCTACGGCTATTGCGGCCGCGGTATCGCGTCACGCGCGCGCGGCCTCGGCGCCGACGTGGTGGTGACGGAGGTGAATCCGATTCGCGCGCTCGAAGCCGCGATGGACGGTTTCCGCGTTATGAAAATGGTCGAGGCGGCGAAGGTCGGCGACATTTTCATCACCGCAACCGGCGACAAGCACGTTCTAACCTCCGCGCATTTCAGCCAGATGAAGGACGGCGCGTTCCTGAGCAACTCGGGCCACTTCGATATCGAGATCGACGTCGCCTACCTGAACGACGCCGCGAAAAAAGTCGATCGCGACGTAACTCGCAACATCGACGCGTACCATCTGTCCAACGGCCGCATCGTCTATCTGCTGGGCGAAGGCCGGCTGGTGAACCTCGCATGTGCCGAAGGGCACCCCGCGCAAGTGATGGACATGAGCTTCGCCACTCAGGCAATGGCTTCAGAGTGGGCCGCGAAAGGCGCGCAGCTGCCAGTAAAAGTTCACGAAGTGCCGGTCGAGATAGAAGAGGAAATCGCCGCAGTAAAGCTCGCCGCAATGAGCATCAAGATCGATACGCTCACGGCCGAACAGCGCAAATATCTGGCCAGCTGGGAATCCGGCACCTAGCCGGCTATGCGGCGCGTCGGCGCCGTCTGGCGCGGATGGGACGAATCAATACTTCGGCCGGAATCCCAAAGCGATCGTGCAGGCGCCGGATCATCTCCAGCGAGAGATGACGTTTGCGCTGCATCACTTCGTGCACCCGGCCGCGGCCACCGATGACGCCTACCAATGCTCGCGGGTCGAGTCCCTGCTGTTCGAGCCGAAATCGGATCGCCTCAATCGGGTCGGGCGGGTCTATCGAGTAATGCCTGCTTTTGTAGGTCCTTCGTAACGACTCAGTTTTATCGCGACGGCCTTGATGCGACCTCCAGTGGCCGCCTACCTTGCCTGTCGCTCCATCTCTGCCGCCATCATGCTCATGGCTTGTTCGATAATCGCGGGACCGGCCGCCCTAGGACTGCCCGCATCAAACGGGGGTTCGGGGTCATACTCCATCGCCAATTGAGTCAACCTGGCCGCATCGTCGCCGCGTAGCTTCGCCAGCAGCACCAGTCCAAAATCGATCCCTGCCGTGACACCGCCTCCCGTCACGCGGTTTCGATCCACAACGACTCGCGCCTCAACCGGCTCCGCTCCGAACATGCGTAGTCCCTCGCGCGCCGCCCAATGGGAGGTAGCTTTGTATCCTTTCAGCAGACCCGCCGCTCCGAGCAGCAGCGATCCGCTGCAGACGGAGGTTACGTATCTGGATCGCGGTGCTCGATCGGCGAGGAACGCAAGCACCTCGCTGTCGTGCATAATCCTCTGCTGGCCAAAGCCGCCGGGTACGAACAGGACGTCGAGATCGCGCGGGCACGTTTCGAACGTGTCTGTCGGCTGGACTCCGATCCCGGTGTCCGAGATGACCAGGTCTTTCGTCTTCCACACGAGATGAGTATTCGCGAACCACGAAAAGACCGTCTGGGGACCGAATAGATCCAGCAGCGTCAGCCCCGGGTAAAGCAGCATGCCTATTTCGAGCGGTGGTTGGGTTTGTTTCATGGTCGTCGCTTCCTCGCCTGGATCTTTTTGTTCGGTACGTCTTTGGCCGCGATCTTCTTCGATTGAAATCGGCCTGACTTCGCGCCGCTCATGATTCTGCGCTTCTTGCCCTGTCGCATCGCGCGATCGACGAGAGCCTGGAATGCAGTTTGTGCTCGCGCGTCAGCATCGTCAGATCGAAGAAATCGATGGGCGGCGTGATGACCCAGGTAGATGCCACAGAGCTCCCACACAAACTGGTCCACATCGAGGTCGCGGCGAAGGTGGCCGAGATCAACCGCGCGTTGAACGAGTTCGGTCAGCGTGAGCCGCCACTGACCTTCCATCTCGAGGATCTTGTTCCTGACGCGTCCCTCGATGTCGTCGAACTCGAACAGGCCGGCCGCCACCGGACATCCTCCCGGCAGCCCTGCCCGCTGCGCCCATCCGAACCAATTGCGAACCAGCGCCCGCAGGCGCGGAAGCCCTTCGCTCGCTGTCATCGACGGCTCGACGACGTGCACCATCGAGAATTCCGCCATATGAGATAGCAATTCGATCTGAACGTCCTCTTTCGACCGGAAGTGGGCAAACAGCCCGCTCTTCGACATTCCCACCTGGTCGGCCAGAACCCCGAGGGTGACGCCGGCCAGGCCCGATTGGCTCATCAGCGCCAGCCCCTGATGCAATATCCGTTCGCGCGTCGAAGATGCCGGGTTTGTCATTGCACCAGAAAAGCACGACCGGTCGTTCTGTGTCAAAGCGCCGGACCGACGTCTCTTCCCTATCGCTCGCATCTCAGCGCAATGCTTTTCGGTTCTTTTTGAGTCTCTGGATTTCGCTCGACCGGGTTGCAGTAAGGATTGTCCAGCGATAAGAAAGTTCTTATCTCGACACGGAGGATTCCAACGATGGTTTACGAAGGAGTCTTGCTGCTGGTCGGTACCTTCCTCGTACTAGCGATCGGTTTTTGGAGGGCGGCGGAACGCGATATCAAGCGCACGCCGGCCCAGGGATCGGAGCTGCGCCTAAAGACCCAATAAATGCGGAAAGGGTGCCACGCTCAGGAGTGAGCGCGGCGGCGCAGCCATCGTCAGGACGCCGTTAGCTCGGCGTCAGGCGTCTGATTAAGAAAGTCGCCCGCGGACAAGTGACGCGGATTGCGATCGCGGATAGCTCGCACCAGATACTTCAATCGTTCGATCAACTCGTGCTCACGTAGTCGCGGGTACAGCACCCGCGCGAGCCGGCTGCCGTCGCGGGCGCCTCCCACCATCAGCACGTAATCGTTCTTGCCGTAGCCGATTATTCCGATCTCGGCGGTTGGCGGACGCGAGCAGCTGTTGGGGCATCCGGCCATCCGGATCATAACGTCGACATCACCGAGTCCCTCGCGCTCCAGCGCCGCAAGATAGCTCGGCAGCACGCGCTCCGCATGCGTCATCGCAAGGCCGCAGGTTGGCTTGGCTGGACACGCCATTGCGAGCCGCTGGATCGATGGCACCTGGCCATCGAAAGGCACGCGATGCTCGGCGAGCGTCCGCTCGATCCATTCGCGGCGAGCGGCAGGAACGTGCGCCAGGATCAGGTGCTGATTGGGCGTGTTGCGCACGCCGATTCCCTCGACCTCCGTGACGATTTGCCGAATTGCACTCCGATATTTGATCGTTGCGGTGTCGCGCACGCGTCCGCTGGGAATCATGATTCCCACGTAACAAAAAATGCCGTCGCCGGCCTGCCGATGCCATCCCAAATGATCACGCACCGGCGGCAGCGGAACTGGTTCCGCGTCGGCGAGTGCGATTCCGAAGCGTTCGCGCAGCGTCCGCTTGACAGCGTCGACGCCGAGGCGGCGAATCGTGTATTTCCATCGCGCCGCGCGCCGATTCCCGCGTTCGCCGTGCTCGCGTTGTATCGTCGCGATCGCGCGCACCGTATCCACCACCTGAGCGCGTTGGACCGTGCCCAGGTAAAGCGCAAGCAGCGGCATCGTCGCAGGTTGGTTGTGCGTCGCGCCCATCCCACCGCCGCTGTACAGGTCGTAACCGGTGACCTTGCGCCCTTCGACGCGCGGGATGAAGCCGACATCCTGGGTCAGCAAATCGACGCTGTTGTCGTGCGGATGCGCAAAGCCGACTTTGAACTTGCGCGGCAGATATTGTGCGCCGTAAATCGGCTCCTCCGAGTTCAAGAGCGCGATTTGTTGTCCGTTCTGATCGGCGAGAAAGACCTGGTAGTAGGCAGAACTCCGCGGCGCCATCTCGCGCGCCACCGCATGCGCGAGCTCGTGCGAATCGAGAGGCAGCTCGGCGTCCAGGTCGTCGATCGGGCTTGCGACAGTGTTGCGATTCACATCGCCGCAAGCGCCGAGCGTCGTGAGCTGGTAGCCGTTGCCGCCGTGACTTCGATTGATGTCCCGAATCAGCGCACTCAGATTGTGCCCGCGCACAAAATGGAATTGAACACCCTGGCGCGCCGTAAGCCGGATACTGCCGTCGGCATAACGATCCGCGGCCGTGTCGAGCGCGATCCACTGCGCGGGCGTGAGCTCGCCCGCGGGAATCTTGACCCGCACCATGAAAATGAAATCGCCGTCCTTCTTGCCGCTCTCGTTGCGCTCGCGCTGTTTGTAGATTCCAAAATGCTTCGAGATCTCTTTCGCGTGCTCGCTGATCGTCTCGGCCTGGCGGGCACTGAGCGCGTCGATTTCCGAGCGCATCGTATGCCGGCTCTCATGCGTCGAGTGGACGTAGAAGAGTCCATCGCTCGCATGCTTGAGCCGCTCGACGGTAGACATTTCCGCCACGCTCGCATTGTCGAGTGTTACCGGCAGGTGGTCGCGGTGATGTTTGGATTCCATTGGTGAGATTGCGCCGAACAAAGACTAGTTAAATGGATCAGACGGCTCGATGCGAGCCTTGAAAGGACCGAGTAAGTTCGGTCGCAGCCTTGGCCGATCTTCAGGCGCGACCCTACGATGTTCGTTCTCATATTGCATAATTGTAACCTATCACGTTATTGGGTACACTAGGATTCGTGATTCGCAGCTTCGCGCATAAGGGGCTGCGCAAATTCTTCGAAACCGGGAGTAACGACGGGATCAGGCCGGAGCATAAAAGGAGACTCCGGCTGATCCTTGGCGTCTTGAACGCAGCGGTCAGAATTCAGGATGTGGCACTGCCAGGTCTTGGCCTTCACCGGCTGACCGGCAGGCTTTCGGGATTTTGGTCCGTGTCGGCAAGCGGAAATTGGCGAGTTATTTTTCGATTCCAGGACGGCGAAGCGCTCGACGTTGACTACATCGACTATCATTAGAGGAGTCGCTCAATGGCTATGTACAATCCGCCACATCCCGGCGAAGTGATCCGCGAACTGTGCCTCGAACCGCTGGCCATATCGGTGACCCTGGCGGCCAGGAGTCTCGGCGTGACACGCAAAACGTTGTCGGAACTGCTCAACGGCAAATCCGGAGTCAGCCCGTCGATGGCGTTGCGGCTCGCGATCGCATTTGATACGTCGCCCGAGAGTTGGCTCAACATGCAGCAGCAGTTCGACCTTTACCGGGCGCGAAAGAACCCGGCTCTTCGGCGCGTCAAAAGGCTGAAAGCCGCGTGATAGTTAGTCGTCGATTTTGACGCGGGACCAGCGGCGGTAGATTTCGCCGCATCCGACCGAGATTCCAATCAGCAACAGCGCGAGGAAGAACTTCGGCGACAGCGGATGCCATAGCGCGTCGCCCAGGAACGCGAACAGGATCGTCCCCGGGATCATGCCGATCATCGTCGCCCAGAAATAATCGTGAAACGTGATCGGAGACGCGCCCGCCAGCAGATTCAGCGCGTTGTACGGAATCACGGGGACCATCCGCAGGTAAAGAATTATCTGGAAACCGTGCTTCGCGATTCGCTGCAGCATCGCATGGAATCGCTCACCGACTATCCGCTCGACGAACGATTTACCGAGAAACCTTCCTGCCGCGAAAGCAACCACCGCGCCAACGTCTCCGCCGATGAGTGAGTAGACCGAGCCCCACTTGGTGCCGAATGCCAGCCCGCCCGCTATCGTCATCACCGCGCCCGGCACCAGGAACGACGGTCCCACCGCGTACAGCAGCATGTAGACGACCGGGCCCCACGCGCCCCACTTGATCACTTCGGCCTTGACGGTCGCGGGATCGCTGAACCAATTCCAGTGCTCGATGAGCAGCCAGACTGAGCCGCCAACAATGAGGACGATGATTGCGAGCTTGACGAAGTTCATCAGCCGCGAGCCGTTGGCGTTCGGCTGGGCGGATTGAGTTCCAATTGGATTCGCGGCGGACACGATCTTTAGATGATATTGGGCGGCGCCGCGGCGAGACAAGGCTTCGCGCGTGCGTTGTAGGCGAATCGCGATGCTATTAAAGTCGGCGCAATGATCGACACTCACGGTCGTAAAGGAAGTTATTTCTATGAACGAACTCGCGGATAAAGTCGCGATCATCACAGGCGGCGGCTACGGAATCGGCAAGCAGATCGCGCTTAAGTACGGCGCAGCCGGCGCGAAGGTCGTCATTGCGGCGCGTTCGGTCGAACCGATGAAGCAGACCTGTGCCGAACTCGAGCGCCTGGGCGCGCGCGCGATTCAAGTGAGCACCGACGTCTCCAAGGAAGCCGACTGCGCAAAGATGGCGGCCGAGACGATGAAGGCATTCGGGCGCATCGACATTCTCGTCAACAACGCCGGCATCTCGGGACCGACCAAGCGGATCACCGACATGTCACTGGCCGAATGGCAGGAGACGATCGATATCGACCTGACCGGAACGTGGCTCGCGACTCGCGCCGTGCTCCCGGCGATGGACAAGCAGCGCTCCGGCAACGTCATCAACATTTCGTCGGGCGCAGGCCGGCGCGGATTTCCGTTGCGGTCGCCGTACGCGGCGTCGAAGTGGGGGATGATCGGACTCACGCAAACAATCGCCGGCGAATGGGGCCAGCGCGGCATCCGATGCAACTGCATTTGTCCCGGCGCGATCGAGGGCGATCGAATCGAACGCGTGATGCGCGCGCGAGCCGAAGCGCTCGAGCAGCCGTACGAGCAAATCAGGGCCGGTTTCGTATCGCAGGCGGCGATGGCCCGAATGGCGACGGAAGAAGAAGTCGCGCGCGTCGCCCTGTTCCTGGCGCTCGACACATCGGCGGGAATGACGGGTCAGACAATGAACGTCGACTGCGGCAGCATCATGAACTAGCGACTACCGCGCGATGTCGTTGTCGCGGACGGTGCTGGCGAAACCGCCGCTCTCGAGACGTTTGATCAATTCGCGCGCGAGGACCGGCGACCGATGGCGTCCGCCGGTGCATCCGAGGCCAACCGTCAGGTAACTCTTTCCTTCGCGCTGATAGAGCGGAATCAGAAAGTCGAGCAGGCGACCGACTTCTTCGATGAAGCGTCGCGACTCCGGCTGCGCCATCACGTACCCGTGCACGCGCGGGTCCATGCCGGTAAGCGGCCGCAACTGGGGGATGAAAAACGGATTCGGAATAAAGCGCACGTCGAGCACGACGTCCATCCCAACCGGCAGGCCGTACTTATAGCCGAAGGATACGATCGAGACCGACATCCGCGATCCTGCGTTCGCGCCCAGCGCCGCCGCGGTCACCACTTCGCGCAGTTCGTGGACCGTGAGGGTGGTCGTATCGATCACGCGGTTTGCGCGCTCGCGCATTTCCGCCAGCGCGAGACGTTCCATGCGAATGCTCTCGGCGACGGTCGCGCCGCTCCCTGCCATCGGATGCGGACGGCGGCTCTCCGAGTAGCGGCGCGCAAGCACGTCGTCGGACGCGTCAAGAAAAATTACTTCGGGATGAATTCCAGCCGTGTCGAGTTCGGCGAATATCCGCGGCCATTGCGGGAAGAACAGCCGCTCGCGCGAGTCCACCCCGAGCGCGACTCCCTTCAACGCGGGATCGCGTCCGGCGACAAGCGTCGCGACGTTGGGCGCCAGCGCAACCGGCAGATTGTCGACGCAGTAGAAGCCAAGGTCCTCGAGCACCCGCATCGCGGAGGCACGTCCTGAACCTGAGACACCGGTGACTATTATCAGGCGAGGTGGCTGAGGCGCGCTCATCAAGATTGGTGCCGCGGAATGCAGCGGCGCGAATTCGTCGCCTCAGTACTTGGTGTCTTCTTCCTTGATCAGGGAATACAGCTCGTCGCTGTCTTTGGCGGCAAGCAGGCGGCTTCGAAAAGAGCTCTCTTTGAGCAGGCGCGAGACCCGGGCGAGGGCTTTGAGATGCAGACTGGCGGAATCCTCCGGCGCAACCAGCACGAAGAAGAGTTGCGACGGACCACCGTCGAGCGAATCGAAATCGACTCCCTCCGCGTGACGGCCGAACGCGCCGATTATTTTCGTCACTCCGCGCAGCTTGCCGTGCGGGATCGCGATTCCGTCGCCGATCGCGGTCGAGCCCAGCCGCTCGCGCTCCGCCAGCACCGCATTCAGATCCCCGAGCTTGATCTCGGTGTACTTGGCCGCCAGCGCCTTTGCGAGCTCATTCAAAACGTCGGGCTTGGTGGTCCCCTTCAGGTCGGCGATGACCATGTCAGGGCTGAGGATATCGGTAATTTTCATCTATCCGTCCAGATTAAAATCGAAAATCGAAATGGCGAGCGCACACACGGACCCCCGCGAATCAAGTTTCCTCGCTCGCGCTCAAGACCTCGCCGGTCGAGAGCGACCTGACCTTCTTCGCCTTGAATTTTTCCAGATGCTTCTTCAGTTGGCGTCCGACATTATCAGTCAGCAGATCGATCACCGAATAGAGGTCCTTGGTTTCTTCCTGCGCGATCACCGACAGGCGTCCTGATTTGACTGTAACTTCGCCGTGCTGCCGATATTTGTCAACCGTGAGAATCAGGTGAGCGCGGCAGGTGCGTTTGATTGACCTGCCGAAGTGCGCGAATTTTCGTTCCGCGTAATCCTTGATCGCAGCGGTCGGCTCGACGTGCCGAAACGTCACGGTGACTTCGGTCATCGGAGCGTTCGCGATCCGTTCCGCGCGACGCTCTTTTCGGATTGATGCTCGGCCGCGCTTGCCCTTCCCGTGGTTTTTGTTCATCTGCTTCGCTGCTCGCGCCAGGAGGCTCATCCGATCTGCTTGCGATTTGCCGACGGCGGGATTCCCATCGCCTGCCGATACTTGGCGACCGTGCGGCGCGCGATATTGATCTGCTTGGCGCGCAGCATCTCCGCGATGGCCTGATCGGAGAGCGGGCTCTGCGGAGTTTCCGAGGTCACCATCCCGCGGATCTGTTCCTTGACCGTCTCGGCGCTCACGTCTTCGCCGCCGGCACCCTTGACCCCGGAGGTGAAGAAAAATTTCAGCTCGAAAATTCCCTGCGGCGTATGCGCGTACTTGTTGGCGGTCGCGCGGCTGATGGTCGATTCGTGCATGCCAATATCTTCAGCGACATCCTTGAGCACCAGCGGCTTCAGCAGGCTGATCCCGTGATCGAAGAATGCGCGCTGAAATTTCACGATCGAGGTCGCGACTTTGAAGATCGTTTGCTGGCGCTGGTAGATAGATTTCACCAGCCATCGCGCCGAGCGCAGCCGCTCCTGCAGATACTCACGCGTCTCGGGCGCGACGTCGACGTCGTTGAGCACGCGCTGATAGTAACCCGCCAGGCGCAGGCGCGGCACCGCGTCGCGATTGAGCGTAACGACGTAGTCATCGCCGACCTTGTGGATATAAACATCCGGCACCACGTAGGTCGGCTCGTCGCCGCCGTAGTCACGGCCCGGTTTGGGCTCGAGCAGCGAGATTACTTTGGCCGCCTGCCCGACTGTGTCGACCGGCACGTTCAGAACCTTGGCGATTTCCGCGTAGCGGTGCTTCTCGAGCAAGTCCAGGTGATTGCTGATGATTCGCGCCGCCAGCGATTCTTCCATCCCGAGGTTCTGCAACTGCGCGAGCAGGCATTCGCGAAGATCGCGAGCAGCGACGCCGGGCGGATCGAAGCGTTGCACGCGCGCGAGCACGCGCTCGACTTCGGCTGGCGCAATTTCGAGCTGCGCCGCCAATTCGTCGACCGGAGTTTCGAGATATCCGTCTTCGTTGAGATTGTAGATGATAGTCGCGCCGATCGGCTGGTCGGATTCAGCCAGGTTCGACATCCTGAGCTGCCACATCATGTGGTCTTCGAGCGAACTACGACGCAGCGGCGTGTTTTCGAGCGCGCTGCGATGATCGTCGTCGTTGTCCGCCGGCGTGCTTTCCTGCCAGTTGTTCGAGTAGGTCTCGAGATATTCGCGCCAATCGAGCTTTTCGAGATTGTTAAGTTCCTTGATCTCGAGCGCGGCGTCGCGCGCTTCGATCTCGACAGTGGACGCGGGCTTTTCCTCGCGCGAGCCGGTTTCCCAATCGTCGTCGGAGTTGTTGCCGTTGAGGCCGTCGGTCTCGGGTGGCAGCGGTTCACCGTCGGCCTGTGCGGCGGCTTCGGGATCAGACACTTCGGACTCGGAGGCGGCTTCCGCGGGACTCTGATCGAGCGGCTCGAGCATAGGATTCTGCTCGAGTTCCGACTGCACGATCGCTTCCAGTTCAGGCAGCGAAAGCTGCAGAATCTTGATCGCCTGCTGCAACTGCGGCGTCATCACCAGTTGCTGGCGAAGCCGCAGATCCTGTCCGAGTTTTACTTCCAGCGCCATCGCAGAATTGCCTACTGTACCGCAGTCGCTCCGGGTTCCGGGCTGCTGGCACCGGGCGACGCGTCCGAATGAGGGAAAAGGACGGCATGAGCGCAGTCGACCACGCTCTGGCTGGTATTCAAAAATACCGTGATCTTGCAGCCGGTAATCTGATCGTTGCCGTCATGCGCGATGGGACTGCCAGTCAACACCACCGTGCGCTTGGTCTGATCCATCACGCCGTGCTGGCCCGTGGCCCATCGAGTGCCCTGGCTGAGACGAACGTTCCCGTCCGCAACCATGTCCTTCATCTGTTTGAAATCTTTGTCGAAATAGTTAACCCGCAACTGGTCGCTCGTAAGTTGCGAGTCCGCCTGGGTGGCGTGCACGTCTCCGATCCACAGTACGGAATGATTCTGGTAGTCGAGCGACATCGATTTGGATTTTATGTAAATCGGCGCCTTGCTGTTCCCGAACTGCATGCCACCAAAGGCACCGCCCTGCTCAGGCGGATTCGATGCGACAGTAGTATTGTCGCCGCCCGCCGGGCTGGACGCCGCCGCCTTGTGCGCCTTGTGTGGCGCAGCAGCCTCGCTCGGAGCACTGGCAACTGCTGGAGACGTCGATGCTGCCGGAGCAGAAGGAGGTTCGGGATTGGCGCTGTCAGCCGGCACCGGCGCTAGCACCATCGGCGGAGCGATCCCTCCGGGCGGAACGGTCGCAGCCGTCGTCACCGGGGTTGAATCGGGCACAGCCGCTGCAGGAGCGGTCGTGGCGGTCGTAGCAATTGAAGGCGCCGCGGCGGGCGCGACGTCCGCTGCGGTCACCGGCACATCAGGCGCCGACGGCGGCGGCGGAGCGGGCGCAGCTGCAACGGCAGCTGCGGGAACTGGCGCCACTGCGACCGCAGGAGCTGCGGGAGCTGGCGGCGGTTCGGGAGCTGGCGCGCTCGCGACAGCGGGCGCGGCGGGAGCCGATGCCGGAGGCAGCGGCTCTATCGGCGCTATCGCCGTCGAGGGCGCCGCGGCGGGCGCGACGTCTGCCGCGGTCACCGGCACGTCGGGCGCCGACACAGGCGGCGCCGGCGGCGGTGCCGTCGCGACGGCAGGCGCCGCCAAGGGCGGCGCTTCTGCAGGACCCGCTTCTGCGGGAGCGGCTTCTGCCGGAGCCGCTACCACGGCGGGTTGCGCCTGGCTGGCGTCCGAGGCGGGCGCCGAAGGCGGCGCGCCCGGCACTCCACCGGTCACGCTGATCGAGTCATCATTCGTTTCGTCGCTGTTGGCTGGCTGCGGAGCGGACGCGGCCGGCGGCGTCGAACCAGCAGGCACATTCCGTATCGAATCGCCGATAGTCCCGGTACCCGTCCCAGTCCCCGAATCCGGTGATCCAATCGGCGCATTGACGCCATCCTGAGCCCACGCCGGTGACGCGAGCGCGATCGCAACTATCGCAGTCGCGACTATTCGCGATACCCGGCTAACTTTGCTTGGGTTTTTCACTATCTTTCTTCGGCATGACTTCCGTCTGAACCTGCGATTGAAGGTCGAAGACTCGCGTCTTGGGATGCCCGCTGAGTCCCACTCCGGTCACTTTGAGTCCGTCGCCGATGACAGTCACCAGGCCCGGCGCTTCGACCTTGTCGTCATCGGGCATGAAGGTCGCGGTATCAGTGCTGAGGACGTAGTCGCCAAAATGGATTACGGTGCCACCTGTCAGGTATGCCTTCGTCACGTGATTTCCGTTCATCGTCAAGTCCGCATGGGGCGAGTTGACGACCACCGGCTTGCCGTCCGACGAAACCATCGTGACGACCGCATCGGTCAGCTTCAGCATGGTCTTGTCCGCCGAGTAGTCCGCCTCGCCCGCGGTCAGCACCCACTGGCGCTCGCCGGCTTTCATTTGGGTCCAGTGAAAGTTGTGTGCTCGAAGGAGAGTTCCGGGGACCAGTCCGGCGGCTGTCTGTAACACTTGGGTCGCCGATCGATGGCGCACGATCCAGATGGTCGCAACCAGCAGGATAACCAGCGCCAATGCGCCGAAACCGGCCAGGAACTTAGCGATTCGCCTCGGACTCAAACTTCAACCCTTCTCCAATCATCCACCGTATCCAGCGCTTTTTTCATAGTAGACCGAACGGCGATTCGGCACCATACTTGCACTACGCCGCAAACTCCCACTCACTATCCCGTGGCTGTCCCGAATCCAACTTCGTGCCAACACGCCCTAATATAGACTAATCGGGCCCGTGAGACAGGTGATGAATTCCCTTCAGGATTTCGAGCAGTGCCGGCAGGTCTTCGAGCCGATATGAATTGGGCCCGTCGCTCAGCGCGCGGTCGGGGTCCTCGTGCACTTCCATGAAAATCCCGTCGATTCCTGCGGCCGTCGCCGCGCGCGCCAGCGGTGCGACGAACTCGCGCTGACCGCCTGAGGACATGCCGCCCTCACCCGCTCCCGGAAGCTGCGCTGAATGGGTCGCGTCGAAAACTACCGGGTAGCCGAAGCCGCGCATGATGACGACCGAGCGCATATCGGAGACCAGGTTGTTGTAGCCGAACGAAAATCCACGCTCGGTTAAAATAATTTTCTTCGCGCCCGCGTTCTCCGCTTTCGCGACCGCCGCCTTCATATCCCACGGCGCCAGGAACTGTCCCTTCTTGATGTTGACGACGCATCCGGTCTTCGCGGCCGCCTCGATCAGATCGGTCTGGCGCGATAGCAGCGCGGGAATTTGAATTACGTCGACGACCTTCGCTGCGGCCGCTGCTTGCGACGGCTCGTGAATGTCGGTCAGCACGGCGACTCCCGTCTCGCGCTTCACGCGCGCCAAAATCTCGAGCCCTTCAATCAAGCCAGGTCCGCGAAAGGAGCTGTGACTCGAACGATTGGCCTTATCGAACGAAGATTTGAAAACAAATGGCAGCTTGGCGCAACGCGCGATATCCGCGAGCCGGGTTGCGTGACGGACACACGATTCGTAGCTCTCGATCACGCATGGGCCTGCGATCAACACCAGCTCCGGCCCGCCAAAAACTGCGTCGCCGGCTTTGATCTGGGCCACGCTCACGAAACCGATCTCAGCTCCCGCACCTTCGGGCGCTTCACTCCCAACTCCGCGCGGCGCTGCACGGCCGCGCGAATCAAGCCGCGAAACAGCGGATGACAATCGAGCGGGCGCGATTTCAATTCAGGATGGAACTGGCCGCCGAGAAACCACGGATGCCCCTTCAGCTCCATTATCTCGACCAGGCTGTTGTCGGGCGAAATGCCGGTCGCGACGAGACCGACTTTTTCGAGCTGCTCGCGATACGAGTTGTTCACTTCCCATCGATGCCGATGGCGCTCGGAGATCCGCGCCTTGCGATAGAGCGACGCCGCCAGCGAACCCGAAGTCAGCACGGCCGGATACGCGCCCAGGCGCATCGTGCCGCCCTTCTTCGCCACGTCCTTTTGCGAGTCCATTATATGGATGACGGGATCGGGGGAGTCCGGCGCGTTCTCCGAGGTGTTCGCGCGCTTGAGGCCGAGCAAGTTACGCGACGCCTCGATCACCATCATGTGCAGGCCGTAACAGATGCCGAGAATCGGCACGCCGTTCTCGCGCGCATAGCGGACGGCGCGAATCATGCCCTCGGTGCCGCGCTCGCCGAATCCGCCGGGAATGATTATCGCGTGCGCCTGCGCGAGCCGCTCCTCGACGTTTTGCTTTTCCAGCTCTTCGGAATCGACGTAGTCGATATTGACCCGCGCCACATTGCTGATGGCGCCGTGCGCGATCGCTTCGTGCAGGCTCTTGTACGAATCCTGCAGGTTGACGTACTTGCCGACCACAGCGACGTTGACCGTGACTTTGGGATTCTGCGCGGTCTTAACGATTCGCCGCCACTTCGAGAGGTTCGGCGCGCCGGTCCAGATGTTGAGCTTCTCGCACACGCGCTGATCGAATCCTTCGTCGTGAAAGCGGATCGGCACTTCGTAAATCGTGGGCACATCGGGCGCCGAGATGACACAGTTCTCCTCGACGTTGCAGAAGTGCGCGATCTTCGCCTTGAGCTTTTTTTCGAGCTGGCGATCGCATCGGCAGAGCAGGATGTCGGGCTGAATCCCGAGCCCGGTCAGTTCTTTCACGCTGTGCTGGGTGGGTTTGGTCTTGAGCTCTCCGGCGGTCGGAATAAACGGGACGAGGGTCAGATGAACATACAAAACATTTTCGCGGCCGAGGTCCCATCTGAATTCGCGCACCGCTTCCAGGAACGGCAGGCTCTCGATATCGCCGACCGTCCCGCCAATCTCGACGATGATCAGATCCGAGCCTTCGGCCGCGCTCAGGATGCGCCGTTTGATCTCGTCGGTGATATGCGGAATCACCTGCACGGTCGCGCCGAGGTAATCGCCCCGCCGCTCTTTCTGGATGACGGTGTCGTAGATCTGGCCGGTGGTGCAGTTGTTGCGCCGGCCCATCGGCGTCTGCACGAAGCGCTCGTAGTGGCCGAGGTCGAGATCGCTCTCGGTGCCGTCGTCGGTTACGAACACTTCGCCGTGCTGGGTCGGACTCATGGTGCCGGGATCCACGTTGATGTAGGGATCCATCTTGAGCATCGTGACCTTGAGCCCGCGCGCCTCGAGCAGCGCACCGAGTGACGCGGCGGCGAGGCCCTTGCCGAGGGAAGAGACCACGCCGCCGGTTACGAAAATAAATTTTGTCTTTGCCCTCTCCACCTTGAATCCCTCCCCCATCCTCAACGAGTTGAATCCGCAGCCGTGTCGCGGGCGCGCGCAAGATCGTCCGCGGTATCTACTTCAAGCGACGGCGCCACCGACCTGACCACCCTGATAACGTAACCATGTTCGAGCGCGCGCAACTGCTCGAGCTTCTCGATGTTCTCCAGCACGCCCATCGGAAGGGCGGCGAATTTCATAAGGAAATCGCGCCGGTAAGCATAAACACCGATATGGCGGAGCGCCTCCTTGGGCATTCCGCCGTCGCGAGCGTGTGGAATCGGGCTGCGCGAGAAGTATACCGCGTTGCCGTCAACCCCGCACACAACCTTCACCTTGTTCGGGTCGGTCCACTCGAGATGATCGGCAATCGGCGTCGCCAGCGTCGCCATTTGAATCGACGCATCGGAGCGCATCGCCTCGGCCAGCGCGTCGAGATCCTCGGGCGCTATGAATGGTTGATCGCCCTGCACGCCGAGGTAGACGTCGGCGTTTATCTTCGAGGCGACTTCGGCGATTCGATCGGTGCCGCTGGCATGGTCTGGCGAAGTCATCATCGCTTCGCCGCCCGCCGCGAGCACGGGCGCCGCGATTCGTTCATCGTCGGTCGCAACGATCACGCGCGCAATGGATTTCGCCTTCGACGCCTGCCGCCACACTCGCACGATCATCGGCACCCCGGCGATCTCCGCCAGCGCCTTTGCGGGCAGGCGGGAAGATCCGTACCGCGCCGGTACGACGGCGATCACCGAAACTTCGGCCAGAAACTTTCTCCGCTGTACGAGGTTGTCGATCGAAGGGGCACATACATTGGTAACCGACCACCGGGACCTTTGTCAATTTGGCGCCGTCGAATTGCCAACAACTCGCAGATGTGAGAGGGAATTTCAGGTCGCAAGTATGTTAATCGCAGGTAGCTGTCGCAATCTCCGACGCGTGCTCGTCGCGATTTTCTTCGCGGTCCTTTTATTCGGCGCGCATCGCGCACACGCGCAGACTCTGCCGTCTGCACCGGAGACTCTCAAGCCGCCCGCGGGCGAGCATCTGCAAGCGCACGCGCACGCATCCGGGCAGCAAATCTACACCTGCGACGGATCGAAATGGGTTCTGAGCCGCCCTGATGCCGAACTCTTTGATGAAGCCGGAAAAAAAGTGGGGTCTCACTTCGCGGGGCCGACCTGGCGATGGTCAGACGGCAGCCAGGTAACCGGAAAACCTATCGCCAGTGTGACACCCGATCCTCAATCGATTCCGTGGTTGCTGTTGACGGCGACCGGTCACACCGGCGACGGCATGATGAAGAACGTTTCCGGCATCCAGCGCTTGCAGACGAACGGCGGAAAAGCACCTGTTAACGGCTGTGGACCTTCGCACAAAGGTGAGCAGGCGCGAGTCCCTTACACAGCCGATTATTACTTCTACGTTCTCTGATTTTAGCTCCTCAAATCTCATCTAAGTCTCTCTAGTAGAGCGGTACGGCTTAATTTCTTGCGACCGCAATTCGTACCATTGCGGTCAATCTCGCGCGTTGACATCTGCGGCGCGCTGGTTGTGCGGTCGTTTTTCACGCCTGCTAGGGCGGAGGATTTGAAGACCAGTAACCGCCGCCAAAAATCGCCCACACGGTTGGACGCACCTCTCTCTTGTCCTCCTCCTGAGCAGAACCAGCACCTCCGTGTGGGCTTTTCGCTGGCCGGGCCGCACTTCAGAGCGAATCAAGATGAGCGATCAAACTTTGTACACGATGGCAGTGGTCCTGATTTCTGCCGCTTCGGTCCTGACCGGAGCAGCCGCAGCGTTGTGGATGCTGTAAAACGAGCCGCCAAGGTAGGTCAGTCATGGAAAATCCAGGTGCACAAATCGATTCGATGGTGGGTTCGGCAGGCGATGAACTTCGCGCCGATGCGGTTATGCCCGCACAATTCTACCCGGCGCGGCGCGGCTCGGCTTCAATGGAACCGATCATGCGCCTGATGGGCGGCATCCTCGCCGACGCGGTGCGAAGTTTTCAACGCAATTTCGACGCGCAAAGTGCGAGCAGGCGACAGGAATTCAGTGAAGCTCGGCACTGGATTTTCCAGCGCAAAGACGACGGACCTTTCTCTTTCGAGGACGTCTGCGAAACCTTGGATATCGATCCGCGCCGCTTACGTGAACTGATTGTTCGCTGGGAAAAAAACAAACGTCCCGGAGATAAGCCGCGAATGATTCGACGCTCTGCGGTCCACGTCGGTGGCCCGGTGCGAGCGCGTCAGAAAAAGGGATAGCGGCAGCAATCGCAGCGATCTCTCGCGTCCAGCAAAAAAAGCGGCATAGCCTGTGCAGTTACTCTTCACGCCTTTAAAATGAGCGCGGCAACCGCGTGAGTTCTGTGAGCAGGCATCCAAAATGCGAAACAGCCCAGTTACTAGCACTACCGCATTGCGCAATGATTTGGACAGGATAGATGCCGATACTGGCGCTGCTTCGCTTTTTCGCAACAAGCCAACTGAGAAAAATTCTGTCGCACTTCGCGTCGTCGGCCTGACCAAGCGCTACGGCACGACCACCGCCGTCAGCGGATTGAATTTCGAGATCGGCGAAGGAGAGATTTTCGGCCTGCTCGGCCCCAACGGAGCGGGCAAGACCACCACGATCGCGATGCTTGCGACGCAGCGCCGGCCTTCGTCGGGAGATGCGACGCTGTTCGGTCATAGCGCGAGCAAGGAACCATATCTCGTTCGCCAGATGATCGGTCTCGCACCGCAGGAAGTATCGCTTTATCCGGCGCTTACCGCGGCCGAGAACCTTCATTTTTTCGGGCGCATTTACCGAGTAAAGCAGCCCGAGTTGCATCAGCGTATTGACGAACTGCTGGCGCTGGTGGGCTTGGACGCTCACCGCGACGATCAGGTCGGCATTTTCTCCGGCGGCATGAAACGCCGTCTGAATCTCGCGGTTTCACTGGTCCATCGGCCGAAACTCATACTGCTCGACGAGCCGACCGCGGGCGTCGACCCGCAATCGCGCGAGCAGATCCTGAAAATCATTGGCCGCTTGCGCGATGACGGCAACGCCATCCTTTACACCACGCATTACATGGAAGAGGCGGAGCGACTGTGCGACCGCCTGGGAATCCTGAGCGAGGGGAAACTCATCGCGGTCGGCAGTCTCGACGATCTGCTGAGCGGTACCGAGTTCGGGGAGATGATCGAAGTGAGGGGACTGCCGGCTGCCGTCGATCTCGCCGGGATGCAGGCCCTGGGCGGAGTCAGCCGCATCGAGCGCGGCGACGGCGTGGTTCGGCTGTATGTAAAACGCGCCACTGATTATCTGTGGCCGCTTCAGAAAATTATCAATCGCTGCGATCAGAATGTGCGCATCAAGATTGCGCCGCTCAGCCTCGAGAATCTTTTTCTTCATCTCACGGGAATGGAGCTTCGCGATTGATGCGCACACTATCCATCATTCTTCTTGTCTTCCTTCTCCTGGTCGCGCCGGCTCAGGCCGCGAGCCCGCTCGACTACACGCGCACGACCCTCGAGCAGGCGCGCGGGATCGTCGCCAGCAATCAGACTCACAATGAGAAGCTGGCTGCATTGTCCACCCTGTTCAGCAAATTTCTCGACACCGACGAGATGGGTCAGGAGGCGCTCGGGCCGCACTGGTCAAGCTTCACGCCCGCGCAGCAGAAGGAGTTCCTTGGTCTGTTCCGCGAGCTTCTCCAGCGGACCTACGTGCAAAAACTTTTGCTCTTCGAGAATCCAAACTTCGTCTACGCGGGCGAGCAATCCACGGGCGCGGGCGCGGTCGTCGACACCAAAATCGTCACGCCGCGCGATCAGTTCGACGTTACCTATCGGCTGAAACCCGCGGGCGATACCTGGATGGCAACCGCGATCACGGTCGAAGACGTGAGTCTGACCGCGAACCTCGGCAGTCAGCTCAGCGATCTGCTTTCCCGCATGAGCGTCGACGACCTGCTCACTCTGATGCGGCGGAAATACGGCAATGCCAGCGAGGCGGCACAGTCATGACGACGGCTGCCATGATGCTGAAGGATCTCCGGCTCATCTGCCGCGACCGTTACGGTCTCATTGCGCTGCTGGTGGTTCCTATAGTGGTAATCGTGGTGGTCGCTTCCGCCACTCAATCCGGCGACGGCAGCAAGAGCATCCTGTTCCCCGTCGTCAACGAGGATCAGGGACCCGTGGCGACCGCGCTGATCCGCGCCTTTCGCGAGCATCTTGACGTGCGCGTAGTTTCGCGCGCGACGGCGCAGCATCTGGTCGCCGAGGCCAACGACGCTCCTGCGGCACTGATTCTGCCGCCCGAGTTGAGCAAGCGTTACCTCGCGCAAAAGCCGTCGACCGTCGAAATGCTGACCGATCCCGCACAGTGGCGGGAACTCGAGGCGATTAAAGTGGTGATGCTGCTGGCTGATCGCGAGACCGGGTCGCTCGGTGATCCGTTCAGCCAGGAATTGCTGACTGTGAAGGAGCAAAACATCACCGGCGACAACGTTTCGTTCTCGTCGCTCGAACAGAACATCCCGGGTTTCAGCCTGATGTTCGTTCTGCTCACCCTGATTTTCAGCGTGTCGCTCGCTCTGCGTGAGGAGGAAGTGTTGGGCACGAGCGCGCGGCTGTCGGTCGCGCCGGTGCCTCCCGCGTCTCTCCTGGGCGGAAAGCTGTTGGCGCGCCTCATCGTCGGCACGGCGCAACTGCTGCTGCTCCTGCTCTTCGGTCACTTCGTCTACGGCCTCAGGCTCGGCCATTCACCGGTCGCGATAGTCCTGGTCGCGACGGCGGTGGTCGCCTCGATGACCTGCTTCGCAGCCGTCGTCGCGGCCTTCGTGCGCACGCGTGAGCAGGCGATTCCGGTTGGTCTGGCGGTGGCATTCGTACTGGCCTCGCTCGGCGGATTGTTCTGGCCTCTATACGACCTGCCGAGACTGATGCAGCAGATAGCGAGCGGGCTCATCACCACCTGGTCGATGTCCGCGCTGCAGGACGTGATGCTTCGTGACAAGACCCTCATCGCAGTTTCAACGGAGCTCCTGGTGCTCGTGGTCTACGGCCTGGTGTCCTTCCTGATCGCATTGCGGCTCTTCCGCTACGGAGGCGAAGCTCATTCGTGATGGAGTTTCAACCCTTGCATAAAACTTCCGAGCCCCTGAGGGGGAGCGGACAAGCAGCACCGTACGCTGATTCTCCACATGGGCGCCTGGTCATGCTGCTCGGGGTCGCGATTATAACGATCCTTTGCATGAGTCTGGTCGGATGTTCCGGGCAACGTGGCGCTTCGCGCGTAGGCGACGCGCAAGACCAGGCGGCTCTTGCATCGGACTTGCCATCTCCGAGCGAGGGGATGGATTACGATCCGTGGGAGTCGGTCAACGACAAGACGTTCTACTTCAACTTCAACCTGGCGGATCATTATGCGATAAAACCGGCCGCTAAGGTTTGGTCGCGATTACCGGAGCAGTTTCGACAAAGCCTGGCCAACGCGTTCTACAACCTGGATATGCCGAAGCGGTTCGTGAACAAGGTTCTGCAAGGCCGGCTGCCCAGCGCTGGCCTGGAGCTCACGCGCTTCGTGCTCAACACCACGGTAGGAGTCGCGGGATTATTCGACGTCGCCTCGCGGCTGGGTATCGAGAAGACTGACGCGGACAGCGGAGAGACCTTCGCCCTTTACGGCGTTGGGCCCGGGCCTTACCTGGTATTGCCGTTGTTGCCCCCGCTCGACGTGCGCGACGCGTTCGGGTTCGCCGCTGACTCCTTCATGGACCCGCTCTCGTGGTTCGTCACCCCGATCGGTGCCGACGTGGGGCGCAGCGCCGCGAAACAGATCAACGAACGCGCGAACAACATGAAACTGTATGACGACGTCGAGGATAGTTCACTCGACCTGTACGCCGCAGTCCGAAACGGCTACCTCCAGCGCCGCCGCAAGACCATCGAGGAAGCCATTCGCGATCGAGATCGAACCTGGGAAAGCTTCTCCGATCCTTTCGAGCATCACGAGAAATCGACGCTCGGAGAAGATGCGCAATCGACGGAATGAGCCGCTAAATTGAACGGCGGCGATGCGCGCATAGCATCGCCGCATATGCCCGCCTTTGCGTGGATGACTTTGATCCAAACTTGGCCGCTGGCCTAAACTGGAGGTGGCGCCGCGCCTCGAGTTTGGGGCGCCATGATCCTGCTCCACATAGATCTCCGCGGCTCGAACCATCACCCAGATGGATACTTTGCTAACGTTAAAAAAATGGCGCAGCAGCAAACCCTGCCCGAAAAGAGAACTCCCGAGAAACAGCCGCAGCTGCCGCGAGGTGCTCTGCTCTGGTGGCTGATCTCGCTGGCCCTGATGTTCTGGTATCTGAGCGGATTGTGGCCGCCGCCTCATCCTAAGGCTTCCATCCCTTATTCCGTTTTTATCGCGCAGGTACGCGCAGACGATGTCACCCGGGTCCATATTACTGTCGATCAGATCGACGGAACTTTCGCAAAGCCTCTCGTCTGGCCACCTGCGAGCGGGACTCCGGAGGCGTCGTCGAAACCTTCCGCGCCCTCTGCGTCGCCACCTCCTTCTTCAGCGAAAGCAGCCGCGCCCGCTGCGATAGCGTACCGCGAATTCACGACGACCTTTCCGGCGGCGGTCGGCGACCCTGGATTGATGCCCCTGCTGATTGCGCACCACGTCGTCGTAGATGTGTCATCGTCTTCGACGCCGTGGTTCGTGGCGATGCTGGTTGACTGGGGACCGCTGATACTTCTGTTCGGGTTCTTCTGGTGGATGAGCAACCGGGCCGTCCGCAGTCAATCGGGTATGTTCGGATTCGGGCGGATGAGGGCCAAGCGCTACAGCAGCGAGCAGCCAAAGGTCACCTTCAACGACGTCGCGGGGGCGGACGAAGCCAAGTCCGAGCTTCAGGAGGAGGTCGACTTCCTTAGAAATCCCCAGAAATACCGCGATTTGGGGGCACGCATACCCAAGGGCGTGCTGCTGGTCGGACCACCCGGAACCGGCAAGACTCTCATGGCTCGTGCGGTAGCGGGCGAGGCCGGGGTTCCGTTTTTCAGCCTCAATGCCTCGGAGTTCATCGAGATGTTTGTAGGCGTGGGAGCGAGCCGCGTGCGAGATCTCTTCCGGCAGGCCAAGGAGGCGGCCCCTTCTATAGTGTTTATTGACGAGCTCGACGCGGTCGGGCGGCGGCGCGGCGCGGGCCTCGGAGCAACCAACGACGAACGCGAACAGACGCTGAATCAGTTGTTGGGCGAACTCGACGGTTTTGACGAGCGCACCGAGGTGATCACTATTGCGGCGACCAATCGGCCGGACGTTCTCGATCCGGCACTGCTGCGGCCGGGACGTTTCGATCGCCAGGTGGTCGTCGGTCTTCCGGATCGAAAAGGACGCGAAGGCATCCTGCGTATCCATACGCGCAAGCTGCCGCTTGCGTCCGATGTCGATTTGGATAATCTCGCACGCCGAACGATGGGTATGAGTGGGGCGGACCTGGCGAACCTTTGCAATGAAGCCGCGCTTACCGCGGCAAGACACAATCGATCGGCGGTTACCATGGCCGATTTCGAAGAGAGTGAGGACAAGATACGGATGGGTGCAGCCCATCAGCAACTTGTAAATCCCGGCGAACGGCGCGTGGTCGCCTATCACGAGTGCGGCCATGCAGTGGTTGCGTGGATGACGCCGGCCGCCGATCCAGTTCATAAGGTGACGATTGTGCCGCACGGCCAAGCGCTTGGAATGACCGAGCAGCTTCCTGGAGAAGAGCGGCACAATCTCAGCCTGTCCTATATAAAGGCGCGGCTGGCCGTGATGTTGGGCGGGCGCACCGCAGAGGAAATCGTCTTCGGCGAGGTGACGACGGGCGCCGAGAATGACCTGGTCGAGGCGACGCGCCTTACTCGCCGGATGGTGACTCGCTGGGGAATGAGCAAGCTCGGACTCGTCGCTTTCAAGACCGACGAGCAGCAGCCTTTCCTGGGTTACGAAATTGCTCAGGGACGCGATTACAGCGAGGCGACGGCGGCGCGAATTGACCAGGAAGTCGTGCGGATCCTCCAGGAGACCCACGATCGAGTCCGCCGCTGCCTTACGAGCTCGAGAGAGCGATTGGATCGGCTGGCAGAGGCGCTGCTGCGCGAAGAGACCGTCGGTTCCGACGAGCTGAAAAGCATCCTCGGCTCACGCCTCGACTCTGGATCGGAGGAGTTCGGGGAGGTTACCGCGAATTCGCAGAAATAGTACGCGAGTAAGGAATCGTGATGCGCGCGAGACTACTTGCCGCGGATTCTTGTGCGGCGCATTTTGCGCAGGCGGGATTTTGCCTGATGCGGATCGCTCTTTTTCTTGCGCGCCAGTTTGCGATTGCGCCGGTTTCGCTGTTTCGAGGCTACCTTCATTGATTCTCCTGACTCGGATTACTGACTCGGATTATTCGGCGGCGGTGCGGACGCGTTGTACGCCTCGCCCCCTAATGTATGCGGCGCAGTGAACGCGATCGGACTTATCGCCATCACTTCAGTTGCCGCCTGTCCTTCATCCTGCGCGATCACTCGACCTAACGGTTCTCCGGTCGTTACGGGCCCATCGATCGCCGGCGCCACATCGTACACGACCCTTACTCCCGAGGCATCTTCCTTTCGCACTACAAGTTTGAGATCGCCCGACGCGACCGGCTGAATCAACGGACCCTCGTGCACCTGCACCTGGACTGGAATCTTCTCCCCGGATTTGAGTAGCGAGACCGCGGTGAATTGGTCGAAGCCCCACTCCATCACTTTGGCCGCCTGCGCAAAACGCTGCGCATTCGACGGCGCGCCAAGAATCACCGCGATCAGCCGCATGTTGCCGCGCTTGGCCGTGGTGGTGACGTTGAATCCCGCCTGGTAAGTGAACCCGGTCTTGAGCCCGTCGCATCCTTCGAAATGACCGATCAGATGATTGGTGTTGTTCAGGATGGCGACGCCGTTGTCGAAGTCCATATGCTCCTGGCTCGACCACATCAGCAGGTTGGTCTCACGGATAATCGCGCGTCCCACGATTGCGAGGTCATAGGCCGTCGTGCGATCGGCGTCGTGGGTCGGGCGCGGCGGTAGTCCATCGACGGTCTGATACAGCGTATGCGTCATCCCGAGTTGCTGCGCCCGCTCGTTCATCATGCGGACCATCGCCTCGACCGATCCGCCAATCTTTTCCGCGACTGCCACTGCGGCGTCATTAGCCGACTTGACCAGCGCCGCTTTCATCAGCTCGCGCAGCGGATATACGTCGCCTTCCTTGAGGCCGACGCGCGAACCGCCGGTATGCGCCGCGCGCTCCGAGATTCTGACCGGGTCATTGCCATTGAAACGGCCCGCGTTGATCTGCTCCTGCGCGACCAGCAGATCCATCATCTTAGCCATCGAGGCCGGCGGCCACTCCATGTCCGCGTTGTAGGCCATCAGCACGCGGCCACTGTCGGCGTCCTCGAGCAGCGCACCCTTGTAAAGCGGGCCGGCCGGCGTCCGAGCCACGTGCTTCGAATGAGTTGTCTTGTGCACCCGCCGCCATTGAGCAGTGGCGCCCGCAGGCGACGCAGCGAGCACCGCCAGGCTCAGCATCGCTGCCGAGCCGAACCAGACTGTGATTTTCAAATTGTCGAACCCCCGGAGCCTTCTGGAGCCATTCCACCGCTTCCCCAAATCCACCACCTGCCTTCGTCGTCAGTTTTGGTCCGATGCGCCACGTTCAAGGAATGCGGATGAATCCGGTTGATTCGGGCGTGGACTTCGAGCCACTGCTTTCGACGTGTTGCAGAATCGCGAGGTTGGTCCGCGCCGGCGTGTAATCGGGAATCTCACCCACCAGCTCGTTCCATTCCTGGCTTGCTCTGACGTAGTTGCCTTCCTCGGCGTAAATTGCGCCGAGAGTGTTGCGGGCGTCCGGTTGACTCGGATCGATCTGCAACGACAGTAGCGCTTCCTGTTCTGCTTGTGCGAGTGCTCCCCTGCGTTCATAGGCGAGCGCGAGGTTGAAGTGCGTCTCCGGCCGCTCCGGTCCGAGCAGTGCGGCCAATCTGAGCACCTGAGTCGCGTCGCGAGTCTGCCCACTGTCGAGATAGAGCAGACCGAGGTTCAGGAACAATTGCCAATCGTTGAGGCCAAGCTCGATGGCCTTTTGATACTCGGCCAGTTCCTGGCGATGTTCGCCGACGACCCCGTAAGCGAACCCCAAATGATAGTGAGCAAGCGCGTTGCCGGGATCGTCTTCGATCACCACGCGATGGCGGCGAATGGCCTCGGGGTAATCTTCCATGCCCAGGAAATAGTCTGCCACCGGATCGCACACCTGCTCGTCAGAAGAATTGCTCTTGGCGCTGGTGCTCGCGCGGGCGCTTATCGGCGACTGGAAAACCAGCGCGATCAGTGCAACCAGGCAAACACTCGAACGCCGAAAACTCAACAACTTCTTAAATCCCACGGTCCACGATATCCGCAGGAAGAAATCAGATGCTAGCAGGAATTTTCGCGGCAAAAAAACGCGCAGCGTGTTTTGTCACGCTGCGCGCGAAAAAAGGCGTCGTACCAGCCGTCGTCAGCCGAACGAATCCAGCTTCGAACAACCGGCCGAGCGCCGGAGGCAAAGCCAACTTTGCCCCCCGACCCTGAACGGATCGACGACCCAGTCGATTCGAAACAGGGCGGCCGCCTGGCGCGGTCGCCCTATCGAATTGTCCGCCAAATTGTTACGGATTGGCCGGGGGAGCCATGGCCGGCGATGCCTCGGCCCCGGGTGACGCTGCCGCGCCAGAGTCGCTGCTCTCCGCTGACGCCTTCTTGTGGTGGTGACGATGATGATGCTTGGTGGTCGACGGCGATGCTTCCGCTGCCGGGGATGCCTCGGCCGCAGGCGCTGCCATGCTGGATTCCGCTGCCGGCTGGGCGAATGCCGGCATCGCCAATGCGGTGGCGAAGAAAGCTGCGGAGAGGATTGTTAGGGTGCGCTTCATACTCGTGGATCTCCTTGATCGGGGCGCCCCGTAATGGGACGCAATGTGACTATTAAGGGTATTGCTATACCTGTGCCATCGGGGCACGGCAAGAACTCAGTGCAACATTGCGATAATTTCATCTTTGTGGAAAGGCGCGATGACGCAATCGGTCTACCGTCTATCCGCTTTGCGTCGGCGAGATTTACCTTCGAGGAGGGACTCCAGACCTCCTATTTTTGCCCTCGGTGCTCGTCTCTTAACTCGCGATACAGCGCCATCAGTTCCTTAAACGCCCGTGCAACCACCTTGAGATTGGCGCCCGATTGCTCGCCGGTCAGCCGCGGCAGATGCTGGACGTCTACCTCTTTTACCTTTGCCTGACGCCCGGCCAGCCGCGCCATCAGCTCGGTCGAGATCATCGCGCCATGCGCGCGCAGTTCCATCCCGTCGAGCTTTTCGCGCTTGAACAATTTGAATCCGCAGTCGATGTCGCTGATCGTGATGCCGAGCAGGACGCGGACCAGAGTCGTCCACGCCTTACCGTTGACGCGGCGCATCAGATGGTCGGCGCGATGCGCGCGGCGTCCGGCAACCACGTCGTACTCGGGAACAAACGGCGTCAACCGCTCGAGATCTGAAGGATCGAACTGGCCGTCGCCGTCGCATAGCAGCACGTAGGGTTGAGTCGCGGCGCGGATCCCGGAAATCACCGCACCACCGTAGCCGCGATTCACCGGATGACGGACGACCTTGACGTGCGAGTCTTCGGCGACGAGGCGCTCGGCAATCTCGCCGGTGCGATCGCGGCTGCCGTCGTCGACGACGATCACTTCGAAGCTGTCCGCGACGCGCGGGCATTCGGCGATCCAGGAACGCACGACACGCTCGACGTTGCCTTCCTCATTGTGCGACGGCAGGAAAACGCTGATTCCTGGAATGCGGGCCGGGGCGCTCACGTTGTCGAATGCGGCCTAATCCCCGATCTCGCGGTATCCGCCGCGGAAGAACAGCAACGGCTTGCCTTCTGCCGAAGTTTCGGCCTGCTCGATCTCGCCGAGGTAAATCGTATGGTCGCCGCCGTCGATCGCGAGCGTCACCTTGCATTCGAGATAGGCAAGCGCGCCGTCGAGGATCGGGGCGCCGTTAGCGCCGATCTTGTAGCTCACGCCCTCGAACTTGTTGCCGCCGCTGACCGCAAATTTGCGCGACAACGCTTCCTGGTCGGAGGCTAACACGTTGACGGTGAAGATTTTGCTCTCCTCGAAACATGGATAGCTCTCGGCCTTCTTGTCGACGCAAACCAGTGCCAACGGAGGAATCAGCGAAACCGAGGTGAAGGCATTGGCGGTCAGGCCATGAAGTTCGCCGGACGTGCGGATCGACGTGATCACGGTGACGCCGGTTGCAAAATGACCCATCACGCGCCGCAGTTCATTCTTTTCGATTGCCATTCCAAAATCTCTCCGCGGGCGGATGCTATCAGACGATTTTGCCGACGGTAAAACGGATGCGCGCCCGCGTCAATCCCATCCAGAGCGATCGCGCGCAACCACTTGCCGGCCGCCGAGATAAACGTAGTCGAGATCGAGCGACGTTAATGGCCGATCGTTCGCGTTAATACGGACGCCGACCGGTGATGCGACGAATATCGTGTGATCGCCGGCAACGTGGCTATCGAGCACGCGCGCTTCCAGAGCGATCATGGCGACTTTCAGCCACGGCACTGAGAGGGTCGGCGACAATTCGAATTCCATCGTATCGAGATTGTTGTCGCGCCGCGCGCGAGGCGAATAGAAGTGATCTTCGAGCTGGCGGCCGCGGCGTCCCACGATATTCAAACCGAATGCGCCGGTCCTCGCGATCACGGCGTTGCTGAAGTGCGCATTGTCGACCGCCGCCGTGAACATCACGGGCTCGCCCGAGACCTGCGCGACCCACGACGACGACATCCCGTGGCATCGCTCATTCTCCTGCGTGGTCAGGACGTAAATTCCGGTGGTGAAACCGGCCATCGCGGCAGCAAGATTGTTGTCCATTGAAAGAAAGCTCCCAGGGTCACTCGCCGATGAATTAAATATTCACGCTACGGTACAATTGACCTTCGCACCAAGCGTTTACACAATGCATAATGTTACTCCGATGCTGGAGCGTTGCTGGAGCTGATGGGCAGGATTGCTGGATCGATCGCCGCCGCATTGATTGCCGCGACAATAGTAGTGATGTGCGCGGCCGAGCCTGCGCTCGCCGGACCTGCCGCAGCGCTCGCACAGGCCGCGCCGATCACCGCAGCCGATGCCGAGAGGGCAGGCACGGAGCCCCCACCTCCACCGTACAATCCAGCCCGTGTGCAGTATGTCGATCCCGGGATGCCGACTCCTGAGCCGCCCGGTCCTGGAGCTACTCCCACCCCGACCCCGACCGCGGCGCCGACGCCCCCGCCCCCGCGAGTGAAAATCGACGGGGTGCGGACCGATCGCGTGCCGACGCCGGGTCAACTCTTGTTCGACAAGACGCGCGCCATCGCCTTCGACGATCCGCTCAATTGGTCGGTGACGATTTTCAAAAAGCGCCATCAGTTGATCGTCTATTACAAAAGCCGGCTGTTTAAGTCTTACCATGCCGTGTTCGGACGCAGCTTCGAGCCCGGCACGAAACTGTGGGAAGGCGATCGGCGCACTCCCGAAGGCGTCTACGCGATCATCGAGAAGCATCCGAGCGCCCGCTGGGATTGGTTCCTCACGTTGAACTATCCCAACGATATCGACCGCCATCGCTACGAACAAATGCGCGACGAAGGCGAGGTGCCCAGATCAGACGGTCATCCGGTCGGAGTCGGCGGCAAAATCGGAATCCACGGCACCGACGAACCGGAGCTCAACCGTGGCGACATCAACTGGACCACGGGATGCATCTCGGTGGACGACGAAGACGTCGAAGAGCTGAAGCGCCTGCTCCCTAAAGGCACGCTTGTGATAATCAATCCATGAGCGTGTTCGCGCGCCGAGTCCGATGAGCGCTCCAAGCATCATCGCTGAGCTGGATGCGCCGAAGGCGTGGATCGAAACGATCCAACGAGGGTTGCGCAACTACAATACGGCGGCAACCAGCATCACCGAGTTCTATCCGGTGATATTTCTCGTCAAGGACGCCGGTAACAACGTCTGCGGGGGCGTCCTCGGGAATATCGTGGGCGGCTGGTTGCACATCAGATCGCTATGGGTCGACAAAATGTGGCGCGGGCGTGGCTATGCAACGGAGCTGATGGCTGCGGCCGAGCGATACGCAATCGCAAAGGGATGCATCGCGGCATTCCTGCAGACCGCGAGCTATGAAGCTCGACCGCTATACGAAAAGTTGGATTATCGCGCATTTGCCGATCTCAAAGATCATCCGGTAAAGGGCCACGACCGATACTTCATGGCGAAGCAACCGCTGTTGGGAATCGACGCTGGCGGCTCCGATCGCGCGAACATCGTGATGCAGCCGTATGCTTCCAACGACGTCATGGAGCTCATCAATCGCGGAATCCAGACCCATGCTCACGCGGCGATAGGCCTGCCAGAGCAGATGTGGTCGATGGCAAATTTGTTTCTTAAAAATGATGACGGCGAGATCTCTGGCGGCGCGCTCGGCAACACCTGGGGTCTATGGCTCTACGTTTCGGACGTATGGATCGACCCGTCGCTACGCGGAAAGGGCTATGCGACGAAGCTGATGACTGCGATCGAGCAACTGGCCGCGCAACGTGGATGCGTTAATTCCCACCTCGACACGTTCAGCTTCCAGGCGCGGCCGCTGTACGAGAAGCTAGGCTACAAGGTCTATGGGACCCTGGAGAATCATCCCAACGGGCATAGCCACTACTTCCTGAAGAAGACTCTTTGAGTCTTAAAATCCCTTGAGGCGAGGGTCGTCGGTGGACACACAAACGGCGCCGGCCTGTACCTGGGTAGCCAGCCTGGCGGCCTCGCACTTTTCGGCCTTGTCGAATGACTGCTGATTCGTCCACTGGTTAAGCGGGGCGGCATTGTCGGAGCGTTGCGCGCCTATCCACCAGAATCTGGTTTGCGGCGGCATCATCAGGTACCAGCCCAGAACCGCGAGAGCAACGGCAGTGTGTCCTAGTTTCAAAGTTCAACCTGTCCTTGTAAAAAGCGATCGAATGCGGGAGTAACAATCGAAGGTAGCTGCATCAGTCTCCGCCTTGTCGATCGGCAGGACAACTAATTGCTCGTGTTTTCGGTAGCGATAAGCACCAAAATGTGATTCTCCGGAGCAAGGGAGAAAATTAAATGGACAAGACCGCTGGCGAATATCATTTCACGCGGCTCGAGACCGTTGTCTTCGGCGTCGGCAAAGTCGAATCACTAGGACGCGAATTGTCGCGCCGCGGATCGAAGCGCGCGCTGATCGTTACGGGCCAGACGCTCGGCCGCTCGAAACTGCTGGACAAGGTGAAGAGCGCGGCCGGGTCCGCGCTGGCAGGAGTATTCACCGGAGCCGCGCAACATGTGCCGTCGCAGACGGTTACCGATCTGGTCGCCGAAGCGCGTCGCGTCGGCGCTGATGCGATGGTGAGCTTCGGCGGCGGCAGCCCGATCGACACGGTGAAGAACGCTGCGTGGCAGTTGATGGGCGGTCGGGCCGGCTCGCGCACAATAGATTTCAGCTCAGCCGCTACAGAGTCGGGAAAAGGCGGCGAGATTCTGCATATCGCGATACCGACCACGTTGTCGGCGGGTGAGTTCACGCCAGCGGGCGGCGTCACCGACGAATCGACCAAGGTGAAAGGCGGAGTTGCCGATCCACGGCTGCAGGCCAGGGCCGTGATTCTCGATCCTGCGCTGACTACAGAAACGCCGGCCTGGTTGTGGGCGTCAACCGGGATGCGCGCGCTCGATCACGCGGTGGAAGGCTCGTATTCGACCCGGCATCAGATGGTTACGGATACGCTCGCGACCAAAGCGATCGAATTGCTGAACGCGCATCTGCTGGCGTCGCTGCAAACGCATGGTGACGACGAACTCGAGCATCGCGTGCAATGCCAGCTCGCCGCGTGGCTCTCGATTTTCGGCGTGTCGAACACGCGCGGCGGGATCTCGCACGCACTGGGACATCAGATTGGGCCGATGTGGAACGTCCCGCACGGCGTCACGTCATGCATCACGCTGCCGCATGTGATGCGCTTCATGGCTGAGGTTGCGGCGGACAGATTCGGACCGATCGCCGAAGGATTCGGCGTGCGCTTCGACGAGCGCAGTCCACGTTCGTCGGCGCTGGAATGCGCCGATCGGGCGGCGAGGTTCATCGGCAAGTTCGAAGTGCCGACCCGGCTCCGAGACGTAGGCGTGCCGCGCGAGGAGATCTCACGAATTGCGGGAACCGTCCTCGAAGAAGTGAAGCGGTCGAACACAGTGGGCGTCGACGTAACGCTCGAGCAGTTGGTAACCATCCTCGACTCGGCATATTAAAAGTTCCCTCGCCCGTTGTCGGGAGAGGGTTAGGGTTAGGGACATTTGTGCGGCGCGATTGTCTGGTGCGCCGCGTATGCGGAGTCTCGGAAATTCGATCCCTCGCCCGCCGCTCGATGACTAGCGTCGGCCGCGTGTCTGTGACACCTCCCCTCGTGGGGCGAGGCATTTTCGGACTACGGCCCTAGCGGGCCGATGTCGTGGGAATACGGATTTAACTGCTGCTCCCCCCGTTGCGAGCCCGGCAGCGTGGGCAGGGGCGTGTCGCTTGGCGCGTTGGGACCATCGACCGTTATTTCGCCGCCGCCTGGAATCGGAATCGTCACCGTATCTGGATTGGTCAGATCGTCCGGCGCCGGCATCGGCAGATCGGTCGGCGAATGATAGCTGTTGGCACTGTCACCGTAAGAGGAATCGGGAAGCGGAACCGTGCCTTCCTGTGGCCGCGCGATTCCGACCGTGAATAGCAGCATCGCGGCAATTGCGAATGCGCGTTTGGCGTGTCGTAATGACATCGCGATCGATTGTTACACGCACGGTTTTGGAATGCATCCGCGCCGCGCATGCAACAACATGAACCTATCGGAAGATCGAGGAACCGATGATTAAACTGTATGGAACGTCGATGTCGCGGGCAGCCCGCAGTCTGTGGGCGTTGGAAGAGGCCGGCGTCAAGTATGAGCACGTGCCGGTGGGATTTACCGGCGAGACCCGAAAACCGGAGTACCTCAAAATAAATCCGAACGGGCATATGCCCGCGCTGGACGACAACGGGACCCTCCTGTGGGAATCGATGGCAATAAATCTGTACATCGCGGAAAAATATGGAAAGGCGCCCCTGTGGCCGTCCTCCGTCGAGGATCATGGCGCCTGCTACCAGTGGAGCTTCTGGGGCATGACCGAGGTGGAAACGCCGCTGCTCGATATTTTCGTGAATCAGACCAAGCAGCAGCGGGATCAAAAGGCGGTGGACGCGGGAATCGAGAAGCTGAAGGCGCCGCTTAAGGTGCTCGACGATCATCTGCATAAATTTGAATACCTGTTGGGCAAGGAATTCACGATCGCAGACCTGAACGTGGCGTCCGTGATGAGTCTTGCGCCGCTCATTCAACTGGATCTTTCGGCAACCCCGAGGGCACAGAAATGGTTGCAGAAGTGCCTTGGGCGCCCAGCTAATCAGAGAGCAGTTGCGATGAAATAGCTTCGAGTAGCAAATAGCCAGGGGCGAATTCTCGTCAGCCATATTGACTTTGCGCGCCCCGGCTGTAGCTTTCATAGCTGCAGTGTCGTCGGCTGTAGCTTGTGCCTCGTCGCGCAGGCAAAGTGTTACTC
The DNA here is from genome assembly GCA_963850125.1 of uncultured delta proteobacterium. GTDB lineage: Bacteria > Desulfobacterota > Binatia > Binatales > Binataceae > Binatus. The sequence goes on along the minus strand of CAWKKB010000014.1, from coordinate 235,062 downwards.
GGGGAGAGAGACGAGGCTGAGGAAACTAATATCAATTTCTTCGCCGGTTTCGCGAAATTTGGCGGGATGGCCAAGGTGAGCTGATGCCTGCGTGCGGGCAATGCGGCAGAGAGAACCCGGAGGGCACAGCATTCTGCGGATACTGCGCGACTCCGCTCAAGAGCGATGCCGGATCGCCGAGGATTGTTTCGCCTCAGATTCGCGGAGGCTCGCCGCCGCCCAAGCCGCCCAGGCCTGAAATCCGCACCCCGACCTTCCATACGCCACCGTCGGGCGGCGGAGCCGGAAAGGGCAGGGGCGGATTCGAGCTGCTCCCGTGGAGCGAACTCTCCGCCAGCCAGAGGGCGGGACGATTAATCGCTGTCGGGGTTCTCTTGTTTCTGATTTTTTTCTTCCTTCGCGGAATGCTGCGCGGCATCGGAGGGCGCGTAACCAGCGAACCCGAGCCGTCGGCACAAGGTTCGAACGCTCCGATTACCGAGGGCGACCGCAAAGACGGAATCGAATCGCTATGCAAGGTATTTCAGATTTACGGATTGCCGAAGAACGACCACGACGCGACTGAAGCGGCGCGAAACGCGGGCGAATTGTTCAAGCTCGCCGGTAATCAGTCGGCCGAACGCAGCGAGTATATCCTGACCACGATCGTTGGAGAGTTCCGCGGCGGCAAACTTGGCCAGGCCGACTGCGAGCAGGCAGGAGCGCCAATTCCGACGACTGAAGAGAACACCGACAATTCGAGTCCCGACATCCGGCGAGACGACAACCGGTAACTATCGTGCGGATCGGGCGCGGGTCGTCCAGTAATAAATCGGCACCCCGCTAAGCGCTATCAGCAATCCCGGCCAGGTGAAGCGCGGCTTCAGGATCAAGAGATCGATCATGAGCGCCGACGCCGCGATGACGTAGAGCGCGGGCACGATTGGATAGCCCCACGCGCGGTACGGACGCGGCGCATCCGGGAGCCGGCGGCGTAGCACGAAGACCGCAGACACCGTCAGCACGTAGAACATCAATTGCGCGAAGATCACGTAGTCCAGCAGCTCGGAGTAAGTGCCCGACAGGGTGAGAATCGCCGCCCAGATTCCCTGCATCACGAGTGCGACGGCGGGCACGCTCGCGCGGTTGAGGCGTCCGGCGGAGGCGAAGAATACGCGGTCATGCGACATCGCGTAGATAACCCGCGCGCCAGTGAGGATCAGTCCATTGGCGCATCCGAAACCCGAGATCATCACGAGGATCGCGGTAAGCTTCGCGCCCGCGCTGCCCCACACTACTTCCATTGCCGCCGCGGCGACCCGGTCGCTGGACGCATGCGCAATTCCGCGTCCCACCACCGTTGCGGCGTCCGCGGTTCCCGACGCCGGCAACTCGCAGAGGTAGGCGATGTTGGTCAGGATGTAGAGCGCGATGACGACGCCGGTCCCGAAGGCGAGCGCCAACGGGAGATCGCGCTTGGGATTGCGCACCTCGGCGGCCGCGAAGGTCACGCTCGCCCATGCGTCGGCTGAGAACAGCGCACCGACCATCGCGGCGCCGAATATGCCGGCTCCAGCTATCGACATCGAAGGAGTACCGAAGAAGGCGGTCGAGCTGCCGAAGTTTGCGTGAAGCGCGACCGGATTCGGCAGCAGCACGCATCCGACGGCGACGATCAAACATAGCGAGAGAATTTTCGCGGTAGTGAAGGAGTTCTGCAGCCACTTGCCCATGTTGAGGCCGCGCAGATTGGCCGCGGTGAGGATAGCGATCACGCCGATCGCGCCGAGGCGCTCGCCTGACAGTCCTGCGCCGCCGGCCCCGATCCAGAGATTCGACCCAAACACCGGCCACATGACGCCGGCGAATCGCGCAAACGCAACCGCGACCGCCGCGATCGTACCGGTCTGGATGACGAGCAGGAGCGTCCAGCCGAACATGAACGCCCACATCCCGCCGTAAGCCTCGCGCAGATAGACGTACTGGCCGCCAGCAGCCGGCATCATCGCGGCGAGCTCACCGTACGCGAGAGCGCCCGCAATAGTCATCACGCCCGCGACCAGCCAGACCGCGAGCAAAGCCGCCGGAGTGCCGACCTGGCGCGTGATATCGGCCGACACGATGAAGATGCCCGAGCCGATCATCGAGCCGGCGACCAGTGTCACCGAATCGAACAGAGAGAGCCCCGGCTTCAGTTGCTCCGACGAAGGTGCCGGCTTGGGGACAGTCGCCATTGCGAACGCATCGTAGCAGTACCGGCCAGCGCCTGCATCAGTGTACCGAAAGTAGAGTCCACATTGATCCGATCAGCCGAGCGGACCTAGGTTGAAGATCCACAAACAGTTGCGAAGGGAGGCTACGTATGCCGACAAGGAAAAAACCAGCAAACCGAAGGAAGGCTGGCGAAGAAAGATCCCGCACTGAGGCAACTCGCGCAGCTGCGCAAGACCGTCAGAGGGACTGCGGGTCAAGCTCGAGCGCGAAACCAGGGCGCGACAGATCGAGGCGCGGGTCAAGACCGAGGCACAAAAGGCGCGCGCACAACTCGCCTCGCAGATTTCGGCGCTGCGCGACCAGGGACGCAAGCTCGCCGCAAATCTGAAATCAGCGCTGGGCGACGCCAGCAAGCGCGACGCCGCCCGTCAGCAGGCGGTCGCGAAAATCGCGGAGCTGAAGGCGGAATATTCGAAAAAGACAGCTGCGCTGAGGTCGGAGCTATCGCATGCAACCGCGGAGCTGGCGCGAAAATCCGAGGAACTGAAGAAGCTGGCGGGAGAAGCTGCCCATCGCGCAGTCGAGATCATTCGCAGTGACGAATCTCAAGCGGCGCCAGAAGCCCCGGTAACTGGCAGTTCAGAATCCGCCGGTGACATTCGGGATGAAAAGGAACCTGACGAGGAGCAATAGTCGAATCGTCGGCGTCGAGAGGACCACCAGACACGCAGACCCCCTTTGCGTCCGCGTGATCGGACTCAGCCGGTTCTTTCCGGGGACGGTCGGCGAGTCTCCCGCGCGCCGACGGCTCTAACGGCGCGCAGGAACCCGCTCAGGAAACGAAGTGGATTACGGCGCCGCGGGGCTGGCCGCCGGACTTGCAGCGTCGCTGGCCACGGCGCTGGACGCCGCGGCGCCGGCATCGCTAGCCATGGCCGCAGGCGCGGCAGCGGATGCGGCAGCGTCGGGAGCTGGGGCCGTCTCTTCGGTTTTATTGCAGGCCGTCGCGAAGAACATCGAAACTAGTGCTAGAAGCAGGACCTTGCGCATCGCTTTCTCCTTGGTTGCTCGGTGCTCAGTTGAGCCGCGCGGATCTCGAAACGGGGCAAGAATACGATAGGTGAGACGTAACTTCAAGCGCGAGTTTTGCCTGACATTCAACCGTCGCGCTGCCGCGATCGGCGAAGCGCCGTGCGAGAAATTTTTTGACTATTTCGCGGGCATCTGTATGATTCTAACATGATTTCGCCGTCTTTTGGGGCGGATGAGGTGGAGGCAGTGGTGGTGGAAGATAGGCGCATTATTTTCGCGAGCCGCGGGCTCGCTAGTCGGCACAATTCTCAAATCGTCGAGCATGAACTCGACATGGTACGAAGTGCGGAGCGTCCGGCGGGGGGTGCGTTCACGCTCCTTCGAATTCGCAACTGGCTGATGCCGTCGGGACGCCTGGTCGGCCCGCCGATGCGATCAGTAGCGCGAGAACTCGAAGAAGCCTTCCCGGGCCGCGACATCCCGGGGTAGAGTCACGCGCGTACCGGCTTTGCTCGCAGAGCGGGAGACTGAGATGAGCGCAATCTCGCGAATCTCGACCAACACGCCGTGGGAACCGATCGTCGGCTATTCGCGGCTGGTGCGGGCCGGCGACCTAGTCGCGGTTTCGGGGACCACGGCGACCGACGAGCGCGGAGTGATCGTCGGCGCCGGGCAGATGTACGTGCAGGCGCGCCAGGCGCTCGTCAATATTCGTACGGCGCTCGAGCGCGCGGGCCTCGCGATGCATCATGTGATTCGCACGCGGATGTTCGTCACCGACATGGCGCGTTTCGAGGACGTGGCTCGCGCGCACAAGGAATTCTTCGCCGACGCGCCGCCCGCATCGACGATCGTTGAGGTTCGGAGGCTCGCGAATCCCGACATGATGATCGAGATTGAAGCCGACGCATACGCCGGCGCTGCCAATAGTCAAACGGTCAGCGCGAAGCCTCAAGCGTCGGTCAAGCCTAAGGCCAGGGCGAAATCCGCGAAGAAACCGGCGCTGAAGAAACCAGCGCGCCGCAAGTAGCTGCGATACTCTGATTACGGATCGAACGCCGCGGTGTGGATTCCTTCCGCGCCGCTGGCGGAATGAAATGCGTTGGCGGCGGATGCCATGTACGGCTGTGGATAAACCCCGATCAGGATAGTAGCCAATGCTGCGAGTCCGATTGCCGCGACCAGCGCGGGACGACTAGTCAGTCGCTCCACTTCGAGGCCACCCTCCTGCATATACATCGCGACCAATACATAAAAGTAGTAATAGGTAGCGACTACACTATTGAGTACAGCGATTATTACCAGTCCCGCATATCCCTGGTGCAACGCTTCGCTGAAGATGTAGAACTTGCCAACGAATCCGGCCATCGGAGGAACTCCGGCCAGCGATAACAGGAAGATCGCCATCGCGCCGGCGAGCAGCGGCTCACGCGCCGCCAGTCCGCGAAAGTCGCTGATCTGATTACCTACTTCGCCGCGCCGTTCGAGCGCAATTACTACTGCAAATGCACCGAGATTGGTGAACGCGTATCCGAGCAGGTAGTAAAGAATCGCCGGACCCGACTGCACTCCGGCCGCCATCCCCAGCAACAGGTAACCGGCGTGCGCGATCGCCGAGTATGCCAGCATCCGCTTGATATTGGTCTGCACGACGGCGATCACATTTCCAACGGTCATCGTCAGTGCCGAGACCACCCACAGCACTGTCTGCCAGTGCACTCCAACCGATTCGAAATCGACCAGGAAAACGCGGGTAAAAGCGGCGAATGCGGCCAGCTTGACGCCCACCGCCATGAACGCGGTCACCGGCGTCGGCGCGCCTTCGTAAACGTCCGGCGTCCACATGTGAAACGGCACTGCGGCGACCTTGAAGCCGAAACCGATCACCATCATGCCGATTCCGAGAAGCAACAACGGATTCGAGCTCAACCCGCCGGAAGCAAGTGCCTCGTGGATCGGGCCTAGCTTGATTGTGCCGGTCGCGCCGTATACCAGCGCGATTCCGTAGAGCAGGAAACCGGTTGAAAACGCGCCGAGCAGAAAATACTTTATTGCCGCTTCATTCGATTTGGGATTGCGGCGCATCATTCCCGCCAGCACGTAAACCGTGATCGACATCGTCTCGAGGCCAAGGAAGATCACTATCAGGTCGCCGGCCGTCGCCATCAGCATCATGCCGAGCGCGGAGAACAGCAGCAGCGAGTAGTATTCGGCGCCCGGGATTCGGTTCTCGGCGGTGTAGTCGAGCGACATCATCACGGTGAACATCGCGGCGATCAAAATCACCAGCTCGAAAAATGCCGAAAAGCTGTCGATCGAGATCGCGCCGGCAAAGGCGATGCCGTACTGTCCTACGATTCCGAGCGCGAACACGAACGCCACGGCGAGCGACGCGAGGGTCAGCAGGCCCAGTCCTTCGCTCTCGCTGTCGTCGACGCGCACGCCAACCAGCAGCACGACCATCGCAGCCACGGCCACGATGACCATCGGCAGGATTGGCAGCCAGACGAAGTTGATCGCGGCGAGATTAAACGGACTCATCGGACCGCCGCCGCGATTTCGGGTTCGTGTTTTAATGCCGGCAGAGCGGCTACTCGATTCGGCCGTCGTTCAGGCTCGAGACGCGTCTCCCCGAAATTCGATCTCGCGAGCATCGCGGTCACCGACGGCTCGATCCGGCTGATCAGCGGACGCGGAAAAAGTCCCATGAACAGCATCAGCGCGATCACCGGCACCATCACTGCAATCTCGCGGCCGGTCAGGTCGCTGATCGTTTCGTTCACCGCCTTGACGATCGGCCCGAACATCACGCGCTCATAGGTCCAGAGCATGTAGAGCGCCTCCAGGATGACGCCGACGACGGCGATAACGACGGCCAGCCTGATTCGAATGAACGCGCCGACCATGATCAGAAATTCGCCGACGAAGCCGTTGAGCCCGGGGAGACCGATCGACGACAGCATCACGACCATAAAGATTGCGGCGTAAATCGGCACGCTCTTCCACAACCCGCCGAACTCGGAAATCTCGCGCGTATGCCGCCGCATATAGATCATCCCGACCAGCAGGAATAATCCGCCGGTGGAAACGCCGTGATTGAGCATCTGGTAGATCGCGCCGTCGATGCCCTGGGGGTTCAGTGCGAAAATTCCGAGCATCACGAAACCCAGGTGACTAACCGACGAATAGGCAATCAGTCGCTTGAGATCGGGTTGCATCATCGCGACCAACGCTCCGTAAATGATCCCAATCACTGCGAGCGCCATGAACAACGGAATCGCCTCGACCGCCACCGTGGGAAACAACGGAATCGCGAAACGCAGAAACCCGTAGGTGCCCATCTTGAGCATCACGCCGGCCAGGATCACCGAGCCCGCGGTGGGCGCGTTGGTGTGAGCGTCCGGCAGCCACGTATGCAACGGCCACATCGGCACCTTGACCGCGAACGCCAGTGCGAACGCCGCGAACAGCCAGCGTCCCTGGGTCGCCGTCAGCGGTACCTGGTAGAGCAGCGGCAAGTCGAAGCTGGTGCGGTTGAAATGCACGTGCGCCTGATACACCAGGTACAAGATACCGACCAACATCAGCAGCGACCCGACCATCGTGAACAATACAAACTTGATAGCGGCGTAAATCGTGCGGCCGTGGCCCCAGATGCCGATCAGGAAGTACATCGGGATCAGCATCACTTCCCAGAACATGTAGAACAGGAACAGATCGACCGCGAGCAGAGTGCCGAGCAGGCCGGTTTCCAGCACGAGCATGAAAAAGCAGAACTCGCGCGGACGCTTCTCGATATCGCCGCCGCCGGAATAGAGCAGCGACAGAGTAATCAGGATAGTAGTCAGTAGAACCAGAAACAGGCTAATGCCGTCGATACCAATATGGTATGTAATTCCAAACGCGGGTATCCAGTCGTATTGCTCGACGAACTGGTAGTCCGCGCTCTGCGGATTGAATTCATACAGAACATAGAAGCTGAGCGCGAGTGGAAGCAGCGAGAAGATGAACGCGGAGTTCCAAATCGCCCGCTCTTCGCTCTGCATCAGGATGAAGAGCGCGCCAATCAGCGGCAGGAAAATCATGGCTGTGAGCAAACCGCCGTTCATCGTCCCGTCACCAGAAACATGTAATAAGCGACGATCCCCAACGCGCCCAGCAGGTAAACGAAAGCGTAATGCTGGACGTTGCCGGTCTCGGCACGACGCGCCACCTGCCCCCCGGTCTCAACGGCGAGTCCGGCTCCTTCGGCGGCCCCGTCGATCGCGTAGCTGTCGATCGCGCGGTTGAGTACGTTGTCCGATATCCAGAACAGCGGACGCGTGACGATCAAGTTATATACTTCGTCGATGTAGTACTTGTTGAGTAGCAAGTCGTATGCGGGCTTCAGGCGCCATGCGAGAAGGAATGGGATGCCCGGCAAGCGAATATAGAGTATGTACGCAAGAACGATCCCGATAATGGAAACGACGAGCGGCAGATATAGCGAAATTGAACTCGCCTCCAGGTGCGGCGCGAAGGTGCCGACTACGGGCGCGAGGAATCGCACGAATGCATTTCCCCACAACCACCCCTCGGGAAGATTTACCCATCCGCCGACGGTCGAGAGAATAGCCAGTGTGATCAGTGGAATAGTCATTACGGCCGGCGACTCGTGGATGTGATGCTCTTTGTCGGAGTCGACGCGCGAGTCACCGAAGAAGGTCATGAAGATCAGCCGGAACATGTAGAACGACGTGAGCCCGGCGGTGATCACGCCGAGGATCCAGAGCGACATGTGTCCCGACTCGTACGCGGCTTCGAGAATCAGATCCTTGGAGAAGTAACCGGAGAACGGAGGCACCGCGGAGATGGCAAGCGTCGCGATGAACATAGTCAAAAATGTGATCGGCAGCTTCTTCCGCAGCCCGCCCATCTTGTTCATGTCCTGCTCGCCGCAGAGCGCGTGCATAACGGATCCGGCGCATAGGAACAGCAGGCCTTTGAAGAACGCGTGGGTCATGACGTGGAAGATTCCCGACGCATACGCGCCCGACCCCACGCCGAGAAACATGTAGCCGAGCTGGCTGATAGTCGAGTAGGCGAGCACTTTCTTGATGTCTGGCTGGACAATCGCGATGGTCGCGGCAAAAAAAGCTGTGATCGCACCGACAGTCGCGACCAGGTCGAGGGTGCTGGGCGCCAGCGTGAACATAAAGCCGAGCCGCGCGATCATATAGACGCCCGCGGTGACCATCGTCGCCGCATGGATCAGGGCGCTGACGGGAGTCGGCCCGACCATCGCGTCGGGCAGCCATACGTAGAGCGGAATCTGCGCCGATTTGCCGGTCGCGCCAATGAAGAGCAGGAAGCATGCCGCGGTCGCGCCCGCTCCGCCGAGCAGGGCAGCATTGTTGCGAAGCTCGACGAAGTTGAGCGTCCAAATCCCGTGCACGCCGAGCGTCCCGATGATCGTGAACATCCCGAGCAGGAAGCCGGCGTCGCCAATCCGGTTGACGACGAACGCTTTGCGTCCGTTATAGGCGAATTGGGGATTGGTGTACCAGAAGGCGATTAGCAAGTAGGAGCATAGCCCGACGCCCTCCCACCCTACGAACATCATTAGTAAGTTATCCGCAAGAATGAGTATCAACATCGAGAGCGCGAACAAGTTCATGTAGGTAAAGAACCGCGCGAAATCCTCGTCATGCGCCATGTACCCGACTGAGTAAAGGTGGATTAGTGCGCCGACCCCGGTGACTATCATCACCATCACGCACGATAGTGCGTCGAGGCGCAGGCCAAGCTCGGCGTGAAACGGACCGCCCTCGATCCATCCCCAAAGATGCTGGGCAAGAGCGCCGCCGGCGGGTATCCCGAGCAACGTCCAAAATGCCCACATCGCCACGCCAAACGCGAGGAACATCACGCCCGGTCCGACGAGATTGACCGCGCCGCGACCCGACCTGGCGCCGAAGAACAGGTTGAACACGACGCCGAGCGCCGGGAACAGCAGGATTAGCGCGAGTGCTGGAAACTCAACCGTCATTACTATTGGTCACCATCTCATCAGCGTCAGGTCGTCGGCGTGGACGGTTTCGCGATTGCGGAACGTCGAGATGATGATGCCGAGGCCGATCGCAGATTCGGCCGCCGCCACCGTCATTACGAAAAAGACGATAACCTGGCCGTCCATCGAGCCAAGCCGGCTGCCGAGCGCGATGAAAGCAAGGTTCACGGCATTGAGCATCAGCTCGATCGACATGAACATCACCAGAATGTTGCGGCGAATGATTACGCCTGCGACGCCAATGGCGAAGATGATCGCGCTTAGCGACATCATGTAGGTGAGCGGAATCATGATGCGATCTTCTCCACGGTGCGCGGCTGTTCCTCGGCGACTGGCAGCCGGCGGGCGATCGCTATCGAACCGACTACAGCCGCCAGCAGCAGCACCGAGGTCACCTCGAACGCGACAAGGTAGTCGGTAAACAGCTTGCTCGCGAGACTCGCGAGCGAACCATATCCCTCGGGCTCTCGAGTGAACTTCACCTGTAGATGCGGAGGCGCGAGAACAAAAAACAGCTCGGTCACCAGCAAAGCAGCCGCGAGCGAGCCGAAAGCCTTTAGCGCAAGATGGCCGGTCGGTCCGCTTTCGACTTGAAGATTCAAGAGCCAAATCACAAACAGGAACAGAACCATGATCGCGCCGGCATACACGATGATTTGCAGGAAGCCGACGACGATGGCGTTCTCGCCAATAAACAGAATCGCGATTATCAAAAGGGTTGAGATCAGTGCGAGCAGCGAGTGAATCGGATTGCGCTGCACGATAACTCCGAGCGCCGAGACGATCGCCAACGCACCGAGGAATATGTAGAGGAACGGCGGCATCACTGGACTCTCCCGGTTGCCACCACCACGAATGCGGTCAGCAGCACGTTGAGCAATCCGAGCGGCACCAGCGCCTTCCATCCCAGGCGCATCAACTGATCGTAGCGGAAGCGCGGCAACGTCCATCGGACCAAGCCGAGGAAAATGCAGAGCGCGACGACCTTAACCAGGAACGCGACCACCCCCAGGATCGAGACGGCGAGCGCGGGGACCGGGAGAAATGCACCGCCGGGTAGATGGAATCCGTTGTGCAGGAGCCACGGGACCTGCCATCCACCGAGAAAAAATGTCGTCAGCAGCATCGCGACGAGCGCCTGCTCGGCAAAGTCGGTGAGCATGAAGACCGCCTGCTTGCCGCCGGAATATTCGGTGAAATAGCCCTGGATCAGCTCCGATTCGCTCTCTGGCAGGTCGAAGGGGATGCGCTTGGACTCAGCGGCACCCGCGACGAGCAGCAGAATGAAGGCGAGCGGCTGCACGAAAATTCCCCAGCGCGGCAAAAATCCGAACCACACTCCGCCCTGCCCGCGCACGATCTCCTGCAAGTTCAGCGTGCCGAAGGTCATGATGACCGACACGATCGCGAGTCCCATCGCGAGCTCGTACGAGATCATTTGCGCCGTCGCGCGAATCGCGCCGAGCAGCGCCCATCGATTGTTCGACGACCATCCGGCAAGCGCGACGCCATAGACGCCAAGCCCAATCGTCGCGAGCAGGTAGAGCGCGCCGGCGTTGAGGTTGGCGGCCTCGAGCCCGATGCGATGACCGCCAATCGAAATCGTGTCGCCGAACGGGATCACGACGAACGTGATCATCACCGGGAACAGCGCCAGGAACGGGGCGAGCGTGTGCAGGAATTTATCCGCGCCGTCTGGCACGAAATCTTCCTTGGTGAACATTTTTACCGGGTCGGCGATGGTGGTGTTGATGATGCCGAGATTGGGCATCCCCAGGCGCTTGCCGAGGCCGGTGATCGTGACGCGATTCGATCCGATTCGGTCCTGGATAAGCGCGCTGCCCTTGCGCTCGAAGTAGAGCAGGAACAGCGACAGGTTCAGTCCTAGCACGATCATCAGGATCGCTTTGATCGCGCCGGCGATTAATTCAATTGTCACGTGCGGCAAGCTCGTCGATAAGTTTGAGGGTGCTTTCTTCGGTGAGATTTTCGATGAAGGCGTCCTGATTGAGCTGAAGCATCGGCGCGGTCCCGCATGAAGCCAGGCATTCAACCGAGCCGAGCGTGAACTTGCCGTCAGGAGTCGTCTCGCCCAACTCGATTTTCAATTTCCGCCGGATGCAGTCGACGATTTTGTCGGCGCCGCGCAGCCGGCACGAGAGATTGGTGCACACGTCGAGCAGGTAGCGGCCGACCGGCTTGCGATGGAACATCGTGTAGAAGGAGACCACCGCGCGCACGTGCGCGGGCGGCAGTTCCATCAGACGCGCGACGTAATCCTGAGTCGCGTCGCTGAGCCATCCGAACTCGCGCTGCGCGATCCACAGCGTCGGCAATAGCGCGGCCTGCCGGGTCGGATAGCGGCCGAGGAGCTGGCGGTACTCGTCGAGCGCCGCGTCGGAAAACATGGGTTGATCGTTCTCGGGCATGGCAGAAGTATTACAGGGCCTTCAGCGGCGAAGTTTTTGAGTTCGCGGAATCTAATGATTGGTAGCTAAAATTTCGTCACTCCGCCAGAGGCGCAAGCTCGACCTCTCAAGCCGCTCGCGAACTTGCGGGGTCCCGGCAGAACGGGTTATCTATCCTCCGCGAGTTCGAGGCAAGAGGCTTTAGCCGTTCGGATTGAAACGCGCTCGTTGATTCGATCGACCGGCGCCTCGAAAATACTTAGGCGATGCGAATTATTGCGGGACACGCTCACGGCAGACGGCTGAAAGCGCCGCGCGGTTTGCTCACCCGGCCGACCTCGGCGCGGGCGCGCGAGTCGATTTTTTCGCGCCTCGCAGTGCGGATGGATCTCGACGGGGTGCGCGTGCTCGACATTTTCGCCGGCAGCGGCTCGCTTGGTATCGAGTCGCTCTCGCGCGGCGCCGCGCACGTGACGTTTGTGGATTCTTCGCGCGACGCGGCCGCCGCGATTCGGGCTAATCTTGCGCAACTCGAGCTTTCCGATCGCGCCCGCATAATCGTGTCCGACGTGCATCGCGCACTAAGCGAGCTCGGACGTTCGCGCGAATCGTTCGACCTGGTTTTCGTAGATGCGCCGTTCAAGGACGACATGAGTGCCGAGGTCCTGGCGCTGCTCGGTGAATTCAATCTCGTCGCGCCCGGCGGATGGGCGGTAGTGGAACAATCGAAACGCGCGCCCGCGGCGCCGTCCGCTCCTGAAGCTCACGAGCGCGCGTTCGTTGCAACCATCGGCGATCACCGGATCGCCTTTTACCGGCGACCCGATGCGGCGCCGAGTGCAGAGTAACGGCCTAAGGAAATGACAAAAGGCAAAGAGCGTTCCCCGTTGATCGCGGTCTACCCCGGCAGCTTCGACCCAATCCACAACGGCCACGTCGACGTGATCCGGCGCAGCGTCGCGATTTTCGACGAGGTGATCGTCGCGGTCACCTACAATCCGCACAAGGATGCGGCGCTGTTCTCCGGCGACGAGCGCGTCGAAATAATCCGCGAGGTTATCCGCGACCTCGAGCCGCGCGCTCGGGTCGACAAGTTCAGCGGCCTGTCGGTCGATTACGCGGAACGAATCGGCGCCAAAGTTTTGATTCGCTCACTGCGCGCCGTAACCGATTTCGATTACGAGCTACAGATGGCGCAGATGAACAAGCAGATGAGCCCGAACGTCGAGACGGTTTTTATGTTCTCGAATCCGCGGTTGTTCTTCAGTTCCTCGCACCTGATCAAGGAAGTCGCGGGATACGGCAAGCGCTTGCCCGAGCTGGTGCCGGAACTCGTGATCGAGCGGCTGCGACAAAAGCTCAAAGTCGGTTAGGCGGTTCTTTCCAAACGCCGGGAAAGATACAATTTCAGTTCGTTCGCGGCGGCGTAACGCCGCGCGCATCACTTTTAGAATTCGGATTCAGGAAATGCTGAAGCTCAATCGCAGGATAGCCGCTATCAAACCCTCCGCGACGCTGGCCGCTGATGCGCGCGCAACTGAAATGAAGCTCGCCGGAATCGACGTCATCTCGCTGGCCGCCGGCGAGCCCGACTTCGACACTCCCGATCACGTCAAAAGGGCAGCCGACCGGGCGCTCGCCGCAGGACAGACGAAATACACTCCCGTCGGCGGAACCGCGGCGCTCAAGAATGCGATCAAGCTGAAGCTCAAGCGCGACAACAACCTCGACTACGAGCCCGGCGAGATAATCGCGTCGGCCGGATGCAAACAGGCCGAGGCCAACGTGATCGCCGCGCTGTTCGACGAAGGCGACGAGGTAATCATCCCGACCCCGGCATGGGTGAGTTTCGCGGCGATGGTTTCGCTCTCGGGCGCCGAACCGAAGTTTGTGCCGTGCTCCGAAAAGTCGGGCTTCATGCTCGAGCCGCAGGCTTTGCGTCGCGCGATTACCCCGCGCACGCGCGGCATCATGCTGAACTCACCGTCGAATCCAACCGGTGCCGTGTATGGGCCCGAACAGCTCACCGCTATCGCGCGGGTTCTGGTCGACACCGACATCTGGGCGATGTCCGACGACGTTTACGAACACATCGTTTACGACGGTCTGGCGCCGCATCTGTTCCATCTCGAGCCGCGGCTCAAGTCGCATGGCATCGTGTTCAATTCGCTCTCGAAAACCTATGCGATGACGGGATGGCGCATCGGATTCGCGGCCGGGCCGCAGGAAGCAATCGCGGCTGCCGGACGCTTGCAGAGCCAGAACAGCGGCAATCCAAATTCGATCGCGCAAGCTGCCGCGATCGAGGCACTCACCGGTCCGCAGGACGCGCTCAAGCCGATGCTCGAGGCGTTTCGCGAGCGCAACGCGCTGGTGGTCGAGCGCGTGCGGCGAATTCCGGGCTTCAAACTGCCGAATATTCCACAAGGTGCATTTTACGCGTTTCCGAATGTGTCGGAGCTGCTCGGCAGCCGCTTCGGGGACAAGCAAATCACCGACGGCGACGGGCTCGCGGCATTTCTTCTCGACGAGGCGCACGTCTCGCTGGTCGGAGGCAACGACTTCGGCGCCCCGGAGCACGTCAGGCTTTCGTACGCCACTTCCGCGAAGAATCTGAACGAGGCATTCGATCGCATCGAGCGCGCCGTCGCGAAGCTCAAGCGCTAGCAGCTCGGTCGGCAGTTTCCTAGTGCTTGCGCCACGGAGCGGGAAATTCGCCAGTCTCGAGCCAGTGCACGTAGTCGGCAAGTATTTCCGCGTGATCGAATGCGAGCGGAGTCGGCGGATTGCGCGGATCGCAGAGCGCGGCATTCTTCGCGTCGTCGGCGCCCCGCGGCGTGCCCGACGCGCGCGCGACGTATACCACCGTGATCGTCTGGCCGCGCGGATCCCGATCAGGCCGCGAATACACTCCCAGCAGGGCGCGAAGCTCGACTTCGAGCGAAATCTCCTCGCGCGCCTCGCGCACGGCGGCCTGCTCGACCGTCTCGCCAAAGTCGACAAAGCCGCCGGGAATCGCCCATCCCAGTGGAAAATTTTTGCGCTCGATCAAAACGACTTTGTCGCCAATCTCGGTGATTATGTCGGCAGCTATCGGAGGACATTTCGGCCGTGGCATGATGCGATTCTAACATGGCGGTAACTTTATGCAGGTAGCTAGGCTTTACGATTTCGGCGACATCCGCGTCGAGGAAAGCGCCCGTCCAGTGGTCGGCGATGGCGATATTCTCGTCCGCGCGAGTGCGTGCGGCATCTGCTCGGGCGACATCATGCCGTGGTACATCAAGCGCAAGGCGCCGCTCGTGCTCGGCCACGAACCGGTGGGAATCGTCGAGCAGGCGGGCGCGGCGGTGCGCGAATTCAAGGCCGGCGACCGCGTCTTCGTGCATCATCATGCGCCTTGCTTCCAATGCGCGGCATGCAGGCGCGGCGAATACGTGCAATGCGCGACTTGGCGCGCGACCAACATCGTGCCGGGCGGGATGGCGGAGTTCTTTCTGGTGAGCGCGGCCAATCAGCGCGATACGCTGCGACTCCCCGACTCGATTGCCGACGCCGATGGCGTGTTGATCGAGCCGGCCGCGTGCGTGGTCAAGTCGCTCAAGCGCTCCGGCCTGAAGCCGGGAGAGTCAATTCTGATTATCGGTCTCGGCATCATGGGCATGATGCATGTGAAGCTGGCGCGGCATCTCGGCGCCGGTACGATCATCGGCGCCGACCTTTTTCATTCGCGTGCCCAGCGCGCAATCGAACTCGGAGCGGATCGCGGGATTGTGGTCGAGGGTGACAACCTGGTCGAGCAGGTGCGCGAAATTACCAACGGCTCTATGGCGGACGTGGTGATCGTCGGACCGGGCACGTCGAAAGCAATCGCGACGGGCATCGCCGCCGCAGGCAAAGGCGCGACCGTCGTCCAGTTCACGGCGACACCGCCCGACGACGAGCTACTCTTCAAGCCGCACGACTTATACTTCAATGAGACCCGGCTGGTCCCCAGCTACTCATGTGGGCCGGACGAAACGCGCGAGGCACTGTCGCTGGTCGAGCGCGGAGTGATTAATGCCAGGGAGCTGGTGACGCATCGATTTCCCCTGGCGCAGATCACCGAAGCGTTCGCGACCGCACAAAAGCCGGAATCGCTGAAAGTAATCGTCACGTTCGCGAGTTAAACCACCTGCGAAGGTGCCGACTCAAAGCCAGCAAGGGACAGGACCCTAACTAACTAGTGAGCGCTGCCGTGGGCAAATAGACAAACGAGGGCGGTTGCCGATGCAACCGCCCTCGCTACTATCAAGCCTGAAAGAAATTACGGAGTCGCAGGAGCCGGTGCCGGAGCCGCGCCGCTGTCCGCTGGCGGAGCCTCAGCCGGAGCCGCCTCCGCTGCTGCCGCGTGATGGCGACGGTGATGCATCGGGTGATGCTCGGTCATCGTCTTCGACGCGATCGCCTCTGCGCGATCCGCAGCCGCCTTCGCATCGCTGGCTGCCTGCTCTACGCGGCTTGCAGCCGCCTGGGCCTGCGCCGCTGCAGCCGATGCTTTCTGGGCGGCAGCGTCAGCGCGAGCTGCCGCCTGGTCGGCCTGGTTCGCCGCATTGACGGCGCGCTGTGCTGGATCCGGCTCGTTCGAGGAACATCCCGCGAGCAACGAAAGGGCCAATACAGCCCCGGCAAGACCGACCAGTTTCGAAGTTTTTCTCATTAACCCTTCCATTTATTCCTCCTAAGGAATGCGCAGGACTGTTGCTAAGTCGTTAACGGGCTCCTGCAATAAGACTCTCAATTTGTCTCACAAACTCCTCGCCCTATGCAAGCCTCGATTGTGCGAATTGCTACTGCCAGTACTATTGACCGACTGGCTATTTGCGTATAGCTCTTCGCGATAGCGTGTTATGACGAGGTGATTAAGACTCACTAGTTAACGGTTGATGTCGAGTTCATTTACGTCCACTCACAGCGGGATATTCAGCCGCATTGCCAATCCTCTCGTGCTCGGCAGAGTCGTGAATAGCTATTCTTAACAGTTAAGATCTAACTACTGCGTGCGCACGAAAATGACTATTCGACTCCCGTAACGCGTGGTTCCTAACTCATCGCCTTTTTGGTTCCCTCGGCGACTAGAAGTCGTCGCCGTAGTCGTCCATTCCACCCATACCTCCCATTCCACCCATACCTCCCATACCACCCATGCCTCCCATGCCGCCCATTCCACCGCCACCAGGCATCGCGGGCCTAGGCGACGGTTTTTTCGGAGCCTCAGCGACTGCCGCCTCGGTCGTCAGCATCATCGCGGCAGCGCTGGCCGCGTTCTCGAGCGCGGAGCGAACGACCTTGGCAGGATCGATCACGCCAGCTTTGACGAGATCCTCGTAATCTTCGGTGGCGGCATTGAAACCGAAATCAGCTTTGCCTTCAAGCACTGCGTTGAGAACGATTTCCGGTTCGTGACCGGCGTTGCGCGCGATCTGCCGGAGCGGTTCCGACATCGCAGCCGCAACGATTCCCGCGCCGGCCTTCCGGTCTTCATTAAGCCGGAGCGACTCGACTGCCACGATTGCGCGCACCAGCGCGACGCCGCCGCCCGGCACGATCCCTTCTTCAACCGCGGCGCGTAGCGCGTGAACCGCATCATCGACGCGCGCCTTTTTTTCTTTCAGCTCGACCTCGGTCGCCGCGCCAACCTTGATTACGGCGACACCGCCGGTGAGCTTGGCCAGCCGCTCCTGCAGCTTCTCGCGATCATAGTCGGAAGTAGTTTCTTCGATCTGCCGGCGGATCAATTCAATTCGCCCCTGGATCTCCGACTTCTTGCCGGTGCCGCCGATTATGGTGGTGTTGTCTTTGTCGATCAGCACTTTCCTGGCGTTGCCCAGTGAGGCGATGTCGACATTCTCGATCTTGGTACCGAGTTCTTCGGCGATCAGAGTGCCCCCGGTCAGGATCGCCATATCCTGCAGCATTTCCTTGCGCCGATCGCCGAAGCCCGGCGCCTTTACCGCCGCGACTTTGATCGTGCCGCGCAACTTGTTGACCACCAACGCGGCCAGCGCCTCGCTCTCGACGTCCTCCGCGATTATCAGGAGCTGGCGGCCAGTCTGCACCACGCTTTCGAGCAGCGGCAGAATTTCGCGCAAGTTCGACAGCTTCTTCTCGTAGAACAGGATCAGCGGCTCGTCGAGGTCGACCGTCATCTTCTCGGGATTAGTGACGAAGTACGGCGACAGGTAGCCGCGATCGAAGCGCATCCCTTCCACCAGGTCGAGCACCGTGTCCAACCCGCGCGCCTCTTCGACCGTGATCACGCCTTCCTTGCCGACCTTGTCCATCGCGTCGGCGACAATTTTGCCGATCGACTTGTCGCCGTTAGCCGAGACCGTCGCCACCTGCTCGAGCCGATCGCGCTCCTTCACCGGACGCGACATCTCCTTGATAGTGGCGACCGCCTTGACCACCGCAGCCTCGATTCCGCGCCGCAGCTCCATCGCGGGGAATCCCGCCGCAAGCAGCTTGATCCCCTCGCGCACAATTGCGCCCGCCAGCACCGTGGCGGTGGTGGTACCGTCGCCGGCTACGTCGGAGGTCTTCTGCGCGACCTCGCGAATCAGCTTCGCACCCATGTTTTCGAAATGATTCTCGAGTTCGATCTCCTTGACCACGGTCACGCCGTCCTTGGTCACGGTCGGGGCGCCGAAGCTCCGCTGGATCATGACGTTGCGACCTTTTGGCCCTAATGTGATGCGAGCGGCTTCCGCCACCAGCATGGCACCCTTGACGATTCCGACTCGTGCTCTCTCGTGCAGCTCAACCGTTTTGGCTGGCATGTAAATCTCTCCCCGTATTGCTGTCTCGTCCTGGTTTCATCCCGGGCAAACCACCACATCAGCGGCCTGAGGGACCGCTATGAATTTAAACATCGCTGCGCGCGATGCAAGTGGACCCTGGTTAAATCGGCAACCTTTATGAATTGAGCGCGGCATGCAAGGATGGTTGTTGCAGCTAGTGGATTCGGCGGAGGCTATTCGACGTGAACAAAATCATCGAGCGATTTGCGGCCAGGCGGACGGGCACGACAAACGCCGTAGTAGCGATAATCTTTGGAGCATTTGCGATCCTGCCGGCCTCGCTCGCGTCGGCGTCGTCTATCGGATCTACTGACGGCTCTCGCCCGGTCAGTTCTCAGCTCCTGCCGCATGCGGTTCGAATTGCGGCTGAGCCGGAGACCGAGCCAGAGCCCGCCGACGCGAGCGACGACGATGACAAGGACGTTCCGACCAGCCAGGTCGACAAATACATCAGCGTCTACGAGTCGATGCAGAAAGACCACAACCTGACGGTCGAGCAGGCCGCGTCCAGGCAAGGCCTTACGGTCGACCAGTTCAGGGCGCTCGAGAACAAAATCGAGGCAGACGATACTTTGCGCGAGCGAGTTCGTAAGGCGCTAAGGCACGCAGCGAATCCCAACGACAAGGACACGTCCGACGATTAAGCGGGACTACGCGAACATCTCTGGCTCGCGCGATCGCAGCCAGACCAATCCGCGGTACATATAATGTACGAATGACGCGGCGGTGACGGCGACCGTCGCGATCAGCAACGCGTTGAAATCCTCGGGCCAGTAGTTCCCCGCCCGCGCCAGCACCCCGATCACGCAGCCGAGCTGCATCACCGTGCTCAGCTTGCCGAGATAGCTCGGCCGCACCGGCACCCGCTCGCCGGTGAAAAACGAAATCATCAGATAGCCGACGACGATCACGATATCGCGAATCATGACGACGCTAAGCAGGTAGCCGGGCAGTTCGCCGTCGATTGTGAGAACGACGAACGCGGAGACCAGCATCAATTTGTCCGCGAATGGATCGAGAAACGCTCCCAATTCGGTGCGCGAGTCGAACCATCGCGCGACCGCGCCGTCGAGCCCGTCGGTCACCGCGGCCGCCGCGAATACATACAGGGCAGCCTCGTACCGTTGCCGCGTCAGAAATATCAGGAAGATGGGAATCGACCCGATTCTGCATAGCGTCAGGAAGTTCGGGAGATTCAGCAGTTTGCTGTATGAAGCCGGCGCAGGCTGCGAGCCCGGACGCGCGCGGATGCTGCTATGTGAAGGCGCTGCCATCTGAGTCTGCTCGTGCGCGATCAGCTTACGGCGTCTGCGGCCTTGCGCAGGCGTCCCGCCACAGGAGCGCTCACGCGGGCTCGCATCGACACCAGGCCGTCGCGATATTCCTCGCTTAGCACTTCTCCATCCCTTCGCGCCATTGCCACCAGGTCGCCACGCAGCGCAGGGAAGGTGACTGATACTTCCTCGCGCGAGCCGCCCAGTTGCCGCTCAATCGCCCCGAGCAAATCGTCGAGGCCCTCGCCTTTCAGCGCCGAGATCGAGACCGCATCATGCGCTCCGTTTCGATTGGCGCCGTGTTCTGCCAGGTCGGCCTTGTTCATCACGACGATCCGCGGTGCCGCGCCCGCGCCGATTTCCTGCAGCACTTCGTCGACGATCGTCATCCGGTCGGCCGCCAGCGGCGAGCTCGCATCGACGACATGCAGCAGCATCGTCGCAGTGCGCACTTCCTCGAGCGTCGCCTTGAACGCGTCTATCAGCATATGGGGCAGGCGATGGATAAATCCCACCGTATCGACCAGCATCACGTTCATCCCAGCGGGCAGCTTGAGCCGCCGAATCGTGGGATCGAGCGTCGAGAAAGGCCGATTTGCAACCTCGACGCCGGCGTCCGTCAGCGCGTTCATCAGCGTGGACTTGCCCGAGTTGGTGTAGCCGACGAGCGCGACCGTCGGAAACGGAACCTCGAGCCGGCGCCGGCGCTGAATCGTGCGCGTGCGCTCGACCTGGCCCAACCGCACTTTGAGGCGCGTGAGTCGCTCGCGGAGCCGCCGCCGGTCAACCTCGAGCTGAGTTTCACCGGGTCCTCGAGTACCTACGCCGCCACCGCCCGCGCCGCCACCGCGGACGCGCGAAAGATGCGACCACTGCCGCGTCAGGCGCGGCTGCAAATAGCTGAGCTGCGCGATCTCGACCTGCAGCTTGCCTTCGAGCGTATGCGCGCGCTGCGCGAAAATATCGAGAATCAGTTGACTCCGATCAATCACGCGAATCTTGAGTTCATTCTCGAGATTGCGCGCCTGCGCGGGACTGAGCGCGTCGTCGAAAATCGCAAGCGAAGCACCCTTCGATTGCGCCAGCGCGCGCACCTCGCCGGCTTTGCCCTTGCCGATAAAAGTACGCGGATCAGGCGCCTTCAGCCGCTGCCTGACGACTCCGGCAACGTCGGCGCCGGCGCTTTCAGTCAAAGATTTCAGTTCGTCGAGCGATTCTTCGCTGCCAATCCCCGCCTCGGCACCAAGTTCAATCCCAACCAGGACAGCGCTCTCGTGATTCTCGTGAACAACGTCGTAAGACTTAGCCAGGTGATTACCTCAATCGCAGGAAAATCTAACCACCAGCCTATCAGATACCAGCAATAGTCGGTACGCATCTTTTCCGGACACTGGCGCAGGGGTCACCCCTGCCCAAGGAAGCGCATTCAATCGTTCTATCTCAATTCGACGGCGCCTGGAGATAAAATCTGCTCCAGCTCGGCGACGAAGGTTTCCGTAGGCGTGACGCGATAGCTGTCGCCGAGCAGCATCACTGCTTCGCGGCCGTCGTCGAGGCCGAGATGCAGGTACGTCATCGATTTGCCGCGATACCGCGCGAGCATCGCCTTCAGCGCATCGAGGCCCCCGTTCTCGAGCCGTCGCATTGGAGCCGTAATTCTTACCTCGCGGATCGAATCGAGCAGCGCCGAATCGAGCGGAACCAGGCCCTCGAGGATTATCTGCGCGCGCTCGTCGTCGACGTCCAGCTTGCCCTGCGCGACCACCGGCTCATCGCCCATGATGATCGCCTCGAACTTCTGATAGGTCTCGGACCAGGCGATCGCCTCGACCGCGCCCTCGCGATCCTCGAGCGAAAAGGTCGCGTAACGCTTGCCCGACTTGTTGTTCTTCAGCTTTACCGCGTGGATCACGCCGGCTATCTGTACCGGGCTGCCGTCGGGGGCCGAGGACAAATCCGCAGTCGTGACTTTGCTGATTCGCGCGAGCTCGCGTTCGTACTTGTCCAGCGGATGAGCCGTGATGTAAAACCCGAGCGCTTCTTTTTCGAATTTCAGCTTCTCGCGCGCGTCCCATTCGGGAATCGATTCGCGCGCCACCAGTTTGGGCACTTTGATCGCGCCACCGAACAGGCCAATCTGATTTTTCTCGGCGTCGCTCTGCGCCTTCTGCGCGAGTTTGATCGCGTTCTCGGCCTCGGCCATCAGCGCGGCGCGCACCGAACTAACCGAATCGAAGGCGCCGCACTTGATCAGCGCATCGAGCACCCGCCGGCTGATAAGCTGCGTGCCGACGCGCATGCAGAAATCCGCCATGCTCTCGAACGGCCCCTTGGCGTTGCGTTCCGCGACGATTGCTTCGCCGGGCTTGCTGCCGACCCCACGAATCGCAGCCAGGCCGAAGCGAATCGCGCCATCGGTGACCGCGAATTTGACGCCGCTCTGATTAACGTCGGGCGGCAGGATCGCGATTTTCATATCGCGCAGCGCTGCGATGTTTTTGTAGGTCTTGTCGACGTCGTCCATGTCGAGCGACATCAGCGCCGCCATGAACTCGTGCGGATAATGCGCCTTGAGGTACCCGGTCGTGTAGGTGGTCAGCGCGTACGCGGCGGCGTGCGATCGATTGAATCCGTACGACGCGAACGTTTCGATCTTTTCGAAAATCGTGGTTGCGAGCGCGGCGTTGACGCCGTTTTTTTTCGCGCCGTCGACAAAGCTCGCGCGCTCTTTTTCCATGACGGCTTTGTTCTTCTTGCCCATCGCGTAGCGCAGGATGTCGGCCTGTTCGAGCGAGTATCCCGCCAGCGCCTGCGCCGCGCGCATCACCTGCTCCTGGTATACGATAACGCCGTAGGTTTCGCGCAGCACCGGCTCCAGCAGCGGATGGTCGTACTCGACCGGCTCCCTGCCGTGCTTGCGGTCGACGTAATGCTGCACCATCGTCTTGCCGTCCTGAATTGAATCGAGCGGACCGGGACGGAACAGCGATCCCGCCGCGATCACGTCGTCGAAGCAGGTCGGCTTGAGCTCGGTGATAAACCGGCGCATCCCCGAGCTCTCGAGCTGGAACACTCCCACCGTGTCGCCGCGCGAGAGCATCTTGTAAGTGTCGGCATCGTCGAGTCGCAGGCGGTTCAGGTCGGGCGCCTCTTTGCCACCGGCCTTGATCAGTGTGAGCGTGTCGGTGATCAGCGTCAGGTTTTTGAGCGCGAGGAAGTCGAACTTGATCAGCCCGATTTCCTCGACGCCCTTCATCGAATATTGCGTGATCGACAGCGCCGCCTCGTCGCGTTCCTTGTCGACGTAGAGCGGCACCAGGTCGGTGAGCGGCTGATCGGAAATCACGACGCCCGCTGCATGGCGCGACGCGTGGCGCAGCAGGCCCTCGAGCTTGAAGGCGTAGTTGAAAAGATCGGGATGCAGTTTGCGCTCGGCCTTGAGCCGCGGCTCCATATCGAGCGCGTCGGCCAGCGGAAAATCGCGGCCCTGCTTGGGCGCCGGATACAACTTGACGATTTTGTCGGTCTCGGCGAACGACAGTCCGAGCACGCGCCCGACGTCGCGAATCGCCTGCTTGCCCTTGATCGTTCCGAACGTGATTATCTGCGCGACCCGATCGTCGCCGTACTTCCTGCGTACGTACTCGAGCACCTCGTCGCGCCGCTCGAAGCAAAAATCCACGTCGATATCCGGCATCGACTTGCGCCCCGGATTCAGCCATCGCTCGAACAGCAACCGATGCTCGACCGGATCGACCTCGGTGATTCCAAGCGCGTACGAAACCAGGCTGCCGACGACCGAGCCGCGCCCCGGACCGACCGGAATCCCAAGCCCGCGCGCATAGCCGATAAAGTCGGCGACAATCAGCATGTAGCCCGAGAAGCCCATGTCGCGAATAACAGGTATCTCGCGATCGATGCGCTCCTGGTACTGCGACTCGTCGACCTCGGCGCGACGCGCGCGAATCTCCGTTAGCCGCGCGGTCAACCCGTCGCGCGCGCGAGTCTCCATCTCGGCATCGAGGTCAACGCCCGGACCGGCTTTGAACACCGGGAAGTGAAACTTGCCGAACTCGAATTCGAAATCGATTCGCCGCGCGATCTCGACGCTGTTGCGCACCTCTTCTGAATCGGCGCCGAATGCGCGCGCCATCTCGTCGGGCGTCTTGACGTAAAGCTCGTCGGTATCGAAACGCCAGCGCGTTTCATCGGCCATCGTCTTGCCGGTCTGGATGCAGAGCAAAACTTCGTGCGCCTTGGCGTCGTCGCGATGCAGGTAATGGCAATCATTGGTCGCGACCAGGGGCAACCCGACCTGCTTTCCGATTTCGCGGAGCGCTTCGTTGTACGGCGAATGCAATTTGTTGTCCTGGAGTTCAAGATAGTAGCGGCCCGGAAACATCTTCGCGTACGACTCGGCCGTCTCGCGCGCCTTGTCCATGCGATCCGCACGCAACCATCGCGCGATCTCGCCCGACAAGCATCCCGACAGCACGATCAACCCGTCGGACAACTCGCCGAGGATTTCCTTGTCGACGCGCGGCTTGTAGTAGAGGCCGTCCTGGTACGCGGTCGTGAGCAGCCTGCAAAGATTTCGGTAACCGTCGCGATTCTGCGCGAGCACGATCAGGTGAAAATTGCCGCCGCCATCGAAGTCGTCGCTGCGCGGAACTTGTGTACGGTCGGTGCGCTTCCCCGGCGCGAGATAGACTTCGCATCCGATGATCGGCTTGACGCCCGCGGCCTTCGCCTTCTGATAGAACTCGACCGCGCCGAACATGTTGCCATGGTCGGTCATCGCGATCGCTTCCATCCCGGACGCCTTGGCGTGATCGATCAGCGGCCCGATTTTGTTGGCGCCGTCGAGGAGGCTGTACTGCGTGTGGACGTGAAGATGGACGAAACTCATAGCGGCCCCTCCCCCTGCACCGGGCTTTGCGGCATGCGCCACGCGCCCGTTCCCCTCACATCAATAATGCTCGCGCGCGTCGAAGATTGCTCAACAACGCGCGCGAGCGAGATGCTGAAAATACTACTTCTTTTTCTCTGCCGCCTCTGGCTTCTTGGCCGCAGCCTTGTCCCCGCCTTCTTTGGCCGCTGCTGCTCCCTCTGCGGGAGCTGCCGCTGCCCCTTCTGCCGGCGCAGCACCTTCGACCGCAGCGCCTTCGACCGCTTCCGGCGCCGCAACGACGGCGACTTCCGCGACGGTCGGCGGCAGCACGGTCACGACCGGGTAATCGGTATCGAAAATCGGCTTCACCTTGTCCGGGAACTTCACCGCTGAGACGTGGATGACGTTGTGGATGTCGACGTCGGTGACGTCAACCTCGATCGAGTCAGGGATTTCCAGCGGCAGGCATTCCACCGTCGCGGTGCGCTCGAGCGGCGCCAGGATTCCGCCATTCGCGACACCCTTGGCCTTGCCGACGAACTTCAGCGGCACTTCGACCCGAATCGGCCGATTGAGATCGACCTCGTAGAGATCCGCGTGCAGGATTTCTCCCGACACCGGCGCCCGCTGCAGGTCCTTGAAAATGATATGCCGGCCGTCGATCTCCGCGGTGTTCGACTTGAGCTTGATGATGCGCGTGTGCGCGGCCGCGGAAATCCTGGCCTTCAGCTCGAGGCGATCGATCGCCAGCGCGATCGGCGCGGTGGTCGGTCCGTACAGTATCGCGGGCACGCGGCCGTTGCGGCGCAGCGCCCGGTTCTGACCCTTGGGTCGGGTCGCACGTTTCTCGCAGGATAATTCACCGGTCTCCATTGTTTCCTCGCTTGATGGTTCGCGCGCTCAGGCAAAGAGCGAGCTCACCGACTCCGAATTGTGAATTCGCTTCATCGCTTCCGCCAGCAGGCTCGCGACCGACAAGGTTTTTAATTTCGACAGTTCGGCCTGTGCCTTTGCGCGCAGCGGAATCGTGTTGGTCGTAACAATTTCCGTGATGTTCGATTTGTTCAGGCGCTCGCACGCCGGATCCGACAGTATCGGATGGGTCGCGACGGCGATCACTTCGGTCGCGCCGGCGTTGGCGACGACCTTGGCCGCCTCCGTGATTGTGCCGGCGGTGTCGATCATGTCGTCGACCAGCAGCGCGATCGAGTCTTTCACTTCGCCGACCAGTTGCATCTCGGCGACTTCGCTGGCACGACGCCGCCGCTTATCGATGATTGCGAGGTTCGCATTGAGCCGGCGAGCGTAGGCGCGCGCACGTTCGACGCCGCCCGCATCGGGCGATACGACCGAGACTTTCTTCCCGTCGATTCGTTTGCGCAGGTACGTGATCAAGACCGGCATCGCGTACAGGTTGTCCACCGGGATATTGAAAAAGCCCTGAATCTGGCCGGCATGTAGATCCACCGTCAGCACGCGATTGACGCCCGCCGTCGTGATCAGGTCGGCTACCACCTTGGCGCTGATCGGCACGCGCGGCGCGACCTTGCGATCCTGCCGCGAGTAGCCGAAGTACGGAATCACCGCCGTGATACGCCCGGCCGACGCGCGCCTGAGCGCGTCGGTGAGCAGGATCAGCTCCATCAGGTTTTCGTTAGGCGGCGTGCATATCGATTGGATGATGAAGCAATCGCCGCCGCGGACGTTCTCGCGGACTTCGATCATCACTTCGCCGTCGGGAAAGCGGCCAACCTCGGCTTCACCCATCTTCACGCCAAGATGCTCCGTGACCTCACGCGCGAGCGCGGGGTTCGAGTTCCCGGTGAAAACTTCGAGCTGGTCTTTGACCCTGTCCGACATTTCATTTACCCCGCGTCGCGATCGTCATCCGATTCTCAATTGTCGCACATCGCCGTTAAGCTTGGCTGGGCGGGAAGGATTCGAACCTTCGAATGCCAGGTCCAAAGCCTGGTGCCTTACCAGCTTGGCGACCGCCCAGCGCATTTGGATTCAAAGGCTCAGGGGGCCGAGCTTCTCCTTATCACCATCGTTAAAACAGCAGCCGGCGAAACACCACTCGGGCGCTCAGCCGGCGAAACAAGCAATCCAATCTTTGCGGACCGAACCGTCGCGCGACCGCACCGTGCAATCAAATGTCGCGCCCAACCTGCGTCGCGCCGAACCTGCCCGGACTTTCGACTTTAGCAGCCTTCGTGCAGGAATTGCGATGTTATTGATGCGGTTTTTCGCTGTCAATCCGCCGCGAGCGCGAGCATGCACACCAGCGCCAAATCTGTGGATATCAGGCCACTTCGTCGTCGGACTCCCCGTCGAGGGTCGAGGTCGCAATCACGGTAGCGAACGGCGCGCGCCGGCGAATCCTGGTGGCCGCGCTTTCGGCCTCCTCGGTCGAATCGAACACGCCAAAAACCGCCCCGCCGCTGCCCGACATCTGCGCCGCCTGCGCGCCCGAATCTTCAAGTAATCCTTTAAGGCGGCGAATCTCGGGAAACTGCGCAATCGCGACCCCCGCCAGGTCGTTTACCAGCAACTCCGACGAGATTTCGCCGCGCATGATCGCTTCGAGATGCTCGTCCGGCGCCTCGCCGCTCCATCCCGCGGGCTCGAGCGCGCGAAAGATCGCGGCCGTCGAAACCTCGAACGGCGGCACCGCGACAACTATCGGAATCGACGGAACTCCCTCGATGGTCACGATTCGCTCGCCGATCCCCGTCACTCGAGAGGGCTGCGGATCGAGAAAAAACGGGACGTCTGCTCCAAGCGTCAGCGCGATTCGCCGCAACCTGCCGGCCGCGTCGTCGTCGGTTAGCTGCGCCGCTGCCGCCATCATGCACAAAACCGTGGCGGCGTCGCTCGATCCGCCGCCGAGTCCGGCGCCGACCGGGATCTGTTTCTTGAGATCGATCGAAACGTCGGCGACCAGATCGAATTCGCTCATGAACGAGCGCGCGGCACGTGCCGCCAGGTTGTCCTTGCTCCGCGCCAGTTCCGGGAGATTGCAGTTGACGCTAACGATCGCTTCGTCGGCGGCGCGGATTTCGAGGCGGATTTCGTCGGCAAGTGCGAGCGGCAGGAACACGGAGTCGAGTTCGTGGTAGCCGTCGCCGCGCCGCCCGGTTACGCGCAGGAACAAATTAATCTTCGCGCAAGCGCGCCCGGACAGCTCCTTTACCATGGTGACGATTCTATTGAGGGGCGCGCGGCGCGCCGGGGAATCCGCGCGGCAGATGCGCATCGCCCTCGGGGCGGCGAAACGCACGGCGCGAATCCTGCTGAATCACGCTGATGAAGCCAAGCAGGGTGACCAGCAGCCCCAGCAGCACCATCGCACGTCCCGCTAGGAACGCCGCGTGATAAAAATCCATCCGTGCCGTCGCGTATGACGCCTGCCGCTGCTCAGCCGTGAGCGGCTCGAGTACGTCGCCGCCCGCGCCCGCGTCAAGCTCGTCGAAACTGCGGTAGTCGGTCGCGGCTGCGGCAGACGGCTGCTGATGCGCGACGATCATGCGGCTATAAATCTCGGTGCGCTCCACACCGATGATCCAGTTGGCAGCGCCCAGCATCACGAGCCCGAGGCCAACCACGATCTTCCAGTCGGTATATAAGTCAGGAAGCTTCATTCTTGAGTCGAGACTAAGGCGCAAAAGCAAGGAACACAATGCCGGCCCGCGCGATCTATTCACCGTCGGAGTTACCAACTTCGTTTGATCGGTCCCAAAACAAATTGATTCATACTCCGGCCGACAGATAAGGTAACAAGCCGGGGGGAATCAAAATGTTATCAGACACATGCTGGGGTCGACTCGCGGTGTTCGTGATCGCGATGGCCTCAATGCTCACGGCGCCGGTTGACGGCCTGTCGCAGGAATTACCGAAGGTTACGGTCCGCCGTGTCGATCTCATTGAAATGCTGCGCACCGGTCGATGGGACGCACTGGATGCCCAGCTTTCTGCGTACGAAATGAAAGCTGAAAAAGATCCGCACTTCGAGATGAACGCGATGGCTGCGTTCGGGGCCTTTGACGCCGGCAACCCATTGATAGCGGCAAAACTAAACGATTGGGTGACCGCCGCTCCGAATTCATATGCGGCTCTCGTCGCAAGAGCGACTTGCGAGGTTGCCATCGCCCAGCGCGTCAGAGGCAACGGCCCGGGAGAAGACGTTCCGACGGAAACCCAGGCTGCAATGGATCGAGAGCTTCAAGCCGCGGTCCGCGACGCGAAAGAAGCGATCAAGATTCACCCGAATCTAGGGCCGGCGTATGCGTTGCGGATCAAAGCCGCCAGGATCGACGGCACCGGCGACGAGTTAGCTCGCGCCAAGGGCGACGGGTTATCGATGGTGCCCGGCAGCTTCGCGGTGCGCGAACAGATCATGTATGCGCTGAGACCACGCTGGGGCGGTACGCGCCAGGAAATGCAGCAACTTGCGGATTCGTCCCAGTACTATGCGGAGCAGAACCCGGCGATGCAGTTTCTCAAGGGATGGGTTTCGCTGGATGAAGGCGATGACTTCGCTGACACCGGCAAGTGGCCGGAAGCGATCGGAAAATACACGCAGGCACTCCAGACCGGCGGCGAATACTGGACTTCGTATCGCCGCAGAGCCAGCGCATACTACGCGTCGCAACAATGGCAGAAAGCAGTAGACGACGGGCTGCGCTCCAATATTTTGTACCCGGACTACTCGGAGACCGTCGGCATGCTCGCGTTTGCGACCGCTCGCGCTGGCCAGCCGGACGCGTCGATTTTGTGGATTTCCGAATATATGAGATTCGAAATGCCGAATCCTCAAATGTTCGAACTCGTCAAGTCGGATCAGATCGAATTGAAGGCACAAGGGAAACAGAATTGGTGACTCTGTGAAACCAACAATCTTGATCGGGTTCCTGGCATTAAGTTGTTTGATCTCCCAAGGCTCGGCTAGCGCGCAAAAGGCCCCGACTGCTCAAGAGGAAATCCTCTCGAACCTCGAGAAGTCCCTGCCGTCGGATCCAAAAGCAAGGTTCTTTAAATTGTCCGAGGTGGCTGCGGCCGCGTTTGATGCCGGCGACTACGACAAGGCGGAAACCTATGCCAATGAATTGTTGTCCGATGCCAACCTCTATCGGACGAATTGGAATTACGGCAACGCCATCTTCCACGGCAATCTGATCCTGGGACGGGTAGCGCTCAAGCGGGACAACAACATGTCGCAGGCGGAGAGCTACTTGCTCGCGTCCGGCAAAACACCCGGCTCGCCGCAGCTGAAGGGTTTTGGACCGAATATGAGTCTGGCCAACGATCTGCTGATCGCGGGGGAACGAGACACAGTCGTGGACTTTCTGGACGAATGCGGCAGCTTCTGGAAGGCGGATGGTGGCCGATTGAGCGACTGGAAAAATACGATTCAGAGCGGCGGCACGCCGAACTTCGGACCCAATCTCGGTTACAACTGAGCGCGATTGTGCGACGCCGATGCGCGATGATATTTTGTTTGCGACAAGGGTTCTCATCACGACGATGATTCTCTAAGACAATCTCCCGCTTCACATCGCATTGAAGTGTTCCCGAGAAGGCGGTCCTTGAACCGCGTGAGGAGATTTGTCATGACCTCTTTTTCTTCGCGTGCATATGCCGGCAGCGCAGACCTCGACCGGCTAATCGAGTTTGCTCAGAAGGCAACCGGTGCCCGGTGGCCTCGATCCACCTACATGAAAGCCGGCGATGTCGTCTGGATGATGCCGGGGTTCGAGCCGGAGAAAAATATCAGGCTCTGGTTCGATGGCGACGGTCTCGCCGCGTATGCCTATTTCGAACCACCGCTAACGGTAGATATCGACGTTCGACCCGAAGCATCGGCAGATGAGTCGCTCACCGAGGAGGTTCTGCAGTGGGCCGAAGAGCGGCGGCAGAATCTTGGGCGCCTCGGTCGAGACTCGATCCCGAAGGCATACGCGATGCTTGGCGAGAATACGATCTCAACCAAGGCGCTCGAGAGCGATCAACAGCGCATCTCGATTCTGCAGCGCAACGGCTACACGCGGACTGACCGATTCGGTGTTCTCTATTCCCGAAGCCTCGTCGAAGCTCCGATCGCTCAACCTGAACTCGATGCCGGCTTACGCCTGAGGCATGCGACGGATGCCGATCTCGAGGCGCGCGTTGATGTGCATCGCGACGCGTGGTCGGTGTGGGGTCCGTCGAAGGCAACGGTAGAGACTTACCGCCGGCTCTGATCAGCGCCGCTGTACGACCCTGAACTCGACGTCGTGCTCGAAGACGCCGCCGGCAAATTTCTCAGCTACTGCATCGGATGGCTGGAACCTGCGAATGGAATCGGGCATTTCGAGCCGGTCGGATGTCGACCTGACTTCACCGGACGAGGATACGCGCGGGCCGTGACTATCGAGGGAATGCGCCGGATGCAGGCGCGCGGTCTGCATACGGCTTTGGTCGGTACTGAGAGCGTCAATCAGCGCGCGCGTGTGCTCTATCCATCGTGCGGCTTCGTCGAAGTGGATCGCGCGCACTACTACGTGAAGCAACTCGGTTGAGATTGGCGAGGCCGGGGCTTTGATGTTGCCGATCGTGCGGGCTTTGTTGCGCGATTCGATCGCCAGCCGCTATCATGATTGGACAACCTCGTTATGCCTGCTGAATCACGACATCGTCCGGCCGAGTCTGCCGCGACCGCACCCTCCAAAGCCGCCCGATTGGACGCTCTGCTCAAGCGTTTTGACGCTGGCGAGATGCGTGCGCTGGCCCAGCTCATCACGATGGTCGAGAATCGCGCGCCCGAATCGAGCACGATCATCGAGCGAATCTACCCGAAGACCGGTCACGCGCAGGTGGTTGGGATCACCGGGCCGCCGGGCGCCGGAAAATCGACGCTCGTCAACCGCCTGATCGCCAAGTATCGCGCACTCGGAAAAAAGATCGCCATCCTCGCGATTGATCCGTCGAGTCCGTTTTCCGGCGGCGCGGTGCTCGGCGATCGCGTTCGCATGACCGATCATTACAAAGATGCCGGCGTCTATATCCGTAGCCTCGCATCGCGCGGGAGTCACGGCGGACTCAGCCGCGCCGCGCGCGAAATCGTCAAGCTGCTCGACGCGTACGGCTCCGACGTGATCATTATCGAGACCGTCGGCGTCGGACAGACCGAACTTTCGATCATGGACCTGGCCGATACCACCGTCGTCGTCACCGTGCCCGAGGCGGGCGACGGCGTGCAGGTGATGAAGGCCGGGCTCAACGAAATCGCGGACGTATTCGTCGTCAACAAGGCTGACCGCGAAGGCGCCGACCGGGTCAAGGCCGAACTGGAACTCAGCGTGCATCTGCGCTCGGGCGAAGGATGGCGCGCACCGGTGCTGCTGACGCAGGCCGCGGTCGACAAAGGCGTCGACGCTGTAGTCGCCGCAATCGCGAAGCATGGCGAGTATCTGCGCGAGCATGTCGACGCGGCGCGCGAGTCCGAGCGACGGACCCGCGAGTTCGTCGAAGTGCTGTCCGCGGAACTCGAGGAGCGCGCCGCTCGTGCCGTCGCCGACGGTGGCGCGCCGGGCGTGCTAAGTGAGATTCGCGCGGGCAAGCTGAATCCCTACAGCGCCGCGCGGCGTATAATCGAAGACCGCAAGTCGTTGCTTGATTTGCTTCACAACGGCAGCTCGAACGCGCTCGCGGACTGAGGCCAATCTGCGAATGACGGCCAACAAGAAATCGAAAAACGAAGGACGATTGTTCGCGATCGGCGACATCCACGGATGCCCCGATGAACTCGCCGCGATTCTCAAATCGATCGCACCGACCGCGGGCGACACCGTCGTATTCGTCGGCGACTACGTCGATCGCGGCCCGTCAGCACGCGACGTTATCGAGCTCGCACTGGACCTCGAACGCGGCAACGCCGAATGCGTTTTCCTGAAGGGCAATCACGAGGACATGATGATGTCGTACCTCGGCCTGCCGGGAAATTACGGCGAGTCGTTCCTCTTCAACGGCGGGATCGCGACGCTCGACAGCTACGGCGTGCAGGAGGAGGACCTCGAGAACGCGTTCGAGCGCCTGCCCGAGGCGCACCTCGGCTTCATGAACCGGCTCGCCACCAGTTATCTGCGCCCGCCGTACTTGTTCGTCCACGCCGGCATCATGCCGACGCGACAGCTCGAGGAGCAGCAGCCCGAGGACATGCTGTGGATTCGGCAGGAGTTCATCTTCAATCCGCACAAAATCGACGCGACCGTGGTCTTCGGCCACACGCCGATGCGCGGCGTGATGATCGACTTGCCGTATAAACTCGGCATCGACACCGGCCTGGTGTACGGTGGCAAACTGACCTGCGTCGAGTTCACCGAGGGCGTGCTCTACCAGGTCCAGCGCGGTCATCGCGTGGTCAAGTCCCGCAGCATCCCGCTGCGCTGAAGAACCCGCGCGCGGCCTTTCACGCCTCTCGCGCTCACGCTACATTTGACGATTCCCGGTGGCGACGTAGCTCAGTTGGTCAGAGCATGCGGCTCATATCCGCAGTGTCGTAGGTTCGACTCCTACCGTCGCCACCAATCAGATACATAGTCGGGCATTGCGGCGACGTCGCCGGAGGGAGAGTCCGCGCGAACAGCCGCTCGATGACTCGCGTCGGACGATTCGTGCGGACGCGCATCGGAGGGCGGCGAAGCGAAAATCAAATCGTATGCGCGCATCCAGAGATAGAGCGTAATCAGCACCATCATCGGACCTTGCGATGCGACTGCGCGTACGTTGTCCAATTCTGAATGGATTGGCAGATAGGCAATCACGAACGCCAGATGGCTCATCACGATTTCAACCATGTAGCAGAGCGCCAACAGCAGTCCCCATCGCCGACGCGCAAAAACTCCGATAGCGATCGCGGCGAATATCATCGACTGCACAATCAGCACCACGCGTGCGTCGTAGCCGTCGAATCGCACGCCGGCGAAAATTGTCTCGACCGGATCGACCAGCTCCACGTTGGCGACCGGAACCATCGCGCTCATCGCGAGGCACAGGCTCCATAGTCCGGCGACGACAGCGAAGATTCGAAGATCCAAGGGCCAAACAGGTTGCTGATCAGATTGGGGATTTGATTTCATCGGCTATTCGCGAGCCTATCAGAGCTACACTAGACGTAACAAGAGCAGCCAAATTGCCACGCAGCGAAGTTGTCCCGCAACGATGCCCAACCTTCGCCGCTTGCTCGTATCAGCGCGTCTCCACAATAATCGCAGCGATGAACGGAGTACATGACATGGGCGGGATGGACGGTTTCGGGCCCGTCATCAGCGAACAGAATGAACCCGTCTTTCACGCCGAATGGGAGCGGCGGATGTATGCGCTGGCGAATCTTTTGATGCGCGCGGCGCAGGTCAACCTCGATGAGTTCCGGCATGCGATCGAGCGGATTCCACCCGCGCGCTACCTCGCGTCGAGCTATTACGAACGATGGGTGGCGGCGGCCGAGACTGTGCTCGTCGAGCATGGCGTCGTGACGCGCGAAGAACTGCTCGCGAAACAAGACGCGGCAGTCGACCCGCGTCTGATCGCGAATGGGGTCGCGACTCAGGGCCCTGCCCCCGTCAAAGAGAGATCGGCAAAAAGACCTCCGCGGGCGCGCTATGCGAAAGGCGATCGGGTGCGCGCACGCAACCTGAATCCTCCGGGACACACGCGCTTGCCGCGTTATGTGCGCGGCAAAGCTGGCGTCATCGAGCGCGACTGGGGAGTGTTCGTCTTCCCCGACACCAACGTGCATCACGCGGGCACCAAGCCGCAACATTGTTATTCAGTCTCTTTCGGCGCGCGCGAGCTGTGGGGAAAATTCGCGAGCGGTCGCGAGCGACTGTACATAGATTTGTGGGAAGATTATTTAGAGACGATCGCGCCGAAGCCGAAGCCGAAGGCTAAAACTTCGCAGCGCAAGACAGTGCGACCTACGGGCAGACGGTTAAAAAGATGAGCGGCGACCACCATAATACTGACGACAGCGGACCGGCCGCGCGCGTGAAGGCTCTGGAAGCGCTGCTGACGGAGAAGGGGCTGATCGATCCGGGCGCGATCGACGCGATCGTCGACACCTACGAGACTCGCGTCGGCCCGCGCAACGGCGCGCGCATCGTCGCGAAAGCATGGACGGATCAGGAGTATCGCAAGCGCCTGCTCAACGACGCGACCAGCGCGGTGGCGGAGCTGGGATTCGCGGGTCCCGAGGGCGGCCATCTGGTGGCCGTCGAGAACACCGACCGCGTCCACAATCTGGTGGTGTGCACGCTATGCTCGTGCTACCCGTGGCCGGTGCTGGGTCTGCCGCCGGTCTGGTACAAGAGCTTCGCGTATCGCTCGCGAGCGGTCAGCGATCCGCGCGGCGTGCTCGAGGATTTCGGACTCGAGCTGCCAAACGACGTCGAAGTCCGCGTGTGGGATTCGAGCGCCGAAATTCGCTACATCATCATTCCGCAGCGACCGAAGGGAACCGCGAAGATGAGTGAGGACCAGCTCGCCGCAATCGTGACGCGAGACTCGATGGTCGGAGTGGCGAAGGTCGAGGCGCCGCGCCCATGAGCAATGCTGCGCTGAACCAGTTGATCGAGGCGGCGCGCCTCGATCCCGACCACGTCTTCAGCGCGCCGTGGGAGGCGCGCGCATTCGCAATCGCACTGCAGCTTTCCAGGTCGGGACATTTCACCTGGGACGAATTCCGCGATCGCCTGATCGCCGAAGTGCGCGCATCAGATAGAATCCGCGCCCGCGACGGCACCTCCGATCACGGCGAGTATTACGATCACTTCCTGCACGCGCTGGAAAAGCTGCTCGACGAAAAAGGCATCGCGCACTAATGATCCGAACGATCGCAGAAAGGGCTACGCGTTCTTGCCCTGCTTGCCCTCTATCCACTGGAACATCAACGACTGGTAGTACTCGATGTTCTGGCCCAGCAGAAACACTTTCGGGATTCCTTCGATCTGGGCGTAGATCGCGGTATGCGTCGGGTTTTCGTTGCCGAACGCTATCTTGACCGGCTGCTGCCCGGTGGATTCGATCGTTACCTCTGACTTCGGATGGTCGAGGCCAAACTGCGCGAGGTCGCTGGTATCTTCCGCCACGACTTCGACTGACTTCGCACTCGTCAGCAGCGACACCATCGCCTCCATCAGGTCGTGCGGCACGAACTTTCCCTGCGGCGCGACGAGGTTGTAGAACTTGCCGTCCTTGTCCTTCTGAAAGCGCAACGATTCGGTTCCACTCACAACGGTGACGGCGTCGATACCGTTGAGCTTCAACAGGCTCTCTTGTTTCTCCTCGAGCGCGCTGGCCGGCTTGACGCTCGGTTGAATCCAGAAATAAATCGGCAACAGGATGAAAAACGCGATCGTATAGAAGATTGCAGGACGTACGCTCACGCGAAGAACCTCCTGCGTACCATCACCGTAATCGCAATCAGGAACAGTATCGCCGGTTCGAACACCGATCCGAAAACCAGCATGTGGCGCGCTTCCTGATCGCTGATGTAGAAGGCGGCGGTCTCGCTCTTGTTAAGCCGTTCGCGGCTCGCGATCAGCATCTCGTCACCCGCCAGTTCGTTGATCAGGCTCACCGCCAGATCGCGATTCCCCAACATCTCGATAAATTGATTCGAAGCGAATGCGGAACTGCCGATCCCAACCAGCCGCGTCATCTGCTGCAGCGGGATATGCGGATTCGATGCGGGCGCAAAGTCAATTTCGGAGGCCACCGGAATCGGTCCCTTGAGGTCGCGCCCGGCCTTGTACTCGGTGATTCCGGTTGTGAGCGCATTGGGATCGCCCGACGCCCAGCTCTCATGCGACGAGGACAGGAACTCGTCCGAATCCGCGATCTTCAGATCGTCGGGCGCGATCGCGCCGACCGCTCCCGTTACCATCACGCCGCGCCCCAGCGAAAACACCGCCGGCGCGCTCATCGAGCGGCTCATCGGGTTTGTTTCCGATCGCAGCGGAATCTGGGTCGTGAGAATTTCGCCGGCGGTCAGCCGATACGCGGGATCGACGACTACCTGCGGAACGAAATCGAGGTAGTACTTTTTCAGAAACTCGACCAGTGTCGGCGATCCGTACGGATCTACGATCGCAATGTAATGCCCGCCGCGGCCCAGGTACTTGGCGAGCGCCGCCAATTCTTCGGGCAGAAAATCCTTCTGCGGCCCGAGCGATACGACCACCTTGGCGTCGTCGGGCACCCCGCTGGCGAACAGCGAGACGTTGTCGATCTGATAGTTGTTCTGCTCGAGTAGCCCGCGCCATTCCGAGTAGCCAAGTTGGCGATCGGAATTGAACAGATCGCGCTCGCCGTGCCCAATCGTGAAATAGACGTGCTTATTGGCATCGGTCGAGATCTGCAGGATGGCCGGGATCAGCTCGTCGGAACGGGCGTTGTCGAAGTCGCGCCGCCGCCCCTGCGATTCGACGATCACCTCGCCGTAACTCGACACCCCGTACTCGCGCGCCAGCCCCGGCGCTTTGTTGACGTCGATCACCTGGTAGGTCAGGCGCGGGGTGAACGCGGCCGCCTGGAACAGCAGGTCCGCCAGTTCCAGGTAGGCGGGATCCTCGGTGCGCACGAACGCCATCACCTTGACGTTGTGATTCAGTCCTGCGAGTACGCGCTTGTCGAAATCCGAGAGCGAGAATTGCTTTTGCGGGGTCAGGTCCCATCGGATGTTGAAAGTAGAAATGATTCCGTTGGCGACAAACAGCACGGCGGCGAACGCGATCACGGTGTAAAACAGCACCGCGTAATTGAACCAGATAGAACGGCGCTCGGCCGCTGATGAATCCTTTAGCGCCGGCCCGTCCACTTGCGCGCCTCCATGGATCTCTGGGTGAGAAACAGAAAAAACACGATGAAGAAAATAAAGTAGGTGACGTGATCGAGATCGATCACGCCTTTGGCGAAGCCGCCGAACTGGTCGAACAGCGAAAATGCGCGCAGCAATTCAAGCCACGAATTGGTGAACGCTGCCTCGTTCCAGTTGAGAATCCAGAAAAACAGCAGCAGCGTAATCGTGCCCATCCCCGCCATCACCTGGCTCTCGCACAGTGACGAAATGAACACGCCGCACGCGATAAACGCGCATCCGATTAGCAGCAGGCCCACATAGCCGGCCACCAGCGGGAACAGCGGGAACCAGTGGATACTGTAAATGTAGACCGGGTACAAAACCGTCAGCGCGAGCATCATGACGAAGATCGCGACCGACGCCAGGTACTTGCCGCCAAGGATTTCGCCGTCGCGCAACGGGTAGGTGTACAGCAACTCGATCGTGCCGAGCTTCCGCTCCTCCGCGAACAGCCGCATCGTGATGAACGGCAGTGTCAGCAGCAGGCATAGCCGGATATCTGAGAACAGCAACTGCCAGTAGTTCTGCATGATGTCGCGGGCGAATGCGATCGTGACGAAAAAAACCAGGTCGGTGTACGCGTAGTATCCCGCCAACACCAGGAATATGCCCGACAGCACGTAGACCAGCGGAAATGCAAAGTAGGAGCGCAACTCCTTGCGCGTCACCGCCAGCATCCGGCCGATCGAAAAGCCCGTCCCCGCCGCACGGATCGCCGCGCGTCGCGACTCGGTCGCTGCTCCGGCAACTTCCAGCGTGGCTGCACCGTTAGACATCAACTACCTCAACGCAGATTGAACTTCGCCCGCAACGCATCTAAAGCCGCTCTTCTTTAGTGACGAGCCGCATGAACAGATCTTCAAGGCTGAGCGCCATCGGCTTGACTTCCAGCAGATTCCATCCGTGCTGCACCACGCACGCCGCCAGCGCAGAACGGACTTCTTCGCCATGCCCGCTCGAATACGCCACAAACGAGCACACCCCGTTCGATCCGGCGTCGACCGGCCGGTCCTCGAGCCGCTGCACGAAGTTGACACCGGTCAGCGCCTCGCGCACCGCCGGCGACGGACCCGCCACCGTGATCAGCGTCTGGTCGGTGCCCTGCAGTTTTGCGGTCAGTTGCTCGGGCGTGTCCTGGGCGACGATTCGTCCGCGATCGATAATCACAACGCGCCGGCAGGTCATATTGACCTCGGGCAGAATGTGCGTCGACAGCAGCACGGTCGAATGCCCCGCCAGCGAGCGTATCAACTCGCGGATTTCCACGACCTGCCGCGGATCGAGTCCGACCGTCGGCTCGTCGAGAATCAGCACTTCAGGATCGCTCAGGATTGCCTGCGCGATTCCGACGCGCTGCCGATATCCTTTGGACAGCTTGCCGATAAGCTTGCGCCGCACGTCCTTGAGCCCGCAGGTGTCGAGCGAATATTCGATTCGATCGCGGGTCGTCTTAGGATCGATCTCACGCACGCGCGCGCCGAACTCGAGCAGCGCATCGACGCTGAGGTCGGGATACAGCACCATGTTTTCCGGCAGGTAGCCGACGCGCCGGCGGGTTTCGAGCGAATGCTCGGCGACGTCGAGGCCGCCGATCAGCGCACGCCCAGAGGTCGCCGGAAAAAATCCCGTCAGTATCCGCATGATCGTCGTCTTCCCGGACCCATTGGGGCCCAGCAAGCCGATGATCTCGCCCTTTTCGACTTTGAACGAAACGTGGTTTACGGCAAGGGTGGCGCCGAAATATTTGGTTAGCTCCTGGACCTCTATCATGAAGGCTGCTTTAACCCTGCCGCGCGAAATTTTATCGAACCAGCGTTCGTCAGCGCCGGGCCTCGGGCATAATTGTCAATGTATTGCAAATAGCGCCCGGCAAGAAGCGTCTCTCGCTGATCCACGGCATTCTAGAGACGGCTGACCAGCGAAGTCAATTCAGTTTTTTTGCGAGCCAATCCGCTATTCTGCAGGTTCGATACTCCGAGGGAACGGTGCACACTGATGGGACGATTGCTGATTGGCGGATTGGTCGTCGCGATTATCGCAGCGCTGCTGTTCTACTTGTATTCGAGTGGGTATCGCACGCAGATCGACCAGCAGACCCAGCAGGTTTCGCAGCTCAACGACCAACTGCTCAAGCTTCAAGCTGAAAACGAGCAACTCAAGACGCAGCTCTCGAAAGTTCAGGCCGAGCAAAACATCCTGGCCGCTCAGAATGACGAAATGCGCAAGGCCATCGCGGAATTCAAAGCCACCGGCAAGATGCCAGTGATCCCGCCGCCGCCGAAGTAGCAGTTCGGATTGGTTCCCCTTAGCGCGACGCTTCGGTTACTTTCGATGCGATGTTTGAAGCTGAACGGATCGCCGGGACTGATTTCGAGCCGGGGCGGTTGCGCGAATATCTCCGGCTGCCGTTTCGCAGATTTGAATTCTCGACCCCAATGAGCCCTGCCCATGCCGCTCGCGTCCTCCAGGAGATCGTCGAGCCGCCGCGGAAATGGGGATGGCCCTCTTCCGCAAAGCGCGGATATTTCGAGGGCAAAATCGCGGGGAGCCGCTTCAAAATCCATCGCGTGGTCGGTTACCAGAGCTCATTTCTGCCGATCATCGAAGGGAATTTCCGGCGCGACGGTTTGGAAACGATGGTGGCTGTGAACCTGCGATTGGTATGGCCGGTCATTCCGGTCTGGATCGGCATAATAATTTTCCTGGGGTGGAGTTCAGTGAGCGTCGATTCAATGGTGGCCGGCCCTTTCGGCGTGCGAATGGTGGTGATGGCGATGACGCTGTTCATCTACCTGGTCGCGACCGTACCGTTCGCGATCGAGTCGCGAATTGCGATGAAGCGTCTGCTCGAACTTTTGCGCGCAGGGTCCGCCGGCTCAGAATTGTCGTTCTGAGAATACTCGATGGCGCGTCCTTTACCGCGCAGGAAGGCAGAAGCTATCATCGGTCCACGATGCCGACCACGCGCGAAGTCCTCGATGCGACCATCGCATTGGAAAAACAGAGCATGGCGCTGTACGCGCGCTTCGCGAAAATCTTCGCGGGCCAGCGGGCGCTGCAGGATTTCTGGTTCGGGATGGCGCGCGACGAGGCCCGCCACGTCGGTGCGTTGGACCTCGTTACGACCGTGCTCGATCAGGAAGCGATGCTCGACAAGCCCAGTCCCATCTCGCTCGAAGACGCGACTATCGTGCGGCTGCGCGCGCTGCTCGAAAAGTCGCATGCCGACGCAACGCCAGGAATCAAGCTCGACCGCGCACTCGAGATCGCACTCGAAGTCGAGGAAACCGAACTCGAAGATCTCGTGTCCGATCTGCTGAAGGCTTTGCAGGCGCCCGACGAGTACGAGCGATGCCTGCGTCTGCTGGTTCACGATCTCGGCGAGCTGAGCTATATGATCGAACGCCACTCGGCCGACCCTGCCCTGCTCTCGCGATGCGACGCGCTGGTCAATCGTCACGCCGAAACTCTGCGCCACACTTCCATCAGGTAGCGTTGCACGGCCGCGCGGCGACGCGGTGGCGCGCGCGATGGCCGTTGGTTATATTTCAGGGCTGCGCTGAGGAGTGGCCAAATTGGTAAGGCACCTGACTCTGGATCAGGCGATTGCAGGTTCGAGTCCTGCCTCCTCAGCCAAATGAATTGCAGGCGCGCCGGCCATGGAGCGCGCGATGACGGTCCCATCGTCTAGTGGTTAGGACACCGGCCTCTCACGTCGGGAACGCGGGTTCGACTCCCGCTGGGATCACCAACCAGATCGAGTACATGTCCACTCGCGCGAGTTGCGTGCCATCTCACCAGATCCCGCGCTCGGCGGAGATCCTCTGTGTCTGACCGGCGGACGGTGGAGTCCAGGGAACGTACGCGCCATCCTGCCAAATCATCCAGCGCAGCGAAGGATCTTCGAGCGGTACTGGAAACTCGTACAGCACCTGCTCGGGGTCACATTGCGCGTCAAGAGCCTCGACTACGATCGAGAGACCTGGCAGTTCGAAGTGCGGTCCCGCCGAAAAGCGATCGTTTTGACTGCGCACAAAACGACTGAATGCGGTCGGAAAGAATCCGCCGAGAAATCGTACTCGCAGCGACCGCGGCCCGGCGCGCGTGACCTCCAGCGGACCTCCCGAAGAGAGCGCGCGCAGGTGCCGCGGCATCGGCAGGTTCTCCAGCCATTTCACCGACCAAATCGCGGTGACGAGGTAGATGTGGTCGGGTGGGTTAATCAGCACCAAATCCTGGGATTCGATTCGCGGATCACTTGGAACACTTGCGATCGCGCGCATCATCCTGGAGCTGACGTCTTCCTGGTAAGAGATCCGGACGATCCCGAGTAACGGAGCGGCGATCAAATGAATTAGAAGGAGGATTAAAGTTGCAGCCCATGCAAATCCCTTCCAGACACGGGGTCCCGACGCGATTGAAGAGCGCGCGAAAACGACCTGCGTCAGTTGAGCGAGGAGTGCCATCGAGCCCAAGCCGACGAAACCCAACACGCGATTCTCCGGACCAACGGCGGCAATCGGAATCAAAGAAAGCAGCGCACCAAGGCCCCAGAACCGCGCCACCCGATCGCGCAGGATCAACGGAATAAAGAGAACCGCCACGATCGCAGCGATCGCGAAGCTGAAGACGCTCATATGGAAGAACGCCGATGTGCCGGGCGCGTAGGCCATACTCATCTCCGCAGGAATCGGCGTCCACTGTCCCATCAGCAGGAAGGCAGCCCGCTGGCAAAATGAAACGGCGAAGCCCAGCGGGTTATGAAGCGGGTCCAGGTAAAAGCCCGATCCCTGCGAACCGAAAT
This sequence comes from uncultured delta proteobacterium, assembly GCA_963850125.1. Classification (GTDB taxonomy): domain Bacteria; phylum Desulfobacterota; class Binatia; order Binatales; family Binataceae; genus Binatus. The sequence continues at coordinate 192,677 of CAWKKB010000014.1, read as the reverse complement.
TGCCAAGCTTGTAGATCAATGCCCACGCCCCCAGCACTCCGCCATGAGGCAAGAGCCGCGCGAGCCTCGCTCGAATCCCGTCCCGGTCGACGGTCAGCGCGTAGGAAAGCAGGTACGCCGCGGTAGCCAAGCCCATCTCGCCAGCGGATAGCGACAGCACCAGCATCAACACGCTCAGCCAGCGAGTCCTCGGCTGCCCGTGTTTTCGCCAGCGAACGAACGCCAGCAGGCTCAGGAATCCAAAGCAGCATGCAATCAAGGCGTTGCGGTTGGCCAGGTATGCCGCCGGCACAGCATGCGCGCCGTCCAGCGCGTACATCAGAGCTGCCAGCCCTGCAATCCAGGTAGCACCCAGCACCTCACGATAAAGAAACGCGGCCGCCAGGACCGCCGCCGACAGCCACAGCAGACTGTGCAGGTGCATCAGGGCGGGATGGTTCGGCCAGAGGCGATAATCGATCAGCATGGTAAGCGTGCTCGCGTAGCGCAGAAACGCCTGATGCAGGTCGAGCGAAGCCCACCACGGCAGCGTGCCGGAATCCATCTGCCGCAGGTTGTGCGCGCGGTCGATGTATTGGACAAAGACCTGAATCGGTTTGGAATCGCCGTAACCGAGGATGGTGCTGCGCTGAAAATAATCGTCGAGCTGCCAACCTCCCGCGAGCGCGGATATCATCAGCAGGGCTGACAGCACCGCAACCGCCGGCGGTAGGAGACGATGCCTGAGCAGCGAATCGAGCGTTGCCGCAACCCGATCGCGCATCGAATCGGGAATCGATCGCCCTGCTTCGGGCCGAAAGGTCGGTCCGAATTGATCGGCTGAAACTCCAACCGGCTGTTGCATCGATTTTGGCATAATGGTGAAGTACACTAAATATATATGGTTAACCAAAATCAACGCAGCAGGATTACTGCGCCGGCGGGCCGTCGGGAAAAGCCGCGTCTGAGTCCGAGGTTCCCTTCGTGACTCTCGACGTGTAATTGATCCGGCGATGGGCTTGCGCGAGGAGAAGAAAGCCGAGCAGCGCCGCGCGATTCTGAATACCGCCGCCGCGCTGTTTCGAAAACGAGGTTACGACGAGACCCCCGTCCGTGAGATCGTCAAGCGGCTGCGCATCAGCGAAGTCACCTTCTTCAACTACTTTCCCACCAAGGATGCTCTGATAATGGCCTTTGCGGTGGAGATGCTCGAGTACTCAATCGCGTCTGTGAAACGCGAACTCGAACGTCACGATTGCAGCGTGCCCGATCGTATTCGCAGCCTGATGCGGCAATGGGCGACGTCATGGGACGAAGACCCTGAGTTTCATGCGCTGGTTGCAAAGCAATCAAGGATGATGACTGAAGCGAGAGGCATTCTGCGGGAGCGATCGCTTCAACTTTACGAGCAATACGAGCGACTCTTCGCCGAGGGCCAGAAGCGCGGCGAAATTCGCGCCGATTGTAAGCCGTTGCATCTCGCGGAAATGATGGAGGGGATGCTCATACTTATTGCCGGCAACTGGGTTAGCGGATGGTGGGAAAACAGCTCCGATTCTCTTGAAGAGCGTTTCATGAATGCCATGGATGTCTTTCTGGAAGGATGCGCCGCGCCCGAACCGGCGAGATCTCGAGCCGCTCGTCCTGGTCGCAAGGCGGGATAGAACTTCGAGAGGCGACGCACGCGATCAGAAGCTCTGATACCGAAGTACTATGAATATCCGTCAAGCGACTATCGACTATGAACGCTGGATGCGTAGTCATACGCAGGTTATCGAATCCGATCTGCGATCAAAGCATCAGCAGATGAGAAGCGATTTGTTTTTGTTTCTTCGCGGCACATTTTATCGCTGGGCCCAACTCTGGCCTGACGTCTGTGCCGACCTCAATCATGCTCCAAAGGTTATCGCAGTCGGTGACCTTCACGTTAACAGCTACGGCACGTGGCGCGATGCGGAAGGCCGCATGGCGTGGGGAGTCGACGATTTCGATGACGCTTACCCGCTGCCTTATACCAGCGATCTCGTGCGTTTGGCGGCAAGTCTCAAAATAGTTAATGACCTGGGTCATCTGAATACCAAGGTTAAAATCGGTTGCGACATTATTCTGGAAGGCTATGTGGCCGCTTTGAAGGCCGAAGGATGCCCGATAGTACTCGCCGAACATCAAACGATAATGGAACGACTCGGGATCGAATCGATCGACCCTCCCGAAGATTTCTGGGGAAAATTGAATCGACTCCCGGGGGCGAGCAATCAGATGCCTGGCGATGCCAAGCGTGTGCTGAAAGGGACGCTGCCGCACGGCGTTAAAAACTACAAGGTCGTGTTGAGGAAAGCCGGGCTGGGGAGCCTCGGACAGCAACGTTTTGTGGCAATCGCCGAGTGGGAAGGCGGCTGCATCGCTCGGGAAGCGAAAGCGATGGTCCCGTCGTCATGCGCCTGGCTCGAAGGGCATGCTGGCGATAGCAATCCTTACTATCAACGGGCGATCGCATCGGCCAGGCGCGCCCACGATCCGTATCAGAAAACAAACGGCAAATGGATAATTCGGCGACTCTCGCCTGATTCGAATCCGGTCGACATTGCATGCCTCCCGAAAAAGCGCGACGAAGAAGTGCTTCTTCGTGCGATGGGCACTGAAGCTGCCAACGTACACCTGGGAAGCAGGCATCGTGTGAAAGATATCCTGAAGGATCTCAGTCGAAAAAAATCGGATTGGCTGCGGACGGCAAGTAAGGCCATGGCCAGAGCTATCGAGAAAGACTGGAAGGACTACAAGAACAGTTAGTGCCGAGTTCCGTTAGAATATGATGCGTAACAAGCGAATGTAGGATCAGCGCGAGTATAGCTCTCTAGAACACTCTGCCTGAACCCAGAGCAGAATCTAAATCACGAATATTACGCTCCGTTAATAAAGCAGCCCTGCAACCGCAAGGCACCTCGTGCGTATTTCATAGTGAATACGTTTTCGAGGTATGAAGATGAATTCCAAACGTGCGAACATTGCCAGCGCCTCGCGAATCTCGCGAGCCGCGATTATCACTTTCGCCAGCGCATTCGCGCTCATCACGATGACCGGATGCTTTGGCAGCCCTCGCGCAAATGACACTGTTGCCGGCGCCGCAATCGGCGCCGGCGGCGGAGCGCTGATTGGCGGCGCTGAAGGAAACCCCGCTGCCGGTGCGCTTATTGGCGGTCTGGGCGGTGGCGCCGTGGGCTACATCGTAGGAAGCGAAATGCAGCATCGGTACTACGGCCCTTACGGTTACGGCGGATTCTAGTCGCCGCTGGCGCCCCAATTAGAAACGCTGATCTGACTCGCGTCGTCGACCGCGTCGTTGAAAGCGGCGTTGCCTGAATTTCCTTCTTCCCTATGCGGCAGACACCGCAGTTGTGTAAAAAGTTCCAACGTTTCGACCTCCAGCCGATTGCCCTCTGATTTTCTCCGCAAATTTTGGTTTGAATTTTCGTCCTAATGGAGAACCCGGACGGGCCCCGAAATTGCACATACATAGTGGAAGTCGACCCATAACTATTCTTCAGGGGTACCAATTATGATCTCGTCCAACTGTTTAACCGCACGCGCCACTACGGCAGCGGCGGCTCTTCTCGGTGCTATCGTTCTTGCGACTCCCGTATTCGCGGCTTCGGGCGATAACATGGCCACTAGCAGCTCCGCGAAACAGGAAATGGCGGCAAACGCGCCCGAGGACCATGGAATCGCAGCTGTCGAATCGCGCATCAAGGATCTGCATTCCAGGCTCCACATCACCGAAGCGCAGAAGCCTCAATGGGACAAACTCGCCGAGGTGATGCGCGAAAACGCCCAAGCTATGGTGGACCTTAAGAAACAGCGGGCTGCTGACGCGAAGTCGATGACCGCGGTTGACGTCGTGAAGTCCTATTCGGAAGTGATCGAGGCTCATGAAGAGGGGATGAAGAAATTCGTTCCCGCCTTCGAGGATCTCTACAACAGCCTGTCGGACTCCCAGAAGAAGATCGCCGATTCAATGTTCCGCGGCCGCGTGCGCGCTGATGCACGGAAAGTCGCTAGCTAATGATCAGCTCGCGCACCCGGCGATGGAGATAACATGAAAACTTCGACTACAGACAGCAAGGACTCGCGGTCCATGTTCAGGAGATTTGCTAGGATCGCGACGGCGCTCGCATTTGGCGCGATGCTCTGCGCGTTTCCTTTAACCTCGGCGCAAGCGGCCCGCCATGGCGGGGGCCATTATGGCGGTGGTCATGAAGGTCATGGCGGCTATCGCGGTGGCTACCATCACGGAGACTGGGGCCATCACGGTTGGGGCGGCTATTACGGTGGGCCGGACTATTACGCAGGACCCGACTACTACTACGACTATCCTGAGCCTTATGCCTACTATCCTCCTGGGCCGGAGTACGGCCCCGACTACTACGACGCGCCCGATGGAATCAACCTCTTCTTCCATCTCTAATGGACCGATAGACCGAACTAAAGCGGACTACTGCAACCGGCCGGACTGTGCCCGCGGTCCGGCCTATTTTTTTACCCGCTTTCGCTTATCGGCTTTACCAACGCTTAGCGCGTCGTTTGCCGTATCCGGGACAAAGTAGTAACTGCAAAATAGATCTGAGACGCGGCTGTCAGCGCACCGGTTCCACACACAGGAGGAACCATCGTGAGCAAGTCATCAGCCCGCTGGTTAATCGCGCTCGCGATCGTGGCATTCTCGATTCTTGGCGCGTGCGCATCGCTTGACGCCGAAAGTAACGGCGCGTACTCCGACTCCAGTCTGTCCGGGACTTACGTATTCCGCACCCGCGGAAGTTCGCTGTTCACTCTGCCTGGTGATTTGACCTCGAACCCCGTGTATCTCGCATCAATTGGTCTGGTCACGTTCGACGGCCACGGACTGCTGCGCGGGTCGGTCTCGAACAGCGCCACCCGCACCGACGTTATTCCCGCCGGCAAGTACATCGCGCCGTACAGCAGCCAAATCGAGTGCGACGCGAGGATGTCGGGGACCTATGACATCGACGCCGACGGCGTCGGTACGATGACTATCAACTTTGCGCCAATCAATACGGAGGCCACCTGCGGCGCGAGCACGGGAGTCTTCAAAATCGTGCTATTGTCATCGAGCCAGGTGGAACTCGTGTCGTCGGGCCAGATGATGGCGGATCCTTCGAAGGGCGAGTTCAATTCATACGTGGTCGAGGGCGAACTGATGAAGCGGAGAGGAGCCGAATCGAGCGCAAGACGGCACTAGATTGTTCCTGAAAGCACATTATGACCCCTCTTTGCTTGGTCTTGGGAATAGCGTATTCTAATTATCCAACGCTCGGATTGTTCCTTTCTCTAAGCTCGGGAATTAGCCCGGGTTTTCTGTACGAGAGCTTCCCGGCAAATACTTACGGAGGGCAAAAATGCCCAGCAAATTGTACGTAGGCAATCTGGCCTACTCGGTGTCCAACAGCGATCTGGAAGAACTGTTTTCACAAGCAGGCCAGGTTCAAAGCGTGGCGGTAATCACGGATAAATTTTCCGGCCAATCGAAGGGCTTCGGCTTCGTCGAGATGGCGAATGCGGAAGATGCGTCCAAGGCGATCCAGACCCTGAATGACACGGATCTGAAGGGAAGGAACATCAAGGTGAGCGAGGCCAAACCCCGCGAATCGAGCTTCGGCGGCGGCGGTGGCGGTGGCAACCGGCGCGGCGGTGGCGACAATCGCGGCGGCGGAGGCGGCGGCCGCTGGTAATTTTGATCTGAGGCTGGGCGGGCACACGATGCCCGCTCAGTCGTTTTCAGGATCGCGCGACTCCAAAGTCCCGCGGTTCCTCAATATTTGATGTTCCTCGGGCTCCCATTATGGGGGTCGAGCGGAAAGTTTCGCACTGTCGAAGTCAGGAGGGCCGGTGCCCAGAGTATATGTAGGAAATCTCGCTGAGTCAGTTACGCGCGATGATCTGCGGGCGCTCTTCTCGAAAATCGGCCGGGTCGCCGGCGCGTTGGTGATAACCGACAAGCTCACCGGCAAATCCCGCGGTTTTGGCTTCGTGGAAATGGTCGAAGTCGAAGACGCGATTAACGCCGCTGTCTATTTCAGCGGTACCGAACTCGAAGGCCGCAAGATTCAGGTCGATCCATTCCGTCCGCAGGAGCCTGGTGCGCAAAAATACCGCGGCGAACGCAAACGCCGCGCTCCCGCCAAGCGCAGCTCCAGCAACGGGACTGCATAGCCGAATCGGAATTGAATAAGTCTGCGAGCCGAAAAGTCTAACCAGGAGTTGTTATGCGCGAGGAAAGTCTGCCGCCGTGGAGAACGCACGACTGGAAGGTCCGCACTATCGAATCGATCGCTCCGGGAGGCGGCTCGCGTCTCGCCTTTACCTGCAGGAGTTGCGGCCGGATATTCAATCAAACCACGATCAACAGCAGGACGTGGGCGGTTGACGGCGGCGGCGTCGCGCTATCGGATACGGTGACGAATCGATGGCTCGCGGAAAGTTGCCTGCGACGCCCGTCGGATGGTGACGAGGACGATCGCAAGCTCTTCAAGAACGGTCCCACGCTCTAAACCGGAAATCTCTTTCGTTTGTTTTTTCAAAGGATGGCGTTGATTGAAACTTAATCTCCGGTCAGTCGCGCTTGGCGCCCTGATCTTATTTGTGTTCGCTGTTTCTGCTTCCGCGCAAACCCTGGTGAGTCCGCCAACCTCGCCCAACGACGCGATGGGCTCGGTGAAGTCCGTAATCGATCAGTCAATCGTCGTCTTCAAGGACCAGCAGATTTCCCCACCCGATCGCGAGCAGAAACTTCGCGGGATTGCCGAAAGCCACTTCGATTTTCAGGAGATGGCGAAGTCGGCGATCGGGTATCATTGGAAAACTTTGACCCCCGCGCAGCAGAGCGAGTTCGTTCCGCTGTTCACCACCTTCATCGAGGACGCGTACCTGTCGCGAATCGAATCGTATTCGGTCGAGAAGGTGAATCAGCAGATCCAATCTTCGATGATTCAATTCGTCAAAGAGACCAACGACGGTCCTGACTACGCCCAGGTCTACAGCACGGTAGTGTTGCAAGACCGCAAAGATCCGATTGCGGTAAACTACCTGATGCGCCACGACGGGAACGAGTGGAAGATTTACGACATCACGATTGACGCGATCAGCGTAATCGCCAACTACCGCAACCAGTTCAATCGCGTCCTGAACAACGACGGCTACGACAAGCTCGTGAGCATAATCCGCCAGAAGATCCAGGGCCTCCAGCAACAAGCCACGAACTAATCCCAAACACTCTGCGCGATTGTTCCCCTTCCCTCGAGGGAAGGGGTTAGTTGATCATGCGCTACACGCACCCGGTTGGATGAAAGCCGCCGGTACATCTGTTACGCACGCCAACCGAGCCATCGACCCTGAGAGCAAAGTAGCGCGCCGCGCGCAACTTTGCGCTTCACACTGGGTGCAGGGGTCACCCCTGCCGCCCGCCGCGCAGGCGATCATTTGCGTCATTTTTCTTGATAGGGTTAGGTTCACGCACTCTCGAACGGCCCCGCCACGACCTTCTTTCGCGCTTCAGGCATAATCTGGGGCTATGCAAACACCGAATCCGGTGCGTACTCCGCTTCTGATCTATGACGGTGATTGCGGGTTCTGCATCTACTGGGTGCGCTACTGGCAAAGACTCACCGGTGATCGCGTAAGCTATGCGCCGTACCAGGAAGTCGCTGCACAATTTCCCGAAATTCCCGTGGCCGCGTTCCAGCGTGCCGTTCAATACATCGCGCCCGACGGGAAAATCGCGAGCGGTGCCGAAGCTGCTTTCCTTACTTTAAGTCACGCCAGCGGCAAAGGCTTCTGGCTGACGCTTTATCAGCATGTCCCCGGTTTTGCCGCGATAGCCGAGCTCATGTACGCGTTTGTGGCTTCGCACCGTGGCGTGCTCTATCGCCCATGCCTGTGGCTGTGGGGGCGCGACTATGAGCCGCCGCGCTTCGAGCTGGTTTCATGGCTGTTTCTGCGGGCGATAGGACTGGTTTATCTCGTAGCCTTTGTTTCGTTTGGCGTGCAGGCGTTGGGGTTGATTGGCAGTCACGGCATCTTGCCGCTCTCCGAATTCGCCGACGCCGTCCGGAGCCAGCTTGGATCAGCAAGCTACTGGCGGGTTCCGATGGTGTTCTGGCTCGATCAAAGCGATTTCGCGATTCAGGCCGCATGCTGGACGGGGGCGGCGCTGTCGATCCTCCTGATCTTCGATATCTTCCCGCGCCTGAGTTTGTTTTTTCTGTATCTGCTTTATCTCTCGCTGTTTTACGCCGGGCAGGAGTTCATGGGCTTTCAGTGGGACCTGCTCCTGCTCGAATGCGGCTTCCTTGCGCTTCTTCTGAGCATGGCGACCAAGCCGGGCACATGGTTGCTGCGATGGCTGGTGTTCCGCTTCATGTTTCTTTCGGGTGCGGTCAAGCTTCTGAGCGGCGATCCCACCTGGGCCAACCTCTCCGCACTCTCTTACTATTTTCAGACCGAGCCACTGCCGACACCGCTGGCCTGGTATGCCCATCACCTGCCGCGCGCGGTCCTCACCGCGGCAACGGTGGCGACCCTTTTTATTGAAATCGGACTGCCGTTTTTAATTTTCTTTCCGCGGCGGCTGAGGTTCGTCGCGGCTTTCGGCATCTTGCTGTTGCAAGTGGTGATCCTCCTCACCGGCAACTACGCATTTTTCAATCTGCTGACGATGGCCTTGTGCCTGGTGCTGTTCGACGACGCCGCGCTGCGCAGAGTTCTTCCGACGAGTGTGACCCGATTTCTGCAACGCTATGTCCGCGAGATCAAGCCGCGGAAAATCGTTTCGGTTGCCGTTGGAGCGTTCGCGCTGCTGATCGTATACATTGGCCTGGTACAGCTGAATGCGGTCCTCAACAGCCGAATCTCGACCCTCGGTGCGTGGGTCACTGGTGAAATAGCACCGCTGCGTCTCGTCAATACTTACGGTCTGTTTGCGGTGATGACCACCACTCTGCCGGAAATTATCGTCGAGGGTTCGGATGATGGCGTTCACTGGCGCGAATACGAGTTCAAATACAAACCGGGCGACGTCATGCGACGACCGCGATGGAACGCTCCGCATCAACCGCGGCTCGACTGGCAGATGTGGTTTGCGGCCCTGGGGACGGCTTCGGAGAATCCCTGGTTCTCGCGATTCATGCAGCGGCTGCTGGAAAATACTCCGGAGGTGACTGCGCTGCTCGGGAGCAATCCGTTTCCCCGCAAGCCGCCTCTCTATGTGAGGGCTTTGCTCTACGACTATCGCTATTCTACCCCGGAAGAAAAAAAAGCCACCGGCGCATGGTGGGTGCGGCAGCCAGAAGGAATTTATTATCCTCCGGTGGCCCTCGGGTCCGCGCCTGAGTAGGCATGACAACGCATCATTTGTGAAACCCGCCGTGGGTTTCACGCTTCCTTGGGCAGGGGTAACCCCTGCACCTTAGAATTTCAAAACAGTGCGAAGCCGACTACGACGGTCACTTCGACTACCAAGCGCCGATATAATGTATGCGAGAGCCGGTGATCGCTACAATCAATCACTTGCGCAACTGCATCATTAAGTGAGGTTGGTCGATGATTTTGAAAATTGCACGTCTCGGATTCCCGTCGCTAAGGACCGCATCCAGCCCGGTGCCGCCCGACCGGATCAAAGCCAAAGAATTTCAGCAGCTCATCGACGACATGATCGAGACGATGTACGAGTACAGCGGCGTCGGACTCGCCGCCCCGCAGGTACATCTGCCGATTCAACTCGCCGTGCTCGAAGTCCACGACCATCCGCGATACCCCGACATGCCCGAGGTGCCGCTGACTGTCCTCGTCAACCCGGTCGTGACGATTCTGGACCGGACCATGGTCGAAGAATGGGAGGGATGCCTGAGCGTGCCTGACATTCGCGGGCGCGTCCCCCGATTCAAGCAGCTACGCGTCACCGCGTTGAGCCGCAATGCCGAGCCGGTCGAAATCGTCGCGTCCGATTTCCATGCCCGCGTCATTCAGCATGAGACGGATCATCTGAAGGGCGAAGTTTATCTCGACCGGATGCCGGACATGCGAGCCCTTGGGTTCCTGCAGGAATGGCAGCGCTACCTGTTGAAGCCAGAAGCAGAGAAGAAGTAGTGACACAGAAGGCCCGACCGCATTTGAGCGATCGGGCCTTCGACTGGATTGCGACTGCTACTTCGCGAGCTCGGTTGCGCGCGTCTCGCGGATGACGGTGACCCGAATCTGTCCTGGGTACGTCATGTCGGTCTCGATTTTGCGCGCGACGTCGCGCGCCAGCATCGAGGTGTCTTCGTCCGAGATTTGCGTGGGCTCGACGATCACCCGCATCTCGCGACCGGCCTGCACTGCGAAGCATTTCTCGACACCCTTGAACGACTTCGCGATTGTCTCGAGATCCTCGAGCCGCTTAACGTAGCTCTCGAGCACCTCGCGCCGAGCCCCCGGACGCGCGCCAGACAGCGCGTCGGCCGCATCGACCAGCGGCGCGAGAATCGTCTCGGCTTTGACCTCCTCATGATGCGCCGCGATCGCGTTTACGATCTTTGCCGACTCGCCGTACTTGCGCGCGATCTCGCCGCCGATCAGCGCGTGCGATCCTTCGACCTCATGGGTCAGCGCCTTGCCGATATCGTGCAGCAATGCAGCGCGGCGCGCCTGCTTTTCGTTGAGCCCAAGCTCGGCCGCCATCGCCCCGCAGATAAACGCCGCTTCGATCGAATGCATCAGCACGTTCTGCGCATAGCTGTAGCGATACTTGAGCATCCCGAGCAGTTTGACCAGTTCGGGATGGATTCCATGCACCCCGACCTCGATAATCGCGCGCTGACCGGCCTCGCGAATCGATTCCTCGACTTGCTGCTCGGCCTTGCGCACGACTTCCTCGATCCGTCCGGGATGAATACGGCCGTCCGAGATGAGTTGTTGGAGTGCGACCCGCGCGATTTCGCGGCGGATCGGGTTGTGGCACGAAATTACGACCGCCTCCGGAGTATCGTCGATGATTATGTCGACCCCGGTGGCCGCCTCGATCGCGCGGATGTTGCGGCCTTCGCGGCCGATGATACGGCCCTTCATCTCGTCGTTGGGGAGCGCGAGCACCGAGACCGTGCGCTCGGCGACGAACTCGCCCGCCAGCCGCTCGATCGCGATCGCCACGACTCGCTTGGCGCGGCGGTCAGCCTCCTCGCGCGCCTCTTCCTCGACGATTCGAATGTGCTTGGCAGCGTCGGTACGAGCCTGGCCGATCATCTCGTCCATCAGCGAGCGCTTGGCTTCCTCGCGAGTCAGGCCGGCGACGGCTTCGAGCTTGGTACGAGCCTCGTCGATATGCGCCTGCAGGACTTCTTCCTTATCGGTTAGACTTTTCTCGCGCGAGCGGAGACTTTGATCGCGCCGGTTGAGATCGACCTCGCGCCGTTCGAACGCTTCCTGGCGCTTTTCGAAAGTTTCTTCGCGTGTTTCGAGCTTCTGTTCGATCGCGGCAATTTCGCGCCTGCGATCGCGCATCTCGCGTTCGGCGTCGGCTTTCGCGCCGACCACCATGTCTTTTGCCTTGAGTTCTGCCTCCTTGACTACGAGCTGGCTCCGAATTTGAGCCTCTTTGGTTATTTCCTCGGCCTGAGCGCGCGCGGCCTCCAGGTTAACGGCGTCGTTACGCTGTTTCGTTATTCCCCAAATGAAAAAGACCGCGCCACCAACTATGAATCCCAGGATTGCCATGATTAGAGCCACCCGGGTTTACCTCCTTCGTCCGCGTTCGGCGTGCCAGCAGTGGCGCTTCGCAGGCACGATGAACTCCGGACTCGGTCACGATGAAGTTAAGCCGCCGGTCGAGCCCCGTCTCGGGGATTCGATCGAGCAGCTGGAATGAGTAGGCGAGCCCCACAGTGATCGCTTCGCCGCCAAGTTGGCCGATGAAACGATCATAGTGACCCCCGCCACGCCCCAGTCGCTGTCCTTCGGGTCCGAAGGCAACGCCGGGAACACACACGAGAATTTTCGCGAAACTTTTCCTGTCGAGAGCATCCGCAAATGCGGGCGGCTCCAGGATTCCGTATGCGCCGCGCGCGAGTTCGGAGCGATTCCGAATCCGTCGCGCGACGATCATCCCGGTCGATATTTCGACCCGCGGATAGAAGACCGCCCGCTCCGACGCCAGCGCGTCGGACAATATGTGCTCGGTAGAAACTTCGTTACCGATTGCGGCGTAGAGGACGATTGCGGACGCGTCGCGGCAGGACTCGCTCGCGATCAGGTTGCGCTGCACGATATCCGACATTGCCACCGCACGCTCGCTGGGGAGCGCGTCGCGGCATGCGATCATGATCGCGCGAAGATTATTCTTTTCGTCCGCCACAGTGGTTGCCATGGCGGGAGCGGGTTTAACTGCTCGATTGCGCGGTTTCGTTGCCGTCACGCGCGCGTGTCGTTGTCATTCTCGAACCGGCTGACAGCCGGCCTGTGTCCGCGAAACGTTCCCTCGCGAAAGCCTTGGTTGCGGTCGAAAAATATCGCACGGGCCTCATTCTTGTAAGCACCGCGTTTAGGCTGCTCTCGAGATCCACAATTCCAAATCCCGCCCCCGTCCGAAATCGCTCACCTCTCGGATGTCGCGCGCCATCTTGACGATTGATCCTCATTCGCCGTCGATAGCCGCGGACAGCCGTTTATTCATCGCCGCGATCCGATCCACCAGCTCCTGATGCTCCCGGCGCAGGTGTTCGAGCTCTTCGGCGAAATTTAACGCAGCCAGGATTGCCAGATTCACTGAACTGATAGTCTGGCTCCCGGCGCGGATATCCCTGATTTTTTCGTCCACCGTCTCAGCCACGGATTTCACCCAGTCGTCGCCCGCATCGCTGGCGACTGTCAGGCTTTGTCCCATGATCTGGACGTTGACGCCCTTCATCTTCTACCCAAGATCGATCCCGTCGAAGCGGGTTAGGATTTTTTCGATCCGCATGCGCACGTCGTTGCGCTCGTTTTCATGCTGCAGACGCTCGGCGCTCAATTGCTTTACCTGCCCCGCCGCGTCGGCGTAGCGTTTTTCCATTTCGGCGAGCTTCAGAGCGAGTTGTTCGTTTTCCTTGCGCAATTGCTGGATACGCGCTACCGAAGCCTGAATTCTTTCGTCTAGTTGCTTTAAGACATCTGTGGCCATGAGAGACAATCTTCTACCTTTAGTTTAATTTTCGATAAACTACACTGTCAAGCTGCATAAGAACCGCTGGCACTCTGCTCTCCTGCGTCGTCGGTTGCAAACAGCGCGTCAACAAACTCGCGCGCGTCGAACTCGCGCAGGTCCTCGAGCGCCTCCCCGAGTCCCACGAATCGCACCGGAATCTTGAGCCGCTCCGCCACCGCAACCACCACTCCACCCTTTGCCGTGCTGTCGAGCTTGGCGAGCACCACTCCAGTCAGCGGTACCGCGTCGCGAAAGACCGCGGCCTGACTGAGCGCATTCTGACCCGTGTTGGCGTCGAGCACGAGCCAGGTCTCATGCGGCGCGCCGGGCAACTCGCGCGCGACGACGCGCGCAATCTTCTTGAGCTCTTCCATCAGATTAACTTTGGTTTGGAGGCGCCCGGCGGTATCGATCAGCACTGTACTCGTCTTGCGCGCGACCGCGGCCTTGACCGCGTCGAACGCCACTGCCGCGGGATCGGAGCCTTGGGATTGCTTGATAATGTCGGCGCCGGCGCGATCGCACCACACCTCGAGCTGCTCGATCGCGGCCGCGCGAAACGTGTCCGCCGCCGCAACGATCACGCTGCCACGCTCGGCTTTCAACCGCGCCGCAAGTTTCGCGACCGTCGTCGTCTTCCCGACGCCGTTGACGCCGACGAGCATGATAACCAGCGGCGCGTCGCCTGAGTCGGCGGGCTGTCGATCCGCGGACATCATGATCGCGGCGATTTCGGCCTTGAGCGCGTCGCGGATCGCGTCGGGGCGATTGTCGTTGCCCAGCTTCGCGCGGACGGCAGCTGAAATCTTCATGCTCGCCTCGACGCCCACGTCGGCGGCGATGAGCGCCTCCTCGAGACCCTCATATATGTCGTCGATTTTTGCGCTGCCGGTCAGCGCGGCCCTGATACGTGCAAGAAAGTTCTCGCGCGTCTTGCGCAGCCCGAGTCCGATTCGCACCGGCTCTCGAACAGTCGCCGGCGGCGCGACATAGGGCTCCGGTTCAGGAGTCGCAATCGGCTCGGCAAGTTCGGGCGTCGGTTCCGGCGCGACCTCGGGAGGCGGCAGCTCGACCTCCGGCGCGGATTCGACTTCGGGCGCTGATTCAACTTGCGGCGGACGCGACGGCAGCGCTTTGCGCAGGCTCCATTGAACCAGGACACCAATGAAAACCAGGCCCGCGGCGCCGCCCGCGCCGATGACGAGAATTAATGCAATATCGAGAGGAGTCACTGCTTAGGTCGTCCGAAAAAATAAGTCGTGAGGGAACTTCGATGCCAAGAATAACAGTAGTGATGTTGTTCCGAAACAGCAGCGAAGAAGGCTCCGGGATTCTTCGCTTCGCTCTAGAATGACACGGGACCAGAACTTGAGAGCGAAATGTCGTCCTCGACATTTCGCGATTGCTTTTCACTGGGTGCAGGGGTCACCCCTGCCGAAGGAAGCGTGAAACCCACCGCGGGTTTCACATTCGATTAAGTTCCCCGCTATAAGGAACTAGGGCCGCAACGAAAAGTCTCAATTCACGCGGACCCCATCATCAAGGGAGATCTCTAGATGGCCAAGCTCAAGGGCAAAGTCGCAATCGTAACCGGCGCTAGCCGCGGTATCGGGAAGGCGATCGCGGAACTGTTCGCCAAAGAAGGCGCGAAGGTCGTGTGCTCGGCGCGCACGCTCAAAGAGGGCGAGCATCCGCTGCTGGGGGGCTCGCTCGAAACCACGGTCGCCGGAATCAAGAAAGCCGGCGGCGAGGCCGAGGCCGTCACCTGCGACGTCTCGTCGGAAGCGGACTGCGAAAAACTGGTCGAGGAAACGCACAAACTCTACGGCCCCGTCGACGTGCTGGTTAACAACGCGGCGCTGACCTATTTCATCCCGGTCAAGGATTTCCCGCCGAAGCGCTGGATGCGCTCGTTCGCAGTTAACATCCACGGCCCGTTCATGTTGAGCCACCTGGTGCTCAAGGACATGATCCCGCGCAAGTCCGGATCGATCGTCAACATCTCGTCGGGCGCGGCGATCGGACCCGGCCGCGGACCATACAAGATCGAGACCGTGTTTCGCGGCGGCGTATGCTACGGCGCGGAGAAGGCGGCGCTCGAGCGCTTCACGCAGGGACTCGCGGAAGAAGTTTACGACGACGGAATCTCGGTGACCTGTGTGTCGCCGTCGCAAGTCGTCGCGACTCCCGGCACGATGCATCATCAACTCGTCACGGGACCCGACGATCCCACCGGCGAGCCGGTCGAATGGATGGCGCAATCGGCGCTGATCCTCGCGACCGAACCGCTCGACAAGGTAACGGGCCTGGTGACGTACAGCCAGCCGCTGCTCAAGCAGTTCGGCATCAAGGTAAATAGCCTCGGGATCGGATTCGATCGCAAAGGCAGCGGCTACAGTTTGATTTAGGCTACGCGCGATTCACTGAAAAAAACGGCGCGGGGATTATTCGATCGTCGCGCCGCTTTCTTTTTTTCCTACGCGGCTTGCGGGATTTTGAGCGAGATGATTCGCGAGACGCCCGGGCGATCCATCGTGACGCCGTGAATCTGGTCGGCACGCTGCATCGTGCGCTGGTTGTGCGTGATCACGATAAACTGCGAGCGCGTTTTCAACTCAGCCATCAGCGTGGTGAAAGCCGCTAGGCTGAACTCGTCGAGCGGGGCGTCGACCTCGTCCATCACGCAGAAAGGGCTCGGATTGAGCAGGAAGAGCGAGAAGATCAGCGCCATCGCGGACAGCGCCTTCTCACCGCCCGACAGCAGCCCGATCTCCTTGACCTTCTTGCCGGGCGGCTGAACGAGAACGTTGACGCCCGCCTCGAGCACGTCGCCTGCGTCGGTCAACTCGAGCCGGCCCTTGCCGCCGCGCAGCAGCTTGGGGAACAGCTCGGCAAAGTTTTTCGCCGCGCCCTCGAAGGTCTCGGCGAAGCGTTTGCGCGCCTCGCGATTCAGATGCGTGATCGTTTTGGTCAGATCGTCGAGCGCGCTCTGCAAGTCGGCGCGCTCGGTGCCGAGCACCCCTGCGCGCTCCTCGAGTTCCTTGACTTCGCTGTCGGCGGCCAGGTTCACCTCGCCGATTCGTTCCATCTTGGCGCGCAGCTCGACGATTCGCGCGTCGTCGTCGGCCGCGATTCGGCCGTCGAGTGCGGGAACTATCTCGGCCGCCATCGTGTCGAACTCGGCGCCGAATTTTTCGATAAAAGCGCGCGCCAATTCCTCGCTGAGTGCGCGGGCGCGTTCGCGCTTGAGGCCGCATTCTGTCGCTTCGGCTTCCAGAGCCGTCAGCCCCTCCTGCGCGCTCTTGTAGCCGGCGCGGCGGGCTTCCAGCTCATGCTCGGACGCGTCGCAATCCGCGCGCAGGCGCGAGAGTTCGGCTTCGAGTTCGGTTTCGCGGACCCGCGCCGCGAGATCCTGCGCTGAGAGATTTTCGAGTTCGCGCTCGAACTCAGCGCGTTCGGCATGCGAGCGTTCTAAGGTTGTGCGATGCTCGTCGATCTGCACTTCGAGCGCGTCGGCCTCGCGACGCGCATGCGCAAGTTCGCTTTCGAGCGCGCCGAGGCGAGATTTGCGCGCCTCCACCTTGGAAGCCACTTCGAGCATCACGGCGCCAATCTCTTCTGTCGCCGTGCGCAGCATCGCGATCTCGCCGGCAATCACGCCCAGGCGCGCACGCGCTTCCTGCTCGATCTTCGCCAGCTCTTCCAGCCGTGCGTTCGAACTGATCATCAGTTCGGCTAGCTCGCTCAGTCGGCGACGCGAATTACCGCCGTGAGCTTCCGCGAGTGCGACCGATTGTTCGGCGCGGGCCAGTGCGCTGCGGCCTTCGTTGGCAGCGCGCTCAGCTTCGCGCGCGCGAGACCGCCCTTGCTCGAGCTCGGCGTCCGCGCGCTCGCGCTCGGCGCGCACCGACGCGAACTGGCCGACTCGCGAACGATGCTCTTCTTCCGCGCGAGCCAGTTCGCGCGTCTCCGCTTCGATCGCGGCAAGGTCCACCGCCGCGTGATTATCTTCGACGCTGCCGCCGCTGATCATTCTGCCGGGCATCACCAAGTCGCCGTCGCGGGTTACAAAAACGGTTCCGTGACCGTTGAGATTCGACGCGGCCAAGGCGGACTGCAGGTCATCGGCGAGCATCACGTGACCGAGCATCGCTTCGGCGACCGGTGAAAAGCGCGATTCGATTTCGAGCATCTCGACCAACCGTCCCGCGATTCCGGGCGCGTCGATTGCCGGATGCGTCGCTACTCCGGCGTCGGGCTCCTGCACGAAGTCCATCCGGCCCGCGCGATTCTCTTTGAGAATTTCGATTGCGCGGATCGCGAACTGCGGCGATTCGACTATCACTGCGTCCATCTGATCGCCGAGCACGGCCTTGAGAGCCGGTTCGAGCGCAAGCGGCGCGCGCACGACCTGTTTGAGGATCGAAGGATCGGTTGCGGGACGATCGCCGTTGAGCGATTCGAGTATCGTGCGGAGTCGCAGGTCGACGCCGTTCGACGAGCGATTCGGTTGCAGCTCGCCGTGCGCACTCAGCACCCCGCGCATCGAATTGACGCGCGCCGTCAGATGGTCGAGCGCGGTGCGTGCTTCGATCTCGCGCTCGGCAGCGATGCGCCGCGCCCCTTCGAGATCGGCCGCCGCGGCGCGCGACGCTTCGAGGTCGGTTTCCGCCGCGCTCATCAATTCGCGCGCGGTTTCGAGCTCTGCAACGAGCGCGGGCCCTTCAAGCGTGGTCGCTTCGAGGCGCTTTTCGAGATCCGCGCGTTCGCCCGCGAGATCGCCCAGCCGGCCGCGAATTACCGCGGCCTCGCGCACCACATCGGATAGGTCGTCCTTGTATTCTTCACCGCGGCGTTCGGCTTGCTTGAGTTGGTTGTTGGCGGTGTCGTGCTTCAGCGTGATTTCTTTCAGCGCCGCGTCAGCATCGCCGCCGCCGGCTGCGATTTCGCGCGCGAGAGTCGCGCCCGCTTCTGCGCGATTTGCGCGCGCGAGCGTCGCCTTCGCTTCCAGCTCGACCAGCCGCGCGCTGAGATCGATTTCGAGCTGAGCCGTGGCATCGAGCCGCCGCTGCAAAAATCCGCGAGCGCGCGCGCGCTCATTCGCTCCGCTGTGAAGATTCTCGAGTTCGCGCTGAGCGCCGCCCAGCTCCGACCGTGCCGACTGCGCAGCCGACGCCGCAGCCTCGACCTGCTCGCGGATCGCCGTGGCGCCCGCGCGCGCGGCGTCCAGCGCCGTTTTCAACTCCAGGTCGCGGTGGGTCTGGGTCGCCAGCTCTTCGCGCTGATCGATCAGCCGACGCGCCGCCGAATATCGTTCGAGCTCGCCGAGTTCCGACTTGACGACCTTGTAGGTCTCGGCTTTTTTCGCCTGACGGCGTGCGAAGCTCAGTTGACGCTCGATTTCGCTGAGTACGTCGTCGACGCGTGCCAGGTTTTCTTTCACCCGCTCGAGTTTGCGCTCGCTCATCTCGCGCCGGCCCTTGAACAGCGACAGGCCCGCGGCCTCCTCGACCAGAGTGCGCAACTCGTGCGGCTTGGCCTGGATAATTTCCTCGATTCGGCCTTGCTCGACCAGCGAGTAGCCGCGGCTGTGAATCTGCGCGGCCATGAAAAATTCCGTGATGTCCTTCAGCCGGCAGGGAATCTTGTTGAGCAGGTATTCCGATTCGCCCGAGCGATACGCGCGGCGCGTCACCGCCACTTCGCTGAGCGCGGAGTATGGCTCTGGAAGCTCGCTGCCTTCTTCGGCCTCGAGCACGAGCGACACTTCCGCCATCCCGGCCGCAGGATTCGACTCGTTGCCGGCGTATATGAGATCCTCGACGCTCTTGCCGCGAAGGCGGGTGGGAGCCTGCTCGCCTAGCACCCATCGGATCGCGTCGACGACGTTCGACTTGCCGCATCCGTTGGGACCGACCACCGCGGTCATCCCGGGGGCAAAACTTATCGTCGTTGAATCGAGAAAGGACTTGAAGCCAAGTAGTTCAAGGCTTTTAAGACGCATGCTTTCTCCGCCTCCACCGCATCCACCACGTCAGCGAAAGCTTACACTAAAGTACCCTCAGAGGGTCAAGAGGATACGCAACATATCGTGGGTCGAGGCATTGGTATCCACTGCGAGTTGTGGAATGAGGAAGGGGCCAGTTGACAATAGTTAGATGATTAGCTAAATATCGATTCGTGAGAGGAGTATTCAAAGCACTTTCGGATCCGACGCGGCGGCGGGTGCTGCAACTGCTGCGTAAGAAGCCGATGACGGCCGGGGAGCTATCTCAACATTTTGCGGTTTCGAAGCCGACGATGTCGGCCCACTTCGCAGCGCTCCGCGAGGCGGGCCTGGTGCATGCGGAGAAGTCCGGCAAGTCTGTCACCTACCATCTGAGACTCTCGGTGCTCGAAGAGGCGCTCATGGGTTTCGCGCATACGTTCGGATTGGGCCCAGAGGTCGAAACGAAACGTGTGGATAAAATCGAACCGGTACCATCAGACACGGAGGAGGAACTTTCATGACCACTAGTCGGCTCACTTCCAACCTGGCATTGGCCGGACTCCTGATCGCGGTCTCGGCCGGTCTTGCGTATCTCGGGAGGCTTGGGGTGGTCGGCGCCGAAACGCCCGCGCGAGGGGCCATGGTACTTACCGGTATTCTGCTGGCGGTCTATGGGAACGTGATTCCCAAATCTGCTTCGCGATTATCCGCGAAGGGTGAGTCCCTTGAGCGGGTTACCGGCTGGGCAACGGTACTCGCGGGGATAGCCTATGCTGCAATCTGGGCGTTCGCCCCGATCGAGATTGCCGCGGTCGCATCCATGTGCGCTGTCTTAGTCGGCTTCGTTAGCGTGGTCGGCTATTGCGTGTGGCTTCGATCGGTTCCAGCTTAGGATCCGAGACAATCACTTTATTGAATGTGAAACCCGCCGTGGGTTTCACACTTCCTTGGGCAGGGGTGACCCCTGCCCCCAGTGTGAAGCGCAAAGTTGCGCGCGGCGCGCTACTTTGCGTTTTTCACTTTCTCACTGGGTGCAGGGTCACCCCCCGCGACGGTGTCGAGGCCGCTCGCCGCGCAGGCGATTAATCCTGTATGAGCTCGGTATTCCAGTACGCGCTGTCGACCTGCGACAGGTACGGCATCCATTCGCGGTAACGCCGCAGGCTGAACATCTCGGATGAGAACGGCGTCCATTCGGGGCGTCGCGGGCGGCGGAACAGATGCATCCCGGCTTCGTCGGGCGTGCGCCCACCCTTGCGGCGATTGCAGTGATGGCACGAGCAGACAATGTTCTCCCACGTCGACATCCCGCCGCGCGAGCGAGGGATTACGTGGTCGAGATTCAACTCGGTGCGCGGGAGTTTCTTGTGGCAATACTGGCAGGTGTTGCCGTCGCGGGCGAAGATGTTGAAACGCGAAAATCGCACGTGACGCTTGGGCACGCGCTCGTACGCCGTCAGCAGCAGCACGCGCGGCACGCGGATGAAGCCATTTACGATCCCCAGCCGCTCGTGCTGGACCTCAATCGACAAGTCGCGCCAACTCTCGAAGTCGAAGGTGTGATACTGCTCATCAACCGCCTTCGCAACGCCCTGATAAAGCAGCGCAAACGCGCGTTTTACTGAAGTAACGTGGACCGGCAGATATGAGCGATTGAGAACAAGGACCTTGCTGTTGAGCAGGCCCGCTCCCGGGAGACTGGGCGCAACCATGTCGGCTGCAGCAGACATCCCCATGACGAGTATCGGCCCCATGATACCATGTCAAGATAGCTGTGGATTAAAAGCCTGTTATTGATTCGCTAATCGCGCTTGCTTGCGGAGGTCGGGCATGCCTCGTATGATCCTGCACAAGTTGTCGACGCAAAGGGTAAAACGATGTCCCACCGGATGCGGGTACTTTTTAGATAGCTCGCGACGCCCGCGCGGCAACTCCCGGCGCATCACTTTTGTATCGGGAATCGTCCCGGATTTGCCGGAATTGAGAGTCGATCTGTGAAACGAGAAATCGCAATTAACGCGTCCGCACTCGAAGTGCGAGTCGCGCTGCTAGAAGATAATGAGCTCGCTGAATTCTATCTCGAGCGCAATCGCCAGGTTGGGCTGGCGGGAAACATTTATAAGGGCAAGGTCACGCGCGTGCTGCCCGGGATGCAGGCGGCGTTCGTCGATATCGGTCTCGAGAAAGCCGGCTTCCTGCACGTCTCCGATTTTCACGACGGCGTCTCCGCGCTCAACAACGTCGCGGAAGTGCTCGGCGAAGAAGACGTCGAGACCGAGCCGGTCGGCGAAAGTGAATTCGCCGAGCCGGAGCCGAGTACCGCTGAAGAAGCTGGCGACAACGTTAACGGCAACGGCGACGGAAGTGAGCCGCAGCCGCCCCGTGGGCGTCGTCGCGGCGGTCGAGGCCGTGGGCGCAGCCAGGCGCCGAATCGCTCGCGGCTTCCAATCGAGCAGCAACTACGTCGCGGCCAGGACATCATCGTGCAGATCGCCAAGGAGCCGATGGGCACCAAGGGCGCGCGGCTGACGTCGTCGATCTCGCTGCCGGGACGCCATCTGGTCTTTACGCCGACCAGCAATCACATCGGAGTGTCGCGGCGAATCGCGAGCGCCGAAGAACGCGCGCGTCTGCGCCAGGACGTCGGCGAACTTCGGCCGCCGCAGGGCGGGTTCATTGTGCGCACCGCGTGCGAGGGCGTCAGCCGTCGAGAGATCCAGCGCGACGTCGCGTTTCTGACCAAGCTGTGGAGCTCGATCCTTCGCAAGAACGAGAGCATGCCGCCGGCGTCGATCCTGTATAGCGATCTCGATGTAGCTCTGCGCGTGGTGCGCGATATGTTTTCGAGCGACGTGGACCGGCTATGGTGCGACGACCCGACGACTTACAGCCGGGTCGTGCAGTTTGTGCAAAATTACATGCCGCGGCTGCGCGCGCGCGTGTCACTGCATGACGGGCCGCAGCCGTTGTTCGATCGCTTCAATATCGAGCCGCAAATCGAGCGCGCGCTCGACCGCAAGGTGTGGCTCAAGTCGGGCGGCTACCTCATCTTCGATCAGGCTGAGGCTCTCACCGCGATCGACGTGAACACCGGGCGCTTCGTCGGCAAGCGCAGCCAGGACGACACTATCTTCAAGACCAATCTCGAAGCGGTCGAGGAAGTGGTGAAGCAACTGCGGCTGCGGAACATCGGCGGAATCATCATCGTCGATTTTATCGACATGGCGCGCGAGGGCGATCGCAAGAAAGTCAGCGACGCGCTGGCGACCGCGCTCAAGCGCGACAAGGCGCGGACCTCGGCGCTCAAGATTTCCGAGCTGGGCCTCGTGCAGATGACGCGCAAGCGCACCCGCGAGAGCCTGGAGAAATTGCTGACCGACACCTGTTCGCGATGCGAAGGGCGGCGCGTGGTCAAATCAGTGCCGACGCTCGCCGCCGAAGTGCTGCGCGGGATTCAGCGCGAAGCGGTTTCAAAATCGGCGGGCGACATGCTGATAGTCAAGCTGAACCCGGAAGTCGCGCGATACCTGTACGATCACGGCGCGAAAGATCTCGAGACCCTCGAGCAGCGGCTCTCGACCAAGATAGTGCTGCGCTCGAACGATACGATTGACCTGGGCGCATTCGAGCTCGCGCGCGCCCCCGCAGCCGCCTAGTCCCATTTCGCGAAACGATCTACGCTAAAAGAGGCAGCTGGCTCCGCCCATCTCGGCGGAACTCCGACAATGCGAGTGACGATGTCTAATCCTGCCTGAGAATAGCCATTGAAAATCAGTAACTGGCAACTCAATCTGGGCGGAGCGCTGATGCTGACGGGCCTGTTGCTCGCAGCCTCTTGCGCGACGCAACAACCGCAGCCGGCACCGGCACCTGTGGTCGCGCCGCCTCCTCCTCCACCACCTGCGCCCGCGCCTCTTCCACAGTCCAGCGCGCAGCCGTCGCGAACAGTCAGGGCGTCCTACCAGGATGACACGCGAGCCGGGCACAAAACGGCGAGCGGCGAACCCTATGACCCCGATGAGTTGACGGCCGCATCCAAGATTTACCCGATCGGCACCACCTTATTGGTAACCAATCCAGCGACGGGCAAATCGGTGAAGGTGCGTGTCAACGATCGCGGGCCGCATGTGCGTGGCCGGAGCCTCGATCTGTCCCAGCGTGCCGCCGACGAACTCGGGATCACCGAAAAAGGTGTTGCGAGACTCAAGGTCAAGCGCATCGATTCCAGGTCGGAGAAAGCCGAATCCACCAAATCCACTTCTGATTCGAAATCCACTGCTGATTCAGCGTCAGCCTCGACGCCGTAGTCCTGCCGATCCGGGCATCGTAAAAATGCTGGGAACTCCCTTTGTTTGACCTGCCGCGAAACTGAAGGCTATATACGGCTCGCTGTTTCGTAGTCGATCAGATTCTCATCGTCAATCTTCAGAACGATGTTATTGATCGCTGCGACCGAACAGCTATATCGAGAATCGTGGAAAATTTACCTTCCAATTCAATCGAGTACGGACAACTAGCCAATCGAGATAACTTTGACGGCGACCGGCGAAACGGCACAGATTACCTGTTCGTAACAATGGTATTGGCATTGACG
Source organism: uncultured delta proteobacterium (assembly GCA_963850125.1). Classification (GTDB taxonomy): domain Bacteria; phylum Desulfobacterota; class Binatia; order Binatales; family Binataceae; genus Binatus. The sequence continues at coordinate 168,887 of CAWKKB010000014.1, read as the reverse complement.
ACAGGGACAAAGCCCGCATATCTGAAAGATTTGAACGAGCGGTGGGATGCCAGGTTCAATCCGGCTTCAGGATTGGCCTCTGGCTCTCACGCAGTTACTTGGAGCTGATGGGCGGCTCTATAACCGTATTCGGGGAACCGGGCGCCGGCTCGCTGTTCACCGTCTCTCTACCAATTCGACCTGAGGAATCACATGAGTAATGACGCTCGGCCGCTTAGGCGGGTGCTTTCCGGGGTTAAAGGCCTCGACGAAATCCTGCGCGGCGGGTTCTTCGCAGGCGGTCTATATATCGTCGAAGGACGGCCCGGAGTCGGCAAGACGATTCTCGGGAATCAAATTTGCTTCAATCAAGCAGCAGCCGGAAGCAAGGTTCTGTATATAACGCTGATCGCCGAGACGGTCGGTCGAATGCTGTTAAATATCAGAGACCTGAAATTCTACGACGACGGAGCGGTCGGCAACGACATCTTCTATGTCAGTGGCTTCAACGCACTGAAGAAAGATGGTTTGGCGGGTTTGCTCCATCTGCTGCGCCGGGAAGTGGCGGCTCGTAAGGCGACCACGGTAGTCGTCGATGGCTTTGCATCGGCGTCCGATCATGCCAAGTCGCGCGAGGATTTGAAGCTGTTCGTCCAGCAGTTGCAGACGCAGGCAGACGCCGCGGATTGCACCGTCTACATGCTCACCAATCCCGGCGAGCAGAAGCCGTCATCCGAGGAGACCATGGTCGACGGTATTATCAACCTCAGCACCAGTATTCACGAATGGCGCTCGGCCCGTGAGCTATGCGTCCGCAAACTTCGTGGGAGCAGCTATCTTCAGGGAGTCCATTCCTACGACATCACCGAAGAGGGAATCACGGTCTATCCCCGGCTCGAGACGCTGATCAGCCGGGGCGAGGACTTCAACGGGGAACTGAAGCGAGTTTTGTCCGGTAATCCGAGCCTCGATGCGATGCTCGGCGGTGGATTGCCCGCCCGATCGTCAACCATGGTGATCGGACCGTCAGGAACCGGCAAAACCACTTTGGGTCTGCAGTTTCTGGCGCAGTCGAGCGCCGAGGAGCCGGGCCTGCTGTTCGGGTTTTACGAAACACCGTCGCGAATCCGCTCCAAGGTAAGTGCGACCTGCCCGCCGCTGCTCAAGCAACTCGATGCCGGTCACGTACAAATTCTGTGGCAGGCGCCGACCGATCAGTTCCTGGACGAACTCGCCGACCGGATGCTGCGCGATATCAAAAGGAGAAAGGTGAAGCGTCTGCTGATCGATGGTCTTGGCGGTTTCAAAAAGGCGCTCCGCTCGAGGCCTATCGAGCCCTTCTTCTCCGCCCTGGTCCATGAATTGCGCGCGCAGGGAGTCACCTCGATCTGCACTGCTGAAGTCATGGAAATTGTGGGACCGACCATAACCGTGCCGCTGCAGGGATTGTCCGACGTGACTGACAATCACATCCTGCTCCGCTTTATCGAAGCGGGCGCAAGCTTGTACCGGTTGCTCTCGATACTCAAAGTGCGTGACAGCGCTTTCGATTCCGATCTGCGAGAACTACATTTCGCTGCGGACGGACTTGAACTCGCCGAAAACTCCGCGAGCGCCAAATCGATTCTTTTGAGCGCTTCCGGGAAACCCGGAGCCAAGGTGACTCAAGAATAATGAGATGAGCTGCAGCGGATGGAGAAGATCAAAAAGGCCGGCCCCACGGCTGGCAAGACTATACTGATCGTCGATGATGAATTCGGCGTGCTCGAAGTGCTTGAGTTCATTCTCAGCGACGCCGGCTTCAAGGTAGTGTCGGCGCTGAACGGACAGGAAGCGCTCGCGCGCCTCGAGGAAACCAGGCCGGACCTTGCCATCGTGGATTTCATGATGCCGATACTGGACGGGAGCGAAGTTATCAAGGCGATCCGATCGGACCAGCGGCTGCGGGACATTCCGATAATTCTGGCCAGCGCATTGCCCGAAAAAACCGTCAGAGAGCGCTGCGACGGTTACACTACGTTCCTGCGCAAGCCCTACAAGACCGAGCAGCTCATGGAAACGATTTCGAAACTGCTCGATCACTCGAGCGGCAAGGCTCGCCCGAAAATTGTTCGCTGAGAGGGCCGCCGGTAGTGTCCTGGTTTCCGATCCGGACACTACCGACTAGAGGGGTTTGCGCTATCAAAGGCCGAAAAAGAGGCTGGAATGCGCTCCAGGATAGGCATCGGTGAGGGGCGCGAGTTCCTCGAATTTCAAACGACGCTCCACCTTGATTTGGCTCGCGAACGCTTCGATGATGCCGCCGAGCCCATCCTCAAAGTAGTCCTGGCGCGCGACCAGCCATGCCGTCCAGGCCACGAGTTGGTCGGGCGCATCGAGCGCTCGCCCGATGCGTGTACTGCCGTTACCAATCGCGAGATTCCGAATTGAGGAACCGAAGAAGATAATCTCGTCTATGTTTCCTCGTTCGGTTGCGTTCCGCCAGTTTTCCTGGACCACACCTAGAGCTTCATCCATCTCTACTTGTAGAGTCTTGAGCTGCGCAATGCGTGTGTCGCGCTCTGCATGGTAAAGGTGTCGCCTTAATGCGGCCGGTAGCTTCGCCTGGTCCACGTCAGATGCCGCTTGGAGAACTCGCAAAATCCGGGTCCGATTTCTTTGTGGCCCGTGCCATCGTGCGTCCAGGAGTTCGCGCGCTCTTTGGTTCGAGGCGATCGCAGTCTCGGTTTCAAGCCGTGCTGCAGCGGCTTGGGCCATGCCTTTGATATCTCCGATCAGCAGGTCTGGTTTCAAGGCGACAGCATGACGGAGCTAATCGGAATCTCGTCGGGATATTGCGCAATGCTGGGATGCGATCTCGTTTTGACGCTCGGCACCGACTTTCCGTACCGACAGTTCTATCCGACTGCACCCTCGCTTATTTTTCATTCGGTGCTATAGAAACCCAAAAGGCGATTGCGCCGGGCTTGGAGGCATCGATATGGCCACTCCGCAACACATTCTCGACGGCTACAAGGTTCTCGATTTCACTCAAATCGTCGCCGGTCCCACCTGCACTTTGATGTTGGCAGAAATGGGCGCCGAGGTTATCAAGGTGGAGTTGACGCCCAATGGCGACCCCGCGCGCGGCGGACCGTTCCTCAGCAAGGAAGGACGCAGCGGCTATTTCGTCCAACACAATCGCGGCAAGAAGGGCATTTGCGTAAACATCAAAACTCCCGAAGGCCACGACATCGTTGCCGACTTGATTCGCAAGTCGGATGTGCTGGTGGAAAATTACGCGCCGGGGGTCATAGGAAGGATGGGATTCGACTACGCACACGCGAAGGAGCTCAATCCCAAAATTGTGATGTGCTCGATTTCCGCATTCGGCCAGACCGGGCCGCTCGCGCATGAGCCCGGCTTCGATTTTCTCGGCGCCGCGTATGCCGGAATCACCTCGATGGGCGGTGAGCCCGACGGTTCGCCCTACTTCGCGATGACTGCGATGGGCGATGTAAGCACCGGCGCGCATGCATGCGGTGCGGTATGCGCGGCGTTGCTGTATCGCGAGCGCACGGGCCTCGGCCAGCACCTCGATCTCTCGCTGCTCGATACTTATTTCCACTACCACGAGGCCGCGGTCGAGGCGCATAGCTTGACCAAGGGTCAATTCCAGCCCACGCGCTCAGGCAAGCAGTCCTGGTATGCGCTGCCGTGCGGCGTGTTCAAGGCGAAGGATCGCTACATGATTATCATCGCGACCCTCGACCATCATTTTCGCGGGTTATGCTGCGCGATGGGCAAGCCCGAGCTGTTCGAGGATCCGCGCTTTCGCCTCAACTCCAATCGCCTGATCAATGTCGATGCGCTGGTGGCTGAGATCGAAGCATGGTTTGCGTCGATGCCGAGTGACGAAGCTTCGATGGCGGCGCTCAGGGAGAATCGCGTGCCGCATGCGCCGGTGCTCTCGGTGGCCGAGGCGGTCAACCATCCACATCTGCGCCAGCGCGGCACCGTGCGCACCGTGCATGATCGCATCCTCGGGGATTTCGATGTGCCGGGATTCTCGTTCCGCTTTTCGCAATTCCCGAAGCCGCTCGAACTGCACGCGCCGATGCTCGGTGAGCATAATGAAGAGGTCCTCACGAAGTACCTCGGGTACCCGGCCGCGCGAGTGCGCGAACTGGAAGGGAAGGGCATCCTGCGCAACGGCCCGGCCTAGCCGAGATGGCGGAGACAATGAATCGAGCGTGGCTATGGCCCAGATCGGATTGAACAGCTCGCTGAATTGAAGGCCTCCGCGCAGGATGCCGAGTGGTGCGAGATAGGCATCAAGATGGTTGAACTCAATCTGATCGAGCAGATTCCCATCGTGAGCGGGAAGCGGCGTCCACCTCGCCTCAGATGTCTCGTGCTAATCCAGTAGCCCGCCCACAAGCCCCGACTTTTTCGTCCCATCTTCCAACTTGACACTCAGAAGGCCGCGAGGTGGACAAATGGGACTCGGCGGCGGGTCTGTCTTAACTCGGGCCTAAGTGTGGTGATTTTAAACGGCGACTGGCTTATTTTTGCGTGGCTTGCTCCTGTGCGCATACTGGTGTCGACCGTTCTTCTTTGCGTTCGCATAGAAGTCAGCAAACATTTGAGGTGATGTGTGCAGGGGCTTTTCAAAGTGAACAGCTTCAGATCTTCATTTTGGAAGCAACGCTCATTCGGCCGAAGCGGCCGTTTACAGTTCGATATGGATGCGCATGCCCGGTACGACGACCGGTCCGCGCGCGCGATTGTAGCCCGGATTGTCGATATACTGGAGATCGAGCGCACCGAAGAAGCCGGAGTGAATCGGGATTGGAAAATTGTAGTAGCACTCCATGATCTTCTCAGGACCGTACGAGAGAGCGCCGTCGCCCAGCACGAAGCCTAGGCCGCCAAGCGCGAGATACTGGCGATGTCTTTGCGACAACCCATTGCCGACGAATGCCACGCCGAACTTATCTTGCGGGCGATCCCACAGGGTGCCGCGGATGTCGCCGCCGAACGCCACCGTATCGTTCACTTCAGTGTAGTTGAACGATTCGTGCTCGCCTTCGTTCCATCCGGCGCGAACGAAGCCGCGCAGATACTCGGTGAATTCCTGCTCCGCGTTGATGCCGAATCCGTACTTGAGCGTATTCTGCATCCTATGATCCGTGATCTCGGGCACCGGAGTTTTACCCGCCTCGAATAGATCGATCGCCTGATGGTAGTCGCCCATGTTGGCGAAGTTGGTAAACGCCAGGAGTCGAACAGCAGTGAAGCGTTTTGGGATCAATCCAGGACGAAACTCAATCTCGTAGTTCTCCGAGTGGGCGTCTTGGAGGTTCTTTTGAAGGTTGAGGCCATTGGCGCGCTTGGAAATGAGAGCCTCAGCGAAGCGCACGCCCCAGGATCGATCTTCGTAGTCGATCACGCCGCCGTAAGTGTAGCCGCGCGTGTCGGCAGCGTAATCGTAGGCGCCGTTGTTTACGACCGTCCAATTCATGAACTGCGTATGGCTGTCGTTGGCGACACTGTTGAGGTCGAAGAAATCCACCAGGGCGAATTTGCCGATGTGGATATCGAGGCGACGCACGGGCAGCGTGGTAAGGATCGAAAGCGGCGTGCGGTCGACTTTGACCGTTTCGTTACTCAGCGGAATCACCAAGCGGTACCAGAGCCGCGCGACATACGGCATCCCGTCCAGATCTCTTGTCGCATCCAAATTTGTCGGACCTCCCAGCCCGCTTGAATTGCTGAGGCCGCTGCCACCGCCGATTTCAAAATCCGCAATTGCTTCGAGCGTCGGCGACAGCTCGAAACCGGTATAGAGTGTGGCGACTTCGGTAGCAGCCTGATCAGAGAGGCGATCGAGGCTGTTGGGGCCGCTGTAATCGGCGTGAAATCGCGGATGCCATTGGAAAATGGTGTTGCTTTGCGCAGAAAGCCACCACGGAAGCGTGTCAGAATGCGCGAAGAAGGTTTCACCGCCGGAGGTGTAGTCGTCGATATCGGCGAGAGCTGGCGACGAGTTGAGAAGCGCGCAGAGGAGAATGACGGCGGCCGTCCAGAGACATCGCGACGAACGGCAGAACATCAATCTCATTTTACCGGATGAGCTGCACTCAAGGATACGATCGTATAGGCGCGGGCCTGTCCTTAGGACACGCGAGCCGTGTACTCTGCAAGGGCTGATGAGGCACCGAAGTCCACGGATGACGCGACGCTACGCGCACCTAAGCGCAGCGCATCAGCGAGACGCCGTCAGGACTCTTGATCGCTGGCGGCAGCGACAATGCGGCGTTGAGTTTTAAAAGAATTGGTGCCGGTTCTGATGCCGATTCGTCCACGAGTTTCCAAGGAATCCAACGAGTTTAGACGATAAAGAGTCCTTATATTTCTTGAATTCCTGAGTAGCAGTATCGACATTGGCCGCGTTCTCCGGAGGTCGAAGGTTCAAATCCTTCCCCCGCAACCAATACGCCCACAAATCGTTTTCCGCGCGCTGTTGGACCCCGAATCAAATTTGCTTGCCCCAGGTGTCCAGGTAGGCGAGCTGCTCGACTGGACGGCGGATCAGCGGCCCGTGCCCGCGGCCGACTGGATATCCGATCGGAATCGCCGCCGCGGTGTACCACGGGTCGGGTATCGCCAGAAGCTTGCGCACTTCAGGCTCGCATTCGCATAGCAGCGTCGTCAGCACGCAGCCGAGTCCTTCTGCGCGGCATGCGAGCAACAGGTTCTCGACCGCGGTATAGACCGATCCGCCGCCGACCACCGAGACGCGCTCCTGCTTCGCGTCCGTGATAGCCATGTTTTTCGGATTGAAGCAGAACATCGCGATCACCGGCGTCTCGCCAAAATGCGCGCCCAGGTAATCGCCCGCCGCCAGCGTGCGTCCGGCCCGCGCACGCACTTCCGCTGGTGCGCTCGCGGGAATCGCACCGCGATACTGCTTCGAGTACGCGATCCATCGCTCGTTGTAGAGCTTGCCGAGCGGCTCTTTGAGCGCGCGATCTTTCACGACGACTATCCTCCACGGCTGGACGTTTCCGCCGGTCGGCGCCCAAGTTGCCGCTTCGAGCACGAGATGCAGCACATCGTCGGGTATCGGGTCGGGCCGCAGGCGCCGGACGGCGCGCAGCGTGCGCATCGTTTCATAGATTCCCATTTCCGCCATCGCTGATTTCTCCTTTGTGCGCGCGCGTTCATCCCGAGCCTGGATGAGATCGCAACACTCCGATTGCCGCCAACGCGAACAGCGCAACGTCCATCGACGCGTGCGCTATGATCGACGCCTCCAGTCCGCGCCGCAAGTAGAGACGTCCGAACACTACACCCTCCCACGTCTGCGGCATCGCCAGCGCGCCGAACAGAAGTTTCGGTGTGCTATGAAACAGCGTCCCGGCCAGGATATCGCCGGGGTTTGTAAACGGCTTTTGCAACTCGACTAAGTTGCTCATTCCGGGCTCCTTCAGCAGCGCCTTCCAGGCATCATCGGCTTCGCCGTTTTGTGAAAAGACCTTCCCGCTCGGAGCAACCGCACGCGCAAGCAACTCTGTGGTGTAGCCGCCGCTGGCCCATAAATCCCCGACCTTCATGCCGGGCTCGATCCCGAAGAACGCCAGCATCTGCTGTGGCTTACATCCCGGGTCAAGCCTGTTTGTCGGCGGCCGGACGATCCGGAGAGTTGACTGCATTTACAACCGATTGGGGAATCTTCGCAGGGTCGATCGCCTTCTCGTGTGCCGCGTCGGCCTCGACCGCCATGTCCGTTTCTTCGGCTGTGATTGGCGCGGCTGGCTCAAGGGCCGCCGATGCAAAGAAAACTGCCGCAACGAAGGCGAAACGATATTTCATAGGTGTGCCTCTGATGTTTCTCGGTCGGCGGTCTAGCCGAGATGGGCGAGACCCTCCGCTGTCATTTGCAGCAAAGCTCGGCGAGGCCAGCCGGTTCAACTCGGCGAGCCGCCGCTCAATTGATCGAGCAACGTCCTCGCATCCGTAAAGGTCGGCGTTGTCGAAGCCCTCGGTGAACCAGCCGTAGATCTCGGCGAGTATCGCATGCGCCTCGTCGCGACGACCTTGCTTCGTGAGCAGCCTCGCGAGTCCGACCGTCGCGCGCAGTTCCCACCACTTGCCTCGCTGCTTTCGCGCGATCGCGACCGCTTCTTCAAAGCGCTGTTGCGCTGCCGGCATATCTGCCCCGGGTTTGCGCAAAATCATTTCCGCCATGACACGATGCACTTCCGGCTCGGCCCAGCCCTCTCCGGTTTCCTTCACAATCTCAAATGCTCGCTTGAGCGACGACTCTGCCGGGCCCAGCTCTCCAAGTTCGAGCTGTGACTCCGCGAGCAAGGCCATTCGCCAGGATGATCGATTGCGCGTGCCGAGAGCTTCGAGCTCCTCGATGGCACGTTTCTGTTGGGCTAGGCCGACCTCTCTTTCCCCTTGCCAGAATCGGCTGTAGCCTTCGTATCCAATCGCAAGATTGCGAAGCTCAGCGAAACCGTGTTCTTCACAGATCTCACGGCCAATGCGAGCACGGTCTCTTGCTTTGCCGAGGTCTCGTCTGATTGCCGTGATCCAACTGGCCGCGACCATCCCTAACGCCTTTGAGTACATGTGGGTAGACAATTCCGCGCGCTGGACCAATCGATTCTCCCACTCAACCAAGCAGTCCGGCCTACCGAGTATCAACTCGACGATTCCCGCAATATGCGAGGTGATCATCCACAGATCATGACCGAACGACGACACGAGCAACTCAAGCGGCACGTCCGCGAGCAGTCCCAACGCCTTTTCGCACCACTCTTTCGTAGCGACTAAATCTCCGCTCCAAAAACAGGACTCGGCCAGGTTGTGCCAGGCACCTGCTTCCTGAATCTGATCACCGATGCTCTGGGCCAAAGCAATTGCGCGCTCGGCTAGCTGCCGCGCTTCCTCCCAACGCAGCCGCTGGAGATAAAGCTGCGCGCTCTGAAACAAGAGTTTGAGCAATTCCAGTCGATCACCAACGCGATCAGATAGTTCCGTCGCTCGAATCAACGGCTCTTCGCGCACTGAGACGCCCCACCCTTTGCCGATCAACACCTCGCTCAGACCCAATTGGACTCCGAGCTCAAGGCGATCTCGCTCGGCCGTCGCCGGTAGGTCTTTGATGATGGATATGGCATCGCGATATTGCGGTTCCGCCTCGACGGCGGAAGAACGCTGCGCGGCCTGGTCGGCAGCTCGCTTCAGATACCCTATGGCCTTCTCGGTATCTGGACTGCGCCGGTAGTGATGCGCGAGTTCCGCCAGATGCTCCTCGAGCCGCCCTTGATAAAGCTCCTCGATTGCGCCGCCGACCCGCTGGTGAATCTTCTTGCGCCGCTCGGCCAATATCGAATGGTAGGCAACTTCCTGAGTCAATGCGTGCTTGAAGCTATATTCGACATCGCCAGACGTCGGCTGCTCGTAGATGAACTCGCCAAACTGGAGATGCGTCAACTCCCGCTCCAGTTCGCCGTCGCTCTTTTGGATGGTGCGTCTCACCCGGCCTACAGGGAAATCCACACCAATCATCGCGAGCGTCTGTAGCAGCTCTTTCTCCGGAGCGGGCAAGCGGTCGATACGCGTGCGATGGGGTCCTTTTCAGGAAGTACCGGTTGAGCTGCTCGAGAGGACCTTGTCCCCCACGGACGCCTCCGAGCGGAGCCGCGCACTCGATGCAGAACTTTGCGCTCGTTTCTATTCGATACCCCGCATAAAGGGCATTGGAGTGGGAACGGTGCTGCGCACCCATCGCAGAATTTCGCACTGTCGAGGTTTTCTGAGCCGCAGTTCGAGCAACGCTATCAGATCACCCGGGAGCCAGGTGACCAGCCGATCTTGTACCACCTGGCCGCGCGAAGGGGCACCATGCTGCGGAAAGGCGACGGGTGTCGGGTCGGGCCCGGGCTGACGACATTTGACCGAATGTGACGATCGTTGAAATCCGAGGTCCAGGTCCGCAGGAAGGAACGGAGCGCGGCCTTGGTCGCGCCGTAGAGTACCTTTGATCGCTGCGGAGGAGCCCGTGAGGATGATCGAGCGAACATCGAGATCGAAGGTATTATGAGCCAACCCCCGATCTAGGGCTGGCGACAGGGCGGCGGCTCTGTTACGCACATCGCCAAAGAGTCAGGATTATGGCGAACAAGACCGGGTCAAAGAACAGCGAGGGGAGTTTCGAGCCGTTCAACATCGAGGACATTCCTTGGGAGCAGATCCCGGGATCGGATCGATTCAAGCGGCTGGGCTGATAAGCCGGGTACGCACGTCGGCACCGGAATCGATGAACTGGAACCGGGAGAGTACTCGAATCAATTCCACTATCACCTCATGGAAGAGGAACACATCTTCATCCTCAAGGGCTCCGCGACACTGCATCTCGGAAACAATTCGTATGTGCTGAAGGAGGGCGACTACTGCTGCTTCCCGGCCGGCGCGCGGGCCATCACCTTGTCAACCATACCGACGCGGTCTGCACCTTCTTCACGCTGGCGAGAACAAGCCGGACGAGGTCTGTTACTTTCCCAAGTCTGGGAAGGTCAGGATCAGGGCGACCGGCGACGTTCTGAAGATGCTGACAGCTGAGCTGGTCAGAGCCTCGGCTCGGAATGACAAGGGAGCAGACAAGAAGTGCGGGCCTGTCGGGATTTAGCCGAAGGGGCAGCAACTCGACTCTCGCTAGAGAGAATCGAGCATAGATCAGCTACTGACGGCCGAATCTACGCCTCTCCCGGTGCCCTCAGAGCAAAGAAAATGCGCGAGCATGCGCAGTATTTACAAAAGGCGGTAGTACTATGAGGTCAGGCGTGGCTGGCGAACGTCCGGATATGGAGATTATGACGCCGATCGAGCGGATCGCGCGGTTCATGGAAACTCTCGATTCCCAGTTTCTCAACGGTGCCTTCGCGGGCGGGGAGGTCGTGCTGATCGAGAATTTCCCGCCGTACGTTTTCGAGGGCGACGATGCAGTTGCGCGCTGGGCGAAGGGTTTCGCGGAGCATGCGAAAAATATCAAGGATCTCCGACATTCTTTCGGCGACCCGCACGATTTTCATCTGGACGGTGAGCTTGCGTTCCTTTCCCTGCCTACGACCTGGCGAGGCACAATCGGCACAAGCTCATTCATCGAAACCGGCGGCTGGGCCTTCGTGCTCGTGAAGCATGCAGGCGGCTGGCGCGTCCGGAACTACGGTTGGGCGGTGACGGGCATCGCGATGAAGGCCCGTGCCAATTGATTCAAGCTCAAACTCGATGTCCTAGAAATCAGTTGGTTTCAGGCCAGGCCTTTGCGAATAACTCCTTTCTCGTACAGCGCATTCACGCGAGCGGGCGCGTATCCCAGGTAATTTGTTAGAACTTCCTGGTTGTGCTCGCCGAGCTGATCGAGATCGAAAAATTCTCCGAGACATAGGTCCTCAGACAGCGGCAGTCGGATGCTCGGTTACAGCCGTGCGTACGATGTTCCTTCGATCGTGTGCCAGAATGATTACGACGTACAGCAGCCGAAACGAAGCGGACGCCACGACAAACATATCGATCGCGTCGATGCCCTCGACCTGATTGCGGAGGAAACTGCGCCAGATTGGGGGGAAGGCCCACCTCGTCTTCGGACCATATACTTTAAGACCGTAGCCTGACTGACATCGATGCCCAGCAATGAGCAGCTCGCCATGGATCCGAGGTGCACCCCAGAGCGGATTAGAGCCGCTCATCTGCCGAATCAGATCACGAATCTTCCGATCCATCGACGGCCGCCCGGATCTCGAACGCCAACGCCAGAACAGTCGGCCTCGAGTCTCGCCCGTGATTTCATACGGCAACGTACGTCGAGCAGGATTTTGGCCAGGAGCGCAAACATTGCGCCCCGCACTAGCACAGCTATCGCACTCAGTCACCGCGGACGAGGTTTTCGGTAGCGACAGGAAACGGACGACTGTCCGTTCTCCAACCTGCCCGATGCCACAAAAGGCCGTTGGGGTTCGGGGATCACGGCTGAGAAGATGGCGCAATGCCGTTGGCTCAAACCGCGCATCGTGGTCGCCATCGATTTCCTGGAGTGGACGCTTGAGGATCGATTGCGGCACCCGTCATTTGTGGCACTTACCTCGATATACTCGCCAAGAACATCTCTCGCGGAGGATGACGCTCGCGAGTATCTCGTCGATACCGTTAAGCGCGCGGTCTCATTGCCACGGTCCGCGCAGGACTACGGTGTCTCCTGTATCGCGATTGACGAGCAGCATCTCCACCTTCTTGTATTTGCCCTTAGGAAAGAAGACGTAGCCGCTCACCCTGAAGTCCTTGCGCACTTCCTCAGGTTTGAGTGCGACCGCGCCGATCTGCTTATTGGCCTGATCGTCCGCTAGTGATTGGCCTTTTTGAGCGCCACTGATAAGGCCGTAAGCGCTGCCGAACGCAGCGCCGATTAAAGCGCCCGCGCCCGCCGATCCAAAGCCCAAACCTCCTGCATTACCAGCGACTCCGGCCACAGCTCCCGTAGCTGCTCCCAAGGCCGCGCCCCCGGCACCGCTGATCGCTGCGCTTTGCACCGCGCTTGACAGCTCCTTCGCGCTGCCTGCCTGACGGGCTGCCTCAGCAGGCGCCAGCGGCGCGACGCGTTGGCCCGAGTCGTTCACGGCAAAGACCTGAGTTGGCACAACGGCGTGCGGATCGTCGTTGCCGCTGGCAACCGACACATAGACCGGGATAACATCGCCGACGTCAGGTGCTGCGGTGGCGGTCATGGCCAACTCGCCTTGCTGGGGATTCGCAACGACGTTCGGGGTATGCGCGATGGGCGGCGATGCGACGGCGCATCCAGACACTATTATTGCCACGGCGATTGCGCCAGCCAGGAGTGTGATTACGAGGCTTCGATAGTTCGCGGATGCGCTATGATTTTTCATGAGCAGCAAGACCCGGTATCAGGACTATCACCTGAGACGCATGGCTCGATGTAAGTCTAGACCTGCACGACAATCGCCTCCGTTAGGATTCACACGAATGATGCGCCGCAACCGGAGTCCCACCGGTACATCAGCTCGCCTTCAGTCAATCGTTCACCCTGTCTGTGGCGAAATTCATGCGGCAATTGGGCGAAGTCAGGTACGGCGCACGCCTCAGGATAAGCAATTGATGTTTGACCGCCAGCGATTCTGCCGCAACTGCGCCAAGACCGCCCGGCCTGGCCAGCCGCGCGAGGGTCACCAGCAAGTGGGCGATCAAGCTGAACAGCAAACTCATTAAAGCGAACTTTAACCGCGTGCGAATGAATCACAAGTCTGCACTTCAACAGTGAATTCCGCCATAATCAGCAATTCGCCACACACACGTTTGGCGGTGACGACGAAAACGTACTCACCGCAGCGCAGAATCTCATACGAGATGAAGCTTTGCGCAGCCACAGCATCAGGCCGGCAAGCCGATGTCAAAGCTCCCCCCGGCAGCCAGCGCCGATGACAACGACGGGAACCGTTATTGCGTGGCCGTTTGCAATCAGGAATCAGATCCGGTCTACGCAGGGCATCTCCATTAGGACGTGCCGGAAGCGATCTGTACTTAAGCACCTCGGCTGCCTATAAGTCGGGATGCGCGACACTTTGTTGTATCCGGGTTAGGGCTGTTCGAAATGATTTAACTGCGCTCACCGACTTAAAACTCAGTCCCGGGTGCGGCCGCGCGAACGATCGGAGGATTGTGCACCGATATGGCACGCGGAAACCTCGCCCTCGCCATCGTCCTGCTGGCAACGATCGGCGGCTCTACGACCTTGATGGCGCCCGGCGCAGCCGGCAAGTCCTCGTCCGTCGCCGCGGCAACGCAATCGCCGCCGGCGGCGAGCCCTTCCGCCAGCGCGTCAGGGTACTCTGCCACAGAGATCCTGAAACAATTCCTGTACGGCCAGGACATCCAAGTGACGGTGGGTCCGAAGGAAGCGTTCCGCAGATTCATAGAGAGCCCGAGCGATCCGAGGTTCAAATACTCCGTGGATTCGATCATTGCGACGCTGCCCGATCCAATCGAGACCGGCTTCAGCGTCAAGCTCGACGATGACATCGATGCTATTCAGCGTGCCGCAGAGGCAGAAGGGTACGTGCTCGATCGCTTCAAGCTGCCCTGGCCGACGCCCGTGGAGCGCGCGGCGAGCGGAGGCAATGCCGAGATCGATCAATCCGATGACACCGAACCGACGCCGGACAACCCGCCGCCACCGGGCGGCAAACCGGTGCTGAGGTCGGAGCCTGGTGTGCTCCTGTTCCGCGACGATTATAGGCATCGCTTGCTCGTGGTTTTTGTGGTCGGTGAGACACCGACCTCCGGCATTCACAAGCCAGCTCTTCGCAAAGCGCTCCAGCAGTCGTGCGAGCTGCGCAATGCGTTCGTTTCCTCGCTTCACGCCGCTGATTGCGGCAACAACTGCCCGCCGCCGCCGATCAACATCATGGGACCGGCGTTCTCGGGTTCGGAGGACTCGATTGCGTATGCAATCCATGACTGGCGCTCACAAGGCAGTGTCGGCGTGGGGGCCACAAATTGCAGCGCGGCGAAGATCCGGATGATCTCCGGGAGCGCGACCAGCATCGATCAGAAGGGATTCCACGACTCGGACAATATCGATTTCAAGGCGACGATCATCTCCGATAAAGCCGCTCTCTCTGGACTATCCGACTGGATTCAGAAGCGTGGACTGGGATCCAGATCTGGCGAAAGAGTTGCGATTCTCGCCGAGTCCAACACCGGCTACGGCGACGGTGTTCGCGCTTTCGTTTTAACGCAACGATTGGGCTCCTTCGCGGCTGCGCTCTCACTCAACTTTCCGATCCACATCTCGGAACTGGAGAAAGCCAGGCAAGGCGCCAGCGCGCACGCTATCGCCGCAAATTCGTTGGCTGGAGTGTTCCAGAACCCGGACCTGCCCTTCGCTTCCTCCGCCAGCCGCGAGCGCAGGGACATAGTCCCGATTTACTCGGCGTCAGAGATCAACACGATCGAACTGGTGCTCGACCAGTTGCTCGAGTCGATCAAGCAGCAGCGGGTCGGTTGCGTGATCATTGCCGCCTCAAACGTCGAAGACACCGTTTTCCTCGCCAACGAAGTGCGCAACTCGAGCCCCAACGTGATGCTGATCTCGCTCAATGCCAGCGTTCTGTTCCTCCACAGCCAGGTCAATCCACAATTGCAGGGAGTCTTTGTCGCCACCACCTATCCTCTGTTCACCGCCAACCAGGTGTGGACGAACCCGTTCTGGGGTGCGCAGCGCCGGGTCCAATTTCCATCCGATACTGCTGAAGGCGTCTACAACGCCACGGTGGCTCTTCTCGGCGGCGACAAGGAATTGCTCGACTACGGCGATCCGTTTGATGCGGACTCGCGAATCCCTCCACCCTGGATCACGGTGATTGGCAGGGGCGGCCTATGGCCACTGGCGCCGCTCAGGGTCGCGGACGACGACCACTACGTCTATAAGCGCGCGAGCTGGTCGTCAGCCTATTCCCCGACTTACATATGGCCGGGATGGCCCGCAGCCTCGCGATTGATGCTTGTCCAGTTGGCGTTGCTGGGCGTGGCGCTGTTGCTCGGCTCTTTGTGGGCGATCGAAGGTCTGAGACCCGGAATGTTACCGGCTTCGGTCGAACAGTTTTTCGCGGGCGCGACGTTCGACGAAGGGCGCATCGAGCGCCGCGTCTACCAGGCCGCCATCCTGTTTTTGTTGATCATCGAGCTGGCCGTCGTCATGTACTACGTTTCACCCGACCGGTTCTACGCCCCGCAGGTACCGAGTCCCGATGACACGCCCGCCGTCCTGCTGGCGTTTCGCGCTTCCAGCCTGGGCAGCAGGGTCTCTCCCCTGACACCCGTGTTGTTCGCGCTGGGCGCCTTGCTCTCGCTGTGCCTGGGGGCATTACGTCGAACGCGCCTGAGGGAATCGCGCCAGGTGCTGACGCCATTTCTCGATTTTGAGACGCCTTCCTTCAGCGGGGTAGCCGATTTGGAAACACACGTGCGCCGGGTGCTCGCGCGCATCGTACTTGAATCGCCAGCATTATGGTTGGCGACGGTGGTAATGACCGGGATATACACCGCGCTGTACTGGAAAGGCAGCAGACAGCCTCTCGACGGAAAATTCTTCGCTGGTTTGTTTTTCGTAATCTCAATCTTCGCCTACCTGGGAATCGCGTACGCGGTCTTCAAGTTGATCGCGGTTTGGCTTTCGACTCGGCGCCTGCTGCGGCGCCTGTATTGGCATCCTAGCCGGCCCGGTTACGAAAAATTCCGCAACGAAATTCCCGCCGGACAGGAAACCAGCGTTGATCTTCTCTCGTCGGCGCCGAGCCTTACCGCTTTCGAAATCGGCCTGGCACAGGTACGCAGGATGATCGCTGCGAGCGTCTCGGCTGCGGAGTCGGCTCGCGAATTCGCTGCGCGAGTCGGCGCGGTGCGTGATTCCCTGTCGAACTGGCTCGTGAGCACCGAGCAGAAACTGGGATCCGTGATGGCGGCATACGGGCAGTCGCGTTGGCGCGATGAGATCCAGTTCAAGCGCGAGGCCGAAGACTATATGTCCACGCTGTCCAAAACCGTCGCGAAGGTTTACGAGCCTTCCTGGCGGGGTGGGACACTGCCATCGCCACAGTCAAAAGCAAAGGATGACGCGCCGACGCCGCTGGACTACGGCGAGGTCTACGTCGCCAGCCGCGTAGTGGATTGGCTCCGGCAAGTGATGCCGCAGCTCCAGGCGCTGGCATTCTCGACGACCGTCGCGATGCTCCTGATGCTCTTCGCGATCAGTTCTTATCCGTTCCCGACGTTGGACCGGCTGCTCTGGTTCAGTTGGGCGGTGGTGGTCGTGACGGTGGGGGCGATGGTCTGGATGTTCGTGTCGGCGAATCGCGATCGAGTGATAAGCTTGATCTCCGGAACGACGCCGGGAAGGACCAGTTGGAACGTATCGCTGATTATGAATCTCGCCACGCACGCCTTGTTGCCGTTGGCGGTTCTGCTCGGTGCGGCTTTCCCGGAGCGCTTGTCGCGATTGGTATCATGGTTGGGCGGAATTTTCGGCGGGAGTGGGTGAGATGGACGACGCAAAAACGGCCGATCTGCTAGTTGGCGCGGCAATGTCAAATAGTACCACATTGAACCTAGCGATCGGTCTAATCTTCACGTCCCTTGCAATGAGCCTTTCTTGTCAGTGCGATCGTCGGGCAATTAAGGGAACTGGTCCTATCCCCGCTGAAAAACGCTACGGCATAGGAGCTGCAGACTAAGCATAGCGAATGGTTCGATTTGTCGCTCGTCGGCCGATTTGATACTGCGTTATCCTGAAAATACGGGACTCGGCGCTAGGTCGTACAGAGCACAGAAGAGGTGCCGCAATGATTCTCACGATAATCCCCAGCAAGGAACAGGATCTCCAACTCGCCGGGATTGCGGCCACCGCAATATGCGGCGCCGGCCTAACGCAGCCCTTTCCGGGGGACCTCCCATCGCGCGGCGATGTAGCTGATGGAGGTTCGCTGGAAGTCATGTGCGACCTGGCCAATGCTCCGCGGGTAAGGGCGGGATTCGTAGGTGCTGGATTCGACACGATCGAGAGGGTGGCTGATCCTGAAATTCCGCCGAAGACTAATATCGTGACTATCGCAGTAGGCCCGGAAAATCAGAAGTACCTCCAAATGGCGGATCCGGCTGCCGACGCGCTTTGCGGTGCAGGACTCACGGTGGCTTACTCCGACGGCAGATCATACTCGGGAGATTTGTCGCACGACGCCACAGTTAATGTGCAATGCGATCAAAGCGACACCGCGGTCGTCCAGCAGGCTTTCGCCGCAGTATGGCAAATGCTCCAGTCTGGCTAGGATGATTGCGCGCAGGCGGCCGTTGTTTCCAGCTTAGGATCGAATTCGTCGGTCCATGGGTCGGGATTTGCAGGCGCTGGGTCTCATGGGAACCCCATAGGAGACCTGGCGTGGAATTCTTGCTCGTGACGTTCGAAGAAGATCGCGGCGTGATAGTCAATTCAGCGCCGGGAGCTTGGAGAACTAACCGGCTTTTGATGTTGGAAGCGGGTACTTATACCACCGCGCTCGAATCACCTGCGAACTTCACCCCTGCGGGAATAGGTATCGTGTTGGAGGACACGACCGTAATCGAGCCCTACGAAATCATTTTCACCAAGATTCCATCATGACTGCGGCGAGGGCGCATCCTGCGCTGGCGCTCCAGCATCGTCCGAATCGCTTCGCTGGGCGTATCGATAGCCGCGATTTCATGCGCTACAACGACTACTCAATTGCGTACAGACCAGTTTCCCTCCGCGGGTGGCGATGGTCAGGGCTATAGGTTCGAAAAACTGGCGGGCGGTAAGGAAGAGAACAAACTCTTCGTAAGGCCACTATAGCACCGTATGCAAGCGCAGCAGCCCGGGTGCCGCCCCCAGAGAACGCCAGGCATACGCTCTGCAAGGCTTTCCTACCTTGATGGAGTATCAAACCGGCTTAAAGGACTACTACAACAATCGCAGCCGGTACTACTGGGCGCAGAGCCAGCTTAGCTACGTCGATAAGCCGCATCCTTACGTTCATCTTATGGACGGTGGTCTTGCTGACAATATCGGACTAAGGCCAATCATCAACGCCTACGAGCAAAGCAACGGATTCATCAGCCGCAACATTCCTGACATTGCTCGGCTGGTAGTCATCGCCGTGAATGCAAGAACAGAATCGAGCGATACGATCAGCGATAACCATCATACACCGCATATCATGCCATCGGTGGCGATGGCTACAGCAACGATCGCGATGGACAACTACAGCTATGATACTGTCGATTTCGCCGATCGTTTGGCGAACGATCTGAAGCAGGCCGAAGCGGTCAGCGCTCAATCGGGAGGAAAACTGAAATTACATGCCCCTGTGCCCTACGTGATCGAGCTGAGCTTCGAGGCGATTCCCGATCCAGGAATGCGCCAGGAGTTCTACAGTATCGACACTAACTTCGACCTGCCTTCTGACCAGGTGAAGGCCTTGATCAACATGGGCTGTGTCCTCCTCAAGAACGATCCCACGTACCAATGCATGCTTACCGATATCGAGCGGGAGGCCGCGGGCCACCATGATGAAGCCTCAGCCTGCAACGACAGAAAGCAGGGCTCCGTTCCGCTGGCCGCCCAGCAAATTGTTTGTCCTGACGCAGGACCTTGGCCGAGCAGCTGATCGCATGCTCACGAAGAAGGATTTCTTGCGATGCCAAAAGACGCGTTGAACCGTATAATCGTCGCACTATTGCACTTCGAACGTCGTTTCGACCCCTTCTTTCGTCCGGCCTTCGACGCGGTCCTTCGAGAACCTATGGCCGCTGTCATCCGGGCTTTGATCAACCTTCAGCGCCATGATGAGGGATTGCGGCTTGCCGAGGAAAAGCTAATGCCCGGCGAAGAGGACTACCTCGATCAGATCATCGAGACGATGGCGACCTACATGAACACGCACTACAAGCCAGGCGGCTATCAGCGCGCCGGCAATACGAAGACTCACGGCATTCTTCGCGGAGAAGTAATTATCCGCGAAGATCTACCAACGGATTTTCGTCGCGGAGTCTTCGCCGAAACGCGCAAATTCCTGCGTGGGTACGATTTTCCGGCCCGGAGAGCGGTTCGAATCAGACTGCGTCATCGACCAATACGCCCACAAATCGTTTTCCGCGCGCTGTTGGACCCCGAATCAAATTTGCTTGCCCCAGGTGTCCAGGTAGGCGAGCTGCTCGACTGGACGGCGGATCAGCGGCCCGTGCCCGCGGCCGACTGGATATCCGATCGGAATCGCCGCCGCGGTGTACCACGGGTCGGGTATCGCCAGAAGCTTGCGCACTTCAGGCTCGCATTCGCATAGCAGCGTCGTCAGCACGCAGCCGAGTCCTTCTGCGCGGCATGCGAGCAACAGGTTCTCGACCGCGGTATAGACCGATCCGCCGCCGACCACCGAGACGCGCTCCTGCTTCGCGTCCGTGATAGCCATGTTTTTCGGATTGAAGCAGAACATCGCGATCACCGGCGTCTCGCCAAAATGCGCGCCCAGGTAATCGCCCGCCGCCAGCGTGCGTCCGGCCCGCGCACGCACTTCCGCTGGTGCGCTCGCGGGAATCGCACCGCGATACTGCTTCGAGTACGCGATCCATCGCTCGTTGTAGAGCTTGCCGAGCGGCTCTTTGAGCGCGCGATCTTTCACGACGACTATCCTCCACGGCTGGACGTTTCCGCCGGTCGGCGCCCAAGTTGCCGCTTCGAGCACGAGATGCAGCACATCGTCGGGTATCGGGTCGGGCCGCAGGCGC
The DNA here is from genome assembly GCA_963850125.1 of uncultured delta proteobacterium. Taxonomy (GTDB): domain Bacteria; phylum Desulfobacterota; class Binatia; order Binatales; family Binataceae; genus Binatus. The sequence goes on along the minus strand of CAWKKB010000014.1, from coordinate 148,544 downwards.
CGGACGGCGCGCAGCGTGCGCATCGTTTCATAGATTCCCATTTCCGCCATCGCTGATTTCTCCTTTGTGCGCGCGCGTTCATCCCGAGCCTGGATGAGATCGCAACACTCCGATTGCCGCCAACGCGAACAGCGCAACGTCCATCGACGCGTGCGCTATGATCGACGCCTCCAGTCCGCGCCTCAAGTAAAGACGTCCGAACACTACACCCTCCCACGTCTGCGGCATCGCCAGCGCACCGAGCAGAAGTTTCGGTGTGCTATGAAACAGCGTCCCCGCCAGGGGCGCCAGGTGAATCAATCCGAACAGGTACCCCTGCACAATAGTCACAACCCACAGCGCGCGGCGTCCCGGATGGCCCCGCGAATCGTGCGACACCAGGCTCGCGAACCATCCGAGGATCGCATAGAGCACAAATCGAAACTGGATTTCCTCGCTGACTGCTGCCGCGATTGCGACCGACGCTCCTACGAATGCGATCCGGCCGGGCGCGACCGTAAGTATCGGCGTATTCGGCAACTTGAGGCCGGCGCCACCGTGCTGTATCAGCACCAGCGGTACGATCACGAGCACCAGCACGCTCGCGCCCGCGACCGCCGCGAGGAATGCGTAGCCGATCGAGACGCGGAGGAGGCTGCGAATCGAGAAGTGCAGTTTCTCTCCCGCGCACTTCGCCGCGATCAACGGCGCACCAGGCAATCCGAGCTCGCTGCTGAGTCGAATCGACAACGGTATCAGGGCGGCAAGTACAATAGTGACGCCGAGGAACGGCGACGCGCGCACGAGTTCCGATCGGTCGAGCGATTTGAGTGCGAACGCGAGCGGATACTCGATCGCCGCCCCTGCGATCGCGAGCGCTGCGAGAATCGCCGACTCGCGACGCCGCGCCGCGCGAGATGCCGCGGTCGGGATCGCAGACGCGTCCAGGCTGACTGCCGCCGGCTCGGTCACTTGATCGTCGGGATGAATTCGGGGACATCCTTCGACGGCTTCATCTTCCATTTGGGCTTGCGCTTCTCGACGAACGCGCTGACGCCCTCGTACGCGTCGGGCTGCTTGCCCGCCCACACGAATGCTCGAGTATCTTCCTGCTGCGCTTTCTCGGCCTCCGGTTCGGCGAGCAGCGCGTAAATCATTCGCTTGGTAATGGCGACCGACACCGGCGCGGTGTTATCCGCGATATCGCGCGCCATCTCGCGCACTTTCGGCATGAACTCCGCATCGGGCCACACGTGACTCACGATTCCAAACTCGAGCGCCTCGCGCGCGGTGATAATGCGTCCGGTCATCAGCAGTTCGTTGGCCTTCGCCACGCCGATCATTCGCGGGACGGTCCACAGGCTGAGCGCTTCCGGAACTACGCCGCGGCGCACGAACACGAATCCGATTCGCGCGCTTTCGGCCGCGACCCGGATATCCCATTGCATCGGCAACGTGATTCCCATCCCGACCGCCGGCCCATTGATCGCCGCGATGATCGGTTTGCGCACGTTCCACGGGCGAATCGCCAGCGCCGGCCGATCGCGACGCTCCGCACGCGCGTCGGCGTCGAACGTATTGCCGCCGCCCGAGAGATCCGCGCCCGCGCTGAACGCGCGCCCCGCGCCGGTAACGACGATCACGCGCACATCGTCGTCCTTGTCGTACTCGGCGAACGACGCGTAAAGGTCGGCAGCCATCGTGCCCGAGAATGCGTTCAGTTTCTCCGGCCGATTCAGCGTGATCGTCGCGACGCCGTCTTTGACTTCCTTCAAAATATGTCCGCTGGCCATTTGTCCTGCTCCCTGGCTACTTCTTCGCGCCCGCATTTTGCGTATCGACGAACGCCATCATCTGTACGATCTGTTCGCGCATCTGTTCGGGGTTGTTTCCCGCAGCTTTATCCAGGTCGCCAATTTCTTCGGGTACGTACCAATGCAGCTTGTCGGAGTTGTAGGCCTCCCACACAATCTTGGCGACTTCTATCGGCTGAATCAGCCGGAACATTCCTTCCTTCGGTGCGCGCTCGGCGGTTCCCTCCGGCAATATCGCGGTGTCGATCAGACCGGGCAGAGTGTCGGCGGCGCGCACGCCATAGCGGCGGAACTCGATCGACAGCGCCTCGGTCAATCCCTTCACCGCGTGCTTGGTGGCGGAGTACACGGCGATTCCCGGCATCCCGTAGGTTGCGGACGAGGACGACGTGGTGAAGCAGAGCGATCCCGGCGTTGCCTTGAGCAGGCCGATCGCGGAATGAATCCCGTTGAGCACGCCGATAAAGTTCACGCGCACTACCCGCAGGATATCCTCGAACGGCTGCTCATCGAAGAAGCCGCCGACGCCGATGCCGGCATTGTTATACAGGATGTCCATCTTGCCGCCGGTGGCGGTGCCGAATTCCGCGAGCGCTTTCTCGTAGTCGGCCTTATCGGTGACGTCGAGCCGCCGCACGACGCAGTTGTCGGCGCCCAGTTCCTCTTCGAGCGCGCGCAGTCCGTCGGCGTTAACGTCGTAGCCTCCGATGAACCATCCTTTCTCGCGGAACAGGCGCGCGGTCTCGCGGCCCATCCCGGATGCGGCGCCGGTGATGAAGATCGATTTGCGGCCGTTGGCAGTTCCCATAGAATTCTCCCCGATGTCGTTACTTCAGATCGAACATAGTCGAAACGGCACGCGGCTGGGAACCTAATCGCCTGCGCGGCGGGCGGCAGGGGTGACCCCTGCACCCAGTGAGAAGCGCAAAGTTGCGCGCGGCGCGCTACTTTGCTCTCAGGGGCGGTGACTCGATGGCGTGCGTAACAGATGTACCATTTTCGTCCGTCAGGGTGTCCGCGGCTCCTCTTCCATTTGGAGAGGAAAACAAGATGGGGTGCTTCGTTTACGTGCTCGGTAGTTGCGGCTCTGACGGATATCGAACGTACGTCGGATGGACCAACGATCTCGAACAACGCATCGCAAGGCACAATGCGGGGACGGGCGCGCGATCGACGCGGGGACGAGTCTGGTTTTTGTTGTATACGGAACGGCACGACTCACGGGAGGAGGCGATGAGCCGCGAATGGCATTTGAAGAGGAATCGAAGGTTCAGGAAAAGATTGACGCTTGAGTAGCGAGAAGAGCCCTGCGGCGACCTCGCCTCGACATATGTCATCCTGACGGAGCGAGCAACGCAAGCGGCTAGAAACGGACGACCTACTTCCTCAAATCTATCGGTTGCGCGCAGGCGGAGCCGGCGGCGTTGTAGGCGAAGACCATTTCGCCGCCCAGGTCTGCACCTACGGCGATCAATCCCATCAGTGCTACCAAGCCGGCGAGGAAGAGGTAGCGGAATCGGGTTGGCATTGGGCGCGATGCTAGTGCCCAGATTGTCAGCGCGCCGGTTAATATCGACGCGGCTACCATCAAATGCTTGTGATGATTTAGTAATTCGTCGCGGACTGATTGCGAGACCATCAGGCCCGGGGCGGCGTAGAAGCCGCTGGCTAAGGCTGCTGCCGCGCTTAGTGCGGCTAATATCAGCATCCAGAGCGCGGTCCATTGGAGGCGCTCGCTCGCGCTGATCCATGCGAGGAAGTACAGCAGCGATGCGCCGTAGATGAACGCAATTGGGAAATGCACCAACAGGGGATGGTAGTTCTGTAGCTGCGATGCACCCGGCAGGATGCGCTCTAGCACGACGCTTTTCGCCCGCGGCTACTTCACGGATTCGACTACAATGTATTCCGTGCCGTTCTTGTTGTATTCCTTGCCGGTGACTGTCACCTCGTCTTCCATTCGCGAAATCACGCTAGCCGGAAGCGGCGACGCGTCTTTGTTCGGCAGCAGGATGTAGGACTTCTCGGTGCCCTTTTCGATGAGTGTCACCGGAATTCCAGCGGACGCGCACTTGATCGCGCACTGCTTGTGGCCCGCGCCCTTCGCGCCCATCGTGCCGTAGCAGTAGGCGTCTTCGAGATTGCCGGTGACAGACGTCTCGCTGCCATCGGCGGCCGTCGCCACCATCGAGTGCGTTATACCAGCCAGTCCGATCGCGACGAGAAGTCCCAGTCCGAGTTTCGTCAGATGATTCACGATTCACCCCTGTAGAAGAGACAGAAGATTGATGAACCTAACCCCTAACCCCTTCCCGCGCGGGAAGGGGAACGAGGAAGAAACGGTTTAGTGCGAGGCCGAGTGGAGCATGCAATGCGCACCTATCCCGTGGCTGCCGCCGGAACAGCATGACGCGCTCGGGCAGCATCCCTGCTTTTTCACGCAGCACTCGGGCGTGTCTGACGCGCGGGTGCCGCTGGCTGAGGACATCGCATACGGCGCAACCATCACAGTCGCGAGCAGGGCCATCAGTGCGAATTTTTTCATGATGATGCTCCTCTGTCCGGGTTGAAGCTTAGCGTCGATAAGAACGTGCTTCCTCGACGGTCGAGCCGACGTCGCCACCGCCGAGGAGATCACGCCATCCCTTGCGCCGGGTGCCGGGCAATTTCGCACCCATCCGCTGCAAGTGCATCTCGAGAATCTGCTTGAGCTCTTCGTTGAGCCGCTCGATTTCAATTTCCTCGGGCATCCGCGGCCGCGGCTGCCCTTCGGCGATTGCGCCGCGCCGGCGTCCGTACAGCTGCTGCAACCGCAACTCCGCCTTCGCGAACATCGCCTTGTACTTGTAGTCGAGGCGGCTGAGCGCGTCGGTCATCGCGGCCAGCGCCATGAACCTGCGCCGCATCCGCCACCATTCGAACATCGTCAGCACCATCACCCCGAACATGACGAGGGCAAGGATTCCGAGGCTGATGGCGGTCGCTCTCCACCACGGCAGTATCTTGACGCTACTCGTCAAATCCTGATTCTCGCCGGTCAGCTCCTGCACCTGCGCCTGCAGCGACTTGACCTGATCGGCGGCCGCGTCGGACTTCTGCTCCGCCGCCTGCAACTGCGCGCTCAGCGTCTCGACCTGCGATTTGAGGTTGGCGACCTCGGTGGTGAAGGGATGCGGAACCTTGAGGACCTCGTCGACCTGCAGCTCGTCGTCGACGTGCATCCGGTTGGCGTGCGCGAGTTCATCGGGCGTGATACCGAACATCTGTGCAATTGCGCCGACGGTGTCGCCCGGGCGAACCGTGTATGGAATGATGTTCGCGGGATGATTTACTATTGGCTTCGGCGCCGATTCGTCCCCAGTAGCGGGTTCAGTCGCGCCGGAAGGACGCGCGATTCGCGAAGGCGGCGCTGACGGCGGAATCGTGCTCTCGTTGAAGTCGGTTTGCGCGAACGCGAGTCCGCATCCGGCAACGATAAACGTTACCGCGAGGGCAAGTCTTAGAAAAGTCGACGTATACCGTCGCGCGCTCATTATGGCCCCTTTGCCTGCGAACCGCCTCCAGTATCTATCAGATTGAGCCAAGGGTCTAGGATGTAGCAAATACGCTACGGACGCCTTGGCGGATGCAGGGCGGCATAGGCAGCCCCTACCACGCCGCCGCGAGGACCCAGGGCAGCGCGGACGATTTTCGCCTGCGATGCGACCGCGGCGAAGGCTCGTTCGCGCACCTGCGCGGCCATGGTTTTGCGCATGTAGGGCAGCGCGCCACCAACGCCGCCCCCGATCACGACCAGCTCGGGATTGAAGATATTTAGAAAGGACGCGATCGCAATTCCGAGGTAATGGCCTGCCGTCGCGAAGGCCTCGAGCGCAAGCTGATCGCCGCGCCGAGCCTGGGCTGACAGTCCTCGCACCGAGAAATTCCCTTCCGCATCAACGATTTGCGCTGGTAATGGCTCGCCTGGAGGCAATCCGAGCCGATCCTCGACCAGGCCCCGCAGTCCCGAGGCGGACGCGTACGCCTCGAGGCATCCATGCGATCCGCAATCGCATGGCGGGCCGTCGGGATTGACGGTCACATGGCCCAGCTCGCCGGCCATGCCGCTGCGCCCGTAAACCAGCTTGCCGCCGACGATCAGGCCGCCGCCGACGCCCGTGCCGAGCGTCAGCAGCACCACGTCGCGACGACCACGCGCTGCGCCGCGCCAGTATTCGCCGAGCGCCCACGCGTTGGCGTCGTTGTCGACGACGACCTTGCGCCCGATGAGCGCCTCTAGCTGGTCGCGCAGCGGATACGAGCGCCATGCGGCGACATGCGGCGCCTGCATCACGGTACCCGTATATACGTTCAGCGGTCCCGGCACCGCGACTCCGATTGCGCGCGGCGATCCGAGTCCGCGCCGGCGCGCGGTGTCGAGCAGGTGAAGGGTCTGTGTGGCGATATTGTCAGCGACGTCGGCGGCTTTGCGCGAGGCGAGCGACGGGCCGTGCTCAAGCAGCAGGACGTCGCCGACGACGGACACGGCTGCGCACCGGATATTGGTGCCACCCATATCCAGGCCGACCGCCCATGCGCGGGTCATTTTCCGGATTCGCCGGGAAATTTCATCAGCGCGAGATATTCGCGATTTCCAGCCGCACCTTCAATCGGCGACTCGAGCGTGCCGACCACCTCGAGCCCGATCTTCTCAGCGAAATCGACGATGCCGGCGACCGCCTCGCGCCGCAGCTTTTCGTCCTTGACCACGCCGCCCTTGCCGACCTTGCCCTTGCCGACTTCGAACTGCGGTTTGATCAGCGCGACAATCTCGGCGCGCGGCGCGACCAGCGCGAGCACCGCGGGAATCACCAGCCGCAGGGAAATAAAGCTGGTGTCGATGGTCACCAATTCGGGCGCGTGTGGCAAATCGGCGGGCGAAGCAAGCCGGATATTCATGCGGTCGAGCACGGTGACGCGCGGATCCTCGCGCAGCTTGAGCGCGAGCTGGCCGTAACCGACGTCCATCGCGATGACGGCCTTGGCGCCGCGCCGCAGCAGCACATCGGTGAAGCCGCCGGTAGACGCGCCTACGTCCATCGCGAGTTTATTTTCGACCGAGATTCCGAAATGCTCGAGCGCGGCGATCAGCTTGTAGGCACCGCGCGAGGCGAACTGCGGCGCACCGGCCATCAGTGCAATCGGCGTCTCGGAATCGACCTTGAGGTCGGCTTTGTAGGCCGGTCGCGAGTTGACGCGCACGCGTCCCGCCATTATCAGGCGCTGCGCAATCTCGCGGCTGTCTGCCAGACCGCGGCGCGCCATTTCGGCGTCGAGCCGGAAGCGGGCCAGCGGCGCAGAGGAACGCCGGGTCCGGGTTTTGGTCTTGGGCGTCGCGCCGGAACCGTTGTTAGAAGGGTGTTTCGTCGTCGTCCTTTGCGCCGGCGGAGTTTTCGTCTACGTTTTCGTTTTCGTTGTCAGACGATGGTTCAAAGAGCGCCGTGCGCAGTTCGCCGCCGGCGCTCCGCGTTAGCAGTTCGACCTTGCGCTCGACCTCGTCGAGTTTCCCATTGAGCGCCTTCACCAGCATCACGCCGCGTTCGAAGGCCCCGATCGATTCCTCTAGGGTGAGCTCGCCCGAATCGATCTGACTGACAATCGCTTCAAGCTCCTTGAGCTCATCCTCGAATTTTTTGGTTTTCGGGTTCATTACTCAGATCGAACGGCCGGTTGCGCGCGCGCTCAGCCGCCCTTTCGCCAGCCTGATATCCAGTTCGTCGTCGAACTTCACTGTCGCCGCGTCGAGCACCGCGCGCGAACTTGTTTTGTTGATTACAACCGCGTAGCCGCGATCCAGAACTTTCAGCGGCGACAACGCGTCCAGCCGCCCGGCCTGCGCGCCTAGCAAGCGCCGCCTGGCTTCCAGAGCGGACACCACGCCATGAACAAGATTGTTGCCGAGGCGGGAGGTGCGAAGACGCAGTTCGCGCAGGGCCGCGTCGGGACTGCGAAGACGCAGGCGCAATTCGCGGATACTGCGCCGCCCGTCGGCGATTCGCGACGACACCGCATCCGCGAGTTCGGCGTCGAGGCCGGCAACGCGCTCGCGCGCCTCGGCGACGATGCTGCCAGGATGGCGGATGCGCTCCGCCAGGTCGTCCACCGATTCGCGGCGGTCCGACAGTTCGCGCTCCATCACGCTCGCGAGCGACGCGCCGAGCGACTCGACCCGCTCTTTCAACTCGACGAGGCTGGGCACGACCATCTGCGCGGCGGCCGTGGGAGTGGGGGCGCGCAAGTCGGCGACGAAATCGGCGATGGTGTAATCAACTTCGTGGCCGACGGCGGAGATGACGGGAATCAAAGATCTGAAAATCGCGCGCGCGACGACTTCCTCGTTGAAGGCCCACAAATCTTCGAGCGAGCCGCCGCCGCGTCCGACGATTAGCACCTCGGCGCGGCCGTCGCGATTGAGATCGGCGATCGCGGCGGCGATTTCCTGCGCTGAGCCATCGCCCTGTACTCTCGCGGGCCGGAAAATCACCTGCACGCTGGGGAAGCGATCGAACAAAATTCGGAGCATGTCGCGCAGCCCCGCGCCGCCGCGCGCAGTGACGATTCCAATTCGGCGGGGCAGAAACGGGATCGCGCGTTTGCGCGCACGATCGAACAACCCTTCGGCTTCGAGCCGCCGCTTCAACTGTTCGAACGCGACCTGCAGCGCGCCGACGCCTCGCGGCTCCATCTCCTCCGCGTAAAGTTGCAGCGTGCCGCGCTGTTCGAAGATCTGCACGCGGCCGCGAACGATCACTTCCATCCCGTCGACTACTTTGAAGCGCATCCGCTGGAACGCCGACTTGAACATCACGACGTTGATCGAGCTGCGCGAGTCTTTGAGCGTAAAATAAAAATGATTCGACGGCGCCAGCCGCGCGTTCGAGATCTCGCCCACTACCCAGCCCTCGCCGAGATTTGCGTCGAGCGTGTCGCGAACCATCCGCACCAGGTCCGATACAGTGATCAGTCCCGTGCGATGGCCGCGCAAGGAAAGATTGAGCTGGCCCGCCATTAGTCGCTTAGCTTATCAGAACGGGTTGCCGGGCACCTATATGGCGGATTAGACGAGCTTTTCGACGATTGTGCGAGCCAAAGGCTCGCGATGGCGCATCCGGCCGAGGTATGGGGCTTTGACGACTTTTTGTAGTGGCTCGTCGTTGACTGACGGAGTTGTATCGCAATCGCAAAGAATGTAACCGGCAATTTTTAATCCGCGACTCTCGCTACGTTGAATCATGCTCGTCGCTGCGTCGGCGCATCCGGCGCGATTCCCAACCACCAGGATTACTTCGAGGTCGAGGGTTGCGGCCAGGTCGGCGTAGTAGATCAGGTCTACGCTTTCCAACAGTACGACGTCATTTTGCGCGGCGATTTCGTTAAAGCATTCTGCGATGTGCGCAAGGCGGCCCGCATTCGCGGGCGCGAGCGTTGAGCTGTCGCGATAGGGGCAGATCAAATCCATCGGCATGGTGGAACCGACAGCGAGCGCTAGAGCTTGCGCATCCTGGGATTCCGGCGTGTCGACCGGTTTCATCACGCCGACGCGCAGACCGCGGGCGCGCATCGCAAATCCTAGCGCGCATCCGATTGTGGTTTTACCGACGCGCGCGCCGGTGCCGGTGATGAGGAATCGTCGTCCCATGGAGTGATCAGCCTCGGTGTTGAAGCTACCATCAAGCCGGGGTTCGCGATCCACGATCGAGGGAGGAATCAATGACCAACGCCAACGCCACAGACGTCGAGAAATGGGAACGGCAGCGGATTCGGCACGTTCATCGGCATAAACCTGTCATCAACATCAATCAGGTTGATGCCGAGAAACTGACTTCCGGTCAGCGAATTGCTGATCGGCTCGCGACGGTGATGGGCAGTTGGCCGTTCATTATCGTGCAGTCGATCATCCTGGCGATTTGGATCAGTCTCAACGTCATCGGCTACATGAATCATTGGGATCCATACCCGTTCATACTGCTCAACCTTGCGCTCAGTTTTCAGGCTGCTTACGCCGCGCCCATCATCATGATGTCGCAGAACCGGCAGGCGGCGAAGGACCGCCTGATGGCCGAGCAGGACTACGAGATAAACTGCAAGGCTGAGGACGAGCTGAAATCAATCATGAACCATCTCGAGCAGCAGGACGAAGTGATGCTCGACATACTGCGCCGGATGGAGGGGCAGCATCAGGTGATCCTCGGCAAGTTCGGGCTGACAACTCCCGACAGCAACCCGGCGCCCGCGTGAAAAAAAGTGCCGGACATCGCCATGATGCCCGGCGCGTTGCGGACTCCGCTATCGCTGCGGTCTAGTCGCCTTTCGATTTGCCATCAGCCTCGGCGGCCGATGCGGACTGCAATTCGCCCTTAGCCAGCTGGAGCTTGAACGTGTTCCAATGCTTCAGGATGTCGATCGCGCGATCGAGCTGCACATCCTTTTCCTCTTTTGCCTTGGCGCCCTTGGCCCCTGGTCCCTTGTTGCCCTTGTCGGGAGCGGTTGCGGGAGCGGCACTGTCGCCCGGCGCAGGACTCTTGTCACCCTTCTTCTGCCCATTCTGAAAATGATGCGGCAGGTCGGCCTCATGGATTTCCGGGTTCTCGTCGAATTCGCCGCCTTCCTGTGTTATTGACGCGAGCGTTTCCTTGGGCGGCGCCACATCGACATCGGGCGTGATTCCCACCGCCTGGATCGAGCGGCCCGCGGGAGTGTAGTAGCGCGCCGTCGTCAGACGGAGCGCCGAATGATCGTCGAGCGGCAGGATGGTCTGCACCGAGCCTTTGCCGAAGGTCTGGGTGCCGAGAATCACCGCGCGCTTCTGATCCTGCAACGCGCCCGCAACGATTTCACTTGCGCTGGCGCTGCCGCCGTTGACCAGCACCACCATCGGGTAGTCAACGAAATCTTTCTTCTTGTGCGAGAAGTATTTCTGTTGCTGATTCTCTTCGCGTCCCTGCGTATAGACGATCAGGCCGCCGTCGAGGAAATCGTCCGACACTTTTACTGCCTGGTTCAGTAGTCCGCCCGGATTGTCGCGCAAGTCGAAGACCAATCCCTTGACCTTGCCATGGTCCTTCGATTCGAAGTCGTCGATAGCCTTCTCGACGCCCTCGCCCGTGTTCTCCTGGAAAGTGGTTACGCGGATGTAGCCGTAGCCCTCAGGAAGCATCTTCGCTTTGACCGACTGAATCCTGATGACGTCGCGCGCGAGGCTGACGGTGAACAGCTCGGGCACCCCAGTGCGATGCAACGTCAGCTTGATCTTGCTGCCCTTGGGGCCGCGCATCCGCTTGACGGCGTCGGTGAGCGACATGTCCTTGGTGAAGTCGTCGTCGATCTTGATGATCTGGTCGCCGGCCTTGATTCCAGCGTGGTATGCCGGCGTGTCTTCGATCGGCGCCACCACAGTCAGCGCGCCGTTTTTGATGGTTATCTCGATCCCGAGGCCGCCGAAGCTGCCGCGCGTCTCGACTTCGAGGTCGCGATACAGGTCGGGCGTCAGGTACGCGCTATGCGGGTCGAGCGACGCCAGCATCCCGCTGATTGCGCCGTCGATCAGCTTCTTGGTCGTGACCGGTTCAACGTAATTTTTCTGCACGATTGCGAGCACGCTCGCGAACGTGTCGAGCTCCTGGTAGGTGTCGTTCGAGAGCGCCGAGGCTCGGCGGACGGCAACCTCTTGCAGGACGAGGAAGCACGCGACCAACGAAACCGCCAATGTGATGGACCATCGATGTCTTTTAATCATTCGACATTAACCACTGTCCGAAACCTTAATTTCGAGTTGTTCATTTAAGCAGATGCGGCGTCCTGATGCATACGCTTGGGACGTCGCCGTCGTTGCGTTGAGTCCGTTATTACCCCTGTTTTGAGTCGAGCAGTTGCTGCAGCGCGTCCCGGACGTCGGGCCGCGACCAATCAAAAGCGCCCATATGGTGCGCGACAATCTGTCCCTTGCGATCGATTATGAAGGTTTCAGGCACGCCGCTTACATCGTAACTCTCGCCGATCTTGTTCTCGGGATCGAGCAGAATCGTGAAGTGGTAGCCGTTCTTCGCGACGTACGGAGCGACCGCCGCGCGGCCTTTTACGTCCTGGCTGACCGCCAGCATCACGAAGTCCTTGTTGCCCTTGAAGGCGTCGTACAGCGTCTGCATCGAGGGCATTTCCTCGCGGCAAGGCTCGCACCACGTCGCCCACACGTTCAGAAAAACGACTTTGCCGCGCAGCGATTCGAGCGAAACTGTGGTCCCGTCCAGCTTCTCGAGCTTGAAATCCGCCGCCTGGCTGCCGGCTGGTACCGGAGCTTCGGACCCGCTGCCGATTCCCGACGGAGTCTCGATACGCGCGCCGCGATGTCCGCTGAGCACGACCAGCGCGAGTCCGGTAAACACTACGACACCTGCGACCAGGTAAAGGATTCTGTCTTTTATCTCCATCCGGTTCAGGCGCGAGCCGCTCCCACCACCTGACGACTTACCTTCTCACCCTGATCCCTGGCAGTCTGGCCTTTTTCCCTCGTGAGGATCAAAGCAACTCCGCCGACGACCATCATCGCGAACGCAATCAGTTGCGCCTCGCTAAACATGTAGAAAACCCGCGGGTTGATTCGCACGAACTCGACCAGGAACCGTGCGGCTCCCCCCAGCAGCAGGTACCAGTACATGATGCGGCCGGGCGGACGAGACGTCTTGCGCATCGACCACAGTATTATAAACACGCCGACATACAGAATTGTTTCGTAAATCGGCGCCGGATGCACTCGGACTCCGGGAAAATAGCCTGAAACGAGGCGATAATGATCGTCGAGCTTCAACACGGTGTCGGAGTTCCAGCCGACAATCGCCTTGGGATACGACATCGCCCACGGCAAGGTGGACGGCAGCCCCCAGTCGCCATCGCCCGACAGCAGGCATCCGATTCTCCCGATTGCCTGCCCAATCGCGAGCGCGGGCCCGCACATGTCCATCGTCACGCCGATCCCGATTCGGTACCATCGCGAAACCAGGTACGCGCCGATTAGTCCGCCGATCATTCCCCCGTAAAACACGAATCCCGAGCCCGAAAAGATCATCGACTTGGGATCGGCAAGGTAGGTCGGAAGGTCGTCCAGGATGGCGTAGACGCGCGATCCGATCAGCCCGGCCACCGCGGCCGCGATCACGATCGACGACGAATATTCGGGGTCGATGCCGCGCCGGATACATTCGAGGCGGATGACGTAGTCGGCCGCCAGGAATCCCAGAGCCATCATCAGCCCATAGCTGTAAACGGTCAGCGGGCCCAGGTGGAACAAGACAGGAATCATCGTGGGTCAAATTATAGTACGCGAGCGCCCGCACTGACCACAAAGGCTTTTCCTAGGGTGAGGCTGGTGCGAGCTTGGGGGTCTCTACTATATGACGCAGGTATGCGGGCAGTTGTTCAACGCGTCAGCCGCGCCGAAGTGCGAATCGAAGGTCGCGCGGTCGCCAGAATCGGGGGTGGATTCGTCGTACTGCTCGGAGTTGCCGGCGGCGATAGCGATGCAGACGCAGCGTTCCTGGTAGATAAAATCGTCGGGATGCGCATATTCGCCGACCACGCCGGCAAGATGAATCTCTCGATTGCGCAAGCCGGGGGCGCGATGCTGGTCGTGTCGCAATTCACGCTGCTAGCCGATACCAACTCAGGACGGCGGCCATCCTTCACCAAAGCCGCCGGGCCGGACGAAGCGCGCCGCCTCTATGAGCATTTTCTCTCGCTCGCGCGGACTCGCGATGTTAAAGTTGAAACGGGCGAGTTCGGCGCCACGATGGAAGTGGATCTGGTTAACGACGGCCCGGTGACGATCATCCTCGATAGCCATGAGAAATAGAAAATAATGCCGCGGGCAGGGTTCTATACCGTCGAATCGGGAAAAATCTCGTTTCGACGCGACGGCAACTGGTACAGCGACGACGAGCGGATCGATAACCCGCGGATCGCTCTGCTGTTCAGCCAGAGCATCAAGCGCAATCCCGACGGCAGCTACTATCTGCAGGTCGCCGAGGAACGCGCGTCGATCACGGTCGAGGACACGCCGTACGTGGTCAAAGCGCTCGAGGATGACGAGCTGGGCGGCTTCGTTATCGTGCTGAACGATGACAGTCGCGAACCGCTCGATCCCGCCGCGCTCGAAGTCGGCGCGGGCAACGTGCTATATGCGCGCGTCAAAGGGGGCGAGGCGCGCGCGCGCTTCATCCGTTCCGCGTACTATCATCTGAGCGACCGCTTCGAGTCCGACGACGCCGGCCGCTTCTACCTGAATCTCAAGGGTCGTCGGTATCCGCTCGGCGGCGCGGCCACATCAAGCCCCTGATGCATCTAGCCGAGCCGAATCTGCACATCGTCCTGGTTCGTCCCGAGATTCCGCAGAACACTGGATCGATCGCGCGCCTGGCCGCCGCGATTAAGGCTCGCCTGCACCTGGTAGGCCCGCTCGGCTTCTCGCTCGAGGATCGCTATCTCAAGCGGGCCGGGCTGGATTACTGGCCGCTGGTGGATTTGTGCACCTACGAGGGCTGGGAGCAGTTTGCCGCGACGCATCAGGACGCGCCGTCGTCGAAATTTTTCTCGACGCACGCCGCGGCGTCGTATCTCGACGCGCATTACGAGCGCGGCGACTTTCTCTTTTTCGGAAGCGAGACGAAAGGTCTCGGCCGCGATTTCCTGTCCGAGAGAAATGACCGCGCTTATCGGATTCCAATCTTCGAGGCAGGCGTGCGCAGCCTGAACCTCTCCAACGCGGTTTCGATTGTGGTGTATGAAGCGCTGCGCCAGACCGGCGCGCTCAGTTCTTCTTGACGCTGCAACTGCCGCAGCCGGTGCTGCATCCGCCCTTCTCGCCGGCGGCGGGCGGCGGGCCAAAATAATAGCCCGCCTGCTCGAGCTCGCCGGGCGAGACCCATTTGAGATTTTCGGCGATCGGCGTATCGCAATGCAAGCAGATCCGGCGTTCGGCGCCGTCGTCGTCGAGGGCGACGTACGTCAGCACCGATTTGCCGCATGGCGAGCAGTCCGCCATCGGAAATGAGGAGTCTCTAAGTGAGAGCTGAGGCCTGGACATCGAAAGTCACACTACACGATTGTGCAGGTGAAATTCGATGCCCGCTTGGGTCAGCCGCGGTGAGCCGATCCGCCGTGTCCCGAATGCGCGACGTCATGTCCGCCACCAGCATGCCCCTCATGACCGAATCCGCCAGCGTGGCCAAACCCGCCATGTTCCCATCCACCGTGACCGCCAGCAAACTCATGTCCGTCATGACCCCATCCACCACCATGGCCCCATCCACCATCATGATCCCATCCATGCGCCCATCCTCCGTAGTATGGATGGCCCCAGCCATATGCCGGGCCATAGGCGTAAGATGGATATCCACCGCCGTAACCGTAGCCACCGCCTGGGTAACCTACGTCGTAGCAGCCCTGAGTCGAAACCACACAAAAGAGCAGCGACAGAGCTGCTAAGCCGGTTAAGATCTTTCGTTTCATTGCTCTGTACCTCTATCTAGTTAGACGCTGAAGTAAGGGTAGGGATACAATTACGAACGAATTACGAATATGCTCAAATAGTTTGACAAATTAAATGGTTATGATGACCGACGAGCAAGAAATAGTCGGTTTACATCGATTGTACTTGTTGCAGTTTGCGAAGAAGGATCGGGATTCTTCGCTGCGCTCTGAATGACACGATGACGGGACCTACCCTCAGAAAAGCGCGCAGTGCTCCCGTGAAAGGAGCGGCAGGGTAACCTTCTAATTCCGCCGATACGGCTCTCCCAAGGCGCTTGGAGCCGCTGCTTGGCCGCCGAATCCTGCCAGCACCACGAGAGTCAGCGCATAAGGCAGCGCGAGAAATAGCTGGTACGGCACCACGGTGCCAAGCGCCTGCAAGCCGAATTGCAGGGCCATCGCGGCTCCGAACAGGAGAGATGCGGCCGCCAGGCCCCATGAATTCCAGCGGCCTACTATCACGACCGACAACGCGACGAAGCCGCGGCCAGCCGAGATGTTCTCGACGAACGTGTTGGCGTACGCGAGCGTCAGGAACGCGCCGGCCAGGCCCGTCAGCGCGCCGGATATCAGCAGCGCCTGCCATCGGATTGCGATCACGCCGAGTCCGAGCGCGTCCGCGGCTTCAGGACGCTCGCCGCAAGCGCGGAGCCGAAGTCCGTAGCGCGTGCGCGCGATCACGTACCAGAGCACAGGCACGAGAATGAACGTGAAATAGACCAGCGCGTTGTGATCGAAGAGCACCGGGCCGAGGAGCGGGATTCGCGCCAGCGGCCCGATCGGGATCTTCGCCATCGGCGCCACCATGAACGCCTTGCCGGTCACGCCGAACAGCTTGCGATAGAAAACTCCGGTCAAGCCGAGCGCGAGGATGCTGACCGCGGTCCCGGTGACGACCTGGTTGACGGCGAGATTCACGACCAGGATCGCGAAGATCGCATTGATCGCGACTCCCGCCGCGATCGCGCCTATCAGCCCGAGGCCATCACTGCCGCTGAAAAACGCGATGGTGAGCGCGGCGAACGCCCCCGAGAGCATCGCGCCTTCGATCCCGATGTTAACGACGCCGCTTTCCTCGACCAGCAACTCGCCCAGCGCGGCCAGCAGGATGGGAGTCGCCATCGTGATCACGGAGACGAGGAACGCTTCAAGCATCGGGGATCTCCGCGACCGGCGGCACTGCGGCGGCGTCATCGCCGGAAGCGCCAAAAATGTTCTCGCGCAGGGCGGCCCACGCGGGAGTGTCGAACGCGAGGATGATCAAAATCACGAGAGCCTGGATTACCTGCACCAGCTCCGGCGAGATTCCCTGCGTCCGCTGCATCGCCTGCGATCCGTTGTCGAGCGCGCCGAACAGCAGTGCGGCGGGAACGATTGCGATCGGATTCAGGCGCGCCACCAATGCGACCGCGATCGCCTCGAAGCCCCAGCCGGGCGAGAGCTTCTCGTACAGCCGATGGGAAATCGCGGACACCTGTACCGCGCCGCCTAGCCCTGCGAGCGCTCCCGACAGCGCCATTACCCAAACCGTGAGCGCCGGGATTCGGACGCCGAAAAAAGTCGCGGCGCGCCGGTTGCGGCCCATCGCGCGCAGCTCGAAACCGGCGCTGGTGTTGAACAACAGCATGTAACACGCGCCGGCCAGCACAACTGCCAGCAGCATGCCGACGTTGAGGCGGCTGGGCGCGAAATAGAATTCGAGCTGAGCTGCGGATGCGATCGGCGAGCTGGTCGGATACGCGCCCGACGGTTCCATCAGCGGACCATGCACCATCCAGCTGAGCGCCTGCACGGCTACGAAGTTCAACATGATAGTGCTGATCACTTCGTTGACGTCGCGCCGCGCGCGGAGCCATCCGGCGAGGCCGCCCCAAATCGCGCCGCCAAGCGCGCCCGCCGCGAGAATGATCGCGATTGCGATCGAATGCGGAAAAGCACCGATATGCGTCCCGATTGCGCCGGCGGCGATCGCGCCAATCGTGAGCTGTCCGTCGGCGCCGATATTCCAGAGCGCGCCCGAGAATGCGATCGACACCGCAAGTCCGGTGAAAATCAGCGGCGTGGATTTCACAATCGTGTCCACGCATGCGTACCAGTTGCCGAATGCGCCTTCGCCAAGCGCGGCGAACACGCCGAACGGAGACGCGCCGAGAGCGGCGAGCACGATCGAGATCAGCGCGGCTGCGAGCGCCAGCGCTGCGAACGGTTTCGCAATCGACGACAGCATCAGTCGCGCGCCCCGGCCATCAGCAGACCCAGCCGCTCGGGATCGCGCTCGTCCGGATTCGTCTCGCGAATCTTGCCGCGGCTGATAATCAGCAGCCGACCACATATCGCGAGCAACTCGTCTAGGTCGCTCGAAATGAGCAGCACAGCGCCACCGCCCGCCGCGAAGTCGAGAATCGTGCGATGCACTTCCGCAGTCGCGGCGAGGTCGAGGCCTCGGCAGATATTGTGTGCGACGATTGTCCGCGGCTGCGACGCGATCGCGCGCGCCACCTCGAGCCGCTGGCGATTCCCGCCCGAAAGCGCGCCGGCAGGAGTCTCGGGACCGCGCGCACGAATTCGAAAACGCTCGATTAGCTCGCGCGACAGATCGGTCGCGCGTGAAGTGTCCAGCCATCCATGCGACGTCACCCGCTCCCGGAGCGGACGCGCGAGGATCAGGTTTTCCCACAGCCGCATGTCGAGGATCAACCCGTCGAGGTCGCGATTCTGCGGTATCACCGCCATCTCACCGGCTGAAATTATTTTCCCGCCGCTCGGCTTGCGCACGCCGGCCAGCAATTCGACCAGTTCGGTCTGTCCATTACCGTCGACGCCGGCAACGCCCACAATCTCGCCCGCGGCGACGCGAAACGACAGGCAGTCGAGAATGCGGCGTCCGGTATGATCGATAAGCGACAGATTTTCGATCCGCATTACAGGTTCGCCGGGTTGCAGCCGCATCGCGGCGGCGTCTGGTTGGATCACGATTTCGCCAATCATCAGCCTCGCGAGCTTTTCCTCGCTGGTCTCGGCTGGTGTCGTGCGCGCGACCACGCGGCCGCGTCGCAAGACTGTTATTCGATCGGCGACCGCAATCGCCTCGCCCAGCTTGTGCGTGATCAGCACGACGATGCGGCCCTCGCCGCGCAGGTTGCGGAGCAAGTCGAGGAACGCGCTCAGCTCCGACGGCGCGAGCACGCTGGTCGGCTCGTCGAGAATCAGGACGCGCGGATTGAAGCTGAGCGCGCGCAGCACTTCGAGCCGGACGCGCTCGGCTACCGAACGATTCTCGACGGTAGTCCCGGCCGGCGGCAGCTCGAACCCGAGTTTCGCGGCGAGCGCACGCGCCCGTTCCGCGACCGCCGCGAGATCCAGCAATTCAGCGCCGATGTCGAAGCCGCCGAGAGCGAGATTTTCTTCCCACGTCATTCGCTCGAACAGCATCGGGCTCTGATGTACCGCCGCAATCCCCGCTGCGAGCGCAGCACGGGGAGAGCTCGCCTCGAGCGGCCGGTCCTCGAGCAGGACTTCGCCGTGGTCTGGCGCGAGCGACCCGGCCAGCACGTTCATCAGAGTGGTCTTGCCGGCGCCGTTCTCGCCGACCAGCGCGTGAACCTCTCCCGGACACGCCTCGAAATCGACGCCGTCGAGCGCGAGCGTGCGGCCGAAGCGCTTGGTTATGGCGATGGCGCGCAGCACCTAGGCGGCGCTAGTGCCGTAATGGGCGCGCACGTATTCGAGCGCGGCTTCGCGGGTTTCGAGCGCGCCGTCGAGCTGATGGTCCTCGACGTCCTTCAGAATTTCCTTGAAGCGCGGCCCCGGGGTGAACCCCAACTGCTTCAGGTCCTCGCCGCCAATCAAGCGCGGCGGACGAATCTCGGCGGGTGTCATCGTCGTCATCGCGCGGCGGCAAAAATGCCAGTAGCCGAGGTAGGAGCTCGACGCCATCGCGTCCATGAACGCCACGTCCATCAATTCGTGGAAGCCGTCCTCCGCGAGCATGCGCTTGAGCGTCGACGGACGCATCCGCGGCGCCATGCAGAGCTTCAGATGATTCTTCACCAGGTACGCGACCCGCTCCTGCACCGCGCGCGAGCGTTTCAGCCGCGCCATGATACCCGCGGCGATCACGGCGCCGTCGTCGGTATGGCCATAAAACGTGACCTTATCACCGACTACCGCGCGGCATTGAGGTTTGGCGATATCGTGCAGCAGGATTCCGAATGCGACGGTCTCGGTGCAGTTCGCCGGCAGCATCGCGACCCCTATCCGCATATGCGTATAAACGTCGCCCTCGGGATGAAAATTCTCAGGCTGCTCGCACCCGCGCATGCGGACGACCTCGGGCAACAGAATTTGCATCAGGCCGCTGTCCATCATCAGGTCCATCGCGCGCGCGGCGGCGCCCTCGGTCATCATCATCACGATTTCTTCGCCGATTCTCTCGGCCGCAATATCGACAATTTTCGGCGCCGCTATTTTGATCGCGGTCCAGGTCGCGGGATCGATCGTAAAATTCATCCGCGCGGCAAAGCGGGCGGCGCGCAGGATGCGCAGATGGTCCTCCTCGAAGCGGTCGTAGGGATTTCCGATCGCGCGGATAATTCCGGCGCGCAGATCGCGCATTCCGCCGACCAGATCGATCAGGCGATCGGCGATCGGATCGAAAAACATCCCGTTGATGGTGAAGTCACGGCGAATCGCATCTTCCTCGATAGCGCCGAAGCGCACCGACGAGGGCCTGCGTCCATCGGTGTATTCGGCGTCGGCGCGAAAGGTCGCGACTTCGATCGGCTTGCCGTCGCTTAGCACTACGCCGATCACGCCGAACTTCTCCCCGACTGCGACGGTGCGGTCGAACATTCGCAGCACAACTTCGGGACGCGCGTCAGTGGCGATGTCGTAGTCTTTAGGCTCGACGCCACGGACTCGATCGCGCACACATCCGCCGGCGAAAACGGCGCGAAAGCCGGAATCGACCAGGCGGTGAACGATATACAGCGCCTCTTTCTCTCTTTCCCTCATGCGCGATGCGACTCTCCGACCGCACATTTTATAGCCGCGCGATTGCGGGGTGCTATATGGGCTGACCCGAATCGTAAGCGAAAACCGGCTGGCTTGAGTTTGACGCGTGCGATGCGCGATAAGTGGATCATGTTCAACGGCAACAAAGTAATCGACGCCGACGGGCATGTGATGGAGCCGAACGAGCTCTATGACGAATACCTCGATAGCAAGTTCAAGCCTGATCTGGACGCGCTGAAGAAAATCGCGGCGACGCGGGCATCGAAGTATTTTTTCGGCTACTTCCACCAGTTGAATACCGGCCGCCCGCTCGGTATCGCTGCCCCCGACAAGCCGCTGATGCGGACTGGACGCAAACCGCATGGCGAGAAGCCCGATATGCGCGGCGGATTCGATCCTCACGTGCGTATCAAGGACATGGAGCGCGAGGGAATCGACACCGCGGTGCTGTTTGCGACGGTGGTGTCGAGTTTCTGCGCGCTCGACAGCGTCGATTTCGAAGTCGCGATGATTCGCGCGTACCATCGATGGCTCGCCGACTACTGCGCGGCGTATCCGACGCGGCTGAAGGGCGTTGCGATTGTGCCGATGCGCGCGCCTGAGCGGGCGGCCGAGGAAATCCGGCGAGTCGCGAATGAGCCGTGGTGCGTCGGCATCTACCTGTCGGCGCACATGGAGGACAAGCTACTCGACCATCCTGCGTTCCATCCGATTTGGAACGCGTGCGTCGATACCGATCTGCCCGCGTGCTTCCATGGCGGCACCGCGCGCCCGCCGTATGGGATGGGCACGTTCGAGATGGGCAACAATCTTTTCATTCAGCATTCAGCGACCAATCCGTTCGAGGTAATGCGCGGAATCGCGGCGCTGGTCGGCGGTGGTGTGCTCGACATTTTCCCGAAACTGCGGGTTGCGTTTCTCGAGGCGGGCGTGGGATGGCTGCCGTTCTGGATGGAGCGGCTCGACGAGCATTACGAGCTGATGCCGGAGTACGTGCCGTTTCTGCATCGCAAGCCGTCGGAGGTGATTCGCAGCGAGAATTTTTTCATCTCGTGCGATCCTGACGAGGAGACGCTGTCGTTCGTGGTGGAAACCGTTGGCGCAGAGCATATTCTGTACGCGTCGGACTATCCGCACTTCGATGGCAGGTTCCCGCATACGGTGAGTCTGACCGCGGGACGCAAGGAGTTCGATGGGAGCGTGGCAAGGAAGATTTTGCAGGAGAATCCGACCAGGCTTTATACCCGGTTGAAGGGAACCTAACCCCTACCCCCTTTTTTCGGCCCCTCGAGGGAAGGGGCATCGCATTTTTTGATTTTTAGATTTAGAAATGAAAGTCGGGAAAATTGGGGCGGCCGTGATCGCGATGGCGCTGTTGGCGAGCGTCTCGCCAAACGTCAGGGCGCAGAGTATTCGGGATAGGGCGCAGGATTTCTTCGAGGCCAAGGAAGTTTGCAAGCGGCATCGCGCCGAGCTGATGAAAATCCAACACGTGCGCGTCGTCACCGGCGAAATCGATCAACAGAACGAGGCCGCGATTCTGGTCGAGGTGGATGATCCTAAGAACGTTGATTCTGTGATGCGTGAAGTACCTTCGCAGATCGAAGGCTTCCCGGTGGAAGTCGACGAGGGTCAAGGCGATGACGATGACGATTCAGGTATCGTCAACAATGTCCATGCCGGTCATTGGAGCATCGTCGATCCGACTCCGACGCCGCCAACGATCGACAAGAATGGCTATTACCATCACACCTGGTTGAAGCCATCAGAACCTGCGCCGCCGCCTGACGCGCAGCAATGATGCGCGGCGCGTTAGAACGTCTAACTTGACTGCAATTCCGAGGACTCCTTATAGTCTAATTTCGGAGTCCGGCGAATCTGCGGCGGATGCAGAAAACCCCGTTCAGACAATCGATTTGGTGCTGGTTTAGAGATGCAGCGAAGCGAACAAATGACCTTCTGGGAGCGGATTTATATCCCCGAAATCCTGCGAGGTCTCGCGATCACGAATTACCATTTCGTGCGCAACCTGATGCTGCACACCGCGCATCTGTTCGGCCTGAAGAAGAACGTCAATGCTACTTCGACGACGCAATATCCCGAGGAGCGCAAGCACTATCCTGATAATTTTCGCGGCAGTCATCGGCTGACGCTGCGTGAAGATTCCTCCGTGCGATGCACCGCTTGCTTTCTCTGCGCGACCGCGTGTCCCGCGCAGTGCATTTATATTGAGGCGGGCGAGTCGCCCGATCCGCACGTCGAGAAATTCCCGGTGCGCTACGAGATCGACACTCTGCGATGCATCTATTGCGGGCTGTGCGTCGAGGCATGCCCATGCGACGCGATTCGGATGGACACCTACGTGCATCCGCGCATCTGGGGTTTCGACCGCAAGGATTTCGTCGAACAGAAGGAACTGCTGATGCATCGCTCGCGCGTGCTGGCCGAGAAAGGCCGCGACGGCAACATGAACGAGATGCTCGAGTGGTACCGCGAGCAGGACGCGGCGGTTTACAATCCGCAACGCCCCGAGATGAAGAACTACACCAATCGCGAAGCGCCCAAGCATTATGCGGAAGCGCCCGACCACATCGACGACCTTACTGTTATCGACCGGCATATTGTCCGCAACGGCAAGTAGCCAGATGACCCGGGTGACCATTGGCCTGACCTTGGCAGGCCTGATCGTATTGTTCATCGCCTACGCAAAGGGCGTGGGCGTGATTCATGGTGGTGACGTGCTCAGTCATATGTACTGGGCGACGGCCGCGCTGACCTTGGTCGCCCTGGCGAACTTTATCGCGGTGGCGCACCTCGCACGCGCGGAGCGGATGATCCAGGACTTGCGCGCGCTGTGCGAGAAGAACGGCATCGAGTACGGTGACGATTGAGCTATACTTAACACTCAGGGCCGTGCGCTTGACGGCCGCAGAGGTGACGTGATGACGCAGATTGAAGCTGCCCGCAAAAATATTATTACCCGGCAGATGACCGAAGTTGCCGAGGACGAAGGTTTCTCGCCCGAGGAAATTCGCGCGCTGGTCGCAACCGGCGAGGTCGTGATCCCGCACAACCTCCATCACGATTTCAGGGCAATCGGAATCGGCAAGGGCCTGCGGACCAAGGTCAACGCCAACATCGGCGCCTCGAACTTCCATCAACTTGTCGAAGAGGAAGTCGAGAAGCTTTACACCGCGGTCCGCTACGGCGCCGACTCCGTGATGGATCTTTCGACCGGCACCGACCTCGACAAAATCCGCGTCGAGCTTCTTTCGCGATGCTCGGTGATGCTCGGCACGGTACCTATCTACCAGCTCGGCTCGGAGCGCTCGATCATGGAGATGGAGGTCGAGTACTTTCTCGACGTGATCGAGCGGCAGGCGCGCCAGGGCGTCGATTACATGACGCTCCATTGCGGAGTCACGCGCGAGACCGTCAAGCGGCTGCGCGCGCATCAGCGGATCGAGGGAATCGTGTCGCGCGGCGGCGCGATGCTGGCGTCGTGGATCGAGCGCACCGGCAACGAGAATCCGCTCTACGAGCACTTTGACAAAGTATGCGCGGTGCTGCGCGAGCATGACGTGACGATTTCGATCGGCGACGGACTGCGTCCGGGCGCCACCGGCGACGCGACCGATCGCGGGCAAATCTCGGAGCTGATTATGATGGGCGAGCTGGCCGATCGCGCGCGCGCGATGGGCGTGCAAGTGATGATCGAAGGTCCGGGCCATGTGCCGCTCGATCAAATCGCGGCCAACGTGAAGCTTGAGAAGCGAGTCACTGGAGGCGCGCCCTTTTATGTGCTGGGGCCGCTCACCTGCGACGTCGCCCCCGGCTACGATCACATCACCGGTGCGATTGGCGGAGCGGTCGCGTCGGCTGCCGGCACCGATTTTCTGTGCTACGTCACCCCGGCCGAGCATCTGCGGCTGCCCGATATCGACGATGTGCGCGAGGGAGTGATCGCGACGCGAATCGCCGCTCATTCGGGCGACCTCGTGAAGGGCGTGCGCGCGGCGAAGGTCTGGAACGATCAGATGTCGCGGTACCGCAAGGCGCTCAACTGGGAAGGCATGTACGCGATGGCGATGGATCCCGACAAGGCGCGCCGTTACAAGGAAGAGAGCGAGGCGGCGGGTTCCAACGTCTGCACGATGTGCGGATCACTGTGCTCGATCAATATTGACAACGCGGCGATCAAATTCACCAGGCGGCGATCGCTTGCCGAGGCGGAAGCGCATGCCGCCGTTTGACGCGAACGGCATTCCGGATCTTTCGACGGCGCTCGATATCGCGCGGCCAGACGCTCGCGGCGAGATGCGCCGGCTGAGGGACTTTCGCGGCCACAACGTCGTCGTTTATTTCTACCCGAAGGACGACACGCCGGGGTGTACCGTCGAGGGCAAGGAATTTCGCGACAGTTACGAACAGTTCCAGGCGTTGGACTGCGTCGTCGTCGGCGTCAGCACGGACTCGGCCGAGCGTCATCGCGCGTTCGCCGAAAAGCATGCGCTGCCGTTCATCCTGCTGGCGGATGAAGACGGAAAGCTCGCGGCCGCGTTCGGCGTCCTCAATGGTAAGTATGCGATGCGCTCGACCTTCGTGCTCGACAGCGAGCTTCGCGTGCGGCGCGCCTTTCACGAAGTGACGCCGCGCGGACACGCCGCGCAAGTGCTCAATTTCATGCGCACGCTGGTCGAATCGCATCGAATGATCGGCGGGTAGCAGGCCGCCGCACCGCGTGCCGTGACTCGCGCATGTGGTTATAGTTGTATATTGAAACTGAATCCGCCGGACGGATCTGACGGGAAAATTTATGGCGAAGACCTCGAAAAACATTCTCGACGAAGCACGCTCGACGATTAAGCAGATCGGTATCGACGAGGCGCGGGCGATGATCGACCAGGCCGGCACCGTTCTGATCGACGTCCGCGAGAGCGACGAGTGGCGGCAGGGCCATATTCCGCAGGCGGTCGCGATTCCGCGCGGATTCCTTGAGCTCCGAGTCGAAGAGAAGGTTCCCGATCACAAAACCCCCGTGATTTTGCAGTGCGCGTCGGGCACGCGATCGCTGCTGGCGGCGCGGACCCTGCGCGAGCTCGGCTACGAGAACGTGTACAACATGACGGGGGGATTCAGCGCGTGGAAGGATCGCGGCCTGCCGTGGATTGCGGATCGCGCGTTCACGGCCGACGAGCTGACCCGCTATTCGCGCCATTTCGTGATTCCCGAGGTCGGCGAGAAGGGACAGGCGAAACTGCTCGATGCCAAGGTGCTGCTGCTGGGCACCGGCGCGCTCGGATCGCCGTCGGCGCTCTACCTCGCGGCGGCGGGAGTCGGCACGATAGGCCTGGTTGATTTCGACGTGGTCGACATGTCGAATCTCCAACGCCAGATAATTCACACCACCGATCGCGTCGGGATGCCGAAGACCGAGTCGGCGCAGAAGGCAATCAACGCGCTGAATCCTGGCGTCAAGGTGATTCGTCACGACGTGCGGCTCACCTCCGAGAACGCGATGGACATCGTCAAGGATTACGACGTGGTCGTGAACTGCGGCGATAATTTCCCGACCCGATATCTGATCAACGACGCGTGCGTGTTCTCGAAGAAGCCGCTGGTCGACGGCGCGATTTTCCGTTTCGAGGGCAACACCACGGTCTTCTATCCGGCCAAAGGCGGGCCCTGCTATCGATGTCTGTATCCGGAGCCGGCGCCGCCCGACATGGCGCCGTCGTGCGCGGAGGCCGGAGTGCTCGGCGCGATTCCGGGGCTCATCGGATCGATCGAGGCGCTCGAAGCGATCAAGCTGATCATCGGCGCGGGCACGCCACTGATTGGCAAGATGGTCTACTTCGACACGCTGTCGGACAAGGACTACGTGCGGATTTTGAAAATCCGCAAAGATCCGAAATGCCCCGTCTGCAGCGAGCATCCTACCCAAACTTCGCTGATCGACTACGAAGCATTCTGCGGTTTTGGCGCGCCTGCCAACGGCACCGCGCATGCGGAACCAACCGCGCACACGAGCGCGACGGCGTCGGCGCGTTAACCCTCGCGGGCTGGTCTCGACAGCCTGGAATCTGGTTTGATTGCGGCGGGCACGCATGAGCGATGGCCCGCCGCTTTTTTTAGGCTGGCATTTCATTACCGAGGCGATTTGATGGCACTGGGACCGTTTTACGTGGCGGATAAAATGAAAGGTGGCAACGGGATGAGAGGAATCGCGCTCTTTATGCGCCACGGCGAGACCGCGTGGAATCGCGAAGGCCGCGTGATGGGCCGCAATCCAATCGAACTCGATGCTGAAGGCCGCGCGCAGGTCGAAGCCTCGGTCCCCTTCGCGCGGTTGCTCCAGCCGGAGTTAATCGTCACGAGTCCGCTCGCGCGCGCGCGGCAGTCGGCGGAGATAATCGCGGCTGGCGTCGGCGGCGTCCCGATCGCCGAAGACCCGCAGCTATCGGAAGTCCGGTACGGGCGATGGGAAGGGATGGTGTACGACGACCTGGTCGAGGATGCCGACTACCTGGCCTATCGCGACCATCCGCTCGACGAGCCGACCCCCGGCGGTGAGACGATCGCACAGGTGCAATCGCGAGGGGTCGAGGCGGTGCGGCGCGCGATCGGCGAGAACAGCGGGCGGCGCATCCTGTTCGTCTCGCACGGCGACATCATCCGCACCATCTTGTGCCATTTCATGCGGCTCGAGCTCGCGCATTTCCGGCGAATCCGGGTGGACAACGCGGCGTTCTCCGGTTTTCAGCTGATCGGGGATTTCGCCGAAATGAAATTCCTGAACCTGTTGCCTGATCCAGATCGGGCCTTCGCCTCGCCGTTTACATCGAAGCGCGAGTAACCCAGGAGCGGTGCGATGCCAACCGCCGAACTGGATCGATCAGGGTACGCCGGCGAACGACGGATCCGCGCCAGACGGCGACGAACCTGACGAACCGATTTCGATGCCCTTGCGCACGCGGACGTCGGCGCCCGGCTTGCCGGGAACATCGACTTTCAGACTGCGGTATCCGCCCGCGCTGGGATCAGGCGCGAGAAACCCGACGGTGTATTGTTCGCGCAGCTCGAGGCTGATGTTCTCGCACGCGCGCCGCAGCGCCTCACCGTCTCCGGCCTGGCGGATGATGTAGGTTTTGGCGCCGGTCTCGGTCGAGAGCGTGTGCAGAGTCTCGGAATCGACGTGTTCCATGTCGTCGCCGCCCAGTACGAACGGACCGATCGAGACCGAAACTCCGCCGCTTCCGCCGTTCGGATCGCCGATTCCGATCGAGTAGACCAGCACGCCCATACGACGTGCCTGCGCGACGACGTCATTCACGGTCGATGCGCTGGTATTGTCCATTCCATCGGTGACGACGAGCAGCGCTTTTTTGTCGTAGCGCCCGCGTTGCACCATCTGGAGTCCCTGCATGATCACGTCGAACAACGCGGTCTGCCCGTAGGCGTGCAGCAACGCAAGCCGGCGCATCACGAGATCGTGATTCATCGTGAACGGCTGGAGCAGGAACGGATGGCTGGAAAACGCGAACAGAAAAACGTCGTCCTTATCGTTCAGATCGCGCAGAAACTCCGCGATCGCGGCGCGTGCCTGCGGAATCTTCGGCGTCATGCTGCCCGAGGTGTCCACCAGGATGCCGACTGAAACGGGAGTATTGATGTCCTGGCGAAAGAATTCTATCGGGCGCTGCTGCCCGTCCATGTAAAGTTTGAAATCGCTCTTCTGCAACCCGGTGACGTAGGTGCCGCTCGGCTCGGTCACCGTCACCGTGACCTGTTCGTAACCCGGCTGCTGGCGCAACTCGCGCGTCGGTACTTCGAGCGATTGACCGCCTTGCGGCATCGCCGGCGGGATGTTGAGCGAGTCGGCGCCCTGCTTCGCCGGCATCGACGGCAGCTCGAGCGTCGAAGTTTCCTTGCCCTGACTGTGGGGGATGACGACCACAGGTGGCGGATTCGAATCCGGCGGCGGCGAATTCGACAAGCCCTGTTGTAGCTGCGCCGCGGCGGGCTCGACCCCGCCGACCATCATCGCCAGCACGATCACCATGATCGCGAATGCGGAAATCAGGTTGCGTCGCATGGCTGGAAAAATTGTTGTTGTCATCTGCAATGCGCGCGCTCCGCCGGGCGGCGCGCGTTGGTATTAATGATCCTATTTGCTCGGGCCTTGAGCAAGCCGGACTTTTTCCGGACCGTTAGCCGCGATCCACTTAACACTTTGACGAATTCGCCCAGGCAAAGTTTCAGGCGCGCGCGTCGAGTTTTCCAGCAAAACCTTAGCAATTGTTAATCTCGCCCAACCGAATCGTTCAGCGCCGCGGGATCACTTTCTTGTTTCACGTTCTGATTTCGTCGTAACCTGATGAACCCTCGTGGCCCCAGACCGCCGCTTCAGACCCGCCCGACGAAGGAGAAATGATGAAGTTCGGAATTTTCATGGCCCCATTCCACCGAGTCGGCGAGAACCCGACGCTCTGCTTCGAGCGCGACATGCAGCTGATCGAATGGCTCGACGAGCTCGGCTACGAAGAGGCGTTCATCGGCGAGCATCATTCGTCGGGATGGGAAATAATCTCGTCGCCCGAAATTTTCATGGCGGTTGCCGCGGCGCGGACCCGGCATATCATGCTGGGCTCCGGCGTAGTCAGCATCCCGTATCATCACCCTTTCCACGTCGCCAACCGCTTCGCCCTGCTCGACCATCTGACGCGCGGACGCGTGATGCTTGGATGCGGTCCCGGCGCGCTGGCCGCCGACGCGCACATGCTGGGGATAGATTCGACCACGCAGCGCAAGCGGATGGTCGAGGGCGTCAGCGCGATCCTTCGGCTGTTCAATGAAGAAGGCAGGATTTCGATCGACGGATCGTACTTCAAGCTGGTCGACGCGCACCTGCAGGTGAAACCGTTCCAGCAGCCGCACATGCCGATTTTCGTCGCGAGCACCGTCTCGCCGTCGGGAATGGTCGCGGCGGGACAACTCGGATGCGGCGTGCTGTCGGTCGCATCGTACGCACCGGGCGGCCTTGACGATCTGATGAAGCGATGGGCAATGGCGGAAGAGTCGGCGGCCGAGAATGGCAAGACGGTCGATCGCAAGAACTGGCAGATGGTCTTCCCGATTCATCTCGCGGAGACGCGTGAGCAGGCGATGAACGATATTCGCGACGGCGCCAACTCGTGGATTCGCGAATATTTTATCGACACGCTCGGCACGCGCGTCCAGTTCGAGGAATATCCGAATCAGCCGGTCGAGGAGATGAACATCGATCGGATGAACGGGCGCGGCGGTATCATCGTGGGAACGCCCGACGACGCGATCGCGAGGATCAAGGAACTGCAGCAGGCGACCGGCGGCTTCGGCGGTATCCTCGGCCTCGCGCACGAATGGACCACGCGCGAGAAGACACTGCACTCGTACGAACTGTTCGCGCGCTACGTCGCGCCGCAGTTCCAGGGTCAGGCGGCAGAGGGCGTCAAGTACTCGAACGACTGGGCGCGCGAAAATCGCGACCTGATGTTCGGCAAGGCGGTCGCGGGAATCCTAACCGCGATGCAGGACTACGCGCAGCACAAAGTCGAAAAGGGCGAGCCGGTGCCCGAGATGTCGATCCAGCCCGCAACCCGCGTCCGCCCATAGTAGATAGTGAAAAGCCACTTCAGACTCGAGAGATTCCTACTAATGGGGCGGGCCGCCGTGCCCGCCGCCGACCGAACCGGAGGGCGAAGGACGCGGGATTCTTCGCAGGGCTCTGAATGACATGGCGACAAGAGTACGGAGTGCCGAATAATCAATCTTGAGCCTTTCGATAGATCGAGAGGCTCGCGTCCGGGTCCTTCGCTTGGGTCCGAGATGACACAAAGACGGCGGGCACTGCGGCCCGCCCCACTGACGGCGGCCTGCCGCACTGCTAGAGCAATGTGGGGGATCTTGTTGGTGAGTGGGGTTGGATAGTCCGTGCGGGCGATGCTACTCACATTGCTATCTGCATCAAGAGGAGCACAGCGATGGACGCCCACGCAGAAATAGCCCGCGCGATCGATAACTATCGCGACAAGGTGGTCGCGCTCAGCCACGAGATACACGAGCATCCCGAGCTCAAGTTCCAGGAAGTTTTCGCCGCCGGCGTCCTGACCAAGGCTGCCAGCGAGTTGGGGCTCGAGGTCGATCGCGAAGTCGGCGGGCTCCCGACGGCGTTTCGTGCGGAGTTCGGCGGCAAGGGTCCAACCGTCGCGATTCTCGCCGAGTATGACGCTCTCCCCAACGGCCATTCATGCGGGCATAACCTGATCGCCGGCGCCGCGCTCAGCGCGGTCGCGGGTTTGAAGAGCATCGCGAGTTTGCCGGGGCGAGTGGTTTTCCTCGGCACGCCGGCCGAGGAAGGCGGCGGCGGAAAGATTATCCTGATC
The DNA here is from genome assembly GCA_963850125.1 of uncultured delta proteobacterium. Classification (GTDB taxonomy): domain Bacteria; phylum Desulfobacterota; class Binatia; order Binatales; family Binataceae; genus Binatus. The sequence continues at coordinate 117,754 of CAWKKB010000014.1, read as the reverse complement.
GACAAGGGCGCGCTGCGCGGCGTCGATGCGGCCATGATGGCGCATCCGACTGACGCGGAATTCTGCACGATGCCCGCGCTTGCGACGCAGCATCTCAAGCTGACGTTTCATGGCCACGGCGCGCACGCGGCGCTGGCGCCGTGGGACGGATCGAGCGCGCTGGCCGCGGTGATCCAGACTTTCCAGAGCGTCGATGCGATGCGGCTGCATCTGCGCGACGGCTCGCGCATCCACGGCATCATCACCGACGGCGGGCAGGCGGTGAATATCATTCCGGAACGGACCGAGTGCCTGTTTTTGGCGCGCGCCAAGTCGAGCAAGTACGCCAAAGAGATCGGCGCGCGGGTGATCCGATGCGCCGAGGCCGCCGCGATGGCGACCGGAACGCGCGTCGAGCACGAGGTCGAAGGCGGCTACAAAAACCTGATCAACAATCTCAGCATGGCGCATCGATACGCGGCGCATAGTGAGGCGCTCGGGACAAAATCGGTCGAGGCGCCGGAGAACACCCCCACTGGCAGCACCGACATGGGCGACGTCAGTCACGTGATGCCCGCGATACATCCGTCGTTCGCGATCGCGCGCCACGGCGAAGGCAATTGCCACGAGGATGCATTCGTCGCGCACGCCGACTCGAAGCGCGGCTACGACGAGATGATCCGCGTGGCAAAAGCAATGGCGATGACGGCGTACGATCTGATCGCAGAGCCGGACCTGCTAGCAGCAGCAAAAAAGGAATTCGAAGCCCGCAAAGAAAGCTAAGTCAACGGAGTCCGGTTCCCTTTGTTCCCCTCTCCAGAAGGGAGAGGGGTTAGGGGTGAGGTTACGATTCGAGGCGTGCTCAGGTGATGCGGGAACCCTGGCTTGCGCGCGGAACCAGGACTGCGTCTGAGTCGGGCTCATCAACGCTTTCCAGTTGCTCTATATTTTTCTGATGGGTCGAGCGGTCGATGTCGTAAAATATCAGGACCACGATCGAAATCGCACTGAACGTCGTGACTATCGGAACGAAGACGAGGCCGAGGTGACGCAGGATCGCCGGGTCCACCTGGCCCGGGGTCGCATGCTGCGGAAAGCTGACCCATGCCAGCATGAGTCCCGAAACGAAGGTGCCGACACCAGTGACGCATTTCGAGATGAGGCCGTTGGCCGCGAACAGCAGGCCTTCCGAGCGTTGTCCGGTCGAGACCGCAGCGTCTTCAACCACGTCGGCCATCATCGAGCTTACGATGATGAATCCACTGAGCCCGAGCGTCGCCGCGAAGAATTGGAAGATGAGCACGATCGCGAACAACGCGCCGGTGCCGTTGGGTGGCAGGAACCCGAGCAGGCGCATCGCGATGGGCGCGACTGACGCGAACAGCGAGGCGAAAAAGACGCCGATCATGGTCCACTTCTTTCCGTAGCGCTTCGAGATTGCGGGCGCCAGACCAACGCCGACAAAGGCTGCGAGGAGCGCGGAGGCGGCAAGGTACGACATTTGGGCGGGCGTTAGCTCAAAGAAATACGCCGAGATGTAGAAGTCGAGCCCCTGCCTCAGACCGGCTGAAATCGCGCCGACTATTCCCGAAACCGTCAGCGCGAGAAACGACCGATTGGTCAGCGTGCCGCTGACCTCTCTGAACTTTTCCCGCCAGGTGGCACGTATTCTCGGGGAGTGGACCAAAGTCCCGATGAAGCGCTGAGTGCCGACGCACGAAATAATGATTGACAGGAAAATCGCGATGCTCGAGGCCACCGCCGTTTCGCGGTAGCCTGCGGCGGACAGCAAGCCGAGCGGATGGGTCGCGTCCTTGCGCAGGAAGACCTGGAGCGCGAGCACCGAGATCGCTGCCCCGCCCAGGGTTCCGAAAAAGAAGCGCGAACTCATCAGGCTCGTGCGCTTGTCGTAATCGAGAGTGAGTTCCGGCGCCAGCGCTGAGCTGGGAATTTCATAAAGACTCAGCAGCACTCGCACCGTCATCAGCATCACGCCGAAGTAGATGAGCAGATGGCTCTTCGACCATCCGAGCGGGGGATCGAACAGCAAGTAGAATGCGACCGCGGCCGGAACCGCGGAGGCGTACATGAAGGGATGGCGCCGGCCCCATCGCGATCGCGTGTGATCCGACCATTCCCCAATCAACGGATCGAAGATCGCATCGAAGATCAGCGTCACCATCATAGCCGCGCCGACCCACGCCGCCGGAAGCCCAACCACCTGGTTGTAGAACAGCAGGAGGGCGGAGGTGAGAACGACCTGATGCACTCCAAACGCGATCGATCCGACGCCGTACAGGATATTGGTCGACAGGGTGAGCTGCGGACGGCTTGCCGTCGAATCGTTGTTCACCACGAACGTTCTCCGCGCGCCGAGCATTCAAGGCCACCATCTACAAAGAGGATCTGTCCCGTCATCAGAGAATTCTCCGGGCTGACGCACCATGTAAGCATAGCGGCCATCTGCTCAGGACGACCTGGATACGCGCCGCGCAACGGTACCATCTGCCCCGCCACCGCCCTCCTTTCGGGATCCGACAGGATATAGGCTGCAGCGGGCGTGTCGATAAATCCTGGTGCAACCACATTCAACGGGATTCCGTCGCCGGCCCAATCCGGTTTACCCGCGACTCTTCGGCACCAACAGTTCAATGCATACTTGGCGTTGCCGTAGAGATCCAAGGGACTCTTTCCCGCTGCGATCGCGTCGCTCGCGACGGCGGTTGCCGCAGGCTCATCCATATTCAGACAAGCTTCAAGGATTCGTGGATCGGGCGGGCTCATCGAGGCTACCGAGGACACCATCACGGCGCGCGGCGCGGGACTGGTCTTCAAGAGTGGGCGCAACCCTTCGAGCGTCGCCACCGCGCCAAAGAAATTCAGCGAGAGCATAGTCTCCGCTGGACCGCCGCCGGCATTTGCAACGATCCCGTCGATCCTTCCGCCGGAGAGGCGGGTCACGCCGTCGACCAAGTCCGCACGTCCTTTGCTGTTCGTCAGATCCGCGATCACGTCCGCATCGTGAAGGTCGCAGGCAATGACCCGCCCTCCTCGCTCCCGAAGACAACGCGCGGTTGCTGCTCCGATGCCGGACGCGGCACCAGTGACGACATACGTTCGATCCATGGCTTATACTCCGTTGCCTTCAGGCTCTTAAAACGGATATTCTAAAATGAGCAGTCTAGTCAAGAGAGAAGAAACGAGGGTACTGAAAGCAATGGCGTCCGACCAATCAAAACTCAAACCTGTCCCGTCTGCGGCGGTTGGCGTCCGCGGGTATCGTATTCGGGATGTCGCCAAGGCCAAGGAGCGCCGCCGCGAAATCCTGATGGGTGCGGCGCGCGCGTTTGCGCATGGCGGTTACGACGCGACCAACATGGACCAGATCGCGCACGAGTGCGGATTGGCCAAAGGGCACATCTACCACTATTTCCGCAGCAAGGAGGAAATCTTCACCGAGATCCGAACTGACGCGGTAAGCCGGCTGATTGAAAGACTAACGGCGATCGCGCCTGCAGCCGCCAAAGATCCGGAGTTGGCCCTGCGCAAGGCGATCTCACTCGTGATCGCCAGAACCTTCGACGAGGGCGAACGTTACGAGCCGGTACTGGCGGACCCCGTGTCGCTCAGCCCGGAGAATCGCAAGCGCATTCGAACCTTGGGCAGGCGTTACGAACAGATGTTCGAAAATATCCTGCGCAGGGGAATCGACCAGGGAATTTTCGTCGCGGGCGATCCGAAACTCATGACCTTCGTGATCTTGCGCGCAGCGTTTACCGTCGCCAACTGGTATCGAGCAGGCGGCAAATGGAAACCTCGATGGATTGTCGAGCAAGTCACTGAGCAGCTGGTTAGAAGTGTGCGCCTACCCGGATAGTTCGCGACGTCGATCATTGGCGAATAAGAATTAATGGCAGCCGCAGCCGCCACCGCAGCATCCGCCGCCTGTGAAACTGCCGCCGTTCGACGTGCCGGAATTTGCCATCGCGGGTGCGGCTGCGGCGGCACTGTCGCCGTTGCTGGCGCGGGCCGCGAATGTCGACATTTCGCGGGTCAGCTTGGAGCCGTGGCAATGCGGGCATTGCGCGCCGCTGTCGCCGGAGCGGACGAACGCCTCGAACGAACGGTCGCAGCTGGCGCATCGGTATTCGTAGATTGGCATGCCGTTCTTTCTACTCGGCGACTGGTTGCGCGAATTCGACCAGGACGCCGCGGGTAGCCTTGGGATGCAGGAAGCAGATCATGCCCGCCAGGCCGTGGCGCGGCTTGTGATCGATTAGCTGGATTCCCTTGGCGCCTGCCGCTTCGAGCTCGCGGTCGACGTCGTCAGTCTCGAAGCATACGTGATGCAATCCGCCGCCGCGGCGCGCGAGGAATTTGCCGACCGCGTTGTTGGCGTCGAGCGGTTCGAGCAGTTCGATCTCGCTCTCTCCAGCCTTGAGCAGTGCGGCGCGGACACCCTGCTCTTCAATCGTCGCGCTCTTCGTGAAATGAAATCCGAGCGTGTCGCGCCAGAATCTCAAGCCAGCGTCGAGGTTGGGCACCACGACGCCGACATGATGAATCTTTTTCAGCATCGCCGCGCTATTGATGATGATCGAGGCATAGCGAGCGTTGCAGCTTGTCCCATCTGACCTTCATATCGTCAGAGCCAAGCGTAGGATGCTCGGCGCGCGTTTGCGCCAGCTTGCTGCATGCGCCCTGCACGTTGCCCTGCTTCTCGTAAACCACCGCAAGTTGGTACTTCGCTTCGTACCACAGAGGGTCGGACTCGGCAGCGGTATTCTCGACCGCGGTCCAGCGCTCGTTCGCATCCTTCCAGTCGCCCTTCTCCTCCGCCCTTCGAGCCAGACCTGCGTTCGCATCGGGCGATCCCGGGTCGGCCTTTACCACTGCCTGGAAGACCTTCCCCGCCTCCTCGTCCTGTCCGCTAACCTGAAGAGCCTGCGCATAGATCGACAGCGTACCGGTCAAATTCTTGACCGGAATCTTGCCGGACGATGCCATATCCCAGAAAGGCTTGTACGCAGTCGCGGCCAATTGCGCATTGGCTTTGTATGCTTTCTGGTTGTTGTCGTCCTTGGCCGCCTGCGCGGTCTTCCAGAACTCGATTCCAAGTCCCTTGACGAAATCCTGTTTGGATGTGTCGCTCGTGCTGCGCTCGGCTATCGCGGCAACATCGCGCTGAACTTCGTCGTATCTGCCCAGATGATCGAGCGCAGTGATGCGCCAATCGATTACGTCCTGGAACTTCGCGCTCATCATCGGATAGTTCTGTTCGTAGCCGACCAGCAACGGCGCGACCTGCGCGTAGTCGACGTGATCCTGATCTTCTTCGAGGATCGAAGCGAGCATGTAAGTCGCTTCACCGCGAATCTCGCGAATCGACTTTTTGGCAGCCGAAGTATTAGCGGTACGCTCCGCCTCTGGACCCATCTTGATTGATTCGTTCAGGTCCGCGAGCGCCAGTTTTCTGAGCTGATCAGTATCGATCTTGGGTCCCTTGTTATCCTTCGCGCCCGCGCCCACCAGCAGCTTGTAGTAGCATTCAGCGGCTTTGAATTTGGCGGTGAAGGTGAATTCGGGATCGCCCTTAACCTTGGAATACAAGTCGGCGGCTCCGGCGAGATCGCCCTGCCGCTGCTTGCGGTCGGCCAGAGCCACTTGCAACTCGGCAGCATGGTCACCGCCTGGACTCTTCTGCAGGTATTCCTCGGCGTCCTTCACCCACTTATCTTCGAGCGCCGTATCTTTCTGCCCGCCCTTCTCCCATCGATCGTGATCGAGGCTGTACTCCAAAAAGATGGCTTGAGCAGCGTCGCCGCCGCCTTGATGTGCGATCTTGTCGAGCATCGCCTGAACCAGATCGTAGCGTTTCTCGCGCTGATAGATATCGGCGGCGAACCGGCAAGCCTTGGGATATTTTCCGCTGTCGCACGCCTCCGCATAGTACTTCGCAGCGCCGGCCTCGTCTTTACGCGAGAGCAGAACCGCGGCGAGTAGCCACTTCTCAAAAGGATCGCTCGTGTTGCCGAATTCCTCGACGGCGTTGCTCGGGAACTTGGACCCCGCTGCGACGTCGACGGCCCATCCCTCCTTGTCGTTCTGCTTGGACTCCATCAGGTCGATGATCTGCTTGTGATAGGCGGCCTTCTTGGAGGGATCGCTGGTGGCACGCTCGGCACTGAACAGCGTCTGCAACTGGAGCATGAACTGCCCCGAGCCGTGCGAGCCTGGCTCACTTGGCATCGTCTTGGCAGCCTCTTCCGCGTTGCCCATCTTAGCGTAAGTGGTCGAGAGTCCCTGGCGTGCCGCAGCGTATTGCTGGGTGCCGGAGCCATCGTCGATGATTTTCTTGAAGTCGGCGATCGCGTTGTCGTATTCCTTGTGATCGAACTTGCCCAACTCGCGCTCGCAATACGCGCGGCCGAGAGTATTTTCGCGGATCAGGTTGGGATCGGGCATCGCGAGCATGCTGGCGGTGAAGCCGTCGATCGACTCGTTCAGCAATTTTTTCGATTGCTCGGCATTGTCGTCGAACAGCGTGGTCGCCGCGGTGAACCGCAGCCAGGCGAGAGGATAGGCGGCGCGCAACGCATACTGCTCAGGCTTGTCGTAGTCGCATTGCCCACCATTGTCGATCGTGGCGATGCAATCGTCTTTCTTCTTCGACCACGCTGTCTGCATCCGATCGAGCATCTCCTCGAGCTGATGAAAGATCGGTATCAGCGAGCCCTTGTCCACCTTGCCGCTCGATGTGAGCTTGGCGAAGTCAGCCTCGGCAGAATCGAGGCGGCCTATCACCTGGTCGGCGGTCGATTCGTCGCTCTCGGCGGACGACATTTGGCCGGAGACGCTCGAAAGCTCGCTCTCGAGCTGTCCGGCGCTTTGCGCCGCAGCGATGCTGGCGGTGAAAGCGAGCGTGAAAAAAGTGGCTAACATCACCGTCAGGCGATGCGAAAAAAGCGGACGGTTCATTTGTCTAATCCCCAAATACTGTTCCCCGGGAAATTGTGGCCTTAACTAAGGATAACGCGGCGATAACGTCAAGCGAGATCGAATACTTGCGCAACCTCCGGGACGCTGGCAAGCGAGCAAATTCGGGCAGTGCGGCCCGCAATCGAGGGCCGCGCATCATGGTTCCCGCGATCGATAAGCACGGCGCCCATGCCAAGCGCCGCCGCCGGCGCGAAGTCGAGATGCTCCGAGTCGCCGACGTGCATCGCCTCGCGCACTGTCCCGCCGGCGCGCGCAAGCGCAGCCTCGTAAACCTCGCGCCGCGGCTTGGCATAGCCGGCCTCGGAGGAAATCGTGATCGAATCGAAATAACGGGTCAGATCGAGGCCGTCGAGAATTCGATACAGGCGATAGTCGAAGTTGGAGATCACGCCCAGTTTGAGTCCATCGTCTTTTAGACGTTGTAGCATCGGCGCAGCTTCAAGGTCGCCGATCCAGTGGTCAGGATTGGCGAAGTACGAAAAAAGGGCATCGAAGTAGGCGTCGAAATTGGGAAATTTGCCGAGCGGCGCGAACGTCTCGCCGACCCGCTCCCGCCACCATTGCCGCTCAAGGTGCCGAATCTCGTCATGCCGCAGCCCGAGGCCGAAGGCCAGGCCGGGAGCGTCACCGAAAGCGCGGCGAAAGCTGGCGGCGACGGCCTCCTCAGAGGCGTCGAGGCCGAAATCCCGCGCGAGGCGCGTGTAGGTGCGTCCGATTGGCTCGCGCGGCTCGAACAGCGTCCCAGCAGCGTCGAAAAATACGGCGGTGATCAAGAAATCCGAACCGTCAGGAAGTTTCGTCTTTCACCGGCACCGGCTCTTCTGTGGGAGGATTGCGGCGCGCCCACCAGAAGATATCGCACAGAACGCCGCACGCAGCGAGATAAATCTTGGGTGGTTCGACGCGCGAGGTATCGCGCGGGGCGTCTTGGTCGTCGGAAGTCATCGCGAAATTAAAATATAGATGATTGAAGGATTGGGGGGAACTTACTGCAAGCCGTCCCAGATTTGGATCAGGATGCCGAAGGCTGATTGCGGTGAGATGAAATACTGACGCTCGCCGCGCCAGTTGCGCTTTTCGTCCACCACGCGGATGCCGTCGCGCTTGAGCTTCTCGCGCGTCTCGTCGAAATCCTTGAGGTCGATCGAAACGTGATGCATCCCCTCGCCGTAGCGCGCGATAAACTTGCCGACAAAGTCGTTGTCGGTCTGGTGCGGCGGGCTCTGAATGAACTCGAGCTTGAAGCCAGCGACCTCGAGATGGCCGAGTGAGAAGTTGCCCTCGGAATTGCTGGTGTGAATCTCGTGGCTGATTTTCGTGCCGGGAAAGTAGCGCGTAAAAAAATTGTAGGCCGCGGCGATGTCCTTGACCGCGAGCGAGACGTGATCGAAATACGCCAGGCCGTCGGGCGCCGGCTTGGGATGCGTCTGTTCCCAATTCGGCGTGTGCCAGAACTGAATCAGCGCGCCGAAGGCGGATCGCGGCGAGATGAACGCGGTCGCGGAGCCCGAGTCGTACTTCTGCTCGTCGACCACCCGCACTCCGCCGGCCTTCAGATTCGCAACCAGTCGGTCGAGACCGTCGGTCTCGACCGACAAATGATGCATCCCTTCGCCGTGCCGCTCGATGAATTTGGTGACGAAGCCGGGCTTGCCGGCCGGGTCTTCGATCAACTCGACGACGAAACCGCCGAGGTGAAAATCCTGCCAGTAGAACGATCCGCTGACCTGCTCGTCGAGCGATTTGGCGCTGCGCAACTTGATCGGAAAATATTTGGCGAAGAAATCGTAGGCGCGGTCGATCGACTTCACCGCGATCGAAACGTGATCGAATTTCAAACGGACATCGTCAGTCGCAGTGATGCTCAAGCGAATCTCCCTTCGACAAAAATGTGCGCCTTATTTTGCGGCGCGTCCGGGCCGGAAGCGCCACAGTAGCCGGAATGAATTGCGCAGCACCAGCGGCCATCCGTTGGCGATTTTTCCGGCGTACATCCGAAGCGATTGATCAACGCGCGACAATGCCGGCACGTCAAAGAAATTCGAGCCTCGCGTCCAGGCGCTCGCCGCCGTCAATCGTGCGTACAACTATATAGCCGCCGCCCTTGAAGGGGCCCGCGTTGAAAATCTGCGTCGGACCGATTGAATCGACGCCGGCGGATTCGTGGATGTGGCCCGAGATGCAAACGTCGGGCTTCACCTCTTCGATAAACCGGCGCGCGGCGGTGCTGCCGACCGGCTTGCCGCTGAGGATTCGATCGCATTTCGTGTCGAACGGCGGAGGATGACAGATCATCAGGAGCGGACGCACGTCGCGCACGAAGTCGTAGCCGGCGCGCAGCGTCGCGTAGATTTCGTCCTCGGTGAACTCGGTGGGCGTACCAAATGGCGAGATGTTCGACCCGCCGCATCCGAAGATGCCGACGCCGCCCGTCACCAGACCCTTGCCGTGCAGCGCGATTCCATCGGCTTCGAGAAAAGGGATCACCTCGCGCTGGTCGAGATTTCCCGGCAGCGCAAGCACGGCAGGACACGCGCGCCGAACGTCGGTGATCACTTTGCGCGCGTCGTCGACGCCTCCGAAGTTAGTGAGATCGCCGGACAGGATCACCAGGTCGCAATCGCGCATCACCTCGCCCATTCGATCGAGATTGCGCGTCGCCATGTGCACATCGCCAAAGGAAATTATTTTCATGAGTTCGCTTTATTCTAATGAAACCCGCGGTGGGTTTCATACTTCCTTCGGCAGGGGTAACCCCTGCAGCTTAGTGAAAAGAAAGACATCTCTTCCCTTGCGACTACTGGAACCGCATAACCAGAGGATGGCGTCGGCGGCGAAATTTGCGTTCGTGCTCTACCGGCCGCAGTCGGCCGGCAATATCGGCGCGGCGGCGCGAGCGCTCAAGAACATGGGCTTCGACGATCTTCGGCTGGTCGGACGCGGTCCTTTGAACGATCGCGAAGCTGTGAAAATGGCGGTGCATGCCGACGACCTCCTTGCGAACGCGACCGTCTATCCCGATCTGGCGGCTGCGCTTGCGGATTGCTCGATCGCTGTCGGCACCACCAGCCGCCGCGGCGGATATCGCAGCCGCGCGACTTCGCTGCGGCCGGCTGCGGCGGAACTCGACGCGCTGGCGGACTCGAATAAAATCGCGATCGTTTTCGGCCGCGAAGATCGCGGGCTGACCAATCGCGAGCTCAAACTCTGTCATCGGTTAGTCACAATCCCCACCGCGCCCGAATACTCGTCGCTCAACCTGGCGCAGGCCGTGATGGTCGTCGCGTACGAATTGATGATGGCCGCAAATCGGGCGGTCCAGGCCACCGGTACGCCTGAGTTTGTTGCCGCCTCGATCAGCGATCCGATGCTCGAGCGTCTCGCGGAGGCGCTGATTGCGATCGGGTTTATTCCCGACGACAACCCGGACCATATCATGCTGGCGATCCGCGAGATTTTCGGGCGGAGCGGCTTGACTGCGCGCGAGGTCGAGATTCTCAACGGGATGGCGCGGCAGATACGATGGGTTGCCGACGGGGGGCATCGCACGCTCGCGGAGAAACGCCGGGCAGGGAAGAAATTAAGATAGCAGTTTCCACGCGCGACCCCGATGCGCGATAATCGCAGCGAAGACGTGAAGCGCAAATGGCCGAGATAATCGATTTTGCCGAGATCCAGGAGGCGCGGCGCAAAGCTCGCGCGCGCTTCCCCGAGCGCGAAAACCTCGAGCGTGCGGTGCAACTGATGCGCGAGAACCTCGCTGTCGTTGCTGCTGAACTGGCAGACGCGCCGCGCGAAAGGCAAGCCGAACTGCTGACGCGGGTCGAGCAGCTGGCCGCGATGATCCGCTACGGAATGCGAATGCTCGGCTATCCGGGCGACGCTGGACTCGACGGCCCGGCGTCGATCAGCCGGCACTGAGCATCGGTAGAAAAGGGGGAGCCGAAATGGGACGCAACATTCTCTTTATCACCACCGATCAGCAGCGCTACGACGCGCTCGGATGCAACGGAGGCAAAATCGCTCAGACTCCGGTCGCCGATCGGCTGGCCAGCAGCGGAATCAACTATCGCCGTGCGCACAATCAGAATGTGGTCTGCATGCCGGCGCGATCGACGATGATCACCGGCCAGTACGTGCGCACTCACGGCGTCGTCGCCAACGGCGTTGCGCTGCCCCCCGACTCGCCGAGCGTCGCCGCGTACTTGCACGAGAAGGCCGGCTACCATACTGCGCTGCTCGGCAAGGCGCATTTCGAGCCCGCTTTCGATTTGCAGGGGCGATGGTTCGAGAACCAGATGGCGCGCAAGGATTCAACCGGGCCGTATCGCGGCTTCGATCGGATGGAACTCGCGATGCATACGCCGGTTGGCGGATGGCACTATTCATTGTGGCTGCAGAAGAATCATCCCGACGAGATTGCCGGCTTCGCTCCGATTCTGAGCGCGCTCCCCGGCGGTGACACCGGCGCGCCCGAAGTGAAGTACAATCCGGTTCCGCGCGAGCATTACCACACCGACTGGGTCGCCGCGCGCACGATCGCGTATCTCGATTCGCTCGGCGCCGACGACAACTGGTTCGTGTGGATGAGCTTCCCCGACCCGCATCATCCGTGGGATCCGCCGCAGGACGAGGCGCGCCGGATCAATTGGCGCGATCTCGATCTGCCCGCGGGCTATCCAGGCTCGCGCGAGAAGATTGAAAAGATCCTCGCCGGCAAGCCGCGCCATTGGCTCGACTGGTACCAGGGCCGCTTCGGCAATTTCGAGGGCGGCCCCGCGAGTTTCGTTCCGTGCCAGCTCACCGAGGATCAGATTCGCGAAGTCAACGCACTCACCCACGTCGAGAACGAACTGATCGACCAGGCATGCGGGCGCGTGCTCGCGCGCGTCGCCGAGCGCGGATGGGAATCGCGCACCGACATATTCTTCACCACCGATCACGGCGAGCTGCAAGGCGACTTCGGCTTGCTCTACAAGGGCCCATATCACGTCGACGCGCTGATGCGACTGCCTATGATCTGGCGGCCTGCGCCGTCAGCCAACATCGTGCACAGCGAAATCGCGGAGCCGGTCGGGCAGCTCGATCTCGCGCCGACGTTTTGCCAAATCGCGAGCGTCCCGGTTCCCTACTGGATGCAGGGCAAGCCGCTGCCGGTGGCGCCCGGGTCGGGCCGCGAACGCGTTATCACCGAATGGGACAGCCAGTTCGCCGCGGTCGGGATGCATCTGCGGAGTATTTATCGCGACGGCTACACGCTCACCGTTTACGAGAAATCGACCCGCGACGTCGGCTTCGACCTGGCCGGTATTCCCCCGATGATGGCGCCGCGCGGTCCGATTTTCGACATCCGCTACGACGGCACCGAAGGCGAGCTCTACAACCTGCGCGAAGATCCGATGCAATGGCGCAATCTGTGGGACGATCCGGCTTACGCGCAGTTGAAGTCCGATTTACGCGCCGACTTGTACGACAATCTGCCGCCCGAGCGGAATCCAAAGCTGCCGGTCGAAGCACCGGCATAAATAAGGGAAAGAAGGGTTTTATTGAATGTGAAACCCGCGGTGGGTTTCACGCTCCTTCGGCAGGGGTGACCCCTGCACCCGGTGAAAAATGCTAATCGCGAAATGTCGAGGACGACATTTCGCTCTCAGGTTCGGGGAGGAGGCGGCCTGAATTGCCGGGTCGGGCGCGATGGCCTGAGGGCTCGCATTTTTGCTGGTAACTGTGTGTGATAGTCGCAAGACTTTCTGCACTGTGGAAAACGGGGTGAGTTCTTCAATCGTCAACGTTACGGCGCCGGCTAATCCTGAGCCGCGACGGCGGTTCTCGCCGAGCGAAATCGGTCTCGCAATCGGATTCGGTCTTCCGTTTCTCGTCGGACTGGTCGATCTCGTATTCGCTTGTTTCGGATGGGCCTGGGGACCGCATATCGGGCTGCCATGGCTGTGCGGCGAGCTGCTGATCCTCGCGGCTATTCTGGCGGTCGTGCGCTATTGGGAACAACTACCTCTCGAGAGCGTCGGACTGCATTGGCCGGTGGCGTCCGACTTCACGCTCGGCGTCGGTGCCTACCTGGTCCTGATGGGATTGATGATTGCGATACCGCCCGTCTGTTCGCTGGTTTATCAAGGGGCGGCCGGCGATCTCGCCAAAGGATTCGAGCCGCTGGCGCCGGGCATATTCACCGATCTGCGTGCGATACCCGCGTGGCTCGCGATTGCGATTGTGGTCGTGGCAGGGATAACCACCGAGCTCGCAGTCCGCGGCTACGGGATCGAAAGATTGCGGACGCACACCGGCAGCGTCGCAGCGGGCGCGGCGGCGGCGCTGGTTCTCGACCTGCTGGCTCATCTGCCGATTTGGGGACTCCGGTACACAATTATGTTTGCGCCGGTCCAGGTCGGGTTGATCGCGCTGTATTTGTGGCGGCGCCGATTGATGCCTTGCATCATTGCGAACGTTCTGATGGGCCTCAGCGGGTTTCTGATTCTCAGCCTTCAGTCTGTGACCCTGCCGCCGGGTGACCATCTCGTAAGCGCGCACGACCTGTTCCTCCAGGGCCACTATGATGATGCGATGAAACAATTCGACCTGGCGATCGCGGCCGATCCCGACGACGCCTATGCATACCAGTGGCGCGGGTCCGCCTATATCGAGGCGCAGCAATACGACCGCGCAATCGCAGACCTGAGCAGGGCTATCAGGCTGGCTCCTGGGAGCAGCGACGGCTATCGGTTGCGCGCATGGGCGTACCTCTACAAGCACGACCTGGCACACGCGGCTCCCGATGCTGACGCAGCGACCAGGCTCGCGCCGAAGGAGGCGGAAGCTTACGACCTGCGCGCATGGATCGAAGGCGAACAAGGGAATTTCGCGGCCGAAATCGCGGACCTCAATACCGCGATCCGGGTTGCACCGAATGGCCGCGGACTATTGAAGCATCGAGCCGAAGCTTATTCGCGTCATGGAGATCACGACCGCGCGCTGATCGATTATACGTGGATGGTCGCGCTCGATCCGACAAATGACGACGCGCATCGGTATCGCGCTATCCAATACGCGTTGATGAAAGACTACCAGCACGCTGCTTCGGAGGTCGCCAGCGCGATCAAACTCACGCCGAACGACGCCGAGAACTATGTGACCAAGGCGCAAATCGATTTCGTCCAGAAAAAAACCCAGGATGCGATCGCCGACTATACCGAGGCGATCCGGCTCCAACCCAACAACGTCGATTTGCTCTGGCGTCGCGCCTCGATCTATCAGCTAAGCGGCGACTACGCGCACGGACTGGCGGATTGCAACAAGATGATCGCGATCGATCCGCACAACGGCAACGGCTACGACTGTCGCGCGGGCAAATTCCAGATGAAGGGTGACCTCGCGAACGCCGCCGCCGATGTCGAACGAGGGCAAAGAGTCGATCCCAACAATCCGGAACTGCTGTCCGAGCGCGGCGACCTGGAAGCGCAAAACGAAAATTACGCGGACGCGATCCGCGACTACGACGCCGCAATCCGGATCGAGCCAAGCAACGGCATTACCTACGGGCGACGCGGAGTCGCCTATGAATCCGCGGGCAAGTATGAACAGGCAATCGAAGACTTCAATCAAGCGCTCAAGCTCAACCCGAATAGTTCGGAGTTGTACGGTGAACGCGCCCTCGCCTACTCCGATGCGGGGCAGGTTCAGCTCGCTCTCCAGGACTATGCGACCGCGATTAGATTGAAGCCCGAGACGCAAGCTAACTACGTGAATCGAGCCGGCACCTACCTCTACCAACTGAAAGACTACGATAGCGCGCTGGCAGATTTGAACATTGCGCTCAAACTTGATCCTAACGATGCCTACTGCTACAGCCTGCGAGCTGACGTCTGGTATCAGAAGAAGGACTACCAGCGCGCGATCGCGGATTCGGACGCCGCGATCAAGCTCGACCCCAAGGAGCCCGCCAACTACAAGCGTCGGGCGGATGCAGAGGGCCAGCTCCGGTGGGCATGGCTGCCTTGAAGGGAAATCACTTGATTGAACGCGGAACCCACCAAGGTTCCGCACCTCCTTGGGCAGCGGTGACCCCGCACCCAGTGAATTGGAGATGAGAATTTTGAAATTGGGCTCGCGGCGCTCGCCGTATTGACGGATCGCTGATGCGACCTTAGCTTTCATACAATCTCTACCGGAGCCAGCTTCATGTTCAAACGACATCACCACTCGAGAACAGTTCTAACCATCGCCATTTTGATCCTGACTATTGTCAGTGCAGCGTCGTTCGCGCTTGCCGACAGCGAGGCAGCACTGATGAACCGGGTGAAAGCCGCTCTGCGCAGCAACCCTCGACTCAACGGCGCAAAGGCTTACACGGCGGCCGAGGGCGTAGTCGTGCTTTACGGCACTGTCTTCGACAACAAGGATCGCGCGCTGGCCGAGCAGACCGCGAACAGTGTGCCCGGCGTCACTTCAGTCGTCGACAATCTGCGAACCAAGACCGGCAAATGGGCCGATGAAGAGGAGCGTATCAATACCCAACTCCTCACCAGCGGCTTCACCGACGTACAGGCGCGTGTCGTCGGACCTTACATCTATCTATCGGGCAATGTTACCAGCCAGGCCGACAAGGATCGGGCTGCGACCGTGGCTTCATCGGTTTATCCGAACAAAGAAATCGACAACATGATTTTCGTGCAGCCGGGCTCGATGTTCTAGGCACGCCGCCCTGTCCCGGTTTGCCGGAATTTTCCGCTGAAGATTTCGCTTCACTACTTAGTGTATTTCTCCACTACTTTTTATTCTCCTAGGTAATCTTTCTGGTTCCTTACGGTCTATGCCCACGCAAACTACCTGGAAATTGACGCACAGTGCTTGACTCCTACATGTAATATATAGACACTACAAAAAGTAAGTTTAGTAACTAATTCACCCGTCAACTAGTCGTGACTGATTAAAGTAGACGTTCGGCGAGAAATTAAATAATACCGGCTCGGGGGAGAGTACTTATGTCGGACTTGGAAGATTTCGGGAAATCACAGACCTCGGACGATCGAATCGAAGGTCAATCGACTCAGGGCAGAATCTTCGAAGAATTCTGCGCCGACCTAGAAACTACTGAGAGTCTGGGCGTCACGGATCAGGAGCTCGAGGCCTTGTCGCGCGCATCTCTGCTCGGAATTCCGAACAGCAAGGAAGACGCGATGTTCATCCTGCGGCAGGTTCGCGAATCGATGAAGAGCTTTGAGACGCAGGCGTCTGACCGGCTCGGGTCGACTCATACATCCGCCGGGAAAGTCGATGATCCAGCGCCTGATATTGGCAAGGTCACCGAAACTATTCGGCGCGCTGCCCTGGCAAAACTGGATGACCTGGATTTAAAGGCTGCCATCCGGAGCAGATCGGCCGTGGGCCGGCTCGAATCGGCCTGCGGGCGCGTTACCACGATGCTAAGCGGGGTGCATTCACTAATCGTGCAGCTATCGTACAGACTAGGCCGCCGCTCTGTTGTTTCGCTGCCAGTTTGAAGCGTTCGCCGTGCCAGCGCGGCAACAACTTCAAGATTCACGCATGGACGGGCGGCCGCCGCTCAATCCAGAGTCGCTCCTGCTCGAGTTGCGAAGCTACGCGAATCACGTGGTGGTGCTTTATGGCACCGTCTTCGACGACAAGGATCGCGCGGTGGCCGAAGGGACCGCAAACGCAGTGCCCGGTGTCACGTCGTTGTCGACAATCTGCGGACCACGACCGGCAAATGGGCCCAGGAAGAGGAGCGTATCAATACCCAGCTCCTGAGTAGCGGCTTCAATGACGTGCAGGCGCGAGTGATCGGACCTTACATTTATCTTTCGGGCAAGGTTATCGGCCAAGCCGCGAGGTATCGCGCTGCGAGCGTGGCTTCGTCGGTTTATCCGAACAAGCAAGTCGACAACATGATCTGGGTTCAGCCGGGCTCGATGTTCTAGGCGACCTGTCTGGTTTGACGAATCCCCGCGCTCTCTTCTGCGAAACGCCTCCTGTGGCGACTGCGTAACTATTGGGGAGGTGCACTGAACACCGCTAGAGTTGATCCAGGAGATCGCAGGACGTGTTTTCTACCGTCGTCGTTCCGTTTCTCTACGTTGACGCTGCATCGAAGATCGCGCTCGCTGTGGCCGTGGGTCTTCTCGTAGGTCTGGAACGGGAGTGGGCTCAAAAGGCGGTCGGTGTCCGCACCTTCGCCATCATCGCGTTGCTCGGGACGCTGACTTACCTGGTCGCTCCGCAGCTTGAGATCGCGGCCCTTTGCGGAACCTTTCTGCTCGTCATTCTGTTGAACGTCGCGCAGCTTTTGAAGAATTGGCAGCTCGCGACCGCAGAATCATCCGCACCGGCTAAAGCCGCGCGCGAATCGGTATACGTGGTTGACCGGGATGCGCCGCTTGAAATAACGACTTCCGCCGCCCTGCTGGTGACGCTGATGCTGGGGGCGCTGATCGGACAAGGCCATTACTTCACCGCGATCACGGCCGCCATCGTGATGACGATGCTGCTGGCATGGAAGGAACCCCTGTCGCGCTTTGTCGGCGAATTGCAGCCCGCGGAAATTCGCAGCGCCGTGCTCCTCGGATTGCTCACTTTCGTCATCTATCCTCTGCTGCCCGACAGATTTATCGATCCCATGGATCTTTTGAATCCCAGGCAGTCATGGCTCATCGTCGTCGTCATCGCCGGTCTTGGTTTTGTCAACTACGTGATGCTGCGCTTTTACGGAACTCGCGGCACCTACTACGCGGCTTTTCTTGGCGGACTCGTGAACAGCACGGCGGCGGCGGCCGAGCTTTCGGGACTCTTCAGGGGAGTGAACAGTTCGTCGGTGGCCGTCGCCGTAGTTATGGTCACCAGCGTCGCGATGTTCGTCCGCAACCTGGTAATCCTCGCGATCTTCGCGCCCGCCGCCGTCGGTACCGCCCTGCTCCCTCTGCTTGCGATGACGCTGGCCGCTCTATGCGCCGTTTGGATGCATCGAGATCGTGACGGCACCCGCGTCGCCCCGCTTTCTCTCTCCTCACCGGTCTCCCTGCCGCACGTACTGAAGTTCGCTGCGTTGTTCGTAGCAATTGCCGCCGCGGGCACTCTCGCACAGCGATATTTCGGTACGCTCGGCTTCATGGCGCTCAGCATCCTTGGCGGGCTGGTGAGCAGCGCAAGCACCACTGCTACCGCTGCGACGCTCGCTGCAGTCGGGAAAATCACACCCGACAATGCGGGTATGGCCGCTGTGCTTACCTCGATGGCGAGCGCCGCCGTCGACATGCCAATTGTCTACCGTCAGATTCGCGACAGCCACGTTTTCTACCGGTTAGCGGGAGTGTCGGCGCTGGTCCTCGTCGTGGGACTGAGCGTCATGACCTTGGGTCAATCCGAAAGTCACGCAATCCAGCGCCTCGCGCTCGAAACCTTCCATTCGCTCCGACCGCCCGCACAATGACTTGCGCTTAAGGCTTCGCGAGCAGCTCGAAGTACGACACGTCGATCAGATCGGCCTTTTTGACTCCCAGCGCTGCGAGGGTTTCATCTACGGCGCTGCGACCGCGCTCGGGATCGTCGCCTTCGGCAATCACTGCCTCGATCTCGCCGTAGTTTCCGAGGTTCGTGACCTGGTCGAGATGTAGTCGGAGGTTGTCGCGCATCATCAGGATTCGGACCTTTTCAACTACCGCAAGCGGCCCGAGCGCGGTGGCGAGAATCCGCAACGTCCGCGGCGGATCGGCGACCTTCACAATCTCGTAGTTGCTCAGCATCAGCGGACCGCTCTCGCCGCGATGGTAGAAGATAAGAACCGCGCTGCCGTTTTCTTCGCGCAGCTTCAGCTTGCCATTCGCGACGCGAAAAAAAGTGTCACGCTGATGGAGTATCGCGCGCTGCGTGTATCCAAGCGCCGTCGCCCGCGACTCGGCCTCGGCGTGATTCGATAGACGGAACTTTGCTTCCAGGTTCTTCATTTTTTTTCGTTGATCGCGACTCTCTGCCATGGAAAACTTGACAGTTCGCGAAGCGCGCGCATAGGCTCCCACGACTTCGCACGGCATCCATTTGAGTAAGTCACCCGATACCAATCCGGACGACAGCAAGCTGATCGAGGCAGGCTTCGATCCGGCAGCCGCGCCCGCCGACGCGATCGCAAAACTTCGCGAGCTCAGGGGCAAGCCAGGCATCGCGGATGTAGCGATCGCACGCGCGCTCGGGACGATCGCGGACCCTGCGGCGGCGACGATGCTGGTCGAGATGGAAGCCGGCGCGTCCGGCGCGATCCGCCGCGAAGTCCGTCGCGCGTTGTACAAGCTGAAGCAGCGCGGCATCGACTCGCCCGCCGCCGCTCCTCCTGTAGCCAGCACACTGCACGACGCCGACACTGAAACGGCGATGCTTTCGCCGATTGACGGCGAGGGCGCGCGCATCGTGTGGATCGTCAAGCCGCGGGTGCAGGGCGGAGTGATCCGGATGTGGGCGCTGATTTCCGAGCGCGAGGGTCTCGTCGGCGCGCAGAACACAAGACTCTCGCGGCGCGAGCTGAATTCCGAACGCGTGGAACTCGAGCGCCGAGCGCAGGTGAAGCTGGTCGACGCCGACTGGCGCGTCGCCGACTTCATCGCGTGCGAGGCATGGCGCAACACGCCCGAGTCGCGCCGCGGCCAGGTCGGAAATTTTCTCGGGTTGCGCTCCGAGTTGATCGCGTCGCCACCTCCGACCACGCTGGTTCATCCCGTTTATGCCGAGCTGGCCGCCGAAGTTGCGGCTGAGCCGTCAGTCGAGCTGCTCAAGGAACCCGAACTGCTCGAATGGCGTTTGCCGGACGAGCTCCTCAAGCGATACGTCGACGAGATCAATCAGGCCGGCGAGAGCGTGATCGTCCTGAGTCCGGTGCACAAGCAGGAGCGCGTGAATGCGGTCATCGATCGCGCGACCGCCGAACTATCAAGCGGCGACAACGGCCGGCGAATCCAGCGGCGGTTCGAGGATATCGCTTATTACCTGGCGCGGGCCGGACGCCGCGCTCAAGCGGGATGGGCCGCGGCGGCAGCGGCGCGCCTGCGCGACGGAATCGACGTGACCAAGGTCCTCTTCTTCCAGGCGTTCATACGCACCCAGCTCGGCACGGTCGCAGCGGAAGAACAGCAGAAGGCGGAAGAGGAGCCGCGCCTGATCATGACCCCGGCCGAAGCAATGCGCACACGCGAAGCGCGGACGCGCCGCCGCTAGCCGCAAAATCCGAAGCTTGATTTAAAGCGTCACTTTAAGATTCATTGGGACCTAAGCACGAGGATAATTGCCGATGATCGATCAGCAGCCGCTGCGCGGGGTTCGAGTGTTGGACCTTACGCGCGTTTTGGCAGGGCCGTTTTGCACGATGAACCTCGCGGACCTTGGCGCCGAGGTGATCAAGATAGAGGTGCCGGGGCGCGGCGACGATTCGCGCAGTTTTGCGCCGGTGATGCCGTCGGGCGACTCGGGCTATTTCTACAGCGTCAATCGAGGCAAGCGCAGTATCACGCTCGACCTGCGCATCGAGGAGGGCGCCAGAGTCTTTCTCGAACTGGCGGCAAAATCGGATGTAGTGGTTGAGAATTTCTCGCCGGGCACGATGGATCGTTTCAAAGTCGGCTACCCGCAACTCAAGGCCGCCAATCCAGAGATAGTCCTGTGCTCGATTTCCGGATTCGGACAGACCGGGCCGAAGGCTTCGGCGCCCGCCTACGACATCGTGGCGCAGGCCCTCGGCGGCACGATGAGTATCACCGGCAATCCCGGCGGCGAGCCGGTGCGATGCGGTGTGTCGGTCGGCGATTTGTCGGCGGGGCTGTACGGCGTGATTGCGATCATGTCGGCGTTGCGCGTGCGCGACCGCGACGGCGTCGGCAATCACGTCGATATCGCGATGCTCGATTGCCAGGTCGCGATGCTCGAGGACGCGCTCGCGCGCTACTCGGTGTCCGGCAAGATTCCTGGAAGGCTCGGCACGCGGCATCCGTCGATCACGCCATTCCAGCAGTTTCGCGCCGCCGACGATTACTTCGTGATGGGCGCGGGCAACGAGGCTATCTGGCTTCGCTTCTGCGAGGCAATTGCGGCGCCCGAGCTCAAGGACGATCCGCGATTTCTGACCAACGCCGATCGCACCGCGAACCATCCGGAGCTCGAGGCGATCCTCGCGCACATTTTCGCGACGCAGCCGCGCGACCATTGGCTGCGCCTGCTCGGCGACGCGTCGGTGCCGTGCGCGCCAATCGCCAACGTCGAGGAGGTCACACGCGACCCGCATCTGGCGGCGCGCAACATGATCCTGCACGCGGAGCATTCGGAGTTTGATGGGCTGATCGTGCCGGGCTCGCCACTCAAGAGTGCGGGCGACACCAACATACCGTCGACCCGCTCACCGCGGCTGGGCGAGAGCACTGACGAGGTGCTGACGAGCGTGCTCGGCTACGATACTTTGCGGCTATCGGAACTGCGGAAGCGGAGTATCATATAGGTACAAGGATTTATGGGCGCGCGCACTAATGGCGCGACGCCGCCGAAGGAGACATTGTGCGCGAAGTTGTTATCGTCGATAGCATCAGGGTTCCGATTGGCAAGGCGGGCAAGGACAAGGGCTACTACAAAGACGTCCGCGGCGACGATTTGGGCGCGATGTGTATCCGCCGCCTGCTCGAGAAAAATCCGAAGCTCGATCCCAAAGAAATCGAAGACGTGGTCTGGGGATGCGCGAATCAGACCGGCGAGCAGGGCCTGAATGTCGGCCGTATGATCGGGTTGCTGTCGGGACTGCCAGTCGAAGTCGCGGGCACGACGATCGATCGTCAATGCGGATCGAGTCTGCAGGCGGTGAACTTTGCGGCGCAGGAAATAATGACGGGCGCGGGCGAAGTCACGATCGCAGGCGGCGTCGAGCATATGACTCACGTCGCGATGGGCTCGGGAATCCTGCCCAACCCCAAGCTGCTCGAAATGTTCCCGCGCGACATGTTCTTCATGGGAATGACGGCCGAGCGGCTGGCCGATATGTACAAAATCACGCGCGAGCAATCGGACGCGTTCTCGTTGCGATCGAACATGCGCGCGGTTGCAGCGCGCGAACGCTTCAAAGAAGAAATCGTGCCGGTCAAGCTCCCTGACGGACAGGTGGTCGACGTTGACCAGGGCCCGCGCGCGGAAACGACGATGGAAAAACTGGCCGGTCTGAAGCCTTCATTCAAGCCCGACGGCCAGGTGACCGCGGGCAATTCCTCTCAGCTATCCGATGGTGCTGCCGCAGTTCTGCTGATGAGCGCGGAGCGGGCTCGCGCGCTCGGCGTGAAACCATTCGCGAAGATTCGCGCGACTGCGGTGGCAGGCGTCCGTCCGGAAATCATGGGATGGGGTCCGGTTCCCTCGACGCGTAAAGCGCTGGCGCGCGCCGGGCTGAAAATCGGCGACATCGACCTGTTCGAAATCAACGAGGCCTTTGGCGCGCAGGTGCTCGCCTGCAATACCGATCTCAAAATCGACGAGGAACGGCTCAACGTGAACGGCGGCGCAATCGCACTTGGGCATCCGCTGGGATGCTCGGGCGCGCGGCTGGTCGTGACCCTTACGCATGAGATGCGCCGGCGCGGAGCCGCGCTCGGAGTGGCGACGATGTGTATCGGGATAGGTCAGGGAATCGCGACGGTTATCGAGCAGGTATGAACGGCAGGCAACAAGGATTGCGCGCGCTCGCTGCTGTTGTGGCGATCGCGTTGATCGCGGGCGCATTCTTCACCTCCCACTTGCTCAACCGCGAAGCGCCGAAGCAGCTCCTGCGGTTCGATACTCCGAAAGCGCCCGCGTCAACCGCGGATGAGGGCCTGGAATTCAGCGCGCCCGGTCTCGATGGCAAAAATATCCACCTCAGCACTTACCGCGGCCATCCGGTGATTGTCGATTTCTGGGCGACGTGGTGCGGCCCGTGCCGCAAACAGATTCCGGAACTGGTCGCGCTCTATAAGAAATACAACAAGTCGCGCGGCCTGGTGATCATCGGCGTCTCGTGCGACCTGATCCAGGGCGACGGGGCCAAGGCAGTCGCGCCATTTGTCGAGGAGTTCCGAATCAATTACCCGATCGCGATGGCCGACGAGCAACTGGTCGACAACATGGGCGTCGAGGCGATTCCGACGACGCTGTTTGTGGGCCGCGACGGCAAGCTGGTATCGAGAATCGTAGGCGCTGGCCATATGGGCGAAATAACCGACAGCGCGCAGCGACTGCTCGACGGCGCCAAAGCCCCGGTCTCGCCTGACAAGCCCCACGACATCAACGGCCACATCGTCGATATTTCCGTCGGCAAATAACCCGCACTAACCCGACTAGTCAGAGAAACGCAGCCGGTGGATTCGGAGAGCGGATGCGGGTTAAGATGCCGGTTCAGTGATGGACCCTAAGGAACTCGAGACGATGATTGCGCGCGGGATTCCCGATGCGCAGGTCGAGGTCCGTGATTATACTGGTGGCGGAGACCATTTCGAGGCGCTGGTGGTCAGCTCGAGTTTCGAGGGCAAGGGTTTAATCGAACGGCATCAGCTGGTTTATAGGGCGCTAGGCGACTCGATGCAGGCGAAGGTGCATGCCCTGACGCTCAAGACGTTGACTCCGGCGCAATATCAGAATCGCAGATAGAGGAAGGAACATGGCGAGCATAATCGAAAAGATCGATGCGGCAGTCAAAGAAAACAAGATCATGATCTTCATGAAGGGCAATCGCAGCTTTCCGCAGTGCGGATTCTCGGCGGCCACGGTTGCGATCTTCGACGAGATCGGCGAACCGTACGCGACTGCCGACGTGCTGAGCGATCCGGAACTGCGTGACGCGATCAAGCAGTACAGCAACTGGCCGACGATCCCGCAGGTTTATATCGACGGCAAGTTCGTCGGCGGCTGCGACATCATTCGCGAGCTGCACGAGACGGGCGAACTCGAGCCGATGGTGAAAGCTGCGGTGGGAGCGAGCGCGCAGCAGTAACGCGTTTTTCTCGCCGATTGTTCCCTTCCCTCGGGGGAAGGGGCCAAGGGTTAGGTTGCCCGTCGGCTGCGAAGCGGCCGCCCTCCTCTACCGTGAAAACGGCTGAGGCAGAAATCAGATTCGGAGGTCCTCATGCTCACCGAACAGGAACGCGCTTTTCTCGATGCTCTCGCCAAGGCTCCGATTCCGACTGACGTGAAGGGCCTGCGCCAGGCGATGGAGACCTTCGAGCCGATGATGAATTCGAATCCTCCCGAGATTGGTTCGTTTCATGAGGCAGTCGAGATTCGACCTGGTCTGACGGCGGATGTCGCGGTGCCGAAGGGAAACGGACCGCATCCGGTGGTCGTTTATCTGCACGGCGGCGGATGGATCGGTGGCAGCCCGAAAACGCATCGCAAGCTCGGGATGCAATTCGCGGACGCGGGATACCTGACGATCAACGTCGACTATCGGCTCGCGCCCGAACATCCATTTCCCGCTGGTCTCGACGACTGCGTGTATGCGGTGAAGTGGGCCGGCGAAAACGCCAAGCGATGGAACGGCGATGCGTCGCGGCTGGCGGTCGGCGGCGATTCTGCAGGCGGCAATCTTACCGCGGCGACGCTCACGTCGTTGGCAGCGGAGAAATATGCGGGCCCCGCGAAGCCGAAAGCGGCGCTGTTGATTTACGGCTTGTTCGATTTTCCCGCGCAAATGAAACGCGACGCCGATCACACGTTCGATGGAATGGTCAAGGCATACGCGGGCGCGGGCTATCCCACGATACTCGAGGATCCTCGGGTCAGCCCGCTGCGCGCGGTGAAGGCGGGCGCGATGCCGCCGAGCTTCGTCATCTGCGGCACCGCGGACACGCTGCTGCCGGAGACGCATTCGATGGCCGAGGCGCTCAAGCGCGCCGACATCCGGCACGAACTTGCGATCCTCGACGACATGCCGCACGGGTTTCTGCAGATGGACGTGTTGTCGGGATGCAAGCAGGGACTCGACAAGATGTTCGATTTTCTGCGGCGCACAATTTAGCGCAGAAGTCACATTCAGCCAGGGCCCCGGAATCTAGGAGAACTGCGATGGCCTGGATCAAGACTGTCGGCGAAGATCAGGCGGTCGGGCGGCTCGCGGAAATCTACCAGAAGTATCGCGGGCGCAATGGCATGGTTCCAAACATCATGCAGGCGTTCAGCCTCAAGCCTGAACTGGTTGGCGCCGTGGCGAAAACATTCCAGGTCGCGACCTTCGGCGGATCCAACCTGACGCGCGTGCAGGAGGAGATGATCGCGACCGTCGTCTCGTCGATTAACCGCTGCCACTACTGAACCAATGCGCACGCGGAGGTTCTCCGCGTCCACAGCGGCGGCGATAACGACCTGGTCGCGCACGTCAAGCACGACTGGCGTGACGCGCCGCTGTCAGAGGCGGACCGGGCGATGCTGGCGTACGCGAAAAAGATCACCGCGAGTCCGTCATCGATGACGCTGCAGGACCTGAACGGCTTGCGGGAGCATTTCAGCGAAGAGCAGACGCTGGATATCGTCGTGATCGCGAAGCCTGTTCAACTTTATCGATCGAATTGCAGATGGCCTCGGAGTTGAACTCGATGCGGTGTTGAAACAGATGACGGCCAGCTCGCCCGAAGGTGAGGCGCTTACCGAAGTGGCGGCTCCGATGCGTGCGCACCAAAGACCTAAGTCCATAGCCGGCAGAACATGACCGAGTGGTACGAAGACGACGAATTCTGGGAGAGCTTCGCGCCCTACTTCTTCACGGCCGACAGGATCGAGCGCTCAGGCGCGCAGGCGGATGAACTGATCAAGCTGATTGGAGTCGGGCCGGGCAGCGCCGTGCTGGATCTGTGTTGTGGCGTCGGACGACATTCGATCGCGCTGGCACAGCGCGGGCTCTCGGTGACGGGAGTCGATCGTACCCGCGCGTTTCTCGCGCGCGCGGAGGCCAGCGCCCGCAAGGAAGGCGTGAGCGTCGAATGGGTGGAACAAGACATGCGCGCGTTCAAACGATCGAACGGCTTCGACGGCGCGATCAACTGCGTAACTTCGTTCGGCTACTTTGCCGACCCCGCCGAAGATCTGCTCGTCGCGCAAAATCTTCACGCTTCGCTGAAGCCTGACGCGCGGCGCGTGATCGAAATGATGGGCAAGGAGATCCTCGCGCGAGACTTCCAGGAGCGAACCTGGGAGCGATTGCCCAGCGGCGCGCTGTTGCTGCAGGAACGCAAACTCAAAAATGGATGGGATTGGCTGGAGAGTCATTGGCTCGTCATTGACCAGAAGCGGCGGATGGAGCTGACCTTTTCACATCGGCCTTACTCGGGCGCCGAGCTCAAGGAAGTGCTGAAGCGCGCGGGTTTCAGGGAAGTGGAACTATTCGGCGGCTTGAACGGCTCGCCGTACGACAATCGGGCGTCGAGGCTGGTGGCCGTCGCGACGAAGTAGAATCTACCAGAAGCGGACGCGGCCGGTGTCTACGTGGACGAAGCCGGTCTTCGGATAGTAGCCGACGCCGCCGGCTTGCTGCGCGAGTGCCGCGCCGCGAAGCTGCGAGAGGCTTCGTCCCGGGACGCAGATGTCGATCGCTTTGCCTTCGATATGCAGGCTGTGGACAGCGACGCCTTCGCTGTTCGCATGGAGCATCGCGTTAGTGAGCGGCGAGCGGTAGCCGGAGATCACCTGGAACGGCTCGTTGGTGCTCAGCCGATGCTGAATTCGCGTCAGCAGATCGAGCAGCGTCGGATCGATCGGTTTTACTTCGTTGGCGCGGAAGTCGCGCAGGACATAATTGATACGGTCCAGCTCCTCCGGAAGGTAGTGCCCATTTTCCCAGTATGTCGTGGTCAGGCTTTCGCAGGTGTGCAGCGCGTAAAACTTGAGCGAGCGGCGGCGAAGCTGGACTGTCGTGCGCGCCATCGCAACCGCCGGCACAACGAGTTGTGCAGCGGCAATCGCGCTAAGGCGAAGGAATCCCCTCCGCGATAATGCCCCGCGATGCGTCGGTTGCGACTCTGGATGATCGCTCACTTGTCGTCGCCGCAATAGGACCTGCTGGCGTTCCCCCTGCGCGCTCTGACGTGATAGTTACGTCGCGCGCGATTCCTTCCTGGTCGTCTAAAACTTCCCCTGCTCGAGCCCAGTCGATTAGAGTATCAATCCCGCTAGCCCGTGCAAGGGCCTTTAAAGCATCGATATCGCCAGCGCCTTCTTGATAAATGTCGCGGTCGCTCTCGAGGAAAATTCGGCCGTCGTCCAGCCGCGCCAGCATCACGGGCAGGTAGACGATCACGCCGCGGTCATTCACATCGACGGCGTTGAAAAGCGCTTCGATGTCGTCGGGATGCAGCCGCACGCATCCGTGGGTTCGATAGCTGTACACACTGACCGGATGGTTAGTGCCGTGGATTCCAATCACCGGAAAGCTCAGCCCGATCCAGTACTTCCCGAGCGGATTGTCGGGTCCGGGGTCGACTTCGTCCTCGACGTCCTTGCCTGCCTCCTCTTCTTCGCGCTGAATCGAGGCGGGCACTCGCCAGGTCGGATCTTCGCGCAACTGGATCACCTTGAAGGCGCCGGTCGGCGTGCGCCACTGTTTGCCCGGTTGCCCAATCGCGACCGGATACGCCCCGCTCAACCGGCCACCCTCGAAATGAAAGAGCATCCGCTGCGGCAGGTTGACCTCGATCAAGTCGGCTTCTTCGATGGGAACGATATGACGATTGTCGATATGAATCGTGTCGCCGGCATGCAGCCGATCGGTAACCTGCTTGCCGTTCTCGCTGGCCAGTACTTTGGGACTCTCTCCGAATCTCGATCCGATACTGGTAAACGTGCTGCCTTCCCAGACGATGAAATCGAATTCGCCGCCGGCGATCTGGTGTGAAATCGGCGGGATCGGCGCGGCGGGCTCCTGGGCCTTGGCGGTAGTTGCTCCTAAGAGAAATGCCAAAGCGATCGCGCTAATCAGTTTTCCAATCGACGTCGTCACACTTCAATTGTGACGAATTTTGAAAATCGGCACCAATCGGTTCGTCCGCAAGGGGTCTTGGCGGGACGCTATTGTCCGATAGTTTTCGCGAGCAATGATTTGCGCGCCACTTTCTTATTTTCTTGCGCGCGTTCCTTCAGCGCCTTTTCCTGACCTTCCACACCTCTTCGCATGGCCACTGCAGGGCCCACTCGAGGGTCACGAAAGGATAATTTGTGGTCGCTCTCTCCAACGGCCGCACTTCTATCAGATCTTCGATCTCGAACCCCGATCGTCGGAGCAACCGAATCCAGGAGCCGGGCGACAGGTGGAACTCTACGCCGGGGTCCTTGGGCCATTCGATTCGATACATGCCGAAGGCGGGGCGCAGAAGCCGATCTGTCGCGGCGACATCGTCCTCCGGCGGCATGCACAGCGTCATCAGGAACGAATTGGTGAGGAAGGCCAGTTGCCCGCCTGGACGCAGCAAGCGCGCGGCCTCGGGAACCCAGAGCTGCGGGTCCGCCCACAGGCAGGCACCGTACTCAGAAATAGCGAAGTCGAAGCTTCCATCAGGATATGGAACCTTCTCAGCGTTGCCGTGAATCAGCGGGAAGTCGAGACCGTGCTCGAGTTGAAGACGCCGCGCCGTGGCGATCTGCGCTGACGAATTGTCGATTGCGACCACGCGTGCTCCTCGCCGCGCCAGCCAGGACGAGACGTAAGCTGTGCCGCAGCCGAGTTCGATTGCGTCCTTGCCGTTCAGGTCGTCAGGAAGCATATGCAGCTCGGCTTCCGGGACGTTCCAAATACCCCAAACCGGTGTGTCACGCTTCCAAGATCGTTCACCCGCAGCTGCGTATTCTTTGGCTAAATCGTCCCACTTCGCGCGGTTTTTGCGCACGTGCTCCGGCAGGTCGCTCATCAGCTGCTCCCCGATGATAGATTTCGTGTCGGTTAAGGGAACCTACTCAGTCATCGATCGAAGCGGTGTATCTTCGAGCGCCCTGCCGAGCCGCGTCGCGAAACGGTCCCACGCGGAGGTTGGTGCCAGAGTTCTCTCGCCCTACTTTCTTATTTTCTTGAGCGCCTGCTCGACTCCGGGCATCCGCTTGGGAAGCTCCTTGCCTTGCGCTTTGGCCTGCATCAGGCGACCGATGCCGAGAATCATATGATGCGAATGCGCGTTGCGAATCGCGGTGCTGAACCCCATCGCGTCCTGCGCTGAATTGACGGCCCACTTGACCATGCGGAGCGTGAAGCGATCGCTCTCCGCGATTCGATTTGCCAGCGCCATCGTTTCGTTCTCGAGCTCGGCGCGCGGCACCACCAGGTTGACGAAGCCGAGGCGGGCGGCCTCGTCGGCGTCGACAAATCGGCTCTGGAAAAGAATTTCCTTGGCCTTGCGCGGCGGCATGTCCCACGGAATCGAGAAGTACTGCAGGAGCGAGGGCAGGAACTTGGCGTCATCGGACGCGACGACGAGATCCATCGCAGCCGCGAACATCCAGCCGCCGAAGATGCACAGTCCCTGGACCTGCGCGATGGTCGGCTTGTCGAGATCACGCCATCGGAGCGTGTTGTCGAGGAACATCTCGCGCGAGCGGGCATACTCGCCGCGGACGCCCTTGGGAAACGGCCGACGCGCCTGGTCCTCTTTTTCCTCGGGCGTGCCGAGGTCGTGACCCGAGCAGAAATTGTCGCCGGCGCCCGCAAGTATGATGACACGGACGTCCTCGTCGGCATTGGCTTCGGCGAAGGCCGCGTCCATTTCCTCGAGCAGGCGCCGCGATTGCGCGTTCTTGTAGCGCGGGCGGTTGAGGATGACTTTGGCGATGCGGTCGTGCTTTTCGTAGAGAACGGTTTTTTCTTCCATAGTAGTTTCGTCCTGAGAGAGTTTGGAGCTGAACGCGCTCACCTAACCCCTAACCCTTCCCATAGTGGGAAGGGGGACAAAAGTAAAAGCGTCGTAGGCGCCACACCGCGGGCTTGCTTGAGATTCGACCAGTTGGATACGGTCGGGATCATCTTGCGGAAGGAGGTGCGAATTCATGGCCTTGTGGAAACCTGATCAAACTTTCTACCCGTCGGCGCGGATGGCGATGCAGGCGCCGCGCGAACAGCTCGGCTACGTCGTGACGTTCAATCCGGATGCGAGCACCGGAAAGCATGATGCGTTGTGCGTGCTCGACCTCGATCCCAATTCGAAAACCTACGCGCAAGTCGTCGGCCGCGCGGAAGTGCCCAACGTCGGCGACGAGCTGCATCATTTTGGATGGAACGCATGCAGCGCCGCGCTCTGCCCGTACGCGCCGCATCCGCATATCGAGCGGCGATACCTGCTGGTGCCGGGCCTGCGCTCGTCGCGGATCTACATTTTCGACACCAAGCCCGATCCGCGTAACCCGCTGCTGGTGAAGACGATCGAGGCCGAGGAAATCGCGTCGCGCACCGGGTACAGCAGGCCGCATACTGTGCACTGCGGACCCGACGCGATCTACGTCAGCGCGCTTGGCGATCCAAAGGGCGACGGACCGGGCGGAATTTTTCTGCTCGATCACGAGAGCTTCGACGTGCTCGGGCGATGGGAAGTCGATCGCGGGCCGCAACGGTTCGCGTACGATTTCTGGTGGCATCTCGGCTGGGACGTTGCCGTCACCAGCGAATGGGGCACGCCGAACATGATCGAAAACGGCGTCGTGCCCGAACTGCTGCTGGGCAACAAGTACGGACACGCGATTCACATCTGGAATTTGCGCAACCGGCGGCATCTGAAGTCGCTCGACCTCGGCGCCGAGAATCAAATGGCGCTCGAGTTGCGCCCGTCGCACGATCCGACCAAGACTTTCGGCTTCGTCGGCGTGGTTATCTCGACCAAGGATTTGTCGGCGTCGATTTGGCTGTGGCACAGCGATGGCGGAGACTGGAAAGTCCGCAAGGTGATCGAAATTCCCGCCGAACCCGCCGACGAAAGCGTACTGCCGCCGGCGCTCAAGCCCTTCAAAGCAGTGCCGCCGCTGATCTCCGATATCAATCTGAGTCTCGACGATAAATTCTTGTATGTCGCCTGTTTCGGCACCGGCGACCTGAAGCAATACGACGTGAGCGATCCGTTCAATCCGAAAGAGACAGGCAGCGTGCGGCTGGGCGGAATCGTGTCGCACGGGAAGCATCCCAAGAGCGGGCCGCTAAACGGCGCGTCGCAGATGATCGAGCTGAGCCGCGACGGGCGGCGCATCTACGTATCGAATTCGCTGTACGGGGCGTGGGACGCGCAGTTCTACCCGGAAGGCGTGCGCGGCTGGGTCGCGAAGATCGATTGCGCGCCGGCGGGCGGCATGACGATCGATCCGAATTTCTTCACGACCTTCGACGGCGAACGCGCGCATCAGATTCGCCTCGAGGGCGGCGACTCGTCGTCCGATTCGTTCTGCTATCCGTGACGTCCGCGTGGCCGTGGATAGCGGTCGCGGCGCTCGGCGCGTATCACGGAATCGATCCGTCGATGGGCTGGCTATTCGCGGTCGCGCTGGGATTGCAGGAGAAGCGGCGCTCGAAGGTGATTTGGGCGCTCGGTCCAATCGCGGCGGGACATCTCATGTCGATTGCGGCGGTCGTCGCAATTATCGGCGGGCTGCGGCTGTTCTTCGCGATCGACTATCTCCGTCCATTGGGCGCGGCCGCTTTAATCCTGTTCGGACTGTTTCGATTCATGTGGCCGCGGGCGCATCCGCGATGGGTAGCGATGCGGGTGAACGCGCCCGAGCTTGCGCTGTGGTCGTTCCTGATGGCGTCGGCGCACGGCGCCGGCCTGATGCTGTTCCCGATATTAATTGGGATGACGCCAAGTCCCGCCCATGCACATCAGATGGCCGCGGTTTGCGGAACATTTACGGTCGGGCAAGCGACAGCGGTCGTGCTGGTGCATACGGGGGCGATGATCGCGATGACGGGGGCGATCGCGATCCTGGTCTACGAGTGGATCGGCCTGGCGATCCTGCGCAGCGCGTGGATCAACCTGGACACAATCTGGGCAGGTGCGCTGGTGGCCGCCGGAGTCCTGTCACTGGCGATCTGACGGGTCCGCGGGTCGCTTTTTTTGGATGCGGCGGCATGCCAGCATCGGGGGTATGAACGCTCTGCGGATTCTGCTGATCGAGGATGAAGCCCGGCTGGCTAACTCCGTCAAGCAGGGGCTGGTCG
Source organism: uncultured delta proteobacterium (assembly GCA_963850125.1). Lineage (GTDB taxonomy): Bacteria > Desulfobacterota > Binatia > Binatales > Binataceae > Binatus. Next base: position 85,593 of record CAWKKB010000014.1, on the reverse strand, counting down.
AGGAAGACTTCGCGGTCGAAATCGCCGGCAGTGCCGAGGCGGCCGAGCCGATAATCGCGCGCGGCGCGCTCGACTTGATCGTGCTCGACATCGGACTGCCCGGGAAAAGCGGGCTCGAACTGCTGCGTGAGATGCGCGCGGCGGGCAACCAGACTCCGGTGTTGATCCTGACCGCGCGCGGGACTCTCGAGGAACGCGTTGCCGGACTCGACAGTGGCAGCGACGACTACCTGGCCAAGCCGTTCGCGTTTGCCGAGCTGGTGGCGAGAATCAAGGCGCTGGCGCGGCGTCCGCGCACGCCGGTGTCGCCGATTCTCAAAGTCGGGGACCTGGAATTCGACACCGTCAAGCGGCGCGCGAAAATCGGCGAGCACAATCTGAACCTGTCGCCAAAAGAAAAGATGCTGCTCGAACTGCTGATGCGAAATGCCGGGCAGGTGGTGACGCGCGACATGATCGCGGAGACGGTCTGGGACTCGAACTACAATTCGCTGACCAACCTGATCGAAGTGTTCGTCAATCGGCTGCGGCAGAAGATCGATCCGCGCGCCGATCGGTCGCTGATTGTCACCGTGCGCGGAGTTGGATACACGATGCGCGCGGAATGACGCCGCGCTCGACGCGCGATCGCCGCCAATGACGATCAGACTCAGGCTCACAATTTACTGGGCGACGGTACTGGCCGCGATCCTGCTGGTCGCCGCTGTCGCGGTGGTAAAGTTCTTCGAGCGCCAGCAATACAGCGCGCTCGACGCGGCGCTGCTTGAGGAGGCTGAAAACGCGGCTGACCAGATCCAGCGCGGCGGCACTTCGAGCGCGCAGGGAATTTTGCAGCGGCTCAGTCTCGAGACCGATATCGGACCGGGCCGCCGCGTACGGATCGTCACGTCGCACGGCGAGGTTGGGAATCTCGGCGACATCCACACGATCCCGCCGCCATTCAATCCCTCACTGCCGACCCATCCGGCGATCGTCGGAAACCGCGCTTTCAGGTTCGCCGTCGTGCCGATGCTGTACAACGGCGAGATTGCGTACCTGCAAAGCGGCGTGCAGGCGGGCCTGGTCGAGGAATCGGTAAACGCCCTTCGCAACCTGCTGCTGCTGATGCTGCCGATCGTGTTGATGCTTTGCGTTGGGGTCGGGTACCTGCTGGCGGGCCGCGCGCTGCGTCCAATCGAATCGGTGTCGGCGGAGCTCGACGCGATTGGGCCGACGAATTTGAGCTCGCGGCTGACGGTCCCGCCGGTATCTGATGAAGTCGCGCGGCTCACGGCGGAAATCAATTCACTGCTGGACCGCCTCGAGCGCTCGTCGGCGACCGAGCGCAGGTTCGCGTCCGACGCGGCGCATGAACTGCGGACGCCGCTGGCGGTGCTGCGCACGGGGCTGGAAGTGGCGTTGGCGCGCGATCGCACGCCCGCGGAAAATCGCGCTGCCCTTGGCGCGGCGCATCGCGAGGCGCTGTCGCTGTGCCGGATTGCCGACGAACTGCTGATGTTGTCGCGGCTCAACGGCGAAGTGATGGTCGATCGGCAAAAGCTGAACCTGCGCGCTCTGCTGAGTGAGATTGCGGCGACGGTCGGACCGCTGGCGCAGTCGCGCGAGATAAAGCTTTCGGTGAGCGCGCCCGAGGACATCTTCGTCAACGGCAACGAGGGACATTTGCGCCGCCTGATCGTCAACTTGCTCGACAACGCGCTGAAATTCACGCCGGCGGGCGGATCGATCGATGTCAGCCTGAAGAGCGATGCCAACCGTGCGATCATTCGCGTCGCCGACACCGGAGAAGGAATCCATCCGGCTGAGCTGCCGCATATTTTCGATCGGTTTTTTCGCGGCTCAGGATCGCCCGGCGAAGGTAGCGGGCTGGGGTTGAGCCTATGCCGGGAAATTGCGCGGGCGCACGGCGGTGATATTGCCGCCGCGAATCTTCCGTCGGGCGGATCAGCGTTCGTCGTGACGCTGGCGCGCTATCAGGAAGATCCACATCGAGCGACCGTGCCGCTCCGATAGTTGCTGCCTGCAAAAAGCTTAACTTCCATTAATTTGGCCCATTGGCGGGCCGCTGTTAACCTTTCGAAAATGGAGCCGACTTGCCGCTACCTATCTGCGACCGTGCTTGCCACCGCGGTCCTGGTCTGGACATCGGTGGCGCACGCCGCGAGCATTACTTTGTCCGACGCGATCGATCGCGCGCTACACGTCGCGCCTTCGGTCGATGTCGCTGCCGCGGCGAGCGATATGAGCGTCGCGCACGTGCGCGAGCAACGCGCGCCGCTGTACCCCACCATCGGAGCGGGCGCCGAGTACTACCAGGCGCCGGGCTACAACGAGATCATTACCAACCGCGGGCTTTCGGCCGCGATGTTGACGCTAGACTATACGGCGTGGGACTGGGGACGGCGCCGGGCACTCCTGCGCGCCGCCGAATACGTGAACGAAGCGTCGCGGCTGGGGGTAGCGGCGGCGCGTGCACAAATTGTTTTCGATACTTCGATTGCGTACTTCGATCTGCTTCGCGCGCGCGGGACGCAGCTCGCTCTGCAGGCCAGCCTGGAACGGATGACGCGCTACGTAACGACGATCCAGGCGCTCGAAAAAAGCGGGCGCGTGATCACGAATGACGTGCTGAAGTTCCGCACCGCGCGCGACAGCACCGAGCTTGCCCTCGACGCGGCCCGCAGCAACAGCGAACGCGCGGATGCAAACCTCGGCATTTTGATCGGCGAACCGAATCAGCCCGACCTCGATATCGAGAGCCTGACGGGAATTCCGCCGAAGCCATCGGGCGATCTCGCGCAAAGCCCCGTGATGCAGGCGGCACAGCGCGCGATCTCGTCGGCGAACTCGCAAATCACGGCGGCGAAGGCGGAGCGGCTGCCGACCTTCCAGGTCGCGTTCACGACCGGGTTTGTCGGCATCGATCCGCCCGAGGCTATCTCACACAACTTTGGCGGCTCTTACGATGGCGTCATGTCGGTGCCGGTATTCGACGGCGGGCTGATCGCGTCGCATATCGATCAGGCCAAGGCGAAAGCGCATTCGGCGACAGCGCAGGCGCGGGAGGCTGAATACATTCTGAAACGGCGGGTGGCGGACGCGGCCCTTCGCTACGACGAGGCGAAGCGGCAGCTTGATATCCTGACGCGCGCGCAGCCGACCGCGGACGACAACTTCGGACTTACGTGGACGCGATTCCTCGGCGGCGGCGCCGCGACCATGCTCGAGGTGCTGGACGCCTATCAGCAGGCCGAGCAGTTGCGCCTCCAGCGCTTCGACCAGGAATTCAACGCGCGCGAAGCGGTCGCGGAGACCAGCCTGCTCTTCGGCCATATCCAGTGATGAAGCGCGCGTGTGGGAACCGTCGCGCCATCGCGATCTTCGCGGCGATGCTGGCGATAGCGACGGCGTTGCTGACGGGATGCGGCGGCGGAAAAACCGCGGACGACGAGGACTCGAAGCCGGCCAATCCCACGCTGCTGGTGAGCGCGGCGAGGGCCGAAGTTCGTCCGATGACCAGCGATCTGCGGCTGCTAGGAAAGACCGTCGCGATGCGTCACGCGATCATACGCGCGCCGACCGCGGGACGGGTGACGGGAATGAAACTCATCACCGGCGACTCGGTGCGCAAGGGCCAGGTCGTCGCGCATGTAATCAATCGCGAGATTGAAGCGGCAGAGGCAGGGCTCGCGGTCGCGCGGAAAATCGATCCGCAGGATGCGCCAGGGCTGAGCGCGTCGGTCAATCGCTACAATCACAGCGCCGGAATCCCGGTAATCGCACCGGAGCCAGGGATCGTTTCGCAACCGCCGGTCAGCAGCGGCCAGATGGTTGCCGACCTCGACACGCTGGTCGATCTGATCGATCCGGCGAGCCTCTACGTTCAGACCTCGGTGCCGGTGAGCCAGCTTTCGATTGTGAAGCCGGGAATGTCCGCGACCGTGACGACGCCGTTTCGTCCGGGCGTTGAATTTCCTGCGCGCATCGCGGCGATTCTCCCGAGCTTCGACGCGGCCAGTGCGACCTCGTCGGTGCGGACGGACTTCACGGGGGCCGAGCGTATCGCGGAAGCGGACGCGCCGGTTGAGGTGCGCGTCGAGACGGCGAGCGCGCCCGACGCGATCGTGATTCCCGGCGCCGCGCTGTTTCAGGATCAGGGCGTGGATCGTTACCACGTGTTCGTAATCGGCGCCGACGGCCGCGCGCATCGCACCGACATCAAGGTCGGACTGCGCGACCAGAATCAGGTTCAAGTGACCGAGGGCATCAAGCCGGGCGACCTGGTCGTGACCTCGGGCGGCTACGCGTTGTCCGACGGCCTCGGCGTTCGCGTCGCGCAGGGAAATCAATGACGCGTCGCGGCTCGACGTTGGCAGTGCTCTCGGTCCTGGCAGCAAGCGTGCTCGGGGTGATCCTGGCGCGAACGATTCCGAGTGCGGTGTTTCCCGAGATCACCTTTCGCCGCGCGACCATCCTCGCCGACAGCGGCGACCTGCCGGCCGATCAGATGCTCGCGTCGGTCACGCGGCCGCTGGAGGAAAGCGCCTACACCGTGCCGGGTGTGACGCTGGTTCGATCGACGACGACACGCGGCAGCGCCGAGATTGACGTCACCTTCGGCGAAGATGCGGACCCGCAAATCAGCTACCAGATGCTGAGCTCCGCGGTTGCGCACACGCGCACGCAATTGCCGAGCGACACGACCGTCGACGCGGTGCTGCTGACCACCGGCACGTTTCCGATCGTCGAAATCAGCCTGAGTTCAAAAATTCGCAGCCTGCCGGAAATTACCGACATCGTGAACTACGACCTGGTGCCGAGCCTGCATCGAATCGACGGCACCTATCGAGTCGGCGTAATCGGCGGCAAATATCGCGAGTTCGTGGTGCGACTCGATCCGGCGCGGATGCTGCAGCATGACATGTCGGCGGCCGACGTCGTCGCGGGGTTGACGAAGAACAACGTGATCGCGTCGGCCGGCAGAATGAACGAATCGCACCGGATGCTGCTGACCGTGGTGACCACCGACCTGCATCAGGCCGACCAGATTGCAGCGCTCCCGCTCACGACCGCCGGCGGTCAACCGGTGCGCGTCAGCGATGTGGCCTCGGTCGAGCTCGGAATCCAGGAGGACTACATCCGCGCGGCGTCCGAGAATGGCGCATCGGTGCTGGTGGGAATCTCGCGGCGGCCAAGCGGCAGCACTGAAGCGGTCGCATCCGAGGCGCGACAGATCCTCGCGGAGTTTCGCCAGCGCTATCCCGACGTTCAATTTTCGATTTCGTACGATCAGTCGGACCTGGTCGCGGAATCGCTCAGGAGCGTGCGCGACGCGATCGGGCTCGGCCTGGCGTTGTCGGTGCTGGTGGTGTTGGCATTCACGATGAGCCCGCTGAGCGCGCTGATCGCGGCGGTGGTGGTGCCGTGCACGGTGGCGATCACATTCGTCGTGATGAAGGCGGTGGGGCTGACCTTCAACATGATGACGCTGGGCGGGCTGGCGGCAGGAATCGGACTTTTCATCGACGATGCAATCGTGATGATCGAAGCGATTCATCGCGAACTCGCATCCGGCAAATCCACCGGCGATGCGGTGACCGAAGCGCTCAGTAGTCTTCGGCGCCCGCTGCTCGCCTCGACCCTGACGGTGATCGTCGTATTCGGGCCGCTGGTTTTTACTTCGGGCGTGACCGGGGTTTTCTTCCGGTCACTCGCCGCGACCCTCGGTGGAGGATTGGCGATCTCGCTGGTTCTCGCGATCTACTTCACCCCGGCAATGGAACTGGCAGTTGCGCGGTTTCGCCGGCGCGCGCGCGAAGCGGGACGAATCTATCACGGCATTCAGAGCGTATTTCTGGGGGCGTTCCGGCCCTTCATCCGAATTCCCGCGTTGGCGATTCCGGTCGCGATCGTTTCCGTGATCGTTGCGTACTTCGTCTACAAAAATATCGGTACCGACTACCTGCCGCCGCTCGACGAAGGCGCCTTCGTGCTCGACTACATCACGCCGCCGCAGAGCACGATGGCCGACACGACCGCACTGCTCGACTCGATTCAGGCGATCCTTAAAACTACCCCCGAGGTACTCGCGTTCAGCCGGCGGACCGGAACGCAGCTTGGATTTTTCCTGACGGAATCGAATCGCGGCGACATGTCGGTGCGGCTCAGGCCGAACCGTAAACGCGATATCGTCGACGTCATCGATTCAATCCGCTATCGCATCCTGAACTCGGTGCCCGGAGTCGAGATCGAGTTCTCGCAAGTGCTGCAGGATTTGATCGGCGATCTTTCCGGCGTTCCGGAGCCGATTGAGGTCAAGGTTTTCGGTCCCGATCAGAAAACGATCGAAGCGACCGCGCACGAGGTTGCCGATCGGATGCGCTCGATCCATGGCCTGGTGGACGTTTTCAACGGAATCGTCGAGAGCATCCCCGAGCAGGCGGTCGTCGTCGACAACACTTCGGCGGCACACTACGGATTGAGCGGCGATGATATCCGCACCGCGCTGGAGGCGGCGATTCAAGGGACCGTCGCGACCAACGTGCTGTCGGGTGATCGCCTGGTAGGCGTGCGCGTGATCTATCCGAATGCGTTCCACCAGGATCTGGGAACTCTGTCGGAGGTCATCCTCAAGTCGAGCACCAACGCGCGCGTCCCGCTCGCGTCGGTTACGAAGATCAACTTTCTCGGCGCGACCAACGAAGTCGACCGCGAGCGCCAGCGGCCCGTCGTGCACGTCACGGCACGGCTCGAGGGTGTCGACCTCGGCACCGGGATCAAGGCAGTGAAGCAGAGTCTCGCGAAGATGCCGCTTCCCGCCGGGGTGTCGCTCGAATACGGCGGGCTGTACGCGCAGCAACAGCATGCGTTTCAGGAGCTCGCACTGGTGCTGGTGGCGGGCACGGTCTTGATGTTCCTGATCCTGGTCTGGGAGTTCGCGCGAATCGCGCCCGCGATCGCATGCCTGATTGCCGCGATGTCGTGTCTGGCCGGCAGCTTCATCGCGATCGACGTGACTGGCATGACCCTCAACATCTCATCGTTCATGGGAATCATCATGGTGGCGGGAATCACTGCAAAGAACGGCATCCTGCTGCTCGATCATGCCGAGCGCGAAGTGGGATCGGGCGCCAAACCACGCGCGGCGCTGCTGGACGCCGCGACGGTGCGGCTGCGACCGATCATGATGACCACTCTCGCGACTGCGGCCGGCCTGCTTCCGCTCGCACTCGGCTACGGGGCGGGCGCCAAGGTTCAGCAGCCGTTGGCGATCGCGGTGATCGGTGGGCTTGCGTTCGCGATGTTTCTTTCAACTCCGCTCGCAGGCGGAATCTATCTGATGGGAACCGGCAGTGCAGGCCGTACGGAGAATGGCTCGTCGCAGGATTAGGCGGAGGACGTCGGGCACCTGCTCAAATCACGCCGGGCAATAGCCGGTACCGGACCTGATCCCTGTAGCTGCGGTAATCAGGATCTGCGCTCAGATGCGACTCTTCCTGATCGATTCGCCATAGCATGAAGGGAAGCGTCGCCACGATCAGTATAGTGTTGCGGGGGCTCGCGTAGGAAATCGCATAGCCGATCGAAAGAAGGAGCCATCCGACATATACCGGATGACGAACCCATCGGAACGGGCCTTTCGATACGATTCCACGGTTAGCCGGCAATATACCGAAACTGCGGCCCATGTAGACTCGCGCGACCTGGCCGAGAATCACGCCGCACAACTCGAATACGAGTCCGAGCGTCGCGAGCGCGCCGGTCGACTGATCAATCGGGCGCATGAAGCACGGGATGATCAACATCGCACCGCATGAGCTGATGGTCCGCAGATTCACCGTCGCGCTTCGAGGGGCAAATCGCGCTAACGACATGACGGCCATGATTGCGGCTCCCGTCAGCCACACCAGGTTTGCGGCTCCGGCCAGGGTAAAGCTAAGTTCGCGGCTGGCCGGCAGCATCGCGACTAAGAAGGATAACGCGAGGACGCAATCGCTAAGGGCGCGCCGCAATCCTGTTGTTGTCACATGCGGTTGTTGAACCGCAGGGGATCCAGGAATGCGACCGGCGATTGCTTCCATGAATAGATAGTGCGCTTCTCACATTGTTTGACGCAAGCAATCGAGTCTTATGAGTGACTATCGCACTTAGTATTCACTTCTATAGTAACTTGCTGCAATCAGACTCCAGCCGAGTTCGTCACCGTTTAGGTATCCAAATCGCAGCGTCGCGTGCTCATCGCAATCAGACAAACAGCCGAAATTCAGCATCGGGATCGATGCATGATTTGGCCCGCTCAGCGCCATTGCCGCACACGCTACCTTTGCTAAGATAACCGGCCTGAGTCTGCGCTTCTTGAGAATGCCGAGGTGGCGGAATGGCAGACGCAGAGGACTCAAAATCCTCCGTGGGCAACCACGTGCGGGTTCAAGTCCCGCCCTCGGCACCAAATTTTCTCCCGACAGTGCGGCGATTTCTAACTCAGATGACTTTGGCTGTCAAGTCCCATGCGCAGCGACTATGGCAAACTTTGGCTGAACTTTGGCTCTTCTCGCCGATTGCACCCACAGAGAAAGAGCTAAGGTGTTGATTGGCAATCGCTAACGGCAAAGTTCGGCGGGAGGGAAATTATGTCGCCAGAAGTGCGCTGGGTGCTGGACGAGGATCAGCGACAGGCTCTAAGGCGACGACCTTGGTCCGCTCGTGGATATCGACCTTAATCATTGTTCTGGGCAGACCAGTTGGGGGCGCTTTGTCCGCCTCCTTCCGCCCCTTGGGACGGTCGCGCTCATTTCTGAGTTCGTCAAGCAGAAGAGCGTCGCCGAGATTCATGACTGAACACCAGGATTCTGTTTTTGAGTTGGAGGCCGGGTCAAACGGCCGCCTCGCGCACTCCACGGCCTTTGGCGCGGTAAGCACCTTTAGAGGACAAATTCCGGCTGCGACGTACCCAACAGATATCCGCCCACCGCCTTCGCCAGTGGATCCGGAGACAAGTACGCGTGCGCCATCGCGGCCTGGATGTCTTGAAAGCGCTGTTGTAGCGGGTGATCGACGAACACCGCGCGTCCAGTCGACGCCCGAAATAGATCGTCGATCGCCTGCGCAACCAACTCGCATCCGCGGTTCATGTTCCATCGCACCTGCGCCCTGAGTTGCATCGGCACCGGCGCGCGGTCCTGCGCCATCTGCCACAATTCCGTTATGTCGGTGCGCAGGCGCGTGATCGTGACGTCGATAAGCCAGGTCGCCTCGGCGAGCCGCCGCTGCACGAGAGCATCGTCGGCCGCCCTTCCGCCCAAGCTCAACTTGCGCTCGCGCGTCTGCGAAATCCAGGCATCGACGAAACCGCGCGAAGCACCCAGCACCGAAGCAACCAGCGCCGTGTTAAAGACTACCGACCAGGGTAATCGATAGAGCGTGCCGCTGTTGCGCTCTTGCCCCGGCAGCGGCGCATTCATCGCATAGTCGATGAGTGACTGAGATCGATACTCAGGTATGAAAGTGTTTTCGACAGTGATGTCTTTGCTGCCGGTGCCCCTGAGTCCGGCAACATGCCAGTTGTCGTCGATGCGATATTGATCGCTCAACAAGAGAAAAGACTTGAAGTCCGGTACTGGTCTGCCCAGCACGTCGCGCGTGCCGCAAATCGCTCCCAGCATCACACCGTGACAGTGATCGCATCCGGACGAGAACGACCATCGCCCCGAAAGCTTGTAGCCGCCGGCCACCTTCTCGGCCTTGCCGGTAGGGTTGTAAGACGAGGAGTGCATCAGGGCGGGATCCTTACCCCACATCTCCTGCTGCGCTCTTTCATCAAAGAGAGCGAGCTGCCACGGATGTAACCCGATCACGCCGGCGATCCATGCAGCGGAAGGCGAAACGCGCGCGAGCTCGATCGTGGCGTCGACAAATTCCATCAGCGGTACTTCGCCGCCGCCCCACCGCGCTGGCTGTAGCGATCGCAAAAAGCCATTGTCCATCAAGATATTCCAGGTGCGATCGCTGAGCCTCCGGAGCGCGTTGTCCTCGGCGGCCGTCTCCCCAAGCTCTGGCGCGATCCGTCTTGCGGTCTCTACGAGTTCGTTCGTCATTGACGATTACCTCCAGGATGAAACGGCTTGGCTTGCACGCTCAGGCTGCATTTCAGCTTCGATGGATCCGATGCGGTCTATCTCAACACGCACCTTGTCGCCTGCCTTGAGCCACTGCGGCGGCTGCATCGCAAGCCCGACGCCACCTGGAGTTCCCGTAAAGATTATGTCGCCGGGTTCCAGCGTCATGGCGCAGCTCAGGTGCGCAATCTGATCGTACACGTCGAACACTAGGTTCCCGGTATTGGAGTTCTGGCGCCGCTCGCCGTTGACGAAACATCGGATACCCATCGTGTGGGGATCGCCAATCTCGTCCGCGGTAACAATCCAGGGGCCGATGGGCGCGTGCGTATCGAACGATTTGCCGAGCACCCATTGCGTGGTCTGCATCTGCCAGTCGCGCACCGACACGTCGTTGCCGGCGCAATAGCCGAATACAACATCGGCTGCGGTCTCCTTCGCAACGTGCTTGCAGCGCTTGCGGATAATCACCACCAGCTCCGCCTCGTAATCAACCTGCGCGGAAGCAATCGGCAACTCGACAGGATCAAACGGTCCGTTGATCGAGGTCACCCCCTTGGTGAACCAGATTTGATGAGACGGCATCTTTTGACCTGTCTCTTTGATGTGGTCCGCGTAGTTGAGACCGATCGCCATGATCTTGCCGGGCCGCGCTACCGGGGCGAGCAGCCGCACGTTTGCCAAAGCTGCATCCGGCGCGTTGTCTGACACGATCTTCTCGAGCTGGGGCTTAGCTTCGCTCCACCGCTGGATGAGGTCGATTACGTTGTCGGACAGCGAAGGTAATCGGCGGGTTAAGTCGATGACGCTGTCGCCTTTAACTGCTCCCAGTTTGACGCCGGTTTCATCCTTGTATCTGACTATCTTCATGATAGCTCCTTATGATCCCATCGTGGCGGGAGCCTTTGGCCCCCATTGGGTATCGACCACTTCCTGAATCGAGGAAATTCGCGTGCCCCACGCCGCGTCGAGCAGGTCGCCATCGGTCCAATGCTCGAGCGTGTGCCCCCAAGGGTCACGCCAGTAATCAAAGATTTGGCTTCCTAGCACATGGCGTCCGACGCCCCATTCGTGACCGCGACCTTTCTCTTTCAACAAATCATGACCGCACATCAGATCGTCGAAATCCGCTACTTCAAAGGCGGCATGATTGAATCCGGGCTTACCGGTGCCTAGCAGAAACAGGGTGTGATGGTCGCTCGGTATTGGTCCGCGATTGCAGCGAAGGAATGCGCCGAGCACTTTCTCTGGAGATCCGAAGTTGATCTCGTCCGAAGTAATCAATCCAAATCGCGACTTGTACCAGGCTTCCGACTCGCGGAAGTTCTTCACATTCAGCACGCAATGGCCGAGACGCTTCACATGCGAAGGTCCTTTTGCGAGGCGCTTGAGCGCGTTGAGCCGCGGCCTTCCATAGGCGTCGTTGAGGGAAGCTCGCGCAGGCAGCTCGATTCGCGCAGTCGGTGCACGCGCCGCGACTACTTCTATTTGGAAGCCGTTGGGGTCAGTCAGCTTTAGTACCGATCCGCCGCGGGGACCATCCAGACGATCGAGCGACGCTTTTTCTTCTCGAGCGAGCGCTTCGAGTTCTTGAATCGATGCGGCTTCGAAACCGGCGGCGACAAATCGCGGCTCGCCCTTGTGCGTCACATGAAGAAACGCATCTCCGTCGAGGCCGCGCATGTAAAGCGCGTCGCCAGTTCGATCTGCACGGACCATCCCGAACTCGGTTAGAAAGGCTTCCATCTGGTCCAGGTCCGGTGCGCTGAATCTTACGTAGGCAACATCCTGAATCTTGATTCCCATGAGGTACTCCTCACTTCCGTGCGAGAATTGCTTCGATCGCGTCCCGCATGATGCGCTCCGCCTCCGCTCTTTTGAGGCCAAGCCCATGAAGCAGAATTGTGCCAAGTCCCTGTGCGAATTCGCGTACACGGCCCGCCGGCAGGTCGAGCGCGCGGTTCACTCCGGCCGTGAAAACACCCATTACGCACGCGACTACTGCATCCTCGGAGGTCGCGACGATCCGGCCCTGAGTCATGCCTTGCACCGCATCGCGACGCACCCCGGCGTTGCTGGGCGCCGCAGGATCAGTCGCGCGCGGGAAGAGCCTCATCATCGCGGTAGCCTGCTGCGGTGTGCTGATCCCGAGCTGTAGCACGCTCAGGAATGCGCGGGCGATTCGCTCCGCTGGATCGGTGACTCCCTCGTTCACGCGCGCAATCTCACCCTCGATCCGTGCCCTTGACTGCGATGCGAGTTCGCGTTCGAGCGCATCCTTGTCAACGAAGTAATTGTAGAAGGTGCCTCTGGCGACGTCCGCACGCTCTACGATGTCGTCGACGCTCAGTGAATCGAAACTTCGCTTGGCGAGCAGAGTCTGAGTCGCATCCAGTAGCGCCTGGCGAGTTTCCAGCTTGCGCCTCTCTCGGCGGTTGGGTAACGCCCGTGGTCCTGGTTTTGCGTGGCGAACTTTGACTGCTTTTCTCACGTAGTCTTCACTGACTATCTTGTTCATAGATGACATTAACGTCATATTTAGACACGATTGTCAAGAGGGCGGCTCGGAGTAACGTTGGCAACTACCAGCCGGTCAAATGATCGAATTCGAGAGCCTCGAGAAACAGCGGCTTCTTGGCCGGGTTTTCGAGCGCACTTCTGATTTCGAGGATGCACTTCTTTATGACCTGCGGCTGGATATGAGTGCTTGGCCACACTGCATCGAGCAGTTCATCATGCGACACGAGGCGTCCGGGCTTCTCGACCAGGTGCCGCAGGACCGCAAACGCCTTGGGCGTCAGCGGGATGCGCTCATCATCTCGCTTATTAAGATGTCGCCACAGACACTTGGTTGACGGTATCGAGCTGAAATGGCGAACCACTCCTTCATGATCCAGTCGTCCCGTCACACAGTCTCTACTTTCGAGCTTCTTCTAAACCTCTGCACACTGAAAAGGAACCCCTTTTAAACCGAATGAGAACTTGAAGAGAACGACTCTGAATGTGAATCGCTTTAAATTCGCCATACCCTGCGAAGAGGGAAACGAATCTTTAAGCAGCCCAGCAGACCGCAGACGAAGCGGGCCCGGAGGTGACCATGAAATTCTGCGAAATGAATCAATACCGATGCGCAATCATTCTCGCTGGAGGTGATGGCACACGCTCTTCGGAGGTGACCCGACGCATAACTGGCGAAGTGACGCCGAAGCAGTTTTGTCCCGTGATAGGCACCGCATCGCTGCTCGAACGAACTCGACTTCGAGTTTCACTCACGGTCCACGAGGGTCGGATTCTTACCATTCCCTCCCGTACGCACGAACGTCCTTACCATTTGTTCACGGACAAACTCCCGCAGCAAAGCCGAGGAACGGCCTCTGCAATCCTATGCGCGCTTCTGCGATTGACCAAAGTCGCTCGCGATGCATCCGTGGCGTTGTTTCCGTCGGATCAAAACAAAGAAGCAGATTACGCCAGGCAGCACACGAGCTTCTTGCGGCTGGAAGCCGGCGCTACGGACAAACTTTGGTTGTTTGATGACAAAGTGAACATCGCGGGCAAGTGCGAAACAGTTCGCGAGGAATGCAGTGAGCAGAACAAGATTATGGAGCGAAAACCAATTGCTGAGGCAGACGTTGCTTCGATCAGGTTACGCAGACTCGAGCTTCATGAAGACGGACCTTTGGTCGTAGCGCAATGTGTTCTATGCGCAGATCTTGCGCGCGGCTTTCGCAATACGCCGGATGGGCCTCTTCCTGTTTGTTACACGCATGGCGACGCAACGTTGAGAAAACCAATTCCCGCGTGAAAATGCCTTAGGAAGCGGTCAAATGCTCTCGGCGCCACAGACATCGATCGACCAGATCAAGCCTAAATGGCGGAATCCTTCATGGTCGCGCCGATGTCGTCCTCTACTTTCGCGAACTTCTTCGAACCCGCAGACCGAAATAAGAACCCCTTTTACACCAAATCAGGACCGCAACTTAACGCTTCTAAACCGAAATTACCTTAAATTCGGTACCGTGCGAAAGACAAAGCTCAATTGCGAAGCGAGTCTTGGAAAAGCGCTTGGGACGGCTATCTTGCTGCTCTCACTATCGATAGGGCGCAACGCGTTCGCAGGCAGAGCCGAGGAGCAAGTCTGTGATGTCGGGGCGGACTATTCCCTCGGGGTCGAAGACTACTCAGAGACGATTCGTCGTCACCTCGAAGTCCTGCGAGAGCATCCGGAAAACGCTCTCGCTCATTATCATCTGGGCTTTGCCCAAGGAATGATAGGCAATAAGACGGCGGAGGTCAGCGAATATCAGCGAGCCGCAGCGCTTGGGCTGAGAAAGTGGGATTTATTCCTAAACCTAGGGTTGGCACTGCTCGAAAATGGTGACCTGGAGGCAGCGACGGACAATCTGCGACAGGCAGTTCTCCTCGGTCACGACCGTTCCGAATCACATTTCAATCTCGCCCTCGTCGATCAGCGGCGCGGAATGCTGGCGGAGGCGGAGCACGAGACGCTGGCGTCGCTGCTGTTGAATTGTGAGCAACCGGACGCACGCAACCTGCTGGGTGTGATCTATGCCCAAGAGGGAAAGACTGTCCGCGCGTCTCTGATTTGGCGTGAGCTCGTGCGCGATGTACCTGACTATGAGCCGGCGCGCAAAAATTTAGCGTTACTGGGCAACCAAAGCGAGGTCGCCTTTGACGAAACGGCGGCCGTTGGCCTCCCCACAGGGGGCGCCGTCAAAGCCATCAACTATACGAGCAAACCACTCTTGCCAGCGTCCGAAATAAAGCTTAGTCCAAGACCCGCACATTAAGATGGAGGGTGAATACCATGGGCGCACTCGTTCAAATTAAGGACTCGCATTTCTCATCGCCGTCACGACTTCTTATCATGCAGTCTTGCGAAGATCCTCCTCGCGAACCACGCGCCTTTCCTGAAGCGTCCACATCTCCAGCACTTCCCACGACCATCCGCGACGAAATGGTGGAATTTTACGCGTTCGTATTCTGTCAGGGTGGCTTTCGCCAGGTGGGGATGACCTTCGAACAATTCCTACTCGTAGCCGCTGCGGTGAAACCGGCCGACTTGCCGGCGACCCGCGAGGAAACGCGGACTCGGACGTTTGAACTTATCTCACTCGATGCCGAATGAGCGGAACGCTAAGAGGTCTAGTGATGTTGAGCGCTGATATCCAAACCGCAAATCTTCCTCCCTTCCCGCTGGATATCGTGCCTGTGGCGTGCTCGTGCACGTCACCTCTCTCCCTCGCAATACTGTATCGGAGATTTGGGTCCCTCCGCCTTCGCGTGGATTGATCACCTTTGCAGAGCGGGCCAGACGTGGTGGCAAGCACTCCCGGGAGGTCCTACTGAATACGCTAACTATTCATACCAATCTCTATCTTCCTTCGCCGGTAATTGGCTTCTGATCAGTCCAGACCGCTTGATAGAAGACGGACTACTGCTGAAAAACGATTGCGAAGGTCTGTCATTTTCGGCAAACACAGTCGACTATGATGCTGTTATCAGGTTTAAAGATCTGCTGCTCGATATCGCCTGGTTCAGTTTCGTTAGTGGTGAGCGACGGGATCTGGGAACGGCCGACGAAGTTTTCTGCCATGACCATGCTCGATGGTTAAGCGCCTACTTTATTCCGGGCGCTAAAGGCTAGGTACCACGGCACCTATATCTTATTGGCCGATCCTGGAGCGGAGCCATCGCGAGAGCTGCCACGGACGACCGTGGCCGTCAAAGGCGAATTGCAGAACCTTTGACGGAGGCCCGAATGAACTTGCCCGGTCGCGTCGAGGACAACTAGCGTTGGCGTTTGCCCGGAAGGCAACGGCCTGAGCCGGCCCTTCGACGCCTTCGCGAGCTGACGGCGACCTCCAACCGGGTACGCTAATTTTGGTCAAACGGTCTGATGGAGACGCACTGCTTCGCGCCAACATCGTTTTTTACTTCGAGGTTCTCGACCCCACATCCCGAATAGGAACCATTTTTACACCGAAACAGAACTTCAAGATAACGACTCTGAACCCGAATTACCTTACCTTTGCTACGGAATCACGAGAAAACGTCATTCAAGCACTGATAATCAACCGGTCCGTGACCCAAGGAGATTATTAACCATGGCTACGCTCGCGAAAAAGTCTGAGATGGTTCGCGCCGATGAAAACATCTCCGCGTATGGTAAGGCTCGCTCGACGGTTAAGGGAACGGCCCTCAGTTCTGAGGAATTACGCAAGATCGACGCATACTGGCGAGCCACCCTCTATCTGAGCTTGGGGATGCTCTATCTGAAGGAAAATCCCTTGCTGCGCGAGCCGCTGAAACCCGAGCAGACCAAGCCGCGCCTGCTTGGTCACTGGGGCTCGGACGCGGGCCAGAGCTTCACATACATTCATTTCAACAGGCTGATTAACAAGTATGACTTGAATGCGATCTTCATTTCGGGTCCTGGCCATGGCGCGCCGGCCGTCTTGTCGAATGCGTACCTTGAAGGAACTTACTCCGAAATCTATCCGGACAAGAGTGAAGATCTTGCCGGCATGCAGCGCTTCTTCAAGCAGTTCAGCTTTCCGGGCGGGATCGGCAGCCATGCTACACCCGAAACGCCGGGCAGCATCCACGAGGGCGGGGAACTCGGTTACAGCATCTCGCACGCCTATGGGACGGTGTACGACCATTCAGACCTGATCACGCTCGTTATGGTGGGTGACGGCGAGTCGGAGACCGGCCCGCTCGCGACAAGCTGGCATAGCAACAAGTTCCTCAACCCTATAGTTGACGGAGCGGTGCTGCCGGTCCTGCACTTGAACGGCTACAAGATCAACAACCCCACCGTACTTGCTCGCATAAGCCATGAAGAGCTCGAGGCTCTGTTCGTTGGATACGGGTACACGCCTTACTTCGTCGAAGGCAGCGATCCGCAGAGCATGCACCAGGCGATGGCTGCGACTATGGAGCACTGCGTACTCGAGATCCGCAAAATCCAGGACGACGCACGGCGGACCGGCAAAGCGATCAGGCCGCGATGGCCGATGATCGTCTTGCGCAGCCCCAAAGGATGGACGGCGCCGCGGCAGGTCGACGAGCACTACCTAGAAGGATTCTGGCGGGCGCACCAGATCCCGATTGCCGACATCGCTACGAATCCAAAGCATCTCAAAGTCCTTGAGAGCTGGATGCGCAGTTATAAACCCGAAGAGCTATTCGATAGTGAAGGCCGCTTGATACCAGAGTTGAAGGGTTTGGCACCAAAGGGAAGTCGGCGGATGAGTGCAAACCCGATCGCTAATGGCGGTCTTGTTCGCAAGCCCCTGGAGCTCCCCGACTTTCGGCGCTCGGCGGTCGAAGTCAAAAAACCCGGCGCAAGTCTGGCGGGGAACGTCCCGACACTCGGCAATTTCCTGCGCGAAGTGATGCGGCGGAACATGGATCGCTTCCGAGTTTTCGGACCTGATGAAACCCAATCCAACCGGCTCGAAGCAATTTACGAGGTCGCCAAGAAGGTTTGGCTCGGAGATTATTTCCCCGAGGACGCCGATGGCGGTGAACTCGCGCCAAACGGGCGCGTAATGGAGATACTCAGCGAGCATACCGTCGAAGGATGGCTGGAGGGTTATCTCCTAAGCGGTCGCCACGGCTTACTCAACAGCTACGAACCGTTCATACACGTAGTCGACTCGATGTTTAACCAACATGCTAAGTGGCTGGAAAAATGTAACGAACTGCCGTGGCGCGCAAAGGTGTCGTCACTGAACCTGCTGATCACTGCGCTCGTCTGGAGGCAGGATCACAACGGCTTCACCCACCAGGACCCCGGCTTCCTCGACGTGGTTGTCAATAAGAGTCCCAGTGTAGTCCGAATTTACCTGCCTCCTGACGCTAACTGCCTGCTGTCGGTCGCAGATCACTGCCTACAAAGCGTCAACTACGTGAACGTCATCGTCGCTGACAAGCAAGTACATCTGCAGTACCTGGACATGGAAGCGGCAATCGAGCACTGCACGAAAGGCGTCGGTATTTGGAATTGGGCCAGCAACGACCAGGGCGCTGAGCCCGACGTCGTGATGGCGAGTTGCGGCGATTGTTCAACAATGGAGTCGTTGGCGGCGACTGCTCTGCTTCGGCAGCACTTACCCGACGTGAAGGTGCGATTCGTAAACGTGGTCGATCTTTTCCGGCTGGTTCCGAGCACGGAACATCCTCACGGCCTGACGGATAAAGAGTTCGAGGCTATCTTCACACCGGACAGGCCGGTCATCTTCAACTTCCATTCCTATCCATGGTTAATTCACCGGCTCACATATCGTCGGGGATGCCAGCACAATATCCATGTACGCGGTTACAAGGAAAAGGGGAACATCAACACGCCGCTGGAATTGGCTATCCAGAATCAAACGGATCGTTTCAGCCTCGCCATTGACGCGATCGACCGAATGCCTCGCTTTCAGGTCAAGGGAGCGGGCGTGCGCGAGACGCTACTTAACGATCAGATAGACGCCAAGAACCACGCTCACGAGTTTGGTATCGATCCGCAGGACATCACGAATTGGCAATGGCCGTTCTGACGATCGAGGGAAATGAATGTCATGAGTGAACCGCTACCAGTCGTCTACCTCGCCAGGCACGGCGAGACTGCGTGAAGCAGGTCGGGCCAGCACACTGGACTTACCGATTTGCCATTAACCGTTCGCGGCGAAAGCAACGCACGCCGGCTGGGGGAACGTTTGAAAGGACTGAGTTTCATGAAGGTCTTCACGAGCCCGTTGCAGCGGGCGAGCAGGACTTGTGAGCTGGCGGGCTTTGGCGATCGAGCCGAGGTCGATCGCGAGTTGGTCGAATGGAACTACGGCGAATACCAAGGCCGTCGCACACAAGAGATCCATGCGAAGCGCCCCGATTGGCAACTGTTTCGCGACGGTTGTCCTGGAGGCGAGTCACCGCAGCAGATCGGCGCACGCGCTGACAGAGTGGTGAAGCGGGTTCGTGAGATCCGGGGCAATGTTCTGATTTTTTCGAGCGGACACATTATGCGGGTACTGAGTGCGCGTTGGCTTGGTCTGGAACCTGCCGGTGGCAAATACTTCCTTCTGAGCACGGCGAGCTTGAGCGCGCTCGGCTACGAACACAACTTGTCCCAGCCCATAATACAACTGTGGAACGATACAAACCACGTACCTTGTGATCGATAGCGGGAAAAAACAATGGCAGCATCTCCAAAGACGGTAACCTCCGATCTTATTTCGAAACTGATCGCGCAATACGGATGCGGCCCGATTAAATTCAGCGGCACCGATGAAGCGCTTTACGAGCGCCATCTGCTGTTCGACAACGTCGTCGATGCCAGCGATGTCACCTTGCGCGAGCGATACGAAGCCGTCGCACGATCGGTGCGGGATCTTCTTTCTCAGCGTTGGATACGTACCGAGAAAACTTACGAGCGCGAAAATCCCAAGCGCATTTATTACCTCTCGATAGAGTTTCTGCTGGGTCGTTCGCTTGCGAACAACATCACTAATCTCATGCTAGATCCTATCGCCGCGCAACTTCTAAAGGAGAAGAACGTCGATTGGCTGGGTCTTCTCGAGCAAGAGCCTGACCCTGGCCTGGGTAACGGTGGGCTCGGACGTTTGGCCGCCTGCTTTCTGGATTCGATGGCGACGATGCAACTTCCGGCGATGGGTTACGGACTACGTTACGAATACGGGATGTTCAAACAGTCCATCAGGGATGGTTGGCAGGAAGAGCGGCCGGACCATTGGCTGCGCCACCAAGATCCCTGGCAGATCATGCGGCCTCATGAAAGCGTTGAAGTGAAGCTGAACTGCTCCTTCGAGATGATCGGCGGAAGCTTGCGCGCTGAAGTCGGAAAGCCCGCCAGACTGTTCGGCGTCCCGCGCGATCTCCCCATCGTCGGATATGGCGGCCGAACCATCAACTCACTTCGACTGTGGGCCGCCGCCGCGCCGGATTACTTTGACTTCCAAGAATTCAGCCACGGCGATTTCGTTGGTGCGCTCGCAGAAAAGCTGGCCGCCGAAACGCTGACGAGAGTTCTGTATCCAGACGATTCGACCAGCCTGGGGCAGGGGCTTCGGTTCGTACAGGAGTACTTTCTCGTCGCCTGCTCGCTGGCGGATATCATACGGCGCTTTCGACGCAGCAACACCGATTGGAGCTCCCTTCCCGACAAGGTCGCAATCCAGCTCAACGACACGCATCCAACGATGGCGGTGTCCGAGTTGATGCGGATTCTGCTCGACGAGGCGAAGCTCGGATGGGATGAAGCATGGGACCTGACGCGAAGAACTCTGGCGTACACAAACCATACGCTGCTGCCCGAAGCACTCGAGAAGTGGCCAGTCGAGTGGTTCGAGATGCTGATGCCGCGTCACCTCGAGATTATCTTTGAAATCAATCGGCGCTTGCTCGACGACGTTCGCAACCGCTTCCCCGGCGAAGAGGGACGCGTCGCGCGAATCAGCCTGATCGAAGAAGGCTCGAGCAGACACGTGCGAATGGCCAACCTCGCCATTGTCGGATCGCACAGTACAAACGGAGTCGCTGCGATTCACTCTGAGTTGCTGCGCACGACCACGGTTAAAGACCTGGCCGAGATGTTTCCCGAGCGATTTAACAACAAGACCAACGGCGTCACCCCACGGCGCTGGTTGCTCCTGGCCAATCCGACACTCGCTCAGGCAATCAGCGACGCCATCGGTGAAGGATGGATCACCGATTTGAGCCACCTTAGTAAGCTTAAGCCGCTGGCCGATGACAAAAGCTTTCGCGACAACTTTCGCACGGCGACTCGCGCGACGAAAGCCCGGTTTGCAAACTGGCTCAAATCGAAGACCGGAGAAACGGTCGATCCGGACACAATCTTTGATTGCCAGATCAAGCGCATCCACGAATACAAGCGGCAACTGCTCAACGCGCTGCGGATCGTAGTTCTCTACAATCGCGTGAAGCAGAACCCTAACCTTGAGGTGACTCCGCGAACGTTTTTGTTCTCGGGCAAGGCGGCGCCTGCCTACCATCTCGCCAAGCTGATCATAAAGTTCATCAACAACCTGGCCAGTACGATCGACAGCGATCCAGCGATACACGGCCGGCTCAAGGTCCTCTTCATCCCCGAGTACGATGTGACTCTCGCGGAGCATCTGATTCCCGCCAGCGATGTATCTAACCAGATTTCTACGGCGGGCTATGAGGCGAGCGGCACGAGCAACATGAAGTTCATGATGAATGGCGCGTTGACTATCGGGACGCGTGACGGAGCAACCATCGAGATGGCACAGGAGGCCGGCGAGGAAAATTTTTTCCTGTTCGGTTTGACCGCTCAGCAAGTCGCGGATAGTCGCGGCTGGTACAATCCACACTGGCACTATGAGCACGAGCCTGAGACGCGAGCGGTTTTGGATCTGATCTTTTCGGACCACTTCAGCCGCCACGAGCCCGGTGTCTTCGAGCCGCTGCGCGACATGCTCCTGGCACATGGTGACTACTACATGCATCTGGCGGATCTCACGTCCTATCTGGACGCCGACCGCAGGCTGATTGAACTATACGCGAAACCCGAAGAATGGGCGCGTAAGGCGATCCTGAATGTGGCCGGCTCTGGAAAGTTTTCGAGCGACCGCACTATCGCCGAGTATGCGGGCGAGATCTGGAACGCCAAGCCCTGCCGAGTGGGTTAGTTGATTGCAGGTTTTATCGGAGAGCAGACAATGAAAGTCAGCCCCCTTGCGGGAAAGCCAGCTGACCCTTCAATTCTCATCGATGTTTTCAAATTAGTGTCTGCTTACTACAGCGAGCAACTAGATCCATCCGTGCCGACCCAGCGCGTCGCATTCGGAACCTCCGGGCATCGCGGATGTTCGCTCGACCGGTCGTTCAACGAGGCGCACATCCTCGCTATAACCCAGGCGATCTGTCTTTACCGCAAACAGCAGAGCATCGACGGCCCGCTTTACATCGGTTTCGATACGCACGCGCTCTCAGAACCGGCTTTCAAAAGTGCGCTGGAAGTGCTGGCGGGAAACGGCGTCGATGTGATGATCGACGCGGCCAATAGCTACACACCCACCCCGGTAATCTCGCATGCGATTCTCAGCTACAACCGAGGCCGCAAGCGTGGACTCGCCGACGGCGTCGTCATCACTCCGTCTCACAATCCGCCTCGATTCGGCGGCTTCAAATACGACCCTCCGCATGGAGGACCAGCGGACACTCACGTAACTAGATGGATCCAGGACCGGGCCAACGCCCTGATTGCGGACGGTCTCCGCGGAATAGCGCGCATGCCGTTTGAGCGAGCGCGCACAGCCTCGACGACTCATAAGCATGACTATCTGGACTTCTACGTAAGCGATCTCCACACCGTCGTCGATTTGCAGGTAATCAAGGACTGCAATGTTCATATCGGCGTTGATCCGTTGGGCGGCGCCAGCGTGGACTACTGGGATGCGATCGGCGATCGCTACGGGTTAAACCTCAAAGTTGTCAATCACACAGTCGACCCCACGTTTCGGTTCATGACGGTCGACTGGGACGGCCAAATCCGAATGGATCCTTCTTCAGTGTACGCGATGGCGCGCATGGTCGACCTGAAAGACCAGTTCGACGTCTCGTTCGCAAGCGATACCGATGCCGATCGCCACGGAATCGTGAGCCACAGCCAAGGATTGCTCGATCCAAACCATTTTCTGTCTGTGGCGATTTCATACCTATTCGCAAACCGGCCGCAGTGGTCGCAGACGGTCGCCGTCGGCAAGACCATAGTCAGCAGCTGCATGATTGATCGGGTGGCGTCGCGCATGAACCGTTGGCTGCTTGAAGTGCCGGTGGGCTTCAAGTGGTTCGTCGAGGGACTCATTGATGGCAGTCTCGGGTTTTGCGGCGAAGAGAGCTCGGGTGCGACCTTTCTCAGGCGCGACGGCACCGTGTGGACGACCGACAAAGACGGAATTGTTCCAAACCTTCTGGCAGCAGAGATCGCCGCTCGAACGGGCAACGATCCGGGTCAACACTATCTCAAACTGACTGAGGAGTTTGGCAACGCACACTACGAGCGCGTAGACGCGCCCGCAACCGCAGAACAGAAAGAGAGGCTCGAGCGTCTATCTCCTGAAGCAATCACAGTATCGAAGCTCGCGGGCGAACAGATTACAGCCAAGCTCAGCAAAGCGCCGGGTAACCACGCTCCTATAGGAGGTATGAAAGTGATTTCCGCCAGCGGGTGGTTTGCTTCTCGCCCGTCGGGAACGGAGAGCATTTACAAGATATACGCGGAAAGTTTCAAGGACCGCGCCAACCTGGACGCCATACTGCGCGAAGCTCAAGAGATCGTGAACAAAGCTCTGGAGGTGAGATCATGAAGGCTACTCAATCGCTCCACAATCTCGGACACAGATCTGGCTCGACAACATCACCTGAGAGCTTCTCGATAGCGGCACGCTTAGACGCTACATCGACGATCTCTCTGTTACGGGGTTGACCTCCAATCCGACGATTTTCGACCACGCTATCACTAAGGTAAACCGCACGAACTAATGGCCTGACTTTATCGACCAAGGATTCAACGAGAACATGCAATGATGCGTGGATATGATCGTCCACTATATGTGCTGCCTTTCGATCATCGAGGATCGTTCGAGACAGCTATGTTCGGGTGGAGCGGCGCGCTGACCCCCGAACAGACGGCACAGATCGCGGAAGCGAAACGAGTGATCTATGATGGCTTTAAGGCGGCGGCCGCCGCCGGCGTCCCGAAGCAGAACTCAGCTATCCTGGTGGATGAACAATTCGGGGCGGCCATCCTGCGCGATGCAAAGGTGGACGGCTTTACGGTCGCGTGTCCGGTTGAGAAGAGCGGACAGGATGAGTTCGATTTCGAGTACGGCGAAGCCTTCCACAACCACATCGAGACCTTCCAGCCAACATTCTGCAAAGTCCTGGTGCGATACAACCCGGAGGGCGACCAAGCTCTGAACCGGAGACAAACGAACCGTCTGACGCGGTTGTCCTATCACCTGCATAACTCGAAACCAAGACTTTTCATGTTTGAGCTCCTGGTTCCGGCAGAGAAAGCGCAACTGGAAAAGGTCAAGGGCGACAAGAAGGCGTACGACCTGGAGATTCGTCCTCGGCTAATGGTCCAGACCATCGAAGAGCTGCAGGACGCGCATGTCGAACCAGACGTTTGGAAGGTCGAAGGCCTTGACCGCAGAGATGATTGCGAGCGCGTTGTGGCGGCGGCTCGCTATGGGGGCCGCGACAAAGTCGGTTGCATCGTTCTGGGCCAGGGCCAGAACGACAAGAATGTGCGCGAATTGCTGACAACCGCGGCTACCGTGCCGGGCTTCATCGGATTCGCCGTCGGTCGCACGGACTTCTGGGAACCCCTTGTCGGATGGCGCGAGAAGAGGACCACGCGCGAAGCTGCCGTTGCAGAAATTGCAAGGCGGTATCGTGAATTCGTCGATATCTTTGAAAAAGCACGCGCCAAATCGCCAGGGCCCGGAGTCTGATGGCTTCTCACGTCATACTATGCCTGAACAGCGGATCATCTTCACTCAAATTCGCACTCTACCGAATCGGTCATGGTGAAGAACTCCTGCTCGCGCAAGGTGCGGCCGAGCTCAACGATGAACAGATCACTCGCCTTTGGATTCACAGCGCGCACGAGAAAGTCGAGAAAACGGGCAGCGAAATTTCTTCTGCGTTAACACCCCTTTACGCGCTTGCCGTCGAGGTGAAGCGGTTGCGGCTTCCGCATCCTGATGCAGTCGGTCATCGCTTGGTTCACGGCGGCCCGCATCACGCGGCTCCGGAACGAATCACTGATACCCTCTTTAGCGAGCTGAGAAGCTTGATTCCCTTCGCGCCGCTGCACCTGCCTGACGAGATCGCGGGCATTGAAGCGGTCACTTCGAATTTTCCGAAGCTGCCGCAGGTCGCCTGCTTCGACACGGCTTTTCACCGCTCTATGCCGGAAGTCGCACAGCGCTTTGCATTGCCTCCTGCCCTCCGAGACGAAGGCATCCGCCGCTACGGGTTTCACGGAATTTCCTACGAGTACATCATGCGGACGCTCGGCATTAATCCGCCCGCTCGTATAATCATCGCTCATCTTGGCAACGGCGGCAGCATGGCGGCAGTCAAGGACGGAAAGCCGCTGGACACCACGATGGGATTTACACCCGCGGGGGGCTTCATGATGGGAACGCGCAGCGGAGACCTGGACCCCGGAATCATTCTCTATCTTCTCAACGAAAAGCATCTCAAAGCCCCTGAGCTCGCCGAACTCGTGAACCACCAATCAGGACTGCTGGGAGTTTCCGGCATCTCCGACATGAAAATGCTGCTCGAACGAAGAGACACCGCACCAGATGCTGCGCTGGCGGTGCAGATGTTTTGCTATCAGCTCCGAAAGCAGATCGGCGCGTTCACCGCCGCGCTGGGCGGACTCGATCTTCTGGTTTTCACGGGCGGTATTGGCGAACGAGCCGCTCCTGTGCGATGGGAGACGTGTAACGGTTTGGAGCACCTCGACATCAACCTCGAACCCGAACGAAATCAGGCCAACGCCGACACGATTAGCAGCGATGACAGCCGCTGTGTCGTTCGCGTAATTCCAACGAATGAGGACCTGATGATCGCCCGTCATACTGACGAACTTATCTTCTAGGCGCGGTAGATCAGTCCATGGTTAACTGGTCGCAAACCGGGGGTTCGCCACAGCCTCTTGGCGCTACGTGGATCAAAGAGGAAAAGAGCTACAACTTCTCGCTGTACTCCAGGCATGCTACCGGCGTGACACTATTGCTGTACGCGGCGCGCGATTTGGTTAATCCGGTTCTTCGTGTTTCGCTCAATTATTTAACTCACAAATCAGGACGAATCTGGCATTGCCGCCTCAAAGCGGACCAGGTCGCCAATGCCTCGTACTACGCGTACTCGGTGGAAGGTCCGACTAGCGCACTGGGGGAGGTCCACTTTTTCGATCCGGACAAAGTCCTTCTCGATCCTTACGCAAGGTCGCTCTTCTTTCCACCGGATTTTCGGCGTAGTGCTTCGATCGGACGCGGATCGAATGCCGGAAGAACGCCTGTTGGCACGCTTCCAGTCAACACTCCAGCGTTTGACTGGGGCGGCGAATCCAACCCGTTTGACTGGGGCGGGGAATCCAATTCCCGCCACACGTCAGACACCATCATCTATGAAATGCACGTCAGGGGTTTTACCAACAGAGACAATTCCGGAGTGTCCGCGGACAAGCGAGGAACTTTTGCAGGAGTTGTTGAGAAAATTCCCTATCTCAAAGACCTTGGAGTTACCGCGCTCGAGTTGATGCCCGTATTTCAGTACGACCCGGACGAAGGCAATTACTGGGGATACATGCCGCTGAACTTTTTCTCTCCGCATCAGAGTTACGCGGCGAATTTACCCGGCGCAGAAGCTGCGGCCGACTTCAAGGCGATGGTGAAAGAACTCCATCGTGCCGGAATCGAAGTAATTCTAGATGTGGTCTACAACCATACCACCGAAGCAGGCGCTGACGGGCCCACTTATAGCTATCGGGGCATTTGCAATAGCACTTACTACCTTCTCGACGAAAGCATGTCGCACTATCGGAACGATACCGGCACAGGCAATGTCTTGCGAGCCGCCCATCCCACGGTGCGCAAGATGATAATCGACAGTCTCCGTTTCTGGATACTTGAGATGCATGTCGACGGTTTCAGATTCGATCTCGCTTCCATTTTCAGCCGTAATATCGACGGCTCGATCAACCTGAAAGACCCTCCATTGATTTCCGAGATAACGGGCGGCGCAGAATACGCTAACGTCCGCCTGATCGCCGAGGCATGGGATCCAGCCAGTTACGAACTAGGTCGCAGCTTCCCCGGCCAAACATGGAGCCAGTGGAATGGCAGGTTTCGAGATGACGTTCGCGGGTTCGTCAAAAGCGATGCGGGAAAGGTTGGCGATCTCATGACCCGGCTCTACGGCAGCAGCGATTTGTTTCCGGATGATCTCGACGACGCCTACCATCCTGCTCAAAGCATCAACTACGTCACTTCCCACGACGGCTTTTGTCTCTATGATCTCGTCGCGTACAACGAAAAGCATAATTTGGCTAATGGCCAGAACAATACTGATGGGACCGACAACAATCTGAGCTGGAACTCCGGATGGGAGGGCGACGAGAATGTGCCAGCGGAAGTCATGCGATTGCGAAAGCAGCAAATCAAAAATTTCTTTACAATTTTGATGGTCACGAACGGGACTCCGATGTTCTGTGCCGGCGATGAATTCATGAATACGCAGCGCGGCAACAACAATCCCTGGAACCAGGATAACGAAACGACCTGGCTCGACTGGGATTTGCTCGAAAAGAACAGCGACATGTTCCGCTTCTTCAGAGGAATGATCGCTTTTCGCAAAGCGCACCCATCTTTGGCTCGCAGCAGATTCTGGCGTGAAGACGTCATCTGGTACGGTGTGAACGGTCAGGTAGATCTTCGCTATCTGTCGCATAGCCTCGCGTTCTGTTTGCATGGTGGTTCGCAACAGGACCGAGACATTTACGTGATGATAAACGCATACTGGCAAGATCTCAATTTCAAAATACAAGAGGGAAAGGCCGGCGACTGGAACTGTGTAGCAGATACAGGCATGTCGAGCCCGTCCGATTTTTTTGAAGTCGGACAGGAAAAGTCTGTCACCTCATTGAGCTATGAGGTCAAAGCCAGATCGGTTGTAGTTCTGCTGCGCACAGACTGAGGAGGGCCTGCTGCCTCGTCACTTGCTCTTGACGCCAGCGGCGATATCCAGGCGTCTACGGATTTCCGCAAGCATGCTCTCATCGATCCTTGTGCCGTGGTGGTCTCGAGGCGTGCGGCGATTTGCATCAGAGCCTTCTCATCGCACCATGCGTCGTGGTGAAGAGGGCAAGCCATACCGCCCACTCCGATCGCCACCCTTGCGTCGAGATTCTTGCCACACTGCGGACAAAAAAGCGAAAAATTGCGGATTCCTATGAAATTAGGCATTCAGGTCAAGGAGGAGATGATCTCTTGCCTACTATTTTGGCTCGTTTAGTCGGAGTCCTTGAGCGCGCACCATTAGTTGGTTCGCCGGTCCCGACCACTTTGCGAACCGACGGCGCCGACAGGAATGTCTTGCGAAGTGGCTCTTCAGTCGGCAAAGAATCGGCCAGCTTGAGAATTGTTGCACGGCTCAGTTCGCGGTGATGTTCGGCCTGCTTGCTCTTTTCGCTGCCTCGATAAAGCTCGGCAGCTGTTGCGTGGACTCGCCAAGCGGCAACCGGAACCTCAAAACCCTCCATCGTTGACAAGGCATTCTTCACGCATTCGTGTGTGCGCTCGAGATCGCGTTGCGCCATCGCGATCCGGGCGTTCGCTTCCCAGGCTAACGCCTGCCAGGTGCGCTCGGCAGTCGCGAGAGTGATTTCGAGAAATCTCTCCGCCTCTGTTCGAGCCTGCTTCAATTCCCCCTTCGCCAGCCACAGTTCTGTAAGACTCGACTGGAGCTGCATGCGCCAGTACCAGTCTATTATGACCATCTGCTGGTCCATCGCGTTTCGAGCAGTCGACAGATGCTTTAGCGCGAGATCATAATTTCCCAAACCTGATTCTGCTGAGCCTTGTATGATCAGACTTATGCGAGCGTCTTCTGGAAGCGGGCTTGAGGAACCGGACTCCGCGTTAAGCACAAAATTCTCGGGATGAGAAAAAGACGATTCACAGATCTTCAACGCGCCCTCAAAGTCCATAGCGTGGAGATGTGCCCATGCCAGATAGAGCCTCAAGGCGCTCGCGCGATACTGTTCACCATTCTTGTCCAGCATTGCGATTCCGGATCTATACTCGCGTAAGGCTTCTCCCCACTCTCCCAAAAAGAGAAGGCTCGAGGAGCCGAACATCTGATTTACCCAGACGGCAAGGTTCAGATTTAGATAGTTCTCTTCGACGGTCTCGAGCATCTTGGATACAGTCCCGGACAAGTTGCGGTGCGCATCGCGGTATTCGGAAGAAATCCACTGTATCAAGCTGTATTGCGCCAAATGGTAGGAAAAGGTCACCGGGTCACCGACCTCCCGAATTTCATTCAGCGCAATGCGACACTCTTCTGCGTCCTGCGAATTCCATCCGCCTGCCCAAATTCGATAGAAGAAGCAGTTCATTCGGAAACTTGCGCGCAGCAGCTGAACACTCTGACTATTGCTAAGGAGTAGAGCCCGCTCCAGTATTTTGAGGCACCGATCGGAAGAGATCCACATCATCGGATATGCCAATCCGATCAAGGCGCGTGCCTCAACATCAATGAGGCCGAGGTGAGCTGCCCGCGATGCCATCGCTTCATAGTTGTCGATTGCCCGACGGTCATACTCGAGAGAGTAGATCATCCCTAGCTTCTCAAGAATTTCGATCTCGCTGACCGCACGCTTCTCCTCCGGAAGCTTGCTCGATAGTTCGAGTGCGCGCTGCAAACTGACCATAGCTTCCCGACTGGCAAAACGGCGTCTGGCGGTTTCTGCCGCGACGCTAAGATATTTAACTGCGCGCTGCCAATCCGACGCGTGCTCGAAGTGATGCGCCAATTCGGGCGCTGCCTCGCTCAAACGGTTCGAAGAGAGGGTTTCCATCTCCTCTCCGATCCGCTGATGCAGCCTGGCCGCGCGTCTCAACGCCAAGCGGCGATAGAGCACTTCGCGGTAAAGACTATGCACAAATTCGTACCGCGCAGAGACGGTTCCGTCCGGCAAACTCTCGGAACCTGCCGAACGCACTATGTGATGCCTGCGAGAGAGTTCTTCGCAGAAGTCTTCAAAGTCTTCTTGATCAACATCGGCTGCCGCCGCGCAGACCCTTGCTGAGAAGGCAACTCCAGCCACGGCTGCCGCGTCCAGTGCGTGCCGCTGTTCGTCGGAAAGGTTGTTGATCTGCGCTTCGATCATGCGCCGCAACTTCTCTGGTGCGGCGAGAGCGACTTGCTCCAGGGGTACCCGCAGCTTCCATTCCGCGCTTTCCTTGAAAACGAGGCCCTGCTCGGTCATGTGGTCGAGCGTCGCCACAATGAATAAGGGATTGCCCTCCGAGTGATGATAGATCAACTTGGATAAGCCCTCCGGAAGCTCGGCCCCCATCGACCACTCCTCAAGATATTCGGCGACTTCCACTTCGCTCAGTGGCTCCAACTTGATCTCGCGACATAACTGATGCAGCAACAGATCCTGCTTCAGCGCCTTCAACGGATGTTCCGGAATCACCATGTCCACCGGTCGCTTGGTAGCTACCAGCATCAGCTTGGCTGGCGCCCGCCGGCGCGCCAGCGCCGAGATGAGATCGACCGTCGAGGGATCCACCAACTGCAAATCCTCAAATGCCAGTAGCAACGGACTTGCCGAAGTGATCGCTTCCAGTGCATCGCCAATCTCGCGCAGCATGCGTTCCCGTGTTGCTCCTAGGATCTCCCGCTGTAGCATCTCGCGCTGTTCGCGTTTCACCAACGCAGGAAACTGGACCAGCCAAGTTGGTGCCTGCGCGGCGAGTATTTGGACGACCGAGTCTCCACCGGTGCCGCGGCATAGCTGACCCAGCGCCTCAAGCATCGGGTAATAGGCTTCTTTGCCGCCGTAGCCCTCGACGCATTGGCCGCGCGCAATCCGAAGGCCCGGTGCCTCGACCGGCGCTTGGCGCTGGAATGCCTCGACCAGCGCGGTTTTGCCGATGCCCGGCTCCCCCGTGATGAACACGATCTGCCGCTCGCCTCTCAACGCTTTCCCAAGGCAGTCGCCCAGCATGCTCAACTCTCGTCCTCTTCCGACCAGTTTGCCTCGAGCGGGCTGTGCTGGAACAGCCGGTAGAACAGCAGTGCCCTCGCTCACAGCAGCGATAAACCGGTACCCACGGCGATGCAGAGTCTCGATAAAAAGACGCTTCTCCGCCCTATCGCCCAGCGAGTTTCTGAGATCGAGAACGAGCTTTTTTATGGCCTGCGGCTGGATGTGAGTATTTGGCCACACCGCATCGAGCAGCTCATCATGGGTCACTAGCCGTCCGGCGTGCTCCACCAAGTGGTGCAGCACCGCGAACGCCTTGGGCGTCAACAGTATGCGCTCGTCGGCGCCCTTCGTCCTGCGGCGCCACAGACACTGGTTGACGGTGTCGAGCTGGAATGGCGGAAACTCCTTCATAATCGCGTCTCGCGACCCCCAGTTTCCACGAACCGACAGACCGAACAGGGAACTCTTTTTACACCAAAACGGGACTACAAGATAACGACTCTAAACCCGGATTACCTTAATTTTCAGACATGCGAAGAGAGGATCAACGCCAACGAAACCTCGAGGGGATAGTCGTGCGAATGCGCATCGGTTCGGATACCAGCGGTCTCCAGTTCAAGGAAAATCTGAAAGGCAAACTCAGAGCCGGAAGTCATGCGGTCGAAGATGGGTGGCTTCTGATGTCGCTCCAAGCGCCGGTGGCATATCCGAATGCGCTACCAGTTTTAAAGTATCAGCAAGACGGTGTTCTTTCCTCGTTGGCTCCAACGTGAAGGAGGATTCGATGGCTAGTGAAGCTATCAATTTCATAGGGGAATCTGAAGGACAGACCGACCATCGGGAGGTCTGTGCCTACCGTTCCGATCTTCGACCCAAACTCATTCGATCAGGACAATTCCGCGGGAAACGGCGACGGGAAAATAAGACCGAACCGCTTCGCCGCCTTATGGCCGCTGTTCTTTGCGAAGCGGTCAACCGCTTTCGGAGAAACCTGTTCCAGACCTCGCTCTACGCGAGGTGCGAATTCGTCGAAGCCGAGTTCTGGTTGTTCAGGGACCAGAGCAAAGCCCTCTTTTCCTTCAACAATGTCTGCGATTTTCTCTCTCTCGATCCGCAACACATAAGAAGGCAGCTCAGCACTTGGCGCCGGCGCCAGGTACTAGCCCCCGGTTCAACTGAAACCACTATGAAGGACCCCGTGGGTAAAAATGGAGGACTCGGCACGTGAAAAGTCATTCTGTTTTTGAAAGATACCGCGAGGCCAAGTTCATTTCACGCATGTTGGTCGCGAGCGCCGTGATTGCGGTCGCGACTTCTGTTTGGGGCTGCTCGTCCCTCGTCGACTCGTCCCGCGCCGAATCCGTCGATGACTGGAATCCTGACCCCTATGCGTTGTTCCGCTACTCAGCCGCAAATATTTCAGACATCTCGGATTCGGTCGTCTATGGCGATTTGGAGGACGATTCTGCAGTCGCGCGTTCCGGCTATACAGATCCCAATTGGGATCGTGCAGAAACCCGCTGGGAGGGCGCCGGTGAAGTTTTTTCCCCTGCCACCGACAATCGCGTACTCGAAGTTCCGCAGGCGCTGAGCTGGGAAAATACCGCCGCGGCTATGCCGATCGGGGGAGCTGGCGATTAAGACTTCAGCACGAGGCAGTTAAGGGCAATGGATTTCCGGAGCCTCAGCGGGTCGCGACAATCGTCGAATTTTATCTCGCATGGAGCCTCAATGACGATTCTGTACATACTTGACAATAACGTCAAATTTAAACATAATTGTCAGAAATGAAGTGACCCGGAAATGAGCGTTGCTAACAACCAGCGGTGGGAGGATCGAATTCGATGAGCCGATCAATCATCGTAAGCGTGTCTATCATCGTGGCAGCGATGGCCGTCGTTCCGTCGGGCTGCAAAAGCGCAGCCGCGCCTGTCGCACTGCCTATTCCGGAAGTTGCGGTGACCGACGTTGTCCAGAAGAACGTTCCCATCTTTTCGGAGTCGGTGGGGACTACTGAAGGATTCGTAAACGCGGATATCTATCCGAAAATAACCGGCTACCTGCTGAAGCAGAATTACAGGGACGGTGACCAGGTGCACGCCGGACAGTTGCTGTTCCAGATAGACGATCGCGAGTACAAGGCGGCGCTTGACCAGGCGCTCGGCGACCTTGGGCAGAAA
Organism: uncultured delta proteobacterium; assembly: GCA_963850125.1. GTDB lineage: Bacteria > Desulfobacterota > Binatia > Binatales > Binataceae > Binatus. Next base: position 52,477 of record CAWKKB010000014.1, on the reverse strand, counting down.
CAGGCCGACTACAAGAAGAATCGGCAGGACCTCGACAAATACACGCCGCTCTACGAGCAACAAGTGATCAGCAAGCAGGAGTTCGATCACGTCACCCAGACGACGCGCGCCAGTGCGGCGGCGGTCGCGGCGGCTGAAGCTGCTGTCGAGACCGCGAAGCTCAACGAGCAGTGGACGCAGGTGACTTCGCCGGTTGACGGCGTCGCCGGGATTGCAAAGACGCAGGTCGGCGATCTCGTTTCACCAACTACGCTACTTGCGACCGTCTCCCAACTCGACCCTATCAAGGTCGAATTCCCAATCAGCGAGCAGCAGTATCTTCACTTCGCCGATCGAATCAACCAAGACCCGCAGGCACGCGCAAACAACGGGCCAAAATTCGAAATGATTCTTTCTGACGGCAGCACCTACAAATATACGGGTCATATCTACGACGTAAATCGTCAGGTCAACATCCAGACGGGCACGATCGAAGTCCAGGCAACCTTTCCGAATCCCGGCAATATCCTACGCCCGGGCCTGTACGCGAAAATCCGCGCCGCCACCGGCACCGTGCATAACGCGCTGCTGGTGCCTCAGGAGCACTGTGCTCGAAACCCAAGGGCAATACCAAGTCGCCGTCGTGGGCTCGGACAACAAGGTGACGATGCGCACCGTCGAGGTCGGCCAGCAGGCAGGTGGTCTTCAAATCATCGAGAAGGGAGTCTCACCTGGCGAACGCGTCATCACCGAGGGACTGCAGAAGGTCTCCGACGGGATGGAAGTGAAGCCGCGGTTGGTGCGTCCGGAGCCTTCCCTCGCCGAATCTCCGACGTCAACCGACCAGGCGCCTTCGGACGCCGCGACGCCCGGCGACCAGAGCTAGTACGATGTCGAGGTTCTTCATCAACCGGCCCATCGTCGCGATGGTTATAGCGATCTTTTTCGTGATCACGGGCGCCGTGATGGTATTTCGGCTCCCGGTCGCCCAGTTTCCGAATATCGTTCCGCCGCAAATTCAGACGACGGCTACATATCCCGGCGCGGACGCACTCACAGTCGAACAATCGGTCGCCACTCCGATCGAGGAGCAGGTGAACGGTTCGAAGAACATGCTCTACATGCAGTCGATCAACAACAACGACGGCACGATGACCTTGCAAGTCAGCTTCGCAGTCGGCACGGACGTTGACCTCGATCAGGTGCAGGTCCAAAACCGCCTCTCGCAAGCGACCTCCAGCCTGCCGAGCGCGGTGAGCAACTACGGCCTCACGACCCAGCAGACCGTGGGAATTCCGCTGCTGGTGTTCTCGATCAGTTCGCCGAACCGGACCTGGGACCAGACTTTTCTCGCGAACTACGTCGCGATCAATATTGAGGACGAGCTCGCCCGTATTCCCGGCATCGGCCAAGTCAAGCTTTTCGGCGCATCGAATTATGCAATGCGGATTTGGGTCGCGCCGGATATCCTCTCCAAGCTTCAATTGACGGTAGCAGACCTCGAGAAGGCGATCGCGGCCCAGAACGTAGTCAATCCCGCCGGTCAAATTGGCGGCGCGCCGGCGCCGCCGGGCCAGCAACTCACCTACACCGTGCGCGCGCAGGGCCGCCTGCTGAACGCGGACGAGTTCGGAAACATTATCGTTCGCGCCAACCCTGACGGATCGCTGGTACGGCTGAAGGATGTCGCGCGGATTCAGCTCGGGGCGGAAACTTACACTCAGCAGGCGAATACCAACGGAGCACCCTCAGCGATCGTCGGCCTTTATCAGAACCCGGGTTCCAATGCGCTCGAAGCCGCCAGCCTGGCGAAAGCCAAGATGGCCGAGCTCGCGCGGCATTTTCCTTCGGATATGAACGTAGCTCTGACCTTGGACACGACCGTGCCCGTAACTGAGGGTGCGCGGGAGATCGTGAAGACGCTTCTCGAAGCAATCGGCCTCGTGATCCTGGTCGTATTCATCTTTTTGCAAAACTGGCGGGCAACGTTGATCCCGATGCTCACTATCCCAGTCTCGCTGGTGGGAGCCTTCATGTTCTTCCCAGCGGTCGGGTTCTCGATCAACACGCTTGCGCTGTTGGGGCTGGTGCTGGCAGTAGGCCTGGTGGTCGACGACGCAATCGTCGTGGTGGAGGCGATCGAGGCTAAAATCGAGCAAGGGCGGTCACCGAAAGACGCGGCGCTGGAAGCGATGGACGAGGTCGGCGGAGCGCTGGTCGGGATCGCACTCGTGCTGTCCGCGGTCTTCATCCCAGCCGGATTCATGGCGGGAATAACGGGCTCTCTTTATCGACAGTTCGCGCTGACGATCGCCTTTTCAGTCCTGCTCTCGGCCTTCAACGCTCTCACGCTGAGCCCGGCGCTCGGCGCGCTACTGCTACGTCCGAGAAGCACCGTGGCCAGTCGCGGGCCGCTCGCGCGCGTCTTCACGCTGTTCAACGCGGGTTTCGCGCGGGCGCAAAATGGCTACGTCCGGACCTGCGATCTGCTCATCCGCAAGGTCGCGATCGCGATCCTTTTGCTGATGGGCTTTGCCGTGTTGGCGGGCGGGCTTGGAAGAATTCTGCCGCAATCATTCCTGCCCGACGAAGATCAAGGCTACTTTTTTATCAACGTGGAGCTCTCGCCCGCCGCTTCGCTTGAGCGCACCAATGCTGTGATGAGGCAGGTCGACTCTATCCTGAAGAACGAGCCCGGTATCCGCTATTACAACGCAATCTCCGGCTACAGCATGCTCTCGCAGACGAGCAGCAGCCGGAACGGAGTATATTTCTGTCAACTCCGGCCCTACGCCGATCGCACCTCTGCTGCGCTGCAATCCGAGGCGATCGTGGCCGATGTAAACCGCAAGATGGCGGCGCTGCCCGATGCTCAGGTCTTTGCATTCTTGCCGCCCGCTATTCCCGGAGTCGGCCAGGCCAGCGGCATCGATTTCTTCGTTCAAGACCATGCCGGCAAAAGCGTCGACTACCTTTGGCAGAATACTCAGAAGTTCCTCGCCGCGGCCAAAAAACGCCCCGAGCTGGGGCCTATGGCCCTCCTGTTCGACCCGTCGACTCCGCAGATGTTCGCCGCCGTCGACAAGGACAAAGTATTCAAGCTCGGCATCCCTATCGAAGAGGTTTATAGCGCTTTGCAGACGCTGCTTGGAGGCTACTACGTCGATCAGTTCAACCGCTTCGGACGCGTATGGAAGGTGTTCGTCGAAGCAGAGCCGCAGTATCGCGCCAAGACTACTGACGTCGGCCAGTTCTACGTCCGCAATGAGGAGGGCTCGATGGTGCCGCTGTCGACCCTGGTCGAAATGCACCGCGTGTTCGGTCCCGAATTTACCACGCGCTTCAACGAGTACCGCGGTGTCGAGATATTCGCACTCCCTGCGCCCGGCTACAGCACCGGCCAGGCGATGAATGCGGTGACCCAAGTCGCAAATGAGGTTCTCCCCAACGACATGGGCTATGCCTGGAACGGCATCTCGTACCAGCAATCGGTTGCGGGCAGTGGAACTGCCGTCTTCGCGCTGTCGCTGGTGCTGGTATTTCTGATCCTGGCCGCTCTCTACGAAAGCTTGTCGCTGCCCTTCAGCGTGCTGCTCAGCGTCCCGGTCGTCGTATGTGGCGCGTTCTTTGGACTGTGGTCACGCAATCTCGACAACGATGTGTACGCCCAGATCGGTCTCATCATGCTGATCGGTCTCTCCGCCAAGAATGCGATCTTGATCGTCGAGTTCGCCAAAGCTGAACTCGAGAAGGGCGCCTCGATAGTCGATGCGGCGCTCAGCGGTGCGCGTGTGCGACTGCGGCCGATTCTCATGACCTCGTTCGCGTTCATCATCGGCCTGTTTCCGTTGTGGTATGCGCTTGGCGCTGGCGGAAAGTCGCGCCAGCTCATCGGAACGGTCACGATAAGCGGCATGATTTTCTCAAGCGCCTTCGCCATCTTCCTGGTTCCGGTGCTCTTTGTAGTTGTTGAGTGGATGTCGCATCGCATCACGGGCAACCCGCTTCAGCCGTCGGCAACCCAGCGGCAGGCTTCCGCGCAGCTTCGTCTAATTCGCGAGCCGGATAAAGGGTCGCCGCGCTAGCCGGGTGCATAAAGATGACAGCTACCAGTCAAAATTACGCGTTTCGCGGGCCATGTCTGGGAAAGCTCGCTTAGTGGGCGTTCACCAATTTCGCTATCGTTCGATTTGTTAAATGGAACTTTGTACAGATGTTGTAACTCACTTTGGGAGGATGGCACATGGCAACTGACAACGAGACCTACCTGGAGTTGTTCGACGTTTCCAAAAAGACGCAAGTAGGCAAAGCGCCCCTTGCCTCGATTCGATTTATGCCGCGAATCGGTGAACGAATTTTCCTTCCGCTCGACAGACCGGGACATTGGCATTCCTACACGGTGGTGTCGGTTGAGTACTTTCTCGGTGGCCGGTCTCCGTCAGAAGGTATGGACCGGGTGACTCTCTACGTCGAGGAGTCAAAATAGAATCGTGGATCTGAGGTCGATAGTGGCCGTCGGGCTCCGTTTCTTCGGGGCAGCGTTGATGCGTTTCCGGCGGATGCTCGTTCAGATCCAGGCGTGACGGTTATGGCCGCTCCTTCCCCCCAGGACGTCGCGCTTGGTCTGCCACTGATGGTCTCCCTAATAACGATTCTGGTCACGATCGTGATTCACGCACTCGCGCTGATGGGCATCTTCCATTTCGTTCGCCGCCAACACCTACGCCGGCGCACCGGCGTCCGATTCTGGCGAGACGTGGCGATTTTATGCGGCGCAACCCTGCTGGCGGGTGTGGCCCACCTCGCGGAGGTATTCATCTGGGCAGTGGTGTTCGTTCTGTGCGGCGAGTTCAGCCGACTCGCTCCCGCCTTTTACAGTTCCGCTAACCTCTACACAACCCTAGGCTACGGTGACGCAGTCATGTCGTCGTCATGGAAAATGTTGGGGCCGTTCGAGACAGCCGATGCGATGCTAATGTTCGGCCTGTCGACTGCTATCGCTATTTCGATAATACAGTTGATAGTTCGGACCAGGTTCCACGACCTTCCTAACCTGTAGTCGCTATGCGCCTTCGTGATTATCGCTTTTTGCGCTCGCGGCCGATGTTTCTCGCGGACCGGTTTGCGAGTGAGTGGTTAAAAATCTCTGCCTTCCCCTTCTGCGCAACTGCCTTATCTAGAAGAATACATTGCTTGATCACGCGTGGCGGATCGCCGAGAAACGACCGACGTTTATTCAGGTCCGGCATTAACCGTTGAACACTTGGAAACGCTACAACCTTGACGAGATTAGACTCGCCTGTCCGAGAGTCGGCTATGGCATTCAGGCGTTGAGTCTGCTTATCGGAAACGAATAACGACTAGGTGGCGCGAAGGGGATTGTTAATCCTCCGCGTTAGAGAAAGAGCGCGAGAAATGGATTTTTTGAACCTCAGACTGCAAAGGCAGAATGGTTCTCAGATCAAGGCGTTCATACGTCAAATAATAATCTACGACGATTCCTCGCCTCCTCCGACTAACCTCGTCGTCCGTCTTTGTTGATCGCGGGTTTCTTCTTCAATGGGACAACCTTGCGCGCCCCACCCTTTTCCGACGCGTGAAATGCAGCGAGCTTGACCGCGCCTTCCTTTAGCATCGCCTCGTCGGCGATCGCGTAGCGCCGATAAATCGATTCCGTCCGATGACCAACCATCGCCATCGCCGCTGAGCGCGGGACACCGGCGCGTTCCAAGTTCCTAACCGCTGTGCGCCTGAAATCGTGCGGGATTCGTTTCGCAACCCCGGCACCCTTACAAGCTGCCGCCCATGCTCCGCGATAGTCCCTTATACGGTTCCCATTTCGATGGAAGAGCCATGGGATAATCTGCCCCATCTTCTGTTCAAGTCCTCGTGTTTTCTCGAGCTGCTCCTTCAGAACTTCCACTAGATCAGGTGTTAGAGGAAAATTCCGTCCTTCCCCGTTCTTGGTTTCGCCCGGTTCGAGGCGAAGCCAACCCGCTTCAAGATTAACGTGGTGCTTCTGGCGCGTCAGTATCTCGGATGCGATCCGCCATCCGGTGATGTAGGCAGTCTGAATAATCGGCTTCAGCTCTTCCGGAAGGTGCTTTACAACCGCCCTGTATTCCTCTGCTTCGAAGAACCCTTTGCGCCGGTTGTCCTCTCGTAACATAGAGACTTCCGGGCGCTGAATGACTTTGCCCACCTTCTCGCCAAGCCGGAACGCGCGCTTTAGCGCTGCGAGTTCGCGGTTGATCGTGGCTGCAGCCGCTTTCTCCTCTCGCCGGTATGCTGTGTAACTCGCAACCCGGTCACCGGTTATATCCATCGCGAATTCATCGCCAAAAAAAGCGAGCAGATGGCCAACCGAAGCCTTAATCCGCTTGAGGCTCCGGCGCCCATTTGCTCGATAGTCGTCGATGAGCATCTGCGTGAGTTGCTTGAACCTCGTCTTCTCGGCTTGTGGTCCAATCGTGCGCCCCTGGCTGGCGTCCCCAATCCGGCGTTTGAGTAAATTGACCGCGTCGACGCGATTCGAGGACCCCGAAGATTCGCGAAATCTCTTGCCGCGAACCGAATACTGAACCCACCAGGTAGCGGCGGTCTTTCGGTCACCGGTCCGCTTGTCAAGGTAGACGGGCTGGTAGACGAAACCCAATCCGCGCGTCTGCTTCATCGCGCCGTTTTGCCGAAATTAAGTTGCACTCTGCGATCAGGCTACTGACGGATCGCTTTGACGATCAACACCCGCCGCTGCCAATTTCCACAATCGCGAACCTGCTCTGGATTACAGCCGTGCCGTACAGCAGAGCACTTTCGTCGCGATACCACCGGTACCGCCCTATACCGTCATCGGCTCTTAAGAGCGCGTGGCCTAGTCGCCAGCCATCGTCTCAACGCGATCCTGGAGCACACGTAATGCTTCCGCGAAATGCGCGTCACGAACGGAAGGTCTGCAGCATTGCGAATGATCCACCTTCGCTCCTTGCCAATGATCTCAGCGACCTCCTCGATGCTCGCAACGTCATCCAGTTCGGGCAGAGTTCGCGACCTGCTCGCGTCCCGCCACTGCGGCGATACGCCCAGCTCGCCGTCGGAATCGCTCTTGTCGGCCGCATCAAAAAGCCGGTAGAGCGACGCTGCAAATACACCCAGTGCCTTGGCCGCAACGATTCGCGCCGTGCGCGCATCGAGCACCCCAGCCTTGCTGGGGTCAGCCACCAAATCCTCCCATCTCGGGACTGCGTACAGCCCCTCCTCGCCCGGCCTGCGCGACACACGGGGAAAGCCGTTGCGGTCTCCTCCCATTGTGTTCCGCATAAACCACATCTCCGGTCGGTGTTGATTCGGTCGATGAATCTGGCGGTCCCGCGCGTTTGCGCGAGAGCACTCGCTGTTCGATCCAAATAATAGTGGTGCCCAGCTCCTGCCGGCAGGAAAGCGAATCATTCGCAGAAACGGACTGAGAACCCGACCTTGAGGACGCGCGACGCATCGCAAACACCCAACGCATCGTCGAAACTGACGGTCACTGATTACTTACAGTACGGTACATTGTAGTCGCCTTCGAATTTTATGGCCAGCGAAATGGGGCAGATCTGCATCAAAATATACAGGGCCTAAAAGTGTCCGAGCCTGCAACCATTAGATTTAATGGGCGACTCTGACTTTAAACGTCTCGGACTAAAATGGCATTGCTCGGCGGGGAGGCGAACGATGCCGAAAATCTCAGACTGGTGTCGGCACCTTCCCGAGGACGTAATCCGCAGCGCGCTGGGCCTGGGCCGCCGCATGAACTACTAGTTTCCGATCATCTCGAAGCCTCTTCAGCCAGCCGGAGATGTATGCTGCCTGATTTTCGATTACAGCTGGTGAGATTCCGGACTCGGCGCACAGATAGGCGGCCCCCATCTCCGCGACCAGCTCTTCGACGCTGTAAGTCGCCGATCCGAAGGGCGTGGCTTCAAGAATCGACTCGCGGGCGAGCCGCTTCCAATGGCCAGTGCTGTGAATCAGCTCATGAAAGTTGGTCGCGTAATACTCCTCGGCTGATGTGAACAGCTCCGCTGACGGCAACGTAACGCGATCAGTCGCGACGCTATAGAAGGCCCTCGAGCCGGCGTGCTGAACTTCCGGCGCGTTCGGCATGCAGCCGACGATCTCCGCGCAAGCGCTGATCGGCGAATGCTCGCGTGTTTCCGTCTTCGGAAGCTTGTCGAGCACGGCTTGCGGTAGCTCGCATTGTTCGAGATTGAAAACGCGAAAATACCTGAGCAGGAACCGGCGGCGCGTCTTCCCGTCGGTCTCTTCATTGTCGAGGTCTTCCGTGCTCTGCTTAGCATCGTCAACCTTCCAGAACACGACAACCGTGCTCTCCTCGCCTTTGCGGACGTGTCCGCCAAGTTCGTTCGCTTGGCGCATCGTCAACCAGAACGGTGAAACGTACTTTGAAGCCGAGAGCAGGAAAAAGTTTACGCCGCGATATGGCTTCTTGCTCACAAGGTTGCGCGGCAGTCCGGTGGAGGTCCACGGCCTGCGCCATGGTACGACGCCACTTTCAAGTAGATTGATGATCTTCTCAGTCACGATGGCGTAGATGTCCATTTTCATAATCTCCGATTGCGATTTGATGGTTGAAAGGAGAACCGTTTTTCGCGGCTCTCCCTTCGTGGGCTGGAACTAAAACGGGATGTCGTCGGAAGCTTCAGCCTTGGACGGGTCGCCGTTCGTGCGGTTGCCGAGCAAGCGGAGTTGCCGCGCCACGATCTCTGTCCAGTACCGTTTGCCGCTTCCGTCCTTCGCTTCGTACTGACGGGTAGTAAGCCGTCCTTCGACGTAAACCTGACGGCCTTTGCTCAGAAACCGCTCGCACATATCGGCCAGCGGTCCGAATACGACGATCCGATGCCAATCGGTGCGCTGCTGTTTCGCGCCGTTGCGGTCCGTAAACCGCTCCGTGGTAGCCAACGAAAAATTCGAGACGTTCTGCCCAGACGGCAGTGCACGAATGTCGGGTTTAGCTCCCAGATTGCCGATCACGATCACCTTGTTAACTGACATAACTACGAACCTCCTTGTTCGTTTGTGCCCGCTTCCCGTCATCGGGCAGGGCGTGCTGCTTTTTGCTTCATTCCCGCGCCAATTTTTTCCGCGCGGCCCTTACACCTCGAACAGGAGGGCCGTGCGCAGATTTCTAGATGCGCGAGCGGAGCGGGCGGCAGGACGTGCCAGAGCGGAGCGACCCGAATGGGCTGGCGCGTCGTGCTTGTATGGTGTCCACTGCCGATGCTGCTGCTTGATCATAGTGAAAGTGGAACTGAACATTTTTTCCCTCGGCCTCTCACCGAATCTGGAGGCCGAGGAAAAAATGTGGTGGGGCGTGGAGCGGGGTTTAGACTCCGAGATGCGAAGTCGCGACGATCTGCGGAGGCAGGCCAGGACTCTTTTCCCTGGCCAACGACGCCGATCGCGGCGAGCCAACCAATGAATGAGATGGGCTAACATGCGGAAGGTTTCCCGGAGAGGTGTCGCCGCCGGCCGTGCTAAAGGCAAATCCTTGTGCGCTAGATTGGCGCCCTTGTCCGGGGCTCAAGGCTCGAACGGTATCCAGAGGCGCAAGCGGCGTCCTCGTATGGACAAGCAAGAGCGTGAGTTCCGGCTCCGAGGCTCGGGCAACCGACCGAATGACGGAGGTGCGATGATGCGGTTTGCGGGAATCGACATTGGAGCTGAGCGTCATATGGTGGCAGTGCTCGATCAGCAGGGCGAGGTCTTGTGTCGCTCCAGTCCGTTCGGTGAAGACGCTTCTGGATATGCACGGTTGTTCGAGTTGCTGGGCCCATCTGCTGATTCGTGTGGCTGAGGAAGGCGCGATGGTCGACCTGATGAGCGATGGCAGGCTCGACCTAGGCGTTGGGAGAGGCTTCCAGCCAATCGAGTACCACGGTTTCACAGTCGATCAGTCCAAGTCAGGCGAGATTTTTGAAGAGGCCTTGGACGTAATTGTGCGTGCATGGACAGAAGAACCGATGAGCTTCAAAGGAGATCATTTCGATATTCCACGGCAGTCGGTGCGCCCCAAGCCTCTGCAGAAACCTCACCCGCCCATATGGATCGCCGCAACCAGTGATCCTTCCTTCGAATTGGCCGGTAGGTGGGGATTCAACTTGCTTTGTTCGCTGGTCTACGGCTTCAAGTCCGAGCGCTTTCGCCAACTTCTTGCGGACTACCGTGATGCTTTACGTGACAAGGGACACAACCCGGATGATCGCGAGATCGGTGCGCTGTGCCTGGTCTATTGTGCCGAGTCGACAGAACGGGCTCGCCAGGATTTCGGTGGTCCCGTCTTATGGTACTATCGAAACCTTGCGAACCTCGTAGCTCCTCCGCTTAGCCAGCCGGCTTCGGAGGGATACGAGACTTACGGTAGTGTCCTAATTTGAATTCCGGAAACCCGCAACGACCCAGCCGAGCAGCAGTACGAATATGACGGGGATACCAACACAGACTAGCAACGCGATTCCAACAATATGCAGCGGCATTTCAGCAAGGTGCCCTTCCGGACCGAGACCGAGGAACAACAGAACCGCGAGACCGAGCAGCCCTGCCAGAACGCTCAATCTACGAAACCCGCGCGAGATTCCCATCGTCAGTTGCCGTTCCGATCAATTCCTCGACCGACCATAGCCGATCCGTCACGCCAGCGGCCATCGCGGGCGTACAGCGGAGCGTCCGATGCACGCGTACGAAATTGTAATGCGCGTAGTGCAAAGCGACCGACGCCTTGAGGTTCGCCAGCTTCTTGCTGAACGCATTTGTCAGGCGCGTAAATCGGCGGCATTCCATTCGGACCGATAGATTCTGGCGCTCGACGTAGCTTGTCGAAACGTGAGCCGGATCGGGGTCGCCTATAAGTACCTCCTTCTCGCTCCTGACCATTTCAGGAGGCGAGTAACGACCGCGACCGGAGTTCGTCTCGGATGCAAAGACTTTGAATAGCTGCGCCTAATCTACCTGAGAATCGAACGCGCGCCGGATTGAGCCGTAGTAAGCAGCAAACGCGTCGGTTGTGATTTGCGGGCGGTTCTGGATGCGCGACCGCAGGTCATCAATGAAAATCGCGGTATCGTTCCACGTCCGGCGGCCAACGTGAAAACAGGGAACAAGTTTGGTGTCAGCATCGAGAGCAACGAAAGTATACGCGTCTCCAAACTCTCCACGCTCTGCAAGCTGCGATGCGCGCTTCTGCTTCATCCCGACAAACGCCCACAATTCGTCCAGTTGGAGCCGTTGGCAGTTGAGGTTCCGCATCTCGCGATCCATCAGATCGGCGCATCAATTACCAATGCGAACCATCAGCCGCATAATCGTATCGCGATGGATTCCAATCATCTGCTCGATACTGCGGAAGCTGTTACCCTCTACGAGAGCCGCAATCACGCGCGTCTGTTCGGTGTTGCCTAATCTGTTCATGCGAATCATACTACGTGACCGGTCACGCATCAGTCAAGTCCTATAAAGTGTGGGGGTCCGTTACCCACATTATAGGCAGCGATGTTTATAACTGCGCCTCTGTCTCTTGCAGCAGCATCCGAGTTATGGCTTTTATTAAGGGAAGGTGGGCGGGACCTGAGGTTGGTTACTCCGGCCAGAGTCGCCTCAGGCCCGCCATCGTAAGGAGGTACTGGCTATGCCGATGCGAATACCAGTAGCCGGTTGGACCGGCGTGGCGGGGAGCGGCGTTTCACGTGCGCGCTTAGCTCCCTGCGCTTTCTCCAGTGCGTTTTATATCAAACGGGATCGAGGTGAACAACATGGCGTCCGAAATGATCGATTACAATGCTGTCTTGGCCGATTTGGAAGTCAAAGAGTCCGCTATTAAGGCCGCAAAAGAGGCGATCAGTCGCGTGATTGCCGTCGGCGCGGATCAGGGCGTGGGAGCGACAACTGCTGCCGCGCAGCGGCCAGACCAACAAACTTCAGTTCGATTCGATTCGTTTTTTCAGATGTCGCTACCAGCCGCGATTACGAAGTTCCTTGAGATGTCGAAATGTCCGCAGACGGTCAGCGACATTACGAAAGCCTTACTAGAGGGTGGCTTTAAAACAACTTCCAAAAACCTGATGCCGATTGTCGGAAGCAATCTGTCACGCATGAAGTCCAATGGCGAAGTAGTAAACATCGATGGCAAGTGGGGATTGAGCGCATGGTATCCAGCTGCCCGCACAGCGCCAGTCAAACCCAAGGGCAAGAAGCGAGGGCGACCTAAAGCCACGTCGAAAACAAAATCAGCAGCCAAGCAATCCTACACCTCAAAAGCGGAGCAAAAAGAACCAGTATCAAAACTCACGACTGAGCAGATCGCGCGAATGAAAGCGCTCCACGTTGCCGGAAAGAAACCTGGGGAAATCGGCAAGGAGCTTGGCATCTCTACGCTGACCGTCTGGCGCACGCTGAAACCTGATGCGTCGAAAGCGGCGACAGCATAGGGAGGATTACGGCCTGTGTTCTATGCAACCGTGTTCGTGCTACCTGCGGCGTTCGTGTTTGTGCTCGGATTACTGGACTGGCTTGTCGCAGCCGCCCCATGGCAGGAATGGTTGATAGATTTGGGTTGGGATTCTCATGTTCTGGCATGGGGCGCGCTCGGCGGGGTGTTCTCCAATTCAAATATCCGAAAGTTCTTTGCAGGCGAGGGTGAGGTGGAAGTCGCAGAACTTTTCTGCGTCGTGGCCTTGTTTCTCTGCGCGGTTGCAATCCTAGCGCTGCGAAAGAAGAAGCCTCACGTTGGGTGGCAATCCATTCTCTCCCTTGCTGTCGGTGGCGCGTCTCTCGTGGTTCCGGTCGCTATCGCCTTGCGCGCACACATGTGACACCATGGGGATAGAGGGGTTGGACATCATGGCGTCATTGGTGACACATCTCGCACTCGGGGGCGTCCTCGGTGCGGCAGGTGCCGTTGCAGGCGGTCTGATCCTCGTCATGCTTAGGACGTTCATCGGTCGAAACAGGCGCGCTAGAAACATGGCGAGAATCCGTCAAATCGGAATCGTTGCCGCCACGAAACAAGCGCTCTTTGACCAACGAGATCCGGAACTACCGTTCGCTGAACGGCATCGTCGCGCTTCTCTCTAGCGTTTCGCCCATCTCGCGCGCGCCGCATTGCTGGCGCTTTCGCGCAGCTGCGCCTTGCTCATCTTCGCCGCTCTAGCAGGGCCGCCTTTCAAGCCCCCGAGCCGCCCTAACGCTTGTGCGAGCGCTTTGCGGGCATTCTCATCGCTCAAGTCCGGTTCGCCGGTAGAATCCCGCGCTATGCGGAATGCGACCTGATTTATGTCCTCTGTTTTAGCCGTTCGTGACCGCTTACGCATACGACCATGATCGCACAAACCGGAAGCGAAGGCGATAAGTGGCCTAAATTAGGTCAGTTATCGCAGCGGTCAAATTAGGGCACTAATATACTTGACTGACCATGCGCGATCTGTCATTCTTGGAGCATGAAGTATCCAAGCACACTCCAGCAAGCGATTCGTTACTTCACCGATTTCGAGAACTGCAAGCGCTTCATGATCGAGATGCGCTGGCCCGACGGCAAGGTCCGATGCCCGACCTGCAAATCAGAGAAAGTCACGTATCTCGAAAACGCGCATCTCTGGAAATGCTACGCGAAACATCCGCGCGCAAAGTTCTCGCTCAAGGTAGGAACGATCTTCGAAGACTCGCCAATCGGCCTTGACAAGTGGCTTCCGGCAATGTGGCTGATCGCTAACTGCAAGAACGGAATCAGTAGCTATGAAATGGCACGCGGCTTGGGCGTGACACAGAAAACCGCATGGTTCATGGATCACCGAATCCGGCTAGCCATGCAAAATCGTTCGCTCGATATGTTCGATGGCAATGAGATTGAGGCAGACGAAACTTTTATCGGCGGCCTCGCCCGAAATATGCACAAGAACAAAAAGGCCAAAATCACGGGCACGGGCGGGGCCGGAAAAGCAATCGTGATGGGACTGCTGGATCGTCATAGCTCAAAGGTCCGGCTCGTGCACGTACCAAACACACAGGGCGAAACGCTCAAGAGCCACGTGCGCCGCTACGTGCAAGGCGGTTCGTATGTTTTCACCGATGCTTGGACTGGCTACCACGGCCTCGACTCAGGATTTCGTTCACAACGTAATCGATCACGCCGAACGATACGTTGATGGGAATGTCCACACTAACAAAATCGAGAATTTCTGGAGTCTGCTGAAGCGCGGCCTGAAAGGTACATACGTCAGCGTCGAGCCATTTCACTTGTTCCGATATCTCGATGAGCAGGCGTATCGCTTCAATGAGCGAAAGTTGAACGATGGCGAGCGATTCATCGGCGTTGCCAGTTCCGTGCTTGGCCGTCGCCTAACGTATGCGGAACTGACCGGCAAAACTGAATCAACGTTGGAGCCCTTACCGGCGTAAACAGTGGAGAGGCAAGCGCCACTGTGCTAGGCTGGCGCTCGTGAAATCTCCGAAGGTTGAAGACTTAAGATTCGAATCAAGTTCCGCGTTTGAGAGGCTGCGCCAATTGGCGCGCGACGTTCTGACCGTCCCAAAGAAGGCAGTCGAACAGAAACGCCAACGTAAACACCCCCCGAAAAACCGCTGATTCTCTCAACCCTTCCCGCAACAATCGCTTTTTCGTTTGTGCCATTTTCCGTGCGTACGCTATTTGTGCAACGTGTGGAACATCTCGCGGCAAGTACTTGACAAATCTGTTAGACTGTGAAGCGAGGGTATCGACGTGACGACTTCGCCACAATTTAGCCTGTACGGAGGACGCGATCCAAGGCTGCTTCCCATCTACACTGTGCGAGAAGCGGCTCACTATTTGCACATTCCGCAGAACACTCTGCGCTCGTGGATTCGCGGACGATCTTACCCAACAAAACATGGAGAGCGCTTTTTTCAACCGATCATTCAGACTCCTGAACCTTTCTTTGACGATGAGGAACAGGCGATTCTATCGTTGTCGTTTATCAATCTCGTTGAAGCGCATGTTCTAGCCGCGATTCGAAGTGTGCATGGTCTTGCGCTGTACAAGGCCCGCGATGCGGTTGAATTTTTGCGGCAAAAGTTCGGATCGAAATATCCGCTTGCCGAATTTGATCTCGAAACTGATCGGATGAATCTGTTTATCAGGCAGTTCGGCGAAGTCATGAATGTTTCTCAACCTGGACAACTGGAAATGGAGTTCGTGGTCAAAATGTTCTTGGAGCGCATTGAACGGAACTCCGAAGGTTCGCCTCTAAGATTTTATCCGTTTACTCGCAAAGATCACTTTACTGCTAAAGATTTCAAACTCGTTGTTATCGATCCTTACGTATCTTGGGGCCGCGCGGTACTACGGGATACTGGCATCCCCACTGCGATGATCATTCAGCGGTTTTGGGCGGGCGATTCTGTCGCCCACTTGGCTGATGACTACGAGCGAGACACAATCGAAATTGAAGAAGCAATACGTTGCGAGTTAGAGGCCGCTCAGTAAGTCTTCTGAAGTGGGCAGAAGCCACTGTTACTCCTGCCTCCACCGTCGCCCGTTTTTTTTATTGACAGGTCCCTAGGACGAAAAGACGTAGCTGGCGTACTGAAAGCGAGAAGCGTATGTGTCCAATTGCATGACCAGCATTTCAATCAAAATGAGAAAGACGAAAAGTGGATCGCCGATGTCGCGCAAAGGCGCTGGGTTATCCTCACGAAGGATACTGAACATCACAGAAAAGACACTGAGCGTGAGGCCATAGCACAATCCGGAGCACGAGAATTCGCCCTGTCTAATGCCAGTATTTCGGGCGTTGAAATGGGCAAAATCTTTGCTATGGCACTGCCATCGATTCTGCACTGGCTAGAACATCATCAAGGACCATTTATAGTCCGCGTTCGCCGTTCCATACAACTTATCCAAATCTATCCTTAGTGATTCGCTTTAGGGCTGGCAGTAGCCGAAGGCGTCGAAATGCCGGCTTTCGCGGCCTGAATATCCATCTCGCGTTCAATAATCTTGTAAGCCGCAGTACCGATATTCGCCAGAAAAAAGACGGTCATAATGACCAACATGAACGCGAGCGTATTGAACATGGCAGGATCAAGTCTGTCCAATAGGGCCTTCCCGTCTAACACCTGTCGCTTTCCGAAGAGACCCAGAAAGACAAACCCGCCTCCAAAAAATACGCAGACCAAAGTCAGCCAAATGTTGTGAAGCGGACTCACCTGCAAACCGATTCCGACTAAATTAATCCCGATCCCGAGAAGCGTTAAAGTCAGATTCATCGCGGTATTACTCCCCTCGTTGCCATCCTGCGACAGCCAGAGGAATATCACCACGGTATCAAATTTGGTCAGTCAAGTATATTAATGCCCAAATTAGGACACTACCAGACTTACCAAGGTATTCGCAAAGCGGCGCAAAGCGTGCAGTGGGACGAGCTTCTCAGCAGTGGCACCCTGATATGCGGAAACCCGGCGTCGTGCATCCGGCAGATCGAGGACCTGCGGACGAAGTACGGTTTCACTCAGATACTGTGCTGGACAAGGTTAGCCGGTCTTGAGCACCGAAAGGTTCTGAGGAGCATGGAGCTAATGCAAACTCATGTGATTCCGCACTTCAAACGTCAGGCTCACGAGAGAGGTACCCGGCGCGTTGGCTTGCGTTCTCCACAGTGACGCAGAGCGCATGCATAACCGGGTGCGGGCAGACGCGCTTGTTCTATAGGCCGTACTTTTCGATCTTCGCGTAGAGCTTCTTGCGAGAGATCCGAAGCAGCGCCGCGGCCTGGACCTTGTTGCCCTCGGTGGCCTTGAGGGCGCGCGCAATCAGTTCGCGCTCAGCATCCGCAAAGGTGCCAATCGATGGTTCCTCTTCGGGCGCGGACCTTTCCGACTGGAGCGAAGACCTGGCAGACCGAATCCCGGCGATGCCGACAGGAAGGTCTTGCTGACGGATCATTGGTGACCGGCCAAAAGTAAATGCGCTCTCGATAGCGTTGGACAGTTCGCGGACGTTCCCCGGCCACGAATATTTCACCATCGCCTCGAGCGCATCTTCCTCAATACCCCGCACCGCAATTCGCGGCTGGAGCTTCTCGTTGAAAAACTCAATGAAATGCTCGACCAGGAGCGGAATATCATCGGAGTGCTCCCGTAGGGGCGGAACGCTAAGAACACCAGCCTGCAATCGGTAATAGAGATCCTGACGCAGGTTGCCGGCGCGGACAGCTTCCTCGGGATCGCGATTCGTCGATGCGACCAGTCGAACATTTACCGGCATCTCTTTGGTCGAGCCCACCGGCCGTACTGTCCGTTCCTGTACAGCTCGCAAGAGCTTGCTCTGTGTCTCTGGCGCCATCTCGGTAACTTCGTCGAGAAACAGCGTGCCGCCCTCGGCCGCCCTGAAGAGTCCGAGGTAGTCGGCATTTGCACCGCTGAACGCACCCTTCCTGTATCCAAATAGCTCGCTCTCGATAAGGTCCTTCGGAATCGCGGCACAGTTGAGCGCAACGAACGGGGCCGTCGGCACCGCGCCGCACTCGTGAATTGCGCGCGCTACCAGTTCCTTCCCGGTCCCGCTTTCGCCGACAATCAGGATTGTGCCGCGGGTGGCAGCCGCGGCTTCGATCCGGTCGTAGAGGTGCCGCATAGATGTGCTGGAACCAACCAGACCGTGAAAGACTCTGCGCCTTTCTCGCGCGACCAAGGTTGCTTGCCGTTCGAGCGCCTGAATGCGCGCGCCCGCGGTTGCCGATGCTGATCGGAAGTATGCGTCGGCCAGCAGGATCATGCGAATGTGGCTCAGCTTGTCGAACGCCGTGTAGATCTCCAGCGGCGGCGCCGGATCCTTGGGGAAGGCCGTGTAGGCGCTTTCCTCGTATAGATGGAGCGACGCGACGATCTCCGCAAACGGCACGTTGCGCTCGCACAACAGTTCGCCCGTTCGGATCGTATTGATAGCGTAGCGGTCCATCTCTCCTTCGAGCAGGTCCTTGGTGTTTCGTGAAAGCGATTTGTAGAAGATGTCCCGAAACTCAGGCTCTGACAGACTCCGCGCGTCGCCGAAGTGAAGAACGTAGAGCTGATACCAGTGCGCAATTACTTCCTCCAGGTGCTCGAGCACCAGTCTGAGCACTGGCCGCAGCGCCTCCAACTCTTCGTCCCACAAAAGATGGTAGTGACGCGGGCCTCCTACTGAAGATAGGACGCTACTCGCATCCTGCCGAGCAGCAGGTTCGTTGAGGTTGGCTTCGTTTGGGTGGCCCTTTTCCACTGTTTCCGATGGAGACATACAGGCGAAACTGCCTCCTTTCGTTCTCCGAATCCTGTCTAGAGCGGACAGCAGCCTTGGCACAATTGCTGCTCATGTTTCGTGTCCGCAGAATTAGCCGGACAGTATCAGGTTTTTTCGCCAATGCCACGCGGCCAAAACAGCGCCAGTTTGAAAGTAGAAAACAGCCTCTCGCCGACGGTGCTGCTTCTCTCTGACGACCAGGCGTTGACGGACTTCATCGGCCGAATCGTCAAGCTGCCTTGGAAGCTGGTTCGCCACGGAGCCGACAAATGCTGGAGTCGCGAGGTCTCCGCCCAGCCAAATGTGCGACTCGTGATACTCGATGACCAAGCGGTCCAAGAAAACGAGCGCGGGTGGCTGCTCACGCAGATTCGCAAACACTTCTCGGGTACCTCCTTGCTCTATGTCGCCTCGATTCATAGCGATGGCAACGAGAAACGGGCGCGCACGAACGGTGCCCACTACTACGCTTCGAAGCCTCTCTCGCTCGAAAGATTTGGTTACGTGCTGCGGTCTTTTCTGCAGGTACACCAAATCAAGCGATAAGAGCAGGGTGTATCCAACGGCAGCTTAGGGGTAGAGCAGGCCCGCCGTCGTGAGGCGCGGCGGAAAATGTCCGGCGATGAAGGGGCCATAGACTGCGACTACCAGGATGACCGAAGCGAGAACCCAGTAGCCAAGCTGATCGAGCCGCGGCTGCCATCCGACGATGGACGGTGTCTGGACCGTCGCGGTAAACGGGAGATCGCTCGGCGCGGTCCTTTTGCCGGCAATTTTCGTCATCACCAGGATGAAGAAGAACAGCATCGCACTCGCGAACATCAACGTACCGCCGATCCCCGTCATGATTCCCGGAATCTTCCACGCCGCCATGTCGTAGGTGGCATGCACCATGTCGGTGCGGCGCGGCATTCCCTCCATGCCTCCGGCCATCAGGCCTCGCGAGAAGATCATCACTCCGAAGAAATACAAAAACGCTTGGAACAGCGCGGCGCGCGACGACCAGAGCTCGCGCCGCTCAAGATACGGTATTAGCCAGTAGGCGATTCCCATGTAGGAGAGGGCCACCGCGCAGCCGATAGTGAGATGGAAATGCCCAGGCACGAACGCGGTGTTGTGGATCTCCATGTTCATGGTGTAGCTCGCGTTCATCAGGCCGGAGATGCCGCCGAGCAAGAACGCGATCATCGCCAGCACCTGCGCCGCCACTGAAGGATCGCTCCATGGAATCCTGAAGAACCATCCGATGAGCCCGTTCCCGCCGCGATGGCGTCCCCCGATCTCCAGCGCATACATTACCGAGAACGCGGTCATCAGGCTGGGGAAGAAAATCGCGAAGGTCACGCCCGCGACAGCGAACTTCAGTCCCCCCGAAATACCGGGATCAACGAACTGATGATGAAAGCCGACCGGGACCAGCAGGATGAACATGATGAAGGCCACCCGTGTCAGGGTGTCGCTAAACAGAACGCCGCCGGCCTGCTTGGGAATCAACCCGTACCATGAAACGTAAATCGGCAACAGCCAGAAATACACAATCGGATGCCCGGTGAACCAGAACAGTGTGCGATCAAGCATTGGATCGGTGCCCGGAAACCAACCCAGCGACCAGGGCAGCAGGAACACGACGACTTCTACCGCCAGGCCGACCGATGCGATATCCCACATCACGTAGGTCGCGATCGACATGAAGGCGAGTAGCGGCACTCGCTCGCCCGGATGATCCTTGCGCCATCCGCGCAGCGCAATCAGTTGAGCCGCCGAGATGATCCATGTGCTCACCACCACCAATGCGAGGCCCAGGTAAAATGTCCAGTCGGCCTCCAGCGGCGGATAGAAGGTGTACAGCACCGAGGCCTTGCCGGCGAGCATCGCGTACGCCGCCAGAATCGAACCGATGAAGAGCGTCCAGAACGCCGCATGGAGGAGCGTGTTGTTGAGCTTGCGCCCGAGCCCTCGCGCAGTGGTCAGTGCGATGAAGCCGTTGGCGAACGCCGTCGGGAGCACCAGCGCGTTCAGCACGCCATGAATCGTCAATCCCTGGTAGTAGGATTTTACCACCGGATAGTACTGCTCGACGTTAACCCGCGCATAACCGAGTGCCTGGCCGAGCCCCATGATGACGCCGATCGCAAGCACCGCGAATCCGAAATAGATGTTCCACTTGATGACGTTCAACTGGCTATGCGGCAGCGCGAAGCCGGATGGCTCCGAGACGACAGACGTACTCATTTGACCACCACCTTTCCGGACATCGTGTGATGCAGGCGGCCGCAGTATTCGTGGCAAATCAGCAAGTATTCGCCGGGTTTGGTGAAGCGGTAGTCGTATTCGGAAACCTGCCCGGGAATTAGCATCATGTTGACGCGCGTGCCGACGATGAAAAATCCGTGGATTACGTCAGACGAAGTTGCAACGAAGTTCACGTCGGAGCCAACTGGAACGTCGATCTCGTCGGGAGTGAAGGACCAGGTCTGTGCGATCACCACCGCTTGGTATTTTCCTGGCGCGATTTCCTGCACTCCTATGTGATCGAACGGCGGCGTTTTGCGGAGCACCTTGCGAAGCTTCTGGCCGACGTCGCAATAGATCGTCCCGCTATGCGAGGGAAGATGGACGCCCATCGCGACGCTGCCGTAGGCAAGAGCGCCCAGGAAAATCACCAGCACGACGGCGCATGCCGCCAGGAAGGCCCGCTCGTACCGTTCCATCTATCTGCCCACCAACATCCAGAACATCACGGCCCATCCCACTGCGAGTACCAGCATGTACGTCCCCAAGATGAAAATCGTACCTGTGGGTGGCGGAAGGTTTTCTTCGGAGAATTCGTCGCGCGGCGTTTCGTCTGCCATGCGCCCTTTCTTTCTTTTGGAAATCCAGGAGCAACTGGTCCGGAACTAGGCGAACAGCATCCGTCTCAGCGCCGGGAGCAGGCGCATCTCTTCGCTATCGATCAAATCGTCGAGCTTGACCGCGAGCGCACACAGCGCTTTGCCAGCCACCGAGACAACCTTGTCCGGATCATCTTCGAATGACACTCCAATCAGCTTGCCGATCAGCGAGCGCATCTCGCGGTGACTCTTCTTGATTCGGTTCATGACCTCGGCTGAGATACCGCCCGCGCCTTCGGCCCACGGCAGCACCGTTTCGTCCTCGCTTAGCAGATGCTGATTGAGTTGCGGCTTCAAAATCTCCCAGCATCGCTGTGCCTGCGTGCGCATCTCGCGATCCGACGGCTTGAAGCCGAGAATGACGCCGGCGACCGCGGCATCGAGCAGCGGCATCCCGAGTTGGTATTCGTCGCGGCTCAGTTCCTCTGTGAGGTTTCTGATCTTGCGCGTGTCGGCGCGATTTTCAGTCCGGACAGCTGACTGCTTTCTTGCGCTAATCATTTCGTTGTCCTCATTGGTTCGCCTATGAGCTTCTAGCTTCAACGCGAGTATCGCCAAAGCGGTCACGACGAAAATAGACTTCCCGTCCGTCGATCGTTTCGAGAACGCCGTAACCGTCCGGCGGAAAAATCGTGGTGACTCGAACGTCAGGAGAACGTCCATTGATTTTCACATCGTGGCGGACCTTGTGTACGTATTCCTCGAGTTTGAACCGTGCAGCGGTGAAAGCCTGGGTGATCGCCAGCGGCAGGTCGACACTGTTTTCCTTGTCGATCGTCAGCTCACCGCCGGGCACGTCGAGATGAATCCGAACGCGGCCCGCTTTTTCGATGACGATGAACCGGAGATGCTGTAAGCACCTTGTGCATCCTGTCAGGCCGTTGACGTAGTCCTCGAGCGCTTGAACGTGCGCGACAATTTGCGTCTCAACCGCTTCTGTTATCTCCGATTCAGATGCACCGATTTGGATCTGCATTTTGCTCTCCGAGTCTGGAACGGTTCATCGACTCCACCTTGCTAATTCATTCTTCGTGCCGAGCGCTGGTAGCGATGAGACGCCCGATATCGGGCGAAATTCGAGCGTCGCTGCGAGTGTCTGTATCGTTTGGATGCAGGAGACTGACGCGCTTGGCTACACAACGAATGCGGCGACTCCGCCTGCAAGACGAAGCAGCCCGAGGGTTGGTCTTTCGATCAACTTCAGATGCTGTGGAAATCCGATTACCCCACACTTGCGACGATCTAAGTGTTCTGCGAGAAAGTCCGGGGTGTGTGCGGTTCAGCGCGAGTCCCCGCCATCTTCCAGTCGTAACAATCAGCCACGGATCTCAGCGCTGGCCTTCGTTGGTCTCTGGGGCACAACTGTTGCTCTCAGAAGGACGCGCCAAGTGATTCGGCGCTGTGCGGGGGAACTATGCGAGCTGCAAGAATTTTCTCGACATTTCTGTGTGCATTTGGCGTGGCTGCCTTGTCAATCGGGGGGCTGGCCCGCGCTGCTGATAGCGATGCCGATGCTGCGGCGGCACTCAAAGAAATCAGAGCCGAGATGCGCCAGATGCGCGAGGAGCGCAAGCGCGACCGCGAAGTGATTCGCTCGCTCGAGGTCAAGGTCCAACAGCTCGAGACGAAAGATTCGAGGGTCGAAACTACCACCCGACAGCTGCAGAGCACCGATCAGAAGCTGAAGGAGACGACGCTCGAGCTTCAGCAGACCAACCTGCAGGTGCAGACGTTGCAGACGAAGGTCAATGCGCCGATCGCGTCGTCGCAGTTTGGCGACGCCGTCCAGCAGTACCTCGGATCGCATTCGTTCACCGTGACCGGCGCGGCCGGCGGCGACTTCATCTATGACCAGCAGAGCGGCGCGCTCGACGACCTGCATCATGCATCGCAAAATTCGTTCTTCTTCGATTGGGAACCGATGATCCTTTACCGCCCGCTCGATTGGATCCTGTTCGAGGGCGTTATCAGCACGGCTTTTGGCAGCACTGGGACGGGAGTCGACCTGTCGATTGCCGACTTTCAGATTTTTCTCAACAAATATATGACGGTCGTGGCCGGGTTTTTCGACCAACCATTCGGTGACTGGTACGAAAATCAGAGCCCGATGTGGGTGAACCGGTTTGTCACCGCGCCACTGCCGTTTGGAGTCGAGGCGGTGGTTCCACCCTCGGACCTTGGCGTCCAGCTTAGGGGCGGCATGCAATTCGGCGAGCTTGGTCAGGATCTCGACTACACAGCCTGGGTCGGAAACGGCGTCGGCTTTACCTCGCCAGTTCTCGGTGCCGTGGTCACAAGTCCAACGGCGATCGCCAACAGCCAGACCAACGGCAAGTCATTCGGCGCGCGCCTCCGCATCTATCCGCTCCCTGTAGATACGGAGTGGGGCCGGCTCGAGCTCGGCGCGTCCACATACAATGGCAAGTGGATGAATGGAAACTGGTACAACTCGTGGGGCGTCGACTTCAATTATTTCGTCGGCAACCTGCAGACCCGCGGTGAATGGGTGCAATCGTACCGCCAGATGCCGATGGGAGAGGCGTCCGACAATCGTCAGGGATGGTACGTGCAGGCCGGTTATTTCCTGGCCGGGATCAAAGTCCCGGGCCTTCCCGACATGTTCAACAACTATCTGGATCGATTCGAGCCGCTAGTGCGTTATTCCGGAGTCAACCAGCGCGGCGTTTCGACCGATGACATCCAGGCCGGCACCGGTGTGGGGCTGGGTGGGGTGCAGGTCGGACTGGTTCCAGATTTTGGCATCAACGGGTCGCCGGCAACCTACGCGCCGCATGCTCGCGAAGTAGCGCTTGGTCTCGACTATTGGATCGCACCGTCGATCGTCTGGCAGAACGAATTCGATATCGAATTGCCGCGCGCGGGAGGAGTATTCGTCTCGCCAACCGGCGCCCAGACTCCCGTGGGTTCGATTCCGAACGACCACGCCTTCCTTAGTCAGTTCACGATTGGATTCTGAGCGGAGTCACGATGATGAAAAAAATATTCGTGGCAATCGCACTTGCGGCTCTTGCGATCGGATGGACGGGCGCTCGCGTGTCGGCGCAGGATCAGGACAATATGTCGCCGGCCGAGCACAAACGGCTGTTCCGCGAGGGCGCCAAGCTGTGGCCGGTATACTGCAACACCTGTCACAACGCGCGCCCGGGCTCGGAGAAGGCGCCTTACGAGTGGAATTTGATCATCATGCACATGCGCACGCTCGCAAACTTCCCGCAGGAAGACACCGACGCCATTTTGGAATACCTCAAGGCCCGCTAACGGAGGACGATGTGAATCGAGTCATCTCAACCCCGAGAACATACGTGATAATCGCGTGCGCGATCGTCGCGTGCGCGTTTGCTCCGGTGCGCGCGGCCGACATGGCGGCCGCCAAGACTAACTACGATACCTTCTGCGCAAAGTGTCACGGCCCCAGCGGTAAGGGCGACGGTCCCGCCGCAGCGACACTGTCCACCAGCCCGCGCAATTTCACCGACTGCGCGGCGATGGCAAAGATTTCCGACGACACGATGTTCAATGTGATCAAGAACGGCGGCGCCGCCGCGGGCCTCAGCAAAGATATGCAGGCATGGAGCGCGGGGTTCGAGGATGGCGAAATGCACGACCTCGTCGCCTACATCAGGACCTTCTGCAAGAAGTAGTGCGATGAGCGATGGGAATTCGATTGACGCGATTCCGCGCGACTTGTGGTGGTTTCGCAAGAACGTGCCGTGTCTCGATGCGTGCCCGGTCAAGACCGACGCGGGCCGCTACGTTCAACTGATCGCGGAAGGACGCCTGGCGGAAGCATATCGCGTCGCGCGCTCTCCCAATCCTATTGCCTCGATCTGCAGCCGTGCCTGCGGCGCTCCATGCGAGGACGCGTGCCGCCGAGGTAAGATCGACGCGCCCGTGACGATTCGCGCGCTCAAACGTTTTCTCACCGAACAATTCGGCCCCGAAGCGCTCTCGCCTAAGGGAGTGCGCGATATGATCGCCGGCCCTTCCGGCGGCGGCAGCACCACGCCCGGTCATATCGACATTCCCGGCGCACGGCCTGCTGCCGATGCGTCGCATCGCAAAGTTGCTGTCGTCGGCGCCGGCCCAGCCGGTCTCGCATGCGCAAACGATCTGGCTCTGATGGGTTACAGCGTGACGGTGTTCGAGGCGATGGAACATGCGGGCGGTATGCTGCGATACGGAATTCCCGCGTACCGGCTGCCACGCGACGTGATCGACTGCCAGGTACGCGAGATCGAAGAGCTTGGCGTCGAGTTTCGCTACTCGACGCCGCTTCGTGCCGGCTTCGGAGTTCGCGAGCTGAAGGCGGATGGCTACGAAGCCATCTTTCTCGCCGTTGGCGCGTCGCGCGGACGCGCGGTGCCGATCGAGGGCAGCGAGGCCGACGGCGTGATCAAGGCGATCGACTACCTGCTCAATATAAATCGCGGCTACCGCGTTCCGCTAGGCGGCAAGGTCGTCGTCATCGGCGGCGGACTGGTCGCGATCGATGCGGCGCGAACCGCGGTGCGCGCGCTGGTGCCGGGACTCGTCATGTCCGAGGAGGAAGAGCAGAGCGTCGCGGTGGGCACGATGCGCGTGGCGCTGGATGCGGCGCGCGAAGCGGCGCGGCGCGGAGCGCTCGAGGTTACGGTCGCGAGTCTCGAATCCGGCGCCGAGATGCCCGCGATGAAATCGGCCCAGGGCCGCGAAGAGTTAGATATCGCGCGCGAAGAGGGCGTTACCTTTCTGCCAGGATGGGGACCGAAGCGAATCGTCATCCGCGACGGCCACGCGGTCGGAATCGAACTCCTGAAATGCGTCAAAGTTTTCGACGAGGCCGGCCGCTTCCGGCCGCAGTTCGACGAGAGCGATCGACGCGTCGTGGATGCCGACGCTGTGATCCTCGCGATCGGGCAGGCGCCGGATCTGTCGTTCGTCACGCCGGAAGATGGAGTCACGATCACGCCCGCAGGAACGCTCAAGATCGATCCAATCACGCTCGAGACCGGCATCGCGGGCGTATTCGCGGGCGGCGATGCGGCCTTTCCGCCGTCGCTGCTGATTACCTGCGCGCAGCACGGCAAGGTCGTCGCGCGCGGCATCGACGCCTATCTGCGCGGCAAGCCGCTCGGCCGGCCGCGGATGCACGTCACAATCGAGGAGCTGCCGACCGACACCTACAAGATGGTTGATCGCTACGAGCAGAAGCGCCGCGACATTCCCCTGGTACCGCTCTCGCGCCGCACGGGAATCACCGAAGTCGAGAGTACGTTCACTAACGACGACGCGCGCGAGCAGGCCGAGCGATGCCTCTACTGCCATATCCATCCAATCTATGACGGCGCGAAATGCATCCTCTGCAATCGATGCGTCGACATCTGTCCCGAGCACTGCCTGCATTTCACGCTCGCGGGTGAAATCGCCGATCAGGAGCGAGTTACCGGCGTGATGCCCGAAGCGAAGACGCGTAGCGCCTTCCTCTACGACGAAGCGAAGTGCATCCGATGCGGCCTCTGCGCGACGCGGTGTCCGACCTCGGCGATTACGATGGAGCGCTTTCAGTTCGAAGAGACGGCTGGCTGATGGACGGCGATCGTCGAAAGATCCTGCGCTTCATCGGCAAGGGCTCGGTGTTGGCAGCGTTCCTTGCGCAGATCGGTGCAGCCGGTCGAGCCTTTTTCCCTAACGTGCTCTACGAGCCGCCCAGCCGCTTCAAACTCAAGAAGCCCGATGATTACCCCGACGGCTACACCCTCGACGAAGCCCACCGGCTGTATGTGATTCGTCAGAAAGATGCGTTCCACGTGATCTCCGCGATCTGCACCCACCTCGGATGCAACGTACAGTGGCGCGACACCGAGTTCGACTGCCCATGCCATGGCAGCCGCTTCCGCCCCGACGGCACAGTGATTTCAGGACCCGCGCCGCGTCCGCTCGATTGGTTTGCGACGACGGTGTCGCCCGACGGGTTCCTTGAAGTCGATAGCGCAAAAGACGTTGCGCGCGACTTCAGGCTGGTCATCGGCGGAAAAGGCAAGGCCTGATCGGTGGGCGAAAAGATCAAGGCGCTCTGGCGCAAGACTTCGTGGGCGTGGTCGCCCGACAGCAATCGCGAATCGTCCGAAGCGATCGTCAAGAACTTCTGGCTCCACTGGTTCCCCGCGAAAATCGCGCGCGCCAGCATGGACTGGAACTACTCCTTCTGGCTCGGCACCGCCTCCGCCTCGCTGCTCCTGATCCTGACCGTCACCGGCGTGATGCTGATGTTCTTCTACGTGCCGTCGACGGAGCGCGCGTACGGAAGCATTAAGGATTTGCAGTACGCCGTCAGCTTCGGGCGTCTGCTCAGAAATCAGCACCGATGGGCGGCAGAGGGAATGGTCGCTGTCGTGTATATCCACATGGCGCGAGTCTTCTTCACGGGTGCGTATCGCGGCACTCGGGCAATCAATTGGGTTGTCGGCGTCGTTCTTTTTCTTGCGACGTTGTTCCTGTCGTTCACCGGCTACCTGCTGCCGTGGGACCAGCTCGCGTTCTGGGCGATCACGGTTGGGACCAGTATCGCGAAGCAGGCGCCGTTCGTCGGTCCAACCATTCAATTCCTGCTGCTCGGCGGCCACGAGATCGGGCAGCAGACGCTGCTGCGATTTTACGTGCTGCATGTTTTCTTCCTGCCGGTGTTCGTCTGGGTGCTGTTCGCCTATCACATGTGGCGGGTGCGCAAGGACGGCGGCCTCGCGGCAGTCGAGCGCGTGCGCAATGCGCGCGTGATGGTGCCGAAGGCGACGCCGAAGACGAAGAGCTACTCGCTCTTCGGAATTACGCCGGGCACTTCTGTGCAGGTGATGAGCTCGACGGGGCTCGAAGAGACCGACCAGGTGTTCTCGTCGCCGAATATGTCGCGGCGAATCGCGCTGGTATTCCTGGTCGTCTTCAACCTCACGCTGCTGGCCGCGATCCTGTTCAACGCGCCGCTTGAGGGTCTCGCGAATCCGTCGGTGACGCCGAATCCCGCCAAAGCGCCGTGGTATTTCGTCTGGCTGCAGGAGCTGGTGGCGTCGACGACTGTTCGGTTCGGCGGCTTTACCGTTAGCGGCGCGTTGCTGGGAGGAATATTGCTACCGGGATTTTTGCTCGCCGTGCTGACGCTCTGGCCGTGGCTCGATCGCTCGCCGCAGCGCGCAGAAGGACGATGGCTTGCGCCCGAGCGCAAGCGTCAGAACGTGACGTTCGCTGTCGCGACGCTCGCGATCATCATCTTGATCATGGTCGGGGTTTATTTGCGCGGTCCCTATTGGCGGATTTACTGGCCCGGCCAGGCGCGACCCGAGACACCGCGACTTTACTAATATGGCCGACAGGAACGAATCGTTCGAGACGAAGGACTTCGGCTGGATGGTCGCGATGTCGATTCTGTTCCTGGTGCTGGTCGTGGTCTGTTTCTGGCGGGAGTTCAGCACTGAATGGGGATCCTATCAGCGCGAGTTTCCGCAACTGCTCGGTCACTACGGCAAAGGCGAGGACGCCCGCAACTTCCGACCGGGTATTCAGCAGATCTGGATTCCCAAGATTGGCGTGACCGATCGATGCATCACGTGCCATCTCGGCTACGAATGGTCTTCGGTCCTTCCCGCCACGATCGCTGAGCCGCTGAAGCCGCATCCGATGAACGACTGGATCGCGAAGCATGAGTTCGCGAAATTTGGATGCACGCCATGTCACGGCGGCGACGGCGCGGCGACGACTGTCGTGGGCGCGCATCAGGGCGGGCACGGATGGGAAGATCCGATGCTCTCGAATGCACTCGCGGAACAAAACGGGCTCACGATGAACGAGATGATCCAGATGCGATGCAATTTTTGTCATCGCCACGATGCGGCGACGCCGGGGATGGACGAGATCAATCTCGCCAAGGTGCTCTTCAAAAAGAAAAAGTGCCTGCTGTGCCACGTCGTCGAAGCGCGCGGCGGCGCCACTGGACCCGAGCTGACCTACGAGGGCGACCGGAATCCCGAGCTGCTGAACTTCGCGCACGTGACCGGTGAGCACACTATGTTCAATTGGAACGTGCAGCATCTGACCAAAGCAAGCGCGGTCACGCCGAACACGCAGATGCCCGATTACAATTTCGAGCCGGAGCAATCGCGAGCGCTGACGCTCATGCTACTGAGCTGGCGGCGGCTCACGTATCCGCCGGAATACATCCCGGATCCCGACGTGGCCGCGGCAGCGATGCAGCCGTCGCCCACGTCAACGGCGACGCCGAGTCCAAGTACGACACCTCTCGCGCGTTGAGCATGCGAAATCGAAGAAGAGTTGCCGGTCGAGGAGCTGTTCAGGGAAAAGAGGTCACTAGCATGAAAGCATTCGTCATGAAGAAGTTGGACGCCGTCGGTTTCATGGACAAGCCGGTCCCTAAGCCAGGACCGAATGACGCTGTGATCAAGACGACGAGAGCGTTGATTTGCACGTCGGACTCCCACACCGTGCACGGAGCTATCGGCCCGCGCGAGAATCTTACTCTCGGTCATGAGGCTGTCGGCGTCGTTCATGAGGTCGGTTCCGAAGTCAGGCTTTTCAAGCCCGGCGACCGCGTGGTCGTGGGCGCGATCACTCCCGACTGGGGCCACACGGCGTCGCAGGCCGGCCACTCCTCGCAATCTGGCGGCGCTCTTGCGGGTTGGAAATTCGCCAATGTGAAGGACGGCGTCTTCGCCGAGTATTTTCACGTCAATGAAGCCGACGCGAACATGGCGCTGATTCCGCCCGACGTTTCCGACGAGAAAGCGGTGTACTGCTGCGACATGATGTCGACCGGATTCATGGCGGCGGAGAATGCCGAGATCCCGGTCGGTGGAACCGTCGCAGTGTTCGCACTGGGACCGGTCGGCCTGATGGCAGTCGCGGGTGCGAGATTGCGTGGCGCAGGCTTCGTAATCGGCATCGACTCGATACCCAAGCGCCAGGAGTTGGCCCGCGTCTATGGCGCCGACGCGATCGTCGATCACACAAGGGAAGACGCAGTTGCTCGAATCATGAAACTCACGAATGGACTAGGCGTGGATTCTGCAATCGAGGCTTTGGGGAGCGAGGAGACTCTCCAGAACGCGATCAAGGTGACCAAGCCCGGCGGCACGATTTCCAACGCCGGCTATCACGGCAAGGGTGAATACGTCAGCATCCCGCGCCTCGATTGGGGCGTGGGCTTGGCGGAGAAAACCATCCGCACCGGTCTGTGTCCGGGTGGACGCTTGCGAATGGAGCGGCTTATCCTGATGCTTCAAGCGGGGCGCATGAATCCTACACTGATGACGACCCATACATTTGAATTTAACGCGCTCGATAAGGCATTCGAGGTGATGGACCAAAAACTCGACGGCGTCATGAAGCCCTTGATCGTCTTCTGATCTCGAGAAAGCTGGTGAATCGATGAGGACAAGAGTATTCGGGTCAGTCTTGGCGCTCGGCATTGCGCTGGCCTTCGCGCAGACGGCCCTGGCCGTGGACAATGATGTGGCCGACGGCCACAAGTATTTCGTCCGCTATTGTGCATCATGCCACGGCACTGACGGCACTGGAGACGGTCCTGTCGCCAAGAGCCTCACCACGCCGCCGGCGAATTTGCGCAAGCTTGGCGACAAGTACGGCATGCCGCTCCCGGCGCATACAATTGCCGAGTTCATCGACGGTCGCGATACGCCGCGGGCGCATGGGAGTCACGAGATGCCCGTGTGGGGAGAGAAACTCTACGAGATGGGAGCGGGCGAACGCGGCGAGTATGGGATCGGTGAGGTGATCGGCAAAATAATCGCGTACCTCAATACGATTCAGGATCGTCGAACCGCGATGCGATAGACAACACTTTTAACCGCGATTGCCGGCGATTCAAACCGGGACGATGCGGAATACGGGATAACGCGCAGCCACCTTCTCGAACTCTGCCAGCGGCGCGTCATGGCTAATATCGAAGTGCGGGCGACCGCCAGGTGCCACTTGCAGATAAGCCTTGAGGATTGGCGAGCGCTGCGACACCGGCACATCCTCGAGCCTAACCTTTTCCGTGGTTCCATGACGGAGCACGGCGGCGCCCGCGCTGGCGTGTGCATTGCGCACCCAGTCGGCGTTCTCGCCCAGCATCGACACCAGGTATCGCTCCGCGCCGACGTGCGCCACGACCAGCTGGACGAGGCAGGCCTTGCCGCTTCGTCGCCCTCTCGTTTCCAGGGCGACTAACTGCGCTGGAAAAACTCCGAGCGCGGTTAGCCGTGCCTGTCCGGAGTTGAGACGTCTAGATAGCGCGTTCGGCCTGCCGCCGGGATAGAAAAGTGCCCTGTACCACGAGTGCGGCAAGGTCCACGGCAGGGTGAAGAAAACCGCTGCGGCCCCGAGTACGATCAACCCCGCTTGAAGAGACGGCCTCATTGCTCGCCCAGTTTCTTACGACGCTACCAAAGGCTCGAGCGCATCCTCGATTTCAGCGACGATGTGTTCGCGATGGCGAGTGGTGTCGATTCGTAGGTAGTTTCGAGGCGGAAGCTCGCGAATCGGCTCGAACTCGGCGCGCTGCTTCTTGTAGATCTTCGGCGTAGCGTCCGTAACTTCACTCTTGCTCGACGCGCGCTCGTTCAGCCGTCGGATCGCCTCGTCCGGATCAACAACGCACTCGACGAACAGCACCGGTACCTGGCGCCGCGCGGCAAGCGCGAGCGCGAGTTGCCTGTCCGCCGACGCCTTGAACGTCGCGTCCAGGATCGCGCCGCGCCCGTCGCCCAACAGGTTGTCGGCCTCCGCGAGCATCGCGTCATAGGTGATTTTCGTGAAGCGGTCCGAATAGATGTTCGCGCCGTAGTCGGTGCGGACGTGCTCTTGCGGAGGCACCGACGCCAGCCGCTTGCGGACGCGATCGGAGTTGATTGCCTTGAATCCCTTGCGATGCTGCAGCATCCGGGCGACAGTCGATTTGCCCGATCCCGAAAGTCCGCAGACCACGATCAACGCGGGGGATGCGGCGCGCGCATAGCGCCAAGCAAGTGCATAGTACGTGCTTGCGGCCCGGCGGGCGCGCTCGCGCTCGGAAGTCTCGACTTCAGGCTCGAGGCTGCGCAGGCTCTCGACCTTGCCGCGCACGCAAGCGCGATAGCATTTGTAGAACGGAACGAACACTGCGAGGTCTTCATCGCCCGCAGTCTCCGCGTAAGCCTCGACCAGTTCATCGGCAAGTCCGGGCGCGCCGAGCCGATCGAGATCCATCGCGAGGAATGCGATCTCCGAAGCAACGTCGCTGTAGCGCAATCGCTCGCTGAATTCGACGCAATCGATCACGTCAATTTCGCTCTTTTCAGTATTCAGAAGGCAGACGTGCTCGGCACGCAGGTCGCCATGGCCTTCGCGGACACGACCCTCGTGCGCGCGATCGTTCAAGGGCCGCCAATGGGCGGTGATAAAGGCGCGGCAGAAAGAGTCGATGGCAATGAATTGGAATTGGCGAAGGGTGTGACCGATGAATCTTTCGTTCTGCGCGATATCCTCGACGACGCCACGCCAAATCGCCGCCGCCGAACCATGGATCCACGCATGATTCGAGGCGGCACTGGCGTGAAATTGTGCGATTCGTGTGGCAATAGCTTTGATCGTGTCGCGGTCCACCTTTCCCGCCGCGAGGAGCACGTCGAGCATCCGGTCTTCGGGCAGCCGTCGCATCTTTATCGCGTACTCGATTGCTTCGGGATGCTCCGTGTCTACTTCGGGTCCGAGCGCGAACGAATCTCCCTGCTTAAGAATCGCGAACACGCCCAGGTACACACGCGGGGAAAGGCGCGCGTTCAACCGCACCTCCTCGCGGCAGTAACGCAATCGATCGGCGAGCTTGGAACAATCCAGAAATGGGAAATGAACCGGCTTCTTCACCTTGTAAACGAAGTCACCGGCGATGAAGACGTAAGAAATGTGGGTCTGCTTGAGCTCGACGCGCGCTAGCGAATCCGGATAGAACTCCGGCCGCAGCATCGCGTCGATGAGCACTGGCAAGCTACCAGCCGAAGTTCCGCGATGCTCCTGCGAGGGCTGTGCTTCCACCATTTCGCCCGCCGGTTCCATGCGTTGCTCCAGCCTACTCTGCGTGCGCGTGGCCGGTCTGCTGGGTTAGCGCCTCGAGCACGTCGCAGGTGGTAATCACGCCGGCGAGCTTACCATCTTCCACCACTGGCAGCGCTCCGATCTTCCGTTCGCGCAGCAAGCGGGCAGCCTCTCGAATATCGGCGGACGGCGTTACAGTTACCAATGACTCGTTCATCGCCTGGAACGCCTCGGTTTGATCGAGAAAATTAAAATACTGGCGGATGTCGCGGTCGGTCACAATTCCGACCGGGGCGCCGTCACCCAAAATGGGCACGCATCGAAAGCGCCCCGCGTGCATCTTGGCCGCGACGGAGGTGAGCTTCTCGTGCGGAGTCGCCGTGACAGGATTTTTCGTCATCCAGGTGCCAACCATGTCGTTTTGAGTCGGCGTGCAGCGCACCGTCAGTACTGGGCAGACGGATTCGCGCAGGACGAGTTCGGCGATGCTGCCAAGGAAGAACCGCTTGAATCCTCGACGTCCGTGCGTGGCCATTACGACTACGTCGGCGTCGATTTTCTTCTCGGCATTCAAGATGGAGCCGGCGGGCTCGCCGGTGTGGACCAGGAGTTCGTACTTGAGCCCGGCCAACCGCTTGTGCGCAATCTCGAGCAACTTGGCGCGAGCGGTCTCTTCCTGTCCCTTGTAGAGATCCACGTAGAGCGGCATCCCGGTCGGCTCGATGATCATCGGCACCACGTGCAAGACGAACACCGTGCCGTTGTTCTCGCGGGCGATGTTGGCGGCGGTGTCGAGTGCCTGTATCGAGTTATCGTCGAAATCCACCGGGCAAAGGATTTTGCGGAATTGCGGTGCCATAAAAATCTCCTCCTTCGTGGTAGGGCGTCTTGCTGATTCACTTACATTAGCCAATGCCGTGCCATTGCCGACTCGTCGGATTTTGCTGCTCGCAACAGGCTGTCCTAACTACGTCGCCGAGCGATCTGTATCCGATCGCGCCAGTCATCAATCCAAGTGGCGCAAATGGGAAGCGCGGGACAGGTGTCGGTCCTTGCAGATCGGCAAAACCCCACATCATCGACGCCAAGTTGCTTATGGCAGGCGAATTGCACTCTCAACGATTGACTACGTTGGAGGACAAGCAATGCAGATTATCAACCTGATGACTGTGGACCCGATTACAATTGACCAGCACGACAAGCTGTCGAAGGCGAAGGCCATCATGACCGCTGGTAATTTCAGACGTGTGCCGGTGGTCGATGACGGGCGCCTCGTCGGCATCCTGACCGAGCGGGACCTGCACAAATACTCGGGCTTCCTGGAATCAACGCGAGTGACCGCGGCAATGCGCACGTCGCTGATCACCGTCACGCCGTACGACACGGTGGAAGATGCGGCCCTACTGATGCTGAAGCACAAAATCGGAGGCCTGCCGGTTGTTGCTGAAGGAAGACTAGTCGGCATCGTCACCACCACCGATTTGCTGAAGACGTTTCTGAACGTCGTCAAAGCGACTGGCGAGATAATACAACCATGAGTCCGGGCGCAAAAAGAGCTAACCCTCAGCGCGAATTTCGCAGGAGGTAGTTTATGTTAATTCGAGAATGCATGACGAAAAATCCGGTTACGATTGAGCCAGGAGACACTCTCGCCCGCGCCGATGCGAAAATGAAGGCGGGAGGGTTTCGCCGGCTACCGGTCGTACAACACGGCGAACTGGTCGGCATCCTGAGCGAGTACAACTTGCGACGTTTCGGCCATGCTCCCGACTCGACTCCGGTCGTAGCAGCGATGACGCCCAATCCAGTCACCATCTCACCTTCGGCCACGCTCGAACATGCAGTAGCCTTGCTCAAAGCAAAGGCGATTGGCGCGCTGCCTGTGGTCGAGCACAGAAAACTGATCGGCATAGTCACGGCAAGCGACCTGTGGGTCCCTGAACCCCGGCCTTTGCCGGAATGGGAGAAAAGGGCCTAGCAGACAATCTCTGTCAGTGCGCTTACTGGTCTCCGCGCGCGACCAGCGCGACAAAGTCTCCCTCGGTCAGGATTCCGACCAGGCGTCCGTTCTCAACAACCGGAAGACAACCTATCTTGCGCTCAGTCAAAAGGCGCGCGGCATAGACCAGCGAGGCATCCGGCCTGATGGTGACGACCTCGGTGTTCATCACGTCTTTGACGGCGAGAGAGTCGAGAAGCTTCCGCTGAGCGTGCTTGCCATAGCCAAGCGCCTGCGCGAGCGCGTCGCGAAAGAGATCGCGCTGGGTCACGATGCCGACGAGGGTCTGATCGTCATCGTCGAGAACGGGCAAATGGCGCACCCGGCCCAGGCGCATGATGTCGTCGGCCAGCGTGAGCTTGTCGTTGCGCTTGAGGGTAGTCGGATCGGCCGTCATCACGTCGCGAACTTTCAGTTCTTTCATTTTGACTTTCTCCGAAAGCACTTTACAGCAGACTCCGCTACAGGTTCCGCATTAGGCAGCTTTCTTTCCGCCACCCGGCTTCTTTTCTTCAACCTGGACCTTGATGGCTTTGGAAACAGACTTCGCGGGCACCGGCGCTCTGAGCTCGAGCACGCCATTACGATGCACGGCATTCAGCTGCTCTGCCTTAACACCTTGGGGCAGACCGATCGCTCGCTCGAATGAGCCGTAGCGGATTTCATCGCGGAAAAAGGACGCCTTGATCGTCAGGGTATCATCTACAACTTGCAGGTCGATGTTCTTCGGATCGACCCCGGGCAAATGGACTCGCACCACGAAGTTGTCGCCGTCGATGAACGATTCAACCGGAGGGCGGTTCGATCCAGTGGGCCGGACCTTGATGCTGCGATGGTCGGAGCCGAGGCGCTCCAGAAGCTCGTCGAACTCGCCATGCAGATGTTCAAGGTCGGTTGAAGGGTCCCATTTCCTGCGGAAATCCATGAATGTTCCTCCTTGGGGGAACTGTTTTGTGCTTTCGATACCAAGAAGGAGCATCAGCCGTGCCAGAAAGTGGGAGGATGAATGCTCGGGAAATCAATCGTTTGGATCGCGACTTGTGATGAAAAGAGTCAGCGATGCGCCGCCGGTGGCTCCGAAGGAGACACTATAAGAGAGGTGGATTACGTGCTCGATCGGCTTGTACCCTACGGCGCCGGAAGGCGGTCGCGCTCCCTCCGGAATCAGTGTCAGCTTTCGCTGTAATCCTCAATCGCAGATGCCGCCATTCCAACAATCAGCCGATGAGAGTTCCTCGAATACCCTCACATCGCGGTACCGGTCACCTCTGTTTTTCTTCTTGTTGGTTTTCGCTCTTTCCATTCCGTTTTGGTTGGCTGGTGCCCCGACCGCAGTTCAGCTGTTACCCGGCATCCCGCTGGCTGCACTGATGTTCGTCTGCCCGGCGGCATCGGCCTTGATTCTCGTTTACGGAGAGAACAAGACCGCGGGCATGCTTGTATGGTGTCCCCTGCCGATGCTGCTGCTCGCTCATAGTGAAAGAGGAACTGAACATTTTTTCCCTCGGCCTCTCACCGAATCTGGAGGCCGAGGAAAAAATGTGGTTGGGGGTTGGTATGGGGTTTAGAATCCGAGATGCGAAGCCGCGGCGATCTGCGGAGGCAGGCCAAGACTCTTTTCCCTGGCCAACGACGCCGATCGCGGCGAGCCAACCAACGAATGAGATGGGCATAAGATGCGGAAGGTTTCCCGGAGAGGTGTCGCCGCCGGCCGTGCTGAAGGTAGGTAAATCCTTGTGCGCTAGATTGGCGCCCTCGTCCGGGGCTCAGGGCTCGAACGGTATCCAGAGGCGCAAGCGGCGTCCTCGTATGGACAAGCAAGAGCGTGAGTTCCGGCTCCGAGGCACGGGCAACCGAGTGAAGGACGGAGGTGGGATGATGCGGTTTGCGGGAATCGATATTGGAGCTGAGCGGCATATGGTGGCGGTGCTCGATGAGCAGGGCGAGGTCTTGTGTCGCTCCAGTCCGTTCGGTGAAGACGCTTCTGGATATGCACGGTTGTTCGAGTTGCTGGGCCCATCTGCTGACTGTCTGGTGGCGTTGGAGGCAACCGGGCATTACTGGCGCAATCTGTTCGTCGCTCTGATCGCGAAGGATTATGCGGTCGCAGTACTGAACCCATTGCGCACTGCTCGCTTTGCCGAGGAGGAGCTACGGCGCACCAAGACCGATGCGATCGATGCACTTGGGATCGCGCGCTTCGCCCAGCAAAAACGCCCGCGAGTGGCCCAGCTACCCGATTCAGTGACGGAAGAGTTGCGTGAGCTGGAGCGGCTGCGCGAGCGAGTTGCGGAGGACTTCGCCGACCGTCTGAGACAATTGCACCGAGCGGTCGACCTGGGCTTTCCCGAATTCACCCGTTACGTGCGGACGCTCGAGAGCCAGCTCGCAGCCACGATTCTGTCGCGCTATCCGACTGCGGCATCGTTCCGCGGGGTCTCAGTGAAGAAGCTTGCGCGGATCGTTTATGACGGTTCGCACAAGATCGGTGAAGAGTTGGCGCGGAACTTCTGTGATCCGGCTCGGGAACGCGCGGCTGCGAAAGCGCTCGGGATGCCAGTTCTGACGGCGGTACGACTCAATCCGCAGTTGAGGGCTTACTATGACCGTTTGGTTTCAAGCGGAAAGCCCCGCAAAGTAGCACTCAGCGCGGCCATGCGAAAACTGCTCGGCGCGGTTTCGAGCGTTGCGACCAATCGAGTACCATTTGTGCCGCAGATGACGAGCACACCGTGCCGGATTGACATTGAATATAATCGCATCGCCAAGTCGTGCCCGACGCCGTTGATCACTCTGTCGCGCCAACTGTAGGACGAGAGCCCGTTGGAACAACTGCTCAAAGCCATCCACCAGTATTTCGGGCCGCATCGCCACAGCGCCTTGCTCGGGGCACTAATAGCTGCGTTCGCAGTACGTCCACTGATCGGCGATACCGAGGCAGGCTTTCTTGTATTCAGCATTGCGCTGGTCCTTCTTTTGGTTGTAGCTCTCTACAATATCAATGTCGATGAGCTGATCGGTGAAAGAGGTGTGCTGCTGGCCAAGGCCAGGCATCGGCGACTATTGGGCTGGATACTCGCGGGCGCAGCGGGGGCAGAACGAATAGTCACCATCTTTGTGCACAACGCGACGTTCGAGATGGTGGGAACTATCTGCTGGCTCTTATTCGTCGTGTTTGTCACGTTCAGCCAGTTGCGCAGCGTTCTGAGGCAGCGACAGGTGACTGGCGAAACCATTTGTATGGCGGTATCGGTCTATCTGTTAATGGGGTTCACCTGGGCTTTTCTGTACGCATTTATCTTCCAACGCCATCCCGATGCCTTTTCCGGCATCTCTACGGCAAACCACAGGGCCGAGTTTCAACACTTTTTTCCGATTGTCGGATACTTCAGCCTGACGACGCTGTCCACCATCGGCTTCGGCGATGTCACTCCATTGACTCTCCAAGCCCGCTACGCGGCGGTCGCCGAAGGGATCACCGGCCAATTCTATCTGGCAATCTTAGTTGCGCGCCTGGTGGGTATGCAGATGACTCAGTCTGCGAGTCCGCCCATGAAGGATGAGCGCGACTCCGAAGCATAGAATGACCAATTGCGCCCTTGGCTTATAGATGAGCTTCGGAGGGGCCTTGGCCTTACTCAGCATGTACCAAGTTCTCTAAGCAGCTTAGCAAGCTCATCAGTATCTACAGGTTTCCCGAGATGACCCCTAAAAACCTGGAGCGAGCGGCCGGTCGCGGTCTAGGCAGGTAGACTGAGCTTTCTCATCATGTGCGAAACTTAGTGGTTGACGGAGCCTTACACCTCAGTAGAGTTTATATTGATGGCCTTCTTCTCGGCCGGAGGCGGAAATTGACGCAGACAAATCCCTCTCCGTCTTTCTCAACCGCGCAGCGGAGTCCAAGAGGTCTCTGCCTGACCCCTCAGAGCACGCGCCTATTCAACAAAACCACCGGTGGTCATCGTAGCGCCTACTTTCCGGGTTGGTTTCCCCGTACGCTGTTCTTTGTTCAGGGTGCCCTCGTGAAGACGCGATGCTCACTTTACGTCCAATTCCTTCTTCGCCGCACCGACCGATGTGACGAGCGCTTCCGCTCGTCGAGGCTTATGTCGAAGACCTTGATTGAGCAGGAATGCCGCGCGCTCTTGTCGTGGCGACAGCGTCTCAATCAACCGCGCCGCCGCCTCACGTACTTCGCCGGTGCCCCACCAGACCCATGAGCCTCTTACTTCTTACGTCCCCAAATCATCACAAATGAGATGTTCGGCCCACTTCAAACGAGTCGTTGGTCGTTTCGACGTTCCGCTCAAGCATACCAGTTGAAGCAGCTTGGACACTGCGGCGAATCGATTACAGAAAATATGCTCAATTGCCGGTAGGCAATGCGAGATTGACTCCTTCTTTTTCCAGTTGATCGCGCAGCCATTTGAAGCGCTGGTAGGTGCTGATCGTAATTGGGCCGGTATACCCAAGACTCTGAAGTTTGCGTGGAGGGTACTTAACGAAGGACGCCATCACTTTCTTCAACTCTTCCTGCATGGGCACCGCCATCCAGGTGCGCTCGGTGAAGTTGTTCATGAAGATGTCGTACCGTTCCTGCGGATCTTGCCATAGGTCAAAGATTTGCGGAACGGTAGCGACGTATTTTTCGGCGCCCTTCCAACCAAGGTTGGAATCTACGGCGAGCCCTCCTGTCTGCGCGCCATCATCTCCGCGGAGATTGAAAACCATCTTGTAGTTGCCGATCCGCACCGCGCCTGGCAAAAGCTCGTCCTCAGTGAAATAGTCCCAACTATTACGGGCGCACTTGCCGCTACCGAAAAGCACCGGCGACATGTCGTAGCTGTCGAACACCATTGGCTGGCCTTCGAGGTCTTTGTCCGGCAACTTCTCGCCCGCAAGCGCCGCGAACGTAGCCATGAAGTCAAGGCCCCCGAGGATGTCGTAATTTCGCGACCCCGCCTTGATCTTCCCAGGCCACCAAGCGATCGCAGGAACCCGGTTGCCACCTTCTCGGTCGGTGCCCTTCGTTCCCCGAAACGGCGTGTAGCCTGCGTCAGGGTATACGTCTTGCCAAGCGCCGTTGTCCGTCGTCCAAAACACCAGAGTGTTTTTCTCAAGACCTAGCTGCCGAATTTTGTCGATCACGTGCCCGATTCGCGTGTCCGCCTCGACTACAGAATCTGCATATTTGCTCTTCGATAACGACTTGTGGATGAAGTCCGGGTGCGGCATGTTTGGTTGGTGCACCTTCATAAAGTTGATGTTTAGGAAGAACGGCTTATCGGGCGATTTTGCTGCCTCGTCCAGGAACTCCAACCCAGCTTTCTCAACATATTCATCAAGGAACGGGATACCAACGATTCCTTTGTCGGGGGTGTTCACGTACTCTCCGTTGACCTTGAAGTCCTCGTGCGGTGTCTCCCCGGCATTGCCCGACAGCGATCCTTTTGTCACCTTTTGAAACAGCGCACGCAGCTCCGGCGACATGTCAGGAAACCAGTTCGGATCAGCATAGGTATAGGCGTTGAGGTGATAGATGAACATGTACTTCATCTTGTCGTATCCGTGAGCGTTGGGAAGAGCATAGTCAGACTCGCCCAAGTGCCACTTGCCGGTAAAGTAAGTCTGATAGCCTGCCTGCTTTAGTACCGAACCTAGTGTCCACTCGGCCTTAGGCAACCCGCCGCCTTGGCCCTGAAACGCAACCGTTGTCATCCCGCTGCGGGATGGGAAGCGACCGGTCTGGATAGCAGCCCTACCTGGTGTGCAGCTAGGCTGCGCGTAGAAAGAGAAGAATGTCATACCCTCGTCTGCAAGCCGGTCGAGATTAGGCGTTGGCATACCTCGTCCGGGCCCTCCTCCATATACCCCAGCGTCGCCGTATCCAAAGTCGTCCGAGACGATTAGCACGATGTTGGGCTTGTCAGCCGCTTTAGCAGACGCGCCGATTACCAAACTCAGTATGATTGCCAGCGAGATGCTGAAAGCGATACGGCTGCGATTGTTCACTGCGAGTCCTCCTTAGCGGTTACTATCTCTGATCGTCCATGTAGCCGGAGAGAAGCCTCACTTTACGTTCAATTCCTTGAGTTTTGCCGCAGCCGTTCCGTAGTTGCCAAGATGAAAAACCGATGCTCCTGACGGCGAGAAGGTGAAATCCTCAAACGGTTCGGCGACCATCTTTTTCAAGTAATCTACCGACGCAAGCCCGGTGGTAACGTGGAGCTCTAAATGCTCGCCGGAATGCTCCGGCACATATACCTCGATGTAGTGAATCGTCGCCTCATTGATATCGGGGGCAGTTGGAGTGGTGACGAATGCGGCCGCGGTTCCGGTTGGCACCGTGTAAGGGGCCACGGCGTCAATCAAATCCTTTTGCAGCTTGACCAACTCGGGAGTGGTCTCCACGACAATGCCCGACAAGCCCACGCCCGGCAGCAACGGTGAGGTAAGATAGTAATATTTGTAGGCCTTCAGCTTAAAACTGGTAACGTTGTAGCTGGTGAAAACTTTGTCGGCGGCGGCGTAAATCTTGTCGAGGTCCGGGGTGCGGACGAAACGCTGCAACATCGAGATGTGGGGATGATGCGCGGCGTCGAGCGCAAAGCCCTTCGGGAAAACCGAGCGCAGGCGAGCGTTCACGGCTTCAGCGTGATGCACCATCGTGGCATCCGGCTCCAGCGCAATGTCTATGGCAGTGACTTGACTTTGTTGTGCCCTGGCTGCTCCCGCATAGCCCAGCAACGATGTCAGGCAGATGATGATTAAGGCGACCTTCGCGTATCTATTCATGCAACCCTCCGACTATTAGAGATGGGTGAAAACCTGTCCGTGCACGTCTCAAATCGCCTTCATTTGTCAAAAGTGAAAATTCGCTTCCAGTCATTCTTCATGCTGATCACGTTCCAGCCCCTGGACTTGGCCTCATCGTACAGCGCCTGCGTGAAGGTACCGACTTTGGTGTCCGGTAGGCCACTGGCGGGACCGTATGCGTACTCGCGGACGGGATCATCGTGCAAGACCAACATCATCAAGCGTGCGCCGTCGCCGGCCTGGGTCCACTCAAGCATCTGCTTGTCGCCCGGCGAGTTGCCAAATGCGGCGTACGGCCGCTTGACGATGAACAGGTTGATCCCGATGGGCTTGCCGGCGTTGTCGTCGATGAAGAACACTTTCGGCTCCCGCATCAGTACCGGTTTGCCGTCTTGGTACTCGTACTTGGTCATGATGCTCGAGCCCACGACTTGCTCGGGCGGTACGCCATAGACATTTTGGCTGTATACCCGCACGAACTCCTGGCCGCCGCCAGTGACTATGTAGGTCTTGAATCCATTGGCCCGCAGGTAATCCATGACCTCGAGCATCGGCTGGTAGACGAGGTCCGTGTAAGGCTGATGAAATCTGGGATCCTTCGCTGTTGCCAACCACTGCTTCACCAGCGCCTGGAATGCTTCAGTGGTCATCCCGGCGTGCGTTGCGGCGAGGATGGCTTCCCAATCGGATTCCGAGAAATTGGCCATCGCAGCACGCTCGTTCGCCAGAACGGCCATGAACGGCTCACGTTGTTTCCACTCCGGATGCTGGGGAGCCAATTCGTGCACACGAGTCAGTGCAAAAGTGGCCTGAGTATAGAGGGGATGTTCGACCCAAAGGGTGCCATCCTGATCGAAGGTGGCGATGCGATCCTGGGGTTCGACGAATTTGCTACCGGACTTGTCTGTAACTTCTTTGACGAAAGAAACGATCGCCTGTTTCGCTGGTCCGTCGTTCCACGATGCAAGCGCTGGTGTCTGAGCGTTTGCGTGAAAACTCAAAGCCAGAAACATGACGGCGGCGAAAGCGCCAGACAGCTTCGGGACCTTCCGACGAACGTTCATAAAGCTCCTTACCGAACGATTTTTACCTGACCTTGACCAAAGGATCCCACTGATTCTATGGGAACTTCGCACTCGGAAGTCCTCGAGAATTTCCTGAGCAATTTGGATCGACGGGCTCCGGCGGTCAAGCCATTTGACCAATATGATTCCGCCAAGGATTAAACGCAGCGGCGAGGGGGACGGTCATCCTCGCGCTCCCACTAGTCAGGAGTACCCAAGGAGGGTCAGTTGTATTTCGGCGACTGGGGTGGAACCCCATGGGTTGGACAGTCCTTAGGCGGGAGATTGGACCTGGGTGTGGACGTGTAGTTCCTCGAAGCGCGCGGGCGAAAGATAACCGAGCGCCGAGTGCGGTCTGCGGGTGTTGTACACCTCGTTGATGAAGCGTGGAAGCCTCGCGATCACGTCAGCGTGAGTCCGATAGTCGCTGAGGTAGACCTCTTCGCACGTCATCGTCTTCATGAAACTCTCGGCTTGGCTGTTGTCGTAGGGATTGCCGGGGCGGCTCATTGAACCAATCAAGCCATGCTCGGCGAGACTCCGGCGATAAGGCTCCGCAGCGTAGTGCGCACCACGATCGGAATGATGGATGCAGCCGCGAGGTGGCTGTTGGGTCTCGATCGCGGCTCGCAGCGCCGCCGAGGCAAGCCGCGTATCGATCTGCCGACCGAGGGCATAGCCAATCACCCGGCGCGACCAGGCGTCCAGAATCACTGCCAGGTAGACGAAGCCGGCCGCGATGCGAATGTACGTGATATCGCCGACCTAGAGCTGATTGGGGCCGCTTGGGCGGAAGCCACGGGTAAGGTTGGGGAAGATCGGACCGTCGTGGTTGCTGTCCGTGGTGCGCACGAACTTGCGCAAGGTCGCACCTGAAGCCCATGTTGGCGCATCAGGCGTGCAACCGCCTTGTGATTGATGATCGTGCCCTCGGCGTGAAGCTGACGAGTGATGCGGCTGTAGCCGTCGCGTGGGAACTCGACACACAGCGCCTCAACGCGGTCGCGCAGAACCTTTTCTCTTCCGCCCTGCGGCGGCTGCGGTAATAGTAAGTCGAACGCGGCATCTTCATGATTCGGCATCCCCGCGCGACGGAGACGGCTTCGGGCCGCTCACGATGGAGTAGCTCCGTTTGTTGGGCTGGCGTCCCAACTGCGCCCCTCTTTTTCAGCAGATCGACTTCCATCGTCAGCTGGCCGACTTTGCGCTCGAGCTCAGCGATCTTGCGCTCGTACTGGGCGATGTACACCGCGGTGAACTCGCCTGCCTCGTACTTGCGGATCCAAAGCCGAATCAGATTGCGCGAGAGACTATGCCGGTGCGCTAGCTCATCCAGACCCGCCCGGCCGTCGAGAAATTCTTTGGCAAGTTGACGCTTGAAATCTGAACTGAAACTCCGATGCCGAGCCATGGCCTATCCTCCGATAAGCCCACCGCC
Source organism: uncultured delta proteobacterium (assembly GCA_963850125.1). Taxonomy (GTDB): domain Bacteria; phylum Desulfobacterota; class Binatia; order Binatales; family Binataceae; genus Binatus. Next base: position 7,902 of record CAWKKB010000014.1, on the reverse strand, counting down.
CGGTCCAATACGTACCTGCTTGGCTGTCCAGTTTTAGGGGTTCACTCCAGACCACCTGCGAAGACGGGTCAAAATTCAATAGGCATTGACACTCCCACGAGATCGGCGTTCATCACCAATTATAGCGGCCACCAATGCTTGACGGACTCCACGGTATCTAGCGCTGCTTGAGCGATCTTTTGACTACAAGCGAATTAGAGCGGAGGTTCGGTACGCACCCATCCTTCTGCTGATGCCCAGCGTGATGATCTTGTCCTATGGACTGATGCGCCTAATGGGTGTGCAGCTTCCCACGCCGCAATTCCCGGTTCTGGAAGTGCTGGCAATGTTCATTGCGTTCTTTATCGCCGCGTTGGGAGAAGAACTTGGCTGGTCGGGATACGTCCTTGATCCGATGCAGGATCGATGGGGCGCTCTTCAGGCCGGCATTCTGTTGGGACTGGTATGGGCGGCGTGGCACATCGTACCGCTGCTGCAGGCGCATAGATCGCCGGCGTGGATCGCTTGGTGGTGTCTGGGCACGGTAACAATGCGGGTTCTGATAGTTTGGCTCTACAACAACGCCGGCAAAAGCGTCTTCGGCGCGGCCCTCTTCCACACCACGATCAACGTCAGCTGGCAACTGTTTCCGATCCACGGTTCACATTACCACCCGCGTGTCACCGGCTTGATCATGACTGTTGTGGCTGCAATCGTCACAATCGTATGGGGGCCACGCACGTTAGCTCGGCACAGAAATGCCTGACAGGGTAGCCGCGATGCATCAGCATCCTAAGTGATGGCTGTCTGCCAAGGAGATCGATGGGAGCGTCATCGGGTTCGGCGTGACTTTAGGCATCGCCGCGACAGCCGGCGCCGGCATGACGATCGCGGCGGTGTAACGAGAGAACTCCGCGAACGGTGGGGCGGAAATTGAAAATATCGCTGCTGACTATCGGGGCTATGGGCGATACTCAACCCTTCGTCTCGCTCGCAGTGCGGTTAAAACAGCAAGGGCACACCGTCAACCTTGCAGCGCGTCCAGACTTCGCCACCCTAGCGGCCTCATACGAGATTGAGTTCGCTCCGCTCGGGAACCCATACAAGTCATTGTTGAGGAGCGAAGAGGTAGCGACGGCGATTGGGTCGGGGAACATGCTCAAAATGCTCATAAAACAGGCCTCGGACTCAAAACAAAGAAACGCTTTCTTTGATCGGCTTGACACAGATGCCCTGCGCGCTGTCGAGGGTGCAGAGGCCATCATCTACAAGAGCAGCTGGATTCCTTTTTACAGTATCGCGGAGAAACTCGGCGTCCCCTCCGCAGCCGCGATGTTCATGCCGCTTACAAGGACGCGTTCCTTCCCCAGCTTTCTCATCGGTGGAAGCAAGAATCGCGGCAGGACGATCGATTCATTGCTTTGGCGAATCACAGAGCAATTCGTCTGGCAGGTGGCGCGGAACTTTGACAACAAGATGCGCAATGAACTGCTCGACCTCGCACGATTGCCATTCTGGGGCCCTCCTGCCCTGCAACTGGAAAGAACGCCGCTCTATTACGCCTACAGCCCTACCGTGATTCCTCGTCCCTCGGATTGGCCCGACCGCATTCACGTCACGGGATTCTGGTTTTCTGATCCGCCGCCAGGCTGGACGCCTCCGGCTGACCTAATCGCCTACTTGGAGAGCGGACCTCCTCCCGTCTACGTGGGCTTCGGCAGCATGCCGAGCGGCAGCGCCGAGGACACGCTCAAGTTGATACTGAAAGCGTTGGAGTTGTCACATCAGCGTGGCATCTTGCTTTCCGGCTGGGCGGGAATCGGAGAGGAACGCAAGTTGCCGGAATATGCTTTCGGTATTCAGAGCGTTCCGCATAGTTGGCTTTTCCCGCGCATGACTGCAGTCGTCCATCATGGAGGCGCGGGCACAACGGGGGCCGGGCTTCGCGCAGGAGTCCCTTCGATAGTCACGCCATTTGTTGCAGACCAGCCAAATTGGGCAAGGAGGATTGAGGCGCTCGGTGTCGGGCCTCGTGCAATTCCATTCAGAGAACTTACCGCTGATCTTTTGGCAAACGCCATTCGTCAGGCGGCGTCAGACACTGCCATGCGGCAACGCGCTTCTGACATAGGCAGGCGCATCCGCTCTGAGGATGGACTTGGAACGGCTATAGACCTGTTTGAGAGCTTCGTCCGCCGTGGGACATAACTCATCCTCCTAGAGCAGGGTGTTGAAAAACGCGATGCCGGCGAGAATCAATCAATGGCTATGAGCATCATCACATCACGAATCAGGACGAAGGGAGGTTCAATACGTCTTACTTGGGAATCCGGTCCAGACCTGCACGGAGTCCGCGCCCGCCATTTAGGCGGGAGCCGCTATTATTTTGAGGCATCGTTCACCGTTCGGCACTCAGTACCCTCGATGAGCCACTTCGACTCCTGGAGGTTTCCAGCTTCCGTCGAGTATCGAAGGAGGCTCCCGTGTTCGGGCCAGTACAAACGCAGCGTTAGCGCAAAAGGTCCCTCTGGTGCAGGCAACCAGTTGGCCTGCTTGTTCTTTCCCGGCGACTCGTGCTGGAAGTAGAGCGTCAGAGATCCATCATCGTTGTACTTGAGCTTATCACGCGGGCTCACCGTCAGCTTGTTCAGCGAGTTGGGGTAGAACCACAACCCCGACCGCGTGGCCTCATACATGGTGATAGACCAGAAGGCCAGGGGATTGACCGGCGGTGTCTGTCCCTTTGGAAAGGTAAGAGCGTATTTGTTTGCGCCACTAAGTTTCTGCCCGCTATCGTCAACGTAGGTCGTCGGATACACCGACACGTTGGGTAGTTGCGAAGGCCAACCTCGTGCGGCCCACGCGCCGCGCTGTAGATAGTCGGTTCCGTAACGGCCACCAACCGTTGTCACGCCCCAGCCGTTCACATCCTTGCCCAGTCCTTCCCACTCTGCGGTCATGCGTTCCAACGCGGCTCCGTTTATTTCAATCGCGGACAGCTAGGAATCGCAATAGAACTCGCCTACGAGATGTTGCGCTTGGGAGAGCGCCATGACACACGGAGCTTTCGCTTGTGGGCACATTATGCGATGGGATTCGCGCTCACTGGGCGAGGTGAATATGTGTTTGCGCGCGAACACCTCGAGCAAAGCTTAGATCTCTACGATCCTCAACGAGCAGGTCACTACGGCTGGGTTCAGGATCCAGGACCAACAGCTCTCATTCGTTTGGCCTTGGTCCTTAACCAGTTGGGCTATCTAGATCTAGCTATGAAGAAGGCTCTTTAGGGCCTGAGAATGGCACATGAGTTATCCCATCCGTTTACGGTTGCCTGGAGTTTGCTTTCTTGGAGATCGTGTCTCTTGGATCGCGGAGACTTTCGTCGTGCGGCTGATCTATTAGACGAGGCAATCGAAGTTTGCGGCAAACATGGTTTCGATTTCCTTCTGGGAGACGCAGTTATGAATCAAGGCTGGGTGCACGCACAGTTCGGTCAACTGGAAGAAGGTATCGCCCGTATTCGTGAAGGAATCGCGATGCAGCAAAACTTGGGGAACTTCCCGTCGACAGCGGCTGGTACGGGTAAAATTGGCCGACGCCCTCGGTATGACTGATGGACTGCAGGAGGGCCTCTCTTTGATTGACCAAGCTCTCACGCAGAATCGTGAGCGGAGGGCGAGTCGCCCATGGCTGATGCGCATCAAGGGGGACCTTCTATTGAAGCAACAAGCTTCGAGTGAAGCCGAATCTTGTTTTTTGGACTCAATTACCGTTGCGCGTACTCAAGCAAATAAATTGGATGAACTCATTGGACCACGCACGTCGCGCGGCTGTTCAAGTCGCAAGGCCGTCTAGACGAGGCGCGCGTGACGCTCGCACGTGTCTATGGTTGGTTCACCGAGGGCTTCGACACCGCCGTCCTGAAGGACGCCAAGGCGCTGCTCGACGAACTCAGCAGGTAGGATTACCGGCTGGTTTTTCATTAGCCATCCAACCGCAGCTTGCTATCTCGGCCGGGCATTCTAACCGCAATGCTTGACGCACCTCACGGTATCTGGCGCGCTTGCAATGGAGCGACGGCGCACCACATAAAGCGCAGCGAAGCGGGAACGGCAGGCGCTCCTGCGCCGTGCGGCGATGTGTTTCCGCCGTGCCGTCCATAGCGGAGCAGCGCGCTCAGTGGAGCGGCTCGACTGTGCTGACCGCCTTGATCGCAGTCCGTCGCGCGTAATTGAGTTGGCGCTCAGATCCGCCTTTCTTTGAGAGATCGCGAGCATGCAGTATTTCGTCTCTGATTAGTTGTTCCTGAAGGCCTCGACTCGCTGCGTGTAAAGCCCACGCCATGTCGGCGCGATGTAGGTCGCCGCTGTACCGAGGGTCCGCGTGAAAATCGGAGAGAGATCGCACTGAGTTGTCGTTCGAGCTGGCCCCACTCACTCTCCGCGTCGAGCTCTCCGCGCTGGCCTTGTGAACGAGCGATTTCACGTCCTCGAGAAATTCGCGCGCTGCGGTGTAAGTGCGCCCCTCGCATTCATGCAGTCGAACGAATGGTGGAAAACCGCTCTTCAGACGCCTCTTCGGCTTCTGATTCGTGAAGCCCGCGAGTCGGCCGAAGTGGCGCCAATCGGCGCTGGAGGGATCACCTCCGAAGCGGCGCGCCAGCTCTTTCGCGGCATGGGTGCTAAAAGTGCGATCGAAGAGTATCCGTCCGTGGTTTAGCCACACCTGAAAGTTGTCTGGCGAAGTCTCTATAATGGCGGCTGGCTGAAATCGGCCGTCCGTCATTCGCGGGATCGTTTCAGCGCTGAGATCGTCGACCAGACTCAACGCATGAGCGCCGTGTGGCCGGACGAATATTTGTGCACCCCGCGCATTCTCCAGTCTGAGCCACGCGAGAGCGGCGTGAATCTGATCGGTGCTCCAGCCGCTTCGGAGCAACATCCGGCCGTCCATCCGGAGAACTCCAATTTCGAATAGGTCGCAGCCCATCGCGCATAGCTGCTTGCGAACGACCGATTGTGTAGTTGACCCGCTCATGAATATTGCTTCCGCCCGCCCTCGCGACCGGAGAAATTCTCAGTTCAGATCCTGCTGGTCGATTTAGTCATCGCCGTGGTGCTGGTGTTGGCGTTTCCGTAACGCGCAGTGCCTGGATTCATGGGCGTTGTATTTGGAGCACGCGACGGCATAGTCGACGTGCCGCGAACGTCTTTCGGGGCAGGCACACGCTGTCCGCCGTCCGTGCCGAGATTGCCCAGCCGCTGGGTCTGTCGGCCGAAGTCCATCGCGTTGACCCAACCGGTTGCGTCGCTGTTGCCGCCTGCAGCAGCGGTCCCAAGCTGCGCGACCTTGGTTAATCCGGTCTGAAGCGCACTGGTGATCGGTCGAACGACAGTTTGGGCAATGTAAGCGGCTTCAAACGCGTGGCTCAGCGCGAGGCCCGCGGTCCCGCCCGCGATGCTGGCCGCGATGTGTGGCACGGCTATGGTTACAATCGCAAAGACGATTGATTTCGCGACGACATCAAGCATCACGGCGGCTGGTACGGTGTTGGCGCAGACCATCGGAACAACCGGCGATGGAGGAGATCCGTAAGTGCTGAACCACGGCAGGAACATGGGGGTAGGTTTGCAGGCGGCCACCAGCGCGGTGTTCCAATCGTTTGCCAACATCACGCCAAGAGCCAGAACCAAATAAAAGAAGAGAAGTCGGACGCCGACTTTGATGACGTAGCCGAAGTAGCCTTCTGCTGCGGGCGCCGTGAAGCGGTTTGCGCCAAACCCGAGCAGAATGATTCCACCGCCGACGACTAGATAAGTCTCGATTAATGTCAGCAGCAATATTGCCGCAGCAATTACGAAAGATAGGAGAACAAAGAACGCTGCCACACTCTGTACGATCGCAAGTTCCAAATTTGAGAGAGTGCTCGAAGTAGCGGGCGAGTTGAATATTGTCTCGGCCATGCTGGCGCCGATGATGATGACGCTTTGCGGACTGAGGGCGGGAAGTCCGGTGAGAGAAGCTCCAATTGTGGAGAAGCTCTTGAGTACAAGATTCATCCACGTGAACGCATTGACGATCATCAGGTAAACGAAGCCGCCACTGAGAACATGTTTTAAGAGACGGCCGAGGAAGTGAGGTGCGTCGAGTTGTCCCTCGGCAACAAATTGAATCCAGGTAACGAGGATTTCGATCAGAAGGAGCGCGAAGAACAACTTGAGAGCGTACGGTTGGATGGCTGCGCTGTATTTCAGGCCTGCGGTGTAGTATTGCCCGGCAATCGCGTCGAAGCCGCTCATTGTAAATCTCCTTTTATGGCTGCGGTGGTGGCGCTCCAGGCGTCGCGTGTAACAGGTCGGGATATCCAGAAGGCGCAGGTGCCGAGAGAACTGAGCGCGCTTGGTCCTCAGCGGTTTTCCCTTGATAGAAGTGCCAGATGCCGTACACGACGGCGCACACTCCGATGATCGCGAAAACCAAGACGATAGGGTTTCTGCCTTTGTTCATGGCTTAACTGCTCGCATCAATTGTCAAGGTTGAGGCGGCGCCGATCCTGACCCTGCATGCAACCAGTCCGGATAACCTGCCGGCGCTTGAGCGGATAAGATCGCTTGCGCCGCCAGATTTCCTTGCACCTGACTGTTGACCTGATTCGCAGCCGCGACGTTCTGGGAATTCATCTGGGCCATCACGAGTTGGCGAAGCATCTGAAGCTGCTGCACCTGCGCGAGCGCGATTTCGTTGCTGACCTGAACCGCCTGCAGATTTCCTATCGCCGTTTGGTTCTTGAGCTCAAGGGTTTGCAGCGACGCCTGCTCCGCCTGGAAGTTCTGGGCCTGAGCCTGGGCCGAAGCGAGCGCCCCGTTTAGAGTGTTCAGCGTCATGCCGACGGTTGCCTGCGGACTCTGAACTCCAGCGGTCGAGGCCGCGTTGAACCCCGGATAGAGTTGCTGAAACTCCTGTGTCAGTCCCTGAAAGGTGTACGAAAGCCCTTCCTGCTCGTTGATCAGATTTCCGAGGTTCGTGAGCAGATTCTGGTTGGATTGCCAGACTCCCGCGCCACCGCCGGTCGTATTTTTGATCGCGTACTGAAGCTGCTGAGCCAGGTTAGTGACGGTGGCGGTCTCCTGCTGAAGCTGCTGCAGCTGACGGGCGAACATCTGTGGGTCGAAGACGATCTGAGTACCGCCTCCGAACTGGGCGTGCGCTGGCGCTGGCTTTGCGAGCAGACAAATCAACGCGGCCACAATCGCGAGGAATTGTAGAGAGCGTTTTCTGCAATTCATTGACGTATCTCCCTCTGATTGAGCTTCCCGTTCACATGGAACGAGTTCCCGTTCGCTCCCATCAGCGTTACGACAGGTGGATCGGTTTTTGGGTAGAGGTTCTCGAGGTACTCCGCCCAATCCGGCAAACCGCGAATGCGAAGCCATTCCGCAGTCCAACGGTCGCCGAACTGCTCGATCATTCGCCGCGCGGACAGCACGTCATCTTTCGAGCCGGCTCCTATAAACGCCAGCGCCGCAGCACCGAGCGAGAACTGAAAGAGCCGCCGTCCGAGCGGCGAAACGTAGTAGTAGTGCCGCTTGGGCGTTGCATCGGCGACGATATCGATCTGCCGATCGGAGAGCCCGAACCGCCGGTACATTCTCGCGGCTCGATGCATTTTTCGCTTCCGCGTTGGGCAGATAAAGCCTGGTCGGACACGACTCCAGAATCACGTCGCGATGAGGTGAATTGGCGATCTCGGCGAGACTTTGGGTCGCTAGCACGACGGCGGCGTTTTTCTTGCGTAGAGTGCGCAGCCACTCCTCGACCTTCGCGCCAAAGGCGCTGTTGGTCAGCATGATCCATGCTTCATCGAGGATGATGAGCGTAGGTCTGCCGTCGAGCCGTTGATCGATGCGATGAAAAAGATACGTG
>CAWKKB010000013.1:0-492578 GCA_963850125.1 uncultured delta proteobacterium | reverse complement strand
GATTCGGCCGGGAAAGGGAAGCGAAATGAGCAGTCCCGAAAGCCTGATACTCGCGCCCATCATCACCGAAAAGGGCACCATGGCCAGCGAAAAGGCCGGCCAGGTGCTGTTTCGGGTGCGTCCCGGCGCGAGCAAAGACAAGATTCGCGAGGCGGTCGAGCATCTGTTCAAAGTGACTGTGGTGAAAGTTCGCACCTCGAACTTCATGGGCAAGGAACGGCGCAAGGGCGCAATCAAGGGCCGCCAGTCCGATTGGAAAAAGGCGTACGTAACTCTGAAGGAAGGCGACAAGATCGAGTTCTTCGAAGGGCTCTAAGGTACCGTGCCTGCGCGCGATACTGAGAAGATGGTTCGCGGCTAGAACGGAAGAGATGCTGAAAAAATGGCTGTGATTCAACTTAATCCGCGCACGCCTGGGCAGCGCTTCATGCAGATTGCGGATTTCTCCGAGCTCACCAAGAAGGAGCCGGAGAAAAGCCTGCTGGTCCCGGTCAAGCGCACGGGCGGACGCAACAATCGCGGCCGTATGACCTCGCGTCATCGCGGCGGCGGGCATAAGCGCCGTCTTCGCCTGATCGATTTCAAGCGCAATCGCGACGGGATTCCGGCCGTGGTCGCCGCGCTCGAGTACGATCCGAATCGCTCGGCCAATATCGCGCTGCTGCATTATGCCGACGGCGTGAAGACCTACATCCTCGCGCCCGACGGGCTCAAGGTTGGCGCCAAGGTCGAGTCGGGCGAGAACGCCGACATCAAGCCGGGCAACGCCCTGATGCTCAAGAACATCCCCCTTGGCACCGTCGTTCATGCGATCGAAATGAAGCCGGGCGCAGGTGCGAAGCTCGCGCGCGGCGCGGGTGTGCAGGCGCAGTTGATGGCGAAAGAGGGCAAGATGGCGCTGCTGAAGCTGCCCTCGGGCGAGCAGCGGATGGTGCAGGCGGATTGCCGCGCCACTATCGGCCAGGTCGGCAATCTCGACCATGAAAATATTTCGATCGGCAAGGCCGGGCGCTCGCGATGGCTCGGGAAGCGCGGCCACGTGCGCGGGGTTGCGATGAACCCGGTCGACCATCCGCATGGCGGTGGCGAAGGCAAGTCGAAAGGAAACCATCCCCAGTCGCCGTGGGGCCAGCCCGCCAAGGGATACAAGACGCGCAAGAAACAGCCGTCGGACAATCTGATCGTCAGCCGCCGGCCGAAAGGCAAGCATTAGAGAGTTATGGCCAGGTCACTAAAAAAAGGTCCGTTCGTCGACGGGCATCTGCTGAAGAAAGTCGCCACCGCGACGGCCTCGGGCGACAAGCGAATTATCAAAACCTGGTCGCGGCGCTCGATGATCACGCCGGACATGATCGCGCTGACGTTTGCCGTCCACAACGGCCACAAGTTCATCCCGGTGTACTGCACCGAGAACATGGTCGGTCACAAGCTCGGCGAATTCGCGCCGACCCGGACCTTTCACGGTCACGCCGGCGATCGCAAGGGCGAAGTAAAGGCGGCGTCTATCCCCGCCGCGCCTGCCGCTCCGGCCGCGGCCAAGGCATAAGCGGGGAAGTAGTAAGAGTCATGGAATCCGTATCGCGAACCCGCTTCATCAGAATTTCGCCACGCAAGCTGAAGCTCGTGTGCGAATTAATCGTCGACAAGAAGGTCGATCAGGCACTCTCGATTCTCGAGTTCACGCCCAAGAAGGCGGCGCGCTTCGTCTCGAAGACGCTGCTCGCCGCGATTGCCAACGCCCGCGATCAGCAGAACGTCGACGAGGACAAGCTGTTCGTAAAACGCGCGACCGCCGATACCGGGCCGACCTGGAAGCGATCGCTCACGCGCGCACATATGCATGCGACGCCGATCCATAAACGCACCAGCCATCTCACGGTAATCGTGGACGAGCGGGCGTCCTGAGGGTTCCTATGGGACAGAAAGTACATCCGCGCGGTTTTCGTCTCGGCGTAATCGAGAGCTGGGACTCACGATGGTACGCGAGCCACGACTACGCCAAGCTGCTGCACGAAGATTTGAAGCTGCGCGATTTCATCAAGAAGCGACTCTATCACGCCGGTATCTCGCGAATTGAAATCGAGCGAATGGCCAACAAGGCCAAGATAAATATTTATACGGCGCGTCCCGGAATCGTGATCGGAAAGAAGGGCGCGGAAATCGACAAGCTCAAGCTCGATATCCAGAAGCTGATGAAGGGGCGCGACTCCTTTATCAATATTCACGAGGTGCGCCGCCCCGACCTCGACCCGCAGCTGGTTGCGGAAAATATCGCGCTGCAGCTCGAGCGCCGCGTGGCGTTTCGCCGCGCGATGAAGGAAGCGGTCACGCGTGCGATGCGGATGGGCGCGCAGGGCGTGAAAGTCCATGTCGCGGGACGCCTCGGCGGTGCGGAAATCGCGCGCCAGGAATGGTATCGCGAGGGACGCGTGCCGCTGCAGACTCTCCGTGCAGACGTTGCCTACGGATTTGCGGAGGCGCGCACGACCTACGGCCAGATAGGCGTCAAGGTATGGATTTTCCGCGGCGAAGTTCTGACTCGCAAGGACGCGGACGCGAAACGTGCAGGAACGCCCGTGCAGGCGAATTGACGAAGTAAAATGCTCGCACCAAAAAAAGTTAAGTGGCGCAAGATGATGAAGGGCCGCGTCCGGGGCGCCGAATCGCGCGGACTCACGCTCGCGTTCGGCGACTACGGGCTCAAGTCGCTCGAGACTTGCCGAATCGACACGCGCGCTCTGGAAGCCGCCCGTATCGCGCTCACGCGCCATATCAAGCGCGGCGGCCGCGTCTGGATTCGCGTCTTCCCCGACAAGCCCTTCACCCGCAAGCCGGCTGAAACCCGCATGGGCAAGGGCAAGGGCTCGCCCGAAGGATGGGTCGCGTGCGTCCGGCCGGGCCGGATCCTGTTCGAGATGGAAGGGGTCGACTACGCGACGGCGAAAGAAGCGATGCGGCTCGCGGCGCATAAGCTTCCTATTAAGACAATCATGATCCAGCGCGAGGAGGGTGGCCTTGGAGCTTGACGAACTAAGGCAGATGACCGCGCAGGATTTGCAGGTCAAGGAGCGTGAGGCGCGCGAGGAAATTTTCCGCCTGCGCCTGAAGCTGCGCACCAATCAGCTCGACAATCACGCCGGCTATCGGCGCGCGCGCCGCGAGCTGGCGCGGATTTTGACTCTGCTCAGCGAGAAGGCGCAGCGCGAGAATGCAACCGGGAAGAAGGCAGGTTAATGCGGCAGCGAATTAAACGGCGCGAGGGAACGGTGGTCTCCGCCAAGATGACCAAGACCGTGCTGGTCAAGGTCGATCGCATGGTCGAGCACGAGTTGTACGGCAAGCGCGAGCGCCGGAGCACCAAGTTCATGGCGCATGACGAGCGCGGTGAATGCAAAGAGGGCGATCGGGTGCAGATTATCGAGTCGCGTCCGCTCTCGAAGAACAAGCGCTGGCGTGTGAGCCGCGTGCTCAAAAAGGCCGCGGGTTAAGGGCGCGCGATGGTACAGGTACAAACGGTTCTGGATGTCGCCGATAACTCGGGTGCCCGCAAGGTCATGTGCATCAAGGTGCTCGGCGGCTCCAAGCGCCGGTACGCGTCGGTCGGAGACGTGATCGTGGTCGCAGTGAAGGAAGCGATTCCCAACGCCAAGGTCAAAAAGGGCGACGTCTCGCGCGCGGTGATCGTGCGCACGGCGAAAGAAATCAGCCGCGACGACGGCAGTTACATCCGCTTCGACGGCAACTCGGCCGTGCTGCTCGACAAGGATCACGAGCCGGTCGGCACCCGCATCTTCGGGCCGGTGGCTCGCGAGCTGCGCGCGAAAAAGTTTTTGAAAATAATCTCGCTCGCGCCCGAGGTGCTGTGATGGCGTCGGCGAAGTACAAGATTAAGAAGAATGACACCGTGATGGTGGTCACCGGGCGCGACCGCGGCAAGACCGGCAAGGTGATGCGGGTGCTGCCCGAGGCCGGACGCGTCGTGATCGAGCGGCTCAACATCGTCAAGCGTCACAGCAAGCCGCGCGGTGCGCAGAGCCCCGGCGGAATCGTCGAGAAAGAAGCGCCGATCGCAATCTCGAACGTGATGATTTTTTGCGATCGCTGCAATGCTCCGGTCCGGGTTGGGGTTAAGGCTAACGACGACGGTTCGAAGAGCCGCGTGTGCCGCCGATGCAGCGAAGTGATAGGTAACGATTAGTAGCAGGTAAGATCGATGGCCGACAAAAAGGAAAAGCCGGACAAAGCCGATCAGGCTGCCAAGGCCGAGCAGACCGCCAAGTCCGACCAGGCGGCCAAGGCCAAGCGCGAGGGCAAGGCGCGACAGGCTCAGCAGAAGCAGGCGGCCGAAGAGGCCAAGGCTGCTGCCGCTGCGCCGCTGCCGCCCGAGCCCAAGCTGCCGGCGCGCCTGCGCGTTCGCTTCGAGAATGAAATCGCGCCGGCCCTGATGCGCGAGCTCAAAATCGACAACAAGATGCGGGTGCCGCGGCTCGAGAAGATAACGATCAACATGGCTTTGCAGGAAGCCCGCGACAACGTCAAGATTCTCGACTCCGCGCTCGAGGAGCTCAAGGTGATAGCCGGGCAGAAGCCGGTGCTGACCCGCGCGCGCAAGGCGATATCGAACTTCAAACTGCGCCAGGGGATGCCGATTGGCGTGATGGTCACGTTGCGGCGCGAAAAGATGTGGGAGTTTTTCGACCGGCTGGTCAATATCTCGCTGCCGCGCGTGCGCGATTTCCGCGGCGTCAGCGACAAGGCTTTCGACGGCCGCGGCAATTACTCGCTCGGGCTGAAGGAACATACGATCTTCCCTGAACTCAATCTCGACAAGGTCGAGAAGGTGAAGGGTTTGACGATTTCGATCACGACCACGGCGCGCAGCGACTTCGAGGGGCTGACGCTCCTGCGCGCGCTCGGGATGCCGATGCGCGGTGCGGCCGAGCGCGAAGCGGACGCCGCCAAAGCGGCAGCAGTTGCGCAGGCGCATGCCGCCGCCAGGGCCGCGGTCGCGGCCGCGGCAACACCGCCGCCCACGCCGGAGCAGGGAGCATAGGAACAGCAGATGGCGAAAACGTGCCTGCGGGTCAAGGCGACTCGCAAACAAAAATTCAAAGTGCGCCAATACAACCGCTGCCCGCTATGCGGCCGCGCGCGCGCGTACTATCGGCGTTTCAAGATGTGCAGGCTATGCCTGCGCAAGAACGCACTCGACGGCAAGTTGCCGGGCGTGATCAAGGCGAGCTGGTAAAAGAGACGAATCATGTCGCAGACCGATCCGATTGCAGAACTGCTTACCCGAATCCGCAACGCGATGCGCGCGCGGTACAACGAACTCACCGTGCCGCATTCGCGGCTGCGCGAGGCGATTTGCCGCGTGCTGATGGCCGAGGGATTCCTGGCCGGGGTCGAAGTCGGCGGCGAAGTGCCGCAGAAAATGCTGGCGCTCAAGCTGCGCTACTCGCCGACTCGCGAGTCCGTCATCCGAGGAATCGATCGCATCAGCAAGCCGAGTAATCGGCGCTATGCGGGCGCCGCGGAAATCGGCAAGGTGCGCGGCGCGATGGGCGTGCAGATAGTATCGACCCCGCTCGGCGTGATGACCGGTCGCGAGGCGCGGCGGCGAAAAGTGGGCGGCGAAATTCTCTGCAGGGTTTGGTAAACATCGATGTCGCGCATAGGAAGACTACCGATTCATCTCGACAAGAGCGTCAAAGCGTCGGTCGCCGGCGGCACGCTCAAAGTCGAAGGGCCCAAGGGCAAGCTCGAGCTCAGGCTTCATCCCGGCTTCACCGTCGAGATCAAGGACTCGGAAATCATCGTCAAGCGGCCCGGCGACACCAGTGAAGAGCGCTCGATTCACGGTCTCATGCGCAAGCTGGTTGCCAATATGGTCGAAGGCGTGGGCAAAGGCTTCACCCGAGTGCTCGAGATTAACGGCGTCGGCTACCGCGCGGAAGCCAAGGGCCAGCAGGTGAATTTGACGCTCGGCTATTCGCATCCGATTGTGTATCAGTTGCCGCCGGGCGTCACCGCGAAAGTCGAGAAGCAGGTGACCGTCACGCTCGAGAGCGCCGACCGGCAATTGCTCGGAACGGTCGCGGCGCAGATTCGCGAGCTCCGGCCGCCGGAGCCGTACAAGGGCAAAGGAATCAAGTATGCGAACGAGACGATTCGCCGCAAAGCCGGTAAGGCCGCGGCTGGATCGACGGCGGCGTAAGGATTGGGCATAAAAGGTTAGTTGCGACTATGGCTGTAGAACGATCGGAAAAACGCAAGCTGCGCCAGGGCCGGGTGCGGCGCAAGGCGGTCGGCAACGACCGTCGCCCGCGCCTCTCGGTCTTCCGCTCGCTGCATCACATTTACGTCCAGGTTATTTCCGACGAGAGCGGACGCACGCTCGCGGCCGCTTCCACCGAAACGGCTGGCCTGCGCGACGAACTCAAGAGCAAGCGCAACCTTGCGGCCGCGAAAGCGGTGGGCAAGGCGATCGCCGAGCGATGCCTCCAGAGCGGGATATCGAGCGTCGTGTTCGACCGAAACGGATTTCTCTATCACGGCCGCGTCAAGGCGCTGGCCGATGCGGCGCGCGAAGCGGGGTTAAAATTTTGAACGGCAGGCAACGAACACTCAGAGAAGGCACCGTCGCACAGCGAATCGATCCGCAAGGCCTCGAAATCAAAGAGAAGGTCGTGCATATCAACCGCGTCGCGAAAGTCGTCAAGGGCGGACGCCGCTTCAGCTTCAGCGCGCTGGTGGTCGCCGGCGATCACAACGGGCTGGTCGGGTTCGGACTCGGCAAGGCCAACGAAGTGCCCGAGGCGATTCGCAAGGGCGTCGATCGCGCCAAGAAAAGCCTGGTGCGCGTGCCGATTCAGGACGGTACGATTCCGCACGAGGTGGTTGGACGTTTCGGCGCCGGACGCGTAGTGTTGCGGCCCGCGGCCGAGGGCACTGGGGTTATTGCGGCGGGCGGTGTGCGCGCGGTGGTCGAGCTGGCGGGAATCCGCAACATCCTGACCAAGCGGCTCGGTTCGTCGAATCCTCACAACCTGGTGAAGGCGACACTCGAAGCGCTCGCCGAATTGCGCAGCACGCAAGACATCAATCGGCTCCGCGGACGCACCCCGAATCAGCCCGAAGCCGCCGCGTAATCGAGGTTTAACGTGGCTGAGAACACAACGTCCGATAAAATTCGCGTCAAGCTCGTCGGCAGTCCGATCAGCACCAACCGGCGCGTGCGTGAGACGGTCAAAGGCCTCGGCTTGGGCAAAGTCGGCAGCGTGCGCGAGCTCAAGCGCAGTGCCGCGGTCGAAGAGATGGTCAAGCGCCTGAAGCATCTGGTAGTCGAGCTCAAGGATTAGTTGCCGTCATGGATTTGAAAGATCTAAAACCGTCTCCCGGCTCGACTCATCGCAAGCGCCGCGTCGGACGTGGAATCGGCTCCGGCCACGGCAAGACTGCCGGCCGCGGGCATAAGGGACTCGGCGCGCGTTCCCACGGTAATACTCCGCCGAGCTACGAAGGCGGCCAGATGCCCCTGCAGCGGCGCTTGCCCAAGCAGGGATTTCGTCGCACGCTTAAGAACCAGGCGCGTCGCGACGAATTCGCGATTGTGAACCTGTCGCGGCTCGGCGACTTCGGCGACGACGTCACCATCGACGCGGCTGCGCTGGTCGCACGGGGACTGATTCCGGCCGGTCGCAAGGTTAAGGTTTTAGGTGACGGCGACTTGAAGAGTAAGATTAAGGTGCGCGCCGACGCGTTCTCGAAAAGTGCGCTAAATAAAATCGCCGCCGTAGGCGGCTTCGCGGAGTTGGTAAAGCCTTCCGAAAGCTAGATGCTTGACGGGTTTTCAAACGCCTCGCGCATCCCGGAGTTGCGCCGACGCCTCGTGTTCACGGCCGCGATGCTGGCGGTGTTCCGCCTCGGCGTCGCCGTCCCGACCCCCGGCATAGATGGCCAGGCGCTCGCGCAGCTATTCGAACAGACCAGCGGCACGCTGTTCGGATGGGTTAATCTGTTTTCGGGCGGCGCGCTCGAGCACTTCTCCGTCCTCGCGCTCGGCATCATGCCGTACATCTCGGTCGCCATCGTTCTCGACCTGCTGAAAATCGCATCACCTTATCTCGACGAACTCTATAAAGAAGGCGAGGCGGGCCGCCGCAAGATAACCCAGTACACCCGCTACGGCACCGTGCTGCTGGCGCTGTTCCAGGGCACGATGTTTGCCATCGCGCTCGAAAAGGCGCCCGCGCCCGGCGGCGGCAGTATCGTTTACAACCCAGGCGTGGGCTTCGTCGTGATGACGGTGATCACACTCACCGCCGGCACTATGTTCCTGATGTGGATCGGCGAGCAGATTACCGAGCGCGGAATCGGCAATGGCATCTCGCTGATCATCATGGCCGGCATCGTCGCGCGCCTGCCGAGCGCGCTCAGCACGACGGCGCAGTTCGTGCGCGAGGGCGAAATGAGCATCTTCCTGCTCATCTTCATCCTCGCGGTCGCAGCCGCCGTCATCTACGGTATCGTCTATATCGAGACCGCCCAGCGGCGTATCCCGATTCAGTACGCGCGCCGGGTGGTCGGACGCCGCGTGTACGGCGGCCAGAGTTCGCATCTGCCGTTGAAGATAAACACCTCGGGCGTCATTCCGCCGATTTTCGCGTCCGCGTTGCTGGTGTTCCCGGCGACGCTCGCGACCTTCGTTCCTTTTCTGAAGCCGTACGCGAGCTACCTGACTCCCGGCGGCTTCTACTACGACGTCGTTTACGTCGCGTTGATTTTCTTCTTCTGTTATTTCTACACGTCGGTCACCTTTAACCCGGTCGACGTCGCCGACAATCTGAAAAAGTACGGCGGCTTCATCCCGGGAATCCGGCCCGGCCGTCCCACCGCCGACTATATCGATCGCGTGCTGTCGCGAATCACGCTAGGCGGCGCGGTTTATGTGAGCGCCGTCTGCGTGTTGCCCACAATCCTGATAGCGCGCTTCAACGTGCCGTTTTTCTTCGGCGGCACCGCACTGCTGATCGTCGTCGGCGTCGCAATCGACACGGTCGCGCAAATCGAAACCCATCTGCTGACTCGCAACTACGAAGGCTTCATGCGCCGCGGGCGCGTCAAGACCAAGAGGGGTGCCTAGCAGGTGCGTCTTGTGCTGCTGGGCCCGCCGGGTGCGGGCAAGGGTACCCAAGCGCAGGCACTCTCCGCGCTGTGGGGCATCCCGCAAATTGCCAGCGGAGACTTGCTGCGCGCGGTCGTGCGCGAGGACTCGGAGCTCGGACGTGAGGCGGCCAGCTATATGGATCGCGGGCAGTTGGTGCCAGACGAATTCGTGTTGAAGCTTATCTCGGAGCGGTTTCGAAAAAAAGACGCCCGTGGCGGGTTCATCCTCGATGGGTTCCCGCGCAACGTCTCGCAAGCCGAGGCGCTGGCGTCGCGGCTCGATCGCGCCGGACTGAAACTCGACAAAGTTGTCGCGGTAACGCTGCCCGATGAAGAAGTCGTGAAGCGAATTTCGGGACGGCGCACCTGCAGGAATTGCGCGGCGATGTATCACGTGGTGTTCGAGCCGCCCGCCAAACCCGGCATCTGCGATAAATGCGGCGGCGAACTCTATCAGCGCGACGATGACGCCGAAGATACCGTGCGCGAGCGGATCAAGGTCTACGATGCGACCACGCGGCCCCTGCTCGATTACTACGGGCGGCAGGGATTGCTCGCGCAGGTTGACGGAGAGGGCCGGCCCGACGAAGTCGAGAAGCGAATCCTGGCCTCGCTCGACGGGATAGTGGTACCGCCCAAGGACGAAGCGGGCGGCGGAAGTGCAGGATCATGATTACTATTAAAACTCCGGCCGAAATCGCCGTGATGCGTCATGCGAGCCAGATTGTCGCCGAGATCCTAGAGGCGCTCGCAGCCGCGGTTCGTCCGGGAATTACGACCGAGGAGCTCGATAAGCTGGCGGAAGATCTGACTTACAAAAAAGGCGCGAAGCCCGCCTTCAAGGGTTACAAGCCCGGCGACGTCGTTTATCCAAAATGCCTTTGCGTATCGATTAACAACGAAATCGTTCACGGCATCCCGTCGAGCCGCAAGTTGAAAGCCGGCGATATCGTCGGGCTGGACTTCGGCGTCGTCTACCAGGGCTTCTACGGCGATTCCGCCCGTACCGTCGCGGTCGGCCCGGTGCCCGAGCGCGTGACCAGGCTGCTGAATGTGACCCGCGACTCCCTATACGCCGGGATCGCGCAGGCTCGCGCGGGCAATCGCATCAGCGATATCGCGCGCGCGGTGCAGGATACGGTCGAAAGGGCCGGGTTTTCGGTGGTGACCGATTTTGCCGGACATGGAATCGGCCGGCGGCTCCACGAAGATCCTCAGGTGCCGAATTATTTTCGCCCTGGGATGCCTAATCCGCGGCTGCGCGAGGGCATGGCGCTGGCTATAGAGCCGATGGTTAACGAGGGTAGCCCCGATTTGGAGATACTTTCCGATGGCTGGACTGCGGTGACGGCGGACGGTAAACTATCTGCCCACTTCGAGCATTCCATCGCAATCACCTCCAACGGACCCGAAATTTTAAGCGAACTGGAAAATGTCTAAAGGCGACGCGATCGAAGTACAAGGGACGGTTCAGGAAGCCCTCCCCAATGCAGTGTTCAGAGTGACGCTCGACAACGGGCACAAGGTGTTGGCCCATATCTCGGGCAAGATGAGGATGCATTACATCAAGATTCTGGCGGGCGACAAGGTCACGGTAGAACTGTCGCCGTACGACCTGACCCGCGGCCGAATCACATACCGGATGCGCTAGCGCGCCTCTCGAATAGAGACTGAAAAAAGAAATGAAGGTCCGAGCTTCTGTTAAGAAAATTTGTAAGAACTGCAAAGTGGTGCGCCGCGAAGGCGTCGTGCGCATCCTGTGCTCCAACCCGCGCCATAAGCAGCGCCAGGGCTAGGAAGGTTTAGCGATGGCACGCATAGCTGGAGTCGAACTCCCGAAAAACAAGCGGATGGATATCGCGCTGACCTATATCTACGGAATAGGCCGGCCGAGCGCGCTGAAGATTCTCGCCGCCGCGAAAGTCGATCCGGCAGTCAAGACCGACGATCTATCCGCCGACCAGCAGGTCCATATCCGCCAGGTGATCGACACCGACTACGAAGTCGAAGGCGACCTCCGCCGCGACTTTCAGCAATCGATCAAGCGCCTGATGGATCTCGGATGCTACCGCGGTATCCGGCATCGTCGCGGACTTCCGGTGCGCGGCCAGCGCACGCACACCAACGCGCGCACGCGCAAAGGTCCGCGCAAAGTCGTCGCGGGCAAGAAGCAGGCGCCGCCAAAAGGCTAACGCACAAAACGCGAACAACTAAGGAAATTGTGGCCGATTATCAGCAGGCAAGCTGATTCACTGAAAAAAGAAACAGATGGCTGACGAAGTAAAAGAGACCAAAGAAGCCCCCGAGAAGAAGGCTGCTGCTGCGACACCCGCTGCCGGCGGAGCCGCTGGAGCACCTGCCCCTGCGCCGCGTCGCAAGAAGGTACGCCGCAACGTGCCCGAAGGCGTCGCGCATGTGCATGCGACCTTCAACAACACGATCGTCACGATCACCGACCAGCAGGGCACCGTCATCGCGTGGTCTAGCGCTGGATCGGTCGGCTTCAAGGGCTCGCGCAAAGGCACTCCGTACGCGGCCCAGATGGCGGCGGAGGCTTGTGCGCGCAAATGCTCGGAAGTCGGAATGCGCGCGGTGGTGGTTCACGTTAAAGGTCCCGGCGGCGGACGCGAGTCCGCGGTGCGCGCACTGCAAGCGGCCGGACTCGGCGTCATCTCGATCAAGGACGTCACCCCGATTCCGCACAACGGATGCCGTCCGCCAAAGCGGCGTCGAGTCTGACAACGCAAACAACTAAGGAAATTTTCATCCGATAGTCAGCACGCAAGCTGATTCACTGAAAAGAGAAGGCGTAATCTACGATGGCTAGGAACCTTGGTCCGGTATGCCGGCTATGTCGGCGCGAAGGACTGAAACTCTTCCTCAAGGGAGAGCGATGCTACAGCGATAAGTGCGCGATCGAGCGGCGCAATTATCCGCCCGGCGCACACGGTCAGGCGCGCACGCGTTTTTCAGAATTTGCGATTCGATTGCGCGAGAAGCAGAAGGTCAAGCGCATCTACGGGATGATGGAGCGGCAGTTCTCCGAATACTTCGCGATGGCGGAGCGGATGGACGGAATCACCGGCGAGAACCTGCTCGTGCTGCTCGAGCGGCGCCTCGACAACGTGGTCTATCGTCTCGGCTTTGCGAGCTCGCTTGCGCAAGCGCGGCAGGTCGTTCGTCACGGGCACATCCAGGTTAACGGCAAGAAAGTTACGATTCCCTCGACCCTGGTCGAGGTTGGCAGTGTTATAAGCGTGGCCGAGGCGAGCCGCACCAAGAAGGTGATCGTCGAGGCAATCGAGATGGCGCAGCGTCGCGGCGTGCCGCCGTGGATGGCACTCGAGCGCGAACAATTCCGCGGCTCGCTCCGGTCGCTGCCGGCGCGCGCTGAACTGACGATGCCGATCAGCGAGAAGCTGATCGTCGAGCATTACTCAAGATAGGGCGGAGGCTACCGATTCGGCGTCCCGGTCCGTGGTGGACCTGTGTGGGCGCGGGAAATCCATCGGAAAAAAGAGCATAGACTATGCAGAATGACTGGCGAGATCTGATCAAACCCAAGACTGTCGAGTTCGACGAGAAGGAAGTCACTCCTTCCTACGGCAAATTTTCCGCGGAACCGCTCGAACGCGGCTACGGAATCACCGTTGGCAACGCGCTGCGGCGCATCCTGCTGTCCACGCTGCCCGGCTACGCGATTACGGCAGTCAGGATAAAAAATGTCCTGCACGAATTCTCGACCCTGGCCGGGGTCAAGGAGGACGTGACCGACATCGTCCTCAACCTCAAGGAAATCCGCCTGCGCCTGCACGAGGGCGAGCAGATTACCGCGACCCTGAAGGTCAAGGGCGAGGCGCAGGTCACCGCGCGCGATATCACCGGCGGACCCAGCCTCGAAATCCTGACTCCCGACAAGCATATCGCGTCGCTCGACAAGGGCGCCGAACTCGATATGGAACTCGTAATCAAACGCGGCCGCGGCTATGTCCCCGGCGAGCGCACTGAAGACGAGGAAGCAATCGGCACGATTCGCCTCGACGCGATCTTTTCGCCGATTCGCAAAGTTAATTTCACCGTTACCAACGCGCGCGTCGGCCAGCGCACCGACTACGATCGGCTCGCGCTCGAAATCTGGACCGACGGCTCGATCAACCCGCGCGAGGCGCTCACTTACGCAGCGCGAGTGATGCGCGATCAGATGACGATTTTCGCGGGCGTCGAAGAAGAAGCCGAAGTGCCCGCCGGCGCAGTCGAGGGCGGCGAGGCTCGTCCCACGATGAGCGAGCTGCTCTATCGACCGGTCGAAGGCCTGCCGATTTCGGTGCGCGCGTTCAACGGCCTGCAAAACGCCGACATCAAGTATATCGGCGAGTTGGTGCAACGCACCGAGCAGGACATGCTCAAAATCAAAAACTTCGGACGCAAGTCCCTTAACGAAATCAAGGAAGTCCTCGCCGACATGGGCCTCTCGCTCGGCATGCGGCTCGAGAATCTGCCGCCGCGCGGCGAGCTCGACCGCATGTGGGAAGAGCAAGAACGCCGCGAGTCGGCATAAAATCCGCCGCGAGTCGGTTTGGATCGTTTCTGTCAGGTTTGGAGTGTAGCTGATGCGTCATCTCAATTCGGGCCGCAAGCTCAATCGCACCTCGGCGCATCGCAAAGCGCTGTTCAAAAACATGGTGCTCGCGCTGATTCGTCACGAGCGAATCCAGACGACCGATCCCAAGGCCAAGGAGCTGCGCCGTATCGCGGATCGGATGGTCACGCTCGGCAAGCAGAACGATCTCGCGGCGCGCCGGCGCGCGTTCGCGGCCTTGCAGTCGCATGAGGCGGTAAAGAAGCTGTTCGACGAGATTGCGCCGCGCTTCAAGGATCGCAATGGCGGCTATACGCGCGTGATCAAGTTCGGTCATCGCCGCGGCGACGCGACGATGATGTCGGTGATCGAGTTCACCGGACAGGAAGAGCAGAGCAAATCCAAGAAGCCGCGCAAGCGTTCCACGGCTAAGAAAGAGGGCGCGAGCACCGAGCGTCCGCGTCGAGCAGCGGCCGCCGCGGGCTGATTGGCTGATTCAACTTGTAGACTGGTTTCTGTCCACCTGCTGCAATAGGCGCACGGACCTATTTCGCCGCATGAAGTAGCTTAAATAGTACGGCCGAGTAGGACGCCCACGTTCGCAAAGGGGAGGCACAGGGCGCCTATGGATTCGTCACTGCCGTTCAGGCAGAGGACTATGGTTACGCTCGCGTCGTTGGTTGCGCTGGTCGGATCCGCACTCGTTTGCGGCCCGGTAAGTGCCGCGCAGACGCCATTGCCCAATATCCTGTTGATCGTAATGGACGATATTGGCATCGACCAGTGGAGCCTGTTCGGATACGGCGGCGCAACTCCCGCGGCGATGCCGAACATAGGCGCGATCGCGGCCGCTGGAATCAAATTCCATAATCTGTGGGCGATGCCCGCTTGTTCGAATGGTCGTGCGGCGCTTTTCACCGGCCGCTACCCGTTGCGCACTCACGTCTACACCGCGCTGGGTAATAACGATCTCGCGAACTTCATGGTCAACCCGAACGAGGTAACTGCTCCCAACTTACTTCGGCAACGCGGTTACAAGAGCGCGCTATTCGGCAAGTTCCACATGGGAATTCAGAGCAACAATCCCTACGGCTACGGCATGGTACGGGCGTTTGGCTTTGACTACTTCTACGGCTGGCTGGACGCCACCGGCGATCCCTCGTCGATCGACGAAACTGCCGGCGGCGTGTCTCCGCCCGGAACCTGGTCATGCGGTTTCGTCCGCGATGCAAACCACGGCGGCGCGGATTCGGGCGCTTGCTACAGCGGTAACAATACTTGCGCGGTAACGAGTAAATCGGGTGCTGAGGCTCCGGGTCGTGTATGCCGCGACGCCGGCGGTATCTTCGATCCAAACCAGCCGTGCGTCAATCCGACTCCCGACTACATTAACTTCGCTACACTCAGTGGGCATTATGTTTCGCCGCTCACGATAAACAATGAGGACGGCTCAATCGAGCAGGTGCCATCGACCGACCTTCGAGCGCGGACTTATCGCGGCACCGATCCGGTGGACGCTGCGATTGACTGGATCAATCAACAGCCTACGAGTCAGCCGTGGATGGTGAGCCTGGCTTTTGCGACTGCCCACACTCCCGTCATGCAACCGCCAATTCAATTGCTGCCTTCGAGCGAAGCGGACACCAGCAATCTGGATTGCTCCAACTCGCTCGACCAAAGAGTCATCACGAACCAGATGGAAGAGGCGCTCGACAGCGAAGTAGGGCGGCTTCTGGTAGCAACCGGGCTTGCCAGCCGCGGCCAGAATGGCCAGCTGATCTACCGTCCGCAGCAAACTAACACGGTGATCGTTATGGTCACCGATAATGGAAGCTTGGGGACGGTGGTGAAGGCGCCATTCGATACCAGCCAGGCGAAATCCAGTGTTTATCAGACCGGCGTATGGTGTCCTGGAATCGTCGCAGGTCCTCCCGTGAAGAAACCCGGCCGCCAGGTGAATGCGATGGTCAATATCGCGGACCTCTATCAGTTGTTCGGCGAGCTAGCCGGTATCGACGTGCATCAGAACGTCCCGCGAACCGTCGACGCGCAATCACTTCTTCCCTACCTGCTTAAGCCGGGGCAGCCGAGTATCCGTAAAACGAACTTTACCCAGATCGGCACGAACCTCCACGCCAACGGGGAGATCAACAGTCCGTGCCAATTCAACACCACCACCTGCTCGCAGATCGCTCCGACCAAAGGCGTGTGTGAGGACAATAGCGGGATCTGGTGGGGACCGGGCGCGACCGACCCGAGCACCGTCGGTATACCAGCGGAAGGGTTGCAGCTCTGCTGTGACGTCGCCGTTTGGCAGGCAAATCACGCGTAGACAATTTCAACCAACATCTACCCGCTCGAGGCGTTCGCGATGCGCAACGCCAGCTACAAGCTCGTGATCAATAACTACCAATCCTACGACGCGACCTCGAACTCGTGCCTCGCCACATCGGTTAAGGAGTTCTACCGGATCAACGAAAACGTTCCCGTCCCGAAGCTCGACACCGCCGGTTCCGACCTGTTGGCCACCGGAAACCCACTCAACCGCCAGCAGAAAAAGAACCTCGACGCATTGACTGCCCAGCTCGCGCAGCTGCTGGCGTCGCAGCCTGCCTGCCCCGGCGACGTTAACCTCGACGGTGTCGTGAATAACGCCGATATCGCGGAGTATGAAATGTTCCAGGAGCTTTCCGGGTATTCAAGCTGGGCCGACGTCAACCTGGACGGCCTGACCGACTCCGCCGATCTGGCAATCATCCTGCAGAACCAGGGAGCCTGTCCCACGCCGCATGCAGCCCGACCCTCGACGGCGCAATCGCGGCCGATACCGGCGGCGTCGTCATAGGTATCCAGGGGGTCTACTCGATGCTCTCGAGGAGCTTGGCACGCAGCGCCATGTGCGCGCTCTTGAGGCCGGACAGGATTCCGTCTTCGAAATTCCACTCTCCGCTCGCCATCAAATCCGCAAAATCGTTCGGATTGCGGATGTCCTCGCGCGTGAGCCCGGGATGAATCGCGCGCGCCATCGCGAGCACTTTGCCCTCTTGCTGCGCGATCATCTCGAGCATCAGGCGATCGATCAGCACCAGTGTCTCCCGCGAGGCCATCCGCAAATCGTAACCCGTCGCGCGCGCGCCGCGCTACTTCAAATCCCGGTAAGTTCTGAATCCGCGTAGAGGATGAAGTATTTAGCCCGATCGCGGCGGATTTAACCGCCCCGGGAGGGCAAAGTAGCGCGCTTCGCGCAACTTTGCGCTTCACCCTGGGTGCAGGGGTCACCCCTGCCGCCCGCCGCGCAGGCGATTATTATTTCTTTTCTTTCCTCGCCACTTTCAGCAGCTACCTTCTTGGCGAGTGCGCGCTTTGATAATGTTGATGCACAGGTGGAAATATAATGTCCAACGAACTTGTTGCTCCCGATAAATTTTTCCTGAATCGATTCGGCATGAACCACGGCGCGCTCGAGCGAATCCTCGGCAGCGCGCTCGAGCGCAAGGCCGACTACGCCGATCTCTACTTCGAATACCGCAGTGCCGAGGGCCTCGCGCTCGAAGAATCGATGGTGAATCACACCAGCAAGAGCGTCAGCCACGGCGTCGGCGTGCGCGTGTGCGCCGAGGATCGCACCGGCTACGCGTATTCCGACGAGGTCACAGTCGACAGGATGCGCCTTGCGGCGGAGGCCGCGCGCGCGATCGCCGATCAGCGCGGCACCGCGCCGGCTGCGGTCCAGGTCGGCGCGCCGGTTAAGCGTCATGCGCTGTACGATCTTCCCAGCACCCCGCTCGACGTTCCCGTGCAGGAGCGTGCGAAGCTACTGAACGAGATCGATCGTATCGCGCGCGCTGCCGACCCGCGCGTGAAGAACGTGATGGCGTCGTTCGCGTGCGAGCGGAAAATCGTGATGATCGTCAAGAGCGACGGACAAGTCGCCGCCGACGTGCAGCCGCTGTGCCGGCTCAACGTCACCGTGATCGCCGACGATGGCAAGGGCCGCCAGCTGGGCTCTTACGGCGGAGGCGGGCGGGTCGAGTGGAATTATTTCATCGAGAACGATCGATGGCGCGAGTACGCGCTCGAAGCGGCGCGGCAGGCGATCGTCAATCTCGACGCCGTCGACGCGCCCGCGGGCGAGATGGTCGTCGTGCTCGGACCGGGATGGCCGGGAATTCTGCTGCACGAAGCGATCGGACACGGCCTCGAAGGCGACTTCAACCGCAAGAAAACATCCGCGTTCGCAGATCGAATCGGCCAGAAAGTCGCGAGCGAACTTTGCACCGTGATCGACGACGGCACAATTCCGAATCGCCGCGGGAGCCTAAATGTTGACGACGAAGGCACGCCCACTTCGCGCACCGTGCTGATCGAAAAGGGAATCCTGCGAGGCTATCTGCAGGATCGGATGAACGCGCGGCTCATGAAGATGGAGCCGACCGGCAACGGACGGCGCGAGAGCTTTGCGCATTCGCCGATGCCCCGAATGACCAACACCTTTATGCTAAACGGCGAATCGACGCCCGAGGAAATCATCAAGTCGGTCGACAAGGGCCTCTACGCCGTCAACTTTGGCGGCGGGCAGGTGGATATCACCAACGGCAAGTTTGTTTTTTCCGCGAGCGAGGCCTACCTGATCGAGGACGGCCAGGTGACACGGCCGGTCAAGGGCGCGACGCTTATCGGCAACGGCCCCGACGTGCTGACTCGCGTCTCGATGGTTGGCAACGACCTCAAGCTCGACGCGGGCGTCGGCACTTGCGGCAAGGACGGTCAATCGGTGCCAGTGGGCGTGGGTTTGCCGACGATTCGAATCGACGGCATCACAGTCGGCGGCACACGCGCATGATATTCAAAATGACAGCGAGAAAAATCTGATGGCGACGGTAGATATCGAGCTAGCCAACTGGGCGCTCGACGAAGCAAAACGCAAAGGCGCGAGCGCGGCGGAAGTTTTGTGCGTCAGCGCGGAATCGCTGGATGCCGGCGTGCGGCTGGGCGAAGTCGAGAAACTCAAAAGCTCGCGCGAGCGCCGGCTTGGACTGCGGGTGTTTTGCGGACAGTCTTCCGCGACCTCGTCGACGGCTGAGCTCGAGCGCGATTCGCTCGGCGCTTTCATCGCGAGCACGGTCGAGCTCGCGAGGCTGTCGGCTGCTGATCCGTGGGCGGGATTGCCCGACCCGAAGCTGCATCCGAAATCGTTGCCCGAGCTTTCGCTGGCGGATCCCGACAGCGGAATAGTGAATGCGGATCGCGCGCTCGAGATCGCGCGCACCGGCGAGAACGCGGCGCTGAGGTTCGACCCGCGCATCAAGAATTCAGGAGGCGCCGAATTCAGCTCCGGGCGTTACCACGTCCTGTTCGCCAACAGCCAGGGTTTTTCCGGCGAGTATTCGGGAACTTCGTACAGCCTCGTAGTGGCGCCGATCGCGCAAGACGGCGATGCGATGCAACAGGGATACTGGTACACCTCGAACCGGCGCTTCGGAAAACTCGAAGATGCGGAGTCGGTCGGGGTAACCTCAGCGAAGCGAGCATTGCGCCGGCTGGGCGCGCGTAAGATCAAGACCACGCACGCGCCGGTTGTCTTCGATCCCGATATGGCTGCCGGCTTGATTCGATCGATTGTCGGCGCCGCATCGGGGCCTGCGCTATACAAGGGAGCGTCGTTCCTGGTCGGGCAGTTAGGCAAAACGATTGGCGCTTCCGCGGTCACGATCGTCGACGACGCGTTGATTCCCGGCGGTCTCGGGTCCAAGCCCTTCGACGGCGAGGGCCTGCCGACCTCACGCAAAGCCGTGCTGGACAAGGGCGTGCTCGCGACTTATCTGCTCGACAGCTATTCCGCGCGCAAGCTCGGGCTCGCGCCCACCGGCAACGCCGCGCGTTCCGTCGGCGAGGCTCCCAGCGTCTCGACCACCAACCTGTATCTCGAGCCCGGCAGCTACACCGCCGAGCAGATCATCGGCTCGGTGAAGCAGGGCCTCTACCTGACCGAGACCATCGGGTTCGGCGTGAACATGGTCACCGGCGACTATTCACGCGGCGCGGGCGGAATCTGGATCGAGAACGGCGAGCTCGCGTACCCGGTTCAGGAGATCACTATCGCGGGCAACCTGAAGGACATGATCGCGAGCGTCGAAATGATCGGCAACGATCTCAACTGGCGATCGTCCACCGTCGCGCCCACGCTCAAGATAGCCGAGATGACAATCGCTGGCGCCTGAACCGGACCCTGTCGATAATTCTTTACCGGCACTCCGCTTCCCCTTGACCTATCAGCGCGCTTCGGCTAACTTTTTGTAGGGTTTAATTACACACCGGCCGTCATAAGGTGCAGCCGATGGGGAGATATCTATGAATCTTCAGGTCTCGGCTCAAGCTCAAGAAAGGCTCCTGACAAAGCTCTCATCGATGGGACTTCCGCGCTCCGCGGCGACGGCTCTCCTCGAACGTCACATGCTCGTGCGCTATCCCAAGGGCGCGGAGTTGTTTTCGATGGGTTCTCCAGCCGACGTCGTCTTCGCCGTCCTGACCGGCCTGGTCAAAGTGCATAGCTCGCGTCCGGGCAGCGACCCGGTCTTGGTGGAAATCGCCGGTCCAGGCGACCTGGTCGGATACGCCGATTTTGCCGACGCCGACGGCGGGCGCTCGCAACTGTTCGAGGCGA
The DNA here is from genome assembly GCA_963850125.1 of uncultured delta proteobacterium. GTDB lineage: Bacteria > Desulfobacterota > Binatia > Binatales > Binataceae > Binatus. Next base: position 472,167 of record CAWKKB010000013.1, on the reverse strand, counting down.
CCGCGCTGTCAAACACCTGCGTCGCGCTGTTCACGCGTCATCAGATTGCCGAAGTGCTCAAGAGTCTCGAGCCCGAAGCGCTGCTCCGGATCACGGAAGCGATCAATTCGATGTGGTCGTCGGTGGTTTACCGCTACGCGACGTTTCTGGGAATGTCGCTGCGCAAGCGGCTTGAGATTGTTCTCGGCGAATTGGCGGGACGCTTCGGAGTGCCTGATTCGCGGGGAACTCTGCTCCTGCCTGAACTGGCGCAGGAGGAACTGGCCGAGATGATCGGTAGCTCGCGCCCGATGGTCAGCAAGCTTCTCACCGAGATGACCGGCCGCGGCCTGCTGATTCGCGAGGGACGCCGCCACATCCTGCTTGCGCCTCAGAAGCAGGCGCAGCCCAACGCCAACGCCGCCGTTCCGCGTGAACCGGCACTGCATCCTGCGTTTGAGCCCGCGCGCGCGGCCACGCGTCGGGTGCGAACGGATCGCCGGGCGGTACGCGCGCCTGCCGCGCCGATCGTGAATATCTAGCTCGCGTCTCAGCTACTAAGAAGTACCGATGCGCCCGACTGCGATTCTCGCAGCCGGGCGCATCTTTTTGATCGCGCTGCTGAAACCATCAGGTTCGCTTTGCCCAATGCCGGAAAATGGTTAGCTTTATAAAAAAGGCGACCCGGGGGTCACATGAACGCCAACCGATTCACCGAAAAACTACAGGAAGCGCTCGGGCGCGCGCAGAACGCCGCACTCAGCGCACACAATCAGGCCGTTGACGTCGAGCATTTGCTGGCGGCCTTGCTCGAAGACAACGAGGGCTTGGCGTCGTCCATCCTCAAGCTCACCGGTGTCGATCGAGACGAGGTGACCCGCAAGCTCGAAGCGGAACTCGCCAAAATTCCAAAAGTAACCGGCGGCGGCGCTGACAGCGGGCAGGTTTACGCGACTCAACGCCTGGGCCGGGTGCTCGCGCGTGCGGAAAAGGAAGCGGCCAAGCTCAAGGACGAGTATGTCTCGGTCGAGCACGTGCTGATCGCGATGCTCGATGAGCCCGGCGCTGCTTCGAAAATCCTGCGCGAAGCAGGCCTGACCCACGACAAGCTGATGTCCGTGCTCCAGAAGGTGCGCGGCAATCAGCGCGTCACCTCGTCGAATCCCGAGGCGACCTACCAGTCGCTCGAGAAATACGGCCGCGACCTGACCGCGCTGGCTGCGGCCGGCAAAATCGATCCGGTAATCGGACGCGACGAGGAGATTCGCCGCGTAATCCAGGTCCTCTCGCGTCGCACCAAGAATAACCCGGTGCTGATCGGCGAGCCGGGTGTCGGCAAGACCGCGATTGTCGAGGGCCTTGCGCGCCGAATCGTCCAGGGCGATGTGCCCGAGGGCCTCAAAAATCGCAAACTGGTCGCGCTCGACATGGGCGCGCTGATAGCGGGCGCCAAGTTCCGCGGCGAGTTCGAGGAACGCCTGAAGGCCGTCCTGAAGGAAGTGAAGGAAGCCGAGGGTGAGATAATTTTGTTCATCGACGAGTTGCACACTGTCGTCGGCGCGGGCGCGGCGGAAGGCGCGATGGATGCGTCGAACCTGCTCAAGCCGATGCTGGCGCGGGGCGAACTGCATTGCATCGGTGCGACCACGCTTGACGAGTATCGCAAATATATCGAGAAGGACGCTGCGCTGGAGCGCCGCTTCCAACCTGTGATGGTCGAAGAGCCGAGTGTCGAGGACACTATCTCGATCCTGCGCGGGCTGAAGGAACGCTACGAAGTCCATCACGGAATTCGAATCAAGGATTCCGCGCTGGTGGCCGCAGCGGTGCTCTCGAAACGCTACATAACCGATCGATATCTGCCCGACAAGGCGATTGATTTGGTCGACGAAGCGGCGGCGAAGCTGCGCACCGAGAAGGAATCGATGCCGGTCGAGATCGACGAGGTTAATCGGCGCGTGATGCAGTTGGAGATCGAGCGCCAGGCACTCAAGCGCGAGTCCGATCAGGCGTCACGCGACCGGCTGCAGAAACTCGAGAAAGAACTCGCCGAGAGCAAGGAAAAGCGCGCGGGCCTTCAGGCGCAGTGGGAAACCGAAACCGGCGGACTCGAAAAACTCGCGAAAATCAAAGCCGAGATCGAACAGACCAAGCTCGCGATCGAAAAAGCCAAGCGCGAGTACGACCTGAACAAGGTCGCCGAGCTGCAGTACGGCAAGCTCGCGTCGCTCGAGAAGCAGCTCGCCGAGGAAGAAGAGCAGCTGATCAAGAAGAACTCCGGCGGCAAGCGACTGATCAAGGAAGAAGTCGACGACGACGATATCGCCGAGGTGGTCGCCCGATGGACCGGGATTCCGGTCTCGCGGCTGCTCGAAGGCGAGGTGCAGAAGCTCGCCCATCTCGAGGAGCATCTGCACAAACGCGTCATCGGCCAGGACGAAGCGGTAACCGCGGTTGCCGACGCGGTGATTCGCGCCCGCTCGGGCCTCAAGGATCCCAACCGTCCGATCGGATCGTTTATTTTTCTCGGACCCACCGGTGTCGGCAAAACCGAACTCGCCCGCGCTCTCGCCGAGTTCCTGTTCGACAGCGAATCCTCGATGATTCGAATCGACATGTCCGAGTACATGGAGAAGCACACCGTCTCGCGACTGGTCGGCGCGCCCCCCGGCTACGTGGGTTTCGACGAGGGTGGGCAACTGACCGAAGCCGTGCGCCGCAAACCGTACTCGGTCATCCTGTTCGACGAGATCGAAAAAGCGCACGCCGACGTCTTCAACGTCCTGCTGCAATTGCTGGACGACGGCCGGCTCACCGACGGCCACGGACGCACCGTCGATTTTCGCAACACGGTCGTGATCATGACCTCGAATATCGCGAGCCAGATTATTCTCGGGTTCAAGGGACAGGACTACGAGAAGATGAAGGCGGAGGCGCTCGAGGTCTTGCGGCAAAGTTTCCGGCCCGAGTTTCTCAACCGCGTCGATGAGGTCGTCGTGTTCCATCCGCTGACCCTCGCCGAGCTGCGCCAGATCGTCGACGTCCAGCTGGTGCGTCTGCGCCAGAGGCTCGAGGAACACAAGATCGAGCTCGAATTGACCGACAAGGCTCGCGACTACCTGGCCGAACGCGGCTACGATCCATCGTACGGGGCGCGTCCGTTGAAGCGGCTTATCCAGCGCGAGCTTGAGACGGCGCTCGGACGAAAATTGCTGTCAGGCGAGATCCACGATAATTCCAAAGTGATAGTGGACGCTGGCGCCCGAGGGCTGGAGTTTTCCAGTAAGCCCTTGGCCAATGCGGCATAAGTAGCTGTTTCCGCTACAGATTTTATCTATTCGCTGCGACGGCGGATGCGCTTGCTTTCCGCCCAAGAAGCATTACACTTTAGATATAATGATGCTTGCGGGACTGCGCATTAGAATTGCTTATGTGAAGCTTGCGCGTTCCTGCGAGCGAGAAGTATTAGTACCCGGAGTAAATCCGGCATTTCAAAAGGATGACTGATGGCTAGCTCTACAATCGATCTCCGCATCGCCGCCGCGGCTTCACGCAGGCCGCGCTCGCGAACAATTATCCGAATCGCAATCGTTGTTGCTGCTCTCGCAGCCGCCGCCGCGCTTGCGTTGCTCCCCGATCCCGCCAAGGCCGCGAGCAATCCTGTCGTGATCAAAATGGCTGACAGTCAGCCGTTCTACACGCCCGAAAAAGTCGCGATTAAAGTCGGCGAAACCGTGCAATGGGTGAATAACGGCCAGACGGTCCATTCTGTCTCGACCAGTTCGGCCAACGCCCAGAACCCGAAAGATACCTCGATGCCGAAAGGCGCGACGGCGTTTGACTCAGGCTTCATCCCGCCCGGCGGCAACTACAGCTACACATTCACGGTGCCGGGCACCTATCGCTACTTTTGCCTTCCGCATGAGAAGGCGGGTATGGTCGGGGTGATTGTCGTTAAGAAGTAGCGACGGGAGACTTTCGAAACGTGATCGGTCCGCATGCCAGGGCGATTCGCGTCGTGGGATTGACGCTCGCAGTTGCGCTTGCGATCGCGGCGTCGCCGGTGCCGGGAATTTGTTTTCCATGGAGCATCGACATGTACCGCGGGCCGGAAGTTCAGCCGTACGCCGAGGCGCCTCGCGTCACTCCCGCGGATACGATTCCGGTCCATGGCGGAGAGTCGCCGATGAGCCTCGAGCAGGCGACCATCAAGATGCATAACCCGCTCGAGCCGACGCCGGAAAATCTCGCCAAGGGCAAAGAAGAGTTCACTACCTACTGCGCGCCATGCCACGGAGAATCGGGCCAGGGTAACGGCCCCGTCGCACACCTCCTGGCAAAACCGCCGAAGAATCTGATCTCCGGGACGAGCAAGGACCTTCCCGACGGCTACATCTATGGCGCAATTCGCGACGGCGTCCTGTCGATGCCTTCCTACGCCGAAGAAATGCCGGCCGAGCAGCGCTGGCAGGTCGTGATGTACCTCCGATCGATGCAGAATGCCGCCGCGAAACCCAAGATGGCCGGCAACTGATTTCGCAATAATCGTTGGTCACGTCAAATAAGTTTTGATCACATCGATCAGATCTTGCGCGGCCCTTGCCTGGGGCGAGGTCGGATGATCGTCGGGATCGACCAGGTGAAGCTGGATGTGTCCCTCCATCACCTGCGCCATAAGGCTGTCGAGTGCGCCTCTGCTCGCGGCGAGGGTATGCATGATGTCGGTGCAATCGAGTTCTCGGTCGAGTGCACTTTCGACCGCATCGAGCTGGCCGCGGATGCGTCGGACCCGATTGATGAGTTTTTTCTTGTCTCTGATCGTATGAGCCATTGACGGCGCGCCTCGATTTCGTTATAGCATACCCTGGCAGGTATAAGACAATACCCTGAGAGGTATTGTAAGATCGGCGCCGGCGTCGCTGCCATTTGCAATGGAGGCGTTCGCGGGTGGGTGCTTTCCGTCTTCGATTTAAATCTATTTAATTGATTGTCGATTGCAGAGCCTGCGTGGCTGAGGTAACCGATTCGGCTCAGAAAGATGGAACCTTTCTGAGCCTGCGTCGTATTTGCTAGGGGCGGCTTGGGACCGAGGAGTTCGGATGCCTACGATAAGGATCGGCGGTGCTCTGATGGTTGCGATCGCGATGGCCGGATTTGTCGCTTCGAACGCGCGCGCCGCGGACGCTCCCCTTTCAGAAGCGCAACTCGTCGAGATCGCAATCGAGGTAAATCCTGCGGTCAAGTCGGCGCGCTACCGATGGGACACCACGGTCCATTCGATCAAGCAGACGGTCGCGCCGAACGATCCCGTGTTCACCTATACCAATAGCGACAGTGTCAAGAATCCGGTCGGGCGCGCGGCGCTGCGTGAATTCAATTTCACCGAGACGTTTCAATTCCCCGGTAAGGCGCTCTATCAGCGCGACCAGGCCGTGCGCAGTGCCGACATTGCTCATCTCATGCTCGCGGCGACGGTCCGCGACGTTCGGGCCGCGACCGAGACTGGCTATTTCCAGTTGGTGCTTGACGCTGCGCTGACGGAAGTCAACGCCGAGAACGTTCAGAACCTCGACCAGGTGGTAAAAGTCACCGAGACCGCTTACTCGGCCTCGACGGTGCCGCAGACCGACGTGATCAGTTCCGAGTTCGACCTCGCGGCGGCGCGCCAGCTGCAGCGTCAGTACCTGACTGCGGTTGCGAACGATGAGACCGCGCTGAACCTGCAGCTCTATCGGCCGGTGGGCGAACCGTTGTCGGTCGATAGAACCCTCAAGCTCGAAGCTCTCACCTTCCCGCTCGACGCGCTGATCGATCGCGCTTACGCAGCCCGGCAGGAAATCCTGGAAGCGGCGCTGGCCGAGCGCAACGCGAACACCGCGCTCTACCTGGCGAAGATGGAATACCTGCCGGACTTCAGCGCAGGCGTTCAGTACGACGATTACCTGGTTCCGAGCTTCGCCCCAAGTTCGACTGGCGGGAGGTTTCAGCAGCGCGATTGGGTGGGCATCATAGGTTTCAACTTGCCGATCTTTTTCTGGATGAAACAAAGCGAGGACGTGGTGCGCGCGAAGGCGAGTCTGCAGGCCGCGCGATCCGATCAGGCGCTGATAAGAATCCAGACCGCGGCCGCGGTTGCCACGTTGTTTCGCAGCGCGCAGTTCGCCTACGAAACCGCGATCCTCTATCGCGATTCGCTGATTCCGCTGGCGCTGCAGGATCTACGAGTCGCGCTGACCGCGTATCAGGGTGGTAAAATAGATTTCGTGACGCTCTCGAGCGCAGTGCAGCGTCTTTACGCTGCGCGCGTGAGTTACCTGCAGGCGGCAAATCAATTCCTGGCCGGCGAGGTTTCGCTTGAGCAGGCTATCGGAGCGCCGTTGCATCAATGATTCGCCGCACTTTCAATCCTATCGCACACGCCACCACCGCGGCCGCTATTGGCGCGGCGCTTTTACTCGGCGGATGCCACAGCGACACCCCCAGCCGCGCCGCGGTCCCTGAAGCTACGCCGGCGGTACATTTAGTTAGCCAGCAGGGCGTCGAATCGATCCAGTTCAATGCCAGCGACATTCCGGGCCTGTCGATTATCCAGGTGCAAAACATCGAGATGCCGGGTCTGCTGGAAACATCCGGGCAGATCACTTACGACGACCGCAGTACCTCGACGATCATTTCGCGCGTACAGGGGCGAATCGAGCAAACTCGCGTCTCGCTTTGGGACAACGTTCAGCGCGGTGAAAAAATCGTTGCACTCTACAGCCCCGACTTCATGACGGCGGAATCGGAGTATCTCCAGGCGCACGAGTCTTCAAAGTTGATCGCGGCGCCGGGAGTGGGCGGTTCGTCGGATTTTGCCGGCGCGCTATCGCTGGCCGCCAAACGAAAACTGCAGTTTCTCGGGATGACGGACGCCGACATCCAGGCGATCAAGGCGCCCGACCCTACGGTCTGGATGCGCGCGCCTATAAGCGGCACCGTCGTGGACAACAAGGTGCAGCGCGGCGCCGCCGTTAATCCCGGCGACGTACTCTTTTCGCTCGGCACGCTCAACGACGTCTGGATAACCGGTGACATTTACGAGGACGACCTCGCACGCGTCCGCGTCGGCCAGGAACTGTCCGCGGTGACGACCGCTTTTCCGGATGAAGTCTTCCACGGCGTGATCGACCGCATCAGTCCGAATATCGATCCCACCACGCACACGCTCCAAATCCGCTGCGTGGTCAAAAATCCCGGCGGCAAGCTGAAACCTCAGATGCTCGCGAAGGTAACAGTCGTCACCCGCCCCGGCGAGGCGTTGGTAGTCCCGCAGGACGCTCTCGTATTCGACATTGACAACTACTACGCATTCGTCGAGGTCAGCCCCGGCACCTTCGAGCATCGCAAGGTTACGATCGCGTCGTGGAGCAAAGTCGGTTACGCGCGCGTGGTCTCCGGGCTCAAGGCCGGCGACCGCGTAGTTGGCGGCGAGACCCTGCAAGTGAATGCGCTCTGGCATGAGGCGCACGGAGAGAGTTCCTAGACCAGGCGGTATTGCCGCCCGCACGGGAATTTGGCTGAGCGATGATTCAATCGTTGATGGCGCTGGCTTTGCGCGAGCGGATTGTCGTCATCGGCATCGCGCTGATGCTGCTGCTGGCCGGCGTTTTTTCATTCTCGCAGTTGGATATTGAGGCCTATCCTGATCCGGTTCAGCCGCTGGTCGAGGTGTTGACGCTGCCCAACGGCCTCAGCGCTGAAGAGGTTGAAAAGCTGGTCACGGTGCCGACCGAATACGGGCTCGGCGGAATGCGCAATCTCGAGGCGATGCGCTCGATTTCGCTCTACGGACTGTCGGACATCCGCTGCTACTTTTCGTGGGACAGCGACTATTACTGGGACCGCGTCGAGACCATCAATCGGCTCTCGTTCCTCACCTTGCCGCAAGGCGTGACGCCGGGAATCTCGCCCGACAATCCCATCGGAGAAATTTACCGCTACACGGTCGAGAGTCCCGATCATGACATTACCAACGAGAAGTCAGTCGAAGACTGGATTCTGGAAAAGCAGATTCGGACGGTGCCCGGCGTCGAGGACGTGTCGGGCTTTGGCGGATTGACGAAACAGTTCCAGGTCGAAGTCGATCCGCACAAGCTGAACTACTACCAGATTCCGCTATCGACGCTGATCTCCGCGCTCCAGAACTCGAACACCAATTCCGGCGGCAACTATATGAGCGTCGGTGAACAGGCGTTCGACGTCCGTGGACTTGGATTTTTCCGCAGTCTCGACGACATCCGCAACGTCGTGCTCAACACCACCAAATCCACCCCGATCAAGGTTTCCAACGTCGCCGACGTCGAGATCGGCTACGCGCCGCGACTCGGAATTGTCGGCAAGGACAGACAGAACGAGGTCGTTACCGGCATTGTGCTGATGCGCAAGTACGGCAACACGCTCGAAACGCTCAAGGGGGTCGAGGACAAGGTCCAGGAACTCAACACCACCGGCATCCTGCCCAAGGGCTACAAGGTCGTGCCGTATTACGACCGCACCAAGTTGGTTGAGACCACGCTGCGCACGGTGATCGAGAATCTGACCATCGGGATGGTGCTGGTCTTCCTGGTGCTGGTTTTTTTCCTCGGCAACCTGCGCGCTGCGATTATCGCCGCGGTGAACATCCCGCTTGCGCTATGCGGAGCGTTCACTCTGATGCACTTCACCAACACGCCCGCCAATCTTATTTCGTTGGGCGCGGTCGACTTCGGCATCATCATCGATACCACTGTCATCGTGATGGAAAATATCGAGCGGCATCTGACCGCGCCAGAGCGCTCGAGCGAGAGCTATCGACTCCGAATCCTCGCCGCGGCGCAGGAAGTCGGCGGCCCGATGTTATTCTCGACGATCATTTTCGTGATCGCATTCCTGCCCCTGTTCACGATGCGTGGCGTCGAAGGCGCCATCTTTTCACCGATGTCGCACACCTACGCCTTCGCGTTGGGCACCGCGATTCTGCTGGCGGTCACGCTGTCGCCAGTGCTGTCTTCGTATTTCTTTGCGAAGGGGATGCGCACGATTCACAACCCCATCTGGGAGGCAATCTCGTCCTTCTACCACGGAATGTTTGTACGGGTTCTGAATTGGCCACGGCTCACCTTGACCATAATTGTTCTAATTGTGGTGGGAGTGCTGTCGATGTTTCCGTTGCTGGGGGGGCAGTTTCTGCCCAAGCTCGAGGAAGGAAATATCTGGGCGCATGCGACGATGCCGCTGACCATCTCGCTCGAACATGCCGCCAAGTTGTGCAACCACATGCGCTCTATCTTCGAGAGCTTCCCCGAGGTGACCTCGGTTGTATCGCAGCTCGGCCGCCCCGACGACGGTACCGAGACCACCGGGTTTTTCAGCATTGAATTCTCCGTCGATCTCAAGCCCGACACTGAGTGGCCTGCCGGAGTCGATAAGGAAAAGCTGGTTAAAATGATCGACGACAAGCTGACCCAGACGTTCCCGGGCGTCAGCTTCAGCTACTCGCAAAATATCGAAGACAATATCGACGAAGCGCTCTCGGGAGTGAAGGCGGGCGAAAACGCGATCAAGGTTTTCGGGCCGGACCTGGCCACCGACGAACGAATCGCCAACGATATCAGGGAAACGCTGGGCGGAGTGCCGGGAATAGTCGACGAACTGGTGTTGCGCTCGATGGGTCAGCCCAATTTGCAAATCACGCCGGACCGCGCCGCCTGCGCGCGTTATGGACTCAACGTGGGCGACATCGGCGCCGTGGTGCAGGCTGCAATCGGCGGCCAGGCCGTTACTCAGGTGCTCGAAGGCGACCAGCGCTACGACCTCGTGGTGCGATGGAAGCCGCAGTACCGCGAGAGTCTCGACGCGGTGCGCCAGATCCGCGTCAACCTACCGGCTGGCGGTCAAATTCCGCTCGACCAGGTTTCCAAAATCGAAGCCGCCGAAGGCGCTTCGTTCATTTACCGTGAAGCCCTGCAACGCTACGTGCCGGTCAGATTTTCGATCCGCGGCCGCGATCTGCAGAGCACCGTGGTTGACGCCAAGAATCGAATCGCGCGCGAAGTACACCTGCCGGAAGGCGTGCATCTGGAATGGTCCGGCGAGTACGGCGAGCTCCAGGCCGCTAATCGACGGCTCATGATCGTCGTACCGTTCGCGCTGTTGCTTATCGCCGGCGTCCTCTACGGCGCCACGCAATCGCTGATCGACACGTTCATCATCATGGCGCAGATTCCGGTTGCGTGCCTCGGCGGCATCATTGGCCTGCTGATTACGGGCACGCCATTCAGCGTCTCCGCGGCGGTCGGATTCATTTCGATTTTCGGAATCGCCGTGATGGACGGTATCCTGCTGAGTTTCTACATTCGCCGGCTTTGGGAGCAGGGCCATCCGTTCGTCGATTCGATCATCATGGGCTCCGAGCGGCGTTTTCGAGCCGTGATGATGACGGCGCTGGTCGACGGCCTGGGGCTGTTGCCGGCGGCGGTATCAACCCGAATCGGAGCGCAGACGCAGCGGCCGCTGGCGATCGTCGTCATCGGCGGCGCGGTTGCGATCGCGCTCATCACCCGGGTGCTCCAGCCGATTCTGATCTATTTGTGTCATCGCCGGCTGCGCCTCCAGGATCAGAACCGGGCGCGGATGACGCAGCCGGTCGAGCCACTCGATCCCAATACGGTCTGACAAAAGAAACGAACTTCACTCATCGGTAAGCCTCGCCGCGCGTCGCGAACCGTGGTAAACGGGCGGAAGGAGGATTGGATCGATGGAATTCGAGATGCTCGCGACTGGCTATGGCCTGCTCGAGGCGCCGCGCGTCGACGACCTCGGCCGTCTCTATTTCAGCGACATTCCCAACGGCGGCATCTACCGGCGCAATCCGGGAGGCAACGTCGAAACGCTGATACCGAAGCGCAAGGGCGTTGGCGGGATGAACTTCAACCAGGGCGGCGGACTCGTGCTTACCGGCCGCGCCCTGATTCATTGGGACGAGAAGACCGGCAAAAGCCGCGACCTGTTCGCTGCGTGGGAAGGCAAGCCGATCAGCATGAACGATCTCACATGCGACGATCACGGCAGCGTCTATACCGGCACGATCAATTTCAATCCGCTGAGCAATGACAAGCCGATCCCCGGCAGCTTGTTCCGCGTCGATCCGCCCGGTCGCCCGGTGAAGCTGTGGGACGGCATCGAGGTCAGTAACGGCCTCGGATTCAGCCCCGACAGAAAACACCTATACCATTCGGATTCCAGCACCGGCGCGGTGTGGGTTTACGACGTCACGCACGATCGCGGCCTCAAAGACCGGCGCATCTTTGCGAAAATGCCTGAGGGAATGCCCGACGGGCTGGCGGTCGATGCGCATGGCGGCGTGTGGGTTGCCGCAGTGCGCGTCGGCGAGGTGGTGCATTTCTCGAAGGACGCCACCGTGGTCAAGCGAATCAAATTGCCGGCCACGATGGTGACGAGCCTGGTCTTCGGCGGCCGCGACCTGCGCGATCTTTACGTCGTGACGGCCGACAATACCGACGATCCAAATCGCAAGGGAACGGTTTTCCGTGGACGCGCCGACGTACCAGGGTTGGCGGTACCGAAGGCGAACTTCTAAGTCCGGCAACCGCGGGCGCGGTGATCGCAGTCGGCGGCAACTGCTCGCGCGATACGGCCAGCAGTGCGCCGGCCGCGATCGTGCACCATCAACCAACCAAGCGCCATCAGCACACTTGCCAGAATCGCAAGGGACTACGCGATCACGCGCTCAGCCTTTCACTTCGCGCATCACGCCGCCGCGGATCACCTTGAACTGCCTACCCGCCCACATCACTTTGTTGCTGAGCAGGCTGGCAAACCAGACGCCCGTCATGATCAGGTCCTTGAGCGGGACCATCCACAACTCGCTGAGCATCTCGGGCATCTTCAGCACGCGTCCGACGATCGCCGCCGACATCGCGAGCCGTGCCGCGATCACCAGCACCAATGTTGCCAGGGAGGCGGCACTGCCCCGCGAGGCCGCTACCAGCATCAGCGCCCAGAACGGGCCATGCATCAGGATTGTTGCGATACTGATCGGGCGCACGGTCCGGTAGGTGCGAGCCCACCGGAGTTGGTGATGCCAGAATTCGGCGAAACTCTTTTCTTCGCACGTCAACGTGACCAGCGAATCGGACAGCTTGATCTCGTAGCCCTGCGTGTTGGTGAAGTTGCCCAGGTAGAAGTCGTCGGCGAGCATGTTCTTGACCGCGCGGAATCCGCCTGCGGCCTCGAGCACCTTCCGTTTAATCGCGATCGTCGCGCCGAGCGCGTAATGCATCGGCTCGATCATTTCAGCGAACAGAATCTGCGGCAGGAAGTCGGTGTTGACGTAGAGCGCCTCCAGCCGCGAGGCGAACGAGCCGCCCGGCCGCGCCCGATACGCGCAAGTCACGATTCCGATTTTCTCGTCCGAGACCAGTTCGCCGACAATCCGTTTAAGGTAGTCGCGCTCGACCGATACATCGGCATCGCTCAGCACGAACACATCGGCTTTCTCGGCGCGGTCCGCCATCTTGACCAGCTTCGCGATTTTGCGATTGCTGCAGTTGGGCTCTTCGCCGACGATCAGCGTGACGTTCGCGTACTGGTAGCGCTGGCGCAGTGCGACCGGGATTTCGGCTGCCGTATCCTCGTAGCTCTCGACGCCAAAATAATAGTCCACCCGCGGATATGCGATTTCCAGAAAGCTCACGAGGTTGGCGGCGAGCGAATTGCTGCTGCCGTGCAGCGGCTTCAGTACTGTGACGCGCGGCGGAACTTTTGGAAGTGGGAGCAGGGGAGAGGCCGTTCGCCTGGCAAACCTGATCGCGGCGACCGTTGCCGCGATGTAGTAGAACATCGAAACAATCACGGCCGCAGCCGATAAAGCGATCCAGATTGTCATCTGATAATTCGCGCCGCGCGATCCTGGTCCGCGGCGACAGATGCCGCCTCAAGCATCCTGGTGCGGCGCCCGTACCTGTTTTCCGCCCCGCTCGCGCCCCGAATTCGCCCGTCAGGCCGACGCCTGCTGCTGCGCCGTCTGATGCCGTCGCTGGCGCATCGTCGAAAAAAATTGCCGCCCCTCGTTCAGCATCCGCTTGGTCTCTTCCATCGACGTCATCATCTTCTTGACCGATTTGAAGATATACTTCGGCCGGAAGTAGAAGCTGCGATAGAAGCGCTCGACCGCGCCGTAAATCTCCTCGTTGGTAAGCCCGGGGTAAGTAATCGTGCACTTCTGATAGCCGGATTCGTCGAGCAGCGGATCGACCGCCAGGAATCCGTTCTTCGTCACGTAGTCGAACAGCTCCGTCCCCGGGTACGGCGACGCGAGCGACACCTGGACCGTCTCGCAGTCCATCTCGCGCGCGAACCGGATCGATTCCTCGATCGTCTCCTTGTTCTCGCCCGGTAGTCCCAGGATAAAAGTGCCGTGAATCAGGATGCCGATCTCGTGGCAATCCTTGGTGAAGCGGCGCGCTCGATCGATGCCGACGCCCTTCTTGATATTCTTTAAAATCTGCGCGTTGCCCGACTCGTAGCCGACCACGAACAGCCTGAGCCCGCCGTCCTTCATGATCTTCAGCGTTTCGTAATCGACGTTCGCGCGGGAGTTAGTCGACCACGTGATTCCCAGCGGCTTCAGCAACTGCGCGATCTTGCGGGCGCGCGCCGGGTCCGCCGTGAACGTGTCGTCGTCGAAGAACAGCTCCTTCATCTTCGGGAACTTCGACTTCATCGCCGCCACTTCTTCGTAAACGTTCTCCGGGCTCCGCACGCGATAGCGATGCCCCTGAGTGACCTGCGGCCACAGGCAGAACGTGCATCGCGCCGGGCATCCGCGCCCCGTGTACATCGACACGTACGGATATTGGCAGTAGGGACTGTTGTATTTCAGATAGTCGAGGTTCTTTTCATAGACCTCGGTCACGAACGGCAGCTGATCGAGCTCTTCGTCGGTGAGCGCCGGCCGGTCGGGATTGTGATGCAGCCCGCCGTCCTTCTGATAACTGATCCCGCCGATCGTTCTCCAATCGCGGCCCTGCGCCACCTCGAGCATCGAGTAGTCGAATTCCTTGCGCGCCGCGATATCGATCGCCGCCGACAACTTCAGCGTCTCGTCGGGTCGTGCCGTCGGATGCCCTCCGACCATCGCGATGATCGCGTTAGGATTAGCCGCCTTGATTGCTTCCGCCGTGCGCGCGTCCATCCTGAGCGACGGGGTCGAGGTGTGAATCACGACCAGGTCGTATTTCTTCGCCTCGTTGACCGTCATCTCGACCGTGTAATTGTGGGGAGGAGCGTCGAGCAGGCGCGCGCCCGGAATCATCCCGGCCGGATACGCCAGCCAGGTCGGGTACCAGAACGACCAAACCTCGCGCGTCGCCTGGTAACGTGAACCGGCGCCCCCGTCAAAGTCATCGTACGACGGCGGATTCAGGAAAAGCGTTTTCATTACGTCCATATTTTAAGAATACCTTAAGCCTGTCCGACTGGTTAGTCAGCGACTATACAAACCGCGCCCACCGAAGGCAAGAATACCCCCGAAACAATCCTCACATACCGCCCACTTTACGAACGGCCCACAAAATCACGCATTTTCAAGGATTTTTGGGCCGATCACGACCCCTTCTGCGCGACAATTATCATCCGCCGCGTACCGATCCCGTAATCTTCGCCCTCGAATCCCCCGAACACCGCCGTCACGCGCATCCCCACGCGCTCCAGCAATCGCCTCATCTCCGTCAGCGTGTACAGCCGGATGATATGCCCAATCGATTCGCGGCGTCCGCCCTTTGAATCGACCACAACGAAATGGACATGCATGCGGCTGGTTGCGAGATCCAGGTCGCGTCGCTCGACGTACAACGTCCCGTCTGCGCCGGTATGCCAGTCGTTCTGAATATAGTTGTCGATCGCCCACTCGCGATTCAGCATGTCCAGCAGTAGCTGCCCTCCGTCTTTCAGAGCCTTTACAGCGGATTCCAGAACTCTCAAGTCCTCGGCTTCGGACTCCAGGTAACCGAATGAGGAATACATATTGACGATTGCGTCAAATTTGTTTTCGAACGGGATCGCACGCATGTCGGCGGCCACAGTTTCGATTTTGACCTTCGCCGCGTCGGCTGCCTTGCTCGCGAGATCCAGGTACTTCGCATTCAGATCGAGACCCGTAACCTTAAATCCACGCTTCGCCAATTGAACCGAATGCCGTCCCTGGCCACAGCATAAATCGAGCACCGACGCGCCCGGCTGCAGGTCGAGCGTGCGCGTAACGAAGGCGCTCTCTTTTTCGGCACGCTCTTCGGTGAACATGTGCCCGTAGACGTTCAGATAGTCGCCGCGAAAAAAATCCACGTACCAGGCAGAGCCTTGCGATGCCATCGCGTTTCCTCTCGATTGATTAGGTGAAGCTGACATTCAAGTTAACGCATAACCCGCCCACAAGATCGAGTCACCGTCGTCCAGTGGCCCGATTGCTTTCGATGGTGCTACGGTCTTGCGCTGAGAGCAGGTCGGCGTGGAAAACATTTCAGTATTAGCCAGCGGCGGTCTGGATTCTTCGGTTTTGATCGCGAAGTTGGCGGCCGACGCCGAAGTGTATCCGATCTATGTGCGATGCGGTTTCGCATGGGAAGATATGGAACTCGCGGGCCTGCAATCCTTCCTCGACGCGCTCCACAATCGCAACGTGATGCCCACCACCGCGCTCTCCGCCCCGACCGCCATCCTGTACGGCGACCACTGGAGCGTGACAGGCGCGCGCGTGCCAGCCGCAGACGAGCCCGACGAGAACACCTACCTGCCCGGCCGCAACATTCTGCTGATTTCGTTGGCCGCCATCTGGGGCAGCACGCATGGCGTATCGCGAATCGCGATCGGATCGCTCGGCGGCAACCCTTTCCCCGACGCGACCCCTGAGTTCTTCGACAGCTTCGCGCGAGCCCTGAGCATGGGACTCGGACATCAAGTTCTCATCGAGGCACCGCTGAGAGGCTTCCACAAAGATGACCTGATCAAGCAGTTCAAAGATCTGCCGCTCGAGCTAACTCTGACCTGCATGGATCCGAAAGGCGGTCAGCACTGCGGCCAATGCAACAAGTGCTTCGAGCGCCAGCAAGCCTTTCGTAAGGCTGGTGTAACAGACCGGACCGTCTATCTCGGATAGCTAGTGCGGAAACTCCTGAGCACAGCTTTCATACTCGTACAGGCGAGTCTCCTTGCAGCTTGCACCTCGCATCCTTCGACCGACGCAACGTCGGCATCCACCGCATTCAAGGTCGCGCTGCTTACGCCCGGCCCGGTGAGCGACGCCGGCTGGAATGCGGCCGCATTCGAGGGACTCCAACTCATCAAGGCCAAGCTCGGTGCCGACACCGCGTTAGTGCAGACCAAGTCGCCGGCCGACTTCGAGGATGCCTTCCGCGACTTCGCCTCGCGCGGATTCGACCTTATCTTCGCCCACGGCTTCGAATACACCGATTCCGCGCTGGAAGTAGCACGGAGTTTCCCTAACACTTACTTTGTGGTCAGTTCCGGCAGCGAGTCATCTGCGAACGTCGCATCCATAACCTTCAACGTCGATCAAGCAACCTATGTGGAAGGGGTGCTAGCCGCCGGCGTCTCGAAAAGCGGAGTGGTAGGAGCCGTGGGCGGTATAGAACTGCCGTCTATTAAGTTGTTCTTCGAGGGGTTCAAGCGCGGCTTTCTTTCAGCACAGCCCAAAGGCCGCATCCTGATCAGCTATACCGGAAATTTCGACGACGTCGGTGCGGCCAAGGAAGCAGCACTCGCGCAAATCAGCCAGGGCGCAGACGTCCTGATCCACAATGCTGACGCTGCCGGCCTCGGCGTCTTCCTGGCTGCCGAGCAAGGCCACGCCTACGCGTTCGGCGTGTTCACCAACCAGAACAACGTCGCCCCGGACGTGGTCCTCGCGAGCGCCGTGACCTCGACTCCGCTGGCCTTCCTGAAAATCGCCACCCAAGTGAAAGATAAGACCTTTCATCCCGGAATGCTGGAATTCGGAATGCAAGACGGCATGGTAAGCGTGGTCTTCAACCCGAAGCTCGAACCGCGCATCCCCGCGTCCGCCCTCGAACGGGCGCGCAAAGTCGAGAGCGATCTCGCCACCGGCAAGCTAGTCCTGCCACCGACGCTTTCACAGCCCGTCACCGCCAAGTAGGTGTTTGATAAAGTGATTTATCCTTCACGAGCCGCCGCAGGCGCCGGCGTTGTCACGAACGCGACTGCGCCCGTCAGACCGCCGGCCATCGTCGCCGCAAACCACAACAGTCCGAGCGCAATCGCGTCCTCCTTGCGCATTCCCGCCATCCCGAACAGCAACAGGTAGGCGGATTCGCGAATCCCCAACCCATTGAGCGTCAGTGGGAGGCTCGCGAATACGTTCGCAATCGGAACGCAAAGAATAAACAGTGACAGCGGCGCGGCAAGTCCAAGTCCGGCCGCGAGTATGTATTGACCCACAGCCAGAGTTATCTGCAGCACGATCGACAACACGATTGCCGGAATCAACGCCGCTGGCTGATGCAAGTACGGTTCGACGATTCCGCCCGCACGGCGAAGAGTCCGCGGCATCAGATGAATCAAGCGCGCGACCAGCGGTGCCGCAAGAAATCCAGCGAACGAGATCGCACCGACAGCGACCGTCGGCGTGATCACCGACGATGGAATCGACGCGAAGTTCAGAAATATCGCTGCAACCGCTGCCAGCCAGAACAAACCGAGTAATCCCACAGCGCGATCCGCCACGACTGACGCGATCGCTTCGCCCATCCTGCCATGCCGCCGCCCGAGATATACGGAGCGCGCCGCGTCGCCTCCAAGTAAACCCGGCACGAACAAGTTCGTGAACATCCCGATGAACGTGTACGCGAGGAACTCGCGATAGCTGCCGTGCACCTTCAGCAGTGCAGCGAGCAACTGCCATCGATACGCACACATCGCCTGCCCTGCCAGGTAAAGCACGACGACTGCGGCAAAGTATGCGGGACGCTCGCGGCTCAGGATGCGAAAGACCGGACGCGCATCGTAACGCCACAACAAAACGGCGACCACCGCCACGCCCAGCCCCGCACGGATCGCAAACGCGCGATACGGATGCGCCGATGCGGCCTGCTCAGTGGACGCTGATTGGCTCACGGCGCGAGATTCGTTCACGTCGGATAATTGCGCACTTCTTTCCTTCGGCTGCGATGACGTCAAAGTCGCCGAAGCGCTCTTTCATTCGCGCGAGATCGCCGGCATCGAGCACGATCACGATAGGCCCCGGCTGTTCCCATCGCCGAAACATCTGATCGTCGTTGTTCATTAACCATTGGCGCGCTTGCGGGTCGAGTCGCGATCCGAAGTCGAGTTCCGTGCGCCCGCCAAGCAGCACGACGCGCTTGCGATTGTAAAACGGCAGCGACTGAACGTAGCGATGGTAACAGATGATGTCCGCGTCGGGCGCTTTCTCCGCGATCGCGCGGCTGAGTGCCGCGTACGATCGCAACGGCTCAGTCTCCAGCCGCGCCCATCCGCCCGCAATCAATGCAAACGCGAGAGTCACGACAATCGCACCGAGCCCTGCAGCCGTGCGCCGCGTCACGAACATCAACGTCGTGAGCGCGCCGCCCACTATCAGGATCGCGCCGATCGCGTACATCGCAGGACGCGCCGCCATCACATAAGGAGTGCGAAATTGCGGCGCCGCGATCGCCGCGACGACCACGCCGGCGCCCAACAGCGCCAGCATCGGCCCGCTCTCGATGAGTATCCGGGAATCCGGAGGCCGCCGCGCTGCGCGCGAGTCGGCAGACGGCCATGCGCAGGCGACGAGCCCGTCAGCGATCAGTACCGCGAGCGGAGGCACCGCGGGCAGGATATACGGAATCAGCTTCGCGCTGGCGCATGAGAAAGCGACAATCGTGACGCTGGCCGCGATCAGGCAGAAACTTCGCGCCGGATTGTGCGCGGACTCGCGCCAGGTGAGGAACGGCACCAGCAGTGTCCATGGCAGCAGCCCAATCGCGAGTACTGGAATGTAAAAGTAGAACGCTTCGTTGTGGCTGTAGTCGGTCTCGAACGCGCGACGCAGATGCTCGCCGACGAAGTAGAAGTCGGCGAAGCCCGGCTCGCGTATCGTCATTATCAAAAACCAGGGCGCGGTTATCACGGTCATGAGCAGGAGGCCCGGCACCACGCGGAATTTCGCCATCGCGCCGCGCAGTTCACCCTTTAGCGCGAGCCAGATCAGCATCGACAGAATCGGCAGTGCCGCGCCGACGGGGCCCTTGGTCATCACTGCCAGACCCATCGCGACGTATGCGACCCAGCACCAGCGCCCGCCTTCAAGCCAGTGCAGGTAGAGCGAGAACGTGGCGATCGTCACCAGCGCGGTGAGCATCATGTCGGTCGTGAGTACTTGCGCCATCAACGCGTAGAGCGGAGTCGTGGCAAGAATGGCGGCCGCGAGAATCGCTTGACGGCGGCCGAATGCGCGCAGTGCGAAGACGTACGTCGCGAGTATCCCGGTGGTTGCGGACAGCGCGACCGGTACGCGTGCAGCGAATTCCGAGACGCCGAAGATCCAGAACGATAGCGTCGTCAGCCAGTACAGCAGCGGCGGCTTCTCGACGTATGCAACGTAGTTGAGATGCGGCACCAGCAGGTTGCCGCTCTGCAGCATCTCGCGCGCAATCTCCGCGTAGCGCGCCTCGTCGGGCTCCCACAGGCCGAATGAACCGAGATGAGAGAAGCAGACCGCGAGCGACAACACGACGATCGCGGCTACATCCAATGCGCTGGGAGTCGCGGGCGCCGACGGGGCGGCGAAGGTCGGCGAAGATATTTCGTTGCGTGCGATCCCGGACACGGGAGTTGAGTCTAACGTGCCGATGCTATCGCTAATAGCCGACCGCGCCCCCTCCCTTGCGCGGATCAGCCGCGCCATGGAGATTCGCCGGCGCGATCGTAATCGCTCCGACCGCTCCGAGATTCGGCACGACCTTGAGCTGGTAGCCCATCTGCTCGAGCGCGCTGCGCGTCGCCGCGGGCATCGCTTCTTCGACCAGGACGACGTCCGGTGCGGCCTGCTCATGAATTCGCGGCTCCGCGACGGCGCTGGTTGCGTCGAGATGGAACGTGAGAATGTTGAGCGCGACCTGCAACACTCCGCTGATGATAGTCGGACCGCCGGAGCCGCCAGTCGTCATCACCGGCCTATCCTTTTTGGTGACTATTATCGGCGTCATCGAGGAGAGCGGGCGCTTGCCCGGCCGCACCTGATTGGCGAGCTCGCCTTCGAGGTGATACGCGTTGGGCACGCCAGGCGCGACCGCAAAATCATCCATCTCGTCGTTCAGGATGATGCCGAGCTCGGGCACGCTCATCTTGGCGCCGAACACGGTGTTGATAGTGGTCGTCACCGCGACGACGTCGCCGTCCTTGTCCACTACCAGCAGGTTCGTGGTGCCGTGATCGTGCGCGGCGGCAGCTGGCGGTGGCGACTTTGTTGGATGCATCGCGCGCTCGCGCAATTCCAGGATGTGAGTGTCACTCAGCAGCTTCTGGATCTCGAGGCCGACGAAGGCCGGGTCGGCGTACCGCTCGCGATCGATGAACCCCTGGCGCATCACCTCGATGAGGCGCGCCAGGTACGGCGGCGAGTTGACGCCGAGTCCTGCAAGATGCCCCGAGTCGAGCGCGCCAAGCATCTCGAGCACGATACCGCCCGACGACGGCGGCGGCATCGCGTAGACGTCGTAGCCCGCATAGCGATGGCTAATCGGATTGCGCCAGTCGGGACGATAGTTCGCAAGGTCGGCGGCGCTGATGATCCCGCCGTGCGCTTTAACAAACGCGACCAGCGCAGCAGCGACTGCGCCGTGATAAAAGCTCGTCGCCGGATCGTTGCCCAGTCTCTTCAGCGTCGCAGCGAGATTCTTTGCGACGATCGTGTTGCCGGCTTTAAGGGGCGAGCCGTCGGGCTTGAGGAAAACCTGGCTCAGTCCCGGGTCGCTCTTCAGCTTCGCCGCCAGCATCTCGATTTCTTTCGCGAGGTGCGGGCTGGCGACGTAACCATCGCCGGCCAATTTCTCGGCCGGCGCCGCGACCTGCTGAAACTTCATCGTGCCGAAGCGCCTGAGCGCGGCGTCGATGCCCGCAATCTCGCCCGGCACTCCAACCCCGAGAATGCCGTCGCGCGCCAGGTCTTCATCGGGCTTGCCGTTGCGCATGTACATGTCAGGTCGAGCTTGCAGCGGCGCAGTCTCGCGATAGTCGAGCGCGTAGAAGTGCTGGGGCTTCGCCATATAGATGAGCATGAAGCCACCGCCGCCGAGTCCGCACGCGGCAGGATTGGTGACGCCAACAGCCAACTCAGTCGCAATCGCAGCGTCGACGGCGTTGCCGCCTTGCTTGAGAATTTCGACGCCGGCGTGCGCTGCATCGTCGCTCTCGGACACGACCATTCCATGGACGCCCACCGCGGAGGTATCGGGCGCTGCGGAGTCCGCAAAAGAACGCGGCGCGACGAATAGCGCGACCGCGAGTACGATCCAAATAACCGTTGCGCGCGAGCAGAGGGCGAGAAATTGAATCCGGCGTGGCATCCGCATCACGGCTGTACTAACAGCCATCGCCGGCTGATGAAAGGTACACTCGGGCGAAATCGCTAGCGGGCAGGAAGCTTGGGGATTAACGGCCTGCGAGGCGAAGTTCGCTCAGGCCTCGCAGCGCCATCGAGCCGCGATACTCCAGTTTGGCCTGCGGGTTCGCCAGTTGCAGGCGCGGAAATTTTTCCAGCATCGATTCGATTGCGATCGCGCCTTCCAATCGCGCCAGCGGCGCGCCGAGGCAGAAATGGATTCCCTCGCCAAATGACACGTGCTCGTTGGGATCGCGTGCAACGTCGAAGTTCTGCGGATTCGGGAAATGCGCCGGGTCGCGATTGGCCGCGGCCAGCAGAATGAAAGCGAGGCTGCCCATCGGAATCTCCGTCCCGCCGACACTGGTCGCAGCCGTCGGCATCCGCACCGTCATCTGGACAGGAGGGTCGTAACGAAGCATCTCCTCGATCGCTTTTGGAATCAGATCGCGGCTCTCGCGCAGACGCTGCTGCTGTTCGGGATTACGGCACAGCGCGAGCAAACCGTTGCCGATCAGATTGGTGGTGGTTTCGTTCCCCGCCAACAGCAGCAACACCACGAAGGCGAGCAGCTCATTTTCGCTGAGTGCGTCCGATTCGTCGCGAGCAGTGACCAGCGCGCTGATCAGGTCGTCGGCGGGACTCGCGCTGCGCTGCTTGATTGCCTCGGCCAGGTAGCGGCGCAGGTCTTCCTTGGCGGCGAGGCCGGCGGCAGAAGGACCGGTCGCCATCTCCTGTCCGAACGAGCTGATCAGATCGTTGGACCATTGCTTGAATTGCGCGTGATCCTTGGCCGAGACTCCGAGCATCTCTGCGATCACAATCACCGGTAGCGGATTGGCCAGCGCAGCCATCGCTTCGATTTCCCCGGAATCCGTCGCGCGGCTGAGAAGGTCGGTGGTTATCTCTCGAATTCGCGGCTCGAGCTCGCGCACGCGCCTCGGAGTGAAAGCCTTGCTGACCAGCCGTCGCAGGCGCGAATGCACCGGAGGATCGGCGGTGAGAATCGTCGGCGCGCCACCGAAGGGATCGATACGCTGGCGATATGGAATTTCCGGGCGTCGAACGGTGAAGCGTTCGTGGTCGTGCAGGACGCTGACGACGTCATCGTAGCGGGCGATGATCGTCGTCGGCATGAAGAGGTTGATCTGTCGCGGAGGACCATCGAGCAGCGCGGGGAAGTGCGGATAGGGATTCGCGCGAAAGTCGGCATCGAACGGATTGAAATAGAAATCAGCCTGAGCCATTGGCGCCTCCGGGTAATATGTCATCAGAACCCCCGAGGAAGCGCGAGTCCAGCTTTACCTCTCCCGCTGGGGACAGTTGAGGATTGAGCGGCGGCTTACGTTGGTGCTTTAATCGGTTCCCCAAGCTCCCGCAAAAGCGTTCAGCAAGTAGAGGTATCCGCTATGGCTTACGCACCTGCTAACCGCGCGATGTACGACGCCGACAGCCATATCATGGAGCTTCCGGATTTTCTGCAGAAGTACGCCGACCCGGACCTGCGCAAAGACATCCCGGCGGTAAGCTATAGCGCGTCGCTCGTCACTGACGAGGAAGTCGCGGAGATAATGGCGCGCGGCGGGCGGCATACTAAGGAGCACGTCGCCGAGATGCTAGCGCTCGGCGATCAGTTGATCGAGCGGTCGAAGGAGATCCAGGCATTGGGTGCGTTTGACGGCCGCGAACGCTCGAAGGCCGTCGACATGCTGGGTTTCAAGAAACAACTCGTGTTCGCGACTCACAGCGTCACGATGCCGTTCTCGCCGAGCTCGAAGATTCTTCCGAAGCTGCGCTATGGCGCGGCACGCGCGCACAACCGGCACATGGCGGACTTCTGCGCGCATGACTCGCGCCTGATGGGCGTGGCGGTCGTGCCGCTCGAGGAGCCGGCGCTCGCGCTCGGGGAACTGGAGTTCGCGCTGAAGAGCGGCGCCAAGGCCATCTGGGTGCCGCATCACGCGTGCGGCGGCCGATCTCCCGGACACGTTGAATACGATCCTTTCTGGGCCTGGCTGGTCGAGTCGAACACTCCGTTTGTGATGCATGTCGGCGGCTCGCCGCTGCAACTGGATAAGGACTGGATAAACAACGGCCGGCCACCGGTCAAAGACTGGATGGGCGGCGGCGAGAATCTTCGCACCAAGGACATGGCCGTGCTGCACCAGGGCCCGGAGACGTTTCTTTCGATGATGTTGATCGACGGCGTGTTCGAGCGTTTTCCGAAGCTGCGCGGCGGATGCATCGAGCTGGGCGCCGGATGGGTGCCGGCGATGCTCGTGCGGCTGGATTGGACGGTGAAGATTTGGAGCAAGACGGATGCCAGCCTCGCGCGCTTCACGCGCAAGCCGTCCGAGCAGCTCACGCAGCAGATGGCATTCACGCCGTTCGTGTTCGAGGACGTAGGCGCGCTGATCGATCAGTCAAACCCGGATTTGTACCTGTTCTCGACCGACTATCCGCACACCGAAGGCGGCCGCAATCCAATCGCGCGCTTCGAGGCGGCGCTCGGAGATCGATCCGAACAGATCCGCGACCGGTTCTATTCAGAGAATTTCCTGCGTATTTTTCCCGAAGCGCGCGCATCCTAGCCCTAACCATGTTCACGCAGCGGCGGCGGAGATCAGGTCCGCCGCCGCTTTCGCATCAGGCTCCAACACGGTTCGGGCGCACGCGGAGAATCGAGTGCGAATTGCCAAGGCACTCGCGAAGCACTCCGAGATAGCTGCGCGTCACGTGAACCGAATCCTTGAAGTCCGACTTCGACATCAGCACGCGATGCAGTTCCGGCAGCCGGTAGAACGGAACGCTCGGATAAAAGTGATGCTCGATGTGGTAGTTGACGTTCTTCGGCGCGACGAAAATGTGCTCGAGCAGAGATGCGCCAGTGGACCTGGTCTGCGCGTATGCATGTGCGCGGCCCTCAATCGCAGAATGTTCGGCGATGCTGCGGATGCGGAAGATCACCGTCATCCAGGTGAACAACGGCACGAACCAGTACATCAGGAGAAGGTGAAGCGCGCCGAACCATGCCAGCAGTGCAACCACTGCCGCGTAGAAGCCGTATCGAGCAACCAGGAACGCGCGGCTCACGCCGGTGTCCCTCGACAGCAGCATCAACGCCAGCTTGAGATAGTAGATTGCGCCGAGACCGGACAAATCGCGGAGCATCAGCAGCGTGAGCTTGCTCCAGTGCTTGGGAAATACCCACGTCGCGTCACCCTCCCTGCGCGCCCAGTCGGGATCCTTGGCAGTGTTCAAGTAGCGATGATGCGCAAAGTGGTTCCGGCGATACGCACGCGCCGAAATAAGGTTCGGCCACGCCAGGATGATCTCGGCGGTCCAGTCATTGAGCCGCCGGCCGCGGAACAGCCGGTAGTGTACGCCGTCATGCATCAGGATCAGCAGCGCATGTTGCCGCGCTCCGATGAACGCAACCGTTAGCAGGTACGCGACTAGGCTGAAGTGCCGTTGGCATAGACAGATGGCAGCAAATGTCACCGTCCATTCAGCAAGGATGTGAAAAGTACTGCGGATCGGGCTCAATGCAGACAAATCGTGCAGCTCCTCCCTGGTCAGCTTGACCGGAATGTTGCCGTCGAGGTCGTCCGACGGACGCTCCTGTGCCCTGCGATCTTTGTTTAGATCGATATTCATTGGTTTCTCCTCGTTTGAGTGACTCCGCGCGATGGGTGCGGATTCAGAAAAGTGTTGTGGCGATTCCCCCGAACCGATCGAACGATTGATTCAGGCGGGCCCGGGTGCGGCTGCCATTTCGCCGACTCCGAGCGGATAGCGATTTGCCGCAGGCCTCAACCGATCAGAGTTGTCGAACCGTATAGTCTGATAATTGTCTGAAGTTTCGATCTTCAACCGATGAACGTTTGACGTCAGTTTCGCGAGCGCGTCGCCCTCGAGGGTCATCGGCTGAACCCACAGTCGGCCCTGATCGGGTCCTTCGAGATACGGATACTCAACCGGCACGCCCGCATTGACGAAGCCCATTGCCTTATAAAATCCGCCGTGATCGGACCTTCCCACGGCCAGGTAGACGAGCACCGCGCGAGGGTTTCGATGAACCACCTGAACCGCGATTCCGCGCCAGGCATGCATGCCAGTGCCTCGCGACAGTGACCAATGATCGCTGCATTCCAGCACCGACTCAGGCGCGTAGTGCGAAAGATCGGGCTGCAGACAGCTTTGTGGATAAATCGCGAGATCATGAAGTGCGACCCCGGCTGTCATCCTTTCCACATAGTCGCTTTCCCTTTCGAATAGTCCGTAGATGTCCGCGGCAGCCAGGCGGACAACATTTTTTGCCTGCGAGCGGCCTACATCTCTGAAGCTGGCTCCGTGCCGAGCCCGCGCGTCTGCCAGGCGCTGGGCAAAAACGTGTCGTTCGCCCTCTGTCGTCAAGAGGCGCATTTCCATTGGATGACTCCTTTTTTGTGTCTATGAAAAATGATTGCGAAATCGACAAGACGGGCGTGTTCAGAGTCGGGCCGAGGTGGGCCGCGGGCGTTTGCCGATCGCATCGAAGCGATCGCGCGGCGAGACTGGATAGCAAAAAGTTGACGCCCCAGTCGCCTGAAATGGGACGATAAAATCATCGAAATCTAGACGATCAGTCACTTTTTAACTCCATTCGATGACAAACAGTCAACAGCGAACAGTCTTCGGTGCTTAAAAAGACGATCCAAATGGGTTTTTTTATGAACGACGCCATGATAGGTTAGGTCGCGTTAGCCGCATCTAAACGACAGTTAATCGTTTTTATGAAACTTGCGGTTAGTTCGGGGGAACGGGACGATCAAAACAGCCAGGCGCATGTCTTTTTTCGACACACTCGCATCGGAAGTAGTTAGGGCGAGCAGGGGTTCGCGCGCGTCGATGGTCTCTCGCAGTGCATGCGCGGAAATTCGATCTCTCGAACAGCACGACTATGCGCTCCCACTAAGAAGATCGCTGGGACGCTCCGAGGTTCGAGAAATCATCGCGGAAGCCAGGAGCTCCGTCTGGCCGCACTTAAATGACGAATCCGTGAGACTGGTCTCGCCGACGGAGTTCACGCGGCTGTGGTCGGGATTAGGAGTTCAGTTCCAGTTGGCAAAGCTCAGTGGAGCTGAGGGGGTCGCGCTCTGGGGATTTTACGTGCGCGAGATGGGTGGCTCTCGGCTCCCTCTGATCTGCGTGAATACTGCGCACCACCCTGCGGCTATCGGCGCTGCATTTTCCCACGAGATGGGTCATCACCTGGTGGGGCGGCTCTTTGATTCGCACAAAGGGCTCGCTCATATGGCGGCCTACACCGCCTATGGAGAGCATCTGCACGATCCGGAAGAACTGGCGGCCGACGTCCTCGTGAGCCTCGGCGTATTTCCCGAGGCAATCGCGCGAAGGATTTTTCTGCTACCGCGGAAACGGGGACAGGCGAAATTCGCGACCGCCGAACTCCCGAATTCAGTCTCGACGACGGTGCTCAAATACTTCGAAGGTCGATTCGGACTTAGCTTCGGCGCGCATCTTACTGCGGCCAAGAAACTCCAATACCTGGCGGCGGTGGTCCACTTCGCAAAATTAAGACGCGCCCTGCTCACCGAATACGACATCTGAACTCAGGCATCAGCGATCCTGAGCTTGATCGAAGTTCGCGGCATACTTGTCGGCACGCGACAATTGCGCGTATCCGTATTAGATCATCACCGAGGCTGTGAAGACATTTCCGGAAATTCCCGACAGTCCCGCCGGGCGCCAGCTTGCGTGGTATCTCGAGCGCGTCAGCTCGGGCGTCGAGGGCTCGTCCGAGGATGAGCTCGGCGCGCGATGCGCGTTGAACATAATCGTGCGCGCGCCATTTCCCTACCCGCACGAGGTTCATACAGGAGGATGGAAACGCTGCAGCCACAGCTACGGCGATTTCAAGGTGGAGTCGGTTCAGCAGGCGTCCGACTTCCATGTGGTAGCCAGGCTGACAGGCACGAGCGACAAGAAATTTCGGGTATCGTGCGAGGTCGCGGATAGCGAGCCGCACAAAATAACCGCGCTCACTCGTGAGCGTATCCTCGATTTCGAGGTGGTCTCGCGCGAGGCGACGATTGAGGACGCGGCCACGCTCGCCGACATCGAGCGTCGATGCCCGATCGTGCTTGGCGACGAGACTACGATGACGATCGAGCGCGGCGATGATTATTTTGCGTTCACGCGGCTGATGGACAATTTCCTGGTCGCGCTGGGTTTCGTCGATGGGAAACCGGCCGGCGTCAACGTGGCCGCGCTTCATAGCGTGCGCGTCGGCGGGCGCGACTATCGCATCCACGCATTCGCGCACCTGCGTATTCTCCCTGAGCATCAGAAAAAAGGCTTATGGGGCGCAATAAATCGCGTGTTCGATGAGAAATATCCGGAAGGATCGTCGGACGGAAGCACCGCATACCCATCGGTCGACAACGCGGCGATGTTGCGAGGCTTTGCCGGCGCGCCGCGATGGAGTGTCCATCAGATTCGGGCGCAACTTTCATGCGCGTCGCTCGCGGGGCCGCTAGTGGGACGAGCGGCCACGCCGCGCGATGCGCCTCGGATTGTCGAAATTCTCAACGCGACTCACGAACACGACGAGAAGTTCCTGCCCCACACAGTCGAGTCGTTCACCGCGCGCGTCGAGCGATCGCCGCAAGACTACTGCTGGGAACGGGTGCGGATGACGGAACGCGCGGTGGTGGGAGTATGGCCGGCGGGCGACACCGTGCGGTTTATCATCGAGTCAAAAGCAAATCGCATCGAGTCGCGACGCGGTCTCGCGCTGGACTGGGGATTCGCTCCGGGCGCGGAAGACGAGTTCGAAGCGCTGCTGCGCGCACAATGCGGATGGCTCGCGAATCGCGGCCTCGACCGTTTATCGGTCTTCACGTCCGAGGCATCGGCGGGTTACGAATGCGTGCGCGCGCTGGCGAGTGAATTGGAACGATACGTCGTGATTTCATTTGGAATCTCTGAGCCGCCGGGCGCCGCCACTCGCGGCTTGTACGTCGATCCGATTTACTTTTAGGATCATGCGAACTATTCGACGTTTGTGAGGAGAAGACAGATGGAACTGGCACCCAAGCGGGCTGGCTGGATTCGCGCCAGAACGAATCAATCGGATTACAGAGCATCTCGACAAGAACTATATTGCGCCCGGTAAAATCGCCGGATGCCAGGCGCTGGTCGCAAGGCATGGCCACGTCGCATATTTCAAATCGCTGGGCTTGATGGATCGCGAGCGCCGCAAGCCCACGACTGACGATACGATCTTCCGCCTGTATTCAATGACCAAGCCGATTACGTCGGTTGCTCTGATGACGCTCTTCGAGCAAGGTGACTTCCAGCTCAACGATCCGGTGTCGCGATTCATTCCGGCGTGGCGCAATCACAAGGTATGGGTCTCAGGCGAAGGCGCTAGCATGGAGGTCGCGGTGCCTGCCCGGCCGATGACGATGCGTCACGTGCTCAGCCATACCGGCGGCCTCACCTATGGAGCCACTAACCATCCGGTTGATCGCGCCTATCGCGAGGCTGGTGTTGGACGTGGCGCGGGCGAGACACTTAGCGGATTTGCTGACAAGCTCGCAAAGGTGCCGCTGCGCTATCAGCCTGGAGAGCGATGGATGTACTCGCTTTCGACCGACGTCTGCGGATACCTGGTCGAGGCGATTTCGGGAAAGAGCTTCGACCAATATCTGCAGGAAACGATTTTCGATCCGCTCGACATGAAAGACACGTCATTCATGGTTGCGCCGCGCAAGGCCGATCGCTTTGCGGCTAACTATGAGCGACAGGCCGACAAGACTCTTAAGCTGATCGATGATCCGGCGCGGAGTAACTATCTGAAGCAGCCTACCTTCTTTTCGGGCGGCGGTGGATTGACCGGCACCACGGCTGATTATTTGCGCTTCTGCGAGATGTTGCGTCGCGGCGGCGAGCTGGACGGCGTGCGCGTTCTGGGACCCCGCACCATCGAGTTGATGCATCTTAACCATCTCGCCAACGGCAAGGACTTGAGTGGGATGGCCATCGGCGCATTTTCCGAGACAGCGTATGAAGGCGTCGGCTTCGGACTCGGCTTCGCGATGACTCTTGGGCAGGTCGAAGCCGGCGCACTCGGCGGCGGCGACTACTACTGGGGCGGCGCTGCATCGACTATCTTCTGGGTGGATCCTAAGGAGGACTTAGTCGTGATTTTTATGACTCAACTGATGCCGTCGGCCACCTTCAACTTCCGTGGGCAACTCAGGAACATCATCTATTCCGCAATCGTCGAGTGAATTGGGCTACTGGTTGGAGGTGAGCAATGAAGGCTGCGGTCTATTATCAAAATGGCGGTCCGGAGGTTCTCAAGTACGAGGATGTTCCCGATCCAGAGTGTCATCCGAAAGGCGTCGTCATTCGCGTGGAGGCCGTAAGTATCGAAGGTGGCGACACGCTCAATCGTTGGCATGGTGCGCTAGCCAGCAAGCCTCACGTGGTCGGCTACCAGGCCGGTGGTGAGATCGTCCAGGTAGGTTCCGAGGTGACAGATCTCAAGGTGGGACAGAAGGTCACTACCGTGTTCGGCGCCGGATCTCATGCCGCGTTGCGCGCGGTACCGGCGCGAAATGCCTGGCCGGTTCCTAAGGGATTCGACATCAAGCTGGCCGCAGCTATACCGGTGCCATTCGGCACTGCCGACGATTGCCTGTTCGAGTTCGGGCACCTGAAATCGGGAGAGACAGTCTTAGTGCAGGCGGGTGCGAGCGGCGTAGGTGTCGCGGCGATTCAGCTGGCTAAGCGCGCAGGCGCGACCGTGCTGGCGACGGCATCGAGCAACGAGCGGCTGGAACGCCTCAAGCCGCTAGGTCTCGATTACGGGATCAACTATAAGACTGACGACGTTGTGAAGTCGGTCATGAAGCTTACTAATAGAAGGGGCGTTGACCTTGTCGTTGACCCTGTTGGCGGCGCGACCTTGCAGGGCAGTCTGCTATCACTCGCCTATCGCGGTCGCGTCTCGATGGTAGGTGCTGCGGGACGCGAGGCGATGACGGTCGATGTGTCGTCGCTGATGGCGGGGAATCGTTCTTTGACTGGAGTTTTCCTTGGCGCCGAAATAAGCACCGATCGCGCGCACAACATGATCCAACGCCTGATCGACGAGGCCGCGCGAGGCGAGTTGAAGGTTTTGATCGATCGAACCTTCCCGCTATCCGAGGCCGGCGCCGCCCACGCTTACATCGAGAGCCGACAGGCGGTCGGCAGAGTTCTTCTCATTCCTTAGGGCTGCGAACTTCGCGGATGTGGGCGCTAGGCTGCGAATATCTCTTCGAAGAAATCCGACATAGCCTTCCACGATCGCGCGTCCACCAGCTTGTTGTATCCAATACCCGGCATCCCGAGGCTGTCCGAGTTCGGATTCGTAAAGCTGTGCTTTGCGCCTCCGTAGAGAATCACCTGCCAGTCCGCGCCCGCGTTTTTCATCTCCGCCTCGAAGGCGTTGACCTGCTCGACGGGAATCAACGTATCGTCGGCGCCCGTGCATACCAGGATTTTCGCCTTGACCTTTCCAGCCTCTGCCGGTCGCTGTGTCTGGAGGCCTCCGTGAAAGCTGACTATCCCCTTGAGCGGCGCGCCGTCGCGGGCAAGCTCCAGCGAGAATGTGCCACCCATGCAGAATCCGATTGAGGCGAGTCGGCTTGCGTCGGTCTGAGCCGCAGACGCGAGACGATCGAGTGACGCTCGCCCCCGTTTGCGAAGTGTCGACGGGTCGGCAAACAACGGCCCCGCATGCTTCATCGCATCTTGCAGGTTTGCCAGTTCGATTCCATTGCCGTACGGGTCGCCAGCGAATGCGACGTAGCCCAGCTCTGCAAGCCGCTCGGCGCGTTTCTTCGCATGCTCGCCCAGCCCGAACGCCTCCGGCATCACGAGGACGCCCGGACGCTTGCCGGATTTCTTCTCGTCGTAAGCGAGATAGCCGCGCAGGGTAACGTCTCCGTCCTTGTATTCGATCGTCTCTGTCTTCATGCGAGTCTCCAATGGTTATGAATCAAGCGCCATCTTGCACGATTCTGCCATTTTCTGGAAGCCGCGAAATAGTTGTAAGTTAACCCATCGCGAGCCGAGGAGACGCAGATGCTCGAGCTGTATCACGCGCACATTTCGACGTGCAGTCAGAAGGTCCGGCTGTGCCTCGTTCTATGCGGGCTCGCGCGTCTCGGTTAGCGATTAGAAATTCGCCGCCCGGATTCGCGGCGCGACCGGAGTTTTGCTAGGAGCTTGGTTTATGGCAGATCCCGATTTCAGTCAGTTCAAGTTCGCGCACAAAGGGCATTCGTTCGAAGAATTCTACGAAGGCCAGGTCTTCGATCATCATTGGGGCCGCACGATCAACGCTGGCGACAATTCACTCTTCACGACGGCGACGCTCGCGCATTGCCCGCTCTACTTCAACGCCGAGTATGCGCGCGCGCACGGTCATCCCGACGTGGTGGTTAACCCGATGCTGGTCGCGTGCACGGTGGTCGGCATTTCAGTCGAGGATTTGAGCGAAGCGGGCGGCCCGTTTCTCGGCATCAACAATCTGGAGTTTCACCGCCCCGTGTATCCGGGCGATACCCTGACCGCGCGCAGCACCGTCGTCTCGACGCGTGAATCCGCCAGCCGCGGCAATTTCGGAATCGTCACCTGGCGCACTGAGGCGCGCAATCAACGCGATGAACTCGTCATCAGCTACGAGCGCACCAACCTGGTCGCCAAACGCAGAGGAGCGCCATTGTGAGTTACATGACCGACGAGCGGCGGATGATTCAGAACGCGGCGCGCGACTTCGCGATGAACGAAGTTCTGCCCATCGCGAACAAGCTCGATCCCGAGCAGGGCGATATCCCGATGTCGTTGCGGGACAAGCTGGCCGAGATGGGCTACTTCGGCGTCGTCATCCCGGAGGAGTACGGCGGGCTTGGCCTGGGCGCGTTCGAGTACGTGCTGATCACCGAGGAGCTCGCGCGTGCGTGGATGAGCGTCGCGAGCATAATCGCGCGGGGCAACGGACTCGGCGGCGGTTTCACTGCGGCGCAGCGGCGCGAATATCTGCCGCGGATGGCCCGCGGAGAATTCCTCGGTGCGGCGGCGCTGTCGGAGCCGGACGCAGGCTCCGATCTCGCCAACGTCTCGTGCAAAGCGACGCGCGACGGCGACGGCTGGATGCTCAACGGCACCAAGACCTGGTGCACCTTCGCCGACGGCGCCGATTTCATCTCGGTGCTGGCGCGCACCAGGCAGCCATCGGATCCTCGTCGCCGGCACGAGGGTATCAGCCAGTTCCTGGTGCTGAAGGAGCGCGGCAAGTTTCCGCCGGGTCTGACCGGCTCGCCGATTCGCAAGATCGGTTACTTCGGGTGGAAGACCTGGGAGTTGCACTTCGACAACTTCAAGCTGCCCGCGGACGCGCTGCTCGGCCGCGAGCGCGAAGACCGCGGCGAAGGCAAGGGATTCTACGGCGCCGTCAGCGGGCTCGAAGTGGCGCGCGTGCATACCGCCGCGCGTGCTATCGGGCTTGCGCGCGGCGGCCTCGAAGATTCGTTGGCATACGCGCAGAAGCGGGTCGCGTTCGGCCAGCCGATCGGAGAATTCCAGGCGATTCGATTCAAGTTGGCCGAGATGGCGACCGAGATCGAAGCCGCGCGCCAGCTCACTTACTTCGTCGCCACTGAGGTCGACAGTAAGCGGCGATGCGACAAGGAGGCTTCGATGGCGAAGCTGTTTGCTTCCGAAATGGCCGAGCGCGTCACCAGCCAGGCGCTGCAGATTCACGGCGGCTACGGATACACCAAGGACTTTCCGCTCGAGCGCTACTGGCGCGACGCGCGGCTGACCAAAATTTTCGAGGGCACGTCCGAAATCCAGCTGCGGATTATCTCCGACCGCCTACTGCCAAAGGTGAGAAAGTGAGTAGGTCGATCTCGAGGTTGACCGGCGCCGGAAATTACTTCGAGGATTTCGAAGTCGGCGCGAAGATCCGTCATGCTCGCGGCACCACCATCGGCGAGATCGAAAACCAGATGCTCACGAAGCTCGTGCTGAACACCGCCGACGGTCATTACAACGAGCACCGGATGCGCTCGACGCAATTCGGACAGCGGCTCGTCTTCGGACTGGTGACAGGCTCGGTGTGCATCGGTCTGGCGACGCAGGACACGAGCGAAAATGCGATCGCGGAACTCGGCCTCACCGGAATCAGGTTCACCTCGCCGGTGTTTCACGGCGACACGCTCTACGCGTACACCGAAGTGCTCGAAAAGCGCGACGCCGGTCGCGACGACGCCGGCATCGTGCGCTTCAAGCATTGGGGTACCAAGCATGACGGGACGATCGTCTTCGAGGGCGAGCGCACGGTGCTGATCAAGCGCCGCTCCCATTGGGGCAATCGATGAACGCGCGCACCGGACCGCTCTCGGATGTTCGCGTGCTCGATCTCACGCAGGCGCTCGCCGGTCCGTACTGCACGATGCTGCTGGCCGACCTGGGCGCCGACGTTATCAAGGTCGAGCCGCCAACCGGCGACATGAGCCGAGACATGGGGCCGCTTCCTGCGGATCGGAACGGATGCGATTACGGCGGATACTTCGCGAGCGTCAATCGCAACAAGCGCAGCATCGTGCTCGACATCAAGAGCAACGCAGGCCGCAACGCGTTTTTCAAGCTCGCAAAGACCGCCGATGCGGTCGTCGAGAACGCCAAGACCGGTGTGATGGATCGCGCGGGAATCAGCTATGAGCGGCTCCGCGAAATCAATCCCGCGCTGGTCTATGCCGCCATTCGCGGCTTCGGCGATCCGCGCACCGGCGCGAGTCCGTATGCAAATTGGCCCGCATTCGACATCGTCGCGCAGAGCATGGGTGGGCTGGTCGCGGTAACGGGTCCGCAAGGCAGCGCTGGCTACAAAGTTGGCGCTCCGATCGGCGACATTTATCCCGGCACTCTCGCTGCGCTGGGAGTTGTGTCTGCGATTCACGCCGCGCGGCGGACCGGGCAGGGACAGTTTCTCGACGTGGCGATGTACGACGCGATTCTCGCGCTGTGCGAGATGGTCGTTTACACCTACTCCGGCGGCGGCATCGTCAGAGAGCCGGGAGGCAACGGGACGCCGGTGCTGAATCCGTTCGATATTTTTCCGACGCGCGATGGCGCTGTGGCGATCGCGGCGCCTGGCGAAAATCATTGGAAGATTTTGTGCGATGCGATCGGCCGGCCCGAGCTTGCGACTGACGATCGCACCCGCAACGTCAACCGCCGCGTTGCCAACGCAGAGTTCGTGCGCGGCATTCTGACCGAGTGGACGAAAGCTCGTAGCACCCGCGAAATCGTCGGCGCCATCGGCGGCAAAGTGCCGGTTGGCCCGGTGAACACCGCTAAAGATGTCTTCGAGGACCCGCACCCGAGGGCCCGCGGCATGCTGGTCGAGGTCGAACAGCCGGGCGACAATCCTTCGATTGTGCTCGCGGGATGCCCGATCAAGCTGACCGGAACGCCGTCGGGAATTTACGCGCGCGCGCCGCGCCTGGGTGAGCATACCGATCAGGTGCTGGCTGACGCGGGAATATCGATCGCGCACAAGGAGCAATCATGACGCTTCGACTAAGACGTTCCGAACTTTCGACGCCGGCTTCGAGTCCAAAGATGATCGAGAAGGCGATGGCGACCGCGGCCGACATGGTTTTTCTCGACCTCGAAGACGCAGTCGCGCCGGCCCAGAAAGAAGCGGCGCGCAAGAACGCCGTCGATGCGCTCCGCAATCTCGATTGGGGCAAAAAGATCCGCGCAGTGCGCGTAAACGGCGCGGACACGCACTGGGCTCACGACGACGTGATCGAACTGGTCGAGGGCGCGGGCGACAAGCTCGACGTCATCATCGTGCCGAAGCCAAAGGCGCCGCGCGATATCTGGTTCTTCGACACATTGCTGACCCAGCTCGAGACCAAGCTCCATCTGAAACACAAAATTGGGCTCGAGGCGTTGATCGAGGAAAGCGCAGCGCTGGCGCGGGTCGAGGAAATTGCCGCGTCGTCGCCTCGACTCGAGGCGCTTATTTTAGGATTCGGCGATCTCTCGGCCAGTCAAGGGATGCGGTTTGGAGTCGCGAGCGATCCCGCGCTTCGATATCCCGGCGACCTGTGGCATCACGCGCGCGTCCGGATGATTACCGCGTGCCGCGCGAACGATATCGACGCGATCGACGGCCCCTTCGGCAACTTCAGGGATCCGGACGGCTATCGGCGCGAGGCGACCTGGGCGGCGACGCTAGGCGAAGTCGGCAAATGGGCGATTCATCCGAGCCAGATCGAAATCGCCAACGACGTGTTCGCGCCGACGCCGCACGAAATCGAAAACGCGCGCAAAATGTCCGAGGCCTACCAGGCCGCGACCCGCGACGGCGCAGGCGCTGCAGGAGCAGGTGGGATGCTGGTGGACGCGGTCGCGGTGCGAATCTTCGAAGGCGTCCTCGAGCGCGCCCGCCTGACCGGTCGCGCCTGAATCATCATTCCGCTCGTTACAGTTTTGCGGAATCCTTATCCTGCGAAGCGGACTTGCGAGAATATTCGGCGTCGGGCTAACATCTGTTAGGTAAAACCCTGAATCAGCGCCGGCGAATGACTCTATGAGATTCGGACTCTTCTATGAACATCAGCTTCCACGCCCGTGGGAGGAAAAGAGCGAACTGCAACTGATCCAGGACGCTCTCGACCAGATCGAGTTGGCGGACAAGCTCGGCTTCACCAATGTGTGGGAAGTCGAGCATCACTTTCTGGAAGAGTACTCGCACTCGAGCGCGCCCGAGGTTTTTCTCGCCGCGGCGAGTCAGCGCACCACGAATATGCGGCTCGGCCACGGGATCGTGCTGACCGCGCCCGGTTACAACCATCCCGCGCGCATCGCCGAGCGAATCGCGATGCTCGACCTGGTCTCGAAAGGACGCGTCGAGTTCGGCTCGGGCGAATCGGGATCGCTCGCGGAGCTCGGCGGCTTCAATCTCACGCCCGCACTGAAACGCGAGATGTGGCGCGAGGGACTCGAGACCGCGCTTCGCTGCATGACCGAGGTCCCCTTCGGCGGCGTCGACGGCAAGTACGTCAAGATGCCGCCGCGCAACGTGGTGCCCAAGCCGGTGCAGAAACCGCATCCGCCGGTCTGGGTCGCATGCTCGCGCCGTGAGACGATCCTGCTCGCCGCGGAATGCGGCATCGGCGCCCTCACGTTCTCATTCATCGATCCGGAAGAAGCGGTGCATTGGGTCGGCGACTATCGCAAGACGCTCGCCGAGAAGTGCGTACCGATTGGCAGCGCGATCAATCCCGAGATTTCGTGCGTCACCCCGATGATGTGCCACCAGAGCGAGCGCGAGGCCATCCTGCGCGGGCTCGAGGGCGGCAACTTCTTTGGCTACTCGCTGGGCCACTACTACGTCTTCGGCGATCACAAGCCGGGGGTATCAAACGTGTGGGAAGAATTCACGCATAAGCGCGCCGAGCGCGGGTACTCGCCCGACGTCGCAATCGCGATGCGCCAACGCCGATTGAGCGCGCGGCTCGACAACGCTCAGGGCGATCAGCAGGGCTTGCGCGGCGCGGTCGGCACACCGGATCAGTTGCGCGAGTACTTCAGGCGTTTCGAGGATGCCGGCGTCGATCAGATGATCTTCGTGATGCAGGCCGGGAAGAATCGCCACGAGCACATCATGGAATCGATCGAGATGTTCGGCAAGGAAGTATTACCCGAGTTCGCAGAGCGCGACGGCGCCATTCGCGCGAAGAAGATGAAGGAGCTCGAGCCGATCATCGAGATGGTGATGAAGCGCAAGCGTGACGACGCGCCCAGGATGCCGGCGGATTACCTCATCGAGGCGCTCCCCAAGCGGCTCATCCAGCAAGTCGGCGGCAAGGAGATGCTCGACAAGCTCGAGAGCGACTCGGCGATCGGCATTCCGCGGCCGCAGAATCTGCAAGAACGCCTGCAGCAAGGAATCGTCGCGCAACGCGGCCCGAACGGCGAAGGCGCGAAGTAGGGGAGAGGTCGCACTTGGGCGTCACGCCGGCTCTGCGATCGTTCACCTCGCAGCCTGCGACTGGAAGAAGCTCCACATCGTATCGTTGGCGTTTATATTGTCCGTGACCGGTCCGAGGACCTTCGTGACCAGCCAGCCCTGGTGAGCGCCCGGCCAGGTGTGCCCGCCGCCGTGCACGATCACGTTTTCCAGCCCGCGCCCTGCCGGACACGAATAGGTCTCGACCGTTACCGGCAATGAATCGCTCGCGTCCTTGGCGGGAATAATCTGTTTGCGAGTCGCCGCGCGACAGCCGTTGCGCTTCTGCCACACGGCGACCGCTTGCGCATTACTCATCGCAGTGCCGCGATTGCCGCCGAATTGTGGCGCGATCGGGCCTCCATCAAATGGAACGAATTTGTCGGCGGTGCCGTGAAAGAAGATCACAGGCATCGGACGCGGCGATGGGCACGCTGCGTCGACCGGTTGCGACGCCGCTATCACTGCGATTCCGGCCAGCGCATCGGGCATTACGCACGCCATGTGTTGCGCCATGAACCCACCATTGGAAATTCCAGCCGCATAGACTCGCTTGGGGTCGATCAATCCCTGCGACGTTACCTCCGCCAGCATCGCCTTCATGAACCCGATATCGTCGGCCATCGACTCATGCCCGATCACGCGGCCGTCATTCCAATGCTTATCGATCCCCTGCGGATACATGACGACAAGGCCGTGCGCCTGCGCGAACTCATCGAAGTTCGTGTAGCGTACCTGCTGCGTGTCTGTGCTGCCGCTGCCGTGCATCATGATAAACGCCGGCAGACGTTTTCCACTCTGTCCGGGAGGCACGTAGAGCAGGTAGGTGCGCGTCACGCCGTTCACCACGATGGTGTGCGAGACGGCCTCGCCGGCATCGACCGAGTTCGACGGCGACAGGATAGCCGCAGCTAGAACGGTCGCGACAACAATCGCGACGCGAAGAACTACCGCGTCCCTCCGCCTCCCGCGTCGCGTCACGCCGGCTTTGCGATTGCGCCGCTCTTGCGCAATTGATCCAAATCGGCGTTGGCGAATCCCCAATCGCGCAATGCTTCCTCGGTATGCTCGCCGGCCTTGGCTGGCGGGCGCTGAATCTTGCTCGGCGTGCGCGAGAATCGGGGCGCCGGTCCCGGCTGTGTCACGCCGCCATCCTCGATGAAAGTTCCGCGATGCTTGTTGTGCGGATGCTTCGGCGCTTCATCCATATTGAGCACAGGCGCGAAGCAAATATCGCTGCCCTCCATGATCTTGCACCACTCGTCGCGCGTCTTCGTGCGGAACAGCGTCTTCATCCGCTCCTTCATCTTGGGCCACGACTTGCGATCCTGCTGATGCGGCAATTCCTCGCCCTTGAGCCCCGATTTCTCGAGCAGCTCCGCGTAAAATTTTGCTTCGATCGATCCGATCGCGACGTACTTGGCATCTTTCGTTTCATAAACTTCGTAATAGTGAGCGCCGGTGTCGAGGATATTGTCGCCGCGCTCGTTGTTCCAGAATCCGGAACCATGCATCCCGTAAATCGCGGTCATCAATGACGCGGCCCCATCGACCATCGCGGCATCAACCACTTGGCCCTTGCCGGACTTCTGCGCTTCGAGCAGGCCCGCGACCACTCCCAGAGCCAGGTAGAGCGCGCCACCGCCGAAATCGCCAACGAGATTCAGCGGCGGGACCGGGGCGTCGCCCTTGCGCCCGAAGCTGTGCAGCGCGCCCGACAGCGCGATGTAGTTGATGTCGTGGCCGGCGGCATGCGCGAGGGGACCTTCCTGACCCCATCCCGTCATGCGTCCGTAGATGAGGCGCGGATTGCGCTTGAGACAATGGTCAGGGCCGAGGCCGAGCCGTTCGGTCACGCCGGGACGGAAGCCTTCGATCAACGCGTCGGCTTTCTCGACCAGCTTCAGCACGGCCTCGATCGCTTCCGGCTTTTTCAGATCGAACGCGACCGAGCGCCGGCCGCGATTGAGCAGGCTGTATTTCTGATCCATCGCGATGCCCAAACCAGCGTCGGCCATGCGGTCGATTCGCAACACGTCGGCGCCCATGTCCGACAGCAGCATCGCGCACATGGGTCCGGGTCCAATCCCTGCCAGCTCGATGACGCGATAACCTGACAACACTCCCATGATTCTTACCTCACTTCATTTGGCGGCCGACTATTTCAGTGTGCGAACTTTTTTATTGGCTTCGCGCCCCAGGCATTTCTGCAGCCATGCCGCTACATTTGGCCACGCCGACAAATCGAGTTTCATCATCGGCGCCCAGCTCATCACCGCGGCCACGTTCAGGTCCGCGATCGTAAAATTCTTGCCGAGCAGATATTCCTTGCCCTTGAGCGATTCCTCGAGCGCGTTCATCGGCGCCTTCAAAGCTTCGACCGCGGCCTGCGCGGCCTTCTCGTCGCGCTGATCGGGTGGATTCATCACGCGGTTGCGTAGAATCGTGATGAGATGCGGCTCGACTTCGGTCATTGCAAAGAAGCTCCACTTGTAAACGTCGGCGCGCCCCGCGGGATCGGATGGCCACAGCGAATTCTTGCCGTACTTCTCGGCCAGGTAGAGGTTAATCGCCATTGATTCCCAGACCACGGCGCCGTCATCTTCGAGCACCGGCACGTGACCGTTGGGATTGAGCTTGAGATGGCCTGGCGACTTGGCGTCCGTCGTCGGCATCGGATTGTGTTCGTAGTTGACGCCGAGCTCTTCGAGCGCCCACAAGGACCGAGCGCTGCGCGATCGTGAAGTTCCGTGTAGTTTTGCCATGTTGCTTCCTCCGATGCTCGCATCTTACTACCACCGATCGGGATCCTTACAAGGCCTCGTTGCAACGGCGGCGATTCTCGCGCTTGCCGCGGGATGCTTTGCGCCGAATCCGACCCGCAAGCCGCGCGACCTCGGTGGCGAGCACGTCTCGTTTACGACCTCCGACGGCGTGCTGCTTCGCGGGCATCTGTATGGGACCGGATCGACCGGCGTGATCTTGGCGCACATGTATCCCGCCGATCAGTCCGACTGGACCGACTTCGCGCAGGTGCTCGCGGCGCACGGATACCAGGCGCTGACTTTCGACTTCCGCGGATTCACCGAATCGGAAGGAACTTCAGGTACCGAGTTCGCCGACACCGATTTGCTGGCCGCCTATCAGTTCATGCGCCCGCGCGTCTCGCGAATCTTTATGGCGGGCGCCAGTCTCGGCGCCGAGGCCGCAATCCTGGTTGCCGCGCGCGAGGACGTTGCGGGGATCATCTGCATTTCGGCGCCAACCAGCTTCGGCGGACTGGTGGTCACGGATTCGATCCGCCACGTCCGCGCGCCGATATTATTTGTCACCTCGGCCACCGATCCGTTGGTCGGAGGGCAGCCGGAAATCCTGTATCGGCTGGCGGTAGCGCCGAAATCGATTGAGGTTTATCCCGGACGCGCGCACGGCACCGCGATTCTGTTCGGTCCGCATGGTCCCGAGCTGCAAGCGCTGATGCTTCGCTTTCTCGCCGGCAACCAGAGCAAGCCGAAGGTCGCCGGCTCAGGGCTTTAGTCCGAACACTGCTACGCTGCTGGGTGTGCCGACGTACACCTTCCCGTTCGCGATCGTCGGTGTGATGAACTTGTTGTCAGCGAAACTGTCACCGGGCGTCGTATTGCTATTGTAGAACTCGGTGCCGAGGTTGGTCGCGTCGTAGGCGCGCAGGACTCCGGACGACGATCCATTCTGGACCGCCCACACGATCGCATTGCTCAAGCCGTCGGCCGAAATGCTCGGCGTCGCTCCCGGATAGCCGTAGCTCTCGGTGCTGCTCGACGACGGCGTCGCCACCAGCCGTGCCTGCGAAAACGCGAAGGCCTGAAGCGGGGCGCTCACGCCGCCGTAGTAGAGAGTGTTGTTGAAGTAAGCCGGCATCGCCCATTCACCGTTGTCCAATGCACCGGCGATCGGTTGATAAGCGTTGTTATTGTTGGCTGAATTCCACTTGCCCATATTGTCGCGATCGACCAGAAAGATGTTGCCGTCCTTACCGGCGCCGACCGCGAGATGGCGCGTCACGCCGTTCTTGTCGATCATGTCGGGCAACACCATCGCTCCGCCGGAACCCAAATCCGTGTCGCCGTTCGATTCGCTGACCGTATTGAAAGGCTCGAAGAAATCCTCGACCTGCAATCCGCTCGAGTTGGATAATTTCAGGAATCCGTTTCCGAAGTCTGCCTTGATGGGGAAGCCGTTGGTATTGACGGTCGTGTCCCAGGTCCCGTTCCCGTCAAGAAGATAGATGTTGCTGGCGCTGTCGGCCGCGAGTCCTCCACCCGACTGCCAAATGGCGCCTCCGCTGCCGTTTGGAGTGACATCCAGAACGGAAGTCTGCGCCAAGGTGTTCTGATCGTAAGCCATGATCCAGCCATTGTAGGGAGCGTCATCGCAGTGCGAAGCCCAGGCCGTGATCAACTGGCCATCCAGCAGCAGCAGTCCCGCCCGCTCCTTGTACTGCTTGGGATCGAAGGCGGGTCCGGGTGGATAAGTCGCGGCAACCGTAACCGGGCCGCTGAACTCTTCAGCGCCGGTTGTGATATCGAGCGCGTGGATGCGCTGGAAGTAGGCTCCCGTCTTCGTATTCTTCGACATCGCGACCACGTAGATAGTGCCGTGTGACCCGGCCGACGGATCGATTACGGGTGTCGACGTGATTCCGATCTCCGGCGTAACCTGGCCGCATCCGCGATCGTCCGATGCCGCCTCTCCGGTCCCGAGCAGCGACACGTGCCAGAGGGAAGGGCCGCTGATGTCGGCGTCGAAGGCGTAGACAGTGTCATTCTCAGTGACGACGAAGACGACGTTGTGTGTTCCATGGCCGGGAATAGCTACCTGGGTCTTGATGAGCGGTTGCCCGTCAACCAATCCGTCGACCGGATCTTCGAACAGCTTGCCGAACGAACTCTTGACGTTGGCGGTCGTGAGAATTTGCTCGGTCAGATTCTGGCCCGTGCGTGCGTTATCGTTGTGATAGGTCAACACGTCGGTCAGGACAGTCGAGGTCGGCGTCGCAGTGGCCGTCGGCGCGGAGGTCGAGGTCGCAGTTGATGTCGCGCGCGCGGTCGACGTGGGCGTCGCGGTCGGGGTCGGCGCACCCGGGAGCAATCCCTTCGCCGATCCCGTCAGTTTAACCGTTGCCGATTTAGTGCCAGCGGTCGCATCACTGCTGATCTCGATTGTCGCCGAGAACCCGGTTCCCTTGCTGGTGGGCGCAAACTCCACCTTGACGGTTGCTACCCCGTGCCCCTGAATCAGCGTCGTACCCTGCCAGGAGGTCATCTTGAAAAATGGGCTTCCTGCCGGTTGCGCGACGGTCACCGAGAGCGCTAGGCCGCCACCGTTCTTGATGCTGAAGGACTTTGTCCGCGTTGGAGTCTTGCTCGACAGATCGATTTTGTTGAAGGCGAGGCTGCTCTTTGATACCTCGAGCTTGCTCATCGTGGCAGCTTCGACACTGAGCTGGGCATGAACGCTCGCGGCAAACAAAATAGTGACCGCAGCAGTGAACGACGCCAGCGCTACCCACCTTGCAGCCAATGAAAATGAGATCCGTAGCGCGCCCCCGAAGCTTGTCACAACTCCTCCACAGCCAGTTACGAGATTTTAGCAGGTTAATCGTCGGCGACCGAACTTGGCCGCGAAAACAATGCACGCATTCGATTGCGACACGCGTTACTAGTATCTTGCGGAGAATAGCGCTTCCGATTACCGCGTCGATTCGGCTATTCAATATGAAGACGAGGGCATCAGTTTATGGAAAAGCGAAAACTCGGGATGCAAGGACTCGAAGTGTCAGAGTTGGGACTGGGATGCATGGGGATGTCGCAGTTCTATGGCCCGCGCGACGACAAGGAATCCGTCGCAACGCTCGAGCGCGCGGTCGAGATCGGGATCAATTTCTTCGACACCGCCGACGTTTACGGCGTCGGACATAACGAAGAGCTGGTCGGCAAGGCGCTGAAGAAATATCGCGACCGCGTGATCATCGCGACCAAGTTTGGCAACCAGGTCGCGTCCGACGGCAAGCGCTCCATCAACGGCCGTCCCCAATACGTGCGCTCCGCGTGTGACGCGTCGTTAAAGCGGCTCGGTGTGGAGCACATCGATCTCTACTACCAGCATCGCGTCGACAAGGAGGTTCCGATCGAGGAAACCGTCGGGGCGATGGCCGAGCTGGTGCGGCAGGGGAAAGTCCGCTACCTCGGCTTGTCGGAGGCCGGCGCCAAAACGATTCGCCGCGCGCACGCCACCCATCCGATAAGCGCGCTCCAGTCGGAATACTCGATATGGACGCGCGACTACGAAGAC
This sequence comes from uncultured delta proteobacterium, assembly GCA_963850125.1. Classification (GTDB taxonomy): domain Bacteria; phylum Desulfobacterota; class Binatia; order Binatales; family Binataceae; genus Binatus. The sequence continues at coordinate 428,092 of CAWKKB010000013.1, read as the reverse complement.
GAGGTGATCCCGACGCTGCGCGAGCTCGGGATTGGATTCGTGCCGTTCAGCCCGCTCGGCCGCGGATTCCTTAGTGGCAACCTTCGCGAGTTGCCGGCCGACGACATGCGGCGTAAAGTTTCGCCGCGTTTCGACGACGACAATATGCAGCGGAATCAGAAGGTCGTCGATCGGCTCCAGGAAATCGCGCGCGAAAAGGGAATCACCCCGAGTCAGCTCGCGCTGGCGTGGGTGCTCGCGAAAGGCGACGACATGGTCCCGATACCGGGCACCAAGCGCCGTACTTATCTGGAGGAGAATGTAGCCGCGGCGAAGATTCAGCTATCGAAAACCGATCTCGCCCGCATCGAGGAAGTCGCGCCCAAGGGCTTCGCCGCCGGCGGACGCTATCACGACATGAGCACCGTCAACGTGTAGCAGTTATCCAAAAATCCCGGTGATCGTGGTCACGACCCACATGACTGCCATCGCCACGAAGAACGCAGCCACCAGTTCGCCGGCCAGACGGTCCACCGCGACCTCCCATCCCGGTCTTTCCGAATCCTTCGCGTGATCAATTAAGCCTACGGACTGTCTTTCTATCGCCCGCGGGCGGGTGAAACTCGTTGCCATCGGTCATCTCCCTCGTTTGCTCGGTCTGTGCCTTCACAAACAAGGCGTGACAATCGACTTCACGAATTGTTCAATTTGACGGAACCAAGCCTCCGGGGAACGGTTCGGGTCAGGTTTTCTGCCCGGGGACTTCCAATCGGTAGACCTCCGACGCGGTGCGATGGAACAGCTGCGCCTTTTCGTCCTTTGTGAAACCCGCCGCGATCTTCTTGAACGAGTTCCACAGCACCGCGTACGAGCAAGAAACCCTGTCCACTGGGAAGTTGCTCTCGAACATGCATCGTCGCGGCCCAAACTTGTCGATCATGTGCAGATAGTAGTCGCGCGTGGCCGACGCCAGTTCATCCGAGGTCGGCGGCGACGGCCTGCGATGCCAGCCGAATCCGTTGACCGGCATGTTGATTCCGCCGAGTTTGGCCACGACATTGGGGCATCGCGCGAGCTCCGCGGTGTTCTTCTTCCATTCGCCGAATATCTCAGCGCGCCGGCCTTCGTAATGACCGATTCCGAGCGGTCCTCCAAAGTGATTGAGCACGATCGTCGTATCCGGGAATGCTTTCGCGAGCGCAGTCACCGCTGGCATCTGCGGATGGTATTGCCATGCCTCGAAGCTGAGACCCAGCTTGCTCAGCCTGGCGAAGCCTTCGCGAAACTTCGTCGATTCGTACAAGTCGGCTGTTGGGTTGGTATGCGAATTCCGGACGTCGGGACTCGCGTCGAAGCCGCCGGCGTGTCGGATTCCACGAAAGCGTGCGGGAGCCGCCGCAATATGCGCCTCGAGCACAGGCACGACTGCTGCTCCAAGCGTCAAATCCGCGAAGCTGACGATTCCCGCTGCGACTCGAGTCTCGCCATATTGCCCGCTTGCGCTTTGCGCTGCGATGCCGTTCACGAACTCGGTCTCGCCCACCGGCCGCGTCGATTCCGGACCGTCCGCGCGATACATCGACATGCATTCGACGAACACCGTCGCGAGCACGCGATGCCCCGAATTGGTATCGCGCAAAATCTCATCGAGCATGTAGCGGCTGCCCGGATGGTCCCACAGGTGATGATGCGGATCGACGATCGGCAGGTCGGGCTCGAGCGCATCCTCGGTGACTTGCAAGAGCCATGCGTCGCGATCTTTTTCGGTGTTCGCCATATCACTCACCTTTGAACTTTGCGGGACGTTTCTCGAGGAACGCGCGCACGCCTTCGCGGGAGTCAGCCGAGTTGCCGGCCTTGCGCTGCATCTGACGCTCAAGGTTCAGCTGCTCTTCATAAGTGTTGTCGGGGCTCTCCCAATAGAGCCGCCGAATCAGGCTGAGCGCGACGGTCGGCCCGTTCGCGAGCTCAAGCGCGAACTCCTTGGCTTTTCCGATCAGCTCCGCATCCTCGAAGACTCGATTGATGAGGCCCCATTCGAGTGCTTTGTCGGCCGGCAACCTCTCGCCCAACATCGACAGCTCCATCGCGCGCGCCTTGCCTATCAGCCGCGGCAGAATCCAGGTCGATCCGCCGTCGGGAACCAAGCCGATGCGCCTGAAGGCCTGCAGGAAATACGCCGAGCGCGCACAGAGCACGAGATCGCCCATCAGCGCAAAGCTCATCCCGACGCCGGCCGCGGCGCCGTTCACCGCTGTTACGAATGGCATCGGAAGCTCGCGCAGCCGGCGTAGAAACGGATGGTATAGCGTCTCGAGTACCGAGCCTGCGTCGCGCGATCCGCCGGGACCGCCGCCGCCGCCGCTCGGTTGTAAGTTCGCGCCGGCGCAGAAGCCGCGCCCCGCGCCGGTCATCAGCATGCATCGCACGCCGTTTTTCGGATCCTCAATATGGTCGAGGGTCTTCATCAGCCCGCCGAGCATCTCGGCCGAGACGGCGTTCATGACCTCAGGATGGTTGAGCGTTACGATTCCGACCGGACCTTCGATGTCGAGTTTTATGCGTTCGAATTCCATGGTTCTCTCCGCTTGGTCGTTACAGTCCCTATGCTTCACTATCCCAACTAACATCGGGTGTGATAGCTCGACAATCGGAACGTTACCGGTTCGAGATGGAGAGTTGAAATGGATCCAGTGAGGAAACTTGATCGATCGGTGAAGGGACGCGCCGTGCTCGTAACCGGCGCCGCCAGCGGGATGGGCCGGGCGACCGCCCATCTGTTTGCGCAGGAAGGCGCGCTGGTCGCGATCACCGATATCAACGAGGCGGGAGTCGCGCGCGTCGTCGAGGAAATTGCAGCCGCCGGCGGGACAGCACACGGATGGCGGCTCGATGTGTCCGACGCCGCCGAGATCAAGCGCGTCGTCGCGGAAGTAGCCGCGCACTTTGGCCGGCTCGATGTTCTCATTAACAACGCAGGCTTCGGTGGGTTCTCCCCCCTCGGCGACGACGATTACGATCGCATCTGGGATCGCACCATCGCGGGCTTGCTGACCGCACAACAGCGGATGGTTCGCGCGGCGCTCGTGCATCTGCGCAAATCCGACGCCGCGCGCATCGTGAACATCGCCTCGACCGAGGGTCTCGGCGCAACCCCCGGCGACAGCCCCTACGCCGTAGCCAAGACCGGAGTCATCGGGCTCACGCGCGCGCTGGCGGTCGACTTGGGACCTGAGGGAATCACGGTGAACTGCATCTGCCCCGGACCGATTCGCACTGCGCTGACTGACGCGATCCCGGAAGAGCACAAGACGATTTTCGCCAAGCGCAGGACCGCGCTGAAGCGATATGGCTATCCGGAAGAAGTCGCGCACATCACGTTCAGTCTGTGTCTGCCGGCCGCCTCGTACATCACGGGCGCGATCATCCCGGTGGACGGAGGCCTGATGATCCGCAACGCATAACTGTAACCACATCACCGCGGAGGTGTTCCCATGTCTGAGGATTCAGCGAAGAAAGGAATGGAATTGCGCACGAAGTTGTGGGGCGAGAAAGCCGCGCAGGACGGCGACGCGTTCCTGCGAAACTTCGATGAAGGGTTCGCCACCTTTCTCAACGAGCAACTGTTCGGCACGATCTGGAATCGTCCCGGCCTGCCGGTCAAGCTGCGCTCGCTGATCACGATGACCGCGCTGATGGCGCTCGGGCGCGGACCCGAGCTGCGACTGCACATGCGCGGTGCCTTGAACCTCGGCATCCCACCCGAGGAAATCAAGGAGCTTATAGTGCACGTCTCGCAGTACAGCGGCGTACCGACCGCGATCGAAGCGATTCGAGCATTCACCGAAGTGACCGCTCCGCCCAAGTCCAATAGCTGATGCGCATATTCTGAGCTGGCATCGGGCGGCATCAAGTCTGCGCGCGCCGACTCGAGCGGACGGTTGACAATTCGCGCCGATCCGAATATTGAGAATCATTCTCAATATCAGATTGGACGTTTGGAATGACTCGATCGTTTTCGCAACTCGCCAGCCCCGGTGCCTTCGCCCCCTTCATGTGCCTGGCGATCATGCTGACGTGCGCGCTCAGCTTTGCGCCTCAGGGTTTCGCCGCAACCCAACAGATTTCAGGCGTCGTCACCGACACGCTCGGCCGGCCACTCGCGGAGGTGAACCTCGAATTGCGCAACCAACATGGCCTCGCGATTGCCTACGCAATCACCGATCAGGCGGGACATTTTAAAATCGCCGCCGCAAGATCAGGGGTCTATTCGCTCGCGGCGATGAAACCCGGATTCAAGTCCGCAAACAAAATCGTCACCTATCCGGGTAGCGCCGCTGCGGCGATCTCGCTGACTCTTGACGCGGAGACCGCGCTGAAGGTTCCGGTTCAGGCCAGTGTGATTCGCGGACCCAACAGCGTCTCCCAAACCGGCGCAAACAAGTACACGGTGACCGCCCGGGATATCTACAACATGCCACAGGGCGAAAACACCAATCTCACTGACGTATTGGCGCAGATGCCCGGTGTCGCGATCGATCAGAATCAGCAAATCCACATCCGCAACACCGAAGGCCCGCAATTTCAGTATCAGATAAACGGCGTCATGGTGCCGATCGACATCAACACCAATCCGCCTTTTGTCTCGATGATCAATCCCATGTTCATCAAACGGATGAGTCTGCTCGATGGTATCTTGCCGTCGCGCTACAGCTACGCCACGGGCGGCGTGCTGAACATCCAGACGAAAGACGGATGCGAGCAGCCGGGCGGCAGTGCCAGCATGTACGGCGGGCAGCGCGACACGATTCAACCGAGCTTCCAGTACGGCGGATGCGACGGCAAGTTCAGCTACTACGTCAGCGGGCTGTATAGCATGAGCAACAGCGCGTTCAGCTCCGCCACGCCGGCGCCCGATGCTATCCATAACTCCACGATTCAGGGCCACGGATTCGGTTTCTCTGCTTACGACGTGAACCCTACCACCAGGCTGAGTCTCATAACGTCGGTATCTGCCAGTAACAACGAACTACCCAATCAGGCTAATCTCCCACCAGCGTTCGAGCTGAAAGGGGTGGGTAGCTATCCTTCGGCCGATATCAATTCCTTTCTCGACTTTCGTGACTACCTCGGAATACTCGCGCTGAATGGAGCACCCACGCCTGAACTTAACTATCAACTCGCCTATGCGACCCACTACATCTCGCAGATGTTCGAGCCCGACAACGTCGGCGAACTTATCTACCAGGGAATCGCGTCGAGTGCTTTTCACAGCGACTTCGATAACACTTTGCAAGGCGACGTTACCTACAAGCTTGGCGATCACACACTTGGTGCAGGTGGCTACCTGGGTGAATACGGGGTGGAGTCTGACGATAACTCTCTCGTGTTCAAAGTCCCGACACCGCCACCACCAGTTCGTTTGACTCCGGTTCGCGTAATCAACAACTCCAACAAGATCAACCTGCTGTCCGGGATCTACCTGGAAGACACCTGGCAAATCACCGAGAAGCTACGCGTCAATGTTGGCGTGCGATGGGATCGGTTGAGCGGCTATACCTACAACAATCAGATCGATCCCACGATCAATTTCGTCTATTTGCTGAGGGCCGATACCACTCTGCACGCGGGGTTCGCTCGCTATATGCAGGTGCCGAGCTTCCAGGGAATCTCGCCGGGCGCTCCTGCCGCGTTTAAGGGTACGACAGGCTTCGCCGGAACCGGAACAGTCGACCCCGAAACCGAAGACGACTTTGAGTGGGACGCTGGCGTCGTACATCAACTGACGAAAAACGTCACTATCTCGGAAGATGCCTTCTATGAGTACACGAAGCACTACCTTGATACCGGACAGTTTGGAGATGTGCCGATTTTCGCGCCCTTCAACTACAAGCACGGCTACATCTGGGGCACGGAGACCGCGATCACCTACAACAGCGAAAATCTCTCGGCGCATGCCAGCACCACCATCGGCAGGAACATGCAGAAAGATGTGGCGACCGGGCAGTTCAACTTCGATCCCGACGAACTTGGCTACATCAACCGGCATTACATCGTCCTTGACCATCAGCCGCTTTACGGCGCCGCGGGTGGGGTCGACTATCGATGGAAGCCATGGCTTTTCAGCGCTGATCTTATTTACAGCAGCGGGCTGCGCGGAGGCTTCGCCGATTTGGAGTCGCTGCCGCACGTGGTGCAGGTCAACCTTGCCGTGCAGAGAGGCTTCCACGTGCCGTCCATCGGCGAAGTGACGAACCGGATAACCCTGTTGAACATATTTGATCGCACTAACCTGATCAGGCCTGCCGAGGGCATCGGGATCTTTCAGGCTGCCTATGGTCCGAGAATAACTGTCTACGACACTCTGACCATCCCGCTTCCCGCTTTGAACAAGTGAGCATGAGTACTTCTATGGAAGGATGTGAGAGACACAGATTGGCCGAGTGCGGCACCTTCAAGATAGATGCGTGCGATTGCGGAATCGTACATCTAACTATCGGATGCCTGACGCTGCGGTTTGAACCCTCGGCCTATGACGAACTTGCAAATGCAATCGACGAGAGTCTTCGCAAGCTACACCGCTCTGAGCGGCGGATGATTCAGTAGGCCGACGCGTTTGCGTCAAGACGTAACCGCAGGACGGCTCTCGGAGCGGGTGAGCAGCGCTTCCAGATGCGGCAGCGCTTCTTCCAGGCTGGCGTGTTTTTCGATCGCGTCGAGGAAGGGGTCGCGCTTCATGCGTGACATCCGGGCCGGCATCGTTTCGAGATTGTAAATCGCCGGGTCGAGCGAGGGCTTCAGATCCTTCCACGTCATCGGCGCTGAGACCGGCGCTCGCGGAACCGGGCGGACTGAAAACGTTGCGGCGATAGTCTTGCCGTGACCCAGCTGCAGGTAGTCGATATACACGCGGCCGTTGCGGGTACGCGGATTGCGATTGATAGTGGCTATTTTCGGGATCCGTTTGACTACTACTTGCGCTACCAACTCCGAGAACATCTTCGCTTGATCGTAAGTATATTTCGGCGCCAGGCCCACTACTACATGAAGACCCATTTGCCCCGAAGTCTTCAGACACGGTTCGAGTCCGACCTCGCGCAATACATTAGCTACTTCGCGCGCCACCTCGACCGCATGGCTGGTGGTGCTACCCTTGGGATCGATATCGAACAGTAGCCAATCGGGGCGCTCCAGATGCTGGATACGCGACGACCACATATGAATCGTAATCGCTGCGAGGTTCGCGACATAGGCGAGGGCTTCTTCGCTGTCGAGGATGAAATAGGAAATCTCGCGCTGCGAATCCTCCGAGTAAATCTTCTCGGTGCGAATCCATGGCGGCGCGAAGGCAGGCGCGTCCTTCTGATAAAACATTTTGCCTTCGATTCCGTCGGGCCACCGCGTGAGCATCACCGGCCGATCTTTCAGGTACGGCAGCATCCATTTCGAAATCGCACGATAGTATGCGACCAGGTCGCCCTTGGTGTAACCGTCGTTCGGCCAGAAGACTTTTTCAGGATTGGTGACCGAGGCCTTCGGCTCCGCGGCCTGGGGCATCGCCGTAGCACCTTGGCTGCGGCCCTTCGATGTCTTCACGCCGGCGCTTCCGTTCTCAGCGGAATCAGGGACTTCGTCAATAGCGGCGTCTGCCGGTGTCTCTGAGTTCGATCCGGGGCCTTCGTACTTGCAGTCGCGCGGATCGACGTCATCGGCCAGGCCCAGGAAGGTCGGTTGGCGGATGCCGCCGCTGTCGGTCCATTCGGTGAAGCGAACCTTGCAAACCAGCTCTGGCCGGACGAAATGCGCATTTCTTTCAGGTGTTGGTTCGCCGGGGGCGGGTTTGCGGAACGGCGACGACGCTTGCGCGCGCTGCTCGAGCATCGCGTGAATTTTGCGCAACTTTTCCTGACTGAAGCCCGAGCCAGCCTTGTCCGTGTATCGCAACGCACCGTCTGACTCGTATTGACCCAGCAGCAGCGCGCCGAAATGAGTTCGAGTTCCGTCGGGGTCGCTGTAGCCGCCTATTACGAAATGTTTGGTCAGCGGACGTTTGATTTTCAGCCAATCGCCAGTGCGTGTGCCGCGATAGGGTGCGTCGCGCAATTTGGCGACGATACCTTCAAGATCATGCTCAGATATCGCGGCGTAGAAATCCTTGCCGCGGCCGATTACGTGATCGCAATAGCGGACCGGACCGTCGCTATGGATCAGCTCGCCGAGCAGTAGCTTGCGTTCTTCGAGCGGAAGCGTGCGCATGTCAAAACGATCGAAGCCGAGCAAGTCGAAGACGTAGTAGTTGACGGGGACGGCCAGGCTTAAGCGCGCGATCGAGCGCGCATCCTTGACGTGCATCCTTCTTTGCAGCAGCTGGAAACTCGGACGTCCGCGATCGTCAGGAGCAACGATTTCGCCGTCGAGAACGAACCTGTCGAGCGCGATCGAGTTCAGCGCGAGTACGACTTCGGGATATCGATTAGTAATATCGGTGCCGCTGCGAGCGTACAACTTGGTATTCTCGCCGTCCCGAATAGCCAGTGCGCGCACACCGTCGTACTTTATTTCGAATAGCCACTTGTCGTTGTCGAAAGGTTCGTCGACAGTCTTGGCAAGCGTCAGCGGAAAATCTGAATGCTTGAGCCTGGTACCCAGTTCCGGCAGATGCTTGCTTGCGAGATTGTCGGCGAGCTTGCGCTCGGCGGCCGGCGCGTCCGCTAACTCCTCGATGGTCAATCCAGACAGGACGGAGCGCGGATGCACCTCGAAAACATTTTCTGTGGTAGCGTATTGGTCGCGCTTTTTGATCAGCAGCCAATTCTTTTCGTCCTTCGGGTCGCTATTGCGCCGGCCGCCGGTCCGCACCAGCGTGAACGCGCCGTTGAGTTTGAAGCCGTGCAAGTTGATGTCGAGCTTTCCCTTGCGGACTGCGTCGGCAGCGTCGCCCGGGGGATCGATGACCTCATAAACACCGCGGTCCCACACGATGACGGAACCGGCGCCGTAATTTCCCGGCGGAATCACGCCTTCGAAGTCGCCATATTCCAGCGGATGGTCCTCGACCGCGACCGCGAGATGCTTGTCGGCCGGATTCATCGACGGTCCTTTTGGAACCGCCCACGAGCGCAGGACGCCTTCCATCTCGAGTCGAAAATCGTAGTGGAGGCGTCGGGCCGCGTGCTTTTGCACGACGAAGGTTCCTCCGGTGGTGGAACTCGAAACGGAAACCTCTCGTCCGAATGGTTCCGGAGTGTTTTCGGCGCTTCTTTTGCGCCGGTATTTGCTCAGCGACATTGTTAGTTGCCGATAGGGCGTCAATTCATACTGTCGGTGAGGCATCCTGGCGGTGGTTCATATTCTTATTCTTAACACGAGAAACCTGGGGAGGTCAGGCTCAGTAGTTCAGCTCGGATCTGTCGAGTTCGGTTGTGACTTCGAGGCTTCGAAGAACCTAACCCTTTTCCCATAGTGGGAAGGGGAACCGGATTAGCGCGCCACTAACCCTTTTCCTATATGGGAATCGCTCGGAGGAGAGCGAAGTTTGAGAGTGTTTTGAAAACTCGGGACTCTCAGTGGGCGCGGCGGGTGCGCGGGGCTCTGCGGGAGCCGTGCGCGACTTTGCGCTCGTCGGTTTCCGCGGTAGCGGGAGCTTCTTCGCGATCTTCGTTGACTGCGACACCGCGCTTCTTGAGCGATTCCTTCAGCGCGCTCATCAGATCGATTACCTTGCCCTGGCGCGCTTCCGGCGCGGGCTCGCTTAGTTCGTGGCCTGCCATTTTCTGCTCGGCCGCCTCGATCACACGCTCGCGGTAATTATCTTTGAATTCCTCCGGCTTGAATTTCTTCTGAGTCAAATCGTCGAGCAACCGCTGCGCCAGGCCGAGTTCCGATTCCTTCACCGTTGCGTTGGCGCCGTGATCGATTTCCCCGAACGATCGGATCTCATCGTTGTAGTACATCGTGTGCAGCATCAAGCCGCGTTCGTACGGACGTATCAGCACCACCCGTTCCTTTCCGCGCATCGTGAATTTCGCGACGCCAACCTTGTCTGCCTTGGTCATCGCTTCCTCGAGCAGATGGTATGCCTTGGCGGAAGTCGGCTCGCATCCGAGCAGGTATGAATTCTCGAAATAAACAGGGTCGACTTCCGACGCGGGAATGAACTCGGTTATTTCGACCGCGCGATCGGCCTGCGCCTCGAGCTTCTTGAGTTCCTCGTCGGTGAAAGTGACGTAGCGATCTTTTTCGACCTCGTAGCCGCGGACCAGCTCGCTGCGATCGACGATCTTGTCTTCCTTAGGGCAATAAATCTTCTGCTGGATGCGGCTCATGTCTTTCGCATGCAGCAGATGGAAGGACACCGATTTGGAACTCGTTGCCGGGAACAATCGCACCGGGATCGAGACGAGTCCGAAGGTAAGACTGGCGGTAGATATCGAGCGAGCCGGCATGACTTGAAACCTCCGCGCGCTGTCAGCGCAGTCTCTATCGCGATCGAGTTTCCCGGGGGCGCCTGCCTATCAGCTTCCCCGAACTAGCCTTCTTATATTTCGCGGCGAGCAAAATCCAGTAGGGCAACAGCTAAGATAATTCCACAGTATCGTGAAAAACCGGTCGAGTCATCTTGAACGGCCAAAATGCATAGCGAAAACGGAGCTTTTCGGACTCTCCACTCGAATTTTTTCGATTTCCATGAATCCGTCATTGAAATCGGAGGGTCGCGCCGAAGCCGCGGGGGAGGAACGGTTTGAGTGGGGTGATGTGGTTTGCGGCTCCGACGCACCCTCCGAGCTATTGGGACTTGTGGAGAGCAATCGATGTGCCGAAAGTCGAAAATCGAAAAACGCCGTATGGAACGGCATCTGTTTGTCGGTCTCGGGATTCCTGCGATTCCTGACGGTTGCATGACTCGGAAAAAATTACCCATAAGTGCCCAAGTCCGCAGGACGTCGCGCGTCCCGGCAATGCAATCAGCACGTTCAGGTCTGGAATGGGTATTGCACTAATGGCAGGGCTCGAAATTGAAATCGCGCCCAGGTGGGTCCTGTGGCAGAGATCGAGAAGGAAACGCAATGTTACGAAGAAAGTGACGATCGCCTCACCCTGTTGTGGGCTGCCGTACCCGTCTGCGGATTGATCATCGGTACTGCCGCTCTCTATCTCGCCAGTCCTGTCCTGCTGCCGCTCGCGATAGCTCTGATCATGAGCGTGGTCTTCAGTCCGCTCGCGAGCCGCCTCGAGCCCTTGTTCGGCCGCTTCATCAGCGCCGCGATAGTTGTCCTGCTGGTAATCGGCTTCATCGGTGCGATGGGGTACTTCCTGACCGTTCAATTGACCGGAGTCGCCGACCAGGTCTCCGAATATTCAGACAATATCGGCAACAAGCTGGCGGCGCTGCAGAAGAACACACCGCAATGGCTCCAGCACGTCAAGGACGCGGTGACCGATGTTCAGCGTCGAGTCGAGAGCGCGAACCCCGCGCCTCGCACCAAACCGCGCGAGGTGATGGCGCTGCCGGTTTCCTCGCCGCTCAGCGCAAGTCTAAAACCGGTCGCTCCGATCGTCGATGTCATCGTCGATACACTGCTGATCATCGTGCTGCTGTTTTTTCTGCTCTACAGCAGAAAGGATTTGCGCGATCGGTTTGTCCGGCTTGCGGCACGAGCCAGAATTCCGATTGCGGCGCAGGCGCTTGAAACCGCCAGCTATACGGTTGGCCGCTACCTGTTTCTTTTTTCGCTGATCAATCTTGCGTACGGCATCACTACCGGCACCGTCGCCTGGTATCTGGGTCTGCCGAACCCGGCGCTGTGGGGCGTGGTCGCATTCCTGTTGCGATTCATCCCGTACGTCGGGGCGATCAGCTCGGCCTTTCTGCCGGCCCTCGTCGCCTTTGCGATGTTCCCCGGATGGGGCAAGGCGCTCGAGATACTTGGCGCCTTCATACTTCTCGACCAGATTGCGGCACAGATTGCCGAGCCATTTATCATCGGTCACGGGATCGACGTCTCTCCGGTCGCGCTGCTGGTATCCGCGATGTATTGGTCGTGGCTTTGGGGGATCCCTGGGCTGCTGCTCTCGACCCCGCTGACCGCATGCCTGAAAGTCGCGGGCGACTACATTCCTCCGCTGGGATTTCTCTCGATTCTACTTGGCGCCGATCGCGCGCTCGACGACTACCACGATTTCTACCGCGCGTTGCTCGAACTCAATCCGAACGGAGCTCGAGAGATAGCTATCCGCTACTGCGATGAGAACGGGCTCGAAGGGACCTTCGAGGACGTGATTCAGCCGGCGCTCGAGCTCACTCGTCAGGAGCGTGCGGAAAACCATATCAGCGAAGACAACGAGCGGCTGATTTTCGATACGACGCATCAACTGATCGGCGAGCTCGCCAACCGGTTTGCGAACTTGCGGATTTCTCCGAGCGTGAGGGTGCTCGGCGTGATGGCGCCCAGCGACGGGAACTTCCTGGGCTTGCTGATGCTGCTCGAGCTGCTGCGCAAGGACGGCGTGATTGCGAGCTTTGCCGGCGAGAACAGATCACCAGCCGAGACTTGCGATCTGGTCAAACGATTCACCCCCGACATCGTGTTCGTTTCATGCGTCGCCGAGGAATGTATTGCGGCGGCGGTCGAACTGGTGAAGGCGCTAAGGGCGATCTCGGCCAGCGCGTCGATCATTGCGACGGGGCCGGCGGCGAGGCAGCATTCGGACGAGCTAATCGAGGCCGGATGTTCTCAAATCTGCGCGAGCAGCAATGAAGCCCGCCGCGCCGTCCGCGGTTTCATTCTCCAACGCGCGAAATCCCGGAGTCACTTCGGGCCGCTCCTCCCGCGACGCTACGCGCGGGGGAACAGCTGACGCTCTCCGCATCCGAAACGGCCGCGACGGGTTAGAAGCCTCGATGGGCGGGGGCATCCTGGGCAATCCGCTCGGGTGGAGGCGGAAAGCATGGCAGCGAGCTGGTTACCACGTAATGGTAGTAGTTCCCGTTCCAGGTAAACGTCCCAACGGGCGTGCCGAAATTTGAGGTCATCGCGGTAAGGCGATCGCCGTCGGCCGCCGTAATGACTTTCGAAGGGGTGTAAGCCAGGAAGCTGCTCGCGGATTCGGGAACGATTGCGCCCAGAGGCGGCGTGAAGTTCATCTGCAGAAAATTGACCGCCGGCCGCCAACCATCCGGCGTCGTTTCACTGTCCGCCAGCGGGAGCCACTGTCGCTCGGCGAGCGTGTCGCTTATCTGCAGCTCGCGATATTCGGGAGTGCCGGCCGCGCTTCTGCGCAACTCGATCACGTCGGGAACTTCAACTTCGAGCTGATTGCAACTGTCGCCGCTGTTCATCGCGGTCTCGATCGCGGCGTCATCCTGCTTTTGGCGCGTGGATTCCCCGGTCGTAGATGCGCCAACGCCGGCAGCCAGCTCCATTGCTCCGCCGCCGACATACTCCGCCGCGCTAGCGGCGAGCGGCGCGAACTGCGCCGCCGCCATCCAGCATCCGCTGATACTAACGGTGACCGCAGCCGCGAACACGGCGACCAGCGTTCCGCAAATCTGTCCCCTCAGGCGAACGATAGATCCCCCGGCCGGACCGTCAGCGTACCGATTACGAGGTCCGGTTCGCGGTTATCGTAGCAGAAATCGCGAGACAAATATGCGCGGAGATTCGGCGGCGTTGATTTGCCGCAGATGCCGCGCCGTCGACCGACGCGAAGAATCGCGAAGGAGGCTTTGTCATTTGCCGATTGCAGAAAAGAGAACGGCCGGGCTACGAGTGGGGACCGCGGTGGGGAGCCGACGGATCAAGTAGCCCGGCCTTTGCTTGGGGACAGGCGCTGGGTCTCGGGGGAGGAGATTGTCAGCGCAACATAGACAGGAGCAAAGGCCGTGCCTCGGAAAAACTGCGACAAAACCTACAGCTCTTTGCCGTTTTTTTCTCTTTCTGCGACGACGTACAACCGGAAGTCTCGAATTGGGCCATTTTTCAGCGAGATAAGTCGCTTTTGCAAGTTGCGACCTGTCCGCTGGAAGCGCTCTCAGAATGCTCACCATTGCGGGCCAGGTGCAGCCTGCGGATTGCCGCGAAAAAACTGCATCGGGCCCCGCCTAGACCACAACTGCCGCGCTCGTCAGGAGTCGCCTCGATTGGAAATGCGCCTCGGCAGCTTGCGATCGACAATCGAGGGGTGGAGGTTTGATTCGCGCCTCGCTTTGATGTCCGCGCAAATAAATTCGTCGAAGAAAATCGGCATGAACGCGATCGCGAGTTGAGAGCCGATGATGCGTATGTTACTTCCTAAAGGCTCGGGGCGTAGCGCAGCTTGGTAGCGCACCTGCCTTGGGAGCAGGGGGTCGGCCGTTCAAATCGGCTCGCCCCGATAACGCGCCAGTAGCTCAGGTGGAAAGAGCAACGGCCTTCTAAGCCGTGGGTCAGGGGTTCGAATCCCTTCTGGCGCGCCACGGAGGCGAACTCTGAAATCGGCGGCAACAGGCGCCGGATGGAATAGAAATAGGTGGTGAGTGTAGCTCAGTTGGCAGAGCATCGGATTGTGGCTCCGGCGGTCGAGGGTTCAAATCCCTTCACTCACCCCAAACATCCTGCTACGTAAACGTTCTTCGACGGTGGGCCGTTAGCTCAGTTGGTAGAGCAGCTGACTCTTAATCAGCGGGTCTCCGGTTCGAGCCCGGAACGGCCCACCAGAATTCTCGCTAGTTCTTTGGAAAGTGCGGGGTGAACGAGGCCGTGGCGCGCTGACGTTTCAAAAATCAATTCAATGGAGCACCTCCATTTGAAATGCACCGCCTATCGGAGCCCGGGGCGTCGTCGATTCCTGGTGGCGAGTTGGGGTTCCTAATTCTATCGGTGAGAGCGCGCAACGTATCGACCCGTTCAGATCACTCTGAATAGGAAGAGCGGTTCCGCGAAGCGCATTTCAAAAACGAAAACCGCAACAATTAAGATTAATTGTTTTGGAATGATGCCCCAGCTTCCTTAAAGAGACATTTCAGGGATATTCAGGTACTTGTAGGCCTTCGTCGATCTCTGACCATGAGATCTGCTGGTCAGTTTCCAGATCCTTGATTGCGCGGTTGGCTTTCTTCCGCTGCACTGAGAAATCCTGCGCAATAACCGGATCGCGCGTCCAGTCCCACCATCCGCGGTCATCGAGATATCGTGCGTCTTTCAACTCGGCAATCAGCTGGGCTCTCCGCGCGAGCGAGAGTGACTTGGGAGGGACGAACAGCGCGTCATCGATTTGCGATCGGTCGACATACTTCCCGTGCTCGAGGTCGTACATGACCTGCGCGGCTCTATCCGCTCGGACCGAATAATCGCCGGATGCGACCGGCCCGACCTCCGGGTCTCTCGCGTTGCTCAAGTCGATCTCCCGGGCTGCCTGAAGGCCTTCAAGGGTTCGTTCGCTTTGCGCGTACGAGAGGTTTGATTCAGTTGGAGCGCACGCCGAAGACGACGCGGCGAAGCAGAGCGTGCTCGCAATAATTGCTGCCAGTCGAAGGGTTCTATTTTCCATTGCCGAAAACCAGCCGAACAGAAATATCCGTTACTGGATCCAATATCGCGCTCGCGATCGAGTAAGCATAGAGAGCGAATCTGATCGAACCTCAGGCGTCGCGCGTGGCGCCGCTTCATTCGGAGTGTCTCTTGACTTGGATCAACGATGGTACAAGCTTAGAAGTGTGACGGGAGTGTTAACCAGATATTGCGGATATATGTCCGTAGCCATTCGGGCCGGTTTGTCCGTCATCGGCATCGCGATGTTGCTCTCGTTTCCGATGAATAGAGCTCATCAATTCGAAGTTCATTTGCGGACGCCTGAGGTCCGTCGCGCGATCAAGAGGAACACTTTCGTGGCTCAGCCAGAGGTCACTGGTGGTGAGCGCGTAGTACAAGCGAACCACGCGGACGCCAAGGTTCCTCCGAGCTTGGTGGCCGCGCTCGTGGCCCCGGTTTTCTTCAAGCCTGTCGCGAACTCTCCGATCGTTTCGGAAATTCTACCAACCCGATTCCTGCTGCGTTTCAAGCCCGCGCCTAAGCCCTCTGGCGGATCCGATCCGCTGAGTTAGCCTCACACTTGGCTGATGCGCCAATCCCGCGCTCTCTTTTGAGCTGCGGCCGGCTTGGCATCTCGTAACGCGCAAAATCACTTTTTTTGGGAGTTTTGTCATGAAATTTAAAGCTTTCTCGTTTATATCGTTAGCTGCTGGTCTCCTGCTTCCTGCTGCCGCATTCGCTCAGCCTATCTATCCAAATGCTGACAGCACTGCGATCGTCAATCGGCTACAGAAACAAGAACGGATCGACGAATTCAAGGCAAAGTTCTGGTCGCAAGAACCTGTCACTCAGCAGGACTACTACGTTCAGGAGAGACAGGACCGGCAGCTGATTGCAAGGATTTCAGCCGGCGAGCCAGTCTCGCAGGCTGAGCTCGACCAAGCCTTGAGGCGAGTCGACACCCCGTATTGATTCTCGGGGTCCTGCTCCCTTCTGTTCTCCACATTGAGCCGCTCCAAAACGGAGCCGGCGTGGGCATTGTTAATGTTCACGCCGGCCCCTCGATTCGATAGCTAGTATCGGAAACTATGGGAGGGGTTGAAGATTAGCGGAAATTCACAGCCGGAAGGGGAGCGGAGCGTCTAGCATGAGCGTAGCGCTCATCCTGATGTGGAAGAAAATGCAGCCGTAAGCGTCGGCACCAAGCCTGACGGTGACTCTGGCGCACTCCTGGCCCGCCGCTATCGCGCTGGAGATCGACCTCATCGAAGTCTTGAGAGTGAAGTAGCTATGCGAGCATGCGATGGGTCGGCGCCAGCAGCACGTCGGTCGCGATGCCATGCGGACACGCACCCGCGCACGGCTTCGCTTCACAAGTGAGGCATGCCGCCGCGTTCGCTGACAGCATCGCGTATTCTGTGCGCGCAAAGCGCATATCGCCGTAGTCGCGGGCATACATCCGCGTGCGCATAACGTCAGCGATCGGCACGCCGTACGGGCACGCATTCGCGCACTCGTTGCACCCGGGACGGCACTGCGAGTCACTGTTGAGACGCGAGTAGCGATTCAGCAGCGGTAGATCCGCGGCCGCGGTCGTGCGCGCGCCTGAGGCTCCCAGGTATTCGTCAATCATCTGCCGGCTCGTCATCGTGACGATCAGCGCGTCCACGTTTTGATTCGACAGCACCCATCGAAACGCCGCCTGCGAGAAGGTGGCGCCGCCGGATTCGTAGGGACGCATATCGTTCAAGCGCGCGCCCATCAGGGTCTTCATCACGACTACGCCGACGCCGTGCTGTTTGGCTTTGGCCATGATGCGCGGCAACTCGGGCTGACGCGCGACGAAATCGAAACCTCGCGTGAAGTACTGGAAGAAACGAGGGTCCTGGCCGAAGTTGTGCGCGCACAGGATTACGTCGACCTGGCCGCTGTCGATCGCGTAGTCGAGGCATTCTGCGAGGTTGCCGGCGTGACCCGACATGCCGACGAAGCGAATCTTTCCCTGCTTTCGCGCCTGCGCGGTGAATTCGTGCCACTCGGGATTCTTGAGCCGCGCGGGATCGTTGACCGCATGATTGAAATACACGTCGACATGATCGGTTTGCAGGCGGCGCAGGCTGCCCTCCAACGTCTCCATCATTGCGTCGCGCTTGTCGTCGGCCTGCGCCATTTGCTTCGAAGTCAGGAAGACCTTGTCGCGCTTGCCCTTGAGCGCGTTGCCGATCGTAGTTTCGGATTCGCCGCTGGTGTAAGTGTCGGCCGAATCAAAGTAGTTGATCCCGCAATCGTACGCGTGCCGGACCAGGTCTTCCTCGCCGGAGGTAAGGCGGCTGCCACCGAACGAGATGTCAGAAATCTTGAGACCGGTGTGGCCAAGCGTCGAGTAGCGGCGGACCTGCGGAGCCGCTTCGATCGACGCGCGCGCGGCTCCCGCCAGCGGCAGGATCGAGACTCCAACGCCGGCCAGCACGCCTGTTTTCAGGAACTCGCGTCGTCCAATGATCGATCCATCGCGCGATCGTTTCATACGAGCACCTCGCACAGCCGCGGGTTGTTGCGTTCGCGGCTGCCTCAATTCTAATGCGAGGGGCGCTCAGACTCTATGCCCGAAGTGGGGTCACGTCGCGCACGAAAAATATCGCATCGGCCTGCCGAGCGATCGCGGTTCGGGCGCCGCCGTTGCCATCGTGCATGATTTCGATATTTTCAGTCAGCAGCCGCGCGCGGGGGTCAGCGGCGTCGATTGGAACGATGAAACAATCGCCGTTCTCGCCGAGCAGCGCATTGAGCGTCCCGGGTTTTTCCCGAATTGTTTTTGACAGCGTTGGAAACGGCTGCGAGTCCGAGCCGCGGCCAATCAGCATCCACACTGAAAACACTTCGGCCGGATAGCGCGCTGCCAGCCATGCTCCGAGGGCAGGATTGGTCTTTCCGCCCGGACCTGCGGCGGCGTCGCTTCCTGCGACCGCATCCGGCGCCCGGCACAGATGCATGTTGTGACTCATCAACGCGAGCTTTTCGTTCGCGCGCATTTGGCCAAGCAGACGATCAACTTGCCGATGCATGTAGCGTTCGCGAAACGCCATCCCCGGATTGAGCGCATCGAAGGTCTTCGCCGGATACGTGATGAGCACATAGTTGAAACTGTCACGAAGGCAAGTCGCAGAGTTTCATCGGAGATCGCGTTTGCGGCGGTAGAGGAGCAAGGCCGCGCCCGACGACACGCTGATCGCGACGAAGGGGTAGGGTACGAGGTAGGCCCACGAATGCTCCTGCATCACAGTGGTGCCGTGGTACCTCAAGATGAACAGCGGCATGTTGACGATCACATATGCGGCGTAAAAAATTCCGAGCGGCAGCGCAAACTTGCGCATCGCGAGAATTCCGTACACATATACGGCGAGAATCATCCCGAAATCGGCGCGACGATCATGTTGGCGGCGCCCGAAAGGCGCGTGCCGAAGAAAACGAAGCCGACGCCGGGGTTGTGTGCGAAGGGCTTGCCGAAATTGGAAAGCGCCATCAATGCGAGCAGCATCGCGAGAATAGTCAAGGTCACACCGCGCGATTTCTCAGCCATCGCGGATCACTGGTTCCATCTCAGGAGAGATCATCGCTGCGCCGAGACAGCAGGATCGCCGTCGCGAGCGGGACGCCAAAGCCAATCGCGGTTGTGACGATCACAAACGCGATAGAAGGATGCGGCTCGTCGCGGTGCTTCAAGGTGAACAGAACCGTGTTCACGATCACCCATGCGGTATAGATGTACGCGACCGGCAGCGCGTAGCGGCGCATCGTCCAAATACCGTACGCATAGACTAAGAGTAGGAACCCGAACAGCGGACCCATGATTGCATTGCCGGTTCCGGTCAGCCTGGTGCCCATGAAGACGAAGCCGATGCCGGGGCTGTGCGAGAACGGTTTGGTGAAGTTGGATATTGCGAGCAGTACGTAGAGTATCGCGAAGATGGTGAGCGCGGCCCCGCGTGATTTTGCTGCCATCGAAAATCCCTCCCCTGGCTTCGATCCGGCTGCGGCACATCCTAGTCGGGCCGCGCCGCGAACGCATCAGGTCTTGCATCGGGATGTCGACAATTGATTGGATGCGCATGGATTGGCACGCGTCACGGCATCGGATTCCCTTTAACTAATGCGTCGATTCATTGCGGTTGTGGCGCTCGTAATGTGCGCATCATGGCTCTGCGAGCCGCACTGCGCTTTCGCCGAGACCAATCTCGTCCAGAACGGCGACCTCGCATCCGGCTTCGATGGCGCGCCAGCGGATTGGTATGCACTGTCCTCCGACAAAAAGCTGACCAGGTTTTCATGGGCCTACACACCGGCCACGGGCGGCGTGCTTGGAATCTCGAATCAGAGCCGGACGTTCTCGAGCTGGCATCAGGCGCTGATACTGTCGCCCGGGATCTACCAGGTCACCGCCGAAGCGCGGGTCGAGGGCGCGATGCCGCACGAGGGCGGCGCGAACATCGCGATCAGCACCTACGACGGCATCCAGCTCATTTCGAATCATCTGCAAGGCACAACGGACTGGCAGACGCTTTCGTTTTTTCTAATCGAGGATCGATGGGGCGATGCTACAGAGTTGCTCTGTCAGCTTGGTGTCGGCGGCTATCCGGATATCGGCCGCGCTTCGTTTCGCAACATCAAAGTGGTCAAGGTCGCGAATCCCCCGCCGCCGGGCGCGGAAAGATTCGATCTCGGCGCAATCCACAGCCTCTATAAGGATCAGCTGCATCGGGCGGACGAGCGAATCGCGATCCGCCTGGTGGGCACCGTTTGCGGTCTCGTCCTGCTGGGATTGCTTGGGTGGGCGCTCGCCGAAATATCGCGACCCGCACGCGAGGCAGGGCAGGGGTCGTGGATGCTCGCGGCCGGCCTGACGCTCGCGATTACGGCGGTCAAATTTTTCGCGCTGTTTCATTTCACCGGCTTTTACTGGGACATCTGGGCGAAGACCAATCGCGCTCTGCTGGCTGCCGCGCTGGGTCCCTCGAAAATTTACGATCCGGGCCTGCCGGTCGACGCCTATCCGCCGGGGTCGGTCTACCTGCTGTGGCTCTCAGGATGGATCGGCAAGTTGATCGAGCCGACGGCGAACGGCTTTCGCGTGATCGTCGAGACGCCGCCGCTGATTGCGGATTTCTTTATCGGTCTCACGATTTACTTTGCGGCCTGGCGCGAGGGACGCGGCCTGCGCGCTCTCATTATTATGATGTTGTTCGCGCTCAACCCGGCGCTCATTTTCGATACCGTGGTGTGGGGCCAGAGCGATTCGGTGGTCGCGCTGCCGATGATCCTCGCCGCGATCCTGATTTTCACCGGACGCTATCGCCTCGGATGGAGTGCGGCCGCGATTGCGATCCTGGCCAAGCCGCAAGCGCTCGCGTTCACGCCACCGCTCGCGTTGTGGACGTTGTTCAACGCCGGTTTCGGCGAATGCGTGTGGTGTGCGGGCGCATTTGCGGGCACGGTCGCGATTGGAGTCCTGCCGTATCAACTCGGACATTCGTGGGACTGGATCGTCAACGTATACAAGGACCTCGGCACGCGATTCAGCGAAGCCTCGGTCGGCGCCTTCAATTTCATGGGGTTGATCGGTGGAATGCACACGCCCGACACGGACAAAGTCTTCGACGGCATCTCGTACAGCGCGTTCGGTCTTTCGCTGACCTGCGTCGTCTACCTGATAGCGTCGTACCTGATTTGGCGCGCGCGATCGGCTCGCGCCGCGATGCTCGCGATTTTTGTCGCGCTGTTCGGATTCTTCATGTTCGCGCCGCGGATGCATGAGCGGTACCTGTACTATCCGCTGATATTCCTGATTCCGATCGCATTGGAGAGCGAATTTCTCACTACGATTTATGCGATCGTCAGCGCGACGTTCCTGTTCAACCTCATCTATATAAAGCACCTCACCGACACCTCGTCGTATTTTCCCGACCATCCGAACGCGGCGTTGATCGCGGCCGCATCGATCAACCTCGCCGTGTTCTTTATGGTGACCGGCTATGGGTTGCTGCGCGGCCCGCCGCCCGCACCCAGAGGAACTTGACCTAATGTGAAACCGGCCGTGGGTTTCACGCTTCCTTGGGTAGGGGTGACCCCTGCACCCAGTGATAAGACGGGTGTTGCCGCTGGGCGGCGACAATGAGAGAAGCTGAATAATCATGCGTCGCGCGGATCGCCTGTTCGAGATCATTCAACGGCTACGCAGACGCCGCGTGGTCACCGCCCGTTCGCTCGCGGAACAGTTCAACACCAGCGAGCGAACCATCTACCGCGACATTCGCGATCTGATCGCAAGCAAAGTTCCAATCGAGGGCGCCGCCGGCATCGGCTATTCGCTGCGCAAGGGGTACGATCTGCCGCCGCTGATGTTCAGCGAGAACGAGCTCGAGGCGATCGTCTTCGGCGCTCGCATGGTGCAGAACTGGAGCGACGCCGAGCTCGGCCGTGCAGCCGACGCGGCGTTGTCGAAGATCGAGAACGTATTGCCGGCGCATCTCCAGCGGATACTGGATGATCGATCGCTATGGGCGCCAAAGGACGTGCGGCGGGTGCCGGTCTCGTTCGATCTTGGACGGTTGCGTGCCGCGATTCGTGGTTGCCAGAAGGTTCGCTTTCGATATTGCGACGAGAAGGGCGCGGAGACGCGTCGCAAGGTGCGCCCTCTGAGCCTCTGGTTCTACCCGCCGTTCTGGACTGCCGCATCGTGGTGCGAACTCCGCGATGATTTCCGCTTCTTTCGCGTCGATCGGATGAGCGACGTGGAATTCCTTAGCGAGCCTTTCACGCAAGAGGCCGGCAAATCGGCCGAAGATCTCTTCCGCTATCTGCTCAGCAAGTCCTGACCACGCGTCGGGCAAGGCTCCTGACGGGACGCTGTCAGGATCTTGCCGGTTCCGCGCGTTCCTTCAGATTGTCCTGACAGACTGCTGTCAGCAGTCGCGCGCGGCTCAAGCGCAGCGGAATGTTAAATTTCTCCTAACACGGCATTCGGCGAAGGAGAAAGATCATGGCGACTCAGGTCTCGGATCGTCCCGTAGCAACAACAAAAGATCGGGTGATCGTCCTCAAGTCGGCGGAGGAGACGGCCGGTGAGCTCTTCCGCTGCGAATATATCGCGCGCGTGATCTCGCCCCCGCCAAGAGATCACATACACACGCATCAGGAGGAACGGCTGGAAGTTGTCGAGGGTACCGTCAGATGCAGAGTGGCGGGACGAGAGTTCGTCGTGAGCCGTGGGCGAGTGATAGTCATTCCGCCCGGCACGCCGCACGCGGTGTGGAACGACGACCGTAGCGGCTCGCGCTCGATTTCAGAATACCGGCCCGCGATGAACGCGCAGGCGATGTTCCGGGGATATATCGTCAATCGATGATTCTTACCTCTATCGAAGGGAGGGGTAATTGAGGCTAGCGGACTTCCAGGATGCGTCCCGCGCATGCCGGGACGGGCACGGCGCATCGGCCCTCGACTACTTTGAACTCCTTGTTGTCGCCCAATACGTCGATGAGACGGCCGTTTGCAATTTCGGGAATGCGAAGTGGAATCTGTGCCGGATGATCTGCGGCATTAAAGGCGACGACGACCGCGCCGGCGGCGTCGCGGCGAATGAAAGCGAACTGTTCGTGCGCGACATGAAGCTGCGCGTAGTCGCCTCGGCGCAACGCCGTGGATCGACGGCGGATCGCGATGAGCGATTTTATCAAGGGATACAATTCCGGATGACGAGAATTATCGGGTAGCGATGCTGGATTGAGCGCCGGGCGCAGTGGTGCGTCGGTGCCCGGCGCCTTCAGTCCTTCGATGCCCCACTCGCTGCCGTAGTAAATCGACGGCATACCCGGCATCGTCATCAGCATGATGTACAGCGGCGATAGATGAGCGGGATTCTTAACGATGCTCGCGACGCGAGCGACGTCGTGATTGTCGGCGAACGAGTAAAGCGCGAGCTCTCGATAAATTCCGTCGGGACCGAACTGACGGTTGAGAGTGTACGCAATCTCAAAATAGTTATGGTCGTTGTGGCTGGACCAGAGCCCTTTGTAAGCTTCGTAGTTGGTCGTCGATGACAGCGCGCCCGGATGCGCCCACCGTCGGTAGTCGCCGTGAACCACTTCGCCCATCAGCCAGAATTCAGGTCGGAGCGCGCGGCAGTGCGCGGCGAGATCGCCCTGAAAGTCGAGGTCGAGCGCGTCCGCAGCGTCGAGTCGCAGGCCGTCAATCTCAAATCGATCGATCCACCACGAGACGGCTTTCAAAAGATGATCGCGGACGGCAGAATTTTTTAGGTTTAGTTTCACCAGGTCATAGTTCCCAGCCCATCCCTTGTAATGGAACGGTTCGCCGTAAGGGCTGCGGCGCGTGAAGTCGAGGTGATACCAATCGCAATATGCCGACGCCTGACCCTTTTCACGAACGTCGCGAAACGCCCAGAAATCCCGGCCGGTATGATGGAACACAGCGTCGAGCACGAGGCGAATACCGCGGCGATGCAGCTCGCGGCTCAGTTCGGCGAGCGTCGCCTCATCGCCGAGGCGCCGGTCCACGCGGAAATAGTCGGCAATGTCGTAACCATGCGCACTCGATTCGAAAACCGGGCCGAGCAGTAATGCGTTGACGCCGAGATCCTCGAGATAGTCGATCCAGCGCATCAGGTCCGACAGCCGATTTGCACGCGGTCCCTCAAACGAATTGCGTTCAGGCGCGCCGAGGCATCCGAGCGGGAACAGATGATAGAAGACAGCGTCTTGAGACCAGCTCATGATGGCATACCGACCGGTATAGGATTTCTAAAAAGGAAGCGAGCGTTCGACCAATCCTACCCTCTCCTCGTCCGAGGAGAGGTGAAGGATTGGGGCGATCAGGATTTCAGGAACTTCAGGATGAGGTCGTTGACGTGATCGGGGCGCTCCTGATGCGCGAAATGGCCGGCGCCGGGCACCAGCTCGATTTTCAGTCCCTTCGGAAACAGCTTCTCCATCCCGGCCAGTGTTTCCGCACCGATGCATCCGTCGTCGCGGCCGTGAAACATCAGCGCCGGGACGTTGATCGGGACATTCATCGCGGATGACAGCATTTTCAGATCGGCTGGCATACTGAGCACCGGGCCGAGCGTGGCGCGATAGTATCCGAGGGCAGCTTCGAGGGTGCCTTTGGCGCGGAAGGATCGCTTGAGCGCTTCCATGTCGTCGGGTGACCACTTCCAACCCGGCGACCAATCGGTCCACATCTTTTCGAGGAACGCGAAGTCGTTGAGGCTGACTGCCGCCTCGGCGATTTTCGTCTGAAAGAAAAACATGTACCAGGAGCGGCGCTGTTGCGCGTAGTTGGTGACCAGCGCCTCGAAAAATCCGGAGCCGTAACCAACTGCGGCTGTCACCAGCTTGGTGACGCTTTTTGGCGATGCGGCCGCGGCGCCATATGCCGCGACTGCACCCCAATCGTGGCCGAACACGATCGCGTCCTTATGGCCGAGTGCGGTGATCAATGCGAGCGCGTCCTCTGACAACGCCGCCGAATCGTAGCGGCCGTCGGCTGCGGGCTCGGTCGGCGCATAGCCGCGCATGAACGGTGCGACGCAGTGGTATCCGGCCGCGGCCAGCACGGGCATCTGATGGCGAAACGAATGCGCGGTGTCCGGGAAACCATGCAGGCATAGCACGAGCGGGCTTTCTGATTCGCCCATCTCCAGCACCGTGAAATTCATATTCGAGGCGCGTACGACTCTCTGCTTCGCTGGTGATGCCATAGTGGTTGGATTCTTATCGCACGCTTTACCCAATGACAAAGCGCGCGCTGGCTGGAATGCGTTGGCGATTCGTGATCATCTGTTGCGCAGTCAATGGAATCGATTTCTCACAACAACGAGAATCCGCCTGCGCGGCGCGAGGCGCTGCGGGAGCTGGCCGTGCTGTTTCTTCGACTCGGCACGCTCGCGATGGGCGGTCCGGCCGCGCATATCGCGATGATGGAGGACGAAGTCGTTCGGCGCCGGCGATGGATGACGCACGAGCGCTTCCTCGACATGCTGGGCGTCTGCAACCTGATTCCCGGACCGAACTCGACCGAGATGGCGATTCACATCGGGCAACTGCGCGCCGGCTTCGCCGGGCTGGTGGTCGCGGGCGCATGCTTCATTCTTCCGGCCGCCGCGATCGTGCTCGCGATCGCGTGGATGTACGTCCAATACGGCACGATGCCGCAGGCGGTCGGGCTGCTGTACGGAATCAAGCCGGTGATAATCGCGGTCGTGCTGCAGGCGCTGTGGGGACTGGGCCGCACCGCGATCAAGTCGCGCGTCCTCGCCGTGCTCGCGATCATCACGCTGATCGCATCGCTGCTCGACGTCAACGACATGATCGTGCTGCTCGGCGGCGGAATCGTGATGCTCGCGATTCGCGCCGTCGAAGATCGCGCCGCCGCACGCGCGGCCCTTGCCGCAATCCCCGTCGCCACGCGCGCATCTGGCGCGAAAGGAGCCGCACTCGCCGCGACTGCAGTCGCCGTACCGTTCAGCCTCACCACACTGTTTCTGTTCTTCCTGAAAGTCGGCGCTGTGCTGTTCGGCAGCGGCTACGTATTGCTGGCGTTCCTGCGCACCGACCTCGTCGATCGATTGCGATGGCTGACCGAAGCGCAGTTGCTCGACGCGGTCGCCGTCGGCCAGATTACGCCGGGCCCGGTGTTCACGACCGCGACCTTCATCGGTTACATCCTAGGTGGATTTCGCGGCGCAGTGGTTGCGACGCTCGGAATTTTTCTGCCGTCGTTTTTTTTCGTGTCGATCAGCGGGCCGCTGATCCCTCATCTGCGCCGCTCACCGCTGGCCGGCGCGTTTCTCGACGGCGTCAACGTCGGCGCATGGGCGTTGATGGCGGCGGTGACGCTGTTCCTTGCGCGCGCCGCGGTGATCGACATGACCACAATGCTGCTCGCGATATCGAGTGCGTTCGTCCTGATTCGCTACCGGGTTAATTCTGCGTGGCTGGTGCTGGGCGGCGGACTGATCGGGCTCGCGACGACGCTGTGGCGCTAGCCTCGTATGTTCCCCGAAGAACACTAATCAAGCTATCAACTGTGCGCGTAGACGAGTGAATGCAATCAGATGTAGCGCACGTTGTGAGTATGCTGTAATGTCATAGCTCGCGACGGCAAGCACATTCCGCTCCCCGCCTTAGAATCGAAGGCATTCCTGCGAAAAGTGAAAATGTGCTGATGCTGGTGGCAGCCAGGAATTGCCCGCATGCACGCTTGGCGCCCCGAAGCATCATCATCCGTGTAGCCAACGAGGCGCGCGTGGTGGTGTGGGCGAAATACGACCGCTGGAGAGACGAATGGCAGCAGCTTTCACGACGGTGAGCACGACAGAAACCCTAAAGACCGAACCGTGGAACAAGCCCTGGTGGCATGCCGCCGGTCGCGACATTTCGATACTGTTCTGGGTCTGCCTCATTCATATTACCGCTGCGATTGGACTCGTCCTTTACCCGATTCCCGGATGGCACATATTTCTCGGCGCCGTGGCGCTGGTGTTCATCGGCGGACTGGGCACCACCGTCGGGTACCATCGCGCGATTGCGCATCGATCGCTCACGCTGAATCCGTGGGCGCGCGGAGTCCTGATTTTCTTCGCGATGTTCAACGGCTCCGGCGCGCCGACCACGTGGGCCGCGGGCCATCGTTTGCATCACGCCAAGGCTGATACCCCGGAAGATATCTCGAGTCCGATTTGGGGCGGATTCTGGTGGGCGCATCTGCGATGGCTGTGGCAGGCGGGCGAGCCGCCGATCGATCGGTACTGCCCCGATCTCGACGGTATCTCGTATCGCGCCTGGCGATGGTTCCAGGTGCCGATTCTCACGCTCTCATATCTTGGCGGATTGTATTTCAGCCCGGCCGCATTTTTCTGGCTGGGCGCGATACGCCTTTGCTTCGGACTGCATGCGCAATGTTTCGTGAACAGCGTCTGCCACACCGAACCCGGCATCAAGGTCGGGCAGGATTCGAGCCGCAACGTCAAATGGCTCGCGCTGGTGCACCTGTTTCAGGGCGAGAATTGGCATCGTAACCATCATGCGCGTCCCGGTTCCGCGCGCCTCGGATGGAGCTGGCGTCAGCCCGACGCCGGCTACTGGCTGATACTGGCGCTGGAGAAGGTTGGCCTTGCCACCGACGTTCGCCACGGCACGCCTCACGGCCGCGGTAAGGGCAATCGTCCCGACGCGGACGAAATCATAGTCAAGGCTGCCTGAGGGTAACCAGAAGAAGCCTGCTTGCAAGGCTTTCTTTGGCGAAACGGTCGGGCATTTCGTGCGTATACTCTAATAAGAGGAACGCACATGAAGACCGCCGGCTTTGTTTTTGCCGCAATTCTTTCAGTAGCAATAATGTTTGGAACGGTAATCGCCGCCGCGAACGCGGGGATGACCCGAGTCACGACCTCGTCTGCTTCAGCAACTCTGTAAACAATTCAGCAGCTTAATTCATCTGTAGCGCGGATTTTGGGGAGGTTAGAAGTGCGATCAACTGGAGAGCACTTCAAACGCGCGAGCCTCGTCGTGATCTGTGCCGCGATACTTATGGTGTGCGCGCGGGCGGCGTATAGTGCAGGCTCGCGAACGGCGCCTGTCATCACTGCGGCCATCGACGAGAACTCGCTTACCACGCTCGCGGGTAATACTCGTCGAGAGGCGACGGCGGCCAACGATCGCGGCGCGGTCGCCGCGGACTTCCCGATGGATCACATGCTGCTCCAGCTGCGTCGTGCTCCCGGGCAGGAACAGGCGTTCGAAAAATATATCGACGAGCTCACCGATCCGAAATCGCCGAACTATCATAACTGGTTGACGGCGAATGAAATCGGACAGCGATACGGACTGTCGACCCAGGATACCGGCACGATTACCAATTGGCTCACGTCGCACGGCTTCACGATCAACCAGGTCTATCTCAACGGCGTCCTGATCGATTTCTCGGGTACTGCGGGAGCCGTGCGCGGGGCATTCCATACCGAGATTCACGATCTCGAGGTGAACGGCGCGGCGCATATTGCCAACATGAGTGACCCGCGGATTCCCACGGCGCTGGCGCCAGCGATTGTGGGCGTCGTCTCGTTGAACGACTTCAGACCGCATGCGATGAACAAGCCTCGGCCCGGGTACACCTTTGCAGGCTGTGGAGATCTGACCAACAGTCGCGATTGTTACACAGTGGTGCCGGCGGACCTCGCCACCATCTACAACCTCAACCCGCTGTTTGCGGCGGGCTATTCCGGCCAGGGACAGACGATCCTCGTGATCGAGGACAGCGACCTTTACCAGACCTCGGACTGGACCACGTTTCGTAGTGTATTCGGACTCGCGAGCTACGAGCTGGGGTCGCTCAGCCAGGTTCATCCCGGCTGCACCGACCCGGGCGTCAATGACGACGATAGCGAGGCTGCCATCGACGTGGAATGGTCGAGCGCCGCCGCGCCCAACGCCGCAATCGAGATGGCTGCGTGCGCCTCCACGCAAACCACGTTCGGCGGCTTCTTAGCGCTTGCGAACATTCTCAACACCTCGGCAACGCCGCCAGCCATAGTGAGTATCAGTTATGGCGACTCGGAGGCGGACCTCGGTACGGCGCAAAACGCGTCCATTAATTCATTGTATCAGCAGGCGGCCGCGGCGGGCGTGTCGGTGTTCGTGTCGTCGGGCGATGCGGGCGCGGCCGCCTCCGACGCTAACGGCACCAAGGCGACCCACGGCATAGGGGTCAGCGGATTCACATCGACGCAGTATAACGTATCGGTAGGCGGCACCGATTTCGGCGACAGTTACGCGGGGGTCACCAGCAACTACTGGAGCAGCTCGAACGGAGCTACCTACGGCTCCGCGCGTTCCTACATTCCGGAAATTCCCTGGAACGATTCGTGCGCGAGTGGTTTGATCGCTAGCTACCTTGGCTATCCTTCAACGTATGGATCGGACAGTCTTTGCAACACCAATCAGGGCCTGGAAATTGCCGGCGGCAGCGGCGGCCCGAGCGGCTGTGCCAAGGGCACGCCGTCGAGCGATGGCGTCGTCAGCGGAAGCTGTGCTGGATATCTTAAGCCGAGTTGGCAATCGATCCCCGGCAATCCGAGCGACGGCGTGCGCGATATCCCCGACGTGTCGTTGTTCGCCGCCGACGGAGTGTGGGACCACTACTATCTGGTTTGCTATTCAGACACGAAAAATGGGGGAACTTCATGCTCGGGTGCGCCGAGCACTTGGGCGGGATTCGGCGGGACGTCGTTCTCATCGCCGATAATGGCTGCGATTCAGTCCTCGATAAATCAGAAGACCGGCAGCCGACAAGGTAATCCGAATCCCACGTACTACTCGCTGGCCGCCGCGGAGTACGGCGGGGGCGGTTTGACGTCCTGCAACTCGACGCTGGGCAGCGGTGTCGGCAGCGCGTGCATTTTCTACAACGTGACCGAGGGCGACATGGACATGCCATGCACCGGTTCGCACAATTGCTTCACGCCATCGGGCAAGTATGGCGTGCTGTCCACTTCGGACTCCGAATTTCTGTCTGCGTATCCGGCGGCTGGCGGATGGAATTTTGCGACCGGGATCGGGACCATCAATGCCTTTAACCTGGTGATGGCATACAGCGCGAGCGGGGCGACGCCTACTCCGACGCCGACCGCAACGGGGGCAACTCCTACGCCAACCGCGACGCCGACGGGCGCAACTCCCACAGCGACTCCGACTTTAAGCGCCACGCCGACACCCACATCGATGCCTACCGGAGTTCCCGAGTCGCTGAAGGTCAGTCCGTTGTCCGTGAATTTCGGCAAAGTGAAAGTGGGGCACGTCGCCAGCGCGACGCTGAAATTGCGTAATCCGGCCAAGCATGGATTGCCGATCACATTCGGCAGCCCGCCGGCGACAGTCCCGGTCACCAGCCCGCAGATATTCGGCCTTCCCCTGGGAGGTGGCGAATCGAACTGCCCTGCGCAGCTCTTGCCGAAGAAGAAGTGCAAGCTCGTAGTGCTATTCGCTCCGACTTCGGAGGGCCCGACGTCGTCCGCGGTAACAATCTATGACAACGCGGGAAATGCGAACCAGGTAATCCAATTGAAGGGCACCGGGAAATAAGCCAGACCAGGCAGCGAGCGTCCGGTTTTCTCACCGCGACTGGAATTGCGGGATGATATCTTCGGCGAACGCCTGGATGTCCTCTTCAGCGGTCAGCGGCGGATTGTGCAGAAAGATGAAGTGCGAAACGCCCGCCTTGATGTAGCGTTCGAGCTTGTCGACGCACTCCTGCTTAGTGCCGATGATCATCAAATCGCGCGCGCGTTCGGGCGTAGTCTGCGCCATCATCCCAACGATCGATGAAAGCGTTTCTTCCCGCTGCTTCGGCGCCTTGTAGCAAAGCGCGAGCATAAGAGTCTTTTCGATTTCGTCCGTGTTGCGGCCGACAGTGTCGCCGTGGCGCTCGATCACGCCGATGAGCCGCTTCATTTCCGCGGCGTCCGCATTGCCCATGTTCCACATGTCGGCATACTTTGCGACAATCTTGAGCAACACCTTTTCGCCGTGTCCGCCGATCATCAACGGCAGATTCTTCTGCACCGGTTTCGGATTACAGATCGCGTCGACTACGTTGTAGTGCTCGCCTTTGAGCGTGGTTTTCTCCTGCGTGAACATCCCCTTGATAATCTGGCACGACTCGTCGAGCGCCTTCAGCCGTCCGCCGAGCGTCTTGAAATCAAAGCCGAGGCTCCGATGCTCAGCTTCGAACCATCCCGCGCCGAGGCCGAGGTTAAGCCTGCCGCCGCTGGCTCGATCGAGCGTTGCCGCCATTTTTGCCGTGAGACATGGGTTGCGATAAGTGTTGCCGTTGACCAGCGCTCCGATGCGCGCGCGCTTGGTGTTCTGGCTGAGCGCACTCAGCAGAGTCCAGCCTTCGAAGCACGGTCCGGCAGGGTCGGGCGTGAAGATGGGGTAGAAGTGGTCGAACACCCACAGCGAGTCGTAGCCCCAGTCGTCGGCCTTGGTCCAGAAACTGCGCAATTGTTCCCATTCGATATTCTGCTGGCCGGTCTGAACCCCGAAGCGAATTGGATGCTTGTCCATTTTCTATTCTGTTCCTTCGTTTCGGCCGCCTGGTCGTTTTGGCGCGGCGGCGAATTCTTTAGTAACTCTTCAGGCGGGAACCTTCGAGGCGAGATTCAGTAATTCCTGAAGCGTCTGATTGAAGCGGTAGAACTTATCTTCGCGCAACTGATCGGTCGATTCCAGCCAGAGCTCCTCGCCCACCAGCGCAAGCGAGCTCAGCGTATGCCGAAGCTGCGGGCGGCCGTGCTCGGCGATCTCGTCGAGCATCCGATCCCAGATCTCGCGCTTGCCGCAGATGACGAAGTCGGGATCGTACTCGTTCAGATCGGCGACCGGCTTTGCCTCGGTCAGTTGGTAGCCGTCGATCACCAGCCCAACGATCCGATCGCCGCCGTTGCCGACGTTGTCCGGCACAACGCGCACCGCGAAACGCGTTTCCGCGTAGCCGAGCCGCCTGAAAAGTTCACCCTCGGCATGCATCAGCTTGCCGAGGGTGAGGAACCACTCTGAATCGGGAAACGACGCCATCAGGCCGCCGCTTCGAACAGCTTATTGAAATCCGTCGGCAAGATGCATCGCGGACGCCGGTCGAGTCCGGCCGAGTCGCATCGCTGCAGGTACTCGTGCACGATTCGCCGCCACAACTGTCCCTGCAACTCCATGCCCTTGTCGAAATGATCGACGCCGCCGCCCATCAGAATCGCCATCGGCTCGACCGCCTCGGGCACGCTGAAGGTCTCGAGCAGAATCCGCTCGGCGTCATCGAGCTGCTCGTGAAGCTCTTCGGCCACCGCGGGATTCGCCTTGAGCTGCGCGCGCAGATGCATCGTTCCGAATCCGACATGACGGGATTCATCCTGCATGCAGCGCCGGAAGATCTCCTGGTCAACGCGGCTTGGCGCCAGGAACTCGCCCTGGCGGAACATCGTCAGCACGAAGCCTTCGCCGAGCAACTGCAGGCGGCCGGTCTGCGCGGAGAAACTCGGGCAGTCGAAGATTCGTTTCAACGACAGCTCGCTTATCGGGCTCGCTTTGCCGAGTCCGCCGCCGTTAGCGAGCGCGCGTTTTCGAAACACGTCCATGTGACGCGCCTCGTCCATCGCCTGCGTCGCGAGGAACATCTTCACTTCGAAGAAATCGTGATTCATCTGCCCCATCCATCGCGTCGGCGCGTCGGCCGCGATGAATTCCACCTCGGTCAGGAACGTGCAGAGCTGGCACATCGCGCGCTCGAGATCGTCGGGCAGCGGCTTGAGTTCCGTCCAAGGGATATCGCGGGCCGAGCTCCACTGGCGCGCGACCGCCTCTTCGTAGAGCTCGCTCACGTTGTCGGCCCAGCATTCGGCCTTCTCGTTAATCGTGAATCCGAGCGAGGGCACATCATCGGGAATCACGGCGCCGCGCGGCGCCATCGATCGATGCGCTCCACCATGCTCCGGAATAATTCCGTAGCTGCCGATCTCGATGTCCTTCAGGCGCAGGCCGAGGTTGCCGGGCTTGGCGCGCACGCCCCATTCGCCCATCTGGTTCATCCAGCCCAGGTCGGGAGTGCCGGATTCGTACAGCTTCTGCAAATAGACGGAAGGCTCGAGCTTGTATTTAGCTTCTGAACCGACCCGCTCTTCATCCTTGATATGAACTGATCCCATCGGCTGGCCTCCTGAATGTGCGCGTTACTACATCGGCTACCAGAAGCGTTTCCGCAAAGTCAATCGAGCGCCAGTTATCAGTAGCGGGCCGTTTTACATCTGCGCGCCGCGATGCTTTTGTAGGCGAGGCTCCTCAACCATACCGGCCGAACATTGGAGGACGCATCGTGTCGATACTCTCAGAGTTCAAGCAATTCGCAATCAAGGGCAACGTGATTGATCTCGCGGTGGGGTTCGTGGTCGGAGCCGCGTTCGGAAAGATCGTCACCTCGTTCACGACCGACATCCTGATGCCGCCGATCGGGCTGGCGCTCGGCGCGGTCGATTTCTCAAACCTGTTCATCAATCTCTCGTCCAAGCACTACCCGACTATCGCGGCGGCCAAGGCCGCGGGCGCGCCGACGCTGAACATTGGATTGTTCCTTAATACGATCGTCGATTTCGTGATAATCGCGTTCGCGGTCTTCATTCTCGTCAAATGGATCAATCACCTGACCGGCGCCGACAAGCCCGCGCCGCCGTCGACTAAGGACTGTCCATATTGCGCCACGGCGATTCCCCTCGCGGCCACGCGATGCCCCCATTGCACGTCGGAATTGAAGGCGGCGTAAGCGGAGCGAGCGTCCTATTGTTCTTGACGAACCGACAGGACCGGGCAGGGCGCGCTGCGTAACACTTTCTCGGCGATGCTGCCTTCGATAAGCCGCGCCAGACCGCGGCGCCCGTGGGTGACCATCACGATCAGGTCGGCGGGCAGCTTGGCTGCGACGGCGGCGATAACTTCCGCGGGTTCGCCCATTCTGTCGAGAATCTCCCATTTCACGTCTGCCAGATGTTGCTTCGCAATAGCGGTCAGCTTCTCGCGATCGAGACTCTCCTGCCGCTTGATGAGATCCACGTACTGCGGCATCCCGCTCACGTCCATGTCGACCGGGACGATGTGCAGAACGAATACGGTGCCGTCGTTCTGTTTGGCGACCTGCTCGGCTAGTTCGAGAGCCTTCAGCGAGCTCGAGTCGAAATCCACCGGAGCGAGAATTCGTTTGAAGGGGAAAGCCATTTCATCTCCCATAGCGCAACTCAGTTGCGTCTAGAACGCGTGGCGAAACAGCCAGAAGAGGAACGCCGCCAGCATGATCGAGGCTGGCAGCGTCAGAACCCACGCCATCGCGATATTGCGCACCGTGTCGAGTTGCAGCCCGGACTTGTTGGCCATCATTGTACCTGCGACGCCCGATGACAACACATGGGTCGTGCTCACCGGAAGCCCATACCAGTCGGCAGCGGCGATTGTAGCAGCCGCGGTAATCTCGGCTGCGGCTCCTTGTCCATAGGTCAGGTGATCCTTGCCGATCTTTTCGCCGACGGTGACGACGATCCGCTTCCAGCCAACCATAGTACCGAGGCCTAGCGCCATCGCGACGGCGACCTTGACCCAGCCGGGGATGAACTTGGTCGCGAGATCGATATGCTTCTTGTAGTTGTCGAGCATCGTCCAATCCGCGGCACTAAAGGACGGGCTATCCTGCTTCTTGAGTAGCCTGAGGGCTTCACTCGTAAGATACATGTCGTTGCGGAAGTTGCGCGCATACTGCGGAGGGACCTTCGCCATCTCCTTATAGATTCTCAGCTCGTTAGCAATGTCATTGACTATCTGGCGCAGGGCCAGCATCGTGTCGGGAGTGAAGGTCTTCGACCGGATGTATTCCTGCACGACGTCGCGCGGATCTCCGGGGACAACCGCAGTCTTGGAGATATGCTGGTCGAGAACATTGACGGTCTGCGCCGAGACTGCGACAAAGTCCGCCGTCGCGCTCGCGGGCACTGCACGGTTGAGTGCATAGGCGGTAGGAACGAGGCCTATCAGAATCAGCATGATAAGACCCATGCCCTTCTGGCCGTCGTTCGATCCGTGCGCGAAGCTTACAGCGGTGCAGGTAAGGATCAGCAGCCCTCGAATCCAGAACGGCGGCGGCTCGGTTCCTTCGGGAGCCTCGTACAGGCGCTTGTCGGTGATGAACGCCTTAAAGAGCAGTAGCAGTCCGGCGGCCACCGCGAATCCTACTATCGGCGAAACCAGCAGCGACTTACCGATGTTGGCAGCTTGTCCCCAATCGACGCCGCTGGTACCAGTCTTCACCGCCATCAACTGGTTGGCGATGCCGACCCCGATGATCGATCCGATGAGCGTATGAGAGCTGGATGCGGGAAGGCCCAGGTACCAGGTCCCGAGGTTCCAGATCATCGCGGCGACCAGCAGTGCGAACACCATCGCGAAGCCACCGGCGCTCCCCACCTGTAAAATCAGCTCGACTGGCAGCAACGATAAAATGCCGAAAGCTACCGCGCCCGAAGAGATCAGCACGCCGGCGAAGTTGCACACCCCCGACCATGCCACCGCAATGTGAGGCTCCAGCGAGTGCGTGTAGATAACCGTGGCAACGGCGTTAGCTGTGTCATGGAAACCGTTAACGAACTCGAAGCCGAGCGCGATCAGCAGCGCGCCCGCCAGCATGATGAACGGGCGAATCGTCGTAGCCTTCTCGACACTAAGGTCGGATATCAGGTGGGTGGCGACGTAGAACAAGCCAGCCGCGAGAATCAATCCGAAGATGATCATCGGGCCCGCCCCCGTCTTTCTCGAAAGTTTCTCGCTAACCGCACCACTAACAGGTATTGATCTTTCGATGGTCGCTGCCACAGCGGTCTCCCCTCTCACAGTTTCTTTGGCTTTGCGAAGCGGCAGATATACGCCGCGCGGCTTACGGACATATCAGGATTGTGTTGCGGGAATGTGATCTGGCTGATCAGCGGCGAGCGATGCTCCCGCCAATGCAAAACGGAACTTGCGTTGGCGTCACGGCCGCGACCCGTTGCGACACCGAAGTGATCACTTCGTACGGGCGCATCATCTCGTTGTCCTCGTGCTCGAGCAGGTGGCAATGCCAGACGTAGCGGCCGGGGAAGCCCTCGAACCGCGCGATGATGCGTGTGACCACTCCGGGATCGGCGCGGACGGTGTCCTTCCAGCCCGCTTCATTCGGATCGGGCGGCTTGGCGGGACCTAGAAAGCGCAACGTCCGTGTCTGCTGATAAGTGAACGGGTCGAACGGCCGGCGGTCGAGAATCTGGAAGCGAACCAGGTGCAGATGGATCGGATGCGCGTCCTCGGTGAGATTGATGAGGTTCCAGATTTCAACCGAGTCGAGCAGGGGCTGCTCGGTAATCGGATCGCTCCAATGCGCTCCGTTCAGCAGCATCACCATCGAGTTGCCGACGTAGTCATCGTACTCGATCAGCGTGAGCATCCGCGTCACGACGGCGGACGACTCGGCCAGCTTCGCGACCGGCCGGAGCGTCGACGGCATGACGCCGGTATCCTTCGCAGGCTCACGCGCGACTCGAAACTGCATCACCTCCATCGCTTGATGCTTCAGCACGATTCGCTCGCCGGCGTGAGCGCTGAAATCGAAGATGAGATCCGCGCGCTCGGCGGGATAGAGCAGCAGGGAACGCAGCTCGACCGGCACCGGCAACAGTCCCAGGTCGGTTCCGATCTGATGGAACGACCCGCCGTTGGCGAGCGACAAAGAAAAAAATCGCGAGTTCGCGGCGTTGAGCACGCGGACGCGATACTTTCGCGGCTCGACATCGAGGTAGGGAAAGATCTTGCCGTTGGCCAGGATGGCGTTGCCGTAGACCTCGGGAATCCATGGTGCGCCCGGGATTCCCGAGTCCGGGTAGTAAAGCTGATGCTCGCGGTCGAGCAGGCGGTCGCACAAAACCAGCGGGATTTCGAATTTTCCCGACGGAAGATTCAGCGCGGCCTCGGCATCGTCGCGCACGATGAACAGTCCGGCCAGCCCGGCGTAAATGTTCAGCCGGTTAATCCCCATCGCATGATCGTGATACCAGAGCATCGCCGCGTCCTGCCGGTTCGGATACCAGGCGAGGGCGGATTTGCCGGGCGGGTACCAGTTCTCGGGATAGCCGTCGCTGTCCGGCGGCGCCTTGGCGCCGTGGACATGAACGACGGTTCGCACTTGGGGAAGGTTGGTCTCCGCGCCGTGAAGTTTGTGATCGATCGGAAAGACGTGCGCATCCGGCAAGGCGTTGACCCATTCGACGATCAATCCTTCGCCACTCTTCGTCTCGAAAGTCGGCCCGGGGAAGCTCGAGCCGTAGCCCCAGAGCCGAGTCGGATTGAGGTCGCGATGCAACCGGTCCGCGCACGCGCGCATTTCGATTCGATAGAACGGGACGTCAGCACCGGTCGGGGCTTTGCGGCGTCCGCCAGCGCGCGCGACCTGAGGAATCGGCAGCGGGTCGACGAACCGCGCGAGCTCGTTGGTGTCGAGGGTCGGGCAGAACTTCGGCGCCGGCCGGACGAAGCCGTGCATCGACGTCGCCGTCAGCGCAACTCCTAGCAGGCCGCTTTTTCTCAAAAATTCCCGTCGTGTGATCGGCACCTCTACCTCATTCCCGCCATTAGTAATATGACGGGCACGCGCCCGTGAAGAGCGCGTGCCCGTTGTCTTACTGCGACCGTTAGCAGCCAGCCGGCCTAGTGCGGCCTGGGTCCGTGATCCGGTTCGCCGGTTGACGGATCGAGGATCAGCGGGAAGCTAGATGGAAAATGCGGCTCATGCTCGAAGTCCAGCATCGAGTCGATCGAGTTGGAAATCGCATCGAATGAGCCCTGACCGAGACGGCTTCCCCCGAGCCAGTTGTCCTCGATGAAGCGGATCATCGAAGATTGGTTGGTCAGCGTGTGATCGACGAAGTTCTGCTTGGCGAAGGGCGAGATTACCAGCAACGGCAGGCGCGGCCCAAAGGCGCAGCGGCCTTGCGCGTGCGGGAGCGCTGTAGGATTGACGCCGGGCAGGGAAGCCGCGCCGGTGCCGCACGCATCAGGGCCGGTCAGCGCGTCCATGGGGCTGGCCGACTGATTGAGGATCGGCGACATCTGGTGATCGTACCATCCGTCCGAATCATCCCACGAGATCACTACCGCGGTGGAATTCCATTCAGGCGATTGCTGCAGCGCGTTGAGCACGGTCACGATAAAGGTCTGCTCGTCGAGCGGGTCGGAATATCCCGCATGCCCTTCCTGGAAGCCCGGAGCTTTCAGGAAGCTGACCGCAGGCAGGTTGTTTGCCTGGAGCGCCGCGTAAAAGTCCTCGATGTCATACTGATGATTGGCCGCGTCTGTTTGCCCGATGTTGGCGATGGAGCTGGGTCGCGCGTGGGTCAGATTCTGCGTGCTCGCGTAGAACTGAAACGGCTCGTGATGCTGGATGTAATCATTTTCCGTGACGCCCGTAACCGCCGATGTGGTGCTCCGAGCACAGCCGGTGGTTCCGTTGGCATTGGTCAGCGACAGATTGAATCCACCGTGGAACCATCCCCAAGTGACGTTCGCGGCGTTGAGGAGATCGCCGATGTTCGGTCCGGTCATCGAGACCTGCTTGCTCGACGTCGAGCACACGTCACCGGTCGGATCAGCGTCGCCGGTCAGGGTGAGCGAAGAGTCAGTGTTGGTGACCGTCACGGAGCTGACGTTACTGCCCGTCATCGGGACGGCGCCGTTGGTCTGTCCGGAAATAAGGCTGAGCGCGCCGGGGGTCGATGGCCCGAACACGGTGTCGTAGGAGTTGTCACTCATCGCAAAGCTCTGCGCGTAATTCCACAGGGCGGTGACGGTGTTGCCGTCGTAGTAGCCCATCGTGAGGCCCTTGGTGGTGACGCCCGACGGCGGCGGAAACGGCGGTGTGCCGGCCACGCCGACCGAAATCGGGAACAGATCCATCAGGCCGTGGTCGAACGCCTCCTGCTCTGGGGTGTAGCTGTGATCCTGGTCCGCGGTCGCGGCCTGGCTCCGATCGAGGCGAAACGGATTGAGGTTGCCCGGGCTGTTCGTGGAATTCAGAAAGTTCGGGTTACTCGTCAGCAGCGCGCCAGTCAGTCCATTGACGCTCGGCGTGCCCGGTTGCGCATAGAACGGTGGCTCGTCTCCTGGGTTGGTGGCATTGGGGTAAGTGGCGAAATAGTGATCGAACGAGATGTTCTCTTGAAAGATTACGACCAGATGCTTGATCGGCGTTGCTGTCGGGGGCCCTGGCGGCGGCGGCCCAAAGGCAGCGACGGAGCCTTGCTGAATCAGCAGTCCCACGAGGCCAAGCGCGAGCGACCGCGCGGCTTTTTTTCTCATTCCCCTGTTCCTCCCTGGAATGTGGTTTGCGGGCGGACCAACTTGATCCGCGCGACGCGCGACACTAACCAGCGAAGGTGACGGCGAGATTACGCAGCCTTTGCGGCGCAATCAATTTCATGTGACGAATCCTGCGTTGCGGATATAAATCGCAGGGGCAAAAAGAAACCCGCGCGGTATGATGACGCGGGTCTCGTCAGTTAAGGGAAGCTATGTGCTGACGCTGCGCTACTCGCCAGCCTGTGCGACGTCGGCCATCGCCTTCGCCGCGCGCTCGCAAATCTCGCTCAGCACTTCGTCGGTGATCACGGTCGAGAGCGCGATCATCCCGCGCGGCGCCAAAAACAAACCCTGATTCATCGCCGCCAGATGGAAGTTGGCGATTGCGCGCGCGTCCTCGCGAGCGATCGTCGCGGCCGGCGGTTCCTTCAGAAAGAACACGTTCAGGAGCGATCCGCATTGCCGCACGGAAAACGGCAACTCCACCTGCCGCGCCGCGCGCGCCAGCTCGGCCGCCAGCCGCTCGCCCTGCTTCGCCATCTTGTCGATTCGCGCCTGCGTCAGCTCGCGGATCGACACGACTCCCGCCGCGCAAGTCACAGGATTGCCGTTGAAAGTGCCAGAATGAAAAATCGATCCGCGATTGCGCGGGTCGAACGCCGACATCACGTCTTCGCTGCCGCCGATTGCGCCGACCGGGAATCCGCCGCCAATGATCTTTCCGAACATGGTCAGGTCGGGCTTGACCTCGAAAATCTGTTGCCCTCCGCCCTCGGCCAATCTGAGCGTGATTACTTCATCGACGACGAACATCGCGCCTGCGCGACGCGTCGCCTCGGCCACCCGTTCGAGAAATCCCGCGGGCGGCTCCACGATTCCCGCCGAGCCGAGTACCGGCTCGAGAAACACGGCCGCGATTTCCGCACCGCGCTCCGACAGCAACGCCTCGAACGCCGTCGCCTCGCCGAAATCTGCCAGCATCGTGCGCTCGCCGTCCTGGCCCGCCAGCCCGACTTCCAGATCGTCGTACGATCCATGATAGCCGTAGCGCGCCATCAGGATGAGCTTGCGGCCAGTGAGGCGTCGCGCGACGTGCGCCGCGAGCATCCCGGCCTCGGTCCCCGAATTACAAAATCGCACGCGCTCGACCGACTCGACCCGTTCGCACAACAGCGTCGCCAGCTCGACCTGCGCCTCCGAGCGCGCCGGCCACGAGCTGCCATCGCGCACTGCCTTGGTGGCGGCCTCGACGATCGGCGGATACGCGTTGCCATGAACCAGGCTGGTGTAATTGCCGAGCAGGTCGATATATCTGTTGCCGTCAATGTCCCACAAAAACGACCCTTCGCCGCGTTCGAGAGTAAGCGGGTAGGGCTTGTAATTGGTCGTAGTGCGCGTGTCGCCGCCGGGCATCACGCGCTCGGCGAGCTTGGCGAGCTGCGCCGATTTCTCGGTCGCGGCGCGATACTGTTCCTCGATACTGGCCATCGTCCCCATTCCTCGGCGAGATGCAACAAGCGGTTGCGCTTCAGCTTCCATTATAATTTCCTCCATCATTTGCGGACAGCCGTCCCTGCAAATCAAGCTCCCCGCCGCCGGCAGCCTCGCCGGTGAACCCTACTGTCTACTATGACCGCGCGAGCGAATCAAATTGTAAGAAATTATAACATGATGGCAGTCCGGGGTTATTTCCCGCCTCCGGACTGTCGCGGCAGACTCTTCAGAATTCGACCGGCAACGATTCCAGACCGCGAAAGCGTCCCATCGTCTTCCATTTCAGGCGATCGGTCACCAGCCGCAGCTTGGGCATCCTTCGCACGATTGCGGTGATTGCGATTTGCGTCTGCAGGCGCGCAAGGCTTGCGCCGAGGCAGTAGTGCGCCCCGTGGCTGAACGCCAGATGCTCGCCGTCGGCGCGCTCGATATCGAATCGGTCGGGCTCGGGAAACTTCACAGGATCGCGATTTGCCGCTCCAATCAAAACAGTGACGACCTGGCCTCTGGATATTTTGCGTCCATCAACCTCGACATCCTCGGTCGCGATTTGGGGGTTCGGCGCCTGGGTCGGGCTGTCATAGCGCAGCGCTTCTTCGATCGCGCTTCCGATCAATTGCGGATTCTTCCGAAGCTTGTCGAACTCGGCAGGATTTCGGAGCAGCGCGTGTACCGCGTTTCCGACCAGGTTGCGGGTGGTGCCATGGCCAGCTGTAAACAGTTGCTCCGCCATCGTGACGACCTCGTCGTCGCTGAGTCGATGCCCGCGTTCCTCCGCCGCCATCATCGCGCTCATGAGATCGGCTTGCGGCCGCGCGCGCCTCTCCTTCACGATCGCGTGCAGGTACTCCATGAACTGAGGCGCCGAACGATCGCCCTCCGCCATCATCGCGGACGTGCGCACGATTCCACGCGAAAGGACGACACCGTCAACGAAACCGCGGAGCATTTTCCAGTCCTCGCGCGGCACCCCGACATCGCGGAAATTGCGTCGGCCGGCAACGGATAAGCAATGTCTGCGATCACGTCCATGCGGCCGGCGCCTGAGAACCCGTCGAGCACTTCGTCGACGCGCGCCTCCAGGTTGGGACGCGCCGCTGCGATCGCACTGGGCGACAGCGCCTTCAGCGCCAACCCCTTCAGCGTAGTGTGGTTCGGCGGATCAGTGAAAGTAAGCTCGCCTCCCTGCAACTCGAGGATCGGCTGGTCGCCGAACTTCGCGCGCATCTTGTCGAGGTACTCGACCCGGCTGAAGCGGCGATCGCGGAGGTACGCGATCGCATCCGCATAACGGGTCAGCACCCAGCCGTTGAGGAAGGCGCTGAAATGCACGGGGTCATCGGCGCGCAGCCGATGCAGCAGCGGATAAGGATCCGGATGCCCAGGCAGCGTAGGGTCAACGTCGGTCGGAAAACTGTCCTCGGCGACGCGCATCGCAGACAACTGAACCGCCGCTCACTTTACTGCCGCGATTGCTTCCATCTCGACCATCAGCCCGTCGACCGCGAGCGAGGTCACGCCCACCATCGTCGAGGCCGGCGGATCGCCTTCGGGAAACAGCTCGGCACGCGCCTCGCGCATCGCGGCATAGTCAGCCTGCTTGTAATTGACGATATAAGTATTGGTCTTCACTATGTCGGCGGCGGTGGCTCCTGCAGCGGTCAGCGCGGCTTTCAGATTGCTGGCCGCCTGGCGAATCTGCGCTTTCAGATCGCCCGGCCCTACCAGTTTGCCTTCCTTGTCGACCGCAACCTGGCCTGAA
The DNA here is from genome assembly GCA_963850125.1 of uncultured delta proteobacterium. Classification (GTDB taxonomy): domain Bacteria; phylum Desulfobacterota; class Binatia; order Binatales; family Binataceae; genus Binatus. The sequence goes on along the minus strand of CAWKKB010000013.1, from coordinate 385,367 downwards.
ATAAATACCAGCTTCGCCGGTCCCGCGATCGTCACGACTTGCGTAAAGCCGCGCGGCGTCATCAGCGTATCCGGATTGATATATTTTTTGTCCACGTCTCTGTTCCTCGCTCAAGTTTTGGATTTTCCGTCGCCGTATTGTAGTACCTGCACCTTCTCGACCGTGATCAGTCCCGAGCCCATCATCTTGTCCAGCACGGGCAGGAACGCGTCGATCTTCGCCTGGCTGTCGACGATTTCGATGACCATCGGCAGGTCCTCTGACAGCCGCAGAATTTTCGCCGAGTGGAGATGGCTCGACCTGCCGAAGCCCATCGGGCCGCGCAGCACCGTCGCGCCGCCGAGTTGAAGCTCGCGCGCCTTCAGCACGATCGCTTCGTACAGCGGCTTGTGGTTCGAGCGTTCGCTCTCGCCGATAAAAATTCTCAGCAACACCGCATCGCGTGGGATTTGCATGGCTACACTCCCCGGTTCAATGCCGCTGCGGCGACATACCCGATCGATACTGACACGAGGCACAGGATAACCGAACCGGCGGCGTTCAAAACGGCCCGCATCCACTCGCCCGCCTGCATCAGGTAAAGCGTCTCGAGTGAGAAACTCGAGAACGTCGTGTAGCCGCCGCAGATTCCGATCATGACGAACTGGCGCGCCGGCGTGCCTACCAGCAAACGGCCGTCAGGGCCCGTCAGCGTCGCAAAAAATCCGATCACCAGGCATCCGGTGATATTCACGATCATCGTGCCGTGCGGAAACGTGCCGCCGGTCAATGTGGTGACGACGCCGGAAACAAAATATCGTCCCATCCCGCCGAGTGCGCTGCCGATCGCAATCAGAACATACGCGAGCAAAGCAATCCTCCCGTCACTTTCAGGTCGCGACGTGGCCGGCGTCGACGACTGCGTTTACAATCAGGTGAAGATAGATGAGTCCGCCGTACGGATGCCACCGCTCGAGCATTTTCGCTACGCCGTCGTAAGTCGGAGGATCGCCCATCCCGAGCCATTCGAAAAGTTTGTTGCGGCCGCCAACGTCGTCGCCGGGGAAAATGTTGATGCGCCCGAAGCCGCGGAGCATCACGTATTCAGCCGTCCAGCGTCCGACGCCACGAATCTTCAGGAGACGCGCGATTGCGTCGTCGTCCGACAGCCGCTCGATCGACGCGAAATCGGGATCCTTCGGATTGATCGCCAGGTTCGCGAGACCGACCAGGTAATCCCCCTTCTGCCTGCTAAGGCCCAACGCGCGGAGCGCATCAGGATTCGAGCGCGCAACCGAGGCCGCGGCCGGGAACGATCGCATCAGCGGATCGGTCCCATCCAACTCGGCGCGCACTCCATACGCTACCGCCAGCCGGTTGAGCACGTGCATTCCCGCGCTCAGCGAAACGAGCTGGCATGCGACCGCGTTCGCGAACCCTTCGAACACGGTGGCATAACGCACCGGTTTCATTCCTCGCAACCGCTCGGCGAGCTCATGCAGATGCGCGTCGCCGCGCGCGAGCCGGTAGAAGTCAGACAGGTCGCGCTCCAGTCCGAGCATCCTCGTGACAATCTCGGCAAGCTCCGCCTTCTTCACGCGCGGCCTCGTTCCCGAAATCCGCACTTCGATTTCCGGACGCTCACCGAGACGCGTCTGCGTGACCGCGATAGCCACCGGCGACTTGCCGATAACCAACACCCGACGCCAGACGCCGTCGTCGAAACGATCGACGACGTTGTGCGCCCGCCGGCGCAGCGCCCACAGCGTCAGGTCGAGGCGGAACGGTGGCCGCGGCTGAAGCGTGAACGTCAGCGCCGCCACCAGCGGTGCCCGATTCCGCTATTCGATTTCGGTGTCAGGAATCTTCTGCTGCGGCGAGGCCGTCGACTTGCTGCTCTCCGTGCTCGGCTCAGGCGACGCGCTGGCCGCGGGCTGGTTCTTGTCATGCTCGTACTTGTAGCCCGAGTAGGCGACGCCGGGAATCATCAGCGCGAGGCATCCCGAACAAAAGAACGCCGCGCCGACTGCCAAGGCGATCGTTACCGATAATTGTCCCTTCTTCCGCACTCCAACCCACTCGCGCGCCGCCGATCGCTACGCCTCGTTGCCGCCGATACCCGCGTGATGCTCCAGCGCGCGGACTCGCCGAATTATTTCCGGCAGCCGCGTCAGCACGACTGCGTAGCGGCGGAACTTGCGCACGTCCACGGCCGGTATGCCCGACACGATCGCGTCGTCCTTGAGGTCGTTGTGGATTCCCGCTTTCGCCACCACCATCACGCGGTCGCCAATCGTTACGTGGTCGGCGCATCCGACTTGTCCGCCGAACAGGCACCATTTGCCGATTCGCGTCGAGCCGGAGATTCCGGTGTGGCCCGAGAAGCGCGAGTACTCGCCGATTTCGCAGTTGTGTCCGATATGAACCTGGTCGTCGAGTTTCACGCCGCGATGAAGCACCGTCGCGCCCATCATCGCGCGGTCGACCGTAGAATTCGCACCAATCTCCACGTCGTCCTCTATTACAACGATCCCGACTTGTGGAATTTTGGTCAAGTCGCCTTTCTCTTCGACGAACCCGAATCCATCGGCGCCGATCACCGCACCATTCAAAAGCGTCACCCGGTTTCCAATCACCGAGCCTTCGCGAATCGACACGCCGCTGTGCGCGGTGAAGCGATCGCCGATGCGCACGTTGGGGTAAATCGTGACGTTCGGATGAATCACCGCGTCGCGCCCGATCGTCACGCCAGCACCGATCACCGCCGAGGCGCCGATCGACGCGTTCGCGCCGATCGCCGCATCGGGCGCGATCACGGCGTGCGGATCGATTCCCGGCGCGGGACGATATGGCGGAAAGAAAATCTCGAGCACGCGCGCGAAGTCCGCGTACGGATTTGCGCTGATAAGCGTCGCGCACTTCGCACCCGACGCCAGCTCCGCCGTCGTGATTGCGGCCGATACGTTGGTTTGCAGCGCGGTCGCGTACTTCGCGCTCGCGACGAAAACGATCATGCCGGGACTGGCGGCCTCGATCGGTGCCGGCGCGAAGATTTCCACGCCGCCGTCACCGCGCATTTCGAGTCCCAGCTTCGATGCGAGTTCCTTGAGTTTCATCTTGATGTCCTGTTTTCCGATCGCGAATATTTTCTTCAGGTTCCGAATTCAACCCGTGGCGCGCATCGCGGCTAGCGCGTCGGCGAGTTCCGAGGGTTCGATTTGCGTCAGGCAATTGTAATGCCCGAAGCGGCAGGTGCGCGCGAGGCACGGGCTGCATTCGAGCTTTCGGTAAATCACGCGCGTCTTCGGCCCCATCGGCCCGGTACGATTCGGATTGGTCGATCCGAAAATCGCTACGGTCGGGAGTCCGAGCGCTCCCGCGATATGCATGCAGCCAGAATCGTTGCCGATGAAGCCGTCACACAATGACAAGAGCGCGATCAGCTCGCCGATATTGGTGTGTCCGGCCGCGATGATCGCGCTCGCTTTGCTGGCCGCCGCGACCTCTTCACATTTCGCGCGCTCCGATGGCGCGCCGACCAGCACGACCTCAGCCTCCTCGCGCCGCGCAAGCAAATCGATCAGCGCGGCGTAGTTTTCCGCTGGCCATTCCTTGGCCGGGCCATAGGCAGCGGCAGGAGCGATCGCAAAGATTGGACGCCCGGGACGCTTGCGATTCGCAGCGAGCCATTCGCGCATTCGGTCGCGAGACGGTCCATGGACGTCGAGCGCATAGTCATCGGCGCGACCTTCGGCGATTCCCGTCGCGCGAATCATCGAGAGCCAATAGTTCACCTGATGCCCCGTCACAGCGTCGGGCGGCGGCGAGGCTTTCAGCGTAAGCATCGAGCCGCGTGCATCCGCGACGAAACCGGCGCGCCGCCGGATTCCCGCCATCGTGATCCACAACGCGGATTCGAAGCTGTTCGGAAAGAGCACGCCCAGGTCGAATCGGCGCGAGCGGATCTCGCCGACGATCCTGCGCCGATCGAAAAACCCCGATAGGCCGCGCCCGACGGAATACGGGATCACTTCGTCGATCCATCGAGCGCCGTCGAAAAAACCAGCGAGTTCTTTTTTGATGAGAACCGCGAGATGAGCGCGTGGCCACGCGCGCCGAATCGCCCGCAGCGAGGGCAAGCTCATCACGACGTCGCCCAGCCAGTTAACCTCCTTGACCAGTATCCGCTCGGGCGGAGGTTCGAGCGTGAGCGCAGGCGTCGTCAGCGACGGCCCCCGTGATTCAAGCGTTTCGTGCCGCCGAATATTTTCTGATTCCACGCCAAAGAATCCCCGAACCCAACGATTTCATCACGCGCGCGTCGCCAAATAAACCCGTCTCTAAATAGCCTCACCCCGTCCTCCCTTCCCGATCGCTGCGCTTCCTCGCGAGATGAAGCTGCACGTATGCGCACTTCAGAACCCCTTTGTCGTGTGTTACCATGTCACACATGAAAGGAAACACAATAACGGTTCGACTCGACGACGAGATCGCTCCCATCCTCGACGAAGTCTGCCGGCGGTCAGGACGCACTCGAAGCGAAATTATGCGCTCGGCGCTGAAGCGACATCTTGCTCAACTCCGGTTCGAGCAACTGCGCCGAGGCGTGATGCCGCTTGCTGCGGCGCGCGGTTACCTCACGGATGAGGACGTTTTCGATCGTATCTCGTGAGGGTCTTCCTGGACACCAACGTGCTTGCAAGCGCGCTCGGCACGAGGGGCCTATGCGCCGATGTCTTGGGCATCATTGTGGGAGAACACGAACTGATGACCGGCGAAGTCGTGATCGATGAATTGCGCCGGGTCCTGAGCCGGAAGTTCGGTGTGCCACCGGATGCCGTGAAGGAGATCGAGAGTTTTATCCGCGGATATCACGTTGAACCCAAGCCGCGTCAGCTACCGAATCTGGTTCTCAGCGAGCGGGCCGACCTGATGTTTGTGGGTTCCGCGCTGAACGCGAAAGCAGAAGTTCTGATAACCGGCGATCGCGAGATGCTCGCGCTGAGGAAAAAGCCCAAAGGCCTGCGTATCATAAGTCCGCGCGAATTCTGGAACCTCGCAACGCGCACCACGGCGCGCTGAGTTCCGTCGACATTGATCAGATAGCAGTTACTTCTTGAGCGCCGCGATCACGTCGTTGACGATCGCGTCGGCCTTCGCGCGCATCTGCTCATTGGTCGCGTCCTGAATCGGATGCGCCACGAAAACCCGGCGCAGTTCCGGCAGCCCCAGCGCGTCAGCCTGCTTCTGCGCCGCGTCGACGAATTCATTCGACGCGATTACAACCGCGGGCTTCTTATTGGTCTCGAACCATACGGAGTCGTGCACACTGCACGTCGTGCATGACCCTCAATCGGCGAGCGCTTCGATAACGAAGTCGCTCTCCTGTGCGATCCGGCGGCGCAAATCGTCGGGCGCCGGCTTGGTGAAGGTTGGTTTGCGAAAGCGTTTGATCTCGATGCCTGGCAACCGATCCTGCAGATGCTCGGCGAGCCGGTCGATCAGTACGTTGCCGCGCGGCTTGGCGATATCGAGTAGCGCGATGCGTCCGACGATCGTGTCCGGGCGTGGGGCAAGCGTGCGTCGAATCGGGACCCGCTCGTCGGTCGGATCGATAATTACCTGTTTCATTTCACCTCCTCGATTCGCCGGCTGACACTGGACGATCCCATCGGACCCGAGACCCATCCGGCGAACACCGCCGAGAATTTCCCGGCGTTGCCGCCAGCCACGATAATATTGATATCCTCCGGCCTGCGAAATTTCGCAATCGTCTTCGCCAGCTGATCCTCGGTCGGCGTGCCGAGCGCGCTCAGCGGAATTCCTTCGCCGCTCTCGTCGTCGCGGATCAACTCACGCGTCGGCCGCGAGGTCACTTCCTGGATGCGCGCTCGCACCTCCGCCTTGGTCCATTTCTCGCGCGCGATAGTGTCCGCGTGTTCGGGGCAGACGATCAGCAAAATCTCGCCGGAGTTGTGCTGCTTGGGATGCCAGCATGCCTCCAGCCCCAGGCCCAGACTGCCGGCGAGCGCGCGCGCGGTTCGCGATGTCTGATCTGCAATCTGCCGCGAGCCCGCCTCGAGCCCGAACACAGTCACGACGTTGTCGTCCTGGTTGAAGCCGCGCTCGACGTGCAGTGGCTCCCAAGGGCTGCGCTCCTGCCATTCGGCGAAGCAGGTCGTGAACTTGCCGGGCGCGCCCAGCGTCGCTCGCTCGATCTCGCCCGGCCGCGCGCCGCCGACGTTGCGCAACACCAGTTTCAGGGCGCGCCCGATAGTTGCATTGGAACGCGTGCCGTAGCCGAGCGCCATCATGCCCATGTTCATCTCGAGCCGATGGCGAATCGGACCATTCACCACGATCACCGGCGTCGCACCCCAGGTCGTCGACATGATGCCGTGGATGTTGAACTCGTCGGTGCAGACGGCTTCGAGCGCCGCAATCACGACTGGCAAATATTCGGGCTTGCATCCAGCCATCACGGCGTTGACCGCGACTTTCTCGACCGTCACCGGCGCCAGGTTTGGCGGCACGATCGCGATCACTTCGCGCGGATCCCGGCGGGTTCCCGTCAGCATCCACATCACGCGGTCGGGCGTCGGCGGGACGACCGGCAGGCCGTCGGTCAGCCCGCGTTCGAACATAAATTCGAAAACGTCCTCGGCATCGCCCAGCTCGATTCGTCGCGCGGTCAGCTTGTCGCCGCGCGCGTTCGCTTCGAGGCGTTCTGCGATTCCCGGCTCGACCGACCTGGAACCGCAGCCGGGCCGCGACTCAGGATATGAGTTCCAATCGACAGCCGGCGACGGCTTGCCCGTTAGTCGTGCCAACTCGGCGAACATTTCGCGCCAATCGTCGCGGCCGAAGCCAACGAATCGGCGCCGCTCGTAGCCGTGCGGGTCCGCGAGAATGATCGTCGGCACAGTGTCGAGGTCGTACTCGAACGAAACCTTGAGCGTCGAGTCGTCGAGCATCGGAGCTGTCAGCGCATGTCGCTCGACGAGTTTCGCGTTGCCCTCAGCATCCTGGCCGATAGCCCACACGTAGACGGATGCACCGAAGGCGCGATGGGCGGCCTCGATCAGCGGTATCGACATTCCGCACGTCGGACAATCTTCCTTAACGAAGCAGAGCAGCGCAGCCCGGGCGGATGGAAATGATCGCGCGGCTCCGGCCGCATCGCGCAGCTCGAACGCGGGCAACGAATTTTTGGTCGAATCGCTCATTGCGTGGCCGCGGAAGTTTCCGGAAGCATCAGAAATCGACGCTGCTTCGGGGAATAGAATTCGACCGACGCAGTGATCAGCGCCTTGTCGGCCACGCCGCCGGCGATCAACACCTCGCCGTCATTCAGCAGCGTCGCGGTGTTAGTCAGCCGCGCGACGTTGGTCGGACTGAGGTGCGAAAACAGGTTGGTCTCGGGCAAATAGAGTTCCGCGTCGCGCATCCCGACCACCAGCGGCCCCCTGATAGTCCATCCGCCGACGACCAGCACGTTACCGTCGTTGAGCATCGTCGCGGTCGCCAGGTAATGCGGCGCGCTCATGTCGCCGGTCCTGATGAAAGTGCCGGACTCGGGATCGAAAATCTCCGCAGTATTGAGCGGCGTCAGCGAAGAGAGATTGGGGTGCCGGCTCGTCACGACTCTCCCGCTTTTTCCGCCGACGATCAGCACGCGCCCGTCGTTGAGTTTAACCGCGGCGGCGCCGACGCGATCGCTCTTCATGCGCGCGTGCATCGCGGTGAAGTGGCCAGTCGCAGGATCGTACATTTCCGCGGTGTCGTACGAGATATAGCCGCCGGGCATGCCACCGCGGCCGCCTCCGGCGATCAAAACCTTGCCAGAGCCGAGAAGCGCTGCGACGTGCGCGACCCGCGGTTGATTCAAATGCCCGGTGCGGCTGAAGCTGCCGCTCGAAGGATCGTAGATCTCCGCCGAGCCCAGCGTCTGAACGCCGTTGGCGCTGCCGCCGACGACGAGCACGCGCCCGTCGCGAAGCATCGTCGCCGTATGTCCTTCGCGCGGCGTCGACATCGATCCGGTTGCGCTGAAGGTGCCGCTGCCCGGATCGTAAATCTCCGCACTGGCTAGCTGCGAGCGGAAGCCGGCGTTTTGGACGCCGCCGGTCAGCAGTACGCGTCCGTCGCGGAGCATCGTGATCGTTTGTCCGGCACGCCGGACAGTCATCGAGCCGGTCGGCGTGAAGGTGCGCGCGGCAGGATCGTAAAGCTCGGCGCTCGAGAGCACGCCGCCGACTTCTCCGGTCGCAGTGCCCCCGCAAATCAGCACGCGTCCGTCGCGAAGCCGAATCGCGGCAGCGTTGGCGCGCGGCGTGGTCATCGCGAGCGCTTCGACGCGATTCCCTTGTGGACTCGTGAGAAAGACAGGGGGAGTAGCGGTTGTGCCGCCGCCCGCGCACGCGCTGATCGCGGCGGCGACGACGAATGTTAGTGCAAAAAGATATCGACGATTCATTCAGACCTCGCGCGCTGAATCATAGGATCGGCGCACTGGGTTGGAAAGTTACTTATTTGGCGAACGGACGCCGTGCCGCATCGCGTTCATCGTCGCACGGAGGAACATCAATCCGGGAAAGACGCCGCTCTTGCGCGGTTTGGTTTGCGGTTTGACGCCGCGGCCAAGTTCTCCCACCAATTCGAGAAGCTGGTCTACGCTCACGCGCGACGCGACATCTTCCAACGCGCGGAAGCGCACGACTCGCTCGCGATCGATTAGAAACGACGCGGGTAAGGCGATACCGCCTTTTTCTCCGCTGTTAAGCAGCCCGTAAGCTTTGACGACCTCGCGCCGCGTGTCGCACAGCAGCGGGAATTTGAGTCCAAGCTCCTGGCGGACCGATTCCGCGCGAGCCGCGTCGTCGACCGAGATCGCGACCAGCTCGGCGCCGGCTGTGCGAAAATCCTCGAGACGCTCGGAGTAGTCCGCCAACTGGCGGAGGCAGAACGGTCACCAGTGTCCGCGGTAGAAAACGACAACGCACATTCCGCCCGCGACCAGGTTGTCGAGCCGGCGCATCACGCCGGTCGAGTCGGCGAGCGCGAAATCTGGAACCTTCTCCCCGACCGACGGAATTTGGCGTCCATCCATGCGACAACAATAGCTGCGCCCGCGCGTCAGAGGAACATTGAACCTTCGCCGACGATCGCGCATCGCCCGCCGATTCGGATTGCGAATGCGCCACTGTCGTTGCGCGCGACCTCGACCCGAATCTCGCTCGGCCGTCCCATCTCGACGCCTTGCTGGATCAGGAACGAGGCCTTGGGCGCGGGTTTGATCAAGCCATAGGTGGCGGCGTACGCGCCGAACGGAGCTGCGGCGCTGCCCGTCGCCGGGTCCTCGGCAACTCCGAATTGCGGAGCGAACATACGCGAGCGAGCGGAGAATTCACCCCGCTCGTTCACGACGAACACATATATCAGAGGTTCTTGGCCTCCCGATTTGAGCAGAGTCGTCAGCGCCGCCGCGCTAGGAGCGCATCTCGCGAGCGCGTTGAGACTGCGCAGTGGGACGAAGCTGAACGGCACGCCGGTCGAGACGATCTGAATTGGCAGTTCGTCGCGGATGTCTGACGCAGCAATTCCGAGCGCTTCCGCAAAACGTTCGCGATCAGTGCGCTTCGCGCCGAACTCCGTCTCGCGATGCGCCATCCAGACGAAGTCCGGCTTGCCGCCGATGCTTTCGACCGTCACCGTCACCGGGCCAATTCCGAGATTCAGCGTCGCGTCGACGCTGGCCGAATCGAGCGCGATCTCGCCGCGACTCGCAAGCACCCATGCCGTGCCAACGGTCGGATGCCCCGCCATCGGCATCTCACGCGTCGGCGTGAAGATTCTCACGCGGCGCGCTCCTGAAGGCTCGGGCGGCATCACGAACGTCGATTCGCTGAAGTTCATCTCATGCGCCAGCTCCTGCATCTCGCTGGTGCTTAGCGCGGCCGCGTCGGTGAAAACCGCGAGCTGATTGCCGCCAAAGGGCCGCGACGTGAAAACGTCGACGAGGATGAATGGAGTTTTTCTGGGCATCCGGAAATTGTCCAGTGCCGAAGTGTGCGAGCCAATCCTGAATCAAAATAATAAGAGCGGCGATCGCTCGAGGATCGCCGCTCCAACGATTTGAAGAACCGGCGCTTACTTGCCGACGATGAATACGCAACTGGTGGTGCCGCTGCCGCCGATATTCAGCATCGCAAATTTCTTCGCGCCGTCGACCTGGTAGTCGCCCGCGCTATGGGTTATCTGCCGATGACAGTCGAGCATCTGGCGCACGCCGGTCGCGCCGACCGGATGACCCGCGCCGATCAGGCCGCCGCTCGGATTGATCGGCAGCTTGCCGCCGAGCTCGATCACACCTTCCTCGACCGCCTTCCACGATTCGCCAGGCCTGGTGATGCCGAAATGATCGATCGCCATATACTCCGAGGTGGTGAAACAGTCGTGGGTCTCGATTCCCGAGAGTTCGGCCGCCGAGCCAATGCCCGCGCGCTTGAACGCGTCGACGATTGCCTGGCGCGTATGCGGCAACACGTACGCGTTGTCGCGGCTCTCCGCCACTTTGGTATCAAATTCCAGCGGCGCCGTATGATGGCCCCATCCGAGGATGCGTGGGATGTCGGCGAGTTGCTTGCCGTTGCGCTTGGCCCACGCGCTCGCAAATTTTTCCGACGCGAGGAACACCGCGACCGAGCCGTCGGTCACCTGCGAGCAATCGCTCACTTTGATCCGGCCGCCGATAACCTGGTTGAACTTGCTTTCGTGCTGCGCGTGACTCTCGCTCATGAACCAGTTGCGGGTCTGCGCGTTGGGATTGCGCTTGGCGTTGGAATAATTCACCGCCGAGATGTGCGCGAGGTGTTCGTCCTTAAGGCCGTAGCGCTTGTCGTACTCGTCGCCTAGGCGGCCGAACAGTTTCGGAAACGGGAACTCGATTCCCTTGGCCTCGCGTTCGTACCATGCGGCGGTCCCCAGGTAGTCGCCGCCGGTGGTGGAGTCGACAGTCTTCATTTGTTCGACGCCGACCACGCAAGCCAGGTCGTAGCGCGCGGCTTCTATCTCGGCCGACGCCGCAATCAACGCGATCGAGCCCGACGCGCAGGCCGCCTCATGACGACTGGTCGGCAGCCCGGAAAAAGTCGGATCGATTTCGACAAAAAAAGCGCCGATATGCCCCTGCTTGGCGTACAGCTCGGCGGCGAAGTTGCCAACGTGCGCGGTTTCGACTTCGCGCGGCTCAATCTTCGTAGCTACGAGCGCGCCCAAAGTTGCCTCGCGCATCATCGCTACGAAGTGCTTGCCTTCTTTCGACCAATTGCGGGCAAAGTCGGTTTGCGCTCCGCCCAAAACATACACTGGCGCTGGTTTCGTCATCGCGCGCTCCTATTGATTACCAACGTAATCATACGACAAGGAATATAACCATCCAACCGAGCAATTTCATCAGCCAACAAAAGTCCGGCCATATTCGAGTACGCCACCGGCAAACATTTTAGCATCGCGCGACGCGGCTTGCTCGACGGTCTTTGGAATCGTCAGCTTCAGCTTTTGCAGCATCGCCACCGTATTCTTCGCACCGAGCAAATCGACGATCGCTGTCGGCGGGGCCCAGTTGAAGCCATACGACATGATCGTGTCCACGTCGGCCGCGCTCGCGGCCACTTCGCCGACGCGATTGAGCGCGTAGCTGACGTAGCCGAGCACGACGCGGCGGCAAAGGTCGGCGTCGGCCCCCTTCGCATCGGCGAGGACTTTCAACGCGTCGGCATAGCGGCCCACGTGATGCAGTTGTTTCATCTTCTCGACGAACTCGATCGGGGCCGGCTTCTCGAACTTCGCATGGCCACCGGTTTTAGGATCGAGCACGAAAACTTCCTTGCCTGCGCGACGATAGAAGCCGCCGCGCTCGGGCGTCTTGTCACCGAGGCATCCCTTGGCCAGCGCAGCGCTCATGTACGCCGGCATCGCGAAGGATTCGTGCGCCTCGTCCTTACAATTCGCATGCACGTTGTCGACGATCGCCTTGTGCACGTCCCATCCGACGAGATCGATAGTCGCCAGCGGCGCCATCGCGCGCCCGGTATGCGGTCCAATCAGATAGTCGACGTACGCGACGCCGTGATCGGCGGCCAGTTGCGCAGTTTCGTTCAGGACCTTGAAGCCGACGCGGTTGCCGACGAAGGCGGGCATGTCCCTGGTGACGATCACCTTGCGCCCCAGCCGTTTCGTCAGCATCGCAACGACGCTCTTCACGACGGCAGGATCAGTATCGGGTCCCGGAATCACTTCGGTGCCGACGATTACGTGCGGCGGATTGAACAGGTGGATGCCGAGAAAATTGCGGCGAAACGAATCGCTTCGTCCGCGCGCCATTTCCGCAATCGACAGCCCGGACGAACCGGTCGCAATAATCGCGTCGGGGCGCCGGCTCTTGTCGACCATCTCGAAGAATTGTTTTTTGAGCGGCAGATCTTCGGCGAGCGACTCGAAGACGATCGCGGCCTCGCGCACGGTCCGGCTGAGATCATTGTCGTACGCGCCCACTGAGATTCGCTCCGCGATCGCTTCCGCGCGCGCGTCATTCTGCGCGTCCGTCAATCCTTCCGCTGCCTTGTCTTGCGACCGCGCGAGCATCGTGACGTTGTATCCGGCGCCGGCGAAGACGCATCCCGCGCCGGCACCCATCGTGCCGTTCGCGCCGATAATTACGACCTTATTGTTGTCGGCCAAGTGCTCTTCGGTCCTCGTGAAATTAATCTTTGGCAGCAGCAGTAGCGGCGAGAGATGTTAGCCGAGGTCGCCCACCTATGCCACAGGCAAACAGCGACCCCTGCGCGGTCCGGAAGCAACTATTTCGCGAAGGCCTGCGCCAGGAAATCCTTGACGCCGGGGCGGCCGGTCAGACTGAGCCACACGGGGCCCGACTCTGGCGCGACTTCGACTTTGAATTCGAAGAACGGGCAGCACTTGCGCTCGAGGGAAATCCATTCCGCGAGCTGAGCGAGCGGCATCCGATCGGTTGCGATTTTTACTGCGATGCCGTCGGGCAGATCGCGCTTGCCGACCGCCGAGGCGGCGAGCATCTTGCGCAGCTCGTTGTAGCGCGGCTGGTCGCTCGCCGCGATCGCGTCGAGGTCGCACGCAAGCGGCGATTCAGAACCGCAGCATCTGCCGTCGGTCATGAAAAATTAGCTCTACGGCTCATGCCAGACTCGTCCGACCGATCGGATCAACTCGTCGGCCTCCTTCGGGCCCCAGCTTCCCGCAGGATACTCGACTAGCGGCACGCGCGCCTCGTCTTTCCACGAATCCAGGATTCCCTGCACGAATTCCCACGACTTCTCGACGAACTGTGCGCTGATAAACAGCGTGTGGTCGCCGTCCATCACGTCTAGCAGCAATCGTTCGTATCCGTCGGGCGAGGAGCCGTCGCCGAACGCGGCGTTATAGCTGAGATTCATCCGGACCGGTTGCAGCACCAAATCCAATCCGGGCCGCTTGGTCATCACGTCGAACGAAAAACCCTCGTCGGGCTGAATCCGAATCATCAGGCCATTGGGCGGAACCTTCGAGTCGCGATTGAACAGGATCTGCGGCACCTCCTTGAACTGCACGTAGATCGAGCTCGCGCGACGCTTCATCCCCTTGCCAGTGCGAATAAAAAATGGCACTCCCGACCATCGCCAGTTGTCGATGTAGGTTTTCAACGCGACGAACGTCTCGGTGCGCGAATTGTCAGCGATGCCCTGTTCGTCCATGTAAGCGGGCACCGGCTTGCCGTCCGCGACGCCCGCGGCGTAGCGCGCCCGCACCGTATTCGCGCGCGCGTTTTCCGGCGTTATCCGACGCAGCGTACGCAGGACGTTGATCTTGGCGTCGCGTATCGCCGCCGCATCGAGCGACACTGGCGCTTCCATCGTGAGCAGCGACAGGATTTGCAGGATGTGATTCTGCACCATGTCGCGCAGCGCGCCAGAATGATCGTAGTACATCGCGCGGCTGCCAACGCCTTCCGCCTCGGCCACCGTTATCTGCACGTGATCGACGTTGCGGGCGCCCCACAGACGCTCGAAAATCTCATTCGAGAAGCGCAGCACCAGCAGGTTCTGCACCGTTTCCTTGCCGAGGTAGTGATCGATGCGGAAAATCTGCGACTCGTCGAGATACTTGACCAGGACGCGGTTGACCTCGAGCGCGCTTTCCAAATCGTGGCCGATTGGTTTTTCGACCACCACGCGTGAGAAGTGCGGCGCGTCGGGCTTGTAGATCAGGCCGGTTTCGGCGAGCCGCGCGACCGAGTCGCCGATCGCTTCGGGCGGTATCGCAAGATAGAAAACGCGGTTGGGCGGGATGCCGCGGGCCTTCTCGATAGCTTCAAGTTTTGCTTTAAGTTTTGCAAAGCCGTCATGACGGTCGAGTCCGGAGAGGTAGTCGATGCTGTCCGCGAACTTGGCCCAGCAGCTCTCGTCAACCTTCAGCCGCGAGAATCGGGCGGTCCAATCGTGCGCGCCTTTGCGGAACTCGTCGACCGACATTTCGCGCCGCGCAAATCCTAGCACCGCGCTCTTCGCGGGCATCATGCCCTCGCCGCACGCGACGAGATTGTACAGCGAGGGAATCAGCTTACGCTTGGCGAGATCGCCCGACGCCCCAAAGATCACTACAGTGCATGGCGGCGCAGGCTGTGCTCGTTGTATAATGAGGAGGTTGTCATCCATGGTCCGCCTTCCTTTGTTCGATCGCGCGAGCGCGCTCTATGGTAACCGGCAGCGATGATTGATAAGTCTGACATGTTTCCGGTCTTCATGAAAAAGCGACTCGTCCGAAATTCCCGCACGCCTCTCGATCGCAGCCACCGTCTGGACGTCGTGAGATTGGCCACGAACTAGATGCCGGAAGCGAAATCCCTATCGGCCGACGGCCCGGAGCTCGCGCCGCTCAAAGAATGGATCCCGGTACTCGTGTGGGGTGCGGTGATCTTCACGCTGTCGACTTCGGCATTTTCCGCCGTCAACACCAGCAAGGTCATCGACCCGCTATTGCGATGGCTGATTCCCGGAATCAGCGCCGCGTCGGTGGATGTCTGCCACATGCTGGTCCGCAAGGCCGCTCATTTTACCGAGTACGGAATTCTTTTCTGGCTGCTGGTTCGCGGTCCGATGGCGCAGCGACCGTACCTGGCGTTGATGCTTTGTGTCGTGTACGCGCTGACTGACGAGGGCCATCAGGCGTTCGTGCCGGGCCGCACCGCGTCGCTATATGATGTAGCGCTCGACTCGACCGGCGCAATCTTCAGCCACTTCCTGACCACTGCAATCGCCGAAATCGCGTAAGCCAGTTCAGCTCGATTCATCGACCACTGAACTGATCCGCTCAACGCGCCCAAAAAACGCGCGCAAATTCTTCATCTCGGCGGGAATTTTCAGCTCGCCTGTGAATGCCAGGTAGAACAATTGACCGTACAGCGCGAAATCCGCGAGTCCGATCCTGCCGGTTAGGAACGGCGCGTTGCCGAGTTGCTCCTCGAACGGCGCGAGAGCGGTGCGCGCGCGTTCCCAATTGGCCGAATGATCGGCGATAACTCGGTCGACGAATCCCGCGCCGTACTTGCGCTCGCGAATCAGTCGCCATAGCGCGGCCCGATCCGCACCCTGCTGGCCGTAGTAAGCCAGCTCGTCGGCGAGCGCGACGCGGTACACCGAGTCCTCGAGATGGTTGTCGATAAAATCGGCGAGCACGAGATGCATCCCGCGCCATCCGGCGGGAAAAATTGTCGGCTCGGGATGAAGCTCCTCGAGTCGCATCGCGATTCGCGCGGAATCGACGATCGTCTCGCCGTTGTCGAGCGTGATCGCCGGCACCATTATCTGGCCCGACGCGAGCAGCAATTCCTTGCGCTCGAGGTAGTCGACCTCGACCACCTCGAACTCGACCCCCTTGAACGCGAGCAGCTGGCGAACCTTGGCGCAGAACGGACTGCCGAGAAACTGGTAAAGCCTGGCCGCCATCATCCTCCCCTGAGCGCGCGGATCACGTCGTCGAGATCCAAATCGGAAATCGAAGCGCGCACTACGTCGGCCGCCGCCAGATCGCTCGCGGGCGTCGTGTGGCACAGCGCCAGGACTTTCATGCCCGCGCGCTTCCCCGCTTCGATTCCGGCGGGCGTGTCCTCGACCACCAGGCACTCATCCGCCAGCACCGGATCGCGCTGCCTGAGCAAATATCCGATGCGCCCTAGAGCCGCGATGAAACCGTCGGCCTTGGGCTTGCCGCCCTCGACGTCGTCGGCCGCGATAATATCGAGGAACAGATCGCGAAATCCCGCGCGGCGCAGAATCGTTTCAGCCTCGACGTGCAGCGTGCCGGTCACAATCATCAGTGGAAAGCGCTGCGCACACTCGCGCACGAACTTCTCAGCGCCAGGATAGAGCACGTCGCGCTCCGCGATGATCGCCTGGTAGACCGCGGTTTTGCGCGCAATCAACTCGGCGACGTGATCGTCGCTCGCATCCTTGCGATTCTCGCGCAGCACGATCACGAAACAATCGCGATCATTAAGCCCAATAAGCCGCGCGGTGTAGTCATCAAAGCCGATTTCTATCCGATCCTCACGCAGAACCTCGTTGAAAGCCGCGAAATGCAACGGCTCGGTTTCGACCAGCGTCCCGTCGAGATCGAAAAAGACCGCGCGAATCATGGTCGGACTAAGTTGCCATGCCCGGTTTGCGCGTGGAAGTGGACCTCGCCACCAGCGCGACGATCTCGCGCTGGCGCGGATCGCCGCTGACCATAGCGCGGCCGCCTTCGATCGTCATGTCGAGCTCGCTGCGCACGCCGAATTTTCCCTGCAGATAAATTCCGGGCTCGACCGAGAAACACGTGTGGTCGATAAGCGTGCGGTCGTCGAGCGTCTCCAGCGAATCTAGATTCGCGCCGGTGCCATGCACTTCGCGGCCGATCGAATGGCCCGTGCGATGTACGAACGCGTCGCCGAAGCCGGCCGCCTCGATTACCGAGCGCGCGGCGCGGTCCGCTTCGCGGCCGCTGACGGCGTCGCCTGCTGCGACTCGACGCTGCACCAGGTCAACCGCCGCATCGCGCGCATCCGCGACAATCTTGAAGACGCGCGCGTGCTCGACGGGAATCTTGTCGCCGGCAAACCCGACCCAGGTGAAATCAGCGTAGATACTCTTGGGCCCGCCCTCCTTGGCCCACAAGTCGAGCAGAATAAAATCGCCGCGGCGAATCGCGCGATCGTCCTTCGCGGTGGGCCCGTAGTGCGGATCGGCGCTATGCTCATTGACGGCGACGATCGGCGGCGCGTGGGTCACGAGACCCCGGTCAGCGAACCGCGCCATCACGGATTCCTGCACGGAGATCTCACTGACTGCGCGACCCTCCGAAATAAGCTGCCCGATCTCACTGAAGGTCTCGTCGACGATCGATCGAAGCGCGCGCGCGGCGCGCTGATGGCTCGCGAGCTGCTCCCGCGTCAAGGTAGCCTCGAAGCGCTGGATCAGATCGGCCGCAGTGATGACCTCGACTCCTATCGCGCGGACCATTTCAATCGTGCCCGCATCGACGCGCGAGACGTAGGGAATTGCGCACCCTGGCGAATAGTCCATCGCGATTCGCCGCGCCCCTTCGAGCACCTTGCGCAACGCCGCGATCATCTCGTCGTGCGAACGATAGACAATCTTTTCGACCGCGAGCGCATCCAGCCGATGCGCCTCGACCGCCGAGACGATCGCCCGCGGCTTGCCGCGCGCCGGTACCCAGCAAAACCATCGCCGCGTTGCGATGCCGTCCTCCGACAGCGCAAGGATTCGATACGCGAGCGGGTCGCTCAGGCGGAAGTCGTAGAATAGCCATCCGTCGAGTTGCGCGTCGGCAAGCGCAGTTGCGATTTCGTCAAGTCGCGGAGTCACACGTCTTCTCTATACTCGGTGCAGGGGTCACCCCTGCTTGAAGCGCGCGCCCCACGCGTGCACGCTCTCGGGTTCGATTTTCACGATCGGATTTTTCTCCGGCGTCATGCTCATCCCGCGGTATTGCACGTACTTGTCGCGCAAATGGCGCATCGCGAGCAGGTATTCCTCGGCATCTTCGACCACGCGCGCGTACCCGCGAATCATCACGTACGCGAGCTGCGACCAGTCTTCTTCATAGTGATCGATCACGACAGCGACGCGCGGATTCTCCGCGATATTGCGCATCCGCTTGAGCGCGAGGCCGGTCTGACGCTTGGGTTTCTCGTCGATCGCAAAATAGATGCGCTCGCCGTCGAACCAGTAGCAGAGCGGAACGTTGTGCGGAGCGCCGGCGGCGTCGGCGGTCGCGAGATGCGCCAGGCGCGCGGCGCCGACGAACTCCCGTACGTGTGGATGGCCGAGTGGAACCAGGCCGTTGAATTGAGTGGTCGGATCATTCGCCTCTGCTGCGAGCTTTGGTGTGGTTGCCATTATCGTTTCTCCAGCTGGTCTCTCTTCAGCCGATCCAGCGCGCCGCGCGCGGCTCGCGACAGCGATTCGTCGACGGAGTCGGCTGCCGCGGATGCGAGCGCAGCCATCGCGTCTGCGCCGGCATCCTGGATGTTGCCGAGGGCAGAAGCTGCGGCGCGTCGCATGCCCGCGTCCGGATCGGATTTCAGGCGTTCCAGAATGATTCGCACGGCTTGACCTGATGCGTCGCGGATGCGCGCCAGCACCGCCAGCGCCGCCAGCCGCACGTGAACGTCGGCGTCGCGCACAGCGACCTCGAGCACGGCGAGTAGCTCGGCGCCTGCGATTTCGAGGTCGCGAATGCAGTAGAGCGCCATCTTGCGCGCGTTGTGGTCGCTGTCGGCGGCGAGCTTGAGCAGGCGCGCGCTTATCTCCTCGAGATTTTCGCGCCCGAGCCGAACCATCAGGTTGGTCGCCGCCCATCGGATATCGCCGTCGTCGTCGGCCATCGCCTCGCACAGCACGTCCGCGGAATCCATTGCAAACGCGCCCGCACCGATCTGCGCGAGCGCGTATGTGGCCGCCCATCGCACGCGGCGGTCGGCGCTTGTGATCGACTCGCGAAGTTTTTTAGCGACGAGTGGGTCGCCGGTCGCGGCCAGCGCTGCGAGCTCGTCGATCGCACGGCGCTGAACGGCTTTGCGGGCATCGCCGAGTTCGCGAATCAAGTCTTCGATAATATTCGCGGCGCTATGATCGGAATCTTTCAATTCACACCAGCTATCAATCGCACGAGATTGGATAGTTCGCCCGCGCCGAGAAAAAAATTGCCGTCATGGCCAAAGGTCTTAGTGACCGCATGCGATATCGACGGCAGATCCAGCGAGCGGCCGCGAAGTTCGTTCTCCAATTCGACGATTGCGGGCGAGTTGGCGATGAAATCTCCGCTCAGCCGCGCGGCCTCGATTTTATGATCGGCGCTGAGCGCGACCGCCGCTTCGATTATGCCGAGTTGCGATGCGATTCGATTCGCGAGCATCATCGACGGTCCTGCGCCCCGTCCATGCAGCCAGTTTGAGGCCGCTAGTGCGCGACCGCGATGCTGCGCCTGGGCGGTTTCGACTACAGTCAGCTCCCGGCGTCGAGTCTCGCCGAGAGAACTCTGATAGCCGGACGCGATCGCCTCGGCGAGATCGTCGAAAGAAATATCGCGGGCAAGCTCACGCACCACCTTGGTGGCTGATGCGGCGTCATACATGCGACATGAAAGTGCACCGTCGGGGTCGATGCGTTCCAGGTCGTGCACGAGTTCTTCCATCCCGCGGTTGTGCGCGACGAACGCCTCGAAAAGCATCGCGCCCGCCGCGTCAGTCTCGAAGGTGCACATCGCAATCTCGCGCTGTTCGAAGGTTATCGCGTCGCGGCCGGGGTAGAAACAATCGACGCCCAGCGCACGCAGCGCGGTCAGGATGCCGCGGGCGTAGCGATTCATGATCTGCTCCGGCTTCAGGCGGGTCGTGTCTTCTTTCAGCAACGCCGTACGCGTTGGGAGTATGAGCGCCAGCCCCAGCCATCCCTGGCCCGCGCCCACGACACGTCCACCGGAAAGCCGGCGGGTCACGCTGATGCCGTCGCGCTCGCGCGGCCCGCAATATGGATGATAGTGGCCGATCGAGATGGAGCGTCCCGGCGACGCATATATAAGGAGGACGGGCGGAGTCTCGAGCCTGGCGACCGCGTCGAGAAAGTGCAGCTCGAGGCCGAGCAAATCGTCGAGAGCCAGCGCAGGCACGGTGATTACGTCGAAATCGGCCACGAAGAAGATTATAGCAGGGGCGGGCCCCTGCACCCTCCCGAAACCCCGAGCGGGTTTCGGACTTCCCCTCTGTTAGAATAAAACCAAGGATTCGATCGCAGAACTAGAGAGACGTCGATTCCAGCCCGGATCAGTGGGGAAACTTGGAGGCGCGAATAGTTCGCGAGGTTACTTTTTTTCCGTTGCTGTGCAGCGAGTCGGAATTTTCTACGGGATTACGCATCGACGACAGCAGCATCTGCAGCCGAAAATTGACGATGTGGAGCTTCATAGCACGCAAACTCTCCTGAGTTTGCTTCAAAAGCGTCTCACATTCTGGGGAGCGATCCGGCACCGCGGCAGATCAAGCAATATGAGGACCACCGTTTCGTTTTGTTCCCCAAGTTACACATTGCGTTATGCACGCCTGTCAGCGCGACGGCAGAAAAATGCGAGTGCTAGTCGCGCGATCTGTACTGCGCTTCCGACGGCACGATTTCCAGCGTCAGCTGTTCGGTGCCGCGAATCAACGTGACCGGGGTACGAACCCCGACCTGGCTCATCGTGAGATGACGCTGCAAGTCGTCGATGCCTGCGATTGGAGTCTCGCCGAGCCGCACGATCTGGTCGCCTTCCTTGACGCCCGCGAGCGCCGCCGGACTGTTCGCCTCGACCGACGCGACTCGCACCGCGGTTTCAGCAGGCAGTCGATAGAACCGCACGAAGCGGCGCAGCAGCTCGACGTTGTGGCCGGCGATACCGATGTAACCGCGGCTTATCTTGCCGTCCTTGATCAGATGACCCGCGACCAGCTTGGCGCTGTTGATTGCAATCGCGAAACAGATTCCCTGCGCAGGCAGGATGATCGCGGTGTTGACGCCGATGACCTCGCCGCGCGAGTTGACCAACGGTCCACCCGAGTTGCCGGGATTGAGCGCGGCGTCGGTCTGGATAACGTTGTCTATCAGGCGGCCCGATCCCGCGCGCAACGATCGTCCAAGCGCGCTGACCACGCCAGCGGTGACAGTGCATTGGAAGCCGTATGGATTTCCGATCGCGATCGCCAATTGGCCGACCCGAATCGCCTGCGAGTCGCCGAGCGACACCGCCGCCAGGTTCGAACCGGAGATGCGGATCACGGCAAGGTCGGTCTCGGGATCGTCGCCTATCAGTTCTGCCTCGCATTTGCGGCCATCGGAAAGCGTGACCGAGATTCGTGACGCGCGGTGAACGACGTGGCTGTTGGTAATGATGTAGCCGTCGGGCGCGACAATAAATCCCGAGCCGCTGCCCGCGGGCGCGTCGGGAGCGCGAGAACTGGCCGCGCGCGCTGCGTGTGCAACTTCGATATTCACCACTGCCGGGCTGACGGACTCGGCCGCGCCAGAGACGGCACGCGAGTAGGCGTCGAACAGCTGACCGTCGGACGAATCGTGAGAGAACGGATGGACGCTGTTCAGCGCGGCACCATCCGAAACCAATCTCAGAGATGAACGCATTGTCTTTGCTCCTGGAAAGTAAAAGTAATCACGATTCCGCGGTTGTGACGCGCGTCGAATAGTTATAAATGCTTGCGACGGTGGTGGGACGGATGATGAAGACGAGGGAGGGAAGGACGATGAGGGGAAGATCGCTACGAGTTGCTTGTGGTGGTGTTGGGGGCGGTCGCGCTGACGGGTTGCTACATTTTCTCCCCGTCGCAGGCGCAAGTGGACAAGGCGCAGACCCAACTGCATTTCAATCTCGCAGAGTGCCAGCAGACAGCGCCGAACCTTTACCAATGCCCGGGCGTCGACAAATCGATTTGCGGAGCTTTCTACGCGGGCCAGCAGGTCGATTGCCTGGCGCTGGATAAAGACGGCAACGTGCTGGTGATGAAGCAGTAGGTAGGCTCGTATGTAGCAATTTTAAGCTCATAGTTATGTTAACGATTATTGGCTTGCGTACACGCTAGATAAATCGGCATAGCTCGCCTTGACGTACGATCATTCCTCTGCCATGGTCTTCCCACAAAGGCTATGGGGCGCTCAGACTCGCGACGGTTTTCAGCGAGTTGCATCGCGACCTGAAGTGCGGTGGTCGGCGGGGGTTGAATCCTTTGTGCTTTGGCTATATTGGGCATTGACGCGCTAATGGGGTGACTCATATTTAGGCTTAGCCATAAGCATTGAAGGGCGCTATTGTTCCGGGGGGCCGTATAATGAGCCATGGTGGGTATCCGAAGTCTTAGCAATGGGACTCTGCGAGCCACGGATATTAGAGAGCATTTGATTGACCTCTCAGTTTGAAATTGCCCTGACGTTTTTATTCGCCTTTTTGGTTGCGATGAGTATGATGCCGGTGGCAAGAGCCGTCTCGTTCCGCCTGGGTATCGTCGCTCAACCATCGAGCGACCGGCCGCATCAAAAACCGACCGCCCTGCTCGGAGGGGTTGCGGTTTTGGCCGGCTTTCTGGTCGCGATCGGACTCATTGGAATCGTTTCGGGCCGGCCGTCCCACAGTATTCCGTGGCTGGCAGGCTTCGCGGTTGCGATGTGCGTGGTTGGACTGCTCGACGATATCGTCGATCTGCGGCCGCGGCATAAACTGATACTAGAGTTGGCCGCGATCTGCGTCCTTGTATGGTGGGGTCCGCAACTGGATTTCTTCCCGTACGGAGCAGTCAACATCGCGCTGACTATTTTCTGGCTGGTCACCGCGACCAACGCGTTCAACCTGATCGACGGCATCGACGGACTTGCCGCGGGGGTCGGGATCGTCGCGGCCTTAAGTATCGCGACCGTCGCGGGGCTGCATCAGCATAGTGGAACGATGATCGCGGCGCTGGCGGTGGCCGGAGCGCTCTCGGGATTCATGGTCTTCAACTTTCCGCCCGCGTCAATTTTCATGGGTGACGAAGGCGCGCTCGCGGTCGGACTCCTGCTCGGAGTGCTGTCGATTCAAGGCAGCCGCGCGGGCGAGGGTTCTCTGCCGGCACGGCTGGCGATGCCGTTGCTGGCGCTGATGGTTCCGTTGCTCGACACCGTGACGGTGACGGTGACGCGGCTGGCGACGGGCAATCCTATTTCGAGACGCGGCCTCGACCATTCGCATCATCGGCTGACCCGGCTTGGGATGTCGGACTCGAGCGCGGCGGCGGCGTTGATTGGCTTGCAGGTAATCGCAGGTGGTTGCGCGATCGCGCTCAGCCTGGTGCCGGGATACGACGCGGTGCTGCTGATTCCGTTCATGATGCTGTTCTTCGCGCTGGTGGCGTTGTTCCTTATGGATCGATCGTTCGACGCGGAGGCACCCGGGCAAATTGAGCACCTGCCGGTAATCGCGCGCATCATCCTGAGCTTCGGGTACAAGCGGCGTTTCGTCGAGTTGATCCTCGATATGGCGCTGGTGGCGGCGGCGTACTTTGGCGCGATGCTGCTGCGATTCGACTTCGATCTGAGCATCACGCAGGTGGATCAGCTGCTGGCGGGGCTGCCGTGGATCGTGCTGATCGGTTGCGGAGCGTTCTTGGTGGCGGGAGTTTATCGAGGGATCTGGCGCTACACGGGATTGGCGGAGAGCGTGCGCTTTATGCTGGCGGCGATACTAGCGGGACTGGTCGTCAGGCAGGCGTCGTCGTATTTGCCGATCACGATTTCGCGCGCGACGGCGGTGATGTTTGTGCTCCTGCTGTTCAATTTCCTGATCGCGACGCGCTGGTCGTTCCATGTTTTCCACCGAATCGGGCGGTTCCTCGCGCGGCCGGCGCGGCGCCTGGTGATAGTAGGCGCGGATGCGCGCGGCGCGGCGGCGGTTCAACACTTGCACTCGACCAGGGGAGCGAGCGCGGAACTGCTGGGACTGCTGGATGACGACAGTTTCAAGCATGGCAAGCTGTTCCATGGGTATCGGGTGCTGGGGTCGCTCGAAGACCTGGACGGGATCATGACGCGCACCCCGTTCGACGAAATCGTGATCGCGCAGGAGACGCTGTCGTCGACGCAACTAGCGGTGATCGAATCGTTCACGGCGAGTCATCGGATAACGCTGCAGCGCTTCTGGCTGGGCATGACTGACATGAGCGCCGCGATTACAGATCGGCAGCTGACGACTGCCCCGGCGCGGTGAATCAGAAAGTTTGCGTTTGTTTCGTGCCTCAAGGTCCCGGTCTTCCACCTTTAAAGCCGCGTGAATCCGGATTCGGCTCGAACTGCACTCTGGCTGAGTGCCTGGCTGTGATCCGATTCGCAGCTACGAGTGAGTCTGTGATTCCGCGCCGACAGCGATGATCTTCAACACCTTCGACTACTACCTTCTTTTTCTTCTGCCGGCGTCGGTCCTGTTCAAGATCGCTCCGATCGGTTGGCGCCCGTGGGTGCTGGTGCTGTCGGCGAGCTTCTTCTACCTGTACTTCTCGATGCATGGTTTCGGTGGAATCGCGGGAGCGTTCTGCCTGTCGATCTTCCTGTGGGAGAGCATCTTCAGCCGGTTGTACCGGCCGGCGGCACTTATATGCCTGGTCGGAGTCGCGCAAAGCATCGTGTTCCTGGTGGTGTTCAAGTACTGGAACTACCTGACCGGACTCATCTGGAGCGGCGCCTCGAGCAATCCGTGGCACTGGTCGGGAGCATTTCTGCCGCTTGGGATATCGTTCTTCACCTTCGAGTTCATCCACTACGCGTTTGATCGCTATCGCGGGAAAACCTCAGCCGGCGCGGTTTCAGAATATCTCGCTTTCATCATGTTCTTTCCGACGATGGTTGCGGGGCCGATCAAACGTTACGAAGATTTTCTTCCCAAACTCCGGGCGGCCGAGGCTACGCTGTCCGACCTGCAGATCGGAGTCACGCGAATCCTGGTGGGACTGGTAAAGAAGTTCGCGGTGGCCGACCTGATGACGGCGTTTACCAATCATCTCAACGCCGCCGACATCATCAGGGCCGACCGGAGCGTGTTGCCGCTGTGGCTGCTCGCTTATGGAATAAAAATATATTTCGACTTTGCCGGCTATTCCGATATCGCGATTGGATCGGCGAGGCTGTTCGGCATCCGGGTTCCCGAGAACTTCGACTGGCCTTACGTTCGAGCGAATATCTCCGACTTCTGGCGTAATTGGCATATCTCGTTGTCGCAATGGCTTTTCGACTACGTGTTCATCCCGTTGGGCGGTTCGCGAGTTACGCGCTTGCGGAATTATTCCAATCTCATCGTTACAATGCTCGTCAGTGGAGTGTGGCACGGTGCGGGGACCAACTTCGTGGTGTGGGGATTGTGGCATGGGATGCTGCTCACCGGGCATCGCATGTGGCGCGATATTCGCGGTCCTCATGAGCCTTCCACCGCCGGCCTCTTCGTCGGGGGTGTGTTCACGTTTCTCATGGTGAACCTGGGATGGGCCTTTTTTTGTATGGACTTGCCGACTGCGCGGCTGTTCCTTAGCAGGATGTTTCTAGGATAAACGATGCAAACCTGGATTTGGCTGACGCAGGTGATCGATTACCTGGGAGGCGCGGCGGACGATCCGCCGGATGATGCGCCGCGATTTCTGACTGACCCGGTCTTCCTCGGGATCTGGTGGGGCGTGCTGATAATCATCGTTGTCCTGTTCTCGGGTCAGACCTCGAAATTCATCTACATTGATTTCTAAAAAAGCACCTGCATTGTCCGGAAAGAACTTGCTGGTGTCGTTTGGCCTGGCAGCGGCGCTCCTGATTGTGTTCAACTTGTTCGTCCAGCATATCGCACGGAACTCGGTTCCCCGACGGCTAGTCAGACAGATCGACGCCACCGAGGGCATCACGCATCTAGCGCTGGGCAACTCTCTCATCGCAGCCGGCTTCGACGCGCCGGTGTTCGAAGCGTCGATGGCGCCAGAGCCGGTGGTCGCGTTCAACGCCGGACTGGGAGCTTCGGGGACGGTCGAGCATTTGATGATACTTCAGCACGCGTTGCGCGACGCGTCGACGGTCAAGGTCGTCATCTACGGCTTTTACGATTTTCAGCTCACTGACGCGCCCGAGGCGACGCTGACAGATTTCTTTGGAAATCGGTCGGTGGCCTTCTATCTCGATCCCGACCTGGCGCTACGCAGCTACGAGATGAGCCCGCGAGACAGGCTTGAGTTCAACCTTCTCCGTCATGTGCCGATGGTGGTCGAGCGAGCGGGAATATGGGCGAACGTCGAAAGAATGCGGCGCGAGATGGGCGAAATCGGGATGCCGCCCGAGGAGACTAACCGGTTTGGGCGGGTGGCGGATTTCTCGTTGCTGGAAGCGCGTTCGCCCGCTGAGTTCCTGTCGCAGTGCGAGCTCGGGCAAAAGGCAGGCTTGAGCCAACCGGTACTAGAGATCATCGCCGATGCGCACGCGCGCGGCGCGCAAGTTGTAATCGTCGAGATGCCGATGCATCCGTACCATCGGTCCCACTTCTACGCGTTGGGTGCATGGGACAAGTATCGTGAGCATTTGCGCAAACTGGTTGAGGCACAGAACGCCACATATCTGAATGCCGCGGACTGGATCGATGGGGCGAGCGAATTCGCCGACCATCTGCACCTGACCCCGGCGGGCGCGCAGGATTTCAGCCGCCAATTGGCGGTTAAGATTCGCGCAATGGATTTCAAGGCAGGCACCGCCGTAAGCGGTCCCAAGTCCATTAGTCCGTTGCTCGCGCCTGGGAAGGAAAGTTGATTCAATCTGG
The DNA here is from genome assembly GCA_963850125.1 of uncultured delta proteobacterium. Lineage (GTDB taxonomy): Bacteria > Desulfobacterota > Binatia > Binatales > Binataceae > Binatus. Next base: position 358,463 of record CAWKKB010000013.1, on the reverse strand, counting down.
GCCGCTGTCGGCAGCGCGGTTGGCCGCGCTCCGGAGATTACGGCGCGCCCGCGTACACTCAACTGTGGAGTGCAATGGGGGGGTGGCGGGAGCTTCATTTAGATAATGAGGGTCGGAAACATACTTCGCTCCCTGATCCCCCAAAGACTACATAATGATCTCTTCCGCCTGTCCTCCGCCCGGGTGAATGATGATCTTAGACACTACTATGCCTCTGGAATTTCTATGTGGTGGAGTCTTGAGAATCTAAGACGATGCGGCTTCCATCCGGCCAGCGTAATCGACGTAGGTGCATTCATCGGGGAATGGACCCAACGAACGCGGGCGATCTGGCCTGAAGCGAAGTATCTAATGATCGAACCCCAACCCAATAAACAGGAGCGGCTACGCGCTCTGTGCAATGATTCCGTTTCCCTCGAGTGGGCGCTGCTCGGTAGGGCACAGTCACAAGCAGTGCGCTTTCATATGGATGACTTCGGGAATTCATCGGTCTTTGAGTCAGTTCAGAACAAAACCGAGATCGCAGAATCTTTGCCGATGAAGACGTTGGACAGTGTGGTCGCCGAGCGCAGAATGACCGGCCCGTTCCTGCTCAAGGCCGATGTCCAAGGATACGAGTTAGAAGTGTTGCGCGGCGCAAACGAGACGCTACGAAATGTAGAGATCATCCTCCTGGAAGTCTCGACGCTCCCCTACAATATCGGGGCACCACTCTTCTCCGATGTAGTAGCCTTCATGGCCGACCGACAATTTTTTGTTTACGACTTCTGCCACTTGCACCGCCGGTATGCCGATCAGGCCGGGTTCCAGATGGACGTGCTCTTTGCTCGCGAAGACAGTGCGCTTCGAGCAGAAAAACCGTTTTTTCGACTCTCCCGATCGGACTGGGGTATTCAAAACGTTCCTTGAGCTTAGAATCGGCATCATCTCTGTCGAGCATCAGGCCGATGCCACAATCCAAGCTCCGGCCGCTGATAGGCAGAAACCATCAACGAGGAGAACACAGTCAGAAGGCGGAACGATGCTAAAAGAGCCTTTTCGACTTCTCGCGGCAGATTGGTACCGTCAGTCCGCGTTGCAATTTGCCTTTTTGGCATGGATTGGTGGATGTAGTGCCCCTGATTCTGGTAACTAGAACTGGGTATGTTTAATCGCGCATATAGACAGTAATCATAAGAGTCGGTAGCTATACGCGTTCTGATGAGCTTATTATTGCATTACTCAGCAGACGGATCGGGGCGGTCGAAGGCTGATTTGTTCGTATAAATCTCGAGATTTTAGTGACTAGTTGTATAGCTCGGACGGACATTCGGCAGGCGCTGGAGGAGCACGCTCAGCGAAGCCCGGATAATTTCGCGATCCTTTCTCTGGAGCGAGCTCCACTGACATACTCGCGGTTACTCACTCACTGTCACCGCGTGATAACCGACTTGAACCAGGTCGGGATTTCACGCGGCGACCGGGTGGCGATCGTGTTGCCCAACGGGCCCGAGATGGCTGCCTGTTTGCTCGCGGTCGCTATGGGCGCGTCGTGCGCGCCGCTCAATCCGAACTATCGACGCAGTGAGTTCGAGTTTCATCTCTCGGATTTGGCGCCGCGGGCGCTGATCGTCGAAGAGGGGGCGGATCTGCCGGCTGTCGCGGTGGCAGAATCGCTCGGCATCCGGGTGATCACGTTGCGTCCCTCAACTGCCGAAGCGGGGGGAATCTTTACTCTGGACCTCGAGGCAGCCCCGGCGAACGTTACTCCCGTGTTTGCGGAGCCTGGCGATGAGGCCCTGGTCCTTCATACGTCGGGCACGACGGCGCGGCCGAAGACGGTGCCGCTGACGCAATCAAACCTGGCGGCCTCGATCGACAACATTATTGCGACGCTTGCGCTGACGCCGCGCGATCGATGTCTCAACGTGATGCCACTGTTTCACGTCAACGGAATGATTGGGGTTATTTTCGCGTCGCTGGCGGCGGGCGCAAGCGTAGTGTGTACGCCGGGGTTTTATGCCCCGCACTTTTTCGAATGGTGCCGTGAATTCGAGCCAAGTTGGTATTCGGCGGTTCCCGCGATGCATCAGTCGATCCTCGTGCGCGTGCGCGAGCATCCGGAGTGGGCCGCAAACTCCACATTTCGGTTCATCCGGTCCGGAGCGGCGCCGCTGCCTACGGCTATCATGGTGGAAATGGAACAGCTCTTCGGGGTCCCGGTTATCGAAGGCTACGGACTGACCGAGACGACACAGCAAGTCTCCGTCAATCCGCTCCCGCCCGGCGAGCGCAGGGCGGGTTCGGTCGGCATTCCTGGTCGGACCGAGGTTGGAATCATCAGCGAAGAGGGCGAACTCCTGCCGTCGGGTCAGACGGGCGAGATCGTAGTGCGAGGACCGGCAGTCACGGCAGGTTACGCGAATAATCCGGCGGCCAACGTCGATTCGTTTATCAACGGATGGTTCCGGACCGGAGACCAGGGCCGGCTCGACGCCGACGGTTATCTGTACGTCACAGGACGAATCAAGGAAATAATCAATCGCGGCGGCCAGAAGATTTCGCCTCGCGAAATCGACGAGGTGATCGGCGCGCATCCAGCGGTCGCGGAGGCCGTAGCATTCCCGGTTCCCGATTCCCGGCTCGGCGAAGATATCGCCGCAGCGGTGGTCCTGAACGCCGGCGATTCGGTCACCGAGCACGGATTAAGAAGTTTTGTCGCGGAGCGGGTGGCCGACTACAAGGTTCCCCGGCACATCCACTTCGTCGATCGAATTCCCAAGAGCCCTGGCGGAAAGGTCCGACGCATCGATTTGGCCGCTTTGTTAGGAATCGTCGGAACCGATTCTCCTGAGACGCCGATCAAGGCGCTGTATGTTGCGCCCTCCAGCGAAACCGAAAAGACCTTAACGGAAATATGGACGAGCGTGCTCGGGGTCGAGCACATCGGGATCCACGATGATTTTGTTTCGCTGGGGGGCGATTCGCTATTACTGGCGCAACTGGTGTTGCGGTTGCACCAGGCTGGGTGGTCGAACATTTCCATCTTGACCTTTTTCGATCGTCCGACCATCGCCGCGCTCGCTGCACTGATCGATTCGGAAGGAAAAGACGAGGATGGGGCTTCGTACGAATCGTCGGGAGTCCTATCAGTGCAACCCCAAGGTTCGCGCACGCCGATCTTTATGGTGCGCGGCTTTACGATCTTCAGCAACCTGTCCCGGCTCCTGGGAACTGATCAGCCGATCTACGCTCTGTTGGATCCGGAGATGATGAACATCGGCCCGCCGTACGACTTCGCGGAGATCGCGAGGCTTCATGTTAAAACGATTCTGGGAGTGAGGCCTCACGGTCCTTACGTGGTCGGCGGCTTCAGCGCTGGCGGCCCGTTGGCCTATGAAATCGCGCAGCAACTGATCGCAGATGGACACGAAGTCGCTTTGCTTGCGTTGTTTGATTCGTCGTGCCCGGTGCAACCAAATGTGTCCTCGGTCCGACGGAAACTCTCAAATGTGCGGATACACTTGCGCGAGCTTCAGGCTATAGGCGTCAATGAATACTGGGCCTATCTGGCCCCAGTGCTTGAGCGTCGGGTTCAGGCTCTCAAAAACCAGATTCGCTCTGTGGCCCGAGGCGTCAGGATAGCGCCTCCGGAACCACCTCCGGGCCAGTATGCTGACCCCTCGCTCGCGTTTCAGGAGTCTTCTCGCGCTTATTGCCCACGGCCGTACCCGGGCCGCGCAATCCTGTTCAAGCGCACCAGATGGATTTCGAGTCGCTTTGTCTTGCCCGATTGTGGATGGGGAGCATTCATTTCCAACGGGTTTGAGGTCTGCATAGTACCGGGCGACCATTTCGCAATGTTTGTCGAGCCGGGCGTCGCGATCCTGGCGAACAAACTTCGATCTATTCTGGACGAGGTGTCGGGGGACAAGCCGCCGAGCGACGCCAGCGTATCGAACGCCGGTGCATCTTATGGGTCGAGTCCCGGTCAACTCGCCGTCGTTACACCCCAGCGCAACGGCTCCGGGAGCGCAGTATCACCGCTCGCGGCAGTCAGCGATGCGCACGCTCACGGCGCCAACGGAAGCCGCGAGGCGGCCACCGCACACTGGCCGATTCAGCCGCTGGGGAAGCGACCGCCGCTCTACGTGATGGGCAGCTTCAATGAATTTATTCCACTCGCCTGGAGGCTTGGGCTCGATCAGCCGGTGCTTGGGGTTTCGATCCCGAACGAGCTTAAACTTCGGATACCTTACCAGCTCGAAGAATTGGCTGCGGCGCAAGTCGAATCAATTATAAAAGGCCAGCCTTTGGGGCCATATTTTCTGGCCGGATTCAGCGCCGAAGGAGTGCTGGCGTTTGAAGTTGCGCGGCAGTTGACTGCGAGCGGACGCGAGGTTGGATTGGTGGTCATGGTGGATAGTCCGTGCCCGGCGGAGCCCGATCCTTTTCTGCTTCGAATCGTGCGCAATGCTGGAATCCACCTGACTCAAATTTCGCAAGGCGGAATCCGGCAATTGCGACCTGCCGCCTCGGGAATCGTCCAACGCCAGATTCTAAGAATGAAGATACACAGTTGGCGGTTCGGGAGTGCCTTAGGAATACCCGTCGGCAGGCCGACGCCTCGCGACCCGATGGACGTGGTGATGGCAAACGTCATCGCCGCCCGCAGCTACGTGCCGCAGCCCTACTCCGGGCGTGTGTTGTTGTTCAAGCGGACTCGCGACCTGGTTGGAAGATATCGGCAACCGGACAATGGATGGGGTCGAGTGGTGCGCGAGGGACTCGAGGTTTACAGAATTGAGGGTGGCCACTTGGCACTGCTGGACGAGCCTGGCGTCGACGTTCTGGCCGAGAAGCTGGCCGAGGCGCTCGGGATAAAACGAGAAGAGCGGATGGCCCAGGCAGGGGTGGGATTCTAGCCTGACGCAAACTGCGATCTGGGATGAGACCTTCGGATTATCGGTCCGGCTGTCTCGCCGAAGGCGATAGTCCTCCGTTAATAATTTCAATGCTGCCTTGAACGGTGATTTTGTTTTTTTACTGTTGAATCGCCGGAGACCTGGTCGAAAGTGACTTCGGCTTGACGCATTTTTAGCTCAATTCCAGATGTTACCCAGGTAAGGCAATGAACTCTGTGAGTCGACTGTTCCGGGGCGAACGAAGGAAAACCCGTTTACACGACGAGCGCGGAAATCTGATCGATCTGAAGGGGATAGTTTACGCGCCGAGAGCTTTGGTCAGCGCAGTTTCGCGGAAGTTGTTCGACGTCCGGCCCGTCCGTCCCTGGATTTCCTATCGCGCCGTGAAATTTCTCGACCAGAAGATAACACCAGATTGGCGCGTGATCGAGTTCGGATCCGGCATGTCTACTTTATGGTTTGCCCGCCGCTGCGGATTTCTGCACAGCATAGAGACCGACGATCATTGGTATCAGCTCATTTCGCGGGGTTTGCAGGGAGCAAAGAACGTTCGCTATGACCTGCGGCCTCTCGACAAGTGCTACGACGTCAGTGACTACCCCGACGCATCGGTGGATTTGGCGTTTGTCGATGGAGAATGGCGTTCGCGATGCGTGGGCAACGTGGTCTCGAAAATCCGGCCCGGCGGGCTACTGTATCTGGACAATACCGACCTCGCACAAGATAAGCCGAGCGATGATATGCGCCAGGCAGAAGCCCTGGCGTTGAGCGCGTGCAAAGCGCGCGGCGGGACCTACCGCTATTTCGTGGATTTCCGCCCCAGCCGATTCGAGGTCACGCAAGGGTTGCTGGTTCAGTTCTAAGCCCAGGCGCGTTCGGAAGATTCGAACTGCCGAAAGATGGGATTCCTTGAGCAGTAAATCATCGGTTTCAATCAGTGCGGTCGATGCCGATATAATTGCCGCATCGTGGAACGCTCGCGAGATGCAGTGAAACTCGAACGCGGCGAACTCCACGTGTGGTTCGCCCGCCTTGATCGCACGCCTGCGCGCCTGACCCGGATGCGAACGATCCTTAACCCCGAGGAGACGGCGCGCGCAGACCGATTTTTCATGGATGTGCATCGCAATCGTTTCATCGCGGGGCGCGCCCTGCTGCGCGACCTGCTGGCGGGCTACCTTGGCCAACCGCCCGAAGCGATTCGATTTGTATACAACCAATGGGGCAAGCCCGCGCTCGCGCCAGGATTCGTGACGCGCGACCTGCGCTTCAACCTGTCGCATTCGCAGGATCTTGCGATGTACGCGTTTGTGATCGAGCGCGATGTCGGCGTCGACCTCGAGATGATTCGGGCCGAGGTTGCGAACGAGCGGGTCGCGGAAAATTTTTTCTCGCCGTCGGAAGTCCAGACGCTGCGCGCGCTGCCGCTCGAGCATCAGGCGGAAGGGTTCTTCAACTGTTGGACTCGCAAGGAGGCCTACGTGAAGGCCCGCGGGCAGGGATTGTCGATCGAGCTCAAAAGTTTCGACGTTTCGCTCATTCCGGGGCAGGAGGCGAAGATTCTCCGCGGCGACGATTGCGGCGGCTGGTCGCTGGTTTCATTCAAACCCGAGCAGGGCTTCGTGGCGGCCATGGCAATCCAGGGAAGCCCGCTTCAAATCGCCAAACCGCGCTGGCTTTGAGTGAGCGAATCCACCGATATCTCTTGAGGGATGCGCGAACGCCCCTGAACTTTTGAGCCCTGAACTTTTGAGCCTTACGCTCGGCAACGTACCGGTGCAAAACTAGTCGTGAATGATCAACTGGACATCAGGCAGGCGTGGATCTACCCGGACAATTTGCGTGCAGATAGGGCGCGATCGTTGCGGATTGCTTGGCCGTTAGCGAATAACCGACCGGCAGGGCAGTTGCAGCGTATGTACTTAAATAAGGCTTCGGTAAGGTTCGTTATCCTCGTGATTTCCATTCCGTTAGTGGTGCTCGGCACAATCGCGAAGGTGGTGGGGCAAGGGCAGCCCAACCTGCCGCCGCCCGGTGCGTATCAACCGATCCCGAACTTCAGCGGTGTCGGCGCCGGGTTGCTGTTCCGGGGGGCGATTAACGATCGGTTTTCGGGCGTACAGCGGATGGCGCCGGCGATCGCAACGGCGTCATTCGCAAATCTCCCGGTCGAACAGGACGGGATGTTGATCTATTGCGTGGATTGCAAGCTCACCTCGCCCTGTGCGGGAACCGGGACCGGGGCATGGGCGCTTGGCGCGCGAGGTCATTGGTCATGCTCGAACGGCGTGCTGGAGGCGAACCTCAACGCGAACGGAAACAAGCTGACCAATCTGACCAACGGGACTGTCGGCGGCGACACGCTGGTTTTTGGACAGCCCGCGGGAAGCGATCTCAGCGGATCGTTCCCCAACCCAATCGTTCAGACCGTGCTCGGCGGCAAGACGCCGGTCTACTCGAACCAATCGAACCCGATACTGAACGATTCAGTGCTGCCGGTGATCGGCGTCGCGACAAAAGTTCAAGTGAATGGCGGGGCGAATATCACCCTGAACAAGCCGTCGACCGTCGTACCAGGCCATACGATGGTCATGGGCTACTTCTCGCAGAATAGCGCCGCGCCCACACCGCCCTCCGGATGGACGCTGATTCGCAGTGACACATGTGGCGGCGCGATGGGGAGTTACTACAAGGTCGCAGGTTCCAGCGAGCCGAGCAGCTACACGTGGACTCTCGGATCTTCCTATTCCGCCGCGGCGCTGATCGACGTCGGAGTGACGGCGGCGAATCCGGTCGATGTAATATCTCCCGCAGTTTGTGGCGGCACGCCAGCGCTGACCGGCCTCAGCATCAGTGGGCAACCAGAGAATGTCATCATGTTCGGTGCGGGGGTTAACGGCAACCTCAGTCAGGTCGGCTTCAGCCAGGGAACACTGGCGACATTGCAGCCGGCGCTGGGAGGCGTCCCGTTCTCGTCCGCAGACCTGACGGCGAGTTATCCCATTACTCCGACGATTAACCTTAGCGGCAGCGGCGCGAACGAAACCGGGCAGATGATCGCGATCAAGCCGGCCAGTGGTTCCAGCTCCAGCCCTGTCCTACAGGGCGACACCTATGCAGAATTGACGAATCTTGTTCCGACGGCAGGCAGCACAAATGCCTCGATCGGCGGTTTCAACATCGACGGACGCTTCAACGTGAAGAATCCTTTTTACGGCGCAAAGGGAAATGGTCTGAACGACGACACGGCCGCGATCCAGGCGGCTTATAATGCGGCTTGCGCGGCGGCACTCGCGACCGGACGATCGCAGACGCTTTGGTTTCCCGCTGGCGTTTACCTCACTTCGTTCTCAATTATCTCAAATTGCGGCGCGACCAACGGCGTTATCTCCAAGGGCGAAGGCGAAGGCACGTCGGTAATCCAAGCTGGCGGAATCTATCCGGTTATCATGCACGAGGGCGGCGGCTACTTAGCCGGTATCACAGGGAACGGCGCAATCACGGCGGCTTCGCTCGCGACAGGATCAGGTTCGTCGCTTAATTGGGGAGTGAATTCGCAGCAGTACTACGACTTGAAGGATGCGCAAGTTGGGAGTGGCGCGACCGGTTGGAGTAATGCTCAGCCGATCAACGGCGCATCCGCTCTAAGTGTCGAAGGCTACTTCAACTACGCAGGCGGTGCCTCAGGACCCATCTACATTCTGGAAAGCAACGGCGATGATCTAGGTCTCGCATCCAACGCCATTCAGATCTACCTCAACACAAGCACAGGGCATCTTGGCGCGTGCCTTACGACAAGTGTGAGCGGATTTCAGTGCATCAGCGGGCCGACAGGTAGCGTCTCTTCTGGTACTACCTATGAGTTCGAAGCAAGCTACGACGGTTCAGATTTGCGCCTCTTCTATGGCATTCCGGGGGGCACCACCACGCTGGTGGGAACTCTCGGTATGACTGGGACGGTCGTACAGAAGCCGAGCGAAGTGTTTGCCTTAGGCGACGGCGGCTCGGGACTACTCATGACCGGCGAGCAGTTGCAGGCCTCAAATCACTGGGTAGGGCAGCTTGATTCCATTCGCATATCGAATACCGCACGTCATACCGCGACCTATACAGCGCCGACCGCGAAGTTCACCAATGACGGGAACACGATGGTCTTGTTGAACAACCTGGCGCAGAGCGACGTGTTGCTTCAGGTAACCAATGTGGCTGGCCTTGGTTCTTCCGCGCCGGTCTGGATTCCGATTCATGCCTATGGAGTGTCTGGACTGGGTACGAACACGCACGCGAGCTTCGTCAACCTCGGTCTGTCGGGCGGCAACTACAACTTGCTTGGAATCGGTACGGTCTACACGACGTTGGATCACGTAGCGGGAGGCGGGGCCTCGCACGATGGAATTAAATTCTGGAACAATTCCTACGGCACGCGAATCGAGCATCTGACTGTTGCCGGAACTCCGTATTCGGAGTCGGGGCTGACGATGTCCTACAACTCAGGCCTGGTCGATCTGCAATGGCTGTTCCAGACCGGTAGCTACTACGGGATGGAAATGGTTGACGCGGGCGGCGTCTATTCGATGCTCTTTCTGAATCCCGGCACCAACCAGGTCGCCGGCATCGACGCGGCGGCAACTTCCTTGTTCCACAGCTACTCGATTCACGAGATCGCCACCGACTTCGAGAGCGGCGGCACTCAGACGCCAGTGAAGATCTGGGGCGTCGGTACCTACGAGTTCTATGGCGGCGATTTTCAGGACGGTAATAACAACGCGCTGCAAGTTGCGCCTTGGAGTGGTCAGGCATTGGGCTTGTCGCTTTTTGGCGGCAATGTCGTGACCGGCAGCAGCCCTCTGCCGTTGATCGGCTGGAAGGGAGGTAATTCACCGCTGACGCCCGCGACATGGATAAATCCGGTGGTGAACAACAAGTCGCTCTCGGGTTCCGGCGTGCCGCTGTCCAGTAACCCGGCGTACGCGCAAGCGCTGAGCGACGTGCTGATTCCTCCCGTCAAGACGGTAGCGACACTGCCATCATGCAGCGCTGCGGCGACGGGATGGGTAGTTCAGGTGAGCGATTGCAGCTCGAATTGCTCGACATATCTCGGAACAACGTTCACCGGCGGCGGGTCAACGCGGGTGACGGTCCAATGCAACGGGACGGCGTGGGAACTCCACTGAAGCACGGCGCTTGGTCCCCAGGATACGAAGAGCGATGCATCCGATCGTAAAGTTGAGGCATACGATCTTTGCCGGACGCAAAGTGATGCTGCCCATCCCGAAGGACGCGCGCGTCCTTGAAGTTGGCGGCGGCGACAGCCCGTCACCGCGTTCTGACGTCCTGGTCGATTTCGCACTCGAGCCGCGCGAACGATGGGGCGGCAGAATCGAGCGCGATGACCGTCCGCTGGTCCTTGCGCGCGGCGAGGCATTGCCTTTTCGCGATAAGTCATTCGAATACGTAATTGCCTTCCATGTACTCGAGCACAGCGAGCATCCCGAGATGTTCCTGTCTGAATTGCAGCGCGTGGCGTCGGCTGGATATATCGAGACGCCCAGTTTTTGGTCGGAACGCGTTTTGCCGCTCTCAGTTCATCGCCTGGAAGTTGCGGCAATCGACGACGGCCGTGGACCGATGCTGATGATCCGAAAAAAATCGGCACCTGTGTGCGATCCGCTACTCGAGCGCGCGTTCAAGCAGAAGGTGAACGAGGGCGCGCTTACGACTATAAGTCCGGAGGCCTGGGTGACGCGCTTTCATTGGAAGGATCGAATTCGATACACCATCGTGAACCCGGAGGTTGAGTCGGTCTGGCCGGTCGAGCCGGCATCGCACGATGATTTCAATCCTCGCACGCGTGTCAGGCGCGCTCTGATAGCTGCGGCCGGCGCTATCTTCGCCCTCCGTCGCCGTTTCGTGGCGCGAACCGCACCACCCAAGAATTGACAGACTCGCTCGTCTTGAAGTTCAGCTCCGCGAGACTTCGCTCTGCGGCGCTCTTCCACCTCACCCTTTCAGATTTGCCGCGAACAGTTTGAGCGTTCGCTGCCACGCGTCTTTCGCTTCGTCGGGGCGATAGACGTCGGGGCGGGTGTCGTTGAAGAAACCGTGCGAGCATCCTTTGTAAATCCTGACCTCGCCTTGCTTGTCGAATTTTTTCAGGGCCTCCGCCAGACGATCGACGTCGGCGCGCTGGATCCATCCGTCGTTCTCGCCGTAGGCGTAAAAAATCGGGCAGTTGAGGTTCTTGAGTTTTTCATCCGGCGGGATTTCGCCATAGAAGGGCGCCGCGGCCGAAATCTCCTTGCTCTCGCATGGCAATAGCAGCGCATAGCTGCCGCCCATGCAGAATCCGGTGATACCGATGCGGGTCGACTGCGTTTGTTTTTGCGCGCGCAGCCATTCCACCGTGGTTTGGAGATCCGCGACGCCGTCTTCCTTCTTGAGCCCGCCCATCAGGCGCGCGGCTTCGTTGGGCTCGGTCGCGACCTTGTGACCCTGGCGCGAGTACAGGTCCGGCGCGATCGCGAAGTAACCCTCGCGCGCCAGCCGTCGCGCGACGTCGCGGATGTGCTCGTTCAGGCCCCACCATTCCTGCACCACAATCACCGCCGGCGACGTCTCCGCCGACGCCGGCTCGGCGACATAAGCCTTCAGCGCGCACGCACGTCCCGAATAGCTCACTTCACGTGTGACGATATCTCCCTGTGCCATCACCCATTACCTCGAAAGAAAAATTGTCACCCAGACTGCCATCTACTCGGCCGCCGACGTTGGTATGAAGCCGGTCGTGCCATTCTTCAGTCTGATCTGTAGATAGTCGCCGGCGATGCCGGTGACGTGGACGTACTTCTTGCGCCGGACCTGCCCGATGGTAGAGCTGGTCTGATCCGGATTTTGATACACCGGCGAATTTTTGGTCAACAGGAACAGCTTGTTCAGCGGCTTGATCTGCGGAGCGGCTGCTGGAGCCGACGCGGTCGTCGCGGGCGCTTCCGGCGGGGCAGTGGTGGCGACGGTTGCGGCGGGCGCGGGCATCAGTTTGGCGTCGAGTGCGCGGACCTCGTCGAACTCGGCGTTGGCTTCAGCCGAGCGGCCCGGCTCCGTCGCCAGCAGATTCGCAAGCGCGAGGTGGGCCTTCGCATCTTTGGGGTTGAGCCCAATCGCGGTACGAATTTGATCCTCAGCCGCGGCGGTCTTGCCTTCGAGCCTGAGCACCTCGGCCAAATCGAGATGATAACTGTCGCGGTCGGGCTCGAGCGCAACTGCGGCGCGGTATTGATTTTCCGCGAGTCCGCGCTGGTTCTGATCGTTATACAGGTTGCCGAGCGCGACGTGAGTGGCCGCGTTTTTGGGATCGCTCTCGAGAACCTTCATGAACTCGACTTGCGCATCGCCCGGCTTGTGTTCGAACACGTAAAGGTTTCCGAGCGCAATATGGACGCGCGGATCGTTGGGCGCGAGTTTCGCCGCTTCCTGGTAATCCGTTTCAGCCTCAGGAAGCTTGGTCGCCTGCATCGCCGCATCACCCGCCGCCAGGTAGTCGTCGACGGTCTTGTGATGGCATCCGCTGCCTATCAAAATCGTCGCGCCGGCCGCGATAATCGCCCAGGTCCGGGCCGGTTTGGTTCGCTTCATGTTCATCAGGTAGGGTCCTCCAGACCAGTGGCCTCCGATCGAGCAATGATCGGACCAGCGACGGAAAAATCTACAATTTATGTTGAAACACCCAAGGAAACACAGTCAAGCATTCTTGATCGATTGCGAAACCGCGCGCGAAGCCGGTAACTTTTACGTTTTCCAGACGGAGTTCCTGGCCGGCACAAGTTTTCCCGTTGGATGGCTGCGTTTGTTAGGTTATAAAGAAACGCTGTGCGTTTCATCCTGATTGCCGCCAAGCAGCTCGACTTCGCCAAGACCCGGCTCGCGCCAGTTCTCCCGCCGGGCGAACGGCGTGCGTTGGCTGAGGCGATGTTTCGCGACGTGCTGGCCGCCTCGCTCGGCGCCACCGCGGCCGACCACGTCGCCGTGGTTACATCCGATCCGGGCCTGCTCGCGATGGCGCGCTCGGCCGGCGCTCTTCTAATCGACGAGGAATTCCCCCGCGGCCTCAACGTCGCGGTCGCGCTCGGCACCTCGGAGTTGATTGCGCAGGGCGCGCAAACCGTATGCACGGTATTGTCCGACATCCCGCTCACCACCGCCGAAGATATCGACGCAGTGTTCGCCGCGATGCCCGCCGGACGAGGCGCGGTGCTGGTCCCCTCGCGCGACTTCTCCGGCACCAACATTATATGCCGCTCGTCGGCCGACGCCGTGCCCACCCGATTCGGCCGCATGAGCCTCGTGCGCCATCTGGACGATTGCCGCACTGCCGACGTTCCAGCTAGAGTGCTCCGACTGGCGCGGCCCGCGCTGGATCTCGACGTGATCGCCGATCTCGCCGAGTTCGAACGCGCCGGGTCTGCCACACACACTCAAGGCCAGTTGGCCCGGCTCGGAATTGCTCACCATTAAAAATTGAAAAACGCCTGATGTCGATCGTTGAAATGATTGTGCGTCTCGGCGCTCTTGTGCTCGACGGCATTGTCGATCTCGGCGATTTCGTGCTGTTTTTGCTGTATTCGGTCCTGTACGTTTTCCTCCCGCCGTACAAGCCGCGGCTGTGGATCAGGCAGATACGGATCATCGGCGCCGATTCGCTCTTTCTGATCATCCTGATCGGCGGCTTCACCGGCATGGTGCTCGGCCTGCAAGGCTACAACACGCTGCGCCGCTTTGGATCCGAGGGCGCGCTGGGCACGGTCGTTGCCCTGGTTCTTGTGCGAGAGCTTGGCCCGGTGCTCGCCGCTATCATGCTCACGGCGCGCGCCGGCTCCGCGATGGCCGCCGAACTCGGATCGATGCAGGCAACCGAGCAGATCGACGCACTCACGGTAATGGCCATCAACCCGGTGCAATACCTGGTCTCGCCGCGGATGCTGGCGGGGGTGTTCAGTTTCCCGTTGCTCACCTCGCTTTTCGACGTGGTCGGAATCTTCGGCGGCTACATGATCGGGGTCGGCCTGCTGGGCGCGCCCTCGGGTCCGTACTTCAACGGTATCGCCGACAACATGACCGGCCACGACATCATGATCAGCCTCTATAAGGCCCTGGTCTTCGGCGTGGTTGTAATGTGGGTCTGTTGCTACAAGGGGTATCACGCCGAACGGATGGCGACCGGGGTCAGCCGCGCCACGACCGAAGCCGTGGTGCTGTCGAGCGTGCTGATTTTGGCCTTCGACTATTTTCTTGGGTCAATACTTTTGTGAGAGCGCGTATCGATTCGATTTGATGAGTCATGAGCCAATCTGAAATCAACCATCCCGAAGCCAGTGCGCAAACGCGCGAGACGGCCGACGCCGGCAATGCGATCGAAGTGCGCGATCTGCACAAGCGCTTCGGCCGCCAGCAGGTCCTCGACGGCGTCACGCTCGATTTTCACGCCGGCCAGATAACCACGATCGTCGGGCCCAGCGGCTCCGGCAAGACTGTTCTGCTCAAGCATCTGAACCTGCTGCTGCGGCCGGACTCGGGTACGATCGTGATCGACGGCGTCGACGTGACAAAGGTCAGCGGACGAGGGCTGGACTCCGTGCGCGAGAAACTCGGGATGCTGTTTCAGTCCGGCGCTTTATTCGATTCAATGTCGGTGTTCGACAACGTCGCGTTCCCGCTGGTTGAGAAAACCAACCTGAGTCGCGAGGAAATTGCCCAACGCGTGCACGAAACGCTCAAGGCGGTCGGGCTCGAGGGCATGGAAGATAAGTATCCCTCAGAGCTGAGCGGCGGAATGCAGAAGCGGGCCGCACTCGCTCGCGCACTAGTTCACCGCCCGAAAATTCTGATGCTGGACGAGCCAACCACCGGTCTCGATCCAACGCGGACCAGCGCGATTCACGACCTCATCCGGCGCACGCAAATAAACTTTCACCTGACGGTGGTGATGGTTAGTCATGACGTGCCGGAGGTCTTCAAGATTTGCGACCGAGTCGCGTTCCTCCATAATGGGCGGACCCGTCTCAACGGCACCGTGGCCGAAGTGATGGCGGCCGACGACGAGGTCTTCAAGCGCTTTCTGGCTGGAAGAGCATCTGGCGAGGAGAACGAAACAGCCCTCGCGGGCTGAGACGAAAAGCTATGTACGCAAGTCGAACCACCCAGTTTATCGTCGGGATTTTCGCGATTCTCGGGATTGTCGCACTGGCGATCCTGTCGCTATCGCTCGGCAAGATCTCCCTGTTCCCTCCGCCGGGGTACACCCTCTACGCAAGTTTCGATAATATTTCGGGCTTGAAGGTTGGTGACCAGGTTCAACTCGCCGGCGTCCAGGTCGGCAAAGTTGTGAATATCGGGATCAAGGACTATCGGGCGCTGGTCGCAATGCGAATAGACGAAGGCGTGAAGATCGATGACGAGGCGATTGCGGCGATCAAGACCAGCGGAATAATCGGCGACAAGTACGTGTCCATCCAGCTCGGCCCGAGCGACCACTACCTCACAGATGGCGCCACGATTCGGCAAACCCAGTCGGCATTCGTGCTCGAGGACGCGATAGGCCAGTTGATCAACAGTTCGGGCAGCAATAACAGCAACAACGGCGGCGACAGCGCAAAATCCTCGAACTCCTCGAACTCAAACTGTAACTGCTCGGATACAAACGCACCGAAGAAGCCCGGAAAATCGGGGAAGTGATCGGCTAACGCCAGAAAATGGGAAAAATGATGATGCCAATTTCCGTCCAGCGAACTATGAAGAAACGACGCGCGATCGTGATGCTTACCGTCGTCGCCGCGCTCGTCATCAGCCTTGCACCGTCGCGCTTTATCGCGCCGGCCTTCGCCGACGATCCGATGACCGTCGTGAAGAATACCGTCAACCAGGCCCTCGATGTGCTCCGCGACAAGAGTACTCCGCTGGCGCAGCGGCAGGACAAGCTTCGCCAGATTGTCGCCGCCACCTTCGATTTCACCGAGATGGCCAAGTCGGCCCTCGGCTACCATTGGAAGCAGCTCACGCCGGCCCAGCAGCAGGAGTTCACCCAGGCCTTCGTCGCTTTTATCGAGGATTCCTACCTGAGCAAGATCAATGATTACAGCGGCCAGCAGGTAAGCTTCCTGCGAGTCAACCAGGACGGCGCCCAATATGCCCAGGTCAACACCGATATCGTGCAGCCCAAGGGCGAGCCGATCCACGTGAACTACCGGCTCCTGAAGGAGGACGGCACCTGGAAGATCTATGACGTAACCGTCGACGCTATCAGCATTATCGCGAACTACCGCAACCAGTTTAATCGCGTGATGAACAGTAAGGGCTACGACACTCTGATTGCGGATTTGAAGGCCAAGCAGGCAGCGCTCGCTGCAAGTCTCGCAAACCACTAGTGGGTATGGATTCGACAAGGCTGGAAAGCTAACCTGAACCCGACGAATCCACGACGGTACCGCCATGGAGAGACAAATGAGATCTGGTTCGAAACAAATCGACAGGACAGGCGCGGTCTGGACGATGCTCGCATCGTCACTGCTTGCGGTCGTTTCGTTTGCGACGCCGGCCTTGAGCCAGGACGCCGCTCCACTCTCGCAGAATCCTGCGGCTCAATCGGCGGCTGCGGTACAAACACCGCCGGGCGAGAGCCAGGCCGTCACTCCCGATCCGTTGGCCGGGTTCAACGAGCCGATGTTCACCTTCAACCTCAAGCTCGACGATTGGGTTCTGCGTCCGGTAGCCAAAGGATATTCATTCATCGCGCCGCAGCCGGTGCGCGAGAGCGTCGGCCGGTTCTTTGACAACGCCCGCGTCATCCCGCGCTTCGCCAATAACCTGTTCCAGCTCAAGCTGGCCGAGGCCGGCACTGAAGTCGCCCGCTTCGGAATCAACTCGACCATCGGATTGGCGGGCTTCTTCGATCCTGCCCAGGAACTGTTCGGGCTCGAAGAGCATCCCAACGATTTCGGCCTGACCATTCGCTACTACAACATCCCGACCGGACCGTACGTCATGCTGCCGTTCTTTGGACCTTCGACGATTGGCGACACGATCGGGCTGGTGGCAGATGGCGCGATGAATCCGATGGACTATCTGCTCCCGACCTGGATAACGATCGTCGTGACCACCGGGCAGCGCGCGGCTGAAGCGGTAAACTACCGCTCGCTGCATATGAACCAATTCGAGGAAGCCGATCGCTACGCGGTCGATCTCTACGGCGCGGTTCAGGACGCATACCTGCAGACGCGCGATCACGAGGTCAAAAAGCTCCACGAGGAACAGTGGTAAGCTGAACTAGTTCGCCTGCAATTTGCCGATAAGCGCGCCGCGGTACCGATGTCCCGCGGCGCGCAGTTTTTTTGCGACGGCGAGCGTTGTACCTCTCCCGTCGCTCACCTTCGGCTCGCGTCGAGCTCTCCTCGGACAAGGAGAGGTTAGGATGATCCTCTCGGCCCGGGTCGGTTCATTGAACGTGCTCCCACGCGTGGTACGAGCTCCGCACCAGCGGCCCCGATTCCACGTGATGGAACCCCATCGCAAGCGCAGCAGTCTTGATCTCCGCGAACTCCGATGGCGGCACGTACCGCGCCACCGGAATATGCTCGGGCGACGGCCGCAGATATTGCCCCAGCGTCAGGATGTCGCATTCGACGCCGCGCAGGTCGCGGATCACGTCGAGCAGTTCGTCGTTGGTTTCGCCCAGCCCGAGCATCACGCCCGCCTTGGTGAACATCGGTTTGCCGAGCCGTAGCGCCGCGTCCTTCGCATGTCGAATGACATCGAGCGATCGCTGGTAGTTGCCGCCCGGCCGCACCGCGCGATAAAGGCTCGGCACCGTTTCGATGTTGTGGTTGTAGATGTCGACCGGCGATTGCACCACCGTCTCGACGCTGGCGAACATGCCCTGGAAGTCCGGCACCAGCACTTCGACTCGCGCTGGCTCAGGATTCGATTTGATCGCATGCGCTGTCGCCGCGAAATGTGCCGCGCCGCCGTCGGGCAGGTCGTCGCGATCGACCGACGTGACTACGACATGCTGCAAGCCCAGCCTCGCCACTGCCTCCGCGATTCGGCGCGGCTCGTCGGCGTCCAGCGGACGCACCTTGCCGTGCGCGACCGCGCAGTACGGGCAATTGCGCGTGCAGACGTCGCCCATCAGCATGAAGGTGGCGGTGCGATGCGAAAAGCATTCGCCGATGTTCGGGCAGCACGCCTCCTGGCAGACCGAATGCAGCTTGAGCTCGCTGAGAATCGCCTTGGTCCGGAAGTACTCGGGCGACACCGGCGCGCGAACCTTGATCCAGTCGGGATGCTTTCGTTCAGCCATCGTTGGTCGTCAATTGTAGCGTAGTCTGTGTGTGCAGCGGGCGCGAAACAATTTCACTGAAAGAAAACACGCGCGCGAAACTCTCGCGCATCACGCCGGCGAACTCGCTTACTGACACCGCGCGATTCGTTACTTCGGACACCGAAGTCATGCGGCATCCCTCGATACCGCACGGCACGATCGAATCGAAGTAGCGGAGATCGGTGGATACGTTCAGCGCGAAGCCGTGCCACGTGGTCCAGCGCCGAATGCCGACGCCGATCGACGCGATTTTGCGCGCGCCCACCCACACCCCGGTCATCGCGTCGCGGCGCCCGGCCTCGATGTCAAACTTTGCGAGCGCGTCGATCATCGCCGCCTCGAGCCGTCGCAGATACCTGGTGACCTCGCGGTCGCGCCCTTCAAGTTTGAGAATCGGATAACCGATCAACTGCCCCGGACCATGATAGGTCACCTGCCCGCCGCGCGAAACGCGCCGAATCGGCACGTCGTCTGTATTGGCAACGATAAACCTCTCGTCCGCGCCGCGCCCGAGCGTGAAAACATGCGGATGCTCCATCATCAGGAGCGTGTCGCCGACGGACCCGTCGATCCGCGCCGCCAGCATCGCAGTCTGCATCGCAAGCGCGTCGTCGTAGTCGACCACCCCCAACTCCGCCACCGTGAGTTGCCTTCCCCTCTCCCTGTCAGGGAGAGGATCAAGGTGAGGGTCCGCATTCAGCGAGCTGTTTCGCGAGCGATTCAAGATTCTGCTTTTGCTGATTCCGTCTGGGCTAAAAGTCTATCGCTTCCCCATCGGCCGCCAAAGCCGCCTGCATAATCGCCTCGGACATCGTCGGATGCGGATGTGCGGTCTTGCCGATTTCGGTGACCGTGGTCTCGAGCGCCTTGCCGAGCACGACTTCCGAAATGATGTCGGTGGCGGCGTGTCCGATGATCTGGCACCCGATCACTTCGCCATACTGCCTGGTCGCGACGATCTTCACGAAGCCCGCAGTCTCACCGATCGCAACCGCCTTGCCCATCGCGCGAAACGGAATCTTGCCGACCTTCACCTCGATGCCGCGCGCCTTGGCGTCCGCCTCGCTGAGCCCCACCGTCGCAACTTCGGGCTCGCAGTAGATGCATCCCGGGATCGCGAGCAGGTCGAAGCCGGGCTCGCGCACGCCCACCATGATCTCCACCGCCGCGATTCCCTCGGAGCTCGCCTTATGCGCCAGCAAGGGAGGACGAATCACGTCGCCGATCGAATAGATGCTCGGGACGCTGGTCTGGAACGAGTCGTTCACCTTGATAAAGCCGCCGCGCTCGAGCTCGACCCCAATTTTTTCGAGTCCGAAGTTCGTGCTGAGCGGCGTGCGCCCGACCGCGACCAGCACGACCTCGGCCTCGACGGATTTCTCCGCGCCTTCCGCAGTCACTGTGACCGACCATACGTTGCCTTCGCGTGCCATCGATTTGTAGCCATGCCCGAGCATCACGGTGATTCCGCGCCGGACGAACGCGCGGCGCAACTCCTCGGCGACTTCGGCGTCGAAGCCGGGGAGCATCTGCTTTTCCAGCTCGAGGATCGTCACCTTCGCGCCGAACGCGCTGTAGAAGTATCCGAACTCGAGTCCGATCGCACCGGCGCCGATGACGACGACGCTCGCCGGCATCTTGTCGAGCACAAGCGCCTCCTTGGAGGTAACGACGCCATCTCCGACTTTCATCCCCGGAAACAGTTTCTCTGCGGACCCAGCCGCAATCAAAATCCGCTCGCCCTCGAGCGCAGGCACCGCCGGCGCCGCTTTGCCTTCGACCTGGCGGAGCGTCACAGTATGCGGCCCGGTAACGAGCGCGTCAGCCTCGAAGAAATCGATCTTGTTCTTGCGAAACAGGTAAAGCACACCCTTGGAAAGCTTGTCCGCAGCGGCCCTTGACCGCGCAATCACTTTGGGGAAATCAACCCGAACCTCGCCCGTTTCGATGCCGTGCTCTTTCGCCGCCCCGCGAATCGTATCCATCGCGCCGGCCGAATTAAGCAGCGCCTTGGAAGGAATGCACCCCCAATTGAGACAAACGCCCCCAGGCCGGTCCCGCTCGATGACAGCAACGCGCATCTTCAATTGCGCCGCGCGAATCGCCGCAACGTATCCGCCCGGCCCAGAACCAATCACCACAAGGTCATACCGAGAATTTGCCAAGATGAAGTCCTTCCAGGAATTTTAGTCACACCATTATTCCCCGAATCAAAGCACCGAGTAAGAGCAGGAGCGCTGGATGCAGGCGAAACTTAAGTTCGCGGGTCATCGCGTCCTTGAATGTGAGGATCGATCGCCGTTCGGCGATCGCCAGCGCCGTGTGTTAGAAACTCGACTTCGATTGCAAAGTGTGAGGAACCAAAACAACTTGATTTCAGCAGTTCACAGCCGTCGGATCGATCGCCTGCTCCTGGCGCTGCTGGTCAGCGTTGCGGGTGGTCTCGTCTTCTGCGCGCCTGCCACTGCTGCGGCACCTTGGATGCAACCGGGTTACCTCCACCGCTACTTCGTTTGGGGAGCACAGTTTCTGGTCACATCGCGGTCCGACGATTACCGGCGTTATGGGTATCACACGATCGACCAGGCGCCGGATGCTTTTCATTTCGCTCCGGGCAAGCGCGATGCTGTTCCGGATACGGTGGAATATCAAGCAGGCGATGCGTTGAAACGCGTCGCGCTGTCAGAGGTCCTACGATCGACCGGCACTCATGCTTTCATTGTTGTCAGAGACAACCAGGTCCTGCACGAGGATTATTTCAACGGCTATGCGCGCGACTCGCTCTGCACCGCATGGTCGGTGTCGAAATCCGTCACCTCGGCACTGGTCGGTATCGCGATCTCCGATGGCTACATCAAGAGCCTCGACGATCCTGTCATCAACTACCTGCCGGAGCTGAAGGACCAGGGCTTCAGCGCTATTACAATTAAGAATCTTCTTACGATGGGATCGGGTATTGAATATCGGATAGGTTTCTTCCCGTGGGACGAATTTGTGCTGGCTGGCTACTACCCTGACCTTAGCCAGCTGCTCCTGGCGGACCTTAAGATTATGGAACCTCCTGGACAATCGTTTCACTACAACAACTTCAATGTCGAACTCCTGGGCTTGATTCTCGAACGTACTACTCATATGCCTCCCAGCCGGTATCTCCAGGATAAAATCTGGAAGCCTATCGGTATGGAATATCCAGCCACCTGGAGTATCGACAGCGAGCAGGACGGCTTCGAGCTGACACCTATACTGCTCAACGCGAGAGCTATCGACCTGGCCAAGTTCGGACGACTCTACTTGAACAGTGGCAACTGGGACGGCAAGCAGATCGTCCCGGCGCATTGGGTGGCCGAGTCCACGGTCAGGGATCCGAGTGACCATCGCCCATGGGAGACCTTCTCTCGATGGCAGGACGGCGGCGGCTACTACAGATACCTGTGGTGGGGTATCTCGCAAGGAACGAGCGACTACAGCTATATGGGCATCGGCACCTATGGGCAGTTCATTTTCGTTTCGCCGCGGACGAAAGTCGTGATCGTGCGGACCGCCGACAAGGACGGAATCGACCCGCCATACTGGCGCGAGATATTTCAGCATATCGCAGAGCACGTCGATCAGACCTACGGTCGCGATACGAAAGCGCCGTCGGACTGAGGGGGCGGTTACTTCGGCGGTCGGCAGCTCCGCATTGTACCAAAGTACAATCGATGGGGAGCAATCCATCCTGTAAGATTTCCGGGATTTTCGGTTTGCAGAAACAATTGATTTGGCAGAGCCAGCATTACGGAGGAGATGGTGATGAACAGTGTGCGAAACAAAATGTTTGCCGGCGTGGCCGCGGTGGGCTTGGCGGCTGCGCTGATGGCTGCCGGATGCTCGACTACGGTCGAGAGTCAGCCGTCCGCGGCGAAGGCGCTTGAGTCCGGCGGGCCGATGCCCAGCGCAGTGACCGGATTCCTCGGCCCCGACGCATCGAAGCTCGCGCCCGGCCCCGAGGGTGGCGCCGCGCTGGTCTGGATAAACCCTAACGTGCAGTGGGCCAGCTATACCAAGATCCAGCTCATGCCGGTTGAGTTCTGGGCGGCCGCCGATTCGAAAGTATCGACCGCGGATCAGGCGGTGTTGACCGAATACTTCTATAATGCGCTGCAGACCAACCTCGCCAAGAGTTTCACCCTGGTTGATCAGCCGGGACCTGGTGTGATGACCATACGGGTGGCCCTGATGGATGCGACAACTGCTGTCCCGGGCCTCCGCACTATTTCGGTAGTCGTCCCGCAAGCCCGCGTGCTTAACCTGGCGCAGTCGATGGCCACCGACAGCTACGCATTCGTAGGTTCTGCCGAAGCAGAAATGAAGGCGACCGATTCGGTCAGTGGTGAACTGCTGGTCGAGGCGGTCGATCAGCGCGCCGGCGGCATGGGAATCAAGAGTGCGGCTTCATTCCAGTGGGGCGACGCCCAGAACGCGATGGATTACTGGGCCCAAAGAATTCCGAATCGCCTATTGGCACTGCAGGGGAAAGCCCAGAGCTAGCTGGATTACGAATGCATCCAACTGGCGTGGGTACCTGGATTGGCGACTGGATATGGAGTCTGCCGCTGATCGTACTGACCGTGGTGATTCACGTATGCGGCCTTGCGGTCATCGGCGAGAGAGTCGTTCGCGTTTTGGGCGAGTCGATTATCGAGCGCCGCAGATTTATGTTCAAGTTCGCAGTCGTGATGGCCGTGACGTCTCTTCTGGCGACTATCCTGCACGGAATTGAGGCGGCTATCTGGGCGGCGGCGTACACGTTCCTGGCAGCATTGCCCGACACCAGGTCTGCGATGCTCTACTCGCTCAGCGCGATGACCAGTTACGGTCACGCGGCCCTGTTCTTGAAAGATCGCTGGCAACTGATGGGGGCACTCGAGGCGCTGAACGGGATGCTCCTATTCGGCCTCACGACCGCCTTTCTGTTCGCAATGATCCAACGAGTATGGCCGCTTGGCAGCCGAGACCATCAGCGGAGTCGTTGAAGGAGGATGCTTCAATTGATCAAGTCGATGGTTAATGTTTGTCGAGTTGCGAGCATCGCGCTTGCGCTGTGTTGCGTATTGATTGCGACTGCGCATGCGCAAGCTACCACCGACCCGCTGCCGTCATGGAACGATGGACCAGCCAAGCAGGCAATCATCAAGTTGGTCGCGGCGACTACTACGCCAGGCCGCGCGGAATTCGTTGCTGCCGGCGATCGATTTGCGACTTTTGATCAGGATGGAACTCTTTGGGTCGAGCAGCCTATCTACACGCAAGTCGTCTTTTCGCTGGACCGTGTCGTGGCGCTTGCGCCGCAGCATCCGGAGTGGAAGACGGTTGAGCCGTTCAAGTCGGTGATTGCCGGCGATCGCGAGGCGATGGCGAAGTTCACGACGCAGGACCTCGAGAAAATCGTCTTCGCTACTCATACCGGGATGACTACCGGCGAGTTCGCGGCGCTGGTGCAGGACTGGATCGCAAAAGCACGCGACCCGCGATGGCATCGGCCATTCACCGAACTTGTCTATCAACCCATGCTCGAGGTGATGCAGTATCTGCGCGCCAACGGCTACAAGACCTACGTTGTCACTGGAGGCGGGCAGGAGTTCGTTCGCGTGTACGCTGATCAGACCTACGGCATCCCGCCCGAACAGATCATAGGATCGGCGCTCGATACCACACTCACTTACAACGACGCGGGCAAGGCCGTCCTGATGCGACCGCCGAAACTTTTGCTCAACAACAACTTCTCCCGCAAGCCCGAGGACATCTACCAGTTTATCGGGCGACATCCGCAAGCCGCATTCGGCAACTCGACCGGCGACCGCCAGATGCTGGAATACACCCAGGCGGGCGGCAAAGGTGCGTTGATGATGCTGGTGCTACACGACGATCCGGCGCGCGAGTATGCGTACGGCCCGGCGGAGGGATTGCCTGCAAGCAAGGTCGGCACCTTCACCCAGGCGCTCTACGACGAGGCTCAATCCAGGGGCTGGAACGTCATCAGCATGAAGAAGGATTGGAAGCGGATCTTCAGCTTCGAGAAATAGGGCGAAGCTTCATAGCAGCAGGCTGGAGGGATTTTCGAGGAAGCGCTTCAATTCCTGCAGAAAGCGGCCGGCTACGACGCCGTCGACGATGCGATGGTCGAACGATCCCGTCATCATCATGGTCTTGCCCACTGCGAGCTGGCCGTTGCGCACGACCGGACGATCCTTGATGGCGCTCACGGCGAGAATCGCGGCTTGCGGCGGAACGATCACGGCGCTGAAATGCTCGATGCCGAGCATGCCCATGTTGGAGATCGAGAACGTCGCGCCCGACAATTCGTCGGAGGTGAAACCGCCGCGGCTCGATTTCGCGACAAGGCGATGCGCGGCGCGCGAGATTTCGAGCAGCGACAACCGCTCACATTCGCGAATCACCGGGAGGATCAAACCGTCCTCGACCGCGACCGCCACTCCTATGTTGACGTTGGGATGAATGAAAATGCCTTCGTCTTCGTAGCTCGCGTTGATGCGCGGGTAGCGGCCGAGCGCCAGCGCGCACGCCTTCACGATGATGTCGTTGAAGGTGACGGTTTCCTCGAATAGCTCTGTTGCTTCGAGCGAGTCCTTGAGGCGCACCGCGTCTTCCATCGCGACTTCGACGGTGACGTAGAAGTGCGGGATCTCACGCTTGGACAAGGCCATCCGCTTCGCGATCGTCTTGCGCATCGCGGACAGTTCTTCGCGCGAACCGGGTGCGCCTTCGCGCGGCGACACCAGCCGGCGGAACTTGAACAGTTGCTGCTCGCGCAGGAAGTTGTCGACGTCGCGCTTGGTCACGCGTCCGTCGGGACCGGTGGCGCGCACATGCGAGATGTCGATGCCGGCTTCCTCGGCGGCGCGGCGTGCGAGCGGCGAGGCGCGCAGCTTGTGACCGTCGCCCGCGCTGTCATCAGTCGCAGGCTTTAACGGTTCAGGTTGAGGCGGAGGCGCCGCGATCGCGGTCGGCGCCGCGGAGAGGTTCGCGGACATCGCAGGATGCACGTGCAAATCGCCGGCTGAGCCGTCGGTAACAACCGCGGCCGGTGAAATAGGTTTCTTCTGTGATTCTTTTTTCTCGGCGGCCTTGGGCTTTACCGCGATTGGCGTGGGCACATCCGGCGCAGCGGCCGCTTCCGCGCCCGGATCCTCCATCGCATCAAGCGAAGCGGGCTTTTCGCCAGACTCGGGTTGAGGCTTCGAGACCTTGGCGCTTGCGGGCTTGGCGTCGGATTTGGTTTGAGGTTTGGATTCCTTTGCGCCCGTGGATTTCAGCATCGCGATCACCGCGCCTACCGGCGCGCTCTCACCTTCGTTCAATTTGATCTGCTCCAACACGCCCTCTTCGAACGACTCGAGCACCATGTCGGCCTTGTCGGTCTCGACTTCGGCAATCGCCTCGCCGCGCGCGATTTTGTCACCGGGATGCTTGAGCCATCGGAGGATCTTACCTTCTTCCATGGTATCCGAGAGCTTGGGCATCGTGATTTCGTTGCTCATGATTTTTAGCCCGGCAGTCTTAGGTCAGTTGTTCCGCCGCCTTGACGATGTCACCTGCGCTCGGCAGCGACGCGTGCTCGAGATGCTTGTTATAAGGCATCGGGCTGTCGAGCGCGGCGACGCGAACAACGGGCGCGTCCAACGAGTCGAAGGCGGCCTCGTGAATCTGCGCGGCGATCTCGGCGCCCGCGCCTCCGGTGCGCCATCCTTCGTAAGCGACGATTGCGCGGCCGGTCTTTTTCACCGACGCGACTACGGTCTCCATGTCGAGCGGGTTCAGCGTGCGCAAATCGACTACCTCGGCATCCACGCCCGAGTTCTCGAGCACTTCGGCGGCGGCGATCGCGTCGTATACGCACTTCGAGTAAGTGACTATAGTCACATCCTTACCTTCGCGGATTACATTTGCCTTGCCGAAGGGCACCATGTACTCGGGATCTTCGGGAACTTCCCCCTTCACGCCATATAGTGACTCATGTTCGAGGAAGATCACCGGATCGATCTGGCGAATCGCGGTTTTCAGCAGGCCTTTTGCATCGGCGGGTGTGGCCGGAATGACGACGCGGAGCCCGGGGCAGTGGAGGAAATACGCTTCGAGGCTCTGGCTGTGCTGCGCGCCGAGCTGATGGCCTCCGCCCTGCGGCGCGCGAATGACTACAGGTACGTTAGCCTTGCCGCCGAACATGAAGTGTATTTTGGCGGCGCTATTGACTATTTGATCCATAGCCAGTAGCCCGAAGTTGATAGTCATCAGTTCTACTATTGGTTTGAGGCCGCCCATCGCAGCGCCGATGCCCGCGCCGACAATAGTCAGTTCCGAGATGGGAGTATCGCGGACGCGCTTCTCGCCATAAACGGCGAGCAGTCCGTCGGTGACTTTGAACGCGCCGCCGAAGTAGCCGACCTCTTCGCCCATGATGAAGACCCGCTCGTCGCGATCGAGTTCCTCGCGCAGAGCCTGGTTCAGAGCTTCACGGTATGTGATCTGCGCCATGGCTACTTGTCTTCGGAGGCGTAAACGCCCTTGCCGAGTTCATCCATCGAGGGCTCGGGACTTTCGTCGGCGAACTTGATCGCATCGTCGATGGTGGTGGCGACTTCGTTTTCGACTTCGGTGAGTTTCGATTCCGTAGCGCGCTTTTCGGTGAGCAGGCGGCGGCGCAGATTCTTGATCGGATCGCGCTCCTGCCAGATCCTCTCCTCACGCTTGGAGCGGTACTCGGCCGGATCGGACATCGAATGCCCACGGAAGCGATAGGTCACGGCCTCGATCAATGACGGCCCGTCACCGGCGCGCGCGCGAGCGACGGCCTCCATCGTGGCGCCGTAAACGTCGAGCACGTCCATCCCGTCTACGCGCACGCCCGGCATCTTGTACGGCTCGGCGAAGCGGTAGAGCTCCTCCTGGCTGATCGCGTTCTGGACGAGCGTGCCCATCCCGTAAAAATTGTTCTCGCAAATGAAAACCAGCGGCAGCTTCCACAGTGATGCCATGTTGAGCGTCTCGTGGAAGGCGCCTTGCGGAAGCGCGCCGTCGCCGAAGAAGCAGCAGACGACCTCGGGGCCTTCGTTGTAGCTGACCGCGAGCGCGAGGCCGCATGCGATCGGCAATCCGCCGCCGACGATCGCGTATCCGCCCATGAAGCGCAGGTCCTGGTCGAACAGATGCATCGAGCCGCCGCGGCCGCGCGAGATGCCGGTGGATTTGCCGAATAGCTCGGCCATCACGAGACGCGGGTCGGCGCCCTTGGCGAGGCAGTGCCCGTGCTCGCGATAGGTCGAGACGACGTAGTCCTTGTCGTAAAGAGCGTAGATCGAGCCGACGGCAACGGCCTCCTCGCCAGCATAGAGATGGCAGAAGCCGGTGATTTTGCCGCGGCTGTACATCTCGGCCGTTTTCTCCTCGAACCGGCGGATGAGCGTCATGCGCCGGTAGAGGTCGAGCAGCTGGCTCTCGTGAAGGGTCAGCAACGCGTGCTGAGCGGTATGCTTGTCACGTTCGAGCGCCATCATCGATTAAGCCTAACGCGATTGGAGATAACGGTAAACCGTGGTCAACATTAATGCAGTTCAGGAGTTTAATTAAATGTGAACCCGCGGTGAGTTTCAAGCTTCCTTCGGCAGCGGTGACCCCTGCCAACCGGGTTTCTTAGAACAGCAATCGCTGCGCGGAGGCTGCGACCGGCCAGAATGAACGGCGATGGATTGGCGACGGGCCGAGCTTGATCAGCGTCTGCATGTGCTCGTTGGTGCAATAGCCTTTGTGTTGAGCGAAGCCGTAGCCGGGGTACGCTGCGTCCAGCTCGACCATCATGCGGTCGCGCGTGACTTTTGCGATGATCGACGCGGCTGCGATGCAGAAGCTCTTGCGATCGCCGCCGACGATTTTCGTTTGCGGCAGCGCGAGGCGAGGAATCAAGCGACCATCGACCAGCACGTGGCCGGGTGTGAGCCCCAAGGCGTCCAGCGCGCGGCGGCTCGCGGACATCGTTGCCCAAAAAATGTTGAGCCGATCGATCTCGTTGACCTCGGCGATGCCGATTCCGACTGCGACCGCCCGCTCGCGAATAGGCGTGAACAGATCTTCGCGCTCTTCGTGGCTCAACTGCTTCGAGTCGTGAACGCCGCGGATAAAAGTCTCCGGCGCGAAGACGACGGCCGCCGCCACCACCGGACCCGCCATCGGGCCGACTCCCGCTTCGTCGACGCCGGCGACAGCCTCGATGCCGACTTTCCACAGCCTTCTTTCGTAGCGCAGATCTGGTCGTTTGCTCATCGCGGTTACGCCATCCGTTTCAGGCGCGCCTTGCGAATCGTTTCGGCGGCGAGATCGGGATCCTGGACGTCGTTCAGCCGGATAGCGTAATCGGCGCTGGCTGCCGACGCGATCGTGACGTCGCCGAGTCCGAACATCCGTTGAAAGACCCGCTTGCTGACTTCGACCGAGCGGATATCGGCCAGTTCCATCTCGCGCCGGCGCGACGCAACCAGTCCGCGCTTTTCGATGAGCCGATCGGAAGTCAGACTCCAATTGACCGTTCGCGCGCGAATCATCGTGACGATCCAGGTCAGCACGCCGAGGGCGAGCACCACGAAGCCAGCCTGGATCGGCTGGAATTTGAGGTAGAGCAGGCGGCCGC
The DNA here is from genome assembly GCA_963850125.1 of uncultured delta proteobacterium. Classification (GTDB taxonomy): domain Bacteria; phylum Desulfobacterota; class Binatia; order Binatales; family Binataceae; genus Binatus. Next base: position 329,509 of record CAWKKB010000013.1, on the reverse strand, counting down.
CGGCCGCGATCAGGATTCCGCCGACCAGGAATCCGTTGGCGTAGTACCATAGCGAGGGTCGAAACGTGGCGAGCGCGTACTCGCGGACGGCTGACGGCTTGGGCGCGAACAGCCGCGTGCCGCATCGCGAGCAAAATGCGGCGCCTTGCTGATTCTCGTTACCGCATTGGGGACATCTCATCGCACGCCCGCCTCATCCGCCTCATCGGGAAGAGTCGTAGTCGATGCGATTATGATGATGGGTGACGCGCCCCGTCAATGCAGGGGTGACCTGCGGCCAGTATTAAGAAGATGCAGGACTTCTCCCTGTTCGAACTATTTTTGTGTCATTGTGAGCGAAGCGAAGAAACCAGGTGCTGCCTTCGACGCCGCAAGTTCTCGGTGCCGCTGCGAGTAGTACTGACAACTCGCGTGGAAGGTGAAAAATGAAATTCGGACTATTCGGAATCAACAATGGACCGTGTGCGTTGCCCAAATGTGCCGCCGCCGTTGCACGTGCCGCCGAAGACGCGGGATTCGAAAGCGTGTGGACGGGCGAACATGTGATACTGCCGGACCCGCAGGTGCCGCCGTCGCCGGTGGCGGCCGACTACCCGATGCTCGATCCCGCGATCTCGCTGGCATTCGTCGCGGCGCATACGACCAAGATTCGGCTTGGCACCGGCATCATCATATTGCCGCAGCGAAACCCGGTGGTGCTCGCCAAAGAACTCGCGTCGACCGACGTGCTGTCGAACGGGCGGCTGATTTTCGGCATCGGCGTCGGATACCTCAAGCCGGAGTTCGACGCGATCGGTGCACCGTTCGATCACAAGGGAGCGCGTTCAGAAGAGTGGCTGGCGGCGATGATCGCACTGTGGTCGATGCCGAAGCCCGAATTCAGCGGCAAGTGGATCAAATTCAAGGGCGTCAACGCGATGCCGCGGCCGGTGCAGCAGCCGCATCCCGAGATCGTGTTCGGGGGGCATACCAAGGAGGCGTACAGCCGGGCGGCGCGCCTCGCCAAGGGATGGTACGGGTTTGCGCAGGACCTCGACGGGACGGCGAAGTGTGTCGAGGGACTGCGGGCAGCATGCAAGGCCGAGGGGCGCCGGTTCGAGGATGTGGAAATCAGCATCACGCCGAGCCCACGCGTGAAGGTCGATCGCGACACTGCGAAGCGCTACGCCGATCTCGGGGTGAGCCGGTTGATTTTGCTACAGCGAGGCGCGGACGAATCCGCGCTGTTGGAAGGGGTGCGCGAGGTCGGGGGCGAGCTGATCGGCAAGGTTTAGATCGGGGAGCTGGCGCGTCAACTCGCAGTTAGCAGCGTCGGCGTCAAAATAGGACAACGGTGTCTCAGGAACGCGACGGAGAGCGTTGATAGGTCGGGTTCGCGGCGCGACCGTCATTTTTCGGTCGCAGTGGCAAAATCCTACCGTCTGCGGCGTTCAATTCTAGTCGGATACCGCTTTATTCGGGTGACATTTAGGTTCGTATCCCCCTCGGCACGCAGCTTGCGATACGCCCTCTCATGGTGCGCTTGAGTAATCGCACCAATAAACAAGGAATCTGAAAGAGGGAGCTGACAGATGCTGAAAAATGACAGCAGCCACGTGCTGACGGTTAAAGAACTCTCTGACTATCTGAAGGTTCATCCTTCGACGATATATCGGCAGCTCAAGCGCGGACGGTTGCCGGCGTTCAAAGTCGGCAGTGACTGGCGTTTCAATATCGAATCGATCGACCGATGGCGTCTAGAGCAGGATGTATTCAAAGAGATGTAGGACTGCCGGGCGCGTGTAGCGGGGAAAAAGGGCGTTGGGGGCGTTGGGGAGAGAAGAGGGGAGTCACGCAGAGGGCGTCCGCAAGGACGCCCGGCGTGGCTAATTACAGGCGTCGGGGATGAAGGGTCGAGGAGCGGTCAGCGTCGAGGAGAGATTATGCGTTTGACTATCGCAGCAGGATTGATCTTGGGCGCGTCGCTGGCAGTCCAGTCGATGCTCGGCGCACACGCGCGGGCAAAAGCCAGTCCTGCGGCGAACGCAGTTCACGTCCACGTGCACGAAGTCGCCCCGTGGTACATCGCGAATGACGCCGTGCCTGGCGCGCCGCATCTTGCAGAACGCGCGCAGGCATCAGACGAACCTGACAGCGGAGCGGCGCACTCGTTTGTTCATCCGGACGTAGCGAGCATCGCGAGCGGCAGGCCAGGATCTTGACGACTTAGAGATCAGAGGTTCAGACAGTTCTGATTGCGCCTGTTGATGCCTCGTCGGCGGGGCCGACGAAGTCGAACGCGAGCCATCCGCGCAGTGGGTCGACGCGGCTCACCTGAACCATTATCGGCATTTGATTCGGCAAGGTCGGCGCGCCGTGCAAGGTTCCGCGCACCGCGAAATCAGCGAGTTCCGCACTCTGGCCTTCGCGTAAGACGAAGGCGAGGATTGGACCGTCGAGGGCGTGACGCTCGAGGTAGCGCAGAGTCCAGTAACGCTTCGCGCGCCGTTCGAGTTCGCGCCCCGACGCCTCCGCATTCTCGGCGCCGGCCAGCACGGTCAGCAATTCATCGACAGCGTATATCGCGCTGTCGCGATCGCGATTCGCGATCGCGCCGAGCAGTTGCCGCTGCAGGACCAGGTCGGCGTAGCGGCGGATCGGCGAGCTCAACTGCGCATAAAAGTCCAGTCCGATTCCGGCGTGGTATTCCGGATGCATCGAAAGGCGCGGACGCATCGAAGCGGGATCGCCGCCCATCTGCGGCTGCACGCGATAGATGATCGGAATCCGGTTCGCTGCCGCGTAGCGAGCCGCCACGAAATTGCTCAGCACCATGAACTCCGCCACCAGCGTGCGGCCGGGTGACGCATTGTCGAGCACCGTTATTTGCACGTCGTCGCCGCGCACCCGGACTTTTGCCTCGCGCCGCTGCACGAGCACAGCGCCGGCGGTCCGGCGTCGTTGCCGAAGCTGGATCGCGGCAGCGTTTAATCGCGCGACGGTAGCGGCAGTGTCATCGGCGCTGCTCCCCGATTCGAGAATCCGATCGACCTGGTCGTAGTCGAGTCGGCGCATGATCGGAATCCGCGCGGGATAAATCGAAGCGTCGATCAGCTCGCCGTCGGCCGACAATCGCACGTCGGTGGTCATCACAGGGCGATCCTCGCCGGCAATCAAACTCGCGGCGCGGCATGAGATCGGATCGGGCAGCATCCTGATGGTCGTCTCGGGGAGATAAACGGTAGTCGCACGCGAAGCCGCCTCGTTGTCCATCGCGCCGCCCTTGGCGACGAAATCCGCAACCAGCGCGATATGCACGCGCACGCGCATGCCGCCGTCGGGGAGCGCCTCGCAACTGAGAGCGTCATCGACCTCGACGGTATCTTCGTCATCGACAGTGACGGCGTATCCGCCATCGGAAATCGCGCGCGGACCGGGTACTGCTTCGGAAGCCTCTTTCATGACGGCGTCGCTGAAATCGTCCTTGAGCCCGGCGATAAATGCGAAGCGCGGCACTGGCGGCCGCGCGCCGAGGCGCTCGAGAATTTCGAAAGCCGCTTCGGCGGGATCGACGTAGGGCGCCGCCTGCGTGAGCATCTGGGTCATGTCGCGGCTGCGGGTGAACGGATTCTTGAGATAGCGCGAGAGCTCTTCGATAAGCGCGCCGGCTTCGTCGTCGGGCGGCTTCTCGGCTCCATTGAGGACGTCGCGCAAGTGCTTCTGGATTTTCCGATAGTCGTCGCTGCGCGCCCGGATCCGATCGTTCTGAATCCGCAGCCGCTCGACCTGGTCGGGCGTGCGCGGCAGAAAGTCCATGTGGCGGCGGACGAAGTAGGTGCGGTCGTTCAGCAGCGCCTCGAGCATCACGGAGGCGGCGGCATTCGAGCGCCGGCCGAAAAACAAATCTGCGAGTTCCACCGCCGAAAAACTGCGGCTCTGCTCCTGCGCAACCTGCCATAGCAACTCGAGATCGAGCTCGGCGGCCAGCTCGGCACGCTCGTGTTCCAGCTCCCCGATCGCCTCGGCGACGTTTTCGCGATCGGCGCGCCGATCGGGATGGCGCATCAGGACGAGATCGCGCGGGACTAATCGTTCGTGCCCGGCGGAATCGATCACTGCAAGATGGCGTTCCTGTTCGCGGGTGACCAGCGCAGCCTTCAGCCGGCCCTGATCGAGATACTCAATGATGGTACCCGTAAATTTAACTGGTAGTGACACGTCTGAATTCATTTTGACGACCGCCGCGGCCTAAGACTATATGAAAGGGCGAACAATCGACGGGAAGTGTACGGAGCGAGGCAGCTTGAGCAGAAAAATTCAGATCGAAATCCCCGACGAGCTGTTCGCGCAACTCATGAAGGTCGCGGAGTCGATTGGGATTTCAAATCCCGAGGAGGCCGCGACGGTTGGGCTGGCCGAGTGGGTATCGCGCCGCAAGTCAGAGCTGGACGATCGGGACCCGAACGAAAAGTACGCAGTCAACGAGGCACTTGATGAACTTCTCGAAAAGAAAAAGTAATTTTTCAATTCTCGCCACCGCGTTCGGCGTCGTTGCACTAACGATCGCGGCGTTGCCCGGGCTGACCAATTCGATCGCGCGGGCGTCGGGCGCGGGCCTCGAGGTGGAAGTCCCGTTCGAGATAAAGGCGCTGAAAGCGCCAGGCCTCGTCGCGCCGTACTTTCTGCAGGACAACCACGGAACGATGGTGGTGTCGGATCAGGCTGGTGGAGTTTACTCGGTCACGTTGGGCGGCAAGGTAACGCCGCTGGCGGACAAGGCGAAGATCAAGAACCCGGCTGGGGTCGCGATCGGTCCCGCGGGATTCGGATCATATGAGGGCAGCATTTTCGTCCTCGCCGCGAACGGCGGCATCAAGGGTCCGTGCGAAGTGGAAAGAATCGACAAGTCGGGCGCGGTTACCACGTTCGCGAAACTGCCCGACGCGGGCGCGACCGAATGCCGCGACCTGGAGTTCGGCAAGGCGGGGTCACCCTTCGCTGGAAAACTCTACGCAGCAGTCAGCGGCAACTCGACGATTTACGCGATCGACCCATCGGGCAAGGCGAGCGCGTTCGGCACCTACAACAAGCCGGTCGTATTCGAACTGACCACGATAACATTCCCACCTTCATCCGATACGAAAGCGGCGGGCAGTATGCTGGTCGGGATGCGCGCGAAGGGGGACTTTGCGGCGAAGGTCGGCCGCATCGGCATGGTTGGGCCTGACGGCAAATTGAAAGACGATGTTTACCTGGTCGGATTTATCCGCCCGTCCGGCTTCGCGTGGTCACCGTCAGACTTCGGCTCATACAGCGACGAGTTGATGATCGCGGATACGGGCAAGTTTGCTTCCGAGAACAACAATGAGCGCGACGGGGTGGTCTACCGGGTGGAGAGAGGGATCGCGCGAGGTTTCGCCTCGGGCCTGATGGATCCGACGGACATGAAGTTCGTCGGCAACAAGGCGGCGATCTGCGATCCCGCCGAGAAGGGCAAGGGGCAGGGCGCTATCGTGATTATCTCGTCGATGTTGTAAGCGCGGGCGCTCAGTGCCACGGTTCGCGGACGACTTCGGTGTCGCCCGTCTCGCGATCAACCAGCAGCATCTCGACCTGGCGGTACTGTCCCTTCGGAAAGAAGACGTAACCGCTGACGGTGAAGTTCTTGTGGACTTCCTCGGGTTTGAGCGAGACCGCTTCGATTTGCTGATCGGCCTGCTGGTCGGCTCTCATTTGTCCTCTTCCGGCGCCGCTGAAAACGCCCCATCCAGCGCCGAACCCGGTGCCGATCAACGCGCCTGCGCCCGGAGATCCGAAACCCCATCCACCTGCACGACCGGCAGCGCCGATGATTGATCCTGCCGCTGCTCCCACCGCGGCGCCTCCGACACCGCTGACGGCCGCGCTTTTCACAGCTCCTTCGAGTTCCTTGGCGCTGCCTGCCTGCCGCGCGGCCTCACCGGGAGGGAGAGGAGCGACTCGCTCGCCGGCATCGTTGAGCGCGAACACCTGGCTCGGCACAATCGAGCGGGAGGCGTCGGTTCCGTTGGCGATCGACACGTAGACCGGGGTTACCTCGCCGACCGATGGTGCGGCCGCGACGCTGACAGACACCTCACCCTGCTGCGGAGTAGCCACTACGTTCGGAGTATGCGCGATGGGTGGCGTCGCGACGGCACACCCGGAGATTGCGATTGCAACCGCGAGTGCGCCGGCTGGCAGTCCGATGACCCGGCGTCGATAAATCGCGGAGGTATCTCGATTACTTGTGAACATTCAGAAACCTCATATCAGGATTATCATTTGAGCCCGTGCCGGGACGCAAGTCTATACCCGCATGTCAATCCCGTCTGCTAGGATTTACGCCGATGAGCGCGGACGAAACCACGGCGCGGCGTCCGAAAAACGCAATCGTAATACTGCTCGACAGCCTCAATCGACACATGCTCGGCGCGTACGGCGGGCATGAATTCGCCACGCCGAACCTCGACTCTTTCGCGCGCCGCGCGGTTCGTTTCGACCGCCACTACTCGGGGTCGCTGCCATGTATCCCGGCGCGTCACGACATTCTTTGCGGGGCGATCGATTTTTTGTGGAAGCCGTGGGGATCGATCGAAATCTGGGAGCGCCCGCTGACCGCGTATCTTCGCGCGGCCGGGGTCGTTACTAAGCTGGTCTCGGATCATCCGCATCTGTTCGAAGTCGGCGGTGAGAATTATCACACCGATTTCACCGCGTGGGACTATCAACGCGGGCATGAGAGCGACCCGTGGCAGACGCGGCCCGACCCGAGCTGGATGGGCGCGCCGTCGTTCGCGCGCGGGCATAAGCCGTACGATAACTCGCGCGGTTACTTCCGCGACGAGACGGATTTTCCTGGGCCGCGCACAATGGCGGCGGCGACCGAATGGCTCGAGCGCTCGGCGCGCGGTCATGAACGTTTCATGCTGTTCGTCGACGAGTTCGATCCGCACGAGCCGTTCGATACGCCGGAGCCGTACGCCTCGATGTACGACTCGTCGTGGCAGGGTCCGCACATGATCTGGCCACCGTACGTGCGCGGCGCCCTGGCGCATGGCGTGCTCACATCCGAGCAGGCGCGGCAGATTCGAGCGTGTTACGGTGCGAAGCTGACGATGATCGACGCATGGCTCGGCCAGCTGCTCGCGGCGATCGAGCGCGGCGGATTTTACGACGACACCGCGGTGATCATATGCACCGATCACGGGCATTACCTCGGCGAGAAAGACATCTGGGGCAAGCCCGCGGTACCGATTTACGAACCGCTCGGTCACACTCCCTTGCTGATTGCGATGCCGGGAGTCGGAGCCGGAAATCTGGATGCGCTGACGACTAATGTCGATATCTGCGCGACGCTCGCGGAAATTTTCGGCGTCGAGATGGCGCATCGTACGCACGGACGCTCGATGCTCCCGCTGATGACGGGCGAGTCGCGCTCGATTCGCGACTGGGCGCTGGCGGGGGTTTGGGCACGCGAGGTTCATCTGATCGACGCGGATGCGAAGTACGCGCGCGCGCCCTCCGGCGACAATGCGCCGCTCAGCCTGTGGTCGAATCGATGGTCCACGATGCCGATACATCATATGCCACAGCTCCAGATGCCGCCGCCGGACGAGCGAGCGGTGCTGGACCGGATGCCGGGCGCAAGGATTCCGGTCATCCGTCAACCGTTCCGCGCCGGCGATTTGTTGCCGTACTGGGCGATGGGCAAGTTCAGCGGCAATCACTTGTACCGGGTGCGTGAGGATCCAAACGAAAATGAGAACCTTCGCCGGCAGCCCTCAAGAAAGGCGATTGGCCGAGAAACTTCGCGCCGCTTTGATCGAGATGGAAGCGCCCAAGGAACAGTTCGAGCGCCTGGCGCTCGCATAACATTGAACAGGAGGTATGTGATGGCAGTAAAAATTGTTGGCGGATGCATGTGCGGTGCGGTTCGCTACGAAGCAGGAGACGCCGTGATGCAGGCGAGTTGCTACTGCCGCGATTGTCAGCGCTCGACCGGCAGCGCGTTCGCACCCGTGCTGCTGGTTCCGAAAGATTCGTTCAAGCTGACCAAGGGCGAGCTGAAACATTACGAAGTGGCGGGCGACAGCGGCGGCAAAGTCAGCCGCGCCTTCTGCGCCAACTGCGGCTCGCCAATCATGAGCGTGCTGTCGGCGATGCCGTTCGTCGCGGTAAAGGCCAGCAGCCTGGATGATCCGAATCAGTTTCAGCCCACGGCAAGCATCTTCGTCGCCAGTGCGCCGAAGTGGGCGCCGCATTTCCCGGGCGTCCCGACCTTCGCGCGCAACCCCGGTTGATACGTCGCGAATCGTGCACTGGTTTCGGCGGGCCGATCACTTCAGAATCTGAAAAAGGTTGCTGTAGTCGTCGGTCCACACCCGGACCTTTCGATCCGATTCCAGGGGCTTCAGCCTGCTCGCCAATGCTGCTTGGCCGAGGACTGAATTGTTGCGCGCAAGAACTATCCAGTCGCTGGGTTTGACCATCGGCCCGCCGGACTGATGAATACTGCCGGAAATCAGCCCGAAGTGATTGGCGATTTCGCGAATAACCGGTTGAAGGTCGAGATAGCGGTTGGTGACGTGGATGGCGATGATTCCCTCGGGGGTCAGTTCGTGCAGATAAAGCTCGAAGGCCTGGATTGTCAGCAGATGGACCGGTATCGCGTCGCCTGAGAACGCATCGAGCACGAGTACGTCGAACGCCTCAGGGCTTTTAGCGGCGAGCTCGCGCTCTATCGACAGCCGTGCATCACCCGGCACGATATCGATTCGCGCGCGCGAATCCCGCAGATAGGTGAAGTATCCATTTTGATCCGTGGCGATTTTTGTGACGGCGGGATTGATCTCGTAAAATCGAAAATAATCTCCGGGAAATCCGTAGGCGGCGATTGTTCCGACGCCGAGGCCGATCGCACCTACTCGCAGTGTTCGGTCGAGAGGATCGCGCGCGATACGGCGCGGATGATTCAGCATTACTAGTCCAATGCCGCTGTCCGGGCCATAATAGGTGGTAGGCTGAAGCCTCTTATCCGCCGCCGAATACTGTTCGCCATGTATGATTTGACCGTGCCGCAGCAAGTAGTAGTGGACTTCAGGTCTCTGACTATCGACCGAGTAAACGGCGAGCGTCCCATAAAAGTTGCGGCTTGCCCTCAGGCTGTTAGCTCGGTTCCCCTCTATGTCCACAACCAACACGCCGCCGACGACGAGCAGTCCCAGCATTGCGCACGCCTGCAAGATGGCCCCAGGCCATCTCGTGGCGAGCCGTGAATTCTTTTGAAAGGCCAGCGCGGACATCAGGCCCATAGCTAAAAAGCCTGGTATTAAGTGCTGGGTCGCGTGACCGATTACTCCCACCAGGTCGCGGGCTCCGATAACTCCCGGCAGTACAAGAGCGCTCGACAGCATCGCCATCGCGACCACTGGCCGGCGCTCGTGAATCCATGAGCTCGGGTCTCGCATCAGAACGATGAAGAGCAACAAAAGGGTGATCCAGATTGCGAGATGAAATTCCCAAAAGCCGGCGAATAGCCAGGGTGCGATCGCGACGACGAAGACCCCGCCGATTGCGCCGCCGATCGCAACCATCAGATAGAACGAGGTGAGATATCGCTCGTGCGGCTTCAGCTTGACCAACTCTCCGTGACAGACCATGCAGATCGTAAAGAGCAACGCCGAGTATGTGATCAGTTGGAGCATGATGCTGATGTCTGGGCTGCATAGAACGACCAACGCGAGAAATACGGCTGCACCCAACGCCGGATGAAAGATGCTGCGGCGATACCATCGTGGATTGTCAAAACAAATGATGAATGAGAGCAGGTAGATTGTCATTGGCAGCACCCACAGAAAGGGAATCACGGCGACCTGCTGGCAGACCTGGTTGGTAGTAGCCAGCAGCATCACGGATGGAACGGCAGCCAATGTTATCCAAAGGATGCGAGTCGAGCGCGTAGGAAGCGAGGCGCGTCGCCGATCGAATTCCGTAACGTGATAGTCCATGGCGCCGAGGGGTGAGACTTGGCTGATTCGTCGCGCGCATAGACCGAGACCTACCGCGAAAGCGCCGAAAAGCAGCGACCATATGATAGCCTGTGCTCTAAGAGTCAGTTCGGGTTCGACCATGAACGGATAGGTCACCAGCGCGAGCAACGATCCAACATTGGATAGCGCATACAGTCGATAGGGCGAAGCACCTTGATGAGATTTCGCAAACCATGCCTGTAACAGTGGTCCGGTAGTAGCCAGGATGAAGAACGGCAGTCCTATACTGATGAGCAAGAGGCCGAAGATCCTGCTTATGGGAAAATCGGGATTAACCGGCTTCCAGTTCGGACCGGGCGTGATTGGAGATTTCCATATCAGCGCCAGAGCGCCCATCAGCACGACGCATGCTGCGACGATCGCAAGGTGAACGATCACCTGCCGGCGCGCCGATAGACGAGTCGCGATTAGATGCGAATACGCGTACCCGGCGACCAGCAGCAACTGAAAAAACAGCATGCAGGTGATCCATACGCCCGACGAACCTCCAAACCAGGGCAGGATGTAGCGCGCCAATAGTGGTTCAACCTGGAACAGCAGGAATGCGCCAGTAAAGATCGTGATTGCATAGATGGGCATCGACAGGCTTAGCCGCTCGCACGCAATAAATCTCCAGTCCCATTTCAGACGGAGCAATTGTGCGGCCAGCTAACGTCCGTGACCTCCTCCGTGGCCACCGTGTCCTCCGTGGAATCCACCACCACCTCCGCCGTCAAAATGGGGACCCGGAGCGATTCCACCGATCCAGATTATTGGCGGAGGAAAAAACGCGCCGTTCAAAGCGTTCAATGACGCAACCTGCGAATCGTCCGATTGGGCGGCGTACTGCGCAGTGTCACTCTCCTGCCGTTGCGCCATCTGATAGCGCTCGTAGTCGCCCTGGTGGCCTTCGTAAACGCACGAGCAAATCTTGGGATCGTAGTACCAGTAGACCGCGCCGGACTGTGCCTTATAACTGCGAATCTCGTACGGCGGCAAGTCTTCCACCAACCCGCCTTTCTCATCAGAGTCGACTTTGATGGTAGTGAAGCCGGCGTCGGAGAGCATCGCCTCGGTTTTGCGAACGGTGTCCGGCTTCGAGGCTTCATAGCTGCGGTAAACCGCGCAACCCGGCAGCATCGACGCCAGTAGAACTGCGAGAACCAATAATTTTTGCAAGCAGTTCGTCCTTGTCGACGCGTTCGAGACCGTCGGCGCTCCGTAGTGCCGAGCATATACACGCCGCGCGCGGGACAGAACAAACAATCGCCCACGAATCACGCCACATCGCAGACAGGCGCCCAGCGCGCCATCTTCGCGCGCGCGCGAGTTTATGATTTAACGATTTTGCGCGCTCGAAAGCCGGGGTGGCGAAATGGCATACGCAGAGGACTTAAAATCCTCTGGAGCGAAAGCTCCGTGCGGGTTCGACCCCCGCCCCCGGCATTGAAAATAAAGGGTTTTTGACGACTAAGCCGAGCAAGCAGGATTCCTTGATACGTTTGATAGCCACATTTGACAGCCACGGGTTCGGGATTCTAACGCTTCGCGGACGAACACGCCTAAATATGCGACTAAATCGTCGAGTCCGAAGGGCGACTGTCTCTTCAATGGTTGGGCAGATGCTTTGAAACTCAAGCTGGACAGAGGTTTCCGTGATCGGGCAGAAAACAGGTCACGAGTTGTTAAACGTCGGCCCAATTCCAATGCCGCATCGTGTGCGCGGACGCAATCAACGGGTCACTAATACTCCAAGCGCGCGAGTTCGCTCGCGCTCGTTACGACTACACCCATTACATCGTGTGCGGATTCATCAGACTCAGGATGACTCCTGCAATGGCGGCTGGCGAGACAGATTGGCTATGGTCGGTCGAAGAATTGGTCGAGGCAGCAACAGGAAAGAACGAATATGCCCAGCAATCCGCTTGATCCAAATAAAACCTGTGTCCGGCGACAGTTCGAGGAGCTATGGAACAATCGACAGCTCGATATGGTGAACGATTTCTTTGCCACGGGCTTCATGAATTTCGGCCAGCAACTTCACGATGGTCGCACGATGGTAAAGCGCATCGTCAGCGTTTGGCGCACAGCGTTCCCAGACTTACGTTTTATGGTGGATTCGATAGTGGCGGAAGGCGACTTGGTTATGTGCGAAGCGTCTTTTCAGGGAACGCATTTGGGTGAGCTTCAACTCATTCCGCCCCTAAAGGGACCGAGTTTGCTCGCGAACGAAATCTTTCAAAGTTAAGCACATTCACCGATTTCGCCTGAAAGATGGCAAAATTGTAGAGCACGTTGCCGTGCGCGATGACTTGGAAAGCCATCGCCTGCGCAGCAACGCGTGTGGCCGCGCCGTGGAAGTGGTGCCAGTTGACCATCGAGCGTGGCGATCTCTTGCGGGCGACCTTTGAGATCTTTGGATAGGATCACCTTCTTACCTATACGGTGAAAGGGATAACCAGTCTGACCACATCGAGCTTCGCCACTGCCCAGCCTACATATCGTGGACGCCGTGAGCCTCACGAGATAAGATTCCAGGAGGAGTAAAATTTTATGCCAGCTTACGCTATTTTCATTCGCGACAGCACTCGCGATCCCAAAGAGCTTGAGACTTATTCCAAGGTCGCTCCAGCAACTCTGTCGGGTCATCCGGTCACGCTTCGAGTTGCCTATGGCCGGCATGAGGTACTGGAGGGTCCGGAAATCGAAGGAGCAGTCGTGCTCGAGTTTCCGACCTTTGATGCAGCCAAGGCATGGTACGACAGCCCCGCCTACCGGGAGGCGCGCGAACATCGCTTCAAAGGCGCTAACTACCGGGCCTTCATCGTCCAGGGTGTTTAAGCTGTCGGGGCGCCGAACACGATGTTTAGTCGTCGGCTCCCCAATCTTGCTAATAGCGTAGCCCCAGCGACGATGGTTGCGACTCGTGAGCGCGGGTCGACGATAACTTGCCTGATCCTGCTGAGGTCAATAACAAGTCCATCAGAGCATAAGGCGGGTCCCGCCCAGTGATGTCCACCACCGCGTACGGAGAAAGGTATGGCGACGCGAAACGCATGGCCGCCTCGACATCCGTGTGCCTTGACAGAACAGAATCACCGCCGGTCGATGAGGGATGGCTCGCTTCCACATCCGGCGGGCTGCTTCGTGCGCAAGCGACGGACGACGCCATCGCCTCGGGTTTGAAGGCCCCGGGGGTGCCGCACCAGCTCTGCATCGAATGCTCGATGAAGTAGTCCGGGTCTTTGCTGATCAGTGTTTCAGGAAAGGGCGCGGGCTGCGCCAGGAAGAACCAAGTGATACGCGGCGCGCGCTCCGTTGCGATCCATCCGCTCGAATTGCTCGATGGTCGGCACCACGTCGAGGACCGCCGCGTGGCGGACGCTATCAGGGTGGTCGAGCGCGAGTCGATAGGTGACGCGCGCGCCCCAATCGTGCCCGACGATATCGAAGCGATCGAAACCAAGCACAGTCATCACCTCGACCAGATCGAGAGCCATCGCGCGCTTGGAATAGGCAGGTGCTCGGCGTCGATGGGCGGCTGGTCGCTGGCGCCATAACCGCGCAGGTCGGGCGCGACGACCGTGAAGCGCTGGGCGAGGCGCGGCGCGACCTTGTGCCACATCACATGAGTCTGCGGATAGCCGTGAACGAGGAGCAGCGGCGGGCCGTTGCCGCCTTGCTCGAGAGCGATCTCCGTACCTGAGGTCTGGATGCGCTTGTGGGCGAAGCCGTCGAACGTGGCAACACCTCGGATCGGTTTGACCATCCGCCTTTGCCAATCTCTAAATTAATTGACAATAACCTCAGTTGGATTCTAGTGCTCGTTGTGTCTTGGGTCGATGTACACGGACTGAGCACCTGGCAGTCGCTCAAGAGTTCTCAATCCAGACAGTTTGGGCATTGCGCCCGCCACGTCTTTTTGATTGGGTGGCGTTACTCATTGGCACTATCAGAGCCAATTGAGTATAAGGGGCGCGAAACGGTCGATTTCCATTCTGCAAGTTCGGGGAGGAGTTTCGTATGAGCACGAGATGGTTTGGTTCCCGCCGCGGCGTACTCCGCACATCTAGCTTGGTCGCGTTGGCCATCGTGTTGATGACCCTATTGGGGGCGCATTTCGCTGACGCAGGCGGATCCCCTAGTCCGCCGCACGGTCCTGCTCTATGGGTTGCCAATGAAGATGGTAATTTCGTGGCGGAGTTTACCGGGAACGAGCTGACCGCGAGCGGAATGCAGAGCCCGAGCCGCAAACTTGCGAGCGCGGACCTTGATGAGCCGTGGGGAATAATTTTTGGCTCCTCGAAACAGCTCTGGGTAAGCAATGTGGGCAACGGCACGCTGACCAAATTTACCTTTAAGCAGCTCAAAGACCTGAAGACGGACGACGCACCGTCTGCGGCGGTGGTGATTTCGGGTCTCGACCGACCGGAGGGCATGGTGTTCGACGGGAAAGATATGTGGGTGGCTGACGAGGGAAGTGCGCAGTTGTTTGAATTCACTTCCTCTCAGCTTGCCGCCAGTGGCTCGCCAACCCCAGATACCGTCATTAACTCCAGCGCTCTCATGTCTCCGGTCGGCATCGCACTCGATCATTCTGGAAACCTCTGGGTTGCTGACGACGGTGCCTCCGAAATCTTCATGTTCACCAAGGCACAACTCGCGGCCGGGGGAACCCAATCCCCAACCGTCACTCTCAGCTCTGATGGAAGCGACAGTCTTGATTCGTGCGAACCTATACTCTTCGACGGGTCTGGCAACCTGTGGGCGACCAACAACTCTGGCGGTGTCGACGAGGATGGCAGTGTCGTGAAGTTTACTCCGGCCCAATTGAAAGCGAGTGGCAGTCCAACTCCAGCGGTAATGCTGACGGCGACGACCGTCACAGACACCACGGCGTCCAGCTTCGACGATCCGGCTGGTATCACGTTCGACGATGACGGCAACCTGTGGGTCGCGAATGTTGACAGCGACGAGGACGGAAGCATCGCCAAGTTTTCCAAAGGAGCGATTAAAGCGGACGGCAGTCCACAGCCGTCGGTGTTTATCGATTCGAACTCGGGGGGAACCAACCTCGACGGGCCGTTTTTTCTCGTCTTCGGTCCGAAGGTTCCATAGACGCAACCTCCAGGAGTTAAGTTGATCTCAAGCACTGCCGTGGTGTCCTTGGCGCCCTTAGGCGGTTTCAGCCAAGCGATTCGTCAAAAAGTCGGACCAGCCCGGGTTCTCACTGATCACCGACAAATCGGTTTGGTTCGTCACGCCAGGCCGACGCGAGGAATAGCGCTCGACCCTCGCTCGCGACCATCGCGAAACTCGCCCGAGCTCTCGGCGTTCCGGTCGCCGATTTTTTCGTGGCGACGGGGAGAAAGCAGATTCAACGCGACCGTGGGTGACGGCAAGCTCGTTCCTACGGCATGTTAATGGCGTCGGATTTCGTCGCGCCGCTCGTCCCTCTCGATTCTGCCTCCGCTCTTCTGTCAAGCTATGACAACATCGAGAAATGCATTTGGTCGTATTCGACGTTGACGGAACATTGACGGACACCAGTGCGGTGGACGCCGACTGTTTCTGGCAGGCCGCGCGGGAAATTTTCCGATTGCCCAGCAGCCATTCCCGTTGGCTCCAACATGTAGAGCACCACACCGATCTCGGAATTGCCTCGCAACATTGTGAGGCAGCGTTCGGACGCGACATCACCGCGTCTGAGGTAGATCTATTCAGGCGTCGGCTTGTAGCGCTCCTCGAAGGTGCTGTACTGACGAACGCCAAGTGCATTCGCGCCATGCCCGGTGCTGCTGATGTGCTGGCCCGGGTTCGATCGACATCAAATCTTGAGGCCGCCATCGCAACTGGATGCTTCCTCGCATCCGCTGAATTCAAGCTTCGCAAGGCGGGGCTCTTCGATGCGTCCATTCCGATAGCCGGCTGCGACGATGCGCCCTCTCGCGAGGAAATCATGGCGAGCGCGGCTCGTCAGGCAGCAGCAAAGCATGGGCGCGAATTTTCCACCGTCACATACGTAGGAGATGGTGTCTGGGACGTCAAAGCCGCGCAGCATCTAGGCTGGAACTTCATTGGAATAGGTACCGGCGATGCTGCGGACCGATTGTCGCCCGCGGGAGCGTTAACGGTGCTGGGAAGTTTCAAGCCAGCCACGGCATTTCTCGATACCCTGTTCAAAACCACGATGCGTCGTCAGTGACCAATACGGAAGCATGAGTGGCCCTCTGATCAGCGAACGCGCCGAAAGTGTTATATGGACATCGGTGCATGTGCCTTCATCGCTCTTCAGCTGAACTGTTCCGGCCGGCGGACCCGCTCATGGACAGGTGCATCCATTTGCCAAGGCCAACGCCGACGTCTGGCAAGGTGCCGTCTAGAGGGTACTTTGCGTCCTAGCGGATACGTTTTTTCAATATGAAAAAATCGTGCTTGGCTTCAACTCGGCGAGCGACTCAAATTCACTGAACAACGCTATCCACTCGCGAACGCAGCGACCGCTTCATGGCTGCAAACTTAGGCTATGGAGATACTTATTTCCTCGTCCGGTCACTCGAGCAGCCACATCATTGAATGCGTTCTCGCCGCCGCCGATGGTTGCTCCTTCAAAGAGCGCTGACAGGGCTTCGATCGCCTGATCGGCATCTGGGCGCCATTTGCGGATCCAACCTCGTAGCGGCAATCAAAGCCTCGACGCCGGCGCTGCTCAGACAATCGCGCGAGGGTACTCGCCCGAAGATTTGCGAAAGCCGCTCGAACAGCTCGGCTCACGGCTCGAAGCGGGAGAGTTCGCGCGGCTTCAGCCTTGGACGCTCGAGCAGCGCCTGACTATGCTTGCTGAGTTGCAGTCAATGCGCGATCTCGAAGTGGTGATAGCCGAGTTGAATCGGTGGCTCGCACAGATCCCCGGTCGTCCGTCTAAAGCGGGTTCCCCGATTCCGATTCTTCAGCATTCAGAATCGGGTATTTGATATGGATGCACTCATCGTTCATCGGATTCAATTCGCATTTACGGTCACGTTTCATTACCTGTTTCCCCAGCTAACGATGGGTCTGGGGTTGCTCATTGTCATACTCAAGACGCTCGCGATTCGAACTGGAAATGAGCACTACAACCAGGCAGCGCGCTTTTGGGCGCGCATTTTTGGAATAAATTTTGTCGTCGGTGTCGTGACTGGAATTCCGATGGAGTTCCAGTTCGGTACCAACTGGTCGGTGTTCTCCAAGAGCACAGGTGCCGTAATCGGGCAAACTCTCGCGATGGAAGGAGTCTTCTCGTTCTTCCTGGAATCGACATTCCTGGGTGCGTTTCTGTACGGAGAGCAGCAAATTGGGCAACGGCTTCATTGGCTCGCAGCATTTCTCGTGTTCCTTGGTTCGTGGATTTCAGGATTCTTTATTATTGCGACCAACGCCTGGATGCAGCATCCGGTGGGGTATGCCCGGAGTACTGACGGCACAGTTGCTTTAACCAGTTTGGGAACTCTGCTCACCAACCCCTGGATCGTTTGGCAGTACCTTCACAACATGACGGGGGCGGTGGTAACGGGTTCGGTAGTGATGGCGGCGCTCGGAGCATTCTATTTGTTGATGCATCAATTCGAGGAGTTCGGCCGGACCTTCGTACGACTTGGAGTCATATCCGGGCTGATAGCATCGCTCATGATGATATTTCCGACAGGAGATGGAGAGGGTCGCAATGTAGCGCGCTATCAGCCGGTCACGCTGGCCGCGATGGAAGGCCTGTTCGGCAATCAGCACGGCGCGCCGCTGGTGATCATTGGTCAGCCGGACGTTGGCGCCCGCAAGCTCGACAACCCAATCGCCGTACCGGATATGTTGAGCTTTCTCACGTATCGACGCTGGAAGGCGGAGGTCCAGGGTCTTCTGGAATTTCCGGAAGATCAGTGGCCCGACAACATTCCGCTCTTGTACTACGCCTACCATATCATGGTTGGTCTCGGGACTATTTTTGCTGGTGTATTTGTTCTAGCTGGATGGATGTTGTATCGAAATCGCCTCTACGACACCCCCTTGCTGCTGTGGGCATTAATGCTGCTCGCACCGTTCCCATACATCGCTACCACCGCAGGCTGGATGACAGCGGAATTAGGGAGGCAACCGTGGCTGGTCTATGGATTGATGAGGACTGAAGCGGGCAGGTCGCCATTGGTATCGTCCGGCAACGGCCTGTTCACGTTGCTCGGCTTCATGGGTTTGTACGTTGCGCTCGGGATACTGTTCCTGTTCCTGATTTATCTTGAGGTTGTGCGCGGTCCTGCGGACCCGGGACATACCCAAATCGAGGGCGCCGTCGCCGCTCGTTGAGAGGAGGCAGCTTTCTACGAATACTCTCTGGTTCTGGATAGTCGCGATAATGTTCGCGACCTTTGCCGTGCTCGATGGTTTCGATATGGGCGTCGGAATCGTACATCTCTTCATTGCGCAGAACGATCGCGAGCGATGCACGCTGCTTGAATCGATCGGACCGGTATGGGACGGCAACGAAGTATGGTTGGTCGCGGGCGGCGGCACGCTGTTCTTCGCGTTTCCAACGGCCTATGCCTCGGGCTTCAGTGGCTTCTACCTGCCACTAATGATGGTTCTCTGGTTACTTATTCTACGCGGCATCGCGATCGAATTTCGCAATCACATCGACAATCCCGTGTGGATACCTTTTTGGGATATGGTATTCGCCGGGGCCAGCTTGCTACTCGCGTTATTCTTTGGTGTAGCTCTTGGAAACGTGATTCGTGGAGTTCCACTTGGCGCCAACGGATGGTTCTTTCTTCCGCTCTGGACCGATTTTCGCGTCGGCCCAGTCGCAGGCATTCTCGACTGGTTCACTATTGTTTTGGGGTTGACGAGCGTCGTCGCGCTCGCGATGCAAGGCTGCGTGTGGGCTGCTATGCGGACCAGGGGAGATCTGCAAATGCGCGCCCGCGAGTTTGCCCGTCTGGTCTGGGCCGTCGCACTACTGTTTACCATCGCCGTAATGATAATAGTGCCATTCACCCTGCCTCATTTTTCCGCTCGCTACCTGGAGAGTCCGCTGGGTCTGATTTTGCCGTTGGCTGCTTTGGGCACTCTCGTGGGCGTCAGGATCGCGAGCCGTGCCGGCAGCGATCGCACCGCATTCCTTTGTTCCTCGGGATACATACTAGCGATGCTAGCCGCGGCCGCATTTGGCCACTACCCTAACTTGCTGCCAGCGATCAGCGGTACACAAAACGGTTTGACGATCTACAACGCCTCGACCACAAGTTATGGACTGAGTATCGGGTTGGCATGGTTCATTCCCGGAATGCTGCTGGTCAGTGGTTACTTCGTGTTCGCATACCGCAATGTTTTCAGAGGCTCTGATGTCTATTGAACCGCAAGAGATAGTTACGGAGTCATCGACATCTCAAACGAGGAATTTCTGAAAGAAGGAGTTGATATGTTCCGCTTCCCTTTGACCAAACGACCACAAATTTCTCGGGAACCTTTCAGCTTACAGTCGCTGGCCAAGGCTTCGCGCCTGCGCGGCGCTACTGTCACCGAGAGCGTCTGTCCTTACTGCGCCGTCGGTTGCGGCCAGCTCATCTTCACCAAGAGCGGTCAGCTCATCGACATTGAGGGCGATCCTGATAGTCCTATCAGCGGTGGCCACCTTTGCCCCAAAGGGGCCAACGCCTTCCAACTTACCGTCAATTCGCATCGCGTCCGCAATGTCCTATATCGTGCTCCCTACTCCGATCACTGGGAGACTCGGACGCTGGACTGGGCTCTGGACCAGATTGCCCAGCGCGTCAAGGCGACCCGCGACGCCGATTTCACGGCGCGCGACGAGCAAGGCCGCTTGCTCAACTCGGTGCGCAGCATCGGCACGCTGGGAGGGGCAACGATAGATAATGAGGAGAACTATCTCATCAAGAAGCTGTTCGGCGGCGGGTTGGGAGTGGTGTCGATCGAGAACCAGGCGCGGATTTGACACAGCGCCTCGGTGCCCGGTCTGGGCGCCTCCTTCGGCCGCGGCGCGGCCACTAACTATCAGCAGGATATGGCCAACAGCGATTGCATCCTGTTCATGGGATCGAACATGGCCGAGGCTCAACCGGTCGGCTTCCGCTGGCCCATGGAGGCCAAGGAGAAGGGCGCGACCCTGATCCATGTCGATCCGCGCTTCACCCGCATGTCGGCAGTGTGTGATGTATACGTCGGCATCCGCTCCGGGAGCGACATTGCCTTCCTCGGTGGCCTCGTGAATTACGTCTTAAGCAACGACCGTTGGTTTCACGAATACGTCCTGGCCTACACCAATGCTTCGACGATCATCGAGGAAGGGTTCCGGGATACCGAAGATCTCGCAGGGCTTTTCAGTGGCTTCGACCAGCAGGACGACACCTATGATGCCAAGCAGGGCCATTGGGGCTACGAGGAACTTGGGAACGGTCGCCAGGCGGAGCAGGGCAGTTCCAACGATACGAGTCAGGCGAAGTACGCGAAAGGTCGGCATGGGCTTCACGGCCACGGTATCGATGGCAATTCCGAGGCACACACCTCCCCGTCCAAGGACATGGAAGCCGAATCGCGCGACCCGACCTTGCAGCATCCGCGTTGCGTTATGCAGATCCTGCGCCGGCACTTCGCCCGCTACACGCCGGAGGTAGTCTCCGAGGTGTGTGGCTGTACGGTGGAAGAATTTGTGCGCGTGGCGGAATTGCTCTGCAGCAACTCGGGACGCGAGCGAACCACCTGCATCGCCTATGCGCTGGGATGGACGCAGCACACCACCGGCGTGCAGATAATACGTACCGCCGGCATCCTGCAACTGTTGCTCGGCAACGTGGGTCGGCCCGGCGGCGGCATTATGGCCCTGCGCGGCCACTCTACCATCCAGGGCGCGACCGACGTCTCGACCCTGTATGACACGCTGCCCGGCTACCTGCCGCAACCGGCTGCATACGACCGCACGCACGAGAAGTTGAGTTCTTATATCGAGCACGAAGGAATGCACGCGGGCGGCTGGGCGAACTTCAGCAAATACATTGTCAGCCTGCTCAAGGCATGGTACGGCGACGCGGCCACGCCGGACAACGAGTTCGGGTTCTCCTGGCTGCCGCGCGTGGACGCCGACTACTCGGCACTGGCCTACTTCGATCGCATGGCGAAGGGTGGGGTCAAAGGTTACTTCCTGACCGGCCAGAACCCCGCGGGCGGCGGACCAAACGCAGGTCTGCACCGCGCTGGCCTGCGCAACCTCGAGTGGCTGGTGGTTCTTGACTGGTTCGAGACCGAGAGCGCCCTCTTCTGGAAGAACGACCCGAATGCGCCGCCGCCCTCCGAGATCAAGACCGAGGTATTCTTCATCCCCGCTGCAGCCGCTCAGGAGAAGGAGGGCAGCTTAACCAACACGCAGCGGCTGCTCCAATGGCACAACAAGGCCCTCGATCCGTCCGGCGATTGCCGTTCGGACGCCTGGTTTCTCTACAACCTGGGCAAGCGCCTGAAGCAGCTGTACGCCGGCTCGACCGATCCCAGGAACCAGCCGCTACTGAACCTCACCTGGGACTACGACTTCGACGAGCAACCGCGTCTGCCCGATGGCACGCCCAGCCGCATCGAGGGGGAACCCGACCTCGAGAAGGTCCTCATGGAGATCAATGGTCACCATCTCGATCAAATCGATCCGAGCAGCGGGCGGCCTCGTCTTGTGAGCAGTTTCTCAGAATTGAAGGACGACGGATCGACGGCATGCGGCTGCTGGGTCTACAGCGGCGTCTTCCCCGAGCCGGGCCGCAACCGGGCGAATGAGCGGAAAATCACGGATGACCCGTTCGCGCCGGAATGGGGCTTCGCGTGGCCGAACAACATCCGCGTGCTGTATAACCGCGCCTCGGCCGATCCCGACGGGCGGCCCTGGTCGGAACGCAAAAAATTGGTCTGGTGGGACTCCGAGAGGCGGCGTTGGGTCGGACTCGATAAACCGGACTTCGAGCTGGACAAGCCGCCCGATTACAAACCCCCTCCGGGAGCTACGGGCATGGCGGCCATCGCCGGCACGCGGCCCTTCACCATGAAGTGCGATGGGCTGGGCTGGCTATACTCCCCCGGCATCAAGGACGGGCCTCTGCCGACGCATTACGAGCCGGTCGAGTCGCCGCTGGGCAACCTGCTCTATCCCAAACATAATTCCAACCCAACGGTTCGCTTTTTCGAGGGACCGCTGAATCCCATTGCCCACACGCCGACAGCCGACTATCCAGTGGTGGCCACGACGTTCCGTCTCACCGAGCATTACCTGAGTGGGCCGATGAGCCGCTTCAATAGCTGGCTCAACGAATTGCAGCCGGAGATGTTCGCCGAGCTGAGCCCAGAGCTGGCGGCAGAGCGCGGTATTGTTCACGGCGGCTGGATGACGATCCAAACGGCGCGCGGTCGAATCGAGGCCCGTGCGATGGTGACGCGGCGGCTGCGGCCCTTTGTTGTCGAGGGGCGCGTAGTCCATCAGATCGGTCTCCCCTTCCACTGGGCTTTCGCCGGGGAGATCGTCGGCTCCAACGCCAACGACCTGACCGCGCTTTTGGCCGACCCGAACGTGAGCATGCACGAATCCAAGGCGTTCGCCTGCCAAGTCGAAGCCGGGCGGCTCGAAGGCCAGGCTCTGCAGCCAACAGTCCCCGTAGCGCCTTGGCCGACGCTCGATCCAATCCCGAACACGCCGGCCAGCGCCCAACCAGAAGGGAAGCTCGGACATGGCAAGTAGGGAAAAGCAACTGTCCGCGTTGCTCCAGACCAGCGATCCGCTTCGCGGCCGACTGTCGGAGTTGGTACAACGCCTGATCTATCCGTTCCGCCATGGTGAAGCGCCGAAGCCCGTTCCGCCTACCGGCTTTTACACCGACACGACCGTATGCATCGGTTGCAAGGCTTGCGAGGTGGCGTGCAAGCAGTGGAACCAACTGCCATCGGACGGGTTTAACTGGTCCGGCAATAGCTATGACAATACGGCGGAGT
The DNA here is from genome assembly GCA_963850125.1 of uncultured delta proteobacterium. Classification (GTDB taxonomy): domain Bacteria; phylum Desulfobacterota; class Binatia; order Binatales; family Binataceae; genus Binatus. The sequence goes on along the minus strand of CAWKKB010000013.1, from coordinate 306,479 downwards.
TGTCGGCTACATCCTGGCGCCATGTGAAGTTCATCGAGCAATTCTCCGACCAGTCGTCCAGCAAGAGTGCTTCCGTGGGCGTCGCGCCTAGCGAGTCAGATCACAACCGCTGGCTCATGATGAGTGACGTTTGCAAGCATTGCCTCGCGGCCCCTTGCCATCAGGCATGCCCGACCGGCGCCATCATTCATAATGAGTTCGAGAACGTCTACATTCAGGCTGATATCTGCAACGGTTGCTCGTGCTGCATCGCGGCATGTCCATTCGGCGTCATCACTCGCGACAGCGTCGGCGGTCATTCGCACAAATGCACGCTCTGCTATGACCGCCAGCGCGATGGTCTCGAGCCGGCCTGCGCCAAGGCATGTCCGACCCAGTCAATCCATTTCGGCCCGGTCGACGAACTGCGCGAGCAGGCCCGCAAACGTGTCGAGGAACTTCATCGTCGCGGCGTCCCGGAGGCGTACCTTTATGGCGACGCCGCTAGTGATACCTATTCCGAGCTGCATTCCTTCTATCTGCTTGTCGATCGACCTTCTGTTTATGGCCTGCCGGATAACCCATTCAATCCATGGCTGCACATGATGGGAGATTACGCTCGTTCCATCGCGGGCGGCTTGGCCGCTATCGCTGCACTGTTCGTGGTGGTGTTTCTTTTGAGGTCCTGAAATGCAAGGGAACCCCACAGCGCTGCACGATTTCACCAAACCTCCCTTGCTGGGAGGAGGGAGAGAGAGCGGCTACGCGCACCTGCCAGTGACCAAGGTGCCGGGGTGGTACGGCATGATCGCCTGGGACGCTCTGCTCAACGGCATGGCGACCGGACTGTTCATGGCCGCCGCGGTTAGCGAGTTGGCGGCGCCTGCGGTCTTCACTCCCGTGGCGAAGGTGGCTTATCCGGTCGCTCTCGTGCTTTTGCTCGTTGACCTGGCATTGCTTGTGTCCGATCTGGGCGATCCGCTGCGTTTCCATCACATGCTCCGGGTTTTCAAGCCCCGTTCGCCCATGTCGGTGGGAACGTGGTGTCTGGTGATCTTCTCGATCCCTCTGACCGCGGCGGCAGCGTTCAGCTTGCTGAGCGAAATAGGGATAGATTTCGAATGGGCTCGCATACTCGCGGTGATCGTGGCACTGCCGTTCGGCTTCGGCTCAGCGGCCTACAAGGGCGTCTTGCTCAGCACGAACGCGCAACCAGGTTGGAAGGACGCGCGCTGGATGGGAGGTTATCTCACCAATTCGGCTCTCCTGATGGGCTGCGCCGAGTTGCTTGTCCCGTCGGCCCTGCTGGGGCAAACGCAGGCGATAGCCATCCTCCGCACCGCATTAATCGTGCTGCTCATTCTCAATCTGATTCCGTTGGGGCTCTTGTTTGCGAACCTCCAACCGACTCATGCGCGACTCTACACCCGCGGACAGCAGTGGCTCGTCGGCGTACTTATCTTCGCTGCCGGGACGCTGATCCCTCTCGGTCTGACGCTCTTCAGCAGCGGTCTCCCATTGATATTTGGCGCCGTGATTTTTCTCTTATTGGGGAGTTGGGTCATCCGCTTTGTGTACGTCAAGATACCTCACACTTCGCCATTGGAAATTCGAAGCGGTGAATAGTCTCTAGGCAGATCGCTATGAACGGTGGTACCATCCAGGCCTGCAGAGCCTACTCGCTTCTTTCGATCCGCACCTATGTCCGATCCGCGGCACCGCCGGCGCGATGGCTTGTGTTAGTAGACGGGGGGATATGATCCCTGACGTAGCAAGTCGAACTCGGGGTACGATTTTTCCATCTTCGGGCCCAGGGGTTTCCCATGGCGCTACCAGAATCTCGGTTGCTCGATCTCCTCAGGTTTGATCGAGCCGAAGACACGCCCACATTAGAAAAGAGTGGTTCCGTAGAGTCGCGCCAGCGATGGCCGGAGGGAAGCCATGTCGAGAAGCCTTAAATCAATGGGAGTTGAACGATCATGGTTGATTGGCAAAGCGAGCGGCGAGTCCGCGGCGATCGTCTCAAGGCAGGCAGCAAATTCGCCAAGGGTAAGATCCTAGCACCCAATGATGCGACGCATTGCTCGAAGCGGTGGTCCGGCCAGGGGATCGTATCCGCCTCGAAGGTGACAATCAAAAGCAAGCGGACTTCCTCGCGGCCTGCCTGGCCAAAGCCGATCCTAAGGTACTGGGACTTTTGGCGAGGTCAGCGGGGCCAAAATTCTGGGCCTGGTGCGCGCGGCTCGCGATCATAAGGAGTTGCCCCCAAACCCTCCTGTTGCTGCTCGATAGCGGTGGAGTACGTCTGCAGGAGGCGAACGCGGGCGAACTTGCTGTGGCCGAGTTGATGCGTGCGATCGTCCAGGCCCGGTGCACGGGTGTCGCCGCGATCGCGTTGGTTGGCGGCAAGTCCGGTGCGTTCGGCGGTGCCGGCCTGACGGCAGCGACATGCTCCGGGATCGTTATCTCCGAGCAGGGACGGATCAATGTCTCCGGCCCTGAAGTAATCGAGACGAACAAGGGGGTCGAGGAGTTCGATGCCCTGAACAAAGCGCTGGTATGGAGTACGGACGGCGGGAAAAAACCGACGGCTGATTGGTGGCGCTGACGCCGTCGCCGAGGATTCGATGGACGGGTTCCGCGCCGCGGCCGAAGCGGTCCTCGCTTTGGGTGAAAAATTGTCGCGCCGTTCCGAAAACGTCCCTCCTTAACATCCTCAGATACGCCGCCTCCACGCAATGATGCTAATCGAATCGTGGAGCGGATCAGGTAAGATAACGCTAGGGTCCACCCCAATCGCCTCTCATGAGGCCGGAGACGCCGGCGATCAGAATCGCGCTTAAGAGCCACCCGGAAAGATTTGTAACCACAGATAGTGTCTAACCAACGACCCGCGCAGCCGAAACTTGTAGCCGAAGAACACACAGTCGCCAGACGCATTCGAGTTGGGCCACCAATAATGCTCCTGGTGCAGGTCTACGAATGGAAGAAAAACGTCCAGCGAATATAGAAACGGATGCAGCTCCTCGTAGTGCGACTCGGGAAAGTTGGGAGCGTTCTCTGGCCAGGTCGGGCGCATCACTCCCGCGCGATCGGCCGTCCGCACAATCGGCCAGCCGATGAAGATTACCAGCAACGACCAGGCTAACGTCCTGAAGGGCTTGTGACCGTAACCGACGGTCAGGTTGAGGAACCCGCCCAGTAAAGCGCCGGCGCGACCGTAACCGGAGTAACGCCGATTCTCCGCGACTATCAGGACTTCATTCGCGCCGGTATCGTCACCGCTGTCGCGCAAGACCTTCGCGAGCTGCCGATACGCCTGCGCGTGAAAATCAGGTTGCAAGGCAAGCCAGCGCAGACGCGAGCGCGCATCAAGAACCGACCGCCCATCACTCGCGACGCCCACCAGCTGAGTGTAAGTAAACCCGCCAAGTTGCAATTTCCCGGGCGCAGGCCAACTCCTTGAATCGTCGTTCAGGATGCCGACGTTCGCGCCCGCCAGATTCATGGACGCGCCGTTCTCCAGTTTGACTCTCTGCCACAGCAAGGTGTCGGTCGACATTTCGCTGGCATCGAATCCATGCCGATCACCAGCTGCCCCCAAAAACGTCGCATCTTTCACAAAAAATTCTGACACGTGAGCATTCAGAAATGTGACGAGCCCGTTGACGCGAACTCCCCCATGCGCGAAAGGAGACGATCCCAGGAAAACGGCATGATCGACACGGATGACATTAGCTACAATCGCGAGATTGTTTGCGTTGTTGAACGTTCCGTCGGTGAAAACCAGTGCGCCAACCGTGCTAGCCGCCAAAACCACGGCACCGTCTGCTTCGAAACCACAACAAAAGGCGGCAATCCCTTGAATCTGTGAGGAATGTACGTCAAGCGCCGTGCTCGACGCATCAAACAGACCACTAAACGCCGGTTCCTGAGGCGCAAACTTGGAATGCGTGAATCGACCACCGGCGGCGTAGAGGTTGCCATCGACAGTGGAGTTTCGAAACCAGACTTCGCCTGACGCATGAAGGAAATTAAGACCAAGGTCGCTGTGAACCACAATTCCATTGCCGTCGATCTCTCCCGTATAACTTCCGCCGAGATCGAACCGCGGGAACTCCGCCCTCTCGAAGGTCATGCGTTCGCCAATCGAGCATTCACGAAGAACCAACGGAAACGGAACCTTCAAATCTGAAAGGTCCAGCTTTCCGGTGATTCGCGCACCGAGAAGGCGAATGCCTTGGGGATCGATCAGCGCACGCGCGCGCGGATCCACGCACAGCCATCGAATCAAGTCGGCGCGGACCTCACGCTGCGTACTCCATTCATCCGCATGTGTGGGATCGTTGGTCGGATCGTCAGGAATTGTGCTCGGTCCCGCCGCCGCGAACCCATCCGGCTCAGAACGATAATCTCCCGCGAACTTCATCAGCGCAGTTTCCGCGGGGGTGAGTTTTGAGAATTCGCCTTCAGCGAGTTTGAGCAGCCCAAGCACCGGGACATCGGCAGACGCGACACGACCGGTGATGCTCACGATCATCGCGGCGAACAATAGTGTTGCGATTATGATTTTTGACAGTCCTAGTCTCATGATTATCGATGCGAATCGCAATTTATGCGCTTGCCGCGTGAGGGCCGATACCGGACTGCCTACAGATAAGGAATGCTATCTGTGGCGAAGCGCGCGACGTATCGAGGGCAGAACCTCACCATCATAGCGCTCGACGTGCGAGTCAAGTGTCCGAGCTACAGCCAGCAGCGTCTGCGCGAAGACCCTGCGGTCTCCGGCGGTCTGCGGTTCACGATACACAGCCTGCGGTAATGCACGCAGAGCGGCGATCGACTGCCGCATCTCTTGGCGTTCGTTTTTCAGGGTATCGAGCAGCATGCCTGGAATTGCCTGGTGCGCCTTGCCCCACGACAACACCAACTCATCTTCGATTTGCAGATGCGACCATAGATCTTGCCGGATCTCGTCCCACACTTGGAGCGCCTGTTGATTCACTGCAATTGTGCCGGCATCACCGACGAGCTCCCTCGCAGCGAATGCCAACTGCATATTCAGGCCATTCAACTTTCTGTGTTCGATCCTAAGACACGTGACCATCGTGTTAATTATCGGAACCTCAAGCTCAGGCAGTGGAGTGCCATAGGCAGTCATCTGAGTCGTAGCCTGCATAGTTGAATATCTCCTTTGCCGATGACTGTGTGACGAGGTCCGCTTCATGTGCCGGGCGTGAAAGATGGCCTCACAAGGTTGTGCGCTCGAGGTGTCGTCACTGCGGACTACGATGCCTGCCCACGGACCGCATTTTGTGATGGTCTCCTTTCTCTACTCGCTGATCCGGGCCTTCGGAATGGTCGGTCGGCCTGCATCGGGTTTTCGAACTGGATCGGGCCCTTGCTCTCGATCACGTCGAACTCGTCCGACGGAATACTTGGCAATTGCACGGGAGGTAGGCCGACGATGTACAGCACCGTCTGCTTGGTGGCGCTGACGTGCAGCTTCTCGCCCGCGTCCGCCTCGATCGCGGCCAGACGGCCGATCTCTATACGCTCCACTTTCGCGGTGCCGGAGAGGGCGACTATCAGGCGCCGGGCACCATCGCAGGTGGAAATCCGATCCGTTCCCGCATCGATCTTGATCATCTCGATCCAGAAGGCGCGTTCGCTGAACGAACCGAAGTACTTGCGTTCCACACCGGCCACGCTGCGCAGGGGCAGCCAGTTGAATTGCTTTGGTTTAATGATGATGACGTTGTTGTAGCGCGGCCTGGGAAACTTGATCGGTCGGCGCTCACGCCGCTCGCCCTCCGTCCGCCATGCGGCAGGTCCACGGCCACGGCGCGCGGACATGCCCAAGCCGGAAGCGCCCCCGAACTGTAGCACCAACTGCAGCCGCTCACCCGGCTTCGCGTCGCCCAGTGAATCGTCCTGGGGGCCGTAAAACTGGCCCTCCGGGAAGTAGCCGATCTCGCCCTCGTGCAGGATGCCCTGCTCGCCGAGGTTCATGTCGCCCACCAGGGGCAGGCGGATCTGTTCGAAGGCGTGCCGGTGCCGCGGCATATGGAAGTCGGCCTCCTGGCGGCCGAGGATATAGCGGTAGTTCTCCAGGGACTCGGGCTCACCACCCATCAGCAGGTAGTTGAAGGACACCGTGCCTCTCGGGTGGTGCTGGTGGAAAGCGGTTTCATCAAATGGTGCGATTTTCATATAGGTACTCCGCAATCGCCTGATGGTCCAAACCATTAAACCTACCTGGTAGGTTTGGATCAAGTGGAAAGACTAGCCTTCGACACTGCCTACCAAGTAGGTTAATACGAAATTTTCAGCCTGCCCGTTACGGCCCGCAAGGTCCGGCACAGGAGCCCTCAGGAGGTAACCAGCCATGCCGATGCCGCTACCAACCGCGAAGCTCTATCGCGCGCGGGTGGCCGACCAGATCGTCGAGGATCTGCGCGGTCAAATCCTCACCGGCGCGCTTCCCGATGGCGCCCGGCTGCCCTCCGAGCGTGAATTGGCGGTCCATTACGACGTGAGCGCGCCGACAATTCGGGAGGCAATACGGGTGCTCGCAGCGATGGGCCTGCTTAGCACCCGCAACGGCACCCGGACCACGGTTACCGCGCGGGGCGACACGATGCTTGCCATGTCGATCGCCTCCGTCGTCCAGTTCGAGAAAGTGACCGCCCGCGATGTCTTTGGTCTGCTGGGAGCGCTCAATGCCTACGCGGTCGCGCAGGCCGTCGAGCGGGCGTCCGAGGAGGACATCGCCGGCTTGCGCGTCGCTGCCGAGCGGGCGGCCGAGATCGTTGACGTGGAGTCAGCCGCAGCAGCGCTCCAGCACTACTTCGTGACGCTGTCTGCGATCTCGCACAACCCGCTGCTGGCCGCACTGTGCCGATTGTTCACGGAGATCCAGATCGGACTCGCCGTCAAGCTCTCCGGAGGAAACCTCGAGAACTGGCGACGGGTCGCGGGCTCGATGCATAGCGCGCGGATCGAGATCGTAGACGCCATCGCCCAGCGGGATTCCGCGCGCGCGGTCCAACTCGTCCGCGACTATCACCGCAAAATCATCAAACGCACCCAGTCCTCGCCCAAGGCCAGGAAACTCAGGGAAGGGGACCGAGGGTTTGCTAACTTGTTGTCCTCGTGGTTGGGAGCGAACGTGGGCGTCGGCGACAGACGCGACCGGAAGGACTGAGAACACAGTCGGCCGACAGCCCGGAGAAACTTTCAGATGCCACTTGAGACGCGAAATGCTCGACCCGGCTCGGCTGGTCTGGGCGACGCGAGGCTGACCGCCTGTGTCGAACAAAAGGGATCTTCCGAAATTCACAAGAAGGTAAATTCATAGTAGATCAGCTAGAAATATTTCTAGAAATGGAAGAACTGCCCTCCGTCGGTCTGATTACACCTTTCGCGAAAAAGTTCACCACTTATCTCACAGATGGTTCTGTAGCAGCCCAACGGGCGGGACTACTTCGATGACGTGTTTACGTCTGCAAGTGCCCACCTTTGGCGGATAACCAAGGAATGAGTGTTCGTCTTGGCGGCGCGTAGCACCGTCGTATTTCGATCTAATCCGTTTAACGGTTCCCGCGCTGAATCAGTAGCGCCAGCTGGTTAATGTCGACCGGCTTCACCACAAGCTCGTCGAATCCCGCCTCTCTGGAGCGAAGTCGGTCTTCCGGTTGGCCGTATCCAGTCAGTGCGACGAGGTAAATCTGCTTGCCTTCGTCATGCGCGCGAATGCTGCGCGCCAACGCATAGCCGTCAAATCCTGGCAGTCCCAGGTCGACGAGGCCAATGTCCGGCCGAAAGGTCAAAGCGGCCTTAAGGCCACTCGGACCGTCATTCGCCAGGTGAATCTCATGACCGTCTTGCGTCAGCAAGACGCCGAGAGTCTCACGCATGTCGTCGTTGTCCTCTACGACGAGCACCCTTCGAGGCTTGCACTCGGCAGCTATCACTGAAATCGGCTCACGAGCGTTTGCCTTAGGAGCGGGTATGGCTGGTAGGTGGACGGTGAAGGTACTTCCCATTCCAGCTCCGTCGCTCGCTGCCTGAACCGTCCCGCCGTGAAGCTCTACGAGGCGTCGCACGAGGGTGAGCCCAATGCCAAGTCCTCCCGGCGACCGATCTAGACTCTGTTCGCTTTGCACGAATAGATCAAAGATCGTCGTGAGGATATCTGCCGGGATGCCCACCCCCGTATCTTTTACCGCCAGTGACGCATGTTGATCCTCGCTACGCACACTGACCGTAATTGTCCCGCCCGCTGGTGTGAACTTCAACGCGTTTCCGATCAAGTTCGTGACGATCTGTTCGATTCGTGTTTCGTCCGCGTCGATCCATACCGTCGATCCACTAAACGTCAGCTGATGGCGGTCGAGCAGGCCGCGTGTGCGCAATACCTCGATCGTCTCGTTCACGACGTGGCTGAGATCAAGCGGTCGCCGGCTGAGGCGCATCTTCGCGCTCGTCAGACGGCTCGCGTCGACAAGATCATCGACCAGATGTGACAGTCGCTCGATTTGCCGATCAATTATAGCTCGCGCTCGCGCCACGTGATCGGGCGAACTTTCCGGGAGATCAAGTATTCGGACGGCACTCGCCAACGCGCCCAGGGGATTGCGAAGCTCATGGCCCAGCATTGCCAGGAACTCATCCTTCGCACGGTCGGCTGCCCGAAGTGCTTCCTCGGCGCGTTTGCGCTGGGTAATATCCCGGGCGATCTTCGACGCCCCAATGATCGTTCCGTGTTCATCGATTATGGGCGAGATCGTCAGCGAAATATCCACCAAACTCCCGTCTTTGCGACGACGCACAGTTTCGAACTGATCAATCCGATCTCCGCGCCTTAGGCGTTCAAGAATGGAGGGCTCTTCGTCAGCTCTGTCGTCAGGGATGAGAATCGTGACAGGTTTGCCAATAGTTTCATCGGAGGTGTAGCCGAAGATTCTTTCTGCGCCCTGGTTCCAACTGGTTATGATGCCATTGAGATCTTTGCTCAAAATCGCATCGTCCGATGACTGAACGATGGCGGACAGTCTGGCGTTAGCTGCCTCCGTCTTCTTGCGCATGGTGATGTCGTGGAAACTCAAAAGAATCATGGGCAGAGAATGGCCTGATAAAGACAATGGACGGGCATCGATCACGAGGGTCCGCAGGCCCCCCGGAAACGGACGTTCGAGTTCGAAGGCCTGGAACTCGCTACCGTCGGCAATCATCTTTTGTAGTTGAGTGCGTGCTCGAGCGAAGTCGGAAGTGCCATTTTCCAGTGAATCGAGCGAAATGTTCTGCATCGACTCGCGAGGGATGCCGAACATCTGATAAAAGGCGCGATTGGCGGTCTGCAAACGCAGGTCCTGGCTCAGCACCACGAGCGGGTCAGCGCCCGCGTTAAGGATCGCCTTGGTGTATTCGCGTTCGTAGATCGCCTGATCGATACTCGCACGAAAAGCGGTTACGTTCGTGAACGTGAGAACGGTGCCGCTTGGCTGGTTATCGCCCTTCGAAAAAGGGGCGATCCGCAATACGAACGTCCGATCCTTGTTTCGGAAATCATGCCGCGTTGTGGTCTCAGTCGAGACTACGTGCGCACACCACCTCTCCAAACTCCTCAGGCCAGCGAGTCCGGCGACATCGCGAGCAGACCGACCTATGTCCGAGTTGGCTAGACTGAGCGCCTCAGCCGCCGGCCGGTTGAAGGCGGCGATGGTAAAGTCTCGGTCAATGACGACGATCGCAACATCGATCGCATCGAGGATCTCCTCGTGGTCGAAGGCAACCGGGTCGGCGGTCGTGGTACCGCCGGGTGCCCGCTGGATGTCGGTCCGGCCGCTACCTGTGGGGTCTGATTCCATCGCTACCGGTCTGCTGCATCAGCCGAATACAACTTGCCACAACGCTGCAATACGGAGTCAGAAACGGTCGGAAGAACCTGACGCATTGCCAGCAGCAACGCTTGTGCCCGCGGCATGCTGAACTTTGCCGGATATCGGGAGAGCAGCTCACTTTCAAGGACGCGGGCCTCGTCCGGGCCAACCGTATCTCGTAAAGCATCGGCCACGGCTCGCTCCAGTCGCGCATAGTCCTCGACTGGAATGAGGTGAGAATGATTCTCCCCGAGCCTTGGCAGCAAGCGCGTGTGAATCTCGCCGTTAAAATTATCCATCAGGAATGAGCAAAAGATCGCTATGTCATGCTTTTGGGCGAGCTGATCGAATAAGTCCTCAAGATTCATGCTGGCGGCTACGTCACCACGCTCCCAGAGGATGTTGACCATCTCTCCCCACCACCGAACCTTCGGGAAGCGGCTCCCTCCGCGGGCGCGTGCGACGACATCCGCCGCCAACCCCAGGAACACAGGCGAATCCGGCATCCCGTTGTGCATGAAGCGGGGCAGAGTTTCATCGGCATCGACGATCGTCAATTGGCCGTGTTTCTGGGCTGCCTCGACGTCTATGCCTTCGGCGATCAGGCGCGGACGGAAGGCATTCCAGTGCTTGACCGTCGGCACGAGAATAACTCCCTCGCCGTTGGCCAAAGCGGCGGCGGCGAAGCGACAGACCGCGCGGTTCAGAAAGTCCTGATCCTGATAAAGCTGCACCACATGATCGCGTGGCCCAGCGTCCGCGAGAAGACGGTCCCAATCCCCATGCTCTCTGGAATCAACCTTCTCATGGCTTAAACCGCTATTGCGATCCGAACTCTTGGTCATAAGTTTTACCTCGATGCGACCAATCGTGCGATTTAAAGTCAGCGAAATGCCGAGCGCGGACAGCAAGCTCCGCTTGAGTGTTCAACCATACTGATTTGGGCAGTCTTCGACAAACCGCCCGGAACTGCTTTCGGAACCTTGGTAGTTGTGTTGGATCTACATATTTTTCCGGGACGGATACCCTACGCGATTAAACCGCGATGAACCCTCAACCTGGACAGATTTTTTCAGGTGTGGCGTGTGGCGCGTGCCGTATCGTCGTCGGCCAGGCGCCATCTCGGACACTCTTCTTCCAGCCACCGCTTGCTAACCGCGTCCGCAAGAAGCTCTACACTGAATACTCCGATGTAAACCGCGCGCCAATCTAAGCCGTCGATCCCTTGTACGAAATCGCGTCGGCAGAACGAACATTGACGCAGGAAAACTGTCCTGCCGTTCAGTTTGATGCGACGGGGCGCTGGTCCACCGGACCACACGTGATTGTTGTTCTCCATCGGGGCATCCTGACGGATGATTCTTCCGCGAGTTCGGCGGCTGAGTAGAAGAGTCGATGCCCGATGATTGTAGAGTCAGAAACCGCTTTGCCTAATTGGGGTTCGGAGTATCGCGCTCCTCGTTGAGCCACTGTCAAACCGATCCGGTCCTGACGGCTTATTAATTTGTAAGTGTTACCAGAGAAGGGGCGGGCTCGTCGCTGAGGCGGAGGCGGGACCGGGCGAATGAGGGGAAAAGGAAAGTGCGCGTTAGCTTCATGAGACTCCACGCGTGCCCTCGGCTGCTAGCCCCATTTCGAAGAAAACTTGCTTTGCTCCTTCTGCGTTTCAGATTCCGCCGATCAGATCACGCAACGACTCCGGCCCCTTTCTTTTCCGTCCGGACTTCCGCGGCCAGTGAATGCGTCCCATCCAGGAGAAGCTAGCATCACTTCGCCATAGGGCCCGTTCGCATGTCCTACCACTTGACTGAAATTCTGTCTAATTGTAGCGTTTTGAACGCAATGAGCATTCGTCCAGTCCTAAGACGGCGCGGCGAAAATTAATAGGACGCCTCGCCATCCCGCCGCCCAACCGAGGAACGAGTAGGTGCGAAGGATGCAACCAGAGAAGGCCAACCGGCGATTCAGGTTCGACGAGATTTTTTCGCGGCTGGAAACCAGATTTAACCTGACTCAAGGCGTTATAGGTGAGTTTGCAACAAGAGAATTGAGAGCCTTGAGCGACGACTGGCAAACGCTGAAAGATCGAACGATGATATTTCATGGGTTAGAGAGGATTCGTGCGCGACTCAGACATCGGAAAATGGCAACTAAGCCAAAAGCGCAAAATCCACCGCCAAAGATTTGACCACGGTCGTCCATTCCATCAGCAGCCGAGCGCAACGCACTAACGAAACGAGAGCCCTCGACCAGATGCGAGTGTTCCTGGTAAGCGAGCTTGGACGCGACCCCGCGATCGTGCTCGGGAATCGCACCGACCTCGGCCAGAAAAATGCGCATCAGCAGTTCGGTCGCCGCCGCAACCGCTCCTGCGTGCTCCGAACAGAAGCGGACAGCACCGCAGCCGCGCGGCTACTGTCTTGATTCGGGGCCGAGTGTCTGAATTGAGGTTCTATTCCACACGGTAATCTTGCGCGACGGTCTGATTGACCGCATGGTGCCATGGAAGGTCCGCGGAACCGAAATCGGAAATTGCCGTCAATCAGGTCCGTCCCGGAGACCGGGCGCGAAGCGATCGTCAATATCTCTCGTGAATTTTTTCGGTGGAAAGAATTTAACAAATACTTAAAGTGCAAGTGATAGAAACGTAGCGCTCTAGCAGTTTCCGCTACATCACCATAGAACGTAGTGGCTGCATCCATCGGCCGAGTTAAACAGGTTATGAACGAGACAGGTCCGCGCACTCGAAGCCTCTTCGGATTCGCTCTAACGGTGGCTTTCGTTCTTTGCGCGCATTCGTTGTATGGTGAAACCCACGCGCCGCGTACACCGATCCAACACCTCATCGTAATTGTCGGCGAAAATCACAGCTTTGATAATCTGTTCGGAGCCTATCAGCCGGTCGCCGGCCAAACCGTTTCCAATCTGCTTTCCGAGGGCATCATCAATGCGGACGGAACGCCGGGGCCCCAATTCAGCAAGTCCCGACAATGGCAAGCAAATGATCCCGACAAGTACTCGCTGGTTCCCAGGCGCACGCAGCCATTCGCAACGCTGCCGCAGCCGAATTCCACATTCGCGTTCGGACGCAAACCCAATGAGCCGGATTCGCGATTTCCCGCTGATCTGCCGAACGGACCATTCCAGTTAAGCCACTATGCTGCCTACCAACTCGCCTACACCGGCGATCCTGTTCATCGCTTTTTTCAGATGTGGCAGCAGTTCGACGAAGGCCGGAATGATCTATTCCCGTGGGTGGCGACTACGGTCGGAATGGGCAGTGAGGGCAAGCCGCCACCGATTCCCTTTACTGATCAAAGTACCCATCAGGGCAGCGTCGCGATGGGCTTCTACAATATGACGCAGGGTGACGCGCCGGTTTTCAAATTTATCGCGGACCACTACGCGATGAGCGACAACTTTCACCAGGGAATAATGGGTGGCACCGGTGCCAGTTTTATTTACCTGGGCACGGGAGACCTTGCGTTCTACAGCGACGGCAATGGAACTCCTGAGAGACCGCCCGCCAGACTGGTAGAAGATCCGGATCCGTGGGCCGGTTCCAACAATTGGTACAAGCAGGACGGTTACGAGAGCGGCTCATACGTGAACTGCGCCGACTTGTCGCAACCGGGCGTCGAGCAGATCGTGTCGTATCTGCGCGCGCAAGGGCGTCCCTCCAGGTGCGATCCGGATCACTACTATCTGGTTAATAACTACGGTCCCGCGTACAACGCAGACGGAACTCCGGTCGATCTGAAGCAGCATCCCTACACCTTGCCTCCTCAAACTCTGCCGAACATCGGCGAGGCGATGAGCAAAGCGGGCGTATCGTGGAAGTACTACATCGGCGGGCTCAAACGCGGCGGTGCTCAACACTCAGGCGCCAACGACACCTGGTGCTCGATCTGCAATCCGTTGCAGTACAACAAGAACATCATGACGACTGGGCTTCGCGCCAGGATCGACGATGTTTCACAATTTTACCGCGACGTCGCGCACGGCAACTTGCCAGAAGTTTCGTTCGTGCGGCCGTACGAGCCGTACTCGGGGCATCCGGCTAACTCGGCGGTGTCGGCCTACGAGTATTTCGTCCAGAGCATCGCGAACTACGTCATCAGTAAGCCGGAGTTGTTTGCGACGAGCGCGATCGTGGTCACCCTGGATGAGGGCGGCGGTTATTACGATTCCGGCTACATCCAACCTCTGGATTTCTTTGGCGATGGAACACGGATCCCGATGCTCGTGATTTCGCCCTACGTCAAGCCGGGCACGATCGACCACGCCTATAGCGACCACGGATCGGTCCTGAAGTTTATCGAGAAGAACTGGAGCTTGGCGCCGCTTTCGCCGCGGAGTCGCGACAATCTGCCCAACCCTGTCGCCGCGAAGGATAATCCCTATGTCCCCACCAACGGTCCCGCGATCGGCGACCTGATGACCGTCTTCGACTTCGGCCACAAGCAATCAAGCCCACCGCTGATCATCCCTGGCGGGATCTGAAATCTTCAGAGGTCGCGCGCGAGGCTTATGTCGCCGTTTTGAGTTTTTCAACGGGGAGGAGAATTTCCATGGCAACACGAAAACCCGCGCGGAAAGGTTCCAGAGGCACGCCATCGTCGCCAGCACCCGGCTCCGGAGGCGGCCCGCCTCGGCCAGTCGGTGGCCCGGTCTTTGCGCAACCGGAGTCGACCGCGGACCCGACAAAGTTCAAGGTCAAACATCCGTCCGACGCCCCGGCGTACAAGGAGATAGACGAGCTGAATCGCGAGCACAAGATTCACCCGCTACCGTTTCCGGCGCCGCGCGGCGGCGTCGAACCTCAGCTGACACTCGCGCAGGTCTTCGGCGGGAACACGTCCGCAATCGATAAAATCACCAATGCGGGCCAGATCGTGTTTCACGCGACTGGCGACTGTGGCAGCACGCGAGGGCCTCAAACACAAAACTTAGTCACCGACAAAATGGTCAGCGATTTCCAGGAAACCGCCAGCAAAGAAATCCCCCAGTTTAATTTGCTCCTGGGCGACGTGGTCTACAGTTTCGGCGAGACGCAATACTACTACGACCAGTTCTACGAACCGTATCGGGACTATCCCGCCCCGATCCTCGCGGCTGCGGGCAATCACGACGGAATGGTGGCGCCGGAGGTTCATGCTGCCAGCCTCGCAGCATTTCTGCGGAACTTCTGTGCCGATACATTCGAGGTCATGCCGGAGGCCGGAGGGCTGTCGCGAACTGCACAGATTCAGCCGGGTGTGTTTTTCACCTTCGACGCGCCCTTCGTGCGCATCCTGGTCTTCTACAGCAACACGCTCGAGGATCCAGGCGTCATCTCCGATCCTGTCATAGGAGATTCTCAGCTCAAATATCTCGAGGCGGCGTTGAATCGCGTCAAGTCAGAGAAATATACGGGCGCCCTGATCATGGCGGACCACCATCCACCGTACACCGCCGGCTCCACTCATGGCTGGAGCATTGAAATGCTCAGTCAAATCGACGCGATCTGTAACAAGGTCGGCGTCTGGCCGCATGCCTTCCTGTCCGGACACGTACACAACTACCAGCGCTTCACGCGCACCCGAACGGCGGGAGATAGCCAAATCCCTTACCTCGTCTGCGGCAATGGCGGCCATAATGTCTCGTCATTGACGAAGGGAGGCGCGACGCCTCTTCGAACGCCGCAAATCATCCAGGCGGCTAAAAGCAGCACCGATCAATTGGTGCTCGAAAACTACGACGACAAGAATTATGGCTATCTGCGGATCGTGGTGACGTCGGCACAGTTGCGAATCGAGTATCATCCGGCTAGCGACGGTTCGTCATCCAAGACGCCGGACGATTTCGTAACGGTGGATCTCCAGACTCGCAAGCTGGTGCATTTCAATGCCAGTGACCTGGGACGGCCGGCAGCGGCGCGGCAGATTGCTGCTCAATGAGAGCGTCAGCCTCAAAAAACCCGCTGGGAGAGAGGCGATTGTTCGACCATCTTTGATTTGCTTACAAACAAACCACTATAGCCTCGATCAGTCCCGGCGCGATTTGAGTCGATATTGTTTCAAGCTCAAGACAGCTATGTGACTTTCTGACTATGCCTCGACTTTGGGAGTTCACATTCTTACCCTGCATTCTTCAAAGCCGCGTCAAACCCTCGCAATGATCTTCGTGTAGTTAGCCGATGGTAGATAGGGTCTAAATCGATCCTTTGACCGGTCGGGCCAGTGGTGAGGGGGTTTGTATGGAAGAGGACCGGCTCCGCAACGGCGACCATTCGGATGCGAGGGTGCATCGAGCTCTCGCGGATCTCCCAACGGCGCAGGAGGAAGACTTCCTGACGCATTCTGTGCCCGCTTCTCATCCGGCATCCACCTCAAATCCTCAACATATCTGCGTCGTTACCGAGACCTATCTGCCCGAAATAAACGGTGTGGCGTTGACCTTGGCGAATCTGGTGAAGGGACTGCTCGCTCGCGGTCATGCCGTGTCGGTCGTACATCCGAAACAGCCGAACCAGTCGGCATCCAACGATCTGGGACAGCGTTGCTATTCTGAGGCAATACGAGTTCGCGGCTTGCCTTTGCCGGGTTATCACGGCTTGCAATTCGGGGTACCCGCGCATCGGCTCTTGCGGCAACGCTGGACAGATCACCCTCCTGCCGTGGTGTATGTCGCAACCGAAGGGCCGCTGGGATGGTCAGCGGTTCGTGCGGCAGGAGGCCTGGGTATTCCTATAGTCAGCGGCTTCCATACTAACTTCGATCGATATTGCAAGTACTATGGCGTCGGTTCGCTGCAGTATTTGGCCCTTCGATACCTGCGATGGTTTCACAATCAAACCGATTGCACTCTCGTATCTAACGAGGATTTGCGCACCCGGTTGCAGAACGCGGGCTTCAGCAATGTAGCAATCCTTGATCGTGGCGTTGACAGTCAGCTGTTTACTCCGCAACGCCGCTGCGCAGAGCTCCGGAGCGAATGGGAACTTTCGGAGCATGATCCAGTCTTAATTTACGTGGGGCGGATAGCTGCAGAAAAAAACCTGGAAGTCGCTATCGAAGCCTACCGAGAAATGAAGCGAACTAACGACAGAATCAAATTCGTCATTGTCGGCGATGGGCCGTTGCGACGCACCCTGCAAACAAAGCACCCAGATTTAATTTTCGCGGGAATGCGCACAGGCGAGCAGCTTGCCAGGTACTATGCTTCGGCAGATGTATTTCTCTTTCCCAGCGAAACGGAAACCTTCGGGAATGTGACGTTGGAGGCGATGGCTAGTGGTTTAGGAGTTATCGCCTACGACTACGCTTGCGCGAAACTGCACATTGCTAACGGCGAGACTGGCGTCCTTGTCCCATTTGGAAATACGAAGGCCTTCATAGACCACGCTTGCACTCTTATTCGCGAGCCTCAGACCCTCAAACGGATACGCCAGCAAGCGCGGGAGTACGTTACCTACCTGAACTGGCCGCGGGTAGTGGAAAGGTTTGAAGCCCTGCTGATGAGTGCTGGTGGACGGAGGCGTGGCGAGTTTCGTTCTCCGATGACGCGCAGAGGTTTGGTCACTTGGCTTTTGACGAGGAGGAGGTGGATATGACGGTGGGTGAGGCTCTACAAAAATGGACCGCGCATCTCGGTTTGTCGGCATCAGCGCCCTGGAGAAATGCGGAAATTGTGTTAGGCCTCGCATTGTTGGTTCTACTGGCACGGCTTGCTTTCCGGAAGACTGTAACCACTCTCTTGACTTTGAGGGCTATGGCCCTGGCACCGACGCTGTCGAGACGATTGTCCGACTGGGTGAAGTCGCTTAGCTATTCGGAGCAGGACGTCTGGGGCGCGGACGGAGCTGGAGAACGATGGGTTCAGCTCCGCAAGGACGCCATCGATCGTCTGTCAGCCTATTTTCAAACCCACTGCGCGAAGTCGATTGCATGGGGAAACGACATCCGCGGGAGCTTCTCCGATCTGCGTTTCACCGACGCCAACCGGGTTCCGTTTCCATTCAATCGTACGGTGCGCGAAAAATTCAGTCTCTGCACGGTGGTGACGGAATCCAAAGGTCCGAAACTGCGCGACCTCGACGGCAATTGGAGTCTGGATGTAAGCGGTTCGTACGGCCTCAATGTGGCCGGGTTTGATCGCTACAAGGAGTGGATGGAAAAGGGCTTGGAGAAAGTGAACAACCTGGGTCCGGTTTTGGGGCCTTTGCATCCGGTGGTCGCCGAAAATATCGCCCTTCTCAAATCAATTTCGAAGCTGGACGAAGTATCTTTTCATATGAGCGGTACCGAAGCCGTTATGGCCGCGGTCCGCCTGGCTCGATTCAACACACGCAGGAAGCTGATCGTATGCTTCTCCGGTGCTTATCACGGCTGGTGGGATGGCGTGCAGCCGGGTTTGGGTAGCGAGAGATCAATCAGCGACTGCCTGACTCTCAAAGATCTTCATCCAGCGTCGCTCGACGTCCTTCGACGGCGCGCCGACGAGATTGCGGGCGTTCTTATAAATCCGGTTCAGTCCTTCCATCCCAACAAACCGCCTCCGAGTGACACGATTCTCCTCACCAGCGAGGTGCGAAAGACTGAGGGCTCCAGCTCTTCCTATGCACAGTGGCTGCGCCAGCTCCGCGAGGTTTGCAGCGCCGGAGGCATTCCACTGATCTTCGACGAGGTGTTTAGCGGTTTTCGTCTCGCCCCCGGCGGTGCGCAGGAATATTTCGACGTTCAGGCGGACATCGTCGTGTATGGGAAGTCGGTCGCGGGCGGCATGCCTATCGGAGTCGTTTGCGGCAGGAAGGAGCTGATGCGCCGATTTGATAGCGAGCATCCTATGCGGATCGCCTACGTGATCGGGACGTTTTCGGCTCATCCGGTTGTGATGGGAGCTATGAATCAATTCTTGAACTGGCTCGTACAGCCTGCGACGGCCAAGCTGTATGCCGAGGCAAAGCATCGGTGCGAACAATGGGTTCGTTCGATCAATGAAAGCCTGGGCAAGCTGTCGCTGCCTGTTCGCGTTATGAACTTCGCGACCATTTGGACTGTGCTTTTCAAGGAACCGGGCCGTTACAACTGGCTACTGCAGTACTATCTTCGCGCCGAAGGAGTAACGCTGAGCTGGGTGGGAACGGGTCGATGCATGAGTAGTATGGATTTTACGACGGATGACTACCAGGAACTGCAAACCAAGCTGGTCAATGCGGCGCAAACAATGAAACGCGACGGGTGGTGGTTAAGCGAAGCACAACAACCCGGCAGGGAGAGAACTATGCGATCCCGTTTGATTTGGGAAATGGCAAAGAGCGTCCTGCAAGTTCCGAAACCACTTGTCAGTTTTTACAGCGAAATCATGCGACGCAAGAAGGACGACCATCACGCCTCGCATAGCAACTTGATCAATCAGTCCTTTCATCTCCTGAGCTCGAGCACATTCATATTCTGCTATGTTCTTATCTTTTCGAACTTCGACCTCGCTATGTTCCTGGGTTTGGCTGCGCTCTTTGTCCGACAGATTGGACACGCAATCCTCGAGCCTCCCTGTCACGACAAGGAAAAAGCGCTCCTGGGATTCAACACTCGAAACAAAACAATTATCGTAGGCGGCTACATCGTGATTCCCATCGTGCAGATTGTGGAACTCGCAAGAAACGGTTCCCTGGCGTTCGGGTCGCTGACCTCGATCGCGCCGACAGTCGCTCAGCAGTGGTTTCTCTTGACTCTGGCAGCAGTTTTGGGCCGCGTCATCTATCTCATTTGGGCGCACGACTTCCGAAGTTCGATGATCTGGTTCATCAAGCTGATCACCGATCCTTTCACCGATATTATCGCCTACTACAACAGTATCGATAAGATCTTCCGGCTGCCTCCGACCCGAAGAGCGAAGCCAGCGTAACTAATCATTCAAAACTGGCACGGTCACGCACCCAGTTGAGACTCGTCAAGTGGCGCTGACTAGACTGACGGCTCTAGGACTCGATCCACACGCCCTACAGGCGGCGCAAACCGAAGGTACACAGGTGTTGCCGGCGCCGGGGCTCTATGGCGACTGAAGTGACCGAGTAACGCAGGCGCGGACTCTTCCCCTGAGTATCCGAGCCTGGCGAACAGGGCGGGCGTGGCCGCACGATCCCGGCCGCGCCCGCCGACTTTGATCAATCCGAGAACCGGTACTGTCCTCGACCAATCTGATTGAGAACTTGTTCAGCCGCGTGCGCTAGATCGCGCACTGGGTGAAACGCGGGCAGGGCGGCACAATGATAGACAGTCCGGCGCGGACTTTATTGAGCGCTGGAGGAGCGGCTCATGGCGAAGGGGCTGCGATGGATGCAGGCATCGAGATCAGACTGCCGCTCTCGTAGCCCGGTCTAACGCCGCCAACGCCGACAGGATCAGCATGGGAAAAAGCAATACCCACACTCCAAAGCGCGGTGTTGCCATCCCCGACAACAATGCGCCGGTCAGGAACCCGGCCCAGATACCTGCCGAGAGGAGAGCCCGGTACAGATGTGTATCCCACGATCCCTGGCTGCCCGTAAGAGGTGCACGCCTGGCCGCTAGCGCGAGCTGCACTCCAATCCTGCTCAACGTCCCGGTTACAAAGGTCAGGCTTACGTACTGTGCGCCGACGCGGGACAGCGCGGTATTCATGGCGCCCATCGCGAAACTAACCACCGCGATAGGAACCCAACCCGATGAAAATCCAAGTTGCGTGAACCCGACGATCAAGGCCAGCGATGCTGCGACCACTGCAAAAACCAGCCGCTGTATCCGACGCACCCCCGAATGCGCGAGCAAAGCTCCGGCGAAGGACCCGCCCACGAAGAATACGATTGCCAGCGCTGAATGCACTGCTGCCCAACAGTTACCTTGTCCGATTCTGTAGCCGGCTTGCGTGGTATTTCCACTCATGAACGACACGTAGGTGTCGTAGGTGATGATGCCATAGGCATCCAGGAAGCCGGCGATCATCGCGAGACTCACCGCCAACCACTCCTGAAGCTCCGCCACCTCTTCGCTGGGAGGATGAACCTTGCCGCTACGTGAATCGTGCACCCGCTCCTGAAGAGTGTCTGTTGTCACGCGGACTTTCTCCACTTGTTAGCTGGACCAACGATAATGAACCGCCTTCACGTATCAAGGCGGGAAATTGGGAGGCGCGTTTCGTGCGGCCATTTCGCACGCTTTACCTGCGTAATGCTGAAAACTCTTATTACTGAGAAAACCGAGCGCACATTTTTAGAGCGGTCATTTCTCACGCCGGTTCGAATGTAAGTTCGCAGCAAGACATTTCAGTTTACAAGAGGAGGAGCATTTGACCATGGCACTACCACTGGAAGGAATAAAAGTTATCGACTTCACGGGGGTCCAGGCGGGACCGGCATGCACCCAGTTGCTGGCGTGGTACGGCGCGGACGTGCTGAAAGTCGAGCGGCCGGGCGTCGGCGACGTGACGCGCCGCCAATTGCGGGACATCCCGGACTTGGATGCGCTGTACTTCATCACGCTCAACAGCAACAAGAAGTCGCTGACCCTGAACACCAAGACCCCGGAAGGCAAGGCGGTGCTGGAGACGCTGATCCGCGAGGCCGACGTGCTGGTCGAGAATTTCGCGCCCGGTGCGATGGACCGGATGGGCTTCACCTGGGAGCATATTCAGGAACTCAACCCGCAGCTGATCTTCGGCTCGATCAAGGGCTTCAGCGAAAATTCGCCCTACGCCGACCTCAAGGTTTACGACAACGTGGCGCAGTGCGCGGGCGGCGCCGCCTCGACGACCGGATTCTGGGACGGCCCGCCGACGGTCAGCGGTGCGGCGCTGGGCGACAGCAATACCGGTATGCATCTGGCGATTGGCCTCCTGACCGCGCTGATCGGCCGCGCCAAGACCGGCAAGGGCCAGAAGGTGGCCGTGTCGATGCAGGATGCGGTGCTGAATCTGTGCCGGGTCAAGCTGCGGGATCAGGAACGGCTCGATCACATCGGCTACCTGGAAGAGTACCCGCAATATCCGAACGGAAAGTTTGGCGATGCGGTCCCGCGCGGCGGTAACGCCGGCGGCGGCGGGCAGCCGGGCTGGGTGCTCAAGTGCAAGGGCTGGCAAACCGATCCGAACGCCTACATCTATTTCACGATCCAGGAACAGAACTGGGCGCGGACCTGCGAGGCCATCGGCAAGCCGCAATGGGCCAAGGATCCGGCCTACGCCACGGCTCGTGCACGGCAGGACAAGATTTTCGACATTTTTGCCGAGATCGAAAAGTGGCTGGCCGATAAGACCAAGTTCGAAGCGGTCGATACCCTGCGCAAGTTCGAGGTGCCATGCGGACCGGTTCTATCGATGAAGGAAATCGAAAACGACCCTGCCCTGCGCGCCAGCGGCAGCATTGTCGAGGTGGATGAGGAAAAGCGCGGCAAGTACCTCACCGTCGGCAGCCCGATCAAGTTCTCCGACTTCACGCCGAAGATCACCGGCGCCCCGTTGCTGGGTGAGCATACCGATGAGGTGCTGAAGCAGCTGGGCTTCACCGCGGAAAAAATCGCAAAGATGCACAGAGACAAGATCGTCTGAGCGTCCGCTAAATCCTTTGGGAGGTGTTTCACATGCCAAACGAAACTAAATCTAAATCCATCACCGACGGTTTTCACCTTGTGGTCGATGCCCTGAAGCTCAACGGAGTCGACACCATCTTTGGCGTCGCGGGGATCCCGATCACTGACCTGGCGCGTCTCGCGCAAGCGGAAGGGATTCGATACATCGGCTTTCGCCATGAACAGTCCGCTGGAAACGCGGCGGCGATCGCCGGCTACCTGACCAGGAAGCCCGGCATCTGCCTGACTGTCTCTGCACCCGGCTTCCTGAACGGGATGGTCGCGCTCGCTAATGCGACCACCAACGGCTTTCCGATGATCCAGATCAGCGGCTCGAGCGACCGGGCGATCGTCGATCTCCAGCAGGGCGACTACGAAGAACTCGATCAGATGAATGCGGCGAAGCCGTATACGAAAGCGTCTTTCCGGGTCAGCAAGCCAGAGGATATCGGCATCGGAGTTGCGCGCGCTATTCATGCGGCCGTGTCAGGGCGGCCAGGCGGAGTCTACCTCGATCTGACCGCCGAAGTCCTGAGCGCGACCCTCGACACCGATGCGGCCACGCAATCGCTGGTACGCGTCGTCGAGCCAGCGCCCCGGCAGATCCCCGACCCCGAGTCGATCAAGCGCGCCATCGATTTGCTGGCGAGCGCTCAGCGTCCGCTCATCATTCTCGGCAAAGGCGCCGCGTACGCACAAGCTGATGACGAGATTCGATCATTCGTCGAGACGACCGGCATTCCTTACCTGCCGATGTCGATGGCGAAGGGCCTCCTGCCCGACAATCACAAACAGTCGGCGGCGGCCGCACGCTCTCTGGTTCTCTCGCAGGCCGATGTGGTCATGCTGATCGGCGCGCGGCTGAACTGGCTGCTCGCACAAGGCAAGGGCTCGCATTGGTCCCCGACGGCGCGTTTCATTCAGGTCGATATTTCGCCGACGGAGATCGATAGCAATCGCGCCATCGCCGCACCGGTCGTCGCCGATATCGGCTCAGCCATGTCGGCATTCCTCGACGTGCTGAAGCCCGGACAGATCAAGCCGAAGGCTGCGTGGCTGGACGCAATCGCCGAGCGCAAGCAGCACAATATCGAACGCATGGCGGGCCGCCTCGACGCCAGTCCCAATCCGATGAACTTCTACAGCTCACTTCGCGCGATCCGCGATGTCCTCGCCGATAAGCCGGACCTCTACGTGGTCAATGAAGGGGCCAACACTCTGGATTTCGGTCGCGACATCATCGACATGCACCAACCGCGCAAACGTCTCGACTGCGGAACCTGGGGCGTGATGGGTATCGGCATGGGCTATGCCATCGGCGCGGCTGTGGTGAGCGGCAAGCCGGTCGTCGCCATCGAAGGTGACAGCGCGTTCGGCTTCAGCGGAATGGAGATCGAGACCATCTGCCGCTACCATCTGCCGATCGTGATCGTGGTCTTCAACAACGGCGGCATCTACAAAGGCGACGACGTCAATCGCAGCGGAGGCGTCGATCCCTCGCCGACCGTTCTCATGAAGGACGCGCGCTACGACAAACTGATCGAAGCGTTCGACGGCACCGGTTACAACGTGACCGATCCGCGAAGCCTCACCAAAGCTCTCACTGACGCGCTGGCATCGCGCAAGCCCGCGCTCATCAACTGCGTCATCGATCCGACCGCAGGCACCGAGAGCGGTCATCTGCAGAATCTGAACCCGCAGAGCAAGGTCGGCAACGAAAAAAGGAACTAGAAGAAAAGCAACATTCAAAACCGCGGGACGGGTCTCTCGCCCTACGCTCCAAGGAGGATTTCCGATGAAACGAGTGATCATAGGACTAAAGAGAGCGGCGATGATTGGCGCATTCGCGATGCTGGCGTCGCCCGGTTGTTCGACGGAAACACGCCCGCCCACAGTTGATACCGGCTCACCGCTAGCGCAAGCCAATTTCGACTTGCGGAAGTGCGAGCAACAGGAGCCCAATCTCTACAAGTGTCCGGCCGTCGACAAACCGCTCTGCACGCCTGAGTTCAACCGCGACGATATAAATTGCGTGCGGATCGGACCCAAGGGCAGCGTATTCATCCAGCGCCAGGGCGCCAATACGTAGCAGTGCGGCCATTGGCAGCGCATGCGGGACAATTGCTGACCCCGAGCCGCGTTTGATCACGATGGAATAGCTGAACCGGGGACAGATAACGATTTCGGAGGTAATCCCATGAACTTTCGATTTTCACTTACTAAAGCCAGCGCAACAGTCGCGGCAGTCGCTATGCTTACGTTTGCGGGATGCGGGTCGCAGCCCAATCTGACGCCGGCTCAACAGAAGGCTGGTGACTATGCCGAGATGAATTTCGACCTCGACAAGTGCTTGCCCATCGAGCCCAATCTCTACAGATGTCCGGCAATCGACAAGCCAATATGCACGACTGAGTTTTCACGGCCCGATATCGAATGCGTGCGTATCGGTGCGAAGGGCAATGTCTTCGTGCAGCGGCTCGGTGGGTTCGGGGTCATCTGATAAAGGAACCCGGAGTACAGGTTGGGCGCGGAAATGCTGATCACCGAGCCAGGAAAAAAGACGTGCTTCGGCGTGGGTCAATGCTGTCAGATTTCAAGGGTTCTTCTAATCAACCGTCGATACGCCGGGATGGCATTGCGCAACCAAACCGACCAGTGCTGCTGCGGGTTCTGACAAAACAACTAGGCGGAGTTCGGCGCGTACTCACGGCCCCTAAAGTTTCACTGATCGACACGATTCTTGGACGTCCTCTTGCCTCCAATGAGGCGGGCGAGCAGCGCATCGGTTCAGCCGCGGGCGTGCCGACCTTCGGACTCGATGCGCTCAGTTCCGCTGCATACGGCCCCGAGGCGGCACTGACTGTACTTCTGCCACTCGGCGCGGCGGGACTGACGTTCATCCTTCCGCTCACCGTGGCAATCGTCATTCTGCTCGGCATCGTTTACCTCAGCTACCGGCAGACCATCGCGGCTTATCCGAACGGCGGCGGTTCCTATACGGTCGCGCGCGAAAACCTCGGCGCGAACGCCGGTCTTGTGGCCGCCGCCGCCCTGATGACTGACTACCTGCTGAATGTCGCGGTCGGAATCTCGGCCGGTGTCGGGGCATTGATCTCGGCCCTACCAGCCCTTCAGCCTTACACCCTCACGCTATGCCTCCTCATTCTGATTCTGCTGACCTTCGTGAATCTGCGCGGCATCAAGGAGGCCGGCACAATGTTTATGCTGCCGACCTGCATCTTTATACTGAGCCTCTTCACGATGGTGATCTGGGGGATGCTTGCAACGATTTCCTCGGGCGGGCATCCGCATCCGATCGTTTCGCCGCCGCATCTCGCCAAGGCCACCGAAACCGTAGGCGCGTGGGTTTTGTTGCGCGCATTCGCCAGCGGATGCACCGCGATGACGGGCGTCGAGGCCGTCAGCAACGGCGTTCAGGCGTTTCGCGCGCCGGTAGTGCCGGCTGCGCGCCGCACTCTCACGGTCATCATTGTCACCCTGATGGCGCTCATGCTCGGCATCGCGTATCTCGCGCATGCTTACCACATCGGCGCGACCGAACCGGGGACATCAAACTACCAGAATGTTCTATCTCAGTTGATCGGCGCGGTCGCCGGCCGGGGAATCTTTTACTCTGTAAGTATGGCATCGATTCTGCTGGTGCTGTGTCTGTCGGCAAATACTTCGTTTGCCGATTTCCCGAGACTTTGTCGGGCGGTGGCCGAGGACGGCTATCTGCCTATCTCGTTCTCCAACCAGGGCCGGCGGCTGGTCTATTCGGAGGGCATCTGGCTTCTTGCGATTCTCTCCGGACTTCTTCTGATCATATTCGACGGCATTACCGATCGGCTGATTCCGCTGTTCGCAGTCGGTGCATTTCTGGCTTTCACCCTCTCCCAGAGCGGGATGGTCGCGCATTGGTGGAAAAAGCAGGAGCGCGGCGCGCGTGCCAGCATGGCAGTGAACGGACTTGGAGCAAGCGCCACCGCCATCACGGTAGTGGTCATGGCTGTCGTCAAGTTCATGGCGGGCGCTTGGGTGGTGGTGCTGCTGGTGCCGTTGCTGATCCTCCTGATGCTCGCGGTCCGCCGCCACTATCGAAGAATCGAGCAAGAAGTTTCGGCGCCCGGCAATCTGAATCTCGAAAATTTGCAAGAACCCATCGTGATAGTGCCGATCGTCGATTGGAGTTCGATCGCAGAGAACGCCCTGCGGTTTGCGATGACAATGTCGCATAAGATCGAAGTGCTGCATATCGAGAGCGAGGACGGCACTAACTCGCTGAAACGAATTTGGCCGTCGCGTGTAGAGGAGCCGGCGCGTGAGGCGGAGCGGCAGGTCCCGCAGCTCACGGTCCTGAAGTCACCGTTTCGATTCGTGGTGCAGCCGATTATCGATCACGTCCTGGAGGTCGAACGGAAGAACCCTGATCGCACCATCGCGGTGCTGCTGCCGGAGTTGGTCGAACCGCGATGGTACCAATATTTTCTCCACAACCAGCGCGACCGGCTTCTTGCGGCCGGTCTGATGAGGAAGGGGAGGCACGGGATCGTGATCGTGAATGTGCCCTGGTATCTCCGTGCACGGCGGTGATGGCGGATTACGCCAGCCACAGCATCCGGGCAACTCCAAGGGTAAAGACAAAAGGTTCGGTCGCAAAGCTGAAACAAATCTGAGGCGTTACCATCGCTCGCTGAAGAACCAGATCCTCGAGAGCGGTGTGCTTGGTCAAAACCGGAGTATGAGAAGGGAAGAATTCGGATCTGCGCGGAGACCGCCGGCCTTCCGGCTTATGTGGTGTCCCACTAACGGCGAGCGGTTCGCGAACGTTTCTGCGCGGGTGCGCGCTGGTTGCGGCGTGCCAGCAGATTCATCGCTTCGATCAATCCCGCGAATGCCATCGCGGAGTAGATATAGCCCTTGGGAATATGAAAGCCGGTGCCCTCCGCCAGCAGATTCATTCCGATGAGCAGCAGAAATCCGAGCGCCAGCATCTTGATCGACGGATGCCGATTGATGAATTCGGCGATCGTCGACGACACCATCAGCATGGTTGCGATCGCGACTATCACCGCCACCACCATCACCCAGATCTCGTCCACGGTGCCGACCGCGGTGATGACGCTGTCGATTGAAAACACCACGTCGAGCAGAACGATCTGCACGATCACCCGGCGGAGCGTTGGCCGGGCCCCGGCGTCGGTGATTTCAGCATCGTGCGCGCCTTCGAGTTGTTCGTTGATTCCGTGCGCGGCTTTGTAGAGCAGAAAAATCCCACCGCCGATGAGAATCACGTCGCGCCACGAAACGCCGTGATCGAACACGGTAAATACCGGACGCGTCAGATCCATCATCCAGCCTATCGTCGCGAGCATCGCGATCCGCGCGAACAGCGCCAGCGACAGACCGACTCGGCGCGCCTGAATTCGATGCCGGGTGGGCAGGCGATCGGCAAGAATCGCGATGAAGACGAGGTTGTCGATGCCGAGGATAATCTCGAGCACGATCAGCAGCAGCAGGCTGCCCACAACCTCAGTCTCAATCAGCACGCACTATCCTGACACGCAATCTTTGCTTGCGACAATTGCAAAGCCCCGGCATCGCGCAGCACGGCTTTATTCGAATTGCAGTTTCGCGAGCACACCCGCGTGGTCCGTCGGCCATACTCCAGAGGCGGTACGAGCGCCAGGTTCCGCTGCAACCAGCTTGCGGACAGTGGGGTAATCGCGCCGCGCGTGAGGATTAGATCGACTCGGCGGTCGAGTGACGAGACCGAATTGCGCAGGTCTGCCGCGTGGCAACAAGTGTTGCCGAGATGGTCGCGATTAACCACGGCCCAAACGTCCTTAAATCCCGCGGCGATCAGTTCAGGGTAGGTCGCAGTGTTGTCGGGCAAGTCGGGTTGCTGATTTCCGTTCGAATTGAAATCGCCCATCACGATGATTGGCGACTCGTAGTTCGCGCGCGCGGAAACCAATTCCCTTGCCTGCGCCAACTGGACGGCGTCATCCATCGATTCGAGGTGGGTCTCCACCAGGCGGAATTGTTTATCACCGAGCATGGC
Organism: uncultured delta proteobacterium; assembly: GCA_963850125.1. GTDB lineage: Bacteria > Desulfobacterota > Binatia > Binatales > Binataceae > Binatus. The sequence continues at coordinate 277,968 of CAWKKB010000013.1, read as the reverse complement.
GTCGATGGCGATCCAGCTGCGCGGAACCTTCACCGATCCAATGAGCGGACTCGCGATTTCAAACAGCTTGTAGAAAGTTTCCGCCTGGATATTGTACGGCCGCACTGGTGTGGGGAGCGGATCGATCCTGAGAAGAACCGCGTGACGATCCACTATCCGCACGAAATTTTCGTCTTTTGTGTCGAGCGGCCCCGCTTGATCGAAATCCTTCCTGATCGCGATCGGGATGTAGGAGCAATTCTCCTTCCGCAGCGCTTCGAGAATGAGCAGCAGAAAATCGAACCTGGGTGACATCGCGCCGGGCAATCCGGTGGACCACTGTACGACCTCCTGCAAACCCACCAGGTCTGGCTGGGCTGCCGCGATTTCGTGCGCGATGCTCGCGGCTCGGGCTGGTATATCGGTGGCTTGGACCTCGGCCCAAGCTTTTGCGACCGCCTCGATCAATTCCGGCAGGTCCCTGGCCGCGAACAGGGCTCCCAGGTCCGTCCCGAAATAGACATTCAAGGTCATCACGGTCACTTCGCGAATACCGGGGGTTGAATCCTTCATGGTTTATCCTTCAGACTCCGAGCGCGTTCACTGACACCGATCAGAGGGTAGCAGGAGATCAGTTCGGCAATAAGCGACTTCGTTGGAACATTGCATTTTCCAAAGCGGTCGAATGCGATTACAGGTTGCCTCAACAGGCGTTGCAGGATTTCATGGTGGCTAAGCGGACCGAGCGCCGCGGGTCAGGAATCGGTGCAATATGTGGATAGTCGCACTCGCTTTGAGGCGTCCGGTCACCATCATCGCAATGGCCGCGTTGATGATGCTGTTTGGGCTGTACTCGTTCTTCTCGATGTCCAAGGACATCTTTCCCGCGGTCAACCTCCCCGAGGTCAACCTGGTCTGGTACTACCCGGGGATGTCGGCCCCCGAAATCGAAAAGCGCATCGTCAACATCACGGAACGGGCGACCTCACAGACCGTCACGGGAGTTGACCATATAGAGTCCAACTCTTTTAGCGGCATCGGGGTGGTCAAGATCTATTTCCAGGAGAACGCGAGCACCGCCCTTGCGATTTCGCAGCTGTCATCGGTCACCAACGCGATCAGAAACATCTTGCCCCAAGGCATCGCACCGCCGACCATCCTGGATTTCAACGCGACCAACGTCCCGATTATCGATGTCGTCAGCACCAGCGAAACGCTCTCGGAGATGCAGCTCTACGACTACATGTTCAACTTTGTCGGGCTCTTCCTGTTCACGTTGCCGGGAGTGCAGAGCCCGGCTCCGTTCGGCGGCGCGACCCGGCAGGTGATGCTCAACCTCGACCCCGGGCGGCTGTATGCGAAGGGGGTGTCGCCGCAGGACGTGCTGAACACGCTCGAGACATCGAACGTAATTCTGCCGGGCGGCACTGCAAAGTTCGGCAATTACGAATATGTCGTTACGCTCAACGGCAGCCCCATTAAGGTCGACGAGTTCAACCATATTCCGGTCAAATACCAGAACAACGCGACGGTTTTTGTTGGCGACGTGGCCCCCGTGAGCGACAGCTATGCGGTGCAGACCGACATCGCTCGTGTGAACGGGGTGCGGGCGTCATTTCGTTACGTGCTGAAGCTGGCGTCGGCATCGACACTCGACGTGGTCAACGACGTCAAGGGCGTCATTCCGCGAATTAACGCTCTGGCGCCCAAGGGAACCAAAATATACCTGGCCTTCGATCAATCGACTTTCGTTAGAGAATCGCTGATCGACGTCTTCCAGGAAATTTTCATCGCATCGGTGCTGGTCGGCATAATGACGATCATTTTCCTCGGGTCGTGGCGCAGCACCCTTATCGTGATCACGTCGATTCCGCTCGCGATCATGACCTCGATCGCCGCGCTGCACGTGACTGGGCAGACGATCAACATCATGACCCTGGGCGGACTGGCGTTGTCAGTCGGAATGCTGGTGGATGACGCGACGGTCGAGGTCGAGAATATCCATCGCAATCATGCGATGGGTAAACCGCTGGCGGTTGCCATCCTGGACGGGGCGCATCAGATCGCGATGCCGGCGCTGGTCGGGACGCTTTGCATCTGTATCGTCTTTGCGCCGGTCGCGATGCTGAAGGGCGTGTCGAAATTCCTGTTCACTCCACTCGCGATGGCCGTGATCTTCGCGATGCTCACGTCGTATCTGCTCTCACGAACGCTGGTCGCCACGATGGCGATAAACCTGTTGCCAGAAGATCCCAAGGAGCACGGAATCGGTGGACGGGTGGGCGAGTACCTGGAGCGGTTCGACCAGTCTTTCGAGCGTTTCAAAGAGAGATACCGGCGCGGGCTGACCATCGCACTGGAGCATCGCGGGCTGGTGCTCGGATGCATCGCGGTCGTGGTTTTGTCGTCGATGTTGCTTTTGTTCGCGGTCGGCCAGGATTTTTTTCCATATGTCGACGCGGGTCAAATCAAGCTGCACGTGCGCGTGCCGGCCGGAACTCGGCTGGAAGAGACTGAGCGGATAATGGCGAAGGTCGAGAACGTCGTGCGCGCCACGATTCCATCCGACGAACTCCAACTGATGACCGATCACATCGGTTTGCCGGTTTACTGGGCGCTGCTGTTTTACCAGACTGATACGATCGGTCCGCAGGACGCCGACCTGCAGATCGAACTGTCAGAGAAGCATCATCCGAGCCTGGGATACATCGGGAAGATCCGCCAAGCGGTGAATGAACAAATGCCCGGAGTGCAGATTTATTCGCAGGCCGCGGACATCACCAGCCAGGTGCTCAACTTCGGCCTGTCGGCGCCGATAGATGTTCAGTTTCAAGGCCGCGACGCGTATTCGTCATACAAACTCGCAGTCGAGCTGCTCCCCAAAGTCAAAACCATCCCGGGCGCGGTTGATGTGCGAATACCAGAAACGTTCGACTATCCCACGCTGAGAGTGAATATAGACCGAGCCAAGGCGCTGCAGTTGGGAATTTCGGAGAACCTGGCCGCGCAGAATGTGCTCAACTCACTCGCGTCCAGCGTCGTTGTGGCTCCGAACAACTGGCTCGATTGGGACACCGGCGTTAACTACAGCGTTGCCGTGCAGACGCCGCAACACGTGGTCAATTCAATAGATGAGGTAATGAAGACTCCGATCAATCCGGGTCTCAGCAGCAACAGCACCAGCGCCAGCAACTACAGCAGTAGCGGCACCAGTACCACTAGCAGCAGCTCACAGACGCAATTTGTGTCCAATATCGCGTCGGTCGAACATACGGTGACGCCGCTCGGAATCGCACATATGAACGTATTGCCGGTCGTCGATCTGGACTGCGGAGTTGAAGGTCGCGACCTCGGAGGAGTCGCCGCCGACGTACAGAAGGCAATAAATTCCCTAAAGGACATCCCACCGGGCACGACGGTCCAGATTCGCGGCCAAAGCCAGGCGATGCGCGAGGCGTTCGGCGGAATGGGCTCTGGGCTTATCCTCGCGATGGTCCTTGTGTACTTATTGATGGCGATAAATTTCCAGTCGTGGCTCGACCCGCTGTTGATCATGATGGCGCTGCCGGGAGCTCTTGCGGGCGTGCTGTGGATGCTCGTGATCTGGCATACCACCCTCAACGTGCAGTCCCTGATGGGCGCGATTATGTCGGTCGGGGTTGCGACCACCAACGGCAATCTGCTGATCACGTTTGCCAACGAATACATGGAGAAGGAGAACGTCGATCCGATGACCGCAGCCATTGAGGCCGGTACCACCCGGCTGCGGCCGGTCCTGATGACCGCACTCGCAATGATACTTGGGATGCTGCCGATGTCGCTCGCGCTGGGCGCCGGCGGCGGTGAGAATGCTCCGCTCGGGCGAGCTGTGATCGGCGGTCTGATAGCCGCGACCTTCATGACGCTGCTCGTGATTCCGATAGTCTATTCCTTCGTGGGCGGCACTAGGGTCAGCAAGCTGCAGCGCGACGCGCAGATGCGCCGGACCTGGGCGCTGACGGAAGCTGCGAAAGAAGCGCAGATGTGAAACTCGATGGCTGAACCAAGCTCCACCACACCCCATACCGGTCCCGGCTTTTACCTCAAATGGATCGCCCTTCCGCTGGTCGCCATCATCGTGGCAGCCGGAATCGTGCTGGCGCGCGAGCTTTCGCTTCGAAGTCAGCGTGACGACCTGGCACAGGCAGCGGCGCGAGGGCGTACTGTCCTATGCACCAAACTGCACGGAGAGACCGCCACGCGCTCGATTGTTCTGCCGGGCGAGATTCATGGCTTTTACGAGACGCCGATCTACGCGAAAATTTCCGGCTACGTGAAAGATATGTTCGTGGACAAGGGATCGGTGGTGAAAGCGGGTCAGTTAGTCGCCACCATAGTCTCGCCCGAAACCGATCAGCAGGTCCGGAACGCGAAAGCGACCTACGATCTCGCGAAGATCACCGACAATCGCTATCAGCTCCTCGTAAAGAATGCCGTCATTCCGCAGCAGACCGCTGACACGACTCATCAAACCATGCTGGCCGACCTGGCGAGCTGGAAATCCCTGATTGCTACGCAGCAGTACGAGCGGGTCTACGCGCCATTCGACGGCATGATCACCGTGCGCAATCTATACCCGGGCGCGCTCGTCGCCACGGCGTCAGCCGCAGGTACATCGAATCCGAGCATCTACGAGATAGCGACCCTGAGCCCGCTTCGCGTCTATGTATATCTGCCGCAAACGTTTACTCCCCTGGTGCATGACGGCGACCAGTCAGTAGTCAGCGTCAACGAATACCCGGGCCGCGACTACAACGGTTCGGTCACACGGCATCCGAGCGCGCTGGATCAGGGGACGCGAACGATGCTGCTAGAAGTCGACCTGCAGAATCAGGACCTGTCATTGTATCCCGGGATGTACGCGAACGTCGCGATTACCATCAAAGGATCAAACGGCGCGCCGCGGGTCCCCGACCAGGCATTGATCTTCAACGGTGAACGGGTCTATGTCCCGATCGTGCAAGACAATCGAATTCACCTGGTCAACGTGAAGCTCGGTCTTGACGACGGGATCAACTGCGAGATCCTCCGTGGTCTGAAGGGCGATGAAACCGTCGCGCTCGCTCTCGGCCAAGCGGCGGTCGAGGGAGAGTTGATCCGACCCCTGATGGCAAAAGGCGACTAGCCGGGATCGCCGGGCGATGAAGAGGACCTACGAAAAAGAGCGGGTTGCCGCGCTCAGTGCGGGTCTTGCAATCGTCGTTCTGTTCTGGACGGGAGCGCAGGCATTTGCATCAGGCTGGATCGACTCCTTGGGCGCTCGTTCGGTCTGGTTTTATGGACCGGTCTCAGCCGCGGCTTGGGGTCTAATAAGCGCCGTCTCCTATGTACTCATAGTCCGCGCGCAAGGTCGAAATCCGGCTCTCTGCCCTGAGCACGAAGAAGCGACTCGCGAGATTCGACGGAAAACCTGCGAACTGGGGAAAGTCCCGAAGTGTATCGAATATGTCGACCAGCTCGAGCGAGACAAGCTTGGCGCCGTGATGGGCGGCTTCGCGATCACCATCGCGGTGTGGCTCGCCCTCTTATCGCTTTCACCGCCCGGGTTCCTGGATGGCATCGTCAGCACATCGCCGTGGATTTACAGTCTCGCAACCATGGTGCTCTGGTGGGGCTCTGGACAGCTTATGTATTGGACCTTCCGTCGCGGCCGCCAACAGGCTGCGTCAATTCCACACGCGCACTGAATAACACTCATCGCTTCTTGAGCGCTTCGAGTTCGTCCAGCGTGCGCGGCCAGTCCTCGTGCAGCAGCCGCGAAAGAGCGCGGTCGGCGAGCAGGCGGCCGCCAGTCTGGCACGTCGCGCAATAGTTCGTTTCGTTGCTCGCATAACGGATGCGCTGGACCTTCGCGCCGCATCGCGGACACGGTTGCCTGTAGCGGCCGTGGACCGCCATCTCAGGGCGAAACGCTGTCACTTTCTCGGGAAATTCGCCGTCGGACTCGGCGCGCAGCCGATCGATCCATTCGAGCAGCGTCGCGCGGGTGGCATCGTAGAGCCGTCGCACTTCATCGTCAGTCAGCTTCTGCGTCATGGCTATCGGAGAGAGCTGTGCGCGATGGAGAATCTCGTCGGAGTACGCATTGCCGATACCGCTGAAAATGTGCGGGTCCGTGAGCGAGCGCTTCAGCGTGTGATTGGACGATCGTAGCGCCGCGGCAAATTCGTCGAGGCTCGCGTCGAGCGGTTCGATACCGCCTGCAGTCAACGACTCGAGACCGGCTTGTCCCTCGACTACGCGCAACGCGGCGCGGCGTTGCGTCCCGGCTTCGGTAAGCCACAGCCAGCCGTTATCGAATTCGAATGCAACCAGGATGTTTCTGCTGCCGAGTTTGGGCGGTGAAGTTTTCCAATGCAGCCGGCCCGCGATCATAAGATGCAACACGATCCACAAATCGCGGTCGAGGCCGATTGCGATCTGCTTGCCCAGCCGCCGAACTTCGAGGACCGTCTTGCCCGCAGTTGCAGTAATCGGGGGAGTCGTCGAGCGCAGCAGAAACGGCGACTTGACAATTGTCCTGACAAGCTCGTGGCCGGCGACGCGCGTCCGGATCGCTTCGACATATACGCTGACGTCAGGCAGTTCAGGCATCGGTGATCTCGCGCGCCGACCCATCACGCTCGGCGCCGCCTATGTTAGATTTATCTCGAATCATGCCTTAAGAGGACGCGCTTCATGAATTACTTTCTCGCCAAGACCGAACCGGGAACCTACTCGCTCGACGACCTCGAGCGCGACCGACGCACCACCTGGGACGGCGTGACTAATCCGCAAGCGGTTCGCGCGATCCGCGAGATGAGGCCCGGCGACATCGTCTTCATCTATCATAGCGGCGGCGTTTCGAGCGTCGTCGGGATGGCCACGGTGAAATCGCCGCCGCGCGACGATCCGAAGAATCCCAAGTCAGCGGTGGTCGATTTGGAATTCGCGGGACGCCTCGAGTCGCCGGTGCCGTTGTCGGAAATCAAACAGTCTGGAAAGTTCGATGATTGGGCCCTGGTCAAGCAAGGGCGTCTTTCGACGATGGCGGTGCCCGAAAAATTCGTAGCCTGGATTCGCGCGCGAAATCCAAAGACGAAGATCTAGCCCGCGATCCCTCTTTGAACTGGAAAAGAACCTGGAGGCAACTTTCCTGAAAAGAAAAACGGAGGCGGCTATGAGAGCCGCCTCCGCTATGCATCAAGCCTGAAGTTGAGAGATAAGCCTACGGAGTGCTCTTGGCCGGCTTCTCTTTGTTGAACTTCAACGTCATCTCGACAACGCCTGCCGCGACGTTCAAGCCATTTTGACCTTCGATCGAGACCGGCTGCAAAGCGATCGAATTTTTGAAGCCTCCAACCAGCACGTTCGCGCCGGCGCCGACTCCCACCGCTGCGCTGGCAGTCGCGCCGCCGTAATGACCCTCGAGCGCACCTTGGCCGAGATTGTTGGTCGGCGCAAGGACTGCCCACAAAATCACGCCTGACTGGAGGTATCCGATATCAGCGCCGAACTTCGTGATCGAACCGGTGTAATATTCGGTGTATCCCGGCTGCAGAGCGTACGCGCACTGTAGCTTGCGCGACGATCCGAAAATAAATCCCCATCCGGATGCGACGTGACAGGTCAGGTATCCAGCCCGAACCGCAGCCCCTCCGCTCGATGCGGGGGCGGGTGCTGCGCCCTGGGCTCGCGCCGACGGTGCACCTGCAGCCAGTGCAACCGCGAACCCCAGTGCGATTATCAGTCCTTTTGATTTCGCGTTCATCTTTGTCCTCCGTCTATGGTGAGGCTTTTCCTGCCGGTTCAACCGGATACCTTGGAAATTCCTCTCGTTGGTGGCCCCAGTCGAGCAGCAAACTCGCACTTTGTTTATCAAAATGCAATACGAACCTGTTGCAGTTCGGGCCATCTGATACCTATCGCTTGACTAAGATTCGACAATGCAGCACCATCCTGCGGTCCTTGTTGAAGCCCTTAACCCAGGAGAACGATTGATGAGTCTTAAGAGTATTCTTGCCAGTTTCACCGCCGCTTCGCTGGTGGTCTGCACTTTAGGACTGAGCGGGGCCGTGTCCGCACAGACGTCGCAGAAGCAACTCGATATCGCGGCCGCGCGCGCGCAGCGCAAGGCAACGGTCGGCGCCAATATGAATCTTACACCGGATGAGGCGTCAAAGTTCTGGCCGGTTTACGACGCCTATGAAAAGAGCATGGACAGCATCGAGGACCGCCACGTAAGAGAGCTCAAGGATTTCGCCGCCAAGTACAATAACTTGACCGACGCCGACGCGAAGAAAAAACTCGACGAGGTAATCGCGATCCAGCAGGCGCGGCTCGATGTGCAGAAGCAATACATTCCGCAGTTTCGCGCGGTCATCCCGCAGGTCAAGGTGACGCGGTTCTACCAGATCGACAATAAGATCCAGGCCTTGATCCAGTGCGACATCGCGCAACTGGTGCCGCTCGCGCAATCGCCGGGCGAGGGCGCATCGCAATAGCCGGTCGGTGACAAGATCGTGGTCGAGAATCGGTCGATGCCGCGGTGCACGGTTATTCCCGTGCTTGCCTATCCAAACGTCGGCGAGGCCATCGATTGGCTCCGCGATGCATTCGGCTTCACCTTGCGGCTGCGAATTGCGAATCACCGGGCGCAGCTGAATGTAGGCGACGGCGCGATAGTTATAACTGAACAACGCGATCCTGCCGGCCAGGATTCCGGTTCGGTCATGGTTCGGGCGGAGAACGTCGATAGTCATCACCGGCGTGCCATTCAGCATAGAGCCCGGGTGATCGATCCGCCCGCCGACTATCCGTTCGGCGAGCGGCAATACACCGTCGAGGACTTCGCCGGGCATCGCTGGACGTTTTCACAGTCGATCGCCGACGTAGATCCCAAGGATTGGGGCGGCACGCCGGGCTAGCTGCGATCTACTTCTTTGGCCAGCGCGCGATTGCTTCGAGGATGAGCTTGGCGGCTGCTTCGCGATCCACCCATCCGCCGATCTTCACCCATTTGCCCTTCTCGAGATCTTTGTAGTGGCGGAAGAAGTGATCGATCTGATCGAGCATGATCTTGGGTAGATCGGTGTAATTCCCGATTCCGTCGAAATAGGGATTCAGCTCGTCAACCGGCACCGCGAGAATTTTTTCGTCGATGCCGTTCTCATCTTCCATCAGCAGCGCACCCACCGGACGGCATCTGATGACCGCGCCGGGCGCGACCGGCACCTGCGACAACGCCATCACGTCGCACGGGTCGCCGTCTTCAGACAGCGTGTTCGGGATGAATCCATAGTTGGCGGGATAGTACATCGCGGTATGCAGAAAGCGATTGACGAACAGCGCGCCCGAAACCTTGTCGAGCTCGTACTTCACCGGAACTCCGCCTTGCGGAATTTCCACCAGCACGTTGATCTCATCGGGCGGGTTGCGGCCGGGCGGAATTTTCGTGACGTCCATGCGATTGCGCGCCTCCGGGGATTGAACCGAGTAGAGCACGCGATCGCGATTGAGGCCATCGCGAGTCGCGGGATTCCCTACTTCAGACCGAGCTTTTTAATGCGAGTGCTGAGAGTACTTGGTCTGATACCGAGCAGCTCCGCGGCTCCGCCGGGCCCGTAAATTCTGCCACCGCTGCGCTTCAATGCGGCAACCATGTTTTCCCGCATGCGCCGGGTCATCTCCATATCAGTGACCACTTCTGACTCTTCGTGTGATTTCGACCGGGTAGTCGCCCGCGCGGACGAAGCGGATTCGGTGGACGGAAGTTCCAGCCTTAGCGATCCCAGGCGAGAGGCAATCACCGCCCGTTCGATGACGTTCTGCAGCTCGCGGACGTTTCCGGGCCAATCGTAATTTTGAAGTTGCCTCAGCTGGAACGCATTCAAATGCAGACCCGAACGACTGAATCGCTTACAGGCCATATTCAGAAAATGTCTCGCGAGCAATGGAATGTCGTCCTTGCGCTCGCGCAACGGCGGCACCTCGATCGGAAAAACGCTCAGCCGATAGTACAGATCCTCGCGGAACCGTCCTGCGTGGACCAGGCCTTTGAGGTCACGATTAGTCGCTGCAATTATGCGGACGTCGACGCGTCGCGTCCTGTCGCTGCCGACCGCTTCAAATTCACCGTCCTGCAGCACGCGGAGCAGCTTGGGCTGAAGGTCCCTCGGCAGCTCGCCTATCTCATCCAGAAAAAGAGTCCCGCCGTTCGCCAATTGAAAGCGGCCAATTCGCTCCCTCAAAGCCCCGCTGAAGGCGCCCTTGATATGGCCGAAGAACTCACTTTCGAACAGTTCTCGCGGTATCGCCGTAGAGTTGATGGTCACCAATGGGCGGACCCGCCGCCTGCTGTGTGCATGGATGGCATGCGCAACCAGCTCCTTGCCGACGCCGGTCTCCCCAAGTAGAAGTACGGTGGCATCGGTCGGAGCGACCATCTCGATCTGTTCAAGGACGCGTTGAATCCCGGCACTCTTGCCGAGGATTGCGATACTGCCGAACGCCGCTCGGACTTCCTCCTGCAGGTACGCGTTCTCAAGCTCGAGCCGCTGGCGCAACCTGTCTATTTCGTCGAACGCACGAGCATTGGCGATCGCGACGGCTGCCGCATCGGCAAAAATTCCCAGCCAGCGAAATTCCGCGTCATCGAGCGTGGAGCGGCTGAATACCGCAAGGACGCCCTGAAGCTCTCCGCGGAATATCAGAGGATAGCCCGCGAAACTTCGTATTCGTTCGCGTCGCGCCCAGTCGGGTTTTTCGATCCATTTGTGTTCGGCCCGAATGGATTTTATCAGTATCGGTTTGCCATGGGACTCGATTTCAGCGACTTTGATTCCACCCCAGTGAAACTCACCATCCAGCCGGGACCAGTCTTCGTTGCGATAAAACCGGCTGATCGGGCGGCCGGCGCTCGCGATCAAATGCAGGCGCAGGGTTTTCCGTGGCCGGCCCGGGAGTTCCTGGCATCGTTCGCATAACTCTCCCGGATTCCGTCTTAGCCACACTCTCGCCAGCGCCACCCCCCCGCTTCCGGCGAGACCCTCGACGATGCGCTTCAGCACCACCTCGAGCGAGCGTTCCTGGCTTACGGCATAAGCAACAGCCTGCAGAACCTCCGATTTCATATGAGTCACCGGATGAACCTTCAGTCGTTTACGCAACGGGATTTCGTTGCGATCGAACCGTCGCAACGGAATTTCGTTGCCACGTTCTCATGATCGTCTCGAGCGTCTCCAGCTTCGTCAAGCACTTATTGCTTTGCCCGCCATGGCACAATCCGTGCTCTCACCATCTCTCGTGGTTACAAATAAAATCCGACGAGGTACGGTTCTCCCGACGTCTGTCGATTCGCGATTGGATCAGCACGAGATTTTCGAGATCGACCGTTCCAATCTGGTCCTGCAAATGCGGACCCTCCGCCGCGTAATCAAAGAAGGCGCCGAGGAACTCGATATGGTCGCGATCGAGAGGGTGTTTGTTAAATCAGCCTCGCAGTCCCTCACACGCACCGCGCGCAAGTTGGATCTGGTCGCAGAAGATCTGGATGGCCTACTTCGTCTGGTCGAACGAGCGCGTGCTCCCAAAGCGCCTGAGCGACCAGAACCAAAGCGGAATCCTCGCAATCGACCCAAGCCCTCGACTTGATCGCCCACGCTATCGGCTAGCGGCGGCTCTATCGGCGGCAGCTTGTCCGATTTCAACGCCGATATTGTCTAGTTCGCCGTGGATCCGAGGTACCGCAGACCGGATTCGCGGTGCTCATCGGCACACACCAGGGCGCGACACAGGGGTGGCAACACATTAGACTCAGGGACTCAAGCGGGGAGTTGGAGTCTCAGAAATAACAGCACCGAGCAATGTGCTCAGATCGGCTTTGATGTCGCCGATTCGAAGATGATGCCGCCAGGTGTGCGATGGATCACTGGCCGAAAATTGACCTCTGGCACCTTTCGAAGATGAGGGGTGATTTCGACGAGCCCTGTGAAGTTCTTTCCTGCAGTGAAGTCGCAAGAGCGGTCGTAGTGATTTCTTATTCGAATGGTCGGGCCTCGATCAAAAGATATTGCTCCGCGCATGAAACTACGGCCTTTGCCAAGCTGAAACGAAACCATCCAGGAGTCGAGCCGATCGATCACCGCGACCTAAGCTCGATAAGCAGTGCCAAGGCCCGCTGACTCCGGCAGTTTGCAGCGTCGGGTCTTTCCGAAATCAATTCGAGTGATAACAATCGGTGCATGCCATCTTGACTTTTAGTCAGCATGTCGGTCTCTCTAGTGAGAACGACGATGCTAAGACCAGGCAAAGCTCAGAGTGCTCGACCAGGTATCGCTCTCCCGGAAACTTTCGATTTGCAATTGGATCAACAAGAGATTTTCGAAATCGACCGTTCCCAGCTGATTCGTGAACTTCGCACCGTCCGGCGTGCGATCAACGAGAGCGCGGAAGAAATGGAGATGGTTGCGATCGAGAGGGTATTTGTTAAGTCAGTCTCTCGAGCCCTCACCGGCGCCGCGCGGAAACTGTATCAGGTCGCGGAAGATCTGCATGGCCTTCATCGGATGATCGAACGAGCCCGTCCCCCCAAAGAGCTCGAACGATCCAACCCGAAGTTGCGGTCACGCCCTCGCCGGAAGCGGCAGAAATGACCGCTTTGTTGAGCGGCTGTCGCCCGTGGTAGTCTGAGCACTGGGATCGTCTCAGCAGGCGCCGCAGCATCCGCTGCCCTTGCCGCTCGGCCGGGAGGTGGTCTATGAACCGCGCGTTACCGCTCTCAATCGCAATCACTATGTTGATCGCTTGTGCCGCGGCAGCAACGGCTGCTGAGTTGAGGCCGGCAACTGCCGCGATCGAGCCGGGCGCGGTCATCACCAAGGCCAACGCCGCCAAGGTCGCGGACCTCGTCAGCCCCGGCAACTATGTGCTGGTGAGCCAGGGTATGGAGATGAGAATCGTGCCGACCCGGGATTATAACTGGCCGCCTCCTTTCCGCGTTTCGACCGAGCAAAATTCCTCGCAGGTTCGGCTGGGGCCCCACGGCGAGTTGACGAATTACCTGGCTGGCCTGCCGTTCCCGATACTTGATGTGAACGATCCCGAGATTGCGCAGAAGATCATGTGGAACTTCCAGTTCGGTCCCGCCTACAGCGACGATCTCGACTCGCGGGATACGGAGATTCAGAACTTCGCGGCGGGCGGTGGCAATCCGTTCGCGGTCTATCCGATAGGGCATCTCGCGGTCTATCGGAATCTCGGTCGCGAGGAAGTAGCGCCGGCGCCCACCGACCACGACGGCGATACCGGAATCATGGAGCGCATGGCGCTCGGTCCGATCATCGTTCCGATCGAGCCGCCCTTCTGGCAGAGCCCGTGGGCCTACATGGTGCGCTACCGATACTCGAGCCCCAAACACTCGGACCTCGTATGGTCAGATTTATCAGTTCCATCGCATTGGTACGGCCAGTTTCCGGGGATGGGAAATACCGACTACCTGCTGGGCAACGCGTTCTTTGGCAACCTGGACCTGGATTCGCTGTTCGGCTTCGCCGGCAGGTTCCAGGACTTTGATTTCAAGTTCCTGGGCGAGAAGCAGATGCTGGCTGTGGTGCATGCGAGGTCGCTTCCCGCCAGGTCGTGCGCGGCCGACGGCGGTCGCACGATATGTCCGGAGGACTGGGAGCTGCGCCATGTGTATGTAGTCGAAGCCGACGCGCGCAGGCCGGGCCGGTTCGCCGACATCCCGGCGATTGCCAAGCGGATTCTTTATATCGATTCGCAGGGATGGTTTATCACCGCGTCGGATCAGTATGACCACAACGACAGACTCTGGAAGACGCTGGCGATCTTCAACACGGTACGCGACCGGGAATATCCCGACTCGAAAGCCGCCGTCTATTCATTCGACCGGCTGTTTCAGACTGCGCTGGTCGATGAAGACGTGCGAAGCGGCTACTCGACGATTTTCTTTACCCCCAGTCCCGAGCGGCCGCAGCACGACACGTGGTTTATCAACCAGGGAATAATCTCGGAGCGCTGGATTGTCCCGCAGCGGTTCACGACCCACCGGGAATATTTCTACTGAGATCGCTCGCGGGACGGACCGGACGCTCGACTTCGTGCGCGTCAGTCAGGACTATTGATTCGGAGACGCTCCTGTCACCTTCATGGTCGGAGTGTTCACTTCGATACGATGTGGTTGCCCGTCGGGGACGTGCGTTTGTACGTCGCCACTGATCAGCGTCGCCCGGCTTGGCACCGTCTGTCCGTTCACCGTAGTAGTGTCGTCGATCGTAACGTTGGTGCTGCCGCTGAGCGTCATCGAGCTGCCGTCGGCAAACCCCAAGGTGGCAGAAGCGCCGGGATGGGTCGTCACCTCGTCGTGAAGTTTGACCGGCGTCCCTTGTTCAGCTGGGAGAATCTCGGTGCCGCGCTCAATCTGCGCGTTGCCACTGAGCTGAGTGACAGATCCGACGCTGTCATCGGCCCGCACCAACGAGCTGGCGCTGAGCAGACCGATCATCGCCGCCGCCACCATGAACGCAACTGATCGGCGGGCGATTCTTCGCGTATCGATGCCAGGTTCGATTTTCTTCATTTAGATTCCCGACGATTAGCTTTCTCAAAAAGAGGTCACGCTCGCCAAGATAGCATCGCTAAACGCTCGCGCGCTACGAAGCCGACTGATGCGCTATTGCGTTAGTGGGCGCGGTCAGATCGACGATGAAAAGATCGGACGCGCGTTGTAACCGGTGTCCGGGGCCGATACCGTGATAGCCGGGGCGTCGAAACGAAAGACGTGACGCGAATCCGGAAATCCACTCTCGCGGCCGCGATGGTTGCTGGTGCGATCATGCTCGCCGCGGGATGCATGCAGACGCAGGAGATCGACCAAACGTTGCCGCCGTACGCATCAATCTCCGATGAAGGACGCGATCCGCCCAAGCCTCCTCCACCGTCGGACGATTCTCCCGGCATCATAAGCAGGATCGGATCAGCTATATGGCAGCTGATTTGGTGAGGCGTTCGCGAATCGAACTCGAAGACTAACCAGTCCATCTCTATTGGCCCGCGTATCCGTCGTGAACACGCGAACATTTACCAATCTCGAAACGCCGCGCCTGATCCTCAGACGCTTTCGCGATTCAGACCTTGCGAGTTTCATGGCGTATCGAAACGATCGCGAAGTAGCGCGCTACCAATCATGGGAATCGATCTCGCGCGCCGAAGCAGCGAAATTCATCGCGCACCAGAGCCGCCATCGGCCGGGGATTCCCGGCAAATGGTTTCAATTCGCGGCGGAAGTCAAACAGGGCGGTGCGCTCGCCGGCGATTGCGCGCTGCTGGTTATCAGGACGACGCCGCGCATCGGAGAAATCGGCTACACTTTTGCGCGCGCATACCAGCATAGCGGGCTGGCGACTGAAGCCGCACGCGCCGTGGTGGATTTCGCTTTCGACTCGCTCGACCTCAACCGAGTCATCGCGACCACCGATTGTCGCAACGCTCCTTCGGTCGCGCTGATGGAGCGGCTCGGGATGCGCAGGGAGGGGCACTTCATTCACAGCGCGTGGTTCAAGGGTGAGTGGTGCGACGAGTATCAGTACACAGTACTGCGCGAGCAATGGGCGCGCACCCGCGTTTCTTGACAATACCACCAGTCCGGTCATTGATCTGACTAATCCGCCTTGAAGGAGGATCTGCTCATGACCCGGATAATCGATGCCGACGGGCATATCGTCGAGCCGCGCGCGCTCTGGCAGGACTACGTGGAACCGGAATTTCGCGATCGCATGATCCAGGTTCGGCGCAATCGCGACGGTGGCGACGAATTGTGGATCAATGACGAGAACCGCAGCCGCCCCTCGCTACCGGTGGCGGCGTCGATGACGCCGGGCGGACTCTCCGATCTCGAGCGCGCGCGCAAACTTACCTGGGACGACATCCTGCCCGGAGGCTACGATCCGTACGCTCGAATCAAGGTAATGGATGAAGAGGGTATCGACGTCGCGGTCCTCTATCCGTCGTTGTGGCTGCTCTACGGCGACCTTACCGATCCTCAGCTTGCGGCCGCCGGGTGTCGCGCTTATAACAACTGGCTCAGGGATTTCTGCAAGCCGTTTCCGAAGCGGCTGTTCGGCGTCGCGCCGATGCCGATTCAAAGCGTCGACGAAGCTGTGCGCGAGATGCGCCGCGTTGTGCGGGAGCTGGGCTTCAAGGCGGTATTCGTCAGGCCAAATCCGTTCAATGGGCGCCGCCTCAACGATCCGGCGTACGATCCATTCTGGCGCGAGGCGCAGGAGCTCGACATCCCGGTCGCGGTTCACGGTAGTTTCGGGACGCGGATGCCCACGATGGGCGGCGATCGCTACCACGACCCGTTTTTCTTCCACATGGTCTGTCATCCGTTCGAGCAGCAAGCGGCCTGCATGGATATTGTTTGCGGCGGGGTGCTCGCACGATTTCCAAAACTGACGGTCGGCTTCCTCGAGTCTGGAATAGGATGGCTCGGATACTGGCTCGATCGGATGGATAGCCACTACGAGAAGATGGGTACCTATGTGCCGTGGCTGAAGCGCAAGCCGAGTGAGTACTTCGCCGAGCGATGCTACATCTCGATGGATCCGGACGAGACCACGCTGAAGGCGATGATCGACCTGGGCGTCGAGCGCAACGTGCTATGGGGGTCGGACTACCCGCATTTCGACTGCACCTATCCGGGCGTGGTTCGCGAGGTTACTCGGGCGCTGGCGAAATTGCCGGAGAGCGCCCGCGACAACATCCTGACGCAGAATGCGCTGCGCTTTTATCGGCTCAGCTAATCAGTCCGCGCGAGCGTGAACGATCGCGCCGCCAAGTTCGCCTTGCGCGATGACGTCGAGGAGGCCGGAGTACATCGTGAGCACGAAGTTGTACCAGTCGGCGCCGCCGATCTTTTCGATCGCGGCGTGCTTGAGCTGAATCCGCTCGACAAACTTCGCGTACCATCGCGCATAGTCGTTATTTAGATCCACAATCGCGCCGGATTCCCATCCTGCATCACGCAGCATCGCCCCAATCTCAGACAATCTAATCGCATGCGGCATCATTGGGTTCGGCGTGTCGAGGGCATTCGCGCCGACGGTGTAGTCGAAGATCACGATCTGCGCTCCGGGCTTCGCGATTTTCCGCAACTCGGCAAGCGCCTCGCGCTGCCGGTCGAACGCATAGAACGCATTGAGCATATAGATGACGTCGAACGTGCGACCCACCGTGCGCGAGACGTCCAGCACGTCGCAAACGTGAAGGCCTATCTCGGGATAAGTCGAACGCGCGTATTCGATCGATTCGGTGTCGCGGTCGATACCCTCGACACGGCCCCATCCGTTGCGGCGCAAGTAATCGGCGCTGCCCCCGCGCCCGCATCCGACGTCGAGCATCCACTGCTCAGGATTTTTCGGAATCGAGCGAAAGGAGCGCTCGATCGCCTCCTCCTCGCCCGCGTGCGCATAGTCACCCTCGCGGATCAGCGCGAGGATTCGCTTGCCCTCGAACGAGTTCATGTTCATCGGCGACGCCATAATACTTCCCAATATAGTCTTTTACGGATTTTGCCGAAGCGCGCGCAAATGATACTGCTGCGAGGACTCATGCTGGGTTCGCCGGCTTTGTGGATCAGGGAGGGAATCAATGGTTAGAAAAATGTCCATGACGGGGTTAGCAACAGCGGTGCTCATCGTCTTTGCAGCGCAGGCCTACGCTGGCAGTGCGACCTGCAAATCGACTAAGGGCGAGAAGACGCATACAGCCTCTGACGGCAGCACCTGCCTGGCGAGTTCAGATGGAACGGGCAAGGCCAAGGCAAAAGCGACCGGCGGCGGCTCTGCGCAAACCTTCGTCGAAACCGGCGGCAAGTCCGACTCGGTCGCTTCGGATGAAGCGATGTCCGAGGCGGAATCGGAAAGCAAGGGCAACTCAACCGCCCACGCATCGGGCCCGGGCAGCGAGGCATTCGTCGATGCTGACCAAAAAGGCGTGGCGACGGCTAACGCCACCGGAGGCAGCTTCTCCAATGTGACCGCGCTCGGAAAATGCAATGCGACCGGGATGGCCTCCGGCGGCTCCACAACCAACGCCAATTGTTCAACAGACGGCAGTTTCGTGCACTCGACCGCCACCGGCGGTGGCGAGGCGGACGGTGACGATATCAATCCGCCAACCTGCACTCCGAACGGCGGGACCGCCAAGGTCCGCAGCAGCGGAGGCAACTGCGGTTGATTGAGTAGCAGCATCTTCCTCGAAGCGGCGCGGGTCAGAGCAGTCTTAAGAAGCCAGGCGCCCGTCGGCCGGCTCCGAGCTCTGCGGAGTCGCGATTCGTTTGGTTGCAGGCTTCACGGCGGGCGTAATCTCTCGGCCTTCGCGCCATGCATTGTAACGTTCGAGGAATGCTTCCATGTAGGTGTAGAAGACGGGAGTTATGTACAGCGTCAGGAACTGCGAGAAGAACAGGCCTCCTACTACTGCTACACCCAGCGGACGGCGCGACGAGCCGCCTGCGCCGAGTCCTATCGCGATAGGTAAGGTTCCCATCAGTGCCGCCATCGTGGTCATCATGATGGGGCGGAAGCGGATGATGCAGCCCTCGAAGATTGCGTCGGCGGGCGACTTTCCTTCGGTGCGCTGAGCATCGAGCGCGAAGTCGATCATCATGATGGCATTTTTCTTGACCAGTCCTACCAGCATGATGACGCCGACGAACGCGAACAAGTCGAGCTCCATTCCGAACAGCCACAGCGTCATCAGAGCGCCGAAACCGGCCGAGGGCAGGCCGGAGAGAATCGTGATCGGATGGATGAAGCTTTCGTAGAGCACGCCGAGGACCAGGTAGATGACGAGGATCGTCATCATCAGCAACACGCCGAGTCCGCTAAGACTGGACTCGAACGCCTGCGCCGTGCCCTGAAAGTCAGTGGTGATGCTGTCGGGCAGCGTCGCCGCGGCAAGCTTATGCACCTCGGCGAGCGCCTTACCGAGCGAGACTCCGGGCGCGACGTCGAACGAAATCGTCGCCGACGGCAGTTGTCCCGAATGGTTAACCTGCAATGGGCCAAGCGATCGCGTGAACTTGACGAGCGTGTCGAGTGGCACCAGCGCGCCGCTCGACGATCGCACATAGAGCAGTGACAAGGTTCCCGGCTCGGACTGGTATTGCGGCTCGACCTCCATGATGACCCAGTACTCGTTGTTGGGCGCGTAGATTGTTGAGATCTGGCGCGCACCGTAGGCATTGTAGAGAGCATCTTCGATCGCGCCGGCCGAAATTCCGAGTGAGTGCGCCTTGTCGCGATCGATGTCAACGG
Source organism: uncultured delta proteobacterium (assembly GCA_963850125.1). Taxonomy (GTDB): domain Bacteria; phylum Desulfobacterota; class Binatia; order Binatales; family Binataceae; genus Binatus. Next base: position 258,631 of record CAWKKB010000013.1, on the reverse strand, counting down.
TGACCTGCGGATTCTCGACTTGCAGGTCGCTGTTGACGCCGCGCAAATCGGGCAGTTGGCGCATTTTCGATTCGAGCATCGGCGCGTATTTGTAGAGCGTCGCGGTATTCTGGCTCTGCAGCGTCATCTGATACATGCTGCGCGTGAATTGCGCGCCGATCCGGATCGGCGGCGGATTCTGAATGAATACGCGCAGCCCGGGCACCCGGTTCAGCACCGGTCGCCACTTCGCGATCAGCTGATCGGCGCTGAGCTTGCGCTGCGACGCCGGCTTGAGATGCAGAAATATGATGCCCGAATTTGTCGAGCCGCCTGGTCCGCCCGGCCCGACGCTGACGAAGTAGCTCGCGATGCTCGGATCGTCCTTGATAAGGCTGGCGGCGGCGAGCTGATGTTCAACCATCGAGTCGTACGAAATTCCCTGCGCGGCGAGCGTGAAGATGATCAGCTGGTCGGCGTCTTCCGAGGGCAGGAAGCCTTTCGGGATCGCGTAGAACATGTAGATGGTGGCGAGTAGCAGCGCTCCGGAGAAGTACATGGTCGCGCGCCGATGGCGCATTACCCACGCCAGGCTGCGCTGGTAGCCGTCGAGCATTCGATCGAAGTAGCGCTCGGTCACGACGTAGAATTTTCCGTGGCGCTCGCTGCCGGGCGGACGCAGGAAGCGCGAGCACAGCATCGGCGTCAAAGTAAGCGACACGAACCCTGATACGAGGATGGCGGCGCCGATCGTGACTGCGAACTCGTGCAGCAAGCGGCCGAGGATGCCGCCCATAAACAGCACCGGAATGAACACGGCGGCAAGCGAGAAGGTCATCGAGAGGATCGTGAAACCGATTTCCTTCGCGCCGTCGAGCGACGCGGTCATCACGTCCTTGCCCATCTCCACGTGGCGAACGATGTTCTCGAGCATCACGATCGCGTCGTCGACCACAAAGCCGACGCCGAGCGTAATCGCCATCAAGGAGAGGTTGTCGAGCGAGTAATCGAGCATCCACATGACGGCGAAGGTGCCGATGATCGACATCGGCAACGCGAGGCTCGGGATGATGGTCGCGGACAGATTGCGCAGGAACAGGAAGATCACCATCACGACCAGGAAGATGGTGAGCAGCAGCGTGAACTGAACGTCGTTGACGGACGCGCGAATAGTTTCGGCGTGATCGCCGAGCGAGATGATATGCAGGCCGGCCGGGACTTCCGCGCGGAAGGCGGGAATCAGGCGCATGACGTTGTCGACGACTTCAACCGTGTTGGTCCCCGGCTGACGCTGGACCGCGAGCACAACCGAGGGTTCGCCATTAGCCCAGCCTGCGGTCTTGTCGTTCTGCACGCTGTCGAGCACGCGGCCGACGTCGTCGAGCCGTACCGGCGAACCGTTTTGATAAGCGACGATTAAAGATCGGTACCCCGCGGCGTTGGTCAACTGACCTTTGGTGTCGACGGTGAAGGCCTGGTGATGACCGTAAAGTGTGCCGGTCGGCATGTCGACGTTGGCATTCTGGATTGCGGTGGAGACCTCGTCGATGCCGATACCGCGCGTGGCGAGCGCCTTGGGATCGAGCTGGATCCGTACGGCGTATTTTTGCGATCCGTACACCTGCACCTGCGCGACGCCGCTGACCATCGAGATGCGCTCGGCGAGGTAAGTCTCGGCATACTCGTCGACCTGCGAAATCGGCATGGTGGTCGAGCTGAGTCCCATGTAGAGAATCGGCTGATCTGCAGGATTAACTTTGCGGTACGACGGCGGACTCGGCATCCCCAGCGGCAGTTGGGCTTGCGTCTCGGCGATCGCGGCCTGCACGTCCTGCGCGCCGGCGTCGATGTTGCGCGTGAGATTGAATTGCAGCGTGATATTGGTCGAGCCCTGGATGTTGGTCGAGGTCATCGAGTCGAGACCGGCGATGGTCGAGAACTGCTTCTCGAGCGGAGTCGCGACTGACGACGCCATGGTCTCGGGACTCGCGCCCGGCAGGCTTGCGCTCACGACGATCGTCGGAAAATCGACGTTAGGCAGATCGTTTACCGGCAGATATCGATACGCCATCAGGCCGAACAGCACGATCGCGAGCGAACTCAGCGTCGTCATTACGGGGCGGCGAATAAATGCTTCGGCGATATTCATGATGCGGCGCCGTTCTCGCTCAAGCCGCTTTTAATCGTGACCGTCGCGCCGGGAATCAGCCTGAGCTGCCCGTCGGTCACCACCGTTTCGCCGGGCTTGAGCCCGCTGGTCACCACGGTCTGGTTGTCGATCGATTCTCCGATGACGACCGGCCTGATCGCGGCCTTCATATCGGGCTGCACGACGAACACGAACGAACCCTGCTGTCCGGTCTGGACGGCTTGCGACGGGACCAGGATCGCGCCCGGATGTTCGCGCAGTATAAGAGTGGTGTTGACGAACTCGCCCGGCCACAGACGGGCGTCGGTGTTGGAGAACTGGCCTTTGAGATTTATCGTGCCGGTCTTCGCGTCGACGCTGTTATCGACGAAGCTGAGTTCCCCGGACTCGAGAGGGCCTTGCTGCTCGGGCAGAGAAACCTGGACTGCGAGCTTGTGCTCCGCCATGAACTCGCGCACCGCGGGCAGCTTCTGCTCGGGAATCGCGAACGCGACGTACACCGGATGCACCTGGTTGATGACCACCATCGCGGTGTCAGCGTCGGGCTTCACGAGATTGCCGGCGTGGACCAGCAAGTCTCCCGTGCGGCCGTCTATAGGCGCACGAATCTCGGTGTATTCGAGATTGAGTCGAGCGGTTTGCACGGCGGCTTCGTCCGCCGCCATCGAGGCCGAGAGCGAACCCGCAGTCGCCTCGACCTGATCGTATTGCTGGCGCGATCCGACGCCCTGCTTGAGCAGGGTCGAGTAGCGCCGTTCGTCGGCCGCGGCCTCGCGATACTGCGCGCGATCCTTTGCGAGATTTGCCTGTGCCTGTTGGAGAGCGGCTTCGAACGGGCGCGGATCGATCGTGAATAGCAAGTCGCCCTGCTTGACGTCCTGACCCTGGCGGAAGTGCACCTGCATGACCTGGCCGTTGATTTGAGACTTGATGTCCACGGTCGAGAAGGCCTCGACGCGGCCGATGGCGCGGATCGAATCGGAGACCGTCTTCTGCACGACCTTGGCCGCGAGAATGGGTACTGCCTCGCGCTCACCGAAAGTATCCGCCGGACCGTGCGAGCATCCCGCAATCGCAATCAGTGCGAGCGTCGGAACAAGAGCGGTCGCGCACCACTGCTTCAACGTGAGATTGCCTTTCAACTCTCGAACAGAATAACCGCGCCGCCGGGGCAGAGTTACGCTCCGGCAGCGTAACGTCGCGGATACTATCAGGCTGAGGCGAGTCGAGGAAAATCTGGATTTCGACCGAAATCGCGCTCCCGGTCAGTTCTTTTACGGAGTTTGCAAGGGTCAAGTAGACCTCACGCAACACTTTCCTGAGAAAGATGATGCGCCGGGAGTCGGCAGAAACTGTCGCTCTCAATTTGAAGGGCACGATTGAATCGCGCGCGCATATTCTCGAGCGCTATGGTCGCGGTCAGGTCGACGATTTGCTCGGTGTTGAAATGGCGCTTGAGCTCTTCGAAGACCTCGTCAGGAACGTCCACCGAAGCCAGCGTCATCTCCTCTGTATAGCGGAGCGCGGCGCGCTCGGCGGGAGTGAATAGCGGATTCTCGGCGTACTCCGCGAGTGCCGCCAGCTTCTCTTCGCTAAGTCCGGCTCGGCTGCCACCGGCAGCGTTGATGTCTATTCAAAAGATGCAGCCGATCATCTGTGCGGCGCGCAGACATACCATGCGCTTGAGGGCTTGCGGGGTGACCTTCGAGCTCTCGATCGACTGCTGGAATATCGACATCGTGAACGTGATGCCGGGACGATAGGCCCACGCCTTGTATGGATTGAGCACTTTGCCGAGTCGCCGCTTCATCATCCAGGTCAACGGCTTCAGCAGCCAGCTAATCTGATTTTCTTCGAGCGGTTCAATACGCATTGGAACAGACTCCTCCTACGCGGCCCGAGCCCGAGTGGCGCGAGTTTCGTCCGCCTGACTATAGAGGATAGCGGTAATCGCGATTAGTAAGATCGCCGGAATGTATATACCCAGGACCTCGGTCACAAGATGCTCAGTCGAGAGCGTACCCGCGGCATGTGAGTACAGGTGCAACGCGGAATGCATCACGCCGGCAACCGCGGCAACGACGACCGCGATCGCATTGCGACGTGGATTCATCGCGGCTGCGACCAGTCCCACGCCGACCGCGAGAAAGAAGGTTCCGCCATCCATCACCAGGTGCATATTGTACGGCCCCGTCTCAGGCACGCCCGGCACCAGCTTGAAGAACCATGCGGAAGGGAAAAAGAACATCTCGATTCCGTTGACGATGTCGAGCAGGGCCAAAATCCAGAGAAGGGGAACGATCCACCAGGGAGTGTTGGACTTCATGACGTACTTTCTCCGGTCGCGCGCCGCGAAAAATCGGCGGGACGAATGTGCGAATAGATTGATATCGAGAGCGAAACGACGGCGACGACGATGATGACGGCTTCGAGGATCGTCCTGATGCTGGCGACGTCGAAATACCAGAGTGCGAAAGCCACGGGTATCGAACCCATCACCGATTCAGTAATCGTCACACCCATCGTGATCACGAAGCTGAGCGCCCGAAGTCTGAACGGCCACGACATCATAAATTCTCCTTATCGCCCAAACATCCGGTCCCCCTTCCCGCTCGGGAAGGGGTTAGGGGTTAGGTTCTTCGCATCAAGCGCAGCGCTTCCCTCACCCACCCGGCAACTCTCCACATAGCGGAAATACCGACTCAACCTCGACCGGCCCATTGACGCGCGCCTGGCACGCCAGCCGCATCCGCGGACTTACCGACAGATGCCACCGCAGCGAAAATTTTTCAGAACCGCGCATCGGTGTCAGATTGTCCTCGCCCGATTCCACCACCACACGACAAGTCGCGCACAACGTTCTCGCCCCGCAGACGTGCATCAGCCGGACGCCATTCTTCATCGCGGCGCCGAGCAGAGTGCCGCCACGACGGGCCTCCAGGCGTTGACCGTCGATCTCGATCGGCACGACGTCAGGCCGGGCGGCCACTTGCCTGAGGCGTGCGGCGAACGCGTTCCTGAGCTCGCGATCGTCAACTCCAGGAGCGGATTCGACCGCGGATCTCATTCTCGCCGCAAAATCTTTTTCAGTATCCATTTTTTTCAGTGTCCATTACGCTCTATTCAAGCTCTTGCGCAGACGCTTGCGGGCGCGGGCCAGGCGTGATTCCACTGCATGCTCGCTGATCCGCAATATCCGCGCGATCTCCGCCACGCTGACTTCCTCGACGTACTTGAGCAGCAAGACCTCGCGATATTCGGATCGCAGTTCGGCCAAGCCGCGACTGAATTCCCGATCCGCACCGGCGTCTTGCAGAGTTGAATCTTCAGGTATCGGAGCCGCGTGCATCAGGCGTGCGCGGCGCGCATTGGTTCGGATGAGCGAAAGTACTTTGCGATGCGCGATTGCACACGCAAAGGTGAACAGCGAGCTGTCACCGCGAAAGAATGGCAGCGCGTCGGCTAGCGCGATGAAGGTCTCCTGGAGCACGTCGTCGGCCTCGGCTGCCTCGCGGCCCAGCGAATTGGCGATGAAGCGACGGATGCGCGCGGCGTAGCGATCGAAGAATTCGTGCGCCGCGTCCTCGTCGCCCGCCTTGAGGCCCGCAATCAGATCGGCTTCCGAAGTTTGCGGAGGATCGGGAGCATTCACACGCGGAATTCTCCGCCCGGATGCGCCCGGCGTTTTCTCAGTCGGTAGTTGTGTGCCGCCCACAGATGACAGACCGTTGCCCGTTCGAAGGCTAACCTCATCGGTTAGTCGCCTCGACCGGGCAAAATCCGTCGCGTGAAGTCGAATATCCGCTAGATGCTCAGATGATACAGATCCGCGACGTTGTCATGCAGCACCAGGTTCTTCTCGTCCGCGGTCATCCCGACAGTGTGCTTGCTGATGACGTCCTGCGACCACGGCCAGGTCGAGTCGCTATGCGGGAAGTCACTGGCCCACATTAGGCGCTTGATGTTGCAAAGATCGCGCACCTGGAATGCTACGTAGTCGTCCTGGAATGTCGTGTAAACGTTCTCGCGGAAATACGCACTCGGCATCTTGCTGAGGGTGCCGGCCGTCAGCCAGTAGCGATGGCGGTCGTAGGCGTGATCCATCCGATACATGTAGTGCGGCACCCATCCGGCGTCGGCCTCAACGCATACCAGTTTCAACTTCGGATGGCGCTCAAAAACTCCGCCGAGAATGAACGTGCCGATGATGTCCTGGCATCCGCGGATGATCGACAGGAAGCTATTGAGCTTGGGCCCGCGGGTCTGGAAGTTGTCGCTGGTGCTGGTCAGGATGTGAAAGCTCAGCGGCATCTCGAGATCGATCGCGGCCTCATAGAAGGGCGCATAGATAGGACTGTCGTAGTCCTCGAGCGCGGGATTACCGGGCATCATGACGCCCTTGAGTCCGAGCTCTTTCATCTTGCGCAGGTCCGAGATGCCCTCCTCGACCGAGCGCATCGCAGTCTGCCCGGTTCCTATCAAACGCTCGGGATGCGCCGCGCAGTACTCACTTATCCAGAGGTTGTAAGCATCGAAGCATGCTTTCTTGTAGTCGAAGTCGCGATGGTTGCAGAGGATCATGCCGACCGTCGGGTAGATCACTTCGGCGGCGACGCCGTCGCGATCCTGATCCGCCATGCGCGCGTTGGGATCCCATCCGCCCTTATGCAACTCGTCGAACTTGGCGCCCGTCGTCCTCAGTTCGCTCGCGTCCTTGCCCGCAGCTGCCGCGAGCGCGACGTTGATCGGCCGCGGGAAGTCCTTGACGATGAACACATCGCCCAGCTTCTCGTCATGGATCATGTGCGGAGCGGTATCCTTATACTTGTGGTCGATCCGATCGATGTAAGTATTGGGCGGCTCGGTTATGTGGGAGTCTGCAGAGATGATTGGCTTTTGCATCGTATGTCCCTCGATTGGCTTCGCTGCGGCGCGAAATCCTGACCGGGTTTTTATGTGAAAACTACTACGATTTCTATTACTAGAGCATCGCGGGATTTACAACGCGGCGACAACATACCGATCGGTCTGAACCGCGGCGAAGCGGGCGCGATATAGATGGCAAAACGAGGAACACGCCGATGGACTACGATCTAAAGATTACAGGTGGCACGATTTACGACGGCACTGGCGCGCCCGGACGTGCCGGCGACGTGGCAATCAAGGACGGCAAGATTGTCGCGGTCGGCGAGGCGAAGGGCAAAACTGCCACGACGATCGAGGCGAAAGGCAAGGTTGTCGCGCCGGGGTTCGTCGATATTCACACGCACTACGACGCGCAGGTGATGTGGGATCGAATGATGACGATCTCGCCGTGGCACGGCGTGACAACCGTCGTGATGGGGAACTGCGGTTTCGGCGTGGCGCCGACGCGTCCCGAGCATCGCGGGCTTATCATGCGCACGCTCGAAAACGTCGAAGGGATGAGCCTGAAGGCGCTCGAAACCGGTCTCGGCTACGAATGGCCGTTCGAAAGCTTCGAAGATTACATGGATACCATCGAGCGGCGCGGCACCGCGATCAACCTGGGCGCCCTGGTGGGACACACGCCGATAAGACTCTACGTGATGGGCGAGGAAGCGACCGAGCGTCCCGCCACCGCGGACGAAGTCGCGGCTATGAAGGTGCTGGTGCGCCGCGCGCTCGACGCCGGCGCGATCGGTTTCGCGACGTCGAAGTCACCGACCCACGTTGGATACAGCGGCAAGCCGGTGCCGAGTCGCATGTCGGACTTCGATGAGATAAGAGCGCTCGCGTCGGCGATGGGCGAGGCGGGTCACGGGATCATGCAGGCGACTATCGGTCGTGAGCTGTTCCTGCGCGAGTTCGCGGAAATCGCGCGCGAGATCCATCGCCCGATTACCTATACCGCACTGCTAGCTGGTATGAACGGTCCCGGTGGACATCGCGGGCCGCTCGAGGCCTCGCAGAAACTGTGCGACGAAGGTCTCAGCATAATTCCGCAGGTCACCTGCCGTCCGCTCAACTTCGAATTCCAGTTCAAGGCGCCCTTTATTTTCGAAAGCATGAGTGTGTTCGCGCCGGTCTCGGCGGCCGACTTCGAAGGCAAGAAGAAAATCTACGCCGACCCGGAATTCCGGCGTGCGTTCAAGTCCAAAGCGGGCGAGGGCTCGCGCGGCGCGTTCGCCAACCGATGGGATCGCACGGTCACTTCGTTCTCGCCATCCGATTCCACGCTCGAGGAGCGCAATCTGAATGAAGTGGCGCGCGAGCGAGGCGTCGATCCAATTGACCTTGCGCTGGATCTCGCGCTGGCCTCGAATCTCGAAGCGCGCTTCAGGATGTCGATCCTCAACAACGTCGAAGATGAAGTCGCAGAACTGCTCGCGGGGCGGCATACGGTGCTGGGCCTGTCCGACGCCGGTGCGCATGCCAGCCAGCTATGCGACGCATGCTTCCCGACCTACATGCTCGGACGTTGGGTACGTGAGAAGGGCGCCATCCCGATGGAACGCGCAATCTGGATGCTTAGCGCTCGACCCGCGGAAGTATTCGGCATCACCGATCGAGGACGACTACTTCCAGGGCTGGCAGCCGACGTCACGATTTTCGATCCTGACAAGGTCGGCGCGAGTAAACTACGCCGCGTGTATGATCTTCCGGCAAATCAGGATCGGCTGGTTGCCGACGCGGAAGGAATTGACGCGGTAATTGTCAATGGAACAGTCATAAGGCGCGAGAACAAGGACCAGGTCGCAGCAGACGGCTCATTACCAGGCAAGCTACTGCGCAGCGGACGCGCCAGCTCATAGCGTTCTCCTAGGACAAGGCCTCCGAGATGGAACCTAGAGGTCTATCCGGGGGCTGCCGCAACCTAGCTCGCACAAATTGCAATTCCTAGAAACTCCAGCAATTATAATTGTTGTGAGCTATCTTCTAACTACGGGAGGCGGGGACCTGATGGGGAACCTAGAGGAGTACTCAATTGGAAATAGATAAGATTGTTGCCGACTTGAAGAAGGAAAGAGACCGGCTTGTCAGGGCGATCGCTGCCTTGGCAGGCGCAGCATCCACAGCTACCGTCAAGCGGAGAGGTCGCAAGCCTGGTCCTAAGGCGACCGCTCCGAAGGGAAGACGGCGCGGCGGTATCAGCAAGGAAGGTCGCAAGCGGCTGTCAGAGCTCATGAAGAAGCGGTGGGCCGACCGCAGAAAGAAAGGAATGACGAAGCTCGGCAAATAGAAGTACGACCGAATCGATCCGCGTCTTAAGTGTGCGGTTGATTCACGACCGTAGCGCCCGCACAATCTTCAGATGGCGAATTCAGTGGAGCATGCGTTCGATCTTGCGGCGGAAGACTATGACCGCACGCGACGCCGCCTGGTGCCCGGATTCGACGACTTCTATCGCGCGGCGATCGATCTAATCCGGTTCCCGCGCGAAAGCACGCTCAAGGTTCTCGACCTTGGCGCCGGCACTGGGCTGATGGCGGCGTTCATCGCGTACAGTTTCCCGAATGCGCGAATCACGATGGTCGACATCTCGAACGAGATGCTCGAGCGTGCCCGCGCGCGCTTCGAAATGGCGGGCGAGCGCTTCCGCTTCGAGGTTTCAGACTACGGAGATGGTCCGATCCGGGAGAAGTACGACGCGATTGTTTCGGCGCTGTCGATACATCACCTGAGCGACGAGCAAAAACGCTCGCTGTTCGATCGAATCTACCGCGCGCTCAACGATGGCGGAGTGTTCGTTAACGCCGAGCAGTTTCGCTGCGCCACTCCCGAGCGGCATAAGTTCCATCACGAGCGATGGGTCACGCGAGTGCGCGAACTGGGCCTGGACGATCGCGATCTGACGGCCGCGCTGGAGCGGATGAAGTTCGATCGCGCGGCTACCCTCGAGGATCAACTCGAATGGATGCGCGCGGCGGGGTTTCGCGACATCGACTGCGCATACAAGAATCTGATCTTCGCCGTTTACTCCGGCGTTAAGTAGCGCTCAGCATTTGAATCGCGTGATCGGCGGCCGCGAGAAAGGCCGGATCAGGTTTGAGCCCGTGCTCGCGTAAACAAACCTCGGTGAATTTGATCGCGTGCTCGTCACCGCACGCGATCGCACGACCGATCAGTTCATCCTTATCGCCGAACTTGGTCTCACCGGAGCGCGATAGGTCTGCGTTCGTGCCGAAGGTCGCATACATCGCGGCAGCCGTTTGCCATCCGTATGCAAGCGCCTCGCGCACAGTTGTATCGCGCAGGTATGGGAGGATAGGTCGCAGTGCAGAGGGGCCAGTCACGGCGTGAACGAACGCGACGGTCGTATAAGTGTCGCGAGCGTTGGCCAGAAAGACGCGCGCAAAGGTCGCAGTCAGATCGGAGAGGAAGGCGGACGCGTCGCCGGAGGGATTGACCGCGTCAAGCGTATCCTTGAACGGTGGAAAGGAATCGAGTTGTGAGAGCGCGTCGGTGAACGCGCCGAAGTTGCCCAGGCGCATTTCAGGCGGAATCATCTGCACCCGGGCGATCGCCTGTGACGGCATCGCTCGAACAGGGCTATGGCGCTCAGCTGGAAGCGGCATGTAATCGGCGGCCCAGTACGCGAGTCCGTCGGCCAGTTCGCGCCGGCGCGCGGGCGTCTGCTCGACAGCCAGCGCGCGAGTCGCGTGACCGGTGCGAATAACGCCGTGCGTCGCGGCCGCCATCAGACCCGGCGCGAGCCGCGCGGCCCAGGCGTCCAGCACTTCGGGCCATGGCCGCTCTTCCAGCTCGTTGCGAAAGAACTCGAACCAATCCTCGGTGCGGCGTAGATCCCCGATTGCTGCGCGCCAATTGTCATCCGTCAGACGCGCGACTCGTGCACGACGCGGCGCGAGCGAATCTCGATACCGCTCGAACCACGGTATCACCGCGTCGCCACGTCGCATCGCGCACATCGCTTCGATCGCCATCGGCGCATGATTGGAGAAACCGTTGCTCAGGTCCGGGCCTATCGGCGCCATGATCTCGAGCGTTTCATCGAGGGCGTAATAGTCGTCGGGATTCATTGTTTCACCTTTCGCCTGCCGTCAGGTTTCGTCGAAGACGTGCTCGCCGCGATTTAACCGCAGCGCTATCTGATAGGTCTGTGCTTGCGCACGAACGGTTGGAGCGTGCGCCGCCAGGTATCGTGACGTTGCGATCAGCACGTGCGCAGCGTCGGGAGTTCCTTTCAGGATCGAGTACTGACGGAAAGCGGCTTCGACATCCTGGATTGTGTGGAAGTCGCGATCCTCGCGCAGCAAGGTGTTGCCGAGCGCCGCGAGTAACGCGTCGGCGTCTCCGCCAGCGGCCAGGTATTCAGCGACGAGTGTGCCGGCCTGATTCACCTGCTGCTGCCGATCGAGCAGACCCGGCAAATCCGCGAGCCTGTCTGCCGCGCTTCTTCCATTGCCGTTCGTCTCAGGCAGCCTGGCGGCCGGAACGTTGAGAAATCGATCGAGGTAGACAGTCATCGCAGCGTCGAAAATTCCACGCACCAATTCCGCCGATCCGACGCGGCGAACCGACTGATGAACGGCGTTGGCAAAGGTATAGCTGTGATGGGCGGTATCCCAGTCGCCGAACTCGTTGCTGGTCGGGAAGCGCGCGATCCGAAGCGACGCAGCATACGCCACGGTGCCAGCGAGATCCGCGGGCGCACCTCCTTCGCGCAACGCGGCGATCATCGCGTCGACGATGGCAGTCGGATCGTCGCCGAGGACTACAGCTACCAGTACGTCGCGACCGCTCCAGGAGGCCCGAGCCCGCTGACCGTGATCGAGAGCGTTGGGAATCGCTTCAAATGCGGTTTCGAGAATCGTGACGAGGTCCACCGGATTGCGCCACGAGTTGGATTCTTCCATTCGATCGCCGGTCGCGTAGCCGCGCGCGAGACTGGCGAGCACGGGCTCGGCGAGGTCCCATCCCGCGTGATCGAGCGCCTCGAACGCCTTGTTCGTGAAATCGAGCGTGTGACCGCCGTCGAGATAGCGGTGGTCGGTCGCCGCGGCGAACATCATGTCGGCGACCTCGCGCGGCGCGGCTCCCGTACGCACCGCAGACACTATGCATCGCTCGGCGCCTTCGGTGTCGCGTACCTCGACGAACCTGCGGAGCCATCGCTTGATCTCCGCGATGCTCGCGCCGCCGCCCGGCAGCGGACGCATCTCGAACCGTGGCGGATGGCCGTCCGAGTCGTTGGCCACCGAGCACAGCCCGTGGAACATGGCGCGCGCGCGATCCTCGGCGCGCAGATGCGGCAGCAGGTTCATCATGCAAGTGAGAGTTGTCAGGCCGGCGCCCCAGCCGTCGCGCCGATAGTGCGTTCCGAATTCGAGTCCGATGCGAAACGGCTCGCGCGCGTCGCCGGTGTCGTCGAGCATCGCGATCACGGACTTGCCGATCACAAGCGAAAGGTTGCGCTCGATGCCGTCGCGCAGGCGCTCGACGCGATGCCGGTGTGAGTCGCCGCGCGGCGCGAGATCGATCCAGATGTCGCCGCCTTCGACCTTGACCGGGAATGCGCGCACGTCGTCCGCCCACGGATCGAACGCGCCGCCGCTGTGCAGATCGAAGCGCGCGTGATGCCAGTGGCAGGTGAGGATGCAATCCTTGATGGTGCCGCGATCCAGAGGGAAGCCCATGTGGGGGCATCGATTGTCCACGGCGAAAATTCCCTCGGGCGTGTGGAAAAGCGCGATCACATGACCGTTGAGATTGACGGTCATGCGGCTTCCTTGCGGAATGGCGTCGAGCGATGCGGCGCGAACGAAAGTGCGGTTGGCGGGTTCGATCGATTGCGTGCTCATCGATGCGTCCTCCTTCGCGTTCGACTAATTGGTAAAGTACTCGCTTTACTAACTAAGTCAAGCTCTAACTTGACTAATAACTCGGGGCCGGTACCATCTGAATGTCATGCAGCACGATGCGCGCGCCGAGGAAGGCGTCCTGTTCCAGCTCAAGACTCGCGGGCCGCAAACCGCGGCGCAAGTCGCGCGACGCCTGGCAGTCACCGCGATGGCGGTGCGGCAACATTTGTATCGCCTCAAAGTGGAAGGCCTCGTCGAATTCACCGATGAACGGCGCAAGGTCGGACGGCCGGCGCGCGTGTGGAGACTGACCAGCGCCGCGGCTGATCGCTTTCCCAACACCCACGGCGACCTGACGGTCGAAATCATCGCTGCGGTGCGCGCGGCGTTCGGCGAAGCCGGAATGGACAAACTGCTGCGCGAGAGAACGAAGCGTCAAGTCGAAGAGTATCGAGTGCGGCTTCGCCCGGCCGGGACTTCGATCGCAAAGCGCGCGCAGGCGTTGGCCGAGATTCGTCGCGAGCAGGGTTACATGGCCGAATGCTCGCGGATGCCCGATGGCTCGATGCTGTTGGCGGAGAATCATTGCCCGATTTGCGCGGCGGCATCGACGTGCCAAGGCTTATGCCGCGAGGAGCTGTCACTGTTCCGCGAGGTGCTTGGCGACAAGGCGCAGGTCGAGCGCACCGATCATATCCTGGCGGGCGCGCGCCGCTGCGCTTACAAAATCATGGCGGCGGACTAGCGGACGGCGTCTGTCACGGCACTTCGAGGCTGAACGCAACCTTCAGATCGTCGCTCGTGAACGGGTAGACGTGAATCATCCACCCGAAAATCTGCTTGTGAAAATTCCCGCCCGCCGCCTCGCAGTCGGCCTGATTTGAAATCGTGCCGGTGAAGCCGAAGCGCGGATCGGCGAGGTATCCTACCCGCAACCGCGCCGAGTCGCCCGAGCCGGTGCCGCGACCAAACTCCTCCGGAGCCCGGGCTGCCGAGGAAATATCCGGACGCATCCTGGCTGACACGTTGCCATTCATCACATCGGCCTCGGTCACGCCCTTCGGCAAGCAGATGTTGGTGTGCGCGTGCCAGTGGGAAAGGCTAAGCGGGATCAGCGCGTCGAGTTGCTCGGGAGTGTCACCGGCCGGCGCGTCGTACATCGCACCGACCAACTTGTATCCGCCGAAAGTTTTCTTCTCGTAGAGGAGCGAGCCCGGCCGCGCGAGATCGAAATCGCCCATGTACTCAGCGGCCGTCGCCTCACGATTCGAGAAATGGTAGACGTCCTGCGGCACGGATTCCATATAAGGCACGTAGCCGTCGGCGATCGCGACCTTGTAATCCTCATACTTGGTGAGCTTCGCGCGCATCGTCGCGATGATCTGATCGCCGCGCTGCGTATCCGCCGGCGTCATGGGCCGCGATTCGGTCATCGTCATGTGGTCGCTCATCTTCATGTGCGCGCCCATCTGGCCCATCGCGCCGGTGCCGCCGCTGTCGCTTCCCGAATCCATATCGGCCATGTCGTGCGCGACGGCGCAGGTGACGAGAGTGGTGATCAACGTGACCGCGGCGAATAGAGCTATGACTCGTGTCTTCATGACCTTACTCCCGGACTACCTCCTACAATGATACTTCGTAGCGGATAAATCGAACGGCCCAAATAAATCCCTGAACGAACGGTTTGTAGAAAAGTCTCAGTCTCGGCTAGGTTGGGCGTTGGAGGACGACGCTACTTAAGTGCCAACCACGGATTCATCGAAGGATACGATGCATCATCATCGCGACGTCACGGTCGAAGCGATCGGCGAATCGCTTGGCGCCGAAGTGAAATATGGAGCGCTGCGCTGGAGGCTGTCGGGAGAAGATGCGGCCGCGCCGGATCCGGTTTCGTCGTTCCTGGGCGCGCTGGGTGGATGTTTGCTGATGTCGCTTCGAGTGGCCGCGCGCGTTCGCAAAATCGAGCTGGGTCGATCGTCGGTACATGCGCAGGCTAACGAAAAGGGGCATGTGAAAGAAATTAAAGTAAAGCTTCAAGTTGAATCCGATGCCACTGACGATCAGCTTCATCGACTGGTCGAAGTCGCCGAGCGCGGATGCCATATTCGGAATTTGATTCGCGACGACGTGACGTTCGCGTTGGAGATCAGAAGGCTCTAAATGGGTGAAATAAACCTTTACCAGTATCCAATCTCGCCGTTCTCCGAGAAGGTCCGGCGCGTGCTCAGCTACAAGCACCTCAAGTGGAATCCGATCGATTGCCACTACGAGGACAAGACCAACTTGCTCGCAGTGACCAAGGGTGCGTGGACGCGGGTGCCGGTGCTCGAA
Organism: uncultured delta proteobacterium; assembly: GCA_963850125.1. Lineage (GTDB taxonomy): Bacteria > Desulfobacterota > Binatia > Binatales > Binataceae > Binatus. The sequence continues at coordinate 243,388 of CAWKKB010000013.1, read as the reverse complement.
TGGGACGGCGACGTGGTCTACAACTCGGCGGACATCATCAGGTGGCTCGATCGCAAGGTGCCGGCGAATCGCGTGATTCCGGACGATGCGCGCGGACTGATTGAGATTCTTGATCAGTGGGCAGACAACACTTTCTTCATGTCGGTTTTATTCCTGACGATTCCCGATCTGCTCGACGCTGCGGGCGACGCGAAGCTCAAGGCCAACCGCGAGAAGCTGATCGGGATGACGACGACGAAGATGCGCGAGCGTCACCCGCCGATGAAGGATCAGCTCGCGGGACACCTGCGAATGATCGACGATCAGCTCGCGGGCAAGGATTTCTTTCTCGGCAAGAGCTTCACGATGGCGGACGCGTCGCTGTACCATCCGCTGTTTTTTCTTGCGCTCAACCCGTCGAACTTTTCGATAGTGAAGGATTTCAGCAACGTCAGTCGATGGTACGAACGAGTTCGCGATATCGCGTAGAAGGAGAATTCAATGGCGCGCAAATTAGCAGTCGGAGTGAATTGGCAGGGCAAGCCCGATTTCAAGGGCACGATCGAAAAAGCGAAAATCGCGGACGCCGCGGGAATCCATTCGATCTGGGTGGCCGAGGCGTGGGGCCGCGACGCGTTCACCCTGCTGACGCTGCTCGCGGAGCATACCAGCAAGATTCAGCTCGCGACCTCGATCGTCAATATCTACTCGCGCACGCCGGCCGCGCTCGCGCAGCATTTCGGTACGCTCGACGAGCTGAGCAACGGCCGCATGATCATTGGGCTCGGCACCAGCGGCCCGCAGGTGATCGAACATTTTCACGGCGTCCCGTTCAATCCGCCGCTGACCCGGATGAAGGAGTACGTCGAGATTATCAACATGATAATGGCGCAGACGCCGCTCAACTTCGAAGGCAAGCTGTTCAAGCTGCAGCGCGGCTTCACGATGCGCTTCGAAACTCCGCGCAAGCATATTCCAATCTGGATCGCGTCGCTCAACAAGAAGAGCGTCGAGTTCACCGCGAAGAAAACCGACGGATGGCTGCCGGTGATGATCCCGATCAACTCGCTCAAGAAAGCGATCGCGGATTTCCGCGAGATTGCGGCCGCCGTCGGACGCAACCCGCGCGACGTCGCCGTGAAAGCTCCCGGACACGTGACTGTGACCAGCAACGTCGATCGTGCGGTCGCGGGTCATGCGGCCAACGTCGCGTTTTACGCCGCGCGGATGGGAACTTTCTATTCCGAGCAACTCACGCGCTTCGGCTTCGGCGACGACGTGCAGAAGGTCAAGCAGGCGTGGGATGCTGGCGGCTCAAAGGCCGGAACCGCGGCGCTGTCGCCCAAGCTGCTAGCGGAGTTGGGTTATATCGGTGGAATCGAAGGGGCGGTCGACCGGCTCAAGGCGCAGGACGAAGCGGGCGTCGACCTGCATCCGATCGATATCGACGCGCAAACGCCGGCTGAATTCGAAAAGACGGTGGCGCGGCTGCTCTAAGGATCATGCAAACAGAATTTGCCGATTCGCCGGCAAAGGCGCTATATCGAAACCAATCGCGATGTCCTTAAGGAGGCCAGGCAACAAATGAAAGCAGCGGTATTCGAGGCCACCAAAAAGCCTCTCGTCGTCAAAACTGTTCCCGATCCCGAATGCGCACCGACCAGCGCGATCGTTCGCGTCGAGGCCAACGGCATTTGCAGATCGGATTGGCACGCGTGGTCGGGCGACTGGACCTGGATGGGTCTGTCAGCGCAGCCGGGAGCGATCCTCGGGCATGAGTTCACCGGCGTGGTCGAGGAAGTCGGCAAGGACGTGCGCAATTTCAAAAAGGGCGAGCGCGTCGTGGTGCCATTCAGCCAGGGCGACGGCACCTGCGAGTACTGTCGCAATGGGCAATCCAACGTATGCCTCACTCCGTTGCTGCCGGGCTTTTCGTATCACGGCGGATTCGGACACCTGGTCGCTGTGCCGTTTGCCGATATGAACCTGGTTACACTTCCAACGAGCATCGACTTCGTCGAGGCGGCCTCGATGGGCTGCCGCTTCATGACGTCGTTCCACGGCATCGTCGATCGCGCGCAAGTGAAGCCGGGCGAATGGGTCGTGGTTCACGGATGCGGCGGAATCGGGCTGTCGGCGATCAACATTGCGTCCGCCATGGGAGCCAACGTCATCGGCGTCGATCTCGATTCGGCCAAGCTCGAACTCGCCAAGGGTATGGGTGCGGCGCACGTGATCAACGCGAAGAAGTCCGATCCGCTGACCGCTATCTCCGATCTTACCGGAGGCGGCGCGCACGTTTCGGTCGATGCGCTCGGAGTCGCGGCCACTTGCCGCAATTCGATCATGAGTCTGCGCAAGCAGGGACGTCATCTGCAGATCGGGCTGACGACTTCAGCTGAGCAGGGCGAGATTCCGGTGCCGATCGATCGGATCGTCACGATGGAACTGCAGTTGATCGGATCGCTCGGGATGCAGGCGTCGCACTATCCCGCGATGCTGCAAATGGTCGTGGCGAAGAAGGTTACGCCCAAGGCAATGGTGACCGGGACCGTCGGCCTCGACGGCATAAATAAAATTTTCAACGAGATGACCGGGTTCCAGAACGTCGGTGTCACGGTGATTAACAACTACAACTGACGCGGCGTTCGTGGTTCGTGGAGTGGACGCGTGAGAGGGTCCTCGTGGACCCTCTTCGTGTATGGAGCGGCGATTTGATGAGAGTGAAAAAGTGAAAACTCAGCTCGCAGCCTTCGCGCTCTTGATTGTAGCGGTCGCGCTACCGGGCGTATCGCGAGCCCAAAGCGCGGCGCAGTCGGGCATCAAGGTGGAAGTCACCGGCTTTCGCAACGACAAGGGCCAACTCGTATGTTCACTGTGGTCGGGTCCCGCGGGATTCCCGCGCGACGATTCTCATATCATCAGGCACGTCACGGCGCCGATTAAAAACGCCCAGGGCGAGTGCGTCTTCAATGGTCCGTTTCCGGCCGGCGACTACGCCGTTACGCTCTTTCACGACGAGAACGGCAACGGCAAGTTCGATTCGAATATTGTCGGCTACCCGCTCGAAGGCTACGGATTTTCAAACAACGTCGTGCCGCAGTTCAGCGCGCCGACCTTCGATCAGTGCAAGTTTCACTACGATGGCAGCGGTTGGAAGCAGATACCGGTAAAGATGATCTATAGATAGTGTGAATTCATGAAAGCCGTAATCGTCGAAAAAGCGGGCGATGAAAATGCGCTCAAGCTTGCCGAGGTTCCCGACCCTGTCCTCAAGCCCGACGAAATCCTGATTCGCGTTCGCGCCGCCGGACTGAATCGCGCGGATATTCTGCAACGCCAGGGATTTTACCCGCCACCGCCGGGCGTATCGGAAATCATCGGGATGGAGGTGGCTGGAGAAGTCATCGCGGTCGGTGCTTCTGCCAGGGGATGGAAGGTAGGCGATCGCGCGATGGCATTGCTGCCAGGCGGCGGCTACGCGGAGAAGGCCGCTGCGTATTACGGTTGCGCGATGAAAATTCCCGCGGCGCTGAGCTACGAGGAAGCAGCAGGAATCCCCGAAGTATTTCTGACCGTGTTCTTGAATTTCTTCATGCTGGCCGGAATAAAGCGTGGCGAGAGCGGGCTGGTTCATGGCGGCGGCAGCGGGGTCGGCACCGCCTCGATTCTGTTGCTCAAAGAAGCCGGAGTTCGAGTGATCGTGACGGCGGGCTCGGATGAGAAATGCGATCAATGCCGCAAGTTGGGCGCCGATGTTGCGATCAACTACAAGCGCGGGCCGTTTGCGCCGGCGGTGAAGGCCGCGACAGAAGAGCGCGGCGTGGACGTCATCCTGGACAGTATCGGCGGCGCCTACCTAGCGGGAAATACCGAGTCGCTCGCGCAAGGCGGGCGGCTGGTGCTGATCGGCTTGATGAACGGGACGCGCGCTGAGCTCGACCTGGCCGCGGTCCTCCGTCGCCACCTGAAGATATTCGGCTCGACTTTGCGCAACCGCCCGGCCGCCGAGAAAGCGCAGATCGTAACGGCGTTCGTCGAGCAGTTCGGCGCGGCGCTCGAGGCGGGCCGGCTGCGTCCGCCAATCTACAAGGTGATCCCGGCCGCCGATGCGCCGACGGCGCATCGCATGATGCAATCGAGCGAGCACTTCGGCAAAATTGTTCTCAAGTTCGACTGATCCGGTTTCTTGACCTACACCCGCCTCGTGATTACTCTCGCGACGAGCCAAAGGTCGGAGGATCCCGTGAAAGTCACCCTCATCATCCATATCAAACGTCTACCTGCTGGGTGAGGGATACTTCGAGAGCTGGCTTGAAAGAGCCTCGGGCGTCGAAGCCCGGGGCTTTTTCTTTTTGCGCGGATGTCCGCGCGTGGGACTTGAAATGCAACCGATCGAAAACGACAACGAATCAAAACGGGCCGGCGCTCGCCGCCGGAGCGCGCTCTTTCGCCACGCCGACTTCATGAAGCTGTGGACGGGGGAGACTGTCTCTCTTTTCGGCACGCGAATGGGTGACGTTGCGATCAGCTTTGCCGCCGTGATTGCGCTGAAGGCGACTCCATTTCAGATGGGCATCCTCGCCGCCGCCGGAATTGTGCCGACTCTCGTGCTTGGCTTGTTCGCGGGCGTGCTGGTCGATCGCATGCGCCGCCGCCCGCTTCTTATTGGTACCGACATCGGCCGCTTCATCGTATTGGGCACGATCCCGATTGCCGCGATGTTCTCGAAGCTCACGATGGTGCAGCTCTGCGCGGTAATGCTCGCGTACTCGGCGCTCGATCTTTTCTTTGACGTCGCCTATCGATCCTACTTGCCGACGCTCGTCGAGCGCGAAGATCTCCTGGACGCGAACAGCAAGCTCACCGCCAGCGCTGGAGTCGCCGAAGCGGGCGGCTTCGCGCTCTCCGGCTGGCTCGTCGAGTGGTTGACGGCGCCATTTGCGATTCTGATTGATGCGATTTCGTTTCTCGCGTCGGCCTTGGCGATTGCGCTGATACGAAAGCATGAACCCGCACCCGCGCCACGCGCCCGCGATGCGACCGTTGCTCGCGAGATCGCCGACGGCGCACGCCTGATCTTCACCGACGGTCGTCTACGCGCATTCGGAGTCAACGTGATCGTGGGCGGCTTCGCGAACAGCCTGGTCGCGACGCTCTACATGCTGTACGTCGTCAACGCGCTCGGCTTCAGGCCGGGCTTACTCGGCGTGATCTTCGCGGTCGGCGGCGCGAGCTCGCTGTTCGGCGCATTAGCCGCCCGCAGGACCGCCGACGCGCTCGGCACCGGAAAGGCGATGGTGGCGGGGCTCGCGATCGAGGGCGTCGCATACATGCTGCTGCCGATCGCGCGGGGCAGTGGCCCCGTATCGGTCGGGCTGCTGGTCGCGCAGCAGCTAATCGGTGACAGCGCCGCGACCGTGTATTTCATCAACGCCGTCAGCCTGATCCAGACGATCACGCCCAAGCCGATGCTCGGTCGCGTCAACGCGAGCCTGCGCTTCGTCCGCCTCGCCAGCGTGCTTGCCGGACAGCTGGTCGCGGGACTCGTGGGCGGTGTAATCGGGCTGCGTCCGACGATTGCAATCGGCGCTGCAGGTTTGTGGGTAACGGCGGCGCTGCTCGGTTTCTCCGAAGTCGGCTCGCTAACCGGGATGGAAGAGCATGCCGCGCCTGCGGTCGCCGACTGAATCCAAAATCAGGCAGCGATTCGCGCACCTGACGGGCGTTGGCTCGTTCCATCTGGTAGGATGCGGGGCGAGATAGCATGATTCCGTGAAATACAAACCGACCAAACCCAACGCGCTCAAACCGGGCGACACAGTTGCCGTCGTCGCATCTGCCGCCGCGATCGAACTGGCGCATCTCGAGCGCGGCGTCAACGCGCTTGCCTCGATGGGCTTTCGGGTCAAAGTCTCGGAGCGCGTGCTCGCGCGTTCGGGAATCTTGGCGGGTGAAGATCGCGAGCGCGCGAGCGAGCTGCAGGAATATTTCGCGGACCCCGAGGTCAAGGCGATTTTTTCCGCGCGCGGCGGTTACGGATGCGGACGGCTGCTGCCAATCCTCGACTTCAAGGCGATTGCTCGCGCGCCCAAGATCTTCGTCGGCTTTTCTGACGCAACCTTCCTGCTCAATGCCTTGCTGGATTTTGCCAGTTTGGTGTCGTTCCACGGGCCGATGGTCGCGATGGATTTTGCGCGAGGCCTGAGTCCGCGCGCACTCGAACACTTGCAGGGGTTGCTCAGTGGGAAGATCGACAGCTTCGAGCTCGAGGCGCGCGAGACGATGCATCCGGGAAACGCGCAAGGCGAAGTGATCGGCGGATGCCTGTCGGTGCTGGTCGCGATGATCGGTACGCCATTCGAGCCGCGCTTCGACGGACGAATCCTGTTTCTCGAGGACACCGGCGAGAAGGCGTACCGGGTGGACCGGATGCTCGTGCAGTTGCGTCAATCGGGTGCGCTCGGCCGGGTCGCGGGAATCGTGTTCGGTGCGATTCGCGCGATTGACGGGTACGAGCAGGAGACGCAGTTGATAGCGCGCTTCGCCGCCGAGCAGACCGCGGGCCTCGGATGCCCGGTGCTGTACGGCATCGAAGCGGGGCATGGCACCGAGAATTTTACGATTCCGTTCGGCGTGACGGCGCGAATCGATTCCGCCGCGCGCCGGATCATTTTTGGCGAGCCGGCCGTTACGCGGTAACGGCAGTTGTGGAGGATGGGCTTTGGGATGGAGTGAGGTCGAGCAGGCTTTCAAAGACGCGGTCGAGCAGCGGGTGATTCCTGGCGCCACGGTGGTCGTGCGGCGCGGCGTGGATGTTGCGTTCGAGGGTGCGTTCGGCTTCAGGTCGATCGAACCGGGCCGATCGCCGGCCAAACTTGAAACCGTCTACGATCTTTCGTCGCTCACCAAGGCGATTGCGACGACCGTCGCTCTCATGATCCTCGCACGCGACGGCAAGTTTCGTCTCGACGATCGCGTGACGCGCTTTTTTCCGAACTTCGGCGTGCACGGCAAGACCGTCATCACGTTTCGCCATCTGCTGGCGCATTGCTCGGGTCTTACGGCGTGGCGTCCGTTCTACCAGCGGATCGCGGAAATCGAGAAGGGCGGACGCGTCAACTTCATGGCAAGTTACGGCGCCAAAGAGTTCGCGTACGAAGAGATACATCGCGAAAAACCCGAAGCCTCGCCCAAAACCAAAACCATCTACTCGGATCTCGGATTTATCCTGCTTGGCGAGACCATCGAAAAACTCTCGAGCGTCGCGCTCAATCGATACTGCCGCGATAAAATTTTCCGGCCGCTGGGCCTGCGCGCAACTGATTATATAGATATCTCGCAGGTCCGCTCGCGGCGCCTGGAGCCGGTTCCCGACATGTTCGCGCCGACCGAAATATGTCCTTCGCGCAAACGCCTGCTGGTCGGCGAGGTCGACGACGAGAATGCGTTCGCGATGGGTGGAGTATCCGGTCACGCGGGGTTATTCGCTCCGGTGCGCGAGGTCGATCGTATCGCGCGCGAGCTGATGGCGTGTTACGCGGGACGTTCGGATTTCGTGCCGAAAAAAATTATTCGCGAGTTCTGGACCCGCGATGCGACCGTGCCCGGCTCGACTTGGGCGCTCGGATGGGACACGCCGTCGCCGGAGCATTCCAGCTCGGGACATCGTTTCTCATCTGGCGCAGTGGGCCATTTAGGATTCACTGGAACATCGATCTGGATCGAGCCGGAGAGCGAAGTTGCGATCTCGATGCTGACCAACCGGGTTCATCCGCGGCGCGACAACCAAAAGATTCGCGACTTCCGGCCGAAGATTCACGATCTAATCATGGATGCGCTCAACGGTGGCTGATTCCAACAGCGCAGCGCGCCTCGCGCGCATTCCAGCGTCCGTCACCCGCGTGCATCTGGTCGGAGTGGGCGGCACCGCGATGGCGGCGCTGGCCGGGATGCTGGTGGAGCGCGGATTTTCCGTCACCGGCTCCGACAATCAGCTCTACGAGCCAACCTTGTCGCTCCTCAAAAATTCGCGCGTCGGATTGATGACCGGATTTTCGCCCGCGAACTTGTCGCCCGCGCCCGATCTGGCTGTTGTAGGCAACGTAATCGTGCCGACGAATCCCGAGGCCCTGGCGCTGCTCGCCTCGCCGATACCGTATCTCTCGATGCCGGAGGCGCTGTGGCATTTTTTTCTGAAAGACCGGCGCGTCCTGATGATCGCGGGGACGCATGGGAAGACCACTTCGACCGCGATGATGGCGCACGTGCTCGAAGCGGCGGGACGCGACCCTTCGATGCTGGTGGGAGGAGTCGCCAGCGATTTCGGATCAAACTACCGGCTCGGCGGCGGCGAGGATTTTGTGATCGAGGGCGACGAGTACGATACCGCTTTTTTCGACAAGGGCCCGAAGTTTCTGCACTATCGAGCAAGCGGCGCGATCATCACCGCGGTGGAATTCGATCACGCCGACATCTATCGCGATCTCGATCATGTGAAATCGAGTTTCCGCGCGCTCGTCGACCAGATGGACGCGACGCGCGTGCTCACCGTATGCGCCGATTTTCCACATGCGCTCGAAGTCAGCGCGGGAGCGCGGTCGCGGCGGCTGACCTACGGGCTGCGCGAGGGCGAATATCGCGCGGCGGAAATCAAGGTGGGTGCTGATGGCGCGAGATTTTCGGTAACGCGCGACGGCGATCGAGTCCACGATTCAATCCATCTTCCGATTGGCGGCCGAATGAACGTCGCCAACGCGCTCGGCGTCTACGTACTGCTGGACGCGTTCGGCGTTTCTGGCGAGGAGATTGCCGGGGGACTGCGCACCTTCAAAGGCGTGGTGCGCCGGCAGCAAGTGATTGGAGAAGCCGCTGGAGTGACGGTGGTCGACGACTTCGCGCACCATCCGACCGCAATCGGCGTGACGCTCGAGGCGATCGCGGAACGCTTCCCCGGGCGCAGGATACTCGCCGCGTTCGAGCCGCGTTCGAACACTGCCCGGCGCAATGTTTTTCAAGATGCGTTCGCTGCCGCGTTCGATAAAGCGTCGCGCGTCTATCTCGGCCCGGTCTATTTCAAGGAGAACGATCCGATCGCGCCGGGTGAGCGGCTGGAAACCGCCGCGCTCGCGAGTGCGATCAGTGCGCGCGGGCCTGATGCGACGGCATGTGCCTCGAACGACGAGATTCTCGAGCGGATGCTTGCCGACGCGCGCGATGGCGACGTCGCGCTGTTTATGTCGAATGGGCCCTTCGATGGATTGAAAGAACGATTCCTCGCAGCGTTGCAAGCTGGAGGGAGTGGAACGTCTTGATCTTTTAATGAAACCCGCCGTGGGTTTCACGCTTCCTTGGGCAGGGGTGACCCCTGCACCCAATTTTAAGAATCAGTAGCCGAGGCTTGGATCGACGAGGTTCAGCAGTGGGCGGTTTGCGGCGAACCTCTTTAGATTGTCCGCGAACAGTTCGCAGGCTTTGTCCATGTAGCTGCGATTGGCGCCTGACATGTGCGGCGTCAGGATCACATTTTCGAGATCCCATAGCGGGCTGCCGGCTTCCAGCGGCTCATGCTCGAAGACGTCTAGGCCTGCGCCGCCAATCTTCTGCGCGGACAGCGCCGTGGCCATCGCGCGCTCGTCGATCACTTCGCCGCGCCCGATGTTCACGAGATATGCGCCCGGCTTCATCGCGGCGAATTCCTTTTCACCAATGAATTTGCGCGTATGCTCAGTTAGCGGGAGCGTGACGGAGATGTAGTCGGATTCGCGCAGGATTGCTTCGCGCTCGTCGGGGCCGAAGTAGCGCGCGGGAATCTTGCCTTCCGGATCGCCGAGCCCCGCCGGACACCATCCGTTGTCGACGCGATCCGACGGGTTGCGCTTTAGCGCAAACACTTTCATTCCAAATGCGGCCCCCAGGCGGGCAGTTTCCCTGCCGATCGATCCGTAGCCGATGATGCCAAGGGTCTGTCCGCGGATGTCGTCGACGCTCGCCATGAAAGCACCGGAACGCAACCACTCGTGCCGCACCTGCGCCCGAATCGCGAGATGAATACGGTGCGCATACGCGAGCATCGACCCGAGCGTGTATTCCGCGATCGGTGTCGCATGAATTCCACTCGCCGTTGTCACAGGAATCCTGCTTTCTTTGAGTGGGCCGTTCAGGACGTGATCGGCGCCGGCGCTGAGAAGTTGAATCCATTTGACGCTCGCACGATTCACGATCTCGTTGGGGACGCGAAATGTGAGCAGCACGTCGCATCCCGCGCCGACCAACTCGCTTACGTCTTCGCCCGTTCGGCACTGACGATCGGCCAGATCTGCGCCCGGCACCGCGTTCAGGATTGTGGTGCGCTGAGCGGGTTGTAGCGCGACTGTCGATATTATTCGCATGAGCGTCTCGAAAACATTTGCATGGGTTCGCGCCAGCTTCAAGGAAAATCGTCCGGCTTGAGGAGATCGCGCGGCGAGCCTATATTTGCAGGATTCCCCGATCGTCGGGTCGCAACAAAATGAAGCTGCAAAAGATACTCACCGTGGGAGTGGCGGCGACCGCGCTGTTCGCGCTCTCTCAGTTTGCGATCGCACAGAACCAGGACTCGCAAAACGGCTCGCAAGGCGGATCCGATTCCACCACGCACGGAATTGCGGGGCAGGGCGGTGGGAGCGACGACACGACGCTCGAGATAGCGCCGCAGCCCGGTTTGGTCGCGCCCAAGCCCACTGCCCAGGAAATTCCCAGCGACCGGAATTTCAATCCGGGTGAGGATACTTCCTCGATCGATCCCAACTTTCGCCCCGGTACCGAGAACGGCACTGGCGACTCTGAAAGCAACGTCAACGGCAACCTCGATAGCAGCCGTCCGCATGCGCGTCCTTACCTCGGTATCACCGTGCAGTACGTGACGAAGTGCTACCAGGGCGGTGAGGAGCATGGGCTCGAGGTGTTGACCATCGATCCCAACAGTCCTGCGGCGCAGGCCGGCTTGCAGGCGCGATCCGGGATGACGGCGGTCGGTGCGGCCGTCGCGACGCTTACTGGAATCCTGCCCGGTGGTTCGATCCTGGCCACCAAAGCGCTGTCGACTACGGGCGCGATGGGGCAAGGCGGAGACCTGATTGTCGCGGTTGACGACAAGCGCGTGCGCGACCAGAGCGATCTGGAAAACGCGATGTCGCGGCTGAAGCCGGGCGACACGATGTACCTGACCGTCATCAGGCCCGACGGGTCCGACGATCGCGCGCCGCACAAGACCATCAAAATAGCGGTGCGAGTCGGCGCGGTCGGTGAGCCGATTGCGAACGCGGCGCCGGCCGACAGCTTCACGCACTAGTCCCGATTTCATTAGCGGTTGTTCCTCGGCTACGGTGCTCGCCCGCAGCAACGTAATTTTCTCTCTTGAGCCTCGCAAGAATCGGACTTAGTATCAGGACCGCGCGAAAACCAAATCGAGGTGATCGGTCATGCGAAGTCCGAGCTTCCTCATCGGCTGGCCGCTGCTAGTCGTCCTGGTCGCTTCCTGCGCATCGCTTGCCGCCGACTCTTCCAATGACCACGCCTCGCCGTCGATAGCAGCGCAAACCAACGACGCTGGGAATCTGCACTTGCCCGGGGGACAACCGAGTGCCGGGACGAGCGCTAGCATGCCGGCGCGACAGCCGGGCGAGTCGACGACCTTGGAGGTCGCGCCACAACCATCCGCGAAGGTTCCCGCATCCGACAAGCACGAGACCGCCGACCAGCCCGCGTTTCGACAGTCGCGTGAGGACGAAATCGCGCGGCTCAATCGCAATTTCCATCCGCACGACCCTGAAGACAGTCATCGGCCGTATTTAGGAATCGATCTCGAGTATACGACCCAGTGCTATCTCGGGATGGAAGAACGAGGATTCGAAGTTGTGAGCGTCTACCCCAACAGTCCGGCCGCGCGCGCGGGCCTGATTGGCCGGACCGGCAGTACACCCTCGGGCGACCTGCAAGCACTCGGTAGTCTGCTGTTGGGTCCAGTCGCTCTGATGACGTTCCCTCTGCTGCGAAATTCGGGGGCGCTTGGCACCGACGGCGATCTGATTGTCGCGGTGGACGATGAGCGCGTGCGCACCAAGGAAGAAATTCTTCACGCGCTCGGCCATCTCAAGCCGGGTGATACGACTTACATCACGGTGATTCGGCCGCTCGCCGGCGGCTACCATCGCACGATGCGGATCGCGCTGCACATCGATCACGAAACCGACGCGAAGGGGAACATCCTTCCGCTACCCGGACCCTCGCCGGCCGCTGCTCTTTCGGTAGCGACGGAAAGCGCTGCGAACTGAACTTCGCGACCGGCACGAAGTATGCGTGGCGAGATATGCAGGCTCACAGAGCCGCGTTCATCAGATGGCGCGCGCTTACATTGGAACCTCGGGATGGAACTATCGCGAATGGCGCGGCAGCTTCTTCCCGCAGGACCTTCCGTCAAAGCAGTGGCTCTCTTTCTACGCGACCCGCTTTGACTCAGTCGAAGTAAATTACACGTTCTATCGGCTGCCATCGAAAGAAGCGTGCGCGGCCTGGTATGATCAGACACCCAGCAAGTTCCGATTCGCAGTCAAAGCGTCTCGCTACATCACTCACATCAGGCGGCTGCGCGATGCTCGAGAGTCCTGGAACGGGTTCCTCGAACGCGTCGACGCTCTGAAGGAGAAACTGGGACCGATCCTGCTGCAGTTTCCTGCGAACTTTCGCGCGTCCGAAGCAAATCTCGTGAGCGTCGACGAATTCCTCGGCTATGCAAGCCGCGACGGCTCGCGACGTCTTGCGCTGGAGTTTCGCGATCGCTCCTGCTTCGAGTCGAAGATGCTGCGACTCCTGCGCAGCCATCGCGCTGCGCTCGTGATTTCTCACTCGAGCAGGTACCCGTTACCTGAGGTCAGCCCAACTTCGGACTTCATGTATTTCCGGTTTCACGGTCCGAAGGAAATGTTCGCATCGTCCTACTCCGCGGCGCAGCTCCGGAATTGGGCGATCAAAATGAAAGGGTTCCTGGCCGGGCGACGTGACGTGTATGCGTACTTCAACAACGACGCTGGTGGCCATGCTCCGCGCGACGCGCATGCGCTTTTGCAACAATTGCAATTTCGTGGACGTCTATCGCGTACAAGAGCCAAAAAGAACCTGCTTGCGTCGGCTCGCCGCCGGTAGTCTTCGTAACGTTAGTCCTTCTGACGACGTCTCCCGCGGTAAAAACTTCTTTATACCTATCCCGGTCGCGACGCCGGCTTAACCATCTGTCTCCATTTTTACAGGCACATCCATTGCTTTGATCTTTGCCGACATTTTTATGCGACCCCTCAATCGATTTTGATTAATGGAGACTATCCAGATGACAAGAGACAGCAGAACCCATGGTAGCGACAGCCACAAATCTCATAACTCTCATAACGGTCAGAAGGCTCGCGACAATGGAATGTCCAGAGCGAGAGCAGGTTCGCGCGGGCGCCGAGGTTCCACGGTCAGCCCTGAATGGCTCCGGAATTTTCTGTCCGAGATGCTCGCGGTGGAAAAGGGCGGCGTGAAACTCTACGAGCGTGCGCTGAGCGACCTTGAGCATTCGGAGCTGGAAGACAAACTGTCGGAGTTCTTGCGCCAGACCAATCGGCACGTCGAGCTGTGCACCTCGATGCTGGAGGCGGCCGGTGCGGACGCTGACTATCAAAGTCCCGGAGCGCAGGCTGCGGATCACAAGGCCAACGGCCTGATCAGCACGGAAGTGCCGCCTGAGAGGCAGGACCTCAACAACATCGAAAACCTCGTGCTGGCGGAGACCAAGGACCATTGGAATTGGGAGATGCTCGGGTCAATTGCTCCGAGAATCGAGGACGCCGTGCTGAAACGGGCGGCGATGAAGGCAATCAGCGAGGTGCGCCGTCAGGAAAAAACCCATTTGGACTGGAACGAGAAAACCTTGAGCAAGCTCGCGATGGAATCTGCGATGCATCCGACAGCCGGTGAGATGAGCGAAGGCCAGGCGGATGATCGAGACGACGAGATGTACTCGAAAGAAGACTGAGCCGTTGCGCGATTCTCTATTGGAGCAAAAAAATGGCGACTGAAAAACAAAGCGCTGCGGCTCGCAAGAATATAAAAAAGGCGGCGGCTGCTGCCAGGAAAAAGAGAACCATCGCGAATTTGCCCTCGCGAGTCCGGACCGCATTGGGAAAAAAGGGAGCAGCCGCCGCGCGAAAGAAACGCTCGCAATAGTTTTTCGCTCTCGATCGAAGCGAAGCACGCGGGTCTCTGCTAGCTTCCAGGAGAAGCTGAGTTTAGCTTGGACGGGCCGATTGGGTCCGCTCGTGGCAGCGGAGAGAGGAGCAATCCCTACTGAGGTATTATTCTGCGATAGAATTCAGCGGGATCCTCTTTGATAGAAGCCGTTTTTTTCACAATATCCGCCACCCGCGAATCAGCGTCGTTGCTCAGCGTATATAGATTCGCCTTGGCTTCCTGACTTCCAAGGTACGAAAAAATGACAGCGGCGAGTATGCGCTCATCTGGATCGGCGCTTTTCGAGTCCTTGATCGCAGCGCTCATGGTTGAGGGTAAATTGATGCCAAGAAATGCCTCAGTCTTTGCCGCTTCAATTCTCGTACATGAATAGTCCCCCGGATTAGGCCGTGTTGGAGCGGCTTCGGGTATTTGAGCAGCTTCCGGTGTTGGAGCATGAGCGATACGGACTAGGCCCGTTACTGTTGCCGGACCTTTCCCGCCAGGGCCTACAGAAAACTCAACTCCACGACGCGTTTCCTCCGCAATCACGTCACCACCAAGCGCTGACGCTGGATCGGCCTTCTGAGCGGCTGCCGACCCCGATTCCGAAGAATATGCAGCTACTTGCGCCTCCAGGGACTTGAGGTATTTCCGGTAATAGTCTTTGTACTGATCACTTACCTCCGAATAACCGTTGCCCGTCCAGGCGAAAACAAGCGGCCATTTCGCGTCGCAGCCGAGCCCGTTCCGGTTGAACAGCCCGGTGGCGACCGGTGCCAGCTCGCCCCAGAGAACCAGCTCGTGCCTGCCGTCATGATTGATATCCAGCACGCTGCGGGCAAGATCGTCTCCATATGCACGGTCCGTCTCGTAGTGTTCGAACCCGGGTGGCGTCCTGTCGAAAATGTATAATTGATTGCATTCCGGCCACTGCCGCCCTCCGGGGTTGACCGTTATGATCAAAGAGAGATTCCCGGAGTTCCGCAAATCGGCGAAACGAAACTCACACACCCTGGATGCAAACTCATCGCTAACGCCTAAGGCACCATCGTAGAAATCCTGGACAGCGTCCAGCGAGGGCGGATTCGAGGCGAGATTGTGAGCCGCATTCACGGACCAATCGGCAAACCTTGGGGCGGTCGGAGCCGCGCCGGCATTAGCCGGGATTGGCACTGACATGGACAAGGCTAAATAAAGCGTAATCGTAATGACCGTTTTTTTGTTCATGGCTCACAGTCCGCTGGGCATGGGCCGCAATTAGTAAGAGTCGTAGTCGGAGGATCTGTTTCCGAACACGACGTTCCACTGTCTCCTGGAAAATAACTAAAACGAAA
Organism: uncultured delta proteobacterium; assembly: GCA_963850125.1. Lineage (GTDB taxonomy): Bacteria > Desulfobacterota > Binatia > Binatales > Binataceae > Binatus. The sequence goes on along the minus strand of CAWKKB010000013.1, from coordinate 227,828 downwards.
CTTTGCCACATAACATACACCACAGTACTGACCGTCCAGGACTTCGCGGCGCACGTTCGCGCGCGATTTTCTGCTATCATTTTTCATTGACGCCAGCGGCATGCGCGCTCCTAGCGCGCATCGCCGCAGGGCGAATTTGCGTATTTCGGATCGCAAAACTTGCAACGAAGCCTCAAAGAAGCGGCCGGCGAACTCGAAGCGCGGCTCGCGGCAAATACCGAGCGCCGATTCCCGGTGATGGGACTGCGTGGCGCGGCCGGCGCACTGATGATTTGCGAGATGCGGCGGCGCCTGCAACGCCCGATCGTCGCCATTACGTCAACCGCTCCTGAAGCCGAGGCGCTGGCTGGCGAGGTCGCGTTTTTCCTTGACGAGGCCGCGGACGCCGATGCCGCCACCCGCCGGGTACATCTGCTCCGCTCGTGGGAAGTGAAGCCGATGGCGCAATTGTCGCCGCCGACCGACGCGCAGGCGTCGCAGCTGGCGGCGCTGTTTGCGATGCTTCGGCAGGAGTCGCCGCTGATCGTCACGTCGGCTGAAGCGCTGATGACGCGCACGATTCCGCGCGCTTCCTTCAACGAATCGATCGTGACGGTGGCTATTGGCGATCGACTCGACCTCGACGCGCTGGTTGAAGCGCTCTCTGCGTGCGGCTACCAGCGGGTGCCGCAAACGGAAGAGGCGGGCGACTTCAGCGTCCGCGGCGGAATCGTCGATGCGTTCTCGCCTCTCTATCGTGACCCGATTCGTATCGAGCTCGAAGACGACGTTATCACCTCGATTCGCCATTTCGACGCGGACAGCCAGCGCTCCGGCGCCGAGCTGGTCGAGGCGACGATCATTCGCACCCGTTACGTGCCCCCGTCTGCCCTGAAGGATCCGAAGATGCGCGAGCAAGTTGTGTTGCGGGCAGCTGAAATCGGCATGGTGCGCAAGGAGGCCGCGGAGCTGTCCGAGACGCTCGAGAATGGGCTCTTGTTCCCGGGCGCGGAACTGCTGATGCCATATGCGTACGGACACGCGCTCGACACCGTTTTCGACTACATGCCGCCGAACGCGTTGCTGTGGCTGGTCGATTCGGGGCGCGTTCTGGCTGAAGCCAATCGCTTCGCAGACACGGTTTCCCACGAAACGGAAGTGGCGGCGCGCAAGCCCGCGTTTCATCCTGCGCCGGGTGCGCTGTTCCTCGGGGCGGAGGCGTTCGAGCGCTCGATCGGAAACTTCACGGCGGTCGAAGTCGGCTCGCTGGTGACGTTGTCCGCGCCGCGCGAGGGCTGGGCGGTGCCGGTCGAAGTAAAATCGCAAAACGCGTTGCGGCTGGGCGCGAACCAACTGAGCGGCGTACGGACTCCGCCGAGCTTCGAGCCGCTGGCGACGGAACTGCGCGAGGTCCAGCGCGGGCAGGGGCGTTCGCTGATGATTGTCGAGGGGCCGAACCAGGCGGCGCGCCTGCGTCGTCACCTGGAGGCCTATGACCTGAACGTCAACGTCGAATGCAAAAGCCTGTCGGCGCTGATGGAATGGCCGGACTTCCGGCCGGCAATCATCGAGGGCGAGATTTCGGCCGGCGTCGTTCTGCCGGCGGATGGCCTCTACCTTTACAGCGAAGAGGAAATTTTCGGCGAGCCGCGCGCGCGCCGGCGCAGGCGTCCGACCGCGAAGGGCGCGCTGCTCAATCTCGAGGAGCTCAAGCCCGACGATTTCGTCGTGCATATCGATCACGGGATCGCGAAGTATCGGGGCCTGCGGCACATGAAGGTCGCCGACGTCGAGGGAGATTTTCTCAACCTCGAGTACGCGGGCAACGACACGATGTACGTGCCGGTCGAGCGGATCAATCTCGTTCAGCGATACATCGGTGGCGACGACGCCGAACCCAAGCTCGACAAGCTGGGCAGCGGTTCGTGGGAGAAGGTTAAACGGCGCACGCGGCAGGCAGTGCTCGCGATGGCGGCCGAGCTGCTCGACATCTATGCGGCGCGCGAGGTGATGGAAGGGCATGCGTACCCGGCGCCCGGCAACGACTACGAGGAGTTCGCGTCGCGCTTCGAGTTCGAGGAGACTCCCGACCAGCAGTCGGCGATCGACGACGTCATTCGAGATCTGACCCGCGTCAAGCCAATGGATCGTTTGATATGCGGTGACGCCGGCTTCGGCAAAACTGAAGTCGCGCTCCGCGCCGCGTTCATCGCGGTGATGGACGGCCGGCAGGTCGCGGTGCTGGTGCCGACCACGATCCTCGCCGAGCAGCATTGGAATACGTTCCGCGAGCGCTTCAAGGATTACCCGGTGCGGGTCGAGATGGTCTCGCGATTTCGCAGCCACAAGGAAAATAAAGCCGTCATCGACGACGCCGCCGCAGGCAAGGTCGACGTCATCATCGGGACCCATCGGCTGTTGTCGAGCGACGTGCAGTTCCCGCGGCTGGGCTTGCTGGTGATCGACGAGGAGCATCGGTTCGGCGTGGTCGATAAGGAGCGAATCAAGAAGCTCAAGAAGCTGGTGCCGGTGTTGACCATGACCGCGACGCCGATTCCGCGCACGCTGCACATGGCGATGCTCGGCATTCGCGATCTCTCGGTGATTCAGACGCCGCCGCCCGACCGCCAGGCGATTCGCACTTTCGTTGCCCATTTCGACGACGCTACCATCCGCGATTCTATCCTTCGCGAGCTGAACCGCGGCGGCCAGGTATTTTTCGTTCACAACCGGGTCGAGAATATCGACTACATGGCGAGCCATCTGCGCTCACTGGTGCCCGAGGCCAAAATCGCAATCGCGCACGGCCAGATGAAGGAGCGCCAACTCGAGGACGTGATGCGCGACTTTATCGAGAAGCGGATCAACGTGCTGGTGTGCAGCGCGATAATCGAATCGGGACTCGACATTCCCAACGCGAACACGATGATCATCAACCGCGCCGACCATTTCGGCCTCGCGCAGCTATACCAGTTGCGCGGGCGCGTCGGACGCTCGCGTCAAAAGGCCTACGCGTACCTGCTGATTCCCGGCGAGCACATCATCACGCGCGATGCCAAGCGGCGAATCGACGCGCTCCGCGAACTGGTCGAGTCTGAGAGCGGCGGCGGCTTCAAGCTGGCGATGGCCGACCTCGAGCATCGCGGCGCCGGCAACCTGCTCGGCCACGAGCAGCACGGCGAGATCGCGGCGGTCGGATTCGAGCTTTATACCGAGATGATGGAAGAGGCGATTGCCGAGCTGCGCGGCCAGCCGAATCGCCCCGACTTCGAGCCCGAGCTGCGAATCGCGGTGCCCGCGTACATCCCCGAAGTTTACGTTTCCGACGAGAACGAGCGGCTGGTGCTCTATCGGCGGCTCGCGCGCGCGCAGAGCGAGGAAGACCTCGGCGAGATTCGCGACGAGATGCGCGATCGTTTCGGTCCGGTGCCGACCCTTATCGAAAATCTGATCGCGGCGATGAACGTTCGGCGCCAGATGAAGCAGTTGATGATCCTGAGCGCGATTCTCAAGGGCTCGCAGCTCGAGATCAGGTTTCATCCCGACGCTCCGGTGGATACCACGCTGCTGGCGAAGCTCGCCGATCAGAATCGGCGCACGATGCGGCTGACACCATCGTTCCGGGTGATCGCGCGAATCGAGCCCGGAGAATACGATCAATTGTTCGCACAACTCGACGGCATCTTGCAGGCTCTGGCGGGCTGTGAAAAGTTGGAAAACTGGCCCGCCGCGAAAGTCGGGCAGGCCGTCAACTAGATTGATGCAAAACAGAAGATTGTCTCCACCCGCCGGCGCGCGATGCGCCCGCGGCGGTGCCGACGTGATGGCGTTGGCGGCGTTGGCAATCGCCCTGGCAGTCGCGCTTTCGGGTTGCGCGATCGATCTGCTCAATCCCCACACCTTCGACATTTTCAAGGAACCGGCGGGCTCTTCGCAGGTGGCTGCGCCCGAGGCGTCGCCGTCTCCCGCACCGGGTGCAATCAACCCCACGCGGACAGCGAAAGAAAGTTATCCCGACCCGGTCGCCGTCGCCAAAATGGACGAACCGCCGCCGCCCCCGGCGCCTGTCGAAGACTCCCAGACCGCGGATGAGGCCGTGGAAGCGCAAACGCCGGCGGTTGATCGCGTCGTCGCCAGCGTCGACGGCGATCCGATTACGATGCGCGAGGTCGAAGACTTCGCGCAGCAGCATGGTCAGCCGATCGACACCAACGATTTCGCATCTTCGGACACCGCCAAGGTCGCGGTAAAGGCGTTGATCGGCGAGAAATTGCTCGAACAGGAAGTGAAGAAGTACGATGACAAGGTCGACGATGCGCAGGTCGACAAATACATCACGCAGTTGCGGATGGACAAGCATATGAGCGACGCGGAGTTCCGCGCGCAACTACAGGCCAGCGGGATGAGCTACGATGAACTGCGCAAGCGCGCGCGGCTGGATCTCGAAAAAGCGATGATGATCGAGCAGGAGGTCCGCGATAAAATCGTCGTGCCCGATTCCGACGTCAAAGCCTTCTACGATGCCCACCAGCAAGACTTCACGATTACCAAGGAACGACTCAGGCTCTCGCAGGTTCTGATCGCGCTGCCGCCCAACCCGACACCGGCGCAGGTGTCCGCCGCGCAAAAGAAGGCCGAGATGATTCGCGCGCGTGCGGCCAAGGGCGACGACTTCAGCGATCTCGCGCGCGTGTATTCGGATGACGATTCAAAGTCCAACGGCGGCGAACTCGGATGGTTCGCGCCGGCCGATATCAATGACTCGATCCTTGCCGCGGTAAAGCCGCTGAAGCCCGGCGAAATTTCGGCGCCGGTTCGCACCAGCCACGGCATTCACGTCGTCAAGCTCGAAGAACACGAAGTGCCGGGCGTGGTACCGCTCAGCGAAGTCAAAACCGAGATTCGAGCGCAGCTCGTCGATCAGAAATCCAGTGTGCAGCTCGAGAAGTGGGTCGAATCCGATCTCGTGAAACAGCACTACGTCGAGACCATGTATTAGATGAGGACGCCGTCGAGACGAAAGACGCCGCCGCTGTTGGCGATCAGCATGGGCGATCCGGCGGGCGTCGGGCCCGAGGTGATCCTCAAGGCGGCATCCGCGCTCGCGAGCCGCCGCGGCGCACCATCGATCGTGGTGGTCGGCGACCTGTCTGCGATGATCGCGGCAGCCGCTCGCCTGCGTGACGTGCCGGCTCCTCGCGAGTGGCGTCCCGGCGAACCGCCGATTCGTTTGACCAGGGGACTCGGAGTCCTGTCGATATCGAGTCTGTCGGCGCGCGCACTTCGCCCCGCCCATCCGAGCGTCGAGGGCGGCGACGCCGCTTATGATTACATTATAACTGGGGCACGGATGGCGATGAGCGGCGAGGTCGACGCTCTCGTGACCGCGCCCATCAGTAAGGATTGGATGAATCGCGCGGGTCACCATTTTCCCGGCCATTCGGAGCTGCTTGCGCATCTGGCGCACACCCGGCTGTGGCGCATGATGTTTGCGGGCGGCGAGTTGACGGTCGCGCTGGTGACCGCGCACATGGGATTTGCAAAAGTGGCGTCGGCACTGACTCAGCGCAACGTGTTCGATACTATTCGCTTGCTCTCGACCCATTTGCGCGGCGCAGTCGGCGTGGCGCAGCCGCGAATCGCGGTGCTGGGATTGAATCCTCATGCCGGTGAGAGCGGGATGTTCGGCGACGAGGAAATCCGCGTGATCGCGCCGGCGATTCGGCGTGCGAATCGCGAGGGCATCAACGCTTACGGTCCGCTCGCGCCCGACACTGCGTTCATCCGCAAGGCGGGTGCGTTCAGTTTCGACGCGGCGGTTGCGATGTACCACGATCAGGGATTGATTGCGCTCAAGACGCTGGAGTTTGATCGCGCGGTGAACGTGACGATTGGATTGCCGTTCGTTCGGACCTCTCCCGATCACGGCACCGCGTTCGACATAGCCGGGAAAGGAATCGCAAATCCGTCGAGTATGATTGCCGCGATCGAATATGCATGGCGCGCCGCGGTCAGCCGCGAAAAGGTCGCCCGGCGGGCGGCGGCGTAGGAGCGATGGCCGATCGAATCGTCATCAAGGGCGCGCGCGAGCACAATCTCAAGAACATCGATCTCGAGATTCCGCGCGATCGCCTGGTCGTGATCACCGGGCTCTCCGGTTCGGGCAAGTCGTCGCTTGCCTTCGACACGATTTACGCCGAGGGGCAGCGGCGTTACGTCGAATCGCTGTCGGCGTATGCGCGGCAGTTTCTCGAACAGATGGAAAAGCCCGACGTCGATTCGATCGATGGACTGTCGCCCGCAATCTCGATCGAGCAGAAGACCACCTCGCGCAATCCGCGGTCGACCGTCGGCACTATCACCGAAATCTACGACTACCTCCGCCTGCTCTTCGCGCGGGTCGGACATGCGTTCTGCTACAACTGCGGGCGCGAAATCACGCAGCAGAGCGTGCAGCAGATCGTCGATCGAATCATGGGATGGCCCGACGGCTCGCGGATTCACGTGCTCGCGCCGATTGTCCGCGATCGCAAGGGCGAGTATCGCAAGGAGCTGTCCGAGATGAAGCGCGCGGGCTTTGTGCGGGTGAAAATCGACGGCAAACTCTACGAGCTCGGCGAGGAGCCGGTGCTGAACAAGAATCAGCGCCACACTATCGAAGTGATGGTCGATCGGCTCGCTATTCGCAAGGGAATCGAGAAGCGCCTGTCGGACTCGCTCGAAGTCGCGTTCAAATACGGACAGGACCTGCTCAAGGTCGAGCGCCTGGAAGGGCCCAAGAACGAGAGCGAAATTTATTTCAGCCAGCGTTTCGCATGCGTCGATTGCGGAATTTCTTATCCCGAGATCGAACCGCGAATGTTCTCGTTCAACAGTCCGCACGGCGCCTGCGTCGAGTGCTCGGGCATCGGCTCAATCATGTATTTCGATCCCGAGCTGGTCGTGCAAAACGAGGACTTGAGCATTGCCGACGGCGCGATCGCGCCGTGGGCGACGATGAACTATCTGCAGCCGGTGCTCGACGCGCTCGCGCGGCACTACAAGTTCAGCCTCGATCAGCCCTGGAAGGAAATTCCCCCCAAAGTGCGCAAGGCGATCATGTACGGCTCGGGCAGCGAGGAAATTGAGTTCGCGTACCAGCGCGGGCACCATCGCGCCGAGTACTCGAAAACCTTCGAGGGCGTGCTCCAGTGGCTCGATCGCCGCTACAAGGAGACCGAGTCGGAGGGCGTGCGCGAGTTCCTCGAGGCGTACATGAACATGCGGCCGTGTCCGACCTGTGACGGCGCGCGGCTCAAGAAGGAAAGCCTGTTCGTGCGCTTCAACGGCAAGTCGGTCTCCGAAGTGACGGCGATGTCGATCAAGCAGGCACTCGCGTTCTTCGCCGCGCCGAAGCTGAGCCCGCAGGAAAGCGAAATCGCGAAGCTCATCCTGAAGGAGATTCGCGAGCGGCTGAATTTTCTCGCCGATGTCGGCCTCGAGTACCTGACGCTGGATCGCCCGTCGGGCAGTCTCTCCGGCGGCGAGGGCCAGCGCATTCGTCTCGCCACGCAAATCGGATCGAGCCTGGTCGGCGTGCTCTACATCCTCGACGAGCCGTCGATCGGACTTCATCAACGCGACAATCAGCGCCTGCTCGCGACGCTCAAGCGCCTCAAGGACCTCGGCAACACCGTGCTGGTAGTCGAGCACGATCGCGAGACGATGCTCGAGGCGGATCATCTGATCGACATGGGGCCGGGCGCGGGAATTCACGGCGGCTACATCGTATCGCAGGGCACCCCCGACGACGTGATGCGCGACGAGAACTCGCTCACCGGCAAATATCTCTCGGGACAAGTCGAGATCCCGGTGCCGTCGCGCCGCCGCCAGCTGTCGGGACGATGGCTGACCGTCAAGGGCGCGCACGAGAACAATTTGCGCGATCTCACCGTCGCGATTCCACTCGGCGTCTTCACCTGCATCACCGGCGTTTCGGGTTCCGGCAAATCGACGCTGGTGCTCGATACCATGTATCGCGCGCTATCGCAGAAACTGAATCACAGCCGCGAGCGTGCGGGCGCGTACAAAACGCTCGAAGGCGTCGAGCATCTCGACAAGGTCATTCACGTCGATCAAAGCCCGATCGGACGCACGCCGCGCTCGAATCCCGCGACTTACACCGGCTTGTTCACCCATATCCGCGAGCTATTTGCGCAACTGCCGGAGGCCCGCATGCGCGGTTACGGGCCGGGGCGATTTTCGTTCAACGTCAAGGGCGGGCGCTGCGAGGCGTGCGAAGGCGACGGCATCATTCGCATCGAGATGCATTTCCTGCCGGACGTTTACGTCACCTGCGAGGTCTGCGGCGGCAAGCGCTACAATCGCGACACGCTGGAAATTCAGTACAAGGGCAAGAATATCGCCGAGGTGCTCAACATGACCGTGCTCGACGCGGTCGAATTTCTCGGCTCAGTTCCACCGATTCGCCAGAAGCTCGAAACGTTGCGCGACGTTGGCCTCGACTACATTCATCTCGGCCAGTCCGCGACTACTCTGTCGGGCGGCGAGGCGCAGCGCATCAAGCTCGCCAAGGAACTCGCGCGGCGCGCGACCGGCCGCACGTTTTACATCCTCGACGAGCCGACCACCGGCCTGCACTTCGACGACATCAAGCGGCTGCTCGGCGTGCTTGGCCGTCTCGCCGACGCCGGCAACACCATCGTCGTGATCGAGCACAACCTCGACGTCATCAAGACTGCCGACTACCTGATCGATCTCGGGCCCGAGGGCGGCGATCGCGGCGGCCAGGTCGTCGCAAAAGGCACCCCCGAGGAAGTAGCCGGCGTCAAGGCGTCGTACACAGCAGGCTTCCTGCGCCAGGCACTCAACCATCGCGCCGCCGCTTAGTCTGACTCCGTCGCAGCACTAACGTCGTAGACGATCCGTCCGTCAACTACGCGGGCGAACGGTGCGAGCACGTGCGGTGACAATTTCCCGGTCGGCATGATGTGCTCGACTGTCCAATCGCGAATCACCAGATTGTCCGAGATGATTCGCCGATGGCATCGCCACCATAATCCCTCCGAACACATGTACGCAGTCCGCGAGACCGCCGCGGCCTTCGTCAGTTCGCGCATGCCATCGTCAAAATCCACACTCTCCGTGTAGTCCGCGTACGCTCGAAACGCAGGAAGTTGCCATGCGGTGTGGGGCGAGTCGGCGCGCTTCGAACTACGCCTGCCACCGAGCCGCTTGATCCATCGATACTCGATTCCCGCGCTCTCGAGCGAGGAGGATAGTTCCGCCTGGTTAAACTGCGGCCATCGCTTCGAGCTGGGGAACGATCGCACGTCGGCAACTACTGCGATCCGATGCTCGCCGAGCAGTCCGAGAAAGCGCTCGATCGGATGGGTCGAGTGTCCGATCGTGAAAATCAGCGCGGCCGGATCCTGTTCGCCGGCGGCCTTATTGCGCGCTGGGGGCGTCGGCTGCCTTCTCCAGTTGCGAGGTTTTGATCTTCGCGTCGCTCTGATTCGCGACCGCAACCACGATCATCGCATCGGGATGCAGATACTTTTTCGCGACTGCCAGCACGTCATCCTTGGTGACCGATCCGATAAGCTTCGGATACTGATCGGCGTAGTCGAGCCCCAATCCGTAGAACTCGATCTGCACCATGAACGACGCGATCGCATTCTGCCGCTCGAGCCCCAGCGGGAAGCTGCCGATGAGGAACTTTTTCGCGCCGTCCAGTTCGGCGTCGCTGACCGGTTTTTCCTGGATCTCGCGAAGCTGCTGCAGGACGAGATCGATCGCCTCGTTCGAGCTCTCGTTCTTGGTCTGAAGTCCGACCGTGAACGCGCCCTGGAATTTGCCCGGCTCGAAACCGCTGTTGACCGAGTAGGCGAGGCCGTGGGCGCTGCGAACCACCTTCACCAGGCGCGAGGAAAATCCGCCGCCGCCCAGGATGTAGTTCATCACCTTGAGCCGGTAGAAATCCGGATTCGAACGCTCGACGCCGCCCGAACCCATTATGATGTTGGCCTGCATCACGTTCCGATCGATCAATTTCACATGAAGGCCGGGCGGGACCGTGATTGGCGGCGGCTCAGGCTGGGGCGTAACCGAGCCCGCAAGGCCCGCCAGCGCTTTCTCAAGTGATGCTTTAACTTCGTCGGCGGTCACGTCGCCGGCGACTGCGATGATCGCGCTGCCGAGCTTGTAGTAATCGTGGTAGAAACCGCGCACGTCGTCATTGGTTAGTTTCGCAACCGAATCGGAGTAACCCGCTCCCGGATGTCCGTACGGGGTGTCGCCGAAAAGATCTTTGGTGAATTCCACGTCGGCGGTGTATCCCGGTTCTTCTTCCGCCGCTTTGATTTGCGCGACCTGCTCGGCGCGTTTGCGCTCGATATCGGCGTCGCGAAGGCCCGCCTCCGTCAGAATTCCCGCGAGCAGCTGTAACGTCTCGCCCTGGTACTTCTTGAGCGACGTCATCCCGGCGGTCGAATAGTCGCGGCCGGCCGACACGCCGACCGAGCTACCCATGAAATCGACTTTCTGATCGAACTCCGGCGCAGTGAGTTCCTTGGTGCCCTGTGAGATGCATCGCGCGGTCAACTCGGCGAGCCCTTCCTTGCCCTTCGGATCGCGACGCGTGCCGGCGTCGAACTCGATCATCACCGTCACCATCGGCAGTTGATGCTGTTCCGAGACGAGCAGGGTCGCGCCGTTGCTGAGCGTCGTCTTCTTGATGTCGAGCGCATGCGACGGCGTCGCGACCAACATCAACATCGCGATCGCCGCGACGCTCGCAAACATCTGCTTCATCATCGACGCGCCGCTCATCGCAATTCCCCGCCGCTCAGTCCGCCGGCTCCGTGCGGCAGGACGCCCGTCGGCACCAGCACGCCCTCGGTCATGTTCGACGCGACCATGTAAGTCTTCATGACGCGTTGGACGTCCTCCGCGGTTACCTTGTCGATTCCGTCGAGGTACTTGTCGACCAGGTGGTAGTCGCCGAGCATCTCGTACACGCCCAGCATCTCAGCCTCGCGCATGACCGAATCCTGCCCGTAAACGAATTGAGCCTGTTCGAGATTCTTTGCCTTCTGCAATTCCTCCGCGCCCACGGGAGTATCACGCAGCGCGGCGAGCTCCTTCTCGACTTCGACCTGGGTGTCCGCCGCCTTGATTCCGGGCCGCATCTGCGCCGAGACCACGAACAACCCCGGATCGAAGGAGGTCATGTCGTAGCCGGCGCCGATATCGACCACCATCTGCTTTTCGACGACCAGCTTCTTGTACAGCCGCGAACTCTGTCCGTCGCTCAAAATCTCAGACGCCACTTCGAGCGCGAAACTGTCGGGGCTCGAAATATTCGGCACGTGATAGGCCTCTTCGAATGCCGGAAGGTTCGCCGCATGCTGCAGTTCGATGCGACGAGTCCCCGTTTGCGGCGGTTCGAGATCCGTAAATGGCGGCGGCTTGGGCCCGTTCTTGATTCCCGAGAAGGCCTCGCTTATCAGCTTCAACACTTGATCGGCATTGAAATCGCCTACTGCCACGATCAGCGCGTTTTGTGGCGAGTAATAAATCTTGTGATACGCCATCGCGTCCGCCAGCGTCAGCCCGTCAACGTCGTGGAACCATCCGATCACCGGCCAGTGATAGGGATGCGCCACGTACGCCTGCGAACGGACCATCTCGTCGAGTGCGTCCTCCGGATTGTCTTCGGTGCGCATGCGCCGCTCCTCGAGCACTACATGCTTCTCCTTGTCGAACTCCTTCGGCTCGAAGTTGGCCATCCGATCGGCTTCGAGCGTGATCGGCACGTCGAGATGGTCCTTGTTCATCGTCTCGAAATAATCGGTGAAGTCCGATTCGGTGAACGCGTTATCCTCGCCCCCGTTCTGCTGGATAATTTGCGAAAACTCTTCGGGCCCAAGCTTCTTGGTGCCCTTGAACATCAGGTGTTCGCACAAATGCGACAGTCCGGTCTTGCCGAACTGCTCGTTGCGCGAGCCGACGCGGTAGAAGACGTTGAACGTCGCGAGCGGCGCTTTATGATTTTCCAGCACCAGCACCCGAAGCCCGTTGGGCAGCGTCTGGGCCTTGACCGCGTCCGCCATTCCCGCGCGCGCAGGCGCCGAAGCGCCAACAAACACAATGATACCGAGCGCCGCCACCAGGACGAGACGGCGATGATTGCCAAAAATCGAGATGCGCATAGATATGGATCAATCTAAGTCTGGCGCTCCCAGCCAAGTCAAGGAACAAGTTCGAAGCCGGGCTTTCTTTTAATCCGGTCCCCTTCCCACTGAAGGGGTTAGTTGATCATGCGCTACACGCAACCGGATGGATGAAAGCCGAACGGTACATCTGTTCGCACGCCAACCTAGCCATGGACCCTGAGAGCAAAGTAGCGCGCCGCGCGCAACTTGCGCTTCACACAAGGTGCAGGGGTCACCCCTGCCGCCCGCCGCGCAGGCGATTATTTGAGCATTTTTCGTTACCACTTTCTTGATGGGGTTAGGTTCCTGGCACCGAGAGGAACCCGTTCAACGCAGGAGTGTCGAAAAGATCAAATGCTTGAATCGCTCGATGGGAATCGAGCTGCGCTCGGTCTTGGATTGAAGGATCGCGCCTTGCAACGACGCAATCAGGAAGCCGGCGAGTTCGTCGCACTCAGTCTTCCGCGGCAACTCGCCAACGTTTACCGCTGCTCGCAAGCAATATGCGGCCGACTGGCGCATCTCCTCGTATATCTCGACCAGCCGCTTCCTGATCACTTCACTGTGCTCGCTTGCTTCGGCGCTGAAATTGCCGATGAGACATCCGTTTTGCCAGCCGATCCGATTGAGGTACTTGATCTGTGCGTCGACGAAGGCACGCAAGCCCTTGAGCGGCGCAAGCGAGTCATTGCGAAGCGTCCTCTCGATCATCGCACGGACGTCTTTGAAATAAAGATCGAGTATCTCGAGACAGAAAGCTTCTTTCGAAGCGAAGTGATTGGTGAAGGAACCCTGCGGCACCCCTGCACCGCGAACTATGTCACGGACGCTCGCGCCGCCGAAACCTCGCGCCTGCACAACACGGAGTCCTTCGGTCAAAATCTTCTGACGGTGTGATGGTTTAGCCACTAATCGCAATATGTACGGTCGTATTTAAGGCGTCAAGGCATACACACTGTCCGCCATCGTGTGATTGAACTGCGTCACCAAAAGCGCGCTCCGAAGTCTCGCGAAGACCTGCAGAGGCGGAGCGCGCCTGTAAGCAACCGATGCAATAGACATTTTCCCGGATCCTTTAATTAGCCAGCATTCCTCCATCCACGGGGATGGACGCACCGGTCATATATGAGGCGTTTGCGGAGGCTACAAAGACGATCACATTAGCGATCTCCTCCGGTTTTGCGAGACGTTTGATCGGCACGGTTGAGACGAGTGCCGTCTTGTTTTCATCTGTCTGAGTGAAGCGCGTGAGCATACCCGTGTCCGTGGTGCCCGGAGCCACTACGTTGACACGAACGCCGGTCCCCGCGACTTCCAGTGCGGCGGACTTGGTCATTCCTTCCACCGCATGTTTACTCGCTACGTAAACAGACGCTCCCGGGGCGCCGACGCTTCCATACGCCGATGAAACATTGACGATGCTCCCGCTGCCTTGCGGCAGCATCACACGCAGCTCATGCTTCATGCTCAGGAGCGTGCCGAGAACGTTGGTATCGAAGGTGGCCGCGTAAGTCTCGGCCGTCTGCTCCGTCACCGGACCGGTTTTTCCTTCGGTACCGGCGTTGTTGACGGCAATATCCAGCCGGCCAAAACGCGTGACGGTCTTATCGATCAGGTCGCGCACATCGTCTTCGTGGCGCACGTCGGTACGCCAATACTCAGCCTCAGCGCCGATCTCGCGGAGTTCAGCGACTAACTTTTGGCCGGCTTCGTCGCGTCGACCCGCGATAACGATGCGCGCATTCTGCTGCGCGAAGGCCAGGGCGGTGGCTCGTCCAATGCCGGTGAGGGCGCCGGTGATCAAAACGACTGGGGTACTCATAGTGAACTCCTTGGAGGGCAATTTGTGCGCTAATTGCGGCTGACGATTCAATATGGACGTACGTACTGATTGAGTCAACCGCGCACGACTGTCCTTCAACAAACGAGCCGAAATATCTTCTAAATCTGGTTTCTCTTCCCGCTCAGGGAGAGCTCAGGGATGGTTCCCGATCAAATTTGATCGCAGCACCTGTTCTTGCCAGAATCAATTACACCAATGCCTGAAATTGCCGAGAAAGCTCAGAACCTCTTCGAAATAAAGGGTGTGCTGACGAAATTCATGCGGATGCTGTTTCCGCTGGAATTCCGCATCGACTCGATCGCAAACAGTGCTCCGATGCTGCCGTTCCATTACCCGCTGTTGCCGGGCGAAATGATCTACCTGCCCGAGCGGCTCGAGCCATTCGGCACTCGCGGCGACGCCTACATCTACTATTTCGTGACCACCGCGCATCTCGCGGCGCGCCACGACTTTGGCACCTTCAAGTTGAAGCTCGCCGACATCGCGGGCTTCGAAGAGCGCGGAGAGGTTGGCGTCGAGGCGATCGACAGCTTCGTCGCATCGTTCGACGATCCGGGGCTTGCCGGCGCCCTGATGCGGCTGGCGGAGTCGGCGCGAATCGACGCTGAGCTTGCGCGACGTTATCGCGGACTCGCGCCGCGCATCGCGACGCTCAATCGTTCGCTCCTCGATCGGCTCCATCCCGAGTCGCTGAGCACGATGCTGGTGCGCGCAGCGCTGGATCTCGAGGCCGCCGGTGAAGGGCTGGATTCCCCACTCGTGCGGATGGCAGCGCGTCACTTCGCCCCCGTTCGTGCACCCGGCGCCGACGTCATGACCAGCGTCCACCAGGTCAGCGCGCTCTACAATTGGCTCCAGGAGCTGATTCGGCAGGCTCGCGAACGCGGCGAGGGCGATCCGCTCACCGAAGAAGAAGCGGAGCGGATGCGCAATGATCTGATCAAGGGCATGAAGGGCTCCGAATCGCAGACCGCCGGCGAAGGCGAAGACGGCGAGCAGGGCGAGGGCGGCGGCGAGCCGGATCAGAACGTGCAGATGGACGTCTCGGGTAAGCAATCGAAGGGCGGACAGGGCAGGGCGCTCTCACCCGAAGAGTTGCGCAAGCTCATCGAGCAGGGCGCCGAGATCAAACCTTCGCAAGGCTACGGCAGTGCCGACGGCGACGGCATGTACCTGACCCAGCTCACCGGCAAGCAGCTCAGCGAGCTCGAGCAGATGCGCGAGCAGCTCGGCGAAGTCGGCTCCGTCACCGGGCAGGGACGCCTGATGATCGGCCGCGGGCGCCAGGATTCGTACTACGCCTACGACGAATGGGATTACGTGCTGAACGACTACCGCCGCAACTGGTGCCGGCTGCGCGAAATTCCGTTGACGGGAGATGAGGGCGATTTCTACGAGAACACCCTCATTCGCTACGCCGAGATGCTGCCCGGCGTGCGGCGCAACTTCCAGCGCATCCGCCCCGCGTCGTACCGAATGGTCCGCGGACTCGAGGACGGAGAGGAAATCGACATCGACCGCACTATCGAGGCGCGAGTCGCGCGCCTGATGGGCGAGACGCCCGACGGCCGCTTTTACAAGGCTCGCAAAAAAGAAGCGCGCGACGTCGCCACGCTGTTTCTGCTCGACATGTCGGCGTCGACCGACGAGCCGGTGCATCGCGAGCCGCGCAAGCATACCGACGATGACGACACTGACGACTGGATGAAGGCATGGCAGCGCCGCCCGCAAACCGCGAATCGCCCGCGCCGCATCATCGACGTGAACAAGGAAGCGCTCGTGATCATGGCACAGGCGCTCGAGGAAATCGGCGACGCGTACGCGATCATGGGCTTCTCGGGACACGGCCGCGACAACGTCGAGTTCTACGTGATAAAGGAATTCGATCAGGAACTGAGCGACGAGGTAAAGGCGCGCGTCGGTGCGGTCGAGCCCAAGCGGTCAACCCGGATGGGCGCGGCGATACGCCACGTACGCGAAAAGTTCAAGGACGTAGCGTCACGCGCCAAGCACATGATCCTGCTGAGCGACGGCTTCCCGCAGGATTTCGATTACGGCCACGACCGCCGCTCCAACGCCTACGGCATCCAGGACACGATGGTCGCGCTGAAGGAACTCGAACTCGCGGGCGTCCTGCCGTTCTGCATCACGGTCGACAAAACCGGCCACGACTACCTGCGCCAGATGTGCCAGTCCTCGCGCTACCTGGTAATCGAAGACATAGCGTCCCTCCCGCGCCAGCTCCCAAAAATCTACGAGCAAGTAATCCGCTGGTAGCCCGCTCTTTCCCTTTCCTCGTGAGGGAGAGGATCAAAGGTGAGGGTCCGATTACAGCGCCCTATCCTGCGCGCGATTCAAGATTCCGATCTCTACCCGTGCCTTAGCGTTCGGTGTCGATCCGCAAATCGCGACCCGTCATCTCAACCGGCGCATTCACATCGAGCATCGCGAGCAGCGTCGGCGCGACATCCGCGAGCGTGCCGCCGTCCTTTAGCCGTCCCTTGAACTTCGAGTCGTATAGAATCAGCGGTACCGGATTCGTCGTATGCGCGGTATGCGCCTGACCGGTCGCGGGATCGGCCATGAACTCCGCGTTGCCGTGATCCGCGGTGATAAGCGCGACGCCGCCGCGCTTCTCGAGCGCTCCGATCACGACGCCCAGCGCAGCGTCGGTCGCCTCGACCGCAGTCACCGTCGCCTCGAACTTGCCGGTATGCCCGACCATGTCGGGATTGGCGAAGTTCATCACGATCACGTCGAATTTGCCGCCCTCGATTTCCTCGGCGACGCGGGTCGCGATCGCCGCCGCCTTCATCGCCGGCTCGAGGTCGTAGGTTGCGACCTTCGACGATGGAATCAGCGCACGCTCCTCGAGCGGGAACGCCTTCTCGACGCCGCCGTTCAAAAAATATGTGACGTGCGCATACTTCTCGGTCTCGGCGACGCGCAGATTCTTCAGCCCCGCATGCGCCAGCACCTCGGCCAGCGTGTTGCGCACGTCTTCGGGACCAAATGCCAGCGGCAGTGCGAACGATCGATCGTACTCGGTCATACATATGTAGCCGACTTTCGGGATGCGCGGGCGCCGGAACTCGGAGAATCCGTCGAGCGCGATTGCGGCGGTCATTTCGCGCGCGCGGTCCGCGCGGAAGTTGAAGCAGATGACTTGGTCGCCGTGAGCCATCGGTGCGCGTGGGCCGATAATGTGCGGCTCGACGAACTCATCGCTCTTCCCTGCGGCGTACGACTTCTCGACTGCCTCGTGCGCGCTCGACGCCGCAATACCTTCCGCCTCGACTATAGCGCGCCACGCCCGCTCGATTCGGTCCCATCGCTTGTCGCGATCCATCGCGTAGTAACGCCCGATTACCGTCGCGATTCGCCCGCGCCCAATTTGTTTCAGCTTTGCTTCGAGCTGATCGATAAACGCGAGCGCC
Source organism: uncultured delta proteobacterium (assembly GCA_963850125.1). Lineage (GTDB taxonomy): Bacteria > Desulfobacterota > Binatia > Binatales > Binataceae > Binatus. The sequence goes on along the minus strand of CAWKKB010000013.1, from coordinate 210,354 downwards.
GAGCGTGGCGGCTTGTCGCGCCCGTCGAGCACCGCATGGACCGCAATCCGGGTCGCGCCGTTCGCCGCGGCGACGTCGAGGATCGCCATCAGGTGATCGATATGACTATGCACGCTGCCGTCGGAAAGCAGTCCCCAGATATGCAGCGTCGTGCCGAGCGTGACGGTCTTTCTGATAGCGTCGACGATTGTCGGGTTGCGCGCGAAAGCGCCGCTCTCGATCGCCTTGGTGATTCGCATCAGATCCTGGTAGATGACGCGGCCCGCGCCGATCGTCAGATGCCCGACTTCGGAATTGCCCATCACTCCCGGCGGCAGTCCCACCGCTTCACCCGATGCGTCGAGCTCGGTATGCGCCTGCGTCGCATAGAGACGGTCCATCACGGGCGTCTTCGCGGCAGCGATCGCGTTCGACGCGCGGTTCTTGCTGACTCCCCAACCGTCGAAAATTATCAGCGCTGCAACCGGCGGCCGCGTGGCCATCAGGATTTCCCGCGCTTGAAGGCGGCGGCCCCGGGATAGGTCGCCTTCGCGCCGAGCTCTTCCGCAATTCTCATCAGGCGATTGTATTTCGCGTTGCGCTCGGACCGACTCATCGATCCGGTTTTGATTTGTCCGGCGCCGGTGGCGACCACCAGGTCCGCAATCGTTGTGTCCTCGGTTTCGCCCGAGCGATGAGAAATCACGCTGGTATAGCCCGCCGCGCGCGCCATCTCGATCGTGGCAAGCGTCTCAGTCAGCGTGCCTATCTGGTTGAGCTTGATCAGGATCGAATTGGCGACGTGCTCGTCGATTCCGCGTTTGAGGAATTTGGGATTGGTGACGAAGATGTCGTCGCCGACCAGTTGCGTTTTCGCGCCGAGCTCGCGCGTCAGAATTTTCCATCCTGCCCAATCGTCTTCGGCCAGCGGGTCCTCCAGCGAAACGATCGGATACTTTTTGAGCCAGGCCGCGTAGAATTCGACCATCAGCCCAGCGCTGCGTGCGCTTTTGTCTCCGCGCGCAAACACGTACTTGCCATCTTCGTAAAACTCGCTCGACGCCGGATCGAGCGCTATCGACACGTCGATGCCGGGACGATAGCCGGCCTTCGCTATCGCCTCGAGAATGAGCTCGATCGGCTCCTCGTTGCTCTTGAGATTCGGCGCGAAGCCGCCCTCGTCGCCGACATTGGTCGAATGACCGAATTTTTTCAGCACTGACGCCAGCGCGTGAAAAACCTCGGACCCCATCCGGATCGCGTCGCTGATATTTGGCGCGCCTGCCGGCACGATCATGAACTCCTGCATGTCGACGTTCGAGTCGGCATGCTGCCCGCCGTTGACCACGTTCATCATCGGCACCGGCATCACGTGAGCGCCGGGATTGAGATACCGATACAGCGGCACTCCATTCGCAGCCGCCGATGCGTGTGCGTTCGCGAGCGACACGCCGAGGATCGCGTTCGCGCCGAGCTTCGATTTGTTCGCGGTGCCGTCCAGATCGATCATTGTGCCGTCGATCGCGCTCTGATTCGCCGCGTCCGCGCCTTTGAGCTTGGCCGCGATCGTCTGGTTCACATTGGCGACCGCCTTCAGGACGCCCTTGCCGCCGTAGCGTTTCGGGTCGCCGTCGCGAAGCTCGAGAGCCTCGTTTACTCCGGTCGACGCGCCCGAGGGCACCGCGGCGCGGCCGAGCGCGCCGCCGCGAAGGCGCACGTCAACTTCAACTGTGGGGTTCCCGCGCGAGTCGAGAATCTCGCGCGCTTTTATCTCGACGATTTCCGTGGATGCCGCCATCGACTCATCCTCACCGCGTTTGAGGTCCGCATTCTAGAGTAGGCCAGCCCAGCTTGTCACGCAGCTCAGCTGGATTCATCGCGCGAGTGGCTGCTCGATCTCAAACGTCAGGGCCCCCGGCGAACCTCCCTTCGGGTTTGATCTCAGCCCAGATACCGCACCGGAAGCAATCTTTCGACTACCGCGCCGTTGCTGAGCTCGACTCGCATCGCGCGCGCCTTCGGCCGTGACGAAACGATCTCCTCGAGCCGCCTTCCCACAAAATGGGCCGCGGCGCCGTCGTCGAGCGCGAGCGTCGAGGGGAATCCGCGTTTGATCAGTCGTAGCAGCACCGGCCGACGCTCTTTCTCGCCATCGTAATGCGGACAGCACGCGCCGCGCACGAATCCGAGCCCGTCGTCGAGGGCGCGAAACGGCATGCCGAACGAATCCGTCAGGCCGTCTTCGAACCAGCAAATCGCGCCCGCGCTTATTCCCGCCATCACGACGCCGGCGTTCCAGGCCGCGCGCAGAGCTTTGTCGAGGCCATGCAAACACCACACTGCGAGCATGTTCGCGCTGTTGCCGCCGCCGACGTAGATGACGTCCTGGTCCATCACGAACTTTTTGAGGTCGCTAACTTTTCGGTCGAAGAGACTCAGATGAATCGCGGCGGCACGCGACGGTGGGAACGATTCGTGAAAGCGCCTGATGTACCAATCGCTGTCGCCGCTCGCGGTCCCGACGAAGCATACGCGTGGACGCCGCTCGCGCCGCACGAGACTCAGCACGAAGTCGTCGAGCTTGCGATTGCGCGGCTCCATCGAGAATCCGCCACCGCCCATCGCAACGATGTGCCGCTCCGCTATCCGCAACTCTCGCTATCTCATATCCAGCGACCCGTCGGGTTTGAACTTCGAATTCGGTGCCCACGCAACTTCCCAGAGGTAGACGTCGGGGTCGGCGAAATATCCCGACACTTCACCCCACTCAGCTTTGGTCGCGCGCTTGAGGATCGTTGCGCCGGCAGCCTTCGCCGTGTCGAGTCCCGGTTGCACATCTTCGGCGCGTTCGACGTTAATCGCGAGCGTGACGCCGCCGAATCCGTTAGCTCGTGATGCTGGCAGCGTCGCGTCTTTGGCGAGCAGATTGAAGGGGTAGAGTGCCAGCGCTCCGCCGGCGGTGCGAAAGAAACTGATCTCAGACGACGATCCCTCCGCCAGCTCCCAGCCGAGCGCCAAATAGAATTTTGTCGAGCGCGCGAGATCGCTTACGCCGAGTGTTGCGATCGAGATACGGGCCGGCAGCGCCATAACCATTCCCTCCCCGATTTCATTGTGGTGATTAAGCCCCGCAGTTGATTAGTATGCATACAGATGACGCGGGTCAAAATATACGCGACCGGCGTTGCGACACTCTCGCTGCTGCTCTGCGTGGCCTTCGCGACGGGTTCCCAATGCAACGCCGCGACGGCAGAACGACCCGACGTGAAGCCCAAGTTTGGCGTTTTCACCAATCCACAGCCGGTGACGATCGAGGGCTATAGCCAGGACGCGATGGAGCCCTTTATCAGCCCCGACGGCAACTACCTGTTCTTCAACGATTCGAATAGTGCGCCGGTCACGAACCTATACTACGCGACTGCAGTTGATCAGACCGGGTTGACGTTTGAGTTCCGGGGCGAAATCGGCGGCGTGAACTCGATGGGGCCGCTGAACGCAGTTCCCTCGATGGATATGAACGACACTTTCTATTTCGTCTCGACCAGGAGTTATTCGCAAACTCTGTCGACGATTTACTGGGGCACTTTTTCCAACGGCAGTGTTTCCAATATCGCGATCGTGCCGGGAATCTCGAAGGAGAAGGGGGGCGACGTGAATTTCGATGAGTGTATAAGTCCGGACGGCAACACGCTCTATTTCGACGATGGCGTCTACACTGCGGCCGGACAACTGCTCAGTGCGAGCATCGCGATCGCGCAGCGCGACGGCGCTCAGTTCGCGCGTCTGAAGTACAGCGCGAAGATCATGAAGCAGATCAACAAGGATGGATGGAACTACGCACCCGATATCTCGAAGTCGGGACTCGAATTTTTCTTCACGCGATTTGATGCGGCGCATTCCGGCGCGCTGCCGACTATCTACACGGCGACGCGCACGAAGCTATCGAAGCCGTTCGGCAAACCGAAGAAGATCGAAGCGATTACTGGATACGTCGAAGCGCCGGCATTATCACCCGACGAGAAATCACTCTACTACCACGAGAATGTAAGCGGGACGTTCGTCATCTATCGCGTGACGCGACAGTGACGCGGCGACCAGCGTTCCCCATGATTCCTGCATCCCTGCCCCTTAAGGTAGGCGGTAGCCTTCCAGTTCGGCGCCATCACGCAATAGAACCACGTAGGTGACTCCGCGGCTGGTGGCCAGCACGCCGGAAAACTGCAGGGGGTCCCACAAGTGGCCGTGCGGCACCTTCAAATCCATGATTTGTTTTCCATCCTCGAGCTTGAAAACCCTGAACCCGCGATAATACCAGGGGAGAAGCGTGACCATAATGCGGCTCTGGTCGCAATCGAGCAGCGCGTATTTCAGGTTCCCGGACAGATCCTCGAATTGGCAACCCCAGGGCGACTGGGGCGGAACACTCATCGAGTAGTCCGCGTTGTATTCCTGCCGTCCAAAGGAGTTGAGATTTTTACGCACATCGTCCAACGAGGAGAAACCAAGCGGAGCGAGTTTGGAGCCACATGCCTTTTCTTCCGGCGTCGCAGCGCTCTCGGCGAGATAGAGTTTGTTGACGATGGTATAACTACACACCGTTTCAGGCTTCAGGCCGGGAAGAGTTAAGGTTTCCACCGCATACTGGCCCGTATTGGTCAACTTGCCGTCGATCGTTGCGCTCTTGAACTTCTGAAGGCCGCTCACTACGAAGGCACCCTTGGGGCTGAAACCCATGTCGCCTATGGCCAGCAGAGTATCGGTGACGACGACGCGCCTGAGAAGCTTGAACCCATGGAGATCGATAATGTTCAGGACCGACACGGGCTTTGGAGATTCGCTGGGGGTGATCTGGTTCCATATATAGCTCGATGTATCTGCGTTCTGACTAAAACGGACCACGAGATAATTCCCTCCGGGGTCCATTAAGAGCTGATCGTTCCGATCCCACCGATCCTTTTGAAGCGCCCAATCGAGTGGTTCTTCATTCGGCCCCACGTCAACATCCAGCTCGTCCTCACGCGGTTGCGAGCTGTCCCAGGCCGCGATGCGCCGCAGAGTCCAGATTTGCTTGGGCTGTTCGAGCCGCTTGGTGACCACCAGCAGGGCACCATCGGGCATCGAATGCAGGGTCGAGAACTCATTATTATTCTGTGGCTTATGCAACCTGTAGGTGAAGGATCTTGCGGCCCCCTGGCCGTGGCAGCCCGCCAGGAAGAACGCAACCAGCATAAGAAAAGTCCGTCGCTCGCGCATTACGGAACTGATTATGTGCATTTCTGTCCGCGCAGGAGGCAGACGGAGCATGAACAAGGAATATTCCAGCTAAATCGCGCCGCTGTCTCGCAGCGCGCCGATCTCTTCCCACGAGTAGCCGAGTTCGAGCAGCACTTCCTCCGTATGCTGCCCGTGTTCGGGCGCCGACTCCGCTGCGGTAGTAACTTCGCCGTTGATCGTTATCGGCGTGCCCGACACGAGCACCTTGCCCGCCACCGGATGGTCGAGTTCGAGCAGGTATCCGTTGACGCGAGCCTGCTCGCTTTTCAGCATCGTGCGGTAATCGACGACCTCGGTCGCCAAGATGTCGGCGTCGGTGAGTTCCTTGAGCCACTCCTTGCTCGTCTGCTTCGGGAAGATCTCGTCGAGCACTTTCTGAATCTTGTCGCCGTGAAAATTACGAATGACGTTGTCCGAGTAGTCGGGATCTTTCTCGAGATGCTGAATCCCGACAATCTCGCAGAACGAAGGCCAGCGTTTTTCGTCGACGCCCGCGATACAGATGTATCCGTCGCTGGTTGGGAATGCGCCCCACACGCCGCGCAGAAACTGATGCCCGCGACCGGCGCGCTCGGGCTCGACGCCGGTGATCGATGTGTAATTGATCTCCATCCCTTGCATCGCGATCATCGTGCCGTAGATCGACGCGTCGACCTTCTGGCCCTTGCCTGTACGCTCGCGTGCGAACAACGCCGCGAGCACTCCGCTCGCGAGGCTGAGTGCGCCGGAATGATCCGCGATGAACATCCCGGCCGCCAGCGGCGGATCGGCCGGCATCCCGGTCTTCGCCATCACGCCGCTCGCCGCCTGCGCGAGAGTGTCGCGGCTGGGTCGCGTGACCCACGGTCCCCGCGGTCCCCACGAACTGCCTTGCGCATACACGATACGCGGATTGATTTTGCGCACCTCGTCGTAGCCGAGCCCCAGCCGGTCGAGAACGCCGGGCCGATAATTGGTGACCAGCACGTCGTACGATTTCACCATCCGGCGCACCATCTCGATCGCGTCGGACTTTTTCAGATCGGCGGTGATGCTCCGTTTTCCGCGATTCATCGCGATGAAGTAGTGCGACACCGTCGCGTTCTTTACGTCGGGGCCACCGATCAGCGCGGTCAGCATCCAGCGGCTGAGATCGCCGGTCTCCTTGTTCTCGACTTTGACGACGTCGGCGCCCATGTCGGCTAAAATCAGCGAGGCGAATGGCCCCTGGATTTCCTGCGCGATCTCGACAACCTTGATTCCTTTTAGCGGCTTGCTCATTGCGGCTTTCTCCTAAACGGTCGTTCAGGGCTCGGGATGCGCGGGCATTATCCTGCCGTTCGGCGCGAAATCTCAAGCGTCGATTCCCGAGCGCGCCACTTGTACGCTCATCGCCGATGGAACCGAGCATCTATCAATATCCCGAGGTCTTTCGGCGCGCGCATTTGGAGAGTCCCGGCGAAATTCCAGCGGAAGTTGTTTTTCTGCAGCAGGTCTGGAAGCGGCATCGCCAAAATCCGACCCGCCGCATCCTCGACATCGCATGCGGTGACTCGCCCCATGGCCGTCTGCTGGCGGGAGACGGCTTCGAGGTAGTCGGAATCGACCGCTCACCCACGATGATCGGGGCAGGGCGGCAAAAAGCGAGCGCGCTCACGAAACTTCGCTTTTACCGGCGGCCGATCGAGAAGTTCGTTCTCCCCGAGCGCCTGTTCGACGCCGCAATTTTCATGTCTGAAACATTTCCAGTGATCGTCGAGAATGCCGACCTGCTCTCGCATCTCAAATCCGTCGGCCGCGCACTCAGGCGTGGAGGCGTGTACTGCATCGACATCGATCGCCAGGATCCTCTTCCACGCGTCCGGGACCGCACGATGTGGCGCGAACGCACGGCACGTGCCGCCGGTGTCGCACTCGACATCCGCGAATACCATCGTCCAATCGCGTGGCATTCGCCGCTGCACTCGATCTACGAACTCGAATGCACCATCAAATTTCCCGATGGCGCCGTGACGACCCGCGATCTGATTCCGGTGCGCTACACGACTCCCTCGACGCTGGAACTCGCGGCACTCGCGTCCGGGATGTTCAAAATGATCGCCGCGTACTGCGACTTGTCTTTCACGAAACCGCTCAACAAGTGCCGCTACCGTTGGACGGGAGTATTGCGCCGTGTATGAGTTCAGACGAGGTGATCGATCACGTCGAGCATCTCAGCATGCCAGTCGCCGTCGAAGCGGAGAATGTGAACCGAGCCAAGCTCAACGACCGGATCGTGATGCGTGAGCTTTCGCACGATCGCGCGAATCACGCCGCGATGCGCCACCAACAGCGCGTCGTTGTCGCGCGGCGTCCATATCGCCAGCATGCGCTCCAGGCCGCGGTCGACACGATTGGTAAAGTCGGCGCGGCTCTCGCCCTCAGGATAAGTGTAGCTGGGCGCCAATCGATCGGCGTTCCATCGCGCGAACTCGTCGGGATGGCGATCGCGAATCTCATCCGCGGTTAGACCTTCGAACAGTCCGAAGTGCACTTCGGCGAATTCATCAATCGTCATGAGCGGCGCCGAATCGCCTGCGATGATTCGTGCGCCCTCCGACGCACGAACCAGCGGGCTCGAAAAAACGCGCGCGAAATGTTTGGCGCGATGCCGCGTCTCGAGCGTCCGGCCCGCAAGGCGCATTTGCGCGCGACCGAGTTCTGACAGTGGTACGTCGGTGCGGCCGTGATACCTGATGCTCGACTCGCCCTCGGTCTCACCGTGGCGAACCAGGATCAACCGCGCCCCGCGCGAAGTCATTGGTCGTCGAATCTCATCTAACTATCGAATAGTGGATTCATCACGAGGCCGGTTAGCAGCTTGGGATGGAAGTAGGTCGATTTCTCGGGCATCGTCGCGCCCGCGTCGCTCACCCGCTCGGCATCGTCAATCGATGGCGGATTCATCAGGAACGCACCGTCGGCACGGCCCTGCGCAACCACTCCGAGTGCGCCGCCAATTTCGATAGTGTACTCGATGTTTCCGACCTTGCGAATCTCGTCGGCGCGGAGCCCGAATATTCGATCGAATATCAGCGCGTGCAGAATCGAAACGTCCAGGCGCCGAACCTCGGCCGGCGCGTCGGGCATCGCGGCTTCGATCGCGTCCGGGCTGCGCAGTCGCAAAATCAGATAGTTGGGATTCCCCTTCAGCGCCACGCCAATGGCGCCGGTTCCTGCATCGTTCAAGCGCGCGCGAAATTCGTCGCGATGCGAGATTTCCTCGACCTCGAACGCCTCGCGCGCGTGTTGTGTGAACGATGCGATCGCGTCGGCGGGCAGCGATTTCACCACACGATGCGTCGGCAGAATAATCAGCCCGGGATCGTCGCACGCGACCAACGTCATCATCGTGTAGTCGTACGGCTCCGGCTCGCTGGCTGAGTTCTCGTGGCGACGGGCGCGGCGATAATTCAGCGCGGTTTCATAGCGATGATGCCCGTCGGCGATCAAGATTCGCGGCGACTCGAGTTCGCGCTGAATGACCGCGATTTCGTCCGCCGCCTCGATCGGCCGCAGCTCGTTGCGGATCCCGAGGTCATCGACCAGGTCGATCAGCGGCGCGCGCGCGGCGACCTGCTCGCGTAATCGATCGAGCTCCGGATGAGCGCCCGAATAGAGTCCGAAGATTGAGCTGGTGTTGACCTGGAGCGCGGTCAGCAATCGTAGTCGGTCCTCTTTGGCGGCAGGAAAAGTTTTCTCGTGCGGCACAATGCGTCCGCGATCGAATTCCTCGAGCCGCACGCGCGCGATGTATCCCGTCCGATGCAGCAGCCGCCTCTCGACGTCGAAAGTCTGACGGTATTGAAAAATTGCAAGACGCGCCGGTCGCTCGAGAACGCCCGAAGCGAGCCACTCCGCGAGCGTTTTTTCCGCGGCGACGTAGCGGTCGGTTTCGCGACCGAGCTCCAGCCGCACAACATTGTACGGACTGCGTTCGTAGAGTTGATTCTGACGCGCGGCGCCGATCAAATCGTACGGCGGCGCCACCACGAGCGATGGATCGCCTACAATTTCGCGGTTGTACATCAGCGCGCGAAACGGCTCGATCCGTTTGCCAAGCCCGCTCATTTCAATGCGTCTCCCGCCAGCGCGATCGCGATCTGACTTTGCGAAATCGCTCCAACTCGCACCATTTTCCACCCGTTGTTGTTGACCGCGACGACTGTGCTTGGCACCGATGCGGTCAATTTCCCACCTTCAAGGTATACTTTAACTTTCTCACCCAGTCCCGTGCGTGCTTCCTCGAGCGTGCTGGCGGGCGCCGCTCCGCTTAAGTTCGCGCTGGTCGCTGTGATCGGTTTGCCGATTCCCTCGCTGAGCGCGCGCGCGACCGGATTTGGCGACACGCGTACGCCGACGCCGTCGGGTCCCGCAAGCTCGGGTGCGAGGTTGTCGCGCGCTGGCAAAATTATAGTCAGCGGTCCGGGCCAGAATGCGTCGGCGAGCCGGCGCGCATCGATCGGGATTTCGCGCGCGACTGAAAATGCCATCGCGGTGTCCGCCGCGATCAAGCCAATGGGTCGTCCGGGCTCGCGGCCTTTCACCTGGAAGAGGCGTCGCAGCGCGACGGTTGAAAACGCATCGGCGCCGATCGCATAGAACGTTTCGGTCGGATAGACGACCAGCTCGCCGGCTTGCAATGCGGCTATTCCGTCCTCGAGCCGATACATCGTGGCTATCCGAGTGCGCGGCGAGCGATGTCGCGCCGGAAGTGACGTCCTTCGAACTCGATCATTTCGGCAGCCTCGTACGCCGCGTCGACTGCGGTCGCGAGCTCCGGCGCCATCGCGGTAACCGTCAACACGCGCCCGCCGTCGGTCACAAGTTGTCCGTCGCGCATTGCGGTGCCCGAGTGGAAAACTTTTACGCGAATCTTCTTCATCGCCCACTTGATCTTGATGTCCGACGGGACGGTGCCTTCGAGCCGGTCCAGACCGCGGATCGCGACGCCCTTTTTGTATTCGCCGGGATATCCGCCCGACGCCAGCACGACCGCCACGGCGCTGCGCGGCGAGAGCCTGATCGCCGCATTCGCGACGTTGCCGTCGGCGGCTGCGAGCAGGTTTTCCGCCAGGTCGCTGTCGAGCCGCATCATCAGTGCTTCGCATTCCGGATCGCCGAAGCGCGCGTTGAATTCGAGCACGTTGATTCGCTCGCCATCGATCATGAGCCCGACGAACAGCAGTCCGCGAAACGGAATCCCGCGCGCGTTCATCGCGGCCAGCGTGGGCTTGACGATCTCCCGCATCACGCGCGCTTCCATTTCGGGGCCGAATTGCGGCACCGGCGAATACGCGCCCATCCCGCCGGTGTTGGGCCCGCGATCGCCGTCGAAGATTGCCTTGTGATCCTGAAAGGTGCCGAGCGCGATCGCGTTCTCGCCGTCGCACAGCGCAAAGAACGAGACTTCCTCGCCGTGGAGGAACTCCTCGACGATCACGCGATTTCCCGCCGCGCCAAAACGCCGCCGCTCCATCGCGTCCGTGACCGCTTCCAGAGCCGTCCTGGTGTCGTGGCAGATGACGACGCCCTTGCCGAGCGCCAGCCCGTCCGCCTTGACTACCATCGATCCTTTGCGCGAGTTCACGTAGCGCCGCGCAGATTCGGCGTCGTCGAACGAGGCAAAGTCGGCAGTCAGCACGCCCGCCTCGCGCATGATTGTCTTCGCAAACGACTTGCTGGTCTCGAGCTGCGCCGCGGCCGCAGTCGGTCCGAAGATTTTCAGCCCGGCGCGAGTGAAGTGATCGACGATTCCGGTGGCAACTACGTCATCAGGACCGACGATCGTCAGATCGACCGACTTCGATTTCGCAAATTCGACCAGCGCCGCGACGTCGGTTGGCGCAATCGGCACCGCCTCCGCAATCTGATCGATTCCCGGATTTCCGCTTGCGCAAAAAATTTTCCAGACGGTTTCGCTCTGATGGAGCCGCCAGACTAGTGCATGCTCGCGGCCGCCTTTTCCTATGACCAGTACTTTCATCGCGCGAAGTGCCTAATGCCTGAAGTGGCGGACCCCCGTGAAAACCATCGCGAGCCCGAACTTGTCGGCCGCCTCGATCACTTTGTCGTCGCGCAACGAGCCGCCCGGTTGCGCAATCGCGGTCGCGCCTGCTTCGGCCGCGAGCGTCGGGCCATCGGGAAACGGAAACAGCGCCTCCGATACGAGCACTGAACCTTCGAGCGGGACTTTGAGCCGCGCCGCTTTCTCGCGCGCCGCGTATACGGGATCGATTCGCGAGGTCGCGCCGCCGCCGACCGCCAGCGTGCGATCCTCCGCGACGAACGCGATCGCGTTGGACTTGATGTGCTTGCAGACCTTTATTCCGAACGTCATCGCGCGCATCTCGGCGTCGGTGGGCGCTCGACGTGTCACGACTTTGCCTTTGCGCGGATCTTCGATGGTAAGGTCCGGCGTCTGCACGAGTAATCCGCCCAGCACCTTCTTGAGGTCGGGTTCGTTGCGATCCACCGCCTTCGAATTGAACGTCATCACGCGCCGATTCTTGTTTTTCCGCAGGAACGCGATCACCTCGTCAGGATAAGAAGGGCCGATCAGCACCTCGGTAAACAATTCATTGACCGCGCGCGCGAATTCCATGTCCCATGGGCGATTCGTAATTATGATACCGCCGAACGGCGAGTCGGGATCGGTCGCGAAAGCCTTGTCCCACGCCCCTTTTAGCGTGTCGGCGATGCCGACGCCGCAGGGAGTGTTGTGTTTGAGAATTGCGACGACAGCGCGCGGATCATCCTCGAACTCGAGCATCAGGTTCATCGCCGAGCTGATATCCACGACGTTGTTGAACGACAGTTCCTTGCCGTGAAGCTGATGCGCGATTTCGTGAAAGCGGCCGTAGAGCGCGCCGGTCTGATGTGGATTCTCGCCGTAGCGCAGCGCCTGCTCGCGCTCGAGCGCAAGGTTGAAAGTTTCGCCGAGGGCGGACTGGTGGCTGTCGCCGGCACGCGTACCGAGATAGTTCGAGATTGCGGCGTCGTATGCCGAGACGCGGGCGAACGCCTTGCGCGCCAGGCGCCATCGGGTGTCGGCGGTTATTGCGCCGTGGTTCGCGTCGAGTTCCGCGGCAATCGCGCCGTAATCAGCAGCATCGACGATAACCGCGACATCGTCGTGATTTTTGGCCGCTGCGCGCACCAGCGTGGGTCCGCCGATGTCGATATTTTCGATCGCGTCCGCAAGCCGGGCGTGGGATGCCGCCACGGTTTTCTCGAACGGATAGAAATTCACGACCACCAGGTCGATCGGCTCGATCCGATGCAGCTGCATCTCGCGCTGATGGTTCTCGTCGGCGCGCCGCGCGAGGATTCCGCCGTGTATCTTCGGATGCAATGTTTTCACCCGGCCGTCGAGCATCTCGGGCAAGCCGGTAAAATTCTCAACGGTCCTGACTTTCACGCCGCCCTTTTCCAGAGCTGCAGCGGTGCCTCCGGTCGATACTATTTCAACCCCGTGCCGCTCGAGCGCCGTGGCAAAGGCCGCGAGACCCGTCTTGTCCGAGACGCCTAACAGCGCGCGCCTGATCACGACCTTTTCGCTCTTCATCGTCAGCTAGCTCCGATTCAGGCGCGGCACTCGTTTACCAACGGTGCAAAGCATCTCGTACGAAATTGTCTGCGCGAGCCGCGCGACATCGTTCACGCTGATGGTCTGGCCGCCCGACTCGCCCCACAAGATTACCTCATCGCCGACCGATGCGCCCGCAATGTCGGTGAGGTCGATCGTCGTCAGATCCATCGACACCGCCCCGACGACCGGCGCGCGTGCCCCCCGCACGATCACTTCGCCGCCGTGTTGCAGTCCCCTGCGGTAGCCGTCGGCGTAGCCCACCGGCAGCACTCCGATCAGGCTTTCGCGCGGAGCGACGAAGGTATGTCCGTAGCCGACGCCGCTGCCGGCCGGCGCACGCTTGATTTGCATCAGCCGTGTTTTGAAGGTCATGACCGGCTGTAGCTCGACGCGCTCGCGTACGGCAGCGACGGGTGGCAGGCCATAAATCGCCAGCCCGGGCCGAGCCAGGTTGAAATGCGAGTCGTATCGCAGCACCAGCGCCGCCGAATTTGCGACGTGGATAACCGAGGGGTTCATCCCGGCCGAATTCAGAGTTGCGATTGCGAGGTTGAAGACCGCGAGTTGCGCGTCGGTGATCGGACTCTTTGGATCGCCCGCGTTGGCGAGCAAGGTGCAGACGCCCTCGAGGCGCACCGCCGACGCGTTCCTCACTGCCTCGATCACGTTGGGAATGTCGGCTGGCATCACGCCAAGGCGCGTCGCGCCGCTATCGATTTTTACATGAATGGGGAAGTCGGTCCGACCTGCCGACGCGGCCGCGCGGTCGAGCAGCCCGATCATCGCAGCCTCGAAGACGAACGGCGTCAGATCGAGCGCGACGATCTCCGCTGCCTGCTCAGCGAAGAATCCCGCCTGCAGGTACACCCGCGTGCGAACGCCCGCGTCGCGCAACTCGCGGGCCTCGTCGAGCGTGGCGACACCGAAATGACGGCAACCTTCATCGATCAAAGTGCGTGCGACGGTCACGGCGCCATGCCCGTAAGCGTCGGCTTTTACCACGACCATCAACTCGCCGTGCGACGCGACCGCGCGCAGCGCGCGAAAGTTCGAGCGCAGCGCGCCGAGATCGATCTCGGCGACGGTAGGGCGCTGCGTTTCGATTGCCATGGAACGCTGAATTTCCAACTTCGCGCGCATGGACGCAAGCAGTCGCGTGTGACCCCCTGTGGATACGGTCTGCCCGTCCACTCCCATCAAGTTTGCGAGAATGCAATCATCGCTGCACATGAACACCGCCATCGTGACGGGTGCTAACACTGGCTTGGGCTTCGAGTGTGTCCGAGCGCTCGCCGAGACGCGCGACTGGCACGTAGTCGTCGCGTGTCGCAGCGCCGAAAAGGGGCGCGCGGCAGTCGAGCGGCTGTTGGCGCAAACACGGCACAAGGAAATCGAAGCGATGACGCTGGACCTCGCCTCGCTCGAGTCCGTGCGAAACTTCGCGCGCGACTACGCTGCAGAACGGCGCCCACCGCTCCGCGCGATCGTTTGCAACGCGGCGACGCAAATCGTGACCGGCAGAACCTTCACCAAGGATGGCTTCGAGACCACGTTCGCTGTCAACCACCTTGGGCATTTTCTGCTGGTCAACCTGATGCTGGCGCAGATGACGCCGCCAGCGCGGATTGTCGTAGTCAGCAGTGGCACGCATGATCCTGCGCAAACGACCGGGATGCCGCCGCCGATCTATCGACGTGCGCAGTTTCTCGCGCGGCCCGATCAGGATCCCAAGCCGCTCGGCGACCCCCAAGGGACCGCGGGCCGGCGCGCATACACCGCGTCGAAGCTATGCAACGTGCTGTTCACCTACGAACTCGATCGCAGGCTGCGCGCCGCAAAAGCGGTCGGCAAAAACGGCCCTTCGCTCACCGTCAACGCGTTCGATCCTGGCTTGATGCCGGGGACCGGGCTCGCGCGCGACTATGGCAGGATGGCGAGATTCGCCTGGCGATTCGTGCTGCCGGTGCTGCGCCCGTTCGTGCCGAATGTGAATAGCGCCGCGCGCTCAGGTCGTTCGCTTGCGAGCATGGTCACGGATCCTCGATTCGAACGCATCTCGGGAAAATACTTCCAAGGCACGCGCGACGTGCCGTCGTCCAAGGACTCATACGACCCCGAGATGGCGGCGGAACTGTGGGAGTCGAGCGCCGCGATGGTCAAGCTGACGCCCGACGAGACGACTCTAGCGCTCAAATCGTCCCCTTCGGCCGCATAAGGGTGCCGCAGAATACATATTGAGTAGTATTCTCAGTTGATTATATTTTGCTCGGCTTGACACTAGTAAATTACTAGTCCAAACTAGGGAAAGCCGGAATCGATATAAGAGTCGAGTCTCGGCTTGATCCAGCCTGACAGTGGCCCTTCCGCTTGCCTTTGACCACGTTCCGCTAGACCAACGCCATTAGTACGATCGCAAGGCTTGAGGAGGCCGCATGGCACAACCTCGTCGCCAATCTGTCCGTATCAATCTCTCGGACGGATCAGAAAAATTGTGCTTGCTCGCCGGGTTGACTGCCGGCTTCGCGTACTCGGCCTCTGCCAGCTTTGTCGGCGATGCGCTTACCCCCGTCACCGGACGTCTCATTGAGACGGACTCCTTCCGCGGCATGGTGTCCGGCCGCTACCAGGAATTCTTCAGCCTCGACGGCGCCATTCCAACTGTGGTCGCGTCGCTGATCGTTTTTGTTCTGGTTTGGTGCTCGATGCGCGTGATTCTCGAACACTGGAATCGTGAAGATTGGGGACGCATCGGCCCAGTCGATCGCGGCTTGTCAGTCGGACCAATGCTGATACCGGTTACGGTCGCGCCTCAAGAGCACGTAGTGAAGTAACCCGTACTTTTGTCGAAAGCTCAGTTCATCGAAAGGAGACTGACTAATGAATGGAACAACTGACAAAATTAAAGGACGCGTCGAAGAAGCGGCCGGCGTATTGACTAATGACAAGAAGCTGAAAAATCGCGGAAAGTTGGATCAGGCCGCCGGCAACGCCAAGGATGCAATCGGACAAACGATCGACAAAGCGGTGGCTGCGGTTAAGAAGCAGAAGCGCTAGAAATTCGCCAGGTCTCCAAGATGCTCTCGCAACGACTGTGAGTGGCACTATCCTGCTACTCTGTTCATTTCTCTTTGGCCTCGAACGGCGGCGCTACCTACCATAAAGCGGCTTTACTTTCACGGTGCAGCGGCAAGTGGTAAAAATGCGATTGCTCCAGGTCTCGTGGGGAATCAGGGCAGTGGAAGAAAGGGACTCGACGTAGGAGGAGAATTATGCGGCGAAATGTTCGCAACAGGATTTGGATCTCAACCGTATCAGGACTGTTGATCGTGTGCGCGGGGCTTTCCGGATGCTCTATGTTTTCAACCTCGAACGATCCGGTCGATTGTAACATCGTGAAAACACAAACGGCGGCTGGACAGACAGACGCTCAGATCGCGAGCAACTTGAGTACCTCGGTGGATAAAGTCGCGGCCTGCCACGGCGCGGAGCACGACACCAACCAGAATACGATCGTCCCGGAGAAGGGATACTAGGCGGAAGGATCGTCTAGCCCGAGAAATCGCGATCCGCTGGCGCGGCGTGGTCTTCAGGCGTGCTTGACGTTGGAGGTCCCGCTCGTCGGCACTCGCGTCCCACCTCCACGCCGGCACGACCTACAGCGCGGCGGATTTACAATGGCCGGTGCCTGTGTGCGATACTCGCCGCCGAGGCAATGAAACCATGACCAGCGAATATCACGTTCACGGTATCGAATTATCCCCGTACTCGGTGAAGGTCCGTTCCTACTTCCGCTACAAGGGAATTCCCCATCGATGGATTCCGCGCAGTCTCGACGCCGATGGCGAGTATCAGAAATTTGCCAAGCTTCCGCTCGTACCGCTGGTCGTCACGCCGAATAACGAAGGTATCCAGGATTCAACGCCGATCATCGAGCACGTCGAGGCGCTTCACCCTACGCCCTCGATTCATCCCGGCGATCCGATTGCAAAATTTATTTCGGCATTGCTCGAGGAGTTTGGCGACGAATGGGGCAATAAGTGGATGTTCCACTATCGCTGGGCGCGCGAGGCGGACGTGCTCTCGGCTGCCGGCCGTATCGCACGCTCAATGATGCCGACGGTTGACGACGCGCAGCTCGCGAACGGTATCGCAATGGTTCGCGATAGAATGGTCAGTCGCGTTTCTTTCGTAGGATCGAATTCGGTGACCGCGCCGCAAATCGAGGACTCGTTCCGCGACACGCTCGCAATTCTCGAGTCTCACCTCGCCACGCGCGCCTACCTGTTTGGCAACCGGCCTGCGTTTGCGGACTTCGCGATGTGGGGGCAACTTTACAACGCATGGACCGATCCGACACCGGGCGCGATTATCAATGCGACCTCGCCAAACCTGCTTGCATGGATCCATCGCATGCAGTGGCCGAGGGCCGAAGGCGACTTCGAGCAATGGTCGAGCCTGTCTCCGACTTTGACGCCATTGCTCGAGCGCCAGGTCGGCAGACTCTTCATGCCGTGGACGGTGGCTAATGCGGCGGCGCTGGCGAAAGGTGGCGAAGAGTTCAGCGTCGAGCTGGGGGGCCGCACCTGGACTCAGAAGCCGCAGAAGTATCACGCCAAATCGCTGACAGCTCTGCGCGAAAAGTATCAGGCGGTCGGTGATAAGAAGGCGCTGGATCCGATTCTGGATGCATCCGGTTGCCTGGCAGGATTGCGCGCCTAAGGGCTGAGCCTTGTTACCTTTCCGATGTTAGTGAAGCGTTTCAGGAAGGTTGTCATCTCGCTCGCGATGACGGTCCTTCTGTGCATAAGTGCGGCCTTCGGGGCACCCACTCCAACCTCATCCGATGAGGCGACGCTCGAACAGAAATTCGACGCTCTTATTCATCCTGATGATATGCGCGACTGGATGAAACTGCTCGCCGCCCAGCCGAACCATGTCAGCTCTCCGCACGACAAGTCCAACGCTGACCAAATCCTTGCCTGGTTCAAGAGCTGGGGCTGGGACGCGCACATCGAGACGTTCTGGGTGCTATATCCCAAGCCTATAAGCGAAACACTCGAATTGGTCGGTCCACAGAAGTTCAGCGCCAGCCTGCAGGAGCCACCGATCCCGGGCGATTCCAGCGCCACTGCGACCGATCCCGCGCTTCCTGCCTATGCCATCTACCAGAGCGACGGCGATGTCACTGCCGGCCTAGTCTACGTCAACAATGGGATGCTTGACGACTACAAGATGCTCGAGCGGCTGGGTGTAAGTGTCAAAGGCAAGATCGTCATCGCACGTTATGGAGGCGGTTGGCGCGGGTTGAAGCCCAAGCTCGCGCACGACCATGGCGCGATAGGATGCATCATCTACTCCGACCCGGCGCAAGACGGCTATTCGATCGAGGAGACCTATCCTAACGGTCCTATGCGTCCGCCCCGGGGTATACAGCGCGGCTCCGTGTCCGACATGGGTCTCTATCCCGGCGATCCTCTTACGCCAGGAGTAGGAGCGACCAAGGACGCCAAGCGCCTTAAGAGGTCTGACGCGCCAACTATCATGAAGATTCCCGCGATACCGATATCCTATGCCGACGCCCAGGTCTTGCTCGCAGCGATCAAAGGTCCGGTCGCTCCGCAAAGCTGGCGCGGTGCGTTGCCGATAACCTATCGCGTAGGACCGGGTCCTGGGGTAGTTCATCTGGCGGTGAAATCCGATTGGCAGCAACAGCCGATCTACGACGTCATCGCAATGATGAAGGGATCGACCTGGCCGGACCAGTGGGTCGTTCGCGGCAATCATCACGACGGCTGGGTCTTTGGCGCCACCGACCCGTTGTCGGGTCAAGTCGCGTTGCTGGCCGAGGCCAAGGCTTTCGGCGGACTCGCCAAGCAAGGTTGGCAGCCCAAGCACACGATCGTTTACACAAGTTGGGACGGTGAGGAGCCGATGCTCCTGGGTTCGACCGAATGGGCCGAGCAGCACGCGGACGAACTCAAGAAGAAAGTAGTCTTATACATTAACTCCGACTCTAATGAACGAGGCTTCCTGGGTGTAGGCGGTAGCCATGACTTCCAGCATCTGGTAAACGAGGTCGCTGCCGACGTAATCGATCCTGAGACCGGCGTTTCGATAGCTGCTCGGCTGCGTGCGAAAATGCGCATAGCCGCTCTAGCACCCACAGCCACCGAGCACGCCAGGGCAGAGGCCAAGATCGCGGCGGATCCCGATAAGGATTTCCCTATCGAGGCGCTTGGATCGGGCTCCGACTTTTCACCTTTTATCGATCACCTGGGCATACCGGTGCTGGACGTAGGTTTCTACGAAGAGGGACACTCAGGCGGCGTATACCACTCACGCTACGATACTTTCGAGCATCATAGTCGTTTTGTAGATCCGGGATTTCTATATGATGCGCTGCTGGCAAAGACGATCGGTCGGATAGTATTGCGCGTAGTCGATTCCGATCTTCCCCTACAAAACGCGAGCGCCTTCGCAAATGCGGTTTCAGACTATCTCGATCAGGTGAAGAAGCTAGCCGACGATGAGCGCGAGGAAGCTGAAACGCAAGCCAAACTGCTCCACGATCACGCGTTCCAGCTCGCGGCAGACCCTACTAAGTCGAGCGGTCTGCCGACGGCGCTCGACCGCGTCCCGCATCTCGAATTCGCATCCTTAGAGGACGCTGTCGATCGTCTGAAGCGCAGCGCCAAGGCCTATGACGATGCGCTGGCGAAAAATTCCTCACACCTATCGGGCTCTCAGGTAACCCAGGTGCAAGCTATCATGTTGAATATAGACCAAACCCTCGCGCCCGAGAATGTAGGGCTACCAGGAAGGGACTGGTACAAGAACCTGGTCTACGCCCCGGGGCGCTACACTGGCTATGAAGCAAAAACCCTACCCGGAGTTCGTGAAGCAATCGAAGATCGCCGATGGTCCGACGCCAACCGCTACGCGAAGCTGACGGCCGAAGCGTTGAACGCTTACAGCGACCGCCTGAACGCCGCGACGGCAATCCTCAACGGCAGCTGAGGCGAGTCGCGATTCAGATCAGTACAGCCCACCGCGCGTCAGATCGCGCGCGAGCGACTTGGCGAATTCCAGCCCGAGTAACTGGCGAAGCTTCGGTGTCGCGCGTTCCATCACGAGGGTCGGAATTTTTGCTATCTCGGAATCGAGCGGGCGAATCACCTTCAGTCCATAGTTGATCAAAAGAGCCACGCGCGGCTCGCTGGTGTCATTTTGCGAAGTGTCATGCCACAGCAGCCCATGTGAAATGATCGCATCGCCGGCAGCGCCCGTAATTTTGATCGCCTCGCGCGCGAAATCCTCGCGATTCGGCCGTGCGCATCGCAATTGGCTGCGCGGTGCGACCAGCGTGGCGCCGTTTTGTTCCGTGAATTCTTGCAGCATCCAGATGACTTGCATCATGAGCGGCGGCCGCAATGCGAACGGCCCGCGCATCGCCCAGTATGGATAGTCGATATGAACCCCCATCTCGGTTGCACCCGGATGCAGGATCCGCGCGGAGTACGCGCCGAGCGTCATGTCGTCACCAAGCATCGCCTCCGCGATTTCAATAAGCGCAGGATGCTGCGCGAGGCGCTCGAAAATCTCGCCATGTGCGAGGAGTCCGCGGATGTGCTGCTGGCCGATCTTTTCATTGAGCTTGCCGAACGCGGAAGCAGACGGCGAGGCGGCAACTTCCAACGCGCGCGAGCGCGCCTGCGCCGCCTCCGACGCATCGACCAAATTCGGCATCAGCACAAATCCCGGCCCGTCGATGAGTTGGTCAACGATCTCCGATGCAGCTGGCATAACGTCTCCTCGCGCTTCCTGAGCCTGGATTTTCCGATTAGCACAATCGCGCAGACACGATCGAACCTGACGCGATCCCATGCGAGCTTCGATCTCGTCAGAACACAGCCATGAGCATTTTTGACACCTCGCGAGCGCGGTCGTATAGTTGAATTGGCTGGGGGTGTGCGTTCGCGCACTGAGAGCTCCTGCGGGAGAACCCCTTGAACCTGATCCGGATCATGCCGGCGTAGGGAAGCCTTTGGCGCGGCGTTCGCGGCTGCGCCTGAGCCGCTTTCTCTCACCGGGGAAGCGGCTCAACAATGCCGAGCGCAACTTCAATCATACTCAACGGCGACCTGTACCCGCTCGACACCGACACTCCATTGACCGCGCTGCTCGAGCGTTTGAACATGCGCCGCGGCCGCGTGGCCGTCGAGATCAACCGGGAGATCGTGCCCAAGGCAAACTATGACGTTACGGTAGTGAGAGCGGGCGATCACGTCGAGATAATCAACTTTGTCGGCGGCGGCTGAATTCTTTGGCGCCGCCACTTGCGGGAATGAACGCTGAAAAAAATGGACACTGAAAAAAAGATGCAAGACACTCCATTTGAACTGGGCGGAAAGAAATTCAACTCGCGACTGATTGTCGGCACCGGCAAATATCGCGACTTCGCCGAGACCAAGGCTGCGGTCGAGGAAAGCGGCGCAGAAATCGTCACAGTCGCGGTACGCCGGGTCAACATCACGGATCGCGGCAAGGAAAATCTGCTCGATTATCTCGATCCCCGGCGCTACCAGATTCTGCCTAACACCGCCGGATGCTTCACTGCCGAAGAGGCGATTCGCACCTGCCGGCTCGCGCGCGAGGTGGGAGTTGGCGAGCTCGTCAAGCTCGAGGTGATCGGCGACCAGCAGACGCTGTTCCCCGATGTTGCCGCGACGCTCGAAGCGGCTCGCGTGCTGGTCAAGGAAGGATTCAAGGTGATGCCCTATGTCACCGACGATCCCGTGACCTGTCTTCGGCTCCAGGAGCTGGGATGCGTCGCGGTGATGCCGTTGGCGGCGCCGATCGGATCGGGCCTGGGAATCCGCAATCCTTTCAACCTCGCGATAATCATTGAACAGGCCAAGGTGCCGGTGATCGTCGATGCGGGCGTCGGCACCGCGTCCGACGCGGCTGAGGCGATGGAACTCGGATGCGACGGCGTGCTGATGAACACCGCAATCGCCGGCGCGAAAGATCCCATCGCGATGGCGCGCGCGATGAAGCTGGCGGTCGAAGCGGGGCGCCTCGCATATCGCGCCGGGCGAATCGAGCGCAAGCTGTATGCGACCGCGTCGAGCCCGCTTACAGGCCTGATAGGGTAGGGCGCGCCTTGCCGCGCTCGCGCGTCAGCTTTCGACTCTATCTCATCACGGATCGACGCGTCGTGAAGAGCGGCGATCTGATCTCGGCGTGCGAAGCGGCGCTGTCGGTTGCACCGCCGGGGATCGTCGCGTTGCAACTTCGAGAAAAAGATTTGCCGGCGCGCGAACTTTACGAACTGGTGCTGCGGCTGCGGAAAATTTGTACGCGCGCGGGGGCGCCCCTGATTGTGAATGATCGCGTCGACGTGGCAATCGCGGCGGACGCGGACGGGGTTCATCTTCCGTTTGATTCGATCGGCGTCAGCATGGCGCGCAACCTGCTCGGTCCCAAAAGGCTCGTCGGAGTGTCGACTCACTCGCCGCCCGACGTATCGGGTGCCGCGCGCGAGGGCGCCGACTTCGCGGTCTTCGGACCGGTCTACGATCCGCTATCCAAGCCGGCCGCCGGCCCCGCGTGGGGTGTCAGCGGCCTCGAGGCGGCTTGCAGAGCGGGCGCGATTCCGGTCTTTGCGCTGGGCGGCATGACGGTCGAGCGCACGCGCGAAATGTTCGCTTCGCCCGACAAGTCTGCGCGCCCGGCAGGAGTCGCGTCGATCGGCGCGATATTCGGCGCCGATTCTCCCGCCGTGGCTACTTCGGCAATGCTGGCGGCGCTGACTGCGTCGTCGGCTCGCCCGCGATGACGGATTTCGCGGCGTCGAGGAGAGTTTCGGGCCGCGGCAATTCACGATAGTAGGGCGACGTAAAGATCCATCGGACGACGCCATCGCGATCGACCACAAAAAAAGCGGGTATCGCGTTGTCAGGCTCGCCGTTGCGATGGTGTTGCAGGAGACCGAGCGGTGCGATGATCGATTCGCCGGTGTCGCTTAGCAGCGGGACTTTCGTGCGCAGAAATCCCGCGAGCATCTTCGATCGTTCGACCTGATCAGTGCTGATAGCCAGCGTGTCGACGCCGGCGCGGCGAAATTCGTCGGTATGCGCGGTCAGTTCGGCGAGCTCGAACCGCGCGAATGGGTCGTAGTCGCCGCGATAAACATAAATCAGCGTCGCGCCCACGTCGGATGCCGGTCCATGATAAACCAGGTCAGTTTGATCGGTGAGCGCGAAGCCAGGGAATTTTTGTCCGACCGAGAGCTTTAGCGTGAACGGCGGATTGAGCGTCGCGCGCATCACATAACTGACGAATCTGCCGCCGCCTGCGCCGACGACGATGCAGGCCAGGAATGCGAACAGGCCGAATCCGAGCTTGGCGTGCGGCGAATTGAGTCCTAGCGCAAGTCGCAGTCCGGCAATCGAGAGCACAATCGCGACTGCCAGGATCGCGAACGCGGGCCATGGAATTCGTTCGTGGATGCCCATCCACGACACCGACCAGAACGAAACCAGCACATATTCGTAGAGGCCGAAGCCGGCCGCTATCAGGATGACGGCGCCGATCGCGCGCAAGGGTTGAAACGGCGGGGTGACCCAGGGCTCGTCGTAAAACTCGGGCGCGCGGTCGTTATCTGCGATTTGGTCGAGCGGTTCAGAGGCGGTCATCAGTTCAGCATCCGCAGCTTCAACTCTTCGAAAGCGATCAGCTCGACGCCCTCCTGCTGCAATTTTGCGTGGAAGGTTGGCGACTCGGTGCCAACGATCGCGACGGCGTCCGTGACGATATGGAGTTTCGGGCCGACTCCCACGAGCGCTGTGATTTCGCGGGAGACGCACTCCTCTGTGTACACTCCGTAGATCACGATGTCCTGGTATGGGCGCAGGACGAGCCGCAGGATCGCGCTCAGGTGAGGATTGTCAGCAAGCTTCTCGAATTGCTGGCGGCGAAAAACGATCTCGCCCTCGTGATCGAGGACTTTTTGAATTTCATCCGGCGTGTATTCCCGGTTTTCCAGCGTCAGTGGATTGAGCGGTTTGGTTTCGTCGATTTTCTCCTGGCCCGGCGTGCCCGCCATGCAATGATCCGGATACTGTCCCCCCCAGCTTTTCAATTGCGGGTCGCCGGGAACGTGGCAGTCGACCGAGCACACGATGCGCACTTTCTGCTCGCGCGCGAGATCGGTAATCGCCTTCCACGTCGGCACGAGCTTTTCAGCGCCCTCGATGTGAAATTTACCGTCGTGCAGGATGAAATCGCGCTGCGTGTTGATGTCATAGAAGATTGTTTGGTCGGCTTTCATCTAGCTGACTCAGAAGTGTTCCGGCTCGTGTTGGCGGCGATTGTCGCATTCGAGCTGCAACGTAAGGTGATGGATGTCGAACTTGCTCTGCAGCAGATGGCACATCTCGGCGAGCACTCGATCGCGATCCGCATCCGCCGCGACCACTGCGTGCGCTGACAGTGCGATTTGGCGGGTCGTCAGACACCAGACGTGAAGATCGTGCACTTCCTCGGTGCCGCTGACCGCGAGCAGGTCGGTGCGCATTTCGTCCAGGTCGATATGTCGCGGTACCGATTCCATCAGAATGTCCACGCCCTCGCGCACCAGGCCCCACGACCCGTACAGCACCAGGCCTCCTATCAATATGCTCACTGCAGGGTCGGCCTGCATCCATCCAGTGAAATAATTCAGCGCTCCGGCAGCGAGCACGCCGATCGAGCCGACGAGATCGGAGATGACGTGGACGAAAACGGAGCGCACTGCCATTCCCTGCTTGTGACGGCCGCGAGTATCGGTCGAGGTCATCCACGCAGAGAAGGTATTCACGCAGATTCCGACCAGCGCGATGGCCATCACGGGCAGCCCCGAAACCGGACGTGGGCTGCGCAGCCGCCCGAACGCTTCGATCCAGATGAAGACCACCAGCACCCAGAGGAACAAGCCGTTGAGCAGCGCGCCGAGGATTTCCGCGCGAAGATAGCCGTAGGTCTTCGCCGACGATGCGGGCCGTGTCGAGATCCACAGCGTCAGCATGCCAAGGCATAGCGCGGCGAGGTCGGTCAGCATGTGGACCGCGTCGGACAGCAGCGCCAGGCTTCCAGTCAGGTAGCCGCCGATCAGCTCGGTCAGGAGATATGCCGACGTGACGCCAAGGACGATTAGCAGGTGGCGCTGATCCGACCGCGCATCCGCGCGCGTTTCACGATTGTCGATCGGGGTCCGCATTGCTTAATCATAGTGGATAAGCGAGAAGCAATTCACTGGCGCGAGGCGCTCGCGTCCCTTAAGCGCGTCGAGTTCGACCACGAACGCGCATCCGATCACATTGCCGCCGAGCTTCGCCACCAGATGCAACGCTGCCGCAGCCGTGCCGCCGGTTGCGAGCAGGTCGTCGACCAGCAGCACCCGACTCTTGCCGGCCAGCGCGTCCTGATGCATCTGCAATGACGCGCTGCCGTACTCCAGATCGTACGCCTGATCGTAGGTGTGGAACGGGAGCTTGCCGGGCTTGCGCGCGATCGCGAGGCCCACGCCCAATCGATACGCGACGGGCGCGCCGACGATGAACCCGCGCGACTCGATTCCGACCACGGCGTCAACTTTACCGAGATAGGGCTCGGCCAACTGATCGACGACCGCGGCAAAACCCCGTGCGTCGGCGATTAGCGGCGTGAAGTCCCTGAACATTATTCCGGGCTTGGGAAAGTCCGGGATGTTGCGAATCAGCTTTTTGATTTCTTCGACAGTCATCCTTGATTCCATCGCAGTGGTGTCGCGAAACAGTCTCACGCGCGGTGGTCAAAGATACTAGCTGCCGCCAGCCGCGGCAAAGCTGATTCCGTCGGAGGTCGCGGGCTCAGGCAGATAAGCGAGCGGATTCTCGGCGATGTTGTCGCGCCGCACCTCGAAGTGAAGATTCGCGCCGGTGGTTCGTCCGGAGCGTCCGATCTCACCGATTTCCTGTCCCCGTGTGACGCGTGCGCCTTCGCTGACCAGATTGCGCGCGTTGTGTCCGTAGACCGTGACGTACTCGTCGTCATGACGAATGATCACCGTGTTGCCGTAGCCGTGGAGCGTGCCCGAAAAAATCACGATGCCGCTGTCGGCGGCAAGGACAGGCGTACCGACCGGCGCCGCGATATCGACGCCGCTGTGCATCGCGCCGTTGCGTATTCCGAATCCCGACGACACCACTCCTTGCTGCACCGGCCATAAGAATTGGCGTGACGCCCGTTCACCTGTGTACCGATGCACTCCGCTCGATGCAGTCCCGACGGACGCGGCACCGTACGCACCCGGAATCGTCAGCACCTGGCCGACGCGCAACTCACGCGGATCGCCGATTCCGTTCGCCGCCATCAGGCGTCCGACGCTGACGCCGTATTCTGTCGCGATATGATAAACGGTCTCGCCCGGCGCGACGACGTGACTGACGGGTTGCTGCGGCCCGATGGGAAGATTGGTCGAGGGCGGAGAGCTGTCGCCGCATCCGGCCAGCGCGATCGACAGCACGAGTGCGACCGCCACGCTCGCGCGCGAAATCCAACGCGTCCCTTTACTCCCCGCCTCGGTCACTTCATCCGCCGTCCATCACCGCCCCGCACCACATCCCTGCGGGTCCGCGAGATATCAGTGCGCTAGTCCTGGAAGCCGTGCTTGCCGGTCATCTTCACGAATCGGCATTCGCCGAAATATTCCTCATTCCAATGCCCGGTCTTGTGACTGATCCGCACCAGAGTCTGGAGTTCGTCTTCCCCGATCGGTGCAATCAATCGGCCCTGCGGGGTCAATTGATTCAGCAGCGGCAACGCGATTCCGGGCATGGCCGCCGTCACCATCACGACGTCAAACGGCGCCTCCTCGGGCCATCCGTCCGAGCCATCCGCGCATCGAAGATGGACGTTGTTGACGCCCATCGAGTTGAGAATCACGCGGGCGCGATCGTGAAGATGAAGGTTGAGCTCGACCGAATGAACCACGCGCGCCAGCCGTGCCAGCACCGCCGTCTGATAGCCGGAACCAGTGCCGACTTCGAGAACTTTCTCGGTACCCGTCAGCTCGGCGACCTCGCTCATCAGCGCGACCATGTACGGTTGCGAAATGGTTTGCGAGTCGCCAATCGGCAGTGGACCGTCGTCGTAGGCGTGATCGTGAAGTTCGGCGGGAAGGAATCGATGGCGCGCGACCGTGCGCATCGCGTTGAGCACGCAAGGATCTTTGATGCCCCTGCGTTCGAGTTGCTCGAGCACCATCCGCTCGCGCGCATTTTCGAGATCAATCGCCATCGCCAACATCATTATACAGATACGCCGCTGAACGAATAAGGTATCAGACGAGATTCCCGGCAGGTTGAGCTCCGGACGCCTTGTGGCCGATGGGAGAAATGAAAATGCCGTTCTTCGATTCAGCGGGCATCAGGATCCACTACCAGGAGGTCGGCTCCGGCGAGGCCGTCATGCTGGTGCACGGTTTCGCTTCTACGGCGCAGCACAACTGGGGAGGGACCGGGTGGATCGCGACGCTGTCGGAAAAGTATCGCGTGATTACGCTCGACGTGCGCGGGCATGGACTCAGTGACAAGCCGCACGCGCCCGAGGCCCACGGCTACGCGAGCATGGGTGCCGACGTGACGCGCCTGATGGACCATCTCGGAATCGAGCGCGCGACCCTGATGGGCTATTCGATGGGCTCGAGCATCGCGATCGAGCTGATGCTGTCGCGTCCTGAACGCTTTTGCGCGATCATCCTTGGCGGAATCGCGTACGACGACGGTTTGGAAAACAAAGCGGATCGCGATGCGATTGCGGAGGCCTACCGAACCGACGATGCAGCGACGATAAAAAGTCCGGTAGCGAAAGCCTATCGGCGCTTCGCAGAATCGATGCGCAACGACTTGAAGGCACTCGCCGCGTTGATCGATGCGGAGCGCGCGCCGTTCGATCGGGCCAAGCTCGCGGCAGTGCGGATCCCGGTGCTGATTGTTGTGGGAACCAACGATAACGCGATCGGCGATCCCAAGCCTCTGGCAAATGTGATTCCTGGAGCGCGGCTGGTGATGCTGGAAGGTCGCGACCACATGACCGCGCCAGCAGATCCCAGATTCAAAAAAGTCGTGCTCGAATTTCTTCGAGCAGTTACTACCTAGCAGAAAACGATACGAAAACTGTGCAACTTGAAGCGCCTATTCATTTGGCACTGCACAAAAAATTTGCAGCAAGTATGACTGTGAGCGTCTGTGGGCAGGCCTGTTTGAGAGAAATTCCGCAGACGTCAGGCAGTCAGATGCATTGCAAAATGAAATTTGCCTGCATTGTAAGCTGCACTGTCCACGGATTGATCGAAATCTAAACAAGTGCACGGACAATTCAATTTGCAACGACGTGCGCACCGCAATGTTGCCGGTCCTCGCACTGCCTTTCGCTCATCGAACTCGAAGCTAGTGGCATAGTTCCTGCTGCCGTCCGCGCAAGAGAGATCTGCCGGGGACTGCAATGCAACCTAGCCGGGGAGTTTAGAGCAAAGTGCAACCCGAGCCCAACACAAAGGTGTAAGGATGGCCGAATCAACAGAACCAAAGATGAAACCGACCTTGGGATTGACCGGAGTGACGGTCAATGCGATGGCGCTGATCGCGCCGGGAGCCTTCCTCTGGATTACGTTCGTAGTCCAGGCTGGCTACGCATACCCATCTGGCGTCGCGATGTGGGCGGGCATTTTCGCCGCTCTGATGCTCGCATATGCCACGGCGGTCTCTTACTCCGAACTTGCCAAGCTCTATCCCGGGGCGGGCAGCTCCTACTTCTTTGCTGAGCAGGCATTCCTCAGCAAGACGGAGGCGTACAAGTTTGCGCGCGTCGCCAAATTCATAATGGGATGGGCGTCGCACCTCTACTATTGGGTCTATCCGGGTGCGATGGTCGCCACGATTGGGATCATGATCGGTTATATCGTCGGCAACTTCGCGCCTGACACTCTCAACGCCGGCACACCGGGTCCTGTGTTCATGGCGCTGGTCGCGATCATCTCCGCATTTGGAATCGCATATATTGCGTTTCGCGGTGTGAACGGATCGACCATGGTCAACATCGCGATAAATGCAATCCAAATTGCCGCATTGTTGTTCTTCTCGGCATTGGCGATCGCGTACCGGCTAGGACATCCGGAAGGGTCGATGGGTCTCGCCCTGGACGGTACCAAGAAGGTGTTGCATTACGCTTTGGCGGGAGACACTCCCGCTCATCCCAGCGCTTTATCGGTCATCGCGCCGCACAACTTCAGCTATGTCATGTTGCAAGCGACGATCGCGATATTCCTGCTGGTCGGCTTCGAGTCAGTTACCGCACTCGGCGAGGAAGCCAAGGACCCCAAGAAGGACATTCCCCGCGGCGTATTGTTATCCCTAACTATCCAAGGTCTGTTCTGCTACATGTTCGAGTACTTCGCCGCCAACTATTTCATGTCGAGCGCCTACAGCCTGGCCGACGCCAAAGGATCAGCGGCACCCATCGGCGACATGATGACGATCATCGGCAATGCGCTGCTCGGCGGCCATGGCCAGGCGTTCATGATGCTCGAAGCACTCACAGTGTTCCTGGCACTGATAGGCACCACCCTTAGCTGTATCAATACGGGCGCCCGGGTGACCTATGCGATGGGCCGCGACGCTGAAGTACCAGAGCACTTCGGTATGCTGCATGGCGAAAACCTGACGCCGCATCGCACAATTTGGACCCTCGCGGCGATTTCGGCAGTGCTTGGCGCATATGCTGCCCTTTATTTCTTCGCCGGCTCTTCTGCACCGGACGACAAGACGATCGCTACGCTGCCGCATAACCTGTGGTACGCGATCGGGATGAGCTCGAACGCGTCGCTGACGGCCCTGCCGAACGGATTAGCCTTGGTCACTCTGATCTCAAACTTCGGAACGTTTATCGTCTATGGCTTGACGAATGTGTGCTGCATAGTCGCTTACCGCGAACATCATATGTTCCATGGTCTGAAACATATGGCGATACCAGTCTTCGGCGCGCTGGCGAACTTTGCCTGCATGGCGTTCTACATCATCGGACCGATGGAAGGACTCGGCAGCGTCAAAGAGCCCCTGATGGCAGTCGGAATCGCGATCATATGGGGAGCGTACGGAGCTTTCTATTTCGTCCGCAACTCCAAGAAGCTCGGAAGGGATACGCTCTCAGCCAAAGTTAAGCCTGCTTGATCAGACCTGTGCCTCCACTGTGCGGGCCGGCCTCACCACAAAAGGTTTTACGGGAACCGGTGGGACCGCCCGCACAGTCCTATCCGGCGATTAATGCCGGCTACCGCTTTCGTATTGGTTAACGTACCGAAGGGAAACAGGTCTTATTGGACGACGACTTTTTGTACAGTGGTGATTTTCGCGTCGGCGCCAAAGGCACGGCGAAGGTCTTCAGCTTCCTCCCATGCCTCGTCCTCGTCGTCGGTCTCAACCAGCAGCCCCATCTGCTTGCCGCCATAACTAACGGTCACGTAGTGCCATTGCGTATCGAGCAAGCCTGGATCTTCGTTAAACAATTGGTTGACTGTCGTCGCGCTACCGTTTTTGTTCATCACACCCTCTTGCCTACGGGTTGGTCCCTATTGTTTCTCTGATGGTTGCGTTCAATTCGCCGGGCTTGAAGGTGGTTATTACCAGTAAGAATTGCTCGAACGTCATGCCTAGATTGCGAAATCCGCCCTGGCAAAAGAGAAATGCATAGAGGTCGAGGACTTCGTCGCGAATAGCCACGGGCAGGCTCGGAGCCGTCGATGCGATAGGAAATTCTCGCGGTTCGGGGCCATCGTATTTCTCAACGCTCGGCTTGAAACGCTTTGATCCGATCGATTTGTTTCTGACCGCCGCTAACTGCGAAAGGTTGGCTTCTGGGGACATTTTGGCTTCCTCCCAAAATATGTCGACCGCTATTCGAAATGGCCGCGACCAGGCGCTTGGGATCGCCAAGATCGCTCCAGCTGACTCCCTTGACTGGCATAACCGAGAACTCGGCTGGCAACGCAGCCAGTACGCCAGCAGAAAAATCCGCCGACGTCAGCTCACGATATATCGTCTGAAGGATCTCCGCCTCGGTAGCGCCACCAAAGAACGGCCAGACTCCCGCGAACGTGCCATACAATTCAGGCAGCGCCTTGGCAATCAAGGACAGCAGGGTCGTGGGGTTCGCTATCAGAACGAAGCTGTTCCAGAGATAGTTGCGGTCGTACAGTTCACGCGCCACTTCGGGCGAAGGTTTCTCCAGGAAGCGACGAATCCGGCTGATCTTGCCGACGCCGGTACCGGGCAGCGACAGAGGCGAGCCCGGTTCGATCCAGCCATACTCAGTTTCGGGACCATCCGGTGCAATTCCAAGCAGCACCGTCAACTGCGGCGAGCACGCGACCGCACGGAGCGCGATGGAGACATGGTGCATGAAGAGAAAGTCGTCGCTGACATAGTGATCGGAAGGGAAGATAGCCACCGGTCCCGAGTGTCCCGTCTCGATTAGCCGGATCAACGCGCACAGGATCGCAGGCGCAGTCCCACGATTCTCGGGTTGAATCAACAGATTTCCAGCCGCAACTCCGTTGAGCAGCGGAGTGTAGAATTGCCGGTGCGCTCGATTCAGCACCGTCAAAGTTTGGGCGGAAGAGACCAGGAGAGAAACCCGGCGCACGGTCTCCTCGAGCAGCGTCCTGCCTTCGAACAGTGGACAGAACTGCTTGGGCAGATGATATCCGAAAACTTCGCGGGTGAAGGAACTTAGGCGCGCGCCGTCTCCCCCCGCGAGAATCAATGCAGCGTATTTGGAGTCATGAAAGTTTGAGGTTGTAAGGAAGCTGGGTTCCAGTGTTCCGCCGTGACTAGTCGTGCCTGCTCCGGGCATTTCACTAACTCTCCGTCTATGCTCGATCGGAAGAACAAACAGTTTTCTGCGACGCGTGCAGCGGGAATCAAGCAAGCCATATGCCGCAATATAATGCAGGCTGGGTATGCTTAGCCCTCGGGTAAAGTCATGAAATCAGTAGTTTTTTCTTAACTAAGATGAATTTTATCGCGGCGTCTCGTCCGATAGCTGTGGCATCTTTTCCTCACCGGCTCTAGGTAATTAATTCACGCAGCTTGTAAATTTTACTTACCAATCTCAGAAAAACTTAGGAGTTTTCGTAACTTTTGTTGGCCTTGCTCTTGCTGACTTTGCTTGAGCCGAAAATTTCGCACAACCGAAACCCGTCCGGGCTTTCAATGAGACGTCTTCTCCTATGAATGGCACATTCAGATCGATGCCTGGGAACCCTTATCCGCAGGGGGCAAATTGGGATGGAGCGGGGGTAAACTTTTCGCTCTTCAGCGAGAACGCGACCGGCGTAGAGCTTTGTCTCTACGATGATCGTGAACACGATCTGGAAACCTCGCGAATAGCCATTACCGAACAGACCGATCGTGTCTGGCACATCTATTTACAGGGGGCGAAGCCGGGTTTGCGCTACGGCTATCGGGTCCACGGACCCTATGACCCGAACAACGGGCATCGATTCAATCCAGCGAAACTGCTGGTTGACCCCTACGCCAAATCCATCGACGGCTTCCTCCACTGGGACGACGCGCTTTTCGGCTACACGATCGGTCATCCCGACGTAGATCTGAGCCGCGACGATCGCGACAGCGCGCCGTTCGTCCCGAAGAGTGTAGTCGTCGATCCCTATTTTGACTGGCGCAACGATTCCCAACTGCACATCCCGTGGCACGAGACGATAATTTACGAGCTGCACGTCAAGGGCTTTACGATGCTCAATCCGGAAATACCAGCCGATCTGCGCGGCACGTATGCCGGCCTGGCGCATCCGGCGGCGGTTGATTACCTCAAGAAACTTGGAATCACCTCAGTCGAGCTGATGCCGATTCATCATTCGGTAGCGGATCGGCATCTTCTGGATCGCGGCCTCACCAATTACTGGGGCTACAACTCGCTGGGATTCTTCGCACCTGACGCGCGCTTCTCCGCCGCGGGTTCCGCTGGCGATCAGGTGGCGGAATTCAAGAATATGGTTCGGACTCTGCACAGCGCCGGCCTCGAAGTAATCCTGGATGTGGTCTACAACCACACTGCTGAGGGCAACCATCTCGGCCCGACGGTCTCGTTCAGGGGCATCGACAACACGGCATACTACCGGGCCGTCGACGGGAAGCCGCGCTACTATATGGACTACACGGGATGCGGAAACACCTTGAACATGCGTCACCCGCACGCGTTGCAGTTGCTGATGGACAGTTTGCGCTACTGGGTGACGGAAATGCATGTCGACGGATTCCGATTCGATCTGGCGGCGGCGCTGGCGAGAGAACTACACGAGGTCGACCGTCTCGGCGCGTTCTTCGATATCATTCACCAGGACCCGACCTTGTCGCAGGTTAAGCTGATCGCGGAGCCGTGGGATTTGGGCCAGGGTGGCTACCAGGTCGGCAACTTTCCGGTGTTGTGGTCGGAATGGAATGGCCGCTATCGCGATTGCGTGCGCGACTATTGGCGCGGCTCCGACCAGCGCCTGGCCGAGTTTGCGTCGCGACTGACCGGCAGTTCGGACCTGTACGAATCCGGTGGCCGCAAGCCATACGCCAGTATAAATTTTCTGACAGCGCATGACGGCTTCACCTTGACCGACCTGGTCAGCTACAACGAGCGGCACAACGAAAACAACGGTGAGGAGAATCGCGACGGCGAGTCCAACAATCGATCGTGGAACTGCGGGGTTGAAGGTCCTGCCGGGGACAATCGGGAGGTCAACGTTTTGCGCGCCCGTCAGAAGCGCAATTTTCTCGCCACGCTCTTCCTGTCACTGGGCGTTCCGATGCTGCTGGCGGGTGACGAATTCGGCCGCACCCAGCAAGGCAACAACAATGCGTACTGCCAGGACAACGAGATTTCGTGGCTGGACTGGGAGAAAGTGGATCTCAAGCAGCTCGAGTTCACCAAAGAGATTATCCAGTTCCGCAAAGAGCATCCGGTATTCTCTCGGCGCAAATGGTTCCAGGGAAAATCGATCCGCGGCAGCGATGTGAACGATCTGGCGTGGTTTCGCCCTGATGGAGAGCAGATGTCTGACGAGGATTGGGGCGCAGGTTTCGCGAAATCGCTGGGAGTGTTTCTGAACGGCGACGAGATTCCCAGTGTCGACGCCGCCGGCCGTCGCGTCCTCGATCAATCCTTCTATCTGATCTTCAATGCTTATTGGGAACCCGTGGAATTTGTACTGCCGCCTGAACGATGGGGGCAAAGCTGGACCCGGGTCCTGGATACCAGGAACGGGGACGCGCCCGCCGAGGACGACTGGCAGCGAGCGGCAGGAACCAAAATTAAGATCGAGTCACGATCGCTCGTTGTGATGAGCCGTGTTGCGTGAACCGCGACCCGTTATCTACTTACCGCGTCCAACTGAATAGCCACTTCGGCTTCGACGATGCGGCCAAAGTCATTCCGTACCTGGAAGAACTAGGTATTGACTGTCTGTATTGCTCGCCGCTTTTGCAGGCCGCGCCGGGCAGTACTCATGGCTACGACGTGGTCGATCATTCGAAGGTAAACCGTGAGTTAGGCGGCGATCACGCTTACGATCGAATGTGCGCCGCGCTGGAACGATCGAAGATGAGCCAGATCCTCGACATCGTGCCGAACCACATGGCGATCCACCGCGAAAATCCGTGGTGGTGGGACGTGCTGGAGAATGGACCTGCGAGCGCGTACGCCGAGTTCTTCGATGTCGACTGGGAGCCGCCGGAACGGCGCATTCACAACACGGTGCTGATGCCGGTGCTCGAGGATCAATACGGCATCCTGCTCGAGGCCGGGAAACTGAAGGTCGTTCGCGACGGCGGCAACTTCGAAGTGCGCATCGGCGATCGGGTGTTCCCGGTCGCGCCGCGTTCGCTGCGCCAGATTCTTGATCCAGCGGCCTTGAAAAGCGGGAGCGACGCGCTCGCGTTTCTTGCCGATGGATTCGACGCATTGCCGTCGCCGGCCTCGACCGATCTCACGAGCATTACGCGGCGGCATCGCGACAAAAAGTTGTTGGCCGAGATGCTGGTGAAGCTGCTGAACGAGGACGCCGCTGCCGCCAGCGCGGTTGACCAGGTCCTGCAACAATTGAACGGCAATCCCGACCTGCTGCACGAAATTCTCGAGCAGCAGAACTATCGAGTCGCGTATTGGCGCATGGCCGCGCGCGATCTCGGTTATCGGCGATTCTTCGATATCAATTCGCTGGTCGGTCTCAGAATCGAGAACGAACGAGTGTTCTACGCGACGCATAAACTGGTGATCCGATGGGTCTCCGAGGGGCGCGTGAACGGACTGCGGATCGATCATCCCGACGGATTGCGCGATCCGCTCGAATATTTTCAGCGCCTGCGAGCGGCGTGCCCCGATACCTGGATCGTCGCCGAAAAGATTCTTCTCGGCTCCGAGAGCCTGCGGGAGTCGTGGCCGGTCGAAGGCACCACCGGTTACGACTTTCTGAATATCGCTGGGCGCTTGTTCGTCGATTCCGCCGGCGCTCAGCCGTTGACGGACTTCTATCGAGAGTTCACCGGCGAATCGGCCGATTATGCCGCGCTGGTCCGCGCGCGCAAGCAATTTGCGATGCGCGATACCCTCGGCAGCGAGATCAATACGCTCACCGCGATGCTGCTGGACCTGTGCGAAGCTGACCGCCTTCATCGCGACTACACCCGGCACGAAGCTCACGAAGTTATTCGGGCGACGATGGCGTGCCTGCCGGTCTACCGCACTTACGTTCGAGCGCCCAACCAAGTCGCTCCTGAAGATGAGTGTCAAATCTCGGCCGAGATAGAGGCGGCCAAAGCGTACCGCTCAGACCTCGACCCGCGATTGTTCGATTTCCTGCGCGATATTCTGTCGCTACGAACCGGCGGAAAAATGGGCGCGGAGTTGGCGCTTCGATTCCAGCAGATTTCGGCGGCCGTGATGGCGAAAGGCGTCGAGGACACCGCCTTCTATTCCTTCAACCGGTTGCTCGCGCTCAACGAAGTCGGCGGCGATCCGGATTGCTTTGGCGTCGCGCCCGCGGAATTCATCGCGTGGTGCCGCAAGATGCATCGTCATTGGCCGCGCACCATGCTAGCGACCTCGACTCATGACACCAAGCGCAGCGAAGATGTGCGAGCGCGGCTGTTTCTTCTGTCGGAGGAACCCGAGCGATGGAGCCACGCGGTAAGCCATTGGGCCGCGATCAACGGGCGCCATCGTAGCGGCGAGATGCCGGATCGTAACTTCGAATATCATCTCTACCAGTCCATGGTCGGCGCATGGCCTCTCGAAGAATCGCGATTGCTCGCATACGCGGAAAAGGCCGCGCGCGAAGCCAAGGTCCACACCTCGTGGACCGACCCGGCTCCCGCGTATGAGGACGCGGTGCGGAAATTCATCGAAGGTATCTACGGCGATTCCGATTTCATCGACGCGCTGAATGAATTTGTCACGACGTTGATTTATCCCGGACGGATAAATTCGCTCGCGCAAACCTTGCTGAAAATTACCGCGCCCGGCGTGCCTGACTTCTATCAGGGCACCGAGCTGTGGAATCTCGCGCTGGTCGATCCGGACAATCGCCGGCCGCAAGACTTCGATCTGCGACGTCGTATGCTCGCCGATCTCCGAAACGCCACGCCCGAACAGGTGATGGAGCGCTTCGACGAGGGGATGCCGAAGTTGTGGCTCATTCGGCGCGGGCTCGCGTTGCGTAAGCGGCACCCGGAATGGTTCGGGCCGCAAGCCGGCATCGAGCCGCTCGACGTTCACGGATCGCGTCGCGACCACGTCGTCGCATTTATTCGTGGTGACTCGGTCGTCACTGTCGTGCCTCGGCTGGTGGCGAAGCTTGGCGGCGATTGGCGCCACACCGAAGTGGAACTGCCGCGCGGCGACTGGATCAATCATATGACGGGCGAGCGATCTCGTGTTGGACGTATGAAACTTGCCGAGCTGATGCGCCGATTTCCAGTTGCGTTGCTCGCGCGCGAAGGAATCTAGCCGTGAATCGGCGCAGCGTGTGGGCGCCATCGGCGGCAAGCGCCGCGATGGTTACGGCAAATCAGCGCGTCGAAATGCATCAATCGAGTGACGGATGGTGGCAGGCTGAATTGACTCCGGAATTGTCGGGCGCCGACTATGCCTTCAGCCTCGATGGCGGTCGGCCGTTGCCCGATCCGCGTTCACCGTATCAGCCGAACGGCGTGCACGGATTGTCGCGGCCCGTCGATCATTCGGCTTTCGAATGGCGCGATACGAAATGGCAGCAGGCGCCGCTGTCGTCGGCGATCATTTACGAATGCCACATCGGCACTTTCACGCCGTCGGGCACGTTTGACGCCGCCGGCGATCGCCTTGGCTACCTGCGCGATCTTGGCGTCACTCACGTCGAGGTGATGCCGGTGGCCGAGTTTTCCGGTTCGCGCGGATGGGGTTACGATGGCGTCGATCTTTTCGCACCCCATCATTCCTACGGCGGCCCCGACGCGATGAAGCGCTTCGTAGATGCGGCGCATGGGCATGGTCTCGGCGTTATTCTCGACGTCGTTTACAATCACCTCGGTCCGGAGGGGAACTATCTCGCCAAATTCGGTCCGTACTTTACCGATCGCTATCGCACGCCCTGGGGTGACGCGGTCAACCTCGACGACCGCGACAGCGATGAGGTTCGGCGATTTTTCTGCGACAACGCCTTGATGTGGCTGCGCGACTATCACGTCGACGGCCTGCGCATCGACGCGATCCACGCGATCTTCGACGCCTCCGCGATTCACTTTCTCGAGCAACTGGGCGCGGAGGTCCGTCAGCTCGAAGCCGAAGTGGTACGTCACTTCGCAGTGATCGCCGAAAGCGATCTCAACCAGCCGCTAGTCGTCACGCCGCGCGAAGCGGGTGGCTACGGCCTGGACGCCCAATGGAACGACGATTTTCATCACGCGCTGTACACCATCCTGACCGGCGAAGCGGCCGGCTACCTGGGCGACTTCGGCTCGATCGCGCAGCTCGCGAAATGCATTACCCGCGGCTTCGTTTACGATGGTACTTATGCGAAGAGTCGGAGGCGGAGGCATGGCAGGCCGGTGCTCGGGCTTTCGGCGCATCGATTCGTCGCGTTCATGCAGAATCACGACCAGGTCGGCAATCGCGCGATGGGCGAGCGGCTCGGGCGTCTGGTGACGATGGATCAACTCAAAATTTCCGCGGCGCTGCTGATGACGTCGCCGTTTATCCCGATGTTGTTTCAAGGCGAGGAATGGAACGCGTCGAGCCCGTTTCAGTACTTCACCGATCACCAGGATGCCGCGCTTGCCGAGGCGGTACGCAAAGGCCGCAGAGCGGAATTCGCACATTTCGTCGCCGACGCATCGGAGCTTCCCGATCCGCAAGCATTGCAGACGTTCGAACGCTCCAGGCTCGATTGGAGCGAGCGCGAGCGCGGGGAGCATCGCGAAGTATTCGAATGGTATCGCCAACTGATCGCTCTTCGCCGACGCGTGCCTGACTTTGAGAACGGACGGCTCGATCTCGATGCGGTCATGTTCGACGAAGCGGCGCGCTGGATAAGCGTCAATCGCGGGAAGTCCGTGGTGATTTGCAACTTCGCGACGACTCCTCAACGCGTCCCGATCGCGCACGATGCGAATCGCTTGCGCGTGTCACTCGCATCCAGGCAGGGCGTTCGAATCGACGGCGCCGCAATCGATCTACCGCCCGCGTCCGTCGCGATCTTGACGCCTGAAGATGGCGATAGTTCAACCGGGGGACTCGAGTGAGCAGTCCAATCGAGAACTATGCGCTGATCGGAAACCTGCGCACGGCCGCGCTCGTCGACCGCACCGGGTCGATCGACTGGTTGTGTCTGCCGCGATT
Source organism: uncultured delta proteobacterium (assembly GCA_963850125.1). Taxonomy (GTDB): domain Bacteria; phylum Desulfobacterota; class Binatia; order Binatales; family Binataceae; genus Binatus. Next base: position 171,533 of record CAWKKB010000013.1, on the reverse strand, counting down.
TGATTCGGGCGCATGCTTCGCGGCGATTCTCGGAACCAGGGAAAACGGACGCTGGCTCCTGGCGCCGCAGGGCGACGTCAAGCAAGTGCGCCGAAAATATCGGGATGGTACGCTGCTGCTCGAAACCGAGTTCGAAACCGAAAGCGGCGTTGCGACCGTCATCGACTTCATGCCGGTTGCCGAGCGTCCGGAGCGGGTCGATGTGATTCGAATCGTGAAAGGCATCCGGGGGCAGGTGCCGATGCGATCCGAGTTGATCTTGCGTTTCGACTACGGGCACAGCATCCCGTGGGTACGAAAACGCGACTATGGTCTCAGCGCGGTCTCGGGGCCGAGTGCGATTGCGTTTCGCACGGCGGTACCATTGACCAGCAAGGACTATACGACCTTCGGCGAATTTACTATCAGCCAGGGTCAATCCGAGACGTTCAGGCTGTCCAGTTATCCCTCGCACGAAGAGGAACCGGGCGACGCAGATCCGATCCGCATGCTATCGGACACCGAACAACGATGGCGCGATTGGGCCGGCCGCTGCACCTGCCAGGGCGAATGGCGCGACCCCGTCCTGCGGTCATTAATCACGCTGAAGGCTCTCACATATACTCCCACCGGTGGCATCATTGCGGCGCCGACTACCTCCCTTCCTGAGTGTCTAGGCGGCTCGCGCAATTGGGACTATCGATTCTGCTGGCTTCGCGATTCTACTTTTACGCTCTACGCACTATTGATTTCTGGCTATATGAATGAGGCGCGCGCCTGGCGCGAATGGCTACTCAGAGCAATAGCAGGTCATCCGCAAGATACTCAGATCATGTATGGAGTTGCGGGCGAACGAATGCTCACTGAGTTGGAGCTGCCGTGGCTGCCTGGCTACGAGAACAGCTCGCCTGTGCGTATCGGCAACGCCGCTCACCAGCAGTTTCAGCTCGACGTCTATGGTGAGGTAATCGACACCTTGCACGTCGCACGCAAGTACAAGCTGGAGCGCAACGACGATGCCTGGCGGTTGCAGAATGCGCTGATGGATTTCCTGGAGTCGGGCTGGAAGCAACCCGACGAGGGAATCTGGGAGGTGCGTGGCCCCCGGCAGGATTTCACGCACTCGAAGGTGATGGCGTGGGTGGCAGTCGATCGATCGGTAAAGGAGATTCGCCACGGTTTCGGCGAGGGCCCGATCGATCGCTGGCGAGCACTGCGCGACGAGATTCATCGCGACGTTTGCACTCGCGGCTTTGATGCGGAACGCAACTCGTTCGTCCAATACTACGGCTCGAAATCTCTCGACGCGTCGCTGCTGATGATCCCGCTGGTCGGTTTTCTGCCCGCAAATGATCCGCGCGTGGTATCAACCGTCGCTGCAATCGAGCGGGAACTTATCTACCGAGGCCTGGTGCTCAGATACCCAACCGAGACCGGCGTCGATGGCCTGCCGCCGGGTGAGGGCGCGTTCCTGCCATGCACGTTCTGGCTCGCCGATAACTATGCGATCGCCGGTCGCATTCAGGAGGCGCGCGATCTCTTCCTGCGTCTGCTCGATCTGCGCAATGATGTCGGCCTGCTGTCCGAGGAATACGATCCCGTTCTTCACCGCCAGCTGGGAAATTTTCCGCAAGCCTTTACCCATGTCTCGCTGGTCAACACGGCGCACAATCTTATGCCGGCCCAAGGTCCTGCTGAGCATCGATCCGAACATTGATCGATCGAACTGATGCGAACCGATGCATCTAGTGCGCACATCGCCGCCACTTCTAGCCTTGCTGCTTGCGATGTTCCTCGGCGGATGCCACTCCTCGCCGGAGCCTGACCAACTTAATATCGCGCTAGCGGTCTTCCCCGACGAAGCCGCGCGCTATCAATCGTTCGTGGCCGACTTCGAATCGCAGCATCACGTGCATGTGAAGGTGTTCGCGCAGACTTACAGCGACATACTGCAAGCGATGAGGGTGCAAGCCGGGAGTCGCGGATCGCTCGACCTGATCGAACTCGATCTTGCAATGCTGGGCGAGGCGCATAGTTACGCACAACCACTCGACCAGGTCGTCTCGCCCACCGCGCGCGAGTTGTTTTCAAAGGAGGCGTGGGATGCGGCGACTATCGATCGGCAACTCTACTTTGTTCCGCACCGGTTGATGTGGCAGGCGATGATCTACAATCGCGTCGAGGTTCCGAATCCACCCGCGAACTGGGATGACCTCGAGCGTTTCGCGCGCGAGCATCCAGGCAAGCTCGCACTCAAGGGTGCGCGCTACGAGGGCGCGATCTGCGACGTGATGCCGTTTGTGTGGACGGCGGGAGGCAACGAATGCGCGCCGTATTCGGCTGGCTCGATCCGGGCGCTCGACTTCTTGCGGCAGCTCGCGCCCGATTTGAACGACGGGTCCGCGGTGTTCCGCGAGATGTCGGTACTCGAAGCGCAAGCTCGCGGTGCGGTCTGGATTCATTTCAACTGGCCGTTCGCGATTGGCTATCTGCACGTGAAGGGCCTGTCCCCCAGCGTGAATCTTAGCGCGCCGATTCCGGCAGGACCCGACGGCAGGGCCAGTGCGCTCGGCGGCGGCTACCTCGCTATTCCAAATTCCGCACCGCACCCGAAGCTCGCGGCAGAATTCATTCAGTATCTCCTGACCGCTGATACCCAGGCCAAGTTGAGCCGCGAACTCGGATGGTACGGCAGTGTTCCGCCGCCGCCCGGAAGCGAAGACGCGCAACTCTACGCTGGCTACACTGCGATGCGCCCCTTCGTGCGAGCGCGTCCGACGGTCGATTGCTACGCCGATCTGAGCGATCAATGGCGGCGTACGATTCGCGCCGTGCTTTTCGATGACGCTGCGCCGGCTTCCGCAGTCGCGTCGAACATTCTCGATGCGCATGACAAATGCGGCTGCTCAGAATCCGCTGCAGGTTCATAGCTGTGAATGCCGCCGCAAAGAAACTTCGCATTATCTTCGTCGCGGTCCCCAGCATCTTCATGATCGCGATGCTTGTATTGCCCGCATTGAACGGCCTGATCCTTTCATTCGATCACAACGGTCCTTCGCTCGCCAACTACAGGATTCTTTTCGACGATTCGATGTTCTGGCGAGCGGTCGCGAACAACCTGCTGGTGCCGTTCGGAAGCGTCATCGTCGAATTTGTTCTCGGACTCGCGCTGGCATTGACGCTTACCGCGCGGCGCAGCCGCTCCGCGCTTATCGAAACCGCCGCGATACTGCCTTTTGCGATCCCCGAAATCGTGATCCTAACGCTCGCGCGCTACATCTTCATACCGCGCGGATACTTAAACGGCGCTATCGCGATGACTGGGATGCACGCGCTGCCGTGGCTCAGCCCGCGCAGCTCGCTCGCGATGCTCACGGTCATCCTGGTTGACGCGTGGCACGTGACACCCGTCGTGATGCTGATGTTGATGGCGGGCTTGCAGACGATTCCCGACGAACTCTACGAAGCAGCGCGTCTCGACGGCGCTGGAACGCTCGCCACGTTCAGGTTCGTCACGCTGCCCATGCTGATGCCTGCAATCGTCGGAGCATTGATTCTGCGCGGCATCGACGCGCTCAGGATTTTCTCAACTGTGCTCGTACTCACTGGGCCAGAGGGAGTTCCCGTGCTGTCGACCTACTCATACAGCTTGTGGGACGACGCACAGAAGCCGCACGAAGCGATGGCAGCTTCGATGATCCTGGCACTGATGGTCACCATGATCGGAGTCGGCGGTCTGCTGGCCGCGCGCCGATTCTCTCGCGACGACGGAGCGCTGGCGTGATCCCTCGAGCGAGAGGCGACATTGCCGGCGCCAGTCTGCGGGCCGCGCGTTTCGCATTGAACGCCTTTGTTGTTGCGGGCGCCGTGTTGCCCCTCTATCTGCTCGCGAAGCAATCGGTGACTCCCGAGCTCGAGACGTTTGCATGGCCGCCGCATTGGACGCCGCATCATCTGACACTTTCTCATTTCATCAGCGTGTTTGCAGTCAACGAGCTCCGCAGCGCAGTGCTGAGAAGCCTGGGCGTCGCTGCGGTCTCGGCTGCGATTGCAACTTTGCTGGGTGCGATGCTTGCGCATGCGATGGCGCGCAGCTCGATAGCACAGCGCGTCGGTTTTTCCACGGTGTCTGGAATCCGTCTTTTGCCGATGATCGCCGTAGCTATTCCGCTCGGGATAATTCTGGCGACTCTTGGAATCTACGATTCATCAACTGGAATCGGGCTTGCTGTCGTTCACGCCTCGATTGCGATTCCTACTGCCGCGCTGACGCTTTACGCGGCTTTCGTTGCGATTCCTCTCGAGATCGAAGAAGCGGCGTGGATCGACGGCGCGTCGCCCTTGCGAATTTTTCTGACAATCGATCTGCCGATTGCCCGCGGTTCGATCGCGACAGCATTGATCCTCTGCTTCATCTTGAGCTGGGATGAATTTGGATTTGCGTTGTTGGTGCAACAGACCAATCGCACACTTCCTCCGCTCCTTTATTACTACACCGTATTCGGCAACGTCGGGCCCGCCAGTGCGCTCGCACTTTTGATGATGATTCCGGCCATTTGCGTCGTTGTCGCGCTGGGTCCTTCTCTGCGAGGTGCGCTGACGGCTGGGAGTTCGCGATAGGGCGCCGTCATGGCCGACCTCGTCGTTCGCAACCTGACGCGCAAATTCCATTCTGGCGGAGGCGTTTTTGACATTTCGCTGACCGTGCAAAGCGGCGAATTCGTGGTTCTGCTCGGCCCTTCGGGATGCGGGAAAAGCACTTTGCTTCGGATGATTGCCGGCCTTGAATTTCCTGATAGCGGCGAAATTCAAATTGGCGGGGCGAACCAGCCTGGCAACACGACACATCGCGAGGCGATCGCGATGGTGTTTCAGAATTTCGCGCTCTATCCGCACATGACGGTCTTTCAGAACATCGCGTTTCCGTTGAAGCTGCGGCACGTCGCGCGCGAGGAAATCGAACGGCGGGTGAAGGAAAGCACTGCCAAGGCGGGACTCACCGTCGATCTCAAACGTTATCCGCGCGAGTTGTCGGGCGGCGAGCGGCAGCGTGTCGCGCTCGCTCGAGCGCTGGTTCGCGAGCCGGAAATCATCCTGATGGACGAGGCGCTGGCGAGCCTCGACGCCCAATTGCGATCGTCGTTGAGGCTGGAGCTGAAGGAATTTCAGCGCCGCACCGGCCGCACTTTCGTCTACGTGACTCACGACCAGGTCGAAGCGCTCGCGCTGGCCGACAGGCTGGTGGTGATGCGTAAGGGAAGAATCGAGCAGGTGGGAGGACCTCAGGAGGTTTTCAATTTTCCGCAGAGCGAGTTTGTCGCGGCGTTCGTCGGCAACCCGCCGATGAACTTCTTCCTCGCTGAAAGATCAACTGGCGGAAGCCTCAACGTGGATGGCATCGATTTCAAAATCAAAGCGCCTGAGGGCTGTCCGGCGCAAATCAAGATAGGAATTCGTCCGAGTGATTTGCGCCTGGAGGAGAGTGAGGGTCGGGTTGCGATCGATGTACTGGTCGAGAGTGTCGAATTCTCAGGCGCGAGCTACGTCGTCTATGCGAAGCTGGGAAATACTTCGATTGGTGCCGAGCTGCCGCGACGCGTCGAAGCCGGTGAGCAGCTGACGCTGTTCTTCGACACCGCGCGAACCCATCTTTTTGATCCCTCGACCGGCTTGCGGATAGGCACTGGCGCGACGCGACGATCAGACTAATCGTAGGCACGTCGATGCGAAAATCGTCTGCGGGCACGGTGCTGAGCTTGATGCATCTCGTGCTGCTGCCAAGCCCACAATCCAACAGCGAGAGCACCAACGACGGCGGCGCCGATCAGCGCGGACCGTTCCGCGTTGGGGTCGGCATATCGGTTGTTCCAATCCTGCGGCGGGCCTCCTTGAGGATAATATCCCTGCGGAGGCGCGGCTTGCGGTTGGTAGGCCTGCGGCGGAACGCCCGCTCTAGGCCCGCCGTCATTTCCATTCCCTTCGCGCACGTAGTCGTCGAGACTGCCGACACCGGGTGGAAGACTCGCTTGGGCCAACTGGATCGGCGGCTCAACTCTGGCGTTGGCTGTTGCGTCGCTGAAATCAGGCGAAAGATCGGCGAAGGCTGACGGGGTCGGCTTCGCCCAGAAGATCAGAGCTATCAACATCGCGAGCATACGCGGGTGCAATTTCAGTCGTTCGCGAATTTGAAATGCCCGCAACACAAAACCCTCCCACTCCGTTACTACTATAAAAGACGCATTCGCGATGGATCTGTTACGTCGGCAGCCTCAGCCGGCATTCGGGACCTCGAACCATACAGTCGCGAGGGGCGGAAGCCTGAGCGATAGCGAATGGGGGAGTCCGTGCCACGGAATTTGCTCCGCGGTCACCACACCTCCGTTGCCCTGATTGCTGCCGCCATACAAACTCGAATCGCTGTTTAGAATTTCTCGATAGACGCCTGGCGTCGGAACGCCGACGCGATAGCCGGTGCGCACGATCGGCGCGAAATTACAGACGCAGACCAGCTTGCGGCCGCTCGACGGCGCGATACGCATGAAGGCAATCACGTTGCCGTCGGAATTGTTGGCGTCGATCCATTGGAAACCCGACGGCTGATGATCGGCTTCCCACAACGCCGGCTCGGCGCGATAGATGCGATTGAGGTCGCGAATCAGGTTCTGCACGCCGCGATGGTCGGACTCATCGAGCAGATTCCAATCAAGGCTGGCGTCATGATTCCATTCGCGCCACTGGCCGAACTCGCCTCCCATGAAGAGAATCTTTTTTCCCGGCCGCGCCCACATGTAACCGAACAGCGCGCGCAAGTTGGCGAACTTCTGCCAGCGATCGCCGGGCATCTTGTCGAGCAACGAGCGCTTGCCGTAAACGACCTCGTCGTGGGACAGCGGCAGCATGAAGTTTTCGAACCACGCGTAGACAAATCCGAAAGTCAAATCGCGATGGTGAAACCGCCGATAGATTGGTTCCTTGCTGAAGTAGTCGAGCGTGTCATGCATCCATCCCATGTCCCACTTGAAACCAAAACCAAGACCGCCGACATAGACGGGACGGCTGACTCCGGGCCACGAAGTCGATTCCTCGGCAACCATCATCACGCCGGGATGGCGCGCGTAGATTTGCTGATTGAGTTCCTTGAGAAATGAAATTGCTTCGAGGTTTTCGTTGCCGCCGTGGACATTCGGAATCCATTCGCTGCTCTTGCGTCCGTAGTCGAGGTAGAGCATCGACGAGACCGCATCGACGCGAATCCCGTCGGCGTGAAATTCTTCGAGCCAGTATTTCGCGCTCCCGAGCAGAAAACTCCGCACTTCGTTGCGGCCGAAATTGAAAATGAAGGTGTTCCATTCGGGATGGAAGCCCTGGCGCGGATCGATATGCTCGTAGAGAGCGCTGCCATCGAAACGCCCGAGCCCAAAGGCATCGGTCGGAAAGTGGGCGGGAGTCCAATCGAGAATCACGCCGATCCCATTTTGATGCAGGCGATCGATCAGGTAACGAAAGTCGTCGGGCGATCCATAACGGGCAGTCGGGGCATAGTAACCGGTCGTCTCATATCCCCAGGAACCGGTGAACGGATGCTCCATGACCGGAAGGAATTCAACGTGCGTGAAGCCGACGTCGACCAGGTACTCGACGAGTTGCGAGGCAAGTTCGCGATAGTTGAGCGGTCGGTTGCCTTCTTCGGGAACCCGCCGCCAGGAACCGAGATGCATCTCATATATAGCGGCCGGTTTGCGCAATGGGTCACGGCTGTTGCGCTCTGAAATCCACGCCGCGTCATTAAATGAATAATCGGACTGATACACCCGCGACGCAGTAGCCGGCGGGCATTCGGTGGCGAACGCGAAGGGATCGCTCTTGATAGTCAGTCCGCCCGCCTTGGTACGAATCTCATATTTGTATCTCGTGCCGGCTGGCAAATCGGGGACAAATATTTCCCAGACGCCTGAATTGCCGAGCATCCGCATCATGTCGAGGCGGCCGTCCCAGCTATTGAAATCGCCGACCACGCTGACGCCATCAGCATTAGGCGCCCAGACTGCGAAAGATATCCCCTTTACGCCTTCGAGCTCGCGAACGTGCGCGCCCAGCTTGTCCCAGATCCGTTCGTGTTTCTGCTCTGCCCACAAATAGAGATCGAGCTCGCCCAGCGTCGGCGGGAACGGGTAGGGTTCGCGAATCGTGACGACCAGGTCGCCGGAATATTGAACTCGAAGCTGATACGGGAACACCTGGCGCCTGCCCGGCACTAGTATCTCGAACAGGCCCGGCTCCGGCCGCTTGAGCATCTCGCGCGGCGGCTCACCGTCAACCATCACGAAGATTTTTTGAGCGTCCGGACGATACGCGCGCACGATCACGCCGCGGTCGGTCGGATGCGCGCCGAGAATCGAATGCGGATCGTGATGCCTCAGCGCCAGAAGTCGCTTCAGTTCCTCGGCGGGAATACTGGAGACCGCCGCGTCGTTGGATTTCGCGATCTGCTGTTCATGCTCTTGGACTTTCATGGATACCAGGATTGGGGACGATCAGGTTTTGAGTATTGGTACTATCCAGGCCAAGCAATTGGCCAAGACTGAGTAGTGGAATCAATAGCCAGTCGGGCCGATTGTTCAGTTCGTAGCCAAGTTCGTAGATCGCTTTGTCCATCACGAAGGCGTCGATCACGATTCTAAGTTCCTCGTCGCTCTTCGGTATGAATGACGCGTGGCCGCCTGCTTCCAAATAGCCTTTCAGGAACGCCCACGACGACCATCTCCGCCAGAAATTTCCCCACGGTTCCATTCCGGCGAAATCGAACTTGCCCAGGGCTCCGATTCTCAGTTGCTCGATTGTCGACGTGAGCGCCGCGTAGTGAAACGAGCGCAGCATCCCGGCAACATCTCTCAATCCGGCGCGCTTGAGACGGCGCTCGCTCAGCGGACGCGCAGGCTCGCCCTCGAAATCGATAATGACGAAGTCGCGGCCCGTGTACAGAATTTGACCGAGATGCAAGTCGCCATGAATCCGCATCCGGTTGACGGTCAAGCGGCTGTGGAGAAAAGCCTCGAATCGAGCAGCAATCTCCCGCTGATGCGAGGCGATTAGTTGCGCCTGATCGCGCAAATCCTTCGGAATGACAGACGCGCGGCTGTTGAGCATCCGCGTCACTCGCGCGAGCTGATTCTGCATCGATTGATACGTCGAACGTTGGTAGAGCGTCGAGTAGGGCTCGGGCGCGAATTCCGGATCGTCGGTTGTAGAAGTAAGCGCGTGATGAAGTTCCGCCAGGCGCTTGCCCATCAATCGCGCCGCGTCCAGGTAGTGACCGATCAACTCTGCCGCCAGTGGGTCCGGCTCCGTCGCCGCCAGCAACTCGTAAAGAGTCTTGTCCGTCGTGGGCGGCGGTTCCGACCTGGTAGCGGCGTTCTCGAGATAGCGATGCAATTCTCCGAGCGTGAACTGCCACGCATCGCCTTCGTTGGGGACGAAGCCCTGCAGCACCGCGATATTTTTGTGCTCGCCGGTTCCTGAGCTGTAATCGATCCATCCGGCTAGCGGAGGGACGTGAGAATACAGCGCGTGGGTGGTGAGGAAGCGTCCAATCTCGAGGTCGGGATTCAAACCAGTTTCGATGCATCGAAAAAGTTTGAGGATGAAACGGTCGCCGTACACGATCGAGCTGTTGCTCTGCTCCGCCTTTAAAACCCGAGGTTCCAGCGCCGTTTCGGGATCTCCACGCAACTGATGAAAGGCCTGGGTGGTGCCGGGCAGAAGTTCGCCCACCGAGCCTCGATGCCGCCGGCGCTTCGCGATAATCTCGAGTAGCGTACTCAGGAAATCCGGATCGACTGCCGCATCAAAGAGGATTCCGTTGCCGTCGCCATTGCTTCGCGAACTGGTCACTTCGGCAATGACGTGTTCCGGCCAACGCGAACGCATATCGCGCGCACGCTCTCCCGTAGCAATAGCCAGTGGCAATAGGTAGGTCTCAGGCTCGAAGTTTGAGTATTCGACGTTCAGCAGCGTAAGGTGCGGAACGGCCGGTCCCTCCGCCATCGGCATCGTCTCCGTGATATGGACGCCGGTTATCAGTCGGGTCTTGGAGCGAAACCATCGGCAGTGCCGCAGGTAAGCTGGCAACAAGCGCTCGAGTTGTTGGCGAGCGTCACCGCGCAGGAAGCCCTCGAAACTCGAGTTCATCTCGATGCGCGGAATTTCGTATTCCGAGCGGTCCGCTGCGGTCGTGGTCTTCGGCTGTTCGATAGAGAACCAGAAGAAGCCATGCGGCCCGAGCGTGAGAAGATAAGGCAGATCTCCGATTGGTGGAAAAGGCGTGCGGCCGAATAACTCGACCGGCGTCGTCCCCTTGAACTTGGCAAGATCGAGTTCGACGTATTGCACGAATCGCGACAGATTGGCGACTACGAGTATCTGTTCGTCTTCATACGCACGGATGAAGGCCAGCACGTGTGAATTTTCAGGATTGAGAAACTCCATCGTGCCGCGGCCGAATGCTTTGATCTGTTTGCGGAGCGCCAGCAAACGGCGCATCCACCACAGCAGCGAATGGCGATTGCTCTCGTGAGCTTCAACGTTGACGCTTTGGTAGTGATACTCGGGATCGATGATCACCGGCAGGATCAGACGTTGCGGATTGGCAGCAGAAAATCCGGCGTTGCGGTCCGCGCTCCATTGCATCGGGGTACGGACTCCGTCGCGATCGCCGAGGTAGACATTGTCGCCCATTCCGATTTCATCGCCGTAGTAGATGACCGGTGTTCCCGGCAATGAACACAGCAAAGCATTATTCAGTTCAATAGTACGTCGATGATTGCCGAGCAGGGGCGCGAGCCGCCGGCGAATGCCCAGATTGACTCTCATTCGCGCGTCCTGCGCATAAGCGCGATACATATAGTCGCGCTCCTCGTCGGTCACCATTTCGAGCGTCAGCTCGTCGTGATTACGCAGAAACAATGCCCACTGGCAGGTAGGATCGATCTCCGGGGTTTGCGCCCAGATGTCGGTGAGCGGAAATCGATCCTCCATCCGCACCGCCATGAACATCCGAGGCATCAGGGGAAAATGGAACGCCATGTTGCATTCCTTGCCCTCCGCAAGGTACGCGACGGCGTCTTCCGGCCACTGATTCGCCTCGGCCAGCAGCATTCGATTAGGAAATTTCGAGTCGATGTAAGCTCTCAATTCGCGCAGAAACGCGTGGGTTTCGGGCAGATTCTCACAATTCGTGCCCTCACGCTTGAACAGGTAGGGAACCGCGTCGAGCCGGAGACCGTCGACGCCGAGACCCAGCCAGAACGAGATCACTCGGCGAATCTCGCGGATGACCGCGGGATTGTCGTAGTTGAGATCCGGCTGATGAGAGTAAAAGCGGTGAAAGTAGTACGCCTTGGCCAGCGGATCCCATGACCAGTTGGACGGCTCGAAGTCCTGAAAGATTATCCGCGCGTCCTTGTACTTCTCCGGCGTGTCGCTCCAGACATAGTAATCGCGAAATACACTTCCGGCGGGTGAACGGCGTGCGCGTTGAAACCATTCATGCCTGTCCGAAGTATGATTCAATACTAACTCAGTAACTATCTTCAGACCGCGCCGATGCGCCTCGCGGACGAATATCTTGAAGTCGCGCAAGGTCCCGCACGAAGGATGGATATCGGTATAATCTGAAATATCATATCCGTCATCGCGCATCGGAGAAGGATAAAAGGGAAGCAGCCAGAGCGTAGTGACGCCCAACGAATGCAGGTAATCGAGCTTCGCGGTCAGACCAGGGAAATCACCGACTCCGTCAGCATTGCTGTCGTAGAAGGAACGGACGCGCAATTCATAAAAAATGGCGTCCTTGTACCACAAAGGATCAGGCGACGAACCGTTTTCAGACTGATTGTTCGTGGGCACGAGTGGAACTCAACTCTTCAACGCGCAGAATATGCGCTGATTCGACAGCGGGATCGAGCCGTACGTAATTACGATCGGACCACACATATCTTGCGCCAGTCAGAAGGTCGGTGACTCGATAACTCCTGCCTGGAGCCACACCAACCACCTCCGGCGGTACGAACGCCGTGCAGTAGTGCGGGTTCATGGGATCGAGGTTAACCGCGACCAGGATGACATTGTTGTTGTCCTGCGTCGCCTTCGAGAAGAACAAAATCTGATCGTTGTCGGTGGTCAGAAACCGTAGATTGAGAAACTGTTGCAGCGCGCGATTCTCGCGGCGGATCGAGTTGACGCGCCCGATGAACTCCTTGATATTTCCAGGCTGATTCCAGTCGCGCACCTTGATCTCGTACTTCTCCGAGTTGAGGTATTCCTCGGTCCCCGGCACAGCCTGGTTCTCGCACAATTCATAGCCGCTGTAGATGCCGTAGGAAGGCGACAGTGTGGCCGCGAGCACGAGCCTCATCTTGAAAGCCGCACGTCCACCGGTCTGCAGCACCGGCGACAGAATATCGGGAGTATTGGTAAAAAAGTTAGGCCGAAAATATTCCTTCATCGGGGTTTGCGTGAGTTCGGTCATATACTCAGTCAGTTCCGACTTGGTATTGCGCCAGGTGAAATAGGTATACGACTGAGTAAAGCCGGCTTTAGCCAATGCCTTCATCACTTTCGGACGCGTAAAAGCTTCCGCCAAAAAAATCACTTCCGGATTGGTAGACTGCACTTCATTGATTAGCCAGTTCCAGAATTGCACCGGTTTGGTATGCGGGTTATCGACCCGGAAGATCTTCACGCCGTGCTCGCGCCAGAATCTCAGCACCCGCAACAGTTCTTCGAACAATCCGCGCTGATCGGAGGTATCGAAATCGATCGGATAGATATCCTCGTATTCCTTGGGCGGATTCTCGGCGTACTTGATGCTGCCGTCGGGCCGATGATGAAACCAATCCGGATGCTCGCGCACCCATGGATGGTCGGGCGAGCACTGGATCGCGAAATCGAGCGCAACCTCCATTCCCAGGCGGTTGGCCGCCGCGTTGAAGCGATCGAAATCGCCGAGCGTCCCGATCGACGGATCGATCGCGGTATGCCCTCCGGCTTCATTGCCAATCGCCCACGGGCTGCCGGGAGAATTCGATCCGCCGTTCAGCGAATTGCCCGGACCCTTGCGGTTGGTGTGACCGATTGGATGAATCGGCGCCAGGTACACGACGTCGAAACCCAGGTCGCGAAGCTCGGGCAAACGGCGCTCGGCGTCCTGGAAAGTGCCGGGCTTCCCGGCCTCACGGCCCTGCGATCGCACGAACATTTCGTACCAGGTTCCATAGCGAGCCTTCTCGCGATCGACGACCAACTCAAGTATCGGTTCGAATCGCGTCAGACCAAAACGCTCGCCGACACGCTCTGCGACCGCGGAAGTCTCCGCATCGCCAATCGCCGCGAGCGCCGTCGGCCCGTCCTTCGCCTTGCGCAATCGCGCGACGGTTCGCTCGAACAATTCGCGATCGGCTCCGCGCGCACTCGATAACATTTTCTCGACGAGTGCGATCCCTTCCAGGATATCGGACGCCACCGGCCTCGCCGCCTTTACTTTCTTGGTGAAGTCCGCAAGCCACGAGGCAAACAGATCGGTCCATGCTTCGATCGTGAAAACGTAGCGCGCATTGTCGGTGGGTATGAACTCGCCGCGCCATCGATCGTTGTCGAGCGCCGCCATCGGCGCCTCGTCGAAGGCCTCGTCACGCTTGCGGCGCCATTTTACCGCGGCGCGCAACACCTGATGCCCGTCACGAAAGATATCCGCTTCGACGACGCATGGCTCACCGGCTATTCGTTTCGCCGGGTAACGGCCGCCATCGACCGAAGGGGTTACCTCTTCGATTATTATGTGACTCAGCCGCCGGGGGGGCGAAACGAGCTGAGAATCAGTTCGAGTTTGATACGAAGACATCGCCGACCAGGATTACCGGGGATTTCGAGTTTAAGTTTCGGCCACAGATGCGGTCCGTCAGTCAGTCACTACACTACATACTATTCAAGCCAAGATCATTTAGAAGATTGAGGCAACCAGGGAACCGTCGCAGAGTGATGCGAAACCTCTTTCTTGAATCGGTAGCACTGGAGATCTTCCACCCGCGAGTTGCTCGTCGTTCGCGATTAGAGCGATGCCAGTCGCTGCCGGGATCCTTGGACCGGCTGCGGTGCCAGCGATAGTCCTCGTGCTTGCTCGTTGAAAAGCCGGGCGTACGCGCCTCCGCGGCGCATCAGCTCCGCGTGCGTGCCTGTCTCGACGATTCGGCCATTGCCCATGACCACGATAAGGTCCGCGGTAACCGCACTGCGCAATCGATGAGCGATCATGAACACGGTTCGGCCGTTCATCAGCAGTTCCATCGCCCGGTGAATCTGGTTCTCCGATTCTGAATCCACCGCCGACGTCGCTTCGTCGAGGATGACTATCTTCGAGTCCTTCAGGAAAGCGCGCGCAATCGCGAGGCGCTGACGCTGTCCACCGGAAATCTTGAAGCCTCGCTCACCGATGACTGTATCGAGACCATCCGGCAGGCTATCGACAAACTCACGCAGGCTGGCCATCTCGAGCGCCCGCAGCAGCATTGCGTCGGTCGCATCGGGGCGCGCATAGCGCAAGTTATCCCTGATGCTGGCGCTGAACAGCAGCGCGTCCTGCGCGACCAGCGCGACATGCTCGCGCAGCGACTTCAGGGTGTAGTGACGCACGTCGCGGCCGTCGATAAGAACGCGGCCGCGCGTCGCTTCATAAAAGCGCGGAATCAGACTCGCTAGCGTCGTCTTGCCGGCTCCGGATCTGCCCACCAGCGCAACCCGGCTGCCGCCGGGAACGTGCAAGTTCAAACCTTCGAGGGCGAGACCGGTCGAGGCTCCATTGCGCGCGCCGTAAGCGAATGAAACGTCGTCGAACTGAACGGTCCCGCTCCGCACCGCGAACGGACGACTGAGCGCGTGGTCGGTTATCTCGGGTTTCAGATCGAGAAACCCAAAGATTCTCTCGATAGCCGCCATCGACGCGGAAACCACGACCGAGAGTTGGGCGAATCGTTCGAGCGGGAGATAAAGGAAACCGAGATACGAGAAAAACGCGACCATCGTGCCGAGCGTCATCGTGCCGCGAATGATCATGAGTGCGCCCACCCAGATCACTACTGTCGGCGCGGCGCGGGTCAGAAGCTGAATCAGCATCTCCTGGCGCGCGGCGAGTCTCACCTTGTCGATTGTGCGCTCGAGCAGGCGCTCGGTCTGACCGCGGAATTGCTGGACCTCGTGCTCCTCGCGGCAAAAAGATTTGATCGTGCTCGCGCCCGCAACCCGCTCGTGAACTTCACCAGCGATTTCTTCGACCGTCTCCTGCATCCGATGGCTCACCGATTTTATCCGCGGAGAGAAGAATCGCATGAACGCCACCCACAGAGGCGAGATGCAAAGCGCCACCAGCGCGAGATGCCAGTTGAGCGCCATCAATGCGGCCACCACCAGGGTCAAGGAGATGGCGTCCATCCACACGTCGATCAGCACTGACCCTACTAATTCATTGGCCTGCTGTACGTCATTGAGCACGCGCGATACGATCGCTCCGCTGGGATTCCGGTCAAAAAATGAGTGCGGCAAACTTTGCAGATGCGAGAACAGACGGCACTGAAGGTCGAAAATCAGCTTGTTACCAGCAAGGCCAGCCCAATAGTTGCGATAGAAACTGGCGAGTGACTGAAGCGCGTAGAGCGTCAGCATCACGACACTTAGCGTCGCTAGTTTGTTGGTAGGTGTCGCAGCGTAACCGGTTAGCCGTAAAAGCCCAATGCACCAAGCGTCGATAGTTCGCATCAGGCCGTCAAATTTCGGCGGTGAAGCCAGCAGGACATCGATGACGTACTTAAACGCAAGCGGAAACGCGAGCGGGAGCGTGAACTTGCCCACGCCCATCAGGGCCGCTCCGATCACCAAACGCAAATACGGTCTGAGGCATCCGGCGAATCTAAAAATTACCGACTTGGAAATTTTTTCCTCGTGCGGGTTCATATCAAATCCTCAACAATCCTGAGAGGCACGTGCGCGCGGGCGGGGTGAAAACGTGGCCTTGATGGGAAAGCAACCTACATGCCCATCGCGGGCCCTGATTGCGCGCGGGATTTTCTCCTGCGGCACGCTGGCTGAAGGGATTCTGTGAAATTTCGGACGCTCCATATCGTCATGCCTGTTAACCCATATGGAAAGATGAACGTTTGATGGCTGGGCGCTGGCGTAAATAGGTTGGCGCGGATTTCGCTTGAATTTGCTTCGGAGTGCGCTGTGGCTAAGCAAAAGATTAAAGCGAAGGCAGGAACCGAATCTTCCGCGAGGCACTCCGAGCTTCCATCCCGAACTGGCGGCCCGAGGTCGAGCACCACCGTCGGCGCGATCGTCATTTTGCTCCTGTACCAAGGGTACACGCTCTCAATCGTCGGCATCGCGTCGCCCTGGATCGCGAAAAGTTTTGCGCTGGACGAAGGCAAGCTCGCGAAACTTTTTGCCTGGATGGCGATATCGGCATTCGGCTCTCTGATGCTCGCGCGCCTGGCCGATCGCGTCGGTCGCCGCTTAGTGATTCTCAGCGCCTTGATACTTGCGCCATTGTTCTCCGCCGGAGCGGCGCTGGCTCCCACTGCTAACGCGTTCGCTGCGTGCGAGATAATGGTTTCAGCGCTGCTCGGCGGATCGGTCTCATCGGCGATCGTGCTGCTCGCGGAGGAACTTCCGGTCAAGCAGCGCGCTCGCGGGCAAGCGGCCGCTGCGTTGGCGAGCGCCATCGGCGGCGTGCTTGGCTATCTGATCATCCCGGCCCTGTTGGCGTGGAACTATTCGTGGCGTTGGCTCCTGGCGCCTTCGGTAGCTGGAATACTGCTGGCAGTGCCGGTTGCGATGATGCTCCCCGCGCAATCGAAATGGTCGAGCGCCGCTTCGAGCGGAAGCGCGAAGCGCTCTCACTTCTACGATATTTTCCATCCGATCTATCGACGCCGCTCGATCGCGTTGTTGACCTGCGCCGCGCTCGACACGATCGCGGGCACCGCGGTAAACGGCTGGCTCTACTATCAAGCAGTCTCGATCCTCGGCCTCTCACCGGTAGCTGCGAGCACGCTGGTGGTCACCGGGATGGGCGTCGGCATGATCGGATTTCCGCTCGGTGCGTGGACGTCGGAACGGTTCGGGCGGGTGCCGACCGTGGTCTACATGGGCGGCGCCGCATGGCTCGGCGCCTTCGCGTTTTACTACGGCCCGCCCGCGTTCGTGCAGTGGCCGTTCATGTACCTCGTAGTCGTGTATTGCTGGTTCAAAGTCGCGTCTGACGTGATGACAGTCGGCGCGAATTCCGCAGCGACCGAACTTTTCCCCGCGGCCTTGCGCACCACCATGATCGGTTGGCAGGGGATAACCGCCGCCGCGTTCTCGATGCTAGCGCAGGTTCTGATCGCTGCGCTCATAGGACCGCTCGGCGGGCTCGCGCGCGTCATTCGCTACTTTGCCTTGCTCGGCATTCCGAGCGCAGTGATCTTCGGGCTCTTCATCGACGAAACGCGCGGTCTGACGCTGGAGCAATCGGCGCTCGAAGATAAATGGAATGAAGTCCGACACAACCCATGGCCGGCTGAGGCAGAAAATCCGCGCCAAACGGCCGATAAGGTGAGCGGATGAGAGAACGCCGCAAAGCTTTATTCGCCAGCTGGCGTATTCGCGCGTGCCTTTTGTGTGCGATCGCTCTCGGCGTAATCTCCGCAACCGTCCTCGCCGATGAACGCGAGCCAGCTAAAAGCACGCAAGAAGCGTCGCCGACCCCGACGACTACAGTTGGAGCCTTGAAACCGATCGTCCTGATTGCGGGTGGCACCGGTTACGTCGATCTCCCGACTGGAGAAAGTCCGGGAGTTCTAAGTTCTGCCGAGATTTACGATCCCGCGCTTCACCGCTTTCTGCCGATTGCCCCGATGAACGAGCGGCGCGACCAATTCACCGCGGCCGCGTTCGCTATGGACAAGGTTTTGATCGTCGGCGGTATCAACACTCTGCTGGTTCCGCTGAACGTGTTTCCCGGCCCCGCGATGCCGTGGATTTTGCGCTCCGCCGAAATTTTCAATTCGGGCGACGGCAAATTCGTCGCGGCGCCGAGCATGAAGGATTCTCGCGACGATCCGACTGCTACGACATTGCAAGACAATAGAGTTTTGATCGTCGGCGGCGACTCGCCGGCGGCCGAGCTTTACGATCCTGCGACGAACAGCTTTGCCGAAACCGGCGCGATGGCCTCGAGCCGCCACGGCCAAACCGCGACGCTGCTGCGCGACGGCAAGGTGCTGATCGCGGGCGGTGGATTCCAGAAACTCGAGACTTACGATCCCGCTGGTGGAAAGTTTGAGCTGGCCGACAAGCTCAACGACAATCGCCTGTATCACACCGCGACCCTGCTCGATGATGGCCTCGTGCTGATTGCTGGCGGCTGCCCGTTCGCGCGCAGCAGCGCGGTCGATACCAGCGAGATCTACGACGAGTCGAATCGAACGGTTCGCGCGGGGCCGAAGATGATTCAGAGTCGAGCCGGGCATACCGCGACGCTGCTGCCCGACGGACGCGTGCTCCTCGCGGGCGGACGCAGCGACAAGTCGTCCGAGTTTTACGATCCGGAAACGAACCAGTTCGTCGACGGACCCGAGATGGTCGAAGCCCGTTCCGGACACTCGGCCACGCTTTTGCCGGACGGGACCGTGCTAATCGCGGGCGGATGGGATCCTGACTACAAGCCGCTTTCCAGCGCCGAGATTTTCGATCCGGTCGCGGACCGATTCGTCACCACCGGAGAAATGACCGAAGGACGCTCAGGACACAGCGCGACGCTCATCTTTGGTCGCGACCCTATCACCTGGATTCGGCCAACTCCGTCGCCAACTCCCACTCCGACCAGCACCGCGACGGACACTTTGACTCCGACCCCATCGATGACTCCAACAGAAACGCTGACGCCAACGGAAACGCCGACGCCAACGGAAACGCTGACGCCAACGATCAGTCCCACACCGACGCACAGCGCTAGCGCGACGCCGTCCGCAACCGGGACGCCGCAACATTAGGCGGATCAGAGTTCGACGCGGACGCCGCCGGATTTTTCTTTCACTTCGATCGCGGCGCCGTTGGGAGAGCGCCGCAGCACGAACGAGACGCAACCGTCGCCGACTCTCAGGCGGTCGATGCTGAGCCAATCCAGCCACGATGGAATCAGGTGCGTGTCGAAAAAGACGCGCCGCTCGAATCCCAGCACCCGCATCCCAAGCATCGCCTGGAGCATCATGTACACGCTCGCCGCCGACCATGCTTGCGGATAACACGCAACCGGATAAGGTACGGGGCCTAGACCAGCCTCGCGCCTGAAGCCGCAGAAGAGTTCCGGCAGACTCGAAGTGTTGAGCTGCTCCGACGCGTTGAACAGACCTTCGAGGACCTTGATCACGCCGGCATTATCGCCGGCGCGTGCGAGTCCGAGCGCCGCGATCGCATTGTCATGCGGCCACACCGAACCGTTGTGATAGCTCATCGGATTGTAGCGTTTTTCCTGGCGCGAGAGCGTGCGGATTCCCCATCCGGAGTACATATCGTCGGCCAGCAGTCGCTTGCACATCGCGGTTGCGCGCTCGCCGTCGACCAGCCCGGTCGCAAGACAATGTGCGCCGTTCGAGGTCATCACGCGGCATGGGCGCTTGTTGCCGTCGAGCGCCAGCGCGATCATGCCCTCAGGCTCGAGCCAGAAGTCCCGCTCGAACGATTGCTTCAAGGCCGTCGCGCGGCTGAGCAGCCGATCCACGACCCCGCCGCGCCCGAGGCGCGCCGCCACCGATGCCACCTCCATGCACGCCGCGTAAACGTAACCCTGCACCTCCGCGAGCGCGATCGGAGGAGGCGCAAGCTCACCGTTTTGATGAAAGATCGCGTCCTCGGAATCCTTCCAGCCCTGGTTGGCCAGCCCGCGCGGAGTTTCGCGCAGATACTTGACGTAGCCGTCGCCGTCGCGATCGCCCCATTTTTCGATCCATTCGATGGCGCGCTCGACGTTGGGCCACAGCTCGTTGGCGAGCTGAAGGTCTCCAGTCGATTCGACGCACCGTCCGTACAGCCACAGGAAAAGCGGGGTCGCGTCCACGCTGCCGTAGTAACGGCCGAAAGGTACTTCACCGGTCGCCGCCATCTCGCCGACTCGAATCTCGTGCACGATCTTGCCGGGCTGCTCGTCGCGGGCTTCATTGACGATTTCGCCCTGGAGGCTCGCGAGCGTCCGCAGGGTTCGCGCCGCGATTTGAGGATAGAACGGAAGTATCGACAGCGCGGTGATTATGCTGTCGCGTCCGAAGAGCGTGGCAAACCACGGAACGCCTGCCATGATGAACGCGCCCTGGCTCTCGCCCCGCGCAATGATCGAAGTCAGATCGACGCCCGCGTGCCGAATCATGGTGGCGAATTCGTTGTTGCTGGCCGAAATGACGGCCCAGTCGCTGCGGAGCTCGGCGAGCTCGGATTGCCGTTGCTCGAGCGCGGCGATGAAATTAGAGGCGCGATTCAGCGTGACGGCGGAGTAAGATGGCGACTCACCGCCAGCTGTGATTCGGCATTCGAGCTCGCGGGTTTCACCCGGCTCGAGACGCAGCACGAACACGGCGCGCTGATCGTCTATCTCGGCGGGAGCACTATCAAACTGAATCTCGGTCGAGCGTACGGTCTTATCGAGACCGCGGTAGCGAAGCTCGACCCGGTTGCCGTCAACCGAAGGACTCAACATTTCACCGCGGCGCTTGCGACGAAGGCCGCGTACTTCGAAGACATCGACGAAATCAACCGCGTAGAAAAAATCGATTTCGACTTCGACCGCCGTGCCAACGTAATTGCGCAGCGTCAGCCGATGGTACAGCGCGGCGCGATCGAGGACCCATCCGCGGGTCACTCTGATCGAGTTGCGCGGCAGCCAATCCTGCTGTCCCTTCTTTCCCAGGTCGGCGTTGGTGAGCGTGGCGCGGAACTGCGCGCGGTCGTCGCTGAGATATGAGTTCAGAAAGTACGGTTCGGCGCCCGCAATTAGCATCTCGAAGCGGCTCAGGTGCCTCGTATCGGACTCGAAATATCCGAGTGCCTCGATCGGCGAAACTATAATGTCTCCGGCCGTCTCGAAGACCGCGAAACTTCGTCCGTCGGCGAGCACCTGGCTCGCGCGGCGCGAAGCGAGCGACGAGGCGAGCACATAATAGTCGGAACCTACCTTGACGACGGTCTGGGCCGGCTCGGCGTTAGCCCTGCGTTCTGCCATGATTCCTCGTCGAACCGCCGCGAATCGAGAGCGGGCGCTTCGATTGGGAGGCAGTCTAGCATCGCGCGTCTATCTGCCGACAGCAGCTTCCTGCGTTTCGAATTCCGGCGCGATCGCGTCCACCCCAATCAACCGATGGTAGATGCGTTCGTACTTCGCGATCATCACGTCAGAAGTGAAGCGTTCCTCGAACTCGCGCCGGCATTGTTCCCGTGAAATCGAATCGATCTTGCCGACCGCGGCCACCAACTCGTCGATTTCCTTCGAGAGAAATCCGGTGACGCCCGGCCTCATGACTTCGGGAACGGCGCCGCACGGACGCGCAATGACCGGCGTGCCGCACGCGAGCGCCTCGATCATCGCGAGGCCGAACGGCTCGGGCCAATCTATCGTGAAGAGCAGCGCGAGCGCTCCGCCGAGAAACTCGCTTTTCTGCAGGTCGTTGATCTCGCCGATGTATTCGATCATCGGCGGCTTGATCCGTGGTTCGATCACCTGGGCGAAGTACTCGCGGTCAACCGCGTCGACTTTGGCCGCAATTTTGAGCGGCACTCCCGCTCGTAGTGCGACTTCGATCGCAGTGTCGATTCCTTTTTCGGGCGATATCCGTCCGATGAAAGCGAGATACTTTCCGCGCTGTCCGTTGAAGCGAAGCGTGTCGCGCGGCATGCCGTGATGCACCGTCCCCACCCAATTCATTTGCGCCAACGGCGCGCGCTGCGAATCACTGATTGAGACCAGGGCCGCCTCGGGAAATCGACGGTACACCGGATGAAGGTCGGGTATGTCGAGGCGTCCATGCATCGTGGAAATGGTAGGCACCCCCGTCATCCTCGCAAACGGGAATGACCAGTAGTCGATGTGTGAATGCACGATGTCGAAACTGTCGGGAGCCATCTCGAACACCTCCGCCAGCATCGCCAACTGCAACGACGATCCGAGGTCCGGCTTCCCCATAAGACGGAGCGCCTTCGCACAAGCCGGTACCAGGTTCGCGCGGGTCTGCGAATCACCCGACGCGAACAGGGTGACCTCGTGGCCACGTCGCACGAGTTCCTCGGTGATGTACGAAACCACACGCTCGGTGCCGCCGTAGAGTTTGGGCGGAACGCTTTCATATAGAGGAGCGATCTGAGCGATGCGCAAGCGCCGGGAACTGCCGCCTCCGAAACTTCCGTTGGTATCCAAATTCATTTCTCCGCGTTTAATTCTGGAAAACTAGCGGTAAGCAAACTCCCCTTTTGAAAGCGCTCAGCGTTTCGAAAATCAAAAGGTATTGCGCGCAAGAGAAGCGAAAACTATGCCATTGACGCGACGCGACGAAGATTAGGCGATGCCTTTGATAACGAAACGTTAGCCTTGCAGGAGTTTTTGGAACTGCGAAAAATTTACGCGGCGGCACGAAAGCGAAATCACGTGGGAAGATGCTGTTCGTAATGGGTGTCCCGATTCCTCATATGGTGTGGACGTGGGCGGGCAGGTTTGGTCGATAGGGCAACGAACAGAAAATTTCGAAAATGGTCGGGGTGGCCGGATTTGAACCGGCGACCACTCGCACCCCAAGCGAGTGCGCTACCAGTCTGCGCCACACCCCGACGCGAGGAAGATTATATATACGCCCTCGGCAAGACCACACCCGCATACGAGCAGGCGCGCGGCAATCAGGATTTTTTCTTCGGCGCGACGCGCGGTCGCCATTGCACGAACGCTCGCATGTCGACCTGGAAGGTCCATGCGCTCTTCGACTGATTGATCAGGTGCACGATTTCGTCGCATATCGCCGAGGGCGGCACGAAGTGCGACGGATCCACGTCAGGCATCGCCTCGCGTACTCGCCCGCTATCTACCGCGCCGTCGACGTCGATCGTGGCTGCATGCACGCCGAGATGCATGAACTCGTACGCCACCGACTCCGCGATCGCGCGCTGCGCCAGCTTCGACGCGTTGTACGCCGAGTATTGCGCCGGTCCGCTGCGCGACTCCGATCCCAGCACGAAGATCACTGCGCCTGATTTGCGCTCGGCCATCTTGCCGATGACGGCCTGCGTGCAGAAGAACGGTCCGTACGCATTCACCTTGAGCTGGAAGTCGAAATCCTCTTCGGTGATTTCAGTGAAACGTTTGCGCAGGTACGCGCCTGCATTGTTGATCAGTACGGAGATCGGGCCGAGTTCGCGCTCGACGGTCTCGACCGCGGCGACGACTTGATCGCGGCGTGATACGTCGGTCGGCGTCACGACTGCCTTGCCGCCTTGCGCGCGAATCAGTTCGGCGGTTTCGTCGAGCTGCGACTTGGTCCGCGCGATCAATCCGACCGCGTAGCCTTCTTTTGCCATTCGAAGCGCGATGTCGCGGCCGATGCCGCGGCCCGCGCCGGTTACCAATGCGACTTTTGGATCTGACATAACGCGGAATCTTAGCCGCTCTCGGCGAGCGTGCAAACCTTATTCAAGCGCGCTATAGATTTTCCCTTGGCGCTCCTCGGATCGAGTGGTAGTGTCGAATTTATGAAGCGGTTGATCATCGCAATCTCGGCAGCGCTCGCGATTGTGGTGTTTGCGAATGACCGCTTCGCGTTCTCGCAAGAGGATCCCGTGTCCGGCACGAGCGTCGACGCCAACTGGGACAGCGCCGCTCCCACCGCAGACAGCACCGGTCCCACCATAGATGAGGACGCGGCATCGGCGGATAAAGTTCTCGAGATCCCCCAAGCGACGTGTGATGACGACGGCACATCTGCCCCCTGCGCCGCCTCCGCAGACGCGAACGCAAACGATGACGACGGCCAAGCCATCAATGCTCCGTCTCCTGGTGCTCCGCCTCAAGTCTACGATGACGATACCGCCAGCAATGGCTCGCCGGATGACGATTGGGGCACGGTGGACGACTACCAGAACCAGCAGGTCTACGCGGTTCCGTATGGAGTGTATGGTTACCCGTACCCTGTTACTTCTCCGCTGGCGATGAACCGACTCTCGACGGTTCCCGGGTCTGTTTACGCGCCGATGCCGATGAGCAGCCCTCTGACCCAGGCTGCGCGTCCACCGCTAGGTCAGGCTCCGTGGATGACCCCGCCTTCGATGTCTGTGTTCAGCCGACCCGCGGGCAGTCCGATGATGGGTATGCATTCGATGTCGCATGCGTCGTTCGCGTTCCATCACTAACTGCGGCTCGTAGCCATTTCATTTACACCTAGTTCGCGCGCTATTATCTGTGCCCGATCGCGCCGCTATCGACGCCGCTGGTCGGACGGGGATTTGTCATGCTGATAACGGTTGATGTCGGCAACAGCCATACCGTGATTGGAATCTACGAAGGCGAGCGGCTGCGCAATCACTGGCGCATCTCGACCGTTCCCGATCGCACGACCGACGAGCATGGCGCGTTGCTCAATACGCTTCTCGCGGGCGACGGCCTCGAGGGCGGCGTCAGGCCCGAAGGCGTTGCGATTGCATGCGTGGTTCCTCCGCTCAACCAGGTGATGGAGCAACTCGCCGAGCGCTACTTCCATTGCACCCCTCTGATGGTCGGTCCGGGAATTAAAACCGGGATGCCGATCCTTTACGAAAATCCCAAGGAAGTGGGCGCCGATCGAATCGTCAACGCGGTCGCCGCTTACGAACGCTACTCATGCGCAACCATCGTCGTCGATTTCGGCACCGCCACCACGTTCGACTACGTGACCGGCAAGGGCGAGTACGCCGGCGGGGCAATCGCGCCAGGCCTTGGCGTTTCGATGAACGCGTTGATCGAGCACGCCGCGAAGCTCTATCGCGTCGAGCTGGTGCGCCCGCGCGAGGCTGTCGGCCGCACCACTGTGGGCTCGATTCAGTCGGGGCTTATCTTTGGATACACCGCGTTGGTGGACGGTCTCGTCGGCCGCATCCTGAAGGAGCGCGGCGAAAAGGCGCGGGTCATCGCAACCGGCGGTCTCGCCGACCTTATCGCGCCCGAAAGCGAAACGATTGAAGAGGTCGACGAGTTTTTGACATTAAAAGGTCTCCGGCTGATATTTGAGCGCAACCGACGCTAGGTTTTGAGGGACATTTGATGAGCAAGCAGGGGCGAGTCGTGACCGATTCGATGATCGGTCTCAAGATGGCGGACTACTCGCGGATCTCGCCGCGCGTGGCGACGGTGCTCGGCCAGAATCCGAGTCCGTTCACCGGGCCGGGCACGAACACTTACATCGTCGGAACTTCGAAACGTCCGATCTTGCTCGATACAGGGCAGGGCGTCGCAATCTACCCCGATCTGCTCGAAGCCGGACTCAAGGAACTCTCCAGCAGTAACGAGCTGGAGCGAATCGTGCTGACGCACGCGCACGTCGATCACCTGGGAGGCGTCAAGCAGGTCACCGAAAAATTCGGCGAGATGGAAGTGCTGAAGATGCCGTGGGAGGGTCACGACGCCCCCGCCGGCGCGATATCCGCGATCGGCCATGACGCTGTCGTTCACACCGAAGGCGCTACCCTGCGCGCGGTATTTACTCCTGGCCACGCACCCGATCACCTGTGCTACTATCTCGAAGAAGAACGCGCGCTCTTTACGGGGGACGTCGTGCTGGGCGCAGGTACTACGGTCATTCCGGACGATACTGGCGACTTGGGCGAGTACATGGGTTCGCTCAGGCGCCTGCTCGTGCTCGATCTTGAGACGATTTATCCGGCGCACGGCCCGGTCATCCGTAATCCCAAAGAAAAAATCGGCGAGTACATTGCTCATCGTGAATTGCGCGAGCGCCAGGTGCTCGAGGCGCTCGCAGACGGTGCGGGACCGCTCGATGCGATGGCAATCGTGAAGAAGATTTACGTTGACTACCCGGAGTATCTGCACGCTGCGGCTGCAAGCTCGGTTCGCTCTCATCTGAAAAAGCTCGAGCGAGAGGGCCGCGTGGTGGAGCATGAAAAACGCTGGAGCGCTACTAACTAGCAAAGCGTGCGAGCATCACGCTTTCGGCGCATCGCTCGCCGCAATGCTGCTGGTTCTGTTCGCCAGCGCGATCGCATCCGCACAGTCCAGTGCCGATACTACCGCCTCTGAAACCTGGAAATCGGCCGCCGCCTCTGCCGCGTCTGGAAGCTCGACCGCGGCATCCGGCGCTGGAGCTCCGATTGTGGAAGCCGTCTCGCCTTCACCGCCGCGCACGGCACTAGCCGCAGCTGGTTCTCCCGCGGCCGCTTCCAGTCCATCGAATCTGGTTCCGACGCCGCCTGATATAGCCGCCACGCAGCCTGGCACCGCGGAGATTTCGCCCACCAGCGCCGACGCATCGCAGCAACAGCCCGCCGGGAGTTCGCCCGATTCGGAGCCCGCCGCCGAGGGTGGTGAGATCGCGCGTTACCAGGAGGAGCAGAGCGGGATGCCGCCTGAGCAGCTCAAGGCCTTGCAGGAGTTCGACAGTGAGGGGGAGCTATCCACTCCTTTCGGAATGCAATTGCGCGAGGCGAAACGTTCGCTCAAATCCGGCGAAGAGGCGGACGGCTTGCTGATCACGCAAGTCGAGAAGGGCAGCCCCGCTGCAGCCGTCGGTCTGCGCCCATATAGTCATACCGTCCACGATGCGCTCGCCGCGGCCGCGATGGTGGGGGCGGTTTTCTCTGGCGGTTTATCGGTGATTGTGATTCCGGCGCTGGACTACATGCAGGTCGGCGAGAGCTACGACTTGATCATCGGCGTCGACGGCTCGCGCGTGACCAATTTTCTCGACTTCCAGGATCGCATGCGTGACCTTCAGCCCGGCGAAATCGTATACCTGAGCGTCGTGCGCGATGGCAAACGCCTGCAGGTGACGATGCCGGTCCCCTCCGACATCCAGCAAGCCACCAACTGATTAATCCGGACTCGCTAGTAGTCCGACAGCGCCGCGCGCCTGTCCTAAATCCTATAACCTCTCCTTGTCCTTCTTCCCCTCGCCCTGAAAGGGAGAGGATGAAGGTGAGGGTCCTTTTTCAGCGCGCGTCTTTCGCGCGAATCAAGATTCTGTTCCTTGCCCTGAATCTTCCCGCCTGTGTTTATCTCTTTTCGGACGGAAGAGCTTGGCATAGCCCCGGCGCGTTTCGGAGAAGAGGCAGAACCGTAGATCGCGCGCTAAAATGCGCGCTTTATGAGGACCCTCACCTTCATCCTCTCCCATTCTGGGAGAGGGGATTACGATCGTTGCGCCCAGGACGATACGAACAATTGTCCCCAGCGATTTCTCTTTACGCGCCCGTCCGCTTTCTCTATATAATTGAACTGGTCCGTCGAGGAATTTTTCCCGGCGAGACGGTGTTGATAGGACATTTTGGTTTCGGCTGTCTGCTCGCGCCTGGATCCGATAAGGACCGGGACTCCGAGTGATTCGAGCGCTCGTTGATTCGAGGATGCTCTAATGCGGGGTTGCCGGTACGCGGCAGCCCCGATTTTTTTAGTGGAGCAAGGAGCGCTTGAAGAATATGACGCAAGACAAAGTTCGCGTGCCCGATCTCGCGCGCATGAAGGCTGCGCGCCAGCCGATCACGATGCTCACCGCGTACGATTTCCCATTCGCGAGAATTTTCGACAACTGCGGTGTCGACGTGCTCCTCATCGGCGATAGCCTCGGAATGGCGGTGCGCGGCGAGGACACGACGCTGGCAGTCACCATCGAAGAGGTCATCTACCACACTCGTGCGGTCGCACGCGCACGGCGCCGCGCACTGATCGTCGCCGACATGCCGTTTCTCTCGTATCAGGTGAGCCCTGAAGACGCGCTGCGCAACGCCGGCCGTCTGGTCAAGGAAGGCGGCGCGGAGGCAGTGAAGCTCGAAGGCGGCCTCGCGATTGCCGATGCGGTCGCGAGGATTGCGGCCGTCGATATTCCTGTGATGGGCCACGTCGGGCTGACGCCGCAGTCGATACATCGGATGGGCGGACATCGGGTGCAGGGCCGCAAATCCGGCCGCGCCGCCGGATGCCGCGAGCGCCTGCTCGAAGATGCCGCCGCACTCGAGGCCGCGGGCGCATTCGCGATCGTGGTCGAGGGCGTGCCGCCGTCGCTGGCGCGCGAGATAACTGCCAGCGTCTCAATCCCGACTATTGGCATCGGCGCCGGTCCCGATTGCGATGGCCAGGTGCTCGTGATGCACGACATGCTCGGCCTTTTCGAATCGTGCGCACCGCGCTTCGCCAAGCCGTTCGCGCATCTGTGGAACGAGGCGTCGGCGGCAACCAGCGCGTACGTGCGCGAAGTGAAGGAGCGCGCGTTCCCGGCAGCGGAACATTGCTACGCCGAATCGAAGAGGGCCTCGCGATGATCACTATCACCTCGCCCGACGAGATGACCCGTTTCTCCCGTGATGCGGTCAAATGTAGTGAACGAATCGGGCTCGTGCCGACGATGGGATTTCTGCACGACGGCCATCTCACCCTGATGCGCGAGGGCCGCCGCCGGTCGTCGGTTCTGGTCGCGTCGATCTTCGTCAATCCGACGCAGTTCGGTCCCGGCGAGGACTTCGCGCGCTACCCGCGCAACTTCGAGCGCGACTGCACGATGCTCCAGACGGTACCGGTGGATGTCGTCTTCGCGCCCGAGCCCGCTGCGATGTACTCGCCCGACGCGCAGAGCTGGGTCGACGCCGGCGACATCACCATGGGCCTCTGCGGCGCGCATCGCCCCGGGCACTTCCGCGGCGTAACGACGGTGGTCGCCAAACTGTTCAACATCGTCAAACCGCATCTTGCGGTCTTCGGCGAGAAAGATTTCCAGCAGCTCCGCGCGATCCAGAAAATGGTCCGCGACCTGAACTTCGAAGTCGAGATTCTGCCGGTGCCAATTGTGCGCGAAAAAGACGGCCTCGCGATGAGCTCGCGCAACGCTTATCTCTCGCCGACTGAGCGCGAAGAGGCCCTCGCGCTGAGCCTCGCCCTGCGGGCCGCCCGCGAGAAGCATCGCACCCACCCATGCTGTGCCGAGGAAGTAGTGTTCGCGGCGACTCGCGTGCTCAAACGAATGAAAGGCGTCGAGATCGAATACGTAGAAGCAGTGGACGCCGAGACGCTAGCGCGTCATCCGTCGCTCGATCGCCCAATCCTGATCGCAATAGCCGCCCGCGTCGGCAAGACGCGCCTAATCGACAACGTCGTGCTCAATCCGTAGCGCGCTCTTATCCTGCGATTGTTCCCCTTCCCTCGAGGGAAGGGGTTAGGGGTTAGGTTGACCGCAACACAGTCGCGCTCAGCCCAATCCTCTCCCGATAACGGGCGAGTGTCACGTCATCAGCAGAATCACTAGACCGCCGGCTACGATGAAGCCGCCGCCGAAGATTATTCTGTCGTCCGGGATTTGCTTGAAGAACAGAAACGAGATCACCTGCGACACCACGAAGAAGATCGCGATGTAGATTCCCATCAGGCGGTTGAAATCGACGCCACTTTGATTGACCAGGATTCCGTACGCGAACAGCGCAAATGCGCCGGCTGCCAGCGAGTAGCCGTAGGTGTGCAGTCCTATCCGGACGAGCGCATCGCCGCCGACCTCGAGCAGCGCGGCGAGCACTAGCACCGCGAGCGTCTTTAAGATCAAAGCCCGGATGCCCCGGTAAAGGAACTTTGCGTAGGCGTCGAACGCGCAGAATCCTGAATCGCGCAGGGCGCTGTAATAGGACCCTCACCTTCATCCTCTCCCTCGCAGGGAGAGGAGACAGATAGCGGCCTAATAATAATCAACCGGATCGATCTGCCGCTTCGCGCCCCAGTAGAAGAGCATGTTCTCGGTCAGGCCCTGCCAGGTGAACTTTCCCGGCGGCATCAGCAGACGCTTGAACATCGACTTGAGCGAGTAGAACTCCTTGGTGCATCGCCACACGCCTTCTTCGACTTCCTGCGGCGACATGTTTTTCGGCACGAACATGCAGCGGAAGTTGTTGGTGTACAAATCGGCGTCGGGGATTATCACGCGGCCTTCGTTCTCGAGCTGCGTGCGCATCGGAGTGCCGACGCGCGGCGTAACGGTGTTGAAGAACGCCTCGGGCGCCTTGACCTCGTGCAGGAACTTCAGCGTGTCGTCGAAAATTCCCGGATGATCCTCTTCCAGCCCGAACAGGAAGTTGAGCGAATAATAGATTCCGTATTTTTCGAGCTTCTTGAGCAGCTTCTTGTACTGCCCGGCGTGATTCTGAATCTTGTTCATCGACAGCAGGCTGTCCTGGCTGATCGATTCCACCCCGATGTTGACGTGGAAAATTCCCGCCTTCGCCGCGAGGTCCAGCAACTCGTCGTCGTGATTCGAATTGATGGTCCACAGGCAGGAGAAACGGATATTGAGCGGCTCGAGCGCCTTGAACAGCTCGCGCGCGAACTTGTGCTTGCCGGTAATCTGATCGTCGATGAACTGAAAGCGCCTGAAGCCGGTCACCTTCATGACCTGCTTGATCTCTTCGACGATGTCCTCGATGGGCCGCGTGCGATATGCGCCGTCGTAGAACACCGGAATCTCGCAGAACGAACATCGATACGGGCATCCGCGGCTCGCCTGCACGGGCACCGCTTTGAACAGGTAGCGATTCAGCTTGAGCAGTTCATGCCGCGGTCGCGGCAGGTTTTTCAGATCGTGCACTTTGTCGGCTTTGTAAATCGTCTTGAGCTTGCCGTCACGCCAGTCCTGCAGCAGCTCGGGCCACACCAGGTCGGCCTCTCCCTTCACGACCGCGTCGCAATGATGGAGCGCTTCTTCGGTCTGCAAGGTTGCATGGAAGCCGCCGAACACCACCGGGATTCCGCGTTTGCGGAACTCGTCGCCGAGCTGGTACGCGCGCAGCGACGCGCCGATCGTTGTCGTCATGCCGACCAGGTCCCATCCGCCATCGAAGTTGATGTCCTCGAGGCGTTCGTCGCACAGCGTCACGTCGTAGTCGTCGGGCGTCAGTCCGGCCATCAGCGGAATCATGAGGCCCATGATCAGCCGCCATCGCGTTTTGTGCGGTGTGCCGTCCAGATGGACGGTCGTGGGTTGCACCAGGAGAATTCGTGGCTTCTTGCCGTTCATACTTCCTCCGCCTGCAGGCTCAACTTATTCCTGCAGACTCTTCAGGCTTCATTGACGATTCGGTCCGGCCGGCAATCCATATCAGCCCCAGGGCGAACAGGTAAGTACCGAACGCTGTTCCCCAAGCGAAGTACTCTAGCCGATTGATTAGAGCCAATACCACGAGCAAATAGGCGAAATCGCGCCCGCTCCATCGATCGACCTTGTCCAACCATTCCGCCGCGCGCGCGCCTTTTATCTTAAATGCGCGCCACGTCGCATAAGCGCACATCGCAAATCCGCCCAGCAGGATTGGAATCAGGTAAAGGTAAGCGCGGCTATGCTCGACCCTGTAACATCCGACCAGCAAGCCGATGAACACGGCGGCGTGGACGACATTGTCGGTGATTACGTCCAGCGCGCCGCCGAAATCGCTCTCAACCATCTTGAGCCGCGCCAACTCGCCGTCGACGCCATCGATCGTGATCGAAATCAAAAAGAAAATCGCCGCGAACAGCCGCATCCAGTAGTTCGGCACCGAAAACATCCACGCAGTCGCCAGCCCGAACATCGTGTTCGCGACCGTGATCATGTTCGGCGTTGCGCGCGTATGCGACGCGAGCCAATAGCTGATGCGCCACGAAATGCGCCGGTCGACCCATCGCGCCATCGGCGCGTCCTTGTGCGCCGACTCCTCGCGAATCGATTTCGCCAGCCGCAATTCGGCTTCCTCCCGATCTTCGGGACGACCGTTCAGGGCAAAGGGCAGGAGGCTCGCAGCAGATGCAGGAACAGGGGTCGAAATCCCGCCACGCTTGAGAATCTCGCCGATCGCACCAGTCGCGATTTCACCGCCACGGTCATGGTCAGTGCTGATCGCCCGATGTACCGATTTCGGATTGGAGGCGTGCGCGTCAAGGATTCGCGCCAGTTGCGACTTGGCAAATACCAGGTTTCCCGAAAAGGACACGCACGGCAATAGTGGGTCGATGCCCAATTCCTGTGCAGTCCGCTGATTCAGAATCTCGCCGAACGACTCGACCATCGCGACCGAGTCGCTGTTTTTGAACCGGCCCATCGCGCGCGCGACATCCGAATAACGCTCGCGCGGCGCCGCGATGACGAACCGCTTAATCCCGGCGCGCTCGCAATTAATCATCAGCCGCTCTAACAGCGGACGGCCGAAGACCGCATTATCCGCGCGGTCAGGTGCAGCGATTAGAGCGGTTTCGATCAATGACGTTCCACTAAAACCCGGTTTTCCCCCTCTTCAATCGCGCCACGGTAACACAGCGGTAACGCCGGCGGAAGTAGCCCTTCTACTAAGCTCACACATTAATTATGAGTTCATCTTTTTTCTGAAGCGAGTCTTTTCTTACTCTAAAAACGGTTCGTTTCATCGATGAAACAAAACTGGAGGATGATCGCTGTGGCTGGTACAATGGCCGTTTTATGGCCCCGATTACCGCTCTCCTGTTCGATTTCGGAGGCACCCTCGACGGGCCTGCGCACTGGCTCGACCGATTCCTGGCGAGCTACAGCGCGGCAGGCGTTGAAATCACCCGGAACGAGCTCGACCCCGCCTTCGATCACGCGACGCGAATCGGCTACGGCGCGACCAGGATAGTCGCGCGCTTCGGATTGATGGACCTGGTGCGGTTCCTGGTAGGGCATCAGTTCGAATACCTGCGCAAGAGTGGTCCCGACGCGCTTCGTGCGACCTTGGATGATTCCAGCGCCGCGGGACGCCATCGATTCGTCGAGGTTGTGACGAATTTCTTCGTTCGCGAAACGTCAGCAGGTCTTGCGCACAGTCGCGACGTCGTCGGCCCGCTCAAAAACCGCTTCAAGATGGGCGTTGTGTCTAATTTCTATGGGAACCTAGACCGCGTTCTCGAGGAAGCAAAGCTCGATCGATTCTTCACCTCGGTCGCTGATTCATCGCGCGTCGGAATTTTCAAACCTGACGTACGCATCTTCGAGGCCGCCTTGAAGAAAATACAATGCGCGGCAAGTTCGGTCGCGATGATTGGGGATTCGCTGGGCAAGGATTGCGCACCCGCGCGAAAACTAGGCATGCGGACAGTATGGCTGTGCACCGAACCGCGATCCGGTAAAGATTCAGCCGCCACTGACGTGACGATACGAAGCATCGACGAAGTTGCGCAGATTCAATGGTGACCAAATTGCAAGGAGCGATTATTGCCGCCGGCCGTGGCGAGCGCCTGCGCATCTCGACGCGCGACGACACTCCAAAGCCGCTGGTCATTTTGGGCGGCGAGGCGATGCTCTCGCGACAGGCGCGCGCACTGCTCGACGCGGGAGCATCGTCGGTGGTGGCGGTGATCAATTCGGAGACGGCGCGGATTGCGGGCGAGATGGCGCTTGAGATGCCGCCGTCGGCGCGTTTCGTCGTTCGCGATACTGCCAACTCGATGGAAACGATGCTCGCATTGGCCGATGTACTCGAGCCGGGATGGTTTGTCGCATCGACGGTAGACGCCGTAATTCCGCTGAAAGAATTGGTGCGGTTTGTTAATGAGTCGCGGCGGAAAATCGAGGATTGTGGCGACAAAAACCTGAGCGGTGTGCTGGCCGTGTCGCGATGGCGCGGCGAGCTCAAGCCACTTTTCGCAGATGTAACAGGGAATGGGTTGATCATCGGGCTGGGCAACCGTCACACTTCTATGATGACGGCAGGACTTTATTTCCTGTCGACCCGAATTTTCGAGTACGCCGCCGACGCGCGCCGCGCGGGACTCGACGCGCTCCGCCGCTTCCTTGCGATGCTCATAGAACGCGGGATGCGGCTGGATGCGATCGAGATTGAAGGATCGATCGACGTGGATGAAGCGTCGGACCTCGACGCCGCGCGCCTCGCAATACGGAAGATGCCATGAGCCACAAAGCTTTGGGAATTTATCGGGAACCCGAGTTCTCACCGGGCAAGGTCGAAGCCGACGCCGCGATTCTCGATGCCACGATGGCGGAGCTGAAGCGCGAGGGCCTCGATATCCAGACCGTGGACGCGGTCAACTTTGCGGCGGGACCAACCCCGCGCGCCGATCTCGTGCTGCCGATGTGCCAAGGCCCGCGCGCACTCAAGCGGCTGGCCGCCGTCGAGCAGGCGGGTGCGATTGCGATCAACTCCGCGCTCTCGATTCGCAACTGCTATCGCGATTTACTCGCGCCCGGCCTCGAGCGCGCCGGAGTACCGACTCCGGTCGGCGCGCTGATTCCCGCGGACGAGCCGCTCGATGCGCGCAAGCTTGCCGGGCTGGACTTGTCGGCGGGCGTGTTCGTGAAGCGCGGAGATTTGCATGCGCTCGCGCCCGAAGACGTGCAGCGCGCGGCCGATCGCGCGCAGGTCGAGTCGATTCTCGCCGATTTCGCGCAGCGCGGAGTTCGCTTCGCGTACGTTCAGCAGGAAGTCGTCGGCCGCGTCGTGAAATTTTACGGCGTCAGCGGCAATTCGCATTTCAGCGTGCATCCGGAGGACGAGGAAGTTCCCGAGGCCGCCGTGCGCGCGCTGTCTGACGCAGCTTCTGCCGCGGCGGCCGCGCTCGGCCTCGAGGCGTGGGGCGGAGACGCAGTCCTGGGTGGAGACCGTTTTGCGATTATCGATTTTAACGACTGGCCCAGCTATAGCCGGGTGCGCGGCCCGGCCGCTCGCGCGATCGCGCGCCGTGCGATAAGTCTGCTAGGCCGGCCGCGTTAGCGCCGCGCCGGAAATTCAAAGAAGGATTCGGAACCGCTATCAATTGAAGACCACGACGACCACCAACGGAAAACTTCCCTCGATCAAGACTCCAGTTCCAGGACCCAAGTCGAAAGAGATCTTCGACCTCGAACAAAAATATATCGCGCCCGGCCGCCAGCGAATCTCGCTGCTCGCCGGCCTCGCTTTCGACCACGGCGAAGGCGCGACTCTCACCGACGCCGACGGCAACACCTACGTGGATTTTTTTGCGGGCGTGGCGGTCGCGAGTTTGGGTCATGCGCATCCGGGGATGGCGCAAGCGCTGTCGAACCAGGCGTCGCGGTTGACAGTCGGCACCTTCGCGACCAAAGAGCGTGCGGCTGCGTTCAAGGCGCTGGCCGAAGTCGCGCCCGCCGGATTGAATCGCGCGCATCTGTACAGCGGCGGCGCGGAGGCGGTCGAAGCCGCCCTCAGGCTGGCGCGCTCCGCAACCGGCCATCATGAAGCGGTGAGTTTTTGGGGCGGGTTCCACGGCAAGACCGGCGGCGTCCTCGGACTTATCGGCGACGAATCGAAGCAAGGCTACGGACCTTTGCAGGGCGGGCAATACACGGTGCCGTATGCTGACTGCTACCGATGTCCGTTCAAGTTGAAATATCCCGACTGCGGTCTTTACTGTGTCGATTTCGCGCGTCAGCAAATCAAGATGAGTTCCAGCGGGGCGCTCGCTGCGATCGTCGCCGAGCCGATGCAGGGCACGGCTGGCAATGTGATTCCGCCCGACGACTGGATGCCCGCGGTCAAATCCGTCGCCAAGGATTTCGGCGCGCTGCTGATAGCTGACGAAATGATCACCGGCTTCGGACGTACCGGGAAATGGTGGGGCGTCGAGCATAGCGGCGTCCGTCCGGATATCGTCACCGTCGGGAAAGGCATGGGCTCGGGATTCCCGGTCTCGGGCGTGCTGCTGAGCGACGAGCTGGGCAAGGCGGAGCCGTTCGGTAAGCCGAGCGCGTCGTCGTCGAGTTACGGCGGAAATCCGCTCGCGGCAGTTGCGGTCTCGGAAACGATCGGCGCGATTCAGCGAGAGCATCTGGTCGAGAACTCGCGCAAAGTGGGCGCGATGATGCTCTCACGCCTGGTGCAGCTCAAGGAAAAGTACGAATTCATCGGCGACGTACGCGGCAAGGGACTACTTATTGGGGTCGAGCTCGTGCGCGATCTCGAAACCAAGGAACTGCTCGGCAAGAAAGTCACCGAGCTGATCTTCGCCGAATGCCTCAAGCGCGGTCTGATCACGATG
Organism: uncultured delta proteobacterium; assembly: GCA_963850125.1. Classification (GTDB taxonomy): domain Bacteria; phylum Desulfobacterota; class Binatia; order Binatales; family Binataceae; genus Binatus. The sequence goes on along the minus strand of CAWKKB010000013.1, from coordinate 135,268 downwards.
GCCTACTTTCCCAAGATTCGTATCAACCCGTCGCTTGTAATCACTGAAGCGCAGGCGGATGCCGGCGTCGAAATCCTGGACGAAGTGTTCGCGCACGTTCGTGACCACGTTGACTGGCATCACGCATAAGCGAGATCTTTTTTCGATGGCCAATCCGAATGGCAACGCGGCGCTGTTCTTCGATCTAGGCGGCACCCTGGTCAAGCTGAACGAGTCGCGAGAAATTCCGCTCGACGCTAACGGTAACATCGTAATCGAACTGCTGCCCAACGTCGCCGACAAGCTACGCCCGCTGCACAACCATCTGATGTTTATCGTCACCAACCAGGCGGGAATCACGCGCGGCCGTCTCAAAGTGGAAAAAGTCGAAGCAGCTCTCGCGCAGCTTGACCATCAGCTCGGCGATATTCTGACCGGATGGCAAATCTGTCCGCACACAGACGACGACAACTGCGAATGCCGCAAGCCCAAGGGTGGCATGATCACGGAACTGGCGGATTTGTACGGCGTCGACCTGACGTCGTCGACGATGGTCGGCGATCAGGAAGTCGACAGACTCGCAGGTGAAGCAGCCGGGATCGCTAAGTTCGTCGCAGCGAAAGATTTCTTCGGCTGGTAGCGCGCAAGCACAAATCGCTCTATTAGATGTTCACCCGCTCGGGGTTGCCCGATTCCTCCAGGGGCGGTGAAGTGAGTTAAATTGCCGAACAAGATGTTCAAAACGGCAGTGATGGCGCTCGTCGTTGCCATAAGTATGGCGACGCTGGAATCGGATCATCCAGCTTATGCACAGGCCGGCAACGACTGGCCAACCCTTATCGCCGGCGAGGCGTTCGTTTACGGCCTGCCTCTCGTTATGAACTACGCCGTCTTCTACCAGTACTGGATCGACAAATCGTCGCCCGAATACAAAGGTCCGATTAACACGCTCTACAACACGGCCCGCGTCTATACGCCGGCGGACACTGCGGTCGTCACACCCAACAGCGACACGCCGTACTCGTTTGTCGCGATGGATCTGCGGACCGAGCCGTATGTTTTGTGCAATCCGGAGATTGAGAAGCCGCGGTATTTTTCCATTCAGTTAGTCGATTGGTACACCTTCAACTACGGCTACATCGGCAGCCGCACGACGGGTAACGGCGCCGGCTGCTACATGATCTCCGGGCCTGGCTGGACGGGCGACAAGCCCGAAGGCATCTCAAAGGTGTTCCACAGCGAGACGGAATTCTCGATCGGACTAATCCGCACGCAGCTATTCAACGCCAGCGATCTCGAAAACGTGAAGAAGATCCAAGCGGGGTATCGCGGTGAGCCGCTTTCGAAGTTCCAGCATAAAGCCGCACCGCCGCCGGCTGCCGCGATCAAGTGGCCAAAGATCGACAAAAGAAAAGCGGACGCAGGTCCTTTCACCTACCTGAGCTTCATTCTGCAATTCTGTCCGGCGACTGGCCCCGCAGCAGTGGAGATTCCAATGCGCGAGCGATTCGCCAGGATCGGGATTGAAGCGGGCAAGCCTTTCTCCCCCAATACGCCGGGAGGAACGTCCGCAATCGAAATGGGCATCAAGAACGGGATGTACCAGATACAGGAGGAACTCGGAACTTTCGGCCGGATTGAGAATGGCTGGCGCGTGTCGACCAGCGGCTTCGGTAATCGCGATTCGTTCGCTGGCAACTGGACGCGCCGCGCTGCCGCCGCGATGGCGGGAATCTACGGCAATGACGCGGCCGAGGCGTTATATCCGTTGCTCGCCACCGACAGCCGCGGCAAGAAACCGAATTGCGGCACGAACCGTTACACCCTGACGTTCCACGCTGGAGCGCTGCCTCCAGTGAACGCGTTCTGGTCGGTGACCATGTACGACGGCAAGACACAGTTGCTGGTCAAGAATCCACTCCATCGGTACCTGATTAACTCGGCGATGCTGCCGGACCTGAAGAAGAACGCTGACGGCTCGATGACCATTTACCTGCAGAAAGACTCGCCCGGAGCGGACAACGAAACGAACTGGCTGCCGGCTCCGGACGGCCCGATTTACGTAGTGATGCGGCTGTACTGGCCGAAAGACGCGGCGCTGACCGGCTCGTGGAAGCCGCCCGCCGTGGTGAGAAGCAACTGAGCGGGAACGCCGCTCTCGTGAGGAAAATATGAAAATTGGATTGCTGACGCCGTTCACTGGCAAGAATGCTCACCCTGCGGAATTTGCGCGAGTCGCTGAGTCGCTCGGATTCGAATCCATCTGGGTGCCGGAGCATCCCGCGATGCCCGCGAATCCCAAGCAGCAGTTCCCCTCCGGCGGCCCGATCCCGCCGCCATACTTTACGATGGCCGATCAGATGATCGCGCTCAGCATGGCGGCCGCCGTCACCAGGAATCTGAAACTCGCCACCGGCATCTGCCTGGTGCCTGAGCATGAACCGCTCACGCTCGCCAAACAGTTCGCGACGCTGGATGCATACTCGGGCGGCCGCGTGCTGTTCGGAATTGGCGCCGGATGGCTGCGCGAGGAAAGCGATTTGTTCGGCGTCGATTTCCCCCATCGATGGACCGAGACGGCCGAGATAGTCGCAGCGATGCGCAAACTGTGGACCGAGGACCAGCCGTCTTTCGAGGGCAAGTACGTCAAGTTTCCCCCGGTGAAGTCGTTGCCGAAGCCAGCGCAGAAATCGGGACCGCCGGTGCTGATCGGCAGCCTCGACAAAAATGCACTCAAGCGGGTTGCGAAGTGGGCCGACGGATGGTGCCCGATCCAGTTAACTGCGGCGCAATTGAAGACGCGGGTCGATGAGCTCAAGCGTGAATGCGCGACGGTCGGCAGGAATTTCGCGGAGCTGGATATCACAATCATGGGCGGAATCCGCGGCGACCGCGCGAAGGTCCAGGATGGACTCAAGGAGTTCGCGGAAGCCGGCGCGGGACGATTCGTCGCAGGATTGGGAGATCTAACGTTTGAGAATTCCGAAGGGATGCTGAAGAAGATCGCAGAGCTGTACGTTTAGGGATGGCAATCCTTTCCCGCGGGGAGAGGTCGACGCGAGTCCGCGAGCGTCGGGTGAGGGCGCTGGCATCGAGCACAATGCTGGCGCCCTCACCTGCGCGGGAGCGCGCCCTCTCCCGAAGGGAGAGGTGTTGGAGCGCCGCGCTCAGATTTCGTCGCGAATTATTCTTGTCGCTATCACCAGCGCGGTGGCGCCGGCCGTCGACATCAGGATTGCGCCGATGAAGTTGTGTGCGCGCACGCCCAGGACCTCGAAGATCATTCCGCCGACGACGCCGCCCAGCAGTCCGAGCCCGATGTCGCACATCACGCCGTAGCCGTTGCCGTTGAGAATTTTTCCTGCCAGCCATCCCGAGATAAGTCCGATTAGGATCCATGCGAACATGATTCGCCTGCCTCCCTGTGGTTGAGCGTTCGCTGGTCAAGAGAGCAAGAGCGTTGCCATCGGATTCAGCCTGATTTGCACCTGAATCGGTCTAAGATCAGGCGTTCTCCATGCCGCATTTCAACTGCACCGCCGTGCTGCGACTGCGGTGCGGGTTGCGAGGCAACCCGGTTTAGCTGACACTTGTCGGCGCTGATGGCGAGTCGAGCAAAATTGCGCGGTGCAATTTCGGGATTTGGCGAGGTTGCCGCCCGCGCACACCTCCCCGGGTGGCGTACGCGCGAAAATATCACTGTCGGCGCGATTCACGATCCCGTCTCGCAGCGGCGGCACGAGGCGATCCGTCTTATCAAGAGTGTCCGCGTTTACGACGACCTCGAATTGATGCTCGATGGCGAGGCTCCAGATTTTGTGGATGTCGCCAGTCCTCCGGGGTTGCATCACGAGGCCGCGCGGGCGGCATTGGCGGCGGGCGCGCACGTGCTGGTCGAGAAGCCGCTCGCGCTTTCGCTGGGCGAGTTCGACGAGCTTGCGGGGCTGGCAGCGGAAAAGCGGCGAGTGTTGATGTGCGTGCACAACTGGAAATACGCGCCTGCCTACGCGGCTGCACGCAAAGCGATCGAGGCTGGCAGTCTCGGCGCGATTCGCTTCATTTCGATCGATCGCCTCCGGAGCGAGCCCGCCGGGGCTGGCGGTAGCGGTGGCCAGTGGCGTTCGTCAGCCGCATCGGGCGGCGGTATTTTGATCGATCATGGGTGGCATGTTTTCTACTTGATGTCCTGGCTGCTGAACGAGCAGACGCCGTTCTCGGTTTCGGCTCTGCTCGAATCCCCGGCAGGTTCGGACGTTGACGACCTGGCCGACGTGCGAATCAGGTTCGCGAATGGTGCGATCGGCCGGGCACACTTGTCGTGGCGCGCCCCGGTGCGGAGAACCTCGGCCCTCATATATGGAGAGCGAGCGAGTCTCGAAATCGAAGGGGATCGAGTGTTCCTCACGGAACGGTCTGGCAAGCCCGAGGACCTTTCGGTCGCGGACATGGCCGACGACTCTTATCATTCGGCGTGGTTCGGGGGTGTGGCCGAGGAGTTCGAGCGAGCGGTGACCGAAGGAACCGATTCTCCGATAGCAAGGCGCAATCTGACACAGGCCCGTGTTGCACTGCTGCTAATCGAGGCGGCCCTGAATTCTTCTGTTAACAACGGCATTGCGATCGAAACCCCTGTTTCCACCGTAAAATCAGATAGTTAATCCGTCATTGCTGGTGCGATTCGTTTTGGGTCGCGCTGACCGACTGACCGCTCGGACTGTCGCTCTTGACTTTCAGGATTGTGACGGTAAAGTTTCAATTGACCGAAAGGTTAGCCGCATTTTCGAGACACGCAGATGACTGCGGCCTGAATTAGCGGGCGTTGGATGGATTTCGTGGCTACGGGCGACGACAAAAGGGGGACAGGGCGTCACGGCCGGGATATGGGTGTATCGCAGATCAGGGTAGGCATTGCTGAGCGGCGCACCGGGTCGCAGGACTCGCGCGATGAAATTCTGAAGGCAGCAATGCGGCTTTTTGCCAGCCGTGGGTTCCATGAAACCTCGATGTCGGAAGTGGCGCGCGAGGCACGCGTCAGCAAGGCGCTGATTTTCTGGCATTTCAAGACCAAGGAAGAGCTGTTCGTCGCGGTGCTCAATCGCTTGTTGGAACCATACTTTATCGATTTCGCGGAAGAAGCGGCCGCGATGGACGAACGTCAGCAGATTCTAAAGCTGGTCGAGTCGTACCTGTCGTTCGTGCGCGACAACGCGAGCTCGGTGCGGTTCTTCCTGGCACAGATGCTCCACGACCAGAAGCTGTCCGAAAGCCTCAACGAGCAGGTGCTGAAGCTCTACAGCGGTTATCGCGCGATGCTGGTCGATCTGATTGCGAGCGCCCAGCGGAAAGGGATCTGCACGCGGCGAACGGCCCCGGAATCGGCGGCGGCCTTCCTGCTGTCAGCACTGAATGGATTGCTGATCGAATATTTGTTTATGGGTGCGAATGCGATCGACCCCGAAGGGGCGGTGGCGATGGTGGGTGAGTGGTTGTTCGGTCCGTCGGGGACATCTTCATCGGAGGGCGGCGCACCGTCCGCCTGACTTTTTTCTTCAACCTGGTTCGTAGGAGAACGCAGAGCTATGCGCATTCCATTGAGACAGATGATCGATCTTGGCCGCTACATGCGCGCGAAGAAGCGGGCGGGCGAGAAATATTTTCCGCTGGTGCTGATGCTCGAACCGCTGCATGCGTGCAACCTCGCGTGTATCGGATGTGGGCGAATCGTCGAGTACAAGGACACCATCCGCGACATGATGCCGCTCGACGAGGCGCTGCATTCGGCCGAGGAGGCCGGCGCGCCAATCGTGTCGATCTGCGGGGGCGAGCCGCTGATGTACAAGCATATCGCGGCGCTGACGCGCGGGCTTATCGAGGATCAGAAGCGTCACGTGATGATATGCACCAACGCGATTCTGCTCGAGCGATTCGTCAAGCAGGTGCCGCCGAGTCCATATCTCAGCTTCAACCTGCATCTGGACGGGATGCGCGAGACCAATGATCGCGTGACCGATCGGGTGGGGCATTTCGACATCGTCGTGAAGATGATCAAGATGCTGAAGGAGAAGGGCTACCGCGTGCAGACCAACACCACGGTCTTCCGCGAGACCACGGGGCAGGAGCTCGAGGACATGGTCAAGTACCTGACCAGCCTCGGCGTCGACGGGATGCTGCTGAGTCCCGGCTATCACTACCAGGTGCTGCAGAACGACGAAGAATATCTGAAGAAGGAAGAGATGCCGGCGAAGTTCTTCAAGGTTCGCGACATGGCGAACGACTATAAGATTATCAACACGCCAATTTACCTTGACTACCTGGTCGGTAAGCGCGACATGCAGTGCAGTCCGTGGACGACGATCACCCGCAATCCGCAAGGATGGAAGGGGCCCTGCTACCTGATCACCAACGGTCACTACAAGACGCTCGACGAGATGCATGCGGCGACGGATTGGGAGTACTATCGCACCAAGCAGGATTTCCGCTGCCGTGACTGCAAGCTGCATTCGGGATTCGAGGGGACGGTGGCGCTCGAGTTTGGCAAGAATCTGAAAGACTCGTGGCGCATGGTGCGGCATTACGTGGCGTGAGGAATCGCGCAGCCAGGCGATGAACCCCTCGCGTAGCGAAGAATCTTCGCGCGCGGAAAATTACGGTAACCCGCCACAGTATCTGGATAAGAGACGAGACGTGTTCGACTTGCACAGCTATTTGAAGCAGCGCGCCGATTTGATCGAGCGGGCGCTCAGGCGGAGCGTCGAGGAGCCAACCGGTGCCGCGGCTCGCTTGCACGAGGCGATGCGCTATTCGCTGCTAGCCGGCGGCAAGCGCTTGCGGCCGGTGCTAGTGCTCGCGTCGTGCGAAGCGGTGGGCGGCAAGGTCGAAGCGGCGATGGGTCTCGCGTGCGCGGTCGAGATGATTCACACCTACTCGCTGATTCACGACGACCTGCCGTGCATGGACGACGATGATATGCGGCGCGGACGCCCGACCAATCACAAGGTTTACGGCGAAGCGATCGCGACGCTCGCGGGCGACGCGCTGCTGACGGACGCATTCAAGGTGCTCGCGCTATCGGCGGAAAAAAGCATGTCGCCCGCGCTGGTGCTCGAGACTGTCGCGGAGCTCGCGACGGCAGCTGGATCAAGCGGGATGGTCGCGGGGCAGGTGATTGATCTGCTCGGCGAAGGCAAGTCGAAAACGGTCGAGGAGCTCGAAGAACTGCACGGTAAAAAGACTGGCGCGCTGTTCCTGGCGTCGGTGCGCGGCGGTGCGCGGCTCGGAGGTGCGAGTGCGTCGCAAATCGAGTCGCTCGACGCGTATGCACGCGCGCTCGGGCTCGCGTTTCAGGTCGTCGATGACTTGCTCGACGTTCAGGGCACGCCCGAGCAGATGGGCAAGCGCACGCAAAAGGACTTCGAGCGCGGCAAGGCGACCTATCCAACGATACTTGGAGTCGAGCGCTCGATGGATTTGGCGCGCGAGCTCGAAACGCGAGCGCATCGCGCGTTGCAAGGATTCGGCGATCGCGCCGACCCGCTGCGGCATATCGCGACCTTCGTTGTGGAGCGCAAACTGTGAGCGCACTCGACGCGTCGGCGAAAATTGCGCAGGTGCACTCGCGCCAGGCGGTGCTGATCGAACCGGGCCGGATCGAATTGCGCGATTACGTCGCTGCGCGCCCGGGCCCGGGCGAGTTGCTGATTCAAATTCGATGCGCGCTCAGTTGCGGCACCGATCTTAAAACATTTCGCCGCGGACATCCGATGTGGAAACTGCCAATGCCATTTGGGCATGAGTTTTCCGGCGTCGTGAAGGAAGCGGGCGAGGGTGTGGCGGCGTTCAAGCCCGGCGACGAAATCATGGCAGCGCCGACTGCGCCGTGTGGAATCTGCTTTTACTGCCAGCGTGGGCAGGAAAATCTTTGCGATGACGCGGTCGGGCGGATGGTGCACGGCGCGTATGCGGACATGTTGATGCTTCCGGCGCATGTCGTCGCGCGCAACACTTTTATCAAACCAGCGGACCTGCCGTTCGAGGAAGCCGCGCTGCTCGAACCGCTCTCGTGCGTCGTGCATGCGAATGAAATGGCGCGTCCCGAGAAAAACGAGACCGTCGGAATCGTCGGCGGCGGTGCGTTCGGCCTTTTGCACATGCTGGTGCTGAAGGCGGCGGGCGTGCGCGAGGTGGTGGTCGTCGGGCGCGGTGCAGAGCGTCTCAAGTGGGCGGAGGATCTCGGCGCGGACCGCGTGATCGATGCGCGCAGTGCCGATGCGGCTGCGGCAGTCGCGCGGCTAAATGGTGGTTTCGGTCCCGACCTGGTGATCGAGTGCACCGGGCAGGTTGAGGGTTGGGAGGACGCGCTCGCGCTGGTGCGGCGCGGAGGACGGGTAGTTTTTTTCGGCGGATGTCCGACAGGCACCGCGCTTAACGTCGATACGCGACGGATGCATTACGACAATCTGACGCTGATGTCGCCGTTTCATTATCGGCCGCGCGATGTCCGACGCGCTTACGAATTGCTGGCGGGACGCGCGCTGAATGCGGGTGCGATCGTCAACGCGAGAATGCGGCTCGGCAATCTGACGGAAGTATTCGAGATGCTCGAGCGCGGCGTGGTTCTGAAGTGCGCCGTGATTCCATGAGGGGTGAAATATGAACCAGGCTGCTGAAATCGGAAACACGGTGATTGCGATGTCGCCGCATGACGAGTTCGTCGCGAAGATTGATTACACCGTCGATCATGCGCAACGCGCGCTGCTCGCGCTGCAGAAGCCCGAGGGCTACTGGCACGCGCCGCTCGAGGCGAATGCGGAGATGAACGCCGAGTTCATCATCTTCAACCATTTCATGGACACGGTCGACCTCGAGACCGAGGCGCGCCTGAAGAAGCATTTGCTCGACATACAGAGTCCCGACGGTAGCTGGGCGCTTTACCAGGGCGGCGAAGGGTACCTGTCGACGACGATCGAGAGTTATTTTGCGCTGAAGCTCACCGGAATGCGCGCGGGGGACGAGCCGATGGCGGCCGCACGGCGCTGGATTCTGTCGAAGGGCGGAATCGTCAAGTGCGGAACGTTGGCGCGCTTCTACCTGGCGTCGATGGGGCAGATAACATGGGACGCGACGGCTGCACTGCCGGTCGAACTCTCACTGTTTCCGAATTGGTTCCCGTTCAACATCTACGAGCTGGGCTCATGGGCACGCGGAACGCTGATGGGGCTGATGATGCTGCAGGCGGCGCGTCCCGAGAAGAAAATCGACTACCAGCGCGGGGTGCTGGAGCTCTACATCGAGCCGCCGCATTTCACCAAGTTCAAACAGCCGCGCGGCAAGAAATTGTTGTCGCTGCGCAACGCGCTGAATTTCGCCGACAAGGCGCTGCGCTTCTATGATCGGCACAAAATAAAATCGTTGCGAGCGCGAGCGCTGCGTCAGACGGAAAGCTGGCTCCTCGAACATCAGGAAGGAAATGGCTCGTGGGGCGGAATCGAGCCATGCTACCTACTGAGCGCTATGGCTCTGAAAGCCAACGGGTACCGTAACGACCATCCAGTGCTGAAGAAAGCGATCGAGGCGTCGCAGGAACTGATTTGGCATTTCAGCGACTACGACATGTACATGCCCTGTGTGTCGGTCAATTGGGACACCGGCCTGGCGGGGCGGGCGCTGCTCGATTCGGGATTGCCGGGGGACCATCCGGCGCTGAAAAAGACGTCGCAGTGGCTGATCGATCACCAGATTTTCAAGAAGGGCGATTGGTCGGTGAAGCGGCCCAACCTCGAACCGGGCGGATGGGCGTTCGAGTTTTACAACGACAACTATCCGGATGTGGACGATTCGGCGGTGATCCTGTCGGTGATGGCGGACTCCAAAGCCGACGACGCCGCGGCCAGCGAACGCGCAATTCGCGCAGGCGCGAACTGGGTGATGGGGATGCAATCGAGCGACGGCGGCTTCGCCGCATTCGACGCCGACAACAATTCGATCTGGCTCAATCATCTGCCGCTCGCCGACGTGGAAGCGGTGACGGATCCGTCGTGTCCAGATCTGACCGGGCGCGTGCTCGAAATGATGGCGGCGGTCGGCTATCGCACTGAACATCCGGTGGCGAAGCGCGCGATTGAATGGCTCAAGAAAAATCAATCGCCGGCCGGTGGATGGTGGGGACGCTGGGGGATCAACTATATCTATGGAACTTTCTCGGCGCTGTCGGGCCTGCGCGCGATCGGCGTCGACATCAATGAACCGTGGATCAAACGGGCGGTCGTGTGGCTCAAGATGAAACAGAATCCGGATGGCGGATGGGGCGAGAGCCCGCTCTCGGACAAGGATCCGGCGTGGCACGGGCGCGGGACCAGCACTGCGTCGCAAACGGCGTGGGCGCTGATCGGATTGATCGCCGGCGAATCCGGAATCAGCGAGCATGCGATGCGCGGCGCGCAATGGCTCTCAGAGCGGCAGAACGACGAAGGCGCGTGGGACGAGCGGGAATCGACCGGCAGCGGATTCCCGAATCATTTCTATCTTCGCTACCACATGTACGCGCATTACTTCCCGCTGATGGCGCTCGGACGGTTCCGAAAAAGATTGGCGGAGACGGCATCACACTGAGCGAGTTGCGATGAAGGCGATTTCAATCCTCGGCTCGACCGGATCGGTCGGCGTCACGACGCTGGACGTGGTCGGGCGATTCAGCGACCGTTTTCGCGTCGTCGCGATGGCCGCGGGGCGCAACCTGGATCTGCTGGCGGAGCAGGTGAAGCGGTTCCATCCTGAACTCGTGTCGGTGGCGACTCCCGAACTGGCGCGCGAACTGACAACGCGTCTTGGTGCGCATCGCGTAACGATAGTGCACGGACTCGAAGGCGCTATCTCGGTGGCGACCCATCCCGATGCGAAGCTCGTGATGTCGGCGCTGGTCGGTGCGATGGGATTGCAGCCAACGCTGGCGGCAATCAAGGCCGGCAAGGACATCGCGTTTGCCAACAAGGAAGTGCTGGTCATCGCGGGCGAGCTGATCACGTCGGCTGTGCGCGAGAATCGCGTGCGGCTGCTGCCGGTGGACAGCGAGCACAACGCTGTTTTTCAATGCCTTGAAGGACGCGGGCGTGAGTCGCTGAAAAGAATCATTTTGACCGCGTCGGGTGGACCGTTTCGCGAGTTGCCGGCGGATGGTTTCGAATCGATCACAGTTGAGCAGGCGCTGAAGCATCCGACCTGGGTGATGGGCAGCAAGATCACGATCGACTCGGCGACCCTGATGAACAAGGGTCTCGAGGTGATCGAGGCGCGCTGGCTGTTCAATCTCAAGGCGGGCGAAGTTTCGGTGGTGATTCATCCGCAGAGCGTGATTCATTCGATGGTGGAAATGATCGACGGCTCGGTGATCGCGGAGATGGCGATTCCCGACATGGCGATTCCGGTCGCGTACGCGCTCGCGTATCCGGAGCGGCTGCCGATGACGCACCTCAAGCCGCTGTCTCTTGCGGAAAATTCACGGTTGACGTTCGAGGAGCCCGACCTGCGGCGCTTCCCATGCCTGCGGCTTGCGTACGACGCGCTCGCGGCGGGAAACACGATGACCGCCTGCCTCAACGCCGCCAACGAGGAACTCGTCGCGGGATTTCTTGGAGGGCGCGTGCGCTTCATGGACATCCCGCGCCATATCGAGGCTGTGATGAATCGGCATCACAATCCGGCGGCGCGAACGATCGAAGATTTGATCGAAACCGACGGATGGGCGCGAGCTGCTGCGCGCGAACTTATCGGAGCGCGACCGGTCGCAGCCTGAGACGATGGCAAGCGCGCGCGCCAATGTGCAGGGCGGGGCAGAGTCGTACGCGTCGACTACGGTGCGTGACGCGTCGATGCCGCCGGGAACGTTCGACGTCGCCAGTGCGTACGAATTCTGCGCGCGGCTGGCAAAGTCGCACTACGAAAATTTCACGGTCGCGTCGCGGCTGATGCCGCGCGAGATGCGCCCGCACATGTACGCGATTTACGCTTACGCCAGGATGGCCGACGATTTCGCCGACGAGCATCACGATCGCACGATGCTCGACCAGTGGGAGCGCGAGCTCGACCTGGCGTACGCCGGCACGCCGCGCCATCCGGTGTTTATCGCGCTCGCGGATACGGTGCGCCGTTTTGAAATTCCGCGCGAGCCGTTCAAGGATTTGCTCACTGCGTTTCGCTCCGACGTCGACTTCGAGGGCTTCGACACGCTCGACGATCTGCTTGCCTACTCGCGCTACTCGGCGAATCCGGTCGGGCGGCTTGTCCTTTACCTGTTCGGCTATCGTGACCCCGAGAGGCAGCATCTGTCGGACCTGGTCTGCAGCGGATTGCAGCTCGCCAATTTCTGGCAGGACGTCGCAGTCGATCTCGACAAGGGACGAATTTATATTCCGCGGCGCGATCTGGAGCGATTCGGAGTGACGCCGGCGGACCTCGCGGCGCATACGTCGTCGCGCGAGTTCATCGATTTGATGCGCCACGAGGTCGAAGTGGCGCACGCGATGCTCGTCGAGGGCGGCGAACTACACAAGCGCGTGGACAAGCGGCTTCGTCGCGACATAGTGATGTTCGCGGGCGGCGGTCTTGCGATATTGCGCGCGATCGATCGCGTCAACTACGACGTGTTCCGCAGGCGTCCCGAACTGGCGAAACTCGACTACCTGAAACTTGGATGGAGCGCGATCCGTGGACGACTCGAAGTTTGACGGCGGATCTTCAGGCCTCGCAGAAGCGGCCGGCGCCGACGGCGCGTCGCTCGACGCCGACTACGAGCGATGTGCGCAAATCACGCGGCGTTCGCGCTCGAGCTTTTACTACGCGTTCATTTTGCTCCCGCCCGATCGGCGGCGCGCACTGCACGCCGTCTATGCGTTCTGCCGTTTCATCGACGACATCGCCGACGACGAAGCTATTCGCGAGCCGGCGCTGCTGCTCACGCGATGGCGCGAGGAACTTGACCGCGTCTATTCGGGCGCACCGACGCGCGCTCTCTCGCGTGCGCTCGCTGACAGCGCGCGGCGATTTAAAATTCCACGCGAACTATTCGAAGAAATCATCAACGGCGTCGAGATGGACCTCTCGCGCAAGCGCTACCAGAGCTGGGAAGAGCTGCGGCCATACTGCTATCGGGTCGCATCGGCGCTCGGCCTGATTTGCATCGAAATATTCGGCTATTCAAATCCGTCGGCGAAGCTCTACGCGGAAAATCTCGGACTGGCGCTTCAGCTGACCAACATTCTGCGCGATGTGCGCGAGGACGCCGAGCGCGGACGAATTTATCTGCCATTGGAAGACCTCGCGCGATTCAAGGTGAGCGAGCAGGAAATTCTCGCCGGTGTTTACTCGCCGAACTTCGTCCGCCTGATGGACTTCGAAGCCAGACGCGCGCGCGAACTCTATGCGCTGGCACAGAGCGAACTCGCATCAGAGGATCGCGCGACGCTGCTCACGGCAGAGGCGATGAGGCTCATCTACGCCGCGCTGCTCGAACGCATCATCAAGTCCAACTACCGGGTGCTCGACCGCCGCTTCAGCCTGTCCGCGCCGCACAAGCTCTACCTCGTCGGCCGCGCGTGGGCGGAGGGCCGCCTCAGCGCGCTGCGCGGATAGATGGCATCGGCGAAGAAACATGTGGTCGTCATCGGCGCCGGATTCGCGGGACTCAGCGCGGCGGTCGCGCTCGCGGAGCGTGGCGTGCGAGTCTCCGTGCTCGAAGGAAAGCCCGCGCTCGGCGGCCGCGCGTATTCGTTTACCGATCCCGACACCGGCGATTTCGTCGACAACGGGCAGCACGTCCTGATGGGTTGTTACGGCGAGACGCTCGACTTCCTCAAGCGGATCGGCGCCTACGACCAGTTGGTGTTTCACGAGGATTTGGAAATTGAAATGCTGGCTGGTCCCGGACAAAGCGCAGTGCTGAAAACATTGCGACTGCCGGGGCCTCTGCACATGATGGCCGCGCTGTTCGGCTATCGGCATCTAAGTATTGCGCAGCGACTGAATGTTATGCGCGGCGGTTTTCAGATGCTCGTGATGAGACGATTCGGCAACGGCGTACTCCGTCGTCTCACCGTGGCGCAGCTGATGGATCACCTCGGGCAATCGGAGCACGCGCGCCGATGCTTCTGGTATCCGCTGTCGATCGCGACGCTCAACGACGAGCCGGCTTCGTCCTCGGCGCAGCAGTTGGCTGAAGTTCTCAGGCGTGCGTTTTTTTCCCGCCACCGCCGGGACTCGGCATTCGTATATTCGCGCGTCGGGCTGACCGACCTGTACTGCACCGGAGCAACGCGCTTGATCGAGCGCGCAGGCGGGTCTGTGGTTCCGCACTCTATTGTTGAGATGCTGGAACTGGGTGCAGGCGGCAAGGTCGCAAGTGTGCGGCTGCGCGACGGGCGGCGAATCGAAGCGGCAGACTTCATCAGCGCGGTGCCGGCGCCGCAATTGCTCCGTTTGCTGCCTGAGAACGCAGTTGCCGACCCATTTTTCTCGCGCTTCGCGGGTCTTTCGAGTTCGCCAATCATCTGCGTCCATGTCTGGCTCGATCGCGAAGTGACTAATTCACCATTCACCGGTTTCATCGGCACCACTACTCAGTGGCTATTCAATAAACGTCAGATATTCGCGCAGCGCGGCGAGACCCATCCGGGTTACCTGAGCTTCGTCATCAGCGGCGCACGGAAGCTGGTCGATCTCAGCAACCAGGAAATTCTCGATATCGTGATTAACGATCTGCACACGATGATCCCCGCGTCGCGCGAGGCTACAGTCGTGAAGTCGCTGGTGCTGAAGGAGAAGAATGCGACGATGGCGCCGGACCTTCGATCGCATGAGCTCCGTCCGGCGGCGAAGACGCCTCTAGCGAACTTTTTTCTGGCCGGTGACTGGATTCAAACAGAATTGCCGGCGACGATTGAAAGCGCCGTGATCTCGGGGCGGGCTGCAGCAGCCGCCGTCCTCGCGCGGTCCGCCGAATAGCTATTGACTAATCGCTAATAACTAATCGAATGAGTACCAAGTTAGCACTGGTCACCGGCGGCAACGGATTCGTGGGATGCCACGTCGTGCGCGCCCTCATCGCCCGCGGGGATCGCGTGCGGGTGCTGGCACGGGAGAATGCCGATTTGAGCGCGCTGGGTGGCATACCGGTTGAGATTGTGCGCGGCGATCTCCGGTACTTCGATTCGGTCGAGGGCGCGGTGAACGGATGCAACGAGGTTTATCACGTCGCCGCGGACTATCGGCTGTGGCTGACGGATCCAGCGCCGATGTATGCGACCAACGTCGACGGTACCGAGCACGTTATTCGCGCCGCAACCGGAGCGGGAGTTTCGCGAATCGTTTATACAAGTACGGTCGGCGCCCTCGGGATTCCGCACGGCGGTGTGGGGCGCGAGGACACGCCGTCGTCGCTCGCCACCATGCCCGGTCATTACAAGCGATCGAAGTACATGGCGGAGCAAGCGGCGCTCGAGGCCGCGCGCGCGGGCGCGCCGGTGGTGATCGTGAACCCGTCGACGCCGGTTGGCGCGCTCGACTTCAAGCCGACGCCGACAGGCAGAATCATCGTGGATTTTCTGAATCGGCGGATGCCTGCGTACGTGGAGACCGGGCTCAATATCGTCGACGTCGAAGATGTTGCGCGAGGTCACCTGCTGGCGGCAGAGCGGGGCCGAATCGGTGAGAAATATATTCTCGGCGGCGAAAATCTCACGCTCAAGGAATTTCTCGGGCGGCTCGCGGCGATTTCCGGAATGCCGGCGCCGAAGATGAGAATTCCGTACGCGGTTGCGTTCGGTTACGCACTCGGCGCCGAAGCGTTTGCGCGCACAGTCACGCGCCGTGCGCCGCGCGCCAGCCTGACCGAGGTCCGAATGGCGCGAAAGCGAATGTTCTTTGACTCGTCAAAGGCACGTGTCGAGTTGGGCTATTCGCCGGGACCGATCGACGCCGCGATTGCTGCCGCGATAGAATTTTTCAGATCGAGAGGGACGGCGAAGAGCGCCGCGTAGGCTTGGCCATGCATCTCCTGCTATCCACCATCGCGCTGCGCCCGTACGTGTTCATCTTCCTTGCGAGCTTTCTGTTTATCGCGATCGTGAACTTCGGTTTGCGCACGACGCTTCTGTTCACGGTGCTGACCTACGCCGTATCGCTTGCGTGCGAATGGTCTTCAGTGCACAACGGATTCCCCTTCGGGCTTTATCATTATATCGACGCGACCCGCGCGCGCGAGATTTGGGTTTTCGGCGTCCCGTTCATGGACTCGCTGTCGTTCACCTTTCTCGCGTTCGCCAGTTACACCGTCGCGCTCTTGCTCAGTTCGCCTTTGTATCGGCGCGGTACTGACGTCCGAATTCTCGACACATGGAAAATCCGCCGCGCGCCGCGAGTCTGGCTGATGGCGGCGCTGTTCATGGTGATGGTGGACATGGTCGTCGATCCGTTGAGCGTGCTCGGCGATCGATGGTTCCTCGGCAAAATTTTCTGGTACGACCCTCCGGGTCCGCATTTCGGCGTGCCGATCAGCAACTACCTGGGATGGTACTTCGTCGCCGCGATCACGATTGCGATTTTCCAGTGGCTCGACGCCGCCCTCAATCGCGGTTCGGTGAAGCCGGCCGGCTCGATTCCCGCGATGCGTTCGCGCGCGCTGCTTGGTCCGCTGCTTTACGCGGGGATCGTGATTTTCGGAATCACGATGCTGTTTCGCATCAATGCGCCGAATATTGGATGGGCGGCGGTTTTCATCTATCTGCCGTTCACGGTGCTGGCGATTCATGTTCTCACCCGACACGAGTCGTGGGGCGACGCCGCCGCACTCGAACGCCATCTGGCGGACTTCCCTTACGTGCGGGATCTTCCTGTCTGGAAGCCATCGAGCGCGCACACGCCTGAGCGTCTTCCTGTCACCGCCTAGTTGGAGCGCTTCCAAATTTTCGCCGAGTGTGGCAAGCGTCGATGGTCGCGATACGATCACGTCGACAGAGGTGAACCATCATGCTGCTCAAGGACAAGGTTGCGTTGATCACAGGCGCGGGTTCAGGAATCGGGCGCGCCAGCGCGCTTCGATTCGCTCGCGAAGGCGCGAAGGTGATGATCGCCGACGTACGCGCGGAATCGGCGAGCAATACCGCGGCTGAAATCGAGAAAGCCGGCGGCGTTGCGAAGTCAGTCTCGGTTGACGTGCGCGTCGGCGCCGAAGTCGAGCGCATGGTCAATGAAACGATTCGCGCGTTCGGCCGCCTCGACATCCTGTTCAACAACGCCGGCGTCTTCGTGCCCAAAACCGTGGTGGACACGAGCGAGGAAGAGTGGGACTGGGTCGTGGACGTGTGCCTGAAGGGCGTGTTCTTTGGCTGCAAGTATGCGATCCCGCAAATGATCAAGCAGGGCGGCGGCGTGATCATCAACACCGCCAGCGGCGCGGGCATCGAGGGCGTACCGAATCTCGGCGCCTACCAGGCGGCGAAGGGCGGGGTGGTGATCATGTCGAAGGGAATCGCGCTCGACTTCGCGCGCCACAACATTCGCTGCGTGTCGATCTGCCCCGGCGTGATCGAGACGCCGATCGCCGAGAACTGCAACACGGTACCCGCCGGCGCGTCGCAGTTACTCTGGGAGCGCACCGGCAACATGCATCCGCTCGGGCGCAACGGAAAGCCCGAGGAGGTCGGCGCGCTGGCGGCGTTCCTGGCGTCGGATGAAGCGGGGTTCATCACCGGCGTCGCAGTGCCGA
The DNA here is from genome assembly GCA_963850125.1 of uncultured delta proteobacterium. Classification (GTDB taxonomy): domain Bacteria; phylum Desulfobacterota; class Binatia; order Binatales; family Binataceae; genus Binatus. The sequence continues at coordinate 117,537 of CAWKKB010000013.1, read as the reverse complement.
TCGACGGCGGATTCAGCGCTGGCGCTTTCGCGCCGCCGGCGCGTGAGCACGCGTAGCACCGGCAGGAGCCTGGCCGTCGTGCGCGATCGCCGTGAGTGCGTCGGCGATCGCCGTCGTCGCGCGCGAGAGATTTCGAATCATCCGCGGCAGCTTCAGCATCGTCGCCGGATTGCGAATCAGGTACGACGTTGCGGCAAGCGGCCGCACGTTGCCCTCGGCGTCGGCCATCTCTGCTCCCACTACTTCGTCGTCGACTTCGTCGAGCACTGCGCGGATCGCGAGGAATGGCAGTCCGCGCGCGGCGGCTTCTGCCGCGATCGCGGCGGATTCCATGTCGACCGCGATCGCGCCGGTGGTTTCCTTGGCGCGTCGCTTTTCGGCGCCGGTTGCGAGTACGCGATGCGACGTCAGAATCGCGCCGGTCGAATACGCGATGCCAGCGCTCGAGAGCGATCGGCCAACCGCGCGCAGATGCGAGTCGCTGACAACTATCGCGGGTTCGACCTTCCCGTCGCTATCAATCGTCAGTATGCGGTCGGAGAGGACGAGGTCGCCCGGCTTCAGTCCGCTCGATAGCGCTCCGACGACGCCGGTCCCAATTACCAATTCGGCGCCGGGTATCGAATCCAACGCACGGCGCGCGGTTTCAGTTGCGCGGCGATGCCCGATTCCGTGGCCGACGACCGCGAACTCTTTGCCGCCGATCTCCGCACGGAAGCCATGGAGGCCGTCGATCGCGAGCGGAGCACGTTGGCTCTGGCGCCGCTTGAAAGGCGCGATCTCGCGCGCGAAGGCATAGAAGAGAAGAATCAATCCCGCGGTCTCATTTTAACATTGCCAAGTGACGCTTGAGTGAGCCGCTCGATACTAGCAAAATCGAGCCCGTGTTCTTCGATAATCGCGGTGCCGCGGTTTGAAGCGCCTCATCGTCAACGCCGACGACTTCGGCCTGTCGTCCGAGGTCAACGCCGGTATCACGCGGGCGCATCGCGACGGGATTTTGCGTAGTGCGAGCCTGATGGTCGCGGAGCCCGCCGCGCGCGCTGCCGCTGAACTTGCGCGCGACAATCCAGAGCTCGACGTCGGTCTGCATGCGGTCGTCTGCCGTGGACGCAGCCTCCTCGATGGCTCGCGACTCGGTGCCGCAGTGGGCGCATCGGGTGATTTCATCGACAGTCCGGTAGCCGCGGGGATGCGATATTTCTTCGACCGATCGCTGCGCACCGCGATGACCGACGAGTTGCGCGCGCAAGTCGAGCGGCATCTCGAGCTGGTCGGTTACCTCAATCATATCGACGGCCACCTGAACTTCCACGTCCATCCGCTGTTCGCCGATATTCTCGTCAACCTCGCCGTCGAATACAAAGTGCCGTGCATCAGGCTCCCGCGCGAGCGCGTGATGACGACGCTGCGGCTGCGCCGCGACAACGCGACGCGCAAGCTGGTCGAGTCGGCCATTTTTCGCACGCTGTCGCGCCGAACGCGCCGCATGATGACGGAGCGCGGCCTCACTTCGACCGACGCGTTGTTTGGACTTCATCAGAGTGGGAACCTGAGCGAGGACTACGTGGTGGGGGTGATCGATCGAATCCGCGACGGCACCACCGAGCTGTATTTCCATCCCGCGGCCGATGTCGGTGGTATCCCGCCCGCCGCCGCAGCGCAGCTCGAGGTCGAGATTCTTACCAGTCCGCGCGTACACAATGCGATCGTTCGAAATGGAATCGAACTGATCACGTTCGCCAATCTCGCGAAGGACAAACTTGCTGCTTGATCCAACTTTGCATCTGGCGTTGCCTGTGATTTGGCTAAACTTCGTAACCAGGAGACCAGCTTCATGCCGGACGTAAAGATTCGGCCTGCAACCCGCGACGATCTTCCGCGCCTGACCGAAATTTACAACTACTACATCATCAACACGCCGATTACGTTTGACCTCGAGCCGGTCTCTCCCGAGCAGCGCGCAGGATGGTTCGAAGAGCATACTGGCTCGAAGCGCCATCGTATGCTGGTCGCTGAAGACGCGGGCCGTGTCGTCGGCTACGCGTGCACTGGGCCATTTCGCAACAAGGCGGCGTACGACACCAGCGCCGAGACGTCGATTTACTGTGCTCATGACGCGACCGGACGGGGAATCGGCGCGATGCTGTATCGAGCGCTTTTCGATGCGCTAAAGAACGAGGACATCAATCGCCTGCTGGGAGGAATCACGCTTCCCAACGAGGCGTCGATCAAGCTGCATCGAAAGTTCGGCTTCACCGACGTGGGCGTCTTCACCGAATGCGGCCGCAAATTCAACCGCTACTGGGACGTGGTATGGATGGAGCGTCCGCTCCGGCTCGCCGGCGAATAAATTGCTCGCGCACTGAAGCAGTTTGAACTAGGCTAACTTGAAGCGGGCGTACGTCCCGCAATTTTTTCACCTCCAACGCGACTGCACCTATAAAGAAGAGAGATCATCAGATGCGCGATCAGGATGGAGCTCCCCTCGCCGACACCACGCAGGACTATCGCCTGCCGAAAAACGTCACGCCCAGACGCTACGAAATTCGGCTGACGCCGGACCTCGAGGCGTTCACGTTTCAGGGCGAAGTGAATATTGCGGTCGTCGTCAACGGAGCGACCGACGACGTCGTGCTGAATGCGCTCGAGCTGGAAATCGACAAGGTGACTGCGGAGCGTGCCGGGAAATCTCTTGCCGCGAAGGCGGAGCTCGAACCGGCCAAAGAGCGCGCGCATCTTCGATTCAGCGAGAAACTCTCGCCCGGTGAATGGACGCTGAAGATTGCGTTTCGCGGAATCCTGAACGACAAACTGCACGGCTTTTATCGCAGCCAGTACCAGGACGCTTCCGGCAAGACTCACGTCGCAGCGACCACGCAATTCGAATCCACCGACGCGCGCCGCGCATTTCCGTGCTGGGACGAGCCGGAAATAAAGGCGAGTTACAGGGTAACGCTGGTCGTGGACGAAAACCTCGCTGCCATTTCGAACGGCGGTCAGGAAAGCGAGCGCAAGCTGCAGGGCGGCAAGAAAGAGGTCGTCTTCAAGGAGACGATCGCGATGTCCACCTATCTCGTCGCGTTCATCGTCGGCGAGTTCGACGCGACCGCGCCGGTCGACGCGGGCACGCCGCTGCGCATCGTCCATGTTCCCGGCAAGGAGTCGCTGACCAGTTGGGCGAAGCAGATCGGCGCGTTCTCGCTCAAATATTTCGCTGACTATTACGGCCTCAAGTATCCGGGCGACAAGCTCGACCTGATCGCGATTCCCGATTTCGCCTCGGGTGCGATGGAAAATCTCGGCGCGATCACGTTTCGCGAGACCGCGTTGCTCGCCGATGAGAAGACCGCGTCGCGCGCCGAGCTCGAGCGCGTCGCAGACGTGGTGTCGCACGAAAACGCGCACATGTGGTTCGGCGATCTCGTTACGATGCGATGGTGGAACGGCATCTGGCTGAACGAAGCGTTCGCGACCTTCATGGAAATGCTGGCGGTCGACGCGTGGAAGCCGGAGTGGAAGCGATGGGAGAGTTTCAGCGTTTCGCGCGCTGCGGCGATGTCGATCGACGGGCTGCGAAGCACGCGCCCAATCGAATACGATGTGCGCAGTCCCGAGGACTGCCGCGCTATGTTCGACATCCTGACCTATGAGAAGGGCGCGGCGGTGCTGCGGATGCTCGAACAGTATTTGAGCGACGACGTTTTTCGCGACGGGATTCGCCTCTACCTGAAGAAGCACCAGTTCAACAATACCGAGACCAGTGACCTGTGGGACGCGCTCGAGAGCGCGTCGCGCGAGCCCGCGCGCAAGATGATGGACTCGTGGATCTTTCAGCCCGGCTTTCCGATTATCGACGCGTCGCCGTCTGCCGATGGTCGTGGACTGAAGATCTCGCAGCGCCGCTTCTTCTACCTCGCCGAAGACAACGATCAGCTTTGGCATGTGCCCGTGATGGTTCGGGCGAAGACCGACAAGGGCGTCTCGAGGCATAAGGTTTTGCTAACCACTCGCGAGACGACCCTGGAGCTCCCGGGGAAGCTCGAATGGGCGCTGCTGAACGAAGGTGGCCACGGCTTCTATCGCGTGCATTACGCGCCTGATCTACTCGCGTCGCTCACGAAGAATCTCAGCGCGATCCAGCCGATCGAACGCTTCGGGCTCGTCAGCGATACCTGGGCGGCAACCGTCGCGGGGCTCGGCCCGCTCAGCGAGTTCCTCAAGATGGCGCGGCTGTTCACCAACGAGACCGACATCAACGTCTGGCGCGCGCTGATCGGCGCGTTTGCATATCTCGACATGATCGCGTCCGACGCGGACCGTCCCGTGCTCGCGGCGACGGTGCGCGAGATTGTCGGTCCCGCCGCCGCACGTCTCGGATGGGAGCCAAAGCCCGGCGAGAGCGAGCTGGTGCGCCAGTTGCGCGGCACGCTTATAGGCACGCTCGGCACGCTGGGCGACGATCCTGAAGTGCAAAAGCGCGCGCGTGATCTATATGCGCGCTTCGAGGACAATCCCGAGTCGGCGGACCGCGACCTGATGCCGGCGCTGGTGAATATCCTCGCGTACTCGGGCGACGCCAAGCGCTACGAGGAGTTCAAGCGAAAGTTCAAGGCGCCGCGCACGCCGCAGGAAGAGCAGCGCTACCTGTTTGCGCTGGCTAATTTCCGCGATCGCGAGCTGCTCGAAAAAACCATGCAGATGACGATCGACGGCGAGGTGCGAACGCAGAACGCGCCGTACCTGATGCATTCGCTGCTGCTCAACCCCGTGTGCCGGTACGCGGCGTGGGACTTCGCCCGCGCGCATTGGGACGAAATGATTCAAAAATATCCGGATAACGCGCTGCCGCGGATGTGCGAAGCCGTGGTCGCGCTGCTCGATCGCGAGGACGAGGTCAAGAAGTTCTTCGCCGAGCATCGTGTGCGCCTCGGTGGCAAAATAATCGATCAACACCTCGAGCGCCTGAGCGTTGCTGTCGGATTCCGGCGACGAGAGGGCAAAAACCTGCAGGCTACGCTCAAAGGTTGAACCGGGGAGGAAGACGCGATGACAACCGAATCGAAGCCGGCCGCCGCTACGATCATTCACGACGACCAGCCCCTCCAATTCGAGCGCGCAATCGTGGACTCGAATTCGCTCTGGCTCGACACGGCTGAGTTGAAGCAGCTCGGAGGATGGGAGCTTAAGCCGGAGGGAATCTGCCGCGGCGATTTGTGCGTGCCGATTCCGCCGGGACGCGAGAGCGAATTCTCCACGAAGCGTGACGGCGCGACCTTCCTCAACTTCAGCGCGCTCGCCGACCAGATGGGCAAGCCGTGGGCCGGCGACTCAAAAAATCGCGTCTGGTACTTCGGCGCCGAGGAGGCAGACCGCGGCAACGCGCTGCGAACCCTCGAAGCTCCTGATTTCGAGTTGCCCGACCTCGACGGCAAGCTGCATCGCCTGTCGGACTATCGCGGTAAGAAAGTCCTTCTGCTGGCGTGGGCTTCGTGGTGAGGATGCTCGCTTGACCTGCCCGGGTGGCAGGCGCTTTACGAAGAACTCAAGGATCTCAACTTCACGATCGTCACGGTCGCGTTCGACACTGGGGGCGCCGCGGCGGCAGGCCCGTTCATCAAGGCCGGCAATCCAGCGCATCCTTCGTTGATCGACACCAGGCACGTCGTCGCCGAACTCTACAACATGGTCAACGTGCCGACCGCGGTTTGGATCGATGAATCGGGAACGATCGTGCGGCCCAACGAAGTCGCGTTTGCGCTCGACACTTTCCGCGCGATTACCGGGATCGATTCGGCGCGATGCTTGGACGCTGTGCGCGACTGGGCGAAGAACGGCAAAAACAGCCGCTTTGTCATGAAGCCCGACGAGGTGAAGCGCAAGCTCAAACTGCCGACGCGTGAGCATGCGCAAGCTGCTGCATACTTCAGGCTTGCCGAGTATCTATGCGAGACCGGGCACGCGCCCGACGCAGTGCCGTATTTCAAGCAAGCGCGGCAACTGCGTCCCGAGAGCTGGACGATCACGCGTCAGGCATTCGCATGGGCGATCCGGAGCGCGACTACGGCACGACCTTCGTCAACGAAGTCGGCAAGCTCAAGGGCAAGCTGTACTATGACCTGCTGGATCTCGACGGCTCTGGGAGCAATCCGGAGCAGGAGCAGGTCGCGAAGGAGGGCGCCGAGCGCCTGCGCAAACTGGTCGAGGGCCGCAGCGAATAGACGTCGGACTCGACTAAACTTCGGCATCTAATAGAATGGCGCGATGGCGAAGGCGGACATCCTGATCGGCACCTCGGGATTTTCGTACAAGGAATGGCTCGGCGGTTTTTATCCGGAGAAACTTCCCGGCGCCAAGATGCTCGAGTACTACGCCGAGCGGATGCCGACGGTCGAAATCAACTACACATTTCGCGCGATGCCGAAGTCCGCGATGCTCGAAGGATGGGCCGCGCGCACGCCGCCGAATTTCCGCTTCGCATTGAAGGCGCCGCAGCGCATCACGCATTTCGCGAAGCTGCGCGACGTCAAAGAATCCACCGACACGTTCATCGAGCGTGCGTCGGTCATGGGCGAGCGGCTCGCGCCCGCGCTGTTCCAGCTCCCGCCGGACTTGAAGCTCGATCTCCCGCTGCTGCAGGACTTCCTGGCGATTCTGAAAAACCGGATTCGCGCCGCATTCGAATTTCGAAACAAAAGCTGGTTCGACGACTCCGTGATGACCACGCTGGCCGACAACGGCGCCGCGCTATGCATCGCGGAAACCGAAAAGCTCGCGTCACCGCTCGAGCGAACCGCGCCGTACGTCTATGTTCGATTGCGCAAGGAAACTTACGACGACGAGGGCCTCGATGTATGGGTGAAAAATCTCAATCGGCTGGCCTCCGGCGCTGACGAAGTCTTCGTCTATTTCAAACACGAAACCTCGGCGCCCGACCTCGCGTCGCGCCTGCGCGCCAAGCTCGACCGCTCCGCCTAGCAGCACTCCGCTTCCGTTCTCTTTGCCTCGCTCGTTCGCTCCCCGTAGTCTTCCAGACTTATGGCAATCGAATTTCGCTTGTTGGGAAAGACCGGGCTCCGAGTAAGCACCGTTGGCTTCGGCGGCTCGGAGGTTGGCTACCAGGCGGTCGCCCAGAAGACCGTCGATATAATTCTGAACACCGCGCTCGATGCAGGCATCAACGTGATCGATACCGCCGAGTGCTATGCCGATGGCGAGGCGCTGATCGGCAAGGCGATCTCCAAGCGGCGCGCTGAAGTTGTGCTCATGACGAAATGCGGGCATGCGCCGCTCGGCTCTGCCTCCGAGCGCGCCGGCGGTTACGCGCAGCCGGATTGGAATCCCGCGATGCTTGCGCGCAGTATCGATCGCAGTCTCCGGAATCTGCGCACCGACCATGTCGATGTCATGCAGTTCCATAGCCCTTCGCTTGCGACTCTCAAAGACGGCCGCGTGATCGAGGTTCTCCACAAGGCGCGCGAGCGTGGGCAGGCGCGCCTCGTCGGATGCAGCGCCGACGCGGACGAAGCGGTGTACGCGGTTGAGAGCGGCGCGTTCGATACTCTGCAGATTTCGTTGAACATCGCGGATCAGCAAGCGATCGAAAGCGTGCTGCCCAAAGCGATTGCGCCCGGGATGGGCGTGATCGTCAAACGGCCAATCGCCAACGCGGCGTGGCGTCACGGCAAGAAGCCGCCCGCCGACTGGTACACGCGGCCATATTGGGACCGGCTACAGAAGCTCGACTACGACTTTCTTCATCGCGGAGTCGAGGATGCGGCCGCAATCGCGCTACGATTCGCGCTTGGCACGCCCGGTGTGACGACTGCGATCGTCGGCACGACCCGGCCCGAGCGCGTCGCGCAGAATATCGCGCACGCCGGCGCGGGACCATTGCCGCCCGCCGAGTACGAGGCGATTCGCGCGCGATGGCGCTCTGTGGCGGGTTCCGACTGGATTGGACAGCGCTAGCGGGGCGTTCGCAGGGCGATATTCAGACGCGCAAGGGCGTCCGCATCGAGCGCTTCGCTGCTGATAGCGACCTCGCCCAGGAATAATTCAGCGAGCGTGAGCATCGCAATCAGGGCCACCATCGAGAGCCACGCGAACCCGTAGCAGACTGCAGCGGCGCTATATCTAATGCGTAACAGTTTTCTGTCTCTCTGAAGAGTCTTTTAGCGCGAAGCTGACCAGATGACCACATCGTGACAACAAATTGTTAACCAAATTGTTACGAACAGAACCAGCGGCACCGCTCAATCTGGACGTCGCGCGGATTCTTGGCAACATCGCGATGTTCGCACTAGTCTTGGTGCGCAAGACAGGAGCCGTCGAATGCCCAAAGATTTGTCGCGCGTGCGGACCGTGGTTATCGCGATGATGGAGAACCGGTCGTTCGATCATATTCTCGGGTACCTCGGCTTGCCCGATTCGGGGCATCCTCTGGCTGCGCGAATCGAAGGCATCCGGCATGCGCAAACCTACTACGCCCACGACACCTATCAGCCGCGGCCTATTACCAGTCCGTCGCTGACGCCGGATCCTCCGCACGAGCGCGAGAATATCGATACGCAGATCAACTCGATCCTGGGACCGATGCACGGATTCGCGCAGAGCTATAGCAACGCGTTTCCGAATGCGGATCCAAGGCGGGTGATGGAATACTGCATCAACGGATACCTGCCTTCGACGGACTTTCTCGCCCGCAATTTTGCGCTCTGCGATAACTGGTTCGCATCGCTGCCTGCCAGCACGCTGCCGAATCGCCTGATGGCGATGAGCGGCTACGCGCTGGTGGATCATACGCCCAGCGGCTACTTCCAAACCACGCAAGATTTGTTTCGCGACAATCCCGATGACCTCGTCTACGATTGGCTCACCTCGCGCGGGGTCAGATGGCGGGTGTACGTGGGCGGCTACTCTTTTTTCTTCATGCAGATGCCGCGTATCCTCAAACTCTATGAAGGCGACGTGCAGGTGCAGAACCTGTTTCGGCCAATCGATCGCCTGATCGATGACTTTCGAAATGGCGATGTGCCTCAAGTGGTCTTTGTCGAGCCTCTGTATCAAGACGACTATCGACGCGGAAACGCCGCCGCGTCCGACGACCATCCTCCGGCGTCTCTGTACGGCGGTCAGCGGCATCTGAAAATCGTGTACGACGCACTCATCGCCGGTGACGCGTGGAACAACCTCGTCGCGTTCATCACGTATGACGAGCATGGCTCGTTTTTCGATCACGTGCGGCCGCCCGCGATACCGACTGCGACGCCGCCGCAAGCTTTCTATAGGAACGGATTCAGTATGCTCGGTGTCAGAGTCCCGGCGATAGTCGTGTCGCCCTTCGTGCAGCCGGCGTCGCTATGCGAGCAACTCTTCGACCATACTTCGATCCTGAAGTTTCTCGGCGAAAAATTTAACGGCGGAAAATATACCGACCTCGTGGACAATCGCACCGTTCAGAGTGCATCGGTCGTGCTCGACGACAACCTGCTGGCAAAAGGAGCCGTGGCTCCGCCGCCAAGCATGGACGACTGAATTCGTTAGCGAGTGATGAGAGGAACCTAATCGTATGTGAAACCGCCTGGGTTTCACACTTCCCTGGCAGGGGTAACCCCTGCACCTTAGTATTCATAAGCACAAGAGCCGTCTGCACACTTTTCCGCACGGAGCGTCACATATGGAAATCGGATGGATCGGAACCGGGATAATGGGCGCGCCCATGGCGCGGCGATTGATTGGCGGCGGCCATCGCATGCGGGTCTTCAATCGCTCACTCGACAAAGCCCGCGCGCTCGCTGCTGACGGAGCGACCGTTGCCGCCGACGCCCCAACCTGCGCCGCGGGCGCGGAGGTCGTGTTTATCATGGTACCCGACACCCCTGACGTCGAGGCGACCGTCGCAAAGATCGAGCCCGCGCTCAAGGCAGGGCAGCTGGTCGTCGACATGAGCACGATTTCGCCAGCCGCCGAACGCGCTATCGCGTCGCGGCTGAAGGCGATCGGCGTCGAGTACCTCGATGCGCCAGTGTCGGGCGGCGATGTCGGCGCTCGCGACGGCACGCTTACGATAATGGTCGGCGGAGACGCGTCCGCATTCGAGCGCACGCGTCCACTGTTCGAGCTGATGGGAAAAAGGATCACGCACATGGGGCCGCCAGGCGCGGGCCAGATGACCAAGCTCGCAAATCAGATCGCAGTCGCGATCAATCTCGAGGCGGCGGCTGAGGCGATCAAGTTCGCCAAGGGCGGCGGTCTCGACGTATCGCGTGTGGTCGAGGCGATTGGTGCGGGTGCGGCCGCATCGTGGCAGTTGTCGAACCTCGGGCCCAAGATTATAGCTGGCGACTATCGGCCGGGGTTCTTTATCAAGCTGATTCGCAAGGACCTGCGCCTGGTGGTCGAGGCCGCCCGCGAATCAGGACTCGCGCTGCCAGGACTCTCGCTGATGGTGTCGATGTTCAACGCTTCGGCGGCGCTCGGCCACGACCTCGACGGAACGCAGGCGGTCGCGGCGGCACTCGACAGATTGGCGGACGTGAAGTAGTACCAGAGTCGAATCCGCATTTTTGGAGGCCAAAAAAAATGGCAGACCTGCTTTCCGAAGTGAAAGACCGCGTGCTTTATCTCACCCTGAATCGGCCCGATAAGCTCAACGCGATGAGCGCCGAGATGATGGGCGCGTTGGTGGACAACCTTTCGCGCGCCGCGACCAATCCCGAAATCGGCGCCGTCGTGCTGACCGGAGCGGGGCGCGGATTCTGCTCGGGCGGAGATATCGGCGGGATGCGCGAGCGCAACGAGAGCGCGAACTCCGGCGCTACGCAGACAATCGAGGATCGCGTGGCTGGCCTGCGCCGCGGCGAAGAGGCGTCATTGATGCTGCACGAGATGGGCAAGGTGACGATTGCAGCGGTCAATGGTCCGGCAGCTGGGGCAGGCTTGAGCCTGGCGATGGCGTGCGACATCAGAATAGCGTCCGACGCGGCGCGATTCGGTACCGCGTTCGCCAAGGTCGGCTTCTCGGGCGACTACGGCGGCACCTGGTCGCTGACACATCTGGTGGGATCGGCGAAGGCGCGCGAATTGTATTTCCTGGCCGACGTCATCAGCGCAGATGAAGCGTTGCGAATCGGGCTGGCTAATCGCGTCGTGCCTGCCGCGTCGTTCAAGGACGAGGTGCACGCGATCGCTTCGCGAATCGCCAACGGTCCGACGATTGCCTACGGGTACATGAAGGCGAATCTCAACGCGGCGCTGAATCACGAGTTCAACGAGCTGCTCGATCGCGAGGCGTGGGGGCAGACGATGACCGGCAGGACCGAGGACCATCGCGAGGCGGTCAAGGCGTTCCTGGAAAAGCGGCCGCCAACGTTCAAGGGGCGGTAGGGAATTTCAGGCAACCTAATCCCTAACCCCTTCCCTCGAGGGAAGGGGAACATTGTTTTTGTGTCACCTCTGAAGCGAGCGAGAATACTCGACGCCCAGATCAATTCATTCGCCTAACCGTTTCCGCGATTGTCCCCCTTCCCACTATGGGAAGGGTTAGGGTTAGGTTGCTGAGCCACCGGGCAGAATGACAGAAAGAAAAAGAAGAGAGGTCACCAACAATGGACTTCAAAACAATCATCTATGGTTCGCGCGACGGCGTCGCAAAAATCACCATCAATCGCGCTGAGCGGATGAATGGCTACAACGAGACCATGGTCAAGGAGATGTGCGCCGCAATTGATCTAGCGCGCCAGGACGACGATGTGCGCGTGCTGATCATCACCGGCAGCGGACGCGCGTTCTGCGCCGGGGGCGATATCAGCGGAGCGCCCGAGAGCCGCTCGCGATTCCATGGGCATCCGATGGGCCACATGCTCGAAATGCGCGAAGGATTCCATCAGCTGGTCCTGTCGCTGCATCGCTTCGACAAGCCTGTCATCGCGGCGATTAACGGCGCAGCGGTGGCGGGCGGCTTGACGCTCGCGCTGTCGTGCGACTTCAGAATCGCGTCGGACCAGGCGCGGCTGGGTGATACCGCCCTCAAGTTCGCGTTGCTCTGCGATGAAGGCGGAGCGTACCTGTTTCCCCGCTTCATGGGATTGGACCGCGCGCTCAAGATGACGCTGCTGTCCGAGGTCTATGACGCGAAAACCGCGCTCGAGCTCGGGCTGGTCACCGAAGTGGTGCCCCATGCGGAGCTCGAGGCGCGCGTGAACGAATTCGCGCGGCGGCTCGCGGACGGCCCGCCGCTGGCGATAAGGCTGGCGAAACGCATGATGTACAAGCAGCGGGAGATGACGCTCGAGAACGCGCTCGAGGACGCTGCGCTCAACGTGATGATCACCAATCCGTCCGAGGACGTCCGGGAAGGCACGCGAGCCTTCCGCGAAAAACGCAAACCGAATTTCAAGGGCAAGTAAGCTTGCTGCACCGATACAGGAGACCTCGTCCCGATGCCGATGAAGAAAAAAGATATCGAGAAATTGCTCAAGAAGCCGATCGTCGCGGTCGTCGCCGTCACCGCGCCCGACGGTGCGCCGCACGCCGTGCCGACCTGGTATGAGTATGCCGACGGGCAAGTCGTGTTTCATACGGGCGCTGAATCGTTCAAGTATAAATGCCTGGTGCGCGACCCCCGCGTCACGCTGGTAGTAGATACCAAGAAGGCGCCGTACAAAACGGTGGTGCTCAAGGGACGCGCCACGCTCGAGGAAAAGATCGACGACAAGCGCACCGAGCGGATGGCGGTCGAATACCTGGGCAAGAAGCTCGGCAAGGCCTACGCGAAATCGCTGAAGGGCAACAAGGTGGTGGTGGTGACGTTCAAGCCGTTACACACCGTCTCGTGGGATTACAGCCTGGAGAGACCTTAGCCCACAATGGACGAGCGCCTGAAAGCAAATCTCGACGCGTGGAACATGATGGCCGGGATTCATGCGGCGTCGCGCGGGTATCGGCTGACGGAGTTCAGGGCGGGTGACAACGTCCTCAAGCCGATCGAGCTGCGCGAGGTCGGCGACGTTCGCGGCAAATCGCTGCTGCATCTGCAATGCCATTTCGGACTCGACACGATGTCGTGGGCGCGGATGGGCGCGCAGGTCACCGGGGTGGATTTTTCCGATCAAGCGATCGCGCTGGCGCGTTCAATCAGCGCTGAACTGAAAATTCCTGCGCGGTTTTTGCAGTCCAACATTTACGACGCGCCTGCGATGCTGCACGAGCAATTCGACGTCGTGTTCACCTCGTACGGGGCGTTGTGCTGGCTGCCAGACGTCAAGCGATGGGCGGAGATCGCGGCGCACTTTGTAAAACCGGGCGGCTTCTTTTACATCGCGGAATTCCATCCGCTGACCCAGATGAGCGCAAATCGCGCGGGCACGACTAAATTGGAGTTCGAGATTTCCTACTTTCACTCGGCGATGCGCGAGGATCCGGCGGGTCCCGATTACTCCGATCACAGCAAAATGGTTTCCGAGACTCACCAGTGGATGTATCGGCTAGGCGACGTCGTCAGTGCGCTCGCCGCAGCGGGATTGCGTATCGAGTATTTGCACGAATTCGCCGGGTGCATCTATCAGCATTTCCCTTTCATGAAGCAGGAAATCGACGGCCTCTGGCACATCGACGGCGATCCGATTCCCACCATCTTCTCGATCAAGGCGGCCAAACCTGCTGCAGGCTGAATGAATTCCATTTGCCTTTTAGTTAAGCAGGGCTAATCGATACGAGCAAAAAAAGCTGGAAAATCAACATATTGTAGGACCGCTGACACACCGTATATTTAGAATCGGTACGGCTTGTCCTGTAGCAATTAGCTGCTGCCTGTTTGTTTATATTTAGCCGTATGTTAGTAATTCACGGTATGTTGAAGGAAAAGAGTTCACCACGAACAGCTGCTGCGCCCCGCGCAGCGAAGGCCAAATCTGAAACTGCGCCGGTGCGTGCGAAGACCCCAGACTTCGGGGATGTGATACGCACGAGGCGAAGAGAGCTGGATCTCACGCAGGAAGAAATCGCTGCCAAGATCCGGATTTCGACGCCGTATATCGGGCACCTCGAGTCAGGCAAACGGCATCCCTCCGACAAGATTGTTAGCAAACTGTCGGAAGTGCTCGGCCTCGACAATCGAGAACTGTTTTTTCTTGCGAATCCTCATGCGCAGGCGCTAATCACTGAACCTGTCAGCCCCGAGGGCTCGAGCTGGGAACAATTTCAGAAAAACGAAAAACTTCAACGGATCCACAACATCACGCCGGACGAAATGCAGATCTTGTCGCATGTCGCGTTGATGGGCGACGTTCAATCGCCTCGCGATCTGATTTATATACTCACCACCATTCGTCACGCAGTCGGCAGGTAGCCGCGCCGCGAAGCCGAACTGCGCGCGCGGACCTTCGATCCTGAGTCGCGCATACATAGTCTCCGACGCGCCCGATCGTCAGATCCCGATTGTGAGGGACGGCGATCGGGTTTTTCTCACCGCCTCTCGAATAGCCACTCGCACTGCAATTGACTGACTAATCTTCAACGTAGCAATGCGTTCATGTGCAAGTAGCAACTTGCTAATGCATTCATCATTCTTTGCTATCTCATTCTTCAGGCGCAGTTCACTATTTGTGTAGTTATCGAAGTCCAGATCTGATTGCCTATTTGAAGTAGAGTCCTCGGCGGTTCGTTGGATGCGGGCGGAAGGGATGGTCGTGTCGCGGTTTATGCGAGACGCGATGGAGGAGGGTAGGCCATGTTTCAACGCAGTTACTACCGAACGATCTGGATCTCCGATGTGCACCTCGGCACCCGGGCGTGCAAAGCAAGTTCGTTGCTCGACTTCCTGCGCCGTCATATTGGAGAGACCCTCTACCTCGTCGGCGATATTGTCGACGGATGGAACTGTGGGCCGTCGTGGCACTGGAGCTCGGCGCAACAAGAGCTGGTGGACGAGATCGTGCGGTGGCGCCGCGGTGGCGTCAACGTAGTATTCCTGCCGGGAAATCATGACGAGGGTAAGCTCGGCCTCGTTGAAGAGCTTTTCGGGCGCATCCCCTCCCTAAGTTCGTTGATTCACAGAACCGCTGACGGTTCCAGGATGCTGGTGATCCACGGGCATCAGTTCGACGGCTCACTCAATCTGAATCGCTTGCTGCCGATGATTGGAACCAGCGCGTATGCGCGCGCCCAACGAATCCATGACTGGTACAATCGGCATACCGAACAGGGTCCCGACGAAGGTCGCTCGCTTTCCGACTATTTTCGTCAGCCTGCCCGCAGGGCGATCGAGTTCCTGACTGATTTCCGAGATCGGGCGGTGCTTGCCGCCGCGCGCGACCACAAAGCGGACGGTGTTATCTGCGGGCACATTCATCGATCGGATCATCGGCTAATCGGAAACATTCTGTACGTGAACGATGGCGATTGGGTGCATAACCGGACCGCGGTCGTCGAAGAGCGGGACGGGACGCTGCAAGTCCTGCGATGGAGTCCTTCACAGCCGAATATTCCGGTATCGGAACCGATGCCGCAGGAGGCGACTTCGTGACAACTTACCCCCAATCGACGAGCGACAAAGATTCACGGATCGATCTGATTTATTTCGACGCGGGCGGCGGACATCGCGCTTCGGCAACTGCGCTGATATCCGCGGCCCGCGAGCAGCATCGTTCGTGGAATATCAATCCGATCAATTTGCGCGAGCTGCTCGAGCCGGCCGACGTGATTCGGCGCCTCACCGGAGTGCGTATCGAGGATTTCTACAACTCGCAGCTCAAATACGGTCTTACCATCGGCACTGGCCCGCTGCTGCGAATAACGCAGATGCTGATTCGGCAACTCGAGCCGACGATTATCAAGCTGCTGGCGCGCCACTGGCAGCGCTCGCGCCCCGAGCTGGTAGTCTCGATGATCCCCAACTTCAATCACGCGATTTTGCAGGGGCTGCGTCAGGCCGATGCGATGCAGCGGCGACCTGATACTCCGATGGTCACAATTCTTACCGACCTCGCCGACTTTCCGCCGCATTTCTGGATCGAACGCCAAAAGCAATACCTGGTCTGCGGCACCGAGGCCGCGGCGGATCAGGCGATCGCGATGGGCCATGCGCCAGAGCACGTTTTTCGCACCTCGGGAATGATCGTGCGTCCGGAATTCTATCGGCCTGTCGAGATGAACCGCGAAGCCGAGCGCGTCCGGTTGGGGCTCGACCCCGAGTTGCCGACCGGCATCGTGATGTTCGGCAGCTACGGCTCGAGCCAGATGGCAACGATCGCGAGACGAATCGAGAGCGCCGGGCTCAAGACTCAGCTCATCTTCGTTTGCGGTCACAACGACAAGCTGCGCGAACGTATTGAAGGGATGGAGCTGCGTTATCCATTTCACTGTGTGGGCTTCACGCAGGAAATTCCCCACTTCATGAAGCTGGCGGATTTTTTTATCGGCAAGCCGGGTCCCGGCAGCATCAGCGAAGCTCTGGTCATGGCGCTTCCGCTTATCGTGGAGCGCAACGCCTGGACGATGGTGCAGGAACGCTTCAACACCGATTGGATCGCGCAGAACGGGTTCGGAATAGTACTTCCCTCCTTTCGGGAAATCGGGAATGCGGTTTCGACGATGCTGGATCGCGAACACTTCAGCCGCTTGCGCGCCAACGTGAAAGCATTCGACAACCGAGCAGTGTTTGAGATTCTCGAAATTCTGGAGACGCTGATTTCACAGCATCGATCCGCAAACTGGAGCTTCGGACGGACTGGGACAGCAAGACGGTTCGCATCAGAAATTCACTACGGCATCTGATCAACCCTTGAAAACCACTCTGCTGTTCGCGTTATTCCTGGCAGCATTCGCTGCCATTTGGAGCAACGCGGCCGCTTTGCAAGTCGCGCCCGCCGGTGTCCCGGATTTCGGCGGGCTGCTGTTCAACATTTTGAGCCCTGATGGCAAGGAGACGATCGGCGCGACCCGTTTTACAGTTCTGCGGACCAACTCGACCGAAGAGATCAAGGGCGAGACCCGGTACCTCGATGGCGAGCGCGACAGCGAGGATGAACGGCTCGATCTCGAAGACTCGCGCTCCACGCTGAAGCTCGACTCGTATGAGCACTCATTCTTCAACGCGGACGGCACGCTTCACATGGTCGATACGCTTGACGCTAAATCTGGCGTCGCTTCATGCACCAGCTACACTTCGGGCAAGATGAAGGTGCGCACGTCTCGGCTTGACGTGCCGGCAGATTCCTTCGCCGGAGCGTCGGGGCTGATAATGATGGTCACGAATCTTCGGCATGGGACTCGTGAAATCAGGTTTCACGCGTTCGCATGCGCGCCGGGACCTGAGATCTTCAGCGTCAAGGCGTCGCTTCCCGTGCGACCCGAGCGTTGGCCTTTCTACGCCGGCGATCTTTTCCGGCTCGATATGCGGCCTGACCTAGGCGCCTTGAACCTGTTGATCGCACCGTTTCTGCCCACGATGGACGCGTGGTTTAGTCCGGCTGACAACTGGAATTACGTCGGCGGCGAATTCGACCGCTATTTCCGAGGCCCTCACGTACTGACCGTCCGAGTCCGGCCGCCCTTGAACTGACCGCCGCTTTACTGCTTGCGCGCGATCGACGAAATGTCGAGAATCGTGGCGCAAGGATTACAACCCAAACTGCCCTTGGACATTCGCGGAGGTTTGCGTGGAGATCGGCGAGCGGCGCGATGGCGACATTCTGATCCTGAGTCCGGGGGGACGAATCGACAACGAGACCAGTGCGGCTTTTCAAGCCAGGCTCCTGAATGCGTTGACGCCGGCAGGTGCGGCGGTATTGGTTGATTTTTCTGGCGTCGAATACGTTTCGAGCGCCGGCTTGCGAGCGCTGATGATGGGATCGAAGCAATCGAAAGCCGCGAACGGCCGGCTCGCGGTCGCTTCGTTGGTCCCGGTGGTCAAGGAAATTTTCGAGATCAGCCGCTTTTCGCTGGTGGTACAAGTTTTCGATACTCCCGCGGACGCACTTGCGGCCTGGCGCTAACTCGCGGACAAGTGGACGGGGGAAGTGGCGATGTTGATCCGTTTTTGGGGAAGTCGAGGTTCGATTCCGACGCCGCTCGGTTACCGGGCCATCCGAACCAAGCTCCGCGAAGCGCTGCTGGTCGCGCGCGGCCAGCACCTGGACAGCCTCGAAGCGATCGACAACTTTCTCGTGAAGGAACTCCCGTTCTCGATTAGCGGCACTTACGGCGGCAATTCCAGCTGCGTCGAAATCGAAGCGGGCGGCAGCGAAAACGAATACGTGCTGTGCGACTTGGGCTCCGGGGTGCGCGAGTTCGGTAACGCGTTGATCGCGAAGCATGGCCCCGCGAGGAAATCCCGCTTCAACGTCTTCCTGTCCCATACGCATTGGGATCACATTATGGGGTTCCCGTTTTTTACTCCGTCGTACATCCCCGGCAACGTGATCCGGATTCACGGCTGCCACAAAGAGATGCGCGAGGTTTTCATTCGTCAGCAATCTAATCCCTGCTTTCCAATCGATTTTCGATCGCTCGGCGCCACCATCGAGTTCGTCGAGTTGGAGGCCGGCCGCACCTACGATATCGACGGCCTGTCGGTAACGTCTATCCGGCAGAACCACCCGAGCGACTCCTACGGCTTTCGCTTCTCCCAGGATGGCAAGTCGATGGTTTACTCGACCGACTCCGAGCACAAGTTCGACGTTCTCACCGAGAACTATCCGTTCGTCGAGTTTTTCCGCGACGCCGACGTGTTGATCTTCGATGCGCAATACTCACTCGCAGATCAGATTTCGATCAAAGAGGACTGGGGACATTCGAGTAACATGATCGCGGTTGAACTCGCGCAACTCGCCCGCGTCAAGCACCTCGTGATGTACCATCACGAGCCCGTGTTCGACGATAAGATGATCGAGAAGGTGCTGGGCGAGACGCGGCGCTACGCCGAAATCAACGAATCGCCACATAAGTTGACCGTCACCTCCGCTTACGACGGACTCGAGATTGTCATCTGAGGACAACGGCGAGGAACAGCCGGGGAAGCTGGGCTGGCTGCGTAGAATATTCGCGGCGCCGGGACGGGCACCGGCCCTGGTCGTGCTCGCTCTGCTCGTGATTGTGCGCGCGCTCGATCCCGCCGTGGTGGACAGCCTCAGGCTGCGGGGCTTCGATTTTCTCGAACATCTCGAGCCGCGAAAATATCAGCCGCTGCCGGTGGAAATCGTCGCAATAGACGACAGGAGCCTCGCGCAATACGGACAATGGCCGTGGTCACGGGCGCGGGTTGCGCAGCTCATCGATAAGATCGCGTCAGGCAAGCCGAGCGTACTCGGTGTCGACATAATCTTCGCTGAGCCCGACCGTATGTCGCCGGGGCGTCTGGTCGATTCCGATCCTGAAATTCCTGCCCAGCTAGCCGGCGAGCTCTCGCGGCTGCCCTCGCATGAATCCTTGCTGTCCGACGCTATGCGCAAAGTTCCGACCGTGTTGGCAGTTGGAACTAGTGACGAGTCCCATCCGCATCGGACCCCCTCGCGCGTCACGATGATTCTCGAATCTGGCAGCAATCCGCGCCCGTTCCTTTTCACTCATCCGGAGCTTCTTCGCAGCTTGCCGGAAATCGCGGAGGCCGAGCGCGGACAAGGTTCGGTGGACATGGAGGCGGATCGCGACGGCGTCACTCGCCGCGTCCCGCTGTTCATTGTGGCCGAGGGCAACCTGGTGCCGGACCTGGCGCTCGAGATGCTGCGGGTGGCTTTGGGCGCGGGCGCGCTCCGAATCGTAAGTGGTAGTGAAGGCGTGGAAGGGGCCACGCTCGGCACGCACTTCCTCCCGACTGACCGCCGCGGCCGTATCTACCCGTATTTCATGCCGCCGTACGAGGCGCGCTACATTTCGGCGGCGGACCTGCTCAATGGATCATACGATCCAACGCGGCTGAATGGCGCTGCGGTGCTTTTGAGTCCGACCGCGCTCGGCGTGGCTAAGCCGGATCAGACCCCGCTTGGCCTGATGCCAAGCGTCGAGGTCTGGGCACAATCGCTGGAATCGATGGTGACCGGAAATTTGCTACGTCGACCCGCATCGCTGAACATGATCGAAATCGCTATCGTGCTCGCCGCAGGACTCGTCATCATCTTTGCGTTGCCATATCAGAGTCCACGACTAGCCGGCGCCGCGCTTCTCTGCATCGTTACGATCCTCTTCGGTTCTGCGCTGGCGAGCTTCGAATTTTCAAAGCTCCTGCTCGACGGCATCTACCCGGCATTGTCGTCGGCGTTCGTGTTCGGCGTCATGCTGTCGGAGAATTTGCGCGTCGCAGAGGCTGGACGCCGCCGGCTCGCGGACGAGCTGCAACAGGAGCGCGAAATCGAAGCGCGGCTCGACGGCGAGCTGAATGCCGCGCGCGCGATTCAGCTTGGCCTGCTCCCGCGGCATTTCCCGGGTCCACCCGATCGCAGCGACCTCGAGGTCTTCGCCTCTATCGAGCCCGCGCGGATGGTCGGCGGGGACCTTTACGATTTTGTTTTGCTCGATTCAGATCATCTCTCGTTCGCGATTGCCGACGTGTCGGGTAAGGGAGTGCCGGCTGCTTTGTTCATGGCGATGACTAAAGAGGTCTTGCATACCGCGACCCTGCGTTATCGAAACGCGCTTGACCGCGTGTTCAACGAGGCCAACGACAAGATTTCAGCTGCGAGCGAGGAACTTGGGGCGGGCGGCACCAACATGATGTTCGTGACGGTGTTTGCGGGAATCCTCGACCTGACTTCGGGCATGCTCGTTTACGTAAACGCAGGTCACGACTCGCCGTTCGTGCTGCATGCGGGGTCCGATCCTAAAACTCTCCCGCTCGCGGGAGGGCCGCCGCTCGGTACAGTCGACGACTTTCAATATTCGATCGAGCGACGTCAGCTTGCGCCCGGCGAGATGGTGCTTGCCTATACCGACGGAGTGACCGAGGCCCAGGACACGCATCGGGCGTTGTACTCCGGCGCGCGGCTGGAGCGATTGCTGGCGTCAGCGCCGGCCACCGGCGCTAAGGATGTCATCGATTTCGTGCGCGACGATGTCCGCCGCTTCGCGGCCGGTGCGGAGCAGGCCGACGACATTACGCTGCTCGCGGTTCGCTGGATTGGTCCCGCTTCCGCGGGTTGATCAGCGTACGGTAATTTCGACGCGTCGATTTCGCGGTTCCGCAACCTGGTCTGCCGTCACCACCGCAAGATCCAACTGCCCGCGGCCGGCGACCGAGATCGATTTGGCTGCGATCCCGTCGTGCTCCAGCCGCTCGCGAATCATCACTGCACGGCTCATCGAGAGCTGCTGATTGTACGGCACGGTGCCGAGCGTGTCGGTATGCCCAATCACCTCCACCTCGTATACACTTCGGCGCTTGATATCCGCGAACACGGCCTGGTATCGGCGCTGCGAATCCGGCGTCAAAGTGTCGCTGTCCTTTTCGAAGAAGAGCACGAAATGGGCGGGCAGGATTGGCTGCGCAGCGAGCGCGTTGCCGAAGATCTGCTGAACCTGCGCCTGGTCGACTTTCACCGGCGCCGCAACCCCTCCGCGCACCTCTCCGGCCGCATACGGATGATCCAGCAATACCGACTTCTGGCCATCCTCGATCGTCACCGCACCCGAGCTGCCGTCCGGATTTGGCAGGACGACAAAGAGCGACTGGCGGCTGGAACAAGATGCCAGTGACAGAAGAAGCGGGATCAGAACAATGCGCCGCATGATCAGCGGTTGTCTTTGACCTCGACTACAAACCGGGTCCCGCGCACGCCGAGAATTGCGGTCGGCGTTTTTACCTTCATCGCACCCGGCGAACTTCGCGCGATATCGCCCGAGATCATCGAGACCGTGCCGCGGTTCATGTCCGCAAGCATCGAGCCTTTGAAATTACTCGAGTTGAACTTGTAGTCCTCGAGTACGATCTGACTATCCGGGCCGCTCGACATCACAGTGTTGTCGATGAAGGTGATTCCGATCGCGCCATCGGGCCCCGTCTCAATCGTGTCCTTTTCGTAGAGTGGATCGCCGACCCGCGCGACGTTGCGGGCGCCACTGCGCACAATGTCGGCCTGTCCGGATACCGTCTTTATCTGTGCGACCTGGGTATTGTCCGCATTCGCTGAAGAGCGGAAGGCTGCCAGCAATGTTAGGAGCAGGGCGAGACAGGCGGCGGCGCGCCAAGGTCGATTTACGCGGTTCATTTGGCCTCCCTTGGAACTCCAGGACGATTCGGCGTGCAGACTATCGCCGCTTAGCGCCAGATGCCAGCGATGGCAACCGCAGCGGGAGGCCGATATTCTGGTCCCTGAGCGATGCAATCCCGCCTAATCATTCCATCCGATTCCAGCGCGATGCCTCAGGTGCACAGCTTCGTCGCGACGTTTGTCAGAGAACAGGAAATCGCACCCGAGGAAGCGTCGCGCATCCTCATCCTGCTCGAAGAGCTGATCACCAACTCGATGAAATACGGATATCCCGATCGACCGGAGTGCGGACGCGCCGAAATCGTGCTGGCGTTCGACAGCGGCCGCCTCGAAATTGAATTTGTCGACGACGGCTGCGCGTTCGATCCCTTCGCAGCGCCACCACCCAATCTCGAAGAGCGTCTCGAAAGCAGGACCCCGGGCGGACTCGGTCTTCACATCCTGCGCTCGCTGACCGATTCAGCGCATTACGAGCGCCGCAACGGCAACAACGTGATTCGACTGTCACGGACTGTAGCGCCTGCCAGACGTCCCTGACACGCAATCACTCTCCTACCTGACGGTCAGCTTCACGGCTTTAGCCAGCCGGCGCTGTTTTTCATCGAAGGTGTGGAAAGATTCTGCTGCCAGTGCCAACCCGGATGCTACATGGATGATGTCGAGCGTCCGATTGCCGAGCGTTCTGGTCCACTGTTGGGCAAGCCGTCGCGCTTGCGCGTAGACCTCATCGGACATTGGTTTAAATACGAAGATTCCGGCGGTCACGTCGTCGCGGAACGCTCCGTACGCGGCGCGGGTCTGGGCCGCGAGCAGTTCACGGCGGAAGAGGCGAAGTTGCAGCGCGTTGGCCAGTTCGAGTTCTCCAAACTGGGTAACAATCACCGGCTGGGCCATCCGTCGCATCCGCGAGACCGCCTCGAAAGAGTTGTTGTCGGGGGTATAGAGGGAAATGAGGAAGCTGGTGTCGGCGTATGCGCTCAATACCGGCTGCGCTCGCGAGCCAGCAATTCCGCTCCGCTCACCTTAAGCGTCTTGGCGCCGTAGATTGCGCGCAGGCGGGCCAGGAAGTCGGGACGTTCGCGGGGACCGCGAGAGGCCACCGGCAACAGATGGGCAATCACGCGCTTACGTTTGGTGATCTCGATATTTTCGCCTTGCTCCAGAAGCCGTTCGACTTCGGAGAAGCGATAACGAAGATCGCGCACACTGGCCTTTCTCATGTGATACATTTTAGCATCACATGAGCATTGAGCAAAGCTGTGAGTTCCCATTGCGCGGTGCTCCTCCTGGAGTCCTGCCGCCGCCGGGCGCATTCGTGCTAAACAAGTTCCCGAATCGCGATATGGCCAGCGCTACTAACAAGAAATCAGGGAGCGTTGCAAAGTCCGGAAAGGGTCGATGGTTCGAGCATCGTCACGAAACCCTGCTGCCGTTCCCGCTGTTCCTGAGGCGTGTCGCCCGATGGGCTGCCCTGGCGTTCGCCGTCGTTGTGGTCTCGCTCGCGGTCGGTGTCTGCGGCTATCACTATCTCGACGGACTGCCGTGGATCGATTCACTGCTGAACGCCTCGATGATTCTCGGCGGCATGGGCCCGGTCGATCCGCTCAAGACCAATGCCGGAAAAATCTTCGCGTCAGCCTATGCGCTCTACAGTGGGCTCGCATTGATCGCGGTGGTCGGAATTCTCCTCACGCCCATCCTCCACCGCGTGATGCACCAGTTTCACATGGAATACAAAGAATAGAGCGAAGGCGGCCCGCGATCGGACCGCCCTCGAATTTTCTTCAGTGGAATTTCAGTACGGAGTGCCGCCTTTCGGTGGCGCAACCGCCTTGTCGACGTCGCTAAGCGGGAAATCCACGCCGTTCTTGAGGTTGGCCAGCAGCGCGTTGACCTCGTCAATCTTCCTGTCGTATTCGTGCTGTGTATTTGGCTCCTGTGACCATCCCTTACGCACATACCTGAAATGTCTCTTCGCCTTCTCGAGCTTTTTCGTCAGCGCGTCCTTGTCTGCCGGCGACAGGCTCGACGCCATCGCTGCCGTCGCCATCGCGCCCGGTGCGGGTTGCGCGAACGATACCCCCAGCAGGAGCGGCGAGCCCGCCCAAGCCATCGCTACCAACGCTACGATCGCGGTCTTCCGCATGCCCATAATTTCTCCTTCCTCCCGATGGTAGCGTCCGAAATGTGGCCGCTCCAGTTGGTCTGTCGTGCCAAATCGACGTTACCGAAACATTAACGACCGATTGACGAAGGGTGAATTCAATCACAATCGACGGGGCTTGGCATCTCCCAACTATTTTGATATTTATCTAATTAGATACGTGTCAAACTAGTCGAGCCGCTTGCGATGAATCCGCGACAGCCTGAAATCATGCTCCAGTTCTGCAAGGCGATGGCCGACGAGAGCCGCCTGAAGATAATCGGTCTGCTCTCCACCGCAGAGCACAGCGTCCAGCAGCTCGCGTCCATCCTCGAATTGAAGGAACCGACCGTCTCGCATCATCTCGGGATGCTGAAGCAGCTCGACCTCGTAAGATTGCGCGCCGTCGGCAACTTCCGCTGGTACCGGCTGAATGAAGAGGTGCTGGGACAGATCAGCCGCACCGTTTTCAGTCGCGAAGGTATCGCGCGACTGGCGACATCGGCCGGCGCCCGCGACTCCGAGAGAAAAGTCCTGGACAACTTTGTCGATGGACCGCGTCTGCTGGAGATTCCGGTCAGCTACAAGAAACGATTGGTAATTCTGAAATGGCTGATAGGTTTCTTTGAGCCCGGCATTAGTTACACCGAGTCCCAGGTGAATACGATTCTCAAGCTGCACCATCATGATTGCGCCACGCTCCGCCGTGAGATGATCGGATGTGGGATGCTGGCGCGGGAGAGGGGTATCTACCATCGCAGGCCGGAATCCGTTTGGCGGACGGTCGTAAAATAGGCGATTGCCTGCGGATTAGGCCCGTGCCTCCCCGAGACGCAATAGGTGAATTTGCACCGAATCGCAATTAAACAGATTGACATCTCCACCTGACAGTTCTAATAGCATCAACAGGTGTGGAAAGTTCACACCAGACGGCTTTTAGCGAGCCACGAGAAACAACGTTTACGGCTCTTTTACGGAGGTTTGAAATGCTTTTGGGGACATTGGGGATTCGCAAATCGATAGTCGTCGGCAGCATTGCGCTGCTCGCACTCGCGGCCATGACCCTGCCTGGGGAGGCGGGTGTCAAGCCGGGCGACTTCATCACTCCGGAGAATTCGGCACAAGTCAGGGACCTTGTTTCACCCGGCGTGTTTTACAGAGTCCAGCACGGCATGACGATGAAGATCGTGCCGACTGTGCGCGTGGATTGGCCGCCTCCTTATAAAGACGCGACCGAAAAGTATTCTTCGCAGGTGGAACTTTCCAAAGATCATCGCACTGTAGTCGGCTACGTCGCAGGACAGCCGTTCCCGCTCATCGACGCGAACGATCCTGACGTCGCGACCAAGGTCGTTTGGAACAACGTGTTCCGGCCGATTCAATCGGACGATTACGATCTGCGATACTTCGACTGCGACACGGTATACAGCGGCTATAACAAGCCGTTCTTCGAAATCGCGTACGGACAGCTTGGCCACTACGCCGGTTACGATCTAGTCGGACGAACCGAAGTCGAGCCGCTGCCGACCGATCCTGATTTCAAAAAGACCAACCGCCTGTGGCTGTTCCTGCTCGGTCCCGAGCTTGCGCCGCAGGACGCTCGCGGCACCAGCTTGTTGCGCTACCGCTACGCGGATCCGACTCACGGTGACGACACGTGGACTTGGACCACCGGTTCGCGCCGCCTGCGCCGCCTGAACGAGGCGATCAATTCGAGCGCGACTGGCGCGCAGACCTGGGATCCCGATCACTATTCGGGCTTCAATCCCAAGACCGAACAGTACAACTACAAGTTCCTTGGCGAGAAGGAGATGCTCGCGACGGTTGATGCCGAGCATTCACCGGAAATCCGATGCGCTACCGACGGCGGCGCCAGCGCATGCCCCGAGCGTTGGCAGATGCGCCACATGTATATCGTGACCGCGGAACCGCGCCGCAGCGTGAACAACGCAGCCGCGCTCGATTCCAAGACGGTCATCTACATGGATTCTGAAATGTGGTTCGAGCCGTACATCGACACCTACGATCGTCGCGGCGAACTGTTCCGCAACCACGTTTACTGGCTGGCGTATCGCGACCGTCCGGTGCCCGACGCCAAGGTCGCCATCTATCCTTTCAAGCGCGAGTTTGTCGTCGGCGCGTCGTCTCAGGATGTGCAGAGCAGTGAGGCCACCATGTGCTACCTGCCCGGCATCGAGACGCCCGAGCGCGAATGCTGGTACATCAACATGGGCGCGGTAGACCGCGCGTTCTTCACCACGGAAGCGATGGTGAAGATGTCCGAAGTCGGACACATGTAGCCTGACGATCCTGATTGCATGAACGCCGGCAGGAGCATCCACTCCTGTCGGCGTTTTCTTTTCCAGAACGCAGCAACGCAAAACCGGAACCGGCTTCGCTCGCGCGAAGCTGTCCGGAAGCCAGAAGCCATGTCCTGCCGCTCGCGTTGCTCGCTTCGTCAGGATGATGGGATGGACCCTCGCCCGCTTATATGCGGCCTCGTAAAACGGTCCAAGAATGAAGTGATTAACGTTTCATTCGAAGCGAGGAGGGTCCGTGATGAAAATTACAACGATCGGGATCGATCTGGCAAAGAGCGTGTTTGCGCTGAGCGCGGCCGATGGGTGGGGCAAGGTGATGATGCGCCAGCAATTGCGGCGAGCGCAGCTGCTCAAGTTCCTACAAGGGTTCGAGCCGTGCGTGGTGGGGATGGAGGCGTGCGGCGGCGCGCATCACTGGGCGCGCGCGATCGCCCAACTCGGACATGATGTGCGGCTGATGAGTCCGGCGCAGGTTAAACCGTATCGCACCGGTCCCAACAAGCACGACCGCAACGACGCCGACGCTTCTGCGAAGCGGTGCGCCGTCCGCAGATGCGTTACGTTGAGGTTAAGAGTATCGCCCAGCAGGACCTGCTGGCGCTGCATCGGGTGCGTACGCAACTGCTGAAGCAGCGCATAGCGCAGGGCAACTTGCTGCGCGCGCTGCTGCACGAGCGCGGCGTGATCGCGCGCCTGGGCGCGAAGGGACTGCGCACCGCGTTGACCGCAGCGCTGGCCGATCCGGAGCGCAACGAGGTGAGCGGCGCGATGGGCGAGGTGCTGCTCGAGCTGAGCGGCGGATGGCGGGAACTCGAACAGCGCATCGCGGCGATCACCAGGCGCATCGAGTGCGCAGCCAGGGACGACGAGCGTTGCGCGCGGCTGATGGAAATGCCCGGGGTGGGTCCGCTGAGCTCAACCGCGCTGGTCGCGATGGTCGGCAATGCGCGCGAATTCAAAAGCGGCCGCGCGCTGAGCGCGTATCTCGGGCTTACTCCGCGCCAGCACTCCTCCGGCGGCAAGACCGTGATGCTCGGCATCAGTAAGCATGGCGATCGCTATCTGCGCACGCTGCTGATCCACGGTGCGCGCGCGGTGCTTTATCGCAATCGCCGCGGCGCTCATCCGCGCGCGGCGTGGGTTGCGCGGCTCTGCGTCAAGCGCGGTCCCAACGTGGCTGCGGTCGCACTCGCCAACCATAACGCGCGGGTGCTGTGGGCGCTGCTCAGCCGCGGTTCGAGCTATCGCCCCTCCCCCCAACCGCGCAGTTTTCCCTCGCGTCCCTCCAACGGTGGTTAGGAGGGCGCGCGAGGGAAAACTGCTCATCGACCAACGAGCGTAGCTGAGCACAGGAACCCCCCACCAATGGTTGCGAAGGGTGAATACGATCTGATGGCGAACCGGTCGCACCGGCGTCTGCCCACTCTGGTATTTGTCAGGGCCCATCAGCACGAGGCCGGCAGGATGATCAGAGACCCAGGCGCGCGGATTTCCATCATGGCCACGGGCGCTACTCATGCTCCCGATTCAAACAGGCCGAATATATGACCGCAACCCGTTCCCCCTCTGCCGTTCCTCGCTCTTGCACGCGGGCGGGGTCCATATATGACAAACAAATATGTGCTGCTATCCGATTTACCTTATCGCCGCTCATTCTCGCTCTGTCAGGATGACAAGAGTACATAAGCGGCGCCGCCTACCAGCACCAGCACACCCGGATTGACGTGGCGCCAGAGCAATATCGCGAACACCACTACCGCGATCGCCAGGGTCTGCGCGTTTACGATTGAAAGCCTCGCGATCGCAAACGTGCCCGAGGTCATCAGGCCGATTGCCACCGGCGCCAGCCCGCGCTGAATCGAAGTGCGCCACGGCCAACTGCCCAGATGCACCCACCATCGATTGACGAACAGCGTGATGATGCAGTCGGGCAGGAAAAATCCGATTCCCACCACCACCATCCCGGCCCATCCGGCCAATTTGTAGCCGATCACCAGCACCATCAGCATGTTCGGCCCCGGCGCAACCTGCCCGATGCTGTAGATGTTGCGGAATTGCGCGTCCGTCAGCCAATGAAATGTGTGCACCGTCATGTGCTGCATCTCGGGCAACACTGCGGTGCCGCCGCCGACCGCCAGCACCGATAGCAGCGAGAAGACCAGGAACAGATGTATCAATCGTGTCATGCTGTTTCCCCTCTCCCGGTAAGGGAGAGGATTAAGGTGAGGGTCCTTGTGCAGCGTGCGGCTCTTTTCGCGCGCGATTCAGGGTTCTGCATCTGTGACACCTACTCAGATGTTCTCGTTAATGACGAAACAAGTGATGACGCGGGCCGCGATGAAACGGCAGATGCTCGTCCTCCGCGCGCGGGGGTGAAACGTGTGGACGGTATAACCAGACCGATATCGGACCGAGTCCCAGCAGCACCACGAACAGCGGAAGCTTGAGGAAACTGACCGCGAGAAAGGTCACTGCGATTATTGCGATGTCGGGGAGCTGGCGAAATTGCCGCCGCCCGATTTGCAACGTCACCGCCGACAGCAAACCGACGGCCGCGGCTGCGATCCCGAGCAGAAAACGCTTCACGTCGGGATTGTCGTGATTCGATTGATACAGAATTCCCAGCACCATCACGACGATCGATCCCGGCAGCAGCATCCCTATGACTGACACCGCCGCGCCTGCGATGCCGCGCAGGTTATCGCCCATGATGATCGCCATGTTGACGGCGTTGAGTCCCGGCAGCGTCTCGCTGATCTCCATCGCGCCCAGAAATCCCTCGTCGTCGAGCCAGCCCTCCTCGCGCACCAGGTACTCGCGCAGGTAGGCGACGGCGCCGCCGCCGAAGCTCAGGCCTCCTGCGAGCAGGAAGATCCTGAACAGCGTCAGCAGGCTCGGATGAAGATCAGGCTCACTCCTGGTGCTTAAGACTGGCGTTTCCGTATCCGTAGATAAGGGCGGTCTTGGTTGTTCCACGCTGCACCCAGTCCGTGGCCCGCGATTGCAAGGCCGTGTAGAAGAACTCGGAAAGCTCCCGCTGCTTGCGACGCACCGCTTCGGGACTGTCGAACTTCAACTGATAGGCGAACTCCGCCACTATTGGCTTGTTAGTCGTGCGCACGCGCCACACAGCCAGGTTGGCCTTCGCTTCGAGCTTGTGCCCGAAGTCCAGCATCCCGAGATCGACCAGGTATTCCTGAATCGAGACGCCGTTCACGATGCTCAGGGCAGCCTTCGGATTCGCGTCGATCTTCCTGAGCGCCGGAAACGCGTCGGCAGTCGTCTCGAATCGTTGCGTCAATATGATGTTGGGGGTGTCGAGCTCGCAGTTGTGCGAATACACCAGCCGCATCCCGAGCGCGCCGTCCTTGGGCAGGAGGATTTCCTCCTTGAACTTCAGCGTGTACTCGCACGGCAGCAGCGGGCGCGGATCCACCGCCAGCGCTACCTTCTTTTCCGGATGCCGAAATTTGATCACCAGCTCGTGACGCGCATCGGGGACGCCGTGATGATAGAAGGTTCGTTTTCTCAGGATGAAGCCGTGATTGTAAAGCTTGAAGTGCGGAGTGTCGTAGAAAACCACCTCGCGCTGATGCGGCTTGATCGCTTCGTCCATCTTGCCGAGCTTGATGCCGAGCGACTTCGCGGCGTGATGCGCCAGTTTCCAGAATCTGTGAAATGCCTTCTCGTCGGGGAACAGGTCCGGCTTCAGCAGCAGCTTGTATTCGCGATACTGAATCTGGTCCGACGGCACGATCGGTTCGTAAAGCTTTGAAGTTTCAGCGTTCGTAGTCATCCCCAATTATTTATGCGTTCGAGAGCGTCGTGCCGGAGTCCCGTCTATCCGCATCAGGGCCGCCGCCGGCGCATCCCCGCCCATTCCCCCGATCCCTCCGAGGTATCAGTCTGACAAGTCGAGGTTAATTATTACTGATTTTCTGACGCGTACGAAACTGTTACTCAGTCGTTAATGAACACCAAAGCCAATCTAGCCGAGCGCATCGCCGCCGCCATCCCGCGCGGCGTCAGCGTGCCGATTCCCATCCTTGCCCACCATGCGTCCGGCGCCGAAATCTGGGACGCCGACGGCCGCCGCTACATCGACTTCGGCGGCGGAATCGCCGTCCTCAACGTCGGCCATCGCCATCCACACGTGATAGCCGCGGTGCAGGCTCAGCTCGAGGCCTTCACGCACACCTGCTTCGGCGTGACGCCGTATGAATCGTACATCAAACTCGCCGAGCGCATGAACCAGCTCGCGCCGATCGCGGAGCCAACCAAAAAGAAAACCATCTTTCTCACCACCGGCGCCGAGGCGGTCGAGAATGCCGTCAAGATCGCGCGTCACGCGACCGGCCGCTCGGCGATCATTTCGTTCACCGGAGGATTTCACGGCCGCACGCTGATGGCGCTCGCGCTCACGGGCAAGATAAATCCGTACAAAGCCGGCTTCGGGCCGTTTCCCGCGGACACTTTCCACGCGCCTTTCCCCGATGCCTATCGCGGCGGCAGCAGCGAGAAGAGCCTCGCCGCGATCGAGACGCTGTTCAAGTCGTCGGTCGAGCCGTCGCGCGTCGCCGCGATTATCATCGAGCCGGTGCAAGGGGAGGGCGGCTTCAACGTCGCGCCTTTCGACTTCCTTCGCGAACTGCGCGCGCTATGCGATCGCCACGGCATCGTGTTCATCGCCGACGAGATTCAGACGGGTTTCGGCCGCACTGGCAGGATGTTCGCCGTCGAGCATGCCGGCGTCGAGCCTGACCTGATCACGATAGCCAAGAGCCTCGCCGGCGGGTTCCCGCTCTCGGGCGTGATTGGCCGCGCTTCAATCATGGACAGCGTCGCCCCCGGCGGTCTTGGCGGCACCTTCGCCGGCAGTCCCGTGTCATGCGCCGCGGCGCTCGCCGTGCTCGACGTATTTCACGATGAGCACGTGCTGGAGCGCGCCGAAAGGCAGGGCGTGCTCGTACGCGCGCGCCTCGAGGTGATGCGCGAGCGGTTTCCTCTGATCGGCGACGTACGCGGACTCGGCGCGATGCTCGCGATCGAGTTGGTCCGCAACCGTGAGACCAGGGAACCGGCTCCCGAGCTCGCCAGCTGTTTGGCGGTAGGTGCATCAGAGCGCGGCCTAATCCTGCTGACCGGGGGAATCTACGGGAACGTGATAAGAATCCTGGCGCCGCTGACAGCGTCCCCCGAATTGATCGACGAGGGTATAACAATCCTGGAGCAGTCCTTCGCCGATCTCGGCTAGCGCGGGACACCTGATTGATATGAAATATTGGCGATGTTACCTTGACCGTTATCTGCCGCGATCGCGGCTGTACTGACCCCCGAACGATCATCGCCAGGCCACAATCGTTGAACTCTGTATCCCGCGCAACGCAAGTAGCACGCCCCGTGAGACTCCCGGAGTTTATGGGGATCGGTCCGCCGCGCACCGGCACCACCTGGCTGCATAACGTGCTCGAGGGCCACGTCGATCTGCCGTACGGCGTGAAAGAGACGCTCTATTTCACCACCTTCTACGACAAGGGCTTCGATTGGTACGCGCGCCATTTTCGCCACGCGACTGGCGAGCGGAAAGTCGCCGAGATTTGTCCCCACTTTTTCGACACCGAGACTCTCGATCGCATCAAATTGATCATGCCGAACTGCAGATTCATCGTGACGATGCGCGATCCGGTCGACCGTTTGTATTCGATGTACAAGGCGCTGCGCTATTCCGGCGAGGCACGCCGCGGAACTTTCGAGCACACCTTGAGCGTGTGGCCATCGATGGCGAAGGGCAATCGTTACGCGTCGCATCTCCAGGGATGGTGGGACCACTTCGGCCGCGAAAATGTCCTCGTCACGATGTATGACGAGATGCGCTCCGACCCGCAGCGATATGTTGATCGCGTGACCGAATTTGTGGGCATCGATCGAATCTCTCTCGCCGAGCGGCCGCAAATGGGCGACGATGTGAACGCATTCAAGCGCGCGCCCAAAAACCGAAAACTCGCGCGCAAAGCGTGGAAGGTGAAGTACTGGCTCAAGGGTCGCCAGGCTTATGGCGCCGTCAACCTGCTCGAGCGCACGGGTGTTTGGGACTTCTGCGCTGGACGCGGCGAGCTATATCTTCCTCTGACACTTGAGCAGGACGCGCGCTTGCGTGCGCGCTATCTGCCCGAGGTCGAGGCGCTCGAAGAACTGCTCCGCATCGATCTCTCCGCATGGAAAAAGCCTCGCGCGGGCCGGTCGCGCCAGCCCTCTGCGGAACCCAATTCTCAGCGGCTAGCGGTCGGATGAGTCAATCGTCGCCCCGCCGGCTGCCTGAGATCATCGGCGCTGGTCCCGGTCGCACGGGGACCACATGGTTGCATCGCGTGCTCGAAGGTAGCGTCGATCTGCCCTACGGCGTCAAGGAGACGCAGTTCTTCAACACCTTCTACGACAAGGGTATCGATTGGTACGCGCATCACTTTCGCTACGCCACCGGCGATCGCAAAATCGCGGAAATCTGTCCGTATTTTTTTCATCCGCTGGCACCCGAGCGCATCAAGACCCACATTCCGAACTGCCGCGTGATCACAACGCTGCGCGATCCGGTCGATCACGCTTTTTCAGCCTACAAGCTGGTGATTCATTTCGCGTGGGCCCACGGCTCGTTCGACGAGGTCCTGAAGTCGCGCCCGAATCTCGGCAGCGGCAATCGCTACGCGTCGCATCTCAAGACCTGGTTCGAGTTGTTCGGTCGCGAGAACGTACTGGTCACGCTGTATGACGAACTGCACGCGCAGCCGCAATCGTACCTGGACCGCGTGACTGATTTCATGGGCGTCGAGCGCATCGCGCTTTCCGCGCGCCCGGAAATCCGCGATGATGTCCATTCGTTTGCGCGTGCTCCCAAAAGCCGCAGACTCGCTCGCAGCGCGAGAAAGATGATGTACTGGCTACAGGGGCATCAGGCTTACGGCGCGATCAACCTGCTCGAGCGAGCGGGCGCGTGGGATTTCTGTTACGGACGCGGCGATCCGTTCGGGCGTCTCGCGCAGGAACAGGAACAGCTGTTGCGCGAGCGCTACCTGCCTGAAGTCGAGGCGCTCGAGGAATTGCTCCGCATCGATCTGTCAGCATGGAAGAAACCGCAAGTGCGGCGCGCAACGGTGGCGTAAGTCGATGGCCAATTCTGCAAACAGCGCGCGCGACCTGCGACTGCCCGACTTTATCGGCGTCGGCCCCGGCCGCACCGGCACCACCTGGCTGCATGAAGTGCTCAAGGGCCGCGTCAATCTGCCCGCTGGAATCAAGGAGACTGACTTCTTCACGACCAACTACAACAAGGGCATCGAGTGGTACGCGCACCACTTTCGCGACGCCGACCGTATCCGTCCGACCGGCGAGGTCAATCCGTACTTCGGTTTCCCCGAGACCGCTGAGCGCATCGCGATTCATATTCCGCGATGCAAAATCATCTGTTCGTTCCGCAACCCGGTCGAGCGAATCTACTCCGCCTACAAACTCTGGCGTCATTACACGCTGACGAACGATCCGCTCGATAAGTTCCTCGTAAAAGTCCCGCAGGTGATCGAAGTGAGCCGCTACGCGACGCATCTGCCCGACTATCGCGCGCGTTTCGGCGACGACCGCGTGCTGGTGCTGCTCAACGACGATCTGCGCGCCGATCCGCAGGCGTACCTCGATCGCGTTTGCGATTTCATCGGCATCGAGCGCTACCCCGTGCCTGCATCGGCGGGTGAGGGTGAGTTGATCAATTCGATTAACGACCTGCCGAGATTTCCGCGGGTCGCGCGCAAGGCCCGCCATTTCATGTACTGGCTCGAGGAGAAGCAAGCCTACGGCACCAGCAATTTCCTCGAGCAAGCAGGCGCCTGGAAGCTGGTATTCGGCGGCGGACCAAAGTTTCCTCCGCTCGATCCCGCGATCGAGGCCCAACTGCACGAACTCATGCTCCCCGAAATCGAGGCGCTCGAGCAAATGATCGGACGCGACCTCTCCGCATGGAAGAGTCCTCGCGCCAGTCGCAGTAACAACCTCGCGCGTGCTGCTTCAGTCTCGGAAAGATAGCGGTCAGCGATGGCCAAGGTGTCCGTAATAATTCCGATCTACAACGGCGCCGCCACCATCGGCCGCGCGCTGGCGAGCGTGTTCGCTCAGACCTTCACCGACTACGAAATCGTGGTCGTCAACGATGGCTCGACCGACGACACCGCGTCGGTGCTGTCCCGCTACGGCGATAGAGTCCGCGTCGTGACGCAGCCCAATCGCGGACTTCCCGCGGCGCGCAATTCCGGCATCCGCGCGTCGAGCGGCGAGTACGTCGCTTTCATCGACGATGACGACGAATGGCTGCCGCAGATGCTCGAGCGATGCGCCGCGGTCCTCGACGAGGATCGGGATTGCGGATTGGCGTACGCCGGAGCGCTCAAGGTCGACCCGGCGGGGAGGCAGATGCCCGACCAGAGCAGCGAGAACGAGGACCTCGAATCGCCGACGATGGAGCAGATGCTCGAGCGCCCGTGGGTTGTGGTGCCGAGCCGCGTCATCGTGCGTCGAGCGATCCTTGAACGCTGCGGCGGTTTCGAAGAGCGCTGCGTGACGGCCTGCGAAGATGTTTTCTTTCTGCTACGCGCGCGCGAGTGCGGATATTTTCGGCGTGTCCCGGAATTGCTGGTACGCAAGACTACGCGCCCGCTCTACCCCAAAGCTCTGAAGCGCGAGCAAGCCTGCGAATTCCTGGTTTGGCTGGTACGCGAACGCTACGGCGCGTCGGCCGCAGGCTTTATTCGCGAATACCGCCGTTCGCGAGTGAAGGTCATGAAACATATGGCGCGAATGCTGATGCAGGAAGGACGGCGCGCCGACGCGCGCCGGTGCCTCGCGCGCGTCATCTACTATCAACCGGCGTCGCCCAAGGCTTATCGTCGATATCTGAAAACCTTTTTTCCGGTTCGCCCGCCGCGTCCGTCTTCGCACACTGAAAATCCAGCAACGCCTGATTGACGATGGCGTCATCCGGATCAAATTCGCAGCAAGGCGGACGCTCCCCGTGCGTCTCGGTGATAATTCCGATTTACAATGGCGCCGCGACGATCGATCGCGCACTCAAGAGCGTCTTCGATCAGACGTTCGCTGACTATGAAATCGTAATCTGCGACGACGGCTCGACTGACGACACGCCGTCAGTGTTGGCGAAGTACGGCGACAAGCTGCGCGTCGTGCGCCAGCCGAATCGCGGGCTGCCGGCAGCGCGCAATGCAGCCGTCGCAGCGAGCCGCGGTGAATTGCTCGCGCTTATAGATCACGATGACGAATGGCTTCCACAAAAACTCGAATCCACCGTCGCGGCGATGCGCTCCCATCCCGGCGCGGCGCTGCTTTACTCGGACATGATCGTCGTGAACGAAGCTGGCGAAGAATTTCGGCGCTCGCAAATCGGCCCCGACACGGCGCACGCGCCGACGATGGACGAGATGCTCGAGCGCATCTGGCCGATCACGCCAAGCACCGTCATGATGCGCCGCGACGCCTTCGATCGCGCCGGCGGCTTCTGCGGACAACTGATCAGCGCCGAGGACATCCACTTCTGGCTACTGATGCGTGAGCAGGGGCACTTTATTTTCCTGCCCGAGCGCCTGGTCCGATTCACCTACGGCCAGTTGTTTCCCAAGGTGTTGAACCGCGACATCGGTCCCGACGCGATCGTTGATCTCGTTCGTGCCCGCTATGGCGCGCGCGCCGACGGGTTGGTGAGGAATTTCATCCGACATCGAGTGCGCATGATCGCCAACGCCGGGGTGATCGAGATGAGCCGAGGGAATATGGAAGGTGCGCGGCGATGCTTCATCCGCGTGCTCAGATATGATCCGCGCCACGTGAAGAGTTACATGCGAATAGCGCGAACGTTCTTGCCCGCACCAATCCGCCGCGCGCTCGGCGGGAAAGCCTCACGCGGCGCCGGCGCCGAGTCCTAGAATTGCCTCGCCTCACGAGGGGAGAGGCCGACGTGCGTCCGCGCGCAGCGGGTGAGGGACATAATTTGCTGAGATTCCGAATGTGCGGCGCAACAGACAATCGCGCCGCACCAGGTCCCTCTCCCCTCACCGTCTCCCGATAACGGGCGAGGGAATCAGCCAGGAGAGGGCCACCGGATGAGGACTATCGCGCGCGGGAGATTCGCGGTTTCGGTTTCGCCTCGGCCTCTGCTTCGACTTCCGACGTTGACGACATCGAGCCGTAGCCGATTGCGTTGCTGATGTTGCGCCAGTTCACCAGCGCCTCGATGCGATCCTTCTTCACCCGGTGCTTGTAGTGCTCGACCTTGTCGAGGACCGAGTCGATCAGAGTATCGGATAGCAGGCGCGGCTTGAGGCCCAGGTCGATCAGCTTGGTGTGCTTGGCGTTATAGTAATGGACTTCGGCTTCGACGCGCGGGTCCGCGATATGCTGAATCTCGACGCTGCGGCCCTTATGCTTCGCTGCGGCCTGGATCAGGTCGGCCAGCTGCCCGACCGAGAATTGTTCGGTGAACTGGTTGAAGACGCGGTACTCGCCGGTCTTCGCGGGCTTCTCGATCGCGATTTCGATACATCGCATCGTGTCGCGGATGTTCAGGTAGCCGCGGGTTTGCCCGCCCTTGCCGTGAACCGTCAGCGGATGCCCGATCGCTGCCTCGATACAGAAACGATTCAGGACGGTGCCCCAGATTCCGTCGTAGTCGAAACGGGTGGCGAGGCGCTCGTCGAGCATCGTCTCGTCGGTTTCGATTCCATACACGACGCCCTGGTTGAGGTCGGTCGCCCGGATGCCCCAGATTTTGCACGCGAACTGGATATTGTGCGAGTCGTGAACCTTGGAGAGGTGATAGAACGATCCCGGCTGCTTCGGATAGGGGAGAGTGTCGGTGCGCCCGTTGTGGGTAATCTCGATAAAGCCCTCTTCGATATCGATGTTGGGCGTGCCGTATTCACCCATCGTGCCGAGCTTGACCAGGTGGCATTCCGGCACATGCTCGCGAATCGCGTAGACGGCGTTGAGCGTGCCGACAAGATTGTTGACCTGGGTGAGCACCGAATGGCGCCGGTCGATCATCGAAAATGGCGCGCTGCGCTGCTCGCCGTAATGCACGATCGCGTCGGGCTTGAAATCGCGCACCACGCCGCTGATGAATGCGTAGTCGGTCAAGTCTCCGACCGCGATTTGAATCGACTTGCCGCTCGTTTCGCGCCATGCCGCGACCCGATCATGCAGCGACGCGATTGGAATCAGGCTCTCGGTGCCCCCCTCGAGGTCCCACAGGCGCCGGCTGAAGTTGTCGACTACGCATACGTCGTATCCGCGCTTCGACAGGTACATTGCCTGCGGCCATCCGAGGTATCCATCCCCACCAGTTACAATCACCCGCATTGAAAATGCCTCCGACAACAGCGATACGCCGTCTATTTATTCCTGATATGCGCGATCAGATCGAGTGCGCCGCGAGCTTCCGCCCGACAAGCTCTGCGCCAACCGATGCGGCAGCCAGGTTCGCATCCAGCGCAGATAGTTCTTGAGCCGATACGGATCGACCCGGATAGCGCGCGCGAATGCCGCCCGAGCGCGAGGACGATCGCCGTCGCGCATCGCCTTGAGGCCGATCGTCGCGAGGATACTCCGCGGCGCCCGCGCGCGCGCATCGACCAGCGGCGCCGCCGAAACGCCGTAGCGTTCCTGTAGATACGCCTCGAAAACGTGCAGCGCTTTCGAGTAATCGGGCAGCCGCTTGAGCTGTTTCGGGAACCATGCAAACCGCCACGTGATCAGCGGCTCGTCGATATAACCGAAGGGCCCCTGCTCGCGCATCTTGATCCAGAAATCCACGTCCTCGAAGCGAAAGCTCGCGCCCTTCAACGCGTCCCGGTAGCCGCCGCATGCGTCGTACGCGGCGCGGCGAACCACCGCCGCACTCGGCATGATCGGCCACAGTTGCGTCAGCAGTTCGTTCAGTGACGGGGCATGATCGAAGCCGTTGCTCACCAGCGACGTGTCGATTGCTACGCCCTCGCTGTCGGCAAGCGCGCAGTTGCAGTAGACCAGCGAGAGGGCAGGGTTGGCATCGAGGGCCGCCACGCTACGCTCGAGGAATTGGGGCGTCCAGACGTCGTCAGCGTCCAGGAAGGCGAGATACTCGCCCGTTGAATTCCGTGCGCCGTTGTTACGCCCGGCCGCCGGCCCGCTGTTGGATTGTTCGAGCAGCCGGACACGGTCGCCGAACCGTTTCATGATTGCGAGGGTGTCGTCGGTTGAGCCGTCGTCGACGCATATTATCTCGAAATCCTGGAACGTCTGCGCGATGACGCTGTCCACCGTGCCGGCGACAGTCGCCGCCGCATTGTAGGCAGGAATGATTACAGAAACGCGAGGCACTGTGGTTGGGACCCGGACGGAAGCCCTCGCGACAGGTTACACGCCAGGTGGCAGCCTGCTCAACGGGCGTGTAACGGTGCGGTGCAGGGGTCACCCTGCCCAAGGAAGGTGAAACCCACGATGGGTTTCACCTTCGATTAGTTCCGCCTCCGCGCCTATGCGCGGCGGACGGTTGGTTTGCGAAACGTTCTGTACGTTCGCCCTTCAGCCAGCCCGAATCGGTTCAGCATCCGGTAAACCGTGTAGCGCGATACGCCCAGCAAATCGGCCGCCCGGTGGCAGTTGCCCTCGGTCGCCTGCAGCGCGCGAATGAGCGCGAGCTT
The DNA here is from genome assembly GCA_963850125.1 of uncultured delta proteobacterium. Lineage (GTDB taxonomy): Bacteria > Desulfobacterota > Binatia > Binatales > Binataceae > Binatus. Next base: position 78,140 of record CAWKKB010000013.1, on the reverse strand, counting down.
CGAAGCTTCGCGGATAACAGCATCGAGCGAGTACGGCCACTCCTTCGCGGCGCTGTTGGATGCTGCCCCCTCGACCAGGTCCAGCGGTCCATTCGGAAGCATCGCCTCGGCCGGCACCCCGACCGCTTCGGGGGTCGGGTCATCGTGATTGAACGGCAGATCGTCGATATCGATCCGATCGTTCTCGGTCATCAGCACCGCGCTCTCGATTGCATGACCGAGCTCTCGGACGTTGCCTGGCCACTCGTTGGCGCAGATTGCGTCCAACGCGGCGCGCGATACCTCTTTTACGTCCTTGCCGAACAGCCGGTTGTAGTGCTCGATGAAATGAGCGACGAAGGCCGGGACCGCTTCGCGCCGTTCTCGCAGCGGGGGAACCAGGATCGCCGCCGCGTTGAGGCGGTAATACAGGTCGTCGCGGAATTGACCGGCCTTGACCATCGCACGCAGGTCGCGATTGGTGGCAGCGACCAGCCGAATATCAACCGAGTAGGAGCGCGACGAGCCGACCGGCTGGATCTCGTGAGTCTCGACCGCGCGCAGCAGCTTCGGCTGCAGGCGGAGTGGGAGCTCGCCGATTTCGTCCAGGAACAAGGTTCCGCCGTTGGCCGAACGAAAATAGCCGAGCGAATCCTCGCGGGCGTCGGTGAAGGCGCCGCGCACATGGCCGAAGAGCTGCGACTCCGCCAGCGTCTCGACCAGGTTCGAGCAGTTGAAGGTCACGAACGGGCCGCCCGGTGCGGAGCCGAGCGTATGCAACGCTCGCGCGACCAGCTCCTTGCCGGTTCCGGACTCGCCGTGAATCAGGACGGTTGCTTTGTAAGGACTTAAGCGTGAAATGGTTTTCAGTACCTTGCGTACTTGCGCCGACCTCACCACCATCCCACCAACCCGCTCCGACCCATGCGCAAGATGCTCAAGACTGAACCAGTCGCACGCGGCTGCCACCGGCTCGGCGCGAAGATTATCCATCGCGACCGCGACCGGCGATCCGTTCGCCGAGTACTCTTGAAGGCGCATCTTTGGTTCCTTCTCCGCTGCTTAACTTCGACCTACAGTTAGTTACTAAACCTTCTCTACTAGTTGTAGGGTTTTGGATATAGTCGAGTAGCGCATGGTGTGTCAAGCCGCTGCGCCGAGATTTTACCGGCTGCCTTTAGCGAACGCGAGTCATCGCGCGTTTTGACATCCCGGTTCCAACCGCCAAACAGCGCGGCAGATCATGACGGGGTTTCGTCCTTATTGATAGACCCTGTTGGTCCCGATTTCATTCAATAGGTCGTAACTGAAAGCCGGGTATCATCGCCTTTAACCCGCTAAAAAATCAAGCTTTCGGTGGCTTATCCACAGCCCGGGCCAAATCATATTTCCACCGAATATCGGGCCATTATTCGGCGAAAATATCGCGTAAATGAGGGTCCAATCGTGCGGCACTGAGCGGTTTTTTTGATGGTCGGGATCACCCCCGATTGCTATTAGTAGGTTCCAGAGGAAACCAAAAATGAAGATTGTGGTTACCATCGCTCGCGTCCTCCTGGGTCTGGTATTCTTCGTCTTCGGTCTGAACGGTCTGCATCCCTTCATGCCGAATCCTCCGCCGACGCCCGCCGCGCAGGCTTTCTTTGGCGCCTTGGCGGGGACGCCCTACATGTTTTTTCTGATTTTCGGAACGCAGGTCCTGGGCGGGGCATTGCTGTTGATCGGGCTGGCCGTGCCGTTTGCGCTGGTGATCCTGGCGCCGGTCATCGTGAACATCGTCTGCTTCCACATTTTTCTATCGCGGGATCTTTTGCCGGTGGCGCTGGTCGTGGCCGCAATCGAGCTATTCCTGGCGTGGTACTACCGCGCCAATTTCGCGCCGCTCTTCAGCAGCGCACCGCGCTCATGATAGGAGCTCGCCGGCGCACCGCCTGTTTCCAACGGTTTGAATTACCTGTAAGCATTGGAATCTCTCGGAAGAGCCGGTAGCTCAGGTGGTAGAGCATGTGACTTTTAATCACAGGGTCCTGGGTTCAAGTCCCAGCCGGCTCACAAATATATTCAGATCGGAGTTAGTGCGATGAGCGAAACTGAAAAAATCCCTTCCACCAGCAACGGCCAGCAGGAATTCGATTTCGATCCGGAGGCACTGCGGACCAAATATCGCGAGGAACGCGACAAACGCATTCGAGCCGACGGTAACGAACAGTACGTCGAGGTCAAGGGAGACTTCAGCCGCTACGTCGACGATCCTTATGTCGATCCCGGCTTCACCCGGGAACCCCTGAACGACGCGGTCGACGTCGTGATCATCGGCGGCGGCTTCGGCGGGCTGCTGGCGGGCGCGCGGCTGCGCGAGGCCGGCATTCAGGATATTCGCATCATCGAGAAAGGCGGCGACTTCGGCGGCACCTGGTACTGGAACCGCTATCCCGGCGCGCAATGCGACATCGAGTCCTACATCTATCTGCCGCTGCTCGAGGAGACTGGCTACATCCCCAAGGAGAAGTACTCGTACGCGCCGGAAATTCTGGCCCACGCGCGGCGTATCGGCGAGAAATTCGATCTATATCGTAACGCCTGCTTTCAGACCCAGATCAAAGCGCTCACCTGGAGCGAGGACGAGTGCCGGTGGATCGTTACCACCAACCGTGACGACCGGATGCGCGCGCGGTACGTCGTCATGTCTAACGGGCCGTTGAACCGGCCCAAGCTGCCCGGGATTTCCGGTATCGACAGCTTCAAGGGGCATACCTTCCACACCAGTCGCTGGGACTACAGGTACACCGGTGGCGATACCAACGGAAATCTGCACAAGCTCGGCGACAAGCGCATCGCGGTTATCGGCACCGGCGCGACGGCCGTGCAATGCGTCCCGTTTCTGGCGAAGTACGCGCGCCATCTGTACGTATTCCAGCGCACCCCGTCGTCTATCGATGAGCGCGGGAATCGGCCGACCGACCCCGAATGGGTAAAGACGCTGAAGCCGGGCTGGCAGAAGCATCGGATGGAGAATTTCAACGTCCTGGTCACGGGCGGCTTCCAGGATCAGGACTTGGTCAGCGACGGATGGACCGATATCATCCGCAACCTTGGCGGCCTTCTGATCGCGAGGAACCAGAATTCCGAGATATCGCCGCAAGAGATCATGCGCCTGGCCGAGATCGCCGATTTCAAAAAGATGAACCAGATTCGCGCGCGGGTGGACGCGATTGTGAAGGACAAGCGGACCGCGGAGTCGCTGAAACCGTGGTACCGCCAGTTCTGCAAGCGCCCGACCTTCAATGACGAGTATCTGCCCGCGTTCAACCGGCCGAACGTCACGCTGGTGGACACGATGGGCCGCGGCGTCGATCGAATCACCGAGAAGGGCCTGGTGTTCGACGGGACCGAGTACGAAGTCGACTGCATCATCTTCGCCACCGGATTCGAAGTGGGAACTGCCTACACGCGGCGCGCGGGCTTCGAGGTATACGGCCGCGGCGGCAAGGCGCTCAGCGAGAATTGGGCAAACGGTTTGAAAACGCTGCACGGCTTCTGCAGCGTCGGCTTCCCGAATTGCTTCCACATGGGCCTCACGCAGAATGCTTTGACCGCGAACTTTCCGCACATGCTCGAGGAGCAGGCGCGGCACATCACCGAGCTGATCCGGCATGCCAAATCGCAAGAGGCGCGATGCATCGAGCCGACGCCGGAGGCCGAATCCGAATGGGTGGCGACAATCAAAGAGAAGGCGATGAACAACCAGGATTTCCTGGAGGCGTGCACGCCTGGCTATTACAACAATGAAGGTAGGCCGGAAAGAGGCTTCGGGCTCGCCGGCGAGCTATACGGCGGCGGCCCGGTCGAGTTCCACGACTTAATCCGCAAATGGCGCGAAGCCGGCGAAATGAAGGGTCTGCGCTTTAGTTAGCGACGCGTTGATCTCATCTGCACGCGCCTCGTATCAGGATTTGGGCTTCGCTGACAGCTCCATCACGGGGCGCACCTCGATCGTGCCGTGTTTTGCCATCGGGATTTTCGAGGCTAGCTCGACGGCCTCGTCCATGTCCTTGGCTTCGACCAGAATGAAGCCACCTAACTGCTCCTTGGTTTCGGCGAAGGGACCGTCCATGACCGACAACTTGCCGTTGCGGACGCGCAGGGTTCTGGCCGTGCTCACACGCTGGAGCGCATCGGACACAATGTAATGTCCGCTCCGGCGCAACTCTTCATCGTAGGCGATCGAGTCGCGGTCGAGCGTAGCTCCCTCAGCCGCGGATAGCGTTTCCATCGCCTTCGGTTCAACGTAAACCGCACACAAATATCGCATAGGTCATCCTCCACAGCGCTCGAATGTATCGCGCACTATTATCTAGTCGTCTGATGGAGACGGTAATCGACAAAATGACGCGCCGGTCATTGTTGCAGGAGGTTCAGGCGTTCGAATTCTTCGGCGAGCCGCGAAACAGCCGGGGGCCGTACTGCAGCGCCATCCGGAAGGGCCGGATCACCCAGTAGAGTGGGAACAGTGACGCCGGCAACGGGACGAGTTCGTAGTCGCCCATCGTCGGCGCCAGCATCCGTCGGACGACGTAACGCATCCGCGCGCGTGTGGTCTCGATTGAGCGGATCGGAACCGCCCATGGATCGAACTGCGACCGTCCGGGCCCGGCTCCGTTGAACAGTTGGCTCGCGACGCGCTTGGCCAGCGAATCCACCGCGCGGTCTCGTCGAGCTATCGCGACAACGACAGGGTTAACCGGAGCGCCGACCAGCTCGTGCGCGAGGAGTATGCCCGTCAGGAACATCCTGCGGCTGCCGAGCGTCGTCGCCTCGTCGAGTATCGCTATCAGATCGATTTCCGGCCGCGCGCGAATAGTTTCTGCGACATCGCAAATCGATCCGAGCGCGATCCATCCGTGCTTTGCTGCGTGGACGCAAAGGTACAGCAGCAGATCCTCCGGCGCGATCGCGGTCACCGTGCCGAACTCGAGATCAACCATTTGGGCGCGACTCCAGAAGTATTCCTCGTCAGGGGCGAACCGAAAAGAGCCCGGCGTGACCTTCCAATGAACGTCCACTGCACCCATCCCACCCGGGGCAAAGAATGCGTCCTCGAATTCTTGAAAGTAATCGGTCGCCAGTCCTTCGCGCCTGCTATGTGGCGACAGATATCGCTCGCCGGTGAGTATTTCGGCGACTCGCGGCAGGTCCGCCTGCTGCACCAGGATATCCAGGTCGCTGAATTGGCGGAGGTCGATCGATCCATACGCCATCGCAGCCAGCACCGGACCTTTGAAGGCCACTGCCGCAACGCCTGCCTCCTTCAGCAAGGCCAGCAGCCGCACGAGCTCCGCCGCCATATGACGGTTATAAAGAGCGACGAACTGCCATTCGGTCGCTAATTTTGACATTCCTGCTCGCGGGACTGCAGTCGGACACTCGAGTTTCAGGTAGCGATTGACCAGCGGCAGCACCGCATGACGTTTTGCTATCTCGATGACGCCATCCCAATTACGCACCTGCTCTGCAAGTTCCGACGCACGCGCCGTGCGGGAAGACGTTGCTGCGGTGTTTGCGCTGCACAGGACGAGGGCTGCTTCAGCGGACAGGTCAGGAAGCTTTAGGAGAGCGTCGGATGTCACAAGGCTATGGAACATATCCTGCTTAAGAGCCGGGCCCAAGTCCGCCGTCAATCTTGACGCAGGCTCGCTATTTAACAGCGGAATTTGTAGAGTAACAATTTGTAGGATTTAGTATCAGCCGGCATCATTTAGAGATTCTAACGACTTAAAGCCTAAAAGAAAGCAGTGTATGAGGCTTATAGACCACTTGACGCAAGGGAAACAAAATGGAATGATCCCGGCGGTGCAAATTAACCGCGAGAAAGTCCGTTAAGACGCATCATAAACTAATGTCCAAGACCTAGAGTTAAGAGAACGTTATTTTGCTAGTGGGCGCAGTGGAACGAAACAAAAGCGGAGGAGCTTACGAGAAATGAAGGCAATTCGAGGCTTGTTGTCAAGAATAGCGGTTCCCGCCATATCGCTTCTTGCCTTGGTGGGGTTGGTCTTAAGTGGCCCGCAGGCCGCTTGGGCCAAGCATTCAGAAAAGGCAGCGGAGGGACCCGATCCTACGAACGTCGCTGCGTGTGGGACGCTCGCTGGGAGCGATACGATCTATATTCTTACGAATAACCTCGTGGAAGCAGGCACTGGCACCTGTATTACCATGTCGGGCACCGGGAGCGCCTTGTTCCTCAATGGTTTCAACATCACCGGTCCCGGTTCAACTTCGACCGGGGACGGCATCCATATCACGGGTACCAGGGATGCCGTCGAAGGCTTTAATGGCACCGTGAGCGGGTTTGCTATTGGTGTCCTGGATAGCGGCGGAAGTGTGGGGGACGACGTTAACGTGTCAGCAAATAAAACCGGGCTGGAACTAAATGCGGGGGTGACGGCCAGGTGGGCTAACTTCAGCTCGTTTTCAAACACCGGGGCCGGTGTTTTCATCAATGGCTGTTCCGAACACTGCTCGGTTGTGGACTTTGCAACTACCGACAATGGCGGTGATGGACTGCTCATACAAGGTAGCGCTGGCGCCAATGCCGATGTATTCATCGCAGCGGATAACGGCGCTAACGGAGTCGAATTAGGCGGCACGACAGGTGCTGCCGCAAATACTTTCGCTGTTATAGCTGACGCGTTTCTTGCGGCGCCAAATGGAATCTCCAACAACGTCGATGGAAATGGGGTTGTGCTGGATAGTAGTGAAAGCGCGGCTAACGACATGGTCACGACCGTTGACGCGACCGGCAACGGCAATGGCACCACCAGTTTCGATCTCTACGACGTAACCTCCACCTGCGGGAAAAATCTTTGGTTCAACAATACCTTTGATACTTCGAGGGCCGGCGCCGTATCAAGCCCTGCCTGCATCGGAGGATTGGGAATATAAGCATAGTACTCGTTTTGCCTGCGAGCTCCGCGGAGTCATGGATTCCGCGGAGGGTCGGTCGACGCTCGTGATCTGTTGGCCGACACTCCTGATCTGTTGACCGGAACGTACGAACAGAATTTTGAATCTCTGTGCCTTGCCGTCGGACGCGTTGAAGGCAGCAATCCTTTCGTTCACCGGGATTCTAAATAGATTGTCGCGGCCCACCAGCCGGATCTTCGCAAGAATCTTGCAGAACCGCCTGCCTTACCTCGGAGAGCGCGGAAAAGTCATTCGGAATGATAAGACGTTTGACCGGAACGCGCTCGGCAACGCGCGACAGGAACTGGAATTGACGTCTCAGCATCGCGCTGTCGGTGATGTCGAGTCTGTAGGCTGCCTTGACCAAACCCATCAGCGCTTCAGCCTGATTGAGTTCCTCGATTACGACGCGGGCTGATCGCTTGCCTGGTCGCGCACGCGCGAGCAGATAGATGCAGGCGAGCCGGCGTGTGGTCCAACAGAAGTCGGAGCGGCGGGAATTTCGCCAGCGCGATTTCGTCGTATAATGCGCGACCGGCTTCAGATTCCGTGAACTTGCGCCAAGCGCCCGGATCGAGTCGTCCCACAGCCGCAAGCCCGGATAACCGGGGACCGTCATGATCGCTCGGTCTCCGGACAGCGCGAGGCAATCGTCGCAGACCAAGGGATAGCCCGATAGGACGAAGCTCGCGGCGAGGGTGGACTTTCCCGACCCGGCCGGCCCAGTGAAGGCACAAACTCCGCGTTGCGTTGCGACGGCAGTTGCGTGAAGCGCCTCAGACCCGCGCAGGTTTACTACCAGCGGAAGCACCTGGTCGATTAGGAGATGACGGATGGTCTTGATAGTGGTTCCGTCAACGGCGTTGTAACTGGCTATCCGGCTGCCGGAGCTATTTATGACGAAGTCGACGAGATTGGGAAACGAAAGGATATAACCATCCGCGATCTTGCCGTAGCGAAGCCAGGTCCTACCTCCTGGCTGCCGCGACCGCAGATACCATCGGGGATCAAAGCGGGAATGCTGAAACCGCTGGGCAAGAGTTACATGAACCGCGTCCCGGTGTGAAGATCGCTGAAGCGTTGCGAGTTCCGGCAGCGCCACATCGGCGACCATCCGCAGCCCGTAGGCTTGCTGATAGCGTTCTCGGATGCGCGTTTTGCTCAAATCAACTGCGCGGCGCAGCGGCTGAGAATATCTCAAGCGGAGATTCGCTCGGCGGAATCCCCCTCTCGGGTTTTTACGGCAAAAGCCTGACCCGCCACATTTCAGAGCTACTACAACATTGACAATGCGAGGATTGCAGGAGTTCTTCGCAGATTCAGACTTTCGCGGGACTGGAGGTCACTTGCCGGGTTTTCTCAATCCACCACCGTCAACCGGAAGCGAAGATCCACCGGAGGCAGTAAGCTTAGCGACACTGCCATACTCTATTAGACGAGGACGACTGTAGAGTCGCTTAGCTCGCTCTTCTTTCTTTTTTTTTGGTAGTTCTGTGGTTTCGGCCATTTCTCCCTCCTCATCCGCGGCGCCAAGATAGCAAGAGGCGGCGCCGTTCGTCAAGAAGATGCTGCGATTAGCGTCGGGTTTCGCTCTATTACTAGTCAGAGAGACTCGCTGCTACCTAAAAAAACCACTTTGAGCCAGAGTTCGACCGCAAGGACCATCCAGAGGTCCACCGCACTCTGCATGTAGGATGGATCGTGGCGCGAAAATGCGGCAGTCATCGACCGGTACAGACTCCGAACTCCTTCCTCGTCGATCCATCCGAGTTTGACACTGTGGAGGCGATCGAACAGCCGCTCTCCCCCAAGTGCGAGTAGTGCCTTTGGGTATGCCTCGGTGGGGTCGGCCTTGTCAGGCCGTATCCGCAACCGCTCCGGCAGGATTCCCCGCATCGAATTGCGCAGGACGAACTTGGCAAAGCGGCCCCGGCATCGTTGGCTGTAGGGGATCGCGAACAGAAACTCGATCAAGCGGCGGTCCAACAGTGGTTGGCGTCCCTCAAGTCGAAAGCCCGCCGCCCAGCGTGCGTCCATTTCGAGCGCGTACGCTAACCACCCGGACGAGTAAATAGCGTACATGGCCTGCTGGGCAAAGCTGCGGCCTTGGGGCAGCGGCCATCGCGCGGACAGACGCTCCGATAGGTTCGTTCTGGCCGCGAACGCGCGCGATATCATAGCGCGGGGCTGCACAGGACTCCGCCAGCGATCGATCACGGACTGGAGCGTATCGGGCAAGAGCGGCCAGATTCCATACCGCCAAAGAGACTTGGTGTAGCCCGCAGAGGCTGCGGACCCGCCGGGAGGGTTTGCATCAATCCGCAACGTCTCCAGCAGCGACGGGATGCGGAGTTGGCGGAGCAGGTCCGCATAGACAAGGGACGTTCCGGAGAGCCACTCGTCCCCACCTATTCCGGTCAGCCGGACTCTCAGGTCGTTACGCCTTCCAAGGAATGGCGTGTAATCGGCCAGGGCAGTGTTGGGGTAGTCTGGCAGGTCCAGGTAATGCGCAACCTGCCCGATGATTTCGGTGAGTGGAGGCACTCCCGGGGGTAGATAGGTATGGCGATGGGGGTATTTGCTCAAGACCTCTTCGACGTATTCGGTCTCGGCGGCGGGTCCGGTATCGAAGCGAACTGAAAAGGATTCAAAACTTGGAAGCTGCACCTGGCTGTCGTGGCGTAGCTGCTCGATCAGACAGACTATCGACGAGGAGTCAACTCCCCCGCTGAGGTCTGAGGCAACTCCTTTGCTGCAGCGAAGGCGGCATCGCACCGCCTCCTTGAATAGCGAGAAAAAATGTTCAGAGTATTCGTCGTCGCGTCGATAGACGATCTCCCGTGATAGGTCCGGATCATAGTACCGATGGCATTCAACGCCACGCGCGCTCACGCTCAGATAATGCGCCGGCTCAAGGCGGCGGATACCTTCGAAGAGTGTCTCCCGGCGGTCAACCGGAACCCTAACCAGCATCTCGGCTATGGCAGGCTCGTTCGGGCTTCGTGCTACCCGCGGGTCCCGAAACAGTTGGTGAAGCTCCGACGCGCAAAGGAAAAAACCCGGACCTTGATGGAAATAGAAACTCTTTACCCCTAACGGGTCTCGAGCACAGAAGAGGGTCCGCTTCGACGCGTCCCATAAGGCAAACGCGAAATCACCGATCACTTTCGCAGGGGCCTTTACACCCCAACACTGCCAGGCCCGAAGCACGATCTCGGCGTCGGTGCCCGTGCGAACATGGCGACCGTGGGAATTCAACTCGGCCGTGAGTTCGTCGCGGTTATCTACCCGCCCATCCATGGCGAGCACCAGCCCTGCGGTTTCGTCGACGAACGGGCTGGCCTCAGCCGAAGCCTCGGGTGTCGCCTCGAGCTTTGCATGACCAATCGCGACCGGGCCGCCGCCCCATACCCCGAAGCCGTCAACTGAGCGATATGGGATGACGGCAATCATTCGCTCGACAGTGGAGCGATCCGCGGGAGCCCCGTCCCACTGATATAAGACCGCGATGCCGCTCATCAGATCGGGGAGCCGAGCTGATCGTCCGACGCATTTAGCTTTGGCGTCATCGCAAAAAGGCTTTCAGGACGGTCGATCAGTTGCACGAGGTCTTTTTTGACGAGCTGATCGAGAGATTGTCGAGGTCGTGCCGTAGTTCATCGGGCTCTCCGATCGGCATCGCGGCGTAGTTCCGATGCTCACCTTCGCCGGTGATTATCTTGTCGCCGCATTCGAGCCATGCGTGGGCGCTGAGCAAGTCGGGGGAATTCTTTGCGACGCCGATCCGAATCCGGCTGCCGACACCGCGCCGCGCCAGCATCTCCCGCCCGGCGATCGCGCGAACGAGGCAATTTTCTCCGGCCGGCACGATACGGCCAGCCGTTTCAATCGCCCAACTGATTTTTGCAGCGTCGGTCTCCCGCGGACTCGCAACGATCCGCAGCGTCACTGGTTGCAGAATTTTGCGGACGGGAACAAACGTCACTGTCAGCTGCGCCTTTACGATCGAGGCTACCGCAGATCCGAGCAACCATCGATCAGCGGCCTGCAGGTTGATGAATTTGCGCAGTCGAGATTGCATAGCGAGCACTGATCGTCCAGCTTAGACGTGAGGCGCCGACGATGGCAACATCGCGTTTGCAATAGGTGGCTTTCATGAAGATCGAGGTTTCAAAAGACGTGATCTGGCGCGAATTGGGCGGCGAGATTGTGATGCTCGATCTCGCCAACCAGAGATATTTCGGTTTGAGCGGCGCCGGCAGTGAAATGTGGCAACTGATCGTGGAGCACGGTTCGTCCGACTCCGTGATCGATCTTATGCTCGCGAAATACGACGTAGACCCCGCGAATCTCAAGGCCGACTTCGACCAGTTGGTGAACGAACTGGCCGCCAAAGGAATGCTGCGGGTGTCGCGCGGCGACTGATATTCCTTTTTTTCCTGGACACACTTTGCAGCGCGCCGGTTGAGAGCCGAGGGCGCGCGGTGCACTTTCCGCGATTGTTCCCATTCCCTCGTGGGGCTAGCTTTCTCCGACATCATGCTGACACCGGGCCGATGGTTCCCGCAGAGCGCGACGGCTGACGCGCGGTTGCTGCTGACCACGCGCGCGCTCCGCGGCCTGGCCGACGGGGCAGTCAGCGTTTTGCTGCCGGGCTATCTCACGGCGATCGGATTCAGTCCGCTGCGCGTCGGCGCAATTGTGTTCGGCACACTGCTAGGATCGGCGGCGCTCACGCTATGGGTGGGGCTGGCGACCGATCGACTGGGCCGGCGTCGAGTCCTGCTGGCGGCGTGCGCGCTGATGCTGCTGACAGGAATCGGATTCGCGACCACGACCAGCTTCTGGCCGCTGTTCGTAGTGGCAGTTATCGGCACCCTGAATCCTTCGGCGGGCGACGTCAGTCTGTTTCTGCCGGTCGAGCAGGCAGCGCTGGCCGAGGCCGCTGAGCCGCGCGATCTAACTGCGATGTTCGCACTGTACAATGTCGCGGGCGCGATGGCCGGGGCGTTCGGCGCGCTCGCCAGCGGTGCGCCTGCGATACTGGCGGCGCGCAAAGGATGGACACTCGCGCCGGCGCTGCGGTCGGGCTTCGTCGCGTATTCGATCCTGGCGGTGATCGCGTTCACGTTCTATCGGCGTCTTTCACCCGACGTCGAAGTCGAGCGCTACAAGATAAGGCGCGCGCCGCTGGAGAAGTCGCGCGCGATTGTGATTCGGTTGTCGGCGCTGTTCAGTCTCGACTCGCTCGGGGGAGGATTCGTGATTCAGTCGCTGCTGGCGCTGTGGTTGTTCCGCCGCTTCAATCTGTCGGTGCAGATGGCGGGCACATTTTTTTTCGCGGCCGGATTGCTCGGATCGTTTTCACAGTTCATCTCGGCGGCGCTCGCGGCGCGGTTTGGCCGTATCAACACGATGGTGTTCAGCCATCTGCCCGCCAACGCGATGCTGATACTTGCCGCGCTGATGCCGACGCCGGTGCTCGCGATGGGATTTCTCCTGCTCCGCTCGTCGATGTCGCAGATGGACGTTCCGGCGCGCCAGTCCTACGTGATGGCGGTGGTGCCGCCCGAGGAGCGCGCGGCCGCGGCGACCGTGACCAATGTGCCGCGCAGCCTGGCGTCAGCGCTTGCGCCGTTGCCGGCAGGCGCGATGTTGAGTCATTCGTCATTCGGATGGCCGCTGATCTGCGCCGGAGCGCTGAAAATACTCTACGACATCCTGCTGCTGATCCAGTTCCGCGCAATAAAACCCACCGACGAATTTTAGGTCCAACGCGATTGTTCCCTCGAGGGAAGGGTCAGGGGTTAGGTCTCTTTGAAGCGAGCGTTTACGCGCGCAGCATGACGATCCCGTCGCGGATTGCGAGGCGGCCTTCGCCACTCAAGGTCTCGAAGAATATGGCGGTTCCGTTTGACCTGTCCTCGCGCGCAAGTACGCGTACGGTCACGGTCGAGGGCATCATTACCATCGCGCCAAAGCGCGCCGCCACTCTCTCTATTCGCGAAGGATCCTTGCCCGCGTCGCTCTCGACTATTCGCGATACTGCAAGCGCGAGCGTTGCGGTCCCGTGGAGGATGATTTCGGGCAACCCGGCCGCGCGCGCGACCGACGCGTCGGTGTGTATCGGATTAAAAATTCGCGCGCACTCCGTGTAGATGTGCGCCATGCCCGCCGGCACATCGACCTGGCATTCCGAAAGCGGCTCGCCCTCCTCGACGATCGGCGGGGTCGGCAAAAGCGCGAGCTTCGCCGGAAAATCCGGTCCTAGGATTTCAACCCCGCGATAGATCGCGCCGTACCAGCTCGTGCAAACCGGCTTGCCTGCCTCATCGACTGTGTCGAGCCGCGTGACCATGTACGCGCCCGGCTTGCGCCGCTCGACGCCCGCAACCGTGAGCTGAGTGGTCAGCCGCTCGGGCGGCCGAATCGCGCGATGCACGACCACGTCATGGGTCGCGTGCACGCCGCGCATCGCCTCGTCGCGCGTGAGTGAGGTTGATTTTTCGAACGCCGCGCGCATCGCGATCTGCACCGGCCATTCGAAGCACACCGGGAACATTGGATGCGCTATCACGCCACGAACCGTGTCCATGTAGCAGGGCATCGCGTCGCCGAGTGCGGCGGCGTACGCCATCGTCCAGCGCGAATCAATTTCGCTGACCATTGACGCGCCAGCGCTTCCGACGATCGAAGACTCAAGCGGCATGACAGCTACTTCTACCCGCCACGAATCGCCGCGTCCACCGTCTTGTCGAACAGGCTGGTGGCGGAGCCAATTATTCGTTGTAACCTCGTAACCTATGAAGGTTGCCGACCGAGATCCTAACGCCTAGTCTCGTGCGATGCCGGGCTGGCTGGATCAGAACAGCAGGCCGTGGTTGGGCTCCAGACCGAGCAGCACCCTGCCCGTTACTTCCCAGGTCTTGAGCGAAAACACCGCATGCTGGTTGACGGCCTGTATATCGCGCAGGCGCCGATCAAACGTGCTCCCGGCATATACAGAGGAACCCCCGTTCGCTTTGTAGAGGAGTTCGACCGCCTGAGTGCATGCAGTGCTCGCATGAACCATAGCAAGCCTTGCGCGCGCGCGCTGCTTAGGTGAAGGGAGATCGCCAGTCAGTAACTTATTCCACATATCGCCGACCGCTTCGAAGACAAAGCCTCTTGCGGAACTAACCATCGCCTCCGCCTGCGCGACCGTGCACTGAGCATAAGTCTCATCGCGGAACATCGGCTTGCTGGCCGACGGCGATCTGAATGTCAGCGGCTTATTTGAAGTTAACGCGATAAAATCGTCGATGGCGCCGCGGGCAATTCCCAGGACCACGGCGGTCGCCTTATACAGTAGCAAATTTGGGAGCGTGTACAGCGGACCCTTCCGATAGTGAGTGGGCGCAGCCAGATTGAAGGTACGCGCCTCGGGAATGAATCGATCCTTTACCATCCAATCGTGACTGCCGCTTCCACGCAGGCCATTGGTGGTCCACGTATCAATGATTTCGCATTCCTCTGCAGCCAGAAAGCCGAAGCGGGTTTCGGGTAAGCCGTTGTGCTGTAGGCGCGGCGAGTCACCATCAAAGATCGCGAAATGGCCAACGAACCACGTTGCATGCTGGCAGCCACTCGCGAACGGCCATCGCCCGTTGACGATGAAGCCGTCTCCTTTTTTTACAGCCTTCCCTGGCGGGGCAAATGTGATCGCCGTGACTGAATCAATGTCAGCATACATTTCGCGGGCCACCGTTTGGTCGATGTACGCGGTCACATACCCGCCGTCGACACCGATCATCGCGCACCAACCCGCGGACGCATCTGCGATCGACAGCGCTTCAATCACTCTCAACTGTGAAAGAAGGTTTAGCTCAGGTCCGCCCCAGGCTCGTGGCATCGCCATTCGAAACACGCCCGCCCGCTGCATCTGCTCCACGATACGCAGCGGCAGTCGCCGTCCCTGCTCGATTTCGTCCGACGCGGCGCGGATTTTCGGAGCAAGTTCGCGCACGGCATCAAGTGTTCGGGTCGAACGTTCATTTCTGTCAGCTACAGTCTTGATCGCAACCGGATCGATTTCATCGGCAATTTTCAACATAGCGCTCCTCTCTTGCACGTCTGAGTGGCGTGAAAAATGCCTTCACAGGAAGCGCGGGAGTGATTTCTTGCGATGCTTAACCGAGGAGGGTATCAGTCATTTCGATATGACGGGGCATTCCAATCTGCGCGTAAGTCTCTCTTGCCTTGCCGAGTAACCTACGCGCCTCTTGGCGATCGCCGGGGGCGGCGCGATCAATCAGCATCATGGCCTGAAAGCGTCGAATCTCTGCCTGTTCGAGGCGATGGGGAACTGACTCAGCCTGTTTCAGCGCAGTCTGAAAGTGATCTTCAGCGGCTTCCCATTGACGTGCCGCTGCCGCGGCCATACCTGCAACCGTGTGCGTAAACCGGAAAATCGGCCAAAGCACCACCGCTCCAGTATCGACCAACTCACGAGCAAGTGGATAAAGTTGCCCAGCTTGCGAATTCTCACCGAGGATGACGAGGCCTTCAATCGCGAGCGCCAGCATCGACCACGAACCGCTGGTATTTGGTTGGCCGCTACTTGGTAGCCTCTCGCGCTTCTGATCAAGGATTGCGAGCGCGCCGGCGCGATCGCCGGCGTAGGCCATCTGTCGAAAAAGCGTTCCGACGCCGCTCCCGAGGATGGAGCTCTCTACTTCAAGCCGAAATGACTCCTGAGCATGGAGCAGAGCGCTCTCCCAGTTACCGCGAAAGAAATCGACCAGGCTTAGCTGCATACGGGAGAAGACGTCCCAGAAGACAAACGACACTTTTGGGTCGGACTTCGTCAACTGCTGAAGGGCGGTTTCGAGTTTGACGAGATTGGGCGCTTTGCCAAATTCCAGCCAAGCTCTGGTAATGATGCAGCGCGCGATCGAGTAGGATTGGCCGATCTTCGTCGCTCGGGGTTCCAGCTCGTCCAGGAGTCTCGTCCCGTCTTCCATCCGTCCGAGCATAAGAAGAGTCTGACAAAGAACTTGCGACTGAACTGCGCGGTCCCATGGCGGGGTTCCGGGTGATCCGCCCGCTTTCTCACCATCAGCGGCAGTCTCTCTCAATCGAAGGAAGAGATAGTTAACTATCGAGCGGGCACCTAACAGTCCTGCCATAAGCTTTGGATCGGAAAGCTGCGATGCGATGTTTAACGCTTCCCGCAGAGCTTCATGTGCCGGCTCGTAGCGTCCAGCGTTGGCATGGACTTGACCGAGAATAGCGAGTAGGTGCGCCCGGTCAGTGCTAACCTCTGATTCAAGATGGGCTAGACCGCGACGAGCTGTCTGGGTTGCCTCCTTGAAGCGGCCAGCCCACACATAAACCCTGGCCAACTCGGTACAGCTCTGCGCGATTTTCTCTCGATCACCTAGAGCGATGTAGATTTCGAGCGCTTCCTCGAGATTGGCAAACGCCACATCCCAATGTTCAAGACCCCGCTCGGCAATAGCAAGGCCGCCCAGCGAGTCAGCTCTTTCTCTAGCGTCAACGTCGGCTAGACGAGCTAAGGCGGACCGGAAAGAGCGCCTCGCTTCCTCATATGCTGCGGCATCAAGGGCTGTCTTACCCGCGAGCATAAGGTAGCGAACCAATCTCCGGTCGTCAGCGAACGATCCCGCTTTGAGAAGATGGTCCGCGATATCTCCAGCGCGCTCGTGGGCAGCAGCGGCATCGACCCTCTCGATAGCTTCTGCGACACCAGCGTGCAACCGCTGTTGGCGCGGTGCCGAGATGCCGCCAAGCAGGGTCTGACGCACAAGTTCGTGGCCGAAGGTAAACGGCCTCTCGGGTCCTTCGGCGCTCGCGACGATGATCCCCATCTGCTGGGCCTTCTCGACTACTCCGAAGAGCTCATCAACGTCGAGCCTGCTGATCGCGGCTAGCAGTTGAAAACTAAAACTGCGTCCGATCACTGCGGCGGCTGCGAGCACGAGCTTTTCGTTCTCGTCGAGCCGCTCCAGCCGGCGTCCGATGATCAAACGCACGTTTTCCGGAACGTCAATGTCGTCGACCGTATTGTCAGTGCGGAAATGACCGGCCGCGTCGAACAATTTCCCCTCCTCGAGGAGATGCCGGTGGAGCTCCTCGACGAAGAATGGATTACCCTGGGTTTGATCAAAGAAGAGGCTTATCAGACTTTCGGGAGCTTCGCGTTTGCTTAACCCACGTAACATCTGCGCGACAGCGTCCTTCGTCAGACCACCCAGCTTGAGAGGACGGATTCCGAGCCGAATCAGCTCCTCCAGCGTTCGAGTCAGCGCCGGATTGTTGTCTGAATATAAATCGCGATAGGTCCCGATGATTACGACGGGAAGCTGAGCGACACGATTAGCCAGATGAACCAACAACGCCAGCGTGGATTCATCGGCCCAGTGAAGGTCCTCAAGCACGAAGAGGTACGAACGTGTCTGAGCCGCAAACGCCAGTGCCTCTGAAAGGCCCTGGAAGAGATAGCGCCGCTTCTGCGCCGGCGGCAGTTCGAGCGGTTGCGGAATATCCGGAAAGGCTCGTCGAAGACTTGGAGCAATCTGTGCCAGTTCGGCCGCATTGTCCCCCATCCTTCTACGATGGTCATCCATGCTTGCCGCTTGTCCCAGGCCGCTTTCCAGGATCTCGACGAAGGGAAGAAAAGGATATGGTTCGTCTCTTTCGTAGCAATGCCCGACGACGCTTCTGAAGCCGACGCGAGACGCGTATTCCGCCATCTCCATCGCCAGGCGGGTTTTGCCCCCGCCGGGTCCACCTCCTATCATCATTACTGAACCCAGGCCGCCAAGCGCGCGATCTATCAGTGCGCGAATCGCGCCGCACTCGCTTTCTCGCCCCACGAACACGGTTCGTTCGGAGAGCGAGAACGGAGAAACCTGCAGCACCACGGGAGAGGTCTGCGAACGACTAGCACGCGAGGGAGCAGTATCGGCAGTTGGGGCTGACTCCAAGATCGACTGTGTGGCCGGCTCGATAATCGTCGCCGCGAATTCCCATGCAATTGGAAAATCGGAGTCAGGTTGGTAGGAGCAGAAGGTTCCCGTCTTGATGCATCGCGACAGGATATCCGCAAGCTGTGAGTCGCTGTGCGCGATTCTTTCGACCACCGACTTGATTGCTTTGGTGATCGTCTGCCGTGCTCGTTCCGAAGCTGATGCCGCCCGGCGATTACGTCCGCCGAGTCCAACAGCGCGCGATAGCTCCTTCGTCAGTGCGTCGACCTCCGCTTCCGCCTGTTCGGCGCGCTCGAGGTTTCCAAGTTCCGTGGCTTCTTCGAGCTCTTCACGCAGCTCGGAGAGCCTTCGCCGGTATGCGACCTTGGCCTGATCGTCGAGCATCTCGCCGGCATCGCCCAGGCCAGTAACTTGGATCCCTGCCTTGTCGAGATCCTCAGCGCCGCGAGGTAATCCTTGCACCGAATGATTGCCGTCGTCGTCCTCGCGCTGACTCGCGATTCCACCGAACAGATCGAGCACGTGGAACTCGATGGTCGGATTGCGCAGCAGATAGACGATGTAGCCAAGTCCCTTGGTGTCCTTCAGGCGAAACACGTTCGCGCCGTAGCCGACGGTCCAGTACTCGCCCTCTTTGCGGAAGATTCCTTGCTGCATGGAACTGGAGCCCGACCCTGCATCGGCTACAACAGCCGAGCCATACCGCGAGCTAGGCGTCTCAGCTGCCATCCGAATTTCTGTAGATGGTTCCGCCGATTGCCGCGGGAACCGATGTTATCGAAGGATCGTACCATCCGCGCCAACCTGAGCCCACAAATTTTTTGATTCCATTTTTGCGGTTTGAGTATGCGGACCAGGCGAACGTGTAAAGCGAGTTTTCACGCCCTTCCAATTGCCGCCACTGCGCGGAGCTACCTTAACGAAAACGAATCTACGCATCAGGAGAAACGACATGGCTCAGCAATTACTGCTAACAACCGATCAGCGAGACTAAACGACGCTTGGGAAGAGCATCTGCGTACACCGCTAGACGACTTGATTCGCCGCGCGAAGGCGACTGCGCGAAAGCCCGCCGCGGCTCTTCTAAATCCAGCAGCGTAACTTTGATGAGCGGCTTCCTTGTCGAGCGCATCAGCGAAATGAAATCTCTCACGTGGAAGGCGATGTTTGCTTCATTGAATCCGTCGCCGGTGTTTGAGGTTGTCGCGATCCTGGCGGAAAGATTAGCGACGAACGGTGACGAGTTCTGTTCCAGAAATATTGATGATGCAAACGATGCGGACACCGCCCTGAGCTACAGTCAGGAAGGTTGGAAGGAGCCAAATGGTGGATGCCACTCAGACGCTCGCCGAGGAGGGTGGCTTCCGATACTCGGTCGCTACCGCGAAGTTCGGTGATGCTATCGTCGACGTTTTGAGCGAGAGCTTCTCGCGCGAGCCGATGAGCGCGGCCCTTGGACTCTCGGCTCGCGCCCTGGAGCCCATTGTCGCCAGCTTCATGCCGGAGTGCAGCACCAACGGCCTTTCGGTTATCGCCGTGCCGGTTGATGACCCGGGTACGCTGGCGGGAGTCTTCATCAACCGAGACTTCAAGTCATCAATGCCGGATGCCATTCCAGGGAATCGTCGGTTCAGCCCGATCGGCGAGGTGCTGATGAAGGTGGACGAAATGTACGAGGCGACGCGACCGGGGCTGACACCCGGAGATGCCGTGGATCTCTGGATGGCCGGAGTGCCGCCGGGCAGTCGATTTGCCAGGAGGGGCATCGCGAGCGCGCTCTTTCGAGTCAGCGCAGATCTCGCCCGCAGTCGAGGCTTCAAGCGTTGCGTGACGGAGTGTACCGGGCACTACTCGCAGACGGCTGCCAGGAAAGCAGGATTTCAGGAGCGCACGCGCCTGGCCTATCGCGACTTCCGCTACGAAGGACGCGCCGTGTTCGCCGGAATCGAACCTCCGCACACTCACGTGATTCTCTTCGAACGCGAGTTCTGAGATGTGATCTCGCGCCGCATCTGCCGGGCGAGTATCCAACAGCAACCATTCATCGCGTCGCGCTGTCGCATTGCCACGCTTTCAGCTCCTCCGGAAGTTAATTCGATCCGACTCCTCAAATTTTGTGAAACGGATTTTCACGCCCTCAAGCCGCTAGCTTGATGAGGAGATTCGAAATGGAGAAAACGGACACCACTTACGTAATGGATGATCAGACAGCGGGACTGTTCCGCGTGAATCGGCGCGCGTTCACCGATCCTGAATGCCTTGAGGAGGAGCGTGCGCGCGTTTTCGGCAGGTGCTGGATCTATGTTGGGCACGAATCAGAAGTTCCGCACACCGGCGACTATGTAGCGCGGTCAGTCGCAGGCGGGCCGATGATACTGGTGCGCAGCGACGACAACGTCATTCGCGTGCTGCTCAATACATGTACCCATCGCGGCGCTCAGGTATGCCGGCAAAAATCCGGCAATGCGAAGACGTTCCAATGCCCCTATCACGCGTGGACGTTTAGTTCGCGCGGGCAGCTCGTCGGGGTGCCCGGCGAAGAATCGTATAGCGAGGCGTTCTCTCGCGACGAGTTGCGACTGGCCTCGCCTGCGCAGGTCGACAGCTATCGCGGCTTCATCTTCGCCTGTCTCGATCCTGCGGCTGACAATCTCTACGACTATCTGGCCGGCGCGCGAGAATATCTCGACCTGGTCGCCGACCAGTCGGAAACCGGGATGAAGGTCGTGCCGGGCCAGCAATCTTACAGTGCGCGGGCCAACTGGAAGCTGATGCCCGAGAACAGCGTCGATGGGTACCACGCGCTGCCGGTCCATCAGCGATATTTCGGCTTCCTCAGAGACTCTGGCGTGGACGTGAAAAACTTCGGCGCGCATCAGCGAGCGCTCGATCTCGGCAATGGTCACGCGGTCATAGAATTTCAGCTACCCTGGGGAAGGCCGATTGCGCAGTGGGCGCCGCCGTTCGGTGAGCATCGCAAGGCGCACTTCGATACGCTGCGGCGCCGATTCGACGAGCGCTTCGGCAAGGAGCGCGCTTCGCTTATCTGCGACACGAGCCGCAACCTGGTTGTCTTTCCCAACCTGGTGATCAACGACATCATGGCCATCACGATTCGGACCTTCTATCCAGTTTCGGCTGATTACATGGAAGTCAACGCGTGGGCCCTCGCGCCGGTCGACGAAAGCGCCGAGGATTCTGCTCTGCGCCTCGACAACTTTTTGACCTTCCTTGGACCCGGTGGGTTTGCCACGCCAGATGACGTCGAGATGCTCGAGTCGTGTCAGCGCGGCTTCGTCAATCGCGAGGTCGAATGGTCGGATCTCTCTCGCGGCATGCAATCCGAGCATCCACTCTCCACTGACGATCTTCAGCTGCGCACTTTTTGGCGGCGATGGAATCAGCTTATGACGCAGCCGGAGCGATTACGCGAGAGGAAAGCAGCATGAACACGATAGCACTGCCCACTCGGCAAGAGGTCGAGGATCTGTTTTACCGCGAAGCCGCGCTGCTGGACGAATGGAGGCTGGAGGAATGGCTGGAGATGCTGACCGATGACGCCATCTACCAGGTTCCATCCACCGACGCGCCCGAAGGCGACGCGCGCAACACGCTGTACATCATCGCCGACGATGCCTTGCGCATCAGATCGCGCGTGAAGCAGCTTCTCGGCAAGTCAGCCTGGGCGGAAAGTCCACATTCGCGGACGCGCAGGATGATAACCAACGTGCGCGTTCCCGGTGCCGATGGCGACGATGTCCTGGTGACCGCCAACTTCGCAGTTCACCGGATGCGCTACGAGACGGTGGATACTTACGTCGGCCGCTATGACTACCGGCTCGTCTATTTCGGCAAAGAGCTGAAGATCCGAGAGCGCAGAGCGATCCTCGACAACGAGGCGCTACGCCCGCACGGCAAGATCAGTTTCATTCTGTAGCCGCAACGTACTTCGGAACGAAAGAACGCCGCCGACAGGAACCGGCGGTTTCAGGATTACTCTATGGAAACAAATCATGAGTATTTCGAGCAAAGCCCCAAAGCGGCCACGGATTTTATCGAGCGGGTGCGCCTCAACCAGCGGAAGCTCACTGCTGAGCTGAAGCCGCACTACGATTTTATTGTCTGTGGATCCGGCTCTTCCGGATCTGTGGTCGCGCGCCGACTGGCCGAGGATCCAAATGTCAGCGTGCTGCTGATCGAGGCGGGTGGCAGCGACGACGTGCCAAGCGTGACAGAAGCAAATCAATGGCATCTGAGTCTTCGGAGCAAGCGCATCGCTTCGCCCTTTCGTGAAACGCGAGGTGATGCCAGGCAACTTGCAAGGCGCCGCACTTGAAGACTTCATCCGGGATGCAGCCACTACCTATCACCACCAGACCTGCACCGCCAAGATGGGTCGCGATGCGATGTCGGTAGTGGACAACCGTCTCAAGCTCTATGGAATCGACAGCCTTCGTATTGCCGATGGGTCGATCATGCCACGCGTGACAACCGGCAACACCATGGCGCCCTGCGTCATCATCGGCGAGCGTGTAGCAGAGATCATACGAGCGGAATCGCCTGTGATGATCTTCTTGATCACCACCAGATGAATTGTGATGTGTCACGCGATCGGTGAAGGGAGTTTTCACGCCCTCATCGCGAGAGAACTCATGAAAATTCAAGCTCACTACGGCCAGTGCCGTCGCCAGCGCGAAAGCGAGAGGTAATAGCTATGAGTCATAAGGGATTTTCCCACATCGGCCTTTCCACACTTGACCTCGACAAGACCCGTGAGTTTTACGAGGGCGTTCTGGGATTCAAGGCGGTGGTTGCCGACACGATAAAGATCAAGGAAGGCGGCAGCTTGCGGCACATCTTTTTTGATACCGGGCGCGATCAGCTCATCGCCTTTTTGGAGCCGCGCGGAGTTCCCGGCGTGCCTACCGAGTACGACGCTGGCATCAACCGCGGATTGGGTGTTCCGGCCGGCTTCTATCATTTTGCTTTCGAAGCCGGCTCAGAGGCTGCCTTGGCCGATAAACGCGACGAGCTTCGCGTAAAAGGAGTCGATGTCACGGACATCGTCGACCACGGGTGGTCCAAGTCGATCTATTTCAAAGACCCCAACGGTCTGTCCCTGGAGTACTGCTGCTCCGTACGTAGCCTCACCAAGGATGATGCGAAAATGCAGGAGCGTTTCGCGCTACCGTTCGCGGCTCTGGAACTTGATAAGACGTCCAGTCGAGAAATGACCAAGGCTCAATCCGGTCGCGCTAAGCCGTAGGTCTTGAACTATCGAGTGCCGGCGACTCGGCCGCTGATGAGTCGCTGGACACTCTGCCGCTACTGAGTGCAACGCATAGTCAGTAAGGCTGTGATGATAACGATACGCAGTCGTAGCCACCTGGAAGTCGGCTTCAAGGTATGGGAGGACCACCACCAGTGCTGGCTCTGGCTCGTAGTCGGTCCGCACAGTGACGGTGGCACAGTAGGTGCGGCGGCGACCGAAGCCGACGCGATACGCGACGCCCGCTCGTTGATCGAAAACACGCTGCAGCTTAACCCCGCCAGCGCTAGCTAGACGAGATTTTCAAAAACGCGATAATAACGAGCCAAGCATTGTATTGTCATGGGCAATGTCTGCGGGCTCGACACAGCGCAAAGAAATTACGAAAATTAGAGCAGGGGATTCGAGGTTGAGCTTTGCGTTACCTGGCGCTCGCTTCTGACTACGATGGCACTCTGGCATCTGACGGATGTGTAGACGGCGCCACTGTCGCAGCGCTCGAGCGCGTTCGCGCTAGCGGCCGCAAACTGATTCTGGTAACCGGCCGCATCCTCGGAGATCTGGATAGAGTTCTTCCTCGCATCGATCTGTTCGATATGGTGGTGGCCGAAAATGGCGCGGTGCTTTACCGGCCCGGCGACAGGTCCAAGACGTTAGTGTCCGACAAGATTCCGCGATCCTTCATCGATCAACTGAGAGCGCGCGGCGTTAGCCCTTTGGACGAGGGGGAAGTACTCGTTGCGACCTGGGAGCCGAACGAGGTCAAAGTATTGAGCACGATTCGCGACCTCGGCCTTGAGCTCGACGTCATCTTCAACAAGGGCGCGGTAATGATCCTGCCAGCCGGGTTGAACAAGGGTACGGGATTGCGTGCCGCTCTGAAAGTGTTGCAATTGTCGCCACACAACGCCGTCGGAATCGGCGACGCCGAAAACGATCATGCCTTCCTCCAGATTTGCGAATGTTCGGTAGCGGTCGCTAATGCGCTGCCCTCGATAAAGGAACGCGTCGATTTGGTCACGACCGCGGAGCGTGGAGCGGGCGTGGTAGAGTTGCTTCATCAACTTGAAGGGGACGATCTCGATTCGATCCAGGCGCGTCTGTCGCGTCACCACTTGCGCTTGGGAACGGATAGCAGTGGCCGCCCTGTCGGCGTGAGTCCGTTCGGTCCCAACGTCATGATCGCTGGCCCCTCGGGTAGCGGCAAAACCACGCTCGCCACAGGGATCCTCGAGCAATTGGTCGAACGTGGCTATCAGTTCTGTTTGCTCGATCCTGAGGGCGATTACGAAGGTTTCGAGGGTCCGATTGAAATCGGCGGAGCGAGCCGGCCGCCAGCGCCCGACGAAGTTGCCAAGGCGCTCCCGCAGCCGGATCGCAGCGTATCAGTGAACTTGCTCGGGGTACCGTTGGAGGAGCGGCCGGGTTTTCTCGTCCGCTTGATTCCCATTTTGGACGATTTACGCGGGCGATTCGGCCGTCCGCATCAGCTCGTCATCGATGAGTCCCATCATCTAATGCCGAAAGAGTTCAATCTCTCCACCTGGAAGTCGATGCAGGGCACGATCTTCATTACGGTCGAACCGGACAGCGTGGCGCTTCAAGCGCTCCGATCGGTGGAGGTTCTGGTCGCGATGGGTGGCACTGCGGATCGGACGATCGAACGTTTTGCTCGCGCGGTAGGAGCGTCCATGCCGGCGGCCGGTTCGATTCGACCAGGTGAGAGCGAAGCGTTGATGTGGAATCCGCACGACTCAACCGGGCCGATCGCGATCCAATCCCAGCGAGGCAAAAACCTCAGCCCCCGGCATAGCCGCAAATACATGGAGGCGGAATTACCCGAAGATCGCAGTTTTTATTTTCGCGGACCCGACCAGAAGTTAAATCTACGCGCACAGAATTTGAAATTGTTCATCCAGACTGCGGCAGGAGTCGACGATGCGACATGGCTTTACCATTTGCATCTCAAAGACTACCCGCGATGGATCGGGGAAGCTTTGAAAGACCAATCCCTCGCGAGCGAGATCGCCAAGATAGAGACCTCCTGCCGCGATTCCGCTGACCAAAGCCGTACGCGAATTTCAAGTGCCATTGAGCGCCGCTATACGACGTCGTCTTGATCTTCGCTATTAGAGTTTAAACTCGAGGATCTGGTTTAACGGCGCCTTCATGAAATCAGGAGACCGCCCGGCTCAACAGAAGAGCGCTTTAAGCGAGAGCCCGGTTAAGCGTTCGCCACGATATTGCCTTTCAGCGATAATCTCCTGCGTTGCATACAGGACCAACCGTCCTAAAGGTCGTCGCGCTCGTCGCCCGCAACCTTAGGCGCGATATAGGAATCAGAGCAGAGGAGTCGGAGCTTTCCGCGCTCCTCATGAGGTTGAAAATGAACACGCTCTTCAAGAGAATTCTGTGCCCGATTGATGCGGATGAGTTGTATCATGAAGCGCTCGAGTTCAGCGGGAGCATCGCCCAGCAACACGACGCGAAACTCTACGTGCTGACTGTCGTCTCCAAGATAAGCTTGGAACACGGCTTGGAATCCAGCAAAAGGCTCGGCCTCCAGCAACACGCTCAGACGGCACTGCTCAACAAGGTTCCGTACGAGTTCGTGATCCGCACCGGCGAAGTTGTCGATGAAATAATAGCGGCTATTCAAGCCTTCGAGGCTGATCTGGTCGTCATCCCAACCCACGGGCGCCGTGGTCTGAAGCGCGTGGTGCTGGGAAGCGTGGCTGAGCGAATCGTCCGCGAATCGCCAGTGCCAGTGCTTACGCTTAGATCGCGGTGATTTTTTCGCTCTGGCCGTGGCACAGACGCTATCCCTCAGTACCCTTGCGGTTGCAGAACATTATGATCATCGCGTGAAAAAGATACCGGTGAATCGCCGGAGAGTTGTCCATCGCGCGGTGCTTTGATAGCTGACTGGCAAATCAGGGAGTCATTACTATGCCTGAGATGGAGAAGAAGCCGGAGAATAAATGCGACTGCGGACATTTGGAATCGGAACATGTCGTCACGCATCTGACCAGCGGCCACGCTGGCGTATCCTTACCACGGATTTTCCGCGGCAATTGTGAGCGTTGCGGTGGCAGCTGTGTAGTATTTAAGCCTGACCGAATGAGGCTAAACCGGCACTTTCACGGCTCATACCGCTTAGCGCCAAAATTTAAATGAACAAAGAAGCGCTGGCACTCGTCCTCGAGATGATGGATCTACTGGGCACTGGATACCGGCCCGAGTACTCGACGCTCGAGGCAGAGCTTGGTCTCTATGACATCGTCGAGAAGCTGATGGTGCACGACTGCGATGCGCTAATCAGGGGCATGCTTACCGCGTTGGCTAACTGGCCGCATTTGGGCGGAGACTTGAAAGTCAATCTGCAAAGATACCGGTAGAACGGTTTCTTCACGTATTCAGGGTTTATCTCTCACTGCACCGCATATGCCCGCTCCTGCAATGGCCTCGTCAGCCGCGTTTACCGGCGGTGATTGAGTCATTGAAGCGCGGGAGAGTGAGACTTCGCGCTCTCAAAATAAGTGGGCGAATTCAATCAACAGCCCACTTCAAGTAACACTCCCGTCACACTCTTTTGCTTAACTTGAAATCTAATTTCTCTGTTCAACGAGTTGGAAAAAAACCTCATTCAGGAAAGGTTGACTCTATGATCCTCTCACGACGCATTTCAGTTTTCGGTTCACTCCTGGTAGGTTTATTGCTATTCAGCATCGCGAGCAATCACCTGCTTGGCTTGGGGGATCGGACGGCGAGCGCCGCGATTACTCTGCAGGGAACTGGCGCCACATTTCCCGCCCCGCTCTACCAGCGCTGGTTTAAAAATTACAATCAGATGCATCCCGACGTGCAGATCAACTACCAGGCGTTGGGAAGCGGTGCGGGAATAAAGCAATTCCAGCAAGGCTTGGTCGATTTTGGGGCTAGCGATGCAGCCATGACCGATGAGGAAATCGCAGCGGTCAAGAATGGGGTAGTTCTGTTGCCGATGACGGCGGGCAGTATCGTGTTGACCTATAACCTGCCCGGTGTAAGGGAATTGAAGCTTTCCCGCGACGCATACGTCGGAATCTTTCTTGGCAAGATCACGAAGTGGAATGATCCGGTGATCGCCAAAGCGAATTCAGGCGCGACGCTTCCCGATACGGCGATCACGGTGGTGAGCAGGTCCGATGGCAGCGGGACAACGTTCGTTTTCACGTCTCATCTGAGTGCCATGAGCCCCGATTGGCAAAAGGGCCCGGGCGCCGGCAAGTCGGTAAGCTTCCCGGTTGGCGTGGCGGGAAAGGGAAATCCCGGCGTGACAGCTCTGATCAAACAGACTCCCGGTGCATTTGGCTACGTCGAGTACGGCTATGCCAAGCAGACCGGTATGCCGATGGCATCGCTCGAGAACAAGAGCGGTAAGTTCATCAAACCCGACCTCGCCAGCGGGCAGAAGGCGCTGTCCGGGGTCGAGCTGCCGGCGAATATGCGCGCTTGGATTACCGACCCGGCAGCACCGGATGCATACCCGATCGTCACCTACACCTGGTTGCTTTGCTACAAGAAGTATCAAGACCCGAAGACGGCAGAGACGCTCAAATCGGTTATTCGCTATGGTCTAAGCCAGGGGCAGTCATTCAGCGCGGATCTCGGCTACATTCCGCTGCCTGCAGACACAGTCAATCAGGTCACAAAGGCGCTCGATCAGATTTCATGACGAGCGGAGTCACTCGCGAAATCTCCAGGCCGCCTAGTGGACTGGAGATTATCGGTGATCGTATTTTCCGCCGGCTTTCGCTGGCGGGCGCGGCGTTCACATTATTTCTGGTTGTCTGGATTATAGTCAGTATCGCGCGGGTGGCAGCACCGGCCGTTCATACCTATGGGCTCTCTCCTCTGGTGGGCACCAAATGGGATGCCAACCGGGCGCAGTTCGGCAGCCTTCCCGCCATCTGGGGAACCCTCTATAGCTCGATTCTCGGACTTATCATCGCCACTGTGTTCGGCCTGGCGATCGCGATTTTTCTGAGCGAGGGCTTTCTGGCGATCGGGCTCGACCGAGCGATAACTGCTTTGGGATTGTCGGACAGTCCTTTCTGGGCTGCAATGTCGGTCCGCGTTCAGGACCTCTTGCAGATCATCATCGAGCTGCTCGCCGCCATTCCCAGCGTTGTCTACGGCCTATGGGGCATCTTTGTAATCATCCCGCTCGTGCGGCCGCCAGCTGACTGGCTGCATTCACATCTCGGGTGGATTCCATTTTTCAGCACTACACTGAGTGGTCCGGGAATGCTGCCTGCGGCTCTTGTCCTGGCGATTATGGTGCTGCCGACAATTTCTGCGATCTCGCGCGACGCGCTGGCAGCGGTGCCACCGAAGATGCGCGAGGCCGCGTTTGGAATTGGAGCCACCCGGTGGGAGGCGATTTTGGCGATTTTCGTCCCGACTGCCGCCACCGGAATCTTTGGGGCGATCATCCTGGGCTTCGGCCGAGCCTTGGGAGAAACGATGGCGTTGGCGATGTTGGCGGGCAATGCCAACGTGATCAGTTGGTCGGTGTTTTCTCCCGCCAACACACTCGCGGCCTTGCTGGCGAATCACTTTCCGGAGGCGGATCAGATCGAAGTCGGCGCGTTGATGTACGCGGCGCTGGTGCTGCTGGCGATCACACTGGTGGTCAACGTTATCGGCACGGTGATCCTTCAGCGCGCTGATTCCCAGCTCAAGGGGCTGCGCTGATGGCGGTAGCCAAGGACAGGGTGTCAGTCGAAACCGTGGCGATCGACTTAGGGAGCCTGGAGCGTTCGTTGCGCCAGCCCCGCTCGCTGTTCAGCTACGT
The DNA here is from genome assembly GCA_963850125.1 of uncultured delta proteobacterium. Lineage (GTDB taxonomy): Bacteria > Desulfobacterota > Binatia > Binatales > Binataceae > Binatus. The sequence continues at coordinate 49,099 of CAWKKB010000013.1, read as the reverse complement.
GATGAGCTTCCTGACCGGGGCGGCAACGATAGCGGCGATGGTCCCGCTTTTTTCTGTGCTTTATCTGCTGATCGAGCGAGGCGTCGCATCGTTGAGCTGGGCTGCTTTTACCGATCTTCCACCGGCGGCGATGACGGAGGGCGGAGGTTTCGGGAACGCAATCGTGGGCACTCTGGTAATCGTCGCGATTGCCACTGTGATCAGCGTCCCGATCGGGATTCTAGGGGCTATATACATCGCCGATTTTGGGCCGGATAGCAAAATCGCGGCGGCGGTTCGGTTTGCCGCCAAGGTGCTGACCGGGCTGCCCTCTATTTTGGCCGGAGTATTCGCGTTCGCAACCGTGGTGGTTGTAACCGGCGGATTTTCAGCGCCAGCCGGCGGAGCAGCGCTGGCGTTGCTCATGCTGCCGACGATCCTGCTGACGGCGGAAGAAGCCATCAAGCGAGTACCGTCCCGAATGCGCGAGGCGGCAATTGGGATGGGCGCCACTCCGACTCAGGTAGTCACTAAGGTGATCTTGCCGACCGCTTTTCCCGGAATCCTTACCGGAATCATGCTGGCGCTCGCGCGGGCCGCCGGGGAAACGGCGCCGTTGCTGTTCACCTCGCTCTTCAGCGAATTCTGGATGAGCCGAACGCCTCCGTATATGCTGCCCAAGACTGTTAGCGATCTGATGAAACCGACCGCGTCGCTGGCGGTTCTCATTTATAATTTTTCCGGCTCGCCGTTTGAAAACCAGATTGCGATGGCTTGGTCGGCGGCACTGACCCTGGTCGCTCTAGTCTTAGTGCTCAATTTTATCGGCCATTCAATCTCCAAACGCTATGCAAATCATTAGAAAGGATAAACTAAAATGTCATCGGCAGTAGTCTCTCCAAGCGTAGACACCAAGCAGGGCGATACCCTGATCGATTGCAACATCTCAGAACTGCACTACGGCAAATTCAAGGCGGTACGTGACGTTGCGGTCAAGATCGGTCGCGGCACCATCACGGCATTCATCGGACCGTCCGGATGCGGGAAGAGCACGGCTCTGCGCTGCCTCAACCGAATGAACGATCTGGTGCGCGGGTTCCGGCTCAAGGGACACGTGATCTTCCGCGGTCAGGACATCTATGCTGACAAGATCGATCCGGTCGCGGTTCGCCGTCATATAGGAATGGTCTTTCAGCAGCCGAATCCGTTCGCAATGAGCATTTTCCGCAACGTCGCCTTTGGCTTGCGGCTCAATCGATACAAAGGCGAGATGGAGAACCGAGTCGAGCAGGCGCTGCGCTCCGCGGCGCTGTGGGATGAGGTCAAGGATAAGTTGAAATCGAGCGGGTTGTCGCTCTCGGGAGGACAGCAGCAGCGCTTGTGTATCGCGCGCGCGATTGCAACAGAGCCGGCAGTGCTGCTGATGGACGAGCCGTGTTCGGCACTCGACCCCATCGCCACTCATCGGATCGAAGAGTTGATGCACGAGCTAAAAAAGAAATACACAATCGCAATAGTCACTCACAATTTGCAGCAGGCTAAACGAGTCGCAGACATGACGGCGTTTTTGTACGTCGACACTACGCAAGGGGGGCGAACTGGCTATATGGTTGAGTACGCCCAAACCGCGCAGATATTTGAGAATCCCAAAGAGCAGTACACCAAGGACTACCTGAAGGGCGAGTTCAGTTGAGATCAGCCCTTCGATGACACGGCTCGACAATTGGACCTGAGTAGCATAACGCTGCGATGGTAAGGGCCGCGTCGTCCATCCTTGGGTCAATCATTGTAGTGTTCTTTGCGATCGGTGCGGTCGAGGCGCAAGCCGCTGGGTCATCTGCATCGCCTGCCGGCGGTTCAGACGAGGTCACTTTCCTGAATAGCCCGCCTTCCGAAAACACTCCCGTTGTTGTTCATCTAGGCTTGTATGTGACCGACCTCTCGAGCGTTGATGAGGCCAACGTCCGGCACCGGACTCCCTTGATTTCCCACGCTGATAAGCCGGCGTAAGTATCATTGGTAACGCTCGTCGCAAAATCCTCCGGCGCGAACATGATAGGCATATCTCCGGCTGTGGCCGGGGTCGGCGGCTGACGGAAAATCTGGATCGGCGAGCGGCTCGCGTGCGTTTGCGTAAACACCGGTGGTGCAGAAAGCAGACGCAAAGCTTAGTCGGGCATTTGCCACGGAACGTTGACGATCAAGATCCGTTGCTTGCCCTTGCGCATCAGCCGGACCGCGATCATCTCCGGCCGCTGATTGTGCAGAAAATAGTGCGTCCAATGCCGCTCGACCAGTTCGGGCAACAGAACCGCAATCATGCGATCGGGATTCTCCTCTTCGAGTTCGAGGATCCGAACCACGAGCGGATTGATAATGAATCGGTAAGGAGATTTGAGCACTACCAGTTCAGGCACAGGCCGTTTGGCCCTGCGCGCCGGCTCCTGCACAAACTTGTGCCAATCATGCCGCAAAGAGGTCGTATGCCGATCGCATTCCACGTGCAGTGCGGTGATCTCGTCCGACATCGTCACTGCAAAGCGCAGGGCGCGGCGCGGGATCCGACTCCATCGATCGATCGGAACCACCACCAGCGGGTCACGTGCGCCATCAGGTTCGAATTCCTCAATCGCCGCAGTCTGTCCGTCGAGATCACGGTAGTGGCGATGCACCGCCTTCATGATGTAGTGGCGATGCACCGCCTTCATGATCAGGATCAGCGCAGGGACCAATAAGACCACTATCCAGGCGCCTTGGGTAAATTTGGCGACGACTACAATGATCGTTGTAATTGCATGTACAATTTTCCGAGACGCCCTAACGCCACGGCCGTAGCGCCCTTGAAAGGCGGATTTCGATCAGTCCGAAGGGCTGGTGCAAGCAGCCATCCGCGTGCCCTCGACCGCGATCACGTCCTCAGTCGGATAGCCCATGAAGGTCCCTCTCATGCGGATCGTCCCGCTGTAGTGGGTCGCGACGTCGAAGTTGATCGATCCTTCATTGACGGCGGTAAAAGACCCGGTGCACTCTAGTTGCCATTTCAGGAAGGTCGCAGTTCGGGTGTAGCTCTTCCGGATACACGATTCGTGGTCAGGCGGCTGCAATTGAGCGAACGAGATCCAGGGGTCTGCGGCCTCATCTACGCAATGCCACGAGATTTGAGCCTTAGACTTGGATTCTTGCTGATTTCGGAACGTCGTTTTCCATAACCCAGGCATCGCGAGAAAGTCATCTTCGGCATCCGTTTTAAGCGCCGACGAAGCCAGCAATATCAACGTGACTACCAGGGCTAGCTTGAAGTGTCGATTCTGAAGAACCATGCGAAACTGTTACCAGGGGGGAGGCGGCATTAATGCCACCGCCCCTGCGAATTCAGCGGACGAACGGTCGTTTAGGATTTCGTCTTGTTATGCGCCTTCGCCTGTCCTACGGATCCTGGAGGAAAAGTGAACATATCCATCAGATCTCCGATAGCAGGACTATTAAGTGGTATATATGGACTATCGCTTCGCACGATCGGATTAGGAAGGTTGTCGCGCGTGTTGTCTGCGATAGTCTCGATCCCCCAGTTTGCTTCCACAAACTTGTCGAATGATACATGGTCGTAGTAGGTGTGCACGAAGCGTCCACCCTGAGAGTACTGGGAAATCACCTCGACTGGCGAGGGTAGCAACCCTTGATCAGTGCCAATTTGATGAAAGGTTGACCATTCGAAAAAGAAAAGGAAAGGAATCGGCCATTCGAGCCGTTCAGTATTCGCAGCCGATACTTTCTGGGCTCTACCTCGACGAAGGGATAGATCTTTCCATTCACGACGAAGGTGTCGCCGTATACCTCCGGGACCCAAGGTGCTCCTGCGTTCAGTGAAACTGGATAGTAAAGTTCGCAATCAGGCGAGAGCATCCGGTCATAGATAACCAGCGGAATCTCATATTTGTCGCGCGGCAGATTCAGCGAAGACTCGAGCTCGTCGCAAACCAGGAACAGTCCCATCAGCCACGAATAGATATTCAGCCGCGTTTACCCATCGCATGGTCATGATACCAAAGCAGTGCCGCGTCCTGGTTGTTAGGGTAATAGTAGGTTGCTGATTTTCCCGAGACATACCAGTCTTCGGGGTAACCGTCACTTTTAGGGGGTGCTTTGGCGCCATGGAGGTGGACGACTGTGCGAACATCGGGCAGATTTGACTCTGCGCCATGAATGTTGTGATCCATCGGCAGGAAATGCCTTTCAGGGAGGCTATTAACCCATTCGACCATCAATGGTTCGTTCTTATGGGTTTCAAAGATGGGACCGGGAACTGTCGACGCGTAACCCCACTGGCGAGTCGGTTTCAAATCGCGATGAAGCCGGTCCGTAAATTCATGCATCTCAATGCGGCAATAGGGTACCTCGCCGTGCCCAGGAGCCGGCGAAGGACGATAACCGCTGATTTGTGCGCGCGCAGGAATCGGTAGTGGATCGACAAAGCGCGCGAGGGTATTGGGATTGATCGTCGGGTGTGGCTCAGACCTCAACAGCGCGTGCGATCCCGCTGTTATCACGATCGCGGTCAAGACGCCGCTTCTCCTTATGAATTGGCGTCTGGTGATAGCAACTCAGGCACCGGCACGGGAGGTTCATCGCAAAAATCAAGTGCCTCGAATCGATGAATGATACTTTGCTACTTGCTCGCTTTGCCGCTGCCCTTCATCGTCACTGTAGGAGCCGAACCCTCCAAGTTCGCGCTGATCGTCAAATCGCCGGACTGCGTCTTGGTATCAGCGCCAGGCGTGAACGCGATCTTAACAACGCAGCTCTTGCCGGGCAGCAGGGACGTACTACATTCTTGCGTCACGGAAAATGCAGGATTGGACGAAGATTCGGATACGATCTGGACAGTAACTCCTTTTTTGCTCTTTCCGTCGTTCTTGATCGTGACGTCCTTTGTTTTACTCCCCTGCAATTCAACTTTGTCGAAGTTCAGCGTCTTGGGTGAGACGGTTAGTTTTTCTGCAACCGGTGTTGGAGTAGGCGAAGGAGTAGGCGTCTCGGATGCGGTCGCCGTAGGCGTTCCAGCAGTGGCGATAGGCGTAGCTGCAGTCGCCGTGGGCGTAGAGGTCGCGGTAGCCGAAACCGTTGCAGTGTGCGTGGTGCTCGCGGTAGGCGAAGGAGTTGTTGTCACCGTAGGCGATGGCGTAATGGATGGCTTAGGCGAAACAGTTGCAGTAGCCGTCGCGGTCGCCGTAGGCGCAGCGGTGCCAGTAGCCGAAGGAGTCGAAGAAGGCGAAGCGGTGGCACTCGTCGAAGTGGCGGAATTACTGAATTCTATCATTTGACTATTGTTTGTATCAGCCACGAAGAGGTCATTACTTGCATCCATGGCAATTCCGGCTGGATTGCATAGTCCTATCGCGCTAGCCGAGGTCTCCGATCCGGACCCAAGTTGACCGCCGTAGCAAATGCCGGACGTGAAATTTCGATCCTGACGCGTCCTGTCCGATACCAGGCTGGCGACGAAATTTGTCAAGGGGCTACTAAACTCAAGTACTCGGCTGTTTCCATAGTCGCTGACGTAGAGGTCATTCGTTGAATCAAGCGCGAGCCCGGCCGGACCGCACATGCTGGTAGCACTGGGATCGGGATCGTCTCCTACGCCATTACTGCATACCGCCGGTGTGAAATCGCTGCCCGAAGCTCCCGCTCAATAGACACGGTTTGCCGCTAGGTTCGCTGTGCCAACCGGATTATTGAATTCCAGCACCCGATTGTTCTGTGTATCAGTCACAAAGGCGTTTGCCCGCGGTATCGACCGCTACGGCATTCGGGCCCAGCATAGTCACCGCTGGGTGAGTGCAATTTGCCTCACTATCGAGGAAACCGTTGTTCCCGGTGCACTCACCAAGAGAATAATCGGCGATTGCGTCTCCAGCGCATCCAGGCGATTCGCATCCAGATGACTTAGAAAGCGAATCCAAAAATATCACTAGGCGATCGTTCACCGTATCGGTGACATACAGGTTATCGTTGGAATCGATCGCGAGACCGCTAGGCTCGTCGAAGCAGTAAGTATCGGTCTTCGCAGTGCAGCCGGCATTGGTGGTGAAACTGTTTCCTGCGGTTCCCTGCCCCAGGACCAGCCCGGCCGCCAATCCTCCCTCGCAGGGGGTAGCGGCACTGCACGCGTGACTGAATGCTTTGTAGGGAGAATTGTATTCCAGCACCCGATTATTGCCATTGTCGGAAACGTAGAGATTGCCCTGCGAATTGACCGCAACCGACCACGGTTGGTTGAGACCGCTGGCACTGAGCGATTCCAAGGCACTGTTGAAATTATTTTGTCCGATCACCAGGTCCGCCGGCGCACCATTCGTAAGCGCAGAGACACTGGCCCATCCAACCACTCGATTGTTAGCTGTATCGGTGAGATACAGATGGCCGGAGCTTCTGTCGATCGCGACGCCATATGGCAGCGCCAGCCCATTCTGGGTCGGGGGCGGGAGGTATCCGCTGGTCGTGAAATTGGGCTGCCCCAATTCGACGACGGCGTTGATAACAGCCGCGACCACCACCGCTACCGCGGTTATAACTATCGCGGGCGCCAGGAGTGTGTAGAGCTTGCGTCGATTTCGTTTCAGCGCGTTAGCAATCATAGAAGTACTCTCGAACTAAACTTTTTAGAATCGTCGCGAAGGTTGTTTCGCCGCGAACATATTGGTCGAGATTCCGTTCGTCAATTTCAGAATCGTGAAATCAGCGTTTGTCACTGTGAAATCACGAACCGGTCTTGAATCGGCAATACCGGTAGTATTGAAATGCGCTTAGTGCTTGAATGCGATTCGATATGTAGTGGGTCAACTTTTCGCTGCTGATGGCGCTGGCCAGGACCCGCTGGCGGTCACGAGACCCGAAGATGAACGCTGCGATGGGACCTAACTATCGAATCAGGTTATGAGGCGCGCCCTTCGCCGATCTCCGCGGATGGAACCACCGAAATCCAAGCGTAGGTTTTGTCGCCTAATAGAAATCTAAGGCTTGGAGGGGTGGCCGAGTGGTTGAAGGCACCGGTCTTGAAAACCGGCAGGGATGAAAGTCCCTCGTGGGTTCGAATCCCACCCCCTCCGCCAGATTATCGAATGATTGCTTGACGTTTTGATACGTTCCGCTCCTTCCGATTCGCTGCTCTCGGAACTCCTGACCACACGACTTGACCACCACGCGTTCTGAAATCGGTCTATTTGCTTGCCTTTTCGCCAGTTAGGAGCGCATCCATTCTCGACGCGGCATCGGCCAGCATTCCCCGCTCGATGTGACCGTAGGTGTTGGCGGTTAACGCAATGGTGCTGTGCCCGAGGACTTCCATGACGAGGCGCAAAGGCAACCCTTGGGCGATTAGGAAGGTCGCCGCTGCGTGTCGGAGATCGTGCAGCTGCATGTCGGGAAGCTCGGCGGCCGTCAACGTGGCTTTGAATTCGGCTTGTAGATCCTTCGGTTCGATCGGTCGGCCGAGAGGAGTGGTGAACAGCAAGCCGCCGTGAGGGTCATTCCAGTCCGTACCAGCCGCCAGCCGTTCTTGCGCCTGCCGGGCCCGATGACGCCGGAGCACGGCTACAAGCAGCGCCGGCAGGACCAGCGTTCGGCGTGATCGTCCGGTCTTGGGCTCGCTGACCACGAATCCTGCGGAGCCGCCGACCTTAGCGCGCACCCGCTGAATCGTCTGCTCGACTCTGAGCGAGAGCTTTTCCAAATCCACGTCAGACCAGCGCAGCCCAAGGACCTCGCCGCGTCGCAACCCGAGCGAGAGCCCGATTGCGAACGCTGCCCCCAGCCTCGTATTCTCGGCTGCCTGCAGGAAGGCGCGAGCCTGATCCGCAGTGAATTGACTGTAGGCCCGGCGCCGCACTTTGGGCGGCTTCACGCTACTGACAGGATTCCACGAGAGCAGCCGATCGCCGATGGCTTGCCGGAGCGCAGTGTTGAGCACAGTGCGCGTATGAACGACGGTTTGCGGCGACAGGCCGGTGTCTAGCTTGCGCTTGAGCAACCGGCGGACGTGCTCCGGCCGTAGGCCGCTGAGTCGCACCGAACCAATCTCGGGGTTGATGTGATGGCGCACGTGCAACTCGTAGGATTCGTAGGTGCGCGGCCGGATCGTCGGCTTCACATTCTCGAGCCAGCCGGTGAGGAACGTCTTGACCGTGATTCCTGAGTGCGAGATGGGGATTCCCTTATCGTGCTGCGACTTCGCGTCGGCCAGCAGCTTGGCGACTTCCTCACGCGTCGAGGCGAAATATCTCTTGCGGATGCGCTTCCCGTCGTGCCACCCGAGGTTCAATCGAGCTTCCCACCGTCCGTCTTTGCGCTCGTGGATGCCGCCCTCGTTCGAGCCGCGACGTTTTGATTTTGCCATCTTCACTTCTCCTCGACTGATTTCGTGTTCAAAGGACCTGCGAGGAAGCCCCCCTTGCACCCAGGGCATTGAACCCAAGTGAGCAGAGCTTGAACCTCGAACGTGTGTTTACAGCCCGGGCAGGTAGCCGTTAAGCGCGCTGGTTTCTTTCGTTGGGTGAGCAGCCAAGTAGCGATAGGGACTTTGGCCTTCTTGGCGTCCCTCAATAGACCCTCCCAACGATCCGGGTTTCGGGTCTTAAAGGTTTGTCGTTTCCGCGAGCACTGCGGCCCACAGTACTCACCTCGCTTTCGCTTCATGAATTCTTTTCCGCACCAACCGCACCGTGCGAGGCGCCAGCCCTCTTCGTTGAGCACCTTCGCGAGCGAGAGCCCGGTCAACGCGCGACCTTCGCCAGAGGGTTCCTCGTATGAGGTCCCGGTTCGCCCGATGACGATGATGAAGTCGCCCAATTCGCGAGAAGGGATGACCCACTCGCCCTCGTCAATGATCTTGTCGAAGCCGTTCAATAGCCACCTCCTCAGTTCTTGGATCGCCGATGCGTCCGGCACTCTGCGCGAAAAACGGCGAAGCGTCGCAAACACCAATTCGCCTAGATCGCGGCCGTCCAAGTCCCGCTCACCGGTCGCAAACTTTACCCACTGCTCAAGGGCGTTCACGTTGTCGCGCTGAATTGCGACCAAGGTTGGAGGCCGGTTTTTGCCTCGCGGGGTTTTTCGCCGTGTCATGCTCATTCACCATAATGATGTGTCACTCATTTGTAAATGGGCGTAGCACGAGAGATGAGACGTAGCGTAAGGTGGACTTCAGCGGAGGCCGATATGGAGAAAAAGCTATTTCTGAAGCCGAGAGAGTTTGCGGCCGCGATCAGCGCGAGTCCTTCGAAGGTTTACGAGGGGATCGCAAACGGCTCGATTCCGAGTGTGCGCATTGCGGGGCTGCTCCGCATTCCAGCGACATTTGCGGACGACCTGGCGAAGCGCGCGCTGATCCCTGAGGCGGAGCAAGGCAGGTGATGGATGCCGACCCGCTCCACCCTATTCTTACGCTCATAGGCGGCGTGCGTCCCTGCGCCGGCGGATACACCGCGCTGTGCCCGGCGCATCCTGACAAGCAGAGCAGTCTCTCGATCGGAATCGGCAGCAACGGCCGACTGTTACTCAAATGTTTCGCCGGATGCAGCTTCGAACGGATTACGGCGGCATTGGGCTCGCCTCGAGTGGCTCGATTCGACGCCTCGGCATCGGCGGCCCCGTCGGACGACGAGGACCTCGATAGACGTCGGCGCATCGATTGCGCGCGAAGTATCTGGAATAGCGCTTTTCCGATCCCTGGACCGCTCGTCGAAAAGTACGCGCGCGGGCGCACCGTCATCGCGAAGTACTTTCGGAGCCGCGGCATCACCATCGAGGCTCCGCCGACGCTTAGGGTTAGGTGGACCAAGCATCCGACGGGACCAATGCTACCCACCTTGATTGCGGCGGTGGTGACCGAGGCCGACGGCATTGTCGCAATCCATCGAACGTTTCTCGACGACAACGGCAATAAGACCAAGCTCGAACCAGCCAAGGCGGCGTTAGGTCCAATCAAAGGCGGCGCGGTTCGTCTCGCGGTAGCCGGTGAGACGCTTGTCTTCTGTGAGGGCATCGAGACCGGACTCAGCGTACTTCAGGCGACCGGGTTGCCTGTATGGGCCGCTCTCGGAACTTCAAATCTTGTCAACATCGAATTACCGGACATCACGCGTGAAATCATCATCGCGGCCGACGGGGACAGGGCGGGCGAGCGCGCTACAAAGAAGGCCGCCCAGCGATTCGTTCGCGAAGGTCGGCACGTGCGGATCGCGAGGCCCGAGTGCGGCAAAGATTTCAATGACTACCTGCGGAGTGCGGAATGATGGGTGCCGAATCGGAGAAAATCACGGAGGCGATAGAGACGGCAGAGACCGTGCTCGCCACCGACGACGCAACGGTCAAAGCGGCGGCAAGGTTGACGCCGTTCCAGTACGACCGCCAACGTTCGGAATTGCTTAAAAAAATGAAGGGCGTAAGGGAGAAAACACTCAACGAAGCAGTGGAGAAAGCGCGGAAACGCCTCGAACATTCTAACGCCCATAGAGGTTCCCCAACGGGGAGAGTGGCTTCGGAGCGTTCGAATGGGTGTTCGAATGACTCGGGTGTTCGAACCCCTGAAGAGCTCGAACAGTCCGCCAAGCCCATTATCGAGGCGGAGGACGTCCTTGCGGAGGTTCGTCGTGCCATCGTCAAGTTCGGGTATGCTGGCGACCCCAATCCGGTGGTCCTGCTTTACGTCGCCGCTAGTTCGCGACTCACCGCCAAACCCGTAAATGTCCACGTCATCGCACAGAGCGCGGCGGGCAAGAACTTCGCGATAAACTCGGCAATCCGACTGATTCCGGAAGAGGGGATGCTGAAGCTTTCGGCGATGAGTCCGAAGGCGCTAATTCACGGCGATGACGACCTGCAACACAAGATCGTGGTGCTTTCCGAATGTGACTCGCTATCGCACCTCGAGGGAAATGCGGCGACTCTGATCCGATCAATAATCGAGGACGCTCGAACAGACTTCGATGTAGTTGAGAGAGACCCCGAAAGTGGACGAAGCATCACGCGCCGCATCAGTAAAGAAGGACCAACCGGACTGGTCACCTCAGGAGTCAAGGAACTCGAATTTCAGCTCGGGACGCGAGTTCTAAACGGTTATATTTCCGACACGCCAGAACAAACCCGCGCAATTTTGCACGCCGAGGCTTCTGTGGCGAGCGGTGAAGCGCAAGCGCCGGACCTCGAGCTTGTCGACCGATTTGTTGACTTCCAGCGCTGGCTAGCCTCACAGCCCAAGTGCGCCGTAGTGGTGCCATTCGCATCGGTTCTTGCCGAGTCTGTACCAGTCGGCGAAGTTCGCATGCGGCGGGACTTCAAGCAGTTACTTATTGTCACTCAAACAATCGCCCTGCTGAACCAGCGCCACCGCGCCAGGAATTCTGCGGGCGCCATCGTCGCAGCCCTCGCGGATTACAAGTGGGCGCGGAGCCTGCTGCTTTCAAGTTTTCGATCAATCGTCGCGGGCGGACTCACCGACGCTGTGCGCAAGACCGTCGAGGCGATCCCCGAAGAAGGGGAGGTATCGGAAGCTGTCCTGGTCAAGGAACTGGGTTTGAGCAAATCGACGATTCACTATCGCGTCGTGTGGGCGCTTAAGGGCGGTTGGCTGACAAACCTTGAGCCTCGCAGGGGCTATGCATATCGGCTGACTCGCGGTGCGCCGCTACCCGAGGATGGTTCGCCCCTGCCGACGGTCGAAAAGCTCGAGAAACTATTCGAACGGGGGAGTCATTCGAACAGATATTCGAACGGTCCCCAAACCACTGGGAGAGTGAGCGGAACTGAACATGTGTTCGAGTATTCGAACGGTTCGAACCGCTTTGGCGTTCCCCCGCGCGCGCCATCCGACGACATCGAAGTCGAGAAGGAGGATTTTTGACATGGACGCTCAAGCGCTGATCACCGATTTCAAGCGCCGAGGCATTAAGTTGATCCCCAATCCCCCGAAACTTACCGTCGCGCCTGCCTCGAAGCTGACGGACTCAGACCGCGCGGCCATCCGCGCCGCGAAAGCCGAGCTGCTCAAGTTGCTCGAGGCGGCCGACCTCCACGACCACGAAGAGGACGAAATTGACCGGGTTGCGAGTGGTGAGGGTTGGAATCCGCCTGCGGAGATCCCGCCAGCTATCGTCTCGGAGATTGAGCGCATCGAGTCGCAGGCTCTCACGCTCGGCTGGAGACGCGAGCGCCTACGGAACTTCGCGTTCTGGCCACATGGAAGCGTTGAGCCCCGAGGCTTGGCATCGGTTCTGGACGCTGGCGACCGGATCGCCGAGGTGACCTCTGACTATTTGACCGTCGTTAAATCCAGCTCGCATCACAACCGGCTCCTCTTCTGGAGGACCGATTCATGAAAGAGGACACCCGACTCCTCAAACGTTGATCGGCGGTTTTCATGGTCGAGATTAAAGACCGAATCAAGGAACTTCGCCGTGTCGAAGCCCGGCAATTACTTCCGAATCCGAAAAACTGGCGCCGCCACCCAAAGGAACAGTTCGCTGCGCTCAAGGGCTTGTTGCACGAGATCGGATACGCTGGCGCGCTCTTGGCTCGTGAGCTTCCGGACGGTCGGCTGATGCTCATCGATGGGCATCTTCGCGCCGAGACGACGCCTCGATCGAAAGTTCCGGTTCTGGTGCTGGACGTCACTGAGGAAGAAGCTGACAAGATTCTGCTGACGTTCGATCCAATTTCGGCTATGGCCCAGGCCGACAAGGCGCAGATCGAAGCGCTGCTCGCGACGGTGAGGACCGAGGACAAGGCGATCGCGGCGATGCTGGAGCGTGTGGCCGGCGAGAGCGCCTGGCAGACGATCGATAAGGGTGAGGTCCAAGAAGACGCGGTTCCCGCGCCACCCGCAAACCCTGTGGCGCGTTTGGGCCAGATCTGGCAGCTGGGTAAGCACCGGCTCTTGTGTGGCGATTCTACGCGCCCTGAAAGCGTTCAGCGCCTTATGGTTGCGGAAAGGGCGAAGTTGTTTCAAACCGATCCGCCCTACGCAGTCGGCTACAGTGGCGGCTCCCATCCGGCTACCAGGGCGAACCGCGGCAAGGCTAATCGCAATAAAAACTGGTCAGAGTTCGTACCACGAAGCTGATGGCCCTGCGTTCAAGAACGAGAGCGGGGGCGGTGACAACGGGCGCGAGTTCTATCTGTCCTTTTGCCGAGTAGCGATCGAACACGCGATCGCACCCAACACAGCCTGGTATTGTTGGCACGCGTCGGCCCGGCAAGCGATGCTCGAGGCGGTCTGGAACGAAGTCGGTGCCTTCATGCACCAGCAGATCCTTTGGATGAAGACCAGGCCGGTCCTGACCTATTCGGTTTACATGTGGCAGCACGAGCCCTGTATGTTCGGCTGGATCAAGGGCAACAAACCGGAAGTGCGCCGCGGCGTCGAGGGCGGTTACTCAAGCACCGTTTGGGCGATTCCGAACAGTGAAGCGGAGAGCAAGGACCATCCGACATGCAAACCTAACCGGCTGTTCGCGATCCCGATGCTCTTGCACACGATGCCCGGAGATCTTTGTTATGAGCCATTCAGCGGCAGCGGCTCGCAACTCATCGCGGCCGAGCAGCTAGACCGCCGCTGCTATGCGATCGAATTGGAGCCGCGCTTCGTCGACGTCGCGGTCGCGCGCTGGGAAAAGCTGACGGGCAAAAAGGCGGAGTTGATCGATGCCCGCGCGTAACTCAGACGGAACTATTCGTAACGCCCGCGCGCCCGCCAAGCTGACCATGCGCAGCGTTATCGCCCGCTGGGTCGAAGCCGAAACGCTGCGTCGTAAGCAGGTTGGGTTTTCCTTTTCACTGATCGCAGAACACCTGACTGCGATCGGCCGTGGCGAGGCGCAGCCGATGGTTCCTTTTCCCGATGGCATCGAGTTTCCCACCGGCTATAGCATCACCTATCGTGCAGCGGCCAAGGCGTTCTCGCTCGCCATTACCCGCGCGCCGACGCTCGAGGTCGAGCAAATGCGCCGCATCGACACCGAACGAATCGAAGATATTTATCGAGGATTGGTAACAGGCATTATGCGGGGCGAGCCTCCAAGCGGCTCAGTTGCAGTTAGGGCGCTTGAGCACAAAGCCAGAATAAACGGTTACGGTACGGTCCAGGAAATCGGGCAAGGATCCACGGGTCTCAACATCACGCTTCATTTGGGCGAAGAAGCGGGCGAGCCTAAATCCGTGGTCGATCTGCCGCGGAAGCGCACGATAGGACCGGCGTAAGTGAGCTTCTTGCAACGGACTCTTGCTCGGCGGCCGGTTCTATCCGGCGTGGTGTTTACAGCGCCAGCGAGGCGGCGCTTGCCGAAAAGGGCCAGCGTCCGGTGACGCCAGCCCGGACGGAATCCGCAATCAGAAATTCATACCGAACTACATTCCTTTCAACCCGTACGTGCGCGTTCGGCTTCGGCGATGAGCGCCGAGAGCTTCTTTCCAAGGGCTCGGGCGACTCGCTCGGCCACGTCGATGGACGGCTTGCGCTCGCAGCGCTCCAAGAGACCGACGTAGGTGTGATGGATGCCAGCGGCTTCGGCGAGTGCCTCTTGCGAGAGCCCCTGCCGTGCGCGGTGCCTTCGTACCACGCGGGCGAAAGACGCTGTGAGCTGCGATAGACCGGCCATCACAGCATCTACTGCGTTTCTTTGATCTCAACCTGCCACAGACTATAGTCTCAAGCCCGGAACGGAACCGAAAATTGCGAATCTCAAATGGGAGGATCGGAAATATCAATCAAATGCTTGCGGACGCTCTTCTTAGCTTTGATGGTGTCCCCGGCTCTGCTATTCGGCTGCACCACCACGCAAGGTGCCACCGACCGAATTAACCGAGAGTTTGTTGGTCAAAACGTCGATTCTTTTTTCTTGAGTCACGGCATGCCTTCCCAAAAGCATGTACTGAACAGCGGCGACATCACGTACGGCTGGTCATCCCAGGTCCACTTATACGCGATGCCAGCGACAACGACGTTTCAGGGGAACACGGCGCAGACCGTCGGGGGAGGATCGCTTAACACATATTGCGCACTCCAAATCGTGACCAGCCCCGAAGGAACAATCAAAGTGATCATAGTGACCGCGGACACCTTTGGCGACTGGACGATTTCTCGCTGTGCCGAAATTTTCAAAGAGTGATCGGCGTTGAGGAGACGATTTCAGGCGGGCGGTAGAGTCGCCGACGTATCGATATGAATATCCTAAAAGAGGTGATTTTCGATCGCCGCAACCTGATGGTCATTTACGCATTCATCACCATCGCCGTGGGCATCCAAGTCATCCTAGACAGGTCAGTTGGTATCGGAGTCGGAGCACTCATCGCCTGTGCCATCTGCCTAATTGCATCAGCCACCCTTGTCAGTTGCTTTCTCGGAAGGCAGGAGCAGCAATATACTGCGAAGGACCTGGGCATCATCGGAGTCATTGCGGTGTCGCTAACGCTCGTTGGTCTCGCGCTCATGAGATGGTCTGGTTTCCGGTTGACTCTTTACGGCGTCGAAATTTCGGGCGTTCAGTGGGCGTTGATGGGCTCGGTCGTCGGGCTCACCACGGCGAAGAGGGATCTACTCAAGTAAAGCGGCTCGATCGTTCGTATGGGCATCGCGTTTCGCATCAGTCGCGCAAACTGCCGGAAACGCCCTCGGAGCGTTGAGCCTCCGGGGTAGTCGGCGCATAATTTCCTACGTGGCGCGACCCGTTTTAGACAGCCAGCCGCCGCCTGTTTCCATCGAGGCGATCCCTGACGATCACGAATTCGTTTGCCTGACGCTTGGGCCTTATGTCTTTGGGGCTCCAGAGAATCATTCTGCCTATCGGCTGCAAAATGCGGCCATCTACTTCAAATCGCCTGTTGCGGTAGGCGACCATTGGCCTAAACTCCTTGGCAGCGTCAGCCTCGACAAGTTTTACAAAACGCGGCTGGCGTTCGTCGCGTCCGATGCACATAAGGCCGGGGCGGTGTCTGAAGGGGTCGACAGGACTGTCGCTGCTCTCGAGAATCGGGCGTATACGGCCCTGCGTGCTTGCTCCTTCAAGGAAATCCGTTCGAGAGTTATGTCGCTGGGCTGGAAGTCCGAACGGTTTTCGACGCAGGGCGGTTTCGAGAAGAGGCAGCGCTGATGCGCCCGAGAACCAGTCATCCTTGGGAACGCGTCCTTTCAATCGACGATCATGTCCTCGAAACGGCGGACAGCGTAGCAGGCTCCCTAAACAAGATTTTCGCTCATCCCGATGAATTCACTCGGCTCCAGCGCGGACTGGACCATTGGGATCAGGCGACGATGGAGCATCGTCTCGATTTGAGGCTGCATGCTTTGGTTCGTGCAATCGAGGCGCTGACAGCTCCAAACCGGGGCAAGACTCAGAAGCAGTTTGTCGATCGCTGCAAAGGCGTCGTTAAGGCGCCGGATGCCGAGCGACTGCTCCACGAAATCTACGAGCTTCGCAGCCAAGTCGAGCATTCAAACGATTGGCGGCTGGCATTTCAGCGGACCAGGCGTTCACTGACAGCCGACGATGTTGAGCTACTGGCCACCCTTCGCGTACTTCAGGTCGAATTGATCGCGCGGCGTGCGTATCTTCGCGTGCTGCTGGACTCGGCCTTCCTCGAATTCTTTCGAACGAACGAACTAATTCGCCAGTTTTGGACCTCGCCCGATCGCGTTCGGATTTGGCGAGATCCGATGAATTTGGAATCCGAGGTCAAAAGCTTCTTCGATCCACACAAGGCCGAAATCTTGGAGCAGGTCATGCGAATAGAACAGGCGTAGGGCCGACTCTCTCGGAATCGATCCTGTTCCGACAGCGGGTCAGATCGGGCGATGCGGTTACCCGTACCGGTGCCGAGCGCCGCGATGCGCTGTGCGCAGGGCGACGATAGTTCTCCGTAAGATCGACGCAGCGGGCCGGCCGATTCGGCGGATTGAGCTACGCGACCGACACGCCCAAGCTGTGATGGGTCTCGCGCGCGGCTTCGGCGTTCGGGATCCGAGATGAGCGCCGATAGGTTCCCGCGCCATCCCCTACGCCCAACATCTCACAGAATTCGCCTTCCGGAGATCATTCTCGCCGCAAGCATCAAGCTTTGCTCACTCACATATTCGCGCCAGCTCTTGGCGGGTCCACCCACACGCTTCGTATCGAGTAGGATACGCGCAAAGGCAGCAATTTCGCTGCAATCGACCGGGGAGAGAGAGTATTCCCCAGCTTTTGACAATAGCACCTTGATCAATAGTGGAAAGGCGATCGCGCCGAAGACGGCGTGCATCCAAGGAGCCCAGGTCCGCTCCTGTCGGGACCTTATTTTAGCATGCGCGAAGTCCCCGCGGAGACGATAAAACTCAAAGCACCAGTCACGGAGAACTCTCTTATCAAATTCAATCCTAGGTTCAATTGGGGTAAGGGCACGACCAAAACGGTCAGCTACGTCGGCGGCTCTCGATCGGGCACCCAGTACCCTTTCTATAGCGCCGGACGTTAAGACCCACTCCATATGACGGTCAACGACTTCAGCGTCTGTATTCGCCTGGTCGAAACAATAAATCGCCTCCTGCCATGCAGCCCACTCAGCGGGGAAATCGACCGCCTTCCGTCTTCGAGCGGCGAGAGCAGTCAACATTTCAACGTTCATCGAAGGGCTCGGAATCGTGGCGGCTTCGATTGGGACGTGCACTCGCATGGCGACGCCCGTCAGAAAAATCGGTACACCGTCCTTTCTCAATGACGTTGGCGACCATGATTTGCCGGCATCATCCACTCGCCGACTGTGGAGCGCAAAGCACGTCGAGTTGCTGTACGGTTCCGCCCTGCCGAAGTAGTCGCGTGATGAAAGACTGGCCAGACGGATGAGATCTACAAATTCCGCAAACGCGGGTCCTGAGGCGTCGAAATCCTCTCTTAAGCATGTATTTTCGAACGACAGCACAGTGAATTCAGAAACGGGTTCCCCGTCAATTGCGATGAAATCATCCGAGATACCTTTAATCAGCCTCGCGGTCGCGTCATCAAAATCACTCGGCGGAAAGTTCCTATTGAACGGAATGAACGACACAGGGTGCACGTCTAGACGTTCACTTAAGCGACACCACGGCAGGAAATAGAGGATCGGCATAGTTGTGCGGGCGCCATTCTAACAACGTGACGGGCTTTGGCGCAGCCGTCGTCTGAGCGTTCAACTGCGCCGGCCCGACTGCTGCAAATCGATCGCGGCTTTAGGGTCGTCGGGGCCCTCGCCCAGGTGGAGCGAGATATGCCATCCAGCGCTGGCGACGGCGCCGTCCTGAAAAAGCGAATCCAGCGCCGACACTTTCTGAGCGAAACGAACTTTCTTGAGCTGGCCAATCCGCTCGCCGTCGGCGCACAGCTCTGTGATCTCGACACCAGCCAGCGCGCGACGGATATCCTCGGGCATCTTCGACAGGGTTTTGCAGACGGCCACCCTCATCGTAGGCCCTGCGCGATGTCAGCAAGGCGATTCTTGCGTATTCCTGCAGCACCCGTACGGTGACCTCGGCCTTGCACGCTGCCTTCGCCTGTGCCTTCGTGATCGTCGCCTCAAACCTTAGTAGTGCTTGACAGCCGCGAGCCTTGGTGGCGAACAGTGCCGGCCGAGTAGCCCGCAACAACGCACCGGATCTACAGTTCATGGCGTGCGGAATCTGCCAATGAAAAAAAAGGCAATTTCTTGACTTGGGCTGAACTTGGCGCGAATGAGAACTCGATTCGAACCCGCGACCAGCAACGAAAATCAGCCCAGCGCCAGGGTGTCTCCCCTTCGTCAGAACAGCTTTCCGTTCTTCAATGCACGCTCCTTCATTATCGCGAAGAACACCGGCACCAGTATGAGAACGTGAATCGTCGAGGTGATCATTCCGCCCACGATTGGCGCTGCGATCGGCTTCATCACGACGGGGCCGATTCCGCTCTCCCATAGAATCGGCGCGAGACTGAGCATCTACAGCTCATCGGATGTGCCTCGACCATCCGCAGACCGCCCGCAGAGTTTCTTTCATGGAGATCCTGGATACATTGCGGATGCGTCGCGCCACCTCAAAGGAGTTTGCCACCCGGTAGGAATTGCTGCGATTCTTTGCGCATTGAGGAGGAACAATGAAGTCCAGACGAATCGATCAGTCCCAGAAAACATTCACTATTGTAGTCGTCACTGGCGGATCCTTTTGAGCCGCTGTTATACAACACCACACCGAGGAGAACCCGCATGGCAAAGTTCGGCCGTTTAACGCTGATCCGTTTCCTGGTTTTCGGGGTGCTGGTCCTTACGTCAACTTCATGGGCGCAAATGCGCTCGCCGATTGCCGAACAGATTGCCAAGGCCTATGGCCTGGATTCGTACGATCAAGTTGAAGCGATCCGCTATACGTTCAACATAAGGGGCGCCATATCGGTCACCCGTTCATGGGTTTGGGAGCCCAAGACCGGCCAAATCTCCTACGAGGGAGTAGATAAGGACGGCAAGCCGGTGAAAGTTACCTTTGTTCCATCCAAGCTCGCCGCCGATTCTCCCATCAGGAAGGACAAAATTGACTGGTTTTTCGTAAACGACAATTATTGGGCGTTCCTCCCGTTCCATCTTTACTGGGATTCCTCAGGCGTTAAGGTGCAAGACATGGGCATGCAAAAACTGCCGCTGGGGAATGGTTCGGCGAAGCTGGTGACGTTCAAATATCCGAACGGTGGCTACACGCCCGGAGATACCTGGGATCTGTACGTCGGGTCTGACAACCTATTCAAACAAATGGTCTATCATCGGGGGTCCCCGAAAAGCCCAGTGCCAGCTCTCGTTACAGTGACCTGGGCGGATTACAAGAAAGTTGGCCCTCTAATTTTTTCGACCGAGCATCGCGGGACGGCGGACGGCAAGCCGCTGCATCTTTTCTTTTCGAATGTGGGCGTCAAGCTAGTGGGGTCGGACACGTGGATAGACGCGCAATAGGAGCGGGCGGCCTCGGATGTCGATGGCGAGTTGGTCCGGCGCACCATTGACGCGATGCGTCAGCCGGTGAGGGAACTCGTCACGCGGCGCGCTCTCGCTGATTGCGCCCACATCCACCCGGCTACGCCTAGAACGGAGCCGTACTCAATTACCATTGTCGCCCAGACGGGAAGCGGCCAGTAGACTGCAAGCGAGCTCACGGTCCAGACCGCCAGCGGCAAAGTGCGTGGAGTTAAAAGGAACGGGGTAACCCAAACGAGGTACCACGGAAAAATCGCCGGCGCGAAGAGCAGCGTCGTTGCCATAGGCCAGGCCCAGGCCTCCGGTGAGTCGAGGGCCAAATGCCAACGCGTCCAGAGCGCGACCGCAAATCCGAGAGCGACTGGAACACCGATCAGGCCCTTCGTCGGAAAGACCCACTCGAGCGCTGTATAAACCGGCGCGTTGGTGCGCCAACGCGCCAGGTAGCCTCCCAGCGAGCCGAGCGGCAACTGGCCGTGTCCCAGAAATGGAATGTAGAGCGCGGCGAGGATTCCGACGCCTAACGCCGCGTCACGAAGATGGATGCGACGCCAGAAGAGGGGCGCCAAAGGGACCGGAAGAAATTTGACCCCGGTCGCGAGCGCGAACGCAACAGCAGAAACTGTGCGCCTTCCCCGTGCCAGCAAAGCAGCGGTGAGAACAAGACATAGCGCGCCTAAGAGATCTACATGTCCGTTTCCGGCGCCCTCCAGTGCGACTAGCGGATTCCACGCATACGCGAGCACCCACCACCGGCTTCGATGGGATGCGGACAGCCACCAAAGGAGAACGGCGACTAAGGCACCATCGCAGAGAAAGGCTGCCGATTTCATCGCGCGCGCTGAGTCATCCACCGTCGCGACGGCGCGAAAAAAAAGTTCTGCAACGGCCGGATACGGCGTCGGGAAATCAGGATGGTTCATCAGCAGAGTCTCAGCCGTGTGCAAATGCCTGAGAGCGATGTTACTTGGCACAACTAGGTAAGGATCGTAGCCAAGCCGCTGGATTCTGCCATCCCATACATACCTATAGACATCGGTTGAAAGGGTTGGCGGACTGAGCAGAAGGGCAACTCGCCATGCCGCTGCGAGCACAAGACATAGCGCAAGTCCTCGATTGCTTCCCCCTGCAAACCGGCCAAGGAGCCATACGGTTCGCAGATATGCGATCGCTGACAACGCAGTGCATGTGACGAATACGCGCGCGTGTGTTCTTGAATCGAAGAAGAAAACCCCGAGCATGCAGGCTGCGATGACCAGTCCCCAGCCGAGGAACTTGGCTGGCGCTACACTCTCGTCCTTCAGCACCCGCCGAGCTCCGGCCGATGGGCGAGCCACGCGGCCGTCCGGCGGGCGCGGTGCGGATATAGACGGAGCTCGCGGGCCAAACGCGCCAGATCCTCAGCCTCATCTACGTCATAACCAGTTTCGGTGAGTGCCACCCGGAGACCCAGGCCTTGCGCAGTTGCCATCAACGAATCAAGCGCTGTCCCAGTTCCCATCGGTTGCGTTTCAAACAACTCGGCTTGCACAGTCGTACTACCTACGAGGTAGTAGCCACCGTCAGTAGTCGGACCCACCACCACGTCGGCTCCGTCGAGGAGCCGGAAAGCCTTATCGAGTGTCTCCGGCGGCAGTTGAGGGCTATCGCCATCGAGAGCGACCACACGACGGTATCCCCTGTCGATGAAGATTCGGAAGGCCGAGACGAGGCCGGCGGCAAGACCTTCGCCCTGTTGTCCGACGATTTCGATCGCCGGCAGCCAACTGGCGAGATCGGCGACATCTGAAGTCGGGCTGACAATGGCAAGTGCGTCGGTCGAGACGGAGCGAGCGAGATCGAGAGTATCTTCAATCATACATCTATAGAGCTCAACGACGGCTTCAGCAGGCAGGCTGGCGGCAAGTCGGGTTTTTACCTGGCCCACGCGCGCAGCCTTCGCCATTATGATCAGAGCGCGTTCACCAATCTCTGAACGCGCCCGTTTCAAACGTTGCCCTCGCGCGTCGAGGCGGTGTCGAAGAGCTGATACTTCAAGATGGCGCCGAGGATACCCCAGGCCGCGCCAATGCTGCCTAGGAAGGTGCCGCTTATCTTCGACGAGCCGATGCGAGGATGATAACTTACCGGCACTTCGGTAATTCGAAGTCCCCGCCGCGCGCCCTTCACGATCATCTCGACCGGCCATCCATATGTGGATTCCCGTAGCCCGAGCGCAATCAGCGCTTGATAGCGTGCTGCTCGGAACGGACCGAGATCGGTGAGGCGGACTTCGTTGAAAAAAGCGATCAGGCGTGCCGCGAGACGATTGCCGACCACGGCATGCCAAGGCATAGACCCTGCCATCCGCTCGCCCGCCAGCCGCGAGCCGATGACGATATCCGCCTCGCCTTGCCGCAGCGGGTCCAGCAGACGCGACATCTCTGCCGGCCGGTCACTGTAGTCCCCGTCCAGGAACACAACCACGTCTGGAGCATTGACCGCAGCAAGGCCGGTGAGACAGGCACGACCATAGCCACGCCGCGGCTCATGCAGAACCTCGGCGCCCATTTGGCGCGCAATCTGTGCTGTTCCGTCGGTTGAATCACTGTCGACGACCAGCACTTGTTCGACCATTCCCATCGGGATATCGGCCAGGACCAGGCCGATGGACTGCGCCTCATTGTACGTCGGAATGACTACCGAGACGCGCACAGGTTCAGACTGGGAGCTGCGGCCAGCGCCGCGCGAGCACGGCGTCGATGGCAGCGCGCTTGCCCGAAGGTCCGAGAGCGAGCGTCAGAGCTACAACCATTGGAATCAGCAGCTCCCATATCCAGCCGAGTCCCCGTTCTGAGACCCACAGCCCGGTCAGAAATGCGAAAGCGACCAGCGCGGCAAGCCGGGAGAAGAAACCCAGGATTAGGAAGAGTCCGAGGCTCAATTCAAGAACCGCCTGCCCAGGACCAGCTATCGCGCTGTTGGCGGCCACAAATCCCTCCACCTGCTTCCAAACTGCCGGCGCGTGACCGTATTGAATGTAATAGCGGATCAATCCCGCATATCCTTTGGCGCTGTATAGTTCTTTCCCAAGGTTCTCGAAGAACGTCGACACGAACAATGCGCCGAGTGTAACCCTGAGTATTACGAGTGTGAGGGCCGCATCGAGGGCGGGTAGTTTGGATTCGTTCAACCCTTGGGCTCCTTATGGTCTTGCGCACCGAACACTGTCGTACAAGCGCTTCCAGCTTTCGGGAATTGTCGCAAGCTCCCGGTGTGGCTGGCGAACGAAGGCAGAGGCTTTCCCGCCGCGAACGGGCAAAACTCATCAGGCAGGTCTAATCCTCCCCGCAGCAACCGGCGACTCGGACAGCCGCCGCGGCACGATTCGACGAAACGACAATTACCGCAGAACCGCGGAACGTGATCCAGCTCGCGAAAAGCCGGCGAGTCGACGATCGCGGCTCCCCATTTTTCAAGTTCGGCCAGCCCAACATTCCGTTTCGGCCAATAGACGCAGGGGAGCACCTCGCCCTTCGGCGTGACGCGGATAGTGCCCTTTCCGCATCCGCCCGATACAGCGTCGAATCCAAGAATCGCGCGCACGATAGGTTCATTGCATACAGCTAGTGGACAGGATTCCAGCAGCTTTTGAAAGCCAGTCCAGAACTGCTCATAATCGAGTGAGAAGGCATCCGTTTTAACCGGCTGATAGACATTTACCCGGAAATTTGCCCCCTGCCGGGCAGCAAGCGCCCCGATCTCGGGGAGCTTGTCATAGTTGGTGCGCATCATAACGGCGATGATCGTGACCGAGACTCCCAGTCCCAGAACCCGCGCCGTCTGATCGAGCACCAGCCGCCAGTTCCCTGAACCGCGCCAGGAATCTTGCTCACGCTCGGTCGCGAAGTCCAGGGAAAACTCGAGATCAGCGAAAGAGCACAGCTCATCATCGCTCAGGACCGCCGCCGAGTAGCCGTTTGAAGTCAGCGCTATCGTGGTGCCGCGGTCGCGCAAATACTGCAGGATCGCGTGAAACTCCGGATGAAGTCCATTCTCACCGGTCCCAAGGTTCACCGATCGAACCGGCACATTTTCACAAACGCGCCGAACGTCATCGAGCGACAAACGATCGGTTCGACCTATATCGCGATAGCAATGAGCACAGGCGAGATTGCACTCGTTGGTAAGCCCGAGGCCGACCGAAAAACCATTGCCGCCAGATTTTTCCATCATCATCTCGCCCGTATCACTTGCGGACACAATAATGCACCAACAGCGCGGTGTCTCTCAATGAACCAGGGTCAAGAAACCGTCGTAGCCGTTGATCGACTGGATGCGGGGCATGTGGGCATACCGCTCGTGCCGTTGCTGATTCTCCTATCGATATGCACGACCACCTTTACCTAATCGGATTGGAATCTGGCGCGCCTCGGCGAACGGTATGACCAACCTCGCTGAACTTGCCATCCGCTGCGCCTTGAATCGAGTAGGTGATTCAAGGGGAATTTAGCGACTTGGTCCCGACTTGGACCGTTCGTCGCACGATTCCATCAGCGAATTCCGCCCGGAAGCTTTTTTTCAGTAGCGTTCGATTACTCCCCTGCCGAGCGCCGCGGTGCGCCAAGAGTCGCGCGACGATAGTCCTTCGCAAGATTGACGCCTCCGGCCGACCGGTTCGCCAATAGAGCTTTGCGACCGCCACGCCCAGTAGTAATTGCGCGCGAGCGGACGCGCGGCCTCGAAATTCATGACCGTCGCGACTGGCTATTGAGCCACTGAGGCAGCAGAAACTAAATTTGAAAGTGAAGGCGCTTTTTCAGGCCCTTTTCGTGAGCCGCTCACAATAAAGACACCGTGGCAGCAACCTAACGTCCGCGCGGCCGCCATCTTTCAGCCGAACATAGAAGTTTTTATTCCACACGTCCGCCCAATCTATTCTTCGGTCGTCGAAAAACATTCGGTCGAGGGCGCGCGCGATCTGCCGCCGTTGAACTTCGATTCCGCTTGAAAGTACCACCAAGCCCTGCATCTCCCGACAGCCGTCGGCCGCGCCCTTCGTCTTTCTCTGAAACTTGATAACCTCTCGGAGAAAATCGTCGCCGTTGGCCGTTACGATGATTGCGTCGATTTCAAAGGCCCGCCGGACGACAGCCGAATCTGAAGCGTCGTCAGCTAGGCCGGACTCCGCTGCCGTGATTACTCGCTTTCGTGGAAAGCAGTCTTTCGCCGCTTGAACGTCGCGATCGAGAAGGAACCTAAAGGATGACATTCGCCTTGGAGTCCTACGATCTCCAATGAAGAACTCGATTGAGCAGGTTGTACATCCTTTGGCGTCGTTTCTCGCGACGCTCCAACTTCCGCGCCAAGCGGGCGAAGTTGCCGTAGAAATCCGCCGCCGGATCCATCAACTCGTATATTTCGAGAGTGCGATGGAGCCCAACGCGGAGGGTACGGGGTACGTGGACTACGTGCTCTGGGGTGACGACACCAAGCCCCTGGGAGTCGTCGAGGCCAAACGCACTCGGCGAGATCCGCGTGTCGGCCAACAGCAGGCAAAGCTCTACGCAGACTGCTTAGAGCGCCAGTTCGGGCAGCGCCCGCTCATCTTTTACTCCAATGGCTATGAACACTGGCTTTGGGACGATACCTGGTACCCGCCGCGCCGCGTGCAGGGTTTCTACAAGAAGGCGGAGCTCGAACTTCTGATCCAGCGTCGCGCGACGCGCCGCTTGTTGGCAGAGGCGCCCATCGACTCGGCGATCGTCGAGCGCTACTACCAAACCCGCGCGATCCGTCGCATCGCCGAGAGCTTCGAGCGCGACCACGACCGCAAAGCGCTGCTCGTCATGGCCACCGGCGCCGGCAAGACGCGAACCGTGATCGCCCTCTGCGACCTGTTGATGCGCTGCAATTGGGCGAAGCGTGTTTTGTTCCTCGCTGATCGGGGTAGCGTTGGTAAACTAGGCGGTGAACGCCTTCAAACGTCACCTGCCCGACGCTTCGCCCGTAAACCTAGTAACCGAAAAGAACGCCGAGGGACGTGTCTTTGTTTCGACTTACCCGACGATGATGGGGCTCATCGACGAGACCGGCGATGGCCAGCGGCGCTTCGGGGTCGGTCACTTTGATCTAGTAGTCATCGACGAAGCACACCGTTCGGTGTTCCAGAAGTATCGCTCGATCTTTGACTACTTCGACTCGCTGCTGGTCGGTCTAACGGCCACGCCCAAGGACGAGGTGGACCGCAACACTTACAGCCTGTTTGATCTCGAAGACGGCGTGCCTACCGACGCCTACTCGCTGGAGGAAGCGGTGCGGGATGGTTTCCTCGTTCCGCCAAAGGCTGTGTCGGTACCGCTCAAGTTCCAGCGCGAAGGAATCAAGTACGACGAATTGTCCGAGGAGGACAAGGACCAGTGGGACGCTCTTGAGTGGGATGAAGAGGGAGGCGTGCCGGACCGCGTAGAGGCCGAGGCGGTCAACAAGTGGCTGTTCAACAAGGACACCGTGGATAAGGTGCTGGAGCACCTGATGACGCGGGGCCTCACTGTGGCGGGTGGCGATCGGCTCGGCAAGACAATCATCTTCGCCAAGAACCAGCCGCATGCCGATTTCATCGCCGAACGTTTCAATTCTAACTACCCGCACTACCGCGGGGAGTTCGGGCGCGTCATTACGTTCAAGACCGAGTACGCGCAGAGCCTGATCGACAGCTTCTCGAACAAGGAGAAGGCGCCTCACATCGCCGTCTCAGTGGACATGCTAGATACCGGAATCGATATCCCGGAGGTAGTGAACCTTGTTTTTTTCAAGCTAGTGCGCTCGAAGACTAAATTCTGGCAAATGGTCGGCCGGGGCACTCGACTCTGCACCGACCTCTTCGAGCCAGGTAAACACAAGGAATACTTCTTTCTCTTCGACTACTGCCAGAACCTCGAATACTTCAGTCAGGAAATTGCTACCACGGAAGGCTCTTTGGCGGAGTCGCTCAACAAGCGGCTGTTCAATGCGCGATTAGAACTGATCGCAACACTTGACCGGCGGCCAGCGCTGGAAGAAGGCGCCCACAATGAGCCTACGCCCGATTCTGGCGACCCTGCGACCGATGCCGAGGTACGTCAGGCCACCGCCGATTCGCTTCAGCACCAGGTCGCCGCGATGAACCTCGACAACTTCGTGGTTCGGCCGCGTCGACGCTTAGTCGAGAAGTATTCGAAACCAGAGGCGTGGACAAAACTAGCGACCGAAGCGCTGTCCGAGCTTTCGAAAGAAGTAGCGGGCCTTCCCGCGGAACTCGACCCAGAGAACGAAGATGCGAAGCGATTCGATCTGCTGGTCCTACGCCTCCAGCTGGCGCTGCTGCGGTCAGAACCCGGCTTTCACCGCGTGATCGGATCAAGGAACTCGCGGGGCTTCTGGAAGAGAAGTCCACCATCCCGATGATTTCGGCGCAGATGGTGCTCATCCAGGACGTCCAGAACGACGAGTGGTGGCAAGATGTTACCATCCCGATGCTCGAACTTCTCCGCCGGCGACTAAGAAACTTGCTGCAGCTGATCGAGAAGCAACGACGCAAGCCTATCTACACTGACTTCGAGGACTTGATGGGAACCGAGATCGACGTCGAACTGCCCGGCGTTGCTATCGGAACCGACTCGGTCAAATTCCGCGCCAAGGTGCGCGCCTTCCTCCGCGAGCATCTTGATCATATTGCTATTCACAAGCTGCGCATGAACAGACCGTTGACGGACAGCGATCTCCGTTAACTTGAAAGAATGCTCGCCGAGAGTGGTTTGGGCGGACCCGAAGACATTCGTCGTGCCGCGGAGGAGTCGCAGGGACTCGGGCTATTTGTTCGTTCACTCGTAGGACTCGATCGCAGTGCAGCCAAGGACGCCATGTCTGGCTTCATGGTGGGTAAGGTTCTATCCGCCAATCAGGTCGAATTCATCAATCTGATCGTCGATCACTTGACGGAAGACGGCATAGTCGAACCACGTGCTCTGTACGAGTCCCCGTTTCCGGATCTCACGCCACGTGGGCCTGAGGTTCTGTTTAATCCGGCGCAACTCGATGAACTCATGCAAGCGCTGGAGGCCGTGCGGGCGACGGCGTTAGCGGCATGAGTACGTTTCTTACACGCGACTGCGCGCACGGGGTCGCGCCCCTGCGCCTATTCTTGCGCCCTGACTCGGTGCTAGTCCGTACCAATTCAGGACCAAGTTGGGTTCCCGCTTGATCGGTATCGAAAGGCGCCCAGAACGCCAACCGAAGGAACCACTGCCATGCGGCGAGCGGCTTGGAAGAGTAGCCAAAATATAGCGTCGAGGCTGGCATTTCTAACACGGTGATTCCCAGGCCGCGTACGTCGCAGGCTGGCTCAACAAGCTTAGGGACAATCGCAAACTTCTCATTCCTGCTGCGGCCCAGGCGCAACACGGGGCGGATTATATACTCCGCAGAAACTCTACCCAGCTGGGCGAGAGCCGCTCGTCCAGTTCAGTTTCGCGAATGCCTTATGAGTTTTGCGGACCGCGGTCGCGTAATCCTCACTGACCGCATTCGGCACGAGGATGTAAACATCGCCACCTTGCTCACGATAAGCAGCCAATCGTTCGATGCATCGCGACGGTGGGCCAATCAGTGCGACCGCATCAGCGAGCTCCTTGGTGACAGCGGCCGCCATCCCGCTCGGGTCGCGGCGCTTCGAGGCCTCCATGATGCGCCCCGCCGCATCGGCAAATCCGCTCTTCGCCATGATGCGATTGTAGAACGGCAGCGCGCCGTAGAATGCGAGCCCGCGCCGCGCCGCCTCGTAAGCGGTTTCTAAATCATCATGTAGAAAGACCGGCACACCGCAGGTCATCGTGAGGCTGCCGGGGGCGCGGCCCTTCTCCTTTGCCACCTGGTTCGCCGCGTCGATCGATTTCTTCATCCGCTCGGGCGGGCACATGTAGAGCATCAGGCCGTCGGCCATCTCACCGCCGAGCTTTGCGGTCTCGAGCGCCAGCGCCGCGAAGTAGATCGGAATCGGATGGCTGGGTGCGGGGAGCTTTCTTCCGAACATTTCGAGCTCGCCGCGAAAAGCTTTGCCGATGATTTCAGTATCATGGCGCAAGCGGTCGCGCGCGTTGCCCATCTCGATGCCGCGCGCTTCGAGCGCAGGACGATGACTCGTCCCGAGGCCCAGGATGAAGCGTCCTTGCGCAGCCTCCTGTACCATCGCGGCCGCGATCGCGCATAGGCCGGGCTCGCGCAGATAGATGTTTACGATCCAGGTCGCGATGGCGATCCGCTTGGTCGCGTTGGCGACGGCGAGCGAGCACATCAGCGCGTCGTTCACGGCCTCGGGAATGTAGACGCCACTGAACCCGGCATCCTCGGTCTCGCGCGCGAGTTGAACCAATTCGGATACGTCCGGAACTGTGGCACGAAGTGTTACGCCATAGCTTTTCATCGGTGCCTCCTGGTCGCGACAAGCGCCGCGCGTTTCATAGGTTTAATATCACGGTCTGATTGCGTCTTCATGCACAGGTTAGAGCCGCAGACGCCCTGATCCGGTTCGACCATCTTTAGAAGAGCACGAGCGTGCTCGCGCTGCATGCGGGTCAGCTTGCAACTATGCGAGTGCAGAGGGTATTCGTCTCCTCAATCATGCCCTGCGTGAGAACGAAGAGTAGCTAAAGCCATCCTCTGAAAGTGCTGTTGGGGAATTAGCTTGTTCAAGCGAGTATTGATTGCCAACCGAGGTGAAATCGCGATCCGCATCGCGCGCGCGGCGTCGGCGCTCGGGGTAGCGTCGGTCAGTGTATATGCCCCGGCTGACGCGCTCTCGCTCCATATCCGCGTCACCACCGAGTCGCGCGAGATTGGCAGCACGCGCGGGCCGTCGAGCGATCCCGTGCGCGCCTATCTCGACATCGAAGCGCTGATCCAGGCCGCCAAGGCCATTCGCTGCGACAGCGTACATCCCGGCTACGGCTTCCTGTCCGAGAATACCACTTTCGCCAAGCGTTGCCTTGAAGAGGGTATCGCCTTCGTCGGGCCGCGTCCCGAGACGCTGGCGCTGTTCGGCGACAAGACCAAAGCGCGCGATCTTGCCCGCTCACTCGACATTCCGATCATTCCGGGCAGTTCCAAGGCCTTGACGAGTGTCGAGGATGCCCTGGCGATCAGCAAGACGATTGGCTATCCGGTCATGCTGAAAGCGGCAGGGGGCGGTGGCGGGCGAGGCATGCGCGTCGTCGCAAGCGCCGACGAAATGTCAGCGGCGCTCGCCCGATGCCGCAGCGAAGCTCTGGCGGCGTTCGGCGACGACTCAGTGTTTGTCGAGAAGCTGGTTGCGCGGCCACGGCACATCGAGGTGCAAATCCTGGCCGACAGCCACGGCGGCACCGTTCATCTCTACGAACGCGATTGCTCGGTCCAGCTTCGAAATCAGAAGGTTGTCGAGATCGCGCCGGCTCCGGGGCTGGAGGCTGGCCTTCGGCGACGCCTTCTGGAAGACGCGATTCGCCTCGCGCGCGCGGCCTGCTTTGTGAACGCCGGGACGATCGAGTTCCTGATCAACCCGGAGCGCGGCGAACACTTTTTCATCGAGTGCAATCCCCGCATCCAGGTTGAGCACACCGTGACCGAGCAGGTTACCGGCATCGACCTGGTCGAGGCCCAATTCCGCATCGCGGCGGGCGAGTCGCTGAAAGCTCTCGGGATACCCGATCAAGCAGCCGTCGAAGCACCGCGCGGTTTTGCCGTACAAGCTCGCATCGTCGCGGTCGGGCCCGGCGTGCTGACCGCGTACAAGGAGCCGACGGGTCCCGGAGTGCGGGTCGATTCTTGCGCATATCTCGGCTACGCGCCGCCGCCGCAATTTGATCCGATGTTCGCCAAGTTGATCTGCCAGTCGAACTCGACGCATTCGTTCGAGTCGGCGCTCGACCACACGTTGCGCGCGCTGGATGAGTTCCACATCGCCGGCCTGCCGACCAATCTTCGACAACTGCGCGCAGTCCTCTCGCATCCGGCGGTACGAGCGGGCGACGCGCGGACCAGCTTTTTCTCCGAGTATCCCGAGCTCGCCGCGCCGACTGGTGCGGAGACCTCCGCCTCGGGCTCAGTGGCGCTGCTCGAACAGCAGGCGACGGCGCTCCGCGGCGGCAAGAACGCGCTCTCGCTTTCGGGTGCGCGGCCCGCATCGGTCAGCTTGGCCGTGCCGAGCGGCGAGGAAGGGGTCGAAAGCCCGATGGAGGGCGCGATCATCGAGCTCCCGGTGGAGGCCGGCGCTACGGTTGAGGCCGGTGCGACGCTGATGATCATCAGCGCCATGAAAATGGAAACCGCGATCAGCGCACCCTGTGCCGGCGTCGTGACCGCGATCAGGCCCGCCGAGATCGGCGCCATCGTCGCGGCCGGCCAGATTGTCGCCACGATCGCTCCGGCTAAGCGCGACGGTGACGCAGCCTCGCCACGTCGCTATGGCGACGACACCTGGGCGCCGATGCTCGCCGACGTGGAGACGTTGCAGGCGATCGCCCATAACCGCTTCGCGCCGGGTTCGACCGATCCGGGCGTGGTCCGCCAGCGCTCTCGCGGCAAGCTGACCTGTCGGGAGCGAATCAAACTCCTGCTCGATGCCGGCAGCTTTCGCGAAGTCGGCAGCCTCGCCGGCTTCGCGGACTACGACGAGGATGGACGGGTCGCGGGCTTCACGCCCGCCAACCATATCGGTGGCTGGGGCAAGATCGACCGCCGGACGGTCGTGGTGTGCGCCGATGATTTTACCTCGCGCGGTGGTCATGCCGACGGCGCAATTGGCGGAAAGAGCGCGCATCTCGATCGGTTGTCGATCGACCTTCGGTGCCCGTCGATCCGATTGCTGGACGGTTCGTCAGGCGGCGGCAGCATCGCAGCCATGGTGCCCAAACAGCAGAAGGCCGGCGAGAGCAGCGCGCAGGAAAGCTCGGGCGCAATAGTCGCTGGCCGGCCCCGGGTGTCTGGCGAAGGTGGTTCGTTTCTGCCGGGCCATCTCGGCAGCACCATGTACGTCGCGCAGCTTAGTCAGGTGCCGGTGCTCAATCTGCTGCTCGGCAGCGTAGTGGGCATCGGTGCTGCCAAGGCTGTGCTCGGTCATTTCTCGGTCATGGTGCGCGACATCGCGCAGCTGTTCGTGGCGGGACCGCCGGTGGTTAAGCACGCAATGGGCTACGACATCACGAAGGAGGAATTGGGCGGCTGGCAAATTCATTGCCGGAACGGTTCGGTCGACAATCTCGCGGAATCGGAGGAAGAGGCAACTTCGATGACGAAGCGGTTCCTCTCCTACCTACCCTCGAGTGTCTACGAAGCGCCGCCGCTCCATGCGCCAAACCCCGCTGATCCAATTGACCGTCGGGAAGAAGAGCTGTTTACGATTGTTCCCCGCAAGCGCACCACGACCTTCGACATGCGCCGAGCTATCCGGTTGATGGCGGACCAAGGCTCGTTCTTTGAGATCGGGCCGCTGTGGGGTACCGACCAGATCGTTGGCTTCGTACGCTTCAATGGCCATCCCATGGGCGTCGTCGCATCTGACTCTCGGCACGCCAATGGCGGCGCTCTCACGGCCGACGGCTGCGACAAGCTCAAGCGTCACCTCGACCTATGCGACTTGTTCCATCTTCCCCTGCTTAACCTGATCGATAATCCGGGGTTCGCGGTGGGCCTCGAGCACGAAATAGCCGGCACCATTCGCAAGGGTGGCGAGTGGATGATTGCGTTCGCGCAGGTAGCAGTTCCGATCTTCACTGTCATTATGCGCCGCAGCTTTGGCGTCGCCGGCAATAACTTTGCAACGCCGCGCAGCGGCGCCAGTGCGCGCGTCGCGTGGCCCGCGGCTGACGTCGGCGGCATCCCGCCCGAAGGCGGTATTGAGGCCGCTTACAAACGCCAGCTTGCCGAGGCCACCGATCCTGCAGCACTGCGAGCCGAGATCAATGCGCGTATCGAAAGCGCGCGGGGACCCATAGGGCCGCTCAATCGGTTCCAGATGGAGGAAATGATCGACCCGCGCGGCACCCGGCGTTGGGTGTGCGAATGGGTGGAGAATGCTTATCGCATTGTCACGCAACCCGCCTTGCTGGTGCCACGAGCGCTGCAATTCAGGCCATAGTCCGGCATAAGGTCCGTCAATCACATAATGGTAGCGTTGGGCGTTATTGACATGGTGTCGATAGTGATGCCATGCGCAAGAGGTAGAGTCATGGCTGCAGAAAGTGATCGTGATGAGATTCTGCGTTTGCATCGCCTCTGGTGGGATCGAACTTCGATTTCGACATTCCGAGAATGCGATCGGTTTTCGCGGGCGAACGCTGCCTGCAATTCAAACTGAACGAGCATCCGTACTACGGGAAGACCAAACTCTCGGAAGCGTTGAAGGGCAACCTCTCGATTTCCGGAAATCTCGGAGCCGACGAATCTGCGCCTCAAGACATCAGCCGATATGGATTCCCGATACTTCGTATCTAACGAACGTAGTAAGACGCATAGGAGACAGCCCATGGCCCGGAAGAATCTCGGTGACGCCTTCGGCGGCAAGATCACCACCCTGGAAAAACAGCGCGCAATCTGGCTCGATGCCCTGCACCAGGACGCCATCTGGGAGGGACCGACGTTCGAGATCCCGGTGACGCTGATCGGATACGAGGCCGTGAGCCGTTTTATGGAATTTCTGCTGAGCGTGGTTCCGCGCTTCAGCACAACGCCGGCAGCGGTGTATCCCACAGCCGATCCGGATACCGCCATCGTAGAATCATCAGGCGGTGGCGATACTGTGGACGGCGGCCGCTACACGCAGCGCTATTTCACCCTGATCACCATCATAAACGGTCAGGCTTTCCGCATGCGCGAATACGTCAATCCGTTCCAGACCTACAAGAGCTTCGGGAAGGAGCGCTGGGAGCGTGTCGTCTCCGATATTGCGGCGAAGTACAACCGGCCCTGGCCCGCGTCGCAACTCCCCGACCCAATCGTGTTGCCGCCACTCAGGTAAAAGCGGTCCTCCCTATCGTGCGAGAAAACTCTCTTCAGATGACTCACGACTCTCCCTGTCTGGCCGAGCGGATCGCCGCCCGAGCCCCTCCTCATTTCGACGAAGAAAGAGCGCAATTGCCCACCTGTGGTTGTGCCGGTGAAGGTCATGAACAGTGGCGAAGTATAGGCTTTGGCGTAATCGATCTGCCTACCGGTGCCTGCGCACGACGCGCCACTGCGCGCTCGGAGTAAGCGGGGGTCCGGCCGGTAAGCCGGGGACGCGGCTAGGCTGATGTGATGAGAAGTTGTCCGAGCACTTCGCGAGCAGCATCCGCACCGGTGCCTTTTGCGCCTACCTGCGTCAGGTGACGATAGCCACCTTGCCTGATGAGAGATGCCATCGGATGTCCTCCTCATTTAGCGAAATGCGTAGCTCGCTACTTGCTATGACTCCGCCACGCCAAAGGCAAGTGAGCGGGCTAGAAGTCGGGTTCGAGCATCGTCTCGTCTCTATCACGATCAGTTCTCTGAGCGCTTTGGTTCGCCGTCAAGGTTCGCGTCTATGAATTAGCCCGCAGTCGCGATACTTGGACATTAGCTGCAAGCTCGGTCGCTCTAATCTGCTAAAGCTCAGGCGAGAGGGCCGCGTGGTGGAGCATGAAAAGCGCTGGAGTGTTAACCAGCAAAGGGCGGGGACATCACGCTCTAGGTGCATCGTTTGGCGCGATGTTGCTCGTTCTGTTCGCGAGCGCGCTCGCTGCTGCGGAGTCGAACGCCGAAACAACGGCGTCTGAGACGTGGAAGGAAGCTGCCGCATCTGCCGCCGCGTCGGCGCCAATCGCGCGATCCTGCGGTGAGGCACCGATCACGGAAGGCCGTGCACCTTTGCCCCCGCTCACGGCAACCGAGCCATCTGCCGATCACGCGACGATCGCTGGTGCTGCGACACCGCCCGATCTGGATGGCGCGCAGGCCGGCACCGTGGAGATTCCGCCCGTCAATTCTGCCGGCGCGTCGCAGCAGCAGCCAACGAGCCCTGCGCTCGAATCGCAGTCATCCGACGAGAGCAGCGATATCGCGCGGTATCGGGAAGACGAGA
Organism: uncultured delta proteobacterium; assembly: GCA_963850125.1. GTDB lineage: Bacteria > Desulfobacterota > Binatia > Binatales > Binataceae > Binatus. Next base: position 14,040 of record CAWKKB010000013.1, on the reverse strand, counting down.
GCGAGCAGTTCGAGAGCGAAGGCGAGCTTTCGACTGCATTCGGAATGCAATTGCGCGAGGCGCGGCGCACGCTCAATTCCGGCGAGAGGGCTGACGGCTTGCTGATTACGGCGGTCGAAAAAAACAGCCCGGCCGCGGCGGTCGGCTTGCACGCCTACAGTCACGGCGTCCATGACGCGCTCATCGGTGTGGCGACGGCGGGCGCGTTAGTTCTTTGGATGGTTCCGGGAGGACAATTGGCCGTTCTGCTGGTACCGGTGCTTGGCTCCACGCACCTTGGTGAAAGCTACGACATGATCATCGGCGTCGACGGCACGCGGGTGATGAACTTTCTCGACTTCCAGGATCAGATGCGCGACCTTCAGCCGGGTGAGGTTATCTACCTAAGTGTCGTGCGCAACGGCAAACGTGTCCAGGTGACGATGCCGGTGCCGGCCAACGCTGTGCAAGCGAATAACTGATCAAACCTCTGACCGCCCGCACTCCCTTGGCACGCTGAAGCGAGTCGTCTCCGAAGCGGGCGAAATCGGTACGGACGGCAGCGATCAGGAACGACTATGAATTCGCCCGCCCAGCCGCGATACTCGGCCATCTGCTTCCTGGAAGGTAGTCGCAATGCGCTGCGCAAAGTGTGGAGCTGACAACCGCGAGGGTCGCAAGTTTTGCGCGAAATGCGCCGCGCCGGTTGCACGCGTATGTCCCCAATGCGGCGCTTCGAATGAGCCCGGAGAGAACTTCTGTGGCGAATGCGCTGCGCCGCTTGGGCAAGCTCCGACCGCGTCACCAAAGAAATCGAACGATTCGCCGATCCGAGTAGCTGAGATGCCCGCTCCTGAAAATCTCGAGGGCGAGCGCAAGACGGTCACCGCGCTGTTCGCCGATATCAAAGGCTCGACCGAGCTTGAGCAGGACCTCGATCCTGAGGAGGCGCGAGCGATCATCGACCCGGCGCTGAAGCTGATGATCGAAGCGGTGCAGCGCTACGACGGGTACGTCGTGCAATCGACCGGCGACGGTATCTTCGTACTATTCGGGGCACCCGTCGCGCACGAGGACCATCCGCAGCGCGCACTGTATGCCGCGCTGCGCATGCAGGAGGACCTGAAGCGCTACTCGGCAAGATTGCGCGAGACCGGCAACCTACCGCTCGAAGCGCGCGTTGGGGTGAATACGGGCGAGGTGGTCGTGCGGTCGATAGCAACCGGCGGCGGACACACTGAGTACACTCCAATCGGCCATACCACCAATCTCGCCTCGCGGATGCAGGCGCTCGCGCCGACCGGATCGATCGCAATCAGCGAGCAGACGCGCAAGCTGGTCGAAGGATATTTCGCGCTGAAGCCGCTCGGACCGACCAAGGTCAAGGGCGTCAGCGAACCGGTCAACGTCTATGAGGTGATCGGGCTGGGACCGCTGCGAACCCGACTGCAGCGATCAGCCGGGCGTGGGCTTACGAAGTTCGTCGGCCGCGAGCGCGAGATGGCTGCGATGAAGGCCGCCGCCGACCAAGCCAAGGCCGGTCACGGCCAGATCGTCGCCGCGATGGCAGAGGCGGGCACCGGCAAATCCCGCCTGTTCTACGAGTTCAAGGTTAAGAACCAGTCGGGCTGGATGGTGCTGGAGACCATCTCAGTCTCTCACGGAAAGGCGTCGTCCTATCTGCCGGTGCTCGATCTCTTGCACGGCTACTTCAAAATCGCGGGCGAGGACGATCAACGGACGCGGCGAGAGAAACTAACCGGCCGCATACTCGCGCTCGACCGTTCGATGGAGGATACGCTGCCGTACCTGTTCAGCCTGCTGGGTATCGTAGAGGGCGAGGATCCCTTGGCGCTGATGGACGGGCTGATCAAGAAGCGGCGCACGCTCGAAGCGATCAAACGGATACTGCTACGCGAGTCGCTCACTCAGCCGCTGATGGTGATTTTCGAGGATCTCCACTGGATCGATGAGGCGACGCAGGAGTTTCTGAATCTACTGCCGACTCGCTTGGGACGGCCAAGATATTACTCCTGGTGAATTACCGGCCTGAGTATTCGCATCAATGGAATAGCAAGACATATTACACCCAGCTGCGGCTCGACCCCCTGGGCAGCGAAAGTGCCAACGAGATGCTCTTGGCGCTCCTCGGCGATGGCAAGGATCTGCTTCCCCTCAAGCGTGTGATCATCGAAAAGACTGAAGGCAACCCGTTCTTCATGGAAGAGACGGTGCAGGTGCTGCTCGATGAGGGTGCGCTGGTGCGCGAGGGAACGGCGGTCAGACTCACCCGGCCACTGGGCGAACTGAAGATTCCGCCGACGGTGCAAGGGATTCTGGCCGCACGCATCGATCGCCTGCCCGCCGATGCCAAGGAGCTGTTGCAGACGCTGGCGGTCATCGGCCGTGAATTTTCGCTGTCGTTGATTCGTGCGGTGGTCCCGAAATCGGAGGATGAACTCAACCGTCTGCTCAATGACCTGCAACTGGGCGAGTTCATTTATGAGCAGCCGGCATTAGGCGATACCGAATATGAGTTCAAGCACGCGCTGACCCAGGAGGTGGCCTACAACTCGGTACTCATGGAGCGGCGCCAGCAGCTGCACGAGCGCACTGCTGCGGCGCTCGAGACCCTCTACGCAAGTGCGGTCGAGGAACATCTGGCCCAACTCGCGCATCATTACGGACGCAGCGCCAATCCGGAAAAGGCGGTGGAGTACCTGACGCGCGCAGGCCAACAGGCGTTAAAGCGATCGGCCTTCGCCGAGGCGCAGTCGCAATTGCAGCAGGGTCTCGAGTGGATCAAGAAACTGTCGCAATCGCCTGAGCGCGACGCGCGCGAGCTGGAGCTGGCGCGCACCCTCGCTCAGGTGCTGTTGGTCACGCGTGGGTTCACCGCGCCGGAGACGCGGGCGGCCGCCGAGCGCGCCCAGGACCTGGCCGAGAAGAGTGGCAACCTGGCCCAACTGGTGGCACAGGTTTTCGAGATTTGGCGGAGCCTTCCGGGCGATCTCTCCACCCGCAGCCTGCTGGCGGACCGGTTAATAGACCTCGCCCAGCGCGAGGGCAGCCCGGCGAGCTTCGGCTTCGTCTGCCGTGCTCAGGTGGACACGAACTTCACGCGGGGCGACCTTGTCAGAGCCGAAGAGCAATTCGCACGCTGGGGCAGCTTCCTTGACACGGATGATTTCAGGCAAGTTCCTGGTGCGGCCGTTGGGGCAATGGGTATCGCAAGTCTTTGCGCGTGGGCCTTGGGTCATGCTGATTCCGCCCGCGAGCGCATCGCCCTAGCGATGGCGTTCGCGCAGGAAAGCAACAACCCCTACGACCTGGCGGTCGCGCGAGTCTTTGAAAGCCGGCTGTCCTGTTGGCTGAGAGAACCGCAGCACGCCGAGGTTGCCGCCACCCAAGCGTTAACCATCGCGGAAGAGCACGGCTTTTCGTACCCCAGAAATTTCTCCCTTCTGATGCTCGGCTGGGCGCGGGCGCAGCTTGGCCGAGCGGGTGAAGGCGTGGCCCTGGCCCGCCAGGGCGTAGCCGGCCTTGCCGAGACCGGAGCGCTATTTGTCACGGATCAGTTCACGCGTCTGGCCGAGGCCCAAGCGCTCGATGGCAAGATCGGCGACGCTCTCAACACCAACGAGGAGGTGCTCCAGGCGAATCCCGAGGAACTCTATTACCGTCCCGAAACCTTGCGCATCCGCGGGGACCTGAGGCTCGAACTTGGTCACGCCGAACTGGCCGAGACCGACTTCCGCGAGGCGATCGCACTCGCCCAAAAGATGCAGGCGAAGGCCTGGGAGCTGCGCGCGACTACGAGCCTCGCGCGATTGCTCGCGAAGCAAGGCCGCCGTGACGAAGCGCGCACGACGCTCGCCGACATCTACAACTGGTTCACCGAGGGCTTCGACACCGCCGACCTGAAAGAAGCGAAGACGCTGCTTGAGGAGTTGAACGGTTGAAGCGGTGATGCGATGTCAATGTCGGCGCTGCCATTGCTCAAGGTTGGCATTTGCCCGCCGTCAGCTATGCGGTCATGAAAGTTAGAGAGGAGAAACTAATCATGGGAGCAACTGAGAACAAGGAATTGATCCGCAACATGTGGGCAGAAGCGTCCAAAGGTAGCGTCGAAGGATTCCTGAACGGCTTCGCCGAGGATGTCCACTACACGATCATTGGCACGACGAAATTCTCCGGCATCTTCAAAGGCAAACAGGACCTGCTGAGTCGCGCATTCATGCCGCTAATGCCAGAACTCGAGAGTCCTGGAAGCATGGTCACCGATAACCTGATAGCCGAAGGTGACTATGTCGTCCAGCAGGGCCGCGGAGTTGGCAGAAAAGCAAAATCCGGCGAACCGTACAACAATACATATTGCTTCGTCTACAAGGTGGTTGGCGGCAAGGTCAAGGAAGTAACCGAATACGCTGACACTGAATTGGTAACCAGAGCCTTCGGAAAGTAAGAAGAGATCCTCGTGCCTGGTTAGGCCCCAGCCCGGCTATTTTCGAATGCTGCGAGGCGCGCGCGAGGCTCGCCGAGATCTACATGGTTCAGCCATAGTTTCAACACCTCCGACCTGAAGGAAGCCAAGGAGCTGCGCCCGTAAAATGCCTGTCTGGGCGCATCCTTGAAGAAGTGTTTACGAACGCAGATAACTTTTAGTCTAATTCAAAAGATAATCCACGAGGCAAATTCCATGGATCGACTCAAAGGCAAGGTTGCTCTAATTTCCGGCGGCGCGCGAGGACAAGGCGCTGCCGAAGCCCGCCTTTTTGTTAGCGAGGGCGCCAAGGTCGTGATCGGCGACGTGCTCGACGACCAATGCCGCAAGGCCGCCGACGAGATCAACGCCAAGGTCAGCGCGAAATCTGTCGTTCCGCTTCATCTCGACGTCACCCGAGCTGCTGATTGGCGCGCCGCAGTCGAGAGTTGCCAGCGCGAATTCGGTGGTCTCGACATCCTGGTCAACAACGCCGGCATTATTACCGGCGGCGGTATAGAGGAAACCACCGAAGAGGAATGGGACTCCGTCGTCAACATCAACCAGAAGGGCGTGTGGCTTGGGATGAAGTATGCAGTCCCGGCGATGCGCCAGCGCGGAGCCGGTTCGATCATCAACATCTCTTCCATTTACGGTCTGATTGGCTCTGGCGGTTCGGCCGCCTATCATGGCACCAAGGGCGCCGTTCGCCTCCTCACTAAGACCGCCGCGATCCAGTACGCACCTGAGAAAATACGCGTCAACTCTATCCATCCGGGTGTCATCCTCACCCCGATGCTTGAGATGGTTCCACCCGGACAGTTGCAGCCGCTCATCGATGCGACTCCCCTCAAACGCCTCGCTCAGCCTGAGGAGGTCGGGTGGTGTGTACTCTTCCTTGCCAGCGACGAATCCTCGTTCGTCACCGGGTCCGAGCTTGTGGTGGACGGCGGCTACACCGCGCAATAGTCGAAGCACCCGCGATGTTCGCCAAAAACCTACAACTGGTTCAATGAGGGTTTTGACACCGCCGACCTGAAGCACGCGAAGGCGCTGCTCGACGAAATTGTGGGACCAGCGGGATCCCGACCCACAGTTGGTGGTTTTAGGCGCGCTGGCGCTAGTATGGCGGTCGCGTAACATCGGGCGGGTGAGAACAAGATGACGAATCGAGAACGGCACGGATGGACCGTCGTGGGCGCGATTTTCGTCACGATGTTCTTCATCTGGGGCGCGATCAACTGCGGCGCGGTGTTCTTCGTGCCGATTCTCAAGTCGTTCGGATGGACACGCGCGCGGCTCTCGGTCGCATTCTCGATCGGGTGGGTCACTGGCGGTGCGGCTGGACCGCTCATCGGATGGCTCGCCGATCGAGTCAACCCCAAAAAGATGATGACGGCCGGCGCGATCATCACCGGTCTGTTGTGGTTCGCGTTAAGCCGCGCCAATTCGTTTGGGGAATTTCTGCTAATCAACGGCCTCTTCGGAATCTGTGTGGGAGCCTCAACTGTCATCCCATGCTCGCTGCTAATCGCGAATTGGTTCGAGCAGCGGCGCGGTCTTGCGATGGGAATCGCATTCTCCGGCATGACTCTCGGCGGCGCCGCGATGACGTTGGTCGCAAATTACGCGATTGCAGCCGGCGGCTGGCGCGTCGGCTATGCGACCCTCGCTGTGCCGATCGTCTTCTTGGTAGTTCCACTCATCCTGCTCCTCGTCCGCACCAGGGATACCTCGGAAACGCACGCCTCGGTGGAGACCCGAGATGAATCGCGGACAATCGCGCCCGGCGCTGCATGTCCAGTCGAACTGCCCGGCCTCGAGCTAGCCCAGGCGGTAAGAGCCCGTTCCTTTTGGCTGATCTCGGCGGCCCAGCTTTTCGCGGGCCTCAGCATCGGGATGGGACCCCACTATATCGCCTACCTGACCGGCGTGGGGTACACGGCGACCTTTGCGGCCAGCGTCGTGAGTCTCTTCTTTGTTGCAACCACGGCCGGAACCCTTCTAGGTGGGCCGTTGGCGGATCGATTGGGCGCGCGACCGGCGATGACTGCGACATACATTCTGTCTGCGCTCGGAATGTTGGGGCTGTTGGGCGCGTTACACCCCTTGGCACTCGGGTTGAACATTCTCGCGGGCGGTTTCGCCGCCGGCGCCTTCGTGGTGCAGAATCCGTTAGTTATGATTGAATCGATCGGCATCAGGCGCCTTGGTTCGGTGATGGGCATCACCGGGGTTTTCTTCACCTTCGGCGCAGCGCTCAGTCCAATCGTCACGGGCAGGATTTTTGACCTGACCGGTAGCTATAGCGTCCCGATTTCATCGTTCGTAGTGATGTACTTCATCTGCTCACTTGCGATTCTCGGCTGTCGGCCTCTGGATATCGAACAAATGCGGTCCGAGATGCCCGCTCGATCAGTTGCGATATGACACCAGAGCGAAGCGTGCTCAGTGGCTACATCGTGAAGTGCGTAGTACGGCGATCCGTTTCAACTCCGATGATCAGTCCTTCCAGAAATCGTTGAAGCGGTCGGCCGCGAGTTCGGTGTAGCGCACGGTATGCTGAATGCTTTTGTGGCCGAGGTAGAGCTGAATCGCCCCAACTCTGGACTCCGAGGCGGTATTCACTTTAGACCTTGGAAATAGATCCCACCTTAATGTAGTCGTCTCATATTACTTTAGTGCCGGCTCGCGGTTAAGGTGTTTTCGCTATGTTATCGATAAAGTTGCGCTCGTCCGCGAGCGCACCGTCGAGATACTCCGGGCTCTTGCGCATTTCCGCCAGCACTGCGAGTGAATTGATTAGAACTTCGGCCTCGCCGTCATACGACGAATTCGAACCGGCGTAGGGAATGCGATGGCTCTGCACGTACATCCGGAGTTACTTGATTGCGGCCCGCGACCGGTCCGAGCGTCTCACGCTATTGGCGATGAAAAGCCGCATCGTCGAGTGGGTCAATGCGAGTAATGAAATAGTGAATATGGATCATCGCGCTACCTCGGTGGACAGCGGGCAAAATCAATTCATCGGAACGATTTCACTTGATCAACTCGACACCACCAGTCACCACGGCGAAGAGGGTCGCGCCATTTTTGCTCGAGACCGTGTGCAGGCAGCCGTCGGGACGGTAGTTGAAATTGCCGGCGAGAACCTCGCCCGATTCGTCGGCGTTCGAGCCTTCAATCACGAAGATCAGTTCGTTTCCGACGTGCTTATGGCGCGGCAATTGGGCGCCGGGATCGAAACGCACCAGCGCGGCGCGACGCTTGGTCTGGCTGTCGTGCCAGATCGCTTTCTGGCGGATTCCGGCGATCGCATCGACCCACGCGATCTCGCTGAGGTTGAAGTTTTGCGATGGCGGCGCGCCGGCGGCGTTAGTAGCGGGCTCGATGCCACCGGTCAAAATCGCCAGTACCGTCGCGCCGTTCTTGCTCGAGACGCTGTGGACGCATCCGTTAGGACGGTAGCCGACGTTGCCGCTGGTGGTGATCCCGTGTTCGTCGGCGATTGCGCCTTCGATAACGTAGAGCAACTCGTCGCCCACGTGACGATGCATCGGGAGCATCGCTCCCGGCTCGAAACGGATCAACTGCGCCCGGCGTTTTGTGGCTGGATCGGTCCACAGGACCTTGGCCTTTGTGGTCGGGCCCAGCGCGGTCCATTCAACTTCGTTCACACGGATTGTCTGCGATGATGTGTCGCCCACAAATTTCTCCTCTCCCGAATCTCAGCGGGACAAGCGTGGCTTCTGGATCGCTTGGTATCCTCGTTTCCGGTCCACTGTCAATCGACGGGAAGCGCACAAGAATGGATGGCGGCACTCTGTTGGCGAGTTAAGGTCCGGATGTGCAAGAGGTCATCCATGATAACCGGCAGCGAATTGCTCCGTGCGGAGATCGAGCGGGTCTGGGATATCGACCGCAGCGAAGTGATCGACAAGGTCTATTACCTCGAGAACGGCACCTTGGTCCTCAGACCTCAGCATCACGATGTCCCAGGATGGCCCCCGGGCGAAGCTGGAAAATACACGCCGATTCTCCTTGACTGTTTCGACCGGGGCGGCTGGTTTCATGGCGCATTCGACGACGCGAAACTCGTTGGCGTAGTCGTGTTGGATTGCAAGCGTATCGGCAAGCGCAAGGATCAACTTCAACTCAAGTTCCTTCACGTCAGCAGCGCGTACAGAAATCGAGGCCTGGGTAAGCGGTTGTTTGATCTGGCCAGGGCTGTCGCGCGCGAGCGGGGAGCCCGGCAGCTCTACATATCGGCCACGCCTTCCGAGAACACGGTTAACTTCTACCTGCGGTTAGGCTGCCAAGTTGCCGATGAGCCTGATCCAGAGCTGCTCGCCCTTGAACCCGAAGACATCCACCTTGTATGCCTTTCATGATGTGTAACGCAGTCGGCGCCAAGCGCGCCCGATCGGCCGAGGCTTGCGATTCGATAGAGGCGCGATACTGTTGGCGGTGAACGCCAGGCTCGCGCGCCTCAGACTTGCGAACTACCCGTGGAGGAACCCTTGTGTCGGGAAAACTGAGTTCCAAGGAAATTCGAAAGATGATAGGTCATCCGGTCATTGACGCCGACGGTCATTGGCTCGAATTTGGCCCCTCGATCAATGACTACTTGAGAGAGGTTGGCGGACAAAAGGTCGTCGATTCGTTCCGCCAGCGCGCACACTACGTGCACAAGTCGCTGACGATGACTCCCGAAGCCCGTCGCGAGACGCGGCGCGCCCAGGAAGCATTCTGGGGCGTGCCCACCAGGAACACATTGGATCGCGCGACCGCGATGCTGCCGCGGCTGCTCTATGAGCGGCTCGACGAGTTCGGCTTCGACTTCACCGTTCTCTATCCAACGGCGGGCCTCGCCCTGGGACATATCGCCGAGGATGAAATTCGTTGCGCAAGCTGTCGTGCCTTCAACATGTACGCCGCGCGCCAGTTCGGTGAGTTCAGCGACCGCATGACTCCCGCTGCGACGATCCCGATGCACACGCCGGACGAAGCGATCGAGGAACTGGAATACGCCGTCAATGAACTCGGACTCAAGGTGATCGTAATGAGCAGCATGGTGCCGCGGCCGATTCCGGCCTATCAGCGCGGCTCACCTGAGGTAGGCGCGCTCGCCACATGGCGCGACGTGTTCGGCATCGACAGTCCTTACGACTATGATCCTGTGTGGGCGAAGTGCGTCGAACTGGGCGTGATGCCGACCTTCCACGCCGGCACGCGCGGCGCCGCTTTTCGCACCTCGCCAACCAACTTCGTTTACAACCACATCGGACACTTCGCGGTGGCGGGCGAAGCTGTTGCCAAGGGACTCTTCCTGGGCGGCGTCACCCGGCGGTTCCCGGCGCTCAAATTCGCGTTCCTGGAAGGTGGCGTCGGATGGGCCTGCAGCCTCTACTCGGATCTGATCGGTCACTGGAAAAAGCGCAATCGCAGCGCGCTCGAAGAGGTCAATCCCGCCAACCTCGATCACAAGTTGATGAGCGAGTTGTTCGAGCGCTTCGGCAGCAAGCATCTTGCGGAACGTCTCGAAGGCAGCGCGATCTTCGCGACGTCGGGCGCCAACGCCACAGGCAATGTGAAAGACCTCGATGACTTTTCGGCGTGCAACATCGAGCACGCCGAGGACATCCGCGAGTTGTTCACGCAGAATTTCTACTTCGGCTGCGAGGCGGACGATCCGATCAACGCGTGGGCATTCAATTCGCGAACCAATCCGTACGGGGCGCGACTCCGCACCTTGCTTGGCTCGGACATCGGCCACTTTGACGTCGTCAATATGAATGAGGTCCTCGAGGAGGCCTACGAGCTGGTCGAGGACGGCCTAATCACCGCGGAAGACTTCGGCGAGTTCGTCTTCACCAATCCGCTGCATTTCTGGGCCGACGGGAATCGCGATTTCTTCAAGGGTACTGTTCTCGAGAGTGAGGCAGCCGACGCGCTCGCGAACTCGTCCTCCCCGTAGTTACGCGCCAGCGCATAGCGCTGTTTTCTGGAGGCGTGATGGATTTCAATTTCAGCGAAGAAGATGAAGCGTTTCGGCGGGAGTTCAGAAGTTGGCTTGAAACGAATCTTCCGCGCGATTGGCGCGATGACAACGAACTCGATGCCGATACCAAAACCGAATTTGAACGGCGCCGCGCGTGGCATCGCACCCTTTACGACGCCGGCTGGATGTGCATCCACTGGCCGAAAGAATACGGCGGGCGCGGCGCCACGCTGATTCAGCAGTTCATCTACAGTCAAGAGCTCGACCGCGCGAAGGCGCCCCCGACCGTGAACTTCCAGGGCATCGCGCGCGTCGGACCGACATTGATGCAATGGGGAACGCCGGAACAGAAGAAGCGCTACATACCGAGGATTCCTTCCGCCGAGGAAATCTGGTGCCAGGGACTATCTGAGCCGAATCACGGATCGGATCTCGCCGCGGTCGAAACTCGCGCGGAGGATCGCGGCGATCATTTTGTGGTCAACGGATCGAAGGTGTGGACATCCAACGCGCATCACGCGGATTTTTCGACCTTGCTCTGCCGCACCGATCCGACTCTGCCCAAGCATCGGGGCCTGAGTTATCTGCTGGTCGATATGCGGAGTCCGGGTGTGACCGTACGTCCACTCGTCCAGATCACCGGCGAACATGGCTTCAATCAGGTGTTCTTTGAAGACGTTGAGGTTCCCAAGTCGAATCTGGTCGGGCAGAGAAACCAGGGCTGGATGGTCGCCATGACGAATATGATGTTCGAGCGGACAATCCATGGCGGGCGGAGCGAGATGATGGTGGAAGTGCGCCAGCTCGCCAATTTGGCGAAGAAGGTAAATCGCGCGGGCCGGCCGGCATCGGAAGAGAAATACGTCCAACAGAAACTCGCGAGTTTTGCGTGCGAGGCCGAGGCGCTCAAGTACACCAGTATGCGCCAACTGACCCGCCAATTGCGCGGACTGCCGCCAGGCCCGGAAGGATCTATCCTGAAGCTGGGAACTACCGATCTCAACCTGCGTATTCAGACGTTCGCGATGGAGCTGCTCGGACCGTACAGCCAGTTTGAATACCAGGCGGCCGGCGCAATCGATCGCGGCAAATGGTCGCATCGGATGCTTGCCGCGCGGCGTGGCACAATCGCGGCGGGTACCAACGAAATCCAGCACAACATCATCGGCGAGCGCGTGTTGGGTCTGCCCAAGGGCAACTAGCCGCCCGCCTTGACCAGGAGCATCAAATGCACGAGGCCGATGCTGAGCGGCAATCCGCCCACCGGCTCGGCATGCTTGACCGCTCCTTGTACCCGGCGATTCGGGGCGCCAATTCTTCCGGAGTGCCGGTCACGAAACCGAGCATCCCGAGTCCTTTCTGACCGGCCAGATTGAAGGTGGCAGGGTTGGTTCCGGCCAGCCACAACGGGGGATGGGGTTTCTGGATTGGTTTCGGGACCACGTAACTCGAAGGTATGTTGTAGAACTTGCCGGCGAACTGGACCGGCTCGTCCTTCCAACTGCGGACCAGAATTTCGATCGCCTCCGCCCACATCGCCTGCGTGTCATCCGGATTCACTTCGAAGCCGTCGAGCTCCTGGAGCGTAACGCCACGGCCGGTGCCCAAATCGACGCGACCGCCGCTCAGGATGTCTAGGACCGCGGCGCGCTCGGCGATGCGGAGCGCGTGATTGAAATTCCATCTCTAGGCTGGTGGGCGGCGCTTAAGCGGTTCCCGCTTGATCGGTGGTTCCAAAGTGATCGAGATCGCGAGTCAGCGCACACGGAATTCTGACCACCACCTTGACCACCAACGGCGTGTACTTAGGCGCGAAATATGGTCGGTGGCGGACTGACTACGGTAAGGGATTGCTTGGTATGGACACTGGTGGACGCGATTCTGTCGAACTTGAAAACCGGCAGGGATGAAAGTCCCTCGTGGGTTCGAATCCCACCCCCTCCGTTCCTGAGTCCTCTCTGCTGATCAATTTTTTGAGAAGTCGGCAAAATCCGCGCGTGTGCGGCGCTTCGTGAAATTCAAAGGCCACCAGAGAGATGCCCACTTCGGAGATTCTGCGGCCTTTGAATTTCACAAAGCGCGCGGATTTGCCGAACTTGTCAAAAAATTGATCAGCAAGAGGACTCAGGAACGGAGGGGGTGGGATTCGAACCCACGAGGGACTTTCATCCCTGCCGGTTTTCAAGTTCGACAAATCGCGACACCACCAGTGTCAATACCAAGCAATCCCTTACCTAGTATCCGACCATATTTGGCGCCTAAGTACACGCCGTTGGTGGTCAAGGTGGTGGTCAGAATTCAGTGTGCGCTGACCTCAGCGATCTAGAATAGCTTTGGAACCACCGATCAAGCGGGAACCGCTTAAGCGCCGCCCACCAGCCTTGAGATGGAATTTCAATCACACCGGCTGGCATCGCCGAGCGCGCCGCGGTCCTGGGGGTCCTGAGCGGCGGTCGCGTCGATTAGGGCACCGGCCGTGGGGTTGCGCTCAAGGAGCTCGACACTTTCGAAGTGAATCCGGATGACACGCAGGCGATGTGGGCGGAGGCGATCGAAATTCTGGTCCGCCAGTTGGAAGGACGAGCCGGTCCAGTTCGCCGGCAAGTTCTACAACATACCTTCGAGTTACGTGGTCCCGAAACCAATCCAGAAACCCCATCCCCCGTTGTGGCTGGCCGGAACCAACCCTGCCACCTTCAATCTGGCCGGTCAGAAAGGACTCGGGATGCTCCGGTTTCGTGACCGGCCAGATTGAAGGTGGCAGGGTTGGTTCCCGGCCAGCCACAACGGGGGATGGGGTTTCTGGATTGGTTTCGGGACCACGTAACTCGAAGGTATGTTGTAGAACTTGCCGGCGAACTGGACCGGCTCGTCCTTCCAACTGCGGACCAGAATTTCGATCGCCTCCGCCCACATCGCCTGCGTGTCATCCGGATTCACTTCGAAGCCGTCGAGCTCCTTGAGCGTAACGCCACGGCCGGTGCCCAAATCGACGCGACCGCCGCTCAGGATGTCTAGGACCGCGGCGCGCTCGGCGATGCGGAGCGCGCCGCGGTCCTAGACATCCTGAGCGGCGGTCGCGTCGATTCGGGCACCGCCATGGCGTTACGCTCAAGGAGCTCGACGGCTTCGAAGTGAATCCGGATGACACGCAGGCGATGTGGGCGGAGGCGATCGAAATTCTGGTCCGCAGTTGGAAGGACGAGCCGGTCCAGTTCGCCGGCAAGTTCTACAACATACCTTCGAGTTACGTGGATCGAAACCGATCCAAACCCCATCCCCCGTTGTGGCTGGCCGGAACCAACCCTGCCCACCTTCAATCTGGCCGGTCACGAAACCGAGCATCCCGAGTCCTTTCTGACCGGCCAGATTGAAGGTGGCAGGGTTGGTTCCGGCCAGCCACAACGGGGGATGGGGTTTCTGGATTGGTTTCGGGACCACGTAACTCGAAGGTATGTTGTAGAACTTGCCGGCGAACTGGACCGGCTCGTCCTTCCAACTGCGGACCAGAATTTTCGTCGCCTCCGCCCACATCGCCTGCGTGTCATCCGGATTCACTTCGAAGCCGTCGAGCTCC
>CAWKKB010000012.1:0-473744 GCA_963850125.1 uncultured delta proteobacterium | reverse complement strand
CGAAATCAGCAATTCTGACCGGCACTTAAGAGAACCGCGTTAACACAGGCTGTCGCCGACGGTGTCTTCAGGTGCCGGTTTGGGTGCCGGTCCGAATCACGAGTCGAGGCTCGACCCACGGTTCTTCCAATTGATGAGAGCAGGTCCGAGACTCTTTTCACCGCTGGAATATGGGGAGCCTACTCAAAACTAGAGTCGGATGTATTGATGATGGCGGGTGTAAGCTGGACCGAATGCTCCGTCGCGGTCGCGAATCAGGTGACGCGGCGCAGTGATCGGCATTCAGAATCGTGGGGAAGCTGTGTCGATTTCATCGCACGATGCCGTCGCGCGCGCGGACAATTCTCAGCAATGCACCGACAGCGGAGATTTATGCACCCGGGTTAGGTTGCCGGTGTGGTTCGTGCTGATCTCGCGCAGAGTTGTCCTCAGGCGAGCGTTTCGGGACGCGTGGTGGCTTCAATCGCGCCGATGCGATCGATTTCGACACGTACCTTGTCACCCGGCTTGAGCAGGCGCGGCGGCTTCATGGCTATGCCGACTCCGCCGGGAGTGCCGGTGAAAATCACGTCCCCCGGCTCCAGCGTCATCGCGCGGCTCAGCAGCTCGATTTGATCGAAGACGTTGAAGATTAGATTCCTGGTGTTGGAGTTCTGGCGCCGTTCGCCGTTGACGAAGCATCGGATCCCGAGCGTATGCGGATCGCCCAGTTCATCGGACGTGACGATCCAGGGACCGATCGGCGCGTGGGTGTCGAACGACTTGCCGAGCGCCCATTGCGAGGTCCTGAGCTGCCAATCGCGGACCGAGACGTCGTTGCCCGCGCAGTACCCGAACACCACCTCGGCGGCGCGTGCTTTGGTCACGTGCTTGCAGCGCTGGCCGATGATCACGACCAGCTCGGCTTCGTAGTCGGTCTGCTCCGAGGCGAGCGGAAGCTCAATCGGATCGAAAGGCCCGTTGATTGCAGTTACCGCTTTGGTGAACCAGATCTGATGCGCCGGCGTCTTCTGCCCGGATTCCTGGACGGGATCCGCGTAGTTAAGCCCGATCGCCATTATTTTCCCTGGCCGCGAAACCGGCGCGAGCAGATGAACGTCGGCCAAGGCCGCGTCCGACGGCGCATCGGACGCCAGCTCAGACGCCGCCGCGCGCACCTCGGGCCACATGTTGATTAGACCTATCATGTCGTCGGACAACGACGGCCAGCGTTTGCACAAATTGATCACGCCGTCGCCCTTGACGACTCCCAGCTTGGTGCCGCTACGATCTGAATATCTGACAAGCTTCATCGGCGATCTCCTTTCAGCCCATCGTTTTTGGGGCCGGCGGTCCCCATTGCGTGCCCATCAATTCCTGGAGCGTCGCGACTCGCGAGCCCCAGGCAGTGTCGAGCAGGTCGCCGTCGGTCCAATGTTCAACGGTGTGGCCCCACGGGTCGCGCCAATAGTCGAAAATCTGGCTGCCCAGAACATGGCGGCCGACGCCCCATTCATGATGCCGTCCCTTCTCGCGAAGCCAGTCGTTCCCGCACATCAGGTCGTCGAAATCCGCGACTTCGAACGCGGCATGATTAAACTTCGGCTTTCCGGCGCCGACCAGGAACAAAGTGTGATGATCGCTCGGAATTGCGCCACGATCGCAGCGCAGAAACGCGCCCAACGCTTTTCCGCCGCCCAAGTCTATCTCGTCGGACGTGATCAGCCCGAGGCGCGATTTGTACCACGCCTCCGACTCGCGGAAGTCTTTCACATTGAGCACGCAGTGGCCGAGCCGCTTCACGTGCGATGGCGCATGCGCCAGGCGTTTCAGCGTATTTTGGCGCGGCGTTTCGTACGAATCGTTGGCCAGCGCCACGCGCCGAACCTCGATTCGATCGGCGGGGGCGCGACCGGCGACGACTTCGATCCTGAAGCCGTTCGGGTCATTCAATCTGATCACCGCGCCACCGCCGGGTCCATCAAGCTTGCCAATCGAGGCATTCTCCGACTTCGCGAGCGCTTCCAGGTCCGCAATCGAAGCCGCCTCGAACGCCACCGCCACGAATCCGGGGTCGCCCCGATGGGTCATGTGCAGAAATTGATCCGGATCGAATCCGCGCATGTAGACTGCTTCTGCGCTGCGCTCCGCCCGCGCCATCCCGAAGTCAGTCAAAAAACTTTCCATCGCGTCCAGGTCGGGCGCGCTGAATCTCACGAAGGCAACATCCTGAACCTTGATTCCCATATGAGTTCCTTTTCGTTACCTCAAAATCGATGCGACCGCCGCGGCCCTGATTCGAGCCGCGGGAGTGGGCGAGTTCGTGCAATCCGATCATTTCCACGGCAGGCGTTGGCCAAGACTATGCGTGAGACCCTCTATATCCTTGGCTGAGTATACATGCCGAGGCGGCGTCTCGAAGGTTTCATACGGACGAAGGCGCAACACCACTCGCTTCTCGGCCAAGGCACCTTGGCGAACTTGTCCACGAACCGAGTCAGGCATCGGCTGGCCCGCCATCACACCGGCGATTCTCATCATCAGATCCGTCGCGGCCTCGACGTCAGTTTCCACCGAGGCGTCGCAATACACCTGCAGGTACGTCGGTGGCCACTTTTCATCCATCACGCAGAGCGAGACCTTGGGATTTCTCCTGACCGCCTTCGCCTTTCCTCGCTCAGCCATCGTCGAGACCAGAATGTCGCCGCCGTCCATCACGTAGTAGACGATGGTCATCGACGGACCGTCGTTCCTGCGGCCATACCCAAACACGCACGTGCGATGCGCGCGGACAAATTCGCGTCGTTCCTCTGCCGTCATGGCGTGCTCACCTCAATGCCTTTGCTATATCCCCGGGTGCCAAATGCCATATGACTTTCTCACTTCGCCTGGCCCGAAAGATCGGTCCGACGAATTTCCTGGCGCGCTTCAAAAACGGCGCGTGCCGTAACTAAGGCTTCCTGTAGATGAGCGACCAGCACCCTCGCCGCCCGCTCGACGTCGCCCGCGAGCGTCGCCTCGAGCAGCTGCTCATGTTCGGCTATCGACTCGCTGACGCGCTGTGAGTAGCGGGCGTTCAGGATTAGATACCGTTGCGAATGCTCTTCCAGCAGGCTGGTTAGCCGCAGCAGCCACAGCGATCCGCAACGCGCCAACAGCGCACCATGGAAAGCGCGGTGTGCCTCCAATATCAAGCGATCGTCGGAAGAAGGAACAGCGGTGAGGATCTCCACGAACCGTTTGTGGGCGGCGGCAGCCTCGGCACGGTGCGCATCATCGCTATGCTCCAACGAGCGCCGTAGCGCCCAAGGCTCGAGCAGCAAGCGCAGCTCATAGATTTCCTCAACCTCGGCCAGCGAGGTAGGCGCTACGCGGGCGCCGCGCTGCGAGCTTAATTCCACCAATCCCAAGCCTTCCAACCGTTGAAACGCCTCACGCAGCGGCGTAGGGCTAAGCGCCCACCGCTGGGCCAGCTCGGCAGCCACCAGGCGAGCGCCAGGCGGCAATTCGCCACTGACGATAGCGTGCTTCAGTCGTTTATAAACCCAATCGGAACGCGTCTCGGGTGCAGCTTCTATCATGATGGCTTAATATCGCACGGGTCCAGTTGATTTACAATATTAAATAGAATATTTTCTGTTGAGTTCAAGCAATATTTCTTAGCAGTTTCGGAGAATCCAAACATGAATCTGAACTTGGCAGGAAAATCGGTGCTGGTTACCGGAGCCAGTAAAGGCATCGGTCGCGCGATTGCGGCTGCTTTTGCCGCAGAAGGCGCGCAGGTCACGATGACGGCGCGCGGCGCGGAGGAATTGAATCGCGCAGCGGACGACATTCGCAAAGCGGGAGGGAAGACACTCGCGATCGCTGGCGACGTTACGAAAGAAGCCGATCTCAAGCGTATCGTCGATGAAACCGTCGCGCGCTTCGGCACCATCCACGTGCTGGTCAACAACGCCGGCGGCGCTAAAGGCTTCAATTCCTTCGAGGAAGCGAGCGATCAGGAATGGGAAGAGACCTTCGACCTCAATCTGTTCTCGGTGGTTCGCTTGACGCGCGCGGTGCTGCCGATCATGCGCAAGCAGAAATGGGGGCGCATCATCAACATTTCAAGTGAGTCGGGAACGCAACCGGACGCGCAGATGTCGCCCTACAACGCCTCAAAAGCCGCGCTCAACAGTCTCACCAAGAGTCTTTCCAAGGCGGTGGCGCTCGATGGAATCCTGGTTAACACGGTCTCCCCCGCGTTCATTGAAACACCGCTGATCACGAATGCGATGGAAGCGCAAGCGAAGGCGCGCGGCATTACTCCGGCGGAAGCTTTGAAGGGGTTCATGAGCACCTTCCGGCCGCATATTGAGCTCAAGCGTGCCGGCCGCCCTGATGAGGTTGCCGGAATCGTGGTATTCCTCGCCTCCGACGAGGCATCCTTCATAACGGGAAGCAACTTCCGCGTCGACGGCGGCTCGGTTGCGAGCGTTTGACCGACAGGCTCCGGTCGTCACAACTTTCGGGAGCAAAACATGAGTAACCGCGAAAACCCGATCGTAGCGATAATCGGCGCGGGCGAGATGGGTGCGGCCGTCGGACGCCGTCTGATGCTCAAGGGCGCGCGCGTACGGACCTCCCTCCAAGGGCGCAGCCGCGACAGCGGCGACCGGGTGCGGCGGGCAGGATTGGAAGTCGTTGATGACGAGTCCGCGCTGGTGCGCGACGCGGACTTCGTATTATCTATCGTGCCGCCGGGCGTCGCGATCGCAGTCGCGGAGCAATACCGATCGCTCCTCGCGGCCGCGGCTGACGGACCCATCTTCGCGGACTGCAATGCGATCTCGCCGAACACTGCGCGGCGCATTGGCGCGGTGCTGGATGGATGCGGATGCCGCTACGTCGACGCGGGAATAATCGGAGGACCGCCCTCGGAGCGGCTCGACGATGCGGGCCCGCGCTTTTACGCGTCCGGTCAACACGCCCGCGAGTTCGCCGGACTCGCCAAATTCGGACTCGACATAAGCGTGCTTGACGGTCCAATTGGCGCCGCCTCCGGACTCAAGCTGAGTTACGCGGGGTTGACAAAAGGCATGATGGCGCTCGGCGCGGCGATGATCTCTGCTGCCGCACGCGAAGGACTCGCCGATGCGCTTCGGGCCGAGCTTGCCCGCACCCAGCCGCAAATTCTTGCGCGACTTGCCTACGTGCCCGCGATATTTCCCAAGGCGTATCGATGGGTTGCCGAGATGGACGAAATTGCCGAGTTTATCGGTGCTGACGATCGCGGCGCGATGATCTATCGTGGGGCCGCTCGGCTCTATGAGCGAATTGCCGCCGAGCGCATGAGTGCTGAGGACACGGACAGCGTTCGCGCGATCGCCGCTTTCGCTCCATCAACCGGCCGCGGGAGGTAGCGCACCAACCTGGTTCGTAGAGTCAAAACGGAAACTCCCAATAAAAACGGCTGAGAGACCGACTCATGCCTGATTCAGAAAACAATCCGGTAACGATCTTCACCGATCCGAACGCATACACGGACTTGCAGGCCTGGCATAGTGTCGCGGCGCGGCTGCGAAAAGACGACCCGGTCTGTCGAATCGAGGCTCCACGGTTCGAGCCGTTTTGGGCGGTCATCAGGCATGCTGATGTGATCGAGATCGAGCGGCAAAACGACAAGTTCCATAATACGATCACGTCTGTCCTGCAGACCCACGATCAAACCGCCCAGATGCGGCAGTTAGGCCCGATGTTGAAGACGCTTATCAACATGGACGGGCAGGAGCATCGAAACTACCGTGCGGTTACCAACGACTGGTTTAAACCCAACAATCTGAAACGGACCTTCCAGCCGAGAATTGCGGATCTTGCGCGCAAATACGTTGATCGGATGGTCGAGTTGGGCGGCGAATGCGACTTTGCAATGGACGTCGCCCGCTTCTATCCGCTGCAGGTCATAATGAGCATCCTCGGCGTGCCAGAATCAGATGAACGGAAAATGCTTGACCTGACGCAGAAGTTATTCGGCGCCGATGATCCCGACTTCGCCGGCGGAACTGACCGGCGGACGGCGGCGCTGGCCGCGGTTATGGATTTCATTTCGTACTTCAGAGACATGACTGCGGATCGCCGCGCTCATCCGAGCGGCGATTTGGCGTCGACAATTGCGAACGGCACGATCAACGGCAAGCCGCTCGAAGACCTGCATACATTCAGCTACTACGTAATCGTGGCAACGGCGGGGCACGATACCACGTCCAGTACTCTGGCAGGAGGACTCGAAGAACTGATTCGCAATCCGGATCAGATAAAGCTGCTGCAGCAGAACCCGGATTTGATCGATAACGCAGTGGAAGAGATGATCCGATGGGTCACCCCGGTGCGCCATTTCATGCGCTTTGCGCAAGAGGACTACGCGCTGCGTGGCAGGAAGATTAAGGCAGGCGACGGCCTGCTGATGTCATATCTCTCCGCCAACCGCGATGAAGAGGTGTTTGAACAGCCATTTCGCTTCGATGTCCAGCGCAAGAACGCAGAAGACCATCTAGCGTTCGGAGTCGGTGTTCACTTTTGCCTTGGAGCGACTCTCGCTCGGATGGAGTTGCGCAGCTTCTTCCGCGAACTGTTGCCCAGACTTGAACAAATCGAATTGACGGGGGCGACCCAATACACTGCGGCGACCTTCGTAGGAGCACCGAAGCGGATTCCAATCCGGTACAAGCTGCGAAAATAACCTCTGCTTAGTGGTTCTTCGGACACCGGATCTTCGAACCAAGGCGGCAATCGATTATAGAGGGTCGCACCCGCTGGGCCTGACTGGCGCCTTTGGCGGCGGCGCTAGTCCCTGGCTGACGCCGGTGATAAGAGGGGAGGCGGTCGCTCTCTCAAAAGGATAACCGAATGCGCTGCACGAAGTGCGGCATCGAAAACGCAGCAGACTCTCGGTTTTGCAATCAGTGCGCAACCCCGCTCAGTCGCGCGTGCCCGAAGTGCGCCCGCCAAAACGCGCCTGTTGCGAAATTCTGCGCCGAGTGCGCCGAACCACTGACTCCTGGCGTCGCGAAATCTACCGCGCGTGCCCCTTTAACCGAATCGGTGCGGGTCGCATCCGAACCGGCCGGCCCTGACGTCGCGGAAGGTGAGCGCAAGACAATCACAGCGCTGTTTGCCGACATCAAGGGTTCCACCGAGTTGGAGCAAGACCTCGACCCCGAGGACGCCCGCGCCATCATCGATCCAGCGCTCAAGCTGATGATGGCGGCGGTTAATCGTTACGACGGCTATGTGGTGCAGTCGACCGGCGACGGCATCTTCGCGATGTTCGGCGCTCCGCTCGCCCACGAGGACCACCCTCAACGCGCGCTACATGCTGCGCTGCGGATGCAGGAAGACCTCCGCCGCTACGCGGCAACGCTGCGCGAGCGCGGCCGCGCTCCGATCGAGATCCGCATCGGCGTGAACACCGGCGAAGTGGTGGTCCGAGCGATTCAGACTGCCGCGGGCCACGCCGAATACACTCCGATCGGGCACACCAACAACCTGGCGTCGCGAATGCAGACCGTTGCCGCGACAGGGACGATCGCGGCGACTGAGGATACGCGCAAGCTCTGCGAGGGCTACTTCACATTCCGCTCGCTCGGACCTACGCGGGTGAAGGGCGTGAGCGATGCGGTAAACGTCCACGAGGTGACTGGGCTCGGTCCGCTGCGCACGCGTTTGCAAGCGTCGGCGCGGCGGGGGCTCTCCAGGTTCGTGGGCCGCGAGGTCGAACTCGCGCAGATGAAGCGCGCGCTCGAACTCGCGAAGAGCGGGCGCGGGCAAATCGTAGCAGCGATGGGCGAGGCCGGGGTCGGCAAATCGCGTCTGTTCTTCGAGTTCCAGGCAATCGTGCCGCCAGGATGCCTGGTGCTAGAGACTTTGTCCGTCTCGCACGGCAAGGCATCGGCATACCTGCCCCTGATTGACCTGCTCAGGAACTACTTCGAGATCACCTCCGATGACGACGCGCGCAAGCGCCGCGAAAAAATCGCGGGAAAGATAATGATGCTGGATCGGGCGCTGGAAGACACGCTGCCATATATCTTCACCCTGCTCGAAGTAGCGGAGAGCGACGATTCGCTCGCTCGCATGGATCCTGAAATCAGAAGGCGCCGTACGCTCGAGGCGATCAAGCGCCTGCTGTTGCGCGAAAGCCTCAGCCAGCCAGTCATCGTGATCTTCGAGGATTTGCACTGGCTCGACGATGGATCGCGGGCGCTGCTGAACCTGCTGGCCGATTCAATTGGTACAGCGCGGACGCTAATGCTGGTGAATTACCGGCCGGAGTTCACTCACAACTGGAGCAACAAGACCTACTACACGCAACTCCGGCTTGACCCGCTCGGCGCGGAGAGCGGCGAAGAGATGCTGAAGGCGTTGCTCGACGACGGCCACGACCTCGCGCCGCTCAAGCGGTTGATTCTCCAGAAAACCGAGGGCAACCCTTTTTTCATGGAAGAGATCGTGCAGGCGCTGTTCGAGCAAGGCGCCCTATCTCGCAACGGCTCCATCAAGCTCGCCAAATCTCTCAGTACAATTCAAATTCCGTCGACCGTTCAAGCGGTGCTCGCCTCACGTATCGACCGGCTCCCGGCCGAGCAGAAAGACCTGCTGCAGACGCTCGCGGTGATCGGCAAGGAGTTCGCGTTGAGGCTGGTAAGAGAAGTGTCGGGGAAAGCCGACGACGAGCTGCAGCGGCTGCTCTCGGAGCTGCAGATAGCCGAGTTCATCTACGAGCAACCCGGCGTGTCCGACGTCGGGTACGTTTTCAAGCATGCCCTATCGCAGCAGGTCGCCGCCGGCTCGGCGTTGCTGGAACGGCGCAGGGTTCTGCACGAGCGGGTTGCTCGTGTCCTCGAAGCGCAGTTCCCTGAGACGGTCGAGACTGAACCGGAGCTGATCGCTCATCACTACACCGAAGGGGGACTCGGGGCAGAGGCCATTCCGCACTGGCAGCGGGCGGGCGAGAGAGCCCTCCAGCGCTGGGCAATTCGGGAAGCGATCAATCATCTTAAGAAGGGGATCGAGCTGCTCGGGCCCATCCCGGATGCTCCTCAGCATAATCGCCCCTCTAACGAAGCTCAGCGCTGTTCGCTCCTGTTAGCACTGGGAGAAGCGCAATCGGAGGCAGGCGAATTTCTTGAAGCCCGCAACACGCTCCTGTCTGCCGCCGCTCTGGGCTTATCATTGGAGTCGACGGAGAGCGTCGTCCGTGCTGCACTGGAGCTCGTACATATAACGTATGAGATCGGCCTTCCTGTTCCAGAAGCAGTTACCCTGCTCGAGGAAGCGCTGCAGAGGCTCGGAGCGGATGACAGTCCGCTCAAGGCGAGGACCCTCGCCGGATTGGCGCGCTACCTTGGGGTGACGGGCGAGCGGCAAAAGGTGTTGGTATACGCCCCGGAGGCAGTGGCGATGGCCCGACGCTGTGGCGATGCGGAGCTGATCGGCTACAGCCTGCTCGGAATGTTCTACACCCTGATGCGGCCGGAGCATGCCGAGCAGCGGCTTGCTATCGCGACAGAAATGATCAACCAGACCAAGGCTTCGGAAGCCCGAAATTTGTGGCGAGAGGCGCCCTTCTGGCGTGGGTATTGCCTGCTCGAATTGGGAGATGTGGCGGAGGCCGACGCAGAATTCGAGCGGTGGGGGCGCGTCCTGGAAGAGACAAAGCAACCTCTGCATCTTTCCCTGATCGCGATCGTACGCGCCATGCGGGCTTTGATGGGGGGCCGTTTTGAAGATAGCGAGCGTCTGGCTCAGGGCGCCTTCGCGATTGGGCAACGTCTGCAGACGGATACCGCCACCGGCGTTTTTGGACTCCAGATGTTTGCGATTCGCCGCGAGCAAGGCCGCCTGAAGGACGTCGAGCCCGTCGTACGGATGTTTGTCCAGCAGAATTCTGCCGCGGCCGCGTGGCGTCCGGGCCTGGCGGTTATCTACTCAGAGCTCGGGTTAACCGACGATGCGCGAAACGAATTCGAAGACCTCGCGCGGAGCGACTTCGCCGATCTGCCTCACGATGCGCTGTGGATGGGAACCATGACCTACTTTGTGGACATCTGCACCTTTCTGGGGGACCGAGTCCGTGCTGACACGCTATACAAGATTCTCCTACCCTTCGCGGGGCGTAATGTAGTCGTTAGCACCGCAGCGGCTTGTTACGGGGCCCTCTCTCGATACCTGGGTGCGTTGGCTACGACCCTTGAACGCTGGGACGATGCGGTGCGCCATTTTGAAGACGCACTCGCGATGAACGCTCGCATGGGCGCGCGCGTCTGGCTTGCCCACACGCAGCAGCAGTACGCGACGATGCTCCTGGCGCGTCATCAGTCGGGCGACCGCGACAAGGCTGCGGCGCTGCTCGAAGCGGCGCTCGCCACGACTCGCGAACTGGGGATGCGCGCGCTCGATGAACGCATCTCCGCCGTGATCACCCAAATGAAACCCGACTTACACTAACGCGATCGATCAAGCTCCGCGGGTCGGAGAGAACAGGCTTGGCGCGCCAGGATTGATCCGCTGATCGCCCAGCTCGACTATTACGTCCGCCGGCACGTTCAGCTTCCGCGCCGCTTCACGGATAGCCTCGGGGTTGGGCGCCTCGTAGAGGCAGTAGGTCTTTTTCTTGTCGGCGCTCAGAAACGAAAACAGCCACTGGATGCCAGCATCGGCGTTCACTTGGGTGATCGCGGTGGCAGCGTCGCGACTTACGTTCAGTTGCTCAGCGAAATTTCGCTCGATCAGATATAGCGGCATACGCGTCTCCTTTATGTTGTTTCCGTCACTCAGTGCTATCAGGACATGGCAAAACCGAAAAACGGATCCTTCACTAGAAGGTCTGTACAGTTCACGTACTAAATTTGACCTTGAGCGGCAAACTCGCCGAAGCGGGGGCGCCTCCACCGACTTTCCCTTTGCGAGGGAGGCATAGACGCTCGCCAATGCGTGCGAAGCGGCAAACAGCCCGGCAGTAGGATAGATCGCCACCCGAGAATCCCATCTCCTGCAGTTGAGACTGAGGCAGGATCGGAGTGCGGCCGCCGAGCGGCACGTTAAGCGCCTTACCGATCTTCAACATCTCCTCCACTGTCTCCGGGCTCTCGATGAAGATGATGTCTGCGCCGCCTTGGCGTTACGCTTCGCCGCGGCGGGAGCGCTTCGTCGATACCGAGGGAGGACCGCGCGTCGGAACCGACCTTGATCTTGTTCCGACTTCGCCGGCGTCATCAAGCCGGTGTGCGCCATAGCTGCTCAGGAACACCGCATTCTTCACACCGTGGGCGCGGATCGCGGAGGAAAAATTCTCGGCGTACCGGATGCTTTGTTTCTTCTGATTATCGGAATCCCACATGGGGAGCATGAGGTAGACGCCGTCCGTCTCCGTGAGGAGGCGGACTGTCGCCGATGGCGGTCTTAGCGCCGAGCTTGACCAGACCTTCGAGATTCTTGGGGCTTCTCCCGGCGACGGTCACGTCGTGCCTCTTCTTGAGGAGCAGTCCCGTCAGCGACTTAGATACGTGGCCCGCTGCCCCGTGACGACAATTTCATAGCTATTTCCTTTCCCTGACACTTGTCCTTTCAAGCGATCTCTCTGACCTAGCAAAGCCGACTCAATTCAGGCCCCAGTTTCACAGGCTGGCTCCCACCGAGCGAATGAGGAAGGCATTAAATTAGTCAGCCGGCATCGCATCGGATACGAGCGCTAGGGCTGCGCGCGCGCAATCTTCGTCATGCTGCACCGTGGGCGCCCCGCTCAGCCCGATCGCCCCGACAACTTCTCCGTTTACCTTAATGGGGAACCCTCCACCCCACGCCGCCACACGCGCAAGCGTCGGGATGCCGGCCAAGAGCGAAGGGTCGCCCTGGATAAAGTTGAAAAAGTCCTGAGTGGAGACGCCGAACAGAGCTGTGTACGCCTTATTCTGCGCCATCTCGATGCAAAGGATCGGAGCCCCATCCATCCGGCCAAAGGCCTTGAGATTGCCGCCGTCATCGAGAATCGCTACGTTCTCGGTAACGCCAAGTTTTCTAGCTTTCGCCAACGCTTCATCCACCATTTTCTGTGCCAGCTCATAAGAGATGCTGTGTTTCTTCACTACGTTAGTCATTGGAGTCCTTCCTTCATTTGATATGTATTGCGCGATCTAATCGGCGAGCATTCCACCATCCACCGGGATCGACGCACCGGTCATGTATGAGGCATTTGCCGAGGCTACAAAGACGATCACATGAGCGATCTCTTCCGGCGTTGCGAGACGCCTTACTGGCACGGTCGAGACGAGTGCAGCCTTATTTTCATCCGTGTTGGTGAAGCGTGTGAGCATTCCGGTATCAGTAGTGCCCGGAGCCACTACGTTCACCCGAACGCCAGTCCCTGCGACTTCCAGTGCGGCGGACTTGGTCATTCCTTCCACCGCATGTTTACTGCCGACGTAAACAGCTGCCCCTGGTGCGCCGACACTTCCGTAGGCCGATGAAACATTTACTATGCTCCCGCTGCCCTGGGGCAGCATCACGCGCAGTTCATGCTTCATACTCAGCAGCGTGCCGAGGACGTTGGTCTCGAAGGTGGCTGCATAGCTTTCGGCGGTCTGCTCCGTGACCGGGCCCGTCTTACCTTCGGTAGCGGCGTTATTGACGGCGATATCCAACCGTCCGAACCGCGCTATGGTCTTATCGACCAGGTCTCGTAGGTCTTCCTCGTGACGCACGTCAGTGCGCCAATACTCTGCCTCAGCGCCTATCTCGCGAAGTTCAGCAACCAATTTCTGGCCTGGTTCGTCATGTCGGCCCGCGATGACGATACGCGCACCCTCTTTTGCGAAGGCTAGGGCGGTGGCTCGTCCAATGCCGGTGAGGGCGCCAGTAATTAAGACAACGGGGGTGTTCATCGAATGCTCCTTAGATTTATTTTTTTGTTGGCGGCACGTATGCGAACTCCAACTTTAAACCGTCAGGATCGGTGAAATAGACTGCGAAGTATCCGGGCGAATACGGATACACCGCAGGCGCGTCGAGGATTGTCGCTCCCATTTGGTTCAAGAACTCGTACAGTTTCTCAACGTCCGATCGGTTCTCGGCAGCAAAGGCCAAATGGTTAAATCCAGGAGCAGTTCGATCGTGTACCCTGCGCGCAAACTCGCCCTTCGACGGACGGATCGATATTGAGCAGCCTGGTCCGACCCACGCCTTGAGTTGGGTCTTCATCGCATTCTGAGTGGATTCAGGAACTTCGACGCTTTTGAAGCCGATGAATTCAAACACTTTGTTGTAAAATGCAGTTGAGCGCTCCAGGTCACTGACCGTCAGCGCAATATGACTGATACTTCCTCGAGCCATCTCACTTGCCTCCTGAGTATCCCTTTTCGCGCATTCGTTAAGCAGAACGTAAAACCCTATCGCGCTGTTTTGCCGCCGTCCGCCGCGAAAGTCGCACCGGTGCTGAACGATGCCTTGTTGGATGCGACAAACACGATCAGCTCGGCAATCTCTTCGGGTCTGCCCATGCGCTGGAGCGGCACTCCCGCGACCAGGCCCGCTTTCCGTTCCGCAGTCCCGGTAAAGCGGGTCAACATCGCGGTATCGATGGGTCCGGGAGCGACGACATTGACGCGCACGCCGAACTCCGCTGCTTCCAGAGCTGCCGACCGCGTAAGACCTTCGACGGCGTGCTTACTGGCTGCGTAGAGTGACGCGCCCGCAGCGCCCAGGTGGCCATAAGTGGACGACACATTGACGATGCTGCCTTGGCGCTCTGGAAGCATCACGCGCAGTTCGTGCTTCATGCTCAACAGCGTGCCGAGAACGTTGGTGTCGAAAGTTGCCGCGTAGCTCTCGGCGGTTTGCTCCGTCAGCGGACCGGGCTTGCCTTCGGTGCCGGCGTTGTTGACCGCCACATCGAGGCGACCGAAGCGCGAAACGGTCTTATCGACCAGGCTTTGTACGTCGTCTTCGTGGCGCACGTCGGTACGCCAATATTCGGCCTCCGCTCCCAAGCTGCGGAGTTCCGTGACCAATTTTTCGCCAGCTTCGTCACGTCGACCCGCGATAACGACGAGCGCACCGTCTTTCGCGAAGGCCAGCGCTGTGGCTCGTCCAATGCCCGTGAGGGCTCCAGTGATCAAAACAACTTGATGATTCATCGGATACTCACTCGCTTTTTTTTTGTTGGCTGTCTCTCGTTCTCTGACGATCCACTCGCGTATGTACGGTGAGCAGTGAAGCAATTGGATGCCATCTGACTCGCAGCTGCCCAGGAACCGGACCGCGTCCACATCCACGATGGAAACTTCTCCGAGGTCGAGCACAATCTTGGGCTTGCTCGCCGAGACTTGCGCTTTCAATTCACTGAGGTGCTCCGCTCGGATTCGGCCGATCAGCTTGATAGTCGTGCCGTGATCGACAAGAGTTTTTTCAATCTTCAGCGTCACGCCTGTCCGTTAGTGCAATCGGCGGGCCGTTCGAAAGTGTTGGAATAACTGGAGTCGCGAGGGAGTAGCGTTGCCGTGTTCTCGGCAATTGCCGAGTTCTGGGCGAGAATTGCGACCTGTTAGGGTCGTCTAACCAGTCAACCTCTAGCCGTGGGTTCGTCAAAGACAATATCGCCTAGTTTTCGAAGAACATGAAGAGCGGATCATCATGATAATAGTTTGGCACGTCGGCAGCGCCCGCCAGGCCTTCCGGCGACGCCAAGGCATCGAGGGCAGCCTGACGGCTGTCGAAGGTGCCGGACCAGTACCAGAAGAATTCGCCGGCGCCGCCGTCCAGCGCACGGACATGCCCATACTTATAGACTTTAACTCCGGGCAGTTTG
The DNA here is from genome assembly GCA_963850125.1 of uncultured delta proteobacterium. Classification (GTDB taxonomy): domain Bacteria; phylum Desulfobacterota; class Binatia; order Binatales; family Binataceae; genus Binatus. The sequence goes on along the minus strand of CAWKKB010000012.1, from coordinate 458,923 downwards.
CCGGTCATCGGCCCATGGACTTCGCGGTAATACTTCTCGAAACGCTCGGGATCGTTGGGCATCCTGTAGAGAACGATGAGCTCGGTCACTGGTATGTCCTCTTGACAAGTTTGGTGTTCAGTTAAGTTGAGCGACAATCGCATCGACAAACTGCGGGATGTCGTAAATAAAGCGGCTGGTGATTACGTTCTCGTCGACCACCACAGGTTGGTTAGTGCAATCGGCGGGCCGGTCGAAAATGTTGGAATAACTCGAGTCGCGAGCGAGCAACGTTGCCGTGTTCTCGGCAATTGCCGAGTTCTGGGCGAGAATTGCGACCCCGTTTCGGGTCGTCTAACCGGTCTTGAATCGATGTTTATCGATGCGCAGGCTGGCGATTCTTGCGTCAAGTGTCTGGCGCGGGATTCCCAGCTTTTTGGCTGCGCCGTTCGCGCCCGAGATTCGACCCTGACACTGCGCGAGCGCGGCTTCGATCATTTGTCTCTCACGCTCGACGAGTGAGGTGACCAAAGGAGCGACCCGGCCGGACGGCGGAGGTGACTCAAGCTTCAACCAGGTCTCATCGATTGAAAATGTTTCGTTGTCGCAAAGAATTACCGCTCGCTCGATCACATTCTGAAGTTCGCGGATGTTCCCCGGCCAGTGGTATCGCTGAAATAGTGCGAGCGTCTTGCTCGTTATGTCCTTGAACTTCTTGCCTGCCTTCTGCGCATAGCGATCAACAAAGTATTCGACTAGTAGCGGAATGTCGTCCACTCGTTCACGTAGGGACGGCAGATGGATTGGAAAGACATTAAGTCTGTAGAAGAGATCCTGACGAAACGTACCGGCATCGACTGCGGACTTCAGGTCGCGGTTCGTTGCAACCAGCACGCGCACGTCGACGGAGAGCGGTTGGCTGCTTCCGACGCGTTCAAACTCCCGCTCCTGCAGCACGCGAAGCAGGGCTATCTGCACCTCGACGGAAAGGTCGCCAATCTCATCGAGAAAAATGGTTCCTCCGTCGGCTGCTTCAAAGCGTCCAATCCGCATTTGTAAGGCACCGGTGAAGGCGCCCTTCTCATGGCCGAAAAGTTCGGACGTAATCAGCGACGGTGAAATCGCAGCACAGTTAACGCGAATGAACGCTCGCGCCGAGCGATTCGATCGTTTGTGAATCGCACGAGCAATCAGTTCCTTTCCGGTTCCGGTTTCACCCGAAATGAGCACGGTGGAATCGGTCGGAGCGACTTTCGCGACCTGCGCCAGCACCTGGCGTAGTACCGCAGAGGCGCCAACGATTTCCTCGAACATCGAGGAGCGGTCAATCTCTTCGCGCAACGCGACGTTTTCGTTTCTCGTCCGCTCTTCCGCCCGTTTGCGATCTTCGACGTCGGTTCCGGTCCCGTACCACCGCACCGGGCGTCCCTGTTCGTCGTGGAACGGGTTGAAACGGATGAGGAACCAGCGATATTGGCCGTCCTTTCGGCGCGCGCGTTTCTCGATCTCAAACGGAACGCCTCGCGAGACCGCCGCCATGTGGTCCTCGCGCACCTTCTCAATGTCTTCTGGATGAAAGATCCGCGCGGGAAAGTCCGAAGTGGTCACATCTTCGACGGTGAGGCCGGTGTAGTCGAGCACTGCCTGGTTCGCGTAGAGCGGCGTACCCGTCGCGTCGTGGACAAAAATCATTTGCGGGATAGCATCGGTTATCCGGCGAAGCTCGCGCTCATCCTGCCGCAATTTCTCTTCCGCACGTTTGCGGTCTTCAATGTCGGTGCTGCTGCCATACCAGTGGACGATCTTGCCTGTCTCGTCGCGAAAGGGAACCGCGCGGATCAGGAACCATCGATATTCCCCATCGAAACGCCGCAGACGCGCTTCCATCTCGCCAGGCGCTCCAGAAGCCACGATTGACTGAAACTCGTCAAGGAGCCGCACGAGGTCTTCGGGATGATATGCAACTCTCCATGCCCAAGCGGTCTCTGCTCCCTCGGGCAGGCCCGTATAGTCGTGCCATCGTTGGTTATGGAATTCATTGGAACCATCCGGCAGAGTGCACCACACAAGCGCGGGGATCGTGTCGACCATCAGCCGGAATTTGTCTTCGGAGCTCTTCATTTCGAGCTTTTGCTGAGTCTGGAATTGCTTCAGGGGCGTCGCCAATCTTCGGCACGGGCCGCGAGCTTTGTTTTGTGATGGATTGCCAAGCGCTTATGGTTCTCCAGTCGGCACTCGAACATTCTCCCCCAGCGTGGACGCTGGTTTCAACATCTTTGCGGAGTCGGCAAACCCCAACCAGCGTAATATGTACGTATTATTAGTCAAACGAACCTCGGCTAGCACCTCCTGGGCGGCGCGAGTCGGCCAAAATGTCATCGCATTGACCGTACACTTCGGAAGTCTCCTCCCGGTAGCAATACTACTAGAAAAACCTTATGGAGAATTAGGTCGGTCGATAGCTGGAACAAGCGGTTTGTCGCGAGGAGGGGGAAGGGAGTTCGTATTTAATCCGAATCATCTTCGATAAGCCAAGACGACTTCGCCGGATCAAGCTCGAGTTGCGGAGACAGAAATTGAGCGAACCCAGGAATTCACCCTTCGATGTTCGGTCGAGTCAGTCGGACCATTAAGAGATATTGTTCGGCAAAAATGGAGCTTCAGCCCGCATGGCTCGACGAGCGAGGTCGAAGATTATCGGGGCGATTTGAATAGTGTGCCTACCAGAGCTGGCTCTTAAGTCCGACCTCACACCTGGCAACGCACTCGCAACTTTAGCCAAGTAGTGCGTGGTTATGACGACCGGCTGGCGGTGCGACACAATGCCGACGGCAAAGGAGTCATGCCGCCGGACAAGGGTTCTCAGATCGCCAGCTGAGTCGGGCAGCTGCGGCTTTCGCTCCAAGTCGCGGCCTGATCTCAGGCTGCTCCGGCACGCCGCACTCCGTCCTCTGGTTCCCAGCTTCCGACAGCCCAGACAATTAGCGCGGCGCCGAAGAACGAAGCACCCAAGGCGCAGACGCCGTCCCATTGCCACAGGGTCCAAGCAAAGCCAGCCAGGAAGGTGCCGAGCGCGCCGCCGAGGAAATACGTGACCATGAAGACAGTGTTGATGCGGTTGCGTGCCTCCGGAATCAACCTGTAGATGCGCGTCTGATTGGTGACCAGATTGGCCTGCGTGCCGAGGTCCAGAACAATGCCGCCGATGGCAAGACCAACTATCGTTCCTCCGACTATCCACAGCAAGCCAAAGGCGATCATCCCGATCAACAACGCGCATCCCGATGCGAGCCGCGGGTAGCCGCGGTCGGAGAGCAATCCGACCGCAGGAGCTGCCAGCGCGCCCGCAACACCGGCCAGCCCGAGCAATCCGGCCATCTGAGCACCATAGTGATAGGGCGGCTTCTCCAGAAAGAAGACCAGCGCGGTCCAATAAGCGCAAAAGGCGCCGAAGGCTAAGCCCGACATGATCGCTGCCTGGCGTAACGCTGGCAGCTTGCGCGCGAGCGGAACCAGTGACGAAAGAAGCTCCCGATATCGGATTCGCGTATCGGGACGGCTGGCCGGCATTATCGCTCGTAGCAGTCCCGCCATCGCGACCATCATCACCGCAGCAGCGGCATACATCGCGCGCCAGCCGAACCAGGTGCCGACGAAGCCAGCCACAGTGCGCGCAAGCAGAATTCCGATGAGCATGCCGCCCATCACGATTCCCACCGCCCGCCCTTGCGCCTCCGGTTTCGACAGCGCCGACGCCATCGGCGCCATCACTTGCGGCACCACGCTGAATATCCCGGTTATCAGCGAGGTTGCGAGTAGCACCCAGGCGTTTGGAGCCGAAGCGGTCCCCACCAGCGCTACCGTCACGATCAGCAGCAGAGCCGTCGCGAGTCCGCGCCGCTCGACCATATCGCCCAGCGGCGCAAACAACAGAAGTCCCAGTGCGTAGCCGACCTGAGTGAGCATAGGGATATCGGCGGTCTCGCGCGCAGTCATATGAAGGCTGCGAGCGATATCACTCAGGAGCGGCTGACAGTAGTAGAGATTCGCGGCAGTGACGGCAGCAGCTATCGCCATCGTGGCGAGCTGGAGGTTACTCAGTCCACCAGAGCCGGCCGACGTGGGCTCGGAGATACTCGCGCGGACCGATTCGGACTTCATCGGAATATTCATCATAGCTCACCCGATACGCATCTTCCGGGCGATCCCGGCTGCGTTAACCTTATCGCGCAATCAATCGGCGCCACTGATTTAATTGAAGTCAAATCTTTCAGCCGTCCTGCGACTCAGCGTTGGGCGCCTGCTCTAAGTGGGCATGGTCCGCCGGATAAAGGCCCGCAACCCTCGCGCGCTCCTGCACAAGGGCCAGAACCACATCGATTACCGGTGTTTTCACGCCGGCTAGCCGTCCCAGTTCTTGCACGGCCGTTACAATGGGATCTATTTCCATGGACCGGTCGCGCTCGAGGTCCTGGAGCATAGACATCTTATGGCCAGTCGTAGAGGCAGCTGCCGCCAACCGGCGGTCGGCCATTTCAGATGGGATGTGAATGCCATGCGCTTCATTTACCGCTTGCGTCTCCGCCATCATTGCCTTGCAGAGTGCGCGCAGGCCGGCATCTGCCGTGATGCGGTCGAGTGTCGTACAAGTGAGAGCGCTGATCGGACTAAAACAAATATTGCCCCAGAGCTGCAGCCAGACATTCCAGCGGATATCCTCACGGACCGGCGCGTGCACTACCTCGTAGGCCTGCATCGCGAGATCCTGTTGATAGATCGCCTTAGCCTCCAGCATCGACGCTTCCCAGTTATCTGCCGTCTGTCTAGGTACGACGTATTGCGTATACAGATACCAGTAGCGATCGTATGTGACCGTCTGCAGTTTGTAGTTCGCCAGCGCGTCGGCGACCTCCTTGTCGGTTTCGGGCGATTCCAGGATCGCCACCACCTGGCCCTTCTTCACCCGATCGCCTTTGTCGACGTAGATGGTCTTCAGGTAGCCCGGTATCTTCGCGTAGATAGGTGTCTGGATGTAGCCGCGAATCGTGATCGGGACTTCGTAACTGCGAGCGCTTGCGCTCGGATGAATCGTCTCCACCAGCACGTGTGGTCCTCGGTCAACCTGGGCGTTCAATACACCGGTCTGTTTTTGCAGCCGCATCTGGTATGCGAGCACTATTCCGGCCGAGGCGGCGCACACGAGAATCACCGCAATCGCGCTTGTGATTATGAAACGCGAACGGCCCTTTTTTTCTTCGTTCGATATCTCGGCATTCTTTGTTTCCATTGGATTCCCTCCGCTACGCGCCAGGCTCGGTGATTGCGTTGATCTTGTCGTCGCGCTCTTTTTTCGTGACGAGCGTGCGGCCAAAGATCGAATAAATCGCGGGTACTATGAACAGGGTCATCAGGGTCGCCGCCATCAGACCGCCGATCACGGCGCGGCCGAGCGGCGCGTTCTGCGAGGAACTCAGCGCCATCGGCAGCATGCCCAGTATCATCGCGAGCGCGGTCATGATGATTGGCCTCAAGCGAGTGCGTCCCGCCTCGATCGCTGCCTCGAGCGGCCCCATCCCTTCCTCGCGCTTCTCGTTGGCAAAAGTGATGAGCAGGTTGCCGTTGGAAACGCCGACGCCCACTGCCATGATCGCACCCATCAGCGACTCGACATTGATCGTCGTTCCGGTCGCAACCAGCATCCAAAGCACGCCGGCGAGAGCGCCCGGAATTGCCATCGTGATGATGAAAGGCTCGAGCCATGACTGGAAGTTCGCCGCCATCAGCAGGTAGACGAGGACGATCGCGAGCACGATGCCGCCGCCGAGAGTCATGAACGAGCTGCGCATCGCCTGACTCTGGCCGCGGATATTGATGAGCGTGCCGGTCGGCAATTTTCCGAGAGAAGATACTGCACGCTGCACCGCATTGGTCACGCTTCCGAGGTCGCGCCCTGACACTGCGCAATCCAGATCGACCACGCGCTGCACCGAGTAATGATCGACCACCGCGGGGTCAATGTCGTGCCTGATCGATGCGACATTCGAGAGCAGTTGCGCGGAGCCAAATGGATTGTTCACTGCCCCGGAGGTGATCGGCGTGTTCGAAATCGCATCGACCGAATGCATCAAGTGATACGGCGCTTGAACGATGACGTCGTAGTTAACGCCGTTTACAGGATCGAGCCAGAAATTTGGCTGAAGCAGCGTGGCGCCATAGGTTTCGGCGAGCACACTGGACGCAACTTGCTGTTCGGTTACGCCAACCTCGAGCGCTTTGGTGCGATCGACGTCGACCTTGAACGCCGGATAGTCGAGCGGCTCGGCAATCCTCAGGTCGGCCACGCCCGGAATGCGCCTCAGCGTGTTCTGGAGCTTTGCCGCTATCGCATAGTCGGAGTTCAGATCGAAGCCGGAGATCTGCACATCGATCGCTGCCGGCAGACCGAAATTCAGGACTTGGCTGACGATATCGGCGGCCTGGAAATAGCTGACCACCTGGGGAAACCTGACCGGCAGCATCCGCCGAATGTCATTCTCATACATCGCAGTCGGATGATGCTTCGGCTCGAGCTGAATCGATATGTCAGCGTCCTGCGCCGCAACGCTATCGGTCTGGTAGTACGCAAGGTCGTAATAAGTCGGGACGCCAATGTTGTCGCTGATGCTTTCCAGCTCTTTGGGCGGGATGATTTTGCGGATAGCGAGTTCGACCCCTTCTACGATTTGTTCGGTTCGTTCGATTCGAGTGCCGGTCGGCGCCCGCACATGCAACCGCATCATCCCTGCGTCGACGCTGGGGAAGAAGTCTTCGCCGACAACTAACAAGAGCGGTACCGATCCGACGATCACCAACCCGACCGCCACCAGGCCAACGGTGCGATATGTGACGAACGTCTTGAGCGCGGATGCATACGCTCCGCGCAGGCGTCCGAAACCCGCCTCGAATCCACGGAGAAACCGGCCGAACACGGTGTTGGGGTCCGGCTCCTCGTGTTTCTCCGGGAGAAGATGCGCAGCCATCGCCCCCACCAGGGTCCGCGAAAGCAAATAAGAGGTCAGCATCGCGTACACGACCGACAATGCCAGCGGCGTGAATAGAAAACGCGCCACCCCGCTCAACAGCACGACCGGAAAGAACACGATGCAGATCGACAGGGTGCCAACCAGAGTGGGCGTGGCAATCTGATGCGCGCCGTCGAGAATCGCGACCAGCAGCGGCTTGTTCATCGCGTGATTGCGATGGATGTTCTCGACCTCGACCGTAGCGTCATCGACCAGCATCCCGACCGCAAGCGCGATCCCGCCCAGAGTCATCGTGTTGATCGTCTCGCCCGAGAGCTTGAGGCCAATAATCGCCGTTAGGATCGCAAGCGGGATCGACGTGATAACGATCAACATGCTGCGCGCCGATCCGATGAACACCAGCACCATCAGTGCTACCAGAACGGCCGCGATTCCGGCCTCTCGCACGACTTCGACTAGTGCCGCTTTCACAAACGCCGATTGATCAAAAGCGATCGCAATCTTTATTCCCTTGGGAGCTGTTGCCCGGATGAATGGCAGCTGGGCCTTTACTTGATCGACGACCGCCAGTGTCGATGCGGCTGCGTGCTTGATCACCATCAGGTACGTGGCGGGTCTTCCATTGACCCTAACTACGTTGGTCTGCGGCTGATGGGTGTCGGTGACCGAAGCAACGTCACCGAGCAAGACCGGCGCGCCATTCACGATCTTGACGGGCAACTGATTGAAGTCGGCAACCCTGGTTGGGCTCATGTTGATGTCGACGTGGTATTCGAAATGGCCGATGCGCGCGGTTCCGGCCGGAATGATTACGTTCGAGGTGTTGAGCGAGTTGCCAAGGTCATTGGCTGAGACGTTGTTGGCGTACAACTCGGTCGAATCGACATTCACCATCACCGCACGTTCGACACCTCCCAGGGGAGCAGGAGACGAGAAACCCGGGATCGTGAAGAGCTGCAACCGCATAAAATTGAATGCGTAGTCGAAGAGCTGAGCCGCCGACTTCGTATCACTGTAGACATTTAGTTGCGCAACCGGGACGTTGGCTGCGTTGTAGGAGATAATCTGTGGAGGTTCGGTGCCGCGGGCCATAATCGTAAGAATGGTCTCGGACACAGCGTTGACCTGCGCGATCGCGCTGGCGATATCCGCGTCGGGTTGAAAATAAATTTTCAGCAGACCCACCCCGAGCATCGATTCGGACTCGATGTGCTCGATCCCATTGACGGTGGTCGAATAGGCGCGCTCGCTGACATAGACCATGCGGCGCTCCATATCCGTGGCGTCCATCCCTGGGTAGCTCCAGACCACCATCACCACGGGTACGTTGATCGCCGGGAAGATGTCGATTTTCATCAGGAAGGAGGACAGCGTGCCGAGCACCAGCATCAGCAGCGCCATCACCGCTACTGAAATCGGACGCCGCAGAGCCAGTCGAACGATCCACATCATGGTGAGTTACCTCTCTATGCGGTTTTAGCGAACAGGAGTTTCGAGAGCGTCGGCCGGTCTGCCCATCGTCTCGGGCAGCATCAGCTCCCGCTTGGGCAGCTTCAGCTCGGGCATGGTCGCGGGGTTTACCGGCGAAAGCCCAAACGGATCGACGAGGCCAACGGGCGGCTGCAGCCCGAATGTCGAACCCTGGCGGTTTTCTGCTGGCTGCTGGGGCACTGGAGCCGGATGCAGCGCATTTCTGTTCAGTAACCTCAAGCTGTAGCTCTCATAAGGTTCATCGTATGACGGCAAGGGAACCCAACGAGGGTCGTCGAATGAGTAAATGCTTGCGTCTCCGGAGTTGGTCGGACTCGGACTCGAACTGATCGTCAATCCCCAAGGCTCCGGGTCGTCCGGGTGGGAACCGTTAGGGACCTGTGCGAAGACCGGTTCGGCTAAGATGACCGCCGAAGCAGTGAGAATCGTCGCCACCAGAGACACGCGTCGGGAGAAAATTCGCGAGCAGCCATTAGACGCAAGTGATGTTGTTTTCATTTTCTTGCACACCTTCAGATCGGTCTCATTGGTTCAATTCGCTGACGGGCTTAATAGCTCTGATGCTTGCTGGAGAACGATGCTATCCGCGGTACGTAGGTGTTCAATTCCTGTCGCGCAGTTACCTTGGATGAGATCCTCTAGTGCGTCGTCGTATTCATCCTCGGCTTGGGCGATATAGAGAGCACTCCTCTCGGCATCGCGAATGTGGCGTGTCACCCTGGCAAGCACGAGTGCGGCATCGCGACAGTCGCCTGCAGGGATAGTCAATACAGGTCCGTCCCCAGTGTTTGTTCCGAGTGTCATATTGGCTGGCGCAGCTCCAGCGTCGTCGCCGGCATTTGCGTAGCAAACCGATGTGACGCAACAGCAGAGCGACAAAAGAGCGACCAGCAACAGCCTCTTTGTTTCAAAACGTCTAGTTAACGCAGTAGCTGAAGCCATCGTGCTTTCCTCATCGGACCTGTTTTTTTAACGGCTTAGAGAAATTTCAAAGACACACGAGATTAGGAGCGGTGCCTCTCGTGATGGTCATCGACGAAAGCGTGAAAATTGACCTCCCATTTTTGTGAGGTCAATAAGCGAAGCCAGTGAGCATTGGACTCGTGTATGGTTCTTCTCGGTCCAGCACGCGCCGCGAGACGCGTCACTTCACTAGGCGTGAAGACGAGAAGCAATCAGGTGTTGAATCGGACCGCACTCCATCGATTAGTGATACCTGCCAATCGCGGCCCTGACGCGGGGCAATCAGATCAGAGATCGATCCCTACCTGAAGCGCGAGCACCAAGGCGTCGCTTGCTAGCCCCGTGCCATTGGGACGGATCACTCCCTGGACATCGGGCTGCACGTGGAGCCATCCGGTCGCGTTGTACATGTAGTTCAACTCGAGGACCGCTTCGTGCGTCATCGTCGGTTGATGGTTCATGCGTTGCGCTTCTCGCAGGTCGCTGGAGAACTCGCCGAAGATTGCGAACAGCCCTAGCGCGTCCTCACTGCGCGAAGGAATCAGACCCTGATACAGCAGACCCGCATTGCCAAAATATTCCAGCGTGTCTACGTCCGGCGGCGCATAGGAGAATCCAAGTAATCCCGTCAGCCCGCGCTTGGTTCCCGGTTCCGGAGTGTAGAGTCGTTGCTCCGTCAGGCCATATACCATCCAGGTTCCAGTAATTCGGTGCGACACAAATTGCCGCAGTGGTTCCGAGTCATAGAAGCCGCCGACCTTGATAGTTCCAGGGTAGTCTCTGACTTGCAGGTATTGCGGTGAGTAGCCAAATTCCTGGAAAGGTGCGACTCCTGAATTGTGCCGGATGCTGAAATCGGCACCATGCCACTTGATACTCCGGAAATCAGCATAGGTGTTGTACGCACCGCTCATCGAGTAAATCTCGGGCGTCAGATCGTAACGCGCGCGAATTCCCCAGTCCGCGTATGGATGGCTCGAGATTGAAGCGTTGTAGGGCATCCCCATGCGGAAGTCGCATAGCCCCAGGTTTTGCGAATAGCAGGATACATCCGAGTAGGCGAAATCACTGGTCATCATGATCCGGCCGCCGACGACGTCGAGCCGCCCGTCCAGCAGTTGCTCCTCGATAGCCAGATTGTCCAGGCGCATCGTCGGATGCCCGTACTCTTGCTGCACCTGGAAGAAGTTAGGGATGTCGCCTGAAAGATTGTTGCCTACACGTTGCGAACCCGTGACCAGAAAATAGGTCTGCTTCAAACCGAGGAGTTTATCCAGATCGAGGTAGATCGCTAGTCCCAGATCGTGTGTGTAGCGCAGTTTGTGCAGATCACCGCCAGTCGGATTCCCGGCCGACTCCATCATGTACAAGCCGGTGAAGTCGATGCCGTCATTGTGCAGAGTTTGTCGCAGACCGCCCCATCCACCCGTCAACGCGGTTTGCCGTTCCAATTCATTCGGATCTGACCAGCTGGATGGGTCGAGAAGACCCCATCCACCGTCGAACTCAGGCGCATGCATCCACGGCGTCGTGTATCCGTACACCGGCGCCGCGGACAGGATGATCATTGCGATCCACAGAATCTGACCCGATTGTCGCGAGTTGAGGTGCTTCATCGGCAAACCTCCAGGCGAGCTAATGGTAAGGACGAGGGAGCTAGCCGCAAAGCGAAATTATTTGCAACGCGAGCGGACTTGCGTCCGCTCGCGCTCAATTGAATAACGCGATAAGTTCAATGGCTCAGTTCCGCACGCTGTGATGCGGGTCGATGACGAATTTCTTCGGAACGCCTGAATCGAATGATTGATAGCCCTCGGGTGCTTGTCCGAGCGATATCAGCTCGACGTTGACCGCCTTCGCAATCTTGATGCGATCGTGAAGGATCGCCATCATCAAGCCGCGGTTGTACTTCATCACCGGCGTCTGACCCGTCGTGAACGAATGCGACTTTGCCCATCCGAGTCCCAGCCGCATCGTCAGATTTCCGCTTCTCGCAGCTGAGTCCTTGGCACCAGGATCTTCGGTGACGTACAGGCCGGGAATGCCGATCGCTCCTGCCGCACGGGTCGCTTCCATTAGCTGGTTGAGTACGACCGCAGGCTCGTCCTTGCCGCCGTGTCCCTTGGCCTCGAAGCCTACGCAGTCGACAGAACAATCCACTTCTGGAACTCGAAGGATTTTCTCCAACTGATCGCCGATCGAACCGCCTTGCGAGAGGTCAATTGTTTCGCAGCCGAACGAGTGAGCGTGTTCAAGCCGCGCTCGATTGAAATCGGTGACGATCACCACCGCCGCGCCGAGGAGGAACGCCGCCGATGCGGCCGCAAGTCCTACCGGGCCTGCGCCCGAGATGAGCACGGTCGAGCCGGTGGTTACGCCCGCGGTGACGCAGCCGTGATAGCCGGTCGGCAGAATATCGCTAAGGCAGGTCAGATCCCTGACCTTGGCGAGCGCCTGATCCTTATCCGGAAACCGGAGCAGGTTCCAATCGGCGTAAGGGACCATCACATATTCGGCTTGTCCTCCGACCCAACCGCCGAGATCGACGTAGCCGTAGGCGCCACCCGCCCGGCTCGGGTTCACGTTGAGGCAGACATCGGTGCGGCGTTCCTTGCAATTGCGGCATCGTCCGCACGCGACGTTGAACGGAACCGAGACCAGGTCGCCCTTGCTGATGAATTCAACGCCGCTGCCGCATTCGATGACTTCGCCGGTAATCTCATGCCCCAGGACCAGTCCCGGCGGCGCCGTGGTGCGCCCGCGGACCATGTGCTGATCGCTGCCGCAGATGTTGGTCGTGATCGGCTTGATGATGACGCCGTGGTCAATTTTCTTTCCCTGCGGCGTCTTCAATTCCGGGTAGGGGATGCTCTGCACCTCGACTTTGCCCGGCCCGAGATAAACCACTCCATGATTGGAAGCCATGAGATTTTCTCCTTTGTTGTGTCGCTGTCCGAATCAAAACTCTCGAATCATTTTCGCCAAGAACCGTGTCCACCGCTCAGTCTGGTCAATTCCAATTTTCGATGAACTTTTTTGAACCCTAGCCAATTTGCTCTACGGATTTTGTCGGCCCCGATTCTCGGTCCCTCTAGTGCGGAACTTGGTGTCGAGCGGCATCGGCGCACCGGGACAGAGTTCGTCGAGCCATTGCTTGCTGACTCGATCTGGAAGTCTGCAGAGACTGAAGATCCCGATCTGGAAGGCGTATCGCTGTACGAAGACCGGGTCGTAAGCGAAATCGCGTTGGCATCGGGAACAGTGATGGTGCACACCGATTCGTCCTGTTTGATTTCGATTCGGGGCCCGTTGCCCCCACACCATCTATGGCTATTCCATGCATCGCTGTTCATGGGGATTTCGCCGCTCCGTGGATCTCGAACCACTCCGCTGAGAGTTCCTGAAGTCCATGATCTCTAACTCACACTGGTTTTGAGTGTCGTGACATTCATCGACGCAGGCGTGAAAATTGACCTCCCGCCTTTGTGCGGTCAATGCGGTACGTAGGCAGCTCCCTGTCGTCGGGGGCTCACACCTTCTGAGCAGGCAGTTCTCACGCCGTCCATTCAACGAGGTCTGATTTTCGCAGGCGCCCGTACGCCTTTGCTTAGGCGTCTGCAGGAGAACGGATATATGAGCATGAGCCTATCTCGACGAGTCCTGGCTGAATTTATCGGTACCCTCTGGTTGGTCTTCGCCGGATGCGGCAGCGCGGTGCTGGCTGCGAGCTATCCCATGCTTGGAAGGGGTTTCGTAGGGGTGGCCTTGGCCTTCGGGCTTATGGTGCTGGCCATGGCGTATGCGATCGGTCACATCTCGGGATGCCATATCAATCCCGCGGTCAGCTTTGGATTACGGGCCGGCGGACGTTTCCCAGGAAGCGAAGTCGCGCCGTACATGATCGCTCAGGTTCTCGGTGGCATCCTGGCCGCGGCTGTCCTGTACGTTATCGCTAGCGGCGCACCGGGCTTCAGCGCTCAAGCCGGCTTTGCCACCACCGGTTATGGTGCGCATTCGCCCGGCGGCTACAGCCGCGGCGCTGCGGTCGTACGCGAGATCGTGATGACCCTGATGTTGGTGTTCGTAATCATGGGAGCAACCGACGAGCGGGTTCCGACCGGGTTTGCGCCGATACCGATCGACTGGCAGTGACTCTGCTTCTTCTCGTCGGCATCCCGGTGACCGGCGCTTCGCTTAATCCCGCGCGCAGCACCGGTCCCGCGCTGTTCGTCGGTGGATGGGCGCTAGAACAACTGTGGCTGTTTGGGCTCGCGCCGATCGTGGGCGGTGTGCTCGGCGGATTGCTCTATCGCGGACTCGTTCCGGGAGCCGCCGCCGAGGCGCTTCAGCTAGCCGAAGCCGGCCGCGGCCTGAGGCTCGCCGCGCAAAGTGAGACGCACCGGCAATTGGTCACTCATTAGCAAATTTAAATGCAGGGCCTGAACCAGGTCTCTTCCTTCTGGCGTGGCTCGTAATGACCGCTCGGACATGCGCGCCCCTGAACGCGGAATATCGCCACGCAACTTTTTATCCCTCAAGCGATCCGAAACCGGGCGAGCCGCAGTTCATCGGCTTGAAAAATGACCGCTCAACCGGCGAGGGATTCGCGGTTGCACGGTGCCAGAGCTCCATAGATAGTGCGATTTTGCAGTCCCCAGAAATCGGCTGAGACGCACCTCGAGAGATTTCAGATGCCACGCGAGACGCGAAGCTCCGGCTCGACCGGTGTCGGCGAGGCCAGGCCGAGCGTCGGTAACGCCCCAAAAGGGGTGTTCCGCAAAGACGTCGAATACTGGACCATAGGCTATGGCGGGAAATCCTTTCGTCTAAAGGAAACTATAGGACTCGGGTACCTCGCCCATCTGGTGCGGCATCCCGGGGTAGAATTTCACGTGCTCGATCTGGCGGAAGGAATCGCGAGCCAGCGCGATAATGACGACGCCGGTCAGGCCCAGCCGCGCTCGTCTAGCGGGGATGAGGACCGCGAAAAGGCGGGGACCGACCGAAGATCGGCGTCCGCCTCCGAGCGAGCCCGGCAGCGCATCAGCAAGACGCTGAAGTTGGTTCTGGATAAAATCGAGCAAAACGATGCCATTGTTAGGGGACTTCTTCTCGCGCTGCATCAAGACCGGCTACTTCTGCTCCTACCGGCCCGATCCCGATTTCCCGATCGCATGGGAATTCGGAGCGACAGTTTCAATTTCAGACGTAAACTCGACTATCGAGCCAGCGAAGCAGCCGGCCGCAAGTGGGGATACCGCTCCAGGCCTTGCCGATTATCCCCAGCCGCTGCCGGTGATGCTGGAAGTTTCTCCATTCTCGCTGCCGGAACTAACCGAGTTCGTGGGCCGGGAACCTGAGAGTAGCGCGATTCGTGCGGTCATCGATCGAGCCCGAACCAGCCATGGGTCGGTTATTATGCTCTACGATGGACCCGGCGTGGGCAAAACCCGGCTGGCGATGGAAATGGCGGAGTACGCGTCGCGCGGTGGTTTCCGCTGTTCGGTCGGGCACTGCTTCGAAACAGACGAGCCCCATCCTTACCTACCGTTCGCCGAGATCATCGAAAACAATCTGGCCAAGGCGGCGAGTCTCGAAGAGTACAGGAGGCAGATGGGGCCCAACGCGGCTGAACTGGCCCAGATCGCTCCCGGCCTGCGGCGCGTTTTTCCCGATATTCCGCAACCGCTGGAACTGCCGCCGCAGCAGCAGCGCCATTACCTTTTCGAAAGCGTTTCAGAGGCTCTGGCCCGGGCGGCTCTGACACGGCCGCACTTGTACTTGCTTGAGGACCTTCATTGGGCCGACGAATCGACACTGGCG
This sequence comes from uncultured delta proteobacterium, assembly GCA_963850125.1. Classification (GTDB taxonomy): domain Bacteria; phylum Desulfobacterota; class Binatia; order Binatales; family Binataceae; genus Binatus. Next base: position 443,645 of record CAWKKB010000012.1, on the reverse strand, counting down.
CTTTTGACTTACCTGGCTAATCGCGTCGCCCAGGTCCCGGCGGTGATTATCGGGACCTACCGTAGCGGATATTCCGATACCAATCCGGCCTTGGTAAGGACGCTGGAGGAGCTGATTAGGCTCGGTGTCCGCCCGCAAAAGCTGAGCGGTCTATCCAAAAATGCGGTCGCGCAGATGCTACTGACGCTGAGCGAGCACGAGGCACCGGAGAGCTTAGTAAGCCTCATCTTTGAGGAAAGCCAAGGGTATCCATTCTTCGTGGAGGAGATCTACCGGCATCTGGTCAAAGAAGGGAAAGTCTTCGACAAGGCCGGTCAGTTTCGCACCGACATCGAGATCGGCGAGAGCGACGTTCCGTACAACGTGCGGTTAATAATCAGACGCCGTCTTGAACGCCTAGATGAAAGTGAAAAGCGAACGTTGGCCGCTGCCGCAGTGATAGGGCGCAGTTTCAGCTTTCAACTGCTGACCGCTATCAGCCAGATCGGCGTTGACGAGCTCTTCACCGTCATCGAGACGGCGCAGTGGCTGGGAATAGTCGTCCCGAGCTCGGAGGGGCCGGAGAAACCCTTCACCTTCGCCCACGAGCTGGTACGTCAGACGCTACTTGCTGAGATCTCGATCGTGCGCCGGCAGCAATTGCACACCAAGGACGCTGCGGCACTCGAATCGCTTGAAACAACTTCAGCTAAAGAGCATGCGGGCGAGATTTCGGACCATCTCATCAAGGCAGGATCATTCGCCGACAGCCGGAGACTGGTCCGTTGGCTGACGCTCGCGGGCGAGAGCGCCCTCGAGGCTGCGGCCTTTGAAGAAGCGCGCGTTAGTTTCGAGTTGGCGTTGTCGCGAGTTGACGAAAGCGACCCACGCCGGCAAGGGGAACTCATTTACAGCCTTGGTATTGCAAACCGCGGTCTTGGCCGCTGGAGTGAGGCGTACATTCTCTGGGAGCAGGCGCTGGAAATCTTTGAAGCTTTGGCCGACCAGGAGAACATCGCCAGGACTTGTCTCCAGCTTGCGGAAGGCGCCGCCTGGAGCGGCAAGCAACGAGAAACGTTCGCAACGGCTGAGCGCCTCCTGGCCAGCTCTCGGAAAGCAGCAGTGAGCGGGCGTTGCTGCTGGCGATTCTGGCCCTCGGCAAATTAGACGAAGGTGAACCAGATGCAGGGCGTGAAGCATTCACCGCGGCATTGGCAGTCGCTGAGAAGCTTCCCGATACTGGTGTCAAGGGTGCGATTCTGGCGTTCAGATCGAAATTCAATTACATCTGCCTCCACCTGGGCGAGGCACTCGAAGACTCACTTGGAAGTGCGGAACTGTTGACGCCGGCCGCGGCGTGGATTCGTGCAGAGCAGCTTTTGTGGTACCTAGTTATTCTGCAACACCTTGGTCATCTGGAGGAGAGCGAGAGAATCCGCCAAGAATTGGAACCTTTGGCAAGTCGAATCGGTCACTTGCCCGCGATGTTCTTCTGTCATCTGAGTTCAGCGTGGATAGAATTTTGCCGACACCCGGATCTTGCCCTATTCGAAAAAAAGCATCACCGCGATCTTGATGCGCAGCTGGAATTGCGGCTGAGACCGTTTTTCATGACCCTGTTAGCGTTGAGCACAATAGAATTTCTTCGAGGAAACTGGGACAAGTCCCTCGAATATACTGAGAGGGGCTGGTTCACAGAAGTGGCGCGCCACGTCCAAGCTATGAGCATTGCAATGCGATTTCGGGTTCTCGCTTACTCCCGTGAGCGAGAAAGCGCGCTGGCGCTCTTGAACCAATATCCCGAAATGCCTGCGCGCCTCGGGAAAACGAACCTCATAGGTTCAATGATACTGTCGTTCGCGGCCGTTGAGGGGCTGTTTGTACTCGGCGAACTTGAGCAGGCCGCGATCGTTTACCCGCTTATCTGTAAACTCATCGATACGGGGACGATTTGTCTCCCCACGATTTGTCGTTTTTCACAGACCGTCGCCGGAATCGCTGCAACCGCCGCGCGCAACTGGGGTGCGGCGGAAAATCATTTTCGGATTGCGATCCGGCAGGCCGAATCATACCCAAACGTTATCGAGCAGGGCGATATACGGCGTTTTCATGCCATGATGCTGCTGGACCGCGCCGCAACAGGAGATCGCGAAAAGGCGCAAACACTACTTGGTAAAGCGCTGGAGACTTACACGCAGATCGGAATGCCCCGCCATATCGAGATGGCCCAGAAGCTCCTCGCCCGCGCTGCTGGTAGGCAAGAGTCGGAATAGTTGACGCGCTCAACCCAACCGTGGTGGCCGCTTCACTTCCACGTTTGCCAGAGACCGGATACACGCGCGCGACTCAGCGCCAGACACTCGGTAGCCGATCACGACTCTCAGGTCGACACCGGCCTTGGCTAGCGGTTCCAGCGTGCTTGCGAGTGCGCCAGGCGGTTTTCAACTTCCTGGCGCCAACAGCGTGGCGCTGTTGACAGTCACGGCCATCGCCTGTCCCTCCAAGTGTTCATGTCGAGACCGGATGCCGATCTATAGATCTCTGTCGGGCTTGTGCAAGCAATCCCTTTGCAACTTCCGTTTTTCCTAACCTGCTCGACTAGTACGTAATGTTTCTTTTCCCCGCGGGCGCGAGGCGGTTTGCTTACCGGCGTCCCGAGCGAAGCTGAACGACGATACAAGAACAAGGCTGGAGCCCGCTGGTCCTTTCAAGTCCTACTCGACGCTCTGATTAGAACGCGCGGCGGAGGCAGATTTGAGGACATTTCCGCAGCAATCATTCTCTCGCGCGAAACCGACGCGCCGGGGGCACTCGCTGCGCTAAAACAGGCCGGAATACGAGCACTGGCGATCTAGTCGCGCGCCGGTTTCCCCCTTGTTCGATCGCCTGGAATCTTAGGGTTTCCCATCCGGAAGAAGCCCTTCAAGTTGAGACCGGCATCGAATACAGCAACATTCACCAAGACCCGCAGACTGCGGGCTTTCTCAAGCGCTGCGCTGAGGATAAAATTTGCCAGCTCCAACGACATTTCAGCTTTGGCGGTTTGCATGACAATTAGACACTCCTGTCGGTTCTACTCATGGATCAAGACTTGAGACCTTGCGCGGCTGGTTTCAGTGTCCGCCCACGTCAGAGAAAGTTACCATCTCCTATTCGGCGCAGAGGTGCCGACCGGCTCATCTAAGTGCCCAAAAGGGATTTAGTATTGGTCCGGTTGGTTCTTCATGGACCCATACTCGACTTGTGGCGGCACATGCCGACACATACCGACCATTAGTGGTTATGGATTAGGGGGTGTAAGACGGGCCTGATGAGCGAGTGAGACGGCTGATTGGACCTGAATTTCGGGCCGACGTAACCTAGAAACTACTTACAGTGTCGTTCGCGACACTCCCAAGGAGCGCCCGGTGACTCTCATCAATATAGTAGTGATCCTGGTCGTGATCGGTTTGGTGATGTGGCTGATCAACACCTACATCCCGATGGCCGGGTCTATCAAAAGTTTACTCAACATAGTGGTGTTCGTGGTGGTGTTGATTTGGGTATTGCAGATCTTCGGTCTGATCGGAGCGATCCCCGGCCTCAAGATACCGCCGCTGAGATGATCGGCGATCGACTTTCGTCGGTGATATGCGGCGCGGGTTAAGCAGGCTGGGAAGAAATCCTACTCGACCTGTAAAGGGAACAAGCGGCCGGGCGATTCACTTTGTCCATTCGGTGCCCATGTTGTCGTCGGTTATGATTCGGCTGCCGCGGCATCGCGCGCGTATTGAGTCGGCGTACTCCATGCTCGGGTGGCTCAGGTTGTCGTCAGTATTAAAGTTATGGGTCATCGCGATCATCTCGTGAAGGCGCGTCGAGGCCTCGGGGTTTTCCAGGTCGAAGACCAGTTTCCCGTCGATACGGTAGTCGCGGAGTTTCTTTTCAAGGCGATCGGCGTTTACGACGATTGGTGCGTCGCTTAGCGCGAGGAAATTGCCAACCCGCAATCCGTACGGGAAGACAGTGACTCCAGTCAGCAGCACTTCCGGCGAGCTCGTTGTGTTGTAGAACAGAACGCCTCCGGGCAGCAGATGTTGACGGACCATCTTCAGGAACTCGACCGACAGCAGGTTGGTCATGTGTTCGCGCCAGTTGAATGTGGTGTTCATCAGGATGGCGTCGTACCTGGTATTCGGGTTTGCCAAGAGCCATCGCCGGCCATCATCAATCGTAATATGCACCTTCGGATTGTGGAGCAGACTCCTAACCGCCGGATATTGCGAAATCAGTGGAAGGTATCCCGGGTTGATTTCAACGATCTCCATCGACTGAACTTCCGGATCGTTGGCGACGATCTGCGCCCACGACCCGGACGAGAGCCCAATCATCAGGACCTTGCTTGGCAGGGGATGGAAACTGCTTAACGCGTAGATCCTGAATAGTCCATTTACGTCGTACACCGGATCGACGTTGTACCAACCATCGTAAACGCCTCCGCCATAGACCTCGCCCTGTTGACTGACGGCGATAACGCCGCTGCGGTTTTCAACGAGATGGCTGAAACTTTGGTGGGGGTGATAGTCGGTCTTGTAGAGCAGCTTCTCATAGAGATCGTTGAAGAGCGGGTTTGCGAGTACGAATATCGCGACGCAAACCAGTCCAGCGCCTGCGAGCGCCGTGCGCATCTCGCGTCGGGACGAACCTCCCGCGGCGAGCAAGCTGATTCCCAGGGTCACGCCCACCAAAACCAGGAACACAGAGATATCGCGCACTCCCCAGAAGTTCATCAGGACAAAGCCCACGACGAAGCTACCCAGCGCCGAACCTAAGATGTTGCTGAAGTAGAGCAAGCTGACGCCGTATCCGGCTTCATCATCGTTGGCAATTGTTATGTGCGAGATCAGCGGGAAGGTTGCCGCCAGCAGCGCTGCGCCGATCGCCACGATTATCATCACAGTCGAAATCGGGAGGTACTCCGCCACCAACCCCATCGCTGGGCCCGCAACGAAACCGGCCAGGTTGGCCAGCACAACGAACCACGCAATCAGGCGCAGGTATTGGCGTTTACTACGATGCGTTGTGGGGCGATTGGTCAGGTCGTGTGCCACCAAACCGCCCACTGCGATCCCCGCCAGATAGGCTCCCAGCAGGTACGCAAAGACTCGCGCGGCCGAGCCCGACCAGAACGAGAACAACCGGTACCACATGATTTCGTAAGCCAATGCCACAAATCCCGCCACGCCGACAAAAATTGCGGCAACGGGCAGGCTGAGCATGGCCGCGGATTCGTCGTGAGTCGCTTTCACAGCAATGGAGTCAGGCGCGGCCGTAGCCGAGACGGGAGTGCGGTTCAAATACCAGGCGGCTAGCGCGCCGATGCCGACGGTGGCATTGATAGCGGCGCCCACCGCGACGGAGCCCGATTGTCCTAGCAGCTTCATCATAAGTGCCGCAGCTAGGAAGCAGGCGGCTGCGGATCCCAGCGTATTGACAAAGTACAGCAATCCCAGCGATCCGCCGACGTTACGAGACCTGCGCACGGAATACGCGACGAGCATCGGAAGTGTAGAACCCATCAGCATCGTGGGAATCAGCAGCAGCGCAAAGCTGATGGCTGTGGTACCAAACAACGAAATGCCGGCAGTGTATCGACCAACTTGATCAAAGAGGTGTAGCGAGAAAAAGCTGTAGACTGCGGTGCTCAACTCCGCTGCACCGAATAGCGCGAGCAGGGGCATGCCCGAAATCTGCGAAAGAAATCCTCCGACCAGGCTGCCCAGTCCAAGACCCAGTAGGAATCCCGTCACGACAACCGTGACTGACTCAATGTTAACGCCATAGAGAGCGAACAGCGCGCGCTCCCACACGATTTGATATATCAACGCCGGGAATCCAGAAAAGAAGAAAAGGTAGTAGATCCACGGCATCGGCTCGCCCAAGCGCGAACTTCGGCGCCACACCGCGACGAAGAGGGCTCCGACTAGAAGTAGCAGGTTCAGCGTGGCGGTCAGCGCAAGCATTCCTGACAGTGACCTTGGGCGCTAAGCGGCCGTGCGCCCGGGTAATTCTGTTTCTTGTCGAGCATTTTGAAAAGATTGGATCGGACTCGTTCCAGCAAGCAAACGATATGCCGAAGCACAATCGCTGGTAATCGTTGACGTCATTCTTTATCCATGACGATGAGGTGGAAGTTCGCACGCAATTGTTGCAGGAATGCGACGCAGCGCGCCGACGGAAGACTGGGAAATCACGACTGTTTGATAGACCACGGGACTGGCTTCTTCTCAAAGAAAGACTCGAGGCCGCAACGGGTTTCATCGGTGATGTGCGGCGCGGCGGTGTATTCGGTCATGCTCATCGCGATTGCCTGGCCAGAGAATTTGCACATCAATGACTTGGTGACGGCCTCCGCTTTCGGAGCGTTCAGCGCGATCGCATCCGCCCATGCAAGCGCGGTCTCCATCAGCAGGTTGGAAGATACGACCGTGTTGATTAGTCCGAGCGCTTTGGCCTGATCGGCAGTCACCAGTTCGCCCGTGAGCAGCAAATACCTGGCGACGCGTTCGCCCACCAATCGCATCAGATGGAGGATTACCATCCCCGCCTGGATGCCGTGCTTCATTTCGGTGTAACCGATTCGCGCGCTATCTGCAGCGACGGCCAGATCGCATGCACTGAGAAAGCCGGCGCCGTTACCGACCGCGACTCCATTGACGGCGGCAATGGAAGGTTTGCCCAGTCGATAGACGCGCTCGATCAAAACCTCGCCGCGAAGCGCGCCATCCCAGACCGATCCTGATTCGTCGATGCGAAGCTGGTCGAGCATGGTGCGCAGCTCGCCGAGGTCCATGCCAGCGGAAAATGCGGAACCCGCACCGGTGAAGACCAGGGCGCGCACGCCTCGATCCTCTTCGGCACGCGCAATCGCAGCCATGAGAGCGTCGATCATCGCGGCGCTGAGCGCATTGCGATGGTCGGGGTTGTTGAGTGTGATTATCGCAGCCGGGTATCGCGCTTCGTACAGAACGATGTCATCAGCCATATCTGTTTAGACCTTCTTTCCTCAACTGGGATCGGCGACTGACGTTGCGGCGGCGATTTGGGCGGCGTCGCGGATTTGCCCGAAGTGGATTTTGCCTAGATCGAACTCCTCGAGCGCTTTGATCATGCTGGTTAGCGCTGCCTTGCAGGTCGGAAGGTTTTTTCGCGCACGGGTGAGCGGATTGCACCGCGCGACGATGAAATTTTTCAGATAAGGATGCATCAGGCCGCGCTTCTTGCCGGCCGCCACCAGCGCAACCGCCAGATCGTCGGCGCGTTCGACCTGGGCGGCGCGCTCCTCGCGATCTTCAATCGACTCTTTGAGCGGCTTGGTCAGGAAGGTGTCGACGCGGCTCAGCAGGGGTGCGTACACGCCGCCTGAAAACCGGGATTTCTTTTCGTAGATAAGGCCGAGTGTGATGTAGTGCGCCCGCTCGAACTCGAAAGCGAAATCCTTCTCGGCGGATTTGGGGCGATCCTCGAGCCGCGCGCGATACATCCGGATGACTTCGAGCGCCTTGTCGCGCAGGTTGTGCGCCTTCTCGGTGTTGAGCGCGAGAATCTGAAAGGCTACCTCGGGATCCGGTATCACGATCGCGGGAATCATCTTCGCGCCGGACTTCATCGCGGCGGCGCGGCGATGGTTGCCGTTGGGCGTCCAGTAGGTGCCGGCAGTGTAAACGGCGACGATCGGCTCGGTGAAGCGATCCAGTTTTTTCATCACTTCGATCATGCGCTTGAGATGCGCCGGCGAGAGGTCGCGCTGATACGGCGTCGCCTCCACTTTGGCGAGCGGAAGCATCGCGAACAGATGCCAGTGATCGCCAACCGGCTCCTGGTAGGCGGCGAGCGCCGCACCGCCGTCGGCTACGATGGCAGCTGCCAGATCAGTTACGGCGGCCGGGAGCTTTGCGTCGCTCGGAGAAATCGCTAGTTCCACCATGCTCAAGCTTGTAGTTGATGGACGGCTTCGCGGACAAACGGAGTTTAATGCGGAGCCGCCGCGGCACCGGAGGGAGACGCGGCTTCGCCGACCGCGACGATATGAAATCGAACCGTCGCCTCGTCGCCAGCCAGGAGCGTGTGGAACAGAGCGGTGGGAACCTTGACCCCGAAATCTTCGTAGTTGAATTTCACTTCGCCGTCGCCCGTAAAAGCGCCGTCATCGCCGAGCGTCGCATGCACCGACATTGTCATCGCGTGCGATTCGCCGTGCAGGGTAAGGTAGCCGGTCACAATCGCGGTGCCTTCATGGGGACTGGTCATGACGACGCCGACCACGCTGCTGCTCTCGAATCCGATGGTGGGAAATTTGTCGGCCTCGAGCGATTTTTCGGTGACGGATCGATCCCGCGATGCGTTGTAGCTGTTGTAGCTGCTCGCGTCGATCAGGATTCTTGCCCTGGCGGTTCGCGAGATGTTCGCGCGATCGAAGCTGACTGCGCCGTCGATGATCCGGAACGTGCCGGTGGCCTCGCCGCGGATCCAGGCGGCCGGTTCCGCGACGGTTACGCTGACGGTGCTGCGATCGACGTCGATCTTGAATCGCATCACTGCTGCGCGGGCCGCGCCCTGTCCGAATGCAATCAGCGCGAATGCGGCGCCCAGCATTATCAATGCGCGAGTGAAGACGCCGCGAATTTCATTTGCGGATTTTTTCAATTTGACAAACACCCTTTCGTGCGATCAGCCGAAGCGGCGGCGCGCGATTGCGACGCCAATAACAGTGTAGATGATTCCGAATCCGAAATTGACTGCGGACGGAATCAACGCGCTCGACGCGGGCAGGTTGCGGATCATCAAATCGTTGAACGCGTGCATCGCCCACGTGGTCGGCAGCGCGAGGGCGACCTGCTGCATCCAGGACGGCTCGAAATCGATCGGCCACCAGCAGCCGCCGATCGCCGCCATCGTCATGATCACGATTGCACCCACGGGCAGGACGGCGTCGCGCGTCTTGCCCACTCCGGCAACGATCAAGCCGAAGGCCGCGCCCGCAAAAGCGACCGCCGCCGCCGGCATCATCAGCGCGGCGGGCGTGCGTCCGAGCGAAATTCCGAACAGGACGTATCCGGCGGCAAACAGCACCGCCATCTGGATGAAACCGACGACGAAGCGCGCGAGCAACTTGCCGGTAAGCGTGGCCCATAGCGGCGCCGACGCGGAACGAAGGCGTTCGAGCGTGCCCCAATCGTGCTCGTCGATCAGTGCGAGCGACACGCCCATCAGCATGCCGATCAAAAGAAAAGTCACCGCAAAGCCCGGCACCTGGAGATCGAATGCGTTGAACCCCGCGAACCGGCCGATTTCCTTGCCGCTCAGATCGACCTCGGTGAGTCCGAGCGAGCCGGGAACCGAAAGGCTCGGATCGATTGCCGGCACCTCAGGAATGTTGAGCAGCGGAATTTTCGGCGCGGGCGGTAACTCGGGCAGCTTGAGATCGATCGGCGGAATCGTCAGCGCGCCTTCGAGCCTCGCCCGCGCGTCGCGAAGGTCCGCGACCGGTGCCAGCTTGATTCCGCCCAGATCCAGATCGGCGGGCGGAGTCGGCATGGCCGGCGGCGGCGGGATGTCGGCAGCGTGACTGCCGGCGAGTTGCTTCAGTTGTGCGAACCAGCTCTCGAACTGTCCATGCGCTATCTCGAGACGGCCCAAATAATCCTTGAGCTCGTCGAGTTTCGCCTGCTGCGCGGCGGTGTCGGCGTCTATCTTGCGCTGGATGCGATCAAGCTCGGTGTTGAGCGCGAGCCGGGTTTGTTCGCGTGCGGCAGTCAAAGCAGTTTCGATGTGCGCGCGAATTTTCGGCTCGATCGAGGCGCGCGATGCGTCGGCCTGGGTGGACACGCGAGCGGCGTCGGCGCGGGCTTGCTCGGCAGACTCGCGCGCCTGGTCGAGTTTGCGGGTAAAGCTTTGCGTCTGCTCGGCGGTTTGACTGCGCGCTTTGGCGGCGGCGCCCTCGGTGATTTTTCGGCACAGATCCGAAAGTGCCAGCTCGACTTTGATTGTCTGCAGGTACTTGACCGGATCGGTGTAGAGGATGAGCTGCGCGCCGCGGCCGTGTTCGATCGCATCGGTGGTACCGGCTGGAATGACTATTCCAACCACCGCTAATTTTCGCTCGCGGACAGTCTGTTCGGCATCACGGCGGCTCGAAGATCGAAGGACGGCCAAATCCGGCTGATTGGCTAGCGCGTCAAGGATCGCGCGGGCGACGGCGCCGTGGTCTTCGTCGAAAATGGTCACCGAATATTCGCCCCGTGGAGAAGTTCGACCGCCGTAGATTTTCGCCAGCGAGAAGCCGGCGGCGGCGATGACGGCGATTGGCGCGACTATCAGCATGAACAAGCCGACGCGGTCGCGCCGGATAAGCAGGAATTCCTTGCCGATCGTCAACCACACCGCGCGCAGCATCATCGCCTCGGCGAAAGCATCAGGTTTGCGGCGCGTCGCGCAGCGCGTGGCCGGTGAGTTTCAGGAACGCGTCCTGGAGATTCGGGCGATGCACGTGGAATTCGATCACCTCGTCGCCCATCTCGACCGCGCGGCGAATGACGTCGGGCACCTGGTCGAGCGTGTGCAGCGTAGCCGCGGCCGCGAAGCCGTCGACGACCTCCCATGGCAGCTCGCTGATGCCCGCGAGCCCTTTCGACCATCCCGGCGGCAGCGCTTTTTTTGTCCTGATTTCAATCCGCGGCTCCGTGCCCGCCAGCGCAATCAGTTCGCGGTCGGTGCCTTGCGCAACTATATTTCCGTGATCGATCAGCACGATTCGATCGCACAGCCGTTCCGCTTCTTCCATGTAGTGAGTGCTGTAAAGGATAGCGCCTCCCGCTTTTGCGGCCGCCTCGACGACTGCGAAGATCCGGCCGCGCGATTGCGGATCGACGCCGACAGTCGGCTCGTCGAGCATGATCGCGGCCGGAAAATGCATCATGCCGCACGCGATGTTCAGGCGGCGCATCATGCCGCCGGAAAATTCACTAACCACGTCATCAGCGCGATCGATGAGGCCAACTTCCTCGAGCAAGCTGCGCGCGTGGCTTTTCGCGTCCGTCGTCGCCATCCCCTGGATTCGTCCCCAGAACATCAGGTTCTCGATCGCGGTTAGGGTGGGATACAACGCAAGCGATTGCGGCACCAGGCCGAGGCTTCTCCGCGCCACGCGAGGATCGGTGGCGAGGTCGTGGGTAGCGATCGAGGCGCGGCCGGAGTCCGGCGCAATCACGCCCGAGAGAATCGAGAGGGTCGTGGTCTTGCCGGCGCCGTTGGGACCGAGCAGGCCGACAATCTCGCCGGCGTTGACGATAAAGGACACGCCGTCGAGCGCAACCCGGTCGCCGTAGCGCTTGCGGAGATCTTCCGCGCGAATCATGGGCCCCGAATTCATCGACAGCGAACCACGGACGCGCACGATTTCAGATCGGCATTCAGCGGTAGCTCACCATCTCGAGCAAATTGCCATCGGGATCGAGAAAGTAAATGCAGTCGTGATCGCCCCAGTCGATCGGCGCGGCGCTCTCGACTCCCGCCGCCGCGAGACTTGCGCGCGCGACGGCAAAATCGCTCGCCTTCACCTTGAACGCATGATGACCGCGGCCAAGCGGGTGCGCGATGAGCGATTTTCGCGCGGCGTCGTCCAGGGGAGAACGCAGCACCTCGAACAGGGCAAGGTTCTGGCCGCCGCAATCGAGCAAAACCTGATCACCAAAACGGTTAACCACCTGGAGGCCGAGGACCCCGGTATAGAAACGCTCCGCGCGGGCGAGGTCAGTCACCTCGATACCGAAATGATCCAGCCGCTCGAGTTTCATCGGGGGCACCGGATCAGATTATCCACGAGCATCGATTATTAGGAAGATGCGGCCACCGTGCGGCCTTCGATCTCGAGCAGCCTCGACGCGACTACCCGCTCCTTCTCGCGGCGAATGAAGGCGGGATCGAAGGTCACGATCATCACAGGCAGAATGGTCATCGCACCAAGCATTGAAACGAACATCCAGACCGCGAGCAACAGGCCCATCTCGGCGTCGAAGCGAATGCTGGACCAGTACCAGAACAGGACCGACGCGACCAGCGTCAGCGCGGTGAAAACGACGGCCTTGCCGGAGGTTACGAGGGCGGTATAGGTGCTTTCCTTGAGGTCGCGGCCGGCAGCGAGCTCCTCGATAATCCGACTTACTATGTAGATTGAATAGTCAATTCCGAATCCGACGCCGACAGTGACTACCGGCAGAGTATTGATGTTGATACCTATATCGTGCGCACCCATGTAGGCATTGATCGCCGCGTTGGCGAGAGCCAGCGGAAACAGCAAATAGATCCCGGCCATGAACGAGCGATAGGTAGCCAGTAGTATTATGTAGATAGTGGTGAACGCGAGCACGTTGAGCAGGAGATCGTTATCGATGATTTCCTGGTTGGCGGCCGCGAGCTCCCCGATTATTCCGGCGGCGAGAGCAAAGTGGACGCCCGGCACCTGATGCTGCGGCTCGTCAAAGAACCGCTGTGTGCGCAGCACGACTCGCTGGACGTTTTCACCCTCGCGATCCTTCGTATAGACCGTCACCTGGGTGGCGTCGCGGCGCGGCGTGATGATGTACGCAATCGCGAGCGGAGACGCTCCCGCCAGTATTCCGCCGAGCAACTGCCCGGTGCCGCGCGCCGTGGTCGGCAGCACGTTCCACTTGGGCTGGAATTCCCTCAGCGCGGAGCCGCCGTTCGAGAGCAGGTCGGCAACCGAAAACGTACGCCCGACCGCCGGATCGCGCTCCATGTAACGTTCGTACTCGTCCATGACGTGGTACAGCTTGGGGTCATCCAGAGAATTGCGCTTGGCCAGCTCGGCGACGACGACGAACTGTTCGATCGCGCCGAACTCCTCCTGGATCGAGGCCATCGAGCGGTTGTACGGCGAGTTGGGCCACAGGATGGGCGATTCAGACGAAGGGTCGCCGACTTTGAGGCCGGTCCAGAAGAACGCGCACAGCGCGATCACCACGACCGTGCCCGCGAAGGTCACGACGCGGCCGGTCCGCTCGAGCATCGGCCTGGCGATCGACTGCAGCATCCGTTTGAAAAGACCATGCTCGCGTTTTTCGATCACGTCGATGCGCGGCGGATCAAGATAGTAGTACACAATCGGGTTGAGTATCAGCTCACTCACGATGATCGCGGCGATCCAGAAGCTGGCGGTGACGGCCAGCTTTTGCAGAAACAGCACCGGCACCAGCAGGATGACGAGCACGCCGAAAGCGTCGGCAAGGATGCCCGACAGCGACGGTACGAACAACTCGGCGAATGACGACAGGATGGCCTTTTGCTTATCGCGCAGGCGGTAGAATTCCTCGTAGTACCGATCGTGCATCTGCACCGAATGGCTGACGGCGCGCGCGGTTATCAGGAACGGGATAACCAGCACCAGCGGGTCGAGCCCGTAACCCAGCAATCGGATGAAGCCGAGGCCCCAGATGGCGCAAATGACGCCGGAGATCGTCGGCCGCAGCGCGCCGCGCCAATCGTGGAAGTAAAGATAGAGCAGGATCCACACCGCGAGCACCGTCGCGACGAAGATCCAGAGAAACTCGGGCGTGTAGTGATACACCCAGCCGTACAGCATCGGCTGTCCGCCGTAGTAGATGTGCACCGTCTCGTCGCGCTCGGGGGCCACGACAATCTTGCGAATCTCGTCGAAGATGCGCGTGTAGTCGAGCCGCGATTCGAGGAAGCTGCCCTCGATCACCGCCGCCTTGTCGTCGAGCGAGACGAAGCGGCCGAAGATCACGCCGGGATTCTTGTGGACGTTGCTCTCGAGTTCGTTAAGGTCGGACTGGGTCTTGGGAATCTCGCCGTTGGGCAGCACCGGCGTGCTTAGAATCACACCGCCGGCCAGCGGGCGGAGATAGCTCGAGGTCGTGAGCGAGCGCACCGATCCGTGCTGGATCCCGTAAACGAGATCCAGGTTCTGCGTCATGTGGACGATCTTCTCAATGATCTTGGCGTTGTAAATCGTCCCCTCTCGCGCCTCGATCATGATTGTCACGTTGTTGACGCTGCCAAAGTACTCGTCGTACTTGTGCGCGACCTGGATGAACGGATGGTTCTGCGGGAGCAAATCGCCGAAGCTGGTGACGAGTTGCGTTTGCGCCGCGAAGTAGCCGAAGAATACGGTGAGCGCGCCGACCACGCCCAACACGAGGAAGCGCCAGCGCAGGATCCATTCACCAAAACGGTACCAGGTCATTGCGTTCTCCGAACTCTCCGTGCTCGCTCGTCCGCGTTCAACCCTGACAGAAGCGCCACGTCTTGCCGCCGTCCTCCGTGTACAGGATCGTGCCGTAGCCGACGATCCACCCGTGCTGCGCGTCGAAGAACCGCGCCTGACTCAGCGTAAACGGTGTCGCGGGCACCGACGGATCGTGCGCCCACGCGCCGTTGGGCTGAAGGCGCAGCACCGTGCCGGTCAACCCAGTGGCGATACCCTGGTCGCCGCCAAACAGGTCGATCGAAAATAGCGGATCGCGCGCCGGAATCTGCTCCCCGCCGGGCACCAGCGTGTCAGGCGGCGCGCCCGGTTTGTCGGCCTGATGAGCAAAGTTCCAGGTCTTGCCGCCGTCGTCGGTCTGAATCACCCAGCCCTCGAGTCCGCACGCCGCGCCATGCTTTTGATCGCGGAACGAGACGCTGAAAAAACTCGGCAACAGAAAATCCAGGAAGTGCGGATCGTCGCCCATGCCGGGCGCACGTTTCCATTGAGGCAACAGCGATTGCTGCTGCTCCTGCCAGCTCTTGCCGCCATTTTCGGTCGCCCAGATTCGTCCCTCCTCGCCCACCACCCATCCATGGTCGACGTCGACGAAACTCGCGCTGTAAAAGACTGGCTCTTGGTAGGGCAGCGCGTAGTCGGCCAGCTCCGGCGGAAAGAGCTTCTGTAACTGGCGCTTGATGAAAGTCTCGCCGCCGTTGGTCGTGCTCATCACCAGCGCGCGGTCGCCGACGAAGAAGCCGTGGTTCGTGTCAGGAAACGACAGGCCGAAAATAAATAGATGGGTCCGCGAGTTCAGGCGCTGCCAGGTCTTGCCGCCGTCGCGTGTGCGCATCACGAGGCCGTCCTGCCCGCACAGGTAGCCGTTCTGATCGTCGGTCATCTGGATTCCGAACACGCCGAGCTGGGTGCCGATGTCGATTCGCTTCCAGGTGCGGCCGCTGTCCTCGGTCAGCAGCACCTTGCCGCGATCGCCGACCACAAACGCGCGGGTCGGGCTGGTCGGCCACACGTCGAAAAACTTGTCGGTAAGCGTGATATTGCGCAGTGGCAGCGGCGGCATCGCAACTTCGCGATGGCACGCGGCGTTCGCGAGCGCGATTAGAAGAAAAAGCGTCTTGATTAAGCTGTATGCGCGGAGTTTTCGCTCCATTCGGCCGATCCCATGGAAAAATTTGCTCTAATACTCAAGCAAAGCCGCGAGCTTAGCAAGTCGTATTTTTGAGCCTGAGAAATTAAGGTCAAAAGTCACAGATCCGCCAGCAGCAGGCCGGTCAGGTACTCGCCCTCGGCGTGACCGAGCAGGACAGGATGGTCGGGGCCGGGGCCGAGATGCGCAACCAGGCAAAGAGTGCGGCCCGCGTTGGACGCGGCGAACCGCACGGCGCGGACGAAGTCGTCGGCGCGAAAATGGGTCGAGCATGAGAACGTCATGAGTCGCCCGCCCGGCGCCAACGCCCGCATCGCGACAGTGTTGAGCTCGACGTAAAGGCGTCCCGCACGCTCGGCGTCGCCCCGGCTGCGCGCGAGCGGCGGCGGATCGAGAACGATCAGATCGAAGCGATTCGCCGTCTCAGCCATGAACTTGCCGGCCTCGCCATGAACCAGATCGACCGCGCTCGCGGAATACTCATTCAGTTCGAGATTCTGTCGCGCGACCTCGAGGGCGCGCGCCGACGTGTCCACCGCGACGACTTTGCCGGCGCCGCCCGTCAGTGCCGCGAGCGAGAATCCACCCTGGTAGCAGAAAGCGTCGAGCACACGAGCCCCCGACGCGATCGAGCCGACAATGGCGCGGTTGTCGCGCTGGTCGAGGAAATAGCCCGTCTTCTGTCCGTGCTCGAAATCAATTTTGATTTTAATTCCGTTCTCGACTGCGATGGTTTCGCTTACCGGTTCGCCCGCGAGAACCGTAGTGCGATCGTCGAGGCCCTCCTGCTTCCGCACGGCGCCATGACTCCGTTCGATGATCGATCGCGGATGAAGCAGCTCGTTCAACTCCGCGACAATCGTCGCGCGCATCCGATCGGCGCCCGCGGTCAGAATTTGCATGACGAGCACATCGCCGAATCGATCGACGACGACGCCCGAGAGCCCATCGCCGTCGCCATTGATGAGCCGATACGCGTTGGTGTCGTCGCGGATGAACCGCTTTCTCAGTCCGAGCGCGCTCTTCAGCCGGCGCGCAACCAGGTCTTCGATCGTGGGAGTCTCGCCCCACGCCAGCATCCGGATTGCGATCGTCGTCGCGAGGTTGCAGTAACCCATTCCTAGTAGCGCGCCCGATGCGTCCTGCACCGAGACGAGCGCGCCGGCCTCGGGCGAAGGCGGGTCAATCCGGTCGATTGCTTGCGAGAAAATCCACGGATTGCCGCCGCGGACCGGCCCTTCCCTGCCGCGCTTGAGGATTGCTCGCGCGAGCGGGGAACTCACCGCCCCGGCCATGGCCGCTCGCCCGCGTGCATATAATCGCCGCTGCGGCCGCCGCGTTTTGCGACCAGCCGGACTCCCCCGATTTCCATCGCGCGATCGATAGCCTTGGCCATGTCGTAAATCGTCAGCGCCGCCGCGCTCACCGCGACCATCGCTTCCATCTCGACTCCGGTGCGCGCGTCGGTCACGGCACGCGCCTGTATTTGCAGCACCGAGTTGGCGGTATCGGGGTCGAAATCAACTTCGACGACTTCGAGCGGAATCTGATGGCATAGCGGAATCATCTCATGCGTGCGTTTCGCCGCCATGATTCCCGCAATCCGCGCCGCCGCGAGCGCCTCGCCCTTTTTGAGCTTCCCGCCGAGGATTGCCTGCAACGTCGCCGGCGCCATCCTGACCTCGCCACGCGCGATCGCCTCGCGCCGCGTGATTGGTTTGTCGCCGACGTCGACCATCCGGATTTGGCCGTGGTCATCAAGATGCGTCAGGCGTGGGGAAACGGCGCGCCGCGATTGGGATTGTTTCTTGCGGGCCATCGAAGGAGTGGTTAGAGCTTATGTTGACCGCCCGCGCATATACAATAAACTCTTGATTCTCGGTTCGACCAACATCTCAAACCATCACGCAGACGATTAATATGGCTGACGAAATCAACAAGGTCGTAATTCTTGGCTCAGGTCCCGCTGGACTGACTGCGGCGCTGTACACGGCGCGCGCCAATCTCAGTCCGCTGCTGATCGAAGGTCATGAACCCGGGGGCCAGCTCACTATCACCACCGAGGTCGAGAACTATCCAGGCTTCGAGCAGGGCATCCAGGGCCCTGAGATGATGGAAGTGTTCCGGCGACAGGTGAGTCGCTTCGGCACGCGTTTCGTGAGCGGCGCGGTGACCGAGGTGCGCTTCGGCCAGCGGCCGTTCGAGCTGGTTGCGGATGGCAAACTGATCAAGGCCGATTCGGTGATCGTCGCGACGGGCGCCACGGCCAAGTTGCTCGGAATCGAATCGGAAAAGCGCCTGATGGGTTATGGCGTAAGCGCCTGCGCTACCTGCGACGGCGCATTCTTCAAGAACAAGGACGCGATCGTGGTTGGCGGCGGCGACACTGCGATGGAGGAAGCGACCTTCCTGACCAGGTTCGTCAACAAGGCCACGGTGGTGCATCGCCGCGATGCGCTGCGTGCATCGAAGATCATGCAGGATCGCGCGCGCAAGAATCGCAAGATTGGGTTCATCTGGGATTCCGCAATCGAAGAAATAATTGGCGGACAGAAGGAGGGTGTCAGCGGCGTCAAGCTGAAAAATCTCAAGACCGGCAAGATAACCGACCAGAAGACCGACGCAGTGTTCGTCGCGATCGGCCACAATCCAAACAGCTCGCTGTTCAAGGGTCAGCTCGAGATGGACGAGATCGGCTATATAAAAGTGAAGCCGGGCTCGACCTACACCAACGTCGCCGGTGTGTTCGCATGCGGCGATGTCGTCGACAGCGTCTATCGCCAAGCAGTAACGGCCGCCGGCACAGGATGCATGGCAGCAATCGACGCGGAGCGCTGGCTCGAAGCAAAGGGCGAGTAAGCGACCCTCAGAGATTGGTCATTCGCTCGAGGTGTTCCGGGTAGCGAGCGCCTTGCACCATGATCTTTGAGGCGACGCTTTCGATCTCACGGAGATCGTCCGCCGTAAGTTCAACTGCAACTGCTCCGATGTTCTCTTCCAGACGCTCCAGCCTTCGGGTGCCGGGAATAGGAACAATCCACGGCTTCTGGGCGAGCAGCCAGGCGAGTGCAATCTGAGCAGGTGTCGCCCTCTTCCGCTCCGCGATCCTCCGGAGCAGCTCAACCAGGGCCTGATTCGCCTTCCGAGCATCTGGATTGAAGCGAGGAATGCTGTTGCGCATATCGGAACTGTCGAACGTAGTGCTTTCGTCGATCTTGCCGGTGAGGAAGCCCTTGCCTAGAGGGCTGTATGGAACAAAACCGATTCCCAGTTCCTCGAGAGTCGGGATTACTTCCGCTTCCGGGCGTCTCCACCACAGCGAGTATTCGCTCTGTACCGCAGTGACCGGCTGGACGGCGTGTGCACGACGGATCGTTTGCGCCGCTGCTTCAGACATGCCGAAGTGTTTGACCTTGCCCTGCTTAATCAGGTCTTTCACCGTTCCCGCCACGTCCTCGATCGGCACGTCCGGATTGACACGATGTTGATAGTAAAGATCGATGGCCTCGATCTTGAGTCGCTTGAGCGACCCTTCGGCGGCCTGTTTGATGTGCTCCGGCCGGCTGGTAAGGCCAACCACCCCTTTGGGACCGAATTGGAACCCAAATTTGGTCGCTATCACCACTTTCTCACGAAGTGGCGCGAGAGCTTCACCGACGAGTTCCTCGTTGTTGAACGGGCCGTAAACTTCAGCGGTATCGAAAAACGTGACACCGCGTTCGACAGCCTTGCGGATGAGAGAGATCATCTCCTGTCTATCTCCAGGCGGTGGCCCATAGCTTTGGCTCATTCCCATACAGCCGAACCCGATCGCCGAGACTTCCAGGTTGCTGGTTCCGAGTTTGCGCTTCTGCATTGTCATCTCCTTATCTTGCCGCAGTTGTTAAGCTAACAGCCTGGATTGGTATTGTTCGTCGCTGACTTTTTCCATCCAGTCGACGGCCTTGCCGTTGAGCTTTTCCACGATGGCGATGTGTGTCATTGCCGTGTTTACCGTCGCGCCGTGCCAATGCTTCTTGCCGGGCGGACACCAGATTACGTCGCCGGGCCGGATTTCCTCTTTGGGTTCGCCCCAACACTGCGTCCAGCCGCATCCGGAGGTGACGATCAACGTTTGCCCGAGCGGATGGGTATGCCACGCCGTGCGCGCGCCGGGTTCGAACGTGACACTGACACCGAGCGCGCGGGCGGGCTCGGGCGCCTCAAACATGGGATCGATGCGTACAGTGCCGGTGAAGTACTCGGCCGGCCCTTTGCCGGAGGGCTGTGAACCGCTTCGCTTGATATCCATTGTTCTCTCGCCTCGATTGATTTTGCGTTCCCGCCCTCGATAACGAATCTAAAGAGAATGACAGCGTGCGACTAGATGGTAGAATTGGCATGAACTTATGAGGTGGGTTCATGAATGCCGCGCACCAACACCAATGACCTCCTCGCGTTCCTCGCGGTCGCGCGCGAGCGGAGCTTTACCAGGGCAGCGGCAAAATTGGGGGTATCCCAGTCCGCGCTGAGTCACACCATCCGTGGACTCGAGGAGCGGCTCGGACTTCGTCTGCTCACGCGCACGACCCGGAGCGTCTCGCCGACCGAGGCGGGTGAACGCCTGCTTCAGACCGTGAGGCCGCGGTTTGAAGAAATCGAAGCCGAGATCGCGGCCTTAAGCGAACTTCGGCAAAAGCCCGCCGGAACCATTAGGATCACAGCCAGCGACCATGCAGCCGACGCGGTCCTTTGGCCAAGGCTAGCCAAGCTCCTGCGGGTATATCCGGACATCAAGGTGGAGATCGTCACCGACTATGGCCTGACGGACATCGTCGCCGAGCGTTATGACGCAGGCGTGCGTCACGGCGAGCAGGTCGCAAAGGACATGATCGCGGTGCGTATAGGGCCGGACCAGCGCATGGCGGTGGTGGGTGCTCCGTCGTATCTCGTGAAGCGCTCACCCCCAAGGACGCCGCGCGAATTGATCGGTCACAATTGCATCAATCTGCGCCTGCCCACCCGTGGCGGGTTGTACGCCTGGGAGTTCGAAAAAGGTAAGCGCCAACTGAGAGTGCACGTCGAAGGCCAGCTCGTCTTTAACGGTACAGCCCAGATGCTTAACGCGGCGCTGGCCGGCTTCGGCCTTGCCTATTTGCCCGAGGACCTGGCGCAGCCGCATCTCGCGAAGGGTCGTCTCAAGCGAGTGCTCGACGATTGGTGCCCGCCATTTGCGGGCTACCACCTCTATTACCCGAGCCGCCGCCAAGTCACGCCAGCTTTCGCCCTGCTCATCGAAGCGCTGCGCCACCGAGGCTGAGTGCGGCATATAGTCGGGGTCGCCAAGCGGCGAAGCTGTGATAGCAGACCGCCCGATGGCCGAGCGCTGGCTGGAAGCGCATACGAATAGGCATTCGAGTGATCGCGCTATATACTTCGAGCCGCCTTGAACCTCCGAGACGGCTCTATGAAAGCAGATACCTCGGCTGGACGTTGGCTCACAGAGCCAATCACGCTGGCGCCTAAACATCCGGACCGTACCACCCTGCTGCACATTTCGGACTTGCACTTCAGAGCCGAGACGCTCGGCAACCAACCGCCGCTCTCGCTGCTCCTGGCTGACGTCCGAAAACATCGAAAGGATATCGACCTGGTGGTCTGCACCGGCGATATGATCGACTCAGCGTTTGCCGACACGCTGATAAACAACACCACCGATCTCGCTATTAGCCACGCCAAGGATTTTCTCAAGACGGTATGCGGGGAAGCGGAGGTCAATCATGAGACCGGACTATTCGTAGTTCCGGGAAATCATGATTACCGGATCAAGGGAATCTTCGGGTTGGCTTCGATCAGGGCGTTGTTTCCGGAATATTTCGCTTCCTACTTTCGTAGCGCACTATTGCCCGATCTGAATCTTTTAATCGCGAGCTTTGATTCCAATGGAACGGATCCCCGTCCGAATTGGGCGACGGGCATTGTCGAGGCGCAGGAATTCGAAAAGTTCACGCGATGGCTGGATGATCTCGCCAATCGCCCACAGATCAGCCAAGTCACTCGGGTGGCCCTGCTGCATCACCATCCGATGCCAATCGCGGAGACGGAAACGCGCAAAGTTACCGAAGCAATCGAGTTTGGAATTCTCAAAAACGCGGCCAACTTTATGCGCGAAGCAATCAAAGGCCAGATCGATATTGTGCTTCACGGCCATCAGCATTTCATCGGCTATTCGCGCGCGAGCTTTCCTTTCGCCAATTCCGCGCATGAACTGGCGGTAATCGCCGCCGGGTCCGCGGGCCAGCTTTTCAACGGGATCCATTCCTACAACGTCATAACGATTCCGCGCGCCGGTCCAGTCACTGTGGAACAGAAGATCCTCAACCAGGGCACCTATGAAAAGAGCCACGTCTTTCAGGTGCCGGAGGAATACGCTGCGTGGCGGCGGTTACAGGCAATCAGGCTCGCGCGCAGCGCCGGTATTGCCACATGCGGGCGACTTTATTCGAGCGACGTCGAAATCGACTCCGCTGGCGACTCCCATCGCAACGTCATCATCCGGGGACTGCAGGCGAAGAGCGAACTGGTCGACCGGCTCGGGTGGATCTCGGTGTCGGTCGTAGGAAGTTTTGAGGAGCCCACCTGCGCCTGCCTCAATGAGCCGATGCAAAGGGTCGAACTTCACCCGTCACCCGGGCAGACCACCGCCGGCAAAGTAACCTACGACATGACCTTCGATCCAAAGCTGAGCATGGAATCATCTCTGGATATTGAACTGCATCGCAACGCTTTCAACAGCTTCTTTTTCGATGTCCGCGATCGCATCGATGTGACCGGTGGCAACGACGAGACCGAAAGCGCGGGCGTCGTAGTTGGCGGGCTCTACGATTCGCTCAGCCTGACCGTGCGCTTCAACCATCAGCATCAGATTCTGGCGCCCCGCGTGCGAGTCACCTCCGAAGACGGCGATGAAAATCGCACCGAGGGCGAATACTGCGGTGAGCGCCTAACCTACAGCGAAGCCAATCGCACTGCTCATCTTACGGTCGATCACCCGTTGCCAGGGCATGTCTATTTGATCCGCTGGAATCTTCCCCAGGAGGCGGATGCGATGTTTGGCGCGGGAGAAACTCTGGCGGCGGAAGAGATCGAGAAAGCGCTAGCAAGGTGCGCGACCAATCAGATGTCTAATCCGCTGCGGCCGACTTTGGCAGATCTGCAGAAACAGATTGGAGTGAGTCTGAATATGGCTGGGGACGGAACCGATCCGAAGCTGGCACTGATGTATTTCGATCGCGCCGGAGGTTTACTCAAAGTGGCCGCGGGCCTCTATGACGCCAGCGACCCGATTTTCTCCTGGGGACTGAAGAAAGGCCGCGGTATCGAGGGACAGGCGCTGCGACGCCGAACTGCGGTCTTTTGCTTTTCCGGCAGCACCGCCTGGAAGCACTACTATCAAGGCCCTCCCGGAAGCTCGTCCGCCGATTCGCTGGTTTTTGCCATTCCGCTGACCTACCCAATCAACACCGATCGCGTGGTGGCCGTGCTCAGGTTATCTTCAAGTTCGCCGATTTCACCACTGCTTCGCCTGGAGCGGGACACTCCAGCTCAACAACGGGTGGCGGATCTCGTTTCGGATTACTACATTAAGAGTGTGATGCCTGTAGTCGGACTCCGGCCGCCTTTTGCCATCGTCGAGAACGGCGTGTTAGACTATGCAACGGTCGAGGAATTGACGAGATGACCAAGATAAGCGACATCAAGCAGATCACGCCGGGGATGAGCACCTTCAAGGTGCAGATTATCCGCAGTCAGACCTCGGTGAAGTTGCCGGCCTCTTCCAAAACCGACGAATCGGTAGAATCCGAGATCGTTTCCTCTTCGTAAGTTCGCGAACCCGCGCCACCTCTGTTTTTCCGCTGACATCTTCGCTGCTCGACCTCGCGAAAACGGCGCTTTTTTTCGCTGCAGGCGCTTGTAGCTGTGGGCGTCGGGGTCGCCAAGCGGCGAACCCTGTGATAACAAACCGCCCTATGGCGCCAATTTCATTTCCAAAGGATTTTCTGTGGGGCACCGCCAGCGCGTCCTATCAGATCGAAGGCGGATGGAACGAAGACGACAAGGGCGAATCAATCTGGGATCGCTTCGCGCACACTCCGAACAAGATTAAGCAGGGAGATACCGGCGACGTCGCATGCGATTTCTATCACCGCTACGCCGACGACATCGAGCTGATGTCCGAATTGGGGCTCAACGCCGCGCGAATTTCGCTTTCATGGCCGCGCATCATGCCCACCGGCAAGGGACCGGTCAGTCAGAAAGGCCTCGACTTCTACAGGCGCGTCGTCGACGAGATGCTCAAGCGCAACATCCAGCCGTGGGTGACGCTTTATCATTGGGACCTGCCGCAGACGCTCGAGGACGCCGGCGGATGGCCGAATCGTGACCTAGCAGAATATTTCCGCGATTACGCCGGCGTCGTCGCCGACGCGATCGGCGATCGCGTGAAACACTGGATGGCGTTCAACGAGCCGTGGATCTTCACGATTTTCGGTTATCACCTGGGAATACATGCTCCCGGACGCCACGAAATCGACAACGCGATCAAGGCGACGCATACTGTCAATCTCGCGCAGGGCATGGCGATCAAAGCGATCCGCGAGTCGAAAAATCATCCCGAGGCGGTCGGCACCGCGTTTAGCATGTCTCCGGTGCATCCGGAAACCCGGTCGCTCGAGGATCGCACGGCGGCCCAGCGATGGCATCGATTTTACAACATGTGGTTCCTCGACACTGTGATGCACGGCAAATATCCGGAAGCCTACCTGAACGGTTCGGTCGAGGATCACGTCGAGATACGTGCCGGCGACACGGACCTGATCAAGGCGCCGCTCGATTTCATCGGAATCAACCTCTACACGCGTGCTGTTGTCGCTCACGATTCGAGCGATCGCCACATGGGCGTCAAGCAAGTGACTCCGGCCGGCGAAGAACTTACCGAGTTCGGATGGGAAGTGTATCCGCAAGCGCTCTCGGAAATGATCCTGCATGTCGGCAAGGACTATCCCGATATCCCGATCTACGTGACCGAGAACGGATGTTCATACGGCGACGGGCCGGGCGCCGACGGCAAGGTTAACGACCAGCGCCGTGTCAGCTTCCTGCGGCGCTTTATCGCCGAGGTCGGGCGTGCGATGAAAGCCGGCGCGGACGTGCGCGGCTACTTTCTGTGGACGTTCACCGACAATTTCGAGTGGGCCGAGGGATTCCAGCAGCGCTTCGGAATCGTGCACTGCGATTTCAAGACGCAGCAGAGGATCGTCAAGCAAAGCGGCCACTGGTACGCACGACTCGCGCGCACCAGCGCACTCGACTTCGACCCGGTGATCTGAGCCAGTGACCCAGCCGGAGCCGCGATGAGTGGCGGCGAATTCCTGATGTGGCTGCATCTATGCGCGATGGCGTCGTACGTCGGCGCTCAGTTCGCGGTCATCTATATGCTGATTCCAGCCGCCGAGACCGCGCCCAACGAGACCGCGCGCCGCGCGAGCCTGATCGCGGGCTTCAAGTTCTACAACCCGTTCACGATCGGCGTACTGGGAATTATTGTGATTAGCGGGGCTATGCGGCTGACGGACTTGAAAGCGTCGATGAAGTTCGACTACTTCGCGCGGATCGGTTCCGCACTCGAACTGAAGTTGCTGCTCGCTTTCCTTCTCATCTTCATCCAGACCTACATTACGTTCGGACTGGCGTTCAGGATCGGCCGCCAGGAAGAAGTGGCCGCCCATGGCGACGGCGACGCGTTCACCGTCGAGCAGCTCAACTCGATGCTGCGGCGCATCCGCGCGATGGCGTGGTTCACGATCGTGCTGGCCGCAGCTGTCATTTGGGTCTCGCTCACGATGGTCGCGCGAGCAGTGGACGAGCCCGCCACCGCCTCACGCCTCTCTGCGCGCGCCACATCGGGTCGTGCATCTCGGGTACTGACGCACCCGGTGACCTCTGCGATGCTGGCGACGCGCGTCATGACTTAGTGCGCGAGCGCGAGCAGCGAGCCGACGATGTAAGCGACGGTGATGATGCCGAAGATCGCGCCGGGCAGTTCACTCAGCATGCTGTACTGCGCGAACCGGATCTCTTCACTGACCGGAGCTTCGACGATCGATTCGATTCCTGCGAACCTTGCTTCTGTGGATAATGCGTTCATTTCAGTTGCCTCCCGTAAATTCTTTGGACGACTTCAGGCCAATGCCACCAGCGAGCTGATGACGTATCCGAGCGTGATCAAGCCGAACACGATTCCGGGCAGTTCGCTCAGCAAGCTGTTCTGCGCGAGCCGCGTTCCTGCAGTGGCTTCCGCCGCTTCGTTGACGTTGGTGATTGCCGTGAGAGTTGCTTCGTTAGCGGTTGCGTTCATTTTCGGTCCCTCCGTGTTGGTTGACTGACAGGGGGTAAAGCAAGTCGCGTACCATCGCAAAAACTCTCGATTTACCAATGAGTTTCCCAAAGAAGGCTTCGGTATCTGGACGCAATCATTAATGAAAAGTGATAAAAATCAATAGCTTACGCGAATCGCAGAATGCGAGATGAAACCGGTCAATTTTCTGTTTTCGCGGTAAATTTCCTTTTTCGCGAATCATTGCAACTGCAGGCCTGCAGTTATAATCCTGCGGATCCGGTCGCGGCCGTCCCTCTTTGATCCCGCGCGACACATCTGCGAAAGTGGCGTTATGCCGAGTGATATGAATCAGGAAGAGCCGCAATCCAACGGCAAAGCGACCGGAGGATTGAAGCCGACGACCGCTGCGCTCCTCGCCGACGCTATCGCGTCGCCGGGCGAGCATCCGCATTTCATCCGTAGTCTGTCGCTGCGCTTCGCCGAGACCACGATCTTCCTGGCCGCCGTCATCGGGGCGATCGCGTTGGGGCTCGGGATTACGGCCTACATCGGCGAGCATCCTTATGTGCTCGCGTACCTGGTCGCCTACGCGGGTTTTCGATTTTCCGATTTGATAGTTCGTGAAGATGCCGAGGATAGTCCCCCGCGCGAGGAACTCAGCCGGCGGATCGCCGCGCAGCTTCCACTGCTGTTCGTGTTCGCGGCGGCTCCGTTCGAGCGCACCTACGTTTACGGCGGCTCCGCGCCTGCGTTCGTCAGTGCGCTCGGGCTGTTAGTCGAGTTGTGCGGGATGTGGCTGGCGCTGGGCGCGCGCATCCAGCTTGGATTCTTCACTTCGGGTCGGACGCCCGAGCGCCCGGTGCTCGTCACGCGCGGTTTTTATCACTACCTGAGGCATCCGATTTACGCGGGCACATTCCTGGTTACGTTCGGATGGACGCTCATCTACGGCGCGCCTGTCACCGCGATTCTGACGCTGATCGTCGGAGCGATACTTGCGCAGCGGCGGATAAAGTCGGAAGAAGCAGTGCTGCGTACGCGATTCGGCGAAGAGTACGACGCCTACAAACGCGATACGGACGCGCTCATCCCGGTCATCTGGTAGTTCAGAGGCTTCTAGCTTCGTGCTGGCAGAGGATCTGCGAGCAATAGAGTTCGTCGCGAAGGCTAACGAACTTCGCGCCGCATCCCGCACATTTTCGAATCGATTCGCCCGGCTTCAACCGCTCCGTCAGGTCTGCTTCCTCAGAGGAATCGATGGTTGTGGCAGTTCGCACTTTTCGCTTCGCCCGCGCTGCTCCCTCGGCAACCGGCCTGCCATTTGCACCCATCAAGGCAAGCTCATCGGCGCGATTGTTGATCGGATCGCTGCCGTGCCCGCGAACCCATTCGAATCTAACGCGTCGCGCCGCTGTTTCAGCGTCAAGCATTTCCCACAAATCGTGATTGGTGTTGCGCTTGTAGTGCAGCGTCATCGAATTGACGACGTACCTGCTGTCGCTGCGAAGAACGACCTCCGCGCCGGGTTCGGTAGCGCGCAGGCCTTCGATCGCGGCCATCAATTCCATGCGGTTGTTGGTGGTCGAAGGATCGTAGCCGTTGAGTTCGGTCACGTTGCCATCGGGATCGCGAACCACGACGCCCCATCCGCCCGGCCCGGGATTTCCCAGGCACGAGCCATCGGCGTAAACGAGATATTCGCGAGACTTGAGCGCCACGGGCGAATTCTAGCTGAGGCCGCGAGCTTTGCGCAGCCGTGCGAACCACTCAACATATTGACGCGCCGCGCGCTCCCACGAAAAATCCGACGCGAAGCAGTTGGCCATCAGGCGTCGCCACGTCGCGCGGTCCCGGAACATCGCAATCATTCGGTCCAGCGCCGCCACCATCTCGGCCACGTCGAACTTTTCAAAGACAAAGCCGTTGCCGGTCCCGCGCGCTGGGTCGAACTCGCTGACGGTGTCGCGCAGTCCTCCGGTGGCGCGCACGACCGGCGCGGTGCCGTAACGCAGCGCGTACATCTGCGTGAGGCCGCACGGCTCGAATCGCGAGGGCATAAGGAAGGCGTTACTGGCGGCCTGAATTCGATGCGCCGTTGTGTTGTTGAACTCGATTATCGCGCGAAGTTTTTCGGGATAGCGCTTCTCCGAATCCTTGAAAAATTTCTCGAGCTCCGCGTCGCCGCTCGCGAGCATGACGAGTTGCAAATCCCGGCTCATCACAGCGTCGAGCGCTTCTCTCAGCAAGTCCACGCCTTTCTGGCTGGTCATTCGCGTCACCATCCCGACCACCGGCCAATCCTCGCGGTTCGGCAATCCGAGCGAATCGCGCAACGCTCCCGTGCATATTCGTTTGCCATAGGGCTTCTCGGGCGTGTAGTTCGCCGCGATTTCGCGATCGGTGGCGGGATTCCATTCGTGGTAGTCGGCGCCGTTGAGGATTCCGACGAAATTTTCGCCCTTGTCGCGCAGCACTCCCTCGAGTCCGAAGCCGAGTTCCGGGTCAGTGGTAATTTCGTGCGCGTAAGTTGGGCTGACGGTCGACGCGCCGTCGCTCAGAGCGATTGCGCCCTTCATCAAATTCAGGTGGCCGTAAAATTCCAGGTAAGCGGGCGAAAAATATGACGCGTCGAGATTCAGCAGCGCGAAGTCCTCGCGTTTGCCGATTCCCTGGAAAGCGAGGTTGTGAATCGTGAAGACCGACAGCGCCTGCTTGAACATCGGGCTAAGCCCGCCGTCGGCGCGCATCGCAATCGGCACCGCCGACGCGTGCCAATCGTGCGCGTGCGCCACGTCCGGCGCGATTATCTCCGCCGATGCGATCGCAGCGGCGCGGCCAAAGAAGATGAAGCGACGCATGTTGTCGGGATAGTCGTTGCCGTGCTCGCCGTAGATCTCGGGCCGCCTGAAAAACCCCGGGTGGTCGATCAGATACATCGGCACGCCATGAGGATCGGTCGCGCGCAATACCGAGAAACGTTCGACGCCCGCGCCGAATCGCATCGGAATGTTGCGCAGGACCGGCGCGGTCTCGACGTTTTCGGTAATCGAAGTGTAGCCGGGCACGATCAGCGAGGGGTCGACGCCAGCCTCTTTCAACGCTCCCGGCAACGAGCCAATCACGTCGGCAAGACCGCCAGCTTTTGCGTAGGGCGCGGCTTCAGCCGCAACGACCGCTATCTTCACAGGGTGGCAGGAAGGATCCGGGTTCCTTCGCTGCGCTCAGGATGACACAAAAAAAAGATGATGCAAAAAAACAGCTGCACAGCGTACCCGCATCTGGAGCCACAGAACCCTTACCTGCTAGTTCAGCACAGTTCTTTCGGTTCGTGCTGTCGCCGGCGTTGGCGCTACCGCTTCCGCGCCCGGCTTTACCGCATCGGCGGCGCCGTCGCCGTCGCGCAGTGCGTGGCGGATGACCTCATCGACGGTATCGACGAAGATCATCTCGAGCTCTTTGCGGACTTCGGGCTGGATGTCCTCGAGGTCGCGCTCGTTGCGCCGCGGCAGAATGATGGTCTTGATGCCGGCGCGCTTTGCCGCCAGCACCTTCTCCTTGATTCCACCGACCGGCAGCACCTTGCCACGCAGCGTTATCTCGCCGGTCATCGCAACGTCCGATCGCACCGGCCGGCCGCTCAGCAACGACGCCAGCGACGCCGCGATCGTCACGCCTCCCGACGGCCCGTCCTTGGGGATCGCACCAGCAGGGACGTGGACGTGAATGTCTGACTTGTCGTAGAAGTCCGGGGCAATTCCGAGCGCTGCCGCGTGACTGCGCACGTACGAAAGAGCCGCCTGCGCCGATTCTTTCATCACGTCGCCGAGAGAGCCGGTAAGGTTGAGGCCCTTCTGCCCCGACATCCGGGTGCTCTCGATAAACATGATCTCGCCGCCATTTGGGGTCCACGCCAGCCCGGTCGCGACGCCCGGCTCCTGCGTGCGTTCGGCCACTTCGGAAAAGAAGCGCGGCGCGCCGAGATACTTCTGCACGTCGTCGCCGGTAACGACCGCAGGCGCCGTTTCGCCCTCGGTGATCGAACGCGCGATTTTGCGGCAGACGCGCGCGATCTCGCGCTCGAGATTTCTAAGTCCGGCCTCGCGCGTGTAGCTGTGGATTATCTCGCGGAGCGCGTCTTCCGAGAATTCGATCTTCTGATCGCCGAGTCCGTTCTCGATTAATTGCTTGGGGATCAGGTGGCGCTGCACGATTTGCAGCTTTTCTTCCTCGGTGTATCCGGGCAGCTCGAGCACTTCCATCCTGTCACGCAGCGCGTGCGGCACCGGGTCGAGCATGTTGGCGGTGGTCAGGAACAGGACTTTCGAAAGATCGAACGGCACGTCCAGGTAGTGATCGGCGAACGTGTTGTTCTGCTCGGGATCGAGCACTTCGAGCAGCGCCGATGCCGGATCGCCGCGGAAGTCCATGCCGAGTTTGTCCACTTCGTCGAGGATGAACAGTGGGTTGTTCGATCCCGCGTTGCGCAGACCCTGGATGATCCGGCCGGGCAACGATCCGATGTAAGTGCGGCGATGCCCGCGAATCTCGGCCTCATCGCGAATGCCGCCGAGCGACAGCCGCACGAATTTGCGCCCGAGTGCGCGCGCAATCGATTTGCCGAGCGAGGTCTTGCCAGTGCCCGGAGGCCCGACGAAGCACAGGATCGGTCCCTTGGTGTCGTTCTTGAGCTTGCGCACCGCGAGAAACTCGAGGATGCGTTCCTTGATTTTTTCGAGGTCGTAATGATCCTCGTCTAGCACCTGGCGCGCGTGCCGAATGTCTAAGTTGTCCTCGGTCGAGACGCCCCACGGCAGGCTCACCAGCCAGTCGAGATAGGTGCGCACGACGGTGTGCTCAGCCGACTCCGGCGGAATCATCTTGAGGCGCTCGAGTTCCTTGTCGGCGACTTTGCGCGCCTCGGGCGACATCTTCGCCTCTTCGATCTTTTTTTCGATTTCCTCGACTTCGGAGCTGCGCGCGTCGCCCTCGCCCAGCTCCTTCTGAATCGCCTTGAGCTGCTGGCGCAGATAGTACTCGCGCTGATTTTTGTTGAGCTCGGTCTGCACTTGCGACTGGATCTTGTGCCCGAGTTCGAGCATCTCGATCTCGCGGCCCAAAATCGCGATCAGCTTTTCCAGGCGCCCGCGAACGTCGAGCGTCGCCAGCAAGTCCTGCGCCTCTTCGATCGGTATCTTCAGGTAGGAGGCGACCATGTCGGCCAGCCGGCTGGCCTCCTTCACCTGCATCGCCATCACCTGCAATTCATCGGGCAGGTACGGCACCAGGGAAACGAATTTGGAGAACTGACTCACCAGATGCGCGTGCAGCGCATCGATTTCCTTGTCGGATGAAACCGGCTCGACCAGCCGCGTCACGTGCGCGAGGAAGTAAGGCTCGCGCTGCGTGAATTCGCCCAGGTTGATTCGTGCGAGTCCCTGCACCAGCACCCGCACGCTCTGATCGGGATAGCGGAGCATCTTGAGGATGCGCACCGCGGTACCGCTCTGGAACAGTCCTTCGGGGGCCGGCTGCTCGTCTTCCGGATTCTTTTGCGCTGCGAGCGCGATGACTTTATTGGTTTGCCCGCACTCTTCGATGAGCTTGAGCGAGGACGGGCGCGAAACCAGGAACGGATGTATCTGACTGGGGAAAATTACGATGCCGCGCAGGGGCAGCACCGGCAGAATATCGGGAATCTCTGCCTTGCTCAGGTCCTCTTCAATCTCGAACCGTTTTTCCCCTTTCGGTTTATCTGCCATAGATTAGTCGAACCTCGTGAGGAGGGACCCCCGCCGCGAACGCCCCGCTTCCCCGTAACCCGGATTTCACCGTAATATACGGTTGTGGCGCAGACAAGGTTACCTCTTGCATAAGAAGCTAATCATGGTCATCAGATTGCGCTACCAACGGAAAAACGTTGCCTAATATTGGATTTGATAGGTTATTCAGCGAGGAAGAAGCCAACGAGCTGATTCCGAGGCTGGAAATTCTTATGCGTCAGCTCCAGATGCAGGCGACCTCGTTGCGGGCCCGAATCGAGGAATTATCGGTCGACGACCCTTCGATTCTGCACTCCGGGATGAGCGAGATTGTCGGGCGCTACCCGGAGCTGCAGTCGTTCACGACCAACATGGCTGCGGCCGCCGAGCAAATCGAATCCTTCGGATGCATCCTCAAGGACATCGATCTCGGCCTGATCGATTTTCCCTACGACGCCGGCGACGACATCGTTTTCCTCTGCTGGCAGTTCGGCGAGCCGAGCGTCGTCGCATGGCACAGCGTCGATAGTGGATTCGCCGACCGCCAGCCGCTGCCTGGCGCGCGCAATCGATGGCTCAACTGATAGCGGCGCCAGTCCCTGGTCACTGAACAATGATCATAGTCTTGACGATTTACCTGGCCGCACTCGGATGCTGGCTCGGGGGAATTGTTTTCTTCTCGTTCTTCACCGCGCCCGCGGTCTTCACGGTGCTGCCGCGACCCGAGGCCGGCCAGCTGATAAGCACAATCTTCCCGCGCTACTACATGCTCGGCTACATCGTCGGAACCATCAGCCTCGTACTCGCGATCTACTTCACCGCAGTGCGCGGCCCGCGGATATGGTGGGGCGGCACGACGGTCGCGCTGGCAATCGCACTCGGAATCACCTTCTATGCGGGCACCGTCATTCTGCCGCGCGCCGATGCTATCCGCACCGTCAACGAAGATCCCAATCCCGACCCGGTTAAAAAAGCTGCGTTCGACAAGCTGCATCATACGTCGGTGATCCTCAACGGCAGCGTGCTGCTGCTGAATCTCGCGGCAATCGTCGGCACTTCGGGAGCGTTGATTCCGCGTGGCTGAGCATCGTTACAAGGCGGTCGTGATCGATCTGTTCGACACGCTGGTCACCTGGAATCCGGAAGGGCTGCCGCTGATGCAATTTCGCGGGCGCGAAATTCGCAGCACGACGCCGCTGCTCTACTCGACGCTGGAAACCGCGCTAGGCAAGCATTTCGACCGCGAGAAATTCTCCGAAGCGCACGCGTCGGTATACTCCGACATATTCTCTGAGCGAGCGAAGGCCGACGCCCTCGAGATAACCTGCCTCGAGCGCTTCGCGCGGACGCTCAAAATCCTCGATGTCGACGAACGCGTCGCGGCACCGCTGGCCGAGAGTCTGCGCCGGATTCACATGGCACGCGTGCGCGAGGTCACCAAGGCGCCGCCCGCGCGAATCGACGCGATGAAACGAATCGCCCAACGCCATCGGCTCGGCTTGATCTCAAACTTCGACGACTCGGAGACCGGCCATCTCATCATGCACGACACCGGCATCCGCGAGCTGTTTACCGCTGTGATCATCTCGGCTGACACCGGCTATCGAAAACCCAATCCGCTAATCTTCAAAAAAATTCTCGACGCGATGCGCCTCGAACCCGCCGACATCCTGTTCGTCGGCGACACTCCGCTCGACGACGTGCTCGGGAGCAAGGGCGTCGGGATGCATTCGGCGTGGATCCGCACGCGCAATCGCGAGTTGCCCGAGGGAGTTCCCGCGCCCGACATCGTCATCTCGGACCTCGCAGAACTCCCGGCCGTGCTCGGCCTGTAGGATCAATCCGCCAGTGGCGGTTTCACTGAAGAGAACGAAGCGGCGGCGAGTTGTGGCGGTCATCGGCGCGGGTGACGCTCCCCCCGCAGTCTGCAAGCTCGCGTTCGCGCTCGGCCGGGAGATCGCTCGCCGCGGCGCCGTGCTGATCAACGGAGGACGGACGGGCGTGATGGAATCCGCGGCGGCAGGTGCTCGCAAGGAAGGTGGGCATACGATTGGAATCCTGCCGGGCTATGATCGCCGCGATGCGAACCGGCACGTCGAATTCGCGATTGCCACCGGCATCGGCGAAGCTCGCAATGCCGTGATTGTCGCCAGCGCCGACGCGGTTATCGCGCTGGCCGGCGAGGGCGGCACGCTCGCCGAGATTGGCTTTGCGAAAAAATTCGGCAAGCCGATCGTTGCGCTCGATTCGTGGCGCGAAATCGACGGACTACGCCGCGCCGGCACGCCAGCAGACGCGGTTGCACTTGCGCTGAAGCTGGCTACCTCAAATTCGCGACGGAGAAATTAGATGGCCGCTCAGGATCGAAGCCACTTCATCGAGGCGCTTGCGCGAGCGCCGTTCTCTGCGACGCTCGGGCTGAAGATAGAGTCGGCTGCTGATGGCTCCGCGACGGTGCGGATGCCCTTTGATTTGCGCATTCTCAACGAAGGTGGTCCCGCAGCGCCGATTCACGGCGGCGCGATCGCCGCGCTGGCCGACGTGGCGGCATGCGCCGCGGTATGGAGCCTCGCCCAGACGACACGCACCGCAACTATCTCGATGACGGTGAACTACACCGGCTTCGCCGTGAATTCCGATCTGATCGCCCGCTCGCGGGTGAAGCGCACCGGCAAGCGCATCGCGAGCATCGGCGTGGAAATCACCGACGCGTCTAACGCACTCATCGCCGACGCGCTGGTCACTTACAAAATCGCGTAGGGGTCATCCCTGCTGAAACCCCTTGCGGGTTTCACTACAATTAACTTCTCCGGCAGAGGGGGGACGCTGAATATATGTTTTCTGGGATTCGATTCGACGGTAAATTCATGTTCGCCGCGGTCGCGACGTTCGCCGCGGCGCTGTTGATGACGATGGCTCCTGCGGCCATCGCCGGCCATCACGCGATCCCCGACGCCATGCCGACCGGCACCGAGACCGTGCTGTATTCCTTTGGCGCGGCGCCCACTACAGGCAAGTGCAACATCAACGACGGCGCCGACCCCAAGGGCTCGCTGACCTACGTCTCCACCACCGGACTGCTCTTCGGCCGCACCTCGAGCACCACTTCGGAGGGTAACGGCGACGGCACGATTTTCCAGATCATGCCCAACGGCACCGGCTACGTGGTCGATCACTTTTTCACCGGCGCGAAGACCGACGGCGACGATCCGCGTCACAACTCGATGACCCTGGTCGGCACCGTCCTCTACGGCACCACGCTTACCGGCGGCCAGCATAACAACGGCTCGATCTTCAGCATCAACGATGACGGCTCCGACTACTCGTCGCCGCTGCTATTCAACTTCCCATCGAGCGCTGCCAAGAACGGCGGCGATCAGCCGCACAGTTGCTTCGTCGATATCGGCAGCGTGCTCTATGGCATGACTTCAGAGGGCGGCAAGAGCGGCGGCACGACGGGAGACGGCACCATCTTTTCGTTCGATACTTCCAGCGCCACCTACACGCGGCTGTACTCCTTCGACGGCAAATCCGGCTCCGATCCGCACGGACAGCTCATTCTCGATCCGGACGGCAAAACGTTTTACGGCATGACCCGCACCGGCGGCACGCACGGCGTCGGCGTCGTCTTCTCATTCTCTGAGACCTGCAATGCGAGCAAATCGAAGTGCAAAACCAAGTTCAAAGTTCTTCACGATTTCAGTTGCCCCGGCAACGCCACGCCCAACTGTGTCGACCCTAATAATGGTGCTACCCCCGATCACGGCACGCTCGTGCAAAACAACGTGACGCTGTTCGGCTTGACCACCTACGGCGGCGCAAACGGGAACGGCACGCTTTTTTCGATCCACACTGACGGCTCGCACTTCAAAATCCTCCAAAACTTTGGCGACCCCGGCACCAACGACGGCATTAATCCCTTCGGCTCGCTGCTGCTTAACGGCACCACGCTCTACGGCACCACCCAGACGGGCGGCACCAAGGGCAACGGCACCGTCTTTCAAATCGATACCGACGGCACCAACTATGATCGAATTTGGGACTTCCAGAATGGCAGCGACGCCCAGCAACCTATCGACAATGTCATCCTGGTGGACAACACGCTCTACGGCATGACCGAAAAGGGCGGGCAATGCAGCAACGGCGCAATCTTCGCTCTCGTCCCTCCTCCGTGAGCTGCGCGTGTCATCGACGTTGGACATAATCCGCCGCGCCGCTGAGCCCCACGGACTCAACCTGGTGGCGGCGACTCCCGTCGCGCGCTACGACAACACGGTCAAGGAAGTTTTGCGCGCCGCTTCGATAGATCCCCTCGCACGCTCGATCGTCGTAATTGGCAACGGCGGCGGCGCGTTCTGGAACGCACTCAAATCTCACGCGGCGCGCAATCCCGGATGGTGGCAGCGTGAAAACCCGCTCGACGACTTCTCTCGCGAGGTCGTCGAGCGCGACATCGCCGCCCCGTTGCGCGCATCAGGAGTGCGATGCACGACGATTTACCCGTTCATGAGCAGCGCCAGAACGCTCAGCTTCATCGAGCTAGGCAAAGTCGCGGGCATCGCCGGACCAAGCATCCTCGGCGTCACGGTGCATCCGGTATACGGCCCGTGGATCGCATTTCGCGCCGCTCTCCTGCTCGACGAAGCGCTCGATTCACCGGGCGACGGGCTAGGTTTCGACCCATGCCCCCGATGCACCGCGCGCACCTGCATCCCCGCCTGCCCGGCGAGCGCAGTAAGCGTTGAATCGGGATGGGACATCCCGAAATGTCTGACCCATCGCGTCGAAGTAGAGGCGGATTGCACCCCGCGATGCCACGCGCGCGCCGGATGCGTTATCGGCCCAGAGCATCGCTATCCCGACGACGAACTCGCCTACCATCAGATGCGTGCGCTGCGCTCGATGCGTCCGTACTACGAAGCACACATCAAACCCAAGGCGCCCTAAGGCTTCGCAAGGATCCTGATCAGTTTCTCGGTGTTGGCAACGAGGTCTGTTGCAGCTTTGCAACTTGACGCTCTGAGCAATTGTAAAACCGACATTGAAAAATTGCGCCAGCAATCGCCCGCGCCGCTGCATTGACAGCTCTGTGAGTGTACCCTAGCCTTGTCGGTTTGCTATATTATTCGAGTCAGGCTGACTGAGCAGAACCTACTTTCCGCGACCTTCCAACACAGAGTTTTTACGCATGTTTGACACGCTCAGCGATCGCCTCGAAGGAGTTTTTAAAAAACTCAAGGGCCAAGGCCGGATCACCGAGCGCAATATCGAGGATGCGCTCCGCGAGGTCCGGCTTGCGCTGCTTGAAGCGGACGTCAACATCAAGGTCGTCCGCGATTTTATCGATCACGTCAAGAACAAGGCGCTCGGCGCCGAAGTTATCCGATCGCTTTCGCCCGAACAGCATCTGATTAAGTTTGTTGCGACCGAGCTACAGAACGCGATGGGCGGCACGGCGCGCGAGCTCGATCTGAAAGTCAAGCCGCCA
Source organism: uncultured delta proteobacterium (assembly GCA_963850125.1). GTDB lineage: Bacteria > Desulfobacterota > Binatia > Binatales > Binataceae > Binatus. Next base: position 406,607 of record CAWKKB010000012.1, on the reverse strand, counting down.
GTCAAAATCATGGTGGTCGGACTGCAGGGCTCAGGCAAAACCACCTCGATCGCGAAGCTCGCGCTATGGCTCAAATCGGAGCGCAAGCGTCATCCGATTCTGGCCTCGACCGACGTTTATCGCCCGGCCGCGATGGAGCAGCTGCGCGTGCTCGGCGCGCAGGCTCAAATTCCGGTCCTCGACAGCAACGAGAACCAGGATCCAATCGAGATTGCCTCGCGCGCGATGGCCCGCGCCGAAACCGGTGGGCATGACGCTATCTTGATCGATACTGCCGGCCGCCTGCAGATTGACGAAGAGCTGATGGACGAGCTGGCGCGCCTGAAGGCCGCGCTGAACCCGCATCACATCATATTCGTCGCCGACGCGATGACCGGCCAGGAAGCCGCGAACGTGGCGGCGGGATTTCATGAGCGGCTGGAAATTTCCGGCGTCATTCTGACCAAGCTCGACTCCGACGCGCGCGGCGGCGCGGCGCTCTCGGTACGCACTATCACCGGCGCCCCAATTCTGTTCGCGGCGACCGGCGAGAAGCTCGACGCGTTCGAAATCTTCTACCCGGACCGGCTGACGTCGCGAATCCTCGGGATGGGCGACGTGCTGACGCTGATCGAAAAGGCACAGCAGAATTACGATCAGACCAAGGCCAAGGAGCTCGAACGCAAGTTCAAGAAGAACGAGTTCACCATCACCGATTTCGCCGAGCAGATTAAGGCGATTAAAAAGATGGGCTCGCTGGGCGAGCTGATGGGCATGATTCCCGGACTCAAGAAACTCGCGGGCGCGGCCGATTCCGAAGATGCCAAACTCGAACTGGGACGCATCCAGGCGATCATCGACTCGATGACCTTGCAGGAGCGTGGCAATCACTTGATTATCAACGGGCGGCGACGCGCGCGAATAGCAGGCGGCAGCGGGACCTCGGTCCAGGATGTGAATCGCTTTCTCAAACAGTTCGAGCAGACGCGCAAAATGATGAAGAAAATCACTCGCATGGGTGCGGGAAAGATGATGATGCGCGGACTGGGGCTCGGCAGCTAGAATAAGATCAGGAACAGGAGAACTGTATGGGACTTGTAATCCGCTTGCGCCGGCATGGCGCACGAAAAAAACCTTTTTACCGTATCGTGGTGGCGGACTCGCGCTCGCCCCGCGACGGACGCTTCGTCGCCCAGGTCGGAACCTACGATCCGGCATTCGATCCGCCGCGCGTCACGATTAAAAAAGAAGTGGCCGACCAGTGGCTCAAGGCTGGCGCCAAGCCGAGCGACACGGTAAGAAAACTGATTAAACGGGCTGAAACAGCAACGGTCTCCGCCTGATGCGACCCGCTGCAACGGAGCCATCCTATGAAGGAGCTCGTTGAATTTCTCGCGCAACAGCTGGTGAACGATCCGAACGCGGTCGATGTGAAGGAGACACAAGGCGATACCGCCTCTGTCCTTGAACTGCGGGTCGCGAAGGAAGATTTGGGCCGCGTGATCGGCAAGCAGGGACGGACCGCAAAGTCGATCCGCACCATCCTGAACGCGGTCGCTTCGCGCACCAATCGCAAGGTCGTCCTCGAGATCGTCGAGGACCGGTGATCGCGCCGGAGTCCGTCTGCGCGATGTTCTGATCCACGTTACAGCCTCGATGCTGCGCGTCGGCCGCATAAGCGGCACCCACGGATTGAAGGGTGCGCTGCGATTTCGGCCCGACAACCCCGGTTCCGACATATTGCAACAGGTTAAGCGTATTTTCCTGGAGCGCCCGGGCGAATCACGCGAGTTCCGCGTGACGGGAGTTGCGCCGCTCAACCCGACGACCGATCGAATCACGCTCGAGGGCGTCGCAGACATCGACGCGGCCGAGGCGCTCAGGGGCGCGGTCGTGATGCTCGCGACGGAGGACGTGCCGCCTGCCAAGCCGGGCGAGTTCTACTATTACGAAGCGATCGGATGCGAGGTGTTTCTGACTGACGGCAGCCGCCTCGGCGCGATCGAGGAAATTTTCTCCAACGGCGCGCATGACGTCTGGGTGGTGCGCGACAGCGAGCGCGAAGTGCTGGTTCCTGTTATCGAGGACATCGTCAAGTCGATGGACCTCGCCGCACGACGCGTCACTATCGAGGCAATTCCCGGCCTGCTCGACTGACCATCTGGCTCCAGGCGACTCACCCGGATAGATTTGGAGTCGCCCGATGGAATTTCACGTAATCACCCTGTTCCCAGAGATGTTCGAGTCACCCTTTCGCGGCGGCATGATCGGACGCGCCGTCGAGCAGGGATTGATCGCGATCAAGGCGCATCCGCTGCGCCAGCACGGTCTCGGCAACTATCGGCAGGTCGATGACGCGCCCTACGGCGGCGGGAGCGGGATGGTGATGCGCCCCGAGCCGATTGCCGCGGCGATCGACGCGGTAAACGAGCAGCGTCCCGGCCTCTGGCGCGTCCTGATGACGCCGCAGGGCGAAGTGTTCGACAACTCGATGGCGCGCGACCTTGCCAAACGCGCGCCCGGCCTGATGATCGTCGCGGGCCGCTACGAAGGAATCGACGAGCGGGTGCGCTCGATGGTCGACCAGGAAATTTCGATCGGCGACTACGTGCTGAGCGGCGGCGAAATCCCCGCGATGGCGGTGATCGAGGCGGTCGGCAGGATGATTCCGGGCGTGCTCGGCAATCCCGAGTCGCTCGACGAGGAATCGTTCGCCGGCGGGATGCTCGAGTATCCGCAATACACGCGGCCCGAGGAGTTCCGCGGGATGACGGTGCCGGAAATCCTGCTGAGCGGCGACCACGGCAAGATTCGCGCGTGGCGCGAGGCCGAAGCAAGACGGCGCACCGCGCGGCGGCGTCCCGACCTGCTCGAGCGGCGCAAGTTCTGACTGTGTCCGACCTTTTCGTAGCGCTGATTCATCATCCGGTCGTCAATCGAAACGCCGAGACCGTCACCTCGGCGATCACCAGCCTCGACATTCACGACATCGCGCGCGCGTCGCGAACCTATGACGTACGCGGCGTGTTCATCGTGCATCCGATTCCCGAGCAACGGAAATTTGCGGCGAGCGTGATCGATCACTGGCGCTTCGATTTCGGCCGTGCGCACGATTCGCGCCGTCGCGAGGCGCTCGAGCGCGTGCAGATAGTCGCGGAGCTCGACGACGCGATCGCGGAAGCATCACGAATCTCCGGCGTGCGCCCGCTCATCGTGCACACCTCCGCGAGAACCGAAGGCGGCACCAGCTACGCCGGCTTGCGCGTGCGGCTGGAAGCTCCAGAAGCACCGCCAATGATGATCCTGCTGGGGACAGGCTTCGGCATGTCGCCCGAGGTCGCCAAACGCGCCGACATCGTACTCGCACCAATCCTTGGCCCCGGCGACTACAACCATCTGTCAGTCCGCTCCGCCGCCGGAATAATCCTGGACCGCCTCCGCGGCAAGTGATTCATAGTCTCTCTATTAATGATAGAGAGAGGCTAGAGCGCGCGCAGCTTTGCTACGAAGCGGCTCATATGCGGATCGGATCGCTCGAACGGAATCTCGTCGAATCCAAACCATCGCACGCCATGGAACTCGCCACGATCGAATTCAATCGGGCGCGAGCTGTCGCCGCGCAGCAGATACCAGAGCGAGACGTCGGTATGGTCACCCTCTCCCAAGGTCCGCGTCACCGTGATGAACAAGGGGTTCGGCACGATTAAATCCGCCGCGAGGTTTAGCTCCTCCGCTATCTCTCTGATCACCGTCGCACGCGGGTCTTCGTCGGGCTCGACATGGCCACCACTCGGTAGCCACAAGCCTGCGAGCTTATGGTCGACCAGCAACAGTTTTCCGCGTTGCTCATCGACGAGAGCGAAATAACTAACCAGGTGCTTGGGTGGAACATCGGGCTTAGTCGTCCTGAAGATCGGCGCGCCCGACCGAATCCACTCGAGCGTCGAGTCGCGATGCTCCCGCTCGAGGTCGTCGAGCGGCTCGATTGTCGCAACTATTTCGGTGATCCTGTCCCGCATCAGATTAACCCCTCCGCCTGTTCACCGACGAACACTGACACTGACGACAAGAACCGCGAACGCTACGATCAGCCCGCCAGTTCTCAACCAATGGTACTGATCCCAGCGACGCTCCTGCGCTTGCCAATCTTCAGGAAGAGACTCCGGCGTCCATTTCGCGATCCGGTTGTTGATAGGCACCGGACCGACGAGCGAAAACACGACCGCGAAGACCTGGATTATGAAAGAGCGACTGCGGCGAAGCGCCATGCAGACTCGTTCAAGTGCTCGAAGGGTAGCAACGATAGAAGATTCAGCAGCGTAGAGCCTGCCATCCAAAAGGGCATCACACGGCCAAACAACACAGCCAGCGACGCGCGCACCCGTACGTGGACTTCGAGCGGTTGCCAGTTGAGCATGGGATGCGCGAACGCCGCTACGTTGAATTCACTGCCACACATCAGGCCAAGCACGAGGACAGCGATGAGCTGAAGCATCATGGGAAAATAGACCTCCGGAGGTTGGATCTATGCCGCGGAGCCAGCCGGATCACCAGCCACCCGCCAACGCGACGCGCTATTTTTCCTTGAGGCGCGGATCGTCGGTCGCGATACACTGCGCCGAGTCCATCGCGGCCTTCATCGGATCTCCGCTCTGCTTATGCCCTTCGCGATTCAAAAACTTCGACCCTTCACATTCGTGAGCAGTATCGTACGCACCGAATACGAGCCAGCTTGCCAGTGGAGCATGATCGTCGAAGGTCTGCTGATCGTGGCCCCGAGGCGGAATCATCAGGTACCAGCCCACCAGCGCGAGCGCGGCGGCGTGTCGGAGCTTCATATCTCCTCGTCTTAGCAGGAGCGCCGCGCGGGGTCGAAACGCGCCCCGGCAACCGTTGTCCCTACCCATTGAGCGGGCGCGCGCATTTGGGTAGGTTTATTGGCTCGACTCGAGGTCTTTCTTTCCATGAATACCGTTATCCAGAAGCTCGAAGAGCGGGGCCTGCGCAAGGACCTGCCTGAATTCCGCGTCGGCGACTCGGTTCGCGTTCACGTTAAAGTCGTCGAAGGCGAAAAAGAGCGCATCCAGTCTTTCGAAGGCATCGTCATCAAAATAAATCGCGGCGCCAGCCGCGCGACCTTCACCGTGCGCAAGGTTTCCTACGGCGTCGGCGTCGAGAGAATATTCCCGATGCACTCGCCGCGAATCGACAAGCTGCAGGTGCTGACGCGAAACCGCGTGCGCCGCGCTCGCCTCTACTATCTGCGTGGACTGTCGGGCAAAGCGGCCCGGCTCGACGTCGCGACCTGACAAACAGGCCAGTCGTTAATCAGCTGTCGTTAGGGTCGGGGATGAGCTCGACGACTTGCGACATGCGCACGTTGCCGAGCAGGTAGGCGCCTTCGGCCACCGTCAGGCTGCGGGCCTCGATATTGCCGAAGACTTTGGCGCGTGGCCCGAGCACTACGCGATCGCATCCGACCAGGTCCCCGCGCAATTCACCCATGATGAGCAGTCGTGGGGCAGTGATCTTGCCCTCGATCGATCCTTCTTCGCCGACCACGACCAGCTCGACCGAGCGAACCTCCCCTCGGAAACGGCCCTCGATTCTGACCGCTTCGTGAAAGATTAGCTTGCCCGAGACGTTGACGTTGCGGCCGACTGCTACGCGCGTTCGCGATTCCGCCCACGCTGCGCCTGCATCTTGTGGTATCTGCGTTGAATCCATCGCTTACGGAGCCGGGAATACGTGACACGCCACCGCGTGGCCACCGCGCCCGGTTTCCAATGTCGGTTCGACGTTCTTACAAACATCTTTCGCATAAGGACATCGAGGATGGAAGGCGCACCCGGGTGGCGGGTTCATCGGACTCGGCATCTCGCCGGGCAGCTTGATTCGTTCCGGCTTGTGCGCTGTGTCGATGGTCGGAATCGCCGAGAGCAACGCCCGCGTATATGGATGCCGCGGGTTGAGATAAATTTCGTCGCGCGATGCGATTTCGACTATCTTTCCCAGATACATGATCGCGACCCGATTGCTGATGTGCTCGACCACCCGCAGGTCGTGCGCGATAAACAGGTACGTGAGCTTCAGCTTCTCCTGCAGGTCCTGCAACAGGTTGATAATTTGCGCCTGGATCGATACGTCGAGCGCCGAGACCGGCTCGTCGAGCACCAGGAAGCGCGGATTCACCGCGAGCGCCCGCGCGATTCCAATTCGCTGACGCTGCCCGCCGGAAAATTCGTGGGGCAAACGATCCATCGCATCGGCACTCATCCCGACCATCGCGAGCAGCTCGGCGATTCGCCGCTCCTTTTCCGCGCCGCGCGCGAGTTTGTGAATCTCGATTCCCTCGCCGACGATCGAGCGTACGCGCATCCGCGGATTCAGAGACGCGTACGGATCCTGAAACACGAGCTGCATCTGTTGGCGCAGCGTCCGGAGTTCCGCGCGGCCGAGCGTTGAGAGATCGCGGCCGTCGAAGTAGACGGCGCCTTCAGTCGGCTCGAGCAGTTTCAGAATCAGGCGTCCCAGCGTCGATTTCCCCGATCCCGACTCGCCAACCAGACCCAGCGTCTCGCCGGCTTGAATCTCCAGGTTGACGCCAGCGACCGCTTTTATCGAAAGTTTTGTTCCGCCGATAATTCCGGTCGACCCCGCCGGAAACTCCTTGCTGAGATTCACGACGCGGACCAGCGCCGGCGCAGCGTTACCGGCAGTCGCGATGGGATCAGGCGCGGATGCAGGCGACATAGTGGTTGGGGGCCTTGTTTTCGAGCGGTGGATCAACCTCGGAGCACTTGGGAATTGCGCGCGGGCATCGCGGATGGAATCTGCAGCCCGAAGGCGGATTCAACGAATTCGGGATCGAACCGGGAATCGCCTGCAAGCGGTGATGGCGGCTGCCGTCGATGCCGGGAATCGAATCGAGCAATCCGCGCGTGTACGGGTTGAGCGGATTTCGAAACAGCTCCGCGCTCGGCGCCTGCTCCATCACCCGCGCCGCGTAGAGAATCGTCACGTCGTCAGCATACTCGGAGACGATTCCGAGATCGTGCGTGACCAGGATCACGGCGAGACCGAGCCGCACCTGCAACTCGCGGATCAGATCGAGAATCTGCGCCTGGATCGTCACGTCGAGCGCGGTCGTCGGCTCGTCCGCGATCAACAGGCGCGGATTGCACGATAGCGCCATCGCGATCATCACTCGCTGGCGCATCCCGCCGGACAGTTGATGCGGATAGTCGTCGATGCGCCGCTCGGGGTCGGCAATCCCCACCATCCGGAGCGCCTCGATAGTGCGATTACGCGTCTCGGCGCGATTGGTGTGCTGATGCAGCCGGACGGCCTCGCCAATCTGGCTGCCGATAGTGAAGACCGGGTTCAGCGACGTCATCGGCTCCTGGAAGATCATCGCGATCCGCGCGCCGCGCACGTGGCGCATCTCGGGTTCACTGAGCTTCAGCAGATCCTGATCCTCGAAAATTACTTCGCCGCCCACGATTCGCGCCGACTCCGGCAGCAGCCGCATGATCGAGAGCACGCTCGCCGTCTTGCCCGATCCCGACTCGCCAACGATTCCCAACAGCTTCCCCGGCTCGACCGAAAAACTAACGCCGTCCACCGCGCGCACCTCTCCCGCGTCGGTGAAGAACGAGGTGCGCAGCGATTTAACTTCGAGCAGCGATTTCACGTGATGATCAGCGTATCATCCAGACCGCTGCGAAATCATGCGGCGTTGGCGGGATCGAGGCGGTCGCGCAGATGGTCACCGAGGAAGTTGAACGACATCACGGCGAGGAAAATGAACACTCCGGGAATTAGAATCCATGGGTAGCGCGCGAGGTTCTGGACGTCTTGCGCCTGCGCAAGCAGGTTGCCCCAGCTCGCGGCCGGTTCCTGGATGCCGAGACCGAGCAGCGACAGCGCGCTTTCACCGAGGATGAAGCCCGGAATCGAGAGCGTGGCCGCGACGATCGCGTAGCCCATCACCGACGGAATGATGTGGCGTGTGATGATGCGCCATCGCGACGCACCCAACGCGCGCGCCGCCTCGACGTACGGGCGCGATCGCACCGAAGACGCCATCCCGCGGATGATTCGCGCAAAGCCGGCCCAGCTGATGAAGCTCATGATCGCGACGATCATGAAAAACGTCGTCACCGCGCTCAACCCCGACGGAATCACCGCCGCGAGCGCGAGCAGGAAATAAAACGACGGCAACGACATCTCGATTTCGGACCATCGCATGATCAGGAAATCGACCGTCCCGCCGACGTAGCCTGACAGCGCGCCAATCGTGATGCCGAGCGAAAAGCTGATCAGCACGCCAATCAGCCCGACACACATACTGACGCGTGAGCCGTACACGATTCGCGAGTAAAGGTCGCGTCCGAGGCCGTCGCTGCCGAGCATGAAGTAAGGCTCGCCCTCGCTGTCGGTGGTGAACAGATGGCCGTGCGAGAACAGGTGGATGTCGAGCCGCTGAGAATTGTCGGCGACAAACTTGCGCGCCGTCTTGTCCTGCATGTGCATCGGATGCGTATAGAAAAGACTGCGCGACCACTCCGACGGCGCACTGACGTGAAGCGACATGGGCGGACAGTCGGGCATCTCGCGGTTCTGATACGCCGGATCGTAACTCGCAAAAAACGGCGACGCGGCTGCGAGCAGGTAAAACAGCGCCAGGCAGATTGCAGAAAAGCGGACCGTCCCCGACGCCAGCCGCCATTCGCGCGCGAGGGTTGACGGTTTCCGCGCGGGGATCGCGGCGGCCTGGAGATTCACCTGCAAAGTTGGGACGGCGTTCATTTCACTCAGCTGCCACCGACGAAAAATCCACGCGAGGATCGACCGCAACCAGCGCGATGTCCGCGAGCAGATTGCCGACCAGCAACAGGATCGTGCCCATCAGCACGGATCCCATCACGAGGTAGATATCGAGCGACCGCACGGCGTCGAGCATCAGCAGCCCGAGCCCTTGCAGGTTCATCACGGCCTCGACCAGCGCCGCGCCGCCGAGCAGGTCGCCCAGCGAATATCCCGCCATCGTGACGAACGGGTTCATCGCGTTGCGCAGCACGTGTTTGTAGATCACCACGCGCTCGGACAATCCCTTGGCGCGCGCGGTGCGTACGAATTCAGAATTTTTGATTTCGAGAATCTGCGATCGCATCAGGCGCATCAGGCCCGCGGTGCCGGAAATGCCAAGCACGAACACCGGCAGGATGAGATGGTTGATGCGGTCGGCTACCTGGCTCATCGGATCGAGCGTCGCGTAGTCGGGCGAGTAGGTACCGCCGATCGGAAACCATCCGGTCTTCAGCGCGAAGTACATCGTAAGGAAGGCGAGAAAAAAGCTCGGCACCGACATCCCGAAGAACGCCAGGAACGAGAGGAAGCGATCCCAGATCGAATTCTGATTTACCGCGACGACAATCCCGATCGGTATCGCGATCAGCCACGATAAAATCATGCTGCTCGCCGCCAGGATGATCGTGTTGACCGCGCGCGACGCGATAAGTCCGGTGACGCTCACGCGGTACTGCAGCGAGAAGCCGAAATTCAGATGCAGCACGCCCCACAGCCACTTGAAGTAGCGGACCATCAGCGGCTGATCGAGGCCGAACTGCGCCTCGAGCTGGTGAATAACCTCGGGCGTGATAGTCGGGTTGAGCTTGAGGTTCGAGACGAAGTCGCCCGGCACCATTGACATCGCGAGAAACGAAATGAAGGTGATCCCGAGGATGAGCGGGATCATGTTAAGCAGGCGACGGATCAGAAAGCGGGTCATCGTGTCATCGGCCTGATATTTCGACGTGCGCGAGGGGCTGGATGTTCAGTCGGCCTTGAATTCGATCCACTCCGGTTTGTACAGGCCCCAGACTTTGGGCTGATAGTTGAGGACCGATTTTTTCCACGACGCGTAACGCTGCTGGCGCACCGTCTCGAGTATAGGCAGCTGGTCGTGAAGGATTTGCTGAATTCTCCAGTAGTACGGCGCGCGTTTGTTGGGATCCATCTCGGATGCGCCCTGGTCGAGCAGCGTGTCGATCTCCGCTTCCCACGGCGTGGCCGGCTTGGGCTGATTCGGATCCCAGATGTGCAGGTTGCCCGATGAGCGATAGAAATTCGCGCCGTCGTTCGGCTCGATCCCGCCGGTGAATCCGATCAGCACGCAGTCCCAGTCGAACGATGAATCGAGCTTGTCCACCAGCGTGGTGAACTCGAGCGGCCGATAGTTCACCTTGATGCCGAGGCTTTCGAGGTCCTGCTTGAAGATGGTGCACATCTCGTTGCGCTCGGGCGAGCCGGTGTTGGTGGTGAGATCGAATTCGAGCCGATTGCCTTTCGGATCGGTCCTCACGCCGGGCTTCGTGAGGTGATAGCCGGCAGCTTCGAGCATGTCGGCAGCGAGCTTCGGATCGTATTGGTAGTCCTTCAGATTGGGATTGGCGAAAATTTTGTTCTCGGGCGAGATATCGGCCACCGCCGGCACCGCGAGTCCATGAAAGACAAGATCGATCATCGATTGCTTGTCGAGCATGTGCGCCATCGCCTGCAGGAACTTCAGATCGGTGAACCATTCGAGCTTAGGATTGGTGACTGCGCCCTTCAGGTAGTGACGCGGATTCCGGTTGAAGCTGAAGAACAACGAACCGGTATCGACCCCGATTTGTTGCACCGTGATGTCGAGTTCGTGGTTCTTCGCCTTTTCCTCGAGCGCCGGTACTTCCTCCGCGCGCGGGCTGTAAACGTCTATCTGCCCCGATAGATAGCGCAGATACTCGGCGTTCTGATCGGGCACGATCGTCACGGTCTGCCCGTGCAGGCGTGGCAACTGGCCACCGTGCTCGTCCTTCATCCAGTAATTTTCGTTGCGGTCGTAGCGAACAACCTGGCCCTGCGTGTAGTGGGTCATGTGATATGGGCCGTTGCCGATGAGCTTGTCCGGCGGAGTATCGATGCCCCAGGTGTGGTTGTAGTTTCCCGCCTTCCACACCGGCTCGAGGATGTGCGCCGGCATAACTGGAATGCCAATCGAATAGAGCAGCGGCGCAAACGGCTTCGGCAAACGCATCACGACGGTGTAGTCGTCGGGCGCCTCGGCTGCGATCCTCTGGTGGTCGATCGTAATTGCGGGACGGATACTGTTGGGCACCTTCGGATCGTAGATAACGTCGAGCGTGAACAGGACGTCGTGCGCGGTCACCGGCTGTCCGTCAAACCATTTCACGTCGTGTCGGAGGTGAAACGTGATCGACTTGCTGTCGGGCGCGATGTCCCATTTCTCGGCCAGCCCCGGCTCCGGCAGGGCAGTGACGGGATTGACCCGGATGAGGCTCTCAAACAGATCGCCGGTGAGGGTCCCGGAGCTGGCATCGGTAATCAGGATCGGATTGAAGGTGCGGGGGTCGCTGCCGATGACGGTGTAGAGAATTTGACTCTTCTCGTGCTCGTTGCCGGCCCGATTGACGCGGCATCCAGCGAAAATCGCGAGCGACAACAGCGCAAGCGCGCAGGCTGCTACTCGTAAAATCCGGTCACGCACGCTTTCAAATCTCATTGGAAAATCCGAAGCGCTCTTCGAAGGTTAGATCCATCACAGCGGCTCCTGGAGCCGGCGTTAACACGAAAGTCGAATCGGGAATGACTCCGTTGACGATCGGTCGGAGATAGTGAAACGTCACGTGGCTGCCGGCTTGCGGAAAAGTCGCGTCGACGACGTACGGGAACGTCACTCCGCCGATATCATGATAGTCGCTGTAACGCACTTCGTAGTTGACCCGGCCGTCGGCTCCGGTGTCCCGCACCATCGCGAGATTGCCGTCGGAAAATCCGAGCGTGTGCGTCCCCGCCGCGACGTTGCCAAAAGTCGCCACCAGCATCGCGCCGTCCTTCGACACCGAATCCGGCGTGTTTCCGATCGTGAACGCCGGCGGCGCGAGTCCCATCAGCAGACCGACCGCGTCCCTCGGCGCCATCGGGATTCGCACGTACTTGTAAAGCATGTCGGAGTCCGCGCGACCGCGCATGAAGCGATTTTTACCCGGCTCGTAGATCGTGAGGTCCGAGTCCTTCGCCGCCAGCAGCAACGCGACCCCGAATGGCGACATCGCCTCGACGCGGAGGTTGGCGGGTCGCTGGGCGGTGATTTCCTCTTTCGCCTTCACGTGCTGAGTGCCGGCGGTATATTCCATCACCGCCGGACTCTGCACGGACGCGAACCTTCGGTCGCGATCGACCAGGGCCAGGAGCATTTTTTGCGCCTGGAATTTGATTTCGTCCTGCCCCGTGATCGGCCGCGGAGTGGTTGGGACGGGCTTGGTTTCGACGACTAAGCAGCCGGAGGTTTCGACCATCGCCGTCAGGAGAATAGCTGCGAGCGCCGCGAACGAAACTGTATTTCGTTTTCGCCGGCGCGCGCGCTCAGTGGCCCGCGCTGGCGGCATTCTGCAGGACCTGGATTTTATCCTTGAGGCGTGCGACCTGGTCGGTTTCCTGCGACTTTTTCAGCGCGTCCGAGTATTCGTGGCCGGCTTCCTTGGTTTTGCCCAGCTTGCGATACGCGTCGCCAAGATGCTCGGTGATAGTGGGATCGCTGCCGGTCAGGTTGACCGCACGCTCCAGCTCCTCGACCGCCTTTTTGTAGTCGCCTTTCTGATAGTAAACCCATCCAAGGCTGTCGACGTAAAATCCGTCTTCGGGCTCGATATCGAGCGCGCGCTTGATTAGCTTTTCGGCCTCGACCAGGTTGGTGCCCTGCTCGGCGTAACTGTAGCCGAGGTAGTTCAGCGCCTGCGCGTTGGCGGGATTCAGCTCGATCGCCTTCTTCATCTCGGCCATGCCTTCGTCGCGCTGCTTGTTCTGATCGAGCGCCGCGCCGAGCGTGAAGTGGAACTTGTCACTCTTGGGATCGGCCGCCACCATCTTGCGCGCCAGCTCGATCGCCGCCGGGTAATCTTTCTTTTCCTGGTAGACGCCAACCATGAAGCCGATGATCTCGGGGTCGTTGGGCTTCTTGGCGAGTGCGTCCTTCAACGCGCTCAGCGCCTCGTCGTACTTGTTCTGCTTGTCGTACAGGTAAGCGAGCTGCAGGCGCGACTCGACGTAATGCTCGTTGTCGGTGGGAATCTTGTTGAACTCGGCGATCGCCTTGTCGTTCTCCGAAAGCTCGGTGTACACCGTGCCGAGGTAGTAGTGGACGCGGTAGTTGTTCGGCTCGGACCCGAGTACAAGGTTGAACTCGGTCGCAGCGTCGTCAAAATTTCCCTGCTCGACGTACAGCAGGCCGATTTTCGTGCGCGTATCCGCGGGATTGGTCTCGACCTGCTCAGCGCGCTTCAGCTCGTCCAGCGCCTCGTTGTATTTCTTCTGGCCGACCAGGATCTCTGCCTTGCGCTTTCTGACCAGCTCGTTGTTCGGGTTGATTTGCGTGATCTTGTTGTAATAGACCAGCGCATCCTGCGTGCGTTCCTGCCGTTCGCGCAACAGCGCGAAATCAAGCAGCACCAGTTCCGACTGAGGATTGAGGTCGAGCGCTTTCTGATAATATTTCTCGGCGTCCGTGTAGTTCTTCGACGCCACCATCACCTTGCCGGCGTAGTAGTAGCCAAGGAACGAATTTGGATCGAGCTTGATCAGCTCCTCGAATGTTTTCTGAGCCTCGCCGTAGTCGCCGCGCTTGGCGTAGAGCGTGCCGAGATACAGATATGCTTCCTGGTTCTTGGGATTGAGGCGCAGCACCTCGCGGTAGTCTTTTTCCGCGGTGGTGTCGTCGCCGAGCGCCGAGCTGATACCCGCGCCGAGCAGACGCGCGTCGGCCGAGTCTGGATCTATAGCGAGCGCCTGGTTTACCTGTTCGAGCGCCTCCTTCAGCCGACCGTCGCGGACGTAGAGCGTCGCCAGCCGAACCTTCAGCGCGGCATTAGTAGGATCGTACTGGACCGCTTCAGCGTAGTTCTTGAGCGCCTCTTCGCGGTCGTTGTCGTTCATCGCGACTTCGGCCCTCAGGAACGCACTCATCGCGCGCGCGTCCGAGGGCACGTCCACCGCCGGCGCGCCGCCGAACGGATTATCCCCGCCGACGCTCGCGCTCCGGACAAGCTCCGGTTTCGAAGTTGTGATTGACGTGCAACCAAGAAAGGCGATCGACGCAACGCCGAGCGCGATCATCGCGCGTGTGCTGAAACAAATCATCACTAAAAACAATTCCCGGGAGAGCTTCTCAATTGGGGCTCACACCACACTATATCCATTGTCGCCGCAGAGGTGTATCGCCTGCCTTCGAACCGATCGCGGACCTTTGCGCATCCTTCACATTATAAGAAATCCGCTACCAGATGCGACCGTGCAACCCTGATTCGATTTTAATACCTGCTTGCCACCACTCATCCCCTCGGATAGGCAGGGGCGCAGGAGCCGCCTCTCAATTGCCGCATCTCACCACCGAAAACCCGCATCCCGCAATACCTCCGGGCGCTGCCCCGCTCGCTCGCACCCTGCGCTCGCCGCGCAAGCTCGGCCTGATCCCACTGGTATGCGTGATGTACCTGGTCGTGAGCGGCGGCGCGTACGGGCTCGAGGATGCGGTCCGGATGGCGGGGCCGCGCCTGACGCTCCTGCTATGCCTGGTAGTGCCGCTCACGCTCAGCCTGCCGACGGCGCTGATGGCGGCCGAGCTGACGGCGCTGATGCCGGTGGAAGGCGGCTTCTACTTCTGGGTCAAGGAAGCGCTCGGCCCGTTCGCCGGTTTCGCCGAGGCCTACCTGACAATTTTATACACCGCCGTCGACATGGCGATTTATCCCGTACTGTTCGCGGGCTACCTTTCGTTCATCGTGCCACTTGGCCCGGTAGGTCAGGTAGCGATCGGCATCGCGCTGGTCTGGCTCGCGGGCGGCCTGAACTTTCTGGGCGTGAGGCCGGTCGGGATGGCGTCGATAATACTCGCCGCGATGCTGGTCTCGCCCTTCGCAATATTGCTGATAGCCGGCCTCCCGCGCCTCGTCCATTTCACAATGCCGACCCCGCCGCTATTCGGCGCTGACCCGTGGGGCGCGCTCGCAGCAGGATTGACAGTCGTGATCTGGAATTTCAGCGGATGGGAAAACCTGAGCGTCGTGTCCGCGGAAGTCGAAAATCCGCGGCGCAACTATCTGCGCGCGATTCTGATCGCGATGCCTATAATCGTCGCCGGCTACCTGCTTCCGCTCGCGGTCTCGGTCTCCGGCGCGACCACCGCCGCCGACTGGGGCACCGGCTACTTCTCGCACGTCGGAACCGCGATCGGCGGACGCGCACTCGGCGCCGCACTGGCCATAGGCGGCGCGGTGATGTCATTCGCGGTGTTCGAAGCCGCGATGCTCTGGGTCTCGCGCATGCCGTTCGTCCTCGCGCGCGAGGGCTACCTGTCCCCGCCGCTCGCCCAGCTCTGGTCGACCACCGCGACTCCCGGTAAATCGATCCTGCTCTGCTGCATCGTCTTCACGCTGTTGGTGCCAGTCGGATTCGTAGCGCTGGTAGTCCTCGACGTCTTTTTCTATATGGCAGCCCTGACGCTCGAACTCCTCGCATTGCTGCGCCTGCGCCAACAGATGCCCGATCGCACCGGCATGTTCAAAATCGGCGGCGGCCGCGCGGGCCTCGCATTAATCGTAACGCTGCCCATCCTGACGTGGGCCGCAACTTTCGGATTGGCCATTTCAGCCGGCTTCGCGAAGACAGATTTCATCCTGGCAATCGCGCTAGGCGCCTTGGTCTGGCCCGCCTACACATTCTGCCGCCACCGCTACGGCGGCCCCCCGGCAATCGATCCCCCGCCGACGAGCATAACCGCATAGTGCCGCTACCTGCGCGCGGTCAGCCGATACACCGCGACCGCCTCGTTCTGAGAAACCGGCTCGATCGCGAACTTCCCCTGCAACTGATCGAGTTCGCCCTTCAGCACATCGGCATACTGCTGCGACTCAGGCGCTGCGAGCAAAAGAAACACCGGCTTCTTCGCATCGATCATCGATGCGAGCGAGTCCGCCTCCGCCTGCGCCATCTGCTCGCCGTCGAACACGACCGCTGGCACTGGCCCATTCCATCCCGCCGCGCGCTTTTCGTACAGGCGATGTAGATGGTAGTCGGTGAAGCGCTCGCCGGGGTCGAGCGAGTTGAGACCGACGTAGCGCCGATCTTCTCCGAGGTACAAATCGAGAAACTGCAGCGAGATATTGCTGACCACGGTCGGATCGCGCGGCAGCGTGGAATCCAACGACTGCAACGCTTCAACCATGGGGGAGGACGCGGGCTGCGCGCTCAATCGTACAGCCGCCTCCGACGCCAGCGACACAACCAGCAGCAGGTCGAGCACGATCACGCTCGCCGCTGCGGCCAGCTTGTAGGGCTTTCGATTCGGTTTTTTGAATACCTCGCGCATGTACCGATTAGCTGCCCCCGCTCCTGCGCCTGCCGCGATGAACAATATGAATGCTCCCGGCAGAATGAACGCCACGTCGGTGAACAAATAGAAACAGTAGAGCCCGGTCAGAGCGGCGAGGTATCCCAGCCCGAACCACATCAGGCGGCGCGCCGCCGATTTTCCGGGCGCACGAAAGATCGCGATGAACCCGACTATCGCGAACACCGCCGCCGCAAATGGGTACAGGAAGTATCGCGGGTTGCCGCGATCGCCGAGCATCCCGTCCACGCCGAGCAGCGTCGTCACGTACACGAGCACGTTGCCATGCGGATTTCGCGGCATCGTGGGACCAAACAGGTATGCGGCGCTGAAGGTCTTGCCGCCCGCGCCATATACTTCCGGTACCCACCATGCATAACCGCTCGCGAATGGACTCCCGAGATTGATGGCGTTCTGATGCAACTGCCACGCAACCGGAATCGCAAATCCGATTGCCACTGCGGCACCCGCCTTGATCAGCCTCGACAGATCGCGCTTCTCCAGCGGCACCATCACGACGCATACCGCGAGGCCAACGAGGATGGAGGCGTTAGTCGGGCGGATAATCGCCGATAATCCGGCGAAGAGACCGAAGAATCAACCATGCCGACATTCGCTCCAAGCTCGCGCGATTTGGGTCGCGTAGTCCGACGTCGCCAACACGCAATATCACTGCGGAGCAAATCGTCACGAAGAACGTCGGTACGTCGCTCATCACCAGCGACGAATACGTGATGAACACCGGCGAAAGAGCCAGTGTCAGCGCCGCAATCGCACGCAGCGCCGCGACCCAACGAACAAAGCGCGCGCAGAAAGAAAACTGCTCGACGACCGCGAGCATTCCGAGCAGCCATGTTCGAGCCAAGCAGGAACGCGCGTCTCGCCCGATTAGCCGCGGCAAAAAATCTCCAGAATCAGTGGGTAGCCGGCAGTGTAGCGCGACGGGTAAGTATATCCACCGAAATGCAATACCGCGCCGAGACCCTGTGCGAAATTCATCGCCGAAGCGGCGTATTCGAGTCCGTCTGGCCACGGCATCAATTCGAGACCGCGTCGAAAGCCGGCGGATTTGACCATCGCGATCTCCAGCGCATCAGATCGCGACGACGTATCAGCCATTCGAGTGCACTCGGCATCCAGAAACGTAGGCGGCGAAGCGACAGGCGCCTTCGATGAATTCGCGCGACTCATCGCAGCACGTCTCCGCGCGCATCGGCGCGTGGCTTATTGTAGTGCTGCTCATCCCGCGCATTTTGCGGATTCTTTACCCTGAAATATGGGTCGAGGATGATTTCTACCTCGAGAGCGCGTGGCTCGTGAGCGTCGGGATGCGTCCGTACCTCGATTTCGTTCAACCGCATATGCCGCTGCTCGAATGGATCGCGGCAGGTTACCTCAAGTTGTTCGGCGCAAGCTATCTGTCGATCGAAATCCTGAACGAGACCGCAATCTTCGCGACCAGCATCCTGACCTACTCACTCGCCCGCCGTGTCGCCGGCCGTCCGACCGCCGCCGCGTCGATTCTGTACGCCTACAGCTCGCTGGTCTTTCGCTACCACGCGTACGAGCGCGAATGCTTTGTCGCGCCGCTGCTGATCCTCGCCGCAATCGTCACCCTCGACGACACGATGCCCGCGATGCGCCAGGCCGTTTTCATTGCGCTTATCTTCTTCGTCGCGTGCGCAATCAAGTTGACCGCCGTGATTCCGTTCCCCCTGATGCTGCTGTTTATTGCCGTCGCCTACCGCCGAATCGCGGCTGCGATGGTCTCGGGCGCGACTCTCGCGGTCGCGCTCGCCGCCTTCAGCGCGATGCTCTACCGGCTCTACGGCAACGAGTTCATCTTGCAGACGTTCGTGTTTCACTTTTTAAAAGGACGCGACCTTAGCCTCGACACCGCGCTCTTCCCGCGGATGCTTTTGGACCTGATCGTGCCGCTGTTCGTCCTCGGATGCTGGCGAATCCTCGCCGACCGCATTTTCGATCGCGGCGTGATTCTCGTACTCGCAATAGTCGCCGCCGAGTACGCATTTTACGGCGTGCTGAGCCCGACCGTGTGGGGCCACAACTATCTCGAGCCGCTGCCGTTCATCGCGATCATTGCCGGAATCGGCGCGAATGCTCTCGCGCAGGCGGCCCGGACGCTTGCACAGCGATGGCAGTTCGCAGCGGGCGGCGTCGCGCTGCTCGCGATTTGTCTGCTGTGGCTCGCGCCGATCATCAACGAGAACTGGCTGCATGGCGCTGTCTACGGATTCGGTTTCGTGCCGCGCGCGGAAATCTCGCAGCTGGCAGACGCGCTGCGCGCCGCCAGCAAGCCGGATGACGACGTGATCGCTCCCTCGTTCATCTGCTTCGAGGCCGGCCGCCGTGAACTAATCCGCTATCCTGAAACCTACGGCGTCTATCGCGAAGCAAAAGCGGAGTACCAGCGCGACGGCTTCTTCGCCGCGCGCCGCCAGATGGGCACGGCCGATTTCTACCAACTAATCTCGGACACACGTAACTACTGGACCGACCAAATGCGCGACGCGATCGCAAGCGGAAAGGTCTCCGTCGTCATCAGCGATTCACCGATTCAGTTGCTCCCACTGGTGCTGGTCCCCGAAGACTTCCTGTCGAGCAACGGCTTCCGCCCCGCTCTGACAACCGATCATTTCGTCCTGTGGACTCGAACCCCCGCCCCGCCGGCGGCAAATCAGTAAACTTAATTTAATGTGAACCCCGCGATGGGTTTCACGCTTCCTTCGGCAGGGGTGACCCCTGCACCCAATGTCAATCGCAAAATGGCGAGGACGCCCTTTTGCTCTCAGGTTCTTTTCCTGTGTCATTCAGAGCGCAGCGAAGAATCCGGAAGTATGGACTTTACGCAATTGAGAATGATTCTCAAGCCCTAGGTCTTATTTAGCTCAATTCAAGTTCTGGCGTGCATTACTGCCCTAAGATGCATGCATCCCACTCCATCCCACCACAACGTATTGCGTCACGTAATGCGAGGCGTTGCGGATTCCATCGGCGCTTGAATCTCGATTGAATGTCAGTAATAATCCCGATTAGTCGGTTAATGCCAACCGCCGGGGAACTGCGTTCCAGCGAGCGGAGAAATGGGTAGTCGCGCCAGTCGCCGCGACCGATTGGTGGAGTTGTCGGAATCGCACCGCGTGGACATTACTGCCAGCCCAGGTTGACCGAGCGCATCAGGTTGTCCGCGAGTCCCCGACAACGCCGCGCCGATGAGCCCCTAGATGGTCCAGCGGAGCACTAGACGGTCCAGCACGCGCTAGGCCTTGAGGTGGGCATTAACCGTTTAGCCTTTAGCGGTGCGTTGCAAGTAGATAGCATGGCAAAAGGACAAAGACCAGCAGGTGTCGACAAATCCGCGATCACCGCTCTAAGCGTGCGCCTGAACCTCAAGTGGGTTCATCGAATCGCTGCGATGTCGGCGTGGCTGCCAGCATGCGGCGATACCGCGTTTAGATGACGGATCGCAAGCGGCGATGCGCAACAAGCGGTTTGGTTAACTGCAGTTGTAGAGTGCGCGTCGGGACCGTCATGGAAGATTCGCGCATCCCGCTCCGCCACTGGGCGTACGCGCTCTGGAAAGCTTGCTCATCCAAGAAGGGCGTCAGCGCATTGCAGATCAAGCGCGAGACCGGTCTGACCTACAAATCCGCGCTGTTCATGATGCATCGCATTCGCTTCGGCATGGCGGAAGATTGGAGAGCCGAGCCAAAGCTAAGCGGCATTGTCGAAGCCGACGAAACCTATGTCGGCGGAAAGCCGCGCAACAAGCAGAAGGGCAAAGGCCCACAGAAAGGTTGGCTTCAGACTCGCAAGACGCCGGTAGTCTCGCTCGTTCAGAGAGGCGGCAACATTCGCTCGTTCGTTACCGCTGATGTTACATCCAACAATCTGGCCCGCATTCTGCGCGAGAACCTCACTTCTGATACGCACCTCATGACCGATAGTTCGGTAGTCTATCGAAGCCATGTGATCCAAAACCCAGTCGCCAAGCACGACATGACCAATCATCGCGCGGCCGGGTGTTTTGCGTGGCCCGTCCTCTCGTGCCGATTGCGTCATTGCCGATGCCAGCTTGCGCCGCCGTCTGAGGTTGCGAAACTTTGTCCGCCAGCGGTCGTGATTGTGGCGTACCTCGCGCTGCTGGCCGATACCCCCTTCAGATTGTCGGTGCTGGGCCCCCTGATGAGCTCCCAATGCTCGCCGTCGGTCGTGCGGATGATCGTTCCGCTGCGGCCCACGATCCAGCACACCGTCGCCGACGGCGCTGATGCCGCGACCAGGTCGGTGCTGACGCCGCTGTGCTGAATGTGCGTTGTGCCATCTGCGTCGCGCCGCTGCACCATTCCATTCTGACCAATGATCCACGTGACGTATCCCGTCATGAGCACTTCTGTTGCTGGCGTCGCTCCGCTGGTCTCAGCCGCTGATCCTTGCGCGCCGGCGCTCGGCGCAGCCGCACCGGCCGCCAGCGCAGTGAAGGCTCTCGCACCGGGAGCCGGCGCTTCTCTGTGTAATGCCTGCGAAGAGTACGCACTCATCGCTTCGCCGCGCGCGGCGGACTCCGTCTTCGCTTCATTCATGGCGATCGCGTTCGACGCCGACGCTGCCGGTGCAGAGGCAAGCGAGGCGAGCGGCGATTCCGGAGCGGCGGGAGGAGCTGTCGCGGGCGCCGGTTTGGACAAGTACATCCCCCGAACTTCACGTCGTACGATCGCGCTGCGCGCTTCATTCATCGCGAGCACGCTCGCAGCCGCGGCAGGGGCTGGCGCTGGCGGAGCAGCTTGTGGGGACGACGCGGGCGCCTCCTGTTCCGCGGATTCTGCGTGTGGCGCTTCATTTTTCGCCATCGCGACGAGCTGATCCTTCTGCGACTCTTCTTTCGCGGGACGCCTTATCGCGATGAAAACGAGCACGGCTGCGACCGCCGCGAACGCGGGAATCGCGACGCTCCATCTTCGATACCATGGAACTTCGGATGAGGCCTTGACGATGCGGGCGCTCTCGTCGGCACGAGCGATATCCGCCAACATCACCTGGCATCGCATGCAATCGGCAAAGTGCGCTTCCAGGCGCTCGCGCTCCGACGTAGCCAGCGATCGATCGCTGTAGGCCGCAAGTGATTCCGCATCGGCGCACTCGGGCGTCGCCGGACCGGGCCGATCGCGCATCGCCCAGCGCAGAATCGCATCGAGCGGCTCGTTATTCTTCTCAATCGGTGTCACGTCCTCACGATTCCTTACTCTTTGAACGAGCCGCCGCCGGAAAATTGCACTGGCTGCATCGTTTCATTTGACGTCCGGGAGCGCGCGCGACAGATCGATCTGCAAATCGCCCGCAGCCCAATCATAACACAGCCGAATCTGCTCCTGGCTCAGCTTGTCGCCGTCATGCAACGTGCGCTCGATCGCGACCTTGAGGTCGTCGCGAGTGCGCGCGAGCCGGCGCGACACGGTGGATTCATGCTCATCCATCACGCGGCCAATCTCCTTCAGCGACAAATCGTGCCGGTAGTAGTACGCCATCCGCATCCGGTCCCGCGGCGCGAGCGCTTTGAGTGCGGCGTCGAGCGCCTTACCCAGCATCGCGACATGGCGTGCCCGCTCCGAGTCGGATGCATCGGCATGATCGTCGCTGTTGTTGGTCGCCTGCTCGAGATGATCGTCCAATGGTGCGATACGGCTCTGAGAGCGAATGTAATCGACGTGGCGCTGCGCCAACACTGCGCGCATCCAGGTCAGAAGTGAGCTGCGGCCGTGAAAGTAGCTGAGAATCGAGCGGCGGCGGCCGTCGCGAACCTCCATCCCGTACATCTCGGCCCAAATCGAATCGGCAAGTTCGCGGCCGCGTGCCTCGTCGCCGGCGATCGCGTGCGCCGCGGCATAGAGCGCCGGCCTGAAGCTGGTAATGAAGTGCTCCCACGGCGCGGATTCTCCCGCCTGGCAGGCTATTGCGATGCTCAAGTCTTCGGCGTGGAGCGCGTCGATAAACGAATCGACCCCGGCACCGTCGATCACACCCGCCGAGTGTGCGCTGCGATATGCGACATCGCGAAGGGATTCATCGCTGACGTTCCATCGCGCGGCGCCGGCGCGTTTGCATAGACGCTCCAAAGCGCGGGCGTGCTGCGCGACGAATTCTGGAGGCGTTTCGCTCACGTTGGCCGCCGATTCATCACGCTATCGAGGATAGACAACGAAACGCGCACGCGAAATCTTTAGTGCGCAAAGAAGGTGCGTGCGACTTCGATGAGCCGCTTCAAAGGGGGAGAGTACAGACCCAGCCCGCGCTTATCGCGCGTCTCTCCAATCGCTGGGTCGAAGGGCGCTCCTCGAAGACTAGCCGGCGGAGGTGGACAGGTAGCTGGCTAGCATCAGGGCCCCAACCGTCAATGCCGAACCCATCACCACGAATACCGCCATACGCGCCATGCTGCTCATCGCTGACTCTCCTGCTGGAAAGCCGCCAAAAAGCTGGCTTCCCGCTGTTTCAGCATTATCGAGCCTTATTCGATAAATCAGTTATCGCGATACTTCGCAGTCGTCAAGAGGTCTGATCGCATTGCACAAATCAGCCCAAGGCACCCGAATTTGCTTGTTGATTCAGGACGGGGGAGAACTTGCAATGATGAAAACTAGCTGCGGACCACTTGGATTGATCGCCGCAAGTATGATCGCGATGCTCCTCTACGCGACCTGCGTGCCGGCAGCCGATGACGATTCTGCTGCTGTGCAGAATCAGATCCGCGTCGAGCTGGAGAAATGGAAGCTCGACTTCAACGCCGGCGACACATCGCAGGTCTGCACACTATTCGCCCCGGATTTAATTTCAAATTTTCGCGGGCAGCCCGAAGACACCTACAATTCTCTATGCGCCAACCTGCAGGCGGCGTTGACGGACCCGGCCAAGACCTATCATTACGACCTGGAAATTAAGGAAATCCTGGTCTCGGGCGACCTCGCGGTCGTAAGGCTCGTATGGACTCTGAAGGTGCATCCAAAGGACGGCGGACCCGATCAGACGACGCGCGAACCCGGCATGGATATATTCCGGCGCCAGGCCGACGGAAGCTGGAAAATATCGCGCTACATGGCCTACGAAGCGCCGGGTCCGAGCTAGTACGATCCTGCAATCCCTTCCACCACAATCAGAATATCGAGCCAGGCGCCGAGCGATCTTGTGATCGCTCGGCGCCTTTTCTCTCCTGGTGATCTGTCAGTTAGTGGGTCTTATCGTAGTGGCGTTCGGCTGCCATGTAGCGGAACGGGTGCGACTTCCAGTCCTGGCGCGCTACGGGATGATTGTGCAGGTACTCATGCAGGCCCGGGTGGCTGTCGACGTATTCGCGATTGTCGACCAGCGCCGGATCCTTCTCCAGCTGCTGCGCTACCTCGGGATGCGAGTCCATGTAGCGATCAGTCGTCGCTAGCGGATGCCCATAGTGCCAGTCGTGATGGCTGTCGTAGTAACCCTCTCGCGCCATGAAACGGTCGGGGTGATGCTGCAGCTCCTCGCGAATCTCGGGATGGTTCCTGAAGTACTCGTCGAGGCCCGGATGCGTGGCGAGGAATTGCGGGTTGTCCACCAGCCGCGGATCGCGGCCCAGTTGCTGCGCGACTTCGGGATGCTCGTCGAGGTAGCCGTTGTCGAAGCGGCCGACTTCGCCCCGAGTGATTCCGTAGCCGCCATGGTCATGACGCCATTCGTCGCTCATGAAGCGGTAGGGATGCTGCTGCAGGTCCTGTCTGACTTCGGGGTGATTCGCCAGGTACGCGTCGAGCCCAGGATGGGTGGCGAGGAACTGCGGGTTGTCGGCGAGCGACGGATTCGCGCCTAGCTGATGCGCGACTTCGGGATGCTCGTCGAGGTAGCCGTTATCGAAGCGGCCGACAGGACCGGCGAATGCGGTCGAGCTGATCGCTCCGACGAAGGCGATTGCCGCCAGGGCTGTGATGGATTTTCTCATGATTAATCTCCTGTTCCATCGGCGCTGTTTGCGCCGCTGCTTGTTTCTGCGATGGGAGTTGGACGGAGCGTTGGCGATGATCGTTTACGCCGCCGGTGCAAAGCGCGGCCGTGACGAATCGGGTGAGGAATCGTGTAAACGAATATTAAGGTTGCTTCGTCAAATGGGTCGGGAATTTGTTATATCGGTCGCGGGCCGAGTTGCCTGGTTTGGCGCGTCCCGGGACCGATAACGGTGGAACCTTCCGATGAGGAGCTGTGCAAAAGAATCGCCGAGCGCGATGTGGACGCATTCGAGCTCATGGTGGACCGCCATCAGGGGCGCGCGTACCGGCTCGCGTCGTCGATCCTCGGCAACGAGGCCGACGCGGGCGACGTCTCGCAGGACGCTTTCATCCGGCTTTACGAATTCGCCGGTCGTTTCGACGGGCGATCGCGCTTTTCGACCTGGTTCTATCGGATACTGGTCAACTTGTGCATCGACCATCAGCGGAAGAATCGATGGTGGAAGCGGCTGTCGCCGCTTGCGACTCCCGGCGGCGACGACCCCGACGAGCGCGCCTTCGATCCACCGTCGGGTGAGACCGGCCCCGAGGAGTCGGCGATGCTGACGCAATCGATCAGCCGGCTTCGTCCCGCGCTTGCGAAGCTGTCGCCGCAGCAGCGCGCCGCAGTGCTACTGCAGACGCAAGAAGGCTTCAGCAGCCGGGAGATCGGCGAGGTGCTGAAGTGCTCGGAGGCGACGGCGCGCGTACACGTGCATCGCGGAATCGCGCAGCTGCGCAAATTGATGGCGAACGACTGACTAATCGACTGAGTAATTGAAAAAACGCTGACAATCATGGCCGCCATTCATCCAGAGACTGAACTGATCCCGTATCTGCGCGGAGAGTTGAGCGCAGATGAGCGGGCGCGGGTCGGGGAGCATCTCGAGGGATGCGCCCAATGCCGCGAGACTGCGGATGCGTCGTCGGCGATACTGTCGAATCTCGCGCGCGCAGTTGACGAGGTGCGCGATCCGGATTGGACGGAGTACCGCGCCGAGCTCAAGCGCAAGCTGCGCTCGAAGCAAGCAGGGAGTGCGAGCGTTCGCGGGCGGTGGCGATGGCTGCGAGAGGATCTTCGATTGCCGGCCTTCGGCTGGCCGTCGATGGCGATCGGCGCGGCGGCGGTCGCCGTGCTCGCAATTGCAATCGTGATGCATCGCGGGGCGGGAAGTCCGCAAGCGCCCGGTGTTGATCAGCTCGAGCTGCAGCAGGAGCTGAGCAGCACCGACGTGGACATGCTGGCCAACTATCACGTCGTCGAGCATCTCGATTTGCTCGAGAACTATGACGTGATCGAGCATCTGGATGAGCTGGGGCCCGGGGACCGCCGGAACCATGAATCTCCGTCGTAAAGTGGCTGCGATTGTGCTGATAGGGACGATGGTTGTGTGCGGCGAGACGTGGCGAGCGTCGGCGCAGGACGCATCGCCGCCCGATTTGAGAATGCTGATGAACCTGGACCTGTTCGAGCCGCGTCACAATAACACGCAAGGCGCGCCTGCGCCGGCCGCATCGCCGACCGACGACTCGATGCTCGATCAGATACGCACGCTCGACGCGATGGGTTACCTGGGAAATCACGAAGGAGGCGGGAACGGCGCGCCCGCTCCCAGAGCCTCAGTCGGACTGCAGGAGCCCAAGGCGCATCAACCCGAATCGGCAGAGGCCCCGCCACAATCGGACATCAGCGAGCCTGCCGAACGGCAGGTTCCCGCGAATCATCCGAGCACTGACGTCGAGGGGCCGCAGCCATGACGGGTCGCATGCGAATCGCGAGCACGTTGATGGTCGTCGCGCTGATCCTGTGCGGATGGCATGCGGTGGTCCCTGCTTATGCGCAATCGCCGGCGGCCTCAGTGGAGCCGTCGAACAACGCCGAGCGCGCGCTCGTCGCGCAGCATCCGAATGAATGGGCGCAGATGAATCCCGAGCAGCGTCAGCGCGTGCTCGAGAACTATCGGCGATGGCAATCGATGCGGCCCGAAGAGCGGCAGAAGGTGCAACAGAACTTTCAGACGTTCCGCAATCTGCCGCCCGAAGAACGCAAGCGAGTGATGGAAGGGTTGCGCCGATGGCGCCAGCTTCCGCAGGCGCGGCGCGATGAATTGCAGCATGACTACGCACGGTGGCGCAGTCTGCCGCCGGATCAGCGCGAGCGGATGATGCAGCGCTACCAGCAATTTGAGCAGCTGCCACCGGCGCAGCGCGAACGCATGATGGCGAACTGGCATCGATGGCAGCAGATGACGCCCGAGCAGCGGCGCGAGGCGCGTCGCCGGCTGGGACTGTGGCGCCAGCATCCAAAGCAGCCGTAGGACCGGGGGGTACGCGCTTTGATGGCGATTCACGCGCGTTCACTTTTTCTGCTACCACCTGTAAACGACCTTGGTCTTGGGGGCGTCTTAAGCTTCGAATCGCAAATTAATTAGTCCGATTGCACGCGCAATCGGCGTACAGGCAGGAGGAGTATCTGTATGTTTCAATCACCACGAAAATGGCCGGCAGTTTTCCTGGCCGTGCCACTGGCGCTTTGCTTGGCCTCAGGATTAGCGCGCGCGCAAACCTTCGACGCACCGCTGGTTCCGTGCCAATCGGTTACGACACCAGCGCCGCTTAGCTGCGCTACGGTCCAGGACCCGCTCAAGCGTGGCGGAGCCACGATCAGTGATCAGGGCGACGTGACGGTGCTGCTCTTCGGGGCTGCGACCAATACCACGTACACGGTTAGCTTCGTTTCAGGCGACGGCACGCAGACCGCTCCGATTGGCTCGCTGAAGACCGGTGCCGGTGGCAACGGCGCGATTCGAAAGGATGCATTCTTCAAGTTCGGAACCGTGGGCGCAGGCAACGTGGTCCTGAGCGGCACCGGCGGCGAGGAGTTTGTCACCGGGGTATTGATCTCGGGCAACGGTCTCGAATCGGCCCGTGACTTCCAGCCCGCGCTGGTGCGCTGCACCGACGTGACCGTGCCGGGAAGTCTTTCAAATTGCGGAAGCGATTCTTTGACCTATGGCAAAGTCGATGTTGAAAACGACGACGGCGCCATGTCTATTCACATATCCGGCGCGCGTCCCAGCACCACCTACACCGCGATCTTCCGTGCGGCAGGCGGAACCTCGATCCCGCTTGGATCGGTGGGGCCGACCAACAAGGCCGGCGGCGCCACACTGATTGTGCCGGCAGAATTCGCGGCAAGCACGATTGGTTCAGGGCGAGTCGTGTTGCAGAGCGGTTCGACCGACGAGTTCGAGTCCGGATTCAAGGTGGACGAGAAGTTTGTGCGTCCGGCGGTCTCCTCCTCGAACCTGGTTCCATGTGGGAGCGTGACCGATCCTATCCTGGCGACGTGCGGGAGCGATCCGCTGGATGAAGGCTCGTACGACGTGAATGCGGCCGGCCAAATCAACGTAAGCGTGAAGGGCGCGACTCCGAGCACCAATTACGAAATATTCTTTCGGCCACTCGACGATTCCGGCGATGTGGACACGGGGATCGCACTGCCGACCAATGCCCTGGGTAACGGCAACACAGGTCTGAAGAACTTCTTCACCGCTGATACCGTAGCTTCAGGTACGCTGGTGGTGAAGCACAAGACCGATGACGCAGACCAGTTCGTGGCAGGCTTCGAAGTGCATTAAGTCTGGATAGGCAGATCTGCAGGCGGGCGGCTCGAGCGATCGAGTCGCCCGCTTCATTTTCTAGGGAGTAGCCCGGTCGAGCGAACGATACTGAATCGCCTCGCTCACATGATGCGCGGAGATCGCGGCCGATCCGTCGAGATCGGCAATCGTGCGCGAGACTTTCAGGATGCGGGTATAAGCGCGCGCGCTCAGTCCGAGGCGGTTGATTGCAAGCTCGAGCAGGCGCTCGCCGGCGTCCTCGATCTGGCAATGGAGCCGAAGATCGCTCGCGCGCATCTGCGCGTTGCAGAAAAACTGCATCCCCTTGAAGCGCGCGAGCTGCGCCTCGCGCGCGCGGTTGACGCGCTCGCGAATGGCGAGTGACGGCTCTCGCGAGACGTGGTCGGTTAGGTCCTTGTACTTCACTGCGGGCACTTCGATGTGGATGTCGATTCGATCCAGCAGCGGGCCCGAGACGCGCGAGCGATAGCGCTGAATCGCGATCGGCGAACATGAACATTCGTGCTGCGGGTCGGTATAAAAGCCGCACGGGCACGGGTTCATCGCGGCTACCAGCATCACCGAGGCGGGGAACGTGAGCGTCCCCATCACGCGCGAGATTGTGATGCGCGCATCCTCGAGCGGCTGGCGCAGGACTTCGAGCACATTCTTGCGGAACTCGGGTAACTCGTCGAGGAACAGGACGCCGTGATGTGCGAGACTCACCTCGCCGGGCCGCGGAATCGAGCCGCCGCCGATAAGGCCAGCGTCGGAGATAGTGTGATGCGGGTTGCGAAAGGGACGCGTCGTGATCAGGGCGCGTCCGTCGAGCAAGCCCATTACGGAGTGCACCTTGGTCGTTTCGATCGCCTCCTCGAAGGTCATCGTCGGAAGAATGGAAGGCAGCCGCTTTGCCAGCATCGTCTTGCCCGAGCCCGGCGGCCCGATCATCAGGACGTTGTGACCGCCGGCTGCCGCGACCTCGAGCGCGCGCTTGGCCTGCTCCTGTCCTTTGACCTCGCTGAAATCGATGTCGTAAACGTTCGCGCCGCCGAATGCAGTGGTGAGATCGACCGGAATCGATTCCAGTGGACGCAGGCCCTCGAAGAATTCAAAAGCCTCGCGGAGGCTCTCGACTCCGAGCACCGCGGTGCCCTCGCCGACTACCGCGGCCTCGGACGCATTCTCGCGCGGGAGAATCACGCCCGCGAACTTGGACGCGCGCGCAAGCAACGCGGTCGGCAACGCACCCTTGATACCCTTGATACGGCCGTCGAGCGCGAGTTCACCGAGGATCAGGTAGCCGCGCAGGCGCGCGCGATCCTTGAGCACGTTTTGCGCGGCGAGAATTCCAAGCGCGAGCGGAAGATCGAACGCCGAGCCCTCCTTGCGCGTATCGGCGGGCGCGAGATTGATAGTCATCTTGCGAGTGGGGAACTCGAAGCCGGAGTTTTTGATCGCGGACTTGACCCGATCGAGCGCCTCCTTGACCGCGCCTTCGGCCAGGCCGACGAGGCGATGCGGCGGCACCCCGGCGCCGATGTCGATTTCGACTTCGACCGGAAACGCATCAACCCCCACCAGCGCGCTCGATATTACGCTTGCATGCAACAGTCGTCCTCCACTAGATGTTCACAGGTTGTTAACAAACAGTATAGCTCGCGCTAACGCAACTAGAAGCAGCCAGACGCCTCTCATCTTAGGTACGTTGTTACTTTGGTAACCGTTTCGTACTTCGCCCGGTTGCTTCGCTGTTCTTTGCTTCGCCCCACGAGGGGAGAGGCCGACGCGCTTCTAAGCGTGGCGGGTGAGGAACCGCATTTTTTCAATTCTTCGCGCGTCGAGAGAAACTACTCGCGCGGGGCGCGCGCGCGCATGAAACGCCGCCAGATCTGGCGAGCATTCTGATCGTAGTCGGTCATCGTGCGGATGAGAGTTGTCAGCGCGCGCTGCGGCATCAGCTCTTCAGGAAGCACCGGATCGAGATTGATGTGCCGAATGACGTCGCGGCCCAGCACCATTGATTCTGCCGCGGCGTTGTCCAGCGACAGGCGCTCGAGCTTGGTTTTGCTCGCGAGCAATTCGTCCGTGAGCGCGCGGTAGGTCGCGAGCATCGCACCCGTATCCCACAGGCTGGTCGCCTTCGCGCGCGCATCGTCGTCGAGATCGTGCAGGCCAACCACCAGCGCCGCAGGATGAAGCCCCAGCGCGCGCAGGTGCTCGCGAAGCTCCTCCACCGAGTCGCGCAGGTTGGCGGGACGAATCCAAAGACCCGGCTGAAGTTCGCGAAAGCCGCGGAGCCGCATCGCGCGCTCGTGACGACGTAGCGCGGCGCGGTCGCTGCGCGGGACGCTCGCGTCGAACACTCCGATCCACGCGCCCGACCACGGCCTGGCGAGGTCGTCGAGATGCCGCCACTTGCGCACTTCCTCGCGCATCGCCTCGCCCGACGGGCTCAAGCGATAGAGGCCGCGGCCGATGTTGGCAGCGACGGACTGCTCGACCAGCCGCGTCAGCGCCATCCGCAAACTCTGCTCGGAAAATCCCAGCGCAATCCCGACCCCCGCAATTTCCTGCACCGACATCTCGCGTGGATATCGATTCGAGAGAAAATCGATCACCAGCTCGCGCGCGGTCAGGTGGCGCGGCACATAACGAGGATTTGCAATCGTTGCCATTTCCTGTTACATACTAATCCATGACGGACAGAACCCTGATACTTCCTGCCGGCGCGGGCCGGTGAAAAAACGGAAGATTGGAGGATATCATGTTCCAGGCGCGTAGCGTTTTCTCCGACGACCAACTGCTGATGCTCAAGCGCAAGTCGCAGTGGCGCGCGGCCTGGATGATTTTTCACGCGTGGGCCGTGATCTTCGGCGCAATGGCGCTGTTCGTCTGGTGGCCGAATCCGCTGACCTTCATCGCGGCGACCTTGATAATCGGCGCGCGGCAACTCGGACTAGCGATTCTCTCGCATGACGCGTCGCACGGCCTGCTGTTCAGCAACATGAAGCTGAACGATTTTGCCGGGACCTGGCTGACGGACTACGCGCTGTTCGGCGACATGTACGCATACCGGCCCTACCACGTCGCGGGGCACCATCGGTTTACCCAGCAGAAAAACGATCCCGACCTCGGGCTGACGGCGCCGTTTCCGATCACGCGCAGCAGCATGCGGCGCAAGGTCATTCGCGATCTTACCGGGCAGACGGCATACAAGCAGAAGGCCGCGCTGTTTCGGCGCGCGTTCGGACGCTCCGACATGCCGGCATCGCAGCGCCTCGCGATGGGATGGAAGCGGCTGCACGGCGCAATCGTCACCAATGCGATTATTTTCGCGATACTCGCGTCAGCGGGACATTGGTGGCTATTCCCCGCGCTGTGGATTTTCCCGTACATGACGTTTCACGAGCTGGTCGTGCGCATTCGAAGTATCGCCGAGCATTCGATGACGCCCGACGCCGACGACCCTATGCGCAACACGCGCACCACGCATGCTAACTGGCTGATGCGCGCTCTCGTCGCGCCCTACTTCGTGAACTATCACCTCGAGCATCACCTGGTGGTGGCGGTGCCGTGCTACAACCTCCCCCGCGCGCACGAAATCCTGCTCGCAAAGGGCTACGCCCCCCGAATGGAACTCCAACCCGGCTACGCCGCGATGCTGGCGCTGGCAACCTCGAAGCCGGAGCTATCGCAAATGCAAGCCGCCGCGTAACCGACGGTTCTGCGGGACCTTCTTCTTTCGAGGTCCTTGGTTTTGATAAATAGGTGGCATGCACGAAGCGACCACTCGAAAGTCCCGCGTATTTATCGGCTCATCGACTACTGGAGTCCCCATTGCCAGAGCCGTCGAACAAAATCTAAAGCACAAATCCGAGACGTACTTGTGGTCGCATATGTTCCCACTAGGAAAGAGCAATCTGGAATCACTCGTAGAGACCGCTGCCGTGATCGACTTTGGAGTGTTGGTCCTTACCCCAGATGATTTGACGGAATCCAAGGCCAGTCGATGAACTCTCCACGCGACAATGTTCTGTTCGAGCTTGGATTGTTTATGGGCCGTCTGGGAAGGGAAAGGACCTTTGCGGTTTACAATCAAGATGAGGACATCAAGTTGCCGAGCGACCTTGCTGGGGTAACATTGGCGTCCTATTCAAATTACAGCGTGAACAATTTGCCAGCGCAAGTCAGCTCAGCATGCACGCCAATTCTTAGTGCAATTGAAATCTTAGGCCGGCTAGAACACGCGAGTGCAATTAGTCCCCGCTACGACTTCGATTTGCTAAAGCTTGATGGGAAGTTCCAAATTGCGGAAGTCTTAAACCGGAAGACGGTCGTAATCGTTGTGGGCGACGGCTTGGTATCGGAGTTGCTCGATCGTCGGTCGCGGGTCTCCTGCGTGACGAAATTAACCGGCAAAGCGGAGGCGACCGTTTCGAACGTGCCGTGATTGTTAGCCACTTTCGCTGGACGACCGAATCTTGGCTGCATGCCCATCCAACGATTTCGATTGGCGCTCACGCTGCAAATCAGTTGAGTAGTGAAATTCTCGAAGCTCGCAAAGCCCAAGGAAAAGACAAGTTTGAAGAAGGACCTGGTGGCTGGGGAGCTTTTACGCCGGCGGCCTCGGCGACTCCGGCGACTGACAAATCACCGGCAATTCCGGCCATTGGGCCGCGAGTTGCACTGTGGGGCCAGAAAGCCGCCGAAACTCGAAATGCTGTTGAGAACTATATTCGACGAGAGTTGGGGCTTCATCACTTTCTGAAGGATCACGCTGGCTGGAAAATGGCCTGATGCTGGCCCGATCGGTCTCTGTTTTCAAGGTTGAGATCAGGTCTGTTGCGCGACGAAACGCGAATCTCAGCTCGCCATCCTGGTAAAAGTGCTACGGCCAGACGGCGCCGTCCGCGACTAACTCGTCGCGCTCGGCTTTGCCGAGACCCAGCAGCTCGCCCAGGACGTAGTCGAAATCCTCGCCGACTTCGGGGGCTATCGTGCGAACTTCGCCCGAGCCGCCGGAGAGCTTGAACGGGATTCCGGTGACGTGAGTCGTCGCGCCCTGCTTGGTCGATACCTCGGGCCAGAAGCCTCGCTCTTTCAGTTGAGGATCGCGCGCGCATAGGTCGACGCCGTTCTCGACGACGCCGGCTGCTATGCCCGCGCGTTGCAGGATCGCCATCCCGTCTTCGGCGCTGTGTTCCGCGGTCCATCGCGAGACGTTGGCGTCCAGCTCGGCGCTGTTTTGCATCCGCAGGTAGAGCGTGCGGAACTTCGGATCGCTCGCCCATTCCGGAGAACCGATCGCGACGACGAATCGGCGCCATTCGGGCCCCGTGCGGACGCTGATCGCGACCCATCGATCGTCGTCGCCGTCGAGCGGGCGGCATTTGTAAACCCCGTGCGGCGCGGCCGGACCTTCCTGCGAATTGTAGCCGGGTGCCGACTGCGTGCGGCCGTTGACCGAGATGTCGAGCAGCGCGGGACCGATGACGCTTGCGACAGCCTCGAACTGCGACAGGTCTACGAACTGCCCGCGCCCCGTACGGCGTCGATGCCATAGTGCTACGAGCGCCGCGAGCGCGCCCGTGTATCCGCCGCACATGTCGGCGTACGAATAGCCGTAGCCGGCCGGCGTGCCGTCAGGCTCGGCCATTAACTGCGTGTATCCCGTGAGCGCCTGCAGCGTCGGACCGTAGCTGACGTAGCTCGAACGTGGCCCGGTATGACCTAGGCCGGACATGCTGATGCAGATGATGTCGGGCTTTACCGCGGCGAGGCTTTCGTAATCCATCCCCCAGGTGCGCATCACGCGCGCGGAAAAATTATCCATCACGATGTCGCTCATCGCGGCGAGCCGGCGCGCGAGTTCTATTCCGCGCGGATGCTGCATATTGAGCGCGACCGAAAGTTTGCTGCGATGCAGGTCGCATTGCAGGCCGAGTTTGCGATTGCCCATCGGCGGCGGATTCTTGCGCTCGACCTTGACCACCTGCGCGCCGTGGTCGCCGAGAATCCGCGTGGCGACCGGGCCGGCTACCACCCAGGTGAAGTCGAGGATGCGCACGCCGTCCAGCGGCCTCGCGGACATGCTCAGATCACTCCTTCAGCGGCAAGCACTGCGATCGCTTCAGGAGCCATCGCGAGTTCGTCGCGCAAAATCTCGCCGGTATGCTCGCCCATCAGCGGCGGGCGTCGAGTGACGCGCCACGGCGTGCCGTTGAAGAGATACGGCGCGCCCGGGTAGCGGAACGTGCGGCCGAGCTCGGGATGCTCGACCTCGACGAAGTAGCCGCGCTCGATGAGCTGCTCGTCGTCGAACAGCGCCTCGGGCGGGCGGACGGTCGCGTAGGGCTGGCGCAGAAGCTGCGCGCGCTCGAGCAGCTCATCGCGCGGATAATCCTTGACCCAATCGTCGAGAACTTCGAACACGTGCTCGGCCATCAGGTAGCGATACATCGGCTGCTGGTAGTCCGGCGTGTCGAGATCGGCCGCCTTGCCGTCGGACTTGACCCATTCGATGAGCGAGGTCCAGTCGCCGAGCGTGCAATGCATGATGTAGCCGTCGCGGCATTTGCCGACCCGAAAGAAACGACTCCAATGCAGGGTGCCGCGCCGCGGCTCGGCCTCGCTGCGCTCGAAGTATCCGCCGGCGACGTGCTCGACGGCCGCGGCCGTCGCCTCCTGCATGCTGAGATCGATCCATTGACCTTCGGCACTTCTGTCGCGAGCAAGCAGCGCGAGCATCACCGCGATCGCGCCGAAGTACGCCGACGAATGATAAGCCTGCAGACCGAACGGACGGACCGGCGCGTGATTTGGAAAGCCGTTGACGTAGAGCATCCCGCCGAGCGCGGTGAGCACGGTATCGTCGGCGACGAAATCGCGATATGGGCCGGTCTGTCCGAACGGCGCGATCGAACAGAGCACGAGCGCGGGGTTCTCGCGATGAAGAACGTCCCAGCCAAGCCCGAGCTGATCGAGAGTGCCCGGCGCGAAACTCTCGATCACTACATCAGAAGTCCGGACGAGTTGGAGCAGGATGTCGGCGCCGCGCGAATGCTTGAGGTCAAGTGTCAGTGATCGCTTGTTGAGATTGTAAAACCAGAAAAACAGGCTGCGGTCGTGATGCGGCAAATCGTCGAGGAACGGGCCGATGCGGCGCGCGTCGTCGCCGCCGGGCGGCTCGACTTTGATAACGTCGGCGCCCATGTCGCCAAGCAGCCGCGCGCAGAATTGTGCGCGATGCCCGGTCAGGTCGAGGACGCGCAGGCCCGCGAGCGCGCCGGCGCCGGACTGAGTCACGGCTTCTCCG
Organism: uncultured delta proteobacterium; assembly: GCA_963850125.1. Classification (GTDB taxonomy): domain Bacteria; phylum Desulfobacterota; class Binatia; order Binatales; family Binataceae; genus Binatus. The sequence continues at coordinate 371,210 of CAWKKB010000012.1, read as the reverse complement.
TCGACTTTGGCGTGGCGGGAGCCTCGATCTCCTTGAGCTCTTCCTTGACCTTCGGCGGCGGTAAATCCTCGATTGCGAACGCGCTGGTGTCGAGCGTCGGCGGGACTTCCATCAGCACTTCGTTCTTTGGCCCGGTGCGTTTGCCGCCGACCACGCGAATCGTTTCAAAGGTGTCGGGATTGACCCATCGCACGCCCATCACCGCCGGCTTCGCCTGACCGTCGTCGTCCAGCGGCACGATCGCGGTCCCTTCCTTATCGAAAAAAGTAACTTTTCTGAGTCCCATAATTTCTTTCTATGATAATGCGATCAGATGACGAGCGAGAAATGATATGGAGGCTCGCGCCGAGATTCAAACGAATGCGGAGGCTGTTATTCGCGCGTCTGCACGCGGAATCATTTGAAGGTGCAAAATCTCTTCGATCGTTAAAGCCTGAGCAACTGAATATGGGGGCCGTAACCATTTTTGGATCGCTGGAACACAAAAACGATCTTCGATAGCAGATTAATGTCTTGCGAAAGCCAGTTCATGATTTGTCGGCTCTTCCAAGAAACCGTTTGCGGCACCGGAACGACGACGGCGCCGCTCGGAAGCGCGTTTTGATCGCTATAGGCGGAATAGATCTCGGAAAGGGCGCCTGCAGCCAGATCCGGAATTGCGCCCAAGTCTTCTAGTTCTAGCGAGCCGTTGTCGGAATGAGTCGTGCCGATCCTAGCGTGTCTCAGATTGTGAGGCAGATAGTTGCTGGCGACGATGCCGAAAATCTCAGTAAGCTGCTTCTGACGCGTCTCGTTTGCCGCAATTTCGTCCTCGTCGCTGACCCATAGAACGTTCTGTCCGGCCCGAGAGAAACCGGCGAGGAAAAAAGCAACGAAGTGAGTAATGGTCGCTAACCTCTCAAGGCTGTTGGCAGACCATCCAGCGGCCCGCAAAGTTGCGAGTTGCGCATTGTCCAGGTCATCTCTTCCCGAAAAGATCGACTGGATTCGCCGGTCGATTAAAACTGTAGCTAAATTGCCGGGAATCGTCTCCGCGATTTCTAGGAACTTCGGAAGGGCGGCGCGGCGATACCGATCACCAAGCTGAGTGAACGACATCCGCCTACCATCGCGCAAATAGCGGAGCCTGAACTGTTCCCTTGCTTTAAGCCATCCACCGAGTGCGTCTAGGCTGGCGAGTAAAAATGAAAACGCGGGGAACCTGCAGCCCTTATGATCTCCGCCGTAGTCTGACGCAATAATGAGGTTCTCGCTGCCGCGAACGTTGGTCATCCTTGTCGGGTCTCGGGCCTCCGATCGCCCGAGACTAGCGCTAAGCATGTTCATTGGACCGATTCGAGGATTAGGTGGCAGTCGCCAAGCAGGCTCGTGAACCCGAAAAGGGAGTGCTTCGGCGAAGTTCGGTACGGTGATCCTCGGTTCCACTACACTTGGGATTGTACGCGTCCCGATAGTCGCCGTGTAGTCGTGTCTCGCGCAGCAACGGCGCGTGCGTTAATCTGATCTGATACTACCGACACCGGGAACTACGAGTGGCTGAGACCGATTACAAATCTACCCTGAAACTGCCCAAGACCGACTTTCCGATGAAGGCGAATCTGCCCAAGCGGGAGCCGGAAACGCTCAAGCATTGGGACGATCTCGACCTCTACGCGCGCCTGATGGAGGCGCGCAAGCACGCGGAATCGTGGGTGCTGCACGACGGGCCGCCGTATGCCAACGGACGCGTGCATCTCGGGACCGCGCTCAACAAAATTCTGAAGGACTTCGTCGTGCGGTCGCGCTCGATGCTCGGATATCGCACCCCGTTCGTGCCCGGATGGGATTGTCACGGCATGCCGATCGAGTACAAGGTCTCGCGCGACCTCGGCGGCGACAAGGCGCGCACGACGCCCAAGCTCGAGCTGCGCAAGCTGTGCCGCGCCGAAGCAGAAAAGTGGATCGACTTGCAGCGCTCTGACTTTCGGCGCCTGGGATGTATCGGCGACTGGTTCAAGCCCTATCTCACGATGGCGCCGGAGTACGATGCGGCGGAAATCCGCGTGCTGCGCAACATGGTCGAGCACGGCTACGTCTATCGCGGGCTGCGTCCAGTGCATTGGTGCTTCGACTGCCGCTCTGCGCTGGCGGAGGCTGAAGTCGAGTATCGCGATACTGTCTCGCCGTCGATTTACGTCGCGTTCGCATTCAACTCGAATCTCAAGGATGCGGGCGCGCTGGCTGCAGAAGCCAACGACCGCGCCGAGCTCGCCGCCGCGCACAAAGCCGGCAAATTCTCCGCGGTTATCTGGACGACGACCCCGTGGACGCTGCCGGCGAATCTGGGAATCTCGCTGAACGAGACGTTCGACTACGTCGCGCTGAAAGTCGGAGATCATTATTACGTCGTCGCGTCGCGGCTGGCGGACAGTGTCGAGAAAGAGTGCGGTCTGACAGTCGAGAAACGGATTCCCCTCGACCGTGCGGCGCTGAAGGCGCTCGACGGTCAGGATATTTTTCGGCATCCGTTTCTCCCGCGCGACGTGAAACTCATGTACGCCGAGCACGTCACCGCCGACGCCGGCACTGGCCTCGTGCATACCGCACCCGGACATGGCTACGAGGATTACGTCGTCGGCAAGGCGTATGGGCTGGCGCCGTTCACTCCGGTCGACGGCAGCGGAGTGTTTACACGGGACGGTGGCGAGTGGGAAGGACAGAACGTCTTCAAGGCGAACCGGTCGATCGTTGAGAGGTTGCGCACGGTCGGCGCACTGCTGCACGCGCAAAACTTCTCGCACAGCTATCCGCATTGCTGGCGATGCCACAATCCGCTGATTTTTCTCGCGACTGAGCAATGGTTCGTGAGCGTCGATCACAACGGGTTGCGCGCCAAGGTGATCGACGCAATCGACAGCGTGAAGTGGTACCCCGCGTGGTCGCGCGATCGGATTCGCAACATGACCGAGACGCGTCCCGACTGGACCATCTCGCGCCAGCGCGCGTGGGGCGTGCCGATCCCCGCAGTGCGATGCGCCGAATGCGACGAGGTCGCACCGCTGCTGGTGACGATGGATCGGGTCGAGGAAATTTTCGCGCGCGAAGGCTCCGACGCATGGTACACCCGGCCGGCGGCCGACTTCGTCGCGCCCGGCGTCAAATGCGCGAAGTGCGGCGGCGCGGTCTTCGTCAAGGAAGAAGACATCCTCGACGTATGGTTCGATTCGGGCTCGTCGCAAGCCGCGGTGCTCGCGGTGCGGCCCGAACTGAAATGGCCGGCCGACGCGTACCTCGAAGCGGTCGAGCAGGCGCGCGGATGGTTCAGCTCGTCGCTCTTTTGCGCGGTGTCCGAGCGGGGCGCGGCGCCCTTCAAGAGCGTCATCAACCACGGCCTGACCGTCGACGAGAAGGGACGTAAGATGTCCAAGTCGCTCGGCAACTCCGAGGACGCGGTCGATGCTGTCGGGCGGATGGGCGCCGACGTGCTGCGGCTGGTGTACGCGTCGCTCGACTACACCGCCGACATCACGCTCGGCCAGACGATATTCAGTGCGGCGTCGGAGTCGTACCGCAAGATCCGCAACACCTGCCGCTTCGTGCTGGGCAATCTTGATGACTTCGATCCCGGTCGCGATGCCGTTCAATTGAAGGACATGCTCGAGTTCGACCGCTTCATCCTCGCGCGCACCGAGAGACTCAAGAGCGAAGTGCGCCGGGCTTACGAAGCGTTCGAATTCCAGACCGCGTTCCAGATAATGCAGAACTTTATCGTCGTCGATTTGAGCTCGCTCTACATCGACGTCGCGCGCGACCGGCTCTACTGCTCGGCGGAAAATTCGCGCGAGCGGCGATCGGCGCAGACCGCGCTGTTCAATATCCTCGACGTGCTCGTCAGTATGCTAGCGCCTTTGATCCCGTTCACGGCCGAGGAGGTTTACGGATATCTACCGGGCAAGCGGCTCGAGAGCGTGCACCTGGCCACGATGTATCCCGCGGAACCGTCGTGGCGCGATGACGATTTGGAAGCGCGATGGGAGCGGCTGCTCAAGGTCCGCGACGAGGCGCTCAAGTTGCTCGAGGCGATGCGCAAGTCAGGGAAGATCGGCGCGCCACTCGACGCTACAATCAGTCTCGGCGCTGACGGTGGCTCTGACAGCGGGCTTGCGGAGACGCTCAAACGTTATCGCGAAGAGCTGAAAGATTTGTTCATCGTCTCGGATGTTGCGATCCTCGGCGACGCGGAAGCGGCCGAGATAAGGGATCAAGCCAATGGCCGCGAGGAGTTCACTCTAGACGGCAATGGCACCTTCGCACGCGCCTCCGCGAATCCCGCAATCACGCTGATCGGGCGTCACGCGTCTGGCGCGAAGTGCGCGCGATGCTGGAAATACTTCGATGACGGCGGCGGCGAAACGTTGGACGCGAGATGCCGCGCAGTCGTTGGAGCTTAGCCGATGCCGGAACAATCGAGCGCAAAGCCGCTTGCCGGCGTGATTGCCGGACGGGAAGCGGGGGGAGAATCAACAGCCTCGGTGCCGCCGCGACGCCCGTTTCTGTTCTTGCTCGGCGCGATCACGATTCCTGTCATCCTGCTCGACCAGGCGACCAAGCTGTTCGTGCAAGCACACATGGCGCTGTACGAGAGTATCGCGATCGTTCCGAACTACCTCGACATCACCTACACGCTGAATCCGGGGGCGGCGTTCAGCATGCTGTCCGACGCGCAGCCGTGGGTCCGCACCGCGTTCCTGCTGACGATGGCGTCGGTGGCGATAGTCGTGCTGACGGTGTTTCTGATACGGGCGGAGCGCGTATCGATCAATTCGGTCGGATTCGCGCTGATCCTCGGTGGCGCGACCGGCAACCTGATGGATCGAGCGATGCGTGGGCGCGTGGTCGATTTCGTGCGCGTGCATTACTACGGCCTGAACTACCCGGTGTTCAACGTCGCGGACAGCGCGATCACGATTGGCGTCGCGCTCATCCTGCTCGCGGCGTTCTTCGGCAGTGACGACGAACCCAAGCCGGATCGCTCCAACTAGATAGAGGATTCGCGGCACGGCGCGTTTGACGCCGGCGGCTCCGCGGGTCTAGCTTCGCAAAATCGAAGTCTCGACCGACGCCGGGCGTGAACTCGCGCCGGAAATGGAGCGTATCGCGATGAAAGCAATCAATACCGTCACAGGAACCGCGAGTCCGGAGCAGCTCGGCACGACGCTCATGCATGAGCATCTGCTAATCGGCTGGGCTGGATGGGAGCTCGATTGCGCCGCACCGAAATTCGAGCGCAAAGCCGCGCTCAAGAATTGCGTCGAGCGCCTGAAAGAGGTGCGCGACCTGGGACTCGAGACGTTCGTCGATCCGTGCCCGATGGACATCGGCCGCGACGTGAACTTCATGGCGGAGGTGGCGTCGGCGTCGGGGGTGCGAATAATCTGCGCGACCGGCCTCTACAAGGAAGACCTGGGCAACACCGCATACTTCAAGCAGCGGACCGTCGACGACATCGCGTCGGTCTACATCAGCGAGATCAACAAGGGCGTCGGCGACACCGGCATCAAGGCCGGCATCATCAAGTGCGCGACCGGCAAGGGCCAGGTCACCAAGTACGAGGATATGTGCCTGCGGGCGGCGGCGCGAGCGCACAAGGCGACCGGCGCTCCGATCACGACGCATACCGAGGAAGGCACGATGGGCCGCGAGCAGCTCGAGATTTTCGCCTCGGAGGGCGTTGACCTGAACCGCGTGATCATCGGGCATAGCTGCGGGTCGTCAGACCTCGGCTATCACGCGGCGATGCTTGATCGCGGATGTATCCTCGGCTTCGATCGCTTCGGCCTGGACTTCATTCATCCGGACAAACTGCGATTGGCGGCGTTGATTGGACTATTGGGCGTCGGATACGAAAATCAACTGGTGCTGTCCCACGATACCGTCGCATGCTGGCTCGGACGCGGGCTGGACATGACGCCTGAAACGGCCAAGCTCGTCGCGAACTGGACGCCGACGCACGTCTTCAAGAATATCGTGCCGGCGCTGAAGCGCGCAGGCGTCGGAGAGGCCAAGATCCGTACAATGCTGGTGGAAAATCCGCGCCGGTATTTCCAGAACTAGCGGCCCGGCGCAGATTCTCGTCCAGCTGCGTTATCCGCGCACTTCGGGCTGAGCCTGTGTCGCCGCGGGAGCGGGAGTGCCCGACTCGACCGAGGCGCGCCATTTGTCGATTGCCTCGACCGTGAAGCGCCAGTCACTGCCGACGCGGAAGGCGGGCAGCAGATTTTTTTTGAGCATTCGGTAGATGGTAGACGGATGCACTCGCAGGTACGTAGACACTTCCTGTACCGTCAGCACCTTGTCCTTCATTTGATCGAATCGATCCATGTGACTCCTCCGCGTTACGCGCGTTTACCCGGTCCTTCTCTGTCCTTGACGATGTACGGATTGAAACAGTCATGCGTGCGCCACTACGTACATACAAGACACGTCGTAGGTATGCCAAGCAGAGCAGCGGATTTTCGTGACAATTTGTCACCCATGGAACACTTCTAGTGGTAGCTATCTGAAAATGGAACGAATCGATCAAAGCAGAGATGACACAATGTCATCAATTAATAAACTTCGTGTCAAGGAGTGACCAAGGCGGTCGAGCAGCACGAATTCTACCGCGCCTGCGGCGCGCTTCTTGTCCAGACCGAGTGCGCGGAGAAAATCGTCGCTGTGCCATCCGGTCGGCATCGCAGTAGGCAAACCGGCGCGCTCGATCAGGCGCCGCAGCCGCGATGCTTCATCAGCCGGGAAGCCGGCATATTTGCCGGACAGTCGTGCCGCCGCGACCATCCCGATAGCAACCGCCTCGCCGTGAAAGTAGCTGCCGTAACCCGCGCTCGCTTCGATTGCGTGGCCGATGGTGTGCCCGAAGTTCAAGGTCTTGCGCAGCCCGCTTTCGCGTTCGTCTGCGGATACGACTGCGGCTTTATGCGACAGCGATCGAGCAACGACTTGCTCGAGCAGGTCGATGCGTCGCGCAAGGATCGCGTCAAGATCGCGTTCTAGATCGGCGATCATCGGCGCATCCATGATCGCGCCGTACTTGATGACCTCGGCCAGCCCCTCGCGAAACTCACGGTCCGGCAGCGTCGCAAGCGTCGCGACGTCGGCGACGATCAGCCGCGGCTGATAAAACGCACCGATCAGATTCTTGGCGTGACGATGGTTGATCGCGGTCTTGCCGCCGAGCGCTGAATCTACCTGCGCGACCACCGTGGTCGGCACTTGCACCAACGGGACGCCGCGCAGAAAAGTCGCGGCCGCAAATCCCGCGAGATCGCCTACCACGCCGCCGCCGACCGCGAACACCGAGCTGTTGCGATCAAGCCCGATCGCCGTCATGCGGTCGTACAAAAGCTCCAGCATCGGCAACGACTTCGACGCTTCGCCCGGCGGCACCGAAATTACGGCCGGCGCAAAGGCGGCTTTGCGAAGCGAGTCCTCGACCCGTGCCGCGTACAATTTTTCAACCGTCTCGTCGGTGACGACCGCGCATGATCCCGGCTTCAGTCCTGCAGTGCGGGCGAGTTCGCCAAGCCGGTCGATGATTCCCTCGCCGACCTGTGCGTCGTGCGGCGCGTGCCCGAGCTCTACGCGGATCGTACGCATCGCTATGCGGGCGGCAGGATTCGTCGTGCGGCGCGTTGGCCGAAGGCGCCGATGACATGGTCGGCGAGTTGTTCGACCGTGAGATCGGAGCTGTCGATTTGGACGTCGGCGCGAGCGTAAGCGTCTGCCCGTTCGTCCATCAGTTCTTTGACCCGCTCCAACGTGGGCTTTCCGCCCTCGGTCAGTTTGGGACGCTTGGCTTTCGATCGGTCGACACGCGCCGTGATGACTTCGGGCCTGCCGGTCAGGCATACGATCACGCCGACCCGCTTGAGCGCCATGCAATTCGATTCGTCAACCAGTACGCCGCCGCCAGTTGAGATCACTTCGGGATGCGGCCCGTGACAATGCGGGCAACGCCGTCGATCGCTGGTCAGTTGCGCGACCGCCTCGCGTTCGAGCTGTCGGAAATGCGGTTCGCCTTCGTCGGCGAAGATTTGCGCGATTGGTTTTCCAGCGCGCGCGATGACGATCGTGTCGACGTCGACGAATTCCCATCCGAGCCGTCGCGCGACGAGCGGGCCGACCGAGCTTTTCCCGGTGGCCATGAATCCGGTGAGGATCAGTTTGGGCGTCATTTGCGTTAGCAGCGCCAAGGTGCGGGCGCGCCGCGCTTCAGTAATTGCGGACCTGTTCGAGAAAGCCTTTGAAGTTGCGCGTAATCTCGGTCAACGAATCGCCACCGAACTTTTCGAGAAAAGCGGCCGCGAGTTCAAACGCGACCACCGATTCCGCGATGACTGCGGCGGCCGGTATCGCGCATACGTCGGATCGCTCGATCGCGCCGACAGCTTCCGCTTTGGTTTTGATATCGACTGAGCGCAGCGGACGCATCAGGGTCGACAGCGGCTTGAACGCCACCCGCACCCGCAGCGGCTCGCCCGTACTCATCCCGCCCTCGGTGCCGCCGGAGTTGTTCGAGTGACGCGTGAAGCGGCGATGCGCGGAGTCGTAGCCGATTTCATCGTGAAGCTCGGATCCGCGAATCCGGCCCGCGGTGAATCCCAAGCCGAGCTCGACCCCTTTCGCGGCCTGCAGGCTCAGCAGCGCGAACGCGAGACGCCCGTCGAGTTTGCGATCCCATTGCACGTGACTGCCGAGCCCGACCGGCAAACCGGTTGCGACGACCTCGACGATGCCGCCGAGCGTGTCACCGGTTTTTTTGCAGGCGTCGATTTCCGCGATGATTTTGCTTTCCGCGTCGGGGTCGGCCACCCGCACTTGCGACGCTTCCGTGATGCGGCGCAATTCCTCGACGCTCAACTCAGGATGAATCTTCGTCTCGGTCGCCCCGATGCTCGCAACGTAGCCGAGCACGTCGATACCGAACGGCAACAGAATCTGCTTTGCCAGACCGCCAATCGCCACGCGCGCAGTGGTTTCACGCGCCGATGCCCGTTCGAGCACGTCGCGAATATCTTCGAGGTTGTATTTCAACACGCCCGCAAGATCGGCATGTCCGGGCCGCGCGCGGGTGACGACGTCGGCCGCGCCGCGATCGCCGGGATCCGCCGACATCTTCTTGACCCAGTTCTTGAAGTCGCGATTCTCGATGATGAAGGTGATCGGACTGCCGAGCGATTTGCCGAAGCGGATGCCGGAAACCGGGCGCACCTCGTCCTTCTCGATCAGCATCCTGCCGCCGCGGCCGTAGCCCTTTTGGCGGCGCGCGAGGTCGGCGTTGATCGCGCCAAGGTCGATATCGAAACCGGCGGGCACCCCTTCAACCGTCGCGACCAGCTCAGGTCCGTGCGATTCACCGGCAGTCAGGAATCGGAGCGTCATGACCAGATTCAACCAGACTGGACGCGTCCGCGAAAGCGGTATGCGGGAGTTCAAAGTATCGTCTCCGCGCAGTGGCTACTCGCCGCATCGCTCGCGCGGGGTGTAAGTTGCATGCGCAGAGACAGTCGAGATGCAGGCCAACATTGTGATCGTCGGAACGACGCGCGGATTCGAGACGCTGACGTACTCGATTCCGCCGACGCTCGACGGGCACGTCCTGCCCGGGCATCGCGTGCTCGCGCCGCTGCGCTCGCGCAAGGTCACCGGCGTGGTCACCGAGGTCGGCGAGCGACTCTCGTCGAGCGAGCTGAAGCCCCTCCTCGAAGTTCTCGAACCGCAGCCGCTGTTCGATCGCGCGCATCTGCAGTTGATGGAATTCCTCGCGACCTACTACATGGTCTCGATTGCCGCCGCATACCGAAGCGTGATTCCCGCGGTTGCGCGGGTCGAATCGAAGACGGCGTACAGTCTCGCGAATCCTCCTAACGCGCTGGCGCGGGCTGCCTTCACGCGAGTCGAGCGCGCGATTGTCGAGACCATCGAAAAGCGTGCGGCATCGACGCGCCAGCTCGAAAAAGTCGGCCCGCCGAGCGAAGTGCGCGCTACCATCGCGCGGTTCATCGCCGACGGCATCCTCGAGCGGCGCGACGGGACCACCGGACGGCATCGCGAGACTGCAGACCTGGTCGCGCGACTCGTCGCAGACGCAAGCGTCAACGGCGTTCGCGGCTCGAAGCAACGCGAGCTGCTGAATGCGATCGCCAATGCCGGCGCCGCCGGTGTGCGGGTCGAGGTCCTGAAAACGGAAATCGACGGCGCGAGCGCTTCGTTGAAGAGCCTCGCGCGTCGCGGGCTGGTCGCGATCGAAGCTGCGCCGGCGACAGCTCACGGCGGAGCGGTCGCGGAGTTCGATCTCACCGATGAACAGCAAGTCGCACTGGACGCGATTTCACCGGCGATCGAGCATCGGCGCTACGAGACGTTTTTGCTGTGGGGCGTCACTGCCAGCGGCAAGACCGAGATTTATCTGAACCTCGCCGCGCGGGCGCTCGCGGCCGGGCGCAACGTTTTGATCATGGTGCCTGAGATCGCACTGGCCGACGAAATCGTTCGATCGTTTCGCGCGCGTTTCGGATCGCTGGTCGGCATCGCGCACAGTGCGCAGAACGTGACCGAGCGATGGGCGAGCTGGATGGCGGCGATTGGCGGGCAGGCACGAGTGATGATCGGTCCGCGCTCGGTGATTTTCGCGCCTATGCATGACGCGGGTTTAATCGTCGTCGACGAGGAGCACGATGCGTCGTACAAAAACGAGGAAGGGATTTACTATCACGCACGCGATCTCGCGGTCGCGCTCGCGGGATTTTCGCAATGCCCGATCGTGCTCGGCTCGGCGACGCCGTCGAGCGAGTCGTATGCGAATGCGCGGCGCGGACGCTACCGGCTGTTGCGCCTTTTGCGGCGCGTGAACGATCGCGCGATGGCGTCGGTCGAAGTCGTCGATATGCGGCGCGAAGTTGCCGAGGCCCGCAAACTCGCGGCAGCGAAGCCTAGCAATGGAGCGGGACCGCACGAAGCGAAACCAACGGAGATTCCCGACACAGTGCCACTGTCGACGACGTTGGTCGCGGCGCTGCGCGAAAACCTCGCGTCGAGCGGCCAGAGCATGGTGTTTCTCAACCGCCGCGGATTCCACAATTTTCTGCAATGCCACATTTGCGGCAACGTGATCGCGTGCCCGAACTGCAGCGTCAGCATGACGTTTCATATGCGCGACCGCTCGCTGCGATGCCACTACTGCGGCAATCACACGGCCGCGCCCGACACCTGCCCCGAATGCAAAAGCTACGGCCTCAAGGGGCAGGGCTTCGGCACCGAGCGCCTCACCCAGACGCTGGCCGAGATGATGCCAACTGCGCGCATCGAGCGGATGGACTCCGACACCAGCAGTCTGCGCGGCGCGCGGGCGCGGATGCTGGCCGAGCTTCGCGCCGGCGAAATAGATATTCTCGTCGGCACGCAGATGATTACCAAGGGATTTGATTTTCCCGGCGTCACGCTGGCCGCGGTCGTCAACGCCGACATGGCGCTGAACATGCCCGACTTCCGTTCGGCTGAGCGAACTTTCCAACTGCTGACTCAGATCGCGGGACGCGCGGGACGTGGCGCACGTCCGGGCCGCGTGATCATCCAGACCTACGCGCCGAATCACTACAGTATCCGCGCCGCGAAGGATCAGGATTACGCGCGGTTCATGCGACGTGAGCTGGAACTGCGCCGCGACCTTATGTATCCGCCGTTTGCGCGCCTCGCGATGGTCCGAGTCGAAGGCGCGGAGCCGCAGCTTGTCCGGCGCATGGCCGAGGCGGTCGCGAAATCGCTGGCAAAAAGTTCGGCGCCGGAGGGATTCCGCGTGCTGGGTCCCGCGCCCGCGCCGATCGAACGAATCAAGCAGCGCTACCGCTGGCAGGTGATGATAAAATCGCGCGAACTGAAACCGATGCGTGCCGCGATCGCCGCGATGCGCGCCGAGCTCGGGCCGTCGGCGGAACGCGACGACATATTTCTTGCGATCGATATCGATCCGGTGAGGATGCTGTGAGCGAATGAACGAGACCAACCAACATCACCCTGTGCATCAGGTGCCGCGCGCGCGGCATGCCTTCGACGTGAAAATGCGCGATGGCGCGTCCATCCACGTGCGCCAGCACGGTATCCCTGGCGCGCCGCGGCTCGTGCTCAGTCATGGCAACGGGCTCGCGATCGACGGCTACTTTCCATTCTGGGGTCCGCTGCGTGAGCGCTACGAAGTGATCGTCTTCGACTTCCGCAATCACGGGCACAACCCGTTGCACAACGCCGAAGGGCACACCTGGGAGAACTTCATCACGGATATGGATGTCGTCTGGCATGCGATCAATCGCGAGCTTGGCGCGAAACCCGCGGCCGGACTCTTTCACTCGTTGTCGGGAGTCACGGCTGCGATGCATGCGCTCAAGTACGGGCGCCGATTCGACGCGCTGGTGCTGTTCGATCCGCCGGTCTATCCGCGCGCCGGCCATCCTATCCAGTTTCTGCAGCAATCCGACAAGGAGTCGCTCGCCTCGCGCGCGGCGCGGCGTCCTGAGCGATATAAGGATCCGATGGAACTGGCGAAGCAGTTCAGCCGCCGCTTCAAAACCTGGGTGCCCGACGCTTACGAGCTGATGGCGCGCGCGACGCTGCGGCATGATCGCGCGAGCGGCGACTGGATCCTCGCGTGTCCGCGCGAATACGAGGCGCACGTTTTTTCGAGCGGCGCGAATCCCGATCTGTGGCCGCAAATGGCGCATTGCCCGGTGCCGGTGAAGCTCGTGTGCGGAGATCCGACGCTCGATGAAGCCATGCCGCCCGCGCTGATCGGACGCGCGATGGCCGAAGAGCTCGGGCTGCCGTACGAAGCGATTCCGGGGACGTCGCACTTTCTTCAAATCGAGCGTCCCGCCGAGTGTATCCGCGCAGTCGAATCGTTTCTCGCGCCGCTCGGACTCGCCGCGCCAGCTACCCTTTGATAGATTTCTAGATACAGATGGCACTGCTAAAAATCCGCAAATTTCCCGACGACTCGCTCAAGGAGCCGGCCGCTCCGGTCAAGAACATCAACGGCAACGTCGAGGGACTGATCGACAGCATGGTGCAGACCATGTACGCCGCGCCGGGCGTGGGTCTGGCCGCGCCGCAGGTCGGAGAATCGAAGCGGATCATCGTGCTCGACACCGATCACGAAAATCCCGGCAAGCATCTGCTGAAGCTGATCAACCCGAAGGTCGTCGAAGCCGAGGGCAAGATCGTTTGGGAAGAGGGTTGTCTGTCGGTGATCGACTACACCGCCGACGTTGAGCGCGCGGCGCACGTGCTGGTGCGCGCGTGGACCCCCGATGAGAAAGAGATCGAGATCGAAGCCGACGAGTTGCTCGCGGTCGCGCTGCAGCACGAGATCGATCACCTGGACGGCAAACTCTTCATCGACCGCATCTCCCGAATCAAGCGCGAGCTCTACAAGCGCAAACTCAAAAAGTTAATCAAGGAGGGCAAGGCCGACAGCGTCAGTCCCTCCTCGGTACGGATCTAAAATCGCCGACCCACTAAAGATCGTTTTCATGGGCACTCCCGCCTTGGCGGCCCACATCCTGGAACGGTTGGTGACGGCTTCAGGAGCCACCTTCAGAGTCGTCGGAGTCGTCACCCGTCCCGATCAGCCGCGCGGGCGCGGACTCGGCATGGAGCCGAGCGAAGTCGGCGCGGTCGCGGCGAAGCATCAGATTCCGACATTGAAGCCGGTCAAAATTCGAACGCCGGAATTTCTAAGCGAGCTGAAAGCATTCGAGCCCGATCTCCTGGTGGTCGCGGCCTACGGACGGATTCTGCCGAACTCGATCCTCGACATCCCGAAGATCGCGCCGATGAACGTGCACGCATCGCTCTTGCCGCGGCATCGCGGCGCCGCGCCGGTCGAAGGCGCGATCCTCGCGGGCGACGCCGAAACCGGAGTCACGATCATGCGGATCATCGAGCAGATGGACGCCGGCCCGATGTACTTCCAGCGCAAGATTCCGATCGAGCCGAACGACACCCAGGGGACGCTGAAAGAAAAACTCGCGGAGCTTGGCGCGTCCGCAATGCTCGAGGCGATCGATCTGGCGGCGCGCGGCGCGCTGGTCGAAACGCCGCAGGACGACGCGCTCGCGACCTACACCGCGCAGGTAGAAAAGAAGGACGCGGTAATCGATTGGACCGCGAGTGCCGTGCAAATCGAGCGGATGACGCGCGCATACGATCCGTGGCCGGTCGCGCGTACGCGATTGTCCGGCGACGACGTTCTAATCTGGCGCGCCGCGATCGAGGACTCCAATTCAAGAATTGACTCTCCCGGCACAATCGTGAGCGTCAAACCGAATCCGGTGGTCCAGTGCGGAACCGGGCGGCTCAAGCTGATCGAGGTGCAAGCGCCGGGGCGAAAGAGAATGTTGGCGGCGGATTTCCTTCGCGGCAAACGCGTGGACGCCGGCGCGCGATTCGGCTGATGAGCGAGCATGTTGTCAAAGCGGGATTGCGCCCACGCGAGCGCGATCAGGGACTAGCCTCCAGGCTCGCGGCGGCCGACATTTTGTTCCGCGTCGATAAGGAATCCGGCTATGCCGACGTTTTGCTCGGCGCGCGTTTGCCGGATTTCGCGCCGGCTGATCGGCGACTCATCACGCGGCTCGTGCTTGGCACCATCGCGTGGCAGGGACGCCTCGACTACGAGCTAAAGCATCTGACCCGGCGCGAGCTTATCTCGATTCAGCCGGTTGCGCTCGAGATTCTGCGGATGGGGCTGTATCAGCTTCGCTTCCTCGATCGAATTCCGCAGCACGCCGTGGTTGATACGTCCGTGAGTGTTGCCAAACGAAATGCTCAGGCGCGTCGGGCAGCCGGATTCGTCAACGCCGTGATGCGCCGTGCGACGCGTGAGGCCGCGCCGATGCCGGCGCGCGAAAAAAACGAAAAGAGCTATCTCGCGATCGCGTATTCGCATCCGCGCTGGATGGTCGAGCGATTCGTCGATTGGTTTGGCGTCGCGAATGCAGAGCGCCTGATGACAGCGAACAACGACGCTGCGCCCAACGTGATCAGGCTGAATCTCGCTCGCGGGTCTCGCGCGGAGATCATCCAGAAATTGATCGAGGACGGCTTCGAGATTGGCATTCCCAGCCGCGCGCCCGAGACGATCGTGCTGAACGGCGCGCCGCATTTCGACTCGCGCGCGTATCGCGAGGGCCTGTTCCATGCGCAATCCGAGGCGTCGCAGATGGTCGCGCGGATGCTGGCTCCCAGAGCCGGTGCGACCGTCGTGGATTGTGCCGCCGCGCCGGGCGGCAAGGCGACTCATCTGGCGGAAATGGTGGGCGAACGCGGTCGAGTGATCGCCGTGGACCTTAATTTCAGCGGACTCAGGAACGTGCGCGACCTGTCGCACCGCCTGCGGCATCGCAATGTCGAGTATGTCTGCGCCGACCTGGCTGCCGTGCCTCCCCTCGCGCCGTCGGGCGTCGAGTACGTACTCCTCGACGCGCCATGCACGGGGCTCGGCACACTTCGAGAGCATCCTGAAATAAAGTGGCGGCTCAAGCCGACCGACCCCGCGCGGATGGCTGCGATACAATCGCGGATGCTCGAGAACGCGGCGGCGCTTGTACGTCGCGGCGGTGCGATCGTCTATTCGGTTTGCAGTATCGCGCCCGACGAGGGCGAAAGCGTGATCGATGGATTTCTCGCGAGCCACGGCGATTTCAAGATCGATCGCGGCCTGGCAGGACGCGATGATTTTAGAGACGTCATCGACGCGCGAGGATTCATGAAGACCCGCCCCGACGTCGGCGGACTCGACGGCTTCTTTGCCGCGCGCCTGATTCGCGGGTAAGCTGGGAATTAATTCGGGCGCACGTACGTGGACTGTCACTTCATACCCTTCGGATCGAGCGGCGACTGATGATCGCGGGGGCCGCCAGAGCCAGTCGAGATTCGACTCCGAGTCACCTGGATCCGATCCGTTACGCGCTGGCTTTCACGGCCTGCGTTCTCGTCTTCATGCTCGCGGGATGTTCCTCGCAAAATTTCACGCCCGCAGCGCAGCCGGTCACCAGCTATTACGCGCCGCCGCGGCAAATCTATGGAACGTCGCACACCGAAGTCGCTTCATGGTATGGACCCGGCTTCGCGGGACGACGCACCAGCACCGGCGAGATTTACAATCCCAATGGGCTTACCGCGGCGTCCACCACTCTGCCGCTGGGCTCGCACGTGAGAGTAACCAACCCCGAAACCGGCAGGTCGGTAGTGGTCAGAATCAACGATCGCGGACCGTTCGTTCGCGGGCGCTCACTCGACCTGTCGCATGGCGCCGCGCAACAAATCGGGTTGACCGGCAAGGGCGTAGGCAGGGTCCGGGTGACGCCCACCGCAAGCAGCACGCCGGCCTTCAGTTCGATCACATCGACCTACAGCGAGAGCTCCGTCACCACCACCTCACGCAATGTGCGCGACGTCTCGTACTCGTCACGGCCGAGATACGTCACAGTCAGACGCCGTCACTATCGCTACACTTCATCGCGGCGAACCGTCTCAAATCCGATCGGCGCGTGGCTCGCAAGCGGATTCCCGCGCTTCTGAGCGACGCCCGCGGACAAGCTCGCGCAATATGCAAATTGCTCACTGAGGTTCCCGATTGACAATTACATAGTACCCAGGTAGTGTGTAATGAAAATGAGGTGATCCAGTCATTTCGCGACCATACTGCGGCGGATCTGTTTCGCGAGCGAAATACCAAACCAGCGCGACGAATTCCTCGCGAGCTCTGGCGCGCAGTTCAACGGAAGCTGAAACTGTTGGACGTGGCAGTAAGTCTCGAAGACCTGTCGATTCCGGCCGGTAATCGCCTCGAGCGGTTGAAGGGTGATCGCGCGAGTCAGTACAGCATTCGGATCAATGACCAGTATCGCGTCACGTTTCGATGGGAGAGCGGCCATGCCTACGAAGTCTGCGTCGAAGACTATCACTAGACAGCCAGGTTGGCTGGGTCCCGCGATTGCGCCCGGCGAGATCCTCCTGGAGGAATATCTCAAGCCGCTCGGCCTCGGACAGGTCGAGGCTGCCCGCCGCCTTGGCATCTCACTCAACCGCTTGAATGAGATAGTTTTGGGTAAACGCGCTATTACCGCCGATACCGCCCTTCGACTGGGGCGCTTGCTTAAGACTTCAGCGCAATTGTGGATGCGACTGCAGGCTGACTGGGATCTACATCAAGCTGTGCAACGCCAGGCGCGCAGCGCATCCTAGATCGTGCAGTCTCTCAGCGAGGCTTAGTAGTGGCGGCGCGAGTCGCAATCGCTTGGCGCTGCGGTTAATCTCTGCATATGGCTCTCCCGGTCGAAGATCTGCACGACAAACTGGCGCCGTCGATTCTGTCCGCTGACTTCGCGCGGCTCGGCGAGGAAATTCGCGCGGTCGAAAAAGCCGGCGCCGACATGATTCATTTCGATGTGATGGACGGGCACTTCGTGCCTAACATTTCGATCGGAATCCCCGTGATGGAGTCGGTACGTAAGGTGACCAGGCTGCCGCTCGACGCGCACCTGATGATTTCCGAGCCGGCGCGCTACGTCGAAGCCTTCGTGAAGGCGGGCGCCAATTCAATCTCGGTGCATTGCGAGGTCTGCCCCGACATCCCCGCGATGGCGAAGCGAATCCGCGACCTCGGCGCGCGCGCGTCAGTGGGAATCAATCCCGAGACCGACGCCGACAAGGTGCTGCCCTTTGCCGAGCATCTCGACATGATCCTCGTGATGAGCGTGCATCCGGGCTTCGGCGGCCAGGATTTCATCCCGGCCGCACTCGACAAGCTGCGCTACATCCGGCGCGAGCTGAAACGTCGCGGCCTCAGCATCGATGTGGAGATCGACGGCGGCGTGAAGCTCAACAATATCGCGGACGTGAAAGCCGCCGGCGCCAACGTCTTCGTCTCAGGCTCAGGAATCTTCGGCCAGCCCAACTATACGAAAATCATGACCGAGATGCGCGACCTCGCCGCGCACACCCACCCCAAACTTTAGGCACCGCGACAAATCCACTATCGCGGATTACATGAGTTTCAATTGAATTCAGTCCTGAAAGTCCGCCACGCTGCCGCGCTCGCGCTGCTTGTACTTGCTGCATCTATGGCCGATTGTGGTCGCAGCGGATTCTGGCTGCTGATGGTCCCTCCGGTCCAGCCGGGCGGACAAGTTGATATTAACGCTCCGCTCAAAAGCTGGACTCCGATGTACCATCCGTTTCGTTCAGTTTCAGAATGCGAGCAGATGAAACAAGCCGTCACAGCGTTTGATGCGAACAAGCACAACCTGGAGAAGTTTCAGAAGATGTTTAAGAACTTGAGCCAATCGCAATTGGACACGACAGAGGCCCTAGTGGCGCATGCGACATGCGTTTCGTCCGACGATTTCCGCTTGAGCGGAAATTGACACTCGCAGTTCCAAATTCAGACACTCAACCCCGAATTACGACAGTACCGGCCATTCCGACGGACTCGCGCGGTATCGCCTCGGATGCTATAACCACTCGTCTGTATCTTCCCGATCACGCTCAACCGGAGACGGGGTGTAGCTCAGCCTGGCCAGAGCACTGCGTTCGGGACGCAGGAGTCGCTGGTTCAAATCCAGTCACCCCGATCTTTTCAGTGAATTGCCCTCCGGGGGCCAGTCAAAGCAACCGTGATCACTGAGATCCTCCTGATACTCGGCGCCTACCTGATCGGATCGATTCCCACCGGCGTGATCGTCGGCCGCATCCGCGGCTTCGATCCGCGCGCTGTAGGCTCCCGCAATATCGGTGCGACCAACGTGGCGCGCGCCGGAGGAATGAGCGCGGCGATCTTGACCTTCGGCGGCGACTTCCTCAAGGGCGCGATTCCGGTATTCATCGCCCGTGCCGCGGGCTTTCCAGCCGCGACTATCGCGTGGGTTGGTCTCGCGACGTTCATAGGCGCGATTTGCTCGGTGTTCCTCCGTTTTCATGGCGGCAAGGGCATCGCTGCCGGGCTGGGAATCTGGCTCGCGATATCGCCGATGGTGGCTCTGTTCGCGCTCGCGGCTTTCGCGGTGGTCGTGGCGATAAGCCAAATCGTGTCGCTGGCTTCGATCGCCGCGGCGATCGTGCTGCCGCCGACGGTCGCCGCCCTCGGTCTGCCGCACCATTATCTGCTGCTCGCGATCCTGATGACGGCGCTGGTCCTGTTTCGCTTTCGCGAGAATATCCAGCGCCTGTCGCGCGGCGAGGAGCCCAAGTTCCAGCCCAAGCGCAGCGGCTCTGCAGCGTCCTGAATAGTGCCTGCATATTAATCGGACGCCCGCCGGTTAAGCATTAGGAAAGCGATCGGGCCGCCCAATCGAGGGATAATTGTGATGATGCAATGCGCAATGCGAGTGCATCCGCGTTGGCATCGCGCTTGCGTTACCGCTTGCGGCCGATGTTGCCGTTATCCCGCCGGATGGACTAGGTATCAGTCTGCAAGCAATCGAGGAGATAGCCTATGACATCAGCGGAAAAAAAGGACTTAGTCACGGAATTTCTCAACGAGTTCGAAGATCCCGATCCGATCCGGCTCGGCACGATGGTCGCCAACGACTTCGAGTGGAAGGTCATGACCAACATGCCGGGCATGCCTCCGGTGAAGGGACACGAAGGGCTCCGAAATCTCGTGAAGAGCCTCAAGGCGGCGATGCCAGGCGGACTCGGCCTGAAAGTGGAGACCATCATCTGCGAAGGCAACCGCTGCGCTGTGCAGGCGGAATCGAACACCACCACGGCCAACGGGAAGAAATACAACAATCACTACCACTTCGACATTCGTTTCGACGGCGACAGGATTGCCGAGGTTCGCGAGTATTGCGATACCAATCACGCCCGGGAGGTTTTCTTCAGCGAGTAACGCACCCCGCGGAACCGTCCCGGCGTCGCGCGATAAATGAGGGTCTTGAACCAACTCCAACCGAAGAGAATGGTTATGGGGATGAGGCGGGGGCCGGCATAAGCTCGCGCGGCCAGTCTTGAGAAGGGACCGAGAGGAGACTTATGAAGAAGGTTGAGGCGATCATCAAACCGTTCAAGCTCGACACGGTCAAAGATGCCCTGTCGAGTATCGTGATACGGGGTCTCACGGTCAGCGAGGTCAAGGGGTCCGGCGGTCCGAAGTTAAAGCTCGCGATAGTGGTTTCGGACGAGCTGGTGGCGCGGGTGGTCGAGACTATCGAATGCGCGGCGCGGATCTGAGCGACCGAGGGGAGACTTATGAAGAAGGTTGAGGCGATCATCAAACCGTTCAAGCTCGACGAGGTCAAAGAGGCCCTGTCGAGTATCGGTGTGCAGGGTCTCACGGTCAGCGAGGTGAAAGGATTCGGCCGTCAGAAGGGACATACCGAGCTATACCGCGGCGCCGAGTACGTCGTCGATTTTCTGCCTAAGGTCAAACTCGAAATAATTGTCTCGGACGAGTTGGCGGCGCAGGTGGTGGAGACTATCGAGCGCGCGGCACGGACCGGCAGAATCGGCGACGGCAAAATTTTCGTCATGCCGATGGAAGAGGTTGTGCGTATCCGCACGGGCGAGCGCGGAGTCAACGCGCTGTAATAATTCTGTGCGATACCCTTCGCGAAAGCCGGTCTGCGCGGATTTCGCGTTTTCTTTCACTGGGTGCAGGGGTCACCCCCCGCGACGGTGTCGATGCCGCCCACCGCGCAGGTGATTTATCTTCCGTTCCTCGTAACTCCGCGCCCGAAGTCCCACTTGCGGCCCTTCTTGAATTCGCTGACGATTCGTCGCGATACCACCATCCGATGCACTTCGTCGGGTCCGTCGTAAATTCGAGCGAAGCGGGCATGACGGTACATCCGGGCCAGCGGCGTATCCTCCGACACGCCCATCGCGCCATGCACCTGGATCGCACGATCGATCACGTCGTGCAGCACCTTCGCGCCGAAGAATTTGATCAGTGATATCTCGACCCGCGCCTCGTCGCCGGCATCGATCTTCGCGGCTGCGTTGAGCGTGAGCAATCGCGCGGCCTGAATCTCGGCGGCGGAATCCGCAATCCAGTTCTGAATCGTCTGCTTGTCGGACAGCGGGCCGCCGAACGCCTGCCGATTGATCGCCCGATCCACCATCAGCTCGAACGCGCGCTGCGCCTGCCCCAGCCATCGCATGCAATGATAGATGCGCCCCGGGCCGAGCCGCTTCTGCGCAATCTTGAATGCCTGCCCGCGCGGGCCGAGCAGGTTCGTCAGCGGCACTCGCACGTCGGTGTATTTGATCTCGCAATGCCCGCCAGACGTCTCGCCCATCACCGGCACGATGCGCACTATCTGATAGCCCTTGGTGTCTGTCGGCACGACTATCATGCTGAAGCGCTCGTGCGCGGGCGCGTCGGGCTCGGTCACGCACATCACGGTCGAGAACGCTGCCACGTTGGCGCCGCTGGTGAACCACTTGTGCCCGTTGATTACCCATTCGTCGCCGTCCTGCACCGCGCGCGTGCGCAACCCGGTCGGATCGGCGCCCGAGACTTCGGGTTCCGTCATCGAGAAGCTCGGATAGATATCGCCGTTGACGAGCGGCGCGAGCCAGCGCTTTTTCTGTTCGGGATTTCCGTACAGGTGCAGCATGGTGGCGTCCTGGGCGGAATGCGTGCCGAGTCCGGCGATTGCGTACTCGCTGCGCCCGACGATTTCATTAACGAACACGTAGGGCATGAACTCGAGTCCGCCGCCGCCGATCTCCTTGGGCAGGCCGAGCGCCCACAGCCCGCGCTTTTTCGCTTCCGCCTGTATCGCCTTGAAGGTGCGCGACGACTCCTCGCCACCGCGCTCAAGAATTTTCTCGTTCGGATAGATGAGCTCGTTAAGAAATCCAGAAACCCGATTGCGCAGATCCTGTACTTCGGGACTCGCTTCAATTTCAGCAACACTTTGCATGGCAGTTCTCCTGGTGAGCGAACAACCTTTATTCCTCTCTCCTGAAGGGAGAGGGGTTAGGGTGAGGTCGCGCGCGATTCACGATTCTGCCTCTGCTCTGAACTCCTGCGCAACAGAAATGCGGTGGGCTGCGATCAGTCGCTGTGATACGAACGGATAATCACGCCAGTCGCAAAAGGAAGTACCCCCATGATCGATCTCTACACCTGGACGACGCCCAACGGGCGCAAACCCGCAATCATGCTCGAGGAGTGCGGCCTCGAATATTCGGTTCATCCGGTAAATATTCGCAACGGCGATCAGTTCAAACCGGAGTTCGTGAAGATTTGCCCGAACAGCAAGATTCCGGCGATTGTCGATCATGATGCGGGCGTCTCGATCTTCGAGTCAGGTGCGATACTCGTGCATCTGGCGGAAAAGACCGGAAAGTTCCTGCCGGCGAAAGATCCCGGACGCGCGAAGGTGCTCGAATGGCTCTTCTGGCAGATGGCGAATATCGGGCCGATGCTCGGCCAGGCGAATCACTTCATCAACGCGGCGCCCGAAAAGATTCCCTACGCTATCGATCGTTACGTCACCGAATGCGCGCGCCTGATAAAGGTGCTCGACGATCAACTCGCGAACACCGAATACATGGCGGGCGCCTACTCGATCGCGGACATCGCGACCTACCCGTGGGTTGTGGCCGGGTTTACCGCGATCAAAGCGGCGAAGTCCGACATTACTGGCGAAGGCGCGAATGTCGCGCGATGGCTCGCGGCGGTCGGCGAGCGGCCCGCGGTGAAGAAGGGCATGGAAGTGCCAAAGGTCTAGCTTCGATCCGCTAGCGATTGAGCGAACCCATCATCGCGGCCGGATAGCGGCCACCTGCTGCGACGCCATGCGGGGCCACTTCGTCGATTCGCTTGAGGTCGTCGGCGGTGAGGACGACCTCAAGCGCGCCCACGTTCTCTTCGAGATAATTGCGCCGCCTGGTACCTGGTATCGGCACGATGTCGTCGCCTTGCGCCAGCACCCATGCCAGCGCGAGCTGGCCCGGCGTGCAGTGTTTGTTTTTTGCGATTGCTTCAATACGCGCGACGAGCTGCAGATTCTTGTCGAAATTCTCGCCCTGGAAGCGTGGCGAGAAGCGCCGGAAATCGTCGGGCGCCAAGTCGTCGAATTTGCGAATCTGGCCGGTTAGAAACCCGCGCCCGAGCGGGCTGTATGCGACCAGACCGACTCCCAGCTCGCGGCAGGTCGCGAGTGTTCCGTCTTCGGGCTCGCGGCTCCACAGCGAGTATTCGTTCTGCAGGGCGGCGATCGGATGAACCTTGCACGCGCGCCTAATCGTCTCAGGCGCAGCTTCGGACAGGCCGAGGTAACGCACTTTGCCGTCTTTCACCAGCTGCGCCATCGCGCCGACCGTGTCTTCAATCGGCGTATTTGGGTCGACGCGATGCTGATAGTAAAGATCGATCGTGTCGATGCCGAGGCGTTTGAGGCTGGCGTCGCAAGCGGAGCGCACGTACTCCGGACGACCACTGATTTCGCGAAAAGTGGGATCAGAAGGTTTGCGCACGATTCCGAACTTGGTCGCGATGACGAATTTGTCGCGCCGGCCGCGAATCGCTCTGCCGACCAGTTCCTCGTTGCGATGCGGTCCGTACGCGTCCGAGGTGTCCCAGAAGGTGACGCCGAGCTCGAGCGCGCGCTCGAGCGTGTCCATCGACTGCGCATCGTCGCGCGGCCCATAAAAGTCCGACATGCCCATGCATCCGAGGCCGATCGCCGACACGGTAAGTCCGCTTCTTCCAAGTTGTCTGGTTTTCATTTTTTCAGTTTGCTCGATTGAATACCGCGGCGCAAATTCATTTGACAGCGCGCGCCTCGATGCGCTGAATTCGAGCGATGGCAGAACCTGCGCCTTCGGCTCCCAAACCCGATCTGCACGGATCGATCAATCACGTCTCGATCACGGTCAGCGATCTGCCGCAGGCTATGAAATTTTTCCGACCGATGCTGAAATTCCTCGGCTATACCGTCGGCGGAATTTTTGCCGACAATCGCACCGGCGGGAGGCTCACAGTCAATCTCAACGAATCGAACGGCACCGCGTTCAATATCTGGCAGGCGAAGATGGATCATCCATTCGAGGTCTACGAGCCGGGTCTGCATCACGTGGCCTTTAATGTCCAGCGACACGACCAGGTTGATGCCGCATGCGAGCTGGTGCGCTCGCTCGACGCGGAAATTCTCGATGGGCCGGGCGCGTTTCCGTTCGGACCCGGCGGCTACTACGCAGTCTACTTCCTCGGACCCGACCGGCTGAAATTCGAAATCGTGCACATGCCGCTGGCCGAGCGGAATTACCGCCAGATGGTCGACGCACTCGAACGCGGGGCGCGCTGACGATGCGATACCGCGCGCTCAGCGACGTTCGCGTCGTCGATCTGACTCACTTCATCGCGGGTCCTTACGCTACGAAGCTGCTGGCGGACATGGGCGCCGAGGTCGTCAAGGTCGAGCCGCCCCGGGGTGAGGGCGGACGCAAGCTCGGGCCGCGTCGCGCGGGCGTCGACGATCGCGGCGGGCTGTTCGCGTTTCTAAATCTCAACAAGCGCGGCGTGACGCTGAACCTCAAGCATGAGCGCGGCCGCAAACTGATCGCAGGTCTGCTCGACGGCGCCGATCTACTGATCGAAAACTTCGCGCCCGGCACTCTCGCCGCGCTTGGTCTCACGTCCGATAAGCTGATCGCGAAGTTCCCGAAGCTGTCGGTAGTTTCGATTTCAAATTTCGGACAGGACGGCCCCGATCGCGACGCCCGATTGAATGACCTGGTGCTGTTCGCGCGCGGCGGATGGACGTTTCCGGTCGGTGAGCGCGATCGCGAGCCGCTGACGCCGCCGGGATCGCTTGCGCAATACGTCGCCGCGCTCTATGGAGCGATTGCCGCGATGCAGGCGCTTGCGGCGCGCGATTTGGGACTGGGGCACGGGCAGCATATCGACGTGTCGATTCTCGAAGCGACGGTGGCCACGATGATTTACGAGACCGTCAGCTTTCAATACTCCGGGATTCAGCGCGGGCGCGAGGGCAAGCGCTTTGCGATCGGCCCATTTTTGATCGTGACGCTGAAATGCATGGACGGGTACGCCGGGCTGCATTGCGTGACCGACAAGCAGTTCGAAGGGCTGTGCGATCTGATGGGGCGTCGTGAGCTGGCGTCCGATCCGCGCTTCAACACCGCGCTCAACCGGATGCTCAATAACAACGCCCTGCTCGAAATCGTCGAAGCGTTTTTCATTGAGCGCGAACGAAAGTGGCTTTACCGCGAGGGGCAGCGTCGCGCGATTCCGCTGGTGCCGATTCCGAGCGTGGCCGAACTGCTCGAGTGGGAGCAGACCCGGGCGCGCTATTACTTCGAGACGATCGACGATCCGCTGATCGGCAAGATTCGCGTGCCGGGGACGCCACTGCGCCTCACCTCGCATCGCGCAGAACCGTCGCGGGCGGCGCCGCAGCTCGGCGAGCACAATCGCGAAATTTTCGGCGCGCGATTGGGACTGAGCGACAGCGCGATAGATTCGCTCCAAAAAGCGGGCACGATATGAACTCGATTTTCGACGGCAAGGTTCGCGTGCTCGACATCTCGATGGGATGGGCGGGGCCGCTGGTCGGTCAGATGTTCGCCGAGATGGGCGCCGACGTGATCAAGGTCGAGGATACGCGTCACTTCGACTGGTGGCGCGGCTCGCTCTCGATGGCGCCGCCGGAGATGCAGCCGATAGAGCGCGCGGCCGTTTTCAACACCGCAAATCGCGGCAAGCGGGGCGTCACGCTCGATCTCGCGAGCGCGCGCGGAATTGAAATCCTGAAACAGCTGATCGAGGTCTCGGACATCCTGGTCGAGAATTTCAGTCCGGGCGTGATGAACCGGCTCGGGCTCGGCTACGAATCGGTGAGCGCGATTAATCCGCGGCTCATCATGATCTCGATGCCGTCGTTCGGCAGCGATGGTCCCGAATGCAACGCGCGCGGCTACGGCAACACGGTCGAGGCGATGGCGGGAGTGACGGGGCTCACGGGATATCACGACGGCAACGGGCAGCGTTACACGCTCAGCAACGCGCTCGGCGATCCGGTGGGCGGACTACATGGCGTGTTCGCGTTGATGGTCGCATTGCGCGAGCGCGAACGGACCGGCCGCGGACAGTTGATCGAGCTCGCGCAGGTCGAGTCGCTGATTCCGTTCGTCGCCGACGCGATTGTCGATTTTCAATTCACTGAAAAAGTGCCGGCTGCGCGCGGCAACCGCCATCGCGAGCACGCGCCACACGGAATTTACCGGTGCGCGGGCGACGACAACTGGATCGCGCTTGCCTGCGAGACCGATGATCAATGGCGAAGCCTCGCGAGTGCGCTGGGAATCGAACGCATTGCCGATGACAAACGCTTCGACAGCGCGTCAGGTCGCAAAGCCAACGAGGATGCGCTCGACGCGGAACTGTCGCGCGCGCTTGCATCATTGAACGCCGACGATTGCGTCGCGCGGCTGCGCGCGGCGGAAGTGTTGGCGGCGCCGGTGAATCCGGCTGCAGCGGTGATGGCCGATCCGCAAATCCAGAGCCGCGAATATTTCGTCGCGATCGATCGCGCCGTGGTCGGGACGCATCTCTATCCTGGCGCCGTCGCACGCATCCCGGAGACTCCGCTGCGGGCCGATACTCCCGCGCCGCTGCTCGGCGAGCACAACCGGCAAGTCTTCGCGGAAGTGCTGGGAATGACGGATGACGAGATCGCTGAGCTCGAACGGATCTGCGTGATCGGATCGAGTCCGCGTCAATATGGCGCAGCGTAATCGCGGGAATCGTCGAAAACACCGCTTCCCTGTTGGGGTTTAAATGCGGAACGTTTCACGTGAAACGTTCTTTTGGGGGATTATCCGGTTGTAGACTATCATCCCGAAAAGTGTAATGATTCCGGCGATGACCCGGATTCGGACGGTCCGCCAAGTGGATGGCATTACATTAGGCTGGCTGCTGTGCGGCGGCTTCCTTGGCCTTCCTGCGTCGATAGGAACGCTGCTTCTGCGCCTTGTAATGCGGGTGCGTTTTCTCGTGATAGTCGCCGCACTTGCGACAGAAAAAGAACAGAATCTTTTGCGCGTAGCCGGAACTCATACGGACAGTTTCCGCAGTTGGCGGGTAGTCGTCAAGCGCAGTACGGTGCAAAACGATGGCCGCTAAAACAAGACCGCTGGGAATCAGGTATTCACCACGATCTTTGCTTATTGCCATTCCCGCAGCTGTCATCATCGTTCTCGCTGCCGAACCTGTGGTTGCCGGAGTATGGCAATTCATGACGGCGTTACCGAAAGGTCTAACAGCAGCGATAATTCTTACCGGTCTTTTGGCAATAGGAACGGCCTCTCTGTCTGATAATTGTTCCGATTCGACCAACAAAGCGACAAAGATAGCCTCATTTCTGTTGCTGCTTTTGGAAGGAACGTTATTCGTCTATGGCGTCTTCTATTATTACCCGACCGCTCCGCCACAAAACGTTGCGTCAAAATCCGAACCTGTGCCGTCCGCAATCCATGTAAGCGTTGACGGCGGATTGGACTTTTCCGGTATCAACCGACGCAATCAGATTTCGCGCATAGTAGTCATCAGCAATGGCAGCAATGGCTCACTTACTCCAGTCGATATGCTCGATTTCATCACCATCGCGAATCGTCAAGACATTCCTCTGAAGGTCGAGCGTTTGTGGTGGAAAGATAAGGATTGGGAACTATGCCCTGTTTCTATCCTCGGTGGACGTTTGTACTGGCTTGGTGTCAAAAAGGGCACGACAGATATCGCTCTCCCCATTGACCTTAACAATTCGCTTGAACAGGCCTTGACGGCCAACGCAATACCGCCCCATCAGTCGGTATCAGGTTGGTCTCTGCGGGAGTGCCCAATCGATTGGTGTTCTGATGGTACGTCATTCGGAGTGGAAGATGCTGAGGGCCATACCTTTACCGTGTCTCCAGAACTTAAGCATGAGCAGACCCATGCATTGGGAACGATTCCATCTTTTTTTACCGTGGAGGGCGATGCGCCAGTCCCGATGTCCCAGTTCGGTCGAGTGAAAATTCAACGGTGTCGATGATGGCTAGGCAATCACAGCGGAATTGCTTCATTTTCGCCGGTTTCCGTCGATTTCGTTCACGAAGGAAAACACCAATTGCTTCGGCTCGCTGGCGACGTTCTCAGATCGCTGAGACATTCGCCAGTGTTCGTGTCTCAGCACCCTCCTATCGCTTTACCGAAAATATCGGCTTCATTTCGATTGTTGAACCGGAACTGAAACTCGTTCAGATAGAGCGGCAGATATTTCTTGCTGACGTGATGGTAGGTTCCGATCACGCCACGTTTCAGCAGCGACCAAAAACTTTCGATGCTCTGAGTGTGAATGTCGCCGCGCACGTATTCGCCCGCGCTGTGACGAACGAACTGATGCTCGCGATTGTAGATGCTGATGGCGTCGTAGGCGCGGAAATCGTCAGTGATAACCAGCGTTGCGCGCGCCTTGGTTACTTCGCGAACGAATCCGGTCAGAGCGTCGGTATCGACATGCTCGACCATCTGGCAGACCACGTTGCCCTTGCGCGCGATTGCGCCGACGACCGTCATCTTGCCGGAAGCTGGACCGCCAGTTCCCTTGATACGGTCCTTGCGATGGCGATTCTTGTTCAGCCCGCCGATATAGGTTTCGTCTACTTCTACAATGCCCATCAATTGCCGGAACTCAGGGTCTTTCATTCCGGCGCGCAGACGCATGCACATATACCAAGCGGTCTGATAGGAGCCAGTTCCAAGCATGCGATGGATTTGAAGTGCGCTTATTCCTTTCTTCGACGTGACCATCAAGTGCAGAACCTTGAACCACATAATCAACGGCTTCTTGGATTCCTCGAAAATCGTTCCGGTCGTAAGCGCAAAGCGATAGGGCGAACGCGGCTTAGGACCGCATTTCATACACTGCCAGTGCCACGGACGCGCAGTGCTTTCGTAAACGTGATCGTTGTTACAACGTGGGCACTTTGGGCCAGCAGGCCAGCGGCGCAAGAGCAGATAAGTGCGGCATGCGTTCTCGTCAGGGAACAGCGCATCGAACTCGCTGAGCGTCATCTGTCGCACAAAACGCGGCTGGTGCTTGTCTGTTTTCGTCATGCATCAGACATTAGCGCGAACGCGCGTGTTAGTCAAGAGCCGGATAATCCCCTTCTTTTGTTCAGGAGAACGAAACGCGAAGAACCTAACCCACCCAACCCTTTCCCATAGTGGGAAGGGGAACCGAATCTTCCGAGCTGAAGTTTCGTGACCCGAAGTTTAGATTTAGCGGACGTTGTCTTGGGGGACGAAGCCGTGCAGGCCTTTGAAGGCGCCGTCGAGGACTTCTATCTGTGCGCCCTTGTCGTCGCTGCTGACGATTCGCACCGGGGTGTTGTTGTCGACCTGCTTGGTGGCGAGTCCTTCGCCGAGCCCTCCGATCATTCCGCCGACGACACCGCCTTGTTTTTTGAGATCAGTAAGTTTAACGAACGTGTTCTCGTCCGGATAGACAGCGACGGTGCTTTCGCCGTTGTGCGCCACCAGTTTGTGACCGCATCCCACGAGAGCGAGCGCGCCGCCGATCACAAATGCGCAGATGACGAGGGTCGAAATTCGCATCGAGTGTTCTCCTGTAACGTTAACGCGCCCGCGCCGGTTCCTGATTCACTGCGCAGGAGTTCTAGCACGTGCTTTTGAAAAAATCTCACATTGTTCTGTGGATAAGTCGCCCGCGGTGGATTCCTGACTACCCTGGTTGTTGATGGTTCGCCCATGATTGGTTTTCGATCACTAGATCGCAGCGATCTGCCGCTGATGCATCGATGGCTACACACTCCACACGTTGTCGAGTGGTGGTGCGACGAAGGACGCACCCTCGACGAGATAGCCGCGAATTCGCGCGAACAGACTCTCCGCGCTGAGTTGGGCGAGTCCGACATTCGCCAGTACCGGCGAAATCTCGAAAATTGCGAGGCATTCGGGCCCGTGATAGGCTTCACGATTCGGCTCGGCGGGCCTGCGCGCCCGGAGCAAATCGTAATGCGAATCGGCCTGATCTCTGACACTCATATTCCCGAAGCCTGCGAGCATCTCCCGGAAAAGGTGTTCGAGGTCTTTGCGGGAATAGACCTCGTGATGCACGCGGGCGACGTATATGTGAATCGCGTGCTCGACGAGCTGTCGGCAATCGCGCCGGTTATTGCGGCGCTCGGCAACGGCGATGAAGGCCTCGATGGGCATCGTCATCGGCTCGAGCCCGACGAGCGGGTGCGCGAGGCGCATCTGATCGAGGTCGCTGGCGTGCGAATCGGGCTGGTGCATGCGATTCCGACGCCGGACGAGACGTCAGAGGAAGTGTTCGCGCGCGCGATGAACACACAATTCGGCGGGCCGGTGGACGTGGTAGTGCAAGGTCACAGCCACGTCGAAGGAGTGACGCGGTTCGGTGCGACGCTGGTCGTGAATCCGGGCAGCGCGACGCTGCCCCGCAACCTGGTCGGAGTGCCGGGAACGGTAGCGATACTGGAAATTGGAAACGGCGGCGAAATCTCCGCCGAGATAATCAGCCTGGGCTAGGGCCAGGCGCGACGAGCGATTCAGGAGGAATTGTTGTCTGCGGAAAACGCAGTGCCCGCGACCAAACGCGCGGTCACGATGGAAAAACTGGTCAACCTGTGCAAGCGCCGTGGAATTGTATTCCCGACGAGCGATATTTACGGGGGACTTGGATCGACTTTCGACTACGGCCCGCTCGGGGTCGAGCTCAAGCGCAACGTCAAGGAAGCATGGTGGCGCGAGATGGTCCAGTATCGCAGCGACGTGCTGGGGCTGGACTCGGCGATTTTTCAGCATCCGCGGACCTGGGAAGCGTCGGGGCATCTGAAAAATTTCACCGACCCGATGGTCGATTGCAAAGCATGCAAGAATCGCTTTCGCGCCGATAAAATCCAGGGCGACAAATGTCCCGAGTGCGGCGGCGAGCTGACTCCCGCGCGCAATTTCAACCTGATGTTTAAGACCTTCATGGGCCCGGTCGAAGACACCGCGGCGGTGGTCTACCTGCGGCCGGAGACTGCGCAGGGAATTTTCTCCAACTTCGAGAACCTCGTGGATACGCAGCGGGTCAAGCTGCCGTTCGGCGTCGCGCAGCAGGGCAAGTCGTTCCGCAATGAAATCACCACCGAGAATTTCATTTTCCGCACGCGCGAGTTCGAGCAGATGGAAATGGAATTTTTCGTTCGTCCCGATCCAGAGGAAGAAGAAAAGTGGTATCGCTACTGGGTCGATTTCCGATTCAACTGGCACGTCAAGTTCGGAATCAAGCCTGACCATCTGCGCCAGCGCGAGCATGCGACCGATGAGTTGTCGCATTATTCGAGCGGCACCACCGATATCGAATTTTTGTATCCGTTCGGATGGGGCGAGCTCGAGGGCGTGGCCAAGCGCGGCAGCTTCGACCTCGATCAGCACGCGAAGTTCAGCGGCAAGGACCTTACTTATTTCGACGAGGACACCAAGACGCGGTTTCGTCCGTGGGTGATAGAGCCGGCGCTCGGGGTCGATCGCGCGATGCTGGCGTTCATGCTCGACGCGTATGACGAGGACGTGGTCGATAACGAGGAGCGAATCGTGCTGCGGCTCGATCCGCGGCTCGCGCCGATCAAAGTTGCGGTGTATCCGCTGCTGCGCAAGGCGGGGCAGCCCGAAAAGGCAATCGCGATTCGCGACGCGTTGAAACGGCATTTCACGGTCGCCTACGATCAAGCGGGCTCGATAGGCCGTCGCTATCGCCGGCAGGATGAAGTCGGCACGCCGTACGGCGTGACGATCGATCATCAGACGATGGAAGACGACACGGTAACGATTCGCGATCGTGATGCAATGACACAGGAGCGCGTGCCGGTTGCGAGACTGGTCGAAGTGATCACAGATCGAATCGGCTGGACGCGCTAAAAAATTAAAATGTCGCCGCACGATTTCGATGCGGTGAGGGGAGCAACGGTTTCACATGGGTCGCATTCATCCTGAGATCTATTTTTTCGGTGCGGGTGTGGCGGAAGGACGCGCCGAGATGCGCAATCTGCTGGGCGGCAAAGGCGCGAATCTCGCCGAGATGGCGCGGCTCAAGCTGCCGGTGCCGCCGGGATTCACCATCTCGACCAAGGTCTGCAATTACTTTTACGATCACGGCCACAAGTATCCGAAGGGGCTGACCGACGGGGTGGCGAAGAGTGTCGCGCGGGTCGAGAAGGCCCTTGGGCGCAAGTTCGGCGACGCGAAGAATCCGCTGCTGGTGTCGGTGCGATCGGGCGCGCGCGTTTCGATGCCGGGAATGATGGACACGGTGCTGAACCTCGGGCTCACCGACGAGACGGTGCTGGGCCTTGCGGAAATCAGCGGCAACCCGCGCTTTGCGTGGGACTCGTACCGGCGCTTCTGCCAGATGTTCGGCGACGTGGTGCTCAAGCTGAAGCCGGAGAACAAGAACGATCCCGATCCGTTCGAGGAAATTATCGATCACAAAAAGGCGACGCGCGGGGTCAAGAACGATACCGACCTGAACGTCGACGACTTGCAGGAACTGGTTGGCGAGTTCCGCTCACTGATTCGGTCGCGCGTCGGGCGCGACATCCCGCAGGATCCGCGCGAGCAACTGTGGATGGCAATTGGCGCGGTGTTCGACTCGTGGCACAACGATCGCGCGATCACGTACCGGAAGATCAACAACATCCCGGGCGACTGGGGCACCGCGGTCACGGTACAATCGATGGTGTTCGGAAATCTCGGCGACGATTGCGCGACCGGCGTCGCGTTCACGCGCGATCCCGGCACCGGCGAGAAAGGAATCTACGGCGAGTATCTGCCCAACGCGCAGGGCGAGGACGTCGTCGCGGGAATCCGCACCGGGCGGCAGATAAGCCTGAAGGCGGGGCGGGAATGGGCCAAGCGCGCGGGAATCAGCGAGGCCGAGCGTGCGTCGCAATACCCGACGCTCGAGGAAAGCTTCCCCGAGGTTTACAAACAGCTCCTGCAAATCTCGGCGCGGCTCGAAAAGCATTTTCGCGACACGCAGGACATGGAATTTACGATCGAGCGCAATCGGCTGTTCATGCTGCAGACGCGCAACGGCAAGCGGACGGCGCAGGCCGCAGTGCGAATCGCGGTCGACATGGCCGAAGAGAAGCTGATCGATCGCAAGACGGCGCTGAAGCGGGTCGAGCCTGAACAGCTCGAGCAGTTTCTGCATCCGCGGCTGGATCCGTCGAGCAAGAAACACGTGATCGCGCGCGGACTGCCGGCCTCGCCGGGCGCAGTCAACGGCGAAGTGGTGTTCTCGGCGGATGAAGCGGTCGCCGTCGCGGAAGCGGGTCGCAAAGTAATCCTGGTGCGGGTGGAGACGTCGCCGGAAGATATCCAAGGCATGCAGGTGGCGGAAGGAATCCTCACCGCGCGCGGCGGGATGACGAGTCATGCCGCGGTGGTCGCGCGAGGGATGGGCAAGTCGTGCGTGGCGGGCGTGTCGGCGCTGGAAATCGATTACGGCGCAGGAACACTGTCGGCCAACGGCGCGGTGATTCGTCGCGGCGAGTACATCACGCTCGATGGATCGGCAGGCGAGGTGATCGAGGGCCGGGTGCCGACGGTCGAGCCCGAGATGCCATCATACTTCAAAAAGTTCCTGTCGTGGGCCGACGAGGTACGCAAACTGGGAGTGCGCGCGAACGCCGATACTCCCGACGACGCGAAGATCGCGCGCGACTTTGGCGCCGAGGGAATCGGACTTTGCCGCACCGAGCACATGTTCTTCGACCCCGAGCGAATCTCGGCGGTGCGCGAAATGATCATGGCGGAGAACGCGCAGCAGCGCGGGCGCGCGTTGGCGAAGATTTTGCCGATGCAGCGCGAGGACTTCGTCGGAATCCTGAAGGCGATGGCGGGGCTGCCGGTCACGATCCGGCTGCTCGATCCGCCGCTGCATGAATTTCTGCCACATGCGGACAACGAGCTGCGCGACCTGGCCGCCAAAATCGGCACCACGCTCGAGCATCTGAAGCAGGTGCGCGCGAGCCTGTTCGAGGTGAATCCGATGCTGGGGCATCGCGGGTCGCGGCTCGGAATCAGCTTCCCCGAGATTTATCAGGCGCAGGCGCGCGCGATTATCGAGGCGGCGTGCGAGCTGCGCAAGCAAGGGGTCAAGGCGATGCCGGAAATCATGCTGCCGCTAATAGGCGAGCGTCGCGAGTTCGACAGCCTGGCGGCGCAGATTCGCGAAGTGGCGGACGCGGTGTTCAAGGAGCGTGGGATCAAGGTGGCGTACACGATCGGCACGATGATCGAAGTGCCGCGCGCGTGCGTGGTTGCCGATCAGATCGGCGAGGTCGCGGAATTCTTTTCATTCGGGACCAACGATCTGACGCAGATGACGTATGGAATCTCGCGCGACGACGCAGGGAAATTTCTGCCGGACTACATTCGCACCGGGGTCTACAAGAAGGACCCGTTTGCAGAGCTCGATCCGGTCGGCGTCGGCGAGTTGATGCGAATCGGAATCGAGCGCGGACGCAAGGCGAACCGGAAATTGAAGATCGGGATTTGCGGCGAGCATGGCGGCGATCCCGCGAGCGTCAAGCTGTGCCATCGCCTCGGGCTGGACTACGTATCGTGCTCGCCGTACCGGATTCCGGTCGCGCGGCTGGCGGCGGCGCAGGCGGCGATCGAGGCCTCGCAGAAGAAAGCGGCATTCAAGGACGTGTAGGGCTCGCTCGAGTCGCGGACCCCGCTATGCGGCCAGCCGCCTCTGCTCTGAATGGATGTGCGAGGGAAGAAGCAGAATCGTGAAGCGCGCGCATAATAGCGCGCTGCAATAGGACCCTCACCTTCATCCTCTCCCTTACAGGGAGAGGGGAACTGTCTCGGGCAGGTTCTGCTTACTCGGTGTACTTTTTTTCTAGTGATTGGTAGTCCTGCACGCCCATTGTGTGGATGAAGTCTTCGAAGACCTTTGAGCTAGTGCCGACGGTTAGTTTGCCGGTGCGCTTGAGGTCGATCATTGCGGCGCGGATTGCGTCGAATATCGTCAGCATCGTTCCGATGTGGATGGTCACCTTGAAGGGATATTTTTTCAGTTCATCTATCGCCAGCAGGTCGCCGTTGTAGATTAGTGGCAGGTCGCCCAGGTTTTCGGCGTAGTGCTCCAGGTCGTCGAGGGTTTTGATTCCGTCGACGAAGATCAGGTCCGCTCCCGCCGCGCGGTAGGCTTGCGCGCGACGCATGACGTCGGCCCATCCGTTGACTGCGAGCGCGTCGGTGCGTGCAATGATGACGAGATTGGGATCGCGGCGCGCGTCGCAGGCTGCACGCACCTTGGGCACCATTTCTTCCATCGCGATGACCTGCTTGCCCGCCAGAAAACCGCATCGCTTGGGGAACACCTGGTCTTCGATGTGCAGGGCTGACGCGCCGGCGTCCTCGTACTCGCGCACAGTGCGCCATACGTTGAGCGGATTTCCGTAGCCGGTGTCGGCATCGCAGATGACGGGCACGTTTACCGACTGCGAGATCGCGCGCGCGTTGTCGACCATCTCGGTCATCGTGAGCATCCCGAGGTCAGGATATCCGCGCGCGGCCGAAGTGCCGAACCCGGTCATGTAGACGGCGTCGAATCCGGCGGCGGCCGCAAGTTTTGCCTGCAGGCAATCGTAGACGAACGGCGCGACGATCATTTCGGGGCCGGCGAGCAAGTCGCGCAGCCGCGATCTTTGTTCATTCATCGGGAGACGCTCCATTGATTCAGGAGGGCTTTGCGTAGTCTATGCGCACGCGTTCAAGGAGCAGAATCTTGAATCGCGCGCGAAAAAAGCGCGCTGAATAGGGACCCTCACCTTCGATCCTCTCCCATTCTGGGAGAGGGGATGACGCTTCGGACAGTTGCGCAAAGGTCTCCTGGCAGGGAGAGGGGAAGACGGACGCGATCGGGGTTGCTCACGGCTCTCCTGGATTTCAGGCGAAGTAATCTTCGGCACGGATGGCGGGGATGTCGAGCTGGTAGACGCGATTGTTGCGCAGCACCTTGAGATTGACGTTCTCGCCGGGGCGACGATTGCCGAGCGCCTCGTAGAGAACGCGCCGGTCGTTCACGTCGGTATCGTCGATCGAGATCACGAGGTCGCCCTGCTGGAGTCCCGCCTTTTCGCCAGGGCCGCCGGGCATCACGCCCGCGATTACGACGTGCTCGCGCAAGGTGTACGAGAGCACGCCGAGCCATGCGCGCGGCGCGGCGGTGGTGCGGCGGCCGTGATTGATCAGTTCGTCGCGCACGGCGAGGAAGCTTTCGCCCGGGACGCCGAGGATCGCGCGGCTCAAGTCGGCGAAGTTCAAGTACGAGATCCCAACCACCTGCGCCTGGAGATTGCAGATTGGTCCGCCGCTCATCCCGATGTTCAGCGACGACGCGGTGACGCAGACGCATTTGTCGAGCACAAATTCCCAGACCGCGTCGAATGGGCCGAGATACGTGATGATCCCGCAATCGGCGCATCGCTTCTCGCCGCCGAGACTCGAGACGGTGAACGCCTCCTGCCCAGGCACGCATTTGTCCGACGAGATCACTTCGACGCTGGGCAGCTTGTCGCGATCGATCTTCAGCAGGCCGATGCCGGTGCTGTAGTCCTTGCCGACGATTTTCGCTTCGAGCTGCTCGCCGCCGGGCATCGTGACGATCACGTTTTTCGCGCCGAGCAGCAGGTAATGGACGGTGAGGATCAGGCCGTCGGGGCTGACGACGGTGCCGGTGCCGCGGCGGTCGGTGCCAAGGCCGATCGCGGTCGAAACGTGCGTCGGCGGGATATGCGAGTGAACGCCGACGGTGGCGCGCAGAATTTTCTCGAGCAGGAATGGCGGTGCGTTCACGGTGATATCCTGCGAATTAGGCTAGGACCGCGCACCTGTGGTTTCAAGCGCGATCGATCAGCGAAAAAAATAGGCGGTCCCTCGCGAGACCGCCTCAAGTGATCAACTTCGATTGGTGTTACTTCGCGCTGTTTGCCGGTGCCTCGGGCATCGCGGTTTCATTCGCGCGAATCGAGAGTGTTTGCAGCGCCTCGCCGAGGTCGAGCTCGCTGTACTTCTGATTCGAGTACAACTCGTCGAGCCGTTTGACGGCCTGGTTCGCGCTCACATCATCCATTGAGAGCTGTCCCGAGAGTTGATGGATAATGCGGCGGGCGCCCTTCCAATGAAACAGGTCGGCGGCGGAGTTGAGGACGTCGAGCTTGCCGACGCTGACGCGCATCGCGTCGGAATAGCCGTTGATGTAACCGTCTTTGGCGGCGCCATTGAGGCGGTTCCAGAAATTGCCATTGTGGCTCACATTGGGGGACGCGAAAGCAACAGCCCAACTGGCGACAAAGCCTAGCATCACGCCGGCGGCGAATTTCTTCATTACGCGATGGTACTCCCCGGTTCGATGGCAGCCTGTTTAACAAAGATACGCATCTGTAGCAAAATCGTTACATCCCGAATGAGGGGTGAATAAGCCGGCAATGCTTACGTAATATAGCAGTAATCCTGCCGAAAGCCCCGCTCGCCCGGTCCTTTTGACCACCACCGAGGCATCCCCGCCACCCATCAACAGCGCCGAGTGTAGAACATTTCGAGAGCGAGGTAAATATGACCAATTACCGTTTAAAATGGCGCTTTCCGTTACCACGAGGATTGAACGGGCGCGAGCGGCGATGCCATGATCGAACCCATCTTAGGCTGTGGCGGAAAGCCAATGTCCATCTACCAACAGGTTCTCACGTTTATCCACAGGCCCGAGCCTGAATCGTTCGACCGGCTCGCGCTCGACGTATTTCGTCATCAATTCGAAACAATTGGCGCGTACAGGAGTTACTGCGTGGCGCGAGGCGTCGAGCCTGACGCGGTTCGCGTCGTTGATGATATTCCGGCGGTCAGCAACGTTGCGTTCAAGTATGCCGACCTTGCAGCCGACGGCGCGGAGCGCTCGCCCGAAGCGGCCGTTTTTCTCACCAGCGGGACCACGCAAGGGCGGGAGCGGCGCGGTCGTCATATCGTCGCAAGGCCAGAGATTTATCGCGCGTCGGCGATCGCGCATCTGCGCACGATGCTGTTCCCCGACGCACGCAGAATGGCGACTCTCGCGATGCATCCGACGGCTGACGTCATGCCGGAGTCGTCGCTGTCGACGATGATCAGCTGGAGTATCGAAGAGTTCGCGACGCGCAGGATTTTGGCGGCAGCGTCGCGCGAGCGAGTCGATGTCGCCGCGGCGATTGCGTTCCTGGCCGAGTGCGAGGCGCGTCGAGAGCCGGTCTGCATCATGGGAACGACGGCTGCCTTTGCGATGCTGATTACCAGGCTGCGCGGCAGTGATCGCAAACTTCGGCTCGCGGCGGGGTCGCGCATGATGGACACCGGCGGGGCAAAGGGGCAGCGACTGCCGATGCAAGCCTCGGAGGTCATTGCGCGGGCGGGAGACCTGCTGGCGATCGCGCCCGCGATGGTTATCAACGAATACGGCATGACGGAATTGTGCTCGCAGCTATACGATGCGACGGCGTTCAATTGCCCCGGTGCGTCGAATACGGAGGAGAGATACAAAATTACGCCGCCGTGGATGCGCGTGACGGCGCGGGATCCGGTGACAATGCGCCCGTTGCCGGACGGGGAAATTGGAATGCTGACGTTTTTCGATCTCGCAAACGTCGGATCCGTGTCCGTGGTCATGACGGAGGACCTGGGATTCGTCGAGCGTGGACGGGTTCGGGTACTCGGACGATCGGCGGGAGAAGCTCGCGGCTGTGCGCTGGGGATCGAGCAGTTCTCCGCGACTGAGGCGGCGGAGTCTTTGCGATGAGCGCGACGTCAGCGTCCAGCGCGATCCGCGGGCTGAGGGCAGAAAATGCCGGCCCTGGCGCCGATCTAATGGCCGACGCACTCGCGCGCGCGTTCGAACTCTGGCGGGACCGCAATTACGCGCGGCGACGCGATGCGATCGCGACAATCGCTGATTCGGCGGGGTATTCGGTTGCGATGCTTAACGATTCGATCGACGCGCTGCTGAAACCGTTTACAAGCGATGCTTTGAAGGCGATGGCCGCGCGGGTTTCCGCGGACAGCAGGATCGGCAGACCAGGGACGGTCGGATTCATCGCGGCGGGCAATGTTGCAGGTGCGGGAATCCATGAGATTGCGATCACGCTGATTGCGGGCGCGAAAGTGCTGATCAAAACGGCGTCGGCCGAGCCGATATTTTTCGCGGAGTTTGCGCGGACGCTGGCCGAAATCGATCGCGAGGCTGGCGCGCGTATCGACGTCCTTAACTGGAGTCGCGCGCGGACCGACCTTACCGATGAGATGATTAGTAAATGCGAGCAGGTCGTTGCGTACGGAGACGACGAGACGATCGAGTCACTTCAAAACCGGTCCAACCTGATCGGTTTCGGCAGCCGGGTCAGCGCGGCATTGATCGATGGGTCACGGATTGATGGCGTCGCTGAACTACTCGCGCGCGATGTTGCGCTGTTCGAGCAACTCGGCTGCCTGTCGCTCCATCATGTGTTCGTCGTGAGTTCTGATGGCCGCGCGGCGCGCGACCTTGCGGTCCGAATGTCAGCGGCGCTGAAGCGCCTCGCGGTTTCGATGCCGCCGGCGCGCCTCCCGTTGCGCGACGCCGCCGAAATACGCGGAGTGCGCGAGCGCGCGCGCTGGCGTGCGATTGCGGGCGAGCCGGTCGAGCTGTTCGAAGGGGCAGGCCTCGAATGGACGGTGGTC
Source organism: uncultured delta proteobacterium (assembly GCA_963850125.1). Classification (GTDB taxonomy): domain Bacteria; phylum Desulfobacterota; class Binatia; order Binatales; family Binataceae; genus Binatus. The sequence goes on along the minus strand of CAWKKB010000012.1, from coordinate 331,369 downwards.
TTCGAGCCTAAGGTTGATTCGTTCAGAATTTCGCCCGGATTCAGGACAGTGCACCTAACCAAGGTCCGCGATCTCGCCGAGTTTCGCGATTGCATCGAGAATATGTCGGGACGGATCGAAGCGATGGCGATTGCCGGCGACGATTGCGAAATCGAAGCCCGGGCGATGGGAATACCGTACGTGTGCGCGCCCGGCGAGATGCAATCGCCGCCGCTTGATTGGCGGCACGGCGGCGGCGGATTCCTCGACCTGATGATGGGACTGCGATGACTCAGCTTGGCGACTACTTCCTGCGCAACCTGGCGCAGACGTCGGACGCGCCGATTGGGCTCGAGATATCGCGCGCCGAGGGTTCGTGGCTGATAGCGTCGGACGGGCGGCGCTATCTCGATTTCATCGCAGGGATCGGAGTGTCCGCGCTCGGCCACGGAAATCCCGAAGTGATCGGGGCAATCGCGGCGCAGGCGCGACGCCATCTGCATGTCATGGTGTACGGCGAGTACGTGATCGAGAGCCAGGTCATGCTGGCGCGGCGTCTGGTCGAGCTGCTGCCGCGTCCGCTCGAGCGCGTGTATTTCACCAACAGCGGCGCGGAAGCGATCGAATGTGCGCTGAAAGTGGCGCGCAAGTTCACTGGACGAGCAGGCTTCGTCGCGTTTGACGGCGCGTATCACGGCGATACCATGGGCGCGCTCGCGCTGGCCGGAAATCCCGCGATGCGCGAGCCATTCGGCGAGTTGCCCGGACCCGTGCGGCATCTGCCGTTCGACGACGAAAGTGCGCTCGACAAAATCGATTCGACGATAGCGGCGGTGGTCGTCGAGCCGATCCAGGCTGAGGGCGGCGTGCGAATTCCCGAGACAGGATTCATTCGCGCGGTCCGTGAGCGGTGCGATCGCGCGGGCGCGACGCTCATATTCGACGAAGTTCTGACGGGTTTCGGCCGCACCGGTAAGATGTTCGCGCTCGAGCATTTCGGCGTCGTGCCCGACATTATCGTAATGGCCAAGGCGCTCGGCGGCGGCCTGCCGCTGGGCGCGTTATGCAGCCGCGACGAGGTTCTTAACACGCTCGCGCACGATCCGCCGCTCGGGCACATCACGACATTCGGGGGTCATCCGCTTTCCTGCGCGGCCGGATTGGCTAGTCTGAACGTGATCGTGCGCGAGCGTTTGTACGAGCGCGCCGCGACGATTGGCAAGGAAATCGTGCGACTTCTGTTGGAGATGCGCGCGCCGGAAATCGCAGGAGTGCGAGGACTTGGTCTGATCATCGGTATCGAGTTTCGCGATGCGACGGCGGCGCATCGGTTTGTCGCGGCGGCCCTGGCGCGCGGGGTGATCGTGAACTGGACGCTGAACGCGGACAACGTGGTCCGGCTGGCACCGGTGCTGACGATCACGCCGGACCAGGTAAATTTTGCAATGAGCGCGATGACGAAAGCGCTTGATGCAATTCGCCGCTCTAGTCACGATTAGGGGTTGGGAACCGGTTCAGCAAGTTGCCGGGGGAGCCTTGGTGGCGGAAGGCAGCAAATACAACGGCTCATCGGAGCCGACAGTCTCCGGGTCCGGCCGCGTTACCCGGGAGCTCGCTTGGACCGAAGATGACGAGGAATCGCTGCGAGTTCTCAAGCTTGGCGGCGCGCTCGGAATTTTCATGCTGCTGGCGTACCTTGTGTACGATCAGCAGGAGTTCGGCAAGTATGCGCCGGGGACAGACCCGCACTGGCTGATCCTGGCTGCGACCTGCCTGGTCTTTGGCTTCTCATGGACTCAAGCGTTCAGGCGTTACTGGAAATTCTGGATCCTGCTCTACAACCTGTTTCTGATTGCGACGTTCATCCTGATCAGCCGGGAAACCGGAGACCCCGAGTCGCGGTTTATCGCGATAATGTTGTGTCCGCTGGCGACCGTGGCGTTCGTGAGCTGGGGCACGCGCTGGCAGTTCGTGATGGCTCTGACAGCGGTCCTGGGCTACGCGGCGGGTGAATATTTCGTGCCCATCGAAACGCCGTACAGGGTCTACCGCTGGATGGGCCTCTTCGCCGCGATGATCTTCGCTCAATACACGTCGATCTTTGTCGATCGATACCGCCAGCGTCTCAGAAAACAGGTGGAGGACCTCGAGGAGGCGGCGCGATTTCGGCAGACGCAAATCGCGACGATGGCGCATGACATCCGCAGCCCGGTCGCGGCGCTCAGCGGCTACGTCAACCTGCTCGAGGACGTGGACACCAGTCCCAAGGAGCGGACCGACCTGCTCGGACGAATCGGTTCGACCGCATGGAACATGGACCTGGTGGTCGGCAACGTGCTGGACTACTACGAGGCGCAGGACGAAGAAGTCGTCGCGTCGCCGGTGGAGCTGGATCCGAATCAACTGCTGAACGAAATCGCCGAGGATTGCGGGTTGCAGGCGCGGCGGCGCCGTCTGAATCTGCGCATAGAGGTTACGCGCCTGCCCGTATGCATGCTCGATAGCCGCCACTTCCAGCGGATTGTGAGAAACCTGCTCGCATATGCGCTGGGAAGGACGGCGACGGGAGAAGTCACGTTGCGGGCTGGGGAGCGAAATGACGCGATAGCGATCGAGGTGACCGACAGCGGCCCCAGTCTTTCGCAGGCGCAACTCGACGCGCTGTTCCAGCGGCCTAACCGAAACGGAGATCGCAGCGCCGCGCGCGGACTCGGACTGTATATCGCGCGCAAGATGGCGGAAGCGGCAGGAGGACGGACCCACGCCCGCTTTGCGGACGGCAGGCGGGGATTGACGCTGGTCGCGGAGTTTCCGATTGTCGAGCAAGCAACGAAAACGAAAGCGCGGACGCCGTGAGGAAACTGTCCGACGGGTCCGGCAAACTCTCCGAATTTGAACTGATCGCACGACTCAGCGCGGGAATCCATCTCAGCCGTCGCACGATTCTCGGGGTCGGCGACGATTGCGCGATTGTCGCGCGGCCGCGCGGACAGACGCTGTTTACCATCGACAGCCTGGTCGAAAATGTTCATTTCGATCTGCGCTGGTGCCCGCCGCGACCGCTGGGCGCGCGCGCGCTCGCGGTCAACTTGAGCGACATCGCGGCGATGGGCGGTCGTCCGACCGCCTGCATCGTGAACCTCGGCGTGCGCGAAGAAATTACGTCGCGGACGCTCGAACAAATTTACTCGGGACTGCGCGATGCGGCGCGGGAGGCCTCCACCGATATAGTTGGCGGCAATATTACGCGCGCGCATGAGCTGTCGATTACGATCGCGCTGCTGGGCGAGGTCGGGCGTGGTGTGATGCGTCGAGATACAGCGCGGCCCCGCGACGAGATATTTGTGACCGGCACGCTCGGCGATGCGGCGCTCGGCTGGCGTATCCTGGCGGGCAAACTGAAGGCTCGAAGCGATGCGACAAAAAACCGGGCGGCGATAAAATATCTCATCAAGCGATGGCTACGTCCGCATGCGCGGCTCTATGCGGGGCAACGTCTCGCGGCGCTCCGACCCGCTCCCGCCGCGATCGACGTCAGCGACGGACTGATGCAGGACCTTGGTCACATTCTCGAGCGAAGCGGCGTCGGCGCCGAAATTGACCCGTCGCGAATACCGGTCTCGCCGGCGTATCGGGCGCTGATGGGAGGCGATCTTACGCATGCGCTCACTGGCGGCGAGGATTACGAACTCATTTTCTGCGCGCGGCCCGGCCACACCGAAGCCGAACTGTCCCGCCGCTTGCAGGTCGGGGTGCGGCGAATCGGCATGATCGTTCGGGGCAAACGCCTGAGCGTCATTGGTTATAGCGCGCCGATTGTCGCAGGATGGGATCAGTTGCGGTCGCGCGGCTAAATGGAACTGATGATCTCCATCCTGCCCCTCGCAGTCCTGATCCTCATCGTTCTTAGCGCGATGCTGGCAGCGTCCGAGACCGCGCTGTTCTCGATGGCGCGGCTGGAACACACGCGCGAGCAGATGAGCCTCTCGGTGCAGCGCGCTTTGGACCGCCTGATGCGACGGCCGCTCGAGTCGTTGATCGTAATCATCGGGCTCAACGAGGCTTGCAACATCTTCGCCGACTGCCTCGCGACGATCATTCTGCTGACGTGGCTCGGCGACAAATGGGGACCGATCGTCGCGGCGCCCACCATGCTGGCGGTCGTACTTTTGTTCTGCGACATTACGCCGAAGACGTTCGCGCTTGGATTTCCGGCTGCGCTGGCGTCGATCACCGCGCGCCCGCTCGCCGTGCTCACCGATTTCGTTCATCCGTTCGCGAGGTATTTTGCGCCGATCGAAGAGGCGCCGCGTCCCGGCCCGGTTTCCGAAGAGGAGTTCAAGACGCTGCTCAGACTCGGCGAAAACCAGGGACAGGTGGAACCCGCCGAGCGCGCGATGATACATCGCGTGTTCGATTTCGGCGCGCGCCGCGCGTCGGAGGTGATGACGCCGCGCGAGCGAATCTTCTCGCTCGACATCGAGACGCCGGTGACGCAACTGGTCGCGGAAATCGCGCACGAAAGTTTCTCGCGAGTGCCGGTCTATCGCCACAGCCAGGACAATATCGTCGGGATTCTGCACGCCAAGGATCTCGCTGCGCGGCGCCTGGAGCCATCGCCGCCGCGCGTCGAGCGCCTGGTGCGGCCGGCGTATTTTGTTCCGCCGGGCAAGCGGCTGGCGGATCTATTCGACGAGATGCGGCGTGGCCGCTTCCAGATCGCGCTGGTGGTCAATGAATACGGGCACCTGCTCGGCCTAGTGACGCTCGAAGATCTGCTCGAGGAACTATTTGGCGAGATTCGCGACGAATTCGACAGCGAGGTTCCCGAGCTGACTAAAATATCGGACGACGAATGGGCGGCGTCGGGCGCGGTCGGGCTGGGCAAGCTGGCGGACGCCCTCGCTCCCGCGCGCGTTATCGAAGTCTACGGCGGCGGCAAGACGCTGAGCAGCCTGATCCTTCGCAGGCTTGGACGCGTGCCGCGCACTGGTGAAAAATTGAAGCTGGGAGAATTCGAGGCCACCGTCGAGCGGGTGCGCGGCGCCGCCGTCGAGCTCGTGAGGTTGCATCGATGACCGCGATCTGGCTGATCGTCGCGCTGGTCGGATGCCTCCTGGTGCAGGCGTTTTTCGCCGCCTCGGAGATCGCTTTGGTATCTGCCGACGATTTGAAAGCTCGCGCCGGCAGCGAAGGCGGACATGCGCGCTCGCGCGTGCTCAGCAAATTGCTGGTCAATCGCGATCGCCTGCTGGCGCTCACTCTGACCGGCACCAACGTCGCAACCGTCATTGCGGCGGTCTTGCTCACCAGCTTTCTGCATCAACTCAGACCGCACCTGGTTTATCTCGCGCCGTTCATTCTGACTCCGATCACACTGGTGTTGGGCGAGTCGCTACCGAAGCTGCTGACTCTAACCAATCCGCATTCGTTCGCGCTGTTCGCCGCGCGGCCGCTGCGCGTGCTGGCGACGGTGCTCGCGCCGCTGCTCTACGCCGAGACCGTGCTCAGCAGATTGCTGCGGCGCCTTGCCGGTGTGCCGGCCGACGCCGAGAGTGTGTTCCTGAGCCGCGAGGATTTGGCGCGATTGATGCGTCGGCGGCCGACCGACGCATCCGAGCTGTCGCACGATGCGATTCTGCCCGCCGAGCAGCAGATGATCAGCCGCATCTTTCGCTTCTCACAGGCCGACGCACGCAAGGCGATGGTGCCGTTGGTGGGCGTCGATGCGATCCCCGAGGAGACTTCGCTGGCGGCGGCGATCGAGACTGTTCGCCGCGAAGGCTTCAGCCGCATCCCGGTGTTCCGGCGTCGAATCACGGACATCGTCGGCGTGGTTCACGTCTTCGATCTTTTGCAGGCGCCTGATCTCAGCCGCCCGGTCAGCGACATCATGCGGCCGGTCAGTTACTTTCCCGAATCGATGCCGCTCGACGAGGCGCTGGTTGCGATGCAGCGCACCGGGGAAAACCTCTCGGTGATCGTCGACGAGTACGGCGGCTCGGCCGGAATTCTGACGCTGGAAGATTTGATCGAGGAGATCGTCGGCGATATCGAGGATGAGCACGATCTCGGCGAGGAGCTGGCCAAGGTCGTCAGCCCGCGCGTGCTGTCGGTCGTCGGAACCGCGCCAATCACGGAACTCAACGAGCGCTTCGGCCTCAAGCTTTCGGAGGCGGATGAGTATGCTACGATCGGTGGCCTGGTGGTCGAACGGCTCGGGCATATTCCGAAACCCGGCGAAAAGTTGGTCGAGGGCGAGTTGACGATCACCGTCACCCGCAGCGACGCACGCGCGGTGCGCGAATTGATGCTGACACTTGCGCGTCCGATCCGCCCGGAACTTCTCAAGCGCCGATGACCGAGAAACGAATTCGTGAAATCCTCGACGGCGTCGCCGCGGGCAGGATGACTCCCGGCGCGGCGTTCAAGCATATCCGCGAGCTGCCGTTCGAGGATCTCGGATTCGCCAAGCTCGACAATCACCGGAGCATCCGCCGCGGAATTCCCGAAGTGATTTTCGGCGAGGGCAAAACTGCCGAACAGCTGGCGGCGATCGGACAGCGTGTGCTCGCTTCCGGAACGAATCTGATAATCACGCGGCTGGCCGCGGACAAGGCGCGCGTCGTCAAACGCAAAATTCGCATGCTGGTTTATCATCCCGACGCGCGCATCGGCGTAGTCGTTAAGGAACGCGTGAAGCCGTCGGGACAAGGCGTCGTGATGGTGCTCAGCGCGGGCACTTCGGACATTCCGGTCGCCGAGGAAGCCGCGCTCTGCGCCGAGCTCTTCGGAAATCGCGTCGCGCGGGTCTACGATATCGGCGTCGCGGGAATTCATCGGCTGACTGCGAACCTCGACACGATTCGCGAGGCAAGCGTGCTGATCGTCGTCGCCGGGATGGAAGGCGCGCTGCCGTCGGTCGTCGCGGGACTGGTCGACAAGCCGGTGATCGCCGTGCCTACCAGCGTCGGCTACGGCGCGTCGATGGGTGGGCTGGCCGCGCTGCTCGGGATGCTGAATTCGTGCGCGAGCGGCGTGACCGTCGTCAATATCGACAATGGTTTCGGCGCGGCGCTTGCGGCCACGCTGATCAACCGGGTTGGAATCGAGCGCGACGGACGCTGATGGCGAAACGCACGTCAATTACCAGCGGGCGAGCACGTCGGGCGATTAAGATGGGCGAGCTCGCGTCGCAAGTCGGCTCCAGCTACCTGTGGAATCAACTGCGGCGGCCGTTTCTTAGCGTGCCCGCGCGCGAGCGCGAATTGCTCGAGACTCACATCCGCAACGCACAGCGGATTGTCGAGAGCAGCACGCAGCTTCGCGGCGCGTTCATGAAGCTCATCCAGATGCTTTCGATTCGCAAGGACCTGCTGCCGGGCGAGGCGCTCGACGTCCTGCGCGCGACTCAATCGAGCGTGCCGCCGATGAGTTACACGACTATCTCGGAACAGATTCGCAAGGAGATTGGCAAGCGGCCCGAAGCGATCTTCAGGAGCTTCGACCAGACCGCGTTTGCCGCCGCATCGCTCGGACAGGTGCATCGTGCGGTCACGCGCGACGGCGTCGACGTTGCGGTCAAGATTCAGTATCCGGGCGTCGAGGATACCGTCGAGCAGGATCTGCAGAATCTCAAGCTGCTGCTGCGGACATTGCAGGCGCTCGGCCACGATGTGATGCGGCAGCAAATCGACACCGCCGGAGTCTACAAGGAACTCGAGCAGCGCCTGCGCGAAGAGCTCGACTACGTGAATGAGGCGCGCAACATGACGGAGTTCGGCCGGCGTCTCGGCGCGGATACAGAAATCATGATCCCGCGCGTCATCAAGGACCTGAGTTCGCGCCGCGTGCTGACGATGACGTACGTCGACGGCTATCCGCTGGCGGACGTAATGGGGCCCGAGGTCGACGCCGAGCTGCGCGAATGGGTCGCGATCAAGATTCACGAGTTCGCCTGGCGGCAGATCCTCGAATTCGGAATGCTGCACACCGATTTTCATCCAGGCAACTACCTAGTGAGCCATCATCCGCGCCTGGGCGTGCTCGACTTCGGTTCTATTCGCCGTTTCCCGGAGCCGGTGCGTAAGGCCAACGTGCAGGTAGCGCGCGCGATTCTGAGCGGCGACGACAAGTCGCTCGCGGCTGCGATGGTCAAGCTGGGATACCTCGATCGCGACCAGGACGCGGCGCCAATGGTCCGAATCATCCACATCCTGTTCGAGCCGATGCGGGTCAATCACGCCGTCGATCCACTCGAATACGATACTGTCGGCAAGGCGGCGACGGTCGGCGAGCTCGCGCTGGTGAATCGGCTCTACAAATCGCCCGCCCACAGCGTGTTTCTGATTCGCGCGCTGGTCGGTCTGGAAGGAATCACGCGCGGACTCGCGGTGAAGACCAACTACCGCAGGATCTTTGCGGACTGCGTCGAGGGAATTCCAAAATAAGTTCGGGCGGGAGATTCAGGACCGCTGCGCGCGGGGCGGCAGGGGTGACCCCAGCACCCAGCGTCAATCGCAAAGTTGCGAGGACGCTACTTTGCTCTCGGTCCTTCACCATCACGCCGTAGCCCACGAGGTTTACCCTGCCTCAGCTTGGACGCTACCATCGGGCCGCATGAGCTATATCCTCGACGCGCTTGAGCGTCATCGCGACCATCACTTCAGGCGGCTCGCGTCGCGGCGGGTGACCGGCGAGAAGAGTGCGCTCAAATTTATTGACGAAGTTGGATTCTGTACTGGGTTCACAGCCGGGATGGGCGTGCCGTGCCTGCGCGAGGCTATTGCGGGAACACGCGAACCCTCGATGCCGGAGCATATCCAGCACGACTACGCGATCGGGATGACGTGGCGAATCAAGGATTCGTTGCCGCAGCGCCGCGCCGTTTACTACGGCAAAGTGATCGCGCGACGCCCGAGCTTCATCGCGCGCGAGATGCTCGGCGCATTTCTCAGGCTGCGCATCGAGCCCGGCGGATACCGCAAGCTGTACCTGCGCGGCGGACTGTCGAATTGCGGCAAACTGGTGATGGACGCGCTCACCAAACGCGGACCGGCCGAGACTCGCGTGCTGAAGCTGTCGAGCGGCTACGCACAACCGTCGCGGCGGGCGGTTTTCGATCGTGCGATGGCCGAGCTGCAGGAGAAATTTCTCGCGCTCAAAGTGGACGAGCGCGCCGACCCATTCAGCTACGTGTGGGACACGATGGAGCATCGATGGCCCGACGCGATTGCGGATGCCCGCAAGCTCACACGGAAAGAGGCGGCGTACGTAGTCGTTACGAAATATTTCGAGACCGCAGGATTTGGAAGCGAGCGCGGGATCGCACGGCTCCTCGCGATCAATCCGATGCTGGTCGAAGGCGCGGCACGACGACTCGAGCGCGAGGGTGCGGTTGCGCGCGGCGTCCGAATCGACGGGCATCCCGGCGCAATCAGCCTCCTTTCCAGCTTCGCGCCATAGCTCTTCGCGCTTGTCGGCGGAGACCGTTCCGGTCTAAGAAGGATTCGACCAGCGTCCGGCGAATGACCGCGACGATCTTTTATTCGGAGGGAACACTATGCCGCTCGACCCGCAAGCAAAGGCCCTGATGGATCAAATGGCCGCCGCCAATGGACCCAGGTTGCATACGCTCGAGCCGGCTGACGCGCGCCGCTTGTCCGCCGGCATGTTCAGAGTGCCGCCCGAGCGAGCTGACAAGGTCGCCGAGGTTGAGGATCGCAAAATTCCGGGTCCGGCCGGCGAAATTCCGATTCGAATCTATACTCCCGAGGGCTCCGGCCCGTTTCCGGTGCTCGTGTTTTTCCACGGCGGCGGATGGGTGATCTGCGGCCTCGACACGCATGACGGGCCATGCCGCGCACTCACCAACAAGGCCGGATGCGTAACGGTGTCGGTCGACTACCGGCTCGCGCCCGAGAATAAATTTCCCGCCGGCGTCGAAGATTGCTTTGCCGCGACGCAGTGGGTAGCCGCGCATGCCAAAGAGCTGAACGCCGATGCGAACCGGCTCGCGGTCGGCGGTGACAGCGCGGGCGGAAACCTGTCCGCAGTAATCTCGCAACTCGCGCGAGACGCAGGCGGCCCGAAGATCGCGTTCCAGCTGCTCATCTATCCCGCGACTGAGGCCGAGCTCGACACTTACTCACACAAAACTTTCACCGAGTACTTTCTGACCAAGGACGACGTGATTTATTTCTGGAGGCATTACCTGCGCAGTGCCGCCGACCGTAAAGATCCGCGGGTCGCTCCCGCGCTGGCGAAGAGCTTCAAGGGATTGCCGCCCGCGCTGATAATCACGGCGGAATTCGATCCCTTGCGCGATGAAGGCGAGACCTACGGCGAGAAGCTGCGCGCCGCCGGCGTTCCTGTGACAGTCACCCGCTACGAAGGAATGATTCACGGATTCTTTTCGATGTATGAGGTGCTCGACAAGGGCAAGCTGGCGATCGACGAGTCCGCGGAGGCCCTGCGCAAGGCGTTAGCGAAGTAACGCCGACGGTCACCACTGCTCGTAGTGCACCGCTCGTCGCTCATAGCCTGCGCCTCGCAGGAGGTCGCGCAGCCGAATCACGCCCTTGCCGACGCCACAGATATAGAAGTGGCGCGTGCGATCGGCGTCGCCAGTGATCCATCGCGCCTCTGCCAGTTCGAACAGGCGATCGTAAATTCTGTCCGCAGGCACGATCACGGTCTCGTAAGAAAAATTCGGGGCGCTCAGCGCGAGTTGGTCGAGGTCGGCGGCGTAGAGAATATGCTCACGATCCGGCGCCGCGTAAATCAAATGAATCTTCGACGGCGACGACGATGCGAGCGCCCGCTTCAGCATCGGCCGAATCGGTGCGATCGCCGTGCCCTCCGCGATAAAGCCTGCTTCCGCCTCAGGCGCGCGATCGAGCGTGAAAGTCCCGAACGGCCCGCTGAAATCGATCGTGTCTCCCACCTGCCGCTCGAACAGCCACTCGACGCCGCGTCCGCCTTCCACCCGATTGAAACAAATCTCGAACGGGCCGCGGTCTTCGGGCTCCGATGCGATCGAGTAAGGACGCGATCGCGTTTCGTCTCCGAGCGGAATCGTAATCGAGATGAACTGGCCGGGGACAAATCGCAAATGCTTGCCGCTGGTGAGCGAGAGAAAAAGCGAACGGGTGTCAGTCGCATGATCGAAAATTCGCTCGACGCGCGCATTCAGCGTCGAGCGCTTGCCTGCACCCGCGGGAGATGGTTCCGGCGTCATTCCTCGGCTGCCTCGCTGACCTGGTTAATCGTGTAGCGCGGAACTACGACGACAATCTCCGCGTTGGGATCCTGGATGACGGCCTGGCATCCCAGCCGCGACGTCGGCGTCAGCCCCGGCGCCTTGTCGAGCAGGTCCTCCTCCTGTTCGCTGGCCTCTCCGAGCTTGTTGAATCCCTGCTTGACGACCACGTGGCAGGTCGTGCACGCGCAATTGCCGCCGCATGCGTGCTCGAGATGGATGCCGTGCCCCAGCATCACGTCGAGGATCGAGCCCGGCTTTCCGTCGTGATGAAACGGCGCTTTGGCAGGGTCGAACTCGATCACTTTTTCGGGGTCGCCGTTTTCAAATTGTATTCGCAGTTTCGCCATCGGATTGAGGCCGTATTTGAGACTATGCGCTGGGTCGAGACAGGGAAACCGTCACCCTCACGTCGAGGCTCAAACGCTTGCATCTTCGCCTGATTTTCGCCATCATTAACCGTCAAGAATAACCAGGGGAGATGCGCATGGCGACGCTCACCAAGCGGCAAAAGCAGCTGATCGACTACTTGAACGACTATATCAGCGAACACGGCTACGCACCCACGCTGGCCGAGGTCGGCCAATACTTCGGATTGTCGTCGCTCGCCACCGTGCATAAGCATCTGCACAACCTCGAGCAAAAAGGCTTCATCAAGCGGCAACACAATCATAGCAGAGCGCTCGAAGTCGCGGCGTCGGAGAAGCGTGACGCGCCCAGGACGATCCGGTTGCTCGGCACGGTTGCGGCGGGCGCTCCGATCGAGGCGGTCGAGAACAGCGAAACGATCAGCGTGCCCGACGACTTCATCCGCCGCGACAATACGTTTTGCCTGCGAGTAAAGGGCGACTCGATGATTGAAGACGGCATCCGCGACGGTGATTACATAATCGTCGAAGGCCGCGACAGCGCCGACAACGGCGAGACGGTGGTCGCGCTGATCGGCAACGAGGCAACCGTCAAGAAGTTCTACCGGGAGTCGAGCGGGCAGATACGATTGCAGCCGGCGAACTCCGCGATGCAACCGATCATGGTCGGCGAAGGCGACCTGGCGATTCGCGGCGTTGTGGTCGGCCTGATGCGTCACTACCGCTAGTCACGCAACTTGATTCAATGTGAAACCCGCCGTGGGTTTCACGCTTCCTGGGCAGGGGTAACCCCTGCACCTTAGTGTCGCGCTCAGGATACGTCACGGGGTGCGGTTACCCGAGGGGATTCACGATCGGGACGATGACGAGGAAGGACGAGCCCTGCGGCGATTCACTCTTGACGGTAATTTTCGCGCCGATCGCTTCCACATTGCGCTGAACGACTGCCAGGCCCAGCCCCATTCCGCGGTGAGTGCGGATACTCGTGTGCGAAAGCTGGGCACATCGCTCGAACGCCTGCGCCACCAGCATCGCATCGATACCGGGTCCGGTGTCGCGGACTTCCAGTTCGACCGCATTACCGTTCTTGCCTGATTCGGCGAGGCGGATCGCAATCGTGACGTTGCCTCGATCGGTAAACTTGATTGCGTTGATCGCGAGGTTGAGCAGAATCGCCCTGATCGGCCGTCGCCGCGCCCTGAAGACAGCGGGGGCGCGCTCCAGATCGAATCTGATTTCCAGGCCCTTGGAGTCATTGGCAGCCTGGAGCGCCGGTGCAAGGTCTTCAATCAGATCCTGCGGACCGATTTCCTCCTCCTCCGACGCCTCCGCCATCGCGTCCGCGACTGAAAAATCCATCACGTTTTCGACCGTTTGCGCCAGGTCATGCGCGTTGGCATTCAGGCGTTCGAGTATCTGCGTATGGCGATCGCCCAATTCCTCGCTCAGTTCCTCGCGCAGGATATCGAGATAGCCGAGAATCGCCTGCACCGGCGAGCGAAGTTCGTGCGCGAGATTGGCCAGCGCCTCCATGTGCAGGCCCTGCTCCCATTGCGCCGCCGGCACTCTCGAGCCGATTCCGACCCTGGCGTCCGGCGGAACGGATGCGATGTGTGGGTGACCATTATTTGCCAGATTCAACAATCGCCTTTTTTCGATGCCTGGCAGGCTTCGCTGCGCAACCAATTTTCTCTGCGAGCTATGCGCGCCAATTGCCATCCCACGTTGCAGCAAAAACGCGGGAAGGTGAATCGGAAAATCACCTAGATCAATGGGGAAAAGTACCTAGAAGCGGCGGAAAGAGTACCTATCAAGATGGGCCGCATCGCGACCCGGTATCTAATCTGAGGTCCGATGTGTAGTCTGGGGAACTAAAGGCAGGAGCGTGGCGGAACAGAAAAGAGAGTCCGGAATTCCAACCGGCATCGTAGGCTTCCTGCCCTGGATCGTCTTCGGCTTCGCCTCCGGCTTCAATCATTGGCGCGTTGCGACGGGAGGCGGCCTGATTCTCTGCCTGGTATATCTGGCAGTCCTGGTCCGGCGCGGCATCTCGATCAAACTCATCGACTGGACCACGCTGGCTATATTCGTGGCCGGCGCCGTCCTGATGATCGGCATGCGCTCGACGATGTTCCCGGTCTACAGCGCGGTCTTCATCTGGTCATGCTTCGCGCTCGCCGCGTGGAGCTCGGTCCTGGTAGGCCGTCCCTTCACGACAGCCTACGCCCGCGAAAATGCGCCGCCCGAATTCTGGGAGCATCCGGTTTTCGTCCGGCTCAATCTACTGATGACGCTGGTCTGGTGCGGACTGATGACCGTCAACATCGGCTTCGCAGTAATCGGGGTTATCGTCGGCGGCAACCTAGCCAAGCCGGTACTGAGTTTTGCGATACCGACGGCATTGCTGGTGATGGGATTTGTCTTCAACGGACGCTTCCCGGCCCGCTACCTTGCGCGATCCGGTTTTCAGATGCCGGTGGCCGGCGCGCCCGCCGCGTAACTAGGCAGCCGCCAGGACATAGCGCTTGATTTGATCGACCCGTCCCGCCAGCTCTAACGGCGCGATTCTAATGCATTCGTAGCCGAAGGAGCGGTAGGTCTCTTCGTGAACTTTTTCAAATTTCAGGGAGTCCTCAAAGCTGATCTTTCTTGCCGCTGAAGGCTCGCAGAATCCCAGGTTCTCGATGAAGAACACCTGCTTCTGATAGATCTGCGCTTTCGATATTCGTTCCATCTCATCGGCCAGAGTTATCGAGATGGGAAAGCCGAGCCATACGCTGAGCGCGTACGTGCAGACGGGCGATCGGTCATGGAACAGCACTCCTGCAACGTCGGCGCTCCGCATCTGGCGCTGCTTCTGCAAATTCACGATGTCATCGATGAAAGAAGGTTGCCGCCACGCTTCCGCGATACCCTGCGCGTGCCGCAATGCGATGATGTCGGTCGCAGCCTCTTCGACCACCGCGTAACCCGCGACTTCCAACGATCGAATGATCGAGGTTTTGCCGCATCCAGGTGTACCAGTGAGAATGTATCGTTTCATAGAAATCCCTTTTCAACGCGTTTGTTCCCCTTCCTTCGAGAGAAGGGGTTAGGTTTGCTGGCGTCGGTCGCGATGCAATGAAGAAATCCGGGATTCTTCGCTACAGCAGCTTCCGCTCTAGAATGACACGGACTACGAGAGAAATTTTTCGGCGCAAATTATGCGGGTGCGAACTGCTCGGAATCGCCGAATCTCAGAAGGTGTTCAGTGCAGCGCATGACGATGAAGAGAGCCGTCTCAACGGGAGAAGAACCGCTGCAGAGGCGCTTAGGAGAGCGGGCGCGGATCAGGACACTTTGTCGGGTTTGGGGGCTTCTGCCGCCTTAGCTTCGTCGGGCTTTGCAACTGTCTTGGCTGCGTCGTCGGGCTCGTTCATCGCGCGCTTGAAGTCGCGGATCGCTTTGCCCATCGCGCCGCCTACATCGCCGAGCTTGCTGGGCCCGAAGATGACCAGGATGATCAGTAAAATGATCAGCAGATGAGTTGGCGCAAAGAGATCCATATTTTTCTCCGGGCCAGCCGACAGGCGGCCATCCCTATAGAAAGTCTATATCCTTGACTACCGGATTGCCACGTCTATTCCCGACGCTTACGCCGAGCGCGCGGGCTCCTGATGCACCGGCGCGCCGTCGTCCAGATGGTAGCGCTGGACCTTGCGATAGAGCGTCGAAAGGTGAATCCCGAGCACTTGGGCCGCCTTGACCTTGTCGTTTTCGACCTTGTCCAGCACCCGCTTGATATGCTCGCGCTCGAGCTCCTCGAGCGTCATCCCGGTGTTCTCGATACTCGCCATCACGGGCGACGTGCTGCGCAGCTTGTCTGGCAGGTCG
Source organism: uncultured delta proteobacterium (assembly GCA_963850125.1). GTDB lineage: Bacteria > Desulfobacterota > Binatia > Binatales > Binataceae > Binatus. The sequence continues at coordinate 315,889 of CAWKKB010000012.1, read as the reverse complement.
TGCGAATGGATAACGTCGGTTTCTGCGAGAATCGCGGCGCGCTCGACCGTATTCTCGAGCTCGCGGACGTTGCCCGGCCACGCATAGTTCAGCATCAGGCGCATCGCACCCTTTGAAAAGCGCATCGCGGTGCGCGACAGCGATTTTTCATACTTGCGCAGAAAATGATTGGCGAGCAGCGGGATGTCGTCCTGGCGCTCGCGCAGCGCCGGCAGATTGATGTTGATGACGTTGATTCGGTAGAGCAGTTCTTCGCGGAAGCGGCCGGCCTTGACCTCGGCTTCGAGATTTTTATTGGTGGCGCACAGCACGCGCACGTCGAACGCCACCGGATCGTTGGCGCCGAGCGGGTAAGCCTCGCGCTCCTGCAGCGCGCGCAGCAGCTTGACCTGCAGCGCCAGCGGCAGTTCGCCAATCTCGTCGAGCAGGATGGTGCCCTTGTCTGCCGCCTTGAGCAGTCCGACTTTGTCCTGTCCGGCGCCCGTGAATGCGCCGCGCTTGTAGCCGAACAGTTCGCTCTCGAGCAGGTTTTCGGGCAGCGCGCCGCAATTGATCGGCAGGAAGCGGTTGTTGGCGCGCTCGGAGCTGAAATGAATCGCGCGCGCGACCAGCTCCTTGCCGGTGCCGGACTCGCCGGTAATCAACACGCTCGAGTCGGTGCGCGCGACTTTTTCCATCACGCGGAAGGTGCTTTCGATCGCGTCGCTTTTGCCAATGATGCTTTCGAAGCGGTACTTCTCGCGAAGTTCCTGGCGCAGGAAACGATTTTCCCGGAACAGCGCCTTGCCTTCAAGCGCGTTGCGCATCACCTTTTTCAGGTGATCGTTCGCGAACGGCTTGGTGATGTAATCGTAGGCGCCCTGGTGCAGCGCCTCGACCGCCGACTCGACGCTGGCGTAAGCGGTCACGATTATGCCCATCACCTCGGGATCGAGTTCGCGCATCTTGCGCAGAAGGTCGAGTCCGCTGCCGCCGCTGGTCAGGTTAAGATCGAGAATCGCGAGATCGATTTTCTCTTTTTCGAAGATGTGCAGCGCGACTTCCGCCGCCGGCGCTTCCATCACCTCGTAACCCTCGCTGCGCGCGAGTTGCACGATTATCGAGCGCATCAACGGCTCGTCTTCGACGATCAGCAGCCGGTAAGGTCCCCGTTCCTGTGCGGTCCATGAAGCGTCGTTGTTCATAGGAGCGTCGCTCATAGAAACGGGTTTCAGGATGCGGCCATTTCCGCGGCCTGTTGCGCGCGCGCCGTTTCTTCGGCTGCTGCTCCCAACGTGATCGTGACCGCGGTGCCGCGGCCGACTTCGCTGTCGACGCGAATCGTGCCCTGGTTGGACAGGATCATGCGTTGGCATAGCGACAGCCCGAGTCCGACGCCGGCGCCCGCGGGCTTGGTGGTAAAAAATGGATCGAACACGCGTTCCAGATGCTCGCGCGGAATTCCGATGCCGTTGTCCACGACCTTGATCAGCACCCGGCGTGATTTGTCCGCGCCCTGCCCCACCTTCTGATTCTCGGTGATCACCTTGATGACGGCGCCCTCGGCGGGCGAAGCGTCGGCGGCGTTGAAGAGCAGATTGAGCAGCACCTGCTGAATTTCGTTGTCGTCGGCAAACGCGCGACGGAGATCGGGCGCCAGGATCGGATCAACCCGGATTCCGCTGAAGCGCTTGTTGTAGGTGATCAGCCGCAGCGTTTCGGCGATGAGCCCGTTGACGTCGACCGGCTTGCGTTGCGCGGTGGTGGGCCGTGCAAAATTTACCAGGTCCTTGAGCGTGCTCGAGATGCGCGTGATTTGGGACAGGATGGTGTGCATCGTGGTGCGCCGCTCGGGATCGTTCTCGCCGGTCAGGATCGATTGAACCAGCGACGAGATCGATGCGAGCGGATTATTCACCTCGTGCGCGACGCCCGCCGCGAAGGTGCCTGCCGCGGCCAGACGCTCGGCCTTGAGCAGAGAATCGAGCATCTCGCGCCGCTGGGTAACGTCGCGAAGGATCATCTGGATGAATTGCTTTTTGCCGTAGGTGATGAGCGCGGAGTTTACGTCGAAGAAAAGCGGCCCGATCGGGAATTCCTGGGTCTGCGCTGAGCCATCGCGCAACACTTGCTCGAGGCTATCGACGACGCTTTGCCTCAGCTCGGGCGGCACCAAATCGGGGACCGGACGACCGATCACATCTTTATTGACGTCGCCCTCATACGAGGTGGGCTCGTGCTCCCACTCCATTTGATGCAGCTTCAAGGCTGCAGCATTCAGCCCCATCACAACCCAGGTGTGCGGCTCGATCTCATACATTGGGTCCGGCGCGTGGTCGATCGTATTGCGATACTTTTCTTCTGATTCGCGCATCAACCGTTCGCGCGACTCGATGTAGAACTGCGAGACCATCAGACGCCGCTCGTCGATTGCCGCGACCATCAGATCGCGCACCCGTTCCATCGAGGGACCGGTCATAGTGGATTTTACGTGATTGAGAATGATTTGCTTGAGAGCGATATGGATGACGTTGAACTGAGACGGCTTGGCCCGCGCGAGCATCCCCTCCTGGCAATGCCGGCGGAGGTAAACGTAGGTGCAAATGTCGTCGGGGTCGCGCAGGTGGTCGACGAACCGGATGAGAGAATTGACCATGTTGTCTGGGCGGCCTTTCTCGTCGTACTTCGAGTGCCCATGGACGATGTAGGCTATCGATTCTCCCCACTGAGCGACGATCCCGTCGAAGTGGCGATCGATCAGGTCCGCTGCCTCAGCGCGAATCCGGATACACTCGGGCGTGCGGCTCCAAATCGTCTCGCCAAACAGACGGGATAGTGATTGCTCAATTTCAGCGAGCTGTTGCCTTATCGCGTACAGCTCTTCGGGGTTAGCCTGGATAGGCGCGTCGTTTGTTTGGCGGTGCATCTTGGACTTCGACGGTCTGCAGCATCCACAAGCGAGCGATAGTTTCATTTGGTAAAACCCAGCGGGGAGGATTCCAGAATATTTATTTCAACTGACGTATAACATTCGCAAAATAACCAATCTAGCGTGTGTATAAAGAGAGCATACGCCTGATTTTGCACCGTGCGAAATTCACTCCTCGCCGACCCAAGGCGACGCGAGGCGCAAATCGTACAGCGCACATCCCAATTGGTTTGGCGCGAGCCGGGCATTGACCGAAAAAGCCGCGGAACCGCTGGATCTTTCAGATGGCATGGCTCTGGCAATTAGGTCCTCATCGAGAGGACATCCAATCCATGCTTACCAACTCCGGACCTGCTCAACCAGTAACTTCACACGGTAAGTTCCTTTCTCGCGCAGGACAGAAATTTTTTTTCAAGGCGATGCGCCTCATCGATGTGGGCGCGTCGCTCGACTTTGGACAGAAACTCAAATTACGAAAGCGGCTCGACGATCTAAGGGCCTCGCATACGACCGGCCTGGTCCTGACCGAAGTGCAGGCGCAGCCCTGCCTCGACATCGCTGCGCAGTCGGGACTGGTCGCGATGCTCGAATTGAGAATCACGGCGGATGAGCTCACGCGCCGGCGCGGATGGAAGTCCGTCGTCTCGCGAATCGCGCATACCGCAAATATCTTCGGAAGGCATCCTGCGCTGGCCGGTTACATCCTCGATTGCGAGATCGGCCAGGACGCGTTGCGCGCGGGCGGACTCGAAAACGCGCGGCGCCGGGTCCGCGGCGTCGTCAAGACCATCAAGGGGAGCGCGCCCGAGGCGATGGTCGGAATAAAGGTACGGCCGGAAACTCGCGCACTTTCGATCCTGGAAGAAGACTTTCTCTACGCGGAAATTCCTGCCCTCGCGCCGGTCGAGATTCGCGATTTCGTGGTGGCCTTGCACAACGTCGCGGAAGCACGGCCGGTGGTGATCGAATTCAAGGACGCATCTCCGGGGCAGGACGAAGCAGTCGCAATGGCGTTTGGCACGGGTGCGGCCGGCGTGGTTGCTCCTCCCGTTCCTGCTCCGGTTTCTCACGACTGGCTGGGCGTGCGCATGATGCGCGCGTCGGACGTGATGCCGTTCGTGACCCTCAACGGCACCTGCCCGCCGCGGCCAGCAAAGATGCCGATGGTCTCGGTGGTAATCTGCGCGTACAACGCGGAGCGCACGATGCGCCCGTGTCTCGAGTCGCTGCGGCGCCTCGACTATCCGAATTTCGAAGTGGTCATCGTCGATGACGGCTCGCGCGACACCACCGCCGACATCTCGATGGATTTTCCCGAGTTTCGGCTTATCCGCCAGCCCAACAAGGGCCTGAGCGTCGCACGCAACGTCGGGATGCATGCGGCGCGCGGGGAATTTATCGCCTACACCGATTCAGATTGCGTCGTCGATCCGCATTGGCTGACGCTGATGGTTCGATCGATCGTCGAGAACAACTTCGACGGATGCGGCGGACCGAATTACGCGCCGCATGAAGACGGATGGATCGAAGCGAGTTGCGCCGCGTCGCCGGGCGCGCCGTGTCACGTGCTGGTCGCCGAGGATCGCGCGGAGCATCTGGCGGGCTGCAACATGGTTTTCTCGAAGGCGGCGCTCGCAAAGATTGGCGGATTCGATCCGCAGTTCACGGCCGCGGGCGACGACGTTGATATTTGCTGGCGGATGCTGGACGTGGGTTTCAAGCTCGGCTTCTCGCCGGCCGCGTTCGTGTGGCATTTCCGGCGCAACACGGTGAAGGCATACTACGGGCAGCAGCGTGGCTACGGCCGCGCCGAGGCGATGCTCTATCCGAAATATCCCGAGCGCTTCAACCTGATGGGCCAGATTGCATGGCGCGGCACGATTCCGGGTTTGGCGCGCACTATTCCTGGCGGAAATCGCAAACGCGTGCTCTGGAAAACGGCGACTGCGGGCGCGCAGACGCTGTTCGATCCGGGCCTGACGCTGCTCAAGGTTCTGCCGCAGACGCTCGAGTGGACCGTGCTGTCGGCGATCGCGATGGTCGCGTCGATCGTGCTTGGCGTCTCGCTGATTCCTGCCGCGGCGATGCTTGCGCTCGGACCGATTTGGTCGCTCTACTATGCGTTCCACGCGCCGCTCGAAAAATCTCACGAGAGTTTCACCGCGCGACTTCTGATCGCGTATCTTGCTTACACGGGGCCGATGGTGCGAACGATGACGCGCTACAAGACGCGGGCGAAAGCCCAGACCGGACTCGCGGGCGCGGACGGCGTCCGCCAGCGTCCGACGATCAACTGGCTCCGGCGCACAGTGCGGCTGGACTACTGGAACAACGAAAGCATCTCGCGCGACCGCCTGATGGACAAGATGCTGAAGCTGTTCGCGCGCAGCGGCCATGGCGCAGTGATCGACGCCGGCTGGAACGACTACGACCTGGAAGTACGGCCGAATCCGTGGACCCGAATCGAGCTCAAGACCGCAGACGAAGAGCACGAGGCGGGCAAAGTCACCAATCACGTGCTGGCGCGAATAAAGTTCACGCAAATCTCGAAGATGGCGCTGGCGGGAGGCGCGGTCAGCGCGGCGGTTGTGGCAATAGCAGGACTGCCTGAAATCGCGCTCGGGCTCGGCGCGCTAACCTTGGCCGGCGGCGTATGTATCGCAGTCAAGATGGTCGAGGCGGCGAGCATTGCGCATCGCGCGACCGAGGAATGCGCCACCGAACTGAACCTGGCGCCGCTCGGCGTACTGATTCGTCAGCCGTCAACCGCAGAAGTCACCGCGGCCGCAAGCAAGCCAGCGCGCGCGCAACTGGCCCCGCAGGAACGCGCCACCGAATAAATAGTTACAGACAAGCCGCCTTCGCTCATCATGAACAGGTAAAGCGACTGGCATTTTTGTGTCATCCTGACGAACAACTGCGCTCCGCTGTCCGAGAACTCTCTCTGCGCTCGCGATGCTCGCTTTGTCAGGATGATGGGATGGACCCTCGCCCGCTTATATGCGGCCTCGTAAAACGGGCCAAGAATGAAGTGATTAACGTTTCATTCGAAGCGAGGAGGGTCCGTGATGAAAATTACAACGATCGGGATCGATCTGGCAAAGAGCGTGTTTGCGCTGAGCGCGGCCGATGGGTGGGGCAAGGTGATGATGCGCCAGCAATTGCGGCGAGCGCAGCTGCTCAAGTTCCTACAAGGGTTCGAGCCGTGCGTGGTGGGGATGGAGGCGTGCGGCGGCGCGCATCACTGGGCGCGCGCGATCGCCCAACTCGGACATGATGTGCGGCTGATGAGTCCGGCGCTGGTTAAACCGTATCGCACCGGTCCCAACAAGCACGACCGCAACGACGCCGACGCTATCTGCGAAGCGGTGCGCCGTCCGCAGATGCGTTACGTTGAGGTTAAGAGTATCGCCCAGCAGGACCTGCTGGCGCTGCATCGGGTGCGTACGCAACTGCTGAAGCAGCGCATAGCGCAGGGCAACTTGCTGCGCGCGCTGCTGCACGAGCGCGGCGTGATCGCGCGCCTGGGCGCGAAGGGACTGCGCACCGCGTTGACCGCAGCGCTGGCCGATCCGGAGCGCAACGAGGTGAGCGGCGCGATGGGCGAGGTGCTGCTCGAGCTGAGCGGCGGATGGCGGGAACTCGAACAGCGCATCGCGGCGATCACCAGGCGCATCGAGTGCGCAGCCAGGGACGACGAGCGTTGCGCGCGGCTGATGGAAATGCCCGGGGTGGGTCCGCTGAGCTCAACCGCGCTGGTCGCGATGGTCGGCAATGCGCGCGAATTCAAAAGCGGCCGCGCGCTGAGCGCGTATCTCGGGCTTACTCCGCGCCAGCACTCCTCCGGCGGCAAGACCGTGATGCTCGGCATCAGTAAGCATGGCGATCGCTATCTGCGCACGCTGCTGATCCACGGTGCGCGCGCGGTGCTTTATCGCAATCGCCGCGGCGCTCATCCGCGCGCGGCGTGGGTTGCGCGGCTCTGCGTCAAGCGCGGTCCCAACGTGGCTGCGGTCGCACTCGCCAACCATAACGCGCGGGTGCTGTGGGCGCTGCTCAGCCGCGGTTCGAGCTATCGCCCCTCCCCCCAACCGCGCAGTTTTCCCTCGCGTCCCTCCAACGGTGGTTAGGAGGGCGCGCGAGGGAAAACTGCTCATCGACCAACGAGCGTAGCTGAGCACAGGAACCCCCCACCAATGGTTGCGAAGGGTGAATACGATCTGATGGCGAACCGGTCGCACCGGCGTCTGCCCACTCTGGTATTTGTCAGGGCCCATCAGCACGAGGCCGGCAGGATGATCAGAGACCCAGGCGCGCGGATTTCCATCATGGCCACGGGCGCTACTCATGCTCCCGATTCAAACAGGCCGAATATATGACCGCAACCCGTTCCCCCTCAGCCGTTCCTCACTCTTGCACGCGGGCGGGGTCCATATATGACAAATGAGCATCACCGGTGGTTCTCTCCGAGATCTTTCCTGCCCTTCTGAGGATGGAAACCGGAATCAGTCTTCTAAAATTTTGTGGATCGACTCCAGGTCGCGACGTACCTCATTCAGTACGCGACGGGCTTGGCCGTCGATTGCTGGCGACGGTGACGATGCTCGCTCCGAGGACGGGGGTGCGGGCTTCGCGATCGGTTTGCCGGTCATCAGCGCGTCGATGCCGAATTCCTTGATGTGCTTGTTGGCGCCGACGATGGTGAAGCCTTCGTCGTGCAGCAGGCGCTTGATCAGGCGCAGCACGTCGAGGTCTTTTTCCTGGTAGAAGCGATGCTTGGTGCGGCTATGCTTGGGCTTCAGGAACGCGAACTGGGTTTCCCAGAAGCGCAGCACGTAGGTCTCGACGCCCAGCGCGCGCGCCGCTTCGCCGATCTTCAGCCCTCGCTCGGGAATCGCGGTGATCGTGGATGGCTTTTGCGAGGCAGACTTTCGCCGCCGAACCGATGGCTGGCGCGGACGCGGCATCGGCGTCATTCCCCCGGCTTGGAGCCGTTGTTGACCCGCTCCTTCAAGACCTGGCTCGGCTTGAAGGACAACACGCGGCGGGAATCGATGGTGATCGCCTCGCCGGTCTGCGGATTGCGCCCGCGGCGCGCATGTTTCTGATTGACGAGAAAGGTGCCGAAGCCGGAAATTTTCACTTTCTGACCTTGGCGCAACGAATCCCTGATGATCGCGAACACCGCTTCGACCACGTCACAGGCTTCCTTCTTCGAGGAGCCTACCCGCTCGTAGATCAGATCTACAAGATCGGCTTTAGTCATGCCCTGCGGCGTAACGATCCCCACCCGCTCGCGTTAGGCACGCTTCTACTGCCGCAACTCCGCGCCCAAACGCATCCGCGCCTGCTCGACCAGCACAGCGTGAATGCGGTTTACCTCCTCATCGGTCAGCGTGCGATCCTTTGCACGATAACGACAAGCCAGCGCAACGCTCTTCTTTCCGGCCGCCACCGCGGGCCCCTCGTACACGTCGAACACCTCGACGCTCTCCAGCAGCGACGCGCCACATTCCCGAACAGTTCTGAGTACCATATCCGCCGGGAAATTCCGATCCAGCACCAACGCCAAGTCGCGCCTGATAGCGGGAAATTTTGGCGGCGGCTGGAAAGTTTTGCGCGGCGAGAAACCATAGGCAATGAGACTACTCAAGTCAAGTTCAAAGACCGCGCACGGTTCGTTCAGATCAAGCCGCATCGCTTCAGCCGGATGCAGCTCGCCGACTAAACCGATTGGCGAATTATCCAACCTGATGATAGCGCTGCGCCCGGGATGCAGGAATGGCGCCTCGACGCCTTCGATCGCCTTGAATGCGACGCGCGGTGAGATGCCGATCGCGTCGAAGTAGGTCTCGAGGATTCCCTTGATGGTAAAGAATCCCGCGGCGACGCTGTGATCGCCAATCGCGGACAGCGCGTACGGTCCGTAGCTGACGGCCGCTATATGAAGTTGTTCGGTCGCCATATCGCCGTCCATGCGGAAGGTCTTGCCGATCTCGAAGGCGTGAAAGGCGCGCGCCTCGCGGTTCAGATTGAACCTGAGCGAGGTGACGATTCCCGGCATCAGGCTCAAGCGCAGCTCGCTTAGTTCCGCCGACAACGGATTGGTCACTTTGACCGGACGGGTCGCGGGTAGAATTCCTGAAAAACGCTCGTTGTCGGCGGGCGCGATAAACGCGATGGTCGCGGCTTCTGTCAGGCCGCATCCAAGCATCACCTCGCGGGTGCCCTTGATGAACTCGCGCTCGCGATTTACCGGAACAAGCGCACTCACCCGCGCAGGCAGGAGCGCGGGGATGTCCTCGAGGCCGCCCAGCCGTGCGACTTCCTCGATCAGGTCGGCCTGCTCGACCAGGTCGGAGCGGAAGGAGGGCGGCACTACCGCGAGCACGCCTTTGCCGCGAGCGCTGACTTGCGCGCCGATCGCTTTGAGACGGCTGCGCGCGACGCCGGGCGGAATCGAGGCGCCGAGCAACGATTCCATCGCGCCGAGATCGAGCGCAATCTCGCGCTGCTCGGCTTTGCGCGGCTCGAAGTCGGCGATCGACGAGGCTTCGCGCGCGCGCGCGATTTTGCGGATCAATTCGGCGGCGCGAATCAGCGCGCCGACCTGTCCGGCGCGATCGATGCCGCGCTCGAAACGGTAGCTCGCCTCGCTGCGTAAACCGAGCCGCCGCGCCGTGCGCGCGATGGTCATCGGCTCGAAGTATGCGCTCTCGAGCAGAATAGTCGTGGTCGAGTCGCTGACCTCGGAGTTGAGACCGCCCATCACGCCCGCGATCGCGAGCGGCTTGTCGGTGTCGGCAATCATTAGATCGTTCGGGTCGAGCGTGCGGATGACATTGTCGAGAGTGACGAATTCGCGCGTCTCACTCGCACGGCGCACGACGATTTTGCCGCCCGCGATTTTAGCGTAGTCGAACGCGTGCAAGGGCTGGCCGAGCTCGAGCATGACGTAGTTGGTCACGTCGACGACGTTGTTGAGCGCGCGCATCCCGCACAGTTCGAGCCGGCGCCTCAGCCACGCCGGCGAAGGTCCGATCCTTATTCCAGTCATCGCGAGCGCGGTGTAACGGGGGCACAGATCAGGTGCATCGATCGCAACCGAAATCGAAAACTGCGCGCTGTCGGAAGATCCCGCCGAATGCGCCGCGCGCAACCGCGGCGCGCGCAATCTTCCGCCGAACAGCGCGGCGACCTCGCGCGCAAGGCCGAGAATCGACAAGCAGTCGCCCCGGTTCGGTGTGATCTCGACGTCAAACACGACGTCGTCGAGGTGCAAATACGCGGCCACTTCGCCGCCGAGCGGCGCGTCCGCGCCGAGCGCAAGAATGCCCGCGTGATCCTGCGAGAGTCCGAGCTCGCGCTCCGAACAGAGCATGCCCTCCGACTGCACGCCGCGGATTACGGCTGCCTCCAGCGGCGGCTCCTTGCCGAGATGCGCGCCAACCAGGGCGAGCGGCGCGATCATGCCGGCCTTCACGTTGGGCGCGCCGCACACGACTTTGAATTGGCCCTTCGTGCCGGCATCCACGTCGACGAGATTCAGCCGGTCCGCGTTGGGATGCTTCTCGACGTTGACCACGCGCGCCGCGAACACACCCGCGAATCCCGGAGTGAGCTTCTCGACGTTCTCGACCACCAGCCCCGCGAAACTTAAGCGCCGCGATATTTCCTCGACCGGCCCGTCGACGCTGACGAAGTCGCGCATCCAACTGAGCGGCAGCTTCATCGCACACCTCCGCTGAGCGCCGGGAACTGGCCCAGGAAGCGAAGGTCGTTCTCGAAGAACAGGCGCATGTCGTCGACGCCGAGCTTCAGCAGCCCGGTGCGCTCGACGCCCATGCCGAATGCGAAGCCCTGGAACTCGTCGGGATTGTACTCGACCGCGCGCATCACGTTCGGGTGAATCATTCCGCAGCCCAGCACCTCGGTCCATCCGGAATACTTGCAGACCGGGCATCCGGCGCCGTCGCATAGCAGGCAATGCATGTCGAGCTCGGCGCTCGGCTCGGTGAACGGAAAATAGCTGGAGCGGAAGCGCACGGCGGTGGTGCCGAAAAACGTGCGCGCGAATTCCGTCAGGACGCCCTTGAGATGAGCCATCGTGATACGCCCGCGCTTGTCGACCATGAAGCCCTCGATCTGCGTGAACATCGGGGAGGCGCGCACCGACAGATCGTCGCGCCGGTAGCATCGCCCCGGACACACCACCGCCAGCGGCGGCCGGCGTTTTTCCATCACGCGAATCTGCCCGTTCGACGTATGCGTTCGCAGCAGCATCCCGCCGTCGACGTAGAAGGTGTCCTGCATGTCGCGCGCCGGATGATGCGGCGGGAAGTTGAGCGCGGCAAAGTTGTGGAAGTCGTCCTCGATATCCTGGGTCATCGCGACTTCGAAGCCCATCGACTCGAAAATTTGCAGCATTTGCTCGAGGATGTCGATAATCGGATGAATGTGCCCGCGCGCGATGCGCATCCCCGGCAGCGTCACGTCGATTTTTTTCTCATTGAGCGACTTGGTCAGTGACTCGGCTTTGAGCTTTTCACTCAGCGCCTCGATGCGCGCTTCGACTTCGCGTTTGATCTGATTGATGAGCTGGCCGATGGCGGGACGCTCGGCGTTTGGAACCTCGCGCATCCCGCGCATGATTTCCGTCAGCTCGCCGGAGCGGCCGAGCACGCGCACGCGCACTGCGTCGATTTGCGCTTCGCCGGCGTCATCGGAAAGTTCCGCCATCGCACGGCGCCTGATTTCTTCGAGTTGTTCTTTCATCGGTCTTCCCCACACATCAGCCTGGTCGCAATCTTGTATGGATACTGAAAAGAAAACAAAAAACCACGTGGGCGATCACCCACATGGTCTTCTGGTGCGCGGCGCTTTCGAACGCCCGGCTCTAAGCTGCTTTCGAGCCGAGCGCGCTGATAGCGGTGCGCACCAGCTCGGTAAACAATGCGTCGCGCTCCTGCGCGAGTTTCGCCAGCATCTTGCGATCGACCTCGACCCCGGCTTTCTTGAGCCCGTTCATCAGGGCGCTGTACGAGATTCCGCTTTCGCGCGCGAGGGCGTTGATGCGCGCGATCCAGAGCGTGCGGTAGTCACGCTTCTTGGCCTTGCGATCGCGATACGCATAGGTGAGGCCCTTCTCGAGGGTCGAGCGGGCCTGGCGGTAAAGTTTGCGCCCGCCGACAAAGCCGGAGGCAAGTTTCATTTGACGCTTATGACGGCGGCGCGTCTTGGGTCCGCCTTTGGCGCGAGGCATCGGAGTTCAGTCCTTTTTTTCAGTGAAATCTATCGTGCGTTTATGCGCTTATCGTGTTGCTCAGCCGTACGGCATCATTCGCTTAATTTTTTCCGCGTCCGCTTTGCCCAGAATACCGGTCCGGCGTAGCCGCGCCTTCTGGCTCGGGTTCTTGGCCGTGAACATGTGGCGGGCGTACGCGTGCTTGAATTTGACCTTGCCGGTCTTGGTGACCTTGAAGCGCTTGGCGGCGGTACGACTGGTCCTGATTTTCGGCATCACTTTGCTTCTTTTTCTGAAATTTCTCTTTTCGGGTTTAACGCGGCGTCAGCAGCACGGACATGTTGCGTCCTTCCATCCGTGGCGAGCCTTCCGCCTGCGCGATATCGGTTACCGTCGCAATAATTCTCTCGATCAATGCCCGTCCGAGTTCGGGATGAGTTATCGCGCGGCCCCGGAACGAAACGGTGAGCTTAACACGATGACCTTCTCCAACAAAGCGCTTGATGTGCGCAGTTTTGAAGTCGACGTCATGCTGCCCGGTCGCCGATCCCATCTTCACTTCCTTGATCATGCTGATGGTGTGCTTCTTGGAGTCGTGCGACTTTTTCTTCTGCGCGTAACGGTACTTGTCGAAGTCGGTGACGCGGCACACCGGAGGGTTGGCCGTTGCCGAGACCTCGACCAGGTCCAGCCCGCGGCTCTCCGCAACTTTGATAGCCTCGCGCAGCGGCAGGATTCCGACTTGGCTGCCGTCGGCGTCGATTACACGGACCTCTTGCGCGCGAATCAGGTTATTGACTCGAATCGCGGGCTCCCTTGACGGCGGGGTTCTAAAATCTCTTCGGATAAAGCACCTCCTCCGGCTCGATAGCCAGATGAACTCCTAAGCCGGGATCGGCTCCTGTTTTAATTTTTCGATCAACGCCGCAAGCGGCATCGCATTACTCTTTTCGCCCCGCAGCAGCCGCAACGACACCGATCGATCGGCCGCCTCGCGCTCGCCGACCACTACCATATACGGCACCTTCGCCAACTCGGCTTCGCGGACTTTGAAGCCGAGCTTCTCGTTGCGGATGTCGGCATGGGCGCGGAATCCCTCGCGCTTCAGGATGTCGGCGATCTCTTTCGCATAGTCCTCGACTTTCTCACTGAGCGACAGCACTCGCACCTGCTCGGGCGCGAGCCACAACGGCAGCACGCCGCCGGTATGCTCGATCAGCACGCCGATGAAGCGCTCGAGCGATCCGAGGATCGCGCGATGAATCATCACGGGGCGTTCCTCGACGCCGGCGCTGTTGGTGTAGGTCAGGTCGAAGCGCTCGGGCGCGTTGTAGTCGAGCTGAATCGTCGCGACCTGCCATTTACGCTTGAGCGCGTCGGAGACGTAGATCTCGATTTTCGGGCCGTAAAACGCGCCTTCCTTCGGATTAATCTCGAACGCGATCTCGTTGCGCTTCATCGCCTTGGCGAGCTTCGCCTCGCTCATCCGCCATTGCTCTTCGGTGCCGAGATGCTGATCCGGCATGGTCGCGAGCTTGAACTCGACGTGATCGAAGCCGAGCGCCCCATAAACGTCGCGCACCATCTGGAGGTTCAGCGCGATTTCGTCTTCGATCTGATCTTCGCGGCAGAAGATGTGCGCGTCGTCCTGCGACATCGCGCGCACTCGCATCAGGCCGTGGAGCGTGCCCGATCGTTCCGCGCGATGCAGCCGGCTGAACTCCGCGAAGCGCAGCGGGAGGTCGCGATACGATCGCTTCTCGGCGCGGTACACGAACGTATGGCCGGGGCAATTCATAGGCTTCAGCCCGTACCCGTGATGCCATCCGTCGGGGCCGGTGTCGATCGAGTGCTCGTCGCTGTCGGGATCCGGCGAGAGAAACATATTCTCGCGGAAATTTTCCCAATGCCCCGACGTGTTGAACATTTCGTTCTTGAAAATCAGCGGCGTGACCACTTCGTCGTAGCCGTAGCGCCGGTATAGCCGCCGCATGTAATCGACCAACTCATTAAAGATGATGACGCCTTTGGGCAGGTAGAACGGCGATCCCGGCGAAATCGGATCGAAAATGTAGAGGCCCATCTCGCGGCCGAGCTTGCGATGGTCGCGTTGACGGGCGAGCTCGACCAGTTTCAGATGCTCGTCGAGCGCTTCCTTGGTGGCGAACGCGGTGCCGTAGATTCGCGAGAGCATCGCGTTGTGCTCGTCGCCGCGCCAGTACGCGCCCGCAACGCTGGTCAGCTTGAATGCCTTCAAGTAGCGGGTCGAGGGCACGTGCGGCCCGCGGCAAAGATCCATCCAGTCGCCCTGGCTATAGATCGAAATCGGGTCCTCGGCCTCGTTGATTATCTCGACCTTGTATTTCTCGCCCATCTCCGAGAATTTGCGGACCGCTTCTTCGCGCGGGACTTCGGTCCGATGGATTTTGAGGTCGGCCTTCGACAGCTCCCGCATCTTCGCTTCTATCTTGGGCAAGTCCTCGAGCGTGAATGGCGCGGCGGGCGCGAAGTCGTAGAAAAAACCGTCCTCGATGACCGGGCCGATCGTCACCTGCGTGCCGGGATAGAGCGACTGCACCGCCATCGCCATCAGATGAGCGGTCGAGTGACGGATAACGTCGAGACCCTCGGGCGAGTCGGCAGTCACCGGTTCTACGGTGGCGTCATGCTCGAGCTTGCGCGTTAGATCGACGATTTTGCCGTCGACGCGCGCGGCAACCAGGTCGCGGCTCGGAACGTCCTTGAGCACATCGCGAACGATAGTGCCTGCCGGCACGACGCGAGATTCGCGGCCGAGGGTTACGGTTACTTCGGAACTCATCAAGCGAAGAATTTAATCATTACGAGCAAGGGGCGGAGCGAAAATCGCGCACGCGGTTGTGGGCACGGACCTGGTAGGCACGGGCGGGATTGAACCGCCGACCTCTTCCGTGTCAAGGAAGCGCTCTCCCACTGAGCTACGTGCCTTCACGGGCGAGGGGTATTGATTAAACACATCAAGCAAACGCTGAAGGTAACCGATTACACGCTGGCGGGCAACCGAATATTCGCGTGGGCGATTACCGCGGGCCGGTAGGCGACCGCCACCGCGCCAATCTGCTAGGATTTCGCGCCGAGTATTCGCGCGCGCACGGAGGATCGCCCACGCCTCAAAAGATGGATCGCGAGCGCTTAGTGCAGCTCTTTTTCTTCGGCTTTCTGGCCGTGATGGCCTACGAGCTGTACGAACTGATGCTGCCGTTCCTGACTCCGCTGGCGTGGGGAATTCTGCTCGCCTTCATGGCGCATCCGGCGCTGATCGAGGTCGAGAAATATGTCAAGCGGCGATCGCTCTCGACCGCGATCATCAGCATCGTGGTCGCGCTGGTCGTCATCCTGCCCGCGATCTGGGCGTCGGGTCGCCTGGTCGTCGAAGCGCAGGCGCTCTACACGCAGGCCACCGTGATGGTGAACACGGGGGGCGTGACCAGGCTGCACGACTGGGCGGTCAACACCGAAGTGGGCTCGTGGGTCGCGAAAAAAATGGAGGCGCGTGGCTACAAGCTCGACGAAGAGCTGCCCAAGCTGACCCTGCAGGTGGCGCAACTAACCAGCAATTACGTCGCCGCGAATGCGACCCAGGCCGCGAAGAACGTGCTCGGATTTGTCGTCGACTTCGGTATCGCGCTGCTCGCGTTCTTCTACCTGCTGCGCGACGGCGACTTCTACTACAAGAGCCTGCGCGATCTGACCCCGCTGCACGAGGATGACAAGAAAGCGATTTTCGACACGCTGCGCACCACGCTGTCGTCGGTGATGCGCGGCCTGATGCTGACCGCGGTGCTGCAGGGCGTTTCGATCGGCATCGGGATGCTGATCTTCGGCGTACCGTACTGGCTCTTCCTCGCGATCGCGTCGGCAGCCGCGGGCCTGATGCCAATCGGCGGCACGGCGCTGGTCTGGATTCCCGCGATGATCTACCTAGGCTTCGCAGTGAGCTGGTCGGCGGCGGTCGGCCTGCTTATATGGTGCGCGATCGCGCTCGCAGTCATCGACAACTTCATCAAGCCACTGGCGATGAAGCACGGCACCGGCCTGCCGACGATCGCGCTGTTCCTGGGGATTCTCGGCGGCCTCGAAGCATACGGCCCGCTCGGCCTGTTTCTGGGGCCCGCAATCATGTCGGTTTTCGCGGCCCTGCTGCGCGTCTATCGAAAGGAATACGCAGGCAGCCGCAAAGAAGCAGCCTGACTTCCCCCTCTCGGCGGAAGCTTCTTTAAACCAATTTCATCGGGCTAGTAAGTGGACTCTTCTGGACCGCATCGCTAAAAAACATGACCTCAAGACCTTGGCGCGCATACCGTGTGCTGTAGCCAACAGAGTACTGGATCTGCTGGCGACCTCTGTACAACTTCCGGATCGGCTCAACGTTGTCGTACGAAATTATCCATTTCATGGCCTTGAATGTGCCGGTCAGAAACTGATGGATTCGCTCGTGGTCAGTTGGTTCATAAAAGTCGTAATACAGTTCACGGCCCTTCTCATAGTATGGCGGATCAAGATAGATCAGCGTTTTCGCTGTCCAGTCACCGGCTTTAGCCCTCAGAAATTTTAGTGCATCCATCCGTGTGAGCCAGATTCGATCGCGCATTTTGGCGATCGATTCGACGCGAAACACCAACTCCTTTCGATTGAACCTTGCGTCGATTTTCCAAGGACCTAACTGGTCACGGCCACCGATTATGCCCGCATTGAAAACTCCGGATCGATTAGTTCTGTTCAGGAAGAACGCCGCGAAGCCGACCTCGAGTAAGCTAAACTCTTTTGCGTTGGAGAATATGCGCTTTTGCTTGTCCCATGCTCGAACAGACAGCGGTGTATCGCGTATCAGTCTACATAGCTCGTCGGTGTGATGCAGGACGCTCTTCCAAAATGCGTGAACCGGTTTGCTTATATCGTTGATATGGACCCGCGAGACATACTCGTGAAACAGGAGTTCAAGTGCCACGGCAGCGCCGCCGCAGTACGGTTCAGCGTATTCGCCGTCAAACAGGTTGTTGGTCTTGATAAGCGCCTTAACGTAGGGAGCGAGCTTGCCCTTTCCGCCCGGATACCGGAGCGCTGAGTAGTGCCTCAGTCTTCGTGGGATGCCAATTGGGACAGACGATTTCATTTCCAAATGTTTTCAAAAAACAGTTGCGCATTGTCCCACGCGACCTTTAGTTCACGTTCCGTGGGGGAATAGAATCTGTTGTGGATGTAGAGGTGAAGAGTATCGATATATAGAGGACTGTTCCGATCATTAATGCCCTTCTCGACGCCAGCTAGGTCCTTCTTAGTAACGCCTTTCTTTACCAGTTCGGCGATTGCCTCGCGCATCTTTGCATCAAGTGATTTGTCTTTGGTTTGGACTCCACCCTTCGTGGACACATTCACAGTCAGTGGTACGCCGGTTGCTGATAGAAAATGATCGACCGATGTCTCTAGAAACACTCGGAACAGAACCGCGATTGAGTGCGGATATTCCACAAGTGGCAACCGTCGGAGTTCCTTTACGATCTCCGCTATTTTTGGATTCGACACGGTGAGATAACAGTCGCGCGGGATCAGGGTCTTACGCTCGGGCGGTTTGGGCTTTGGTCTTGGCTTCTTGGCCGCGCCAGTATCGAAGTCTTTCGCTTCCAATCCGTCCACTGGTTTGAGTACGCCAGACCGCTTTTTGAGGTCTGGTAGATGTTTACCCAACTTCGAGACATATTCGATTTGCTGAGCTTTGCTTTTGAGTTTGGTTACATTGATGAGCTCGTTTGCAAGGTCCAGCACCATCTTACGAAGTACCTTGATTACCTCAGAAGGCGGTAGATCGGTTTTCAACTTCTGGTCGGCAATCTCCACGCCGATCTTCGCACGGACTGCCGGCGTCGAAAGAAGTCGATCCAGAGTTGTGATTGGGAAACTATCTTCCACAGTCGCTTTTTCTTCTTCAGAAAGGCCACCATGAGTTAGCACCAGTTCATACGCTTGAAGGGCCGGGTCGCGTCCGCGAAATCGAGCCGTAGCGACTCCGCCCCAATTCACGATGCCGCGCCCGCTGTTTTCTCCGGTATGGCGTTGGTTAAGCCAGCTCGTGGCCGCCGATCGCTCGCCGATATCGAAGCAATCGATCGGTTCAACAGCCTTCGCGTTGAATTGTGTTGATAACTCTTCGAGCCTGTTCTTGACTGCCGACCTTACTCAAGGTCGTTCATTACGGCCGGGTTCTGAAGCACCTTGAGCGTGGCAAATCGGCGATTGCCCTCAAGGACGATGAACATGCCGCGATCAGTAGGCGACTTAACGACGAGCCACCTATCCATCGGATTCAGTCCATCAGCGACGATACTCTCGGCAAGGACGACCAGTTTAAGGTCCTGGTCCTCGATGATCTTCTGAAGAACCTCGCGTTGATTCGTTGCCTTGCTGATGCGCGGATTTTCCAGATCGAGTAGCAATTCCCCCAAATTAAGCGGTATCGCAGGCATAGCGCGTCCTTCACAACCGGAATTTCGGACCAGTTGGCGGCACATCATAGACGACCGTAATCGAAACTGCTAACTCCCGGATGTAGCGGGTCACTCTGAGGGCTTTACAGTTGTTCGCGGACCTGCTGCGGGTCCATAGAAAAGAATACGCTGGGCAGCCGCAAAGAAGCCGCCTGAGCCAATCGCGTCGGTCGCGCCGCCCTCTTTTCTTGTGTCATCCTGACACATGAAGCTCGCCTTGTTCGCTTTTTTCGGGCAGCTCGCGTTGCTCGCCTTGTCGCGATGACACGTTTATCAGAATGACAAATCTCGGCGGTTCGACTAATCATTGCTCGCCATGGACTCCCCTGCCCCCGCGCTCGAGCCGGTTCGTCCGATCACTTCGGTCGAGGCGGCGCACACTCTGCTCGCGAGCTTTCTCGGTTGGGCGCTCGACGCTTTCGATTTCTTCATCCTGATTTTCGTGATGCCCGCGGTCGCGCGCGAATTCCATCGCCCCATTTCTCACATCGCGTTCACGATCACCGCGACCCTCGCGCTGCGTCCCGTCGGCGCGCTCATCTTCGGCTGGCTCGCCGACCGCTACGGCCGCCGCATCCCATTGATGCTCGACGTCATCTTTTATTCCATCGTCGAAGTGTTGAGCGGCCTCGCGCCGAGCTACGGATGGTTCCTGGCGATGCGCGCGCTGTACGGAATCGGGATGGGCGGCGAATGGGGGGTGGGCGCGTCGCTCGCGATGGAAGCGGTGGCGCCGCGATGGCGCGGATTCTTTTCAGGACTTCTGCAAGAGGGGTATGCGGTAGGATATTTGCTCGCGGCGGCCGCGTTCTTCTTCGTCTTTCCACACTTCGGATGGCGCGCGATGTTCTTCCTCGGCGGCGCGCCCGCGCTGCTGACTATCTACATCCGCACCAAGGTTCCAGAGTCGCAGGCATGGCAGCGCACGCGCCCCGACCGCTCACAGATTGGCCGTGCGATTCGCGCCAACTGGAAATTGTTCATCTACCTGTGCGCACTCATGACCATGATGAATTTCGTCTCGCATGGCACCCAGGACATGTATCCGACCTTCCTCGAAAAGACCCGCGGCTTCGATACCCGCACCGTCGCGACGATCGCCCTTATCTACAATGTAGGCGCGCTGCTCGGCGGCCTGACCTTCGGCTATTTTTCTGACCGATGGGGACGGCGTCGCACGATGGCGACGGCGGTGATCTGCGCCGGCCTCGTCATTCCTCTGTGGATCTATCCCTCGACGGTCGCGGTGCTCACGCTGGGCGCGTTTCTGATGCAGTTCATGGTGCAGGGTGCATGGGGCGTCATCCCGGCGCATCTGACCGAACTCTCGCCGCCGGAAGTTCGCGGCCTTTTTTCAGGACTTGCGTACCAGATCGGCGTCTTGCTGGCTTCGGGAGCGGCCGTCAGCCAGGCACTGCTGGCCGAGCGATTCGGTTACGCGGCGACGCTCGCGGGCGTCGCCGCAATCGTGATGGTCCTGGCCGCCGTGGTCATCCTGATCGGCCGCGAGCGCATGGGCCGCGACCTCCATTCCTCCGCGGCATGAAATTGAACCTCCGGAGCAATGCCCTGAGTCCGGCTACCTTCGTAGGCCTGACGATTGCCCTGCTTCTTCCTATACCTCCCTATCGAGAACCTTTCCTTCACCTCCTTATGACAGATTGGAGGCTGACCTGGATTTCGGCATGGGAGTCTATCGGTTTGATATCCAAGTTGATCGTAATCATCGTATTACCGTTGTTAGTCGTCTATTGGGAACGCAGACCGCTCAGATCGATTGGTGTTGGCCCTCTGTCAATGCGGGACTTCCTGGCCGCGATAGCAATATTCCTAACCTATCTCCTAGTCAGTCCACGCCTGCTCTCGATCGCGGATAGAATACCAGCCGTCTCAGCGGAGTTGACGCTAGGGGCGACCATGTATGCGTCATTGCCGAGATGGCTAAATTGGTCTGGACTGCTGGCGAATGGAATTGCTGAAGAGGTCGGATTCCGCGGCTATGCGATGGAGCGAATCGAAGAACTGACCCGGAGCAAGTTTTTAGGCGCATCGGTGCCGTTCACGGTTAACGTGTTCGTTCATGCGCCGGTGTGGGGACCATATGGCATGCTGGTAAAGGCGCCAATATTGCTGCTGTTGGTCGCGCTCTATCTGTGGCGCAGAAGTCTGCCGGCCTGCGTGCTTGCCCATGTGCTGATAGATATTCGTGCATTTGTGTTCTGAGCCGCGACCTCCATTCCTCCGCGGCATGATTCGCCAAAATGAACCTCCCGCAACTCGAACCCACCGCACCCTCAGCCTTGAGACGACTCATCGCGAAAATCGCGCGGCTTCCTATCGTCGCGCCGATTGCGCGAAGGCTGCGATCGCGATTCAACGACACGAAATTCGTCACCTTTCCCGTCGGCAAGATGGGCGGGCTCGGGAATCAGCTGTTCCAGATCGCCGCGACCATCGGTATCGCGCACCGCAATGGCTGTTCGTTCGTCTTCCCCGCGTGGCCGTATGCACGGCACTTTGAATTTCCGATCCCGCAGTCTCGCTTCATCCGGGAGTTCCAGTGGCGGATGCCGTCCACCTTCGCGTACGAAGAAATCCTGATCGATCGCCCCACCGAACTCAGAGGCTACTTCCAGTCGGAGCGATATTTCGCGCACTGCCAGGACGAGGTGCGCCACTACTTCACGCCGCATCATGCACTCGCACAGCTTCTCGCACGACAATTCGGCGATTTGCTGGCGGCCAGCACCTGCTCGGTCCACGTCCGCAGAACCGACTACATCGGCGATCCCGGGTGGGATGATTTGACGGTGACCGATTACTACGAGCGCGCGATGGCGCAGTTCGATTCCGACACGACCTTCGTTATTTTCTCCGACGATATCGAGTGGTGTAAGGATCGGTTTCGCGGCCGCCCGGTGGTTTTCGTCGAAGCGCTCAGCGCCGTCGAAGATCTGTTCCTGATGGCCCGATGCAAAGGGCACATCATCGCGAACTCGACGTTCTCATGGTGGGGCGCATGGCTCGATCCCAACCCGCAGAAGAAAGTGATCGCGCCGTTGCGATGGTTCGCCGGCAGTCACGCAGACCCGTCCATCCCCTTCAGCGCCCGCCTTCAAGACGGATGCTACGACACCACCGATCTAATCCCGCACGCCTGGATCAGAATCTGACCTATCCTGCCAGCCGGGCGCTCTCGAACAACCGCGGGAGATTACGCCGCACCTGCGCCTCCATCTCCTGATCCGAGATCGACGTGGTGCGGCCGTCGTCATACTGCGCGTCGACCCACTTCGCGATCTCGAGCACTTCCGGCGAGCGTTTTTCGACCTGCGCAACGCGCGCGAGACCGAAGTACGAATTGATCCACCATGCGATACCCGCCGCGCCCGAAGTCTTATCGACCGCGACCCGAGGCGGCCGGCCTAGTATCTTCGCGGTGTCGAAGACGTTGTAGATTTCCTCGTCCTTGAGTAGCCCGTCGGCATGAATCCCGGCGCGGGTCACGTTGAAGTCGCGTCCGACGAACGGATAGTTGGCGGGAATCCGGTAGCCGGCTTCGCGCTCGAAGTACTCGGCGATTTCGGTGATTACCGACAAATCCATTCCGTTCGCGTCGCCCTTCAGCGACACGTAGTCCATCACCAACCCTTCCAGCGGAGGATTTCCGGTGCGCTCGCCGTAGCCGAGAATCGTTCCGTTGGCGTACATGCATCCGTACAGCCATGCGGCAGTCGCGTTGGCGAGCACCTTGTGAAAGTCATTGTGCCCGTGCCATTCCAGTTGATCCGGCCGGACGCCGCATTCGCGACGCAGCCCCAAAATCAGCTTCGGCACGCTGCGCGGCAGCGCGACTCCCGGGTAGGGCACGCCGAATCCGAGCGTGTCGCAGACGCGAATCTTGACGGGCAGTCCAGCCGCCTCGCCAAGTTCCATCAGCTTCGACACGAACGGCACGACGAAGCCGTAGAAATCGGCGCGGGTCGCATCCTCGAGATGGCATCGGATTTTGAGGCCCGCGTCGAGCGCTGCGTTCACTATCTCCAGGTAGTCGTCCATCGCCGCGCGCCGGGTTTTCTTGAGCTTGTTGAAAATGTGATAGTCGGACGCCGAGGTCAGAATCCCGGTCTCGCGGAGCCCCATTTCCTTGACGATCTTGAAGTCGGCTTTGACCGCGCGAATCCATCCGGTGACTTCGGGGAACTCGTAGCCGCGCGCAAGGCATCGATTAACCGCGTCGCGGTCGGTCTTCGAGTACAGGAAAAACTCGGTCTGCCGGATGACGCCGTTGGGACCGCCGAGCCGATGCAGCTTGTCGAACATCGCGACGATTTGCCCGGCGGTGTACGGCGGACGCGCCTGCTGGCCGTCGCGGAAGGTGGTGTCGGTGATAAAAAAATCAGGTGCAGGGTCGGGTTTTTCGAATTCGCCGTCGAAGATGATTCGCGGCACCGCGTCGTAGGGAAATTGCTCGCGGAGAAGATTGGGCTCGGCCACGTCGATTAGTTGATGTTTCATGCGGGGATCCTCGCCTTTCATCTACCGCTCTGAATCAACATGTGTCAAGCGATATACAGGGCTATTTATGCTGCATGCTGGTCGATGGCGCAGAAGAACTGCTGATGGGGCAGAAGAACCTAACCCCTAACCCTTCCCGAGCGGGAAGGGGAACCAGATTTAAGACGCCTCTAACCCATTCGTATAATTGGAAGTGGGAACCGGATTTATGTGACCGAGAGCAAAGTAGTGCGCTGCGCGCAACTTTGCGATTGACCCCGGGTGCAGGGGTCACCCCTGCCGCGGAAGCGTGAAACCCGCGGAGGGTTTCACATTCAATAAAGTGATTTGCCCTTCCCCTCTCGCGGGACTTTCGATCTCTTCGCGATTGCGCTAAACGATCGGTATGGAGGTAATGCTATGAAATTCGGCCTCTTCTATGAAATCTCGGTACCGCGACCATGGGGGCGCGAAACCGAAAAAACCGTTTACGACAACTGCCTCGAGCAGGTCGCGCTTGCCGACTCTCTCGGCTTCGATTCTGTGTGGGCCGTCGAGCATCACTTCCTCGAAGAATATTCGCATTGCCCCGCGCCCGAGTTGTTTCTGACCGCATGCGCGATGAAGACCCGGAAAATGCGCGTCGGTCACGGCATCGTCGTGTGCGTGCCCGAGTTCAATCATCCAATAAAAATCGCCGAGCGGACCGCGGTGCTCGACATTCTGTCCGGCGGCCGCCTCGACGTCGGCACCGGCCGATCTGCAACCTGGACCGAGCTCGCAGGCTTTCGCGCGAGTCCCGACGAGACCAAGAAGACCTGGGACGAGTTCGTCCATTGCCTGCCGAAAATGTGGACGCAGGAGCGCTTCTCGTATCAGGGCCGGTCGTGGTCGATGCCTCAGCGTACAATCGTGCCTAAGCCGTATCAGAAACCGCATCCGCCGCTGTGGGTCGCAGTCACCAGCCCGGGCACCGAGATCGACGCGGCCGAGCGCGGGATGGGCAGCCTCGGGCTGACCTTCGGCGGATTCGCCGAGCAGGACGAGAAGGTCAAGCGCTATCGCAAGATCATCCAGAACTGCACTCCGGTCGGCGAGGTTGTCAACGAAGCGGTTTCGACCGTGAACTTTTTGTATTGCCATGAAGACGACGCCGAGGGCGTCAAGGTCGGCAAGCGCCTCACCGGCACCTTCAACTATCTCGCCGCGCAGCTACTCGCCGCGCGCGAGGCGTATCCGAGCAAGTCGTACCCGTCGCTCGGCCTGCTGCCTTCGCTGCGTCAGGATGCGGCCGGGCCCGGCGACGCGTCCGGAGCGCCGGAGGGTATCGCAATTGGAAATCCCGCGCGCATCACGCGCGAGATGAAGAAGTGGGAGGCGGTCGGCGTCGATCGCGTGAACTTCCTGCTGAACGCGCTCGAGACCGTGCCGCAGCAAAAGGTGCTCGACAGTCTGCGCCTGTTCGCGAAGGAAGTGATGCCTCATTTTCAGGGTGCGGCCGATACCGCTTCCGCTGCAGCAGGAGGTCGCTGATGCCGCCGCGCTACGGAAAGCTCGATGTCGCTGCGTGGGCCAAGTCGGTGCCGACGATCAACGGCTACAAGACCGAACCGTGGACTTTGAAGGGCGCGAAAATCCTCACCATCAACATGGAGATCGATGACGACCCGGCCGACAACCTGCTGCCGGCCACGATGCATCCGTCGATTCCCGAGTACGCAATTTTCTGCGTCACCACCTATCCCGAAAGTCCGGTCGGCGCGTTCTCGATTGCCGAGGTGCGCGTCTCGGGCCGCACTGGCGTACGTCCGCGCGGGTTCGTGTTGCGCAGTTACTGCGACAATGACGACGCGCGACGCGAGCTGGCGGCGCGATGGGGTTATCCGACGGTCGCAGGCGACGTGAAGCTCGACCTCCGTCACGATCGCGTGGTTGCGCGTGTCAATGCCGGCGGCAAGCCGGTGCTCGAATGCGAGCTGCTCGATCGCGACATGATCTCCGGCGGCGACATCCAGTACATCGCGAGCATGCACCTGGCCCGTAACAAGGACGACGGCAAACTGGTGCTGGTGCAGGTCGATCCCGAGTTCACGTTTGCAAAAGCGGAGCGCGGCAAGCCGCGGATCGTCCTGCTCGACAACAACGCGTTCGGCGCCGGCAACTATCTACGCCTCGACAACCCGATTTCCGCGACCTTCACCACCGCAGACGTA
Organism: uncultured delta proteobacterium; assembly: GCA_963850125.1. Lineage (GTDB taxonomy): Bacteria > Desulfobacterota > Binatia > Binatales > Binataceae > Binatus. The sequence goes on along the minus strand of CAWKKB010000012.1, from coordinate 290,506 downwards.
ACGCTCCCGAAGATCCGCTACATCTGCAACCCCGAACTGCCCGCGATGCAAGGCACTACCAAGGTAGCCGCTTAGATTTCTCTCCTGCTGTGATTGTCAAAAGGCTGCGGTGCGAAAAGTGCCGCAGCCTTTTTCGTTGAGGCTCAAATGCCCGAACCCTGGCACTTCGAAAAAATCAAACTAAAGAGCAGAATCACTTTGCACGTCGCTCGCGCCGGCGCCGGTCCTCCGATCATCATGCTGCATGGCTTCCCCGAATGCTGGTACTCGTGGCGCCATCAGATTCGCGCGCTGTGCGATCGCTTCGAATGCGTCGCACCCGAGATGCGCGGTTACGGCGAATCCGACGCGCCGGTCGGGGTCGCAAACTACACGCTCGACAAGCTGGTGGGCGATGTCGCCGATCTGATCGAGGCGCTCGGCCATAAGCGCGCCACCGTGGTCGGCCACGATTGGGGCGGTGCCGTCGCATGGGCGACCGCCATGATGCGTCCTGACGTCGTCGATCGCCTCATCGTAATGAACTGTCCGCATCTCGAGCGGATGAGCCGTGCGCTGCGCCGCAATCCGCGCCAGATGCTTCGCAGTTGGTACATGCTGTTCTTTCAGATTCCCCGCCTTCCCGAGTGGGTGTTTCGCCGCCGAAATTACGAAGCGCTGATAAACGCACTGCGCAACGGCACGATTCAAAAGGACGTCTTCACCGACTCCGACCTCGACTACTTTCGCGCCGCGTTCCGCAATCCCTATTCGATTACCGCCGCGATCAACTACTATCGCGCGAACTTCCGCACCGGCTTCATCGCCCGTCCGGGCACCAACTCGTGGATCGATCGCAAAATCTCAGCGCCGACCCTTCTCGTCTGGGGCGAGCAGGATTTCGCACTCGGCAAGGAACTGACCTACGGAATGGAAGGCCTGTTCACCGGACCCTTCGAGATCAAATACATCCCCGATTCGGGTCATTGGGTGCAGCAGGAAAAGCCCGACCTGGTCAATCAGTACGTCCGCGATTTCCTGGATTCACATCCACTCACTTAGCAGTCTTTCCCCCTTTCTTGCCTCGCCCGTTGTCGGGAGATGCCGACGCTCGTCTTCGAGCGGCGGGTGAGGGACCGAATTTGTCGAAGATTCCGCATCTGCAGCGCAACAGACGGTGGCGCCGCACGAAGGTCCCTCACCCTAACCCTCTCCCGACAACGGGCGAGGGAACCAGACAAACGGGCGAGAAAAAGATGGCCGTGCCCGGCATGACCGACCCGATTCCCGGTTCCGACTTTACTCAGATTTGCCTCCCGCCTATGTTTATTTCTAGGATCTAACATGCCTTGGACGCCGCCTTTCTCACGGATCCCGGTCACCCCGCAGGGTCGTCTGTTTAGGAGCTTCCCGGCAAAAAGTAAGGAGGGCTTTTATGCCCACTAAGTTGTATGTAGGCAACCTCGCCTACGCGGTTACGCAGGATGACCTGGCGGAGCTCTTTGCACAGGCTGGGAAAGTCGAAAGCGCGGTGGTGGTCTCCGACAAATTCTCGGGACAGTCGCGCGGCTTCGGTTTCGTCGAGATGGCGGAGGCGGCTGATGCGGCCACTGCAATCCAGACTCTCAATGACACCGACCTGAAGGGACGACGAATCAAGATTGACGAGGCTCGCGCCAGCACCGGCGGCCCGCGCGGCGGCGGCGGTGGCGGAGGCGGAGACCGCCGGCGCGGTGGCGGCGGTGGTGGTGGCGGCAGGGAAGGCGGTGGCGGCGGTGGAAACCGCAATCGCTGGTAGAATCCTGCATCACGAATTGCGCTTGATCGAAAAAGTTAGCTGATTGGCGGCGCGGTCGGAGCGGAAAGCTCGGGCGGCGCCGCTCTGCTTTTGATTCACTCCGCGGCGCCTCCAGCCTCTTCCACACCTGCGCTCTTCTGCTATCGTTATGCGCCGAACTGAGCCGGGCCATCCCCAAATCAAGCTCTGGATGAAATCTGATCGCATGAGAAAAGCCATATTCTCGATTGCGGCGGCCGTCGTCGCGCTCGTGTCCGTTCTCGCAATCGCGCCGGCTACTTCCCGTGCCGACGATAACGGCACGGTCCCGTCCGGAACTCTGCGCAACGTCGCCGGCATCGTGACTCACTCGGGCGCGCGCTCGGTGCAGGTCGGCACCGCATTCTTCGTCGCAGTGCCAAGCTCGGTATTCCCCGGACGCTCGTTCGTCTACCTGGTGACCGCGCATCACAACCTGCTCGACGACTACGGCAAGCCGCGCGGCGGCCTGCTGCTCACGCTCGAAGACTCGAAGACCGGCGCGATGCGCGAGGAGCCGTTGCCGCCCGAGGGGCGCTGGGTGCTCGATCCGAATGAAGAAAAGGCCGACGTGGCCGCGATTCCGCTGACTCCGCAGGGCGCGAGCATCGCGCCAATCGCGCTGGGCTCGCTGCTGGGCAACGACGATCCGTACGCCCGCCCCGAAACGGGAGCCCAGGTGTATTACCTGACTGCCGCGACCGTGGGCATCAGCCATCGTCGTTTCGAGGCACTCGCGCGCTTCGGGCACGTCTCGGTTCCCATGCCCGCCGATACTGAAGTGATCGGCGCAGGCTTGCAGCAGCTCAGCTATCTCGACGGCGGCGGCGCGCCAGGATTTTCCAGCGGCGCCCCGGTCTTTGTCAGCGCCGGGCTTCGCTTCGCGCTATGGGGAATCCTCGAGGCCAATACCTCGCTCAACACCGACCCGGTTTTTTCCGGCCTGGCGGGAGTTCTGCCGGCGAAGTTCGTCGCCGAAACCGTTAAGAAAATGGGCGAAGTGCAGGACAGGACGCTGCAGGGTTCCAAGGTTCCTACCGCACATTGACCGAGGGCTTGCGCGATTCGTATTGATTCATGCGCCCGATCTACAGTTATAATGTCGCTGCTTGATCTCGCGACGATCCGCGTATATCGAGAGTAGTTCGGGCTCGGCGGATATAAATCGAAATACTCCCCGGTAGCTCAGTCGGTAGAGCGGACGGCTGTTAACCGTCATGTCGCTGGTTCGAATCCGGCCCGGGGAGCCATTCCTTCAGATAGCGTCCTCCAGGTTGGAGGCGACGTTGCGGTCTGTTAGCGGATCCGACTCCGTCAGCTATTTCACCCCGCCGATTCCGCTGATTCCGCCGACCCCGCTAAAACCTCCCGCCGCCGTTTGGCCGGCAGGAAATACACGTACGTTCGGCGGTGGAAAATACGTCGCCTGCCCTTCGTTCTGAGCAATCTGCTGGCAAGCATCTTTGTTGCCGTTGTCACAGCTTTGCTGCAGCGCCGCTCTTTGGTTAGCCGCAGCGCAGCCGCTCGCGAGCAGTAGTGCGGATGCCAACATCAATGTCGACGGTTTGAGCATTAGTCTTTACCTCTTCGCGAATCACCGAGCGCTATCTCGATAACAATTGTGAGCGCGCCTTTGTTTCCATTCAAACCAGCGGAATAAGACTTCTCGTGGCGCCGGAACAACCGCGATTGCCAGCCCTTCGCCGGCTTCTTCACCGATCGCAGCCAGGTCCGTCTTCCAGTGCGCCACAAGAGTAACTACCTGGCGGGCTTTTTCTACAAAACGCGGCTGCGCCATATCGACCCGATCAAATAATCTGCTACCTTATCTCGGGGATCATGATTGGCATCAGGATGAATCGACTCCTGGCCGTCGCGATATTGGCAGCGGCAACCGGATTGTACGGCTGCGCGTCATCCGACAGCGATGAGCTGGCCGCCGCGACGACCACTTGCCATGGGCAAGACCAGAGCGACTGTGTAGCCCGCGACAATGCCCGCCAGATTCGCGACGAGGCCGACTACCAGGATGAGCCGTCGTTGGGATACCTGAATTCGCCGCCTGGGTTATTGCCGATACCGCTTACGTCGCGGAACAATTCTCCGAATTAGCCTAAGGAGCGAAGTTCGCCCCTCTTTGCGGGGGAAATCCAGGGCTGTGGCATTATTGCACCTAAGAGAGTCGCTGACCGCTTCCAGCTTCGCTCAAACTGAAGGTTAGCTACGCCCGAACCCGTCGCGTTTCATCTTCGCAACGCCTATTTCGACAATAATCCAGACAAAGCTTTATCTTTTACCCCTTATTGACAGGCCTACTGGCGAGGGCGAGAATGCTACACTTAGCTGCGTTTGCCCCGCAGGGAAACGCGGCCGTTGGGGTTAGGCGTGCAAAAGCGCAACGGACAGCACAGTGCGCGAGTCTTGATCGTCGATGATGAATTTCATGTTGCACGCAGCGCCGCGAAGGTCCTTTCACAGGCTGGTTACGAATGCGAAACGTGTCCCACTGTCGAAGCCGCACTCAAGGTGCTTGAACATCAGGGAACAGACGTAATCATCGCAGACATGAGGATGCCGGGGATGGATGGGATGGACTTACTGAAGAAGGTGCAGAGCAAGGACCCTGATATGGCGGTGGTCATGAGTGTGCCCCTGCCTGCCGTCGAGTCGGCCAAGGAAGCATTGCGCAGCGGCGCGTTCGATTGCTTAACCAAGCCGTTCGACAGCGACGAGTTGAACGCGGTGGTGAGCCGTGCGGTCGAGATGAGCGCGCTGCAACGCGAGAACCGCAAGCTGCGCGAGCAGCTCGACGTCGCGAGCATCGCAGCGGGCTTCATTGCTGAAGCGCCCAAGAGCCGCCAGCTCGTCTCGATGATTCGGCGGGTAGCGCCGTCACGAACGACGGCATTGATCGATGGCGAAACCGGCACCGGCAAGGAGCTGGTTGCGCGGATGCTTCACTACTGGAGCGATCGTGCCGACGGCCCGTTCCTCGCCATCAATTGCAAGGCGCTGGCTGACGGCGTGGTCGAGAGCGAGCTGTTCGGCCACGAAAAGGGATCGTTCACCGGCGCAATTCGCGACCGCGCCGGATGCTTCGAGCGCGCCTCGGGTGGCACGCTGTTCCTCGATGAGATCGGCGAGGCAGGCCCTGACTTCCAGGCCAAGTTGCTGCGCGTCCTCGAGGACGGCGAGGTGCTGCGAGTCGGCGGATCGAAACCGCGCAAGGTGGACGTCCGGATAGTCACCGCGACCAATCGCAAGCTGCGCCACGAAGTCGCTGCAGGCCGCTTCCGCGCCGACTTATACTTTCGCCTGAGCGTCATTCCGCTCCGCATCGCGCCTCTGCGCGAGCGTCGGGAAGATATCCTGCCGTTGGCGCGTCATTTTCTCGCCTTTCATTCCACCGAGGCAGGCCGGCCGTTGATGCTTTCGCCGGAAGCTGAGGAGGCACTGGTCGCCCATCGATGGCCGGGTAACGTGCGCGAGCTGGAAAACGTTATCGAGCGCGCGGTTGTGATGAGCGGGCAGGAGACGCTGATGCCCGAGGCGTTCGCCTTCGACGACGATGGGTCCGATGAAGACCTTGTCCAGGTCGCCGGCATCGCTCGTGGGGCCGCAGTCCATCCGGCGGTTGTCGCGAATACGCTGGAATCGCAAATGAATTCGAACCACGCCCAAGATGCCGCGCCGCCCGCCGCGAGTCAGGACGAGGGTACGCTGCAGGAGAGCCTCGATCGTGCTGCGGCGGTGCGAATCAGGACGGCGCTCGCAGCAGCAGGCGGTAACAGGGTAGATGCGGCGACCGCGCTCGGGGTTGATCGGACGACGCTATATCGGCTGATGAAGCGCCTCAGTCTCTAGTATCGGATTCTCAGCGACAGTCGAGTTTCATAGAGCGGCCGCGGAGCAATCCGCGGCCGTTTTTGCTTGAGCGGAACTGTATCTGCCAACCTCCCGTGAAACGCGCAGAAAAAACGTACAGGCCCCGGATCGACGCGGCGCCGCGCCGGTCCGAGGCCCCCTGGGAGAGGCTATTTTGGATTGCCCTCTGACGACGGGCTGATATCAGCCCTGCGAGAGCGTATGGAGGACCGAGATCATTGCCGGTCCGATGATAACCGCGATCATCGCCGGCAGTACGAAGATAACCAGCGGGAACAGAATCTTGATCGATGCCTTCTGCGCGTCTTCCTCAGCATGCAGCCGGCGACGCATGCGCAACGCGTCGGAGCTGGAGCGCAATGCGGGTCCGATCTGCGCGCCAAGCTGTTCGCTCTGAATCAAGGTTGCGGCGAGCGGCTTGATATCATCAACCGCGGTCCGGTCGGCAAGCCCGCGCAACGCCTGTCCGAGGCTCGCGCCCGCTGAGATATCGGTCGCGACCAGGTTCAACTCGGTGCCGATTTCCTGCCCGTGACGTTCGCACTCGGTGCCCACGATTCGAATCGCCTCGAACAATCCCATGCCCGCTTCGACGCACACCACGAGCAGATCAAGCACGTCTGAGAGCTGCTTTGCGATGGCAGCCTGGCGGATGCGCGCGCGCCGTCCCAAATAATAGCTGGGTACGAAAATTCCTATCCCGACACCGCCGATTCCGAGCAGCAGCGGAGTAGCCGTCGACGGATGAAAGATGGCTCCGAACAACAGCCCCAGGACGCCGCATCCGATTGCAAGCAGTACCCGCGCTACCTGGTAGGTCTGCGGCGCGGTGGACTTGAGAAAACCTGCTTGCGCCAGGGTTTGCTGCAGCTTCTCACCGGTTGGTGTATCGAGGTTCGGCGGCGGGACGCGCTTGGCGGCCCATCTGAACAGCATGCGGAGCACGTTGTCGTCCTGATTGTCGCCTTCGAGCGCACCCTGCGAGACTCGCATCTGGACCGCCAAATCCGCCATGCGTTCGTCGACCACCCGGTTTTCCGGCGTGAGGGCGAAATACAATGCCACGCATGCCCCGGCAGCCAGGAAGAAGACCGCGATACCAATCATGAATGGGCTCATATCAGTAGTTCACCCTTAGTAGCCGCCTGATGGTGATCAGGGCGAGAAGGTCCGATCCGACCGCAAATTTCAAAATCTTCTGACCGGTCGGAGTATAAAACAGCTGATCCGTGTAGCCCGGTTGAATCAAGCTGAATATGCAGAGCACCACGAGCGGCAGGCAGCCAACGACCATGCCGCCAAGGCGCGATTGCGCGGTGAGTGCCCGGATCTGCATCCGCAAGCGCTGCCTGATTCGAACGATTTCAGAGAGTCGCCCGACAATCTGCGCGAGGCTCGATCCAACTTCGGTCTGGACCCGCACCGCGACCACCAGCAGGCGGAGATCATCCTCCGGAATTCGCTTGAGCATGTCTTCGAGCGCGCGAGGCAACGGCAGTCCGATACGATTTTGCTCGAGCACCGTGCGGAACTCGCCGCCCAGCGGGTCGGCGAACTCACTGACCAGAACCTGCATTGCGCGCTGCAGCGAATGGCCCGCTTCGAGCGACGATTTGATCAGGTCAAGGGCAAACGGTAACTGGGTTGCAAAGGCCTTCAACCGCCGCTTCTTGCGAAACTGAATGTAGAATAGCGGCAGCAGGCCAGTCACCACGGCGGTGATCAGCGCGAACCAGATATCGTGGAAGAAAATATTGCCACCGAACAAACCCGCGCCGAACGCCAACACGATTATGAGCAGGATATCGCCGACCCGCATGTACATGCCGGCCTGCCACATCATCTCTTCGAGTTTGCGCAGCAGGTTCAGCTTATACAGCGCGCCCAGCAGAGATCCCTCCTGCGGTCGCTGCTTGCGCAAGACGTCGATCTCGATCTCGTCAGCGGGGCGCGTCAGTCGCCGGGCCACCTCGCGCGATTGCTCGACTTCGCTGCCGCGACTGGCGGTAAAGACCAGCACGCCGATGAAGACGAGCGCAAATATGCCGCTTGCCAGCAAAAAATCCATAGTATTATCCGATGGTGTTGCGGAAGATTTTCCCGTCGAGTTTGTATCCCGCAGCCTCGAGCCGCTGCGAATAAGTTGAACGGATTCCAGTGGCGAGAAACTGCCCGAGCACTTCGCCGCCCGGCCCGATTCCGGTGCGCTTGAACTCGAACAGATCCTGCATCATCACCATCTCGCCTTCCATTCCGCTGATCTCGGAGATGCGCAGTATTTTGCGCGAGCCGTCTGACAGACGCGATACGTGAACGATGATATTGAGTGCCGACGCGATCTGCTGGCGCATCGCGCGCTGCGGAATCTGTACACCCGACAGCAGCATCATCATCTCGAGGCGCCCCATGCTGTCGCGGGGAGTATTGGCGTGGATGGTGGCGATTGAGCCGTCATGACCGGTCGACATCGCCTGCAACATGTCGAACACTTCGCCGCCGCGGACCTCTCCGACGATGATGCGGTCTGGCCGCATACGCAGCGTGTTCTTCACCAGGTCGCGCTGACTGACTTCGCCCTTGCCTTCGACGTTCGCCGGCCGCGTCTCGAGCCTGACTACGTGCGGCTGCTGGAGCATCAATTCTGCCGAGTCTTCGATCGTCACGATTCGCTCGTCGGCCGGGATAAACAACGACATGCAGTTGAGCATGGTGGTTTTGCCCGAGCCGGTGCCGCCGCAAACCAGGATGTTGAGGCGCGCCCGCACGATCGTGCGCAGGAACTCGACGATCTCCGGCACCACCGTTTTCTTTTCGACCAGGTCGTCGATGTTGTAGCGCTTGCGGCCGAATCGACGAATCGAGAGCGACGGCCCATCGAGCGCCAGCGGCGGAATGATCGCGTTGATACGCGAACCGTCGGGCAAACGCGCATCAACCATCGGCGACGCTTCGTCGACCCGGCGTCCGACCTGCGACACGATCCGATCGATGATCAGCATCAAGTGCTGATCGTCCTGGAACTTGACCTCGGTGGCGTGGAGCTTACCGCGCTTTTCGACGTAAACCTGGTTGTGTCCGTTGACCAGGATATCGGTGATCTCATCGTCCCACAAAAGCGGCTCGAGCGGCCCGAGTCCGAGCAGCTCGTTTTTGATCTCTTCGATAAGGTGAGTCTTGTCGGTGTCGGTGAGCAGCCGTCCCTCGTCGTCGAGAATCGCGGAGATGGCCTCGGTGACCTTCTGCGCCGCCAGCGCCGGCTCGAGACTTTCCAGCCGGGTAACGTCCAGCATCTCGAACAGGCGATTGTGGACCGCGAGTTTGAGCTGTTGAAATCCCTCGGCCTGCGTGTCTTTGATGGTCCGCTTGGCGCCACCGTTGCTCATCAGCGAACGCTGAAACGGCGCCGGGGTTGCAGCGTTCTGCTGCGAAATTCTCTCAACGAGCTTCATGGTTATACCTCAATTGCGAGCGCCGATGACGTTCAACAGGCGCGAAACCAGAGAATTCGACGAATCCGCGTCAGGGATTTCGCTGCCGATTTCGAGCCGTCGTGCCAGGTCCTCGATGCTCTTGGCCAGCGGCGAGTTCGGCGCTACCTGCCACAAATCCTGCGCGCTCAACTGCACCCGCTCGAGTACTTTTTCATCGCGCGGAATCCGCGTGTGAATCCCCTTGGCCAGCGTATGGCTCAGCTGATCTTCGGTAATCGGATGACCGGGCACAAAGCGGCTCAGAATGAAATTGGGTTCGATCCCCTGCAAGCCCAGCCGTCCTACCAGGTCGACGAATCTCCACGCGCATCGCGCCGCGCCGATCGACTGGTCGAGCACGTAAAACAAATGACTCGACCGCTCCCACGCCGCGACCGTGTTCGAGTCGATATGCGTGCCGCAATCCACGATCACGAAGTCGAACAGTTGACGCATCAGCTCGAGCGTCGCACCGACCGTCGTGTCGGTGACCAACTCGCTGTCCTCGATCCGCTTCGGTGCCGCCAGCAGGTAGATTCCCGACGCATGCTTGCTGAGCGCCGACTCGAGTTGAATCGAATCGAGCTTTCGGGTTCCCTCGGTCAGCGTCATGATCGTGCGCTCGGGCTCGAGGTTCAGGAACACCGACATCCCGCCCGTCTGCAGGTCGAGATCGACCACCGCAACCCGCTTGTCGAACGCGTAGCGCAGCGCCAGCGCGAGGTTCGCTGCGAGGCTCGTCACGCCAGTGCCGCCTATCAAGCTCACCATCGAAACGATGGTGCCTCCTCCGACGTGAACTTCTTCGCGGCGGCGGGTTTCACTTATCTTGAGCAGCGCGCGGGTGGCGTCGCCGGGATCCAGCGGCAGGAACAGGAGCTCGTCCGCTCCCGCCCTGAGCACACGCTTCATTAGGTCTGGAGACCGATCGTGCAGCAGCGCGAACAGAGCCGGGCGGGGCTCTTGTCCCGCCCGGGTATTGAGATAACTCAGAGATAACTCGTCGTTGCCGTTGAACACCACCATCGTGACGTCAAAATTGAGGTCAGTCGCGGCGTCCGGATCCGGCTCGATCTCGTTGATATGCAGCAGGGGATCGCCCAAGGCGGCCAAAGCGTCCCGGACTTCCACCCGATGCTCGTCGCTTTGGCCGACCAATTGGACTTTGAGTCCGCCATGCCTTCCGTCATTTTTTTTACCGAGCGATGACACTTCACACTCTCCCTGCTTCAGCTATGCCGTGCCATATCATGCACTAATTACTCGGCTATGTCTCGCCCTCCGAACTAGAATCTCGGCCTCGTGACGTCGGGCTGCGCCAGACGACGGGTCTCGATCTGCTCACGCGTCAAATCGGGCACTGATGTCGGATTGTAGACCGCGGCGCCATCGGGCAGCGGCTGCACGATCTGCGGCGTCACACTCATGACCAAATCGGTTTCAGTGTTCGAATAGTTGGTGGTGCGGAACAGTCCGCCGACATAAGGGATGTCGCCCATGTACGGCACCTTTTGGATCTGGGTCTTCTTCTCATGCAGGATCAGGCCCGCGATGATCAGCGTCTGATTATCCCTCATCTGCACCAGCGTCTCCGCGCGCCGAGTCACGAAGGCAGGCACGCTGAAACCGAACAGCTGTACGCCGTGCGCGTAGTCTGGTTCCGATACTTCGGGCTTCACGAGCAGCTCGATATCATTGCGGCCGACGACGGTCGGCACGAATTCAACCGAAGTACCGAACTGCTTGAAGACGACCGACGTATTCAGAGCCTGCGCGATGACGATTGGAATCTCGCCGCCTGACAGAAACTTTGCCTCTTCGCCGGAATTGGCCAGCAGATGCGGCTGCGCAAGAATCTTCGCGAGCTGGTGGTTCTCGAGGTACTGGAAAAATCCCTGCAACTGGTAGTTGCTATTTCCTGCCGCTACGCCATAAGTGAGGCCTTGCGACAGCAGCATTCCGGTGAGTGCTCCACCCGGTTCCAGCGTTTGACCCACTGACGAAACCACGCCGGAGGGCGAGGTCACGCTTGAGGCCGGTGAAAACGGAGTTGCTACTGAGCCGGGCAAGCTGACTAGCGATACTCCAGCATGGCTAAGCGCTAATGCCAGGTTGGTGCCCTGGTTCTCAATCGCGGAGCGATCGAGTTCCGCCACCATCGTGTTGAGCAGCACCTGCTGCTTGCCGTTCGGATCGATTCGAACCGGGCGCTCCTGGTATGTGCCGGATTGATCCCAAACCGCAAGCGTCGTGAAGCCCGGCTTGTGGCCAATGAGGTTGACCTGGAACGGATTGATTACCTGGATATCCGCGACCGTCGTATCAGCGATCGACACGCGGCGCAGTTTGGTCGCAAAGTCGATAATTCTCGAACTTCCGGTCTGCAACTGCACACCGTCTTCGGGTAGATAATGACGTCCGCCTGACACCGCGCCCGAGTGCAATTCGCCGCCATTCAGACTGACGGACGGATCGACCCGATACCGCTCGTTCGACAGCGATGCCTGAGCCGCCTGACTCGACGGCGCCGCAGGTGGCTCGTAGGAAGCGGCCGGAACCGACGGAGAAAAATCGAAGCTCGAGTGACTGATCGGAGCTGGAGCCGTTGCTGGCGCGGCCGCTGTCGTCACAGGCGGAGGCGCGCTGGACGAAGCGGACGCCACGGTATCCGTCGTGCTCGTAAAGCTTGACGAAGTTGACGCCGATGAAGAAGTCGATCCGGGTGACGACGCCGATGCGACCGGCCCTGTGCCCGGATCCATCTTGGCCACTACCGGAGCCGCGGTACCCGTGCTCGCGCCGGTACCAGAGATTGCCGCGGGACTCGTGCCAGGGTGATTGATGTCGTTGATGTTGGAGACCGACTTGACCGTCACATCATACTTGACCGTGCTGCCATCGGTGGTCTTGACCGCGACGGTCCATTCGCCCGCCTCAGCGCCAAGAAGTACGACCTTGCCCGGCTCCTCGTTATGCACCACGAGCGCATGCGGATTTGTTACCACGACGACTGCCGGGGTCTCACCGGGGCTGACGTTGTTGATTACGTAACTCTCACCCGCATTCAGGGAGAGAGCCATGGTCGTGCCTTCGTCGGCAAGCAGCACGCCGGGCCGCAGCATGAGCATGCCGAAAGCTGCAACTAGCCACGGAAGCAGTTTCCATCCTCGTGTTGATTTCATCTTCTTCACCTCGTGTACCTCGTGGCTTGCTTTAGGGTATGTCGATCGTTTTGGGCGTCGGCACGTGATTCGCCATCGCGTTCGATGCGGCGGCAGGAACCGTAATCGGCGCAGTCAGGTCGTGATGGTCGGGTGCGGGAGCGCTGGCCACCGTGGTTGAATCAGTGGAATCGGCGCTGGCGCCCGTCGCGGTGTCATCGCTGTCTTCGTCGGCTTTCACCGCGGCCTTGCGGATATGGCCGCTTGATTTGCCCGAACCGTCAAAATCCGCCGCCGCTTCATTCACAAACGAAACTGACTCGGACGATTTGCCGTTGCGGAGAATTTCGATCTCGACCGCCTTCGGGCGCGGCGCCACGGCCACGTGATGCGGCTCAGGCTGTACCGCCATCACCGGAACGTCGGGCGCCAGGCTGTACGCCCGCAGCATCTGCGTGACGTCGCTGCCGCTGGTCAGGACGATCTTGTTGTCATTGTAATTGCGCATCGCGAGGCGCAACGTTCCCGAGTGACTTGCCAGCGCCAGGCGCTCGGACTCCTGCGGCGTCACCAGCAGCGTGACGACTTTCACAATCTCCGGCTCGTCCTTCTTCTGCTCGACTTCCTGCGCAACCGCGAGTACTTCGACGTTCTGCAGAATTACTTTCGAGAACGCCTTGTCGCCACCACCTTCCCCGTTGGTCGCGACCAGCACGTCGACCCGGGTATGCGGCAGCACGAAGCCGGCGACATCGCTGACTTCGTCAACCGGAACCGATACGGCGCGCATCCCGAACGGAATCAACAGCGGCATCACGCCCGCCGTCTTGTCCCCGGTGAACAGCTTGGCCTGCACGATCGGCTCGTTGGCTACCAACGAGTTCTTCACGTAGCTGCCAATAACCTGTTTCGGATCAGTGTACGCACCCTCGGGCAGACTGTCGGCTGACCAGCGCGCCAACTTCACTTCGCCCAGGTCGATCTTGGTGCCGAGCGGGAGGTCGTATGCCGCCACCACTACCTCGACATTGTGCGACATGGCGTTTTGGACCTCGGCTTCTCTCCGCTTCAATGCGGAATAGACCATTACCGAGGCCAGCATCGCTGCCAACCCGGCCAGCAAGACGAATACCATCGGTCGTCTCATATCACCCCTCCCCTCCGGCCACGTGGCCGGCTATCTTCCAAAGAATAGTTGCACACCCTAGCACCTTGTACATCTTAATAGTAGGTCCAATATTAATGAGGCTGGCGGTGGACCTTTTTAGCAAATTCCAGCCAAGATTAGTCGCTGTTATGATATCAATACTCCCAGTAGTGCTCTTCCGGAGCGGAACCAAGCTTACGGTCATAATGAATTCTCGAAATGCCACGTGGCAGGCTAGAACAGCGTGCACACGTGATTTACTATCGTGTTGACGATCGTGCCCGCATTCTGGACCAGGGATGCCGCCACGAGAGCGATCGTGACGAGGATCAGCGCGTACTCGGTCATGGTCTGACCACGCGTCGTCGCTATGGATTTGGAAACTCCCTTCCGGCGACTCATGGACTTCCCCTCCCAAGGAGGTCGCGTTTGCTGGAGTGAATTCCTAGCGGGGACTGGGTTTGCAGTCCCCACTAAGAAATCATTCCTGGCTACCGTTGAGGCCATCCGACAGCTACAGGCTGGTGTCAACGGTGGTTAACAGCGAAGTAATCGTGGTTCCCATCGTCTGGTAGCCCACGAAAACCACGACAGCCACCGCTGCCAGGATCAGCGCGTACTCGGCCATCGTCTGGCCTCGATTGAACTCGCGAGCCCGTATTGCCAACTTCGTGACCGCATGCATTTCTCCCTCCTCAACCCAATAAGTGGTTTAAGTGGATGGTCGGATGGGTTAGTCCGTCACCCATGATTTCCCGTTCTGGCTTTTGGGGTGGCGGATGGGTTAGTCCGCCACCCATGACTCCCCATTGTCGAATTAGAGCTTCCCGTCCACCGTGGTCAGCAGCGTCGTGATGGTCGTGCCCATGGTCTGGTAGCCGACGAACACCACAACCGCGACGGCCGCCATGATCAGAGCGTACTCAGCCATGGTCTGACCCTTCTGATATTCCCGAGCTTTCACAAACATTTTCATCATCGTGTCCATTGTCTCGTATCCTCCGCGAGTCTGTTTTTGCCGAAATTGGCTTTGTCTCCGTTGCATAAGACGAACTTCTCTTGTGGCAACTTTTACTGTGCCAAAGCGAGACTTAGGTGAGCATCTCTTGTGCCATCTTGATCTAATCAGCAATTTGTTCAACTTTTTCGGTTCAAGGCGGATTAAGCCAGCCTCAGCGATGCAACTGTCGGTTGCGGGCCAGCAACAGAGTAAGGCACACTGGGCCTAATTCCGGAAACGTAAGATGGCTAAAGGGGCCCAGAATTTATATAGATAGTATAGGCTGCGATTATCGATGCATAGTGGTAAGCTCGAATCGAATTGCCGAATCGGCCTTAGGCGAGGGCTCGGCGGGATTTTTGGATGATCGCGAGTCCTATTCGACGGCTTCGAACACAATCCGATCTCCCACCTGTGTCGAGCTCTCATCCGACGCGCCCGCGGGAAGCTCCAACGCGCTCCGCGCTCCGAATACGACCGACGATACCCGCCACGGCGTCAGCCGCCGATTGATCCTGATGACCGTGTTGCCGCGTCCGAGGAAAACGATATCGATCGCGAAGCGCATAAAGAACATGTGCATCCACATGAACGGCGTGAAGCGTCCGTTCTCGAATAGCATCCCGGTGCCCTGCTCTAGTCGGTCGCGACCCAGCAGGCCGCGACCCTGGCCCGCGAGGCCGCCGGCGTTCTCGAGCCGCGCGCATAGCAGGGTCCCGCGGGTTTGGTTGATTGCGCGGACTACGGAATGGTTCGTCGGCGGCGCGTCGGGCTTTTGGGACTGTCTCATTACGTCATCATGTAATAAAATCGCGTCAGTTTCATGGCATACATCCCGATATTTCTCGACGTGACGGGCCGCGAATGCGTGGTAGTCGGCGCGGGCGAGGTCGCTGCGCGCAAAGTCGAGGCGCTGCTGGAGGCGGGGGCGCGAGTGACGGTCGTGGGTCCGCGCCTGTCGCCGCCGCTGGACTCGATGGCGGCCCGCGGGCTGGTGACGCACATCGGCCGCGAATATCAGCGCGGCGATATCCGTGGCTGCGTACTGGTGTATGCTGCGACCGACAATCCGAAATTACATCGTGAACTGGCGGCCGAAGCGCGTGCGCTCGGAATCCCTATAAATGTAGTCGACGTTCCCGAGTTGTGTACTTTCATCTCGCCTGCGGTTGTGAATCGGGGCGAGCTCCAGATGGCAATTTCGACCAGCGGCGCGTCGCCGGCATTTGCGGCGCGCCTGAGACGTACGTTGGAAGATCAGTTCGGCCCTGAGTATGGGCAGACGCTCGAAGTGTTGCGCGCCGCGCGCCGCAGGCTGCATGCCGACGAAATCGATCCGGCCGATCGAATGCGCCGGCTGAAGGAACTCGCGAACTCCGCGCTGCCCGACGCAATTGCGCTTGGCGACGTTGCCGCTATCGAGCGCATACTTGCTACTTATCTGGGTGACGGTGTCGGGCTCGCGGCGCTTGGACTCGCGCGTGCCGAATACTCTCACTGAAAAAACCGATGGACACATTGTGGCTAATGCCGGCGCTCGCGTGTTACGCGCTCTCGGCCGCGTTGTTTGTGTTCGATCGTTCGTCGGGCCGCACGCGCGCGACCGGTTACGCGGTTGCAATCCTCGGCGCCGGCGCCGTTTTTCACGCGCTTGATTTGACCGCGCGCGGCCTGCAGGCTGGCAACATCCCCGTCGCCAATTTTGCGCAGGCGCTCTCGTTTCTTGCGTGGCTTACCGCGCTCGCCGGCCTGCTGATGATCGTGCGCCTGAGGCTGGCGGTGATCGGCGCGTTCGTAGCGCCCGCGGTCACTATCGCGCTGGGAGCGGCATCGCTCACGACCAGCAGCGGGCGGCTGGTTTTGCCAGAGACGCTGCGCAGTGTATGGCTGCCGATTCACGTGACGCTCGCAATCCTCGGCTACACGATGTTCGTGTTGGCGGCGAGCGTGAGTATCGTCTACCTCGCCTACGAGTCGCGGCTCAAATCCAAGCGCGCCATCGGGCCCGCAAACGAAGGTGCGCCGAGTCTCGAAAAGCTCGACCGAATCAACTATCGCTTGCTCGGATGGGGTTTCGTGATGCTCAGCCTGGCGATCGTGAGCGGCGCGATTTGGGCCGACGCGACCTGGGGACACTTTTGGTCGTGGGAGCCCAAGGAATCGTGGTCGCTGGTGATTTGGATCCTGTACGCGGGCCTGCTCGAATCGCGCCTCACCGTAGGATGGCGCGGGCGTCGCGCCGCGGCACTCACGATCGTGCTGGCGAGCGTGTTGGTTGGTTCGTTCGTGGGCGTTAACCTGATTTTTCCGGGCAAGCACGGCGGCAGTTTCGGCTGAAATGGATCAGACACTATTCATCGTAGGGATTAACCATCGCAGCGCCGCCGTGGCGCTGCGTGAACGGCTCGCGTTCGCCGACGATGAGATCGTCGCTGCGCTCGGTCGGCTGCGCGAATCGTCGTCCGCAGTGGCCGAGGCGGCGCTGATATCCACCTGCAATCGGGTCGAGCTCGTGGGCGTCGCCACCGATCCGTCACGCGCGGTGGACGAGACCCTCAAATTTTTGTCCGCTGACAGAAGCGTCGCACACGCCGAATTCGCCGACGCGATCTACAGTTTCGCCGGCCGCGACGCCGCGCGCCATCTGTTCCGCGTCGGTGCGAGTCTCGATTCGATGGTCGTCGGCGAGCCGCAGATATTGGGTCAGCTCAAGCTTGCGTATGCGCAGGCGTCAGAGGCGCGCAGCGTCGGTTTGATTTTGCATCGCGCGTTTCACAAGGCCTTCACCGTCGCCAAAAGGGTGCGCAAGGGCACGTTGATTGGGCACGGCTCGGTCTCGGTCAGCACCGCGGCGGTCGCGCTCGCGGGCCAGATTTTCGACACACTCAAGGACAAGACCGTGATGCTGATGGGGGCGGGCAAGATGGCCGAGCTGACGGCTCGGCAACTGAGCGCGCTCGGAATCGAGTCGCTGCTGATTACGTCGCGCACTTTCGATCGTGCAGTGGGGCTCGCGCGCGACCTCGGCGGCACGGCGGTGCCGTACGACAACTACAAACCCTACCTCAAGATGGTTGACGTGCTGATTGGATCGGTTTCATCGACCAAGCCAATCCTCGGGCCTGACGAATTCGAGTCGGTGATTCGCGAGCGCCGCTACCGGCCGATGTTTCTAATCGACATGGGTGTGCCGCGCAATTTCGACGAGCGGCTGAACGCGATGCAGAACGTGTATCTATACGACATCGACGATCTCGGCGCGCTGGTTCAAAGGTCTCTCGGCGACCGCGAACGCGAAGCGGAAAAGGCCGAACAGATCGTCGAGCTCGAACTCGAATCGTTCCTCAAGTGGCTTGCGGGTCTGGACCTGACCCCCACGATCAAAGACATCCGCTACAGCGTCGAGCGACTGCGCGACGACGAATTGGGCCGCGCGCGCGGATGGATGGCGCAACTTGAGCCGGCCGAGCGCGAGCGGGTCGAATTGCTCACGCGCGGGCTGACCAACAAATTGCTTCATCGTATATTGTCGGGGCTGAAGCAGCGCGACGACAAGACTCTCGACGCCGCGTTTGCCGCCGAAGTCGCGCGCCGCCTGCTGGGCGCGGAATTCGACGCCGAGGACGACGCGCTGGACGACCCCGACAACGATGACGACGCGGACATCGAGTGACCGCGCCCGCCTCATCGACTACCTTCTCCGCGATTGTTCCCCTTCCCTTTAGGGAAGGGGTTAGGGCTTAGGTTCCCCGATGCCGCTCAATATCAGAATCGGTTCGCGGCCAAGCAAGCTGGCGCTCGCGCAAGCGTCTATCGTTCGCGATCGGATCGCCGCGCAGACTTCCGGAATCGAAATTGAAATCGTCGAGATCCGCACCAGCGGCGACAAAATGACGTCCGCATCGCTGGCTGACGTCGGCGGCAAGGGACTCTTTATAAAGGAACTCGAGCAGGCGCTCGCCAATCGCACGATCGACTTGGCGGTTCACTCGATGAAGGATCTTCCCGCCGTGCTGGCGCCACAATTTCGCGTGGCTGCCGTGCCTGGGCGCGAGAATACCTCCGATATTCTGGTGACGCGCGATGGTTCGACGCTGTCCGCGCTGCCTGCGGGCGCGCGGCTTGGCACGTCGTCGTCGCGGCGCCGCTTCCAGGCGCTCAGGATGAATCGCGGACTCGAGATACTGCCGCTGCGCGGCAACGTCGATACGCGACTGGCGCGCCTGGCCGACGGCAGCTTCGACGCGATCATAATCGCGATGGCGGGGTTGAAGCGGCTGGGCCGCGTCAAAGACGTGAAGTTCGTCGAGCTCGATGCGCGCGATTTCATTCCATCCGGTGGGCAGGGCGCGCTCGCGATCGAAACGCTGGCCGGCCGCGGCGCCGACGAAGTCGATAGTGTGCTTGCCGCGATCAATGACCCGCGCGCATTTTATGAGACTGCGGCCGAGCGGGCGTTCCTCGCCGCCATTGAAGCCTCATGCACAACGCCGGTCGGAGTGAGG
Organism: uncultured delta proteobacterium; assembly: GCA_963850125.1. Classification (GTDB taxonomy): domain Bacteria; phylum Desulfobacterota; class Binatia; order Binatales; family Binataceae; genus Binatus. Next base: position 271,543 of record CAWKKB010000012.1, on the reverse strand, counting down.
GCGAGGATAGTGGGCGATAAGCTCGCGCTCGCGGCGATGCTTTTCAGTCCCGACGGCGCGCGAGAGTTGTCGGAATCGATGGAAGAGTCGATCGACGCTCTCTTCGTCTCTGCCGCCGCGGAAAGCTCCGGCAAACGGCTCGCCGCAAAAATGCTCGCACGCGGCGCCGGCGCTCTCCTTGGAAAATAGACCGTTGCGTAATCTCAGCAGCACGTTCAAAGAGGCAGAATCTTGAGTCGCGCGCGAAAAATGCGCGCTGTACAAGGACCCTCACCTTCGTCCTCTCCCTTACAGGGAGAGGGGAAAAAAGCGCGGTCGAAAGATAAAGGGGGTAAAGTCTTCCTGGTTGGTGCCGGGCCCGGGGCGTCCGACTTGATTACGATTCGCGGTGCAGATGTTCTTAGCCGCGCCGACGTCGTTGTTTACGACAACCTGGTCAGTCCCGAGCTGCTCCGGCTCGCGCCAGCCAAGGCCGAGTTGATTTATGCGGGCAAACGCGGCGGCTCAGAAAAAAGTATCGAGCAACCGAAATTGAACGCGATGCTGATCGAGCACGCTCGAAAGGGGCGCATCGTCGTACGCCTCAAGGGCGGCGATCCGTTTATTTTCGGACGCGGCGGTGAGGAGGCCGAGGCGCTGGCGCGCGCGCAGGTCGAGTTCGAAGTGGTGCCTGGTGTCACCTCGGCAATCGCGGGACCGGCGTTCGCGGGCGTTCCGCTGACACATCGCGGGCATGGGTCGTTCGTAGCTTTGGTCACTGGCCATGAAGATGAAAGCAAAGGTTCGAGCGCGGTGCCGTGGGACGAGCTGGTGGCGGCGGCCCGTCACGGCGGTACGATCGTGATCCTGATGGCGACGGCGCGGATGCGCGCCACGCTCGATCGAGTACGCACGGCCGGGCTTCCCGCAGAAACTCCAGCGGTAGCAGTCCAGTGGGCGACGACCGCCGCGCAGAAAACCGTCAGCGCAACTCTGGCGACGCTGGCGGAGGTATCTGCGCGCGAAGGAATTGGCGCGCCGGCTGTAATCGTCGTCGGCGAGCTCGCGGGCATGCGCGAACATCTGAAATGGGTCGAGCGCACGCCGCTGTTCGGCCGCACTATTGTAGTGACGCGAGCGCGCGCGGCTGCGCCGGAGTTCGCGACGGCGCTCAGGCGTCTCGGCGCGGAGGTGGTGGAATTTCCGACGATCGAAACCGTGGCGCCGCGCAGCTATGCGGCGCTGGATCGCGCAATCAAACAGATTTCGACACCGTCGCGGAGCTCCTTCGACTGGATAATTTTTACCAGCGCAATGGGGGTCGAGAGTTTTATCGAACGGCTGAAGTCGCGCGGCCGCGACATTCGCGCGCTCGGGCATGCGTCGATTGCGGCGATCGGACCTGCGACTGGGGCGCGGCTTGCGGATTACGCGCTACAAGTTGCGGCTGTACCCGACGAATATCGCGCGGAGGAAATTGTCACCGCGATCGGAATCAAGCAGATTCGCGGCAAACGCTTTTTGATACCGCGCGCCGAAGTTGCGCGCGAAGCGCTGCCCGAGATTCTACGCGACAAGGGCGCAAAAGAAGTCGTCGTCGCGCCTGCATATCGAACCGTTAAGCCGAACGGCGCGCAGGTGGAGCGCATGCGCGAGTTGATTGCGTCGGGAGCAATCGATCTGGTGACGTTCACCAGTTCGAGCACAGTTACGAATTTCTGCGAACTGATCGGCACGGCGGGCAAGGGAATCAAGGCTGCGGCGATCGGGCCGATCACTGCGGCGACCGCGGAAGAGCGGGGATTCGAGGTAGTCGTGAAGCCGCGCAAGTACACGATTGAGCCACTGGTAGAAGCGATTCGCGAGTATTTGACGGCAAAGCGCAGAAATTGATTTCAGCAGCTCGATGGAGTCGCAGAACCCTCACCTACCGGCCGCGATGCGTCCGGCCGCCTCTCCCGTAAAGCAACGGGCGAGGTAATTCCAGCCACTCCTCTCGAACCTGAGAGCAAAAATGGCGTCTTCGCCATTTTGCGATTTCTTTCACTGGGTGCAGGGGTCACCCCTGCCGAAGGAAGCGTGAAACCCACCGCGGGTTTCATATTCAATCTCAGCTGCGGAGTTTGCGGGCTACTTCTTTGGCGAAGTAGGTCAGGATCAAATCCGCGCCAGCGCGCTTGATCGACGTCAGCACTTCCATCGTGGCGCGCTCTTCGTCGATCCATCCGTTGAGGCCGGCTGCACGGATCATCGAGTATTCGCCTGAGACGTTGTAGGCTGCGACCGGCGCGTTGAATTCGTGTTTCACGCGCCAGATCAGATCGAGATAGGGCAGCGCCGGCTTGACCATCACGATGTCCGCGCCCTCGTCGAGATCGAGCGCAACCTCGCGCATCGCTTCGTCGCCGTTCGGCGGGTCCATCTGGTACGAACGGCGATCGCCGAATTTCGGGGCCGATTCCGCTGCCTCGCGAAACGGGCCGTAAAATGCGGACGCGAACTTGGCCGAATACGCCATGATTGCAACGTGGCTGAAGCCGTTGCTGTCCAGTGCGGTGCGAATAGCCCCGACGCGTCCGTCCATCATGTCGGACGGAGCGACGATATCCGCGCCCGCGCGCGCGTGCGACAGCGCCGATCGCGTCAGCAGTTCCAGCGTCGCGTCGTTGTCGACCTCGTTGCCGGCGAGCGCTCCGCAATGCCCATGGTCGGTGTACTCGCACATGCATACGTCGGTAATCACCGCCATCCCGGGCACGCGTTCCTTGATCTCGCGAATCGCGCGCTGCACTTCGCCGTTGTCGTTCCACGCCTCGCTGCCCTGCGCGTCCTTGCGTTCAGGAATTCCAAACAGGATGACCGCGGGGACGCCGGCCGCCCAGGTCTCGCGCGCTTCTGCGACGATGTTGTCGACGGACATCTGCGCGACGCCCGGCATCGAGGCGACCGCTTTTTTCACGCCGCGTCCCAGGCACACGAACATCGGGAGAATCAGGTCGTCCGCTGACAAACGCGTCTCGCGGACCATCCGGCGGATTGTCTCGGTGCGTCGGAGCCGGCGCGGGCGATTGATTGGAAAAGCCATAGTAGTGCTCGGGGTGCATTATATAGATATGCGCGGCGGCTGAATAACCTGCGCGCGGGGCGATTGGACCCCGCGCGCCTTCATCATAAATGCGTCATGAGCCCCAGATGCCTTGCCACCAGGGCTTGGGCTGCGACTCCGGCGGCAGGCCGGCCTTCTTGATCACGTCCTGCAGGTTCCATCCGGTCAGATCGGCTAGCGTCTCGGCTTCCTGCGCTTTGCGCTTGTTCAGTTCTTCGAAATAGTTGCGAGCGCCCTCGCATTCGTTGGGCGAGCCGTCCCACGCACGATGCATCACGTAGCGCGCCTGGAAGTTTTCCTGGTCTTGCGTCTCCTGGAAGATCAGATCTTCGGGGAACGTGTCGGCGCTGTAACGAACGTGCAGGCGCGTGAGCAATACCGGCATCGGACCACCGCCCGGCTGTGGATACGGCATGAAGCCGCCGGGACGAAATCGGGGAGTGCCTCCATCCTGATCGTCGAGCCAGAATACGCCGAGGTTCTTCAATTCCTCGCGCGACAGCGGCGGCCCCGCGCACGGATCGCACCATCCCATGTTCCACACATACTCGGTGAACACGGCGCGCATGTCGTTGCGCTTGACCTGCTCGTCGAACATCGCCTTGTAGAAGTCGCCGAAGTCATTGCGCACGTATTCGGGGATGCCCATGCCAGTCGGCAGCTTCACGGTGCGATAGTTGGTGGTCTCGACGCGGCCGTTCTCGGTGAGCATGTAGACGACGAGATCCTGCAGCCCTTGCGAATTAATCATCCCGAGCCGAATCGGCAGCATGAACTTTGGCGATTCGAAGGCGAACTGCAGCGGCCGCAGATAGGTCAGACCGGTGCGATTGTGCTCGGTGAGATTGACCTTGGCGACGAAAAATTTCATGTCGCTACGAATGTAGGGCTCGAGTGCGCGATCCGCGCCTAGCGGAATCTTGTAGCCGTTAAGCTGCAGCCAGGTCTGCAGGCCCATCGATTGTTTGGCCGACAAAATTACGACGTCGTATTCGCCAACGGTGTACTCCGCCTCGATCTTGACCCCGAGCGCCTTGGCTTCGGCCTGGCTGGGCGCCTCGACTGCCTCGCTCCTCGCCATCATCCCGGCGGCTGCTCCCAGAGCCATCGGGCGCATGACCTCGCATGGATTGGGATCGTAATACTCGACCAGGCGCGGCGAGCTGTACGCGTCGATCTTCTGGAACAATTCGCGATCGCCGATGTGCACCTGGCCCTTCTGCAGCACGACCGGGACCGGCACCACCAGCGCGAAATCCGACGGCTCGCCCTGGTAATCGTTCATCAGGCTGATGACGGTCTTGTCATCATGATGCGCGATCACGACTTGAGAGGCGTGATTCACAAGCGGCTCATCGGCCTTGCCGACGTAGAAGCCGCAGAACGCGCGCGCGTCATGCGGCGCGGCGAGAATCAGCGCGACGACCGTCAATGTCACCGAAATGAGAATCTGGATTCGCTGAAAAAAGAACATGGCCACCTCCATTTTGTGTCCATTCGAATTTGCGCGCGGGCCAAATCGCGTCCCAAATCGGAACGCATGGCGCCGCGATGAACAAAGCCCAGATGAGTCCGTTGGTGTGGTAGAGCCGGACCTGCCACAAGTACGCGATCGCGGCGACGAACGCGGCGTGCGCGATTCTGCCGCGGCGGTGGTTGGGGCCGGTCATCGGATCGGAAATCATGAAGAACGCAAACAGCAGCAGCGCGCCGTTCTCGAGCTGATGCGTCCAGACGGCGAATCGCTGACCGAGAAATTCGACGCGAAGCGCGAGCGCGCCAAGATAGAAGGCGAGGAACGTCCAGCTGATGTCGCCGCGGCGCGCGCGATTTGTCACCAGCATCCCGAGCATCACGACCCATCCCGCGATGGCAACGTCCTGGCCCCACTGGCCCGGAGAGACCCACGTGCCGGGAAGAAAGACGATCGCGAAGATGATGCCGAAGGTCGCGGGATTGAAGAGATGCTTGCCGCGAAATCGGAAAAACGACTTCGACGAGATCGCGGCGGCTGCAGCAAGCGGATGCGCGAGCAGATTATCGGCGCGCAGCAGCAGCGTCAGGCTGAGGCAGGTGATGATGGCGCTGCGCAATGTCCGCGGCTTCGATGGGGTAAGCCTCCAGCAGGCGGTTTGCGTCAGCAGGCCGGCGGCGAAGGTCAGTAGGACCTGCTCGGGTCGGATGCTGAAGTCGCGGAAGTACGCACCGGCGGCGAGCAAAATTCCGAGGGAGAAGATCTGGAACAGGCGAGGATCGGCAAATGAACCGGTCCAGAGCTTGAGCTTCGAGTTGAATGCGTGCATCGAGTCGTCCCTCTCGACTCTTTGAACGCGCGCGCCGAATTTTCTTGCAGGGATTTTCTGCGACGGCAAGTTCGCGCGGCGGCTGGGTCGAAAAACCTAACCCCTAACTCCTTCCCATAGTGGGAAGGGAACAAGATTTTTGGACGACTACGTCTTGCGGCGGCGCTTTGGCGGAGGATTGTAGACGTGCAGGAATGAAAATGCGGCGATCGTCAGGGCGTGCATCACCTTGCCCGACGCTATCAGGCCGCGGATTTCGCGCATCGGGACCAGCACGACTTCGGTTTCCTCGTCGCCGAGCGATACTACCCGCTCGACCTGGCGGACGTTCTCGGCGAGGAACGAGAAACAGATGTTGCCCTGGATTGCGGGATTCGGATGCACCTTGCCGAGTGCGACGATCGCGTCGGAGTCGAAGCCGGTCTCCTCGATCATCTCGCGCCGCGCCGCATGCATCGGCGACTCATCCTCGGGATCGACCATCCCGCCCGGGACCTCGAGCGTGAATTCAGAAATCCCGTGACGCCATTGTCGAATCATCACGACATCGCCGTTTTTCGCGAGCGGAATGATATTCACCCAGTTAGGCGCCTCGAGAATAAAGAAGTCACGCTCGCCGCGCCGCGAATGCGTCGATCGGCGCCGATGCAGATCGAAAATCGGCGTGCTGTATGCGACGTCGCTCTTAAGCGTTTTCCACTTGCGCGCCTTCATCTGATCGGGAAGCTCTGGGATTTCACTTTTGCTCGAATTCGGCTTCGACGTCGTGACCGTAGAGCCACGCGTTCTGCGGCAGCGGCGCGGTCGCGGACGACGCCAGGTTGGCGTCGCGCTTTCGCTGCTCTTCACCGTCGGCAAGATGGAACATGATAGCGTTGTGGCGCGACCCTTCTTGGCATCGCGATGCGCGCGGCTTGCGCGTCTGCTCGTAGCGCGAGAGAGCCGGGCCCACATCGCGCGCATCTGCATGCTCGAGACATTTCGCCAGCACCGCGGCGTCCTCGATCGATTGCACCGCGCCTTGCGCCATGTATGGAAGCATCGGATGCGCCGCATCGCCCATCAGCGTGACGCGCCCGACGGTCCATCGCGGAAGCGGGTCCCGGTCGTAGAGCGCCCATCGATTGGTGGTCTCGACTGCGCCGATGATCGCGCGGATCTGCGGATGCCATCCTTCGAACTCCTTGAGCGCGTCGGCAACTTCACCCTTGGCGGTCCACGATTCGACGCGCCATTCGCCGGGAGTGAGCGCTACCCAATTGTGGTAACGGGCGCCGGCGCCAACATAGTAATGAACGAAATGATGCTCCGGTCCCCACCACACATTGGCCGCGACCTCGACACCCAGATGCGCCACGCGATCGGCAGGGACCAGCCCGCGATAGGCCACGTGCCCCGAAAATCGCGGCGACTCCGGCCCCATGACGGCTTTGCGCACGGTCGAGTGGATGCCGTCGGCGCCGACGACAACGTCGGCATCGGCGCTCGCGCCGTTATGGAATTGCACTTCGACGCGGTCGGCGTGCTGGGTCACTCCGACGCATCGATGGTCCATGTGTAGCACGCCCTGGGGAACAGCCGCAGAGAGAAGGTCGAGCAGATCGGCGCGATGGAAGTTGTAATAGGGTGCGCCGAAGTTGCGCTCACATGCGTCGCCCAGCGGCTGCCGAGCAAGCTCGCGCCCGTCGTCCCATCGGCGGATGAGGATCGAGTGCGGGCGTACTCCCATGCGGCGCATCGGCTCCTCTAGTCCAAGCCGATAGAGGATTCGCGAAGCGTTGGGGCTTATCTGGATACCAGCGCCGACCTCGCGCAATTCAGCAGCCTGCTCGAACACCTGGACGTCGAGGCCAGCGCGTCGCAGCGTCAGCGCCGCTGAAAGGCCACCGATCCCGGCGCCGATTACCATTATTCGCATGGGCGATCTCCGTGGACTCCGATCAGCCAATAAAATCTATTGGCGCCGCCGCTGGGCGGCGGACGAGATCCTTCGCTGCGCAGACTCCGCTCAGGATGACAGATCGAAAAATGACGGATAAAAGAAGTGCACGCGACAACATCAATTCAGTCATTCTGATCGCAGCGAAGAATCTCGCGTGCTCCAGCACGCGCTAAGATCGACCATCTCAAGATTCATCGAATGAATTAGATCGAGCTTCCTCGCCCGCTTCCATCCTTTGATATGTTTCTCGCGAGCAATTGCGTCAACCGGTCCGTCATACTGTTCGAACTGTTCGAAAAATAAGAGCCGCCGGACACGATACTTCTTCGTAAAACCCGGAATCAGTCCTTCGCGATGCTCCCTCACCGGTCTTTCTAAATTGTTGGTGACCCCTACATATAGAATACCGAACTCGCTGCCCATGATGTACACATAGAAAGTCCTGCTCTCCCCCCAGCGCGCCATATTATTTCTACACTCGGCCGCGCCTCAGAACAGGCGTGCGTATTCGATCGCGGGGCATCGGTCCATGATGACGGTCATACCGGCTTGCTGGGCGCGGTGGGCGGCGTTGAGGTGGATTACTCCGAGCTGGCACCACAGGATGCGCGCGCCCTTTTCTATCGACTCTTCGACAATTTGCGGCACGAACTCCGAGCGGCGGAATACGTCCACTATCTCGACCGGCTCTGGAATCGACGCGAGGTCGGGGTAGCACTTTTCTCCCAGCGCCGACTGCAGCGCGCCGGCATCGAGTTGCGGATTGACCGGGATCGCCTTGAAGCCGTGGGATCTTAGCAACTTTGCGATTCGAAGTGAGTCGCGCGCTGCATTGTCGGAACATCCGACGACTGCGACGGTGCTTGGCCGCGACAGAATCGCGCGAATCTCGGTGTCAGACGGATTGGTGAATTCCATAGTCATATGATCGCGCGCGACGCGATCTCGCGCTAGTTGTGGAAGAGGCGTTCGACGATCGTCGGGACCAGGCGATGGATTTCTTCGCGGCATTCGGCGAAGACCAGGTCGCCTTTTTCGTAGGGGTCGTCGATGTCGCCGGTTTCGCCGGCGAAGGAGCGCAGCGTGAAGACCGGGCGCTCTTTCGCGCCGGGAAAGCGCTCGACCAGATCGCGCGCCTGCTGTTCGGTCATCGCGATAATGAGATCGGTCTGCTCGAGCATCTCGGGATGCCTTTTCAAGTCGGTCGACCTCGCATCGTCGCCGATGTCGATGCCGACTTCGCGCAGCGCCATGCGAGTGTCGAGCGATACCAGCGCGCCGTCGCGCGCGTATGGCGCGATGCCCGCAGAGGTGATCGTGATGTTGTGATCGAAGCCGAGCGCGTCGAGTTCTCGGCGCAGAATATGCTCGGCCATCACGCTGCGCGCGGTGTTCGCGGCGCAGATAAACAGGATGGAACGAAAGCGCGGCTCACGAGGAGCCGCGCCCTTCGGTTTCGTGTCAGCGGTCAAAAATTTACGCGCCCCCGCCCATCACCTCACCCATGCTCTCCTTCTTGGTCACGCCCTTGGCGAGCTCTTCCTTGAGCTTGGCGCCGAGTTCCGCCGGCTCCCACATCGAGCCCTTCTTCGAAACCTTCGCACCGGTGTGCCATCCGCGCATCAGCCAGACGTTGCCCATGCCGACGCGGAACACTTCGCCGTGAACGTCCTTGGCGTCGTCACTGGAGAGCCACGCGACGAGTGGCGCGACGTGCGCGGGCGTGAACGCGTCCCATTCTCCCGCTTTCTGCGTCATGCCGGCGGCGGTCTGCGGAGTCGCGTCGACCGTCAGGCGGGTGCGCGCGACCGGAGCGATCGCATTCGCGGTGACGCCGTAACGGCTCATCTCGCGATCGACGATTATCGCCATCGCGGCGACCGCGGCTTTCGCCGCGCCGTAGTTACTCTGTCCCGCGTTGCCCAGGATGCCCGAGTCGGAACTGGTGTTGATCAGCCGGCCGTTGAGCACGTTGCCGGCCTTGTGCTGCTCGCGCCAGTAGGCGGCCGCATGGCGGGCGACGTTGAACGAGCCCTTCAGATGGACGGTGACGACGGCGTCCCAGTCCTCTTCGGTCATGTTGAAAATCATGCGGTCGCGCAAGATGCCTGCGTTGTTCACCACGATGTTGAGCTTGCCGAAGTTGTCGATCGCGCAATCGATGATCCGCTTGGCGGCCTTGAAGTCGGTCACGCTCTCGAAATTGGCGACCGCCTCGCCGCCAGCCGATCGGATTTCCTTGACGACGTCCTCGGCCGGCGAGCGCGACTGCCCGGTGCCGTCGAAGTGCCCGCCGAGATCGTTTACGACGACCTTCGCTCCCTGCTTGGCCAGCAGCAATGCTTCTTCGCGCCCGATGCCGCGGCCGGCGCCGGTGATTACCGCAACTTTTCCTGTCAATAGTGCCATCTCATTAGTTCCTCTTCGCTTTTTCGGTTGGATTTGGGTTTGGTGCTTGCTGGGCCATTTCGCCCGGTCCTTCTATGTCGAAATCTTCCTTGGGTTCCATAAGCGACTCGTCAATATGCGCGGGCAGCTCGTAGATAAGATCGATCGTCATTTTCGACTTATCCTGATCGCTCGGATAGAGCATGATGCTGCCGGGGCGTCCGTTGTAGTGAAAGTCGCACGACCAGGTCCTGCGCGCGGGCATAATCAGCGACGACGTGATGTGAAAGTCGTTCTTTTTCAGCTCTTCCTTGTAGAAGCCAACCATCTGTTGCATGGTCGAGTCGGAGCTGAGCAGGATTTCGCGCATCGCGCCTTTTGGCTTGCGGACGTGCTCGACCTTGATGCCGGGATACATGGGCATCGACGGGAACAGGTCTTTCGGTAATTCTTTGCTCGGCTCGTCGGTCGGGCCTTTCACGACAATTTCAGGGGGCGCGACGATAGGAGCAGCCACCGGAGCCTTACAAGCCGGGAGTACAACCATGAACGTGGCTGCAAAAATGAAGATAGCGGCGCTATTCACCGTCTGATTAATGAGTGGGTACAAATTTCTCAAAAGCGTCTATCGCCCAAAAAAATAAAGACCGCATCGCGGTCAACTTGCGGCATGCTGTGGCAAGCTTCTGGATAGACGCGAGCAGCCAAGAAGTCAAGGCGGCAAGACGCGTCGACGGTGCCGTCAGCGACCAATTCGAGGTAGTCGCCAGCGTGGCAACGGCGTAGAGATTAAGTGACACGACACTCGATAGTCGAGCGTGGTGCGAGGGTTGCGCAAGTTGGTCCGGCGTGGGAAGCGGCCGGGTGGCATTCGCAATCGTGGATCACGCGGTCTGTAATTTTTGCTTCCGCGCAGTGACTCTTGACAAATACTTTCTATTGTTGCATTCAGACTTTCCGCGCCATCACGGGCACCTTTGACCGTCTGGTCGGAGCTCAATTTACTAAAATTGGGCAAACGAGTCTGTCACCGGTTCAGGGGTGAACCGCCGAGGCATATTGGGGCAGTTATCGCAACGATTCGAGCGGGGCCAAAATTTCGCCGCTCAAAATAATTCAATCTCGAGAGGATAAGAGAGAGATGCAAAGCCAATTTGGAATTTTGGGTATGATCCAGCAGGGATACTACGCGACGTATCCCCTACTCTTCATTTCGGTCGTATGCCTGGCAATCATTTTCGAGCGCGTATGGGCGCTGTGGGGCGTTGGTCCAAAGACGGCCAAGCTGGCCGACGCGCTGATCCCGCAACTGCGACAGGGCAAGTTCAACGAAGCGCTGCAGGCGACGCAGGCGCGCGCGACGGCGGCCGAACGTATTTTCCACACGCTGATTTCGGGCGCGCAGACGATGGACCGCGATCATCTGCTCGAGCTCGATGACGAGCGGCGCTACCAGGAAGGCCTCGAGTTCAAGCGCTACATCTGGGTGCTCGCGACCGCAGGCGCATCGGCCCCGTTCATCGGGCTGTTCGGCACGGTCGTCGGAATCCTGGTGGCGTTCCAGTCGATGGCAATCATGGGCACCGGGGGTTTCTCGGTCGTCGCGGCCGGTATTTCGGAAGCGTTGATTTCGACTGCGCTCGGACTGGCGGTCGCGATCGTCGCAGTTATTTTTTATAACTACTTCTCGGTCAAGGTTGAGAACATCAGCGCGATCCAGCACATCAACGACGACCGCCTGATCGACGCAGCCCTCCAGGGGAGACAAGCGCGTGGCAATTAGCGGACCTCATGGCAGCGAGGGTGGCGTTTTCGCCGACATCAACATCACCCCGCTGACCGACATTTTCCTGGTTCTGCTGATCATCTTCATGGTGACGACCTCCGTCACCATCGAGTCCGCCGCGCACGTCGATTTGCCCAATGCGACCAACACTGCGCCCGAGAACAAGGGCGTGATCGTCACGTATACCGCGCAGCACGAACTGTTCGTGAACTCGAAGGACGTGCCCGAGCGCGAGCTTCAATCGAGTCTGCGCGACGCGCTCGGCAAGGTGGATCAGAAAATCGTCGTGTTCCAGGGCGATCGCAAAGTGCTGCTCGGCGACATGGTGCGGATCCTGAATATCGCCAAGGCAGCAGGCGCCGAACAGATTGCAATAGCAGCCAAGCGGGTAACGGGCGCTCAACTGTCCAACCCCACCGCCAGCGGAAGTTGATCGCTACCCGGAGAGGTATATCCGCATGGCAAAAAGAAAAATGAGCAGTAACAAGGGCGGTGGGGTCTTCGCCGACATCAACATTACCCCGCTGACCGATATCTTTCTCGTCCTGCTGATCATCTTCATGGTGACGACGGCAGTGACGATCGAGTCGGCGGCGCACGTCGATTTACCCAAGGCCGAACAGGCAGCGCCGACTGACAAACCAAAGGGAATCATCGTTACGTACACCGCGGACCATCTGATCTATCTGAACGACAAGCAGGTCACCGAGCCCGAGCTGGTCCCTCAACTTCATGACGCGCTGCAGAATTCGACCGACAAGATTGTGATTTTCCAGGGCGACCCAAAGGTTATACTAGGAGATATGGTGCGCATCCTGGACCTGGCCAAGTCGGCTGGCGCGGAAGCAATAGCAATAGCAGTCTCTTCGCTACCTCCGGGCGGCGGCGGTGCCGCAACGCCGGGAGGCGGAGCGTAGGAATTTATATATGATCGCAGCAATTATCATTTTGCTTGTTCTGTCGACGTTCGTCGTCGCTTTCATCTTCTACCGTATTATCGGCAAGCGAGAGCGCCTGGCCGAAGCGAACCGCGAGGATGACGAGGCGGATGCGACCCGTCTGCAGAAGATGAAAGATGCGCTCGGTTTGTTGATAGGGCCCTTTCCACTATCGGTCGCCCTCCACGTGCTCGCCCTGCTCTTCCTGATCATCACGGTGCACGAGCAGCGTGGCCGCGAGTTGATCATGGTGAACCTGGAAGCGGGCGGTGGCGGTGGCGGCGGCAACGAGATGCAGGATCTCGACATGCCCGAAGTGCCGATGCCCGACTCGGCACCGCAACAAATGGAGCAGCCAACTGCCGTTGATACTTCCCAGGCCGTCGGTCTCGCAAGTGACTACGTTCGCGCAGCCGGCGGCGGCGGAATCGGAATCGGGCGTGGCGGTGGCATGGGCTCAGGCTACGGCCACGGTATCGGATCGGGCTTCGGCGGGTTTATCGGCGAGTTGCGGCGCAAGGGACTTGACGTGGTGCTGGTTATCGACGGCACCGGTTCGATGAAACTGATCATCGACGACGTCAAGGCCAAGATGATGCAACTGGTGCAATCGATTCACCGCCTCGTGCCTATAGCGCGAGTCGGAATAATCGTATTCGGCGGCAAAGGCGAGAAGATGAACATCCAGCCGCTGACCCTGTCGCCGCAAAAGTTGAGCGACTTCCTTAACGGCATCCAGGCGATGGGTGGCGGCGAATGGGAAGAAGATACGATGGGCGCGTGCGAGGCGGCGGTCAACAAGATGGATTGGAAGCCGTACGCCAAAAAGGTGATCGTGCTGGTGGGCGACTCGCCCCCGCGCACCGAGGACTTCGCGCCGCTGCTCGCGCTGATTCGGCAGTTCAAGACCAACAACGGCACGTTCAACACGGTGGACGTCGCGGCTGAAGAGCACGAGCGCTTCGAGCGCGAGTTCTGGCTGAAGGTGCATCGCGAGGAGCCGCCGAAGATTTCGCCATTGCCGGCGTTCTATCGGCAGACGCAGGCCGCTTACAAAGTGCTGGCGACGGCAGGTGGCGGCTCGATGAAGTCGTTGACCAAGGACGCGCATATTAACCAGCAGGTGCTGATCCTCGCGTTCGGCGACCAATGGCAGTCGCAAGTGTCTGCATTCGGCCGCGGGCTCAACAGCGGTGGGGGCGGCAGTCAGTAAATATTTGCGTCCGGTCAATCGTCTACTATGATGGTGGCCGGGACGTTATGAAAAACATCAAGAGCCTGAGCGCGGTCGCACTTGCGGCCGCGCTCTTTTTTCCGCTGAGCGCGTCACCGGCGCATGGGTATGACTTGCAGCATGCGCGCGCGCAGAAGGATTTGACGCCGGCACTCCAGAATTCGCTGCAGGACAAGCTGTCCGATGTCACCGAGCCTTACTTCGATGAGCAAGACGGAAAGAAAGCCAAGGGCCAGATCTACATCGACCTGATGCAGAAGTTTGAGTACCTGCCGACCTACGGGCCGCACAACCACCTGGTGGTGAGCTGCAAGCTCGGCGGCGTCGAGTACGACCCGACCAAGAAGGGCGGCACAGCGAAGGGCCTCGCCACGGGCAAACTGAAGTACCTGGTATTCACCTACGCGCTCGAGGGCGGCCAGTGGGTGTCGGTCGCCAAGCCAAAGTGGGAATCGCAAGACCTGGGCGTCGCGGGAGCGGCGCAGATGAGACAGAACCTGGCGCACGGCGAGCAGCGCAAAGCCGCGATGGAAAAAACCGCGCAGACCCACGCGGCCGCCGCGGCAGCAGCGGCAGCCGCGCAGAAAGCCGCCGACCGCTCCGGGCAATAGCGCGCAGTTTTTGTTCCGCTCGATCCTTGCGTAACCAGCCGAAGAACTATCCCCTCTCCGAGACTGGGAGAGGAGGGGAAGAAGTCCGGCGGAAAGTTACGCCGCTATCTACCTGAAGCGGCTGCTTTGTCGACTACGTTGATCTGCACCTTGCTGTGGTAGCGGCCATAGGTGAAATAGATGACGAGGCCGATCACCAGCCATACGATGAGGCGAACCCAGGTAGCTTCCCGCAGGCTGGCCATCAGGTAGAGGCAGAAGAATGCGCCGAGAATCGGGACGAGGGGAACCAGCGGCGTGCGGAAAGGGCGATGCAGCTGCGGTTCCGACTTGCGCAGTATCCAGACTCCGATGCACACCAGCACGAAGGCGAACAGCGTGCCGATGCTGGTCATTTCTCCCAGTTCGTCGATTGGCAGAAACGCCGCGGCGAGACCGACTGCGATGCCGGTCAGGGTCGTCGGAATATACGGCGTGCGATATTTCGGATGAATCTTGCTGAACGCGGGCGGCAGCAAGCCGTCGCGCGATACTGCGAAGAAGACTCGCGACTGTCCGAGCATCAGCACCAACAACACCGAGGTCAATCCTGCCACGGCGCCCAGCGAGATCAGGCCCGAAATGGCATGCATCCCGCGCTGCAGGAACGCGGACGCGAGCGGCGCGGTGATGTCGATGCCGCTGGCAGGCACCATCCCGGTCAGAACGCCAGCGACCAGGATATAGAGCAGCGTGCAGACGAACAGCGAGCCGAGAATTCCCAGCGGAAGGTCACGATTGGGATCCACGACTTCCTCGGCTGCGGTCGAGACCGCGTCGAATCCTATATACGCGAAGAAAATTACACCGGCGCCGCGCATCACGCCGGCCCATCCCATCGGCGCAAATGGACTCCAGTTGGCCGGCTTCACGTAAAACGCACCGACCACGATCACCGCCCCGATGACGAACAGCTTTATCCCGACAATGATCGAATTGATCCGCGCGCTCTCCGAGATGCCGATGTAGAGCACGTAGGTTATCAGCAACACGATGAGCAACGCCGGCAGATTCATGATCGCGCCCGGCGTCGACAAGGGCGCGTGCGTCCATTCGGGCGGAAGATTAATCCCGAGGCCCTTGAGCAGAATCGACAGGTAACCTGACCATCCGGATGCCACGGTGGCCGCGCCGACGGCATACTCGAGCACCAGGTCCCATCCGATGATCCATGCGACCAGCTCGCCCATCGTAACGTAGGAATAGGAATAAGCGCTGCCGGCGACCGGAATCATCGCGGCGAACTCGGCGTAGCACAGCGCCGCCATCGCGCAGGCGAATCCCGAAACCACGAACGAAACCACAATTGCAGGACCGGCATATTTCGCCGCGGCGACACCGGTCAATACGAAAATTCCCGCACCGACGATCGCGCCGATTCCGAGCAAGGTGAGATCGAGCGCTCCCAGAGCGCGTTTGAGGCCACCCGAATGACTCTCCGCATCCGCCATCAAGGCGGCAGCCGGCTTGCGCCGGAAGAGTTGCGCTCTAAGTCCGGTGCCGTTCATCCCTCCTCCCCTCGCGCCGCCTCACCATGCCTGGTAGCCACCGTCCACCGATAATACCGACCCGGTAACGTAGCTTGAAGCCGGGCTGGCAAGAAAGATCACCGCGCCGCGAATCTCGTGCGGGAGGCCCAGCCGTTTCATCGGTGTGAACGCTTCCATCCGCTCCTTGTTCGCCGGCTTCGCGATTCCGCCTTCGGTGGCTTCGGTGGGAATCCATCCGGGCGCGATCGCGTTCACCAGAATTCCGTATCCGGCCCATTCGACCGCGAGCTGACGCGTGAGATTAGCCAACGCCGCCTTGGTCGCCGCGTATGCCGACAGTCGATAAACCGAACTCGCGACCGACGCGTAGATCGACGCCATGTTAATGATTCGGCCCGGCTGTTTGGTCTCGATAAGGCGGCGCGCGACGCGCTGCGCGAGCATCATGGGCGCGGTCAGATTCACCGCGAGCGTCTGGTCCCATGCCTCGCGCTTGAAATTCTCGGCGCGCCCGGTGGGAGACACGCCCGCGTTGTTCACCAGGATGTCGATATCGCCAATCGCGGCCGACGCTTCGAGCATCACGCGATCGAGATCATCCTCGCGCGTCACGTCGGCGCCGATTCCATTCGCCTTGACGCCGTGCGCCTTGGCGAGATCGTCCGCGAGCCGCGTGACTCGATCCTTGCGTCGCGCGACCAGGGCAACGTCCGCGCCCGCAATCGCCAATGCCTTGGCGCATTCGACGCCAAGCCCAGACGATGCGCCGGTCACCAATCCGCGATGCCCGCGCAGAGAGAACAACGATTCGATTGAATCCATTGTTGAGGTTCAGTCGCCGAAGACTTCGCCGGCGGCTTGCGCGGCGGCAGCGACCGATCGGTCGATGTCGGCGCGCGAAATTCCATGATGCGTCACGGCGCGGAACGAGGTCGCCTCGCGCGGCGAGATTAGAACGCCCCGCTCCTTCATCGCGGCGGCGAAACGCCGCGACGCTTCCGCGTCGCCGTCCACGTCGAACACGACCATGTTGGTGCGATTCGCAACCGCCCGCACGTTCAGTCCAGCGACCAGCGCCAGTCCCTGCGCGAGAGCGCGCGCGTTCTGATGATCCTCGGCCAGCCGATCAACCATCGTGGTCATCGCAACGATTCCCGCAGCCGCGATTATCCCCGCTTGCCGCATTCCGCCGCCCAGGACTTTGCGCGTACGATGCGCCCGCGCAATAAATTCGCGGCTGCCGCAGAGGAGCGAGCCGACCGGGCATCCGAGTCCCTTCGACAGGCAGAACGAGACCGTGTCCGCGTGGCTCGCGACTTCTTTCGGCGTCGTCTCGAGCGCGAGCGCTGCGTTGAAGATTCGCGCGCCGTCGAGATGCAGCGGAATCTTCCGACGATGGGCCGCGGTGGAAACTTCCGCCATGTGCGACAGCTTGATCGGCGCACCGCCGCATCGGTTGTGCGTATTTTCGATAACGACCAGCGACGGCTGCGCGAAATGATCGTCGGCCGGCGTACTGAGCTCGCGCGCTAGTTCGTGGGTGTCGAGCTCGCCTTCTTCGGTGTTGGCGATCGCAGTGAGCACGATGCCTCCCAGAGCCGACGCGCCGCCCGCCTCATAAAGATTGGTGTGCGATTGAGAACCGACCATCGCCTTGGTGCCGCGCGCGCAATGCGTGAGCATGGCAGCAAGATTGCCCATCGTACCGCTCGGCACGAGCAGCGCGGCGTCCTTGCCCATCATCGACGCCGCCATCGCCTCGAGCCGGTTCACGCTCGGATCTTCGCCGTAGACGTCGTCACCGAGATCGGCGCGCGCAATCGCCTCGCGCATTTCCGGCGTCGGCAACGTAACGGTGTCACTGCGCAAATCGATCAAGACGCGATGCCTCTCGCGCGAGGCCTACTGCCCCGGCGGATAGAGCGTGGTGAAATTGCCGCTGGTGGTATCGACGACCTCGACCGCGTTTTCGGTGGTGTCTGAAAAATAGAGCTGCTTGCCGTCGCTGGTGAGCGCGCAGCCCGAACCGATATGGCCGTTGACGAGCGTCAGCTTGGTCACCGTGTTGGCGTTGAGGTCCATCTTGCGAATCGAATGATTGTCGGCGTCGAGCACGTACAGAAAAGCGCCGTCGGTGCATATCGCGCCGGGATTGTTGAACTGCGCCTGGAGCGCGGGACCGTCCTTGTCGCCTTCTTCGCCAGTGCCCGCAATCGTGCTGGTCTCGAGCGTGTTGATGTCGATTTTGCGGATCACATCGTTGCCGGTGTCTGCGACGTAGATCGCTTTTTTGTCCACCGCAACTCCGCGCGGGCCGCTGAACAGCGATTTGTTGGGACCACCCTCGGTCTTGCCGGACGTTCCCGCCTGTCCCGCGATGGTCTTGACCTTGAAGTCGGCGAGGGTGATGCGCCGAATCGCGCTGTTGCCGCTGTCAGCCACGTAGAGCGAGGTGCCGTCGGTCGCAATCTGCGTCGGCAGGTTGAAATGCGCCGCCGCGCCGGTACCGTCTTCGGTGCCTCCGATATTCGCAGTGCCCGCAACCGTGGTGACCGTCCCGCTGACGGTGATTTGGCGAATGTCGGAATTGTTAGTGTCGCAAAGATAAAGATTCTGCCCGTTGATGGTCATGCCGTCGGGGCTATTGAAACGCGCCGCATCGCCGACGCCGTCGTTGCTACCTTCCTGGAAGAGCTTGCCCGCGACTATTCGAAGCGACCTCGCCGTCAAATCAATCGCCTCGACCGTGTTGTTGCGGCTGTTCGCAACGTAAACCGAACGGCCGTCGGTCGCGAGCCCGGCAGGAAAATCCAGCCGCGGTCCCGACTGTGCCTGGAGCCCTTGCATTTCCTGCGCGAAAGCGGATGCGCCGACGGCGAGCGTCGCGAGCATCGCGGCCGAGGCCAGAATTACTTTGAAGTTTGCGAGGACTCTCATTAGGCGACCTCTCTTAGGTTGTAGGTGTTATTCGCGTCAATCACACGAATCTTGCCGCAACTTATGGAAAGATCGCTTTCACAACTTCGTCGATCGCGCGCTTGCTGTCCGCTTCGTCGGTCAGCGACCAGGTGACCGCGACCGTCGCGGCGCGCCGTGGCGCAATTCCCTGGCGGATCAGCTCGCCCGCGTAAATCAGCAGGCGCGTCGAGACGCCTTCTTCCAGGCCCGACGCTTTCAGATGGCGGACCTTCTCGCCCAGCACCGCGAGCTGCTGCGCGATGTCCTGGTCAACGCCAGCCTCGTGCGCGATAATCTCGACTTCCTTGTCCGCCGGCGGGTAGGTGAACTCGATCGTCACGAAGCGCTGGCGGGTCGAATGCTTCAAATTTTTCTGGATGCTCTGGTAGCCGGGATTGTAGGAAATCACCAGCAGAAATCCCTCGTGCGCCTCGATCGTCTCGCCGCGTTTCTCGATCGGCAGGATGCGCCGATGGTCCGACAGCGGGTGAATCAGCACGGTGGTGTCCTTGCGCGCCTCGACCACTTCGTCGAGATAGCAAATCGCGCCACGCCGGACCGCCTGCGTCAGCGGACCGTCGACCCATACCGTCTCGTCGGCCTGGATCAGGAACCGTCCGACCAGGTCGCTGCCGGTGAGATCCTCGTGACACGCGACTGTGATCAGCTCGTTGGGGCCGTTGGCGAGCGACGACAGTTGATGCGCCATGTGCTCGACGAAGCGCGTCTTGCCGCATCCGGTCGGACCCTTGAGCAGCAAAGGCAGCCGCGCTTTGTATGCGGCTGTGAAGATTTCCACTTCGTCGCCTATTGGCAGGTAAAACGGGGCCGCGGCGGGGTCGAGATGTTTTACCTCGGGCCCCTCAGCCTGCAGCCTGGTGTCGAACTTCTTTAACTCAATCCCCATCGGTTCCTTCTGGGCAGTCGACTGGATGCGTCAAGCCGCGATTCTAAGATTCTTTCGCGCAAGCATTCAAGGCAATTCGCGTAGCGAAATAGGCACGCTGCTGCTCACCCGTGGCGCCTCTGATAGGTCGCGGTACCGTCGCGATTGTCCTTGACCTCGTAGCCGCGCCGCTCGATTTCCTTGCGCAATTCGTCGGCGAGTTGAAAATCCTTGGCCTTGCGGGCCGCCGCTCGATTGTCGATCAGTAGCTGCACGTCGGACTCGATCGAGCTCGAGCGCGCCGCCTCACGATGCTTTTGCAAGTCGAGGCCAAGCACCGTGTCGAGCGCGAGCAGCGTCGGCCACGCGCGGAAATCCTTGCGCCGGTATGCTTCCGCGACCAGTTCCAGAGCTACCGCAATCGCCTGCGGCGTGTTCAGATCGTTGTTGATCGCCTCGTGAAAGTGCTCGTAATATTCGGCCGCCCATCCCGCCGCCTCGACCCTCTCGGCGGCCGCGTCGTCCGGCACCGAGCGCGCGAACTCGCGAAAATAATCGAGATTGTTCTGTGCCGCGCGAATCGAATCGTCATTGAATGCAATCTCGGAGCGGTACTTCGCGCCGTAGCAGAAGATCCGAAACGCGAGCGGATCGATCCCCGCCGCCACAAGATCGCTCAGCAGCGGGAACTTGCCGGCACTCTTGCTGATTTTGGTCCCCTCTTTCCCGACCAGGAATGCGTTGTGCACGAAGTACCGCGCGAACGGCTTGTGCGTCGCACTTTCGGACTGCGCGATTTCGTTCTCATGATGCACCGGGATGTGATCGATTCCGCCGGTGTGGATGTCGATAGTCTCGCCGAGGTACTTCATCGCCATCGCGGAGCACTCGATATGCCATCCCGGATAGCCGCGTCCCCACGGACTGTCCCATTGCATCAGATGGCCGGGCTGGCCGAGCACCCACAGCGTGAAATCATGCGGGCTATGCTTGTCGGCAGAATGCTCGAGGCGTTGCGCGGCGTTCTGCTCGTCGAGGCTCTGGCGCGAGAGCCTGCCCAACCGATTCTCGCCGCGATAGCGCTCGACGTCGAAGTACACGCCACTCTTGGTGATGTACGCAACGCCGGCGTCGATGATTCTTTTGGTGAGCGCGATCATATCGCCGATATGATCGGTCGCGCGCGACCATACGTGCGGCGGCTCGAGATTCAGCGCGGCACAATCGCGTTGGAACTGCGCGAGATAGTAGTTCGCGACCTCGAGCGGCGATTTGCCTTGCGCGCGTGCGGTTTTCTCGACTTTGTCCTCGCCCTCGTCCACGTCACCCGTCATGTGCCCGACGTCGGTCACGTTCATCACGTGCCGCACTTTGTAGCCGTTGAACTCGAGCGCCCGTCGAAGACTATCGACGAAAACGTACGCACGGAGATTCCCGAGATGCTGCGGCAGGTAGACCGTCGGACCGCATGAATACAGCGTCACCTCGGAAGGATTGAGCGGCTGGAATTCCTCGACCGCGCGGTTCAGCGAATTGAAAATGTAGAATGGTTCCACGAGTGCGAACTGTAAAGTTTAGCTTGCACTTGCAATCTCTAACAAGGCTGTAGTCAGTAAGGCGGGCACGCGCATCGAGCGCGATACGAGGAACCCAACCCCTTCCCATAGTGGGAAGGGGAACCGGATTTAAGAAGCCCCTTCCGAGCGCGAAGGGGGACCGGATAAACAACGTGACGGGAGCTTGCTCTCGCCTTTTCGGGAAAAGAATTCAGTGATCCTGGAGGGGTTCGCTTTTTAGACGGCCGCGCTCGTCGCGCTGGTAGCGCGAGGCTGCGATTCGCTTGTACTGGCGGTCTGCCAGCCACGCGTAGCCGGGGACGTACCACAGGTACGCGAGGTAGCCCTTGAGTCCGCGCTGGCGGCGCAGAATTTCGTTGATCGCACGCGCGCCGCGATACACGTGGCCATCCTCGTCCACCGCGTGCAATTCTTCGAGCAGCTCCTCCATCTTCAATTCGGGAAACTTCGCGCGCACTTCTTCGTTATGAAGATCGAGCGGCTCCATTTTTCCCGAATTGTCGAATTGCCGGATTCCGTCGAGACTCGCGCGGCACATCTCGCATGAGCCGTCGTACAAAATCGCGAGCTTGCCCGCCGACGCCTTGCCGACACTCGACCCTTGCCCGCCCGCGCTCATCGAATCAGCGGCTCGACCACCTTGGATTCGCGTGCATCCGGCGCAGTCGCGCGTTCTCCTGAATGATCCGCCACTCGTAACCGTCGAGCAGCGACACCCATGCCGACTCGATCGTGTTCGACGACTTGGCCAGCGTCGTCCAGACCAGGGCACCGTCGGCAAACTTCTTCACCGACACGACGTCGGCCTCGGTCGAAGCGCCTGTCGCATGCTGATAGGTTTCGATCACCTTCACTGGTTCGAGATACGGAAAATATTTCAGGAGCGCCTTGCGCAGCGCAACGTCGAGCGCATGCAGGACGCCGACGCCCGAAGCAGCCTCGGTTTCCTCGACGTCACCGATCCTGATTATCAGGGTCGCGTCGACGGTCATCTTGCCGTCGTACACGTCGTCGATTACGCGCCGTCGCACGATTTCGAACGGCGCGACATAGCCGGCCGAGGCGCGCAGCTTAGCCAGTTCGCGCGACGCCTGCGGCGGTTCCGCTTCGTAAAAGTCTGCCTGGCGTTCTGTACTCATCCGGCTTACCTAAAATTTCCGGTGATTGTTCTAGTTCGATTATCGTGAGCAAACCTACCGCATACAAGGAGAGATAGAGTTGCCATAATAGCTAACTCGTGATTCCAGTGCATGCGCGGTCGCGTCTCACTGGTGACCAAAAGCACGAATTCATGCATATTCTGGACTCATTCTCACGCACCACGCGACTGCCCGCCGTTCATCAAGACAAGGAATCAACAGTGAGGTTGTGGATAATTCTGACGATCGCGATCGTTATCTTTCTGGCTACTGCCGATTCCGCGCGCGCGTCGCAGGTCCGCATTCCGATGACCATCGACTACATCACGCTGCGCGAGGCGCTGAAGCGCAAGCTGTACATCGCGCCGGGTGGACGCGCCGAACTTTGGAACGGTCTCGACGATTGCCAATTTCTCTACGCTGAAAATCCCGAGTTCTCGCGCGCGAATCCGGGCGGCGCCGCGACCGTGCAACTGGAAACGGCGAACAGTCTCGAGCTTGGGGTCGCGATGGGATCGCGATGCCTCAACGCGATTCAATGGAGCGGCATCGTGCAGGCGCTCGGCGTTCCGTACATCGCGCCCGTCCTTCAGCTCAAGTTTCATTTCACTGATCTGAATGTCTTCGACTCGGCGCATCAGAAAACCGAGGTCGTCAGCCAGGGCTTCGACCTTATCAAGGGCTACCTGGTTCCGCGGCTGAACGATTTTTCTTACGATCTCCGTCCCGCGGTTCAGCAACTGGCCGCGTTCATAACCGATTCCATTCCCGCCGACGCCGCGGACCGCGTCCACGCCGCAATCTCGAGCCTTACCGCCGAGCCGAATATCGTCGCACTCGACGACGGGGTCCGCGTCACGCTCGTGATGACGGTCCCCGACCTTCCGGCGCCTGCGATCCCTGCCGCGGGCGCGTCGCCGACGCCGGCCGAACTCAAAGCCTTTCAGGACACGCTCGATCAGTGGGACGCGTTCCTGGTTTTCTCGATCAAGAATCTGGGCGGCGCGGTGGGCGACCAGCAGTTCCGCGATCAGTTGCTGCAAATCCTGCTCGACAGCCGCTACCGCCTGGTGCAAGCGCTGAACGATCCGTCGGCGGCGACCGGGCCCGATCCGGTTCGCCTTTTGTTTATCGATGAATGGACGCAGTTGCACGACGCGGTCCGCGCTGCGGCGCGGCGCGGGATGCTCGGGGCACACGCGCTCGAATTCATGTCGTTCATTTCGGCCGGCGACGCGCTGTTTGCGCTCGATCAGGCCGGGCCCGCGCTCGGAATGCGCATCTCGGCGGCCGACCTGCGCCGCCTCGCACATATCATGGCGCCAGGCGCGACCGGCGACCCGCTTCAATTCAACTACCGCGAAGATCCCGATATGAAAAAACTTTTCGCGGTTCCCGAACCGCCAAAGAGTCACCGTCCAATCGAAGAAGAGACCGTGCCGCCCTCAGCACCCGGCGCGCCTGCCAGCCAGCCAAGTCCAACCGCGTCGCCAAAGCTGGACCCTTCCGCCCGATGGTTCCCCTTCCCTCGAGGGAAGGGGTTAGGGGTCAGGTTGCTGAGTTTCCTTTCCCCCTGCGAGGCCGACGCCGCCGAAGATGACAGCGCCACGCAGATTACCAGGCTCCAGGACGTTGCCGACCGTCTCTACCGCCTCGTCGTCACCGAAGAAAACGCCGACGCCTATCGCCACGACATGGGCTTACTGCTCAATCTCACCGCTGCATACCAACTGGGCCAGGTCGTGTCCGGCACCAACGCTCTCGACACCGACAACGGCCGCGCTTACATCAAGCTGGTGCTCGCGACGGCATGGCAGGAAAGCTGCTGGCGGCAATTCGTGATGGACGGCGAGCGCATTAGATGGCTCGAATCAGCCACCGGCGACATCGGCCTGATGCAGGTGAACAAGCACGTCTGGCGCGGGTTTTACGACATCGATCGACTGAAGTGGGACGTGCTCTACAATGCGGGCGCGGGATGCGAGATTCTTGCGCGGATGATGCAGTTCGCGGCCATGTCGCAACCGAAGTACGATCCCGTTCTGATTTCCAGTCATCTCGCGCAATCGGCGTACGCCGGCTACAACGGCGGCCCGGGCGCGTGCAATCGATGGCGCCGGCGCGAGCCACCAGCGCTCAAGCAAATCGACTTCAGCTTCCTGGACAAATACCGCGCAGTGGAGAACGGAACGCAAATCGACATCCTGAGCTGCGCCCGCGGCTGGAAGCATTGAGGCTGTTTTACATCTGTCACGGGTTAGATGGTTCCCCCGCATCCTGCTCTTCCTGGCGGGATTCCTTTTGCACCGACTCGACTGTTCCATCCGGTCCGTAGGTGAGGCGATAGACCGTGAGCTGTTGCTCGGTGTGATGGATTCTCGCCTGATGCACAACAGTCGCGATACCGCCGGTAAAGACGCCGGCTGCAATATTGCGCGCGTAGACTTTCGGCTTCACGAATTTCGAGCCATCGGGATTGAACTCGTACACGTCCTGCAGCTGGCCGCCCTGGTTGCTGGTCTCGTTGGGCGCGCCGAACGCATCGGCAATTTGACTGCGCGGCACCCCCGCGCGCAGCAGAGTCGGATCTTCGTGCACGGACGTGTCCTTCATAGTGGCGTTCTGCTCGAATGCAGTCGGACTAAGCCGCTGTGCGGGATCGAACCGCGACGAATCGAACTCGCCGTTCTGTTCCATGATCCCCGACGCGAGACACCCAGCCAGCAGCACAGTCGGAATTAACAGCAATGTTTTCATAGTGACTTCAGCCCACGCTCAGCATGCGTTCCGGACCCGTCCAGGTACCGAAACCGTCAGCCCGACAACTTTCGATAAGACCTCGAACGTGCTCGGCGATACGCGATCCAAAATGGCGCAATTCGTGGATTTCACGATTGCCGAGACCAACGTTTGATCGCTGAATCAACGTCAGTAGTTCTTGATTTCTCTCGATCAGCTTTTCGACGTAAGAATTCGGTGGCGTCTGCTCTCCTTTGGCTAAGCTGCACGACTCGCAATTGAGCACAACATTGAAGATGCGGGCTTGATGCACATAGGTGAGAGGGACCAGGTATCCAATCGCAAGTGGAGCGTCTTTTGCGGACC
Source organism: uncultured delta proteobacterium (assembly GCA_963850125.1). Lineage (GTDB taxonomy): Bacteria > Desulfobacterota > Binatia > Binatales > Binataceae > Binatus. Next base: position 246,062 of record CAWKKB010000012.1, on the reverse strand, counting down.
GTCCGCAATAGAAGCAGACATCGCCCCACTGTTCGCCGAGGATACGCGAGTATTTTCTTTTGTCGTCCCCGTTCCAAAGAGCGGGCCCTCCTCCGCCGCCGGCGGCTCCGGCGATCTTCGAGTGCAATCTTGGCGACGTCGTCAGTTGCTCGGTGTAAGCCACCCACCATGCGATCGACATTTGTTCGACTGCCTGCTTATAGCGGACCAGAAATTCAACCGCACCCTTCGTCAAATGAAGTTCCTGGCTCTTAACCTCGTACAGCTTCGGATCAACCCGATAGAAAATGACGGTGTTCAGGCGCGATATGGCTTCGACCAGGGAACCGCACGGATCACAGCAGCGTGATATCAGGGCCTTATAGCGTTCGGGATACTGCTGCGTATAGTTCCAGAGCTGGAGGTGCGGCGGAAGAGCGAGTTCAGCGATCTCGTCCCTGAGTAGCTGCATCACGTTCGGCTCGTCAGCGGGGTCGATGCTCTGGCGCAGTCGGTAGGTGACGATGGGCCAATAGTAGTGGACGATTTTGGAGGCGATTTGCTCGAATCGAAGCACCTCGGGGCTAACCCCGCGTACTATTGGATCGGAACCCGAAAAACGGCGCCAGCCCATGCAATCGGCGAGAGCTCGAATCACCGCGAACTTATAGGTATTCGGAGTCGGCTTTCTGGAGAGGATCCTCTCGACCGAGTACATGAATGCCTCGTCGGAGGTGATGTTCGATCCACGCATCCATGATCGGTAATTTCTCTTTGATTTGAAACTCAAATTGAACTCAAATTCAAACTCGCACCAACAAGAAACGTCCGCAACCCGCAGACTCCAGGGCGCTCGCTGTCGGGCTCCTCACCGGGCAATTCCGCTTGGCGCGCGATTTTTCGTCAAGCGGAATTGCGGCCAGGCGAAGATTTTCTCCATTGGCCGCGGTTTCGCACCTCAGCATCGGATTCGCCATGATTAGGGGAAAGGAGTTTAAGAATGGATAGCGCGATCAAAACCGTCCTGCGCGAATACGAGCAACGTGCCGATGCCGAGATGAAGCGGATGGAAGCGCTGCCGCCGGCCGAGATGATGCAGCATATCGACGAGTTTCTGCTGCCGGTCGGTCCCGCCACCGGTCAGCTGATGAACATCCTCATAAAGCAAGCCAAGGCGAAGACCATCCTCGAGATCGGAACCTCGCACGGATACTCGACGGTGTGGCTGGCCGAGGCGGCGCGCGAAACCGGCGGCAAAGTCATCACGCTTGATGTGCATGCCGGCAAGCAGGAATACGCGCGCAACGCGCTGGGCAAGGCCGGCCTCGCTGAAGTCGTCGAGTTCAAGCTTGGAGACGCGCGCGAATCGATCGCGGCGCTGTCCGGACCGATCGATTTCGTGTTGCTCGATCTCTGGAAGGACCTCTATATTCCGTGTTTCGATCTCTTCTATCCGAAGCTGGGATCGGGCGCGATAGTCGTCGCCGACAACATGTTGCTTCCCGAATTTTCGCGCGCCGATGCCGCGGAGTATCGCAAACACGTGCGCGCGAAGCCGGATATCCAGTCGGTGTTGTTGCCGGTTGGTAGCGGTATCGAGCTGAGCCGCTGCGTCCGCGGCCTTGAGTTCAAATAGCGGATTGCGAGAATCACGCGATGCCGCGTTTACATCGCAAGGCCGCCGTCCACCTGGATGACTGCGCCGGTTATGTAGGCTGCGGCGTCGCTCAGCAGGAATGCGGCCGTCGGGACTACGTCTTCGACTTTGCCGAAGCGGCCGAGCGGAATCATCGCGAGCGCCTGCGATCGATTCTCTTCGGGCAGCGATGCGGTCATGTCGGTTTCTATGAATCCCAACGCCAGCGCGTTGACGCGAACGCCTAGTCGCCCTACTTCCTTGGCGACTGATTTCGTAAGACCTATCAGTCCCGCCTTTGCCGCCGAATAGTTAGCCTGACCCGGCAGTCCGATAAGACCGCTGACCGAGGTGATGTTGACGATCGAGCCGCGCTGCGCTTTCATCATCATGAATGCCGCCGCGCGCGCGAAGTTGAAGGCGCCGGTCAGATTGACGCGAATGACCTCGTTCCAGTCCTCTTCCGACATCATCACGAACACTTTGTCGCGCGTCATGCCGGCGTTGTTGACCAGCCCGTCGATTTGGCCGAATTCCTTCTTGGTCGCGTTGACCATCTCGCGCACGCTCTTGAGATCGCCGACATCGACCTTGTACGCGAGCGCCTTGACGCCGAGCTTCTCGATTTCGGCCCCGAGATCGGCCGCCTGCTGATCGCTCTTGACGTAGTTGAACGACACGTTGGCGCCGCGCCGCGCGAGTTCCATCGCGATCGCCCTGCCGATTCCGCGCGTCGCGCCGGTCACGACGATTCCGCGCCCTTCGAAGTCTTTCATCTTGAGCTCCTGAACCTCAGGCCGTGTCCGCCGTGGCCACCTCGCGCTCGAGCGTTAGACGATACTGGTCGATGTACGACAGATAGTTGTATCCGAAGGCGCGCTCAAGCTCGGGGTCATACTTCAGCGGCTTGGCGCCAAGGTCTTTCGCGAGCCACGTGACGACCAGCCACTCTTCAGAATGCGGCGTCTTGCGCAATGCGTCGCGCCGGAGCATTACCTGCGTCGGGTTGACGCCCGCGATATGCGCCAGCAGTCGGATCATCTCGCTGTCATTGTTCTGCATCTCGTCGCGCGCGAAGAGATTCACCGAGTAAATCAGCATCGTTGCGATACATGCCGACACCCTCTCGGGCGTCGCGCGGCCGCGATATATATGAAGCGGCCCTTTCGGCGAAAGCGCGTAGGCAAGGAAGTCGGCATTGGCGTCGAGCAGCGTCGAGATGAACTGCACGGCGCGCGGCGAGCCCGCCTCTGCCAGTCGCGCGCGAGCCACGTCGAGTCCCGGCTTCGCCATCCGTCGCATAAAACGCCGGCGAGCCGGAGACAGCCAGTAGAGCAATCCCGAGAGCATCATCGATCCCGTCTAACACGCCTCTTCCTGAAAAGGAAAAAGGCCGCCCTGTAAGGAGCGGCCTGATAAATAAACCGTGCTTGATGCTAGGCGCTGAACGACGACCCGCATCCGCAAGTGCGGCTCGCGCGAGGATTGTCGAAGCGGAATCCCGCGCCGTGCAGTCCTTCGACGTAGTCGAGCGTCGTCCCTGCGATATATGGTAGCGAAATTTCGTCGACCAAAACTCGCACGCCGTCGAAATCCGTCACCCGGTCGCCCTCTTTCTGCGTGTCGAAGTTCAACGAATATTGAAACCCGGAGCAGCCGCCGCCGACCACGCCGATTCGCATCCCATGCCCAGCGCTGAGACCTTCTTTCGCGCGCATCTTGGCGACCATCTCGATCGCCTTGGGCGTCAGCTTGACGTCGGGCAGCGACCCCGTATCGATTCGCTCGGCCGGCGATTGTTGCTCGCCATGCTCAGCATGCTCGTGATCGTGTCCGTGATGTTCGATATGAAGCCCTTCGGCCATTTTGCTAGAAACCTCCAGTAAGGAGCGCTTACCTTTCGGTGATACGCCCTACCAAGAAATTAATCGTAGCCGAATAGTCGAGTCAATGCATCCACAATTATTGGCGCGAAAAGCTCAAGTAAATGCTAGCGTTTTGGGTACCGCCATGGATTTTCTGCAGGAAACTCTGACGCGCGCGGCTATCGAACAGGGATTCGTGCTGGTGGGATTTTCGCGGGTTCATCAACTGAGCGAGCGCGAGGAATTCTATCGTCGATGGCTCGCCGGCGGCGGCAACGCGTCGATGACTTACCTCGCGCGGGAGCCCGAGCGCAGGTTCGATCCGCGCCGCCTCGACGCGCGCTACCAGTCAGTCGTGAGTCTCGCCTATCCGTACGCCGCGCGCGCGACACCCGAGGTCGATTGGCGCGCCGAGATGCGCGGAAGAATCGCAGCGTACGCCCTCGGCCGCGACTATCACGACGTCGTCAAGAAGCGGGCGCGCGCGGTCGGCAACGTTCTTCGGCACCTTCGTCCCGGCTCGATCACGCGCACGTACGTCGACACCGGGCCGGTCTTCGAGCGCGAATGGGCGTCGGATGCGCGGATAGGATGGTTCGGCAAGAACACGATGATTCTGAATCGCGACCACGGCTCGTATTTTTTTCTCGCCGAGATTTTCACCGACGTCGAATTCGATGCGCCGATTGAGCCTTATCGAGAGCATTGCGGAACCTGCCGTCGATGCCTCGATCTTTGTCCGACCGGTGCGCTCGGCGACGGCTACGTGATGCGCGCGGATTTATGCATCTCGTATCAGACGATAGAAAATCGCGGCGCGATTCCACGCGAGCTGCGGCCAAAACCCGGCAACTGGATCTTCGGCTGCGACATTTGCAACGACGTCTGTCCGTGGAACGACGGCCACGCACCGGATGACGGCCGAGCGTCTGATGAGGGTGTGGACGATCTGCTGCCGCGTTTGCCCGAGCTGCTGGCGCTCAGCGAAGAAGAGTTCGGCCTGCGCTTCACGGTGAGCGCGGTGAAGCGCGCCAAGCGGCGCGGATTGTTGCGCAACGTCGCGGTTGCGCTCGGCAATACCCGAAATCCTGACGCGGTCGCGCCACTCGCACACGCGATTGAAGCCGAGTCCGAGCCATTAATCCGCTCGCATGCCGCGTGGGCGCTCGGACAGATCGGAGGAAATGCCGCCCGCCGTGCACTCGAGCGCGGGCTCCGCGATCGCGACACCGCGGTGCGCAGAGAGGCATCTGCGGCGCTCGAAACAAACTGAGCGCAGGCGCTTGTCAAACCATTGGCGCAAAGCAACACTGTTACGAACGGTGCTCATCAGATGAACGATGCACGACGGGAATTTGCGACGATCGCGGCCAGGGAGCCGGTGCCACTGGCGCGCGGCGCGCTGCTGATCGCGAAAGAAGAGTACCCGAATCTCGACATCGACGAGTATCTCGACAAGCTGGCGGCGCTGGCGCGGGAGGCCGAGCCGATCGTGCGCGCGGGCGAGGACACTGTCGAGCGCGTGCAGTTGCTGTCGCACTTTCTGTTCGAGCTGAAGGGCTTCGAGGGCAACGCCGAGAATTACAACGATCCGCGTAACTCGTTTCTCAATGACGTGATCAATCGCCGGCTCGGAATTCCGATTACGCTGTCGGTGGTGTATCTCGAGGTCGGCCGCCGGCTCGGCATCAATCTTTACGGCGTCTCGTTCCCCAACCATTTCCTGGTCAAAGCGGTAGACGAGCGCGGCGAGCTGATTATCGATCCGTTCGTTGGCGGCAAGATTCTGGCGCTCGACGAGATTCGCGCACGGCTGACGCAAATTTTCGGACAACCGGTGGAATTGAATCCCGCGATGTTGAAGGCGCGCGGCGCGCGTCACATCCTGGCGCGGATGCTGGGCAATCTGAAGATCATTTATATGGTCGCGTCGGATTGGATGCGCGCGCTGGCTGCGCTGGATCGAATCATCATGCTCGAGCCGCGCGCGCTCGACGAGCTGGTGGAGCGCGGCAGCCTGTTCGAGCGGCTCGAATGCTTCAAGGCGGCGCTCGACGACTACCAGAGCTTTCTATCGCAGGCGCCGGAGCATCCCGCGGCCGAAGCGGCGCGCGAAGCGGTGATGCGCCTTATTCGCCAGGTTGCTCTAATAAACTAGAATCGCTCTGATACACTAAAGTTGCGCGAGAGCTCCCGACAACTAACGCGCGACAACCTGGATGCCTGAATTTCCGAAAGCCCGCGATTTCTTCGAGTCGAGCAGCGCCGCCGTCGGCGATCATGAGTTGCGCCGCAAGCTCGAGAGCGCCAGCGCGCGTCATCTCGATCACTTTGCCCACGTCAAAGCGGAGTTCCCGCCGTACGACGACGAGCGCGAGGCGGCGTATAGGATCAAAACCGACGCGATCGCGCATCTCGACGAATTGCTGATCGAGCTGACGTCGAAACTCGAAGAACGCGGATGCAAGGTGTTCTTCGCCGAGAATGCCGCCCAGGCGCGCGACTATATCGTCGCGCTGGCGAAGGCCAAAGGCGCGAAGAACGTCGTCAAGGGCAAGTCGATGACGACCGAGGAAATCGATCTCAACGATGCGCTCGAGCACGCGGGGATCGACGCGGTCGAGACTGACCTTGGCGAGTATATCGTACAGCTCCGCGGTGAGCGTCCGTCGCATATCATCACGCCCGCGATTCATCTGTCGAAGGAAGATATCGGGCATCTGTTCACGGACAAGTTCGGAATCGAGTACACCGCGGAGCCGGAAAAACTCACTGCTGAGGCGCGCTCGCGACTGCGCGCGATTTTTCTGGCGGCGGATTTCGGCGTCACCGGGGTCAATTTTGCGATCGCGGAAACCGGCACACTGATCGTGGTCGAGAACGAAGGCAACGGACGGCTGTCGAGCACGATGCCGGAGACCTTCGTCGCGGTGATGGGAATCGAGAAGGTGATCCCGCGGCTCGAAGACCTGAGTCATTTTTTGGAAATCCTGGCGCGCACTGCGACCGGGCAGAAACTGACGACCTACACCAGTTTCATCACGGGACCGCGGCGCGAGGGCGAGCTCGACGGGCCGGGCGAAATGCACGTGGTGATTCTCGACAACGGGCGGAGCTCGATGCTTGCGGATCCGGTGCTGCGCGAGGCGCTGAATTGCATCCGATGCGGCGCGTGCCTGAATGTGTGTCCGATTTATCGGCGCATCGGCGGTCACGCATATCGCTCGGTGTATCCAGGACCGATCGGATCAATAGTCAGTCCAAATCTTTTCGGCAGCGCGGCGGGCTACCTGCCGTTCGCGTCGACGCTGTGCGGCGCGTGCAAGGACATCTGTCCCGTGAAGATCGACATTCCGCGAATTTTGCTTCATCTGCGCTGGAAAGAGAGCACCGGCCAGCATCCGCTCAAGTGGCCGCGTGCGATCGAGCGGGCGCGGCGGGGAGCGCGGCGGTTTGCGAAGACAGCGCTGTATCCACGGACGGTTCGAACGCTCGGAAAATTCGCCGCGATGGTGCTGAAGCCGTTCGCGCACAACGGTTATCTGCGCCGGATGCCGGGACCGTTCCGCAACTGGACGAAGTATCGCGACTTCCCGCGTCCGCGGCCACATAAGCGACCCGAGCCGGAGCGTCCGCAAGGCTGAACGTGGCCGAGCTGCACAAAATAATCGCGAGCGTGAAGGACGCGCTCGGCACCGGCGCGCGCAACAACTCGCACCCTGCGGATATCATTGCTGCAGTGCCAGTATCGCCGTCTGCGCAGCGGGCGGAGCTCGCGACGGCGTTCGCACGCGAGCTCGAAGAGGTCGGCGGCAAGTTTCTCGGAATACTCAGTCCGGCCGAACTGAGTAATCGAATAGTCAGTCTCGCCGGCGAGATCGGCGCCAGGACAGTCGCGCTCGGACAAGGCGTCGCGAGCGACATGGACGCGATTGGCGAGGCTCTCGAGCGCGCAGACTTCAGAATCGTTCGCACCTTGCCGGTCGCGGACAGCGAGCGCGCCGCGATGCGTTCGCGAGTCGCGGATGCCGAGCTCGGAATCGCGGAGGCGGACTTCGCGATCGCCTCGACCGGAACGCTGGCGGTCGTTTCCAACGCGAATCGGCCGGGTTCGCTCACGCTGCTACCTCCGGCGAGCCTGGTGATCGTTCAGATCGATCGGGTGATGCCGAATCTCGCGGCGGTGCTCGGCGCAATGGGACCGAGCGGCGTTGCGGCAAATCGATTGACGCTGATCACTGGTCCGAGCCGGACGGCCGATATCGAAAAGCGAATCGTACTCGGCGTCCACGGCCCGAAATCCTTGCACGTGATCGTGATGTGGCCGCGCGATGACTGAAGTTCAACTATTCTCGACCTGCCTCGCCGAGGAATTTTTTCCCGAGGTCAACGACGCGGCTGCAACCGTGCTCGAGCGGCTGCGGCTCAAGGTGACTCCAGTGCGCGGCGCGTTCTGTTGCGGGCAGGTCGCGTTCAACGAAGGCATGCGCGACGAGGCACGCGATCTCGCGCGGCGATTTCTGAACTCGGTTCAGCCGGGCGTTCCAATCGTCGTGCCGTCGGGCTCATGCACCAGCATGCTGAAGATTTTCTACGGCGACTTGCTTGCCGACGATCCCGCGCTTTCGGCCAAAGCGATGGCGATTCGGCCGTGGGTGTTCGAGCTGTCGCAGTTCATCGTCAACGTGCTGAAGGTGAAGTATCTCGGCGCGCGCTACGAGCGAGCGGTCGCGTATCATCCATCGTGTCATCTGATGCGCGAGCTTGGAGTGCGCGCCGAACCGATGACGCTGCTGAGCGCGGTGGCAGGAATCAAAATTTGCGAGCTGCGCGATCGCGAGGAGTGCTGCGGCTTCGGCGGGATGTTCTCGGTAAAGTTCCCGCACATTTCGGCGTCGATGCTCGAGGACAAGATGGCGCGCATCAACGAGAGCGGCGCGGAGGTCGTGGTCGCGAACGATTGCGGATGCTTGATGCAGATTGGCGGAGGATTGAGCCGCGCGGGCGAGAAGATTGAGGTGCGGCATCTGGCGGAAGTGCTCGCCGCAAGGTGACCTCTTCCCTGCCTTTCCAGTGCCCTCTCCTTGTCCAAGGAGAGGGTTAGGGAGAGGTGCAAGGTCGAGCAGCGGAACAACTTTTTGACTTTCTGAAATCGAATCACCGTCGGTGCGATGTCTGGCGTTGGACCTCTCCCGGCGACACCGCTTTCCAAGCGGCTTCGCCGACCTCTCCTCGGACAAGGAGAGGTTTATTGGGACGAAGAGGAAACAGAATCAGTGCTGTTCGTGGACGTATAGGCCTGGGGCTGGTTCGCCCGCCTTGTACAACTCGCTGCCTAGCGACTTTGGCGCGGGGCGCTCGTTGCCGGAGCGCGCGGCTACCCACTTGATCCAGTGATCCCACCAGGTGCCTTTGTTCTCGGTTGCGCCCTTGGCCCATTCGTCGGGATCTTCGGGGAGGCGCGTGCCGACGTAGTAGCGGGCTTTGAAGTTGCCGGGCGGATTGACGAGGCTCTGGATGTGGCCGCTGGAGCCGAGTACGAATTCGATTCTGCCGCCAAACATCCGTGTTGCGCGATAGCATGCGCGCCATGCGCAGATGTGATCGGTCATCCCGGCTACCAGGTAGAGATCGCTTTTCACCGCGCTCAAATCGATCGGCGTGCCGAGCACCGAGACTTCGCCGCCGTGGGTCAATGGATTTCTAAGGAACAAATCCAGGAAGCCCTCGTGCAGTTTGGCCGGCAGATTGGTCGAGTCGGCGTTCCAGTAGAGGATGTCGAACGGCGCGGGATCGTTGCCCATCAGGTAGTTGTTGACCCAATAGTTCCACACCAGATCGTTGGGACGCAGCCAGGCGAAGATGCGCGCCATGTCGCCGCCGTCGAGCACACCCTTTTCCGCCGAGCGCTCGCGCGCGGCGTTGATCGCGTCCTCGGTCGCGAACATCCCGGTCATCGAGGGCAGGCTCGTATCGAGCATCGTGACCAGCAGCGTCACCGCGTTGACGCGCTTGTCGCCCGACGCCGCGAGATGACCGAGCATGAGCGAGGTCGTGATGCCGCCGGCGCATACACCGAGCACGTTGCAATCGGGACTGCCGGTGATCTCGCATGCCGCCGCGATGGCGTCTTTGCACGCGGTCACATATTCGTCGAGCCCCCAGGCGCGATCGCGCGGCGTCGGGTTGCGCCAGCTTATCGTGAACATCGGGATGCCGTGCTTAACCGCGTACTCGACGAAGCTGCGGCCGGGCGCGAGATCCATGATGTAGAACTTGTTGATCTGCGGCGGAATGAAGAGCAGCGGACGCTCGTAGACCTTGTCGGTCGCGGGCGCATATTGAATCACCTCGCAGAGCGGGTTGCGGAAGACGACCGCGCCCGGGCGAGAGCGCGAGATTTTTGCCGACTTCGAACGGCCGCTTGTCCACCGTCGAGGGCATCCCGCCGTTGCTCCAGAGGTCGCCGATAAAGTTACGAAGTCCCCATGCCAGGCTCATCCCGGAGGTGTCGAAGGCGCGCTTGAGAGCGGCGGGATTCAGGATGAACGCGTTGGTAGGCGCGAGCGCCTCGGTCATCAGCGTGAGCGCGAACTTCTGCTGCTCGACGTCCTTCCACTCGACGCTCTCATCCTGGTTGACGAGGTCGTGCATCGCGGCACGCCACGCGAGGTAGGCCTGCATCAGGCGATGGTAGAGCGGATGCTCGGTCCATGCGGGATCGCCGAAGCGCTTATCGCCCGCTTCAGGAGCCACCGAGGAGATGCCTGCGACTATCTGCCCGAGCTCGAGCGTCAGCTGAACCGCGCGCGAGGCGACAGTCACGGGCTGCGACGCGATGTGCGTCAGCAGGGTCCCCAAGGTGCCGAGCACTTGGGTGGCGTCGAGGCCGACGAACGGATTGGCTCCCAGCAACGCGTTCAGCGCGGGATGGTTTTCTTCGGGAGTCTGAATTTCAGGCTGCCGCTTGGCTGCACTTTCCATGTCGTACCTCCTGGTCGGCAGACTGTTCGCTAGCCCAACAGTTCGAGGCCATGCTCGAACATCCGCGGCGCTGACAGCGCGGTCTCTTCCCATAACGGATCGGGACGCTTGCCGCGTCGATGCAGCATCAGGTTGAAGCACGTGATCACGCCGAAGCGGTATCCCGCGAATGCGCGGAACCATCGCACTTCGGGGATCGACACGGGGAAGCCGGCGGCCTCGGCATACGCGTCGACGATTTCGTCGGCGTTCATCAGAGAACCGCGTGCGTCAGGGCCCGGGCCGGTGCCGGCGACCCAGCTTGCGGGATCTGAAAAAAAGCAGATCCAGCCGAGGTCGAGCAGCGTCGCGCCGACCAGCGAGATTTCCCAATCGATCAGCGCGACGACGCGTTCCTCGTTGAACAGCACGTTGGACCATTGGAAGTCGCCGTGGACGCATCCGATGCGCGCACCCGCGGGCAGGCTCGAGCGCAATCGCTCGCGAAGTTCTGGTGCGCGCGCGACGACGGCGGGATCGAGCGTCGGGCGATCGAGCAGGTAGTCCAGGCGCTTGAGCTCCTCGCTGAGCGCGAACGGGTCGCCCCACGCGGCCCGGCGTGGCTCCCACGGGACGTTGTGCAACGCGGCCATCGTCGCGACTCCGTTGCGCGCGAGGCGCTTCAGGTGCGCGATCGGCAGCGGAGATTCGCCAAGTTTGAATCCCTCGACGAATCCGCCGACGAAGTACGGACGCTCGAAGAATTCGGGCTCGTCGCCGTACCAGATTATCGGCGGGACCGCGACTGGAGTGTCGGCCAGCGACGCCATCACGCGCGCTTGTCGCATGATGTCCGCGGGGCCTGAGATTTTTACGCCGGGCGGCGCGATGCGGACAACATATTTTCCCGCCGGCGTCGCGCCCGGCTCACTGCGATCCAAAATGAAGCTGTAGCTGAAGCCGGCATGACCCGGCAGCGACTCGAGCGAATGCGCTCGAGCGCCGGCATCACCGGTCTTCGCACGCACGAGTGAGGTCAGTTGCGCAGTTACCTGTCCGATGTCTCCGGGCATCGCGTTCTGACGGCTAACCCTTCATCCCGGTTTTCGCGGACGCGGGATGCAGGCTCGACTTGGCACTCGGACGCGAATCGACGCGCTTGAACCACGCGTTCACGTTCTTCAGCGACGGATCGATCGGCTGTTTGACGCCGGCGCCGAAATCGAGCGCGCAATACAGAATGATATCGGCGATGGTGAAGCGATCGCCCGCGATGTATTGCTTGCCCTCGAGCAGCTGGTCGAGCCACTTGAGCTTGTCCTGCACGATCGCCTTCAGACCGGCGGATGCCTCGGGCAGCACGCGCATCCGGTCCCTGAACATCTGCAAGCCTTCGGAATAGCGGAAGCCGTTGTAGAGATGCTCTGTAATCTGGAGTTCGACGCGGCGCTGCCATTGGCGCGCCTCGGCGCGTTCTTCCGCAGTGGTGCCGATCAACGCCGGCGTCGGATGTTTCTCTTCGAGATACTCCCAAATCGCAACGGTCTCGCCGATGCATTTGCCGTTGTCGAGCTCGAGCGCCGGCACTTGTCCGCCGGGATTGCGGACGTTGTAGGGCGGCTGGCGATTTTCCGCCGCCATCATATCGATGTTCGTGCTCGGAAGGGTGATTCCCTTCTCGGCCAGGAACATTCGCATCGCACGCGGATTGGGTCCAAAAGCGTCGTATAGCTGCATCTTCGATTGCCTCGCGAAAGTAGACTTCGTCGGGAATATACAACAGGCCGGGGTGAAAGCGGGAACCCGAATTCCGGGGCGTGTTGCGCTGTATCGAAGCGGTCATATAGGAATTTGTTGATGCGATTTTGTCCGCAATGCGGCGCGCCGCTCCTGGCCGGGGCGAAATTCTGCGTGGAATGCGGCCGCGCGCTCGATGCGGCGGCTTCGGGCGCAGGAGAATCGACGGGCGCGCCTCGCGGGCGCAATACGATTACCACCGCGTTTGTGTTCGTGTTCGTCGGGCTCGCGGTCGTCGGATTGGGCGCGGCCGCGTGGATTTACGTGAAGACGCCTGAAGTTGTGCGCGAGCGAATCGCCAGCGCACCGCCGGTCGCCTCGCCAAGTGCCGGCGCTGCTGCTTCGATTCCCCAAGGCGCGCCCAATGCGCCGGCGCCGGATCAGAATGCCAGCGCGAATCCGGCGGCGGGTGGAACTCAGAACGGCGGTCTGCCGCCGGGACATCCCACCATCGAGCTGCCGACCGAGGCTCGCAGTTTTGTCGACCGGATCGAGCGGGAAGCTAACGCGAAACCGAACGACGTTACGGCATGGAACAAATTCGGCGCAGTCTCGATGCGTGCGGCGATGTTCGATCAATCTTATTACGGCAAGGCCGAAGAGGCGTACGGCCACGTGCTGAAGTTGGATCCCGACAACCTCGACGCGCTGCGGGGTATTGGCGATATCGATTACGACAAGCAGCACTACGACGAAGCGATCGCCGCGTATGAGCATTATCTGAAAAAGAAACCGGACGATCCGGAAGTCCGCACCGATCTCGGCACGATGTACCTCTACACAGGCAACGCCGACCAGGCGGTCGTACAGTACAAGAAGGCAATCTCCGCGAAGCCCGGATTTTTCCAGGCGTACTACAACATGGGAATCGCGTACGCGCAGGAGAACAAGCCCGATGACGCATCCGCCACGCTCCAGCGGGCGATTGCGCTCGCGCCGGACGATACCGCGCGCACCCAGGTGAAGGAGTTGCTCGCTAAACTCACGGGCGCGCAGGCCGCGAGCGCGTCGATGCAGGCTGCGTCGGCGGCGACACCGTCGGCGAAGAAGATCGCGGCGGCGCCAGTCAAATCGGCGGCAGCGAAGAGTACTGTCGCAGCGAAGAGTACCGCGGCGGCGGCAAGCTCTCTTGAGCCGTCTCCCGCGATAGCGGCCAAAGCGCCGGCGTCATTTGCGGCGGCATCAACCGCCAGCGCCGACGATTTTCACGACGATGTGGAAACGATGGTACGAGGCCTGCCAATCGCGGGGCCGAAGGTCACCTCGGTCGAGTGGCCCGACAAGCTCAAGGCCAAGGTCATGATGGACAGCTTTCCGATGGATCAAATGCCTCCGTTCGCGAAGGCCAAGTTCCTGACCGACCTGAAGGCGGGAATCGACAGCGCCAAGAAAGACAACAACATTTCATCGCCGGTCGAAGTCAATATCGTTGACCATGCGAGCGGCAACGTGATGGAAACCGTTACTGAGTAGCTGATTGCGCGGATAGCTAATTGCGCGATGGTGCCGGATGCAGGGAAAACTGGTCAGGCTGCGCGGTTTCGAGAAGTCCGACGCCGATGCGATGTTGCGATGGGCGTCCGACGAGGACGTCGTGCGATGGCACGGGCCTCCCGACTGGCCAGCCTCGCGCGCGCAAGCGGAACGCTACATCGAGCGCATGACTGCAGCTGATTCCCCAGACAAGGGGTTCGCGATAGAGACACTGGATGGGGCGCTGCTCGGTGATTGCGGGCTTCGAAAGATCGACTGGAAGAGCCGCAAGGCCGAGTTCTTCATCACGATCGGCGAGAAAGAGTTCTGGGACAAGGGGTTTGCCACTGAAACGCTCAAGCTGGTAAGCCGCCTCGCCTTCGACAAGATGAACCTGAACCGGCTGTGGCTGACCGTGCTGGTAGATAATCCCCGCGCGGTCCGATGCTACGAGAAGTGCGGCTTCGTCCGCGAAGGACTGCTGCGGCAGGAGAGCTACGTCGATGGAAAGTATCGCGACGTCCTCATGATGGCGCTGTTGCGCGAGGATCATGATCGAACTCGAGGTGCATGACGATGGCATCGAAATCTTTCGAACGGCTGCGCAAGGTCGGCGACCGACAGACGCTCAAGCTGACTCACTATGGACGCAAAAGCGGCCGCCCCTACGACGTCACTATCTGGTACTTGCTCGACGACGACCGGCTCTACCTGGTCTCGGCGAATGCAGATCGGAATTGGGTGCGCAACGTCAAGGCGCGGCCTGCGATCTCGCTTCGGGTCGGCGACCAGGTCTTCAACGGCGACGTGCGCCCGATTAATGACAAGCAGGAACGGGACAAGGTGAACGGCCTCACGATGCGCAAGTACTGGTACGTGGCTCCGATGCTGCGGATGGGACAGTTTCTAATGTCGATGGGTATGATCCGCGACAACACTGCCGCGTTCGAAGTGATCCTGGCCGAGGATTAGCTACGCCCGGCGGTCCCAGGAATCGCGCATCGCGGACCAGGCCATTGCGGCGGCAGTCCGGAATGGGGAAGGCTCCGAAGAAGAAATAGAACCACAAAGAGCGGACGGGGTTGGGATTGGTCCGAGCCCCGCAGGGCGATTAACGTGTGCGCTTTGCGATTGCTAGGACGGGTCCTCGCCTTCGGCCACACGCTTGAGGCTCTCGATCCAGTTCTGATGCCCGCGCTCGAGCATCGGTCGCAAATACCACCACGCGAGTTTCGGGACGAGTCCGTTCTGACATTCCTCAGTGACGACGCGGCATCCACCGCGCCCATCGGGCTCGATCAACCACCCGTGATACGCGCTCAGCACGCCGCGCGCGTCCCAGCCGAGTTCGTGCGGCGGCTCGAAGACAATCACGCGGCTGGCGACGGTCGCGCCAAAGGTCTTCCACTTAAATTCAGTACTAAGTGCGAGGTCGGGCGGACTGCCGCGAATAAAATCCACGTTCGCGCTGTTGCTATACCACTCGGGCCACTTCGCCGCGCGGATGAGCCATCGCCAGATGCGCTCGGGCGGAGCAGCTATCGCAATCTCATTGCGCGCGTGGACCGATGACGTTTCAGGTTCGAATCCG
This sequence comes from uncultured delta proteobacterium, assembly GCA_963850125.1. Lineage (GTDB taxonomy): Bacteria > Desulfobacterota > Binatia > Binatales > Binataceae > Binatus. The sequence continues at coordinate 230,758 of CAWKKB010000012.1, read as the reverse complement.
GCAGGCCATTTCATCGCGAATCCTGCTCCTTCGATTGCGCATTTCTTTTATCCACAGATCGGTCGGTTTTTCCACAGAAGCCGGCTTTCAGAACTTCGCTCTCGAACATCCCCGCACTATGATCAGCGCTCAAATGACGAAGAGAGAAGCGAAGCGGCGCCTCGAAAACCTCGCGCTGGAAACCGGGCACAAGAGGGACTACTACGTCAAGCGCGCGCTCGTCGAATTTCTTGATCGCAACGAACACCTTCTCGGCCACCGGCCAACGCGCACAATCGGTTTCTCAACCCTCGACCAAATCCCGATCCGCCCAACCAGATTTTCGCTCTGATTCTCATCCCTCGCCCGTTATTTCACGTGCGAGGTATTGGAGGCCGCGGCGGCCGGAGCAGAATGGATAGGTCTGAGAAAAAATTTGGGGGCTGGGATTGCTCCCAGCCCCCTGCCGTCACCACATCCGCCGCCCCACCACAACCTTCTAGGGCGCGAGTCTTGTCGCGCCTGGTTTTAAGTGGGTCCCGAAGAATCCGTCATCCCCATTTTCTCCGAGCACTGGCTGAAACTTTTTCGCCGCCCCCTCTTTACCGCCCGCCGCTACCCATCCACCTCATCGCCAGTCTCTCGAAAGCCTCCCTCCTCCTATTCTCCGGAACCCTTGATACTCCTTTGCTATGAGCACCCGCTGGTAGTGCCGCAGTTCATGCACTTGTAGCAGGCGCCGTTGCGCACCATTATGCTGCCGCAGTCAGGGCATGGCGGCGCGTCGGCCTGGTTGATAAACGCCTGCCGGATGCCGCCGTCTTTGCCGTCGCGCAGGCTCGCCACTGGAGCCATCACGACGGGCCCTGCTTCCAATTTTGCTGACAGACTTTTTTCCGATTCGATAATTCCGACTTCGCGCTTGGCTTCTTCGTCCAGGAACTTCGACGCCATCCAGCGGAACAGGTAGTCCACGATCGACTTGGCGTACGGGATTTGCGGATTCTTGGTGAAGCCCGACGGCTCGAAGCGCATGTGCGAGAATTTGTCGACCAAAAACTGCAGCGGAACGCCATACTGCAGCGCGAACGAAATCGCCGTCGCAAACGAGTCCATCAGCCCCGAGATGGTCGAGCCCTGCTTGGACATCGTGACGAAAATCTCGCCCGGGGTGCCGTCCTCGTACATGCCGACCGTGATGTAGCCTTCGTGGCCGGCGATATCGAATTTGTGCGTGATCGATTTGCGCTCGTCGGGCAGCTTGCGCCGCTGCATCCGATCGTCCGCCGCCGCGATGGTCGCGACCGCCTCGACAGCTTTCTCGAGATCCTTTCGTCCGGTGTTGAGCGGCTGCGTGCGCTTGGATCCATCGCGGTAAATCGCGACCGCCTTGATCCCGAGCTTCCACGCGGTGACGTAAGCCTCGGCAACTTCGTCGACCGTAGCTTCCGCGGGCATGTTGATGGTCTTGGAAATCGCGCCCGAAATGAACGGCTGCACCGCGCCCATCATCTTGATGTGCCCGTTGTAATGAATCGTGCGGGCGCCAGCGCGCGGCTTGAATGCGCAGTCGAACACCGCGAGATGCGCGTCGGCGAGTTGCGGCGCGCCTTCGATAGTCTCGTTCTCGTCGAGGTACTCGACGATTTCCTGGACTTCCTTCGAGTCGTAGCCCAGCCGCTTGAGCGCGCGCGGGACCGTGCCGTTGACGATTTTCAGCATCCCGCCGCCGACCAGCTTTTTGTACTTGATCAGCGCAATGTCGGGCTCGATGCCGGTGGTGTCGCAATCCATCATGAATGCGATGGTGCCGGTCGGCGCGATCACCGTGGCTTGCGAATTGCGGTAGCCGTTGGCAGTACCGACCTTCAGCGCGTCGTCCCATGAATCGCGCGCGGCGCGCAGCAGGTCGAGCGGCACGTACGAGGGATCGAGCTTGTAGGCGGCAGCCTTGTGAAGACCGATCACTTTCAGCATCGGCTCGCGATTGGGCGCGTAGCCGGCGAACGGACCCATCTGCTCCGCGATGCGCGCGGACTGGAGATAGGCCTCGCCCGTCATCAGCGCGGTGATCGCGGCGGCGTAGCTGCGGCCCTGGTCGGAGTCATAGGGCATCCCGAGCGCCATCAGCAGCGCGCCGAGATTTGCGTAGCCAAGGCCGAGCTCGCGGAACGCGCTCGCATTCTTCGCGATCTCGTCGGTCGGATACGACGAGTTGTCGACGACGATATCCTGCGCCGTGATCATCACGTCGACCGCGTGGCGGAATGCGCGCACGTCGAACTCGCCGCGCTCATCGATGAACTTCATCAGGTTGAGCGATGCGAGATTGCATGCCGAATTGTCGAGATGCATGTACTCGCTGCACGGATTCGACGCGTTGATGCGTCCGCTGGCAGGGCAGGTGTGCCATAGGTTGACGGTGGTGTCGAATTGCATCCCGGGGTCGCCGCATGCGTGGGCGGCCTCGGCGATCATGTGGAGTATCTTGCGCGCGGGCCGGGTCTCGGCGACTTCGCTCGACTTGACGAAGTGCGTCTGCCATTCGGCATCGTCGAGCACCGCCTGCATGAAGCCGTCAGTCGCGCGCACGGAGTTGTTCGCGTTCTGGAAGAACACGGAGCCGTAAGCGGGGCCGTCGAGCGAAGAATCGTAACCGGCCTCGATCAGCGCCCACGCCTTCTTTTCCTCTTCGACCTTGCACTTGATGAAATCGACGATGTCAGGATGGTCGGCGTTGAGCACGACCATCTTGGCCGCGCGGCGGGTCTTGCCGCCCGACTTGATCACGCCGGCGCTCGCGTCGGCAGCCTTCATGAACGACAACGGTCCCGACGCGGTGCCGCCCGACGAAAGCCTCTCGCGGCAGGAGCGCAATGCGGACAGGTTCACGCCGGCGCCCGAGCCGCCTTTGAAGATCATGCCCTCGTTGCGGTACCAGCTGAGGATCGAGTCCATGCTGTCGTCGACCTTGAGGATGAAGCATGCGGAGCACTGCGGCTTCGCTTCGATGCCGACGTTGAAATAGACCGGGCTGTTGAACGACGCGTTCTGATTGAGCAGCAAATACTTGAGCTCGGCGTGAAAAGTATCGCGCGCGTCGCCGTCGGCGAAGTATCCATCCTTCTCGCCCCATCCGGTGATGGTATCGGCGACGCGGGAGATAAGTTGGCGGACGCTGGTCTCGCGCCGCGGGGTGCCGAGCGGGCCGCGAAAATATTTCGAAACGACGACGTTGGTGGCGGTCTGCGACCACGCGCGCGGCACCTCGACGTCTTTTTGCTCGAATACGATGCGGCCGTCCTCGCCCGAGATGACGGCGCTGCGGAGGTCCCAATCGACCTGGGAATACGGATCGACGCCCGCGGTCGTGAAGAATCGTTCGAGCACGATGCCGCGGCCGGGCGCCGCAGAGTTGGCCGGAGCGGCATTGGAAGCCGGTGCGCGGTCGCCTATTTTAGCCTTCGAATCCATCTCCATATCAATCGCACCCCCACCCATCACCACATCCTCCCCGCCTCAGTTACACGCGCGTTAAGCCCGCATTTAGTTTCACCAGCTAATGTCGCCGCTGTTTGATTGGCTTCGACGTAATCCAGTGGTACCAAGTGCGTCGTGGCCGACAATATGCACGCGCCAAGTGAGGCATGTCAAGCCTCGACCCCCTACATGTAGTGGAGGACAATCTGTTCACAACCTATATATTAGGTTGTTGATAACTTTTGGTAAATGTTCGCTTGTATTAAAAATTGTGAATGACGGGCGCCTTCACATTAGTTCTGCTAATGATAAACGGCCGCCAAAATCGGGCTTGCGCGACCCGCGGAACATTCAACCGGTATGCGTGCGGTCGAAGGGGCGCTATCGTTGACCACTCATGCCGACTCGACGCCATAAGGCTCCCGAACAGATCGGCGCCGCAATGCAACCGCTGCTCGATCGGATCGACCGCGAAGGTCACTTCGCAATCGTGCGGCTGGCGAAAGCATGGCCGGAAATCGTCGGCGAGACGATCGCGCGACGCACCGAAATCGTCTCGTTAAAATTTCACACCGCGGTGGTAAAGGTGTCAGGGGCGATGTGGATACAAGAATTGAACCTGATGAAGTCCCAAATCCTCGCGCGCGTGACCGAGCGAATTGGCGACGACGCCGTGCGAGAGCTGCGATTCGTGCAGGGGCGATTGAGTCGGCGCGAGCGGCCGAAATTGCGCACGGTGCCCCGCGCAACGCGAAAATCGATCGAGCTGCCCGAACTGAAAGATCCCGAGTTGCGCAAGGCATTCGAGCGCCTGATCGAAGCATGGGGCCGCGCCTCCCGCTGAACATGGGACGACGCTGTTTTTCCGCCATCTGTTCCCTCTCCAAAAGGGAGAGGGGCAAGGGGTGAGGTTCCGCGTCGGGCGGCCTCGGATAGGTAAACGGAAACTGCCCGCAATACGTCAAAACACGTGAATCCACCGGCTGGCGGGTTCGTACTATAAGCGGGGACATTTGTCGTGGTTGGCGGAGCATCTAAGCAGGACCGGATTCTACACGTTCTCAACCGGGTCGCATTCGGGCCGCGGCCCGGCGACTTCGAGCATGTCAGCGCGATTGGGCCCGAGCGCTACCTGCAGGACCAGTTGCATCCCGAGTCGATTGCGATTCCGAGTGACCTGACCGAGCGCGTCAACGACCTTCAGACGCTGCACATGAATCCGATCGCGCTATTCATCGAGTATCAGCGGCCGATCAACCTCGCGCGCAAGGACGCCAAGGCCGATGCTGGCGGGGACAAGGCGACGGTTAAGGACGCGACCAAGGACCTCAGAATCAAGCAGCGAGTCGTGATGCGCGAGGCGGTCGAGGCGCGGATGATGCGCGCGATCGAAGGGCCGCGGCAGTTGCAGGAAGTGATGACCGCGTTCTGGTTCAACCACTTCAACGTTTTCGCCGGCAAAGGGCTCGACCTCATCTGGACCGGCGCGTTCGAGGAGACCGCGATTCGACCGCATACGTTTGGCAAGTTCAGAACGCTGCTCGGTGCGACCGCGCATCATCCCGCGATGATGTTCTACCTCGATAACTGGCAGAATACTGCGCCCGGCAGCCCCGGCTCGAAGGGCAAGTTCGAAGGTATCAACGAGAACTACGCGCGCGAGCTGATGGAGCTGCATACGCTGGGCGTCAACGGTGGATACTCGCAGGCCGACGTAATCGCGCTCGCGCATATTCTGACTGGATGGGGACTGCCGAAGCCCGGAGGCGGCGGCGGTGGCGGCGAGCGAATGCCTGGCGAGCGTATGGCGGGCGGCGAGTTGGGCGGAGTATTTCCATTCATGCGGCGGCGGCGAAACTTCATGCCGGAGGCGATCGATCCGAGCGGATTTTATTTTGACGAATCGCGCCACGATTTTTCCAGCAAAACTTTTCTTGGACATCAGATCGAAGGCGGCGGAATCGAGGAAGGGGAGCGTGCGCTCGATATCCTCGCGCGCAGTCCCGCCACCGCTAAGCATCTCAGTTTCAAGCTGGCGCAATATTTTGTCGCCGACGATCCACCCAAAGCGCTGGTCGAGCAAATGGCGCAGCGCTACCTCGCGACTGACGGCGAGACTCGCGCGGTGCTCGAGACGATGTTCACCAGCGCGGAATTCTGGGACCCGCGAAACTACGGGGCCAAGTTCAAGACGCCTTACGAGTACGTTATCTCGTGCGTGCGCGCGACCGGCGTGCCGATCCGCAACTACCGGCCGCTGTACGGCACGATGCAGATTCTCGGGATGCCGCTGTACGCTTGCCAGACGCCCAACGGCTACGCGAACACCCAGGACGCGTGGCTGAATCCCGACGCGATGATGACCCGACTCAGCTTTGCAACCGCGCTCGGATCGGGAAATCTGCCGCTGGAAAATCCGCCGTTCGAAGAAGACGCGGACGCAGGCGGCAGGGGCGAAATGCGTCGCGAGCCGGCGGTGGTGCCGCGCAAGGGCGGCGGCAAAGTGAATATCAATTTCGATCCCGGACCGCATGGGCCGAAGATGACGCCGCCCGATCCGGTGCAGCTCGCGGCGACGCTCGGCGATTATTTTTCACCGGCGACGGCTAACGCAGTCGAGGCGTCGCCGACGAATCTTCGCGCGCCGCTGATACTCGGCAGTCCCGAGTTCATGAAGCGCTGAGGGTTTACAATGAAGTCTCTTCAGGAAATTGATTCGTGCCTCGAGTGCACCTCCAGCGTGGCAACTCCGATCAGCCGGCGAGCCTTTTTGCGGCGCGCGGCGATTTTGTCGGCGTCGGGAATCGTGCTGCTCAGCCCGCAGGCGTGGGCGGCGCGCTCCCTCGACTCGACCAGCAAGCGCCGGCTGATAGTGGTGTTCCTGCGCGGCGCGGTTGACGGTCTCAACGTGGTAGTGCCGCATGGCGAGCCGGCCTACTACGACGCGCGCCCGACGATCGCGATCGGACGCACCGGCGCGAACGACGGCGTCATCGACCTCGACGGACATTTTGGATTGCATCCCGCGCTCGCGCCGATGGAAAGCCAGTGGCGCGACGGCACGCTGGCGTTTGTGCATGCGTGCGGCTCGCCCGATCCGACGCGATCGCATTTCGACGCGCAGGACTTCATGGAGAGCGGCACCCCAGGAATAAAATCGACACAGGACGGATGGCTGAATCGCACGCTTGCCGTTATTCCCGGGACGCATTCGCCGACCGAGGCGTTGAGTCTCGGTCCGAATGTGCCGCGAATTCTGAGCGGCAGGGTGCCGGTCGCGAATATCGCGCTCGGACGAGCGGCGGAGAGGCCGATGCCGATGGACCGGCCGGTGATAGAAGCCGCGTTCGACAAGATGTACGTCGGCGACGACTCTATCAGCCGAGCATATCGCGACGGGCGCCAGGCCCGCATGCGGCTGGTGAGCGAGCTCACGCAGGACATGACCGAGGCCAACGCCGGCGCGCCCTCGCCCAATGGATTTTCCGACGACACCGACAGGCTCGCGCGCCTGATTGGCCGCGATCCGACGATTCGCGTCGCGTTCATGGCGCTCGGCGGCTGGGATACGCACGTCAGCGAAGGCGCCGCGAACGGCCAGCTCGCGGGACATCTGAAGCCGCTCGGAGAGGGGCTCGCGAGCCTCGCGACGCAGCTTGGACCTAGCTACCAGGACACCGTGATCCTCGTGATTTCGGAGTTCGGCCGCACGATGCACGAGAACGGCAACGGCGGCACCGATCACGGTCACGGCAACGTGATGTGGGTGATGGGCGGTCCGGTAAAGGGGGGAAAAGTTTACGGCAGATGGCCGGGCCTATCGACTGCCAGCCTCTACCAGGAGCGCGATCTCGCAGTGACCACGGATTTTCGCGAGCCGATTGCGACGGTGCTGCGATCGCATATGCAGTTCACGGACGCGCAGATCGATCGAGTATTCCCCGGACGCCCACCCTCGAGCGGCAACGTCGACGGCTTGATCAAGGCGTGAACGCCTCGGAATCTCCCGTTCCCCCCGCGACGTCCACCCAGGCAACCCGCACCTTGGCCGCGCCGGTTTCAGGATCGTGAACCTCGGCCTCGCCGACCGGCTCGAACCCCTCAGCGCGAAGGATCTCCGCTGCCGACTCGGCTTCGAGCGCCGGCTTCCCGAGCAGAAAAGCGCCGGGTCTGTAGCAGCTCAATACGAGACGCCCGTTGGGTTTGAGGTACCGGCGAGTGAGGCGCATGAGCAGCGCTCCTCGACTCTGAATCGGCACTACATCCGTCAGCGCAGTGACATAGTCAAACCGAATCGGCGGCTCAAACTTCATCACATTCCCGGTCCAGATGCGCGCCGCCCAATGCGGAAGCCGCTTGCGCGCCCGCTCCGCAATCCGCTCCGAGAGCTCGAGCCCGTAGGGTTCGATACAGTGTCCGCTCTCCGCGACCCACGCCGCCAGAGTTTCCATCAGCAGGCCATTCGCACAGCCGACGTCAAGCCAGTTGCCTTCCCGATCGAAAGCGTGGGCGATCACGCGCCGCTTGCCTTCCCAGCTCGTCATGTCCCCCGACGAGCCCGAGCCGCCAAATACATCGCCTCGCTCATCTGCTGACACGTAGGCGTCCTCGAGAAGCGCGCGGATGCGCTCGTAGTATTCGTCGTCAGAATCGTGACGATCGGAATCAGACATTGTTCTCGCACCTCCTATCCAACCAGGCGCGCACAAGCGTCAGGTTCCCGTTGACGTGTAGTGGCGCACGCCGAGGCGCCATAAGCGAAGCGCTATCAGCAGAAAGATAATTCCGCAGAGTGGGGCCGCGTCGAGGAGCCATCCGAGAGCGGTAAGCGGCGCTCGATGTCCCAGCACACGCACGATAGGGAAGTAGCCGACGCATCCGATCGGCACGACGAAGATCAGGAAGTCGCGGAACCATCGCGAATATATATCGAGCGGATACTGCGCCGCTTCGACCCCGCCGTAGGTGAGAGTGTTGGCGATCTCGAGGCTCTCGATCGTCCAGAATGCGAGAGTCGCCTGGAGGATTAGAATGCCCACGAACAGCGCGACTCCGCCCGCGATCGCGGCGGCGATCAGCGCGAGCTTGCGCGCGTCCCATTCGATTCCGAGCAAGTGCGTCGCTATTGCCAGCACGATCACGCCCTGCGTGAGCCTTCCGATCCGGGCTAGCCTGAGCTCATAGCCCAACAGTTGCAGGATCGTGGAACGTGGACGCACCAGCAGACGGTCGAAGTTCCCGGTCTTGACGAATTGGGGACCGAAGACATCGAATCCGCGCGAAATCGCGTCGGCGATCGCAAAGCTGACGTTGATGGTCCCATAGAACAGCGCGATCTCGGCAAAGGTCCAGCCGCGAATCTGGCCGAAGCGGTGAAACAGCGCCCACACGCCGACAAACTCGGTGAAGGTCACGACAAATTCCCCCATCGCCATCATCAGGAACGATCCGGGATACTGCATCTGCGCGCGAAGCGAAGCACCGATATACTTGCGATAGAGCTGAAACGCGTTCATCGTCTATCCACCCTGGACCTGCAGGCGGTTCATCGCGGCGCTCAGCGCTCGATGCCCCACGAAGCCGAGCACGAGGGTCCATGCAAGCATCTGCGCGATTCCCGCAAACGCAATCCATCCGGTGAGACCACCGAAATATATCCGAAATGGGATGTCGACCAGCCCGGCGAACGGCTGCGCGAACAATAGCGGCTGCATCCAATTGGGAAAGAACGGAAGCGGCACCAGGGTGCCCGATAGTATGAGAATGAATGACACGATAAGAGAGTTCACGCCTCTCTCGGACAGCGTGATCACGCAGCCCAGGTTGACGAACATCACGATCGCACTCGAGAGCAGGACGGTCACGGCAATCGCGCTTAAAAACAGCGCGGCGGATTCGGGAGTCGCGGGCAATCTAAGCCGCCAGTCGCCCATCCCCAACAGCGGCACTACCAGGCAGGCGAACGCGAACATCATCGCGGCTCGCGGCAGTGCCCCTGCGACCATCCACGCCATCGCGCGCGCGTACCAGAAGAAGTAGGTATCGAGCGGACGCAGGCGCTCGTAAGCGACGTTGCCGCTCGCCACCATCTGCGCGATATCCGGATCGGCGAACCACGGAAGCAGCGCGAGAAACGCCTGCCCGAGCCACACGTAGGTGACGGTCTGGGCGAAGCTCATCGGCTGATGCGCGGAGGAACTGCGGAAGAAAGCCGCGAACACCATCACCTTGATGAAGCCCCACCAGCATTGCGTGCCGAAACCGGCGACCGCCGCCGCGCGATATTGGAGCATCAGCACGAACCGCATCCGGAACACGGTCAGATATGGGCGAATGCGCGTCATGCCTCGGTCGCGCCGTGCAGCTTGTAAAAGTGCGAAATTACTTCCTCGATTTGCGGCTGCTCGAGGTGAAAATCCAGCAGGTCGTACTCGGCGTTGATTCGGCCGATCAGCTCCGGCGCCGGCACCTGTCGAGGATCGAAAGCCAGCTCGATCGAGTTACCCTCGCGGCCGTGCACCCGGACCCCTGGAATCTCGAGCGCCGGCGCCTTTCCCGCGAAGTCGATGAACAGACGCCGCTCGGTCAGGACTTCGGCGCGCAGCCGTTCGAACGAGGTGTCGGCCAGGATGACGCCGTTGCCGATGACGATCACCCTCTGCGCGAGCGCCTCGATATCGTGCATGTCGTGCGTGGTCAGGATGACGGTCACGCCCGCCTCGCGATTGAGAGTGCCGACGAACTCGCGGACCGCGAGCTTCGATGGCGCATCGAGACCGATCGTCGGCTCGTCGAGAAACAGAATCGCCGGGCGATGCAGCATCGCCGCCGCGATCTCGCATCGCATCCGCTGGCCGAGTGAGAGCTGGCGCACCGGCTGATCGAGCAGCCGTTCGAGCCGCATCAGCGACACCATCGCGTCCAGGCTTTTGCGGTACTCGGCACCGTCGACGCGGTAGATGTCGCGCAGCAGCTCGAAGCCCTCGATCACCGGCAGATCCCACCAGAGTTGCGTGCGCTGGCCGAAGACCGCGCCGATGCGCGCGACGTGCTCGATTCGATCGCGCCAGGGAACCAGCCCCTGCACCTCGCAGCGTCCGGATGACGGTCTAAGAATGCCGGACAGGATTTTTATGGTGGTCGATTTGCCGGCGCCGTTGGGTCCGATGAAGCCGAGCAGTTCGCCGCGTTCGAGCGAGAAGCTGATACTCTTCAGCGCCTCGATAACCCGCCTGCGGCGACGCATGAGTCCCTTGACGGCACCCCAGGCGCCGGCTTCGCGTTCGGAGACGAGATACGACTTCGACAGTTCTTGGACAAGAATCTGCGGCACGATCAAAGCCTCCAGGGGAAACCGTCGATTGTGTACGATGCGCACGCGCCAATCAATTGATCGACTGGAACGAACCAAGTGCGTCGCGCATCGGAAAACTGAGTGTGCCGGAAATTCGAAATGTTCGAAGTGAGATCGCGTAAAGGGAGAGCAGGCGCGGCCGGGATCGCTCGGCCACGCCCGCCCCGTTCGGCAGGCGCGGATCCCTGGGGAAGAGTCCGCGCCTGCGTTACTCAGTCATTTAATCGTCGCCATAGAGTCCCAGGCCCGGCAGCACCTGCGTACCTTCGGTTTGCACCGCCTGCAGGGCGTAAGGATCGAGTCCCAACGCCTTCAGGATAGTCGGCGCCACCTGACGCGTCTCAACCGGGAGCGTGTTCGTACCGGCTTTGAACGATGGGTTCGAGACCAGCATGATCACGTTAACGTCGTCATGGGCGAAGCCGCCGTGCTCCGCGAGTTTCTTCTTACTGTTCGAGTAGGTCACGCCGATATTGGGAGTGATCAAAATATCCGGCGTGCGCGAATCGCCTATGTTCCAGTACAGGCCAATCGACGGACCCGAGAAAATCTCGCCGATGCCCGCTATGTTGTCGCTGACCGGAGACGCGAGCTCGAGCGTGCTGACAGCGGTAGCGGTGTCCGCGGGATTTTCCAGCCAGAGCAGCGCCACGTCATCCTCGGTCGGTCCGATCGCGCTGTTTTCCGAAGGCGCCAGAAACGTGCTCAGGATCGAGGCCGGATCGTCGGGGCTGCCATTGGGTTTATAGCGGCTGGAGTCGACCGGCGACTGTCCATGCTTGGCCGTGATAATCACCAGCGTCGAATCGATCAGATGTTGCGCTTTCAGTTCCGCAACCATCGCTCCGATTGAGGAGTCGACGAACTCGATTTCCTGGAGCAGCGATCCGCTCGGGGTCCCGATCGAATCGGTATAGCCGCCGACGAGGCTGTAAGGCGCGGGCACCGTCGGCCCGTCCTTGTAGATCAGTTTCTGGCCGATGCTGACCGCCTGGAAGTTCATGCCAAAGATGTTGGGCACCGGCGCGTGCGCCGTGCCGTCGTGGTTCATGCCTTTGATCTCGTTGAGGATGGCGCTCACCTTGAGGCCGTCATAGCACTGGATGTTTTGGAAGCTCCCCGTGTAGTCATCGGCCGCGGCGACCGCGAATTGATCTGGCAGGAACGGTTTGCCGGCCTGGGTGCACTCGGGGATGACCAGCTGCGGCGGTGCCGCGACTGCAAAGTTCTGAGAGTTGGAGTTTATTTCCGGTGAGTAGTAATCGTCCACATTCGTGTCAGTAGACGTACCTGTCGGGCCGCCCACGGCCGAATAGGAGGGATGCTTGTCAGACCAGGCAGTGTAACCTCCCGCGGCGTGTATAACGCCGTAAATGGTATTGTCGCGGACGAAGTTCCACGGATAGACCGGATTGCAGCTCGTGTCGCGTTCGAGGCGGGTCGGATCGATCGAGTTAACCCCGCCGTCGCCGCTCGGCGCGCCACCGTTCAGAAACATTTGGTTGATGATGCCCGGGATATTGATGTTGATGCCCTCGTCGAATTCGGTCGTCGTACCGATCGCGCTTCCAGGCGAGCAAGGTCCCGCTGGCAAACCATTGCCGGTCGCGTTCAGCGGCGGATTGAGCGCGCGATCGAAAGCGACGTCGTAATTGACCCCCATCGTCCGCGGCGTGCCGCCGGTCATGAGCGCCATCAGGCCGGGAAATGAATCGGAAGGCTTCGAAGTCGAAGTATTGATGTAATTTATGCCGGTCGTTCCAAGCGCCGTAAGATTCGGACAGGTGCCGTTGGCCGAGCAGTTGAGGTAATCCAGCGCGTGCATCCCGTCGATGCTGATCAGCAGCACGTGCTGTATCTGATTTTTCTTGCCGTTGCCCCTACCATTACCGCCATTGCCCTTGCCTTGATCGTTGCCGTTACCGCTGCCAGCAAGCACGGCAGAGCCCGACGCTGTCGCCAGCAGACATGCGCCTGCGACGATGCTCACGAGCCATCTTCTGTTGGTTGGTTTCCTCTGTTTCACGCTAGTTCCTCCGCTAGGTTTGGTTGTGGATGATCATGAGGACTTAGCGAACGATATCGCGCGCACCGATGACCGCGTCGTTACGCTAAATTAAAATTCCGGAGCGCGAAGTATGAACGATACGAAGTGCCGTCGATCCGGCAAATGTGGAAGTAACATGCGTAGCTGCGTCGTGCAGATTCGGGAAGCAAGAAAACTAAAGCGCGAGTTTACATTGAGTTTGCGAGCTGCGAATAATCGCGTGCATCGAATGTGACGTAGTCGATGCCATGTGGATTAGCGGGGCAGCCATGCTTTGGGCATTGCGATTCCGGGCGGAAGTCGCGTGTACTTGTCCCCGAGAGATGAATCGACCTGCGATTGAGCCAGATCGCTAACTCCGCTTAAGTCGGCGCCGATCAGGTTGGTGCCGGTGAGGTTCGCGTTGCGGAAGTCCGCATAGGTAAGGTTCGCGTTGCTCAGGTTCGTGCCGAGCAGATTCGCATTGCTCAGGTTCGCGTTGCTCAGATCCGCGCGGTAAAGGTTCGCGCCGTTGAGCTGCGCGGCGTCCAGATCCGCACGATGCAGGTTCGCGCCGTTGAGCTGCGTCCCACCCAAGTTGGTGCGGTGTAGTGTCGCAGTGAGAAGCACCGCACGAATCAGGAACGCGCGGTATGCGTTCGCTCCATTCAGCCGAGCACCGGTTAGGTCGGCGCTGTTCAGCCTTGCACCGCTCAGGTTCGATCCGTCCAAATTCGCGCCTTTGAGATCAGCGCCGTCCAAATGTGCCCATTGTAAATTTGCGTTTTGTAGATTTGCACCTTGCAAGTTGGCGCTACTCAAGCTTGCCGATTGAAGATCAGCTCCATGGAGGTCTATGTCCTTGAAAAAACCACCCTCACCATAAAGGCCAAGCAGATCCACTTTGTTTTTGTAGAGGTATTCGAGCGCGTCTCGGCGGCCGCCCCCTTTGGAATTCACCGCTGACCACGCGACCCATATATTCGTCTGATCGCGTCTCGAGACCGTGCATATCCAGATGACTACCCCAGCTACAACTATGGCTTTGCCCACGAACTCCAGGACTCTGAACAAAGCCAGGTTGTTTATCCCGTATGCAATCCACGCGCAGGCCCATTCGAGCCATAGAAAGGGCGCGATGAACCACGAAGTAGGCGCAGGCTTTAGCGGCTTCTCTTCTTGTTGGCGAGGCACTTTGAGGTAAGTTTTCGAGCTACAATTCGCAGATAGTATTTTCAACGTAGCCGAACCGCCTGCCTCCAGCAGGAATGCGAGTGGGACCGGATACCTGAGTAAGCCATTCCGCGCGCCGGCCGATGAAGCACTAATCGGCGCTCAGTTTGATGGGCAGCCCTCGGGAATATTGACCGAACCTTCGACAAAATTCTCCAGATTTACCCCCGACGGTATGAAAGCCATCCCGCCCGGATCGGACATCCCATTGACAATGGGCGTTACGAATCCAGTAGTCAGATTGGTTTGCGAAACAAATGACTCGGTAGGATTGGCCGCGGTCGGGGTCGCGAAAACACTCACCGCCGAATAGGCGCTCGCAGCAAAGTAGGGTGCGGTGATCGCATAGATCGCATTCAATCCTTTGTCCGCGACCAGCAATTCACCCTGGCTTTGCGTCGTGAACACGGTGTCATCAAGCTGTGTGTCTCCAATCGTAGGTCCGCCTGCTTCCGATGTCATCGGAACGAGGAATGCGGTTTGGCACTTCAGCCCGGGATGCTGCACGATTATCAATTCGCCGTCGCCCTGCGAATCCAAGACCAGTTCGCCCAGAGGGTCCACGATCATCGAGTCAGGATCCTGAAGATTGAGCGTCTCCGGCATCCCGGTGATCACATTAGTAACCGAGGCATTGGCATTCAGGATGCCAGTCAACACCGCTTTTTTTTTGCCCTTGAGAGTGAGCGACACGATTGCCGGCGCAGTATTCGGATTGATCGTCGGCGCCGACGCGCTGATGAAAATTTCCCCATTGTTGAAGTCGATGTCGTCGTAGCCTCCACCATGCGGCCCGGTCCCCAGCTGATAAATGGTTTGCTTGCCGGATTTCAAATCGATTATCGACAGGTTGGCGTTACCATCCTCGTTCTGAAGAGCCCATAGATTCTTGTCTACCGGGTTATACCTGAGCCCGTCGTTGTGACCGACGATATTGCTGAAATTATGGATCATGTTCCCTTTGAAGTCGTACTCAACCACATTGCTCATTGCCCCGCCGGAGCCGTCCGGCGCACCACCGTTACCGTATCCGACAAATACATTGGTCGAACTGAAGGTTACCGAATCGGGCGCACTCAGACCCGACGGCGCCGTCGCGAAAGTCGTGACCGAGTATGGCGGGACAGCGACAACCTGAGCCCGGCTGCTGGCCGGTAAAACCGCGATCGCAATGCCTGCGAAAACAATTGGACAGGCCGCTGCGCAATAACGTTTGATTGTAGTGGCGATGGGTAGTCTCAGCATTGATTAACCTTCGTTAGGGTTCAAGTATTCCGCATCCGCATGAGTTCAGTACGCCGTAATTTAGGCTGCCGACCCGGCAAAAGTTCGCTCTCCAAATCAACGAACAGTTAAATCTTAGTTACGGTGGCTGCCGAGGAGCGCGATCAATTGCGTGCTGATGGAACCTGAGCAGCAAAAGTGCGTCCTCGCCATTTTGCGCTTGGTACCGGGTGCAGGGGTCACCCCTGCCCAAGGAGGTGCGGAACCCACGGCTGGTTCCGCATTCAATAAAGTGATTTTTCTTCCGGAGCATTTGCCAGTTTGCGCTGGACGCTCCCCGTCGCGAATAATCGCGTGCATGGAATATGACGTAGTCATTCGCAACGGCCTCGTGGTCGACGGCAGCGGCGCCCCGCGCTTCAAGGCCGACGTCGCGATCAAAGATCGCAAAATAGTCGCGCTGATCGATCCTGCCCACGCTGCGACCGCATCGGGCGCGCGCGAGATCGATGCGACCGGCCTCGCGGTCGCGCCCGGCTTTATCGATTTGCATTCGCATTCAGACTGGGTGCTGCCGATTGCCGATCACGGGCAAATCCTGAAGCCGTTTCTGCTACAGGGCGTTACCACCTTCGTCGGCGGCAATTGTGGATTCTCGGTGGCGCCGGTTATGCGCGAGCGGCAGCGGATGCTCGATGAGTCGGGGCGGCTATGCGCCGAGCGGAAGTTCGACTGGGAATGGGACGACGTGGCCGGCTTCGCCGCGTATCTCAAGCGCCAGGGGCTCGCGCTAAACGTCGCGCATCTGGCGGGGCATGGCAGTATTCGCCTGAGCGTGATGGGCTCGGACGCCGGCGAGCCGTCGACTGAGCAATTGCGCGCGATGCAGTCGATGGTCGAGCGCGCGATGGCCGACGGCGCGGTCGGGCTTTCGTGCGGGCTTGGCTATTTTCCCGGCATGATCGCGAAGCCAGCCGAGCTGGCCGCGCTCGCGCGCGTCGCAGCGGCGGCGGGCGGCGTGCTCACCTCGCATCTGCGCGCATACTCGGAGCGCTCTTTGTTCTTCGACAGCCGCATTCCGCACAACGTCCTGGCCGTGCGCGAGATGGCGAACGTCGCGCGCGAGGCGGGCGTACCGCTGCAAGTCTCGCATCTGATATTCGTCGGACGGCGCACGTGGAAGACCGTCGACGACACGATTGCCGAAGTCGAGCATCACCAGAGCGACGGCGTCGATATCGCTTTCGACACATTTCCATACACCTGCGGCAACACGACGATTCGCGTGATTTTTCCGGCATGGGCGCAGACCGGACTCGAGGGTTTGCTCGATTCATCCGACGGATGGGCGAAATTGCACGACGGATTCCAGCCGCTCAAAACATTTATCGCGGACTCGGTTCAGCTCATGTGGGCGGTAAAGCCCGAACTCAGTCATCTCGAAGGCAAGTTCTTCGGTCAAATCGCCGACGAGCTGAAACTAGATCCGATCGACGCGTACCTGACTGTCACGCGTGAAAGCGGGACCCGCGCGCGGGTGCTCAATCATCTATACAGCGGCGACGACTTCGGCGACGAGCATGCGCTGCAGGAAGCGATGAAGCATCCGCTGAACCTGTTCGAGATGGACACGATTCTGACCTCGCATGGGCATCACAATCCCGCGAGCTTCGGCACCTACCCGCGAATACTGGGGCATTACGTGCGCGAGATGAAACTGCTGACGCTGGAAGACGCGGTTCACAAAGCGACCGGGATGGCGGCGAAGCGCATGCGCCTCGGCGCGCGCGGCCTGGTGCGTCCCGGATACGCTGCGGACGTGCTGATATTCAATCCCGAGACAATCGGATGCGCCGCCGACTCGAAAACGCCAACCACAGCGCCAGTAGGAATCGAGCACGTGATGGTGAATGGAACCGCAGTGGTCTCGAGCGGCAAGTGGTGCGGCGACGGCGTGATGGCGGGCGAGTGGATCGGGAGGGGGGTAACCTAACCCCTGACCCCTTCCCCCGAGGGAAGGGGAACAATCATGGAGAGAGCGCGGTTAGCGCTCCATGTCCTCCATCTTCTTGTCCATCTCGCGCAGCTTGGCGAGTTTCTGATCGGTCGGCTCGTTCTCTTTGTTCGTGTTCGCAGCTATTGTCTTGGCGCGCTCGGTCGGCATCTCGCCGCTGACCTTTTGCAGCGCTTCCTTCGCGAGGCGCCGAACCATCGGACTCTGATCCTGCGCGACCACCGCGTTCAGCAGCGGGACCGCCTTGTCGCTTCCGATTTCACCCAGCGCAAAGACCGCAGTGCCCCGACCGCGCTCATCCTGATCTTCCCCGAGATACTGCATTATCGGTAGCGTGCCCTGCGAATCGCCGATCCTGCCGAGAGCAGCCACCAGGTGCAGCTTGACGATCGGCTCGGTCGAGCGCAGGAAGAGCATCGTCGACATCGGCGTCACCGCGTCGTTTGCTTCGCGCGCGCCCAGGATGTCGATAGCTTTTATCTTGACCCGCACGTCGGGGTCGGAGAGCGAGTTCGTAAGTATCTGATTGACTTTAGGATCCTGGAGAAAGCGGAGCCTCTGGAGTTCAGTCACACGCACGTTAGGATCGGCGTCCTTGAGACCGAGCTCGACGTCTTTGATAATCTTGAACGGCGTTTCCGTGCTAGCGTTGCCTTGCATATCGTCAACGCCCGGCTTCACCTGCCCCTGATGCGACATTGGATTGGAACTTAGCGCGCTGCCCAATCCCTGGCCTCCATACTGCGCGAGGGCCAGCCGCGGAACGGCAATTACGAGACCAAGCGCGAGCGCAACCAACAAATTTCGCGTAATAGTCATTTCCCGCACCTCCGCAATCGGCCAGAATTATTGGTGATTATGACAGGCATTGCAAGGAATCGCGGTCCATGGGCGAGGCAAAAGAGATTGCGCCGCGATACGCTTGCGAGCGTTGTACTAGCCGCGTTCATGCTCGTTATGAGCGCATTGGCGTCACCGATGCTCGCAGCTGGCGCTTCGGATTCGAATCCATCGGCGGAGCCTGCGCAGGCTCACAAGCACAAGCATCGCCATCTTCCCACACCGGCGCCGACTCCGATGGCGCTGCCGCCGGAGATCCAGGCGAAAGTGCCGGCCTACAAACCGGGGCCGATTCCATTTCACGACGGTGAGCAGCTCGTTTACCAGGCGTCGTGGGTCGGGATTCCAGCGGCGCAGGCGCGTCTCGAGTTCCACAAGGAGCAAAAGCAAGATCAGCAGCGATGGCTCGGCGAAATCTGGATCGAGACCAACGCGTTTGCGGATCTTTTTTACAAAATGCGCGACTACATGAAAGAGAGCATGGCTGACGACACGCTGCACACAAGCGGCGTCTACCTTGTCCAGCACGAAAAATCGCGACTCAACTACTACGAAGTGACGATCGATCGGCCCACGCAACTGGTCACGATGACCAAGAAAAATCACAAGGGCACGCAGATCAAGGAGTACATCGCATCCGATCCGTGGGGCCCGATTTCGGGCGCGATGATGGCGCTGACGCAAGACTTCGCGCCGGGCAAGACCTACGCATTCGACGTGTTCAGCGGCAGCCAGCGCTACGTTTTCGCGTTCGTGGTCGATAAGCGCGAGAAGATTCACCTCGCGCTCGGCGACTTCGACGCGTGGCGCGTCGTGCCGGACGTCTGGTACGTCAGCGACGGCGAGTTGCGCAGCGAGGCGCACGGAACAACTTTGTGGATATCGGCCGACGACCGCCATTTGCCGCTGCGGATTCAGGCGCAGGCCTACATCGGGTACGTGCGCGCGGACTTGATCGCGATCGACGGCAAGGGCGGCGTTGAAAGCGCGCAGAACTGATGTCCGCCGCGGCGGACTGAGCTACTATAAAAAGAGGGGAGCCAACGATGCCGAAGAAGCTCGAATTTTTTTACGACTGCTCCAGCCCGTGGACCTACCTGGCCTTCACCAAGATCGAGGACGTCGCGCGGCGGCATGATGCGAACCTGATCTGGCGGCCGATCCTCGTGGGTGGACTCTTCAATACGGTCAATCCATCGGTGTACGAAAGCCGCGCCAAGCCTGTTCCGGTCAAGGCGAAATATTACGCCAAGGACCTGCGCGACTGGGCGAAATTCTATGGTATCAAGATCGGCAACCCGACCGTGTTCCCGGTCAATTCGGTCAAGGCGATGCGTGGTGCGTTCGTCGCCGACGAGCATCGTTTAATCTCGCGTTACTCCAGGCGCGTGTTCGAGAGCTACTGGACCGACGACAAGGACATCAGCCAGGACGATGTGCTGCGCGAAATCGTGCGCGAGGTCGGTCTCGACGAAAAAGAGTTTTTCACGAAGATCGCTTCCGACGAGTATAAGGCCAGGCTGCGCGCGAACGTCGAGGAGCTGATCGCGCGCGGCGGTTTCGGATCGCCGACGATTTTCGTCGAGGGCTCGATGTTCTTCGGCAACGACCGGCTGCCACTGGTCGAGCACGAATTGGCAATCGGAGTCGGCGGGGCCCTGGACCAGGGATCGGGCGGCTCAACTTAGCAACAATCGGGATCCAATGACGCATTGGGCGGAAGGCCAGGCACGAACGAACTTGCGCGACGACCTCGGGCCGCGCGAAGCGAAAGGAGTGCGCGCGTTCGTCGCAATCCGGATGAACGAGCAGGTCGAGGAGTCGATCGCGAAGACGGTTGACGAACTACGGCATCCGCACGACGGCATCCGATGGGTGCCGCGCGCAAATCTGCATATCACGCTCAAGTTCCTTGGACCCGCAGTCGACTCGCATCGTTTGCAGCGGCTCACGGCCGGCCTTCAACAGCTCGCGACCAGGACGGCGCCGTTCGAGTTCGCCGCGGCGGGCATCGGCGCGTTCCCCGACCTCGAGCATCCTCGATCGATTTGGATCGGCTTGCGTAGTGTGGAATCGGGGGCGCTCGCTGCTCTTGCGGCGCGATTGGAGACGGTCGCGGCCGAGTACGGATTCGAGCGCGAGAAGCGCCGCTGGACCGGCCATCTGACCATCGGGCGGGTTC
Organism: uncultured delta proteobacterium; assembly: GCA_963850125.1. GTDB lineage: Bacteria > Desulfobacterota > Binatia > Binatales > Binataceae > Binatus. Next base: position 210,426 of record CAWKKB010000012.1, on the reverse strand, counting down.
GCGACGAGCCAATCAGCGCTGAAACGCGCGATGCGTTGCGCGGGTTGCGGGACCGCGGGTTCGGCGTCTCGCGGATCGAATCGCTGACGTTATATCGCAGCCATCTCGCCTCCAACGGCGCCAGCTACGAAGCCCTAGCCACGTTCCTGTTCCAGTCGCCGCGTTAACAAGGTGTCAATATTTGTTCCTTTCGTAACACCAACGTCGTTTGTCCACAGCCCTGTGGACACGGACTGTGGGGCAGATAGAGCTATCAACCCGAGTTTGTGGCAAGATTCGCAGCGCAATTAATAAATCACGCGTGAGCAAAATCGATGGCGATTGAGATCAAAAGTAAAGCGCTCGACCTGGCGCTCAGCCAGATCGAGAAACAGTTCGGCAAGGGATCGATCATGAAGCTTGGCGAGCAGGCGATTTCCGCCGATATCGCGGTGGTGCCGACCGGCTCGCTCGGGCTTGACGTTGCACTGGGCGTCGGCGGATTGCCGCGCGGGCGGGTGGTCGAGATCTACGGCCCGGAATCATCGGGCAAGACGACGCTCGCGCTGGAATGTATCGCCGAGGCTCAGAAGATGGGCGGTACCTGCGCTTTTATCGACGCGGAACATGCGCTTGACGCCGCCTACGCGCGCAAGCTCGGGGTCAAGGTCGAAGACCTGCTTATCTCGCAGCCCGACAACGGCGAGCAGGCACTGGAGATCACGGAGACGCTCGTGCAGTCGGGCGCGATCGACGTGCTGGTGATCGATTCGGTGGCGGCTCTCGTGCCGCGCGCGGAAATCGAAGGCGAGATGGGCGAGCCGCAGATGGGCCTCCAGGCCCGCCTGATGTCGCAGGCGCTGCGCAAGCTGACCTCGATCATATCGCGCTCGCGCACCATCGTTATTTTCATCAACCAGATCCGGATGAAGATTGGAGTGATGTTCGGCAACCCGGAAACCACCACCGGCGGTAACGCGCTCAAGTTCTATTCCTCGGTGCGAATCGACATCCGGCGAATCGGCACGATCAAGAACGCGACCGAGGTGATCGGCTCGCGCACCAAGACTAAGGTAGTCAAGAACAAGGTCGCGCCACCGTTTCGCGAGGCCGAGTTCGACATCCTCTACGGCACCGGCATTTCCAAGGAAGGCGAGCTGGTCGACATGGCGAGCGAGCACGGCATCATCGAGAAGCTCGGCGCCTGGTACTCCTACAACGGCGAGCGAATCGGCCAGGGACGCGAGAACGCGCGCGATTTGCTCAAGGCAAATCCGAAGCTGGCGGACGAGATCGAAGCCAAGGTCCGCGAAAAGCTGGCGGCCAAGCCGATCTCGCTGCCGCCTGACGCCGCCGTCGAGGAGCCGGAAGAAGCACCCGCACCAGCGGCACCCAAAAAGAAGGGCTGAGTTGCCCTCACATCGCGATGTGAAAGTGCGCCAGTATCGCCGGCCCGTTGTGCGAGAGGATTCGCGATAGCGCGAACAGCAGCCCAAAGAACGCGCCGAACAGCCCGCCGTTGACGCGAATCCAGTCCAGATGCGTGCGCGTCTTCGATTCGATCTGAATTCTGATCTGGTCGTCCGACAGCCGCGCGAGATTCTCGCGCACCATCAACGTGATCTGCCCGCGGCTCGATTCCACCGTCCTGCGCACCAGATTGTCGATCAGCTTTTGCGCAAATTGATTCGCGTAGCTGTTGGAATCGTGAAGCTGAGTGCCGAGCTCGTGAATCGCGCTTTCGATCGTGTCGCGCAGCTCAGGATCGTTCTGCAGCTCGGGCAGCCGTTTGCGCAGATTCGCCGCGATACGGGCACCGATCGACTCCGCGCCGAACCGGCCCATCACCGCGTAAATTCGCGTGACCGTCTTAGGGAGCATCCGCTTGAGAACTTTCTCGAGGCGATCGCGCTTCTCCGGCGATTCGAGGTAGTCGATCGCATTGCTGATCAGCCGCTCGAGGCCGGCCTGCCCCAGGATGTCGTTGAGCTTAAGCTCCTGCAGATACGTGCCGAGGCGGCGGACGAGGTCCATGTCGCTCAGCTTGCGCCCGATCATCTGCGGCGTGAGCCATTCGTTTTCAATAGTCGCTGCGATTCCGTCGACCAGCTTCGCTCGATTACGCGGCAGCACGCCTGAGTTGGGCAGGTACCATCGCCGCTCGAAGATCATCTTGAGCGCGATATAGTCGCAGAGGCCGCCGATTAGAGCCGCCTCCGCCATCGAGACCGCGATCTCGGCCGACGTCTTGAAATGGGTGAACATAAGGGCAGCCAGGCTGACGAGGTAGATGAAGAACGAAAAAGCCAGGGTCAAATCGCCCTTGTGCATGAGAAAAAAGTTGGTGAAAGAGAAAGGCTCGCGGGTGCGCGTCGAGGCGTCGATGCTGATGTCCATATATCCAGTGTGTCCGACGCATCGCGCCGGGCCAACTGGGTGCCGCAGTCGAAAGGCTGCTTATATTTCTTAACACTGGGTGCAGGGGTCACCCCTGCCAAGGAGGTGCGGAACCCACGGTGGGTTCCGCATTCAATTGAGTGATTTACCCTTCCCCAGATACAATTTGAATTACATGCGCTGGACTACTGCAAAAATCCGCCAATCGTTTCTCGATTTTTTCGCCGCGCGCGGTCATACGATCGTGCCGTCAGCGTCCCTGATTCCGGAGGGCGATCCCACCTTGTTGTTCGTCAACGCCGGGATGGTTCCGTTCAAGGACTATTTCCTGGGTATCCGCACGCCGCCGAGCCCGCGCATCGTCAATTGCCAGAAGGTCCTTCGCCTCTCGGGCAAGCATAACGATCTCGAAGCAGTTGGCCGCGACTCTTACCATCACACATTTTTCGAGATGCTCGGCAACTGGTCGTTCGGCGACTACTACAAGGAAGAAGCGATTCGATGGCATTGGGAACTGATCACCAAGGTCTGGGAGATCGATCCCAAGCTCCTCTACGCGACGGTTCACAAGGACGACAAAGAGGCCGAGGAAATCTGGCTGAAGATGGGCGTGCTGCCGCGCGAGCGGATTCTGCAATTCGGCGACAAGGATAATTTCTGGGAGATGGGTCCGACTGGGCCGTGCGGTCCCAACTCGGAGATCAGCATCGACCGCGGCGAAGGTGCCTGTAACCCTGAAAAGAATCATCCGGGGCAGAAATGTTTCGTGAACGTGGACGGATGCGAGCGGTTCATCGAGATCGGCAACCTGGTTTTCATTCAATACAATCGTGATGCGTCGGGCGCGCTGACTCCGCTGCCGAAGAAGCATGTCGATACTGGAACGGGGCTCGAGCGTACTACGGCGGCGCTGCAGAGCATCGAGACCGGCAGGGTCCTCGGCGACTACGACATCGATCTGTTCCAGACGATCATTCGCAAGATTGAAGACGCCGCGGAAAAGTTCGGCAACAGGGCGCGGTACGGTCAGAATAAAGAAAGCGACATATCGCTTTGCACGATTGCGGATCACGCGCGCACGATGACCTTTCTCATCGCGGACGGCGTCACGCCTGGCAACACCGATCGCGAGTACGTGCTGCGGCGAATCATTCGGCGCGCCGCGCGTCACGGGCGCTATCTTGGAATCCATCGCCCGTTCCTCGCGATGGCGCATGCGGGCGTGGTCGAGGCGATGGGCGACGCATATCCGGAGATTAAGCAGGCGGCGGCAAAGACGGCAGAAGTGATCACTCAGGAAGAATCGCGTTTTGGCGAGACGCTCGATCGCGGATTGGAACTTATCGACAGTGAACTCGCGCGCATCAAGAATAGCGGCGGGCATACGCTGCCTGGCGAGATAGCGTTCAAGCTGTACGACACGTACGGGTTTCCGCTCGATCTCACCGAGGACGTGTTGCGCAATCATTCGATTGACGTCGACGTCGCGGGCTTCAACCGCCTGATGGACGAACAAAGAGAGCGGGGACGCGCCGCGCGCAAGGATGACGCGGTTGCGCCGGAGATTAGCCTAGGCGCGGGCACCGCGTCGCGATTCGTCGGCTACCACAGCTACGAAGGCGAGTCCGAAGTACTCAACGCGGGCGGCAAAGACGGCGAGCAGGTTGCGGTCGTGGTCGCGGAGACCCCCTTCTATCCCGAGGGCGGGGGCCAGGTCGGAGACCGCGGCGTGATCGAGTCTGCGTCGGGCGCGCTACTCGAAGTGTCCGACACGCGAAAGGCCGAAGGCTCGATCGTTCACCTCGGGCGGATTCTGCGCGGCGACGCCCGCGACTTCGCTCGTGGCGCGCGCGTCAAGCTCAAGGTCGATCGACTCCGGCGCGACGCCGCGATGCTGAATCATTCGGCGACGCACATCCTCCACTACGCGTTGCGCGACGTGTTGGGCAGCTCGGTGCATCAGGCGGGATCGCTGGTCGATCCAGACAAGCTGCGTTTCGATTTCGCGCACACCGGTCCGGTCAAGGACGACGCGCTTGCGACCATCGAGGAAGAAATCAACGCGCGCATCCGCGAGAACGCGGAAGTGACAGTCGAGGAAATGGCTTACGACGACGCGCTCAAGGCGGGCGCGCTCGCGTTTTTCGGCGACAAGTACGGCGACCGCGTGCGCGTGGTCAGAATGGGCGATTTTTCGGTCGAGCTATGCGGCGGCACGCACATCTCGCGCACTGGCGACGTCGGCATGTTCAAACTCGAAGCGGAATCGGGCGTCGCGGCGGGAGTGCGCCGAATCGAAGCGGTGACGGGACAAGGCGCGCTCGAAACGATTCGCAAGCGCGAGAAGATTCTCGAAGAGATCGGCGCGCAGCTCGGCGCACGCGACGGCGCGGCAGTCGAGCGTCTGGAGAAACTGCTGGCGCGCGAGAAAGAGCTGGAGAAAAAGCTGCGCGCGATGGAGCAGAAGCTGGCTTCAGGAGCCGGCGGCGCGTCATCCGAAGAAACCGTGCGCGAGGTTGGCTGTATAAAGATCGTGACGCGCAAGCTCGACGGCGTCGATCCGCGAACGATGCGCGAGATGGCCGATCGGATGCGCCAGAAGCACGGCTCGGCCGTGGTTGCGCTCGGATCCGACCTCGGCGACGGCAAGGTCGCGCTGCTGGTCGCGGTGACGCCCGACCTGACGGCGAAGATCAAGGCCGGCGACATCATCAAGGGTATCGCGCCAATAGTCGGCGGCACCGGCGGCGGCCGTCCGGACCTCGCGCAAGCCGGCGGCCGCGAAGCGTCGAAGCTCGACGAGGCGCTGGCAAAAGTCGCGGCGCTGGTGTCCTAGCTCCTTCTTATTCTTATTCCCTCTCCCCACGTGGGGAGAGGGTTAGGGTGAGGGACATTGCGCGACGCGATTGTCCGTTGCGCGGCGCATCCGGAATTTCGGAAATTCGGTCCCTCACCCGCCGCTCGACGACGAGCGTCGGCCTCTCCCCACAGAGGGCGAGGCAAAGAAGAGAAGTGCGGCGCTGGTGGCGCATAACTCTATTTACAACCACTTTCATAGACCGCGCGAAATGACTACGATTAGCTTCGCCGGTGATTGAACGACTGTAGACCGGCGGGCGATAGCCACGAAATCAGCACCTCAAGAGGCCCCGGCGATTTCCCAGTTAGCCACCGAAGACTCGCTCGAACTCCATTTCGACGATCCGCGACTGTTTACCGATTTGCTCGGTCAGCACGACGCGCACGTGCGCACGGTCGAGGCGACGCTGGGCGTCCGCATAGGAGTCACCGGCACTTCGCTTAGAATTTCGGGCGCGCACGCCGAGCAGGCGCTCGCGGGCAAGGTGATCAGCGAGATTTACGATCTGCTGAAGAACGGCTATCCGATCTACCCGAGCGACGTCGAGTACGCGATTCGAATTATTCGCGGCGACCGTAACGCCGAGCTGAAGGATATTTTTCTCGACACGATTTACGTCTCGGCCAACAAGCGTGTCATCTCGCCGAAGAGCATCAACCAGAAAATCTACATCGACTCGATTCGCAGCCACGATATCGTTTTCGGAATCGGTCCGGCCGGCACCGGCAAGACTTACCTTGCGATGGCGATGGCGCTGGCCGCGTTGATGAAAAATCAGGTGACGCGGATGGTGCTGTGCCGGCCCGCGGTCGAAGCCGGCGAGAAGCTCGGCTTCCTGCCCGGCGATCTTGCGGAGAAGGTGAATCCCTACCTGCGCCCGCTCTACGACGCGCTCCATGATATGGTGGATTTCGATCGCGCGCGGCGGATGCTCGAGCGCGGGACGATCGAAGTCGCTCCGCTCGCGTTCATGCGCGGGCGCACGCTCAACGACTCGTTTATCATTCTCGACGAGGCGCAGAACACGACCTCCGAGCAGATGAAGATGTTCCTGACGCGGCTTGGCTACAACTCCAAAGCTGTAATCACCGGCGACGTGACGCAGATCGATTTGCCCAGCGGCAAGCTGTCGGGCCTGAAGGAAGCCAGCATCGTGCTCGGCAACACTCCGGGGATTTCGTTCGTGCGGTTCAACGACCGCGACGTCGTGCGGCATCGGCTGGTGCAATCGATCATCAAGGCGTACGAATCGTTCAACGTCGAAGGGCCTGCCCCGGCTCCCGCAACATCAACAGACGGCAACCATCGGGATTGAGCGCGTGGCGGTCGAGTTCCGGTGCGCGACGGCGCGCGGACGTGGCTATGCGCGCGGGCTTCGCGCCGACGCGGACCGGCTGATGCGCGCGGTCGGGCTGGCCCAGTGCGAACTGTCGCTGACGCTAACGTCGGATCGCGCGATGCGCCGGCTCAATCGCGATTTTCGTGGAATCGACACTGCCACCGACGTTCTCTCCTTCTCGCAAATCGAACAAGCAGGCGCCGCCCCACCGAATCCTCGCAGCGTGAAGAATAGTCCCGGACTGCCGGTCGGCGACGTCGTCATCTCGATCGACACCGCCCTTCGCCAGGCGCGCGAGTTTCGAGTGAGCCCGTCCTCGCGATTGCGGCGGCTGATGATTCACGGATTTCTGCATCTGATCGGCTACGACCACGAACGCTCGGCCGCTGATGCGCGGCGGATGTTCGCGCGCGAGCGAGCGCTGGCCGCGAAGATCGTCAAGAGACGCGGGTCACCGCGATGAAACGCGAATCCCCAAAAATTCCCGCAGTCGCGATGCTGACGCATTTCACGCGCGCCTCGACCTCCGCCACTGCGCTGGACAATCTGGTGGCGATTCTCAAGGATGGCGTGATTCGCGGCGGCACCCGAATGATCCGCGGCGCGCAGCCTGCCGTTTGTATGTTCGACGCGCCGATTGCTGAGCTGCGCACCATCCTCGACCGCCGCAATCGACGCCGCTATGAACCATTCGGGATCGCGGTCGACAAACGCTATGCTTTCACGATGGGTGCGCGGCCAGTGATCTACCTGCCATGGCGCGAGGCGGAAAAAATTCTCGCGCCGGAAGAGAGTTGGCGCGTGGTATCGCTTGAAATCGACAAGACTCCGCCGGTCGACTGGAGCTTCGAGCGCGAGTGGCGCGTCGCCGGCGATCTCCGGTTCGATCCACCGATTGCGGCCGCGCTGGTAGAAACGTGGAAGGACGTGGACGAGATTTTCGAGCGCTTCAACGGACGCCCTCCATGCGCCGGCGTGATTCCGATCGCCGAGATGTTCGCGACGCCCGCCTGACAATGTCGTCGAACAACGCAACCCGCGCGGCGCTCGCCGTTGCCAGCGGCCTGGCGATGGGGCTGGCATTTCCGAAATTCGACCACGGACTTCTGGCCTGGGTCGCGTTGGTGCCGCTGTTCTATGCGATCGAAGGCGAAAGGATGCGCCGCGTGTTTTGGTGGGCATACCTGCAAGGCTTCGCATCGTATGTCGTACAGTTTTACTGGATTCCGATTCCGCTGCACGACTTCGCCGACGTACGAATGGAGTTCGCGATCTTTCCGATGCTCCTATTGGCGGGCATTGTCGCGATCAACACGGCTATTGCCATCTGGGCAGGCGAATTCCTCGCGCGGCGGATCCGAATCCCGGCCGTGGTCACGATGCCGGTGGCGTGGACGGCGGTCGAATGGATTCGAACTTATTTCCCGATCGGTTTCCCGTGGAACCTGCTCGGCTACACCGCGTATCGCAACCTGGAATTGATCCAATTCGCCGAATTAACCGGCGCCTACGGCGTTTCGGCGCTAATCGTGTTCTTCAACGCCGTGGTGTACGTGGTGATTTTCCGCCGCGGCGGTTCTCGCCTGCAGGCTATCAGTCTGAGTGCGCTGACCGCGCTGATGATCGCGATGGTTGCGTTCGGCACGTGGCGAATCGGCAATCTTAAGAACGCCCCACAGGCCGGCAGCTTCAAGGTCGCGATGGTGCAGGGGAACATCCCGCAATCGCTAAAATGGGATCCGAAGTTCCTGCCGGAGAGTTACGGCGTCTACCAGGACGAGACCGCCGACGCGGCGAGGCGCGGCGCTGACCTGATAGTGTGGCCCGAGGCGGCGGCGGCGTTCCTGTTCCAGCCGGACGATCAATATCCCGCCGCGCTCGCGGGTGATGCTGAGTATCGCACCGCGCTGCTCACGCTCGCGAAGAACATGCGCGCGCCGATTCTGTTCGGCGCACCTGCGCTCGCGCAAATAGATGGGCACCTGGGATTTTACAACCGCGCGTACCTCGTCTCGGCGAACGGCCAGGGCGAAGTCGATGCGCATTACGACAAAATCGAGCTGGTGCCGTTCGGCGAATATGTTCCAGCACGCGCAATTCTCGGCTTCTTCGTCAATCGGATCGTCGAGGGCTTCGGCGACATGATTCCCGGCAAGGAGCAGACGCTGTTCGACGTCAAAGGCGCGAAGCTCGGAATTTTGATTTGCTACGAGAGTATCTTTCCCGACCTGACGCGGCGGGAGGTCAACGAGGGCGCCGACGTCCTCGTGAATATCACCAACGACGCGTGGTACGGCGAGAGTTCGGCGCCGTACCAAGTGCTCGCGATGGCGGCGATGCGATCGGTCGAGACCAAGGTCCCGATGGTGCGCGTGGCCAACACGGGATTCAGCGCGCTGATCGAGCCTTCCGGACGAATCACGAATCGCACGCCGCTGTTCAAGCGCGGCACGACGATCGTCGACGTATCCTGGCGACCGGTGCGGACGCTCTACACAATCGTAGGCGATTTGTTCGCGGAGATTTGCGTCGTGCTGACGGCGATTGGATTGATCGTGGCATGGCGATGGCCGCGCCCGGCAACCCTGGAAATCAAGCCGGTTCGACCGCGACGGCTTGCGACCGCGACCAACGGCAAGGCCCATTAATGGGCGAGGCTATTCGTGGCATAATACGCGAGTCCGGCGGATGCCGGCATGAGGTGTGACTTACGATGCTCAGCGACATGAGACAGCAGCTTTCCGAGTTCGACGACCGCGCCGAAAAGCTCGGGAGGCGTCTTTGACGTCCCCGCACTGACCGCTCGCCAGAACCAGCTCATCGAACAATCCGCCAAGCCCGACTTCTGGGACCGGCAGGAAACCGCGCAAGCCGCGCTCAAGGAGCAGGAGCAGATTCGCGCTCAGCTCGCCGGCTACAAGATGCTGCGCGACCAGCTCGACGAGGCGCGCGTGTTCCTGCAGATGGCCGAAGAAGAAGGCGGCGAGGATTCCGAAGCGGCGCGTGAGACTGCGTCAGCGCTCGAAACCTCCCGCGCCGAGCTCGAACGCCAGGAGCTGCGGCTGATGCTTAGCGGCGAGTACGATCGCCTCGGCGCGATCCTGTCGATACATCCCGGCGCCGGCGGCCAGGAGGCGCAGGACTGGGCAGAGATGTTGCTGCGGCTCTATCTGCGATGGGCTGAGCGGCGTGGCTTCAAAACCGAGATTGCCGACTTGCAACCGGGCGATGGCGCGGGAATCAAGAGCGCAACCGTCACGGTCGAGGGAGACTTCGCGTACGGATATTTGCGGGCCGAAGCTGGGATACATCGGCTGGTGCGAATCTCGCCGTACGACTCGAACGCGCGGCGTCATACGTCGTTTGCGTCGGTCTTTGTGTTTCCCGAGGTCGACGACACCATCGAGATTGTTATCAACCCCGCGGATTTGCGAATCGATACGTTCCGCGCGTCGGGTGCCGGCGGCCAGCACGTCAACAAGACCGACTCTGCCGTCCGCTTCACGCATATCCCGACCAACATTGTCGTGACCTGCCAGAATGAGCGCTCGCAGCATAAGAACCGCGCGATGGCGATGAAGATACTGCGCGCGCGGCTGTTCGAGCTCGAGCAGCGCAAGAAAAAAGAAGAGCTCGAGAAGTTCAGCAAGGACAAAAAAGAAATCGCGTGGGGCAGCCAGATTCGCTCGTACGTGCTGCAGCCCTACCAGATGGTCAAGGACCATCGCACCGGCGTCGAGGTCGGCAACACCGGCGCGGTGCTCGACGGTGCGATCGACGAGTTCATCCAGGCGTACCTGATGGGTGTGCGCAAAGGCGACGCCGACTCCGTCCCGAACTAGATGTGAAACCCGCGTGGGTTTCGCGCTTCCTTCGGCAGGGCGACCTCTGCACCCAGTATCCAGCCGCTGCTGCCTAGGCTTGCACACTCAGTATCCGCCGATGCAGTGTGCATCGAATGGCGGAGCATCCAGGCGAAATTTCCCGTCGACGTTTTTATCGTTCGCCGCGTGCGCGCAGACGCGCGGTGGTCGGGCTCGTCGTCGCGTTTATCTTCGTGAGCGTCATGACGGGGCTGTTCTATCAAACGACCCTTAGCGGACTCGCGCCTGAGTCGGGTGTAGTCAAACTCGATGGGCTGACGGCGCCAGTCAAGGTGATTCGCGACGCCGCCGGCATCCCGCACATCTACGCACAGAATCGGCTCGACCTCGCGCGGGCGCTCGGCTACACCGAGGCGCAAGACCGTCTGTTCCAGCTCGAGATGCGCCGGCGGCTGGCGGAGGGCCGCCTGGCCGAAGTGTTTGGCGCTGACCTGGTCGAGAGCGACTACGTCTATCGGCTGTTCGATCCCGAGGAGTTCGCGCACGACAGTGTCGCGATGTATCCGCCCAAGATGCGCGCGCAAGTGGACGCCTTCGTCGGCGGCATCAACGCTTACATCGACGCGCATCAGAACAGTCTCGAGCCCGCGTTTCGGCTGGTCGGCATCAAGCCCGCTCATTATACGGCCGAGGATCTCGAAGCAGGTGCGCTGACGATTGCGGTGCTGCTCGGATACAACGCGACCGAGGAGTCGGTGTACATGAACCTCGCCCCCAAGATGGCGCCAGGTGAGATCGCCGCGCTGATGCCGGTGTATCCGTCGATGCCGCTGGAGCCGCCGTCGCCGGAGATCACCGCGGTGTTCGGTCGGACCAAACTGGCGTTTCACCTCGCGCCCGGCTTCGCGCGCCTCGGGCACATGGGCATCCCGGCGAGCAACAACTGGGTGGTCGATGGCACCAGGACGATGTCGGGCAAGCCAATGCTCGCGAACGACCCGCATCTGCCGCAATCGATGCCGTCGATTTGGTACGAGGCAGTGCTGGTCACTCCCGACGGCTTCACCTCGGGCGCGCTGGCTGCCGGCTCACCGGCGATCACGATTGGCACCAACGGGCATGTCGCGTGGGGCGTCACGAGTGTGTGCGCGGACGTGATGGACCTCAGCCTCGAGCATCTGTCGCCGGACGGCAAAAGTTACGAGTTCCAGGGAAAGTGGCTTCCACTCGAGCGGCGCGAGGTGACGATTCACGTCAGGGACGCCGGTGACGTGACGCGGACGATTCTCTCGACCCGGCGCGGCCCGATCGTCAGCGACGTGATCGCGCGCGAGGATAATCCGCTAAGCGGCGTGAAGGTGCACGAGAATTACGCGCTCTCGATGCGATTTGCGGGGCTGACTCCCGGCCCCTCGGCGGCTTCCGGATTCGCCTCGGCCATCGCGCGCACCGGAAAGGAGCTGGTCGAGGCCTATCGCACGTTCGCGGCGACGCCGCTCAATCTCGTTTGGGGCGACGATTCGGGAAATATCGGATGGAAAATCGTGGGCGCGATTCCGAACCGCGACGGCTTCGACGGCAAATACCCGACGCCGGGATTCACCGGGAAATTCGAGTGGAGCGGGATGATCCCGTTCGACAGCTTGCCGCATAGCGAGAATCCGCCGACGCATTTTATCGTCACTGCGAATAATCGGCTGGCCGACGTGTCGTGGAACGGAAGCTGGGTCGCGCCGTGGCGTTACGATCGTATCTCGGACCTGATTCGCGCGCGCGACAAGCTGACGGTCGATGATTTCAAATCGATCCAGCGCGATCGGGTATCGATCTTCGCGCTCAAGCTGCGCGACGCGCTCTTGCAGGCGGGCGACGGCGGCGACCAGGACGTGCGATGGGCGCTCGGCGAGATCCGCGGATGGGAGGGCGCGATGACTGCGAACAGCAGGCCGGCAGCGATTGTCGCAGCGACGGAGGTGACGATGGCGCAGCGAGTGTTCAAGCCGCTGCTGGGCGACGACTACAAATCGTTCATGCTACTCGAGGACAGCGGAACCTATCCGGCGAGCGAAGATATGATCGTGCGTCCTGCGAGTACGCTGTGGCCGGGAGGCGCCGACTCCGAGAGTGCGACGCTGCGCGCCAGCGTTAAAGACTCGCTCGCGCTGCTGGCGACGCGGCTCGGCACCAATCGCGAAAAGTGGCGATGGGGCGCGCTGGAGACGATCGAATTTCCGCATCCGCTGGGCGCGCGCGGCGGTGTGCTCGGATGGTACTTCAACCGGGGGCCGTTCCCGACCGAGGGCGGGCGGCATACGGTGAACAACTCGTCGTTCGATTTGGGCGATGAGTCGGATCAATTCAAGGTCACGCAGATTTCGTCGTATCGGTTCATCACCGACCTCGGCGACCCCGAAGGCGCGCTCGGGATTAATCACAGCGGCGAATCGGAGCATCCGGCGTCGCGCCACTACGACGATATGATCGGCCCCTGGAGCCGCGGCGAGTATCATGCGCTCGACCCGAGTTTCACCCGCGCGCAGTCGTCAGCTGAGGCGGAACTGGACCTGGTGCCGCGGTAACCAGCGTCTTCAGTTTGCCTCGCGCGTCAGTCTGATCCAAGTTGCAATATGAAACGGACGCTTTCGACCAATCGAACAAGGAGTTGCGGATGATCGACCTATATTTCTGGCCAACGCCCAACGGCTACAAGATCACATGGATGCTCGAGGAGCTCGGCCTCAAGTACAACGTGATTCCGATCAATATTGGCGCCGGCGATCAGTTTAAGCCCGAGTTCCTGAAAATCAGTCCGAACAATCGCATGCCCGCGATCATCGACCCCGACGGCCCCGACGGGAAGCCGATTTCAATGTTCGAATCAGGGGCGATCCTGATGTACCTGGCCGAGAAGACCGGCAAGCTGATGCCGTCCGACACGCGCGGGAAGTACAACGTGATCCAGTGGCTGATGTTCCAGATGGCGAGCGTTGGTCCGATGCTCGGCCAGGCGCATCATTTTCGCCGCTACGCGCCCGAAAAAATCGAATACGCGATCAACCGCTACACCAACGAGGCCAAGCGCATCTACGGTGTGATCGACAAGCGCCTGGGCGAAGCGAAGTACCTGGCCGGTGATTATTCGATCGCCGATATCGCGACCTACCCGTGGCTGGTGCCGCATTCGATGCAGGGACAGGCGCTCGAGGATTTCCCGAACCTGAAAAAATGGTACGACGAGCTGCGCGCGCGCCCTGCGACTCAGCGCGGATTTGCCGTGATGAGCGATGTCGTCGAGAAGATGCGCGCGGCAGCGCAGGCGAATCAACCGGCACACGATCCGAAAACGTGGGAGATACTGTTCGGCAACAAGCAGTACGAAAAGCGGTAAATCGGTTTCCTGCAGTTCGAGGAGCGTTATATCCGGTTCTTTAATCCGGTCCCCCTTCCCACTATGGGAAGGGGTTAGGGGTTAGGTAACCAGGCATCAAGCACAGACTCAGACACCTCGCTTCGGCGCGCCATCAAGCAATCTCATCAAAGCGTACACCGCTTCCGCTGTCGGCACGCTGATCCCATGCCGCCGGGCCGCGCGGACCACGGCTCCACTGAGCGCCTCGTACTCGAGGGCTTTGCCGCGTTCGAGGTCTTGCTGAGTCGAAGTTTTCAGCGCGCGCAGGTTTTTCTGCGAATGGGCGATGTAGGTGTCGATGCGGTCGTCGGAGATTTTCGCGCCCTCGGCCCGCGCCACCTCGACGATCTCCTGCATGAGAGTCTGCAACAGTTTCAGGCCTTCGGGATCGTCGAGGATTTCGCCAACGCGCCGGCGCGTCAGCGTCGCCACCGTGTTCAGCGCTCCGTTCCAGAGCAACTTGTCCCATCGCGCGGTCATGATATCGGCTGAGACCTGGCCGAGAATCCCCGCGCGTCGAAACACTTCGGCGATCGTTTTGACGCGATCCGTCTCGCGGCCGTCCAGTTCGCCGAAATCGATGTGGCCGGTGCTCAGGTGAACTATTTTTCCCGGCGCGACCATTTCGACTCCGACGCGCGCGTTGCCGCCCATCACGGCGTCGTGGCCAAAGATAGCCGCGAGCTTCGCCTCGTTCTCAACGCCGTTCTGGAGGGTGAGAATCGCGCCGCCCGGCTTGAGGCATCCTGAGATCGCGTGCGCGGCAGCGTCGGTGTCGTAGGCCTTCACGCAGAACAGGATCAGATCGTACGGCGCGAAGTCGCGCGGCGCGTCGGTGGCGGCGACGTCGATGCGCAGGTCGCCGCGGATGCTGCTGATGTCGAGGCCACGCTCGCGAATCGCGCGCAGATTTTCGCCGCGCGCGCACAATACGACGTCCTCGCCCGACGCCCGCATACGCGCGCCGAAGTAGGCTCCCACCGCGCCCGCGCCCATCACCAGGATTTTCATCTTTTCACCTTTTCACGTTTTCACCTTCCCGCCCTTTCACCGCGCCTATCGTAGCGCCGCCGCGATCTGTTGTAATCAACCTCGATCACGATGGAATCGGCGAGCGAGACAAGTCTGCCAACTGTGCGCGAAATGTTGTTCGAGGGCCTGCTGGCAGTCGCAACACTGACGTTGTGGCCGATACTCGACGAACGATCGCAAGGGACCACATCGCAGCGCTCGCGCGCGATGGTTTATTTTCCGATTGTCGGATTCGTCCTCGGAATAATTCTCGCAATCGTCGATCGAACGGCCAGCGTCGTCGCCGGACCAATCGGACGCTCGTTCATTGTGCTGATTGTCGGCGCGGTACTTTCGCTTGGGCTGGCGAATCGTGGAGTGGCGGACACTGTCGAGGTGCTTCGACGCGGCGCGCGGCCGGCGTCGACCGGACTCACGCGAATCGGACCGGCGGGAGCTGGCGCGGCGATCGTCGCGTTCGCATTTGAGGTCTGGTGCTTGTCGCAAATCACCGACGACGCGGGACGCGCGGGCGCGCTCGTGATGGCGATGATGCTGTCCCGATGGGCGATCGTTCCGATCGGCTACGGGCTCAAGCCGCTCGAGCATTGGGGGCTGGGAATTCCATACGAAGGCGGCATTTCATTTCGCGAGTTCGCCGTGTCCAGCGTGATAGCGCTCGGACTCACGATGGGTCTGTATCAAAACGTCGGGCTCGCGGTGATCGTCGCGCTGGCGCTCGCGATACTTGCGATGCGGCTGGTGTTGAGCCGCAGGATCGGCGGCGCGTCGGGCTACATGCTAGGCGGAGGATGCGCGCTGGTCGAGGTCGTCACGTTTGCGGTGCTGGCGGCGATTCGGGCTTAGCGGTTGCGCTTGAGCGCTTCGGCCCAGACCTCTTTGAGGAGTTCGCCCAATTCCTCAACCGAGCCGTTGTTCTCGATCACGAGAGTTGCGTGCCTGGCGCGCTCCTCGTCAGATAGTTGCGCGCGGATTCGCGCCTCAGTCTCGGAAGGTTTTTGCCCGCGCTGGATTTCAATTCGGGTGAGCACTTGCTCGCGCGGCGCGCGCACCAGCCAGATTTCGTCGAACAGCGGTTTCCAGTTTGCCTCGATTAAAATCGCTGCTTCGACCACGATCGGCAGATTCGCGCCGCTCGCGCGCAATTCCGCGACGTTACGGCGAATGCCCTCGAACGTCGCGGGCCATACGATCGACGTCAGCTGGTTCAGCCGCTCCGGATTTCCAAACACGACGGCACCGAGTTTTTTACGATCAATTGTGCGATCAGGCGCAACAATCTCCACGCCGAAGGCAGCGATGACGGCGTCGTAGGCGGGACCGCCGGGCGCGTAAGTAGTGTGCGCGACCTTGTCGGCGTCGAGAACCGGCGCGCCGAACTCGCCGAGAACCTTCGCGACAGTGCTCTTGCCTGAACCGATTCCGCCAGTGAGACCAACTGTGATCATTCGAAATCTCTAGCCCGCCGCTTCGCGGCTCCATGCCTGAATATTATAGAGGTAGCTGAAGAACCCGCCGCGAGCCAGCAACTCGTCGAACGATCCATGCTCGACGATCACGCCGTCGCGCAGCACGAGGATTCGATCCGCATTCTGAATCGTCGAGAGCCGGTGCGCGATGACCAGCGTCGTGCGCCCGCGCATCGCCTCGCGCACTGCAGCCAGCACCATCGATTCGGTCTCGGCGTCGAGCGCGCTGGTCGGCTCGTCCATGATTAGAATCGGCGCGTCCTTTAGCAGTGCGCGTGCGATCGTGACGCGCTGCGCCTCGCCCTCGGACAGACTGTGACCGCCCTGCCCCATCACTTCGTCCAGGCCGGCGGGCAGCTTGGCGAGGACCGGTTCGAGGCGGGCCATCTCGATCGCTCGCAACACTTTCGCATCGTCGACGCCGGGCTTCCCGAACGCGACGTTGACGCGCATCGTGTCGCCGAGCACCAGCGGCGGCTGCAAGACCATCGCGATGTTCCCGCGGATCGAATCGAGCGTGAGGTAGCGCGTGTCGTTTCCGTCAATCTTGATCGCGCCGTCTTGCGGTTCATAAAAGCGTGCGAGTAAGCTGGCCATCGTGGTTTTTCCGGAGCCGCTCGGACCGACAATCGCGATAGTCTCGCCGGGCAACGCTTTGAAGCTTATCCCCTTGAGGACGACCCGGCCTGGTTCATAGCCGAACACGACGTTGTCGAATTCGATTTCGCCACGCGCGCGGCCAAGCGTCTGCGCGCCCGCGCGGTCCTTGATTTCGGGATCGATCGCGAGCAGCTCGAGACATCGCCGGAGTCCCGCCTTCGCGCCCTCGATTTGCCCGTAGGTTTGCGAGATCTGATTCACCGGCGCGTAGAGCGAGGCGAGGTAAGTCGTGAAGACGATCAGGTCACCGATGGTGAGGCGGCCGTCGAGGACGTGCTGCGCGCCAAGGTAAATCACGAGCGCGGTGCCGCAAGCGATCAGCACGCCGACCGCGCCGGCGTACAGTGTTTGCAGAGTATACAGGCGCAGGGTGGCGTCGAGGCTCGCGCTGCTCGATTCGACGAACTCGCGGTACGACTCGCCCTCGCGGGTGAAGGCCTGCACCACGTGAATCGCGGCGAGCGCGCTCTGCGCGACGGTATATAGGCGGCTCTCCTTGATGCGCGCGCCGCCGGCGAGCGCGTCGATGCGCCCGCTGATCGACATAATCAGCAGAATCAGGAGCGGGATTATCGCGAGCGCGACCAGCGTCAGCGTCGCGTCCATCCTGATCATCACGATGAACATCCCGCCAAGCAGAATCAGCGACGACAACACCGGGAAAAATCCGTTCATCGCAATCGTTTGAATCGAGTAGGTGTCGTAGGTGATGCGCACCATCAGGTCGCCGACTTCGCGGCGGCGATGGAATGAAAGCGAGAGCCGCTGGAGATGATCGAACAGGCGCGCGCGCAATTCGTTGACCATCCGCTGGCCGATCGAGATGGTGACGTAGTTGGTCATGACGTTGAGCAGGCCAAGCAGCGCGTACAAGATGACGAGACTGATGCACGCCGCGATGAGAAGCTCGCTGCGCGGCATCGGAGGAATCCACGAGCTTACAATCGGCGCGCCGCGGAGCACGTTGTCGATTACAATCTTGAGCGGCCACGGCTTGAGCACTTCAGTTGCGGAGGCAAGCAGCACACCGGCGATCGCAATCGCGAGACGGCCGAGATGCGGGCGCATCCGGCGAAGAGCGTGACCGTAGAGTTCCAGCGTGGTCATCGGGCTTCGTCTTCTGTGCGCGTTGCGAGTGAGATTCCGAGCGAGCCGGCCACTTCCGAGGCGCAGGCCCCGATGATCGCGGGGATCCGTCGCGCACGAGTGATCGATAAGAGTCCCACTGCGAGAGCGGCTAGAGCAACTCCGACGATTCCAGCGCTCAGCGAAAATCCCGCGGCAAGCAGGACGAGGAAAGTGACCGCCGCAGCGATCAATCCATTTCGCGGAGCTGGTCGAATGTGCCAGATCACCGCGACGCTCGCGTCTTTGCGCAAAGCGTTGATCGGCACCCGAATCATCGGAGGAACGACTAGCTCGAGATCGTACGACTGAAAGCCGTCGGTCTCAGCGACCGCGATGCCGCGGCGAACCAGCGCGTCGCGCAGGGCTGCGAGAATCTTCGCGGAATTGAAACCCGGCGCGCCGTCTGTAATCACGAATTCGATCTCGCCGCTCAATTTCACCGGTCCGTTGGAATCCGGAATGTGAGTCGCGGGTTCGAATCGCCATTTGATGCGCTCGCGTGCGAGGCTCCGAACGGTTGGGCCGAGCAGGTTGACGATCCAGAGATAGAATCGCGCCACCGGACCGGAATGCGTGCGCGGTAAGGGAACCGATGCTGCGCCCAACGCCGCGGCCAATATCGACAGTGCTATTCCGCCGGCGCCGAGCACTCCAAGCAAGCGATTCACGCCGCCGAGGATCAAGAGGATCAGCGACACGCCGAACCATTGAATCGTCAACGGCAGATCAGCGTACGAGTTGCCGGCTGAATAAACGGTTTGAAAGAGGCCGCGGCCGAAAGCTCCATAGTAGACGCGCGCGCCGCCGAGAAGCGCGCCGATCGATGATGCCCCCGCGTACATTCCGTCCTGATCCGCTGCGCGCAGCGGATATTTGCGGAAGAGCAGGCCTTCGCCGATGCCATAGCCGCGTTGTTGGCGGAGATAGGCGGCGAGCGTCGCGCGGCGCTCGTGAATCACGACGGCTCCAGGAGCATAGGTGAGCGTTTCATTCGACGCCGCAAGCCGCCACGAAAGATCGACGTCGTCGCCCGCGGCGGTGAACATCGGATCGAAGCCGCCGACCTTAAGCAGCGCGGCTTTCGTAATTGCCATATTGCATCCGCACAGTTGCGCGAGGCGATCGTCGCCGGCGCGCACCTCGCGCGGGAGTCCGGGCGCAGCGGCCATCGCAGCGGCGCTGGCAGATTGAGGATCGGGGGCGAAGTTCGGACCCGCCGCCGCGGCCGCATCGCGACGCTTGATCGTCTCGACCAGATGATACAGCCAGTCGCGATCGGCACGCGCGTCGGCGTCGATGAAGGCAACGATTTCGCTTTCGTCGGATGCAGCATCGACGCCCGCATTGCGCGCCGCGGCCAGACCTTCGTGATCGATGTGAATCGTGCGGACGCCGTCCTGGTTGGCGATTTCGGATGTCGTATCGGTCGATCCGTCGTCGACGACGATCGCTTCGTAGTTCGGATAGTTGAGCTCGGCAATCGAGGAAAGACAGTCGCCAAGCGTCGACGCCGCATTGTATGCCGCGACAATCACAGTCGCTTTGGGAGCCATCGCGAGCGGAGGTGGCAGCCTTTCGCTGAAGACTTTGCCGACCGCATCGAAGGCGAGTTTGGGCGATCGATCGCGGCGCGTCAGGCCGAATGCCCAGTCGGTAATCTCGGCGCCGCCCGTATGCCATTCGTCGGTGAACGCGAACACAACGAAGCCGGACAACCCGAGCTCGAATGCCGCACGGCATTGCCATGATAGAAGCTCCGCCTGATGCTCCTCGCCTTCGCGAATCGTATCCATCCCGGTTTCGCTGAGCACCACTGGCAGCTCGCCGGCTTGTCCCATCAGATGCGTCAGGTAACGGCGGAAGTCTTTCTCGCGATGCAGATAGACATTGAACGAAATGAAATCGAGAAAACTCAAATCGAGATATTCAGCCGACGGATAATTCGAGTAAGTGAAGAGCGCATCGGGATCGATCTGTTTTCCGAGGTCGCGGAGTTCAGCGAGAAAACGGCTGACTGCGCGCGGCCCGTGCCAGCGCACGATATCCGATCGAATCTCGTTGCCGATGCTGTAGGCCGCGATCGTTTCGCCGAATTGGCGGGTCTCGAGAACCGTCTTGCGAACCGCCTCGCGAATCTCGCGCATCATGTCGGGAGAATCGAGGAACGCCATGTGGAACGGCCACGGGATGCCGAGCATCATGCGCAACCCGGCCTTCTGCGCCTCTTCGACCATCCATGGCGGCGGCGGAACGTAGAGACGAATCACGTTGGCGCCGAGCCGATTCATTAAGGCGAAGTCGGCGGCGGCCCGCTCCGGCTCGGGATATCTTTCGCCGCGCGAATTCGGCGCAAACGGGCCGTACGAAACGCCGCGAATGTAGAACTTTTGCGCGCCGTCGAGGAGATACTTTCCGTGCGATACGAGCCGAGCCATGAACGATGAGCTAATCGCAAAGCCGATGGGCGCGCAACGCGCAGCGCGGCCGCAGACTTGACATCGTGTGAGTCGTGCCCCGACAATCGATTTGTGACTGTCAAATCGCCGGCGGCGCAATCCCGTAACTGACGTGGCGCGACACGCTCCCAGCTGGCTCGAGAGCAAGACGCTGGACCTCGAAAACCGGGCATCGAGGCACACCACCGCGCTTCGCGTCTGGCACATCCTCAATCACGCGGTCGAAGGCTTCATCAACAACAACGATCTGCTGCGAGCGTCGGCGCTGACCTTCACGGTCGCGCTGTCGATCGTACCGATACTCGCGCTCGCATTTTCCGCGGTTAAAGGATTCGGCGGCGCGGAACGGCTGCAACCATTGGTCGAGCAGTACCTGGGGCTCGGCAAATCGTCGTCGCAGCTGATGAGCTACGTCGAGAACGTAAATGCGGCGGCCCTCGGTTCGGCGGGCGGCGCGTTTTTGCTCATCACGGTTATTTCGACGATGGGCACGGTCGAGCAGGCGCTCAACACCATCTTCAACGTACCGCAGAGCCGCAGTTATTTTCGCAAATTCTCCGACTACCTGAGCGTGCTGTTCACAGTGCCGTTCCTGATCGTGGCTGCGCTCGGCGTGACCGCGGTTTTTTCCGTGCGGATTTCCCAATTCCCATTTCTCACGCATCTGCTGCCGTACGTGTTCGTGTGGGGCGGTTTCTTTTTCCTGTTCATTTTTTTTCCTTATACCAAGGTCCGATATGGCCCGGCGCTGATCGGCTCGTTCGTGACCGCTGTGCTTTTTCAGCTCGCGCAGTGGGGATACGTGCGCTTCCAGGTGGGCGTCGCCAACTATCGGGCAATCTATGGAGCGATGGCCACGCTCCCTATTTTCCTGGTCTGGCTCTACATCGCATGGTCGATAATTCTGTTCGGCGCCGAATTGACCGCGTCGATTCAGCGCGGCGACATCCCACCGACACTGGGTCCCATGTCGCCCGATTTTTTGTACGCGGCGACGATGCACATCCTGATTCGCCTGGCAGATCGCGCCTACCGCGGCGGCGACGACATCACCTCGTGGACGCTCTCGCACGAACTCTTCGTCCCCGAAGCCACGATTACCCCGATCCTCGACGGGCTCAAGGCCGGGGGTTTTGTAATCGAAGCCGACCCGAGCACCGGTTCCCTGAACCAGGGATTGTTCCTCGCGCGCCAGTCTTCGACCATCGTGCTGGCGGACGCGATCAAGTCGGTTGACCTCGATCATGGCGCGAGCGACGGCGATCCGCGCGTCGACCGCGTGCTCGCGAAGATGGGCGCGGTGCGCAACGACCTGCTCAAGACGATCACGCTCGAAGACATCCGCTCTCCGGAAGCAAAGGCGGTCGACAAGGAAACAGCGGCGACCGAGAACAAAGGCAACCAATGAATCCGCATCGAGCGTGGAGACTCGCAAACCTTGAAGATGGATAAAGCTGAACCCCGCAGCAGCTTCGTCACCGTCAACGGCATCAGGCTGCATACGCTGGACTGGGGCGGTGACGGCCCGCCGATCGTGATCCTGCACGCGACCGGATTTCTCGGACGCATCTACCGGCCGCTCGCAGAGCGGATGTGCGCGATCGGTCACGTTTACAGCTACGATCAGCGCGGCCACGGCGACAGTTCGGCGGCGCCCGACGGCGATTATAGCTGGGACGCCACGATGCGCGACCTTGAAGGATTTATAACTTCTATGGGCTGGTCGGGTGTGCGGGCGGTCGGCCATTCGGCAGGCGCGACCGCAATCGGTTCGCTCGCGAGTGAGCGCCCGGATCTGATCTCACGAGCGGTGCTGCTCGAGCCCGTCATCTTCGAATCGCCGAACGCACCGGAACTCGAATGGCGCAATCCGTTCATCGAACGCACGCTGAAGCGCAAGCGCATCTTCGACAGCGTCGGCGCGATGTACTCGAACTTCGAGAACAAGCCGCCGTATGACACCTGGCGCAAAGACATTTTGCGCGACTACTGCGAGTTCGGTACGCGCCCGACCAATGATGGCAAGCGCGAACTGAAGTGCGCGCCCGAGGTCGAGGCAAAACTCTACGAGACGGCGCGCGACTTCAACGGTCTCGGGCGAATTCTCCGCAGCACCGTGCCGCTTCTGATCATGTTCGGCGCCCGGGGCGACTCACTGGGCGCATCGCTGTCGGGAAAAGTCGCGCACCAGCTCAAGAACGGACGCGTGATCGACGTTGACGGCGCCGGCCATTTTCTGCCGATGGAAAAACCCGACTACGCGGCGGATCAAGCGATCGCCTTCCTGACATCAGAGCTATAGTCAGTCAGGCGAACTGAGTAATGCTTGCGCTTCGGCAGTATATATTCCAGAGCGTTCGTATAGTATCAATGGCGGCTCAATAGCTACTTCGATTCCGCCGCCGACTCGCGCCTCGACTAACATCACCGACGCGGGCATCGCACTTCGCGGATGTACGAAACGGATACGCTTGGGCTCGAGCTGCTTCGAGCGCATCGCGGAAATCAACTCGGCGCTTCTGCGCGCGGCAAAGATAAATGCGACACGGCCGCTGGTGCGCGCGTAGCGGCGCGCGGCCGCGACGAAATCCGCCAGCACAGTGGCGCCCTCGCCTCGGGCAACGCGACGGCCATGGTCGGGATTTTCGCGGCCGGAGGCCGCTGCGCGATACGGAGGATTCGCGACAATCAAGTCGAAGCTGGCGGACTCGACGCTTGCGATTTTCTGTCGCAGGTCGGCACAAACCGCGTGCACCGAGTTGAGTCCGTTGATGGTAGCGCTGCGGGCGATCATCTCGGCCAGCGCTGGCTGGATCTCGACCGCGACAACTTCGCGCGGTCGATAAAGCGCGGCTATCATGATCGATATGACGCCGCATCCTGCTCCGAGCTCGAGCACTCGATCGCGGGATCTCGCGCGCGCGAAGCGGCCGAGCAGAATCGCTTCGACCGAGAAGCGGTAGCCGTGCCTTGGCTGGATCAGCGTGATAGAACCATCGAGGATCGTGTCGCGAGTTTCGTCACTTGAATTTGCCGTCATGAATGCCGCCGAGAAAGGAGAGCGCTACGCCCGCATCTTTCGCAAGGTCGGTGTGTTTCTCGGCAAAGGCGAAATTCCGCGGGCACTCAAAGAGCTGAACGAGGGTATGAAAATCGCCGAACGCAACGGGGATAGCAAGATGGCCGCGCGCTTTGCGCAAGAGATTGCGAACATCTCGAAGACGGCAGAATTCACAAAATAGCCTTATTTTGGCCCAAATTCGGCGTATCCAGCGAACCAGCGCTTGACGCCTTCCAGTTCGTACTTACCTTCAAATTGTGGGACGCGAGGCGATTCGAGCGAAGGACAGATAGAGCCTTCCTCGCGCCGAGCGGCCCCGAAATTTAAAGTCATGCCGAAAAAAATTACGGCAGGAGGTTCTCTTTAAGATGGAAGTGCGAATGAACGGCTTTACTCCAAATGACTCTTTGCTTCGCCACTGGAACATACTGTGGAACGAGCTCGAGCCCGGGCGCAAGACTGGTCCGGCGACTGACGTCGTCGAAGATGCGGACGGCTACCATTTCTACTTCGAGATGGCTGGGATCAACAGCCAGTCAGTCGATGCGCGCGTCGAGGACGGCAACCTGGTCGTCGAGGCCGAGCGCAAGCGCCCCGAGTGGTCGAAGGATGCTGAAGTCCATCTGTCCGAGCGGTCATATGGCACAATGCGTCGCGCATTCGCGATGCCCGAAGACGCCAGCCATGATGGAATCAAAGCGGCTTACAAGGACGGAGTGCTGGAAGTGACGCTGCCGAAGCGGCCGGAAAGCAAGCCCTTCAAAATCAAAGTCGAGTTCGAAAACTAGCCAGCGCGATGAACACTTCGCGCAACGGTCAGGGGAATTTTGCTCCAGGCGCCGGCGGCAAACACCGCCGGCGCCGTGGATCAAGCGAAGCCACTTCGAACTGAACTCTCACGGGGGAAATAGTAAATGGTATTTCTGATTATCGTAGTGGCTATCGCCGCAGGGGCAATCTTTGCCTACAACCGATTAGTCAGTCTGCGCAACCAAGTGGATAATGCGTGGCGGCAGATCGATGTACAATTGAAACGCCGTCATGACCTGATTCCCAATCTCGTCGAAGCCGTCAAAGGCTATATGCAGTTCGAGCGCGACACGCTCACGCAGGTCGTCGAAGCTCGCGCCAAGGCGGTCAGCGCGCCTGACCAGGCCTCGCGCATGGCGGCCGAGAATCAGATCACGACCGGCATGGGCAAATTGCTGGCCGTGATGGAGAACTACCCGCAGTTGAAGGCCGACGAGAACGTGCTCAGACTCCAGGAAGAGCTGACGACCACCGAAAATCAAATCGCGTACGCGCGACAGGCGTACAACGACGTCGTGCTCGAGCTCAACACGCGCATCCAGACCTTCCCGACCAATCTCATCGCCAGCAACTTCGGCTTCAAGCCCGCCGAGTACTTCAAAGGCGCTCCGGAAGAACAAGCCGTTCCCAAGGTTGATCTTTCGATGACCGCGCCTCGCGCCTGAGCATCCGCGGCGGCACGCGCGATGGCAGCAAGCAACTTCAGGGCGCTCGAAGCGACTAATCGCCGCGAGACGGCGGTGCTGGTCGTTGTGTTCATGCTGCTGCTCGGAGCGCTCGGGCTCGGGCTGGATATCGCCGCCCACGATGTCGCGATCGTCGACGGGCACTTGGTCGGCTTCCCGGTACTGACTATCGCGGCGCTCGCGTTCGCCGGCGTGCAGTCGATGGTGTCGTATTACAGCGGCGCGTCTCTCGTGCTGCTCTCAGTTCATGGGCGTCCGCTCACCGCTGATACCCCCAAGCATCAGATGGTGCTCGACGTGATCAACGAAATGGCGACTGCGGCACGCATGCCGGTGCCCAAGCCGTACATAATCGACGATCCGTCGCCGAATGCGTTTGCGACCGGACGCGACCCGGCCCATTCGGTAATTTGCGTCACGCAGGGCCTGGTCGATCAGATGGACCGCGAAGAGTTGCAGGGCGTGATCGGGCACGAGATGTCGCACGTCGCCGACTACGACATCCGCACCATGATGATGATTGCGGTGATGGTCGGCGGAATCGCGATGCTGTCGGATTTCGTTTACCGCTGGATGTTCTGGGGCGGTTTCGGCGGGCGCGGCCGTAGCAGCAACAATCGCGACAACCAGGCGGCCGCGCTGATTACAGTCGCTGTGATAGTTCTGGCCGCGCTGGCGCCGATTTTTTCACAACTGCTTGCGATGGCGGTGTCGAGACAGCGCGAGTATCTCGCCGACGCGTCGTCGGTCGAGTTCACCCGCAACCCGCGAGCGTTGCTGCGGGCGCTGCAGCACATCGCGAAGATCGAGTCTCCGCTGAAAGAGGGCACGGCAGGCACGGCGCATTTGTTTATCGTAAATCCGCGCGAGGGCATCCGCGAGGACGACGAGGGATTCTTCGCGAACCTGTTTTCGACGCATCCACCACTGAGCAAGCGCATCGCAAGACTGCAAGCGCTGCTGGGCGCCGCCGGCGCTGATACGTTGGGCGCATCGGCGCAAGTCAACACCTAAGTCCGGGGAACCTCTCGACGTTGCTCGATATCGACCGTCGACTTAAGCTCGGACGAATGGCCGAGCAGCGCGAAATCGAAGACATTCTGAATAAGGTCGTCGACCACGTCTCAAAGATCGACGGCGTCCAGGCGATCGTGCTTGGCGGATCACGCGCGCGCGGCACCGCCGACGAGCGATCGGATACTGATCTAGGAATCTATTACGACGGCAAGCACCCTTTCTCGACGGCGGCTCTAGGAGCGGCTACGAAGGAACTGGACGATCGCCATAGCGATAACCTGGTAACTTCGTTCGGCGAATGGGGACCCGCGGTGAACGGCGGCGGATGGCTGCAGATTCGCGGCCATCATGTCGATTTTCTTTACCGTGAAGTTGGCGCAGTGCGCGAGGCGATCGAGGACTTTATCGCGGGGCGCCCACACAGCATCTACCAACTCGGCCATCCGCTCGGATTTCACATCCAGATTTACGCTGGTGAAATTCATGTCTGCCGTCCTCTCTTCGATCCAACGGGCGTGGTCGCTCAACTCAAGTCCGAAGTCCGCGAATATCCCGAAAAATTTCGGACCCCCGCCGTGACCAAGCACCTGTTTGATGCTGAATTCGAAATCATGATCGCCGCGAAACCGGCCGACCGCGCCGACGTGATGTACGTCGCGGGATGTCTGTTTCGCGCGGCGGGTTTCATGACACTCGTACTGTACGCGCTGAATCGCAGATTTTATCTCAACGAGAAAGGTGCGTTCGCCGAGTCGGGAGGCTTCGCGATCAAGCCGCCGCGATTTCACGACACCATCGCGCGCGTGTTGGGAAACATCGGCACTATACCGGCAGAACTATCGGCCAGCGTCGCCAGCTTCCAGAGCCTGGCGGTTGATTTGCGGCAACTCGTGACGAGCGAGCGAGTTCTCTAGCGGTTGCGTCCTTTCAGCGCGCGTTCGATTTCTCGATCTGACGCTCGGCGCGCAAGCACGTCGCGCTTGTCGTAGGAATGCTTGCCCTTGGCAAGTCCCAGCTCGACCTTGGCGCGGCCGTTCTTGAAGTAGATTTTCAACGGCACGATCGAATAGCCCTTCTCGCGCACACGTCCCCACAGCCGATCGATCTCGCGTCGATGCATCAGCAGTTTTCGCGCGCGAGTCTCCTTGTGGCTGAACTGGCCGGCGGGAGCGTACGCGCCAATGTGGACGCTCTCGAGGAACGCCTCACCATTCTTGATGCGCGCGTAACTGTCGCGCAGATTTGCGCGATGCGCCCGCAGCGACTTGACCTCGGTGCCGGTGAGCGCAAGACCCGCCTCGAGCGTCTCCTCGATGAAGAAGTCATGCCGCGCCTTGCGGTTGTCGACGACCAGATCGAATCCGTCGGCGGAGGGTTTGCCGTTGCGGCTATGAGAATCGCGCGCCATAACAGGCTGAGTTTATCCGCCCACGACGGTGCAGATAAGGGGCGCGCGGGCATGCTTGCGAACGCGGTCGCTGGGCCTTAGATTGATGGTGTAACCGTTTCGACCTTTCACTGGCCTCGTATAGAAACCCACTCTCGTGGGGGCGAACTGGATTCGACGAAGACAATAGGGCCATGGTCGCACGCCGGGTGCTGTCGACCCGTAAAACTGGCAGACTGCGAAATTTACCCGCAGACAATAACGGTTACGCTCTGGCGGCCTAAGGGCCGCTAGCGTCCCGCCGCTGCTCGCCCATGGCAGCGGGTCGGGGCGTCATTTAGTGGGCTAGGGAACCGCAGTTCACCGGCTGGGCGGCTTACCGAAACTTCAGCCGGCTGGCGTCAGGAAAGCACGTCTGTGGGCGTTTCGGACGCGAGCTAGAATTCGCAGACTAAGCGTGTAGTGACCGTCGCCGGAAGGCCTTCGGACGGGGGTTCAATTCCCCCCGCCTCCACCAGAGTACTTGAATTTACGGGATTCTTGTCTCTCAAAATTAACTAGAGACGCTTCCAGGGAAACTCCTTCGGCCTCTCATCCCGAGGGGCGTTCTGATAGACCTCGGGCGCGATCCCATGAGCTCTCAGACTGCGGATTAGGATTCGCCTTAGGTAGCCGGATTTACACTAGTTTGGCCGGATGGTAGCGTCGCAAGATTCTGAGCAGCAGAAGCGGCCTCGACATGGTTTCGCGGCTCTAGTTGGAGCGCACCACGCCGGTTCGGCCACGAGGGCGACGAGGTTGACAGCAGGACCGCCGATCAGTTCACGGCGGGCAGCCAAAAGAGAATTCGGATAAGCCGTTCGTTATGGCGCGTACCGAAACAGTCACGGTCGCATTCACGGACCTGGTCGGCTCGACCGAATTGGCCAGCCGCATTGGACACGACGCCTACGAACTGCTTCGTCGTTCGCATTTCGAACGGCTTCGCTTGGCACTAGCCAACTACAATGGCAGCGAGATCAAGACCACCGGCGACGGTCTCATGCTGCACTTCACGAGCACAGCAGATGCGGTTGCCTGCGCGATCGCGATGCAACAGTCGGCTCGCAGCAGCGTGCGCCGGGGCGACGCAGCGCAACTCGAGATCCGCATCGGCATTTCGTCGGGCGAAGCGACCAGCGACGGCAATGATCTCTACGGTCCGCCGGTAGTGGAAGCTTCGCGCCTGTGCGCGGCGGCGGCGGCGGGTCAAATCCTTGTATCGGATGTGGTCCGCATTCTGACACGCGGCAAAGGCCATCGGTTCACATCGGTCGGCGAGGTGACGCTCAAAGGGTTGCCCGAGCCCGTGTCGGCGTTTGAGGCGGTATGGGAGCCACTATCGAAAACGGTTGGTCCGATTAGGGGAGTATTCGCCCGGACCGGCGAGTATTGGACCATAAGATACGGCGACGTCGAGTTCTCCCTCAAGGACGTCAAGGGGCTCAGCTACATTCAGCGCCTCTTGCAACATCCCGGCGAGGAGTTCCATTCACTTGATCTGATGGACCGATTGGCGGCTGGTTCGGCTGCGGAGGGGGCGAGCGCTGACGAGGCGACATTGTTGAGCGACACCGGCGTCAGCATCGGCGGACTCGGCGACGCGGGAGAAATGCTGGATAGCCGAGCGAAGCAGGAATACAAACGCAGGCTATTCGAGCTTAGGGAAAAGCTCGCCGAGCTGCGCGAACGGGGAGATAGCAACCATGCCGCAGAAGTTGAATCCGAAATCGACTTCCTCGCCCGGGAGATGGTTCGTGCGGTAGGTCTTGGCGGGCGCGACCGTCGTGCAGGTTCCGCCGCCGAGCGCGCGCGGATCAACGTTAATCGCGCAATCACGGGTGCGCTCCAGAAGATCTCCGAGCGAAGTGCGCCCCTGGAGAAGCTGCTCGAAAGCGCGATAAGGACCGGATTGTTTTGCTCCTACATCGCTGATCCGCAGATCGCGATCAGCTGGCAGTTTTCTCCGGAAGGCCCGAATCCTTCGGTCGATGTGGAGTATACGGCGCCTCTCTTGCTCAAGGGCAACACAAGTTTCCTACGAAGCCTCGCTGATAGAACAACATTCGTTGGCCGAACAGAGGAGCATGCCGCACTTCGGCGCTTTCTGGATCAGGCTGTGGCTGGCAAGGGCAAGATCGTGATGCTTGGTGGACCGCCGGGTGTGGGCAAGACACGGATAGCGACCGAAATCGGTGCTGAGGCTTCCGACAAGGGGTACCTTACACTTGCCGGAAATTGCTACGACCGCGCCGACGCTGTCCCGTTCATCCCGATTGTTGAAATCCTCGAGGACGCGCTCGCACGCTCTGCAACTCCGGAAGGGTTCCGCAATGCGCTCGCTGACGACGCCGCCGAAGTGGCGAGGCTTATGCCCCAGCTACGGCGCACATTTCCCGACATTCCGGCCCCGTCACAAACAACTCCCGAGCAATCGCGGCGGGTTCTATTCGGAGCAATCGCGAAGTTTCTGGCTCGCGCGACCGCGAATACGCCCGTGGTTTTGATACTCGAGGACCTTCATTGGGCTGACGAAGGAACCCTGGCGCTGTTCACCCACGTTGCGCGTTCGATTCGCGAGCTTCCGGTCATGATCATAGGGACCTTCCGCGACTACGAACTTGATTCGTCCGGCCCACTGGCGCAAATGCTGGACGATTGCACACGTCTCCATCTGCTTGAGCGGCTGGACTTGCAGGGTCTTTCCCCGGCCTCTGTGTCCGAAATGATTCGTACTTTGAGCGGACAGGAGCCACCTACCTCGCTGGTGCACGCAATCTATTCGCGCACGGAAGGCAATCCGTTTTTCGTTGAGGAATTGTACAAGCACTTGAAGGAGCGGGGCCGCCTTTTCGATTCAAGCGGAAGATTCCGTCCTGCCTTCAGGCCTGAGGATCTGGACGTACCGCAGAGCGTGCGGCTGATAATCGAAAGACGCCTGGCGCGGCTTGACGATGAGACTCGAAAGATGCTCGACAGTGCCGCGGTGATCGGCAAGTCGTTCACCTTCGCGCTGCTGGAAGCGGCGACCAAAGTCGATGCCGATCCGCTGCTCGACTCGCTCGAAAAATCCGAGAGGGCGGGTCTGGTTTCGTCAAGTCTGGAAAATCTCGAGGCCCTTTTCCGGTTTTCCCATGATTTGATCCGTCAAGTCGTGTTGGACAGGCTTTCGCCCCCTCGCCGCCAGCGTTTTCATCTGAGGATCGCTGATGCGATCGAGCACACCGACAACCGGTCACTGGAAGACACGGTAAATGATCTTGCCCATCACCTGTGGCATGCCGGCGCTGCCGCCGATCCGGCCAGAACCATTGAATGTCTCAAGGCTGCGGCCAAACGGGCTCAAGCGCAGAGTGCCTATGAGACAGCACTCTTGCATTTGAGCAACGCCCTGGAGCGCTTGCGCGAACTCCCGCCCAGCGCGGCACGCGACGAGCAGGAGCTCGTTCTCGATCTCGAATATTTGAGGGTGGTTAGATTGACCAACCGATGGACCACATCTGAATCAGGAAAGCTCTACGCGAGCGCGAGAGAGCTTTGCGAAAGATCGGGACAAACCTCAAAGATGATTGAGATCCTTCAGGGATCGGCAAATTTTCACCTGGGCCGCGCTGAAGTGGAGCTGGCGCAAGATTACGCTGAGCGCATACTCGAGATTTCACGCAGTTCATCGCAGACCGAACTAGCCAGCTCGGGCAACTATATCCTGGGTCACGTGCTGTGTTTGAAGGGCGAGCTCGTTTCATCGCACAGCCACCTCGAAGCCGTGCGGTCCAGAGATAAAATGGCGGTTCCGGTTTTAGGTGGTAGGGCTAAGATCCTTTCCCTGGGGATGGATGCGATGGTGCTTTGGATGCTGGGCTATCCCGACCGAGCAGAAGCTGCGGCGGACCAAGGGGTGCGCGAGGCGGAGGACTCAAAGAGTGGTTTCGCGATTACAATTGCTCGGACACAGCTTCATATAGTCGTCATGTTTCGCCGCGAATTCAGCAAGGCGATTGAAATCGCCGAACGCGCCCTGCGCGACGCAACCGATAAGCAATACGATTGGTTTCGGACATCGATCAATTGGTCGATGGAGGCGTGCAGAATCCTCGGTCGCACCCCCCAGGGGAGCATCGATCGGGTGC
Organism: uncultured delta proteobacterium; assembly: GCA_963850125.1. Classification (GTDB taxonomy): domain Bacteria; phylum Desulfobacterota; class Binatia; order Binatales; family Binataceae; genus Binatus. Next base: position 178,743 of record CAWKKB010000012.1, on the reverse strand, counting down.
GCAATGCATTTGATACGTACTTCGAGTCGGAGGCGAAACTCTACAAGCCGACGAATTGCACAGTGCTCGCGGAATGCTATGGCGTGTTGGGACAGGTCGAAGCCGGTCTTTCGATGATCGAGCAGTCTTTCGCAACCATGCAGGAAACGCACGAAAGAATGTCCGAGCCGGAGACCTGGCGCGTCAAGGCCAACCTGCTGCTGCAACAGGCCGCCTCGAATGGCATGACAGATAGCGCCCGGCCGCTTCGAGAAGAAGCGGAGATGTGTCTGAGAACAGCGGTCAGCAAGGCGCAGATCCAGGCCTCGAAGAACTGGGAGCTGCGTGCAGCCGTTGACCTGGGCCGCTTGCTGAAGAGTTCGGGCCGCGAGGAGGAAGCCGTCGGCGTGGTGCGAGCAGCATACGACTGGTTTACCGAGGGGTTTGATACTCCTGACCTGGTACAGGCCGGGGCTCTGCTTGCAGAATTGCCGACGCAGATGAAATCTGGCGGACCCTTCAGAACGTTGTGATTAATTGTTTTCTGCGCCTATTTTGTCGAGAGTTAAGGCTTCACGATATCAGGTCTCACGATGAGTGCCTTTCGCTATTCCGGTAGTCCAGCGATGTTTGCCGGACGCAACGCAATCGTGACCGGCGCGTCGAGCGGGATTGGCCGGGATTTGGCGACGATGTTAGCCAGCCTGGGGGCGAACGTCGCGCTAGTTGCGCGCCGTGGTGAGCTTTTGCGTGATCTCGCTGTCGAGTTAACCGAGTTCGGCGTCGAGGCGGTGCCGATCGTCTGCGACGTGACCGACCAATCGCAGGTCAACCAGGCAGTTGCCGTCGCTTGTGATGAGTTCGGTACCGTCGACATCGTAGTGAACAATGCCGGGGTCTTGATACCGTCATTGTTCTCCAGAGCCAGCCTCGAAGACTTGCGCCGGATGATGGACGTGAACTTTTTTGGTGCCGTTCACGTGACGCGCGCCGTTCTCCCGATTATGCAGAACGCCGGATACGGCAATATCGTTAATGTCGCGTCGATTGCTGGAAGGCGCGGCGGCCCAACGCTGTCCGGATACTCCGCGAGCAAGTTCGCTTTGATCGGATTCACCGAAAGCGTGCGGATTGAGCTGTTTGGTTCCGGCGTGATGGCTTCGCTCGTGGTGCCGGCTTCGGTCGATACCGGGATGCTGGACAATCCCGAGTGGAACGCGCGCGCATGGGCGGTTGGGAATCTGAAGATCCCTCCGGAATGGGTCAGTTGGGGAGTGATCGCTGCGATTGTCCTGGGGCTGGCAGAGGTTGATGTTCCACTGGGCTTCTCCACTGCTCAAAAGGTCGCAGCGCTTTTCCCCGACCTTACAGGACTATGGCTTGGAATGGGGTCCAGGTTCATAGATCTGATGAACGATTGGATAGCTGGATCTTGTCGCTAACACGCTACGGATTACGTTGAAATGATCTGAGTTGGGACAAGCGGCCGCTCGCAGGATCACGATGAAGGCTCTGGTCATTGGTGCGACTGGGCACATCGGCAACGCCGTGGTGCGGGAATTGCTGCAACGCGGCTATGAAGTAACTGCCGCGTACCGGCGTCACGGACCCAGGCCGAATCTCGAAGGGCTCCCAATCCACTGCCGCCCGGGTGATCAATTCGCTCGTGGTCAACTTGAGGAATGGGTGGAGGGGCAGGATGTTGTGATCGATGCGGCGGCTCCGTATCCGGCGAATCTGTTCGATCGCGCGCAATATCACGCAGAAGAGAGAATGTGTGAGTTGCTGGATGCGGTGCTGCGGCGGGATTGCGTGTTCGGCTACGTGAGCTCCTTCACCACCCTTAAGCGGCCGAGTGAAAGGATCGAAGATTGGGGTGCCCAACTCGCGATGCGAATGCATCCTTACTTCGCCCTCAAGCAACGCACCGAGGACCTGGTCATGGCTGCGGTGCGGGATGGCCTGCGGGCTGTGATCGTCAATCCGACGATGTGCCTGGGGCCGTGGGATATGCACGACCGCGAGCTTTGCCTGATCCCGCGGCTACTATGCGGTGAGGTGCCGGGAGCCGTGCGCCAGGTTCTCAACGTGCTGGATGTTCGCGAGGTAGCGAAAGGCTTGATTGGCGCACTCGAAACGGAACTCTACGGCCAGCCGATGCTGCTGAGTGGCCACAACATCTCGGCGCAGAATCTATTCAGTTGGATTTGCGAGTTGGCGGGAGTGGAGCTGCCGCCTCTTACTGCGCCAACCTCGGTCACGGCCTTCGGCAGCCTCGCGCTGGAAGCCATGATGGGAGTGGCCAACAGCAACAGTCCGATCAAATCGCTGGCGCCGATTCTCATGTATCAGCACGAGTGGATGCCGCCATGCGCAGCGTTTCGCGATCTGGGGATTAGTCCTCGCCCCCTCCTCGAGACCCTCCAGGATTCCGTGGAGTGGTACCGGCTGGTCGGGTACTGCTGACGAAGATGGGCGCGCCAGCTACATTTAGAAAATTCAGCGCTTGTTTGAAGTTGGAGTCGGTCGCCAGAAACTGCGCATCTGTCGTTATTCCCGGTTCGATCCTTTCGAGTTCCGCCAAGGGGTCGTTGTAAGTCATCCATGGAGCGTCCCCTTGCCGCCAGGCGAGGTTGACTGCTCCCAACTCTTCGATGGACGCTCCCAACGCCCAGACTTTGCATGGTGTGATCACGTCGACGGTCGTGTACTCATCGGGTTTCTGGTAGGCGACTTTCAGACCGGTTTTTTGCACCAGAGGTAGAGAGTCGTAGCGATAGATATTCACCGACCATAGCTTTGGATTAACCAACTGTTCCGGCGGCAGGAGAGGACCAATCTCCTGCAATGTCTCTTTGCTATACTTCTTGATTTTCAGTAGCCGAAAGACGATGGCCTGAAAATCCACTCGATCGGGTAGGCGACAGTCCATGATCTGCTTCAGAGCAACGCTCGGAAACTTCAAAGCTCTGTCTTTCTGTCCGTCGTCGCGTTGATCCGAAGTTGCTCCGGTGGGAAAGGCGGCTTCCAGCCGGACGATCCTTCGGTTGTCCGGCGCGCCACCAGTATAGAGTTCGGGCAAAAGCAGGGTTTTCGCGTTCATCACGGCAGCCACGCCGCCCGAGGTCCAGTTATCGCCTTCGAAATCGATATCTGCGCGGACGGTCGGCCGGCCGTAGACTTCGCTCTCCGTGAATACCGAAGTCTGATTGTCCGTGAGAGCGTAAAGAGGCATCATCGCGCCGCCCAGCGCTGGTCCGCACGCGCGGCCGTCCTTCTTGTCGAACCATTGAACCATCGCCGCGAACTCGATTTCCTGCTCGACGTCGGGGCCCTCGCTGTCTGAGGTGTTATCCATGTTTCTAACAAACATCCACAAGGACTTTTGGCCCTCCGCAAGCTGGAACACATAGCAGTCGCTTCTAAGGTATTCGGAACATAGTTGATTCAGGCGGAGGGGGCCGTCGTTCTCCAGGTCCAGCGGCAACTCGAATACCCAGATGACGCTCTCGGGCGACACCAGTAGCGATGATTCTTCCTGCAACGCGCCGCTGCCGAAGGTGAGATAGCGATTGTTGCGACTTGGTGGTCCGGGATTGTAGGTGCTGGACCATTGCGTGTTGCGGCCGCGCCAGTACAAGTTGACGCCAAGGCCGTAGGCGAGATCCACATTCACCCAATAAGGGAAGACCGGTTTCAGCGTCGACACCAGTGACTCAGACGAATCGTCACGTCGCCCGCCGGCTGCCGGCGATCGCCCGGCCCCTCCCACTGAGAAGGTATCCTCAGTGACCAGGCCCAAAGATTCCACCAGCGGTTGGCCGTACCGATGGTGAATTTTGATAGTTATATCGCTTGTCGGATCGCTCGCCAGCGGACCGAAAAAAATTCCTCCGTCGTTGAGCCGATCGAGGTAGAACGTCGATCTTACCAGTGCTTGAAAACTGACGAGCTCAGGATTCTCCGCGTCGCGGGCCTGCTTCAGAGAAATAAGGTCGGTAAACAGAGGGCCGAGTGCCTCATCCGCGGAGCTTCGGGCGAACTCAGGCGCCTGCCGCATGAACGGGAAAATAGGAAACCCCGCCGATAACATGTCGGCGCCGGCGCGCAGCCTTCCAAGCATCGATTGCAAGTCGCGCTGATTGTCGTAACCCCGAATCGGCGGTCGTGCGAGTGCCTCCCAAGCGTCGGCGGCCAAGGCCGAATACCCGCGGATCGCGTCGGGCAGTGCGCTAATCATATTTCCGGGAGCCTCGCGGAACGAAGTGTATCGCGAGGGATCGCGATACACCTCGATGAATGGTGCGTAGACGTCACCGGCTGGTCCTCCAGGGACGCGAAGCGTCAATCGGCCGACTTGCGCGGGCGAGTCGGGTCTGATCTGGTCGACCAGGTTTTCGAACTTCAGGGCGACTTTGGGAAGTCCGAACAAATCGCGGCCGCTGACGACTGACAGCTCCTCATCGACATACAAAAAAGGTACGCAAACTGCGTATTGTTTGAAGACCAACGCGCCGTCTTCGATCGCGTAGCATTCGATCGGAATTGAAAAGCTCATCTCCCGTTGCGGGTATGAGACGAGATTGCGCGACGCGACCGTGAGATATGGGTAGTAGATCAACTCGAACGTAACGAATGGCGCCGCGGGCTGAAAGTAGAACGGCGGCGGCATGTCGTCGTCGACAAAGTTGAGGTAAGAATCGATGAAGCGGCGCAGCCTGGCCATGTCGGCGCGCAGCGTGAAAACCTGACGGGTGACGCCGAGCATGATCGAGCGGTTCTGATTGGAGAGCATCTGCTCCTCAATCAGTGGGCGAAAGCGGGGCAGCGTTCTATACATTTGCTTTTGCCTGGATGCTATGCCGGCCGCCCGTCATCGCGAATAGGAGCGTCATGCGACGTCTCGCTCGATAACCCAAGGCACGATTTCTTCGAGAAACTGCTTGTCGGGCGAGTCCTCGAGATCCGCGAAGAGCAGTGCATATTCGTGAAGCGCGGCGCCCGCGAGGCCATTGGCGATCTTCCTTGCGTGCTCGATACTGCCACGCTCGACCATCAGTTGGTGCATCCAGCAGACTTGCGTTGCGGTGCGTTCCTCGCGTCTGCAGCTCAACAGCGAGCACAGGCGCTCGCGCTCCTGATTGGTTGAATGCTGCAGCAGATGGATCAGCATCAAGGTTCGCTTGCCTTCGAAGAGATCGCCGTCGCGTTCCTTGCCGTAGCGCCCGTCGTCGCGCGCGAGGTTCAGCAGATCGTCCTGGATCTGAAAACTGGCGCCGAAAAAAAATCCGAAACGGAAAAACGCGTCGAGATCGGCCAGCCCGCGGGTACCGATCAGCGCGCCGACCCGGATCGGATAGATCGATGCGAGCCAGCAGGTCTTCTTCAGAACCATCTGTAGATAGTCGGCAATCCCAAGCGAGGTGATGTTTTCCAGCCGCCAGCCAAGATCCATCGCCTGACCCTCGGCGGTCTCGCGCGCCATCAGGTCCGTTTCTTCGAGGATTCGTAGCGCGAGTTCGGGGCCGAGAAAATCAATATTGTCCATCAGCGGCCGCAGACTCATCAGGCTCATCAAATCGCCGGCGTTAATCGCAAGCGGAATTCCGTGCAATCGATGCAGCGTGGGGCGGCCGCGACGCTTCTCGCTTTCATCTTCGATATCGTCATGGACCAGCAGCGCATTGTGCATCAGCTCGATCGCAATCGCGGAGCCGAGCGCTTCCTCCAGGCTTGCGCCGAAGGCTCGCGCAGTAGCGATGCACAGCGACGGGCGCATCATCTTGCCCCCGCGCTGCGGGTAGTCGGCTACCAGGTCGTACAGGAAGCGGCGCGGTTCGCGCTGTGGAAGGTAGCGTTGAAGTTCGTCGTGAACGATCGCGCCATACTCGCGCAGCTTCTCGACCACGATTCCCGACGAGCGCCTGACGTCGAGGTTCATATTCCGGAACGACAGCTAAAAGATTCTGAGCTTCAAGGTCGCGATCGGGTCGTTGTTGGGGTAGCGGCGATCGTAAACCGATCCCGTGTAGTAGTCGGGTGCAGGAGGCTTGGCCAGCGTCACCGCTATTTCGACGGTATCCTGGTAAGTCTGAACTAAGGGAGCAGGAATCGTTGTCCCAGTACTGTCCCCGTGCAGAGGTTTCACCACTGGTTGCACATCGCAATCCAAACAGTCGGGATCGATACTAATCGCGAAATTGTACTTGTCCACCGGAAGCACTCTCAACTTGATTATTAGACAGCCACGGTGTCTTCCGCATTGGCAATCTCTGCGACCGCACCGCTCGCAACGCCGTTCGCATCGGCAGTCATACTCACCGCATCGTTCGCAGCGACGTCCGCATCGGCAGTCATACTCCCCGCACCGCTCGCAGCATTGAGCGTGTCGCCCGTATCGCGGTTCGCAACATCGATATAGATACATGTCGTGCCTCCGATGTGAGTAGTAAGGCCGTTCGCAACCAGCTCCCATGCCTCCCCAGGGTCCCATGGACGGCAACATGGGAAGCGCGAATGGCATCGGCCAAAACGTTGCGATGCCGGGAAAGTTGGGGAGCGAAGGTCGTTGCGGCCAGGAGATCGGAGGTTGGCAGTACGGCTCTGGTGACTCACAGCAGTCGTCGTGCCGATGTGAGCGATAGTTCATGACGGAGACACCTCCCTTATTTGTCTCAATCCTCGGCTGCGCCTAACCTAGCGTTTCGGCAGGGTTACGCCTAGCCGCAACAACGGTCTATCACCCGCCGGGTTTCGGTGGAGGGGCCTGGGTTTGTTCCGACTGGGTTCCCACCTGGATCGCCAATGTGCCGCACGGCTCCCCTGAGCGAGCGTCAACCACAACTCCCGAGTAGAGCCCGGGCGGCTGCGCGTCCGGAATGTGGACTCGAAGCACGCAGCGGTCGTTTGCGGTATCGAGCTCGACATCGCTCAGCTCAGGCCGGTTGTTATTCAGTGCCCGCAGGGGCGGAACCGCCAGCAAACAACGGGGGCGAAGCGGTTTCAAATCAAGCGCAATCTGGTTCGGTTGATTTGAAGTTACCTCCATCCTCACCGCGGTCGAGCGCGGCCGTGGAGGTGGATCAGGCGCATAGTTGAATCCCGTATCGCGGCGGTCTTCAAACGGTCGCGGATATTGCGGATAAGGCGGATAGGGCGGACGCGTGAGTCCGTTCATCATGCTACCAACGAGACTCATCATGTCGAGGTAAACCCGCATCAACTGTTCAATCAGACCGTCGGAAGAACGGCCCCCGTATCCATACCCGAAGGGTGAGTTGTATCCCGGGGAGCGCCAGGCATAGCTGCGCTGGTTTCGCGAACCGGCGCGCCACTGCCCTTCACGCATATGCTCGTCGGCCACCCGATAGGCGTCATCGACGCCATCGTTGACTGCTTCTTCGGACGAGTCGCGGAATTGACCGGGCCTGCCTGGCCCTGGACGCACGCTCCAAGGGTCGTCATTGCGCAAGCCTTCCGACATATTGCGCCGCGGATAGGCCCGATCGGGGTCGTCTCTATGAAATCGATCGCTGTCGTTCACGAGCGCACATCCCCTCCCTTCGGTTTGGAACTTCAGCTACGGATGATCGTAACCGACTATCTCATCGAGCCGCGGAAAGCCCGAGATCGCATGTGCTGCGAGCCGGCCCGACATCACGGCCGCCTCGACGCAACCCTGATTGAATCCACAATCAGTCCAGTCGCCTACCACGCTTAAGTTATCGTAGTTGTTGTCGAGTGGCGAGATCCGGTATTTCACGGTTCCCGGCAAGGTCAGGCAGTACCGATCGGATGGATTAACATTTGCGGTCCAATACTGACTATCAAATGCGGATTCATCGGCTTCGTCGCTGGGCTCGCTTGGGTGTGCAAAATCCATCAACAAATCGAATCGGAAGCCCTCGCGTCGGACGGCGCGCGGCCAGAGATGGCGTATGCTGCGGTTCAGGAACTGGACAGCATCCCGCCTGACTTTGTCCCGGCATTGTGCGGGGTAGTCGACGTTCGACGTGTCAGGTGGCAGCTCGGCATCGGGCAGAGCCGAGCAAAAATATGCGATCGCTCGCGGTCGAGTACTCCAGGTTTCTTCGGGTATCAGCTGGCGCATATCGCCCCAGGTGTCGAACGGCCTTTCGAAAGCGGTGACTGTGCATTGATTGTGACTCCATCCCAATTGCTCGACGTCTTCCCGCATCCAAATCTGGAACGCCTTGGTAGCTACGGTCTTGCACTGAGTAACCATATCTCGCCAGCGGCGGTCATGGTCGATGAACTCGCGGCAGACATAGGGGATCGCACCCAACCCTACCCCAAGTATAACCGCGTCGAAGTCCGCGCCCACCTGCAGTGTCCTGGTCCCGACCTTTCTCCGATCCCAGTGCGACTCGAAATCCCACCGCTCATCGGCCATGCGTTGCCCATCGACTAGCTGGCCGAAATCGGGTTTCGATGGCCAGCAAGCGAGGCCGTTGAGATCGATCAGCGGTTCATAGTCCACAGCGCCCTTGATCCGCGCTTGAATGTCGAATTCCAGGGCCTCGACGTAGCGCCGTTCACCCGGCTTCACCCGATCCGGCGAAGCAAGCCTGACGTTCTCCAGCCGGTGAAAGAATTCAAATCTGACGTGGCGTTTTCGCAGCAGTTCATAAAAGGGACCGAATACCACATCTCCCATACCTCCGCGCATCTTCCAGAAAATCGATCCGCGGTAGGTGAAAAACATTCTCAGGGCCCCGCGAAGGCCCTGGCCTGCGGCAATCGACGGACGCGCGTCGTCACCGTCCACGTACGCGAACCCAAGGTCGTAGCAACCGCGCAGTAAGGCCGAGTTCAAGGTGTCTTCCGATGCGCCGTTCCAGGCCAGCCACTGTCTCAATTCAAAGTCGTCGATCGCGTCGAATCCGCGCGGATCGGTGAGAAGACCAAATCGCAGGATTCCGAGAATCACCGAAATCAACAGATCGGTCACCTCCCAAATCCAGCGTATTTCATCATCCCTTTGCACCAGCGGCTCAAGGACGGCGCGCGCAGTTGACGAGAGCGATTCACATAACCGCGAGAGCAGCCCTTCATTGAGTCTCGGGATCGCTTCAATGGCGACCTGGAAGAATCCCAATGCCTCGATCAAACCCGTGAAGCTCGCGACGATGCCGTACTTCAGCAAACGTGAAATGCTCTCCGCGAGAAATTCGACCGTCGTATCGCGCGGCGCCGCCAGATCGGGATCGAACCGTTCAAACGAACCCCGAGTTGATTGAAGCTGGGCGGCGCTCAACAGTACGCGCAGCGTGGCAATACCGCGAAGCAGGTAACCTTGTATGCTGAAAGGGTTGTGCTCGGATAGCGGGTCGCCTGGCATTCCGTCAGTAGGTGGAAAGTTAGTGAGTCGCGGATTCCAGGCGCCATTTCCCAGGCGATCCCAGACCCCGTTTATAGGTTCCGGAGTAAACGCATCGCGCCAATCGGCGAATCGGCACTTTCGTGGATCGCGATCCAACTCGCCGTAGCATTCTCGCAGGAGCCGAAAGGCGTTCTCATAGAATCCCATCCAGACGTGCAGGCCGTGCTCTTCGATGCGATTGGCAGGTCCGCGCCCGGAGGCTCCTTTCCCCCCTAGTCGCCAACCAACTTGGTAAATCGTTATTGCGTATTTTCCCTGATGTTGAGGGCGACTCAATTCGAAGGCGGCTGCAATTGAGGCGCAGCCTCCTCCTACGATTGCTACCCTAATCGGCTTAAGTGCGGACTTCGCAGGCATCCGACCCTTCTGCTCCGTTTTCACTGAGCCCGACGAACGATGCGATAAAACCGCATTCAAGATCAAGCCGGATAGTGCGCGCACACCCCAAAAGCGCTCTCGTCGCAGCGATCGTAGGAAGCCCGGCCCCCGCGTGGCTCCCTGCACCTTCCATTGATTATGCCGTCGATTGGTACGGTCCGTTTCGTCTGACTGAACAATTCGTTACACGCGATTCAACGCCTTCTCTTGTGAATGGCGCCCACAGAAAACAGGAGCAACGGCAATGAATTATCAGATCGACGAAATAGCGAGCCCAGTCGAACAGGCTGTCGAGCCGGTAGAAGGCTCCCAAAAGCGACAGGTTCGCGGCCACCCATTGCGGCCTAATCGGGGGCAAGCCGACGGGCGGGTGCGCATCGCGCATCAGGAAAATCGTCGGCAGATGATCGCAAATGACGGCGAGCGCTCGTTCGATCGGCCCCTGCGCCTTTCGTTCGCCCTGGTTTCGCCGCCCTACCTCTTTGACTCGTTCCCCGGGCTCAATTAGCTGCAAACGGGAGATGACGAGTGATGATTTCGAATGCGGTGGAAGTGTTGAGGACGCCAAAGAAAAACGCGCCCAGACTCCGTCGCTTCCCATCTGCCAACATTTGCATCGGCGTCGAGTCGTTCCTGAAGGAGGACCTCAGGGTCTACAATAAAGGTCTGCATGCGCGAAAGAACATAGAGGTCCTTGAGATGTTGAGGAGACGCGGCCTTACGGCAGAGCGGGGATCGCCGTTCCGAGTTAAGTTCTATGATCGTCTTCAATCCGTACTTGACGATTGAGGGCTTGCGACGGCATTTGGATATCATGCGTGCTCAAGGGATTAGCCCCAAGAAGCTGGCAGATAGGAAGCTCGAAGAGGCGCATGGCTGAATTGCAGCAGCAGCTGGGAATTTAAGACCGAAAGTTTCTGGCCTACGGCGATGTCATGTGATGTATGGAGGGCTTAAACCGCAAAAGACCTGAAGGGATCGTCTTTGATCTCGGCCAGACGATTGTGGACGATCTCGCGTTTGACCTGCGACGGGGCTACGAACGGATTGAGGTGTATCTAGTCGGTGAGCGAGGGTCTCGTGATCTGTACGAGCTCTCATTGGAGCAGGTGGAGGACCTGCAGCGTCGCAAGGCGAGCCTGCTGGAGGTTCCCTTTGTCAGCTTCATCCGCATCTTAGCGAGCCGGCACGGTCTGGCGTTCAGGGGCACGTGGGAAGAGATCGAGAGAGAGTTCCTGAAAGCAGCGAATCCCATCGGCGCCGTGGAAGGAGCTCGGTCTGTTCTCGAGGTCCTCCGAGGGGAGGGTATCCCCCTAGGCATCATCAGCAACTCTGCGTTCTCGGGATCCGCGCTATCGGATCAACTCGCCGAGCTAGGACTGCGAGAGTTCTTCGACTTTTTGATCTCATCGTCAGACTTCGGTCTGAGAAAGCCCCACCGGTATCTCTTTGAGGCGGCGGCTCGGCAGATGCGACTGCAGACACAGAACGTATGGTATTTGGGTGACCGGATCGACACCGACATCGCGGGAGCGCGCGCGGCCGGGATGGTGGGGGTGTGGTTCGAGCGAGGCGGCTCGCCGACGCCAGATGTCGGGGAAGCCGACGCCAAGGTTCACTCTTGGGGCGAGTTCCGAAGCCTCGTCGAGGCGACGCGGTAACACCTGACTGCCACCGAATCTGTGCCGTTCGAGCCGAGCGGCGCGCGTGGTTTGCGCGATAGCCTGCTGCTTATCGGCAAGACTTATCGACCAACCAACGGACTGTTAATGGCTGACGTGATTCAGCGGAGAGCGGTAGTGTCTCAAAGGTGAGGTCCGTCATCATCTACAATCCCCAAGCGGGGAAGCTCAGGGGCAGAGGCTCGGACCCGTTGGAACGCGCGCGGCGGATTCTCATAGAGGCAGGCCACGAAACCACTCTGGTCCCCACTTCCGGTCCGGGTGCCGCCGTCGAGTTGGCGCGGGGTTTGGTTGCCGACGGGTTTGGCTTGATCGTAGCCGCGGGTGGTGACGGCACTATCAACGAAGTAGCCGAAGGAATGGTGCACTCCCCGGTGCCTCTCGGAATCCTTCCTGCTGGGACGGCCAATGTCCTTGCAATGGAAACCGGTATGAGCTGCAACCTGGAAAGCGCAGCGCGCGAGCTCCTGACTTATGCACCGGAGCGGATTTCGGTCGGCCGCCTCCATTTCAACAACAGCAGTCCAGGCAGCCGGCACTTCCTTCTGATGGCGGGCGTCGGTCTCGACGCGCGCTTGATCTACAACCTCAGCGCGCCGCTGAAGACAAATCTCGGCAAGGTCGCCTATTGGATAGCTGCCTTCAGCATGATGGGCCGCCGGTTGGAAGAGTTCTCTGTGGAAATTGAGGACCGCAATTACCGCTGCTCTTTCGCACTCGTGAGCAAGGTGCGGAACTACGGCGGCGACCTGACGATCGCGCGCGACACCTCGATGTTTGATGATCAATTCGAGGTCGTACTATTCCGTGGAGAAAATTCGGTGCGCTATCTGCAGTACTTCGTCGGCGTAATAATGAACCGCCTGCAGGGCATGAAAGGGGTGAGCATCTTCCGCGCCTGTAAGCTCCGCGTGTCTCCGGTCCGCGATACTCGCGTCTATATGCAGGTGGATGGCGAATACGCGGGCCATCTTCCCGGCTCCATCGAGATAGTAAAAGACGCGATTACATTGCTCCTGCCTCCAGTCTATAAACGACGAGTCACAAACACCGAGTCGCGCTTAAGTGCGACTTAGTGCTAGCGCGGGCGGTTCAACAGGGCTTGTAGGCGTTCGATTTTTACTGGCTTGGTCAGGTGCTCGTCGAAACCGGCTGACAGGGCACGCTGTTTGTCTGATTCCTGCCCGTAGCCCGTCAGCGCCACCAGCATCATGGTTTTCGCGTTCGGCAGCATTCGAATACGACGCGCGACCTCGTAGCCGTCGATGCCAGGCAGCCCGATATCGACCAGCGCGATGTCGAATGCGCCATCGCGGACCGCCTCGATCGCGGCCAATCCGTCCTGGACGATGGTGGCCTCGTGTCCGAACAGCTCGAGCAACATCGTAAGCGCCTCGGCTGCGTCGTAGTTGTCTTCTACGATCACGACTCGCAGGTGCCCGTGCGCCTCGTTCTTGATTGAGGCCGTGGTCGCTTGGGGGTGGATGATCGCAGCGACCGGCAGGTGAACCTCGAACTCACTGCCCATCCCAGGTCCTGCGCTATGCGCCTGAACGCTGCCGCCATGCATCTCGACCAGCCGCTTGACCAGGGTCAGTCCGATACCCAATCCGCCGTGCGAGCGGTCGAGCGGCCGCTCGGCCTGCGTAAAGAGATCGAATACTCGCGGCAGCAGGTCCCGCGCGATCCCGATGCCGGAATCACAGACGCGAAGGACGACCTCATTGTCGGTGCGCTCAGCCAGCACGTCGATGCGGCCGCCCGGCGGGGTGAACTTCGCCGCGTTGTGAATCAGATTGGTGATCACCTGGCGCATTCGCGCCGGATCCGCCTCGATCTGCACCGCCTCGGCGCCCGACGATATCCGGACAGACAACCGATGCTGGCCGGGTTCGACGAGACATTGAGACTCCTCGGCCGCCTGCTTGACGATGCTTCCAACCTTGATCGCTTCTTTCTTAAGGGCGATCCGACCCTGCGTGATTCGCCCGACGTCGAGCAAGTCGTCGACTAGCCCCGCGAGCTGATCGGTCTGCCGGCGCGCGATGGTCAGGGCGCGATCGCGGCGGGTGTGGTCGAGCTGCGCAGTCGCGATAGCGTCCAACACCGCGGACAGCGGGTTGCGAAGTTCGTGACCCAGCATCGCCAGAAATTCATTCTTGCGTTGATCAGCCTGCGCCAGCTCGGCGAGCCTGACCTTGAGTTCCCGCTCCAATTCCACGCGTTCGGTCACGTCGCGAATGAAGCATCGCGTGTAGAGAAACTTGCCGCCCTCCCATAGCCCGCTCGAATGGATGAGAACGTGCCTGGTCGATCCGTTTTTGCATCGCAGCGCCGCCGGGAAGTCGTAGATGTTTTCGCCGCGCATGAGGCGGTTCCAGAACTCGTCGAAACGCGCGCGATCGACGTAAAATTCGGCGAGCTGATGGCCGATGTATTCGCCTGCGGTGTAACCCAGCAGCTTGAGCTGGGCCGGATTTGCCCACAGGATTTTTCCCTCGGGACCGACCTGGTGGAGTCCTTCGAGTGCGTTTTCGATGAAATCCGAAAGCTCCTGCTGACGCAGATGTAGCGACTGTTCCGCTTCCCGGCGTCCGGCCTTTTCGGCATCAAGCACGCGAGCCTTCTGCTGCAGCAAGCTGATTGCGCGCAGACGATCAGGCTCGCTGGTCAACGCGCTATAACTCTCGGCAGGCAGTACCGGAGTGTGCTGCGCGCACACCTTGAGAAACAACGATGCGTCGGCGTCGGAGCCGAAGCTGTGAAGAGGATACGCGCAACACAGCGCCAGCGCGTGCGTCTTCATGAACGTGTTCCACATCTCTTCGAGCCGGACCGCCGCCTGCCGGTTTCCGTCGGCCCACAGAAGAGCAACCATCTCGCCGAAGACCCGCAGGTCGCGTGGTTTCGTTACGCTGTCGAGAACGCCTTCGATCGCGCGAATGAACAAAGCCTCGTCCGGCCATTCGTCCACCATGAAGCTTGAAAGCACCCGGAACGCATCGCGACAGACGAAACGTCCCTCTTTGCCGAGCTTGTCGAGATCGACGCCGCCACTCGCGAGACGTTTTTCCAGACTGATGCAATGCGATTCGGTCCCGATGTACACGCAACTGTCGCCGGCACCCAGGCCTTCGGCAAACCAATGCGTCAAAGAATCGATCAGGAAGCCGTCATCCTCGTAGAATTGAACCAAGTGTGAATGAGGATTGACGTCGGCCCACGCGGCCGGCGATGCGAACGAAGCGGAAAACGATGCCGCGAATGAAGCCGCTCTGAGGCCGAGCTCAGATTCATTTGCACTCATCGCATGATACCTCAGGAATCATGACCAATATGCTACTTTCCAGCATGACCCTTGCCGGCCATGCATTCGAGACACTCCCCTAAACAGACAATTGGGGCCGAAACACGCAAACTATGGGCCAGAGTCGAAAAAACAGTAAAATCAATGCTTTTGGGCGAAGGAACACTAAGAACGTGGGTAACCGGAAAGGTTTACCGTAGTAAATTTGCCCGAAACTGTGGTGGTTTATTGATGCGAAACGACCCGCAAACCGTACCGCAGCCGCACTTTTCTCAAACCTCAACTGGTGTGCCGGCGCATTCGGTTCGCTACAATCGGTAACATGCAGGGTGACGGCGAACAGAAACCCCCGAGCGTCCTGGTCGTCGAAGACGACGAAGACGCGCGCGAGGCCATGGTCGCCCTTCTGCAGATGAAGGGTTATGACGTGGCGGGGGCAGGCAATGGCCGAGAGGCGCTGGACTACCTGGACCAGGCGCCGCCGCCCGATTTGATCATTCTCGACTTGTGGATGCCGGTGATGGATGGTTGGCAATTCCGGTCTGCACAAATCAGGAACCCACGACTGGCACATATACCGGTGATTGTCGTCACCGCGTTGAGCGATCGCGCCGACGTCGACGCCAACGAAGTCATTATTAAACCCGTGGATGTGGATCACCTGCTCACCAAGGTAGACCAATACTGCAGGCGGGAGCCGACGCCATGAACGAGACAGACAAGCGCAACGCCGTCGAGCAAAAAGAAATCGCAGCCTTGGAACAGCGGGAAGCTGAAGCGATGCTCGGGGCCGACGCGTCAACGCTGCAGACCCTGTGGGCGGACGACATGGTGGTCAACAGCACCTCGAACCTGATCGCGGGAAAACAAATCCTGCTCGATATGGTTAGAAATGGACGGCTCAAGCTGCGCATCTATGAGCGCCGCCCGGTCCGCATCGAAGTGTTCACGGATCTCGTTGTCACCACCGGCAGCGAGATCTCCCAGCTGATTGGAGATACCGCGGTGTTCAAGCTGTTCACCAGCTATATGAACGTATGGACCAGGCGCGGCGGAAACTGGCAGTTGCTCGCGCGTCACGTTGGGGTGATCCAGAGGGAGAAGCCCGAGCCTCTTCAGTGATTCGAAATCCAGGCTAAGTATCCTGCGCCGGTGACGCTTTGTCGTTGCCCCAGTGACGAGCTTCCACCAAACGCTTGATGATAGCGGCCAACTCCGCGGGATCGACCGGCTTCACGACATGACTGTCGAAACCTGAGGCAAATACTTCGACTCTGTCCTCGACGCGTCCATAAGCAGTCAGCGCAACGGCCGGCAGATGCTCGGAAGCGCCCGTCTTTTTTTCCCGCCCTCGAATCTCCTTGATCAGCCCATAGCCGTCCCGGCCGGGCATGCCGAGGTCGGAGACCAGCACGTCGGGAAAGGACTCGG
This sequence comes from uncultured delta proteobacterium, assembly GCA_963850125.1. Lineage (GTDB taxonomy): Bacteria > Desulfobacterota > Binatia > Binatales > Binataceae > Binatus. The sequence goes on along the minus strand of CAWKKB010000012.1, from coordinate 162,563 downwards.
ACAGAACGGCGATCGCGCCTTCCACGGTTGCTACTGTCCTGACCCGGGCTCCTATGCTGGTGAGCAACGACCGCAATGCTTCGCGGGTCTCCGCGTCGTCGTCAACCACGAGGATCGAAATACTGTCCAGACGTGTGATGAGCGCGATCTGCGCGATCGGCGCCACCGTCGGATGCCGGCGCGCGGGACCCGCCAAACCGGCGCTGGCAACGGGAACCGGAAGACGGATTGTAAAGACACTTCCCATTTTGAGGCCGTCGCTGTGGGCGATAACCGTGCCGCCGTGAAGACTCACGATGTGCTTGACGATCGACAGACCCAGACCCATCCCGCGCTCTTCGCTGTGCGGGCCACCGGCCTGCCAGAAGCGTTCGAAAACATTTTCCAGCGCGCGCTTGTCGATCCCTTTGCCGTTATCGGCGACGACCATTTCGAGGTGCGAATTAATTCGCTCGACGCGCACCTGCACCTTGCCACCCTTGGGCGTGAACTTGATTGCGTTGGACAGCAGATTCCACACCGCCTGTTGCAGCCGTTGTGAATCCCCCATGACGACATCAGCGCGCGGATCGAGCACGACTTGTACTGCGATCGATTTCGCCTCGGCCGCCGGAGTCATACTCTCGACCGCGGCTCGCACCACCTCCGCGGGATTGGTCGGTTGCACGTCGAAGCGCATCTGACCGCTTTCGATCCGCGAGATGTCCAGCAAATCCTCGATGAGCTGCGCCTGCGCCTTGGCCGCGCGCCAGATTGCCTTGACGCCTTGATCGACTTTGCCTTCGAGCGTCCCGGGCGTGAGCAGCGCATTGCACCAGAGCAGGATCGAATTGAGTGGGTTGCGCAATTCATGCGAGACCACGGCGAGAAAGTTGGTCTTCGCCTGGTTCGCTTTTTCGGCATCGTTCAACGCGGCGGTAAATGTAGTGCTCGCGCCCTGGATCTCTCGCCAGGCGATCCACGTCAGCCCCGCCGCGAGGATCAATGCGACAATCGGGATTCCCCACATCGCGACGTTGTATTGATAATCCCGGCTTGCATCCCTGGCCATCCGCAACTTCTGTTCGGCTGCGGTAGCCGCGTCGAACTCGGACAGGACTTTGGTCGCGATCGCAGTCGCGCTCCGGGCAAGCTCGCGTTTCTCTGTATCTGCCGAGTGCTGATCCGCGCCGTTGGCGGCCTCAAGCCACTGATTCTCGAGGCCGTTGAGGCCCATCATCCGCTGCTGTTGGATCGGATTGTCGGAAACCAACGCGCCCAGTTGCTTGATGAGTTCCTGACTGTTGTTCCAATGTTCCTGGATCGGACGGCGGTCGTTCGGATCTGAAGAAAGCAGGAACCCCCTGAGCGCGTTTTGTGCGGACAGAAACTCGGCTCTCGCGGTTTCGGCCAGAAGCATCACGCGATCGGTATGCTCGACCCACGCCGTCTCGTTCATTTCGCGGTCCAATTGCCACAGCAAACCGATCGCCGCCAAGGCCATCAGGATAGCCGGGACCACGACTGTGGTGGTGAGGCTCTTTTTCAGACGGTTTGTCGGCATACCGGCTCCCGCATACTGACTTCCGCGCCCAATGCTTCTTAATCTCCCCGGAGCGACTCCGCAATCGGTTCGCGGTGTAATTCGCAGCGCGGAATGACAGGTTGCCGGTTCAGGAACTCGTAAGCAACCTCACTCGAAACATTCATTCAACAAGTCGCTCAGGTATCGATCGCGGCGTGTTCCTATGAGAATTTATTACCTGCAGCAGCAACAATTACATGATTCCGGCCGAGCACAGTTGCTGTGCCTACAAAACGCAGCGGTCCAGACAACTCCTATGGCATCAGCCTTGCTTATTCGCGGGACAGGCACGATACCTAAACTATTCTAGCCATCAGGAGAAACAGATATGATCAGAAAGATTCTGCCGATCGGAGCGCTTGCGATCGCGTTCGCTGGCTCAGCATGGGCCCAGGACGCGGCCTCGCTCCTGAACAAGGCCAATCAGATGAACTACGAAGAGATCGAAACGGCAAAGCTTGCGCACGACAAGGCAGGCGACAATCAGGCGTTGTTGACCTATACCGACACTATCAAGGGCGACCACGAAGCCAATGAAGAGTCGGTCACTGCGCTTTCACGCCAGAAGAGCGTCAAGCTCGAAGGCACCAACACCGATAAGGTCGAAAAGAGCCCGATGCGAGACCTTAAGGGCGGCGCCTTCAACGAAGCCTATCTCGCGGATCAGGTCCAGGGACACAAGGAAGCTCTGAGCGAGTTCGAGCGCGCGCGAGGACAGTTCAAGAGCGATCCCGACATGGACCTGTACATCGAGCAGAGTATCCCGGTATTGCAGGCACATCTGAAGATGGCTGAGAACCTGAAGAAGCACATCTCTGAGGCGAGCACGGAAAACCCCGCTAACAACAAGAGCACGACGGGTGGAATGGGCTCCTCAGCAAACGACTAGCAAAGCGGCTGTAAGGCCCCGCGGGCTTCGACGCTCGCGGGGTTTTTTTCGCCCGCACTCAACCACGGAGGACAAAATGAGAGGCATCATATTGATTGGCGCGATGCTCGCGCTGTTGGGACTCGTCGCTTTTGCGATGCCGTCCTTCAATACCACGGAAACTAAGGATGTAGTGAAACTTGGGGATGTGAACGTTCAGGCGAAGACTGAAGAACCCCACTTCATTCCGCCGATTGTCAGTGCAGGAGCGATGGTGCTCGGTGTCCTGTTAATCGGCGCGGGGATGGTGATGAACCGTCAGTAAGATTGGTGATGGACCGTCAGTAGATAGAGTTCTACTGACGGTTCATCACCGCTTGGGTCTTAGACTCGTCCGAGTAATGCCAGAACGAGAACTATGATCAGAACGGTTCCGAGCGCGCCGCTCGGATAGTAGCCCCAGCCCGCACTGTACGGCCAGGCCGGCAACGCGCCGATTAAGAGAACGACTAGTAAGACTAATAGTATGAGGTTCATATCTGTCTATCCTGATGTGGTTTGCCGCGATTCGTTCGCGGCGTCATCTCCTCAGATGACCACGGTTTGGGGTTAGAGCACGTGGCCCAGCACGAACCAGATGACAATGATCGAAGCTGGAACACCTAGAAGCCATGCAATCGCATAACGCATTTGATTAAATCCTCTTGGATACAGTTGTTCGATCCCCTCAAAGAATCGCTAAGTGCTTAAATAGCAGGAAGCGCGCCAATAGATTTGCCATATAAATCGCATCAAAACATTCACGATCGCAGGAAAGATTTACCTGTAGAGACGACATTTCCTACTGAAATCACGATATCATTGGGTTTTTGGCCAGCTGCTGAGTCATAACACGGAGCACTGCATATGACTGATCTCTACCGACGACCCGATGAATACGATCTCGAGCACGTGGGGGACGAAGAGGATGTAACCTTCTACATGGATCTCGCCAGGAGGTTGAAGCCGAAATCGGTCCTGGAGCTCGCGTGCGGCACCGGCAGAATAACAGTTCCCCTGGCTGAAGAAGGTGCGCGCTCGGGCTTTTCCGTGGTGGGCCTGGACAGCGAGGCCAACATGCTGAAGCTGGCGCGTGACAAGGCCAGGCACATTCCGGCGGCGGCGCGGAAACGGCTCAAGCTGGTGAATGGCGACATGCGCAAGTGGCACGGGCGCGAGCCGTTCGATTTGATAATCGTGCCGTGCGCCTCGATTACCCACTTGCTCGACCTGCGAGATCAACTGGAGGTGTGGCGGCGAGCCTTTCAGAATCTCGCACCAGGAGGGAGATTCGTCGTCGAGGCGATAATGCCGAATTTCGCAGTCTACGCCGACTCATTCGCGAACCCGCCCCGGACGGTGCTAGAGATCGATCGCGACGTAACTGACAAGGCTCGACAGATAAGACTCGTGCGGCGGCGAACTGTAACCTATGTTCCCCATGAGCAGCGCGCGCAGATCCGCTTCCTTTACGAAAAGTACCGTCGCAAACGTCTTATCGAGTGCTACATCGACGACTTCGAGAGCCACGTGTACTTTCCGCGCGAACTACGGCTGCTGTTCCTTCACACCGGCTTCGAGATCGAGGATTTTTTTGGCGACTACAATCGTCAGCCGCTGCGCGCCACTTCCCAGCTCATGATCATGATTGGGAGGAAGCAGGCCGGGTAGCTGACCAAGTCGGAGAAAGCGGATGGGAACTAGGATTTCTTTTTCGGAACGTTGGCGCCCGAGCGCCGGGCCTCGGAGAGGCCAATGGCGATTGCCTGCTTCCGGCTCTTGACCTTTTTGCCCGAGCGGCCGGATGTCAACGTGCCCCGCTTCATCTTGTGCATCTCTCGTTTAACCGCTTTGCCGGCCTTTTTCGAATATTTCCGACCAGTCGATTTCTTGCGGGGCATGAATGCTCTCCTGAAGAGCGGCTTGCTACCTGATTCAAAAAAAGAAATCCGGCAAGACCAGCGCCGCTAACGGGGGGAGGACGTCGCGACGGCAGACCCTGCCGGATCGGGGGAAGGAGACTTTACTTGTTGTCCTTTCCGCAGCAGTCCCGATAAAGCTTGCCGGAACCGCAGGGACATGGCGCGCTCGGGTTGGGTTTACTCGCCATGATAGAGACCTCCAGAAAACAAAATTGGTAATGCACATAACCTTCGCAACCTCTGTGCCAGCGGTCGACGGCCAAAATTTAGAGTATTTAATTGCGATTTTTCAGTCCTGCCATTAATTGAAAGTAAGAACCCTGCAATCTGTGCTGGTAATTATTTCGTTGTGTTGGCAAAAAGCGGCCACTAACGCGCGTAAGCAAAGAGCCCGAGTCGCCTGCGCGTGATGATGCGAAAAAGGGACGCCGCCGATGTCGCGAGCCGTGAGCGCGCGAGTCGGCGGCGATTCCATTAAACAGCGGCTGATCGGTCAGTTGTTTGTTGCCGAATTAGCCACCATCAGTCTGTTGTTCACGGACTTAACGCCATTGGTCTGCTGAGCGACCTGGACCGCCTGTGCCGCCATATCGGGCGAAGGCACATTGCCCCTCAGAGTGACGACGCCGGCCGACGTGCGGACGTGTATCGCCGATGCAGGGAGTTTATCCTTTTCGAGCGCCGCTTTGACTTCGGCCGTGATGGTCGTGTCTTTCACCGCGCGCTTGGTTCCATGATACGCGTCGGTCGCGGCAGCAGCAGTATCAGAACCAGCGCCTTTCATCTCGTCGCCAGCAGCGCGCATCTGCTGGCTCGCCGGCGCGTTCGGATCGGGATTTGCCGGCCGCTCTCCTGCGCGAAGGAAGGCGCCGCCAGGACCATACCGAACAGAACCGCCGGTACAATCAGTTTGAATGAATATTTTGCGTCCATAGATACCTCGGGTTACTCGCTCATACCCTGCGACTTGAGCCACTTCTCGATTGCTTCGCGGCGGTCGCCTGTGCGTTCCTGGATTTTGCCGACGAGTTTCTCCATGCTGCCCTCCGCCTGGGTCAAATCGTCGTCGGTCACCTGGCCCCATTTCCGCTTGATTTCACCGGAGAGCTGCTTGAACTTTCCCTTCACCTGATCAGTATTCATAACGGATCGTCCTTATACGTAAGTTTGTTTTCGACGACCGCGAGGTCGTGCGTGTAATCTCAGCGGAGCAAGGACAAGGCCAGCAGCCCGAGTCCATGATCTGCAAGGTTTTTCTGAAAATCTGAAGAGTAATTACTTCACGTTCCAGAGCCCGCGAGGAATTACGATCCAGTTTGATTACGATCAAAAATCTTAGAGCGTGTGCGAGGTTGACTCTGTAATTATTACTGGCAACTGAAGTTAAAACTTTGGCTGCTTATATCTGAACTACGCTATTCATTGGCAGATGACTTGCTTTAAAAGATAAGAAATCCAGCTTGCGATATTTCCTTACGAGAGGTTCCCGAAAATGAATACTTCGAAGGTTGATGTCGACGGTCTTATCGACGAAGGCCGCGAGAAATTCAATAACCTGGCAGAAAAAGGGATGGACTACGCCCAAACGGCGAACTCGTTCCTGACGGACTTCATCCGCGAGGAACCGCTGATCGCGATTGCCAGCGCGTTTGCAGTGGGCTACGTCGCGGCCCGCATCCTGAGTCACATGAACCGGCGGTAACGACCCATGGAATCCCAACATCCTGACTACGCCGAAGATCTGAGGGAAAAAATCGCCGAGTATCCGCAGCGATCATTAGCCTTGGCGCTCTTGACCGGATTCGCGATCGGCGGTGGACTCAGCAGCAGGACTTCGTTTCAAATTATTTTACTGGTCCTCCAGGGATTACTGGGAGACCGGCTCATACCCGCACTGGTGAACCCAGACGAGAATGGCAGACGACCCCGAAATAAAAGATGAAATAGCCGACGCCACCGAGGACCTGCGCGAAGCGTTGCATCAGATGAACGACCGCGTCGAGGAGGGCGTGGCCAGGTTTCGGCCAGACCGCGGCATCCGCAAGCGTCCTGTGACAAGCGCCTGCATCGCGGCAGCTTTGGGCTTTGCGCTGGGATCGGACTCGGCCGAGGTCACGATGATAGGACTGTTGGTATTGGGCACAGTAATCGTGCTTTCGAATGAGCGTAAATCCAATGAAATCGAGTGAGTCTAGCATCGCGGTTGAGCGCGAGCGGCACGAAGCTGACATGCCGGAGTTGGCGGTCAGGATCCTCTCTGACTTCGCACGAATAGTCGCAGCAGAGGCTCGCCTGCTCGAGTCGAACATCGTCCAAGCCGCGAACACTCTGGTCGACCGGGTCTACATTGCGGCCATTCTCGTCGTGCTCGCGGCGGGCGGTGTTGGTGCACTCCTGGCGAGTGTGGTGTTGCTTCTGCATCACTGGATGCCGTGGTGGCAAGTGCTAGGACTGGTCGGCGTGGTTGCGATTCTGCTCGCCGAGATACTAAGACGCTCGTTGATTCCGTCGCCATCGTCAGCTGTGTCGTCGATGTCCGTCGCACGGCCAAGCTAGCGTTACGGTTTCCGTCCGCGCTAATGCGACGGAAAAAACTACCTGTTTCGTTCCTCGATTTCTTACAGCTCATATATCGAATACTAATTTACCGACAGGCTGCTATGTATTTGCGCGCGAGCAATGGCACATCGATTGCTGATTACTGAGTATCAAACGCGCGAGGTACTGAGTAATGCTTTACTACGCACTCGTTTTTCTAGTCATAAGTCTGGTTGCGGCCGCACTAGGATTTGGCGGGATTGCGGGCACGTCCGCGGAATTTGCGAAGATCCTGTTCTTCGTATTTCTGGTTCTCTTCGTCGTGTCGTTGGTCGCGGGACGAGCTATGCTTTGAGCCTGGCCTGTTTGCCTGTTTGCCTGCCTGTGCCGAGTCGTCATCTGGCTAAATATTAACTCCGAAACAGCAATCCGCAGGGCATTCGCTCTGCGGATTGCTCTTTTTTATTGCGTGGAAGTCGGGTCCGAAGAATTAAAACTGTAAGTCAGAAAACCACTGACTACGGATTCACATATGTGGTCGTAGTCTGACGCTGCACTTGGCCATCGTCACTGGTGGTAGTGGTCCGGGTAGTCGTGGTCTGGGGAGCAGTTGTGACCACCGTCGTCTCGGGAACGGTAGTGACCACGGGAGGCGCTGAATAAACCACTGGCGGTGGATATGCGGAGTTGTATTGCGTGACTGTCTTCTTCTCGACAGTGCCGTTGTTGAACTGAGTTGTCGTGGAAGTGGTGCTGGCGTTCGGAGGCACCGTGACGGCGGGCTCGGTTATCACAGGTGCGGCTGTAACTACTGCGGCTACCGGCGGAGTGGTATCCACTTCGCGAGTAGTCGTTTCAGTGACGGTTCTGTCTGAAGTGCAGCTCGACATCCAGCCCAGCGAGAGGCCTACGCAAGCTGCCAGTGCGACATTGGTAATGATTTTCATAGGTCGAAAGCTCCGATTGTTAAGGGAGGAATTTGCGCCGGACCGCGCGGGAGGGATGGGATGGGACTATGTATTCGCAGACCCTCCGGCGCATCCTCCGAACTAACAACGAAGCAGCAATCGCTGTGCCGTCTATGAAGAGTTCAAAAGCATTGTAAATTGAGCCATTCTTTTCGTTCGCAAATCAGCACTCGCGAAAAATTCTGTATTTCCTACTCACCGGGCGATTTTTGCAGACGGAATTCCTCAAAAAACTAGCCAAATCCGCCTTATTTTCGTGCCTTATCTGAAGGCTTTTTTTGGACGCTCCGATGGCACACCCGTTGCTGTTCTCATTAAGTAACCAAGCAAACCACAAGGCTCATAACCAAGCAAACCACAAGGCTCATAAATTTCAGTCTATTCAACAGTGATCAAAAGCCAGGAGGCCACAAACAAATGAGAACCCGGACATTGCTCTTTTCCGCATCAGTACTGGCCGGCGCTTTTCTTCTTCCCATCGGAACCAGTTTCGCGCAGAGCGATGCGAATGGAGCCGCAGACAATACCGCTATCAATCAGCGCGATCGCGGGCATGAGACTCTCACGCCGATGGATCAATCCAACAAACCATCCGACCTCAAGATGACGCGTGAAATCCGTCGCGCCATCGTCAAGGATCGCGCGCTGTCTACTGACGCGAAGAATATCAAGATCATCACGATCGATGGCGCTGTTACTCTGCGTGGGCCAGTGAAAACCGATGAGGAGAAAGCAGATATAGCAGCGAAGGCCGCACAACTCGCCGGCGATTCCAACGTTCACAATGAACTCGAAGTCGCGGGTCGATAGCTGGTTCTATATTCAGGAGTACTAGTAATGGCAAAAGCAGTTTTTGGTATCGCAAAGAGTGAAGAGCAAGCGACCCGCATAGTCAACGCGCTCAAAGAAGCGGGCTTTTCGAATGACGACGTATCGGTGCTGCTGCCGGATCGCGCGGGCTCGCGGGATTTTGCGCATGAGCATCACACCAAAGCGCCCGAAGGCGCCGCTGCGGGCGCGGTCGCCGGCGGAGTCATGGCCGGAGTATTGGGCTGGTTGGTGGGAATCGGCACGATCGCAATTCCGGGCGTTGGACCGCTCATCGCGGCCGGTCCTATCATGGCGGCGTTGACCGGTGCTGCAGCAGGCGGAGCCGTAGGAACTTTGACCGGAGCGCTGGTTGGACTCGGAATTCCCGAATACGAAGCCAAGCAGTACGAAGGCAAAGTCAAAAACGGCAATATCCTGATTTCGGTTCACACCGAAGACAGCAAGGAACGCAGCGTCGCGAAGGAAATCTTCGAACGCGCGCACGCCGAGGATGTGTCCTACATCGGCGAGGCTCGCGTCTAGAGAAATTGCGCGATGAACCTGAAGGCTCGCGGGCGATGGAATCCACTTCATCGCCCGCAAACTCTTTGATCGGCAACCAGCAGCCAAGATGCCTGTGAGAAGCAATACCCCGGACGCTAATCAGGGTGTGCGAATAGTTGTCGCGTCAGATGACCGCTCCGGACGCGAGACCCTGCGCGACCTGATCAGTTCGTGGGGCTTCCACGCGCGGGCTATCGCCTCCGACCGGGTACTCGAGCAGGCGCAGAGCTTTGCAGCGCATGTCCTGCTAGTCGATCTAAAAGCGCAAGAGAAAGACATCGTGGGCGTTTTGCAGGAATTGCAAGCACGCGGAATTGAAGTCGCGACTATAGTGATGGCTGAAGAAGCGGACCTCGATTCCCTGGCTCGATCGATTAAGCCCGGCTGCTCCGATTTAATTTCCAAGCCAATCAATCCGAACAATCTGCGTGTGCTGCTGAGCGAGTTAGCAACTCAACTCAAAGTGAGCGATGAAAATCAGCGACTGCGACGGATATTAATCGAGGCTGGAACGCTCGGACCTATCGTTGGCCAGTCATCCGCGATGCGCAGCGTGATGAGGCTGGTCGAGGAAGCTGCAGCATCGAGTTCTGCCTCGGTGTCGATCGTCGGAGAAAGTGGAACCGGCAAGAAGCTGGTGGCGCGCACGATTCACGATCTGTCAGCGCGACGCGGCGGCCCTTACGTCACGGTCACTTGCACGGAATTGCCTGACGACTTGATGGAGAGCGAGTTGTGGGGCCATGAGCGCGGCGCCTTTGCCGGAGCCGATAAGCGCCGGGAAGGATTCCTCGCGATGGCCAATGGCGGCACCCTGCTGATCGACGAAATTACCGATCTGAAGATCGAACTCCAGGCCAAACTGCTGCACACAATCGAGGACAACAAACTTCAACGGATCGGTGGCAACAACGAGAGCGAAATACCGTTGGATGTTCGCCTGATCGCTTCCACCAGTAAGAGTCTCACCGACGCCACGCGCTACGGCAGATTGCGCGAGGACTTATTCTCCCGCCTCAATACTTTCATCATCGAGCTGCCCCCGCTGCGCGATCGGCTGGAAGATATTCCCGCCCTGGTCGAGGCGTTTATCGCCCAGGCCGCGGAGAAGAATCGAAAATCCATTACCGGCGTCGACAATGAGTTCCTGGAAATACTGCGGCTGAATCGATGGCCTGGCAACGTCCTGCAACTGCGCAACGTGATCGAGCGGGCAACGGTCGTCGCGCGCAGACCGCTGCTTGCTGCGTCAGATCTCCCGGTCGATATCAGGCGCGCGGGCCGCAAGGGGCCTCATTTCGAGTTGCGGATCGGAGAGTCGCTGGACGAAGTCGAGCGGGAATTTATTTTCAAAACGCTGGATTTCACCAACGGCAACAAAGTTCGCGCCGCCCAAATCCTCGGAATCAGTTTGAAGACTCTCTACAACCGATTGATTCGTTATCACGGGAAAGATCGCGATCCCTCGGTCGAATCGTCGCGACACAATTGACGAATAGCGACTGTCAGGCGATGGGTACTTCCGCCACGATCTCCTCGAGCGACATCGGCCGCAGCGATTTTTCCGCGGCGAATGTCAGCACGGAATCGAAGTATGTCACCGCGCTGCGATCGCCTCGCCGAAACCGGCGCAAGGAGAGATCGTGCGGATGCGCCAGCGCAATCACAGGCATCCCGAGCGTCGCCAGCGCCAGCATTCGATCGCGGCTAAGCAAATCGATTGAATCGCGATAAATCACGCTGAACTGATCAGCGGGCGGCGATTCGTCCACGACGGCGCCCAGACGATAGTAATTCGCCGGCGGATTTCCGCCCATCGACTCAACCTTGGCCGCGAATCCCGCGCGTCGCAGGAGTTCGGTGGCCACAGGCGTGTCCTTTTCGTATGGAAAAATCATCACCGGCTGAAATCGAACGCGGTACTTGCGCGTGATTTCGTCGACCCGCACACGCCCCGCGGCAAGCTGGGATTCGAAATCGCTAATCGTGCGATGGTCAACGTGACGCAGGAACCCGTGCCACACGAAACCCGTGTTGTGGCGGCCGAGAACATTGAGATATTTGCGATGCGGACGAGTGTGAATGGGCGTCCATGCGAAATCAGTGTGGATGCCGGGGCTTAGCTCATCGAGATGCTGCAGGAACGCCTGCAGCATTCCCGCGTTGAAGTAGTCGTAGTTAATCGGACGATCGTCAATCACGAGATTGATGGGCACCGGAATCGCCGGGTTGCGGCCGGCGACCCAATCGACCGCGGCCAGCGCGCCGATGCTGCCAGCTCTTCTGGACGGCGCGGCGAGGTCAGCCAACAATGCGCCATCATCGTGTTGATCGTCTGGATGAAGATCGAAGATCGCGAGACCGGCGCCGACGTCGATCGAAAAAATCGACGGCGTTCCTCTTCCAGATCGATGCAGGCTCGACACTATCGGGCGAACTCCGTCGTCCAGTCCGGCAGCCAGCGGCATGTTCGACTGCGTGGTGACTCGTTCGCCGGCTATTGCCGCGGGAAGGACGGGATGGGTCGAGAATTGATAGCCGTCGGCGGGGCTGTTCAAGAACTCGAATCGCCGATCCGCGAATGGCATCAACGAGAATCTCCGCCACGTCTGGAGCGCACCTCGCACATATATCGTCGCGCCACTCTCAGCGGCCTCACGCAGACGGGTCCGCATGTCGGGCCCCAGTCGCGCCAGCAGATCGAAATTGATCGCGATCAAATTGTTGCGCGCTGCGGACCCTGTGTGGATCGCGGCCCCATCGGGTAGTCCGATCTCGACGTCGAGACCGCGAAGCCGCGCAACCCGCTCGGCGGCGTGCGGCAATTCCGTTCTATTGCCGATCAGCCAGCACTTTGGCCGGGTCAGGCTCGCGTGATTTGGAGACTGCCTCAGCGCTGGCACTGGCTCGAGATTGGAGTTCGCTTGCGCGTCGTTCATTGGAATCCAGGATTGCTTCGAGCGCCTGCGACGGCGCGATCTGAAGCAGCAGTTCGATGTTGGGAATCACGCAATGGCCGCCGATAAAGCCCGGGAAGTAGCGCTGGCGCGGCAGGAAATCGACTTCTTCGAAAAAATCGATCGCCTCGGAATACTCACCGCCGACGCGCTCGGCGTAGCGGTTCATTTCCTGCGCGAACGCGATGCAGACGCCGAAGTAGGTGGTCTCGGCGAGCTTGGCCAGCTCCAGTGACTCGACTTCCGTCATGCGCCGAGTCTTCATGCCAGCCGCCTGGAAGTGCGCCTCTGCGGTGGCCGCGTCGGCACGGGACGGAGCCGCAACGAATTTGTAGTAGTGAACCAGGTCGTGCTCCATCCGGACGTGCTTGCCCCGCACCGGGCTGTACGCGACTGCGCTGCCGCTCTTCTCCGCAATGGAGCGGGTGGTTCCGGGCAACACCGTGCTGTTGATGATCGTCAGGGCAGGCTGAAAGCGGTTGATGTACCCGAGCGCGACGGTTTCGAACTGATGGGCCGATTGAAACGGGATGCACAGATGCATCGTCCCGATTGGTTCGTCAATCTTCACGCGGTCGAGGTCGTGACGCAGCACGGTCTCCGTGCGGTCCAGTACCGCGGCGAGCGCCGCACCCACTTCGCCGAGTCCGACGACCAGGGTTCTCGCTTTCGGCTTGCCGTTCATTTCTTTTTTCGCATCCATCACACTCTCCTGTTTCAGCCGTTTGCTTCTTGCAGGACTTCCGAATTGACAATCACGCGTGAAGCAGCGAGTCGATTGCCCGATAGTATTCGTTTCGCTGATTCTCCCAGTTCAAAGCGTCGAGCGCGCGCCCGGCACGCTCGACCAACCGCTCGCGCAAATCCGGATGGTGGTAGAGCAGCTTGATCGCGCGCGCGAGGTCACTCACGCTGCCGGGTTCGAATAGTTCAACCGCGCCATTGCCGAAATAATATTCGACCGTCCGCAGACGCGCGGCGATTACCGGGATTCCCAGCGTCGCGTAGTCGAGCAACTTAACCGGCAGCATCAGATGCGTCGCGCTGCTCGGCCGATATGGAACCAAACCGACGTCTGACTTCACGAGTAGCGCTGGCAGTTTTTCAACCGGGACGAGATCCATGAAGGAGACGCGACCACCGAGCCCCAGCCGATCGACCAGCGCGCGCGACTCCGCGAGCCGATCGCCTTCGCCTATCACCTTAAGACGCAACTCCAGGATTTCGGAACGCAGCGACGCGACCGCCGAGATGGCGATGTCGAGGCCGAGGCGCTGCGTCACAGTGCCGTGACAAATCAACGTGAACTGGTTCGGGGGAGCGTCGCCATTTTTGTGCAGGTCGAAGATCCTGGTATCGGGCGAATTCATTACCACGTGGATCTTGTCGGCGGGCACGCCCGCCTGTTGCAGCCGGTCGCGATGTAAATCGTGCACGGCGAGAACGCGATCCGCCCACCACGAACTGGCTCGTTCTTCGAACATCAATAGTTTAGCGCCCGCCGCTCCGCGCGCTCCGCCGAATTTGTCGCGATACAGTTCAGGCATTGTGTCGTGCACGTCGAGCACGACCTTGCTGCCGAGGAACTTGGGCAGTATCGCGCATACGATGACGGCGTCGGGCATCGTGCATACGATCACGATGTCGTAGCGCTGCTTCATCGACATCCGGGCCGCGCGCTGCGCCGCCATCGAAAAGAACCGCAGGTAACTTCGTAGATAGGCGGATTTGCTCTCGCCGCGATAGCGCGGCATCGGCAGACTGATCACGTTGACGCCGTTGGCGATCGGTTGTTCCTCAGTGGCCAGGCAAATCACGTCGACGTGATCGCCGCGCTCCGCCAACGCCTCGGCGTGCCGCTTGACACGGCCGTCGTGCATGTAGGTGGTGTAGGCAATCATCAAAAAGCGCGCCACTGAAATCACCTCACCGAGTCAGCGGTTCGCTGGAGAGCATCCTGGCGACCGCGCGCTCCGAGCCGGGTCCTTCGATCGACGGAGTATCGCCGCGAACCGTCAGCTTCATTTGATCCCGACGACGCCACCATGCGGAAACTTCAGAAGGCAGCGCCCGCCAGGCCGATTGATAATCGTTCAGCTGCTTGAGCAGAGATTCGTATTCCTGGAGATGCTGACCGGAGCCGCAATAGTCGGGATGAACCAGGGTCAGGATCATCCCGCCGATCGACTCGAGCCATTGCGCCTTCATTCCCCAAACTTGCATCGGACTGCGATGCAGCAAATGGATCAGCGTGTGATCCTGCGGCATGGTGTAAGGCAACTCGACCAGGTGGGCGAGAAAAAAAGGAAACACGCTGCAGGTGCCGCCCGGTTGCGGCTCGTACGGATCGGAATCCGAGAAGCTGCCGTCGAAATCGAACGACAGCCTGGTGATCCATTCGGCGCGCCGCAGCGTCGAAGGCGCGCGGAAGCCCTTGAGGCCATGCGTGCGCGCCCGCTCCTGGAGCAGGGGAGCGAGTTCGCTGAAGTCGCTCTCGCTACGGAACAAACGGCCGTCATGGGACAGTCCATGCGCGCCGAATTCGAAGCCGCGCGTGCGGAGCCGATCGACCAGTTTCCAATCGATCTCGTATTGCGCCAGTGGCAGATTCCACGATGAGTGGAAATTGTAACGCTCTTCGAGATCCGCCATCTGCTCCATCCGGCTCATTCCGAGCGGACCTTCGACGTCGTGGGTCAGTATGATGCACGATTTCATTCCCTCGGGCCAAAATCCGATGTGCCACGCGTCGGTCTTGTTCAGAGCGTGGAGGCTCATGCGCAGCCAATCGCGCCAGTAGTCGACCAGCGCGCTTTCGCAAGGCCATCGCGGAAATTCGCGCTTGGCGCGCATCTTGATCGCTGCGGAGTTCAGCCGATGCCGGACGGCTGCGGGAATAAGATTCTTGATCCGATAGTACGCCTGCATTCTGGTCGGCGGCTGGCGATCTTCGCGTGCGAGATACCCTTCCAGCAGATAACGCTCGGCGATAACCCTGGACTCGGCGATCGCTGAATCGAGCGAGGCCTTCCAGTCCTGCGGCAGTTTCCAAAAAGAAAATGCGTCGTTGGTGCCGCCGCTTTCCAAGGGCGGCACGGTGTGAACCGAGGATTCGCTTGCGTCGATTGAAGCGGTCAACGCCATAGCGACTCCTGGAAGAGCAGTCGGCGATGCTGATGCCGCCGGATGAAACTTACAAGTTCGGGCTCCGCGCAGCGCGGTTCGCGTCGCAGGTATCCATTGATAAAGCCGGCGAGCAACAACGCACCTTCAGCCGGTGATGGGCGCGTAAACGTCTCACGCGCGGCGCGCGCGAGCATAAACAACGGGGAATAACCGACTCTGTATGCCGCAAGCCCTGCCCTCATCCGCGCCTTCCACCCCGACTCCGCTCCCTGCGGCCGATGATGCCGTGCGACAATGTGGCGGAGACCGCGAGTGTGAAAGCCATGCAACATCGCGCGCGCTTCGTCCAGCGTGTCCCATCCAACGTCGGGATCGAGTTCGCCGATCGCGTTAAAGCACGCGAGCGAGTAAATCTTGGCCGGCCCGCGAGTATGGTATTCGGGCTGTCGAATCTCAATCCACTCGGATCCCTTGGGCTCCCACAAAGTCGGGCTGGCGATTCCGAGTTTGGGGTCACGCGCGAATTCCTCCAGCAGAAGATCGATGAAGCCGGATTCGAAACTGACGTCGGCATCGAGCCGCAAAACGTAGTCGTACTCCTGACAGGCTTCGTGCGGCAGGAACTGGGTGATCACACACTCTCCGCCGGGAGCGCGCGGACGATTGCGCGGCAGATGATGAGGTTCGATCCACGGATAGGTGCGCGCAGCCTCGTCGAGGATCGCAGCAGTCGCGTCGGCGGAACCATCGTCGATGATTATCCAGCGGTCGGGAGTCAAATTCTGCGCCGCCATCGAGCCGATAAGTCCCGGCAGTAATTTTTCCTCGTCACGAGCCGGAGTGATTGCGATATACCGAGTCATGCGAGGTACCTGTAGGTCACGCTGTTGAGAGCTCGAGCGACCGGCAGCGGAAGCTTTCGCCACACGTTGGAGGCGGTCCGCCATACTCCGGTCAGACTTTCGGCGCTAGTTACGTTCGGCATCTGCGGAAAATAGCTGTACGGCAAATCGGTAGCGGTGGCGCCGAGCTCGCGCTTGAAGCGTGACAGACCGCGGTTGCGGCTGTCGGTGCGGCCGAAGTCCAGTGAACCGGCGTGCTGAGCGTGGTGCTCGGCGATAGACATAAAGATCAAGTGACTCGAGCCGTCGGGACCGCCGGCCGCGCGCGCCGACCATTTCGCATGCAGGTCATTGCCATCGCGCAGGATGACCACCGCGGCGATGCGTTTGCCCTGCTGCAACGCGAACCACACCTCGACCGAGTCATGTCGCGCGAAGACCTCATGCACCGTCCTGAAAAACTTGAGCGGCTGCGACGGGACTCCAAGACGGCGCCGGCTCTCGAGCTGGAGCCCGAAGAAGGAATCCATCGCCTCGGCGCCGCGCGAGCATTCTACCGTGACGCCCGCCTCGCGAGCGCGACGCATATGGCGCCGAACTTCACGGTCTGCCGCCTTTTCAATGGCGTTGAACGGGCGGGACAAATCCAGCGTCCATCGCTGGAAGTGATAGAGGACGTGCCACGGGTAGACTCCAGCGGCGCCGCGAATTTCAAGCCGTCGATTTCGAATGACCGCCAACTTCGACAACAGCGACTCGCGGGCTGAATCGTTGACGGCCAGCGGAGGACAGAAATCCGAAAACGGCAACGAGATAAGACTGCGCCTAATTGGATTGCCGCCCTGGGCGAGAATGCAGGCAGCCTTGGTCGAGCTGGAATCGGCGATGATTGCGACGGAAGGACGCACACCGAACGCGCGCCGCAAAACTTCGAGCCACGGCCCACGATGATACAGCGTCGCCTCGGGATGCGATCGGGAGAGCGCGTCCCATTCGCCGAGCGCCTGTTCGAGCGGGAGGATCTTGAGCTCAGGCTCGCGCGAAATGACGCGGAGTGTTGCGACCTGGTTCATTGAAGCTCCTGCGCCACGACGATCGGCGCGGTTTCGCCGCGACCGAACGTGTCTCCGAACATCCGCATCGCAGTTGAGGATTCGCGCCAGCAATAAACGATCGCCGGCGGTCCCATGATGAGCAGCAGAGTCGCGACTCCCTGGGTGCCGCAAGCGTTCGCCGTTATTTTTCCGCCGATCACGGCGATTGCGCACATCAGCGCCAGCCGGGCGCCGGGCAGAATCGCCACGACGAGATCGGTGAGTCCGACGCCGAGCAGCATGCAAACCAGCCATTGGCCCGCGATGCTCATTACGACCTCGACGGCACTCCGGCCCATGCTGACGCCGACCAGGCCGGTTTTCGCGAGGCCGAAAATGGTTACAACGACGAGGACGAGGCGGGTGGCATGGACGTAGAAGTCGAACTCAGGATGATTTTTTGCGTAATAGACGGACCCGATGGCGAGTCGCAGTCCCACGAGCAGCAATCCGCACGCAAGCAATTGCATCGGCACTGCGGCGGGAAGCCATTTGGGGCCGTAAATGATTTTGATCAGTTCAGGAGCGGCAATAGTGGCGCACAGAACGATCGGCAAAATGATCCGCGAAAGATAACCGGAGAAATTCAGGTAGGCCTTGGCCAGCTGATCGGTCTGATCCTGCAAGTGGCAAAAAGTCGGAAGCGTGACGCGGCCCGCAATTCGGAAGACGCGGTCGGGCACAAATCGCAGCAGGTCCCACGCCATCGAATAAAATCCCAGTGCCGAACTTCCGAGCAGCCGGCCAATCAGCACGAAGTCGACGTTCGAGGAAAGCGCGTCTACCGTTCGTCCGCCGAGAACCTTGGTGGCGAACCGGCCCAGATCGCGCGCAGCGGCCGAAGTAGGAAGGCCTAGGGGAGCCCGCCCGCCGGCAAAGAGGATCGTGATCGCGTGAATTGCGAAGCGTGCTGCCAGCCCAGCGGCGAGCGCCAGGGTCGGCATCCGATTCCACAGCAGAATGAGTGCTACTGCAAGAAACGCGACCTCGGCCAGCACGTCGGCGGCCGCGAGCGCGCTGAAGCGCAAATCGCGCCGCAGCCGCGCGTTGGCGGTGACAGCCGCGCCCTCGAGCAGAAAGGGAATGCATAACAGGCGCGTGCCCTGGCGCAGTTCCGGCATCTTCATGAGATGCGCGAGCGCGGGTGCGCCGCCGTAGAGAAGGCCCGACGTCAGTAGCGCGAGCCCGATGCTCATCCACCATGCGGTCGCGTGATGCGCGGGGGTGAGGTCGCGGCGCTGAATGAGCGCGTCGGGGATGCCGGCCTCGTTGACCAGCATCGCGAAGGTCGAGACGACGACCAGGATTTTGAACAGTCCGAAGTCATGCGGAGAAAGTGCGCGCGCGAGCACCACCATTCCGCCGACGCGCAGTGCTTGCACGAGAAACTCGGCGACCATGTTGTCGCGAACCGAGCGAGCGAATGCGCTCCACAACCAGCGGTTGCGCTCGGCGTGCTCGGGAGCATCGCCGATCACAGGCGCGCGATCGTTCACAGCCCCTCTCCCCGAAGGAGAACCGGAATGGTGCGGAAAAGAATCCTGATGTCGGTGGTCAGCGACCAGTCTTCGAGGTACTTAACGTCGAGCCGGACCATCTCGTCGAAGGAAACCTGGTTGCGGCCGCTGACCTGCCACAGTCCGGTAATTCCCGGCATCCCCTCGAGCCGGCGGCGATGCCAGTCCTGGTAATGCTCGACCTCGTAGGGAAGCGCGGGACGCGGGCCGATGAGGCTCATGTCGCCGCGCACGACGTTAAGGAGCTGGGGGAACTCGTCGATGCTGAAGCGGCGCAGAATTTTGCCGACACCGGTCACCCGCGAATCGTTTGCCAGCTTGAAGACCTTGTCGCCGTTGTCGTTGGCGCTGGCACTGTGACCGCTGGAGATCCAGCGCTTCACGTATTGGCGATGGACCGAATCGGCGGCCGAAGTTTTCATCGTGCGCAGTTTCAACATTTCGAATCGACGCCCCTGCACGCCGATTCGTTGTTGGCGGAAGAAGATCGGCCTGCCGTCGAAAATTAAAATTGCTAGAGCGGCCAGGGCGATCACGGGCATCGCTACAATCAAAATGAGCGAGGCGCAGACGACGTCGAAGGCGCGCTTGACCAGGGAGTTGAGGCCTTCGACGTTCGAGCCGCGACGCCCGACCATCGGAATCAGGCCGACGGTGTCGACGCGGAGTCCGGTCGGCGCCGATCGGTAAACCCACGGCACGACCCACCATCGCAGCCGCGATTCTTCGCAAAGCTCGACCATCCGCGCCTGATCGGCAAGCGGTGCGTCGGGAATGGCGATGGCGGCCTCGAGGCATGGATGGACGCGACGGATGTAGGACAACTGATCGGGACGTCCGAGCACCGGGTAGCCGCTGTACTCGCAGCCTAAAGCGTCGGCATCGAGGAAGCCCAGAAATTCGTACTGGGTCAGCTCTTCGCGAATGCTGTCGCAGAGCAGATGAGCGGTCGGATTGAAACCGATGATCACCAGCGGGATCGAGATGCGCGGGCTCGAATAGAAGTGCTGTATCAGGCGGCGTAAGGTTCCGCGCAAGCTCAGTTCAGTGATGATGCTGAGCGCATAAAAAGTTACGACGGCGACCCGCGAGATTTGAATATGCACCGCGAAGCTGGCGAGCAGCATCAGGCCGGCTGCGACCGAGCATGCCTTGACGATCGCGATCGTTTCCTTGCGGCTGCCGTTTCGCATGCTGAAGAGGTCGAAGGCGCGAAAGACGCCGACCCAAAGCAACGCCGCGATAGCGCTGCACTCGGCCAGAGTCTGCGGATCAGTGTCTTCAAGATGTCCCAGTATCGCGCCGTCCGGATCGTGCAGCGTCAGCGCGACCGCGAAGGCGAGCGCAAGTGCGGCGACGTCGGCGATCGCAAACAGCACTTTTTGTTTTCTGCATTCGCTGGCGAACATAGCAATCTGCTCACGCGTTGGAGGATGCGCCCCCTGGCGCTGGCGAACCATTGCGACGCGGCGCGGCGAGGGGTTCGTTCGTTTGCGTCAGCACATTCTCGACGGTCTCGACCGTTCGCAGGATTTCCTGTCCGTCGAGATGCGGATGCATCGGGAGTGACAGAGTTGTATCCGCCAACGCTTCGCTGGCCGGAAAATCACCGGCTCGATAACCGAGGTGAGCCAGCGCGGGCTGAAGATGAAGCGGGACCGGATAGTGAATTCCGCATTCGATGCCGTTTTGAAGCAGGGCGTTTCGAATGGCGTCGCGGCGCGTGCTCCGAATGACGAAGAGGTGATAGCAGGATTGCACGTCTGCGGGTTCGAAGATCGGCTGCACGTCGAGCGGCGCCAGCAATTCGCGATAAGCAGCGGCGACTACGCGGCGGCGGTCGTTCCATTCGTCGAGCTTTTCCAATTTTGCGCGCAGGACCGCGGCCTGGATCGAATCCAGCCTCGAGTTGTAGCCGCAAATCTCGTGCGCGTAGTGAGACAGGCGGCCGTGATTGCTGAGGAGCGAGACGCGTCGCGCAACTTCTTCGTCATTGGTCACGACTGCGCCGCCATCGCCCCATGCGCCGAGATTTTTACCGGGATAAAAGCTGAAGCATCCGAGGTCGCCGATAGTTCCAGCCATCGCCATCCCGTCGGCGGTTCGAACGCGAGCACCATGAGCCTGGCACGCATCCTCGACCAGTTTGAGATTGAACTCCGCCGCGATTTCTTTCAGCTCGACGATCTGCGCCGGCAGGCCGTAGAGATGAACCGGTACGATCGCCCGCACCGCTCTGCGCTCCGTGCGCGGCAGCGATTCCAGAAAGCTGCGCAGCGCGGGGATACTCATGTTGCCGGTCGCAGAATCGATATCGACGAATTTCGGCCGCGCACCGGTTTGCACGATCGAAGCGGCGGTAGCGATGAAGGTCATCGGTACGGTGACGACTTCGTCGCCCGGGCCGACGCCGAGCGCCAGCAGAGCGATTCGCAGGGCGTCGGTTCCGTTGGCGACAGCGATGACACGCTTCACGTTTAGAAATTCCGCAAACTCACGCTCGAAGCTTTCGACCTGATGGCCGCCGACGTAGGCGGTCGTGGAATGGACGGACTCCAGCTCAACTGCGACGCGCTCGCTGATTTCCAGGTTCTGCGCCGCCAAATCTACGAATCTTATTTTCATTGAGACTGCCTCTTCTTCGCCTCGACCGCTGCGCGCAGGCGCGCGGGATGGCCCGCGACGATTGAGCCCGCTGGCACGTCGCGCACTACCATCGCGCCGGCACCGATTAACGCGCCTGCTCCAATTTCGACTCCGCACATTACGATCGCACCGCTTCCGATCGACGCGCCTTGCCTCACCACCGTGTGTTCCATCTTCCAGTCGGCTTCGGTTTGCGGCGCACCGCCGGCGGCGGTCGCGTGGGGATAACGGTCGTTGATGAAGATCACGCCGTGGCCGATGAAGACCTCGTCCTCGATCGTGACGCCGGAGCACACAAACGAATGACTCGAGATTTTGCAGCGACGCCCGATCTTTGCGTCGCGTTGAACTTCGACGAACGCCCCGATCCGGGTGTCGTCGCCGATCTCGCAGCCGTAGAGATTTACGTATGACGCCAGCCGCACGCGCTGGCCCATGCGGACGTCATCAGCGACGCACACGAATTGCGGACCTTGGCGCTGTTCAGTTGCCGCACTCATCGCAGTGCAGCTCCAAGGGGCACCATTAAGCCGCCGCGGCGCAGCGAATAATTGGCGGCCTCGAGCACGCTCACGACCCGGGCGCCGTTGACGCCGTCGGTGTTGGGCGTTTCGCCGCTCTTGATGCAGTTGACGAAGTGCTCGCACTCGCAGAACAGCGGCTCTTTTTCCTCGATGCGGGGAATCTGGATGTCGCCGTAGCGATACGAGAACTGGAACTCGCCGAACGTGTCGTAATACTTCTGCGCGGTGACGCCTTTGTCGTAGATGCGGATCTTTTCCTGCGGCGCAGTGTCGTCGTAGACCAGCATCTTGCGCGATCCGACCACCGTGGTGCGGCGAATCTTGTCGGGATCGAGCCAGCTCACGTGGATGAACGCGATCACGTTTCTTTCGAATCGCAAGGTGAGCATCGCGACATCCTCGACGCCGTGGCCGTAGTGGCTCTCGCCCTGGCAGCTCACCGCTTCGGGCTCGTGGCCGCCCATGAGCTTGAGAATGATCGAGATGTCGTGCGTCGCAAGATCCCAGGTCACGTTCACGTCGCGCTGAAAGAGTCCGAGATTCGCGCGGACGGAACTGATGTAGAAGACGTCGCCGAGCTCGCCTGACGCGATTATGTCGTGCATCTTCAGGACCGGCGCGCTGTATTCGAAAGTGTGCCCGACCATAAGAATGAGGTTTCGCTCGCGCGCGGTTTTCACCAGGTCGTTGGCTTCTTCGTTCGAGGTGGCCAGCGGTTTTTCGACCAGCACCGACTTGCCCGCCTCGAGCGCTCGCTTTGCCATCGCGTAATGCGTCCCGACCGGGGTCGCGACCACGATGCCCTCGATTTCCTCATCGTTCAGCAAGTCTTCAAAGTGACTGGTGGTTTCGAGGTCCGAGTACAACTGGCTGACATGCGCTCGCCGCTTCTGATCGAGATCGCAGGCGACGACTCGGCGCGCCGCCTGATTCTGATGTAGATTGCGGACCCAGTTCGGACCCCAGTAACCGAGACCGACGACGCCGATTCCGCGCAGTTGACCGCGTTGCTCTTTGACCGCGGCCGCCGGACCCGGTTTCACTATTGCCAAGGGCCGCTCGAGCTCGATCGCACCCTTTCCATTCGCGACGTTGACGTTTTCAACCTTGGGCGATCCGTGCGAATGCCCGTTCCGGGAGACGCCGTTGTGGTAGCCATTTTCCGTCGTAGGTATTTTTTGGTTGATCATGATGAAGTCATTCATTGGGCGGGTACTCCGCGGAGGAATTTTGCGACCGCGTCGGCCGCGCGTTTAGAATCACGCCTGCGACTGTTCTATCTGCTGCTCGCAGTGCGGCTGCCGTGGTAGCAAGCTCCCTGCGCTCGGTTTGTCCGTAGCGAACCACCAGCAGGATCGGATCAGCGGGACGCATCAGCGGCACCATGCGCGGATCGAGCCGCGCCACACCGAGATCGATCACGGCCGCGGGAAATGTGCTGAGAACTGCTTCGAGTTCCGCGATTGCAGCTTCACGCTCATCGTCGTTGCCGTTCAGACAGCAAGTCGCAAGTGTCAATCTCTGCCATCCGGTCATGCGAAGTTGCAGTGAACCGTCCAGCGTAATCTGTGCGACGGTCCTTTCCGCCGGCGAAATAACGCGGTGCAGGGTGGGACTCTGGAGATTCGCGTCCACCAATAATGTGCGCATTGAAAGCCGCTGGCTGAGGTCCAGCGCGAGGGCGGCCGCGATCGAGGATGCGCCGTCAGACGGACGACATCCCGAGATAGCGACCCGGCACGACTTGTCCACCGCTGCGGTCGGCGCCATCCGCTCACTCAACTGACGAATCGCGTCCTGGCGCGCGAGCATCGCCGGCAGATCACACGGCAGCGGTTCAGGCAAGAAGGTATGCTCGAACGCGATCGCGTCGGTCCTCGCGCCGACCTCGCGAACAGGCGCCTCGATCAGATCGCGCGTCTTCGAGACCAGTTTCGCGCGCGGGCGGACTGGGGCCAGCGGTTCGCGAGTCGTTGCGAGGTTTCGGTTGATCGCGTCGTAATATTTGCTCACTGCACTTCTCCCGCCAGGTTCGTCGGTTGGCTGGCTGGCAAGTAGATGGTCTCGCCGACGTAGAGATTGTCGGGATCTTTTAGTTGTGGATTGGCGTGTATCAATTCCCAGGTCCGATCCTTGGAACCCAGGTATTTGGCCGCCAAATCGTGCAAGGTGTCTCCAGGGCGAATCTGGACTGTCGCGTGACGCGGCGCGGGCGAAGACTTGCTCGCAAGGGTTGGCATCGGGGCGCCAGATACGTCAGCGGTTGACGCGGCATAGCCAAGTGTCGTCGCGACAGTCTTAACGTCGTCCTTCGCCGGCTGCGAAAAAGCTGCGGGACTGACGGAAGCGGCAGCGATTGGCTTAGTCATGCGATCCAACTTGCCCGACGAGTTGTAGCTCGTCGCAACAAAGACGCTGCCGAAGCCGAGGACCACTAGTGCCGCGCACGCGCCTGCAACGATCGCCAATCGCCGATGAGGTCGAATCGCGCGCGCCGCGCTGGTCGGGGAATTTTTAGTCGCTGACTCAACCGTCGCCGACTCGGATCCGCGCAGCGCGGGCCGCTGTGCATCGTTTGCAAGCGGAAAGATTCCCTCGTAGTCGCCAACGACTTCGCGTGCGACCTCGAGCGTCACCGAGTTTTTGTTTTTCGAATACGCCAGCAGCAACGCGTTATGACATAGAACATTCAGGCGCCGCGGAATTCCGGCGGCAGCCTTGACCAGATACTTGATTGCACCGGGTTCGAAGACTCGCGCGGATCCATTTTGCGCCTGCATGCGGCAATGGATGTAGGCGGCGCTTTCGCCGTCGCTGAGCGCGGGCAGGGATACCTTGGTCGAGATCCGTTCGCGCAACTGCCGCAGATGATGCGCCGAGAGCCGATCGAGCAGTTCGGGATGTCCCATTAGAACAATCTGCAGTTCGCGATTTTGCGCGCCAGCCGTATTGGTCAGCAGGCGGAGATCCTCGAGGGTCTCGTCGCTCAGGTCCTGCGCTTCGTCAATAACGATCGCGGTGCGATAGCCATTTGCCACCGCGCTCTCGAGCGCTTCAATCAATTCGAGCTTGCCCAGCTCGTTGGTAACTATGCCGAGCTGCGGCAGGATGACGCGCATGATTTCCTGGAAGCTGAGCTTCGGATTCGGCACGCAAGCGAGTTTCAGGTTTGGGAGCTGGCGCGCGCGGATCGTATTCAGCAAGGTGGTCTTGCCGGTTCCAGTTTCGCCCAGCACCAGCATGAATCCGCAGTGATCGTGGAGCAGGCCCCATTCCAACGCGGCGAGGCATTCGCGATGCGCCGCGCCGAGGAACAGTGCCGTCGGTGACGAGGTGAATCGAAACGGCGGTCCATCAAGTCCGAAGTGCCTGTAGTACATAGCCGTTACATCCGCTCGTTCAGGACTGCGACAATCCGAAGTCCGGTGAGATTGTTCACGACGCCCGACGAATAGATCTTCGAATCGCTTTCTTCCGCCCAGTAAGCGGCGGCCGCTGCGAACAGCGTCGCGAGGATCAGTCCGACGGCCAGGTTGAAAGGCACACTCGGAAACACCGGCTGCAAGGGGACAATCGGCGGCTGTGCGACGCTGACATTAAGAATCTTGTTGCTGTTAAGCGCTTCGGACGCGCGCGCTTCTTCGGTCTTGCGAACGTAGGCCTGGTAAGCATCGGAGTCCGACGTCACCTGCCGCTGCAGGCGCTCCATCTGGACGCCATTGGTAACGAGCGCCGACAGCTGCTGGTTCGCAGCATCGATCTGCTTGTTAAGCTCGTCGCGCGTCGCTTTTCCGGAGGATGCCGCAGTGCTCGCCTGTTTGAGGTCAGTCTGCAGCGTGATCCACACCGGATTCACGTCGGTCGACTGTTCATTGACCTCCAGATGGTTCTCGTTGTCGAGAATCTTCTCTTCGGATGCGAGCTTGGCGTCGATCTGCTTGATGCGCTCGCTACCTGGCTGATAGCGGGTCAACAGCTCGGCCCTTTCCGCTCGCAACTGCATGACCTGCGGCTTCAATTGCTGCAGCGCGAGATTCTGGACCTGATGGGTTTCTTTCTCGATCCGTCCAGGGGTAGTGCCCAGTTGCGATTGCAGCGCGGTTACCTGCTGCTGGTCTCCTGAAATCTGCGCGTCGGTCTTGGCGGCGGTACTTTGCAGATCCGAAATACGCGCGATCAGTGCACGCTTTTGTTCGTCGAGATTGCCGATGCCGGTCTTGAGTTGAAAATCGTTCAGCTCTCCCTCTGACGCCTCCAGCCGGGCCTTCAGAAGGCTGGTTTGCTGTTCGTAGAACTTCTCCGCCTGCGGGTCATGCGACAGACTGGCGTGAAATTCCAGGTACCGGCTCATCAACCGATCCAGAAAGTCCTTAGTCCAACGGCGGTCGTGCGAGTTGAACTCGACCGTGATGATGTTCGATCGCTTGATGACTGTCGCGTCGAGATTGCGTTCGATGTCGATAGCCCACGCGTCCCGCGGACTGAGCCTCGGAATACTGTGCAGCACGTGGTAGCCGTCGAGCGGCAGCCGGATTGCGGCCTTCACCGCGGCGACCGCCATTCCTGATCCGCGCGCATAGGCGGGAGGAACCGGGAGATCTTCGATCGCGAGCCGGACGAGGTACAAGCTGGTAATCAATTCGCGCTCGGAATTGAGATCCTGTTCCTGAACCGGGTTGTTGACCGCCGCGGAATTTTGCGGCGCGTTGCCCTGCAACTCGGGCGACACCAGCAGTTGCGCGCGGTTGTCCTGCACCAGAACCTGGCAATTCGATGAATAGAGCGGAGGCCACAGCAGCGTTCCTAGAGCTACGACACCAAAGACCGTCAAGCCTGCGATAGCCGCGATGCGCCGCCGGCGCCAGGCGATGTCGATCCAGTCTTGGTAGTCAATTGGAAACATAGTCTTGTCGATTCCCTGCAGGGTTCGTCTAATTAGAACGTCGGAGGCTAGAACGTCGGAGATATGTACGGTTCCACCGGCAGTACGTCTCTTATGTGTTGCTTTACCCACAGATCGACGTTTGCGATCTTGCTTCGTGGCACTACCACCACGTCGCGGGGCATCAACGCCACGTCTTCGGCGGATCCTGGTTGCTTGGTAGCTGCGGCCAGATCGACCGCGGTTCCCTGCGGCTGTCCGCACGCGTCGCGGCGGATAAGGAGCGAGCTCTCCGCATCTGAGTTGTCAGTCACCCCGCCAGCCAGCGCCAGCGCCTGCACTACGGTCATGCCAGGTTGCAGCGGGAAGGCGCCGGGTTTCGTGACTTCACCCTCTACGTAGATCTGTCTGTTCGGAAGGTTATTGAGGTGAACCACTGCGCCGGGATTTCGAAGCTCGTTCTGATAGGCCTTGTCGATAGAGGAGGCCAGTTGATCCGGCGTCAGACCGGCGGCTTGGATGGGACCAACCATGCGCAGAGTTATCTTTCCGTTGGGATCAACTGTGGCCGTGTCGTTGAATTCGGCGTTCATATAGAAGTCGAGCGCAAGGGAATCTCCGGGCTGGATCCGGTAGTCGGAATCCTGAGTCGCGCTTTCCTGGATACTGGCGTTGGCAGCACACTGTTCGGGCGACATCGGCTTTGACGCCAATTCTTTGCTTCCGCCCGAGTCACCCTGATTCTGATTTCGCGCGGAGCATCCGCACAGCACGAGCGCGATCGTAATTGCGCAGGCGAGCCGGCATGAACGATTAGAAGTTCGGTTGGTTGCGTTATCCGCCCTGATGGCAAATGGCTTCCTCATAAATTTCTCGCGGCCGAATCCTCTCGATCACTCCTGAGGCGCTGCCCGCGCGCATTTGCGCGATGGCCTTAGCAATGGCAACTCGCGTGCCATAGCCTGCGACGACTGAAACGATGCTAATTCGGGCTACTTACGTTCGAGGGGCCGCGTACCGTGAAAGGATTACAACCCTATGGTAGACAGGCGCGTTGGCTTAGGAAAAATCGAAGAAACCAAGCTTGTTCTTCTGGACGAAATGCGCGGAACAAATGTTCGAGAAGGGACGGGCTCGTGCTGATTGTATTAATTTCAATTCCAGCTACGAGCCCGTCCACATCGCTCTTGGCGATCTTCCGACCGCCGTTGGTATTCGAGTCAGAGCGCTAGCGCTAGTTTCCTACTCCTCCCGGCTGCAGCCACGTCTGCGCGGATAGGTATCCTTGAACTTGCGAGATGTAGTTCAAAGCGCCTGAGTCGTACCAGTGTCCCGAATACCACCATCCAACACATCCCCACATCATTTGCTCAGAGGTGCCGTTGGGATAGGTCGGATATCCGGAGCTTGGCGTATCGCTTGTTAGATAACTGACCTGCCCTTCGAAGCACGCTCTTTGCTGAGCCAGCTTATAGTCGGCCGCAAAGGCGGTACTGAGATAGGAATAACAATCAGAATCGGTGACATCGGAAGTATTCTGGCTCGACGCGACCGACTCGCAGGTGGACGGGTAGTCGGACGACTTGATTTGCAGAATTCCCAGGCTGGTCCCGTTACCGATGTCTCCAATATGCGGCTGAATCCAATGAGTCTCATTTACCGCAGTGGCGCGCGTCACGTTTTCGTCAAAGCCCCACTTGCATGACGCCCACTTGAGAATCGCGTCAGTAGTACCGGTGAACAAGCCGTCCGCGCGCGTCAGATAACTCCCCGGGGCGCCGCCTTCGCCGCCGGAAGCCTCGGAATTGTAAGTGCTGATGTCCGACGAGGTCATCGTGGTGTGGTTCGGCGTGTTGTTAGCAGGGACGGGCTCAAACGTATCGCCTGCAGCACCGGATGCGCACTGACTGTCGGAAGGCAGAGTGGAGCCTGTCGGCAACAGTGAATAGTAAGGCGTGGCGCTCGACGACGGAGTTGCGCTGGGCTGCGGAGTCGCGCTGCCAGTGGGCGCAGGAGTTGGAGTAGCACCGGAGCTATTTTTGACGTTTACGTTCATCGCGGTGGTCGCGACCAACGCGTTACTGCTGTTATATCCGTTGATGGCGATAGCATGCTGACCGTTGGCCACGCCCTTCGAATTCCAGGCGTAGGTGTAAGGCGGAGAAGATGCGACCCAGGTTCCGTCGATGTAGAAGTTAAGCCAACTGACCGGCGCCACGTACTTAACCGCGATAGATACTGTGCCGGAAACGGTCGCACCCGACTTAGGCGACGAAATAGTCACTTGACCACCGGGTGTAGGTGTCGCGACCGGAGTGGGGTCGACGGTCGGCGTCGGGTTCCCAATGTTTTTTACCTTGACCGTTATGGAACTACTTCCAAGGAGACTGCCCGAAGCATTGTAGGCTCTCGCGCCGATTTTATGCTTACCATTGGCGCTGCTAGTTGACGTCCACACAATCGAATTCGGGGTCGATGCGAGATAGACACCGTCGATATATACGTTCGCCCACGATACGCCCGATTTCATGGTGAGCGAGATAGGCATCGCGCCCTCGACCACGCCGCCGCTTTTTGGCGAAGTGATCGTCACCTCGGCGGCTGACGCGTTCATTGACCCGGCAAGCTGGAGCGTCAAGAAAGCACAAAGAAAGATTACGATAAGACCGACAAAGCCATAGACGTTGAATCCGCGCATGAAACATCGCCCTCCCCAGGCGTGCGCAAATCTGTCTCGCGGGCAACATCGGGACGGCCTCAACGATCACGGTGGAGGAGTTACACATCACCGGTCGCCGGACTAACGCCGACGCGCTTCCGCGGCTAGGCGCGGGCTATTTCAGTGGCGTGACGCCCTCGGCAGGTCTGAAAACGAAACCCTACTAGGGACAGGTCTCTCCCCAGTGGACCTGGACTCACAGCCTTAGAGTCTGAAACTCCCCTCGCGTTTGAATTGACTACAGCCCAACCCGCGCCGGCTGCGGATGCGATCCTAAAGGAAGATGAAAGCTGCGCGCCTTGAGCCTGAATCTATGTCTGCGGCGCCACGACTCGCCGCGCGCGCAACACTAGCAGGGGGATCCTATTGGTTCAACTTTTTCAGATGCGAGAAGAATCTTTTTTTGTATATTTTCTATAGCATGTACGGTTTGCAATTTTGTATATCTTACAATCATTCGATATAGCTGGCGTACCTGGTCAGCCAGGTCGAATTAGCTACTAGAGATTTAGTAGCTATCCGAGACTTAGTAGACCAATCGGCCGAAACAGCGCGGTCTGCGCTTCAGTGCTGATGTTCCGCGGCCTGATCTCTGGAATGATCTTTGGCCGCTTGCCAATCGAGCAAACTCTCTCGCCGACCGTTCACATAAAAGATCGGAGAATCGCCCCATCGGTTGTGATCGAAGGCGCCGCCGGCGTTCGCTTCGAGCACTGCGTGAGCGGCGCGGCTGACGACATTGTTTCTCGCGGTCGCAGGTGTGATCAGGTAGATGCCAGTCAATACATCGGAGATCGAGTTCCCGGTTATCATCGCACCCGATGTGCCTGCATCGATTTGAATCCCGGAACCGCGGCCCGGCAGCGAACCGCTGAGGTTGTAGATCACATTGTTCTCGATCATGCCGTTGGCGCAGTATTCCTGGTAAATGCCGTTGGCTTCGGAAGCGTCATGCGCAGTGTTGCCGCGGACCAGGACTGACGCCGATTGCTTGGTATCGAAGCCATTGTGATTGAAGTGCTCCGCGCGGTTGCCGATGATTCGAGCGCCGTCGGCCTTCTGGGAATTGATTGCGTTACCATGCCCCCCGCTGTACGCGATGGTGTTATCGATGAACTCGGGCGCCGTATTCAGTTCGACGTGTTCATCGAAGTGGATTGCGTTGTAGTAATCGCCGCCGTCAATCTGTCCGGTCCCAGTCTGCCGCACAATATTGTTGCGAATGACTACTCCAACCGGCCCCTTGCCGTTTTCCGCATTCGAATAGAAGTAGATGCCGTATCCTCCAGTGCGTTCAAACGCGAGACCATCGACGACGATGTTGCCCTTCTCCCCGCCGTCCGCAGTCACGTTCATCCCATAGGTCCGCACCGCTGCTTCCACGATGTGGTTCGCCGGATTGGAGCCGTCGTTCAACCATACGTACAGATCCGACGTCGCCGGATTCCAATACCAGCTGCCCGCCATCATTGGTCCCGTCGCGCACAAGCCTGACCGCGTGCACGACTCTCCCGGCAGACAGCAAGCGCGAGTCAGTCCCCAACCGGGGCCTCCGTCGACGTAGACATTGTTCGGCTTGGCGCAGCGCGCGTGAAAGATCGATGCGTCGCTCAAACTCCAGCCGGTGACGATGTCGCTGCCACTGATGATCGGTGCCGGTCCGCTGCCATAGGCGGTGAAGGTGACGGGCCGGCCAGGGGCACCGCCGTTGCGCGGTTCGAGAGTCTCGCGCCAGATTTCGCCGCGCCGGAAATAGACAGTGTCTCCTGGCGCCAGCGCCATCGAATTAACTTTTCCGATCGTGCGCCACGCGCTCGAAGGACTATGGCCGGAGCTGGAGTCGTCGCCGGTGTTGGAATCGATATAGTAAGCGCGCTGCGATTCGCTCGGCGATTCAGGCAGCGTGCTTATCACGTATGCCAGCGTCACTAGAACGAGCAACGCTCCGCTCAGCCAGATCGCAGCCTTTATTTTACGATCACGAGGCATGCACCCCCTGGAGCGCTCGAACGATTGGGGTCTTCGATGCCTCGACAACTTTCGCGCGACTGGCGGCTTGTTCGCGAGCCAACAGCCTCTCGCGCTCGAGCATTGCCCACGCGAGCGCCAATAGAATACCGGCGAACGAGCGGAAGTCCACTACCGATTCGGTGAAGTCCAGGATCAAGACCGGCAGGATCGTCAGCGGCACCATAGATCTCAAGTTCCACGGATCGCCATCACGCAAAAAACAACTGACCGTCGGCCGCAATATAACGAACAGCCAGAACAGTAGCGCCGGTATTCCGAGACTCACCGCGCGGGAAACATAGCCGTCGTGCAAAGACGATTGGTATCCCAGGCTCCACACGGCGTCCCAGCCCGGAAAATATTGACTGCTCAGAATCTGTCCCTCGACCTCGTAGCCATAGCCGACCAGCGGACGCTCCTTAACCTTGCTGACCGCAAAATCCCACGCGACCTGCCGCCCCGTGAAGCTGGCGACGTCGCCGCGATCGAGGTAGTCGTGCATGCTGGGAATCGAGTGCGCGGCCGTGTAGAAAAGCGCGCAGAGTACGACTAACCCGATCACGCCTCTGGCTCGATATTTCCAGACCAGGTAAACGCCGGTGCCGATAACCAGCCCGATGATTGGTGATCGCGAGTCAGCCATCACACCCTGCACCAGCGCGCCGATCATCGCGGTCACTGCGAGGACCTTCTTCCCTTTGCTCGCAATCGGCCAGTAGGCGACTCCCGCGCCGATGGTCGCGAGCATCAAGTTGCCGATTTCGTTCGGCTCCGTGAGAAATCCAACGAAGCGCAGCATCCCTTCCTCGGTATCGATCTGCCAGGCCATGCCTGGCTGAATCGAAATCTCGAGGTAGTTAGCAGCGACGACGATTCCACAGCCGGCGAGCAGAACTCCCATCATTCGACGCGCATCCTCCCCGCTCCTGACTTCCTCAGCTATCGCGCAAAACGCCAGGAATGGGAGAATCGCGGCGAATGCTCGGGCGAGCGACACGGCGGGAAGGATCGAATAAGAGACGCTGACCAGCGCCCAAAGTAGATAAATTCCGTAGTCACGAAATCCGCCCCGGCGCAGAATTCCCGACTTCCAGAGCGAGGAAATGAAAGGCAGGATGAAGAGAAATCCCAAAGGATAACGGACAAGGGCTCCTATCTTTTCGTCTGAACCCGCGGCGAACGCGCTCGCGGCCACCGCCTCGATTAGGACGAGGACCAACAGCAGCCAGCCGACATGACGGCTCGTGCAGTAGATGCTCCAGGGGATAATCACCGCTGCGATGATCGCGAGAATAACTATCCCGCCGCCGGTCGGATGAGTCAGCAGACCAAGGATCAGCAGACCCGCCGCCGCGGCAACCAGATATTCGAGACGTGGAATCGAGCGCAGACGACTCCGCGCGCGGCGACCGCCATCCTCCGAGAGAAGCTTCGACCATTGCGCTTCGTAGGCGTGGTCTGAAGAGGAGCTTGGTAGCTTTTGCCACATAGTCGGTGGTCGGAAAGCAACGAAGATGCCACGGTACCCGCTCGGGCGACTTCGTTCTCATCGTTGATAAATGCATATTTGGACCACGTGGCTGAGTCAGTCGAACCGAAATTTTTTCACGAATTCATGGCGACGCAAGTCGAGCGCCGCTCGAACTCCGACGCGTGAGAGCCGAAAAAACAATCCTGATTTGTCTAGACTCTTCAACTGGTCATGGTTTCAGTCTGCTCGCGAATCGGCACACAATCTGCATGCTCTCATCCAGAGGATTGCTGACGATTAGGTAATAACTTCGGACTTTTGGCTCCGGTGGGCTGCGGCTGACCGAAAGCTCCCCACCACGACGATAGGCCAGTTCCCGTGCCCGCCCGGAGCCCTTCAATCCAGCGGTGCCATTTGTTGAGTCTCAACAGGTGACACTCCAGAGCCGTCAGGGGCGGGCAGATGTTCGTTCGTCGAGTCGCTATGACCTTAACCGCAGTGCTACTGATACTGGAATCTGCGACCGCGGCTCGGGCCGATACGGTTTCTGTGTATTGGGACAATGTCGCCTTTGATTATATCCATCAGACGAACTCCGAAGCGCCGGCCGCGGCGCGGATGCTCGCCATCCTGCATGCCGCCATGTACGACGCATGGACGACCTACGATCCGATAGCAGTACCGTCGCGAGCCAACGGCATCCTGAAGCGCCCGCCGGAAGAAACCAGCGACGCCAACAAAATCGAGGCGATAAGTTTCGCGGCGCACAAGGCGCTCGTCACCTTGCTCCCTTCGATGACCGCTAGCATCGACGCGGCCCTTAGCAGGCTCGGCTATGACCTCGAAGAAGTGGACAGCGCTGACACATCGACTCCAGCTGGAGTCGGCAATGTGGCAGCGGAGGCGGTGATCGACACTCGTCAATACGCCGGCTCCAACGCTACCCGCTACCTAGCGGTCCACCGGCCCGATCCGAGCGACGATCCCGATGCTGCGTGGCGACCGCTGCGGGCGTCTGATACCAGCCGCGTGGTCGAGCGGGACTCAACCGATAGCCTGAGCCAATGAAAATTCACTTCATCGGGCACGCGTGCATAATAGCCGAGTGCTCAGACACGTCGATCCTGATGGATCCGTGGCTGTCGGGGAAAATTTTCAACAATTCGTGGACGCTTCGCCCCGAACCAGTGCTGGATGCCGCGCTGCTGGATCGTATCGACTACATTTGGATATCGCATGAGCATCCGGATCATTGTCATTTTCCGACCTTGGGCTCTTTTCCTGACTCCTTTAAGCAGCGGGTTACCATTCTCTTCCAGACCCGCGATTCCGCGAAGATGCTCGCGGCATTCAAGGGTCTTGGCTATCAGCGTTTCCGACTCCTGCCGCACCGCGAGATAATACCACTTAGCGATAGGTCAACCTCGCCACACGGCACGAAAGTGTACTGCTACCATGCAGGCTTGATGGATTCTGCGCTGGCGGTTGTCGATAACCAACAAGTTATCCTGAATGCGAATGACGCGCGCATAAGCACCGCCGAATGCCGGATGATTCTCAAGGACCTGACCCACGTCGACGTCCTTCTCAACCAATTTTCGCTAGCCGCCTACGCGGGTTTCGAACCGCCGGAACGCTATTTGCCAGAGCGTGCCATGCAAGTCCTGCGCAACGTATCGGAGGTTCATCGCGCGCTTGACGCAAAGGTCACGATACCCTTCGCGAGTTTCATCTACTTCTCGAGCGAGGACAACAAGTACGTCAATCCTTTCGCCAATACCGTGACCGATGCCTACAACTATCTCGAGCGGCAGGGCCAGACTGCGGCCGTTCTCTACCCCGGTGATGGTTACGAAGTCGGCTCAGCGCACGACTCTTCACCAGCGTTGCAGCGTTATGCCTCGATGCCTGGTTGGGATGAGCTGGCCTATGATCCGATCGATACCAAACCACTTAGTGATATCTTTGATGCATACGCTGCTATGGCAGAGCAGATACGCGAGCGATATTCTTGCCCACTGCTGTTGCTACTGCGTCCGGTGACCATTAGGATTCCGGACCTTGATAAGACTGTTGAGTTTTCGCTAGCCAGCGGACGGATCGCGGAAGCTCAAGAATCCCATCGGCCGGACCTCTCGATCAATTCTCAACCGTTATGGTTTGGATTCAAGTTTCCATTCGGGATTCAGACCCTGGGAGTCTCCGCTCGATTCAGGCTCCATCGGAATACCCGAAACTGGAAGATGCATCGGATACTCTTTTCCCTCAACAACGGCGGCGTCTATCTGAAGCCGAAGTACGTACTAACTCCCGACTTCATGAATTACGTGCGCAGCAGGCTCGCCGGCGGCATGACCCAGGCCGTTCACTACTACCGGACGTCGCTGTAAGGACGCGCGCCACTTCTATTGCGACGCGATCTCGATGCTATCTCCGCCGCGAGGCTCTTCTCCCCTGGCGACTCGCAAGGCTCGTGACGCCCGCTGCCAGAAAAGGCTATCCGGATAGCGTTGCACCAGCCTGTCCACGACCGCATGGCCCTTCCACATCAGAAACGGCTTCACCAATGGGTTGAACACTACGTGGTCCGTATACGGTTGCATCTCAAAGCCCATGCTGGTCTTGAAGTAGTCGAGCCCCTTTCCGACCGCGAGAGCTTTAGGTCCATGCGAAATGTAACCGACCTCCGGACACGCTAACTTTGTTTTCATCACCGTGAATAGCAGAGCGTTGTTCGGATAGTACTTGAGCAAGTCCGAAGCGCTCTTCTGTAAGTGTATGTAATAGCAGTCCTCAACCAACATCCCGACGATGAAGGTCGCCAATCGATCTTCTACAAAGGCTCCCCACGCCTCGAAATCCTTCGAGCGACTCGCGTTCTCGCAGAACAGATGCCACTCCGCCTCAGTGGTGCTCGGCATCTTGCCCATCTGGCGCAACGTGGTTTCCGCCGTCAAAGCATGGCCATGCTGTGCCAGGTATGAGAAATCAATTTGCTCGATCCTGCACCGCGCGAGGCCCCTACGCGTCCGGCTGCGAACGTTCTGTGAGGTCAGCGCCTGGATGTCGTAGTCGCGATTCGAACAGACATACATTCCCCCGCGCGGGCCGCTCTTGTCTGGAGTCATGGGATAACGCAACGCGAACGCCGGGCCCTTGATCATGACCTGCGCTATCTCCGCCGCTGAAGGATCCACGAAACGATGAACTGGCAGACTCTTATACAGGAACGGCTTGGGATTGTACCAATAGCAACTCTCGGTCTGTATTACCCTGTTGCCAATGGCACTGAAGAATTGCGCCAATTCAGATGCGTTCATCGTCTTCCTCTAGGTAGTCAGTCCGCAGCTATTGCCGGCTCAACCAGATTTCGCGCCAATAGTGATAGTTCGCACGCTGACAGAAGGAACGCTGGCCATGGCAGTAGACCGACTCGAGTACGATACATGGACTGCGGAAGCCCTTGAGCTCGCCGCTCCGCTCGTCGATCCGCCGCTGCATGTTAGAGATAACCGGGTACCTCCGATGGCAGAACAGGAACATCTCGGGCTTGAATTCCATGCCACGGTTACAACCGTTGCGATCCAGCGTCCGAAGAATTTCGAACATTCCGCGCACCCGCACCACTTCACCCGGCTTTAGAGCCAGCGGCGTGTCCGGAGTCTTACGATATCGATCGGCGTTCCAGGGCGCTCGCGCCCATAGCATGAATAGATACAGAATCGCTTTGCCCCAGAAGTAACTGACGAGCTGGCGTAAGTCCTCGACACTTCTTTTTCCCGCGACATAATCTCGCGCGACCTTACCGAAGTACTGCGAAGAACTGCCGAGTGGCGCCGGACAAGTCGCGGAATTCAATTCCGTTGACTGACACATAAGGGTGTTGTCTGGCTTATGTGCGAAGTCACTCAGCAAACGATAGGCGCCGTCCTCGATGCCAGCCGACGGACGCTGAGTGTCACTGAATTCTTCGACGCTCTGAGTTCGGCGGCGAAGCCATGCTTCCTTCCACAGAAAGAGACAGCCAGCCTCGCATCCGCGATGCGCCGATCCGTCGCACCTTAGTTGCTCGAGATGAACCGTGTTTTCAATTCGTCGCGCCTGGCCTAGCGCACAAGTGTTATCCGCTCTTTTGGATACGCGGAGGCGGCGCCCACAGAATGCCAGCATCTCGGGCATGAAAGGCAGGCCGTCGAGTTTCCCGTCGCTGTCGAGGCTCGACATGACTTCCGCGGCACTTCGGACTGCGACGACGTCGCCAGGCGTCAGATTGATCTCTGCCCGCTCAAACCTGCAGACCCCAATCGATTTCGAATCAACTGCAGCGGCCTTCGACGTCTCCGCGACGCTGGACGTGGACTCCAAGGCTTCCTGTGCCTCGAGCATTTATAAACCTCCGCCCATTCGTTCGCGTACGGGCGCAAACATAAAGCAAGAGATGTACTTAGAGCGCTGGAAGGAAACTGCTTAGGATTTATGTAATTGAATCGAGTGTGGGTGGCGACTTTTCTCAGCCACTGTATGAAGCATGTAAAAAGTACTCAGTGGTTGGTAACTAGTCCGCGATGGGGAAGTTCAAAATAATCGAGGCTCCCTGGGGTGATCGGTTCTCAGCGCGAATCTCCCCATCCAGCCTGGTCATGACGTCGCGCGCCATGGAGAGGCCCAGACCGGTGCCTAAGTCCTTAGTCGTGAAAAAGGGATCGAACATCCTGGGGAGGACGTCTGCGGGAATGCCGGTGCCTTGGTCGGTGACGGCTACCTCGACCCTGGCGGCAATCGGCTTTGCTTCGATCAATAAGTTGCCCCCATCGGGCATAGCCTCGCGGCCATTGATCAAAAGGTTCGCCAACACGTGCTTTACCTGATTCGGAAAAGCCCAAACCTTCGGCAACCAGGCTGGGAATTTGCGTTCGAGCTTAACCGTGCCGCCTTTGATTGTTGGAGTTTTCTCAATCAGGTAATCCACCATTTCGATCGCTTCGCCGATCAGAATCGATAGGTCTGCCGCTTCAAGATTTTCCTGCGGCCGCTGGTTGACAAATTCCTGAAGGCCCCGCACTCGCTCCGCCGCAGCGTTGACTGATCTCGCGAGCGCATCCACATCGTGGATCAAATCATCACCGGCTTTCCCGCGCAGAATGTTCAAGCGCAGCGCGCCCGCATTCAGAATATTTCTGAGGTCATGCGCAAGGCCCGACGCCATCTCGCCAATCGCACGCAGGCGCTCGTTTCGAAAGAGCTCGTCGCGCAAGTGAAAGAAGCCAATCAGCGCTGACATTTGCTCCGTAGTCTCGACACCGAGCGCAGCGACGTGAT
The DNA here is from genome assembly GCA_963850125.1 of uncultured delta proteobacterium. Classification (GTDB taxonomy): domain Bacteria; phylum Desulfobacterota; class Binatia; order Binatales; family Binataceae; genus Binatus. Next base: position 124,183 of record CAWKKB010000012.1, on the reverse strand, counting down.
CTTTACCGTCGATAGCCAACGGAAATCTTACGACGAAAAGAGATTTCCCCCGCTCGACCTGATCGGTTGAAACCAATGGGGCGCCACCGGAAAGCACCTGGAGATCCTTGCGCCAATACACGTGACCGACGTTTGGAAACAGTTCTTCGTCCCGTGCGCCAATCCACTTTTCGGGTTCGATACCGAGTTCGGCACAAAGCCGTGAATTGACGAACACATATCGCCCCCCCGTGTCCTTTATCCAGATGCGGGCGGGGATGTTGCCCATCAAGAGCGAGAAAAAATGTTCAGGATTATCCCGAATTGGCGAACCAGGGAGGGCCATTATTTTGTCCTTCCCGGTCATTGAATTTCGCGGCTCGAATTTCCGCGATCGCGACAACGAATTTGTTTGATGGCAAAGCTGGCGAATCTGATCCTCACAGGCGCCGGCGAGGATGGACGATTTAAAGCCGCGTCTTCAGTCTCTCCAAGTCTCCGATCAGACATGAGAAGTCTCCGGACCGGGTCTGAGAATTTGCGCGACAGTTAGTACAGAATGTTCGACAAAAAAGTTAACGTCGATTATCTGCTGCGTCAAGCGGCATTATCCGCGAAAGCCAAAGATCCATAACCCGCGTTAGACTTGCTTCGGCAGAACGGTTCTAAAAGATGACGCCCAAGGTATCACCGACGATACGAAACGGCGCCGCAATTATGGTTCCAGCCGCATGTGCCGTCGATCCGACGACGCTGTCCGGTTGATCGGTCGTCGTGGTGGTCGTGGTCGTATTCTCACCCGGCGCCTCGCCCGGCGTAGTCGTATAGGTCGTTTGTGTCGTGGTGTCCGCGCAGGACGCAAGCGCAAGGCATGCGGTAAGTATCGCGCTAAGAGTTATCGTTGAAATAGTCGATTTTTTCATATAGCCCTCCCACCGAACCGGATTTGCAGCGAACGCGCGCGAGCCTGCTCAAGAACCGCGCGCGCCACTACATAACCTACGGCGCGGTATAGGTCGTCGTCTTCTGCCGCTGCACCAATCCGTTGTCGGTCGTCGTAGTGGTGGTGCTCGAGGTTTCAGGTGCTGCCACTACCGGCGCGGGAGCCGTTTCAACCACCGGCGCCGGACTGGTCTGCGTCTCATCCACAGTCTTGTGGTAGGAGAAGCATCCAGCGGCGATTCCGCATGCGGCGAAAGCGGCTGGGATTATTGCAAATACGTTTCATAAGACTCATCTCTTTGAAGCCTCCATCGGGAACTTACCCTGATAGCAGCAAGAAGCCGGCCATTCGGGATTGTAGAATTCTCCTAGGCCAAAACTGCACAGTCTCTGGCCTTTTTCGGTAAATCTTTCGCGGTCGCGGCTGTTAGAGGCCCAACCGCAGGAGCGGAATCGAACTGAGCTATGCGCCTGTCCTGGCTTGAGCCACCTCTCGATCGAAACCGGGCACGATAGCGTTGACGAAGGCGTTATAAAGAAATTGTCCTGTCGCTTGCCAGGGGTCCACATTTGGATTTTTGATCGGGCCCGAAATATCAATCCTGGTTGCAACCTCCTGCGTCTTTCTATTCTTCAGCAGTTTGGCCGCTCCCCCGATCGCCACCTCGTATGCCTTTTTGAGGATCGGTTTTTTCTTATCCTTCTGAGCGTCATATACCTTGATATCGGTGAACAATGGTTTCACATAGCCGTTGACGTAATTGTCCTTCACCGTGACTTGCGCGAAAACCGATACCTTGCCGGAAGCCACATCGAATTTCCCATACGCGCGCAGCAAGTCGTTAAACGCGGGGAGATCGACATCACGGCTCTCCAGGTCGAAGTCGAAATCGGGACCGTGATGCTCGGGGCGCAGTACGGCTGTCAGGGTAGTGTCGCCTGATCCCATCAGTTTGCCGCTGAAATTTATATTCGCGGCCCCCTCGCTCTGATGATTCGAAATGTTCGTCGCGCGCAAGTTCGTATCGGTGACGAAGAACGTGTAGTGAGGATTGGCCGCATTATTGATGAACTTCAAAGTGCTGTTGGTGAGCAGAAGTTCGCGAACTTTCAGATCGATGCCAGGAGCGTTGTTGACCTTTGCGGCCGCGGTCTTGACGGTGTGAAGTCGACTCGTCTCCTCTGCCGCCGATTGCGCGGTGTGCACGTAGTCAAGGTGAACACCGTCGATGGTCGCGGTGTCGACCTCGGCTCTCGCGATTTTCGGCGAATATTCTACGACGCCCTTGCTTTGCAGTATCCCCTGGTAGACGTGCAGATTTGCGCGTTGGATTACAGGCTCGAATTTACTCAGCGGTATTTTTTCGATTGAGTAGTTCGCCAGGATGCCGGGAAAAGGATCATCGAGAAAGTTCGCCCTTCCATCAATAGTCAAGCGTCCATTATCGAACACTGTCGAACTTGCCCGGATCGGTGAAGGATATCGTTGATATCTGGATCTGATATTGCGGATGTTGTCAGCACGGAGCGCGATGTCCTTCAGGTAGAGCGGACGATCTGGATCGGTGTCGATGTAGGTGGCTTCGCCGTCCGCGATCCTGAACAAGTTTATCTTGAACGGGTAGACGCTCTGGATCGCGTCCTGCCAACCCTCTTTTCTCAGCGGAACCTTGCTCGCGTTCTGGGCCTGCAACTGGATGAGATTGATATGCACTCGCGGATGCGTTAGCAGAACGTCCGCGACCACACGGCCAAACACCAGCTCACTCCATTGCACTCTGAAGCTCATCTGGGGCAAGTCTGCCACCGGCGGGGATGGGTGAGCGTTCTGCGTCACGACCAGTCCATCGAGATGCAATGAAAGGTTAAGCAACTGAAGGTGCGCGTGGCTGAGCCGGGTGTGATAGCCCAGCAACCTCTGATTCATCGAATTCTCGACCCGCGTGCGAACTATAGGATCGATAAAATACGAAGCGATGTACACGGCGACGACCAGCACCGCCAACGTCCCAAAAATCCATCCAGCCACGCGCGAGCCGCGCGCGATGCGCGAAGGCGGCGGTTCGGGAGACACCTTGTATGCGGTTCCGGCAGCCATCTTGGTCCCTGCGGGTTAGACGTTTTGAGGGGAGCAAGATCGATACCGGGTTGGGCGCAAGACTTAGCGCCGACTTTTAGCGCGCGTACGAAATCCGATATACACTCAGTAACTTTGACCGGATCGCCGAATGGCGTCGGAGCTCTACAGCATCGGCTCGAGGCTTCGGGCGATGGCTTCCTTGATTCGCTCGAGCATCGATCGTTGTTGCCAGAGGGCAGCATCGAGTTGCTGGGAATTCTCGAGATCGCGCATGAACGACGCGTTCATTTGCTGTCCAAAACGGACGCTCAAGACGACCGTGTTGATTTCGTCGTTGCGCGCGATGCTCCACCAATCCAGGTTCGAGGAACCGACCGTCGACCAGACCCCGTCTACAGTCGCGGTCTTCGCATGCAGCATCTCGCCCTGCCACAGATATATTTTGACGCCCGCGTCCAGCAGCTCGGAAAAGTGCGAACGGGCCGCCGGCTGAATCAACGGCTCGTTGGTGTGCCCGGGGAGAAGCAGGCGAACGTCCACTCCTCGTCGCGCAGCACCTTGCAACGCTTCGAGCATCTGTGAATCCGGCGCAAAATACGCGTCGGTAATGTAGATGTTAGTCTCGGCATTGCGGATCGCGGAGATGAGCGTCACGTAAATCGTGCTGAATTCCTGAGGCACGCTCCCGAGCACGCGAACGATCTGGTCGCCCTTGGCATCGAGCGCTGGAAAATACTCAGAAAATCCAAGCGGTGGGCCGCCTTGCTGGAGCCAGTTTGCGACGAACAGTTCCTGGTACTCGGACACCACTGGACCTTCGACCTGGACGTCGGTGTCGCGCCACGTCTTCAGAACGTCTACCGAGGGATTTTTCTTCTTTGATGCGATTACGCCGCTGGAATAGACGCCCGAGATATTGATGCCACCGGTGATTACGTACGCGCCGTCCACCACCATCAGCTTTCGATGATCGCGATGCAGCGGAGCCCAGTGAAACCCCGAGGCAAACGGATTGATCGGGTCGAACTCGACCAGCCGGATTCCGTTCGAACGCATCCGATTGAAGAAGCTGCGTGGCGTCAGCACCGAACCGAAGCCGTCGTAGATTATATTTACCTGCACGCCCTGTTGCTGTTTCGCGATTAGTGCGTTGGCGAATTCGTTCCCGATCCGATCGCCGTCGAAAATGTACGTTTCGAGATTGATGTTATGGGTCGCGCCCTCGATCGCGGCGAACATCGCGCGATACGTCTCGGCGCCATTCTCGAGCAGGCTAACTTTGTTTCCCGTTACCAGCGGACTTCCGCTGATCGCCTGTTCGAAAGCAAGATGGCGCTCCAGCACGTCGGTCTTGCCGCTCCGTGCTTCGAGCCTCTCGATAATCGCCTTGCTCTCGCTCTCTGAAAGCGGACCCTGATCGCTGAGAACCTTGAAATGGTGCCAGTACAAGCTCCGCTCATGCATGAGCGCGTCCGAATCGGGAATGGTTCCGCATCCACCGACCCACAGCGCGCTGGCGACGAGCACCAGCATTCGCCAACGCCGTCTTCTCAGGCTGCTTTGGATCTCATCAGCCGTTTGATTGCCGGCGCGAGCGGGCGTTCGGCGTCGCAGTAGTCTTGCCATGCTGTGCTCTTCGCGATGAGGCTTGGAGCGGTGCGAATTGTGAAGCGTTGGGGATCGGTCCCCGGGCGCAACTGCGTCCACAGGAGCGGCATCGATACGGGCGCGCCGTCACGAGCGCGAGGCGACAGAGGAGCCACGGCAGTGGCAGTGCGGTCGTTGCGCAAGTAGTCGAGGTAGATGCGGCCGGTGCGCTCTTTCTTCGTCATCTTCGCGAGATACCTTTTGGGATTGTCGGCGGCCATCTGCAGGCAGAGGTCGCGAGCGAAAGACTTGGCATCCGCCCATGAAAGCTCGCTCTTCTTCGGCCGGCTGAGCGGCGTCACCACATGGATCCCTTTGCCGCCCGTCGTTTTGCAAAAGCCGACGAGGCCGACAGCTTCCAACCTCTCACGAATTTCGCGCGCGCCCTCAATCACGGCGGCGAAATCGAGGCCGGGCGCAGGATCGAGATCAAAAACCAGCCGCCCGGGCACCTCGGGATCTCCGGGCTGGCAGTTCCAGGGATGCAGCTCGAGTCCGGCCAGTTGCGCGATTCCGGTAAGACCTTCCACTCGATCGATCTGAAGGTAGGGCTCCTTGCTGCCCGAAACTTTGGTGAGCGTGAACATGCTCGACGTTCCCGGCATCGCATGCCGCTGAAAAAAATGCTGCCCGTGGATGCCATCGGGCGCACGAACAATCGAGCACGGCCGCCCCTTCAGATGGGTGATCATCCACAGTCCGACGGTCTCGTAGTAGCGCGCGAGTTCGAGCTTGCTGACCGGCTTGCGATCGCTCGCGTCGGGCCAGAGAATTTTCTCCGGCTTCGTGATGGTGACGCCCATCACGACAGCATCGCCAACCTGCTTCATCTCTGGCGGAGAACTCGACTTCGATCTGGAATTCATCTTCTTGCTGGTCCGCGAAGTTCCGGCGGCCCCGCCACGATTCGAGTTCCACACCGCGTCAGCCGCCGCCAGCTTTTTGGTTTTGAGCATGAAGGGCTTAGGTCTGGGCCCTTTGCCGCTGGCTATCTCGGCCATCGTGCGGCCGGAAGCTACCGATCGATCGTCGCCCAAGAGAGCGTCGTCGTCGTTGTCACGCGCGAACTCGTCGCGATGCTTGATCAGCAGCCAGTTGGTGCGCTGGCCGCCATAGCGATCGCGCTTCAGCCGCACCAGTACCCAGCTTCCATGCAGCCGCTCGCCATCAAGCCTGAACTTGAGGTTTCCCGATTTGAGCGCCGCCTCCGGCGATTGATCGCCTTCGGGCGTCCAGTAGCCGCGGTCCCAAAGCTGAACCGTCCCGCCGCCGTACTCGCCTTCTGGAATTGTGCCTTCGAAGTCGCCGTATTCCAGAGGATGATCTTCGACTTCGACCGCCAGCCGCTTTTCCCTGGGGTCGAGCGAGGGTCCGCGCGGCAGCGCCCACGATTTAAAGACGCCATCGAGTTCGAGTCTGAGATCGTAATGCAGATGCGACGCGTCGTGCTTTTGGATCACGAACCGCCGACCGGCCGAAGGCGCGACTGCAGCCTCTCCGCTCGGCTCGGCGGTCTTGGTGAAATCGCGCTTCGACCGGTACTTTGAGAGTTTGCCATCAGCCATCGAGGGCCAACTCAGTCGACATTCTGCTTCGGGACAAACCCCGTAGATCCCTTCATAGGTCCATCCGTGACTGTAACTACGGCGCCATTGTCATCGCTACTCACAATCTGGACGGGAGTCTGGTCGTCGATCTGCTTGGCGGTCAGGTTTTCCTTCACATCGCCCACAGCTCCGACAATTCCACCCTCCTGCTTCTCATGCGACGTATGCAGGTAGGTCTGTTCGTCGGGATACATCGGGACGGCATGCTGATTTCCGGTCACCACCAATTTATGAGGAAGTACCGGTCCAATCGGTTGCTGGCACGCCACGATCGCCATCGAGACAAGAGTGCCAATCACAAATATCATTGGCAGGTATTTCATTTTCACTTGAGCCTCCAGTGTTATCGCGAGGCTAATGAGCATCGGGCGTGCCAACTTCAAGAGCAGAAATAATGACCGTTAATCATGCGTGACTAAGGGCTACCTGTAAAAATTACCCATCCGCAATCGGTCACGCCTCGCCGGTAAAGACCACCTGCGCATGATTAAAAAAGGCCACCAGCGAGACTCCGCCGATGGTATTGCCGATCAATACCGGCGTCAGAAAATCAACCAGCATGTGGCGCCATGTCAGCGCTCCGCGCGCAACAGAAAGAACCCATCCACCGAGCCCGCGATTCCATGGGGAAGGCCGCCTAGCGCCACCAGGTAGGTCATGACGACGATAATGAAGGCGCGCGAAGAATCTGCCCCCGGCATCATCCATACCATCAAGGCTATCAGCCAGCCCGCGACCACTCCGCGCGCCAGCAACGTGCCCCATCCGACCGACACAACGGCGGTGGCGATATCGGCGAAAGTGCCGGTCACCTCTGGCCTGAACAGATCGAACCTGGTCAGCGCCCACGCGAACATGCACGCACCCGCCAGGTTCGCGAGCAGCACCACAAACCATAGTCGGATCACCTGCATCAGGGTTGACAGATCGCGCAACGTCAGCAGCGGCAACATGACGGTCAAAGTATTTTCAGTGTAGAGCTGTTGGCGTCCGAGAATCACCGCCAGGAAGCCGACGCTGTACCCAAAACAGCATACCAACGGCCGCCAACTCGTATTGGGGAGATGAGCTCGGATCAGTCCGCTGGCCACCAGTGAGAATCGAAAGGCCCGCCGCCATACCCGACCAGACGAGCGCGGTGATAGGCCGCCGCAGTTCGCCTTCGCCCTCGGCCCGTATTGCTTCGTGGATTACAGCCGCGCGAGGCGCAGTGCGCTCCTCGGCCACCCGCCGCTCGGCTCGACTCAGTTCAGCAGCGGGAATTCCAGCGCCCTCTTCTTCTGACGGAGTCTTGTCTGACTGCTTTTTAGCTGACGATTTTTTCACTGCGGAATCCGTAGACCGTCTGCGATCGGACTAGGTGCTGTCGCGATGCGATGAATGCGAGGCGCGGCAATCCTCATGCCCGCAATGGCAATCGGTCGCACCCTCATCGCGCGTGTCGGATTCGCATTCGTTCGAACAATATTGGCGCCCCGGTTCTGCTTCGCAGGAACATGCGTCATGCCGGCATTTCATAGGTTCACCTCCAGGATCACCGCGTAACGAGCAAGTCCGCTGCCAGTCAGTCGATTAGTGCGCCACAAGAGAAGTCCTGGAAAATGTGCGCTGTCGTAGCCGATTTGCGGAGCAGCTGAGGATGTAATTCTTTCAGCTTTTTCACGCTATCTCGATTTAGTTACCCAGCAGTCGACAGTTCTTTGGAATAAATCTGGCCCGTCTCTTGCGTTTTTATCCTAGCAAATCGCCCACGGAGTAATTCGCATGTTGGAGTTGGGATACGCGCTTTCCAGCGAGGAATTCGGCCCCACTGATCTCATAGAGGACGCGCGCATCGCAGAAAGCCTCGGCTTTCAATTCGCGCTGATCTCAGATCACTTCCATCCGTGGACTAACCAGCAGCCGCATAGTCCCTTCGTGTGGAGCGTGATCGGCGGGATTTCGCAGGCGGTAAAAGCTCTCAGCCTCGGCACCGGCGTGACCTGCCCGCTGATGCGTTACAACCCAGCGATCATCGCGCAGGCCGCGGCGACATCAGCGGTGATGATGCCCGGCAGATTCTTTCTCGGCCTCGGCACCGGCGAAAATCTGAACGAGCATATAACCGGCATGCACTGGCCACCTGCCGCGCAGCGACAGGAAATGCTCGAAGAGGCCGTAGCGGTGATGCGGCTACTGTGGCGGGGCGGCTGGCAGACCCACTGTGGCAAGTACTACACCGTCGAGCAGGCGCGGATTTTCACGATGCCTGACGAACCACCGCCGATCATGATCGCCGCCTCGAAGCCCGGCTCGGCGCAACTCGCCGGCAGAATCGCCGACGGATTCATCAGCACCGTGCCCAAGCGAGAGATGGTCAAGCAGTTCGAACAGGCTGGCGGTAAGGACAAGCCGCGCTATGGGCAGATAACCGTCTGCTATGCGTCGAGTGAAGACGAAGCCGCGCGCATCGTGCGCAAGCAATGGCCCAACGGCGGCATCGACGCGCCTCTGATGACGGATCTACCACTGCCCAGACACTTTGAAGTAACTGCATCGATGATGAAGCCGGAGAAGTTCACTGAGGACATAATCCTGGGTCCGGATCCGCGCCGCCATATCGACGGCATCAAGAAGTTTATCGATGCCGGTTACGATCACGTCTACGTGCATCAAATAGGCCCGAAGCAGAACGAGTTCATGCGTTTCTACGCCGAGAAAATTCTGCCCCGCTTCAAGCTCGACACGAAATCGAACCGTTCATCCAACGGATCGAAACGAAGAATCGCCACAACAATCATCGCTCGGCCGAATCCCATGCATAGCGAAAGGATAAACCGCTGTTCCCCTCTCCAGAAGGGAGAGGGGCTAGGGGTGAGGTTGCCTGGAAGGAGTTAATCCCTATGAACAAAACTCTCGAGGGTAAAAAAATCGCAATCTTGAGCGCCGACGGTGTCGAACAATCGGAGCTTACCGAGCCGCGCAAGGCCCTCGAAAAAGCCGGGGCCCAGACCGAACTTGTGTCGCCGAACCGCAACGGAAAAATCCAGGCGATGGTCCATCATGAGAAAGGCGACCAGTTCCCGGTCGACGTCCAACTCAGCTCTGCCAATCCCAGCGGCTATGATGCGCTGGTGCTGCCGGGCGGCGTCGCGAATCCTGACGCGCTGCGGATCATCCCGGAAGCGGTGAAGTTCGTCAGATCGTTTTTCGACAATCACAAACCGATCGCCGCAATCTGCCACGGCCCCTGGATGCTGGTGGAAGCCGACATCGTGCGCGGCCGCACTCCCACTTCATGGCCCTCGTTAAAGACCGACATTCGCAATGCCGGCGGCAAGTGGGTTGATAAAGAAGTTGTGCAGGACGGCCCGCTTACGACCAGCCGCAAGCCGGACGACTTGCCGGCCTTCAACCGCGAGATTCTGAAATCGTTCGCCGGCATCACCGAAGAGAGCGCGCGGCATCAAGCTCAATGACCTGAAGCGCACCGCAGGAGAATTGCGATGACCCAACTTGAAACCCTGGATAACCTCGTCAAGATTTGCGTGGACAGCGCAGAGCGCTATCACCGAGCCGCCGCTGATGTTGGCAAAGAGAAGCTGGTGCAATTCTTCCAGCGGCAGGACGCGGTTCGGCGACGCCATGCCGACGAATTAAATCTCGAGCGCAAGCGCCTCGGCGGTGAAGGCGAGCAATCGGGCAAGGAATCCGGCAGCGTCGCCGGCTTCCTCGACCGGGCGGAGATGGATCTGAACGTGGTCATGAGCATGGGCGATACCGGCGTGGTCGATTGGTGTCGTCAGGACGCGAAGGACGTGATTGCGGAGTACGAAAAGGCTCTGCAGCAGGGTTTTCCCGACACGACCCGCGCCACACTCGAACGACAGCTATCAGAAAATCGGGCCACATTGGCAGCGCTCGAAAAAATTCTGAAGCCTTACGGGCATCCACGCTCCTAGATCCATACCGATTGAGGGCCGGTCACGGCTTGCAGCAGGATTGGATAAGGATCGATCGCCTCGCCCTTCCACCAGCGCTTGTCGAGTCCGAGCTTGAAGATCGCGAAATGCAGTTGAGGCGCGTCCGGCGCTGCGTCACCGGTGCTGCCGACATATCCGATCACGTCGCCCCGTGCGACCGGCATTCCTTCGCGAATCTTGTCTGCATAATGATCCAGGTGCGCGTAGTAGAAGCAGTAGGCACTCTCGCTATCGAATTCGTAGATCGTGAGTCCGCCTTGCCGGCTGATGAAAAGTTTCCGAATCGTGCCGCCAGTAACTGCGCGAATCGGGGTGCCGCGCGGTCTCATTATGTCGATAGCCTCGTGACGATGGCCGTGATGAATTTCGTTGAAGGAATCGTGGAGTTCCGTCGTCTTTAGAGAATCCAGCGGCGGGCCAATCTTCAGCTCCGCGTCTTCAGTCGCCGTCGGGATACTCGGGAGGAGGATGCATACGCAGAACGCTGCCAGGACCAGTCTCGTTGAAAAAACGCCGCGCTTGAAGAGATTGCTGATTAGCAGGCTCATATTGAGCAAACCATGGTCCCGGATTCGAATGCCTCCAGCCATCGCCAGGACAACCGGAACCGTGAAGCGTGAAAAAATATCCGGAAAGTTTTCCTGACAGCTTCAGATCGTTCGTGCTGAAAATGATTTCCAGGTTATTGCCTATATGAGGATAACGTAGTCTTTAAGCATTATTTTTTAGTTTACTCTATCTGTTACCCCTACCGGCACGTTTTCTGCTTCAGCTGGCAGCTTTTATCTTTGCGGACATTCGCGTTGTGGCCTCGGACGGCCCCAATGTCGGGGAGATTTGAATGTCGGTAGTCCGTCGAGCAGGGTGCAATCCCTCATTCTCCAGGTCCGGAATTTTCCGGACCATCACCATCCTATCATTGCACCCTGCTCATTTTTTTCTTTCAAATCTTCAGCTTTTGGACGCTACCCAGATTTCTCCAAGGAGCTATCCAGGTGGAATTGAATGATTCGAACCGGAATCAGCGGTCTACCGACGCGGACCAACTGGCAGACAATGAGGGCGCCGTCGGAAGCAAAACCAACGGCACCAAATCCCGCCGAAACGGGCATCGATCAGCCGGCGAAGAATCAGACGAGCGGCGTTTCCGAAATCTGATCAGGGCATTGACTGCCGCTGGTCAGGGCGATTTTTCAGTTCGTTTAAAGGTCACCCACAAGGACAAGCTGCTCGATCAGCTTGCGGCGGGATTCAACGCCGTGGTCGAGCGGAACGAAGCGATCACCAGCGAAATAATCCGGGTCGAGAACGCAGTACGGCGCGAAGGGCGAATGACCGAACGCGCGAAGGTGAAGAGCGCGGTCGGCGGATGGCAGGAAATTGAAGATTCGATCAACTCACTGATCGGCGGCCTGGTGCAACCGACCACCGAGGTCGCTCGCGTTATCGGCGCGGTCGCGCAAGGCGATTTGCGCCAGAAGATGGCGCTCGAAATAGACGGCCAGCCGGTCAAAGGCGAGTTCCTGCGGATCGGCACCACAGTTAATGCGATGGTCGATCAGCTGAGCTCGTTCGCCGACGAAGTTACCCGCGTCGCCAAGGAAGTCGGCACTGACGGCAAGCTCGGCGGCCAGGCGCAGGTCAAAGGCGTGTCCGGCACCTGGAAAGATCTCACCGACAACGTGAACGTGCTCGCGCGCAACCTGACCGACCAGGTCCGCAACATCGCAACTGTCACGACCGCGGTCGCCAACGGCGACTTGTCGCAGAAAATCACGGTCGATGTTAAGGGCGAAATCCTCGAACTGAAGAACACCATGAACACCATGGTAGATCAGCTGCGAGCGTTCTCTGCGGAAGTTACGCGTGTCGCGCGCGAAGTCGGCACTGAGGGAAAACTCGGTGGCCAGGCCGAAGTGAAAGGTGTGTCGGGCGTCTGGAAGGACCTGACCGACAACGTCAATTTCATGGCGTCGAACCTGACCACCCAGGTTCGCGGCATCGTCAAGGTCGTGACCGCGGTCGCCAACGGCGACCTGTCGCAAAAATTGGTCGTCGATGCGCGCGGTGAGATCGCGGCACTGGCGGACACGATCAACGGCATGACTGCGACCCTGGGCCTCTTCGCTGAACAGGTTACAGACGTGGCGCGCACCGTCGGCGTGGAAGGAAAGCTGGGCGCGCAGGCGGAAGTTCCGGGTGTCGCGGGCACCTGGAAAGACTTGACCGACAACGTCAACCTGCTCGCGAACAACCTCACCGCCCAGGTCCGAAACATCGCAGAAGTTACCACCTCGGTCGCGAAGGGCGACTTGTCCAAGAAGATCACGGTCGATGCGAAGGGCGAAATTCTCGAGCTGAAAGACACCATGAACACGATGGTGGATCAGCTCAACTCGTTCGCATCAGAAGTTACCCGCGTCGCGCGCGAAGTCGGCACCGAAGGAAAACTCGGCGGCCAGGCGGAAGTGCGAGGCGTGTCAGGCGTGTGGAAAGATCTGACCGACAACGTCAATTTCATGGCGTCGAACCTGACGACGCAGGTCCGAGGTATCGTTCGAGTCATCACCGCGGTTGCCAACGGCGACCTGTCTCCAAAACTGGAAGTCGCGGCCAAGGGCGAGATCGCCGCATTGGGAGACACGCTCAACGGCATGACCAAAACGCTCGCGATCTTCGCCGAGCAGGTCACCAGCGTCGCAAAAACGGTCGGCGTGGAAGGAAAACTTGGCGCGCAGGCGGAAGTGCCGAACGTCGCCGGCATCTGGAAGGATCTGACCGACAACGTCAATCTGCTCGCGAATAATCTAACCGCCCAGGTCCGAAACATCGCGGAAGTCACGACCGCGGTCGCAAAAGGCGACTTGTCGAAGAAAATCTCGGTCGATGTCAAAGGCGAAATCCTGCAGCTGAAGAACACCATGAACACGATGGTGGATCAGCTGCGGTCGTTCGCATCGGAAGTTACCCGCGTCGCGCGCGAAGTCGGCACCGACGGAAAACTCGGCGGACAAGCGGAAGTCCAGGGCGTCGAGGGCATCTGGAAGGATCTGACCGACAACGTCAACGTGCTGGCCGGCAACCTGACTGACCAGGTCCGCGGAATCGTCAAGGTCGTCACCGCGGTTGCCAACGGCGACCTCTCGAAAAAAATCTCGGTCGACGTCAAAGGCGAGATCCTCGAACTGAAGACCACCATCAATACACTGGTCGATCAGCTGAACTCGTTCAGCGCGGAGGTTACCCGCGTCGCGCGCGAAGTCGGCACCGAAGGAAAGCTCGGCGGCCAGGCGGAAGTCAAAGGCGTGTCGGGCGTCTGGAAAGATTTGACCGACAACGTCAATTTCATGGCATCGAACCTGACCACCCAGGTCCGCGGCATCGTCAAGGTCGTGACCGCGGTCGCCAACGGCGACCTGAAACAAAAGCTGGTCGTCGATGCGCGCGGCGAGGTCGAAGCTCTAGCGGTCACGATCAACAACATGACCGACACGCTGAGCACCTTCGCCGAGCAGGTCAGCACTGTCGCGCGCGAGGTCGGCGTCGAAGGAAAACTCGGCGGCCAGGCGCGCGTCCCCGGCGTCGCAGGAACGTGGAAGGACCTCACCGACAACGTCAATTTCATGGCGTCGAACCTGACGACGCAGGTTCGCGGCATCGTCAAAGTCGTGACCGCAGTTGCCAACGGCGACCTCACCCAGAAACTGATCGGGGTGGAAGCGAAGGGCGAGATCGCGGCATTGGCCGACACGATTAACAGCATGACTGAGACTCTTAGTATCTTTGCCGACCAGGTCAGCACGGTGGCCCGCGAGGTCGGAATCGAAGGGAAACTGGGCGGTCAGGCCCGCGTGCCCGCGGCGGCTGGAACCTGGCGCGACTTGACCGACAACGTGAACCAACTTGCAGGAAACCTGACCGCCCAAGTGCGCGCGATATCCGATGTCGCAACCGCAGTTACCAAAGGCGACCTGACGCGATCGATCAAGGTCGAAGCGCTCGGCGAAGTCGCGGCGCTCTCCGACAACATCAACCAGATGATCGTGAACCTGAAGGAGACCACGCAGAAAAACCAGGAGCAGGACTGGCTCAAGACCAACCTCGCGAAATTTTCGAGCATGATGCAGGGTCAGAAGAACCTCGAAGCAGTTTCGCGAATGATCATGTCGGAGCTGACGCCGTTGGTCTCGGCGCATCAGGGCGCCTTCTTCCTGATGGACTCCGATGAGGGCGCTCCGATTCTCAAGCTGACCAACACTTACGCCTATCGCGAGCGCAAGGGCGTCGCGAATCGATTCCGGATTGGCGAGAGCCTGGTCGGTCAATGCGCGCTCGAGAAAAAGAGCATCCTGGTGACCCACGCGCCGCACGATTACATCCATATCAGCTCAGGGCTGGGCGAGGCGCCGCCGCTCAACATCATCGTGTTGCCGATTCTGTTCGAGGGCGAGGTCAAGGCCGTGATCGAGCTGGCGTCGTTCAACACTTTCAGCTCGATCCATCAGATCTTCCTCGATCAGCTGACGGAGAGCATCGGCGTCGTCCTCAACATGATCATGGCGAACATGCGCACCGAGGAATTGCTGCAGCAATCGCAGAGCCTCACGCAGGAATTACAGAATCAGTCGAAAGAACTGACTCATCAGCAGGACACTCTGAAGAGCACCAACACCGCGCTCGAACGGCAGGCACTCGAGCTCGAGGAAAAAGCCAAGCAGCTCGAGGAACAGAACACCAAGGTCGAGATCAAGAATCGCGAGGTCGAGCAGGCAAGAAAGTCGCTCGAAGAAAAGGCCGAGCAGCTCGCGCTGGTCTCGAAATACAAGTCCGAGTTCCTCGCGAACATGTCGCACGAGCTGCGCACGCCGCTGAACAGTCTGCTGATCCTCGCCAAGGTGCTGTCCGACAACAAGGAGGAAAACCTCAGCGAGAAGCAACTCGACTACGCCCGCACGATCTACTCTTCAGGCACCGACCTGCTGAAGCTGATCAGCGAAGTCCTCGACCTCTCCAAGGTCGAGGCGGGCAAGATGGCTATCGAAGTGCGTCAGCTTCAGACCTCGGAGCTGGTTGAATTCGCCGAGCGCAGCTTCCGCGCGCTGGCGGAGGAAAAAGGCCTCGCTTTCTCGATCGAGGTGGCGCCCGGCGTCGCTGAGGAAGTTCGCACCGACCGTCAGCGGATCGAGCAGGTGCTGAGAAACCTGCTGGCCAACGCGATTAAGTTCACGGAAACCGGCTCGGTAAAATTCCGAATGGAGATGGTCGAGCCGCGCCGCGACTTCGACAGCGAAGCGCTCAGGGGCCCGGGCAAGGTCCTGGCGCTGTCGGTCACAGATACTGGAATTGGAATCGCGAAGAACAAGCAGCGGCTGATTTTCGAGGCGTTCCAGCAAGCCGATGGCAGCACCAGCCGCAGATACGGCGGCACCGGTCTCGGACTCTCGATCAGCCGCGAGATTGCGCGCGCGCTCGGCGGCGAAATTCACGTCGAGAGCACTCCGGGCGAAGGCAGCACCTTCACGCTCTACATGCCCGTCAGTTACGGCAGGGACATCGAGTTATTTGGCACGCGCGAGGACGACGCTGAGTCGCAAGCGCGGCTGGTCGATCAGATCCAGGAAAAAGTCGAACAGACGAACAATGCGGTGCGTGACTTCCTGAGCGCCGAGCCGCCGTTGCCGCGACTCTCGAGTGAAACGCTCGACAGCCTGAAAGACAAGACCGTCCTGATCGTCGACGACGACCCGCGCAACATTTTCGCGGTCAGGAGCCTGCTCGAAGGGCATGGGATGAAGACCCTGCACGCCGAAAATGGCCGCGCCGGAATCGTAATGCTCGAGCGTCACCCCGAGATCGACATCGCGCTCATCGACATCATGATGCCGGAGATGGACGGCTACGAAACGATGCGGCTGATACGCGCGAATCCTGCGAAGCGTTGGCTGCCGATGATCGCGGTGACTGCCAAGGCGCTGAAGGAAGACCGCGAGCGCTGCATGGCCGCAGGCGCATCGGATTACCTGGCCAAGCCGATCGACGACGGGCAGCTGGTCGAACTGATACGAATCTGGGCTGGAGGCTCGCCACTCCAGGCATCGGTATAGGCGCGATTATCAGCGTGAGTTGGACGATCTCGAGCACAGTATCGGGATGAGGCTCGGATTACGAAATGAAAACACTGAACCAAGCGTCGCGTCCTGAGAGATTACCAGCGGCCGCGGGAGCGAAGGCGAGCATTCTTCTGGTGGATGATCGTCCGGCGAATCTGCTGGCGCTCGAGGCGATCCTCGATCCCCTTGATCAGCGCCTGGTGCGCGCCACATCGGGCGAAGAAGCGCTGGAGAAACTCCAGGACGAAGAGTTCGCCGTCATCCTGATGGACGTGCGGATGCCGGGGATGGACGGGCTGCGCACGGCCGAAGTGATCTCCCAGCGCGAAAGCGCGGCGCGAGTCCCGATTATCTTTCTGACCGCAGTTCCGATTGGCAACGCCGACGTGGTGAGCGGCTACGAGCGCGGCGCCGTCGATTTTCTGCTCAAGCCCTTCGATCCGGAAATTCTGCGCTCCAAGGTTTCGGTCTTCGTGGACCTGCACCAGAAAGAGCAGATGATCAAACGGCAGGGCTCCCTGCTGCGTCAACGCGATCGCGAGGCATTCGAGCGCCGCAGCGAGCTGCGCTTTCATTCGCTGATGGACGCCCTGCCGCAATGCGTATGGGTCGCGCGCGCCGACCTGACGTTCTATTACTGGAACCGGCGGGCGGTAGACTATATCGGGATCCAGGCGACGATGGCGATGCCCGCCGAACGCTTGTTCGAGTTCGTGCATCCGGACGATCTGCCCGCGGTCAAAGAGGAATGGGAACGTGCGACCGCCAACCGGCATCCGGCCGAGGTCCAGGCCCGATTGCGGCGGCATGCCGACGGTGAGTACCGATGGTTCCAGATGCGTGGCGTTCCGCAACTCGACGAATCGGAAAATGTTGTCGGATGGATCGTCGCGGGCACTGACATCGATACGGAGCATCAAGCTCTGCAGGAAGCCGAAGCCGCGAACCGGATGAAGGAAGAATTTCTCGCGACGGTATCGCACGAGCTGCGCAATCCGCTCAACGCGATCATGGGGTGGGTCCATCTGCTGCGCTCCGAAAAGCTGGACAAGCCCAAGTCGTCGAAAGCGTTGGAGACGATCGAACGCAACGTGCATATGCAGACCGCGCTTATCGACGACATCCTGGACGTCTCTCGAATCATGCGCGGCAAGATCAACCTGACTTTCCGAACCGTCAGGGTGGGCACCGTCGTCGAAACCGCCCTCGCGGCAATCCGGCCGACGGCCGACGCCAAGGGCGTCGCGCTTGAATTTGAGATGGCGGCGGATTCAGACGAAATCAACGGCGACCCGGATCGACTGCAGCAGATCGTTTGGAACCTGCTCTCGAACGCGATCAAGTTTACCCCGCGCGACGGTCGGGTCACGGTTCGGGTGGAACGGCATGACAATGACTTGATGCTGACGGTGCGCGACACAGGCCAGGGAATTTCTGAGGATTTTCTGCCGCTCGTGTTCGACAGATTCAGCCAGGCTGACAGCGGCAGCACTCGCGCGCACGGAGGCCTGGGGCTCGGGCTCGCGATCGTGCGCCACCTGGTCGAACTCCATGCGGGCTCCGTTGGAGCCACCAGCGCCGGTGTGGGTCAGGGCGCGACCTTCTCGGTGAGACTGCCGATCAAGAACTCCAGGACGGCAACCGCGGGCGACGATCAAAGTCAGGCTCTTGCATCGCACGGCAAACTCGAAGGCGTTTCAATACTCGTGGTCGACGACGAGCCTGACTCGCGCGAAGTGCTGGCCGAACTGCTGCGGCAATATGGCGCACAGACGCGGACCGCTTCGTCCGCTGAAGAAGCGCTCTCCGAGATTGCCCACTCCGCGCCGCAGGTTTTGCTCAGCGACATCGGGATGCCATCGGTCGACGGCTTCGCACTTGTCCGTCGAGTTCGCGAGTTGATCCCGGAAACCGACATGCTCGCGATGGCGCTGACCGGCCTCGGAGGCGCGAACGATCGGAAGCGGGCCCTGAGCGAGGGATTCCAGGTTTGCATGGTCAAGCCGGTTGAACCCGATCGTTTGGTCGAGGCGATTAGACAAATGCTTCCTTTGCGCCAACAATCTTCGCAGTAGGTTTTCCGAAAACTGACGCCGACGGCATCTCCCTTGCATTATCTGCAAGGAGGCGGCCGTGGCAGATCTGGATTCCAGAACTCAGGATGCGTTGAACGAGAGCCGCATCCTGGTGCTCGGCGTCCAGGTGATTTTGAGCTTTCAATATTCGTCCTTTCTTGAATCCTCGTTCGACAGGCTGCCGTATTCTTCCCGGTACATCGAAGTCATCGCGCTGGGACTGTTGATCGTAGCGTTTGGCTTGTTCGTCGCCCCGGCGCCAAATCACCTGCTGATTTGGTCAGACGAAGAGAGCCCGAGTCTGCAAAAGTTTGTGACCATCGCGACCGCGATAGCGCTGGTGCCTTTCGCGACTGCGATGGCGCTCGACGTTTATGTTACGACCGAGCGGGTGGGCCACTTGGTCCTCGCCGTGATACTCGGCGCTGCGACCTTTTCTTGCGCGATGTTCTTTTGGTACGGGCTGGAAGCAATTCACGTTCGCACTAGGGGCCATCAGCGCCGATCGCAACTCAGGAATAAATCGATGCCAAAGAAAAAGCACGACGCGCCCAGCGTCGAGGATCAAATTCAGCACGCGTTGACCGACGCGCGTGTAGTTCTGCCGGGCGCCCAGGCACTGCTCGGTTTTCAATTTGTCGGTGTGTTTCTTGGCGGCTTCGAGGAGTTGCCCGCCAGCTCGCAGTACATCCACGTCGTAAGCCTGACGCTGGTCACGCTCAGCACGATCTTGTTGATGATGCCCGCCGCCTATCATCGACTGGTCGAACAGGGTCAACCGTCCGAGCACTTTCTGCGCCTGACCCGCAACGCGGTCGTGAGTTCAATGATCCCACTGGGCGCCGGCATCTGCGGCGATTTCTTCATAGTCGCCAGAAAGGTAACCGGGTCGATGGTTATCGCTGTCGCGACTTCGCTTCTACTACTCGCGATGTTTTACATGCTCCTGGTTCGGATTCAGGTTGATACGGAGTGGAAATCGAAAGGCAGTACTGGAGTTAGGATCTTCGAACTATTGAGTTGCCCGGAAGAAAAGTCGCGATTCCGCGTCTGGCAGAATCGCGAACTTCGTTCCAGGCTTTTTGGCGGCTATTGGTTAGTGACAGCCCGAGGACTGTTAGGCGGAGCACTCAGACTCGGCACGCCGTTAGGCTCCTGGGTAGCCGAGTCCCCGGTCGTTTCGCTTGAGCCGGCATTCGCTCCTGAATTCGCCGCGGAAGGATTCATAGGACTTCCCGGGCTCATAGAACTTCCCGCGCTGTTTCCGCCTGCCGAATTCATCGCGCTGACACCCGGATTGCTCGGGACGTCGGAGCCTGCCGGCCCCGGCACCGAACCGGCTACTGGCCCGGAGCTTCCGGCGCTGCCCGCGCCGATGCTTCCACCGCTACCACCCGCAGCGCCCGATCCGCCGGCCGATCCCGACGCACCTGCTCCTGCTCCAGCGCCGCCCGCGCCACCTGCTCCGCCTCCGCCGCCACCGGCACCTTGTGCAAAGGCATTTACACTAAACGTCGCCATCGCGACCGAAAGAGTCGCTCCGAGCAAAATCGTTGGTAGTTTTTTCTTCATTGCTGACAACTCCTGGGTTATTCCGATTGATTGTCGGTAGAACATTTAACGCAGCAAACTCGCTGCCAGATTTGTTTCACGACGATATCTGACTCGATGCTTGAGCGTCCCGTGAAATCGGTAAATGCATCATGAGAGGGGTTGAGGGGATGAACGAAACCGAATGGCACGTCGATTGCTCGATTATTTCAAATAACTTCCTCAATCAGGGCAATCAAAATGAAATCATCCAAAACCGGAAGCGGCTTGACCGATCCAACTCGCCGCACGCTGCTGAAATCGGCGGGAATGCTCGTCGGCGCGTCCGCTCTAGCATCCACAATCCCAGCGAGGGCATCAGATATGTCTTCTGAATCGACTCCGAGGTCGGGACGTGGCGTCGCCACTGCCACACCCTCCATACATAAGCCCATGGTGGGTTTTATGCTCGCGCACGAACAATTTCCCGTTCCGGAGCTCGTGCAGTTGGGTGTAGCCGCCGAACAGGCAGGATTCGATCTGCTGGCCACCAGCGATCATCTACAACCCTGGCAAGCCAACGAAGGTCACTCGGGTCAGGCGTGGGTCACGATGGGCGCGATCGGCGAACGCACCCGCCGAGTCTGGATAGGACCTACGGTCACGTGCCCGACCTTTCGCTACAATCCAGCCGTTGTCGCTGAGGCGTTTTCTTCGCTGAGCCTGCTATATCCGGGACGAATCTTCCTGGGCGTCGGCTCCGGCGAGGCCTTGAACGAACAGGCAGCGATAGGATCCTGGCCCAAGTGGCCCGAGCGTTCCGCGCGATTGGTAGAAGCGACCGAAATCATCCGCAAGCTATGGACCGGCGATCAGGTGGCTCACGATGGTAAGTATTACAACGTCAACGCCAAGTTATATGACCCGCCAACCACACCTGTACCGCTGCTGATGGCGGCGAACGTCGGTCCTAAGGCTATGTACCGCTCGGGGCAATTCGGAGATGGACTCATCACTGATCCCGAGAGCTGGAAGAGGCACCAGGCGGAATTCGAAAAGGGCGCAAAGGATGCCGGCAAGGACCCTAAGCAGATGCCGGTGCTGGTAGAGTTATTCGTGGTGGTCGGCGATGAGAACGATGCTAAGACTTCGGCCGAGCTCTGGCGCTTCCTGCCTAATGCATTCAAGACCTACTTTAACATTCGAGACCCACAAGCAATTCAGGACCAGGCCACAAAGGATCTCCCGCTGCAAAAGGTGTATGCGAAGTGGCCTATAAGTACGGATCCGGATGTGCACGTCAAGGCGCTGATCGAGCAATTCAACAGTGGTGCAACGATCGTGAACGTCCATTCGGGACAATCCGATCAAAAGTACGTGATCGAGTTCTATGGGAAGCACGTTCTGCCTCGCGTTCACGAACAACTGAAAGAAGCGTGAGCTGCGATCGCCCGGTTCGCTCACGGCATGCCGCGGAAAAAGAAAGTCTTGCCGGCGCCGCTCGACCTTATCGAGCCCGATGCGTCGATCGATGACCTTCGCGAAGCCGTGCAACAATGCCGCGGCTGCGATATCTGGCAGCGCGCCACCCAGGCGGTTTTCGGCGAGGGCGCGCTCGGCGCCGAAGTGATGCTGGTGGGCGAGCAACCCGGCAATCGCGAAGATCTCGAAGGCCGCCCGTTCGTCGGTCCGGCGGGGAAACTACTGGATGTGGCTCTCGCAGAGGCTGGAATTGATCGCAAGCGAGTCTACGTCACCAACATCGTGAAGCACTTCAATTCGACCACACGTGGGAAACTCAGGATTCACAAAAAACCGAACGCCGAAGAAATCGCCGCCTGCCGCCCCTGGTTGGAGGCGGAGATAGCCCGCGTCGGCCCAAAGGTTATCGTATGCCTTGGAGCCACGGCCGCTCAGGCGCTCATCTCGCGCGACTTTCGCGTCTCCCGCGAGCGCGCCGAAATGATAAAATCGCCGTTGGCGCCCTTGATTACCGCGACTGTTCACCCTTCATCGATCTTGCGCGCGCGCGACGACGAATCGCGGCACGCCGAGATGCACCAGTTCGTCGCGGACCTTAAGAAGATCGCGCGCTACCTACCACCATCCGCACTGAAGCGTAAGTAAGTCTGTCGCCTAATCCTATCTCCCTCTCCAAAGAGAGAGGGGGCAGGGGTGAGATGGCCTATTGAATAGGTCCCGTAATGCTATCTGTCTCGAGCGCGCGCGGACCCTTGCCGTTCGTCATCGCGTACACCGATGCCGATAGGACCCGCTTCAATCGCTGATAATCTTTCACTTTCCGGATCGACAAGATGTAATTGCGAGAAGACTCCGCCAGCGCAATTTCTTTTTCCTTCGTATCGCGTATGACCTTGATCGCGCTCGGATCGCGTGGTGACTCCGAGAAAGTCTCGAGCGCAACTCTTCCCAGCATCAGCTCGTCGTGCCATGCGCCGACACGGGCCTGTACATCCTTGAGCCATTCGCTTGCGCTCTCGAGATGGCGATCGGGATAGAATTTCTGGCTGAGCTCGATCGCGTATTTCAGCGTCTTGGTCTTGATCCGCACTTCGTGTAGCTCGGGCGCTGCTGCGTTGCCGACGAAATCGTCGATCGCTCCGGTCCATTTATTCCAGCCGCGTTCGAGCAGACGCCTGAGATTGTCCATCATGGGCTCGGATTGGACTCTCTCTTTGACCAGGGCTTTCGCCTGGCTCGCGATAGCTTTGACCTTGAGCGACTTGTATTTTCTGGAAAATTTCTTCAGTGCTCGGCGCCGCCGTTTCACGATTCTCTGGTCAATTTCAACCCAGCATCGGCGCTCCTCTTTGGTGCGCGCTCCTCGGCGCGCTTTTTTGAGCTCCGCGAGAAGGACATCGGTGTCGCGCCATTCGCTCAGCGCATGGCGGCTGCGTCGCAGCCGCCGCAGAATCCTGGTTACCTTGCGCGACGCCCGGCGAACCCCGCATACGTCCACGATCGTTTGAAGCTCCCGGGTAGCCTTGCGGAAATCGTGAACCGCTTCACTGTCACGCCTCTGCACGATTTCTTTAAATGTCGATTTGAGTTGACGCACTCGCTTGCTGGCGTAGCGCACGAATTTCGTTTCGAATTTCCTTCCGGATTTCAAAAGTGGCCCTCGCTTTCGATTCGCAAGTGGAATGCCTTCTCGCTTTTACCTCTCCCCCGCGGGAGAGATCGACGTGAGTCCTCGAGCGTCGGGTGAGGACGCACGTCTCGTGCCCAAAATTTTCCCACTTCCCGTTCTGACGATCGATGAGCCGCGGGTCTGCCCTGAGCTCATCGGCAAGCCACGATGGCATAAGAGTTGCCCTTTTCTTCGCTAAATCATCACTCAACCGGTGAGGCGAAAATGCCAGAACAAGAAACTCTCAGAAGGGCGCACGAAGACGAGGCCGAAGGCAAATCTCCTTCCGTCCAGGCGGGCGAATTCGTGCGCGAAGAAATTCATCATGTGCGCGAGGGAAAGCATGGCGCGCGTTCTGCCAAGCAGGCGATTGCGATCGGACTGTCCAAGGCGGGCGCGCAGGCGTGAAGCTGGCGCAACCCGATCCTGCCCGGACCAGCAAGAGCACGCGCAAAAAAGCCAAGGCCGATTCCGAGCAAGGCCGCCATCCCCACAAGCCCTCGAAAAAACGATCGCGGGCTACGATGAACGCGCTCAAGAGAGAGGGACGCCAGTCAGCCTCTTCCAAAGCATTGTCCCGGCAGACCAAGTCCAGCGCGTCGAAGCGAACCAGGAAGGATCGGAGCGCCTCCGCAAGAAAAGCTGCCAAGACCCGGGCACGTTCCTGATAAAGACCCGGGCCTGTTCCTGATTACGTCCCCCGCACCGAAACGGTGAAGGGGTCAGAGTCTTTTCGCCAGGCTGGCGACGACCGTAGCGAGCTCAATCGGCTCGATCGGCTTCGGGACGTGCATCTGGAAACCCGCGGACAGTATTTGGAGACGATCCTGCATGCGCGCGTAAGCGGTGAGAGCGATAGCGGGAATCCCGCCGCCTTTGTCCGCGGGCAACTGCCGCACCATGCGTATGAGGTCGTACCCGCTCTCACCCGGCATCCCGATGTCCGTGATGAGTATATCGGGCTTAAATTGTTCGATCAGATCCAGGGCCTCGCGAGCGGTTGACGCGGTGATTATTTCAGCGCCGGCTTCACCAAGAATCACCGCAACGATCTCTCTCGCGTCCCGTTCATCATCTACTACCAGCACGCGCAAACCTGCCAGCGCGGGAATGCGTCCGGCCACGTTTCCACCGACGCTCGGATGTACCCGTTCTTCGCCAGGCTCCGGTGCCCGCGCCGAAATAAGCGTCGGCACCTGGACAATGAATTCGCTGCCTTTACCCTCTCCCCCGCTGTAGGCATTGACCACGCCGCCATGGAGCTCGACCAGGTGACGCACGATCGCCAGGCCCAAGCCGAGTCCGCCATGTTCCCGAGTTGTGCTGCTGTCGCCCTGGCGGAAGCGATCGAAGACGAAAGGCAGCAGTTTCGGATCGATTCCCTTACCTGTGTCTGAGACGACGACTTCGACGTGAGAGTTTGTTCGCTGCAAGCGGACTTGAATTCGGCCACCCCGCGGCGTGAACTTCACCGCGTTGGACAGTAGGTTCCAGAAAATCTGCTGCATGCGGTCGGGATCGCCAGCAATCGGGCCAGCTGATGGATCGAAAATCGTCTCAAGACGAATGGACTTCGCGTCTATGCCTGGCCGCACTACTTCGATCGCCGCCTCGATTACGGGAATGAGCTGAAAGCTGCGGACGTTGAGGCGGAGCTGACCTGTAACAATTCGCGAGACGTCGAGCAGATCCGCGATGAGTTGGGTCTGCGTCTGCGCGTTGCGCTGGATCGTCTCAATCGCATGCTTCGTTCGATCATCCAGCGGTCGCATCAGCAGCAGCGACGCCCAGCCAGTAATCGCGTTCAGTGGCGTGCGGAGCTCGTGCGACACGACCGCCAGGAACTCATCCTTGAGACGGCTTGCCTCTTCAGCCTGCCGTCGAGATTCCTTCTCCGATGCCAGCAGGCGTTCGAGCTCTTGTTCGGCCCGCTTGCGGTCCGTTATGTCGCGCGCAACTTTCGAGGCGCCGACGATCTTCCCAGTCCGATCCCTGATCGGCGAGACGGTGAGTGAGATGTTCAGCATATGACCGTCTTTGGCGCGTCGCACTGTCTCAAAGTGATCGACTCTTTCGCCGCGCCCGATGCGAGCGAGGACGTCATCTTCTTCAGACCATCGATCGGGCGGGATGATTAGCCGGATGTTCTGTCCGATTGCCTCAGCCGCCGTATAGCCGAGGATGCGCTCGGCGGCGGGATTCCACGAAGTGATCGTGCCCTCGAGAGTCTTGCTGACAATCACGTCATCGGAGGATGCGATGATGGCTGCAAGATGTGCTTCTACATGGAAAGGTGGGGTAGATCGGTTCAAGCGCAACTTCCGCGGACGGCAGGGACTTCTATTCCAGATTTATCGAATTAGGTTATTCGACACTAGTCCGAAACCGCCGCGCCCGATTCCCGGACGACCCTGAATTTTGCGTCTTGCTCTATCGCATCTGCCTGAAACAATTGCGCACTTCGCGGACAAATGTATCGGGCTGCTCGAAGGCGGCGAAATGTCCGCCCTTGGTCAGTTCGTTGAAATACACCAGGTTACTGAATCTCTTTTCGGCCCATCGTCGCGAGGTGCGGAATATTTCTTTCGGGAAAATCGAACAGCCGACCGGGAGCGTGACCGGCTCCGTTACCGGGCGGCGAAAGCTCTCCCAGTAAAGGCGCGCCGAAGACGCAGCGTTGGCCGGCAGCCAGTAGAGCATCACGTTGTCGAGCAATTCGTCCCGCGTCAGCACCTTCTCCGGATGGCCATCGCAGTCGGTCCACGACCAGAACTTTTCCAGTATCCAGGTCAGCTGCCCGGCGGGAGAATCACTGAGCCCGTAGCTCACCGTCTGCGGCCGCGTGCTCTGCTGCTTGGAATATCCCGAATCCTCATCGTTGTAGTGCTGCATGCCGGCGATTGCCGACTTCTCTTTTTCAGTGAGATCGTTCATCGTCGCCGGATCGGGCATCGCGATCGGCATGTTCAGGTGGATTCCGACGCAATTGGCGGGGTCCTGGATTCCGATGCAAGTCGTGACGATAGATCCCCAATCGCCGCCTTGAGCGCCATATCTCTTGTAGCCAAGCCGCGGCATCAACTGCGCCCATGCTCGCGCGATACGCTGAACGTTCCATCCGTTGCTCGTAGGTTTGTCCGAAAAACCGTAGCCCGGCAGAGAAGGACAAACGACGTGAAACGCGTCGGCCGCATCGCCGCCATGAGCAGTCGGATTCGTCAGCGGCTCGATCACTTTTTGAAACTCAACGATCGACCCCGGCCATCCATGCGTCATCACGAGCGGGAGCGCGTCGGCATGCGGCGATCGCACGTGTACGAAATGAATCCCGATTCCGTCAATCGTCGTCTTGAATTGCGCGAAGCGGTTGAGCCGAGCTTCGCGCGCGCGCCAGTCGTACTTCTCGAGCCAGTAAGTGGCGACTTCCTGCGCGTATGCGAGCGGCAGCCCCTGCGACCAATCGTCGACACACTCGCGCTCGGGCCATCGCGTCTCGCGCAGCCGCCGCTTCAAGTCGACGAGCTGCGCGTCGGTCGCCGCGATTCGAAAAGGTTCAATATTGTTGTTGCTCATGGGAGACCTCTTGGTGAATCTGTGGCCGAACGAGTTTTCGGAGTCAAGCGCGAACCCGTGGGTGCGCCTTTCGCCTGGAAAATAAATAGGTGTACTGTCGATTTGGCCTTAGTCGCTGAAGGAGCCGCCCTGATGATTCCTGCCAATGCAGCGCCACTTGCAATTGCGCTCCTGGGACTGATCCTCGGAATGCGCCATGCGACCGATCCCGATCACGTCATCGCCGTCACTACCATCCTCAGCCGCGAACGCCGGCTCGCCGTCGCCGCTCGTATCGGCGTTGTATGGGGACTCGGCCACACCATCACTGTGCTGATGGTCGGCGCAGCGATTATCGTCTTCAAAATTGCGATCCCGGCCCGGCTCGGACTCGCGATGGAATTCGCGGTGGCAGTCGTGCTGATTCTGCTCGGCCTCGGCGCAGCGGCAAGCCTGGTCCGCAAAGGAGCGACTCGAATGCGCGAAGAATCGTCGCAACCCGACGACCTCCTGGTCCACGCGCACGCACACACTCACGACGGCGCGACCCATGTCCACCCGCACGTTCACGCTGGTGATCATGAGGATGACAATGAGGCGGCGCATCGCGATCATCGCATCCCGGCCGACGCATTGCCGTCGTTCGCAGCACGCCGTCCGATGCTGAGATCATTCGCAGTGGGGCTGGTGCATGGATTGGCCGGCAGCGCTGCGATCGCGTTGCTGGTCCTGAGCGCGATTCCGGATCCGCTGTGGGCGACGCTTTA
The DNA here is from genome assembly GCA_963850125.1 of uncultured delta proteobacterium. Lineage (GTDB taxonomy): Bacteria > Desulfobacterota > Binatia > Binatales > Binataceae > Binatus. Next base: position 96,781 of record CAWKKB010000012.1, on the reverse strand, counting down.
CCTGGCGATTTTTTGCGCCGGCACGGTAATCGGGATGGGGCTCATCACGACCGCGATCGCGACCCCATTCATGGTCGCGTCGCGGCGCGCGTCATGGATCCATCAAGGCCTCGTCACCGGCTCAGGCCTGTTGAGTTTCGGCTTTGGCCTGTTCCTCGCCTACCAAATTGGTATCGTCGATCACCTGTTCAGTACCGCTCCCATCTGGATTCCGCAATGACGATCGCGACCCATCGGATCGTTTCGGTTCAGGTTTTCTGCCACGGGCGTAGCCTTCCATCGTCGAATACCTCGAACTCCGTCTCGCGCCAGTTGCGAGAGAAGTACTCGCGGATTGCCTTGAGCCAGATCTCGACTCGTGCTGATATCGGCTGACTTTGGGTTACGCGCGACACTATGACACTCGAGCGAGTGCGAGACCGGCCCCAGGAACTCCTGGTCCTGCGTCAATAGGAGAACATCCTCGGAATTCAGCCGATCAACGATCGCGCGATCTGGCGCGCCGCGCAGGCCGAGAAGGATGATGTGATCGACCTGATGTCCCTCTTCCTGCAACTTCCACAGCAGTGCTAGCGGGAAATTTTCATCGAGAAGGATTCTCATCCGAGCTTCCCACGGCCGGCGGCAGATGCGCTGCTACTGAGCGGCGTAACGGAGAGCCGCGGTGACTTGCTCATGAGAGAGTCGGTACTCCGCCTCGAGAGCTTCAGCAGAAGCTCCGGATGCCAAATCGCCGAGAATCGTCGCTACATCGATTCGGGTCCCCGCCAGGCATGGCTTTCCGAAGCGAATTGCGGGATCCATCGAAATGCCTGGAAACACTTCCATGCTTGCGCCTCTTGCGTTCCGAAACTATCACAGATCCCGCGCCGTGTCGTACTTTCGCTCGACGGGCCACGATCGCTCGCGCATTCACGATTAACCCTCGAACCTGTCTCCGCCTTTCAGCTCTAGTGATGTCCCCCGCCGCCACCATGCGGTGCTTCTGCATGTCCCCCAGCCCCGCCGCCGTGCTGTGCTTCGACGTGTCCGCCGCCGCCACCGCCGCCGCGCGCTGGCTCGAACGCCTTAACTTGCTGCTCGTGCTGACGCTCAAAGGACTGCATTTCCTGCGCGTGCTGATGCTGTAGATCCTGCGCTTGCGCGAAATGCTGGCGCTGTGCCGCCTGCTCATCGGCCGCCTGCTTGCGCGCGAACGCCTGCGTCTCGTCCTGATGGCGCCGCACGAGATCTGCCGATTGCTTGACGTGGTTCTCCTCGACTTTCTGCCATTGAGCGCCCGGGCCCTCGTCTTCGGCTTTTTGCGCGGCCTTCTGACGCTGCTGCTCTTCCTGCAGATGCTGACGCTCAAAAGCCTGGGTTTCCGTATCATGCTTTTGCTGAAGCTGCCGCAATTGTTCGGCGCGATTGCGCTCGGTTTCCTGCTGCTGCTGGAGATTCTTGCGCTCGAGCTCCTGCAATTCGACGTTATGCTTCTGCTGTAGAGCTGCCTGCTGCACGCCATGCTCGCGCTCTACTGACTCGCGCATCTCGTCCTTCCAATCGGGATGACGCTGCAAGGCCACGGTCGGATCCTTTTGCGCCCACCAGTGGACGTCGTGCCATACGTGCTTATCGTCGTAATCGCCCTTCCATTCGGGATGATGCTGGCTCGCCCACGCAGCATCGTGCTGATGCCACCAGGTGTCGGTATGCCAGACGTGCTTGTCGTCGAAGTCGCCCCACCAGTTCGGATGATTTTCGCGCACCCAGTCCGGCTTCGTCGCCCACCAGTAACTCGCGGGACGCCAAATCTTGTGATCGTCGAAGTCGCCCCACCAGTCGGGATGATTCTCGCGTACCCAGTCGGGCTTGTTCTGCCACCACCATCCGGCGGGCCGCCAGATATGCTGGTCGTCAAAATCTCCCCACCAATCCGGATGATTCTGGCGCGCCCAATCGGCGTGATACTGCCACCACCATCCGGCCGGGCGCCAATAGTGACTATCGTCGAACTCTCCCCACCAATCGGGGTGATGCTCGCGAACCCAATCGGGATGGTACTGATACCACCACGGCGCCGCGTACCAGACGCCTTCGTAATAGTCACCCCACCAATCCGGATGATGCGCGATCACCCAGTCGGGCTGGAGCTGCCACCACCATGGTGCGGGATACCATAGGTCGTCCCAATCATCGCCCCACCATTCAGGATGATTCTGCAATACCCAGTCGCGACGGCGTTGCCACCACCATCCCGCGGGATACCAGGTGTTCTCGTCGACGTCGCCCCACCATTCCGGATGATGCTCGCGCGCCCATTCCGGCTGATATTGAAACCACCAGGTCGCGGGATACCATTGGCCCTGGTAATAGTCGCCCCACCATTCCGGGTGATGCTCGCGGACCCACGTGGGCTGCGAATCCCACCACCACCAGGCTGGGTGCCACATATGATCGTTGTCGAAGTCGCCCCACCATTCCGGGTGATGCTGCTTGACCCATGCGGGCTGCGATTGCCACCACCATGCGGCGTCGCGCCAGGTATGTCCGCTGTCGTAGTCGCCCCACCTGGGCGCCGAAGGTAACGGCGATGGCCACGGCTTATACTGCGCGAACGCGGGCGTCGCTAGCGTAAGGAGCAATGTTCCCACCACCGCCGCCAGCAGACCCTTGATTCTGGTCATCGATGCCTCCACCGGATCGTAGTCAAGCCAATCGCATCGCAAGCCAACACCCGTAGGCAAATCGCAACCTATTATATGTTACGTACCGCAGCCAACAATCGTTTACCGAAGAGTCATAAGGATTACCTAACTATTGATGATTAAATCGTTCTCTTTCCATTCCGGTCCCCTTCCCACTATGAGAAGGGGTCAGAGGTTAGGTTGCGCGCGGACATTGGTCTATCGTGAATCATCGCACACAAGTCGGGATCGTCGGCGCGGGCCCCGCGGGCCTGATGCTGTCGCACCTGCTGCATCTTGCCGGCATCGAATCCGTTGTGCTCGAGGCTCGCAGCCGCCAATACGTTGAAGAGCGGGTTCGCGCCGGCCTGCTCGAACAAGGCACCGTCGATCTGCTCAACCAAACCGGCGTCGGCGATCGGCTGATGCGCCTGGGATTGACGCATCACGGCATCGAGCTGCGCTTCGGCGGACGTGGCCATCGCATCGATCTGAGCGGCCTGACTGGAGGCAGCACGGTTACCATCTATGCTCAGCACGAAGTCATCAAGGATTTGATCGCGGCGCGGCTGGCCGCCGGAGGTCAGATCATTTTCGAGGCAGCCGACGTCAGCATCCAAGACTTCGACACACCGACGCCAAAGATTCGCTATCGGATGGACGGCAGCCGCAATGAGCTGTCGTGCGATTTCATTGCGGGATGCGACGGCTTTCACGGGATATGCCGCCCTGCGATCCCGGCTGGCGTACTTACCATGTACGACCGCATCTACCCATTCGCATGGCTGGGTATTCTCGCCGAAGCGCGCCCATCATCGGACGAACTGATCTACGCATACCATGAGCGCGGCTTTGCGCTGCATAGCATGCGCTCGCCGGAGATCACCCGGCTCTATCTGCAATGCGCACCCGACGAGGATCTCGACAAATGGCCCGACGAAAAGATCTGGGACGAACTCCAGCTAAGGCTCGCGGCTGGCAAGGAATGGAAACTCAATCGTGGCGCGGTTATCCAAAAGGGAATCACCGAGATGCGCAGCTTCGTGGTCGAGCCGATGCAATCCGGCACGCTTTTCCTCGCCGGTGACGCGGCCCATATCGTTCCGCCGACGGGAGCCAAGGGGCTCAACCTTGCGGTCGCGGACGTCCGCGTCCTGGCCCGCGCGCTGACTGACTACTACGCGAATGGTAATCGGGACCTATTAGCTAAGTATTCGGAAATATGTCTGCGTCGGGTGTGGAAGGTGCAGCGGTTTTCATGGTGGATGACCTCGATGCTGCATCGGTTCGCCAACGAAAACGCCTTCGACCAGCGACGCCAGCTAGCTGAACTCGACTACGTCACGAGCTCGCGCGCAGCATCGCAGACCCTGGCCGAGAACTACGTCGGCCTGCCGATGGAGTGAGCCGCTCACGATGCTTAGACTGATTCGTTAACGGCAACGGAATTAAGGATGATGCCAAACAAAGACGACACCGACCTGGAGGTTCTCGCGTTGTCCGAGAACAAGCGTTTCTGGCGAATGTTCGACGCGCCTTACGAGCGCGGCGAAAGGGAGGGTTGGAGAGCGCTCGAAGACCTAGATTGATGCCGATCACAGCGCTAGCGCGAACCTAGCGACGCGGCGAGCGCGAGAACTCGGCGCGCCTGCTTCAGATGAGGCATGTCGAGCATCTTGCCGTCCAGCGCGACCGTCCCGGCGCCCGACGCGAACGCTTCGATCACTCGATTTGCGAACGCAACATCTTCAGGCGAGGGAGTGAACGCAGCGTTGATGACGTCAACCTGTTCGGGATGAATCGCAATCTTGCCGGTGAAACCCGCGCGACGCGCCGCCTCCGATTCCTGCTTGAGCGCGGCGGCGTCCTTGAAGTCTACCGACACTGTGTCGATCGGCTGGACGTCGGCAGCAACCGCCGCCAGCAGGCATAGCGAGCGCGCAAGTTGATAGGTGAAATCCAGGTTGCCGGCCGCGTCGCGATTGGTAGTCGCGCCCACCGCGGCCGCGAGATCCTCTGCCCCCCACGTCATGCCGGACAGCCGCGGACTGCATCCGGCGAACCCGCCCAATGCAAACATTGCGGCCGGCGTCTCGGTCGCCACAGGAATGATCGCGATCGATCCCTGCCCGACGCCGTCGCGAACTTCCAGAGCGGACAGGAAGTGATCGAGCATCACGACATCGTTGGCCGAGGCAACTTTCGGCAGCATTATTCCGTCGGGCGCGCCGGCGACGATTGCGGCCAGATCCGGTGTCGCCTTCGGCGTCGACAGCGGATTGATTCGGACCCAGAGCTGAGTCTTCGAGCGATCGCGATGCGCGCGCAGATACTCGAGCACCATCGTGCGCGCCGTCTGGGTGCGATCGGCAGCGACCGCGTCCTCGAGATCAAGCACCAGCGCGTCGGCGCGCGAGGATTCCGACTTCGCGAGCTTGCGTTCGCTGTCGCCCGGCACGAACAGGAGCGATCGGAGAATCATGCGACTGGCCTCTTGCGCATCAGCGCCGACCGCTTGCAGTAGGCGACTTCCTCCGCGCGCTGATTGAAGCATCGATGGTCGAACACGACGATTCCCGAGTCGGGCCGCGACCGGCTCTCGCGTTTCTCTGTGACCGTGGTCTCGGCGCGAAGCGTGTCGCCGATAAACACGGGATGCGCGAAGCGCGTATCGGCCATGCCCAGGTTGGCGATCGTGGTGCCGAGCGTGGTGTCTCCGACCGACACCCCGATCATCAGCCCGAGCGTGAAGATGCTGTTCACGATACGCTGGCCGAACTCGGTGCTCTTTGCGAATTCCGCGTCGAGATGGAGCGGCTGGGGGTTGTGCGTGAGCGCGCAGAAGATCAGGTTGTCGGTTTCAGTGATCGTGCGCGTGATCGCATGCTTGAATACCTGGCCTACTTCGAATTCCTCAAAATATAATCCAGACATCTTACTCCCGCTCCTTCAACATCGATTGCGCGACTTCGAGACTGACCAGCCGCGCGATAAGAATCGCCACATACAACTGACCGAACACCGCTTCCATTACCGAGAGGCTGCGGGCGCCTTCCGAAATTGGCGAGATATCGCCAAACCCGGTCGTCGTCAAGCACACGAAACTGTAGTAGATGAAGCTGTGAAGCGACCCTATCAAGGGCGCGATATGGCCTGCCGGCCTCTGAAAAAGTGCGGTGCTGAACGCACCGGGATCTCGCAGTTCGATCACTGCGAATCCGTATGCAAACGTGACGCCCATCAGCAGGTAGGCGCAAATCGCCGCGCTGATAGTGTCGAGCGTAACGCTCTTCACGATAAACAGCCTCGATACCAGGGCGAACACGGTCACGGCCAGAAACAGGCATGACGAAATGGCGCCGACGATCTCCACCGTTGGATTCGACGTGAATAACAGCATCAAGCGACATCCGATCGAAGGGGCGAGCAGGATCAAAGCTACGACGAAGTAGATCCTGGTCGATCGAAAAGCGTAAAGAGCAGCCAGCAGCACGAGAGAAATCGTCGCGGTCGCAATATTCTGCGCGAAGGCGTGACCCGAGAACATCGGCTGAGAAACGAGCAACAGTAGAATCGAAACAAGCAGAACGGTAAATCTGCCCGGCCAGTTGTGACGAGCCAACCCAAGCCGCACCCATATCGCGGAAGGGCTCAGCACGCTGGTTGTCCCGGTCATGATTGAACCGTTTCGCGCAACACCACCGGCAGTGTCAAGGCGATCATTCCGGCCGCGACCAGCGAGGCCGCCATCACGAGCATTCCGCCGGCGAAACTATGCGTCGTTTGTTTGACCATCCCGACGACGTACGGACCGGCGAAGCCGCCAAGGTTTCCGATCGAGTTGATAAGCGCGATTGCGCCCGCGGCGGCGGTGCCGCTGAGAAACTCCGGCGGCATCGCCCAGAATGGGCCGAAGGTTCCCCAGATTCCCGCCGCCGCAATCGAGAGCGCTCCCAATGACAGTAGCGGCGTGCGAGTCATCGATGCGAGCATCAGGCCGATGGCTCCGACCACTGCGCAGACCGCGAGATGCCATCGGCGCTCACCGCTTAAGTCCGACGCCCGGCCTACGAACACCATCGCGATCGCGGCGCCGAAAAACGGGACCGCCGACAGCATCCCGATTCCGAAGTCGCTGCGATTACCGAAGCTCTGGATGATCTGCGGTAGCCAGAAGGTCACTCCGTAGAGTCCAAATACTATTGCAAAATAGACAAGCGAGAGTATCCAGACCGTCGAGTTGCTAATCGCTTCGCGAAAACTCCGCTGCCGTTTCTGAGTACTGCGTCCACGCTCCATTTTGAGCCGCATCGATAGTGCGGCGCGCTCCTCAACCCCAAGCCAGGCGGCCTTATCCGGACTGTCGGGAAGATAGCGCAATACCAACACTCCAAGAATCACCGCAGGCAGGCCTTCGAGGATGAATAGCCACTGCCACCCGGAGAGTCCTGCTAACCCGTGCAATTCGAGCAACGCACCCGACACGGGACCTGCAATCAGGCCGGCCAGCGCGGTCGCCGTCATGAATAGTGCGACTGCTCGCGCTTGCTCCCGCGCGGGGAACCAGAAGGTGAGATAGAGAATCACGCCGGGAAAGAATCCCGCCTCGGCCAGTCCCAGGATAAACCGGATCGCAAAGAACGACGCCGCGCCGCGCACCGCGATCATCGCCATCGCAACCACACCCCAGCTGATCATGATTCGCGCGATCCACAGACGCGCGCCGACCCGCTCGAGGATCAAATTGCTCGGCACTTCGAAGATTGAATAGCCGAGGAAGAACAGTCCCGCGCCGAGGCCGAAAACCGACTCGCTCAGTCCAAGCTCGCGATTCATCTGCAACGACGCGAATCCGACGTTGATGCGATCGAGATACGCCACCAGGTAGAGCACGAACAAAAACGGTATGAGCCGGCGCCGCGCTTTTGACAGCGCTGCATCCGCCAGCCGCGATTGCGCGCCGGTTTCCAGTGAGCCAACTTCCTCGACCCGACGATCATGTTCAGCGTGAGCCATAGCGTACCGACAGCGAACAGCCACTGCTCTACACGTCCCCGATGCGAAAAGCGATTCGTATTTCAAACCCGGGCCGAGGCTGCCGCACTTCGCTAGTCCGATCGGAATGCCGGCACATGTCCCAAAGAGCGACATGGATGTCCTGATTCGGTCACTCCTTGAGCCGGTGTCCTGATACCGCATGTTCTCCGATGCGGGCTGGCCGCTGGTCCACGCAATTTGAGGCCTTGCTTGTCATCGCCGCAAGGCACGAACGTTGCGTATCGCAGTCAAGGTCAGTGCCGCTGGCGAGCGCAATAGACTTGGCGGACTGGCCGGTTCCGGCATTTTCGCATTCAAAGGAGGGCTGCGTCCCTGATGGACCAGATCATTCAAAAGTGTTTGGCGGGCAAAAGATTCGCCCTGATGGGATTTGCGTCGCCCGAGGCGGATTCGATCATGTCGGCGCTGGCGACCGTCCGCGGAATCGGCCACGTAGTCGGAGGCGCACCGAGCATTCCGGGGCTCCAATCTTTTTCCGCCTTCGATGCCTGCTTCGTTAACGCATCCGCCCCCGCCGTCGGCGATCAGTTGGCCCCAATCGAAATGATCGGCCGCAGCCGCAAGCCGGCGGTGATCATCGGCTCGTTCGAGGAACTGCTAACCCGGTTCGCCGCCGTCGCCGACCCTAACCGCGAATTCGTTTTGCGGCCGTGTCAGCCCGAGGATTTGTTGCTCAGGGCATACCGCGTCTTGAGACTCTTCGAGATTGCGGAAGTTGTCGTTCAAACCGCGGTTCGCAACGGAAACCGGCGCGTAGTGCTGGCCGACGACGACGCCACCACCATCGTCATGATCTCAACCATCCTGAAGCACTTCAATTACGAATGTGACATCGCGCGCAATGGCGAAGAAGCAGTTGAAATTGCCCGCAAGAAGAGACCCGACCTGGTTCTGCTCGACGTGTCGATGCCGCGTATGAATGGATTCGAGGCGTTGACCACACTGCGCGGCGATATCGCGACCAGGAACATGCCGGTAATCCTGGTGAGCGGGCACCGCGACGAGGCTGAAGTCGTCAAGGGTTTCTCACTCGGCGCCGACGACTACGTCACCAAGCCGTTCAACTCGGGCGAGTTGATGGCTCGAATCAACCGTGCGTTGCGCGAGCCGGAAGTGGCCTGAGCGAACTGGTTGTCAGGTAGCGCTCGCCTGTTTTACTGTTCTCGCGTGTTTCGACTCGACGGAAAGACTGCGGTTGTCACCGGCGCCGGCTCGGGGATTGGCCTGGCGATCGCATCGACGTTCGCGCGCAACGGAGCGCATGTCTTCGCACTCGATCGCGATCTCCAAGCTGCCCGCACCGCCGTCGAAGGCATTCGCGCGGCTGGCTGCACGGCATCCGCGCTCGAATGTGACGTCGCACTCGCTGACTCGGTAGAAGCCGCCTTCGCGCGCATCGATTCCGACCGCAACGCATCCCGCGTCGACATACTGGTGAACAACGCCGGCATCGCACACATCGGCACCGTCGAGAACACCTCGGAAGAAGACTTCGACCGAATTTATTCGGTCAACGTGAAGGGAATATTTCTCTGTTCGCGCGCGGCCGTGCGACGGATGCTCGCGAGCGGCGGCGGCGTGATTCTCAATCTCGCGTCGATTGCCTCCCTTATCGGACTTACCGATCGCTTTGCATACTCGATGAGCAAAGGCGCGGTGCTGACAATGACGCGCTCGGTCGCGGTCGACTACGTCAAGCGCGGCATCCGATGCAATTGCATCTGCCCCGCTCGGGTTCACACGCCGTTCGTTGACGGATATTTGCGCTCGACTTATCCGGGACGCGAAGCCGAGATGTTCAAGCAGCTCTCGGAGTATCAGCCGCTCGGCAGGATGGGCACGCCCGAGGAAGTCGCCGCGCTCGCACTCTACCTGTGCTCGGACGAGGCGTCGTTCATCACCGGGCAGGCGTATCCGATCGACGGCGGCGTGCTCGCATTCTGATGAAACAGTACGGCCGCACGATTAACCTCAAGAACGACCCGCAGATCATCGAGCGCTACCTCGAACACCATCGCGCGATTTGGCCGGAGGTCGAGCGCGGGCTCAAGTCCATCGGCATCGAGCGCATGCTGATCTTCAAGCTCGGCCGCCAGCTCTTCATGTTCATGGAGACGACGGACGCATTCGATCCCGATCGCGACTTCGCGCGCTACGAGGCCAGCAATCCACGCAATCGCGAATGGCAGGAGCTGATGGCCTCGATGCAGGAACCGGTACCGGGCGCGCAGCCCGGCGAGTGGTGGGCCGAAATGAAGCTGGTCTTCACCCTCTGAACCGCCACACAACGACTCGCGCATCAAGTTTGGGCGCAGCTGGCAGGAAAACCGCGATCGAAAGCCCGTGTTGAGATATATAACACTAGGTGTTATATATCCTATGTGCGGTGTGACGGGCGGTCGGGGACGGAGTGCGTATATTCAGAAATAAATCCTTTACGCGCTTCGCCAAAAAGGCAGACCTCGATGACGCGACGCTGCGTAGCGCCGTGGCCGATGCGGAACGCGGATTGATCGGCGCCAAGCTCGGAGGAGGCGTCATCAAACAGCGCGTTGCTCGGGCGGGAGAAGGAAAGTCTGGTGGCTTCCGCACCATCATTTTGTACAAAGCACATGCGCTAGCATTTTTTGTTCACGGCTTTGCGAAGAAAGATCGAGACAATATTGGATACCACGAACTAGCAGCGCTCAAATTGCTCGCGTCGCAGATGTTGTCTTACGACGACCGGGATATTGCTAAGGCGATTGAGTCGGGAACGCTGATTGAGGTAACGCGCCATGAAAAAGACAAAGCAGTATCGTAGTCCTCTGATGGGCTCGATTCACGAAACGGCTGAAGGCCTCCACGCCGCCGGCTTGATGAATAAGATGACGATGCGCAAGTTCGACGCGATGTGTCTGACGCCCATACCTCGTCTGAAGCCGAAGCAAATCCGCGATCTGCGCCTTAGGGAAGGAGCGAGCCAAGCCGTATTCGCGCGTTATCTGAACGTGACGACCGGTATTATCAGCCAGTGGGAGCGCGGCAAGAAACACCCGCAAGGTGCGTCTCTCAAACTCCTCGCTCTGGTCGCCAGAAACGGGCTCGACGCTGTCGCATGATTCGCGGAGCAACACTCGGCCGCGTTAGCGCGCTCAATGGGCTTCAGTCGCGGGCTTGATGAACTTGAGAGTCATGCGGTCACTTTCGCCGATCGCCAGGTATTTGTCGCGATCCTTATCTCCCTGGCGCAAGGTTGGCGGAAGATTCCATACCGGCTGATCGCGGGGGTCCTTGGGATTCGCATTGATTTCCGATGTGCCCGCCAGCTTGAATCCCGCCTGCTCCGCCACTTTGATCATATAGTCGTGCCGCACATATCCATTCTTGGCCTTCGGATCCTGCGGCTGCGATGGATCGGCGCGATGGTCGGTAACTCCCAGGATTCCGCCGGGCTTCAGTGCGCGGTAAAAGGCCTTGAAGTAGTCGTCGGTGGTGCCTCGCGGAAGCCAGTCGTGCACGTTGCGAAACGTCAGGACCATGTCAGCGCTGCCCGCGGGTGCGATTTCGGTTTCGGCCGGAGGCTGTAGCGTCGTGACGAGGACCTGACTATAAACCGCGGGATCGGCCTTCAGCTTCTGTTCGAACGCCTTCGCTCCGGCTCCTCCTCCGACCGCCTCGTAGAGCTTGCCGTGGTCTTTGAGAAACGGCGCGAGAATCTCCGTATACCAACCGGTTCCGGGCGAGATCTCGACCACGGTCATGTCCGATTTGATGCCGAAGAAGGTCAGCGTTTCGAGAGGATGGCGATATTTGTCGCGAGCCTTGTTGGCGTCGGAACGCTGCGGTCCTGCGATCGCTGCTTTGAGTGCGGCGGTCGTGCCGGCGTCATCCTGTGCCGCCGAGTTGATCGGTGAGATCGCGACGATCGAAAGAGCAAGCAGGACGAACAACGATGGTTTGATTCGGTGGCTCATTTCTTTTTCCATTCTCCGCCGGTCGGATACTCGAACGCATCGAGCGACGCGGGGAGCATCTCGATACTGAATCCGGGTGCGGTCGGCGGCATGTAGCGGTCTCTGCGCATCACTACCGGATTTTTGAAATGCTCGTGCAGGTGATCGGCGAATTCGATCGTGCGATTGTCGAGCGAGCCGCTGATGCAGATGTAATCGATCAGCGAGACATGCTGGCCATACTCGCACAGCCCGATTCCGCCTGCGTGCGGACATACCGGCACACCGAACTTCGCCGCGAGCAGCAGCACGGCGAGCGCCTCGCTGAGTCCGCCGAGGCGGCAATTGTCGAACTGGCAGAAATCGATCGCGCCGGCCTGCATAAGCTGCTTAAACACTACGCGATTAGCCGCGTGCTCGCCCGTCGCGACCCCGATCGGCTTAATCGCGCGGCGAATCGTCGCGTGGCCGAGGACGTCGTCAGGGCTCGTCGGCTCTTCGATCCACAATGGATTGAAGCGCGCGAGTGGACGCATGAACTCGATCGCCTCGCCGACATCCCAGGCCTGATTCGCATCCATCATCATGACGCCGCGCGGTCCGATTTCCTCGCGCACCAGCGCCGCGCGATGGACGTTGGCGTCCGAATCGCGCCCAACTTTTATTTTAAACCGGGTCCATCCCGCGGCGATCGCCTCGCGGCACAGTTGTCGAACTTTGTCGTCGGAATAGCCCATCCATCCAGCCGACGTGATGTACGCCGGGTAGCCCTCTTTCCGCATCTGCGCCTCGCGCTCGCCGCGCGTCGCGAATTTAGCGCGCAGTATTTCGAGCGCGTCGTCGCGGTTCAGCGCGTCGGTCAGATAGCGAAAATCAATGCATGAGACGAACTGCTCGGGCGTCATGTCGGCGACCAGTTTCCACACCGGCTTGCGCTCGATTTTCGCGTACAAATCCCAGACCGCGTTTATGATCGCGGCGGTCGCGAGATGGATTGCACCCTTCTCCGGACCGATCCACCTGAGCTGGCTCTCGAACGTAAGGCGCTGCCAGAAGCCGCCGAGGTCGGCGACGATGTCGTCGTATTTCGATCCCACGATCAGATGCTGCAAGGCGCGGACTGCCGCCACCACTACTTCGTTGCCTCGGCCGAGCGTGAACGTTATGCCGTGTCCTTCGAGACCATCGCGCGCGTCGGTGGTCAGGACAACATAAGTTGCGGAATAGTCGGGATCTGTGTGTACGGCGTCGGAGCCCGCGAGCGTTCGCGAAGTTGGGGTTCGGATATCGCGGACGGTGAGCCCGGTGATCGTGCGCGCCATGATCGCTTCCTCTGTGCGGCATGGTAGCATCGCGCGGCTGACGATGACGACTCAAATTCCCGCTCCGATTCGCGATCTGCGCCAGTCATGGCCGCGTCCGTCGGCGCCGAAACCGATCGTCGTGATCGGCGCGGGGAGCATCGTTCGCGACGCGCATCTACCGGTATATAAACGTCTCGGCTTTCCGGTCGCGGGGATTTTCGACGTGAACCCGAAGGCAAGTGCGGAGCGCGCAGCGGCATTCGCGATTCCGCGCGTGTTCGAGTCGATCGATGAGGCCGCGTCGATGCGCGATGTGATTTTCGACGTCGCGATCCCGCCTGAAAATATCGCGAGCGTGCTCGAGCGTCTTCCTTCCGGCGCCGCAGTACTGATTCAAAAGCCGCTCGGCCGTGACCTTGCCGACGCGCGCCGGATAGTTGCGATTTGCCGTGAGCGAAAGCTAGGTGCCGCGGTGAATTTTCAACTCCGCTTCGCGCCCAATATGCTTGCGATCAGCGACGCGCTCGGGCGCGGCGTCTTCGGCGACGTCCTCGACCTCGAGGTGCGAATCAATCTTCATACGCCGTGGAACTACTGGGCGTTCCTCAAGGGCGTTCCGCGACTCGAGGTGCTGATGCATTCGATTCACTATCTCGATTTGATTCGGTCGCTGATCGGCGAACCGCGCGGCGTATATTGCAAGGGAGTGAGCCATCCCGCGATGCCGGATTATTCCGACACCCGTACCAGCATCGTGCTCGACTACGGTGATACGATTCGATGCAGCCTGACGATGAATCATGCGCATACGTTCGGCGGGCGCCACGGTATGTCGCAGCTGAAAATCGAGGGCACGCGCGGCGCCGCGATCGCGAAGATGGGCGTGAATCTCAACTATCCAGCGAGCGAGCCAGACACGCTCGAAATTGCGACCGAAAATTCGAGCGGCTGGTGCGATCTTCCTTTACGCGGTTCGTGGTTTCTCGAGGCGTTCGAGGGTCCCATGTCGAACCTGCAGCGCTTTGTCGCCGGCGAGGATTCGAAACTGGTTTCAAGCGTCGAGGACGCGCTCCACACGATGGCCGTGGTCGAGGCGTGCTACCAATCGAGCGCGCACGGCGCCACCCCGATTCCCTCAGTGCGTTAGAATCGCAATCATTGTCGGCGGAGGTTTCACACCGATGGCCGCAGAACACGTTGTTTTTTTGTTTGACGTCGATAACACCCTGATCGACAACGACCACATCGTCGCCGACATGAAGAGCAATCTCGAGCGCGACATCGGCAACGACCAGCAACAGCGCTACTGGGATTATTTCGAGGAGCTGCGCACCGAGCTCGGCTATGCGGACTACCTCGGCGCGCTGCAACGCTACCGGGTCAATCATCCGCGCGACTTCGGAATTATCGCAGTATCGTACTTCCTTATGAACTACCATTTCGCGAACCGGCTGTTCCCCTGCTCGCTTGACGTGATCGAGCAGTACCAGCAATACGGCGAGACGGCGATCCTGTCCGACGGCGACATGATTTTTCAGCCGCTCAAGGTCGAGCGTTCGGGACTGCGCCAGGCCGTCGATGGCAAGGTGATGATTTACATCCACAAGGAGCACGAACTCGACGACGTGAAGGCGCGTTATCCCGCGGACCACTACGTGCTGATCGATGACAAGGTGCGGATTCTCGACGCGGTGAAGAAGACGTGGGGCGCGCACGTGACGACGGTGTTCCCCAAGCAGGGACATTATGCGGCCGACGCGAAGGAGGTCGCGAAGTACATGACGCCCGACGTCACGGTGGACCGGATCGAGCAGCTACGCGAGTACGATTTGGCGCGCCTACGCGCGTCGACGAAGGGGTAGTGCTGGGAGGATTCCTCACCTCAGTTGTTGGTCGAATCGCAGAACCCTCACCTACCGTCCGCGTTGCGTCTGGGGCGCCTCTCCCGTAACTGAAGGCGATTATGCCGAGCTTGACTAGCAGCGAGTGTCAGGCATGTTCTCTGCTGTGGGGTCGGAGAATACCAGATTGTCCCTTTCACGCTTGTACAAGTTTGGAGGGCTGCTAGTAGGCCACGGGTGGAATGCTACGGCCCTTCTGGATTGCCACGGTGTACTCGATTTATACCGTCATAGCGCCCCTGAAGTTCAAGGAAAAGTTCTCGCTGCGATTCACATCGATCCGCAGCAGCGCATGGCACTCTGGGGCTTCGGTTTAGCGGTATTTTTCCTTTACGCGGGTTATCGCGCATGGAGCGAAGAATACGGCAATAACGAGCGACTAGTGCTTGAGAATGCGATCTCTTCGTTACCTCTCTTTAGGTGGACGATACATGAGAGCCTGCTCTCCACGGTCGTCGGAAACGATAACCGCGTCACGAGCATCGAAAAAGCGCGCTTCTATGTGAAGGTCACCCTGTGGAATAGCGGGCCTACCAGCGTGATCGGCGAATGGTCTGTGCGCGTTGATGGACATTCTTTCGATTCCATACAGGTATTTGAAGACAATTCAGATAGCGGTCCTTCTGATCCCGTCATATCGGGAGGACGATCAACTAAGGAAATTTTCTTCAATTTGGCGATGTCACCAGCTAGAGCCTTTGCGAAATCGCTGGACGATTGGAAAGTCAGTTTTGCAGACGCGAGCGGCAATCGTTACGAGTTCCCTCCCGAAGGGCTCCGGGTACGAATCTGAGGCGACGCTCTGAACGGGCGACGTACGATACTCAAGCGAGGTCGAAGAACAGAACCTCGGCTGGAGCACTCGCCGCCATCGTAACTTTCTCTTCGTTGCTGATTGCGGCGCCGTCGCCTTCCGCGAGCGCCGTGCCATTCACCGTCACCGCGCCGCGCGCGACCTGCACCCATCCGTGACGGCCCTTTTTAAGATCGACCGTGACAGTCTGACCGCGCTCGAGCTTTGCGACCGAGAGCGCGGCGTCCTGGTGAATCTTCACCGACTGACCGCCGCCATCTGGCGTACCTACCGGCGCGAAGCCGCCGTGCGCTTTAGCGTCGTCGATAGTCTTCTGCTCGTAACCGGGAGCGATGCCGGCCTTTGCGGGCATGATCCAGATTTGCAGAAAGTGAACCGGCTCGGTTTTCGAATGGTTGAATTCGCTGTGGGTGATTCCCGTGCCCGCGCTCATCCGCTGCGCTTCGCCCGGGCGAATGATCGATCCGGTGCCGAGGCTGTCCTTGTGTTCGAGCGCACCTTCAAGAATGTAGGTGATGATCTCCATGTCGCGATGCCCGTGCGTCGGGAATCCGGCGCCGGGGCGAACGCGATCCTCGTTGATAACGCGCAACGTACGAAATCCCATCTCGCTGGGGTCGTAATAGTCGCCAAACGAAAATGTGTGGCGGCTGTCGAGCCAGTCGATTTTCGTACGTCCGCGATCCGCAGATTTGCGCGGAGCAATCATTGCAGGTGCCTCCTCAGGCGGCTTTGGCAGCCGGCTTCATCTTAAGGCGAATCGGCATGTGCTTGATGCCGCCGACGAAGCTCGATCGCAGCCGCTCCAACGAACCCGCAGGTTCGACGTAATCGAGTCGTTTGGCCAGTTCACTGAAAATAATTTTCAGCTCGAGCCGCGCCAGGTTCGCGCCGAGACAGAAGTGCTCGCCGATGCCGAAGGCGATATGCGGATTCGGATTGCGGCTGATATCGAACTTGAAAGGATCATCGAAAACTTCTTCGTCGCGATTCGCCGATGGATAGAACAGGCAGACCGATTCGCCGGCTTTGATTTTCTGGCCGCGAATGACGGTATCTTCAGTCGCGGTACGCGCAAACTGGATCACTGGCGTCGTCCATCGCACGATCTCCTCGACCGCCGAGTCGATCAGCTGGGGATTGCGCTTGAGCTTTTGCCATTCGCCCGGATTGTCGATAAAGGCCTGGAGTCCTCCCGTCGTCGCGTTGCGCGTGGTCTCGTTGCCCGCGACCACCAGCAGAAAATAGTACGACAGCATCTCGAACTGCGGGATCGGCTCGCCGTTCACTTTGCCGTTGGCGACGATACTGGTGATGTCGTTGGTCGGATGCTTCATCCGCTCGGCGACCATGTCGCTGAAATACTGGAACAGGCCCAGCCGCGACCGGTCCATCGTCTCCTGCGCGGTCGTGCCGGCCTGGAACTCGGGGTCGCCGCCGCCGATCGTCTCGTTAGTCCATCGGAAGAGCTGTTCCCAATCCTTGTGCGGGACGCCGAGCAGCTCTGCTATGACGGCGAGCGGAATCTTTGACGATACGTCGGTGACGAAATCGCAAACCTCACGCCCGGTCACATCGTCGAGCACCTCGCGCGTGATGTTCTCAATTTCGGGCCCGAGCGGACTGACGCCGCGCGGCGTAAAATGCCGGCTGACTACGGCGCGATATTCGCCGTGATCGGGCGGATCCATATCCAGCAGATGGCGAAACGGTGGGGTTGGGCTGTCCTCGAGGCCGTCCTCGTTGACGAATACCAGCAAGCGCGGGCCGTTCAGGAACAGGCGCGGCTGCTTGGAAATCTGGATGATATCGGCGTGCTTGGTGATCGCCCAAAACGGATCGGTCTTCGGATGCTCGCACCAAAAAACCGGCTTGTGCGCGCGCAGGTAGGTCCACTCGCGATGCGGATAGCCATTCTTCATGTAATGGTCGGGTCCGATGATGTTCACCGATTCGAGCGAAAGTGGCTGTTCATTTTCCATTTTGGAGCGTCTCCACGATGCCGGGATTTCCTTCTCGATCGCTCATTGTGACCTGTCGCGCGATTTGAGTCATCTAGTCGTCGCTCACCGTGATTGCCTGGCGGGGGCACAGGCGCGCCGCGAGCTTGAGCTTGTCACGCATCCGCTCAGGCGGATTGTCCATCAACAGATGGCTCTTGTCGTCGTCGCGCACCTCGAACACCTCCGGCGCGGCCTCCTGGCATTTCATGTTTCCTTCGCACAGCATCAGATCGACAACCACCTTCATCTGACTAATCTCCTGTTTTCGTCGCCCCAAAAAAATGCCGCCCGCGAACCGAATCATATAAGACGATAGTTGTTGCGACTAGGTTCGAGAATCGACTGCGAGCGACAGCGAGCTGAAAGGGTTCCACTCCCGACTATTTGTTTATTCGTCATGACTATTAGATAGCAAAACCGAAATTAGCGCCGGCATTGTGCTTTAGAGAACGCGCGCCTTGATCACGATCCTTGCGCTGCGACGGCCTTTCCTGCGATACCGGACGTTAAGGCGCGTTGGCCCGAATCGCATCCCGGAGGGATGTGCAATGACTTATGATCTGATCATCAAAAACGGCACGATTATCGACGGTACCGGCGCATTCCGACGACGCGCCGACGTCGCGGTCAAAGACGGCAAGGTCGCCGAGATCGGGAAAGTCACCGACGGCGCCTCGGAAACGATCGACGCGTCCGACCTGATCGTGTCGCCCGGCTTCGTCGATCCGCATACTCATTACGATGCGCAGATCTGCTGGGATCCATTGGTCAGTTGCACTTCGTGGCACGGCGTTACCACCGTCGTGATGGGAAATTGCGGAGTAGGCATCGCTCCGTGCAAGCCGGCTGCGCGCGAGGTCGCGGCGTGGGACCTGGTGAACGTCGAGGCGATTCCGTTCGAGGCGCTGTCGAAGGGAATCACCTGGGAATGGGAAACCTTTCCGGAGTTCATCGCGGCGGCAGAACGTCGCGGCGCGGGAATCAATCTCGCGTTCCTGGCCCCGCTGACTCCATTTCGGCACTACGTGATGGGCGAAGAGTCGATGGAGCGCGAGGCCACCTCCGATGAAACCGCGCGGATCGCGGGCTTGCTGCGCGAGGCGGTCGACGCGGGCGCGTTCGGATTTTCCACGACGACTCTGCCGCAGCATATCGGCTACCAGGGACGCCCGCTCGCATGCCGGCTGGCGTCGAGCAATGAGCTGAAAGCCTATGCCAACGTGCTGCGCGACGCTGGCCGTGGCGCGATTGAAGTAGCGCTCACGCGGCGCTCGGGGCGGATGTCGGAGGACGAGCAGGGACTGCTGGAATTTCTGCTCGACGAGAGCCGGCGCCCCGTCACCTGGCTCGCGATGGCGAGTCGTCCCGACAATCCCGAGGCCAGCGCCGATACGCTTCGACGCCTCGAGCCGCTGATCAAGCGCGGCGGTGTGCCGCAAGTGCTGTGCAAGCCGTTTGTCGTGCAGATGGATTTGCGCAATCCATTTTCGTTCGCCGACATGGAGATGTGGGGGCCGGTCTTCAATCAGCCGCACGAGAAGCAGAAGGCGTTTTACCGCGACCCGGCTTTTCGCGGAGCCTTTCGCGAGGAACTCAAGCGGCCGCATCTGTTCCAGGGCAAATGGAATCGGGTCGAGGTGCTCGAGGTCGCGAATCCAACGCTGAAACAATATGAGCGCAAGACGGTTGGCGAAATCGCCGAACAGCGGCACGAAGACCCGCTCGATACGTTCTTCGACCTCGCGCTCGATGACGATCTCAATATTCAGTACACAATGCAGCAGTATCACGAGGAAGGAATTCAGCGGCTGATCAAGGACCCGCGCACGATGATCGGCTTGTCCGACGGCGGCGCGCACGTAAACATGTTGTGCGACGCGGGCTACTGCACGTATTTGCTCGGCACCTGGGTGCGCGAGCGGCAGGCGCTGACGCTGGAGAATGCGATCAAGCGGATCACGTCGGAGCCGGCCGACTTCTTCGGAATCAAAGACCGGGGACGCCTCAAGGTCGGGCTGCCCGCCGACGTCGCGATTTTCGACGAGCGCAGGGTAGGCTCCGCCAAGCGCGCGCGCATGCAGAGCGATTTGCCGGGGGGTGGCCGCAGGCTCGTGATGCCGGCGGAAGGCATCGAGTACACGATCGTAAACGGCGACATCCTCTACAAAAACGGAAACCATTCGGGCTACCTGCCAGGCCAGGTCTTGAAGTCGGGCGCGTAGCAGTTTCGCTATTCTCAGCGTTGGCGCTCCTTCTGGTTCCCTCTCCCCACGAGGGCGACGGAACCAAAGCCGCCGGCTCGCATCCTTCTCTCCGCGATTTTTTCTGTCATCCTTATGATCGATGTTCGAATTCGCGCGGAAGTTTTCGCTGACCATCGCCGTCCTCATTATGACCTCCACCATTCCGGCCCCACCAAGCTTTGCTCAATTGCCGCCGCTGATTCCGCGCGACACTCTGCTTGGGAACCCCGAGCGCGCCAATCCTCATATCTCGCCCGACGCTAAACGGCTGGCCTGGCTGGCGCCCGATGAACACGCCGTCCTGCAGGTGTGGGTGCAGACGATTGGAGATCACGACGCTCGCGTCGTCACCGCGGACAAGAGTCGTGGAATCCAATCCTACGGATGGGCGTACGATTCGAAAACGATCATCTACGCGCAGGACGCCGCCGGCGACGAAAACTTTCACCTGTTCGCCGTCGATCTCGATTCGCACAACATCCGCGACTTGACCCCATGGCAAGGCGTGCGCGCCGAGTCGGTCGCGTCCAGCCCGAATTTTCCCGAGAGGATACTGGTTGCGCTCAACCTGCGCGATCGCAAATTGATGGACGTCTATCGAATCGACCTGCGCACCGGCGCCGTCGAGCTCGATACCAAAAACCCCGGCGATGTCGGCGGATGGCTGGCCGACGACAACCTGATCGTGCGCGCGGCCACAATCACTACGCCGGACGGCGGCACCGAGATCAGGGTTCGCGACAGTGCGGCGAGTCCCTGGCGCACGTTGATGAAAGCTGGGCTGGAAGACAACCTGGCGCCGCTGGATTTCACCAAGGACGGGCACTCGCTGTTTCTAAGCACCTCGATCGGCACCGACACGGCTCGACTAGTGCGTCACGAGATCGCGTCGGGAACGGAAACGGTTATCGCGCGCAGTGACGACGCGGATTTGAGCGACGCGATGATTCATCCCACGCGTCATATCGTGCAGGCGGCGGCGTTCGACCCCGGCCGTAAGCATTGGACGGTGATTGATCCGTCGGTTCAGCCGGACTTCAACGCAATCGCGAAAATCAGCGACGGAGATTTCACCGTCGTTGACCGCGACCTCGCCGACAAGACCTGGCTCGTCTCAATCGAGAACGACCGCGCGCCGGTCCGCTACTATTCCTGGGATCGCGCGGCGCGGAAGGCGACGCTTCTGTTCAGCGTCCAGCCCAAGCTCGACGACGCCCCGCTCGCTTCGATGAAACCGGTTCAGTTCACCGCCCGCGACGGATTGAAGCTCAACGGCTATCTCACGCTTCCGGTCGGCGTGCCGGCGAAAAATCTCCCGCTGGTGCTCGAGGTGCATGGCGGACCGTGGGGGCGCGACGCGTGGGGCTTCAATCACTACACCCAGCTTCTGGCGAATCGCGGCTACGCGGTGCTGCAGATAAATTTTCGCGGCTCGACCGGATTCGGCAAGAAGTATCTGCACGCGGGCGACCGCCAATGGGGCCTCGCGATGCAGAACGATCTGACTGACGGCATGAAGTGGGCGGTGGATGCGGGAATCGCGGATCCAAAGCGCGTCGCAATATTCGGCGGCTCATATGGCGGCTACGCCGCTCTCGCCGGCGCGGCATTCACCCCGGACGTCTATCGATGCGCGATCGACGAATGCGGCCCGTCGAACTTGTTCACGCTGTTGGCCTCGATTCCGCCGTACTGGGAAGTGATGCGCTCGATTTTCTTCACCAGGGTCGGCAACCCCAACGATCCCAGGGACAAGGAACTGCTGACCGCGGCATCGCCACTATTCTCCGCCGACAAAATAAAAATCCTGCTGCTGATAGGCCAGGGCGCCAACGATCCGCGCGTCAAGCAGGCCGAAGCGGAGCAGATCGTCGAAGCGATCGCGAAGCATCACGGGAGCGCGGTCTATGTTTTATATCCCGATGAAGGTCACGGCTTCGTGCGGCCCGAGAACCGGCTCGATTTCACCGCTCGCATGGAGAAATTCCTGGCCGACAACCTGGGCGGGCGCTTCGAGCCGATGACCGGCGAAAAAATTCCCGGCTCGACTGCAAAAATTCGTGTCGTCGGCCCGACGCCGCCGGCGCATCAGAACTAGGACTCGTGCAGACACTTCGCCGATCAGTTGTGCTATGAAAAATTGTGCCGCGCGCAAATCAAACGTCGTCGGCCCCAGTTAATCAGGAGGAATCGCCATGGCCGAATTTGGAATCTCGATGTTCCCGACCGATTACGCAATCCAACCGATCGAACTTGCGCTCGCGGCTGAGGAACGCGGCTTCGAGTCGATCTTCTTTCCCGAGCACACGCACATCCCCGCCTCGCGCAAAACGCCGTGGCCCGGCGGCGCCGAACTGCCCAAGGAGTACTGGCATACGCACGATCCATTTGTCGCGCTTGGCGCGGCTGCGGCGGTCACCAAAAAACTCAAACTCGGCACCGGAGTATGCCTGGTGATCGAGCGCGACCCGATCGTACTCGCCAAGGAAGTCGCGTCGCTCGACATGATTTCCGGCGGACGCGTGATATTCGGCATCGGCGCAGGCTGGAACGTCGAGGAAATGGCGAATCACGGCGTGAACTTCAAGCGGCGCTGGAAAATCGTCGAGGAAAAAATGCTTGCGATGCGGCAAATATGGACTAAAGAGGCGGCCGAGTTTCACGGCGAGTTCGTGAACTTCGATCCGATCTGGTCATTTCCCAAGCCGGTGCAGGCGGGCGGACCGCCGGTCCTCCTCGGCTCGCAATCGCCCAAGACATTCGATCGCGTCGCCGAGTATTGCGACGGATGGATGCCGATTAACTTTCCGCGCTACGATCTTGCCGCCGGTTTGAAGGCGCTCGCCGAAGCGGGCAAAAAAGCCGGCCGTGGCAAGCTACCGGTCTCGATGTTCGGCGTCGGTCCGAATGAGGAACACGTCAAGAAGTTCCTGGACCTCGGCCTCGATCGGTTAATTTTCGCATTGCCGCCGGCGACGCGCGAGACCGTGCTGCCGTTGCTCGACAAGTACGCTGAGATGAAGGCCAAGGCGCGCTGAATCGATCCTGACCCTCTGCTTATCTGAGGTGGTGCCGCGGAGAATCTCGAATGAGGCTCGTCCCCTGGCCGTGTGCCAGTTATGAGCATTCTGCTGTGGACCCTATCTCTGCTGCTGGGCGCGGTGCTCCTGGCTGCGCTTGCGCATCAGATCAAAGTGCCATCGCCGTCGCTGTTCGCGTTGGGCGGAGTCCTCGTCGCGCTCCTGCCCGACAGCCCCCGAATCTCACTGCAGCCTGATCTGGCGCTTGCCTTGTTCGTCGCGCCGGTGTTGGTGGACGCTGCGTTTGACAACTCGCTGCGCGATCTCCGTCAGAACTGGATCCCGATTACCAGCCTGGTTTTCATTGCGGTTGCTGTCACCACCGCCGCCGTCGCGCTGGTCGCGCGCTGGCTGGTCCCCTCGATGCCATGGCCGGTTGCAGTTACCCTCGGTGCTGCAGTTGCGCCGCCCGACGCTGCTGCGGCGACCGCGGTTCTAAGGGAAGTGAGACTGCCCCGCCGTCTCGTAACGATCCTCGAGGATGAGAGTCTGCTCAACGACGCGAGCGCGCTGCTGATCTATCGACTGGCCGTCGGCGCCGCCATCGCACACACCGGCAACCACAACACGATCGCGGTGGCATCGACCCTGTCGTTGATCCTGGTGGGCAGCGTCGCGATGGGAGCGCTGTTTGCGTTCGCATACGGGAACATCGTGAACAGTTTTTCGGATGTACCCAGCTCGATCGTCATGCAATTCATCGGCGCATTCGGCGCATGGATCCTCGCGGATCGGCTGGCATTGTCGGGCGTGATCGTGACCGTGACGTTCGCGGTTATATTGTCGCGCCGCTCATCGGTGCGCATGCCCGCCGCGGTCCGCGTCCCGTCCTATGCAGTGTGGGACTTGGCGGTCTTCGTCCTCAATGCGTTGGCGTTCATCCTGGCAGGTCTGCAACTTGGGCCAATCATGGACCGGCTAAACCGAACGCCCCATGTTCATTACGTTGCGTTCGCGACTGCGATCCTTGTGACCGTCATCCTCGCACGAATGGGCTGGGTGATGACCTATAATGTCTCGCTGCGAACAGTGCGGCGCCTCCTTGGATCGCGCGGTCCGCATCCTCCTCCGTTGAAGAACAGCCTGCTGGTTTCGTGGTGCGGCATGCGCGGAATTGTGACGCTCGCCACCGCGCTCGCCTTGCACGACGGATCCGGCGCCATGGCCGCCTTCCCGTATCGCGACCTGATCGTGCTGACAGCCTTTGCAGTCGTCCTTGGCACGCTGGTCATCCAGGGATTCACACTACGATTGCTGGTGATGATGTTGGGAATGGAGGACGACTCACCGGTCGACAACGAGGTCCGTGCTGGCCGCATAGAGATGTTCAAGGCTGCGCTCGAAAGCGTGGACAATCGCGACGACGACGCCGCGGCCGCCCTTCGTCGCGAATATATGGAAGTGCTGGGAAAAATCGACGGCTCCACTGAGCGCTCCGAGGCGGAACGTCAAGCCAAAGTCGCTTTTCGCAACGCCGCCAGAATTGCCGCGCGAGAAAGACTGAATGCGCTGAGGGCTACGGGTGCAATCGGACAATCTGCCTATCAGCAACTGGAAGCCGAACTGGATCTGAGTGAACTGGACCAGGAGGCTCGTAGCCGCTGGTGACGCCCGCCCTTACGCGTCGCGATCGTTGAACGCGATCTCGATATTCTGCGCCAGCTTGAAATCCTTGTCGGTTACGCCGCCATCAGTATGCGTCGAGCACGTGAACGTGACGCGCGTATAGTTGATCGTAATGTCGGGATGATGGTCGGCGGCCTCGGCGATCTCGGCGACCTTCTGCACGAACTCGATGCCGTGCAGAAATTCCTTGAACTTGAACGTCTTGCTGATAGCGTTGGTCTTGTACTCCCACCCTGGCAACGCCTTCAGTTTCTCACGGATCTGCTCTTCGCTAAGCTTGGCCATATTGGAATCCTCCGCATGCCTACGGTCGCGAGCTGCTCTGTTCCATCCTAGTCCGGAGCATCTCGATCGCAAATGATGCGGCGTTATACCGTCGCGCGCGCCTGTGGTAAAAGAGGCGCGAGCATCTTCGACTCCAGCAGTTCGAAACGCACCGAAGGGAAACGAAAAGATGGCGAACAAATACGTTACCGACGAAGCTCGCAAGCAAATCGGCAAAACTTCCGAACCGCGGACTTACGAGGTCGAGCGCGGCGCTATCCGCCGCTTCGCCGAGGCGATCGAGGATCGCAATCCGCTCTTCAACAGTGAGCCCGACGCGCGCCGGACCCGATACGGCAGCATGATCGCGCCGCCGACCTTCTGCCGCTCGATGGGTGCGCCGATTCCCGACGTCAAACTCGAGATGCCCAACTTCCGCGGCCTCGACGGCGGATCGGACTGGGAATACTTCGTGCCGATTCGTCCCGGCGACCGGATCACCGTGCAGTCCAAGCTGGTCGACTTGCGCGAGGCCGCCGGCCGCCTCGGCCCGATGGTCTTCACGGTCGTCGAAACGACGTACACCAACCAGTTCGGCGAGGTCTGTGCCTTACAACGCTCGACCGGGATTCGCTACTAGCCTTACTGAAGGGAAATTCACAATGGCGAAACAAATTTATTTCGAAGACGTCGAAGTCGGCACCGAGATTGGGCCGCTCGAAAAGAATCCGACCACTCAGCAGCTCGTCAGGTACGCGGGCGCGTCCGGCGACTTCTATCAAATCCATTACGACAAGGATTTTGCGCTCGGCAACAACCTCCCCGGCGTGATCCTTCACGGCGCGTTGAAGAATGCGTTCCTCGGCCATCTGATGACCGACTTCGCCGGCGAGCTCGGATGGCTCCGTAAGCTCGGTGTGCAGTACCGCGGGATGGATCAGCCGGGCACCAAGGTCGTCGCGCGGGGCAAGGTCTCAAAAAAATACACCGATGGCGGCTACAATCTGGTCGATTGCGAAATCTGGCTCGAGAACGCCAAAGGCGAGAAGACCACCCCCGGCTCCGCAACCGTCATCCTGCCCTCGCGCGCCGCGAGCCGGTGAGGCATTGAGGTAACCCGCGATGCCGATCCGGCGCGAGTTTCCGCCGCGATCGCTGAACGCCGAGGCGCTCAACGAAGGCCGCGTCGATTCGCACTACACCAAGGTGCTAATTCGCCTGCTCGCCGCGCACGCGATGGCCGAGAAGCTGACCGCGCTCGGCTACCAGCGCGCGCTTGCGACCCTCGACAATCCTGATTTGCGTCCGATCGTCGAGAAAAATTTCGCCGAGGAAAAAAAACACGCGCGGCTCATCTACCACGCGCTCGAGGAACTCGGCGTCAGCCAGCAGGCTGCAGACCGCTCGATGGTGATGGTGCTCAAGGCCCCATCGTTCGACGCGCCCTGCTACTTCGCCTCCAAGGCCGAAGGCGAGCTCGACCTCCTGATGGCGTCGCTCAGCCTCGATACCACCGGGCTCATCATGATAGGTGAGAACTACAAGGACTCGAGCTACGCGCCGCACGCTCGCGCCGCCGAAATAATTCTCGACGAGGAAGCGGACCACGAAATTTTCGCGTCGCGCCAGCTCGGAGACGCCGTCGAAAATTTCGGCGTCCAGTCGGTAAACACCGCGCTCCGCCGATGGATCCCGCGCGCGGTAAACTTTTTCGGCCCGCCCGGCACCGGCTTCACCTACGACTGCCTCCGCTACGGCCTGAAATCCCGCGACAACGAAGAACTAGCCGAGCTCTACGTCACGATGCTGTCGCGTCGCTGCGAACAACTAGGCCTCGAGATGCCGACACTGACGCCGACCTACCCTCACACCCTCGCCTAACTCTCAATTTTCTCGAACAATTGTTCCCCTTCCCTCAAGTGGCCGAAAAAAGGTGTTAGGGGTTAGGTTGCCCGCACCGATCGCGGCTTTTAGGCGTGTCTCCTCACCCGCCCTCACTCGATTCGCGTCTGCACATTGAACGTGAGCATCCCGTCGCGAGCGTAACGATTCAGAATTGCGCGTCATCGCGCAATCGCGCCCGTGCAGATTCGTTGTCATCTTCCAGGTCAGCCGGCCAAGTGAACCGACTTCGCCTTGTTCATGGGGATCCAGCCTTCCGACGCGGCATACTGCGCGAGATATCTCGCCACCTGATCGCTCGTCTCGCCTGCCAGGTATTCGATTTGCGAACTGTAGATCTTCTGCCCGCTCGAGAGCACTTCCTCGATGCCGGTGATCACGGTGACCGGCCCTAGCACCAGTTCTCCAAAGCCGAGCGATTCCGCGACTCCGGGCATCTTCCCACTGTTAGCATGCGTCGTGAAACTTAGTACTTCCGCTCTCTCACCATTCACGACTCGGTACACATGAACCTCGGTCGCGAGGCGGGACTCGCCAAGACCGAGACCAAACGCGACGCGCGTGAAGCGATTGCCCTCATCAACATCGATCAGGCGTCCGGTAACGAGCAGAAAATTGCCCGACAGGGAGATGTCGCTGTCGCTTGGGACTCGCGTCGGTCGAAGGCCCACCTTGTCCAGTCGCTTCGCTGTTTGTTCCGAAAGCACAGCGGCTACATCCCGACCGATTTCTATCCGGCGATCATCCGCAGAACTGCTGCGCACCAGGTCAATGGCGCGATTCAGCGGGGCTCGGTTCTCGGCAACTGATTCAGGAGAAAAGGTGAAATCGGTCACTGCTATCTGCGCGGGAGGCGTCGGCTCGGCTTCGATCGCGTTCAATGCTATCGAAGGATCGGGTGGCCGAATGGATTCCGGCGTGACCGAAACCGTGGCGCATCCCGAGAGTAACGCCGCCAGCACAACGAAAACGAAAATGGAGAACCTCGAGCCAGGACTGGCCGAGTTGAAGGAAAAGGAGTTCATCGCTTGTCCTCCCGTCGTGAGCGATCCGCGCGATTAACTATTCGCGGAAAGATCACGCACCAAAAAAACCGCGCCGCCGAAGGCACTCGACGGCGCGGCAAAAAGCTAATCTAATCGTGGTCGTCGTCATGATGATGGCGGCCGTAGTCGCTGTCATTCATATCGCGATTCAGATCCTGCTTGGCCGCGTCTTCTCGTGCGCGGTCACGGTCGATATCCTTCTGCTCATGGGCCGCCGCTCCGAGATTCCCATGTTCCAGATCCTGGCGCTCGTCCCGCTTGTCCTGATGGATATCGCGCTGGTCTTGACGGATAGAGTTGGCGTCGTTGCTCATGTCCTGATAGTCCTGCGCGTGCGCGATCGGGAGCACCAACAGCGAACCGAATGCGCCTGCTACCAATGTGAGTACTAATCGCTTCATAGAATCCTCCTGAGTTTGGCAATTTTTACACGGGCACACGCGGCGCTCGCTGATTGCCGTTTAGTATCGATGCAGGCCCTATGCCACAAATAATCGCGCGCCAATGGTAGAAACTTCCGGCGCGCAGTCAGCGATGGGTAAATGTTTCTGCGAAAAGGAATTTACCGAGGTCGGTAGCTAGTCGGCGGCGTCCATCGCCCGCAGCGCGAGGCCGCGCGCGACTGATGTGAACTCGTCGCCCATCCGGATTCGGTCGGCGCCAAACCGTTCCGTAAAAATCCGCCGCACCGCCGGCACGAATGATGACCCTCCAGTCAGGAAGACGCTGTCGATCGCGTCCGATTTGAGCGCGACCGTTTTCAGCAGCCGATCGACGCATCCGGCGATCTGCTCGAGATAACGCTCGATCCAATTCTCGAAATCGGGCCGCGCCACTATCTTCTCAATCAAGACCGGCGGATCGGAAAACATAAAGTCTGCGGCTTCCAGCGCGGACAACTCGAGCTTGGTCTCTTCCACCGATCGAAACAGGAAATAGCCGAGGTCGTTTTCCACAATATGAATCAGTGCCGCGATTTTGTCCGGCTCGAATGATTCGCGCTTCAGTTCCTCGAATCGAAGCATCGTCGCGCGAGCCTTCAGGAACGACAGATGGTGCCATCGTTCAAGCTTGGTGTACGGCCAGGTCGGCGCCGGCAGAACCATCCCATACGGCGAGCGGTATTTCGTGCCGCGCCCGAGCGCCGGCGCGACCAGGTGACGCATCACGCGGCCGTCGAAAGCGTCACCGGCAATACCGACGCCGTCGTTGCCGAGAATTTCGTAGCGCGCCGCGCCATGCTTCGCGGCCGTTCGAGGCTTCAATTGCAACACCGAGAAATCGCTGGTGCCGCCGCCGAAGTCCGCAATCAGCACCGTCTCGTCGCGCGTGATTCGCAGCGCGTAGTCATACGCCGCCGCCACCGGCTCGTACTCGAAAATCACGTCGGTCCATCCGGCGCGCCGAATCGCGATGTCCAGCCTGCTGCGCGCAAGCGCCTCGTCCGGATTTCCGGCGGCGGCGAAATGAACCGGGCGGCCGACTACGATTCGCGGCGGCAACTCGCCGAACTGCGCAATCGCGGCGTCGCGTAGCGCGCTGATGATCGGCGCAATGAGGTCGCCGAGCGTGTAGGTCTCGCCCATGATGTCGGTCGATTCGAAAGTCTTGTCCGCGAGGAACGACTTGAGCGACTGCACCAGGCGGCCGTTGCCCGCGGCTGCAAGGTAGCGTCGAATCGCATCGTTACCGACTGAGACCGCTGAATCGGTGCCGCCGGTTTCCTCGGGTGCCTCGAAAAACAAAATCGATCGGAAGGTCTCGGACTGATCGCCACCCTCAGCGGAGGAGAACCGCGCCAGCCGTGGCGATCCGTCGGCGCCGACGATTGCGACTGCGCTGTTAGTTGTGCCGAAATCGAGACCGACCGCTTCGACTTTAGTCGCGGCGCGAGCGCTGGAAACTTCCTGCATCATGGGTCTCACGATCAGGTCGCGCCGAACTCTTGTCAACGTTGAGCATCGCGCATATACTCGCCAAACCCTCAGGATGACGATCGCGCTGCGATTGCTCATCCGCCACAGGACGGTTTTTTAGCGGACGAGTTTTTCCTCGTCCGTATTTTTTTCAGTCGCGCCTAGCGCAGGAGGGGGTAAAAAAGGAAATGCCGCCGCAAATTCGCGAGTCCGAAGTTGCCGCGCAATGGGATCGTAACGCCGATGTGTGGACCGATCAGGTTCGCAACCGGTGGGACATCTTTCGCGAGCATTGGAACAATCCCGCGTTCGTTGAATTCGCCGGCGACCTTAGCGGCAAGACCGTCCTCGACGCGGGATGCGGCGAGGGTCACAACACGCGGATGTTCGCGCGGCGTGGCGCCCACATGACCGGCGTCGATCTGTCGCCAAAGATGATCGAGTTCGCGCGCGCCGAGGAACTCCGCGAGCCGCTGGGAATCCGCTACGAGCGCGCTTCCTTTACCGACCTAGCGAACTTCGGCGAAGATTCGTTCGATGCGGTCATCTCGACGATGGCATTAATGGACGGTCCCGATTTTCCGGGCGCGATCCGCGCTATAGCACGCGTGCTGCGCCCCGGCGGCACGCTCGCATACAGCATCCTGCATCCCTGCTTCGCCACCAAAGGGATGGGCTGGATTACCGATGCTTCGGGGCGCGCCATCAAATTTACTGTCGCGGAATATTTCAGTGATGAAGCGTGGATGGAGCGCTGGAAATTCGCTTATGCGCCCAACGCGTCGCAGATCGAGGCCTTCACCGTACCGCGCTTCGACCGCACGCTGGCCGACTACATCAACCCTACAGTCTCGGCTGGTCTACGGCTCGAGGAGATTCGCGAGCCACGTGCCCCCGAATCCGCATGCGCTCTGAATCCACGCGCATTCGAAAAATATCGTGATCACATCCCCCTGTTCCTTTACGTTCGCGCGTCGAAGCCGTGACACATCAATGATTCGTACACTGATCGGAATTCTCGCTTGCATGATGCTCGCCGGATGCGGCGCGCAGGGCGAAGCCTATCAGCCGAGGGCGGCGCCAGCGTCGCAGAGCCTCATTTACGTGTACCGGCCGTACTCGCTTCTCAGTTCGCAGTCGAATCCGATGATCACATGCGGCCACGACTCCATCGAATTGGAGACGTCTGGTTTTTACGAGTTCATCGCGGACAGCGGCCCAGTGACGTGCACGGCCGCCACCGACACCAGCGCCGAGTTGAAGTTTGACGCGCACGCGAGCGATCAATACTTCATCAAAGAGGACGTCGATTCGAGCAGCCATGTACAATTCAAATTGATGGACGCCGACGTGGGTCGCGACGAAATCAAGGATTGCAACCGACAGGGAATCAAGCAGTGACAAATTCGCCGCGAATCGTAACCCTGCTGCC
Organism: uncultured delta proteobacterium; assembly: GCA_963850125.1. Classification (GTDB taxonomy): domain Bacteria; phylum Desulfobacterota; class Binatia; order Binatales; family Binataceae; genus Binatus. The sequence goes on along the minus strand of CAWKKB010000012.1, from coordinate 65,591 downwards.
GAGCGCGACCGAGATAGTCTGCGCGCTCGGCTTCGAAGATCAATTGGTCGGCCGCTCGCACGAATGCGATTTCCCGCCCTCTGTCATCCGCTTCCCTGCGTTGACCGAACCGAAATTCAATCCCGAAGGCACCAGCGCTGAGATCGACCAGCGAGTGAAAAAGATCGTCGGCGACGCGCTTTCGGTTTACCGTGTCGACGCGCCCAAGCTGCGCGAACTTCGCCCCGACGTGATCGTCACTCAATCCCAGTGTGAAGTATGCGCGGTCAGCGAGCGCGATGTGGAAGCCGCGGTGGCGGAATGGCTCGGTGCGCGGCCGAAGATCGTTTCGCTTGCGCCTTACGCGCTCGACGACATCTTCACCGACATGCAGCGGGTAGCGGATGCGCTCGACGCGCGTGCACGAGGGACAGAACTCGTCGAGCGGCTGCGCGCACGGCTCAGCAAAATTGCGGACCGGGCTTCCGGTGCGTCGCAGCGGCCGAGCGTCGCGACGATCGAATGGATCGATCCGCTGATGGCGGCGGGAAACTGGATGCCGACCCTGGTCGAGATGGCGGGTGGGGTAAATCTCTTCGGCAAAGCTGGCGAGCACTCGCCGTGGATGAAATTCGACGAGCTGGCCGCGAAAGATCCGGATGTGATCCTGATTTCGCCATGCGGCTTCGACATGGATCGCGCGGCGCAAGACCTGCCCGCGCTGACGAATCATGCGTCGTGGAGCGGGCTGAAGGCAGTGCGCACGCGACGAGTCTTCATGGCGGACGGCAATCAGTATTTCAACCGGCCCGGTCCGCGAATCGCAGAGTCGCTGGAAATTCTCGCCGAAATAACCCATCCCGAGCTTTTTGATTTCGGACACGAAGGCTCGGGCTGGCGCAGACTCTAGCGGCGACGAAAAGTTACTTTTTCCCGAGATACGCCATACCGACGCGGGCCGGCGTGAGATTTATTTCGAACTCATCGACCAGCGGCTTGATGTTGCACGCGTTGTCAGCCGTGACAAACGTGACAGCGTCGCGCGAGAGCAGCGGCTTGGGCATCTTTTCGAGCAGGCCGCCGACGCCGCGCATGATTCCTTCCGGAATATGAAACAGCGGGCGTCGATATCCGCTCGCGTCCATGATGATCCCCATCATTTCATCGAACGTCATAAGGTCGGGCCCGCCGATTTCGTAAGTTCCGTTACGGCCACGGCCCGACACCGCGAGCATCACGCACGCGGCCAGATCATCGACGAGCACCGGCTGAACTTTCTGCCGCCCAGTGCCGGGCACGCCAAAGATCGGCGCGAAACGGATCGCGCGCGCGAGACCGTTCACGACTTTGTCCTCCGGACCGTACACCAGCGACGGGCGGAAGATCGTATACGTCAAACCTGACTCGCGAATCACGCGCTCAGCACGGCCCTTCGCACGAAACCCGGGATGAGCACTGTTCTCGTCGGCGGCTGCGCCGCTGATGTATATGAATTGCTCGACGCCCGCCTGCTTCGCGGCGTCGACCAGCGCGACTGCGCCACCGTAGTCGATTCGCTCGAAGGTGAGACCGCGCCGAGGATTTTCAACTGGATAGCCATCGAACTGGATCGCATCGACAATCGTGTTCGCGCCCGCGAGCGCATCCTTGAGCGATGCCGGCTGCGCGATGTCTGCGCGAACAAACTCGACGCCCGCTAAATCGAGCTTCGTGCGCGCGGACTCGGGATCTCTTGTAAGCACGCGCAACCTGGTTTGGCCCGACGCGAGCAGGCGCCGCGCGATCGCGCGACCAATGAATCCGGATCCGCCCGCGAGAGCGACGATTTTTGCGTCCATTGATTTGATTGTGTGCTTCAGCCCGCGACGAGGCTATTGGCTTCGCCAGCTGGTCGAGAACCGCTCACGCGCGATGAATTCACCGCGTCCGGCAAGTGCATCGATTCTGCGATCGGTTACGATTGGCACACCGCGCGAGATCGTCATCTTCGGCCAGCCGGTAACCTCGAATCCTTCGAACGGATCGTAGTCTGCGCGCGAATGCATCTCGCGCGCCTGGACAATAACTTTGCGACTCGGATCGAACACTACCAGGTCGGCGTCGGCGCCCTCGACGATCGCGCCCTTGCGCGGATACATTCCGAAAATTTTCGCGGCGTTGGTTGCGGTCAAATCGACCCATCGCGAAATCGAGAGGCGGCCCTTCGCGACCCCTTCTGAATAGAGCATCGGCACCATGGTCTCGAGATTTGACATCCCCGGCGGCATCCGCGTGAAGCGATCGGCGGAAATTTTGCGCTCGAGCGTCCAACTGCAATGGTCGGTCGCGACCACGTCCACGGTGCCGTCCGCGAGCGCCGCCCAAAGCGCGTCGCGATGTTCGGCGCTGCGCAGCGGAGGATAGCCGACGTATTTCGCGCCGTTAGGCTCGAGGAACCGCTCTTCCGTCAGGTAGAGATAGATTGGCCGCGTCTCAGTGAGGACCATTCGGCCGCGGTCACGCGCTCGACGCACTTCGTCGATGGCTTCGCCGCTCGAGAGATGGACGAAGTACGCGGGCGCGCCCGACAACTCGGTCATCGCAAGGGCGCGTCTCACCGCCGCCGCTTCGGACAGCGGGGGGCGGCTCGCGGCGAAATGAGTCACGTCATGCTTGCCGGCGGCTAGCAGGCGCTCGGTGCAGAATCCGACCAGGTGCTCGTCCTCAGCGTGAATCGCGAGCAGTGCTCCGCTCTCGCCGGCCACCTTGAACGCACGCATGTAGTCGCGCGCACGAGCCTCGAAACCCAGCATCATGAAAATCTTGATGCTGGTGACGCCGCGATCGGCGACGCGCGGAATCTCGGCGATTGCCTCTGGCGACGGATCGAGCAGCGCGACATGAAAGCTGTAGTCAATGATCGCGCGACCTCGCGCTTTGGCGTTCCATTTCTCGATCGCGTCGGCGAGCGATCCACCTTGCGCCTGGAACGCGTAGTCGACGATGGTCGTCACGCCGCCGGCCGCCGCGGCAGCAGTGCCCGATTCGAAATCGTCGATGGTGTGCATCGAGAACATCTCGGCGTCGAGATGAGTGTGCGGATCGACAGCGCCCGGAATAAGAAGCATCCCGAGGGCCTCGATCGTGCGATGCCCGGGTTCAAGCGCGCCGGGTGGCGCGATGCTCGCGATCTTTCCCGCGACGACGCCAACGTCGGCCAGAGCGACGCGCGATGGAGTTACTACTGTTGCGCCGACGATCACGAGATCGAGCATCGCGGCGACTCTGAGCTAGACGTGCTTTCGACGCGAGCGACGGGTGACGGGGCGCAGCGTCCGACGGCGGCGAACGCGCTTCAGCGGATGCAGGTTCACGGTCGGTTTCTCGGCTGGGGCCGCATCGACCAGGGGAGTCAGCGAGAAGCGCGATACTTCGGGCGGGCAGTTGATGCGGATTCTCAACCAGAACGTGCCCAAGCCGCGATTGGTGTAAATGTAGAAATCTTCGTAGCGATTCAGGCCCGAGTAGAATTCCTTGCCGATGCGGAGGATCGATTTGAGCGGGGAACCATAAAACGGAATTCGCACGACGCCGCCGTGCGTGTGACCGGAGAGCATCACGCCCGGTCTCAGGTGCCGTGTGTAAAGAGCAGTGTCGGGATTGTGCGCGAGCACGATCGTGCATTCGTCGCTGTTGACGTCGCCGAACGCGCGCGCAGGCTCGGCGCGTCGCGACCACAAATCGTCGATCCCGACCACGACCACTTTCTCGTTGCGCAGAAAGAGCCGGCGGCTCTCGTTGGCAAGCACGTCGGCGCCGGCACGCTTGAGCGCGTCGGTAACGCGTTCGGCCGAGGACCAGTGATCGTGATTGCCGAGGATTGCGAACAGCCCGGACTTCGGGCGCAGACTTTTCAGCGCGTCGCGAAACGCCCCGAGATAGCGATGCATCGTGTCGGGACCGGAAAAGTAGTCACCCGTTAGAAAGATGAGATCGGGCTGTTGCTGATTGATCGCTTCGACCGCTGAGGTCAAACGCGCGAGATCCTCGTCGCGATCGACGTGGAAGTCGCTTATCTGGCATGCAACCAGTCCGCGCAACCCGTCCGGTAATCCGCGCACCGGCAGGTCCAGCGCCGACACTTGAATCTCATCGATCGCATTGCGCCACATGCGATGTAGCGGGCGCAGCGCCAGCGGAGGCTTGGCCTTCGTCCGCCCGGGATTGGCAGCAACCGGCTCGTGCGCAGGCAAGTCGTCGATTAGTTCGGCAGTAGACATCGGAATATCGATACTAGAATACTTCGACCAGTCGGCGAAAGGAGCTTAGTTCGATGATCCGGTCGCCGGCTTCGTTGATTTCTTCGTGTTCGAGTTCCCAGGTATGTGGATGCGGAATGAAAACGGCGCGCAGCCCCGCCGCAACCGCGGGATTGATGTCGGATCGCGGACTGTTACCGATCATAAAGGTGAGGGACGGATCGAGCTCAGCGTCACGCACCAGGCGGCGGTAAGCGTCGACGTCCTTCTCGCGCGGCGTCTCGACCCGATCGAATAGCGGCGCCAGGCCCGAGCGCGCCAGCTTTTGCAACTGTTCGTCGCGCTGCCCCTTCGTGAACATGAGCAAGCGGTGCCGCTGCGAAAGCTGCTGCAGCGTGGGCTCGACGTCGGGCAGCAACGCGCAGTCGCGCTCGAGCAGATGCGCGCCGATTCGCTCGATCTCGTCGCGCAAGCCGTCGTGACCCGCAGGCGCGAGTTCAGCAGCCGCCTGGTGCAAAGCCAACAGGTACGGGCGGCGGCCGTAGCCATGAGTTTTGATCAACCGGATTTCGGCGCGGCGTACCGCGGCATGAATCTCAACCCGAGAGATGCCCAGGTCGGCGTCACCGACGGCGGTCGCGAAATTATCGAACGCCTCGAGAAAATGAATATTGGAATCCCAGAGCGTGTCGTCGGCGTCGAAAATGAGATTCAGAGACTCAGTCGCAGAAGAAAACATCTACAATAAGACTACCGGCACGCGGCGAACCGGGCAATTGGCTGTTCGACAACCAGTTAAGCGCGAGCATTCGGAAGCGCGGCGGGCAAAACGATGAGCGCGCCGGTCGAGGGATTGCGCCCGACATACACCTCGGTCTCGTAAACGCGGCGCAAATTGTCGGCCGTCAGAACTTCGGTGGGAGTTCCGTACGCGACTGCGGCGCCATCGGCGATCAACAGAACGCGATCGGCATGGAGCGCGGCGGCGTTGAGATCGTGGAGCGTCGCGACTACGGCCATGCCGCGCTCGGCGCACAGCTCGCGAAAGCGCGCGAATATCTCAGCGACGTGCTTGAGGTCGAGGAACGCCGTCGGCTCGTCGAGTAGCGCGATCTTCGGCTCCTGCGCGAGCGCGCGCGCCAGGAAGACGCGTTTGCGCTCGCCCCCTGACAATTCCTGGATGTGGCGCGCGGCGAGATGGCGGAGATCGAAACGCTCGAGCGCGGCCGATGCAATCTCCAAGTCGTGCGGGCTCTCGAACCGGAACGCGCCCAGATGCGGCGCGCGTCCCATCAGCGCGATTTCCAGGACGGTGAAGCGAAACGCGACGGCGTTTTCCTGGCCAACCGATGCCACCGTGCGTGCGAACTCGCGGCGCTCGATCGAATCCAGTGGGCGGCCGAACAGCTCGACGTTTCCTGTGGCCGGCTCGATTGATCCGCCGAGGACTTTCAGCAGCGTGGACTTGCCCGCGCCGTTGGGACCGACGATCGCAAGCATTTCGCCGGCCGCCACTTCGATCGACACGCCGTGCAGCACCGGCACGCCGGGATAACCCGCGTGAATCGCGCTCGCACGCATCGCGACCGTCGCGGTCATAGCGAGAGCGGTCTCCGGCCTTCGCGGCGCAGCATGTAGATGAAAAACGGGCCGCCGCAGAGTGCGGTGATTGCACCGACGGGAATTTCGGCTGGCGCGATTGCGACGCGCGCAATCAGGTCGGCAGCGACCATGAATGCGGCGCCACCAATCAGCGACGCTGGCAGCAGGAGCCGATGATCCGCGCCGAACACCAGTCGCAAAGTATGCGGTACGATCAGTCCGACGAACGAAATGATTCCGCTGACAGAAACCGCCGCGCCGATCATGACCGAGGTCGCGACGAAAACAGTACGGCGGAGCCGGTCCACGTCGACGCCGAGTTCGGCCGCAGACTCATCGCCCAGACTGAGCAGGTTGAGATCGCGCGCGCGATACATCAGGACCGCGAAGCCTGCGAGTCCCAGGCCCGCGACCATCGCCGCCTCGCCATAGGTCGGCGCCTCGAGGCTGCCCATCAGCCAGAACAGAATGCTGTGCGCGTAGTAAAAGTTGACGACGCTGTTCACCAGCATGATCGCAGCGCCCCAGAATGCGTTGAAGATAACGCCGACCAGCAGCAGCGTGAATGGCTCGAGCTGGCCGTCAACCATCGCGAGCCGATACACGGCCACCGTCGACAACAGGGCAGCTCCGAACGCGCATAGCGGGACGGTCGCCTCACCGCCGCCGATTTTCGCCGACAGCACCAGCGCAAGGATCGCACCGAGCGCGCCGCCGCCAGAGATGCCAAGGATGCCGCCCTCGGCGAGCGGATTCCTCACCAGGGCTTGCAGAGCCGTTCCGACCGCGGCCAGCATCGCGCCAACGATCACGCCCATCAGGACGCGCGGCAATCGGGCAGCGAAAAAAATCGCGTGATCGGGACTATCGGGATCGGAAAAAGCGCGCGCGAGGCTGATATGCGCGGTGCCAAACAACAAGCCTGCGATCGCGCAAACGATCAATAGAATTGTGAGGCCGCCGAGAATCGAGAACAGCCGCGCGCGCGTCAGATGCGCGGCCGGCGCGGGTTTGCTTGCGGGCGCGTTCACTTATCGGCACCGGGTTGCCACGCCTCGGGATGAATCTTGCGCGCGATTATCTCGAGCGATTGCCCGACGCGCGGACCGGCGTGCAGCATCGGATCTTCCGCGTAGCCGTAGACGCGACGGTCGCGCACCGCGGGAATCGTAGGATATTTTTCCCAGAATTCATTCGATGTCGATTGATCGGAACCCATCGCGCCGTCGAGGACGACCTCGGGCCGCATCGCGATAATGAACTCCATGCTGAGATGCGGCCACTGCTGGCCAACCGCATCGGCGATATTGTCGGCGCGCGCGATGCGCATGAGCTCGTCGAGATAAGTGCCGGGGCCAACCGCGACAATCGGCTGATGACCGACCAGCATCAACGCCCGCAGCGTCTTTACGTTCGCGAGGCGCTCCTGCACCGCGGCTATCTCTGTCTTAATCTGCGCGACGAGCCGACGCGCTTCCTGTTCGCGATTTATTCGCTTGCCAACCTTCTCGATACTGGTTTCGATTTGTTGCAAGGAGTCGTCGCTGACCAGCAGCACCGGATAGCCCATCGAATTCAACGCGCGAATTTCGCGCACGTCCGACGAGAGTTCAAGCCCGACCACCAGCGTGGGACGCAGCGCGATGATCGCCTCGAGATTCGGCGTCAGAAAAGAACCGACGCGCGGCAAATCGCGGACCTGCGGCGGATAGTCGCAATACTGCGAGACGCCGACGACCTCAGGCCCCGCCCCGAGCGCGAACAGCGTCTCAGTCACACTCGGCGCGAGCGACACGATTCGCATTCGAGCGGCCGCGTTCGCCGGCGAGGCCAGCGCAATCGCATACACGCAGAACGCGGCGATCGCCGCCAATCGATACAAACCCACCTCGCGAAATTACCTGATCGCGGCAGCCTCGGTAAGCCGCGCTTTGTTGCATCCGCGCGGCGCGCTCAACTAGCCTCGACGATACGAGGAATATCTCTGTGCTCAAGATTGCCGTTTGCATCAAGCAGATACCGCTGATCGAAGAAGCCAACTTCGACGCCACCACCAAGACCATCAAACGCGACGGGCCCAATGTGATCAGCGCGTTCGATCTGCGTGCTATTTCGCTCGCGGTCGAGCTTAAGAAAATTCACGGCGCTGAGACTACTGTCGTCACGATGGGACCGCCGCAGGCGCGCGGCGCGCTGGTGGACGCGCTCGCGATGGGAATGGACCACGCGGTGCACCTGGAAGATCGCGCGTTCGCGGGCGCGGACACGCTCGCGACGGCGCGTGCGCTCGCGCTTTGGCTGGCGCGCGGAAATTTCGATCTCATCATGCTTGGAAAGTATTCGCTCGACGCGGAGACCGGGCAGGTCGGTCCCGAGATCGCGGAACTGATCGGGGTCGCGCAGATCACCGGCGCGCGAAAGCTGGAAATCGACGGTCGCACGCTTCGCGCCGAGCGCGAGAGCGACGAAGGATTCGACGAGGTCGAGGCCCAGATGCCCGCGGTCATCACCTGCGCTGAGCGCGTCGCGCAGCCGGTCAAGGTCAAGCCGGGCGCTTCCGAGGAAGCGGAGACCAAGCCGATTCAGATTGTGCGTGCGACGGACCTCGGCGCTGAGGCGAAGGAATTCGGGCTCGCGGGCTCGCCAACCTGGGTGCAGGAGGTTCGCGTCGTCATGACGCCAAAGACTGAATGTAAATTTATCGACGCCGCCGATTCGGAGCGCGCCGCGGCCGAGGTGGTTTCCGCGCTCGAATCGCTCGGCGCGCTTGAACCTCGAACGCACAATCGCCGTCCGATCGGAACGACGCGGCGGGCGAGCAAGCGCGATCGCGACATATGGATCATCTGCGAGACCGACCTCGAAGGACGTATCACGCGCGGTAGCCTCGAACTGCTTTCACGCGGCGACGAACTCGCCTCGCGACTCGGTGGCGCGGTTGTTGCCGTGGGAATTGACGGCATCGCGCGACACGCCGGCCTGCTCGCGAGTTTCGGCGCCGACCAAGTGATCGCGATCGATCATCCTGTGCTGAGTTGCTACACGCCTGAGGGTGCAGCAGAAGCAGTCGCACAGCTCGTTTCGACGCACGCGCCGTGGGGGATTTTGATCGGGGCGACCGAGCGCGGCCGCGATTGGGGACCGCGGCTCGCCGCGCGGCTCGGCCTCGGACTCACCGGTGACGCGATCGATATCGAGCTCGACGCTGAAAATCGGATGGTCGCGCTCAAGCCGGCGTTCGGCGGCAACATCGTCGCGCCGATTTACTCGAAAACGTTTCCGCAGATGGCGACGGTGCGGCCCGGGGTGCTGGAACTCGCGGCGTCGTCGGAAGCCAAGCAAGCCGAGCTTCTAACTGTGCGGGTCGAGGTGAGCCCGCCGAAGAGCCGGCTGGTGAAGGCGCACTCGGCGCTCGATCCCACGATTGTTCCGCTCGAAGGCGCCGAAGTTGTTGTCGGTATCGGAACTGGCATCGGTGGACCCGAGGGCGTCGCGAAAGTCGCCGCGTTCGCGCGAACACTGGGCGCCGCGATGTGCGCGACCCGCCGCGTCACTGATCTAGGATGGGTGCCAAGGCAGTTGCAGGTCGGCTTAACCGGCAAGTCGATCGATCCGCGCCTGTATATTGCCGTCGGCGTGCGTGGGGCGCCCAATCACACCTGCGGTCTCAAGCGTGCGCAGACGGTAGTCGCGATCAACAACGACGCCGACGCGCTGATGTTCGAGCGCGCCAACATCGGCATCGTCGCCGATTGGCAGACGATTCTGCCGGCGTTGCAGGACGCGTTTCAGCGCCGTCTTCAGTGATCGGCTAAAACTACGCGCGGATTTCGTAGAGCGCCGAAAACAAATCGTCGATCGGCAGCCGGCGAAACTGCTTGAACCCCGCCGCTGCGACCAGCTCGCGCGCCTTGGCCTCGCCCATGCACGCGCCGATTCCCGCGCCGCCGTGCGCGAGCGAAACCGTCATGCAGTACAGCGTGCTCATCGAGTACATCATGCGGCCCATCGGATTGATGTTGTCTTCGAGCTTTGACGACACGTTCACTTCGACCATCAGGTAGGTGCCGTCAGGCTTGAGCGCGGCGCGAATCGATTTCAGCAGCGCGTCGGGATCGACGGAGTCATGCACGACGTCAAAGGTCGAGATGAAATCGAACTGTGCGGCCGGCAGCCGGGTGCAATCGACGACCTCAAACTTGATTCGATCGCCGAGGCCGGCGGCCTTCGCGTTCGCACGCGCGCGCTCGAGCGATCCGGGGTGCGCATCGAAGCCGAAGACTTTGGCCTTGGGAAATGCGGACGCAATCGCAATCGCCGCACGTCCGCTTCCACAGCCGACGTCCAGCGCAGAGCCGCCTTCGGTAAGCTTCGCGACCACTTGCGGCATTGCAGGCAGCCACTTGCGAATCAACGAATGCCGGTACATCGAAGCCGACGAACGCTCCATTGCCTCCCAGGTCTCCGGCGGATACTCGCTTTGTGAAACACCGCGCCCGTCCTTGAACGACGCCATCACTTTCGGCGCAATCGACATCTGCGGAACGATCATTTCGATAAAGCCGCCAGCGAAGAACGGCGAGTCGTCACGCGCGAGGACCATCGCATGCTCCGCCGGCATGGCGTAGGTCTTCGCCGCGGCGTCGTAATTCACGTATCCAGCGGCCGTCATCGCACCCAGCCATTCGCGCAGGTAGCGCTCACTGAGCCCGGTTTTTTCCGCGAGTTGCGTGCTCGTAATCGCGCCCGCTTCGGCGAGCGCGCTGAAGATTCCGAGCCGGTCGCCGATATAGCTGAGCGCGCCGAGCATCGCTGCGCCGATGTCATTCGAGACCTGCTTCGAAAATTTCTTGATCTTGTCCCAGTCGAGCTGCTGCTTTTCGTCTGCCATCGTTTTCCTCCGCAGACCGGCAGTATCGATCAATCAGGGCGTCCGCGGCTAGCGCTCAAATCTCTGGCTCGACATTCGCTTCTTCGGGTTTGGCCGGCGGGGCGCCGAACAGCGAGAGCTGCGCCGGATTGTCGTCGGTTTCAATGACTGGCACGAATAGGCCGGGTCGCTCGACGAAGATCCGAAACTTGTCAAAAAGGTCGGCGAGCTTGAACTGGTAATACTCGACGTTCTCGTCGGGATTTTGCGGATCGTACTCAGCCGCCATTTTCGCGAATGCGTTCACGCTCGCAGTCGCGCGGCGGCCGGTGACGTAATAAGAAATCTGGTCGCCGGGAAGGTACGGACGCTCGGCTTTGAGCGCGAGTTCGTAAGCCGCCGCGAGGTTGCGGCTATTGTCGCCGATTTTGCTGCGATAGGTATCGAGCGAATCCTGCAGCGTCTCGGTCTTCATCAGGTCGGCGATTCCGATTTCGTGGCGAGCCAGCCGCGCGCGATATTCGTCGTGCAGTTTCGGAATCTCGTCGCGCCGATCTTCGAGCAGCAGGCGGAACATCTGCTCCATGAAGCGGCGCTGGAAGCGTTCCAGGCCCCGCGATCGCAGTCCCGAGCCGCGAATCGTCATCTTTCCGGCGTCATCCTGCAGGACGTAATTTTTCATCTTGTAGGAGAACATCGCCGCGTAACGGCCGTCGATCTCCAGCCGAATGCCTTCCGGCATGATCGAGCCGACCTGCTCCAGGAGCCTCTCTGCGCTATCTGCGTCCGCTGCATCCGACGGCGGCACGAAGTAGATACCGTCGGTGTCGACCTCGATTACCTGCGCGCCATGGTCCTCGAGTTCGGCGACCGCACGCTGAATCAGATCGCGCCCGCGCTTCGTCAATGCGTTCGCTTCGCCGAAGTCGTTGAAATGGCCGAGCGAAAATCCCAGGTAGCCGTAAAAGGAATTGATGAGAATCTTGAACGTGAGCTGAAGCGCGTCGGCGTTGCGGCGCTCGGAGCCCGTGAGTTCGCGCGCGAGCGCCTTGGCCTGCACCCGGAAGCTGCGCAGATCTCCGAGCAGCTTGAGGAACACGCCCAGACGATCCGCGGCCGGCGCATGCCGGTATTGCAGCATCAACGACGGATACAGCGAGGTCACGTCGCAGTGCAGGACCCCGTGCGCGACACCGCATCGGCGAATCTCGGTATAGCCGCCCGCGACCGGCGTGGGTTGCGACGGCTCGGGAATGGAATGGCCGGAAGACAGGTACGCGCGCATCAAGAGCGCGTCAATCTTGGTCGCGTTCCCGCGCAACACCGCGCTCTGGTACGAGTAAGGAAATATCTGCGCCTGCACGAAGTAGCTGGGGGAGAGGGTCTCGGCGAGTGCGCGGGTCTCGCGAGCATCGTCGAGCGCGTACTCGTAGAGCTTCTCGGGCTCGTGCTCGAAGTAGTGGCTGACTTTCGACGCGTCGATATAGACCCGTTCTTCACGCGCGAGCCCGAAGTGTTGCGCGAGTTGCTTCAGTCCCAGGCTTTCGAGTTCGCGACTCGAAATGTCGTAGTGCTGCGCGAGGATCCAGGTGTCGATGATATTGCGGCCCGGGATGTCGTAACGGCGGTAGGCAATCGAGCGCTCCGCGATCTGCATCCGCGACGGACGCGCACGAAGCTCGCCGCCGTCGCGTCCCAGCTTGAGCGCCACCCGATGCCGACGCGCGCGAGCCTCGAGGTATTCGAGATCGAAGCGAAACAGGTTGTGGCCCTCGACTACATCGGGGTCGCGCTCCTGGATGATGCGCACCATCTCCTCGAGCATCGCGCGCTCGTCCATCTCGGTGCCCTTGAGCAGGCGCTCGAACCCGGTCGAGTCGGTCAGCGAGATCGCGATAACCCGATCGCCCTCGCGCGCCGCCGAGGGAAATTCGAACCCCGGCGATATGTAAGTTTCAATATCGAGCTGGAGCCGGCGCAACTCGGCGAAATCCATCCCGATGAAAAAAGTCGTCCCGGTCAGCATCAGGTGCTGTTCGACCGGATCGGCGAGCACCAGATACGGCGCGTCTGGCGCGTTAGGCGCCTGGCCGGTGACATTCCTCAGATGGCGCCTGGCGGCTTCCAGAGCGTCGAGCGAGTTGAAGGTGACGAGAACCTTGTAACGGAAGTCGCCGTCGAGCACGCGCGTCTCATGCGGCGCCTTGAAGCCTTCGAGTATCGACACGTTCTCGACCAGTGCGAAGAGCCGAATCGGACGACGCTCGCGCGTCAGCTTGCCCGACAAACGCTTGTACACGTCGAGCTCGGTCTTCGACGCCACCTCGACCGCGACCACGCCCGGATCGGCGGGATCGCCGAACAGCAGGCGGTTGCTGTAAAACTGCGCCGATATTTCCTGGTAGGTGGTCATCGCGATCCGCGTCTTTCGATTGTGCACCCGCGCGGTCGCGTCAGACAACGCGTCTGCGCAAATAGATTCAGAGCGCGCCGAGGTATCCGAGGCCTATCAGAAAGATCGCGTAAGCAGCGCCGCCGATCATCAGCGTCGGCGTGCCGAGCTCCGAGTCGCGCAAGTTGATGTACAGGATCACCACCGACGCGAGCGCGACCGATCCCGCGAGCAGCTCGGCATTGGTCAGATGCCACGGCGAATACGCGAGGCCCAACGCAACCGGGATGCACGACTGGAAAACCATCGCGCCCGTGATGTTGGCCAACGCGAGGTGGTCCTTGCCTTGCCGTATCCAGACGACGGAGTTGTATTTCTCGGGCAGTTCAGTCGCGAGCGGGCTGAGTATGAGAGAGAGCACGCCGGGATTGAGGTGCGCATGTGCTGAGAACACGATTATCTGATCGACGAACTCGATTGCGCCGAGCAGTATCGCGAGCACGCCAACGATTACCTGCGCAGCTATCGCCCATCCGTGCGGCTGCACCGCGTTTCCACGGAAGATCGATTCGAAATAGAGCCCGTGCTCGACCTCCGCGCCGGCTGCGCGCTTTAGCCGGAGCATTACGACCGAATAGCTCGCGTACACGATCAACAATGCGACCGCGAGGACGTGGCGAACGACCAGGTCCATTTCGATCGTACCCGCGACTATCAGGCACAAAAAAACCGGGAAGAAGAACGCCAGGTCCCGGCGCGCGTCCTCGCGCACCACCCTTAGCGCGATGCGTCCGCGACGTTTACGAAACGCGACCGCCGCGGTACCCATCACGAACAGCGCGACAGTCGACAGCATCAGGGGTGCGCCGACAATCGCGCCGAGTCCGACCGCAGTGTGGGCAGTAGCGGAATCGCGTCCCGTAAGCAGCGCGACGGCCGGGATGAATGTCTCCGGCAGGGCAGTCCCGACGGCGGCGAGCAGGCTGCCGACTGCAGCCTCGGCGATATGCAATCGATGCCCGGCCCATTCGACCCCGTTGGTAAAAAGTTCCGAGCCTACGAGGATTATCGCGAAGCTGAACGCCAGAATTATCGCATGGATTGCCAAGTCTTCAGCTCAAAAGGACGGAGCAGCGTTCGAGAATAGAGAGCCCGGTTCACGATTTCCAGTGCAAAAAGACCGGCGCGATGCAGCTAAACCGGCAAACGATGCGTATAATGTGTATAGCGGTCACCGACGAGAGCGATTTTCGCGACAAGACCGCAGGTAAAGCGCCGATGTTAGGCGGCGATCGAGACGGTTGGTTGACTCGGACGCCCGTGACCCTTAGATTTGATCTTTGGTGTCGCTTGCTTGCCTTTGTATTCTCGTCTGTATAAATGAAGCTACCTGATTTCGGGCTTGCGGTCGCAATGACGGCCGCACTGCGCGCACATTTTTAATTCAAGGATCACGGCCAACGCCCGCGCTCAACGGATGCAAAACGAATGAAGCAGAAGTACGAAGGTAAGGACCTGCAAGGTCTTGTCGATCTCGGGCGCGAGCAAGGATACCTCACCTTCGAGCAGGTCAACGATTACCTGCCCCAGGATGTCGCTTCGCCGACCGACCTGCGCGCAGCACTCGACAGCTTCGAGGACCTGGATATCAAGGTGCTCGAGGAAGTTCCCAGCGAGAGCGCCGACGACGTCGAGGTCGAGACCAAGGAAGAGGCCGAAGAGGCGCCCGAGGCCCCCGCACCGGCCGCAGATTCCCTTGGGGAGTCGTCCGACCCGGTCCGCCTTTATCTGAAGGAGATGGGCAACTTCCAGCTTCTATCGAGGGAACAGGAAGTCGAAATTGCCAAGCGGATCGAGGCCGGCGAGAACGAGGTCGAAGAGGAAGTGCTGGGCTCGCCGATCATGCTCGATTTCGTGATTCGAGTCGGCGAGCGGGTCGAGGCGGGCGAGGCTGATCTGCGCGACGTGTTCGAGGACGCTGCCGAAGCCCCTGACGACCCCGACGAAGAACGCGGCCCCGAGGCCGACGAACGCCAGCTCAAGAAGCTAAGCCTGGCGACCAAAAAGTTGACCGACCTGCGCACCAAGATCGAGGCCATCGAGGAAGAACTCCACAACAAGCCCGGTCCTCGCCGCAAGCCCAAGCTCGACAAAAACCTGGAGCGCTACTACGAGCGCGTGAAGAAAGAATTGCGCGGGATGGGATTATCGCGCCGTCTCATGGAAGCCGTGATCAGCGAGATGCGCGACTTCCTGCAACAGTACCGGATAGCGCAGCACACGATCGCGAAATATGAGGAGGCGACCGGGCGCTCGCGCACGCATCTGCTCAAGGAAGCGGCCGAGGCGGAAGATCGCCGCCACGTTCTCAAGATTAACGACGTTCGTGAAAACCTGCTCGATATCGCGGCGCGAATTCGCTTGGCGCAGAAGACGATTCGCGAGGTCGAAAAGAAAGCGAAGGACGACGGCGAGGAATACGCCCGCAAGCTCGAAACGATCGCCGCTGGACAGGACAAGAGCCGCCGTGCAAAGAAGGAACTGACCGAGGCCAACCTGCGCCTCGTCGTCAGCCTTGCCAAGCGTTACACCAATCGCGGTCTGGGCTTCCTCGATCTGATCCAGGAAGGCAATATCGGCCTGATGCGCGCGGTCGACAAATTCGAATATCAGCGCGGCTACAAGTTTTCGACTTACGCGACGTGGTGGATTCGCCAGTCGATGTCGCGCGCGATCGCCGACCAGGGCCGCACCATCCGAATCCCGGTGCATATGGTCGAGACCATCAACAAGCTGCTGCGCGTCACGCGCCTGCTGGTGCAGCGGCTCGGCCGCGAGCCGGGGCCCGAGGAAATCGCCGAGCAGATGGAGATGCCGCTGGACAAGGTCCAGAAGGTGCTCAAGATCGTCAAAGAACCTATCTCGCTCGAAACGCCAATCGGCGACGAAGAAGAAAGTTCGCTCGGCGATTTCGTCGAAGACGAGCTCGCGCCGTCGCCGGTCGAGGCCGCAATCCAGGGCAACCTAGGTGAGCAGACGCGCAAGGTGCTCGCAACCCTGACGCCGCGCGAGGAGCAAATCCTGCGCATGCGCTTCGGCATCGGGCAGAAAACCGACTACACTCTCGAGGAAGTCGGCAAGCAGTTCGCCGTCACCCGCGAACGCATCCGCCAGATCGAGGCGAAAGCACTCCGCAAACTGCGCCAAACCGGCAGATCGCGCAGCCTCGAAGGCTTCCAGGAACGCGAGTAGCGCCGGAGAGTCACTCGTCCCTGAGAGCAAAGTAGCGCGCCGCGCGCAACTTTGCGCTTCTCACTGGGTGCAGGGGTCACCCCTGCCGCCCGCCGCGCAGGCGATTATCCTCTTCCTTTTATGCTACGAATTTCCTTGAATGCCCTCGCGCCCGAACATCGTCCTCATCCTCGCCGACGACATGGGGTACGGCGACTTCGGATGCTTTAACTACGGCGCATCGCGCACCCCGACTCTCGATCATCTCGTGAACGACGGCGTCTGCCTGACGCAGCATTACTCGGCCTCTCCGGTTTGTGCGCCGGCCCGAGCCTCGCTGATGACCGGCCGCTATCCGCATCGCACCGGCGTTATCGACACGCTCGAGACGCGCGGCCTCGACCGCCTCGCACTGCGCGAACTGACTGTCGCCGAACTCCTGAAGCGGGCAGGCTATGCGACCGGCCTCGTCGGCAAATGGCATAACGGTGCGTACGATTCGCGCTACCATCCGAACCGCCGCGGCTTCGAGGAGTTCGCGGGATTTTCGGGCGGATGGCAGCCCTATTTCCAGTGGAATCTCGATCGCAACGGATCAGTTTCGCACGCGGATGGCCGTTACCTGACCGACGTTTTCACCGAGGAAGCGGTAGAGTTCATCCGACGCCATCGCCGCGACGCGTTTTTTCTCTTCCTTGCGTACAACGCGCCGCATTTTCCGTTCGAAGCGCACGAGGCGGACGCCGCGCCGTACAAAGCCAGCGGCAACTTCACGTCCGCCGTCAGCCAAATCTACGCGATGATCGAATGCATGGATCGCGGGATTGCGCGCGTGCTTGAGGCGCTCGATCGATCCGGCCTGGCCGACAATACAATCGTGATGTTCTCGAGCGACAACGGCCCGCAGTTCGGCGGCAGGGGCGAGATGTGCACCGACCGCTTCAATTGCGGTTTCGCCGGCTCGAAGACGCTCGTGTACGAAGGCGGAATCCGGCTCCCGATGGTGATGCGATGGCCCGCCGGACTCGACGGCCGCCGCGAGGTCCACGACATGATTCATTTCACCGACTGGCTGCCGACGCTCCTCGCAATGGCTGGCGCCGAGCCGCCCCACTCCTTGCAGCTTGACGGAACCAACGTGATGCCAACGCTGCAAGGCAATCATGGCAAAGTCCCGACTGAGCGCTTCTGGCAATGGAACCGCTACACGCCCGACGCAGAATGCAACGCAGCGATGCGCGACGGCCGATGGAAGTTGGTGCGCCCGGCGATTCGCGAGTTGATGCAGGTATCGAACGACGACCTCGCAATGGACGTCCAGTCCAAGTACAACCCCGAAAATTTCCACGACATCGCGCGCACCCCGGAGCCCGAACGCCTCAAACCCATCCCACCGCCCGCGCAACTCTACGACATCGTCAACGATCCCTTCGAACGCACCGACCTCGCTGCGCAACAACCGGCCCGTGTCTCGCGCATGACCAACGCCCTGGCCTCATGGTTCGAAACCGTCGAGCAAGACCGCCTCACAATCCACGATTGAACCGCCCTTCTTCCAGTCTTCAAAAAAACCCGGTTCCCCTTCCACTAGGGGAAGGGGTTAGGTTCCTATGGATTGAATTCATCCGCGATGGTCTGATTTAAGATTCTGTTACAAGGCACCTTCGACACCGGCTTTTCCGATGGAGCGCAAATGAACGAGCAAGTCACCCGCCAGATCCTGTGGAACATTCCCGCGCCGTTCATCGTGCTGATGTACGCGCTGCTCGCAGCGCTCATGGCCGGTTGCGTCTACGCGTTCCTCAAATGGTATCGCCTCGTGACCCTCGGCGTAGCCGAAAATCGCCTCGATCATCCCTTCGAGCGCCTGGTACTCTCGCTACGCGATTCGTTCGGACAGGGCAATGTGATTCGCGAGACGTGGGGCTGGATGCATTACGCGTTCTACGTCGCATTCGTCGGACTGTTCATCGGCACCACCATCGTCCTGATCAATAGCGACTTGCGCGACCTGGCCCATCTATTCGACCTCGATTTCTATTTCTACTACGGCGATTTCTATCTTTACTTCAAAGCCGCGATGGACACCTTCTTCCTCCTGCTCATCGTCGGCGTGTTGATGGAAGGCGCGCGGCGCGCGCTTCGCAAACCCAGCCTGCTGAGCGATCCGCCGGCTGAAAAAGTCCGCGATAATCTCGAGAACCGGCTCGGCTACGGCTTCCCGATGACCATGATGGTACTGGCTGCCGTCACTGGCCTGATGCTCGAGGGCGCGCGGATCAACGCGGCGCATCCCGCGTTTCACGAATGGGCGTACGTGGGTCGCGTCGTGGGGCGAATCGAAGGCGGGCTCGGCGCCGGCGTCACTTACCATCGATGGCTGTGGCTGGTGCACGTGCTGTGCGTGTTCGTGCTGCTGTTTTGTTTTCCGTTCACCAAGCTGCGTCATTTGATCTTCGGGCCGCTGAATCTTTTCTTCCGCAACATGGGTCCGCGCGGACGGCTCGCGCCGATCAAGGATTTCGAAAACGCGGAGACCTTCGGCGTCTCGCAAGTCGAGCAGTACACCTGGAAGCAACTGCTCGACATGGGATCGTGCCTCGAATGCGGCCGCTGCACCATCAACTGCCCCACCGTCAACACCGGCAAAGTGCTGAATCCCAAGTATCTAGTGATCGAACAGCGCGAGCATCTGCTGGACAAGGCGCCGTTTCTGCTCGCCGCGAAAGCGAACGGCAAAAACGGCGATGGCACTGGCGCCGACGCCCCGGCGTGGAATGGCCCCGACATGATCACGCAAGTCGCGACCGAAGAAGCGGTGTGGGGATGCACGACCTGCGGATGGTGCGAAGAGGGATGCCCTGTGAGCATCGAGCACATCCAGCGAATCGTCGACATGCGGCGTTACGACGTGCTGATGGAATCGAGGTTCCCGACCGAGCTGACCGGCGCGTTCAAGGGAATCGAGAACCAGGGCAATCCGTGGGGCCTCGCGCAGGAGAAGCGCGCCGAATGGGCACAGGGGCTCGAGATTCCCGAAATTGCCGAGCTCGAAGATCCCTCGGAGATCGACGTGCTGTACTGGGTCGGATGCGCCGGCTCGTACGACGAGCGCAATCAGCGCGTCAGCAAGTCGTTCTCGGGCCTGATGAAACAGGCGGGCGTCAAGTTTGCGATTCTCGGACGCGAGGAGACCTGCACCGGCGATCCAGCGCGACGCCTCGGCAACGAATACCTGTACGCCACGGTCGCGGCGCAGAATGTCGAGACGCTCAATCGCTACAAGCCGCGGCGAATAGTCACTCAATGCCCGCACTGCTTTCACAATCTTAAGAATGAGTATCCGGACTTCGGCGGCAACTATACGGTCTTGCACGAGGCGGAGTTTATCGACGAGCTGATCCAGGCCGGGCGCCTGAAGCCTCGCGGCAAGATCGACGAGCGCATCACGTACCACGACCCGTGCTACATGGCGCGGCACAATCGCAAATGGGACAGCGCGCGCAGCGCGCTCGGTGCGATTCCCGGCGCCGAAGTGGCGGAGGTCGAGCAGTCGAAGAATCGCACGTTCTGCTGCGGCGCAGGCGGCGGATGCTTCTGGAAAGAGGAACACGAGGGCACGCGGATCAATCAGAAGCGCTTCGATCAATTGCAGGAAGCCAAGCCCAAGTGCGTCGCAGTCGGATGCCCATTCTGCATGACGATGCTCGAAGACGCAGTGAAATCGCGTTCGCTCGAAGAGACGATGCGAGTGCGCGACCTCGCAGAGCTGGTCGCCGAATCCACCGGCGTGAACACGAAGTGACCGCGTCGTGATATGATGTCGTACGCATCGTGCGAGGCAGAACAATGAAACTGACGGCAGCATTTAAGAAAGTGCGAGAGGGTTACATCGGATTTGTCGAGGAACTGCCCGGCGCAAATACGCAAGGACGTACGTTGGCTGAGACTCGCGCAAATCTGAAAGAAGCAGTCGCGCTCGTGCTGCAGGCGAATCGAACCTTGGCGGAGGAAGGTGGGCACCCTCGCATCGTCTGACAGCGCCATTGCGCTTCATCCGATGAATCATGGATTCATGTGGACGCCGGTGCGCGGGCCGTTTCGCCTGATCACTGACAAGCAGGAGCGATCGTTCAATGAGCGCGGTTTCTTCTTGCTTGAAAATGCGATCGATCCTGCCGCCGTCGTGCGCGTCCGCGATGCGATCGATCCATTCGAGGCGAAGGCCGAAGAGTTCCTGCGCTCGCGTCCCGACGGACGGATGTTCATCGCGCAGGCCGACGGAATCACTTTCACGGTGCATCTCGTCAGACTTTCCGCCGTATGCCGTGAATTCTCGGCGAGTCGCGTCTTCCAGGATCTCTGCCACGATCTCATCGGCCCCGACGTGCGCCTCTATTGGGATCAAGCCGTTTACAAAAAGCCTGAGTACCCGAAGCCGTTCCCGTGGCATCAGGACAACGGCTACACGTACGTCGAACCGCAGGCGTACCTGACTTGCTGGGTCGCGCTGAACGACGCGACCGTGGACAACGGTTGTCCGTGGGTGGTTCCGGGCGGGCATCTGCGCGGGACGCTGGCGCATCGCGCTTCGAAGCTCGGTTATGTGTGCCGCGAGGAAGACGGTCCCGAGGCGCTCGCAGTTCCGGTGCGCGAGGGAAGCGTCGTCGTATTCTCGTCGCTGATGCCGCATCGCACCGGCCCTAACGTCACCGCCGGCGTGCGCAAGTCGTACATCCTGCAGTACGCACCTGACGGCGCACGAGTCGTGCAGACCGACACCGCTTGCGACGCGCCCGATCGCCAGTACCTGATTCTGAAAAACGGCAAACGCATTTCTCCGCCGCCGCTCGAGTAGCCGACCTACTTTTTCAGATCGGAAAGAAAATCGAGGATCGCGGCGTTCACTTCAGCCGGCCTTTCCTGCTGCGTCCAATGGCCCGAGCCCTTGACCAGCACAGTCTTGCGCAGATTCGGCACCCATGTGCTCATACCCTCTGCCATCTCGGGGCGCAGTACGACGTCGCGCTCGGCCGTGATCATCAGCGCGGGCTGCTCGATGCGATCGGTCTGGCCCGCGCTTTCCTCCCAGCTTCGATCGATGCATCGATACCAGTTCAGACCGCCGCGAAAGCCGCTCTTCTTGAACGCGTTCACGAAGACCTCGAAGTCTTCGTCGGTGAGAAAATTCCCATGCGGGCGATCCGAGAATCTATCGAGCAATCCTCCGCCTGCTGGACCAAACACACCGGGGACCGATTTGCGAATCTCGGTTGCATCGACTTCCGGCGGATCCTGGTAGAAGCCGTGCAGCGATCGAGCCACGTCGCGTTCGAGTTCCGCCTCCGCCACTCCGGGAGTTTGAAAGTAGAGGATGTAGTGAAAGCCGCCCGCCGCCATCGCACGCATCGCGTCGGTGGGCTTGACCGGCGAGCGCGGGATGAACGGAGTGTTGACGCCAATCACCCGCTCAACGCTGTCCCGCGCCATCAGCGCGGTATTCCACGCGACCATCCCGCCCCAATCATGACCGACGATCGCGCATTTGCCGATTCCGAGCGCGTCGAGCATCCCGACGATGTCGCCGACCAGCTTGCGCTGCGTGTACGCCTCGATCGGCGCGGGCGCGTCGGTCTCGCCGTAGCCGCGCTGGTCGGGCGCGATCGCGCGAAAGCCCGCCTCGGCCAGCGCCTTCATCTGATGCCGCCACGAATACCACATCTCGGGAAAGCCGTGGCAAAACACCACCGGGAAGCCGTCTCCAGTCTCCGCCACGTGCATCTTGATGCCATTGGTGCGGACGAAGCTGTGCTTGATTTCACTCATCGCAAATCCCTTGAATAGCGGCGTGGTAGTGTCCCGCGGATAGCCGCGGCATCGGGAATCATGCGGCAATATTCGCATCGACGCCAGCATGCGGGTTCGGTCAAAAGTGCAATTGACAGAAACGCGGACGCCGCCCTATGCTCACATTTCTCAACCAACTGAACGCTCGTTTAATAAGAACAGTCCTGGCAAGGTGGAGGGTCATCCGATGAGTCGCGATTTTGAATTCAAGCAGTTGCTGCGCGCATACCGCAGCGGGATTATTTCGCAGTCGACGTTCGAGGCCGAGATGGCGTGGCTCGAAGCCGGCACGCCGACGCCCAACGGCAATGGCGGCGCCGGTTTCAAGGCGTTCGGCCGCACTTACAAATCCGAACGCGCCGCGGTCGTCAGTTTTCTCGACAAGGTTCGCGTGGGCGAGGCCAATGGCGGCGAAGCGTTCGCGGCGTGGGCGGAGGTCTGCAAAACCGATTGCATCCGCACCGGCATTCGCATCGTCGCCGAGCGCGAGGCCTACCATTCGCGAGTATTCGCGCAGCGGCTGGCGGAACTTGGCGGTGAGGCGCGCGCGACGGTCACCGAAGCGGGGCGCAAGGCAACCGCCTACCTGGGCGACCCGTCGATTCCCGACAACGAAAAACTGCTCGATTTCACCAAGCGCGTCGGCAAGCCAGAGGACGCGATCAAACCCATCTGCGAGTTCGCCGCGCTGCTGAAGGAAGATCTCTCGACCAAGGAAGCACTACGGCTGTTCGCGGAAGACGAACTATCGACCGCGAAATGGATCTGGGATTCGTGCGCCGCGCTCAACGCGCCGCCCAAACAGCAGGAGGCATCGGCGTCAGCCTCGATGTAGTTTCCGCGTCAGATTGAAACGACGAGCGGGGCCCTGATGGACCCCGCTCTTTTTTATCTATGACCCAGATGTTCGCATGAATGCGCGCGGGTCGGCCGCGATCAAATCAATGGGCTGCTGGCGATGGCGCGCCCGCGGGCGGCGCTATCTTCACTGCACCCGGTTTCATCATTCCCGGTGCGGGCAGTTCGCGCTTGGTGAAGTCAGCTGGAATCGCGAAATCAGCGTCCGCCAGTTGCTTCCTTTCGATCTTCTCGACCCTCGTGCTGGTCGTGACCGGCGGACGTTTCGCCATCATCTCGTTGATCTTGGCCGCCTGTTCCGGCGCCATCCCAGGGATGTTCACGTTGCCCATCTTCATCGTGGCGTCCAGGGCGAGTGGCACTCCGCCGGGTATCTCGCCATTGCCGGTAGCGGTGCCCGTGCTCTTGAGCTTGTCCGCCATCTTTTTCTCAAAAGCCGCAAACTCCTCGGCGCCCGGGGCGGTAGTCGAGAAGCACTCCTTGACGCTATAGTCGCCGGCCATCACGTGCCCGCCGCCGTCGTAGTCGACACACTTGTAGCCCGCAATATCGCGCGTGGTCCCGGATTTCTTGAAGTTCATTGAGGCGTCCGTGTTCGCCGCCATCGCCGTGGCCATCGGCCCATGGGGCGGAAACTCGATCTCGAAATAGGTCTTCGCGTTGGGATCGAGTACGTAAATTTTCCCTTTGTCGAGATCGGTGATCATGGTACGACGCTCGGACACCATTTTCTGCTTGTTGCCCTGAACCGAAATTGTTTGTTCGGTGTCGCGAGTGTTGGGGCCGCTGGTCACGTGCTGTTTTTGCGTTATGACGACCCCGGCGGCCGCGGGAAGCGCGGTTATTGCGAGCGTCATCCCCGCAACCAGGGCGGTTAATTTCCTCATAGCGATTGCTCTCCTTGTGCTCGTTGCATTTTCACTACAGCTTCACGCGCGGCCGGGCCGGCGCCCTTGATATCTCCGCGCTGCTGCATGATCGTCCGATGTATCATCAGGGCCAACAGGCCGAACAACACCCATACCATTTCCTTGATACGCCGCAGAAACCCGACCGCGAAGCCGATTCCCGGCGGATAACCCAGCATCCCCAGGATGAGCGCTTTGCCGCCTTCCTGGCTCACCAGCTTGCCCGGAATCAGAAAGGTCGCGCGCTCGATGAGCAGGCCGACCGACTCGACCAGCAGCGCGGTCTGAAACGTCGCCGACTGATGCAGCAGCCGCAGCAGGATATAAATTTCGAGCGGCCCGAGACTCCACGCAATCGCATAGCACAGGCACGACACCGCGAACCGTCCGCGATTGCGCGCGTAGAAGTCGAGCAGGACGGCGTCAGCTTCCTCGGCGGAATCGCGGATGTCGTCAGTGTTGATTCTCGCAATATCGAGCTTGGTCGCGGCTCGCCACAGATGCGAAAATGGCCGCTTCATCTGGACGAAGAAGAATCCACCCGCCAGCCCAACCGCCAGCGTAAACCCGCCAACGATCACCCAGTACAGGTTTGCGGCCACCGGTATCATGCGCAGCGAAATTATCAATGCGATCGACATGAACACGATTTGCCCGATAGCTTCCGCCAGCGACGCGACGACCACGGTCGCCAGCGCTATCGGCATCCGTAACTTCTCGCGCACGTCCACGGCCATCACGAACTGCCCGCCGAGCTGCGCCGACGGCGTCACATAGTCGACCGCTTCGCCCCCGAGTCTCGCCGCAAACAGTTCGAAGAACCTGAGATTCGGCGGATAGTCCTCGATCGTGACGCGCCATCCGAACGTGTTCGCGATTCGCGCAACCGCCTCCAGCGAAATCGTCAGCGCCAGGCCCCATCCTGCCATCCGCACGTAGCCAATCACCTCGCGCGGCCCGTAATGAGTTAGGAACCAGGCGTAAAAGGCTATCGCTATAACGATGAAGATTGTCTCGACGCGGCGCATCGGCAGGTGGTCGCCGCCTCTATGGCCGGGCGGCAACCGATGCATTCTTTCAGCCGTGACCCACCTGCGCAACCGGTAAGCGCATCAGTTATTCGCAGCCCGTTCGCCGAAAAAAAGGCTCAGCCCTTGGACCGAATCATTCCCGCGAACTTGTCCAGCTCGAGCTGATTCAAGTCGGACACGATCCAGCAATTCATCCCCGCGACGGTCATTTGCTCGACGTGGTATCCGTGTTCCGTCTCGATTCTCTCCGCACTGGTCGCGGTGCCTGTCGTCGGCCACATGAAAACGTTGATCACATGCTTGCCATGCTGATAGACGAGCGCCGCTACGGGACGTCCTTCGATATAGTCGAGGCGTCCGCCCACCAGCGGGAATCCGTCTTTGACGAAATCATTAACCGGCGGGGAGAAATCCAGCTTGCCGTTGAACCACGGCTTAACCGTATGCTGGTCGGTCGAGGCGACGTCCATCAGATGCGTCGCCATCAGCGACCGGACGTGGCCGGCGACCACTTCGTTCGCGACCTGTTGATCGACCATGGGAGCCATCGTGCGCGGCGCGATGATCAACGCGAGCATCGCGCCAATCGCCATCGGCACCGCAAACCTGGCCGCACGTGCAACCCACGCTCCGCGCCGCGACTGATATCCATTGGATCGCGACGGCGTCGGCGCCGGGATTGCGCGTCGAATCTTCTCCTTTAATGCCGCCGGCGCCTCGAATCGAAACGCGTCGTCCTTGAGCCGGGCGCGCATCGCGCGCAGGGCTGCGTATTCGCTCGCGCATCGCGGGCATTCCTCGATATGCCGCTGCACCTCGAGGTCGTCGACAAGGTCAAGCTCCCCGTCGAGATGCCCATGCATCAGTACTCGCGCGTCGTCGCAGTTCACTCATCGCTCCTTGCCGATTCGCTCCTGGAGCGAACGCGCGAGCTTGCCGCGGGCGCGCGCCAGCCGCGACATGACGGTGCCAATCGGCACGTCGGCCGCGTCGGCGATTTCCTTGTACGAAAGTCCCTCGATATCCCGCATCACGATCACCTCGCGAAACTCGTCCGCCAGTTCATCCAGCGCCGCGCGAATCATCGCGCCATCGGCCTTGCGAACCGCATCGGCTTCGAGGCCGCTCTCCTCGCTGGACCCGCCGTGGATCTTCTCGTCGAACTCGGTCGGCGACTCGGAACCGCGGTTGCGCCTGAGCCAGGTGAATGCGGTGTTGCGCACGATCGCGAGAATCCATGCGCGCGGATCGCCGCCGCGAAACCCGCCGGCGAACCGGAAGGCGCGCAGGTAGGCATCCTGCACCACGTCCTGTGCGTCGTGGTCGTTATGCACCAGCCATCGCGCGAGATTGTACGCAGCATCCATATGCGGCAGGAACGTGCGGTCGAAATCGACAGCTTTAACTTCGTCAGGCAATCGCTTTTCTTTCGCCCGCTTATCCCCGTGTAGTTTCAGACCGCGAGCGCGCCAATCTTATTCCCGACCGCGTTTGCGGCTCAATCGCGGGAATCTTATCTCGTCGGCCGAGTCTTGCATTGTGAAAGGGCCTATTAGCGCGAGGTGATTTTGCTCCACGGGCCTGAAGCACATTCTCCCGGTTGTGCGGTCATTTTTCACGCCTTCAACAGCGAGTGGTTTGAGGATTGGAATGGTGTCATCGGAAAAAATCGCCCACACGGTCGCGAAACGGCTTTTCTGTCCCCCCTCCCCCAGAAAAATGTTCCGCCGTGTGGGCTTTGTTCTTTTCAGCCAGCCGTTAGCGGCTGCGACGACTGGGTCAAACGCTCGTGGCACAGAGGAATCACATGGATCGATTCGATGAAATTAAAGGTAAGGTCCTCACGGTAAGGGACGTATCCAGCTACCTTCGGGTGCACCCGTCCACGATCTACAGGATGCTGAAGAGAAATCAGTTGCCCGCGTTCCGCGTCGGCAGCGATTGGCGATTTACCGTCGAGGCAATCGACCATTGGCTCGCCTCGGTGGCGCCTGGTGTGTCGCCGTTGACCGCGAGCGAGAACGAACTGAGCTCGAAGTGACCGGACAAGAGCTGGCGTTGGGCGAAGCGCAAATCGCTCGGCACGTCTACTGCGGCGGATTGGTCGTGGAGAAGCTGTAGCGCGCGATCTTCCAGCTCCCGTCGGTGCCCTTCCTGAAGATGAAGAGCTCCTGGTTCGCTTCGCGGCTGTTCGCGCCCGTCGCGTTGACTGTGGACGTACCGGCAGAATTGGTACGCGCGAAGGCCCAGTCCGGGGCTATCTCGACAATCTCGGCAACGTTGAACTTGACGCTCAGCTTGATGGCCTTGAACACTGCGTCATAGGCCTGCCGGACCGCCGCCGCTCCCACTGCCGATTCGCTATAGGGCGGCATAAACACACCGTCGTCTGCGTAGAGGCGCATGACCGCGTTGGTATCGGAATCGTTAAGCGCGTCTTGATATTTCGCCAGCACGGCGGCAACGGCCTTTTCGTTTGCGTTCATGGATTCACTCCTTCGCAGATCGATTTGACTCCGTAATCCAGGCCTACGCCAATTGCCGGGTTATCGAGACCACCTGGAAATCTGCTTCCCGAATTAGCTCCAGACCGCGCGACTGCCGATTTTATTCCCGAGCCTCAATCGCGGGAATTTTCCGCGCGCCATCGAGTCATCCACCGTGAAAGCGCACATCAGCGCGAGGTGATTTTGATGGAAAAGAGATTTGATCGTCGATCCTTCCTGCGCGTCTCAGGAACCGCGCTCAGCATCGGCGCGCTCTACAGCGTCTTCCCGGCTCTCACCCGCAGCGCCCACGCTGAGGGAATAACCCGCACGCTCGCCGAACTCAACGGCGAAGCTCCCGCGCCCTTCTCGTTCATGCAACTGAGCGACACCCACGTCGGATTCAACGGACCGCCTGACCCTCTCGGCACCCAGGCATTCGAGAGCGCGGTCGCAACCATCAACGGGCTGAAGAGTCGCCCCGAGCTGATCATCGTCACGGGCGATCTGACCCACGACGCCGACTCGCCCGACGAGCACGCAAAACGCTTCAAGCTGTTCAAGGAAATCTCGGGAAAAATCGGTGGCGCACAAATCAAGGTGGTGCCGGGCGAGAATGACGCCGCGCTCGACGGCGGCGACATGTTCCGCGAATTCATGGGTCCCACCCACTACTCATTCGATCATCGCGGGGTTCATTTCGTCGCGCTCGACAACGTCTCGGCCGGACGGCCCGAGGTGGGAGCCGCTCAGATCGCGTGGATGAAGGCCGACCTCGCGCGCTTTACGAAGACTGCGCCGATCGTTGTATTCACCCATCGTCCGCTGTTCGACCTCAAGCCCGAATGGGAATGGTTCACCAGCGACGGCGACGACGTGATGAACGCGCTCGCACCGTATGAAAACGTGACCGTGCTCTACGGCCATATTCATCGCGAGAATTTTCACCAGGCCGGCACTACGAAAATGTACGCGGCCCGGTCGCTGATCTTCGCGTTCCCTGACCCTTCGATGCCGGCGAAGAAGCCGCTGCCCTTCGACAAGGCGGCGCCGTTCAAGAACCTCGGAATCCGGCGCGTCAACGGCGACGCGCGAGGCAACGATTTACAGATCGAGGAAGTCGAGCTCGCGACGGCAGAGTTCTCGGGCACGGTCGGAATGGATCAAATGCTCAAACACGGCAGCGCAGACGGGAAAGACGAGTAAAAAAATGAAAAAGACAACTATCAACAAAATCGTCAGTACGATCCTGCTCGCGGGAGTATGCGAAATCGGGCTCGTCGGTGTCCCGGCGACGATCAATCTTACTCGCGCAAGCGACAGTCCGAAGGTGATCGAAATCACCGCGAAGAAATTCGAGTTCACGCCGAGTGAGATCACGCTCAAGAAAGGCGAGCCCGTAATCCTGCGGCTGACCAGCAGCGATCGCGTGCACGGCTTCATGTCGAAGCCGCTCAAGATCGATACCGACATCCCCGACGACACGACCAAAGACGTTGCCGTGACTCCCGACACCGCCGGCAACTTCACCGTGATCTGCGACCATTACTGCGGCACCGGCCACGGCAACATGAAGATGAAAGTCACCGTGGTCGAGTAAGAGTGCCGTCATGTTCGCACAACTGGTCAGCACCTATCATCTGCATCCGATCGTCGATCACTTCACCATCGCACTGCTGACCTTCGGGATCGCCGCGGAACTGTTCGCCGCCGCGGCGATCCTGTTCTCTCGCGGTCGTGCGGGCATCCTATCAGTTTGGGGCCAGAAGCTTAGGAGCACTGCGCTCCTGATGATGATTGGAGGAGCGGCCGCCAGCGTTATGTCTTATTTCACTGGCGACGCTGAGGCCGATCGGCTGTGGGACACGATGTCACCGGCGGCGCAGCAGATTCTCGCGTCCTCGAACGGCGCACACGACTACCTGTCGCACGCCGTGCTCGGGCAGTACCTGATGTACGCGTTTTTGATTCTTGCCGTGTGGCGCGTGATGCTCGAGTTGTCGAGCCGTCTCGAACGCACCCGAATCGCTTTCCTGGTCGTGGCTATCGTTGCGGCAGGCGCGTTGCTCTACCAGGGCAAGACCGGTGGAGAACTCGTCTACGAACATGGGGTTGGAGCTTCGGTGTCGCATCCTCAGGGTTGACAGGAACTCCAACGCGCGGTTAGCTCACATCACTCCAAAGGGGAGTAGTTCACGCCGACAATAAAAACGGCGTCGGGGAGATCGACATACCAGCCTTCGGGCTCGGTCCCCCACCTCGATGAGGCGAACGAGACCTTCGGACCAGGTAAAATCCTGGCCGAGGCTCGTTCATCCGATTCCCGGCCAGCAAGAGGCCGGGAATGTCACAGTCTACGATCGCAACAATCTGCCGGCGTGCAATTGCCGGCGTCCTGTTTATCTCCGCGATAACTGCCAGTGCGTCGGTGATTTTCGCTGACGACGTTTGCCCAACCGCCTCCTCCGAGATTGCTACGGATCGGCCCGACGTCACCAATTCGAGCCGGGTGGTTCCGTATGGAAGCCTGCAGTTTGAGAATGGCGTCGATTGGACGGTCCGACAGCGATCCGACGTCCTCAGCGGGACCACGACCAGGGTGCGTCTCGGTATCGCGCAATGCACGGAAGTTCTGGCCGACGTGCCGACGTACTTCTACTCGCTCAATGGCCGCGCGTCTTCGGGATTCTCCGACCTGGTCGTGTCCATCAAGCGGGAACTGCCCGTTCCATTTGGTTTCTATCTATCTGCGACGGGCGGTTTAGGATTCCCCACCGGAGCCAGCAAAATTTCCAGCCACGGCTACGATCCGTACATCCAGTTCCCGTGGTCGCGACGAATCACTGACGATTGGTCGCTTCACGGGATGTTCACGGTCACCTGGTTTACGAGCCAGCACGCATTTAATCCGACCTTCGAACCGACCCTGTCGCTTGAACGGGAGATAGGGCCGACTCGCGATTTGTTCGTTGAATACGTCGGTGACTATCCGAATCACGCGAGACCGGCTCAGATTCTCGATGGCGGCGGCTCCTGGCGGGTGACGAAAGTCCAGCAGCTCGATTTTCACGCCGGCTTCGGTCTGAACAGTAGTTCTCCTGATCACTTCTTCGGCATCGGTTATTCATTCCGTCTCGACGGGCTGTTCGACTGATCGTCAAATTAATTGTTCGGGGTCCGGCGAGACGGGCTATTTGAATTTCCGCTTGGCTGCGGCCACAGCCTTGTCGGGTAGCGGAAGTTGCTGCAAGACTCTTTCCTCCTGTCGCAGCGCTTTGTCGAAAATCTGAAGTGCTCTGAGAACTTCCATCGGCGGTGGCGGTTCGTTGAAACCGCGCTCGAGACTGAGCGTGTCGCCGGGTTTTATGTTGTCCAGAATCAGGATGTGCCTGACGATGGCATAGTCGAGCTCGAAGGACTTGAGTTTCTCCCGTGCCTTGACGAGCCGGTTCCAAGCTTCTTCCCACTTCTTGAGGGTGGCCGCCATCACCAATCAGCCTACACTCTTCGCTACTTACAGTCCCACCGACCTCGATGCGCGCATCGCGTGAACGTCTCTACTCCTGCGGGTCGTCGCCCTGCTGGAACAATCGCATCAGCTCTTCGACTGTCGCCGGCGGCCTGTGCGCTGTCTCGAGCGTGTCGCGAACGTGATCGATCGACTTCATTCCGACCAGAGCCACGTCCACGCCTGGCGTCGAGCGCACGAACTGGATCGATCGCTGCGCATCGGTCTTGAAACCACTGAATGCATTCGCGACTATCGGCGGAAGCCCGCGCGATAGCTGCCCCTGCAGCAGCGACGCGCTCGCGCAAACTGCGAGGCCGAACGCTTTTGCGGCAGCCAGCGTTGTCGCCTTGCCGGCGTGCACAAATTGATTCGATCGCGTGACCGCCTCCGGCATCGCCAGGTTGTACGGCAACTGGATCGCGCGAAAGTGATGCGCGTCGCCGGCCACCTCGCGCGCGGTTCGCATCAGCTCGTCGAGCGAGAGCCATCCGCGCTCGGTGGGCGCCGAGCGGAAACCATTCCAGGTCGCGGTCCCGTAAACGCCGATCTTCCCGTTGGCCACCGCGCCCTCGAGGAATTCGAAAATCGTCGCGATGCGCTTGAGGAACTCCTTGCGATCGATCGCTTCGAGCTGCGTCTCGGGATTGTGAATATAGTAGATATCGATCGTCTCGAGATTCAGATTCTTGCGCGACAATTCGAGCATATGGCCGATGTACTTCGGCGTCATGCAGTGCGACCCGTCGACCAGATCGGCGGGCGATACGATTCCCGTCTTGACGTAATGTTCTTCGAACCACGCGCGCGGGTTCGGCGGCACCTCGCCGTCAAACGTGATGTACCCGCCCTTGGTCGCGATAATCACCTGCTCGCGCACAATCTCGCCCGCCGCGACCAGCTCGCCCAGCGCCTTGCCGATATTCCGTTCGCTGCGCTGGAAGCGGTAGTTAACGGCGGTGTCGATCAGGTTGATCCCGCCGCGCAGGCTCGCCTTGATCGTCTCTTCGTATGCGCGATCGGTCTCGTCGTCGGGCTCACCGAGGTAGGTGCCGATTCCAATCGATGAAACCGACACCCCGAGCGCGGGGCGGAAATTTCCCGGCAATTCCGTGAATCGACTCGCGTATGTGGCAGTGGCTTCGGCGGTCGCGCGCCCTTTGAGCATCATGAGGTTTTCTCCTATGCAGGATTTGCGGGCTCGTCGGGTACTTAAGGACTGAACTTTCGCAAAAAACCTACCGAAAAGACTGCGGGCTGATCGTTGGTTCGTAGAGCGCCTGGATCACGTTGCCGTCCGGATCGCGAATGTAAAATGACACCGAGCCGTCGCGATGGTGTTTGAGCTCATGCACGATCTCGATGCCGATACTCTTCGCCCACGCATATCCCGCTTCAACGTCGGCTATCGTCGGTACGATAAACCCGAGATGGTCGAGGCGTTGTGCGTCGCCGCCCTGCTCTCCGCGATGCAGCGCAAGGTTGTCGCATCCGGAGCTCACGTACGCGTTGTCCGCGTCGGGCTGCCAGACCAGCTTCATCCCGAACACGCGAACGTAGAAATCCTTCGCGCGCTCGACGTCGGAAACCTTGAGCGCCAGATGTCGCATGCCGCGATTTTTGATCAACTCTGTCCCTCGCGCGTCTTGTATCCCACCACCGCCCAAATCGGATCCGACGATGGCGCGGTCGGCGCACTCCGATCGATGAAATCTATATTCTCAAACGCGCCGCTTTCCATAAAGTAGCTGCCGACCAGCTTGCCGTGGCCGTAGTCGTCGAGATGCTGCCAGATCGCGACCGCCTTGGTCGGGAACATGCGATTCGAAAACGTCACGACGAACGGCGCGCCCGGCTTGAGCACGCGCGCGACGTCGACGAACGTCTCAATCGGCCGCGTCATGTATTGCACCGAGACCGTCACCACTGCGCCGTCGAACTCGTCGTCGGCAAACGGCAACCTCGGCGCGCGATTGAGATTGTGAATGACGATTTCGGTCAACGTCGGATTATTTTCCATCTCCGCGCGATTCATCCCGAGTCCCACCACTCGCGACGGCCGGATATGCGGCGGCAGATGTGACCGCCAACTGCTCATCAGATCGAGGATCGCGCCGCCTTGCGGCAGGAGTTGAGCGTAGATCTCGCCGACCTTCGCGATCGCGCCGTCGTCGATATGCGTGACGAGTCGCGGGACCGAGTAAAATACCTCATCATCGTCGTCATCGACGCGCCTGAAGAAATCCGGGGGAATTTGTCTGGGCATGCTGAAATCCTGTTTTGGCAGCCGGTTGATAGACTATTTTTCTCGTTAAATATCAGCTATTTGGCTGGACTTTAGGAGAATTTACAAAGCATCGTTGACAGACTTCGCGCCCGTCACTTAAAGTAAAACACTTTTACATACCGCGCATTTCCTCGGGATTGCCAACTCAGCGTGGTATCGAAAACACGATGGTCCGACGCGATAAAACCAACTACGTAATCCAGTCCGTCGCGCATGCTCTCGACGTACTCGAACAGTTCTTCGGCGACGTCGATGAACTCGGCGTTACGGAACTTTCCAAACGGCTCAAGCTGCATAAGAACAACGTCTTCCGTCTGCTCGCGACGCTCGAAGCGCGCGGTTACATCGAGCAGAACAAAGCCACCGAGAATTATCGCCTCGGCATCAAGTGCCTGCACCTCGGTCGCCGTTACATCCATCATATGGGCCTGGTGAGGCAAGCGCGCCCGATCCTCACCGATGTCGCCCGCAAATGCCGCGAAAGCGCTTACGTTGCGATCGTCCGGCGCGACGGTGTCGTCCCGCTCGAAGCTGCCGAGGCCGAAGATCGCGCCGTGCGTATCACGCCGCCTATCGGAATCACCCTCCCGCTTCATTGTACCGCGGCCGGCAAGGCGCATCTCGCCTTCGACGCCGAGGGCCAGCTCAGATCCGCGCTGCCCGATACGCTGAAGCGCTTTACCGATCGCACGATTACCGATCGCGCAATCCTGCTAGCGCAGCTCGAAGCAGTCGCGCGGGACGGCTACGCGACGGACTCCGGCGAGTTCATCGAAGAGGTCTCATCTGTCGCCGTCCCGATTCGCGACTACACGCGCTCGGTCGTCGGCTCAGTCGCAGTCGCCGGCCCGACCTATCGTATAGGCCCCGAACGAATTACCGCCGAAATCGCCCCCAGCCTGCTGGACGCCGGCCGCGAACTCTCCCACCGACTCGGCTACAACGACTGACGTTATCAGATGTGAAACCCACCGTGGGTTTCACGCTTCCTTCGGCAGGGGTGACCCTGCACCCAATGTTGGTGGACAGTGGGGCGGGCCGCCGTGCCCGCCGCCGCCGCGCGCTTTGCGCCGCCGCCCTCTCATTAGTATGGTTTGACTGACTGGCGGGCCGCTGTTAGAAATTTTGCGTTTGTCGGCTCGATTCCCTGTGCCACTGACTGTTCTCATATTCTATCGATGCATGAACTAATGCGTGGAGTGTTAAGGCTTTGAAAATCCTGGTTCCAATCAAGCGAGTTCCCGATCCGGCGACCACTATCCGCGTGCTGCCCGACGGCACCGGTATCGCCACCGACAATGTGAAATGGGTGATCAATCCA
This sequence comes from uncultured delta proteobacterium, assembly GCA_963850125.1. Lineage (GTDB taxonomy): Bacteria > Desulfobacterota > Binatia > Binatales > Binataceae > Binatus. The sequence goes on along the minus strand of CAWKKB010000012.1, from coordinate 31,033 downwards.
TTTTGCGAAATCGCGATCGAAGAGGCGCTCCGTATCAAGGAGAAGCAGACCGGCGAGGTCGTGCTCGTGACGGTCGGGCAATCCACCTGGCAGGAGCAATTGCGCACCGGGCTCGCGATGGGCGCCGACCGCGCAATCCTGGTGAAGACCGACACTGCGCTCGATTCGTTGGCAATCGGCCGAATCCTCGCGAAAATCGCCGGCGACGAGAAGCCTGACCTCATCATATTGGGCAAGCAGGCAATCGATGACGACTCGAACCAGGTCGGCCAGATGCTGGCCGAGATGCTCGGATGGCCGCAGGCTACGTTCGCATCGAAGATCGAGATAACGCCAGAGAAAACCTCGGTCGTGCGCGAAGTCGACGGCGGCCTCGAGACGATCGCGTTCAAACTGCCGGCTGTAATCACGACCGACCTGCGATTGAATGAGCCGCGATACGCGTCGCTGCCGGGAATCATGAAGGCCCGCAAGAAGGAGCTGAAGGAGATTGCGGCCGACAGCCTCGGCGTCGATCTCACTCCGAAGCTGAAGATAAAGACGATGGCCGCGCCGCCCAAGCGGCAGGCCGGGCGCAAAGTCGCGTCGGTGCAGGAACTGGTCACGGTGCTTCACACCGAAGCCAAAGTTATTTGATTACGACTTCTACGATTCCGAACGCGGAGTGAATTGAAATGGGTGACGTTCTGATTTTCGCGGAGCATCAGGGGGGACATTTCCCCAAGACTACGCTGACCGCCGTTCATGCTGGCCTCGACCTGGCGAAGAAGCGCGGCGGTAAAGCAATCGCGGTTGTCGCGGGCGACGCGCCCGAATCGGCGGCCGGTGAGATCGCCAAGTACGGCGTCGCCAAAGTGATCGCGCTGGCGCATCCGGCATTGAAGAACTATCTCGCCGATGCGCATGCACAGGCGCTCGCGTCGCTGGCGAAAAAAGAAAACGCGGAATTCGTGCTCGCGACTGCGACTGCGATCGGCAAAGACCTGTTTCCGCGGCTGGCCGCACGCCTCGGCGCTCCGATGGCGTCGGAAATCACTGCAATCAACGACGAGCACACCTTTGTGCGCCCGACTTACGCCGGCAACGTGATGGCGACAGTCGAGCTCGACGGGCCGATCAAAGTATTGACGGTGCGCGGGACGGCCTTCGATGCTGCCAAGCCGGGCGACGCGGTTGCTCCGGTCGAAAAGCAGGACGCCGAGATCGACGCGGGGGCGCTCAAGATGGAATTCGTTTCGTTCAACGCGACCAAGAGCGATCGCCCGCAACTTACCGAGGCGCGAATTATCGTTTCGGGCGGCCGCGGCCTCAAGTCGGGCGAGAACTTTAAGACCGTGCTCGAGCCGCTGGTCGACGAGATGGGCGCCGCGATGGGCGCGTCGCGCGCGGCGGTCGATGCGGGCTTCGTGCCCAACGACCTGCAAGTCGGGCAGACCGGCAAGGTGGTCGCGCCGGAACTCTATATCGCAGTCGGAATTTCAGGCGCCATTCAGCATCTGGCGGGGATGAAAGACTCGAAGGTCATCGTCGCGATCAACAAGGACGAAGAGGCCCCGATTTTTGCCGTCGCCGACTACGGCCTGGTCGCCGATCTGTTCAAAGCGGTGCCCGAGATGGCCGAAGAGATCAAAAAGCTCAAGCATTCATAGTCATCGTCCGCGATGCGTACGCTTTTTGAGAGCGTGCCGCCAGTCATCTATGTTTCTGTAGAAAAAAATAGTAATATATTTTTGTCCAGATTTCGGCTCAAATCTCCAAAGAAACCAGGGACCGGTTGGAGAACTACTCGCGCGCTCATGGGGTCAAAAAGCAGTTTGTAATCGAGAACGCGTTGTTGCACTTTCTTCGCGCCCTCGACGAACTCCCCACCAACGTTATCCTGCCTGCCCGCATCGTCGTGACGCGCCGCAGCGGCCGGAGGGTGGCAACTCTGATTTCCGGCAAACGTAAGCCCACGCGCGCCCTGGCAGAGCTGATGAGCGGTGACGATTGAGATCCGCCTGCTGGAAAAGGCGAGCGATCGAAAATCATTTCGCTCGGCCGATCCCGACCTGGACTCCTTTTTTCAAAAATACGCCTGGCAGAATCAATTCAGGCATCACGTCGGCAATACTTATGCTGCCGTCGAGCAGGCGAAGATTCTCGGCTTCATGACCGTCGCGCCCGCCGCTATAGAAATCGATCGCCTTCCCGCTGATCCTAAAAGGGCTCTACCGAGGTATCCCATCCCCATTCTTAGGGTGGCGCGACTTGCCGTCAGCGAAGATGCCCAAGGCAAAGGTGTGGGGAAACGCCTGATGCGCGCTGGGTTTGCGATGGCAGTCGAACTTCGAGAGAGGCTCGGCTGTGCCGGAGTAGTCGTCGATGCGAAGCGCGATGCGGAGACCTTTTACTCCACCCTCGGGTTCGAGGCGCTCGACGTCCTCGAAGGTCAGATCGAAGAAAGGCCGACGCGAACGCCAATGTTCCTGCCAATACGGGAAATAGCGGCGGCAATCAGGGCCGCGCCAACACGCTGATTCACGTTGGCATCGCAGCCAATCCCGTGTAACTTCCGGAAAAGAGGAACTGCGCCATGGCCGACCTGCAGCATAAATTCGTCAATACCAACGGCATTCGGATGCATTATGTCGAGCAGGGCAGCGGGCCGCTCGTTGTGCTGTGCCATGGATGGCCGGAGTCGTGGTACTCGTGGCGTCATCAGATTCCCGCGCTCGCGGCTGCAGGCTTTCGCGTCGTCGCGCCGGATCAGCGCGGCTACGGGCAGACCGACGCACCCGCTCCAATCGAGTCGTACAACATCCTGAACCTGGTCGGCGATATCGTCGGACTGGTCAACAGCCTCGGCGTCGATTCGGCGGTGATTGTCGGACACGATTGGGGTGCGCCGGTGTCGTGGGACTCGGCGTTGTTGCGCCCCGACATCTTTCGCGCGATTGCACTGCTGAGCGTTCCGTATATTGCGCGCACCCCGATGCGTCCGACTGAAGGGATGAAACTGCTCGCCGGCGACCAAAATTTCTACCAGCTTTATTTCCAGGAGCCGGGCAAGGTCGAGAAGGAACTCGACGCCGATCCGCGCCGCTCGATGGCGATGATTCTTTACTCGGTGTCTGGCGACCTGCCGCAGAGCGCAGAGTTCTCGTTGGTATTTCCCAAAACGAAAACGTTTGTCGAGTTTCTTGAGACCTTCACGCTGCCCGACAAGCTGCCGGCCTGGCTGACGGAAGCCGACATCGATTTCTTTGCCGGCGAGTTCGAGCGCGCAGGCTTTCGCGGCGGCGTGAACTGGTACCGCAACTTCGATCGCAACTGGGAGCTGACGCCTTTTCTCGACGGCGCGAAACTGCGACAGCCCGCCGTATTCGCCGCCGGTGAGCATGACGTGGTCGGCAGAATGATTCCCGGCGGCTACAATATCGCAGGCGCATTCACTCCAAACCTGAAAAAGAAAGTGATTGTCCCCGGCGCCGGCCATTGGGTCCAGCAGGAACGCCCCAAAGAGATCAACCAAGTACTCATCGAGTTCTTGAAGAGCCTGTAGTGAAACCCACCACGAGCTTTTTGGTATGATTATGGCGCTGCGACCTTCCCACGGGCGGCGCGCCAGGACATGACCGAAAAGAAGACCGACGCCATCAAAGCCCCTGAATTTCTCTCCGGCGAAGGTGAAACGGCTTCGCTGATGCGCTCCCGCGACTGGAGCCAATCACCGCTGGGACCGCCGGAAAATTGGCCCGACAGTTTGAAGACCGTGGTTCGAATCATGCTCGCTTCGCGCTACGCCATCTGGATTGGCTGGATTCCCGAACTGGCGTTCCTATACAACGACGCCTGGGCAGCGGAAGCCACACCTCGTGCTGAGCGACATTATGATGCCGCGGCTGGACGGCCTCGGCTGCTGCACGCTCTGTGCAATGACAGCGACCTCCGCGATGTGCCAGTGATTCTGCTCTCCGCGCGCGCCGGTGAGGAGGCGAGCGTCGAAGGCCTCAAGGCCGGCGTTGAACAGCTTTCGAAACCTTTCACGCTCGCTCAACTTTCAGCGAAAATCCGTCAGATGCTGAATCGTGCCGAGGGCTGACCGCGGCCTGCCTCCTGGTACTCCCACGACCGCGCGACTCCTTCCGGCTTTCGTCGAGCGCACAGCATCGCGAGGAGAAGCTTGAACAGATTCGATCGAGTCTTCTGGAAGAAGGTCTGGTCCCTCACCAGGCTCTACTGGTTCTCGGCTGAACGCGGCCCCGGTGTGAAGCTGCTGGCAGGCGTGACCCTGCTGAGCGTCGCTTCTATCGGGCTGGGAGCCTACGCCTCCTACTTGAATCGCGACTCAACCAACGCGCTGGTGGGAAAGCACCTAACGCAGTTCTATCATCTCATGTTGATATGGGTGACGCTGACCGCAATCGCTCTGCCGGTGACCGTCTTCCTCCCTTACCTCGGGCGCCGCTTATACATCGAATGGCGCGAATGGCTGACGCACTATTTCACCGACGCCGGATTCGCCCACCGCGCATTTTACCGAATGGGCACGATCGGGAAGGTCGACAATCCCGATCAACGAATCAGCGACGACATCGGGTCGTTCGTCGCCTCGACCCTGACCTTAACTGTGACGATCGGGTTTGCGTTGGGCGGGGTGGCCACCTATTTCGCGATCCTGTGGTCGATCTCTCGATCGCTGGCGCTGATTCTTATCGGCTACTCCGTGATGGGCACGTATTTCTCCGTCGTGATCGGACGGCGGCTGGTCGGACTTAACTACTACCAGGAAAGGTATCAGGCCGATTTCCGGTTCGGGCTGGTTCATGTGCGCGACAACGCCGAACCGATTTTCATCTACGGCGGTGAACAGCACGAGCGCGATCAATTGCGCAGACGCTTTTCAAAAGTCGTCGATAACTTTAATAGGCTCATCGCGTGGCAGCGTAATCTCGGGTTCTTCACTGATTCGTATAGCAGCGTGGTTGCGCTGGTGCCGTATTGGTTTCTCGCTGGAACCTACGTCGCCGGCCAGCTCCAGTTCGGGCAGGTGGTGCAAGCTGCGACCGCGTTCATGGCGTTGCACACCGCGCTCTCGGTCATCGTCACCGGTTTCCCGTCAATTGCCGAATACGCCAACCAGGTCACCCGGCTCAGCGAATTTCTCGATGAGGCGGAAGCGGCCCGACTCGCCGAAACCGATGGGCGCCGGATGATTGAGATTGTCGAAGGGCCGCGGGTAGGACTTGAACATCTCACAGTCCTGATTCCTGGCGGCGGCAAGACCTTGATCTCCGACCTGAACGCCGACGCGAGTGCGCTCGAGCCGCTCCTCGTCCAGGGTCCCAGTGGCGCCGGCAAGACCTCGCTGATGCGCGCGCTCGCCGGTCTTTGGCGCGAGGGCAGCGGCAGCGTGACCCGTCCCGCGCTGTCGGAAGTGATGTTTCTGCCGCAGCGTCCCTACATGATACTCGGCAGCTTGCGCGATCAGCTGACCTACCCGCGAGCGGCCGGAGTGAGCGACGAACAACTGCATGATGTGTTAACGGCGGTGAATCTTTCCAACTTGCCCGAGCGGTTCGGCGGACTCGGCGCGGAATTGCATTGGGCCGACGTGCTTTCGCCCGGTGAGCAGCAGCGGCTCGCCTTCGCGCGTCTCCTGCTCAACCGTCCGCGCTACGCGTTCCTGGACGAGGCAACCAGTGCGCTCGATGTTGCAAACGAGCAGTTGATGTACGAGTTATTGAACCAGCGCCGTATTCCGTTTTTGAGCTCGGGCCATCGCCCGACCTTGCTCAAGTTCCATCGTAATGTCCTGCAGTTATCTGTCGACAATCGCTGGAAGGTAGAACCGAGCGCCGAGTTCGAGAGCAACGCCACCGCCACATGACGAGGAGTTTGTAATGCAAGATCTAAAAGGAAAGACGGCTGTAGTTACCGGTGCCGCGAGCGGCATAGGCAAGGCCCTCGCTACGAAATCATTCGCGGAAGGCATGAACGTGGTACTGGCGGACGTGGAAGAAGGTGCCCTCGCGAAGGTCCGCGATGAACTGAGCCGCGGCGCGCGCAATGTTATCAGCGTGGTGACGGACGTATCTCAGCCGCGCGCGGTCGATAATCTCGCCAGCAAGACGCTCGACGCCTTTGGCAGCGTCGACTTGCTGTTCAACAACGCCGGAGTCGGCGCCGGCTCTACGATTTGGGATAGCACGCTCGAAGACTGGACCTGGGTTATCGGGGTCAACCTATGGGGAGTGATTCACGGAATCCGGACTTTCGTGCCGATCATGCTGAAACAGAATCGGCCAGCTCACATCGTGAACACCGCATCAATCGCGGGACTGATGAAGGGACACCACAGCGCCCCCTACATTACGACCAAGCACGCAGTCGTCGCACTGACGGAACAACTGGCGGTAGACTTCGAGAGATTAAAGGCCCCTATCGGCGCATCCGCGCTTTGTCCCAGTTGGGTCAATACCCGCATCAACGAGTCGGGGCGCAATCGGCCAGCGAATCTTCGCAACGCGAGCGAGATCCCGCCAACTCCGGAAATGCTGAAGCGGTGGGAACAGATGCAGGCCTTCATCAAGCAAACTACTCCTCCTGCCGTAATTGCAGACGCGGTTTTCGAAGAAGGAATCCGCCAGGGAAAGCTGTATGTCATTCCCCACAAGGAAACCGCACAGGTAATCAAGAATCGCTTTGACGGCATCATGAAGGACATCTGAGGCAGTCCTATGAAAAAAGAACTCATCATTTGGAGCGAAGGGACACGGATGGCCGCGGATTTGTTCGTGCCTGACGACCTTCGCGACGGCGAGAAAAGGCCCGCGATACTGCTCTGCCACGGTTGGGCAGGTCCCAAGTCTCATCTCAGCTCTACCTACGCGTCTTATTTCTGCAAAGGCGGCTTCGTCTGCCTGACCTTCGACTACCGTGGATGGTTCGAAAGCGACGCCCGAATCGCCACACCTGACAAACAGTCGGCACCCGACGCCGAAGGCTTCATCACACTTCGGGGAAAGCCGGTCAGAGAGATAGTCGATCCGCTCGACCAGAATCGCGACATCAACAACGCGCTCGACTACCTGATCGGTGAACCTGGGGTGGACGCGAACCGGATCGGTCTGTGGGGATCCAGTTTTGGCGGCGGTCATGTTCTCTACGTCGCCGGACACGATCCGAGGATCAAGGCGGTCGTGAGCCAGGTTCCCGGAATGGGACGGGCACCGGATCAAAACGGATTCGCCGCGCCCGCGCCGCAGGTGCAGGTGCTCGCCAGCGCGATGGCTAGAGGAGAGATCCTTTCGCTCCCGCGCCCCAAGGAACAACCCGAGTCGCTCAAAGGTATCGGAGACTTCAGGACGATGTGGCGTTATCTTCCGCGCGTCGCAGCGGCGAGCATAAGAGTGCCGACATTGATCATCGATCAGGAACAGGAAGAATACGGCGGCCGCGAAAATTCAGGCCTGGCCGCGAAAAATGCGATGCCCGCGACCACAATCGTGAAGTATCACGTATTCCCCGGAACCCATTACGACATCTACGAGAAAAATTACCGGGAGAGCGGGAAGTTGGCGCGAGACTGGTTTTCCGAACATCTGATGCCTCGACGTTAGGATAAACACCTGTGCGGATGATTGCTCGAGTCGGGTTTTTCCTGGTTGTCGCGATTGTGTTGGTTACCGCGCGAGTTGAGGTGCGAGCGCAGGTTACTCCTTCGACGGCGCCGAGTGCGGCGGCCAGTCCCGCAACTGCTGAATTGAAGCCCGGGACGATCATCGGCGCCGACAATGTCGATCAGTATTCGCGTTACGTTCCGGCGGCCGCCAAATTTGCGGTCGCGCATGGCTTTCGGATGCGGACTCTTCCCGAGCGGCGGGTCGAATGGTCGCAAGGTTATCAGCACGCCACCGAAAAATATTCGCCACAGGTCACGCTCGACGGCGACGGCTATATCAGGAATTACATCGCCGGCATGCCGTTTCCGTTGATCGACGCCAACGACCCGGCGGCGGCTGCGAAGATTGCCTACAACTGGCACATGGGACCGTTCATGCCCGACGATTTCTCGATCGCGCCGTGGAGCAGCAATGCGTACGCATCCGATCCCGCCAACCCGCTCAAAATCGTTCCAAGCGGCGACGCCGACTACGCGTGCGAGCAGTTCGATTTTCTGAGATTTGCTCATCGCACCGATGTCGATCCTCGCCCGACCATCGGCGACAACGCGATGGGCGTCGAGTGGAAAGCGAAATGCAATCGATGGATCAGCGATATCTCCAGCACAGGGAGCGAAGGCGCCGGTATCTGGGTCCGCTATCTCGATGCGAAGCATCCCGACGAATTTTTCTCATTCAATGAAGAGTCGCGCCGCATCCGGCGCAGCGCGGTGAATCTCGCCTACCCGAACGAGGGCTGTCGCGGATGCCATCAGCCGTTCTGGGCGTACGCGCTGCCCAAGACCGAGAACTACCTTTATCGCCTGCTCGGCACCACGACGATCCTGGCGTGCCTGGCGGCCGATGACGAGCCGGCTGGCTTCAAGACCGGCGCCGAAGGACTGACGCTCGGCGAGGAGCCATTCGAACTTCGTCACGCGTACATCCTCGAGATGCGGCCGCGATACGCCGAGGGCTCGTTTGCGTCGCTGCGGACAGTCGTCTATATCGACAGCGAAGTCTACGTATGGATCGCCGCGGAGTTTTACGATGCGAGCGGCCTCACGGCGACCGCGATACCGCTGTGGCGGATGCGGCCGGCGTCGGAGGGCGGCAGCCTGTTCGATCTCGCCGGCAGCTTTTATCATCCCGAGAATCACGGATCGTTCTTCCGCTCGCTGGTGCCCGCGCACAACGAGTTCCATCAGGTGATGAACAGCGGCGACGTGACCGAAGGCGCGTTCAATCCGCTGATGATGCACTGATCGATCGGCACTGCAGCGCTTGATTCCGGCCGACTGCGCGCATATTTTCAACTACGTCCCCCACAGGAGAGATTGAAGGCGTGCGGAAGTAGTTACTCCATCGTTCGTGTCTTCGGACAACGGCTCGCGCGATTTTTTCGGCGCGCGAGAATTTTTGTGGAGCAGCTACTATGTTCGTGCGACTTTCAGGTCTCTCTTTTTCGTATATCGATTCCGTTTCCACTCTTGACGACGTCACCCTGACGCTCGCGACCGGATGGACGGGCGTGGTCGGACCTAACGGCGCCGGCAAGACTACTCTGCTGCGACTGATCGCGGGCGATCTCGAGCCGTCGGCCGGACACGTCAATCTCGATCCGCCGCGCGGAGTAATTCGTGCGTGCGCGCAAACCGTCGAGGCAATGACGCCCGAGATTGCGGCGTTGGCGCGGGCCACCGACGGCGTCGCGCGGCGGATTCATGGCGAGCTGCACCTCGACGCCCGCTCGCTGGCTCGATGGCCCACGTTGTCGCCGGGCGAGCGCAAGCGATGGCAAGTCGGCGCGGCGCTCGGTGCGGAACCCGCGGTGCTGATGCTCGACGAGCCGACGGACCATCTCGATGTTGAAGCGCGCGAGCTGCTGATCGCTGGCCTCGAGCGCTTTCGCGGCGTCGGAATAATCGTCTCGCACGATCGCGCGCTGCTCGATCGAATCACAAGTTACACGGTACGAGTGCACGACGGTGGTGCGCGAATCTGGCGCGGCGGCTACTCCGCCGCAAAGTGCGCGTGGGAGGCGGAGGAAAGCGAGCGCTATGCGGAATACGAGCGCCTGAAGCATCAGCGCGAGAATCTCGCGCGGCGGCTCGCGGACAAGCGGCGCCTGGCGATGTCGGCGGAAGCGGAGGCGAACGCGGGCACACGCAAGCGCATGAAATTCCGCGGCGATCATGACGCGACCAGCATGTTCGCAAAGGGCAAGGCCCGGATGGCGTCCGAGAGAATCTCGCGCGACGCGGCGGTGCTGCGCGCGAGCGTCGATCGCGTGTCGGACAAACTCGGCGAGTACAAGTTTCGCAGAGCGAAGGGGCGCTCGATTTTCGTCGACTACGTGCCTGCTCCCGTCGCCAAGGTATTCACGCTCGACGAGGCTGCGATATGCGCCGGTGACGCGCAAATTCTCGAAGACGTTCATCTCGCAGTGTTGCGCGATGCGAAGATTCGCGTCGCCGGCCCCAACGGCATCGGCAAGACTACCCTGCTCGCGGCGATGCTTCGCGGCGCGCACGTCGCGCCGGAGCGGATTCTCTATCTGCCGCAGGAACTCACCGCGCACGACGGTATCGCGATGCTCGATGCGGTCCGCGATCTCAACGCCGTCGAACGCGCGCGCGTACTGACCCTGGTCGCGGCGCTTGGAATCGATCCCGACCGCCTGCTCGAATCCGCCGCGCCAAGTCCCGGCGAGGCGCGCAAGCTCGCGATGGCCTACGGCCTGGGGCGGCAGGTTTGGGCGATGGTCCTCGACGAGCCGACCAATCATCTCGATATGCCGGCTATCGAACGGCTGGAGGAAGCATTGATCGAGTATCCAGGCGCGATGGTGATCGTAACCCACGACGACGCCCTCGCGAAAAAGTGCACCAGCATCGAATGGCGGCTGAATCGTGGAAGAGTAGAAGTGCGATGAGAATCCCCTCTCCCTGTAAGCGACACCTCGAGGCGAAATGGACTGTCAAGCGATCACGCCCGACGCGCGCAGACGTTTCAGCACTTCCTCCGAATATCCATGCTCCGCGAGCACCTCATCTGTATGCTCTCCTACCAGCGGCGGTCGCGTGATTTTACCTGGCGTTGATTCCAGCTTGGCGGCTAATCCCGTCGTCAAATATTCGCCCAACTCAGGATGCGGCAGCTTCAGCAGCATCTCGCGCGCGGCGGTTTGCGGATGCTTGAACATTTCCTCGACGGTGAGAATCGGCCCCGACGGGATGCCTTCGCGATTCAGTAGTTGAATCCAGTGCGCGGCCGGATTCGATGCGAGCGCGCGATTTATTTCCTCGGTGAGCGCGGCGCGATTTTTTACCCGACGGCCGCTGCTCTTGAATCGTTCGTCGCTGGCTAGTTCCGGACGGCCGATCACGGCGACGAACTTTTTCCACATCGCCTCGCTGCCGCATGCGATGTTGAACGGGCGATCGGATGCTTTGAAGACGCCGTGCGGCGACGAAAGCGGATGATTGTTGCCCGCAGGCGCGGGTGTCACGCCGGTTTCGAAATAAATTCCCGCCGACCAGGTCAGGATGCTGACGATCGATTCGAGCAGCGAGGTCTCTACCCGCTGGCCGCGGCCGTCGCGATGGCGCGCCTCGAGTGCGAGCAGAATTCCCTGCGCCGAGAAAATTCCACCGAGCAGATCGCATATCGCGATGCCGACCCGCGTCGGACCGCTCTCGACCGTGCCGGTCACGCTCATCAGGCCCGACATTCCCTGCGCGATCTGATCGAAGCCGGGGAAGTCTCGTAGCGGCCCGCTCGAGCCGAAGCCCGAGATGGAGCAGGTGATGATGCGCGGATTGCGCAGCGCGAGCGTTTCGTAGTCCAGCCCCATCGCTTTCATGATGCCGGGGCGGAAGTTGTCGACCACGACGTCGGCGGAGTCGATCAGGCGCATCAGGATTTCGCGGCCTTCGGGTTTTTTTGTTGCGAGCCGGATACTTTTCTTCGATCGATTTGCTGAGAGAAAAAAGTAGCTGTCAACGCGCTTCCCGTCGGAGCTGTCACCCAGCTCGCCGCGTGGATTTTCGACCGGTTCGATTTTGAGAATCTCGGCGCCGTAGTCGCCGAGGATTTGCGTGCAGAACGGACCGGCAAGGTATCGGGTCAGATCGACGACCTTGATTCCGGCAAGTGGCGGCTGCTTTGTTTCCAACATCACCGTCACGTTAATCGAGTCGCGTGAATTCGCTCAAGCCTGCGAAACCTGTGCGGCGGTGCTACGTCTAAAGGAGGCAGCGGTGTGTATGGTTACTGGAAACCAACGAACAACGGGATAATAATTGAACGGCATCAATGAAATTGTCGAAGAATAGCGCGTGGATGCTTGCGATTGTCGCGGTAATCGCCGTAGTCGGCTGGTATTTTTACGGTGGAAATTCGTCGGGTGTAAGAATGGTCACCGCCCGCGTCACCGAAGGACCGATCGTCCGCTCGGTCACGGCGACTGGAACGGTCAATCCGGTCATCACGGTGCAGCTCGGCACTTATGTGTCAGGACCGATCATCGCGATTTATAAAGACTACAACGCGGCCGTCAAAAAGGGACAGCTGATCGCGAAGATCGACCCCAGTACCTACCAGGTGACGGTCGCTATCGCGCAGGCGACGCTGGCGAACTCGAAGGCGCAGCTGGGCAAGGACCAGGCCGACCTGGCCTATAAGAAGGTCACCTACGAGCGGGACCTGCAGCTGTACAAGGACGACGCCGTCTCGAAGGACGCCCTCGATTCAGCGTACAGCGCGTGGCAGATGGACGTTGCACAGGTCAAGCTGGATCGGGCCAATATCCAGCAGCAGACGGCCAATGTCGCAGCGGCCGAAGTCAATCTGAACTACACCAATATTGTATCGCCGGTTGATGGCACCGTGGTCTCGCGCAACGTCGACGTGGGCCAGACGGTGGCGGCCAGCTTTCAGACTCCGACCCTGTTTCTGATCGCGAAGGACCTGACCAAGATGCAGGTCGACTCCAACGTCAGCGAGTCCGATATCGGCTATGTGAAAGCGGGGCAGAAGGCGACCTTTCGCGTCGACGCATTTCCTGACCGCGATTTCGATGGCTTAGTCGCCCAGGTTCGACAGGCGCCGATCACGGTTCAAAACGTCGTGACCTACGACGTTGTCGTCAGCGTCGAGAATCCCGAGTTGCTGCTGAAGCCGGGGATGACCGCGAACGTGAACGTCGTCACCGCTTCCAAAGACAAAGTGGTACGCGTACCGATTGACGCGCTGCGCTTTGCGCCGCCGGGTCAGCCGCCGGCAGATTCCGCGGCGCTGGACGGGGCGCCGGGTCGTCAGACTCGAGTCTGGGTGCTGGAAAATCGCAAAGTGACACCAGTCACTATTACCACCGGGCTGAGCGACGGAACCTGGGTCGAGGTCGCCGACGGCGACCTGCAGGCCGGCGACCGCGTGATTACAGACGAAATTCGCACCGCGACCGCTCATCCGTCGGGATCGCATGGCGCCGGTGGCAGTCCGGTGGGTGGCATGATGCACATGCCGCACTAGCCGCGCGCGCTCGCCCTATGAAGACCGTTATTCAAATCGTCGGCATGACCAAGACCTACGTGCTTGGCGACATCGAGGTTCATGCGCTGCGCGGCGTCAATCTAACTATCGAGCGCGGCGAGTTCGTCGCCGTGATGGGTGCATCGGGCTCGGGCAAGTCGACGCTGATGAATATGCTCGGATGCCTGGACCGGCCCACCAGCGGCCGTTACATCCTCGAGGGCGAGGACGTCGCGCAACTGAGTGAGTCGGAGCTGGCGACGATCCGCAGCCGTCGAATCGGATTCGTTTTTCAGAACTTCAATCTGCTTTCGCGAACCTCGGCGCTCGAGAACGTCGAGCTGCCGCTGTTCTATTCGGCGTGGACTGCGGACGGAGAGACGCGCGCGGCTGACCTGGTGAAACTCGTCGGGCTGGCGGGTCGCGAACAGAACCATCCGAATCAGCTCTCGGGCGGACAACAGCAACGCGTTGCAATCGCCCGCGCGCTGGTGAATCGCCCGTCGATACTGCTCGCCGACGAGCCCACCGGAAATCTCGATTCGACCAATTCGGCCGAGATTATGGACGTGCTCACCAATCTCAATCGCCAACAGGGCATCACGGTGATCGTGGTGACCCACGATCCTGACGTCGCGGCGTATGCGGATCGCACCGTCACGTTTCGCGACGGGGTTATCATCTCGGACACGCGCAAAGAGGGTGCGGCCGAGCGCGAAGAAGCTGCCGTCAAAGCCGCCGATGCGACCGCGGCGGCGACGGTCGCGCCAAGGCATACGGCGCCGTCGATCGCAGACGAGGTGTGGACCTTCGCGAGCATGGCTGTGGTCGCCGCGGGACGCGCGATCAAGCGCAACAAGCTGCGCGCGGCGCTCACGATGCTCGGTATTTTCATCGGCGTCGCGGCGGTGATCACGATGGTCGCGGTGGGCGACGGTGCGAAGTCGTCGGTCGAGGCGCAAATCAACAGCCTCGGCACCAACCTGCTGGTTGTCGTGCCCGGCGCGACCACCTCCAACGGCGTGCGCGCGGGCCTCGGCAGCAATTCGACGCTTACGGTCGGCGATGCGCAGGCGATCGCGCATGGCGGCGGCCCGGTCGCGCTGGTGACCTACATGGACCGGCAGGTGTCGCAGGTAGTCGCGGGCAATCGCAACTGGAGCACCAACATCCAGGGCACCACCTCAAATTACTTTGCGATCCGTGACTGGCAGCCGTCGATCGGGCGCATCTTCACTGACTCGGAAGAAAAGGCGGGCGCGGCAGTGTGTCTGCTGGGACAGACGGTCGTGAACAATCTGTTCGGCGAGGGACAGAATCCGGTCGGCGCCACCATCCGGGTGAAGAACTTCCCGATGAAAGTGATCGGCGTGCTCGCCGTCAAGGGACAGTCGAGCTACGGGCAGGACCAGGACGACGTGGTAATCGTGCCGTTCAACACCGCCGAGCGCAAAGTGCTGGGCGTGTCTGCTCCGCAATCGACACCCGCACCCGCGGCCGTCGCCACCGCGAGCGCGACCAACCCTTACGCGACGGTGCCAACCACCAACTCGGTTTACAGCTCGACCACCGAGGAGACCAACGCGTACGGCGCCGCGGCAAAAATCACCGGCGTGGTGAATACGATGTACATCAAGGCGAGCAGCTCCGACCAGGTCGACAGCGCAGTTGCGCAAATCACCCGCGAGCTGCACCAACGGCATCACATCCAGCCGAAACAGGATGACGACTTCACCGTGCGCAATCTCAGCGAAATAGCGGCGGCGTCCGAGAGCGCCACCCAGGTAATGACGATGCTGCTGCTGGCAGTCGCGTCGATCTCGCTGCTGGTCGGTGGCATCGGAATCATGAACATCATGCTGGTGTCGGTCACCGAGCGCACGCGCGAGATAGGAATCCGGATGGCGATCGGCGCGCGGCGCATTCATATCATGCTGCAGTTCCTGGTCGAGGCGATGCTGCTGTCGGTGATGGGCGGGTTCGCGGGAATCGTGCTGGGGATTCTGATATCGAAGCTGATTTCGGCGCTGGCGCAATGGCCGACGCTGGTTTCGCCGGTGGCAGTGGCCGGCGGTTTCGTCTTTTCAGCGGCGGTGGGAGTTTTCTTCGGCTACTACCCCGCGCGCAAGGCAAGTTTGCTCCATCCGATCGACGCTCTGCGCTACGAATAGCTTTATCCGGCTGGTTTCGCCCTCACTGTCCTGTAACGTTTCGCACGTAAAATCAAACACTTACGTTATTAATTGAAGTGTCTTCGAGTATTAGATGAATTAATGCTGACTGACTGGTCATGAAGCCGAATTAATCTTTTCTCATTGTATCGCGGGAACGGATGTGATGCTGTGCTTGTTCTAATTCTGTCAGGCCTGCCATTAGCAGTCGCCCAGGAGGTTTCTCAAGAAATGTTTTCTCGTGGTACCCGCATCGCATGGAAAATAGCGGGTGTCGGCGCGCTCATGATGAGCATCGGACTGTTCGCCGCCACCGCCCGGGCCGGAGTTAAGCCCGGGGATGTAATCACTCCGCAAAACGCGGCGCAGGTCAAAGACCTGGTGTCGCCCGGCGTCTACTACATGGTGACGCACGGAATGCAGATGGACATTGTCCCCTCCGAGCGAATCGACTGGCCGCCGCCGTACAAGGACGCGACCGAAAAGTACTCCTCGCAGGTACGCCTGACTAACGACCATCGCTCGCTGATCGGTTATGTCGCGGGCCAGCCCTTCCCGCTGATCGACACCAACGACCCGCAGGTCGGGAACAAGATTATGTGGAACAACGTGTTCCGCCCGATCAGCACCGACGACTACGATCTGCGCTTTTTCGATTGCCAGATCGAGTACGTCAATCCGGGTCGTGAGCAGAAAGTGATCAACGATATCCAGGTTGGCCACTACGCGGGTTACGACCTGGTCGGCCGCACCGAAGTGGAACCGCTGCCGATCGATCCCGACTTCAAGAAGACCGGGCGCCTGTGGCTGTTTGGTCTTTATCCCCTGCTCGCGCCACAGGAAGCGCGCGGCCAGGGCCTCATTCGTTATCGCTACGCAGCGCCCGAGCAGGGTGACGACACCTGGTCGTGGAATCCGGGCAGCCGCCGCGTACGACGCCTGAACGAGTCGCTCAACAGCACCGCGACCGGAGCGCAGAGCTTCGATCCCGATCACTATTCGGGATTCAATCCCAAGACCGAAGAGTACAACTACAAGTTCCTGGGCGAGAAAGAGATGCTTGCGGTGGTTCATGCGAAGCATTCGCCCGAAGTGACCTGTCCGACCGATGGCGGCGCGTCAGCATGCCCTGAAGATTGGGAGATGCGCCACATGTACATCGTCGAGGCGACGCCAAATCGCAACATTGGCCAGGCGGGCAACGTGCTCGACAAGGACACCGTCGTGTACATGGATTCGGAAGTATGGTTCGAGCCGTATGTTGACGGATACGACCAGAAGGGAGCGCTGTGGCGCACCAATATCTTCTGGGCGGCGTACCGCGATCGTCCGGTGCCAGATGCAAAAGTCGCAATCTATCCCTTCAAGCGCGAGTTCATCGTTGGCTCCGCCCGCTACGACGTTCAGTCGGGTTTTGCGACAATGTGTTATCTGCCGGGACAGAATACGCCGGAGCGCGAATGCTGGTACATCAACATGGGCGCGGTGGACAAGGATTTCTTCACCACCCAGTCGATGGTGAAGGCGGCTCCGTAAGCTACTTAACTATATAAATCAGGGACTTACGTCCCGGTAACCACCGGCGGGGCGACGCAGTAAACGAACTGCATCGCCCCGCTTCTTTTTCGCGACACCACCGTCATTAAGTAGAATTAAAGAACATTTTGATGATATTAGGTGGTAGATACTTGACTCACTAATTTTTCGCGACCAAGAATTGAGCCTACTCACGGAGGGAGGTACTACCTGATGGTCAGACATGTTTTGGGGAAGACAATGCTAAGCGCGGGCACGCTGGCGATTGGGTTATGTCTCATCGTGGCTTCGGCGAATGCGACCCTGAAGCCGGGCGACGTCGTAGCTCCCAGCAACGCGGCCCAGGTCAAAGACCTGGTTTCGCCCGGAGTCTACTACGCGGTCACTCACGGGATGCGAATGGAGATCATCGCGCCCGAGCGCGTCGATTGGCCGCCGCCATATCGAGAGGCGACCGAAAAGTATTCGCAGCAGGTGCGGCTCACCAACGATCATCGCAGCATGGTCGGCTACGTCGCCGGGCAGCCGTTTCCATTGATCGATGCGAACGATCCCTACGTGGGCGCAAAGATCATCTGGAACAATGTGTTCCGTCCGATCTCGAGCGATGACTACGACTTGCGTTTTTATGATTGCCAGAGCGAGTACGTTCGTCCGGGTCAGGACCAGCGCATGATCGACGACATCGAGATCGGCCATTACGCCGGCTATAACATCGTCGGACGAACCGAAGTTGAGCCGATGCCAGTAGACCCTGATTTCAAGGAGTCGGGGCGCATGTGGCTGTTCGCGCTGTACCCGGTGCTTGCGCCGCAAGAGGCGCGAGGTACTGGATTGATCCGATATCGCTATGCGGATCCGAATCGCGGCGACGACAGTTGGGATTGGACCCCCGGCACCCGTCGCGTGCGGCGCCTGAGCGAGGCGATTCTTTCCAGCGCGACCGGTGCGCAGAGCTATGACCCCGACCACTACTCCGGCTTCAACCCGAAGACCGAGCAGTACAACTATCGATTCCTGGGCGACAGACAAATGCTCGCGACGGTTCATGCGCAGCATTCGCCGGAAGACACCTGCCCTTACGATGGGGGCGCGACGGCGTGCCCGGAGTCCTGGGAAATGCGCCACATGTACATCGTTGAAGCGACGCCGCGGACTGACAGGTTGGCTGGCGGTGCGCTCGACAAAATGACCGACATTTACCTCGACGCCGAAGTATGGTTCGAACCTTACATCGACACCTACGACCAGAAGGGTCGTTTGTGGCGCACGCACATCTACTGGCTGGCCTATCGAGATCGCCCGGTGCCTGATGCGCGGGTTGCGATCTACCCGTTCAAGCGCGAGTTCGTAGTGGGCGCGGCGTCGATCGACACGCAGGGAAACTTCTCGACGATGTGTTATTTGCCCGGCCAGCACACGCCCGAGCGCGAATGCTGGTACATCAACATGGGCGCAATCGACAAGGATTTCTGCACGGTGAAGGCGATGGTAGCGGCAGCTCCCTGAGCGCGTCGGCATAGCCAGCCTGATTGATTGCTGAAACAGGCGCGGAGCAAAGCGGCTGATCGCCGTAGTGCTCCGCGCCTGAGTTTTTTCGTCTATCCACAGGGCGTTGCGCACCTCGTTTACAAATGGCTGGCAGCGGCATATATTCTCCGGCGTATCGCGACTGGGTTCAGCAACTCACGTGCGATCGCTAAAAAAGGTCCCGTGTCCGACGCCGGCGCGGAGGCGCCTCGCAGGTCCAACGAGTCGCTCCACGCCGGCAACTTTTTTTCTCCTTAAAGTAACTCTCATAATCACCTCTTCCCGAACCTGAGAGCGCGTTGACAGCGTCGGCTCCGCTCCACCACAATCGGCCCATCTGCCATGGCGTTAGCAGGATTCAAAATCATTGACGCGGACGGTCACGTCACCGAGCCGGCGTCGCTTTACTCGACGCACATCGATCCAAAATTTCGGAACCCAGCGGACGCTCTGCTTTCGCGGCTCGGACCGGGCAATCTCGGAATCGTTCCCGCGCTGTATCCAAAGTGGCGATCCGCGGAACGTCCGCTCGGCGAGGCGAACGAAGTTCCCGGCCTGGGCAAATTACCGTCCGGCCGCAACCATCCGCTGTCTTCGCCTGCAGGCGGCTACGATCCGGCCGAGCGCATCCGTGACATGGACAAGGAAGGTATCGACGTCGCGGTTTGCTTCGCGACCGTCGCGACTTCAGTGTGCGCCGCGACCGATCCCGCGATGGAAGCTGCGCTCGCGCGCGCCTACAACCGATGGGTCGGCGAGTATTGCGGCGCCTTCCCATCGCGAATCAAGGCGGTCGGTATCGTTCCGCAGCGCGAGATGGATCGATGCGCTGCGGAGGTCGCGTATCTGGCGCGCGAGCCGTGGGCGGTTGGAATCATGACCTTCGGCAACCTGGACGGGATGCTGCCTGATCATCCGTACTTCGATCCGCTCTATCGAAGTGCGCAGGACGCCGACCTGCCTATCTGTTTTCATGGCGGCACCGACCGCCCGCCGTTCGCGCCCGGCCGCGAGGACGTCGGCAACAATATGTTCATGATGCATCTGACCGGCCACGTCTGGCATCAGATGCGCGTGATGGCGGCGGCAGTCGGAGGCGGACTGTTCGAGCGCTACCCGACGCTCAGGCTCGGATTTTTCGAAGGCGGAATCTCATGGGTGCCGTGGTGGGCGGAGCGGATGGACGGGCACTACCAGCATTTCGCGCGCCACACCCCGCATCTGACGCGCAAGCCGTCCGAGCACATGCGCGGTGAGCGATGCTTCTTCACGTTCGATCCAGACGAGGCGATGTTGCCCGAGGCGATGCGCCTGCTCGGGGTGCCGCGACTGATGTGGGCGTCGGACTATCCGCATTTCGACGCCGAGTTTCCCGACGCCGCAGAAATCGTGGTGAACAATCCGCGCCTTTCGGCAGATGAGAAGCGCGCGATCCTCGCCAACAACGCGCTGCGCTTTTTCACGCGCATCGCCGCGTAGCCGATTCAGACTTTGAAGCGGATGTGAATCATGTCGCCGTCGCGCATGACGTAGTCGCGGCCCTCGAGTCGGAGCTTGCCGGCCTCTTTGACCTTCGCGTCGGACTTGTGGATGGCAAAATCCTCGTAGCTGACGACTTCGGCGCGGATGAATCCGCGCGCAATATCGGTGTGAATGACACCGGCAGCGTCGAGCGCAGATTCTCCGCGGCGCAGCGACCATGCATGCGCCTCGGGCTCGCCGGCGGTGTAGAAAGTGATCAGACCGAGATGATTGTAAAGCGCGCCGATTAAGCGATCGCGCGCCGGCGCGTCGAGGCCCGCGTCTTTCAACATTTCCTTTTGCCCGGCCTCATCGAGTTCCCACAACTCCGACTCGAACGCAGCCGCGAGCCTGAAGACCTCGAGTCCGTGCGCGCGTACCGCGGCATGCTCAGCCTCGGTGACGTCGGCGGAGGCGCGTTCCATCTCGCAGTTGACGGTGACGAGCGCGGGCTTGCGCGAGAGAAACCCGAAGCTCGAGAATGCCTGGGTCTCTTGCGCGGTCAGTTCGAGCAGTCTCAGCGGTTTGCCGTCGCCCAGCCACGCGATCACTTTCTCCAGCGCCACGCGCTCGAAGTCACTGCCCTTTTCTTTCTTTAATCTTTCGAGCCGGCGCTCGGCCTGATCGAAGTCGGCGAACACCAGCTCGCCCTCGATGCTTTCGAGCGTCGCGACCAGGTCTTTTTCCATGCCGCCGAACTGCGGAATCACGATCAGCAGTGCGTCCATGTCGCGCACGAGCGGCAGCAGGCTCGGATCTAGCGCGGCGCCCTCCTTCTGCTCTTTTGGATTCGGCGCGAAGTCGAGGATAGTGAGCTCGACCGGAATTTTCTTCTTCGAGCCGTACGCCTCTTCAAGCAGATCGAGTCTCGGATCTGCGACCTTGATTTGCCCCGGACGCGCACGATTGCGGCCCTCGGCCGTCCCTGGAATCGGCGCGAGCCCGGTCAGTGCGTGAAATACAGTTGATTTTCCGGCGCCGCGTGCGCCGATGATGCCAGTCTTCAAATTGCGCCACCTTCGATCTCCGGAATTCTACACGACCGCCGCGCGAGAGTAAGCCCTGCTCGATCGAAACGCCGGTGATCGCCTCGCAGTAGACGGCGCTCGTGGCGCTCAGCGTACGACGATCATCACGGTGAAGAATCGCTGATTTGGGCGGCATGGGAGCACCCTGCCACAGACGCTGCGCGAGGCCGAGATATTGGCCGTCCCCGGCGCACGCGTCTCGAATTTCGAAATCATGCGCTACGCGCCCAGCTCTTCACTGCACGCGGAGCTTGAGTAGCGGAAGGATCCCAGGGCGGCCACGAGTCGAAACTCGCGGCCGCCCATGTTTTACAAGGTCAGAACGCCACTACGACATCCGGCGTGAACGAACAACGGTCCGTGTTGACTCGGACGATCCTCGTCTCCAGTTTGTTTCCTACCTTGAGCTGGACCTTGATCCGATAGGTCCCTGCCTTGAGCTGGTACGGGTTGCCGACATCGCCAAAATCCCCGTGGAACGAGAAGGTCGGGCATGGCGCCGTTCCGGTTACCGTCTGCAACGTCGCGTTCTTGATGGTTCTGATGGTGAAGATTCCGCTTTGCTGGGGCGGTGCAAACGCCTGCTGTAGCTCAATTCTCTTCACCGTCCCCGTCACCGGGACTCCGCCCTCGGTCACCAGCACTCGGAGTCCGCGCCTCACACCCTCGCCGCAGAACGGCACGTGAGCGGTGGTGGTTGTGCCCATGACAGGATCGTCGACGTAAGTCACGTCCACCGTCCCAGTGCTGAATTGCGCGACATTGAATGGCGCGAAGACTACATTCAGGTCGCCGGAGCCAAGTTGACCGCCTCCGGGCACGCTTACCGGCAAGCCCGGAAGTCCTGCCAACGAGTAGTCGGCCGGCGAGCTCGTCTGTGTGATACCAACTGCGGTTACATCAACCGGACAGGTCCCAGTGTTCGTGACCGGAACACCGAGCGTTGAAGAACACGCCCCACTCGGCTGAATAACAGTCGGCGGGAAGGTAAGCCCAGTCGGGAATGTCAGCGTCGCGGTACCAGTTGTAGTATTGCCAGTGAGAGGAATGGTGACGGTTGGATTGACCGGGTCACTGCTGGTGATCGTGAGAGTGCAAGTCTGCAGTCCCGCCTGTGTCGGCGTGAAGTTGATGCTGATCCCGAGGCCGGAGTCGGGGCTGATGATCGCCGGGAACTCGCCCGGATTCACCAGGGTGAACTGCGGGAGCCCGTCTGGATTGTTCGCGGTAACGGGACAGGTGATGACCGGCGCCGGCGTCACGTCGAGGTCGCAGGTGCCGACGTTGTTGATCTCGAGTGTCTGCGTCGGGGATGTTCCGGAGCAGCTCACCGTTCCGAAGTTTCCGCTTCCGGTTACGTTAATCGTCCCGGACGGCGCCGCGCACGACATGCTCACCGTCCCGGATAAAGAGGTGGTGAAAGTGGGTCCGGCGGGATCGTCGGTGTTGACCACCAAACTTCCAAACAACGGGCCGGCGGGCGGGAACACAGTCGGCGCAAACTGCATCAACACTGACTTGCTGTCGCTTTCGTGAAGAGTCGCGGTGGCGGGCGGAACGTTCAGCAGGCTGTAAGAGGGATCACTGCCGGGATCGAGCGCGATATCGAGAATATTCAGATCACCGCCAGCGTTGTTCTGAATCAGTGCGCTCTTCATCCTGGTGGTACCCGCCGCAACCGTCCCGAAGCTCAGCGACGATGGGACCGACGTCCCGGGCGCCGGACCAAAGCGCTTGGTACAAGCCGTTATGTCATTGCTCCACATCTGCTGGAGCTGAAACGGATGTCCCATCAGCACGATATTCGCGCCGTTGGGCGCGACGAAACCGTAGTTATAGGCGCACTTGTCGGCGATCTCGTCTGACAAGCCACCCGTGCCGTACCAGGCATCCAGCAACGGATCGGTGTTCGATTCGATCATCTCGTGCGCAACCGGGGAAAGCTGGACGTCGATGGCTTCTCCGTTGGGGAACACAGTAGGACTTCCAAAACAGTCGCCCGACGACGCGAACGGCTCATAAGCATAGACCGTGTTGGCGCTGAAGTAGGTGTGGTACGCGCAAAATGTCCCGTTCGGTTCAGTTGGGAGCGCGAAGCAATTGGTCGAATTGAAACATTCGCCAACGTCGGGCGGCGTGAAGACGAAATACTCAACGTTGATTCCGGGCGTCGCCCACGTGGGATTTGCCGCGAGCGCAGCGGTCACTTCGTTCTGAATATCGCCGTCGGTCAACGGACAGGTCGATCCCGACGTGCAGCTGCTTGACGGCTGGCTGCCGTTGTTCCCCGAGGGAGGCATCGTCGTCGAGTCAATGAAAGCAGGGGCACCTAGAGAGGTGGAGTTCGGAACCGGATCGCCCGAACTGTCGCCGTACTGGGTCACGATGTCGTAGTACGGGGTGCCGCTCGCGTTCTGAAAGTACGACTCGATTCCTGCGACAAAGCCGGCCGGGAACGTATTGGTATTATTCGGCGGCTGCCAGAAAATCAGATAGTTGGTCGGATTCCGCATCACGGGACCGCCGTTATAGATAGCATTGGTATTGGTCGGCCCCGCGCCGATAGGCGGAGCCTTGCTTCCCAGGACCTGAGCGCGAAAGGCCTTCTCGGCTTTCACCGAGAAAAAAACATGAGCCTTGTGATTGGGATTGGTGGCGCTAACGACGTTCCGGCTGAGCGCATTCTTCTCCTGCGACCAGGCCGGGTGTCCCAACGCGAAGACGCACACGATTGCCGCGGCAAACAAGATCGATTGTGTAACTGCGCGGTGCCGGAACCGCTTGGCCAGCGAAGCAAATTGAATTTTCATGATCCCTCCCCCAAAGTTTAGAAACAAATGCCTGGACTTCGGCTCGGCTGCGGGCGGCGCATTCGTCGCGCGCTAACCGGCTCTCCGAAATCACAACGTACTGTGACATAAGGTCATTGACCGTCAGGTACTAATACGGCTCTTCATCAGAGTCTGCTAAATGGTCTCGGAATGACCTTCGTTCGCGAACAAGAGTTGTCTCCGTTCAAGACTGAGTCAAATTTTTTAACCGATTGTAGGAGTAAAATAAAAACAGTGAGGTACGAAAAGTGGGCTTATAGCTCAAATTTGCAAATTAAACGCGAAAAAGATCACAATCACGAAGTGATCAGCGCAGATTCTTTATCAACAGTTATGGTAAACTGCGGAACATAATCGACAGGCTCGGGCGCGACGCTTGATATTCGTGCGCGAGTGGGTAGTGTCTCACTTTGAATTTCCGCGCGGCGGCGCTGTAGATCGGGGCTCCACCGTCGCCCATCCGCCCGGCCTGTATTGAGTCCAGCCGCTGAAGGTTCAAATCCGTGGCCCGTTGTGCTTTCATCGGATGATGGAGAAGGTTCTCTGCGTCTGTGTTGGCAACATCAGCCGCAGCCCGATGATGCAGGCGGTTCTTCAGCAGCACCTTGGTACCACCTTCTTAGTCGAAAGTGCGGGTTTGCGTAAGGAGTTGGCAGGCCGTCCCGCCAATCACCGCTCTGTCGCGTGCATGAAGGAACGCGGGGTCGATTTGAGCGGCCATATCAGCCGGTGGATCGGGGACTTAGACCTCGGCCAGTACCGATGGATCGTTTGTGTCGGCCACGACGAGGCCGATGAGGTGCGTTCCGCCCTAAGCGCAGACTCGGCGAGCGTGATGGTTGCGAACGAACATCAAGGCGGCATCTCGGACCCCTACGAACTTGGGATGGCCGGTTATCGGGACTGCCTGGCTCTGCTGGACCAAGTGATGCCGCAGGTCGCGCAGCGCATCCGAGACGCCTAAGCAGTCTTTCAAACTGAGACACTGCCCGCGAGTGCGGGAGATCCGAACATGCCCAAGGCGCCAACCGACTACCAATTGCGGTACCCGATCGATTTCGGTGATATCGATTCGTCGATTCGCCAACGGCCCGTGCAGCTCTATGCTGCCGACTTCGGCAAATCACGCGGCATCCTCTATATGCCAGCGACGGGCAAGCCGCGAACCGCTGTGATCATGGCGCATCCGCGCGCCGATTTCAGCACGCACTACTCGATTCCGTATTGGGTTGACGCCGGCTTCGCTGCGTTCGGTTTCAACACGCGCTATCTGAACAACGACGCGATGATGCTTCACGAGAACATACTGCTCGATCTCGCTGCCGGAATTCGCTTCCTGCGCGAAGAAGAGGGCTTCAAGAAAATCGTGATGCTCGGAAACTCCGGCGGCGGCTCGCTGTTTGCGTATTACGATTCGCAAGCGCGCACGCCCGCCGGCAATCGGGTTGCGGCGCCGCCCGGTGGAGGTCCTCCTGATCTCAATAAGTTCGATCTGCCGGCCGCCGACGGGTACATCGCGCTCGCCGCGCATCCGGGACAAGGGATGGTGCTGATGTCGTGTCTCGACGCGGCGGTCGTCGACGAATCCGATCCGCTCGCGAGCGATCCCGCGCTGGATATGTACGACGAGCGCAACGGGTTCAAGACGCCGCCGGCCGAGAGCCGCTACGCACCGGATTTCGTCGCACGATACCGTTCGGCACAAATGGCTCGATGCGCCCGAATCGACGCGATCGCGCGAAGGCATATTGCCGAGGCGAGTCACGGCCGCGCTGCGATGCGCGCGCCGGATTTCGCGGCGTCGAGTGCGGACAATCGCAACTACCTCGCGCGGCGCGCGATGGCGCCGAAGTACATGGTTGTCTATCGCACGCAGGCGAACCTCAGCTATCTCGACCTGTCGATCGATCCGTCGGAGCGCGCCGCCGGATCGATTATCTCACCGCGTCCCGATCTCGCGAACTACTCGCCGTTCGGTCTCGGCCGAATCGTAACGCCCGACGCGTGGCTGTCGACCTGGTCCGGCTTATCGTCGTACGCGAAGATGGCGTCGAATTTGCCGAAGGTGACGGTGCCAACGCTGGTGGTGGGCGCGAACGGCGACCAGGACATTTTCAATTCCGACGTGCGCGCCGAGTTCGAAGCGTCGGGCGCGAGCGACAAGACTCTGGCGTTCATCGAGGGCGCCGATCACTTCATGCGCGCCGGCGGCACGAAGTCGCATCTCGGCGATCCGCGCCCGCGACTGATGAAGGTGCTGACCGAATGGACGCGCGAGCGCTTCGCCGCGGATGCTCGCCAAGTCTGACACTTACAATCTGTCGTTTGCCGTGGCGTACGATCTCGATCGGCACAGTGCTCCCCGGCTCCGATTGCCACAGAAGAGCCTTCATACGCTCGGGATCATCCACCTTCTCAGACGCGGTCTGCAATCCGAAGCCTCTACAGAAACCGCGGCCACCCATAATGATCGGCGGGCAGGGCCAGAGAGTCCTGCTGAAAATCGTCGCAAAGCACGCCGATATGTGGAACGTCCCGAACGCGAGCGCGGAGCGATACGCTGATCTGTTGAAGGTGATCGAGCGGCACGGCGACACCGTCGGACGCGACACCGATCAGATCGAGAAAACGATCATGATGGGGCTGACGTATCGAGCGTCGGCGGAGCACGAAAAAGCGGCGCTGGGCCGTATCATGGCGATTTCGGGCGCGACGCCGGAACAGGCGCGTCGCCAGATGATGATTGGCTCGCGCGAGGAATGCCTCGAAACAATCGACCGCTACCTCAAAGTGGGCGTAACGCACTTCATCTTCACGCTGCCGCGGCCGTTCTATCCCGACGAAGTTCAGCGCTTTGCCGAAGAGGTGATTCCCGCGGTGCGCTCGCGCTAGCGCGCCACGATCACGACACAGTCGGCAGCCTCGGCGTGGGCAGCGTCGAACGGCGCCGCGATTCGGGCAAACGCGCCAGAATCGAGATCGCGTTCCAGCTCCGCCAATCCTCGCGCAATTCCGGCACTCTCGAGCCGCCGAAAGCCTGAAGTCGATGCGCGAAAACTCGAGTCGAACAACAGATGAGGCCGCGTGCGCGCCGCTTCGAAAGTAAGATCGCCTCGTCCCGAGTAAAAAATCTTCGCCGCCGCAACGCGCGAGAAGCCGGCCTGAAACATCGCCATGATCAGGCTTCCCAGCGTCGGATGAAGCGGCATCAGCAGGTTGTCGATTTCGGGAAAATAATGGCGATACCAAAGGGTCTCGAGATTCTCGCGGACTACCGCCTGCAGCACGGCGCCCGCGCGCGCGACCCGCCTGAATTCGGCCAGAGCGGCCGGGCACGCTGGAAGATGGTGCAGCACATTCACGCCGGTAATCGCGTCCACCGAACGCATGCGAAGCGGAAGCGCCGACGGGTCGGAGAGAATCCAGCGCCCCCGGCTCTTGTGCGCTCCGATTTCAACCATCGCCAGCGAACGATCGAGCGCGGTCATTGAGAATCCGCTTGCCGTCAACGCACCGGTGTAATTGCCAGTGCCGGCGCTGATTTCGAGAATGGATCGAGCACCAATCGACCGCAGACCCTCGATCAGCGCGACCGCGATCGCAGGTTCGACGCAGCGCGAATTGTCATACGCGGAGGCGACTTGGCCGTAGTTGATCGAAGTGGGAACTGGCACGGCAAAAAACCGGCGATGTGCTCAAACAAAAGATGCGCCGGGCGCAGCCTTGAGGCAACCGGCGAATCCGGTGCATCTTCTGAGTCGGCGACAAGAAGAACCGGTGTCGGATTCAAGCGAGCCTGTCCGAACTGATTTGTGACAGCGCCATTCACGCCGAGAGTCTTTCTCGGCAACGCCTGCTTCGCTAATCTGCTAATCCGGTCGTCGAGCGTATGCGATGGAGAGCCACCCTAGCTCAGTTGGTAGAGCAGCTGATTCGTAATCAGCAGGTCGCCGGTTCGAATCCGGCGGGTGGCTCCAGAAAATCCAATAAAATCAATAGCTTATGAAGATGGCCGAACCGCTGGATCGGCCATCATCATTCTGTGTCCCCACTGTGTCACCACCAAGAACGGTCATTGCCATCAACAGCCTAACTTAGGACTATCCGACGACCGCACAGGTCCGGTCCTCACCACCGCGCAACCGTCAGCTGATAAACGCCAAAAACTGCTTTCCCAGATCGGTCGTGCGCGGCGTGAGCATCCCCTGTGGCGTCATCATTACGTTCAGCTTGGAATCTCCTGAGCAATCAACCCCCGATTCTCGAGGTCTCTGCACAACTGCTCGCAGAAAGGACCCTGCCCATTTAACTCCGGAACGCAATGGAAGAGGAGCAACTGGAGTCCGCCGCCAAGGATCTGAAACTGTTTACCCGCTGCTGCCACGACAGCCACCGGATCATCGAACACGGCGAGAACGCGAATGTGCGATACCGTCAACTCATCAATAAACCGGAGAAAGATCAGTTGTCGATCATCGTCAGGTGCGGACTTCAGCGCAGAGTTTCGAACCGCGTTCCGCAAAGCGCGCAGCTTTTCCCTCTTGATGCGTTCGCATCGCGATCTGGTTCGCGTGGAGAACAGCAGTGAGAAATTGCTACATTGTCGTCGAGTGGCTTTGAAAGGTCAGAGACGCGATCTTGAAGTTCGGAAACGACTCCAGCCAGCTGCTCCAACCAGCTTTGCTGCCTTCGCGAGTAAGGCTCGGCCAGGAACTCTGATAATACAGCGAGCGGGCCACCGACGACTGGTATAGCGGATATTCCCGCCTCCGCGATCTTCAAAGCGATCGCACCTTTTCCTTCTTTCGGTGGCTTCTCCATTTTGCCCCTCTTGTCCGCCGTCCTACTCGCTCCCAAGACTGCCTTCTCCGGAGGACCGACGCGTTTATCGAGCGTTCTTCACGTCCACGACGGTAGGCAACCCTCCTGTCACCGGCAAGTGGCACAGAATCTGCTGAACTGCAGAAGCCAGCGAGCACGAATTTCACAGCAGTGCTCGATCGCTAGCAACGAGGCGTCAGCATGGAAGGCAGCGTCTATCTCAAAGCGCGGCAGGAATGGGACGAGCGTTACGCTGATCTGGTTCTCGGCAAACGTAACTGGCAGATCACCGCCGCCGGCATGATGGCGATCACGCTGGTGCTGGCTTTCGGGATGGTCTGGGTCAGCACGCGAAGCAAGTTCGTTCCATACGTCGTGGAAGTCGACAAGCTCGGCTACGCGATCGGCGCGCCGAGCGCGCTCACCGAGAACACCACGCGGATCAGCACTGACCGGATGGTGCGGTACGAGCTCGCGGCTTTCATCCGCAATGCTCGCGAGGTGATCACCGATCCGGCAGCCGAGCACCAGCTCATCGGCCAGGTTTACAGCCGCGCTCGTGGACCGGCTTACAAGTTTCTCGAGAACTACTACCACGAGAACGACCTCGAACATGATCCGTTCAAGGTTGCTCAGCACCAATCCGTCAGCGTCCAGATCGATTCGATCCTGCCGTTGTCGAAAGCGACGTGGCAGGTGCGATGGACCGAGGAAGCATCAGGCCTCGACGGTTCTCCGGTCGCCACGACTCATTGGGAAGCGGCGCTCGACACCACGATCATTTCCGAAACCTCGGACTCCTCGATCCTGGAGAATCCGCTCGGCTTCTATGTCACGCAGCTCAATTGGACCGAGCAGCGGAGTTAGGAGGCGATCACCATGAAGTTCATCGGCAAATTTGGTTTCATCGCGCTCTCGCTGACGCTCGGCGCCTGCTCAGCGAAGCAAGCGCCACCACCACCGCCGCTGACGCTGGTCACGAAGGCCGTACCACCTCCCGAGCCGGAGCCCGCACCGCTCACTGGCGCTCAGCTACTCGCACAACAGCCCCAAGAGGTTCAGGAGGCGGTCAAGCAACATCAGCAGGACGGCGCGTGGCAGGTCTATAAGACGCCGCGCCGCGAACTCTACCCGTACGATGAAGGACAAGAGCCTGCAGTTGACTGCGCTCCATTGCGAACGACCGACATCCAGCTTGAGCCGGGCGAGACGATCACCGACGTTGCCAGCGGCGACAGTGAACGCTGGCTCGTGACTCCAGCTTCATCAGGCGATCCGCGTAACCCGACTCCGCACCTTGCAATCAAACCCACGGCGGCGGGCATCAGCACCAATCTGACGATCTACACGACGAAGCACATTTACCACCTGATGCTGCGCTCGCGCGCCGGACACGAAATTCAGGAAGTCGCCTTCTATTATCCTGAAGATCTCGAGCAGGCGATGCAGGACGCCGACCACACAGCCGCCAAGGCGCGCGATTCCCAATCGCAGCCGGACGGAGTGGTCGCTTCTCTGGCTTCGCTCGATCCGGGCGCGCTCAATTTTTCGTACGCGGTTTCTGGACCAAAGCTGCCGTGGAAGCCTGTGCGAGCATTCGACGACGGCACGCACATCTACATCCAGATGCCCGCGACTACAAAGTCGAGCGAAGCTCCTGCCCTGTTGGTCGCCGCAGGCGACGGAAGCGAGATGGTGAACTATCGCGTCAGGGGCGACTACTACGTGGTCGACAAACTCTTCGACCAGGCGGTGCTGGTTTCGGGCGTCGGTCGCGAGCAGGACCGCGTCAGCATCCGGTACACCGGCGCGGCGAGGTGAATCATGGCCACCGCAACGGCAATTGGACCGACCGGCCCGCGCGTTCACCAACCGCGCGGAGGCGGCGCACGACTGACTCGCACTCTGGTTATCGTCGCCGGCGTGGCAATCGCAACAGCAATGTTCGTGATGATCGTTGCGCTGCATTCGGACTCGCCGGATTCCAGCCAGGCAGTTCGAAGCGACGATGCAGCCACCGTGACATCCAACGAGGAACGCGCTGCGATCGCGGAACTAGAAGCGAAGGCCAGAAGTCCGAAACCGCCTGAAATCAAATCTGTTCCACTTCCGCCGCCGTCGCCGACGCTGACGACGCAGGCTCCTGCTGTTCCACTGCCAGCGCGTCCACCGAGCAGGCTGGCCGAGTTGCGGGAGGAGGAATATGTGAAGGCGCTCTCCGCGCCACCGATGGTCGAAGCGTTTCACCACGGCGAGACGCTGGAAGTTCCAAGCGTCGCGAGTCAGGCAGGGACAACCAGGCCGTACGATCTGACGATCACGCCATCTGGCCAGAGCAACGGCACCAGTGCGATCGCGAGCGTCAAACCGGCGGAGTCTCCTTTTCTGATCACAGCAGGCAGCGTTATTCCGGC
>CAWKKB010000011.1:0-670350 GCA_963850125.1 uncultured delta proteobacterium | reverse complement strand
GGCGGCGTTCTTCTTGCGCAGGGTGCGCAGCCACTCCTCGACCTTCGCGCCAAAGACGCTGTTGGTGAGCATGATCCATGCTTCATCGAGCACGATGAGCGTAGGTCTGCCGTCGAGCCGTTGATCGATGCGATGGAAAAGATACGTGGCGACAGGCACGACAACTTTCGGTCCCATCGCCATGAGTGTTTCGAGCTCGAAGGTAACGAACCGCCCTTCGAGCAGCACGTCATGGTCGGCGTCGAGAAAGCGCCCGAGCGGACCGGCGAGCGAGAAGGCATTCAGACCGTCCCGCACCGCATTGTCCTGAACCTGGGTGACGAGATTGCTGATGGTGCGTTGCTCCGGCGGACCTTCACCGACGAGTTCAAGCGCTCTCCACAATGCCTTCCGCTGCGCGGGAACCAGTCGAACGCTCTGAAGTTCGAGCCAGTCTTCGAGGAGACTCTGGAGCTTCATCCGGTCGGTCTCGTCGTCGATGCGCGCAAGCGGTTGCAGCGGCACCTCGTCCTCGCCGAGGTCGAGGTGTTGTCCGCCGAGCGCCTTGGTCAGAACGAATGCCGAGTAACCCTTGTCGAAGAAGAAGACCTGGCCGTCGGGAACTGCGCGGAAGTTTGCCGCGATCGTTCCGAGAGCGACGCTCTTGCCGCTCCCGGTCGGGCCGTAGATGCCGGTATGGCCGGTGTCGCCGACATGCAGGTTGAGCCGGAACGGCGTGCTGCCCGTTGTCGCGCCATAACAAAGCGCGGGCGTGTTCTTCGGATAGTAGGGGCACGGATTCATCGCGAGCCCTGGCCAGATACTTGTCAGCGGGAGGATGTCGGCGAGGTTCTGAGTGTTGACCAGCGGGCGGCGCACGTCGTACCAGCCGTGGCCCGGCAACGACCCGAGCCACGCCTCGACTGCGTTGATCGATTCGATCCGCGGATCGAAGCCCATGTTCTGGCAGACCTTGAACACGAGCTGCGCGTTCTCATCCGCAACGTCAGCCTGATCTTCCGTGATGATCACTTTTGGAGTGACGTAGCAGTATCGGACCGCTCCGCCCTCGGCCTCCGTGATCGCCTCGTCGGCGTCAGCCGCCATTTTGAGTGCATGCTGGTTTTGAAAGGCTGCGCCGGCGCCGGAGCCGAAGTGCTCGCTGATGATGCCGCGCAGCCCGAGTCGCTTCTGGAACCAGTTGCGCCGGTAAACGGTCAGCTGGTTAATCGCCGTTCTCGGTCCGACCGGAATTCCGCGGATCGAGTAGCGGTAACAGATGGGCAGTTCGCTCAGGAACGCGGCCATCTCCGCAAATGAGAAGGGCGGAAACCCGGCCAAAGCGACGACGCGGATGTGCCTTCCGCCGATGCGCGGCTTGAATCCCGCGATCAGGTCCTGATTGCCGAGAATCGCGTCCAGGTAAGTAGGCGTTCCCGGCACGGCGATCTCGCACATGCGCCCGTTGATGCAGCTCGCCAGATGGGAAAGCAGGGCAGGCATATCGAGCGCGGTCAGCTTCCACACCGGACTGATCGCATCCTCGAACTCGCGGAGTTTCTGCTTGAACCAGTTGAGTTGTCGCCGCCAGTGGGTATGCTTCGGCGCACCCGAGAGGAAGACGCCGGCGATCCGCGTCTGTGCATCGGCCGGCGGACGATACGTGATCGTCAGAACGCATCTCGTCTCGAAGTGCTGACCTTCCGCGGAGTATTGAATCTCGCGCTCTCGGTCGAGCGCCGCGCTGACCGGATCGGGAAACGTTCGACTTGAATACTCGACGCTCGGATAGCGGAACAGGTCGATGTTGTACTGGAACCCGTCATCCAGACGCGCGAGTGCTCGATTGCCCTGGGCGCGATGCGCGTCGAGTTCCTCGACGCTCGCCGAGTTGAGGTCCAGTCCGGAGCAGTCGAAGGCCGATAGAAAAGCGCCGTCCTTCAACGCGATCGTATAGTCGTCGATTGGGATCGCGTAGTTGAGCTGATCGGGGAGCCCGCGCAGCTTGTCGCGCTTACGTCTTAAATCCTTGAACTCTTTGAGAAACATTGTTCCACCTCTCCACCATTACGCGCGGATCTCCTTTGGTATCGGTACGGACGGCCGGATTCGTGGTGGCGGCGCAGTAACTGAGGCGCGAGCGGGATAGTAGTCCTGGTGATGCACGTGCCGGACGTAGACCCGGCTGAGCTGGGGATCGAATTTCGCCGCCTGAACCAGCGCCCAATGGCCAACCGTGAGCAGGAACGTTCCCATGGCAATCGTGTACCAGTGGAGCCCGCCGCCAAACACCAAAGCGGCGGCTGTGATCCAGTTGGCGATCGCCAGAGGCCGTTCCGCTCCAGCGAGAAGAATTGGCTGGGTGAGCGATTGATGAATCGCGCTGACCCGCCGTTCCGCTTCGACCATCACCCAATCCTCCCTAGAAGAGCGCTCCACCGAGTGGGAATAAGGTCGTCATCAGCTGTGTTGCGCCCAGAGCGCAGGAGCCGCCGAACGCGAGCGACGACATTTTCCGCACGCCGGTTCCGTGTTCGCTCACTGACCACATGATCCCGGTGCCGATGATCGCTGCGGTGGTGATCGCGTGAGCGACCGGACCCTGAAGGTCGTTCTGCAGAGTCGTGAGCGGCGCGTCCCACGGCAGAGCGCCGCCTGCGGCGACAGCCGCGAACGCCTTGACTGGCCATACGAATGTGACGACCCCGTATGCATAAGCAATCGACGACGCCCATTTCCTCCACGCACTTTTACTTTCTTGCAGCCGCTTCATTTCACGTACCTCCTTTGGTGATCGAATAAACCTCAAGCCGTGATGGCTTCGAGGCCTTCATCCAGCTTCACAGGCGCAAGCGCGAATCCGTCGCGCGCGTTGTATCCAGCGACGCGAACAACTTCCGTGACCCGTCGTCCCGCGGAACTGCGGACGATGAATACGAGCAGGTTGATGGTTTCGGCTATGAGTTCTGGTTGCGGTGGCACGCCCGCCTCCTGCACGAGACTGGAGAGCCTCGTCAGCGCAGCTCGCGCACTATTGGCGTGGATCGTGGTGACCCCGCCCGGATGGCCGGTATTCCATGCCTTCAGCAAAGCGAGCGCTTCGGCGCCGCGGACCTCGCCGATGATGATGCGGTCGGGACGTAGCCGCATCGTCGTGCGGACCAGGCGTGTCATGTCGGCGCTTTCAGCCGTGTGAAGTTGGACCAGATTGTGAGCGCGGCACTGGATTTCGAGAGTGTCCTCGATGATCACGTAGCGTTCGTTCGGGTCGGAGCGCTCGACCATTTCATTGATCATCGCTCCCGCGAGCGTCGTCTTGCCTGAGCCGGTGCCTCCGGCAACGACGATATTCAGGCGCCGGTCAATTGCGTCGCGGAGAACCTGCGCATGGACCTCGTGCAGGATGCCGTCGCGAACGTAATCGTCGAGTGTGTAAAGCACTTGCGCAGGCTTGCGCATTACGCAGCAGGGCTTTCTTGCGACTGGTGGAAGCAGGCCTTCGAATCGAATGCCCTCGATCTGCAGTTCGCCCTCCACGATCGGACTGCTCGCGTTGGCTACCGTTCCGAGTGACGCCGCCACAGTTCCGATGAGGCTCTCCACCTGCGACGCGGCGAGTCGCAGACCGGCTTCGTGCATTCCCTTGCCGTAGGACTCGAACCAGACGCGCCCGTCCTCATTGACGATGATCTCGGTGATCTGAGGATCGCCGATCGCCGCCAGAATTCTTGTCCCGAGCTGCCGTCTGAGCAGTTCGTCCAGGCGACGCTCCTGAAGCTGTTGTGCCGCAATCATCCTGATTCTCCATTGCCGCACGGCGCCGCTTTTCTGCGCTGGGCACTGGCTCTTCCATCCGTTTCAGTGTTTCCTCCACTTCGGCTCGCAACCCGCGATGGCGCCGCTGGCCTGAAGCGAGCGCCTGCTTGCGTTGCGCTTCGGGTATTTCGGGCAAATGGCTCAGCATGCTCAGAGCGAACTGATCGATCATCGCGAGCAGCGTGGTGAGCTGATGAGCGAGCGGTTTCAGAGTTTCCGCCGTGGAAGCGCGACTCGCCTGAATGATTCGTTTCTCAGCCGCGGCGAGTGTCGCATCCGAGAAAGTCAGTCCGGAGCCGCCTTCGGATTGAAAGAGACGCTCCTTCACGTATCGCGACAGGGTGATGCCGCGCTCGTCGGCTTCGTCGCGCAGCCGATGAAATTCCTCTTCACTCAGGTAAGCAGTGAGTTGTCGCCTCACAGTAATCTCTCCTTGACGCCTTCCTCTTTCGGCGCGTCAGGCCGCGTCCTTCCCGTTCTCGACGGCGAATTTCAGAAACGAGAGCTGCTCGGCGGGTGCTGGCTTCTGGCGGCGAACTTTCCCGGTGGCAACCTGGTCGGGCGTCATCTGCTGCCGGTATGCCGTTCTCCGCGCCGTCCTTCGGTTGCTCCATACTGTCGGCAACAGGCGGAGCGTATTCGATGCGATCGCTCTTCGGTGGCGGAGCGATCTGCGCGAGCCGTTTGAAAGATGGATCGGAGTAGTAGCGAAGTTTCGTCGCTCGAATCGCTGGCCGGCCACTGGTGAAAATCAACGCCTCGTTGGAACCCAGCCGCATCGCTTCGTCGGGCGTGATCAACGGCCTCGCCACTTCCGGCTCCGAGACGCTCGCACCCGAGCTCGATACGGTCCGATGCGCATGGCGCACCGTGGTTTCCCCGGTCATCTGCGAGAGCAGCCGCGCCGTTTCGATCCGATTCGGAGCGAATGCGACGCGCGTATGGCAGTTGGAGGTTATCGCCTCATCGTGCCCGTATGCGGCGTGGATCTGACTGAGATCCTGCGCGATCAGGCACGCTTTGATTCCGTAGCCGGCGACCAACGACAGGGACTCCGCGAACACGTCGAGCCGCCCGAGACTCGGGAACTCGTCGATCATGAGCAGCAAGCGACGGCGATATCCGGTCACCGCTCGGCCGTTTCGAAATTCCAGATGTTCGGTAAGGCGATGAAGGATCTGACCGAGCATTAGCCGAATCACCGGCTTGAGGCTGTTCTTGTGGGCGAGCGGAACAACGATGTAGAGCGACACGGGCCGTTCGTGATTCATCAGATCCGTGATTCGAAAGTCGGAGACCGCGGTGTTCGCGGCAATGACCGGATCGCGATAAAGCTCGAGGAATCCCTTCACCTCGGAGATCACGCCCGAGCGTTCGTTCGGGCTCTTGTCGAGCATGCTGCGCATCGCACGCGCGATGATCGGATGTGTCCTGGTCGGAATGCCGCGCGAATCGGTCCAGCCCAGCGAGCCGGATGGATCGTGCTCGGACCGCATGATCTGCTGCATGGTGTCGTCGATCGGCTGTCCCGGATCGCACAGCCGCGCTTCCAGTCCGCTGAGAGTCTTGTCCCGTCCGGCATAAAGCTGGTCCAGGATCATTCCGGTGAGGAACGCCGAGCCTTCGCGCGACCAGTGATCGGGCAGCCCCTTTCCGTCCGGGTCGATGATCATCTGCACGATGTTGCGAACATCGCGGATTTCGTTGGGCGTGCGGAGCCTGACCTCCGCGAGCGGATTGTAACGAGCGCCGTCGCTGTCGGCTGAGGCGGGTGCGAACTTGAGACAGAGCTGACCCATCCGTTTCCGCGCTCCGGCCGTGAGCGCCCAGTTCTCGCCTTTAAGGTCGTGAATCAGGACCGAGTGCGGCCAGCTGAGCAGTGTGGGAATCACGATGCCGACGCCCTTGCCGCTCCGCGTTGGTGCGAAGACCAGGACATGCGCGGGGCCACAATCGCGTATGTATGAGGCTCGTCCCCATTCCCGCCAAACGCCGAGATAGATTCCGGCGCGGCGGGCCGTTGGTCTCAGAATCCGCAACCACACGCCGATTCCTCGCAGCAGTTCGCGCACCGACCTGCGCGCATCGATCAATCGAGCGGCTCTGAGATCACGCGTCGTCGCCCAGCGCGCGGAACCGTGAAGGTCAGAGACGTTCGCGAACCAACCGTGCCGCACCATCGCGATAGCCGCGCAACAAACCGCCGTCACGACCGCCATTGGGTAGAGCGCCTCGCGGGCGCACTCTTTCCAAAGCGGCTCCAGTTGCGGAGCCCAGTACCATCGGGTCCACCAGACAATCCACGACCACGGCGCGTATACTGCTCCGCCCTTCAGGTGGAAAAGCGGGTGCCCCAGCCACGACGCATGGCGGAGCACGCTCGCCGCGTGCTGTGTTGTCACCCAGTTGATCGCGATGAACGCTCCCGACCAGTGAAAGCACGGCGAGCCGCTTCGCACGTGCCAGCCTCGCATCCGCTGAGAATCCGGGAATTCGATAGGGACGCTGTTCAGCCATTGCGCTCCCTCCCGCGTTCGCGGACCCGATCCATGCCGGAATCGATCGTGCGCTGACGGCTGTGCGCACGACTCTTGATCACGTCCTTGGAGACCTGGCGCTCACGCAGATCGCGCTCATGATTCTGCGCAAGCTCCCAGCTTCGCTCATCGACGCGGCTGCGCAAGCCCGAGCCCTGAAAGAAACTGCAGGCGATCGATCTCCTGTTCAGCTCGAATCCGAGCTCCTTCGCTGCGCGGCTGGAACTGGTCATACGTGACGAGGCCATTTCCATCGGCCTTTCTCTGCAGCGCGCGGTCGATCTCGGTCCACTGCTCGCGCCTGACAGCGCGCTCACGCGACCGCAACATCTCCGGCTCCAGCCGCGGACCTAACTCCCGCGTCGCGATCTCCTGGCTCCGGATACGCAACCCTGAGCGCAAATACTCGCGGTTGATCTCCAGGGGCCTGCCGTTTTCGCGCACTCCACGAACGAGCAGATGAACATGCGCATCGTCGGTGTTGTGGTGATCGATCGCGACCCAATCCAGCTTCGTGTCGAGGTCGCGTTCCATCTGGCCGACCAGCTCGCGAACGTGGTCGCGAAGATTGAGGCGATCGGCATCCTCGGGCGAAACGATGAACCGCCACATGAGTTCGTCGCTCTTCTCCCAGTCTCTGACCGTGGCAAGCATGTCGATGTCTTCACGGTCCGCATCGAAGCCCAATCCCTTCGCCATTTCCTGCTGCGCGCCCGGCCGGGACAAGTAGCGCGCATGGGCTGCCCACGCGCCGCTCCGGCGGTTGCGCGAGAAAGAGGCCTTGACCACGCTGCGCCGCGCATAAGCCGGTGGTTCCGCGATCCGCACTCGCGCCGCGCGCGCGCCGCTTAGACTTCCGCTCGGCTGCTGCCGCCGCAGCCCCTGCCGCATGCCTATCCGCCGCAACGCGCGCGCCCACCACGGAACGAGTTTGCGCGGACGTTCCGCATGCTCGTGGCGAAGCTTGATATCGACCTCTTTCTGGCGGAGGAACCTAGGCCGTTTCATCGCACACCTCGGTCAACGCCTCGCTGAGGGCGAGTACCAGTTTGGTCGGGCTCTCCGGCGCCCGCCCGCCGAGCGCTTCGATGATCTCGCGCAACTGCCCGCTGCTGAGGGTGATTGCGTGCAGATCCTGCGCGCGCCGCCATGATTTCCACGCGCGCTTGCCGGTCGCCCGTTCGTCGAGCTTCTTCCGCCCGATCGTCGCAACGTGCGCCCGCTGCTCGGGCGTAAGGTCTCCAGCCTCCTGTGCGACGCTCAGCAGGGCGCCCAGCAGAAAGTCGGGCGGCTCCAGATCGAGGCCTGCCAGCGCAATCAATCCGCCGAGGTTGGCGAGATGATGCACGCGCAGTCCCTGCTCGGGGCTGTGGCTGTTGCCATTTCCATTTCCGTTGCTGTTCATGGCATTCACCACGTCACGACCGGTTCGATTTCTCCGCGTAACGTTCGCGAGCGGAATCGGACCGAAGTAGCGCGAGTCCCAACTCCGGCGATCGTTAAAGCCGAACAGCCACACCTGGCCGGCTGCGACTCGATGGCTGCCCCACGCGACATGCGGAAGCGGGCGGTGTGCGCTGTCATGCGTGGCAACTTTGCTGCGCGCGAATCGTGCGCCGTTCACCGCAACCCATCCGGGTTCGATCTCGACGCTATCGCCGGGGAGAGCACCCACGATCTTGCCCACCGGCTCCGCGTTGCCGGCGCACGCGCCAGTGCGCAGATAGCCGCGTGCGAGACCCTCCTGGGCGATCGGGATCGGCAGGCATGCCGCAACCAATTCGCCACGCTCAATCTCGTGAGCGACGACACGATAGACGCCTGCCGGTGCGGCGCTGTCCGTGTTCGAGATCAGTACGCCGAGCGCGTTGCCGACTGCGATTAAGATCGCTGTGACGATCGCAATTCCGGCCATCGCTCCAATGGGTCCGCGAGCGCCTTCCAATTGTTGAAAATGAATGCGCTGAGCAAGCGATCCGGCGGGGTTTTCTGCCGTGCTGTACAGTGTGCTGATCATGACCGCCTCCGAGGGGGAAAGGCCGCGAGTTCGTTGAGCAATCCGCCGAAAATGCCGCACCGTACCGCAGGTCCTTTATCTTGCTCTACGAACGACCGGCCTTTCCCCCTCTCCAACTCACCCTCCGAATCCACTCTTTCCGCGCGCCGCAAAGCGGCTGAGAAATTCCTGAAAATCCTCACTGCAGTTTCTCCGTCGAAGGTTCGGTTATGCGGCCATTCAGTTTCCGGCCCGGACGGGGGGCACCTTCGAGTTCGGCCTTAATCTGTTTGCAGAGCCGCCACATCGCCGCCGTGATCGTCTCGCCAAGATCGAAGCCCGCATCTTCGGCCCGACTGCGCAGTTGCTCGATCTCACGCTTGAGTGCCGCGGGCAGCTTGAATGTGATCGCTTCGCTTTCCTGTTTGCGCTTGAGAACTCCCATCACATTTCTCCTTGCATAGATTGGATTGCGGAATTCACTTCCCGTACGGGCCGGGGAATACGAGGTCCTGGGTGATCATCACGTCGAACTGGTAGCCCGGCCGGATTTCGATCGTCGGTGGACGATTTAATCCCTGTCCCATCATTTGCTGACCCAGCGCCCCGAATTGTCCCGAGGCGGCTGAACCCGCTGTCTGGCTCGCCATCGCCCATTGATTCGGTTGGTAGTAACCGTACGGTCCGTATGAGGCGCCGCCACCGAAAGTCGCCATCTGTCCGACGGACTGGCCTGCGCTGATCAGGCTCATCACGGCTGCGGTTCCGAACGTTGCGAGGTAGTGGTGGTCGACCTGATCTGAGAAGCCGGCGTAGCCGCTCTGATCGGCTCCCGGCATCTGCGGCAGATTCATGCTGGAGGTGTTCGGGAAGATGAGCCGCTGCCACGCGATTTGAACGCGCTGCTGACCGTATGAAGATGCGTTCTGGTAGGCGCCTATAAGGCGGCTGCCTTGCGGGATGAGAACCGATCTGCCGGTCGCGCTGTCGAGGACGTTCTGGCTGACCTGCGCGAGAATAGGTCCGGGCAGATCCGAATTGATGCCGCTGATCAGAACAGCAGGGAGAACGCTTCCCGCCATCACCGTGTACGGCGAAGCAGCGGGGTGAACGCTTATTGTCGCGTTGGTTTGATCACCGGAAGTATATGAGTCGCTCTGCTGTCCTTTTGCGCTCGCGATCTCCAGTGTTCCGCCACTATGAAACGCCTGCACCATCTCCGGCGATTCGAGCGCCTTCATGTACTTCTCTTCCGCCCATTGCGCGTACCGGCTCGGAGGCTTCGGCGCGCTGGGTTGAAGGGGCTGCTGAGAGATCGGCATGACCGGTTCAGTTGGCATGACGGTCGGCGCCGCATGTGGCTCTGCGCCATGAGCTGCGAGGTCCTCGATTTCTCCCCGGTCTCGGGCTGCTGAGCCTGGGTCGTCGGCTGATTTCTGGGAAGCCGAACTTTGACCTATCCCCGAGGACTGGACGCCGAGTGCAAGCGCCACTCCGCCGAGCATCGCAACCGCCACGAAAACCACGCCGAGAAGGCGATTGAAACGGCCACCGCCGAGATGCTCCTGTTCCTGCTCGTCTTGGTCCTGAATCACGTCTGCGGTTGCCATGGCCGTTACCTCGTTGCGCCTGCATATGAGATCGTCACGCGGTCCTGATCGCGGCCGACACCGGCGACTAGGATCGCGTCGCTGAAAAGTCGATCGACGACGTAGTAGTTGCCCTTGACGCGGTAGTTCACCATCTGGCTCCCACTGCCGGCGTCAATCAGCAGCGCCGGAGCCTCGCTCGACTTCATTCCGGCCGGCATCTGGACATAGACGTGAGAACCGTCGTCGAAGGCTCGAACCGGCTTCCACGGAACGTTTGGTCCTGCGACCGTGTAAGCGAAATTGATCTGCGCCGGATCTACGGCTGCGAACTTCACGGTGTCGTCGGAATCACCCGGTGGATCGACCGCTTCCTGCTCGGCGTTCCCTGCGGCTGCGTCGGCATCTTTCATCGCCGCGATCAACTCGTCCGGGTAGTAGAACTCGACCTCCTGCGTCGCGCGCCCGCGCGAATGCAGTAGCAGGTGGTAGATGTGCTTGGTCGTGTAGATCGTCAGGTTGGTTTCAATCCCCGGAATCTGCGGCTTCACCGCAAGATGAGGAACCGCATTGCGCGGATCGCCGGAGGCGGCCGGCGTCGCCATCCAGCGCTCGGTATCTCCCAGCGCAACGTCGGTGATCGTCTCGCCTGGCTGCAGCTGAATGTCGGTTGTGCGCAACGGTGCGCAATCGACGGTTGGTTCGGGTTCTTGGTTGTAGGGATAAAGTGTGTACTCAGCCGTTCGGTAGACCAGCCACTTTCCGTCCTGCTCGTGTTCTTTAATTGCGGCCTGCACCTCGGACGCCTGTTGCGCGAGCAATTGCGCTCCTGTTAACGGTGGCTGCGTCGCGCTCGGCTCACTAGGAGACTCTGTTACGAGTTTTAGGGGCGGTGGTGCGGGTGGTTGTTGTTGACTCGCGCACGCACTCAACAAGAGTGCGAGCGTCACACTTGCTGCAAGTGATTTTTTCATCGCGGTTCCTCCCTTCTGGTCCGGCTATTCCTGCTGTTCGGTCCAGCTGATCTGCGTCACGTAAAAGCCGATCGGATTGCTGATGATCGCGTCGTCGGAGTTTGGCGG
Organism: uncultured delta proteobacterium; assembly: GCA_963850125.1. Lineage (GTDB taxonomy): Bacteria > Desulfobacterota > Binatia > Binatales > Binataceae > Binatus. The sequence goes on along the minus strand of CAWKKB010000011.1, from coordinate 659,351 downwards.
GACGATCTGTGTCTGAAGTACTGCCTCCCAATGCATGGGTGCTCCAATCACAACTCCGTTCAGATCTCGCTGCTGTTCCGACCAGCGCACCTGGTAGCTGCTGGGCGAGAGCTGCAGAATTGAATCGATCTGAATCGAGACGGTTTGCTTCTCTGCGAGTTTGAAAGGATTATGAGTGAAACCGTCAGAGTGGTAGTAAGCGTCGAGGAATCTGTCCGCTGCGCCGCGCGCGTGCGCGAGCAACGCATTGAGCATCTGATGCTCGACCTGTGGATCGCTGCTGACCGACCGCGCGTTGCGGATAAACGCTGCGATTTCATAGCGCTGCATTCTCGCCGTTACATCGGGAACGAAGGTGGGCGTCAGCGGCTGCGGGACGGTGAGCGCGTAACCGAGTTTGTCGACTTCAACGACGTACGGAATGTAGCGGCTTCGGCTGATCAGCCAGACCATTCCGCTAGCGAGAATCAGCGCAAGCAGAAGCAGCCCACCAGCCGCTATCTGCCAGTTGCGTTTGCCGAGAACGAGATCGGAGTATCGCTCGTCCCACTCTCGACGCGCTTCGACGTAAAGATTGGCGGCCATGCTGCACCTCTTTGAACTTCCCGAGATCGCGCGAGATAATTCGTCGGCGCACGAGTACGATCGCGTGCGGCGATCGTGCGCGCCTTGGCGAGATCGCCGCCCGGAGTTGACGCGCATTTGTATTTCGGAATTGACGGCGATCGAAGGCGGTCGGATCGCCTCTGACTTTGGCTCGACTTTGGCTGTTCTATCGAGCGCTATAGGTCTGAACGGGCATTTTGAGGATTCCGCTGGATCGAAATAACCGTTGGTCGTGCTCGATAATGACAGATTGTGACGCATTGCCGTCTATCTGTCGGGTGACTCAAAATCCTCCGTGGGCAACCACGTGCGGGTTCAAGTCCCGCCCTCGGCACCAACAAAGCCTCTGCAATCATGGAGCTTTCTTTGGTCCCATGTGCTTGGTCGCCGATCGGAATCGCACACTGTGATCAAACTGTGATCGAGCGAAAAGTTGGCCCGATCCGTGGGCGGTGCGGCGTACAGATCAGACTCGCGCCAGAGGCGAGAACGAAACCGGCTCGGCCCGACACGACTGGTGCCCACTGAGCTGCTCATTTCAGGCGACATCTGCGCGACCGCCTCTTGCCGGGAATCTTTTCCTCAGGCCGGCGGCGGTACTTCTGCCCGTCGTCTTTTGGACCGCTTTCGCCGAGCCAACGCGTCGCCAAGCATTACGGGAACACCGAAGACTGCGCCAATAACAACAATCCAGTCGTTATAGCAGTACGATTCCGTACTTGTCAGATATACAATGTCTGCTTTGATTGCAACGGGTAAATTGCGCCGAGAGAAGAATCGGGTTTCCTCGGCGCTGGCGCTTGGAAACGCACTCCGAGGAATATTTGGCTCAGCGTTGCGAGGAAAAAATGAGAAGCAGAATAAGCTCAAACATCCGAATCGCACCAAGTCTCTCGCGACCTACTGAATCTTTAGAACACATTAAATATATTTCCCAATGGAATAACGCCTGTCGTCGTGGCCGCACCATGTCCGCCTGCACCCTTCGCCGACTCCAAACACACCGCCACCACCGACAACCAGCTGATTTTGCGATCCTGCCCCCGGAGGCGTCGCCCGAGACCCCTCCCACACTACCGATCGTCTCAAAAAACAGGCCCCTAAAGTCCTTTATGCATCCGCCGTTAGACCACTGCAAGTTAATTCCTGCCGAAAGACTGAGGCCGCCGCCGGCGCCAGTTCCAATAGAGCCACCAACGGTACCATAGAAACCTACGTTCCCCTGACCGTCGATGATCAAACCGAATGAACCAGTTCCACCCCCTCCGATCGCGCCATCGCCGCCTGTAGCGCTCCCACCTAATCCGATCTGAAAGGTCCACAATCCAAAAGGATCGCTGAGGTTGACCGGGGTATTTTCAACATATGCATGCAAATTCGCGCTGCCACGCCGGAACCCGATCGGATCCTGAGAGACGAATCTCTGAAAGGTCGGGCTGTAGTATCGAGCGCGATAGAAATACATCCATTGCTGTCATTCTCACGGCCGGTGAATTGATAGAGGTTAGCGTTGGCACTTCCACTCACCGTAACATTGCCGAGGGGTCGTACGTATAGCTGGTGGTGATTGCGCCCGAGGAATTGCTCAAGCCGACTGTACTGCCCAGCGCATCTGATAGGAAGTTGCCCGTACCGCTGGAGTCGGTCCGCGTAAAATACTCGTCGATGTTCAATCCAGTCAGAAGATTTGCGCTGGGTCCGCCTCCCTGGAGTTCCTGGACTGGATTCCACCCGTCATACAGAAACTGGGTCGATGTTCCGCTGACCGCCTTCTGCGTGCGCCGCGCGAAGCCGTCGTAGACGAAGCTCGCGGCTGATCCACCGCTTATCGCACTTAAATGATTGCAGGCGTCCCAGGTGTAAGGATTCGTTTCGTCGGAAATCAAACTGCCGTTGGCATCATATCCCAGTGTCGTGCCGTTGAATCCGGTCATTTCGTTATCGGCGTTGAAAGCATTCCCGCTCACAGCGGTCGGCAGTCCAGTTGCCGCCAGCGCCCCGCCCTTTGTGATGACGTGGCCCGTGGCGTCATAGGCGTAAGTTAATCTTCCCACATCTGTGCTGCCAGGACCGCCAGTACCGTAGGAAAGCAGAAGCGACCAGACTGGCGGTCGCTTCAGCGGACGCCAGCCAGAAACCCAACGCAAATCGAATTGTTTACGATGGGGAGACGGTATGTCTAATGCCGATTGGACGACAGCGATTGCCAGGTGCTTCATCGCAATCGCCGCCCTTGCAAATGTGTACGTTTACTACGGAATGTGGAAACAAACGAGCGATCTGTTTCGCGAGTCTTACAAACCTCGACTCTCCGTCGCTATTAAGCAATGCAGATATTCGAATCTGATTGGACGCTTGAAAGGGCGCATAGTGACTACGAATCACAGAGATGCTGTAGCGAATGGAATAAATCTGCGCATCCGTTTCGGCTACTCCAATTTTATAAAGGATATTACTCGTGTATCGATTCAGCCTCAGAACAAGCTCGTATATACCTTCGCTCTGCCAATGACATTAGACGGATACGAACGCGGACAAACGGTTGGAAATAGATCTAACCTTTTGGTCGAAGGATCGTTTAAAGAACTCGGAAACGTCGAAAACAAGTACAGCGAGCGACAGGACTGCGATCCAGAACTCCGCCAGTTAGTGCCTATCTGGGCGGAATGATGCCGACCTGTCCAAGCAGTCGATGCCGCTAAGTAGGGTGGCCGTAAAACGGAAGCGGCTCACGACCGCAACCCGGCTAAGTAGAGAATCCGGGAGACAAATCCTTGGCCGCGTCCGAGAATCGGAATACCGAACCAAAGAGTTCGCCAGGTCGCGTCACGGTTAGGCTCACACGGAACTTCACTCGCTATTACAGAAACTCCGCGTCCTGCGCGGATAAGTCCAAGAAGCACGGCATCGATTACGCCCGCAAGATTTATCAACGCCGGCGCTGAAGTGTCCGTCTTCGGTCGAGGATTGGCGGAAATAATCGAGAATGAAACCCGCGGCGACGAGGTCAGTGAGTCAGGCAGCGTGCTCCCTTGTTCTCGGACCATTCGGGAGTCCTCAGTCTGGTACACCATCTCATAAGCCTGACAGCTCCAACTCGTCAGCAACGCCGCGAGCCGGCTGGGTGGTCCATTGCGCGACGGCCAGACGCGGCTGATCTTGGCTATTCTTGACGACGCCGTATGGTGCGACGTCAAGAAAGACCGCGACGCGCGGCTCGGACCGCAAATTATTTAACGAGGCGGAGCGTTGGTTCCAAACCGATGCCGGATCTCGATCGCGTTCTCGTTTCGCCACGTATGCGAGGTTCTCGGAATCAACCCGGAATTTTTTCGCAGTCGACTCAAAACATTGGCCGTCGCGGACCTCTGCTCGACCCGCGGGCGTCCATGCGGGCGCCGGACGATGATCAAAACGGCACGCGTAGTTGGCGAACTATCGCCCAAGGTTGATTCCTGTCGGGTTCTCCTCGACCATCAATGGCTGGCGTGTACACGGTCGGCTTTTACGTTGTCATAAACGATAGCAATCGAATCGAGATAGTAACCAGGGTGGCCGGCCTCGCCAATCTCAGGAGCAAGCTCTTTCTTGCGTCCCTGCGCCTTGGCTGTACCCATATTCCCATCACTGTCTTGAAGCGTCAGCGGCAGGCCGGTCTTAGCGATGTCCGGATTGACTTGGGACTGGTCCTCGACAATCACTAGCGCGTCGGCACCGGTCTCGCATCCTTTACTCTTCAGCGCCGCCCACACCTGATCCTGTTGATCGTCAGCTCCCCAAGCTTCGACAATTGCTATCCTTCGATGGGCAGTGAGAGGCTCCCTGTTTAAAATCGGCATGACGCAGTCCTCCGGCTTGGGCGGTCGATCGAAGCTTGCTGTCTGTGTAAACGAGGCTTTCGGTGGAGGGAGCTGCCAGGCGCAGCCCGCCGCTGCCAGGCATGCGATCGCACCGGCGGTGAAAGCTGCGAAGACTCTGGTCGTAAGGCGACGCACAAGACGAGCCGGTCCCTTTGATTGTAAAGCAGTGAGGAATCTATCTAGGGTGCCGAGCGCATCTTGGCTTGCCAGGTACCCTGCTCTACCTTTGAACCCTGCAGAGTACAGGTATACTCACCGTGCGCGGCGTTATCGACGACCTTGCCTTGATAGTCGCAGCTAGATGAGTCTGGATGTACGATAACTGTCAGTTCCCACCGACCGTCGCCTATTCTGCCGCCTGCAATAGTTCCGGTTTCCTCGAAATTACGACAGAAAGAGTTCGACTTCCTGCCTGACTTGCAAGTATATGTCCCCTCAATCTGCCCGTCGGCGCCCTGTTTGATATGGAATCTGATGCTTCGAATTTTGCCGGCGATTTTATTGGCTTGGGGACCTGTTGTGGTCGTTCCAGCCCATTCGCCGGTGAAACCACCGTTGCTTGTGGCTGCGTTCGCGGCGGCGCCTGTACAATTCGTGAACGACGGCATCTGTTGCGCCAGACAAGTAGCCCAAACCATGACTGCTGTTAGGAATATTAACCGCCAAACATTCCGACTCATCGCGCTACTCCTTTTCTCAGATATTCCAAACCGCAGCGGCTAAAGGATTTGATACTTCAACTGAATAAATATTTCCTGCATACCTTTGCGGGCAAACTCTCCGACCAAGTCATTTGAATGTCCGATGAAGAATTGGCCGCCCAATTCCGCCGTAATATTGTCCGAGACGTCGTAGATTGCGCGCGGCCGAAACCACCATTCGCCCGCATCCGAGTAGAAAAACAGACACTCGGAAGTTAGTCGTTGCTCCATAGATGTGTTCTGCAGGAACAGAGTGAGGCTCGTCTTGACCGCGTTCAGCTCGGCGTCGCCAGGATTTGTGAGCCCTTCGTTTTGCGGATTCGAGCCCGGAATGAAATCCTGAAGAATCTGCCCACTGACCAGAGTCTGAGTATTCGTTTCCGGAGCAAGGAACGGGATGCCATACACGTATTTGTCTATCCCCAGCACGTAGTCGGCGGTGTTTCTCTTGTAGTTAGCCACCAGGGTCTTCGGTTGCACGTTGCCGTAGAATTGATTGTTGATAGTCCCAAGGAATTCACCGCGAAAGACCACATTTTCAATATTCAACAGCGGTATCTTATACGCGTTGTAGTCGAAGGAACCTCCAATCTTGTGCACCCGATCTGGCGAAACGTTGTACAGGAACCCGAGAGGATCCAGCGACGAAACCGGCACGAATTGAGGTTTCGCGTGGGGCAGACTTGTCCAGCCGTAGAAGTAATTCACGGTATATGAGAAGTTTTGGATCGTATGCGACCAACGCGCCCCGGCTGACCAGTTCTTCAATGTTGTCGCGGGTTCGAAGTCTCTGTCATACAAGTTAGGTAGCACGCGGAAACCCACGGTATTCGCCGTGTTCTGGAATTCATCAAATCCCCTGAATGACCATGGCGAGACCAAGGGCGGAGGAAAAGTGTCCTGTTGGTAAAAGGGGTCGCCAATCAGCTGCAGACTCGCGTTCTGCAGCACCTGCCGCGGTAAGGTGTAGTTAAGATTTATCATCCACAGCGGAATCCGCACATCTTCGAAATTGGGATAGAATGGCTCCCGAAAATCGAAGGGATTGATGAGGTCCAATAGCCGAAATCCGTCCGCTTTTCCCCAGACAACCTGTTGTTTACCTATCCGGGCAAATAGCTTTCCGTCCTCGTCCGGCAACTGGCCAAGGTTGTAGTCGAAGTAAGCTTCCCGCAATACATCATCGTATTTTAAGGAGAATGAATTGCTCAGTGCATGAATCGCTTTTGGGTCCGCGCTCCAGTGGTTACCACCCTGCACATCAAAGACGTTGTCGATGAATCCTCGCAGCTTAATAGTCATAGACAGATCTTTGTAAAATTGGGTCTTACCGTCCGCCAGCAAGAATTGTTCGAACCGGTCCACGACACTATTCTGACCCAGGAAATTCCTGCCACCGTCGAGAAATACCCCGGTCCGGTTGCCTGCGGTCACCTGTATCGAAGTATTGTAATCTGGTATTTCTAGTGTGTGTCCTGGAGCAGAGGACAGAACCAGAAACAGGACCAAAGTGGTCACGACGGTCCCTATTCGCTTATCCCACCGTATCAACTGAGCCTTCATAGCTTTTCCCTCTCGTTATCCCTTTGATCCGGCGCCAGTTTTAGCCCTGACATTACAAAAACAATCACCAACTTAGTTGAGTTAATCTAGGACACGGATCTCACTGGTTCCGCAGGCGCCCTCTCCTCTTCTGTAGAACGAGTGAGATAGGAAGGGCGCAGGACTGCCCATAGCGCCGGCGTTGCGAAATATCCGAGGATAAAGCACAGCGCCAGAATAAGACCCATACCGAAGCCGACGGTTCCCACGTACAATGCGATCGGAATCAGCGCCCAACACCCTATAATAAGAGCCAGATTCGAGGTCACCAGCGCACGCCGGATCTTGGTAAACGACTGGATCAACGCTTCGTCGAAGTCACCGAGCAACGCATACTCTTCTCTGAAACGGAACAGAAGATAGACTTCCGAATCAATGCCCACGCCGCTCGCGATGGCTAATGCCGTTGTCATATTCGAGTCCATCGGCACGCCGACGACGTGCATGATTGCCATTGTGATAAAGATTCCAACGACAAGAGGCAGGACCAGAAACAATGGCATGACAATCGAGCGCAACAGAACAACGACGAGCACGAAGGTGGCCGCCATCGAGAGTACGGTGCCCAGCACCAGCCACTTGCCGATACTGTCATTGAAAGCACCGGCGATGGCGATGGATCCTCCTCCTATGACAGGCTCAAGCTTTGCGCTACGAAGGTCCTTGTCCGCCGCGGCGTACGCTGCCGTCATAACGCGCGACACCGTATCCTTGCTGGTGTCACGTACCAGGATGTCGATCGCTGCGGTCTGATGGTCAGGACTTACAACCGCATCAAACACACCGGGTTCTCCGTCCTCATACATGAAGACGTACTCAGCGACTCCGCGTTCGCTTGAAGGTAAGGCTAGCGCTTCGGGCTTGTCGCCATACATCAACCGGTTCATCACTTTGAGAAAATCAGGCAGCCCCAAGGTTCCCGCAACACCAGGAACTTTCTTCATGTCGGCCTCGAATCGATCCATACCCTGGAGGACGTCCAGGTCGGCGTTCACAAGCGCGTCGCCCTTGGTCTTTGCCAAAACTACTAGAGGGTACACTCCGCCAAAATATTCGCGAATATGCATCTCCATCTTGTAGATCTCATTGTTCCGCCACGAACGAGTAAGAGCGTTGTGGATCGCATAGGTGTTGTCCTGCGAAAATTGAAGCTGGGATACGATAGCAGCGGACCAGATGAACCCGACAAGCACGACCCCAAAAACCGTGACATGCGCCCAACGCTTCTTTACCATCGTGCGAACGATGGCTTCAGTAATACCATCCATCTTCGTGCGCTTCTGCTTCGCCACCCGGCGAATCAAGCGGCCCCTCATTACCAGGTAGAGGCCCGGCATCAATATGAAGAATTCCGCGACTGTCACTGAAATCAGACCGAACGTGGTAACTCGGCCTAGTAACGAAACATTCTCGAAGGGAACGAACGAGAGCACGACGAACGCCATCACATCAGCCAGCAGCGAGATCACCATGGGTTTGAAGCGCATCGCGAACGTATCTACAAAGGCGTCCTCGTCGCTCACGCCCTGGAGGGTAGAGTCATCGAAGAGCCGCCGCAGAAACTGCACCGCGTGACACGAACCCGCCGCCACCACGATGAATGGTGCAATCAGAACAGCGGCGGATCCCAAGACGCTTCCGAAAAAGAGACGGTAGATCGCGAACCCGCAAAGCGAAGCGAACAGACCTACCAATATGGGCATGATGGCTCCCGCGAGCCGTCCAAGGAATAGGTATAGGATGATCGCCATTACGACCAAAAAGAACAGGAAAGCGATGCCAACGTACGTCAGTCCTTCGCTATTTACCCAGCCGATAATGATCGGGGTACCGCCGGCTTCGATTAAGTCATGGCTGTCGGTATATCTCTCTCTCAGAGAATTGACCTGTTTGTAGATCTGTACCGGGTCCGTGTACGGCAACAAGTGCCCCATGGAGTCTTTGACCGGAGTCGTCCGGAAATCAGCCGCGATCACGGTCGCCTTGGCATCCGGCGAGACTGACACTAGTGGTCCCTTGATGAGAGGGTTGTGCTCAGCGCCCCAGCGGATGCGGTCCAAGGCGGCTTGATCACCCTCGTCCGGCACCCTGTCCATTAACGGCTTATTTACTATGAAGTCCTCGCCATTGCGGTTCTCGAACTTCATGTATCGCGCGGTCACATCTCCAATCGAGCGCACCGTGTATGGAATCACGCCTTTCATGCTTAGCAAGTCGGCCGTGACCTTCTTGACCTTCTCCAGCGTTGCATGATTGTAGATGTCTCCATTTCTGGCGGTGACCATAATGACCACGTGGTTCGCACCGCCGAAGCGCTCCTCGATCACTTTGGCGCGCTTCACCAATGGATCGTTCTGAGGCGCCCACCGTCCAGGCTCGTCGTAGAGTTTGAACTGCAGCGTCGAGTAGATACTCAGCGCGAGGCAAACTGCACCAATTGCGAGAAACAGGTACGAGTGGCGGAGAATGAATCGGCCGACTTCTCTCAGCCATTTCTCTTGAGTCGCTCCGCTATTTTCCATCCACCTGTATCTCTCTGCCCTTACCGTTCAGCTTTAAGGTCGTCGCTCGAACGAACGGGAAACTTACAAGAACTTTGCGCCCGCGATCCTTTGCCACACCATTTCCGAGCAAACTGTATCTTTCCCGATCGGTTCTTTACGGCTTAGTCACTATGGCAGGATCCTGAGGCCATGGATCTTCTGATAGAACCCAATTTGCCGGTGTCGGCCCATACTGCGTAGTGCTCGTATACTCGTTGGTTAGCAGATCAGGATTGAAGAGATCCTCGGAAAACTTCGTATCGAAGAAGGACTCTTCCCAAGGCACGTTTTTCCGACGATGCGCACCCCAGAACACGCTTTTATAGCCGGTCCGCGTATCGAAAAAACTGTCGGTACTGAAAATCAGGTAGCTTGGCGGGACATTCGGATCGATTAGCGTCGCCGGCCGGTGATTGTACCAACCGATTCGAATCACTTCCCCATTCTTGTCATACGCAAATTCCTGGTCGACTCCGAATGTGAACATGTTGACCCACTGGACCTTTTTTGCGAACCAGTAGTCCGACTCTTTTGGTGTCACTTCGACCACCCAATGAGGACAGCCGATCCCGTCGAGACGTTCCTCCTTCTTCTCCCACCCTGAGTCTCCGAAACCCCACTGCTTCGGACCGGGATCATCCATCAATTCGAGACGCAACACTTTGTAGTTGTGGTTGTACGGTGAGGTTTGTGGCAGGTCTTCGTTTCGAAGCGGAGTACCGGCGAAATAGTCCTGCTTGCTCGCCGTTGCGAGGCGTCTTACTTTGCGGACGGACGGCAGGTAGAGCCATCCGTCCTGTTCTTTGACCGGATCATCGTAGACGAACGTCAAAAAGCCGATGCCACGTACCGACCTCGGCGCCGTAAGCACAATGAAACGTTTGTTCAGAAGCGGGGGAGTTGTTGAATTGCGGACTGCCTTGTACTCAGGCCGTAGGTACGCTCGTTTCCACTCGATTCCGCACCGTGTTCGGACCTCACCGCCCGCCGAGATGATGTCGAAGCAAAACCCGCCTTTCCAGTCGAGCATCTGAGATGTGTCCTCGACTAAGACCCATCCACGCTCGACATCTTGACCATCCAACTTGGCACGCTCATCCATCGTCTTATCGATCGGATAGTAGGGCGTTTTTTCGCCGAAAATTTTCCAGTAGTAGGACGGGCCCTGTTGTTGCAGCTCCCTGGGTTGCCACGGTTTAGGAGTCCAGGTGACAGTCTTGTCCCCCCAAGTGACCTTGAAATTATTGGTTCCGGCGACAGGCTCGACGCGCCATTCTTTTCCACCGATCATCTTCGAGAAGACACCGCCAGGGGCAGCGGGATTATCGTCCGCGGCGAGAGCGGGCACGACGATCGATCCAATCAATACAGCTGCAGCCAATCCCCATTGCCATCGCATAGTGCACCTTCCTCCGTTGTTGGTTTTGTTGCGCGTTTCTCACGCAGCTAGCGATCGACGCGCGCCATGGTTCATCCCCAAGGTTGTTGCCGTCGTGTAAGTCTCGGACTTCAGTTCTGCCCCTTAGTCACAGCCCAAAGAGTGCGCGTACCGACCGCATCTGGCGCACCGCGCGACGGGTGATTGACGCCAAACGCAGGTTCGTTAGGCGCATGACCTGCCGTGGAGAAATAATCTTGGGGAAATCGAATATCGAAGACGCTGACCAGCAGCATCACTTTGCTCGGGGTAGTCGGGATGCGCATTTCGCTCGCTTGGTTCCGAAGCCTCGCAGACGTTAATGCTGTTACATTAAAGTGACCGTTGCGATGCATTAAGCAATGCGTGTGCCATTCGGGTCTTAGCAGAAAGGCCAAGATTTAAAGATATTAGCGATGTTGGGAACGCCTTTCGCTTCTCTACTAGTCTATCTCACGAGAAATCGTGATCATTCTCACGCCTGTTCGGACTTATGCAGTTTCCGCCCATATATGGATTCTCGATGCTTCGATGCGGCTAACAATCGCCGATGTGAGTCGGCTTAGGCACCCAGATTGCTCCGAGACTTCTCGGAAGTTAATATTCTTAATCCTTGTCCGCCGGTGACCATGTTCTCTAGTTGGATCGCAATCCGCAGTCGGGAACTGTTGAGAGTCAGCAAGTGCGCAGCTCTTATGATGCTTTGCTCCGGACCTGTGCAGGCGCAGTGGCCGGTGCACATGTCGGTACCTGAGATCGTGAATATCAGGCTCATCGGTTATCTCGGAACGTGGCAGCCCCACCGCGGCACCACTGACGTCACCTTGGGCTACGGAACAAAAATCTATCATCTCCAACTGCAACGTTTGCGGGTGTTAGCCGGAGAAGAAGACCCGTTAGACATTCTGGCCGACGTTGCGCCCTATTACCCGAATTTCATACTCCAAGGCCCTGAAGACGAGCTTCGTCAGCTCGATTGGGCCAAGCCGGGTGAGCACATCGAAATTACCGGGACCATCCGCGTAGGTCTTCAGCAGCTGCGCATAATGGACATTAAGATACGACCTCAGGTTGGGGCCGACACGTCATCGTTATCGGGCGCTATGATGACCACGCCGATAGCGTTAGCCGGTTCCGGGTCGTGAGCAGACGGCTTGTCGCTGCTGCCGGTCGCGAGGAGTCTAATTGATGGCGAAGAACGGGTTGCAGCGTGCTGTCATCGCTTGCGCGGTGGTACTAGGACTGGTGGAAATCGTTGCACCTGGTGGCTGTGTCAGTGCCGCAGGAGAAGCGGGTCAGCATATCGCGCAGTTGCCCAGCACGGAAGCGAAATGCAAGTACGTGCTCGAGCTATGCGCCCGGGCCAGGCGATACGACGCGGCCTACCTAAGTGCGAAGAAGGACGTCGAGCGCGATTCGAGCGTCGAAAACATCGATCGATACCGGGAGGCCTTTATGGACTCTAGCGCCGCGGCCACTGAGCTATCCGACGCTGCAAAGGCCGTCGCCCTCGAGAACGGGAAATCTCCGAAGTGTTTCGAGCCTTGCGCGGACCTCATCGACCATCAGAGTGACAGCGATATGCCTTGAGAGGGGCATCACGCGTTGAGCCAAGGGACTTCAAGGACGTCCGGCCTGAATCATTCGGCGAATGCCTCGATAATCGCTTCATGATTAGCTCGGGTTACATCGGGTTCGACCGCGAAAAATGGGCAAAACAGAAGTGTGGTCTCAAACAGTCCATCAAACGCCCGCAGTTGGCGACGCACGTCGTCTGGCGTGCCGGCCAATACCAAAGCGTCAATCATTTCCTCGGTTACAGCGGCAAGCATCGCCGGGATGTCGCCGCGACTCATCGCGTCTTGAATCGCTAGCTTCGCTTCGGTAAATCCCATCGGGTCGAGGACAATGTCGAAATACGGCAGGGTTGCGTAGAACGCTATAATGTGGCGGCTGAGCTGACGCGCCTGACGAGCATCCTTGTTCACCGCGCAGCACTTAATAGCGCAGATTTCAACATCTTCCAGAGAACGTCCTGATGAATCCAGGCCGCGCTTGAGATTTGGGTGCACGACCTCAGTCAGGTATTTCACGGTGTTCAGTGTGTTTACGATGATGCCGTCGGCATGAGTGCCGGCCAGCTTCAGCATTCCCGGCTGCACCGCCGCCAGAAAAATCGGAATACGATCGTAGGCAGCCGGGATAAATCGACGGTAGTCTTTTATGTTGTAGAACTCGCCATTATAGCTAACCGGGCGTGTCGGTGTGGACATCCACATCGTCCGAATGCATTCGATGTACTCTCGCATGCGTGTGACGGGCTTTCGATACTCCATGCCATGCCAGTTCTCATTCCAGACTTTGGGTGCTGTCCCGAGTCCCAGCACGAATTTCCCTTGCGTGTACTCAGCCATGGACATAGCGCTCATCTCGGTGAGCATCGGTGGCCGAGCGAAGTGAGCGACTCCGGTTCCTACCCGCAAATTCGGTGCTGCTGCGGCCATCGCCGCCAGCGGCACGAACCCGTCACGCCAAAGCTCGCACGACCAGACGCTATCTGCACCTGCGTCTTGCGCCATCCTGGCGTACGAGATCAGATCCTGCATCGAAAGATTCTCGCCGCCCAGGAGGACAGCCCATTTCCGCTTACTCTGACGCCTCATCCACTTCCTCTCAGGCGGCTAACTCCGCCTGCATATGCATTGTAGGTTGCGCCTGAGGAACCATTTTACTGCTCCCCTACCAAATGCGGTACTAGACCTTTGTTTCGACTCAGTTGCTCCTGGTCTGAATGAATTGCCATACCCGGTCGGGTGTGAGCGGTGTCTGCATCATGTGACCGCGCACCCCTAATGGTCGCAGCGCATTCTCAACCGCGCTGGTCACGGCGCTAAGCGGCCCGCCCACCCCGGACTCTCCTGCTCCTTTCGCTCCTAACGGGTTGTAAGGTGACGGGGTCATCACATGCGCGGTCTCAAAGCTGGGTAAATCCACGGCAGTCGGGATCGTGTAGTCCATAAACGTACTCGTCATGAGTTGTCCATTATCGTCGTACACTAGGTTCTCAAAGAGAACCCCGCCCAGTCCTTGCGCCATTCCACCGTGCATATTCGCATTCACCAGGAGTGGGTTGACCAGATTGCCCGCGTCATGCACGCCGATCAGGCGCAGTACTGTGACCTTCCCGGTTTGCACGTCCACCTCGACCACCGCAACGTAAGCACCGTTGGGCCAGGTCGGATACAGATTAGGTTGCGTCTCGACCTCTGGCTGATGATTGATGTTGCTGTGGCGGAAATAGCGCGTGGCTTCGAGACCCGGCTCTACGTGGCAGGCTTCACGTCCGAAGCAGTCCGAATAAATCGTGGTCGCAACCATCTCCACCGAAAGCGAACGAGCCGGTGCCCCTTTCACCTTGACAAAGTTGTCGGCCAGCTCCAGATCCTCCGGGCTGACCTCAAGCAGCCGTGCTGCAACATCCACCAGCTTGGCGCGAATGTCCGCAGCGGCGATGCGCGCCGCCGAGCCACCCATGATAACGCTGCGACCACTGTAGTTTCCGAGTCCCCACGGACAGACCTCGGTATCGCCCTGGATCACGCGAACATTGTCGCAAGTCACGCCCACCTGATCGGCCACAATCTGCGCGATGGCCGTTTCGTTGCCGCTACCCGCCGAGGTCACCCCCGTCAGTACGGTAACCTCTCCCTGAGCGTTCATCCGCACCGTTGCACCATCGTAGGCCGAAAGCAGGGTCGAGCGAGGCATACAGCCGCCTTCCGGCGTGAGCTCATAGCTGAGCCCAACACCCAGATATCGTCCCCGTTTTTGCGCCTCCTGTTGTTGTTTGCGGAGAGCGTCGTAATCGGCAATCTCGAGGCATCGCCGCAGGACCTCTGGATAGTTCCCACTATCCAACATCGCGCCGGAAGGCTGGCGATGGGGGAACTGGTCGGGCGGGATGAAATTCTTTAGACGGATCGTCGCCTGATCCATTCCCAGTTTGTCCGCGACCAGATCCATGATCCGCTCCATAAGGAAGGTAGCTGCCTCCTTGCCATATCCGCGGTAGGCGTTCCACGGACACTTGTTCGTTACGATCGTGAAGAGCTGCACGCGGCAGTCGGGGATCTCATAGACCGTCGGGAGGCAAAACGCAGTGACGTTCGACATTCCCCAACCGATAAGCGCAGTCGGCGCCCCTACATCGGCAAGGATCTTTACGCGCAGCCCCGTGATCTGCCCGTCGTTCTTGTACCCAGCTTCAAAATAGATCCGTTCTTCACGCGCGTGGCCTCCGGCACTCAGGTTTTCCGAGCGTTCTTCGATCCACCGCACGGGTCGTTCAAGCTTGCGCGCCAGGTAACAGATCAGTGGTTCTTCAGGAAAGGTAGGGATCTTCAATCCGAAAGCCCCGCCCACGTGCGGTTGAATCACCCGGAGATCGGTCTCTCGCATTCTCAGTGTCTTGGCAAGAAAAAAGCGGGATGGATGTGGGCTCTGCGTCGACGCCCAAAGCGTCGTCATGCAGGTGTAAGGATCATAGCTCGCGACATAGCCCCGAGGCTCAATTGCCGCTCCGGTATAGCGATGCGTCTGTACCTTCCCTTCCACAATGCCGTCCGCCTCACGCATCTTGGTGTCCGGATCTCCCATCACGTGGTCGCGTGAAATGAGAACATTGTCTCCCCAACTCTCCTCCACCAATGTACTGCCGGGTTTGAGGGCCTCATCGACGTCTGTGACTGGCGGCAGCTCCTCGTACTCGACCTCGACTAGTTCAGCCGCCTGGCGCGCTATAAACCGGTCTTCAGCCACCAGCGCTGCCACTGGCTCGCCGACGTAGCGAACCTTCCCAATTGCCAAAGCATAGGATTCGAGCTGTTTGGCGAACATGGCCTTGGTGTCGTACGGGGGTGGGATCGGATTGGTGTGTTTCTTGATCTCGGTTCCCGACACCACATACACCACTCCTGGCATCGCCTGAGCCGCGCGAACGTCTATCGACTTGATCCGCGCATGTGCATACGGACTTCGTAACACGGCCATGTGCGCCATGTTCGGCAATGTCACGTCCGCGACGAACGTTCCCTTACCTGCCACTAGGAGCCGATTGGTTGATCCCAGTATTCCCTGTCCTACGTATGCCATCAGATTTCTCCTAGGTAAGGTCTTCATTTCGTTGGGCGCATAGATATTTGGTGCCAACGCCGTTCACTGACTTTAACGTCGGCCTCACCGAACGTTTTGTCGACTTCTCCGCTGTTCTATCTTTGCAGACAGCATTAAATTGTCGCCCCACTCCTTGTGGATGAGCGGCGAGTCACTCAGCATCGCTTTCTCTGGATAAAGCACCGGCGTCAGCGGTTCGTAGCTCACTTCGACCAGTTCGGCCCTGAAGTGTCGTTGGAAAAAATTCGTTATCGGGTCGAAGAAAGCCGCGTCAGCCACATCTCACCCTTGAATCCGCTCTGGATAGTCGAATGCGAAAGACGCGCTTCGCGACGCATGCGAACCAGGCGCTCGATTCCCGCCAAAGCGGCCGCCCGCCCGAGCCAGTCCGAGCGCTGTACTACGTCGTGTTGTTTGCCCCTTTTCGTTCCCGGACCGGGCCTGCGTTGACTACAATCGCACCCTCCACTCATTTGACATTCAGTTCGTCATCGGAGCATTGGGAGTGCTCTGATCTGAAGAACAGCAAGGCATATGCCAGCCCTCGATGGATCGGACATCGGAACCCTCTTAAAAAGAGTTTGAAATGTTGGGGCTCTTTCGAATGTCGGAGTTGTCGTGCTTTCCATAGCTCTCGCGATTATCGCGAGTGGCACGATAAATCGTGAATCCGTACTCACGATCTGTCGGAACGCGGGTGTCCTACTCCCGCGAAAACTCAGCAAGATCGGGGCGCTGGATTCAGCGGCGACGCCCCTATTCCTTACCGATTCGTCTCGCTTCCTCCCGTTCGCGCGACTCGCGCCGCACGATCTTCCCGGTCACTGTCAACGGAAAGTAATCAAGAAACTCGATTTCGCGGGGAGCTTCGTGAGCGGCCAGCCGAGTCTTCACATGCACCTGGACTTCTTTGATCATCTGCTCCGATGGGGTGGATCTCGGCAGAAGTTTGATGAACGCCTTGACTGCTTGACCGCGGTGCGCGTCCGGTACGCCAATCACAGCGCACGAAGCGACCGACTTGTACTCCATGATCTTCGCCTCAATCTCCGAAGGCCCAATCCGGTAACCCGATCCCTTTATTACGTCGTCGCCGCGTCCCTGAAAATAAAGGTATCCTTCGTCGTCAATGTGGCCGAAGTCGTCCGAATGCGAAGAGTGCGGAAGGTGGAGAGCACGATCCCGCCATCACCCGGCGAATAGGTCTGCTCGGTGAGGCATTCTCTCGGCATGCCTGGCGGTATCGTCTTGCCGTTGTGAATCGATACCTCCACCCTGCTACCGCAAGGTTCTAAACGTGACTCCCTTACTAGCCGGCCAAGGACCGTACACTCTGAGGCGGCCCGCGTTCGGACCGATGAAACTCGTTTAGGGGAAGCAAAAATACGGAGAGGTCGCTGACCGTCTCGTCCTTCGGCCAAAGGGCTCGCAGCAGATCCAAGCAATTCGCTTCGAGCGTTGGATCTTGCCCTCGATCACGATATTTTTGCACGACAATTCACCGCCGGCGCCAGCCGCCGCCGGTGAGGGGTTGAGCTGCGAGAGGCTAACCGACATCGACTCTAACGATTGCGCAGCGCTATCTGGGTGACGGATGCCACATTCAACCGATTTGCATAAGGTCGAACCGGTCGAGCAAACAGATGATCTGTTCGATGACGTGGCGTGGCTTACGAGTGAACTCGCAGACGCCAGCTCGGAACACGAGTCCGACCTCATGCGCCTGCTGCTCTCGCGCGTCACTCTCAACAACATGTTCCAGTTCTGTGCTCTCCTCGATGCGCGAGGCACGATGTGGGACGTGAACGACGCCGCGCTGCGCGGGGCGGGCCTTTCCCGCCGCGACATTCACGGCAAGCCATTTTGGGAAGAGCGCTGGTGGCAAAGCTCTCCCGAAGCACCGCGACGGCTCAAGGAAGCGATTGAGCGAGCAGCTCATGGCGAGTTCGTCAGGTACGATGTCGATATCATCCGCCGGGCCAGCGGCAAAGAAATCATCACCATCGATTTCAACATCAAACCCGTCCAGGATCGCGACGGAGCGGTTCAGTTTCTAATCTGCGAGGGGAGGGACGTCAGCGAGCAGCGCCATCTCGAGCGCGAGGTCGCGCGCCAGCGGGAAGAACTCGACGAGCCCAAGACTCAGTTCTTCGCCAACGTCAGCCATGAATTTCGCACTCCACTGACCCTGATGCTGGGACCGATTGAAGATTCGCTCGCCGATCTGGAGGAGCCGCTTGGCCCTCGTCAGCGCGAACGAACGACAATGGTTCTGCGCAACCGCCTGCGCCTGCAGAAGCTCGTCAATGCGCTGCTCGATTTCTCCCGAGTCGAAGCGGGAAGGATGCAGCCGCTATATCAACCCACGGACCTGGCATCACTGACACATGACCTGGGGAGCAGCTTCCGTTCCGCCTGTCAGAAGGCGGCGTTCGAATTGGTGATCGAAGCTCCCCCACTCGACGAAGCGGTCTTTGTCGATCGCGAGATGTGGGACAAGATCGTCCTCAATCTCATTTCGAACGCATTCAAATTCACACTTGAAGGTGAGATCAGAGTGACTGTTTGCGCCGAGGGCGACCATGCCGTACTGCCTGTCAGCGATACCGGTGCCGGCATTCCCGAAGCCGAGGTGCCATTGATCTTTGACCGATTCCATCGCGTTGGGGGGACGCGCGGGCGTACGCATGATGGCACCGGCATCGGACTTGCGCTGGTCCAGGAGCTGGTGAAACTGCACAAGGACTCGGTCGCTGTCGAAAGCACCTTGGGGCGCGGCACCACTTTTATCGTTTGGGTGCCCTTTGGTAGCGCGCATCTTCCCCAGGCCCGAATCGACGCCGCCCGCAGCCGGGTCTCCACGGCGACGCGCGCCGATGCTTTTGTGAGCGAAGCCCTGCGCTGGCTCCCGGACTCGGTGCTCGAGGAGGGCCTTGATGTGCGGGACGAATCGCACTCGACGACGCCCAGCGCTGGCGCAGAACGCGCCCGAGTTTTGCTCGCCGACGACAATGCCGACATGCGCGATTATCTTTGCCGCCTGCTGACCGAGCGCTACGATGTCGAAAATGCGAGCGACGGACAGCCGGCGCTGGAAGCGGCGCCGCGGGATCGGCCCGATCTCGTACTGAGCGATGTTATGATGCCGCGCCTCGACGGTTTCGGCCTCTTGCGCGCGATACGCAGCGATAGCGATCGCCGCGACGTGCCGGTGATTCTCCTCTCGGCGCGGGCCGGCGAGGAAGCGAGCGTTGAAGGTCTCGAGGTCAGCGCCGACGACTATCTCATCAAGCCGTTCAGCGCGCGTGAGCTGCAGGCCCGCGTGCGCGCCAATCTCGACATGGCGGCCACGAGAAAAACATGCGACCGACGAGCTGCGGCGCCTCAACGAGACGCTCGAGGCTCAGGTTCCTGAGCGCATCGCGGAGACGCAGGCGGAAGAAGCGCGTCTGCGGACCATCTTTGAAACGAGCTACACATATCAGGGTCTAGTGGCACTCGACGGTAGCCTCCTCGACGCGGACGCCACTTAGCTTGCCGGCATTGCGGCAACGCGTGACGACATTGTCGGGAAGCCATTCTGGGACGCGTCTTGGTTCAAGGCCACTCCGGGCATGTCCGAGACCGTGCGCGCCGCGATCCCGACTGTCGCGAACGGCGAAATCGTTCAACGGGAGATTCACGTGAACCTGCCCCGTCGGGGAATGGCAATGGTTCGATTTCCAGATGCGCCCTGTCCGCGACGAGAACGGCACAGTCGTCGCGATCATGCCTGAGGCGGTCGAAGTGACGAGCGGCGGCAAGCCGAGGAGGCGCTGCGGCAGGCGCAGAAAATGGAAGCGATCGGTCAGCTAACCGGCGTCGCGCATGATTTCAACAATCTTCTCCAGGTTATTTTCAGTAATCTCGATGGCTTGCTGCGGTACGTACCGGAAAGCGATACCACCCTCTCAGCGCTGCTGTTCGACGGTTCACCAGCGGCGCGATGAAGGGCGCCGAGCGGGCAGCGGCCCTCACGCAGCGGCTCTTGGCTTTTTCACGCCGTCAGCCGCTCGATCCCAAGCCGACAGATATCAACATGCTTGTCGGCGGTATGTCCGATCTACTGCGCCGAACACTGGGTGAGAACATTTCGATTGAGACAGTCACGGCCGGCGGTCTGAGGCAACGTTTCAGTCGATGCCAATCAGCTCGAGAGCGCCATCCTCAACCTCGCGGTCAACTCGCGCGATGCGATGTCAGATGGCGGAAATCTCACTATCGAGACCGCGAACGCCTATCTGGATGAAATCTACGCGGCGGAGCAGGCAGAGCTGGTGCCGGGACAATACGTCGTCGTCAGCATCACGGACACGGGCACCGGTATGACGCGAGAAGTAGCGGCGCGAGCCTTTGAGCCTTTCTACACGACGAAAGATGTAGGACATGGCACGGGGCTGGGTCTCTCGCAAGTTTACGGCTTCGTCAAACAATCGGGAGGACAGGTAAAAACCTATACGGAGGCCGGGGAGAGCACGACAGTAAAAATCTATCTGCCGCGATTGCACGCAGCGGCAGATAGCGTCAATGCGGCAGAATCGGGTCTTTCGCCGGCACATGGTGACGCATCCGAGACCATACTGATCGTCGAGGACGACGACGATGTGCGCACGCGCGCAGAGGAAATCTTGCGCGAGCTCGGCTACTGCACTTTAGCAGCCGGCACGGGCCGTGCCGCCCTGGAGGTATTGCGAGCGCATCCTGAGATCCAGCTATTGTTCACCGATGTCGGCCTGCCCGGTGCATGAACGGACGTCAGCTGGTCAACGAAGCTAAACGCATTCGTAGCGATCTCAAAGTCCTGTTCACGACGGGTTACGCTCGCAACGCGATCGTGCATGACGGTCGCCTGGACCCAGGCGTGCAACTGATCACGAGCCCTTCACCTATGCGGCGCTCGCGTCGAAAATCAGGGACATATTCGATACGCGGTCGGCGGCCGCGCGTTTACTGCTTGTTGAAGATGAAGAGTCCACGCGGAAGGTCGTCGTGGAATCCCTCGAAATACTCGGATTCAAAATCGAGACGGCCGCCTCGGCTACGGAGGCTATGAACAAGCTCAGGCTCCTCAATGGGGAAGTCGAGGCCGCGATCATCGACTTGGGCTGCCCGGCAGAAGAGGTGATACGCCCGTAACCGAGATTCGCGCGATTTATCCGTCCCTGCCAATCGTGATTGCGAGCGGATACTGAGAAGAAACGCTGAAGGCTCAATTCAAGAGCAACGATCGCATTGGGTTCCTGAAAAAACCCTATTACGCGGAGCAACTGCGGTCAGTGCTTGCTTCGGCGGGGCCTACGGAATGGAACAGGAACACCTCACTTTTGATGCTCTAATCGAGGACGTGGGAGATGACTATAAGATCAACGGCAAGCGCTCGTTGCGGTCCCTTCGCGTGAGAATGATTCATCTACGCCCGATCTTCGGCGGCATGCGAGCACTGAAGATCACTACGGCAATGATGGTCCGCTACCAGAGAAATCGGCTCGGCGAAGGCGCGACTCCCGCATCGGTGAACCGAGAGATCTCGTTACTCAAGCGTGCGTTCAACCTCGCAGCGAAGAACGGAGTCATCTCCAAAGCCAACGTCCCCGCCTTTCCGCAGCAACTGGAAGAAAACAATGTAAGAGAGGGCTTCGTTGACCGCGCAGGCTTCGAAGCTGTGCGCGATGCGATGCCAGACTACCTGCACGATCCTCTCACGTTCGCATTCCGCACAGGATGGCGTATAGGAGCCGTGAGAGGATTGCGGTGGACTTCAGTCGATTACGACAACCGAATGATCACGCTTGAGAGGAGCAACAGCAAGAACAAAAGGCCTTGGCTTCTGCCTCTGGACGATCCAGAGCCGTTCGCCGTCATCGAACGCGCTTGGCGGCGACGTCGACTGGACTGCTTTCATGTCTTTCATCATGAGGGTCGTCCCTTGGTTGAAAGCACATTCAGGTATTATTGGCCCAGGGCCACCGCAGAGACGGGTCTCTCCGGGCTTTTGATTCACGATCTCCGGCGCTCTGCAGCGCGTAATCTGGTGCGCGCAGGCGTTCATGAAAATTTCGCAATGGCAATCACCGGTCACAAGACGCGCGCGAACTTCGACCGCTACAACATCATCGCTGAGGACGATCTGCGCGAAGCTATGCGCCGTCAGAGCGAGTATCTGGCAGCGCAGACGAACCTCCCCAAAGTGATGCCGATCAGGCAGGCCTGTGATCAAACTGTGATCGAACCACGTGCATTTCGTCGCATCGCCGATACCTGCGAGTCGAAGAAGAGTCCCTGCAAATCAAGCGGTTTCTTGTGTACCCATGCGTGCCGATGCAGATACCTTCGGACTCAAAATCCTCCGTGGGCAACCACGTGCGGGTTCAAGTCCCGCCCTCGGCACCATCGCAGAGAAGGGTTCACGTTCAGTTCGTGGACCTGCGATCAAACGATCCTGACTTGATTGTGACTACTTAGACAAAATCGGCAGCACTTCGGTCGCCAATCGTTCCAGCGATCGCTGCGCCTTGCGAGGCGCCAATCCCGGCAGTTGCGTTGCCAGGATCAGCTCCGTCATCGGAGTGGAATCAATTATTTTCGCGAGCCGCTCTGCCACTTGGGCCGGCGGGCCGAGAATCGCGTTGCGTCGAATTCGTTCGGCATCGGGGCGAATCGGGCTGGCTCCTCCTTTCGCCGCGGCTGAGAGCCACTTGTCATAGAGGGCAGCCTGGTACATCGCCGCCTGCTCGATTTCCTTCCACGCCTGCTCTTCACTGTCGGCGATGTAAACGACGCGATTGTTCACGATGCTGTAGTTGCCGGGGTCCTTACCCGATTCGCGCAGCGCGTCGCGGTACATCTCGACCTCGCGCCTGCCGAGGTTGCATGCGAATGACAGCCCCAGCTTCGCGCCGCGGCGAATCGCTTGCGCGTTCATACCGCCCCACAGCAGTTCAGGATGAGGTTTGCTCACCGGACGCGGCAGCACCTGAACGTCGCGGAAGTTGAAATATTTTCCCTCGAAGCTGAACGGTTCCCCGGACCATGCGCGTTTCAGTATCTCGATCGTCTCGAGCGTGCGGCGGAGCCGCTCTTTGATTGAAATCTGAAAGCCGTCGAACTCTTCGGCGCGATAACCCAGACCGATACCCAGTCGCAGACGCCCGTTTGAAATGACGTCTATGAAGGCGGCATCTTCTGCAAGACGCAGCGGATGGTAAAACGGCGCGAGCAACACGTAAGTGCCGATCGAGGCGCGCCGGGTGCGCGCGGCGATAGCGGCGAGCGCCGGCATCACAGCGGACAGGTAGCCGTCATCCACGAAGTGATGCTCGGTGAGCCAAATCGAATCGAGCCCGGTCCGATCCGCGTATTCGGCCTGCGCCAGCATCGCAGCGTGAAACTCGGCTGCGCCGATTCCGGAACCGGGCGGATTACGAAAATCCAGCATGTATCCGAATTTCACCGCGCCCTCGCCCGTCAAGCCCGGTAGAGTGTGTCGACAATCGCGTTGCGGTATTCGTTGATCCGCGCGGACGGAACGAAATACTGCGGCGGCGAAAGCGTCATCGAATCCGCATATTGCCACATCTTCGCGACTCGCTCGCGCGTATCGTCGGGCGTGCCTGCAATCGCGAACGTCGTCACCATCTCGTCCGGAACCGCCCTCAGCATCGCGGCCGTGTCCTTGCGAGCCGCGGCCTCCGTCACCGCGGCGGCCTGCGCGCCGAAGCCATGTGCGGCATAGTATTTTCGGTACTGCGCGATACTCGAATAGAATGCGACGGTGCCGCGCATATCATCGATCGCCTGCTTGCGATCATTCGCAATCGCCGTGTAGTTCCAGAGGTTCACGTGGAAGTCCGTCCGCTTGCGGGCCTTCGCGGCCAGCGTCCGGTCCAGCCGCGCCGCCTGCTCAGCAATCCATTTCAGCGACCATACCGGATGGCCCAGCAGTCCATCTGCGACTTCTCCCGCAAGCACAACTGTGTTTTCGAACAACGCGGGGACGTGGATCGGAATCGAGCTGCGCACCGGCTTTCTACCGACGTTGAAACCGCGCAGGTCCAGCTTATGATATGCGCCATCGATCAGGCCAAGCTCACCGGTGTGCCCCTTCTCGATGATCGCGCGGACCGTGATCACTATCTCGCGCAGATGGGCGACTGGTTTGCCGTACTCGATTCCGTACGCACGTTCGTTCCATTCGCGGACACCCGTGCCCAACCCGAGCACCATCCTGCCGCCGCTGAGCCTGTCGATATCGAGCGCATTCAGCGCTGTCTCCATCGGACTGCGCGTGAACGCGAGCGCGATACCCGATCCGAGCGCAAGGCTCTTCGTCGCCATCGCCGCGGCTGCGAGTGTCGCGAACGGCGGAGAATGCAGTTGCGGCGACCATATGCCGTAAAGACCCATATCTTCGAAGCGCCGCATGAGATCCGCCATCTCCGCGGCTGGCATCGCCTGCACTATTTCCCAATAGTCTTGCTTCATCACAGATTTCTTTTTCCGTTCTCAGTTTTCATGAACATTCGCATCCACGCCAAGGAATTTGCAAACGCAGGGTGCCTGACGATGCAGGCGGCGCTGGCGTCGATGCCGACTGGCCACCTAAACTCTCGAGTTGCTAACCCGCTAACGGAGGTAAGAGATTCCGATGCTATACGAACTGCGAATTTATCATTGCATGCCGGGTAAGTTGCCCGCGGTGGTGACTCGTTTCGAGACGGCGACCGTCAAGCTGTTCGAAAAGCATGGCATCCGACCAGTTGGCTTCTGGACAGCAGTAATCGCCGAATCGAACGGTGACCTTTACTACATCCTGAAATGGGATTCGCTGGATGAGCGCCAGAAGAAATTTGCGGCGTTTCAGGCGGATCCGGAATGGATCGCGGTACGCAACAAGAGCGAGGAAGGCGGCCCGATAATCGCCTCGATCAGTAATTCGATTCTAACGCCGACCAACTTTTCCGCACTGCAGTAGAGTGTAGGAAAGGCCTGCGCGCTGATTCATGGCAGGCCTTGGCGGATACGCGTGGAAAAGTCGGGAGAGTCGTCGGCGGCCTTTGCTTTTTCCGTTATGTCGCTGCGTGTTCGAAGGTCGGCAAGTGGGAGGCTCGTATCGATCTGGCCGCGTTGGTAGAGGAGTTCGTCGAGGTGGCCGTTGGCGAGCAGCCGCCAGTCGAGCTTGCCACCGGCTCCGATGTTTTGCGCGTGGCCTCTAATCGTCGTCGTGCAATTCTGCGTCAACGCGTTGTACCACTCCGGGTGATCTGCCAGACGATTCACTTCGTCGAGATAATCAACCAACAGCGCGCGCGCATCTGCGGGACTAACGCGCAACCGATACAGATAGACCTGCTCTCCGCGATAGTTGGTTCGCAGCCCGACCAGGTCGCGCTCATCGGCGACGACGTAGTAGAGCTCGTATTGCCGGAAAAAGCCGCGTATCGCGGAATATGACTCACCCTTCTGCTTGCGCGTTTCGATCGAGATCGCGAGATGCTGGCCGTCGTCGAAATCCCAGCTGACGATGGTGTGCGCGATTTCAGTCGGTCCCCAAAACGATAGAAAAAGATCAACCCCTTTGATCCGATCGAGATCGTAAGTCCGCGTCTCCCATCGCTGATCGTAATCGGTTTCGGATCGATATTTGAAGTTTCGTACGTTCTCGATCGTGACCCGGCTGCCGTCGAAAGTCGCGCGCGCCGTGCGGGCTACATCGGGAGTCCAGTCGCGCGTATTGCTCGCCGGAATCGCCGTCCACCATAGAGCGACAACAATCACTGGAAACAGCGCGACCACGAGGCCTCTCGGCAATGGGCGAACCAGCGCCGCCAGGAGGATGCTGACGATGACGAGTCCAGCGGCCATCGGCGCGGTCAGGATGCGTGAATGCGGACCGTCGAACCAGATCGCCATCGCGGCCCATGCGACCGCGGCGACGACAATGACCGACAGCATCAGCGTCGCGATCAGGCGGACAGCGCGACGAAGCATCAGTGGATTCCGGCGTGCTGGTACAGGATGCGGCGGACCTCTTCGATCGTCTCGGGCGTGGCCTGCGTCGAGTGCCCCGAACGCACGATCAGCTCAGACTCGACGCCATCGATATGCGCGCTCCTGTACTCGACGACTCCGTCGTTACCGTTGTCGACGGGCCCGGTCCCCTTAACCGGTATGATCGAGTGCGCATGCACGCCGGGAGCGATCGGCAACGAGGACAGCGTCTTAATGAAGGGATTCGAGGCGTCCATATTGTCGAGCGCGGTCGGAATCACAAACGGAGTTCCCATCATGCTGTTCTCGCGCAGCTTTGAGAGCTGGACCGCCGATTTCGCAAGACCGCCCGGCAAGTTGATGAATTTGTTTCCGAACTTGACGATCGGATTGCTCGCCATATAACTGCCGCGATGCGGCGTCGCGATAAAGATCACCTCGTTGACGAACGGCAGCGGCTTGAAGAACATCGCGCGACTGGCCAGGTCCCGCGTCTCGGGATCGAGTTCTGCCTGATCAAATGGGACAGAGGTGACGTTGTTCCAGAAGCGATTGCCGCTATCGACAACCATCATTTTCGTCAAAAGACCACCCTGGCTGTGGCCGATGACCACCATCTGATTCAATGCGGGATCCTGGCCGTCAGGGTCGACGTCCTTGCGAACCGCTACCAGCGACTCACGCAGACGCATCGCCGACAGCGCGATCGGATTGCCGCTGTTATAGATGAAGAACCAGATCTGATAGTGCGACGCGATCGCGCGATCGCCGAGCAGCTCGTTGGCCATCTCGGCCCATCGCGCGGGGCTCGACGCCGTCCCGTGAACGAACACCACCGGAATCATGTTCGCGTGGTACGGATGCAACATGAAGAGCCCGTTGTCGCCGGTTTTGTTCGCGCCCAGAAAAGTGAAGTCTCCCTTGCGAAAACCCGCCAGCTCGAAATCCCAAATCGGCGCGCCTTCCAGTTGATAGGCCAGCGCAGCACTGGGATCGGACTCGAGCGGCACCGTGTGAGGACCGACCTGCACGGTAGCGGTCCTGTCCTCGTCGTAAAGCTCCACAGTGCCGTGCAGATGCCCATTGCTCATCGCGAGGCGAGGATCGTCGAAGCGCACGAACGCGGTGATCGGCACTTTCGCGGTCGCCGGAATCCATCGGTTCGCGGGACTGCCCGGAGTCGGCTCGACTCGCGCCGAGAGCGCAGCGCCGATGCCAGGTTTGCGATACGTGTTGCGGAGCCCACGAACTTCCAGGTCCGCGAGTGACACGAACGTAGTCAAACGACTGCCGCCGTAGTTGAATCCTGCGGCATCGACGCGAAGATCGAGCGATCCGAACGGCAAACTCAGTTGACGCGCGCTGAGATCAACTTGCTTTCCGTCTTTGCTCGCGAGCCCCAAGGCTATGCCACGATTGTAAAGGTCGACGGCAAGCCGCAGCCGCGGATCGTACGACCCAGGCGCGTCAGCCGGATTCGCCGGAAACAGGAAGGCGTACGCGTAGGCGGCGGACGCCAGGTAGTAGGATTGATTCCCGGACTTCTCGGCATACGTAAACGAGAGCTCGGACAGCGCAAATAGCCGATCGCGTTCGTCAGGCTTACCGAGCCCTGAATTCAACTCGGCAAGGACCGTCGGCGGATCAGCTTTGAAGCGCTCGCTAAGCGCGGACCGTTCCAGGATCTGCGTCGAATAATCGCTCGGTTCACCGGTGGACAGAATGTTCGCATTCAGCTCGCGATGAGCCGCTTGCTCGTCGAGTCGCTTGACTCCAACTGGGGTGGCGCATCCGCTGCTGAACAGAGCTACGAACGCGAGAACGATAATCAGAATGACTGCCGATCTACGTGGCAGGCGTGCGCGTGCCGTCGCACCGGAGATAAACCATTCGCTGGAAATCACTTGAATTCTCATTGCGCTGCAACAGACTAGACCGACTCACTATGCACGAGTTTGCGTTCTCCAGATAACACCGTCGTCGAGCAGGTTCGTAGTCTGGCAGGTGAGCGTCTGCAAATACTTGGGTGTGTACGGTGAACGATTCGCGGACGCGATGCGCCAGCCTGCGATCCTGGCCGTCGTCTGGATCTGCGCGCTTCTCGTGATGATCGGCACTCTGACCAGGATGCCCGATCAGTGGCATCGCCGCGACTTTTCGAACTACTACGAATCGGCATGGGCGCTCCGCCACGGAATCGATCCGTATGCAACTAACCTGACGCCTGTCGGCGCGCAGCTGGGCCTCGAGACGAACTGGCTGGTTCACGCCTCCGAGACGCCGCCGTTCCTGCTCTGCTTCGAGCCTCTCACCCGGATGCGGCCGCGAGTCGCATTCTGGATCTGGATCGCGATCAACTTTTCGGCATTGGCGATGGCGATGTACCTCTTGCTGGTGCGTCGACCAGGCCTTACCGGCCGCACCGCGTTGCTGCTGGCGGCACTGATGCTGATGTCGGCGCCGGTGAATCTGAATTTCTACTGGGGACAATCGCAGCTGATAATCCTGGCCCTGATGGTAGCCGCGATGCGCGCGATGGAGCGCGAGCGCGACGGCACCGCAGGATTGTTGATCGCAGTCGGCTCTCTGCTGCGGGCCTATCCGCTTCTGCTCGTCGGCTATTTCGTGGTTCGTCGAAAATGGCGCGCAGTAATGTTCGCGACGGCTGGAATCGCTGCGGGTGGATTTGGGACGATCGCGGTTTTAGGTTTGTCGCAGACTCTCAGCTTCATTCACGGCGGATTGTGGCTGACTGACTACAGAGTAGTTAACCGGGTCGATAATCTTTCGCTGGGACCGTTCGTATCGCGGATGTTCTGGTCTGTCACAGGCACCGCGCCCGGCTCCTCGGCCGACTGGGTGCGACGGGCGACTATAGCCACTGCCGATGCAGTAGTACTCGGACTGACTATTCGCGCAACGCTCGCAGAAGCGGACCGCGGCGATCCCGACTGGAGAATCTACTCACTGTGGATCGCGACCGCGATCATGCTGACGCCCGTCGGATGGCATCACTACCTGGTGCTACTGGCTATTCCATTCGTGCAGATGGTCGCGTCGGCGACCGACGGGCGGTCAAGCTCGCGAGCGATCTGGATGGCGGCGATGGCCTACTTTCTCAGCGCGATTTCGCTCCGCGCCTTCAGCCGGTTCATGGTGCCGCCGCCGACCGCGTTCCAGCTAGCGGTACCACGGCTGGCCCGCGCGCTCGAGGAGACCAGTTTCGTCGCATTGCTCACCGGATACATCGCGGCATATTGGTTCGCGACTGATGGTACGCGTCGGGTTCTCATGCCTCAAAGCGTCATCGCAGTCGCAGAAGTCGTTCAGAAGCCGATCGCGCTTTTCGGCTCTACCAGAACGACTTCGAGCGGTTGATCCGACGCGTTCTCAGTTTGCAACGTTTCGCCTTCGAGCCACGCGGCGACACCAAGCAGGCGCGCCGCGCTCATCTGGCCTTCCGTCCTCAAAAACGAGCTTCACCGACACGTCGCTCAAGGTCGCCAGCACCCGCGGCGGATGCTCCACCATGACGCCTTTCTCGCGCGGACCGAAGCCGAGCCGCACCACTCGTACTATTTCGTTTTCAAAATCGACTATGTAACGCGCCGGATCTACGCGCACCGCGTCGAGAGCAAGAGCTTTCGCCGGTGGCGCGCCCTTGAGCTCGACTCGAATCTCGCGCACCGCCTTGTCACTCGGTGGCGCGAGCTCGTACCGCGACGAACTGTCGACGTAGCGCGTCTTTCGCGAGTCGAGGTCGATCCGGATCATAGGTAGCGCGACGGGAATATATTCAGCCGGCGCATGTCCAGCAGGGATACTAACATTCACGATTCGTACGTATTCGTTTTCAAAACTGACCTGATACAAATCGCTCATCGTCAGTCACTGCGTCGTCGCATTCTAGAGGCCGAGCATCCTTCTCAGCTTCACCGCGCTGAAGCCCAGCATCGTTTCGTTGCCGACGCGAATGACGGGGACCGCGCGAAAACCCATGCTGGCCAGCTCGTTTATAAGCGAAGGATCCTTGGCGATGCTTTTTTCGACGAAGCTGACCTTGTGCTGCGCGAGAAACTCCTTCGCCTGATGACAGGCCGAGCATCCTGTGTTCGTGTAAATTACGACTTCCATCTTGTCTCCACTTATTTCCGACGCGATGCGCGCACCGGCATGCACTCGCCGCCGCAAGCCTCGACCATTTTGCGCAGCGTCACTCGCAATCGTTGCAGGCGCGCGATTTCCTCGTTCATCTCGGCTAGTTTCACTTCCGCTTTTCTCGTCACCGGACCGCATTCGGCCGTCGATTTGACGCCCTGCGAAAGCAACTCCTTGATTTCCTTCAGCGTGAATCCGAGCCGCTTCGCATCGCCGATGAAACGCAGCCGATCGAGCACCTCGTCCGAGTAGCTCCTGTAGCCCGAAAAGTTCCGCCGCGGCGCCGCGATCAACCCTTGACGCTCGTAGAAGCGGATAGCGTCTATACTCACTCCCGCCGCATTAGCTACTCGGCCAATCGTCATCTGAACCTCACGATAGACCCTTGACTATAGTCCAGAGTCAAGCGTGTCGATTAATTCGCGGGGATCGCGGTCACGTACTCGAAGTCCAGCGTCTGGTGATTGATTCCGCGCGCCGGCGGCGCGATCCAGCTCGCGAACTGGCCAGGTGCGATGACGGGCTTCATCAGCGACGCCACGAATTCGCGGTCGGCCTGCGTCGGTATCCATTCCGATTTGTGCCGCTGCCACTCCTCTTCGCTGACTATCTGCCCATCCGGCGTTACGTTAACGCTCGCGAACTCGCCAATCGATCGGCGAAAACCCCGATGCGGCAGCTTGAGCTCGAAGCTAAGCACGGCTTCACGGATAATCTTGTTCCATCGTGCGAGGGCCCGCTCGCAATCCGCTATGTAGGAATCGCGAAGAGTCTCATTCAACGCATTCAGCGCCGGCTGTTCAGTTTGAATGACTATGCCATTGACCGGCTTCAATACCGCGTAGCTGCTGCCATTCAATTGATGGTCGTCGTCCCTGTCGGTCTCCTTGAAACGGCCCTTCAGACCTGCGCTGTAGTAATTGGCGGCATTGGTCGATAGCTCGGAACCGAACAAGTCGAGCGATACTGAGTAATGAAAGTTTATATACTTTTGAATGATAGTCAGATCGATTCCGCCATACTCACTTACTATATCAGTATTGTACTCTTTCATTAGTTTACAGGTACGCGCAATCACGCGGCCGACTCCCGACTCGCCGACGAACAGGTGATGCGCCTCTTCGGTCAGCATGAAGCGGCAGGTGCGTGCCAGCGGATCGAATCCCGATTCGGCCAGGCTCGCGAGCTGATACTTGCCGTCGCGGTCGGTGAAATGCGCGAACATGAAGTACGACAGCCAATCCGGCGTCTTCTCGTTGAACGCGCCGAGGATGCGCGGATTGTCCGCGTTGCCCGACCGGCGCTGGAGCAGCGCCTCGGCTTCCTCGCGGCCGTCGCGGCCGAAGTAGGCGTGCAGCAGGTAGACCATCGCCCACAGATGGCGCCCTTCTTCGACGTTGACCTGGAAAAGATTGCGCAGGTCGTAGAGCGACGGGCAGGTCCTGCCCAGGTGCCGTTGCTGCTCGACCGACGCGGGCTCAGTGTCGCCCTGCGTAACGATCAAGCGGCGCAGGACTCCGCGATGCTCGCCCGGCACTTCGCGCCAGACCGGCTCCCCCCTATGCTCGCCGAACGGAATCCGCCGCTCGGCTTCCGGGTCCGCCAGAAAAATCCCCCACCGATAGTCCGGCATCTTGAGGTATCCGAAAGTCGCCCAGCCTTGCGCGTCAGTCGAAATCGCAGTCCGCAGATACACATCGCAGCCCTGAAAATTTTCCGGGCCCATCTCGTTCCACCACTGCAGGAAGCCCGGCTGCCACGCTTCGAGCGCCCGCTGAAGGCGGCGGTCGTCGGCGAGATTGACGTTGTTCGGAATCCGTTCGGAATAGTTAATCGGCATCAGACTCTCCTCGGATCGAATTCAGGCCGCGCTCCGGTGCCGTAGAGTTTCAGCGCGCCCTTTTCTCCGACCGCGTTGGGCCGCTGGAAGATCCAGTTCTGCCACGCCGACAGGCGGGCAAATATTTTCGACTCGAGCGTCTCCGGACCACTAAATCGCAACGACGCTTCCATCCCGGTCAGCGCGTCCGACGAAAAAGCGGCGCGTTCCTCGATAGCGAGGCGGACCTCGTCATCCCAGTCAATCTCGTCGGGCGTGAAAGTGACGAGGCCCAACTCATCCGCCTTCGACGCATCCAGCTGCTCTCCAATGCGAGCGCGCAACTCCTCGACGCGTTCCGGCTCACCCTGGAATCTGCTCTCCAGCCGGGTCAAGCCGTTGCATATCGGCATCGCGCCAAAGTTCGTTTCCGTCAAGCTGACGCTCGCCGGCATCGACTCGTCGCCCTCGCGCAAACCGCGCAGCATGTACGCCCGATCCGACGCGAGCGCGAGCTCCAGCAAAGTCCCGCAAAAGCACGAACCCGGTTCGATCAACGCGAAGATCGATCGCGAGCTGACGTCGATCCGCTTGAGCGTGCGCTTCAGGTAGAGGCGGATTTCACGCACCAGCCAGTCGTCTGCATTTGCAGTCAGAAATGCATCATGCGATTTCACCAGCGCCGAATCGCCTCGAGTGCGGAAAATCCAGGTCCTGACAGTCTCCTCGTTGAAGCGCAGATGAAGGATTGCGTCCTCGAGTTCGCGCGCAATCGCCAACGGCCAGAAGTCCGTGCCAACTGAGCGAGCCTCCTCGACGTTGCGCGGCGCCGGACTCTTTGGACCCTCGATAGTGAACGTCGCGGTTGAGTTATCGCGATCGATATCGATCGTCATGTGCGCATACGTGACTCGTCGCTCTTCAATCTCGCGCGCGAGCCGGCCAAGCGATATCCCGCGGGGATGCGCGCTTCCGTTTGCACGCGCCGCAAACTCGAGCGCTCTTCGTGATGCGGACTCGATCAGTTGCGATCGCGGAACGACCTCGTCCACCAGTTGCCAGTCCACCGCCCGCTTGCCCCTGACTCCTTCCTCCGTCGTGCAGAAAAAATCCGCGCGATCGCGTCTGACGCGCCGCTTATCCACCAGCCGTGTCAGTCCTCCCGTGCCGGGCAGCACCCCAAGCAGCGCGACCTCCGGCAGCGAAACGCTAGTCGATCCGTCGTCGGCCATCATTATATAGTCTGTCGCCAGCGCGAGTTCGTAACCGCCGCCGGCGCACGCTCCGCCAATCGCAGTCATGTAGTACTGGCCCGAGTTGAGGGTCGCATCTTCGATCGCATTGCGCGTCTCGTTGGTGAACTTGCAGAAATTCACTTTGAACGGATGGCTCGACAGGCCAAGCATCCTTATGTTCGCGCCCGCGCAGAACACGCGTTCTTTGCCCGACGTGACGATCACGCATGTTACTTCGGGATGCTCAAAGCGCAGCCGATTCACCGCGTCGTTGAGCTCGATATCGACTCCGAGGTCGTAGGAATTGAGCTTGAGTTCGTAGCCCGGCGCGAGGCCGCCGTTTTCGTCCACGTCCATCGCAAGTGTCGCGACCGGCCCGGCGAAGCTCAAACGCCAATGCCGATAGGCGGACGGCTCAGTTCGAAATTCGATCATCTGGAATACTCCCGCCTGGAACGAGCGTTCAGATTTAGTATAGACCGGAGCATACCCGTTGATTCAAGAATCGATCGCGAGGCCGGCATTCACGCTACGCGCATGAGCACGACCATCGCGTGGCCCGCGACGTGCACCCGCTCCTCGAATAGATGCGATCGCGCGTCACTCATCGCCGCCGCATCCGCGGTGTCTAGTAAGATCGTCCATTTCCGCCCCCATTTTGTCGGCGGCAGCTTGAATTCCATCGGCTCGGCGTACGAGTTGAACATCAGAAAAAAACTGTCATCGGTAATTCGCGCGCCAGTGCTATCGTGTTCGGTGATCGCGTTTCCGTTCAGGAACGATCCGAGGGTCTTCGCGTATCCCACGCCCCAGTCGCCGGCGTTCATTTCGGCGCCGTCGGGCCGGAACCATTCGAGATCCTTCAGCCGGTTGCGCTTGAGCGGGATTCCAGTGAACCATCCCCGGCGCCGGAAGATCGGATGCTCGCGACGGAGCCGAATCAGTCGCCGCGTAAAATCGATCAGCGCCTGGTCAGCGTTCCGCCAATCGATCCATGAAGTTGGATTGTCCTGGCAGTAGGCGTTGTTGTTGCCGCCTTGCGTGCGCCCCAGCTCGTCGCCGTGGAGGATCATCGGCACACCCTGCGAGAGCAGCAGGGTGGTCAGGAAGTTGCGTTTCTGCTGATCGCGAATCGTACGGATCGCAGCATCGTCGGTCGGCCCTTCGACCCCGCAATTCCATGATCGATTGGTGTTGTCTCCATCGCGGTTGTCCTCGCCGTTCGCCTCGTTGTGCTTCTCGTTGTAGGAGACCAGGTCGGTGAGTGTGAAACCGTCGTGCGCAGTGACAAAGTTGATGCTCGCGAGCGGCGTGCGGCCGCCGGCCCGATACAGATCCGAGCTGCCGGTGACGCGCGACGCCAACTCAGCCATCGAACCGTCCGCGCCGCGCCAGAAATCGCGCACGCCATCGCGGTACTTGCCGTTCCATTCTTTCCAGTTGACCGGAAAATTCCCGACCCGATAGCCGCCGTCGCCGATGTCCCACGGCTCCGCGATCAACTTGACGCTCGATATCACCGGGTCCTGTGTGATCGTCGCGAAAAACGGGCTGGTGCCGAACTCGCCGCGCGGCCCGCGCGCCAAAGTAGTCGCAAGGTCGAAGCGGAAACCGTCGACGTGCATCTCGACTATCCAGTAG
The DNA here is from genome assembly GCA_963850125.1 of uncultured delta proteobacterium. Taxonomy (GTDB): domain Bacteria; phylum Desulfobacterota; class Binatia; order Binatales; family Binataceae; genus Binatus. The sequence goes on along the minus strand of CAWKKB010000011.1, from coordinate 624,571 downwards.
CGCAGACTGTCCATCACCATTTGCAGAACCCGCGCGTGCGTCATGTCGAGCGCGTTTCCGGTGCCGGTAAAATCCTCGCAGCGGCCGCTGCCGTCGGCCCGCAGCCGGTAGTAATACGCGTTATCGACCCCGCGAAAACAAATCGTCGGCCCGGTCTCATCCCCTTCTCCGGTATGGTTGTAAACGACATCGAGGATGACCTCGATTCCAGCGCGGTGAAACGCCTTGACCATCGACTTGAATTCCGCGACGCCACCGCCCAGCGCGTTGCCGGTTGCGAAGCGCACGTCAGGCGCGAAGTAGCCGATCGAATTGTAGCCCCAATAGTTGGTCAGCCCGAGTTTCTCCAGGCGATGTTCCGGCGACGTCTGATGCACCGGCATCAATTCGATCGCGTTGACGCCGAGCGAGGTCAAATGCTTGATCACCGCAGGCGACGCGAGCCCCGCAAACCTGCCGCGAATCCGCCGCAGCACATCCGGATGCGTCGCCGTCATCCCCTTCACGTGCGCCTCGTAGATTACGAGATTCTCCGACGGAATCGCGGGCTTGCGATCGCCCTCCCAGTCGTACGCCGAATCGACCACCACGCACTTGGGCATCGCGGGCGCGCTGTCGCGCATATCCAGCAGCGGCGCGGTGCCGGTGGTGATCGAGCGATAACCCATCATCGAATCATGCCATCGAGGCATGCGATCGAGCGCTCGCGCGTAGGGGTCGATCAACAGCTTAGCGGAGTTGAAGCGATGCCCGGCAGGAGCGTCGTAGGGACCGCTCATCCGATACCCATAACGCTGACCGGCCCGAACCCCGCGGATGTAAGCGTGCCAGATGTGTTCGGTGCGCTCCGTCATCCGTATTCGGGCGATCTCGTCGTTGCCGGACGCGCCTCCGAACAGGCATAACGTCGCGCCAGTCGCGTGCTCGGAAAATATCGAAAAGTTCACCCCTGCGCCGTCACAGGTTGCGCCAAGCGGATACGGCACGCCGGGCAGAGCTACGAATTTGGATGTCGGCATCTTGACCGGACACTATTGGCAAGCGGCAATGATAGTGGCAACCGTTGCGTTCAGTTCCCCTCTCCAGAAGGAAGAGGGTCAGGGATGAGGTAATCGGGAGGCCGACAAATGCAATCCGTCGATTTTTATTTCGATTTCTCCAGCACCAACAGTTACTTCGCTGCGTTCCTGCTGCCGGAGATTTGCGCCCGCAATGACGCGCGCGTGAATTGGATGCCGGCGCATTTCGCCGCGTTGTTCCGCGGCACCGGCTTCGACGTGATGGCGATGACGGCGCGCAAGGCGCGCTACCTGTGGCGCGATCACGCGCGCTACGCCGAGGCGACAGGTTTGCCCTTCAGGAAACCGAGCCGCTTTCCCATCAAGACAGCGTCCGCATTGCGCGCGGTGCTTGCCGCCGGTCATGCAGCACAGGCCGACGAAGGTGGCGATTCGCGCGAGCATGCCCAGCGCGCGATCTCGCAGGCAATCATGCGCGCGTACTGGGAACGCGACGAAGATATCAGCGACCGCGACGTGCTCGCATCGATCGCCGCGAGCGCCGGCTTCGACGGCGCCGCGCTCATGAACCTCGCCGACCAAAAAGCCATGCGCGACGAGCTTGCAGCTTTGACCCAGACCGCGGCGGCTCGCGGAGTCTTCGGCGCTCCCACGTTTTTCGTCGGCGACGAGATGTTCTGGGGCAAAGACCGTCTCGATTTCGTCGAGCGAATGCTTAAGCGATCGAGATAAAAGTTCTTATTTTGTCGCGAGCACCTTTTTTTGCGCCTCTTTTTGTAATATTTCAATTAGCGAACGATGGTTCGAGGTGTCAAAATGATTTTAAAGCCGTCTTACAGTTCGTAACTAGATGCTTGACACATTGTAGATAACCTTGAACAATAGAATCTAAAGTCGGCATCGTGCATCATAATATAGCGTGGCGAAAGATACAGTGTCATGACCAATCGTGAAGAAGGATGCGAAATGAAGAAGGGTCAGCGGCCGTGGATATTGCGTGCCAGTGACTCGCGAGGAGACAAAAATCAGATGAACTCGATGATGCCGGATTGGACCACGGCAGAATCGAGAGGCACGTCTGCACCGCAACAAAAGCGTATCAAACGGTGGCATAACCAACCTGAACTTCGGTTGCCTCTAACTGGCCGTTCGTGGAGTTGGTTTCAAGAACGCCCGTGTTGCGTTGCAGAAACGCCGCATAACAAAGCGCTCGCGACTATTGATTGTATGCCCGGTAACCGTACTATCTACAGGTTGTATGGCATATGGCTTGCTCGGTAGCGCCCAACGTAGATGATCATTGAAAGGCATCGCGAGTCACCTATTACCAGGCACCAGCCATACTGGCATTTCGCCTCACTAGTAAGCTTATGAGTGCAGCCTTCAACTCATCGCCAGCGGTGGCGAATCGAATCGCGCCGCGTGAACCGGATGCCCTGACAGCCCGCGAAGTCGATCGTCTCGTTTCCAGGCTGCTCGGCGAAATCAAGGTTCCGTTCGGCTCGCTCGGGACTCGAGTCCTCACTCAGATTGCTGACCTGAAGCGGATTCTCTCCACCGACTACCTGGAGGTGCCGGGGCTTCCGAATAGACCTCTGCTCAAGGAGCTGGCGCAGGTCGTCGAGAAAGACATCAAGCAGCACATCCCGAGTTACGGCAACCTGTCGGACCTCGGCAACCCGCAATTGCGCGGGCACCTTAACAAGTTGTTCGGGCCGCGCGAACTCGAATTGCGCGCCGAGGCTTATACTGAGGGCGCCGGCCTGTCGCTGCGGGGATTTTATTGCCGCGCCGACCTCGGCAAGAAAAGCAAATTCGTAATCTTCGTCAACACCGCGCATCATCCGGGCGCAGTCGGTGCGACGCTCGGCCATGAACTCGGCCATTTCATTTACGGCTCGCTGGTCCGCGAGAAGGTCGCCCACACCGCCTTCATGGAAGGTGCGTTCGCGAAGCACCTGGAGGAAGAGGACGAGTTGTTTGCCGACAGCCTGGTCGCGCTGGCGGCGTACAGCCCGGAAATGATCAAAAAAATCGGCGACGTTTCGCTGCTAAAGCCGGGTTCCTCGGACGATCTCTTCAACAGCATAAAGTTCGCTTACAAAATGATCGGGCCGGCGCATGGACTCGATCTGACCAAGAGCAAGACGCCGGCGGCGTGGCGCGTGCGCTACCTCACCTCGATGGCGCACTTCTTCAAGCTGCGCTGCGCGCTCTACAAATCCGCCGGAGTCTGAGCTTCAACTAAGAGGGACAAAACGGCCGCCCGCCGACGGGCGGCATCGTTTTTTTCTAAACCCTGGGTGCAGGAATCACCCCTGCCCAAGGAAGCGTGAAACCCACGGCGGGTTTCACCAAAGATAAAGTGGATTTATTTTTCGGCGCAAAGCGCCAGAGAATGTTCTAGAGCGCCGCGAACATCGCATTGAACAGCGACGCCGCCCGCCCATCGATCAACGCATCCGATCCCATCTGATTCATCGTATATCCAAACCCGACGCGCGCGTCCGGATCGGCAAATCCGATCGAGCCGCCGGCTCCCGGATGCCCAAACGTGCGCGGGTTCGGTCCCACCCGCGCATTCGGCTGATTGAGCGCAAATCCGAGCCCCCATCGCGACGTGACCCCGAGAATAAGATCGGGTCCGTTGGCCTGCTCGGTATGCGCGCGCTTGATACTCGCCGGCGTCAGCACGCGATAACCGTTGAACTCACCGCCGGTCGCGAGGCTGCCGTACAACGTCGCCAGTGCGCGCGCCGTCGCATGTCCATTGGCAGCGGGAACTTCGGCGGCGCGCCACGCCCGGCTGTTGGTCAAAGATGGATCGACGACAGGCACCGGATTCGCTATCGCCTTGAACGTCATCGACTCAGGATCGACGCTCATCGTCGCAAGTTGATCGGGCTTGCCAGGCGGTGGTGGCGGCGCACCGATAATCTCCGCGATTCGCGGATCGAAACTCGCGTCCACTCCGATATGGAGATCGAGCCCGAGCGGACCCGCGATTTCCTCGCGCAGATAAGTGCCCGGCGTCATCCCCGTGATCCGCTGAATCACCTCGCCGACCAGGTATCCGAACGTAATCGCATGATAGCCGTGCTGCGTCCCAGGCTCCCACCACGGCTCCTGCGCCGCCAGCGCCGCGCACATTACAGGCCAGTTCGTATAAGCGTCGCGAGGCAACTGTTTCCGCACGGCCGGCAATCCCGCGCGATGACTGAGCAGATAATTTACCGGAATCTTATCCTTCCCCGCCTCCGCAAACTCAGGCCAGTACTTTGCGACGGGCGCATCAAGGTCGAGCTTGCCCTGGTCGACCAGCCGATGCGTACAAATCGACGTGATCCCCTTGGTAGTCGACCAGACATTGACGAGAGTATCGCGCGTCCACGGCCTGGTCTTAGCCTTATCGGCATAGCCGCCCCAAAGATCAAAAGCCGTCCTCCCATCAACCACAGCAGCCACCGCCGCCCCAACCTCGATCCCATTCTCAAAGCTATCCGCAAAAATTTCCTTGACCCGCTTGAACCGCGGCTCGCAAGTACCCTCGATCTTCACTGTCATCTTTTAATCTCCCGGCGTCGCAATCGCCCTCCACATACCACGCATTCCGGAAGGCCACCAAGTCAGAGTTAGATGACCGTTGCCTGTCCGGTTGCCTCGCTAGTTCGTCGGAAGAGGGTGAGGGTGACGGACGACTATACGGCCCGATTGTCTGTTGCGCCGCACATTCTGAATCGCAGGGCAAATTATGTCCCTCACCCGCCACTCGAAGACGAGCGTCGGCCTCTCCCGACGAACGGGCGAGGCAAAAAATTAGATGCTGCCGGGATGAACATTCAGCCTGATCACGCCGCGCCTGAAATGCTGAACCATACGCTATGGATCGCACTCTGGCGAAAACTTCCTCGCCGTTGACCATGAGTCACCAACCGACGACGGTCGCCTCCGAAAAATTATTTTGACGGAACGAAGCTACCTTCGGCGGTGTCGAGGTCTCTGGAACACAACCGATAGTGTCCATATACTGCCGGACGCGTAACTCATGCCCTCACCAGAAACTTCTGCCAAGATCAGTCGCTTTGTCAGCCGCCTCTACGGGCGGCTCTTCTCGGCCAATCCTTATCCGCTCTACAAGTTCCTGCGCACGCGTTATCCGCTGATGCGGACGCCGATTGGATTCTGGATTTCTACCCGCTATGCCGACTGTCATAGCGTGCTGCGCGACAAGCGCTTTCTTGCATTCGATCTCAACGCGCTCGATGCCTTCCCGCCCGACGACGGGCTCAAGTCGATGCGCGAGGCGCTGCAGCATGCGATCGTTTTTCGCAATCCTCCCGACCACACCCGCCTGCGCCGCCTCATGACCACGTTTTTTTCGCCGGGGGTCGTGAATGGATTGCAACCTCGAATCCAGAAGATCGCCGACTACCTGCTCGACGCGGTCGAGGCGCGGGGCTCGATGGATTTGATCAAGGACGTCGCGTTTCCATTTCCGATCGATGTGCTGGCCGAGGTGATGGGCGCCGACGACGCCGACAAGCCGATGTTCCGTGACTGGATGCGCACGCTCGGCGTGCCGCTCGACCCCGTCATCAGCGCGAACGACCCGGGCGTCGAAGTGCGCCAGGCGATTGCAGACGTGCGCCGCTACTTCTCGGACCTCGCCGCCGACCGCCGGAAACATCCGCGCGAGGATCTGATCAGCATTATGGTGGCGGCCGAAGGCCGCGGCGACCTGCAGACCGAGGAGGAGCTCGTCTTCAGCGCGATGTTCACGCTGCTCGCCGGCCACGAAACCACGATGAACATGATCGGCAACGGGATGCTCGCGCTGTTCCGAAATCCCGACGCGTTGGCGCGCCTGAAATCCGATCCGTCGCTGATAGAGTCGGCACTCGACGAGTTTCTGCGCTTCGACAGCCCGGTGCAGGTGACATTTCGCACCGCCAGCGAGGATATCGAACTTAGCGGCCGCACGATTCCGCACGGCGAGCACGTCGTCGTGTTCCTGGGCGCCGCCAATCGCGACCCGCTTCGATTTGCCGATCCCGACAAGCTCGACATCGCGCGGACCGACAACCATCACCTGTCTTTCGCCGCCGGACCGCATCGATGCATCGGCGAAGTGCTCGCCAAGGTCGAGGGACGCATCGCGTTCGAGACGATTCTCCGCCGGATGCCGAAGCTGGCGCTGGCCGACTCTAGTCCGAAGTGGCGCCCCGCGATGAGTCTGCGCGGCCTGCAATCTCTGCCGCTGACTTTCTAGAAATAACGCCCGTCTAGTTCTCGTCTCCGATAGAGCATTGCGTACTACAGAGAATCGCGTACTACGCGCGTCCGGTCATAAACGCATCCGGTTCCCCTTCCCTTGGAGAAGCCCTCAACATTCCGGTTCCCCTTCCCTCGAGAGAAGGGGTTAGGGGTTAGGTTGCCCGGATTGGTCGCAGCATTGGCAGCAGCAGAATCCTGAATCGCGCGCGAAAAATGCGCGCTGTAATCGGACCCTCACCTTGATCCTCTCCCTAACAGGGAGAGGGGAAGAGAGACACGGAGAGGAGACAGAGGACTAACTCGCGGCGCGCTCTGGGGTGCCTTCGCGGAGCGCTTCTACTACTTGGCCCAGATGGGCGCGGACCGCGTCGGTGGACACCTCGCCTGCGGCGAGGCGGCGGGCGGGCCCGAGGCGCATCAGGTGGAAGACGAAGATCGCGAACGCGAGCCCTCCCGCCACGACGATCAGCGAGATCATTGCGCCAGGATCGGCTCTGAGCGAGCTGACGCGACGCAACACGTAGATGACCGAAATGATCGAGACGGAGATCGAAATCGCGGCGACCGTGAGCACGTCGCGCACCGGCCGCGATGCGCCCTTCGCGAGATAGCGTTTCAACTCGCCGCTCGAGAAGTAGTCGAGGAACCAGCCGACGTCCTCGTCGTGGCCGGGTGTCGGCGGCGGCACGACCGCTCCGGTCATCGGATCGACGGCAACTTCGCCGCGTCCGTGCAGCTCGATGCCATCGAGAATCGAGTTGTGAATCGTCTGGGTGATCGGAAAGCGCCATGCGATCAGAAACGAAAGCGCAGAGCAAATTGCGGGTGCGAGCGCAAAGATCGCGCGAATTGCAAAGACCACTTGCGGTGCCTGCACGTGGTTCGCTCGGTAGCCGAGCGAGGCGAGAATCGCGATCGGAACCGCGGCGCTCGGAATCGCGATGAACTTCGGGAGCATCGACCAGAACGCGGTGTATTGCGCCTCGCGCCGCTTGCCGGTGTAGAGCTCGTCGTAATCGATCACGTCGGCCTGCATCGAGGGCGTCAGGAAAAGGCCGGCGCCGAATCCGATTCCGGCCCAGCAAATCACTACCATCAGCCACCGGATGTCGCCCGGCCGCAGCAGGAACATCGCAAGGCCGCCGCTGATGCCCAGGAAAAAGCTGGCGAGCCACGCGTTGAGCTTTCCGATTCGACGCGCGATCCAGACCCACATCGGCATCGACAGAAAACCAAATCCGAAGTAACCGACCAGCAGCTTCGAGAGCCAAACGTCGGGATTGGGCGGGTTGATCACATAGGCGTTGAAGAACGGCATCATCGTCGCGGGAATCGCGCCGGCGATGCTCCCAACGGCGTAGCTGGCGAGCAGAATCGCGAACGGACGGTTGCGCAACGCGCGCCGGACGCCGGGCACCAGGGGATTCGACTCGCGCGCGACGAAATCGGGACGCTCTTTTATGGTCACCACCAGTAACGTGTAGAGCACCGCGACCAGGATGCCGAAGAAGATACCGAGCCGGAAGTAGACCTGGCGTTGATTCAGATGCAAGGCCGCCATCATGACGCCAGGGGCGCCCGCGGCCACGATCGTTCCCAGGATCGTAAACGACTCGCGCCACGCGAACAGCGTCGAGCGGTCGTTATAGTTCTGCGTGAGCTCCGGGCCGAGCGCGTAGTGCGGCAGAACGTAGATAGTGTGAAATATAAAATAGAGTATGAAGGTCACGCCGAACCAAATCGCCGCGCGACCACCGGTGAACAAAGCGGGGGGATTCAGCAGGCAGAAGAATGCGATCCCGCACAGCGGAGCGCCGATCAACATATACGGACGGCGCCGGCCAAGCCGCGTGTGCGTATGATCGGAAATCCAGCCCATCAGAGGATCGCTCAGCGCGTCGAGCGAGCGTGCGATCGCAATCGCCATCGCGAGAAATCCGAGCGGCACGAGCACCACGTCGGCATAGAACTTCGGCATGTTGATTAGAATCGGGATGATCATCGCGGCGCCCGCGAAACTCGGGGCGCCGTAGAGAATCTTGGTCTTGAGACTCAATGGCTCGTGGGAAGTGTACGCGGCAGTGGGCGAGCCTCCGCCGGCAATTTTCGCATCCACTGAATCCATCAAGACCTCCGGACTGTCGCACGACTCAAAAGTGCGAGTCCCAACGTGATGTTAGATTACTTACCTCCGCAATGGGAACGGCATAATGCAGCCGGTTCGCTGCATGGCGAGTTGACGCTGCTAGCGGCCCTTGAACTCCGGCTTGCGCTTCTGCACAAACGCAAGCGGGCCTTCCTTGGCGTCGTCGCTGAGGAAAACGTCCATCCCTATCTTGCTCTCGATGCGCATCGCCTCGTCTTCCGCGACGCATTCGGTTTCGCGCAACGACCACGTCGGCGGGCGGAGTGCCGAGCGCGTTGGCGACGAGCTTGACCTCGGGATGTCACAGCGCGACTTCCAACTGCGGCACTGTGGTGGCAGCGGTCCATCCGAGCAGATCGCTGCTCGCCTTGCAGACGTTGACGAATGCCTTGGCAGTCTTGGAAGATTAGAACGCATTCTATTTTCCGGCTGTTCGATTTGAGGAGGAATCCGCCGTGGAAGCTGGCGAGATCAATCTGCTCGACCCGTTGATTTTCGAGGACAAAGTTCCGCACGAGTGGTTCACCTACCTGCGGCACAACGCGCCCATCTTCAGGCATCAGGAGCCGGGCGGTCCTGGATTCTGGGTGGTTACGCGCTACGACGACGTCGTCGAAGTGGGCCGCGACGGCGCCACGTATTCCTCCGAGCAGTCTCGCGGCGGGGTCGTCGCGCTGGAGGACACCGAGGCGGCGGCCGACATTTCCGCGCAGGGCCGCATGATGCTGACGATGGACGCACCCGATCACACGCGCTATCGCTCGCTGGTAAATCGCGGATTCACGCCGCGCATGATCAACGCGCTCGGCACTCACATCCGCGAGATGGTGACGAAAATCCTCGAGCCCGCGATCGAAAAACGCGATTGCGATTTCGTAACGGACGTCGCCGCCGAACTTCCGCTGCAGGTAATCGCCGAGATGCTGGGGGTGCCGTTCGAGGATCGGCACAAGCTCTTCGAATGGAGCAATCGGATGATCGGCAGCAAGGATCCCGAGTACGCGGTCAGCCAGGAGAAGGTCCAGCAGGCCGCGATCGAGATGTACATGTACTCGAACGAGCTCGCGAAGAAGCGGCGCGAGGATCCGCGCGACGACATCGTCACTGCGCTGCTCAAAGCGGACCTCGACGGCGACGTGCTCTCGGAGATGGACTTCAACGTGTTCTTCCTGTTGCTTGCGGTGGCCGGCAACGAGACGACCCGCAACGCGATGTCGCACGGGATGCATGCGCTGATCGAGCATCCCGAGCAGTTCGCGATGCTGGCGGAAAATCCCGCGCTAGTGCCGTCGGCGACCGAGGAAATCCTGCGCTGGGCGTCGCCGGTGATGTTCTTTCGCCGCAATGTCACGCGCGACACCGAGCTGCGCGGACAAAAGTTCAAGCCGGGAGACAAGGTGAGCATCTGGTACATCTCGGCGAATCGCGACGAGGAAATTTTCCCCGATCCATTTACCTTCGACATCCGGCGCACGCCCAACCAGCACGTGGCGTTCGGCGGCGGAGGCCCGCATTTCTGCCTCGGCGCGAGCCTGGCGCGGATGGAGATGAGCATCCTGTTCGAGGAGCTGGTGAAGCGGGTCGCGTCGGTCGAGCGTACTGGCCCGGTCAAGCGCCTGCGATCGAATTTCATCAACGGGCTGAAGCATCTACCGGTACGGATCACGCCGCGCACGCGCAAGGCCGCCTGAGGGAGGTTTCACGATGCTCGATCATATCGGCATTCCGGTTTCTGACGTCGCTCGCAGCAAACAGTTCTTCGTGACCGCGCTCACGCCGCTCGGTTACAAAGTGATTTTTGATCTAGGCGAAGCCGTGGGCATGGGCACACAGGCCTACCCCGACTTCTGGTTCGGAAGAGGTCAGCCGGGCAGTTCGCAGCACATCGCGTTTTCCGCGTCGGACCGTGGACTCGTCGATTCGTTCTATCAAGCCGCGATTGGGGCAGGCGGCCGTGACAACGGAAAGCCCGGCATTCGCGCGCAATACCATCCGAATTACTACGCCGCATTCGTGTACGATCCGGACGGTAACAACATCGAAGTCGTGTGCCGCAAAGGCTAGCGCATCACCTCGGAGCAAAATCAGGGGCGAGGTATCCACATGGGGTCGGATTCGGAGCGTCCGCTGACGGGCATCCGCGTGATCGATCAGGCGGACGAGAACGGCGAGATGTGCGGGCGGTTGCTCGCGGACCTCGGCGCCGAAGTCATACGCGTCGAACCGCCGGGTGGAGCAGCGTCGCGTCGCATGCTTCCTTTTCACGGCGACACGAGCTTGTATTTCACGGTCCGCAACCTCGGCAAGAAGAGCGTCACGCTCGACATGGGATCTGCCGACGGCCGTCAGCGACTCGACGGTCTGCTGGACGCGGCCGACGTTTGGATCGAGTCGCATCGTTCAGATGATCTCGATTGTCGCGAAGTACTCGAGCGTCGTCCAGGACTGATCATTACGTCTATCACTGCATTTGGACTGACCGGGCCGTATCGCGATTACGCCGCCACTGACGCGGTCCTCGTTGCGATGTCGGGATTGCTGTTTCGATCGGGCGTGCCGGGTAAGCCTCCCCTATTGCCGCCGGGCGCGATCGCCTATGACATCGCGGGCACTGTGGCTGCGTTCGCGACGGTCGCGGCACTGTGGGATCGCACGAAGACCGGACGCGGCCAGCATCTCGATGTGTCGGTAATCGAGGCGGCGGCGCAAACGTCGGATTGGGCGCTGCCGAATTTCAGCGCGACGAACGCGCGCGGCGGCTCATACTACGAACTTCGAACCGGATCGGCACCGGTCTACACGATGTATCCTTGCGCCGACGGCTACGTGCGCCTGATCATTCTGAATCGTCGCCAGTGGCGGGCGATGCGCGCGTGGCTCGGTGAGCCGCACGTCCTGCAAGCCGATCACTTCGACTACCTGCTTGGACGCATGCCGATTCAGTCCGACATTCTCGATCCTATGTTCGCCGAGTTTTTCAAGGACAAGACCAAGCTCGAGCTTGCGCGCGAGGCACAGCGCCGCGGCCTCGCGATGACGGCGGTGCTGAGTCCCGACGAAGTGCTCGTCGCAGATCATTTCGCGGCTCGTAAAACCTTTCGCGAGGCCGAAGTGGCGAACGGCGTGAAGAGTCGAGTCGCCGACGGCTTTTTCATCCTCGACGGACGCAGGCTTGGTTTCGCGGGCCGCGCGCCGGCCGTGGGTGAAGATGATCGCGAGACGTTCGCGTCCATCGCAAAAGCCGCGCCGCCCGCAGACACTCCGCACCATCGACCTCCGTTCACAGGCCTGCGCGTGCTGGACTTCGGAATCGGTGGCGTCGGCGTCGAAGCGGGCCGGCTGCTGGCGGAGTACGGCGCCGACGTAATCAAAATCGAGACGCGCGCGCATCCCGATTTTATTCGCGCGATCTATGGCACGGAAATGAATCCGTCGTTCGCCTCGTCGAGCCGATGCAAGCGGAGCTTCGGTATCAATCTCCGAACCGAGCGCGGACTCGACATCATCAAACGGCTCATCGCCGTCTCCGACGTGGTCATCGAGAACAGCGCCACTGGCACGATGGAAAAACTCGGAATCGGCTTCGAGCAGATGCGCAAAATCAATCCGCGTATCGTGCTCGCCTCGAGCCAGCTGATGGGCGCGACCGGTCCGTGGAAAGATTGGATCGGATTCGGCCCGAACAGCCGCACCGCCGGCGCGATGACCTACCTGTGGAATTTTGCGGAAGGCGGGATGCCGCCCGGCTCCGGGGCGATTCATCCCGATCATCTGGCCGGCCGCATGCTGGCTCTGGGAGCAGTCGCGTCGCTACTCACGCGCGAGCGTCATGGCGGCGGCCATCTCGAAGTCGCACAAGTGGAAGTGATAGTCGGACTGCTCGCAGACCTGATGCTCAAAGCGGCGCTCGAGCCCGGCTCCGTCGGACCGCAAGGTAATCTGAGCGCTCGTGGAGCGCCGTGGGGCGTTTATCCCTGCGCCGGGAATGAGCGCTGGTGCGTGATCACGATTCGCAACGATTACGATTGGCGTAGGTTCCGCACCGCCATCGGCGATCCAGAGTGGGCGCGCGCACGCGAATACGAAGCCTCCAGCGCGCGAATCGAACATCGCGCGGAAATCGATCGACGCGTCGCGGAGTGGACGTCCGCACGGACTGATCGCGAAGTGACCGACGTCCTGCAACGCGCCGGCGTGCCGGCCGGCTTCATGATGTACGCGAGCGACATGCCGACCGACCCGCATCTGCTCGCACGCGGCTATCCACAGCAAGTCGAGCAGCCCGGGGTAGGCGCGATGATGTTCGAGGGGCCGGCCTTTCACGCATCGTCGATTCCCGAACCGATTGTGGCGCGGGCGCCGGCGCTGGGAGAGCACACGCGCGAAATCTGCCGCACGATTCTCTCGATGCCCGACGCCGAAGTGTCGAAGCTGGTCGCCGACGGCGTGCTCGAAGAATCAGAAGGCCAGCGCAATTGAAAGGTCCGGCGGAATTTCACATCAGTTGCTCGCGTGCACCTGGACTGATTGGTCGCAGGAACTCCACGAGTATCTCTGGCGTCATCCGATCCGCGGCGCGAGCCGCGCGGATCGCATCATGGATTTCATCCGTCGAGTCACGCGCACGCTCGAGCGTGAGCCCACACTCGCGAGCGCGCTGCTGAAGTCGATGCTGATGCCGGACCGCAGCGCCGAGGAGCCGCGCAAGGAAGTGAGTGCCGTGATGGGGTGGGTCGTCGAGGAGGAGTTGGCGCTCCTGCAACCCGACGACGCGAAGGAATCCGCGATATCCTCGGCCAGGTCTGGTACGCCAACCTGCTGCTGTGGGTCAACGGTCGAATCCCGGCGAGCCGCTTGTACGAAAATATGGAGACCGCCTGCCGGCTGCTGATCTCTCATCATGAGGCGTGACGTTCTTTCATACGGCGTTGCCCGCGCACCATCCGCTCGACCACGCCCACTGGAAATTGTAACCGCCGAGCCATCCGGTAACGTCCACCGCTTCGCCGATCGCGAACAGACCGGGCACTGCGCGGGCCTCCATCGTTTTCGACGAGAGCGCGGCGGTGTCGATTCCGCAGACCGTCACCTCGGCTTTCGGCCATCCCTCGGAGCCAGCCGGTTTGAGCTGCCATCGCTTTAACCGTTGCGCGAGTGCGGAAAGGCTTCGATCTGGAACATTGGCGATCGAGAGATTTGAGGCGGCAGCACCGGCGAGTGCATGCGCAAGGCGAGTCGGAAGCACTTCGGCCAGCACGGTTTTGAGTTCGGCTTTGGGTCGCGTGCGTTTCCGATCCGCGAGGAAGTTTTCGACATCCAATAAAGGGATCAGATCGATCGACAGCGTGTCGCCATCGCGCCAGTACGACGAGATCTGCAAAATCGCCGGACCTGACAGGCCGCGATGCGTGAAAAGGATGTTCTCGCGAAAGCTGTCGCGGCCGCATGAGGCGATCGCGTCCACCGAAACGCCGGCGAGATCTTTGCAAAGCTCAAGCGTCTCGCCTATCACCTTTAACGGCACCAGACCGGGCCTCGGTTCGATGACATCAAGATCGAAGCGTCGTGCGACGACGTATGCGAAACTCGTCGCGCCCATCTTTGGAATTGAAAGTCCGCCGGTCGCAAGCACCAAAGCCGGCGCGGCGAAACTGCCCTGGTCGGTCTCGACGCGAAAGCGATCGGCGCGTGTTATTCCAGTCACGCTGTGCCCGGTGCGTAAATCGACGCCGGCGGCGGCGCACTCCGCCAACAGCATCGCGAGGATCTCGCGCGCCGATCCGTCGCAGAACAGCTGGCCGAGCGTTTTCTCGTGATAGCGAATGCGATGACGTTCGACCAGCGCGATGAAATCGTGCTGCGTGTAGCGGCTGAGCGCCGACTTGCAGAAATGCGGATTCGCCGAAAGGAAGCGCTCCGGCGCAATTTCAAGATTGGTGAAGTTGCAACGACCGCCGCCCGAGATGAGAATCTTGGCGCCCGCTTGATCGTTATGCTCGAGCAGCAGCACCCGCCGGCCGCGATTCCCGGCCGTCATCGCGCACATCAGCCCGGCCGCGCCGGCTCCCACGATCACAACGTCGAACGATTCCATCGCCAACGATCATACTAACTGAACCCCGGCGATTTGCAGGCGCAACGAAACGCATGCTAATCGGGATTTTCGCCAAGGAGCGACCAGACATGACCCTCGACCAACAGAAGGAGCGCGCGGTCGCGTTCCTCAAGGCTCTCGAATGGCCCGAAGCGAAGACGCTGGCCGCGATGGTCACCGACGATTTTGAGTTCGACCCGATGGGCCGGCTCGAGCAGGTTCCGGTGCTGCACGGCAAGGAGGCGACGAAGTTGATGGAAACCAACTTGCGGCGCGCATTTCCGAATCGGCTCAACATGAGAATCCACACCGTGATCGCGGAAGGAAACCAGGTCGCTATCCAGGCCGAATCCGACGCGATTACGAACAAGGGCAGGCAGTATGCGAATCGTTATCACTTCTACTTCCGATTCGCGGGCGACAAGATAGCTCTGGTTCGCGAATACAACGACACCGACCACGTGCGCCAGGTTATTTTCAGTTAGCGCGGTCGCTCGCGCAGGCCGGAGACTCGCAATGAAAATCGAATATCGCGCGGAAGTGATCGGCTCGATGCTGCGGCCCGCTTATCTCAAGGACGCGCGCAAGCGATGGGAGACGGGGAGTCTCGGCACGCTGGATTTCAAGCGGGTCGAAGATCGCGCGGTGGATGAGATGATCGCATTGCAGGAGCGATGCGGGGTTGACGTCGTGACCGACGGTGAGATGCGGCGCACGCATTTCATCGCGCCGCTGACCGACGTGATTTCGGGCGTCGAGCCGATTCCCGCATTCACGCGCGTGTGGCGCCGGCCGCACGAGAAGAATCAGAAGGCGGAGCAGACCGATATCCAGGTGCAATACGCGGTGGTGGATCGGATTCATCGCCTGCGATCGCTCACCAACGAGGAATTCGCGTATGCGCGCGGCCGCGCGACGAAACCGCTCAAGGTTACGCTGCCGAGTCCGCTGATGATGACGCTGCGATGGTCGCCTGAATATTCGCGCGACGCGTATCCGGATCCGTTCACGCTGTTTCGCGACGCCGCGGATATCGTGCGGGATGAGGCGCGCGAGCTGGCGGCTCTCGGCTGCGAATATATCCAGATCGACGCGCCGGAACTCGGGATGCTTTGCGATCCGGATCGCCGGCGCGAGGACTTCGCTGATCGCGGGATGGATCCCGCGCGGCTGCTGACCGAGGGCATCGACATCATCAACTCTGTGGCCGAGGTTAGCGGCGTCACCTTCGCGCTTCATCTGTGCCGCGGCAACAACAAGGGCTACTACGTGGGTGAAGGCGGTTACGAATCGATCGCGAAAGAGGTCTTTCAGCGCGCCGGAAACTTCTCGAGGTTTCTGCTCGAATACGACGATTGGCGATCCGGTTCCTTCGAGCCGCTGCGCGAAGTTCCGACGGGCAAAAGCGTGGTGTTGGGCTTGATCTCGACCAAGCGGGCCGAGCTCGAATCGACGGCGGGAATCCTCGAACGTATCGAGGAGGCGAGCAAATTCTTTCCGCGCGAACAGATGGCGCTGTCCACGCAATGCGGATTCGGCACGGTGTGGGACGGCAATCCGATTCCGGAATCTACACAAGAAGCGAAACTTTGGCTGGTGGCAGAAATCGCGCATCGCGTGTGGCGATGAACCATCGATCGGCTGGAGAAAATCGCGATTGTGGATTAAAGCTGATCGAATGAAACCGGCTTGATAACGACGACGGAGGATTACCCGTGACTGCCAGAAAACAACGAATCCCGTTCCGCGATTTTTCCACCTTGAGCGCCGAAGACCGCGAGATGGGCGAACGCAACAAGGTCAACGGCGAGGTCGTCAACATTTTCAAGGTGTTGATGCAGAATCCGAAGCTGGCGCGAAGCTGGTCGCGCTTTGCCGGTTATATCCTGGGTGGTCAATCGTTGCCCGCGCGCGATCGCGAAATTTTGATTCTGCGCGTCGGCTGGCTGAACCAGGCGCCGTACGAATGGGAGCAGCACGTGCGAATCGGCAAGAGCGCCGGCCTCACCGACGACGAGATTGATCGCATCAGCAAGGGCCCCAAGGCGGGCTGGGACAAACACGACGCCGCACTCCTCCAGGCGGCCGACGATTTGCGCGAGAAGTCGGTCGTTTCCGACGAGACCTGGAAACAGTTGTCAGAGCGCTACAGTACCGAGCAGATGATGGACGCCGTTTTCACGATCGGGCAGTACAACCTGGTCTCGTGGGCGCTCAACAGTTTCGGCGTGCCGCTCGACGATTACCTGCCGGGCGCGCAGAAGAATGCGTAGCGAATGACCTCGCCGAAAAGCAGGCGCGAACCGATCAATTAAAAGAGCCCGGTGAAATAAAATGGATCTTCAACTCAAGGGAAAAACCGCGCTGATTCTTGGCGGCAGCAAGGGACTCGGGCGCGGCGTCGCCGACGCGCTCGCGGCGGAGGGCGTTGCGGTCGCGCTGGTCGCGCGCGGCCAGGAGGCGCTCGATCGCGCGGTCACCGAAATCTCCTCGCGCGGCGCCAAGGCGGTGGGTTTCGCGGCGGACCTCGCGGACTGGCCAACGGTCGAAGCTGCCGCCAACGCAGCGCGCAAAGAACTTGGCCCTATCGACATCCTGCTCAACAATTCCGGCGGTCCGCCGCCGTCGGGTGTGGTGGGAGTGTCGGCAAAAGTCTGGGAGGACCAGTTCCACGCGATGGTGATGCCGCTGTTTCGGATTACGGACCTGCTGATCGGCGAGATGCGCGCACGCAAGTGGGGCCGAATCCTGAACATCGCATCGATCAGCGTGGTCGAACCGCTCGCCGCGATAGGAGTGTCGAATACGCTGCGCAGTGCGATCGTTGGATGGGCCAAGACACTCGCGACGGAGACTGCGCGCGACGGAATCACAGTGAACACGCTGCTGCCGGGCGCGATTCTCACCGATCGCACCGTGAATCTGAGTCGCGCGGCGGCGGAACGTCAGAAAATTTCCACCGAGGAGGCAATCCAGCGAAACGCGCAGTCGATCCCGGTCGGACGGATCGGCACACCGGCGGAGTTCGGCGCGGTCGCGGCGTTCCTGGCGAGTCCACTCGCCGCCTACGTGACGGGTTCGTTGATCCGCATCGACGGCGGCGCACTCCGATCGGTTTGACGATACGCATCGAGGTGAAGAGATGAGCGACGTGCTCCCGTTGAATTCGAAGATCCGATTTGGCGCGATGGCGACGGCTGCCGATCGCGAGCATGCGTTGAAGACCGTCACTACGCTGTCGGAATGGGGTTACGAAAGTATCTGGACGGGAGACCACGTCGCATTCACGGGACCGGTCGACGATCCACTGACGCAGCTAACCTACCTGTCGGCGCTGAAGCCGAACCTGACTTTCGGCACCAGCATTTTCCTGTTGCCGCTGCGTCATCCCACGACAGTCGCGAAGATGGTCGCGACGGTGGACCGCCTGATGGGCGCGGGACATTTCATCTTCGGGGTCGGAGTCGGTGGCGAATTTCCGCGCGAATACGAGGCATGTGGCATCCCGCTCAAGCAACGCGGCGGACGCGCGAACGAAGCAATCGAAATAATCAAGCGGCTGTGGACCGGGGAACCGGTCGAGTATCACGGCAAGTATTTTAGTTTCGAGAAAGTTACGATGCTGCCGAAACCGCGCACGCCCGGCGGACCTCCGGTGTGGGTCGGCGGACGCGCCGAAGCCGCGCTGAAGCGCGCGGCACTGCTGGGAGAAGGATGGATGCCGTACGTCGTCACGCCCAAGCGCGTCGCCGACGGACTCGAGTTCATCGGGCGTGAGGCTGAGAAGGCCGGCCGCAAGTTCGAGCACTTCGGAACGGCGCTGCATTTGTTCGTGACGCTTGGGCCTAGCTATGAAGCGGCGCTCGACATCGCCGCGACTTATCTAAGCAAGCGTTATGCGATGGACTTCCGCGAACCTGCGAAACGCTATGCCGCGATCGGTAAGCCTGCCGACGTCGCCGCGAGAATCGATGAATTCGTCAAAGCGGGAATTCGCGACGTTAATGTGGATGTCATCTCAGCGCCGGCCGATCGCAATGCGCAGCACGAGCAGTTCGGCAAGGAAGTGATTCCGCTTCTACGGCGATAAGTCTATCGCCAGGTGAGTTTGTCCTGAACGCCGACCACGCCCTTGGTGTTTAAGGCGATCGATTCCGCCTCGCGAGCTTTGTCGGCTGACGCAACCACTCCGCTCAACTGGATCATCCCGTGATCGCAATCGACTTCCACCGGGAATTGATCCGAGATGCCGCGATCGGCCAACGAACTCTTCACCTCGGTTATCAGGAGGTCATCCTTCGCGCGTTCGGCGGGAGAATTGTAATGGTGCTCGGCTGACGTCTGCACGTCGTCATGTTCCAGTGTTATTGATTGATTGGTAGTTCTGGCGGGAGCATCGGTTGCGGAGTCGCCGTGCGAATCAGTTACAACTGTTGCCAGCTGCGCATGCGAACTCGCAATCGGCACGGCAAGACTAGATAGCAACATCACGCTAAAGAATTTGACTTTTGCGAATTTCATGAGAGCACCGTATGGGCACGGAGAAACGGGCGCGTCTCTCCGCCCCATATTCAGGTAGTTAGTTGCTTTCCTGGTAGGTCTTCTTCTGGTAGGTCGTTGTGGTTTGTTCCTGTGAGGGCGCAGGCGCAGTCATAGGAGTCACAGTCGAAGTCTCACTGTGATATGCGCTTGAGCTTTCGCTGGTTGCGTTGTTGTCAGTATCGGTCGAATTCGAATTGCTCTTCTCCTCAGTCGTGCTCACAGTAGTCGGCGGCGGCGTTACTACGACTGGAGCCGGCTGAACAACTACTTCTTGCGGCGGAGCTGGCACATAAGTAGTGGTCGCGTTGGTTTCTTTGATTCGTTCGGTGGACGTCGACGAGCCGCAACCGCTGATGAAAGGTATCGCAGCGAGACTCAGCATCGAGATCGCGATTTTTGTTGAATTCTTCATGACCAGAAATCTCCTTAGGGCTTCGGGCTTATGAACATTAGCTCTGGTAGTTAGGTCAGTAGTCTTATTGGGTAGAAGATTCCGATAGCTATTCAAATGAGATTTTCCAGGGAATTTCGCTATTGGCTATCTGCATATCGGCGATGCCGTCGGCTACAAACACTGCACGTTCGGCAGCCGCCCATGAATCGGCGTTGCCGGGGAGGGTGATCACGCCATGAGCGGTGTGCACCTTCACGACGCTTCGCATCATTGGGCGAGAGCTATCGGCACTGTTTATTGGATATTGCATGTTGGACGAAGGATTGAGACAGAATGCGGTGCCAACGATTGCAAAGGTAGCTATCAGCATCGTCACCAGGGTCCATTGGTTTTCGCGCTTCATTTGCCTTCCTCCGAAAGCGACGGATTCGCCAATCCTCGGCGAGCGCCTATAACGGAGCAATTGCCATACCATCAGCGCTCTGAGTGATGACGCGGCTTATTCTGTGAAAACGTGCGTGTAGTATTTTCCGCGTTCCGATGCTGCCTGTAATTTCAGCGCATCTTAATCGGTGCGATAGAAAGAACGTTCAGACAAGCCGGGACGCTCCAGGACGTACACGCGCGTTTCCGGCGTAGCGCGGGACAACTCGGCGGTGAACTTCCCTCCGGCTTTAGCGAGCAGTGTTGAGTCGCATACGATGTGATCGAAACACTGGTTGGATTGGAGCAGGCTAAGTCCTTCATCGGAAGAGCCCACAGTCACGACAGTACAGCCGCTACGCTCGAGAGATTCCTTGATCGCGCTATTTTCTCCGGACGAGTCCGTAATCAGAAGAGCTGTGCGTTGCGACGGTTCCGAGATGGGCGATCGACTTCCGGTGCGATCAGTCCTGGATCGCTTTCGAATGAGCGCCGGCCGCATCGAAGCGACCAGCACTTCGGCACGCGCGTAGTCGTCCAGGCGATGAACACGCTGGGACGCTTTCTCGACCAAACCGGCCAGGCGAATTATCTCGCCCTCAAACGAAGACGCCTCCACCTGGTGCTGCAAAAGTGAGATGCGCAAACCGATCGCATTCAAAACGTCACTGAGCTCGCTGGCGGCGGTTTGAACCACCTGAACAATTGGATGCGGTCTCCGCGATTTCGTCATGTCGGAACTCCCATACCGACGTCACGGAGCCATCAATCGTTGGATTCGACCGCAGCTTTCAAAAGTTGCGTGCGTGAAAGAAGAGTTGTCTCCCGATTCGAGATCTTGGAATCGGGCGACGATTCTCCATTCTGATAGCTCCAATCAGTCGATTCTTGCGGCCACAACCATACGCTGTTCGCTCATGGTCGAACGCACGTACTGTTTCCGAGTCACGACGGCATGCCGCGCTGCAGCCGGTCTAATTAACTTAAACGCGTATTTTTGATCGCACTTCATTCGCAGATTGATGGATGACTTGTTTCGGAGTTCGACCAATGCCGTGACTACATTTAAAGGCAGCAAGTATAGGGCCATGCACACGATTACCGCGCCACATGGCTTTTGTAGTGATAAGCCGGAGTAATTTCTTCACGATTCCGGGCGTCGGAAAAAATTGCTACTGATCTTGCATAATGCGCGACCAATAAATGTTACGCGGGGAACAAAATATTATGGCGCGGGCGGCGTAACCGCCTCGGCGAGTTTCGGCAGCGGTTCGAACAAAGTCGAGGCCTTAGTCGCGAGACTGATTGCTGCGATGCTGTCGCGGTCGGCCAGCGCCTTGTTAGCTTCTTGTAATAATTTTTGCCCGAGAATATCGCGCTGAGAATCGTCCGCCGACAGATTCTTGCGATCGATCCGTCGCGCCATCTTGTCGACATCCTGAATCAGTTTTGCGGCTTTCGCAGAATTGGAGTCGTCCGACGGCCCTGACGCTTCCAGCGCGGGCGTGCTTGTAGTCGGAGTTGTTCGCGCACCCGACGAAGCGCTGGGGTCTGCCATCGCCATTGACGGACTTGATGCCGGGGTCGCGCGATTTCTGACAGCGTCCACCGGAGCGCCCGGGGCGGGAGCGGCAGGATTGCTCTCCAGGCTTACGTCGGCGTTTGATGGACCCGTTCCTTCGATCCGATTGGCCACACTCGCCGCCTGCTTCGACGCCCGCGCCGCGGCTGCGGATGCGTTCGCAGCCTCCTTCGAGGCGATGGCCGCATTCTCCGACGCGGCACGCGCCTGCCTGGCGGTTTTCCTGCTGACGTGTCCGGTGGTTTCTTCGGCCACTGGAGATGCAAGCGGGGTGGGTGTCGCCGTTGGAGTCGGCTCGACGGTCGGAGTCGCGGTCGGAGATGCGCCGCCAAATTCCGGGAACCAGCTCGTGCCTGACGTTCCAGCGCATCCGGCGAGGAAAATCAGCGAACAGACGCAGACCAGCTTCCGGACTGATTGCCGATCGATTCGCTTAAGCCGCACTAGAGACCGATGGTTTGGCAGACGCATTGGATGCAATCGGAATTGTTATCTTACATACAGTGCCTTGGCCAACTTCTGAATCTATTGCTATTTTCCCGCCGTTTAGTTCAATTGCGCGCATCGCGAACGGCAGACCCAAGCCGCTTCCGCCCGTTTTGGTGGTGAAGTACAGGTCGAAAATCCGATCCAATTGCTCCTTGGCGATTCCGGGACCGCGGTCGACGATAGTCAGCTCGACCGTCTGGCCCTGCAACCTGCTGGAAAGCGTCAGCTCTCCACCGTCCGGCATCGCTTGCTCGGCGTTGGTTATCAAGTTGGCGAGCGCCTCGAAAATCAATCCGCGATCGGCCTGAACCAGCGGCAACGCGGGATCGAGTTGGTATTCGACTTTGATCTTTTCCGCATTGACGCGCGAGCCGAGTTCCTTGAGCAACTCGTTCATGTCGAAATCGCTCAGCTTCAATTGCTCGGGCCGCATGAACCTAAGCAGCGCCTCGACCGCTTCGTCGAGCCGCCTGACCTCGTGTCGCAATTTGTCGATATGCTTTCCGCCGGCCTCGCCGGCTTCGTGACGCAGCAGCTCGAGCCTCATGTTCATCCCGTTCAGCGGGCTGCGCAGCTGATGAGCCAGGCCGGAAATCAACGTCCCCAGCCGCGCCAGCCGATTCGACGAATCGAGCGCGGTTTCCAGTTCAATAACGGGCTTCAAGTCTCTCAGCACGATCAACAGACCGGCCGGGATCCGCTCGCGCCCAAGGCGAAAGAACGAAACCAGGTAGGTTCCACCGGCAGGAAGCGTCAGCGGAACGTCGTGTGCCTCGGTGCCGGCCACGGTCGATTGCACCAGCGCCAGCAGAGGATGGGCAGGGTCGAGCGCCGAGACTAGCGAGGTGCCCTCGAGCGGGCCGTTCTTCGGCGCCAGGCGCTCCTGTGCTTCCTTGTTTGCGAACAGCACCACGCCGTTGGCGTCGAGCAGCACGACCGCATCCTGGATCGATCGGACAACGTCGAACAGATGAGCCTGGTCGCTGTCCAGGCGCGACCGATCGGCCCGGACCTGGCGCGACAGTTCGTTGAACTTCTCGGCGAGAGAGCTCAGCTCACCGGGTCCTGACACCTTCACCTCCGAAGGACTCTTGCCGGCGGCAAGCTCTTCGAACCCACTCCTGAGACGGGCGAGTTGCTCGAGGATCCGGTTGGCGATCAGCAATACCGCGAGCATCGCGGCCGCGATGACGAGTCCGGCGGTCGCGACGATCACCACGAGCAGATGCCGGGCCTGATCCGCGATCAGCGCGGTGGTCACCCCGACGGAAATTGTCGCAGCCGGCTTGCCGTTGATATCCACGCGGCGGCGCGCCTCGTAAACCTTCGCGGTCAGAAGACTGGGCAGCGAGGTAAACAACAGCCATTGTGAAGCCTGCTCCTGCAGCTCCTTGACGGACGGAAGGCTGAGCGCAGGTTTTCCCTCTCCGTCGCCATTGGCGGCAACGATCACCGTGCCATCATTTGCGACGATCGATGCGGCCACCACTGCCGGACCGAATGCGACCGTCGAATCGAGCAGTTTACGCACCGGTTCGCTGCTGCGAAGCGCGGACGCGACGTCGCCGTCGCCTTGCGAGAGAGCCAGCCGCACCTCTTCGAAGATCTGCGAGATCATGAAATCAGTCGATCGCGACATGTCGTCGATCATCGTCGCGATTCGGGAATCAATCGAGATGATGCTGAGGGTGATCGTCGGAACGAGCATCAGCACAAGAGCAATCAGCGCAAGTCTTGCTCGCAGATGCATGGTCTCCTCGCGATGATCCCCGCTGTCGGCCTTCTTCCGAGCCGCGTTCGGCTCGGTTTCGAGTCAGGTGCGGTCGGCGCCGAAGCGTTCGAGTTTATTATAGAGGGTTTTCGCGCTGACCCCGAGAATCTCGGCGGCGCGGGTCTTGTTGCCGGCGGTGAACTCGATCGTGCGAGTAATCATCTCCTTCTCGACGTCGTCGAGCGAAGTGCCCAGCGGGATCTTGATGAAGCCGCCGTCGCCGGCGCCGCCGGCCGAACGAAAGTCATCGGGCAGGTCGGTCTTGCGGATGGTGCGGCCCTCGCACACGATCAGAGCGCGCTCGATGACGTTGCGCAACTGGCGCACGTTGCCCGGCCATGGATGCGCCTGCAGCGCCTTCATGCATTCCTCGTCGACCCCGCTCACGTCCTTCTTGTTCTGTTCCGCGTAATGCCTGACGAACATCTGAGTTAGCTGCGGCAGATCATCGATACGCTCGCGCAGCGGGGGCAGTGTGATCGTGAACACGTTCAGCCGGTAGAACAGGTCCGAGCGCAGCTTGTTCTCGCGCACCGCCTGCTCGATGTCGCGATTCGACGACGCCAGCACTCGCACGTCAAGCGGTATTTCGGCGGTACCGCCCACCCGGCGCAGCCGCTGCTCCTCGATCACGCGCAGCAGCTTGGGCTGCAGCTCAGCCTTCATCTCGGTCAACTCGTCGAGCAGCAAGGTGCCGCCGTTGGCCACCTCGAAGCATCCTTCCTTGCGCCGATCGGCGCCGGTGAACGATCCGCGCTCATGCCCGAACAGCTCGCTCTCCATCAACGTCTCGGGAATCGCCGCGCAGTTGACCGGCACATAAGCCGCGTCGCGCCGCGGCGACAGCTCGTGAATGGTGCGGGCCACCAGCTCCTTGCCGGTGCCGCTCTCGCCGGTTATCACCACCGACGCCGACGATTGCGCCAGCCGCTCGATGGCCGTGATCACCTTGCGCATCGGCAGCGAACGTCCGAAGAGCGGGCCGAGTTCGCCCGCCTCGGCCAGGCGGCGGCGCAGGGTGGAATTCTCTTCGCGGATATTGATGTTGTCGGCGATGTTCTTGAGCACGCGCTGCAGATGCGCGGGATCGACCGGCTTGCGCAGGTAGTCGATCGCGCCCTGCTTCAGCGCTTCGACCGCGTCCGGAATCTCGCCCTGGCCCGAAATCATGATGGTCGGCAGATGGATTCCGAGCTCTCGAATATCGTGCAGCAGCTCGAGCCCGCCCTTACGCGGCATCCTCAGGTCCGAAAGCAGGATATGCGGGTCGAAACTGCTGATAAGCTCCAGCGCCCGGACCCCGTCCTCGGCAATCTCGCCGCGAAAACCCCATACCGCTAGCGACTCGCGCCACTCCTCATGAGTGTTGACGTCATCTTCAGCGATCAGGACTCGAATTTCATTTGCCATGATTTTTCCAGCGAACTCCGGCGAACTTTGTGGTGTCTGCCGAAGCTTTGCAACAACCATGCACAGCCGCTGGTTACACTAAAATATTATGAGTTATATAAGATTTTTGCTTAAAGATGACGCGGAAGTCCAATCAAGTCGGTAATTCTTACTCTGTAATTCCTACAGACTATCGTTGCAAATTGAGCGGCCGATCCGCTCATCTTCTCGTCCCAGACCATTTTCTATGGCTCCCTAAGCCGCGCGGTGCGCCGGATCGGCGGCGTCGGGCACAGGATTCTCGGCGATTGAAGACGCTCGGCGCATTTCGAGCAGGTACAGCTTCGGATCCGCTCTTATCGTATTCCACCAATAGCGGATGGTGCTGCCGGACCAGTTGTTGGTAATGCGCCCAGCTTCGTTCTTGTACCAGCTCTTTCCGGTGGACGCCCAGACTCTTTGCTGCAGTTCCATTTGCTGGATGGCGTCGAACTCGTCCATCACATCACGCCGCAAATCGATCGAGGAAGCGCCACTCTCGTCGAGCTCTCTGAGGCAGTCGAGGATGTAATTCGCCTGGCATTCGATCATGAAGATAATCGAGTTATGCCCGAGATTGGTGTTGGGTCCATACATCAGAAACAGATTCGGGAATCCCGCGACACTGATACCGAGGTAGGCCTTCGCGCCGCCCGCCCATTCATCTTGCAGCAGATGTCCGTCGCGACCGCGGATCGCCATCGGCGCGAGGAACGCAGTTGATTCAAATCCGGTTGCATAGATCAGCACATCCACCGGAAAGGTGCGGCCATCCTGGGTGGCGACGGCGTTCTCATCGAGATGGTCGATGCCGCTGGTCACGACCTCGACGTTTTCGCGATTGAGGGTCGCGTAGTAGTCGTCGGAAATCAGGATGCGTTTGCCGCCGATCGGATAGTCGGGCACTAGCGCCTGTTGCAGCTTGGGGTCAGTGACGGTCGCGCGCATGTAGGTATCAGCAGCCTGCGCCATCCGCCGCGACAGAAACGAGACTCGACGAAACACCGGCCAGTTCATCTCGTGCTGGAAGTAGATCAGCCAGCGGTAGAGCCGCGTCTTGACCGGGTTGCGCGCGAATCGGCGCTTTTGCTCATCGGTGTAAGCAAGATCGTTTCGCGGCACCATCCAGTTCGCGCTGCGCTGGAAGATGTGGACTTTGCCGGCCTTGGGAGCGATCTGCGGGATGAACTGGATCGCGCTCGCCGCGTTGCCGACTACGCCGACGGTCTTGCCCATCAGATCGACGTCGTGACGCCATCGCGCCGAATGAAACGGCACGCCTTTGAAATTCTCGGCGCCGCGCAGCTTCGGCATGTTCGGCCGGTTCAACTGTCCGACGCCCGCGACCAGTACCTCGGCCATGAATTCTTCACCGCGAGTCGTGCGGATTCTCCACACGGCCGCGGCTTCGTCCCAGTTCGCGCCGGCTATCTCCGTACCGAAGCGGATGTGCCGCAGTAGATCATACTTCTTCGCGCAATCGTCCATGTACTCGAGGATCTCCGACTGCGGAGCCCACTTCCGCGACCAATCGGTCTTCTGCTCGAACGAGAAGCAATATGAAAACGAGGGCACGTCGCATGCCGCGCCGGGATAGGTATTGTCGCGCCAGGTGCCGCCGAGCCGATCGGATTTTTCGAAGATTGTAAACGAATCGATTCCCAGCCGTTTCAGCTGGATGCCGAGGCAGAGCCCTGAAAAACCGGATCCGATAATCGCAATCCGTCGTTGCGTCGTCGCGCGAGAATTCAGAGGCATTGTGCAACCCTCCCGCTTCACTGTCCGAATAGCGTCGCCGTTTACACATTACTCCTATTGTTTTCGAGAGAGGCAACGCCTTCTCAAAAGCCCGAACGGCCCTCTCGGGTGCGTGACAATTGGCATATCTGTAAAATGCATTCGGAGAAGCCAGCATGACAAAGTTGAAAGTCAGCGACGTGATGACGGCCGATCCGACCACCCTCAAGAGCAACGATAAGCTCACGCTGGCCGACGACATCATGCGGCTGGGGAGGATTCGTCATTTGCCGGTTCTCGATGATGACGGTCAGCGCCTCGTCGGTATCGTGACTCAGCGCGATCTCTTTCGCGACGCGCTCGCGCAGGCGCTTGGCTATGGCAGGCACGATCAACGGAAGCTGCTCGACGCTCTCGCGGTCAAAGACGTGATGACCACCCAGGTGGTCACCATCAGGCCCGATGCCTCGCTGGTTTATGCCGCGCGCGTTTTGACCGAGCGCAAGATCGGCTGTCTTCCCGTTGTTGAAGATGGACGCCTGGTCGGCATTCTGACCGAGGGCGATTTCGTCGCCTTGGTCGCGCGCGACAGCTAAGCGGCGTCGGCGCTGTTCGATTCCTACTTTGCTATCGAAATGATTCGCTGTGCGCGGCCTCAATTCTACAGTTCGTTCCCATTCAGCTAGATAGTTAGCCCAGTCAGGAGAGATCTTATGCGACAAGTCGGATCGTTCGAAGCAAAAAACAGGTTTAGGTAAAGAGTCACTGAACTGTTGAGGTTTCGATGTCTTTCGAGCCGGCTGGCAGGGTCAGTAGCAATCCGTCGTAGCCGATTAGTACGCCGTGGGGCCTGACTTCCGCGACGCCGCGCATGAATGCGATGCGCGCGAGCAGGTTGGACGTCGGCGGACCGATGTGGCTCAACACCAGCAGCTGCACTCCGGCCCGGTTCGCCTCGGAGGCGGCTTCGACCGGCGTCGTGTGATAGCGAAGGATATCGGACATGATTTTCGCAACGCGCGCGTTGCCAATCTCTTCCGCACCTTGCTCGATCAGTTTGACCAGATGGGCCGCCTGCGCTTCGTGAATCAGCACGTCTGCGCCGGTCGCGACCTTGACCAGATTGGCGCACTTGATGGTATCGCCGCTGACTACGACCGATCGCCCCTTATAGTCAAATCGATAGCCGTAGGCGGGCGCGACCGGCGCGTGATCGACGGTGAATGCTGTCACCTTGAGTCCGTTCTCTTCGAGCACTGTCGCGCAACCGCCGGCGCATGGCGACGCACCGGGCGGAGTATCGATCTTCACGGTGAGCGGCTGCATCTGCCAGTTCGCGGGGGGCATCAGCGCGGCACCATGATGCGCGACGCGATAGCCTTC
Source organism: uncultured delta proteobacterium (assembly GCA_963850125.1). Classification (GTDB taxonomy): domain Bacteria; phylum Desulfobacterota; class Binatia; order Binatales; family Binataceae; genus Binatus. The sequence continues at coordinate 596,289 of CAWKKB010000011.1, read as the reverse complement.
ATCCAGCGCGTAGGCCTGCGCGAATCCCTCCACCACCTGATCGACGCCGGGCGGGCCGTACACGCGCAGCGGATGGTCCCGCCCGTTGGCCCACGTCTCCAGGTTGAGTTCGCCGAGATCGCCGATGTGATCGGAGTGAAAATGGGTGAGCATTATAGCTGCGACCCGCGGCCCGGGAATGCGCCACAGTGCCAGGTTCTTCCACGCGCCGGGGCCGATATCCACCAGGTAGATGTTGCCGCCGGCGAAGATCGCGGTGCACGCGGCCGCGCGATCGCGATCGGGCAGTGGATTCCCGGTGCCGGACAAAAGCACTCGCAGCGAATCTGGCGCGAGCAGGTCGTTACGTGTCGCCGAGAGGGTGTGCGCGATAACCCGGCGGAAGACCGCGTCCTGCACTGCGGGAATTTGAATCATCCACCAGCCAAGCGCGGTAAGCGCCGCAACCGCGGCGACGAATGCCGTCAGTCTTCGCGAAAATTTTGACATCCAGCCTCAGCGAACAGGCGCGTATCAGCCCGGCGCCTTGCTGAAGCTGTCGACCAGTTCCTGCAGCCGCTGCTTTGCGCTGCCGATTATCGATACGCCGTCGCCTACCAGGATAGTATCGAAGTCGAGTGCGAGCAGTTGCTGGACGCTGCGGCGCAGGCGGGCCGGGTCGTCCATCACGCGCTCGCGCAGCAGGCTCAGGTACCCCGGCGGATTTCCTATGACCGCGTCGCCGACGATCAACGTTTTTCGATCGGGCCAAAGGAATGCGACTTCGCCCGGACTCTTTCCACTGACGCTTACGACCTTGAGCGGCCCGATTGTTTCGCCCTCGCGAAGTTCGCCGTCGAGCACGCCGCCCTGCCCTTTTGCGTATGCGGCGTCTTCGGGATGTATGTAGGAACGGGCTCCGGTGCGCTCGCGAACCTTGTTTGCAGCGCGCAGATGATTGCGGTTCGTGAGCAGAATACGGTTCACACCGATTCGAGCAAGTTCGCTCAGCACTTCATCGTTGGGCTCGACCGGGTCGATGCAGATGTTTCCGTCGGGACGGGGAATCAGCAGGCTGTTGAAGTTGTAGCCATGCGGCTCGGAAAACCATGACCATGTAAAAGCGTCGCCGAGTATCGTTTCCATCTGATGCTCCTCGAGGCTGAAGTGGCGCCGCCGATCTTAGTCCCGCGCGAGTGTGATATTCCAACGGTCGCCGCCTGAGCGTTTGGCAGCGTGGCCCTCGCCCGACTATTGATAGGAGACGCCGCTTCGAGCAGGCGAGCTTCAGAACAACACGGAGAGAACTCATGGGTAAACTCGAAAAGAAGGTTGCAGTCATCACCGGTGCGGCGAGCGGAATCGGCCGCGCCACCGCAATTCGGTTCGCAGGCGAAGGCGCCGCAGTCGTGATCGCCGATCTCAATCGCGAGGGCGGCGAGGCCGCGGTGCGGGACTGCAAGGAGAACGGCGGCAGCGCAGTCTTCCAGCTAACCGACGTCTCCAGTGAGGAAAATATCAAGAGCGCGGTCGATCGCGCGGTCAAGGAATTCGGCCGCCTCGACGTCATCTACAACAATGCAGGCCTCGGCGGCGCGGTCGGGCCGCTCGAGAAGACCAGCGCGGAAAACTGGGACCGCAGCTTCTCGATCCTGCTGCGCGCCGTATTCCTCGGCATCAAGCACGCCGTGCCCGAGATGCGTAAGACGGGCGGCGGGTCCATAATCTCGACTGCCTCGATCGCGGGACTGCGCGGGGCAGCCGGATTGCACGCATACTGCGCCGCCAAAGCTGGAGTGATCAGCCTGACCCGTTCGGCTTCGATCGAACTGGCCAAGGACAAGATTCGCGTCAATTGCATTTGCCCGGGCCTGATCGCGACTCCCCTGACGTACAACCGCATTCCGGGCGGCGAACAAGCCGCGACGCAACTGTTTGCGGCCTTTCAGCCATGGCCGCGCGCGGGACGTCCCGAAGACATCGCGGCGATGGCGCTGTTCCTGGCCAGCGATGACTCGGAGTTCGTCAGCGGACAGGCGATGGTGGTTGACGGCGCGGTGACATCGGGAATGGGCGCGGGCAACCTGGCGCGAGGCTCTCAAGCGGCGCCGCAGATGCTCGAGGACGGCTGGGCGGGTCCCTCGTTTGAGATGAAGCGGCCGGAGTAGCTGCAGCATAACTTTTTTCGCGCGGAGGGTTTCAGTGATGGCGCAGCAGGTCGTAGTCGAAACGAATTGCGGGAAGATTCGCGGCGTCGTCGAGAACGCCGTCAATATTTTCAAAGGGATCCCGTACGCCGCACCACCCGAGGGCAAGGGCCGCTTCGCGCCGCCGCAAAAACTCCAGCCCTGGACGGGCGTTCGCGACGCTTTCGAGTTCGGCAATCGCGCGATGCAGGATGAGAACGCATTCGCGATGCCTCCGGCGATGCTCAAGCTGTTCGCGGGACGCGCGCTGCCGCCGATGAGCGAGAACTGCCTCGTGCTCAACGTGTGGACGCCCGCGGTGAACGATGGGCGAAAGCGTCCGGTCATGTTCTGGTGCCACGGCGGCGCGTTCATCTCCGGCTCCGGAGATTCGCCTTGGTACGACGGATCGAATCTGTGCCGCAAAGGCGACGTCGTGGTTGTGACGATCAATCATCGGCTGGGAGCATTCGGCTACCTGCACCTTGACGAATTCGGCGGCGACGAATTTGCCGCATCAGGGAATGCTGGAATGCTCGATATCGTCGCGGCGCTCGAATGGGTCCGCGACAACATCGCGGCTTTCGGCGGCGACGCGGGCAACGTGACAATCTTTGGAGAGTCGGGCGGCGGTGCGAAGGTCAGCGTGCTGATGGCGATGCCGGCGGCGCATGGTTTGTTTCATAAGGCGATCATTCAAAGCGGGCCGGCAGTGCGAATGGCCAGCCGCGACGACGCGAGCGAGACCGCGCGCCACTTGCTGGCAGAGTTGGGACTCGACGCCGGCAGAATGAACGAGTTGCGGCAGGTTCCCGCGCAAAAGCTCGCCGAGGCGCAGGCGGCGGTCCTGAAAAAAGTCAGCATGATGTCTTTCGCCAACCGCCGGCGGGTCGGTTTCAATCCGGTGGTCGACGGAAAGCATCTTCCGGGTGGTCCGTTCGAGCCGGCGGCTCCGGCGATTTCCGCAAACGTGCCGCTGATTATCGGGACCAACAAGGACGAGATGAATTTGTTCTTCGCGCTCGCGCCGTGGCTCGACGGACTCGACGAGGCGGCGATGCGCAAGCGGGTCCAGATGTTTGTCGGCGATCAAGCCGACCGCATCGTTGAGCCTTATCGGCACGCGCGACCCAACGATTCCCTGCGCGACCTGGTGCTGGCGATCGCCACCGACCATGCGATGCGCATACCGTCGCTCGTCACCGCGGACCGCAAAGTCGCGCAACACGCCGCCCCAGTGTTCGTCTACATGTTCACGTGGGAGACGCCGGTGCTGGATGGCAAGCTCAAATCGCCGCACGCGCTCGAGATACCGTTTGTGTTCGATACTGTACAAACCTCGGGGCTGACCGGAGATTCGCCAACGCGATTCGCCTTGGCCGACAAGATGAGCCGGTCATGGCTCGCGTTCGCGCGCACCGGAAATCCGAGTCACCAAGGCCTTCCGAACTGGCTGCCGTACTCGACCGAGCAGCGTCCTACGATGATGTTCGACAATCAGTGCCGGGTCGAAAACGATCCGTATCGAGCCGAGCGGCAGGCCTGGGACGCACGCTAGAGAAGGTCATTGCTGAGATGGAGCGAGCTTTCCTTTGCCGTAGCCCTGATGCCAAATACCGGAGACATCATTCCCATGGAAAGGCCTTCCCGAAAACGGTGACTCAGACGTGTATACCGCCACAAAGAAGTTGGAAGCTTTGGGCTCTCCGAGTTGATAACTGTCGAGGAAGGCGGAGTAGTCGAAGTTAGTTACGGGTCCAGTCACCGCTGCGAAGTCGATCCTCCTGGTCTGTTCGAACAAATAAATTCCGTATCGATCCGAGACCACTGGAATGTGGGGCGCTCGGTACGGTTGCAGGACAGATATCTTCTTGATTACCGAATCGCTCGCGGACTCCACGTATCCGTCGCCGCGGAGAAGATCACCGGAGATGTTGCCGACAATCCAATGCCGCACGGTAGCATTCTCTCCCGGAGCAACCGGGTCGGGCCAGGATCCGTTGGCATTTCCGTCGAAGTCCAACATCATCAGGGTGTATAGCTTCGTCGGGTCGGCTCCTTTCCAGCGAACCACCGGAGCGGTCGGCATATCCGACTGCAAAAAGAGATTTCCGCAATTCACCGCCCCATTGTAATGGCGGTAGGTCACCGCGAAGGTGACCTCGATTGGCGGCTTCGAGCATCGGTAGTCCAACTCTCTCGCAGCAGCAAGTTGAGCGATTCCGATCAGCACGCAAAAGATGAACGACGCGAGCTGTATTTGGCTATTCATCTGACTTGCAGCCAGGCTGCGGCGCTATCTCGCCGAGCGCACGGACAGTAACGAGGCCGGGGCCCTCGGTTTTGGCAAGGAACATATTCATCGTCGCGTGATGATTTTTGCCTATCGTTACCGCATCTGCGGGTGATTGGATCACCAGCCCCAATGCGGTCGTCGATCTCGCCTGCCAGGCGCAGCAAATCGGCAACGCAATAGGAAAAAGCCGGACCGATCCAGTTAAGCCTCGCCTCATGCGGATAATTCTCCAATTTCGCGCTCGGACATAACTACCGTCGCGACTTCCAAGCTTCAATCTCTCGCACCTCTGGCGCGCCGCCAATCGCACCACGTTGATTGCGACGACTGGGCCCTATACTTAGTAGATGATGCGCCAGAGTCGACGTCACCTCGCCTGGACTAAATCCTGACAAGAAGTTAACGCGCTCGATACGGCGGTGGAGGGGAATGTTGCGTGGATTTAAACACTATCGGGGAGATTGCGCGTCCGAAGCCTGGGGACGGAACGATCGACTGGCGCGACGGCGACGCATGGCTCGCAGGAGGCACGTGGCTGTTCTCCGAGCCGCAGCCGCAGTTGCGCCGCCTGATCGATCTGCGCGGCCTCGGCTGGCAACCTTTGACCGTCAGCGATCGAGGCCTTGAGATAGCGGCTACTTGCGAGATTGCCAAGCTCGTAGCCTTGACCGCACCGGCGGATTGGACGGCAGCGCCGCTGATCGGCGAGTGCTGCCGCGCGTTTCTTTCGTCGTTTAAAATCTGGAACACAGCCACGGTCGGCGGCAATGTCTGCATGTCGTTGCCGGCGGGTCCGATGATTTCGCTGACCGTCGCGCTCGAAGGCATTTGCAGGATTCTGAATCGCGACGGCACTGAGCGTCGAGTTGCCGTCGAGGATTTCGTCACCGGCAATCACAAGAACGTTTTGCAGCCGGGCGATTTGCTCAGAAGCATCGAGCTGCCAAGCTCCGCTCTGCGCAAGCGAACCAGCTTTCGACAAATATCGCTGACTCACCTGGGGCGATCGACCGCGCTGCTGGCCGGCACGCTGGATCCGCAGGCCGAGGTCTTCATGCTGATGGTTTCCGCTTCGACCGAGCGGCCGCATCGGCTCAGGTTTCCGACACTTCCCGGCGCCGACGATCTGCGCGCCCGTCTCGAACGTGAGATTCCGAAATTCTTCGACGATGTTCATGGAACGCCGGAGTATCGCCAGCACATGACTTTCCATTTTGCCGAAGAGATCCGGCGCGAGTTCTCGAGCAAGGTGCGGCAGTGAGTTACCTCGTCAACGGCAAAACTTTCTCGGAGGAGCCGCGGCCGGGACAGTGCCTGCGAACTTTCCTGCGCGACATGGGATGGTTCGGGGTCAAGAAAGGATGCGACGCGGGCGATTGCGGCGCATGCACGGTATGGCTCGACGACGTCCCCGTTCACAGCTGCCTGATTCCCGCCTTTCGCGCCGACGGCCACAAGGTCACGACCATCGAAGGCCTCGCGCAGAACGGCGACTTGCATCCGATGCAGGACGCGTTCATGCAGGCTGCGGGCTTCCAGTGCGGTTTCTGCACGGCAGGCATGATCATGACGGCAGCGAGTCTGAGCGAAGAACAGATCGGGAACCTGCCGCGCTATCTCAAGGGTAATCTCTGCCGATGCACCGGTTATCACTCGATCGAAGACGCAATCCATGGCGTCAGGTCGATCGAAGAAGACCAGCCCGGCAAATCCTGCGGCGCAGGCTTGCTGGCGCCGGCGGCGGAAGCGATCGTCATCGGCAAGGTCCGCTACACCCTCGACACCGCGATCGAAGGCATGCTGCATCTGAAGCTGCTGAGATCGCCGCACGCCCACGCACGCATCAAGGCGATTCGCAAAGATGCGGCACTAGCCGTTCCCGGCGTCCGCGGCGTCTATACTTGGGAAGACGTGCCGCGGCTCCTCTATACCTCCGCCACGCATGACGACTATCACGTCGATCCAAATGACACTTACCTACTCGACAACGTGGTGCGTTTTGTCGGGCAGCGGGTGGCGGCCGTCGTCGCTGAAACCGAAGGCGCGGCGGAAGAGGGATGCCGGAAGATCGAGATCGAGTACGAGTTGCTGCCCGCGGTGTTCGATCCCGAAGAAGCGATGAGCAAGGGCGCGCCCGTCATCCACGACAAGGGCGCCGAATCACGCATCCGGCGCCCCGGGCAGAATATCCTGCTCGAGATTCACGGCAACGTCGGCGATGTCGAGGCGGGATTCAAAGCGGCTGACGTAATCCACGAGGCCACCTACACCACCCATCGCGTCCAGCATGCGCATCTCGAAACGCATTGCTCGATCACGTGGCTCGACAACGGCCGGCTCAACGTCCGCACCAGCAGTCAGACGCCGTACATCACCAAGCAGAAGCTTTGTTACATCTTCGACCTGATGCCTGAAAGCGTTCGCGTCTTTTGCGAGCGGGTGGGTGGCGGCTTCGGCGGCAAGCAGGAAGTGCTGACCGAGGATATCTGCGCGTTTGCCACTTTGAAGACCGGCTGTCCGGTAATGCTCGAATTCACCCGCGAAGAGGAATTTATCGCCGCGACCACACGCCATCCGATGAACGTCAAGATGAAAGTCGGCGCAAAACGCGACGGCACTCTTACCGCGATGGAGGTGCGGGTCGTTTCCAACACCGGCGCCTACGGCAATCACGGCGGCGAAACACTATACGCCGCGTGCGGCGAAGCGGTCGCCGTCTATAAATGCGCGAACAAGAAAGTCGACGGCTACACCGTTTACACCAACATGGTGCCGGCCGGCGCGATTCGCGGCTACGGAATGACGCAGACAATTTTCGCGGTCGAGTGCGCGATGGACGAAGTGGTGCGCAGCCTCAAGATGGACCCGTACGAATTTCGCCGCATCAACGTCGTCAAGCCCGACGATCAGATGATTGCCGAGAGCACCGACGCGACAGACACCGAGTTTGGCAGCTACGGCCTCGACCAATGCATCGACCTGGTGGACGCCGCGATGAAGCGTGGCAATGACGTCAAGCGTCCGCCGGGCGCTGACTGGCTCGAAGGCAGCGGTATGGCGATTTCGATGCATGGATCGGTGCCGCCGACCGAGCATCGCTCCGAGGCGCGGCTCGCCCTGGGTGAAGACGGCAACTATCATCTCGCGATCGGCACCGCCGAGTTCGGCAACGGAACCACGACGGTTCATCAGCAAATCGTGTCGAGCGTACTCAACAGCACCGCCTCGCGCGTGCGAGTCGTTCAATCCGACACCGATAAAACCGGCTACGACACGGGAGCGTTTGCCAGCGCCGGCACAGTGGTCGCCGGCAACGCGGTGCGACTCGCGGCCGAAGCGTTGCGCGACAGGATGCTGACCTTCGCCTCGAAAAATTACGTGGTCGACCGCGACGCCTGCCGGATCGAGCACGACGCCATCTTCTACAACGACACGCGGGTTCCGCTGGCGGATTTCTTTGCGGCATCGCGCAAGGCCAGCCGTCAACTCGAGACTGTGCGCAAGGCCTACGGCACTCCGCGCAGCGTAACCTTTCAGGTTCAGGCATTTCGCATCGCAGTCAATCGCATCACAGGCGAAATCGTCATCCTGCAAAGCGTCCACGGCTGCGACGGCGGCGTGATCATCAATCCGATGCAATGCAGGGCGCAGGTTGAAGGCGCAATCGCGCAAGGGGTTGGTTGGACGCTGCAGGAAAAGATGGTCTACGACGACACCGGCCGCATGATCAATCCGAGCTTTCGCAACTACCGCATTCCAGCGTATGCCGACGTGCTCGCGCGCACTGAGATCTATTTTGCCGAGACGCACGACGCGTTTGGTCCGCTCGGCGCCAAGTCGATGAGCGAGGCGCCTATCTACCCGATCGCGCCGGCTTTAGCCAACGCGCTGACCAATGCCACGGGAATCCGTTTCCACGACTCGTCGCTGACGCCGGATCGCATCTATCGTCGAATTTTCGAGAGCACCGGGAAAAAGACCGCATGAGCGTCAGATGAAGCGCGCGCTGAGCCGGCGCGTCTTCGCCACTGCGGGGACGCTGTGCGTCATCGGTCTCATTTCAGCTTTGTCGCGTGACATGTGTTGGGCTGATGCTCTACCGCAGCCCGTTTCATCATCGAGTCCGGCGGCTTCCAATGCACCATCGTCGCCGATCGCGAAAGCGCTCTCCAACGACAATGTACAGCCGATCAGCGCGAACCCCGGCGCCACCAACATCATTCCCGGCACTGGTCTGCTGGGTCATCTGATCGGACTCGACAATATTCCCGCTATTCGCGTCGGCGGTTTGTGGATCGGCAACGCGAGCTACCTTTTCACCGGTGGAGTGAAACCGCGGACCTGGAGCTTCAACAGCGCGCTACTGCTGAACCTGAACGTGGACGCCGAGAAGCTGATAGGCATTCCCGGCGGCTCGTTCGACGCGGAACTGCTGCAGTTCAACGGCGAGGACGACAATGGGAAGGCCGGCGTCGTCACCGCGTACGACGGGCTGTCGGGTCCGAAGCCGTTCGTGCGCACCCAACTGTACGAGCTCTGGTGGCGGCAGAGCCTGTTCGCCAACAAGCTGGTGATTCGAGTCGGCAAGACAGTGCCTACCTACGACTTCGGCAATGTCTCACGCGCGGTTCCCACGGCAGATACCAGTCTTCAAATTCCGGCAGTCACGGGACTTATCTACACTCCGATTTTCAAGAACCCAACACTCATTGGTGCGTCGCCCGGATATTACAACTCTGCGTACGGGATAACCGCGAGCTTCGCGCCAACCAGGAATTTCTATCTCACCTACGCCTTCTACGACGGGGCGTTGGGTAGAGGAATACAGACCGGGCTGCGCGAGGGTCCGGTCTTCGATGGGCACTACTTCACGATTGGCGAGGCCGGTTACGCCTGGACCCTCGGCAAGCACAAATTGATCGGCGAGATTGGCGCCGGCGGATGGGCGCAGACCGGCGAGCTGTACGGTCCGCGCACCAGTCAAAACGGCTCCGAGGGATTCTATACCTTCGGTTCGCAGCGCCTGTGGAGACGTCACGAAGGCGTCGACAACAGCGGCGTCTCAGGGTTTTTCCAGTTCGGCATCAACGACTCGCGCACGATGATCGCGAACGAATATTGGGGCGCTGGATTCACGGGATTCGGCCTGGTTCCAAACCGGCCGGTGGATTCAATCGGCACCGGGCTCGCGTGGTCGTGGCTGAATCGGCGATACGGCTTCCGCAGCAACGAGGCCATCATTCAGACCTACTACCAGATGCATCTGATAGGCACGTCGTTTTTCGAACCGGTCCTGAGTTACATCCCGAATCCCGGCGAAAGTCGCCGCACGCAAGGCGCCGTCGCGATGACCGCCCAAGTCACCGTCCTGTTTTAGGGGCGACGCCTACTTGATTTCCTGGATAGTTGCTGGACCTTCGCCCTGGCTTGGATCGATCCTGAAAGGCCACTCGTTGGAATGGAACGGCACCGCCGGCGGCAGGAACACCGGCATGCCGTACTTCTTATCCTCTTCCGCGATCGTCTTGCGCGCATCGCCACCCATCAGCTCGTAGTCCATCAGATAATAGTTGCCGAAAAACACCTGGCCGACCGAGCGATCGGCGACCGTCCGAATCAGCACGTCGAGCATTTGATCGGGAGTGGTGACGAACTGCGACGTCTCGAACAGAAACAGCCGCGTGTTCATCGCGTCCTTGCCGAAGAACTGGGCGAGCACGCTGAAAATAACGTTATTCTGGCGCGCTACGTACAGAGTATTGCTGACGCCGTAGGTTTTATCCCAATCAGGACCTAACATCTCTTTCCAATCCTTAAGCACCTTCATCCAGTGCTCGACCTGCGTCGACGCGCCCAGCCATATATTGTGCGCGAGGTAAGGCTTCACTTCGGTTGCATATTGCTGGATGTCCGCGAACGTATAGCTGCCTTTGCTGAGGCAGGCGTCCATGAACTTGATATTGCTTGCGAGGACCTTGCGCTGGTTCTCGCGCGCGTCGGAATCGAGATCGAGCGTGTCGAGGCTGTCGAGTGCGGTCTGACTGGTAACGCGAAACGTGCGCATCGGGCCAACCCACGATTGATCGGAGACTGTGCCGAGGTGAGATCCGACCAGCTCGAAAAGCGCCAGGGCGGAATGTCCCACGGATTTGTAGATCTGATAGCGAATCGGGACTGACGGCGCCTCGAGCGGCGGCTTGCCCGGCCGATAGAGGGTGAGCTTTCCACCCTGGTTGCTGAACAGGGCCATGATCACGGGATGCTCCGCGAGGAAATTTTTCTGAAATTTCGCCTGCGCGTCGTCGTACAAGCCGAACATCGCGATATCGAGGGCGAGCACATTTTGTTCAGCGACCTGGGTTTTTGTCGCGGGCGCGCCCTTGCCAACGATCACCTCCATGTAATCAGGCAGGTCGCCGCCGCTTTGGGCGTTAGCGCGAGTATCGATCGCGAGAACAAGAACCGCTGAAAGAGTGAGCAGGACCGAAAAACGACATTTAGTTTTGCGCATCAGCAATTCATACAGAGGACCCGGCGAGTCCACAACTCACCGGCGAAAAAAATGTTACGTACGGGACAAATGCAAAATCTGATCACAAGGCCTGAAATATGAGAACGAACAGGAGCAAACCGATTGCGACTGCGGACAAACCGAGCGCCTCGTTCTTCCAGTCGCGCGTGGGGGAAGTTAGCCAGAAATTGAGAAACCGGCTCACCCAGGGCATGACCAGGTAGGTGAGCGAGGTGACCGAGAGAATATTGCCTATCAGCATCGATTCCGCAAACGACAGGTGACGCCAAAGTGGATTGAGAAAACTCAGAACCATGACCGTCGGATAGAGCGCGAACAATACTGCCAACGCCTGCTTCCATGGCGGCGGTCCGCTGACCGCAGCGCCAGGCTGGCGATTGAGCGCGAACCAACCTTCGAGCCCGGTCACCGGATGCGCGTGCATGCTCTCGACGATCGGATCGAGTTCCTTGAGCAGCGCCTGCCGCTCTTCCGACGCCATCCAACGATTGAGATCATCGACGCTGCTGTAGCGAACGATATCCACCCACTCATTCTGAAACGAGCCGTGCGGTCTGAAAAATTCGGTCGCGAGGTAGCCGGGGTAATGCGCCTGCGCTGCGATCGCCTTGCGCCGCCACGCCAGGTACTCCTCGACTTTGTCCTTGGCAACGCGATGCGTGAAAACCATCGCGACCGGGGGCTCGGCGTTTTCGTCGCTCGCGAGCAGCAACAAGTGCGAGGGCTCCGAGAGACATGCCTCGATTCGCGCCGTAAGCTGCGCACGTTCCGGACTGTCCAGCCATCGCTTCATCGCGGCATTGGATTCGAGTCGGAAAATCGCGACCCACTCTTCCTGCAGACCCGGTATCGGGCCAAGAACTTCGGTGCCGATGAAGCCGGGGAACTTCCGCGCCGCATCAGTAATAGCAGTCTGCGCCCGTTGGTATTCGTCGGCATTGTCAGCGTGGACCAGGTGAGATGCGATCGCGGTGGCCGGCTGCGGAACGTGCGCTTCGTCCCTCACTGTGGAGTCATCAATCATAGGGAGCCCCCAATTGTTGGTACCGATCTCGTCGGGCTCCAGTTATAGCAGAGACCGCAATCGCGATTGAGCGCAGTCGCAGAAACACCAGAGACAATTCCGACGCCCGCGTAATTTCTACAGAGTTGATTGGATCGTGCTCCGCTGCTTACGCGCCGTCTGGACGCAAGAACGCTCGTACTTGTGCGGTCGGTTTTCACGCCCCATCAGTGGTTAGTGAGTGAAACCAAGAGGAGAACAAAACAATGAAACCCAATTCGGCTATGCGAATGAAACATTATTTTGAGGCACCAAGCGATCTCAGTGGAGATGCGGTGGTCGAGATATCGGGGTCGCTCCGCAAATTGCTGGCAGACGTGTTCACGCTCTACGTGAAGACCAAGAACTTCCACTGGCACATGAGCGGGAAGCATTTCCGCGACTACCATCTGCTACTCGACGAACAATCAGCCCAGATCTTCGCGATGACGGACGAGATTGCCGAGCGCGCGCGCAAGCTTGGCGGAACTACGATCCACTCGATCCGGGACATCGCCGAGCATCAACGCTTGAAAGACAACAACGCCGAGTTCGTCCCGCCTCTGGACATGCTGGCCGAGCTTCGCGCCGACAACCAGCAACTGACGCGAGAGCTGCGATCGGCTCACAAGCTCTGCGATCAATTTGACGACGTCGCCACCGCCAGCCTCATCGAGAATTGGATCGACCAGACCGAGCGGCGAACCTGGTTCTTGTCGGAGATAGTCGCCGACCGTTAACCTTCGATGCGAACAACCAAAGGGGGGCCGCTCCCGCTACATTGCGCGCTGGATCAGGGATTCTGTGATCTCGCGATGGCGAGGCATACCGATTGTCGTGTACGTCTCCAGCGCTTCACGGAGTAATGGTTGCGCCTTTTCGCGATCCCCTCTTGCGGCGCGATTCATTAGCAACATTGCGTTGAAGCGGCGGATCTCGGCCTGTTCGAGGAGGTTGGGGAACGATTCGGCCTGCCGCATAGCGATCTGAAAGTGCTCTTCAGCCGCGTCCCATTGATGTGCCGCTGCCGCGGCGACGCCGACGATTGTATGGGTCAAGCGGAAGATCGGCCAAAGCACCACCGGCCCAATGCCGAGCAACTCGCAAACCAGCGGGTAAAGCTGTCCAGCTTGTGAATCCTCGCCGAGCATGACGAGGCCTTCGATCACCAGCGCGAGCATCAACCACGAACCCGCTGTATTCGGTTGGCCGCTACCAGGGAGGAGCGCGCGCTTTTCATCAAGGATTGCCAGCGCGCCATCGCGATCGCCCGCATAGGCCACCTGTCGAAAAAGCGTTCCGACGCCTAACCCCTCCATGGAGCTGCCCGGCTCCTGGCGACGCGAGACTTGGGCACGAGACAGGGCGCTAGTCCAGTTTCCGCGAAAGAAATCTACCAGACTTGGTTGTACTTCGAAGAAAACCTCCAGGTGGGCAAACGATGCCTCCCTCCGGTCCCCTTTTCGCACTTGCTGAAAGGCGGCTTCGAGTTTGGCCAAGTCCGGCGTTCTACCAAAATCCATCCACGCTCGCGTGCTGATGCAGAACGCGACCGAGAGCGATTGCCCTATCTTCCTCGCCAGAGGTTCAAGCTCGTCCGCGACCTTCACCGCCTCTTCCAGACGCCCGAGATAGAGCAATTCCTGATGCAGAATTAGTAACTGGAGGACGAACTGCCAGGGTGGAAGGTCCGATTCACCCATTTGTTTGTCTAGTAACCCGTCTGCGCCACTCTCCTGCAGCCGCAAGAATTGGATATTTATTATCGACCTAACACCAAGCAAGCTGGCCTCAAGCTTTGAATCGGAGAGCTTGGTCGCAATACTCAACGCTCCCTGCAGTGCTTCGTGGGCCGGGTCATAGAATCCTGCCGCTGCAAGCGCTTGCGCGAGAATAGCGAAAAGACGCGCACGGTCAGCGCTAACCTCTGCCTGAAGGTAAGCAAGCCCGTGCCGTGCCGTTTCGGTTGCTTCATTGAAGCGGCCAGCCCAGATAGAAGCGGCGGCCAACTCGGTAAAGCTTCTCCCAATCATCGCGCGATCATCGAGGTTTGTGTAAATTTCGAGCACTTCATGCAGATGGGCTATCGCCGCATCCCATTGATCAAGCCCTCGCTCGGCCATCGCAAGGCTCGCCAACAACTCAGCCCTTTCTCGTGCTTCAAGGGCGCCCTTATGCGACAGAGCGGACCGGAAATTCCGCCGCGCTTCCTCAAATGCTGCGGCTTTAAGTGCGCTCTTGCCTGCCAGCGTCAACCAACGGACCAGTTTTTGTCGGTCCGCGAACGGTCCTGCCTTAAGGAGATGGTCAGTGATCTCGCCGGCGCGCTCGTTGACGAAACGGGGATAGAGTGACTCGATCGCGTCGGCGACTGCGGCGTGCAGTTGTTGTATGCGTGCAGCCGAGATGCCAGCAAGGAGAGTCTGACGCACCAGTTCGTGAGTGAAGGTGAACGGCTTCTCAGGCCCATGGGAACTGGCGACGATTATTCCCATCTGCTGTGCCTTCTCGAAGACGGTGAAGAGTTCGTCAACGTCGATTTGGCTGGCCTCAGTCAGGAGCCGGAAGCTAAAGCTACGCCCAATCACTGCGGCAGCCGCCAGCGCACGTTTTTCATTCTCGTCGAGCCGCTCGAGGCGCCGGCTGATGATCAGGCGAACGTTATCCGGAACCTCGATTTCGTCGATCTTGATGTCGGCGCGGAACTGGCCGTCGGTATCGAAGACTTTGCCCTCTTCAACCAGATGCCGGTAGACCTCTTCGACAAAGAACGGATATCCTTGGCTCTCCTCAAAGATGAGGCTCAGAAGACTTTCCGGAGCTTCGCGCTCGCTTAGCACGTGTAACATCTGCCCGACCGCGTCTTTGGTCAGGCCCCCAAGCTTTTGCGGACGGACACCCATCCGAATCAGCTCCTCCAGGGTCCTTACCAACGCCGGATTTGTATCCGAATATCCGCTGCGATAGGTCCCTATAATCACCGCCGGAAGCTGGGCGATGCGATGGGCCAGATACATGAAAAGTGCGAGCGTTGATTCGTCGGCCCAATGAAGGTCCTCCACCACATACAGGTTCGGCCGCGTTCGAGCCGCCCGCGCCATCGCGTCTGAAAAGCTTTGGAAGAGAAAACTGCGCTGCTGCGCAGCGGGTAACTCCAGCGGTCTCGGAAGGTCGGGAAAAATTCGGCGAAGAATCGGCGCGATTTGAGCCAATTCTGCCGCGTAGGGTTGAATCTGCCCGCGGTAGTCTTCGTGGCTCGCCGCCTGCGCCAGATTACTTTCGATGATCTCGGCGAACGGGAGGTAAGGATACGGCTCGTCTCTCTCGTAGCAGTGTCCGACTGCGCACCGGAAACCACTGCGCGACGCGTACTCCGCCATCTCCATCGCAAGCCGGCTTTTGCCCACACCGGGTCCATCCCAGAGCATGACAATCGACCCGAGGCCCGATCGCGCACGATCGATGACCGCGCGAATTGCGGTGCCTTCAGATTCCCGTCCTACAAATGCGGTTCGATCCGCGAGTGAGAACGGCGAAACCTCCAGCACCACTGTCGAGGTTTGCGGAGGATCCGCGCGCGCTGGAGCCGGCTCGCCAGTTGAAACCGGCTGCTGCTCAGGCTCGACAGTCGCCGCTGAGAACTCCCACGCGATCGGAAAATCGGGATCAGGCTGGTAAGAGCAGAAGGTGCCCGTCCTGATACATCGCGACAGGATATCTCCCAGCGCGGCATCGCTCTGCGCGATTCTATCCACTACCGATTTGATCGTCTTGCTGATGCTTTGTCGGGCTCGTTCCGAAGCTGACGCCGCCCGCCGATTGCGGCCACCGAGTCCGACGGCGCGCGACAGTTCCTTCGTCAGCGCGTCGATCTCCTGTTCCGCCTTTTCGGCGCGCTCGCCCTCTCCCCGCTCCTTGGCCTCTTCCAGTTCTTCGTGCAGGTCCGAGAGCCGGCTCCGGTAAGCGACCTTGGCTTGATCGTCGAGCATCTCGCCCGCATCGCCCAGACTGGAAATATGGATGCCTGCTTTTTCGAGATCTTCGTCCCCGCGCGGCAAGCCGTGTGCGGACTTACTCGTTTCGTCGTCATCGTGCTGGCCTGCGATTCCTCCCGCCAGATCGAGCACATGGAATTCGGCCGCGGGGTATCGCAGCAGATGGGCGAGGTACCCGAGTCCCTTAGTGTCCTTCAGCCGAAATGATTTCCCGCCGTAGCCGACGGTCCAATACTCGCCTTCGTTTCGGAAGATCCCAGGTTGCGCAGAACGGGCGCCCGGCGTGCCGCCAGCGCCAGCAGAGCTAGATTGAGCACTCCAGGTCTCAGGTGGCATGGAAATTTCTCTAGGCTGTCAGGCTATCGGTGGAGAAGCCGCGTCTCTCCGAACCCTACCACCATCGCCAATCAGGGCAAGACCCGCTCCGATTGAGCGGTCGCTTTTCACGCACCCGCTGGACGGGGGAAAAGGCTCTTGACCTGGTCCGGTATTCGAAATAAGCGTCGCAAACGAATCGCGCTCATTTCGATCTTATGAACATAGTTCTGGCACCTTCGAAGCGAAGCCAGGTCAAAGCGGCGAGATGAATTCCGTCGTCTCGCCGTAACCTCATGCGAATCAGCCCGCGAACGATAACAACCACTCTCGCGGCTATCGGGATATTTTTGCTGTGCGCGATTTCTGCGTGGAGCCTGCGCGCACCCTACTCCGAATACCTTTGGCACACGTCTTTCCAGGGAATCTCCAGGATTCTGCCCGAGACGGCGTGGGCCGCGTTCAAGGTGTGGACCTTCTGGGGTTTTGCTGCTGCGCTTTCCGGACTTGTCCTCTTGCGGATCGATCCCGAACTTGGAATGTGCGATGCAATCATCGGTGGTGCGGCTTGTCCTTGGATATTCGCATATGTCGCGGGCAATCTGCTCGGCCCGATAGGGCTCTTTCGAACCTGGACTATCTGGCTAATCGCGATTGGCGCGGTGGTCTGGATCGCACGACATCCGCAAAGACTCCGAATTGATGCTCCGTCGACGGGCCAGAAGCTGGCAATCCTGGCTTGCGTACTCATGCTGTTGATCACGGCGCCTCTCGAACTGGGCTCTCCGGTACCGCCGTACCTGGACGTTCTGAATCTCCCGGCGGCTGCCCAGCGTATCCTCACCTTTGGAAAATATTTGCCCTTCGACAATGATCCCTACGGCTATTGGACACCTATCGCTCAGTCCCCCGGGTTCGAATTGTTTTGCGCGTTCCTTGGTTTCGGCGCTCGAACGCCCCTGGCGATCCTTGCGGTGACTGGCGCGATCGTTCCGATGGCGGCTCTCATCATCCTGGCGACCTACCGGCTCGGGCGTGCGCTGATGGGCGACTTAGCCGGCGGCATCGCGGCGCTGCTTTTGTTCTCGACTACCATGCTCATCCGCGCGCAAGATATGCACGGAACGTCAGTGGCGTTCGCGATGGTGGGGGTAGGGCTGGCGTTCTTTGTCGATCCGGACCGCCGTCCGATCCGAACCGCCATCGCAGTGCTCTCGCTGGCAACCGCCGTCGCCACGCATGCGATCGATGGTGCGTTCGGATTCGCGACGGCCGGCGCCGTCGTGCTTATCGGCTTTCTCGCGAACGATTGGCGGAACGCATTTCGCGAGCTCGCTTGCCTGGTTGGCGGTCTGCTGGTCGCGGTTCCGGAATTCGCCGTAGCTCTTCAGATCAAACTTCAATACCCGATTCTTCCGATCGCGCAGCTCCTGGGCATCGCCGTCATCTGGTTTGCCGCC
The DNA here is from genome assembly GCA_963850125.1 of uncultured delta proteobacterium. Taxonomy (GTDB): domain Bacteria; phylum Desulfobacterota; class Binatia; order Binatales; family Binataceae; genus Binatus. Next base: position 578,484 of record CAWKKB010000011.1, on the reverse strand, counting down.
AAGGGACTGACCTCCCGGCCGGCTAAGACTAATCTGATCGCGGGTATTGCTCAGCGGCTACTCATCTTCGCCGCGCTCGTGTTTCTCGCCTACCAGGTACCGGGGCTGGCGCGCGATCTGTACGTGACCTTTCCGGTTCTAGTCATCTTGACTTTCATCGGGCTGCTCATCGCACTGCTCGCGCGCGAATCTGGAACCGTCGGCGTTTACGTAGCCGTCGTGGCGCTGCTGATCGCGGATTTCGTGGTGCATTTGCCATGGTGGAATATGCTTCCACTTTCAGGGCAGCAGGCTCAGTTCGGCCTCGCCGATGTGATCTACAAACTGGGCGAGTATTGGTGCCCGTATTTCCTGGTGTTTCCGGCCGCGGTGGTTTTCGACTGGATTTATCGCAACGTCTCCAGGACGGTCGCGGTGGCGATGGTACTCGTGTTGGTAATTTTCCCATGGTCACAGCGTCCGGAACTGGACCCGCACTACCATGGACATTCGCTGGCCGAAGAAGCGGCACTCGACGATCAGATTGCGAAGCTTGGATGGTGGGGCGGGACTCCCGATACGCGATGGGCGCAGAGTTCAGCGGAACTCGCCCTGAGTGAGACGCTGCGCAACGAAATCCGGGCCGGGCGAATCACTCCGGCGACTCATATCGTTCACGTCACACCTCATACGATTATGTGGCAGGATGTCCTGTTGTTTTCCGTGTACACCGGCATCGACGATGACCTCTATGTCGAGAATCCCGCCTCGCCGCTGGACCAGGGAGGCACGGCAGGCAGCCGGTTGCATCCGCTGTCGATGCTGCCGGACGCGATTGCGAAACGTCCGCCGTACATCGTCGTGCACGACGAACCTCCGGCCGGATTGACACTGCCACCACCGGGCTACGACGAGATTTTCAACGAAGACAAGGTAGTGCTCTTCCGCCGCGACGACCTTTCACCCAGCGCGACGGCGTCGTCGAAGCATTGATCTTTCAGGCGGGTCGCCAGCCACTCGCCGCGCGGCGCGATGCTGCAATACCAGTGAGCGTGTAGCCGTACCATCGAAGGTAGCGCGGCAGCCAGCGCCACAGCTTGAACTTGGATTGGCCCCCGGTGCGGTCCTCCCATCGAGAAGGAACTTCAGCGAGGCGCCATCCTGCGCGAATGGCTTTGCCGACAATCTCGAGATTGATTTCGAATCCGCCGGCACTCTCGAGCTCGAGCTTTTGCAAGCGTTCGGTGCGGTAAAGTTTGAAGCTATTGGTCGGATCGCAAATCGGCAGTCCGAACAGCTTCAACGACCGGCCTGCGGTTCGCGAGAGCTGTCCCTTGAGCCATGGACCGCCTATCTGCTCGCCGCCCGGCATGTAGCGGGAGCCGACGACCAGGTCGTAGCCCTCCGCGAAGCGCTGCAACATGGGATCCAGTGCGCGCAGATCGTCGGAGCGGTCCGCCATCATCACTATGATTGCATCGCCCATCGCGGCCGCGAATCCCGCCTTGAGCGCGTTGGCCGGCCCGCGCCCGAGCGTATTGCGCACCAGCCTGTATTCCACCGACGGCGGAGCTGCCAGCGACCTCACGACCGGCAGCGTCGGATCGTTCTCCTCGTCGTACACGATCAGTATCTCGGCGGGCGCATGAATCGCTGCGGTCAGGCCTTCGAGCGTCGGGCGGATGTTTTCTGCCTCATTGCGGACCGGGATGACGAAGCTGGTCAATCCGCTCACATTCGTCCCAGCTTCATCTGCTCCGTGATCCATGGGATCACCTCGTCGAGAACGGCATCAAGGCCAACGCTCGCCTCGAAGCCCAGCACCTCGCGGGCCTTGGCGACGTCGGGCACTCGCATCTGCACGTCGTACGGAAAGGGAGGATCGGATACGTAGCTGAATTTGCGGCCCGGTTTGAGCTTCTTCCAGACCAGCTCGGCCAGTTCGAGCACGTTGGTGGATTTCGCGGTCGAGATGTTGAAATCGTTGTTCAGGGCGCGATCGCTTTCCAGCGCCATGCGGATTCCGCGTGCGACGTCTCCGCCGTAGGTGTAGTGCCTGACCTGCTTGCCCGATCCCAGGATGTGAAGCGGATCCTGATCCTGCAAAACCTTGAGCACGATGTCCGGCAGCACGTGGCTCATCGCGAGCTTCACGTTGCCCGAGAGCACCTCGGGCGCGTTGAGTGCCCGGCCCTCGCCAATTCCGACGCAGTTGAAGGGCCGCACGATCGTGTAGGGCAGCTTGTATTGTTCCCAGGCGCCGCGCGCGAAGTACTCGCACGCCAGCTTCTGGAATCCGTAGGTCGAGTGCGGAGGCGGAGATGTGATTTGCGCCCCTTCCGGCGTGGGGAACACGGTCGCACTCTCGAACACCATCGACGACGAGACCACCAGGATTCGCCTCAGACGCGCCTCGCGCTTGGCCCAGATAGCCGCATCGAACGCGGCGGCAGTGATTCGCTCGTTCTCCGCGATCAGATCGTATGCATACTCGTGAAAATAAGAGATGCCCCCGATTTTCGCCGCTCCCGCCACCAACACATCGCAATCCACCAGCAGCCTTTTGAGCAACTCGACGTCTTTGCAATCTCCGCGAACGAAATTGTAGCGCGGGTTGGTGTCATAGCTTCGCGTTATCTCGCCATACTTGGAGAAGTTGTCGATTCCTACAACCTCATGTCCGGCGCGCAGCAGATCCTCGACCAGGTAGCCCATGATGAAGCCCGCTGATCCGGTTAAACAAATTTTCACAGCGCAGTTCCTTTTCCGAGAAGATTCCAGACGTCGATCACTCGCTTGCCGTGAAAGTCGAGTTGCTTGTAAAGCTTGTGCGGCGTGCCGATAAGAATCAGGTCCGATCGATCAACCAACTCCTGTGCGGGCACCAACCCGGGCTCGCGCACGTAAGGGTCAGAACAGAGCACCGTTCCCGTCTCCAACTCGAGCAGGCTCTTGAGCTTGTACGACAATGAGTCGCGCGGGTCGTCGACTTCCGCTTTGAACGCCATCCCGAGGATCCCGATAGTCTTGCCCTGCAGGTCGCCCATTGATCTCCGAAGGGCGCCGACCACGTATTGCGGGAGGCCTTCGTTCACCAGCATCGCGGCATGGCCTATCCAGAACTGGTTCTTGCTGTAGGACGCCAGCTGCATCGTGTCCTTGAAGAGGCACGGCCCGGCCGCAAAGCCGGGGCCCGGTAAATCGCTGGCACGCGGATAGTTATGCGTGATGCCGTTGTAAATTGCGTCGAAGTCGGCCCCCATCTCGCTCGCAATCATGTAGTACTGGTTTGCGACCGCGAACTTGATGTAGCGCCATGCGTTGGTGAAAAGCTTGGTTAGTTCCGCTTCGATCGGTTCCATCTCGACCAGGTCTTTAGTCAGCGTGCCGAATAGTTCGCGCACGCGGGTCAGACCCTTGGGCGAGAAAGACGAAATTATCTGCGGCAAACTGAAAATCTCGACCAGGCCCTGCCCTTGCGAAACCCGCTCCGGGCAAACGGCAACGTCCATCTTCAGGCCGTTTTCATCGAGCCATCGGGCCACGCGCGCCGAGGTCCCCGGATAGAGCGTGCTGCGGAGAATTAACAATTGGCCGTCGTGAAACTGGCTGCGATAGGATGCGAGAACGTCATCGATAGCCTTGAACGATGGCGACATGTGGCTGTCGATCGGCGTCGCGACCACCAACACTACCGCGTCGCTTTCTCCGATCACTTCGGGACTTGATCCCACCTCGAGCCGGCCGCTGGCCAGCGCCGCGCGCAAATCGCGCTCTCCCCCGTGCTCGATAAACGGCATCTCGCCGCGGCCCACCCTGGTCGAAGCTTCGCGATCGATGTCGAAGACGGCCACCCGCTTGCCGCGCAGCGCAAACGCGATCGACAACGGCAGCCCCACATGACCGCATCCCCCAATCACGCACAGGTCAAAGCGCATCGAAAGCTCCTTGGGTTACGACCAATGCCGACACTCCTCCAATCACTCGGCCCGCCTTGCAACAGCAAACATCTGCTTGCCGAAAAGCCACCGCGCAGGCGGCATCCGAAGATACAGGCGTACCATCCATCCTGCGGTCGGAAATCGCGACTTGAAGCTGTAGGGCAGGAACTTCGGAATCAACCGTTCGACTTCGAACCCGTTCTTCACCAGTCCTTCACGCAAGCTCAGATGGGTTAGAGGAGTTATGTGGTCGTAAAAATCCCAGTAGCGCGCGCCGAGATACCTGATGTTAGGCTGCAGCACCAGCAGCCGCCCGCCCGGACGAAGGCGGTCCCGGGTCTGCGTTAGCACCAGGTCCATATCGTGCTTGCTCTCGAGATGCTCAAAGAAGTTGCTGGCAAATGCCACGTCGAAGTATTCGCAACCAAGCTCCGACATGTTTCGGCAGTCGCCGATCACGACTTTCACATCCTTGCCCGCGTAGGCGACTGTGTCCGGATTGGCGTCGTAGGCAACTTTTTCGCCGCACTTTATGTGATTGATAAATTCACAGTAGCCGGCCGCGATTTCCAATACCTTATCGCCGGGATTCACGAAGCGGCTGAACCAATCGTCGCACAGGATCGCCCAGACCTTTTCCTTTTTCTCGATATCGGTGGACGAAAAGCGCGCGCGATATAAGCGCGCAAGTCCCGCGCCCGCGCCGTCGCCGGCCGTGTTGGATGCCGCAAAGGCCGCTTTGCCCCCGGTTGCCATAGATGAATGATCTCGCGAAACCTGCCTCACCGAATCACACTCGTATCGCTGTCCACCTGTCTCCCCCGGCGAATCAGCAAGATGATTCCGATGATCGCAACTATAACCAGCAGACTACCATAGATGTAATGCGAATGAACCGGCGTTGCGCTAAGATCGTGGCGGCGATAGAAGCGGATCCCTCCACTATCCAACAGCAAGTCGTAGCCGGCCGGCGAATCTCCGAGTTCAGCCGGCGGAGGCACTTGCTCGAGGATATACGGCGGGCGCGTCGCGAGCACGGACGGAAGATCGCTCAACCCACGCACACGGCTGCCGACTTGATAGAGGTTGTTAGGATCGTACTCGACTTCCATCGGGTCGTCGTCGATTCCCGTCAGGATCGAGAATTGAAACAGCGACCACATCGAGGTGTCGTGCGCGATATGGAGGATATGAGTCCTGGTCGTGATGCGTCCGGCGGCAATCTCCTTCTTCATCAGATCGATCACCGCGAACTCGTCGCTGCCAAACGTCCAGCGCCGATCTGCGTGTCCCGCCCAATAGCCTTCGGCAGCAGTGTGCAGGTTGAATGCCCAATGCTCGGCTACCGAATGTTCCACGGAATCGAAGTCGATCGGGTCTGGGAATTGGTACCAAGGGTAGATGATCAACGCCATGAAGAGAAAAAATACGGCCGGTCGCGACCATCGATTGTAGGCGAGTGCGATCACAAACCCTGCCGGGAAGAGCAGAAAGTACGGGCACCAATAGTCCCATAGCTTTATCGCCACATCCCACAACAAGCTCAACTGGTACTGGGGCGTATGGGCAAGGATGTCGACATACTCACCGACCAAGCCAAGCGAGAGCGCGACTGCGACCAGCGCGGCATAAGGGATCGGCGCCTGGTCGTCGCGCCAGGAAACGACGATGGCTGCGATCAATCCCACGAAGCACAGCAGCGTCAGGATCGGAAGATCCTCGGCCACTTTGTGAAACAGCGAATAACGCTGCTGCGACTGGTGTATCAGAACGGCGAGAATGAACGCCGCAATCATCGACATATTTAAGATGCGGAGGGCTTTTCGATTGCGGATTTCCGATGCGGGCGGAACCGTTGCGCTCACAACCACGATCAGCGCGATTCCCGCCGCAATTGCCGCGGCCAGTGCGAGGTATGGCAAATGGCGCCCGGTCGAAATCGCGATGTCGGGCACCGCGATCAATGTCGTACCTGCCAGGCACAGCACCCCGGCGATGAACAGGCGGTAGTCACCTTCGACCAGCCAGAACACGACGCCGGCGGACGCGACGATCATCGCGAAGCCGCCGTTCAGCGAATACGAAGCGACCGCCGCGCCAAGAATCATCGCGCCCAGCGCGATCAACGTCCGCCGATGCGACGGGTCGAGGAAGAGTGCCAACCCCAATCCGATCAATGCGAAGTCGACGACGGTGCCGCGTACGCCTTGCGCTCGGCGGAAGAGGCACGTCCAGAAAAGCAGCAGCGCCGCGATACCGCCGGCTGTGTCATTGAACAACGTCTTGCCCAAACGCCAGGTCGCAAAGATGATCAGCACGCTGATCGGCAGCATCGCTTGCGACTGCGCCAGTGCTCCGGCGCCCGCATGAAGATCGGCCCCGAGACCCAGCATCGCGAGGAACAACTCGAGGCCCAACGACTGTGCCGCCGGCACCCAGATTCCGTAAGGATCGTTGTCGAACGGGAGATAGACGCCGAACGTGATCACCCGCTGCGCCGCCGATGGAACCGCAAGCACGTCCATGAACGGAGCTACTGGAGAGGCAAGTTGCAGCGGCAGCATCGATACTGCCAGCAATCCCGCCGCCAGCAAGGCGAGCTTCTGGCCCGTCGTCAGAGGCGATCGGCGAATCCGCGGCGGATGGTACCAGAGCCAGACTGTGCCCAGCGCCACTAGCGACCAAAGCGAAGCAGTATTGAACAGGCGTATCGGACCGAGCAGGACGCCGAGAAAGTAGCCGAGCACCCATACGCCGCCCGCGCCGGTAAGAATCGCGTCTGACAGATCGATCTCAGGATCGAATCTCAGTACCAGGCCTGCGATTACCGCAGCGCTCCATGCCCAGAAGATCCACACGCGCACCGCGGCCCATAGCGTCGTCGGCAGCACCTCGGACATCCCGCGCAGCGCCGCTATCCAGCTCAGGTGATAGGGAAAATCGCGCAGCCGCCAGATGGCGAGCAAGGTAATTATCGCGACGCCGGTCCAAGCCGCGATCCACTGGCGACGCTCGCCCGCTATCCTCGCTTTTACGCTTCCTTCGGCCAAATGAGGATCACCGCCGACAGTCGGCATTGGTGATCTCGGACGCTAGCAGCATGTGGTCGCGAACGTACACCAAGTCAACTGGCCGATGGAGTCGCTGATCCCCGCTTTATCGCCACCTGTGCGGCGGCCCAACTGAAGAGCTGTCCGTGGCCGATGGCTTGTTCCTCGGTGGGGCCGCTTTGACTCTGGTAAGTCGCGAGGATCCAGTATTCATGCGACGCCTTTTCCTCGTCCAGAACCGTTCTCGTATTTTCGCCCATTTCTGGGTTCAGTCCCGGAATGTGGAAATCGGTGGCAAAAAAACTAAGAATCAGATCCCCATCGCTGGTAGTCACAACTGACTTGGCTGTCAGCGTGCCGCTGGTGTCGGTGCTGCCGCTGCTCATGTCGACCGGCGAGTCTGTCGCCCCATTGTCGAGCAAAACGATCGCGCCTTTCGTATCAACCGGCTCGCTGAATGTCCACGTTGCGGTGCTCGAATCATTTGCCTGAATTGCATGCCAATATAGTGACTGTCGCGTCGTCTGACTGGCGTCGTCGCGAATCAGATGCCATCCGTCGGGCGCAGTGATCTTCGGTTTGGAGCCGCCGTAGCTCAATACGTCAGCGATCGCGACCTGGCCGGCTTTCGCTTTTGTATCCGAGTCGAGCGTGAGGCTCGTCGTCGCCTGCGCCATCGGGACTTGGGTGAAGCCAGCCACGCTGGCGCCTCCGACGGTGTTCTCGGCGCTCAAAGGTGGGGGCGAAGAATTGCACCCGGCTATGAAAACGGCCGCAACCGCGATCAATACGTATCTGGTCATCGTCTCCTTCCTGCGTTCATCAACAATGGCATGATTTTACTGGTTTCCAAGTCGGCAACAACATTGCTTCGACGGTTTATCGGTGTCCTCTCTACCGAAAACTCAGAAAGCAGGGAAGAGTCTGCGGTGTCGGGCGCGATGCTTTTCCAGCGTCGATTGCGCGCCGCCGCGGGATATAGCTATCGTGAGCACTTCAATCGATGACGCGCTCGATGTTTCAGACATTGAAGGTCGAAAGGCATTGACGTGGATACTCGGTGTGATCGTATTTCTACTCTTGTACCGCGGCGATACCGGTTCTCACGCACTCATCACTTACCTGCGCCTTATCCCGCTCGCGAGTAACATGGGATTGTCCGGCCGCTGGATCATTCCGCTAGTGTTTTGTTTTGCAGTGCTTGCGGCACTGGGCGCTCAGTTTTTATGGGATCACATCCGGAAGTGGGGACCGCGATTGGCGGTGTCGTTGTTGGTCCTGGGCTTTGCCGATTGTTGGGTGGTTTGTTCTCCGAATTATCGGTATCTCTTCTATGAACACTTTGAAGAGCCGGGGTCATCGGAATCGTTCCGTCAGTTTTGGAACGACGGACCCGTTGGCATTCAACTATGACCTACATAGCCCTGGCCAACATGGGTGCGGTCAAGGGCATCAGACGAATACGCTGAAATACCGTCCCAAAAACATCGGGTTCGCACTATTTGCCACGCTCGCCGCCCCTCTCGCAACTTTTCTTTTGTGGTGGCGTGAGACAGGATTCGTTAGGAAAACAAACTCTTCGTCGCAATCAGGAGAAAAATCGTGAGCAAATGGCAATTCACCAAAGGTCTGCATGACCTGGGACGGGGCGCGTATGCCTACTTGCAGCCGTCAGGCACCTGGGGCTACAGCAACGCCGGTTTGATCACCGACGGGGACCAATCACTGCTGGTCGATACACTTTTCGACGAACGGCTGACCGCTGAGATGCTCGGCGTGATGCAGGACGCGACGGGATTCGGCGCCGATCGCATCGGGGTGGTGGTGAACACACATTCGAACGGCGATCACACCTTCGGCAATCGGCTCGCAAAAAATGCGGTGATTATCGCGTCGGAAGCTGCGGCGCATGAGATGCGCGAAGAAGGCAATCCGCAGATGCTCGCGCAGCTGATGAAAAATATCGACGCGATGGGAGAGGTCGGAGCGTTTTTCAAGAAAATCTTCGGAGCATTCGATTTCGCCGGGGTTACCTTCAGGCTGCCCGACCGGACCTTTGCCGGAGAGGAGACGCTCAAGGTTGGCGACAAGCAGGTAAAGCTGATCCAGGTCGGGCCTGCGCACACAGCCGGCGACGTGATCGCCTTTGTCCCGGCGAACCGAGTCGTCTACACCGGCGATATTCTATTCATCGACGGGACTCCGATCGCGTGGGCGGGCCCGGTGAGTAACTGGATCAAAGCCTGCGACCGGATTCTGGGACTGGAGGTCGACGTCGTCATACCTGGTCATGGCCCGATCACCGATAAGGCTGGCGTCAAGCGGATGCAGGACTACCTGGTATACGTCGATCAGGAAGCGCGCAAGTGTCACGCGGCGGGAATGAATTCATGGGAAGCAGCACAGAATATCGCGTTGGGCTCATTTGGCGGATGGGAAGACGCGGAGCGCCTTGCAGTCACGGTGGATACGATTTTTCGCGAGATAAATAACGATCACTCATCGCGCAACATCCTGGACCTGTTCGGCCGAATGGCGCAGTTGCAGCGTCGCTATGCCCGGACCGGCGGCAGCGCCAACTAGGCGATTAGCGGAGACCAGTTTCAGCAGTCAGTCGAGTTCGAAGGTGGCCGCATATTCGTGCCGGGCGGTGGGGTCTTGGCGCGCTTTGTCGAGAAAGCAGTTGCCGATTGCAAGCGAATCGATCGCGGTTCTCATGAAGCATCGCCACGCGTCTTCCGGCGTGCATACGATTGGCTCGCCGCGCACGTTGAAGCTGGTGTTCACGAGGACGGGGCATCCGGTGCGCTGTCCGAAGGCGCGGAGCAACGCATGGTAGCGCGGGTTAGTCTCGCGATGCACCGTCTGGATACGAGCCGAATAGTCGACATGCGTGACCGCCGGAATTTCCGACCTCGCGATATTCAGCCGCTCGGTCCCGAACAGTGTTTGCTCTTCGGCTGTGAGTGCTAGCCGGCGACCTTTCTTCACATCGGCGACTAACATCATATAGGGGCTGTCACAATCGAGGTCGAACCATTCACTAACGTCCTCCCGCAGCACCGAGGGCGCGAACGGGCGGAAGGACTCACGGAATTTCACCTTCCGATTCAACGTTCGCTGAGTAGTTGGACTGCGCGGGTCGGCCAGGATCGAACGAGCGCCAAGTGCCCGCTGCCCAAATTCCATTCGTCCCTGGAACCAACCGAGCGCTTTGCCGGCGACCAGTGCTTCCGCACTAGCCTCGATGAGAGTCTCGTCATCACAGACCTGGAACCGCGCACCGAGCGCTACGAGACGGCTTTCGATCTCCTGCTGAGAGAACGAAGGCCCCAAAAATGATCCTTGCATCAGGTCCTGACCCTCGACCCGTCGCTGCTGTTTCAGGAATTGATGGTAGGTTGCGAGTGCCGCGCCGAGTGCGCCCCCGGCGTCACCCGCAGCCGGCTGAATCCAGATATTTTTGAACCGCCGGTCGCGCCAGACCTTGCCGTTGGCGACGCAATTGAGCGCCACGCCTCCCGCGAGACAGAGATTCCTGGATCCTGTCTCGGCGGCGAGCGCGCGCGTCAGTCTTAGTATCACTTCCTCGGTCACCGACTGAATCGAAGCCGCCAGATCCATGTCACGCTGCGTGAGCGGAGATTCAGGTTTTCGCGCCGGCCCGCCGAATAGTTGGTCGAATTTCGGATTGGTCATCCGCAGCCCAACACAGTAATCGAAATAGCTTAGATCCAGCCGAAATGAACCGTCAGCTTTCAAATCGATAAGATTGTCGAGGATCAAATCCCGAAAGCGCGGCGAGCCGTAAGGCGCCAGACCCATCAACTTGTATTCGCCCGAGTTGACCTTGAAACCGGTGTAGTGTGTGAACGCGGAATAGAGCAGCCCTATCGAATGAGGAAAGTGTATCTCTTTCGTCATTTCGAGCTGGTTGTCGTACCCCAAGCCCGCTGAAGTAGTTGCCCACTCGCCCACTCCGTCCAATGTTAGTACCACCGCATTCTTGAAGGGCGATGCGAAGAACGCTGACGCAGCGTGGCTTTGGTGATGCTCGGCGAACAACAATCGATCGCCCGGATCGAGTCCGCCGTTCAGTTCCGAAAGCGCGCGACGCAGGACGCTCTTCTGAAAGAGCTTTTCACGCAACCATATTGGCATCGCCGTTCGAAACGATTTGAATCCACGCGGCGTGAAGGCCAGGTAGGTTTCGAGGAGACGCTCGAATTTCAGAAACGGCTTGTCATAGAAAGCTATGTAGTCAACCTCGGAAAGTGAGACGCCTGTCTGACCCAGGCAGAATTCGATAGCTAGGCGAGGAAACCGCGCGTCATGCTTTCTGCGCGTGAAGCGTTCTTCCTGCACCGCGGACAGGATTTGCCCGTCCTCGATCAACGCCGCGGCGCTGTCGTGATAGAACGCGGAAATGCCGAGCACTCGCATGCTGGCTCAGAACAAGGTGTAGATGAATGGCGCGATCGCGCTGCCTTGAGCCATTACGATGAGTGCACCCATGATTGCAAACACCAGGATCATCGGTAGGAGCCAGAATTTCTTGCGCGCGCGCATAAAGCGCCACAGTTCGGTTATAAAACTCATATCGAGTTCCTAGAACTGATCCTTCATCGACTCAGGTCGCGGGCCAGGAGGTTCGCGCGGTATCCAGTAAGACCTGGACGCGCGCTCCCACCTCAACCGCAAGACGTCCCGGTTCATGAGGCGCATGATGAGTCCAAAAGGGACAATGGTCGAAAAGAACAGTATAGCCATCACAATCGGATTGGTAACCCTTTGCAGCGAACGTGCAAACCCTTGCCATAAACGATTCAGCGGTCCCAGCACAGTTGGCCGAACCATGACGCAGACAAGGAAGGCTGCAGCGAGAACTACCGCCCATGTTCGAATCGAGCCTCCTCTTCTGAGCGGCGCTACGGCCACTATGCCCCAGAAGACCGTGAAGATGAGGCCGAAGGAACGATCGGATGACCCTTTCTGATCGTCTCCGTGGCCGACGCGCTCAGGGAAATTGAGATCGCTCGAGGTCTTCATCGCGGATGCTTTGTATCCGCCAATGGCTCGCCGACTTCCTTCCATAGGTAAGTTGCGAGCTCCTCATTGGCTGCCGGCGATGGATGCCGATCAAGCTGAGTGAGCAGTCCGTTCTTCAGATCGCTCTCCGGGAATACGGAGGATAGCGCAACCACATCGAACTGATTCGCCCTCAAGGCCTTCTCCATTGTCTTGGCGAGCTCATTTTGATCCCATAAGACGACTATGAAATGAGTTCCGTTTTCTTCGAGCAATTTTCGAGTCCTCTTCAGCACTGCCAAATATAGAGGGATGTCGGCGGGTTGCGAAAGCTTCTCGGAATGACTTTCGAAAAACCTCACGATCCAACTCCGGTCAAGCCAGCGGCGGAATGTCGCGTAGTCGGCACTGTGAAACTGTCCGGAGTAACAAGCTTCATCGCCTCGGCATAGGTCGTACTTTGGCCCATCTTCCCATGGCGCCCTCCCAGCGACGCGGCGCAGGTGATCCGGGATTGCTTCATAAATCGCCAGATCGGGCGTGCCCGCAAGTCGGCGAACGAAGCCGGTCTCAATCTCCCTGAGCATCTGATGCGGTCCCCAGCCGTCGCCAGCAAAATTAAACCCTTCGAAAGTACCTCTCGCTTCCCGCAGAAAGTAGTAGGGCAGTGTCTGATCGTCCTCAACCCCATGACCAAACATGAATGAACAGCCGAAGAAAACTACCTTATGAGGTCCTCCTTGAACTGCTGCAGGAATCTCTCTAAGACCGCCGCTGTTGAATCTATACGTCACGTCGGCGATCGATCGCCCGCCGAGTGACTCTTCAAATGTAATCGTCGTATTTGGCACTGGTTGAGAACCCATGCCCGTCTCGTCTCGGCGCCACACTACTGGTGTTGTTCTTGTGATGATGATCTGTGGCCGGTTAGCGTAGTACATACAGGTCTCAACTGCAGCCATGCTCAAGAACACTGAGCCGCACACCAGCGCGCCATTGCGGAGTACCTCAAGACGAGATATCAGTGCGATTGCTATTGACCACGTACTACCGACGAGAAAGTAAACGACAAAAGGAGCCTCAATCCCGGATGACCAATCCAGGAATGCAACGCTCGCAATCACAAGCACCGCAATAGCTAAGAGTCGAGATCGTCGCATGCTTGACGGAGAATACTATCATACTAGACGTGGCTTGCCGCCCGGTCTGACCAGCGTTCCGACCGCCGAAAGTATGATTGACAGCATGAGGTGAGCCTTGTCGGCGGCAGTTGGAGGCGGCATCAACGAGGGTGCTCCGTAAAGCCTGGTCCGTATCCTCGATGCCTTGAAATCGTTGCACCATGCGAGTCCGTCGGACCACACTCGATCCGTTTCGGGTTTCGACCGCCGAATGGCAGCGGCCAGCGCTGCCTCAAACCGTTGCTCGCCGAAGTAGGTTCCGACCGCTGCACATTCCGATAGGCGGAGGTAATCGCTTCCCGGCATGCCGACCCGCCGCATCATGCGCCGGAGCGCAGCCTGTTGCTGCGCGAACGAGAATTTGTAGAGACTCGCGATCCGCAATTTCTCTTGCGGAATCGGCGTCTCGAGCCGGAACACTACCGACCAGTCACGACCTGCTTCGATGACGGTGAAATGATCGATGAGAAAGTCCATCACTACTGGCAAATAGAACGCAGTGGGATGATAGAAGTCCTGATGAATTATGATCGATTTTCCCGGAGTGAGACGTGTAAAAAATTCAGTTAGCACCTTGCCGCTCAGCGCCAGCGTCTTAGCCACGTCGACAAAGAGTATCTCTATAGGTTTATCTGAAGGCCAGCTTTGTTCGAGCAGGTCTCCGGCGTGAGCTTCTATCAGATCGGCAAGCTCTGCGGTCGCGCGTCGAAAGATCGCGGCAAAAGACTGCCCGATTTCGATCGGTTCACCGAATTGCGTGCGAATGAAGTCGACCAGATATGGTTCACTGGCAATAAAGCTGTCATAGGCGTCGACGTGACGCCCCGCGGCTCGCGGATTGTCCCTCAGACCTGCGGCCAGGCAGCAGGTGGACGCGCCACAAAAAGAACCGAGATCCACCACGGCGCCTTCGCCGCTATAAGTATAGCGAGCCAGTTGGTAGAGCAACTTGCGTTCTTCCAGGCCGAGCAGACCCAAGGCGTAGCTTCCAGCCTGCGCGTTTTCATCCAACCATGGTTTGGCATCTACCATGAACGGCCGCTACTCGAGGGTCGAAGCCAGGGTCGAGAACTCGGAGTCCTTTAGCTGTCTGACAAGCAAATCGTAGTTCGAGATTAGTTTGCGATAGGGAATGTTGATGGCCTTCTGAAGACGTCGGTCATAGCGAAATGTGAAAGAACTCTCGAGCGCTTGCGCGATGTCCTGCAGAGGACCGGGCGCTTCGGGAATCTCTTGCTGGGTGCCGGCTCTAGCTATGTCTTCAATTAGATTCTCATAGGAGCAGTTGACGACCTTACAGCCGGATGAGGCTTCGATGAAGGCCTCGCGATGCTTGAGAATTGTCCGCGCATATTCCAGACAATCCTGAATATCAACGTGGTAGCGGCGGTCAATCACCGCACCGTCATAGTTGTGCCAGACGTTTCGTCGCGAGGCGATCATGGTCGAGATGGCGCAAAGGATTACATTTCTCGTAGTGTGAACAAGGGTAGCCCCGCGAGATCGCAGGTAGCCGAGAATGAATGCGCGAGATGAAGGACTCCAGTTTGCGGGCGCGATCTGTCGCAGTTGATTGTACTTGATATCCACGCCAAAGGCATGACTTCGGCTCTTCCTATTGCCTTCCCAATGGTTGCGAATGCGATATTGCACAAATTCGAAGTATCGATCGAGGAGCGCCTCGGCCTCACTAGCACTCTCGGGATGAATATTGTGAAGCGGTAGAGTTCGGCAGAAGTTTTCCCAGTGGGCGGGCGCGGGGGATGGCGTGAGGACCTCACCGAGCATCGCGATCTGCTCATTGGTATTGAGGATCTCGCGCAATATATTGGTGCCGGTTCGTTGCGCGCCAATTACCACAAACAGATAGACGCCTATCCTGGAGGCATCGGTATCCAGGCGCTCGTAGTTAGGCGTATTGAAAGTGGTCATGCAGAACTCGCACCGACGATTAGTCTCTCAACAGCTTTGCGGCTGCTTTCCCAAGCCTTCCAGAATCGAGGGGAGTCGTTAGCGATTCGGTCGGTCGCCAGCGAACGCAGCCATAGGTACGCTTCCCGAGTCAGCGGAGGCATATTGAGATCAAGTTCAAAGTCCGACGCGTTGAAGAAGCTGTGTCGTAGATTCGGATCGAGAAAGTTGCCGACAAACTGATCGATCCCTGCCTTACTGTTATCAGTCAACGGGATTTTCAGACCTTGGGCGATACGTTCAAGCTCCCGTCGTGGATCGGCCATCACCATATCGTAGTCGGCAACGATGAATGGCCTATTGGCAATCATATTCAAGTTTGGAACCACGTAAACCAGCCACAGCAAATGCGCTGTTACCGCGTCCATGCCATGACGCCGGATCAGAGAATTGGCCACGCTGCGCGGGTTTCTAACCACCAGCAGATAGCATTCATCTACGTCGAGCGAGTGTAGCACCGAGCGCCAGAACGGCAGCAGCCGAATAGTGCGCGGATCCTTGAATCCCCACAAAGGATGGCTTAGGAATTGCGATTTGAGGTATGCGATAGCCTCAGCACGCAAGGCTTCTACTTGTGGCTTATCCCATCGAGCGTCATCGATGAGCGCAACCTCTTCCCACTTCAGCCCGAGCACGGCCAGCAGGCGTTCGTTGATCGCGTAGATATTCCTATCCTCCCAATAACCAGTAGGGTTATCGGGCTTGGGGTCTAGAAAGTCATTCCCCAGATAGACGCCTAGCATCTGCAGGCCGCGGGCGAACGCACTGGTTCCGCTGCGATGCATTCCTAGAACCAGTACGGCGCGTGAAGATGGCATATCGAAAATAGCCGGCCGGCTCTTGCTCTTCCCGCGAAAAAGGAAATCCTCGGCTTGCCTGGCTACACCCCCGCGCTTCTCAACCTGTCACTGCCGGGCCCTGTTCTCCACGCGATAAAGGAGTTCCAGTGTTAGCATCTCGCTCGAACTTCAACCCTTGGCCGAATTGCACCACTTTGGACAGCGTCCTCTCTACTGCCGGCGCGACCTGGCGACCAGGGACGGTGTACGGCCGAGCGCTACGAACCGCATTCACGAGCGAGTGGACCATGCTCTCCCGATCCTGATCTTCGCGATGCCAGAGAAATACTTCCGGCATCGTTTCGATTCGCAGGCCTGCCAGCGCCGCTTTGGATAGGAGCTCCCAGTCGTCAAGGGTTGAGACTGCTTCGTCGCTGAATCCTCCGATCGTGTCGAACGCGTCGCGTCGCACGAGCGCATTGGTGCTGCCGAAACAGTTGACAAAAGCACCCGTGGCCGCGTCGCCCCCGAGAAACGGCCGACGCGAATGTTCCAGGCGACTTTCCGACGAGCCATTCGACGACCCGAGAAAAAAGCTGATTGCTGAAGTCAGAATGTCGGCGTCGACGCGCTGCGCTACCTGAACGAAGACCGAGATCGCGTTAGACGCCAACAACAACGTATGATCATCGACAAAGAACAAATATTCCCCTTTTGCCTCGCGCGCTGCGGCATTTCGGCCCGCGCCGATCTCGCTACTACGCCGGTAAATCGTACGCAGTTCGTGATCGCCCAAGCGGGCTCCGGACGCCTTCGTCGATGACGAACCCTCGCTTCCGCACTCAGCCAAAATGATCTCGAGATGCGGATAATCTTGTTGCTTCAGCGAGGCCAAAGTCGCTTCCGCACCCTTCTCCCTGACGTTGTACGCGAAGCACACGCTCACCAGGGGAAAGATTGATTCTCTGCTCGCTGGCCGTTCTTTACGAACCGGTTCATTCTTCGCTCGATTCAAAAGGCCGGCATGCCACCGCACCCAGTTGCCTTCGGTGTCAGCGAATGAGGCCGATGGACGTGCTGAAAATGCGCCTTGCTCGAGCGCGCTCCTGATACGTTCCGCCAGCACATCCGGTCGCGGCTCGAAGCAAACGTTCTCTCTATCGGCGGGATCGATAATTTCCGGAATGCCTCCAACATTGCTGACCAGCAGCGGTACACCCGCGCCAACGCATTCCAGCGCAGTGTTAGGGAAATTGTCGGCAAGAGAAGACACTACCGCTAACCGCCCATCTCCTCGAAGGTACTCGATTGCTGCCTTCTGATACTTATTCGACACAATGTGCCAGGGAACGTTCCAGGCCTTGGAACGATCGCTGATATAACCGATACTCGAACGACCGTAGAGCTGGGTTTCCTTTCCCAGGAAGGTTATCTCAAACTCGTGATGGTTAGGGTCCGCGCAAAGCTCATCAACGGCATCGCAAAAGAGCTTGAGACCCTTTCTGAGCTCGAGTCTTCCGAAGAATACTATTTCTCGAACCTCTTTTCGCTTGTGACGGGGGGCGGATTCTTCGGATAGGACGGTCTTAGGAAGGACATAAGGCGCTACATAAGTGTGCTCGGGTAATTCCCAGCCGTTTTGTTGCATCCAGTTGAGAAGGTATTGACTTGGACTGACGACGATATCCGCAGCGGAGACGCTCATGCGTTCCATGAAATCAATCTCGAGCTCTCCCAGATTACGTATATAGTCCTGGCTACCCTCCTTTACCCAGAATGTAGGACCGTGCGTACCAATCACAAAAGTCGCGTCACCGAAAGCGAGTCCCTGGCGCTTCGCCAGTAAGCTATAAAATGCCAGCCCCTGACACTCAGGAAAATGAATGACGTCGAAGTCGTGTTGATGCGCCTTCAACCAGACGTAAGTGTGATACGAGACGCTGGACGCCCACGCGGCATGAATCCGCGGTTCGTGAGCCATGGGGAGCGGAATCAACTTCATGCCCTTCTCGATGCGATAGTAGTCAACCCAATCGATCATGTTTCCGTCGGTGGGATGGCATCCGAGAAGGAAAAGGATAGTCACGTCGTAACCGGCGCGCTTCAACGCGTCCGCCAGGCTGGTGTACGCCGTACCTATGCCAGCATTACGAGATGGACCCTCGATTTCCCAAGTAGCTATGCAGACTCGTGGAAGGCGGGAACCGCGGGCGGCATCGACTTTGGGCAATGACGGAAACAGTGAAGCCATGTGATTTTCCTCTCTTTCAAGAAATCGGCCCCATCAAATGTCTTTATTCTGAGACTCGAGAACCAAACTGGAGCGGCAGGATACGAATTTTCCTTTCGAGTTTCAAGTGATTTTGTCGGGTAAATTTTACTTTCCCGGTGTTATCTGCGGAACACGCAAACTGTCGCACCGGTTGTGCATAGGACAGTCATCGAGCATCGTTCGCGCGTGCAAAATAGCAGCTACGAACTGTTTGTTATGGATGCGTTCGTGGCGTACTGTGGCGCGGTGCTGGTTACCGTCGAGCGATTGACAAAAACCTACGGCAAGTTCACGGCGGTCCACGACGTATCGTTCGTCGTTCACGCCGGAGAAATTGCCGGCCTGGTCGGTCCCAACGGGGCCGGCAAGACCACCATCATCCACATGCTGCTGGGGCTGATTTCCCCCAACGCCGGCAGCGTGCGCCTGTTCGGCAAGAGTCTCGATACGGACCGTGAGCAGATTCTCCAAAGGTTAAATTTCACGTCGCCATACATGGCATTTCCGGTTCGGCTGACCGTGCTCGAGAACCTGAGGGTCTTCGCCGGGATCTACAACGTCCGCAACCCCGCGGCGAAAATCAACGAACTATTGGAGCGGTTCGGGATCGGACGACTGAAGAAAAAACCGATGTCGAAGTTATCCTCTGGCGAGATCATGCGCGTCGGTCTCTGCAAAGCATTTCTCAACAATCCGGAATTGCTATTGCTCGACGAGCCGACTGCCTACCTCGATCCCCAGGCGGCAGTGCAGGTGAGAGAGGTTCTGCTCGATCTGCAGAAGACCCGTGGCACGACAATCCTCTATACCTCGCACAACATGCATGAGGTCGAGCGCATGTGCGACCGGATCCTCTTCCTCAGCAAGGGAAGTATCATCGCAACCGGAACTCCCATCGAAGTAACTCGCGAGATCCTGAACGAGGATCGCAATGCACCTGCTCTCGAAGAGGTCTTCATTCGCATTGCGGGGCGTCGGCCAGATGAAGCTGTATCGAATTAGATCGGTCATCCTGCGGCACACCTATGAAGTGCGCCGCAACGCGAATCACATCACCTACATGGTGTACTGGCCGGTGGTGAATATCCTGGTGTGGGGATTCTTCACCTTGTATCTACGCCGCGGTGAACGCTTACAGCCCGGAATTCTAAGTTGCCTGCTCGGAGCCGTGATTCTTTGGGGGTTGTTCAACGCATTCCAACGCGACATGGCAGTAGGATTCCTGGAAGAGCTGTGGTCGCGAAACCTTGCCAGCCTGTTCGCTTCGCCGCTTAGCGTGTCGGAGTACGTGACAGGGCTGATAGTGGTAACGCTCGCCAAAGCGATGGTCGGCTTATTCGTCGAGGCTTTGATCGCGTGGCTCTTCTATCACTACAACATCTTTCCCGCGCTGCCGAAATTGTTTCCGTTCATACTTAACCTGACCCTGTTCGCCCTTACGATGGGTATCGTCGTTACCGGCTTGATCTTCCGTTACACCACGAAATTCCAGGCCATGGCCTGGAGCTTTGCTGGCATCCTGATGCCGCTGTCATGCGTATTCTATCCGCTGAGTTCGTTGCCGAGCTTCCTGCGCCCGCTAGCCTCGGTACTGCCGACTACTCACTCATTCGAAGGTATGCGCGAGGCTATCGAGCGAGGTGGATTTTCCGCCTTGCATTTCAAATGGGGTCTCGGATTGAACTTGATCTACTTTATTTTTGCGATCGTCTTCTTCCGATTGATGTTCGAATCGGCGCGATCGCGCGGGTTGTTGGTGAAGATGGAATAGCGCGAGTGCTTAGCGCGCGGGGTTCGACGATGGCCCCGGAATCTGCGCGAGCCATCGATTCAACTGCGAGATCAGGTATTCAAGACGGCGCATCGAGTTCAACTCCGCCAGGACCACGCCCCGCTGCTGTACAGACCACGACCCGATTCGCGCGAATTTTCGCTCCTCCAGCCGCGTACCGAACTGCTCGAGCGGCATTTCCAGGTCATTCACTGAGTTTGCTTGCGCGATGGCCCGCGCGGCCGCAGGGCTCAGGCTGTCCGCGCTGCCGAAGAAGTCGAGCCATGATTCGAGGTGCCGGCGAACTGCGTCGAACACCGCTTCGCTCGCCGATTCTGTCTCTGGGTCCAGTCGCGGCACGGGCGTGAGGATGCGCGCGTTCGCTATCATCGCCAACCGGTTCGCGATGCGCCGCAGCGTTCCAGCCGCCTCGACGATCGCGTTGTGGTTGACCGTGCTGGTGCGGCCCTCCACTTGCGCATCATCCGCGATCTCCAAAATTTCGGCGAGCGCGCGCATGCTCGAAGAGTTAGCCTGCTGGATCTCATTCTCGGTCTTCGCAGCGGAACCGCCGGGCACCAGCGAAATCGTGTCTTGAATGACTTTACGCAGCTTCGGCAGCAAGGAGTCGCCAGCGTACTCTGGCCACCACAGGAGAGTGACGAGTGCAACGACCAGCGTGCCGAGCAAAATCGCCCAGATGCGCCAGAGGGGTGTATAGACGTCGAGGGCAGGGCTTAAGCCGGTGAACACCAACGCGAAGGTCGTGCCTATCTGCTTTCCTGCGTATGCGACACGTCCGCTGCTGAGAGAGGAGTACGCGGAGATGTAGAAGACTATGGCTACGGCGAGCAGATAAGCCGGGAGAGTTACGAAGTTGGGCGTCACGATGATGATAGTCAGAAGAGAAATCGCCCCACCGATTGCCGCTCCGACGATACGCAGATTCATCTTGCGCAGGGCCGCGCCGTAGGTGGGGAGCGCGGTTATTATTACCGTCGTCAGGATTGTATTTAGCTCGGGGCGATGGTCGACGATGCCGACCACGTAACCGATCACGACGCAGACACCGACCTTCAGGGAATAGCGGACAACCGCGGGATCCGGAGCAGTCGACTGCGGCACACTAACCTTCGACGGAGCCGCGGCGAGCGGTGGTGGGGGCTCATCGAGCAGGCGCTCGATATGCGCGGTCAGCGACGCCAGCGAATCGGTGAAAGCTGCAAAATTCTCGAGTTCCGCGGATCTCGCCTTGCGGATATACGTTGGTCTGACCTCGATGATGCGAGCAGAGAGGGCGTCTAACGCCGCGCGCGCGCGGGTTCGCGAGGCGGGAGGCGGTTTGTCATCCCCAACGGCGACGTGTGTCGGAAATTCGTGGGCGAGCTCATCCAGCACCGTCGCCATCGCGTCCACAGCAGCCTGAATTTCCGGCCGTACCATGTTCGGAATCTCTTTCGGGACATCGTCGAGCACCGCAAATGTAAGGCGGTCCAGTTCGAGACTGATGCGCGCAACTCGCGTCACAGCCGCAAGCAGGATTGCCTGGCGATGTTCGGGCACACCCTCGACGACTGCTCGATTCAGAAGAGCCACTTGCTCAGGAAGATCCGAGGTCGGCGGTGGGAGCGGAGGTCGCGGAACGCCTTTTTTACCCAGGTAAAAGTTTGTCGCCTCGAGCAGCCGCGAACGATCGCGCGCGACGCCCGCGCCCAGAGATTCCAGTAGGATCGCCTCGCCCAGGTCAGGCCACAGCCAGTTGTCGAACAGGATAAGCGTGCCAAAGGCGATCACGCTGCCGCCGAAAATGCCGGCCGCGGCCCAACCGATTTCGTCGGGCGTAAACACGACGCTGTAGAAGGTATCGATGCAGACGACCTGGATGAGCAGGAGTGGGGCGCCGAGCTTAAAAGTCGCTCCTACGTAAGTCGTGAGCGACATCATCCCGAAGAGAAACGGGAGCAGGAGCCACGGTGACTCCACCAATATCCCCGCCATCAGCACTGAGGCAGCAAGCGCGAACGCTTCGGCGATCAGAAACGCCACCGCCTTGCGCAGAGACATCATTGGTCCCGCGCCCACCAGCAGCCACACAATGTAAGTCCCGAGCTGGTTGTTAACGTGACAGCTCGTGATCAGGCCGGCGCCGATCGTGGCAATCGTGGTCATGCGAAGGGCAGTGCGGATTTTTCGCGAGCTGGGCGCCAGCTCACGAGAGAGCAACGCTACAAGCTGATCGAACCAGCCAGGCGGCTGCGCGAGGCGGATCTCCGGATCAGCGAAGCCGGCCATAGTTGATCGTTCTCCTACTCGCCAGCGCGCTGGTCGAGAAGGGCGCGGGCCATCTCGACGTGTCGAGGCATTCCGATCTGCGTATAGCTCTCCAGCGCTTCGCCCAACATCATGTGCGCTTTCTCACGATCACCCGCGGCGGCTCGATCGATCAACATCATTGCATGGAAGCGACGTATCTCTGCCTGTTCGAGCCGATCGGGAAAAGCCTCGGCTTGTTGCAGCGCGATCTTGAAGTGCGCTTCAGCGGCTTCCCACTCCCCCGCCGCTGACGCGGCAACACCTGCGATCGTCTGTGTGAAACGCAAAATCGGCCATAGCGATACGGCTCCGATGCTGATCAACTCACGCGCAAGCGGATAGAGCTCAGCAGCCCGCGCTCGCTCGTTCAGCATAGCGAAACCCTCGATCACCAGCGTGAGCATCCACCACGAACCTGCGGCATTCGGTTGACCGCTGCGGGGCATGAGCGCGCTTTTTTCCTCGAGGATTGCCAGCGCGCCATCCCGATCGCCTGCATAACCCATCAGTCTAAAAAGCATACCGACGCCGATTCCCTCGACCGCGCTTCCCACTTCAATGCGGCACGACGCTTGCGCGAGCGACAGAGCGCCTGCCCAGTTTCCACGAAAAAAATCCAGCAGACTCAGTTGCGCCCGGAAGACAGCCGCCCAGAAGCCGGCCTGCTCACCTTGGCCGTATCTCGACACCTGCTCGAGGCCAGTTTCAAGTTTCGCGAGGTCGGGCGTCCGGCCAAATTCCGCCCACGCTCGCGTGCTGAGGCATCGCGCGGCCGTGAAAGCATCCCCTATCTTCCGCGCCAATGGTTCGAGCTCGTCCACGATTCTAAGGGCTTCTTCCTGGCGTCCCAGGTATAGCAATGTCTGATGCAGAACTCGCAGCTGTAGGGAGCGCTGCCAGGGAGGCGTTTCCGATCCGGCCAGTTGTTCGCAGCGAAAACCGTCTGCGGCAGCCTCCCTCAACCGAAGGAAGAGCGAGTTTACCGTCAACCTGGCCCCAAGCACTCTGGCCTCAAGCTTTGGATCAGAGAGCTGGGAGGCAATTTTCAACCCATCTTGCAGCGCCTCATCCGCCTGTTGATAGGCCCCGGCCGCTCCATTCGCGAGCCCCAGGCTAGCTAGCAAGCGCACGCGGTCAGCGTTCACATCTGCTTGAGTGTAGTCGAGCCCGCGCCGCGCTGTTTCGACCGTCTCCTGCAACCGGCCGGCAAAGAAAAAGGCATCGGTCAACTCGGTAAAGGTCTTGCCGATCATTTCCCGATCGCCGAGGCTGACGTAGATGTCGAGCGCCTCACGGAGATTGGCAGATACCGCGTCCCACCGCTCGAGACCCTGCTCGGCCATCGCAAGGCTCGCTAACAGCGCCGCCTTTTCCCTGACACCTATCGCTGCCTGACGCGACAGTGCCGATCGAAAATTGGCCCGTGCTTCGTCAAACGCGGCAGCCTCCAGTGCGTTGCGGCCGGCAATCGTCAGATAATCGACCAGTCTGCGCTCGTCAGCGAATGATCCCGCCTTGACCAGGTGATCGGCGATGTACCCGGCGTGCTCCGCGATTGCATCGGGATAGAGCTTCGTGACCGCGTCTGCCACTGCTGCGTGAAATTGCTGTCGGCGGGGCGCGGCGATTCCGGCAAGCAGCGTTTGTCGCACGAGTTCATGAGTGAAGGTGAACGGCCGCTCGGGGCCCTCGGAGCTCGGGACGATTATTCCCATCTGCTGCGCCTTCTCGACCACGGCAAAAAGTCCGTCCACGTCGATCCGGCTGATCGCGGTCAGAAGTTTGAAGCTGAAGCTGCGTCCGATCACCGCGGCCGCCGCCAGCGCCCGCTTTTCATTCTCGTCGAGGCGCTCGAGACGGCGGCTGATGATCAACCGCACGTTTTCCGGAACGTCGCTCTCGTCGAGTCTGAGATCAGCGCGAAAATGGCCGGCCGCATCGAAAACTTTTCCCTCTTCGATCAGGTGGCGGTAAACCTCTTCGACGAAGAACGGATATCCCTGGCTCTCCTCGAAGATGAGGCTTACCAGGCTCTCCGGAGCGTCGCGCTGGCTTAGGCCGTGTAACATCTGCCCCACGGCCTCCTTTGACAGACCGCTCAGCTTTTGCGGACGGACCCCAAGCCGAATCAACTCTTCCAGAGTCCGCACCAACGCCGGATTGTCGTCCGAATATCCGCTGCGGTAGGTCCCGATAATCACAACCGGCAATTGGGCTACGCGATTGGCCAGATGAATCAACAGTGCCAACGTCGATTCGTCGGCCCAGTGCAAGTCCTCGAGGATTAACAACTGCGAACGTATTCGAGCCGCGCGCCCCATCGATTCTGAAACGCTCTGGAAAAGATAGCGGCGCTGCTGCGCAGGCGGCAGTTCAATCGGTGGCGGAATATCCGGAAAAATCTGCCGGAGGCTCGGTGCTATCTGAGCCAGTTCGGCCGCATTGTCACCCATCCGCTTACGGTAGTCTTCCAGGCTGGGCGCCTGCGCCAGATTAGTTTCGATGATCTCGGCGAACGGAAGGTAGGGATACGGTTCGTCCCTTTCGTAGCAGCGCCCGACGGCGCAGCGGAAGCCCTTGCGCGACGCGTACTCTGCCATCTGCATCGCCAGGCGAGACTTGCCGACGCCGGGTCCATCGAACAGCATCACCAGCGACCCGTGGCCCGCCTGCGCGCGATCGATTGCCACGCGAATCGCGCGAGCTTCCGATTCCCGTCCCACAAAAGCAGTTCGTTCCGCCAGCGAGAACGGCGAAACATCCAGCACCACGGGCGGAGCATCCGGACGATCGGCACGAACCGGCGCGAGATCATCACTCGCGGTTGGTTGTTCTGCCGGCTCGATGGGAGAACCTGCGAATTCCCACGAGATCGGGAAGTCCCGGTTAGGCTGGTAGGAACAAAAGGTCCCGGTCTTGATGCATCTCGAGAGAATATCCCCCAGCGCGGCATCGCTCTGCGCGATTCTCTCCAGTACCGATTTGATCGTCTTGGCGACGCTCTGGCGAGCTCGGTCCGAAGCCGACCCGGCCCGGCGACCACGTCCACCCAGTGCGACGGCGCGCGAGATCTCGACCGTAATTGAATCGATCTCAGCCTCAGCTTTCTCCGCGCGGTCCGCGTTTCCCAGCTCCCTGGCTTCTTCGAGCTCCTCCCGCAATTCGGAAAGGCGGCGCCGATAGGACGACTTGGTCTGCTCGTCGAGCATCTCGCCCGCGTCCTCGAGCTTGGTGATATCAATCGCTTCCTTCTGAGCCTCGTCATCGCCGCCGCCCGCGATACCTCCGACCAGGTCGAACACGTGGAATTCAGTCCCAGGATGCCGC
Source organism: uncultured delta proteobacterium (assembly GCA_963850125.1). Classification (GTDB taxonomy): domain Bacteria; phylum Desulfobacterota; class Binatia; order Binatales; family Binataceae; genus Binatus. The sequence continues at coordinate 552,872 of CAWKKB010000011.1, read as the reverse complement.
AGCAGATGGGCGAGGTAGGCGAATCCCTTGGTGTCTTTGAGACGAAACGGCTTTCCGCCGTACCCGAGCGTCCAATATTCGCCGTCTTTGCGGAAAATCCCATTTACCGGCGAGCGGGAACCTGTTGCCGCATAGCGGGAGCCAGCCGGGGGAGGGGTACCGCTCCGAGTCGCGCGTGGCATCGGAATTTCCTTTAACCGTCTGGGAAAGTCTGGCCAATCAGGAGAATTTCGTTCTTTATACACCGGCTACAATCGAGCGCACCACCTCAGTGCCGTCGTTTTTCACGCCTCATAATATGCGGAAAGGAGGAAGACCATTTATGGCCGTCATGAAGATAGTCGTTCTCGATGGTCACGCGTTGAATCCCGGCGACTTGACTTGGGAGCCGTTGCGCGCGATTGGCGAGCTCCAGGTCTTTGACCGTACCGCGGACGATCAGATCGTCGAGCGGGCGCGCGACGCGGAAATCGTTCTGACTATGAGGACCCGTCTGTCGGCGCAAATCCTGCGGCAGCTCAAGAAGACCCGTTACGTCGGCGTACTGTTCACCGGGTACGACGTCGTCGACGTCAAGGCGGCGCGCGAGCTCGGGATCACGGTCACCAATATCCCGACCTACGGCACGGCATCGGTCGCCGAGCTCACTTTCGCGCTGCTGCTGGAGCTGTGTTATCACGTTGGCCTTCACAGTGAGGCGACGCGCGCCGGAGAATGGTCGCGATCGGCGGACTTCAGCTTCTGGAAGACGCCCTTGGTAGAGCTGGCGGGCAAGACCTTCGGAATAATCGGCCTTGGCCGGATTGGCCGGCGCGTCGCCGAGATAGCTCTGGCGTTCGAACTCCGGGTAATCGCCGCCGATCAGACCAGAAGCGCGGTTCCCGACTGGCCCAACTTTCGATGGTGTGAGGTCGATGAACTGCTGACGCAAGCCGATGTCGTAAGTCTGAACTGCCCACTGCTCCCGCAAACCCAGGGAATCATCAACGCGAAGTCCCTGGCTCTGATGAAACCGAGTGCCTTTCTGATCAATCCGTCGCGTGGCCCGTTGATCGTGGAACAGGAGCTGGCTGATGCGCTCAACAACGGGCGCCTGGCTGGCGCTGCGGTTGACGTGCTTTCGAGCGAACCGCCTTCCCTGGACAATCCACTGTTACGAGCGAAAAATTGCATCGTGACGCCGCACATAGCGTGGGCAACCAAGGAAGCACGGACGCGGCTACTCGATATCGCTGCCGCCAACCTGCGCGCATTTCTGGACGGACATCCGGTCAACGTCGTACGTTAACTCATCAACGAAGGAGGCTGGTGACGTGACAGACATACCGCACGGGTTGGCGCTTCTGCGCGATCCGCAACTGAACAAATCCACCGCCTTCACTGAGGCTGAGCGCGAGGCGCTGGGATTGCTCGGCCTCCTACCCGAAGGGATCGATACCGAAGATACCCAGCTCCAACGGGTGCACCTTCAGTTGGCGAAAAAACCTAACGATCTGGAAAAGTACATCTACTTGTCGCAACTGCAGGATACGGACGAAACCCTCTTTTATCGCGTGCTGATGTCTGACCCGGCGCAATTCCTGCCCCTGGTCTACACGCCCACGGTCGGCGAGGCCTGCTTGCAGTTTGGCCACATCATGCGTCGCCCCAAAGGTCTCTACCTGTCGATCAAGCGCAAAGGCCGCGTTCGTCAAATACTCAGGAACTGGCCCAGGCAGGATGTGCGCTTTATCGTCGTTACCAGCGGTGAGCGAATTCTAGGGCTGGGCGACCTGGGCGCTAACGGGATGGGCATCCCAATCGGAAAGCTCGCGCTATACACCGCATGCGCCGGCATCCCGCCCCAGTACTCACTACCCATCCTCATGGATTGTGGAACTAACAATGAGACGCTCCTGCGCGATCCGCTCTATCTAGGACTTCGCCGGACGCGCCCCGCAGTCCCGGAGCTAGACGAGTTCGTCGAGGAATTCGTCACTGCCGTGCAGGAGGAGTTTCCGAACTGCTGTATCCAGTTCGAGGATTGGGCGGGAGTCGACGCAGTCCGTTTGCTTAATCGTTATCGCGACAAGGTTTGCTGCTTCAACGACGACATGCAGGGCACTGCGGCAGTGGCCTTGGCCGGACTGCTTTGCGCGATGCGTATCGTTGGCGGCAAACTCTCTGAACAAAAATTCCTGTTTCTCGGGGCGGGCTCGGCCGGAATTGGCATAGCCGATATGCTGGTGCAGGTGATGGTGTCGGAAGGGCTGTCACTCGAACAAGCGCGCGCCAGGATCTGGATGTTCGACGTGAACGGACTGCTCGAATCCGCGCGCAAGGACCTGCTTGATTTCCAGAAACCCTATGCACACTCACACGCGCCGACCAAGGACTTCGTCGAAGCAATTGAGTCGATCAAGCCAATCGCTATCATAGGTGTCAGCACCGTGCCAAAAGCCTTCAATCAGCGGGTGATAGAGGCGATGGCGAAGCTAAACCGACGTCCTATCATCTTCCCCTACTCGAATCCTACCTCGCATCTGGAATGCACGGCGGAGGAGGCCTACCGCTGGTCGGAAGGCCGCGCGATTTTCGCCAGTGGGAGTCCATTTCCTCCGGTGCGATTCGGGGACCGAACGTTCGTGCCCGGGCAGGGAAACAACGTGTACATCTTTCCCGCAATAGGCCTGGCGGTCTACGCGACCAAAGCAAAGCGAGTGACGGATGAGATGTTCATAGCTGCGGCTCGCGCGGTAGCGGATCAGGTTACTCAAGCCGAACTCGATGTAGGCCTGATCTATCCTCCTCAATCAGCAATATTGAACACGGAGTTACATGCGGCCGAGCACGTGGCGGAAGTGATCTTCGCGCGCAACCTGGCCCGCGTTGATCGTCCGGCCGACATCGCAACCTTCATCCAGCAGCACCTCTATAAACCTGAGTACCAAACGCTGGTCTGAGTTACGTGTTCGGCTTGGTTAGATCGACGATTCCCGCACAGTTGCGTCCGTTACAGGTTCCGGCCGCCGGCCGCATCGGTGAAACCTCTGATGCCGATTCCGCCTTCGCAAAGGATTACGCCACCGGTCGCGGTGGAAGAATTCTCCGCCGACGCCAGCAGGACATACGATCCGGTGTAGTCGCGCGGCTCGGGCAGCTTGCCCAGCGGAATTCCGCGCTCGACCGCCGCCTTAAGTGGCACCGCCGCGATCGATTGTTCTCCCATGTCGAGCGAGCGAGGGCCACGCAAGTCAGTTGGAATCGCGCCGGGCGCCACGCCGTTTACACGAATCTTCGGCGCCAGCTCATAGGCCAGCTGGCGGATCAACCCGACCACGGCGTGCTTCGAAGCCGTATATAGAGGACCGCCACCGCATGGATAAAATCCGGCGTTGGAGACGGTATAGATGATACAGCCGCTCGTCTTCGCGAGTTCGCGGTAAGCTGCCTTCGCGCCGAGCAGATAGCCTTTCACGTTCACGCCGAACAGTTCGTCGAAGGCCGCGCCGATTCGATCGTCGGGCAATGCCGCAAGCGAAATCGAGAAGTCCCAGATTCCCGCGTTGCCCACGAAGCAGTCGAGTTGCCCGAACTTCCCGACGGTCTCCGCAACGGCTCGCTGATTGTCGCTCAGCACGGTGACGTCGCCGACGATAGGCATGACGCGATCGCCGATCTGCTTGGCTAGGTCCTCGGTGCGCTCGCGCGCTCGGTCCAGGATTGCGACTCGTGCACCCTCGTCGACAAATCGCTCGACGATTGCGCGTCCAAGCCCCGATGCGCCGCCCGTTACGAGCGCTACTTTGTTTTCCAGCCAGCCCATTTCAGAAAAAATTGCTCAGGTTGCGCGAGAGCAACACCGTTTGCTCCAGAAAAATCTTGCGATCCGCTATTTGGAACGATCCCTCGGCCCGCCGCAGCAGGTCTCGCCGCGATCCGATCCACGAACTCTCCTCCGAGTTAAGCCGGGTGCGGTAGACGTGGAAGTTCGACTCGACTTCGAGCTCGCGGCCGTTGTCGCGAATAACTCTTACATTGGTGATCAGATGACGCGTGCGCGATGGTGGATCTTCCGCCCACGAACGCCCCGACTTGAGCTTCGCCACCCGTCCGGCGAGGAGAGTCTTGTCGTCATGGAAGAAAGCCATCTCACCGGGTTGCGTGAATTCCTTGTTCAGCTCGCGTTGCATGCGAGTGCGCCGGATCGGCATAAAGTAGTGCGCGTCGTCGCTGAACAGCGCGAGCCACTCGTCGTATCGATGCGCATCGAGCAACGCCGCTTCGTCGTAGTAGAAGCGCTCGACCTCGTACTGGCGGACCATCTCCGCTATTCGGTCCTCGCTCGGACGCAAGCCTGTGTCAGCGGACATCTATATGGCTCGCTAGATATACTCGCCCGGCGTGGTCGCCTTGAGCAGCTCGTCCCACCCGAGACCCTTCATCCATTGCGCCCACGAATGATACGTCCACAACTGGCCGTGCTCGCTGGTGAGTCCCTCGATGCGTGCGAGTCCGCCCTCCTTGATGATCTTTCCCCGGCCCAGACCCATGGTGAGTTGATGCTTGATCCTTCTGCTCGCGACGCCACGCGTCTGCGCCGTCGCCTGCGACCAGTTCTCGCCGTCATCCTGCTCGAGCACGCCAGCCGGTCCGAAAACGCGGCATGCGATTGAAATCATGAAGTCGCGCGTTTCCCGCGGCAGGTTGCGATCGATCAAGGTGAACCACCAGATCTCGGTCTGACTCGGGCCGCGCGGTATTCGTAGTGATAGCTGTCCGACCGCCGAGGTCACCCATGCGGTCGGAAAGATATTCGGATGCCCTCCAACTTCCAATCCGACCGGTCCTAGAGCCGCCAGCGCCTGGGGCGTGGAACGCCAGGATTTGTCGAACTCGGGATTGCCCAGAGAAGATGCGGTGGGACCGCCGATCGCATGGCCATACTCGCCGAGTACGACCACCTGGTCGAATTTCGTTCCGCTGATTCCCGTAACAGGCATGTCGAGGGCGGCGCCGTTGTCCATGTTGACGCCGGCCATATCGATCTCTTCATTCGCGCGGCCACCTATACGCGCCGGACCGAGCGCGCCGGACTGGAATGCCGACGCATGGGTGACTTGCGGATGATACCAATCGAAGAGGTTGTCGACGGCGATTTTCCAGTTGCAATCGATGACGAACTTCTGAACGCCGGGTACGACCACCATATCTCCGCGCGCTGCAATCAGATTGAGTCCGAGCCGCCCGGTAGCGCCCAGGAAGTGCTCCAGCGGCGGTGCGCTAACGTCGTGCGTACCGAATACGAATCCCTTGTAGCTGGCGACTTGCGCCACTTGCGCCAGCCCGTGCCGCGATTTGTCGAGCTGACCGTCATAGAAGGTTTTGAATCCCGGCACGCCGAGAAGTTTTCCGTCGATACCATATGACCACCCGTGGTAGGTGCACAGGAAACTCTTGGCGTTGCCTTCCTCAGCGCGACAGACGGCGTTACCCCGATGCGCGCAGGTGTTCAGCATGGCTTTGATCGTGCGATCCTTCTGTCGCACTACCAGCACATTGTCGCGGCCCATGACTGATTGGAAAAAATCACCCGGCTCGGGGATCTGTGTCTCGTGACACAGGAACAGCCACGAACGGGCGAAGATCCGTTCCATCTCGAGTTCGAAGATCGCAGGATCGCTGTAGATGCGGCGATCAATCTCTCCCCGCTCGAGCGAAACCATCTCGTCTATCTCAATGGTCTGCGACGTCATGATGATCCTTCCTTCAAGGAGCGCGCCGCGACGACGATTCCGCCGCGAGTTCGGAACGAATCGATAACACAAATTTGAATTGCACAGGTAGCCCGCTACGACAGCCGCGATGTTCCGCGCTTTCTATGGTTGGAGTTTTCGGGGAGCACAAGCATAATCTACCTCGCCTCGATTACTTCCGGAGAATCTACGCGTATGGCTAATACTTCACCGATCTTGATCGTCGGCGCCGGCACGACCGGGCTCGCGATGGCTTGTGAACTGGCTCGCCATGGCGCGCCGGTCCGCATCATCGACCAGCAGTCCGGCATCAATCCGCATTGTCGCGCATGCTCCGTCCACGCACGGACGCTCGAGATTTTTCACGACCTCGGCATCGTCGACGAGATTCTTATCCAGGGTCACAAGGTGCTGGGCATGAGCCAGTACGCCAACGGCGAGCGCTTCATGCACTCCAGCGGCGACGAAATCGATAGCCCATATCCCTTCAGCGTAAACATCGAGCAGTGCAAAACGGAAACGGCCCTGGAGCGTCTGCTCCGCACTTACCACATCCAGGTCGAGCGTGAGAGCGAACTCGTGGTGATTTCCTCGCAGCCCGACGCGGTCTCTGCCACAATCCGGCACGGTAACTCTGACGAAGTGGTTGAGACTCCGTGGCTCCTCGGCTGCGACGGGGCTCACAGCCGGGTACGCCACCTGAACCACATTCACTTTCCGGGCAAGGAAGACCTGCATCAGTATTGCCTCGCCGATGTGCTCATCGAAGGCGCGCTTGCCCACGACGAAATTCACTCCTTCATGACCGATCGTGGACTGCTCTTCTTCTTTCCGCTGCCGAACCGGCGGTGGTTAGTTGCAGCTGACCTGCCGACGCAACACGATGCGGTCAAAGAGCAGCCCAGCCTGCAAGATGTGCAGGCAATCGTGTCCGAACGAGGACCGGCCGGCATCCGCATCAGCGACCCGCGCTGGCTGGCCTACTTCCGTATTAACTATCGCGCCGCGAGCCATTACCGCCACGAACGCATCTTTCTGGCCGGTGACGCGGTGCATATCCACAGTCCGATGGGCGGACAGGGCATGAATACCGGCATCCAGGACGCGTACAACCTGGCCTGGAAGCTGGCGCTGGTCCATCGTGGCCGTGCGCCGGCGGATCTGCTCGACAGCTACGAGAAGGAGCGGCGGCCGGTTGCCGAGGACGTGCTCACCACCACCAAGATGCTGACCGACCGCTTCGAAGCGTTCAGCAAGCTCTCACCTGAACAACGGCAGCAAATGTACATCAATATGGTCGTGCCACCGGAGGTCGCCAAGCGCATGGCACGACACCTCGAGCAGTTGGACCTGAATTATACGAAGAGTCCGATTTGCCATCAGCACGAAGGCAGCCATCTTGGAAAGACCCGCTTCACTGCCGGCCCACGCCCGGGTGAGGAGGCGCCCGACGCCAGGCCCTTGCTGCACGACGACCGCCGCACGACTCTATTCGAGTTGCTGCGCGGGCCAAAGCACACTTTGCTTCTGTTCCCGGGCGCCTCCCATGAAGCTAAGTCGTGGCATCGGCTGGCAGAGTTGGCTCAGTCGGTCGAGAGCCGTCTCGACGACCTGATCAAGGTCTACTTCGTAGCCATCGATGCGGGCAGCGTTCCTTCGAACCCGAACTTCCATGGACACCTCATCCTCGATCCCGAACGCTCGCTCCACTACCGCTATGGCGCCGAAACCGAATGTATGTACCTCATCCGTCCCGACGGCTACGTGGGCTACCGTAGCGAGCCCGCAACGGCGAGCGCCTTTCACGATTATCTAGGGCGTATCTTTTCAAGCTGACCCTTTGTCCTCTCGCTGTATTGAGTAGTGTCCGGGCGGCCCTTGGTGTCAGGCACGCAATGCGTGAACGGCGATCTCGCGCTCGATGCCTTTGACGTGGACGGTCTGCGCGTCGCACTGCATACCCGACAGCAAGTTCGCCGCGCCGGGTAAGCGGTACAGCTCATCGCTCAGATAAATCTCGTTCTCCGCGGCCAGACCCTGCACGCGCGCCGCCAGGTTGACTGTCCGCCCGAAATAATCGAGCCGCTGGTTCAACGTCACCGCAAGGCATTCCCCGAAATGCGCACCAATTTTCAGCGTGATCAGTTCCTGGCCCGCGCTATCGTTGAAGCGCCTGATCTGCGCAAGCATCTCCAGTGCGGCACGAATGGCGTCCGTCGGTTCGTGAAAGCTCGCCATGACCGCGTCGCCAATCGTCTTGACCAGTGCGCCATGGTTCGCCGCGATAACATCGCGCAACACGCCGAAATGCTGGCGCACCAGGTTGAACGCCTTCATGTCCCCGATACGGTCATAGAGCGCCGTCGAGCCTTTGATGTCGGTGAACAGCACTGCCACCCGTTTGACCGCCAGGCCGCCCGCACTCATCACCGTTTCCGACGGGAAGAGATCCAGAAATGTCTGCGTCGACAAAAGGCGCGAACCCGACAGGAAGCCTCCCAGCTTGAAGCCCGGTGGTTTCGCGCTCAAGGTCCTGCGTTCGGCCGCAGTGATGCTGATCGCGGACGCGATGATGCGAGCCGGTCTGGCGTTAGTCAGATTGTATGTCAACATTCCCGGCGCCACCGTCTGCATATACTCGGCCGGCCGGCCATCACGCTCTGTGATATCGATCCGATCAACGCGATTGTCCGACGCAGGATCTACGATAAACTCCGGACCGTACCGTAAACTGAAAAATCCAGCACCAGGTTGACCGGTAACGTTTTGGTGTCGCCGGGTTCGACGTAGGCGAGAAACTCGTTGTGGCGCCAATAAAAATCGCGCGCTTTGGTGCCGTCCCTGGCGAGGGCCAAGTCATTGATCTGTTTCTGCATGCGCCAGAGCGGGTCTACTCACCATGGGCTTTATGCGTGCCGCGGCTGCGGGTCGGTCATCGAAAGCTTTCACACGTTGAATGCGGCTGACGAGCACTCTTTCTGCAAAACCTGCCTGGTCAACCGCGATGCCGATCTGAGCGATTTCGTCGAAATCGGATTTACTGTCTCGAAAGCCGTGCGCACGTCGCGCTTCGAGCTTCATCGCGCCCATGATCGGCCGCATACTGGATCGGATTGATCCGCACGATCTGATCGTCGGGCGCGTTGCGCACAAATCTCTCCAGCTCGCCCACCAAATCGTCATTGTTCGCACAACTCGCGCGGAGGCTGTCGAGTCTCTCTTGAAGACACAGTTCACCGACGGCGGGTCGGAGATTACTCACAGTCATACTCGCCCTCGATACCTACGTTGTTGAAGGCGCAGTCCAGCCGGCCATATCTCTCGAGGGTCTTGGCGACCATGGCTTCGACCTGCTTGACGATCGCGACGTTGGCTTCGATGAATGGCGGACGACGCAGTCTGATGCAAACTCCTCTCCAGTTTAAATCACACCCCCCCGCTCTTTGCTGCTAATAGTGCGATCGCAGCTTAGCTTAGCCGAAAGTCTTTCGAAGCGTCGCGACCGACACGTGTGGCCAGCTGAAGTTTAGTTTTCCTTGATCCGAAGCAGGCGGCGGAAGGGCAGCGGGCGCAGGTATCCCATTTGCGGGGAAGTTCAAGAGGACCATCTGCGCGTATTGGAGCTGCATGAAATGCGGACCACTCTTGGGCGTAACCTTCTCGATCCAAAAGGTTGCGTAAACCAACACCGCGTCCGCATTGGCTACCACGAACGGGAGGTTCTCGGCACCGCCCGAAGCATCCGCAACGGAAACCGATACGGTCGGACCGAGTGGCGCATTCGTGGTAGGGGGTGTTGTGGTAGGTGGAGGCGGCGTTGTGGCGAATTCAATGGGTGAGATTGTTGCGATGTTGAGCACTGTCCCTTCAAATGTATGTCCATCGGCAACCTGGTTCTTGATAACCTGCTGAAGAAGCTGAATGGGATCGTTGACCACGTCCTGCATTGGAACGCCAATAATATTGGCGGGTAGAGGGATGGCGGGAGTATTCCCGAAGGGTGTCCTCGGATTGGTGACGGATGCCGCGTTAGTAAGAGTGTATTGCGTGAAACCGCCCCCCGCTATTGACGCAAATTCGGATGTCCCGGCTGCACGAATGACTGTTGGCGCCGGCGGCACAGGAACTGGAATGGGAGTGCTGTTGAATGAAGGAAAGATCGAGAAAGCTGGCGTGCCAGCGCCGGAAGGAGCTCCGAGTGTCGGAGGTCCTGTGAAACTTACGGCAGAACCTCCGGCCAGCAAAGCGTTACCATGGGGAATCGAGCCCATGCGGGCAACAATTTGTCCTCCAGAAGGCGGATTCTCCGGGGGTTCTGTTGTTGGCTTATGCGTTACCCAGATGCCAGGCTCAATATGAAGCGCTCCGCCTGTTGTCGCATCACTGATCTTCTGCAGATAGGTCAATCCAAATAGTTCGAGGTCATCCTGAAAGGTTCCTCGATTGGGAATCGACGACGAAATCGGGTCGAATTTTAGAGTCTCCTCGGTTTGATTGAGTTCAAGAAATAGGTTGACCGTGGGACCGATCTGAAAAGCAGGCCGGGCCACGAGATTAAACCCGTGCCCGTGCCAATTGCCCGCAAGATCCTTCAGAAGTCCTAACTGGCTTAGGACAGTTGCGTTGTCTGGGCTTATGCGAACCGAGGGAATGTTTGTAGACATCGCTTTTCTCCTTAGCCGGAATTCGTGTTTTCAATCCGTTCAGATTTCGTTCCCATACCAACAGCCCACTATTCTTCTCAGCCTGTGGTTAGTTTTGCACCGGAGTCGGTCAGCTTTAGAGTGGACTTTCGAACCTCCTAGGCCGTTTCTCTAGCTAACAACCGTCGGACTTATCCCTAAGTGTCGCTATGCAGACGAACCGCACCACCGCGGGAAAAGGTAGCCCACGTTGTAGGCTGTTAGAATGCGCCACAGCCCAGCTAATTTCGATTGAGAGCGACAAGAATGCCGCACCTTTGTTTTAGCTTCGCCGATCGATGGCTCCGCGGTGCCCCGCTTGATTTAGGAGCGCACCACTTGGAAGTGCACCTGGGCGATCATATCTGATGTCCAGGGTCGCCTGTGGGTTCTCTGCTTTCTGATACCTCGTTGTAATTATTCCGTATCAAGTTGGCAGCTTAACGTCAACGAAAACTTTTGCCGACAATAAGAAAGAAGCAGTTAACGTTGTGTTAAGCACTCTTTAGGAAATGAGCCCTAAATTTTTTAAGAGTCATTAAATTGCATCGTCGGGAAAGTGTCGATGCTTATTCTTTGCCGCCCTATCAAAAGGAGCGGCGAAACTCCTATAAAACTCGACTGCGGGATCGAGATCGAATACAAGAACGCCGTGCTAAGATCTCCACCAAATCGGCCTTCGAGCGAGAGGATTTCGTTGATCGTCAACATCGAACCGAGCCTTTAAATGAAAGCAACCGAAGCGACTATGTTTACGACGTCTCTCTGGTTCCCCTCCCGAGGATGCGTAGTGGATCGCTGTTCACCACGCGGCTCAAGCCCGCGTAGCCGTACGGTCCCGCGAGTTTGCGGGTTTACCTTGCAGTGATAGAAGCAAGCCCGACTGACAATTACCACGCATGCTCTTGGCTGCAAAACCTCAAGCCGCGAGACTGTACTATGGATGGCCCGTTATGGATCAGCTCCTTGCCGCAACTTTCGCGCTCGCAGATATAGACCGCAGATCCCGGCATCCCGGGAATCAAATACCGAATAGTTCCCCACGTAGAATCTTGTCCAACCGAACTTTTTGATTCTCTGCTTTGTAGACGGCCATCAGCCCGAACGAGGGTTCATGAATCCAGTTTAAAAACTGGGTCGTGCTGTCGACCTGGTCGTTAAACTCAGCCTTCGGAAAGTTGCAGAGCTCATCGAGATACAATCTTGCCCATGAAGCGTGGCGTAGGATCCAGATCTTCCCTGTTTCCGCTTTTGGTGCGGCAGCCCGAGCGCGCGGTCTTATCCGTATCCACATTGACTGCGATGACCGGCGACGTGGAACGCTGCAATTACTGTATGGCGGACTGTCCCGATGATTTGTTTTCGACCAGGATTGCGTGCGGCCGCCATTGTGCTGCCAGACCATGCAAGGCGTGCATCATGTCGGGAAACTCGACGTGCTGGCGCCAAACGTCCAGCAGGAAGTAACCGAGTTTCCAGACTCCCCAGGTCGTGCAGACGGTGTACGAGTTGGTCCCCTAGCTGTGAGCGCCGTGTCCCAAGACTGCACGGTCTGCTCGAACTCCGGCAACTCTACGGAATGCTCATTGCCTTCTGAATCGAGTCTCGGCCAGAGCTTGAACCGCTCATGCTTGAAGACTCCCCCTCCGGCTGGGAGCGGCGTTTGCTGAAACTGAGCCGCGTATCCGTAGCTGCCTAGTCGAGCCGTCTTGTCCGCTGCTAGACAATCACCTTAGCGGCGCGAAGTTCATCGATCTGGCTGCGTTCGATTCCGGCTTCGCGCAAAATTTCGTCCGTGTGTTCGCCGAGCTTGGGCGGCACATGCCACATCTTCATCGGGGTTTCCGAGAAGCGAGCGCCGGGACTCACCGCGCGCACCTTACCCGCGGTGGGATGATCGTAGACCGAGAAGCTTTCGTTCTCGACGATTTCCGGATCCTGCAGCAGAGTTTCGTAGTTGTGGACCGGGCCGCATGGGATGTCTGCCGCTTCGAGCACCGGGAGCCATTCGGCGGTGTTCTTTTCCGGGAAAAGCTTGGCAAGCCCGCGCATGAAATTGCGTCCGCGCTCGGCGCGATCCGTCGTCTCCGGCCAGAATTCGGGATGCCCGACAGCATCGGCCAGGCGCTTTGATTGCGCGTCGGTGAACGGCGCGATCGTGAGCCATCCGTCTTTGGTCTTGAAAGGATCGAGCGTGGTGCTTTTGGGCGCGAGATGCTTGAACTCGTCTTCCGGAAGCAGCGTGTAGCCGTAAATCGAATCGTTGGCGGTGAACGCCATCATCGCCTCGAGCATCGGGACCTTGATGTACTGGCCGACGCCGCGAGCGCGCGCCGCGTGCAAGGCGCTCACGACCGCAAGCGCCGCGGTCATCCCGCTTACTTTGTCCGCCAACGCCATCTTGACCGCGGTCGGCTGTCCGGCCTTGAGGCCCTGAACGTACGCCATGCCGGAGTAGCCCTGGATGACGGGATCGTAGGCGGGAAAATTCGCGAGGCGGCCCTTGGGCGGAAAGCCACAGATCGAGCAATAGACAACCTTGGGATTCGCGCGGCGAATGTCGGGGTAGCCGATTCCGAGGCGGTCGGCGACGCCGGGGCGATTGTTCTCGACGAGCGCATCGGCTTTCACCGCGAGCCGGCGGACGAGGTCACGGCCGTGTTCCTTTTTGATATCGATCACGATGCTGCGCTTGTTGCGGTTGAAGTTCAGGAAGGCCGCAGTGAGGCCGCCGCGCTGCGGGCCGACGTTACGGCGCATCGAGTCGCCTTCGGGCGGTTCGATCTTGATGACGTCGGCGCCGAGGTCGCCGAGCAACTGTGTGCAGAATGGTCCCGAAATGACGGCGGTCAGATCAAGGATGCGAAAACCAACCAGCGGTCCATCAGCCATGACGAAATCCTTCGAGCGCGCGCGTTTGAGCGTAAAAGATACTAGCCGCGATAGAGCGGGGTGTCACGGACCGCGGAGAGCGTCGCTGCGAAGCCTGATTAGCCCGCGCAGGCGTGCGCCGTCAAGGGAATTTTGCACGCAGCGATGCGGGACGCCTGCAGGAACCTAACCCCCGGCCCCTTCACTCGACGAGGGAAGGGGAGCAACCGCAGGCAAATCAGTTCGGCGCAGGTTTTGGGACGACATGCCGAAGGCTACTTTCAGGTCGTCGCCGTTGAACGGATAGACGTGGACCATCCAGCCGAATGCCTGCTTGAGCAGGTGGCCGCCGGCGGCTTCACATTCAGAGGCGTCAGCGATTTTGCCGGTGAAGCCGAAGCGTCCGTCGGCCAGAAAGCCGAGGCGCTGGTGCGAGCTGGTTCACGCGATCCTCTGTAGCTTCACGAGCGATCTCCTTGCAGGCGAGCGTGTTTCAATGCCGGCAGTTCGTGGCGGACGCGGTCCTGGTATTCGAGATCGATTGGCGCGACGACGACGCCTTCCTGATCCGCTGCGCGCGCGAGCACACGTCCCCAAGGATCGACGATCATCGAATTGCCGTAGTCGCTGTAGCCGTAAATGTTTGGACCGAACTGCGCGGGCGCGATCACGTACGCCTGATTCTCGATTGCGCGAGCTCGAATCAGCGGCTCCCAGTGCGCCTCGCCGGTCGGAAATGTGAACGCGCTCGGCACCGAGATAATCTGCGCGCCGGCAAACGTAAGCCGGCGATAGAGTTCGGGGAAGCGCAGGTCGTAACAGATACTCAGCCCTATTGCGCCAAGCGGAGTTGCGGCGGTGACGACGTCGGCGCCGGCGAGCTTGGCGTCCGATTCGCGCACCGTCACGCGGCCGGGAAGATCGACGTCGAAGAGATGAATCTTGCGATACACCGCGATTCGGCCGCCGTCGGGGCCGATCAGCGCGGACGTGTTGTAGCATCGCAAGTCGCCTGCGGCCTGCTCGGTGATCGATCCAGCGACGAGGTGAATTTGCAGCTCGCGCGCCAGCCGCGACATCAACGTTAGCGTTTGCCCGTCGAGCGTTTCTGCCGCAGCCGCCTGCTCGTTCCGCTTGCCGCGCCAGTTAAAGACCTCGGGCAGCGCGACCAGGTTCGCGCCGCGAGCCGCACCGCCACGGACGAGTCGCTCGGCGCGCTCGAGGTTGGCCGGCTTGTCGGGGCCGGCGGTCATTTGGATTGCGGCAGCGAGGTAGGTCATCGCAAGAATTTCATTGCGCATTATTGCGCGTCGGTCTGCAGGTTAGTAGCGCCAAATGTTACGCCGGCTTCCCCTCGACCACGGTCGCCCCGGTTGGCGAGATGGTTTCCACCGTCCTGGTCAGCTCGAATCCCGCCGCTCGATAAATGGATCGATATTCCTCTTCAGTGCGCTCGCAGCCGCCGGTGCGAAGCATCATGTTGAGGTCGGAGAGGAGGGGATACAACGAACGTTGGCCCGGCCTCAGCATGGTCTCCAGCAACATCAGCCGGCCGTCGGGCGCGATCGCTCTGCGCACTACTTTCAGGATCGCGATCGCTTTTTCGTCGTCCCAATCGTGGATCACGCGCGATATAAGATATCCGTCCGCGCCGCTCGGAACAGACTTGAAGAAATCCCCGGAGACGACTTCGCAGCGATCGCTGAGTCCGGCCTGAGCGATGGTCTGCTGGCCGCCTTCGAACGCATGCGGCATGTCGAACAGCACGCCGCGCATCTTTGGATGCCGCTTCAGAATCTCCGCAAGATTCCTGCCGTGACCTCCGCCCACGTCGACCAGCCGGTTGATCCCGGAGAAGTCGTAGGCATCCAGCAGCCCGGTCAGATGCAGGGTCGAGAAGGAGGTCATGGTGGCGTTGAACAGCGCGGCCGCTACCGGATCTTTCTGGAAGCGATCGAACAATGCGTCGGTTTTGCCGAACAGCTTTTCGTAGGCGGGCTCACCGGTCTTGACGCAATGCAGCAGCAGTCCCTCGGTCTGCGCTCCGTCCTCGCCGCCGAAGAAGAGCGCGGCGGGGTGCAAGGAACCGGTGACGTCTGCTTTGAGGAATTCGCCGATTGGAGTCAGCGCGAAGCGATCGGAGCCGTCCTGAGCAAACACTCCGAAACCTGTCAGCGTGCGCATGATGCGGCGCAGCGACGCCGCTTGAACGCCGGTGGCCTTCGCCAATTGCTCGGCGCTTTTGGGCTCATCGGCGATCAAATCGGCAATTCCCAAGGCCGCAGCCACGTAGATCGATTGCGAAATACGCTGGATAAAGATCAGTTCGAGCAGCCTCGCCGCCGACGCCGCTTCCGCGGTACCCAATTCTGCCATGGGAATTCTCCCAGCGATTGATTGGGGAACCGGGCGGGTTCCCCGGCGCAATTTGCTAGTTACTCCACGGCCACGCCAACAGCAACGAGTGCCGCGCTCGAAGATCTTTTGTAGCCTTCAATCAATAGCGAGGCGTGGTTGGGTCCGCATCCTCCGACCACGCGTCGATACCGCCCGAAAGATTCAGCACGTGCTCGAAACCCATCCGCGCCAGGTACATCGCGACCTGCGCGCTGCGGACGCCGTGATGGCATACGACGACGGTCTCGCGGTCGGGATCGAGCTCGGTCAGGCGCGACGGGATGTCGCCCATCGGGATATGAGTCGCGCCAGGAAATGGGGCCAGGAAAATTTCGAAGGCTTCGCGGACGTCAAGGATGAAGACATTTTCGCCGCTATCGAGGCGGGCCTTGAGCGCGGTCGGTTGGATTGCGCCGATGTCAGGCATCAGGGCCCCGACTTCCGGCGAGACGTCTTAAAAGACATTCCGGCAACCTATCAAGAAAGTGGTAATGAGAAATAACGCAAGAATCGCCTGCGCGGCTGGCGGCAGGGTGACCCCTGCACCCAGCGTGAAGAGCAAAGTTGCGCGCGGCGCGCTACCTTGCTCTCAGGTTCGATGGCTAAATGACGTGCGTAGCAGAGAACTGTTCGGCTTTTATCCATCCGGGTGCGTCTAACGCATGATCAACTAACCCCTTCAGGAGCGGGAAGGGGAACCGGAGGGAAGTGCCGCGCTACTGTTTGATGTCGTTGGAAAACAGCTCGACCTTCGAGAACACCGGCAACTCGGTGCATGAAATCGAAAATCCGAACGTGTCGCTCTGGCCCGGCAGGATTGGATCGTAGTGCGGTTTCTCGTTCAGGATTTTCTGGACGTATGGATCGTCCGAGAGGCTCTCGGCGTGGTGGTTGTAAAGACTCTCGCCATGAAGGACTTTGCCGGTCTTGTCCTCGAACGCAAAATGAAGGCGGACGTAGTCAATCGGCTTGTCTCCTATGTTGGTGATTTTTCCAGAGACCACCAGGTTCGGCGGCATGCAGCACGAATGCATGATGACGTCGCGCGTGACGACGACTTGAAGTTGGTCGTTAGGCACGACCTGCGTCTTGGGATGATCGTAGCGTGCGTGCATGTCCGCTTCCGCCGCGGCTTCCTCGCTATCCTTGATGTTGACGCGAGTACCGGCAAAGGTGGTGCTCGCCGCAGCGAAGGCCAGGAAAATCGCAATCGTAATCAGTTTTTTCATGTCGCCGACTCCCACGCCGATCTTGGTGCGGAGTGTCGCCAATGTCAATCTGAAAAGTGGATGACGACTGCGGAACACTTGCAGCTTATGGCGGCGGCGATTGCCGAAGCCCGTCGCGCCGAGGCTGAGGGTGAAGTGCCGGTGGGCGCGGTCGCGGTAGCGGACGGGCAAATCGTCGGTGCGGGGCACAACCGGCCGATCGGGCTCGTCGACCCTACCGCGCACGCGGAAATCCTGGCAATCCGCGCTGCTGCTTCGACCCTCAAAACGTACCGGCTGACGACGCTGTCGATCTACGTCACGCTCGAGCCGTGCGTGATGTGCGTCGGTGCGATGCTGAATGCGCGGATAGCGCGCGTCGTTTACGGTGCGCGCGACGACAAGGCGGGTGCGCTCGGCTCGGTGTACGATATCGGTCGCGACGGCCGATTAAACCATCGATTCGAAGTGGTCGGCGGCGTGATGGAGTCCGAGTGCGCGGAGTTGATGCGCGAATTTTTTCGATCGCGCCGCGGCGGAGCATAAGACGGAGGGGCGGGGGCGATGGGTAACTTCAGATTTTATCGGCGCATGTCGATCTTTCCGGGACTGTCGGTCAACCTTTCGAAGTCGGGGCCGAGCCTGACAGTTGGGATGCGCGGCGCGCATGTCACTGTCGGCAGCAAGGGAATTCGCAGGACCGTCGGAATTCCCGGCACCGGCATCTACTATACCTCGCACAGCGGATACCATTCGGGGGCGCATTCCGCGCACGTCGAACAGCCGATTTCAGAAAGCCAGCAGTCGACAGCGCACGCGATCGCACAGATCGTCGCGCTGATGGTGATCATCGGCGCCGTGGCGTTTGCGATCGCGATTGTCGGGACGGTCGCCGGCGGCAAGTGATCCCCGCGACCTCATACGATCTTTCGTAACGCGATCGCTGGAGCCGTGTTGAGCGCACCCGACACCGGGATAGTGCCGCTCAGCACGCTGACCGCGATCGCCGTTAGGAACGATACCAGCGCGACCATCGGCGTGACCGAGATCAATGCGAGGCCGTTGGTGAGGCTCCCGAGATCCGTGCCGTTGACGAAGAGCGCGAGCGCCACCACCGCTCCCATCGCGCCTCCGATCAATCCCAGAATCATCGCTTCACCGAACAGCAGATATGCAATCCGCCAACGGCCGAAGCCCAGCGTGCGGAGCAGGGCCACTTCGGGTATGCGGTCGCGCACGGTCATTGCCATCGAATTTCCAGAGATCATCAGGACGGTTAGCAGCACTACGATGATCAAGCTCAGGATGATCGCGCGTATGTTTCCGACGTTGGCCAGCGCGCTCGTCAGAAAGTCGCTCTCGGTTTGAGTTCGCGTCTCGGTGTCGGAATTGCGATAGGTTTCGTCAATCACGCGTGCGACCTGACCGAAATTTTCCGGGGAGTCCACGGCGACGATGAGCCGGCTCGCGCGACTATCTGGGTCTTTCACTCCCACGGTTTTATAGGTGTCGATTAAGTAGTCCCGCCGCATCAGGAAGAGGTTGGGATAAGTCTCATCCGGAACTACCGCCTGGATAATGAACGGCATGCTCACCGGGTGGCCGTTCCAAGAGCTCCGCAACATGATCTGCTGACCGACGTGCCATCCGTAACGCCTCATGGCCTCGTAGCCGACCACCACCGACCGTTTATCCGCCTTGAAGCGCGCGATGGCTTCAGCGGCGGAGCCAAGGGGGTTGAGGTCTAGCAGTTCGACGTCCGCCGCCGACATCCCAATCCAGTCGGAGTCGTTCCGATAGAGCATGAATTCGTCGAGATCGGCCGCGCATCCCGTTACGTGCGCGAGTTTCTTGATATCGAGGCAATACTTGGCGGGAATGTTCCACGGCCCGGCACGATTGATGACGAACAAGCGCTGATTTTTGCTGACGCGATCGACGATACGGTCCATCGAAGTCGGAACCGACACCAGCATCGCAAATACCAGCGTTGCGATCGCGATTGTCAGAATCGTCAGAATCGAGCGCCTCGCCTGGCGCCGCATGTTCCGCAGAATGAGCACAAGGAACTTCATCGGATCATTCAATCCCGCAGCGCTTCCATGACGTCGAGTCGCGACGCCTGCCAGGCGGGAAGCAGTCCGCCCAGGACGCCGATCGCGATCGCGGCGATCAATCCATATCCGAACGCCGAAAGTGGCAGGCTGAAAGAAAACATGATGTTGCCGACGGTCATCAGACGGCTTTCGAGGCCTGTCGTGTGGGCGACGATCAACGCCAGCAACTCGCCGAGCACGCCGCCGCACAAACCGAGCACCGCGCTCTCCACTATAAAAGCTGACAGGACGTTGCCGCGTCCGAATCCCAACGCACGAAGCGTGCCGACCTCGCGTTTGCGCCGCGCCACCGCCGAGTACATCGTGTTCATCGCGCCGAAGAGCGCGCCGATCGCGAGGATCCCCGCCACGATCAGCCCAAGGCCCCGCAACTGATTGCTGACCCCGGCCGCAAGTTCATAAAAAGCCTGCTCGGAGTAGAGATCGACTTTTAGCCGCGAATCGTTGCGCAGCGCGGCCGCAAACTCATCCTCGTAACCGGGTTTCAGCACCAGGTGCACCGTATTGGCGCCCATTTCCGCCGGCGGAACGTGATTGATTACCGCCAGATCGTCGAAGTCCATCAGCACTTCCGATTCGCGGGCGCTGCCGTCATCGCTGAACACGCCGACGATCGGGAAATCCACTTTCAACCGTCCCAGGCGCGCCTTCGCGCCCACGTGGAGGATCGGAAACCGGACCAGCAGCCGCTGGCCGACTATCCATTCGTTCTTGCCGCGCTCGGGCCTGCGGCCTTCGATCACTCGGATCTTGTTGTGAACCTCGTAGCCGACCTCCTTGATGGCCCGAAGCGCCGCGGTCGAAGCGCGCGGCGCGTCGGGGGTCGGATCGAATGCGCCTAAAATCTCGGGTGACATGAGAGGCTGGCCTCCGCCATCGAGCGCGATCTCGGGACGCACGCGCAGAATGTCGAGCGACTCGTGATTGATGAACCCGGCTTCGATCTTGATCCCGCGAAAGACCAGGATGTAGTTGTTGCGGCCGGCCGCCATCGTGAACGTGCGCCGCATCCCGTCAACGAAACCGAGCAGGATCGTCAGCACCATCACCACCATCGCGACGCTGAGAGCTGTCATGGCGGAGGTGGTCAGCCGTTGGCCGAGGCTCCTGATGCTGTAGCGCAGTGGAACCAGAAGTTCACCCCTTTCAGCTACAGGTTACGGCGCAAGAGTCTACATCTGCAGACTGCGGGTCACAATGCTGGTGAAATCCTGCGAAAGTGCTTTTCAGCAGGCTCGATGCGCTACAGCGTCCGTTTGAAAGATAGGCTGGCGAGCCCGAGCATCAACACCGGGTCTTTGTTCCCAGGTTTGGAGGGCGCGTGTGAAGAATTGAAGAAGCGGAATTTTGAGAGTTAGCCACAATTTTCGCGTCGAACCTCACGAATAAGGTGCAACAAATCGTCTGCTGAAAAAACATTCGCGAGGACATCCCGGTCAGTACAAGTTTAAGATGAGGCCGGGCCGTGCGACGCGATGGACGCTGTGGTCGGGCTGATACGAATCAGGAGCGTGCCCTCGCCGTATTTTCCTCCGCCGACCGCGAAAGTGTCGCCGCTCTCGAGATTCAGGTTGGCCGTCATCGTGGGCCGTTTGCCGTCGAACAGAACGATCTCCATAGCGATCATGCCGCCGTCGATTGCGCGCGGCTGCACGTGAAGAGTCTTGCCGCCCGGCAGGCTGAAAACGATCATCTTGCCGGATTGGGTCCGCCCGTTTGTGTGACTGAACGAACCCGATTCCTCGTCGGCCACGAAAGCCGAATCTACTCGCACCTCGACGACGCGGGGCGATCCAACCACGCTCGATGAAACGGGCCGCGTGCTCGCGACACCTTCCGGCAAGGGATGTGCGACTTTAGTGATGCTCGGAAGACCGGTGATACCGTGCAGCCCGGCCGCCAAAATCAAAACGATGATCAGCTTGCCGATCAGGTCGAGAACCGACTTGGTAAATTTATCGAGCGGCGGCATGACCGCGATCGCTCTGAGTTCGCGTCCGATTTTCGAGTAGTCGGAGAGTTCGCCGGTGCAGGAGGCGCACCGCTCGAGATGTTGTGCGACCTCGCGCAGGTCGCGTGGCTCCAGTTCACCGTCCCCGGCCGCACTGAGCACCAAGCCTATTTCGCTACATCCAGGCATCTGACCGTCGCGCTCGACGGCGGTTACGGTCGCCATGACCAATAGACGAGGCCAGAGCGTCGAAATTCAACAGTAATTACGCTGAAAAAGCTAGAGTGTCAGGCCTCCGTCGGCCGCACTGCTGCGAGCCGCTCGGGCGCCTGCGGGATAGTCTTCCACAGGTCCGGGTCGTGGCCCGTGATGATCATCGCGCCGCCGTCGCGGAGCGCGCGCAGCCGCCGTATCGACTCGAGCATCTGATCGCGATTGTACATCGCGGTCGGCAGATGGAAGTTGTCGAGCGTGCGCTGCAGGTAGCATGCGTCACCCGTCATCACGACTTCGTCACCGCCGATTCGGACGCGCAGTGACTGATGCCCAGGCGTATGGCCGTGAGTGGGGATGCATACCACCGAGCCGTCGCCGAAGACGTCGTGCTCGCCGTCGATCACTTTTACCTTATGGCCGTGGTCGTAGTCGTGCGGATCGTAGTAGACGCTTTCGATCAGTTCGGCATTGTGGCCGGCCTCCCACTCGCGGCGCTGAATCAGCAAGGTCGCATTCGGCAGTTGCTCGTTACCGCCGCAATGATCGAAGTGAAGATGCGAGTTGATGATGAAATCAATTTTCGAGGAATCCACATCGAGCGATTCCAGACGCGCCGCGATCTCCTCGCCGGGTTTGAATCCCACCGTATGAAACGACGAGAGCCGTCCCAGCCGGCGATTCGGATCGGTTTGAGTATCGAGGTGAAGACCGCTGTCGAAGATCGCGCGTCCCTTCGGATGCTCGATCAGGTATGAAGGCACCGGCACAGTGAGGCTGCCCTTTTCGCCCGCGAGCAGAAGCGCGGCCGGCAGCGTCAGCCATCCGCAGGTGAACGCATAGACGTTGAGCGACATCGACATCTGATATAACCCTCGTCTGCTAGTGTTTCTACACCAAACAGCGGCTCCGCGCGATCAATTGCGCCATACCGCGGAGGTTGTCATGAGCCTGGTCCCTTATCCCGATATTGCGAGCCTGCCCGAGGAAGTCCGCACTGCGATTGCGCAGGCTCCGGTTCAGCTCAACATCTTCAAGATGATGGCAAACGCCGAGACTTGTTTCATCCCGCTGACCCGGCTGGGCGGCACGATTCTGAGCCGCCAGAAGCTCGACGCCCGGATGCGCGAGCTGGTCATACTCAGGGTCGCGTAAATAGAAGGCGGCGAGTACGAGTGGATTCAGCACGTGCCGATAGCGATTTCCGTCGGCGCGACGCAGGCGCAGGTCGATGCGATCGAGCGCAATGAGATCGATTCGCCATGCTTCAACGACGTCGAACGCGTGGTCCTGCGCTTCACCGAAGAAGTCGTAAATCGCGTCAAGGCTGATGAGACGACGGTCAAGGAACTGATGAAATTTTTGTCGGCGCGCGAAATCGTCGAGCTTATTATCGCGATCGGGTTCTATATGATGGCGGCGCGGATTACCGAGACGACGCGGACCGACCTCGATCCGCCGGCCGGGACAAAGGTCATCGACTCGTTGCGCCGCTGACGGACGTAGCTCGCTGGTGCGCGGGCCGGTTCTTTCGGCATCCGTCAGCGTGTTACATTTTGAGGAATGAATGATTCGGATTCGATCGTAATCGACTGCGACTCGCATGTGATGGAGCCGCCGGACCTGTGGGAGAAATACCTCGAGCCTAAATTTCGCGATCGCGCGATTCGGATCAACAAGGATCCGATTGACGGGCTCGAGGTTCTGATGGTCGACGATCAGCCGCTATTGAAAGGGGTGCTGGCGGGACTGGGTGGAGCAAATCAGCCGCGCCAGGAACTTTTCGTCCCGGGCAGGCTCGGTTACCTCGATGGATGCCCGCCCGCGAGTTATCTCCCTGCCGCCCGGGTCAAGCTGCTTGACGAATGGGGCGTGAGCGCCGGCGTGCTGTTCCCAACCGTCGGAATTCTCTGGGACGTCGCGGATCACGAACTCGCAGCGGCATACGCGCGCGCCTACAACAACTGGATCAACGATTTCGCGAGCTCGGTCCGCAGCCGCGTGATTCCTATTGCGCATATTGCGTTGCAGGACGTGGATTCGGCGCTGGCCGAGCTCAAGCGATGTATCAAGCTGGGCTTCAAGGGAATTTTTCTCGCGCCGGAAAACGTCGGCGCACGACGCTTCTCGCATCCCGACTTCGATCCGATTTGGCGCGAGTGCGAGGACGCCGGCATCCCCGCCTGCCTGCATGTGATCGTGCGCTTCAACCGCGCGCCGGGAATTATCGGACAGTTCTACCAGCCTGGCGAGTTTCGCACCGTGTTCGGATTCGCACTCGGCGGATTCGCGCAGGTGGTGCCAGCCGCGATGACGATGGTGGCCGACGGTTTGTTCGATCGCTTCCCGCGGCTCAAGGTCCTGTGCGTCGAGGCGGGATGTGGTTGGGCGCCCTATATCATGGACAGGATGGATCAGAAGTATGAATTGCTCGGCTGGACCTATCCGACCAGGTTGAAGCCGTCGGACTACTTCCGGCGCAACATCTGGGTGGTAGCGGAGCCCGAGGAGCGTACGATAGGCGCGGTGATGGATCTCCTCGGCGAGGATCGCGTGCTATGGGGCTCGGATTTCCCGCACGTCGACTCGAACCTCGAAGCGCCGCATCTGATTCGAAATTCGATCGCAAATTTGAGTGAAGCGCGGCAGCGCAAACTGCTCGGCGAGAATGCGCGAATCGTGTTCCCGGCCTGATTCTTCGCTAGTGTCCTAAGGTAAATGAAAAATTCAGAACAGTGGTGGCCACGCGATGCCGAGTGATAAGGCCAAGGCGAACAAGGCGCTGATGGCGACGTGCGTAGCGTGCAACAAGCCTATATCAACCGAGAGCGCAGTCTCGCTCTCGGGCGTCGAGGACGGCGTGCACAAGCAGTACACGGTGTGCAACGCGTGCGCGAACGGCGGATGGCGTCCGCCGGGATTCGTCGGGATGCTGTCGTTCCGGCGAGAATAGCGCGCAGCAGCAGTCAGAGCAGAGAAGCTTGAACGGGAGCCGCGATCTTGGGATCGGTGGCCGAGAGTTTTTCGATTCGGCGTCTTACATCGCCGCTACAGGCAGAAAAAAAGTCCTTCCACTGCACCTCTGTTTTCAATTCGAGGAAGCGATTTTTAGGCGCTTCGAAAATCAGTGCGCGCTTGTTCTGCTTGATCAGACGCAACACGTTCATTAGCGTTCCGGCGCTTTCACCGTCCCAAATCATCAAACCAAACGAAGCCTCCTCTGACATGCGAAGATCCTTCGTTGCGTAGAAATCAAAATCACGCTTGCTCGAATTGACCGTCACCTGCCTGATCGGCCAATTGCCGACGTTATTGCGACAGTGGGCGCCCGAACAGAAAACCTCAACGTCGCGATACCCTTTCTCGTGCAAGTATTGCTGGACGGATTTGTCAACCCCGGGCGCATCGCCTACTACGATGGGCAAATTCTCCGCGAGGAACCCGTCGAGTCGTCGGAGGGCTTCGGAACTGAGCTTCGTGATCCTGCGGGATCCGCCTACAAATACTTTCATCGCAAACTGCGCGTACGCGTTAAGGCTAGCGCCACTACATCCTGCGCGCCACCTTGATCGTACAAGAGGCCGGTGACTGCGTTCAACGTGGCTCCCGATCTGTAGAGATCGTCGAATAGCAAAACTGTTTTGCCGTTCGCTACAGAATGATCAATCTCGAATGCGCCGTCGAGCAGGCGCGACCGTTCGTCGAAATCAAAGACATTCTTCAACTGCGACGTTTCGCGAACTTTCCAGACACAATCCTCGAAGACAGGAACACCGATTCGTTCTCCAATTGCGTAAGGTTCCTACGATCTCAGCAATTTAGGCGATCACGGTCTTGTCGCGGCGGAACTTGAGTCTGTACAGAAGCTCGCCCAGTTCGGAACGTTTGCTCGCGAATTGGGGATGCCCATATTCGTCGTGGCCAAGCAACTCACTACTCGTCGTATGTACGTCGAGCGTAAATCCATAGCTCCAGCGGCCGGCAACCTTGGTCGGGTTAATTTCCACCGCTGAGGCGAGATCCCAATCTCGTACGCTCAGACTTTGTAGATGCGTTTGGCTTCGGCGCGGAGCTCGGATCTGAAGTCTGGGTGCGCGATTGAGACGAGCTCTTCGACCCGTTGGCGGATCGATTTGCCCTTGAGAGTCGCGATGCCGTATTCGGTCACCACGTGATGCACGAAGCCGCGCGGCGAGGTCACCACGCTGCCCGCGTCGAGCATCGGCACGATGCGCGAGATTCGCTTGCCTTGCACTATCGAGCTCGACGGCACCACGATCACCGTCTTGCCGCCGGCCAGGCATGCGGCGACCACGAACGCGGTCTGGCCGCCGGTGCCGGTGTACATCAGCGGTCCAATCGATTCGCCGTTGGTCTGCCCCGTAAGATCAACCGCCATCGCGTTATTGATCGAGATGAGCCCTTCTTCCTGCGCGACGAAACGGATGTCGTCGGTGGTGTTGAAGTCGTAGAGCGCGAACGCTGGATTGCCGTCGATGAAATCCAGCTCCTCGCGCGGCGTCAACGGTGCGATGCCTGCGCCGACGACCAATCCCGGGAACAGCTTCTTGTGCTTGCCGGTCAGGACACCGGCTTCGACGAGCGGCGCGGTGTGCAGCGGAATGATTTCGGTCTGCATCCCGAGCTCATGATGGTTGAGGAGATGCTTGCAGAGCATCCCGGACATCGAGCCGACGCCGATTTGGATCGTCGCGCGGTCGGGGATTAGTTCCCTGGCGACCGTGGCGCAGACCGTCGCGATACTTCGCGCTTCCTCTTCGCTGGGCTGCGGCAGATTGATTTCCGGCAGCTCGACGGTTCGCTCGACGAAATAATTTATTTCCGAGATATGAATCGAGTTGTCGCCGCCGACCCGAATTGATTTTTTGTCGATCTCCGCGATCACCAGGTTGGCATTGCGCGCGAGCAGCTTCGACATGATCTGCGATTCGCCGAAATTGCAGTAGCCATGCTCGTCGGGCGGCGACACCGTCATCAGGTACACGTTGAAATCGTCGAGCGCGGGCGGCAGATGCCCGGCGCGATAGTACTGAATGGGCGTAAAATCGGCAGCGCCGCGATGGTAAATCGCGCGGTCGTACGCCGAAAGGTACATCGACTCGAGCCGAAAGCGCTCGCCCAGTCCCGGCAAATCCCAGTTCATCACGGCGGCGCCGTGGCTGACGACGACGTTTTCCAGTTCCATCAGGCGCCCCGCGAGCGCAGGGCAAAGCTCGAACGGTGTCTGCTGCGCGATTGAAAGGCAGACGCGGTCGCCCGACTTGATATGCGAGACGGCCTCGTCTGCGGCAACCAGCCGCGCGCCTAACTGCGCGCGCCAATCAGTCTCGGAACTCTGGCCGCGATTCCGACTCGGTGCGGTGGCCATCTCAGGCGGCAGCGGCGAGCGTCGTGTTGATTCCCATCTCGCGCATGAAGGCCGAGGTGCGATCGTTCAGCAGTCCCACCTTCTGCATGTTGCTGACGACAGTCTGATGCATCTCGCGGCGGAACAGTTTGCGAAACAGCGCGTATTCACTACCGAGCGCGATTTCCTTGCGCGCCTGGCGAATAGCTTCGATATCGGCCGCGCTCATCCCCATGCTTTCGTACGCTTCGCGTGGGAATTGCCCGGTCATCACGAGCACCAGCGCCTCGCGGGTGAAGTCCTCGAGCTCGTGCAAGTCGCCGGCATTCAGGCCGCGAATCTCGTCGGGCAGGCTCAGGATCGAAAATCCCATGTGCCGCGATTCATCGGCCAGGATCCGTTTGCAAATTCCGCGCAGCAGGGGATCCTTCGCCGTTTCCATCAACATCCGGAACAGCGACACGGCGAAGGTCTCGGCCAGAAGTTGCAAGCCGACCGTTTTGATGAACCATTTGCCGTTGCCGAGAATGTAGTCGAAGAGCTTTTTGATATTCCCGGTCATCGGATAGATCTTGCCGTCGCATTTGTCGAGCAGGTAGCGGCTGAGCACTTCGGCATGGCGCGCTTCGTCGACGACCTGGGTCGCCTGGAAGAACTTCGCGTCGTTGCCCGGCACCATGTCGACGAGCTGGCTGCACGCGAGCATCGCGCCTTCTTCACCGTGGAGCAGTTGCGAGAGCCGCCAGCATGAAAACTCGACGTTGAGGCGCTGAAACTCGCGCGGATCGAGCCGGTCGAGCGTGGGAGTGCCGTGGCCATCGACCAGCTCGTCGGCAAAGATACCGTGCTCGAGGTCGACGTTGGAGGTCCAGTCGACGTCGGTGGACGCGTTCCACTGATCGCGCTTGGCATTCTCGTAGAGCCGGCGCAAATCGGGCGCCTCGACCGCGTAGTAGCGCTGGAAGGTGGTATCGAATGAAGTCGGGATTCGGTGGGCAATCGAATTCGATGGCATAAAGGCGCGCTCCTCTGTCAGTCGAGAATTCAAAACCACGCTAGCAAATTTAAGTCCGATCGGAAAATCGTCGCGAGACGGTCAACCGCAGCCGGCGTCAGCTTGACTGCGAAGGGGCAAACATCGATGCTCGTCTGTCGCGGAGAGGTTCGGGAGTTTGGTTTAACCGGCCTGACTCGAAATCAGGTGAGCCTAACGGCTCCGGGGGTTCGAATCCCTCCCTCTCCGCCACCCAGTCCTCGAGTTCAGAGATTCTCCGCAGAGTTCGCTGGAAATCCGCGTAAATCGGCCCCATTTGTATCTCTCGCGGCGTCGGAGACGGGCGAGTTCCAAGCACACCGCAAGGATTTGGGCATTTTCTCTCTGTCTCGAATTTCGCTGGTGCCGCGAGAAAACCGGCATGCGGCGACCAACCTTGGGGCGGCTCCAGTGATATATTCAACAGGTCAATTCTGTAGCGACGCTCCGGCCAATCCGCTTCTCCAGAAAGGAAATTCTCCCGTTGACCAAATGCAGAGATCCGGAAGGCCCTGCGGCCATTAACCGTTAGATTGTCGTCTGAACGGAAATAGGATTGCTTCCGGTTATCTCCTTGAATTTCTCGGGGTTGGACAGAGCTTCGGCGAGCAGATCGACCCACGCGTTAGTGTAGCCATACATGTCACCGAGATCGTCGAACACACAGTACTGCGCTTTTGTTTTCTCTGGATTTGCGCCTAAGCTATCGGCCTATGAGGATTCTGATCGCGACTTGGGACAGCCTGGGCTTTGCACCTGGGCAAACATTACATTTGAAAAGGGAGCACGAGAACTGATTGCAGCTCGCGACGATTCGACGTACGAAACGGTGGTTAAGGCGCCCGCGCCAGTCGTGCCTGAACGCATAAAAGGCTGGTATCTGCTTGCTCCGCCTTTTGGTGCGCTATACGAATCGCGATTGAGTCAGTGGGACCGTATCGTTTGTTGCGACACAGCGGCAGCATGCGAAAAACTTCGTGCGCAACTATTGAAGAACAAATATGGAGGAGAGCAAAGAATGGCCTTCTCCCGCCGCGTCTCTTGCGGCGATCCGCGCCTCAAAAAAAGTAGAATGAAATTTCGCCCAGGCTGCTGCGCCCGCGCGAGCAATTTGAGGAATCATCATACATTCACGAGCATGGATTCCGGGTTTTCGCGCTTCGCGTGGGATCGTCGGAGCGCGAAAGCCTTGCATTGCTTTGGTTCTATTGGAGCCACCCGTCGCATTTGAACCGACGACCTGCTGATTACGTAATGATCAACGCTTACTGGGAGGCTCTGCCATTCGCTATCCAGGAGGGGCTGGCCTCCGACTGGCGCGTCGCCGTGGACGCCTCGAGGCCGAGTCCGAACGATATCTTCACTCCTGGCACTGAACCCTCTATCGCTTTCGCTAACCTACGTCGTCCAGCCCGCTCGATCGTAGTTCTATTGCGAAACTAACAACACTAGTCTCCAGCGCTTCCACTTGGCTTTCTGCTTCGCGCCTTAGGCGTGTAACACAGGAAGGTGTTGTCTTGTGGCAGGGCGGAATCATGTGCCGGATAACAGGCGAACCGTGCTTTGAGAGGGGTTACAGAGCTGGCATTTTGCTTGCCATCAAACATTCCAACAAAAGGAGTCACGTTACGTTTCACGGTTATGGCGGCATTAGATTGACTCGAATTCTGCGATTGTTTGGGCCCGCCGCCGAAGATTTGTGAGAGGCCGCCGAAACCCTGCGCAAGTGATCGTCCGCACATGACAATCAGCAAGAACCCTATGCCGACCATTGTGGCTGCGCTGAGCTTCTTCATTGCTTTCTCCTGTCGCTTAGTCGCCAAGTCTCTACTGGCCGAAGACGAAAGAAGGGCGCTTCGGTTACAGCGCGAGGGACTTAGAGATCGGTGAGGGGCAGTACGCGATACCAAACCAAGCTGCACAGCTTTGTGCAGCGATAATTCACGCCAGCACACAGAGAAGGCTTGAGCGCTACAAGGCGGGCTCGGATGCGTTTTTTGGAAACCGAATCAAAAGAATACCGTATCCAGATTTGTGAAGATCCGGGAATTTGTTCAATTTGGATTTCGGGAATTTGTTCGATTTTGATTTAATGGTATTGTGAATCGTCACGCTGCTAAGGCTGCACGTTGAGATTACCGGGCCGAAATCCGCTGCTGGTGTTGCGATTGGCGATCGCGGCACTCCTCGTTTTTTCTTTTGTGCGTGTGACGCCACCGCTCACCTCGCAAACTGCTCGTGCCCCTCAGATCGCCAGCTACCCGAATCTCACCCGGACCGCGATCAAGGATCTCGGCGCGCGCGACGCCAAAGTTACTCGGCCATCAATTCAGCGATTTGTCGAAGCTCTGGTTTCGGCAGTCCCAAAGCCTGTCGCCCTATTGATCAGCGGCCAAAATCTGCTCGTTCAGATTTGGCCCGAGCATTGGGAGGCGTTGTTTCGCCGAATTGTGCCTTCGACCCTCGATCCCGCTCACTGATTCCATAAATACGCATCCGTTCTCGCACCGCTGAGAAGGCAGCTGCCTCTTCGGTGCGTCTCTGAAACTATTGTCCCAACAACGCCTGAATGCAGGGCATGCGGCACAAAGTTTGCGGCATCACACAACGGCAGGAGTCATACTTGGCATTCCACAACACGTCTAAACTTGCTTCGAGCAGTCAGGACGGAAAGATTTTCCGTCCCGGGGAGCATATTCAATGAGCATCCGAACTGCATCTGTCAGTCGCAGGCGGCGCGGGCGCCACGCTATCCCGCGGCTACGTGAAAAGATTCTCCTGAGCGCGCTGGAACTATTCGCGCACAATGGTTTCGACAAGGTCACCGCGGATGAACTGGCGGCGGGAGCACAGGTCGGAAAGGGCAGCGTGTATCGCCAGTTTGGATCGAAGGAGGGCCTTTACGCGGCCGCTATCATCGCGGGATTCCGCCAGCTTCGCAGTCAAATCGAGCGCGTGCTTGAAGAGGAGAGCTCGTTTCCGGATCGAATCGCGGCGATCGTTCGGCAGGTTCTCTCCAGCGTTTGGGACCGTGGAGATTTTTTTGTTTTGATGCGCGACCCCAAGACGATTTTGCCGCCCGCGGCGGCCCGTCACTATCGGCGGGAATCGAAAGAGCTCTCGTCGTTGATTGGCCAGGTGTTGAGAGACGGGTCTGCCGCGGGATGGATTCGCAGCGATTTGAATTTTCAACTGGTGGCCGAATCCGTGCTCGGAATGATCCGCGGAGTGCCGCGCTATCGGCGGAATGAGGTTACGCTCGAGTCGGCGGCGCGAACGATAGTTGCGATTCTACTGGACGGCTGCCTTGCGGCCGATCACCAAACGACGCGCGGCTTACATCGTGTGGAACTCTACGGGGAGTTCAGTGCAAGGGCGCCTTTGACACTCACAGCTCGGCGAGCGCGGCGGATCCGCACACGCACACCTAGCCAGGAATCAAAATCATGAATCAAGAAACACGAACAATCGGAGGATCGACACACCTGGAATTCAGGGACGCGGCGAAGCCGGATCGCAAACCCTCGCGATGGTGGTGGTGGCTGGGAGGCGTCGTGCTCTGCGCCGGTGTCTATGGATGGTTCCTGCATAGCGGGACAAATCCATCCGTGATGAAGGCGCCTAGCGTGCCAGTGGCGGCAAGCTTCGTCAAAACCGGGAATTTGGATGTTTATATCAACCAGATAGGCACCGTGACGCCGTTCGCGACGGTCACCGTTAAGAGCCGCATTTCCGGCCAGATAACAAAAATTGATTTTAAAGAGGGGCAACTGGTCAAGGCCGGAGACTTGTTGGTCAATATCGATCCGTCACCTTACGAGGCGCAGCTGGCTCAGTACACAGGACAGCTCGCGCGCGATAAGGCCACGCTCGCGAACGCGAAGATCACGCGGGACCGCTATCTCGTCTTGTACAAGACTGGAGTCATCGCGCGCCAGGATGCGGACAATCAGGAAACCCTCTTCCAGCAGGCGGTGGGCACCGTCGCAAACGACGAGGGGTTAATCGCGGGGGTCATGGTCAATCTGGCTTACTGCCGAATCATATCGCCGGTACAAGGCCGCGTGGGCCTGCGCCAGGTTGACGTAGGAAATTACGTTGTGTCCAGCCAGAACCTGGTGGTGGTCACCCAACTACAACCAATCTCGGTGGTCTTCAGTATTCCCGAGGATGACATTCCGGAAGTCGTCAACGACATGGACGGAGGGCGCCAGGTACCGGTGACGGCCTGGAACCGCGACTTCAGCAAGAAAATAGGAACCGGCTTTCTACTCACCTTCGACAATCAGGTTGACGAGAACACCGGGACGGTGAAGCTGCGGGCCCAGTTCCCCAATCCCGACTATGCCTTATTTCCCAACGCGTTCGTCAATGCGAGCATGCCGGTAAAAACGATCCAGAACGCGCTGTTGGTGCCGACCGCGGCAATACAGAGCGGCGCGCAACAGTCTTTCGTCTACGTCGTCCAGCCCAACAATACGGTCGCGCAGCGCCAGGTTACCGTAGGACCCTCGCAAGGCGATGTGACCGCAATCACAAAGGGCGTTACCGCGGGAGAGAAAGTGGTGACCGACGGTTTGGACAAGCTGCAACCCGGAACCAAGGTTGTCGTTCAGATGGATAATTCCAGCCCGGGCCAGACAACTTCTGATTCAGGCGCAGTCGCGGCGAGTGGCGGATGAACCTTTCTCGAATATTCATACTACGGCCGATCGCGACCTCGCTGCTGATGGCAGCGATCCTGCTGGCGGGCGCTTTCGCTTACAAGGAATTGCCGGTTTCCGCTTTGCCGGAAGTCGACTATCCGACAATACAGGTGCTCACGTTTTATCCGGGGGCAAGTCCGGACGTGATGGCGTCTGCGGTGACCGCTCCGCTCGAGCGCCAGTTCGGCGAAGTCCCAGGTCTAAACCAAATGACCTCGAACAGCTCGTTCGGGGCCTCGGTGATAACGCTACAGTTCGATCTCAATCTCAACATTGACGTGGCCGAGCAGGAAGTGCAGGAGGCGATCAATGCCGCCGCGACCTTTCTACCCACCAACCTCCCAACCCCACCGGTTTACAGCAAGGTCAATCCCGCCGACGCGCCGATTCTGACCCTGGGCCTGACCTCGACCGACATGCCGTTGGATCAGGTCGAGGACCTGGCCGACACGCGTCTGTCGGAGAAGATCTCGCAGGTGCCTGGCGTCGGGCTGGTTAGCATCAGCGGCGGGCAGAAGCCTGCGGTGCGGATCCAGCTCAATCCGACTCAGGTTGCATCCTATGGGCTCACGCTCGAACAGGTCCGCCTCGCCGTCGCAGCCTCGAACGTCGATACGGCCAAGGGAAATTTCGACGGCAAGAATCTCGACTACACGATCGAGGACAACGATCAGCTGCTCTCGGCCAAGGACTACCGGCCGTTGATAATCGCCTATCACGACGGCGCACCGGTGACTCTGTCGCAGGTGGCCACGGTTCTGGACGCGCCTGAAAACGTGAAGCAGGCGGCCTGGATGAACTCCACACCGGCGGTGATCCTGAACGTGCAAAGGCAGCCCGGCGCCAATATCATCGAGGTCGTCGACCGCATCAAAACGCTGCTGCCACTGCTGCAGAGCTCGCTCCCATCGGCGGTCAAGGTGCAGGTTCTGACCGATCGCACGACCACTATTCGCGCGTCGGTCGAGGACGTCGAGTTCGAGTTGATGCTGACCATCGCGCTAGTCGTAATGGTCATCTTTTTGTTCCTGCGCAGCCTCGCGGCCACGATTATTCCGAGTGTCGCCGTGCCGCTGTCGCTGGTCGGTACGTTCGGCATCATGTACCTGCTCGGCTACAGCCTGAACAATCTGACGTTGATGGCGCTCACGATTTCCACCGGCTTCGTGGTGGACGACGCGATCGTGATGATCGAAAACATCTCGCGGTATATCGAGGAGGGAGAAACCCCGCTGCAGGCCGCGCTCAAGGGATCGCGCCAGATCGGATTCACCATCCTGTCGCTGACCATCTCGTTGATTGCGGTGTTGATTCCCCTGCTTTTCATGGCCGACATCGTCGGCCGGTTGTTCCGTCAGTTCGCCATCACGCTGGCAGTGACGATCCTGGTCTCCGCGGTCGTCTCGCTGACGCTGACGCCGATGATGTCCGCCAAGCTGTTGCGCCACAGCCCGGAGAAAGAGCAGAGCAGGCTGTTCCGGATGTCAGAGCGCGCCTTCGAGCGGACCATCGAATTTTACGGCCGCACGCTGCGTTGGGTGCTGAAGCATCAGCCCGCCACCTTGATGGTCGCGATTGTCACCCTGGTCCTGACCATCTTTCTCTACTGGTACGTGCCTAAGGGATTCTTCCCGATTGAGGATACCGGCGTAATCCAGGGCGTGTCGCAGGGACCGGAAACCATGTCGTTTGCCGCGATGCAACGCGAGCAACAGGCGTTGGCCAGCGTTATATTGCGCGATCCGGCGGTTGAAAGCCTGTCATCGTTTATCGGTGTCGACGGAACCAACACCACGGTTAACAGCGGCAGGATTCTGATCAACTTAAAGCCGCTCGCTCAGCGCAAGGTTCACGTCGAGCAGGTAATCAGCCGGCTGCAGCAGCAGCTTGCCCAGGTACATGGAATTACGATCTACCTGCAGGCGGTTCAAGATCTCAGCGTCGATGACCGGGTGAGCCGGACTCAATATCAATACACTCTCGAAGATCCCGACCCGGATGAACTAAGGCTGTGGACCACGAAACTGGTGGACAAGCTGCAAACGCTGCCCGCTCTGCGTGACATCGCGACCGACCAGCAGAGCGAGGGGCTGGGGGCGCACCTGGTAATCGATCGCCGCACCGCCTCGCGCCTGGGCGTCAGCTCGTCGACGATCGATAACACGCTCTACGACGCTTTCGGCCAGGAACAAATCTCCACCATGTTCACTCAACTCAACCAGTACCACGTGGTGCTCGAGGTGGACCCGAAATTCCAGCGCGATCCGAAATCACTGCAGGAAATTTACGTGAACTCGACCAGCGGCGAGGTGCCGCTGAGCACGTTTACGCATTACGAACAGACTCGCACGCCTCTCATCATCAACCATCAGGGACAGTTTCCGTGCGTTACGATCTCTTTCAATCTCGCGCCGGGCTCCTCGCTGGGCGAAGCGGTCGACGCGATCAACGCGGCGCAAAAGGAAATCGGGATGCCAATCAGCATCCAGGGCGCGTTTCAGGGCACCGCTGCGGCATTCCGGGCCTCACTGGCCAACGAGCCGATACTGATCCTGGCGGCATTGATCACCGTTTATATCGTGCTCGGCGTGCTCTATGAGAGCTACATCCATCCGATCACCATTCTCTCGACGCTGCCATCAGCCGGCGTCGGCGCGATTCTCGCTCTGCTCATTTGCCACCTCGACCTCGACGTGATCGCGCTCATCGGAATCATTCTTTTGATCGGCATCGTCAAAAAGAACGCCATCATGATGATCGACTTCGCTCTCGAAGCGCAGCGCCAGGAAGGCAAGAGCGCCGAGGACGCTATCTATCAGGCCTCGCTGCTGCGATTCAGGCCGATCATGATGACCACGATGGCGGCGTTGCTGGGAAGTCTGCCGCTGGCTCTCGGAACCGGAATGGGATCGGAGCTCCGTCAGCCACTGGGAATCGCGATCGTGGGCGGTCTGATTCTCAGCCAGGCGCTGACGCTATACACCACGCCCGTGATTTTCCTGTACTTCGACCGGCTCGCGCCCGAATCAACCCCGGAGGAACTGGAACAGTCCGCAAAGATGGCGGACGAGCATCCCGACCAGCGGCTGGTCATCATATGAGCATCTCAGAGACCACCATCAAAAACTCCGTGGGCACGACGCTGCTTACGATCGCGGTGGCGTTGGCAGGCGTGGTCGCGTTCTATGCGCTACCGGTCGCGCCATTGCCGGCGGTGGATTTCCCGACCATCCAGGTGCAGGCGCAGCTTCCCGGCGCCAGTCCGCAGACGATGGCAACGTCGGTAGGGACGCCGTTGGAGCGGCAATTCGGCCATATCGCCTCTCTGACCCAGATGACCTCGAGCAGCTTTCTGGGTCAGACCACGATTGTCCTTCAGTTCGATCTGAATCGTAACATCGACGCGGCGACGCGTGATGTCCAGGCCGCGATCAATGCCGCCAGCAGCTATCTGCCGGCCGATCTGCCGTCCAAGCCTACCTATAGAAAAGTGAATCCGTCCGACCCGCCGGTGCTGATCCTGGCGCTGACTTCCAAGATGAAGAACCCGGGTCAACTTTACGACGCCGCCGACTCAATCCTCGAGCAGAAGCTATCCACGATACAGGGCGTTGGTCAGGTCGTGGTCGGCGGCGGTGCGTTGCCGGCGGTGCGGGTCGAACTCAACCCGACGCAGTTGCGCCACTTGGGTATAAGCCTGGAACAGGTGCGCAGCGTTCTTGCGTCGGCCAATACCAACAGCCCTACTGGTGAGTTCGCCGACGACAACCAGGCCTGGACGATCAGCACCACCGACCAACTGCTCAAGGCCGATGAATATAAGCCCCTGATCGTCGGCTATCACAATGGCACCGCGGTGACGCTGTCCGAAGTCGCGGAAGTCGATGATTCTGTTCAGAACGTGCGCGCGTCAGGTTACTCCGACTTGAACCGCGCCATCCTGGTGATCATCTGGCGTGCGCCCGGGGCCAACGTGATCGACACGGTGGACCGCGTCTACGCCGCACTGCCGGCGCTGAAGGCCTCGATTCCCGCGTCTATCGACTTGAGGGTCGTGCTGGATCGGACCACCAGCATCAGGGCGTCGGTCAAGGATGTCGAGGGGACGCTGTTAATCTCGATTTGCCTGGTAGTGATGGTGGTCTTCCTGTTCTTGCGCAACCTGCGCGCCACCGTGATTCCGGGGGTGGCGGTTCCAATTTCGCTGATCGGAACCTTCGGCGTGATGTATTTGTGCGGCTTCAGCATCGACAATCTGTCTTTGATGGCGCTGACCATTTCCACCGGCTTCGTGGTCGATGACGCAATCGTGGTGGTGGAAAACATATCCCGTTATCTCGAACAAGGGATGTCCCCGTTCCAGGCAGCGATTAAGGGTACTCAGGAAATAGGATTCACCGTTGTCTCGATCAGCCTGTCGTTGGTCGCGGTGTTCATTCCGATTCTGCTGATGGGCGGGTTAGTGGGCCGGCTGTTCCGTGAGTTTGCGATTACGCTGTCGACGGCCGTCGTGGTCTCGATGTTTATCTCGCTGACGACGACGCCGATGATGTGCGCGAAACTGCTGCGTCCTCACGAGGCGACCGAGCATGGCACGATGTACAACTGGAGCGAACGATTTTTCAATTGGATGCTCGAAAGTTACGAAGTCGGCCTCAAATGGGTGCTGAAACATTCGCGACTCACGCTCGGAGTCGCATTGATGATCCTCGTGCTCAGTGTCTACATGTTCTATGTCATCCCCAAGGGGTTCTTCCCCGAACAGGATAACGGCCGTCTGATAGGTGCCGTAGTAGCCGATCAGGATACGTCGTTTCAGGCGATGAACCGGCGGCTGAAGCGGCTGATCAAGACTGTGCTCGGCGATTCGAACGTGGACAACGTGCTGGCTTTCACGGGAACCAATGGCGCCACCAATACTGCCACCATGTACGTCGCTCTAAAGCCGCGCTCTCAGCGCAAACTGACTGCGCAACAGATAATTGGAGAGATTCGAAAACATACCATCACGCAGGCCGGTCTAAGCCTCTACTTACAGGCGCAACAGGACCTGACTATCGGCGGGAGATCGGCGAATGCAGAATATCAGTACACGCTGATGAGCAACGACCTCGACTTACTGATGAACTGGGCGCCGAAGTTGCTCGCGAAATTGCGGACGTTACCCCAACTGACCGATGTCAGCAGCGATCAGCAATACAACGGCCTGGCGGCAAACCTGACATTGGATCGTGACACGGCGTCGCGCCTTGGGCTTTCGGCTTCACTGATTGACAATAGCCTGTACGATGCGTTCGGGCAGCGTGAAGTCTCCACGATGTATACGCAATTGAATCAGTACTACGTGGTAATGGAAGTGGCGCCGCAGTTCTGGCAGAACCCTGATACGCTCAAGCTGATTCATGTGGCGTCCAACGTCGCTCAGCCGCCTCCCGCTTTGTCCAATATGTCCGGATCAAGCGGCGCAGGTGCGGTCCTTAGCAACAGCGAAGCGTCCAACACTGCGCCTGCTGCCAGTACATTTGTTCCGCCGGCAACTGGAATGAGCGCCGGAATTCAGAGTACGTCGGGTTCCAGCACCGCACCTGCAGCTAGCTCGACCACTGGCATGATTCCAGGTGTGAGCTCCACAACGGGTTCAAGTACCGCCAATTTTGTAACCTCGGGCTCCACAATTTCAGCGCTACCAGGAGTCAGCAACACGAATTCGGACAGCGACACCGGCGATTCGAGTACGAGCGATACAACGACGGCTACTCAGGCCGGCGCCGCGAACTCGAGCACTACAACCACAGCAAGTAACGGGCAAAGCATAGTTCTGGGCAATTCGAGCGCCCCGACTAACGGCGTCACCATCCTTGGCACGAACTCCAGCGGCGGCAGCTCCACGCCGGGCGCGATCATTTCGACTAACACCACTAATGCGTCCTCCTCGATGGTGCCGCTAAGCACGTTCAGCAGTTCCGCAATCTCAACCACGCCGTTGACAGTGAACCATCAGGGACAATTCCCCGCGGTTACGATTTCGTTTAACCTCGCCCAAGGTGTCTCACTCGGCGACTCGGTTGAACTGATTAATCAGGCTGAGCAAGACATCCATCTACCCGCAGGCATTTGGACCACCTTCGCTGGAACCGCGCAGGCGTTTCAGGCTTCACTGAGTAACGAACCGATGCTGATCCTGGCCGCGTTACTCAGCGTATATATCGTGCTGGGGATCTTGTACGAGAGTTACGTGCACCCGATTACAATTCTATCGACGCTGCCGTCGGCCGGCGTGGGAGCGCTGCTGGCCTTACGGATCTGCGGAATCGATCTAAGCGTGATCGCACTAATCGGCATCATTCTATTGATCGGAATCGTCAAGAAGAACGCCATATTGATGATCGATTTCGCCCTCGAGGCAGAGCGCAACCAGGGCAAGTCCTCCGAGGATGCGATCTACCAGGCCTGTGTTTTGCGTTTCCGGCCGATCATGATGACCACGATGGCGGCGCTGCTGGGAGGCCTGCCGTTAGCCCTTGGTACCGGCTATGGTTCCGAATTGCGGCGGCCGCTCGGCGTCGCGATTGTGGGCGGATTGATAGTCAGCCAGATGCTGACGCTGTTCACGACCCCGGTCATCTACTTGTATCTGGATCGTCTTCGACTATGGGGCCTGCATCTTTTCAAGCGTAGCGCGGGCGATCGAGCTGCGCCTGCACCAGTGAAGGCCTGACAGTATTAGAGCTAACTCTGGCATCGGAGAGATCTTCCCGGGTGAAGTCGCCGCGCAGGTTTGAGTGGAAAACAGTTAAATTCACATCGCCGCTTTGGCTTGAGACAACAGCCGTTCTGGGACTTGCAGGCCAACTGGCTACCTGCGCCAACCGGAGACAGAGAGAATCGAGCATAAATCAGCCGCTAGCGGCAGGTCTAATTTTCTCGGCCGCTGTGCTATTTGGGCATCTCGGGTAATCTGGTGATCCTCGAGTCCTGGCATGAGCGAGCCGATCTGTTCAACAAATTACACCAGAGATCCTGGACCGTGGCCTGCGCCACAGAAAGCCCCGAATCCTTGCGCTACAGGACGAGTTTGCACTACGAGTTTCGTAAGGCGAAGTCATGACATTCCGGTAAGAGGAGCGGCCAACGTCACTCTACAAACAAATAAAAAACGTCGCGGCGTATGGAATCGAAGCGCATCGGTTCAGCCGGCTGCCGTCTGAATGTTTCCCTTATCGCAAGAGAATTTTCCTACCACAGGTATACGTAAATGACTCAGGATTCGCGCTTGACGGGCGTCCACTTCAGAGCCCGAGGCAGGATGGCCGTTCACACGATTTGGGACTACGTCACTCGCCCAATCGCCAAAACCATCGACGACGTCCCTTGGTGTGCGGAAGCGATATCGCCTGACTGGCTCACCGCTGTTCTGTGTGGCGATGTCAGGGGCGCGCGAGTAGTCACGGTGGAAATTTGCGGAGGCGATCAGGGCTCGAGCGTTCGCAGGCAGCTCAAGGCCTCATACAACGAAGAAGGTAGAAGGGCCGGGTTGCCGGAAAATCTGTTCTGCAAGACAACCCCGACTGTCCTGACCCGGCTTGCGACCGGCCTCTCTGCCGCGGGTGAGGCGCGCTTCTATCGCCAAATCCGTCCTGAACTGAATATTGAAGCGCCCACCTGCTATCACTCTGCATGGGACCGCAAGTCAGGACGTTCAGTACACCTTTTCAACGATCTGATTGCGGCCAAGGCGGCCCAGTTCTGCAAGTGGCCGACACCTATCTCCCGCCAGCAGGCGGAACAAATCATAGATACTCTTGCCACCGTGCACGGCCGCTACTATGACAGTGCGCGGTTTAGCTCAGACCTGAAGTGGGTACTCACTTTTGAGGATTTCTTTCGAGCCGGCGAAAGGGTGGGTCTTCGGGAGTGTCACGAGCGAGCCATGATACAGGCCGAAGCGGTCATCCCTCCAGATGTCAGCCGCCATCGTGCCGGGATTTGGCCTTCGACAATTAAAGCGCTGGAACTGCACACGAAAGGGACGCCCACCTTGCTGCATTCCGATGTACATCTCGGAAACTGGTACATCACGGGAGAAGGCCGCATGGGGCTATGTGATTGGCAATGTCTTGGCAAGGGGCATTGGGCGCGTGACGTTTCCTACGCCGTATCCACAACCTTGGCGATCGAGGATCGGCGCGCCTGGGAACGCGACCTGCTCGAGCGGTATCTGGACCAGATGCGGGAAACCTGCAGCCTCGGCATAACCTTCGACGAAGCGTGGGATTTATATCGGCAGCAAATTTTCCTTGCACTGTTGATGTGGACGCCGACCTTGGTTCATACGCGTACGACGCCCGATATGCAGCCGGAAGAGATGTCGCTCGAAATGATCAAACGCATGACCGCCGCGATCTCGGATCTCGAGAGCCTCCGCAGTTTTGCTTAGCGGCAGAATTCAGAGATCCAAAAACTGCGTGCGGTCCGTGGCGCGTACTAAACATCCGCGCACCACACATCATGGACAAGGAACACACGGACGAGGAACACACGATGGATATCGAGTCGTCACAGGAAGTCTCGCTGGATAATTGGGGAAAGCAGTTACTGGAAAATATACTGTTGACGGCTGCGGAAGCGGTAGGTGAACGCAGGGAGATATCTGACTCGATCGAGGTGACGCTGACGTTCCGATTGACGCCGATAGTCTCGAAGGACCATCTCGAAGTCAGTGTCGCTTTCAAGCGTGATCCGACCCTGAGAACTTATATACCCCGTTAGGGCGGTTACGCGAGAGAACGAAGGTAGGTGGGCATTGAGGCGCACAAGCGCCATCGATCACCGGAGGCGATCATTACTGACGGCCTGCGAAGCTGTGGCGCCCTGATGGACGAACTCACCAACTTTGCGGCCGGCATCAATTGGAGAACAGTCGCTCAATCTAATCGAAATCGAGCGGTGGCGCGGACTCGCCGCGCTGGACCGACCGGAGCCACTTCAAGATAATCGGTGCAAGCGCGACAGGTGAAGCATCTGGAGTATCCACTTTCGCGCTAGGTAGTCGCCCGCATCTCATGGAAGATGCCGACGTCCTATCGTACACGGTGAGCGACAAGAATGCGCTGTCCCAAATGCGGTGCCGAGGGAATTCCCGGCAAGAAGTTCTGCGCCGAGTGCGGAAGCCCGCTATTCCTGCGCTGTTCCAAGTGCGGCGCGGATAGCGCCTCCGACGCGAAGTTTTGCGCTGACTGCGGTGCGCCGCTGGGAACGTCTGGTGCCTCGCCAGAGATATCGAATCATTCGCCGATTCGAGTAGTCGATACTCCTGCTTCTGAACATCTCGAGGGCGAGCGCAAGACGGTCACCGCGCTGTTCGCCGATATCAAAGGCTCGACCGAACTCGAGCAGGATCTCGATCCCGAGGAAGCCCGCGCGATTGTCGATCCGGCGCTCAAGCTGATGATCGAAGCGGTGCAGCGTTACGACGGCTACGTCGTGCAGAGCACCGGCGATGGCATCTTCGCGCTGTTCGGCGCGCCCGTCGCGCACGAGGACCATCCACAACGCGCGCTTTATGCGGCGCTCAGGATGCAGGAAGAGTTGCGGCGATACAGCGATAAACTGCTCGCCGATGGCAGAGCGCCGCTCGCGATTCGTGTTGGCGTGAACACCGGCGAAGTTGTGGTGCGTTCGATTTCAACCGGCGGCGGACACGTCGAATATACCCCTATCGGGCACACTACGAACCTGGCCTCGCGGATGCAGACGGTCGCTCCAACCGGATCGATCGCCATCACTGAGGATACCCGTCGATTGGTGGAAGGATATTTTGCGCTCAAGGCGCGAGGGCCGACCCGCATCAAGGGAGTGAGCGAGCACGTCAACGTCTATGAGGTCACCGGACTCGGGCCGTTGCGCACGCGTCTGCAGCGTTCCGCCGGACGCGGACTGACCAGGTTCGTCGGGCGCGAGCGCGAGATGGAAGCGCTCAAACACGCCGGCGAACTGGCACGGCAGGGACGCGGGCAGATCGCTGCTGCGATGGCGGAAGCAGGCACGGGCAAGTCGCGCCTGTTTTTCGAGTTCAAAGCGATCTCCCTATCGGACTGGATGGTGCTTGAGACGTTCTCGGTTTCGCACGGTAAGGCGTCGGCGTACCTGCCGGTGATTGAGTTGCTCTGGAACTATTTCAAGATTACCTCCGCAGACGACGAGCGCACCCGGCGCGAGAAGGTAACCGGGCGCGTGCTCGCACTCGATCGAAGCCTGGAAGACACCTTGCCCTATCTGTTTAGTCTGCTCGCTATAGTCGACGGCGACGATCCGCTCGCGCAGATGGATGGGCAGATCAAAAAGCGTCGAACGTTGGAGGCGATCAAACGTATCCTGCTGCGCGAGAGCCTCAATCATCCGCTGATGGTGATCTTCGAGGACCTCCATTGGATCGATGAGGAGACGCAGGCGCTGCTGAACCTCCTCGCCGACTCGATTGGCACCGCCAAGCTGATGCTGCTGGTGAACTACCGGCCCGAGTACACGCACAGTTGGGGCAACAAGACTTACTACACGCAACTGCGGCTCGATCCACTCGGCAAACAAGGTGCTCAGGACATGCTGACCGCACTGGTCGGAGACAGCGATGAAGTGCGGCCTCTCCAGAGCATGATCATCGAGCGCACCGGCGGCAATCCTTTCTTCATGGAGGAGACGGTGCAGGTGCTCCTCGATGAGGGCGGGCTGGTGCGCGACGGCGCGGCAGTCAAGCTCACCAAGGCGCTAAGCGATCTTAAGATCCCGCCAACGGTGCAATCGATCCTTGCCGCGCGTATCGATCGCTTGCCCTCCGATGAAAAGGATCTGTTACACGCGCTCGCCGTGATCGGGAAGGAGTTCCAGCTAGGCCTAATCCGTGCTGTCACCGCGAAGTCCAACGACGCACTCAGCCGGATGCTTGGCGACCTGCAGCTCGCGGAGTTCATCTACGAGCAACCCGCGCTCGGCGACATCGAGTACAGCTTCAAGCACGCGCTGACCCAGGAGGTCGCCTACAACTCAGTCCTGATCGAACGCCGTAAGCTATTGCACGAACGCGCCGCAGAGGCGCTGGAGACGATGTTCGCGGCGCAGTTGGACGATCATCTGGAGGAGTTGGCGCATCACTACAGCCGCGGCGACAACCTCGAGAAAGCGGTTGAGTATTTGGGGCAAGCGGGCCAACAGGCGGCGTAGCGATCTGCCTATGCCGATGCGATTAAGCGGCTTACTATTGCGATAGATCTGCTGCAGAAGCTGCCCGACAGCCCACACCGCATTCAGCAGGAGTTGCTTCTCCAGTTGGCCCTTGGCCCCGCCGTAACGATCGTCAAAGGCCGGACCGCGCCGGAAGTCGAGCGAATCTATACTCGCGCGCAGCAACTTTGCGAAGGACTGGGCGATACCCCGGAGCTTATTCCCACCCTGTTTGGCTTGTGGTCCTTGTATTTCTTGCGCGCCGAGTTGCAGCGCGCCCGTGAACTTGCGCAACAGCTTTTGCGGCAGGCACAAAGCTCGCACGATCCAGCGCAACTTTTGTACGCACACCTCGCTGCGGGACACACCTCGTACGGCTTAGGCGAGTTCCTCCGCGCTCGCGAACATGAAGAAATCGCGCTCTCCATCTACAACCCAGACCGTCATCGCCCGTTCGCCTTTCAGTATCTCTATACCCTGTGCGGGATATCGTGGAATTTGTGGCAGCTCGGCTACCCGGACCAAGCCTTGAAAAGGAGCAACGAGGCTCTCGCAATTGCTCAAACGCTTTCCGATCCGATGAGTCTGGCTCTTGCCCATACTTTCGCCAGCGCTCTTCGTCAATATCGGGGAGAAGCACGCGAGGCCCAAAGGCATGCAGAGACTACGATTACCCTATGTTTCGAGAATGGGTTACCGAATTTTTTCGACTATTCGACCATCCTGAACGGTTGGGTGATGGTTCATCACGGACACAACCAGGAGGGCACTGCACAGATTCAAAAAGGCGTCGCCGCGCTTCGCGAGTCGGGCGCGGAATTCAGGAAGCCGTATTTTCTGTGCTTGCTCGCCGCCGCCTACTTGGGCGCCAATCACTACGACCAAGGCCTGAGTGCGTTACAGGAAGCGCTGGCCGCCGCCGACAAAAACGAAGACCGTAGCCATGAGCCCGATATTCATCGACTCGAGGGCGAACTGCTACTGAGGCGAGTGAGTTCTAATGCTTCGCCAGCGGAAACCTGCTTTGAACGGGCAATCGAGATTGCGCGAAAGCAGAGCGCCAAGTCGCTGGAGCTGCGCGC
Organism: uncultured delta proteobacterium; assembly: GCA_963850125.1. Taxonomy (GTDB): domain Bacteria; phylum Desulfobacterota; class Binatia; order Binatales; family Binataceae; genus Binatus. The sequence goes on along the minus strand of CAWKKB010000011.1, from coordinate 508,292 downwards.
GACGACCAGCCTCGCGCGGCTGCTCTCAGCGCAAGGCAAGCGCGATGAGGCGTGTGCGATACTCGCCGAAATCTACAACTGGTTCATCGAGGGCTTCGAGACTGCCGACCTCAAAGATGCCAAGGCGCTGCTCGACGAGTTGAGCGAGTGAAAAATGCGCTGCGCAAAGCGCGGGACGGACAACCGGAATACAGCGAAGTTTTGCTCAGTATTGAAATGAGTTGACCCCACTCCGAATCGGTAAAGTACCTTTTACAGCCCCAACCTTTCGCGGACATGACTTCGACCTGAGGGACCGGAGAAGCTTGGATTCGGCCGTCAGCAGCTGGCTGGGGTTTTTCGATCTCGATCAGGGGCTCAGCCGCTTGTGGTTCGTATCGCAGCCCGTCTCATCTGTGCGCATCCATTTGATAGCAATTGGCTCTGTCGCTCGAATTCCGATTCAGACGGAATTTTTAGCAGGGACAGGTCTGGGTTCGGAGAGTGGCGCGCCAACGATGCTCGATAGCGACTGCCCGAGTTCAGGCGAATCGAAGGCGATAGGTCTCGTCGTTATCAACTAGATTCCAAGGTCCAACAGATTGTAGTCCTTGAGGCCGGCTTTTGCTTCCGGTGTCCAGCGATACTGCTCTTCCTGCCCGGCGAACGGCTTGTATTGGTAAGGCTTTTCGTCCGGAAACTGCTGCTGCCGCGCACTGATCGCATACATGATCACCCGCGAGCGCTCACGAATGCGCTGCTCGTCGTATACCGCTACCGCGTTGTGCACGCCACCACTCGCAACTCCCAGCACTGACTTGCGGCGATGAAACCCGAAGTTGAGCGTGACTCGCACGTCTTCGCAGGTGTTTGCAAACGAGCCGTGGATCGCCTGTCGGTTGCAGATCACGACGTCGCCAGGCGCACAGATGAGGGGCACAGCGTCCGGCAAGCGCTCCGAGCCGGCCGCCGCGACCATCGCTTTGATGTCAGCTTTGCGGTGCCTGTGTGAACCCGGCACGACCCACAATCCGTTTGCCGCGTTACATCCGTAGAGTTGTGCCATGAAGTTGAAGCCGTGAGTGCCCTCGTCGAGGTCTGGACAATCCCAGTGGGTCCAGCCGTCTCGGTGCCAGGCCACGGAACCGCCTAAGCCAGGTTGCTTGATCCATATCGCTTCGTTGAATGGCGTGAAATCCTCACCATTGATAGTTTCCGCGACCGCCAGAAGCTGGGGATGGCCGTAGAGCCGAAGGCAGGCATCGGAAAACTGCAGCGAACCCAGAATGAGCTGCACGACATGCTCGGGCGCTCCTTGCGGCGGTGTGGGTTCGGCCATCTTTACCGGATGACGGCCGTGAGCATGAGTAGTACCGCCGATGGGATCAGAAAGCGGCCTGACCCAACTAATGTTCAGGGCTTTGCAGTCCACCCCGAGGGCCGGGCGGCCCTGACTGTCGACCTTGGCATCCTTTGTCACTGGCGCACGTGCCAGGATTTCTGCCACGTCACATTCGATGTCTGCGAGTTCTTCTTCGCGCAGTAAACCTTCGAAGACATAGAAACCGCAGCGTGAATAGGCGTCGATAATCGCAGAATCGAGATTACCGGCGCGGTCGAAGCGAAGCGGGCCTCGGTTGCCGAGTCCCATCGCGCGTTCCTCGCCTTCTCTGCGATACCGCGCCATAGCTGGCTGATCGGGTCCGTAGTCAACGATGGGGACCTTGACGATGGGAAGGTTTGCCATGCTCAATTACCAAAATGAGGTCGGGAGTTGGGTTCGTTTGGACTTTATTTTTTACGACCAGCGCGACCTCTTAATGCGGAAGCGACTATCACCGCATCGTACCAGCATTGCTCTGCTTCGGCACGACTCCTACACGAATCGGGACATGATCCTTTCGCCCAGCAGCCGCATGTAGTGGAGCTGCCGGTCGAGATTTCCGCCCTCCGCGTTGAGCCAAAGTTTGGTGGCACCCGCTTGGGCGATCTCTTCGATGCGCGCGATCCACGCCTCGGGATTGCCGGCTAGCGCGAAGCGCTTCAGCGCATAGTCCGTAAGACCGAGTTCTTCCATGCGCCGCGGATTGGCGCCTTCCGACAACACATGTTCATACGGCACGTAACCGTCGACGTACTCCTGGAGCCTCGCCTTGAGATCATCCGGGACCAGCTTGCCTTCGAGGCTGAAGCGCATCGAGTGGTTCAGAATCGAAGACACCGAGGCCTTGACGTTTTTGATCGCCGTATCGTGATCCTCATGCAGGGAGGTTCGGGTGGTAAACCAGATATCGACGTCCGATGGCCGGCGGCCCGCCTCGCGCGCGCCGGCGTGGATCTTTGCGATAGTGTCCGCGATAACTTCGGGCATCAGCCCCGTGCCGGCGATCACCCCGTCACCGATTCTGCCGCCGAGGTGCAACATCCGCGGACCTTCGGCGCAAATGGAGATGGGAATTCGATTGCGAACCACCCTGGCCGTCCAGCGCACTCGCTGCGGCCGCTTTTGAAACGTTGCTTCGCCAGTGGCCAGCAAGGAGCGCACGCAGGCAACGTAATCCTCGATTCGCGCGCGCGACGCGATGGGGTAGCCAATGTTGAGGACCGCGCTATCGCCGCTGGCCATATCCATGAACGCCCTGCCGCCAGTAAGGCCATCGATGGTAGCCAGGAAGGACGCCATCACCTGTGGCTCGCGCGTCAGCGGGTTGGTGGGGCGCAAGCCTATCCGTGCGCGCGTTGATGCGACCGCGAGGAGCGCCACTCTGACGTACGCGTCGTCACCGATAAAAGCGGAATCGTAGGTGCCGATCGCCTCGGCGCCGTAGTCTTCGGCCATCTTCACGAGGTCCGTGACTCGACCGAGATCTTCGCGGCGGAGAAACGGCCCGGGGGCGAGGTGGATGCCGAACGAGATTTTCATGCGAGCAGCAACCGGATCACTGATTACTGTCGGTCCACACACCGCCGGCATCCGAAAGATATCCAAGCGCGCGATAGGCGGCATCAATTAGCGACTGACCTCGATCGTTCATGAGGATGCCAAATCCCATCCGGTTCATAGTGTAACCAAAACTCATTCGACTAGCCGGATCAGCGAACCCGATCGAACCGCCTGCTCCTACGTGACCGAACGCCGGATCGGAAATTATCAGCGAGCAATGCGCGGCGTTTTCGAGGCTGCGATTGTCCATCGCCTTCATGAAGCCGAGCGAGAAACGGGTGGGAATCCTAAGTGTGACATCTTCATGCGTCGCGACCGAGCAGAGACTCATGCGCGTCACCGCGTCGCGGCTCACCAGACGAAGGCCGTTGAGTTCCCCTCCGTTAGCTAGTGGCGCATAGAGGCCCGCCAGGCCTCGTGCGTTCGAGATTCCGGTCGCGGAGCCTATCTCTGCAACATGCGCCTCGCGGCTGTTGGGATTGAATCCGCCGTTGTTGAACAGGAAGTAGTGAGTAGCAGAATCCTTCTCGTGAGTGGCGGCTTGTGAGATTCGGCTGTTGCGGACTTCGTCCGTGACGGGGGCGAAAATCATCGGCGCGACTCGCGGCTCATGCTCAGCCGGCAAACCGATCCAGAAATCGATTCCGAGCGGCTTCGCAACTTCATCGCGAAAGAATTCGCCGAGCCGTTTGCCGGTCGAACGATGGACCATTTCCCCGACCGTCCACGCCGAAGTAATGCCGTGATAACCGTTGCGCGTGCCCGGTCGCCAGAAAGGCTCTTCGCGCTCCAGCAATCCGATCATGTGGTCATAATCGTAGAACGCACCCTTCTTTAGAGGCGCGCGCAGATGCGGTAACCCAACCGAGTGATCCAACATCATCGAGGTCAGCGCGGCTTCCTTTCCGGCTTGCCCGAACGCGGGCCAATAGCGCGTTACGGGAGCATCGAAATCGAGCAGCCCGCGATCGGCAGCCATATGCGCGCACAGCGCCGACGCTCCCTTGGTCGCGGAAAACACGACCGATATCGTGTCGCGCGACCATGGCGCGCCTGCCGGTGCGACCTTACCGCCCCACAAATCGACTATTGTTCGGCCTTCGAGCGAGATGCAGAGGCTGGCGCCGAGTTCGTCGCGCTTTTCAAAGTTCTCGACGAAAGTTTGCAGCACTCCGTCGAATTTTGGATCGCACTCGCCTTCGATGAGGCCGCCGCTGGTGGTCAAAGAAATCGTTTTATTGCTCATGAGGTTTCGGTCTGCCTTTGGTCGATCTCTCCACAAGAGTCGCGCTTGTCCGCTCCCTTTCAATTAAGTCCTAGACGATAGAGTTGGTTGGCATTGCTGAATACGATTTTCTCTCTAACTTCGGCTGGAACGCCGGCGAAATTCTCGCCAATGGTCTTCACTGAATTGGGAAATGTCGAGTCGGCGTGCGGAAAGTCTGACGCCCACATGTAGTTCTCTTCGCCAAAGAACTTCCAGGTTGCCGGGCCCAGAGGATCATCCTGGAAGGTCGCCCACACATTGCGCCTGATATATTCGCTCGGCTTCATCGGCAGCCGCGGCCGCGGATTACCGATTTTGGAATAAACGTGGTCAAGCCGATTGACCCAATTGGGAAACCAACCCACATCATTCTCTGCTGAAACGATCTTCAGCTTGGGAAATCGTTCAAACACCCCGCCGTAAACCAATCGTGTGATGCACTGCTCGACGACGTGGATACAATTAATCTGAAGGTCCGCGGGGCTCGGCATAAACGGCGTCAAAGACATTCCCGAAACCAGCGGCTTATGCAACGAAATCGGCATGCCAATTTCCGACGCAATCCGCCATAGCGGATCAAAGCGTTCGTCACTGTATGGAATCTCTATGGTATTGCTCGCAAGCAGCAGGATACCTTTGAGACCCTTGCTCGCGCAGTGCTCAAGTTCCGAAACGTCCGGCAAGCTGCGGAGCGAGTAGAGTCCGATTCCGGCCAGGCGGCTCCGAGAATGCGAACAAAATTCCGCTAGCCAATCGTTATAGACTCGCATGCACGCCTGCTGCAGTTCAGTATCTGTCATGCTCAACAGGGCAATGCCAAGACTGGGGTAAAGAACCTCGGCAGAAATGCCGTCGAGGTCGTGGTCCTTGAGTCGCTCGACGGGATCCCATCCGCTCGGCCGCGCTGCCTCGTAGCCATGTCTCATGTGCTCGCGAAGCTCCTCGCCGCTTCGGCCGGCAGCGAAGACGGCTGCGACAGTGAGCGGATGAAAGCCGGGGCCGACGAAAACGAGCGGCGCACCTGATCCTGGCCCGGTCGACTTTTCGTTCTTGATCACCTGCGGTGCGTTGTCGTGAAACTTGCGATCGAGGCGCTTCAGCCACAGGTCACCGGGCTCGGTCATATGCGAGTCGGCTGAGATAACCTGAATGTCTGCCATGATTTCCTTCCTTGGCCTAAGTTACGGCTTGTCCTGAACGCAAGACCCGCCCTGGCAGTGCTCCTGTATGCCGTCCATTTTCGTAGAGGACTTTGCCGTTGACTATCGTGTACTCGATTCCTTCGGCCTGCGTCACCAGCCGGCGTCCTCCGCCCGGAAAGTCGTAGCGGACCTCAGGACGTTCAGGTGAGCCTATGCGATCGAAATCGAAGATTGTAATGTCGGCCGCCAATCCCGGACGCAGTTCGCCCCGGTCGGCCATTCCAAAGAATCGCGCGGGCTCCGCGGTGATTCGCTTGATGGCGTGTTCGAGCGTAATGGCCTGCTTGCCGCGCACGAAATTGCCGATGAGATAAGTCGGATAACCGGCATTGCACAACATATCGACATGGGCGCCACCGTCGGAAATTCCGATCATCGTGCGTGGGTCACTGAATTTCCGCGCGACGCGTTCTTCATTAACGTCGAGCAGCGGGATCATATAGGTGAGATTCAGATCATCCTCGATAGCGAGATCGAAAAATACGTTGAGCGGATCGGCGTTGCGCTCGCGAGCGATCTCGCTGACGCTCTTCCATTCCATTGCCTTGAGCGCCGGCTTGGTGGCCTCTTTTATCTTTGCCCGATCCCAGATATCGCGCAGAACCGTACGACGTCCGAGCTCGACGCCGAACGTGCGGCGGAACTCCGTGTCTGCGTAGAGTTTTTTCAGTTCCTCGACCGACTTGTCGCCGAAAGCAGGCTTGATCGAGTTCATGCTGCCAAACAGGAACGGATTGCGGAGATTGAACTCAATGATAAGCGGACGCGCGGCGACTTGAGGACGGCAGCCACGCTCGAGCAGCGGCGCGGCTTTGTCGAGCGTTTGACTCCATGCTTCGGGCGCGTCATCGCGGTCGCGCAAATTAAGCCAGGTTACCGGGCGTTCGCTTGCGTGTGAAAGCAGGTTGAGCAGCCCATATTCGTCTTCGGAAAGGCCGCTGGGCTGCCTGGTGAGCGCGATCTCGACGACACCGTGGCCGGCCTCGCGCAGAACACCCGCATAGCTGCGCAGCTCATCACGACTAGCGAGGCGGCACGCGAGCGGCTGTCCTTTGTATCCCACATGCTGTGGCATTACGGTGAGCGAAAACCCGAAAGCGCCCGCAGCCATGCTCTCGCGGAGAAGATCGGAGATCTGCGCAGTTTCCGCCGCGGTCGCGGCGCGCATCATCGCTTCTTCGCCCATCGCCCAATGGCGAAAGGGTGAGAGCGCGGCAAGAAAGCCAACGTTGATCCCTAATCCGCGGCGCTGTGCCGCATCCATATACTGGGGGAAAGTCTCCCAGTCCCAAGTGATTCCCTGATTGAGAACTGCGTACGGAATCGCCTCGACATGAACCAGATTCCACGCCGCCACATCGCGTTCGGCAGGTTTGCACGGCGCCAGTCCAACCCCGCAATTGCCCATCACGACGGTCGTAACCCCATGCCAGGAGGAGCAGGTGATCAGCGGATCCCAGCAAATCTGCGCGTCGTAGTGCGTATGCGGATCGATGAATCCGGGCGCGACGATCAGGCCCGATCCGTCGATGACCCGGTTGGCGCCCTCGTTCACTTTGCCGACTTCAACGATTCGGCCTTGCGCGATCGCAATATCCGCCCGATAGCGCGGCGCGCCCGTCCCATCGATCACCGTGCCGTTGCGAACAATCAAATCAAGGCTCATTGAAGCAAACCTCTACGTTTTGCGTAGGCTCTGCGCGATACAAATGTCAAACGACCGATTTTCGCGATGAGGTAGCGCCCCGTTGGCGCGCTACGAATGATGGTCGGAGAGCCTTGCGGACTCTCTTGGCTCAGCGCTGTCAGTCGAGCCCAACGGGAAGGCGGTAAACTCGCGCGGCGGTTCCACTAAAGAGCGCGAACTTCTCGGCAGCGGAGGCGCCGGCCGCAAGACGCTTGCAGGCATTCCACAAGACTGCGTAACTGCACCAGCGCTTTTGAACCGGGAAATTGCTCTCGAACATGCACCGATCGGCGCCAAATTTCTCGACGCAGACCTCGAAGAAGGGCCGCCATGCTGCGGCGATGTCCTCTGAAGAAAGCGGTGGGGCGCCGGCCTGCCGGCCCGGTCCAGAGCGCCGGACCGGAAGCGCACCGAGCTTCACATGAACATTGTCGTGAGACGCAAGCGCCGTCATAGCCGCACGCCATTCGGCAAAGGCCTCCGCAGCGCGACCCGCGTTGGGGCCGCCGAGAATCGGGCTGCCGAAATGATTGAGGACGATTGGCGTATCCGGGAAGCTTGCAGCGAGTTCGGCGATCTCGCTCAACTGCGGATGGTACACCCAGGCATCGAAGGCAAGATCGAAGCGAGCTAGAAACTGGAAGCCCTCACGGAAGCGCGGCTCCGCGAGCATTCGCGGACGCGGAACGGTCTTGTGCACGCGTTCATCCGCATCCCACGCGGTGGAAAACCGGATTGCGTGAAAGCGCCCGCCGCTGGCTGCGATATGGGCGGCGAGGATCGGCTCGACCCGTGAGCCGAGGTTCAGATTGACGTTCCCGACCATCACCGCGCACGCCCGCGTCGGTCCGAAGCCACCACTCGCGCTCATGGCGGCCACGCCGGTAACGAACTCGGTCTCACCCAACGATCGAAGCTCCTGCGGCCCGTCAGCGCGATACATGGATCCGCACTCTTCAAAGACCGTCGCCCGGATATGGTGGCCACTGGACAGATCAGCCAGCAATTCGGGGAAGAGGTATACGTTGCCGGAGTGATGCCACAAGTGGTGATGTGCATCCACGATCGACAGTTCAGGCTCAATGATCTCTTCGCGATGTTGGGCCAACCACGCCTCATCGACCCGCCCGGAAAAATCGGCGCCAGACGCCATGGCTCAAACTCCCTTCACACCGAGGTCGGTTAATCCGCGCTTTGCGGCCAGTGACAACGGCGCGCCTCGGGCACTAAGTACCGCTCCTGCGACAGAAGAGGGCAGCAGGAACCAGCGCGCGGATCGTTCAGTTCGCGCACTCAGGCAGTAAGCTTACGACGGCTTTCGTTCGATCAGTTCGATTTTGTAGCCGTTCGGATCCTCGATGAATGCGATCACCGTCGTCCCGTGGGCCATCGGACCCGCTTCGCGGACGACCTTGACGCCTTTCTTCTTCAATTCGTCGCATGCCTTATAGGCGTCGGGCACGCCGATCGCCAGATGGCCGAATGCGTTCCCGAGATCGTAGCTCTTGGTGTCCCAGTTGTGCGTCAGCTCTACGACGGTATGGTCCTTTTCGTCGCCGTAACCCACAAAGGCGAGCGTGAATTTTCCGCCGGGGAAATCTTCTTTGCGCAATAACTTCATGCCGAGCTTCTCGCAATAGAAGTTGAGCGACTCTTTTAAATCGCCTACGCGGATCATGGTGTGGAGCAATTGCATCAGTCTTTCTCGCTGCTGATATCTACAAACCTGGAAGGTACTGCGCCTTAAATTGCGTCGGTATTACGCTGATTCTGGTGACGACGAACTGCTCACCTCCACTTGCGTTTTGGAAACGCAGCAGTCCGGCGATGAACTGTTGCGGATCGCGGGTCGGAATCAATCGCTCTTCGCTCAAGACCGGATTGCTGATTTTCAGCGTCAGCTCTTTAGTTTCGCCCGGGGCGATCGGTGTGTTCGGCTCGACCTCGAGCTGCCCGACATAGTCATGAGGCCCCGCCTGTGCCCGCTCCTCGGCGGTTCCGTTCACGAAGGCCGTCATCGCCATGATGTACTCCTTCAAGGTGATCGGAGACGAGCCGATATTTTTCGCCTGCACTTTCATGATCAGCGTATCGGTGCCGTCATTCCAGGTGGCGCCTTCCGGCTCAACCTCCGCGAGCTTCGCATCGGGCGGCGGCTGCTTAGGCGCAAACCAATCCGTCTGCTGCGGCAACCGGACCGGATAACGATTCGCGGCATAGAACCATCCAACGATCAGCAACGCGATGGTTATTCCCGCGAACACGTTCATCCACATCTGATCGCGAGGTGTGATCAATCCAATGTCGGGCGCATCGTCATTCACGCCAATCTGAATCGTCACTGCCAGGTTGGTAACCGTACGCTTGGTGAGCGTCCAGTACAGCATCCATGCGACGCCGATCAAAAATCCCGCCAGGGACCACCACCAGGCAAATCCGCCTTCGTACGTATCGAGATCGATCACCTGGCCGCTCAGCAGGGAGACCGGAAAGACGAACCCTTCTGCGCTGGGCTGAACATCGACCCATTCCCCCGGACCAATCAGAGTGCCGGTTCCCTGAATCGCGATTCCCGGATGAACATGCCAGCGGCCGGGTTCACGCCCCAGAATCACCATCTTGAAATCGTAGACGCCGCCGCGTTGGACGAAGAAAGACCCCGGAGCCTGCTGACCATTTACCGTGCGGTCCTTCAGGGCGAACACCGGGCCCGGCACAACTGGCGTGACGTACGCCTTTTCAGGCGGATCCAGCGTGTAAGGCCACGTGTCGAGTATGCGGACCTTTCCGGTGATTGTGACCGGCTCGCCGACATGGATCGCGGTCGGCGAAATCTTCACGTCGTAAAATGCGGTAGTGAGATCCTTCAGAAAGGGTTCGTCGCCCGCCTCACCATGAGCGAATGCCGAGTGCGGGGTGATCGCCGCGAAGATTGAGATCAACAAAATTAACGAGAGAGATCGTTTAACCATCTCGTCCTTTTCCAAGTGCTTTGAGAGCGTCACCGCGAGTGTCGCTGGTTGCCCCGCGGCGGGAGCGATTGCGGCGACGCGATGCCGTTTTCGATGCGCGCCCGGCGTTGGTGCGTCCGTTTGTCTTGCGCGATGGCCAAAGAATCACTGCCCAATACGACACGAATGCGAGTCCTGCCGCAGTCGCAAGAGGACGCCCCAACTCGTCCGGACTGGCCATTCCCCCGTGGGCGAATGCCGACGAGGCGCTTATAACAATCGACGCGATCGCTCCGACCGTCCCGATAATATTCCGCTTCAAAACGATCACGTCCCTAAAGAGTTTTGATGTACCTGCGGATAGGCCATACGGCCAGGTAGCGCCCAATGAATTGACCGATCCAGTATCCGGCGACAGCGACCGTGCCGCCAAACACCAGCGACACATACTGCGTTTCACCCAGGAAGCTCCGCAACGCACCGCGCTCGATATGCCGCAGATATTCGGGGGTTTGCGATCGGATATAGACGATTCCCTGGACGTCGGCGACCGTCAGCACGTGATTCATGAAATGCGCCGGCTGGAGGTAGGGTGCTAACGGAACGTAGTTGAACGCCCACACCAGCAGTGCCCAAATTGGCCCGCCGAACAGCGACGTCAGAATGAAGCTCCGGGTCTTGAGCAGAAGCCAATCGAGAATGATGGCAGCGCCTACGGTCGAAATCGGCCAAACGAAATTCAGCGGATAGTTCTCGGCGACGTGCCACTGGAAATAGCGGCCCACCCACGCGCACACAAAAAAACACGTGGCTGTGTAAGTCGCGCCGGTTGGGAATCGCCATGCGGTCCATTGGATGTACTGCAAGGCCGAAGGGATAATAATCGTCGCAAAGGCTGTCACTACAGGCCACCATTGCGGATCCTTCCAGTCGGTCCAGAAATCCCAATCACCCGCGAAAAGCTGCTTGGTAATATCGGCGGCGCCGCCTACCACAAAGATCGCAGTGACCCAGAAGACGAGATCCCACTTGTAGTCGATCCACTTGTATTTCTTGTTGAGGAGAGCGCGCAGCGCGAGTCGTCGCTGCCGCTCACTCGCTGATAGGGTTCCTGCCGCCATCACGTTGATCCTTATTTCGTCGAAGCGCGGTCTAGTCCGCGACAGCCTGTGGGCGATCGGATTCGTGTCCGCTCGCTTCTTCTTCGGCCTTTTCGATCTCGAACAGCCGCAAAATCGTTTCGCCCCATACCGCAAACATTCCCGACGCCAGCCATCCGTAGGCAACGAACGGCCAGTGAAATGGAACCGCAAAGAATTCTTCAGAGATCCACAAGCTGTGACCCCATTCGTTGAAGGCTACCTCCATGCACTCCAGCACCGCCGCGCTAATCAGAAGGAAGAATGACCACGGGAAACCTTTATCGCGCGAGTACAAGGCGGGAATCCTATACATCCCGTAGAGGTACGCGCCGAGCGCGAGCGCCACTGATAGCGGAAAGAAGAAATAGAACATCGGGATATGCGTCGGAGTGAGCGCCGTGTCGCGCACCAGCGTCTGATGCCACGCGCCGTCCCAGTTCGGCCAGAAGCTCGCCTCTATGTAGATAGAGAGCGAGGTCACGCCGATGATGCTCCATAGCACGGCGATGCGCCGCACTTCCTCTTCACGGGAGAACGGCTGTTCGGCCAGTTGACGGCCGGTCCTCACCAGCCATCCGTACCAGATGCCGGTAAACAGACCGAGTACGATCAACTCTCCCCAGAAAAGCGTGCGAAAATAGAGCGTGAACTCGGGGCTCGCCGAGTTAAGTCCAGCGACGAACGCATATTTGTAGTCCCAGAACCAAAGGAAAATATTCGCGCCCATCACCAGGGCCGATCCCCAGAAGAGCGACTGCCAGCCAACCATCCAGTCCGTTGGGTTACGTTCTCTGCCGCTCGCGGCTCCGCCTTTTTGAATATGAGAATCGAGTTTTGGCGCTGTCGATCCAGCCATATCAATCACCTCCGCGGACACTTAACGGACTATCAGGCGCCTCCGGCTTTTACCTGGCTCTTCAGTTCTGCGGCGACCGCCTTCGAGTTCATCGCCATACCTTGGTATTCATGCTGCTCGCGCAGATCGGGCCCGAGCATGAACACTCGCGCGATGTGATTGGGCGACCCATCCGGCAAGCGCCGATTGTCAACTCGCAACGCATCTGTGAGGCGACGAACGTCTTCGGGCTTCCCGGTTAGGAACAGCCATCCATGGATATCGGCCTGCCGGTCCTGTGCGAGTTTCAAAAGCAGGTCGGGCCGATCGTGTTCAGGAGCGTTCGTCACGGTTACCAGGACAACCTGCGACCCGAGTTCAGGCCCGATCGAATCGGCGATTTCCCCAAACTTGCTGATCAAGGTGTCGCATACACCGGGACATCCAATGTGCACGAAATCGAGCAGAACCACTTTGCCTTTCAGCGATTGGATATCCACTGAATGGCCATGATCATCGACGAGGCGAACATCCGGCAGGGTGGCCGTGTCGGGCCTTGCACGATTGCATCCGGGCAACGTCCAAAGAAGAGCCAGAACAATAGCGGCGGCTCGCGGCAACGCCGGCGAGCGGCGGCGCCGTCGCCGCGATTGTGTCGTGCGATATTGAACGATTGAAATCCCAATAAATGCGAACACGGCGAGGACCATCAGAGCCGGCACCACCAGCGCGTGGTACCAGGGTTGGACCCGGATCGGAAACGAATAGACGGTAAGGTTGGAGCCTTCTTCGGAAGCAATCATAACCTTCGCGATGTACCGGCGCCCATCGACAAGATCGACTTGGGCATCGACAACTCCCCGTCGATAGACGGCGGGACGAATCGCCAGCACGGCATGGTGGTCACTGGCAGCGTCGTCGGCCAGAATTTGTACACCTATTCGTACACGGCGAAGTTTCTCGCCCATCGTATCGACGACCAGCACGGTGTTTCCTGCGCGTGGAATTTGGTCGCAGTACTCCGCATCGGGATCGAACTCCGGCTGGTATAGGGTGATATGAATCAGCGAAGCGCCGATCTTGCGCTCGCAGGGATCGTTAGGCCCACCGAATTTATGCGCGGAGGCAGGCGTTGCGACTAATACAACGAGAATCAGGATCGAAATGGATCGCGATAGAATGGCTATCTTTCGAACAGAACTCGTGAAGTAATCCGCCTCTTCACGACTATCTATATGTTCTGCTTCGCGCATTGGTCCGCCATGTAGCCCGCCTGACGAATAGCGAGGCTCACGATTGTCAGCGTAGGGTTTTCCGCTGCGCTGCTCGAAAATTGGCTGCCATCGGAGATGAACAGGTTCTTCACATCGTGAGTCTGACCCCACTTGTTGCAGACCCCTTGCTGCGGCTTTGCGCTCTGCCGGCAGGTGCCAAGATTGTGGGTTGATGGATAAGGCGGCACCTCGATAGTGCGCGTAGCACCGACCGCCTCATATACGGCCGCGGCGCGTTTGTATGCGTAAGTTCGCATCGCTAGATCGTTCGCGTGATCGTCGTAATGCACATTCGGAATCGGCAGGCCGTACTGATCTTTTTCAGTTGGATGAAGCGTTACGGCATTGCCTTCCTGCGGCATATCCTCTCCGACGATCCACATGCCCGCCATGTTCGGATAGCCCTCGAGTATGTCGGTGTATTCCTCGCCCCAAGCGCCCGGGTTCACGAACGCCGCGGTGAACGGCAGGCCCAGCGAGATGGTCTCCATCTCGAATCCGCCGGCGAATCCGCGTTTCGTATCGTAGACAGATTCATCCTGGATAATTCCAGCCATCACGGTGCCTCGATACATATGCACCGGTTGCTTGAAGATGCCGAACATCGATCCGGTCGTGTGGCGCATGTAGTTGCGTCCTACCTGACCCGAGGAATTCGCCAGCCCATGCGGAAACCTCGTGGATTGGGAATTCAGCAGGAGCCGCGGTGTCTCGATCGAATTGGCGGCGATGCAAACCGCGCGTGCCTTTTGAAATTGATGCGCTCCGCTCTTGTCGGCATAGAGCACGCCGGTAGCGCGGCCTCGATCGTCGTGCTGAACCTGAAGCGCCATCGACTCGGGCCGCAAATCGAGCTTTCCGGTCGCCTCTGCAGCAGGGATTTCCGTGTATAAAGTGGACCACTTCGCTCCCGACTTACATCCCTGGAAGCAAAATCCAAGCTGCCAGCAGGCTGAACGGCCGTCGCGTGGACGGCTGTTGATCGCCATCCGACCGGTATGCACCGTTTTGTACCCGGCACGAGTTGCACCGTTGTACATCACTTTGAAATTGTTGTTGCCGGGCAGTCCCGGAATGTCGTTGGTGCGCGTCACGCCCATCTTGTATTCGGCCTTGGCGTAGTAAGGCTTGAGTTCCGCGAGCGTGAGTGGCCAATCGATTAAGTTCGTTCCATTGATTCCCGAGTAGTAGGTCCTGGCTTTGAACTCATGTTCCTGAAGACGCAGTGATGCGCCCGCCCAATGGACGGTGGTTCCGCCGACGGTTTTGCAAATCCACGCGGGGAGATTCGGAAAGTCCTTGGCGATTCGCCAGTTCCCGGAAGTGGTGCGCTTATCCAGCCACGCGAGCTGATTGAAAGCAAACCATTCCTCATTGCGGAAGGTCGTAGATGATTGCCGTTGTCCAGCTTCCAGTACCACGACTTTGAGCCCCGCCTGGCACAGCTCGTTAGCTAGTGTGCCTCCCCCGGCGCCCGAACCGACGATCACGATTACGGAGTCATCGTTCAAATCAAATCGAGGCATAGCACTAACCTTAAATGATGCTCAGGCCGGTCTTGGGCTCGCCGATTCAGGCGGATTCGGCAGCCACGTCAGGTCGTCGAATCCCTTATGAATGTAGCCGCCGAATTTATAGGCGGGACCTTGATAGCCGAGCACCTGCCACACCTCAGGATCACTGTAGAAGTTTTGCAGCTCGATCGTTCTGACCTTTTGAAAGAAGGGAGAGCCCTCGATCCTCTTCAGTGCGGCGGTCTGCTCCTTTTCTGCCAGATCGACAAAGCGACTTCCCTCTGTGTCGAGCTTCTCGAGTCCATCAGCAACCAGCTTGGCGACGTCGGCGCCGGCTTTCGCTGCCGCGTCAATTTGCTCGACGACCCGCCAGTAAGCCGCGTCGTTGACACGCTTGTGCGGAAAGATCCGGCGCGCCATCTTGAGCAAAGTTTCTCCCTGATGGCCTCGAAGGGTGGTGAGTTCCGCGGCCGGCTGATCTGCGCCTGAGATCCCAACGACGCCCGAAACGGCGACAGCCGTGCCTACTACGGTCAATGCGCTCGCTTTTATGAAATCCCGTCTTTTCATATCAGCCGCTTTCCTGTTATTTGCTCCAGGCGCGAATCTGTTTGACGATAGCGGCGACGGTGTCGGGCTGGTCGGCCAAGTCGGGATTACCCGGCATCGAGGCGCTTAGGCCGACTGCCGGCCCTCCCAATACGATCGCTTTGGCGAGCGTCTGATCGCTCACTGATTTCTGCCATTTGGCATCGTGAAAATCCTTGGGTCGAGGGTTCAGACTCGACGCGCTCGGACCATGCCCGTCGCCGTTATCGCCGTGGCAAACGGCGCACCGATCGGCCATGAGGTTCTTGGCGTCATCGTGATTTCCTGACCCCGCCCGCGCAGGAGAGGCGAACGCAAGGCCAACGAGGAGCGCTGCCGAAATTCTCCGCACCGGTATTAGACCAGCGCAAGCGGGCGCGCTTGTTTCGCTCATGATCGCCATCGAACTGGACTCTAAATACGGTAGTCCAAAATTGTCAAATGAGGCGTAGAGGACACACTGCGGTCCGAATGATCACGCATGAGGATCGTAGGCAACCGCCTCGCAAATCAGGTTTGATGCGGCCTAACGTAATCGGCTAATGCGGGACTCGCCGTTTTTGGATCGCTTTCGACCTTGACTTGGGCATTACTGCCTTGAATTTAGTTTGGCCTCGATAGACTTAAACGTGGCGCCGGCGTATCGCTAAGCTAAACCGACACGCGACGTCAATTCTCCCTCCTCTTCCTCTTCCTCAAGGACAGCCGCATGTCCCTTTCCCCGACGAATAACTCCATCGGTACTAAGGAGGGTTCATCAATGCCAGGAAAACCACTCAAGGGCAGCGAAAGGCAGCCGATACCTGGGGCGAAATCCGTTGGTAAATCAGATCCGACGGAGCGGCTGGAAGTCACCGTGCTCGTCCGGCGCCAAGCGACAGACGATTTACAGAAAAAGGTCAAAGGACTGCTCGGTGGCGGACGTTCTCACATCAGCCGTGAGGAATTTGCGAAAAGATACGGAGCGGCTCCGGCCGACCTCGCAGCGGTTAAAAAGTTCGCCGAGAAGCACGGCCTCGCAGTTGTCCAGGAAGATTCTTCGCGAAGGACTGTGGTGCTGTCCGGCAACGTAGCTCAATTCAACCAGGCATTCGGAGTCGACCTGCATCAGTTCGAGTACGAGGGCGGGTCGTATCGCGGTCGCACCGGCGCGGTGCAGTTGCCGTCGGAGTTAGACGGTGTCGTTGAAGGCGTCTTCGGCCTGGACAACCGTCCACAAGCAAAGCCGCATTTTCGGGCTCGCAGCCCCCACGGCAACGTCCATTGGAAGGCACAATCGAGTTCCTTCGATCCAAACCAGGTTGCGGCGCTTTATGATTATCCAAGTGGGAACGGCAAAGGCGAGTGCATCGCTCTGATTGAACTTGGCGGCGGATATCGCCCGGCGGATTTGTCCGCATACTTTTCTCAGCTGAAAATCCAGCAACCCAAAGTTTCCGCTGTTTCGGTCGATCACGGAAAAAATCAACCGACAGGAGATGCGAACGGGCCCGATGGCGAAGTGATGCTGGATATAGAGGTGGCAGGCGCGATCGCTCCTGCCGCGAATATCGTGGCGTATTTCGCACCTAATACCGACGCGGGGTTTCTTGATGCAATCACTACCGCTATTCACGACTCCACGAACAAGCCGTCGGTGATTTCGATCAGTTGGGGCGGTCCGGAATCGGCATGGACGCAGCAAGCGATGACCGCGTTCGACCAGGCGTTCCAGGCCGCTGCCGCGCTTGGTATTACGGTCTGCGTTGCCGCAGGCGACAATGGCTCGAGCGATGGTGTTAACGACGGTGCGAATCACGTCGATTTTCCGGCGTCGAGTCCTTACGCGCTGGCATGCGGTGGAACCAATCTGCAGGCTTCTGGCGGTGCAATCATCAAAGAGGTCGTGTGGAACGACGGTGCCAATGGCGGAGCGACCGGAGGTGGTGTCAGCAGTTTCTTTCCAGTGCCTCCTTGGCAGGAGGGCCTTAAAACAACCCTGGGGACCCTTCAAAATCGGGGCGTACCTGACGTCGCCGGCGATGCCGACCCTGCAAGCGGTTACGATATTCGCGTGGACGGGAGTACCGGAGTGTTCGGTGGAACCAGTGCCGTGGCGCCATTGTGGGGGGCGTTAATCACCCGGATAAACGCCGCAAAGGGGACCCCAGCCGGCTTTCTGAATCCGACCCTCTATAAGAATCCCGGCGCGTTGCACGACATCACGCAGGGAAACAATGGGGCCTTCTCAGCTTCTCCTGGATGGGACGCATGCACTGGACTTGGAAGTCCGGACGGAAAGAAAGTGGCCGGAGTCGTAGCGTGATCTGATCGGCGGAATCTGATCGGCGGAATCTGAAACGCAGAAGGAGCAAAGCAGGAAAGTACAGAAGCAGGGACCTCTACTCGCCGGACGATTCCCGCTCGAACAGAGCAGCGGCGGCGTGAATTGCATTGGTAGTTTCGAAGGCTTGGCAATAGCCTTGCCTTCATGGCGATGTCGACAAGGCGGTGTGCCTCCCGAAAACCTCATCTGGGATGACGCGCGGGGTAGCATATGATAATGAAGCGGCCGAGGTCGCGTTTCTGACCCAGCTGCTACTTGCTATCCGGTCGCGGTGCGCGCGGTGAGTCCCGGCGCTCGCTTCTCGGAAACCCCGATGAAGATGTGGCATGTGCCGCCCAAGCTCGGCGAACACACAGACGAAATTTTGCGCGAAGCTGAAATCGAACGCAGCCAGATTGATGAACTGCGCGCCGCTAAAGTGATCGTGTAAGCGGACCGGAGAGAAAAGAACTTAATTTCAATGTGAAACCCGCCGTGGGTTTCACACTTCCTTGGGCAGGGGTGACCCCTGCACCGGCAATGTGAGAACTTCATTTCGGCTACTGCCGTTCCGCTGTATCGCAAATGCACTCTCGCGCGTACATCCTGCAATGAGTCCGAGTTACGCGGTAAACATCTAGTTAACTCGTGAGGTCGTCGCATCCTGACCCGTGAAGAATCCGTCAGCAATCCGTCGTAGTGTCCTTTTGTTCATAGCGCTTTGCGTATCGCTTTCTGTACCCGCACAGGCGCGCGATCCTCAAACGAAGCCTCAGCCAAGCGCAGCCGAAATTATGAAGGGCCTGCAAAGCCCCAACCTAGCCGATCGAGAGCAAGCCGCTAAAGCTGCGGCTGCTATCAAGCCGCTCTCTGAGGCTGTCGTCCCGACTCTGCTGAATTCCCTCAGAGGCCTCGAAAGTAAACCGAGCAACGATAACGTCTCAGAGACTATTCGTGAGCAGTGGCGCTTTGCCGGAGATCTGGTCACTGCGCTCGGGAATGCGGGGGCGCCGGCGATCCCGGATTTGAGCCGCGCACTGGACGATCATGATGAAGCGGTCAGAAGGGGCGCGATTGACGCATTAATTGTGATCGCGCGTGTTTCGCCGGAAGCATGGCCGGTGTTAGTCGGCGCCTTGGGCAACACCCACGATGACGTTCCCCACCGGATCGAAGAGACGATTGAAGCGAACGGCAACCAGGCATTCAACGTCAGGATTGTGCCCTTGTTGCAACACAGCCTCGACGATCCAAATCCGAAGGTTCGAGGCGCTAGCGCGGTAACCCTGTCCACTATTCTTGCGGCGAACGGACCTGCTTACTGCAATTCTTACATCGATGATTTGGCAAAGGTGCGCCCGTGGACGGACTGGAAGGGTCCTCCTCCGGGCGATTTGATCCTCGATATCTCGAAGACCTTCAACAGCGTCGACCGGAACCAGCTTTCGCAAATCCTTGGCAGTCTCTGCGGTCTGGGACCGCCGGCAAAAGTCGCGATTCCTTACCTGCTGCCGCTGCTGCGTGATCGCGACGGTCCGACACGATTTTGGGTCCTCTTCGATCTGTCGGAGATGGGGCCGGGTGCCTGCGAGGCTATTCCCGATGCAATGCGAAGCCTCAAGGATTCCGATAAGGGCGTACGCCTCAAGGCCATGGCAGTTTTAGGAACATGCGGGCCCGCCGCTAAAGAAGCCGTGGTCGAACTGGCGATCGCTTTGAAGAGCACTGACCAGGAGACCGCACAACAGGCAGCCCTGGCGCTCGCGCACATCGACCCGAGTCACGACGGTCTTCTGCCTGTATTGACCCAAATGCTCGACCCCAGTTACTACGACCCCGGCCCCCGACAAAACGCTGTACAAGCGTTCGACGAGATGGGGAGTTACGCGCGGCCCGCAGTCCCCGCTTTGATACATCTTATCGCCACGGATACCGATACCGACGATGACGGCGACAAGGCTTCGGAGCGTGAAGCCCAGGTGGCGGCGCTCGCGCATGTTGACGGCGCTGACGCGATCCCGGAATTGGCGCACGTTGCGAGCACCGACAAGGTCGATGACGTGCGAATCGCCGCACTCAACGCGCTGGGAGCGTTGGGGCCAGGCAATCCTCGCGCGATTTCGGCGTTGATAGACGCGTTGAATGGCGACTCCG
This sequence comes from uncultured delta proteobacterium, assembly GCA_963850125.1. GTDB lineage: Bacteria > Desulfobacterota > Binatia > Binatales > Binataceae > Binatus. Next base: position 488,450 of record CAWKKB010000011.1, on the reverse strand, counting down.
ACGCGGTCCGTGACGCCGCAAGCGAGGCGCTCAGCAAGCTGGGCACCGTCGCGGTTCCGCCACTGATCAAGGCGTTGAAGAGCACGCATCTCTACAAGCGCGCGTGGGCCGTCCAAGCGCTCGGCGGAATCAAACCGATACCAAACGACGCCCGGCATGGGCTGCAGCTCGCGCTAAACGATAAGAGCGAGATTGTCAGGACCGCGGCCCAAGCTGCGCTCAAGGGCGACAAGGTGGACGCGAGTGCCGCTGTTGCGGACAAACAACTGGACGAGGACTCCGATATTGACGATCCGGCAACCATGGACCACGGTGCCGGTCAGGATCTCGATTCCTTCATAGCCGGCACGGCCGTAACGGACGCGCGCATCTACAGCAAGTCGGAAATCGTCGCCGCGATCCCGCCCGACGAAAACCATCAGTATCCGACCGAGCTGAAGTATTCAGTGCCGATTGGCGAATTCCTCGCGACGGTCGATGCCGCCGATGAAGGGGTCGATCGCCTGGCGGTCTGGAAGAAAATCGGCGACGACAAGTATCAGCGGTTGTTTTTCCAGGAAACGAGCAGCGGGAATCATTTCGAAAAGCCCGAGATCTTCTCGGCCAAAGTGCTGGTGACGGGTCAGGGTAAGGATCACTACGAGAGCGCGCTATTTCTCAACCTGCCATTGCATCGTGTTTGGGGAGACGGCGAAGGTATCGATGACAACGTATTCGTACTCGATCACAACGACTTGCGACCCGTAGCGATTGCAGATGCGGTAACCGATTCGAAGCAGTTACATCGAGACGAGACTGTTTGGAATGGTGCGCTTGGCAATGGATTCAAGGACAACGACCTGGAGTTCAGCTTCGGTGTTTGGGCAAGCGACGCATGTCACGCCTGCGTGGGTCCATTCGAGGTGGACGGCACATACAAAGTCGTCAAGGAAATGCACTACGACCCTCAGAAAAAAGATTGGGTCGCGAACTGGAAAATGGTTGTCGACACCGCCAAGCGAGTGCCGATACCCAAAGATTAGCGCCGTTGGCGGACAAGACTAAGCGGTGGCGAAATGGAGCGTTGCTCCTTCCGCCACCGCTTTAACTTACTGGCTGGATAACCGGGTAAGACCGGTTACTTCGTGACTGACGTCGAGAAAGCTGCTTCGAGGCGCGATACTGCGTCGTTCGCGCGACGGACCGCGTCCTCAGCCTGGCTGGCCGCGGCGTCGGACTGGGCAGCGGCCTGCGCAGCCTGGTTGGCCGAAGCTTCCGCCGCATTCGCCGATGCTTCCGCCTTGGTCGCATCTGCCTGCGCGCGGTCAGTGGCGTTGTTGATCGTCTTCATGTCCGGGCCGCACGCACTCACGAGCGCTGTCACGGCCACGACACCAAGTACCTTTAAGGTTGTTTTCATCCGAGCTTTCCTCCAGTGGTTCAGGTCAAACAGCCAGCCCCCGCTACATTATGGATACAGATCCGAACAAGCAGGGCTGGACGAAGCAATCTCGCCAATAGTTGCAAAACCCGTATACGAACGCAAGGTGATAGAAGCGCAACCCGGTTCTGCTCGGGACATCTCGCCCCGAACGAACCGGGCTTTGCTCAAATTAAGATCTTGATAGGCATCCGCAGCGGGCACACTTCTGTTCGGAACATCGCGCGCGCTAGACTATTAGCTGAATTGAATCGAGCGTGATTGACAGACAAAACTTTCAGCGGTTATCGTTCAGACGTCGGTCATACAACGTCGATCAAATCGACAAAGCGCGGTGCGCTTTCCTGAAAAAAACATCGTTTAGCGAGGTTCGGTTGCGAGATGGCGACGACGATCACGAGTGAATGTATCAACTGCGGAGCGTGCGAGCCCGAATGCCCCAACACGGCGATTTATGCGGGCGGAGTGCCTTGGGAACTCAACGGCACGCCCGGCGCCGCAATCGCACAGGAAATTTATTACATCGTGCCGTCGAAGTGCACCGAATGCGTCGGCTTTTACGATCATGAAGCCTGCGCCGCGGTATGCCCGGTAGATTGCTGCGTCCCCGATCCCGCTAATCTCGAGAGCGAAGCCGTATTGCTCGCGCGCGCTCGCGAGCTGCATCCCGAGACTTCCTTTCCCGACGACGCGCCGTCGCGCTTCCGCAAAGAAGGCGCAACCCCTGCGCCTGCCGCAGGCGGCGCCGAAGCTACGACCAATGGCGCAACGGTCGCGGCCAAGCCTGCGCCGGCTGCGGCGCCCAAGCCAGCAGCGGCTCCAGCAGCGGCTGCGCCCGCGACGGTGGCGACTGCCGCACCGGTCGCAGCGGCAGGACTCGCGATGATGCATCTGCCGAAAGACATCGGTGCATTGCCCGGCCCGGTTGGCGAAAAACATTTTCCCGGCGAGCTCGACGCTGATTTCGATACCGTGCTCGCATCGGTTGATGCGTCCCCGATTCGCACTGCGCCTGGCCCCGTGATGCTCGCGTTTCGGCTCGGCGAGCCGGTTCTCGGCGCGATGCCCGACGGTGTAAAGGCAGACCTCGAACATGCTGTCGGCAGCACTGCGGGATTTTCGAAAGTGCGCTCGACCGCGCTCAACATGATTCTCAACCTGATTCTATATCCCGCGCTTCTGACCGCGTTCGCGGTCGTGGTGCTCGGCGACGGGCTCTTTTCACAGAGCACCGGCGGATGGATCATGCTCGGCGTATTGATTGCCGCGGGCGAGGCCGCATGGCGCTTGCGCGAGGGCGTGATTCACGCCAAGCCCGCCAGCGATCTGACGTATCGCGGATGCTGGTATGGGCTTGCGCTAGCGCCGCTTGGATCGATTCTCGTGCGCGCGGGTGGTGCGGGCCGTCGGACCGAGCGCAAAGTCGCCTTCGACGGTTTCGAGGGCACGATGCACGAGGACAAAACCGAGCGCGATCGCCGCTACGGAACCGTGTACACGGTCGCCGAATACTCGAACGCCTACCTGGTGCGGCTCGAGATGCCGCGTAAGCTGCCGCCGTCCTCGCTCAAGCGGCTGTGGAATCTGCCCGACGAGATGCCCGACTATGATTACAACATCATGCTCGGCGACAACGTGATTACGATTAGCGCAAGCGTGCGCGGCGAGACGATCCGCCGGCTTTCCTACGTCTCGTCGTCGTTCCCGGCCGACTTCACGACCCGAATCGAGTTCGGCAAGCCGGTCGGTACCTTCAAGCATCGGATGCGCGATAAGGTGCTCGAGGTTATCGTTTTCAAGGCGGACGCGGCGCAACTCCAGCACGCCGCCTGAAAAATTGTTGCGAGCTTAACCGCAGCACTCGCGACGGACACTAGTTGAGTTGACTGAGATGGCGATCCACATTCGGAACGCCACAGGTCGCGACCTGCCCCGGATCATCGAGATCGAACGGCTCGCCTTCCCTGCACCGTGGACGCTGGCCTCTTTCGAGCGCGAACTTACGCTGCCATTCTCTCGCATCATGCTGGCGATCCCCGAGAACGGCACGGGTCCGATCGCTGGCTTTCTCTGCCGATGGCTGATTGCCGACGAATGCCACATTCTGAACATCGCAGTGCATCCGGAGTCGCGTCGGCTCGGAATAGGCACGGTACTGATGAGAGAATCAATAAACGAGGCAAAATCGACCGGAACCAACGTAGTTACGCTGGAAGTTCGCCGTTCGAACCTCCCTGCCCGGCAACTCTACCGCAAATTCGAGTTTGAAGAACGACGTTTGAGACGACATTACTATGGGCCCGGCGAGGACGCGATCATTATGGAACTACGGCTCGAATAGTCCGATTCACTTCGACGAACATTGTTCTATTACCAGTAATATCAGTTTCTTTTTGATACCGGGGTTACAAATTTCATAATTTTGTGGCATAATGTGGTTCACATTCAAGGCTGATCGGAACGGTGATGAACCCGATGACTGCGCGGTCATCAACCCTCGTCCGAAATCTATGGCCTTTCTGTCGAATGCATTATCGAAAATGGGTTTGCCCTTCAAGAAAGGTGAAAAGGTGGTTTACCCCGCCCACGGGGTTGCCGTAATCGAAGACATCCAGACGCGGGTCATTTCCGGGACCGAACGGCGCTTTTACATGCTCCGGATTCTCGGCACCGAAAAGATGACGATCATGATTCCGACCGAGCAGGTCGAATCAGTCGGACTGCGTCGGGTGATCGGCAAAGATATGGTGGAAAAAATCTATCGAATCCTGCGCCAGCGCAAGGTTGAAGTCGATACGCAAACCTGGAACCGCCGGTACCGCGAGTATACGGAAAAAATCAAAACTGGTTCTCCGCTCGAGATCGCCAAGGTGTTGCGCGATCTGCTGGTGCTCAAGAGCGACAAGGAATTGTCGTTCGGTGAGCGCAAGATGCTCGACACCGCGCGATCCTTGCTCGTCAAGGAATTGTCGATCGCGAAGGCTCATCCAGAAGAAAAAATCATGGAAGAGCTGAAGATGATCTTCGCGAACTAGACTCCGCAATCAGTCCGCAAGTGTAATTCGAAATGCCGGGCGTCAGTCTGAGTCTCGATACCGAGGATCTCGCACAGCGATACGAACGAATCAGCGCGGATCGGCAGTTCCACGGCGGACAGGAATTGCTCCGCGAGTTGGCGCTCGCCCCGGGCGAGTCGGTGCTCGACATCGGATGCGGGACTGGGATGCTCGCCGAATATGCGGCGAGTCTGGTCAGTTCCACCGGTTCGATCGTCGGGATTGATCCGCTGCCACTTCGAATCGAGATCGCGAAAAAGCGCAGCGCGCCTAATCTGAGCTTCAAGGTTGGCAACGCCTACGACCTCGGCGAGGTTGCCGCTGAGAGTTTCGACGTCGTGTATATGAACGCGGTCTTTCACTGGCTGCCGGAGAAGTCCGCGCCGCTGCGCGCGATACTCCGCGCGCTGAAACCAGGAGGCAGGCTCGGTATCACCACCGTCACTCCGGAAAGGGCCGCAGCCTGGGTCCACGTGATCAGGCAGAGGGTACTCGCGCGCGAACCATACAACCAATATCCCGAGGCACAGGCGCTCCAGAGCCATCGCGTCAGCCGCGACGAGCTCGAGAAGCTGCTGGTGGAGAACGGCTTCGCGATCGCGAAGCTCGAAACGCGCGTGAGCGTAAGAAATGCGTCAGCGCGCGCCCAATGGACGCCTGAGGGCATCCTCGATTTCGCGGAGGCGAGCTCGTTCGGCAATTTTCTCGGGCATCTGCCTCAGGAACTGCAGGCGCCCGCGCGCGAAGAAATCAAGCGCGAGCTCGAGAGCCTCCGGGCGCGGCGCCGGCCCGATGACGTTGCACGCGGAAATACTGCGGCCGCCGGCCGCATTATCGCGGTCGCAACCAAACCCTAGCCGCCAATCTCGTCAACGGCGCCGGGTTTTTCTCCGTCCTTTCATTTCGTCTAAGCGCCGCCGTTCATTGAAGGCAAAGATTCGGTGTGCGAGTCTCGCTGCCTATGGCGAAACGGCGAATTCTTCCACTCACGGCATTTTCTGTTTTGATGGCTATACTGGTCGGAATGCCTCCCGCCGATGCGAACACCGACAGCCGAGTCGACGAGCTTTTCACTGCGCTTCGCGACGGCAACTTCGCCGGAGCGACCGCAGATTTCGATCCCGCGATGAAATCTGCGCTGTCGCCGGATCAACTCGGCGCTGTGTGGCTCAAGCTGGTCGCCGACAATGGCAAGCTCGTGAGTTGGAAAATCGTTCAGCACGGAAAGATGCCGGGAATCGAAGTGGTCGCCGTCCAGGTGACGTTCGAACATGGCGAGCAAATCTCAACAGTGTCGGTCAGGCAGAAGAGCGACGAGATCGCGGGGCTCTTTTTCAGGCCGGCGGATCCGCCATCACCGGCGACCTCGCCGCCGTATGCCGACGCGGCGAAGTTCCGTTCTGAAACCGTGACCGTCGGTGCCGATCCGTGGAAGTTGCCAGGCACCCTGACGGTTCCGACCGGCAGCGGGCCGTTTCCCGCAATCGTGTTGCTCGCGGGATCGGGTCCGCAAGATCGCGACGAGACCGTCGGCGCCGAACATGTCTTTAAGGATCTCGCCGAAGGCCTCAGCTCGCGCGGAATCGTCGTGCTCCGATACGACAAGCGCACCTACGCGTATCACACGCTCGATCCGCAAAAGATTACGGTGGAAGAGGAGATCATCGAGGACGGCGTCGCGGCGGTGAAACTCCTGCGGGCGCGGCCCGAGGTGGCGCAGGACAAAATTTTCGTCGTCGGGCACAGCCTGGGCGCGATGATGGCGCCAGAAGTCGCCAAGAAGGCGTGGCCGGTTGCGGGAATCGTGATGCTCGCGCCGGTCGGACGCAAGCTGCCCGCCATGGTCGTTCAGCAGATGAGATATCTCCACGAGGCTTCGCCCAAGGAGCTGATGGAGATCGAGCGGCAGGCCGACGAAATCTCGGCGCACAAGATGCCGCCCGCGCAATTCTTTTTCGGCGCGCCCGCGTCGTACTACTATGACCTCGACGCGCGCGATGAAGTCGCAGTCGCGCGCAGTCTCGACCTGCCGATCCTGATTCTGCGCGGCTCGCGCGACTACCAGGTAATTGACCAGGATATTCGTCATTGGCAGGACGGCCTTAAGGGCGACGCTAAGGTGCAAGTCGATACGCTTCCTTCCCTCAATCACCTGCTAATCGCGGGCGCGGGTAAGCCGGGGCCGGCCGAGTACAACAAGCCGGGACATGTTGACCGCGCGGTGATCGGAACAATCTTGAGCTTCATCGCAAACTCGGGTGGCGGCCTCCTGCCAAAAGCGACCTCGCATTGAGAGCTTCGGCAATCATCGTGGCAGCGGGCAGCGGCGTGCGCCTCGGGTCGTCGATGCCCAAGGCGTTCGTGAAGTTAGGCGGCCGCACGATGCTCTCCTATTCACTCGCAACAGTCCGTCAGGTGAGCACAATCGACGAGGTTGTGATCACAGTCCCCGCGGGATTCGAAAATGCGGCGCGCGCCGAAGTCGCGGCGGCCGGACTTGTCATGCCCGTGAAAATTACGCCGGGTGGAATCGAGCGTCAGGATTCAGTTCGAATCGCGCTCGAACTGACCAGTGCTGAGAGCGAACTCGTGATCGTGCATGATGCGGCGCGCCCGCTTGCGACGCCCGCGCTTTTCGAGGCATGCCTGCGCGCAGCCGCGCACGCCGGCGGCGCAATCGCGGCGATACCCGTATCCGACACATTGAAGCGCGTCGCAGATGGAGCGATCAGCGCGACCGTCGCGCGCGCGGGCCTACGGCAAGCACAAACTCCTCAAGCATTCCGCCGCGCCCTGCTGGTCGCAGCGCATCAGCGCGCAGCCAGCGAGAAAATCGTCGCGACCGACGACGCCGATCTGGTCGAGCGCACAGGCGCCCGTGTCGAAGTTATCGAAGCGTCGACCGACAACATCAAGATCACAACGCCCTCCGACCTCGCAATCGTCGAAGCAATCATCGCCGCCCGAGCATAACCCGCCGTTCTTCCCCTCTCCCTGTGAGGGAGAGGATGAAGGTGAGGGTCCTTTTACAGCGCGCGTTTTTTGCGCGCGATTCAGGATTCTGCTTCTGCTCGAATCCCCTACGCCGCCTCCGGCTCGTACCCTGCCCTTTCGATCAGCTCGCGGGTTTGCGACCAGTCCCATCCAGCCGTGGTCAGGTAGCCGTTGACAAAAATCGAATTGACCGCATTGAATAGATCCGCTTGCCGCGCACCGACATTTAATTCGCGCCCTCCCGCCGCGCGAACCTCGCTCCGCGGATTCAGCAGACGGAACAGGCACGCCGCCTTGAGACATTTCTCGGGCGTGAGCGCGCGCGCTGCGCTTCGAGCGGGGTGCCCTTTATCGGATGCAGAAAATTCAGCGGCACCGAATCAATCGCGAGACGCCGGGTCGCGTACGCGAGATCGATAATGTCCTCGTCAGTCTCGCCCATCCCGATAATTCCGCCCGAGCAGGTCGACAGTCCCGCCGCACGCACGTTCTCGATCGTCTCGACCCGATCGTCGTAGGTGTGCGTCGTGCAGATTTCCGGATAGAAGCGCCGGCTGGTGTTGAGGTTGTGATTTATCCATCCCGCACCCGCGCTCTTGAGCTCGTCCGCCTGTTCCCGATTCATCAGGCCGATCGACAGGCACAACTCGAGCGCCGGCAACTCGGCGCGGATTCGATCGCAGGCCTCCCCGAGATGCTCGACGTCGTGCCGCGCCGGACCGCGCATGCTGCACACCATGCAGTAACGGCGCGCGCCGCTCTCGACCGCGATTCGCGCCCCTTCGATCAATTTCTCGACGGCCTGCATCTTGTAGACCGGAATTTCTGCCTTCGAGATGCGCGATTGCGAACAGTAAGAACAATCCTCGGGGCAGATGCCGCTCTGCGCGTTGCGCAGCATGCAAATCTTCACGCGGCGCCCGAATGCGGCCTCGCGCACGGTCCGGGTCGCCGCGAGCAAGTCGCCAAGCCGCTCATCGGGACAATTCAGAATCGCCGCCGCGGTCTCGCGTGCGATCTCCTTCCCCGCCAGAACTTCCTCGACCATCCGATCGAGATCGATTTCCACAAACTTCAACGTCACCATTCCTTCTTTCAGCGATTGAAAATAGGCGCGCCGCACATTTAAAGGTTTCCCGAACCAGGATCAAGCTCGACGCGAGATCTTAACTTCGGTTCCCCTCTCCAGAAGGGAGAGGGGCCAGGGGTGAGGTCGCGCGAAGGTTACGAAGCTCTCAAGAGGAGAGCTCTCCGCGATGCGCCCTACTCTCGCGGGCGCGCCGGAGGACGATAAACCTCCTCCTCCGCTTCATCCGGTTTCTCGGCTTCCTGTTCCGGTTGGATCACGTCAACCGAGACGACGCCGGTCGGAAGCTTGATCCGCTTTGCCGCACCGCGCCGCCTCGTTTGTGCCGAGTACAGGATACTCACCGCCAGCCGCAGCATCAGCAGGATCGCGAACGTCACGCACAGATGGCCGAACCAGTCGTCGGTACGCGAATACAGCGTGCGGCCGGTTCCGATTGCCAGGTTGCCGGTCGCTATCGTGTTTTCGCCGTGCACCGACGATCGAGACGCGATCACGCGGCCGCGGGAATCATTTGCCGAGAGCATCCCGCCAAGCGCGGCGCGCACCAGCGAGAATCCCGATTCGACCCCGCGCACTACCGACATCCGCTGATGGATCACTTCCGATCCCTGCCAATCCGACGCCGGCGCGACCACCACCCGCACGTCTTCCGCCGCGAGCTCGCGCGCGGTATCCGGAAAATCCAGGTCCTGCGAAATGAGAACCGCGCTGCGGCCCCATGGCGCCTCGAAAATCGCTGGCTTCGATCCCGCCTTGTAGTCCCATTCAAGACTCGGGATCAGATGATGCTTGGCGTAGGACGCCGCGATCTTGCCGTCGGGACTGAATACCACGGCGATGTTTCTCTTCGGCGTGCGCCCGATCTGGTTGATGCCGACCACCAGCCACACATGCGACATCTGCGCGACTCGCTGGAGTCCGAGCACAACGTCCCATTCGTAGTTCGGAGCGACCCCGATAGTCTTTTCTGGCATGACCACGATTTGCGCACCGTCGCTCGCGGCCTGATGTACCATTTTTGCGTACTGGGTCAGGATGTCGGCGGCGTCGGATGGGTCGGTGGATTCCGACTCCGGCGCCAGCCGCTCAATCGCGACCATCGCGACTGCCACCGACGGAGTCTTCGGCGTCAGCAGCACGCGGATTTCGCCGATCAAAATCGCGAACGCGAAAACTCCGAGCGCCAGGATCGCCGGCGGCCTCCAGTCCATGTTCCATCGACGCCGATACCACGCGACCGCCAGCCCCGACGGCAACAGCGACATGATGAACATCACGCCGCACATGCCGATCCATGACGCCGTCTGCAGCAGCGGCAGAAAATCGACTTGCGAATAGGCGGGACTGCCCCAGGTGCCGTGCGGCGATTCCAGCGAGAGCGTATAATAGAAAGCGACTTCGAAGGTCGGGAAGACGAGCGCCGCAAGAATCCCGGACCAGCGCCGCGTCGCCTCGGCCGCGCACACCACGAAGGTTGCAAAAACCACCGCGCCCGCCAGATGCGACGCGAGCATCGTCATCAGCGGCACCGCGAAACTCTCGCCACCCCACGCCACCAGGTTGCCGATTAGAAAAGCCGCGAACGCAAGTTCCGCCGAGGTCTCGTTGCGGAGTTCCGGCGCTATTGCGAGGATCGGCAGCGGCGCGAACAGCGCGCATCCCCACAGCTTCGGATCCGCTCCCCCGAGCGTGAAGAGTACCGCAGTGGCAACCGCCGCGATTGCCGCACTGGTCAGGGTGCCGGTCGGTTCGGGCGGACTGTTCGATCCGAAAATCGATGCGCGAGGGGCACCTGGCCGCGACGAACCGACGATTGGGCGGTCCGCCATATTGGTCAAACTTGATTGCGCGGCGGAGGAGTCGCCGGCGTTACTGCGTTCACAATCAGGCCTTCGTTGAGCGATCCGGATCGAAAGCCCTTTAGATCGATCGCGACGAATCGAAAGCCGATCTTTTTGAACTCGCGATCGATAGTCTCGCGGATCGCGGGCTCGAACACCCGCGCGATCTCGCTTTGCTCGAGCTCGAGCCGCGCGACCTCGCCATGGTAGCGCACGCGCGCAATCGCAAAGCCCATCGAATGCAGCAGCTTCTCGCCCGCCGCGACCTTGCTCAGCCCGTCGGGCGTTATCTCGGTCCCGTATGGAAAGCGCGACGACAGGCACGGCGACGCGGGCCGATCCCACGTCGGCAATCCCATCGCGCGCGAGAGCGCGCGCACGTCGGCCTTGGTCATCTCGGCTTCGACCAGCGGATGCCGCACGCGCTTCTCACTCGCCGCCTGCATCCCCGGCCGGTAGTCGTGCAGGTCGTCAAGGTTGAGGCCGTCGACAATCTCGTCGATCCCAAGCTCGGCGGCCTTCGCCTCGCAGACCGTGAACAGGTTGTGCTTGCACAGGTAGCATCGGTTGATCGGATTCGCCGCGTAGCCGGGAATCTCGAGCTCGTTGGATTCGACAATCAGATGGCGCGCGCGGATCAGTTGCGCCATCGCGAGCGCCGAGTCGCGATCCTCGTCGGGCATCGTCGGCGACGTCGTCGTCAGCGCGAGCACCAAATCGCCAAGTGTCTCGTGCGCGACTTTCAGCACGAAGGTGGAATCGACCCCGCCGGAAAACGCCACGATAAGACTGCGCATCGGCGCAAATATCGCGCGCATCCGATCGAGCTTCTCGCTAAGTGTCGCATCCATCTACAACAAACCTTGCTCAGACCCGGATTTCTTCCCCTCTCCCTGTAAGGGAGAGGATCGAAGGTGAGGGTCCTTGTACAGCGCGGAGTTAGGATGTCGCGTTCCGCGCCACTGATTGTTCGCCCCGCCCGCTTTCTCGCGGGAGAGGCCGCGCCGAAGGCGTTGGTGAGGGTAATTTTGCGCGCGATTCAAGATTCTGCGTCTTCTCTCTCTACAACCTAGATTCCCTCGGCCTGGAAAAGATCCGTCGTCAGATACCGCTCGCCCGTATCGCAGAAGACCACGACCACGATATTGCCCTTGCCGAGCCGCCTGGCCACCTGCAACGCCGCGCAGCAATGGGCGCCGGACGAGATACCGACCAGCAGGCCTTCCTCGCGCGCGAGGCGGCGCGAGAACAAGGTCGCGTCCTCATCACTGACTGGAATTATCTCATCATAAACTTTTGTGTCGAGGTTGCTCGGCACGAAGCCGGCGCCGATTCCCTGTATTTTGTGAAAGCCCGGCTCACCGCCCGACAGCACCTGTGAATTTTTCGGCTCGACCGCGACGATCAGCACTTTTTTGTCGAGATGCTCGCGCAGATAGTGCCCCGCGCCCGTGATCGTCCCGCCCGTACCGACCCCGGAGACGAACGCGTCGATTCGCTTGAACTGTTGCAGCAGTTCGGGCCCGGTGCATCGATAGTGAATCTCGGGATTGGCGGTGTTGCTGAATTGCTGCGGCATGAAGTAGCCGGGATTCTCGCGGCACAGCTCCTCGGCCTTCGCGATCGCGCCATGCATCCCGCGCGTATCCGGCGTCAGCACCAGCTTCGCGCCGTATGCGACCAGGAGCGAGCGCCGCTCTTCGCTCATCGTATCGGGCATCGTGAGAATCAGCTTGTAACCCTTAACGGCCGCAACCAGCGCCAGCCCAATCCCGGTATTGCCCGAAGTCGGCTCGACGATCGTATCTCCGGGTTTTAACCGCCCCGACTTCTCGGCCGCCTCGACCATCGCGAGACAAATCCGATCTTTTACGCTCCCGCCCGGATTAAAATTCTCGAGCTTCGCCCAAATTTCGGCATCATCTTTCCCTGGAATCCGATTAAGCCGAACCACTGGAGTATTCCCGATAAGTTCAAGCGGCGACTGCGCAACACTGATAGGCATGCAGCAGATTCTATCCAGAAAGTAGACCCGGTTGGAATGTAGTGAAGTGGTAATCGGCACCCCGCCTAAATCTGCTCCGTGCTCTCTGTCCTCGCGATTTCTTCCCCTCTCCCTGCGAGGGAGAGGATGAAGGTGAGGGTCCGATCACAGCGCGCTATTCCGCGCGCGATTCAAGATTCCGTCTCGGTATCTCTTATCCAGTGGGGCGGGCCGCCGTGCCCGCCACTGACTCGTGTCATCCCAAGCGCAGCCGCCGGACCCCGAATCTCTGCTCCTAAAATTCCCCTCTCCCTGTGAGGGAGAGGATCAAAGGTGAGGGTCCGATTACAGCGCGCTATTCCGCGCGCGATTCAAGATTCCGCCTCCGCATTTCTTATCCAGTGGGGCGGGCCGCCGCCCGCCATTGACTCGTGTCATTCAGGGCGCAGCCGACGGACCCCGATCTTTTTTCTTGAATTGCCTCGCCCTGTATCGGGAGAGGCCGACGCGCGTCCTCGCGCGTCGGGCGAGGGACAACTAGTGCGGCACGATTCCATGACGCGCCGCGCACAGATACCACGGCTCGATACGACGGACCGCCAGCGACCGGCAGGTGAAGATGCAACTTTCTGCTCTCAGTGCTCGTATATGAAACGGAACGCGCCACTGCGCGCTTGACCAGCACTACCTCGTCGAAGTCTTCGTGCTAACATCACGACGAGTTATGAAATGGGCGGCGGTGGGTGAAGTGAGGAAATCAGAGAAGTCTCGCGTGGGTCGCAACGAGCCTTGTCCATGCGGAAGCAAACGAAAGTATAAGCGCTGTCACGGTTACGGTTCAGTGCCGCCAATCTCGTCTGAGCAGTTATCAGAGATGTCTCGCGCGGCTCTGGCGCAGAGAATTCAGCGGGAACGCCAGCAAGGCCTTGGCAGGCCGATAGTCTCAGCGGAACTCAACGGCACGCGTTTCGTCGCAATCAAGAGCAGGTTGGCCTATTCACCAAACTGGACGACCTTCCATGACTTCTTGAAAGACTATCTGCGTATAGTCCTCGGCCGCGAATGGATAAATGAAGAACTAAAGAAGCTGCTCGCGGAACGACATCTTATTCTTCGCTGGTATCATCATCTTTGCCTGCATCAACGGAAGTTCGGCACTAAACCGGGTGAGGTCCACAGTGCGCCGATGACGGGGGCCGCGGCGGCATATCTCGGCCTTGCGTACGACCTATATGCGCTAGACCACAACGCCGAACTCCAAGCGCGGCTCGTCGCGAGGCTGAAAAACAGCGATGGATTTCCGGGCGCGCGTTACGAGGCGTTTGTAGCGGCAGTTATGATTCGCGCAGGATTCGAGCTTAAGTTTGAAAACGAACAAGACGGCAGCACTACGCATTGCGAGTTCACAGCGACCTCCAAGGTCACGGGTCGCAAGTTTTCAATTGAGGCCAAGCACCGTGAGCCGGGAGAGGCTTCTCATACAGCGAAAGGACGTTTTAGGGTTGGTAAGCGACTCCAGAAGGCTCTTCGTAAACAGGCCGATCATGACCGCATAGTGTTCATCGATATTAATGTTCCCGATCTCGCGGCAAGCAGTGAACTCCCGGACTATTTTGCGAAGACGCTAGCTGCTCTGCGCCGATTCGAGGGACGATGCCTGAACGGTGTCCCGCTGCCCTCGGCTTATCTTTTTGTCACCAACTTTCCTGCTCATTACGATTTGGACGGCCGCGCCTTCAGATCGAGCGTTATGGCCGAGGGCTTCCAGATTCCGGACTTTAAGTCCGACAGCACTTTTCCTAATCTCCGTCGGGCTCTCGAAGCACGTGAAGCACACGTCGATCTGCACCACTTGGTTGCGTCTATTGGAGAGCACACACTCATCCCTTCGACGTTCGACGGTGAGATTCCTGAATTTGCTTTTGGGGAAGCGCAAGAAAGATTGGTCGTTGGCCAGACCTATCTGGTCAAGGATCAGGACGGCATAGAGCGCCCGGGTAGGTTGACGACGGCAACCGTTAGCGAGGCCGAGAAATCGGCTTACTGCGCCTTTGCCCTTGAAACAGGAAGGTCAATCGTTGCAACCTTTCCGCTGACGGACGGCGAACTGCAGGCATATCGGCAATTTCCCGACACCTTCTTTGGTACCCTGATCGAGCCGATAAGAAAGGTCAATTCGCCACTCGACCTCTACGACATTTTCCTCGAAGCATATCGGCAAACACCTAAGGAGCGACTGCTAGAACTGATGGCGGCGGCTCCGGATATAGAGCACCTAAAAACTCTTTCACAAAAGGATCTAGCTTGCTTGTTCAGCGAACGCTGCGTGAATGCATCGCCCCTGCAGCAGTTTGGAAAGCACCGCTCCTGAAAAGGCATCGCCGCTTCGGGTCGGGATGACACAAAAATAAGAAGCGGGCGGGGACGCGACCGCAGAATCCTGAATCGCGCGCGGAAATAATCGCGCGCTGCACAAGGACCCTCACCTTTGATCCTCTCCCTTTCAGGGCGAGGGGAAGAACGCGTCGGGGCTGGGGGAAGAGCGTGGGAGCACTTGGCACACTTCATCAAAATTTTTCGCGTTTCGTTCTCCTGAACTAACCGACGTTTCACGTGAAACGTTTTGGTCTTTTACGCCAGCTAATCATTGCGCTTTTCCCGACATCGGCCACAGAAACTATGCCATTGACTAGCAGTCAGCATGCAGCGGCTGCACCCTCACCTGCCGGCCGCAAGTTGGCCGGCCTCCTCTCCCGAAATAACGGGCGAGGTATCTCAGACATAGAACAACACTCCGCGCCGCTGCCGATCTTCTTTAAATACTGGGTGCAGGGGTCGCCCTGCTTTCACTGATAGACTGTCTCCGATGGCGACGGTGAATCGGGTGCTGGTTATTTTTCCCGGCGCGCTCGGCGATCTGATGTGCCTGATGCCGGCGCTGGGGGTGATTTCGCGGCGGCATCCTGGCGCAACCATCGAGTTGATGGCGCGATTCGAGCTCGCGCGGCTTGCGGCGGGGAGGACCGTCGTCTCACGCGCGCATTCGATCGATGCGCGCGAGGTCGGCGAGTTGTTCGCTGATGAGACTTCGGGCGGCGCGCGCCGGTTCTTTGGCGATTTCGATCGTGTCTACTCGTTCTTCGCTTCTGACGATTTACGGTTTCGTGCCCGATTGGCGGCGGCGACTGATGGTGAGGTTTCGTTTCATCCGTTCCGCCCGGACGGCGACGGCCACGTCTCGGCCGGCTATTTGGGCGCGGTAGGCGCGACCGCTTTGCCGATGGATGCGCGCGTCGAACCGACTCCGGAGGACCTTGCGGCGGCCTTCCGGATGCTGGCGGAATCGAGATGCGACGGCTTGAATTTGATTGTGATTTTTCCTGGCAGCGGAAGTCCCGGTAAGAACTGGCCGGCTGATAAGTTCGCGGCGCTTGCATCGAGACTGTCGCTGGCGAATCGTGCGAGCGTCGTGGCCATCCTGGGGCCGGCCGAGGCGTCTATCGAACCGATCTTTCGCGAGGCTGGCGTCCCGGTCCTGAAGGACCTCGAGTTGCCGACGGTTGCGGCAATCGCGCGGCTCGCGGCGGCGTTCGTCGGCAATGACTCGGGCGTATCGCATCTCGCGGCGGCGGTTGGCGCGCCGGGGGTGGTGATTTTCGGGCCGACTGATCCGGCGCGATGGCGCCCGTTGGGTCCGGGCGGGGATGCGCGAATCCGCATTCTCAGGGGCCAGCCCATCGATTCTGTCGCGACTGGCGAAGTTGCCGACGCTATATCGAAATTTGTGGAGCAACGTCAAAGATAATAGACTGTAAGTCCGTGATTCGTTCGACAACATGCATACGTTGCGCGCGTGGAGGGCTATGAGCTTCTTCAAGACGACGCTGCTGCTGGGGTTGATGACCGGGCTGTTGATGGTGATCGGCGGCCTGATTGGAGGCAGGCACGGCGTCGTGATCTTTTTTGTGATCGCCGCCGTGATGAACTTCTTCAGCTACTGGTTCTCCGACAAGATCGTGCTGAAGGCGTACGGCGCGCAGGAACTCGACGCGTCGTCGGCGCCCGAGCTCTATTCAATCGTCAATGAGCTGGCGCATTCGGCGGGAATCCCGATGCCGCGCCTGTACCTGATCGATTCCGATACGCCCAACGCGTTCGCGACCGGCCGCAACGTGCATCATGCCGCCGTCGCCGTGACCCGCGGCATCATGCGAATCTGCACGCGCGAGGAGCTGAAGGGCGTCATCGGCCATGAACTCTCGCACGTCACCAATCACGACATTTTGACCAGCTCGATCGCCGCGACGCTCGCCGGCGCGGTGATGATGATCGGCTCGATGATTCGATGGGGCGCGATTTTCGGACTTGGCAATCGCGACGACGAAGAAGGCGGCATCGCGGGATTGCTGATCGCCGGCGTCCTCGCGCCTATCGCGGCGACTCTCATTCAGCTCGCGATTTCGCGCACACGTGAGTACCAGGCCGACGCGAGCGGCGCCAAGCTCACCCATAATCCTCTGTACCTGGCCAGCGCGCTCCGCAAACTCGAGGCTGCCAACGAACGGATGCCCCTCGACGCCAGTCCCGCAACGGCTCACATGTTTATCGTGAACCCGCTGAGCGCGGCGGGAATCTCGCGACTGTTCTCGACCCATCCGCCGATCGAGGAGCGAATCCACCGGCTCGAGCAGATGGCGTCGTCGGGACAGGTCGCGCAAGGCTGACGGTGGCAATCGATGGAAGAACAAGAAGATAAGCGCGGCTTCAAGGTTCAGGATCGCCGGCGTTTTTCCGCCGAAGGCGAGACCAAGGAAGGGGCAGACGCTCCGCCCGAACGCAGTGAGCCGTTGGATATACAATCGAAGCCGGCCGCATCGGGAGCGGAGCAGGCATCCAAGACCGAGCAGGCATCCAAGACCGCAGCCTCCAGCGCTCGGCCCGAATCGAGTCATCAAACTGAATCGAGGCATCAATCAAGCGAGCCGCCTCCAGAGCTGACCTTCGCGGCGTTTCTGTGGAGCCTGTCGGAGCAGGCGCTCGCGGCGCTGGGCGAAGTGCCGGATCCATCGAGTGGCAAAGTCTTGCGCGACCTGACGATGGCGCAACAGATGATCGACATAATCGCGATGCTGCGCGACAAGACGCGCGGAAATCTCGATCCCCAGGAACAAGCGATGCTCCAGGAGATTCTTTCCGGTCTGCAAATGAAGTACGTTGAGTTGGCGAGACAGCCGAACCGTTGAGCGGCCGTCTTCGTATTAATCACACATGACGAATAAGTTGTTTCGACCCATCGCCTTCACGGGCGTCGCGATCCTTGTGGCGACCCTCACTCTGACTGCCTCTCGCATACAGGCGCGCGCCGCGGATTCGACGCCCCCTCCGCCTGCGCCCTTCTGGACCGAGCTGGCAGATCCGGCGCACGCGCCGAAGGCGCAGACAATGCCGGATTTCGTCGACCTTGCCGCGAAACTCAGCCCCGCCGTCGTGAACATCTCGACCGACGAGGCCGACGAGCCTGCGGAGGGCGTCGAGCCGTCGCCTGAAGAGTCCCCGCACTCGCACGGGCCGATGGAGGAGTTCGGCGGAACGCCACACGCCAAGGCGCTCGGCTCTGGCTTCATCATCACGAAGGACGGCTACGTCCTGACCAACGAACACGTGGTCGACAGCCCGGGCAAAGTCACGGTGACCACGCAGGACGGCCACAACTACATCGCGAAGATTATCGGCCATGACGAGAAAAGCGACATCGCGCTGCTGAAGATCGACGCGAAGCATGACCTGGCAGTCGCGCCGCTCGGCAACTCCGAAGACTTGAAGGTCGGCGAATGGGTGATGGCGATCGGCAACCCGTTCGGTTTCGATCATTCGGTGACGGCGGGAATTGTCAGCGCCAAGGGACGTTTCATCCCGGGGAATTACGAGGACTTTATCCAGACCGACGCGTCGATCAATCCCGGCAACTCGGGCGGGCCGCTGATCGATTTGCGCGGGGACGTGATCGGCGTCAATTGCGCGATCTATACGCATACCGGCGCCAGCATGGGAATCGGCTTCGCGGTTCCGATCGACCTGGTCAAGGAAGAGCTGCCGCAACTGAAAGCCTCGGGCAAAGTCGTGCGCGGATGGCTCGGCGTGTACATCCAGAAGGTGACACCTGAGCTGGCGGAGTCGCTTGGACTTGCAGACTCGCGCGGCGCGCTGGTCGCCAACGTGCTGCCCAACGGGCCGGCGCAGGCCGCGGGCGTAAAGCGCGGCGACGTGATCGTCGCATTCGACAATCAGCCGGTCGACGACTCGCGCGAGTTGCCGCTGCTTGTCGGCCGCACGGACCTTGGGCACAAAGGCATACTGAAGGTGATTCGCGACAAGCAGACGATCGATCTGCCCGTCACGATCACGCAATCGCGCGAGCCTGAGATCGTGGCGGCTGAGGAAAAGTCAGAAAAGCCGGACCTTGGTGCGGTCTCGCCGTTCGGCCTTCACGTCAAGGATCTGAGTCCGGACCTGGCCAAGGAGCTCGGTCTCGATTCGCCCGGCGGCGTCGTGATTGCGTCGGTGCAACCGGGCAGCCGCGCCGATGATGCGGGTCTCCGCGCTCGCGACGTGATCATCGAGGTCAATCGCAAGGCGGTCAGCAATGTCGAGTCGTATCAGAACGCGGTCAAGACGAGCGAGAAGGGCAAGAGCGTCCTGCTGCTGATCAAGCGCGGCGACAACACGATCTATGTACCCGTCAAACCGGAGGCCTAGACCGGGGACGTACTTCCGATGTCCCCAAAACGACTTTTGAAATTTGCGCTGATCGGCGTTGGCGCGCTGATCCTGTTCGCCGTGCCGCCGACTCTGTGGCTGTTCTTCAGCTATTATCATCAGCTCGAAAATGAAGTCGTCGCGCGCTTCTCGGGCAAGCGATGGAACATCCCGTCGCGCATTTATTCGGACTCGATCCTCATATACCCGGGGCAGGATCTGCAGGACCTGGGATTTTTCGAGCGCCTCGCGCGCCTGAACTATCATCCGGTCGATCCTGGCAAGGTCGCGACGCGCGGCGAGTACAGCTTCGACAAGAAGCGCGGCAAGCTCGAGATTTTCCTGCACAGTTTCGCGTATCCATACGGTAACTTCGGTGGCGAATTCGTCGAGCTGAATCTCAAGGGAGATACGATCGACTCGATGAGCGATCCGGTGACGCACAAGCCGATCTTCTCGATCGAACTCGAGCCCGAACTGATCAGCGGCATCTTCGAAGGTGAATGGGAACAGCGGCGGCTCGTGCGTCTCAGCCAGATACCGCCGACGATGATCAATGCGATCCTGGCCGCCGAGGACCATCGCTTCTACGAGCATCATGGCGTCGACATCGTCCGCACGATCAAAGCGGCGTATATCGATTTTACCTCGGGACACGTGCGCCAGGGCGGATCGACGCTCACCCAGCAGCTGATGAAGAACTTCTTCCTGACGCGCGAGCGTAGCTACAAGCGCAAGATCAAGGAAGCGATGATGGCGTACATCGCGGAGCGCGATTACTCGAAGGACGAAATCCTCGAAAACTATATTAACGATATCTACTTGGGCCAGCGCGGGCAGGAAGGTATATACGGCGTCTGGGAAGCGAGTGAGTACTACTTCTCGAAAGAGCCGCGCGATCTGACTATTGGCGAAATGGCTACTATCGCCGGCCTGATCAGCTCGCCGAACCGGCTCAATCCATTGCACCATCCGGAGGCCGCGCGCCCGCGGCGCGACGAGGTGCTGGCCTCGATGCTCGAGGATGGGTACATCGACAAAAGCGCATACGACGCCGCCGTCAGCGAACCGCTGCACGCGCGCGAAGTTTACGCCGAAGGCAACGACGCGCCCTACTTCGTCGATTACGTGAAGAAGGAGCTGGCGGAGCGATATCCGCCGCAAGTGCTGAACGGCGAGGGTTTGCGCATCTTCACCTCGCTCGACGTGCACATGGAAAAGCTTGCCGAGGCGGCCATCGCGCACAATCTCGCCGACCTTGAAGCCAAGCATCCCAAGCTCGCGCGCCGCGAGTTGAAGGATCGCCTCGAGTCGTGCCTGGTCGCGCTCGAGCCGCAAAGTGGAAAGATTCGCGCGATGGCGGGCGGGCGGGATTATCGCTCGAGCCAGTTCAATCGCGTTACTCAGTCCAAACGTCAGCCCGGTTCGGTGTTCAAGCCGGTGACATACCTAGCGGCCTTCGACGAGACGCTGTCGGGAGGCGCAGAGAAGTTTCTGCCGACTACCTATATCGAAGACGCGCCGTTCACGTGGCAGTACGGCGATATGAGCTGGACCCCGAACAACTATCGCGACCATTTCTTCGGACACGTAACGCTCGAGTTCGCGCTCGGCGAGTCGCTTAACTCCGCAACCGCGAGGCTCGCCAACAGTGTCGGACTCGATCGAATCCGCGCGATGGCGGCGAAGCTCGGCTTTGGCGATTTGCCCAACTACCCCTCGATCGTGCTCGGCGGAATCGAAGTATCGCCGATGCAGGTCGCGCGCGCTTACGCGGTGATTGCCAACGACGGCATGGAAATCCAGCCGTACGCGGTCACCGCGGTGGTCGATGAAAACAACAAGGTGATCGAGGGCCATGAGCTCGCGGCCGAGCAGGTTATCTCGCCCGAGCTCGCGTACATGATGCAGTTCATGCTCGAAAACGTGATCAATCACGGCACCGGCGCGGCCGCGCGCACGATGGGCTTCACGCGGCCGGCCGCGGGCAAGACCGGGACCACCAACGATGCGAAGGACGCATGGTTCGCGGGCTTCACGCCGAATCTTCTGACTGTGGTGTGGACCGGATTCGATCAAAAAGAAGAGCTGGGCCTGACCGGCGCGCAAGCTTCGCTGCCAGCATGGACCGCCTTCATGAAAGCAGCGACGGCGCCGCGCCCGCCGCTCGATTTCACCGCGCCGCCGGGAATCGTCGAGGAAAAAGTCGATCCGACGACCGGCTACAAGGCGACGCCCTATTGCCCGGTGACGATGATGGGTGTGTATCCGCAAGGGATGGCGCCAACTCAGGACTGCCCGTATCATACTTCTCCGACGTCGTTGACGGCCGTGGACCACAAGGTGCCCGAGGAGCCGAACCCAGTAGCCGATCCAAACGACTAGGCCGCAATGATGCGATTCGGTCCATTCACTTTAATAATATTTTTGTCGACGCTGCCGGTTTCGGCGACCGTCGCGCTCGCGGCGAGCCATCCGATAGTACTGGCGGAGCTGCAGGAGGAATCGATACCGGCGCAGGATCTGGCGTCGCCGAGTCCGAGTCCCGCCGCCGGGACCAGTCCGGCAGCGGCCGCATCTCCCGCCGCTGCGCCAAATCTCGACGCAAATCCTGACTCCAGCGAGTGGGTCGCCGCGCCTCCTGGGAAGGTTTCACCGGCTGGGCAGACCTTGCCGGTCTCTAACCCGATGCCAGCGGCGGTGCAGGCGCAACCGGACACCCCGGCTGAAATCGCGCCGGCAATCGACGTCGGCTCGATCGCGACGACGCCGGAAATCAGCGACTCGTCGCTCGCACCGCTGATTGATACCGCGGCGACGCCCGCGCGCGCCGCGTCCTTGAGAATCACCGAGCACGAGCGCGTCGAGCTCGAGCGCGGGCACACTGACGACGCGATTCGCGAGCTGGCGCATGCGATCTCGATCGATCCGAGCAACTCGTACGCGTACTTTTACCTGGGCCGCGCGAACATCGCGCGCAAGGACTATGGGCAGGCGCTGACGTTCTTCAAGCGCGCGGAAATCGGGGTCGCGTCGAATTCGGTGTGGCTCGGCGAGACTTACGCGTTCGAGGGTGTTTGCCTCGAGCAGGCGGGTAAACCCGCCGATGCGGTCGGCGCATATCAGAAGGCGCTCGCCGCGAGTCCGGGCAACCTGACGGCGCGGGTCGGCGTCACGCGGCTGTCCGCGTTCATGCCTGCCTCCGCACCTGCTTCCGCAAGCGCGTCGGCGCCCGCCGCAGATGCCGACCAGGCCGCGCCCGACGACGCAGAACCTGAGTCGCCTCCCGACGAAGCTCCGGCGCCATCGCCGCCAGCGTCTGCGCCTTCTCCATCAGACTGAGCGCGATGCTGATACTCGGAATTGAATCCTCATGCGACGACGCTGCCGCCGCAGTGATCGAAACCACCGCGCCAGGCATCGCCGAAATTCGATCGAGCACTGTCGCGAACCAGGACGACATCCATCGCGCCTACGGCGGTATCGTGCCGGAGCTCGCATCGCGCAATCACGTCGTCACGATCGCGCCGGTGGTCGAGCGCGCACTTGGCGCCGCCGGATGCCGGCTCGCGGACATTGAGGGCATCGCAGTCACGCGCGGGCCGGGATTGGTGGGCTCGTTGCTGGTCGGCCTGATGTTCGCAAAAGGTCTGGCGCAGGCGAGCGGGGTCGCGATGGTCGGGGTGAATCATATCGAGGGGCATCTGCTGGCGCCGTTGCTGGAGAATCGAATCGCGATGCCGTATCTGGCGCTGGTTGTTTCCGGCGGCCACACTGCGCTGTTTGCGGTCGAGGATTTCGGGCGTTACCGGCGAATCGGGCGCACGCGCGACGACGCGGCCGGCGAGGCCTTCGACAAAGTCGCCAAGCTGATGGGCCTCGGCTATCCGGGCGGCCGCGCAATCGACGAGATATCGCGCCGCGGGAATCGAAAGAGCGTCAAAATCCCACGCGCTCACGTCAGGGGTGCGCCGATGGATTTCAGTTTCAGCGGCGTGAAGACGGCGGTCGCGACAATTCTCGCAACTGAGAACGGCCGCGCGGAACGCCCTGAGGATCTCGCGGCGAGCTTTCAGGAAGCAGTCGTCGAGATGCTGGTGAAACCGACAATCGCAGCCGCGCGCGAGCTGGGCGCGGACACGATCGCGCTGACGGGGGGAGTCGCGGCGAATTCGAGATTGCGCGACAAACTGGCAGAGGCGGCGGCGGCAGACGGGCGCAGGCTGGTCGCACCGGCGCTGAAATATTGCACCGACAATGCGGCGATGATCGCGCTCGCCGGCAGTTACCGGCTGCTGCGGGGCGAGCGCGATTTGCTAAGCGTCGACGCGGAAGCCAATCTCGCACTGTGATCCGGTGCCGATGGCAACCGCACGAAAATCTCGCAGCATCGACGAAACTGCCTCGCGTCCCGCACCGGCACTCGTGCGAGCTGGCGTCCGGCCGGCAAAATCGCGCGGCCAGAATTTTCTGACGAGCGGCGGCGTCGCCGATCGAATCGTCGCGGCGGCAAAGCTTTGCAATTCGGATTCGATAATCGAGATAGGTCCCGGCCTCGGCATCCTGACAGAGAAAATCGTGGCGCTGCTACAACGCTCGCTGACGCTGGTGGAACTCGATTCGCGTCTCGCAGTGCGGCTCCAGGAACGGTTCCGAGACGTCCAGGTTATTAACGCAGACTTCCTCGAGATCGATTTCGCGGCGCTCGCGGGCGATTCGCAGGTGAAGGTAATCGGCAATCTCCCATTCAACGTCGCGGCTGCTATCTTGCGCAAGTTGAGCGACAAATCGCGCTCGATTTCGAGAATGGTGCTGATGTTCCAGCGTGAAGTCGCCGCGCGGATCCGTGCAACTCCCGGCGACGATGCGTACGGAGCGCTCAGCGTATTCACCGCTCTGTATTGGAAAATCGATCTGCATTTCACCGTCGCCGCCGGCAGCTTCCATCCGCGTCCCAAGGTTGATGCGGAAGTGCTCGCGTTCGCGCCTCATCCGCAGCAGCCGTTTGATGACGATGACGAACGCGACGTGATCGAAACCGTGCGCGCGTCGTTCTCCGCACCGCGCAAAACGATTCGCAACGCGATCAGCCATGCGCTGGGAATCGACGCAGCGCAAACCGTGCGTGCGCTCGAACGCGCCGCGATCGATCCGGGCGCTAGAGCCGAGACGCTCGGCGTGCCTGATTTCCTGAGACTCGCGCTTACGCTGCGCATCGAACTGAACGGAAGGGTCGTCGCGCGCGATGCCTGAACTGCCGGAAGTCGAATCGCTGCGCCGGATTTTGGTTCGCACCGCGGTCGGCAGAACGATCGTGAGCGTTCGAATCGGCGAGAAAGAGCTGCGCCGCCGCGCCACCGAGGACTTCAGCGGAGCAATCACGGGCCGGCGAATCGTCAAACTGTCGCGCCGCGCAAAATATCTGATCGTCGAGCTCGACGGTGACGACGTGATCCTGGTGCACCTCGGGATGTCCGGCAGCTTAACTCATCGGCAGCACGGCTTCGATGCCGCCGACTTCGATCCGCGTCACGACCATCTCGAATTTGCGCTCGACGACGCATCGCGGTTGGTTTACAACGACCCTCGGCGATTCGGCATGGTCCGTCTCATCCGGCGCACCGCGTTGGCTTCCACGGCCGAGCTGAAGGGTCTTGGCCCCGAGCCGTTGTCGCGCGAATTCAATGCCGATTACCTTGCGGCGAAGACGCGCGGGCGGACGGCGGCGATCAAAAACCTGCTGATGGATCAACGAATCGTCGCGGGCATCGGCAATATCTATGCGGCCGAGATTTTATTTCGGGCGGGCGTGCGTCCGACGCGGCGTGCCGGCCGCGTGACGCGGAGCGAGATCGAAAAACTCGCGGCGGCCGTGCCAGTCATTCTGCGCGCCGCGATCGGCAACAACGGCACAACTTTTCGCAGCTACCGCGATTCGCGCGGACAGCCTGGACGATTCGCTGAGCGGCTTCGCGTATACGGTCGCGAGGGAAAACCGTGCTACACATGCTCGACGCCGATCAAAAATGTGGTGGTCGGCCAGCGCGCGAGCTTCTATTGTCCGAAATGCCAGCGCTGATCCGAGGTGCGTGACGCTTCATGAAGCATCGGTTCAACGATGTAATGCGATTTTTCTGCGCGATGATCGCGTTGTTCGCTCTCGCGACTCCATCCTTCGCTCAGTCTGCGCCGCAGATTGATTGGAACAAGGTCAATTCCGAAGCGCTCGATTACTTCCGCACTTATCTCCGCTTCGACACCACCAATCCGCCGAGCAATACCGCCGCCGCGATCGCGTACCTCAAATCGATCCTCGACAAAGAGGGAATCGCCACCGAAACCTTCGAGAGCAAGCCTGGGATGGTGACGCTGGTCGCACGGATCCCCGGACCGGCGGGCGTGAAACCCCTGCTGCTGATGTCGCATGCGGACGTCGTGCCCGCTGTGGGAGCCAACTGGACGCATAAGCCGTTCGGCGCCGATACTGCGAACGGTTATGTGTGGGCGCGCGGCTCGATCGACAACAAGGCGCACGGGATCATGGCGCTGATGACGATGCTCGCGCTGAAGCGCAACCATGTCGAGCTCAAGCGCGGCGTCGAGATGATGGTGAATCCGGACGAGGAAGCCGGCGGCGAGAACGGCGCGGGCTGGATGGTGAAAAATCATTGGGACGCGATCGATCCCGCGTTCGCGTTTAACGAAGGTGGCGAAGGCGAGCCCGACTGGCTCGGACTCAAGGGCATCACGTTCACCGTCGCGGTCTCGGAGAAGCGCGTGAACTGGCTTCACATCAGGGTGCGCGGCAAGGGCGGACACGGATCGGTGCCGAAGCCCGACAATCCGAATCTGATCCTGATCAACGCGCTGCATCGACTGCTGGAAAGACAGCCGCCGATTCGAATCACGAAAATTTTCGCCGACGCGATGGAATCGATCGCGCCACTCGAGCCGAGTCCCGCGTCGTTCCAACTCGCGCATCTCGATCGGCCCGCGGTTGCCCAGGCTGCGAGCTCGGCCGTGCTCAGCCCTTACGAAATCCAGGCGTTGATGCGCGACACGATTTCGCTGACCATGCTGAACGCGGGCGTCAAGGTTAACGTCGTGCCGACGATGGCCGAGGCGGGACTCGACTGCCGGCTGCTGCCGGGCACCGACGCCGGGGCGTTTATGGAACGAATGCGCGATTTGCTCGGACCCGGCGACTTCACGATTGACTATATACAGCGGCCCGATGACGCTCCGCCGTCGCCGACGTCTGGCGAGGCATGGGACGCGATCAAGCGCGTCGTCGCGAGCGATTTCAAAGACGCCCGCGTGGTGCCCTGGATGACGACCGGGGGCACCGACTCGCGCTACATCCGCGAGAAGGGCGTGCCGTCGTACGGATTCGTCCCCGTGATTCTCGGCGAAGGAGAATTGTCGCGCATTCACGGCGACGACGAGCGCCTGTCGGTCGACAATCTGAATCGCGGCATCAAGGCCACTTACGATTTGACCATCGACCTGTGCGCCGCGCAAAAGTAGTCACATGGTCGATTTGAAAATAAAGACGAAGGCGCGAATCCAGCTAGTGGATATCACCGACGAGGTGAATCATGCCCTTGCTGAAATTGGCGCGGCCAGCGGGCTGTGCAACATATTCGTCACCCATACGACGGCTGCGGTGATCGTTTCCGAGAACTAGGATCCCGACGTGGCTACCGATATGCTCGCGCAACTCGAACGTATCGTGCCGCGCGAAAATGGTTACAGGCATAGCGAAGGCAACTCGCAGGCGCATATTCTGTCCGTGATGCTCTCGACCTCGATAAATATCCCGATGCGGCGGGGTAAGCTCGCGCTCGGCAAATGGCAGGGTGTGATGTTGGTGGAATTGGACGGGCCGCGCGAGCGCACCGTGATTGTAAGCGTCGCGTCCACCAGTCCGGCAAAAGCAGGGAAGGCGGTCACGCGATGACAGAGATGCCCACTGGAATCGGCGGCGCGTTCGCGTTCGTGTTCGGCGCGTGCGTCGGCAGCTTCGTCTGCATGGTTGCCTACCGGCTGCCGCGCGATCTTTCGATCGTCACGCCGCGATCGTATTGCGAGAGTTGCGAGCGCGCGATTCCGTGGTGGGCGAACATCCCGATCCTCGCCTACATCGGGCTGCGCGGGCGATGCCTGATGTGCGGCGCGCCGATTCCGTTTCGACATTTCCTGGCAGAACTAGGATTGGCGCTCATCGCGCTCTATCTCTACTTCGCATTCCCAATCCCCGACGCAATCGCGCGATTCGTGCTATGCGCCGCGCTGTGGATTATCGCGATCATCGACTACGACTGGCGGCTGATTCCGAACATCATCACCTGGCCCGGCACACTTGTGGGATTAATCGCGGCGTCGACGATCATGCCCGAGGTCGGATGGAAAAGTTCGCTCATCGGAATCCTGCTGGGCGGCGGCGTGCTGTTCGGCACCGGCTATTTCTACCAGCTCGTGCGTGGGCGCGAGGGCGTCGGACTGGGCGACGTGTGGCTGCTCGGAATGGTGGGAGGATTCCTCGGCTGGCCGGGAGTGTTCTTCACGATGTTTCTCGGATCGGTACTCGGATCGGTCGGCGGAATCGCGTTCGCTCTTACCGGCGGCGGTTCGACGTCGTCTGGTCCGCTTGGCGATCCCGCGACCGATCCTGAGGAAGCGGACGTCTCGATTCTGAAAACCGAAGTTCCGTTCGGACCGTACCTGGCGCTGGCCGCCGGCGTGTACGCTCTGTTTCAGCCGGAACTGGCGCGCTGGTATTTTTCACATTAGGACATTTTGCATAACCTAGATGCGGAAAGAGGCAGAATCTTGAATCGCGCGCGGAAAAATTGCGCTGAAATCTCCCTCACCCGCACCTTCGGCGCGGCCTCTCCCGCAACTAAGCGGGCGAGGCGGGTAATCAGTGGCGCGAACGCGACATCCTACCCGACCCTCACCTTCGATCCTCTCCCTTACAGGGAGAGGGGAAGAACCTGATGGCGGCGGGGATATTTATCACGCTCGAAGGCGTCGAGGGGAGCGGCAAGACGACGCAGGCCGCGATTCTCGGCGATGCGCTGCGCAAAAACGGCCGCCGCGTAACGGTCACGCATGAGCCGGGCGGGACACGCGCCGGCGAAACGATTCGCGCGATTTTCCTCGATCCCGCAGTCTCGCTTGACGTCGCCTCGGAACTGCTGCTGGTCCTCGCCGATCGCGCGCAGCACGTGCGCGAGAAACTCCGGCCCGCGCTCGCATCCGGCGAAATTGTGATTTCCGATCGCTACTCCGATTCGACAACGGCTTACCAGGGATACGGCCGCGGCTTCGATCTCAAATTGCTCGGCGAGTTGAATCGGCTCGCCACCGATAACGTGACGCCCGATCTCACGATCGTCCTCGACCTGAAGGTCGAGACCGGGCTCGAGCGCACTCGCGCGCGGGCGAAAGGCACGGGCCGCGGCTCCGATCGTTTCGAAGGCGAGCACGCGGAGTTCCATCGCAAGGTACGCGACGGTTTTCTCGCGATCGCGAAATCCGAGCCTGCGCGAGTCGTCGTGATCGATGCCGACCGTGCGGTCACAGCCGTCACCGCCGACATCCGCCACGCCGTCGACGAGCTGCTCGCTCGCCGATGAAATCAAGGGTCCGACCCGCTGCGGGTGACTCGGGGCCATGGATTTAGACGCGTCTTTCTTTTTTGGTTGGCTTCTGGGAATCGTTGTCATGATTCTGTTTATCCTAACGCGTGGCTGGCGAGCGCTTCTTCCGTGGCAGCGATGGTACCTAGTAACAACCTGCGTCGCGGTACCATTTCTTTGGTACAGCCTGATTGGGATCGAAATCGCAGGCACCGAAGTAGCCAGCATGAAAAAGGATCCCGAATATATCTACGAGTTGATCGTCGTGGAGCTTTGGAATCTTATCGTTTACGTAGGAATTGGCTCTGGCCTCGTTTCGCTGGTCAGAATGATTGCCGAATGGAGACAATCTTTGAACCGAAGCAGCGGTAACTCATGATCATCTTGCCACAACGACGCGGCATTTCGACAGAACAGTATGCGTAGGTCGTCGGGCTTCCGCACCGAGCATTGTTCGTCATGCCGCTAAGTTCGATCCTGGGGCATCGCGAGATCGCCAAGCGGCTGCTCGCTGAATTGCGCAGCCGTCCCTCGCACGCGTATCTCTTTGCGGGACCGCGCGGGGTCGGCAAGGCGCTGGTCGCGACCAGCCTCGTGCACGCGATGATGTGCGAGCGATCGCCCGGCGAGAATTTCTGCTGCACCACCGCGCATTGTCCGGTGCGAATCGCGCCAGCGACTGAGCGCACTCGCGCGCGCGCCGGCGAAACGGACGCGCCGCGATGCGATTGCTGTTCGGCATGCGTGCAAATCGCGACCGGAGTGCATCCGGATTTCACTTACGTCTCACGCGCGGCAGGCCGCTCCGAAGTGCTGATCGACCAGGTCCGCGACCTGATTGCGCGGCTTGGAGTCCGGCCGTCGCGCTCCCCGGTTCGTATGGCGATTATCGACGACGCCGAGGTGCTCGGCGAACCGGCGCAGAACGCGCTGCTGAAGACGCTCGAGGAGCCGCCCGGCCACGCGATTATCATCATGGTATCGGCGAGCGAGCGCGCCCTGCTCGACACGGTCCGATCGCGCATGCGCACGGTGAGATTTCCCGCGCTTCAGCCCGCCGATATCGAGGCGATTCTCGCCGCGCATGGCGTCACCGACAAAGCTCGCGCGAGTGCGATTGCATTGCTGGCGCGCGGCAGTGCTGCAAATGCGATCGCGCTGGCCGACGGCGACGAGCCGCCGATGAAGGAGCTGATCGACGCGCTGAGCCATGCAAAATCGATCGACTTCGCCCGCGCGCAATCGCTCGCGCAGGAGTTTTTTGCCAATCGCGACGCCGCCGCCGGCAACTTCGAGCTGCTCGCCAGACTGCTCGAGGAAATACTATGCTACAAACTGCTCAAGACCGACTTCGTCGCGTTTCCGCCCGAGACCAGGTCGAAGCTCGTGAGCCTGGCTGATAGTCTGGCGGTCGATGCGGTCGTGAAATGTATCGACGCTGCGGTACGCGCCAGCGCCGCGGTTGGTGAGAACGCCAATCCGCGGATGCAGGCGGAGAACTGGTGGACGATAGCCGGTCATGCGATGCGGGGTGAGTAGAAGATAGTGGCAGATATCGATCCGTTTGAAGGCGCGCCGTCGCTGCCGAAAATTGTCGCGGTCAGTCTCCAGCAGACCGGCCATCTGTACAATTTCCTGGCCGGCGACCGTGAGCTCCGCCGCGGCGAGCGCGTGCTGGTCGAGAGCGAGGCGGGCGCACGAGTCGGTACCGTCGAGATCGAGCCGCACGAGCCTGCGCAGACGATCGATCTTTCGCAGTTGCGTCCGATCATCCGGATCGCTTCCGACAACGATTTCTACCTCGAGCAGGAAAATCTCTCGCGCGAGGCGCATGCGCGCCGGCTGTGCGTCGAGCGTATCCGCGAGCGGCGAATCCAGATGAAGCTGGTCAGCGCGGATTACACTTTCGACGGGCGCAAGGTCACCTTTTATTTCGTTGCCGAGGGCCGCGTCGATTTCCGCGACCTGGTCCGCGATCTCGCCAACACGCTCCGCGTTCGGGTCGAGATGAAACAGATTGGCGCGCGCGACGAGACCAAGGTCACCGGCGGTCTGGGGCCATGCGGACGCGAGCTATGCTGCTCGAGCTGGCTGCGCGACTTCGAGGCGGTGACGGTCAAGATGGCGCGCGAGCAGGGGCTGGCGCTCAATCCTTCGCGACTGGCCGGGATGTGCGGACGGCTCAAGTGCTGCCTGCGCTACGAATACGCCACTTACGTCGAACTCAAGCGCGCGCTCCCGAACCTCGGCAAGCGCGTGCAATGCGTCAAGGGCGACGGCAAGGTCGTCCGCCAGAACATCCTGAAGCAGACAGTGCTGATCCAGCGCGAAGAAGACGGTGGGGTGGTCGAGGTGACGCTGGAAGATCTGGTCGCCTCCCGCCCGCAATAGCCAGCCGTATCTTACTACAGTAGGCCGCTCTTCCCGTCGCGCCGCAGCGACATCGCATACTTCTCTTTCTCGATTTTGCTCCAGCCACGATCGTCATTTCGCAGGAAAATGATCGGACCCTGTTGCTTCGCTTGGTAATAGTCTGTAGAAAAACTCTACACTTCGTTAAGTTTGCTCAAAGTTGGCGTTGGGGAGGGTGGAAATTCACATGCGCAGGGTAAGTGCAGATCGCCAGCATCAGCGGATAACCGCACTCGTAAGATACCTCCTGATCGTATTAGTTGCGCTCGCGACAACGACGCTTGCGGATTCCGCGCGATCCGCCGCCGCGGCGAGCTGCCCTGCGGGTTCTCGCGCGATCACTTTCACCAACAATTGCACCACCGATGTGTACCTGGGCGAGAATCTCAGCCAGCCGCAGGTCGACGGAACGCCCTCTTGCACGTTGGACTCTGACTGCACCAATGGCACCGTGTTCCCGAACCTGAAGTGTGTTGCCGGTGTGGCGAGTGCATCATCCGGCCTATGCACGATCACTTGCTCGTCGGATTCGGATTGCGGCCCCAACCAGGCTTGTTTCCAGGGAAACCTTCCCGGTAGTTCGCATGCCTGGTACGACGTCAATAGCACTGACACCGTTGGAGAATGTTGGTTTGCCAACCTTGAGCCTACGCCGCTGTCCAGTCCAACACCGAGTTCGAATTGGGATCTCCCGCCGAACGGAGGGCAATCGGTAATCTGCGTTCCTGAAGCTCAGGAAGCATCGCAAAAGTCAGCCGTTGGATCTTCGTGCACGCAGCCGTCGGATTGCGCGAGCGACAGTTGCTACGACGTCAACGCTCCCGCCCATTCGTGCACGTCGGGCGATCCTAATTGCACTTGTGGCGCGCTATTCACCTGGAGCGGCAATTTCTGGGGACGCACCGGGTGCACCGCCAATAACAATGGCAGCTTGACCTGCCAGACCGGAAATTGCGGCGCAGGCAACGGCGCGGCGGGACTGGCGGATTGCAGCGGCAGCACCTCGGGCACACCGGTCGGGGGACAAAACCCCGAAAATCTGTCCGAGTTTACCTTGCTGAATCCGACTGACGGGGGAGACACCTATGACACCAGTATGGTCAACGGCTTTAACGTTGGCTTCTCGGTAGCACCCGTCTCGGGAACCTATACAGGCTCGCCAAGCAAGGGTTACTGCACTTCGCCCGGAGCAGGATGTTCCTTTGACCTGCTTCAGACCTGTCCTGCTCAACTCGCGCTCAAGGATGGAAATAACGACACCGTAGGATGCTGGGCGCCTGCACAGGCTTGCCAGTCGGGCACCCCGGCCCAGCAGGCTGCGTTGGGATGCACAAGCAACGTCCCGTTCCTCTGCCAGACGCAATCTGACTGTCCGTATGGGCAGCAAACAACCCCGACGCATATGAACTGCAGCATCTCAGCCGGCCAGGCATTCGGCCAATGCCAATGCTCGGCAGACACCGACTGTCCGTGCGGCTATTCATGCACCAGCGGCGCATGCACTTTGAATTCAGTCTCAGGGACCACGGCGACCTGGGCCGATCTTTATGGGTGCGCGAACTACTTCGGCCAGCTCACGCCTTACGGCTCTCCCGGTGCGTCCGGCAACTGCCCAGCTCCGAGTAAGACGTCGCTGGAAGCCGGGCTCGTATGCGGGTGCCCATCATGGTCCCCCGACGGGACATGCCTGGCCGACAACGTCAATTGGGAAAAAGTTCCGGTTGGCAGCACCAGCCCGGTTCCTTCTCCGGCGCCAACAACTTCTGTTGGTGATTTCTACCTGCTCTTCCACAACGCGTGCGCCACCAGTTATGCGTACCCGTACGACGACAATGCCGGCACTATCGGATGCGCCGCCGCCACGGACGCATCGGTCGGTCCATCGTACAACATCACCTTCTGCCCGGCAGGATCCGGCCCATCGCCGACCGCAACGCCAACGAGCACGGCGACCGCGACGCCGTCGCCGACCGCATCTCCGACTCCCGGGCCAACCACGTCGCCGACCTTGACGGCAACTCCGTCGCCAACTGCAACCGTGACCGCCACGGCCAGCCAAACTTCGACTGCCACCAGCACGGCCACGCCGACTGCGACGTCCACGCCGAGCCTCACTCCGACGGCAACCGCTACTGCGACTTCGTCGGCAACTCCTACTGCGACACCTACGATGACGCCGACGCCGAGTGGCACGCCGACACCGAGGTGCACTCCGAGCTTCTTGTATCTGACGACCAATCCCGCCGGCACCCTGGCCTTCCCTGCTACCACCGTCGGACACCCGCGTACGGCTACTCTTACGGTCAGCAGTAGCGCACCGGTCGAGTTGCTTAAGCTTTCAACAAAGATTACGGGCACCGATGCAAAGGATTTTTCGGTGACTGGCGGAAGCTGCAAGACAAGCAAGAAGTTGAAGCCGAACGCAAGCTGCACCTATAAGGTTAAGCTCAAGGCAAAGAAACAGTTTCTCGATGCAGTAGACGCGAACCTGGAGATAACCGCAATGTTTCGCCCGGGAGTATGCCCCGCGGGTGACGTCGAAAACGTTGGCGTAACGCTGGCAGGCAATGTCGATGAGATCGCCTCGCACTGAGTCGTAGACGGCCATCAAGGAAATCCTGTACCAACCGGCCGGCATCCCGAGCGAAGCTGGTACAGGATCTTCTGAATAGCTACGCCGCACCCCGCGCGTCACGCTACGGCTCGGCGGGATCAACGTAGTGTAGGAAAAGCGGCCAGAATCTAGCAAAATCGCGTGAAGCCAATCGCACTTGACAAACGGCCGAACTGCACGCTCTCGCTTTACTAAATCGTTCGGTGCAGAGGCTCCTCCTGAGCGAGCCGAAGCAGGTCACGAAGAAAGCGTGAAACCCATCGCGAGTTTCGCGTACAATTAAGCGAATGTCTTCCCGCATCCACATTACGACCGCCATCATCTACAGCAACGGCCCGCCGCATGTCGGTCACGCTTACGAAGTGCTGGCGACCGACGCGTTCGCGCGCTTTCAGCGGCGCAAGCTGGGCGCCGCCAACGTCACCTTCGTCACCGGCACCGACGAGCACGGCGACAAGAACAAGCGCGCGGCAGAAGCCGCCGGTCTGGATCCCAAGGCGTTCGCCGACAGGATCAGCGCCCTCTTTCGCCAGGGATGGGCCGGGCTCGATATCAGCTACGACTACTTTGTCCGCACCACCGACCCTGTGCATCAGGCGTT
This sequence comes from uncultured delta proteobacterium, assembly GCA_963850125.1. Taxonomy (GTDB): domain Bacteria; phylum Desulfobacterota; class Binatia; order Binatales; family Binataceae; genus Binatus. The sequence continues at coordinate 454,038 of CAWKKB010000011.1, read as the reverse complement.
CGTGCAAAAGATGCTCGCGCGCAGTTACGAATGCGGCGACATCTACTTCAAGGACTATGAAGGTCTCTACTGTGTCGGATGCGAGCGCTTCTACACCGAGAAAGAACTGCTGCCCGGCAACATCTGCCCGGTGCATAACACTCCGGTCGAGCGTATCAAGGAGGGCAACTACTTCCTGAAGCTCGAGAAGTATCGCGAGGCTATCCGCCGCAACATCGGGAAAAATCCTGACTTCATCCGCCCCGAGCGCTATCGCAACGAAGCTCTGCGGATGCTCGACGAACCGCTCGAAGACCTATGCATCTCGCGGCCCAAGGCGCGTCTCGATTGGGGCATCCCACTGACGTTCGACGACAAATACGTGACCTACGTCTGGTACGACGCCTTCTGGGCCTACGTCAGCGAACTGCCCGACACCAGCGATGAGTCACTCAAGGCGATCCTGCCGGTGACGGAGCATTTCATCGGCAAGGACATCCTGAAGACTCACGCGGTGTACTGGCCGGCGATGCTGCTGTCGGTGGGCTTGCCGCTCTATCGTCATCTGAACGTCCACGGATACCTGAATTTCGGCGGCGCGAAGATGTCGAAGAGTTCGGGCACCATCCAGGACCCGGTAGCCTATCAACAAACTCTCGGCCCCGACGCCTTGCGGTTCTTCATCCTGCGCGAATTCACCTACGGCCTCGACGGCGATTTCACCGAAGAGCGCGTGATCGATCGCTACAACTCGGACCTCGCGAACGATCTCGGCAACCTGACCAGCCGCGTACTAACGATGGCGGCGCGATATTTCGAAGGCGCGATCACCGCCACTCCCGGCTCCGGCACCGACCCGCTCGACGTCGCGCTGGTCGAGACATTCAGATCGATCCCTTCGCGGGTAGCGCCTCTGGTCGAGGAACTGGCGTTCAATCGCGCTCTGGAAGCCATCTGGCAGGCGCTCGACGCAGCCAACAAATATATTGTTGCGACTTCGCCATTCACGCTCGCCAAGGATGCGGACAAGTTGCCGCGGGTCGCGCAAATTCTCGCCAACCTGGTCGAAGGACTGCGGGTAGTAGCCGACACGCTCGAGCCGTTCATGCCGGTGACGTCGAAAAAAATTCTAGGTTTGCTGAATGTCGACGTCCAATTTGCGCGCGCGCCCTATGGTGAGGGGATCAAGCCGGGACATCACGTGAACCCGACCACGCCGCTGTTCCCTCGCATCGACAAAAAAGCGCGCCCTTGATGGTCGTCGATACGCATTGCCATCTCGCGGACGCGAAGTTTCGTGACGACGTCGAGGCCGTCATCGCGCGCGCAATGGATGCGGGCGTCGCGCAGATCATCTCGGTCGGCGCGATCGGACCAATCGAGAACGATCGATTGACGGTCGAGATTGCAGAGCGCCACCAAAATGTTTTCGCCGCTGTCGGCGTGCATCCGCACGACGCCAAAGATTGTACGGCCGAACGAATCGCGCAGTTGCGCGACCTCGCCGCGTCGAAAAAAGTCGCCGCGATCGGCGAAAGCGGGCTCGATTTCCATTACATGCACTCGCCGCCCGACGCGCAGGAGGCGTCCTTACGAGCGCATCTCGCGCTCGCGGCAGAACTCGACCTGCCAATTGTGATTCATTGCCGCGACGCCGAGCATCGGCTGGTCGAGATAGTGCGAGAGACCGGGATTCCACGGCGCGGCGGCGTCATTCATTGCTTTACCGGCGATACCGGCGCCGCGCGCGAGTTTCTCGCGCTGGGATTCTGCATTTCGTTTTCGGGAATCATCACGTTCAAGAATGCCGCACAGATTCGCGAGGCCGCGTCGTTCGTCCCCGACGATCGCGTGATGGTCGAAACCGATTCACCCTATCTCGCACCCGAGCCATATCGCGGCAAGCGCAACGAACCGGCTTACGTAACGCGCACGCTCGAAGTGCTCGCGAATCTTCGACGGGTCGATATCGCCGCTCTAGGAGCTCAAGTGATCGCGAACGCGTCGCGCGTGTTCCGGCTTCCTCCAGTGCGCTAGCGCTTCATGATCCTAACCTCTCCTTGTCCGAGGAGAGGTTAGGATCGGACGTCGCGTTCAAGGTCACTAACCGAGCGGGTTGCCGCCGAAGATGATCGGATGCAGCGCGACTATCGCGGCCGTCAACACTGCACCCCCGCCGATTGCTGCCCATGGCATGTCGTCGCTGGTCCATCGGACGCGACCGCTGAGTAGCGCCGCGAATGGAACGAAGGACGTCTTCGCGAGGAACGCGCGATAGCTCTCGCCGAGTTCGCGAATCTTGCGCTGGTCCTGATGCATCCCGCCAAGGATTCCGAGCGCCGGGAACGTCCCGAAGAAGATCACGTCGCCGGCCCATCCGTTCATCTGCATGTGCGCGATTCCGAACAGGGTGAACGCAACAAAACTCGGATGCCGCGTGACCTTCAGAATGCCGCGCGGCTCGTTCGTGCCTGCGGGCGCGCCCGTCCCGCCGGGATTCGGGTTGATGAAACTGCCGACAAACAGGATGAGCGCCACCAGCATCAGAAGCCACGCCAGCCATCGAATCGGCGCCACCGCGCGCAAGTACCAGAGCAAGGGGCCGGCGTGCTTGTTGCGCGCGAATTCGTAGATCAGCGGTCCGAGCGTCGCGGCCGCGACCAGCGAATAGATGCCGCGATACGGCTGTTCACCAACCGCACCGATCAGCCGGGCGCGTACCGCCGACGACGATATGATCAGATGGCTGGCAAGGAACGATAACGCCCACAGCGCGATCCATACTGTCGGATCCATAGCGCGATGATCGCAGGATTGCGGCGCGCGTCAATGCAGCACGCGCGTTGCACCACAATACTCGATTCACGAATCGGCTCGAGCGGGGTTGTAGGTATCAGGAGGACGAAACCATGATACCCACCATCCAAATAGAAGAAGCGCGGTTCACTGAGGTTGCGGAGTGCGGTGCGGAGCAGGAGATCGGCGACGGGGTCAGGCTCGCGCAGGCATGCATCCTCGAGGAAATCCTCGGCGTAGTTTTCGGATCGATTACGCTGTGGTACTTGGTGAGTTCTATCGCCAGCCTGGCATGTTAGACGCGATGCCGACGTTCACTCTCAAATTGCCGCCGCCGTTCGAAGAGGCGGTGAAAATAATGGAACGCGAGATCATGCGCTTCCTGATGCGATCGACCGGCGATCGCGACGATGCGATGGATCTGTTCCAGGAGACGTGGCTGCGCGCCTATCGGGCCTATCCGACGCTGCAATCGGAAGACGGACTGCGGCCGTGGATTTTCCGAATCGCATCGAACCTGTGCCGCAATCGCGCGCGCGACAAGATGCGCCGCGGGCGCGTGATCTCGCATGAAAGCGTCGCCGCTGAAGCGCTCGAGCGTCGCGCGCCTCATCATCTCAACGGCGGACCCGAGGGCGCGCTGCATTTGAAGCGATCGATCGCGCAGCTGCCCGGCAGGCAGGGACAGGCACTGATGATGCGCAAGTTTGCGGGGCTAGAATACGCGGAGATCGGCACGGCGCTGAATTGTTCGGCCGAAAGCGCGCGCGCGTGCGTGTACCAGGCGCTGAAAAAATTGAGGATCGAAGAATGACCAATGTGAAGACCAATCGAATGGCGACGCTCGCGAAAGATAGTCCCTCGATCGACGACCGGATTATCGACGCAATGATCATACAGAGCCGGCCACGCATCGAGCGCGCGATGAAAATCCTGCGACGGCCGCAGGCGCGAGTCGGCGTGATCCCGTCACCGCTCGGACGCCTGCTGGTCGCGGAAAGCGACCGCGGTCTCGCGGCGATTCACTTTCTCTTCATAAGCGGAGGCGAGCGCACGCTCGAACTGCTGCGCAGGAAATTCGATCTGATCGAGAATGAGCCCAGCGCCCGCCGGATCGAAGCGGAAATCGATCGCGTGCTCGAGGGCGGCGTCGACGCAACTGCGCGTCCTGTAGATCTGAGCCTGGTCGAGAGCGACTTCCAGCGCCGCGCCTACACCTTGCTGCGAAAGGTGCCCGCCGGTGCGGTGATCACTTACCAGGGGTTGGCCGCGAGCGCAGGAAATCCGGACGCTCAGCGCGCAATCGGCACCACGATGGCGACGAATCCGATTCCGATTTTCGTGCCGTGCCATCGCGTGATCAAATCCGACGGAACGATCGGTAACTACGGCGGGGGCGTCGATAACAAGATCAAACTGCTGCGCGCGGAGGGGTTCGAAGTCGGCCGTGACCTGCGATTGCCGTCGCGCGCCGTGATGGGGCATCGGCACACGAAAATATTCTGCCGGCCCGGTTGCTCAGCGGCGCGCCGCGCGGATCCTAACAATGCGTTAATCTATGCGGACTCGCGACATGCGCGACATGAAGGGCTGAGGGCATGCAAGCTTTGCAAGCCGGAGTGAATAGTTTCCGCTGAAAAACGAAAAGAGCGACGCCGAATATGGCGCCGCTCTTTTTTCGTTTTGTCGCGCGATAGCGTTTCGTTTGGTCCGGTCGCGCGGTTTCGTTTGGTCCGGTCGCGCGGATCGATTACTCGGTTTCCGACTGCGACTTCATCTGCTGGATCTGTTCGCGTTGATTCTCGATTTCCTGCTGCTGCTGCTGCACTTCGGCCTGCGTCTGCGCGTTGGCATTCTGCGTATTCTGCATCGAATTGCCCACTACGTAGCCGGTTCCGCCACCAAGAACACCACCGATCGCGGCACCCGCCAGAGGATGTCCTACGGCCGCTCCGATAAGTGCACCACCACCAGCGCCCAACGCCGTTCCGCCAAGCGTGCCTTCTTCACGAGTCGAGAGCGGCTGCCCCGAGCATCCCGCAACCAGCATCGAACCTGCCAACGCCAAACTCATGACGATTGCTGTTAAACTTTTGCGCATATGCGAACCTCCATGTTCCAATGACTATACGTCAGCCGAGCTATTCGGTTTCTTGTTGTCCCTTCAATTGCTGGATTTGCTGACGTTGTTCTTCCAACTGTTGTTGCTGTTGCTGTACCTGTGCTTCGGTCTGCGCCTGCGCATTCTGATTGTTCTGCATCGCATTGCCGACCGCGAAGCCGCCCACGCCGCCGACAGCGGTGCCGATTGCAGCGCCCGCCAAAGGCGCACCGACGGCAGCACCTATGATAGCACCGGTGGCCGCACCGATGCCCGCACCGCCAAGGGTGCCTTCCTCACGCGTGGACATCGGATCTCCCGAGCATCCTGCCACCAGGAACAGGGCAGCGAGCGCTAACGATCCCTGGACAATCGTATTTCTGCGCATTGGTTCTTTCCGCGTTACTCGGTTTCGCCCGAACTCTTCAACTGTTGAATCTGCTGTTGCTGATGCTCGATCTGCCTTTGCTGCGAGCTGATCTGAGCCTGAGTCTGGGCATTTTCGTTTTCACGATTCTGCATCTCGTTGCCGACCGCGTATCCGCCAAGAGCACCGATACCACCGCCGATAGCCGCACCTGCCAACGGGTTGCCAACGGCAGCGCCGATGATCGCGCCGGTGGCGGCACCGACGCCGGTCCCGATGAACGTGCCCTTCTCTCGGGTCGACAATGGCTGTCCCGAGCATCCCACGGCCATCACAATCGCAACCGCCACGAACAGACCTTTAATAATCGACACCGCGTTAGTCCGCACGGGATTCCTCCTTCAGAAGTGAGCAGTTTTCATGCCCGCCTGCGGCGGCGAGATTCCGGCCAACCGCATGAGTTTTGCCTTGAGCCCAGTGTTAGTTTTCTACCTTATGCGTGTTCAATCAACCATTTCGAGCGGCGTTGGAAAAGATTGAAATTTTTACCTCATTCTCAAATTTGATGGCAGTCACAATAAACGAATATTCATCTTCGACCGATGTCGCAACAGTCAAAGAAATCATCGGAAGAGAATAATAAGTGAGACGACAACTCAATGGAACCTCTCTTTGGGAGGACCAACGATGCCGGTCAGATATCAAACGCCGCGCGGCCGACGAACCGTAAACGCCCAATAGCCGTGAGCGGTGCGCTGGAGAACCGATATCTGCGGATTCAGAGCATGTGGGCGCGAATACGGTCCGATTCGTTCTTGTCGTAACAGCGCGGCGGTAGCATGCACTGCCCTGAGCCACTAAATAACGATCATGATGAAAACAACAACACTAGCGACCGTGTTGGTACTGATCTGTTCGTTGGTTCTAGCGCCCAGCTTGCTTAGAGCCGGCCAGGACGATTGGTATCAAGGACGCAAGGGCCAATGGGTTCAACAGCAAAACGCGTGGCAATTTCGCGACGGCGATGGCAACGTGTACCGGCAGCACGGCAAAAGCTGGGGATGGTACAACGGACGCCATCATGGCGCGGCGGGCGAGGCGTATCACAACCGCGCGCCCGGCGACAATCAAACCTATAATCAGTACCAGAACACCCACTAGGGCAGACGTCTTACTCGAGCGCGCTGGCCTGACTCGGTTCTCCATGGAGTCAGGCCATGCGCGGTTCCATCCCACGTCACCATCCGATCACTTGTGCGGGCACTACCGGCCCCGCTTGGCCACGTGGATCGGCGCCGCCTGCGAGCACGCCGGTCCTGGTGTTGACCTGTACGCCTAGCACGCGGCCTTCGGACCAGGGCGGGCGGACTTCTATCTTGTGGCCGCGTGCAGCCAGTGCGTCGCGAACCTCGGCCGGGATTCGATCCTCGATGCGCAGTACGCCCGGGCGATTGTCGTGCGGATAGAACGTCGAGGGGAAATGCGGTGTCGAGAACTTGGGTGCTTCGATCGCTGCCTGCAGATCCATCCCGAAATCGACCACGTTCAGGAAAAATTGCAGCGTCCACTGATCCTGCTGATCGCCGCCCGGTGTGCCGAATGCGAGGTACGGCTCGCCTTTGACCATCGCGAGCGACGGCGACAGCGTGGTGCGCGGACGCTTGCCGGGCGCGAGCGCATTGGGATGGCGCTCGTCGAGATAGAAAGACTGCATCCGCGTTCCGAGCGGAAAGCCGAGCGCATCGATCACCGGCGAGCTGGGAATCCATCCGCCGCTCGCCGTGACTGCGATCATGTTGCCGTCGCGGTCGGCCGCCGTAACGTGAATCGTGCCCGCGCCCCATGGCCGCGCGTCGGGGGCGGGACCGTCGCGCAACGCTCGCATCGCAATCGGATCGCCCGGCCGCTGATCCATCGAGGCGTGAGCTGGGTCGATAAGCTCGCGACGAATCGCGGCGTAGCGATCGCTCAACAACCCGTCGAGAGGGACGTCGACGAATTCGGGATCGCCGTAATACGCCCCGCGGTCGGCGAACGAGAGCTTGGCCGACTCTATGACGGCGTGGATGTAATCGGCGGAGTTGTGGCCCATCGCGGGAAGGTCGAACCCCTCGAGCAGCTTGAGCTGCTGAAGGAAGACCGGGCCCTGCGACCAGGGCCCGCATTTGAAGACTGTGACGCCGCGATAGTCGGCGCTCGCCGGCGATTCAATCCGCGTCGTGAAGCGCGCGAGGTCGGAGGCGGCGAGGAGGCCTCCGTTGGCTTCGGACCAGGCGACGATGTCGCGCGCGATGTCGCCACGATAGAAGCGCTCGCGCGCCGCGTCGAGGCCAGCCTCGCGACCGCGATTCTTCGCAGCTGATTCGGCATCGAGCACGCGCTTGAAAAAATTGGCAAGCGCGAGATTCTTGAGCACGCTTCCGGGCAGCGGAACTTTGCCGTCGGGCAGATAGACGCGCGCCGAAGACGGCCACTTGGTAAGAAACCGCTTGGCGTTGCTGCGGAGCGACGCTCCCGCCCCGGCAATGGCTTCGTCGGATAGATCGGGATCGCCACTCAAGCCCACATGCATCGGGAAACCGTCGCCTGCAAGTTGCAGGGCCGGCTCGAGCACGTCGGCCAGCGACCGCGTGCCGAAATCCCGCAGCGCGGTCACCAGCGCGTCAAAGGCAGCGGGAACGCCTGCGGCGAGCAGTCCAGCGCTGGGTATCAGCTCGATTCCCAGCGCCCGATAGTGGGCAATTGACGCTCGTTCGGGCGCCATCATATTGCCGTTGATAGCAACCACGCGGCCGGCAGCTGCCGAATAAATCAGCATCGGCGCCTCGCCACCAATTGTGTGCATGTGCGGGTTGACGACGCCCTCGACGAATGTAGCAGCTACCGCAGCATCGATGGCATTGCCGCCACAGGCGAACATCCGCGCACCTGCGGAGGCAGAAAGGTAGTGCTCGGTCGCAAGAATCGCGCGGCCTCCCATGACTAGTGGGTATATTGTAGGCATCTTGTAGTTTTTTCCTTCGCGGTACCTTTTTTTTACACGGTAATCAGGAACGCAAATGATTCGCGATTTGTTTTAAGCCGCGAATCCTTTGCATCTCGCGACGCTAATCTGACAAAAAACAGCCTGAATTCCGGCATTCCCTGTTCCCGCAGAATCGACCTCTGAGTCACCGGATCAACCCCGCATTTCGCCGCTCGCGAGGCAAGATCGCGGATTTGTGAGGTTTTCCACAGCTCTGGATAAATGTAACAGAAGTGTTCCCTGAACGTCTAAATATTAGGCCCGAAGCTTGCTAGTATGGTGGTCAAGGTGATGGTGGCCGGTAATACCGGGAGGGAGCGGAGGGGTAAAAATATGATGACGAGCTTAAATACAGAAGAACTCATCGGAAGGCACTGCAAACTGCAGAAACCGGTGCGCGACCACGAAGGACGCAGTCGATTCAGCGAACAGCCACGCATACTGCGTGAGGTTAATAATCTGGACCGGCGCATGTTCCTGGTGCAGTTTGATGACGGCGCAACCACGTTTCTCTTTCCAGACGAAGTAGTAATCCAGTAGCGGCTGAACGGCGCTGGACGCCGATCACGACTGACGGATGCGCTGCTAAGCGCTTCGCTCTCCAATGGTCCTCGACCGCGTGCAATGCGCGCGGTCGTACCCGCTGGCTCTACTGCTTGATTCCATACCGCGGGCGCGGGTCACGACCTTCACTCTGCGCCCTGCGCCAGTATCCCCAAGGATAGTGCACCAGTTCCAGCTTGATCCCATCAGGATCGGCGAAGAAAACCGCGTAGTAGGTCTCGCCGTATTGCGGATAATCGGCGGGAGGATCGAGCACCTCGATCTTTTCGTGCACCAGGAAACCATGGAACGCGTCGATATCGCCACGCGATCGCGCTCGAAACGCCAGGTGATGGAGTCCCACGCGATAGCGGTCGAAGCGCGCGTCTCGATTCGCGGCGGACGCCTCGCGTATCGCAATCGTCATCAGCGCGTTGGACCAGAAGATATAGCTGTCCCGCTCGAAATTTCGAAACCCAAGCTCTCCGAGCACCTTGTCGTAGAACGCTCGCGACCGCGCGACATCTTTGACCGTCAGATCGATGTGCTCGACGCCTAGTACTTCGATTGCCATGAACGTCTCCTTCAGCCGCGGCGCTCCTGCTCGAGAAACTCGCGGGCGCGATAGAGCGCGACGATTGATTTCGCATCGACGATCTCGCCGCGACGAATCATCGCGAAAGTTTCCTCGAACGGCACGCGGCTGACGCTCAGGACCTCGTCGTGATCGAGCGTGCCCGATCCTTCCGACAACTCGCGCGCAAGGTACAACTCGATTCTCTCGTCGCAGAAGCTTGGCACCGTGATAATCGACCCAAGATGGTCCCATCGCGCGGCCGCGACGCTGGCTTCTTCGCCGAGCTCGCGTCGTGCGCATTCGAGCGAGTCCTCGCCGGCATTGCGGCACCCGGCGGGAATTTCGCGCATCCAGCCGCCGATCGTGTGGCGATATTGACGCAGCATCGCGACCGTCATGTCGGGATAGAGCGCGACGATCGCGCTCGCTCCGGGATGGCGAATGACGGGGAGATCGACCTGCACGCCACCGGGCAGCGTCGCGGTCTCGACACCGAAATCAACGACACCTAGTTTCAGGATTGGCCGGCGATTTGAAGACATTGTGAATCCAGAATGTGCGCGGCGCGCGAGTCACGCAAGCGCCAATTGCGGCAGGTGCGCGAACGGGAGAGTATCGAAGTCAGTGATATGAGCCGGCTGCGAATTCCAATCTACTTCGACTACGCCTCGACGCTTTGCTACATCGCTTGGCGAATCGTCACCCCGCTCGAGGACGAACTCGGCTTCGAGGCGCTGTGGAAGGGCGTGCCGATCGCGACGCGCGACTTCCGCGCCAAGCCCGGCCGCGTGATGGGCGAACGCGAACGGCAGAAAGTGTTGTTCGTGGCGGCGGAGACGGGCGTTCGCGTCGCGCCGCCGTCGAGCTGGATCGACTCGATACCCGCGCTGCACGGATCGGAAGTCGCACGCGATGCGGGAGTCTTCCGGGAGTACCATGACGCGGTCTTTCGCGCGGCATTCGACGACGGCGCGGACATTGCGGACGCCAAAGTGCTCGACGCGATTGCGGAGCGCGCCGGCCTCGATCGATCGAAGTTCCGCGAGGCGCTCGACAGCGGAGCGATGGGCGCGCGACTCGACGATCACAAGCGCGAGGCCGACGAGTTCTCGGCGCTCGGCTACCCGACGTTCATCCTGGGCGACTTCCCGATGATTGGAATCCAGCCGACCGAATCGATGCGCCTGCTGCTCTCTCGCTTCATCCGACAACGTGCCGAAGAACCGCAGGCCTAATGTGCGCGCAGCTCCTGGAGAAGTCTGACCAGCCCAAAGACAATTAAAGCCGCGCCTACGAATCGAAAGATCACCCACCTCATCCGGTAGATCATGCGTCTGACATGATGCCATCTACGCCGATGCTCGACCCGCCTGCGGCGATCCGCGGGCGACCAGCTCATCGGGGATTCCCCGAGAGAAACACGAGCCAACGGCTTGGCAATCGCAACGATCAGGACTCCCATCGATACGAGAATCAACGAAATCAAGGGATTCATTAACCGGCGGCCAGTCAGCGCGCCAAAAACACCGGGCACGGTGAGTTGCGCAGCACGTATTCGGTCGTTGATCCGAGCACCATCTCGATAATCCTGCTATGCCCGTATGCGCCGATGAACAGCAAGTCGGCGTCGTGCTCTTTCAGGAACTTCACGATTTCCTCGTTGGCGTGTCCCTGCAGCAGCTTGAACTCGGCCTTGGGCGTGTAGTTCTCGAAGTAGGTGCGCGCTTCGGCCAGCGTCCGCTCGCCAAGTTTGGCATCGCGGGCGCAAGTGATGACGGTGATCGGAACGCCGAGGCCGTTGGCGACTTCCGCCGCCGATCGCATCGCGCGCGAAGCCCGTTCGCTGCCGTCGTAGGCGAGTACGGGGCGCTTCACCTCGCGAAATTGATTCGGCGAGATGAACAATTGGCGCGGAGATTTGCGCGCAACGCTTTCCGCGGTCGATCCCAGCAACCCGGTCGAAAACTTCTCATTGACTCCGCGATGACCAATCATCACGAGGTCGGCGCTGCGTGCCCGCTCGCAAATCTGGTTGGCGACGATCCCCATGTCGAGCACGGTCTCGACCGGGATATTCTCACGACGCGCGGATGCCGCAAATTCGTCCAGTACGGAGCGGCCGCGGGCAGTCAGCACCTCGCGCATCTTGGACGAGAAATCCAGATATGGTTCCAGCCCGAGCGAACCTGATATATCATGGAAAAACGAGCCTTCGATCGACACGATATCGACCACATGCAATCCAATCAGCGACGCATTGAAGACGCGGCCAAAATAAAAGGCGTAAGCCTGCGCGTTGCGGGAATGCTCGGAGGTGTCGATGCCGACAAGGAGTTTCTTGATCAAGCGCGTGACCTCCGCGTTGACTACCGCGATAACACGCCGCGCGGTTGTGCCTCAAGAGGGACGGGGATGCAGGTGAAATGAGCGAACTCAGTGAAGCGCGGATGATGAGAATCGTGGACGAGCTCGCCGAAGCTGCGCAGCGGGTCGGGCTCGAGGTGCGTCGCGAAAAGATCATGCGCGAAATCGGATACCGCACGCGCGGAGGCGCTTGCCGGCTGCGCGACAAGAACCTGGTCATCATCGATCGCGATCAGCCGGCCGCGGAACAGCTCGAAGTGATCGCCGAAGTGCTGCGTTCGCGCGATCTCGAATCCCTATATTTGTCCCCGGCTGCACGACGCGTCGTTCACCTCGGAGACGCTTCAACCTGAGTTCCGAAATGCCGCGCTTGGGCGAAACCGCGACGGCTGGGCACACCGTGATCGATCGCAAACCTGCGATCAGCGCGGAAGAGCGGATGCTCGCCTTCCATACCCGCCTCAAGGAGCGCGGGCTCAAGTCGACCGGCCAGCGCGACGACATCGCGCGCGTATTCTTCGATCACGGCCATCACATCAGCGCCGAGGAATTGTACGCCGAGGTCAAGAAGATCAATCCGCACGTCGGCTATGCGACGATTTACCGGACGCTGCGGCTGCTCAAGGAATGCGCGCTGCTCTACGAGCGCCACTTCGACGAGGGCCAGGCGCGTTACGAAGCGGTCGGCGAGCGTCATCACGATCATTTCATCTGCGAGCGATGCGGCCGGATTATCGAGTTCGAGAACGCCGCGATCGAGCGCATGCAAAACATCGTCGCGCGCGATCTCGGGGTGACTCTCACCCGGCACAAGATGGAACTATACGGAATCTGCTCCGACTGCCACGCGCAACAGCCGGGCATGTAACAGTTGTCGTAAATAGTCAGTCGAATTGCCAAACCATCTGGCAAGAGGCATTACGATGATCAAAGCGCGCGGATTGCGGCACATCAATCTCAATGTCAGGGACGTCGGCCGTTCGCTCAAGTTCTACCAGGAAGCGTTCGGTCTCGAGGTTAAATTCTGGGAAGGGAAAAAACTGGTTTTCCTTCATTCGCCCGACGTCGATGAAACCATCACCCTGTGCCAGGCCATGCCGGACGATCCGGTCGGCGGAGGCGGCGTCTCGCATTTCGGGTTCTCGATCGCCAAAAACAGTCTCGACGAGATGGTGCGTCAGATCGAAAATGCCGGCGGGAAGCTGCAAAGCCGCGGCCAACATGCGCCCGGCGTCCCCTATGCTTACCTCACCGATCCCGACGGCTACGTGATCGAGCTGGGAAACTCGTAGATAGTTACTTGCTATAGCCACTTGGCGCGGAGATTTCAGTCAATGAAGCACGCGGGACCTGAGGCACTCGACCAGCTCGAGCCGATCCTCGAAGAAATTCGGCGGCTCGGCGGACTCAAGGAGAAGAAACGCGGATCGTTCCAGTACCGCTCAGGCGGGTTTCTGCATTTTCACGAAGACCCGGCGGGATTCTTCGCCGATCTGAAAGTCGGCGACGACTACGAGCGCTTTCCGATCAATTCGAAGACGCAGACTCAGACTTTCCTGCGACGTGCCGCATCGGCGCTCAACTCCGCGAAGAGCGGTCGCCGCCCGGCCGGCGTCGCGTAGGACGCAGGTCCGCCGCTGCCCGCGGGACCGACTCGGGACCCGCGCGATGGCGAAACTTCATATCGTTGCCGCAGTGCGGACAGTTGACGTCGTCGTATTTGACGATGCGGCCGCAGTACGGGCACTTGTAGCGGTTCCGCGCCACCCAATAGAAAAACGCCGCCGTCAGCGCGACCATCAGCAGACCGATGATTGTTTGGCGCATGACAATTGCTCCCGCTTCGATCAGAGCATCGGCACCACCGGACAATACGCAGCGCTGAAAATCGCATGGTTTCCGCTGAGCGCCGCGTGAATCAACTGGACAATGGGTTCGACGATTCGCGCGGCGGGACGCTGCGTGAACAGCGCCGTCATCTTGCCCTTGCTCAGCGACTGCAGCAGTCCTGGCTGCTCGGGAAGCTCGATGATCCCGACCGCCTGATCGGGAGCGAGACGCGCCAGCCCCTTAGCCGCCGCCATCGCCTCGTCGAGTCCGCCGAGCGAGTCGACCAGTTTTATCTTAACCGCCTGATCTCCGGTCCAGACCCTTCCCTGCGCAACCGCATCGGCCTGATCGATAGAGATGTGGCGGCCGTCCGCGACCAGTCTCAGGAAGTATTGGTAGTCGCGCGCGATTTCATCCTGGAACTGTTTGGACTGCGCCGGCGTGAAGTCGGTCCACATGTCGAACATCCCGACGTTCGCGCCACGGCTTACCGCGTCGGTGTTCGCATAAATTTTTTGCGTCGCGGGACTGACGTTGAACTTGCCGCCGAGCACACCGATCGATCCGGTTATTGTCCCGGGCTCCGCGACGATCTTCGCCGCCGGTATCGAGATCAGGTATCCACCTGACGCGGCGTATCCCGACATGCTGACGACGACGGGTTTTTTCTTCGCGGTGAGCTCGACCTCGCGATCGATCAGCTCCGACGCGAGCATCGAGCCGCCGGGCGAATTGACCCTCAGGACAACGGCGCGAACGTCGTCATCCTCGCGCGCTGATTTAAACGCTTCCGTCATGTCGTCGGAGGTCATCGCAGTCGTGTCGGGGCCTGAGAACGGATCGAGACCCTCGCCGCCGCGCTGGATCTCTCCGTCCCCGTAAATCACCGCGATTTGATCTCCGCCATCCAGGTTGGAGAACAGACTCGTGCGCGCGTAGTCGGTGTAGTCGACCTCTTTATGAACCGATCCGCCATAATGTTTTACGCGCTGCGTGAACTCGTCTTCATATTCCAGCCGGTCCACCAGCTTGGCCTTCAGACCGTCGTCCGCATTTATCGGCGCTTGATCGATCAAACTCTTGATCGTGTCGGGACTCAGCTTGCGCTCGGTGGCCATCGCGGCGACGATCTGATCGTACAAGCTGCCGGCCAGGCCTTCGTCTTCTTCTTTTTGCGCCGGGGTGAAGTCCTTGTCCATGAACATATTGGCGGCGCTCTTGTACTTGCCCGCCGACGCGAAGTTCGGCGTGATCCCGACCCAGTCGAGCGTGCCGCGCAAAAACAGCTCGCGCAGCTGGACGCCCATCAGGTTGAGATCGCCCTGCGGCATCAGCGAAACCTCGTCAGCGGCGCTGGCGACGATGTAGGGCGTATTGCCCAGGCCCGACTCGCCCGCGGTCTCGAGGTACGCCTCGGTCCATTTGCCGTGGCTCTTGAAAGACTTGATCAGCGCGACGATCTCCTGCGCCTGCGCGAGTTCCATCTCGGGGTTGATTATTTTGAGTTCGAGGCCGACGATTTTTGGATCCTTGGCGCCCTGATCGAGCGCATTGCGCAGGGTGTTGAGCGCCGTCTCATTTTTGCTGATCAGTCCAAGCACACTGGTGCTGGCGCGCTCGACCACCGTTCCGTCAAGTTCGACCGAGAGCACGGAGTTGGGCTGCACGCGATGCGCGATGTGCTCCGAGATGGCGACGATCGCGACCAGCACCACGACGATGAGCATGGTTCGTAAAATCCATCGAAAAAAACGTCTGAACATTCAGTCCTCCGAAACGCGCAGAGGATTCCCCAATGCGGGGCGCGTTTCCTTGACAACCGCAACTGGTATGAATAGCCAACCATACCCGATTGCATGGAGCCAGTCGTCAAAACATCGCCGCCCGAGCCGAGCGTCCCGGACCAGCAGCGCGAACTGCTGATGAACCAGCGCGAGACCGGCGCGATCCATCTGAGGATCGTCGCGCTAGCGTTCGCCGCGTGGATTTTCGACTTCTACGATCTGGTCCTCTACTCGTTCCTGCTGGTCCCCGTCGCGCGCGAACTCCATCTGACGCCCAGGCAGTCGTCGATTGCGCTGGGCACCTCGCTGCTGATGACGGCAGTGGGCGGAGTCGTCTTCGGCTTCCTCGGCGATCGCTTCGGGCGAAAACCGATGATCGCGGCAACCGTCGCGATTTACGGCGTCGGCACTGCGCTGTGCGGATTCAGTCACAATCTTACGCAACTGATCGTGTTTCGATCGATCACCGGGCTCGGGATGGGTGGCGGATGGGCTCCCGGACAAAGCCTGGTAGCCGAGAGCGTGCCGGCCGAGCGGCGCGCGCGATACGCCGCATACGTACAGACGGGCGCGCCGCTGGGCGTGTTGCTCGCAGCGGCAGCAGGCGGCTATCTCGCGCCCGCATTGGGATGGCGTCTGACGTTCATGCTCTCGGGCGTGCCCGCGATATTTGTCGTCGCCGCCGTGCTGAAGTGGATGCCGGAGAGTGACGTCTGGCGCCGCACGCGCACCGACCTCGGCGGCGGCGTCGACTTGCGCGCGATGCTCGTCTATCGGCGCATCTTCGCGCTGCTGTTCCTCGTCGTCCTGCTGAACTCGGAAGCGTACTGGTTCACGTACACCTGGATGCCGGGATATCTGGAACTCAAACGCGGGCTCACGGCCGTGGCCGCGAGTCATCTGCTGATCAAGATGCAAATTGGCGGCGTGATCGGCTACCTGACGTTCGGACGGGTCGCGGATCGCTTCGGCCGTCGTCCCGCGTTCTGCGCGTACGGCTTGCTGATGGCGGGCGGCACCATACCGCCTACGATCCTGTGGAACGCGGCAGTAGCAGTGCCGGGACTCATCTCGGCTGCGATGTTCACGGCGGGATTCGGCACCGGCATCTGGGCCGGAATCGCTCCGATGATCGCGGAATTGCTGCCGACGCGAATTCGCAATACGTCGCTCGGGTTACTGCTGAACGTCACGCGCGGATTCCAGTTCTTCACGCCGATCCTGATCGCGGCACTCGGCGCCCGATTCGGTTTCGGCGCGACGCTGTCACTCGGCGCCGTGTTCTCGACGCTCGGGGCGCTGTTGGTGTGGATACTCCCCGAAACCCGCGGCCGTTCAATCACCGCGCTCGATTGATTAGAAACCAGGAAGGATCCGGGATTCTTCACTTCGCTCTAGGATGACACAAGGCGGGAGCGACAGAAAAAAGTGACCGTCCGGTCTTTGGTGATGCGATCCGGAACCCTCACCTACCGGCCGCGATGCGGCCGGCCTCCTCTCCCGTAAAACGGGCGAGGTAAGATTCGGACCCGCCCCAACGCCTGACTTCGGTTCCCCCCTAACCTGAGAGCGAAATGGCGTCCTCGACATTTCGCGATTTCTTTTTCACCGGGTGCAGGGGTCACCCCTGCCTAAGGAAGTTTGAAACCCATGGTGGGTTTCATTTCAATTACGTTCTTCGTATGCGCCCTCACGGCGAGCTGCCTAGCGGCTTGTGGTCGACTGTCGAGCTGTCGAGATAGGGTTCGTCGCCGATCCACGTCACGTGAAGCGTCGTTACTGCTTCGACGCCTGGCAGCATCAGGTCTGCCGTCATCGTCTGCGTATGCGACCCTCCGGCGCTGCGGCGGCCGTCGACCAGCGCCTCGGCCATTGCGCGGCCCGTGGGCGCTACGCCGCCGGGTCCGATATTTGGCAGCGTGCCAAGTATCTCAGTGATCGTTGGAGTGATGTCGGTATTCGCGGTGGGATTGAAATCGACGAAGCCGCGCCGGAAGTCCGGACCTGTCGCCGCGCAAAAATTATGAATCTCGCGCTCGCCCGCCGCGCCATGCATCCCCATGCCGGTCGTGAATGTCTGGCTGGTCCCGGTATCGGCGTACACGAGCCCCTTCACCGGATGCAACAGGGGGGAGGATTTGTTTGGGGTCGAGACCTGTCCGATTTGCCCGATCAGAAACGCGGGATTGTTCGGTCCGGTGAGATTCTTGTTGTCGGCGTCGGGCTCCTCGCGAAATGAAATCACCAGGTCTGGCGAGCGCGCGGCATTGTACAGCCCTACGACGTGCTGGCTGAAGGTCCCGTCGATCCATCCGAGGTACGGCTTCGGCGTGCGCTGACGATGTCCACGGCGGGTCGGCTCGTCGGGCGCAGTCGCGGAGTCGCGCGAGAAGATCGGCCCGCACCATTCCTGCGCCTCGGCAAAGTTGACGATCTTCTGCAGCACCGCTCGCTTCGACTCCGGCGTGTCAAACTCCGTCGGCGATAGGTACACCAAGTCCGCACCGCCGTTTGGCACGACGACCACGTCGGTGCTGTCGCGCGATTTCTTGATTCCGGCCGCCACCAGCATCTCCGACAGCACGACCCGGAACTTGATCGTAGCGAAGCCGTGGTCCGACACTACGATGATGTCGGTCTTGTCCGCGATTCCCAACGCGTCGATCGTCTCACGCACGCGCATCAGATTGTTGTCGGCAAGGCTGAGCGCCTCCATCGCGGGCAGCGTGCCCAGCCCGGCGATGTGCTGAGTGAGATCGGGATTATGCTGCCAGAAAACGACGAGCGCGGGCCGGCCAGCGTCGGCAGCGAGCTTGGCGGCCGGCAACGCGTCTTCGACCACCAGCCGCGCAAAATACAAATCCCGCTGTTCGTCGACGACCGTAGTCTTCGAATCCGGCGGTATCGCGATCTTCGGGGTCGCCGGCGCGACGAAGTCCTCCGATGCGAACAGGTAGTCCTTGTTAGGTTCGCCCACGATGTCCTTGCCGTCGACGATGGTCGCAACGCGATTATCGAACACAGAGGTCGGGCCCTGCTTGCCAATCACGCCGACGTAACCGCCCTCGCGCGCGACTTCCTGCGCGATCGTGTCCAGGCCTATCAGCCGCCCTTTGAACTGATTCGACCCGTTCAGATTCAGTATCGCCTTGGGGCCCTCGGCACTGACCATCTGACCCTTGGGCGTTTCCGCCGAGGGCGGCAGGTAGAAGTTGTTGCCCTCGAGTCCGTTGACGCCCGGCGGCGCTCCCGTGGCGAGCGCGGTCGCGTTGACCATCGTTAGTGTCGGGAAGATCGAGTGATGCTTGTCGAAGCGCACGCCCTCGCGCGCCAGCCGGAAGAGATTCGGCGTGTCGCGCGCAGTGACGAAGTCGGGCCGCAGCCCGTCCCACACCATCAAGACCACGATACGTCCGCGCCCGCGATGAGTCGCGGCAGCATCCTGGGCGCGAGTTGGCGCGGCAATCAACACGATCAGGATCGCGAGAATTTCAGACAACCGTCGAGTGGAAGACATTCGATCGGTCATCAAACAGGCCCACAGCCGACTGTGTCAATGATTCAAAGTACGCCGCGGATGATGCGCCGTTTCGGATGCAACTCCATTTTTGATTTGGTAGCGTGACCGGTGAAACGTGAAAAAGTGAAAAGAGAATCGCCGGAGGATCCCACCTTGCGTATTGCACTGCTCGGCCAGGCCGCATTCGCGGAGAAAGCGCTCGCGGCGCTCGTCGATCATGGCGACGAGATTGTTCACGTCTTCGCGCCGCCCGATTCTCCCGCCGGCAAGGCGGATCCGCTCGCGGCCAAGGCGCGCGCGATGGGCATTCCGCTCAGCCAACCCAGGTCATTCAAGAACGACGCGGCCTTCGATCATTTCAAAACGTTGGACGCCGACCTCGCCATCCTCGCCTTCGTCACGTTGATAGTGCCCGAACGAATTCTCTACGCGCCGCGTTACAAGTCGATTTGCTTTCACCCCTCGCTGCTTCCGCGCCACCGCGGCGCCAGCGGCATCAACTGGGCGATCATCCAGGGCGATGAGGAAACGGGAGTCACGTGGTTCTGGCCGGATAAGGGCATCGACACCGGACCGATCCTCGTGCAGAAGCGCGTGGCGATCGCGGAGAACGACACCGTCGGCTCGATTTACTTCAACACGCTCTTCCCGATGGGCATCGACGCGATGGTCGAGGCGGTCGATCTGATCAAATCCGGCAAAGCGCCGGCGATCGTGCAGGATGAAAGCAAAGCGACCTACGAGCCGCCATGCCGCGACGAGCACGCAAAGATCGATTTCGCAAAACCAGCGCGCGAAGTTTTCAACCTGATCCGCGGGTGCGACCCGCAACCGGGCGCTTTCGCAAACGTCGGCGACAGACGCCTGCGCATCTATGAAGCCGGGTTCTCAGCAACCAGCGCGCAAGCCGAACCGGGCACAATAGTGGCCATCGGCGCGGACAGCATGAAGATCGCGCTCGCAGGCGGAACAGTCATAGTGAAGCGAGCGCGAATCGATCCGAATCCGAAAAAGTCAGCACCGGCTGAACTCGCGGCATCCGGTGACGTAAGAGTCGGCACCAAGCTGACCTGAGCGACGCTGCTGATCCTCGCGTCGCTTAACTATTTTTTCTTGAGGCGCGGATCATCGGCAGCGACGCATAGTGACTGCGCTGTCCGTTTTGTCATTTCCGACATGCTCAGCGGTTTCATCTTCGCCTTCCGCGTTGCCTCGGTTGCTGTTTGATACTCAGCCGGAGTCATCGGGTTCTGGATTGCGTCTTTGAGAGAATCGTCGCATTCCTTCTGCGAACTGAAGGTCACGCCTTTTCTCCACTCCAACAGAGGCGCATGCGCGTCAACTTTGTTGTCAGCGCCGATAGGCGGGATCATCAGGTACCAGGCGACGATTGCGAGCGCAGTGGCGTGGCGAGGTTTCATCGACATAGAGCGGCCAGTGAAGATTCGGGGTTCTTCGCTTCGCTCCAGAATGACACAAAGACGGAACGACAGAAAAAAGTGAGTGGGCAAGCATTTGCGATGTGCTCAGAACCCTCACCTACCGGCCGCGATGCGGCCGGCCTCCACTCCCGTAAAGTCCACCCTCACCCGCGCAAGACGCGGCCTCTCCCGCGCCTAAGCGGGCGAGGCGGATAAGTAGTGGCGCGGAACGCTACATCCTAACTGGGGCGAGGTAAAGAATCGGGCGCGGAGAGGAACCTAACCCCTAACCCCTTCCCGAGCGGGAAGGGGAACCGGATTATTGGGAACGCGCGGCGCCTTCCCCCGAACCTGAGAGCGAAATGTCGTCCTCGACATTTCGCGATTTCTTTTCACTAGGTGCAGGGGTCACCCCTGCCGAAGGAAGTGTGAAACCCACCGCGGGTTTCACATTCAATGATGTTCCCGCTGTTCTGCTCTCATCCTTTGCGCTACGATTCGGTCGCGGCTGGAAGGGAGGTGCGATCTGGATGCGGCTATGCATCGGGACGGCTAAGGGGATTGTGATTCTGGATCCTTCGCGCGGGGCGACGCCGTTGATGGTGCTCGCCGATCCGTCGGCCGTCTGGTGCATGGCGCAGGACGCCGCCGATCCCAATCTCATCTACGCCGGCTCGACTGAGCAAATCCGCGGCAAGGGTACTCTCGCCCGCTCGACCGACGGAGGCCGCACGTGGATCGACGTAACTCCCCCGCTTGCGCGCGAAGAGGAGGTCTGGTCGATCGCCGCATCGCCGGCGGTGAAAGATCGCGTATTCGTCGGCACGTCACACGCGCGCCTGTTCCGCAGCGACGATCGCGGTCGCGTGTTCAAGGAATCCGAGGGCTTTCTGAAAATCCCGGGACGCGACCGCTGGACGTTTCCGCCGCCGCCGCATATTCCGCACGTGCGCTCGATCGCTTTCGATCCGCATGAGCCGTCGACGATGTACGTCGGCGTGGAAGAGGGCGGCATCTTCCGCTCGCGCAACGAGGGCGCGACCTTCGAGACGCTCAACGACGGCCTCTACGAAGACATTCACACGGTCGCGGTGGATTCGCGCGACTCGCGCCGCCTCTACGCGACCACCGGCGGCGGCTTCTACCTGTCCAACAACGCGGGCAAGTCGTGGGAGCAGGTCACGCGCGGTCTCAACCGGACATACACGATTCCGCTGCTCGTCAGCACGCCGGACCGCGATGACCTCTTCACGGCGGCAGCGATAGGCCCGCCGCCTACATGGCGCGTCGGACCGACGGGCGCGGATGCGATGCTCTTCCGCAGCGCCGATCGCGGCGAAAGTTTCATGCCGATTTCGAGCGAACAGAATTTCGGACGTGGCATGGTCATGCGGTTGAAAGCAGATCCTGAAGATGGTGGATTCTTCGCGGTATGCAACGACGGCGCAGTCGTCCGCGCAAGTACCGACGGCTCGTCACTCGCGACGATCGCCGAGAAACTGCCGTCCGCCTACGACCTCGCGATAATCCCATGAGCCAACGACTGGCCGCCGGAGCGTCTTGACGATCTTCGATCCGCGGGATCTCGGCGCACTCGGATGCGGCATCGTGCTCGCGCGCTACATCTTCGCGAGAATCGAGAAGCGCACCGTCCGCATTTCAGATCCCAAGGCTTCGGCCCGCCTGCCGAGCCACGTCGATACCGAGCGCCTTCTCTTCCTGGTGTTCGCGACCGAGTGGGCCCTGCTGGCGGTATTTGTCTTCGCCGACCGTCTGCCAGGCGAGCTTCAAAGATTCGTCAGGATCGGATGCGTATCATCGGCGGTCGCGCTAATCGTCTTCCACGTGATGTGCGTGATTCGACTGAAGCGCCTCGGGATTTTCGATCCGCACGACGAGCGATACCGCCCCGGCCAACGCGGTCAAAAGCGCGCACATCCCTGCCCCCACCGCCGCGCCCCCAACTGATTTTCTGTTTCCTCGCCCTGTTAGGGCGAGGATGAAGGTGAGGGTCCGACTACAGCGAGCATTTCTTTCGCTCGCGATATAAGATTCTGCCATCTCTCCAAACGGGCATTCGACTGTTCGCCGGATTATTCTGAGGGCCGATTGTCCGCGTACGCAAGAAAGCCGATCGCCGCTCTAACCTTCTAACGCAGCTCGACCGGCGTTTGCCCTTCGATAACTCTCTTCGCGATTATCGCCGCCGTCGATCTCGGCACGATCCTGATCGCATTCGCACGCACCCAGTTGAACCATCCTGAAATAACGCTCGGTTGCTTTCCGAGTGCATCGAGCGCGACCCGCACCACATTCTCCGCCGGCTCGCCGTGATCGTCCCCCACGCTCTCGCCCGCCACCGATTGGAACTCAGTCTTGGTCGGCCCCGGCTCGATCACGAGCGCATCGACGCCCGTCCCGCGCAGCTCGCCCCACAAACCCTCTCCGAACAGCAAATCGAATCCCTTGGTCGCGCTGTAAACGGCATGCAGCGGCAGCGGCTGGCGTCCCGCCACCGAGCCCACGATAATCACCGCGCCGCGCCCGCGCTTGACCATCCCGGGGATGATGCGGCTGGTCAGCACAACGGGCACGACGCAGTTCACCACTACCATCGAGCGCAGCCTGTCGGTCGCGAGTTTGTCGAAACGGCCCGCGTAGCCGAAGCCCGCGTTGTTAACGAGAACTGCGATCTCCAAATCCGCAACTGCGTCAGCCAGCCGATCAGCGCCATCGGGCGCCGCGAGATCGACCGCGACCACGCGCGTGTTGACGTGATACTTCTCCTTGAGTTCCGCTGCGAGCACGTTCAGCCGATCCTCGCGCCGGGCAGTCAGCACTATCGATATGCCCTCGCGCGCGAGCGCCCGCGCAAACTCGAGCCCGATCCCCGCCGACGCGCCCGTCACGAGCGCCCACTCGCCATACTTCTCCCGATACTTGCGCCCATTATCAGCCATCACGATTTCCTCCGTCCTGCGCGTACCCGCAGTGGACCTTCGTCCACTATTGCAATTTCAATCTTCGGCCGTTCTCATCGTTTAGAGCGGCAGCCGTCGGTTTCCAAACCCCAGAAACCTTGATTAGCGTCATCCAAACTATAGCCGTGCCGCGGTTACCGGTTACCCGAACCCTCAATTGCGCGTCTTTCCAGTCAGAAGAAGACGACGAGCGAGAAGCGCCACCCGCGATGAAGCTTGTGCCCGTTATTCCGCCGACGTCTGCTGAAACCTCTGGGCTAGCCCGGATGAACCATTCGGCAGCAAGGTACCACTCAGTCCGAGCGACATATACGACTGCGGCGATATGCGCCACCCAGAAAGCTGCGAGCAAGAAACCGAGCCCAAGGGCAGCCGTTTTGATCCGTTTTCGACCCATCGGAGAAAAGCTTCTCACCAATCACCCTTACGATTTGAAACTCATGCTCTCCAGTACCGTGTGCCGCGCTCTCCGACTAGTATCTAGCTGCTTGTGACGCGGCAATCCTGCGCTCGAAGAGTCGGAGCATACTGATGGCAGAATCGATATCGAAGGCAGTTCTTATCACCGGATGCTCGACCGGGATCGGGCGTGCGACCGCTGAGCGGCTCGTGGCGCACGGATGGAACGTGTACGCGACTGCGCGCAAACTTGAATCGATCGCGGACTTGACGTCGCGCGGATGCAAAACGCTCGCGCTCGACGTATGCGACGAAGCATCGATGCGCGTAGCCGTCCAAGCCGTCGAGCGCGCCGAGGATTCCGTCGGCGTGCTCATCAACAATGCCGGCTACGGTCTCGAAGGGGCGTTCGAAGAAGTGCCGATGACCGACATTCGCCGCCAGTTCGAGACCAACGTCTTCGGACTGATCGCGATGACCAAGCTAGTGCTGCCCGCGATGCGCCGGCAGCGATGGGGCCGCGTCGTAAATCTGAGCTCGATGGGCGGCAAACTCACGTTCCCGGGCGGCAGTTACTATCACGCGACCAAGCATGCAGTCGAAGCGCTCAGCGACGCGCTCCGGTTCGAGGTGAAAGGCTTCGGCATCGACGTGATCGTCGTTCAGCCTGGCCCAATCAAAACACGCTTCGGTGACACCGCCGTCGGCATTATTGCCGCGTCCAAGGACTCGCCCTACGCAGCATTCAACCTCGGGCTCGAAAAGCAGATTCGCGAACTCTACGAAGGCGGCCCGATGGCCCGCTTCGCGGCCCCGCCTGAGGCGGTCGCCGAGGTGATCGAGAAAGCTATCTCGGCAACAAGCCCCAAGACTCGCTACAAAGTGACTCTCGCCGCGCGCGTCCTGATGGGGCTGAGACGCGTACTACCGGATCGCGCCTTCGACGCCTTCCTACGCACACAGTTTCCGCCTCCCGCGCCGTAGCGAACATCTTCGCGCATCGAGTACACCCCGCTCAGCTCCCAGCAGCGATCTTCTCCTGGTAAACGAGAATTTCCACTCGGCGGTTTGTTCGCCGCCCGCGCGATGTGCTGTTATCGGCAACCGGCCTGCTCGCTCCGTATGAGACCGCACGAATTTGCGTCGGGTCGACGCCTTCCGTGCCGACCAGGTATCCGGCGACCCCCTCTGCTCGCCGCTGTCCGAGCTCGTAGTTGTAGTCCTCCGCGCCGACGTTATCGGTAAACCCGGAAACCACGAAGACGCGCCCCGAAGCCGCACCGGAGTTGGCCGGGGCCTCAAGGTCTTCGAAAAATCCATTTATCTCGCGCTTGCCGTTCGCGGTCAAAGCAGAGGACCCAAAGGCGAAAGTCGGCCCGTCAGTTGAATCCAGGACCAGCCGCTTCTCGAGATGGAGATTCTGCAATCCGGCGAGAGCTTTATCAGCCTTGGCATCGGTGTTGTTAAGCTGGCCCGTGATCGGGTTCAGCTGATCCTGGACCCAACTTCGGGTCGCGATGCATCCATTGGCAGTGGAAAGCAAAAGCGCTCCCGCGAAGATCCAAGCCACCCTTGAGCCTTTGCCTCGCATCAGATGAAAAGCGCGCGGCAGAGCGGATTGGTTTTTTGACACGTCCTGGACAATTTGACTGGTTGGCATCGTTTTATCCTTGTGAATCACATTCTCTTGAGTTGCTGGATCAGTTCCCGCACGTATCGCAAACCGTGTGCCCTAATTTTGAGACAAGATAAGAGCACCTTCGCACAGCTGCTCGCTTCTCTACAGAGTGAAAATGGAAAATTTTACAGAAAGACTCCGTTGCGATGGATTGTTGCGGCTTGACATTGTAGCGAAGAAAAAGCGAAGATAGCCATGCCGTCACATGAACACCGCCGCCACACTGCCCCTCTATTCGCCGCCGCCAGACGACCTCGACGCCACGCGCGGAGTTGAGTTTATCGAGATGCCCGTGCGGCAGATTCTCAATCGATGCGACAGCCCGCGCATGCCGTTTCGATGGACTATCAACCCGTATCGCGGCTGCGAGTTCGGATGCGTTTACTGCTATGCGTGCTACACTCACGACTTTCTCGAGTTGCGCGATCCGATGGACTTCGAGCGCAAGATTTTCGTCAAGCGGATGGCGGCTGAGGTCCTGTCGCGCACGCTCTCGCGCACTCCTATCGGCACCGACGCGATCGCCATCGGCACGGCGACTGACCCCTATCAGCCGGCCGAGCGGAAGTACGGGCTGACGCGCTCGATGCTCGAAATCTTCGCGCAGCTCTCGGGGCTGGACCTGTCGATCACCACCAAGTCGAGCCTGATCGTTCGTGACCTCGAGCTGCTCCGAAAAATCAACCGGCGCTCGAAGCTGTCGGTGAACTTCTCGCTGATAACACTCGATCGCAAACTGCAGCGAGTCCTCGAGCCGCTGGCGCCGCGTCCCGGTCTGCGGCTGCGCGCGCTGTTCGACCTGGCGCGCGCCGGAATCCGATGCAACGTGCTGATGATGCCTATGATCCCGGGCCTCACCGACGATCCGGCGGCGATCGAGAACGTGATTCGCGCCGCGCGTCGCGCCAATGCGTCGGGCGTATGGTGGCGTTCGCTATTTCTGAAACCGGCGGCGGCGCGCCGCTTCATTCCATTCGTCAAGGAGCGTTTCCCGCACCTAGCCGAGCGTATCGATATGTTCTACGCCCGCGCCGAGTACGTTCCGCAAGCCTACGACGATCGCATGCGCATAATTTTCAATCGAATCCGCGAGCGCTACGGCTTTCCCATCAGCGACCGCTACATGGTGCAGCCGCCCGTCGCGCCGCAGCCGTCACGACAACTGACGCTCGGCGGCATTCGTGAATCCCGCTAGAAGCCCGAGCCGACGGGACGGATCTCAGGATCGCAAAAAAACACTCGAAGCGGTGGAATCTCCACGAGAGAATAATCGCCTGCGCGGCGGGCGGCAGGGGTGACCCCTGCACCCAGCGTGAAGCGCAAAGTTGCGCGCAGCGCGCTACTTTGCTCGCAGGGTCGATGGCTAAAATGGCGCGCGTTACTAATGTATCTATCTTCTGGTGCGCGGGGCGGGACTTGAACCCGCACGGTATTGCTACCACCAGCCCCTCAAACTGGCGTGTCTGCCATTCCACCACCCGCGCATCTTGCGTGCCGTCGGAGTCAGGTTGAGGTCAGGGTGCTCCGGCGCGGCCGCTGCGAAAGATACGACGACTACTTCGTTGTTCCTGGCGTCGCCGGTGCGGCTGGATTTGCAGCAGCTGGAGCGGGCGCCGCAGGATTCGCGTTCTTGGGCGCCTGCTTCGATACCGGCATTACGCTAGACACCGGCGCCGACGAAAACGGCCCCCCTTCGAAGATACTGCCAGTCACGCGCCGCGATGAAGCGAGCGCCAGGAAAATCGAGCTGGCGAAAAAGAGTATCGCGAGGGCCCACGTCGCCTTGGTCAGCGCGTTGCCTGCTCCGCTTGCGCCGAACACGGTCTGGCTAGAGCCGCCGAACACAGCGCCGACCTCCGCGCCCTTGCCCTGCTGCAACAGGATAATAATGACCATCGCAACGCAGACGATCACATGAATCGCGATGACAATTGAAACCATTTGTATTCTTCAGCGCGTCCGCGCCTTCACGATGCGCGCGAACGAGTCAGCTTTTAAGCTTGCCCCGCCGACCAGAGCCCCGTCAATATCGGGCTTGGACACGAGCGAGTCAACATTCTCATCGTTGACGCTGCCGCCATAGATTATCCGGACCGCATCGGCGCGCTCGCGGCCGTAACGTTCGAGAATCGCGCCGCGAATCGCACCATGTATCGCTTCGGCCTGTTCGGGCGTCGCGGTGCGTCCGGTGCCAATCGCCCAGACCGGCTCGTACGCGATCACGACCGTCGTCATGTGATCGTCCGCGACGTTCTGGAGCCCGCGCTGAAGCTGGCGCAGCACGATGTCGAGCGCTCGGCCGCTGTCATGTTCGTCCTGGGTTTCGCCGACGCACATTATCGGTGTCATTCGATGGCGCAGTGCAGCGAGCACCTTCTTGTTAATCAGATCGTCGGTCTCGTGAAAGATATGGCGGCGCTCCGAGTGACCGAGGATGACGTGGGTGACGCCGTAGGCCAGCAGCATCGGCGGCGCAATCTCGCCGGTGAACGCGCCCTTGTCCTCGTAATGCATGTTTTGCCCGCCCAGTAATATCGATGAGCCCGCAATCGCCTGCGCCACAGCGGGGATAAGAATAGCGGGCGGCGCGACCATCACGTCGCGATCCTTCGCCAGCGTCGCAGCCTCGGGATCGATCTGGGCGCGGATTGCGGCGATTAGTGCGCGCGCCTCGACCGGCACCAGATG
The DNA here is from genome assembly GCA_963850125.1 of uncultured delta proteobacterium. Lineage (GTDB taxonomy): Bacteria > Desulfobacterota > Binatia > Binatales > Binataceae > Binatus. The sequence goes on along the minus strand of CAWKKB010000011.1, from coordinate 425,985 downwards.
CATCTTCCAGTTTCCGGCGATTAATTTCCTGCGCATTAGGGTCAGACTTCGAGCGCCTTCACGCCCGGCAGTTCGCGGCCTTCCAGGAATTCAAGTGTGGCTCCCCCTCCGGTCGAAATATGCGTGAACTTATTCGCCCATGGTGCGTGCGCGAAGGCCGCCGCGGTGTCGCCTCCACCGATTATCGAGATGATGCCGGCCTGATTGGCGAGCGCCTCGCCAACGCGCATCGTGCCGGACGCGAAGGCAGGAATCTCGAAGAATCCGAGTGGGCCGTTCCATATAACAGTCCTGGCGCGTGCGATTTCCGCGATAAACGCATCGGCGGTCTGCGGCCCGATGTCGAGACCCATCATCTCGGAGGGAATTTCCGTAACCGTATGCGGCGTCGCGGAGGCTTCAGGCGCGGCCGCGACGACGTGATCCGAAGGCAGGACAATCTTGACGCCTTTGCGCCCGGCCTCGCCCAGCAGCTCCTTCGCCAGTTCGAGCTTGTCGTCTTCGATCCGCGAGCGGCCGATCGCGATTCCCTGGGCCTTGAGAAACGTGTAGGCCATCGCGCCGCCAATCAGGATCGAGTCGACCTTGTTCAGCAGATTCCTGATCAGTCCGATTTTGTCGGAGACCTTTGCGCCGCCCATGATCGCGACCGACGGCCGCTGCGGGTTCTCAGTGACCTGCCGCAATGCGTCCAGCTCGCGCATCATCAGGAAACCCGCCGCGCGCTCCGCGAGAAACCGAGTGACTCCAACTGTCGAGGCGTGCGCGCGATGCGCAGTGCCGAAGCCGTCATTCACGTAGACCTGCTTGTAGCGCGCGAGCTCGTGCGAGAAGTCGCGATCGTTAGCCTCCTCTTCTTTGTGAAAGCGCAGATTTTCCAGCAGGAGCGCCTCGCCGGGCTTGAGCGCGTCGATCATTTTGCCGGTGTGATCGCCGACACAGTCGGGCGCGAGTTTCACTTTCTTCCCGAGCGCCGATGACAGATATTCAGCGACGGGCTTGAGGCTGAACTCCGCGGTGCGCTCCTTGGGACGCCCGAGATGCGAGCAGAGCACGGCGGAGCCGCCGTGTTCGAGAATATAGCGAATGGTGTCGAGACTCGCGTCGATTCGCGCCGGATCCTGAATCCTGCCCTCGGCGATCGGCACGTTGAAGTCGCATCGCACGAGCACCTTCTTGTTCTGGAAATCGAGGCGCGTGATCGGTACGACGGGCATCGCGGATACGGACTAGAGCTGGCCCGCGACGAATGCGGCTATGTCCGCGAGCCGGTTCGAGTAGCCCCATTCGTTGTCGTACCAGGAGAAAACCTTCACCAACCGCTTGCCGACCACCTTGGTCAGCGGCGCGTCGAAAATTGACGAATGCGGATTGCCGTTCAGATCGACCGAGACCAAGGGAGCCTCGCTGTATTCGAGAATCCCCTTGAGCGGGCCGTCGGCCGCCGCTTTCATCGCGGCGTTGACCGATTTCACTTCGGCGTCCTTCTCGACGGTCGCGGTCAGATCGACGATCGAGACGTTCGACGTCGGCACTCGGATCGCGATTCCGTCCAGCTTGCCGTTAAGCGCGGGCAGCACGAGGCCGATAGCCCTCGCCGCGCCAGTCGAGGTCGGAATCATCGAGACGGCCGCGGCGCGCGCACGTCGCAAATCCTTGTGCGGCCCATCCTGCAGCATCTGATCCGACGTATAGCTGTGCACGGTGGTCATCAGGCCATGGACCACGCCAAAACTTTCGTGCAGGACTTTTCCGATGGGAGCGAGGGAGTTGGTGGTGCACGATGCGTTGGAAATCACGTCGTGCTTCTTCGGATCGTACACATGGTGGTTGACGCCGAGGCACAGCGTTACGTCGACGCCGTCGGCAGGAGCGCTGATGACGACTTTCTTCGCGCCGGCATTGAGATGCAACGCGGCTTTGTCGCGCGCCGTGAACAATCCGGTCGATTCGATGACGACCTGCACGCCGAGTTTGCCCCATGGCAACTTGGCGGGGTCGCGCTCGGCGAGCACCTGCATCGGTTTGCCGTCGAGAAAAATGCTGCCGCCTTCAGCCTTGACCTCGTGGCGGAGCGTGCCGTGGATGGAATCGTACTTGAGCAGATGCGCGAGGGTGGGTGCGTCGGTGATGTCGTTGACGGCAACGACTTCGATGTCTTTTTTAGTCAGCGCCGCGCGCAGGAACATCCTACCTATCCGGCCGAATCCATTAATCCCGACTTTTATGGCCACCCTCGATTCCTCCCGCTGCAATTTTCACTGCAAAGAGCAACGACCCGAACCTTAGATAAGTGCGGGTCCGATGTACAGATTCTATGCCATACCGGCGCGCGAAACAGCGGGAGGGAAGTTGCGTTTATTTGCGATTACCGCGGCACGCGATGCCGGAGACGAATAGATCGAACGCAGAATTGAAAGCGTTCCCGGCTTCAGGTTCGGGAATTTCCCATTGCGCGAAGTGTCCGTCGACGTACATGCGCGCGATGCCGTAGGCGAGAGCGCGCGCCGCGAAGGAAATCGCTTTTACATCGCCGGATCGAAGCGGAGTACGACCCTGTTCCTGTCTCAACAGATCTTCCATGAGCGAGCGAATCTCGGCGTTATCGCGGCGAAGGGATTCAGAACTGTCGAAATCGATCAGCCCACGATTCGAGATCACCTGGAAATGCTCGGGATTGTTCATCACCCAGCGCATGTAGGCGGTCCCGAGGGCGCGGAAGCGATCCAGAGGCTCGGCCGACGACACTTCATCGAGGGCGCGAACGATCTCGTCGCGAAACCTGCCCATCGCTTGCTCGGCGACTGCGGTCATCAGTGCGCCGCGCGAAGGGAAATGGCGGAAAGGAGCGCCCGACGACACCCCCGCCCGCTTTGCGACCTCGCGGACGCTGACACTTTCGACCCCATTCTCCTTGACCATCGCAAGCGCCGCTTCGATAAGCGCCTCCCTGAGACGTCCATGGTGATAGGCGGCGCGGGGGCGCAGGGGCAGACGCCGGACGGCTTTCGCTTTTGATCGATTAGGCGCCATCGGGTCCGACGCTAGCATCAGATCCGGGTCAATGTTAGCAGTGCGTATTTACCATTGACATACGGCCGCGCAGCTTGTAAGCAGTGATTACATAGCTGCTGCGGAAACTCTCGCTGGCCAACGGAGGTCCCATGAAATACGCACTGATAGCTCTGTCGATCCTCTTGTATGCTCCCGCTGTCGGCGCCCAGACGGGCCGCTGGCTGACCGCGAGCGGAAATCTCGAAGTTGAAATCGCGCCGTGTGGGCAGGCTCTATGCGGCACCGCGGTCCGCGTGCTGGCCAACAATTCGATGAGCAATCCGGCCGTATCGATGGGGGATCGGCCCGCATTGGGACTCAAAGTTCTTCGGGATTTCACAGCGGCGGGCGGCGGGACCTGGTTCGGTCACATCTTCGATCGCGAAAACGGCAAGACCTATCACTGCCGAATGAAGGTATTGGGTCCGGATGAGCTGGAGATCCATCCTTATGTCGGCCTTCCCCTTTTCGGGCAAACCCAGATCTGGCATCGCGTCCCCGCGGAATCATCGTCGCGGTAAGTAGCTAGGGTCCGGGGACAATTAACCTCCTCCTTGACTCCAGACTTGGTGGTGATGCGATCTAACCCGACGCCCCTCTACCATACACTTGGGAAGCGCCGCAGAACCCTCACCTACCGGCCGCGTTGCGGCCGGCCTCCTCTCCCGTAGAATAACGGGCGAGGTATCGGGCCGTATCTCTCTTTGTACTTAGGTGCAGGGGTTACCCCTGCACAAGGAAGCGTGAAACCCAAGGATGGGTTTCACAGTAAAATATAGTGTGTCCCGTTCCCTTTTCGCTCGCGTGCTGGTTTCGGCTCGGCTGATACCCCTATAATAGTGCGATTCTTGAGGTTCATGGCGGTTTTATGCTCCATCAGGTGAGCGGTGCTGGCGGGTTAGGGGTGGTGGAACTGGTGCTGGGCACGGGCCCGGTGGTGGCGGCAGTATTGTGGCTGCTGGTCGCGTTTTCGATCGGAAGCTGGGGAATCATCCTTTACAAACTGATTTCAATCTCGCGCGCACGGCGCGAGTCCGAAAAGTTTATCGCGATATTCTGGGAGTCGAAAAATCTCGCCGCGATTCATACCGCGAGCGTCGGCCTCAAGCGCAGCCCGGTCGCGCAGGTCTTTCGCGCCGGCTACCAGGAACTGCTGCAACTCACGCGCGCCAAGCGCCAGGCGGTCGGCTCAGACAGCGGCTTCTCGACCGATCTCGGCGGAATCGCAAACGTGATGCGCGCGATGAAGCGGCAGGAAAACGTCGAGCTGACCAAGCTCGAATCGGGAATCACGTTCCTTGCGACCACCGGATCGTCGGCGCCGTTTATCGGACTGTTCGGCACGGTGTGGGGAATAATGACGGCGTTCCTCGGGCTGTCGGCGTCGCATACGTCGAGTATCCAGGCGGTCGCGCCGGGAATCGCCGAGGCGCTGATAACAACCGCGGTCGGCCTCGTCGCCGCGATACCGGCGCAGATGTTTTACAACTATTTCACCGCGCGGATACGAGTGCTCGCGACCGAGATGGACAATTTCACTGCCGAATTTCTGAATATCGCCGAGCGTCATTTCCTTTCCTAAACAGGATAAGGCGGCAATTCCAATGGCAATGGACTCTGGACAGGGACGCGGGCAGATGGTTTCGCAGATCAATGTCACCCCGCTGGTCGACGTGATGCTGGTGCTGCTGGTTATCTTCATGGTGACCGCGCCGATTATTCAGCAAGGCGTCGAGGTCACACTGCCGAGCGTCAAGGCCGAGGCGCTGCCGGGCAAGGAAGAGCAGTTCGTCGTATCGATCACGAAGGACAGCCAGATTTATCTAAATGACGCGAAACTCTCGGAGGACGACCTGACCGTCAAGCTCAAGGCGATTGGGCAGGAACGTCCCGACCGCCAGGTTTTCATCCGCGCCGACGACCAAGTGCCATACGGCCAGGTAATCCGCACGATGGCGGCGATCAAGGCGGCGGGAATCGAGAACGTGGGGATGGTGACGGAGATGCCGAGCGACGGCACCGCCGCAGGCGCGAAGTGAGCGCCAATTGTGGCATCGCAGGATCATAACGGTGACGAGAATCCGTCGCGACTCGGATACATCGCGGCGATTTTCGTCTCCGCCCTCGGGCATATCGCGATTTTTGCGCTGGTGTTTTTTATCGCGCCGCGATTTTTGCATCCCGCCGAAGCTCCGCCGCCCTCATACACGGTAAAAATCGTGGACAACATTCCAGCCGGCGACCTCGGGACGCATCTGCCGCGGATTAATCGGCACGCGGCGGACGAGTCGAAGGCTGCGGCGCCCAAGCCCGAAGAGGCGAAGGTCAAGACCGAGTCGCCGCTGAAAACGGAGCTGGCACTCAACGAAGATAAGAACGCGCTCAAGATAAATGCGACCGAGGCGCCGACCGAGACCCCGACTCCTACCCCTGAACCGACCGTGGCGCCGACTATCGAAGCGACGCCCGAGGCTACGGTCGAACCCGTGCCGTCGCTCGAGCCAAACATCGAAGCTACGGAAGAGCCAATGATCACTCCGACCCCCGAGCCGACCAGGAAGCCGGCCAAACATGCGACGCCCAAGCCGACTCCCGAGAAGGCGCGCAATCGGCCAAAAGCGGGATCGACGGTGGCGAAAACCGCGTCGACGCCGACTGTGGCTGAACGGCTGGCGAAGCTGAAGCAGAAGATGTTCGAGGCGCACGTCAAGGAGATCGCGAAAAATCCGCCGCCTGACGATGAAGATGACGACGACGATACCGATATGCCCGAGACCACGGCCAAAGGTCCGGCCGGCGGCGGACCGGTGGTCGCAAACATTCCGCCGAGTGAAGGAAAAGGCTACGGAATCGGCTCGGGCGAGGGCAGCGCCGGTATTCTTAAGGACCCCGAATTTCTGCTGTACTATAAAACCGTGCAGGATCAGATAAAGAAGGCGTGGACGTTTACCGGCGGATCGAATGACCTGACCGCGACCGTGAGTTTCGCGATCGGCCCCGACGGTAGGCTGATCGGGTTGAAGATTGGCACGAGCTCGAACGATTCAGCGTTCGACGATTCGGTGATTCGCGCAATTCGGCGGGCGGCGCCGTTTCCCGCGCCGCCGGAAAAATTTCGCGACGAGTTTTCTTCCGGGATCGAAGCCAGGTTCAAACTGGGAGAGCTGAAGTCCTGAGGGTGGGCAGGTTGCAGGAGGTGCGGATGTCTTTTCTCGGTATCTATTTCCCAGGCTTGGGGCCAGCCCTGAGCGTATGAAGCTGATAATTCGCGCTTCCGCGCTGATGTGCGCGATCGTTTTCGCGCAGGCGCTCGCCGGGTCGCCCGCGGGTGCGGCACCCATTATAATCGATATTAACGGTCCGGGCGGACAGCTCTCGCCGATCGCAGTGTCGGGGCTGAAGAGTCTCGGCGGCGACGACGATCATCGTATCGGCAACGCGTTCGTCAGCACGCTCAGGCGCGACCTCGAGCTCTCGGGACTTTTCCGGCTGCTCGATCCGCACGCATACATCGAGGATCCGCAAACCTCGGGCTTCGAGCTGGGGCAGTTCAATTTCGCCGACTGGAGGTCGATCAACGCCGACTTCCTGGTGAAGGGTTCCGTCAGCGCAAACGGCAACGTTGTGAAGTTGACTGCGTACCTATACGACGTCGCGCAGCAGCGGCGGATGATGGGCAAGAACTACACTGGCGACGCCGGCGACGTGCCGCGGATGGCGCGGCGATTCGCTGACGCTATCCTTGAAGCCGCGACGGGAGAGAAAGGTCCGTTCGATTCCAAGCTGGCGTTCGTGTCGACCGGCGGCGGGCGCTTCAAGGAAGTCTACATGCAATCGATCGACGGCCAGGATTTGTACAAGCTGACCGGCAATCCGACTATCAACCTGTTCCCGAACTTCGACCACAGCGCCAACCATCTGCTGTATCTCTCGTACAAAAGCATGGAGCCCGCGCTTTACCTGATCGACCTTAAGGCGCAGACGGAAATGAAGATCACCAGCCCGCATGGCCGCGTGATCGGCGGAACGCTCTCGCCCGATGGCGATCAAATCGTGGCGGCCATCGAGCGCGGCGGAATAACGAATTTGTATCTGCTCACGCGCGAGGGCGCCGAAATCCGCCAGCTCACCGACACCACCGGAATCAACGTGAGCCCCGCGTTCTCTCCGGACGGCGCGAAGCTTGCGTTCACGTCGGACCGCTCGGGCACGCCGCAAATCTACCTGATGGATCTTTCCGGCGGTTCACCCAAGCGCGTCACCTACAGCGGCGACTACAACACGACGCCTGCCTTCTCGCCCAAGGGCGACAAGCTCGCATACCAGAGCCGCAGCAACGGGCGCTTTGATATTTTCACGATTCCAGTCGGCGGCGGCGATCCGACGCAGGTAACCGATGGCAACGGCTCCAACGAATATCCAAGCTGGTCGCCCGACGGGCGTTACCTCGCGTTCAGCTCGACGCGGGCACATAACTCGCGAATCTATATAATGATGGTCGGCAACCGGAAGATAATTTCCGCTTTGACGGAGGGTAATGGCAATGATTCCTGTCCAGCGTGGTCGTGGTGGTTGGGTGAATAGTCGTTCGACATTGGCCAAGGCGATGACGATGGCGATTGCGAGTATGGTGGTGATGCTGGTGGTTGCGAGCTGCTCATCGAAGAAGCCAGGGTCGGTCGGCGACACGAATCCCAACGCAAACGGTCTCGGTGAAAATACCTCTAACGGGAGCGGTACTAACGAGAGTGACTGGCAGAATGGGACGGTCGGGAGAGGCGGTCCGCTCAGCGACATTCATTTCGGGTACAACGATTCCACAATCAATGATCAGGACGGCTCCGTGCTGAAGTCCAACGCAAGCTGGCTGCAGGCGCATCCGCAGACCAAGGTCCAGGTCGAGGGATATTGCGACGAGCGCGGCTCCGAGGAATACAATATCGCGTTGGGCGCCAAGCGCGCGCAGGCCGGCAAGGATTACCTGGAAACACTCGGAATCAGCGATAGCAGAATGTCGACAATCAGCTACGGCAAGGAGCTTCCACTTTGCAACGATCATGACGAAAGCTGTTGGGCACAGAACCGGCGCGATCACTTCTCGGTGAGCAAAATACAGTGAGCAATAAGGATTAGACGCGTGCGAAAAACCAACTGGCTGATCGGCGTCGCCGTCCTCGTGGCGGCATTCGTGCTGGCGGGATGCGCCGATCAGAACGACATGGAGCAGCTCAACAAAAATGAGTTCACGCTGCGCGGCATGATCGCTAGCGATCGCCAGCAGATCGACGCGTTGAAGGCACAAGTCGCACGGCAAAACGATCAGATCGAAGAACTCCAGCACAACACAATGCCCGCGGCCGGCCAGGCGTCGGGCGTTAACGATCGCATCGCAAGCCTCGAGTCTGAGGTGAAGGCGCTTCAGGCCGGCATGGCAGCGACCCCGGGCGCGGTTCCACCGCCGGGCGCGCCGTCCGACAGCGTCGGTCCCGGCACCGCAGTCGCGTCGACAGAACCGCCGGCTGGAGGGCCTGCGCCGCCCGCAACGCCCGCGGAGATCGCGCCAACCTGGCCGGCCGAGCTCGATCAGGAGATTGCAGACGCCGCGAGCTCGAACGAGCCAGGCATCAAGATTTATCGCGAAGGCCTCGACGCGATGAAGGCCGCCAAGTATCCGCTCGCGGTCGCCAAGTTCACCAAGCTGCAGCATGCGTACCCGAAATCGCCGCTGAGCGAGCCCGCCGAATATTTCGCCGCCAACGCGTTGTTCGAAACCGGCGCCTACGACCAGGCGATTTTGCAGTTCAACGATCTCGTGATGCGCTTCCCCAAGGGCAAATATGCGAGCGCCGCGTTGCTGCGTGAGGCGCAGGCGTTTGTGAAGCTCAACGATCGGATCGACGCGCGCCTCACACTGCAGAAGCTGGTGTCAGATCACGCGGGAACTCCGGAAGCGGCGTCCGCGGACACGATGATGAAAGATCTCGCGAGCGATTAAAGCGGCCCGCGCGCACGATTGAATGGAAATAATTCGCGACCTCGAAGCACTCCCACCCCATCCGTACCCGGTCACTGCGATCGGGAATTTCGATGGCGTCCACCTCGGGCATCGCGCGATTCTTAAGGCTGCGATCGATCGCGCGCGCGCGGCCGGCGGCACCGCATTCGCACTCACGTTCGATCCGCTGCCCGCCAAGTTGCTGGTTCCTGCGCGCGCTCCCAAGTTGATCCTCACGTCGGAAGACAAGCTTGAACTGCTCCGGCTATCGGGCATCGACGGCGTGATCGTCATCAAGTTCACGCTCGACTTGAGCATGCTGTCGCCGCGCGATTTCGTGCGCGATTACTTGCGCGGAAAAATCGGCGTGCGCGAGGTGGTCGTCGGCCACAGCGTCAGCTTCGGGCACAATCGCGCGGGTAACGCGGCCGTGATGGTTGAACTCGGGCGCGAACTCGGCTTCGATACCGACGTGGTCGGCCCGGTGAAAGTCGATGGCATCGAAGTCAGTTCAACCAAGGTGCGCCAGGCGATCACGACCGGCGACATGCATCGCGCGTCCCGGCTGCTCGGCCGCTATCACTTTCTAAGCGGGCCGGTAGTGCGCGGACGCGAGCGCGGCCGGACGATCGGATTTCCAACTGCGAATCTCGCCAGCGAAACCGAATGCATCCCGCCCGACGGGGTCTACGCCACGCGGGTCATCCTCGACGACGGCGCGTACCCGTCGATCACCAACGTCGGCATGCGCCCAACCTTCGCGGAAAGCGCCCGCTCGATCGAGGCGCACATTTTCGATTTCAACCGCGACATTTACGGCAAGCGAATCAAGCTCGAACTGATAGAGCGAATCCGCCCCGAAAAAAAATTCGACAACGCCGACGCCCTGAAAGCGCAAATCGCCGAAGACCTAAAAAAAGCCCGCGAAATCCTCGCCGCCTCCTGACTGTTCCACTCTGGATTTTTTTAGCTAACTGATCTTCTCCGCCGGCTCGACCCACGCCTGCGCGATCCGCTCGATCCATCCGCCAATCTGCGACTCGTCCTCGGGCGGGCTGCTGAGTATCACCAGCTCGTCGACGCCCGCCGCGGCGTACTTCTTCAAATCGGCGGCGGTGATCTTTTTCGTATATGGGCACGCGATGATTTCAACTTCGCTCGGGTCGCGTCCGTTTGCTTTCAGCATCGCGCGCAGCTTGTCGGCCAGCGGCGCGGCATCATCGGGTCCGACATTGAACCCGAACCATCCGTTGCCAATGTCGGCGGTGCGCTTCAACGCCGGCCCGCTTTCGCCGCCGAAGATTATCGGCAGCTTGACGCCTTGCACCGGCTTCGGAAAACTCATCGCCGCATCAAAATTCACGAACTCGCCATGAAAGCTCGTCACGTCGACGGACCACAGCAGCCGCATCACTTCGATATACTCGCGCGTCCGCTGTGCGCGCCGCTCGAACGGAATTCCGAGTGCCGCGAACTCTTCCGCCGACCATCCGATTCCCACCCCCAGCGCGAATCGTCCGCCCGACAGCCGGTCCAGGCTCGCGACTTCCTTGGCCAGCACGACAGGGTTGTGCTCCGGCACGAGGCAAATTCCCGTCGCCAGCCGAATCGTTTTGGTGACGGCCGCTGCGAAGGTCAGCGTGATAAATGGATCGAGCCAGTCCGCGCCGCCGGGCAGAGGAAACTCGCCGCTCGCGGAGTACGGATACTTCGAGTCCTGGCGATCGAAGAGCACGACGTGCTCGCCCACCCACAGCGTCGAAAGTCCACGACGCTCGGCCTCCGCGGCGGTTTTCAGAATCGATTCGGGACGCGCGCCCGTGCCGATTCCAAGCGCGAATAGTCCGACCTTCATTGTCCCGACCCCGGAGCGCTTGCGCCCGTCGCGACGGCCGGTGCCTTCACGAACTTGAGCATGAAGCGATCGGTCTCGCCGCGATGCTTGAATACGAGCCAGGTGCGATCGTCTTCGGGATGCCGCAGCGCGCTCGACGCTCCGTAAAGTCTGAAGCCTGCCTTCTCGACGTCCTTGATTAAAAAATCCTCGTCGATTCGATGGAGCGTCGCGGTCTGGGTCTCGCCGGTGCCAGGCGCGGCGCTGTGATCAACGATCCCGTAAATGCCACCGGGCTTGAGCGCCTTGAACACCGCCGCGTTGACGTTCTCGCGATTGAGTTTGAAGCCGACCAAGTCGTGGTAGTTGAGATGAATGATGACGGCGTCGAGCGAATCAGGCGGCACCGGCAGCAGGTCGGGCGCGTCGAACGGTTTGCTGACCTTGACGACGTTTTTGAGCGCGGGCTCCTTGAGCCGCTCGTTCCATTGATCTTCGATTTTCTTGAACTGATCCGGAAACGGGCCGTTCTGCGAGTACACGGTACCTTTCGGTCCGACGATTCGCGCATACAGCTCGGTCATGTAGCCGCCGCCCGCGAATATATCGGCGACTTTCATGCCGGGCCTGATTCCATAGAACGCGAGGATCTGGTCGGGCCTGCGTCCTGCGTCGAGCGCCTTGTCGGAGGCCGGCCGTTCCGGCGAGTTGATCGCGGCTGTGATGTCCGGGGGAATCTGCGTCGATGGAATCGGCGCGGCTTCAGTCGTACTGGTCGCAGCCGGTTGAATCTGCGCTCGAGCCTGCAATGTGATCAAAGCAAGCCCGACGAATGCGACCAACATTGCCCAGACTCCAGTACGCGCTCTCAAAGTCATGTCGATTCTCCGGGCCCCGTTTGATTCAATGGCCACAAACCGACAGCTAACACAGCAATCGCAGAACGGGCAACGCGCTTTCTCCCGCGTTTTTTATTGGGTGCAGGGGTCACCCCTGCCCAAGGAAGCGTGAAACCCACGGCGGGTTTCACATTAGATGCGTCGAAACTTACCGAGATGCGGTAGTTTTGTCCGTCGCGACAGATGCCGGCAGCTTCACATCCGCGTGCGCCCACGCCTTTTTGAGGCGAGCATCGACGCTCGCCGCTTCGTCCGACGCATTGCGCGCGCGAAGGCATAACGCGAGTCCGTTGAGCGACCATCCATTTTCGGGATTCTGCTTCAGATCGTCGCGAAAGACCTGCTCCGCATCCGGCGTCTTGCCCGCTGCCAGCAGTTCCATCCCCAGCGTTTCGCGCACGGGATAGTACCAGGGCGGAGGTTCCTCGTAATTGAGCGCGTCCTGAATCGCGACGGCTTCCTTCAGATAGTTGATCGCGTCCTCATGCTGCCCCTTCGCAGATTCGATCTTGCCGGCAAGCGTCGCCGATCCCATCGCGAGCAACTTATCGGCCGTATTGAATCCCACGATCCGCTCCGGCGGCGTCGCCGCGATGATCGCATCGAGTTTCTTCTTTTCATTTTCCGCATCGTCGGGACGATTCTTCGCCGTCAACGCGAGTCCGCGCGCGTAGTGCCAGATTCCGGTCGTGAACGTCAGATCGGACGGTGGCGCGGGCTCTTTGAGAATCGCGTCCCAGTTCGAGAAGCGCGCCTCGGTGAAATATCGGGTCGGCGCCATGACCTCCATCGCCGGCATCTGGCGGACCATGTCGATCGGCACCGCGCTGTCGAGTGCGCGCGATGCCCTGAATGCGCCGCGGCTGTTGCCCTCCATCATGAACGACGCCCACAGGAACTGGATGTTGTGTGGGACGTACATCATCAGGTAGACGCCCTTGGGATTGCGCTCGCGCAGGTAAACCTTGTCCACCTTGATCGCGGCTTCATTGGCAGCAGCAGACGCGTCGTAGTCGCCGGTGCGAAAGTAGATGTGCGACGGCATGTGCACGATATGGCCGGCCGCTGGCGCGAGCTTTGGGAGCCGCTCCGCGCTGGCGAGGGCGCGGCCCGGGTCGGGCGACGCTTCGACCGCGTGAATATAGTAATGATTGGCGCCGAGGTGATCCGGATACTTCGCGATCACGCTCTCGAGCGTGGCGACAATCTCGGGCGTCCCGTCAGCGGGCTTGCCGTCGTGACTCCACAGGTCCCACGGATGCAGATCCATCATCGATTCGGCGAACAATGCGCCGGCGTCGGGGTCGTCGGGATTCTGGCGCGCGACCTGGCGCATCGCGTTCGCGTATGCCAGCTGGAGCGCATCATTCATCTTGCCGTCGGGCGCGTAACGCTGAGCCAGCGCGTCGATATATTCGCGCTCGGGCGCGCTGGCGTTTCCTTCCAGGGACTTGGCCTTGACGATCGCCGCGTAAGCCGTTTTGCCGCGGTCCTCATCTTCAGGCAGGTTGATATTCGGTCCGAGCGAAAGCGCAATTCCCCAATAAGCCATCGCCATATCGGGATCGAGATGCGCCGCTTCCTCGAACGAGCCGGCCGCCTCGTCGTGATTAAAGGCGTAGACGAAGGTCAGGCCCTGGTCGAAAAATCGTTGCGCGAGCGTGGAATTGGTTTTCGTAGTAACCGGATGGTGCAAGTTGCCGAGGCCGTCGAAGATAGGCTCATGTGCCGAATCGATCGCGGCCTGCAGGTCGATCGTGTCGGCGCGGCCTGGATTGGCGAGCGCGAACCAAAGCAGCAGGCTCGCGCTCAGAAAAAAAATCCGTCGATTCATCGCGCCTCCAATCTAAAGACGCGAGAGCTACCAAATCAATGGCAGCAGGTGATACCTCACCTTGTTCTGATACTCACAATAGCCTGCCAGGTTCCTGGCCAGAAATTTCTCCTCGTCAAGCAGCCTCCACACCATCACCAGCGTCATTGGAACAATCGCGAGCAATCCCCACAACGAGCCGAGCGCAAGCGGTACGCCAACCAGCATGACAAGAGCCCCGATATACATCGGGTGGCGTACAAGGGCGTACGGGCCGGTCATTATAACTTTCTGATCGTCGCCGATTTCGATCGTTCCGGAGGCGAATGTGTTTTCCTTGAACACGAGAAATACGATGTAGAATCCGAGTACGACCAGGACGTCGCCAAGCACGGATACATACGGCGGCACCGAGGACCATCCGAAGCGATGATCGAGCGCGGACAAAACGAATATCGAGACGAACGCCACCATCGCGATCGCTTGTATGATCTGCTGACTCTTCTCGTGCTCCGAGCGCGGACCCGCTTTGAGACGCCGCTCGAGGAGTTTGGGATCGTTCTTCACAAGGTAGAGGTCGATCGCCAAGGTGCACGCAAAAAAAACGGCGAGCAGAATCCACGCCTGCCGGTAGTCGAAGGTCCAGGCGGGAAGGAAGGTCACCGAGGCCATAATGACGATGAGCGCGACCAGGCCCAGCGACGCTCTTTTGTTGAGTTCCGTCATTTCGCGGATGCCACGCGGTCTTTCTTTGAGCGTGCCACTTCGGTCGGCCGCTTCGTATTGGAGAACGAGAGCTCAGCTTTCCGCGCGCGCCAGCGGTCGAGCATCGCGCTCAATTCGGTCTGGATGAACTCGAAGAACGCCAGCGTCTCTGCGATTCGTCCACCGGCGGGCGTATCGTGTCCGATCACATCGATTCCTTCGCGCAGACTGCGCTCGCATCGATCGAGCACCTGGTCCTTACTGGCTATCGCCTCGTACCAGGTCTCGCTGTGCACGCGATAATGCTCCCGACGCGATCCGGGCTCCGCTTCGCGGCTGGCCAGGTTGATCCGGACCAGGTAGCTGACCGCACCCGAAATCGCGGCCGCGCTGACGTGGAGCAGCGCTGCCAACTCCGCCGCGGTAAGGCGCCCCGAATCGGTGGCGAGCAAAGCGGCGAACACCCGCGCCGGCATCCGGGGAAAGCCCGACTCGGTCAGCACCGACGCAAAGCGCTCGATGAACCCCGAGCGGGTTTTATCTCGATTCAGAACTTTCACAATATCGTGAAAATAATGTAACTGATGAAATACGTCAAGCTGGTTCGGGGGAGTGGACGGGGTAGCGTGCGCGCGGCAAGATTGACGATGCGGCGCGGCCGCTCGCCATGAACCCAGAGACACAATCCAATTCCTCGGATCTCACGCCCGGCTTCGGCGGGCTGCGCGTCGTCGCGTTCGAGAGCCGGATGGCGGCCGAAGTCGCGACGATGATCGAGCGGCGCGGCGGCGTCGCGATTATCGCGCCTGCGATGCGCGAAGTTCCGCTCGAGGACAATCACGCGGCGCTGGACTTCGCCGACCGTTTGCTCGGAGGCGAATTCGACGCCGTAATCTTCATGACCGGCGTCGGCACGCGCGCGCTGTTCGCGGCAATGGAGACGCGGCATCAGCGAGCCGCGCTGCTGGGAGCGCTGACGGAAATCGCAACCGTGGCGCGCGGGCCGAAGCCGATTCGTGCGATGCGCGATCTCGGGATCGAACCGTCGATCGTCGTGCCAGAGCCGAATACTTGGCGCGAAGTGCTGAGTGCGCTCGCGGCGCAGGTCGATCTCAAGGACAAACGCGTCGCGGTGCAGGAATACGGGGTTTCCAATCACGAACTGACCGCCGGGCTCGAGGCGCGCGGCGCGCGCGTCACTATTGTTCCGGTCTACAGATGGACGCTGCCAGCGGACCGCGCACCGCTGCGTGCGGCGTTAAACGCGATTGCGGCGGCCGCAGCGGACGTCGCGATCTTCACCAGCTCGAACCAGGTCACCAACGTCATCCAGCTCGCGGAGGCCGAGGGAATCGGCGACAGCGTCAAGCGTGGATTCGCGGGGATGGCGGTCGGCTCGATCGGTCCGGTCTGCTCCGAGCAGATTCGCGCGTACGGTCTCAGCGTCGACTTCGAGCCCGAGCATTCCAAGCTCGGCCACCTGGTTAAAGAGGCAGCGGCGCGGGCGGCTTCGATTCTGCTTGCCAAGCGCGCGAACGCGGATCGGATTGAGTCGGTATCGTCGCCAATTCCGAAGCGCGCCGCGATTTCGGACGCGCCGCGCTCCACGCTCGCCGAGCATCCGATGATGAAAGCGTGCCGGCGCGAGCCGACGCCGTACACTCCGATCTGGCTGATGCGCCAGGCAGGGCGCTACATGCCGGAGTATCGGCGGGTTCGCGAGCAGCATGATTTTTTGGAGATGTGCAGGCGCCCCGAGCTGTCTGCCGAGGTCACTGTCACGGCGGTGGAGCGACTCAAAGTGGATGCGGCGATCATTTTCGCCGACATTCTGCTGCCGCTGATCCCGATGGAAGTCGGGCTGCATTTCGAAAAAGGCGACGGGCCGGTGATCGATCGCCCGATTCGCACCGAGGCCGACCTCGATCGGATTCCCGACGTCGATGTTGCAGCGCTCGGCTTCGTCGCCGACGCGATCAAGTTGGTGCATCGCGCGATCGGATCGACCACTCCGCTGATCGGATTTGCCGGCGCGCCGTTCACGCTCGCGTCGTACCTGATCGAGGGCGGCTCGTCGCGGCAATACCAGGCGACCAAAACTTTCATGTACACGCAGCCCGAAACGTGGCATCGCCTGATGGAGCTGCTCGCGCGGGTCACCGCAGACTATCTGAAGATGCAAATCGCGGCGGGCGCCGACATCGTGCAGATTTTCGACAGTTGGGTCGGCAGCCTCGGCCCGGACGACTATCGCCGCTTCGTGCTGCCGCATACGGCGTCGGTGATCGCGGCGATTCCCGCCGACGTCCCCGTGATCCATTTCGGCACGGTGACGGGGAACCTGCTCGAGCTGATGCGCGAAGCTGGCGGCGACGTGCTCGGCCTGGACTGGCGCGTCGATCTCGCCGACGCGTGGGCGCGCCTCAACTACAGCGTCGCGGTACAGGGCAATCTCGATCCGATCGCGCTGTTCGCGGAGGTTTCCGAAATCCGCAAACGTGCGCGCACGATTCTCGATCAGGCGGGTGGACGCCCCGGGCACATCTTCAATCTCGGCCACGGAATACTTCCCACGACGCCGGTCGATCACGCGATCGCGCTTATCGATGCGGTCCACGAGATGAGCGCGCGCTGACGCGATGGCCGCGAAAGGAAAGTGCGACGCGGTGCTGATGATCGGATTCGGCGGGCCGACGCGCGCTGACGAGGTGCGGCCGTTTCTCGACAACGTGCTGCGCGGACGGCCGATACCGCGCGAGCGCTACGAGGAAGTCGTGCATCATTACGATCTGCTCGGCGGCCGCTCGCCGTACAACGATCTCACGATGCGGCAGGCGGCAGCTCTGCGCGAGGAGCTCGCGAAAAAAGGCGTGAGCGTGCCGGTCGCGGTCGGGATGCGCAACTGGAAACCGTACGTCGCCGATTCGATGCGCGCGCTCGCTGACTGTGGTGCGCGGCGCGTGCTCGGATTCATCATGGCGGCGCATCGCAGCGAGGCAAGCTTCGAGCGCTACCAGGCAATCGTCAACGACGCGCTTCATTCGTTGGGCGAAGCCGCGCCCGAGGTTATTTATCCTCAGCCCTGGCACGACCATCCGCTGTTCGTTACTGCGGTGGCGTCGCGCGCGCGCGAGGCGCTCAGCCGACTGGATTTTCCTGAGCGATCGCGCGCGCGACTGATTTTCACCGCGCACAGTATCCCGCTCGCGATGGCGCAGGCGGGGCCGTATGTCGCGCAGCTTACGCAATCGGCGCGGGTGGTCGCCGCCGATCTCGGATTCGACAACTGGCAATTCGCGTATCAAAGCCGCAGCGGCAATCCGCGCGAGGCGTGGCTCGAACCCGATATCAAGCAGACGCTTCGGAATCTCGATGGGAAGATCGCGGTGGTCGTGCCGATCGGTTTTTTGTGCGATCACGTCGAGGTGCTGTACGATCTCGATGTCGAAGCTGCGCAAGTCGCGCGCGACGCGGGAATCAGAATGGAGCGTGCGCCGACCGTCGGCGACCATCCGCTGTTTATCGAGATGATGGCGTCGATTGTCGCGGCGCACGCGCGTTGAGCGACGGAGAATCTCAAACGGGCACCGACCCACAAATCAAGCGGGTTGCGGTAATCGGCGGCGGGATCACCGGGCTCGCGGCGGCGTATCGGATGCGCGAGCTCGCTGCCGCGCGCGAGTTTCCGCTGGAAGTCCACTTACTCGAACGCGGCGCGCGATGTGGCGGAGCGCTCGAGACGATTCGGCGCGACGGATTTGTAATCGAGACCGGCGCGGATTCGTTCCTGTCGGAAAAACACGCGGCTGCCGAGCTGGCACGGCGACTCGGTCTCGGCGCCGAACTGATTCCGACTCGCGATATTTATCGAAAGACATACGTGGTGCGGGCCGGACGGCTGGTCGAGATTCCTGCCGGATTTTCGCTGCTCGCGCCGGCGCATCTCGGACCGGTTTTTCGAAGCTCGCTTTTCTCACCGCTTGGAAAATTGCGCATCGCGATGGAACCATACATCGCGGCGCGAACCAGCACCGACGACGAGAGCCTGGATTCATTCGTGACGCGGCGGATGGGGCGCGAGGTGCTCGATCGCGTTGCGCAGGCGCTCGCCGGCGGAATCTACACTGCGGATCCGAAGCGGCTCAGCATGGCGGCGACGATGCCGCGCTTCGTCGAGATGGAACGGCGCCACGGCAGCGTCGTCAAGGGAATGCGCGCGGCGGAGAATGCGCGCGCGGCGAAGAGCTCGGAGGCGAGCGGCGCGCGCTGGAGTCTGTTCCAGAGTTTCAGGAATGGGATGGCGACCTTGCCCGAGACGCTCGCAGCTCGCCTGGGCGCGTCGATTCGCAAGGGCGCGGAAGTTGTCGAGATGTCTCGGAGCGGAGACTCGTGGAGGCTCGCACTCACGAGCGGCGAGTCCGTCGATGTCGACGCCGTTATTTGCGCCGCGCCCTCGTACGCGGCGGCGCGCATCGTGGCGACAATCGCACCGGCGGGTGCGAAGATGCTCGGCGAGATCAGCTATGCGTCGGCGGCGACGGTCAACCTGACGTTTCGCGAGAGTGACTTCGACGAACCGCCGCGGGCATTCGGCTTCGTCGTGCCGGCAATCGAGCATCGGCGAATAATCGCGGGCAGCTTTTCGAGCTTCAAATTCGAAGGACGCGCGCCTGCGGGCGCGATCCTGACGCGCGCCTTTGTCGGCGGCGAGATGAACCGCGAAATGATGCGTCTCAGCGACGACGATATGATCGCCGCGGTGCGCGACGAGTTCCGCGCATTGCTGGGAGTCAGCGCGGCGCCGGGATTTGCCGAAGTCCGACGATGGCCCGACTCGATGCCGCAGTATGAAGTCGGGCACCTGGCGCGCGTTGCGGAACTCGAGCGCGTCGTCGCCGAGTTGCCGGCATTCGCGATCGCAGGCGCGGCTTATCGCGGCGTCGGGATTCCAGACTGCGTGCGCAGCGGCGAAGATGCGGCCGATGCAATCTTTGCGAAGCTCTCGGCAACGAAATGAGCATCGAGGCATCCACCGGCAGCAGCGCGGCGCATTGGCCGCGCGTGATCGCGCACGCGGACATGGACGCGTTTTATGCGTCGGTCGAAGTACTCGACAATCCTGCGCTGCGCGGCCTGCCGGTGATTGTCGGCGGGCGCAGCGCGCGGGGCGTCGTCACATCGGCGTCGTACGAGGCGCGCAAATTCGGTGTGCGCTCCGCGATGCCGACCGGGCAGGCGCGCAAACTCTGTCCGCAGGCGATCTTCGTGCCGGGCCGGATGGATCGCTACGTGGAAATATCGCGCGTGGTGCGCCGCGTGTTCGAGAGCTTCAGCCCAGTGGTCGAGCCGCTCTCGCTCGACGAGGCATTTATTGATCTGACCGGCACCGAACGTCTGCTCGGTCCGCCGATTGACGCTGCGCGCGATCTCAAGCATCGCGTGCTGAAAGAGACCGGCCTGGTAGTGTCGGTCGGCGTGGCGCCGACCAAGATGGCGGCGAAGATTCTGAGTGACATGTCGAAGCCCGACGGATTGCTCTCGGTGGCGCCGGAAAAATTGCAGGAATTTCTGACTCCGCTTCCGGTTGAAAGACTCTGGGGCGTCGGAGGCGTGACGCTCGCGCGGATGCATGAATGCGGAATCAAGACGGTCGGCGATCTCGCGCGGCGCGACCCGGCCGAGTTGAAGAGCATGTTCGGATCGATGGGGCCGCATCTGCACGAACTGGCCTCTGGCAACGACTCGCGGCCGGTGATCGCGGACTGGCAGCGCAAATCGTACGGCGAGGAAAATACTTTCGCGCACGACCTGGCGCTCGACTCGAATGAATTGCGGCGCGTGCTGATCGCGCATGGCGATGCCATCGCCCGTCGTCTTCGGGCCGACAGCGTGCGCGCCCGAACGATCACGCTCAAACTGAAACTGGCGCGTCCGCTCGGCGGCGGCCGGTATCCGCTCATTACGCGCAGTTTTTCACTCGACGGCACGACGAACGACGGGCCGGAAATCTCGCGCATCGCGACCCAGTTGCTATCGAAGGTCGGCGGGAAAGAGAAGATTCGCCTTGCGGGAGTGCAGGTGCATCAGCTCGAGCGCGCGGAGACGGCGCAGTTCGGATTGTTCGATTCGGCGCCCGTCGAAGATCGCAAGCGCGATCGGCTGAATCGAGCGCTGGATTCGGTCGCGAAGAAATTCGGGGACGAGGCGGTGACCCGCGGATTGGCGCGCGCGGAGCGAGCGGCGCCGACGCGTCGAATCAAGTGAGCGGTGTCAGCGGCTCGTTCGCGACTTGGTCTCGAGCCGGCTGATTGGCAGACCGTCGATGCTACGGAGATTGTGCTTCTGCTGGTACTTCTCTTTTTCGTGCTCGCCCTTTTTCGTCCAGTATTTTTCGAGCGTATCGCGCGGAGTCATCTCGCGCATCCGGGGCACCGCGTAGCCGCACGAGGTCATCGCTGATTCGACGCGAATCTCCATCACCTGCCGCACGCCGGGAAGTTTCGGAAAGTTGGCGATGAGTTCCGCCCAGCGTTCGTGGCTCGGAGGAATCACGGCCCCGCGACCGTAGATGCGCGCAATCCCCGCATTCTTGTCGAACGAGCAGAACATTATCGTGATGCGTCCGTCGTGCAGCAGATGCGCGGCGGTCTCGTTGCCGCTGCCGGTGAGGTCGAGATAGGCAACGCGCTTTTCATCCAGCACGCGGAAGGTGTCCATGCCCTTTGGCGACAGGTTGATACGGCTGTGTGGCGCTGCGGTAGCGACGAAGAAAACGGGTTGCGCCCTCATGAATTCGGTCAGTTCGGGAGTCAGGTGATCAAAGAATTTGGACATCGCCCCATCCTCCTTGAATCGTTGTTTGCTTGAATCGTTGCTTGCAAAGATTGATTAACTATAGTTAATATCTTGCCTGATGCAAGCAGTTGGACGACGCGACCCGATTTTTCGCGCGATCGAGGCAATGACCGCGCTGGCGGAGATTTTCGAGCGCCGGCGCGAGGTGCTGGCGCGCGACGCAGGGATTACGATCGAGCAGTGGCGCGTGCTCGAAGAAATCTCGACGGAGCATTTTATTCCGTCGATGTTCGCGCGGAGCCGCGACAGCTCGGCCGCCGCCGTCTCGAAAACATTGCGTCAACTGCTCGACGCCGGGCTGGTCTCGGCCGCAATTGGGCGAGAGGACCGCAGGAACCGGAGTTACAAGTTGACCGCGAAAGGCCACCGAACACTCGCTGAGCTGCGGGCGTCGCGGCAAGCGGCGATCGAAGCAATCTGGACCGGATTTTCGCGCGACGAGCTGGCCGCGTTCAGTACGTTCGCGAGCAAGCTGTCAGATCGGATCGAACGTTATTCGCGCGGCAAGAATGGGCGCGCAGCCGCGGTTTGATGAATCGAAGTTTCGCAATAAAATCATTACGCCGCCGATGCGGCGGGAGTTGAGACGCAATGGCCGCAAAAACCCTGTTCGAGAAAATCTGGGAGGAGCATGTCGTCCGCGAAAAACAGCATGAGCCTTCCCTGCTCTACATCGACCTGCACCTGGTGCATGAAGTCACCTCGCCGCAGGCGTTCGAGGGCCTGCGCCATTCGGGGCGCAAGGTTCGCGCGCCGCATCGGACCTACGCGACCCAGGATCACAACGTGCCGACCACCGACCGGAGCAAGCCGATCACAGACGTCGATTCGAAACTCCAGATCGAGACGCTGCGGCGCAACTGCGCGGAGTTCGGCCTCAGGCTGTTCGATATCGGCTCGCAGGAACAGGGAATTGTGCACGTTATCGGGCCGGAGCTCGGGCTGACGCAGCCGGGCATGACAATCGTCTGCGGCGACAGCCATACCGCGACGCACGGGGCGTTCGGTGCGCTCGCGTTCGGAATCGGCACCAGCGAAGTCGAGCACGTGCTGGCAACGCAATGCCTGTGGGAAGAGCGGCCGCAGACGTTCGAGATTCGCGTCGATGGAAAACTCGGCACCGGAGTCGGCGCGAAGGATTTAATTCTCGGCATCATCGGCAGGATAAGGACCGACGGCGCGACCGGGCACGTGATCGAGTATCGCGGCGCCGCAGTCGAGGCGCTCTCGATGGAAGAGCGCATGACGGTGTGCAACATGTCGATCGAAGGCGGCGCGCGTGCCGGGATGGTTGCGGCGGACAAGACCACCGTCGAGTATCTCCGCGGGCGCCGGTATATCCCGAGCGGCAAGGAATTTGACCAGCTGGCGGCGCGATGGCTCGAGTGCCGCAGCGACGACGGCGCCAAGTTCGATCGCAGCGTGGTGTTCGACGCGGCTACTTTCGCGCCGCAGGTGACGTGGGGCACGAATCCCGGAATGGTCACCGATGTGCGTGGAAGCGTGCCGAATCCCGCGGAAATTGGCGACAAGCAGCAGCGCGAAACGGTCGAGCGGGCGCTGACGTACATGGCGCTGCGCCCTGGAACGAAAATCGAGGACATCAGGATCGATCGCGTGTTCATCGGATCGTGCACCAACTCGCGGCTGAGCGATCTCAAGTCTGCCGCCGGGATCGTCAAGGGCCACAAAGTCGCACCGAGCGTGCACGCGATGGTCGTGCCGGGATCGCAGGAGGTCAAGGCGGAGGCGGAGAGTCTCGGCCTCGACAGAATTTTCACCGAAGCCGGCTTCGAGTGGCGCGAATCCGGATGCAGCATGTGCCTGGCGATGAATCCCGACGTGCTGCAGCCGGGCGAGCGATGCGCCAGCACATCGAATCGCAATTTCGAGGGGCGCCAAGGCAAGGGCGGGCGCACGCACCTGGTGAGTCCAGCGATGGCGGCGGCGGCGGCGATTGCAGGGCATTTCGTCGACGTGCGCGAATGGGCAAATCAGTAAAGGAGAGAGCGATGCAGAAGTTCAAGGATTTTACCGGGATGGTGGCGCCGCTCGATCGCGCCAACGTCGATACCGATCAGATTATTCCGAAGCAGTTTCTCAAGGCTGTCGTGCGCGCCGGGATGGGGCAGGGTTTGTTCATCGACTGGCGCCGCAATCCCGACGGCAGCGAGAACAAAGATTTCTCTCTGAACAAGCCGCGATTCCGGGGCGCGTCGATTCTGGTGGCGCGCAAGAATTTCGGCTGTGGCAGCTCGCGCGAGCATGCGGTGTGGGCGCTCGAGGACGCCGGTTTCCATGCAGTGATCGCGCCGGAGTTCGCCGACATCTTCCACAACAACTGCCTGAAGAACGGGTTTCTGCCGGTGACGCTGACGCCCGACGAGGTCGAGCATATTTTTCGCGCGACCGGCGACTACGAGGCGTATCGGCTCTCGATCGATCTCGACCAGCAGACGGTGTCCGACGATTTCGGATGGACCGCGCGCTTCGAGATCGAACCCTTCGATAAGAAGTGCCTGCTCGAAGGTCTCGACGACATCGCATTGACGCTCGCGCACGAAGATCGGATCGTCGCGTACGAAAAATCGCATCCGCTGCCGCATCGCTTCGAATAGAGGCGTAGCATGAAAGCAATCTTCTCGATGACGATCGTTGCGCTGTTCTCGACGATGCTGGCCGGGTGCTGGTTTTATTCCAGGCCCGATGACACGAATCCGGATTGTCAGAAGAGGACCTACGGGTTGGCGGTCGCGACGACTACCACCGAGAACTGCGAGCCTCCCGATGCTAACGCCGCTCCGCCGCCACCGTCCGTCGCGCCGCCGATTCCGCCGCCTTCGACGCCGTGATTTATCGACGCGCTAAATCGCGCTCGTGATTCTGCCAACCACAATCAGCGCCGGCGCCGAGCACGATCGCATGCGGCTGGACGTGTTCGTTTCGATGCGGCTGGCGCCGGAGTACTCGCGCTCGCAGGTGGCGCGCATGATCAAGGCGGGACTGGTGACGGTCAACGGTGCGATCGCGCGCGCGTCGAGCGGAGTGAGAACCGGGGATCGCATCGAGGTCGCCGCGATTCCGGCCGGCGCGTTGGATCCTTCGAGTTACAAGGAAGGCGACGCGCCCGAGATTTCGGTAATTTTCGATGACGATGAAATAATCGTCGTGAACAAGCCTGCGGGGATGACGGTGCATCCCGCGCCCGGGCATCCCAACGGCACGCTGGTGGACGCTCTGCTCGCGCGATTTCCCGAGCTGGCCGCGATGGCCGAGCCCGATGGCGTGCTCCGGCCCGGTATCGTGCATCGCCTCGACAAGGACACCTCGGGCGTGATGGTGGTGGCGCGGACGCCATTTTCGCGCACCGCGTTTTCGCGGCAGTTCAAAGATCGCACCGTCAAAAAAACATACCTCGCGATCGTCAAAGGCAAGGTCGCGCGCGACCGGATGACGATCGAGCGTCCGGTCGGGCGGCATCCGGTGGAGCGCAAGCGGATGTCGGTGCGATCGAACGTGCCGCGCGACGCGATCAGCCATATCACCGTGCTCGCGCGATTCGATCCTGCGGACGGGGACGACGCGGGCACGTCGTTGGTGCGGGTGAATCCCGACACGGGCCGGATGCATCAAATTCGGGTGCATCTCGCGTCGATCGGGCATCCGTGCCTGGGCGATCCATTGTATGGCGGCAAGGCGGGAGCTTGCGAATTTTTTCGTCGACAGGCGCTGCATGCGCTCGCGCTGAGTCTTACCCATCCGCGATCCGCCGAGCGGCTCGAGTTCGTAGCGCCGCTGCCGATAGATTTTGTAGAATTTCTCGCAACGAAATTGTTCGCCTCAGACGCGCGCGAACTTCGCCGATGGATCGAGCTGAGTTGACGTTGACCTCTGACCGCCAGGTGATATCATGATATCAGAGGCAACAAACTCCAATGGCGCAACTGGTTGTCAGAAATCTGGAAGATCGCGTTAAGGCTCGACTCCAGCGGCAGGCAAGTCGTCACGGCCGTAGCATGGAGGAAGAAGTGCGCGAAATTCTCCGTAGCGCCGTCAGGGCTGAGGAGGGTACTCCTGCTACATTGGGAAGCCGCATTCGGAGTCGGTTCGCAGGTATCGGTCTTCGACTGGATATGCCTGAACTCCGCGGGCATAAACCGCGGCCAGCAGTCTTCAAGAAGTGATTGTTCTCGACACCAACGTTCTCTCAGGGTTGATGGATCCCGAAGACGCGACGGTGGTTGTCTGGCTCGATCAACAACCGCCTGAATCAATCTGGACCACTGCCGTGACCATCTTCGAGATTCGCTTCGGCATAGCGTTACTGTCGCCGGGACGTCGCCAACGCCAACTAGGAGACGCGCTCACGAAAGTTTTGGATGAAGACCTAGCAGGAAGGATTCTGCCCTTCGATCATGAGGCGGCCGCTGAGGCCGCTAAGCGCGCCGCGGAACGTCGCGCTATTGGCAAGCCGCTCGACTTTCGCGACATCGAAATCGCCGGCATCGTATCCTCGAGGCGTGCCAAACTAGCCACCCGCAACGTGCGCCACTTCCAAGATCTTGGGATCGAATTGCTCGATCCCTGGGCGCGCCTTTAGTGAGTGCTGCCTCAAGTTTGAAAACCTCGCCACCCTCTCGGAACAAAAATCCATACGATGGCGACAAAAGTCGCAACTACGACGGCGCTAATTAAGAGATCGACTTTTAGAGACCGGCGGCGCCTTTCATTCCATCGGTCCTGATCCATGCTGCTGACTAATTTCCACGATATTGATTAAAATTGAAACTCAGACACTACCCTCGTGAACCCCGTTGACACGGTGGCATTGCGCAGGTAGCGTTCTAATTGAGCTTCCGCACTGAGGACGCTGAGACGGGTTGGGTGGTGAGATAATCCCGTTTCCCTGCGGTCCGTAATTCCGAACCTGAACTCAAGGCGTTAGTTGTTCCGAATCCCGACCGCTTGAGCACTCAAAAATCTATAATGGTATCTCCCGGTTGCCGGGGCCCATTGGAACCAACGTTCATAACCTGCGATACGCGTCGCGTTAGCCGCCGCTATTGGCAGCATCGGAGATAATGGAGTCCAGGTTGCGGGGAAGGCATATGGGCAAGGGCAGACACGTTGCGAAGAGCGAGGAGGGTCGCTTCGACGACCCGCGCTCGACCAACGGGACACCACGGCAGGTAAACCTCGACAGCAATCCGAATCTTCCGCCCCCGGCGCCGGTAATCAGCGAGGAAGGTGTCCTCAACCTCAAGTCGCTCAAGCGCGCAAAGATTACCGAACTGGCGCAGATGGCGCGCGACTTCAACGTCGACGGCGCCACCAACATGCGCAAGCAGGAGATGATCTTTGCGGTCCTGCAGGCGCAAGCTGCCAAGAACGGATCGATCCTCGGCGAGGGCGTGCTGGAAATCCTGCCCGACGGCTTCGGCTTCCTGCGCGCGCCTGACTACAACTACCTGCCCGGTCCCGACGACATTTATATTTCGCCGAGCCAGATTCGCAAGTTCAATCTGCGCACCGGCGACGTGGTTTCAGGATTAATTCGGCCGCCGAAAGAAGGCGAGCGCTACTTCGCACTGCTTAAGGTTGAATCGATCAACTACGAGGATCCCGAAAAGGCGCGCGACAAGATCCTCTTCGACAACCTCACGCCCCTCTATCCCGAGGAGCGCATCAAGCTCGAATACAATCACGAGGATCTGACCACCCGCATTATCGATTTAGTCGCGCCTATCGGCAAAGGCCAGCGCGGGCTGATTGTTGCGGCCCCGTTCACCGGCAAGACCATGATGCTGCAGGCGATCGCCAAGGCTATCGCGCACAATCATCCTGAGATCGTGCTGATCGTGCTGCTGGTCGACGAGCGGCCCGAGGAAGTCACCGACATGCTGCGCTCAGTCCAGGGCGAAGTCGTCAGCTCCACCTTCGACGAGCCGGCCACGCGTCACGTGCAGGTGGCCGAGATGGTAATCGAAAAGGCGCGGCGGCTGGTCGAGCATGGGCGCGACGTCGTCATTCTGCTCGATTCGATCACCCGGCTGGCGCGCGCCTACAACACTGTGGTGCCGCCGTCGGGCAAAATCCTGTCAGGCGGCGTCGATTCCAACGCGCTGCACAAGCCCAAGAAATTTTTCGGCGCCGCGCGCAACACCGAAGACGGCGGCAGCTTGACGATTATCGCGACCGCGCTGGTCGATACCGGCAGCCGCATGGACGAAGTAATTTTCGAAGAGTTCAAAGGCACCGGCAATCAGCAGATTGCGCTCGACCGGCGCCTGCTCGAAAAGCGCATCTTCCCGACTATCGACATCCAGCGCTCCTCGACCCGCAAGGAAGAGTTGCTGCTGCCACGCGCGACGCTCAATCGCGTCTGGATACTGCGCAAGCTGCTGACCCAGCTCAACGCGGTCGAAGCGATGGAATTCCTTATCGACAAGATGGACAAGACCAAGACCAACGAAGAATTCCTCGAATCGATGAACGCCTGACGGCTGTTCCCCTCTCCTGAAGGGAGAGGGGTTAGGGGTGAGGTTCTGGCGCCGCGCGATGACTTTTTGCCCGCAAGTGCGTATAACTGGCCGGTGTGAGCAACCTGAATAGCCGCCACTTCGCGGCGCTCGCTTTCGTGGGCTGGTATCTGATGATGCCGCCTGACTCGACCAGGATCCCCCACAATGTTGATTCCGACGTTCCACTTGCGCGCTGGATTACCGTCACCAGTTTCGCCACCGACGATAGTTGCGAGAAGGCGCTGACGGACCTTCAGAACAACGAGCAGGATCCAATCACGCTCGATAAGACGGGCAAGCTCAAGCGGCTGCAGAAAAATGACGCCGCGTTGGGAAAAGCGCGCGCGCTCAACGCCGCCTGCGTCGCCAGCGACGATATCCGCCTGAAAGGCACAAAATAGAAGTGGCGTGAGCTTCGCTATGAAATCCCGCCACGCTGCCGCGCTCGCGCTTGTGGGCTGGCTAGCTGGCTGCGGAATCAGTACCAAGACCGCGAGCGGCAATATCAATCAAATCAACGTGGGTATGACTCGCGAAGAAGTCCTCGCCAAATTGGGTCAACCGCAAATGGGAGCGACCGTTAAGGGCATACTGGTAAATGACGATTATGACTGCGATCCGCATGGCCAAATCATGCTGCTTCATCCGGGCGCAGAATTTACGTACTTGCCTTTCGCAATGTGGTTCGACAAGAAAGAATTGGACTATCTGCACGAGCAATCTAGGGAATGCGTCGTAAACTACGACAAGACGGAGCGAGTTGTCAGCACCGAGCAAGGTACTGAGCCTGCGCTGCTTTTTGCCAAGTGAGTGCCGCAAATTAAGACACTCGCGATCTATTCAACACTCGGCGCCGAATTAAGACAGTCCCAAGAGTCCATCGCACTTTCTTAGAACCCCCCACCCTGCTAATACTTACAGATTGCCCCTCTCATGGGGCCTAGAGGCAAGGACTAAATTCTATGACTGAAATCAGTATGAAGCAGCTCCTGGAGGCCGGGGTTCACTTTGGCCATCAGACCAGCCGCTGGAACCCGAAGATGAAGCAGTACATCTTCGGCGCACGCAACGGTATTTACATTATCGATCTTCAGCAGACCGTGAAGATGTTTCGCGCGACCTTCGATTTCGCACGCGACCTCGCCGCGGCCGGCGGCACGATGCTGTTCGTCGGCACCAAGAAGCAGGCGCAGGACATCGTCAAGGAAGAAGCCGAGCGATGCGGCATGTACTACGTCAACAACCGCTGGCTCGGTGGGATGCTGACCAATTTCCAGACTATTCGCGCGTCGATTGACCGGCTCCGAAAGCTCGAAGAGACGATGGCCGATCCGGAAATGATCAAGGCGCTCACCAAGAAAGAGATGAGCGACAACGGCCGCGAGCATGAAAAGCTGATGGCCACGCTGGCCGGAATCAAGAACATGCGCAAGCTCCCGGACGCGCTGTGGGTGATCGACACCAAGAAGGAAGATATCGCGGTCGCAGAAGCGAACCGCCTCGGTATTCCGGTTGCCGCGGTGGTCGATACCAACTGCGACCCCGACCTTATCGCGTATCGAATCCCCGGCAACGACGACGCTATTCGCGCGATCAAGCTGTTCACGGCCGCCGTCGCCGACGCGATCATCGAGGGCAAACAAATCGCCGAGGAACGCGCCAAGGGCCAGCAGGATATTCGCTCGGACGCCGGCGCTCCCGCAGATATGGGAACCTCGGCGCCCGATTCGCCCAGCGCGGTCTAGTCGACAACTTCGATTTTCTGGTCCGAAACTGGGCCGGTCGCTTGCAGTAGCGCGACCGGCCAAGAATACTAGCTCAATTCAGGAATTGTGATGGAACTAAACGCAAACCAGGTTAAAGAACTGCGCGAGAAGACCGGCGCCGGCATTATGGATTGCAAGCGCGCGCTTTCGGAAACTGCCGGCGACCTCGACAAGGCCGCTCTGTGGCTGCGCGAGAAGGGAATCGCGGCGGCGGCCGGCCGCGCGGGCCGGGTCGCATCCGAAGGAGCGGTCGGTTCGTATATTCATGCAGGCGGCAAAATCGGCGTGCTGATCGAAGTCAATTGCGAGACCGATTTCTGCGCCAAGTCGGAGGCGTTCCAGGCGCTGGTGAAGGAGCTCGCGCTGCAAGTCGCTGCGCTCAATCCACGCGTGGTGCGACGCGAGGATCTGTCGCCTGAGGTTATCGAGCAGGAGCGCCAGATTTACGCGTCGCAGGCCGAAGGCAAGCCTACGGCAGTCGTGGCGAAGATTGTAGACGGCAAAATCGAGAAATTTTACAAGGAAGCCTGCCTGCTCGAGCAGGCTTATGCTCGCGATCCCAACAAGACTGTCAACGATCTGATCGGCGAGGCCGCCCTTCAGATGCGCGAGAAGATCGACGTGCGACGCTTCACCCGCTACCAGATGGGCGAGGCGCTCGAAGGCAAGGGTGGGCCAGCGTAGGCCCTGTCATGGGGGAATGGAAGCACCAGTAGAAGTCAGAACTCTCCCTAATGCGATTGTTCCCCTTCCCTCGAGGGAAGGGGTTAGGGGTTAGGTTCCGCCGACGGGAGCTTCGAGCAATGGCTGAAGTCCAAACCGCTTCGGACGGCAAGCCGCGCTTCAGCCGTATTCTGCTGAAATTATCCGGCGAGGCGCTCGCGCCCGCGCAGGGGTCGGGACTCGATCTGGACGCGCTGGCCGAGATCGCGCTCGAAATCAAGGAAGTTGCGTCGCTCGGCGTTCAGCTCGCAATGGTAATCGGCGCCGGCAACTATATCCGCGGCAGCGACTACGAGGCGCGCGGGATGGATCGCTCAACCGCCGATCAGATGGGGATGTTGGCGACGGTGATCAACGCACTCGCGCTGCAAAACGCGCTCGAGCACACTGGCGTCGTCACTCGGGTCCTGTCCGCCATCGAAATGCAGGCGCTGTGCGAGCCGTACATCCGCCGCCGCGCCGTGCGCCATCTCGAAAAGGGCCGCGTCGTCATCTTCGCGGCCGGCACCGGCAATCCCTACTTCACCACCGACACGGCAGCGAGTCTGCGCGCGATGGAAATCGGTGCCGAGGTAATCCTTAAGGCGAGCCACACGGTGGACGGGGTATACGATCGCGATCCGGTGCGCGAACCGGGCGCCAAGCGCTTCGACCGCCTGACCTACATCGAGGTTTTGCAGAAAAACCTCAAAGTAATGGACTCGACTGCCATCTCGATGTGCATGGATAATCATTTGCCGATCATCGTGTTCAATTTGCGTAAAGCGGGTAATATAAGAAGGGCCGTGATGGGGGAGCAAATCGGGACCCGGGTGGAGAGCGCAGCGTGAGCATGCTTACCGACACAATCGAAGACGCGCGCAAGGAAATGGACAAGACTGTCGAGGCGTTTCGCCACGAACTCGCCCGCGTCCGCACCGGCCGCGCGTCAACCGCGCTGGTCGAAAATCTCCAGGTAAATTACTACGGCTCCAAGACTCCGCTGCGGCAACTGGCGGGGCTGGCGGCGCCGGAGCCGCGCCTGATCGTGATAACGCCGTACGACAAGGGCGCGATGCACGATATCGAAAAGGCGATTCAGACTTCGGACCTCGGCCTGTCCCCGATGAACGACGGCAAGATTATCCGTATTCCGATTCCCGAGCTGACCGAGGAACGCCGCAAGGACCTGGTCAAGCACGTGCGCAAAATCGGCGAGGAATTCCGCGTCGGCATCCGTAACCATCGCCGCGACGCCAACGACATGCTCAAGGAACTGCATAAGGAAAAGCAGGCCACCGAGGACGAGATGCGCGCGGGCGAGGCCAAGGTCCAGGCCTACACCACCGAGTTCATCGAAAAAATCGACAAAGTGCTGACCGCCAAAGAAGCGGAAATCATGGAGGTCTGAGCTCGCCCGTCAACGGCGCGACCCTCGGTGAAGACTGAACACCAAGTGGCCATCTCACTACCACTAGACGATTTCCCGAACCTGTCTTTGGATCCATCGCGGATGCCGCGTCATGTGGCGATCGTGATGGACGGCAACGGCCGCTGGGCGAGCCGCCGCGGACTCTCGCGCCACGAAGGCCATCGGCGGGGTAAGGATTCCGTGCGCGCGGTGGTCGATGCGGCGCGCGAACTGGGCATCCCGTATCTCACGCTGTACGCATTTTCGAGCGAAAACTGGGGCCGGCCGACCACCGAGGTCAGCTTCCTGATGGGCCTCTTCCATCGCTATCTGATCACCGAGACCAAACGCCTGATGAAACGCGACATCCGGGTGTTGGCGCTGGGAGATACCGAACGGCTGCCGCCGCGGGTGCGTGAAGCGCTGGCCGAGACGGTTGCGGCGACCCGCGAGAATCGCGGGATGACGGTGGCGTTGGCATTGTCGTACGGCGGCCGCCAGGACATCGTCAACGCGGTGCGATCGATCGCCCGCTCGGTCGCAGACGGTGCGCTTTCACCCGATCAAATCGATGAGCAACTGGTGGCGCGCGAACTGACTACTACCGGGCTTCCCGATCCCGATCTGCTGATTCGAACCTCCGGGGAAATACGCGTCTCGAATTTTTTTCTCTTTCAGCTCGCCTACACTGAACTCTATTTCACCGACACGCTCTGGCCCGATTTTCGCGAGCGCGAATTCCTGAGCGCGATCGCCGCCTTCCAGCTTCGCGAGCGCCGGTTCGGCGCAGTCACCAACGGCTCCGACACCCGCCTGCGTGCTCAGAACTAGGCTTCTGACCGCGGCGATCCTGCTGCCTGCGGTGGCAGCGCTCGTGCTCTTCGCGCCGCCCTGGCTATTCACGATTGTCAATGCGATCGCCGGATTGTGGGGACTCTACGAAGTCGCCGCCATGACCGGTGCTCTGCACTGGGTCGCGTTACCGCTGTTCGCCGTGGTCGGCGGCATCCCGCTGTTCGCGCTTCTCTACGGCGGCGATCTGGGATGGGTTCGATGGGTCGTGCCGCTGCTGGTGATCCTGATGATGCTCGGGCTGGTCGTGCGAATCGAAGTCGCCGGCGGCGGCGAAAGATTCCGGGGACCGCGGCTGGTCTTCATCGGCGCCGCATACGTCGGATTTCTGTTCCCCTATTTCGCGCTGCTCCGCAACAGTCCCAACGGCATCAAGATGCTGCTGCTTGTGATCTTGTTGGCGGTGGTGAGCGACAGCGGCGCGTACTTCGTCGGAGGGTATAGAGGCCGCACTAAACTGGCGCCGAACGTCAGTCCAAACAAAACGGTTGAGGGCGCGGTCGGCGGCCTGATCGCGACGATAGTGGCGGGACTGTTGCTCGATGAGATGATTGGATTGAGCTGGGGATTAGGCCGAATGCTGCTATTTTCGGCTATGATTTCCATCCTTGCGCAGCTTGGCGATCTGGCTGGCTCGGCTTTGAAGCGCGCGGCGGGAGTCAAGGACTCGGGTTGGATTTTTCCTGGTCACGGCGGACTGCTCGATCGCACTTGTTCACTGGTCTTCGCGCTCTTTTTCACTTACTATTGGATTCAGTGATGCGGCATTGGGGGCCGCATTTTTCGCACTCCGAAAACTTCTGTGTCAGACCCGCGAGTAAACTAAATGATATCGTCGATTCTGTACGCAGCACTGGTCTTCGCCGTGCTGGTGGTCGTGCATGAGGCAGGACATTTTGCGATGGCGAAGAAAGTCGGGGTTCGCGTGCTGCGATTCTCGATCGGCTACCCGCCGAGAATTCTTGGATTCCGGCGCGGCGAAACCGAGTACTCGATCGGCGCGACTCCATTCGGCGGCTACGTCCGAATGCTCGGCGATGAAGTCGGTGAAAAGCCCACCCCTGACGAAATAAAATTGTATCTTCACGAGATCGGGCTCGACCTGATCAACGCCGCACGTGAGCATGGTGTCATCCTTCCCGGCTCCAGCTTCGACGACCAGGTGCGCGCGCTGGCCGAGCGTTTGAGCGCTTCCGGTAACGGCGTCGCGCAGACCATTCTCGGACGCGAGCTGAAACCCGACGAAGCGCTGCTCCTCAATGAGGTGCGCGCTCAGCCCAAAGTTGACGACGCGATCAAAGCGCTGGCGGAACATCCTCCAGCCGTGCTCGTCGAGGCGTATTGCAGCCGCGCGTTCCCGACCCAGTCGCTCGGCAAGCGCGTTCTGATCGTGCTGGCAGGACCGCTGTCCAACATCATCTTCGCGCCCCTGCTGCTGACGTTCGTTTTCATGTACGGCGTACCGCAGTTGTTGCCGGTCGTCGGCAAGACCACCAAAGATCTCCCGGCCGCGAAGGCCGGGCTTGTAGTTGGCGATCGGATTCTCACGGTAAACGGCCAGCCGATGGATACCTGGGCCGATTTCTCCAAGACGGTGAAGGCGGGAGATGGCTCACCGGTCAGCCTTGAAATCGAGCGCAAGCAAAACGGCCAGCCCGTGCACAACACGGTTGTGGTCAAGCCGACCCGGCTCGATCAGAAGACTATTTATGGCACCAACGCGACCACTTGGGTAATCGGGGTGCAGCCGAACGGCGACGAAATCACCAAACGGTACGGCCCAATCGGCGCGGTGAAAGAGGCCTGCGAAACTTCGGTCGAGATGACTGTCCAGATGGTAGTCGGGATCGCGAGTATTTTCAGCGGCAGCACTCCGGTGAAAGACGCGCTCGGCGGTCCGATCATGATCGCGCAGATGGCCGGCCAGGAGGCGCATCGCGGGCTGGCGAACCTCGCGATGTTCACCGTGATGCTGAGCCTCGAGCTCGGCATCATCAATCTGCTGCCGGTGCCGCTGCTCGACGGCGGACATCTGCTGTTCTTCATCTTCGAGGGCATCAAGGGCAAGCCGCTCGAACTTCGCTATCGAGAGGCGATGCTCCAGGTTGGATTGTTTTTGCTCGTGGCGCTGATGGCGTTTGTAATCTTCAATGACATCTCGCGTATTGTGCAGGGTTAATCGGCTGCTCGAACAGGCGGCCGCAGCGCGCCCGGTCCTGGGACTCGATACCTCCACATCAATCGCAAGCCTGGCGCTGATTGCGGGCGGCAAAATCGCCGCGTCGACCGAGCGGCCGGTGACGTCGCATGGAGCGGCATTGCCGGGTGCCATCGACGAGGTTCTCAGCGCAGCGGGACTTGCGATCGGCAGTCTCGGCGCGATTGCGGTCGGCACCGGGCCGGGATCGTTCACCGGACTGCGTATCGGACTCAGTTACGCGAAGGGAATCGCGATGGCGTCGGGATGCGCGCTGGTCGGCGTCCCCGGTTTCGACGCGATGGCATTGGCCGCGCTCGAGCGCGACAATACCGATCCGGGCAGGCTGATCTGCGTGGTTGTGGATGCTCGAAAAGGCGAAGTTTACGCGGCTCTTTACCGAGTCGTGGCCGATGGGCTAGAAAAACTGTCAGAGGAACTGGTTATCGCGCTCGAACACCTGGCATCGCGCATCACCGAGGACGTAATGTTCGTTGGTGACGGAAGAGCGAAGGATGCGGCGGCCCTTGTGGAATCGCGGGGTCATAGGGTGGCGGTTTTCGATACAGGGAGGCTCGATTTGCGCGGAGTCTGCGTCGCGGCGCTGGGCGGGGCGCGGTTTGCCCGTGGTGAAACGGATCGAGCGGCTTCGCTGGAGCCGCTGTACATCAGGACGCCGGAGGCTACGTTCAAGCCCACTTCGAAAAATCCGGCAGGCTTAGGCACGGAGGGCGTATGGAGCATCGAGAGGAAGAACTCATTCGGCAGCATCTGACTCATGACGAGGAGCTGAGGGCCCTCTACACGGAGCATCAAGCGCTCAAACAAAAACTCGAAGTCTTTAGAAATAAGCATTACCTGACCAACGAAGAGGAAGTCGAAGAAAAGCGGATCCAGAAGCTTAAGCTGGCCTCGAAAGACCGCATGATGGCGATTCTCGGGCGCTATCAACAAGAGGCTCGCTGACGCCAAGGGTCCGGCCATGAGCGCGCGCACTCCACCGCATGACAAGTCATACGATATCGGTTCTGGTTGAAAACGAATTCGGCGTGCTCGCACGCGTGGCCGGTCTGTTTTCGGGCCGCGGCTTTAACATCGAGTCCTTGACCGTCAACGAGGATCCGCTCGATCCGACGGTTTCGAGGATCGTGCTGGTCACCACCGGCGACGATCAAATCGTCGAGCAGATCAATAAGCAGCTCAACAAGCTCGTCTCGGTGATCAAGATCACCGATTTCAAGGACGTCGAGACTATCGACCGCGAGATGGTGATCGTCAAGGTCTCGGTCGACGAGCGCACGCGCTCGGAGCTCGATTCAATCGTTGCGGCATTTCGCGCGCACGTGATCGATATCGGCCCGCGCGCGATCACGGTCGAGCTGACGGGAGACAACGAGAAGATCAAAGCCTTCATCGCGATCGTGCGCCCGCTCGGAATCAAGGAAGTGGTGCGCTCGGGCAAAGTTGCGATGGCGCGCGCGGTCCAGCTCAATCACGACAATCATCAAGGTCGGCGGCGCGAAGCTGAATAGTCTGACAGCGAGAAAATTCGGGAGAACATTCATATGAAGGTTTATTACGACCGCGACGCTGACCTGTCCGCGCTCAAGGGCAAGAAGATCGCGGTCATTGGCTTTGGAAGCCAGGGACACGCTCACGCGCTCAACCTGCGCGACAGCGGAATGGACGTATGCGTCGGGCTTAGTGCGAAGTCGCCGTCGCGCGAAAAGGCCACCAAGCAGGGCCTCCCGGTATTCGACACGGCAGAAGCCGCCAAGCGCTCCGAGATTATTATGATGCTGGTGCCGGACGAGATGGGCTCGGAAATTTACGAGGCCGAAATCGCGCCGCATCTCAGCAAGGGTAAGTACCTGGCCTTCGGCCACGGCTTCAATATCCATTTCAAATTCATCAAACCGCCGGCCGACGTTAACGTTTTCATGATCGCGCCCAAAGGCCCCGGCCATCTTGTGCGCTCCGAATACACCAAGGGCCGCGGCGTGCCGTGCTTGCTCGCGGTGCAACAGGATCCGTCGGGCGACACTGCAAAGGTCGGACTCGCGTACGGCAGCGCGATCGGCGGCGGACGCGCGGCGATCATCGAAACTTCGTTCAGAGAAGAGACCGAAACCGACCTGTTCGGCGAGCAATCCGTACTCTGCGGCGGACTTACCGAACTGATTCGCGCGGGCTACGAGACGCTGGTCGAGGCCGGTTACGCGCCTGAGATGGCGTACTTCGAGACTCTGCACGAGGTGAAGCTGATCGTGGACCTGATCTACGAGGGCGGAATCTCGAACATGCGCTACTCGATCAGCAACACCGCAGAATACGGCGACATGACGCGCGGCACCAAGGTGATTGGCAAACAGTCGCGCGAGGCGATGAAACAGATCCTTGCTGACATCCAATCGGGCAAGTTCGCCAACGAATGGATCGGCGACTACAAGGCGGGCCTGCCGCGTTTCCGCGAACTGCGCAAGGAAGCCAGCTCGCATCCGGTCGAAGAGGTCGGGCGCAAGCTGCGCGCGTTCATGCCATGGCTCGCGAGCGACCGGCTGGTCGATAAGTCGAAGAACTAGGCTCACGTGGCGGGCGAAACCGACAGCGGGCGCCCGGCGCCGGGCGCGGTCCTCGCGCGTATCGCTGGTGCGATCGGAATTGCGACCGAAGGCGCGGCGATGTCGCTTGGGTTGGCCGTCATCGGAATTGTTCTGATCGTGCTTGGGCTCAAATCGATCGGCGCGATCGTTGTAATCCTTGCAATTCCGATCGCGCTTTTCTTTCGCGATCCTGAGCGCTACCCGCCGCGAACCGAAGGCGTCGTAATCTCGGGCGCCGACGGCAAGGTCACCGACATTTCCGACGCGTCCTTTCCCGGATCGACGGGCCGGTCCTACCATCGCGTGTCGGTGTTCATGTCCCCGCTCAACGTCCACGTAAACCGTGCTCCAGTCGGCGGCGAAGTGGTGATGGTCGAGCATACCGCGGGGGAGTTCCGTGCCGCGTTTCGGGACGACGCCAACGAGCACAATGAGCGCAACCTGATCGCGATGACTGACGCGGCGGGGCGCATGTTCGGCATGCTACAAGTGGCCGGATATCTCGCCCGGCGGATAGTTTGCCGGCTCCGCGCGCATGATAGAATACAGGTAGGTCAGCGGATCGGCTTGATTATGTTCGGAAGCCGGGTCGATCATTTTTTTCCGGCCGAGTACCGGGTCGTGGTGTCGGTCGGACAGCGCGTTCGCGCCGGAGAATCCATCGTCGGAGCAATCGAGCAATGAGCCGCAATTCCCGCCGTTCGCGCGAAGAGCGTCTGCGGATGGAGCTCCAGTTGAGTCAGGGCCGCGATCCGGGCGTCAGACCCGAGAGCCCGCTGCGACGCGGAGTTTTTCTGGTGCCCGCGACCATCACGTCGATTGGCCTGCTCTCCGGCTTCTACTCGATGGTTTCCGCGGTGGGCGGGCACTTCGAAGTTGCCGCCGTGATGATTGTGATCGCGCTCTTCTGCGACGGTCTCGACGGGCGCATCGCGCGCGCTTCACGCACCTCGAGCCAATTCGGCGTCGAGTATGACAGCCTTTCCGACGTGGTCGCGTTTGGCGTCGCACCTGCGATGCTGGCGTATTCGTGGGCGCTGAGACCGATCGGCTCGATCGGAATCGCGGTCGCCGGATTATTCGTGCTGTGCGCCGCGCTGCGCCTTGCGCGCTTCAACGTGCAAACCGCGACGGCCGACAAGAGCCGCTTCGTCGGCCTGCCGGTACCCGGGGCCGCCGTAATGATCTCGTCGCTCTCGCTCGCCTACAGCTACTTCGAACTCGACTCGCCCCGGACGCTGTGTACGTTGATGGTGCCGATCACGCTTGCACTCGGCGGCCTGATGATCTCGCGGGTGCCCTACCCCAGCTTTAAAACCGTGAAACTCGAGAAGCGCGCGCAGGTCGAGCTGGTAATCACGATGATGGTAGTGGCGGCGATGCTGTTCGCGATGCCGCAGCTCACGGCGTTCCTGCTCTCGGCTGCGTACGTGTTATCCGGTCCGGCGCTGATGATTCGCGGCGAACGCCTGAGCGCCAAAGTATCAGTTCTTCACCCGGTCGCGCCCGCGAAATCTCACGATGCTAACGGCGTCGCGCAGCAACCCGACTCTGCCCGGCGCACCCGCAACCTCCGCGACCACCAGCCCGCGCAGCACTAGAGCAGCTTGACTGAGGTCTCCGTGCCCGCTTAGAATCCGTACACGATGTATTGCAACCTGCTACCGGAGCTGCTGCTTAGCCTGGCCCTTATCGGGGCCCACGCCAGGCGCGCGTCCGGACAGGTCTAACGGCCTGATTAAACTGAGACACACGCCCCGGGCAGTGGGCCGATCGAAGCCGCCCGGGGCGTTTCTTTTTTTGTCTTTACGCTCGGGCGATACGATTGGCCCGCTGATCCCGCGGCGACGATGCGGGAGGTAATGACGATGGCGCATGCGAATATGGCTTCGCACGACGACACTGACTACGTCCGAATCTTCGACACCACGTTGCGCGACGGCGAGCAATCGCCCGGCTGCACGATGAACGTCGAGGAGAAGATCTCACTCGCGCGTCAGCTCGAACGGCTGAACGTCGATATCATCGAGGCCGGTTTCGCGGTATCTTCGCCCGGCGATTTCGAATCGGTGAACCGCGTCGCGCAGGCGCTGACCGAGCCCGTCGTGCTCAGTCTCTCGCGCACTCGTGAAGAGGATGTCGACTCGGCCTTGCGCGCAGTGGACAAGGCCAAACATCCCGGGATTCATATTTTCATCGCGACCTCGGAAATCCATCTCAAGTACAAGCTCAACATGAATCGCGAGGACGTGCTCGACGCCGCCACCTGGGCCGTGACGCGCGCCAAGAAACATCTCGACTACATCGAGTTTTCGTGCGAGGACGCGTCGCGCTCCGATTGGGACTACATGGTCGACGTTTGCACCGAGGTGATTCGGGCGGGCGCGAACGTGATCAATCTGCCCGACACCACAGGCCACGCTATCCCGGAGGAATTCGGCCGGATGTTCGCGTACATGCGCGAGAAAGTTCCGGGCGCGGACAAAGTTATCTGGAGTGCGCACTGTCATAACGATCTCGGGCTGGCGGTCGCGAATTCGCTGGCGGCGGTTCGCAACGGCGCGCGCCAGATCGAATGCACTATCAACGGAATTGGCGAGCGCGCGGGCAACTGCTCGCTGGAAGAGGTTGTGATGGCGATGAAGACGCGGCACGACCTGATGGGCGTCGGTTCGCGTATCAACACGCGCCAGATCTACCCGGCCTCGCGCCTGCTGTCCCAGGTTATCGGACAGTCGGTGCCCGCTAACAAGCCGATCGTCGGCGACAACGCGTTCGCGCATGAAGCCGGAATCCACCAGGACGGCGTGCTGAAGTACAAGCTCACCTACGAGATCATGAAGCCCGAGGATATCGGCATCCCGTCGAACAAGCTGGTGCTGGGCAAGCATTCGGGGCGGCACGCGTTCACCAACCGGCTCGAAGAGCTTGGGGTGGATATCGACGACGTCGACGTGAACAAGGCGTTCGCCGAATTCAAGGCGCTCTGCGACAAAAAGAAAATCGTGTACGACGACGACATCCTCGCGCTGGTCACCGAGAGCGCACGGCGGACGACCGATCACTTCGAGCTGGTCGATTTGAAAGTCGGATCGTCGAGCAAGAGCACGCCGCACGCGGAAGTCACCCTGCGGGTGGAGGGAAAGGAATGTTCGGCCGAGGGCGAAGGCGACGGAATGGTGGACGCGTGCTACAA
This sequence comes from uncultured delta proteobacterium, assembly GCA_963850125.1. Classification (GTDB taxonomy): domain Bacteria; phylum Desulfobacterota; class Binatia; order Binatales; family Binataceae; genus Binatus. The sequence continues at coordinate 385,582 of CAWKKB010000011.1, read as the reverse complement.
GGCGATTTACAAAATCGCCGCGATCAACCCGGCGCTCGAGCGCTACGCGGTCAAGGCCATAACCGGCGGCACCGACGCGCTCGGCGAAGTGAGCTGTATGATTCGCGAGAACGGCGTGACCGTCGCCGGCCAGGGTGCGCATAGCGATATCGTCATGGCCAGTGCGCTCGCGCTGGTAAACGCGCTCAACCGGCTGAAGGGGCGCAAGCACGCGCCGCTCAAGCCGACCACCGATGTTCCGTGAGCCAGTGAAAGTGAAAAGTGAAATGGGACTTGCCGCAACTTCCCACTTGGGCTAGTGCTGTGAGAGCTTGAGTTTGAACTTGAATTCGCTCTTCACGCTGCGCGATGTGCGGTTTTCGGCGGCTCCCGCCGTTGTGGCGAGGTTTGCTACGCCGCAGTCGCGCCAATCTGCTTTGATAATTTTCGAGGCTATACACTGACGGGTCGAGACGTCTGACGCTCTTCCCGATCACTCACGTCCAGGCGTTCAGCGCTTTCGCATGGCCTATAAAATTCTAGTTCTCAAAGGTGACGGCATCGGCCCCGAGGTCGTCGGCGAGGCCCTCCAGGTTCTCAAGATCATCGCGCGGCGATCGGCGGTCGATCTCGAATTCAAGGAGGGCATGATCGGCGGCCACGCGCTCGATACCGCCGGCACTCCGCTGCCCGATGAGGTACTCAAGCACGCGCAGGACAGCGACGCGATTCTGCTCGGCGCGGTCGGCGGACCGAAATGGGACAAGCCAAACGCCGAGAAGCGTCCCGAGCAGGCGTTGCTGGGGCTTCGAAAGGCGCTGGGACTGTTCGCCAACATCCGCCCCGTGAAAACCGTCAAGGAACTGATGGCCGCGTCTCCGCTCAAGGCCGAAGTGATTAGCGGCGTCGACGTGGTAATCATTCGCGAGCTGACCGGCGGCATCTACTACGGCACGCCAAGCGAAAAGCGCGCGGCGAAGGACGGCCGCGAGGCGGTCGATACCTGCTTCTACACCGAAGCCGAGATTACGCGCGTGCTCAAGTTTGGTTTCGAGCTGGCGCGGGATCGCCGCAGAAAACTGACCTCAGTGGACAAGGCCAACGTGCTCGCGACCTCTCGCTTGTGGCGCGAAATTGCGACCGAGTTGAGCGCACAATTCAAGGACGTCGCGTTTGAAAATCAGCTCGTCGATTCGATGGCGATGCATCTGATACGGCGCCCCAAGGACTTCGACGTGGTCGTCACGGAGAACATGTTCGGCGATATCCTGACGGATGAAGCCTCGGTGCTGGCGGGATCGATGGGCCTGTTGCCGTCGGCGTCGCTCGGCGAGGAACTTAACAGCGCTGGATTCCGGGTCGGGCTCTACGAGCCGATTCATGGCAGCGCACCGGATATTGCGGGCCGCGACGAGGCCAATCCGCTCGCCGCGATTCTGTCCGCCGGGCTGCTGCTCGAACATTCGCTCGGGATGCGTTCTGAAGCCGAGCTGATTTCGCAGGCGGTCGATTCTGTCGTGCGCGACGGCTATCGCACTCGCGATTTGCATGGCGGCACCGGCACACAGACCGTGGGATGCAAGGCGATGGGCCGGCTGGTGCGCGAAAAACTCGAGAGCAGCGAAAGCGAAGGCGAATGAGCAATACCCGCGAACCGAGAGTGGCGGTTGTCGGCGCCACCGGCGCGGTCGGCAATCAGCTAATCGAACTGATCGCCGCGCGCGGCTTCCAGCTCAGCGAACTGAAACTCTTCACCACCGAGGCGGGCGCGATGCAGACGGTCGATGCCGGCGGTGAGGAGCGTCTGGTCGACGCGCTCGAGAGTCCAGCCGATCTGCGCGACTTCGATATCGCCTTCCTTGCGATTCCCGCACCACGCGCGGCCGAAATCATCGCCGCACAGCCCGGCCCGATCCTGATCGATCTGAGCGCGGCGAATCGCCCACCTTCGGACGTCCCGATGGTCGCGCCGGGGCTCACTCCGCGCGAGGCATTTGCGCAATTGCGCAATTCGAAGGTGTTCGCAATTCCTCATCCCGCCGCGCACGTAATTGCCACGTGTCTCAAAGCGCTGGAGACGCGCGGTGGATTCGTTGCCGCGACCGCGATGCTCGGCGCGAGCGCGGGCGGAATGGAAATGCTCACCGCGACCGTCGATCAGACCACTGATCTTCTGAGCGCGCGGCTCGAGCTCGACGACGAGGAAGTCCAGCGCGGGTTCAACGCCTTCATGCGCGAGCACGAGCGCTCCGTCGCAACTGCAATTGCGGCGCAGGTCGCCAAGCTGCTCGAGAAAGCGCCGCCGCTCTCGGTGCAGGTGGTCGCAATTCCCGTCCTTCACGGTTCCGCGACGACTATCGACATCCAGCGACCGCGCGATCGCACGGGCAACGGCGAAGATCCGGTCGAGCTGCTGCGGGTTGCGCCCGGTATCCTGATCGCCGAGGAAGGTGAGCCGCTTGGCGTGATCGACGCCGTTGGCCAGGAGGCGATCGTCGTCAGCGTCGAGACGCGCGCCGACTCGCTGGCTCTTTGGTGCGTGTTCGATAATACGCGCCTGGCGGCGCTGGGAGCGCTGTGGATCGCGGAGACGCTGGCGCTCAGCTCGCCGACCCTGGCCTGATCGCCGCGCGATGGTCCTCAAGCTCACGCTCGAGTACGACGGCAGCAACTATTCCGGATGGCAGCTTCAGCCGCGCCAGGATTCAATCCAGGGAAGGATCGAAACCGCGCTCGAACGGATCTTCGCCGTGCCGGTGCGCGTGTTTGGTTCGGGCCGCACCGACGCTGGCGTGCATGCGCGCGGGCAGGTCGCGTCGATTTCGATTCCGCGCCCGTTCGACCCGACGGAATTGCAGCGCGCTCTAAACTCGATTCTGCCTGCGGATATCGTGGTGCTCGACATCTCACCAGCGCCCGATAACTTCGACCCGCGGCGCGCCGCGCGTTCGCGCGTGTATAAGTATCGCGTGTTGAATCGCAAAATCGCGTCAGCCTTCGAGTACCGCTATAGCTGGCTGGTCCGCGACCAGCTCGATCTCGGGGCGATGAACCGTGCCGGGCAGATTTTTGTCGGCGAGCACGATTTCGCCGCGTTCCGTTCTCTTGGCACCGACGTTACGACCACCGTGCGCCGCGTGATTTCGAGCGAGTGGGCGCGCGACGGCGACGTTTTTCTCTACCGAATCGAGGCGAACAGTTTTCTGCGGCACATGGTGCGTGCGATGGTTGCGGCGATGGTAGATGTAGGACGTGGGAAACTCACAGCTGACAAAGTCGCCACGATTCTGGACGGACTCGATCGTCATGCGGCTCCGGCCAACGCACCGCCCGGCGGTCTGTACCTCGTCGAAGTCCGCTACTGACAGCGCGATTGTACGGTTTGCACAATCCCGCCGCGCGAAACCCTTGGGGCTCAACGCGCATGCGAGGGGGCTGTGCAAAAACCATCACGATCCCTAGAAAAAAGAGCGGTTTTCGTGCCGCGCGCACTTGAAATTGTCACAACACTCGTTCACCCTCACTGAAAGCCCGCAACCACGGATCGCAAGGAGGAGGATGATGACGCAATCGCAGGTAGCAGCCTACATGGCTGACAAGCTCGGACTCACCAAGAGGCAGGGGAAGCAAGTGCTCGAGGAACTCAACGCATTGGTAGTCCGCGAACTAAAGAAGGAGGGATCGCTGCGCCTGGCCGGCCTCGGGATTTTCCGCAAGCGCAAGACCAAGGCGCGCATGGGCCGCAATCCGGCCACGGGCCAGGAGATCAAGATTCCGGCGCGCACCCGGCTTCGCTTCACCGCCGCCAAGGCGCTGAAGGACTCGGTTCTCGGCACGAAGTAATTTCTCCAACTGATTTGTGAACCGCGGGAACGGGTGCGCTCCGATTCTCGCGGTTCGTTTTTCCGTCACTCTTTTCCGCTCGGCCTGCGCCGCGAAGGAGATTTGCGGGTCTCGCGCGCGCGGGCGAGAAATTCACGAATCCTGATTTCATATCCGCGCTCCGACGGCTCGTAATACATCTTTTCGCTGAGCTCGTCGGGCAGGTAGCCCTGCGCGACCAGCGCGCCTTCGAAGTCGTGCGGATAGCGGTAGTTTTTACCGTAGCCGAGTCCCTTCATCATTGGTGTCGGTGCGTTGCGCAAATGCAGCGGAACTGGCAGCGCGCCAAGGGTTTTCGCATCTTCGCTCGCCGCGCGCATCGCAAGATACGACGCGTTGGACTTCGGCGCGCTGGCCAGGTAGGTCACGCCCTGCGCGAGCGGGATCACGCCCTCCGGCATCCCGACGAAGTCCACTGCCTCCTTGACCGCGATCGCTATTTGCAACGCGCGTGGATCGGCGTTGCCGACATCTTCGGACGCAAAGATCACCATCCGCCGCGCGATGAAGAGCGGGTCCTCGCCCGCCTCGACCATCCGCATCATCCAGTAAACCGCGGCGTCGGGATCGCTCCCGCGCATGCTCTTGATGAACGCCGAGATGACGTTGTAGTGTTCCTCGCCCGCGCGATCGTAGAGCAGAGCCTTCTGCTGCGCCGATTCCCGAATGTGTTCGGGAGTGATCAGCGTCGCGCCCACGTTCTGCGCGAACTCCGCCGCAATCTCGAGCGTGCCAAGCGCGCGGCGCGCGTCACCGCCTGCGTATCGAACTATCTCGTCGATCGCGCCGACCCCGAGCTGGAGTCCACTGTTGCCGAGCCCGCGCTCCTTGTCGGTGAGCGCGCGATGCACCAGGGTCGCGACGTTTTCCTCTGACAGCGGCTGCAGCACCAGCAGCCGCATCCGCGACAGCAGCGCCGAGATTACCTCGAACGACGGATTCTCCGTGGTCGCACCGATGAGCGTGATCAGCCCGCTCTCGACGTGCGGCAGGAACGCATCCTGCTGTGCGCGGTTCCACCGATGAATCTCGTCGATGAAAACCACGGTGCGCTTGCCCGCCTCGAGGTCGTGGCGCGCCGCCTCGACCGCCTCGCGCAGATCGGCAACGCCCGACGTCACCGCCGCAAGCTTGCGGAACACCGCACCCGACTGCTCCGCGAGCACGATCGCAAGGGTCGTCTTGCCCGTGCCCGGCGGGCCCCACAGGATCATCGAATGCAGCACGTGCGCCGCGACCATCTGGCTCAGAAATTTTCCCGGACCCAGCAGATGCTCCTGCCCCACAATTTCGTCGAGCGTGCGCGGACGCATCCGATCGGCCAGCGGCTGGCTAAGCGGAGTGCGTTGTGGAAACAGACTCTGCGACGAATCGGCCTTGCGCCGTGCCATTTTCAAAAAGTATCACAGTGACCGGGTCCGGCTAAGGCGCTCCCACGCCTGCCGCGTGTCGTTGCGCAGGTGGCTCTTGCTGATCTAGCTTCATGACGGGCTGGACAGGAGCCGGCACCACCTATGATCGTTGGCATCGATATCGGCGGTTCGACCACCGACGCCGTCATCCTCGAGAATGGCGGCGTGCACGTCGTGACGATCGAGGCCAACGACCCGGTCGCCGCGGCCGCGGGCGCGCTCGGCAAACTCGTTTCAGACTTCGGCATCAAACTCGAAGACGTCGAATGCGTCGCCGCCACCGGCGCGGGTTCGCGCGTCCTTACCAAGTCGCTGCTCGGCAGGCCGGTGGTCAAGGTCAACGAGTTCACCGCAATCGGAATCGGCGGCACCTCGCTCGCGGGCCTGGACAGCGCACTGGTCGTCTCGCTCGGCACCGGCACCGCGATCGTGTCCGTCACGCGCGAAAAGATCGCTCACTTCAGCGGCACCGGAGTCGGCGGCGGTACACTGCTCGGACTCGCCAAGCATATGCTCGGCGTCTCGACCATCGAGCGGCTCGAAAAGCTGGCGCGCAAGGGCGATTTGCGGCGGATCGATCTCAGCGTTCGCGACATCGCCGGCGGCTCGATCGGCGACTTGCCGCCCGGCACCACTGCGGCAAACTTCGGCAAGATCAGCGCCGACGCGACGCCCGAGGACAAGGCTCTCGCCATCATGAACATGATCACGGAATCGATTGGCGTGCTTGCACTCGCGAGCGCCCGCGCCTGCGGCCAGGAAAATATCGTGCTCACGGGGAAACTGTCGCGCCTGTTCCGATTCATGCAGGAGATGAAGCGCCTCACTTTTCCGTTCGGACGGCGGTTCCTGATCCCCGAGCACGCCGACTTCGCGACCGCGATCGGCGCCGCGCGCCATGCGCGGCAACAGGACTAGCGCGTCCCGCTGTTTGCGATTCGCGGCAGCAACCTAACCCCTGACCCTTCCCGAGCGGGAAGGGGAACCAGAATATATTGGATGAGTTATCTCAGGCTTGTTGCGCCGTTACATCTTTGACGCGGTAGGATATAAAATTCCGAGATTCAGCTGTGCGTCGATTCGCGAGGACTAGTCACCGATGCCATCAGAGTTGCTCAAGGGATTTCGCCTGCTCGATTTGACTGACGAGAAGGGCGCGCTGTGCGGGAAGATGTTTGCCGATCTCGGCGCTGAAGTTATCAAGGTCGAGCCGCGTGACGGATGCTCGACGCGGCGTATCCCGCCTTATCTCGACGACAAAGCTGACGCAGATCACTGCCTCTATTCGATCGCCTATCACGCGGGAAAAAAATCTGTGACCGCGAACCTCGAAACTGCGGACGGGCGCGCACTCGCTGCCGATCTCGCGGCGCGTTCCGACTTTCTCGTCGAATCGCATCCGCTCGGCTATCTCGATTCCATCGGACTCGGCTACGACACGCTCGCGAAGAAAAATCCGCGGCTCATCTATGCGTCGATCACACCGTTCGGCGACACCGGTCCCGGCAAGGACTACAAGTGGGCGGACATAATCACGTGGGCGGCGGGCGGCATGATGTACCTGATGGGCGAGGAGGGTAAACCGCCGCTCCAGATGAGCCTGCCGCAAGCCGGATTGCACGCGAGCGGAGAGGCGGCGGTCGCGATGATGCTCGCGCACTATCCGCGCCAAATCGACGGGCTCGGCCAGCGCATCGTCGTCAACATGCAGGCCTGCATCGTGTGGACGCTGATGAACGAGCAGGCGATGCCGCTCCTGCACGGCAACCATCTCTCGCGCACGGGAGTCTTCGCCGGCTCGGCGGACGCGCGGCGCAAGTTGGTGTTCGAGTGTAAGGACGGTCACATCTCGACTCTGATTGCGGGCGGGACGACCGTCGGCAATTCGACCAAGGCGCTGATCGAGTGGATGGGCGAGAACGGATTCGGATCCGACTGGATGCGAACCAAAGATTGGGTGTCGTGGGTGCCCGGCGTGTTCATGAAACTGACCGAGCAGGATCACTTTGAGATCGACGATCTGGAAACCACGATCCAGCGCTTCATGCTCACGATGACCAAGCGCGAGATCTACGCGCAGGGACTCAAGCGCCGAATCTTTCTCGCGCCGGTCGCAAACGCCGCCGATGTCGCGTCCGACGAGCAACTCAAGGCGCGCGACTTCTGGACCCAGGTGCCGCACGACACTATCGGCCGCACGCTCACGTTTCCCGGGCCGTTTGCGAAACTCTCGGCGACGCCGATCGGATCGACGACGCGCGCGCCGCGAATCGGCGAGCACAGCGACGAGGTTTACCGCACGATTCTCGGCCTCACGCCCGAACGATTGAACAAGCTCCGAGCCGCCGGCTCGATCTAACCGGGAGAAATTCGAGATGAGCCGTTTCGCACTTGAAGGAGTTCACATTCTCGACTTCGCCTGGGTCGGCGTGGGTCCGATTACGACAAAGTATTTCGCCGACAACGGCACCGATGTGATTCGGGTCGAATCCGCCGCGCGGCTGGACGTGTTGCGAGTCGGACCGCCGTGGAAGGACGCGATGCCCGGCATCAACCGCAGCCAGTTCTTCGCCAGCTTCAACACCTCGAAAAAAGGAATAACGCTCGACCTGAGCAAGCCCAAGGCGCGCGAACTCGTCAAACGCCTGGTGCCGTGGGCCGACATTATCGTCGAGAGTTTCACCCCCAAGGCGATGCGCAACTGGGGGCTCGATTACGAAAATCTGCGCGAGCTGCGCCCCGACCTCATCATGCTCTCGACCTGCATGCAGGGGCAGACGGGACCCAACGCGCTCTACCCCGGCTTCGGCCAACTGATGGCGGCGCTGTCGGGCTTCTACTACATCTCGGGCTACGGCCCCGGTTCGTGCACGCCGCCATACGGCGCGTACACGGATTTCATCGCGCCGCGCTTTTCGGCGTTCGCGCTGCTCGCCGCGCTCGACTATCGCCGCCGCACCGGCAAGGGGCAATACATCGACATGTCGCAGTACGAGGCGGCGATGCAGAATCTCGCGCCCGCGCTGATCGACTACCACGCAACGGGCCGCGTGCTCGAACCGCGTGGCAACGCGTCTGCGCGGTACGCTCCGCACGGCGCGTATCGATGCGCTGACGAGGACGGCAACGAGCGATGGATCGCGATAGCTGTCGCGGGCGACGAGCAGTGGCGCGCCATGCTCACCGCGCTCGCGGCCGAGTGCACCGACGCGCGGTTTGCGACTACGGCAGGGCGCATCGAGAACGCCGCGGCAATCGATCAGTTCGTCGGATCGCTGACGCGCGCTCACAACGCGCACGATCTCACCGCGAAGTTGCAGGCCGCCGGAGTGGCAGCCTACCCGGTCGAAAATTGCGTCGACATCCACCAGGACGACAACCTCGAGGCGTTCGGCTTCTGGCATTGGCTCGAGCACAAGGAAATGGGGCCGTCGCCGTATGAAGGACTCGAGCATCGCATGAGCCGCACGCCGGGCACGCTGCGATCGGCGGCTCCGATTCTCGGCCAGGACAACGACGAAGTCTTCCGCGGGATGCTCTCGCTCAGCGCGGACGAAATCGAGCAGTTAAAGAAAGAGAACGTGATATTCTGAGTTCTCTCGCTGGTTGTCGTGCGATACGAACTCAAAATTGCGCTCCGCTATCTGCGCGCCCGCCGCAAAGACGCGTTCATCTCGATCACGACGATCTTTACCGCGGTCGGCGTCATGATCGGCGTCGCCGCGCTGACGATGACGCTGTCGGTGATGGGTGGCTTCGAACAAAGCATCAAGGAACGCGTGCTCAACCTGAGCCCGCAAGTCCAGATACTCAATTCGCAGGGATCGATCGACAATTATACTGACATCGAAAAGAAAGTTGCCTCGGTGCCCGGCATCAACGGAGCGGAGTCGTATATCATCGGCCAGGCGATGCTGAGTTCGGGACGCGGAATCGGCGGCGTGGTCGTGCGCGGGGTCGAGCCCGACAATCCCGTGGTGCGCGATCAATGGGGCCGCTACATGATAGCCGGCGGCCTCGACGATCTGTCGCGAAGCTACACGATTCCCGCCGGTGCCGCGGGACCCGCAGCCACAACCGGCGGCCTTGCCATCGGAGTCAGCCTCGCGAAGAAGCTAAAGGCCAAGCCCGGTGACGCGGTTCGGATGGTTGCGCCGATTATTTCGCCCGACGGATCGCTCTCGACCAAGAGCGCGCAATTCGTGATTGGCGCGATCTTCGATTCGGGAATGAACTTCATCGACACCAACATGGTCTTCATGAGCCTCGCGAACGCGCAGAATTTCTTCGGACGCGCGGGCAAAGCGGACGGGGTCGATATCCATCTCGTGAATCTCGACCAGACCGACGCGGTCACCGACGCGGTTCGCAAGCTCTTCCCGGATCCATACCGGGTACGTAACTGGATCGAGTTCAACGAATCCGCGGCGGCCGGCTTCGCACTTCTCAAGCGCGTTTATGCGCTGGTGCTGGTGATGCTGATCGGCGTCGCCGCGTTCAACCTGGTCGCGACGTTAATCATGGTCGTTATGGAGAAGCGCAAGGACATCGCAGTGCTGATCGCGATGGGTGCGACGCGACGCGACGTGCGGCTGATTTTCGTGCTGAAGGGACTGATCGTCGGCGCGGCCGGGACCGTCGCCGGATTGATCCTCGGCGCAGTCGGATGCTTCGCGCTGGCGCGTTACCAGTTCATTCACATCCCGCGCGAAATTTACGGCATCTCGAGCCTGCCGATCGACGTGCAGCCATCGAACTTCGCCGCGGTTGCCGTAGCTTCGATGATTCTCTGCCTGCTCGCGACCGTATATCCGGCCCGGCAAGCATCGCGAGAGATGCCCGTCGAAGTCTTCCGCTCCTAGCGCCTCCGCACCACCCCACCCCACATCCGCAGACTTCGAAGCTGATTACTGATTGTTTGGTGTGTGATTCGTATTTGTGGGGGGCTTGCTGGCGAGCTTTGGTTTGCGAACAACCAGAGTCTCATGGCCGCGAACCTTGATCGTGCGTGCCGGCTCTGACGAAAAGTTCTGGCTTGGTCCGTCAGAATGCCGTGGCCGCGACGAGGTGCGCTTGCGCCGCCAATTGCTGAGCTCCTTCGACAGTTTTGAGGCCAGCGAATCGTTGTCCTGGCCGTTCTCGGTCGATTCTCCGCTTTCCTTGTTGAGGTCGTTCTCAAACTCTGCGGAACTCATTTGCGTTCTCTCTTCCTGTGACGTTGATTTGTCCTCCTTCATCCTTAGGACTGTGTTACAAACAAAATTTTAGTTCTCAAACCTTATGTACTAGCAGTAGTTGGCTTTCGCACTCGCGGCGGCCTGGAATCGTTAAATCAGTAGATAAGATTGTGTCTCGACTGCGTACCGAATCTGAATTTTATCGGCGCGTTTCGGCTTGGAATGATTTTTATGTGGGGATTCTTTCAGGCGGATTTTGCGCCGGCCGGGCCATTGAAGGCTCCGACCGGCGTTCAAGTCATTGTTGAGTTAGATTCACCGTTTAGGCAAACAGACTTTGCATGCGGAGTGCCAGACCCATGTCGCCGGCGATTCGCAGTTTGCCGCTCATGAACGCAACCTGCCCGTTCAGCTTGCCGGTCGTCATATCGACGTAGTCCTGAGCTGTCATTGAGATCGTGATATTCGGGGAAGCAGCCGGTCCTTCGTTGACCGTGCAGGTTTCGTTATTGATGACGACGTTCCACTTGCCGCCGTTGTCGCCAGAGAGGTCGAACTGGTAAGTAGCATTCAAACCTTTCGCAGCGTCCTTGTTGAAGCGACCGGGCATCGCGGCGAAGATTTCTTTAGGTGTCGTAGGTGCTGCGTCAGCCATGGAAAATTGAGTCCTCCTGATGGGAGCGCGCCCTGTCCGCGCCCTTTCCGCCATATAAGCGTTCGGCTCTAACCGTGTCAATAGTAACACGTTGCATCGAACGAAACACGGCCCGCGGCGTCATGCGATCGCATCGATCAGAATCCGAACATGTTTCCCGGGACCACTCTGATCAGGTTACCCGCCACATGCACTGGCGAGGCGTTCTCTGTGATCGTAACTGCCTGCTGCTTTTGCGCGTCGGTCTTGACGGTGCCGTCGAGGTAAGCGTCGTGGCCGATTACCTTGACGGTGACAGTATTCAATCCCGCGGCGTATAGCTGCGAGGCGATCGCTGCCTGACGCGCCGCCCAATCGGCGGTGTCGGTCGAGAGCGAATCGATCACGTTGCCCACACCCGGCACCTGGCGCACGATCTTCTCCGCGTACAGCTTGGCGTCGTTGTCGAACACCTTGCCGAAAATCGTCACCGTGTTGCCGTTGGTGTAGCAATTCACTCGCCGCGTCCGCGGATTCGATGACAACACCTGTAGCACGCGCTGCTGCAGTGTAAGAGTCGGCGGCTTGGGCGCGGCCGCCACGTGATGACGTTTCCGCGGCGGGGGTGACGGTGCGGGCGCGACGGCCTCGGCGGGCGGCGGCGTCTCGGCGGCTGGCGTCGGTGCGCTCACCGCTTCCGACGCGGCCGATGACGGCGCCGGTGGCGAGCTGGCAAATTCCGGCGGCTCAGTCGGACTGAGATTCGTCACCTTAGTGTTGAGTTGCGACTCGAGCGCGTCCTTGGTCGAAGGATCGTTGGTGAAAACTATCGGATAATCGACCTCGACCTCGCTGCCGCTAAACGGCGGGTAGTTCCATGACGAAACGTCCTTCACTACTTCGGCGTCGAAGGCTGGATTCGGGTTGGTCGAGGTCCGCACCGACGCCGCGTCAACGTTGCCGCTCGGCAGCACCCTGACTCGCACCACCATCGCATTGCGCAGCGCGCTGTCGCCGGCGAGGGCATGCTCGTAGCTGTCCAGCAAGACGTTCTTGTGATCCTCGAAAAACTTGCGGGCTGCATCCTGGTTGCGCTCCGGCGCTGACGCGGATTCTCCCGTCACCTGCACCGGCATCGCGTTCGCCAACGCTACCAACGGCCCAGTCGGCACGACAGCTGCCACCGATGCGGCAGCCGAAGGTGATGCATTCGCTATCGGCGCCTCTGCGGCCTTGGTGCTTAGATGTATCGCGAGCCAGGCGCCGCCGCCGAGCGCGACGATCGCCGCAAGCATGTACAAGAGGACGCCGAACGGCCCGCGGCCTTCGCGTTCGTCGTCATCGCCTTCCGGCATCCGGCCCGTGATACGCATCGACGGCGAGGGACCGCGCCGCACGGTGGGATTGCGCGTCGGCGTCGACGGTCGCGACGAAGGGGGAGTGTACTGCTCGGCTGCGGGGTCTACACCGAGTCGCGCGCCGCAGAAATTGCAAATCAGTTCGCCCGGCTGAGCCTTGCCGCCGCATACGGGACACTCGATCTGCTGGCCCTCGTCGCCGCCAGCGCTTTCGGCAAAAGCAGGACCGGTCGGCACCAGCGCGGTTCCGTCAGCGTCGCAAAAGGTTTCCGAGTCGGGGTAGGTTTTTTCGCAGCGCGGGCACCTTTTCATGTTAGTAAGAAATCCTCGGGCGCAAGTTTCGACGAAATCAGCGCGAATTGCGACAGGGCAATCACTGCCTCGAGATCACCTCGGCGCCAAACTTTTCCATCGCGGCGATATGATCGCGAGTCGTCGCGGCCGGCCCGACTATTATTCGCGATACCCCCATTGACGCAAATTTTTCGATGTCTCCGGGCTTCAATTGTTCGCGCAGCCGGCTGACCGTGATTTCCAGCGGCGTCGTCCGCTCCGCAGCGCGCTCATGCTCTCGCAGCCGCTTGATCGTCGCGGCGATCTCGTCGTTGCCCTCCGCGATTCCGTACCAGCCGTCGCCCAGTTTTGCGGCGCGCTTAAGCGAAGGTTCGGTGTTGCCGCCGAAGACGATCGGCGGATGCGGCTTCTGAGCGGGCTTGGGCATGAACTTGAATCCTTCTACGCTGACGGTTTTGCCGTGATACTCCGGCGAATCCTTGGTCCACAGCTCCTTCATCAGCGCGAGATATTCACGCGTGCGCAGAGCGCGGTCCTTGAAGTTCATCCCAACGCCTTCGAACTCCTCTTCGAGCCAGCCGATGCCGACGCCGAAAATGAATCGCCCGCCCGAAAGCACGTCCAGGCTGGCGACCGCCTTGGCAGTCGTGAATGCGTTGCGAATCGGCAATACAAAGACTCCCGTCGCGAGGCGAATCTTCGTCGTGACACCGGCGACATACGCCAGCGCGAGTAGTGGATCATGCAGCGGCGTCTCCGGCGGCGCGCCCATCCTTCCACTGGAAGAATACGGATAGGGCGAGCGGTAGGTTACCGGCAAAATAATATGTTCGGGAATCCACAGCGATTCGAAACCGCTCTCCTCGGCTTTGCGAGCGACCGCCGCGATACTGTTGGGCGAGGTTTGATACAAGAAAGTGCCGAATTTCATTTTTTCACCCGCTCCCGCGCAGGAAATTTTTACAATCCTAGCCAGATTCCAGCTTCACCGCGAAGACCGCGGGATCCTCGATCGACCGCAAGTCAAGGATGAACGAATCGTCGGCGACACGCCCGATAATCCGCGCGCGCCGGAACATTGCGGAGATCGCGTTTGCGGATTTCTTCGGATGGGTGACGCGCAGCGCGACCGACTTCAACTCTTCGACCGGCATCGCGCCCGAGCCGACCTGCGAAGTCACCTCGACGATCTCGACGATATAGCCGTCCCCGAGCCGCTCCGCGACGATCTCTCGCGCGCGCGGAGCAATCGCGCCAATCTCACTCGCACGCCGCGACAGAATTCGCAAAGTCGGCAGCTCGTGAGCGAGATCGCCCGAGCGTAGATAGAGCCGCATCGTCGCGGAGAGCGCGGCCAGGGTCAGCTTGTCACATCGAAGCGCTCGCTTCAGGGGATTGCGCTTGATGCGATCGATCGCGGTGCGCCGGCCTACAATCACACCCGCTTGCGGACCACCGAGCAGCTTGTCGCCCGAGAAGGTGACGATAGCAGCACCCGCGGCGATTCGCTCGCGCACAATCGGTTCGTGTGGAATACCGAAGTCCGTCAAATCGATCAGCGCGCCCGCGCCGAGATCCTCCATCACGTCGACTCCGCGCGCGCGACCGATTTCGACCAGATTTTCGAGCGTCACCTCGCTGGTGAAACCAACCACGCGGTAGTTCGAGGGATGCACTTTCAGCAGCAACGCGGTGTCAGGACCGATTGCGTCGGCATAGTCGTTCGGATGGGTCCGGTTGGTGGTGCCGACTTCGCGCAGTATCGCGCCGCTCTTGGCCATCACGTCGGGCAATCGAAACGATCCGCCAATTTCGATCATCTCGCCGCGTGACACGATCACTTCGCGTCCCTCGGCCAGGGAGTTGAGGACGAGGACTACAGCCGCGGCGTTATTGTTCACGACGGTCGCGGCCTCGGCACCAGTCAGTGCGCAAATCTCGTCCTCGACGATCGAATCGCGGTCGCCGCGCGCGCCGGTCTCGAGGTCGTATTCCAGGTTGACTGCGGATCGCGCGGCTATCTCGATTGCTTCGATCGCTGATTCCGCCAAGATGGCGCGCCCGAGATTCGTATGCAGGACGACTCCGGTCGCATTAACGACCGGTCGAAGCACAGGCTCGTCGGCGGCCGCCGCGTGCGCGGCGGCGCGCACGACGGCGTCGATCATGGCGTCGCGATCGCGCGGATGCGCGTCGCTCCCGGAAAGAATCGCGGCGCGCAATTCCGCCTGGGCGCGCTGCAGCATGACTTTGAGATAGCTCCGGCCGAATCCCGCGAGTGCGGGATTCGCTTCCGCAGCGCGAAGGCATTCGTCGATCGGCGGAAGTGCTCGAATAGTCTCAGCGCGCGCAGCGATATCAGCGTCACGATTTTTTCGCGAATGTTTCGGCACGGCGGCTAGATTATCAAAGACTGTCGCGCTGATGCGCAACCGCCGAATTACCTCTTCCGCTGGGAGAGGTCGCGTCTCCAACGCGGGTGAGGGCGCCGGAATTCAGCTCGATGCGAAGAACCTAACCCCTAACCCCTTCCCGAGGGGGATTATGTTAGGCTTGACACTCGTCTGTGAAAGCACTATATTTACCTCATGGACAAGAAAGTTGAAGCTGGCAAGCCGCTCTGCACTCAGCCCAACATCACCCTCGCGCAGTTGATGAAACAGTTCAGCGACGAGACAGCGTGCAAAACACTGTTGCGCGACATGCGCTGGCCCGATGGTGTCGAATGCCCGCGCTGTAAGAGTAAAAAGGTGTACGCACTGGCGTCGAAGCCGTGGCATTGGGTCTGCAAGAACAAGGATTGCGGCGGGCGCAACGGCTATCGCTTCAGCGTTATCACAAAGACGATTTTCGAGAATACCAACTATCCGCTCTCGATCTGGTTTCAGGTGATCTACCTGATGACTCAGAGCAAGAAGGGAATCAGCGCGCTTCAGATTCATCGCCAGATCGGTTCGGGCGACTACCGCACGGCGTGGTACATGGTCATGCGCATTCGCGCCGCGATGAAGGATGACGGACTGGCTAAGTTGCTCGGCACTGTCGAGGTTGACGAAACCTACATCGGCGGCAAGAACCGCAATCGCCATTGGGACAAGAAACAGTCGGGAACTGGAACGGCTGGCAAAATTCCCGTCATCGGCGCGATCAGCCGCAAGGGAAATCTCGTCTGCAAGATGATCGAGAACGCGGACACAGAGACGCTGACCCGATTCGTGCGCGATACCGTCAGCGACAAAGTGAAACTGGTCGCTACGGATGAACACGCTGGCTATCGCTATCTGAAATGGGGAATGCCGCACGAAGTCATCAAGCATGGTGAGAACGAATACGTTCGCGGTGAGGTCCATACGAACAGCGTCGAATCGTTCTGGTCGTTGCTCAAGCGCGGCGTGCTCGGCACCTATCACAACGTGAGCAAGAAATATTTGCCGCTTTACCTCGCCGAGTTTCAGTACCGCTTCAACAATCGCAACAACGAAAACATTTTCTTCGACGTGATAGGAGGATGCTGAGGTCAGCCCACTGGCGGAAGCCTCAGCCAGACAAGGCCAGTCATCTGATTGTGGACAGGGGCGGACAATTCCGATTGCCGTTCCCGCGAAGGGTAGTACTATGCCGAAAGCAAAACCCATTTCACTCCATCCGTTGACTTTCCATGAAGCGATTAAACATCTGGTTGGCATTGACCCTGATAGCGTTGGCCTTGTTTCTAAGCGCCGCAAGAAACGAAGTGCACCCAAGCGAAAAAGAGACAAGCAACCAGACAAAGGTTGAAAGCGAGAACGCTGGCCGCGCGCCAATATTGACGCATGATGATCAGAATCATCATGATGCCGAGGCAAAGGCCGCAACCAATAATACTTACAACTACAATGACGACTTCAACTACGTCGTTCCGCCAGACGCCCATCCGTACTGGTCGCTTGCTGCCAACGTCGGAACGGCGATTAGCGCCGCGCTCGCCTTGGCGATCGTCTTGGTCGCAATCTGGGGAGGCAAGATCGCTAAACGCACCCTCGACGCCATCGAACGTCAAGCTGATGCTGCGGAATACGCTACCACCACATTGGAACGACCGTGGCTCAGTTTGGACGATATCGCGCCAAAAGAGGTGGGCTTCGATCCGTCGGGATATCTGGTCTTTGAGATTTGGTTCAACGTCGTCAACAACGGAAGAAGCCCTGCTAACATTGTGTCTCAGATGGCAGGAACTAGGCTGTCCACAGATACGGCTAGTCTGTCTCAGGAACCTGAATATCCTTCCCAAGAGACTTCTATCAGCGCCGCCACTCTCGCTGCCTCCAGCAAACACCATTCGTCCGTCGCTCGTAGGATTCGTAGTCCAGAACTTGAGCAATTTTTCGACGAGAAATTGACGTTCATATTTTTCGGCCAGATTCTGTATCGAGCGGTCTATGATAAAGAGACCGATCCGCTGCACGAATACAGATGGTGCCTTTTCTACAAGCGCCCTTTTCAATACAGAGTGCCCCGGAGCAGAAAGGCCGGGGTACTTTTACTTCGCTGGCCCACCCGCTTGGAACAAATCGACTTGATCTAAAACACCGGCCTGTCACCCACAACGTACCAACCAGAAACATGAGTGTCAAGCCCAACATAATCCCCTTCCCGAGCGGGAAGGGGAACCGGAATAGATGGAGTAACCTCTTCCCTCGAGGGAACGGGGAACAATCCCATTGGAAGATTAAGTGGATTCCGCGATCGCTTCCTGCGCTTGCGCGATTAACTTCAGCTTGGTCAACAAGATGAATCCGCACATGAGCGAGAATGCCGCGCAGACGAACACCGCTGTGCGTGGGCTGTAGTGCTCACCGATGTAGCCGACCGCGAGGCTTCCGATCGGCGCGGTGCCGATGAACGACAACGTGTAGATACTCATCACGCGGCCGCGCAGTTCATCCGAGACGAACATCTGGAGGAGCGTGTTGGTCGTCACCATGTGATTCATCAGGCCGACGCCGATCAACATCTGCGCCAGTAGCGAGACCGACATCCAGGTTGACGCGCCGAAGGCGGCGGTCGCGATTGCCATACAGAAAATTCCGAACACCAGGTTCTGCCGCAGCACTTTGGGCGCGGTCGAGCGCATGTTCATTACGATTGCGCTTATCACCGCGCCCAGCCCCTGCGCCGCCATCAGGAAGCCGTAGCCATGTGCACCGACGTGAAGCAGGTCGCGTGCGAAGACGGGAATCAGCACGGAATATTGCATCCCGATTCCCATGTTGAGCGCGACCAGCACGAGCAGCCACAGCGTCGGGCGATGCCGCCAGACGTATGCCAGCCCGAGGCGCACCTGCCGCATCATGGTGGCACCGAATTGGCGGCGCTCGCGACGTGGCAGCTGCATCTCGAGCAGGCTCCAGATGACGGCGAGATAGCTGACGCCGTTGAGCAGGAAGCAGCCGGCGATTCCGATTACCGCGATCGACAGACCCGCGATCGCGGGTCCGATCATTCGCGCGCCGTTGAAGATCATCGAGTTCATCGCAATCGCATTGGGCAGGTCTTCGCGCCCAACCATCTCGACCACGAATGCCTGGCGCCCCGGCATGTCGAAGGAGCTGACGAAGCCGTTGAGCGCGGCCAGCGCGATTACGTATTCGACTTTGACGACGCCGGCCCACGTCAGTCCTGCGAGCACGAAGGCGCTGATCATCAGCAACGTCTGCGCGCCGATTATCAGGCGACGCCGATCGACATGATCGACCACCACGCCGGCGAACAGTGCGACCAGAACGATTGGCATAAAGCCCGCAAACGACACGACGCCCAGCATCAAGGACGAATTGGTGAGCTTCAGCACCAGCCAGGATTGCGCGACCATCTGCATCCAGGTGCCGATCAGCGAGATCAGTTGTCCGATGAAGAAGAGCCTGAAATTGCGATGGCGCAGCGCGCGGAACGCGGTCTGCCTGCCGTCCCAGTTGTCCTGCGCAGGGACGTCTCCGCCGGCCTCGTCGGCTTCGGCCGCTTCTATCTCAGGCACAGTGTCGATGATTCTATCTCCGCGAGCGGTGAACTCTTTCACTTTGCCAGACCCGATCTCATCAATCGAGTGGGTTGCCGCAATGACATCTCTTTGCGACTCTGACCGACGTGGCGGAGCAACTATTGTCGCGGATCGAATTCCACCTCATCGATGCCGCCGGTCATCGTCGGGCGCTGGAGCTGGCGGCGCCTTCAGGATCGAGTGAATCGAACGCGGTTCACGATGGCGTATCTTTCTCAGCTCGCCTGGAGCATGCGCTCGGCGGCACTATCGTCCACGCAACGATCGCGAATCGTGGCGCCGACATTGTCAGGCTCACGGATGCGATCTTCGAAATTGAGACTGGCTTCGCGCCGTCCGCCCCGGCCCGATTCTTCAAGCATGGATACCAGTCATGGAGCGCATCGCGCGGCCATGAGGTAACGGCGTCGCGTAGTCATCCGCGCGATACTGCCAACTTCATCACTCGCGTCAATCACCAGAGCGAAACGACGCGCCCGACAGAATTTCCCGAGGCGCAGACTTCTGAACTTTTCACGATCGTCGAAAGTAATGGGACCCCGGAGCGCGTCCTCGCCGGATTCATTGGTGCAGCAACTTCTCTTTCGACGCTCACGATCTCCAGTCCTGAAACAATAATCGGGCGCGCGATCCTCGACGATGTATGCCTTGCGCCGGGCGCACATCGCGACTTGGATCCCCTGTTCGTAGCTGCCAGCGACGAGTCCGCCGCGCGACTCGCCGCGCGATGGGCCGACGCGACGGGCCGATGGATGAACGCGCGGGTCGGCGCTCGGTTCCAGCGCGGATGGTGCTCCTGGTACCACTACTTTCACGCGATCACCGAGGACGCGCTGCGAGCGAATCTCAAGTCGCTCGAGGCGATGCGCACGGAATTTCCAATCGACGTCATTCAACTCGACGATGGCTTTCAGTCCGCGCTCGGCGATTGGGACACGACCAACGCTAAGTTTCCCGGCGGGCTCAAAAAAATCGCGGGCGAAATTCGCGCCGCGGGTTTCAAGGCCGGCATCTGGACTGCGCCGTTTCTCGCCGCGCGCGACTCACGCTTGATGATCGATCATCCCGACTGGTTCATCATGCGCGCCGGGACCGGCGAACCCGTTCGCGCCGGCTACAATCCGAATTGGACGACGAGCGACGACAAGTTCGCGTACGCACTTGACCCCAGCAACCCCGGCTTGCGCGCGCACCTGCGCCATCTGTTCGCGAAGCTCACGCGGGACTTCGGCTACTCGTATCTGAAACTCGATTTTCTTTACGCTGCCGCCGCGCCCGGCCGGCGTCACGATCCGAATCTCACGCGCGGCGAAACTTTGCGCCACGGCCTCGAGGCGATTCGCGCCGGCGCTGGCGAGGACGCATTCATCCTCGGATGCGGCTGCCCGATTGGGCAGGCGGTCGCCCTGGTCGACGGGATGCGGATAGGGCCGGACGTCTCGCCGTTCTGGGGCAAGACGGCATCTGGAGCGGGCGACCCGTCGACGGTCTATGCGCTCGACGCGATCATCGCGCGCAGCTTCATGCATCGACGGCTGTGGCTGAATGACCCGGACTGCCTGATGCTTCGCGCGCGCGAAACTCGCCTCAGTTCCGACGAACGCGCTGCGCTGGCCGCGACGATTATTGCCAGCGGCGGGATGCTTCTGATCTCGGACGACATGAGCCTGCTCGACGCCGAGGCGGGCAAGTTGTTTCGCACGGTCGCGAAAATTGCAGAGGAGATCGATTCCAACGCGACGCGCGAACCGGTCCTCGCGATCGATCTGATGAGCACCAGTGACGTCCGCGGCGTGATCAGTGAAAGCGGGGATGGTGGCGCGATTGCGATGCTCCTGAATCGCGGTGACTCGCCGGCACGGGTGGAAACCTCGGATCTCAAATTAGGCGCTACAGAGATTGCGGCGCTGGATCTCGCCTTCGACGAGAAAATCGAAATCTTCGATACGATCGATCTACCGCCGCACTCCGCGCGGATTCTCCACATCAAGCGCTAAGGCAATTCGATTACGCTCGCGCCTGGTCCGGCATGCAATACGGATCGCAAATTCGCTGGCGATGTGCCGAGCGCAAACTTTTCATAGTAACCGCGATCGATTGATTCGATTACCGCGTCCGCTTTTGTCACGTCGGATAGCGCGACAATCGAGCCGCCGAAGCCGGCGCCGGTCAACCGTGCGCCGAGCGCGCCACCGCGTCGCGCGCATTCGACGAGAGCGTCGAGGCGCGCCGTGCTGCATTCGAAGTCATCCGCGAGACTCGCGTGCGAGGCGTTCATGAGCGTTCCCATTTCTTCTACACGGCCGGCTTCGAGTACATTCGCCGCACGGATCACCCGCTCGGTCTCGCTCAAGACATGTCGCGCGCGTTTCAGAATTTCCAGCGGGCGGTTTGAATCGAGGACAATTCGGGTGGATCCCTCCCCGAGCAACTCGGCATCGAGCGCGGACCGCGTGACGCCTAAAATACTGGCCGCCTCTTTGAGATCCGAGCCGAGACGCGGCGGAGACGCAGCTGTGAGCGTATCGATCAGCTCAGCCGCGTTCCATTGCGGCAGCGCGCGAACCACGTCGCCAAGAATCATCACGCCGTCGAGCTTGAGCGTGCGTCCGAGAATTCGCGCGGCGAGTGAGCATTCCACGACGCGCCGATTGTATTCCGTGCGCACCGTCCCCGACTTGTCCGCGACTTCGCGGCTGTCCGCCACGACGAGCGCCGCATTCGCCGGCATCTTGATCGCGCGGACGCGTAGGGGGTCGAACTCGATGAACAACGCGTGGTCGCGACGGCCGAAAATCGACGCTGCTTGATCCATCCCACCCCCACGCGTCCCGACGTATCGCTCGCTGCGCGCAACCATCGTCGCCGTTTCGACCGCATCGAGTTCGAGGCTGTTGATCGCCATGAAGGCCATCGCGGTCGAGACGGCCAGCGCGGAGGATGATGACAGCCCGGCGGCCGGCGGCACGTGCCCATCGATGACCATCGACGCACCGCGCCAGTTCGTGCGCCCGGTGAAACGATCGATCACTCCCTGAATTGCGGCCTTCACGTAGTTGGCCCAATCGCCGGTTTCGTACGGTAGGATCTGCCGCTCGATTGCGAATCTGCGCGAAGGCCACGCGGAGTCGGCGTTTGACAGCTCGATTTCGCCGGTTGTGTTGGCGGCTGCGACGACGATCGTCGATCGGTCGATCGCGGCTGGCAGGACGGGCAGGCCGCTGTAGTCGGTGTGCTCGCCGATCAGATTGACGCGGCCGGGTGCGCGGGCCGCGACGATACTCGCATTAGCGCGAAGCCGATGGGCAAGTTTGTTAGCGCGGGCAAACTCTTCATCGTCCCATCCGTCAGGAAGACTCATCGACGCTTCCTTTTTGGCTTGAACCATGCGCGCGCGGCCTCGACGTCTTCCGGCGTGCCGACGTCGCTCCAGAATCCGCGCATGTCTACCGCGCGCACGATGCGTCCGTCGGCGATCATTTGCGCGATTGCTGCCGGAATTTCGAGTTCGCCGCGCGCGGACGGTTCGAGCCGCGCCAGGTACTCGAAAATTATCTGGCTGGTTGCGAAGAGTCCCGCGTTGTTCCATTCGGTCTTCGCGGTTCCGGGCGCGGGTTTTTCGTCGAGCCGTTCGACTCTCATGTGCGTGTCCAGGTAAACGGCGGCGCCGCGAAACGGATCTTTGACGCGGTTCACCGCCAACAGCAGATCGTACTCGTCGTTGCGCGCGTGATGGATGAAGCGCGGGTAATTCGCGCGGTCCATCAGGATGTCGCCCCATCCGAAGACAAAGTGCGGCTGGCCGGCAAGATGCGCCCTCGCCGCGAGCATCGCGCCGCCGGTCCCGTTCAATTCCGATTGCCTGACGGTGGTGATTTTAATTTCTGGATTCTCGTGTTGGTAGATTTTCGCCCATTTTTCGATTTGATCGAACAGGTAGCCGGTCACGACTATGAAATGCGCAAGGCCGGCGCCAACCAGCGCGTCAACGATGTGAGAAATCAGCGGCGAGCCCGCGATGTCGAGGATTGGTTTCGGCGTTTTCGCCGTCAAATCACCGAGGCGTTTGCCGCGGCCTGCCGCCAGCAGGACCGCTGTCGTGATTTCTGCCGCCACGATACCCAAGATAGCATCGTGCGAGAGGATTCGCGGACTATTGAACAGTAAATTTTCAACGCCCGCTCCCTCTCACACAGGATGTGGGCCGCTTGGCTGGCGGTATATAGTTGAGTAAGAGTTTAGCGAGAGCCGCAGAATGTTTGGTGAGATAAGCCCCCGCAAGAAAGCACGCGCGCCGTTTATTTCCATCGAGGAAGCGCTCGAGGAGACGCGCCGCGGCCACATGATCATCCTGATGGATGACGAGCAGCGCGAGAACGAAGGCGACCTGTGCATGGCGGCCGAAAAGGCGACGCCCGAAGCCGTCAACTTCATGGCGAAGTTTGGCCGTGGGCTGATTTGCCTGCCGATGTCGGCAGAGCGAATCGACCGGCTCGGGCTCAGCATGATGATTGGCGATAACCAGGCTCCGCTCGGCACGGCGTTCACCACCGCGATTACGGCGCGGCGCGCGTCGGGGTCGGGAATCTCGGCGCAGGCGCGCTCGACTACGATTCTGCAGGCCGTGCGCGAGGACGCCAGCGGCGCCGAGTTCATCACGCCCGGCTACGTCTATCCGCTGCGCGCTCGCGACGGTGGAGTGTTGGTGCGCACCGGGCAAACCGAGGGCGCGGTCGACCTCGCGCGGCTGGCGGGGCTGAAGCCGGCGGGCGTCATCTGCGAGATTTTGAAAGAAGACGGCACTATGGCGCGGCGCGACGACCTGGTCGAGTTCGCCAAGGTGCACGGGCTGAAGATTGTCACGGTCGCGGACATTATCGAGTACCGGCTGCGCAATGAGACGATGGTCCAGCGGATCGCGGAGGCTAAGCTGCCGACGGCGTACGGCGAGTTCAGCGCTATCGTTTATCGGAACCTGGTCGATTACACCGAGCATCTCGTGTTGGTGATGGGCAAGGTCGATTCGAAAAAGCCGATCCTGGTGCGCGCGCATCGCGAATATCTTCCAGGCGACGTGTTCGGCTATTCCGTTCGCAACACGCGCAACCTGCTGCGTTCCGCGATGGAACGAATCGCGGGGGCAGGGGAAGGCGTACTGCTGTATCTCAAGCGCGAGTCGAACGCGCTGGCTTCGGATTTTGACGGCGGACGTCCGGCCCGCCGCGCGACGACCCGGGTCAATACGCCTGAGGCTGATTTCCGCGACTACGGAATCGGTGCCCAGATCCTGCGCGACGTGGGAGTGCGCAAGATGATAATCATGTCAGACGCGACGCCGCGGTTGGCCAATCTGCCCGGCTACGGATTGGAGATCGTCGGATCGGTTCCGCTTTCGACCAACGGCAAGCACACCGCCGCCGCCAAATAGATGTACACTGCTCAGGAACCGCGGCGCTGCGCGGCTGGTTCTATTCCCGGTAAATCATGAGGCGCAAATTCCGACTGTTTTCACACGGCACGCTGATCGCCGGAGTTTTTCTTGCCGTGTCTTTGTTTGCGGCATCGCCAGCGCATGCGATCAAGGCGAACGAACTCGTCAAGATCACATCCGCCACTATCGATCCTCCGCTAAAGCCCGGCGGCGCCAGCACGCTAAAGATCTCCGCCCAGGTAATCGAGGGATGGCATATCAATTCGGATAAGCCGTTCAGCGAAGATTACATTCCGACCAAGCTCGAAATCAGCGGCCCGGTAAGCGTGACGCCGGGCGCGATCAAGTACCCGCGGGCAGAAACGATGGCGCTCGATCCTGCGGCCGGGGGCGACAAGATTGCGGTGTTTGGCGGCGATATCAAGTTTGAAGTGCCGCTCAAGGCGGCTGCGGACTTCGCGCCGAAACCGGGCGATGCGCTGACGGTTACGATCGACTACCAGGGCTGCAACAACAATGAATGCCTGCGGCCGGCTTCTATCAGCACGACGGTCGCGCTGGCGGCTCCAGGCGCGTCGGCGGCTGCGCTCGAGGGCATTGACGGTGGAAGCGCAGCACTCGGCGGCGGTACCAGCGGCGGCGACGATTCCGGCGGCGCGATCGAGCACATCTTTCTCAATCATGGATGGTTTCTCGGTTTCCTCGCGGTATTTCTTGGCGGTCTCGCGCTGAATCTGACGCCGTGCGTCTATCCACTCATCGGCGTGACGATCGCGTACTTCGGCAACCAGGGCGGCGGCCCGCGCCGCGTGATGTACCTGGCGATCGTGTTTGTTCTTGGGATAGCGCTGATGTTCTCGTCGGTGGGCGTCGCGGTCGCGATGTCAGGTGGACTGTTCGGCGCGGCGATGCAGAATCGGTTCGTGCTCGTCGCGCTGGCGATGATGCTGCTGACGCTGGCCGCGTCGAGCTTCGGGCTCTTCGTATTGCAGCCTCCGAACTGGATGCTGCAGCGCGCGGGCTCTGCCCATCCCGGATACGCGGGCGCCTTGCTGATGGGGCTCGGGATGGGCGTGGTCGCGGCGCCATGCATCGGGCCTATAGTGCTGGGCCTGCTACTGATGGTGGAGCGAAGCGGGAGCGCGCTCTTCGGTTTCGCGCTGTTCTTCACGCTGGCAATCGGACTCGGATTGCCGTACATCGGGCTCGCGATGGCGGCCGGGCATATCCGCCGCCTGCCGCGGTCGGGCGAATGGCTGGCATGGGTCGAGCATCTTTTCGGCTTCGTGCTGGTCGGACTCGCGCTCTATTTTCTGGATCCGGTCGTGCCGAACAACCTGATGACGCGAATCCTGCCCTACTACGCGGCGGGAGTGGGCATCTATCTCGGCTTTATCTCGCGCGAGGGCCGAAGCTGGCGACCATTCCTCGTGATGCGATCGGTGCTCGGAGTAATCGCGGTCGCGGCGCTCGCGTTCATGCTGTATCCGCGCCAGGCGCCAGAAAAACTTCGCTTCGAGCCGTTCAACTCCGAGCGGCTAGCGTCGGCGACCGAAGCGCGCAAGCCCGTGCTGATCGATTTCAGCGCCGACTGGTGTATCCCGTGCCGCGAGATGGAGCATTCGACCTTTATCGATCCGTCCGTGGTCAACGAGGCCAAGCGTTTCGTGACGATGAAGGCGAATCTGACGGCGCAGGACAAGAAAACTGAAGAGCTGACCAGCAAGTACGAAATTCAGGGCGTGCCGACGACGATGCTGATCGATTCGTCGGGCAAAGTGTTGCAGCGCAAAGTCGGTTACATCGGGCCGCGCGAGATGCTGTCCGATCTGCGCCAGGTCGATTGACGACGCACTCGCGAGCGTTCCGCTGGCACAGCGGATCATGCCGCTGGTACGCTAACGCGGGGTGCGTGCCATGCCGTTCTGTGCCGGATGCGGCAGCGAACTGTCGGATGATGCCAGGTTCTGCAGGAAGTGCAGGCGACCGAGGCGACCGACTGCGCCCAGGAATACTAGCTATTTCAGCGCTTCCGCCTGGGGTATCCTATGCGGACTGGCTGCCTTCCTCGCGCTTACTCTCGCGCGTGAGGTGATCAAGCGGCCGTCGTCTGACCGATCCACGAACCCAAATGTGGTGTCGAGTGCGCCTGCGGTGGCGGCTGCTGTACCTACTCCGGATGGCCACCAGTGGTTTATAACCGTTCTCGCCTCAAGAGATCACAGCTTTGAAAGGGTTCGCGGTGAACCTGCAAAACCTCCGGTGCGTAGTGGCGAGGTAGCTGGGGTCGCGGTGGGTTGGTACTCAAGCCGGCAGAGTTGTGAAAGTGTCCGCTCCGGTTTGAACGATGTCGAAGTCGCTCTGTTGGGCACTCTGGCCGATGAAGGGCTCCCGGATCATCCTGGACCAGTCAGCACAGCTTGCATTTCCGAGATCGATCGAGCTTGGGCGCAATGGTCGCCTAGTGCCTTGGTGGGGGTGCAAGGGCTTCAGGCGCGAGAGGAAGTTGGGCACTTCATTTGCCGGTCTCTTGAGGAAGCAGTCGCGAACAAGGAAACCGATCCAGTCTGGGGAAGGTATGCCACCCAGGCTGAGTGCACCAAACATATGAAACGAGTAACGAAAGCCCTTCTATCGGCCGGCGGAAAAACCGGTCAGAGATACTCGCCCGACCTATACCGCTGCTTCTACTGCGTTCCAGGAACCGATCCCAGCCTGGCAGTTAAATGAAGCATCTTCTCCCGTCTTTTTGTTGGGTGCAGGGTCACCCCTGCCGCGAACGCGGGGCGCATAGCTTCGATACGATTCTTGCGACGCGCACTTCCCTTCACATTACATCCGCGCTCTCGTACATTCGCGGGTATGAGGTTCAGCCATGGCTGCGAATGATGGATTCGTGCGCGAGATTTTCGCGATGGTCAAAGAGCGGCGCTCTTTCGGGCGGCATCCGATTTGGCATCGAATCGCCGACGGGAAGGTCTCGCAGACCGGGCTATGCAACTTTGCCACGCAGTTTTTTCTGCAGGTGCGTGAATTCCCACGTGCGCTGAGTGCGCTGCATTCGCGATGCTTCAACGCCGAGGAGCGCGTAAAGCTCGCGGAGAGCCTGTACGAAGAGGAGACCGGCAAGATTTCCGGCAGCGCGCCGCATCCCGAATTGTTCATCCGGCTCGGACTTGGCCTTGGGCTCAGCCGCGACGACATGATCCACGGCAAGGCGCTGCCCTCGACCACGGCGCTGATCGACTGGTTCGAGCTCTCGACCAAGGACCGTTCGTTCGCGGAGGGAATCGGCGCAATCAATCTCGCGGCGGAGGGCCAGGTGCCGGGCAACTTCGCGCCGTTCGCGCGCGCACTCGAAAAGCATTACGGACTTTCGCGGGAGCAGGTCGCGTTTTTCGACGTACATGAAATTGCCGATCGCGATCACAGCGACGTCGGCGACAATATTCTGAGCCACACGCCGATGAGCGAAATCGAGCGCGCAAAAGTGTGGGCCGCAGTCGAGCGCTCGCTCGAAATGTGGTGGCAATTTTTCGACGGAATTCAACGCGTCTGCGAGTGACAAAATCGGCCTGATTTCGATCGCTTTTTGGGGGCGATCTGTGGGTATCCGATTTTGCAAAATGATGTTCTGTTACGAGCACTGAGTAGTTTTAATAAAACGCTCATAGATCGAAACCGTGGGGAGGTGGAAAATGCCCGCTGCTCGGCTTGTTTCCTATCCACAAGCATCGTCGTCAAATACTGTTTGATTTCCGTTTGAAATGGCCACTTATTCCTTTACTTATTTGCCGTAGACAAATACAATTTTTACTGGCGGTGGTGCGGCGGAAAGGTGGTTCATCGCTCGTCTTTTTCTATGGCAAATAAACAATCGTCTGACGGCTATGGCGCCGAGTCCATCAAGGTTCTCGAGGGACTCGAAGCGGTTCGTAAACGCCCCGGGATGTACATCGGCGACACCGCCGAACGCGGACTGCATCATCTCGTCAATGAGATCGTGGACAACTCGGTCGACGAGGCGCTGGCGGGTTACTGCACCGAGATCAACGTCGTGATTCTGAGCGACGATCGGATTTCGGTCGAGGACAACGGCCGCGGCATCCCGGTCGATATGCATCCGACGGAAAAGCGATCGGCGCTGGAAGTCGTGCATACGGTGCTTCACGCCGGCGGCAAATTCGAAAAGAGCGCGTACAAGGTTTCGGGCGGACTGCATGGCGTGGGCGCGTCGGTGGTCAACGCGCTGAGCGACGAGTTCGAAGTCGAAGTTCACAAGAACGGCAAGATTTATTTTCAACGCTACGAGCGCGGGATTCCGAAAATGAAGGTCGAGGAGCGCGGCGCCACCAACAGCAAAGGCACCAAGACCACCTTCACGCCCGACTCGAAGATATTTCCCGAGGTAAAGTTCAAGTACGAAATTATCGCGCGCTACCTGCGCGAGATGGCGTACCTCAACGCGGGACTGCGGATCAGGCTGCGCGACGAGCGAATCAACAAGACCGAAGAGTTCCACTACGAAGGCGGAATCGCGGAGTACGTCGCGACCCTCAGCAAGAGCAACGAAGCGCTGCACGACGTGATTTTCTTCAAAGGCGTGCGCGAGGGCGTCGACGTCGAGGTCGCACTGCAATGGACCGACGCGATCCATGAGGTGATCTTCACCTACGCCAACAACATTCATACCGCCGAGGGCGGGACGCATCTGTCGGGACTCAAGGGCGCGTTGACGCGAACGATCAACACCTACGCGACCAAGAACAATCTTTTCAAAAATAAAGACATGCGGCTCGAAGGCGACGACACTCGCGAAGGTCTCGCCGCCATCGTCAGCATCAAGATCGCCGAGCCGCAGTTCGAGGGCCAGACCAAGACCAAACTCGGCAACTCCGAAGTCGAAGGAATAGTGTCGGGTCTGGTGAATGAGAAGCTCGGCGAATTCCTCGAGAAGACGCCGCCGGTAGCGAAGAAAATCGTCGCGCGCGCGGTCGAGGCTGCCACCGCGCGCGAGGCCGCGCGCAAAGCCAAAGAGCTCGTGCGGCGCAAGGGCGCTCTCGATTCGGGCTCGCTGCCGGGCAAGCTCGCGGACTGCCAGGAGCGCGACCCCGCGCTCAGCGAGTTGTACCTGGTCGAGGGCGCGTCGGCAGGCGGGACCGCAAAGGAAGGCCGCGATCGCAAGACGCAGGCAATCCTGCCGCTGCGCGGAAAAATATTGAATGTCGAGCGCGCGCGTATCGACAAAATGCTGTCGTCGCAGGAGTTGCGCATTCTGATCACAGCGCTCGGGATGGGAATCGGCAACGACAAGGACCTGAGCAAGCTGCGCTATCACACGATCGTGATCATGACCGACGCCGACGTCGACGGCTCGCATATCCGCACGCTGCTGCTGACGTTCTTTTTCCGGCAGTTCATGGAAGTTATCGAGGCCGGTCATCTGTACGTCGCGCAGCCGCCACTGTTCCGCGCGAAGAAGGGCAAGACCGAGCGCTATCTCAAGGACGAAACGGCGCTGGAAGATTATCTGACTGACCTCGGCGCCGAGGCGGTGACGTTCGAAGCGGGCAAAGGCAAGGATACGCGCGAGTTCAAGGGCGCGTCGTTGAAAACGATCGTGCGCAAAGCGCTATTCCACGAAAAAATGTACGAGGCGCTCGAGCGGCGCTCGAAGGAGCGCTCGATAGTCGCGACGATCGCGAAGCTGGCGGCTGAGAAGACGATCAGCGACGAGAATTTCGAATCGGAGAAAGCGGCCAAGCAGATGGCCGAGGCGATTCGCAAGGATTCGAAGAACGACAACCTGGTCTACAAGCTCGAGCCAGACGGTGAAGCGCATTGGCGCGCGGTCTTCAGCCATTCGCAAAACGGCGCGACCCCGCCGACGGTGGTCGACCTGACGCTGTTGCATAGCGGGGAGCTGCGCGAGATTCGGCGGCTCGGCCCCGAGCTCGAAGCGATCAAGGCGCCGTTCAAGCTGAAGGTTGGCGACGGCGAATCCACTGTCGACACGCTCAAGGCGATGGCGGAGGCTGTGCTCGCGGCCGGGCAAAAGGGCGTCGATATCCAGCGCTACAAGGGGCTGGGCGAGATGAATCCGGGGCAGCTTTGGGAGACCACGATGAACCCGGAGACGCGCGCGATGCTGCGCGTGCAGATTTCGTCGCGCGAGGAGGCCGAGGAAATCTTCGGCACGCTGATGGGCGACGTGGTCGAGCCGCGGCGCCAGTTTATCGAAGAGAACGCGCTCAACGTCCGCAATCTCGACATCTGACGAGCCGCAACTTTGATGCGCGAGCGTGGATGCGTCGCATGTCATCGAGGGAATCCTTGCACGAAGAAATCCGCGTGATGGCGACGAATTGCGCCGTGTGCGAGCGTGACGCGCGCGACGCGGAGCAGAATCTGGGCGTGTCGCTGAACCTCGAAAGCATTGCGCATCCCGAAGATTCGTTCGCGTACGATCTGCTGCCGCATCGGCGCGAATTCCATCGCGAGAAATTGCTGCACAAGATTCGTGAGTGGGCAGCGGTCGAACCGCAATGCGGCTAGTCGAAAATTCAATGCACGAGTGCTCGGAACTCGTGGGAGCTTCAACGTAAATGGCTGAAACGAACGGTAACGAACCGCATCGCAACGAACCCGCGCTGCTGAATATCGAAGACGACATGCGCCAGTCCTACCTGGACTACGCGATGTCGGTGAATATCGGGCGCGCGCTGCCGCAGATTCGCGACGGCCTTAAGCCCGTGCACCGCCGCATCCTGTACGCGATGTTCCGTACCGGGCTGCTCTCGAACCGGCGCTACACCAAATGCGCCGCGGTAGTGGGCGAGGTACTCGCGCGATACCATCCGCACGGCGACATGGCGGTTTACGATTCGCTGGTTCGCATGGCGCAGCCGTTCAGCCTCCGCTACCTGCTGATCG
The DNA here is from genome assembly GCA_963850125.1 of uncultured delta proteobacterium. GTDB lineage: Bacteria > Desulfobacterota > Binatia > Binatales > Binataceae > Binatus. The sequence goes on along the minus strand of CAWKKB010000011.1, from coordinate 354,445 downwards.
ACGGCCAGGGAAATTTTGGATCCGTCGATGGCGACCCGCCCGCCGCTTATCGATACACCGAATGTAAGTTGACGCGGCTGGCTGAGCGGATGCTCGCCGACATCGACAAGGACACGGTTGATTTCGTCCCGAACTTTGACGGCTCGCACATGGAGCCCGACATTCTGCCCGCGCAGTTTCCCAACCTGCTCGTCAACGGCTCAGACGGCATCGCAGTCGGGATGGCGACCAATATCCCGCCGCACAATCTCGGCGAGGTTTGCGACGCGCTGCTCGCGTTGATCAACAAACCGAACATCACGCATGAGGAGATCCTCGATATAATTCCCGGCCCGGATTTTCCGACCGGCGGACAATTGCTCGGCCGCCAGGCGATTCGCCAGGCGTACCTCACCGGCCGCGGCACTCTCACGATGCGCGCTCTGGCAGCCATCGAGACCGACAAGCGCAGCTCGCGCTCGTCGATCATCATTCGCGAAATTCCTTATCAGGTGAACAAGGCGCGCATGATCGAGCGGATGGCCGAGCTGGTCAACGACAAGCGCATCGAGGGCATCAGCGACATCCGCGACGAGTCCGATCGCGACGGAATGCGCGTCGTCATCGAGCTCAAGCGCGACGCCGAACCGCGCATCGTGCTCAACCAGCTCTACAAGCTCACCCAGATGCAGCAGGGCTACGGCATTATTTTGCTCGGCATCCACGAGGGCCGGCCCAAGGAGATGACGCTCCTGCAGATGCTGGTCGCGTTCCTGGAGCATCGCAAAATTGTCCTCACGCGGCGCACGCGGTTCGAGTTGAAGGAAGCGGAAGCGCGGCTCCATATCCTCGACGGCTTGCTGATCGCACTCAAGAATCTCGACGCAGTCATCAAGCTGATTCGCGGATCGAAGGACGCCGAGACCGCACGCTCAGGCCTGATGAAGCAATTCGGCCTCTCGCAGTTGCAAGCGCAAGCGATCCTGGATCTCACGCTGCGGCGTCTGACTTCGCTCGAGCGCGACAAGATAGAAACCGAGCACAAGGAGACCGTCGCTCTTATCGCGGGCTACAAGAAAATTCTCGCTGACGAAAAAGAACTGTTGAAGCTGATCGCGGGCGAGCTCGACGAAATAAAAAAAGAATTCGCCGATCCGCGCCGCACCCAGATAGTCGAAGCGGAAGGTGAGTTCTCGGTCGAGGATCTGATCGTCGAAGAAGATGTCCTCGTCTCCGTCACGCACGGCGGTTACATCAAGCGTACCCCGCTCTCACTGTATCGCACGCAAAAGCGCGGCGGCCGCGGCAAAATTGGCGCGACCACCACCGAAGAGGATTTCGTCGAGCATCTCGAGCGCGTCTCGACCCACGACCGCCTGCTGTTCTTCACCAGTGCCGGCAAGGTTTACGAGCTAAAGGCCTACGAGCTGCCCGAAGGCGGGCGCGCCGCCAAGGGACGCTCTATCGCCAATTTGCTGAGTCTTGCCAATGACGAGACGCTGTCCGCATTCGTTCCGGTACCGCGCGAAATCGCTGGCAAGTTTGTCTTCTTCTCGACTCGCCGCGGCCGCGTGAAGAAGACGGCGCTCGATGAATACGAAAATATCCGCTCGACCGGAATCATCGCGATCAATCTCGAAGACGGCGACACGCTCGTCGATGTGCGAATCACCGACGGCAACCAGCAAATCGTGCTTTCGACGCGCGAGGGACAGGCGATACGGTTCAAGGAAGAAGAGGCGCGCCCGATGGGCCGCGCGACCGGCGGCGTCGTCGGCATGGAGCTCGAGTCGCAACCCGTCAAGGATGGCAAGACGGTCAGACTGGTCGAGGACGAAGTCGTTTCGATGTCCACCGTGCGCGACGACGAAACCCTGCTCACGGTCTCGGAACTCGGCTACGGCAAACGCACGCCTGCCTCAGACTACCGGCTAACGCATCGCGGCGGCAAAGGCGTAATCACGATGAACGTGACCGACAAGACCGGCAAGGTAATCAGTGTCCGCCAGGTTGGCACCGACGACCAGGTGATGCTGATAACCGATAGCGGCAAAATAATTAGACTGGCGGTCAAGACTGTCCGGCTCACTGGGCGCAACGCGCAGGGCGTTCATCTGGTACGGCTCGACGGCGTGGAACGCGTCCGAGCGGTGGCCGGGATGGCCGAGCGCGACGACGATGAAACCAACGGCAATGGATCCAATGGCAAGGGTGACGCCGAGGATCCGGAAGAGTAGCTAATGGAGTGACTATTCTACAATAGTCACTGACTATGCTTTCGCGCTCGGTCGCGAAGCAATGTTACTATACCATCGTGCCAGGTTCGTTTGTTCCGGTTGAATTCGGATGTCGACCGTCCGCGCAAAATCGATCATACATAGAGTCGTGATGTCCGCGATGGAGTACCTGTCGCGGGCGATGAATTCGCGATTCTCAAGCTCCGAATCCAGCCACGCGATTCGCTCGATGGCCGCGCGCTTCTGAATCTCGCCGAATTCCAGTATTCGTCGCCCGCGCCCTTCAGAAACCTTACTCAGGTGCGACCATACATGACCGACCGGGCGCAAAGATTTCGAGCTCGATCCTTCGATTCCACATCTCGACGATCGCTTTCTCGCGCGCGCCCACACCGAACAGCGGCGGTTCCGGCCGGATTTCCTCGAAGTAGTGGCAATCGCGACGCTCTCAGAGAGACAACTGCCGTCGTCGAGCTCGAGAATCGGCAGAGAGCCGAATGGGTTCTTCTTGCAGAATTCGGGCGTGCGATCGCATTGCGCATGATATCGACTTGCACCAGATCGACCTCGATCCCGTTCTCCGCGAGGAAGATCCTGACTCTTCGCGAACTCGGTGCGAGCGTGAAGTCGTACATCTTCATGGTGCTTCCGCGGGCGGCTCGCCCGCACCCGTCCCCTCCGCACTGTAAGAATCGTCGGCGGCGGTCAGCGCCCTGCCCCGCGCTATTTCAAATCCCATTGAGGCGAGAATTTCCTCGAGCGCGTTCAGCGCCAGCATCACGTTCTCGCGACGGGAACCTTCACCCATCAGGCCGACGCGCCAGATCTTGCCCTTGAGCGGTCCGAGCCCGGCCGCGATTTCAATATTGAAGAGCCGCAACAGTTCCGCCCGCACCTTCAGGTCGTCGATTCCCTCCGGCACTGCGATCGTTGTCAGCTGCGGCAACCGGTAACCTTCCTGCGCCGCGAGCTGCAGACCCATCGCGCGCACTCCGGCCTGGAATGCAGCCGCGTTGATGCGATGCCGCCGCCATCGCGCCTCCAATCCTTCCTCGACGACGATCCGTAGCGCCTCGTAGAGCGCGTAGTTCATCGTGATCGGCGCTGTATGATGATACAGCCGGTCCGGTCCCCAGTACTGCTCGATTAATGCAACGTCGAAGTACCATGAGCGACACTTGGTCTTGCGTTTGCGCACCGACTCCATCGCGCGCGCGCTGAAAGTTACCGGCGACAGACCGGGCGGCGCACCGATTCCCTTCTGCGTGCAGCTGTAACACGCGTCGATTCCCCAGTTGTCAATCTCGACCGGCACGCACGCGAGCGATGTCACCGCGTCGATCGCCATCATCGCGTCGTGTCTATGCGCCAGCTCCGCAATTTCTTCAATCGGCTGATGGATCCCGGTTGAAGTCTCCGCATGAACCACAGCGACCAGCTTCGGATTCTTAGCCGCCTTCAACGCCGCCGCGACTTTCGCCGGCTCGATGATCGTTCCCCAATCCGCCTCGACCTTGTGAACCTTGGCGCCCATTCGCGACGCAACTTCCGCCATCCGCGTTCCGAACGCGCCGTTGACTCCGACCACCACCTCGTCGCCGTCTTCGACAAGGTTCGCCATCACCGTCTCCATTCCCGCGGAACCTGTCCCCGAGACGGGAAACGTGATCTCGTTCTGCGTGCGGAATACGATGCGCAGCAGGCGTTTTATATTCTCCATCACTTTCAGAAAATCGGGGTCGAGATGTCCCACGACCGGCGACGCCATCGCTTTCATGACGCGAGGATTTACGTTCGACGGCCCCGGACCGAGCAGAATCCGCGCCGCTGGCCTAAGTTCTGGAAATGAATCCACTTTCTTTTCTCCTTCAGTTGTCCCGGAAACGGCAATCCGACTCGATGTCTCTTTCCTGAAAACAAATCGAACCTTGCTATTATGTCCGCGAAGGGTCAACCGCAGAAGCGCTGCTCGTGGTAGAGTGCTGCTGGGAATTGACGCACGGTAAAAATTGAAATGAGCACCGTCGATCGCAAACTTCTCGACCAGCTTCGCGAAATTCTGGGCGACGATGGAATAGTCTCGCGCGCGACTGAGCTGAAGGTTTACGAGTGCGACGGATGGACCGTCGAAAAAAGCGCTCCCGACGTGCTGCTGCTGCCGCGCACGACTTCGCAGTTGAGCGCCGTCCTCGCCGCGCTCCATCGCCGCGGTATTGCATTCGTTCCGCGCGGGGCTGGCACCGGCCTTTCCGGCGGATGCCTTCCGCTGAATGCGCCCGCGATGATTTGCACTTCGAGGATGAACCGGATCGTCGAGATCGATCTGGACAATCGGCGCGTGGTGGCCGAGAGCGGGGTCGTCAATCTGCACGTCACCAATGCGGTCAAGTCGAAAGGATATTTCTACGCACCCGATCCGTCGTCGCAGGTTGCGTGCACGATCGGCGGCAACATCGCCGAGAATTCCGGCGGCCCGCATACTTTGAAATATGGAGTGACCACCAATCATGTGATCGGGCTCGAGCTCGTTCTGCCCGATGGCGAAGTCGTCGAGCTCGGCGGACCATCTGAAGAACGATGCGGGTATGATTTAGTCGGCGCTGTCGTCGGCGCAGAGGGCACCACAGGAATCGTCACGCGCGCAACGCTCAAGCTGATGCGCGAGCCCGAAAATCATCGCACCCTGCTCGCCACCTTTCCCGACGTCGACACCGCGACGCGCGCCGTGTCGATGATCATCGCGTCGGGCCTTGTGCCGGCCGCGCTCGAGATGATGGACCAGCTGATAATTCAAGCCGTCGAAGAGGCGTTCCATGTCGGACTGCCGCTCGACTCGGGCGCTGTACTCATCATCGAGCTCGAAGGTCTCGAGGCTGGACTAACGGCATACGCTGATGAGGTTGCAAAGACTGTGGGTGCAGCCGGTGCGTCAAGCGTAAGGCTCGCGCGGGACGAGGCTGAGCGCGCGCTTTTGTGGAAGGCGCGCAAACGCGCTTTCGGAGCTGTCGGGCGGCTCGCGCCGAACTACGCGACCCAGGACGGTGTCGTGCCGCGAACCTGCTTGCCGCGCATTTTACGCGTGATCGCCGACGTCAGCCGCCGTTACGACTTGCGTATCGGTAATGTTTTCCACGCCGGCGATGGCAATCTGCATCCGGTAATTCTCTACGACGAGCGCGAACCTGATCAGGTCCGCCGCGCAATCGATGCGGGACACGAAATTCTCAAAGCCTGCATCGAGATGGGTGGCAGCCTCACCGGCGAGCACGGGATCGGTGTCGAGAAAATTGGTGAGATGGCGCTGATGTTCACGCCCGACGATCTGCGCGTCATGACCGAGTTGCGCCACGTGTTCGATCCGATGGAGCGATCGAATCCCGGCAAGGTGATCCCGCAGCCCGGCGCATGCGTCGAGGTCGCCGCGCCGCGTCGCCAGGTGCCGATCTAGTCGCCGCAGCAAAATCGTGGCTGCCACTCCGCCTTCAAATCTCGCATCCCGTCTCGAGGCGATCGTCGGCGCTGGCTGCGTCCGGGCACCAAGCGAGACCGAAGCGCGCGCCGCTGATACGATCGTCGAGCCAGCTTCGGTCGAAGAAATTTGCGAGATCGTGCGCATGTGCGAAGCCGATCGAATCGCGCTCGCTCCTGTTGGCGCGGCTCGCTCGCTCGCTGGAATCAGGCGTTCGCCTGTCGCGCTCGGTATCTCGATGGCGCGTCTCGCGCGAATCGTCGCGCACGAACCACACGACATGACGGTTGTCGCGGAATCGGGAATCACCGTCGCCGCGCTGAACGCCGCGATGACGGCATCCGGCCAGCGATTTCCCGTCGATCCGTGCAATCCTGCGATTACAACTCTCGGCTCGTTAGTTTGCGCCTCGCATTCCGGGCCTTTGCGCCTCTCCGAGGGCACCTCGCGCGACCTGCTGATTGGAGTCCGCTTCGTCGGTCACGGCGGCGCCCTCGTTCACGGCGGTGGTCGCGTGGTCAAAAACGTCGCCGGTTATGATTTGATGAAACTGATGGGCGGTTCGTTCGGAACTCTTGGAATAGTGACTGAGGTGACGTTCAAAGTCCGTCCCGTTCCTCCCGAGTACTGTCTCGCGCTGATTCCTTATGCGCGCGCGGCTGATGCGTTTGCCGCGGCCCGAATACTCAATGACGCACTTCCACTGAGTAATCTGGATATACTCAGTCCAGCGCTCGCAGCGCCCTTCAATTATGCCACTGAGTTTCTCCTTCTGGCCGGTTTCTCCGGAAGTCCACTCGAAATCGGCTACCAGGCCGAACGAATTCGCGATTTGATCGGCGCGGGCGGCGATATTCTAGACGGTGATAGCGCGCTCAGGAGCTACGAGCAATTACGCGACCTCGACTTTTATTCGATTCCTTTGTCCGCTCAAATAGCGGTCCAACCCGCATTCCTCGCACGAGCAATCGACACCTGCGGCACTGAAACTGAATTTCACGCCCACGCGGGTTCCGGCGTGGCCCAGATTGTCCCGACCGAAACACTCACGGCCGAAGTCGCGGCGAAAACCGTTGCGCGATGGCGCGGTGCCGCACATTCGGCGCGCGGTAATCTTCGACTGCTCGCCGCCGCGCCCGCTATTCGTGAGTCGCTGGAATATTTCGATACTCCCAACGACGGCGAACTCGCGCTCATGCGGCGATTGAAGACGGCCTTCGATCCTGCCGGGATCTTCAACCCTGAATGTTTCGTCGGAGGAATCTGATGCCCGAGCCGGGCGCTACATCCCTGAATCCGGTTCGCGACGTTTGCGAATACGACCTGCTGTTCGATTGCGTTCACTGCGGGCTGTGCGCCGAGGCGTGTCCGACATACGTTGTAACACGATGCGAGATGGATTCGCCGCGAGGCCGAATCTATCTGATGAAGTCGCTAGCCGAGGGGCGCATTGATCTCGACGACGACGTCGCGCGACACCTCGATCTGTGCCTGGGATGCCGCGGTTGCGAGACCGCCTGTCCTTCCGGCGTTCACTACGGTCGCTTGATCGAAGGTGCTCGCTCGTTCGTCGAGCGCAATCATAGCCGCGGTTTCGCCGATCGACTGAAGCGGCGCGCCGTCAGCGCGATTTTCCCATACCCGGATCGACTCCGTGCGCTGCTCGCACCGCTCAGGCTCGTCGATCGCATTGGTCTCAGACCGGCTCTCAGAGCCATCATGCCGCGCACGATTCGCGATTGGCTCGATCTACTTCCGTCGCTCGAAGCGAACTCGCGCCCGCTCGGCATGGAGACCGCAAATGCGCCGCGCGCCGACGCACCGACTGTCGTGGTGCACCACGGATGCGTCGCGCAGGTGCTCGCGAATTCCGAAAATCTGAACAGTGAGCATCTCCTCGCCGCCGCCGGATATCGCGTCGTCCAACTTGCGCCGACCTCATGCTGCGGAGCCCTCGACCTGCATTTGGGCAACGCCGCCCGCGCTCGCGATTTCGCCCGCGCTAACGTTCGCGCGCTGAAGAACTCCGGCGCCGACGCGGTCGTGTCGGCCGCGTCGGGATGCTCGGTGGCGATCGCTGAATATGACGACCTGCTTCGAGACGAACCGGAATACGCCGAAGACGCGCGCGCGGTGTCCTCGAAAGTTCGAGACCTGAGTTCCTTGCTGCTCGACGCGCACGCGAATCCAAAGCGTGAATTGCGATGCCGCATCACTTATCACGACGCGTGTCATCTCGCGCATGGACTCGCGGTGCGCGAAGCGCCGCGCAAATTGCTAGCTTCAATTCCGGGCGTGACGATCGTCGAGTTGGCGGAGTCCGATCTCTGCTGCGGCTCAGCCGGTTCGTACAACTTGACCGAACCCGCAATGGCACGTGACCTGGCGCGCCGCAAAGCCGACAATATCGTCGCGACAGGTGCCGACTACGTCGTGCTGGCAAATCCCGGTTGCGAGTTTCAAATTGCCGCCGAACTCCGCCGCCGCAATTCGAAAATCAAAGTCGTACACCTCGCCGACTTCCTTGCCATGGCGTCGGAGTGATGCTGCAGCAAGTCAAACTCTACTTCGCATACACGAGTCCGTACTCCTACCTTGCGATGCAGCCCGCCTACGACCTCGAGGAGTCTCACAGCGTGCGCGTGCGTTTCATCCCGTACGGGGTGAACATCCGAAAAGTTTACGGCCCGCTCGATCGCGAGGACGCCGACCGGCGCAAGGTTCGGTATCTGTATATCGACGCGCGCCGAATCGCGAAGGAGCGCGGGCTCGTCGTCTATCCGCCGAAAAAGATTTTCAGCGCGCGGCTGGCTTTCTATGGTGGTCTCTACGCCGCGAAGAATCGTAAGTTCCGGCCGTACTCGGATCGCGTGTTCGAACGATTTTGGAAACAGGAACTCGATGTAGAAAGCCGCGACGCGATTTCAGCGATCGTTGCAGAAGTCGGCCTCGATCCCGCCGGCTTTCTTCGCTATGCCGACACCGATGCGCGCTCCGATCTGGATGCGTGCTTCGCCGAGGCCGACCGCGACAAGGTCTTCGGCGTGCCAACCTTCATCGTGGACGACGAACCGTTCTGGGGAGAGGATCGTGTTGAATGGGTGATTCGCAAGCTCGACGCGATGGGCCTGCGCCGCTGATATTCAGCCCTGGGTGATCGGAATGTGCCTGGGCTCGGACTTCACCCGTTCAAGCCACGCGCGAATTCGCGGAAAGCCTGCCAGATCGAAAGCACCTTCGTCGGCGACGTGCGTATAGGCATAGAGCGCAATATCCGCGACTGAGTAGCGCTCGCCGACAAACCATTCGCGCGACTTCAGGTGCCCTTCCATCACGCCGAGCGCATCGTATCCGCGCGGGCGCATCATCGTATCGACAATAGCGCGGCGAGGATCTTGCAAATCAGGATGCATCACCAGGTAGCGCACGCTCGCGATGTACGGTTCGTGACTGTATTGCTCGAAAAAGAGCCATTGAAAAACCTGCGCGCGTCGAAAACGATCGGCCGGCATGAACGGTGTGCCCTCCGCAAAGTAAGAGATGATCGCGTTCGACTCGAACAACAGTTTGCCCTCGTCCAGCTCGACCGCGGGAATTCGGCCGTTGGGAAATTTGCGAAGAAATTCCAGCGTACGAGTCTCCCCTTTGACGATATTGAGTTCGATTCGCTCGAAGGGAACTCCGAGCTGCGTCAGCAACAGGCGAACCTTGTAGCCGTTGCCCGACGGCAGGTAATCATACAGGCGAATCATCGTCGCCTCCTCTCACAGCAACGCAGCGATTAGAGTTCAGGACTCGACGGCAGGAAAGTCTCGCCCATCAGGTACGCGTCGACCGCGCGCGCGGCTTCGCGCCCCTCCCATATCGCCCACACCACCAGCGATTGCCCGCGACGCGTGTCGCCGGCCGCGAAAACTCCCGGCACGCTCGACATGTAGTTCTCGCACTGCACGTTGCTGCGCGGGTCGAGCTTGAGACCGAGCTCCGAGATTATGCCGTCGGGCTCGGGGCCCAGGAATCCGAGCGCGAGGAGCACGAGGTCGCACTCGATCACGAAATCGGTGCCCGCAATTTGCTCCATCACCATCCGTCCGCTGTCATGCTTCCAGTTGAGCCGCACGCCGTGGAGTTTTTTCACCGCGCCGTTTTCGCCGGAGAACCTGCTCGTGTTCACGCTCCAGTCGCGCTGCACACCTTCTTCGTGCGAACTCGAGGTGCGCATGATCATCGGCCAGTCAGGCCACGGCATTTCGGCGGTACGCTTCTCCGGCGGCATCGGCAGCAACTCGAACTGATGCACGACGATCGCGCCCTGGCGATTCGAGGTGCCCAGGCAGTCCGAACCCGTGTCACCGCCACCGAGAATTACCACGCGCTTTCCATTGGCCGTGATTTCCGCCGCCGGATCGAGCGCGTCGCCGAAGTTGCGTTTGTTCTGTTGCGGCAGGAAGTTCATCGCGAAATGGATTCCCTTGAGATCGCGTCCCGGGATCGGCAGGTCACGCGGTTTAGTGGCGCCCATCGTGAGCACGATCGCGTCGTACTTAGAGCGCATCTCGTCGGCGTGGAGGTCGAGGCCGACGCGGCAGTTGGTGACAATCTCGAGGCCCTCGGCCTTCATCTGCTCGACCCGCCGGTTGACAATCCACTTTTCCAGCTTGAAGTCCGGGATCCCGTAAGTGAGTAAACCGCCGACGCGATCCGACCGCTCGTAGAGCGTCACCGAATGTCCGGCGCGCGTGAGTTGCTGCGCGCAGGCCAGTCCTGCCGGTCCTGAGCCGACGACTGCGACGCGCTTTCCCGATTTCCGTGCGGGCGGCAGCGGCGCGATCCACTTTTCCGCCCATGCGTGATCGATGATGTTCTTCTCGATCAATTTGATCGTGACGGGATCGTTGTTGATATTGAGGACGCAGGCTTCTTCACACGGTGCGGGACAGATTCTGCCGGTGAATTCTGGAAAGTTGTTGGTCGAATGCAGCCGGTCGATCGCCTCGCGCCATCTGCCCCGGTAGATGAGATCGTTCCAGTCGGGAATGATGTTCCCGAGCGGGCAACCCTTGTGGCAGAAGGGAATTCCGCAATCCATGCAGCGTGCGCCCTGCGCGCGCAGCTTCTCTTCGGGCATCTTGAGATCGAATTCGCGCCAATCCTTCAAGCGTTCGCCGACCGGACGCCGCGAAGGAGTCTCGCGATTGATCTCCATGAAGCCCGTGATCTTGCCCATCGAATCTCTCAGTCCCAGGTCAAGTCTGATTAGTCAATCGATTACTCACTCGGCTAAACCGCGGCCAGCCGCGCGAGATCGGAGTCCATGTTGAGATGCTGCCGCTCGAGCACCATCCGATACTCAGTCGGCAATACTTTTACAAACTTCTTTGTATAGTCATCCCACTTGGCAAGGATTCTCCGCGCGACCTCGCTCTCCGTGTACTGCTGATGCCGCACGATCAGCGCGTGCAACTGCTTCAGCTCGTCCTGGTTGCTGACCGCGCCCAGCTCGACCATTCCAGGGTTGCAATGGGACGCGAACGAGCCGTCCTCGTCGAGCACGTACGCGACGCCGCCGCTCATCCCGGCTGCGAAGTTGCGGCCGGTCTTGCCGAGCACCACGACCAACCCACGGGTCATGTACTCGCATCCGTGATCGCCGACGCCCTCGACGACAGCGTGCGCGCCGCTATTGCGCACGGCGAATCTCTCGCCGGCCACGCCGCGGAAGAACGCCTCGCCGCCGGTCGCGCCGTAGAGCGCGACGTTGCCGATGATGATGTTCTCCTCAGCCTTGAACGTCGCCTCTTTTGGCGGACGCACCGACATGAACCCGCCCGACAGTCCCTTGCCGCAGTAGTCGTTGGCGTCGCCCTCGAGATGGAGCGCAACTCCCGGCGCCAGCCACGACCCGAAACTCTGGCCGGCGGAACCCTTGAGATGAATTTGAATCGTGTACGGCGGCAGCCCTTCCGCGCCGAAGCGCCGCGATACTTCCGCCGACAGCATCGTGCTAACGGTGCGGTTCACGTTCCGAATCGGAAGATTAATTTCGACCGGCTTGCGATGCTCGAGTGCGTCCTTTGAGAGCTCGATAATCTGATTATCGAGCGCCTTGTCGAGGCCGTGATCCTGCAACTCGACACAGTGCAGCGGTTCGTCGGGGCCTACGTCGGGACGCCGAAGAATATTTGCCAGATCGACGTTGCGCGCTTTCCAATGCGCGATCGCTTCGTTGGCGTCGAGGCATTCGACGTGGCCGACCATTTCGGCCAGCGTGCGGAACCCCAACTGCGCCATGTATTCGCGCAGCTCGTCCGCAATGAACATCATGAAGTTCACCACGTGCTCGGGCTTGCCCGTGAACTTTTCGCGGAGCACGGGATCCTGCGTCGCGATGCCGACCGGACAGGTGTTGAGATGGCAGACACGCATCATGATGCATCCCGAGGCGACCAGCGCGGCGCTCGCGAAACCAAATTCCTCTGCGCCGAGAAGCGCGGCGACCGCGACGTCGCGGCCCGTCTTGAGTTGCCCGTCGGTCTCGACGTGGATGCGTCCGCGCAGACCGTTCATCACCAGGGTCTGCTGTGTCTCGGCGAGTCCGAGCTCCCATGGAATTCCCGCGTGCTTGATCGATTGCAAGGGAGACGCTCCCGTGCCGCCGTCGTAACCACTAATCAACACAACGTCGGCCTTAGCCTTCGCAACTCCGGCCGCGATAGTGCCGACGCCAACTTCGGCGACCAGTTTAACGCTGATCCGCGCGCGGTTGTTGGAATTTTTAAGATCGTGGATCAGCTGCGCGAGATCTTCGATCGAATAGATGTCGTGATGCGGCGGTGGAGAAATCAGTCCCACTCCGGGCGTCGAGTAGCGAATCTTCGCGATGAAATCGTCAACCTTGTGGCCGGGAAGCTGGCCGCCCTCTCCCGGCTTGGCGCCCTGCGCCATCTTGATCTGGAGTTCGTCGGCGTTGACCAGGTAATGACTGGTGACGCCGAAGCGCGCCGAGGCGACCTGCTTGATCGCGCTGCGGCGGAAGTCGCCGTTGGCGTCGCGCACGAACCGCGCGGGATCCTCGCCGCCCTCGCCGGTGTTGCTCTTGCCGCCGATGCGGTTCATCGCGATGGCGAGATTTTCATGCGCCTCCTTGCCGATCGAGCCGAACGACATCGCGCCGGTCTTGAAGCGCTTGACGATCTCGGTCGCCGGCTCGACTTCCTCGAGCGGCACAGGCGGCCGATTGGAATTGAACTTGAGCAGCGAGCGCAGCGTGGCGAGGGAGCGGCTCTGCTCGTCAACCGCCTTGGTGTACTCCTTGAACAGCCGGAAATTTCCCGATCGCACCGAGTGCTGCAAACGCGCGATCGTGTTCGGGTTGTACATGTGGAACTCGCCCGCGCGGCGCCACTGGTACTGGCCGCCGACATCGAGAGCGCCGTCGAGGTTCGCCGCCACCTTGAACGCGTAGTTGTGACGCGCCGCGGTCTCGCGCGCGATCGCGTCGAGGCCGATACCGGCTACGCGCGACGGGGTCCACGAGAAGTACTTGTCGATCACGTCCTGCGACAGCCCTATCGCCTCGAAGATCTGCGCACCGCGATAACTTTGCGTCGTCGAGATCCCCATTTTGGACGCGACTTTCGTGATGCTCTTGCCGACCGCCTTGACGAAGTTGTGAACCGCGGTGTCTTCGTCGATGTCCTTGAGCTGGCCGTCGCGAATCATCCCAGCCATCGTCGCATACGCGAGATATGGGTTGACGGCGCCCGCGCCGTAGCCGACCAGCAGGCAAAAGTGCATCGCCTCGCGGGGCTCGCCCGACTCGACGACCAGACCCGCGCGGGTGCGCGTCCCTTCACGGATCAGATGATGATGCACGGCGCCGGTCGCGAGCAGCGCCGGGATTGCGGTGTACTCCGCGTTCACGCCGCGATCGGAAAGCACGATTATCGTGTAGCCGGATTTAATCGCTTCAGAGGCGCCGCGGCAGAGTGCGTCGAGCGCGCTGCGAAGTCCGGCTTCGCCGTCCTCGACGCGGTACAAGGTCGGAAGCGTGATCGTGCGCAGACCGTCGACGTCGAGCCGCTTGATCCTTTCGAGTTCTTCATTGGTGAGGATCGGCTGCTTGAGTTGAAGCTGGCGGCAATGGCGCGCGGATTCCTCGAACAGATTATCCTCGGCGCCGATCGTCGTTTCGGTCGAGGTCACCAGCTCCTCGCGAATCGGATCGATCGGCGGATTCGTCACCTGCGCGAACAACTGCTTGAAGTAGTTGTAAAGCGGCTGCGGTTTGTTCGACAGAACCGCAAGCGGCGTATCGGTGCCCATCGAGCCGACCGGCTCCTGCCCGTTAGTCGCCATCGGCGCGAGGATCATTTTGAGATCCTCGATCGTGTAGCCGAACGACTGCTGCTGCTTGAGCAGCTCGTCGTCTTCGAAGCCGTCAACTGCGGGCGCGCCGCTCACTTCCTGTAACGACTCGAGTGTGACCAGACTGCGGTCGAGCCAGGTGCGATACGGCTGTCGTGCCGCAATCGACTCCTTGATCTCTTCGTCCTGCACGATTCGGCCGAGCGCCGTGTCGATCAGAAACATCCTGCCCGGCTGCAGCCGCCCTTTGTGCGCCACGTTCTCCGGCGCGATGTCGAGGACTCCCGTCTCCGACGCCATCACGACCAGCCCGTCCTTGGTCACCGTGTAGCGCGACGGCCGGAGCCCGTTGCGATCGAGCACCGCGCCGATCCGGATGCCGTCGGTGAATGCGATCGACGCGGGGCCGTCCCACGGCTCCATCATGCAGGAGTGAAAATGATAAAACGCGCGCTTGGCGTCGCTCATCTGCGGATCGTTTTGCCACGCTTCCGGGATCATCATCATCACGGCATGGGGCAGCGAACGGCCGGTGCGAATCAGCAGCTCGAGGCAATTGTCGAAGGTCGCGGAGTCGCTGCCGTTGGGCTCGACGATCGGCAACAGCTTCTTGATGTCGTCGCCGAACAGCGGCGAAGAAAAAAGCTTCTCGCGCGCGACCATCCAATTGATATTGCCACGCAGCGTGTTGATCTCGCCGTTATGCGACATGAAGCGATACGGATGCGCGCGGTCCCAGCTTGGGAACGTGTTGGTCGAGAAGCGCTGATGCACCATCGCGAGCGCAGTCTTTACGGCACTGTTGCGCAAGTCGGGGAAGAACAGAGGAATCTGGGTCGAGATCAACTGACCCTTGTAGACCACGGTCAGCGCCGACAGGCTGCAGAAATAAAATAATTCCGGATCGAACAGTCCAAGGTTTTCCGCTTCGGTCGTCGCGCGCTTGCGAATTACGTAGAGCTTGCGCTCGAGCGCCTCGGCGTCGGCCAGGTCGGGGCCGCGCGCAATGAAGACCTGGCGAATCGCGGGCATCCCGCGCCGCGCGATTTCACCGCACTCGGATTCGACCACCGGCACGTCGCGCCATCCGAGCAGCCGCTGACCTTCCTCGTTGACAATTCTCTCGAACGCGTCCTCGCACTCTCTGCGCTTGACCGCGTCGAGCGGCAGAAAGACCTGGCCCACGCCGTACTCGCCGGGCGCGGGAAGCCTGAAGCCGAGCCGCGCCGCTTCGCTCGCGAAAAACTCGTGCGGAATCTGCATCAGGATTCCGGCGCCGTCGCCCGTGCGCGGATCGCATCCGCATGCGCCGCGATGGGTCAGGTTGTCGAGCACCTGCAGCGCCTTGACGACGATGTCATGCGAGCGATCGCCCTTGATGTTGACGACAAAGCCGACGCCGCACGCGTCATGCTCATGGGCGGGATCGTAGAGGCCCTGCTTTTTCGGAATGCTTCGATAGTTATGCATCATGACACCCGCCTTGGATCCGGGGGCGCAGATTTCGCGGAGGCATGGCGATGCCTTCTGCCGTTGACCGGCTCGCTCGCGTCGCCATTGGTGCGCGGCGAAATCAACCCGCGCTCAGTATGCGTCGACAGCACCACCATCGTCTCCGTCCGTGCCACTCCCTCGATCGAGCGGATCGTGCTGATGAGCCGCTCGAGCGACGAAGTGTTCTCGGTTTTGACTTTCATCATGAGCGTGTGCTGACCGGTGACGTGATGGCATTCGAGAACGTCGTCGAGCAGTGCGACGGATTCCTCGAACAGCGAAATCGTTTTCGGATGCGCAATCGAGACACCGATAAACGCTGTGACGTCCTTGCCGAGACGCGTCGCATCGACGGTGGCGTGGTAGCCGATAATGACGCCGCTGTCCTCGAGTTTCTTGACGCGTTCGTTGACCGAAGGCGCCGAGAGCCCGACTTGCTCTCCGAGTTTGACGAGCGGAATCCTGCCGTGTTCCTGCAGCAGGCTGATAATCTGCAGGTCAATAGCATCAAGTTCGGGGGAATCTCCACCGAATTTCATAAGGTTATCCTCGACGAGTGTCGATGAAGATAGAGGGAAAGCAAAATTGTGTCAAGTGTTTATAAGGTTTCAGATAAATAAAACAACTGTTTATTAAGTGCAAGGCTGCTCGGCCGTTGAAACATAGGGCGGTCCTGCCGAATGCCTACGCACATGAGGAGCTTTTAGGCATCAAAGACCGCTTGCCGAGGCGCGTCGGTCTTTGCGGCTAGGTGCGATTCGGCGAGCTACTACTCGCCTTAAAGTTCGCGGCGCGCTTCTCCACCAACGACTTCGCACCTTCGAGATGCGACATGCGCGTATGTTCCCGACCAAACGGCGCCGGGATTTTAACTACGAATGCGGATAGGCGTCGCTCCCCATCTCGAGCGCGTCGAGTCCTGACCATTCAACTTCCACCAGCACTCGATTGCCGATTGTGCGCTCGACGATCTTGAAGAACAGCATCGCCAGTCCGAATACGACCACGATGTTCACCGTCACGCCGATCAACTGAGCGAAGAATTGGCCTACATCGCCGTAGAGCAAACCGGTCACTGGCCCCGCGACGCCGTTCCATCCGTCGCCGTAAGTGCCGTCGGCGAAAAGACCGAGCGCGAGCGCACCCCATATTCCGCACGCGCCATGCACAGCGACCGCGCCGACCGGATCGTCGATCCGATAACGTCGCTCAAGCTCGAGCACCGCCCACACCACCAGCAGTCCGGCAACCGTGCCGATCAAAACGGCGGCCGCGGGCGTCACGAAGGCGCACGGCGCTGTGATTGCAACAAGTCCGCCCAGCAGGCCGTTACAGGCCATCGCGATGTCGGGTTTGTTGTAGCGATGCCAAAGGTACAGCAATGACGCGAGTGCTCCGGCGGCCGATGAGAGCATCGTGTTCACCGCAATGATCGCGATGCGCGGATCCGTTGCGGCGAGAGTCGAGCCGCAGTTGAAACCGAACCATCCGAACGCGAGGATCAACGTTCCGCTGACGGCCATCGGCAGGTTGTGTCCCGGCAACGCTCCGATTGCGCCGTCGCGCCGGAATTTTCCGATGCGCGGGCCGACCATGTAGGCGCCGGCGAGCGCGGTCATTCCGCCGGTCATGTGCACGACCGACGATCCCGCGAAATCGAGATGGCCGTGGCCGAGGCCCAGGTTAACCCCGAGCTGCGAGAGCCAGCCTCCGCCCCAGACCCAGTTGCCGTACAACGGGTACAGGAACATCGACATGAAAATTCCGTAGATGAAGAACGCCTTGAACTTCCATCGCTCTGCCAGCGCGCCGGTTGGAATGGTGGCGGCGGTGTCCATGAAGACCAGCGTGAAAAGAAACATGCCGAGGCTGGCGGGGTCGCGGCTGACGTTGATCAACGCGAACTTGCTGAAGCCGAGGATGCCGTACGAATGGCCGCCGATCGTGAGCGACAACTCATGATGGCCGATTGCGGCAGTGCCGAGCGAAGGCCAGTGCGCGACGCCACCCATCATGAAGGCATAGCCGGTGAGCCAGAAACCGATGATACCGATTGGATAGATGATCAGGTTCATCGCCATGGTGTTGACCGCGTTCTTGGAGCGCGTGAATCCCGTCTCGATCATCGCGAATCCGAGTTGCATGAACATCACGAGGAAACCGGCGATCAGCAGCCACGCGAGGTTCAGCGAATTTTCCAGCGGCGGGGTCGATGCGGCGGTTTGCGCCCGTGCGATAAACGGAAACGCAAACAGCGCCAGCGCAACTAAAACCGCGGCGACCACTCCGAGTTGCGATCGTCTCGGCTTCATCTCGTCTGCCCTCGATATGACCGGCGCGGAGGAGTTTTCGCTGCCGGGTAACGGTTTGCGAGCCAAATCAAAAACAGAAATATCCCGATGAGCGAAGTGAAAAACGCCACGTAGCCAAGCCTGCGGCGCAAATTCTGCATCGCGAGGCTGCGTGGATGGAGGTGTTGCGCACGATTCTGCGGTACGACGCGCGACGGATCGCGCAGATCCTCGAGCAGCTGCCCCGCGCTCGCATAACGGTCGCGCGGATTGCGCTCGATCGCGTGCAGCACGATCTCCTCGAGCTTGGGATCGAGATCCGGCTTGAACGCGGTCGGGGGCTGCGGATCTTCCGCAGTCTTGGCGCGCATCACGTTGTAGACATTGGGGCCCGAATACGGCAGGTGGCCGGTCAACATCTCGTAGAGAATCGTGCCCAGCGAATAAATATCGGTGCGGACATCGCCGCGCCGGCCGCTGACCTGTTCCGGCGCCATATAGTCCGGAGTGCCGATAGTCGACGACAACCCGGACCACGTCAGTCGCCGGGCGGATTCGTCGAGCGCGATTCCGAAGTCCATGATCTTGGTCTGGCCCTCGGCCGTCACCAGGATGTTTTCCGGCTTCAAATCGCGATGCACCACGCCTTCGCTGTGCATATACACGAGCGTCTCCGCCAACTGCCCCGCGAGCGCGAGCGCTTTTTCAACTGGCAGGGGTTCCCGTATCATCGCGCGCAGCGACTCGCCTTCGATGTATTCCATCGCGATGTACATGCGGCTCTTTTTTCTTGGCGTGAGAACCTTGACGATGCCGGGATGGTTGAGCCGGCGCCCGACTTCTTCCTCGCGT
Organism: uncultured delta proteobacterium; assembly: GCA_963850125.1. GTDB lineage: Bacteria > Desulfobacterota > Binatia > Binatales > Binataceae > Binatus. The sequence goes on along the minus strand of CAWKKB010000011.1, from coordinate 335,756 downwards.
TGAAAGCGGCCGTAGAAAACCACGTCGCTCTCGAACTGCATGTAGGGGACTTTGATCGCGACGGTCTTGCCGTCGATTTGATCGATGGCTTTGAAGATCGACGCCATCCCGCTGCGCGCGATCACCTCGATCAACTTGTACTGATCGAGGTTTTCACCGACGCTGACCTCGCGCATTTTCTGGACCGTCTCGGGAGGAAAGAGTCAGCGGACGTTAACATCCGGCGCTCCGGCAATGGAAGGGGCGAAGGCGCCTCCCGGATGAATCATCGCCCGAACAAACCGCGCAAGCGATCGCGCCATCCACCGGTAGCTGCAGTATGCCCCGTGTGCGAGGTCATCCTGAAGACCGCGCAGGTCAGGTTGTCCGCGGTGCCGCGCTCGTTGGCAGTATCAATCAGCGTGCGGCACGCGGTTTCGGCGTCGACGTCGCGCGAGAGCGATTCAAGTTCCTTGTCTTCGAGGACGTTGTAGAGTCCGTCGCTGCACAGAATCAGGCGGTCGCGCTCCATCAACGGCAGCGTGATCCGATCGATTGATGCTATCAACTCGCGTCCGAGGCTGCGCAAAAGCATCCCGCGCTCAGGATGAGTCTTGGCGCGCTCGGCAGTCATCATGCCCATCCTGACCTGGCCGGCAACCATCGTGTGATCCTTGGTGACGACCGTGATTTGGCTGTGACGAATCAGATGGAGCCGGCAATCGCCAATGTGCACCGCCGACAGTATCCCTTTCTCAACCGCGACCGCGGTCATTGTGGTGGCCATGCGGGCCAGTTCCGGCACAGTCAGTGCCTTGTCGTGAATCCCGATGTTCGCTCGCGTGATCGCGCGATAGAGCCGCTTGGCGGCGCCCCACGCCGGCGGGCTTTCGCGGTAAGCTTCAAGCAGTATGTCGACCGCCATCCGGCTGGCGATTTCGCCGCCTTCGTAGCCGCCCACTCCATCGGCGACCGCGAACACAACACTGTCCGGACCTTCGATGAAATGTCCGCACGAGTCTTCATTGTCGGGGCGCCTGGTACCGACGTCGGACAGCAGCGCCAGCTCGAAAGCCTGCTCCACGGCAGGAGGAGCGGAAGGCGACGAATCCATTTGTAGCAAGCTACCCAGCTAACGCACCTGAAGTAAGGTTGATGAACGGCCAAGGGGCGAGCCGCGATCGCTCGCCGCTCGCCCCACGGATTTATTCGCCAAGCCTGCTGCTTGGGATCAAGCCGGCTTGGTTACGAGAATCGTCTCTTTGCCTTTCTTCTTCGAATTACGGATGAAATAAATCGCGCCGTAAACTCCCCAAATTACCGAGATACCGACCGCCATCAGCGGTTCCTTTACGCTGCCGAGTCCTTCGATCGGTCCGATAATGTAGAACGCCATGCAGCCGAAGTTAGCGATCGCACCGAAGACCGGTATCACCATGTGCTTCAACCCGTTGAACTCGTGATGCTCGCGGAAAGCTACGATGGCAACGATATTGGTCAGTCCATACAACGCGAAAGTGCCGAAGTTCGAGACCAGTGTCACTAGCGCAAGGCCGTTGGGCAGTCCTGAGAGCGACGCGTTGGAGTTCATTCCGATGGCGTACCACAAGTTATGCGGCAGTGTGGCGATGGTCTTGTCATCCGGGGCGGCGGAGCCAGCGAAAAAGTACAGCGCGGCGTATGCACCGAGGACCGCCGAAATCGTGGCGAGCGTCCAGATCGCACGATGAGGAGTGAGGTTCTCGCCGTGAAGTAGGCCGAAATGCTCGGGCACTTCTTCATCGCGGCCCATCGCGTAAGTCACGCGCGCGCCGGTGTTGATGCATGACAGCGTCGTCCCGATCAGCGCGAGGAAGACCGTCAGGGCTTCCAACAGCATGAAAGCCTCGCCGTGCCCGCCTAAGAGTGCATTACCCAGAATCACCAGCATGTCGCCGATCGGTGCGGCCGATCCTTTTGCATCTGCAAGGCTGTAGGCACTGCTCAGGAAGTAGTTTGCCGCGAAGTATTCGATCAGGTAGCAAAATAGGCACTGGATAGTGAGTGACAGGAGCACCGCGCGGGGGATATCCCTCTTGGGGTTAAGCGCCTCTTCCCCCAGCGAGGTGACTGATTCGAAACCAACGAGCAGCAAGATTGCTATCGTTGCCTGAAGCATCATCCAGTTGAAGTTGTGCGGAAGTATTACAGACCACGCGGACGGGTGAGCGGGCGTATCGCCGGTCAATGTGTAATGCAACACCTTCGAGGTGCCGTCCAGGGCCAGACCCGTCGAGCCGTCGGGATGTCCCAGGCGGTACGCGATCGCCAAGGCCGCAAAGAATAGGAGCGCGACGATTTGGATCGCATTGATCGCGATGTTGACGTTGGTCGATCCGTTCACGCCCTGAAACGCGATCCACGCGACCGCGTAAGAGAAAATGATCGCTATTAACGCCATGAAAACCGGGCCGGGTACACCCGCGTTCATCATCGAGGGCGCGACGCTGCCCACGATGTAGCCGATCATTACCCCCATGGTCGCGACCATCACGCCTGGATAGACCCAGTAGTAAAGATGCGACGCCCAACCGATTGTGAATTTGGCGATGCGCGCAAACCTGTACGCGTGCGTCTTGCCGAGGAACGCCTGCTCAGCAAAGAGATAGGAGCTACCTGCACCTGGATAGAGTTTGGCCAGTTCCGAGTACGAGATCGCGGTCGCATATGCGAGCAACAGGGCCGCGAAGATTCCTGCCCACATCGCAAGGCCAGACGGGTATGCATACCCTGCCTGGACGACGAACGTGATCCACAGGAACGCTCCCGGGGCGATGAGCGCCATCGCGTTGACCGTGACTCCGGTCAAGCCGAGGGTCGGCACCATCTTTTTCTGTTCTTCAGCCATTTTGCCTCCTTCGATTTACGGCGGAGGTGGTAGTCCGCCATGCGCGCGTGGCTCCCGTTACGGGCGGGAACATGGAGGCTCAAAGCACGAAAAGTGCCATTTCAAAATCCAATAGACATCGATGAAAAATGCATTGCGATGCCCAACCAATGAGCACTCGCCTATTTGACGGACATCAAGGCGCGATCAAATCTGGGTCCTCGCTATTCTTTAATTGCCGAGTGACTCGAACTGCCAGTTTGCAAGTCGAAACACCAAGCCAAGCGATTTCAATTTCATCCCGACGGACCCGGCAGATGCGGCTGCAGCCTCCGCTCGCGTAACCGTGCCCGCCACGATCGGATCGCCGGAAGTCGGGTCGAGCACGCGCAGCACGATTTCATCGGTCTCGGGCAGCGTCGCGAACAAGCGGGAGATAGCAGCGTCGACGTCCTCGAGGCATTGCTGCACGAATCTCTGCGCGATTAGCTCCGGCGGCAAACCTTGATCCCAGGGGTGAATTTCCCTGGCCTGCCATTCCACTTCGAGGCGATTGCGCATGCTCTTGAGCGAAAGGCCGTCGTTGCGAATTCCTGCCCGCCGATTCACCTCGAGCGCGCCGATCACTTTGCGGCGAAGCCGCTGCTGCGCCAAGTACATTACAAATCTTTTCGCTGCCCTTATCACAGTCCAGTTCCATCTTCGTAAGCTCGGGCCGGCCCCGAGTCAGTGGCTGATTCCGACTGAGGCCGGCCCGTTTGTTCCGTGCGCATGGATGACTCCCGTAAAGTCTCCGTGCTGCGGTCCACATCGCGCAGGGTCCTACGCCACCTTCTTGGCTTTGGAGGGCCGGGCCAAGGTGCGCCTGCCGATTGGTACGTCGTCGATCGTCTTCGGACATCCGTCGTCGCCGTTGACCACATATTCCGGGTATGCGGGGAAGCCGTGCTCGTGCAGATCGAGTCCTTCGATTTCTCCTTCGGTCGGAATGCGCAGTCTGAACGTGTACTTGATGGCGTACATCAGGGCCATCGAGACAACGAACGTCGCGATTGTGATCGAGAAGCTGCCGATCATTTGTGCTTTCAGAACGCCAAAGCCGCCACCATAGAACAACCCGGTGACGGGGCTGCTGGCGTCCCCTCCCATCGCGGTGGCCGCACCGTACTTGCCGGCGGCGAAGAGCCCAAGCGAGAGCGTGCCCCAGATTCCAGCAATCATGTGCACCGGAACGGCGCCGATCGGATCGTCGATCCGCAGGTATTCGAGCAGGTCGATGCCCCAGACCACCACGATTCCAGCGCCGATTCCGAGCAGGAATGCACCTTCGGGATCGACCCAGTAGCAGGGACAGGTGATTGCGACCAGGCCTGCCAGGAATCCGTTAACCGTCAGCGCGAGATCCCATTTGCCGGCTTTGTAGTACGAGTAAAACAGCGAGGTCAGTCCGGCAGAGCATGCGGCGATTGTGGTGTTGAACGAGACGCGGCCAATGCCTTGAGCGTCCATCGCGGAAAGAGTGCTGCCCGGGTTGAATCCGTACCATCCGAACCACAGGATGAGTCCGCCGGTTGCGCCAATGATCAAGTCGTGCGGCTTCATCGGCTGTCCGCCGTCGCGTTTGAAGACGCGGCCGAGGCGAGGTCCGAGTGCAATTGCGCCCGCCAGTGAGATCGTTCCGCCGATCGTGTGCACAACCGTCGATCCGGCGAAGTCGTGGAAGTTGACCGGGTTCAGGTTCGCCAGCCATCCGTCCGGACCCCATGCCCAGTGACCGATGATCGGATAGATGAAGCCGGTGACGCCGACGCTGTACAAAAGGTCGCCAATGAAATCGCAGCGACCGATCATTGCGCCCGAGGTTACCGTCGAGCAGGTGTCCGCGAACGCATACTGAAAGACCCAGTACGCGAGCAGCGGAACGCCGGTGGTGCCGTAGGTCGGCGCGAGTCCGTGCAGCATGAAGCCGGTGGTGCCGATCCATGGCGTGCCCGGACAAAACATGAATGCGAAGCCCCATAGCCAGAAGGTGACGCCGCAGATGCAGGTGTCGGCGATTCCTTCGACCAGAATGTTTACCGTCTCACGCGAGCGGGCGAATCCCGACTCGAGCATGACGAAACCGACCTGCATGCAGAAAACCAGGTACGCGGCCACCAGCGTCCACACGGTGTTGATCGCATTGACTTGCGGTGGCGGCAGCGCCGGCGCGGCGTCGGCGTAGGCCGTCGCGGGCAGGTACCATTTCGAAATCAGCAAGAGTACGAGCCCGAGCCCGATCATCTTGCCAGCCATCAGGTAACCCGCGTTGCGACGGACCATCGGATCCCGCCAGCTCTCGCGGATTCGCTCCCACAATCCCGTTGCTCCTGAGCACATCGATCATCTCCCTCCAAGTTATTTTGGCGTTGGCCTGCGCGCCTTCCGCGCCGCGCGACGGACGCGTTGATAGCGCCGCATTGCCTTGGAGCAAAACGTATGCCTCGACACAAAAAATCGAGAGTCCATCCAACGATGAATCAAGCCATAGACCTATCGATGGAGTGAGCGATCCACCTTAGGTTTCAAATTTAACTCAACTAGGAGTTATCTTTGCTGGCGGGACAAATTCGAATGAGAATGCCGATGCCTCATCTACAGGCGATGCCTGTCATATGCGCATCACTGTAGAGCTGCTGATCAGCGATTGTGGTCGAGCACCGCGACCATTCCTGTCTTGATCGCGTAGTGCGTAAGCTCAAGACGATCGCGCAAGCCAAGCTTTTGAAAAATATTGTTGAGATGAGTCTTGACGGTGCTCTCGGTTATCGAGAGCCGCTCGCCGACTTCGATGTTTCTCATACCGGAGGCAACGTAGCGGACAATTTCGCACTCGCGCGGTGTCAATTCCTTACCGCTCGAGCTTTCCTGTCGCGCAAATTCGGTTTGCACCGTTGGCGGCATCCACACAAGGCCTTGCGCGACCGAGCGCAGAGCCATCATGAGAGTCTCGATCGCAAATCGCTTCTGCACCACGCCCTTCGCGCCGAGCCGTAAAGCTCTAACTCCATTTTCGGCGCTTTCGCTCGCGGTCAGCACGATCACGTTTGTCAGGTGGCTGAGTTGCGGGATGTCTTCCATCATCCAGCGGTCCATCTGCAGGTCGAGTAGAAGGACATCGCTGTCGGTCTTGGATACTACCGGACCCACATCGTCTGACGATTCTATTTCGGCGACGACCTGGGTGTCCGGTTGAAGCAGCAGCAGCGACTTAAGACCCTGCCGGAATAGAGCGTGATCGTCGGCGATTATGAGACGCATCGGGGTTCGCATGCCTAGCTGTTGGGAAGCTCGATTTGCAACCGCGTGCTGCCATCGCTGTGCATGCTCATGTGTCCTTCCAACTCCGCGACTCTCGAGGCTATAGCCCATGGCCGCGACGACGAGTCTGACAAGCCCACGCCGTCGTCCTCTATAGTGATCGAAACCTTATCCTCGACCTCGCGCACTTCGATCCTTACCAGATTGGCCAACCCGTGGCTTCGGGAGTTGCGAAGGCCTTCCAGCATGATCTGCAGTATATGCTCGCCGAGAAGACTGCCACCACTGAAGGCGGCTTGAATTTCAAAACTTGGATCGGAAGTTCGCGCTGCAAATTCCGCGGTAGGGCTCTGTTCGATGCCCGCGAGTGAGCGCAGATAGATTCGGACCGCGTCGTACTCCCGCGCGACGCCGGCTTGCAGCTCCGTGATTTCCACCAGGGCATCTTGCGGGCGATTTCTCTTCAGGAGTGCGCGGCAGGTTTCGAGCCGCAAGTTCACGCCGGCCAGGGCTTGCACGTATCCGTCGTGCAATGACCGGGCGATTGATTGTCGCTCCGCGCGGGTTTCGAGCTCGCGCACCTCGGCCTCAAACAATGCACGCTGCTGGGAAAAGAAGCCAATCAAATATCCGGCGATCGCAAGGTAGACCGCCCTCATATCGTAAACGCTGGTTATTCCGCGGGTCAGAATGATCACCAGCAAGTACAGAGCCACGCTGCAAACCGTCACGGTTGCGATAGGACGCGACCTGGCGCGGTTTCCGGCGGCGATAATCGCGAATACAAAGAATACGTAGGACGCGCTGGTTTGCCCTTCCGTTATGAACGCGATCGCGGTCGCGAAGAACAGGTCGAAGCAGGTTGAAAGCAGCTGAAGATTCCAATCCTCGTACCGGCGGCTGAGCGCCAAATACATTCCCACGCTGTACGCCAGATGGCACAGCAGGGTAGTCAACGCGTACGCGTTTAAGTGGAACAGACCTCCTGCGGTGCTCGGATCGACGTACAAGGACAGCATCGCGATGAGCGAGAGCGCAATTCGGGCTCGAGCGATGCTCAGGTCCAAATTCTTGAACTCTGGCAGATTCATGCGACTATCAACCTCTGCGAAAGAATAACCAGATCGAATCGGGTGAACATAGGCGCGCGCGGGAAAAATGCCGGCAGCTCGCCTGACAGGCAGTCATCAAGACTCGCGGTGCGCTCGGCTGCTTATGATTTCATCCGCGAGCGGGGAACTCCGAGCGCGACCATCAATAGGGGACTCTTTCCGGCCGCGTGAGGCTCGAAAAATTTGGTCGTGTCATCGTCGTAGAAGGTAAGTCCGGTCGCACCGCGGCCTAGCGAATAGGCCGCAAGGTAAGCGCGTCCGCCAAGAATTCCTGCCTCGAGATGCACGTCGCCGTAGCCGCGATTTCCAAACGCACGCAGCGTGCGCTCGAGATCGGACATATAAACAATGAGCGCCGAACAATCCATTCCGAGCGGCTGTTCGAGGCATAGGTATCCCGCCTCGCCGCGGAAGTTGCCCGCCTTCAGCAGTTCGAATGCGCGCGCATTCCGGTTGTAGTAGTACGCGCCGGGCTCCAATCCGTCGGCCGCGTTGACGATCAGGTAAGTGTCGGTCAACGCAGGAAAGTCGGCCTGCGGATGCTCGCTCGAAGCGGCCATGATTGTCGCGAGTTCTTCGGCGGTGATCGGTTCTTGCGCGAACCCTCGCGACGATCCGCGGCGTAGGATCGTCTCGCCGAGGCCCGCGGATTCTTCCGACGTGATGGTTTCGAGATGAAGCGCATTTTCGCTCGATGCCGACTGAGATGAAACTGGATCCGGCTGCGCGCCGGACACCGTCGCGACTTCTTCAGCATTCACGAGCCGCGACTCGCGATGCATCTTGACCAGGTCAGGGTACGCGTCCTCCTTCGACGAAAGCGGAATCGTCTCGAGCGTCAACGGCTCGACTGCAGGCGATGACGACGCCTCTTTGTCGGCGCGCCCAAGCGCCACCAGCGCGATCATTCCCTCGCGCTCGCCGTCGATTCCAAGTAGCGCCTCGAGCGCCGGATCCTCGAACGCGGTGATTACTTCCGCGGAGATTTCCTCCGCCGCAGCCGCAGCGAGCAGATTCGCCAGGATCGTTCCCGCGTCCCAATAGCAATACCGATACGCGCGCGCCCGATACTTCCATTCGCTGCGCCAATAAATCGCCGACAACGCAATCACTGCGCGCGCGTTGCGGATTGATAAGCGCTTCGCAGCCGCGTCGGCAATGTAGCTTCGCCAATCGCCGCGACGCAGCCCGGCCATCCGCAAATCCGCCGGCGAAAAATGGTAGAGGCCTGTCTCGAGGTCCTCGACCTCTGACGCCGCGACGTAAATCTCGATTGGATACAGCGCGCCTGCCGAGGCCGCAGCGCGAAAATGATAGTCGTCGTCGCCAACCCGCTTCTGCCGCGTCAGGCCGTCAGCACAAAACAGGATTCTTGTGAGCGCATCCGTCTCGATCGGCGCGGAAAAATCCGCCGGCACGTAGGACGAGAGCGCCGCCAGCGTGGGGGTCGCGGACAGGTTCAGATCACGCGGCAAAGCGATCGACGCTGCGCCCGGGTAAATCTTGGACGGCAGCGGCTTGATGTCCCAATCGAGGAAATGGGGCGACGAACGCACGCTGGTGTACGAATGCTTGGTGACCTCGTGAAAGACGCGCGCCGCTTCGATGTACTCGTTGCCCAACTCTCAGTCCTCCGATCGCATACCGATCGTTCAAATTGACAGGGTCGCCGCCGGGCGTGCTATACGAACTTCCAGTCACCCTGCTCTTCGGGAGAGATTATCATGGCGGATAAGCTGACGCCTTCGGACGTGAAAGGGTTGTTCGAGAAGCTGAGCAACTGGGGACGCTGGGGCAAGGAAGACCAGCGCGGCGCGCTCAACTTCATCACCAATCAGAAACGCGCGGCGGCCGCGCGCCTCGTGCAGACGGGAGAGAGCGTTTCGATGGCGCTGCCGCTCGCCACGATTCCCGCGCCCGACAATCCGACCCCGGTTACTCACTTGATGGTGCAGGCGGGCGCCGACTCACACGAGCAGGCGCTGCCCTACGCCGGTGACTATTTCGCGATCGCGCCGCATGGAATGGCGAATACTCACATCGACGCCCTCTGCCACGTCTTCTGGCAGAAAAAGATGTACAACGGCTTCGATGCCAGCGAAGTCGGTTCGCATGGCGCAAAGAAGTGCGCAATCGATGTCACTCGCGCCGGTGTCGTGAGCCGCGGCGTCCTGCTCGATATACCACGGCTGAAAAAAATCGAATGGATGGAGCCGGGCCAAAAGATCCTGCCCGAGGATTTAGACGCCGCCGAGAAAGCGCAGAAGGTCCACGTCGAAGAAGGTGACGTGCTGCTGATTCGCACCGGCCGCGCCGCGATGCGCAAGGTCAAAGGCGGATGGGACCCGATGCGCGTCGGTCTCCCCGGCCTCGACGCCAGCTGCTTGCCATGGATCCACGAGCGGCGCGTAGCCGTCCTCGGCTGCGACGCCGTCAGCGACGTCGTGCCCAGCGGCTACGACGGCGTCCCACTTCCGATTCACGTCGGCACGCTGGTCGCGATGGGCATACATCTAATCGATAACGCCGACCTCGACGCGGTCTCGTCAGCCTGCGCCGGCCTTAACCGCAGCGAGTTCATGTTTTCGATGGCGCCATTAATCCTCGAGCGCGGCACCGCATCGCCGGTAAACCCGCTCGCCATCTTTTGATTACTTAGTGACTATTGCGGAGTTGATACCATGAAGACCGAAGAACTGATTATCGATTGCGACGGACACATCCTCGAACCACCCGATCTCTGGGAAAAGTACATCGACCCCAAGTATCGGGAGCGCGCGATGCGTATTCGGGTCGGCGACGATGGCTTCGAATATCTCGAGATCGATGGCAAGCGCGCCAAGATGACTCAGCCCGGGCTGCTCGGCTCGCTCGGCGGCATGGGTAAGAAGGTCGAGGACGCGCGAAAACTGCGCGAGAGCGCGATGCGCGGCGACGCCAAGCCCGAGCAGGTGCGGATGCTCGCGCCGAAGCCTGAGAACACTTACCTCAAGGGCGCAGCCTTCGGAACCATGGTGATGAAGGAACGGCTCGAGCTGCTGAACCAGGAAGGGATGGCGAAATCGATTCTCTATCCGACGATCGGACTGCTGTGGGAAGCCGAACTCTTCGACGCGGAACTTTCGGCCGCGTACTGCAAAGCCTACAACCGATGGATAGCCGATTTCTGCCGCGACTCCGGTGGACGGTTGATTCCGATTGCCCATCTTTCGCTCGGCGATCCCGCCGAAGCGGCGCGCGAACTCGAACGCGCGGTGAAGGACGGATGCAAGGGCGCCTTCGTCTGCCCGTTTACCATCACACGCGTTCCGCACGGCGATCCGCGTCACGACGCGGTCTTCGCGGCGGCGCAGAATCTCGGCGTTCCGCTCGCGATTCATCCGACCTTCGAGCCCGCCAGCTTCGGCATCCACCACCGCTACGACAACTTCAGCTGGGCCGCATGGTATTTCGATCTGTTCGCGGGCCAGGGCGTGCAGCATGCGTTCGGCACGTTCTTCCAGCTTGGAGTATTCGACCGCTTCCCGAAATTGCGCGTGGTGGTGCTCGAATCGCAGGCGGGGTGGATCGGCTACTTCCTCGATCGCGGCGACGCCATCTTCAACGGCACCACGCTCGGAGCGACGGTCCGCCTCAAGGAGAAGCCGTCGTACTACTTCAAGCGTCAGTGCTACATCTCAGCCGATCCGGACGAACGTACGATAGCGGCCATGATGCAGATTGTCGGCGAAGACAAGTTCTTCTGGGCGACTGACTATCCGCATCCCGATCATCCCGGGAACTATCTCGAAGAGCTGAAGGGCATGATCGCGCCGATGAAGGATTCGGGACGCCGCGGGATCCTCGGCGAAAACGTCGCGCGCGCATACCCACTCATGTAGTTACGATCGAAGCGGGCGCAGTCCTTTGGATTGCGCCCGTACCTACACCTACCACTCTTAATCCTCGCGGAGGGTGCGGTAACCTGCTGTGCTGCGCCGTGTCGCAGTCTATACTCGTCGACCATCCGTCCGCTGGAGGAAGCTATGCCGCGTCCGAGGATCCATCACCAATCACGCATGTTGATCGTCAGTTTCGCGATTCTACTTGCATGCGTGACTTCCTCCTGCAGTTCGCCGTCATTCCAACAATCGTCGGGACCGCCGATGCCGGGGCCCCCGCCGGTTCCCCCGCAGCCGCCTCCGCCGCCGATGAACGTCGCTCGGCTGCTCAACGGAAACTGGATGGCAACATATCCGGGCGGCCCGCTTCGAGTAGTTATCACCCTGGATCCGATGCTGCGCGGCCGCAATTATGTCGCGACGCTGGCCGATGGCAACAAGACTCTCCCGCCCGGCCAGGTCGTGTGGCGCGGAACGGTGGATCAATCCGTGCCGGGCATCGTGCACGCCAAGCAGATCTGCGCGGATCAAGGGCTCGCGCTGGCGCGACAGGTGCCGGTGCGAATAGTCGTCAGCGACGCGAGTCACTTCCGCGAGGAACTAGTCAATCCGAGTGATTGCCGCGGCTTCCCGGTCCAGTTCACGCGCGTCGGACCCGCCCCGACGGCGCCGATCAAAGATTAACCGCGCGCTGCGCCGCTCCTCAGCTGACGCGTTCGCTATACGAGCATCCCAGCCTGCACGACGGTAGGTCCGTCGCTCTTCGGGATCTTCGGCTCGGGCTTGCGCTTCATCGCCTTCTCGAGGATCGGCGCGATGCGCTCGGCCTTCTGATGCGCGCGCTTTTGTTCGCGCTCCTTGAACTCCGGCATCACCTTCTCGGCGAACAGGTTGAGCGACGAGCAGATATCCTCGTGCTTGTTGTTGCCCGCCTGCGAGATGAACACGACCTGATCGACGCCGGCTTCCTCGAACTCGCGGAGCCGCGTGCGAATCTGGTCGGGCGATCCGACGCACGAGTTGGTGCCGTCCATCCCGGGCAGCGTAAACGGACTCGCCTTGAAATTGTTCCAGATGTCGGTCTTGCCGGGCTCGTGCTTCCCGAACGCATAGTGATGTCCAAGTGCATACGAGAAAAACTTCAGCCCCTCTTCACCCATCTTGTGCGCAAGCTCGGCGTTCTGATCGCACATGAAGCCGGTGACGATCGCGATGTTCGGATTGATCGCATATCCGATCGGCTCGCACTCGTTCTCGAGCGTCGTGTAGTAGTCGTTGACCCACTGCCGCGCCTCTTCCGGCGACACGAACGCGAACGTTAGCGCGCCGATTCCAAGCTTGGCAGCGAGATGAATCGTCTCGCGCCGCGAGCATGCGACCCACAGCGGCGGATGCGGTTTCTGCACCGGCTTCGGCACCACGTTGCGCACCGGCATCGTGAAGTACTTGCCCTCATGCCCGAGAAACGGATCCTCGACGAACATCCGCGCGATCGCGCCGAGCGACTCCTGCCACATCTCGCGCTTCTCCGCGCGCGGGATGCGAAATCCGCCGAGCTCCAGCTCTGCCGACGACTCGCCGGTGCCGAACTCGACGCGGCCGCCACTCACCAAATCCAGCGTCGCGATCCGCTCCGCCACGCGCGCCGGATGATTGTATCCCGGCGGCAGCAGCACGATCCCGTGACCGAGGCGGATCTGCTTTGTGCGCTGACTCGCAGCCGCCAGGAAAATCTCAGGCGCCGACGAATGCGCATATTCCTCGAGAAAGTGATGCTCAACTTCCCACATGTGATCGATGCCGAGCTTGTCCGCGAGCTCGACTTGGTCGAGCGCGTCCTTGAACAGCTTCAGCTCCGAGCCCTCTTTCCACGGACGGGGAAGCTGATGCTCATAAAAAGTTCCTAACTTCATTTTTTCAGTACCTATTCATTTTTTCAGGATCTATTCCTGCGGCGTTTCAGGCGGTCGCGGGTTGGTCGTGAACAGCGTGCGCTCGACCATGTCGATCACTTCACGCTTGCGCCGCTCGATCATCGCCGGCTCGAGCAGGTTCATGCTCCACAGACGGCGGATCATCGCCGCCGTCGTGAAGTAGCCGATCGTGATCGAGTTGAGACTCCACATGAAATGCAGCGGATCGACTTCGGTGCGGAACTCGCCGTCGCGCTGTCCGCGAAAAATAAAATTCACCGCAGTAGAAAACAGCGGCGGCAGCCGGCGCTTGAGCACTTGCCGGCCCACTCCACTCTCGTCGGCCATCTCTTTCCACATGATACGCACGAAATCGGGATGGCTCGCGATAAAATCAATCGCGTTCCCGACCGCCTGGCGCATCCGCGCCTGCCGGCTCTCGCGTCCCCACGCGATCGCATTGGCCGCATCCTCGAGACTCTCGAACATCTGGTCGAGCACCGCGAGGTAGAGCTGCTGCTTCGACGGAAAATGGTGCAACAGGGAAGGCGCCTTGATTCCGATTCGTTTCGCGATATCGCGCAAGCTGGTGCCGCGATAACCACGCTCCGCGAACAGCGCCTGCGCCACCTGCAACACGCGGTCGCGCGTATCAGTAGGCCGCCGCAGGTCAACGACCTTTGCGCTCGAGCGGGCGCCTGGACCTTTAGAAACACTTCGCACTGGCTTGCCAAGAGATCTATCTAACGCTCGTTAGGGAGTCAAACTACGCGACTTTAGTGGGCGGGAGCCACGGTTTGTTCATCACGCGATGCACCATTGGGGCGAACGTGCTTATCGGCTCGTTGGGATAGGCCGGATCGAAGGACAACTCGTCGTACTTTGCGCAGAAATCCACGGTCATCTGGTACCACGATTCGTTTTTGAATTGGTCGCGCGCGTTGGGATCGAGCCCGAGGTGCCGCGCGTAGAAGTAGGTCTGAAAGAGGCCGTGATACTTGAGCAGATTATAATGGTCGTCGGAAATCTACGGGCGCAGAATCGACGCCGCGATCTCGCCGTGATTCATCGGACCGAGCGCCTCGCCGACGTCGTGGAACAGCGCCACGACGATCAACTCTTCGCTCGCGCCGTCACGCAGCGCGCGCGTCGCCGCCTGGAGGCTGTGACCGCGGCGATTGAGGTTGTAGGCCTGATTGGCGGAGAGATCGTTGACCATCGCCATCAGGCGGTCGGGCAACTCGGTGAGAGTCTTCTCATGGACGCGCTTGAGGATCTGAAAATCCTCGTCGCTGCCCTGGTCCATCCGCGTGAAATGCATCTTTTCCACTGCGCAAAGCTCCTTACGAAAAATGAATCGGCTCGATCCCCAAAAAACCAAAGCCCCGTTCCCCTTTATACCAGCGGGCTCGTCGTAGTAAACATCGCCAGAGCATCTGTCCTGCAAGGGAGGTGTCTGCGATGAGTGAACTGTATTGGAAACCAGCGCACGAACTTGCTGCGATGATTCGCAAGCGCGAGCTCAAGCCCAGCGAATTGATGGATGTGACGATTAGGCGAATAGATGCCACCAACCCGAAGCTCAATGCATTCGTTGCGCTGCGCAGCGACGCCGCAATGGCCGAGGCGCGCGCGCTCGACGAGAAGATCGCGCGCGGCGAAAAAGTCGGCACGCTGGCGGGGTTGCCACTCGGGGTCAAAGACCTCGAAGACACTGTCGGGCTGGTGACCAGCAATGGATCGAAGCCGTTCAAAAACAATATGGCCAACAAGGATTCGATCCAGGTCGCGCGCCTGAAGGCGGCCGGCGCGATCGTGATCGGCAAGACCAACGCGCCCGAGTTCGGCTACACCGCATTCACCAAGAACCTGCTGTTCGGCCCGACTCGCAATCCGTGGAATCTCGAGCGCACGCCCGGAGGCTCGTCTGGAGGCACTTCGGCTGCGATCGCGGGCGGCGTCGTGCCGATTTCGACCGGATCCGATGGCGGCGGATCGGTGCGAATCCCCGCATGTTACACCGGATGCTACGGGCTGAAGCCGTCCTACGGCAGGATCCCGAACGACCCGACGCTCGGGATGCAACAATGGAACGACACCTCCGTGCATGGCCCGATCGTGCGGACTGTGCGCGACGCCGCGCTCTTCATGGACGCGGTGGTCGGCTATCATCCGGCGGATCCCGACTCGCTGCCGCATCCGGGGATTTCCTACGTTGCGATCCTCGAGGGCTTGCCGAAAAAACTTCGGATCGCGTTTCATCCTGACTTCGGCCAGCTCGTGCAGCGCGACGTCGCGCGCGAAATCGCGAAGGCTACCGCCGTCTTCAAGGACCTCGGCCACGATGTGACTACTATCGACGATCCCGTCCCCGACACCGGCCGCGCCTGGATGCAGGTCGGAGCCGGACAAGGCTATGCGATGCTGCATGAATGGCTCGACCAGCATCATGATGATTTCGGCCGCGCGTTCGCCACCGGTACCGAAGGCGCGGCGCGCGTCTCGTGGAAGCATATGGGCGCCGCGTATCGCCGCCGCCGCGAGTTCAACGACTGGTGCCAGCGCGTGTTCGAGCGCTTCGATCTGCTGCTGTGCCCGGTGCTGCCGACCGAGGCGTTTCCCGCGAAAGGCCCGATGCCGACCGAGATCAACGGCCAGACACTCAAGGAGCCGCTGAATGCGGTCGTATTCACCTATCCGTTCAACATGAGTGGTCATCCGGGCGCGTCGGTGCGCGCGGGCCTGACTGACGCGGGCCTGCCCTGCGGCTTGCAAATCGTCGCGGAGCGTCATCGCGAAGATCTCGTGCTGCAGGCGTCGTACGCATACGAACAAGCGCGACCGTGGAACAACAAATGGCCCGAAATTTAGATGGCTAATTTTTTAATCCGGTCCCCCTTCCCACCATGGGAAGGGGTTACTCCATCTATTCCGGTTCCCCTTCCCGCTCGGGAAGGGGTTAGGGGTTAGGTTGTCTGGCACTGTACTTGGCCGTTTGAAGCAGAATCTTGAATCGCACGCGCATCGCGCGCTGTAATAGGACCCTCACCTTCGATCCTCTCCTTTACAGGGAAAGGGAAAACAGAAAAAGGAGCACACGATGCCTGAGTTCAACGAAAAAGCAATGCAGGAATTCAACCAAGGCCTGATCAAAGAGTTTCGCGCCAACGGCGGCAAGGCGATTAGCGGCCCGTTCGTGAACGCGCCCTTGCTTCTGCTGACGACGACCGGCGCCAAGAGCGGACGGCCGTTTACCACTCCGCTGGTGTACACGAAGGACGGCGATCGAATCGTGATCATCGCATCGAAGGGCGGGTATCCGACCAACCCGGCGTGGTTCCACAACCTGAAGGCGCATCCGACCACGACCATCGAGCTCGGCAAGGAAAAATTTCAGGCCAAGGCCACTATCACCAAGGACCCCGAGCGTCAGCGCCTGTTCGACGCCCAGGCCAAGCTGATGCCCACGTTCAACGAATATCAGAAGAACACGACGCGGCAGATTCCGGTGATAGTCCTGGAACGCATCTGATCGACTGAGTGATCGCTATGGCGGATGCGATCGATCCTGCGATCATAAGTTGCTATCACGCGCACATCTACCACGATGACGCGTCGCGCGACACTGCCGCGCGCATCCGCGAGGAGATCGAGCGCAGCTTCAAAGTCGAGATGGGCCGGTGGCGAGACGCGCCGGTAGGCCCGCATCCGCAACCGATGTACCAGGTGAAATTCGATCCCGAAGAATTCGCTCGGATCGTGCCGTGGCTGATGCTGAATCGCGCCGGACTGAATATCCTGGTGCATCCGGAGACGACCGACGCTTACACCGATCACGCGGTCAACGCGCTATGGCTCGGCGAAAAGCTGACGCTGCGCCTCGAGGTACTGCGCAATCTCAAAAAAAGCTAGATGAAGACCCGCCGCATCCTGATCACTGGAGCTTCCGGCGCCGGGGTCACGAGCCTCGGCCGCGCCTTGGCCGATGCGCTCGCGCTGTCGCATCACGATACGGACGATTACTTCTGGCGGCCGACGAATCCGCCTTATCGCGAAATTCGCGAGGTCGCCGATCGTCTCCGGCTGATGCGCGAGGTGTTCCTGGATCGATCGGACTGGGTGCTGAGCGGCTCGCTTGACGGCTGGGGCGATCTGATCATTCCGCTGCTCGATTTGGTGATATTTTTGTACGTCCCGACTCCGATCCGCTTGCAGCGCTTGCGCGCGCGAGGCTCGGCGCTTCGGCGCCGATGCGGTTGGGCCCGGCGGCTCGTTCCACCAGCACGCAGAGGAATTCATCGAATGGGCGTCGCACTACGATGACTGCTCTCGCGAGGGCCGCAATCTTGCGCGCCACCAGGCATGGCTCGCGACGCTGCCGTGCCGTGTCCTGCGTCTCGACGGAACGCGTCAGGTCCAGGAGCTGGTCGAGGAAGTCTGTCAGGCACTTCAGGCATAGGTGGTGGAAAGTCATTGCTGTTCGAGCACGACTTCGTTGAAATGAAAATATGGATCTTCATTTGCGAGTAGACGGCGGCGTAATGAAGAGCGCGTTCTAGAAAAGTCATGGCTTCAAATCTTTACCCCGATCCTGCGATCGCAATTGGGCTTGAGCGTGGCGATACGCTGCCGGCGCGATGGTATGTCGAGCCTGAGGTCTATCAGGCTGAGAAGGAGCGCATCTTTCATCGCACCTGGCAGTACGTCGGACATACAGGACAGCTTAATGGCGCCGGCGATTTTTTCACGACGCATCTGGGAGACATCCCGGTCGTGGTCTTGCTGGATACTGAAAAAGAGATTCGCGCGTTCGCCAACGTATGCCGTCATCGCGGGAGCGAAGTCGTGCTCGAGTGTTCCGGCAATCGCAAAACGCTGCAGTGCCACTATCACGGATGGACCTACAACCTGAACGGCACGCTGCGCACGGCGCCGCGCGAGAATGAGCAGCGCGCGTTCGCGAAGGAGACGCTCTCGCTTGCGCCGTTCGCGGTCGAAACCTGGGGACCGTTGATTTTCGTCAACCCCTCACCCGCCGCCCGTCCGTTGCGCGACGTGCTCGGCGAATTACCGGCCATCTTCGAGCGCGCGGGAATCGATTTCGCGCAGATGCGGATGCTGCGGCGCGACGTTTACGAAATTGCGTCGAACTGGAAAGTGGTCGTCGAAAATTTCAACGAATGCTATCACTGCCCGATCGCGCATCCGAAGTTTTCAGAAGTGATCGACACTAACGCTTACCGGGTCGAGACCGATTACGAATATTTCTCGACCTACTACGGACCGATCGTGGGATCGCCCGGCAACGGCGTGACGTACGCGACGCTGTGGCCCAACGTATTGTTCTCGCTTTACGGCAACCCGCCGAACCTGCAGGCGACATCTATCATTCCGATCGACGCCGGACATGCTCGGCAAGTGGTCGACTACTTTTTCAGCGGCGATCCGAGCGAGGCGCAGATTCGTAACGACGTGGAATTCAGCGACCTGGTGACGCGCGAGGATATCGTGCTCTGCGAATCCGTGCAGCGCGGCCTGCGCTCGGGCGCGATCGAGCACGGCAAGCTGATGCTGTCGCGCGAACGCGGCATCCAGCATTTCCAGAAGCTCGTCTACCGGTTCCTCGGCGGCGAGTGATTTCGAGCCGCTACGCGCCGAATTGTTTGCGCACTTCTGCGAATGCCTGCTCGGTGACGTTCAGGGTCTGCTCAATATCGCGATCGGTGTGCGCGGCCGAGATGAACCAGTTGTGGCGCGGCGCGAAGTAAACGCCGCTGCGCGAGCATGCGCCGGCGAAAACCTTGGCGCGATCGAAATGCCCCGCGTCGGCCTTGAACGTCATGTACGGCAGCGCCGGCGGCCCCGAGTAGGTCACCTCGATGCTGGCGCTGCGCGCCTGCGCGAGCAGACCCGCGCGCAGCTTTTCGCCCGTCACCCGCATCCGCTCTATTCCGCCGCTCGCCTGCAGCTCCTTCAGATTTGCCAGGCTTGCCGCCATCGGCACCGCGCTGGTGAAGTACGATCCGGTGAAGAACACTTCCTGCGCCGCCTGCCTCAAGCTGTCGCGCCCGAGGCATGCCGCCAGCGGATAGCCGTTAGCGATAGCCTTGCAGTAGGTCGTCAGATCCGGTCGCACGCCGAACAACTCGCCCGAGCCGCCCATGTGCAGGCGGAAGCCGGCGCGAACGTCGTCGAGAATCATCACCATCCCGTTGTCGTCGCAGAGCTTCCGCACGCCGGGCAGGAATCCTTCGACCGGCAGCTCCGAATCGTGACCGGCGTCATGCTTGAACGGCGACACGATCACACCTGCGACCTTGCCGCTGTTTTCTTCGACCGTACGGCGCAGGCTCTCGAGATCGTTGTATCGAAAATAGATTACGTTCGCTCGATCTTCCGGCGTCACTCCGGCCGACGCCGGCGTGCACCATGCGTGAGTGCCGTGATATGCCCCCGAGCACATCGCGATCTTCGGCCGTCCGGTCGCCTGGCGCGCGACTTCAGTCGCCCAGGTGCAAACGTCGGAACCGTTCTTGGCAAATACTGTCCAGTCGGCGAACGGCGTGATCGACACCAGGTGCTCCGCGAGCTCGACCCACACCGGCCCGGGCGCGTTGAAGCAGTTGCCAAGTTCCATCTGGCGGCGCGCCGCTTCCTCGACCTTGGGATGACGATGGCCGAGCACGATCGGGCCGTACGAGCACATGAAGTCGATGTATTCGTTGCCATCGACGTCCCAGATGTGTGAACCTTCGCCGCGCGCGAAGAACGACGGGTATGCGCCCTTGGTGAGAACCAGCGGCGTCTGATGTCCGTAGATTCCGCCGGGAACAACTTTCCTGGCACGCTCCATCAGCGCAGCGCTCTGCTCGAATGTGTAGGGTTTCACGGCAACTCCTGTGCGATGATTTCCGCCGCCAGGCAAGGACGTCTGCGGTTGATCAGGTGTCTGCGAGAATCCTATTTGCAGGCGCGAGGGTCAAGTCTGCGAAAGCAAACGAGCCGCGAGTCGTACGACTCACAGCCCGCGCCATTATGCAGTTGATTTTGAGCTAGTGCCGATATGCCGGATCGCTCGGCCGCTGCGACAGCGGCAGCGCGCCGACGCGCACCAACTCGTCGCGCAGCTTGGCGCGCGAGAGCGGCTTGCACAGCACCGCGGATGCGCCGAGCTGATAGCTCTCGGCAATGTCGCGGTCGTAGAGCGAGCTGGTGATCACGAACATCGGCACCGCAGTGAGCGCCTCGTTGGAACGCGCGGCTTGCAGCACGGAGAAGCCTCCGTTGTCGGGCAGGCGCAGATCGACCAGGAATAGATCCGGACGATCCTGCTCGGTGAACTGCGCGATCATAAGCAGCGCCTCGTCGGCATTCTGCGCATGCACCAGTTCGATATCGTCGCCCAGCACCTGCCTGACTACAGTGAGCGCGATAAAAACGTGGTCCGGGTTATCTTCAACGAGAAAAATCCGGACCGCAGGACTCAGCGTATTGAGATCTTTTTCTTGCTCTTTTTCCTTATCTTGTTCGCTCATACTCCCCCGCAACTGATGAAATCCGGGCCCTACGGATTTCTGGTAAAGGTCTACTAGAACAGCCCCGGCAAAACCAGATCAAATCTCACATCGCTATTGATCCAATTGCTGTGCCATTCACCCCAGGTTCTCGCCGAAGTCATCGCAAGAGGAGGGAAAATGAGCCTAGCTGACCCATGATGTTTTGAGGGCAATTGAGGCCATCGATAGCCCGCAAATCCCGGATTTAGACGTTGAACGTCGGTTCCATTCGGCACACGCTGGCGAATCCGCGGTTCAGTCAATGTGCCGCGACAGTCTCCTTGTGGCAGTCCTGCTACAGGCGTTGCTGCGACTGTGCCACGCCGATACATAGTGTTAAACATTGGGGCTGGCTGGATAGCTTCTCAACCCGATTCTGGCGAGGGAAAGGATCGCATCATTGGGAATTTTTGCAAACGTCCTGGATTCAAAATTCTTCAAGCACCCATTACTTCGAAAGTATACCGCCCTCGTCAACGAAGACCTGACGGCGACTTACTCGCGCGACATCCAGAAATGGCTGCTGGTCGCGCCCATTATCGGCATCCTGGCCGGTCTCATCATTACTGGAATCGCCGTGCTCGTCCTCGACGTCATCTGGCGGGCATTACTTCCCTACTATCTTAGCCATCATTGGGCAATCGCGGTCGGTCTCGTCGCCGGCTTCTTTGTGACGGGCTTGATAATGCAATTTTGCACACCCGATCCCGACGAACATTCCACCGAGGAGATCGTTCGCTCCTATCACGAGCATCAGGGCGACATCGACATCGGTCCGTTCTGGTGGAAGCTGCTCGCCGCGGTGACCACTGTCGGATCGGGCGGCAGTGCGGCACTCGAGGGCCCGAGCATTTACAGTGGCGGCGCGATCGGATCGTGGCTATGGACCAAGCTGCGGCGTTTCGGCCTCGAAGCGCGCGACCGCCGTATCATGTTGATCAGCGGAGCCGCAGCCGGGATGTCAGGGGTCTTCCGTGCGCCGCTCACCGGCATCGTGTTCGCGCTCGAGATGCCGTACAAAGACGACCTAGCGCACGAGGCGCTGCTACCGTCGCTGATCGCGTCGGTGGTTGCGTACGCGACGCTGGTCTCGATCGTCGGCGCGCAGCCGCTGTTCGGTTTCGCGGGCAGCACGACTTTCCGGACGGTCGACGTCGCATGGTCGGCGCTGCTCGGCGCGGGAATCGGGATCATCGCAATTGTCTTCGACATCACGTTTCGGCGCGTGCGCGTGTTTTTCGTAACCAGCCGGATACCGCACTGGCTCAAGCTCACGATCGGCGGACTCGGCACCGCGCTATGCGGCCTTTTGTTCGTGACGATTTACAACGGGCCTCTCATTCCGATCGGCCCCAACTACGAAGCCGTGCGCTACGTACTCAAGCATCCGTTGCCGACCGAGGTACTGCTGCTGTTCGTCGTGCTGAAGCTGCTCGCGACGATTTTCACGCTCGGCACCGGCGGCGTCTCCGCGATGTTCGTGCCGCTGCTGCTGGTCGGCGGCGCTCTTGGCAACGCGTACGCGCAATCCGTGGTTCATGCGCCGACGCACGATCTCTACGCTGCGGTCGGGATGGCGGCGTTCATCGCGGCAGGCTACAAGACTCCGCTCACCGCGGTGGTCTTCGTCGCGGAAACCACCGGCGGCCACTCGTACATCATCCCGAGTCTCATCGGCGCCGCGGTTGCGTATGCGATCTCGGGCGAGGCGTCGGTTTCCGGCGATCAGCATCTTCATGAAGCCGCCAAACTCGCCGAGCTATCCGGGATGGTGGTGCGCGACGTGATGCAGCGGGACGTAGTCGCGGTACAAGCAACGTCGACGATTCGCGAATTCGTCGCAAGCGTCGCGGCTCATAACCGGCACACGATTTTTCCGGTTTATGAAGACGACCTGGTGGTTGGGACAGTTTCCATTTCCGACGTAAGCCGAGTCGCGCCTGAGGAATGGGACAAAACTACGGTCGGTGAAAGCGCCGAACGCAACGCGATTCGCGTGATGGAAGACTGCGACCTCAGCGAAGCGCTACGCCTGTTATTACGCGAGCGAAACGCACAGATGCTGCTGGTAATGGACGGCGCCGGCGCATTCCAGGGAATCGTGACGAAGACCGACATACTGCGCGCGGTGCCGATGTCGTCACAGGAGCCGCCAATCAGACGGCCGCACAGCTAGGCCGGATACTAACGTTAAGTCCGGTCAGAAGATGCACCTGGTTTACCAGATTCGCGACCCCGACGGGCGAGTTGTAAACGCCGTGTCTTGTTCCATTCGCGCGGCTTCTGCCGACAGTGACCATCTGAACCAGGCAATTAAATACCTGGTAGTAGCGAAGAGCGGCGTCGCCGTCGGGCAGAGTTCGACAGGGACGCGAATGCGTGCGTGCCAGGTTGTTCATGAATGCGCGCATGGCTCGACTCAGCACGGAGGGGACGTGAATCGGCACGGTCGCAAGGATGGCCATCGCCGCCCCGTAGTCGAAGGCAGGATCGGCGATTGTCGTTTTCACCCAGTCGATCACGCCGGTCAGGCGTCCATGATCGGCAAGAACGTTCAACGGTTGAAAATCGCCGTGACAGATGACGGGATTCTGTGACCGGCTTGGCCGATGTTCGACGAGCCAGTCAAAAGCGGGACGAAGTCCTTCGAGAGCAACCTCTTCGGCCGCGGCACGCAGGCTCGCGAAATTAGAGTCGAAGGTAAAAGTCCCGCCAGCGATGCCGGCCCGCTCGATCCGATCGATGAAATCGCGCACTGGGAGAGCCTGCAGACGCGTCTGCGCCTCGTCCCACAGCCGCAGCGTCTCGCGGCGAGCTCGCGGCAACTGGCGAAGGGTATCGAAGGTTTGCCTGAGGCCTTTGATGCTGAGTCCTTCGAATTCCGACCCGAGCGGACGTCCGGGCACGCGCTCCATGACTATGAAGGAACCGCCTAATGCCTCTGTGCGCGCCTCGATGACAAAAACACGCGGCGCGGGATAGCCCAGTCCTGCCAGCGCGTTCTGGACAGCCGCCTCACGGGGGGCACGCTGGGCATCGACCGTGGGCTGAAAGAGACGAAGCACAAGAGGACCAGCAAACGGATCAGGCGCGTTGTGTAAACTGAATCTGAGTATCGTGGCGTCAAACCCTCCGCTCATCCGCTCGGGCACTTCGGCATAGGCCAAAGCTGGGCACGCGGTGACTGATCGCAGGTAATCCAACAAAGAACGGCTGATGTCCTCATCGGTCACGGTATGAAAACGCAGATGCGCCGCGTCATTGAAAGTTCGGCATCACGCGGTCGGCAAATTGGCGCATCGCGTCGAGCACGTTCTGATGGCCGCTGATGCCGCCGATTTCGAACCAGCATACGAGACGCGTGAAACCGAATTGCTCTTTCAGTTGCGCTATTCGGTCGATGCAATATTCGGAGTCGCCGAAAATTCCCATGATCGAATCGACCGTCGAGTAGTCGATCGTGCGCAGGCGGTCGCGGACTTTCCGGAATTCCGCCTGATGGCCGGCGGCGAGGCTCTCGGGCTCGATGATTTCGCTGACCGCGTTGAAGTAGTTGCGCAGGCTCGGCTCGATTGTCGCCCGCACCTGCGCGCGATCGCGTCCGACAAACACCATCAGCGCTGCAGCGAGCCAATCGTCAGGACGCTCATGCCCCGCGGCTTTGAGCGCGTTCTCATAAATTTTCAGGCGCTCGGCGAGCACCGGGATCGGATTCACCGGTCCGCCAGCGAAGATCGGATAGCGATTCGCACCCGCGAAAGTGAAGGTGTCAGCGCTGTTGGCGGCGATCCGAATCAGCGGATGGGGCCGCTGGATCGGTTTGGGGACCACTTCGATTCCGTCGACCTGCTTCTGAGTCCACGCCACCTTGATGGTTTCGAGTCCGTCTTCGAACAGCTTGCGGCTCTCCGACATCTCGACACCATAACCGCGATAGTTGAGCGGGAACGCGCCGCGGCCGGCGCCGAACTCGACGCGGCCACCACTCAATACGTCGAGCGTCGCGACCTCCTCGGCCAGCCGGATCGGATGATGCAGCGGCATCAGGTTGACGGCCATGCCGAGGCGGATGTTGGCCGTGCGCTCAGCAATCGCGGCGAGCAGCAACAACGGCGTCGGCATCACGGAAAAGCGCGGCGCGAAATGCACCTCGGCGAGCCACACGGTGTTGTAGCCGAGCCGATCGGCCTCGGCCGCTTCCGTGATCAGCTCGCGATAACGCTCCGTGGTGATTTGATTCGCCCCTTCGGGAAGCTGGTAGAAGATATCGAATTTCACTTTTTGAGTTTCTCGCTGGTTCCGTCTCAATACGCGCCGAGGGTGGCGACGCGCTCGCGATGGAACGACGGCGACCCGAAGTATGATTCGTTGAAGCGCGCGCGTTTGAACCACAGATGCATGTCGTGCTCCCAGGTGAATCCGATGCCGCCGTGCATCAGGACGGCGCGGTCGGTGCCGCGGCTGTAGACGTCGCACAGGCGCGCTTTTGCCATCGCCGCGGTGCGCGACGCGTCGGCCGCGCCGATGTCCTGCGCGTAGGCGGCATACCACAGCATCGCGCGCGCCGGTTCGAGGTCCGCGACAATTTCCGCGGCGGCATGCTTGAGCGCCTGGAACGATCCGATCGGCTTGCCGAACTGCTCGCGGACTTTCGAGTAATCGACCGCCATCTCGAGCGCGCGCTCAGTTCCGCCGAGCGAGTCGGCTGCGACGGCGATCGCGGCGACGTCGATTAGCCTGGCGAAGAGCGCGGATCCCCCGCCATGCAGCCGCTTGGCCGGAGCGTTTCTGAGCTCGACGCGCGATACGCGGCGCGTGAGGTCCAGATTCTTGAGCGGGTTAATCGTCACGCCCGGAGATTTTGCATCGACCACGAACAAACGAATATCAGAGTCGCGTTTTGCGGCGACTACGATGAAGTCGGCCACGTCGGCGTAGGGCACGAACATCTTGTCGCCGTTGAGCCGCCACCCCAGGTCGCCTTTCAACGCCATTGTGTTGATGTCGCGCGGATCGATACTGCCTGCGCCCTCGACCGCCGCGACGGTGCCGATTGCTTTGCCTTCGGCGAGCGCGGTGAGCCATTTCGAATTGAGCTGGTCCGAGCCCCCGAGTTTCAGCGCGCTGGCCGCGAGCACCGACGAGAACAGGAACGGCCCCGGCATCGCAGCGTAGCCGCCCTCTTCGAGAACCATCGCCATGTCGAGCATTCCGAGTCCGGCGCCGCCGAATTTCTCGGGAACGATCAAGCCGGTCCATCCAAGCTTCGCGATATCCGCGTAGAGTTCCCGCGGATAGCCGTCGTCGGTGGCCATTGTTTTGCGCACGAAGGTGGTCGGGCATTCGCCGCTCAGAAAGGCGCGCGCGCTTTCCTTGAGTTGCTGTTGTTCGTCGGTGAGTCCGAAATCCATACGTGATGCCTATGCTAGTTCGTTTTAGAAACCTAACCCCTAACCCCTTCCCTCGAGGGAAGGGGAACAATCGGGCGGAAAGAAAATCAGCGGGACTTGGGCATTTTCAGGCCGCGTTCCGCGATTATGTTTTTCTGGATGTGCGAAGTGCCACCGCCGATCACCAGCCCGAGCGAGAACATCCATTCGTACGGCCAGTAAGCGTGATCAAGTGCAGCCCCGTCGTCGCGCGAAAGCATCGAGTAGTCGCCCATCGCCTCCATCGCGGCGGTGGCAAGGTCGTGATTCAGCTCTGTGCCGACCAGCTTGTTGATCATCGCCTCGACGCCCGGGTTCTTGCCGCGAATCTGATCGGTGAGCTGGCGCAGCGAATGATACCGCATCGCCTCGACGCGGATTTCCAGATCGACGAGCCGCTGGCGAAATACCGGGTCCTCGGTCAGCGGGCGTCCGCCGCGCGTGATCGATTTGGCCAGCGCCAGCAGGCGATTGAAGCGCTGTTCGCTGCCGCTGGCGGATCCGAGCATGTTGCGCTCGTGAAAGAGCGTGGCGTTGGCGACGATCCATCCTTCGTTGAGCTTGGCGACCAGGTTTTTGCGCGGCACGCGGACGTTGTCGAAGAAGACTTCGTTGAAGCCGCGATCGCCGGTCATCTGAACCAGCGGGCGGACGGTGATCCCGGGCGTGTGCATGTCGATCAGGATGTACGAAATGCCGCGATGCTTGGGCGCCTCGGGGTCGGTGCGCACCAGGCAGAACATCATGTCGGAGTATTGCGCGCCCGAGGTCCAGACTTTCTGTCCGTTGACAACGAACTCGTCACCGACGATTTCCGCGCGCGTCTTGAGCGACGCGAGGTCGGAGCCTGCGCCGGGTTCGGAGTAGCCCTGGCACCAGATTTCTTCGGCGTTGAGAATTTTCGGCAGGTAGCGCTGCTTCTGTTCCTCGTTGCCCCACGAGATGAGCGTCGGACCGAGCATCCCGAGTCCCGATCCGCCGACGAGATATGGCGCCTTGGCGCGAACCATTTCGTCGTTGACGATCGACTGCCGCACGGGATCCATCGCCTGCCCGCCGTATTCCTTCGGCCACGCGAGCGCGACGTAGCCGGCCTCGTACAGGCGGCGCTGCCACGACTTGGCTTTCGCGAGCCAGGTCTTGTCGTCGCGGCCCTCGCGATCGGCGGAGAGGCCGCTGGTAGGCATGTTCTCGGCAAGCCAGCCGCGGACCTTGAGTCGAAACGTTTCTTCGTCGGGCGTGAATTGAAGATCCATAGGACGCTCCTGCGGTCGATTTGTATTTGGGACGTACCGCGGCTTCGCGCCCAGCATAGTCAAAACCGCGTCGCGGCGAAAAGCGCGGATCGCAGGCGGAAGCGTGGTTGCGATTCGTCTTCAGCCCTGCCACGGATAGTCGATGGTATTTACCAAGCGCCTTCGCGAACCGATCATGCGCGGCGAGGTCACCTGCACCGTGAGGATTTGGCGCAGCGCGCACGTCAAAGTCGGCGGACATTACAGATTGGGCGAAGGGTTTATCGAGGTAACCTCGCTTCGCCGCATCACGCTCGCGGACGTCACGCCCGAACTGGCAAGGCTCTCCGGCTTTGCGGGCCTGGTCGACCTCCTGAAGGTCGCAAAACATGGGCCGGGCGAGAACGTCTATCTTATCGAATTTGAATACCATTCAAACGTTGTCACGTCGGGAGCGAAGCGAACGCACTCCAGGAGAGCGATTGCCCGCTGAAATCAGCGTTGTTAGAGTTTCAAGTTGATCACAATCGAGCTTTTTCGATAGACCGGGGTTCACCAGATGGCGACGACGATCACGAGCGAATGTATTAACTGCGGAGCTTGCGAGCCGGAGTGTCCGAACACGGCGATTTACGCGGGCGGAGTGCCGTGGGAACTGAACGGCACGCCGGGGGCGGCCGTCGCGCAGGATATCTATTACATCGTGCCGTCTAAGTGCACCGAGTGTGTTGGATTCCATGATCATGAGGCGTGCGCCGCGGTATGCCCCGTCGATTGCTGCATCCCCGATCCGGCCAATCTCGAAACCGAAGCTGTGTTGCTCGCGCGCGCCCGCGAACTGCATCCCGAGACTACCTTCCCAGACGACGCACCGTCGCGCTTCCGCAAAGAAGGTGGCGCGGAGGCGCCCGCGGCAAATGGCGCAACGGTCGCGGCAGCGCCAGCACCCAAACCAGCACCGGCTCCGGTGGCGGCTGCGAAGCCTGCGGCGGCTCCTGCAGCGGTCGCGACAACGTCAGCGTCGAGCGCCGAGTTCAATCCGCTGGCGTGGGAAGTTCCCGTCATCTGCAAGGATTGCAACGAGCCGTGGACGATTCCGTATCGGCTGTTCGAAAAGGGCGTCGTGTTCCATTGCCCGTCGTGCTCGGGATCGTTCGTGCCGAAGACTGCGATGTATCGCGCGGTGAAAGAAACCTTCGAGGGCTTCTACAGTCGGCGCCGCGCGGACCGCGAAGCGTTCGAGCGCAAGCGCGCGCGGGAGGCCGCGGCGTTCGAAGCGAAGCAGACGGCCGAGATGGAAGCGTTCAAGCAGAAGCTCGAGGAGCTGGCGCATTCGATGAAGCCGGCGGGCAAGCTGGTGAAACCGACCGGCATCGCGTCGATGTTCACCTAAAGAAGAATCTTAGTGAAACCCTCCCTGGGTTTCGCGCTTCCTTGGGCAGGGGTAACCCCTGCACCTTAGTATCAATCAGCCTAGCGCCGGAACATCGAACGCGTAGCCGTGGCGCTTTAGTTGCTCGCGGATTGCTTCGATGTGGGAGGGGCCGCGGGTTTCCAGTTCCAGCATCACGCGGGCGCCGCCGATCGCGATATCGCGGCGCGTGCGATCGTGATCGATTGCGCGAACGTTCGCGCCGGTCGCGGCTACCATGGAGACCAGCTTGCCGAGCTCGCCCGGCCGATCGCGCAAATCGACGGCGACTCGAAACAGCCGCCCGACCTTCACCAGCCCGTGCCCGATAATCCGATCGAGTACGTTGGTGTCGATATTTCCGCCGCTCACGACCAGCACTACCGTCTTGCCCTTCAACTCATCCTTTAGTTTGAGGGCGCCCGCGAGTGCGGCGGCACCGGCGCCCTCGGCGAGAAGTTTCAGGCGCTCGAGCATCAGCAGAACCGCCTCGCCGATTTCAAAATCGTCGACGGTGACGGCGCGCCTGACGCGACCGCGCATCACCTCGAACGGAATCGCGCCGATGCGCCCGGTCGCGAGACCATCTGCAATCGTATCGACCGGACGGCCGATCGACGCAGCCGCGTCGTCGGCGAGACTCGCGGACAGTTGCGGTGAACCTGCGGCCTCGACGCCGATCACTTCGGCATCAGGCGCGCGAAATGCTAGCGCCGCCGCAATTCCCGCAATCAACCCGCCGCCGCCAACCGGGACGATCACGACGTCGGGTGCAACTTCGTCGGCGATTTCCAATCCGACGGTGCCCTGCCCTGCTATCACTTCAGGATCGTCGTAGGCGTCGATGAAACTCGCGCCACGCTCCGTGCACATCTTAATTGCGGCCGCACGCGCCTCCTGGTAATCGACGCCTTCGAGCACCACCGACTGGCCGTAGCTGCGGGTCGCGTCGATTTTGGCAATCGCGGCTGTCGTCGGCATCACGATCGTCGCGGTCACGCCGGCGCGCGTGGCAGCGTAGGCGAGCGCCTGGCCGTGATTGCCGGCGCTCGCGGCGACGACGCCGTGCGATTTATTCTCTTCGGCAAGGGTAGTGAGCCGGTTGTAAGCGCCGCGAATTTTGAACGAACCGGTCTTCTGCAGATTTTCAGGCTTGATGAACACCTTGGCGTCGAGGATTCGATCGAGCGTCGCACTGCGAATGAGGGGAGTCGGCTTGATGATGCCGGTGAGACGGCGCCGGGCCTCTTCGATTTCTTCGGGCAGTATCGAGCGCGCGGATGGCATCGGAAGATCTAATGATGATCGGGCGGCGTAAATTGTCGCGGTACCGCAGCACTAAATAAGTCGCCGTCAAAGTCGATCTGCGTGCAAGCGCCGGTCTTGTAGTCGAGATCGAGCAGGACGTTGCGGATGGCGCGTCGCTTTATCGATCCGATCAGCGTCGCGACCGCGTCTGGATCGGCCGTCGAGATCGCGGCGACTTCGGCGGCGTCGAGATTGCTCGTTCGGCAGAACTCGCGCGCTTTGTCTTCGCTTGAAAAGGCGAGCACCCCGGCCCACGCCGCGCCCTTTTCCTGGAAGACGATCAGCGCGCCTGCGGAATCGAGCAGCAGATGCAATTCTTTCGGCAGCGACGAACTCACGTGCCTTCGACCGTGAGCTTGCCCGCGCGAATTGCCTCCGCACGCTCACGCACGAGAGCGGGATAGGTGTAGTAGTGATCGCCGCTCAGGTGCAGGAACGAATCGATGTCGACGTCGTCGAGCTCGAGCTCTGCGATCGCGCTCTCGGCGGACTCGCGGTCGGGAGCTTTGACGATCGAATCGTACAGCGCGCGACCTTGCGCGGACTGGAAATCTTCGCGCGGTGGAAGTCCGTCGGCGCCGAGCTTGCCCGAGTGAAAGTTGTCGAGAATGAAGCGCAACGCTTTCAGTTCGTGGCGCAGAATGTCGATAGGTCTCAATGAATCACGTGGCATACCGCGAGCTTATCGCCGCGAGTTGCGCTGATTCAACACGCACCCAATCAGACCGGACTTCAGAGAGCGGAATCTTGAATCGCGTGCGAAGCGCGCGCTGAATTCGGACCCTCACCTTCGATCCTCTCCCTCACAGGGAGAGGGGAAGAGCAGAAACTAGTCGCCCTTGATCAGACGATGGATCGCGCTCAGGTGGCGCTGCGAATCGCGTTTGCGGCCCATCGCCTCGTACATCTCGGCGGCGTTGCGATGCGCCTCGACGTTGGCGGGATCGCATTCGAGCGTGCGCAGAAAACTTCGCAGCGCGTGCTGATGCTCGTCCTTCTTGCGGTAGAGCAAGCCGAGCTTCAAGTGGACGTCGGCGCTGGCGGGAACGATCGCGGCCGCACCGAGCAGATGGCGCAGCGCGCCGGCGAGGTCGCCCTCGCGCTCGAGCAGCGTGGCGAGCCTGAGATGCGCCTCGAAGTTGCCGGGCTCGCGGCCGACCAGCTCGCTGTAGATGTTAAGCGCGCGGAGCGGATCCTCGTCGGCGACTCGGCGCGCCTCCTCGAAGCGCTCGCGCACGCGGGCGGGCCCGAACCCGTCCTCGACCTTGCCGGGCTGATAGCTGCGCTCGAAATCGAAGATCAACTGGCCCGTCTCGACCTCGATCAGCGAAGGGCCGTCGCGCACCACGATGCGGCCTTCATCGTTGACCAGTTTCAGCGATGTGACGGAGCGATCCGGATCGACCAGCGTGCGCACCCGTTCGAGGGTTCTCTGGATCGGATCGATATGCTGGCGCGTGCCGAGCAGCTCCTTGGCCAGGCGCATCTCGAGCAGGTCGTTGAACGCGAAGCGATAATTGCGGCCGCCCAGATTCAGCGGACGCACGAGATTGCGCTTGACCCAGTAGCGAATACGCTCAGGCGTAACCGCGAGAATCCTCGCAGCTGTGCGCGTAGAAAAAGTCTCACCCCCGCCGCCCGCCTCTGCCATCATCTTCAACACCGACGCCGAAGAGTATAGGGAGTCGAGCGCACGGTCTCAACGAGCCGCGTCGCACTTTCTCAACACCTGTGGAGCGATCGGTCGTCAGCCGCGAATTTCCTTGAGCGCGCGCGCCACGGCGACGACGGCGTTGACGCCGTTCTTCGCATTCTCGATTCGCGCGACTGCCTGCTCGTCGGTCATCGCGGGTCCGATGATTGAGAGGCCGACCGGCTTGTCGAATTCGAGCGCGAGCTCAATACCGGCGCGGGCGATCGCATGCGCGATCACCTCGTCATGGTTAGTCTCGCCCTTGATCACCGCACCGATCATGACGACGCCTTCGATTTCCTTGCGCTGGAGGAGAGCTTTCACGACCGGCGCCATGTCGTAGACACCGGGCACTCGGACCACGCGCGCGACCTCGACCCCGAGCGACTCGGCATGGCCGCGCGCCCGCTGTTCCATCGGGGTGGTCACTTCGGAGTTGAACTCCGAAACTACGAACGCAATTTTCATTGTGGCGCCAGTTCGACGCTTACGGCGTCGC
This sequence comes from uncultured delta proteobacterium, assembly GCA_963850125.1. Lineage (GTDB taxonomy): Bacteria > Desulfobacterota > Binatia > Binatales > Binataceae > Binatus. The sequence goes on along the minus strand of CAWKKB010000011.1, from coordinate 303,574 downwards.
GAATCTCAACGCCGTTGCCTTTGAGATACGATTTCAACGCTGGTATCGGATGCTCTCCATAGTGAACGATGGACGCGACGATAGCAGCGTCCGCCATTCCAGCGGTGAACGCGTCGCGCAGATGGACGGGCTCGCCGGCGCCACCCGACGCAATCACGGGGATCGAGACGGCTTCGCTGATGCGGCGTGTGATCTCGAGATCGTAACCGAGCTTGGTGCCGTCGCGATCGATCGAGTTGATACACAACTCGCCGGCGCCGAGCCGCTCGCCCTCGAGCGACCATGCCAGCGCGTCGAGGCCGGTGGGCTGGCGACCGCCGTCGATCACGACTTCATAGCCGGTCGGCACTTCGGCGCGCACACCGGTTTTTTTTACCTGCATCGAAAGCACGATGCACTGGCTGCCGAACGCACGTGCGCCTTCCGAGATGATCGCGGGATTGCGCACCGCACCCGAGTCGATCGAGACTTTCTCGGCGCCCGCAAGCAGGACGGCGCGCATATCGTCGAGAGTGCGAAGTCCGCCGCCCACACTGAACGGAATGAAAATTTCGCGCGCGACCGTGCGAACTACGTCGAGCATGATGCCGCGGCGCTCGTTGGATGCGGTGATGTCGTAGAAGACGATCTCGTCGGCGCCCTCAGTATAGTAGTAGCGCGCCATCGCGACCGGATCGCCGACATCGACGTTCTTGAGGAACTGCACACCCTTGGTGACTTTGCCGTCGCGGACGTCGAGGCACGGGATGATTCGCTTCGCGAGCATCGTCAGCAACTCATCCGGCAGAAGTTGTCGAGCAGCTTGAGGCCGGCGGCGCCGCTCTTTTCAAGATGGAATTGAGTCGCGATCACATTGTCGCGCGCCACCGCAGCGGTGAAGGGAACGCCGTAGTCGCACGCGCCAATCGCGATCGAAGAGTCGTCGGGAATCGGATAGTACGAATTGACGAAATAAAAATGGGTGTTGTCAGGCACGCCGGCAAAGACTCGATGAGCGCGCGCCTGGCGCACGCGGTTCCATCCGATTTGCGGAACCTTCAGTGGGCGGCCGTCGATCGAGCGCGGATAGCGCACGACGCGGCCCGCGATGATGCCGAGGCATTCGGCGCTGTCCTCTTCGCTGCGATCGAACAGGACCTGGATACCGATGCAGATGCCGAGGAACGGCTTCCCGGCGCGGGCCACGTCGTTGCGAAGAACCTCGACGAGTCCGAGCGCACGCAAATTTTCCATCGTGGCGCCGGCAGCTCCAACCCCCGGCAGAATCACGCGGTCGGCGGCAACGATACGCTCGGCGCGATCGGTAATCTCGGACTTGTGCCCGAGAAATTCGAGGGCGCGTTGGACGCTCGTGAGGTTGCCGGCTTTGTAATCAACGATTGCAATCATGGGCGAATTCCGAACCGACGTCATAGCGAGAGTCGCATCGCGTGGGCAGGAGACAGAGGCCGGGCTTTTTCTGTTTCGAATTGAAAAATTTGCCTCCAACACCACCAAGAAAAGCGTGAATCTGTCATCTTCCTGCACCTCGACACCAATATTACTCCTGTGCTAATCGGCCGGAAATGAACTTCCGCCACGCTGCCGCACTTGCGCTCGCGGGCTGGTATCTGATGATGCCGCCGGTGGACATCCCCACCGGTAGATATGTCGAAGTGGCGCCAATCGCAAGCTGGAGAAAACTGGTCGAGTACGACACTTTCACCAGATGTGAGAACCGGCGACAGGATGACCTACGCTTCTATTTGAGTAGTCTCAAAGGGCCTAAACTCAGTGACCGAGAAGTGGAGGGGCTCGACACCATGCTAGACTCAGAGAATGGATGGTCGCCCGGCACTACTCGGAAGATCGATGCTCATATGCTTCAGGGGTACGTTTCAAGGCGGTGCATATCGAGCGACGATCCGCGCCTCAAAGAAGAGTAAATCCGCGCGCCTCGCTTCGGCGGTTAAATTCCAAAAGATCTCTCAGCAAAAGCGCCTGCCCCCTAGCATAGTGCGATTACAGGGAGAGGATACAGAAAGAATCGCGAATTAGATTTCGGCGCGGATGTCTTGTTGGTCGGAGAGCACGCGGACGTTTACGTGATGCTCGTCCGAGTCGCCGAGCGATCCCCAATGCATCGCGAAGTTCTCGAGCTGGATGTCGGGGTTGAAACGTTCCGACACGCCCATCACGACTTCGTCAACGCTCAGAAGAAACGCCATGCGTGCGATCGCGTAGACCTGGTCATTGGAAACGACTACCAGCGGCGTGACGGCGCGGCCGTGATCCTCGCAGACCTTGACCACCTTGCTGAACAACTTACCCTCGGCGTCGCTGAAAATCTGGCCGCCGTCGCTGGAGGCAAGTCCCTTCTCGGTTCGTACGGTCAGCGCGATCAGCTCGGCGTCGTCGCGCTCGGACAGGTAGCGATGGAGATGGGCGAGATTGTTGGGATCGCGGATCGCAATCAGCTTCTTTTGGGTTGCGAACAAGCCGAGACGAATCGGATCGACCTCGCTTTCCTCGACCAGCTGCAGATTAAACTTCTCGGGCTCCTCGCCGTAGGCATGCTGGGCCTGGCCGTTAATTTTTTCCGAAATCTCGAAAATCACGAACAGCGCGAGCGTGAAGCTGACGCCCGAGATTGTCGCGACCTGCTTGGTGAACAGGTTGATGACCGCGGTCGCGAACAAAACCGTGAACGTCAGCGCGAGACCCAGCGGAAAGTCCTTGCCGCCGGGACGGAACCATTTGAGATTCAGCGGCATTCGCCACAAGCGATGGTACTGATCCTTGTAGCGCAGAATCAGCACGGACAACGTCTTGAAAACGAAGCTCCAGATGACGCCGAACGCGTATGCTTCGCCGAGCACGAACATGTCGCCGCGCGACAGCACGATGGTGGCAATCTGCAGCATCGCGACCATGTTCACGATGCGATAGTTGGTGCCGTACTTCTTGTGCGGATGGCGGAACCAGTCGAGCAGCACGCCGTCTTCCGCGACCCGGGTCAGCACGCCGGTCGAGCCGACGATGGCAGTGTTTACAGCGCCGGCGAGAATCAGGAATCCGACGAAGACGACGAATGCGCGCAGCGCGATTCGCGCCCACAGCGGTCCGACCATGAACATCGCGAGGCCGCCGATCAGGTCGTCGCCGTAGTTGGACATGCGGACGCTGTCCGGGATGATCATGACCGCGAAAAACGACACCAACGAGGTCAGCAGCAGGCTGTATATAAAGATGACGAGGCCGGTGCGCAGGAGATTCTTGAGCTTGGGCGCCTCGATCTCGCGATTGATTTGTGCGAGAGATTCTTCACCCGACATCGCGAGGATCGAATGGCCAAAGGCGATCAGGATTCCCAAAGTGCCGATGGTGCGCGCACCCGGGAAGTGCTTGAGCCATCCGAGCGAGTCGTCGGTAAACTTCAACTCGAACGGCGGCAAATGCGCACCACGCGTGAAAATCGTCAGCGCACACCATCCGATCATGATCACGGCCATCACCGTCGTGATCTGCATGATGCGCATCGCCTTGCCGCTGGATTCCTCGATTCCAAGAATGTTCTGACGCCAGAAATAAATTGTCACAGCTATGGCAAAGAAGGCGGCGGTGAAGTCGGGCGGCAAAATGATGCTCGAGTGCGCCAGCTTGAGCAGCTCGTTTATCAAGCCGACCAGGTACTGGCCGGCCGAGACGCCGCTGATAGGCCCGGTCAGGATGTAATCGAACATCAGGGCCGACACCGAGATTTTTGCCAGCGTCGAGCCCATCGCTTCCTTGACGACGCGATAGACGCCGCCGCGCGTGAACATCGAGCACGATTCCACGTAAACGGCGCGCACCGCGTACGAGAACAGCATGACGGCGAGAATGAAATATGGCGCCGAGCGGCCGCACGCCTGCTCGACGATGCCGCCGATGTAGTAGGCTGTCGAGGCGAGGTCGCATAGCACGATCGCGGACGCGCGCCAGAACGAAATGAAGGCGAGCATCCCGGTGGTAACGACGATTGCTTTTGTTTGTTTGCCGAAGGTTGACTGCGGATGAGCCCGCTCGTCACCAAGAACTTTTGGAGTGGCTGCCAAGTATCAAATCTCCCCGAGCAAAACGCCGAACGGCCGACGATGCCGACGTTTCAAGGTGCAAGATGCAGACCGCAATGAATGCGCATGATTTGATTGCTTTTTGGAAACCCCGACGCGCGGATCGCAATGGGTTCAGCCATTAACGTCGTGCAACTTGCAATGAACGTCCGCGAGCGGCTCTTGATGCTGCCAGCCGGTCGAGCATTAGAATGGAACCTGAACAGCTAATCGAGGATCCGCTTGGCTAACATTCTTGTCGTCGATGACGACCGCAATATCCGACGTGTACTCGCAGCGAGTCTCGAATCCGCAAGTCATCAAGTGACCGTCGCCGAGAATGCGGAGCGCGCACTGGAACTACTGGTGCCGTCGGCGCCTGCGGTAGTCGTGTCCGATGTACGCATGGAAGGGATGGGAGGGCTGAAGCTGCTCGAATCGATCAAGCGACTCAGCCCTGCGATGCCGGTCGTGATGATGACGGCGTTCGGATCGATTCCCGATGCGGTCGAGGCGATGCGCCTGGGGGCCTACGACTACGTCACCAAGCCGTTCACGGCCGACCATATCGTGCACGTCGTCGCGCGCGCGCTCGAGGTGAATGAACTGCGGGCTGAGAACAAGGAACTGCGCGACCGTATCGAAAGCCTGACCGAGCCTGAGCCGTTCCTTACGTACAGTCCGCATTCGCGAAAACTCGCGGAGATTGCGGGTCAGGTGGCCGACAGCGACGCGACCGCGTTGATCACCGGCGAAAGCGGCACCGGCAAGAGCATGCTCGCGTCGTACATCCATCGCTTGAGTCCGCGCAAGGATGGGCCGTTCGTCCAGGTCGCGTGTACCACTCTCAGCGAGCATCTGCTGGAAAGCGAACTCTTCGGACACGTGCGCGGTTCGTTCACCGGCGCGATCAAGGACAAGCCCGGCCGCCTTGAAGCGGCCGAGGGTGGAACGGTACTGCTCGACGAGATCGGCGACCTGACGCCGGTGGTTCAATCGAAGTTGCTGCGTTTCCTGCAGGAGCGGACCTTCGAGCGCGTCGGCGGCGCACAGACGATCAAGGTTGACGCGCGCATAATCGCGGCGACCAACCAGCATCTCGAGCAGCTGGTCAAGGAAAAGCGCTTTCGCGAGGACCTCTACTATCGCCTCAATGTGATCGAATTGCAGGTGCCGGCGCTGCGCGACCGGCCGGGAGAAATCCTGAAGCTGGCGGAGCACTTCGCCGCGCAAGCCGCACAGACGCATCATAAGCCGGCGCATTCGATCGCGTCCGAGGCGCGCGAAGCGCTGCTGTCCTACTCGTGGCCGGGCAATATCCGCGAGCTGCGCAACGTGATGGAACGCGCGGTAATCTTAAGCCGCGGCGAGACCATCAACCTGAGCGATCTGCCGGACAAGATTCTCGCGTCACCTGACAAGCTCGATCACAGCCATACGCTGGAGCAGATGGAGCGACGGCATATCGAGGTAGTGCTCGAACAGGCGATGACGCTGGAAGAAGCGGCCGAGATGCTGGGCATCAACGTCGCGACATTATGGCGAAAGCGCCGGCGATACGGTTTGGACTGACGACGGTTTCGCGGATGGCGGCTGCCCAGCAGCCAGAATCGCCGCCGTGAATGCCGGATCGGCGAACAGCCGCTTGAATGCGTCCTCGAGGGCGCCCTGAAGCTGGTGCGTGCCAGGATGCAGCGCGAACATCACCTTAAGCGGGGTTTCCTCGCCGTCGACCTCTTTTGAATAGAGCGCCTTGCCAGTTTGCGGCTCGACATTTACCCACGTTGCAAGATACGCACTTACGGTCGTTGTCATTGCCATCGGCTCAGTTCTGTACTTGGCTTCGAGGTGGTTCAGTTGAATCGCGACCACTGCGCCGCCGGGTCCGATCTTGAACCCGCGCGCCTTTAGCTCGGTCTCCGCCGCGCTTTTGATAATTTGCGCCGCATCCTTGACGCGGTATTGTCGGCCATCGGTGAAAACATTGGGAAAGGGGCTGACCGTTTCGTACGGTTGCCGATCCTCTACCTTGACTTCTACCGGAACCGCGTCAGCGTCTTTAACTGGCTGCGGGTTTTCCTGCGCTGCATAGGTGACCGGACGTTCTCGTACAGGCATCGCACATCCCGCGATGAGAGATGCGACGATCATCGATCCACCTGCGACAAGCGCGGCCGCCCGGAATTTGCAACGACAGTGATTCGCAAACATCGTGTCAATCAACTATCAATTGCCAGCGGCGGAAACCAGCGAGGGAAGGCGAGCACCTGACCGGCGCGCCCCTGCGCGGAGCGCGCCGGAATTCGAAGGAAGCGATCTGGGCTAGGGTTTTTTGTTGATTGCGCCTTCGAGGCGGCTGTGACTCTTCACGCACTGGCCCAGGCTGGTGAACGGATCCGGCCAGTCGTGCTTGACGCAGTAGGGCAGCGCCGCCATGTCGTCCTCGGAATATCCGCGCGCCGAGAGATCCTTCTTAAGGCAATCGCTGTGCGCCTTGTTGGAGCCAGCAACGCCTGCGGCGTCGTCGGCAGCTTCGGTGATCAACGCGTTGCGCAGCGCGACCTTGACCTGCGGATCCTCGCTCTTGCCGAGCGCGCCCGCGACGTTGCTCGACGGACCGCAGACGCCGACCGAATCGATGAACGCCTCTTCCAGCCCTACCGTGCTGAGATCTTTTGCGAATCCGACAGCCGCCGCGGCCATCAGCATACTGGTCGCGATCAATCCCACAACAAATCGTTTCATCGCACACGTCCTCCAGGTTGGGATGTGACCCAGGGAAAAGAGGCCTCATCAATTTCGCATCCTGATCATTCTGTAGATTCGACAGGTCAAAAAGTCCAGAGAGCGAAAAGGGCGGGTTCTCAAGGGCACGCGGCTTGACGGAAACTCCCGCTTGATGAAAGTGTCGCGTGAGAATCAGCAGAAAGGAATTTTATCATGGCCAAAATTGCGCTCGCTTGCACGATTCTTCCCGACAGCCCGCCGGCACGCCTGATCGAATGGTCTCGCGCGGCTGAGGACGCGGGCTTTTCCGGCGTCTTCATGACTGAAGCGAACAACGATTCGCTCGCATGCTCGCTCGCGCTCGGGCTTAACACCAAGCGAATCAAGCTCGGCACCGCGATCACGAACATTTATCTGCGCCATCCGAATCTGCTAGCCAATGAAGCCGCGGCGGTCCAGGAATTTACCGGCGGGCGATTTATCCTCGGGCTCGGCACGGGTCATCGCGAAGGCAATTCGGCGCTGGGAATCGAGATGGGAGTTCCGCTGACCAGGATGCGCGAAACGGTGAAGACCTTGCGCGCGGCGCTCGACGGCGGCAAGACCGGGCCGCGCGTGAGCGCCAAGCTGCCGCTTTACCTGGCAGGCGTCTCGCGCCCGATGGTCAAGCTGGCGGGCGAAATCGGCGACGGCGTCATCTTCAACTTCTTTCCGCCCGCGCGGGTCAAGGAAGCGCTCGGCGAACTGGCCGAGGGCGCGAAGATCGGCGGCCGCGACCCCAAACAGATCGAGCCGACGCTGTTCGCGACCGCATTTATTTCGGACGATCTCGAGGCCGCGCGCCGTCCTGCGCGCAAGCTACTGTCACGTTACGGCGCGCTGAGGTTCTACGGCAACATGATGGCGCATGCGGGCTTCGAGCGGGAAATCTCGGCGATTCGCGCGGCGGGTCGAGATGCCGACGCGGCGATCAAGGCGGTCACCAACGAACTGATCGACGCGACCCTGCTGGTCGGCTCGGAGGCGCGCGTACGCGAGCGACTGCAGGAACTATGTGCGCCGGGAATCGGCACCGCGATCGTGTTCACCAATCCGGTCAACGAAGATCGCAACGCCGCCGTGATGCGAACAATCCGCGCGCTCAAGCAATAGAGGCGGTCGCGATTAAGGCTGGTCGTCCTGGTCGCCGGCGCTCTGGTCGTTGGGGTTGCGGGCCAGCGCGACGCGGTCGAAGAAGCGGCGGATGCGGCGGGCGTTGACGCCGAAATCACCGACGCCGTCGCGCGATTTCGAGCGCATCTCTATCAGGCTTGCACCGTCCGGCGTCGGCCGGACCTGGATAACGATGTCATCGTGGAAATGCCAAAGCTTTGACGTCGCAACCGCCTCGAGCGTTTTCGTGTCGGGATCCGAATAGGTAATCGTCCAGCTCGGCGAGGCTTTGGCGACCTCGGTCACACGCGCGAATGCCGCCGTCGGGTCCAGCCGTTCCTTGATCGGACCGATCGGGCCGTAACCCTGCAACTGGCGGTCGGCGTATTTCGCCTTGTTGTACTTCATGTCGCGATTCGGTTCGTGCTGCAGCTTCTGCGCGAAGGTGAACTCGGGCGGATTGTCGAAATCGGTTGTGATGTCGTTGATGGCGGGCTTCTTGGCACTGCCCAGAATGGTCACGATCACGGGCACCGCTATCAGCAGGCAAATCGCGGTGGCAATCAACGCCCGCTTGCGTCCCGCCTGCAGTTGAGGCGTGCGCGTCAGGAAGATTGCGAGCAGACCGACAAACAAACCGAGGAGACTCATTAGAAATCCGAGGGCGAATAGCTGGAAACCCATGAACGGCGCGATGAAGTAGAAATGTGCGCCAACCATTCCGGCGGCGATCATCGCGACCGCCAGTAGAGCGTCAAAGAAGGCGAGCCATACAAAGGTCATCGAATTTTTCCCCGTGGAAGATTCGGGTCAGCGTCCCGCCGCGTTGCGCTTGATTCCCCGTGCAACGAATTGCGGCAATACGAACAGGAATGATCCGCTCGCAACGGCGCGATCGATATCGGCGAACCAGCCCTCGACTTCGGCTGCCGCGATCTTCCCGGAGTCGCGCGCATACCGCGCGAAACTGGCTTTCAGCATCGGCAACGAGCGTCCGGCAGTATCCGCGCCGGCATGAATTTCGACTTTTACGTCGTCGAGACCGGCCGCGCGAAACAACCGATAGAGCTGGCGGCCAATTTGAGGCTCTTTGATCGCAATCGCCTTCGAGGCCGCGATGATTCGATCGCTGCGTTCGCGCCCGTCGCGACCGAGGTCGAGCGCGAGCATGTCCCAGTCGCTGTCGACCGCGACGACGATCCCGCCGGGTGCCGTCACGCGCGCCATTTCCGCGACAGTATCGGCGGCAGAATCGACATACTCGAGAACATTTTTGCACCACACGCGATCGAACGAAGCGTCGGGAAACGGGAGTGGCGGGAAGGCATTGTGCACGAATTCCGCCGCGAGCTTTGCTTCGCGCGCGCGAGCGCCGGACCGCTCGACGAACTCAGCGTTGATATCGATGCCGGTCACCTTGCCGCCGGGAGCGACGCGCCGTGCAAGCTCGAAGGTGGTGTGACCGGGGCCGGATCCAACGTCAAGCACCCGCAGGCCTGCCTTAAGATCGAGCGGGCGCAGGAGAGGTTCCATCGCAGGATGGTATGCAAGGATCTTGTCGTAAGCACTGTGGCGTTCGGAGTCGATATCGACCCAGTGCTGCTTGTAGTAAGGCTCTGCCATAGCCGACGAGCGATCAGATGAGGCGGAGTTCCTTCATCGCGACGCGTAACCTTTCGGCGGGACCTGCCGTCATCGGTACCAACGGCATCCGCAACTCGTTGGCGCATTTGCCCATGAACGCGAGCGCCTGCTTGATGGGAATCGGATTGGTCTCGACGAACAGCGCCCGCATCAGCGGCAGCAGCCGGAAATGAATCTCGCGCGCCTTCGCGAAATCACCGGCGAGCGCGGCCGCGGTAAGGTCGCGCATCTCGCGCGGAACGACGTTGCTGCAGGTCGAGATCACGCCCTTCGCGCCCAGAGCTACCAGCGGCAGCGTGAGCGCGTCGTCGCCGGACATAATCGCTATCCGATCGCCGCACATTTTTAAGATGTCGGAAGACTGATCCATCGAAGCCGACGCTTCCTTGATGCCGACGATGTTCCTGATTTCCGCCAATCGCGCCACAGTTTCGGGCAGGACGTTCGACGACGTGCGGCCGGGGATATTGTAGACGAACAATGGCAGGTCCACGCTCGCCGCGATCGTCTTGTAGTGGCGGTAGATGCCGTCCTGGGTAGGCTTGTTGTAATAAGGCGAAAGCAACAGCGCGCCGTCCGCACCCATCTCGCGCGCAGCCACAGTCAGCCGGATCGCCTCCGCGGTCGAGTTCGATCCGGTGCCCGCGATCACCGGCACGCGCTTTCGGACCTGATCGATGGTGAGCTTGATTACGCTGTCGTGCTCGGCGTGCGTGAGCGTGGCGGATTCGCCGGTCGAGCCGCACGGAACCAGTCCGTCGATTCCATTCTGAATCTGCCATTCTATAAGGTCGCGCAACGCGGGCGCGTCCACCTCGCCGTCGCGAAACGGCGTGACGAGAGCAGTCAGTGCGCCTTTGAACATCATTCGAGGCCTCCAACCGTTTTCATTTCACCGGGACCATCTCGGCCGCGCCCAGCTCGACCGCGCCGCTGAAAACCTCGACGGCGTTGCCGGTCATGAAGACGTGATTCGCATCGGCGCCGTCGGCGCGCCATTCGATTTCAAGATTGCCGCCGCGCAATTCAACCGTCGCGGTCCGATCGGAATGATCAGTCAGGACTGCCGCGACCAGCGCCGCGCATGCTCCGGTGCCGCAGGCCCAGGTCTCGCCCGAGCCGCGCTCCCATACCCGCATCTTAAGATTGCGACGCGACGTAGCGAGGATGAACTCGGTATTCACGCGACGGGGAAAAAACGGATGATGCTCGAACTCGCGGCCCAGCATAGCGAAATCACGATCCTGTAGTTTGAATACGGCGTCATCGGCAACGAACAAGACGCAGTGCGGATTGCCCATCGAGACCGCGGTGATCGACTCGCGCCGGCCTGCGACCTCTAGCGGGTAGTCTATGATTCGGCCGTCAGCCTTCACGGGAATGTCGCGGCCGTCGAGAATCGGCTCGCCCATATCGACGGTCGCGCTTACGACCCGGCGACCCTCGAGCCTGAGCTCAACCGTTTTGAGTCCCGCGTCGGTCTCGACCACCATCGGATTCGCGCGCACGAGACCGCGCTCGAAGGCGAGTCGCGCGAGGCATCGTATTCCGTTGCCGCACATGTCGCCGCGGCTGCCGTCCGCGTTGTACATCTCCATTCGGATGTCGGCTTTGCTCGACGGCGCCAGCATGATCAAGCCGTCGGCGCCGATACCGAAGTGGCGGTCAGAAAGCTTGACCGACAGCGCCGACGGATCGGCGGGACGCGCGAGCATGGCGACGATATAGATGTAGTCGTTGCCGCATCCGTGCATCTTGGTGAATTCGAGGGTTGCCATGGCGTTAGTGCGCACTTACACCGACTTGAGGCTGACGATATGCTCGCCGCGGATCTGATCCTCAAAGCTATCGCGGTCGCGAATCAGGTGTACATCGGCGCCGTCGACCAGGACTTCGGGCGAGCGCGGACGGCTGTTGTAGTTCGACGACATGACGGAGCCGTAAGCGCCGGCGCTCATTACCGCGAGCAGGTCGCCTTCCGCGGGCTCGGCCATCTCACGCTCGCGCGCGAAAAAATCGCCGCTCTCGCAAACCGGACCGACGATGTCGGCAGTCACTGTCTTGCCGGGCTTGCTGCGATCAACCGGGACGATCGCGTGATAGGCCTCGTAGAGCACCGGACGAATCAAATCGTTCATCGCGCCGTCGATAACGACGAAGCGCTTCACGTCGGTATGCTTGTTGTAGAGGACGCGCGTCACCAGCACGCCCGCATTGCCGACCATCACGCGTCCCGGCTCGGTGATTATCTTGAGCCCGAGGCCGGCGATCGGCTTCAGCAGCGCGTGCGCATATTCCGACGGAGGCGGCGGCTGCTCCTGGTAGGGAATTCCGAGACCGCCGCCGAGATCCAGGTACTTGAGCGCGATTCCGGCACTGTGGAGCCGCCCGACGATTGCGGCAACCTTCTGTCCCGCCTCGGCAAACGGCGCCATCTCGGTTATCTGCGATCCGATATGCGTGCTCAGGCCGACGATCTCGAGTTGCGCCAGCGCGCTCGCTTCCGCGTAATATTCGTCGACCTGCGAAAGCGGCACGCCGAACTTGCTGTCGCGATGACCGGTCGAAATGTGCGGATGCGTCCCCGGATCGAGATCCGGATTCACGCGCAGGCTGACCGGCGCGCGATGCTTCATCCGGCCCGCAACTTCGGCGATGCGATGCAGCTCGGGGCGCGACTCGACATTGATCATCAGGATGCCGGCTTTCAGCGCGGCTTCGATTTCCTCGTCGGTTTTGCCGACGCCCGAGAACACAATCTTGCGCGGGTCCGCACCGACTCGAAGGCATCGCATCAGCTCGCCGACGGAGACGATATCGAAGCCCGCGCCCATCGAATGGAACAATTTCAGGATGCTCAGATTCGAGAGCGCCTTCATCGCGTAGCAGATCAGATGGTCGGTGCCGGCAAAGGCCTCGTCGAAAACCCGGAAATGCCGCCGGAGCGTGCGCGCGCTATAAACGAAAAAAGGAGTTTTGATCCGATCCGCCAGGTCGGCGATCGGGACGTCTTCGGCGTAAAGTTGATCGTTGCGATATTCGAAGTAGTTCATTGGGATGTCGCGACAGGGCGAAGTTTCGTTTCTATCATAGCGCAGCCCCGCGAATAAACGGCGATTCTGCCAGGGGCCAATGTCACTTGAGCGGAACCGGGGTCGGCACCACGAAAGTGTCGGGATTCGGCGGGGCCGATGCCGTCTTGCGCACTATCGCCACGTCGTTGGACGGCTCGCTGACGTAACCGTCGCTAGTGCTGGAAGTCACCTGGTAATGATAGGTCTTGCCCATGATGGTCGAGCCGTCTATGAACTCAAATGTATTTTGTACCTGGAATCGGCCTTCGTCATGCACCTGGATGTCGCCGATTTTCTCGGCGGGCTTCCCCTCCTGCGTGCGCAAGATTGAGAAGCTGCCGAGGTCCTTCATCTTCGCGCCGCCGGCGTAGTTTTCGGGTCGATCCCACGTCAGGCGAATTCCCTCTTTCGCGTTAGCGGCCTCGAGCCCCATGATTTTCTCGGGACGCGCGGCCTCGGGCGCTATCGGCGGCGACTTCACACCGCATCCGAGGAACATCGCGGTCGCCAGCGCAGCAGTCGCGAGCACCAGCGTCAACAAGTTCGCGCGGCCGTTTTTCAGATTCATCGACGTCCGAGCTCCTTCAGGCGGCGCTTGACCGTGGACGGCGCCGGACCGCCTTCGATGGTGCGCCGGGCGACCGAATTCTCGGCACGAAGCATCGCGATCGCATCGGCGCCGAAGACGCTCGAGTGTCGTCGCAAATCGTCGATGCTCAAATCCTCGAGCGTCCTGCCCGCTTCGGCGGTCTCGCGCACTATCGCACCAACGATTTCATGCGCCTGGCGAAAAGCAGTGCCGTGACTGACGAGGTATTCCGCGAGATCCGTCGCCAGCGCAAATCCTCCGGCCGCCGCACGCATTCGCTTCAAGTCGAATCGCAGCATCGGCCATAGCTTCGCAAGCAGACCGAGCGCGGGTTTGAGCGCGTCGAGCGCGTCGAACACCCGTTCCTTGTCTTCCTGCAAGTCCGAGTTATAAGCCAGTGGGAGGCCCTTCAACACCGTCAGCATCGCGACCAGGTCGCCAATCACGCGGCCAGTCTTGCCGCGAATCAGTTCGAGCAGGTCAGGATTCTTTTTCTGCGGCATCATCGAGCTGCCGGTCGAAAACTCATCGGGTAGCGCGGCAAAACCGAACTCTGCGCTTGTCCACAGAATTATTTCCTCGCTCATCCGCGACAGATGCACCTGCGTGAGCGCGGCGGCCGACAGAAAATCCACAACGAAGTCGCGATCCGAGACCGCGTCCATGCTGTTGGCCGTGATTGCCTTGAATCCCAAAGCCCGCGCGACCATCCTGCGATCGAGCGGCAGCGTCGTGCCCGCTAACGCACCAGCACCGAGCGGCATGACGGCGGTGCGCGCGGCGGCCTGCTCGAAACGCTCGCGGTCGCGCCCAAGCATCTCGACGTACGCGAGCAGATGGTGCGCGAGCGTCACCGGCTGCGCTCGCTGCAGATGCGTGTAGCCGGGCATGACCGTGGTGACGTGGCGCCGCGCGAGCCGAATGAGTGTCGCGCGCAATTCGCCGACCAGCGAAATCACAGCGGCAATCTCCTCGCGCAGGAAGAGCCGCACATCGAGTGCGACCTGATCATTGCGCGATCGGCCGGTGTGCAGCTTGCGCCCCGGCTCGCTAATCAGCGCTATCAGCCGGCGTTCGATCGCGAGGTGGATGTCTTCATCGGCGATATCGAACTTGAAGCGCCCGTTTGCGATTTCATTTTCGATCCGCTCGAGTCCACCAACGATGGCTCGCAGGTCGTGCGGCTTGAGCAGCCCGGCTTTCGCCAGCATCTGCGCATGCGCGACCGATCCGCGAATGTCGTGCCGGAATAGCCGCCGGTCGAACGGCAGCGACGCGGTGAACGCTTCGACCTCGGGCAGGCGGCCGCGCGCAAACCTTCCACGTATGAGATTTTTCTGGCTGCGACGCACTTTCAGGGTCAGGCGAGCGGATCAATCCGCGCCGCGCGAATCAATTGACGGGCCGCAATTGACAGGAGCATCCACGCGCCGCACAACTCATCGATCCATCAGGATGTGTGATGTGGACGTCCATCTTATGATGGCAGTGGTCGCAATCGCCTGTACGCGGACGGGGCACGAGCTTGGGTTGTGTGCGCGGCGGCTTGAACTGGATGACCTTGCCCAAATCTAACCGTCCTTCTTCGTGCTGGCACGCGCGAGCGCTCGGAGCCTCACGCCCGCGAGCCTGATGAATCCGTCGGCGTCGGCCTGGTTGTAACCGCCCGCCTCTTCGAAGCTCGCGATCTTCGGGTCGTAGAGGGAGTTGGGCGATTTGCGGCCGGCGATCCACACGCCGCCCTTGAAGAGCTTCAGCCGCGCCACTCCGTTCACGTTTTTCTGCGTATCGTCCACCAGCGCCTGCAGCGCCTCACGCTCGGGCGCAAACCAATATCCGTAATACACCATTTCCGCGTAGCGTGGGATAAGCGAGTCGCGCAGATGCATCACCTCACGATCCAGAGTGAGCTGCTCGACCGCGCGATGCCCGTGGAAGAGGATCGTCACTCCGGGAGTCTCGTAAACTCCGCGCGATTTGATCCCGACGTAGCGATTCTCAACCAGGTCGACGCGGCCGATTCCGTGGCAGCCCGCGATTTCGTTGGCGCGCACGATAATCCGGGCGGGCGCGAGCTGCTCGCCATTGATCGCGACCGGATTGCCGCCGGCGTATTCGATTTCGACGTACTCGGGCTGGTCGGGCGCGTCTTCGGGCGAGACGGTCATGCGGAACATGTCGTTGTAGGGCTCGCGCCACGGATCCTCGAGGATGCCGCCTTCGTAACTGACGTGGACCATGTTGCGATCCATCGAGTACGGCTTCTCGGCGGTCACGGTG
Source organism: uncultured delta proteobacterium (assembly GCA_963850125.1). Lineage (GTDB taxonomy): Bacteria > Desulfobacterota > Binatia > Binatales > Binataceae > Binatus. The sequence goes on along the minus strand of CAWKKB010000011.1, from coordinate 288,035 downwards.
AGGGGAATTTTCTTTTCGTTGGCGTAAGCAATCATGTCGGCGCGGCCCACGAACGGCCAGTCGGTACGCCGCCAAGGCGCAATGATCTTCAAGTCCGGTGCGAGCCGTGCAAACGTCAGCTCGAAGCGCACCTGGTCGTTGCCCTTGCCGGTGCATCCGTGAGCAACCGCGTCTGCTCCTTCCTGGCGCGCAATCTCGACCAGCTTTTTGGCGATGACCGGCCGCGCGATCGACGTCCCGAGCAGGTAATAGCCTTCGTAGACAGCATTCGCGCGCAGCATCGGGAATACAAAATCGCGCGCGAATTCCTCGCGCAGATCGACGATATGAAGCTTGCTCGCTCCCGTCTTGAGCGCCTTCTCTTCGAGCCCCTCGGTCTCGTCGCCCTGCCCGACGTCGGCGCAGTACGCGATCACCTCGCATCCGAAATGATCTTTGATCCAGCGCAGCATCACCGACGTGTCCAGTCCACCGGAATACGAGAGCACCAGTTTTTTTATTTTTTCAGTTGCCACAATTCGTAAGCCGTCTCATTCAGGCGACGGCGAAGTCTGCAAAATTTCAGGACGTATCAACCAGACCATCACCGCCTTCTGCGCGTGCAACCGGTTCTCGGCCTGATCGAGCACGACCGAGCGCGGTCCGTCGATCACGTCGTCGGTGATTTCCTCGCCCCGATGCGCCGGCAGGCAGTGCATGACGATCGCGCCCTTGCGCGCATTCTTCAGCAGCGCGTCGTTGACCTGGAAGCCCTTGAAGTCGCGACGACGCTGCGCAGCTTCCTTCTCACGGCCCATCGAGGTCCAGGTATCAGTGTAAACGACGTCGGCGTCCTTTACCGCCTCGGCAGGATCGTCGGTGATCGTGCCAATCTCTTCGCTGCGCAGCCGCTTCATGAAATCCTTCTCAGGCTCATAGTCCTTCGGGCAGGCGAGCCGAAGCTCGAAACCCACCAGCGAGGCCGCCTCGATCCAGCTCTGCGCGAGATTGAATCCGTCGCCTACGAACGCGACGCGCACCTTCCTGAGATCGCGCCCGAAGCGTTCCTGCAGCGTCATCAGATCGGCGAGCAACTGGCACGGATGCAGCAAGTCAGTCAGCCCGTTGATGACTGGCACGCTGGCCTCGCGCGCAAGCTCGACCGCGGTTTCGTGCGTGAAGGTGCGAATCATGATCAAATCCACGGTTCGCGAGATATTGCGCGCGACGTCCTTGACCGATTCGCGCTCTCCGATACCGATATCATTCGGTGCGAGATAAATCGCATGGCCACCGAGCTGCGCCATCCCGGTCTCGAACGTGACGCGCGTCCGCAACGACGGTTTTTGAAAAACCATCGCGAGCGTCCTGCCGCGCAGGTACGGATGCTCGAGTCCAATTTTGAGCTCAGCCTTGAGCCGCGCGCCTAGTGCGAGCAATCCGTTGAGTTCAGCCGTCGATAACGAGCTGAGATCGAGAAAGTCGCGTTTCATTTCGGGACTGGCACGCTCTTGAATGCATTTTCGATAATCGCGAGACCGGCATCCGCCTCCTCGCGCGTGAGATTCAGAGGAGGCAGCAACCGGAGCACGTTGCCCGCGGTGCCGTTGACGAGCAGCCGATTCTTGAGACAGTCCTCGACGATCGGACGCGCATCATGCTTGAGCACCACGCCGATGATCACGCCGAGTCCACGAACCTCGACGATTCGATCGCACGAACGCGCGAATTCTCTCAGTCGCTCGAGAATAAAGGCGCCCACGCTCGACGCGTTCTCCAGCACACCGTCCTGCTCGAGCGCGTCGATCACTGCGACTGCGGCGGCACACGCCACCGGATTTCCACCGAACGTGCTGCCGTGGCTGCCGGGCGTGAAGCTCGACGCGATTTCCGCGCGCGCAATCATCGCACCGATCGGGAGCCCGCCGCCCAGTGCCTTGGCCAGAGTCACGATGTCGGGCTTGATGCCGGCGTGCTCGAACGCAAAGAAGCGCCCGGTGCGGCCCATTCCGGTTTGCACTTCGTCCAGGATCAACAGCATCTTGTTGCGATCGCACCAGTCGCGCACTCGCTTGAGGTAATCCGCGCGCGGCACGACCACGCCGCCCTCGCCCTGAATCGGCTCGACCATCACGCCGACGGTTTCCTCGCGCCGCGCGCGGTCGAGCGCCGCGATGTCGTCGAAGGGAATCATCCTGAAGCCGGGCATCAGCGGTTGAAATCCCTGATGGTACCGCTCCTGGCCGGTCGCGCTCACCGTGGCGAGCGTGCGTCCATGGAACGATCCGAGCGTCGTCAAAATCTCGAAGCGCCCGTTGCCCCATCGCCGCGCGAGCTTGATCGCGGCCTCGTTGGCTTCGGCGCCCGAGTTGCCGAGGAAAACTTTGCCGTCGCCAAAATGATTCGCCAGCCGCTCGACCAGTCGAGCAGTCGGCTCGGTGTGAAAGACGTTGGAAACGTGCGTGAGCTTTTCCGCCTGCTCCTTGATTGCGCGCACGACGCGGGGATTTCCATGACCGAGGCTGGTGACGGCCAGCCCGCAGAAAAAATCCAGGTAGCGGTTGCCGTCGGCGTCGAACAGATACGCGCCATGCCCGCGCGCGAACGCCAGCGGAAGGCACCCGTAAACATCGACCATGTGGCGATGCGTGAGGTCTATGATCTCTGCGTTGTTCATCGAGCTTTGCGGCCAGCCTCCGCGCTGCGAGCGGTGTCGCTCAGGCTCGACACCTTGGCGCGGCGCTGGACTACTTCAGTGCCGATTCCCGAGCGGGTGAAAATTTCGAGCAGCACCGCATGCTTGTTGCGGCCGTCGAGAATGTGGGTCTTCGCGACGCCCTTGTTCAGCGCCTCGATGCAGCATTCGACCTTCGGAATCATCCCTTCGTGGATTACCCCGCGCGCGATCAGCCGCCGCGCCTCGGCCGCATCGAGCGTCGAGAGCAATTTGCCGTCTTTGTCCTTCACGCCCTCGACATCGCTCAGCAGGATCAATTTTTCCGCCTTGAGCGCGGCCGCGATCTCACCCGCCGCGGTGTCGGCGTTGATGTTGTAGGTCTGGCCGTCCTGCCCGAACCCGGTCGGCGCAATCACCGGGATGAAGTTGTTGACCTCGAGCGTCCGCAGCAGTTCCGGATTCACGCGATCGACTTCGCCGACCAGCCCGATATCGACCCGCGAGCGCTTGCCGTTGTCGTCGGTGACGACCATCCGCATCTTGCGCGATCTGATCAGGTCGCCGTCCTTGCCCGACAGTCCGACCGCGCGTCCGCCCATGCGCGAAATCGTCGCGACCAGGTCTTTGTTGATTCTCTGCAGGACCATCTCGGCCGCTTCCATCGTCGCCGGATCGGTCACGCGCATCCCGCGCACGAAACGCGATTTCAGCCCGAGCTTGCCGATCAGTTCGGTAATTTGAGGCCCGCCGCCGTGCACGATGATCGGGTTGATGCCGACCAAATCGAGCAGCACGACTTCCTGCGCAAAGCTCTCGCGCAGCTCCTCGGTCTGCATCGCGTGCCCGCCGTACTTGATGACGAAGGTTTTGCCGCGAAAGCGCCGAATGTACGGCAGCGCTTCCAGGAGCACGTCGGCTCGATTGTGAGTGGCCTCTTTCACTGCTTCAAAGAACCTCGTTGAAACCCGAAAACCCGAAACCCGAAAAAGAAAATCAAAACAGTATTGCACGCGCGGCGCAATGCATTCATCGCGAAACGGTTAATACCACCGTAACGAACAGACAGGAGCTACAGAATATAGCGCGAGAGATCTTCGTCCTTGACGATCTCGTCGAGGCGCCCATGAACGTACGCGGCATCGATCACCAGCTCGCGATCGGGCAACTCGGGCGCGTTGAACGACAGCTCTTCCAGCAGCCGCTCGAGGACAGTATGCAGCCGGCGCGCGCCGATATTTTCGGAGCGCGCGTTAACCTTGGCGGCGATCTCCGCGAGCGCCGCTACGCCGTCCTCGCTGAAGCGCATATGCACGCCCTCGGTTTCCATCAGCGCTACGTATTGCCGGGTCAACGCGTTCTCGGGCTCGGTGAGGATGCGAATGAAATCCTCGCGCGTGAGCGCCTTGAGCTCGACGCGAATCGGAAAACGTCCCTGGAATTCCGGAATCAGGTCCGACGGTTTCGAGGTGTGAAACGCTCCCGACGCGACGAATAAAATGTGGTCGGTTTTGACCGCGCCGTATTTCGTGTTTACGGTCGAGCCTTCGACGATGGGCAGCAGATCGCGCTGCACGCCCTCACGCGAGACGTCGGGCCCGTGCGACTCGCGCCCCGCGATCTTATCGATCTCGTCGATAAACACGATCCCCGACTGCTCGGCGCGGGTGATCGCTTCGTGCGCCACCGCCTCCATATCCACCAGCCGCGCCGCTTCCTCGGCGGTCAGCAGCTCGAGCGCCTCGGGGATTTTCACTTTGCGGGTGCGGGTCTTCTTGGGCATGAGCTGATTCATCAGCTCCTTCATGTTGAGGCCCATCTCTTCCATGCCCTGCGGCGTGAAGACTTCGATATTCGGCACGGCGTTCGCGCTGACTTCTAGCTCGACTTCGCGATCGTCAAGATGGCCGCCGTTCAGCAGCTTGCGCAGCTTTTCGCGCGTGTCCTTGTGCGAGTTATTGTCGACCGCCTCGATCTGCCCCTCCGGCGTAATACCCGCGGAGCGGCGGACCTTGGTCGGCGCCGGGAACAGGATATCGAGCAAGCGCTCCTCGGCGTTCTCGCGCGCCTTGACCGCAACGCCATCGCGCGCCTCGTCACGCACCATCTTGACTGCAATTTCGGCCAGGTCGCGAATCATCGACTCGACGTCGCGCCCGACGTAGCCGACCTCGGTGTAGCGCGAGGCTTCCACCTTGACGAACGGCGCTTGCGCCAGCCGCGCCAGCCGCCGCGCAATTTCCGTCTTGCCGACGCCGGTCGGCCCGATCATCAGGATATTCTTGGGCGCGATCTCGTCGCGCAGTTCCGGCGCGACGTTCTGCCGACGCCATCGATTGCGCAGCGCGATCGCGACCGCACGCTTCGCGTCATGCTGGCCCACGATGTAGCGGTCGAGCTCGGAGACAATCTCGCGCGGCGTCATCACTTGTGGAACTGCCATGTTGGATTCCAGGGGTTGTGGCTACAACTCTTCGAAGACGAATTGGTCGTTGGTGTAAACGCAGACTTCCGACGCGATCTTCATCGCGCCCTCCGCGATCTGGCGCGCCGTCATCCCCGATCCGTGCCGAATCAGAGCACGCGCGGCAGAGAGCGCATAGTTGCCCCCCGATCCGATTGCGAGGATTCCATCGTCAGGCTCGAGCACGTCGCCCACGCCCGAAATAAGCAGCGAGCTTTCCTTGTCGGCGACTACCAGCATCGCCTCAAGCCGCCGCAGGATTCGATCCGTGCGCCAGTCCTTGGCCAACTCGACCGCGGCGCGCCGGAGCACTCCATTGTATTCCTGCAGCTTCGATTCGAATTTGTCGAAGAGCGTCAATGCGTCCGCGGTCGATCCCGCGAACCCAGCCAGCACGCGATCCTGATGCAGCCGGCGCACCTTCTTCGCCTTGCTCTTCATGATCGTCTGCCCAACACTGACCTGCCCGTCACCCGCGATTACGACGTGCCCTTCGTGGCGCACGCTCAGGATCGTCGTGTGGCGAATTTCGGCGCCCGGCTCGATACCCCTGTCAGACTCGTGGGAAGGCACGTCGATAAACCTCTTTCAAATGATTCACACTCACGTGAGTATAGCGCTGCGTGGTCGCCAGGCTCGCATGGCCGAGCATTTCCTGTATCGATCTCAGGTCCGCACCGTTACCAAGCATATGCGTTGCGAAAGAGTGACGCAGCCCGTGCGGGGTGACCCCAGCGGTGAGACCGGCCGCCTCGATTCTGCGCTGGAGGATCATCTCGACACTGCGGGTGGTCAGCCGTCCGCCGCGAAGATTGGTGATCACGGGACCGTCGTGCTCCCATGCAACAGGCATCGCGGTCTTCCACTTCTTCAACGCATCGAGCGCCGGCTCGCCGAGCGGCACCAGGCGATCCTTGTTGCCCTTGCCCGCGCGCACCATCACCATCCCGAGCTCTTCGTCGATATCGCGCCAATCAAGCCCGACTAGCTCGCCGACGCGCAGGCCGGAAGAATACAGCGTCTCGAAGATCGCGCGATCGCGTACCGAAGCCGGCGTCGACTCATCCGACGGTGAAAGCGAAAATTCGAGCAGCCGGCGAACTTCATCCTCCTGCAATATCGACGGCAGGCGACGCTCGTTCTTCGGCGAGCGAATCGATCGCGCAGGACTCGCCGCGCCGATAGTCGTCTCGCGATAGCGAAAGAACGCCTTGATCGCGCTGAGTCGGCGCTGAACGGTCGCGCGCGCGGCTTTGTTTTTCATCAATTCAGCCAGGTAGCTGCGAATATGATCCGCTGTGATACTCGCGACGTCGATCTCATCGACGCGCTTGCCTAATATCGCGGCCCGCTCGATCAGGAAAGTTCGGAACCCGAGCAAATCGCGTCGATAGTTCGTCACCGTGTTGTCGGCCGCACGCGAGGCCTTCCTCAGCGCCGCCGCAAACGCCTCGACCTCCGCCTCCATCATCTCGCACGCACCCATTTCAGCGGCTATGCTATCAGCGGCGATTCGGCTGAAAAAGCGCGCTTTCGTACCACGAAGAACTCAACGCTTCGTTATGAACTGTTGGCATTGCGCGAGAAAAATCGAAGTCATAACTGGGGAGCGCATCGGTTTTCGCGACGAGTGTCCCGGATGCGGCCGCGCGCTGCATGCATGCCGCAACTGCGGATTTTACGATCCGGCTTACAACAACAGTTGCCGCGAGCCGATGGCGGATCGAGTGGTGGACAAGGAACGATTCAACTTCTGCGAATATTTTATCCCGAGCGACGCTGCGGTTAAGCCGGCGGCAAAGACCGGCGCACAGGACAAGCTGGAGGCTCTATTCAAGAAAAAATCATGAAGTCGCGTGGACTCCTGCTTCGTGACCGATGCGCCCAGCTTCTTTTCGTTGGGGCGTTCGCTTCGATTGTCGCCGCCGGATGCCATCCCGCGAACAGCGCGCGCGGCGTCGTCGATCGCTTCATCGACCAATACTACGTGGCGATCGATCTGAAGGCAGCCGAGCCGTTCTGCACCGGCCTCGCACTCGACAAACTTCATCACGAGATGCAGCTGATCGGTAATCAGCGAATCGACGAGAACACGCGCAAGCCCGTGGTGCACTACAAACTCACGGCCGAGCGCGACGCCACCGATCACATCGAGTTCCTGTTTCGCGCGACCATCGACGTGCCCGAAGGCGGCACCTTCAATCGCAACTGGCTAATCACGGCGCGCAAAGACGCCGACACGTGGAAAGTCTCGAACTTCGATGACTACGAATAGCGTCGCCGCGATCATCCTCGCCGCGGGCAAAGGGACTCGGATGCGCTCCCAGCGCGCCAAGGTCCTGCACGAGCTTGGCGGAGAACCGATGATCGCGCGCGCGGTTCGGGCCGTCGGTACAGTCGAACTTAGTCCCGATCCAATCGTGATTGTCGTCGGCCACCAGGCGCGCGAAGTCGAGGCCGCGGTAAACTCCCCGAACGCGCGTTTCGCGCTCCAGGAGCCGCAGCGCGGCACTGGAGACGCGGTGCGGTGCGCGCTTAGCCAGCTCCCCGCGAACTTCACCGGCGACGTCCTCATCACGTATGGCGACATGCCGGCAATCAAGTCGTCAACCTTGCGCGCCTTTCTGGACGCGCATCGAAAGCGCGGCGCTAAGCTCTCGTTCATCAGCATCATTCTCGACGATCCCGCCGCGTACGGCCGGGTGATTCGCGACCCGAGCGGCAACGTCGACAAGATCGTCGAGTTCCGCGACGCGTCGCCCGCCGAGCGCGCCATCAGGGAAATCAACACCGGGTTTTACCTGGTAGACGGTGCGCTGCTACGGTCCGCGCTCTCGGAACTGAAGCCGGCCAACGCCCAGGATGAGTATTACCTGACCGACATCGTCGCGATCGTGCGCGCGCGCAATCAAAAAGTCGAAGCGTGGGTTGCGACTGACCCGGCGGAGTTCGCCGGAATCAACTCGCGCGAGGAGCTGGCAAATATGGAAGCGGAAATTCGTGCCGTCGTTAACCGAAAGCTGATGCAATCCGGCGTGACGCTGATCGATCCCGCGACCGCCTACATTTCTGAGCAAGCGGAAATTGCGCACGATTGCGTGATCGGTCCCAACGTCCAGATTCTCGGCGCGTGTAAGCTCGGCGAGGGCGTCCGAATCGACGGCACCGCGTGGCTCAGCAACGTGACTGTTGGCCCGCGATGCCATCTGAAACTGGGAGTGCGCGCCGAAGATTGCGTCATTGGAGAGGAGTCGGAAATCGGCCCGTTCGCTAACTTGCGCGCCGGCACCGAACTCGCCGGCCACAATCGCATCGGCAACTTCGTCGAGACAAAAAAGGCGCGCCTCGGACGCGGCACCAAGGCCAGCCATTTGAGCTACCTCGGCGACGCCACAATAGGCGCCGACACCAATATCGGATGCGGCGTTATCACCGTGAATTACGACGGCTACGAGAAGCATCACACGGAAATCGGCGACCGCTGCATGGTCGGATGCGACACGCAGCTGGTCGCGCCGATCAAGGTTGGCAGCGATGTGTACGTCGCGTCCGGGACAACGATTATTCGCGAGGTGCCGGACGGCTCGCTCGTGATGTCCCATCATCCGCAACGCGAAAAGGCCGGCTGGATGGCGACCTGGCGCAAACGCCACGGCGACAGCCCTGACGGCAGTTTGAAGCGCAAGAAAGATCATTGAGATCAGGCGGCACCGGTCAAAGTTCGCGACAGTGGTAAAAGCAAGCTGACGAAAAAACAGCTCTCAGAGATTGCCCGTAGGACAGTCTGTGCCAATGGGCAAGAACTCGCGTACGCACTAAGCCCGAATAGGCCCCGAAGGTCCTCACATATCCACAATGTCCGAAGTTTGCGTAGTGGCAGGTTGCGGCAGCAGTCGGCCTCGTGTACAGTTTTGAGCAGGAGCTGAGAATATGGCTGATTCAGACGAACGCGCTCTTATTGTCGGCACGATCTCCGATATGGATGACTCGGTCGACGACCTCGAAATGAGGGTCGCCGCCATGATCGAGGAACTGAAAGCTAGACGAGAACGGCGTGATGCATGGAAAAGAAAGCTCGCTCAACTAGATGGTACTCCGCTCCCGCATCATGGCCGCCGCAAGCGCGGCGAAAATTTGCGCATGATCAAGGCTTGTCTCGAAGAATCAGAGGAAGGTCTGACGGCCAGCGAGGTGAAGACGAAGACGGGATTGGCGTGGTCATCCGTTCAGCGGGTTCTATCGAAATATCCGCAGACGTTTGTAGAGGTAGATGGCCTCTGGAAGCTGATACGACGAACGCCAAAAATTGGAAGTCTTAACGGGATTGTAAAGGAATCGGAGGCCTAATGGTCAACGAACGGCGGAGAACCCCGGTTACAGCCGGGGTATCTCCGGGGTCAGAACGACTGGCTGACCTGTGCTAATGTCCCTGAACAGCTATCTACGTTAGCCCCGAAAGCCCTGCTAGTCAATACTTTTCCGGTCTCCGTTCCAAAGGAGTAGCTTATGGCTACATCCAGTAGAGGCGGCCACGTCTATGTCCGACGTTTTCGGCATTGGCGTAGCGGTGAAATTATCACCGTCGAGAAGAATGGCAAACCAGGGACTAAAGCGTTTCGCTTCCCTGCGCGCCGCCCTCGCAAGAAGAAGTGAGGGTTAACCCGTAACCCGTGCGCCCTCGTTCAGTTCCGGCGGGGGCCACGGCTAGCACTCCCGACGCTGGATCGCGTCATGGCGCGAGCGTCACAACGACAGCCCCGATGGCAGCCTGCGGCACAAAGTATCAACAGGATTAGCGAGGTGAGATTTAAAGCGATGGACGACCCAAGAAATCTTATGCGGATGATGATTCGACCTACCAAGCACGGTAGGTCAATTCAGTGGAACTTCAGAGACTGGTTAGGGTTCACGTTTACGATCACCGTGACAGCGGTCGTGTTGGTCGCACTTTATCGCGGCGATGATGCACTTTCACTGCTTCGAGAAATCCACGCAATGTTCGTTTCAATTCTCGGAAGGTGATTAGCTACCGACACTCAGTTTTCAAAACAGCTCCCTAACTAACGCCCGCTTGAACTCGCTCGCCCATGCGAGAATAATCATCGGAGCGAGGTGACGGTCGACGCGATAGAAAATAAAGAATGAGAGTAGCGCCAGGACTCATGGCCTTCGCGGGCGATGAGTTGACGAGGTGGAAGCAGTATCGAAAGATTCGGCGGATGGCTTCCCGGCTCCACAGTCGATATAGGCGAGAAAAAACCGCGCGGGCGACCGCGCGACAAAACGCGCCTCGAGTGGCAGAGCATCCCGCTCTGACGTGATTTTCTAAACTCTCCTGACACAAAACATTCTCTATCGTTTCGCTCCGTCCGCGCGGGTTCGGATAACTCTGTAACCTTCTCTGCGATTGCGGGGAAAGGAGCGAACGTTCATGTGCGGAATAATCGGATACGTCGGGCCGAGCGAAGCCTACCCTATACTCCTCGAAGGACTGGGGCGCCTCGAGTACCGGGGCTACGACTCAGCCGGCGTCGCAACTATCGTCGATAGCGGCAAGCTCGAAATTCGCCGCGCCAAAGGTAAGCTCGAGAACTTGCGCAAGCTGCTGGCCGACTCGCCCCTGCAAGGACATGTAGGAATCGGGCACACGCGATGGGCGACGCACGGCCGCCCGTCCGAAGAAAACGCGCATCCGCACAAAGCCGGCCCGGTCGCGGTCATTCACAACGGCATCGTCGAGAACTTTATCGATCTTCGTGCCGAGCTCCTCGCGCGCGGCCATAAGCTTCGCTCCGAGACGGACACCGAGCTGATATCGCATCTGATCGAGGAAAAGCTCAAAGGCGGGCGCGGCCTGACCGAGGCGGTGCGCGAGGCCGTCCTGCGCCTGCGCGGTTCGTTCTCAATCGTAGCGCTATCGGAAACCGAGCCTGACAAGCTGGTCGCCGCGAAGACTGCGACGCCGCTGGTGCTGGGTCTGGGCGACAGCGAGAATTTCATCGCGTCGGATATTCCCGCGATCCTCGAACACACTCGGCGCGCGATGGTGCTGGAGGACGGCGAGCTTGCCGAGGTCACGGCGACCGCGATTCGGCTGATGAAGTTCGATGGCACTGCCGTGACTCGCTCGCCCCGGCAAGTCGAATGGGATGCCGTTGCCGCCACCAAGGGCGGGTTTCGCCATTATCTGCGCAAGGAAATCAACGACCAGCCGCAGGCGTGGATCGACACGATGGCGGGGCGGGCGGACGGCGGCTCGTCAATCGTGCGCTTCGAAGGCGATCTGCTGCCGGCGGGCGGGCCGGCGTCGATTGGGCGAATCGTGATGCTGGGGGCGGGCGCCTCGTGGATCACGGCGCAGATCGCCAAGTTCATGATCGAGGAGCTCGCGGGGATTCCGGTCGAGGTCGATTACTCATCCGAGTTCCGATACCGGCGGCCGCCGATCGACGATCGCACGATGATCATCGCGGTGTCGCAGTCGGGCGAGACTGCCGACACTATTGCCGCGATGGAAGAAGGGCGGGCTCGCGGGACTCATCTGCTTGCGATTACCAACACGGTGGATTCGTCGATCGCGCGCAAGGCGGACGCACACTTGTACACGCGATGCGGTCCCGAGACCAGCGTCACCACCACCAAATGCTTTCTCACGCAGCTCGAGGCTTACTACCTGTTCGCGGTTCACCTGGCTGCACGGATGGGGCGACTGTCAGACGCGGACGCGCGTAAGCTGCTGGAGCCGGCGTTAGCGATTCCCGGACAGATCAAGGCTATCTTCGACAGCGAGCCGAATATTCAGGCGATCGCTCGCAAGTACGCGCCGGCGAAGGACTTCCTGTTCCTCGGCCGCGGTATCAACTATCCGATTGCGCTCGAGGGCGCGCTCAAGCTCAAGGAAATTTCATACATTCACGCCGAGGGTTACTCGGCGGGCGAGATGAAGCACGGACCGATCGCGCTTATCGACGACAAAATGCCGGTGGTGGTGATAATTCCGAACGACGACCTGTTCGAGAAGTCGATGTCGAATCTAAAGGAAGTCGAATCGCGCAACGGCCGGATTATCGCGGTCACCAATCACGCGACCGCGGAGCTGAAAAACGTCGCCGCCGAAATTATCGAAGTGCCGGAGACAAACCGGATGCTGACTCCCGTGCTGATGACGGTGCCCCTGCAATTGCTCGCCTACCACGTCGCGGTCGAGCGCGGCACCGACGTCGATCAACCGCGCAACCTCGCGAAGTCGGTGACGGTCGAGTAGCGCTAGCTCCCAAGGGTGTTCAGGATGAACTGAAATTCGATCGCCGTTTCGCGCAGCCGCTCGAAGCGGCCGGACTTGCCTCCGTGTCCTGCTTGCATGTTGATCTTGAAGAGCAGCGGGCGTCCGTCGGTTTTCACCGCGCGCAGCTTGGCTACCCACTTGGCAGCTTCCCAGTAAGGGACTTGCGAGTCCCACAGGCCGCTGGTGACAAGCATGGCCGGATAGGACTTGGCTTTCACATTGTCGTAGGGCGAGTAGGACATCATGTAGTCGTAGTAGACCTTGTCCTTTGGATTACCCCACTCGTCGAATTCGTTGGTCGTCAGCGGAATCGATTCATCCAGCATCGTAGTCACGATATCGACGAATGGCACGTCGGCTATGATGCCGCGATAGTCATTCGGCGCAAGGTTCGCGATTGCGCCCATCAGCAGGCCACCGGCGCTCCCGCCATGGGCTAACACCTTGTTTCTGGCAGCGTATTTCTCGCGCACCAGATGACGGGTTACCGCGATGAAATCAGTAAAAGTATTTTTCTTGTTGAGCAGTCTGCCCTGCTCATACCATGCGCGACCCATCTCCTGTCCGCCGCGAACGTGCGCGATAGCGACGACGAATCCTCGATCCATCAGGCTTACCCAATTCGACTGAAAGGCCGGATCGGTCGAAATGCCGTATGAGCCGTAAGCATATTGATAGAGAGGCGCAGTTTCATCGCGCCTGGTTCCTTTGCGATAAGCTACTGAGATAGGAATCAGGGCACCGTCGCTTGCCTCCGCATGTAGATATTCAGTCCTATAGTTCCGTGAATCGAATCCTCCAAGGACCGGTTCTCTCTTCAGTACGGTCTTGCGGTCGGAGGTCATGTCATACTCGTAGGTCGTTCTTGGCGTAGTCAGCGATGTGTAGGTGTAACGGACCTTGCGCGATTCGATTCCCGGAGTAGGTATCAACTGCGTCGTGTAGGAAGGCTCTTCGGACGCGATTACGTAGTCTCTTTTTCCGTTCCAGGATCTCACGTGCAGCTTCATCAGGCCGCCGGACCGCTCATTCGCCGCGACGTAGCTCCTGAACACTTCAAAGGACTGCAAGAAGGCGTCGTCTCGCGCCGGGATGACGTCTTTCCATGTTCTCTTATCGGCGACCTTGGCGATGGGCGCTCGAACGAGGCGATAATTCGGAGCCTCCCAATTAGTGCGCATGACAAAATCGCGGCCTATATGAGCCACCTGGTACTCATGATTCGGTTCACGCGGAATCACCGTTTTGAATTTTAGTTTCGGATCGCCGGCGCCCGCGTAGCGCCATTCACTTTGCTGAGTGCTCCTTAGCACGATGAACAAGTACTTCTCCGACTTGCTTCTGCTTAGACGCAGGTAATAGCTGTGATCGGGCTCCTCGTATACCAACGGATCTTTCGCTGGATCGGTACCGACCAGGTGCTTGCGAACCCTCACACTCAGCAAGGTGACAGGATCTTTCTCGACGTATAGCAGAGTCTTATTGTCGTTGGCCCAGACCAGGTTAGGTTCAATATTCGCCACCGTGTCTGCCAGCACCTTGCCGGTATCGAGATTCTTCACCCTGAGCTTGTACTGGCGACGGCCTACGTCGTCTTCGGCATAGGCGAGCATGCGTCCGTTCGGACTCACCGACCACGCGCCGATCTGATAGAAGGTTTTCCCCTCAGCTAGCGCGTTGCCGTCGAGCATTACGCGCTCCGGCGCGCTCATCGTGCGTCGGCGTCGCGCGTAGATTGGATACTCGCGGCCAGTCTCATAGCGCGTGTAGTACCACCATCCGCGGCGCAGGACCGGCACTGACGCATCATCCTGCTTGATGCGCCCGACGAGTTCCTCGTATAGCTCGTCCTGAAGCGACTGCGTAGGCGCGAGAAAGGAGTTAGTGTAGGTATTCTCGGCGTCGAGGTAGTTCAATACTTCCTTCGACTTTCGGGTGTCGTCGCGCAGCCAGTAGTAAGTATCGTCGCGGGCCCCGTTGGGCGACGGTACCTGGTGTGGCTTCTCCGCAGCGATTGGTGGCAGCAACAGTGAAGGCCTTGCCACTTTTCTGGATACGGCGTGCTTACTCATTGCGGCCGCAACATCCTAAGGCCGAATAGCAGGCGCTGTGCACCAGTGACTATCTCGAGCACTGCCATCGCATAGCAGAGTATTGGGGCTATTGGGCGGCTTATCGTGGTTGTTTCCAGCAGGCCTAAGACTATGAAGAAGATTATTGCTTCGGTGCGTTCGAGGATTCCGGGTGGATATTCGATTAGTTTCGCGCCGGGACCTTCAAGCGCGGCGCCTACCGCCAGGAATATTGTGATGTTCACGTACCAGGTCGCTACCAGGACTAGCGCGGGGAAATAGAGCGCGGGATCGCGCCATGCGATGCCGACGATGACGCTGGCCTCGACCACGCGATCGGCCGACAAATCGAGCACGCCCCCGAGAGGGCTGGGGGCGGCACATTCGCGAGCGATGGTCCCATCGAGCGCGTCGAAGGCGGCGCTGATTGCGAGTGCGACTATCGCGAACGTCACGTGTGCGCGCGCGAACGCGATCCCCGATGCGATTCCGGCGAAAACGGCGAGAATAGTCGCGAGGTTGGCGCTGATGCCGGCGCGGTATAGCAAGCGGGCGCATCGCGACTGCGCGCGCCTGAAGTCTGGGTTCGCGCCGAGGATCGTATCAAGCATCGGCGGGGTTGTTTTGCTCCATCGTCGTGAAAGACAATCTTGAGACAGAGGTTTCGAGACGCGACCAAGGTTCCAGACATCGGGCGCGTTGGCAAGGCCTTTTTTCCGGAGAAGGAGATTTGCGAGTGCTGCGGGACGAGTGGGCTACCGGATGAATCGACGCAAGGGGTCGAGATGGATTGTCGCGGCGCTTTCGACAATCCTGGCTATCAGCTGTGCGCGGCCCGCGTTTTCAGCGGAAGAGATCAGCTTTCCGACAACCACTTTTGCGATTCTGAATCCCGAGACTCGCACTGCGATGGGGCGAGCCAGTTACCGCGTCGAGAGCACCGGCGACGTCGCAACGCTGCGCGGCGAAAACGCATACTTTGACGGTCAAACCGACGTCGAGAGCGCGCACATTCAGTTGGCCTCCGGCGAGCATCCGAAGCTGATCGAATTCGATCACACGTTCTACAATACCGACGGGTCGATCCTGAAACGGGCGCATGTAGATTTGAATTCCGGCGCCGGAACCTGTATCGACAACTCCGCTGGCCAAAACAGCGATCAGTCCGAAGCGCTCACGATCCCTGACGACACCTGGGCGGGCGCAAGCATCGTGATACCGATTCGCGATTTTCTGCGGGCGGGCGACAAAGGCGTTAGCCGTCCGCTACACGTCTTCAGTTGCGCGCCGGGCCCGAAGATATTTGCGATCAGCGTGAAGATCGATCCGGGAAATGCGGTCTGGACGACGTACGGCGCGGAGGCGATGCGGGTCGAAGTGCGGCCGGATTTTGGACTTTTCAACTTCGTAGTCGCCGCTTTCGTGCCCAAGCTCCATGCGTGGTTCGATCCCAACGACGGGATGACATTCGTCGGCGATGAGGCCGCGCGCTACTACAAGGGTCCGCCGATCATGCTCGTGAAGAGGCATGGCGAGGGCGCGGACGGCGACCGTCGGGCAAAATAGCGGGATCGATTTTTAAACGTATCTAAAAGTGGACGATGCCCTCGCCGTCGACGTGGCGAGCGTTCTTCGAGGCTTTGGGCTTTCGATACAGAAACGAAGTCTTGCACAGCGGGCAGGTGCCTTCAGGCGGTTGGCCGCTGCGGCGCACGAGTTTGACGTAACGCACGGTTCCGTCGTCGCACAGATGACCGGCGACCGGGAAGTCGTACACGGTACGGACCGTGATTTTCTCACTCATTGTTCGGTAGCGCTCCTCAAGTCGATGTTCACATGCTCACCGGTTTCACTCGTCAATGGTTACGCACGCCGTTTTTTTCGTTTCATTTCGCGAGCGCGCATCCGAAATCAAAACTCGGATTAAACACCATATTGGAATTGCGCCGTCGGTCAATCTTTATGACGATCATTTTCAAAAAAATCTTCATGTCCCGGACGCCGGGCGCGCACTTCGAACGTGACCAGCTCGAACGGTTTCAGCTCGAGCGTGATCGCACCATCGCGCGAGCGCTTGAGACTTGCGCGCTTCACGGGACCTCCCGACAAATCGACCAGTCGCGCGCGGCGGCCTCCGAAGGTGAAGCGGGCGTTCTCGGGCGTCGGTGACGCGCTGTAGACGCGCACTTTGTAAAAGTTCGCGCGGGCAAGCGGTCGAGCAGTGGAGAAAATCACCCTGGAATTGTTGCAGCTCAGCAACAACACGGCGGAATCGCGATCGTCGCCAC
The DNA here is from genome assembly GCA_963850125.1 of uncultured delta proteobacterium. Lineage (GTDB taxonomy): Bacteria > Desulfobacterota > Binatia > Binatales > Binataceae > Binatus. Next base: position 271,273 of record CAWKKB010000011.1, on the reverse strand, counting down.
GACCGAAAAAAATGCGCGGCGGCGACGTGTAGGCCTCGACCCGCTGCAATAAATCGCTATCGAGATAGCTGCCGCGGAAGGTCGCGACCGCGAATTCGAAGCGATGCGCACCCAATTCCTGGGCGTCAGGCGTCTCGAGTTCGGGGCCGGCTCCGCCGCGGCGGGTCGCGAGGTCGGATCGCGACAGCCATCCGACGCATCGGAGCAGGGTCAGGAGAATCGTCGTCGCACCTGCGGGCTCGGGGCGCGCTTCGACCTCGAGAATACCGCGGCTCATGAGCACCGCCGAAAAGTCGGCACCCTCGACGGCGGTGAACGTGCGATGGGGCACGGTGGGATAAATGTCCTCGGTGCCGCGCGGTTCTGACGGCGAGAGCGGGCGCCGGATCACGCCAAAGCTCGTGTCATGCACGGCGTCGGCGGCGACGACCGGCGTGCGCAAAGCGGCGCGGATGCGATGGTCGCGTGCGCGATTCGTCACGTCGGCGATTAAGTCGACGCGGTCGAGGCCCTGGAAGAGCGTCGCGGTGAGGGCTACGTCGAGTTGCTCGCGTTCTGCCGAGCGCGCGCGTCGATCGGCGCTGAGCGCGGCCGGCACCTCGAACTTCAGCTCCAGTTTGAAGCGCTTGCGCACGGCGCCGTCGTCGACGACGTTCCCGGAGATCGATACGGGATTGGCGATCGCCGCACTATCGCCGACGGGATCGTAGTTGTACTCGTCGCCGCGGTCGCCGTCGTCTTCGAAATACAATTCCATCGCCGCGTTGCGCGTGAGATCGCGAATCTCGAGACCGCGAGGCGTCGGCGTCACGCGGAAGAATTCATTCTCAATCGACGTGACTGGATCAGGATTCACCCGGACGGGCGCAGAATCGTCGCGCACCAGGCGATAAAAGCTGAATCCCGCTTGCGTGAGATCATCAGCGACGAAGCTGACAGTGCATCGCGCGGCGCTGGTCGCATGGATGAGGATCGAGCCCGAATCGGGAATCCGGTTGCGAATCGCGTGCTGGAACTCTGCGAGATCGAGATCGCTGAACTCAGCCCGGCTCATGGAGAGGTTCACCTGCGGGCGGCCGTCGGACCCGGTCGTGATCTCATAGCGATTCACTGTGCGGCCAAAGATGGACGGCTGGCTCAACCCGCCAACAATCGATTTGAATTCTGCCGCCGGCATGTCGGAATCGATGGCACGGCCTGCGCGCGCAACGTCGGTCGCGACGGGAATGCGCCGGCCGTCGGCAGTCTCGACGGCGTAGCGCGCGTCCGGATCGGCAACTTCGACCTCGCCGCTGACCAGGGCGCCGCGGGCGAGCGACGGGTTGAAGACAGCTAAAGCGATTTCGGACGCGGCAACGGCGCGAGCATTGAGGCATGCGGCGGAGGCGCGGCGCACGGCAGTCTCGGCGAGCATCGCCGCCTGATCGAATCGATAGCGCATGTCGACATGCACCTGGTCGACCGAGCATCCGCAAATCGAGTCGTGAGGATGGTTTTGAATTTCGGTCCGCCAAGCCATCTCGAGGAATTCGTCGAAGCCCGCGCCGCGCCCGAGCGCGTTGGCCAGCGCAGCAAGCGGATCGGCGTAGCGTTCGAGCGCGCGGGAATTTTCAAAGTCGCGTTGCTTGATCCAGGTCCGCGCGGAGGTGACTCCCGGCAACAGGTGCGAACGCAAGGGCGATCGCAGTTCGCCGCGATGCCGCGGCGTGCCGTCAAGCGGAAGATCGGCCAGCCGGCGGACGTAGTTCTCGAGCGAGCCGGTCTCGAAGGTCATCGCGGAGACCTCGCGCGCCTCGTTGATTCGCGCGGAGAGGCGCGCGTCGGGCGGGGCATGATCGGTTCCGTTCATCACGAGGATCGGCGTGCCGGCGGCGAAGTCACGCTCGCGGCCTGCGATTTGTTCGGCGCGCGCGACGAAGCTGTCGACCGATTCAAGCGGCAGATTGGCGCCGTTCGAATATCCATTCGGTAGATAGACCGTCAGCACCGAACTGCCGTCGAGCGCCTCCCACACAAAGCGATTGCGATTCACGTCCGCGCCGACGCCGCGCCACAGCACCGCGGTCGTAAATCCGAAGCCGGCGAGAATCTGCGGCATCTGCGCGATGTGTCCGAATTGATCGGGCAGGTAACCGACGTCCAGCGGACGGCCGAAGCGGCGCGCGATCGCCATGCCGATTTCGAGATTGCGAATCAGCGACTCGCCGCTCACCAGGAAGCTGTCCGCGAGCACGTACCATGGCCCAACCTGGATTTTTCCGGCGCGAATCAGGTTGCGCAGCCGCGGCTCGGCGCGCGGGCGCATCTCGAGATAGTCGTCGATCACTATCGTCTGGCCGTCGAAGTGAAACGATGGAATCGTGCCGCGCTCGACCAGCGGGATCATGCGATCAGCCATCGTGACCAGCCGCGCGCGCATCTGCTGGAACGGCTGATACCATTCGCGATCCCAATGCGTGTGAACGACGAAGTAGAGGTGATCCATGACGATAGGGCTCAGGCGGGACGGCGGGGCACGAGAATTTTCCGGCGCAGGATCATTATTTCTTCGCCGCGTTGATTTAGGCCGCGCGTCTCGACATAAATGACGCCGCGATCGCTTTTCGATTTCGACGCGACGGTCTCGAGCACCGTCGTTTCGGCATACAGCGTGTCGCCGGCGAAGGTTGGACCGGTGTGACGCACCGATTCGTACTCGAGATTGGCGATCGCATTCTCGCTCACGTCCTTCACGCTCATGCCGACCACGGTCGCCATCACCAGCAGCCCGTTGACGAGCGGACGGCCGTGCTGCGTGGTGGCGGCGTAGGCGGCATCGAAGTGAATCGGGTTGGTGTTCATCGTCATCAGCGTGAACCAGGTGTTGTCGAAGTCGGTGATAGTGCGGCCGGGCCAGTGCTTGAAAGTCTGGCCGGCGGTGAAATCCTCGAAGTAACGGTTCATGCGAATCCGATGCGCTGACGCGTCTTCGGGAATTATACGACGGGCGCGCCGGTTGCAATTGATTGTGCTAGCTTCGACCAATCGATGGCACCGCGGCTCAAAAAACTGCTGGTCGCAAATCGCGGCGAGATTGCACTTCGGATTATCCGCAGTGCGCGCGTGTTCGGCCTCAAGACGGTCGCGGTTTATTCGGCGGCGGACGCGAAAAGTACGCACGTCGGCGCGGCTGACGAGGCGATTGCGATCGGGCCGGCCGAGGCCGCGAAAAGTTACCTCAACATTGCGGCGATAATCGCGGCGGCAAAGCAATCCGGCGCCGACGCGATTCATCCGGGCTACGGATTTCTGTCGGAGCGACCCGAATTCGCGCAGGCCGCCGCCGATGCGCTGATCGTATTTGTCGGACCGCGGCCCGACGTAATGGCTGCGCTCGGCAACAAAGTCGCGGCCCGGCGAATCGCAGTCGCGGCAGGAGTCCCGGTCGTGCCGGGAATCGAAATCGCGGAAATTTACGCAGCCCGTGATTTCGCCGCGCAAGTCGATTATCCGATCCTCATCAAGGCTGCCGCCGGAGGCGGAGGACGCGGAATGCGCGTGGTCGCGGAAGCCGCCCAGCTTGAGACCGCTCTGGAAGCTGCTGCGCGTGAAGCGGCGGCGGCATTCGGCGACGGCCGGATTTTTATCGAGAAATATCTCGCGCATCCGCGGCATATCGAAATACAAATTCTTGGCGACGAGCACGGCGAAGTCATCGCGCTCGGCGAGCGTGATTGCTCGATCCAACGCCGGCATCAGAAGATCGTCGAGGAGTCGCCCGCGCCGGGACTTTCCGCCGAGATGCGCGCGAAAATGATCGACGCGGCTCTGAAACTCGCGCGCGCGACGCATTACACCAACGCAGGCACCGTCGAGTTCCTGGTCGAGGGCGAAAACTTCTACTTCCTCGAAGTGAACGCGCGCCTGCAAGTCGAGCATCCCGTGACCGAGATGCGTTTTGGATGCGATCTGGTATGCGAGCAATTGCGAATCGCCTCAGGCGGCAAGATATCCAAGCCCGGAGTCCCGCACGGAGTGGCGATCGAATGCCGAATCAACGCCGAGGATCCCGAGCATGATTTTCGTCCCGCGACTGGAACCGTGCTTCATCTGAGTGTGCCCGGCGGGCCGGGCGTGCGCTTCGACTCGCACCTTGCGCGCGGCGCCGAGGTCACGCCGTGGTACGACGGCCTGCTCGGCAAACTTATCTGTTACGGCGCGAATCGCGAGGAGGCTCGCGGCCGGCTCGTGAATGCGCTCGGCGAATTCGCATTGCTCGGCGTGACGAACAACGCGGCCTACCTGCGCGATATCGTTGCGAGCGAACAGTTTCGCGACGCGAAACTCTCGACCCACTTCATCGACGATTTTTTTTCAGGATGGAAGATCGATGCGGTGGAAATCGATGCGGCAATCGTCGCCGCGCTGACTACCGCCCGCGATCCGCAAACAGAAAACGCCGCGCACCGAAATAGTAACCAGCGGCGTTCGCCGTGGGACGCTCTCAACAACTTCGAGCTGTGGGGATCGCGGCGATGAAGCTCGTGCGCGCAGGCGATTCTCGCGAGATCGATGCCGACGTGGTCTCGCGCGACGGGAGTACGATTCGGGTCCGCATCGGAGACCGGGAAATCGCCGCGGAGTTCACGCCGAATGCGGACGGGGGCGGGGTTCTCACGATTGACGGGCGGCGCTACCCGGTTTTCGGCGCGCGGCAAAAGGAATCGATTCTGGTTTCGGTCGGGCCGGCGTCGTTCGAGTTCAAGCCGGCAGAAGCGGCTTCGCGGCGCCGAGCGCGCGGGCTCGCAGCAGCGGAAATCACCGCGCCGATGCCTGGCAAGGTGCTCAAGCTGATGGTGCGCGACGGCGACCTCGTCGAGGCGGGGCAGCCGCTGGTCGTCATCGAGGCGATGAAAATGGAAACGACGCTGGCCGCCGAAAGCGCCGCGCTGGTGAAGCATGTTCGCGTCGAGGAGGGGCAGACCGTCGATCACGGTGCGGTGCTGATCGAACTCAGTCCTCCTCCGGCTTCATCAGCTCACGAATCTGCGCCTCGAGACTCGTGATCCAATCCTCAAAGTCGCCGTTGCGCTCGACAACTATCTCCAGCTTGCCGTTTTTCAAAATCGAGACGCGCCCTGGATGCTCGGTGCGCAGCGGGATCTCGACTGCCTCGCGCGAGATTCCCATCGGATCGATCACTGCGAAAATTCTTTCGATTTCCTTCAATGTGACGGCCTTGAGCATGAATGCGCCTCGTGTGTCTCGCCGAGTACGCCTTTTACTTAAATTGTCAGCGTCGTAAGCTCAAGCCGCGTCGCAATATAGTTCGGCGGAGGATCGCGTGTTCGGAACAATCAAGAAGGTAGTCAAGGACAAGGGCTTCGGCTTCATCATCGCGGACGACGGCGGCGACGAAGTTTTCTTTCATCGCTCGGCACTCTCGCCCAAGGTCTATTTCGACGACCTGCGCGAGGGCAACGAAGTTCAGTTCGACGTGCGCGCGGGCGAGAAGGGCCGGCAGGCATTCAACCTGCGCCTGCGCTGATTACGCAGCTGAATTTCGTCATCGCGTGAACGCGAACCATCGCTTCATCAAGCCCGCGACGAATGGCGTCAGCCGCGTGCGCGTGTAGAGGCCGGCGGCGCGGCGAATCGCGTCGGCCTGCGTCGGGTATGGATGAATCACGTCGCCGAGCGTCCCTAGTCCCACCCCGGCTTTGATCGCGGTCGTGAGCTCCGAGATGATCTCGCCCGCATGACTCGCAACCATCGTCGCACCGACTATCTGGTCGCTCCCCTCTTTCACGAGCACTTTCACGAAGCCGTCGGTTTCTCCGTCAAGCACCGCGCGATCCACCTCGGCCAGCTCCTGCTTGTAGGTCGCGACCGCAATTCCGCGCTGCTTCGCCTCGGCCTCGTATAGTCCGACGTGTGCGATTTCTGGATCGGTGTAGGTGCACCATGGAATAGTCAGTTGGCTTGCGCGCTGGCGCCCGAAGAACAGTGCGTTGCGCAGAATGATTCGCGCGTGCGCGTCCGCCAGGTGAGTAAACTTGTACGGTGACGCGACGTCGCCGCCGGCGTACACGAGCGGATTCGTGGTGCGCAGATGGTCGTCGACCTTCACGCCGTTTTGCCTGTCGTATTCGATCATCGCGGCTTCGAGATTCAGCCCTTCGACCGCCGGGACGCGCCCGACGCCGATTAAGATTTCGTCAGCGGCAATCTCCCGGCGGACGCCGTCGCGCTCGGTCGCGATTATTTTTTCATTGCCGCCCAATGCGACCCCGGAAATTTTGCATCCCGTAATTATTTCCACGCCGTCGCGGACGATTGCGCGTTCGACCCTCTCAGCCGCGTCGCGATCCTCGCGGGTCAGGATTTGCGGCGCGATTTCGAGCAGCGCGACCTGCGCGCCAAATCGCGCAAACGTTTGTGCCAGCTCGCATCCAATCGGTCCGGCTCCAATCACGACGATTCGCCGCGGCAACTCGGTCAGCGAAAAAACCGTCTCGTTGGTCAGGTAGCCAGCCTCGGCAAGTCCTGGAATCGGCAGCGACGCCGCGCGCGCTCCCGTTGTAATCGCGGCTTTCTTGAATTTCAATCGCTTGCCGTCGACCTCTACCACGTCAGGCGCGACGAAACGTCCATCGCCGATAAACACGTCGACGCCCAGCCCGCGAAATCGATTGGCCGAGTCGGTCGGGCTGAGTTCGGCGCGCAGCTTGCGCATCCGCTCCATCACCGCCGGAAAATTCACCCGCACGCCCGGCGGCACCTCGACGCCGAAGCGGCCCGCATCGCGAACTGCGGCGGCCGCGCGTGCCGATCGAATCAGCGCCTTCGACGGGACGCATCCGAAGTTCAGGCAATCTCCACCCATCAGATCGCGCTCAACAAGCGCGACCTTCGCTCCGAGTATTGCGGCGCCCGCGGCCGTCACCAGGCCCGCCGTGCCCGCCCCGATCACCACCATGTTGTAGCGGTCGGCAGGCGTCGGGTTGACCCATCCGGCGGGATGCAGATTTTCTGTCAGCGCGAGGTTGTAAGCGTCGGGCGGCTCATGCTTCAGCGGTCCCATCGAGGTGTCCTTTGAGTCGGTTAGGTCTTTTCGCGCAGCGCCCGTGCGCCGATTCGGGTTGCATAGACTGCGACCGCGACTGTCGCGACGAAGCCGACCGCCGTGAGCGCCCATCCTGCCGGCGTGCGCTTGGCGCCGCCACCGGCCGCGCGCGCGAGGTCGCCGCTCAGCGAGCCGATGTAGACGTAGAGAATCGTGCCGGGAATCATCCCAGCCCACGACGCGAAAAAGTAGTCGCGCAGCGACACGCTCGTCAGCCCGTACGCATAGTTGAGCAGGTTGAATGGAAACACCGGCGACAGCCGCGTCAGGATGACTATTTTCCACCCTTCCTTGCCGACCGCCTGGTCGATCGCTTTGAACCGCGCGTTACCTTCGAGTGTTGCGCTCACCCAATCGCGCGCGAGGTAGCGGCCGACCAGGAATGCCGCGGTGGCGCCGAGCGTCGCGGCGATCGAAACGTAGATCGATCCGCGCACCACGCCGAAAATCACGCCGGCGCCGATCGTGAGGATCGATCCCGGAAGAAACGCGACGCACGCCGCGATGTAAATTGCGATGAATGCGACCGGCGCCAGCGGACCCAGTCTGCGAATCCAGTCGAGCGTATTGGTCAACCACGGTCCGGCGCCGATGCGATGCGCGCCATACAGGATCGCGATTGCCGCGATCGCGATCAGCAAAATTTTCGGGCGAAAAATACCGGCGACTCGGCTGGACGCAGTGGACATCTTGAGGTGCCGGACTTTAAACTCGCGGTCAGGCAGTTCCGTTTCCGCCGCGAGTATCGCAAGCGCGGACTGCTTATAATGCCATCGAGGATTGTGCAATTCTAATCCGCATGTCAGTCCAAGCGCACGAAAAACACGCTCGCAAGAATCTCAAGGTTGGCGTAATCACCGCCAGCGATTCGCGCACTCCAGAGAACGACGAAAGCGGCAAGGTCATCCGCACCTTGCTTGAGGCTGCTGGCCATAGCGTCGACCACTACGAAATCCAGCCCGACGACAGCGAGAAGATTTCTGCCGCGCTCGTCACTAATCTGGAAAATCTCGACGCGATTATAATCAACGGCGGCACCGGCATCACCGCCCGCGACAATACCACCGAAGTCGTGAAGTCGTTGCTGGACAAGGAGCTCGAAGGCTTCGGTGAATTGTTCCGGATGCTATCCTTTCAGGAAATCGGCGCGGCCGCGATGATGAGCCGTGCGATCGCCGGCGTCCGTCACGGGAAATTCATCGCCGCGCTTCCCGGCTCCCCCGACGCGTGCCGGCTCGCGATGGAAAAGCTGCTCATCCCGCAGCTCGGACACATCACTTACCTGCTGAGCAAATGAATCCATGAACAGGTTCACGATCAAACTCTTCGCGACGCTCCGCGAGCGCGCGCATACCGCCGAACTGGTGCGCGAGTTCCCCGACGGCACCACCGTCGGTGACATCTGGAAGCAGCTTGTCGTCGAGTTTCCCGAACTCGGCGGGCATCGCGATTCTGTCGGCTTCGCGGTCAACCAGGAATACGTCGAAGGAAACTTCAAACCGCGCAAGGGTGACGAAATCGCGTTCATTCCCCCGGTGAGCGGCGGCGCCGAGACGCCAGCCTACATCGGCAAGATTAGAATCGGCCGGAATCCTATCGACGTTGTCGCGCTCGAGCGCGAAGTCGCCGATCCTGCGGCCGGCGCAATCGTATCGTTCACCGGCACGACTCGCCGCGACAACGCGGGCCGCGTCGTGATTCGCCTCGAGTACGAAGCCTACGAGCCGATGGCGCTATCCGAAATGCGCAAGCTCGCTGTCGAGGCAGGCGTGCGATGGAAGATCACGCGCATCGCGTTCGCTCATCGCATCGGCGTCGTCGAAATCGGCGAGACGTCGGTCGCGATTGCAGTCTCAGCCCCCCATCGCGCCGAGGCCTTCGAGGCCTGCCGTTTCGCAATCGATCGTCTCAAGGAAATAGTCCCCATCTGGAAAAAAGAGCATTTCGAAGGCGGCGAAGTCTGGATCGGCTGCCAAACGTCGCATCCACCCGCACTCGAATGAAGGCCTCAAAGACAATCGGCATGAAGGTCGGCGCCAAGATACGGATAATAAAACTTCCTGAAGGACTCGTTGATGACGACAAGTTCCAAACGAAGTCTCTGTTTGAACTCTGCCTAGATCGGGTATTCCCAATACGAGGAATTGTCCCGGTGGTTGAAACAGGTGGTAAGTTGCTGGAACTCCAAGTCGGCGAAGTCCTCGGAAAGAGCGCGTTCGTCCATAGCATATGGATAGAGTCAGAGCTGGTTGAACTCGTCAAAAGTCCCCGCTGAGCCGCCTCCATCGCGAGAACAGTATTCACCGGGCGAGAACGTCGTGAAGCAGCGAAAGACGGCCGATGCGAGCAAAGACCACGATCGGGCCGGTATCGGAGACGATCATGTCGTGCCGTTGCGCTTAACCTCGGTGGCGAGCTCGCGATCCAACTCGTCTGCGCTCATTCGGACGGCGGGCACGTCGTAGCGTCCCATCAGGTCGAGCAGTTCCCAGCGGGCTACTTTCAGAATGGCGAGAGCCTGCGCTCCCGACAGCCTGTCAAGGCGCAGCAGCTCCATCACCAGAGCCTCCCGTACGCGACTCGGCACTTCCGATTCGCTCCATCCAAAACCGCCAACCACTTCTGGAGGCAGCCTTACACTAAAATCCTTTTCAGCCACGAACCTAACCTCGCCTGGTCTCTAAAGCCGCTCAGCGAAACCTAGGGCATATCATACGCTCCCGGATGGCGCCGTGACCACGTTTCAAGAAGTTTTCCGCCAGAGGCAATTTAGCGCGATTCGGTCGGTCATTATTGACCGCGCGGACAGTTACCAGTTACAAATGAAGCATGGCATTGGGCGAAACTTCGGTTGAAAAAGTCATTCTTGCTGAGCCGCGCGGATTTTGCGCCGGCGTCGATCGTGCCGTCGAGGCTGTCCGCAGCGCGCTGCGCTCCTACGGACGTCCGCTCTACGTGCGTCATCAGATCGTGCACAACCGCTTCGTGCTCGAGGCGCTCGAACGCGAAGGCGCGATCTTTGTCGAGAGTCTCGACGAGGTGCCCACCGGCCAGCGCGTCATATTCAGCGCTCATGGCGTCGCGCCCAGCGAATGGGATCGCGCCAAGGAACGCGCACTGCGCGTAATCGACGCCACCTGCCCGCTCGTCACCAAGGTTCATCTCGAAGTCAAAAAGTATGACACCGAAGGCCGCACCGTGATCCTGATCGGCCATGCCGGTCACGAGGAAGTGAAGGGCACCCTCGGCGTTGCGCCCGGCAAAGTGGTGCTGGTCGGCAGCGTCGCGGAGGCGCGCACGCTGGCGGTGGATAACGGCGATCGTATCGCGGCAGTCACCCAGACCACGCTCAGCGTCGACGACACCCGTGAGATCATGGAGACGCTCAAGGATCGTTTCCCCACGATGCAGGCGCCGAAGACCGACGACATCTGCTACGCGACCCAGAACCGCCAGAACGCGGTCAAGGAACTGGTTCAGGTCAGCGACGCGGTGCTGGTCGTAGGCTCGAAGCAGAGTTCGAATGCGAACCGGCTGGTCGAGGTCGCTCGGATGCGCGGTGCGCGCGCGTTCCTGGTTGATTCGATCGCCGACGTCGAGCCCTCGATGCTCGAAGGGGTGCGCTCGCTTGGCCTGACGGCAAGCGCGTCGTCGCCTGAGTGGCTGGTCGAGGAAATCATCGGTTCCTTCGCGCGCTCCGGGGCCGAGGTCGAGCTGCTGAGCGTCGCCAAAGAGCGCGTACATTTCCCGCTTCCGATGCCTGCGGACTGAGCCCTGCCGCAATTTTCGCACAGCATCCGCCGGCTCCGTGCTCGTCCCGTTTCGCCTTGACAATTCCGCGCCATTGCTTGCAGACTCATCCCGATTTCGCCGAACCCTGAGAGGAACCTTCCGATGCGAACAGCTATCGCACGCGCGCTGATCTTGCCCGTCCTGCTCGCTATCCCCTTCGTCAGCGGATGCCAGTCGGAGTCCAAGAAGCATCTCTACAAAGCCGAGGATCTGTTCGAAAAGCGCGACCTCGACGGTGCCAAAAAAGAGCTCGAACTCTCGATCAAGGCCGACCCCAACGACCTCGATGCGCACAAGTCGCTCGCCAATATCGATGAGGCGCTCGGCGATCAGGAAGGCGCCGCCAAGGAATATATGGCCGCGTCGACGCTCGACCCCACCGATCAGAAACTCCTCGACAAGGCCCGGCTCTACAAGCAACTGGAAGACATGGCGAATTCCTCGGGCCAGGCGGTCGACAAGATCAAGGCGGGCCAGGTCACAGAGGGTGTCGCTCAGCTCAAGGACATCATCGTTACGACCAGGATTCCTGCAGCCCGTCAAAAAGCGGTGGCCGCGCTCTCAGATTCGATTACGATCATAGAAAAGGTCGGCGACCAGCAGATGGCCGACAAGAAATATCCCGACGCGATTACAACTTACGAGCAGGGAATCCGCGCTGCGATGCTCCTGTCGCGGGTACACAAGATGGACACGCTCGGCCCCGAGGCTGACCCGATGATGCACAAGATAAACGAGGCGGCCAAGGATGCAGGCACATCTGATGCGACCTTCAAGCTGTTCAACGACGTGATCGGTGACTACCCCGACGACAAAACCGCTAACCTCGAACTGGCGCAGGTCTATCTCAGCAAGACTCCGCCTGACTACGACACGGCCGCCGACCTGGAAGAGCGCGGCGGTGCGCCCGACGATCAAGTTCGCAAACTCCGCGACATGGCCAAAAAGCATCACACGAAATGAGCGTGGGCGATCCACATTCGCGACTGCGATGAGCTAGTGCCACAATCGAGCCCCGATGCGCCGGCGCGGCTATATCGCAGTCGAAGGCCCAATCGGGGTTGGCAAAACGAGCCTGGCGCAGGCGCTCGCGCGCGAACTCGGGGCGCGCCTGATGCTCGAGGATGCCGACAACAATCCGTTCCTGCCGCGCTTCTACCAGGACGCCGACAAGTACGCGTTTCCCGCGCAGCTTTATTTCCTGCTCACCCGCCACAACCAGCAGCGCGAGTTGAAACAGCAGGATCTCTTCACTCAAGCGACCGTCGCCGACTACCTGTTCGCCAAGGATAAAATTTTCGCCGCGATGAATCTGGCGCCCGACGAGCTCAAGCTCTACGACAACGTGTACAAACTGCTCGACGCCGAAATGGCCAAGCCCGACCTGGTCGTCTACGTGCGCGCGACTATCGAGGTGCTGGCCGAGCGCCTGCGCAAGCGCAATCGCGATTTCGAGCGCCACATCAGCTTCGACTACCTCGAGCGAGTGTCATCAGCCTATCGCGATTTCTTTTTCTACTATGACGAAGCCCCGCTACTGGTAGTCGATACCTCGGACATCGACTTCGTCGCCAATCCCGAAGATCTGGGCCAGCTAATCCGCGAAATCGATCGCGCCGGCCCCGGCACGCAATACTTCGTCCCGCGCAAACATTAGAGGACTTGACATAAGCGAAGAAAGAGCGAAAATAAGTCGCTTCAAGGAGGACATACCATGGCGACCTGGAATGAATTCGAGACCGATGCGCCCGACATCGCGGCTGCCGGACGACAAATGCTCTACCAGTTCGGGGTTGGACTTGCGTTCCTGGCCACCCTGCGAAAAGACGGGGCGCCTCGCCTGCATCCTATCTGCCCCACTATCCTCGATGGCCACCTGTACGCGCTGATCGGCCCGAGCCCCAAGCGCGGTGACTTGAAGCGCGACGGCCGCTATGCGCTCCATACGTTTCCGCCGGTCGACGTTGACGACGAGTTCCTCGTGATGGGCCGTGCGGCATTCATCGAAGACAAGGCTATCGAGGAAAAAGTTCGCAACGACTGCGTCAGCCGCGGGATGACCTCGACCGGCGACGACCTTCCGTTCGAGTTTCGCATCGAAAGCGTGATGCATGCGAAGTATCCGGGCGGCCATGGAACCTGGCCGCCGAAATATTCCATTTGGAAATCGAGCTGATGTTTTAACTCATGGCTTCAAAGGATAAATCTTCGCGGCTCGCGATTGGCCTTCGGGTCAAGACGCGAAGGCCAGCTTTTCCCGCACGTGCTCGCCGCGGCCGCAAAGACGATGCGCATCCCGGCGATTACGATCGTCGAATCCGAAGTCTTCAGTCCGCGGCCTCAAGACTCAGCAAGACTCCCGACACGATCAAGATTGCCGTCGCAGAACTTGGCCGGGTCCGTCGGAAAGCCGTGGAGTGCCGAAGAGAAAGCCGCCGCGACCGCCGCCTGGATTGCGCTGGTCAACTGAGTCGCACCCTCTCGGCGGGAAGCACGCTTGCGCGCGAGATTGTTTGCTCCGCGGAGGTCTGAAGTTTTTTAATCATGGCTCTTGACTGATTTGGCCGCCATCTTTAGTCTAGCCACCCTATCGACTAGAACGTCGACGAAATGCTTTCAAAAAAATCCAAATACGCCCTTAAAGCGATGCTGGTATTGGCCAAGGAATACGGGCAGGGACCTGTCCTGATATCCGATATGGCGCAGCGCGAGGGTATCCCGCGCAAGTTCCTGGAACTGATCCTGCTCGAGCTCAAGAACCAGGGACTCCTCCAGAGCAAGAAGGGCAAGGGCGGCGGCTATTTCCTTGGACGCGAGCCGCATCTGATCAGCGTCGGGCACATAGTACGCGTGCTGGACGGGCCAATCGCACCGTTGCCCTGCGTCAGCAAGACCGCGTACATGCGATGCCGCGAGTGCCGTGACGAGCGCAGTTGCGGAATCAGGATCGTGATGAAGGAAGTCCGCGACGCGACCGCGAAGATAATGGACTCGACATCGCTCGAGGATATGCTCAGGCGCGTCGAGGCGGTGGTTACCGGCAAGGAATCCTTGAGTTTCGCTATCTGAAGCGAGTCCAAGTTTTTTTTGGCAGATTAGTCTAGTCATCTAATAGGGTAGATTATGAAAACAGATTCAATCCTGACTAACCAGCGCGAAGTTCAGTCCCAAGCCTATTCGGGAGACGAAATCCTACGCCGAATCGCCAACGCGATCAGTGGCGTGCGTTTCGGCTCGGTCGAGGTCGTTATCCAGGACTCGCGCGTCGTCCAAATCGAGCGGAAAGAGAAGTTCCGCTTCGACAAGACCGGTCGATAGCCGATCGGTCCAAATGAATTGTCGACGACACCAAGAGAGGAGCACCGGAACAGGGAAGGATCCGGCGCATCATGCCAGAGCCGTCAATCACCAACCGCGAGCCGACCGGTCATCCGGAAGTTCCCAGGACGAAGAGGGACTTGAGATGAGAAACCCGGTTACGCTCCGTTTTCAGTGGATCCTGCCGATACTGGCGATAGTCGCAGGCCTGATGATGCCGGCCGCGGCCTCTGCGCAGACGTCATGCCCCCCGACGATCAATTCATGCGGATGCGCGATCACTGCACCCGGCTCCTACAAGATTGGGCTGGCGATCAGTTCGTCCCAGGGACTTACTCCGAACGGCGCGTGCATCGAGATCTTCTCGAGCTTCGTGATCCTGGACGGTGGAAAGAAAACCATCACCGGGCCCGGCGGCACTACCCCGACAGGGGTTGGAATCTGGGTCCACCACAAATACCGCTCTGACTTCCTCGAGGGCCGGGGCACGGCGATAAGCGGATGGGATGTCGGATTATTGATCGAGGGCAGACAAATCGTCGCCGACGAGTTTACGGCGAATACCAACGGGACGGCAGGGGTCGAGCTGAACAATGCGGAAGATGTCGAGCTGACCAGCCCTACGGCCGAGAGCAATCTCAATTATGGAATATGGGTGAAGCAGACCTCCACCAGCGACATTACCAATTCCAAGACAGAGTCCAACGGCAACATTGGATTGTACGTCGGATGCTCGGCCATCGGGCCTATCAGCGCGGCATGCACTGGAGTCGGCCCGTCACCGGGCAACTACCTTTTCACGGGAGGCATCCAGGCGAATACCAATTATGGTGTCGCGCTGGATATCGGCGCCAAGAGCACGATCGTAACCAACCAGACGTTGAGCGGCGGCACGCACAATTCGAAGGACGACCTGTTCGACGCAAATTCGAGTTGCGGCAGCAATAAATGGTTCGCCAACGATTCGACGGCGACCAACAACCAGGCCGGCGGCTGCATCAAATGACGAAACCCCAGGAAAGAGCCCGGACCAGGGAAGGATCCGGTCGCACCATGACCATGCTTTCAATCACCAACCGTGAGCTGACCGGTCATCCGGAAGTTCCCCAGACGACGAGGGGCTTCCGAGATGAGAAAATTCACTTTGCCGATCCTGCCGGCTCTGCTGGCGTCGGTGATTGCCGGGGTGGTTCTTGCCGCCCGGCCGGCGCACGCGCAGTCGACACCCGCCGCCGATCCGAGGGATCAGGAAATCCAATTGCTCAAGACGGAAATCAACCAGCTCGAGCATCGGGTCGATACGCTCGAAGGACTTGACCAGAAGGTGAAAGTGATCGACCGCAAACTCGAAGTTCAGCAAGAGGCCCAGCATCAGGAGTCGCTGTCGAGGCCTCTCGTCCTGGTAAGCGACGAGGGATTCTCACTGTCGTCGCCTGACCACGCTTACAATCTCAATTTGAGTGGAATCATCCAGGGCGACGGCCGCTTCTTCACGAGTGGCAGCGACAAAAACGTCGGCAGCACATTCTTCCTGAATCGGGTGCGCCCGATTCTGACCGGCTCACTCGGGAAGTATTACAACTTCAACATCACGCCCGACTTTGGCCAGGGCAAGGTCACGGAGCAAGACGCCTACCTGAATATCACCTATTGGGACTATGCGAGCCTGAGGACCGGAAAGTTCAAGGCGCCGTTGGATCTCGAGCGCTTGCAGTCGGATCGCGACCTCGAATTCAGCGAACGTTCGGAGATCCAGAACCTGGTCCCGAACCGCGACACGGGTTTCGATCTTCACGGCAGACTGCTGGACGGCCGCGTCTTCTATGACGCCGCGTTGATGAATGGAGTAGCTAACAACACTGCCGCGGATACAACCGACCTCGACAACAATGACGGCAAGGATTTCGTCGGCCGTATCTTCGCCAACCCATTCGCACTTACTGAAAACCAATGGCTCAAGGGGTTGGGCGTAGGTTTCGCCGGCAGTTATGGCGACGAACGCGGCACCACGATCTCAACCTACAAGACCTACGGCATGACTACCTGGTTCTCCTACAACTCGGGCGTGACCGCGTCGGGCTTGCGCGCTCGTCTCGAGCCGCAGGCTTACTACTACTGGCGGGGTTTAGGCTTGATGGCCGAATATGCGCAGGACGAGCACTCGCTGAACCTGTTCACTAAAAAAGGGAGCGCTCCATTCGCAAGGCTAATCAACCGGACCGATACCTTCACTGACACCGGCTATATGGCCCAGGCCTCATACCTGTTGACGGGTGAAGACGCGTCCTACGGCTGGGTCAAGCCTTATCATCCGTTCGACCCGCGTAACGGATGGTGGGGCGCATGGGAAGTGGCGTCCAGAATCAGCAACGTCGCCGCGCAGACCCGGCAGTTCCAGCTCGGTTTCGCCAATCCGAGCCTTTCGGCGAAAACCGCGACCGAGTTTGCGCTGGGCGTCAACTGGTACCTGACCTCCAACGTCAAGTGGCAGTTCGACTATGCGAACACCTACTTCGACGGCGGCGCCGGCACGACCACCGACGTGAAGGATAGGCCCAACGAAAGCGTCTTCGAGTCGCAACTGCAAATTTCCTTCGGATCTTAACTGGAGCAAAGAATGTTTGGTCACAGATTAAGATTTGCTGAAGCGCTCGCCGCCCTCGTCGTGGCGGCGAGCGTTGCGCTCGGAGTCGGGCAATCGCGCGCCGCTCAAATCACACTGCTCAACGTATCGTATGATCCGACTCGCGAACTCTACGAAGCTGTCAACGCCCAGTTTACGAAGGATTGGAAAGCAAAAACCGGGGACGACGTCACGATCAACCAGTCGCATGGCGGCTCGGGCAAGCAGGCCCGCGCCGTGATCGACGGCCTCGAGGCCGACGTGGTCACGCTCGGCCTGGCAGGCGATATCGACGCGATCGTCGAGAAGGCCGACCTCTTGCCGGCGACCTGGCAGTCGCGCCTGCCCGACAACAGTTGCCCCTACACTTCGACCATCGTGCTGCTGGTGCGCAAAGGAAATCCCAAACACATCAAGGATTGGGATGACCTGGTGAAGGCGGGCATTTCGGTGATCACGCCGAATCCGAAGACCTCGGGCGGCGCGCGATGGAACTTTCTCGCGGCGTGGGGCTACGCGCTCAAGAAGAACGGCGGCGACGAGGCTAAGGCGGCGGCATTCGTCGGCGCGCTCTACAAGAACGTGCCGGTACTCGATTCGGGTGCGCGCGGCTCGACCACTACGTTCGTCGAGCGCGAAATAGGCGACGTGCTGATCGCGTGGGAGAACGACGCGCGATTGTCGATCAAGCAATTCGGTCCCGACAAGTTCGAGCTGATCTATCCGTCGATCAGCGTTTTGGCCGAACCGCCGGTCGCGTGGGTGGACCAGGTCGACCGCCGTCACGGCACCGCCGCGATCTCGAAGGCGTATCTGGAGTTTCTGTACACGCCGGCAGGGCAGGAAATAATCGCGCAGAATTTCTTCCGTCCGCGCGATCAGACCGTCGCGGCGAAGTATGCAAGCCAGTTCCCGAGCCTGCCGCTGCTCACGATCGATGCGGATTTCGGTGGATGGAAAAAGGCGCAGCCGAAGTTCTTCGGCGACGGCGGCGTGTTCGACAAGATTTATCAACCGGGGAGTTAAGATCGCGCGGATGGCAACGAAACGGAACAACGTGCTGCCGGGATTCGGCCTGACCCTCGGCTTCACGCTCGCCTATCTCGGAATCGTGGTGTTGATTCCGATCTCGACGATTTTCTTCAAGACCTTTACCCTGACCTGGCCGCAATTTTGGGCCGCGGTCGCGAGTCCGCGCACTATCGCGGCGTACAAGCTTAGCTTCGGCGCCTCGATCGCGGGGGCACTGATCAACTCCATATTCGGTTTCATCGTCGCGTGGAGCCTGGTTCGTTATGAATTTCCCGGCAAGACGCTGATCGACGTGATGGTCGATCTGCCGTTCGCGCTGCCGACTTCAGTCGCGGGAATTACGCTCACCGCGATTTACGCGGGCAACGGCTGGATCGGTCGGTACCTGGCGCCGTTCGGAATAAAGGTCGCGTACGCCCCGCTCGGAGTGATCGTGGCGCTCACCTTCGTCGGACTGCCTTTCGTAGTTCGCACGATCCAGCCCGTGCTCGAAGATCTAGATCAGGAATACGAGGAAGCGGCCGCTACTCTTGGCGCGAACCGCTTGCAGACCTTCATCCTGGTGATCGCGCCCACGCTGATTCCTGCGTTGCTCACGGGATTTGCCCTCGCATTCGCGCGCGCGCTCGGCGAATACGGCTCGGTCGTATTCATCTCGGGCAACATGCCGATGCATACCGAAGTTGTCCCGCTGCTGATCATGAGCAAACTCGAGCAGTTCGATTACGCCGGCGCGACCGCGATCGCCGTGGTGATGCTGACGGCGTCATTCGCGATTCTGCTCGGCATCAACGTGCTGCAAAGGTGGAGCAGCCGCCGCCTCGCGGCCTGACGATCGCGATGGCACAAGGAGCACCGAAAAAGCCCGGGACCGCGGATCCGCCGGCGGTCAGAATCGCGTTGATCACGATCGCGCTGATGTTCGTCGCGCTGTTCATTTTTATCCCGGTCATCGCGGTCTTCACCGAGGCGCTCCGCAACGGAATCGGCACTTACCTCGCCGCGATCGTCGATCCCGAGGCCCGCGCCGCGATTCGCCTGACTCTGATGACGGCCGCGATTGCAGTACCGCTGAACGTGACTTTCGGAATCGCCGCGTCATGGGCGATCGCGCGCTTCGATTTTCCCGGCAAGCAAGTAATCCTGACCTTGATCGACATACCGTTCTCGGTCTCGCCGGTGATTGCGGGGATGCTGTTCGTGCTGCTGCTCGGGCTGCGCGCGCCGCTCGGCGGATGGCTCGCTGATCACGGAATCAGGATTATCTTTGCGGAGCCGGGAATCGTGCTCGCAACGATTTTCGTGACGTTTCCACTCGCCGCGCGCGAGCTCATTCCGATCATGCAGGCGGTCGGCAGCGAGGAAGAGGAAGCCGCGATCGTGCTCGGCGCCGGCGGCTGGCAAATGTTCCTTCGCGTCACGATCCCCAACGTCAAATGGGGCCTGCTGTACGGGATGGTGCTATGCAACGCGCGCGCGATGGGCGAGTTCGGCGCGGTCTCGGTAGTGTCGGGGCATATCCGAGGGCATACCAACACGATGCCGCTGTACGTCGAGATTCTGTACAATGACTACCAATTCGCGGCCGCGTTTGCGGTCTCGTCACTGCTCACCCTGCTCGCGATCGCGACACTCATTGCCAAGTATTACCTGGAGCGCCGCGTGGTCCCGGTCAAGCAGGAGCAGGAAGACCTGGCGGTCAAAGTTGCGGCATGAGTATCGAGCTCAGAAACATCAGCAAGAAGTTCGGCGACTTCGTTGCGGTTGACAATATCAACCTGCATATCGAAACCGGCGAGCTTGTCGCGTTGCTGGGGCTGTCGGGCTCGGGCAAGACCACGCTGCTCAGAATAATCGCGGGCCTGGAAACGCCGGACTCGGGCGAAGTGCTGTTCCATGGCGAGGACGCCAGCGCCGTCAGCGTCCGCAAGCGCAAGGTCGGGTTCGTATTTCAGCACTACGCGCTGTTTCGCCACATGACGGTGTTCGAGAACGTCGCTTTCGGAATGCGGGTACTGTCCCGCCGCGAACGTCCCGCCGAGGCTGAAGTCGCACGGCGCGTGCATGAACTGTTGAAACTGGTGCAGCTCGATTTTCTTGCCGACCGCTACCCCTCGCAACTCTCCGGCGGGCAGCGCCAGCGCGTCGCACTCGCGCGCACGCTCGCGGTCGAGCCGAAAGTCTTGCTACTGGACGAGCCGTTCGGCGCGCTGGACGCCAAGGTGCGCCAAGAACTGCGCCGATGGCTGCGGCGGCTGCACGACGAGATCAAGATCACCAGCGTGTTCGTGACCCACGATCAGGAAGAGGCGCTGGAGCTCGCCAACCGAATCGTCGTGATGAACCAGGGACGCATCGAGCAGATCGGCTCCGCCGAGGAAGTCTATCACCATCCCGCCAACGCGTTCGTGTACAACTTTCTGGGCAACGTGAACCTGTTTCACGGCCGAATCGAGAACGGCCGCGTGTTTCTCGGCGACACCGCCGTCGAGCTCGAAAATACGCATGCGCATGCTCATCCCGAGACCGGCAAGGCGGTCCTGTACGTCCGGCCGCATCTGCTGGAAATCGTGCTGAAGCCGAACGGCAAGCAGACGTTCCCCGCGACGGTGAAGTCGATCAACCCGGCCGGCCCGCAGGTGAAGGTCGAGCTGGTCGCAGCATGGGGCGACATGGTGCAAGTCGAAATCAGCCACGAGCGCCACCAGACGCTGCATCTGGAGACCGGCGCAAACGTCTTTCTAAGACCCAAGGAACAAAAGCTGTTCGTGTATCAGATTTAGGCTAGGCCACCCGCGCTGGGAACCGTGCGCACTTCGAAGCTGTTTTGTTATATGCAATGATCAAGACAGTGGATCGAAAGTTGGCTGAAGGCGGTACTCATTCGAATAGTCGAAGCGCGCGCTTGATCGGGCGGCGTGCGTTCGTCGCCGTGATCGCCGCGATACCGGCGATCATCGCATTTGGGTACGCTGAGAGAGGCGTCACCGGCGATACGTCCGGTGATACACCGGATTCAGGCGCGTCGGGGATAGTCAAAGTATCGATTGTTGAGTTCACCGATTCCGGCCAAAGAAAGGGACTCGTCATGGTAGATAAAGTCGTCAAGACGGACGAGGAATGGCGCAAAGAGCTGACTCCGGAGCAATACGACGTCACGCGCAGAAAAGGCACCGAACGCCCGTTCCAGAACCTGTACGCCGAGAATCACGACAAGGGTCTCTATCGATGCATCTGCTGCGGCAACGCGCTGTTCAGCTCCGACACCAAGTTCGAATCGGGTACCGGATGGCCGAGCTTCTATCAGCCGATCGCGCCTGAGAACGTCAAGACTGAGACCGACCGCTCGCTCTTCATGAAGCGGACGGAGGTGCTGTGCGCGCAATGCGACGCGCATCTCGGCCACGTATTCGACGACGGCCCGCGCCCGACCGGGCTGCGCTACTGCATGAATTCCGCGTCGCTCAAGTTCATCAAAGCAGACGAGCCGGATAAAACCTGAGTCAGCGCTGCGCGAGGTTCCACTGAATCAACGTAAAGCCTTCGGGGTGATCCTCGAAGACGGCTTCGACCGGGGCGTCGAAGGGCACTTCGCGCGCGGGATCGCCTAGCAGATTGCCGACCATGCGGACGTTGCCGGCGTCGGGCAGTTCTACGACCACGACAAGATAGGGACAGGCGGACTTCAGCGCGGGATGCGCCGGGTGCCACACGCGCTCCCAGCTATAGACGCGCCCGCGGCCCGATACCCGATGCCATCCGACGTCGAACCTATGGCATTTATAACAAATCCATTCGGGGCCGAATTGAAACGTCCCGCATGAGTTGCATTTCTGCACGACCAGCTCGTGACGTTTCGCCGCTTCCCAAAATTCGCGATCTAATCCGTCGCGCGTCGCTTCCGGCGCGGGCATTCCGGCAGGCAGGTAGGTTTTCGATTCGTTCGCCATCATGCTCACCTGCGCAGGATCAAATCGCTCACCGGCGCGACCATCGGCCCCGATACGACCATCGAGATCTCAGCGTCCTTGACCTGGCACGTCGACGTACCTCGGACTTGCCGCGCCGCCTCGATGATCAGCTCGAGC
The DNA here is from genome assembly GCA_963850125.1 of uncultured delta proteobacterium. Lineage (GTDB taxonomy): Bacteria > Desulfobacterota > Binatia > Binatales > Binataceae > Binatus. The sequence goes on along the minus strand of CAWKKB010000011.1, from coordinate 249,315 downwards.
CCGTGCATGTAACACTCGGCCAGGTTTCCGCCGCTGGTGTTGATCGGAAGCCTGCCGTTCGGCGCGGTCAGGTTCTCGAAGGTGCAGAAGTCCATCACTTCGTCCGGATGGCAGAATCCGTGCTCGACGATACTGGTCATCACGGCGCCGGTGAAATTCTCGTACACCTGCGCGACGTCGACGTCCTTGGGCTCGATCCCAGCCATCGCGTACAGGCGCGGCGCCAGCGTTTTGAAATTGGAGGTGGCGTAGTCGGGCCCATTCTCGGCGGCGGCCCCCTGGCGGAAGTCGGAGCCCTGCGCCGACGCCATGACATACGCGGGCTTCTGTTGGAGATCGCGCGCGCGCTCGGCGCTGGTGAGAATCACCGCGGCGGCGCCGTCGTTCTCGAGGCAGCAATCATAGAGATGAAACGGCTCGACGATCAATCGCGACTCGTCGTAGGCCTGCCGCGACAATGGGCGGCCGTACATTATCGCGCGCGGGTTGGACTGCGCGTGGTGATAACAGGCCATCGCGATCGCCGCGAGCGGGTCCTGCGTGATGTGGTGATCGTGCATGAAGCGGCGCGTGCGCAGCGCGATCCATTGCGCCGGCGTCGACATTCCGTAGGGCCAGGTGTAAGCGGGGGAACCTGAAATCGTGCCGATTGGGGGTGTCGCTCCGAAGCGGCCGAACTGGCCTTGCGCGAGCGCCCGATACACGACGACGCAGGTCGCGAAGCCGGCGACGATTGCCGCGGCAGCGTTGCCAATCGCGCCCGAGCCTCCTCCTCCGCCGCCGCCCCAGAACATATTGGTGAAGCGCAACTCCGGCAGTCCGAGCGCGGTCGCGACGCGGACCGAATCGTTGCGGTCGTTGCTGTACGATGCGATTCCGTCGATCGCAGTCACCGGCAGCCCGGCGTCGTCGGCCGCGCGCTGGATCGCTTCGAGCGCGAGCCGAAATTCGCTGACCGGAGCGGCGCCGCGTTTGTAATACTGCGTCTCGCCAAGCCCGGCGATCGCGACCTTGTCCTTTATCGTAAATTCGCTCATCGTCCGCCGCTGCTGATGGGCTTAGCGAAACGCGCGCAAGATTCCAAGCGGAATGAGCGAGGCGCGGTCAGCATAAAACCTTCAAATTCGTCGCGACGCGGTTACTCCCAGATCGTTTTCACTGGAATTTTGTCGGGCGTGGCGCCCTGAGTTCCGATCGCACTCTCCGGAAATTTGTCGGCCAGCCAGACTTTGCCCGGCGTGAGCTTTGTGACCAAACCTGCAGGTCTGACCTGATCACGGATGTGAATCGCGCACGACCATCGCGCGGGTTCGCCGTTTACCGGCGACAGGGTCCCCGTCATAGCCTCGCAAATCGAATTGTCCGCAAGCCGGAAGATCCATGGCTCGGCCTTCCGATTGGGACTGGTAGATTTGGGCAACGGTTTGGTCAGCTTTAGAAGAAAGCCTTCGGTCTTCAGGGCCGGGTCAGCGTTGCAAACGAGCTGCTCGCGATGCGCCGGAATCGTGAAACATGGATCGCTGATGCCGTTGCCGACCATGCATCGCCAAGCGCCGCTTCGGTTGACGGCGATCGATTCCGTCCAGCAGGTACCCTCGCGCACGTCGCCGCTCGGGACCGCCGGGGTGAACCGAATCACGCTAGTCTGCGACACGGTCAAAGGACTAACCGGCACCTGCGCCCGCGCGGACGTGGCGCACAGCGTCAGCACGATCCCGAGGAGTAATGCCTTGCTTCTCATGCGCCTGCCAGGCTCGTATAGCATCGTCGCTCCCGCACCCAAAGCGTCATACACCTGCCGCAACCGCAAACCTCGCGAACGATCTGTTAGCGTTCAAGCAACCATCGCGCGATTCGTTCGCCGACCACCAGCGCCGGCAGATTGGTGTTGGCGCGAGGTATCACCGGCATGATCGACGCGTCCGCGACGTAAGCATTGTCGAGTCCGTGAATTCTTCCGCGCGAATCGACCACCGCAAACCGATCGCTCGCGCGGCCCATCCTGCAGGTGCCCACCGGATGAAAGTAGTGCAGGCAATTCGACCTGACGAATGCCTCGGTCTCGGCGCGGGTCGGGATCGAACCGCCGAGTGAAATCTCGCTGCCCACTAGCCGGGACAAAGCAGGCTTCGCTGCTATCTCGTGGGCAAGCGCGACTCCGTCGGTGAGTACTCGCAAATCTTCGTCCTTAGGATCGGACAAGTAGCGATGGTCTATGATCGGCGGCAATTCCACGTCCGCGCTCGTAATCCTTAGCGTGCCGCGCGAGGCGGGCGTCAGGCACGCTACTTCGAGGGTCCATCGCCACCCGGTAAGATCTCGTCCGCCAACCGGGTAAATGTGAAGATCAAATGCCCGCGTACATTGCGACGACCTCGCCTTTGCGATCGTCTGCTCCTCGGGCATCCAGTGATCGCGCGCAAACGCGGCAGTCATCTCTTCGAGCTCGCGGGAGCCCGCGAAGCTCAGTGAAACGCGCGGATGGTCATGCAGGTTGCGGCCGACCCCGGGCAGTTCGTGTATCGGCGCGATACCGGCGGCGCGAAGTTCGGATGGATCGCCGATGCCTGAGCGGAGAAGGATCGCGGGAGAGCCATAGGTTCCTGCCGCCACGATTACACGGCCGACTTCGATGCGGACCGGGCCGTCACGTCGGGCCACGACGACGGCGTTCACTCGTCCTGACCGGATTTCGAGGCGATGACACGCCGAGTCACCGACGATCGTCAGGTTCGATCGCTCACGGACCGGATCAAGATAGGCGAACGCGGTGTTCCAGCGAACGCCGTTGACAATATTCGCCGGACTCGGCGCCATCCCGAGATTTTCATCGAGATTGTTAAGGTCGGTGACACGCGGAATTCCTGCTTCGGCGGCGGCGTCCAATGCTATCCGCTGGAATGGAGTGACCTCTTCCGGGCCCGGAATTCTAACCCGCAGGCGCTCGGAGGCAGCGCGGAACAGCGGACGCAATTCGTCCGTTGACCATCCCGGATTTCCGAGCGCGGCCCATCCGTCGTAATCGACGCTGCTGCCCCAGATAGCCGCGCATCCGTTATGCGACGAGCATCCACCGATAACGCGAGCGCGCTCGTAAGTGATGACGCGCGGCGCATATTGTTTTCCGCTGTCGTAACCCCAGTCGTGGGTGGTCGGGATCGCGACAGCATCGAGGAGTTCCGCGGGCCATCGTCCGGCGGCGAACGGACCATAGTCCGGACCAGCCTCCAGCAGCAGCACCGTCTGATCCGAATGCTCTGCGAGAAGACCGGCGACCGCAGCTCCTGAAGTGCCGCCACCGATAACAACGGTGTCGGCGAACTTCGGAAGCGCCGTATCTGTTCGAGGCTGATTTTGTTTTGGTGCCATACGAGTCAGATCAGAAAATCGGCAGACGGATTCCTGCCGTGACCATCGCGCCGCTTGCGACGCCCATTAGCGCCTCGCCTGCCACCAGGCCGGCCGCGAGCAGAATCCCGGGGCCGCTTTCGGCCTCCTCTTCAGATCCAAAAAGCGAATGCGCCAGCGCGCCGATAAAAATCGCGACGCTGAGTCCGAACGGAAGATAGAGACCGATCGCGGCGGGCATGATCGGCGTGCGCCATTTCGATCCGATTCGTTCCAGGTAGCGATCGCTCAGTCCGAGAATCGCCGCGAGTGCCGCGCCGGTCGCTATCGTGCCCATCGGCAATCCGCCGTGGAAAACTCCCTGCGTCACTTTCGCCATCAGGAATGCTTGCGGAGCGGCTAACGCACCGGCCCGCGCGGTTGGAGTCCCCGCGATTCCGTAGCCGGCGATCAGCAGGTTCAGAATCGGCGCCATCAGAAACGACGACGCGATCGCGCCAACCAGCACCCCGATTTCCAGCGAGCGCGGCGTTGCGCCGACGTGAAACCCGGTCGCGAGGTCGTGCATCGAATCTCCCGCCATCGCAGCCGCCGTGCACACGATCGCGCCGGAAAGAATCGCCAGTTGCGGCCCGACGCTTTGCGACACGCCAACCAATTTGAGAAACAGTGCGACCGCGAGCAACACGATAACCGTCACGCCCGACACCGGATTGTTCGACGCGCCAACTATTCCGGTGAGATAGCCTGCGATCGCCGTCGCGAAAAAGCAGATCAGCGTCAGCAGGATTGCGAGCGCCGCGCTGAGCGCGACTTGCCCGCTAAGCCCGAGGCAGATAGCGAAAATAACCGGTACGCACAGCGCCACCGCAGTCAGCACCGCGCGCGCAGAGAGATCGGTGTCCTCGCGCGCCGTCGCGACGGCTTGCGTCGATCGCACAACGCGGATGCTGTCGGCGATTGCGGACGCGATGCGCGTGCGCAATTTCCACAGCGTCACGACTCCGCCGGTGAGCATCGCGCCGACGCCTAGATACCTCACTTGTCCGCTCCACAATTGCGACGCTGTCGAGGCGGCGTCTCCGGTTCCGCCGCCGGATTGAAACGCGGTGAGCACTGGAATCGCGACCAGCCACGCGAATGCGCCGCCGGCGAATACGAGCGCCGCTATCCTGATTCCGATTATGTATCCGACCCCGAGCAGCGCCGCCGAAATGTCGAACGACCCGGCGACCGCCGCGCTGCCAACCCATCGCGCGCCCGATACTGCGCCGGGAATAACTCCCGCCACGTCCTGCAGCGCTTTGAGAGCCGCCGAAATCAAGCCGCCGATCACCAGCGGGCGAACATTCGCCTGCTCATCTCCGGCGCGAAGCACCTGCGCGCATGCGACTCCCTCGGGAAACGGCAGCCGCTCCTCGACGATGTACGCGCGGCGCAGAAACACCACCAGCAACGCGCCCATCGTCGCGCCGACGACGCATAGCGCGGTCACCTCGACGTACGGCAGCCTCCGGACGCCGCCAAGTATCACCAGCGCCGGAAACGTGAAGATCGCGCCGGCTGCGACCGCCTCGCCCGCCGACGCGATCGTCTGCACCACGTTGTTCTCGAGAATCGTCGAGCCGTCGAGAATCCGCAGAATCGCCATCGAGATGACAGCGGCCGGAATGCTCGCGGACACAGTCAAGCCCGCATACAAACCGAGATAGGCGTTAGCCGCGCCGAGAATGAGCGCCAGCGCGATACCAAGCACGACACTCCGAGGCGTCAGTTCGCGCGCGGGTGGAATGGATTCTGAAAAACAATCGTCGCGCCGCACGCCGACACTATATGGCATCAAGCGGCGGCTGGCGCGAGCGAAGGTCTAGCTGTTCTGCGCAGCTTCGAGCTTCGGGTGGTCCACCGGCTTGCCGGCTTGCTTCCAACCTTCGATGCCGTCGCTCATCACGCTCACGTCGCTGTAGCCCGCTGCTTCCGCCCGCCGGGCGGCTTCATGCGACGCCGTTCAATGCAGGTCGGCGCAATAGAAGACGAGCTTCGCGTTCTTGGCAGGGGGCAACTCTTTCGCGACATCGTATTTGTCGTCGCTGGTGAGCAGATGCGCGCCCGGAATCACGCCCGCGGTCGAACGCAGGCCCCATCCGTTAGCGTCATAGATATTGACGTGCGAATTCGGATCGGCCATCAGCGACGCAAGCTGGTCGACGCGAATGATCGCGAACTTGTCATTGGGGTGGTTGTTGAGCAGCGACCCGATATCGAACGCGATCGCCGAAGCAGTGACACACAAAACAATCGCACCCATAATCGCCGAAACGATCGAGCGGCGCGCTCTGGAAGCCTCGCGGAAGTACATGCTCATAGCTCTAGGCTACCAAACGGATCGGTGCCGTCAAAGAATAAATATTTCTGGATGAATCGCGCTACTTCACCCCATCAAATACTCGCGCCCAATCGTCCAGCGCGGACTCACTTCCGGGCACGAGCTGAATCACGAACTGGTTGAAGCCTCCATCGCGGAGCCCGCGGATTCTTTCGCGCAGTTCGGGCGCGGTCGCGGTGAAGCTGGTCGCAGCGATGAATTCCGGGGTCAGGAATTTCTCCTCCTCGGGCCGCACACCAATCAAGTGCATCTTGTGCATTTGAAGATAGCGCGCGTCAGCGGGCTGGTAGGTCGCATACTGCTTGCGATACGCGTCGAGCACCGGTGCAATCTCGGGCGAGAGCTGCAGGCCTAGGCTCGCCTCGACCAGTCCGTGCAGGAACACCACCGACATGGGACCCGCTTGCGCCTTCGCGCGCGGGCTGGCTGCAGATTCGCCATCGGCTAGCACGCATCCCAGCGCAAACGCAGTGCGGTAGAGGCTCTCGGGCGCGCGGCCGGACTCCCGGCACGATTTCGCCATCTCGTCGGCCTCGTGCAGCGCGCGCGGAACCGCAGCGCTGAACGTCATCCATCCGTCGGCGATCTCAGCGGTCAGCTTGCGTGCCTTTGGCGCGAACGCCGAGATATGGAGCGGTATTCGATCGCTCAGATTGATCATTCCTGCCTCGGGATTCAGAAATCGAATCTTGTGCCGCGCACCCTCGGCTTCCCACTCCACCGTCTCGCCCGCCAGCAGCCCTTTCACCACGCGCAAGTACTCGCGCAGCTCCGGCAGGCGCATCGGGCCGAGACCCATCGTGTTGCGAGCGGTGAATCCGGTGCCGACGCCAAAAATAATTCTTCCCGGCGCAAGTTTATTCAGCGACGCGAGCGCGTTGGCGGCCACCGGCGCGATCCGGTTGGTTGGCACCATCACACCCATGCCGAGTTTGATCTTCGAGGTCTTGTCGGCCGCCAGAGCCATCGTCACGAGGATGTCCGGGACGAGCATCTGCGTATCATAGAACCACGCGTGAGTGAAACCCAGTTCCTCGGCGCGCTTGACGGTCTTCCAGGCGTCGATGTTTGAAGCCAACGCGATTCCAAAATCCATCGTCCTTCACCTCGAATGGTTTGTCGCGATCAATCTTCGGCCGCGAATGATTCTTGCACTATCATCATTCCCGCGGCGCTGAAATGCGCGTATCGTCCGAGTTTATCAACCTGGGTGGCAATTGAGCCGAGAGGACCACAGTTATGCTGAAACTATATGAGCATCCGTTCTCGCCGTACGTGCAGAAGGTCAAAATCGCGCTCTACGAAAAGAACGTCGCGTTCGAAGTCGAAGTCCCCGACGCGTTCAGCGGCGCGCCCACCGAATTCGGCAAGACCAATCCGCGTCTCGAAGTGCCCGCGGTGGTCGATGACGGCTTTGCGATTTTCGACTCGACCGTCATCCTCGATTACATCGAAGAGAAGTGGCCTGCGCCTGCGATGCTGCCCGCTTCCCCGCGCGAACGCGCGCGCGTGCGCATGATCGAGGACGTGTGCGACACCTATTACGAAGCGATCAACTGGGGCCTCATGGAAGTTCGTGCATGGAAGCGCGTGACCGGCGAACCCGCTCAGAAACTCGAGAAGAAAGCGATCGAGCAGACCGCCGGCGTGTTCGCATGGCTCGAACGCGAGCTCGGCACGGCCAGCTATTTCAACGGCGCGTCATTCGGATACGGTGACCTGAGCGTTTATCCGCACGTGCACGGCTCTGTCGTGTGGGGCAATCCGCCAAAGGCTGGAACGCGGCTGGCCGAATGGGTCACTCGGGTCGAACAACGCCCGAGCGTCCGCAAGACGATCGACGCGGCGCAGCAGTTCGCGGGCTCCATGGATTCGCTGCCGCAGATCCTCGAGTCGGGTGCATTTGCGCGCCAGTACCGCGACCATCGCCTCGAATGGATGCTGCGCAGCGGCGGCGTCGAAGCCGTGCTCGCGGGCCTGAAGAAGAAGACGATCCGGTTCTCGAGCGAAATTTCCTAGCCAGCGGCCGCGCGTGGCGAAGACACGAATCCCGAGATGTCGCGGACGATTTCGCCGCGCTCTATAGGCAGGCATTCGGCGGGAAACTCGGGCGTCATGCGATGCCCCGCGTCCATCAGCGCGCCTATGAAGCGATCGAGATGGCTCATCGCGCGCGGCAGAATATCGTGCATCACGACCAGCGTATGCGCTCGCGTCGACGAGTCGTGAAGCGCGCGATCGACCCACGCATCCTGATCGATCCAATCCTCCGGCACGCAATTCCACATCACGCAGGAGTAGCGGTTCGCGACCAGGTGATCGACGGCGGCGCGGCTGAGCAGATGCGGCCCAATCTTGCCGCCGCCGCCAAACGGACGAAACAGTTTCGGAGTCTCGGCGAGTGGGCCGATGAGGTATTCGGTCTTTGCGATTTCCGAATCAACCGCGTCCGGCGCCGGGTCGTCGCCGAGCGGAATGCGATGCGTGTAAGAATGATTGCCGATTCGATGCCCCTCGGCGGCCGCACGCTGCGCCAGCTTCATCCGATCCGGCGACGCCAGATTTTTCCCAAGCACGAAGAACGACGCCTTCACCCCGCGACGCGCCAGGACGTCGAGCACCAACGGCGTCACCGCCGGATCGGGGCCGTTGTCGAACGAGAGTGCGACGTCGCCCATGACCCTCCTAATCGTTGGCCGCGGTGAATCTGAAGGAGTCGCCGTTCTTCGAAATCTTACCGGCCGATGGCGTCGCAAAATGCGTTCCGAAAACAACGACGTGGGTGTCCGCATATTTCTCACAGAACGCGCGCCGCGTCTTCTTGGCCATCGCGCCGTCGGAATCGAAGCCGTCGTCCCATTCGGGGTATTTGCACTGAATCGGATGATGCATCAGGTCGCCGGTGATGACGGCATCCTGCCCCTTCGACGAAATCCGCACGCTGTGATGGCCGGGAGTGTGTCCGGGCGTCGGCTCGAGCCATACTTCGTCGGTGATGCGAAAGTTCGAATCGATCAGATCGGCAACGCCCGCCTCTACCACCGGCCGCACCGAATCCTCGACCGGATCGCGCATGTCCTTGCCGTCGAACGTCGAGAAAAAATCCCACTCGGTGCCACCGATCAGATAGCGCGCGTTGAGGAACGTCGGCACCCACTTGCCGTTCTTGAGCGTCGTGTTCCATCCGACGTGATCGACGTGCAGATGCGTGCAGACCACGCGATCGATCTTGTCGGCCCCGTGTCCCGCCTTTTCCAGATCGCTCAGGAACGGCAGCTTGAGATTGCTCCACACCGGGTTCGATCGGACCTTGTCGTTGCCGATGCAAGTATCGACGATGATGCGCTTGCCCTGCGACTCGACGATCAGGGCGTGGATACTCATCCGGAGCTTGCCCTTCTCGTCGGAAAAAATCGGATAGAGCCAGTCCGCTTCTTTCTTGACGTTCTCGGCAGTGGCGTCCGCCAATATGAAGGTGCCCGGCCATGGCGCCTCGCTCTCGATTATTCGGGTTATCTTGACGTCGCCGACATTGAACTGATTCATCGCTCGATCCTCCTGATCTTTCGCAGCCAACTTAGCCCGATTTCAAAAGATTCGCCAAGCGTGAACATTTGGCGCGAACTGAGGTATAGCTACTCGTCTACGGACGCGTTCAGTGTTCGAGCACGAGGCGTAGAGCGATGGCAAAGGTTCGCGAATTCGGCGTTGGTTTCGAAAGTCCTCATGCGCGCGAGTTCGTGGCGTACGGCAAGCGCGCCGAAGAACTCGGCTTCGGCACATTGTGGGTACCGGAAGATCCGTTCTATCGGGGCGCGTTCACGCTCGGTTCGGCGATCGCCTGCGGGACCTCGAAGATCAAAATTGGACTGGGTGTCGTGAATCCGTACATGCGGCATCCGAGCTTGACCGCGATGGAATTCGCCGCGCTCGACGAAATCTCGGACGGACGCGCGATTCTCGGAATCGGCGCGGGACTCAAGGACTGGATCGAAGGACGCCTGAAAATTCCATACACCAAGCCGACTGCGGCGATGCGCGAGAGTATCGAAATCATCCGGCGATTCATTCGCGGCGAAGAGCTCACTTACGCGGGAAAGGTGTTTCAGACCGAGCGAATCAAGTTGAGCTTCAAACCGGTGCGCACCGAGATTCCAATTCATCTCGGCGTGATCGGCCCGAAGAATTGCGAGCTCACGGGCGAAGTGGCTGACGGCCTGCTGCTGAGCGTGATGTCGTCGCCGGCATACGTGAAATTCGCGATGGAGCACGTGCGGCGCGGACTCGCGAAGTCGGGGCGCGACGCGCGCACTTTCGACGTCGGCGCCTATATTTTGACCTCGATCTCCGAAGATGAGCGCGCGGCGCGCGATCGCTTGCGGCCGCTGGTCGCGTTTTTTATCTCGCTGATGGCGCCGCAGCCGAACACGCCGATCTTCGCGGCGGCCGGATTGCCGGTCGATACGATTCGCGCGTTCGGCGCGAGTTTCGCGCAAGGAAAAGTACCGGTTGACATGGTGACCGACGAGATGCTCGATACGTTTACGATCGCCGGCAGTCCCGCGCGATGCCGCGAGAATCTGTCCCGCCTGATCGACGCCGGGGTGACCGCGCCAGTAATTTTCGAGGTGCCGGGCGTGCCTCCGGATCAAACGATTGACGACGCGCACCGGCATCTTGTGCCGTACTTCACCTGAGGGAGGATTCTGACGATGGCATTCGAAGTTCCCGGCGTAGAGGAATTGAAGAGAGTCGCGCGAGCGAACCACATCGAGTTGACTGCGGAAGAACTCGCCGCGCTCCAAAGCATGATGCCCGGGCAGATGTCAATCTTCGAGAAGATCGACGGGCTGACTGTCGCGCCGCAGGAGTCGGTGACGCGCTATCGCGACCGCACGGCCGGCGGGCGCCCTTCACCGAAGGACGATCCGTTGAACGCGGTCGTCACGCGGTGCGTCGTCAAGGGCGCGGGCAGCGGTCCGCTCAAAGGCAAGCGCGTGGGAGTGAAGGACAGCGTGTGCGTAGCTGGGATTCCGGCGAGCGGCGGATCGTCGGTGCTGAAGGGCCACGTGGCCGCGAGCGACGCGACGATTGTTGCGCGGATGCTCGACGCGGGCGCGGAAATCGTCGCGACTCTGAACATGGACGATTTCGCGCTGTCAGGCGACGGCCGCACCAGCTTTTATGGACCGGCGCGCAATCCGCACAACCCTGACTACTGCGCCGGCGGCTCGTCGTGCGGCTCGGCGGCGGCGCTCTACTATGACGATATCGATCTGACTATCGGCACTGACCAGGGCGGTTCGATCAGAATTCCGGCGTCGTGGTCGGGCGTCGTCGGTATCAAGCCGACTTACGGCCTGGTGCCTTATACGGGGGTGATGAGTATCGACCCGACGCTCGACCATGTCGGCCCGATGGCTCGTAGCGTGAGCGACGTCGCGCTGCTCCTCGAAGTGCTCGCCGGCAAGGACCCGCTCGATCCGCGGCAGCGCGAGGTAACGACCGCGCCGTATCGCGAGGCGCTCGGCAAGTCGCTCGACGGAATCAAGCTGGGCGTCGTGCGCGAGGGGTTTACGCACCGGGGCGCCGAGGACGACGTGAACGCTGCGGTGAATCGCGCGGTCACGGCACTCGGGAAACTCGGCGCGCGCGCGACCGAGATTTCGATCCCGGCGCATCGCGACGCCTCCGATCTGCTCTATGCAATTGTGCCCGAGGGCATGGCGATGCTCGCGCAGACGAATCTGCAGGGGAAGCATCACACCGGTGCCTACATGCCGGAACTCGCCGCGCACTTCGGACAGCACTTCCCGGAGCGGGCGAACGACGTCGCGCTGACCGTAAAGTTCATGCTGATATTCGGCAACCTGATGCGCGAGCGCTATCACGGAAAGTTCTACGCGAAGGTGCAGAGCTATCGGCCCGCGCTGAGGGCGAAGTACGACGCAGCGCTCGGCGAGTATGACGCGCTGGTGATGCCGTCGACGCCGATGAAGGCGCATCGCCTCGACGCGCAGGCGCCCTACTCGATGATCACCAACACCGCGCCGTTCGACATCACGGGCCATCCCGCGATCAGCGTGCCGTGCGCGAAATCGAACGGCCTGCCAGTCGGATTGATGATCATCGGTCGGCATTTTGACGACTCGACGCCACTGAAGATTGCGTATGCGTACGAGCAGAGCGTCGACTGGTTGAAGGCCTAGAAATCAGCAGAACTCGACAAAGACAGTTTACCTTGCCTTTCTCTCGAATGAGGCCAAGGAAAGTTATCAGCTCGTCTTCGGGCGGTAACATCGTGGGAGATTGAAATGGAACTGGCAAAGCGCTTCGTGGACGTCGGAATTTTCACCAACCGGCTCGATGAGATCCGCGCGTTTTACGGCGAACGAATCCAACTGCCCTACGAGGAGTTGCTGCCGGTCGGCGGCGGCGTCCGGCAATATCGCTACGGACTGCTCGGATCGGTGCTGAAGATAAATCACTCCCGCGATCCTCTGCCGGCCCGAATCGCAGGTGGCTACCGGATGCTTTCGATTTCCGATCCGCGCACTCCCATGCCGCTCCCGATGCGGGACCCCGACGGCAACGACATCGAGCTGGTGCCGGTCGGCCAGCGCGGCGTCAATCAGATCGAAATCCATATCGGCGTCACCGACGAAGCGCCCTTCGAGAGATTTTATGCCGAAGCGCTGCAGGCGGAGCGACTCGGCGCCGGCCGTTTCAAGCTCGGCGAGACTATCATCAGCTTCCAGCGCGACCCCGCGGCATCGCGCGCGCCTAAAGCGCCGTCGGCCAGCGCGACGGATGCGGTCGCGTCGATGCGCGCCGTCGGGATGCGTTACATCACGGTGCAGGTGCGCGAGGTTGACTCTGAGCATCGACGGTTCATGTCGATGGGCGTGTGGGAAGGCGCCGCGCCGGTCTCGCTCGGCGCAGTCGCGCGGATTTCATTCATCCGCGATCCCGACGGCAACTTTATTGAGATTTCGCAGCGGGCGTCGCTGACTGGGCCGATCCCGGGCTAGCGGGCGGCGCAGGGGGCGCAACCGGCGGCTCGGAAACGAGCAGCGATAGAACGATCGGCACTAGCGCGAGTTGCGATGGTTCATCGCCAGCGATTCCATCGACGAGCCGCTTGAGCTTGGCACCGTCATAGTCCTTCCGCGCAACAATCAGCGGGATGTGACTGTCCTGCATCGAGGCGCTGCCGTGCCACGAGTGATACGGCGCCGAAAAGTAGTAGCGATTCTGAATCGGCTGGTTCAGCCCCGACCGCGACAGCAGCAGCACGTCACCCGCACGATTGCCGTACGGTCCCGCGCTCAGCCATCGCATCCGCCGGTTGAGCTGGATCAGATCAGGGCGCGGATGCGCGAGCAGATATTCCCAAATCGGCACCAGCCGATGGCCGTCGAAAATCTGGTACTCGTGTGTGGGCTCTCCCGGCGGCGTCGGCACGCGCGCGAACACCAGGTCGAGCGTGTCCTTCATTTTCGGCACCCGCCTGCCGTATTTGTTCGAGTAGTAAAACGCGCGCGCGACCGGCAGCACGTCCTCCTTGTAACGCGGTGGACGCTTCCAATCGCAGGTTGTGCCGGGGTCGGGACAAGTCGAGCGATCGGCCAGGTATACGTACGCGATCGCGCCCTGGTAGGCGAAGGCGGCCTGGTAATCCTGCTCGTTCTTGCCGGGACTCAGCACCAACTTTCGCGGCCGAAATCCTGCCGCCTGAACCACCGCGTCTGGCCCGGCGCTGGAGTCTGCGCCCAGCGCGTGCTGTGGGTCCTTGAGTACGGGAGTGTGACCGTGATCGGCGATCACCATGATGTACGTCTGAGCGAGAATGCCGTAGTCGCGGTAGGCGTCGAGAATTTTGCCGACCAGCGGATCGGTCACGTTCTCGAGGTACGCGATTTCCATGGGCAACGGATCAGGCGCGAGATGCGTGTACAAGTCGACTCCCGGGAAATACACGACCTGGATGTTGGGCACGCCGTGAGCCTTCATCGAATCGAGCAGCTTCGGCACCGAGTCCTCGTCCATCTGCTGGTAGATGTCGCGCTTGCCCGACGAATGCTTGGTTTTCCCGCTGACAAATTCGGTAAACAGCTCGACCATCGAGGTCGGATCAATGAGCGTGAAATAATCGGCGCCGCGATAAATCATGTTCATCGAGACCGCCGATCTCACGCCCGCCTGCTGAAAGAGCGTCGGCACTTTGAGCTGCCGCCCGACAAAATTGTCGATCAACATCGCGCGGTTGTCGTCCATCTCTTCGACCGAGACCGGCACCGGCGCATAAAATTTCATCTCCTCCCGCACGAACCATTCGTTGCCCGGAACTCCGTTCTGCGCGGGCGGCGCCCCGGTGAAAATCGCCGACCACGCGGCGACTGTAGTAGAGGGCAGGATGCTGACAGCGTTCGGCACCGAGTACGCGTGCTCGTACAAGCCGCCCCCTTCGTCCTTGCCAAGCATCCCGGCCATCGCGGGCGCCTTGCCGGAATTGATTGCGGTCATCAATTGATCGTAACCGGCCCCGTCGAAGGCAAAGATCAAAACGTATGGACCCGGCTCGACGGGCCGCGGCTCACGCTTGACCTGCTTTTCGCCGCGGTTGACTACGATTTTGAGTTCACTGCACGAAACCAGCGCCAGGACGGCAACACAGGTCGAGATCAGCGCGCAGCGGAGGAGGTTTGAGACAGGTCTATGGCGCAGCATTAAGTTGATTTCGAAGATCTAACTCAATACGCCGGTCGGAAAAAGAAAAACAGAGGGCCGCAAAGCTTGCCGCCGGCACCGAATCAGTTCAAGGATTTCTCGCGCACACGAGCAAATCGTCTATGTCGGCGGGAGTAGTTTTTTCTGATTTCCACCGAGCCAATCGCAGTCTGCGATCAGCTCGGCGGCGGGGTCGAACTTATTTCAGAGAAGTTGCGCCGGTTACGCCCAGCGTGAGCGCGGGCGGTTGCGCGTCGATCGATTGCGCGCGCCCGATGAACGGAACACGGTCACCGGCTTGGGCGCGTGAATTTCGATTTTCTCGAAACCCTCGACGTGCTCGCGATCGAGCGCGTTGCCCAGCGTGCGTTCCAGCCGCGCCAGGTTGACGCGTTCCTCCTGCGTCACCAGGCTGATCGCTTCGCCCGCCTTGCCCATCCGCGCCGTGCGCCCGATGCGATGGATGTAGCCCTCGGTCTCGTCGGGCAGATCGAAGTTAATCACGTGCGAAACGTCGGGGATGTCGAGTCCGCGGGCGGCCACGTCGGTCGCGACCATCACGCGAAACTTGTGCGTGCGAAATCCCGCCAGCGCTGCGTTGCGCTGGCTCTGTGAGCGGTCGCCGTGAATCTGCACCGCCTTGACGTTGGCGCGTATCAGCATCTTGGCGACCCGGTCCGCGCGGCTCTTGGTACGCGTGAAGACGATCGCGCTCTCGACTTCGGGACGTTTTAGAATCTCGAGCAGCACCGGACCCTTGTTCTCGAGCGTGACCGGATAAATCGACTGGCGAATCTGCGAGGGCGGCGCGGCTTTGCTGCCGCCGACGGTGACGCGCTCGGGCGAGGTCAGAAATTCGCGCGCGATCATCTCGGGACCGGACGCCATCGTCGCCGAGAACATCATGGTCTGGCGATTCTTGGGCACCATCTTCATGACGCGGCGCAGCTGCGGCAGGAAGCCCATGTCGAGCAGCCGGTCGGCCTCGTCGATGATGACGACTTCAATCTTGTCGAGCTTGACGATCCCACGCTCGATAAAATCGATAAGCCGGCCGGGACACGCGACCAGCACTTGCGCGCCCTTGCGAATCGCGTCGATTTGATGACGCTCGGACTCGCCGCCAACCACCGTCGCGCAGCGGATGTGAGTATGGCGTGCGATCAGGTCGAACTCGCGCGCGGCCTGCGCAGCAAGCTCGCGAGTCGGCATGATCACCAGCGCGGCGAGATGCCGCGTGTGTTTGCGATGCAGCCGGTCGATAGTCGGGATCAGAAAGGCCGCGGTCTTGCCGCTGCCGGTTTCAGCCGTGGCAACCACGTCGCGCCCGCTGAGCGCGACCGGGATAGCTCCGGCCTGGACCGGGGTCGCCGTGTGATGACCGCGGTCTTTGATTGAACGATGGATCTCTGGCGATACAGAAAATTCAGAAAACGACAAACAGTATCCTATGGTTCAGAGCCCCGGATTCCAGTTCAGAAGAAGTGCCGAACTTGTGGGTCTGATGGGTTGAGAGGGTGGCGTCACGGAATCCGACGCGCGCATAAAGTCACGATTGACTTGCCATGAGGGTATAGGACTCAGAGCACCGACACAATGGCCCCCAGCGCCAGCGAGCGGATAACTTGAGTGTAGCGAAAGCCGCGATCGCTTTCACGCCAGAATCATTTCTTCTGAGTCAGTTTCAAAATATTTTTGTCGAACAACGCGGAATTTTGCAGAAAATCGTCGAGCGTATTCATAGACGAGAAGTTTGCAATTTTGTAAGTCGTGCCCTCGCGCAATACATAGGAATAGTTCAAAGCTTGCGGCATCCAATTGTCGCCGGAGCCTCGCGCCTGAAATACGAGGAAGACGGGGTCGGCATTAAGTACGAATTTGACATTGGCCATCATCGCCGAAATCAATCCTGCCGTTTCATAGTTCGAAGCCGGGGACGCACTTGCCTGCGATCGTTGCTTTGCCTGCTCTCGTTTTTCCGTTGCGGCGAGCCACTGACTTATTGTTTCCCGGCTCCGCGGAGTGAAATCGCCGGCGAAAGATTGGTCTTTGCCGCTTCGTATGGCGAAGGCTGCGTTCCGTAGAAATTCCAGCAAGGGAGTGGGCGCCTTTATCTTCTCGTCGCCGACTGGGAAGTCCATCGGTGCTCCGTCAAATTCAAAGAACGCGGGATGCGCGCCAGCATCGCCTGGTCCGGCGAGTGGAATCGGATACTGATAACCGACCTTGATATTCCAAATCGGTTTGTACACGGCCGGATCCGTTCTTGCCGCGACGAAGGCGTTTAGAATCAGCGGTTCCACTGGCGAGTTACTGCTGACTGCGCTCAGCCGCAGTTGGTTTTTCTGATCGAGCCCGATGTAGAAGGCATTGCGCTGGATTCCAGCTCTTGTCGGGGCATCCCAGATGAACATGGTTTCCGATCCAACCAGCACTTCCGCGACAAGAGTTAGCTTGTCGAAATCGAAATTGCTTCTCGCCACCTTTAACCAACTGTCGCTGCTGTTGTCGGCCAAGGCCACGGTAACTTGACTAATGCGTTTCATTTGATCTGGCGATGTCCACACGCTCGCGAACTTCGCCGCGTCATCTTTGCGGATTGCAACCACCGCCGTCGCGAACATCCTTTGCGCGCTGTCCAATGGGCCGGCGGCAAACTTTTCGAACGGGACGTTGTAACTCTTCGTCTCCAACTTCAAGTAAAGGCGGCAATGTGTCGGTTGACCATCGATCTCTACCGGAATCGGAACGCTGACAGCGCCGAATTCCTGGCCCAATACGATGCCGGGCGCGACAATAAGCACGCAGCCCGCGACAAAGCCCGCGCTCAACCGAGCCATCTTCAACTTGAGTAAGACACTGAGCATCAGAAATCTCACTCAGAACTTGCCATGCCTTCCGATCCCCGATGCGAACCTCTCCGCGCCCGCACGCGTCTCGCCCGATTCGATCGTTGCGATTCCGTAGCGGTATTCGTTCTTCAGCGCGTTATCGAGCGGCAGCGTCCATGCCTCGTAGGCAGACATTCTGTCACCGCGCATGCATCGCTGCGGAAAACTCGCGATCTGTTTCGCGAGATCGCGCGCATGCGCCAGCGCGGTGCCGGGTTCGACGACGCGATTCGCCAGTCCCATCGTGAAAGCCTCTTCGCCCGAGACGCCGCGTCCCGTCAGGATCATGTCCATCGCGCGGCTCATTCCGATCAGCCGCGGTAGTCGAATTGTGCCTCCGTCGCAGAGCGGGACCCCGAAGCGGCGGCAATATACGCCGAAGGTCGCGTCGCGCGCGGCGACACGCAGATCGCACCACAGCGCGAGTTCGATCCCTCCCGCGACGGCGAAGCCCTCGACCGCCGCAATCACCGGCTTGCCGAGCAGCATCCGCGTACATCCGAGCGGACCGTCGCCATTCTCAGTCACACGATTGCCACGACTGGTCGCGACCGCTTTGAGATCCGCGCCCGCGCAAAACGTCCCGCCCGCGCCCGTGAGAATCGCGACCGAGAGCCCGTTATCGGCGTCGAAGCGGCGGAACGCGTCGGCCAGGGCGGCGGCGGTTGGCTGATCGACAGCGTTGCGCGCCTCCGGCCGGTTGATAGTGACGATTGCGATTTCATTTTCGACGGCGAACTCGACCAGGCTCATAGAATGACCTCCCGAGCTGAAGTGCGACTATCCAATCCAAACTTACTTTTTCAACATTTTGCTTGTCGAGGAATGGAGGCGCACGACGCCCGAGTCAAAAGGTCGTCGGCTCTCGAAGCCGCTGTGCGCGAATACTTCCAGCATCTGGCGGTTCTCTCCGAGCACCTCAGCCTCGAATTCCGTGACTCCGTTCGCGTCGGCGATGCGGGTCAGATGTTCGAGCAGCAGCGTGCCGATACCGTGACCCTGGAACCCGTCGCGAATTGCGAACGCGACTTCTGCGCGATGCGGATCGGCGCCGCAAATGTAACGGCCGACGCCGATGAACCGCTCGCGTCCATTCTCGGTCAGCGTCGCGGCCAGTCCAACATGATTCTTGAAATCGAGCTCGGTCAGATGCTTCAGATCCTGCGGCGACAGGTCGCGCCTGATCCCCATGAATCGAAAATAGACAGACTCTTCGCTGAGCCCTCTGAAATGATCGTGCAGTCGCTCCTTATCGTCGGGACGAATTGCGCGGATCAGGATCGCGGCGCCGTCGAGCGTTCGCACATCGACGCGATAGTCCCGCGCGTCGATCATTTATTTGCGCATCGTGCGTAGTTGGCGGTGGGTGAGCATCCAGCGTAGCTCGCCGCCGCCGCGTTCGAAGCGTGCGGGCAGGTCGATTGCGATACATCCGCCCGTCTTTAGTTTCATATGCACGACGTCGCTGGCGCCCGTCAGCAGAATCGACGCGACGGCGCTGAGTTGCGGCTCGTGACCGACGATCATCACGTCCTCGTGCTTTGAAAATGCGCGCAGCGCCGTCACCGCGTCGGTCGCGGCCACGCCGGTCGCGAGCGCGGGCAGCACCTGAGGCGGCGAAACGTTCTCGTAGACCGCGGAAACGATCTCGGCAGTTTCGGCGGCGCGCGCGAGCGGGCTGGTCAGAATTACGTTGAACTTCAGTCCCATCTCTCGCAGGCCGGAAGCGGCTCCGCGCATTTTTTCCTTCGATCGTTCAGTCAGCTTACGTGCGCCGTCGTCGCCGCTTGAGGCGGCCTCTTCGGCGGTCGCGTGACGCAAAATATACAGTCTCATGGATTTGTTTCCGTGGACGAATGCGAATTCATCGAATCGTGATTGGAGTCCGGTTCCTCTTCGAGGTCTGGGTCCACAGCGTGCAATTGATTCGGCGGATCGGACTCGCTTTTTTCAGTCTTATCAATAATCTGAGCAGGCGAGCTGACAGGCTTCAGCGCCAATCTGCCGGCACGCCGAATTTCCTCGAGCGTGTCGTGCATCGCATCGGAGCGCTCGAACCGCCGCCACGCCCTCATGCACTGCCGGCGCAGTTTAGTTTCACGGCTGCTGAGCGACTGGATCAACGCGCCGGCCGCGAGCATCGTCTTGGCCGGCGCCGCGGATGTCTCCGCATACGACAAGAGCCACGCGGATGCGACCGTGATGTCGTGATAGGCCCCGAGCAGTTCCTGCAGCTCCTCGAGCCGCCTCAGGGTTTTTCTGTGGCGCTTGGCACCCAGTGGCGCAATCATCTCGAGTTCGTAGCGCAGCCGCTTGATGCGAACGCGGAGCTTATGGAAAACCGGATCAGGAGCGTCGGCGGCGAGTTTCCCACCCAGACGCGCAGCACCGCGTGAAGCCGGCCGGACCAACTGGGCGGCGACGATGCCCAGCCTCCGGTCGGCGCCGACTTTCTTGATTGCGGGGTGCGCCAGTTTCGCGAGCAAATTCCGATAACGTTTCGACGCGAGCAGCTCGTTCAGTTTGACGTGCTCGGACTTTCGCCCTTCGTTGAGCGCCGCAATCATGGGCGCGACCGCGTCCTTCAGGCCGGGGTCGATCCTGGCGGCGCGAGCAGCGATCAACGCTGCGGTGACGTCGCATTCGCGGGCGCCGCCGGCCAAACTGCCAATCCAAGGAAGGTCGCGCCGGAAGATTTTGAGCTGCGCGGCGTAGATGACGCTCGAGAACAATTCGATCGACGCGCGAAGGCGTCGCGTTGCGACGCGAAGTTGATGTAGCGACTCCGGTTCGCCGGACTCCGCGGCGCTCTGATGCCGCAGCAACGATTCAGTGCCTAGCGCGATCGCTTTGCGCGCGGCGTCGGCGACAGTTTCTCCGGGAGAAAGGGTCACCCTGCGCGGCGGCGCATCGGAACGCGACTCATCTACCACCGTTGCTATTCCTTGCGTGTCGATGCCCCGTTCTCGGCGGAATCGGGATGCGGCTTGCTGCTCGCGCGCGACAAATATTCGGCGATGTGTTTTCTGAGCTGGTTCTGTACTTCCTCGATCGGCAGGCGCGCGTCGACCGAGACAAAGCCGAACTCACTGGACAACCGCCGGTACTCTTCGATCAGCCGGCCCTGATAGTGCTCGAACGAATCGAATAAGTCAGTGCCGAGCGCGAGATGCATCCCGGATTCCCAGTAGTCCATCCCCTTGCCCATGATCACGCGGGGGATAAGAGTTTCGACGTCGATGTCGAGGTAGAGGACGAGGTCGGGCACCAGCGCCATGCCGAAGACTTCGCGCGTCCAATCCGGATCAGCGCCCATCACGGTATTGCGCGCAAACGCCGTGTACATGTAGCGATCGGCGATCACAATAAAACCTGCCTGCAGCGCGGGCAGGATTTCGTGCTCGAGACGATCGGCAAAATCCGCGGCGTAGAGCAGCGAGAACGTGGTCACCGTCAGCTGATGGCCGGCCTTGGCCTCATTGATGGTCTCGGACAGCAGCGGCGATCGGGTCCATCCGGTGTTACTGACGGCATAGCCTTCGAGTTCGAGCCATGGGCGGAGCAGTTCGATTTGCGCCGAGCGTCCGACGCCGTCAGTGCCCTCGATCGCGATCAAGTGGCCCGGCAGGCGCTTTTTCGCGACGTACGGCAGGCCGTGCCCGTACCAGGATTTAGCGTGGCTGCGATGTGGCGCCATTTTTTCCGTTCGCTCGCTTGAGGTCGTAGTCGCCGAGAATTTCCTGAACCATCTTGCGCACGACTTTCTGTTGGTTGGGAATTTCGGCGGTCGCGTCGATCGGACGCATCCCGAACTCGGTCGTCAGTTGATCGTAAATTTCAAGCACGCGGCTCTGAAACATCCGGAAACTCTCGACCGGATCGGCCGAGAGACCGACGTCCATGCCGGCTTCGTGGTACTTGAGCTTGGCGCGTCCCGACAGCAGGCGTTCGAGCGAGATATCGATCGGCACGCGGAAGTAAAGCGTCAGGTCGGGACGCAGCGCTGGACTATAAACGGCACGGACCCAATCGGGATGCACGCCGCGCGCAACATCGCGCGCAAAGGCAGTATACACATAGCGATCAGCCAGCACGATCATGCCGGCCTTCAGCGGCGGCAGGATCTGGTAGGTCAGGCGATCGGCGAAATCGACCGCGTGCAGGAGGGAGAAGGTCGTCGGTGTCAGCAGATTCTTTTTCTTGCCGCGCTGCATCGAGCGCCGCACCAGCCGCGACGAATTCCACTCCGTGAAATGGACCGGGTAGCCGCGCGCCCGCAACCATCGCTCGAGCAGCAGCAGTTGCGTCGATTTGCCCGAGCCGTCGATACCCTCGACGCAGATCAAACGTCCTTTATAAGGATGCGGAGTCTCGAGCAGAGTCTTGGGCGCGGTATGGGTGGCGGATTTAGTTGGAGATGACGATGGAGCGGTGTGGCCGTTAGCAGAAGGAACAGCGGCGGGAAGCTCTAGCGTTGCAGCACCACCTGGCGATCCAGCAGTCTCGATAGGAGGTCGGTCCTTCTCTCGCATGTCCATAATTCGAGGTCGGCCTTTTCTCGCTTCGAATCGACTCCGACGATCACGCGACCGGGTGAATACCGGACCTCGATATTTTTAACCACACCGAAGTGGCTTCGATCCAGCGCGTCGGCGACACGCAAAATCGCGGCGAGGCCCCTGATCACACGGCGCTTGGCGGGGCTGAGCGATTTCAAATCCGGCGAATCGAGCTTCGGGGCCTGCTTGCGATGCCCGCGAGCGGCCTGAGCAATGACCTCGATTTCGTCAGTGTCGAAGCCGAACAGCTCCGCATTCTTAATCAGGTAGTAAGAATGGCGATTGTGGCGGTCATGATCAATCGCATGGCCTATATCGTGCAGTAAAGCCCCGAATTCAAGGAGTTCTCGCGAGGACTTGGGTAGGCCCAAAACGGGCGCGGTCGCGTCGAAGAGCTTCAGCGCAAGCTTCGCCACCTGTTTGCCGTGCTCGTTGCTCCCCGTGAATCGAGCCGCCAGGGCGTTGACCGACCGGCGTCGCGCGTCGGCGGCGGAACGCGAGTCGATCTTGTGCGCGAGTCCGAGCAGCACGCCCTCGCGCAGCGCCCAGGTGCATGCGACCAGCTCGGGCGCGCCAGAATTTTTCAGGATAAAGTTCACCAGCGTGGCCGCTGCTGGCATCAGATCGACACGCTTGGCGTCCATCCCCGGGAGATCGACCCGCAGAGCAGCGTTGGCTTCGACCAGGTCGCGCGACAGATCGGAAATTTCGCCGGCCGACGCGCTCGCGCCATGCAATCGTCCCAACTCCTCGCCGCGCGACGATCGCGCCATCGCGACCAGAGTGTTAATTGTCCCCGAGGTTCCGATTGCGCGGATTACGGCTGCGCGCCGCGCCTTGCGCATCAGAGGGCCGATCACGCGCTCGAGATGCGCGTCGAGCTTGCTCAACTGCTCGCGCGTCGGCGGATCGTCAAGAAGAAAGCGTTCGGTCAGTCGTGCGGCGCCAAGCTTAACGCTGCGCATCCAGAGCGGCTTGCCGTCGCGCACCAGCACCAACTCCACGCTGCCGCCGCCGACGTCGACGAGCAGATGAGGTCCGCCGTCGAGCCCGAGTGCATGACGAGCAGCCTGGAAGATCAGGCGCGCCTCGTCGAGGCCGGAGATCACTTCGACTGTGAGGCCGGTTTCGCGCTTAATGCGGCGGATGAATTCGGTGCGATTGCGCGCCTCCCGCACTGCGCTGGTCGCGACTGCGCGCAGACGGGTGACGCGGCGCACTCGCAGCAGCCGCTTGAAATTCATCAGCGCACGCACTGCCAGGTCCATCGATTCCGTCGTGAGCCGTCCCGTCGTGAACGACCGCCGGCCCAGCCGCACCATCTCTTTGACGCGGTCCACGACCTCGAGGTGACCTTCGCGGCTCACGTCTGCCACGATCATATGTACGGAGTTCGATCCGACATCGATGGCGCCCAGCCGCATCGTTAGAAGGTAACGTCCCAGGCGCTCGCTGTCATCCATGTTGCCCCACATCCGCACCAGCGCGGCCAAAAGAATCGCGCATTCAACCTATGACGATTAAAAGCCTACCCGCGTTACAGCGCGATGAACACCAGATATCGAATGTGTTTCGCGGTATCATCGGAAATCCGTCGCGTCTAATCTGAAACCAGCCCGCACGGACGAACTTTCTTGGCAGTCGCAGCTTCATCCCCGATTGGAACCGACTTTCCCGAGTACGGATCCTCCAGCCATAAGTGGCTGATCGCGCTCGCCGTGATGCTCGGCACGACGCTCGAAGTCCTCGACACGTCGATCGTCAACGTCGCGCTGCCGCACATGCAGGGCAGCTTCTCGGCGAGCGTCGACGAAATCGCATGGGTGCTCACCAGCTACCTGGTCGCCAACGGAATTATGATTCCGATGACGGGATGGATCTCGTCGCGCTTCGGGCGCAAGCGCTACTTCCTGATGTCCGTCGCAGTGTTCGTGGCCGCGTCGGGACTGTGCGGCGCAGCTCGATCGCTCGATCAGATGGTCGTCTTTCGATTGATACAGGGTGCGGCGGGCGCCGCGATGGTCCCGTCGTCGCAAGCGATCCTGATGGAAACGTTCCCGCCCAACGAACAGCAGCTCGCGATGGCGACGTGGGGTATGGGCCTGATGGTCGCGCCGATCATGGGGCCGACGCTCGGCGGATGGATCACCGACAACTGGAACTGGCGCTGGAATTTCTACATCAACCTGCCGATCGGCGCTGCCGCGTTCCTGATGGTCTGGACGTTCGTGCACGACCCCGCATACTTGCAAAATCGCCGCGCCAAGGGCGGCAAGACCGACTACACCGGCATCATCCTGCTCGTGGTCGGGCTGGGCCTTGCGCAGCTGGTACTCGATCGCGGACAACGCGCTGATTGGTTCAGTGCGCCGTGGGTCGTTTGGTGCACGATTTTCGCCGCGCTCTGCATCATCGGCCTTACTATCAACGAATTGCGCACGCCGGAACCGATTCTCGATCTTTCAATCCTCGGAATTCCCGTCTTCACGATGTCCGTGATGCTGATGGTCGCGATGAGTTTCGCGCTGTTCGGCACCGGATTGTTGAACCCGATTTTCCTGCAGGAAGTGATGGGGTACAGCGCATGGAAGGCCGGCCTGGTGCTCGCTCCGCGGGGACTTGGCACGATGGCGGCGATGCTGATCGTCGGCCAACTCGCGCGTTACCGCTATGACACGCGCCCGCTGATTGGCGTCGGGTTCGTCATAATGGCAGTTGCGCTGTGGCAGATGGCGGGCTGGAACACGCAGGTCAGCACCTGGACCGTCACCTGGCCCAGCCTCGTCATGGGAGTCGGGATGGGCATGATCTTCCCCACCCTGTCGGCCACCACGCTGTCGTGCGTCAGCCGCGAGCGTGTCGGCTACGCCGCGAGCCTGTACAACATGATGCGCAACACGGGAGCAGCGATCGGCATTTCGTACATGACGACCGTGCTCGTGAATCATGAGCAGACGCATCAGTCGTACCTGGTCGCCCATTTCACCGTTTTCGACGCATGGAAGATGAGCGATGCGGCGCGGCTGACTCCCGGCGCGCGCAGCTTTGACTATATGCCCCAAATACTCACTGGGCAGAAGCAGGGACTCGGGATGGTGTACGGAATGATTCAGCGTCAGGCGATGATGCTGTCGTTCAACGACATCTACCGCACACTAGCTATTGTAATGATGATCCTGATTCCGACCTTCTTACTATTGCGTCGCGCGCAACCCGCCGGCGGCATGGCGGCCCACTAGCTATTCCATTTCAGCAAGCACTCGCTCGAAGACCTGCAGCGACCTGCGATCGAACAGCACAAACTCCACCCACTCGAGCGTCGTTGGACCGCTGAGATGCGCGCGCACCTCCTCGAGCATCACCTGGGCGCATCGCTCGATTGGGAAACCGGCGATGCCGGTACCGATCGCCGGAAACGCGATCGTCTTGAGCGAGTTCTCGTCGGCGCGCATTAGCGAGTTGCGGGTCGCCGCGCGTAAATTCGCCTCCGACGTGGATTCTCCCAGCCGCATGCTCGCCGCGTGAATCACGTGCCGCGCACGGAGCCGTCCCGCGCCCGTGATCGCAGCCTCGCCGAGCGGAATCGTGCCAATCTCGTCGCATTCCTGCTGAATGGCAGGGCCGCCTTTGACCCGAATCGCGCCCGCGACGCCGCCGCCCAGCATCAGGTCGTTGTTCGCGGCGTTTACGATCGCGTCAACGTCGGCGTCGGTCAGGTCGCCCTGACGAAGCCCGATCTTCGCGCGCCAATCTTTATTCATGGTCATGTTATTATCGCGCCAACTGTGTGGACGCGGAAGACAACGGTTGGGTTGCGGTTGGTCGCGCAGATGGCGCTCGTCGCGCTCGCAGGATGCGGTCCATCTCGCGTCGACAATTCCGCCGCGACAATTCAGGTTGATATAGAAAGTTCGCCGACCTCGACCGACCCGCGATTTGGCACCGATGCAATGTCGTCCCGGATCAACGAACTCATTTTCGATTCTCTCGCCAAGGCCGATCGCGAAGGCAATTTTGTCGGCCGTCTTGCCAGCAGTATCGAGCGGCCCTCGCCAACCGAGATCGTCTTTCACCTCAATCGCGGCGTGCACTTCAGCGACGGCCGCGGACTCACCGCGCGCGACGTGGTATTCACTTACAATTCGATTATCGCGCCCGAATCGATGTCGCCGAAACGCGCCAGCCTCGAGGAGCTGAAATCGATCGAAGCGCCCGACGACTACACCGTCGTCATTACCGTCGCGCATCAATACTCGCCGGCGCTCGAGATGGCGACTGAAGGTATCGTGCCAGCCGGCACTCCGCCGCCCGCGCAAGGAAGCTCCGCCGCGCCGGTCGGCAGCGGGCCATTCATGATGGTTGCGTACTCGCGCGACGAATCCTTGCGGCTCGAGCGCAATCGCTACTATCCGCATCCGTCCGGCGCGGCGCAGTCGATTTTCTTCAAGATCGTTCCCGATCCAACAGTACGGGCGCTCGAACTCGCAGAAGGTGTTTGCGACTTCTCGCCGAACAACATCCAGCTCGATGTGCTGCCCTGGCTCGCCGCGCATCAGTCTCTCGAGATCAGCAAGACCCCCGGCACCACCTATCGCTACCTGTCTTTCAATTTTCGCAAACCGCAACTGCGCGACGTTCGAGTCCGCCGCGCGATAGCCTATGCGATCGACCGCAATACAATAGTCAGTACTGTTTTGCGAGGTACCGGCCGAATAGCTACAGGCATGCTGTCGCCCGAGAACTGGGCATACGACGGCAACGTCACTAACTATTCGTACGATCCGGAAAAAGCGCGTCGGCTACTCGACCAGGCGGGCTATCCCGCTGGCAAAGATGGGATGCGTGGGCTGCGATTCGAGTACAAGACAACGCCAGAGGGCGCCCGCATCGGCGAGGTGTTTCAGGCGATGCTTCATCGGGTGGGTATCGAACTGACTATCCGAACTCTTGAGTTTGCGACCTACTATGCCGACATCCAGGCCGGGAACTTCGATCTGACCTCGCTGCAATGGGTCGGAATCAACGATCCGAATCATTACTACATGGTATTCGACTCGAAGAAGACGCCGCCCCGTGGTGAGAACCGCGGCTACTATTCAAATCCTGCGATGGACGAGCTCGTCGAAGCTGGGAAAACTACCGTCGATCGCGACGCGCGGAAAAAAATCTACGCGCAGGTTCAGCAGCTCGCCGCCGACGATCTCCCGTACGTATCGCTGTGGTGGGTCGACAACGTCGCCGTGATGAATCGTCGGCTCGTAGGCTTCGACGCGTACCCCAATGGCAGCTTCCGCTCACTCGCGACTCTGACGCTCGTCACTTCCGATGGCGGAGAGCCGTCGCAGTGATTCGCTATGCGCTCCGGCGGCTGCTCGCGCTCGTGCCGGTCGCACTTGGCGTCGCGACCCTGACCTTCGGGATCATCCACCTGGTGCCGGGCGATCCGGTGACGGCGATGCTTGGCGAGACCGCCGCACCTGCCGACATTGTCGGGATGCGCCATCAGCTCGGCCTCGACCGTCCGCTCCTGGAGCAATACGCCGCATATCTCGCGGGACTCGCCGTCGGCAACCTGGGCGAATCGATTTCATATCGCAAGCCTGTGGCACGGCTCATCGCCGAACGATTTCCCGCTACGATCGAGCTCGCCGGTGTAGGGATGCTAGTCGCTATTCTGTTGGCATTCCCGCTCGGATTGATCGCGGGAGCAAATCCGGGCGGCGCCGGCGACCTCGGTGCAATGGGATTTGCAATCGTCGGCATTTCGGTTCCGCACATCTACCTCGGCCCGTTGCTCATGATTTTGTTTTCTCTAGATCTGCGCTGGCTGCCGCTAACCGGCCGCGGAGGTCTCGGCCATCTCGTCCTGCCCGCGATCACGCTTGGCACCGCGCTCGCTGCGATCCTCGCGCGCATGCTCCGTCAAAGTCTGATTCGCGTGCGCGAGAGTGACTACATGCGCACCGCGCTGAGCAAGGGTTTGAGCGCACGAGCCGCCCTGCTGCGCCACGGTCTGAAGAATGCGCTCACACCCGTCGTGACGATCATCGGACTTCAAATGGGCGCGTTGCTGAGCGGCACCCTCATCACCGAGATAATATTTTCGTGGCCCGGGATCGGCCGCCTGCTGATCACCGCGATCGGTGCGCGCGACTATCCCGTCGTCGAGGGATGCGTCCTTACGTTCGCGATGACCTACGTCGTCGTGAACATGGCGATCGACCTGGTTTATGCGATGGTCGATCCGCGAGTAAGAATCTCGTGATCGCTCGCGGCCGCAATCCGTCACTGGCTATTGGAGTGACTATTGTCGCCGCGACCGTCGCGGCAGCAATTCTCGGTCCGATAGTGTTTCGGACCGATCCTTTGTCGATCGATCTTGCAAACATCCTCGCCGGACCCAGCCGCGCGCATCCATTTGGATGCGACGCACTCGGGCGCGATATTCTTGCCCGTACTCTGTGGGGCGCGCGTCTATCGCTCTCGATTTCTACCGTCGTCGTGGCGATCTCGCTCGTTGTCGGCAGCCTGATTGGCGCGACGGCGGCGCTGTCGGGTGGCCGAATCGACAACCTCGTGATGCGAGGAGTGGACATTGTTCTCGCGTTCCCCGGAATCCTGCTCGCGATCGCGCTCGCCGCGATCCTTGGACCGGGACTGATCGATCTCGTAATTGCGCTGACCGCGATGGGATGGACCGGCTACGCGCGCATCGTTCGCGGTGAAGTGCTGACCTTGCGCGAGCGCGAGTACGTGCTCGCAGCCGAAACTCTCGGCGCCAGCCGGCCGCGACTGCTGATGCGCCATATTCTTCCCGGAGTCATCGGACCGCTTGCAGTGCAGGCGACGTTCGGGATCGGCGGAATTATCGGCGCCGAAGCCGCGCTCTCGTTTCTCGGTCTCGGCGCACTGCCGCCCACTCCCACGTGGGGCAACATGCTCGACGCCGGCCGCGCATTCCTGCTCGTCGCGCCGCATCTCACAACTGCGCCTGGACTCGCGATCGGATTTTCGATTCTCGGCTTCAATCTGCTCGGCGACGGAATTGCGCAGAAGGTCGGCTATCGTGCCTGAGGCATATGCGAAGCGGTGAAATTTCATGATACTCATTCAGATCCGAAGTGAGCGCTCGCAGTGGAGAGAATCGAACCCGCAGAAATGGTCCAGCGTCTGATCGGCTTCATCCGCACGGAAGGCCGTTTCGACAATGTCGCGATCGATAACCTCCGCAAGATGCCCGGTGGTGCGTCGCGCGAGATCTGGTCGTTCGATTGCGCGATGGAGCGCGGTAGTGAAGCTACCCGGCGCGCGATGGTGTTGCGACGCGACCCCGGCGCCCACAACATCTCCACTAATCGCCGTCACGAGTTCATGGTGATCCGCGCCGCGTTCGAGGAACACGTTCCGGTGCCCGAGGTATTCTGGGTTTCCGAGGATCCTACGGTGCTTGGTTCCGCGTTTTTCATCATGGAACGGATCGATGGTGAGACTATCGCGCGTCGTCTCCTCCGCGATGATACCTATGCCCGCGCCCGCAACCTGATGCCCGCGCAACTCGCCGAAATTCTCGCGAACATTCATCGGATCGATCCCGTCAAGCACAACCTCGACTTCCTGCCAGAGCCGGGCGACAACGCAGCGCTGACCGAGGTCAAACGGTACGAGGAAAACTTTCGGCGATTGGCGCTCGAACCGCATCCCGCGTTCGAATTGGCCTTCCGATGGCTCCTGAAGCGGGTGCCGAGGACTCCGCGAAAAGCGCTGGTACACGGCGATTACAGAATCGGCAATGTCATTTTCGGTCCCGAAGGCGTGCGATCGATCCTCGATTGGGAGTTGGCGCATCTCGGCGATCCGATGGAGGATGTCGGCTGGATGTGCGTGCGCGCCTGGCGTTTCGGCAACGATCAAAAGCCGGTCGGCGGGCTTGGCACTCGCGAGGATTTCTTTCGTGCTTACGAAAAAGCCAGTGGTACTTCGGTCGATCCTGAATCGGCGCGATTCTGGGAGGTATTCGGCAATTTGCGCTGGGGCATAATAACCATCAGCCAGGCCCGTACTCATATCGACGGATTCGTAAAGAGTGTCGAACTGGCTAGTATCGGACGGCGCACGGCAGAGACTGAGCTGGAATTGTTGAATCTCATTGAATAGTAACAAGGTAATCAAGTGAGTAATCACTATGCAGGACCGGCCGACCTCAGTTGAACTGCTCGAAGCCGCTGCCGACTTCGTCGAGAGCGAATTGGTTCCTGCAATCCAGGGCGCCCGCCAGTTCCAGGCTCGAGTAGTTGCCAACGTAATGCGAGTCGTTGCGCGAGAAATAAAACTGGAAGATCCGTTGGTTCGGAGCGAGGTCAAAGCGTTGGCGCGTCTGCTCGGCCACGACGCGCCGCATCTGCACAGCCTCAACGATTTGTGCGCTGCCGCTGTGAGCATGAGCGAAGAATTGACCGGCCGGATTCGCGCGGGTGAGGCTGACGACGGCGACTGGCGCCGTGAAGTGCTTGCGGTCGTGCGTCAAAGTGTCGAGGACAAACTGCGCATCGCGAATCCCCGCTACCTCGAAAATGATATAGCCATTCGCAACTCCAAAAAGGAGATCTGACTAATGCCTGAAACCAAAGTAGTACTGCTCGAACAAGACGACCTGATGCATCCCAACACCGGCGAGTCCAATTTCAACGAAAGTGCGTATTACAATTTTTACGACCGCACTCAGCGCCTCGGCGGTTTTATCCGACTGGGTAATCGCGCGAACGAAGGTTACGCCGAGATGACTGCCTGCCTTTACCTTCCCGACGGAACCGTCGGCTTCATGTTCCAGCGGCCCGAAATCAAGAACAACGAAGCCCACAACGGGGGCGGCGCAAAGTTCGAAGTCGTCAAACCGTTCGAGCGCCATCGCATCAGCTATCAGGGCAAACTCTGCATTCTAAAGAATCCGCTAGATATGGCCGATCCAGCCAAGGCGTTTAAGACCAATCCTTACTCGAAAGCTGCGCTCGAGCTTGACTACGTCGCGACGTCTCCCGGTTGGGGCGGCGAACTGCGCGAAAAGAGCGGCGACCAATGGGTCTCGCCTAAGCCATCCGGCGATCCTGAGGCACAGTTCGCAAAGGGTCACCTGGAACAGCTCGGCCACGCAACCGGGAAGCTCATGCTCTCGACTGACGGCAACCAGCGCGAGTTCAAAATCGACGGGCTCGGTCTGCGTGATCATAGCTGGGGACCGCGCTATTGGCAGGCGCCCAAGTTCTATCGTTGGCTCACTATGAACTTCGACCAGGATCTCGGCGCAATGGCGACGATCACGGTGAATCGCGACGGTAGCGAACGCCCGGGCGGATTCATCGCGCGCAAGGGCAAGCCCTTTCTCAATATCACAAAGGTCGAGGTGCAGACCGAATTCGCCGGCGATCAGCAGCTCCACGACAAGATCAAGGTAACGTGTCGGACCTCCGATGGTGAAGCGCCAATAGTTATTACGGGCAAGGTGCTATCGATGATTCCGCTGCGCAATCGTCGGGCCGGTATAGTCACTCGAATAGCCGAAGGTATGACCGAGTGGAACTGGGATGGCAAGATTGGCTATGGGCTTTCGGAGTATCTGGATCACTTCGATGAATAGTCAGTCGATCATCGCCTGCTCTTCAGCGCGCGCAAACTTTCCGTGTAGGGCGGGTAAGCGACGCCCCGCTCGGTGATGATCGCTGTTACCAGCTCAGCCGGCGTAACGTCGAATGCAGGATTGAACGTTGCGACGCCCTTGGGTGCGATCTGCTTACCACCGTATTCGGTAAGCTCGCGGCCCGAGCGCTCTTCGATCGGAATCGACGCGCCGTCAGGACAGTCCAGGTCGATCGACGACAGCGGCGCCGCGACATAAAACGGCACGCCGTGGCGCCGCGCCATGACAGCCAGCGGATAGGTGCCGATTTTGTTGGCGACGTCGCCGTTGGCAGCGGTACGATCTGTCCCGACCACCACGCAATCGATCTTTTTTTGCGAGAGCACCGTCGCCGCCATGTTGTCGGCGATCACCGTCACGGGTATCCGATCTTTGTGTAATTCCCAAGCCGTCAGCCGCGAGCCTTGCAGAAATGGCCGCGTCTCGTCGGCGAAGACCTGGATCTTTTTGCCCGCGTCGCGCGCTGCGCGGACTACCCCGAGCGCCGTGCCGTATCCCGCCGTCGCGAGTGCGCCCGCGTTGCAATGCGTCAGCACGGTTGCCGGATCTCCGATGAGTTCGGCGCCAAACTGACCCATCGCGCGATTCGCTGCGACATCTTCCGTATAAATCGCGATCGCCTCCGCGCGCATGCGAGTAAACAATTCTGGCGCATCGAGAGAATCGTTCTCGTCGAGCACTCGTCCCATCCGATCTACCGCCCAGGCCAGGTTTACCGCGGTCGGCCGGGTGGCTTTGAGAGCCTTCGCGACGACCGTGAAGCGTTTTTTCGCCTTGGCGCCCGCGGTACCCTTTATTCCGAGAACGACCCCCATCGCGGCCGCGACTCCGATCGCCGGCGCGCCGCGAATTACCATCGTGCGGATTGCGTCCGCGACGCCGCGGTAGTCGCGGTAGGTTCGAATCACCTCGCGCGCCGGAAGCAGGCGCTGATCGATCATGCGAACCGTATCCGCCCGCCATTCAATCGTCATCACAGCCATGTTGTCTGTTTTTTTCGCGCGCGAGTGAGGTTTCAAAGTCTGCATTGAGTCTGAACAATAGAAAACGGCGCTGCTGAGGTTCGCGGCGCCGCTCAACTAACTTCGATCGCACGATACCGCATTGCGGCCTGCTCGCGCGAATCAATCAGTTAAACTTTTTCGTATACTCCGCGCGCTTTTCGTTTGGCCGCGCCGGCGTCAATCCATCGAGTGATTGCCGCAAAGATCTCCGACGGCCGCTTTCCTTTGAGTCCCCGCACATTGCGAACGTCGGCCGCCTTGAATTGCTTGGGAAGTGCGGAAAGCACGGCACGCCAATTGACCCGGCCGGTCGGACCGCTGCTGACTGACTTTGCCGAACCGCCGACTCTACCAATCAACGATCCCAGTCGCGCTTCCTCTTGTTTCATTTTGCTCAGAGCCGATTCCTTCAGGCGGATCTCCTTGCGTAGATTGAGTAGCAAAGTGCGCGCTTGCCGCTGTACTTGCTGGAACGCTGATGCGGCTCCGCGAGAAGTATCTTTGCGAGGCATGTAGCTATCTCCTTTCCCGTAATTGATCAGTACAAATCAAATTTGAACATACACAATCAATCTCACATCTACAAGTATCAAAGTCATTTTGTCGATTATCTACATCATGCGACTGCATATAGCCGATAGTGTTTGAAATGATGCTTGCTCTATTCAGGCAGATAGTCAGACCCTCGAAAGTTTTCTCAGTCATCGAAGAAATGTTGCGCCGCCCAACAAGTTCGCGAACCGAGAGAGGCGCACGATCTTTCCGATGTTTTAAACTGGCGCATCGTCGCCATCGATCAGATCAAGCGTCCGTTGCGATCATCAGATACTCGCGATGGCGGCGCGCTGGCTTCTTCCGCGATGAGTCCATCCGCTCTTGTTCATCGGCACAGTTGAAATCGTGACGGCTGACCTCGTGCGTCAAAGCGATTTTAGAATCATTCAGGAACCACAACGCGCCCGATATCGCACATACACGCTGGGTATTTGATCCTGAATAAGCCCTCGGATCCAGTCGGTATTTCACCCTAACCAGCGAACCCAATGATTAGGTTAAATCCCGAAACAAAGGCAGGGAATCGGACGGAAAGGGCACTATGTTTGCGCTTGGCACGATGGTATAAGCATCTCGGAATTTTGACTAGATGCGCGCTCTTGCAACAAACGCTGGACGCCCTGAGGGCACTCAGGGTTGCGCGCAAGGAGAGGGGTAATGGGCCGCAGACTGTATGTTGGGAATCTGGCTTGGACTGTGACCGACCAGGATCTGCTCGACGTGTTTTCAGAAGCAGGAAAGGTGGACAGCTCGCAAGTCATCATCGACCGCGCCACCAACCGCTCGCGAGGATTCGGTTTCGTCGAGATGGGAACCGATGAGGCGGCCGAGGGCGCAATCAAGAAACTGAACGGCCGCGACATCAAGGGCCGCCCGATTCGCGTCAACGAAGCACAGGCGCGCAGCGGCGGAGCCGGTGGCGGTGGTGGCGAACGCCGCGGCGGACGCGACCACTAGTCAGTTCCCAGTTTCCGAATAGTGCCGCGATTGTAGTTGCTTCTCTGCGCCGCGCGGCAAAATATACTCAGCCCACCTACGGGTACGCCCGATTCTCGGGCCGAACTCTCGCGCTGTGCAGGTTCCTCGCGCTAAAATCATCGTAACTGTGGAACTCATCACGCTTGAAGCTCAGAGCGAGCGCGCGGTTATTGTACCGGGCGCCGGATGCCAATGTCTCAGCTACAGTGCCGGAACCCTAGATGTTATCGCGGGGCCTGCCAGTCCCGACGCATGGCTCGAGCATCCCCATCGTGGCGGCATTCCGATTCTCTTTCCGTGGCCCGGCCGCGTCGCCGGCGCACGCTTCACGTTCGAAGGACGCGATTATCGGCTGCCGGTGAACGACGCCGCGCATGGCAATGCAATTCACGGCTTCGCATGCGAACGCGCCTTTCGCGTCACGCGCCGCGGACCGTACTTCGTCACGGCGATTCTGGATTCTTCTGACTATTCGGATCTCAATGCGATCTGGCCATGGCCGTTCGCGCTCGAAATTGACTACGAAGTAGGTAATGGACTGAGATTGAAGGCGCGCGTCACTAACACCGGCGACTCGGTAATGCCGTTCGGCTTCGGCGCACATCCTTACCTTCACGCACCGCTGAATCCCGAGGGCTCGCGCGACGCGATGCAGATTCAACTCGACGCCGATGCGCGATGGCCGCTCGACGCGCGCCTCGTTCCGACTGGCAACCTCGAGCCGCTGGCGGGCAAGTTCGATGTTCGTGCGCCGCGTGCGATTGGAGCTGACACTTACGATGATGTATTCCGCATGACGCCATTCTCTAACGACGTTGCCTCGGCACCGCGCGCAAGGCTAATCGATCCGTCGCTGAAAATTGCGATCGAGGTTCGCGCCGACGCCGCGTTCGGCGAGTTTGTGGTCTTCGCCCCGCCAAACAACCCGGTGGTCGCGCTCGAGCCGTACACTTGCGCGCCCGACGCATTCAATCTCGCGGATCGCGGCGTCACGGCCGGGATGCGAGAACTCGCACCCGGCCAGACTTTTGAGGCAGGCTTCGAGATTCGCGTCAGCGTCCCTTGAAGCGCGGCTCGCGCCGCTGCGCCAGCGCAGACGCACCTTCGCGAAAATCCTCGGTGAGCAGCAAGGAGCTCTGCGCCAGCACCTCGAGCTCCTGGAACGTCATCTTGTCGAGGCCGTGGCCCTTGTCGATGATCCGCTTCGCCAGTCCGACTGCGAGCGGTGCGTTACGCGCCATCTCGCGCGCAAGCTCTTCGGCCGCTGCGAGATGCGTGCCTTCGGCGACGACGCGATTCACCAGCCCGATTTTTTCAGCGTCTGCCGCTTCGATCATTCGCGCAGTCATGATGAGTTCCTTCGAGCGCGCGTAGCCGACTGTGCGCGTGAGCCGCGTGGTACCGCCGACGTCGGGCACCAGGCCGATGCGTACTTCCGGCATCCCGAGCCGCGCGCCCGTCGACGCGATTCGCGCATCGCAGGCGAGCGCCAGCTCGAGCCCGAGACCGCCGACAAAACCGTGCAACGCGCCGATGACCGGCTTCTCGATGCTTTCGATGCGATTCAACGACGCCTGCGACTCCGCCACGAAGCGCCGAAACCGCTGCATGTCGGGCCCGCCGCCAGTCCCGCTCTGC
The DNA here is from genome assembly GCA_963850125.1 of uncultured delta proteobacterium. GTDB lineage: Bacteria > Desulfobacterota > Binatia > Binatales > Binataceae > Binatus. Next base: position 213,535 of record CAWKKB010000011.1, on the reverse strand, counting down.
GCGCCGCTGTCGTTGCTGAGCGAAGTAAAATCGATGCCAGCCGAGAACGCCTGGCCCTCGCCATAGATGATAATCGCGCGCACGTCGTTACGATCGACCTCGTCGATCGCCTCGGGAAGCGCACGGAGCATCGCCTGGTTAATCGCATTGCGCTTCTCAGGCCGGTTGAGCGCGATGTATGCGATCTCACCTTCGACTCGAACTTTGATTGCATTTTCCGCCATCACTAGCACCTCGATTGCTACTCAAGGTATCGCGCAACCGCCAGCCTCGCGCAACTGTTTGCCGCGCATGAGGTCGGCGAAAGCAAATCGCCTGCGCGGGAGGCGGCATCGACACCGTCGCGGGGCCGACCCCTGCACCCAGTATGAAGCGCAAAGTTGCGCGCAGCGCACTAATTTGCTCTCACGGTCGGTGGCTCGATGCGCCTTACAGATGTGCTATTCGGCTTTCATCGATCAGGCTGCGCGCGCGCATGATCAACTAACCTTACAAGGAGAGAGAGAAAGACGCATCAGGGCTTCAGCAATACCTTCATTACATTATCTTTGCGGGCGTTGAAAATTTCGTAGCCTTTGGCGGCGTCGGCCAGCGGCATTATGTGGCTTATCAGGGGGCGCGGATCGAGCGTGCCGTGTTCTATCAGGCGCGCTAGTTCCGGGATGTGGGCGTTGATGTTGGCCAGGCCGATGCGGAAAGTCAGATCGCGCGCGAAGGCGTAGCCGATTGGGAAATTGAACGACTGCGCGGCGAATACTCCTATTACCGACACTGTGCCGCCGCCGCGCGCTGCCATTATTGCGGACGTCAGCGCGGCCTCGTTGCCGACCGCCTCGATCGTCACGTCAGCGCCGCGACCGTCGGTGCGATCGAGAATCGTCTGCTGCGCCGTCTTAGTGTCTACAGCGAAAGCACCTAGTTTGCGCGCGAGTTCCAGCCGATAGGGAATGCTGTCGACCGCTATTACTTCAGCGGGGCCGAACAGTTTCGCGCTCATCACGGCGCATAGGCCTACCGGGCCGCATCCGAAGATTGCGACCGTGTCTCCAAGGCGGATGTTGCCGTTGACCGCGCCGAAATAGCTCGTCGGCAGGATGTCGGCGAGGAAGACCGCGGCGTCATCGTCGATCGCGTCCGGCAGCGGGTAGCAGGTGTAGTCCGCCATCGGGACGCGCACCGCTTCGGATTGCTCGCCGCCCAGCCATCCGAGTTTGCCTGCAGAGCTCGAGCCATAGCCGAAAACTGCGGAGCCGCTCTCGGCGCATTGCGACGGCTGTCCGCGGCGGCAGAAAAAGCATCGTCCGCATGCGACCAGGCCCGACACGACGACTCGCTGGCCTTTCTTCAGACGATCGACACCCGCGCCGACTTCCTCGATCACGCCGACGCCTTCATGTCCCAGCACGAAGCCGGGCTCGATGGGCAAAGCGCCGTGATAGAAATGCAGGTCGGAGCCACATATCCCGGCGCGCGTGATTCGCACGAGCGCGTCGGTCGGCGTCTTGAGCGTGGGATCGTCGACCTGCTCGACGCGGACGTCGTGGGGTCCGTGGAAGACAGTTCCTTTCATGATGGGCTCCTTTCTTGAGACCCGCTCCTTCGGCGCGGCCTCTCCAGCGACGCGGGCGAGGCGAATAATTATCAGCGCGGAACGCTATGTCCTAACTTGGCATAGACGGGCGCGGGTTTGCAGAGGTTGCGAGGCCCGTGGTAATTCCAGAGTCCTTGGTACCCGGAGGTTCCTATGATTCAGAACGTGAAGAAAATTCTTGCGCCAATCGACTTTTCACCGCACGCGATGGAAGCGATGCGCGCCGCGAAGGAACTGGCGAAGGACGTCGGCGCCGAAGTCCACCTGGTCCACGTCATTGCGCCGCATCACACTTTTATCCCGCTGCCTTTGGCGACCAGCGGCGAGCAGAGCCGCGAACTGGCGCGCGAAGCCGCGATGCTCGAGCAGGCCGAAGAGGAGCTCACGCACCTCAAGAAGGACGAATTCGGCGATTCAAATAAAGTCTTCACCTATGCAGTCGTCGGCCATCCGGTTCAAAAACTCGTAGACTACGCGAAAGAGCAGGCTATCGATCTGATCGTGATGGCGACGCACGGACGTAGCGGCATGGATCATATCCTGGTCGGTGGAACAACCGAGAAAATGGTGCGCGGCGCGCCGTGCTCGGTCCTCGTCATACGTCGCAAGCAGCAGTAACCGGCATAAGTCTGTCATCCTGATCGAAGCGAGCATCGCGAGCCTTCGACACAAGAGCAGCGTGAAGCCGCGGGTGTTGCGACAGCGCGTGTATCTCTGAAAAAACTCAAAGGCTCATTTCAGTCAGTCAGACTATCGCACTGATGTATTAGCACTACTGATGGCGCGGCGGTTTATCGGTCCCGGTTCGATTCAAAAGATCAACCCGCCGCCAGAGCGGTCGACAGCTACGGCGACGGTTATCATTGCAAGTCGACCGGGCCATCGTTCCAAACAAATGATAAGGGCCAGGCAGATTGCTCTACCCGGCCCGTAGCCAACCGGGAAAAGGGGGGCAAACCCCGGCCAGCACCCGTATTGTACTTAACTGCCGGTGAGTTGCAAGGACGGTTGATGCCGAAGGATTTGTCTCGAAAAGAACGAATTTACAATTTTCGAGTGCGACTTTTGAGCCGACAGACTAGCCGCCGCCGAGCGCGGGGATGAAATATACTTCGCTGTTTTCGCTGACCGCGTCGAGCACGCCGCCAGTCGCGATTTCGCCGTCGATTGATACTGCGATTGACGGTCGGATGTCGCCGTCTTCGAGTAACTGCTGGTCAATCCCTGGGAACTGCTCGCCTAGATGCCGGACCAGCTCGCGAATCGATTTTCCGGCGACGTCAACGCGCTCGATGCCACCGGTGAACTTGCGTAGCAGTGCGGGGATCACAACAGTGGGCATTGCAAATCAAAAAGGGGGCGAGCATTAGCCCGCCCCCATTCAATCACTCCTGATCAATCCGCCGCGGCAGAATGTTGAGTCGAGCCGCGATGCTTCAGCATCGCCTTCAGCAGCTTTGGCGGCGACATCGGCGTCTCCGTCATCCTGACACCCACCGCGCGATAGATAGCGTTGGCCACCGCGGCGACCGGCGGCACGATCGAGACTTCGCCGACGCCGCGCACGCCCAACGGATGCCCGGGGTTTGCTTCCTCGACCACGACGGTTTCGATCATCGGCAAGTCGAGGCAAGTCGGCATCCGGTAGTCGAGGAATCCGGAGTTACGCAGCGTGCCCTTGTCGTCGTAAAAATATTCTTCGTTGAGCGCCCATCCGAGTCCCTGCGCGGTTCCACCCTGCATCTGTCCTTCGACGTAGCTTGGATGAATCGCCTTGCCCGCATCCTGCGCGACGGTGCATCGGAGCAGTTGCACCTTGCCGGTGTCGGGATCGACCTCGACATCGACGCACGTCGTCGCAAATCCAGGTCCTACCCCGCGCGCGTTCACGCTCGCGCGGCCGGTGATCGGTCCTCCTGTGCGGGGTAAGCGTGGCGCGAGCTGCTTGATCGACATCGGCGGCACGCCGTTACCTTTCGCGTGGAGCATGCCATCGTGGAATTCCACTTCGTCGGGCTTTTTCTCCCAGACCTTAGCGGCGCGCTCGATCAACTGGCGCTCGGCGTCCTTGGCCGCCTCATACACTGCCATCCCGGTTGCGAAGGTGACGCGGCTGCCGCCGGTTACGTCGGTGTGACCGATAGAATCGGTGTCGGCGGTGATCGGGCGCACGTCGGTCACGGGCAACCCGAGTACTTCCGCCGTGATCATCGCCATCGAGGCGCGCGAGCCGCCGATATCGGGCGATCCGGTCACCACGCTGGCGGTTCCGTCGGCGTGGATATTCACGGTGGCCGACGATTGCATCCCGGCGTTGAACCAGAAGCCCGACGCGACGCCGCGTCCGCGGAACTTGCCGGTCAGCTTTGATTTGTAGTGCGGGCTGTTCTTGATCCCTTCCAGCGTCTGGATCAATCCGATGCGCTTGAACGGAGGGCCGACGACCTGCGCCGCGCCTTCCTTGACCGCGTTCTTGAGGCGGAAGTCGATCGGATCGATTCCGCATTTTTCGGCGAGCTCGTCGATCACGGTCTCGGACGCGAACGCGGCGTTGGTCGCGCCAGGCGCGCGATAGGCCGCGGTCTTGGGGCGATTTACGACCACGTCGTATGCGTCGATCACGAAATTTTCGATCGTGTAGGGAGCGATGATGCACATCGCGCCCGCGCCGACCGGCGAGCCGGGGAACGCGCCGGCCTCGTACGCCATCCAGATTTCGGCGGCGACCAGTTTGCCTTCCTTGGTCGCGCCAATCTTCACTTTGATCTTCGAACCCGAGGTCGGACCGCTCGCGCGGAGCACTTCCGAGCGCGACATCACGAGCTTGACCGGAGCGCCGGTCTTCTTCGACAGCAGGACGGAGAGCGGCTCAAGATAGATGGTGGTCTTGCCGCCGAAGCCGCCGCCGATTTCAGCCGGAACGACCTTGATGTGGCCGACAGGCATCCCGAGCACCTGCGCGCTGAGCGATCGCACGTCGAAGGCGCCCTGAGTCGAACAGTAAATCGTCGCCTGTCCGTCGGAGTTGTAGATGCCGACCGCGTTGTGCGGCTCGATGTATCCCTGGTGGACCATCGCAGTGTTGAACTCGCGCTCGATCACGTAGTCCGCTGCCTTGAATCCGGCCTCGACATCGCCGCGCTTGAACTGGTAGTGCTGCGCGACGTTGGTCTGCTTGTCGCCTTCTTCCTTGTTGCGCAGATCCTTCAGCAGAATCGGCGCGCCCGGCCTGGTCGCGACGTCGACGGTCATCACGGGCGGCAGCACTTCGTATTCGACTTCAATGAGGCGCAGGGCTTCCTCCGCGATGTGCGGGCTGGTCGCGGCGACGGCGGCGATCGCATGGCCGTCGTAGAGGACCTTGTCGTGCGCGAGGATGTTCATCGACAGGTACATCGGGTTGATAACCATCTCGCCCGCTTGCTCGAGCTTGTTCTCCGCCTTCGGCAGATCCTTCCCGGTGACGATCGCCTTGACGCCGGGGAGCTTGAGCGCCTTTTCGATATTGATCGATTTGATATTCGCGTGAGCATGCGGGCTGCGCAGAACCTTGCCGTGCAGCATGCCGGGGAACGCATAGTCGGCGCCGTACTTGGCGCGGCCGGTAACCTTGTCGACGCCGTCGTGCCGTATAGGACGGGTGCCGATAACTTTGAAATTGCCTGTCGTGGTTGATGCCGCCATGACCTTTTTTACCTCTCGAATCTCACGTCGTTGCTGTGCTCTAGCGCGCGGCCGCCGTGCGTTCGCCGTGGGAGCGAATATCCGACGCGGCGTCGAGCACCGCTTTTACAATTTTGTCATAACCGGTGCATCGGCAAAGATTGCCGGCCAGCGCGTAGCGGACTTCAGGCTCGGTCGGCTTCGGATTGCGATCGAGCAGCGACTTCGCCGAAATCAGGAATCCGGGAGTGCAGATGCCGCACTGCAGGCTGGCGTGCTCGAGAAACTTGTTCTGCAGGACGCTGAGCACGCCCTGCGTGGCGAGGCCCTCGACGGTATCGATTTTCTTGCCTTGCGCCTCGACGCCGAGCATCAGGCACGAATCGATCGCGCGGCCATCGACCATCACGGTGCACGCGCCGCAATCACCGGTGAGGCATCCTTCCTTTGAGCCCGTGAGCTCGAGCACGTCGCGCAGGGTTTCGAGCAGGCTTTGACGCGGCTCGCACAGGAACTCGACTGTTTCGCCGTTAATTGTCGCTTCTACCAGGGTTTTTTTCATTACTATTTGCCGTAGGTTTGATTCAGATTTTTTTCGCGCGTTCGGCGGCAATTGTCAGCGCGCGCCGTGTGAGCACGCCGGCGATGTGCAGCCGAAATTCTGCGGTCCCGCGCATGTCATCGATCGGCTTGCAGGTCTCGCTCGCCGCCCGTCCGGCCGCTTCGAGCGCCGCGTCATCGAATTTCTTGCCGACGAGTGCGTCGGCGGCCTTGCTCGCAAGCAACGGAGTCGCTGCGACTGCGCCAAGTCCGATGCGCGCGGTTTTCACCTTGTCACCGTCGAGCGTGACCGACGCGCCGACGCCGACCACCGCGATATCCATCTCGTTGCGCGGGATGAATCGCAGATACGCGTCGCTCGAATGCGGTGCGGGCGCGGGAATCAGCAATTCGACCAGCAACTCGCCGGGCTTGAGTACGGTGCGTCCCGGCGAGACGACGAAATCCTCGACCGGCACCTCGCGCTCGCCGCTCGGGCCGACGATTCGCGCGCGGGCGCCGAGCGCGATCAATGCAGGAGTCGTGTCTGCGGCCGGCGATCCGTTGCATAGATTGCCGCCAACCGAGGCGCGGTTCTGAATTTGCAGCGAGCCGATCAGATGGGCCGCCTCGGTCAATCCCGGGTAGTGACGGCGCATTACGTCGTTCTCACTGATCTCGATGCACGGGACGGCCGCGCCGAGCCGCAATCCCTTCTTCGCATCGAAGGAGAGAGTCTGCAGCTCCTTGATCTTCTTAACGTCGACCAGGTGCTCGGTGCGGCGGACTCCGGCGCGGAGCTGGATGAGGATATCGGTGCCACCGCAGAACGGCCGGGCGTTTTCGCCGTGAGTTTTGAGGATACTGACCGCCTGATCGAGCGTGCTTGGGGCTTCGTAATTTATCGCATGCAAGAAGGGAAGACCTCCGGGTGGTCAACAGTATACTGCCTTTACCACCTTGGATAGCTTACTTGCCGCTCGCTGAAAAGGGGATGGGAATGAATGATTGGATTGGATCACGTTGTACGTGAAGCTCCAAGCGGGGACATCAAAGGCGAAGCGCGAGGCCCGGGCCTCGCGCTTCGCCTTCAGAAGTTTTTCGGCGGCAGCCGGGCGACGTTATCAGCGTCGCTCTGCCGGTGCCTTTTAATGGCCGAGCTGGACCATATTCTCCGGCGTATAGAATGTTCGATCGACGGCGCCCATGTTGATGAACATGCTGTCGTCATGACCTGAGTATCCCGGCGAATAGACCACGGTCGAGAAACCGCTGGTCACATCTTCGTCGACCATTGCGGTCTGGAACATTCGCTTGAAGGGGTAGATAGCTACCCTGGCGTTGGGGTCTGCCCGGTCGCGATATGCGTGGAAAGTGGCAATCGTCTTCCAGAGCTGGCCTTCCGGGTTGTACTGATCAGAGGCGGTGATAAACCATCCTTCCGAATCGATGTAGAAAATGCGCTTCGGAATGATCACGTTGCTGCCCAGCAGCGCGCGAGGCTTCGCCGTCGCCTCGATCACATAAAGGTTGCGCATTTCCCAATTCTCCGGGCAAACAGTGCGGCCACCGTCCGCGGCACATGGCTGTGCGGGAGAATTTTCAGCCTCGACCGACGCGAGCATCGGTCGCTCGCCCAGCAGCCGGTAAGTGTAATCCTGGATTCTTGCTGAGAAACCAAACGCGGAATCGGGATCCCAGGTGGAGGCGTAGGTGGTGGCACCCGGCGCACCACTGTAGCCCGGGCCTACTCCGTCGCGGTTGGACACTCCGAACGAGTCCGACAGTTCGCCAATCGGCAGACGTCTCAGCCTTCGGGTCTGAGCACTATATTCCCACACCACGTCTTCGAACCCTGGGATAGCGTAGCGCTGACTGACGATTCCCGCGCCGCGCATTTCCTCTGGCTCGAGGATCGGAAAAGCTCCGCTATGAGAGGCGATGCCCGTCTTGAGAACATCCGGGTCCAGCGGCATCGGAGCGACTTCAGTGCGGCCGACGGAGTTGTAGAAGCCGAAGTGACCGAACGTGAAATGCTCGATCTCATTTGCCGAGCCTGCGCGATGACTCACAGCTTCGATCCCGCGCTCGTCAAGGTCGTCGGTGTAAAGCGGCCGGAAGGCGAAGTTCCACATGATCTTGGTAGCCGCGTCGGGATCGGTGGCATCGACCAGCGGGAACGGCAGGCCGGCTGCGTACCCCTTGAGGTCGCCGTTAGTGGTGAGCGAGACCTGCGGCGAATATTGCTCGGTGGCGGCTTTGTAGGGCGGCGGCCAGTCGAGGTGGCCGGTCGGAACTATTTTCATCACCATGCCCTGCCTGACCAGGATGTAATTTCCGGGACTGACCAATCCCGCGACCTTTGACGCGTTGTCGGGAGTGATGACGTCTCCGGGTTTAACCTGGGCGCTCGCCGGGATTGCCGTGGAAACCATGGCAATCGTCAGTGCGAGCGCTGCGACTGTTGCGAAACGATTTGGTGTCATTTGCGTTGTCCTCATTTGGAATTCCAAAGTTGTGTCAATTCAACGCACGGGGCCGTGTTGAGCGGGCCACAGACTATCGCGTTCTTCCATCCATTCAGGCGTGAGATATCGCCGCACAAATTGCGACCTTAACGACGGGAGAAAACACGACTCGGATCATGGTCCCTATCAGCTGCATAAAGCAGGCCACGAATCGGTTCGTTGCGCTTGCTGGAATCGTTGATCGAATGAAATTGCAGGCCGCGAAATTCGCGCGAGAGCTCTCTTAAATTCAGCGATTACGATGAATCCGCGCGGAGCTTCGTTGCCTCGCGTGCATCTGATGAAAGAAAATGGCTTGGCCGAGTAAAAGGGTGAATAAGCGAAAACGCTAGGTCTTGAAACCTAGACGCGACGCGACTTGCGCGGCGGCGAGTGCGAGCGCTGGGGCCATCGGACCCATCAGTGCGAAGCGCGGATCGGTGGTCTGTCCGCGCACGTAGCGGACGTAGATCTGCTCGACTACTGTAGCGGTCTTCCAGTGCGCCCACGCCCAGTAGTACGGCATCGCGCTCACGTCGCGGCCGGTGCGGGTCGCGTAGCGATGCAAAAGTTCGTCGCGGCTGAGAAACCCCGGGCGCATCGTATGCGCCTCGCCCTGCGAGGTCGCGAGCAGCTCGGCCGGGTCGCTTTTGTCGCGCCAGTAGTTCATCACGATGCCCAAATCGACCAGCGGATCGCCGATGGTCGACATCTCCCAGTCGAACACGCCGACAATCTCGCCGTGATCCACCGCGCCGACCATGACGTTGTGCAGGTAGAAGTCGTTATGCACCAGCACGGGAGGTGGCGACACCGGCATGTTATCGAAAAACCATGCGCCGAGTTTCTCCATCAACGGCACCTCGCGCGTCTTGGCTTTTTCCCATCGCCCCATCCAGCCTGTGATCTGACGCTTTAGGAATCCGTCGGGCTTGCCGAGCGACGCGAGTCCAATCGACGCATAATCGACGCCGTGCAAATCGGCGAGCGTGTCGATGAAGCCCAGCGACATCGCGCGAAATGTCGCGGGGTCCGTGCCGAGTTCGGGCGGCAACGGCTGGCGGTTCTTGATGACGATTCCCGTGCGGCGTTCCATCACGAAGAATGGCGCGCCGACGATCGAAACGTCGTCGCTGTAGAGCATCCCGCGCGGCGCCGGCTTGAACACTTCCCACAGGCGCGAGAGCACGCGGTACTCGCGGCCCATGTCGTGTCCGCCGACCGGCAGCGGGCCGAATGGCGGCCGGCGCATCACCCATTCGCGGTCGCCGAAGCGCAGCAGGTAGGTGAGATTCGACGAGCCGCCGCGAAATTGCTGGACGGTCACGGGAGTGTCGGCGCCGGGAATCTTGTCGCGCAGGTACGCCGCGAGCTTGCCCCAGTCGAGCTGCTCTTCGTCGCGAACGTCACCGAATTCGGGGACGATTTCTATCGCTTCAGCCATGCGTGATGCGAAGGCGTCTCGGGGTCACTTGTACTTGCGCAGTTCGCGGCGCGCGATGGTCATGCGATGCACTTCGTCGGGGCCGTCGGCAATTCGAAGCGCGCGGCTGTCGCGCCACATGCGCGCGAGCGGGAAGTCGTCGCTGACGCCGGCCGCGCCGAACACCTGGATCGCGCGATCGAGCACGATCATCACCATGTTCGCGCACATCACCTTGATCATCGCGATCTCGTTGCGCGCGGCGCTCTTGCCGGCAGTGTCCATCTTCCACGCCGCATGCATGACCATCAGGCGGCATGAGTCGATCTCGATTCGCGAGTTGGCGATCCACTCCTGGATGTTGGACTTGTCGGAGAGAAGGCTGCCGTGGGTGAAGCGGGTGCTGGCCCGCTTGCACATCAGCTCGAGCGCGCGCTCCGCGATTCCGATCGTGCGCATGCAATGGTGGATGCGTCCGGGGCCGAGCCGCGCCTGCGAGATCGCGAAGCCGCCGCCTTCTTCGCCGAGCAGATTCGTCACCGGTACGCGGCAGTCTTTGTAGATTATTTCGCAATGCCCGCCGCCGCCGGTGTGGCCCATCACTGGCACTGGCCGAATCAGGTTGAATCCGGGAGTGTCAGTCGGAACGATTATCTGGCTGGCGCGGCGATGCGGTTCCGCTTCGGGGTCCGTCACCACCATCGCGATGGCAAACGCAGAGCCGATCGCATTTGAGGTGAACCACTTGTGGCCGTTGATCACATAGTTGTCGCCGTCGCGGACCGCGCGGGTCTTGAGCTGGGTCGGGTCGGATCCCGGAGTGTCAGGCTCGGTCATCGAAAAGCAGGTGCGAATCTCGCCGTCAAGGCATTTTTGCAACCACTGCTTTTTCTGATCGGGGGTGCCGAATTCGGCCAGGATTTCCATATTGCCGGTATCGGGCGCCATGCAATTGAACGCGCGCGCGCCAATCGGGCTGCGGCCCATCAGCTCGCACAGCGGTGCGTATTCGTAGTTCTTGAGGCCGGCGCCGAATTTTTCGTCGGGCAGGAAGAGGTTCCACAGGCCTTCGGCCTTGGCTTTTTTGCGGACGTCTTTCAGCGATTGCGGCTCGGTATTGCCGCTCTCGCCCATCGCGCGCTGAACTTCTTTCTCGATGGGAAAAACATACTGGTCCATGAAGTCGGAGACGCGCTTGCGCATCTGTTCGGTCTTGGGGGTCAGCGAAAAGTCCATTTCGATCCTCGCTAGGTCTAATGATTTGTATCGCAACAGGTAACCCAGATCGGGAGGAAATGAAAGGCGAGGAACCTAATCTCTAACCCCTTCCCCAGGGTGGGAATGGGAACGAGAAGGAAAAATTTCAGGACAGAGGTTTGCGCATTACGTAGAAGACGTAGCCGTAGGCGTCGTGATATTCGCGGTAGAGATCGTGCTCGCGGCTGGCCTCGTCGAGGGTTGCGAGCACCTCGCGATCGTCGGCGTACTTTTCTCTCAACTCCTCGACCCGGCGCTCGGCCGGATCGTAATAGTTGTTCCACCAGTCCTGCGCCGGCAGGACGAAGCCGTCCATGCTCACGTAGCCCGCTTCGGCAACGATTTGGCAGTTTCGCTCGATCGAGCCCATGCCGGGATAGCTGCGCGCCCAATATTCCGCCGCTTCACGCGGTGGATCTGGCACCAGCCAGGTCAGTTCCGATACCGCGATCCATCCTCCCGGCTTGAGGAACCGCCACCACGCGTTGAGGCCGTTGGCAAATCCCTGGATATAGATGGCGCCTTCGGACCAGATCAGATCGAATGATGCGTCGGCGAAATCCATGTCGAACATCGAGGTGTTGACCGTCGTCACCTGCTGCAAAACTCCCGCAACGGCGGCGCGCTCGGTCAGCTCGTCGAGAAATCGCTGGCGGATATCGAGTGCCACGATCCAGCCGCCGGTGGCGCGCGCAAGCTCGATGGTCTGCGCGCCAGGGCCGCATCCAACGTCGAGGATTCGCGGACGCGTCGGCAATCCGCGAACCAGTCCGAGCGCGCGCAGCGTTGCCGCATCGGAGCCGGGTGCCTGTCGCGGGAGTCCTTCTGTTAATTCCCGGAAAATACTCATCTCCCCCTTGCGATACTGCCGCTGGACGCGAGGGAACTCAAACGCTCCGACGGTCAGTCACCGGCTTATCGGCGGCGAATCGCAGGCGAACATAGTCGGCGAACCATTTGCCGCCGGCGTCGCATAGTTTTGGCCGAAGCGCTTCGCGGACCTCGTCGATAAAGCCGGCGCGAGCGTTGTCCGCCAGCGGCGCCATGAAGCTCTGCGCAAACGTCTCGAGCCATCCGTTAATTTCGGTCGGCAGCGGAGTCGGGCGCGGAATCAAAGCGATGTACCTGACGGCGAATCCGCGGCGCACCAGCCGCGCGGAATAATCCTCGACCGTCGGGAAATACCACGGGTTGAGCGCGTCCCCGTCGATGCCGCGGCGGCGGAGCGCGTCTACTAGCGCGCGCTTGATCGTCTCGACGCAGCCGTGGCCGCCGAATTCGCCGACGAAGCGGCCGCCGGGGCGGATTGCGCGCCAGACGCCGTCGATCACGTCGTCAGGCGGCTTCATCCAGTGGATAGCGGCGTTGCTGAAGATGGCGTCGAACTCGGCGTCGAAGGCAAGACGCTCGCCGTCGGCGACGCGCGCATCGAGGCCGAGGCATCGGGCCGCTTCGACCTGGGGTGCGCTCGAATCGACGCCGACGACGTCGCATCCCATCGCGGCGAGCTTAATCGTGAGCGCGCCGTCACCGCATCCGAGGTCGAGGATTCGCTCGCCGGCTCGCGGCGCGAGCAGCTCGACCACCGGCGCGCCGAGGTCGGAGACGAAGCGGGCGTTGCGCGCGTAGCCGTCAGGGTCCCAGCTCTGATTGGTCTTCGTCATGTACTTAACTATGGTTAATAATCGCCGCGATGCAACAGTTCCGGCGTAAGTTTCGACTGCCGGCGGTTCAGCTGAGTGCGTTCGCGCGGTTGCGCGCGGCGCGGCAGCAGCCGGGCGGAATTGAGGATGAAGGTCATCTCGGAGGCGACGTGGATAAAGGCCGCCAGGGTCGGATGGAGCAGTCCCGATGCGGCCATCGCGATACCGACCATATCCACCCCGATTGTGCCCGCGAAGTTCTGCCAGATGACGCTTCGCGTCCATCGCGCGATTCGCATCGTCTCCGCGAACTTGTCCAGATCGTTGCCGAGCAGCACGATGTCGGAGGTCTCGCGCGCGACGTCGGTCCCCGAGCCCATCGCGACGCCGACGCTTGCTTCCGCCAGCGCGGGCGCGTCGTTGATCCCGTCGCCGACCATCGCTACGACCCGGCCACCCGCGACCAATTGCTTGATCCTCGCGAACTTGGTCTCGGGTAATAGTTCAGCCTCGACCTCGCTGATGCCGAGTTGATCGGCAACCGATTTGGCCACCTCGCTCACATCTCCAGTGAGCAGGATGCTGCGGATGCCCATGCGGCCGAAGGACTCGATGGCGCTGCGTGCTTCGGGTCGCACGATATCGGCGATCGCAACGCTGCCAAGGAACCGTCCGTCGCGCGCAACCATCAGTCGTGACGACGGGTTTGCACTCGCAGCAAAAGTCTTTGGTACTTCGACTCCGTGATCGGTCATCAGAGCGCGATTGCCAACTACTACTGTCGACCCGTTGATCACGGACGCGATGCCCTTGCCGGGCGCGTAGTCAAAGCGATCGGGTTCTTCCAGCAAGTAGCCCTTGGAAGAGGCGTAGGCCACGATTGCTTTGCCCAGCGGATGTTCCGAGCGCATTTCGGCGGACGCTGCGGCCTCGACCACGTCCGCTTCGGAAACTCCCGCGACGGCAGTGATGGACTGCACCTGCATGCGGCCGAACGTCAGCGTGCCGGTTTTGTCGAGCACCACCGTGTTCACGCGTCCGAGAGTCTCGAGATACAGGCCGCCTTTGATGATTGCGCCGAGGCGCGCCGCGCGGCCGATACCTCCTAGAATCGCGAGGGGAGTGCCGGCGGCTATTCCGCATGCGCCGGCAACGATAACCACGGAAATTGTCGATCGGATATCGCGCGTCACCAGGAACGTGATCGCCGCCGCGAACAACGCGAAGTAGACCAGGTAGCCCGCCGCCCGATCTGCGAGCCTCTGCACCGGCGCACGCGAACGCTCGGCGCTTTCGACCGCCTCGATTATCTTGCCGTAGCTGGAATCGCGGCCGATTCGGTCTGCCCGAATTTCAAGAGCGCCTGATTGGTTGATAGTACCCGCGAATACGATCGAGTCCGGCAGCTTCTCGACCGGCATCGACTCGCCGGTGATTCGCGACTGGTCGACGAATGAGTGACCGGTGATGACCACACCGTCGACCGGGACCAGGCCGCCCGGATTGACCAGCACCCGATCGCCCACTCGCAATTCATCGACCGAAGCCTCACGCACGCCGCCGGCATCGCGGATAGTCACCGAGCGCGGCAGAAAATCCAGCAGATCGCGAATCGCCCGGCGGCCACGCGAAACGGTCAGGTGCTCGAGCACCTCCGCGATCAGCACGAACAAGGTGATGATCAATGCGGTGAAGAATTCGGAAATCGCCGCGGCCGCGAGGATCGCAATCGACATCGAGAGTTCCATTGTCATCCGGCGCGCGGCGATGTTCTCGATAGCCTCTTTGTAGATTGGCCAACCCCCGATCAGGACGCCGGCCAATCCGATGAGGCTAATCCGCGGGAACGGCTCCCAGAGCCGGAACCACACGGCTATCGCACACAATGCGACCTCCACGATCCGGAGAACCTCACGCCAGTCGATGTAACTCTCCTCGACGGGCGCCGACTGATCCATAGGGCTAACTCTTGCGCTCATTTCAGATACGCCTGAACGATATCGATCAGCTCTTCCGCGCCCCTGGACCTGGCGGAATTGCGCTCACGCGCCGGATCGACGACGTGAACCCGGATGTGATCCTCGATGACTTCCGCCACCAGGCTATTGAGCGCGCCGCGTGCCGCGACCGCCAGGTGAAGCACGTCAGAGCAGCCCTTTTCCTCTTTGAGGGCCCGCTCCAACGCCTCGATTTGACCGCGGATGCGCCTCACCCTGTTCAGTAGTTTGGTTTTTTCGCGGATGGTGTGACTCATGTCGCCTCCGTACTGTGATGGTATACCCCCTATTGTATACCGCGCAAAGCGTGCGATATGTGAGGCTACGCGAGCGTCGAAATCAGGATTTGCCGGCGCGATCGCAGTCTGGAGAGCGCAGCCATGGCGGGTTGACACATCGGCGGATTACACGGCAGGCTCTAGCGTAAGGTCGAATACGGCGTTTAGTCCGTAAATGAGCACGACGTGATCGACCACGCGAAAGGTCGGCGGAATCATCTTGCCGAGTTGCTCGAGGCATCCTTCGAGCTCGAACATCCTGCGGCATTTCAGGCAATGAAAGTGATGATGATGGACCTTGCCGCGGATCTCATAGCGTGGCGGCTCGCCTGGCACTTCGACTGAGACCAGCCAGCCTTCGCCGGCGAGAGCCTTGATCGTGCGATAGACGGTAGCAATTCCAAGTCCGGCCATCTTCTGCTGGGCAAGCTGCAAAACCTCGTCCGCCGCCAAAGGACGATCGTTACGCTCGAACACGTCGCGAATCTGACGGCGTTGCTGGGTATTACGGCGAAAAGTCTGCGGTGATTTCAAGGGGGAGGAAGAAGGCATGGTGGCTGAAGTCCTCGAATTCACCTTTATCCAGCCTCTCTCCCTTCAGTAGAGGGGAAGAGAATTGACTTAACGATTACGATTTATCAATATCATTAAAGGGAGTAAGAATGCTATCAGATGTTCCTGGAATGTTGCGGGGTTCACCGCCCGCGGAGGCGCTCGATCTCAGCCTGGTCGACCCGCTGCTGCGAGACGTGGTGGAAGCTACCAATCGATCGCCGCGGCTGCGAACCGAGTTCAGCTGTTCCGGGATGCCGGACGACCACGCCATCGATTCGGATGGGACGGTCCGGCGCTGGGGATCGCACACGGCGGGCGAGATGTACATCGCGTATGCGTGCCCATGGGCGGAGATGAACAGCGTTTTGAGACTGCGATTAACCAGGCCTCGAAATGCGGACTTCCGCTCACGATTCGTGTCAACTCATCGAGCGGCGACGCTCGGGATCTCTCGATGAGCGCGCCGGTCGCCCACTTCGCTGTCGCGTCCACTATGAGCCGGCTGAGTTGGCCAGCACGCAGGCGGCCTTGAGTGTTTCGGCAGATCGCGGCCTTGGCGGTTGACAGATCTGCGAAATACACGGCAGGCTCCAGCGTGAGGTCGAATACGCGTTTAGTGTTCGGCTAAGTCCTGATGGCGTATCGCATCGATAAGAGTGACAGACCTCTCGCCCGCGCGGTCTCGATACTTGGCGCGGCGCTGATCCTTGTCTCGCAACTGATTGGGGTCGCGCATTTTCATGAAGGCGCGGTCTCACGTAACGGGCTCGCGTGCCCGCAGATCAGTGCCGACGCTGGATTGTGCCCGATTTGTCAGCTCGCGCTGCATTCGCCGGGCACGATGGCGCAGGCGACGACCGTCGCGCGTGGCCCGGCGGTCGCCGAGACGATATTTGTCACCGCGCCGAGCCGTTTCGAGTCGCTGGTCTTCTCGGCCGCGCGCGTCCGCGCTCCTCCGATAGTGCTCTAAGCCCCCTTTTCGACACGTTTGATTCTTCTCGTGCGCGCGACCGTTTCGCGCGCCGCCACTCGCGTATCGTAGGCGCGAGCGGAAACCTGAATTGATGGGAGCTTCTGATGCGGAGGAATTTATTTGCGTGGATCCCGATGGCCGGGATCCTGATCCAACTGATTTTTTGCATGCCGACAATGGCGGCTAATTTGAAGACCACCTCGACAAAGAAATATCGAATCGCGGGAGTGGTGAAGGACGCCCTTGGCAGACCGATCAAGGATGCGGCGCTGTCGCTACAGGATGCCAGCGGCAAGGTTGTGGCCCATGCGACGAGCAATGCTTCGGGCGAATTTTCCTTCAACGCGATCGCGCCCGGCACTTATGCGGTCGTGGCGACCAGCGGCGGATACAAGAATGCGACTTCGATCGTCGCGGTTTCGGCGACAGGTGCGGCTCCCGTGACGCTGTCGATGGAAGCGGAGAAGGAGGTCAGCCTGAAGGTAGCGGCGACGCGGCTGAATCAGGCGCGCAACTCCTTGTCGCCGAGCACGGGCGGCAGCAAATACACGTTCACCCAGCAGGCGATCCAGGAATTGCCGCAGGGCGACAATACCTCTCTGAACCAGGTGCTATTGCAGGCGCCGGGTGTCGCGCAGGATTCGTTCGGACAGATCCACGTGCGCGGAGACCACGCCAATCTTCAGTACCGGCTGAACGGGGTCCAGCTTCCCGAGGGCATCACCGGCTTCGGACAGATATTGAGTCCGCGCTTTGCCCAATCGATCAGCCTGCTGACCGGTACGTTGCCGGCCGAATACGGGCTTCGAACGGCAGGGGTCATCGATATCAAGACCAAGGACGGATTACTCGACCCGGTGGCCAACGTGGATTTCTACGGCGGGCAGCGCGGGACGACTCAGCCGAGCTTCGAGTACGGCGGATCCAAGGGCAACTTCAGCTACTACATGACTGGGCAATACCTGGGCACCGACCGCGGGCTCGAGCCGCCGACCTCGGGCCCGACCCCGATTCATGACACCAGCAACCAGGGCTCGGGGTTTGGATACTTCTCGTACTTTATAAATTCGAGCACCCGGCTGAGCTTGATCACGGGAGCCGCGGTCAATCACTTCCAGATTCCGGCCAACCCGGATCAGCCGCAGGTGTTCGCACTGGCCGGAGTGCCGGTCTATCCGTCGGCGAAGATCCGCGAGAACCAGACTGAGCAAAACTACTTTGCCGTGCTGGCGCTGCAAGGAACTGTTGGAGAGAACATCGACTACCAGATCGCGCCGTTCAGCCGCTACTCGACCGTCACTTTCAACCCGGACCACACCGGCGACTTGATCTATCTGGGCGCCGCGTCGAAGGTTTTTCGCAGCGACTGGGGCAATGGTTTTCAGATCGACACGGCTTATCATGGGATCGCCAGTCATACATTTCGGCTGGGGGGGTATTTCGACGCCGAGCGCGCCGAGATCGACAACCATGAGGCGACGTTCCCAATCGTGGGCGGAGTGCCTCTAACCACGCCCATCTCATTCGTCGACGACATCGGGCTGCAGACCTGGATCTACAGCGGCTACATGCAGGACGAATGGAAGCTGACAGAGGAGCTGACGTTCAATTATGGCGTCCGCTTCGATTTGTACGACGGCCTGGTGCGAGCGGATCAGGCAAGTCCCCGCGCTGCATTCGAATACAAGCTGTTCAAGGGCACGACACTGCACGCCGGCTATGCCCGCCAGATGACGCCACCTGAGACCGAACTGGTGTCGGTCGGCGATATCAAGCAGCTCAGCGGCACTACCGGAGCGCCTCCTTCGAAGGGCAACGGTACTCCGACGGTGGAACGCGACCATTTGTTCGACGCGGGCATAACGCAGCAGGTCATTCCGGGGCTGAATATCGGCATCGATTCCTACTACAAGAAGGCCACCGACCTGATCGACGAGGGCCAGTTCGGGCCGGCGCTTATTTTCGAAACGTTCAACTATGCCAAGGGGCGGGTTTGGGGAGTCGAGTTTACGGGTTCGTACACTCACGAAAACGTCTACGCGTACGAGAACTTCGCCTACAGCGTCGCGCAGGGTACGCAAGTCGAGTCGGGGCAATTCAACTTCGCGCCCGACGAACTGAAGTACATCAGCAGTCACTATATCTTTCTCGATCACGACCAGACCTTCACCAATTCCGCCGGGGTCGTTTACAACTGGCGTAAATGGATGTTCAGTATCGATGGAATCTACGGCAGCGGGCTCAGAAGCGGCTTCGCTAACACGGGAAATCTGCCATTCTATATCCAGGTAGATGCAGGCATCACCCGGCGCGTGCCGCTGCCAAACAATGGTGGCGTGCTTGAGTTTCGCGGCGCGATCGTGAATTTAGCAGACCACACGTACCTGGTTCGAAACGGGACCGGGGTCGGGGTGTTTGCCAATCAATTCGGACCGCGCCGGGCGTTATACGGCGGGATAAAATGGGAACTTCCATTCACAAAACCCGCCAACACGCAGGCCCCATGAAACGCAACTCGCGCTTCGGGCGTCAGATCGGAAGGAGATCCGAGTAAATGCAGGAACTATTCGTAGCGTGGAACGCGATCAAGTTCGGCGGCGCGATGGTATATCCGCTGCTGGCGCTAGGCGTTCTCGCAATCGCGATAATCATCGACCGCGCCGTGCTCTACGCGCGATGCCTGCGGCTGCCGTCGGAACTTGCCAACCTGGTCGAGACCTTCGGATTTTCGTGGGTCGAACTCGAGAAGCGGTTGAATGAACTCGGGCCGCGCAACGCATACGGCCGCTTCCTTCAAGTGATCGCCGACAATCGCAGCAAACCCGCATGGTGGGTCGAATCGCGCGCCGGCGACGAGGCGGGCCGGATCGAAAAGACTCTCGCGCGCGGACTGTGGGTGCTCGAGACCGTTGTGACCGCGGCTCCGCTGCTGGGGCTGCTCGGCACAATCACCGGCATGATGCAGTCCTTCAACGTGATTGGCGCATCGACGCTGGTGGCGCCCACGCAGGTGACGGCGGGCGTCGCGCAGGCGCTGATTGCAACGGCGCTCGGTCTGCTGATAGCAGTGCTCGCGCTGTTCGCGTTCAACCTGTTCTCGCGGATGCAATCGCAGTCGCTCGATACGATGGAGCGGCTGGGCTCGCGGCTCGTCGATCACATACGGCTCGACCAGGAGGGCGGTGAGGCGGCGCCGGTTTCGCGGCCGGCCGCCGTCGCGCGATGAGCGCGCGCATCGGACAGATACGATGAAAATCCAGCGGGCGCGTCATTTTCGGCACGGGCGAATCGAGATCATCCCGATGATCGACGTGATGTTCTTTCTGCTGGTGACGTTCATGCTGGCGTCGCTGTCGATGCAGAGTCTCAACTCGATCGCAGTCAACCTGCCCAAGGGCAACGCCGAATCGATGGAGCATCAGGAACCGATCACGCTGACCGTCACCCACGACAGCAAGATTTTCATCGACAAGACGCCGACCACGCTCGATCAACTGGCGTTCGTGCTCAAGCCGATGCTCAAGACCAACGACCTGGGCATGGTGGTGAACGCGGATACCGACGCGCCCGAGGGGATGGTGGTCGAAGCGATGATCGAAGCGCGGCGCGCGGGCGTCGAGAAATTTCTGATAGCCGTGAAGCATTGAAGTGGCCGGTGCAGCTCCAATATCGATGCGACCGCCGGAGTTGGACGAACCGACGCGGCGCCTGCTGTGGATCGTCCCGCTATCGATCGCGATTTGGGCGATTCTGCTGAGCGGATTTTCGCTCATCCTGATGCGCACCAAGGCGCCGCCGGCGGAGTTGCAGCCGATCGAGGCGCGGCTGATGGACATACCGAAGGCGGTCGGCGGGCTGCAGGGCAACGGCGGTGCGATTCATCCGGCGGCGCCGGCGGCTCCTCATCCGAAGGCAATCGTAAAGCCGCACCCTGTCGCTCACGTGAAAAAGGTCCCGCCGTTGCCGCCGGTGATTCGTTCTCCCTACGGCACTGAGAAAACCACCGAGGCCCCAAGCGTCGGCGAAACTCCCGGCGCAAGCGCCGGCACCGAGACGGAAAGCGGTGAGAGCGGCGGCTCAGGAACCGGCGAAGGATCGGGCGGCGGCGGCGGAATCGGCACCGACACTGTCGGAGCGCACGCGATTTACGCGCCGACCCCGGTGATACCCGACGACCTGCGCGAGGACGTGATGCAGACCGAGGCAGTCGCGCGTTTCAACGTATCGTTTGACGGCGTCAGCGAGGTGACGCTGGAGAAGCCGACCTCGAGCCCGCGCCTGAACCAGGTGCTGCTCGACACCCTCAAGCAGTGGAAATTTTTTCCAGCAGTGAAGAACGGCATCGCGATCCCGTCGTCGTTCGAAGTCCGAATCCCGATTTCAGTTCAGTAGACAATCGAGGCAGTGCGAGTCCTCACCTTCATCCTGACCGAAGCGAGCGCCGACTGGCTTTGTCACGATGACGCGGTGCAGCACAGGCGGTCGATCACCTTGTGAATCATTGCGGGGCCGCGTTCGAAGGCGTCGCGGCGGACGTGCTCGTTGGGCTGATGCGCCTGCTCGAGGTCGCCGGGGCCGCAGATGAGCGACGTGATGCCCGAGCCGGTGAACCATCCGCCGTCGGTCGCATACAGCGCGCCGCCGGCGGTCTTTGCGCCGGTCACGTCGAACAGGGCGGCTTCCAGAGCCGTCCCGCGCGGCGACTCGAGCGGAGGCACGACGTTCAGGAGATTGGTTTCAATTTTCGCGCGATGCTCGCCGCCGGCGTAGTCGTGACTGTCGAGGGCTCCCAGCCGGCGTTGGATCTCTTTGTAAACGTCGAGCGGATCGGCGTTGGGCAGGGAGCGATAACTGACGCGCAGGGTGCATTCCTCGGCGATCATGTTGGTCGCCATTCCGCCGTGCACCGTTCCGACGTTCAGCACGTCGTGCGGCGCGTCGGGAAAAATCTTCGCGTATTCGGCGGGCCGGCGCGCCGCCAGCTCCTGCTGGTACCGGCCGATGCTGTCGATGACGCGGGCCATCACGGCTATCGCGTTAACGCCGCGCGCCGGCGCGCCACTGTGGCCGCCGATGCCTCGAGCTGTCACGCCGAATGTCACGATGCTTTTGTGCGCGAGAGATACTTCCCACGTAGTCGGCTCGCCGATCCAGGCCATCCTTGGGACTGGGGTTTCCCCTAAGATTTGCTTGAGCGCGGGTGCGACGACTTTAGCGCCGAGGCAGCCGACTTCTTCGCTGGCGGTGAAGACGAACACCAGCGGCCGCTTGAGCCGCGATGAATCGAGCGTCCGCGAGGCGTCGAGGCATTGGGCGATAAAACCTTTCATGTCGGTGGTGCCGCGGCCGTAAATTCTGTCGCCCGCGGGTTCGAGCTTGAGCGGGTCGCGCTCCCATCCGGGCTGTCCGTCGTACGGGACGACGTCCACGTGGCCGGAGATTATCAGGCCGTCGGCGCGGGGCGGACCGATCCATGCGACCAGGTTCGCCTGCGAGACGCCGAACAGTTCGATCGGCTGAATTGCGGTTTTGAATCCTCGCGGCGCGAGCTCCGCCGCGATGTATTCCATCGCGTCGCGATCGCTTTTTGCGCTGACCGTGTCGAACGCGACGAGCCGCCTCGCAACCTCATACAAGTAGTCGTTCATGGTGCCACCTGGGCCTGAATCCGGTCAGAAGAATCGCATAATCAGCATGACGATAACAAATCGCAGTCTTATAACATCGCGGAAACACTCATGTATTGGCGGATGTCGCTTCGGGATAGGCAATTGGCCGCTCAGGCGGCTAGAATGCTTGGGTCGGGAGGAGGGGCTGGATGGAGTTGGATGAGCAGATGGCCAATCAATCGGACAATCAAGGAATAGTTGCGGGTACCACGGTCGCAGACGCGCCCGCGCTTCAGACTCAGAATGGAGCAGGGGCGGATTCAATAGCATCGTCAGTGTTTGTTGATGACGCGGTCACTGCGGTCGAGAAAGCGCCGCCACCGCATATCGACAAGGACCTGACTTCGCCCGACCTGTTCCTGAATCGCGAGCTGACGTGGCTCGCGTTCAATCGACGCGTTCTGCATGAGGCCGAGGACGAGCGGAATCCGCTGCTCGAGCGGCTCAAGTTCCTGGCGATTACCGCCTCCAATCTCGACGAATTTTTCATGAAACGTATCGGCGGCCTGAAGCAGCAGGTCGTCGCCGGGATGCATGAGCTGACGGTCGATGGACGCTCGCCGCAACAGCAAATCACGGAGTGCTATCTCGTGGTGCGCGAGCTCGAGCAGCGGCAACGCGAGGTTGGCCCGCATGTTCTGCGCGAGCTCGAGAATCACGGCATTCGCGTGCGGCTGTATGCCAGCCTTTCGGACGAAGAGTGCAAGTCGGTTCGCGACTACTACTACAAAAACATTTTTCCGTTGGTGACGCCTCAGGCAATGGATCCGGCGCATCCGTTCCCGTTCGTGTCGAACCTGTCGCTCAATTTGCTGGTAACGGCGCGCTATCAGAACGATTCGGACCCGCTGATGGCGCGGGTCAAAGTGCCAGTCGGCTTTGGAATCCCGCGCTTTCTGCGGGTCGGCAAACAGAATGATTTTGTGCGGCTCGAGGACGTCGTCGCGAACAATCTCGATCTGCTGTTTCCCTCGATGCTGATCGACTCGTACGAACTTTTCCGCGTGACGCGCAATGCCAACACCGAGCGCGACGAGGACGAGGCCGACGATTTGCTGGCGCTGATCGAGTCCGAGCTGCGCGACCGCCGTTTTGCGCCAATCGTCCGGCTCGAAGTGCTTACCGGGATGAATCCGGTACATCGCGGGATGCTGGCGGCAGAACTCGGACTGGACGAGCGATCCGACGTGTTCGAAGTCGATGGCATGCTGTCGATGCGCGACCTCGCGGAGCTTGCGGCGATCGACGAGCCCGCACTGCACGATCCGCCGCATCATCCTGTCGATCATCCGCGGCTCACAATCGGGCGGAGCATCTTCCATGTGATTCGCGACGCGGGTTCGTTGCTGCTGCTGCACCCGTACGAATCGTTCTCGACTTCGGTCGAACGGTTTCTGCGTGAAGCGGCGGACGACCCGAAAGTCCGCGCGATCAAGATGACGCTTTATCGCACCTCGCCCGACTCGAAAATTATCGGCTACCTGTGCGACGCTGCGCGCAACGGCAAGCAGGTCGCCGTGGTGGTCGAGCTGAAGGCGCGGTTTGACGAAGCGGCGAATATCCAGTTCGCGACCAAGCTCGAGGAATTCGGGATTCACGTAACCTACGGCGTCGTCGGCCTGAAGACTCACAGCAAGGTAATCCTGGTTATTCGACAGGACTACAACGGCCTGCGCCGCTACGCGCATATCGGGACCGGCAATTATCATCCCGTAACGGCCAGGTTCTATGCCGACTACGGGCTGCTGACTTGCGACGGCACGATCGGCGAAGACCTGACTGAGCTGTTCAATTACCTGACGACTGGCTATATGCCGAATCGTCCTTATCGCAAGATTCTTCCGGCGCCGACTCTGCTGAAGCGCGCGCTGCTGGGGCGAATCGAGCGCGAAATCAAACTGTCAGCGGCCTCGCCGGGGCTGATTCAGTTCAAGATGAACGCGCTCGAGGACGTCGATATCACGCGCGCGCTATATCGCGCATCGCAAGCCGGGGTAAAGGTCGACCTTATCGTCCGCGACACGTGCAGGCTGCGTCCGGGAATCCAGGGGCTGTCGGAAACCGTACGCGTCGTGAGCATTGTGGGCAGATTCCTCGAGCACGGCCGCATCTACTATTTTCGCAACGGCGGCGCGGAGGAGTTCTTCATCGGATCCGCCGATTGCATGAAGCGCAATCTCGAGAGCCGCGTCGAGGTTGTTGCGCCGGTCGAGGATCAGCAACTGCGCAAGGAATTGCGCGCCGTGCTGGATATCCAGTTGCGGCCGAATCGATGCCAGTGGGAAATGCTGCCTGACGGCACTTACATCAGGACCGCAGCCGCAGACGCCGCGCCGGCCTGTCAGCAAGCGATGATCGATTTCGCCGAGACGCGACAGACGGAAGCGACCAAGATAAAGCGGCGCCGTGCCAAAGGCTTCGCCCGCCGCGCAGTGCGGGAACGAACCGACGAATAACGATCCTGCAGTCGTCCGCCAGGACGGCGCCTCGTATCAGGCCTGAACAGCGCGGGCGACTATTCGCCGGGACGCGGTGGAATCGCAACATAGTTGCCGGGATTCGCGGCCATAGATTGGCGAATATCCGGATGCGCCGAGAAGAACGCACTGAGTTGCGGATGCTTCTTCAGATAGCCGTCGTCATTGATAAGCGCGGGATTGTGAGCCAGCGCGCTGGCCATCTTCTGATGCCCGCTCGCGAATTCGTTCCAGGTCTTGAGCTTCTGCGAGTCGATATCCCGGCTATCAGCCGCCTTGAACACGGTCGTGGTGTTTCCGTTCACGACAGTGCCCATTGTTTTCCCATCTTGCGCGAGTGATGGAGCTGCGAAAGCGATCGGGAGCGCGACTGCTATCAAGAGAGTGGATATACGCTTCATCTCTTCAGCATAGTATTTCAGCCCTTAAATTCAAAAATTCCGCCCGTGCCGTTAGGAACACAAATGCTGTATTTGGCGGTTGGGGCAGCGCGACGGCGTGCCACCCCAACATTCGGGCAATTGACAGGACGGTTGCTGAGCGAACGCGGCTATTCGTTGGCACGCGGCGGAATCGCGACGTAGTTGCCAGGGTCCTCAGCCATCGCTTCGCGAATATCCGGATGCGCCGAGAAAAATTCGGCCAGTTCGGGATGCTTCTTCACGTAACCGTCGTTGTTGATGAGCGAAGGGTGGTACGCGAGAGTGTGGGCGATATCCGGATGCTGGCTGGCGAAGCTGCTCCAAGTCTGGAGTTTGGCCATGTCAATGTCGCTGGTGTCGGCGGCCTTAAACACGATCGTTGTGTTTCCGTTGTCGACAACGCCAAGCACCTTTCCCTCGTCTGCGAGCGCCGTAGTGGCGAAAGCGACTGGAACCACGGCTGCGATCAAGAGAGTCGATATGCGTTTCATGGGTGTTACCTCTTCTCCGAAAGGACGGGATTTACACACCGTCAGAGCAGCAACTCTCATACCGAAAGAATTTCTTACCTACTCTGACTAAGCCATGCTCGTCATTTTGGAAAGGTGAGAATGTATTTTTTACAGACTACTCGGTTTCATCGTATTTGCTTTCGCCTGGTCTTCGCTCACTGATCTCCGAGCACTCTTCGAGTAGTTGAGTTTCGGTGGGGCGGCAGCGCCACCCGACATAATAAAAGACATCGCTTCGTTGATCGTCCAATCGAGCATGACCAGGCGGCTGGTCGGCACCAACTCCATGTAGCCGGAGGTCGGGTTTGGCGTGGTTGGGACGTAGACGGCGGCGATCTCCTCGCCGGTGTCGGCGTCGTTAAAGATCCTGGTTACGAGGCCGACGGTTTTCATTTCCGGCGAGGGAAACTCGATCAAAACGACGCGCTGTGAACTGCCGGGTCTGTTCTGAAAGCTGGTGACGAGTTGACGCGCGGCGCCGTAGATTGATTGTACGACCGGAATCCGCGCCATCAGGTAGTCAAATGCTGCGAGCAAGCGCCGCCCCGCCACCGCGGTCGCAATCTCGCCGAGGACGTACAGAGCAGCGAGGACGATCGCGACCGAGATCGTCCCTTGAAACCATGGAGCGGAAAATCCCTCGGCGAGCGTGGGCGAATGAATCCGCAGCCACGATACATATGCGCTGACGAATGGACTGCCGAGCGCAACCAACAAGCCGACCAGGAAACTGATGACCCAGACGGTGACGAGGATGGGAATGGCCGTGAGGATTCCCGCCACGAGATTGCGACGGATCTTTGCGAGCATCGATCGAGCCTTACCCTCCCGCGCGCGCGGGCTCGGTCGCCCGCCGGCGCAACGCAGTAGCGGCGAACACGGTTATCGCGATGGCTACGATTGCGATCGCGGCGAGCATCCAGAGGTAGGCTTCGACCTCGGTTCCAATCACGGCCGCTAAAGCGAGCGCGGCGCTGACCCAGTAGAAGCTGCGATCCAGGTGCACGCCCGCCATGAAGCAGGTCACCGCGAGAATTACCAGTGTGACGAGTGCAACCGAGTCACCGTCCATTTGTCCGCGCTCGAGCTGCAGGAAAATTATCTGGACAGCGATGATCGGTCCGAGCCAATGCAGCACCTGCCGCAGGATGCGCCTCCACATCGGTCGAGCGTCACTATTGGTGCCGGCCAGTTCGTGCCACAGGCTGACGAGGCCAAAGATCGGAAACATCGCGCTCCAGTAGTAGCGCGCGTGGAGGCGACTGACGTTGGTGAGGAACAGACCGATCATCACCAGCACGCATAGAACTCCGACGATCAGCACGCGTCGCAACAGCCCTGCTTCGATCCTGCTGGTCCATGATGTCGGCGCGATGGTGGTTGTCGCAGGGGCGTCTTGCGCAACCGGCTGTGGTCCCGTTTCGGTAACACTCATGGACCGATGATTTAGTATCGATCACGATAGCGCAAGCAGCCGGCAATATCCGGCGACACCGTGTCACCAGGTATCGATGTTGGGACGCTTCTTGCCGGTGCGCGGCGCTTTCGGCGGCGTCGATCGCAGTCCCGCCACTATCCATTTGCGCGAATCGAATGGATCGATAACGTCGTCGATCTCGAAGTGCGACGCGGTGTTCACCGCTTTGCCGTGACGATACATCCGATCGACCATCTCGTCGAACAGCGCCTTGCGCTTCTCGGGCTCCTCGACGGCAGCGAGCTCGTTGCGATAGCCGAGCTTCACCGCGCCTTCCAGTCCCATGCCGCCGAACTCGCCCGTCGGCCATGCGACGGTGAAAATAGGCGCCTTGAAACTCCCGCCCGCCATCGCCTGCGCGCCCAATCCGTAGCCCTTGCGCAGTATGATCGTGAACACAGGCACGCTGACGTTCGCGCCCGTCACGAACATCCGCGACGCGTGCCGCACCAGCGCGGTTTTCTCGACCTCGGGTCCAACCATGATGCCGGGAGTGTCGCATAGGAACAGCAGCGGGATGTCGAACGCGTCGCACAGCTGCATGAAGCGCGCAGCCTTGTCGGCGCCGTTGCTGTCGATCGCGCCCGCAAGATGCACGGGGTTGTTGGCGATCAATCCCACCGGACTTCCTTCAATCCTGATCAGCGCCGTCACCATCCCGGGGCCGAAATGGCGGCGGACTTCGAGCACCGATCCACTATCGGCGAGCGTCTCGATTACAGCTCGGACGTCGTAGATGCGAAGTCGATTCTCGGGAATGATCGAGCGCAACAAGCGCTGATCGGCGCATACCCAGTCGCGAGTCTCGCCCTGAAAGTACGATAGGTACTTCTTGGCTACTTGTACTGCTTCGGCCTCGTCGACGACCGGGATGTCGACGACGCCATTAGCTACTTGGACGTCCATCGGTCCTACTTCTTCGGGGCGAAAAATGCCTAATCCGCCGCCTTCGATCATCGCGGGACCGCCCATTCCTATATTCGATCCCTTGGTCGCGATTACTACATCGCAGCATCCCAGTAGCGCCGCATTGCCGGCGAAGCATCTGCCCGAGTTGATACCTACCAGCGGCACCAGGCCGCTCAGCTTTCCCCAGTAATTGAATGCCATGCAGTCGAGTCCCGCGACGCCCAACCCGTCAGTGTCTCCGGGGCGTCCGCCGCCGCCCTCGGTGAAGAAGACCACTGGCAGGCGCGACTTCTGCGCGATTTCGAACATCCTGTCTTTCTTGCGATGGTTCTGCTGGCCCTGGGTGCCGGCGAGTACAGTGTAGTCGTACGACATGAGGATGCACTGCGCTTTGGATTCCTCGAACAGGTCACCGTTGACGCGTCCGATCCCCGCGACCATCCCGTCAGCCGGCGTGTTCTTCACGAGGTCTTCGATCGTGCGCCGTCGCCGCTGGGCCGCGATCACCAGCGGGCCGTACTCGACGAACGTGCCAGGGTCGCAAAGGTCGTCGATATTTTCGCGAGTAGTGCGCTGCCCGGTCTTGCGGCGGCGCGCAACGGCGTCGGGCCGGGCAGGGTCGAGTCCAAGCCCATGACGCTCGACCACCTCCGCAAGATCCGGACGCACGCGATCCAAATCGACCTCGCTCGCCTCGGCCTTGTGAGACGTTTCGACGTCGGCCTCCTCGATAAACGCGAGCGGATGTCCTTCGAAGATTGCGTCGCCTTTGGCAACGGTGATGCGTCGCACAACTCCGCTCTTGTCGGCCGCGATGACGTGCTCCATTTTCATCGCTTCCATGACGAACAGTTGCTGGCCGCGATGCACGCGATCGCCTTCGCTGACATCGACCGAAACGATCGTGCCCTGCATCGGCGCCTCGATCGGCACGGTGTTTTCCGGTCCTGTGATTTCGTGCACCTGCGGAGTCATGACGGTGGTGGAGGCCGAAATCGGCGACGGCGCGTCGCTTCCGGATTTACCGTGATGAAGAACCGCCAGCGGATCGCTCGCGTCGATCTTTGCTCCTGCGCGACGCCCGCCGGCCTGCTCGACGGCCGCTCTGGGAGCTGACGTCGTACGATCGAAGAACAACCGCCGGTGTTCGGATTTTTCTGCAACCAGCGCTGCTATGTTGTCCTCGACGAAGCGCGTGTAGACGCGATTCGCGATGAACTCGGGATGCTGCAGCAGGCTCTGCAGAAACCCAATGTTGGTCGGCACGCCTTCGATTCTGAATTCGCATAGCGCGCGATACGTCTTCGTCACTACGTCGGCGAAGTTCGCCGAGTGCGAGTGCGCGATCAGCTTGGCGAGCAGCGAGTCGAAGTTCGGGCTGGTTGTGTATCCGGCGTAAGCGAACGAATCGGTCCGCACGCGTGGTCCCGACGGCGCCTCGAACGCGGTGATCGTGCCGCCGCCCGGTTTCGCGCTACCATCCGCACGCATCGATTCCATGTTGATTCGCACCTGCATCGCGAAACCGCGCGGCTTGGGAATGTCCGACTGCTGCATTCCGAGTTCCGCGAGCGTGCGACCCGAAGCGAGCTGAATTTGCAGCTTGACGAGATCGATACCCGTCACTTCTTCTGTGACGGTGTGCTCGACCTGGAGACGCGGGTTGGCTTCGATGAACGCGAAGCGCGCCTCGTCGCTCGCGGAGGCCTCTGCGTTGACGAGAAATTCGAAGGTGCCGAGGTTATCGTAACGCACCTCTTTCGCCATCCGCACCGCGGCCGCCGTCAGCCGGTCGCGAATGACAGACTCGAGTCCCGGGCTTGGCGCTGTCTCGACGATCTTCTGATTGCGCCGCTGGATACTGCATTCGCGCTCCCCCAAGTGGCTGACGTTGCCCGTTCCGTCGCCGATGATCTGTACTTCGATGTGACGCGCGCGCGGCATCAACTGCTCGACGTACACGTCGCCGTCGCCGAACGACGCGCGCGCCTCCGACTGGCAGCGCTTATAGGCTTCCTCGATTTCCTCAGCACGCGAGACCGCGCGCATCCCGCGCCCGCCGCCGCCGGCGACCGCTTTGATCATCATCGAACCGCCCTCGCCCATCGACGAGAAAAAGCGCCGCGCTTCGTCGAGGCTGGTCGCGGTCGAGGTGCCGCGCAGAATCGGCACGCCACAACGCTCGGCCAGCGCCCGTGCCTGCATCTTGTCGCCGAAGAGCTCGAGGATCTCGGCGCGCGGTCCGATGAAGGTGATGTCCTCGGCGGCGCATCGACGCGCGAAGCTAGCGTTCTCGCTGAGAAAGCCGTAGCCGGGATGGATGGCGTCGCAGCCTGCGTCCTTGGCGAGCGCAACAATCTGCTCTCCGTCGAGGTACGCGGCCGCGCCCACACCGTTTAGACGCCGCGCATCGTCGGCCTTTCGCGTATGCAGCGAACTGGAATCGTCGTCCGGGAAAATAGCCACGGTGCGGATGCCCATCTCGGCGGCCGCGCGGACTATTCGAATCGCGATCTCACCGCGGTTGGCGATCAGAATACTATTCGGGGTCATATTTCTCTCGTCACTTCTTCAGCGCTTCTGATTGCGCGCCTGAACTTGTATCTAAAGCATGATGAGCCCGCCGCGTGAAAGCGCTGGGTGCGCCCTTGCAGATACCTCGTTGAGCGGCTATCGATGCACAGCTATAGTTTCGAGTGACTGAACGCATGCGATTCCGCATCAAACACACCACTCGATACGTTTACGAACGGCCCGCCTCCCATTCTCACAACGACGTACGCCTGGCTCCAATCGACGCGCCGGATCAGAAGCGGGTCGCATTCAGACTTGACGTCAGCCCGGAGGCGGAAATCTCCGAGTATCGTGACGCGTTCGGCAACCTCACGCATTCGATCGACATCCAGCCGCCTCACACCGAACTGGTAATCAGTTCGTGCTCGGTTGTGGATCGGTTCCCGATTCCCGCGCAACAGGCGACGCGAATCACATTTTACGATTACCTGGCCGACGATGCGGCAAGGATGACGGAATATTCGGAATTTCTGAATCCGAGCCGCTACGTACCATTCAGCGATCGGTTGCGAAGATTTTTCTGGTCGGTCAGGCCGCAGCTTTCCGAAGACATCACCGCGTACACCGAGCGCATGGTCCTTTATGTGCGCAATCAATTTGGCTACGACGGCGGCACCACTCACGTACACTCCACTGTCGACGACATACTCACCACGGGCGGCGGAGTATGCCAGGATTTCGCGCATCTCAGCATAGGTCTGCTCCGTCTGGCCGGAATTCCTGCCCGCTATGTTTCCGGCTACCTCGCTCCTGATCCGCGGCGGAATGCCAACTCTCCGGCGCCAGAATTGGCCAGCCATGCGTGGATCGAGGCGCTTTTACCGGGGATAGGATGGACCGGCTTTGATCCGACTCATAGGACCCGGACCATGATTCGCCATATACGCCTTGCGGTCGGCAGAGACTACAATGACCTGCCTCCCGTGTCGGGCGTCTACAACAGTGGTGGCGGCGGCCGTCATATGGCCTATGAGCTAGAGGTAAGTCTCGCGAGTCAGGACACTTTGGACGAGCTAGGTGGCTAAGTCCGACTAGGACTTGATTTCCTCAGTCCCGTCCAGTCGCTTCGATAGGTCGATAGGATCACCGAGTGCGACTACGCTCGGATCTACCTGGTAGGCCCATACTTCGAACTTGGTCATCTGCGACGGTCCGTACACGGTTGCAAAGGCGCATTCGACCGCGTCGAGACCTTGCGCGATTTTAATCCTGCCTATTCTGGGTTCGTTATAGCGAGCATCGAAGACGTGCCATTGGCCGCCAAGATACACTTCGCTGTAGGCGTGAAAATCCATCGGCGATCCGGGATCCAAATGGCCTATGTCGGGCAGATGACCGGTGACGTAGCGCGCCGGTATGTTGATCGCCCGGCAGAGCGCAATCGTGCAATGGGCGAAATCGCGGCAGACACCGTAGCCGCGCTCGATGATTTGAGCGGCTGAAATGTCAGGCCTGCCCGAGGCGAAGCGATATTCGATGTTGTTATGAACCCAATCAGAGATGGCCTGCACGCGTTCGCCCGCGTCGTATATGTGTCCGAATTTTTCCCCGGCGAAAGCGAATAGTTTGTCCGAGTCGCAATATCGGCTGGGTAGCAGGTAGCGCAAAAGTGACGGCTCGAGTGTCGCGATTAATGGAGCGTCTCCATATTGGTCGGACTTGTCGAATGCAGTCGACACCTCGACCATCGCATCGTGCCGAATCTCGTTAAGTCCGGTTCCTAGAATTATCCTATAAGCAACATTGCCGTCCCCATCCACGAAGGATTCGAATTTCGTAGCGCGGCCGAAATCCAGAACTTCCTGCCTTATGGGCCGATCGGGATCGGATCGCGGATTGACTAGCAGTATAGCCGTTGCCGACGATTCGCATTTGAAGTGAATGTTACAACCGACGCGAACCGTAAGCATCGAGCACCTTCAAAGCAACACGCAGATAGCTATCCGCCGTCGCGGACCTGGTCGAAGAATTCCGAGAACAAAGGAAGATAAAGCGGATCTCGTTCGGGATGATATTGCACCCCGAGTGCGTAAGGATGCGAACGCAATCGCGCCTGCTCGACTATTCCATCATTCGCCGACCAGGCCTCGACTTCCATTCCGTCGGCCAACCGCTCGAGCGCCTGGTGATGCGAACTGTTCACCGCCGCGAATCGGTGTATCGCGTTCGAGCTGTGCCTGAGCGGCTGGATATTCTCCCTTTCGAAATTGTCGTGACCGGGAATATCGATATGCAAAGTCCCACCCATCGCAACATTCAGCACCTGCAAGCCGCGGCAGATGGCCAGAATAGGCTTTCCCGAAGCGAGCAGCTCGCGAGCAGCATTGAACTCCCACCTATCGCGCGCGCAATCGGTGTCGACAATCAACGACGGCTCCGCAACCGACTGGTGCAGAAAACTAATTGAGATGTCACCACCGCCGGTCAGCATGAGCGCGTCCATCTGGCTCATATCGACGGGATGCAATCGAGCATTGTGCATCTTCAAATGCGGATAAAGGCTGAATAAAAGCGTGAACCAGTGTTCGTCGCATTGGCGAATCCACGTCCCGATACTCGGCATTTCCAATCCTTCTCGAAAAGACTCGGCGGCAAGTCTCTCTCTTGAGACTACCGGATGCTTCGTGATTGTCGCAAATTCACCGGCGCTGCGCTCTTGCGACGAATCCGCGCGCCACCTATGTACTGTCTGTTTGCGAGGGAACAATTGAGAATGATGATGCACAAGTTCGCTCTTGCTGGATTGATTGTAACGTTATGCTCCGGCGCCGCAGCCAACCACTGCTTCGCCGCCAGCTCTCCGGCGGCGAGTTCGACTGTCAACGCTGTACCGCCCGGCAGCGCCGCGGCTCAAGGGCCCGGCGACCTCGGCGCTCTTGTTGCGGCCGGCACGCTGCCAGATATGCGCTGGCCCAACTTCACCGACTATCGCGACAGCGTAAAAAAATTCTACGACGCCGGCGGCTATTCGCTTGCCTGGATCCAAAATGGCAAGGCCAGCCCCCAGGCCGTCTCGATGATCCTGCTGTTTCAGCAGGCTGGGCTGAAGGGCCTGAACCCCGAGGACTACGACGCGTCGCGATGGGACGCGCGACTGGCCAAGCTCCAACCGACAGCGCCCAAGCCATCCGACGCCGACCTCGCGCATATCGATGTGGCGCTGACGGTCTCCGCAATGCGCTACATCTCGGACCTGCACGTCGGAAGGGTGAATCCTCAGCACTTCAAGTTCGGCCTGACGGTCGGACCGGCCAAGTATGACCTGGCCGATGAGCTGAGAACGCAAGTACTCCCGTCATCAGATATTCCCGGGGTCATCGCGAAAGTCGAACCGCCCTATGATGGCTATCGACGCGTCGAAGATGCGCTCGCCACCTACTCGAAGATGGCGACGACGGGTGACACTGCGCTGATACCCGTACCGCAAAAGGGCGTGCGTCCGGGAAGTGACTTTGCGGCGATGCCACAGCTGGTCGCGCGATTGCGTCAGCTCGGCGATCTTCCATCCAGCGCCGACGTCCCTGCCGACTCGACGATGTATAAGGGCGCCGTGGTGGACGCGGTGAAACATTTCCAGCATCGCCACGGCCTCGACACTGACGGCGTCCTGGGTAAAGGCACCGTGACCGAATTGAACGCGCCGCTGAAGGTCCGCGTGCAACAACTGCAACTCACGCTGGAACGATATCGCTGGATACCGCCGGACTTCCCCGAGCCGCCGATTATCGTCAACATTCCCGAATTCCAGCTGCGCACTTTGCGTCGCCAACCGGCCAGCTACCTGCATATGAGAGTAGTTGTGGGCAAGGCGATGCGTACGCAGACGCCGGTGTTCGCGAACGAAATGAAGTACCTGATCTTTCGTCCGTATTGGCTGGTTCCGACCTCGATTCTGCGCAACGAAACGATCCCGAAGACGCGGCGCGATCCCAACTACCTGGGCGACAATCAATTCGAAGTCGTAGACAGAAGTGGCAACGTGGTTCCTTCGTCGCCAGCGACCGACGATGTCATCGACGGACTTCGTTCCGGCTCGCTGAGCGTACGGCAGAAACCCGGGCCCAAGAATGCGCTCGGCCTGGTGAAGTTCATCTTCCCCAATCAATACAACGTCTATCTACACAGCACGCCGGAACAGGAACTCTTCTCCCGATCGCGTCGCGACTTCAGTCACGGATGCATCCGGGTTGAGAGACCTGCGGATCTGGCCGCCTGGGTGCTGCGCGACAGGCCCGAATGGACGATGGACAAAATTCAAGCGGCGATGCAGACCGGCCCCGACAACGTTCAGGTGAATCTCAAAAAGCCTATTCCAGTACTAATTCTGTATAGTACCGCAGTAGTAGAGCCGGAGGGCGAAGTAAGGTTCTTCGGCGACATCTATGGCTATGACAACTCGTTGAACAAGGTACTGGCGAATGGCCCGCCGTATCCAAGTTGATTAGCCACTCCAATAGTCAGTCGAAGACGTCAATCATGAACTATCGAAGCGGCGGCATCTTGAGCACGGCATCCCAGCTCGGCTTGGGAGCGTCGTCCCAGGTTCGAATCCCGACATCATTCAGCCGCGCGAGGTCGCCGACGAATACCTTGACATCGTGCAACAGCGCGAGCGTGACGAACTCCGGCCGCACGTCGCGCATCATCGCTGGCAGGCTCGCATAGAACGCCGCCTGCCGCTTTTCATCGCTGGGCGGCGCCGAACTCCATCCGATTTCCGAGAACCCCAGCCGCTGGCTCGGGAGCACCTTGCGCACCTGCGAGTAGTACTCGCTCGGCACCGAGGCGGGCACGCCGAATGCGTCGGGATAGCTGGTGAACGAGTAGACGTCGAGTGCTTGGTCGAACCGATGCAGCAGGTCGAAGTTCTCCTGGTGCCGCATCAGGTCCCATTGGAAGCTGATCGTTATGCTCTGCGATCGATACTTTCGCTTGATCGCAGCATAGGCCTCGCGGGCGAGCGCGGCATACGCGTCTAACTCCGGCGGGTTCTGCGCGAGAAAATTGATCTCGGTCGCAAGCCCCAGGTAATCCGGCTCGAGCGAGGCGAGGGTCAGGACCTGGTCGATGAACGCCAGGCCAACGGCAGTGTCAGCGAAGCTCATCCCTCCGACGCGGGCGGGAATCGCGGGCGACTTCCTTCCGCCCAGCAGCGCGATTGGACTGAGTTGAAGATGAAACCCCAAGCCGTTGCGGGCGGTCATCTCTCGCACTGCCCTGATCACCGCGAACGGAGGAACGGAGACCCATTCGATGATCCACGTGACGTGGCTGCCGATTTGCCTGGCTTCGACAAAGAACTGCTGGAGATCGCCGTCCTTGAAGAACGGCACATGAGCCGGCGAGAGCGATGTTCCAAGCCGCGTCTCCTTGGGATTACTCGCCGAGGCGCTGGACGATCGCAGGGCGCCGAGAGCGGGCGTCAACGCGACGACCGCGGCGCCGGCCAGCATGCGGCTCGCACGCCTGACGAAACTGCGCCGGCAGATTCGTTCCTCAGACGGTGGTGAACCCACGGTCGGTAGCCCGGCTATGTTTGTGCTCGATCGTCAAGCTACGCCGTGTTCTTTGAACCAGGCCAGCATCATCTTCCATCCATCCTTGGCGGCTTGCGGGTTGTAGCTGGGACGGTAGTCGGCGTTGAAGCCGTGCCCGGCATCGGGATAGACCACGATTTCCGAAGGCTTGCCCGCGGCCTTGAGTGCGGCGCGCATCTGCTCGATTTGCGTAATCGGGATTCCCATATCTTTGCCGCCGTAGAGTCCAAGAATCGGCACGTTGATCTGATTTATCAGATCGATCGGATTCTTCGGCCTGAGGTCCGACGGCGGAGACTGCAGGGGCCCGTACCATGCCACTCCCGCTTTCAGGGCAGGGTTGTGCGCGGCATAGAGCCAGACCTGCCGGCCGCCCCAGCAAAAACCGACGATCCCGAGCTTCGTGGTATTTGACTGGCCCGTGCTTTTCGCCCATGCCACTGTCGCGTCCAGGTCGGCTGCGACTTGCTTGTCCGGCACCTTGGCGACGACCTTCGAGATGATCTGCTGTACGTCACTCGTGCTCGAGACGTCGCCTTCACGCGAAAAGAGCAGCGGCGCCACCGCGAAGTAGCCGCTCTTCGCCAGTCGCCGGCAGATATCTTTGATGTGTTCGTGGACGCCGAAGATCTCGTGGACCACCAGTACGGTTGGAAAAGGACCTCCGCTCGCGGGCATCGCGCGATAAGCGGGAATCTCGCCGCCTTCGACCGGAATCTTGACCTCACCGGCGACAAGTCCATTGCTGTCGGTCGTGATAGTGTCGGCCGACACCGGCATCACCGCGAGCGCGAAGCCGGCGGCAAGACTTCCGACCACGAATGCGCGACGCGAAATTTGAGTCGTCATATTTTCAATTTCTGCAAGACGGTCAGCTGGAACGCAAGGGAGTTTCGCGCATGAAGCGGACCGTATCGTCCAAATCGCGGATGCCGGCGTCCGAGCCGAGGCCTTGCGCCACCAGCGCAGCCGCGGCGTTGCCGAGTTTCATGCATTCCACCGGCGGCCAGCGGAGCCGCATCGCGCGGATGAAGCCGGCGCAATACGCGTCGCCGCATCCCGACGTATCGACGACAGCAATATCATGCGCCGGCAGATGAACCCGCCCGCGCGCCGTCGTTAGCAGGCTGCCCTCGGCACCCATCGTGAGCACGACTCCACCCACACCGAAGAGCAGCAACTGAATCGCTGCCTGTTCGGCTGTCGAGGTTTCCGTCAGCTTGCACGCCTGATCGGCGTTGGGCATGAACCAATCGACGAATGGCAGGCACGGTTTCAGGATCGCGAGCAGTTTGGGCGAGCCTTCACTCAAGATGTCCATGCTGGTGGTTGCGCCGCCGTCGCGCGCGCGCCGCAGTATCTGCGCGGCACCGTCGCGCCCAAGCCCGCGCATGGAATCGTTGCCGCCGAGATGCAAATGCGCAGCGCTCTCAATCAATCCCCACGGCACGTCGTCGATCGAGTAGACGGCGTTGGCTCCGATCGCATGAAGCGCGGGCCGGTCGCCGTTCAGTCTGATTGGCAGGATGCTGGCCGAGGTCTGGACGCCGGGCTTGCGAACGACGTGGGTGGTGTCGACGCCGAATCCGTTCAGCGCGCGGATGAGCACGTCGCCAAGAGCGTCATTGCCGACGGCGCCGACGGTCGCGACGTCGAGTCCCAATTTCGCGAGGCCGACTGCGGTGCCCGCCGCAGAGCCCGCCGGCGCGAGCCGAATTTCGTCGAGCAGCACGCTGCCCTGACCCTC
The DNA here is from genome assembly GCA_963850125.1 of uncultured delta proteobacterium. Classification (GTDB taxonomy): domain Bacteria; phylum Desulfobacterota; class Binatia; order Binatales; family Binataceae; genus Binatus. The sequence goes on along the minus strand of CAWKKB010000011.1, from coordinate 175,784 downwards.
GGGGATGTGCGTGACGTAGCGGCCAAGGATGTCGAGGACGTGCGCGCCGAGCGTCACGACGGTTCCGCTCATCAGTGACTCGGCTCCGACGCGCGAGCAGCCTGGGTCCGCTCGATGCGGCGCTCTTCCTTGCGCGCGATCTCGCGATCCTGTCGCGCAATCACGGCGGTGTGAAGCTGCGCGACAGTTTTCTCAGGGAGCACAGTGATCGGCTTGCCGGTCGAGAGCGCATCCATATAGATGTGCGCGGACTTTTCGAGCAGTTCGACAAAAGTGAAAGTCTTGTCGAGATCGGTGCCGACGCAAAGCGTGCCGTGGTTCTGAAGTATGTAGCAGTGGCATCGATTGGAGAGCTTGGCCGCGACGTTGTCGTGCAGTTCGCGCGTGCCTGACAGGGCGTAGGGCACGACGTCGATTGTATCGCCTATCGCCAGCGTGACTTCGTCGAACAGCGGCGGGATCGCCTGGTTCAGTATGCTAAGCGCGCTGGCGAAGGTTTGATGCGTATGAATGACCGCGCTGACGTCGGCGCGCACCTTGTACGCCGCGACGTGCATGGGAGTTTCGATCGACGGTTTGCGATCGCCCTCGATTCGCGCGAGGTCGAAGTCGACTACGCAAATGTCCTCGACCTTCATCACGTCGTACTGAAGGCGCGTCGGCGTGACGACAACCGCGTCCTCGCCTTCGACCAGCATCGAGACGTTACCGGCGCTACCCGACCTCGATCCAAAGTAGCCTTCAGCCGACAGGCGCTGGCTGACTTGCAGGACTCGCCGCTTGTAGTCGTCGTAGCGTCCCATTTCAAAAAAACGCGCCCCCGAGGCATCGCTGAAATTTACGATACCGCGGGGGCGACAGTTGTTAGACTACGAAAGCTTGACCGAGTTCACCACCTGGATTTCGGTGAAGCCCATCAGGCCCCACGGGCCGTTCTCCACGCCGATGCCCGACCATTTCGCTCCGCCGAACGGCAGATTCGGCGCGATCGCGAGATGCTGATTGACCCACGCCGAGCCGCATTCCAGTTGCGACGCGACTTCACTGCCGCGCGCCGAATCGTTGGACCATACCGATCCGCTCAGCCCGAAGTGCGTAGCGTTCGCGCGGCGGACTGCGTCGTCGACATCCTTGTAAGGAATGATCGGCAACGCGGGTCCGAACTGTTCTTCGTCGACAAGCCGCGCGCCGTCGGAAATATTCCCGACGATCGTCGGCGCGAAAAAGTATCCTTCCTTGCCGACGCGCGAGCCGCCCGAGACAATCTTCGCGCCGTGCTTCTTGGCGTCCTCGACCAGCTCGGTCACGCGCTCGAATTGCATTTTGTTGTTGATCGGACCGAGCTGGGTGCCGGCCTCGAGCCCGTCGCCCACTTTGACGCCCTTCGCAATTTCGCCGAGGTTGTCGAGCAACGCGTTGTACATCTGCTCCGGAACGTACACACGCTTGATCGCGCTGCAGATCTGCCCGGAGTTCTCGAACGCGCCCCAGAAAATCTTCGGCGCGACTACCGCAGGATCCACATCGGCCAGGATGATCGCGGCGTCGTTGCCGCCCAACTCGAGCGTGACTCGCTTCAAATCGGGCGCGGCGGCCGCAGCGACTCGCTTGCCGGTCTCGACCGAGCCGGTGAATGAAATCTTTCGCGGCACCGGATGACTAGTCATCCACGAGCCGAGCTCGTCGCCGCCGGAGACTACGTTGAGAACTCCGGGCGGAACGATGTCGCGGAGAATCTCGCCGAGCATCAGCGTCGTGATGGGCGTATACGGCGAGGGCTTGAGCACGATCGTGTTGCCGGCGAGGAGTGCGGGCGCAATCTTCCACATCCCGAGCATGATCGGATAATTCCACGGCGTGATCGCGGCGACGACGCCGAGCGGTTTGCGCTTGATTTCGATTTTGCTGTCGGGCGTGTCCATCAGCACTTCGGCAGGCAAATCAAGCATCGCGGTGAATGAGCACCACATCGAGGTGAGCATGATTTCCTGCTTCGCCTTGTCCAACGGCTTGCCCTGCTCGAGCGTGAGCGTGCGCGCCAGGCCTTCGGGCGGCTGTTGCAAGGCGGCAGCGCAATCCTGGAGGACCTTGCGGCGCGCGTTGATGTCTTTGCTCCACGACGGGAACGCCTTCTGAGCGGCGTTCATCGCCTGGTCGAGTTCAGCCTTCGAGCAATCGGGAACCTCGGCGAAGATCTTTCCAGTAGCGGGATTGATCACGCCAGTGGACTTCGATCCTTTCACCGACTTGCCGTCGATAGTCATGGTGTATCCAGCAGCCATTCGAGTCTCCTGTTTGTGGAATCCGCGCAGGCGATCCAACTGATCCATTACAACGCCGGTCGCATTGCGCGCAAACCTCAATCAGCTGCCGGTTTCGTCGCTCAGTCCTGCCACCTTCAACGCTTTGCGCTTTGCACCCTTCAGGTCGTAGTACCGGCGAGTGACGATTCGTTGCGCATAGAGTCCGCCGCCGGCCTGCACGTTGGTGACGGCTTTCCATCCGCCGTATGCATCCGCCGTCAGATCGCGGATCGCATGAAACAGCCGCGCGCGATATTCGCCGTCGATCCCGTTGGCGGTGCCCATGTACTTGCGAACCAGCGGGCCGGTTACTTCGTTCTCGAGATCGGCGACCCCCGGCGCAGTCAGGATCGAACCGCCCGAGATATCGTGCAGATGCCGCACCATCAGATTGTAATTCGCCGCGCCGTGATACTTGCCGGCGTTGGTGTACAGCTCGTCGGGGAACGCGCCCTGCTCTGTTATCTGGCAGTTCGCGATCGCGGCCTCGAGCGCGGCGCGAATCAGCGTGGCGTGGATGAGCATCTCGGAGATCTTCTCCTTGATATGCCCCTCGCCTGCCAATCCATTGGACTCTGCGACCAGCTGCGCAAAGCCGACCAGTTGATCGCCCTCCTCCGCCATTGCCGAAAGACCGCCGAGCCGCTCCCAGAGCCCGAGAGAATGCGCGAAGACGGCGGCCTGCTGCACCGCGCCGTCGAGAAAGATACGTTCATTGGGCACGAAAACATTGTCGAGGATCACGAATCCCTCGGCCATGTGGATTTTTGCGGAAACCGGGAAGGTGCGCGTGTCGGGATGGCGTGGCGCGAAAGTCGTGTCAATAATCTTGACGCCGGGCGAGTTGACCGGCACCGCGCATCCGATCGCATAAGCCTCTTCGCCAGGCTTCATCGCCTTGGTCGGGATCACCATCAGATCATGCGCCATCGACGCGCCGGTGATGTGCAGCTTGGCGCCGCGGATCACGACGCCGTCGCCGCGCCGCTCGACCACGCGCGTGTACGCATCGGGGTCGTCCTGTTTGCCTGGCGGACGGGAGCGATCGCCCTTCGCGTCCGTGATGCATTCGACGATGCGCACGTCTTTGCGCTGCGCGGCCTGCACATAGCTGCGGATGCGTTCCGCAAACTCCGGCAGTGCGTCCGCGATCCGCGTCGCCGCAGTGGTCAGCGTCATGATCGACTGGTAGGTCACATTGGCTACAATGTCGGATTCGAGCAGCAGTGGAATCCGATCGCGCAATTCATTCGCCGAGCGCGGGATCGCCATCAACGGACTGACGGCCCCCGGCTCGGGCGAGTAGAACTTGTCGTAGCCCTCCGCGATTCGCGAGACGCACTCGCCGAGCAGAGGATGATTGACGATGTCGCGTACGCGCTCGCCTTCGAAATAGGTTTCGCGGTTGTCGTCGAGCGATTTCTTGTACTGCTGTCCGGTCATCATCGCGGTCTTCTCTCCTTAAACGGTCGTTCAATTGGCCTAAGTCTCGCGCAGAACCTCGTCGCTGTACAAGCGGGCAGTCCCACGCGCCTTAAATAGCGTAGACTCGGGGTAAACAAAACAGCGGCTTCCAACGTCTAACGCGTTGTAACTCTTCCGAGGGAGGAGGAAGTAACTTTGCGGCTGCGCAAACATAAACTCGCGACGGCTCTCGTTCTCTCGTGCTTGTTGGGGCGACCGTCAATTTCGATCGCTGCGCCTGAGTCACAGTTCTTCGACGCCAAAGGTGTCAAGGTTCACTACCTGGTTGAAGGGACTGGCGAGCCGGTAGTCCTTATCCACGGATTGGACTCGAGTGCCAGGATTAATTGGGAGATGCCGGGGACGACCCACGTTCTCGCCACAGATCACCAGGTCATAGCTCTCGATCTGCCGGGCTATGGCCAATCCGACAAGCCGATCGATCCACAGGCCTACGGCTTGCAGTGGGTCGAAGACGTGATCCTGCTAATGGACCATCTGAAAATCAGGCAGGCTCACATCGTGGGTTACTCGATGGGCGGCATGGTCGCATTGAAACTCATCGCCGAACATTCCGGTCGGGTTTTGTCCGGCACTCTCGGGGGCATGGGATGGTTGCGGGAGGGGAGCATTTTACAAAAGGTCTGGGCCCACATGCGCAGCGTGAGTGCGAGGGGTGTCAGCGAACTCGCGTTGACCGAAGACGAGCTGAAGGCAATTCGCGTCCCAGTGCTGATTTTGGTCGGCGATCGTGACCCGACGCGAAAGTTGTATGTCGAGCCGTTGCAAAAGGTGCGCAATGACTGGGAAGTGATCGAAATTCAACACGCCGGTCATCTGAATTGCATCGTCAAGAAACAATTTATTGATGAAATCGAGAAGTGGCTGGACACGAATCGCCGGAAGTAAATCGCTTACCTTAACTCGGGCAAAGAGCGAAAATGATCAGCCATGCCTGAGTTCGATTACGATCTTGCCGTCGTAGGTTCGGGGCCAGCCGGACATCACGCCGCCATTCAGGGCGCCAAGTTGCGCAAACGCGTCATCATGATCGAGCGCAAGGCGCTGGTGGGCGGCATCTGCGTCAATGTTGGAACGATTCCCAGCAAGACGATGCGCGAAGCGATCATGTACCTGTCCGGCTATCGCGAGCACGCGGTGTACGGCGATTCGTACCGGGTCAAAGAAAAGATCACGTTCCAGGATTTGCTGGTGCGGGTCGATCCGGTCGTGCGGCACGAGATCGACGTCCTGCGCCATCAGCTCCTGCGCAATGGCGTCGAGCTGACCACGGCGAGCGCGAGCTTTGTCGATCCACACCTGCTCCACCTCGAAGACAAGCCGAGCGGACTGCAACGACGGGTATCCGCCGCCAACATTGTGCTGGCGGTCGGGACCCATGCGGCTCGCGACCAACGCACGCCGCTCGATGGAAAGTACATCTTCTCGAGCGACGACATGATGGAGCTTGACGAGCTACCGCGCACACTTGCGGTGATCGGTGCCGGCGTCATCGGATGCGAATACGCAAGCATGTTTGCGGCGCTGGGAGTGCGCGTGACGCTGATCGACATGCGCCCGCGGCTACTGGACTTCGTCGACGCGGAGATAGTTGAAAGCCTGATCTACCACTTGCGCGAACGGCGCGTGACGCTGCGGCTGGGCGAGGAAGTCTCGTCGATCGAGGTGTTCCGCGAGAATGGCCAAAACCACGTGCGCACGTGTCTGGCCAGCGGAAAACAAATCATCACGGACAAAGCTCTGTCGAGCACGGGCCGCACCGGAGCGACGAGCGAGCTGAACCTGGGCGCCGCTGGCCTTGCGACTGACGCGCGCGGCCGCATGAAAACCAACGCCGATTATCAGACCGCCGTCGCTCACATCTACGCGGTCGGCGACGTAGTCGGGTTTCCCAGCCTCGCGTCCACTTCGAAGGAGCAGGGCAGAATCGCAGTGTGCCGCGCCTTCCGGGCTCCAGCGCATCACGCACCTGAATTGTTTCCCTACGGCATCTACACCATCCCGGAAATCTCGTTCGTCGGCGCCACTGAGGAGAGCCTGACCAATCAGGGCGTCCCGTACGAAATTGGCAAAGCCGCCTATCGCGAAACCGCACGCGGCCACATTATCGGCGACAACAGCGGCGTGCTGAAGCTGCTGTTCCATCGCGAGACGCGCGAGTTGCTCGGCGTTCATATCATCGGCGACGGAGCCGTCGAGCTGGTTCACATAGGGCAGGCCGTAATATCTTTGAAAGGCACTATCGACTACTTCGTCAATACGGTTTTCAACTATCCTACCCTAGCCGAATGCTATAAAAACGCTGCGCTCGACGGTATCAACCGCCTAAGTGCTTGAACTGCATCGGTTCAATGGACCGAGACCTTCACGCTCGCCGTCGTCCGTCCATACTGGTTGGTTGAGTACAGGGTGTAGGTTGTGGTCGTTTTGGGATGAACTGTTACTGAGTTCCCCCGAACCGGTCCAACTGTCGGCGAGATTATGTTGTAGATCTCATCGCTGGTAGTCCAACTGAGCTTGACCGCCTTTCCTTTTGCGATGTGAGTGGGATTTGCCGTGAAAGCACTCACTATAGGACTAGCGCCAGTTGGCACATCGGAATTCGTATAGACCGGGCCGGTCGACACAACGTCGAAGTCCGCTCCCGTCACTGTTGTGAGTAAGTGTAGATCGGAGTTGTTCCAGCGGCTATCGGGCGCGCCGCTAAGATAGATAGCACTCCCATTGTCGGCGAGTATCATTCCGTACCTCTTTAGCGCCGTGAGGATCACCTGGTTCTGGGGCGAAAAACTCGAGATATCGAAACTGGCCTTCAGTCTGAGCCGCGTTCCCATCGGAGGTGCGTCAGGGTCCGTCACCGACGAGGCCCAATGCGATGCGGGCGGAGTAAAGGCCTGCTGAGTGACAGGCACCGTGAAGCGGATCGCGTGATTGATAGCGCCGGCGGCGACTTCATCGTAGCGCACCAGTCCCGCGAAGATCGGCAAGCCGGCCGCGTCGGCCGAGGTCCACGTGTAAGGACGCTGCGGATCGATCGTCATGTCCCAGATGGCAGTCGAGTCGGCGCTCCAGCTACCGTTCTTCAGCTTGTGGGAGTTATACAGCTCATAGAGCCAGCAGCCATCCTTCTCGAGCACTAACACATGCCGATCGCCGTTGCCGGGGCTAGGATAGCCCTCGATCAACGCGTTAGCAGGAATCGGCATAGGACCGGGATCGCTTTCGTCCCCGTATGCGCCAGGTTCAGGTTAACTTTCGCCTGCGTGCCGGCCACGATCTGATACGGGATGCCGATCGAATGGCCGGCGTAGGTGCCCGATCCGAAATCCGGATGCAGCGTCACCGTCGATCCGATGTAGTCGATGATGTTGGCCGAATTCGAGTCCACCGGCGCGTCGGAAATATCCGTGTTCCAAAGGCTGCTCGACTCGAACGGAACAAACCCGTTCAGACTCGTGAGTTGCCCCACCGTCATCCCGCTGCACGCTCCAGTTTGGGCAAACGACGGAGCACTCCATGAAATTTGCAGGACCGCCAGCGCAACTGTGACGATGTGTTTTCGCATCCGCTCCCCCGAAGCTGTCCGATCAGCCTCAGCCGCGCCATCCTGGCGGCTAGTAGGATAAAACAACTTTTAGTATTGCCATGCGGTGGCTCCGAGCCAAGGGGAAGGTTATTTTCAAGCGCCTAGCCGATAGCGCCGATCTCGTGGGTAATCGCAGTCCCGATTCGGCGCGCCAGATCAAACAGTTTCAGCATCGGATCGAACACGTTGCGGTGCTCGATCTCGTACGACAATGCGGAGTCCGGCCGATATTGCGATTTTTCACCAAAATCGTCGGGCGCACTCGCGGCATGCTCCTCATGGGGGAAAATTCGCCGCAGCCGCTCGACCGCGCTCGGCACGTCCAGCTCGAGGATTCGCGCCAGGAGGTCGTCGCGCGTCACCCCAAGCTGCGGACTGAAATTTGGAATCTCCGTTGCCAGCAGGCAAATTCGCTGGATCACCGCGACCCGGATTCCATGCAACAGGATCAACCGCCGCCGTTGCACCGTCTCGGCCGGCTCGATTGCATCGAGCAGCCACAGTTGATCCGCCTGCAGCCGGCGCACGAGCCGCGCGAGCCGGTCGTGCTGATCGAGCTGCCCGGTAACGCGCGCCAGCTCGCGCAACGCCTTAGTGCGCGCCGGACGCCGCGCGCGCCCTGCCCCATTCAGCCACATCGCGGGATTGAGCGTATTCACATATGCGCGCAGGACGTCGAGCTCGGTGCGATCAAGAGCCGCCGCCACCATCTGCATCGCGCGGCCAAAGCGCGCCGACCGTTCGCGCATGGCCTGGAACAGTTCCGGATCCTTCGAGATCGCGCGCCCAATCCCGTGAATCGTGTTCGCCATGAAGCCGAGCTGTTGCAGAATCGCGTTGTTCGGGATCGCGCGCAATTGCGACGGATGCTCGATCTTCGACGGCCGTCCCCATTCTTCGACCTCGCGCGCGACCGGCCGCGAGCCGGTCCGATAGAGCAGGTTCGCGCCGAACAGGCTCAGCAACGCCGCGTAGTCAGGATCGTCGACCAGGTTGCTGAACTCCTGCTGCACCGTCGCGAAGAATTCCGCCGTGTAGTCCGGCGCCGCATAAATCGGATCATTGCCGGTCTCGTTGCTCACGTCGAATGCGAAGCCGAGAATCTGCCGGATACTCGCGGTCGCCGCGGCCGGCGCAAGAAAAAGCAGGTAGCCATCGCCGCCCTGGAAACTTATCTCCTCCTTCACGCGCACTCCCCGCCGCTCGAACTCCGCCCGGCTGTTCGGCGGCGCCGCATAACGCAAGCGGTCGGCTAAGGTCGACGGATGTCCACCGCGGCCGATCGATTCGCCATGCGTGTTGAACAGGATCACTTCCAGCTTGGCCAGTCCGTGACGCTCGAGCAGTTGCGCGATCCGCAAACGCAGGCGCTCGATTCGAAACGTCGCCGCCATCTGCCCGATGAATCGCCCCGAGTCCGAGAATCCGAATTGCACCGCCAGTCGACCCTGCTGTTCCAGGTACGCGCGATAGTGCGGGCTCTTCAGCGCCTCATCGATCACGCGCTCGCCGCGCTCGAAGGCATCCTCAGTCTCGAACAGCGGCGAAATCTCGATTCGATCGTCCACTCCGAACATGCGCGCGTAGTAGAGTGCGGTCAGCAGCGTGAAGCCGGTCTTGGTTTCCGCAATCAGAAAACGGATGGGCGTGTCGGCGTCGATAAACTTGACGACCTGCGCCACCGTCATCATCAGCCTCTTGGCCGATGCGCGCTCTGTCATCAGCGATTCGAAGCTGATCGCCACCGGACGCACGCGCCCGAGCAGGTCATTGATGGTCGTGAAGTATGACCGGCGATTCGCCGGATCGTTCGGCTCCGTCTCGAGTCCGACCAGCCGCCGCGCCGCGTTGTGCAATTGCGACGCGTTGAGGCGCACATGAATATGCGCGAGCGCCAGCCCATGGGTCTTCAAGCTGGCGCGCATAAGCGCGATCGCCTCGCGCCGCTCGTCATCCGGCGCCGCCTGAATTGCAGCGTCGAGCGAGGCGGCAAGTGGCGCCGTCTCGACCAGCGCATCCGAGCGTCCTGACACCATCGCGCGGCTAAACGCCGCGGTCGCCGCTGGATCGTGCTCAGCCGCCGCCAGCAATTCGATCTGATCGGCCACGGTCGCGCTCGCGGTCGCGAGCACCCGGTGAAGCGGTTGCAGCGCCGCCAGGAAATCGCCGCTGGACGCGCGCTCGAGCACGTCAACTTTTCGGATGTAGCGTTCGATCATCGCAAGCTTATCGGCCAGGCGCGCCGCGATAGTCCGCGTCCATGTAATATCGGTGCGTCCGTCCTGGTCGTATCCGACCCACGACGCCAGCGTCACCAGCTGGGGCGCGAGCTTCGTCCATTGCTCGGGCCAGTGCTTGCGCGCCACCCGCAACGCCGTCCGATGCACGCCCTCGAGCGCGTCATGCGCATGGTTGAGCGCCTCAGTCACCCACGCGTGCTCGACCTCGAGCGACAGTTCGTCTGGCGGCCGATGCTCGACGCGCGCTGCTGTTTCCATCCGCTGGTTCCGTCCCGCTTGATCTAGAGCCACGCCCTCGACCGTCTGGCAGGTCGCCAGTTCGGCCAGGCTGCGCGCCAACTCGAGCGAAATCGAAAACGTCGGATGGGCCGTGAAGACCACGCCGAAGACGGTGCGCGCGACAGCCGCGCGAAATTCCTCGAAGCCGCCCTCGCGCGCCTTGCGCTCGATCAGATCTTCGAGCGCGCGCTCGTTCAGCGCGATCGCAGTCTCACCCAGGTAGTTCTTGAGCCGCTCGGCGCGGTCGGCAAACGCTTCGGCAGTCAGATGCTGGACGATGCTCTCGAGACCATCGAGATCGATCTCGCCGCGGTCCATCCGCAACGTGAGATCGAGCGCGAACAGTAGAATCGGATTGCTGAGCGGGTCGGCCGCCGCCTGCGCCCGCACTCGACTGAGAATCGAGCCGAGCATCGCGGTGTCGATCGCGCCGCTCGCAAGTATGGACATTTCACGGCGATGCTAGCCGACGAAAAAAGTTATGGCACACGCCGTCCGGAATTTAGTGGTGAGACTTAATGCATTCGATTACGCGCGCGCCGAAGTCGCCGAGTTTTTTCTCGCCGAAGCCGCGGATATAACGCAGCGCTTCCACCGTCGTGGGACGGACGCTGGCGAGTTCACGCAGCGTCGCGTCGTGGAGGATCACGTAGGCTGGCACGGCGCGCTCGGCAGCGATTTCGCGCCGCAGTTTGCGCAGGCTGTCGAACAGCGCCTCGTCCACGTCGTGCCACGACTCTTCTTCGATTCGTGTTCTTTTCGACTTGGACTCCTTCGCCTGCAGCAGAGTGACCGCGCGTCGCCCGCGCATCACTTCCCATGACAGCGCGTTCAACTTCAGCGTCGGGCGATCGCCGGGCGTGCGCTCCAGCAGTCCGGCATCGACCAACTGATAGACCAGGTTGGTCAAGGTCTTGCGCGGCAGGTCCTTCAGCAGGCCATAAGTGGAAAGTTTTTCGTGGCCCAATCGCCGGACTCGCTCGCTGCTCGCTCCGCTCAGTACGTTCACGACGTGCTCGACGCCGAAGCGTTGCTCTACGCGCGCCACGCACGACAGCACCTTCTGCGCGAGCACCGTCGAATCCGCAACACCTTCCACCTCGCCGAGACAAAAGTCGCACGCGCCGCAGCTTGCTCCCAGGTAAGTTTCGCCGAAGTACGCAGAGAGGGCAGCATGACGGCATCGAACCACCGTCGCAAAGCGGCGCACTTCCTCGAGCAGCAGCTTTCCGCTCTCTAACACTTCAGCAGGAGTGGCCGACTCTTCGGCGCTCCGTTCCATCAGGTTGCGCCAGCGAATCACGTCAGCTGCCGAGTAGAAAAGCACGCATTCGGCGGGCAAGCCGTCGCGGCCCGCGCGGCCCGTCTCCTGCTGATAGGCCTCGATCGATTTCGGCAGCGCCGCATGGATCACGCATCGGATGTCGCTGCGATCGATTCCCATCCCGAACGCCACCGTCGCCACCACAACGTCGATTTCCTCGGCAGCGAAGCGGTCCTGCGTACGCCGGCGCTCATCCGCGTCCATTCCGGCATGATATGCTGCCGCGCGCACACCTTCCGACGCCAGGTACGCAGCGATTCGCTCGGTGTCATTTCGGCTGATGCTATAAACGATCGACGCCTCCCCTTTATGCCGCCGGATCGTCTGCGCAATTTGCGCGTTCACATCCAGCTTCGGACGCACCCGGTAAAGTAGATTGGGACGGTCGAACGAACCGACCAGCACCGCCGGGTCTTTGAGCCCAAGTTGCTCGACGATGTCGCCGCGCACGCGCTCGGTCGCTGTCGCCGTGTATGCGTGAATGCTCGCGCCCGGGAAACGCGTCTTCAGTTCCGCAAGCCGCCGATATTCGGGCCGGAAATCATGCCCCCACTGGCTGATGCAGTGCGCTTCATCGATCGCGAAGCTGGAGACTTTCAGGCGCGCCGCGAGATCGAGAAATCGGGGGGTCAGCAACCGCTCCGGCGCGACGAATATAAGATGATGCCGCCCGCCGGCGAGCTCGCGCTCGACGTCACGAACCTCCATCTGATCCATCCCGCTATGGAGCGCGGCCGCCGGATAGCCTGACAGGCGCAACGCGTCGACCTGATCCTTCATCAACGCGATAAGCGGCGAGACCACGACGTCGGTGCGTCCCGCTACCGCAGGCGGCACCTGGTAACAGAGCGATTTCCCGCCTCCCGTCGGCATCACGACCAACGAGTCGCGCCGCTCGAGCCCGGCCTGTATGGCATCCAACTGCAGCGGCCGCAGGCTCTCAAATCCCCAAAAACGGCGCAAAACCGCGAGCACTTCGTCGGACGCCTGCGCACCTGTATCGCCGGCTCCGCTCGCTGCCTCCAGCAATGCCTCCTCAACCCTCTTCATGGTTCCGCCGAGACTATATAAAAGCGCCCCCGGCATCATTAGTAACAACATCGCAATCGTCCAGAAAACCGCCTGGTGAAAGATTCAGGCTGCACCCGTAACTCGCGGCACATAAATCGGTCCGTTGAACTGACTAACGAAGCAGCTGGACGGGTATACAAGACTTTGTATATTCTCTGATTGAAGATGCCGAAGACGCTACTGTGGCTGGGATCCTCTCGCTACGATTTGCGACACTTTCCCAGGAAAGCACGGCAGCGCGCGGGATATGAACTCTACGTCGTCCAATGCGGCCTGCAGCCTTCGGACTGGAAATCGATGCCGTCGATCGGCGCTGGAGTACAAGAAATTAGGGTGCACACTGAACTGGAGCACCGGGTTTTCTACGTCGCAAAGTTTGAAGAAGCAATTTATGTGATCCATGCCTTCGAAAAGAAGAGCAGAAAAACGGCCGGCTATGATTTGGAACTGGGCAAATCCCGATTCAGCGAGTTGCTCCAAAGACGGCGCAGGAAAGAGATATGTCGATGAAGGTTGACCGCTCCAGCGGGAATGTATTCCGGGACCTTGGCTTCGGACCCAAGGAGGCCGAGAGCTTGCGGCTTCGCGCTGAGCTGATGGTCGAAGTTAGGCGTCTCATCGGCGCTCGCAAGTTGACGCAGCGCGCGGCGGCAAACCTCCTTGGAGTCACCCAGCCGCGGATCAGCGATCTCATTCGTGGCAAGATCGACCTGTTCAGCATCGACGCGCTGGTCAACATGCTCGCGCGCGGAGGAATGCGCGTTCAGTTTCGAATCTCTGGCGTCGAGCGTCGTCGCCGCGCCCAAGCTGCCTGATGGCCCAACGCGATTGCTCGTACGACCTCAATTACGAACAGTACGATAGACCTACATCCTGGTTGACCGGCGCGCGCAGATTGCGGATAAACTTCCTGTCTTGCTGTTGTATTCAGGCGGTCGCGGTCCGAAGCCGATCGGGAGGTCAAGTCCTCATGCCCAACTTTCGAATACTGTCCTGCGATGGCGGTGGAATCCGTGGAGTGCTGACTGCCGTTCTGCTCAACCGGCTCCTGGGCGCGTATCCTGCCCTGCTGCAGGATCGACCCGGCACGATCACGATGTTCGCGGGGACCTCGACCGGCGGGATTCTCGCCCTGGGTCTGGCTGCCGGCATGACTCCTGCGCAGATTCGCGACCTCTACGTTACCAACGGAAAGCTGATTTTTGATTCCTCGTGGACGCACAATGTGGTCGAGATGGGCGGCATCAGCGGCTCGAAGTACGACAACGTGAATCTCAAGCAGATTCTGCTCGAGACCTTCGGCGCTCAGAAACTCCAGGACTTGAAACCGCGCGTGCTGATCGCGTCGTTCAGTTTGGACAATCAGGCGGATGCCTCCGTGCGTACATGGAACCCGAAGTTCTTCCACAATTTTGCGGGTGCCGACAGCGATGGCGAATTGCTGGCGGTTGATGTCGCCATGTGCACCAGCGCTGCGCCCACCTACTTCCCATCGTACGGCGTGTATGTCGATGGAGGCGTGATTGCCAATAACCCCAGTATGGCCGCAATTGCGCAGGCGCTGGACGGGCGCAATCAAGCCGACCAGCGCACAACGCTCGACGGGATCAAGCTACTGTCGGTCGGTACGGGCGCGTCGCTGCAATACGTCGCTGGACAGGATCACGATTGGGGCGACGCAAAATGGATCAAGCCCATCTTGAACGTGATGATGGACGGCAGCGTAGGCGTTGCCGATTTCGAATGCCGGCAACTCCTCGGCAATCGCTACTGCCGGGTCGAGCCGATATTCCCGGCCGGCAGATCGTTCCCGATGGACGACGTCAGCAAGATCGTCGACCTGATGGACCTGGCAAATTCATTTGACCTGACCAGCGCCGTCGCATGGCTGCAAGCCTCAGGATGGTGAGGCGCCGGCCAGGTTTCTTCAGCGCGGCGCTTTCTCGCCGCGGTACTTGAGAGTCATCTCCGCGATTCCGGCGGCAACATTGAGTCCGTTCTGCCCTTCGACGGACACTGGCTGAAGAGCGACCGACTGATCAAAGCCTCCGATCAGCACGTTCGCACCCGCACCCACACCGAGCGAGAGGCTTGCGGTCGCGCCGCCGTAATGACCCTCCAGCGCGCCGGGCTTGAGATCCTTGGTGGGAGCGGCGACCGCCCACAAGATAACCGCTGATTTGAGGTAACCGATATCAGCGCCGAACTTGGAAACGCTTCCGGTGTAATATTCAACTCTTCCGCCGTTGCTGGAGTAGGAGCATCTGAGCTCGCGCGAAGATCCGAGGACGAATCCCCATCCCGAAGCTTCATGGCAAGTGAGGTACCCCGTCTTGACGGTGTACTTGCTACCCTGCGCGTGCGCCGTTAGCGACCAACCATTCAAGAAGAGAATAGTGGTTACGACAAGTGCGATACGAAGTGCTGGTTTCATCTCTTCCTCCTGTGGTTTTCAGATTAGTAAAAACCAACAACTGCGTCCATGGAAAAGCGGACTCAAGATGTGCGCCATATACCTCAGATCGCGGCTCCTGTAGCCAAGGATTGAGCGCGCAATGATAAGCCGCTGGATTTCGCCGGCGCCTTCGTAAATATCGAAGATGCGGCCCGGGGGACGTCGTTCGTGGATTCCGTTTGAACGCGCACGAGGTCTGTCTTAACCCGTCAGCTTGACGTCCAATGCTCGTCGGGGGACAGATCTGACTCTCTGACGAAACCAATTCGGAGGCCGAAAGTTCGATGAGCAATCAAATGGCGCCCTTCAGATTCCTGGATGAGTCGCCGAACCTGCTGGCATCAAAGAAATTCCTTCAGCAGGTGTTTCGCGATTTTTCCAAAGACGAATGTCCATCGATGGCTGCGGCGCTCGCATATGCGACCCTGTTCTCGCTGCCCTCTCTCTTGCTGATCGTCATCTACATTGCGGGCCTCGTTTTAGGTCCAAAGGCTGCCAGCGGCCAAATCGAATCCAAGCTTAGCGGCGCCATGGGTCCGCAGGCCGCTGCGCAAATCCAGACCATGGTAAGCAACGTGGCTAACAACCGTGCCGCCGGTTTGGTCGCGACGGCAGCAGGAGTGGTCGGGCTGATCCTCTCCGCGACCAGCGTGCTGCTGCAACTTCAGCTGTGTCTCAACAAAGCGTGGAAAGTAAGCGTGGTCGGGTCCGGCCTGAAAAATTTTGCGATGAAACGCATTCGTTCAATTCTTCTGCTGATCGGCGCCGGGGTTCTCGCAATGGTATCGGTGGCCGCGAGCTCGGCGATTTCGGCACTCGCGCACATGATTCCTTTCTCCGGCGCCGCGCATGCCGGCGAGATTCTCACCTCCTTGATCATGTTCGCGATAGTTTTCGCGGCGATTCTGAAGGTCATGCCCGACGTCCAACTGCGATGGAGCGACGTGTGGCTGGGCGGCGTGTTTATCGCCGTGTTGTTCGTGGTCGGAAAATTTCTGATCGGGCTGTACCTTGCGCACGCGGGCAAGGCCAGCGCCTATGGAGCCGCAGGCTCCCTGGCTGTGATCTTGCTATGGACCTACTACTCCGCGCTGATCTTCCTGCTGGGAGTAGAATTTACCCAAGTCTGGGTACACAGCCGGGGCAAGGACGTCTCGCCCAAACGAGGTGCCGCGCGCCTCGAGCCGCTAGCGAACAGATAGCAGCGCGACCCCTACCTCAAATCGCGGCCCGTGTAGCCGAGGATTGAGCGCGCAATGATAAGCCGCTGGATTTCGCCGGCGCCTTCGTAAATGTCGAAGATGCGGCCGTCCCGGAAGCATCGATCCAGCGGATGGTCTTCCGACAACGCCTCGGGGCCAAGCAAGTCGATGCATCCCTGGGTGATTTTTCGCGCGGCCTTGCCGCCCGCCGCTTTCGCGATCGACGCTTCCACTTTCGGCGGCACGTCCTGCTGCTCGAGCCACTTGGAGCGCAGCACCGTCAGCAGCGCCGCTTCGAAAATGGCTTCCAGCCGGATGAACCGATCGACCACTGCCGAACGGCTCCGCATTCCGCCGTGGTAGCTGATTTCGATCCCGCGCTCCGCGAGCTTTTCGCGCGTGAAATCCAGCGCCGCGCGCGCGACGCCCAGCGCCATCGCGCCGACCATCGGGCGCGAGTCGTTGAACACCGACATCGTCGACTTGAAATCGCCCTTGATGTGGTTGAATTCCGGAATCCGGCAATTCTCGAACAACAGGTTGCAGGTGTCGTGCGAGCGGATGCCAAGTTTCTTGAGCTGCGGCCCGACGGTGAATCCAGGAGTTCCCTTTTCAACCAGAAAGGTGGTCATGCCGCGGTTTCCGTCCGGCGCGATGAACCGCGACAGTACCATCGCGGCGTCACCTGACTGCGCTTGCGAGATGAAAATCTTTTCGCCATTGAGTATCCATTCGCCGGTCTCGCGATCGAAAGTCGCCGTGGTTCGGATGTTCGCCGGGTCCGAGCCTGCGCCGGGCTCGGTAATCGCTATCGCGATCGTGTGATTTTTCCACTTTTCGAACTGCTCGGGCGTGGCGACCGTCTTGAGCACGGTATTGCCGAGTCCCCACTTGCTGCGATGCAGCGCTATCCCGCCCCAGTAAATTTCGAGCATCACCAGCGAATGAAGAATCCGCGAGCCGCTGCTTCCGTTGAGTCCTTCTTCGGCCAGGGTAATTGGGTTCGGCAAACCGTTCGCTTCAGGAAATTCCGCCGGCTCGAGCTCGTCTTCGTGCTTGTCGTAGTAGCGCGCGTAGCGCCGCCCGATCAGCGCCTGCTCGTGCGTTTTGCTCAGAACGTTCTCGTCAGCCGGAGTAAGTTGAAAGTCTATCATTGCTTTGTCCTCGTGGTTCTATTCGAAAACTAAACTCCGACCGCGCCTTCCAGCACCGACACCGTGCGCGTGTCGCGATACCACATCTCGACCGGGTTATCGCGCAGATAGCCGTGGCCCCCGAGCATCTGGACGCCTTCATCGGCAATCCACATCGCATTCTCGCCGCAGTAGGTGTACGCAAGTTGCGCCTGCCGCGTGGCGTCACCGCCCTGCTCGAGAATCGAAGCGGCTTTCCAGGTCATCCAGCGCATCGCGTCAGTCTCGATCCGCATATCGGCGAGACGAAACGCGATCGTCTGCTTCTTCGCGAGCGCATCGCCATGAACCACGCGCTCCTTCGTATACGGCATTACGAACTCCAGCACGGCCCGGCTGGTGCCGGTCATGATCGCGGACAGAGCGGTGCGCGCCGAGTCGACGATCCGCTGAACGTCGCATCCCGCGCCTTCACCGAGGCGCGCGCTGGCAGGCAGTTCAACATCCTTGAAACTGACCGCAGCCATTTCGAGCGCGCGCAATCCAATATTCGGTTTCTTCCCGCCAACGCTCACGCCACGCGCGTTGCGTTCTACGATGAATGCGTCCGTAGCGTCGTCGCAGTGCGCAACCACGAGAAAGTGACTGCAATTCGCCGCAAACGGGACCAGTCCCTTGATACCCGACAGGCGATAGCCGTCCCGCGTCTTGATTGCGGTGGTGCGAATCGCGGAAACGTCAAAGGCGAAATCCGGCTCCATGATTGCCACCGCCGCGCATCGATATTTGTCTCCGGTGAACATCGGCAACAGATTTTTCTTCTGCGAAGGCGAGCCCTGGTCAGCGACCGCGCCGAGAAATCCGATCGGCGCCGCGGTTGCAGTTGCGAAAGTAGCGTCCGCAACCGCAAGTTCCTCGAGCAGCAGCGCGTTGAGCGTGGCCGAGCGAGCGGTCGCATCAGCTTGCGATTGGATGATTCCGGTCGCCCAGATCTGGTCGAGGATCGACGACGGGATCGCTTCGCGGTCATCGGCGCCGCGCGCAGCCGGCCGCAGCTGCGAGCCAGCCAACTCCTGCACCATCGATTGGGCGAGCTTCTGTTCCTCAGTAAGTTCAAAAGAGATCAACGCTCATTCCTCCGTCGTGGATTTCGATTCAGTTCGCGCTTGACATTTCTGAGGCATCAGTTCAGGATAGCAATGGTTCAACCAATGGAGCATATGAGCGACGCGGATGTCAAGCGCAAGCCGGCCCGGGTGGCGACGCCGGGCGGCCTGGAGTTCAGCCGCATCCGCAACCTGCGTGCCTTCGAGGAAATCGCCGATCAAATTCGCAAGGAACTTTCCGATCGCCGGCTAAGGGCAGGCGATCGGCTGCCACCTGAACGCGTGCTGGCCGAACAATTCGGGGTGTCGCGCAACACGCTGCGCGAGGCATTGCGGTCGCTAGAGAATGCCGGTTTGCTGCGCCTGCAGAAAGGCGCGACCGGCGGCGCGTTCGTGCGCGAAAGCACCGGGGACGCGATAATCACCGGGCTGCGCGACATGTTCCACCTCGGTGCGATTCAGCCCGAGCATCTGACCGAGGCGCGGGTGATGATCGAATCGAGCGCGGTGCGCGCCGCATGCGAGCGCGCGACGCCGGAGGATATCGAAGCGCTCAACGCCAACATCGCAGCCGCCGCGAAAGCCGCGCGCGAGAATATCGATTTTTACAATCAGGCGGCGATCCATCTTGATTTTCATCGCATCCTAGCGCGCGCGACCAAAAATCCGGTCATGGTGATCGTGATGGAAGCGCTGATCGACGTCATGCAGCACTTCATCCGGGCGATCGGGCAAAAGCGAAATCCGTGGGTACTGCCCTCGCGCCGGCGTTTCATGAAGCATTTTGAAGCGGGCGACAGCGACGGCGCCGTGAAAGAGATGGAACAGCATCTCGAACGACTCAACCGTCACTATTTGTCGCTGGTCAAGGAAAAGGACCGCGCCGAGGCCGCCAATGAATAACGATATCCTGGGCGGCGTGCGGGTGCTCGACTTCACGACGATCGTGTCGGGGCCGTGTTGCACGCGTCTGCTCGCGGATCTTGGCGCAGAGGTGATCAAGGTAGAGCCGCCCGAGGGCGACTTCATCCGCACGCAACCGCCGCTTCGCGCGGGCAAGAGCGCGTACTTCGCTCATCTGAATTGCGGTAAGAAGAGCCTCGCGATCGATCTGCGCCAGGCCGGAGCCGGCGAGCTGATTCGCGAGCTCGCGACAAAATCAGATGTGGTCGTCGAGAATTCGCGGCCGGGTGTGATGCAGCGGCTGGGACTCGACTATGCCACGCTGGCGCCGATGAATCCGCGAATCGTGTATTGCTCGATTTCGGGCTTCGGCCAAAGCGGGCCGTGGGCGACGCGCAGCGCTTACGCTCCGATGCTCCACGCGGCCAGCGGTTTCGACCTGGTCAACCTTGGGTACCAGGACGGCCTCGAGCGGCCGCTCAACACCGGCATCTACGTGGGCGACGTGCTGGGAGGGACTTACGCGTTCGGCGCGATTCAGTCGGCGCTGCTCGCGCGCGAGCGCACAGGCCACGGCGATTGCATCGACCTGGCGATGATGGACGGCCTGCTCGGCATGCTCATCTATGAGTTCCAGGAAGCGCAGCTTCCGCCAGCCCGGCGGACCAATACTTTTCAGCCAACCCGGGCCAAGGACGGATTCGTAATGATTGCGGCGGTGAAGCCGAACAACTACGAGGCGTTGGCGCGCGCGGTCGGGCATCCCGAATGGCTGGACGATCCGCGCTTCGCCACGGCGAAAGGCAGAGCTGCGAATTGGAAGTGGTTCATGTCGATGCTCGACGAGTGGGCGTCGACCCGGACCATGGCAGAGTGCGAAGCGATACTGACCGAGGGCAGCGTTCCGTGCTCGCGGTATTACACTGTGCGCGAGG
Source organism: uncultured delta proteobacterium (assembly GCA_963850125.1). GTDB lineage: Bacteria > Desulfobacterota > Binatia > Binatales > Binataceae > Binatus. Next base: position 155,762 of record CAWKKB010000011.1, on the reverse strand, counting down.
CGCTCGAGCATCCGCATCTCGCGCGGCGCGGCAGTTTCAGCGTGATCGACGACGGCGCCGGGCCGCTTAAGGTGCCGAATCCCGCGTTCAAGTTTGGCAACTCCACGGCCGAGGCGCGCAACTATGTGCCCGCGCTCGGGGCAGACAACGCGGGCGTACTTTCGAGTGTGCTGGGGTATTCCGCGGACCGCATCGCCGCGCTATACGAGAAACGGATCCTTCACGATGAGACCGGCCGAGCCTGACGCGGCCGATGGAGGACATGCAATGGGTGAGATTCTCGCAGTTGGAATAACTCACTACCCGCCTCTGGCCGGCAGCGACGAAACGATGTCATGGATTCTGAAGCGGATGCTCCAGAACCCGAAGTTGCCGGAAAAATTTCGTGATGCGCAGGGCTGGCCGGAAGCGATGCGCGCCGAATGGGGCAACGACGAGGGCACCAGCGCCGCGCACGTGCATCGCGAGCGGCTTTTGCACTCGCTGCGCAAAGCGCGCGCGCAAATCGACGAGTTTCGTCCCGACTTCATCCTGGTGTGGGGCGATGACCAGTACGAAAATTTCCGCGAGGATGTGATTCCGCCTTACTGCATTTACGCCCACGAATCTTTCGAGTTCGCGCCGCCTGCGCACAACGTGTGGCATGATGGGCCCGACAAGAAGTTTCATGCGGCGGGCAACGTCGCGGCAGCCAAATATCTCGCCGGCGGTTTGATCGAGGCTGGTTTCGACACAGCTTACTCGTACAAGCCACTACATCATCCGCTCGGCCACGCTTTCGCCAACGCAGTGATGTATCTCGATTACGATCGGAAAGGTTTTCCGTATCCGATTATTCCATTTGCGATCAATTGCTACGGGCGCAAAGTGATCGCGCAGCGCGGTGGCCTGCCGGTGTTTGAAAATCCGCCATCGGAAGCGCAGCTTGATCCGCCCGCGCCGACACCGCGCCGACTATTCGATCTCGGCGCCGCAACCGCGCGCATTTTTGCGAAGAGTCCATGGAGGGTCGCGCTGATGGCGTCGTCGGGCTGGTCGCACGCGTTCCTCACTGCGAAAAATAACTTTCTCTATCCGGACACGCCCGCGGATCGGACTCTGTTCGAGGCGTTGCGCGCCGGCAATTTCGACGCGTGGCGGAACTATCCAGCGTCATCGGTCGAGGCAAGCGGTCAGCAGGAAATCCTCAACTGGATGTGCCTCGCGGGAGTGCTCGCCGAATTGAAACGTAAGCCGGCGGAGACGGAATTCATCGACACGTGGATTTTCAATTCGTCGAAATGTTTTCTGACGGCGCCGCCGCCGCGCTAATCAAATGAAGCTAAATGGAAAAGTGGCGCTGGTAACCGGCACCAGCACGAATATCGGCGGCGGTATCGCGGAAGGTCTCGCGGCCGAGGGCGCCGCGCTGGTCTGTGTCGACGCGCGCGCCGAAAATGCAGCCGACTGCGCGCGTTACATCAAGAGCACCGGAGGACGCGCGACTGCGGTGACGTGTGACGTTACCGATGAGCGCCAGGTGATTGCCGCGGTCGCTGCGGCGCGGGAGCATTTTGGCGGCGTCGACATCCTCGTGAACAGCGCCGCGATCTTCAACAAGAAGGGTGTGATCGACATGCCGCTGGATGAATGGCGGCGCCAGCTCGAGATCATTCTCAGCGGCACGTTCCTGTTCACCAAGCATGTTGCGAAGTCGATGATCGAGCAGAAGCGCAAAGGCGCTATCATCAATATTATCTCGACTGCGGGCCACCAGGGCGAGCCGAACAACATCGCGTACTGCACCGGCAAGAGCGGTCTGCTGAACTTCACGCGATCGGCCGCGATGGAACTGGTCGCGCACGGCATCCGCGTCAACAGCCTCACGCCGACGGCGACCGATCCATCGGAGTCGCTCGAACGCGCCGCGCGATGGGGCCGTCAGGTCCGCAGTAGCGATCAACTCAAGAATGCTTTCGAACCGTTCCGAAAAAGCGTGCCGATGCAGAAACTGCCAAGCCCGAGTGACTACGGACGCGCGGCTGTATTTCTGGCGTCGGACGACGCCGGCATGATCACCGGAACCGATCTTCGCGTCGACGCCGGCGCGATCGCGCGTTACTGGGCGTGGAATCCGTCGGACAAGTAGGACAGAGCGAGTCGCAGGAGAACATCATGGAGAAATCAGCCGAGGGCTACGTCGTGGACGATCAGGACGCGGGATTGTTCCGCGTAAATCGGCGCGCGTTCACCGATCCGGAGTGTCTCGCCGATGAGAGGCGCCGGGTCTTCGACAAGTGCTGGATCTATGTCGGTCATGAGTCCGAGGTTCCGCACGCCGGCGACTATCGTTCGCGCAACGTCGCGGGGCGACCGATGATCCTGGTGCGCGGCGACGACAGCGTCGTGCGGGTCTTACTCAACACCTGCACCCATCGCGGATCGCTGGTATGCCGCCAGAAGTCCGGCAACGCAAAGACCTTCCAGTGTCCCTATCACGCCTGGACATTTAACTCGCGCGGCCAACTCGTAGGGGTACCCGGCGAGGAGTCCTATAGCGAGGCTTTCAAGCGCGACGACATGGCCCTGGTTTCTCCGCCTCAAGTGGATAACTATCGCGGATTTATTTTCGCGTGTTTCGATCCCGCGGCCGATAGCCTCTATGACTACCTTGCAGGTGCGCGAGAGTATTTGGACCTGGTTGCCGATCAGTCTGAGCTAGGTATGAAGATTGTCTCCGGCCAGCAGGCTTATAGCGCGCGCGCTAACTGGAAGCTGCTCGTCGAGAATAGCTATGATGGCTATCACGGTATGCCAACCCATCAGCGGTACTTCAGCTTCCTGAGCGACATAGGTGTCGACATGAGGGGCCGCGATGTTGCGGCTCCGATCTATCAGAAGGCTGTCGATCTCGGGAATGGGCATGCGGTAGTCGAGTACCAAAGCGCGTGGGGACGTCCTATCGCGCATTGGGTCGCGCCATTCGGCGAGCATCGCAAGCCGCACTTCGAAGAAGTCCGGCGTCGCTTCGAAACGCGCTTTGGACCAGAGCGGGCGCGACGCATCTGCGAGACCAGCCGCAACCTCGGTGTTTTCCCGAATCTCGTTATCAACGACATCATGGCTATCACGGTTCGGACCTTCTATCCGGTTTCGCCGGATTATATGGAAGTAAACGCGTGGGCCTTGGCGCCGGCGGACGAGAGCGCTGAGGACTCCGCGCTGCGGCTCGACAACTTTCTGACCTTCCTCGGTCCTGGAGGATTCGCCACGCCAGACGACGTCGAGATGCTCGAGTCGTGTCAGCGCGGCTTTGCCAATCGTGAAGTCGGATGGTCGGATATCTCGCGCGGGATGAAGCGGGAGCATCCGTCGATCACCGATGAGTTGCAGATGCGCGCATTCTGGCGTCGATGGAATCAACTCATGACCGAACCCCAGCTCAAGCGCGCAAGGAAAGCAGCATGAGTAGCGTCGAACTGCCTACCCGCCAGGAAGTGGAAGACCTATTCTACAAGGAGGCTGCCCTACTTGATGAGTGGCGGCTCGACGAGTGGCAAGGCCTTCTCACTGAAGACGCAACCTACGAAATCCCGCCAACGGATGTTCCCGAGGGAGATTCGCGAAATACGCTGTTCATCATCGCAGACGACGCGGTGAGAATTCGATCGCGCGTAAAACAGCTACTCGGCAAGGCTGCATGGTCGGAGAATCCGCGCTCGCGCACGCGGCGGATTATAGCGAACGTGCGCGTCGTCGGCACTGACGGGGATAACATTCTCGTGACTGCCAACTTTGCGGTGCATAGGATGCGTTACGAATCGGTCGATACCTACATAGGGCACTACGACTACAAACTCGTCCGTACGGGCAACGAACTAAAAATCCGCGAGCGAAGAGCTATCCTCGATAATGAGGCACTGCGGCCACACGGCAAGATCAGCTTCATTCTGTAACCAGCCTTTCCGCGATCACATCGGAGGATGCGATGGATGTCATCGACATGCACAATCACTTCATCGCGCCCGAGATAATCGATTTTTTGGCGCGTGAAGGTAAGCATTTCGCCACCAGGACCGTCGAGCGCGATGGCCGCCGCTTTCTGTTGATCCAGGAAAAGGCGATGCGGCCAATTGACGGCCCGATTTCAAACGCGCAGGCGCGCATCGCGGATATGGATCGCGAGGGCATCAGTGCGCAGGCCGTATCGTGCGTCCCGTTTCTGATGTATCCCGATGTCGAGGCCGCTCTCGGACTTGCGATCGCGCAAGTCAACAATGACGTGATGGCGGCTCTGGGAGCCAGCGATCCCGATCATTTCGTGCCGCTGGCAAGCGTCCCGATGCAGAATCCAGGCGCCGCCTCACGGGAATTGGAACGTGCCGCGAAGCTGGGAGTTCGCGGTGTCGAGATTCCGCCGAAAGTCGTCGAACGTCAGCTCGATGAGCCGGATTTCGAGATCTTCTGGGCGGCGGCGGAGGCGCTGGGGATGGTAGTTTGCATCCATCCATTTGAAGCCGCGCCCGCTGGAGCGCTTTCCAGATATTTTCTGGGCAACCTGGTCGGCAATCTTTACGACACCGGGCTCGCCGCCGCGTTATTGATTTATGGTGGCGTGCTCGAGCGCCATCCGAATCTGCGAATCGTTCTCTATCACGCCGGCGGTGCGCTGCCCGCGCTGGTAGGACGACTGGACATGGGTTATCGGCTTGTGCCGGAGTGCCGCAACGCAATTCCGCGGCCGCCGTCAAGCTACGCAAATCAGTTCTACTTCGATATAATCGCGCATAGCCGCGGTATGCTGGGTCATCTCGTGAAGACCTATGGCGCGGGTCGATTCGTCGTGGGCACCGACTATCCCTTGCCCGCTGGCCTTGCGCATCCGGTGGAAGAAGTCAAAGCGCTTGGCCTCGATCCCGGCGACGAAAGCAAAATCCTTGGAGCTACCGCACGCCAACTGCTACGGCTCTGACGATTACCGCTCTCACCGCCGACGTGGTATACAGACTGGGAGAGAGGACAGACTAATGGCGAACAAGCCGCAAATGTTGCAAGGCTACCGGGTTCTGGATTTCACCCAGTTCGTAGCGGGACCTACCTGCACGCGACTGCTCGGTGAGATGGGTGCCGAGGTCATCAAGCTGGAACTCGCGCCGTTTGGCGATCGCGTCCGCGCCGACGGGCTTAAGTCGCTCGCGCCTGAATACAAGGGCTCGAGTCATAGCACCTACTACCTGCAGCACAATCACTCGAAGCTGAGCTTCGCGATCGATCTCAAGAAACCGGGAGCGAGAGAGATCGTGATGTCGATGATTCCGCAGGTCGACGTCGTGGTTGAGAACTTTGCGCCGCGCGTAATCGACCGGCTAGGATTTGCCTACAAGGACGTCAAGGCAGTCAATCCGAAAATTATCATGTGCTCGATTTCGATGGCTGGGCAGACCGGCCCACTATCAGTCAAAGCCGGCTACGATTTTATCGGCCAAGCCTACGCAGGTGTAACCGATGGCATAGGGCAGGTTGACGGTCCGCCGGCCCTGACTACGATGGCTATCGGCGATGTTTCCACTGGCGTTGCTGCCGCGATGGCTGTCGGCTTCGCGCTGCTGCATCGCGAGCGCACGGGTGAAGGCCAGTACCTCGACGCGTCGCTATTGGACACCTATTTTCACATGCACGAGAAAACCGTGCCGATCGTGTCGCTGCGCGGCGACAAATTCCGTCCTACGCGCAGTGGTTCGCTGCATCCCGATGGCGGCACTACCGGGATTTTTCATTTCCGCGGCGATCAATATGTTCAGATCACTTCCACGCCGCATCAATGGCCCCAGTTCGTGCGCGCGCTCGGGATGCCCGAACTCGCGACTGACCCCCGTTTCAAAGATGCACGTGGGCGCCGCGACAATAAGGAACAGCTCAGAGATGTGATCGAGAACTGGCTCTCGAAATTTCCCAGCCGCGACGACGCCATCGCAGTGCTCGACGCCGAGCGCGTTCCATGCGCTCCCGTGCTGACGGTCAACGAAGCCGTAAAGCATCCGCACCTCAACGAGCGCAAGACCGTTCGATGGGTCAAGGATCCATTGCTGGGGACAGTCGCAATTCCAGCTGTGCCGGTAAAGTTTTCAGCGTGGCCGGATAAGACCGAAGTGCGTTCTGCGCGCCTAGGCGAGGACAACGAGCGCGTACTGAGCGAACTACTCAAGATGCCGGCAGATAAGATTCGCGGTCTCTACAGGGAAGGGATCCTGGTCCGCGATCCAACGCTCGAAAGCAAGCCGTCGTAACTCGTCACGGCATCTTGCAAAGGTCCTCATTATCGCCGGGGCCTGAGTAGTCGAGAATCCCCATCTGAAAAATCGCCGCGTCGAGGTTCCTCTCGACGTATAGGTAGTATGGGAGTCGAGGTACACTGGCATGATTTGTCAGAAGGACATCCAAGCCCTTGCGATGCGGTTGATCCCAACTTTGCCGGAGGTAAGTCTCATAGGTTGCGCAAAATTCGGCTGAAGAATTCGCCGCTCGTAAGTTCGAGTAGAGTGCCGCAAGATCATTCGATACAGCTCCGACATTGATTTGCATGAATACGACCTGACAAACCAACAGGCCTATCAGGCTTATGGTCAAGCCTCGATTGATTGCGGAGGCGCGAGCAGGTAGCTGGGCGCCAATAAGCCAGCACAATCCTATCCACACGGCCGGATAGAGAAACCTTTCGCCTGGACTTACCATCCCTTCAAACTCATACCCGGAAACGATAACAGCGACTCCGCAGACTATCGCGGATGCAAGCACTCCGAAGTTCCTTCGACCTATCTTTCCCAGCGATAACAAGCACAGCGGCACTATCAGAGTCAGAAGTGCCGCCACCAGCAGATTGAGTAAGGCAAATACTTTCATCCAGGCAGCTTGAATTCCAAGCCAGGGGAGAAATTCTGGAAAGGGGGAGAAAGCCGCGATCCAGCGACCCGCAAATTGATGCGGCGTCCAAAATGTCCAGGCTGGGCCGATTCGCCGCAGAGAGACTCGATTAACCGCGTACCAGACTGTTAGTCCCATAGATGGCGCAAAGGAGGTGAGGAAAGGCCTAAGCAACTCGGTCCGCGATTCGGCAAACATAAGTGTCAGCGTGACAAGAATCGCGGTCGCATATGGCAGAATATGAAAAAAGAACATGACGATTGATGCGCCGCCGACCAGCCAATAATTAATCGGCTCCGATCTGTAGATTCGACGGAACAAGTATCCGCAATAGAAAAAGAAAAATGACAGACCGAACAGATAGTTTAGCTCTCCCCAGAAGAAGAAGGTGTTTAGCAGAAACAATAGTGGGATCAGCAGGAGAGGATTTTCGGTGTCGTCGCTTAGTGAACTTAGCAAGTAGGTCGACGAAAGAGCTAGCAGCATGATGCAAAGGCTTAAGACGATCTTTCCCGACACCTCCGGCTGAAAAATCAGATCCAGCACTCCGAGCGTCGCTACGGTCCCAGAATAAGGGACCGGATAGTGTTTGAACGAGTAGGAAGCTGGCGACTTGCCATGAATGAGTTCTGCAACGATGGAACCTTCAAACACCCAGTCCGGGTAATCCGAAATTGGCGGGAAGCGGTGGCCCCAGATTAAGACCAGGGCGCTGATGACACAGGCCGCAAAGGTGCTTCGAAACAGAATGCGCTGGCGATCGAACCCTAGACTGTGGTGACTCACTAGCGCGCTAGTGTGCACCAAGAATCAGTCGATGTCACCCTGTTGGCGCCGTCGAACTGACGAACCACAAGTCGCGAAATCCCACTTTACCGCTCGTGACTGCGCGGAGCCCGGCTTCGTTCAGTTCGGGAATCAGTTGGCGGATGTCAAAATGAGCATGGTTTGAGTGGCGCGCGATGCGGATATGCTTTTCGCTTTTCGCGCCTCCGAAATCGACGGCGAACAGCCGACCGCCCGGCTTCAAAACGCGTCGTATCTCGCGGATGCCCTGATGGCGCGCCTCGTCGGGCAAATGGTGAAGCATCACCGTGCTCAAGACCACGTCGAAGGTCGCATCGGGAAACGGAATCGCCTCGATTGCCGCGGTGTCGAACGTTAGATCGAGCGCCGCCTTTCTCGCTTTCTTTTTTGCCCTCGCGATCATCTCGGGCGACGGATCGATCCCATGTACTTTTCCCGACTCCCCAACGCGGCGCTTTGCCTCGATGGCGAGAGTTCCCGTGCCGCACCCTACATCCAGAACCGACTCACCCGTCGAGATGCCGGCCAAATCGATCTGCTTTTGACGAAGCGCTCGCTCTCTGCCGAGTGACATCACCCAGAGCAAAAGGTCGTAGCGCCACGCCCAGTGGATGACGATTCCGGTCGTGTGCGGCTCGCGAGTCTTATCCGCGGCCGGATGACGGTGCCGCATCACGCGAACTGCGCGGCCTTGCGCTCGCGCAGGAACGAATACCACGCGTCCATACCGTTGCCCTTAAATGCGGAGAGTTGAAGCACCTTCAACCCGGGATTGACCTGGCGCGCATACGCGATGCATCTATTAGCATCGAAGGGCACGTACGGCAGTAGGTCGATCTTGTTGAGAAGCATCAGATCGGCCGTGCGAAACATATGCGGATACTTGAGCGGCTTGTCCTCGCCCTCCGTCACCGAGACGATCACGACCTTCGCGCTCTCGCCGAGATCGAACAGCGCGGGGCATACGAGGTTGCCCACATTTTCGATCATGAGAACCGATCCCGACGGCGGCTGCAGCCGCTTCAAAGCATCGGCAAGCATCGTGGCGTCGAGATGACATCCGCTGCCGGTGTTGATCTGAACCGCACGGCATCCAGTGGCGCCGATTCGCTCCGCGTCGAGCGTGGTCTCCTGATCTCCCTCGATAACGCAAATTGGAATTTCAGCGCCCAGCTCGCGAATCGTGCGCTCCAGCAGCGAAGTCTTACCCGCCCCCGGTGAGCTCATCAGGTTGAAGGCCACGATCTCGCGACCTTCGAGCCAGCCTCGGTTGTGCTCGGCGCGGTGATTGTTTTTGGCGAGAATATCCTGCTCGAGCTGAAGCGTGCGCGACAATGCGTTCGCCGGTCCGTGCTCATGAAAATGTTCGTGCGCTTCATCATGATAGTGGTGGTGCTCGTGTCCTCCGTGCGCATGATCATGATGATGATCGTCGTGTTGAGGACCGTCATCGCCATGAGAGTGGGCCGCTTTGTGCTCGCCGGAGAACACGGTCAAGCGCGTTTCGGAGCCGTCAGAGCATCCGCAGGTGGAACACATTTCAAAGTACCTCGACCGATCGGATTTTCAATTCCTGTCCGCTGAGCATTGCCAGGTTCGCGCTTCCACACGGGCACAGTGCTATCGTGTCGAGCAACTCGACCTGCGCCTGGCAGTCTCGACATCGAGCACGTCCCGGAGTCTCTTCGATGTCCAGCGCTGCGCCTTCCATCACCGTCCCTTCCGCGCAAACTTCGAAGCATGCGCGCAATGCGTCAGGCACCACGCCGGAGAGCTTGCCGATCACCAGCACCACCCGAAGAACCTTCGCTCCGCGGACATGATCCTCGACGCTCTCGACGATGCTTTCAGTGATCGCCAGCTCGTGCATTAGGCGGCCCCTGCTGTTACTCCGACCGCTTGGCGGCGCGCCTCTGCATCACCAATCCGCCGACCATCGCGACTCCGCTCAAGATAAGCGACTGAATCTCGGGTGACTTCGAAAGCGTCTTCCACGCATCCATCAGGACGCCGTTATTCGAAAAGCTCGACAGAGTCTCGCCAAGCCGCCCTTCCCCGGACATGAAACCGCCGAGCGTCTCACCGATCGTCGCCTTTCCGCTCTCGAGAGCGCCCATGAACATAGCGGTGCCGGTGTTGAGCAACCCCTGAAATTCTTCCGAGTTGACGATCGTCTCCCACGCCTTCCGCAGCTCGTCGAAACGCTCGGGGCCTTCCTTTGCCCCCAGCACATAACCCAACATGAAACCCAAAACCGCTCCTATTGAATTAGTCCTCCCTCGCGACTGCCGTACGGTCTCGCGCTGCCGCTACGGCCACTTGTCCAAAACTTATTCCAGCGTCATTGGTGGGCACCTGGCGATGAGTCAGTACGCGGAAACCCGCTTCCTCCAGCAATCGCACGGTTCTCGATAGCAATAACTGGTTTTGAAATACTCCGCCGCTGAGTGCGACTCGAGCCAATCCGCGCACAGCTCTGATCGCAACGCATGCTTTGACGATCATCAACGTAATCGAATTGTGAAACCTCGCGGCGACGACGTCCGCGGGAGTGCCAGCGCGCAAATCGTCCACCACTGAGCGCACCAGCTCTGCGCCATGAATTTCAAAGGGAATTGCGGTCGAGACGGATACAGCGTACGCGTCCTCTTCGCCGATCGCCGCGAGCTGCTCCAATTCGATCGCCGCCTGGCCTTCGTAATTGATCGCGTCGCGCACCGAAAGGATCGCCGCCACCGCATCGAACAAGCGGCCCGCGCTGGAAGTGAGCGGCGAATTGACGCCGCTCTTCATGAGCGCAGTGATCTGACGCCATTGGTTCGCATTTCGCTCCACAACCTTGAGATGGGCCGGCAAATGCCCGCCATACGTCTTGTCCAGGTACGACGCCGCCATTCGCCATGGCTGTTTGATCGCCGCAGTCCCACCGGGCATTGCGATCGCTTCGAGATGGCCGACGCGTTCAAACTTCGCCAGGTCCGCGATCAGAAATTCGCCGCCCCAGATAGTGCCGTCGAGCCCGAACCCTAGCCCGTCGAAAGCAACCCCGATCGCCGGACCTTGCTCGCCGTTGTCAGCAAGGCACGCCGCGATGTGCGCATGGTGATGCTGCACTCCAACCAACTCGACGCCCTTCAGTTCAAGGGCGTATTTCGTGGATAGATACTCGGGATGAAGATCGAAGGCGACAACCTCGGGGTCGATGCCGAACAGCCGTCGAAAATGATCGATACCCTCGCGGAATGAACGCAGAGTTTCAAAATTTTCCAGATCGCCAATGTGATGCGACACGAAAGCATGCTGGCGTTTCGCGACGCAAAAAGTGTTCTTGAGTTCCGCCCCGCAAGCGAGAATCTGCCTCCGCACGTTGAACGGAAGCTCGATCGGCTGCGGCGCGTAACCGCGCGAACGGCGCTGCGGAACTTCGCGCCCTCGCGAAACACGCACAACACTATCGTCAGTGCGAATGTGGATCTGCCGGTTGTGAATGAGAAAATAATCGGCGATGGGCGAGAGCCTCTTCGCGGCATCGTCGTCGGTGTACGCGATCGGCTCGTCGGAAGCGTTGCCACTGGTGAAAACAATCGGAGCTTTGACCGATTCGCATAATAGATGATGGAGCGGAGTGTACGGCAACATCACGCCGATGAACCGGTTCGAGGGCGCCACCGAATGCGCCAGGTCGCTGTCGGCCTTGCGGTTGAGCAGAACCACTGGACGTCGCGGACTCGAAAGCGCGCGCTGCGCGACGTCGTCGATCGTCGCGAGCTCACGTGCCGATTCCAGATTTGGCGCCATCACGGCGAACGGCTTGTCCTCGCGATGCTTGCGCGACCGCAGCTGCTGCACTGCCTTCTCGTCCGACGCGAGCGCCGCGAGATGATAGCCGCCGAGCCCTTTCACCGAGATGACTCTTCCAGCTCTCAGCAGTTCGGCGGCTTTGCGAATCGGATCGCCAGCCTGCGCTATTCCGCAGCGATCGATCAAACGCACACTCGGACCGCATGCAGGACAGCAAACCGGTTCCGCGTGGAATCGACGATCGGAAGGATCGTGATATTCACGCGCGCAATCAGCGCACATCGGAAATTCGGCCATCGTCGTCGAGCGCCGGTCGTACGGCACACCGCGAACGACGGTGAATCGAGGACCGCAATTGGTACAATTGGTGAACGGATAACGATAGCGTCGATCCAACGGATCGAAAATCTCGCGGATACAATCGTCGCAGGTGGCGATGTCGGGAGAAATCAAAACCTGCCGCTCGCCTTCAGCGCTGCTCGCCAGTATCTCGAATTCGGATCGATTCGCGATCGAGATCGGTTCGCTCGTGACGTTCTGTATCGATGCGAGCGGCGGCGCGTCGCTCACCAGTCGTGCGCGGAACTCGGCGATGTCTGCGACGCTGCCTTCAACCTCGATTGCGACGCCTCGCAAGTCGTTGACAATCGACCCGGCGAGACCCAGCCTTTGTGCCAAGCCAAAGACGAACGGCCGGAACCCGACTCCTTGCACAATTCCGTCAACCCTGATGCGCATCGCCGCGCGCTTCTCGATGCGCGATTGGTCGCGTAACGATGGGGAGATCGTGGTTTCAGCCGGACGCATGATGCCCTGCTACCCGGGCTTCTTCGACATGGGCGGCTCCATGTCTGCGAGCGGGTAAACTTTGAAGTGCGAGTAGTTGAAGACCGGCGAGCGCGCCAGCAACATGTCGAGTTCTTCGTTCGAGGCGACGTCGTAGATCCACGCGCCGCCGTGCTGGCCCGGAATGTGGTAGCGCGCGATCACCTTGCCCTGCTTCATCAGCGGGTCGGCGTACTCCGGCATCGTCAGCACCGACTTCATTATGTCGCGCGAGAGCAGCGAGATCTCGATTCGCCAGATAACCAGGAATTTCACGACGCATCCTCGTCGGCCGGGTCCTCGTCGCCGCCGGTGTAGTCCCTGAGCGCCGACATCTGGTTGCGCGCGGTTTGCTCGTCGATTTTTTCCATCGCGAATCCGGCGTGGATTAATATCCAATCGCCGGGGACGAGTTTTTCGTCGCGCAAAATTCCGACGTTGATGTTGCGGGTCATGCCCGCGACCTCGACTCGCGCAAGGTCCGGATGATCATTCTCCGCCGCGAGTGTCACGATACGGCCGACAAGTCCGAGGCACATTTTCGAAACTCCCCGCTAGCAAATCCGCGGCAACGCTTCGCCGAAAGGCAAATCGAGCACGCGATCGCCGCCGACCGGCGTGCGCAGAATTACAAAGTCCTGATGTTCTTCCGTGACTCGGCCGATCAAACTCGCCTCGCGGCCGAGCGGATGCCGCCGCATGGTTGCGAGAACTCGTTCGGCGTCCTTTTCGGGAACGAACGCAACCAGCTTGCCTTCATTGGCGACCAGCAGCGGATCAAGTCCGAGGATTTCGCAGGCGCCGCGGACAGTGTCGCGAATCGGAACCGAGGTCTCGTCGACATTGATCCCAAGATGCTGGCGCGACGCGATTTCGACCAGCGTCGCTGCCAGGCCGCCCCGAGTCGGATCCCGCATCGCATGAATTTCGGGACATGCTTTAAGCATCTCGCCGGCCAGTTCGTGGAGCGCGACCGTGTCACTCTCGAGCGCGCCTTCGAACTCAAGTCCTTCGCGCGTCGACAGGATCGCGACTCCGTGATCTCCGATCGTGCCCGACAACAGGATCGCGTCGCCCTTCCGCACATTGCGCGACGACAGGTTGATGCCGGAGGGCACCGCCCCGATGCCGGACGTGTTGATAAAAATCTTGTCGCCGCTGCCACGGCCGACGACCTTGGTGTCGCCGGTCACGATATGGACCCCGGCGCGATCCGCGGCCCGCTTGGCCGACGCGACGATACGCTCGAGATCGGAAATCGGCAGACCTTCTTCGAGAATGAACGCAAGCGAGAGGTAGAGCGGTTTCGCGCCGCCCATCGCGAGGTCGTTGATAGTGCCGTTGACCGCCAGCTCACCGATATCGCCGCCTGGAAAAAAGATCGGCGTGATCACGTACGAGTCAGTGGTGAACGCGATCCGCGAGTTGCCTATCGTCAGGATCGCCTGATCGTCGAGCGGCTCGAGCGCGGAGTTTCTGAAGGCCGGGAGAAATATCTGCTCCACCAGGCGCGACGTCAGTTTTCCGCCGCTGCCGTGACCCAGCAGGATTTCCGGCGTATCGGTGATCTGCAGTGGACACTGCGCGAACTTCGTCGCAGATGAACTCTCGATGGTGCGGCCGTTGGATGATGACATCTGCCTGCCCTATGGATGCGCTTTTTCGTCGCGATCGGCTCGGTCGGGCGGCGCCGTCTTCGAAACAACGGTTCCGCTGGTGAGAGATCGGCTGTCGAGGTAGCGGCCGTATTGATAGTAAGCGGCGCAGGCGCCTTCGGCCGAGACCATGGTTGCGCCGAGCGGGCGCTGCGGCGTGCACTCCTTGCCGAACGCCGGACAATCGGAGGGCTTGCGCGCGCCGCGCAAAATCAACCCGCTGATGCAGGTTTCGGATTCGCGCGTCGCGATCGACTCAACCTCGAAAATTCTCTCAGCGTCATGCTCGCGATACTCGTCGCGAAGCTGGTAGCCGGAATCCGGGATTGGGCCGACTCCGCGCCACTTGCGGTCGGCAACCTCGAACACTTTCGCGATCAAATCGATTGCAGGCCGATTGCCGTCGCGCGCAACCGCACGCACGTACTGATTCTCGACTTCCGCGCGGCCGGCTTCGAGCTGGCGCACGGTCATCAGGATTCCTTCGAGCAGGTCGATAGGCTCAAAGCCGGTGACGACGATCGGGACGTGAAAGCGTTCGCACAGCGATTCGTATTCGCGGTATCCGACCACCGCGCAGACGTGTCCCGGCCCGAGAAATCCCTGTACGCGATTGTCGGGCGCCTGCAGCACGGCCGCCATCGCTGGCGGAACCAGCACGTGCGAAACCAGCATCGAAAAATTTTTCACGTGCTCGAACTTTGCGCGATACACGGCCATCGCATTGGCGGGCGCCGTCGTCTCGAAGCCGACCCCGAAAAATACGACTCGTTTGTCCGGGTTGTCGCGCGCTATCTGGACCGCGTCGAGCGGAGAATAGACCACGCGCACGTCGGCGCCGCGGCTCTTCAAGGTCAGCAGATCGCCGCGCGAGCCCGGCACCCGCAGCATGTCGCCGAACGACGTGAAGATCACATCGGGATGACTCGCGATTGCGTGCGCCTTGTCCATCATCTCGAGCGAGGTGACGCATACCGGACAGCCGGGGCCATGCACGAGCTCGATGCACTCCGGGATCATCCTGTCGATTCCGTAGCGGACGATCGAGTGAGTCTGGCCGCCGCATACTTCCATCAGGACCCACGGACGGGTGGCGGTCTTCGCGATTTCTTTTGTCAGACTCGAGGCGACCGCGCTGTTGCGATATTCGTCGAGGTATTTCATGCCGGTCTGCTCCTCGCCCGATTGTCGTCGGTCAGTTCCGAAGTTTGTCCCAAGTCTTCGAGTATCCGATAAGAGCGCTCCGCTTCTTCGCGATCGATTTTTGAAATCGCAAAGCCCACGTGGACCACGACGAAGTCTCCGACGCCGGCTTCGGGAACGTACTGCAGGCAGACTTGCCGCGTTATTCCGGCAAACTTGACGCTGCCGACTCGCAAACCGTTTTCGTCACGCGCCGTGATGATTTCGCCGGGTATTCCGAGACACATCGGCTGCCTCCGTCAACTCTCGAGCTGCGCGATCACCAATCCTCTAACTTTCACATCCGGATAAACCTTGAGCATCAGGAATTTCGGCGGCTCGAGGCCAAAGTTGCGGATGTCAATCGTCTGCTCGCCCTGAAACTCGACCGTGGTGTCATCGATCATTCGCATCCGCACGTCGCCCTGAACCGGACTGGTCTGCCCGTGAAGCGACAGCTCGCCTTGCACTCGATACGTAGTGCCGGAATCGAGCGCCTTGACGCTGATGACCCGGCCACGAACCCGCGGGTACTTGCGCATCTCGAGCTTACTCACCAACTCGCGATCATAGAGAGAGTTGCCGGTCTTCAACAACGACGCGTCGAGCTCGACACTGCCGCTCACCGGCGCGTTGGTATCGATATGACCGTCGACGATCGTCATTTCGACGAAACCTTCCAGACCCGTGGTTTCGACCTTGATCGGATGCAAGCTCGAACGCGCATCCGCCCAGACTTTTGACCGCTCAGGCACCAGGCGGTATCTCGCCATCGCAAACCTCTCATCGCGCGCCCAACGAGTCGCGCGTGCTGCTACATCTCGCGAATCTGGATGTAGCGTGCGATGTCCGGCAACGACGTCACCACCACGTACGCGACTCCCAGAATCACCGCGGTCGCAAATAGTCTCTTAAACATCGGCTCTGACTCCTTTCTTGATTTCGTTTCGATCAACCGTCACTTCATCAATCAGTTTCCGCACGACCGACACCGCTTCGTCAACCGCGCGGCTGACAACTTCGCTAAGACCGATTCTCTCGACAAGCTCCGCCGGCTCGCATCCTACTACCAGCACCCTACCCACTCGGCCGCCAAGCGCGGCGAGCGTTCCCAGGACCGCCTCGGGATTCATGCTGTGTGCGTCGGTGGCAGGATTGACCGGCTGTTCATCGAGATCAGGCTCGATCACAAAGATCGTTCCCGGTTGATCGCCACGCTGCACCGCATCGATCAAGATGAGCGTGTCGTAACCCTCGAGCAATTGAAAAGCGAGATGCATCCCGCGAATTCCGTAATCCTCGACCTCGATGCCGGCAGGAAGCATTTCGGCGCTCAGCCGCCGCGCGACCTCGACACCGAAGCCGTCGTCGGCGAGAAAAATGTTCCCGACGCCCGCTACCATCACCCGGTTCATCGCAACACCTGCGTCATTGATTGACCTCGAGCGGCTCGACCTCGTCGGGGTAGAAGTAGAGAAAGCGCCCGTGGGTCTGCATAAAGTCCGCGGCCGGATCGTCCTCGAGCGTAACTGCCAGGTATTCGTTCTCTTCGACGTCGAAGTAGACGGCCTCCACCCGCGCGGTCTTGCCCGCCAGGAACATGTCCTGCGCATCCGACCGTCGCGGGCCAGGGCGCAGGCGCACACGGGATCCCTTGGAAACCGAAACTTCACCTATTTGCACGCTGTCGGATTCGGGAGAGACGGACGCGTCCGCGCCCGGGTCCCACCACGGCGGCGGCTCGACCCCGGCGGAATTTTCGGCGGGCGCCTGCGCATCGATCTTTGTAGTAGCGGCGCGCAGATATCTCAGCGCGCCGTGCAGCCGGTCAAGGATTTCCGGCGGCATCTCGTCGACGCGATCGATTATTGCCGCGGCACGCGGATCGGTAGCGCGAGCCTGGCGCTTCTCGTCCTCGGTGAGAGTCATCGTGCGGAGAGTCAGTATTTCGTCGATTTCGGTCGCATCGTAAAGGTCGCCGGGACTCTCGGGCGCTACTTGCGGATAGTCGTAAAGAATTATCGGTGATGACAGCACAACGTCGCAGTCGCCCTCTTCGCCAACCATCACCGGCCAGGTGTGCACGTTCGAGCATTTCTGCGCGGCGCCTCTCGCCCACTCCGGCGGATCGATCAGCGATACAAACTTGCCGCGTTTGGCCTCGAGCAGTGAATGGACGCCGATCAGCGAAGAGCGCATCACGACGTCCCTCGAGGCGGCGGCGTCGTACCAAGGCGTCACATTCTCGATTTGCAGGTGAAACTTGCGCAGCGCGGGCGATTCCTCGACGCGCTCTGCAAACAGGCGGATCGTTCCCTTAACGGCGGTAGTTTCGCGGACGAATCGGCCGACGTGCCGTCCCGCTTTTGTAATGATCGCTTCGCTCGTGCGGGATGCGGGAAATTCGAACTCCACCCGGCGTTCGCCGTGAGGTGATTCTGATGACTCGACGAAATCGACTTCGCGCTCGATGGCTTCGTCCCAGCCGGTCCAGAGTTCCGCTTCAGCTTCGAGCGATTCCACTTGGTGGAACGTGTCCGTATCGCCGTCGACCAGCTCTTCGACGATGCGGCGCTGGATTTGCAGAAATCTGACTTTGCCCGCAATCTCGAACTCGCCGCGACCGGCCTCGATCAGACATTCAGTCTGGGACCACGAATGCTCGCATCCGCCCGCGTCGCTCCATTCGCGTGGCGCCAGCACCCCGAATTGCCATCGCACTCGGTTTTTGCCCGACGATGCCCGATACGGATACAGCACGTATCCTTCGTAGAGGACGGCGTCGGCGATCTTGCGGGCGCGCTCGATGCTCACGGCTGCACCTCCCGCGAATCACTCAGGAGAGTCTCGATCACTTCGTCCCAGGTAGCGAGCGCGCGGCGCGATTTGAACTTCATCAGATCCGAAAGCGTCTCGCGATTGAGCCGGAGCCATCCGCTGTTCGGAAAATAGTGATCGATCATTTCACGCCAGACTTGCACCGGGAGGCGGTAAGTCGCCTCCTTGCTCCAGGGAATCTGGCTGACCTGCATTCCGTGTTCACCTCTTTCGAACACGCTGCCGCTGAACATCATCAGCAGCGCAATGTCGCCGCTTTCGAGCGAGTGAAGATACTTGGCGGCGGCGATTTCAAAATCGTAAGTGCAGGCGACCGGCAATTCGACCTCGGTCTTGCCGCGAAAGCCGGGAATCGTGGCCGACAGATGCGTCCACAGAAACGGCTTCATCGTGTCGCCCCATCGCGGAGTTTCGCCGAACAACTCGGTCAGGCGCGCCTCTTCTTCGCGGGAGTATTGACGCCGGATCGGCTCGATCCGTATCTGGCATCGCAGCACGATATTGTGGATGTCGATACCGGTCGACTCCTCGATTTTCAGCGCGAACATGAGCGTCGGCACGGCGGCATGCCGCTCCGGACGCGCGCCCACGATCTGAAAGTTCAATTCACTCAACCGCCGAACTCCCATCACGATGATCGCGTGACCGCGCGCGCAAGGCGGAGAAAAATCCTTCGATCTCGCGCCACACTTCTTCTCCGCCGTCGAATCCTTTCCAGTAGCGACGCACTTTGCCCGTCAACTCGTAGCAGGCGTCGATTGGAACGATGAAGCTTTGGAATCGGTCCTCGCCTCTGCGCCGATATATCAGCAGCGCTTCGACGTCGGGTGCCAGTTCGCGGAGCACCGGATTCGATGTGACGAGTTCCTCCCATGCCTCGAGCGGGATCATCGATTCGGTGGCGCCGGCCGGGCTCGGATAGAAGGCGGTGACCTTTTTCATGCTGGAGTTGTAGAAGAAGAACGCCATCCCGACCGGAATTTGCATCGCGTCCCACTCGGCCGTGCTCAGACGAAACGAATTGAGACTCAGGACGCGATCCGGCACCGCGCGATATTTTCCCTGCGCCGCTCCGCTGTGCGTGAACAGCAGGTAGCACGCGCGGCAGGTGCACATGAGGGTTCGGCTCTCGACGTTGACGACGTGCGAATGTTGCTCGACTATTGGCTGTCCGCACATCTCGCAGGCTTCGCCCGCGCGCCGCTTGAGTCCGGGCTCAAGAAAGCGTTTCAACGCATTCGGCGCAGCCGGGATGATTCTGCCGTTCCGGTAGCTAGGCATGCTGGTCTCCCATCAACTCATCAGCGGAGAAGCGATCGCGACCCTCACCCCGTTGCAATCCTCGAGCAGCGGCACTGGTTCAAGATGCAATCCGCGACTCTCGGTCGAGCGGCCGGCGAGCCGCGGATCATAATTCTTGTTGCACGATGGACAAACCATCAGGCTGCCATTGACGTTGCCTCCGCCCATCGGCGAGCCGCAAGCGGGACAAGCGTCGCGGTAGGCGTACAGGCGTCCCTCGACGCGGCAGAGCACGATTCGCGAGCCCATCGCCTCGGATGAAATCAGATGGCTGTCGGGAAATCCGTTTTGGTCGCCGATCGAAACCCAGGTCGGTTCGATGTCGACTGATTGATCGCGTGAAGATTTGAGGGCGGCGGCCAGGCCCGGATCGGTGATGCCTTCGACTTCGATCTTCGACACCTCGGGCGCCGACTCCTTAATCGCGCCTTCGACCGCGAGCTTGACGGTGAGCAGCGATGACGGGCATCCGTCGCAGCTGCCTTTCATGCGCAGCCGCACCAGTCCGGTGTCCGCGTCGAGTTGTATGATTTCGACGTCGCCGCCGTGCGAGCCCAGGTAAGGCCGCACCCGCTCAAGCGCCTCGCGCACGCGGGTTTCGAAGTCCTTGGGATGCAGCCCGTGCAGTATCAGAAGGCTCGAGACCAGCTCGTCGGCGGCAAGTTGCGAGCGCAAACGCTCTCCCGCGGCGCCGTCTGCGCCCGCGATCTGGTCGATCCGTTTGAGACCTTCGCCGTAAAGCTGGACTACCGAGCGGACGATTTCCTCGACCCGTTCCCAGACCGGCGGGCTCGCCATCGAGCGAACTTCCTCGAGCAGCGGCTCGATTCGTTCGCCGAGTTCGCGCAGCTTTCCCTGGTCTCCGGAACCCACAATCAGTCGTCCACCGTATTCATCATCGTGGGCGAGTGGATTTTCTTGAGCACCTTTCCCTTGCCGACGTACATGTGAACCCCGCACGGCAGGCACGGATCGAAGCTGCGGACGGTGCGCATGATGTCGATGCCCTTGAACTTGTCAGGGCCGTTCTCCTCGAAGATCGGAGTGTTCTGCACCGCGTCTTCGTAAGGTCCCGGAGTTCCATATATATCGCGCGGATTCGCGTTCCACGGTGTCGGCGGATACGGATGATAGTTCGCGATTTTGCCGCCGCGGATCACCATGTGATGCGACAGCACTCCGCGCACCGCCTCCGTGAAGCCGCAGCCGATACCTTCGTCGGGCACTTTGAATTGTTCCCAGGTCTTGGTGTGACCCGCGCGCACTTCGGCCAGCGCCTTCTCGGTGAAATGGAGCGCGCAGGCACAGGCGTAAGCCTGGAAGTAAGTTCGGGCGCGGTCGCGCTCGATAGTGTTGGACCACTTGGGAATCTTCCACTCGAACGTGACGGGACCTTTGGTCGCGCTCTTGGGCAGATTGATCTGGACGCTGTTGCCTGTCGCCTTGACGTAGTCGTTGTTTACCAGGCCCGAAAGCGCCGTCGACCACAGACGCGCAATCGGTCCGCCGCCGGTGTCCAGCGCGAGATGATCCTTGCCGTCGAACCATCGCGGCGACATGACCCAGGTGTATTTGCCGTCGAAATCCCGTTTCTGCGGCTTGGGAATTGTGTGCTGATTCCACGGATGCCGCTGATCGACGGGGTTGCCGAGCGGGTCCTTGGTGACGAACATTTCCTGACCTGCCCAATCTTCGTAGAAGGAATGACCGAGCAAAATCCGGATCCCGAGATTGATTTTCACCAGGTCGTTGGTGACCAGCTTGCCGTCGACCACGATGCCGGGCGTGACGAACATCTTGCGTCCCCACTCGGTCATATCGCGATAGTTGAAATTGCAGTATTCGGGATCCTGAAACGAGCCCCAGCAGTTGAGCAGGATGCGACGCTTTCCAACCTCCTCATACCCGGGCATGGCGGAGTAGAAAAAATTGAACAGGTCGTCGTGCATCGGCACCGCGCGCTTCAGGAACTCGACATAGCGCATCAGGCGCGTCAGGTAATCGGTGAATAGCTGGATCGTCGCCACCGTGCCGACGCCGCCGGGGTAGAGCGTCGAGGGATGCACGTGGCGGCCTTCCATCAGGCAGAACATCTCGCGGGTGTAGCGGCTGACCTGCAAGGCTTCGCGATAGAACTCGCCCTCGAGCGGATTGACGGCCTTCATGATGTCGCCGATGGTGCGATAGCCGTGCGCCGCGGCTCCCGGCGCTTCGGCCTTGACCGCCTTCTCCCACAAGCCGGGGTTGGTTTCGCGCACCATGCGCTCGCAGAAATCCACCGCCACCAGGTTTTCCTGGAAGATGTTGTGATCGAACATGTACTCGGCCGCTTCGCCCAGGTTCACGATCCATTCGCCGAGATGAGGCGGCTTCACGCCGTACGCCATGTTCTGGGTATAGCAGGAGCAAGTCGCGTGATTGTCGCCGCAGATTCCGCAGATGCGACTCGTGATGAAATGCGCGTCGCGAGGATCCTTGCCCTTCATGAAGATGCTGTAGCCGCGGAATATCGACGAGGTGCTATAACACTCCGCGACCTTTTTCTTGCCAAAATCGATCTTGGTATAAATTCCGAGGCTGCCGACGATTCGGGTGATAGGATCCCAATTCATTTCGACCAGGCCATCGGTCGTCTTCGTCGCCATCTCAATTCTCCTTCGAGCTAGTCAGCTTGCCGGTGCACTAAAAGGATGGTTGGCGCCGCAACTACCATCGCGGACGGTAGCCGGTCTTCAGTTCCTTACCGCGGGTCCGCCATTTGGGCTCATCCTCGAGGGTGTTGAGGGTGAACGATCGTAGCGATCGAACCACGGTCCCAAGCACGTTCGACATGCGGGTGGATACTTTCGCGCCCGGCGGCTCGTCCATGAACGGCATGAACTTGTCCGGAAAGCCGGGCATCGTGCAGCCGATACAGATCCCACCGACGTTGGGACATCCACCGATCCCACCCATCCATCCGCGCTTGGGCACGTTGCACTTCACCACCGGGCCCCAGCAGCCGAGCTTGACGATGCATTTTGGCGATCCGTATTCGCCGGCGAAGTCGCCACCCTCATAGTATCCGGCGCGATCGCATCCCTCGTGAACGGTCTGACCAAAGAGCCATTGAGGCCGATGCTCCTCGTCGAGCGGGATCATCGGCGCCTGCCCGGTCGCCTGATAGAGCAGGTATAGGATGGTCTCGGAAAGGTTGTCGGGTTGAATGGGACAGCCTGGCACGCAAACTATCGGTATGCCGGCTCCCGATTTCCAATCCCAACCGAGGTAGTCGAGCACGCCCATCGCGCCGGTAGGGTTGCCGGCCATCGCGTGGATCCCGCCGTAGGTCGCGCAGGTTCCCACCGCCAGCACGAGCAAGGCTTTGGGCGCCAGCCGATCGATCCATTCGCTGGTGGTCATTGGCTGGCCGGTCGCGGGATTGTTGCCAAAGCCACACCAGTAGCCTTCTTTTTTGATCGCCTCGTTCGGGATCGACCCTTCGATGACGAGGACGAACGGATCGATCTCGCCCCGCTCGCCCTTGAAGAACCATTCGATGAAGTCGTCGGTCTTATGACCGACGGGGCCGGTCTCGTACGCGATCAGCGGCCAATGCACTTCTACTTTGGGCAGGCCCGGAAGGGTGCCCAGCACGATGTCCTCGACGCTCGGCTGCATCGCCGCCGTTAGCGCAACCGAGTCGCCGTCACAGGAAAGCCCCGCGTTGATCCAAAGGATATGAACCACAGGGTCCTTACCGTTGGTCGGCATCGAGGTTACCTCCTTGTTCGACGGGCGATGGTCAGGTCGCTCAGTCGCAGGTTATGAACGAATTTTTACAGGGTACTCGTTTCTACTTTCTTATGGCGAAGCTAATCGTTGCCGTTTTTCCGCTGAAGGATTCGACGCATCAAATGTGCCATGCGCGGTATCTTCCGCTATCTCAAAGAAAATCAAAAAAGTCAAACCATCGCGCGTCCCCGGCTCTAGAAGCCAATCGCAAGCAGGCCCGCGAGTAGGGAACCCTGTCGGCGAACGCGAATGGCCGCAAGTCCCGATTAAGAAGGGTTGGGTAGGAGGGGGCCCTCAGCGGCCCCCATGAATCCGATGATGCGACCAGATAGCCAGCTTACGCTGGCGCCATTGGGCCGCGTAGTAACTTGCCGGGCAACGCTCCCGTATGCTCGTTCTTCCGCAGGACGACTTGGCCGTTGACGACGGTCGCGAGCAATCCGTCGGCCTTCTGCTTCAGCCGCCGCGCGCCCGCGGGCAGGTCGTAGGTCAGTTCCGGCAACTGCGGGTTGATCCGGTCCGGATCGAAAACGATCACGTCGGCAAAGTTACCTTCGCGGAGCAATCCACGTCCTTTCAAACCCCAGTGATAGGCCGGGACGAAGCTGAGCAGCCGGATTGCCTGCTCGAGAGTTAGCGCTTCCTTCTCCCGCACCCAATGACTCAGGACGTGGGTTTGCAACGACGAGTCCATGATCTGCGAGACGTGGGCGCCCGAATCGGAGAACGTCACCACGGACCGCGGATGCTTCATCATCTCCAGAACGTGATCCTGGTTCTCGTTGACCAGAGTTTGGAGAAAAAATTTCTTGAGATTTTTCTCCAGCGCAAGATCGATCATGACATCGACTGGATCTTTGCCTTCCGCGGCCGCGATCTCGGCGATCGATCGATACGGCGGCGTCGGCCGATCGAGCGGGAAGATCCAGTTGTAGTTCGCGCCGCGCGCTTCCGCACCAACCGCGCGCTCTTCGCTACGCGATCGCTCGCTGGCAGCTTGCACCAGCTTGCGCCGGGTCTCCGGATTGCGCAGCGCGGCTTCCTGTTCTGCCAGCGGCAGTTTGCGAATCTCGCGCCACGCCGGAATTCGATCGAACGGCATGTTGGTTTCGAACGACAGCAACACGTTGAGTGAGCGGCTGTGGACCTGGACGAACATGCGCCCGCCGGCGGCTGCAGTCTCGTCCGCGGTCGCGAAATATCGGCGCCAATAGTTCGGCGCACGACGCGAGCTGAACATCCCGAATGTCACCGGCACTGAGCTTTCGACCGCGAGCGCCTTCAAGCGGCCGAGATAGTCATCGACGCGTGGACCTTCGGCGCCGGTGTCTTCACCCGCGATCTCGAAAATTCCGGCGCCCAACTCGCCCATCACTCCAACCAGTTGCCGCACTTCGTTCCAGTTCGCGATTCTGCTCGCTACCGGCCGGCCGTCGGGCGTCTGATGATTGCTGGTGCGCGAGGTTGTGAATCCGATCGCGCCTGCTCGAACGCCGGCGCGCAATTCCTCCCGCATCAGCTGAAGGTCCTCGGTCGTCGCTTCTTCGTCGAACGCGCGCTCGCCCATCACGTAGGTGCGGAGGGCAGAATGCCCCATGTAAGCGGCGTAGTTGATGCCTTTAGGCAGCCGATCGACCGCGTCGAGATATTGCGCGAAGGTCGTCCAGGACCATTTGATTCCCGCCTGCATCGCTTCCGGCGAGATATCCTCGGCGCGTTCCAGATTTCGCATGACGAGCAATTTGTCTTTCTCGCCGCACGGCGCGAGCGAGAATCCGCAGTTGCCCATCACCACTGAGGTGACGCCATGCCAGCACGAGCAGGTCCCCAACGCGTCCCAGAAAACCTGGGCATCCATGTGCGTGTGCGCATCGACCAGGCCGGGCGACACGATGTGCCCGTCCGCGTCGATGGTCTCGCGCGCGCTCTCGCGGATTTTCCCGATCGCAGCGATCTTGCCGCCTTCAATCCCGACATCGCCCTTGTATCGTGGCATCCCGCTTCCATCGACGATCGTGCCGTTACGGATAATCAGGTCGTACATCGTTCACTCCTTTTCGGGCCGTTAGGCGAGAGATTTGCCCTCGACATGTTGGGCAGCGGGATAATTTATAGCGACCTCGCTCACGGGGTCACCGGCAATACGGCTGTGCCACATTATCCGAGGCTTGGTCATGTCCCACGGCGTGGCCTGATGAAGCAGGCAGCGATTGTCCCACACCACAGCGTCCCCGGCCGTCCACTTATGATGATAGACGCGCGGCGGGCGACATGCGAAATCCACCAACTCCTGCAGAAACCGCTCGGACTCTGCCTGGTCCACGTTCGGAATATTATGCGCGTGGCGGCCGATCACCAGCGACTTTCTGCCCGTCTCGGGATGAACCTTCACCAACGGACGCAAGGGAACGGGGCCGTCGTGAAAGCCGTAGCCGCTATACGCGCTGCCGGCCTTCGGCTTATGCCCTAGCTTCGACTGGCTGTAGTAAAGCGAATGGTGTGCGGTGAGGCTCTCGACCTTCGCGCGCAGATTGTCATCGAGCGCATCGTATCCGGCCCGCATGTCAGCCCAGCCGGTCGCGCCGCCGGAGTTCGGCACAATCTCGGCGGTGAACACGGCGCCCTTGGCCTGAACCGGCATGTAGGTGCTGTCGCAATGCCATCCCATGTTGCCCTTGAGCACCTTCAGGACGTCGTTGTCCGGGTCGACGATGAGCGTGCCGTCGGCATTCACGTTGCTGAGCGCCGCCAGGTTGAACTCCAGCGGTCCGAATCGCCGGGCGAAGGCAACCTGCTCGTCGCGACTGAGATGCTGACCGGGGAAGATGAGAAGCGCGTACTCCAACCATGCCGCGTAGAGGTCGTGCCACGTCACGTCGTCGATCGCGGCGAGCTTGATGCCCGTCACGACAGCGCCGAAAGTCGCGTCGAGAGGTTTGATGTCGAATGCGCGTGCCACGCCGACCTCCATTCGATCCGAAAGCTGTGGCCGTCCCGGAACAGAGGCTATCGAACCCTTCATCGACTCGTCAAACCAATCGAGCCGGTGGGTAGTGTCCTAATTTCGATTTTGCAGTCTCGCGACCGCCCAACCCGCTAACAAAACCGTCATCGCTGGCAAACAGACAAACGGGAGCGCTAGTAGCAGATTAGGAACCAAAACCTTCCAGATCGTCGGCGGGTGTCGAGGATCGAATGTATCCACAACAACAAAAAAGG
Organism: uncultured delta proteobacterium; assembly: GCA_963850125.1. Lineage (GTDB taxonomy): Bacteria > Desulfobacterota > Binatia > Binatales > Binataceae > Binatus. The sequence goes on along the minus strand of CAWKKB010000011.1, from coordinate 129,459 downwards.
ACGACATGAGCCAGACCAGAAACCCCAGCAACGCTGCCAGAACGCTCAGCCTACGAAACGTGCGCGAGATTCCCATCGTCGAATGAGTCGCCTCGATCAACTCCCCGACCGACCATAGCCGATCCGTCACGCCAGCGGCCATACCGGGCGTACAGCCGCCGGTGTTTCTTGATTGAAAAAAACTTGATTCGGCACTAGCGTGAACTCTTGAACGATCGGTATGCGGAGGCAGCAATATGGAACTCCGACCATTTGGCCAGACCGGAATTCAGATCTCCGCCGTCGGCTTTGGATGCTGGGAGATTGGCGGCGGCTACGGCAGCATCGAAGAGTCCGAGTTCGTCAAGGCGGTTAACCGCGCGCTCGATCTCGGCATCAATTGCTTCGACACTGCCGAGGCGTACGGCTTCGGCGCATCGGAAAAATCGCTGGCGAAAGCGCTCGGCTCGCGCCGCAAGGAAGCCATAATCACGACCAAGTTCGGCGTCGGCTATCCCGACGCGCCCAATTATCGCGACAGCACCCGCAAGCGCGTGGTCGAGTCGATCGAAAAAAGCCTCAAGGCGCTTAACACCGATTATGTCGACGTCTACCTGATCCACTGGCCCGATAGAATCACGCCATTCGAAGAGCCGATGCAGGCGCTCGACGAGCTGGTAAAGCAGGGCAAGGTCAGGGCGGTTGGCTTGTCAAACTTCAAGCTGAGCGAGATCGAACGATGCGCGCGCACGCGGCGCGTCGACGTCGTCCAGTACTGCTGGAACATGTTCGACCGCCGCATGCAAAAGGAAATCTTCCCATACTGCCGCGAGAATGGCATCGGCGTGATGGCCTACGGCTCGCTCGCCTACGGAATGCTGACCGGCACGCTCAGCGAGGAGTCGGCATTCGAGAAAGGCGACTGGCGCTCGCGTCGCGGCAGCCTAGGCAACATCAACCTGTTTCAGCATCTCTTCGGTCCCGATCACTTTCTCAACAATCTGCGCGCCGTCGAGGATCTGAAGCCGATCGCGAAACGATACAACAAGACGCTGCCGCAGCTTGCGCTACGCTGGACACTGTCGAACCCCGTCATTAGCACGGCGCTGGTGGGATGCCGCAATCCGCGCGAAGTCGACGACAACGTCGGCGCAACCGGCTGGTCAATCTCCGAGGCGGATATGAAAGAGATCGATGCGGTCTTTGCGCATCATGGTGCGATCACGATGCCCGCAACGTGGCTCGAGACTGAATAGTAACTTGCTAATCAACTGAGTAGTCGTAAATACAACGACCGAGGTGCTGTATGCCGATTCAGAAATTCGCGCCCATGACGAAATACTTCCCGACCTTCGATTGCGATGCTCACGTGACGGAGCCGCCTTGGCTCTGGGAGCGCGCGAAAGACTGGCTGACCAAAGACGAATACGAAGCCCTGAAAAATACCATCTGGTACGATCCTGAATCCGATCAGCTAATCGTCAACGGCAAGGGCGGTGCGGGGATCGGCTCGCAGCGTATCGGCGGAGCGGCTGGGATGGTCAACGTGTTGTCGCTCGCGGGCCCGGGTCTCAAGCACGATATTCAGCGCGCGCTCAACGTCCGCAATCTCAATTCCAAAACCGCGCTCACCAAGGAACAGGCCGAGTACATCGATCATAGGGGTTCCTACGAGCCCAAGCCGCGCCTGCGCGACATGGATGTGCAGGGTATCGATCAGGTGATGATCATCCCGACCGACATCGACACCTACCCGTGGCTGCTCAACGCCGTCGGCGCCAAGGCGATGTGTAAGGCGTACAACGATTGGGCATACGAGTACTGCCAGGAAAATCCCGAGCGGCTTTATTTCGCGGCGATGCTGCCGATGCAGGATCCCAAGTTCGCGGAGCAGGAAGTGTATCGCGTCGCGGACAAGGGATGCCGCGTCGGCCTGGTGCGGCCGATCGACGCGATGGGCAATTATCCGATTCAGCCCAAATACGATCGAGTGTGGCGCGCGATGGAAGAGACCGGCGTGGTTTACGGGATGCATCCGTTTCCGGCCTTCGGATCGCTCAAGCCGCCGGGCTACACCGAACAGCACTCGGGCGCCGAGTTGATTTCGCTGACGGCGACCTCGTCGGGCCTGCCGCATTCGTTTCTGATCAACGTGCAGGATTTCCAGGCGGAAGCATCGCTATGGGTCGTGATGGTGCTGATGTCGGGATTCTTCGACCGCTTTCCGAAGCTGAAGGCCGCGGTCTTCGAAGCGTCGTCGACGTGGCTCAGCTTTATCCTCGACGAATGCGACAAGAACTATAAGCTCTACCGCAACGAGCGACGCCTGCGTCCGCTGAAGAAACTGCCGAGCGAGACATTCTTCGAGCGCTGCGTCACCGGTTTCGAGGGCGACGAAGCTCCGCCTTCGCGTCTGCCGGAATTTTACGAAAACATTTTGGCGTGGTCGTCCGACGTCTACCATCACGACGGCGACGACGCCTGGCGCGCGCTCGATACGATGCGTAAATGCGAACTGCCTGAACCGTATCAAGCCAAGTTCCTCGGCGGCAACGCGCGCAAGCTGTACAGGATCGATGCGCCCAAAAAGTTCATCGCCGATCGCGTCACCGAGATCGAGCGGCCAGACTGGTGGCCGACCGAGGAAGAGGTCAGGCAATCGCTAAAGCCCGAAGCGTCGGTGATTAGGTACTAGAGGCCTCGCGGAAGACGAAGATGGCGCACAAACAGTTTGCGGTTTTTGATAGCGACTCGCACGTCGTCGAGTCGCCGGAGTTATGGAGCAAATACCTGGACCCGGAGTTTCGCACGCTCGGGAAATCCGCGCTGTGGCGTGAAGACGGAAAGAACAGCTCGTACCTGAAGGTCAACGGCAAGGTCTTCCGCGACACGATGAATCCCAACATCCCGCGTCACGCGATCTGGCGGCCCGGGATGACCTGGGACAAGGTCGGCGAGCTCGATCCTGGTACTCGGCACGCGGCGACCGCGGGCGCATCGAGCGCCGAGGCGCGGCTTCGCGACATGGACGCGATGGGCATCGATCAGGCGCTGCTCTATCCGACCTGGTTCGCCGAGGGCTTCCACCTGGTAGAGGATCCCGACGTCGCGTATGCACTCGCGCGCGCCTACAACGACTGGATTGCGGACTTCTGCAAAGCCGCGCCGGAGAGGCTGTTCGCCGCCTCGATGGTTCCGCTGCAGAACATCGACTATGCCGTCGACGAGCTTCGCCGCACCGCGAAGATTCCGTGTTTTCGCGCCGCGTTCATCCGGCCGATGTTTCTCGAAGGCCACTACTTCACGCATCCGATTTATGATCCGCTGTGGGCAGAGCTGGAGAGCCTGGGCACGACCGTCGCGGTGCATCCTGCTGTCGGGATGTGGAATCCGGAGTGGACTTCGCACGGTCCCTTCTTCGAGAAGATAAAGACCCGGCTTAACCATCGTTCGTTCACTGCGGCTGAAGGCGGCGGTCCTGCGGCCGGCGGTGGATCGGATATAGCGTTCGGCTTCACCGCGTCGCCGCCACTCGGACATCCGATCGCGCAGATCCTGGCGCCGTGGCTCGACAATCACATGTTCGTCGCATCGACGCTGATCGGATTCACCGTGATGCAGCGCCATCCCAACATGAAAATGGTGGTCGCGCACGGCAAGGCATCGTGGATGGAAGAAGTGCTGGAGAAGATGGAAGCGTCGACGCGCACGATTCCGCTCCTGCACTACTATCCGGTGCGGACCGATACCGAAGAGATGTGGAAGGAAGGCAATATCATGCTCGGCTTCGACGCTGAGGAGCGGCTGATTCTCAAGCTGCCCGAGGATTTCGCCGCGAAAATCGTGTGGGGCTCGCGCTATCCGCATCAGGATACGACCAGCGCATGGGACGCGATCGACAAGATGACCCAAGCGAATATCGCGGAGTCAACGATGGCTCGAATGCTCGGCGGGAACGCTTCGCAACAGTTCGGTGTTGATCTGGTGCAGAAGGTGGGCGCCTGACTGGATCCGGGCGCTCTAACGTAGAACCACGATGCAAATCCCGGATGAATCGGCGCGGTGGCAGGAATCGCGCGGATGCAATCGGATTTGGACGCTCGCGATTCTGATGGTCCTCGTCTTTTCGAATCGCGCCGAAGCGCAGTGGTCGGGCAAGGACGGTTGGGTCGAGGAGCCAGCGACCAAATCGCTCAACCTCGAAGGAGACCCCGGTCACGCGTACCTCGACCCCGCGTCCGTCCACCGTGGCGATGACGGCCTGATCTATTTCAACGAAAGCTCCAACGTGTCGCGACCCGAGGAAATCGGCAAGGTCGGTTTCATGAAGGATGCGTACGATTGTTCGAAAAACATCAAGTACATGTGCGTTGAGGTTGGAGATTGGCGCAACGATCCGAAGAGCACAGTCAAAGCATCGCAAGACCCCGCTTTGTCGGTCTACCGCAAATATCTGTGCGGCGACGCCGACACCACCAAGCAACAGGCTGAAAAAACTTCGCCTCAGCGTGCGCAGTAGCTCGAACGCCTTCGCGCATCAAATCTCATTCCTAAGCCACGCGGGGAAGCACCTTGTCGGTGAAAAGAGTGAACGACTCGTGGCTCAAAGGCGCGCAAAGCAAATATTCGAGGAACATCTCCTCCCGCAAGCGTGTAAGTTCGTCGACTACCGCATCAGGCGTCCCGTAAATGATCACGCCATTGAGGTAGCGTTCGGCAGGATCAGCGCTCGATTCGGGCATCTTCGGATCGATCCCCTGTAGCTTCGATGCGTCGGCATTCTGGGGATGCGCATACGAGCCGACGACCCATCGCGCGCCGCGCCGCGCGACTTCTTCCGCCTCGCGCGGGGTGTTTGCGATCGCAACGAACCGCGCGATCGGAATCTCGCGTCCCGCAATCGATCGGCCGCCGGACTCGAGTCCCGCGCGATACAACTCGTGCTTGCGCGCAATTTCGCGATGCGACGAGTGCGGATCCATCAGGATTGTGAAGCCCTTCGCCGCCGCCCGCCTTATCGCTTCTTCCGAAGATGCGGCCAGCCAGACGGGAGGATGCGGCTTTTGCCGCGGCTTGGGCAGGACCTCGACATTGTCAAAACTGTAATAGCGCCCCTGGTGCGTCAGCCGCTCATTGCTCCACGCCTTCAGCACGATTTCGACTGACTCCTGGAAACGCTCAGCGCTTTCTTCCGGTGTAACCCCGAATGCCCGGAACTCAGTTCTATCGAAGCCACGTCCCGCGCCCCAGTTCACGCGCCCACCCGAAAAGATGTCGAGCAGCGCGACCTCTTCGGCCAGTCGCAGCGGATGATAGAACGCGGCGAGCGAGACCGCCGTTCCGATCCGCAGCCGCCGGGTGCGGGCCGCCACCTGCAGACCCATCATGTGCACCGACGGACACACGCTGAACGAATGGAAGTGATGCTCAGCGAGCCACACCGCATCGTAGCCGGAGCTCTCCATTATTTCGATTCGATTCAGCGCGCGCTCGTAGACTGTCTCGATAGCGACGCGCCGCTCCGGCCAGCTGAAGAATTGAAGAACGCCTGCTTTCATCGCTCGGTGCTATCCACCCCGCGTCCGCGGACTGGCGACCAATAGCATGGCGAAGACTCATTTTGCACCTTCGGCGATCACACAAATCACCCAAGTATAATCCGCACGCGATGCGTGACACCGTCGTCGGAGAGCTTGATTTGAGCCGGGCGTTGCACCAGCGCCTGGCCGTCCAGCTCGACGCTGCTCACTCCGCGACTCACACCGCGAGGATTCTCGACTGCGATTTCGTAGCGCGTCCCGTGGTATCGATAAACAATATCGAAGCCCGGCCATTTGCTCGGGATGCATGGATCGATCAACAGCGTTTTGCCGCGGAGACGAAAGCCCAATATCCACTCGACCCCCGCGCGATACATCCAGCCTGCCGAGCCCGTGTACCAGGTCCATCCTCCGCGCCCGACGTGCGGTGCTATCGAGTACACGTCGGCGCATGCCACATAAGGCTCGACCTTGTAGCGATGAATTCCGGCGCGCGTGTTCGCGTGACTGATCGGGTTCAGCATCGAGAACAGTTCGCTCGCCTTATCGCCGTCGCCGAGCATCGCAAACGCGATCACCGACCACAGCGCGCCGTGCGTATATTGGCCGCCGTTCTCCCTGATACCCGGCGGGTAGCCTTTGATATAGCCGGGGTCCCGCGGAGTGTGATCGAACGGCGGCGTGAGCAGCAGCACCAGGCCGTCCTCGCGCTTGACCAGGTGTTGGTCGACTGCGGCCATCGCGGCGGCGGCGCGGACCGGACTCGCGGCACCGGAGATTACGCTCCACGACTGCGCGATCGAGTCGATGCGGCATTCGATACTGCCGGCCGATCCGAGCGGCGTGCCGTCATCGAAGTAACCGCGCCGATACCAGTTGCCGTCCCATCCGTCGCGCTCGAGCGATTCCGCCAGCGCAGTCGCATGACTTCGCCAGGCCGAAGCGCGCGCATCTTCGCGGCGAATCTCCGCCAGCGGCGCGAATTCCTGCAGCGTCGTGTAGAGGAACCATCCGAGCCAGACGCTCTCGCCCTTGCCCGCCTCGCCAACGCGATTCATGCCATCGTTCCAGTCGCCCGATCCGAACAACGGAATTCCGTGGATTCCCACCGCAAGGCTTTGGTCCAGCCCAAGCGCGCAATGTTCGAAGATTGTCCCGCGCTGCTCAGAGACCGTGGGCTGAAAAAACGATTCAACTTCGCCGGCGTGAAGCGGAGCCCCGTCGAGGAACGGGACCGTTTCGTCGAGGATGCCGGCGTCGCCCGTCACCTCGATATAATGAGCGACAGCATACGCGAGCCAGACGCGATCGTCGGCGATCCGCGTGCGAACTCCCTGTCCCGAGGGTGGCAGCCACCAATGTTGCACGTCGCCCGCGACAAACTGGCGGGACGCGGCGCGAAGCAGATGCTCCCGCGTCAGGGAAGGCTGGGTTACAGTCAGCGCCATCACATCCTGGAGCTGATCGCGAAAGCCGTACGCCCCTCCCGCCTGGTAAAAGGCCGACCGCGCCCACAAGCGGCACGCCAGGGTCTGATACAGCAGCCATCGGTTGAGCATGATGTCCATCGAGCGGTCCGGAGTCCGGACCTGCACCGTGCCCAGCAAGTCGTCCCAGTATTGCGTGACCGCGGTCAGGACAGCGTCGAGGTCGGCGGCGCGATATTTCTTGATCGAGGCAATCGCTTCCGGTCTGCTCGCCGCCTCACCGAGAAAAAAGACGACCTCACTCGCACCGTTGGGTTTGAGCGACACTGTGGTTTGCAGCGCTGCGCACGGATCCATCGCGGCTCCTGCCTTGGCTGACATCGGCTTGCCCGACGCGAGCGCCGCGGGATTGTCGAGCGTGCTGTTGCGGCCGAGGAACTCGGTTCGGTCCGCAGTCCATGAAACTGGATTGCCACGCAAGTCGGCGAATGCGATCCGGCTTCCATACTCGATGCTGAAAGAGTTGCGCGCCAGTACCGCCTGCGTTTCGGGCTCGCTCTCCGTCACGATGTATGGGGCGGACGCGCCGCGCGAAGTGCCGAGCACCCATTCGACGTACGCGGTGACCGACAGACGCCGCGCGCGCGGCGAGAGATTGCGAATCTTCAACCGCGAAATCTTGATTGAATCGTCCAACGGCACGTACTGCGTCAGCTCCAGTGAAATTCGGTGCGAGGTGTGCTCGAAAATGCTGTAGCCGTGGCCGTGACGAACGACGTACTGCCCACCATCTTCACGAATCGGCAACGCAGTGGGTCCCCACAGCTCGCCGGTATCCAGGTCCTGAACGTAGAGCACCTCGCTGGGACGGTCGCACACGGGATCGTTTGACCATTGCGTAATCTGATGCTGCTGGCTGTTGATTGCCCAGGTGTAGCCCGCGCCTTCGACCGAAACCTGGAAGCCGAACGACGGATTCGCGATCACGTTGATCCACGGCGCCGGCGTCCATTGTCCTTCGCCGAGAGTGGTCACGTACTCGCGGCCGTCGTCGGCAAAACCGCCAAGCCCGTTGAAAAATTCGAGGTCGCGCCGTGGCATTATGACATCCGCCTGGCGTATCGCGGGTATGCGTCGCTGCGGCGGCCCGGCGGCCGGCTCGAACATCTCGAGCCGTTTGACTTGCTCGGACAAGGTCCCGCGCCGACTCAGCAACACCGCTCGCGCCGCGGTTTGCAGAACGCTTCGGAGCTCGGCCGACACCAGGTCGGCGCGCAACACGAACACATTTCCACATGAGCCTTGCCCGTCGGCGGGAGATCGCGCCGGCACGGTCCGGATGAGACCCTCGAGCGCGCTTTGCAGCTCCTGATGGTACGACGGCGGCCGCTCGTTCAGGATCACCAAATCAACGCACAGCCGCTTCATCCGCCAATACTCATGCGCCCGCACCAGCTCGCGCACGATCTCAAGATCTTCGGTCTCGTCGATTCGCACGAGCACGATGGGCAAGTCGCCGGAAATCCCGGCCGGCCACAGCTTCGATTGTCCGCCCTCGCCGCGCCGCAGCAGGTCGGAGGAAGGGCGCAATGTAGGGTCCGAATACAGCACGCGATTGGCGATGCGCTGAAAGAGATGCGCTTCGTCGGCGTCAACCCGCAGATGATGCAATTGTACTTGCGCTTGCGTCCACGCCAGCGTCACCGCGCGTTCGAAGGCGTTGGAGTCGCGATGTTTATCGACCAGGTCCAGCGCTTCGCTTCGCGACGGCGCGACGATAGTCCAGAACGCGACGCGCGCCGTCGCTCCAGCCGGGATGCGCATCCGCCGTCGAACGCTGAAAATCGGATCCAGCACGGTGCCGACAGTATCCGAGAGCGGCCGTCCATCGATCACCGAAACGGCGTCGCGGAGGTTGCGCCCGCGACCGAGAAATCGCGCGCGGTCAGTCTCGAACTGCATCTCGCCCACCGACTCGCCCTCGGCCACGGCCAGGTGCGTAGCCCAAACCGGCGCGTCGGCAGGCGAGCGGAGCCGCCGCGTGGCCAGAATCGCGCCAACCTCGGGGTCGAACTCCGTCTGCACGAACATCTTGGAGAAGGCCGGATGCGCAGTGTCGGAGGCCTCGGTCGCCAGCACGATTTCCGCGTACGAGGTCAGCTCAACCTCGCGCACGCGGCTGCCGAGATTGGTAATCGAAACGCGGCGGACTTCGGCGTCGTCCTCGGCCGACACCGCGACTTCGAGCGTCGTCGTCATGGTGCCGTCGCGCCGCACGATTTCCGCGCGATCCTCGGAGAACTCGACTTCGTAGCTGTCCGCTTCGACCCCGGCTGGCTGGAAGCCTGCCGACCAGACCTTGCCGCTGTGCACGTCGCGAATGAAAATGTACGTTCCCCACGAATCGCAGGTGACGTCTTCGCGCCATCGCGTAACCGCCATCTCACGCCAGCGGCTGAAGCCCGAGCCCGCTGCGGTGATCATCACGGTGTAGTTGCCGTTGGATAGCAGGTGCGTGCGCGGGATCAGATCGTGCGGCGAATGGAAGCGGCGGACGGTCGGCGGAGTGCTCTCGCGAACGTTGGCTTCCGCCTTGACCTCTTCGGCCCGCGGACGCGCCACCGCTACGTCGCGCGGCGTCCGCTCCTGCAGCAGCAGCTCGGTCGCCTGGATGATCGGCTCGGCATGAAATCGCGCACGCATCGCGCCGCGGTTCAGCGCGTCGGCGATTGCGACCAGCGTCATGCCCTGGTGATGCGCCATGTATGCGCGAACCACTGCGACGCTCTCGCCTTCCGGCACGCGCGACGGCGTGTAGTCGAGCGCCTCGTACCAGCCGAAGTGGCCGAGGCCACCAGCATCGAGCAGCCGCGAGAAGTTCTGCGCCGCAGCCTCTGGATCGACCATCGCCGCCAGCGCCGTCGCGTACGGTGCGATAACCGCATTCTCGCTCAGCCCGCGCTTCAGTCCGAGTCCGGGCACGCCGAAATTCGAGTACTGATAAGTGAGCTCGAGGTCGCGTGCGTTGTATGCGGACTCCGAGACTCCCCACGGAATTCCAAGCTCGGCGCCGTACTTCATCTGCCGGCGCACCACCAGCCGATTGGTCTGCTCGAGCAGGCTGCCGACCGGGGCGCGCATCACCAGCGACGGCATCAGGTACTCGAACATCGATCCCGACCACGAAATCAGGGCCGAACCGCGATCGACCGGCGTCATCGCACGTCCCAGCCGGAACCAGTGCCGCGCGGCAACTTCACCCTTCGCGATTGCGACGAAACTTGCGAGCCGCGCCTCCGAAGCAAGCAGGTCGTAACAATTTGGATCGAGACTCCCGCCAGAGACGCGGTAACCAATCGAAAGAAGTTGCCGCGCTGGATCGAGCAGGAAGTCGAACTTCATCGCGTCGAACATCTTGCCCGCGGTCGCGGCGAGCTCCGTGATGCGCCGCTCGAGCGCTCTGGCCGCCTCGCCCGCCCGTACGCTAGCGGCATCACTATATAGGTCCGCGAGGTCGCCCAGCTTCGGTATTGATTCGGGCGTCTGCCCATCGGTTGCCAACGGCTGCAACAATTCGGCGTCGCGTTGATGACTGCCGATGCACGCGCGCAGCGCCTCAGCCCATCCGAGCACGTCGTCGGCTGCCGGGTCGTCGCGCTCGAGCTTCAATGCGCGCGCTATGTCGGCGATTGAATCGCTGTCAGCCGCGAGTTCCTCGAGCCATGCACGCAACTCTGACACGCTATGCGGATTCGACGGGATCAGCGGCGCCATGGTGCCGAGGGCTTCCTCGAGCTGCTTTGGCGTGACGGTGTGGCTGCGCTGGTCGTCGCGCAAAGCACCCACCGACTCGCGCAGGAGCGCGATCGAATCTTCGACCCCGTTAAGCCACTGTCGGTCCACCACCGGCCGCGCGATCATCTCGCGCAATGCGTTGCCGAGCGCGATCAGATGTCCCGCCAGGTTGCCGCTGTCCACCGACGACACGTATTTCGGATCCAGCGGCCGCAAGTCGCGCGTGCCGTACCAGTTGTAGAAATGCCCGCGGAAGAGTTCCATCCGCTTCATCGTGTCGAGCGTCGCGCTCAGCCGCTCGATGGTCTCATGCGTTCCGATCCAGCCGAAATCGTGAGCCGCGACGACCGACAGCAGATACAGGCCGATGTTAGTCGGCGACGTCCGATGCGCCAGCACCGGCTTCGGGTCTTCCTGAAAATTGTCCGGCGGCAGCATGTTGTCTTCCGCCGTCACGAACTTCTCGAAAAATCGCCACGTCCGCCGCGCGGTCAGGCGAAGGGTCATCGTGTCGGCCGGCGATAGCGGCTTTGCACCCGCGCTGGGCGGCGGCAAACTAGCCCATCGGGCGATTGCCGGTGACAGCATCCACAAGATCACAAACGGCGCCGCAACCATTGCGCCGCCGTGCCCCTTGAACTCGACGAAGACCGCCGCCACCGCTGTCAGCACGATCGCCCCGGCCATCGTCGCGTAAAACCCGCGAACGTCGAGACGGCGGGTCCGCTTCGCCTTCGCTGCGGTCGTCCACTCGAGCATCAGCCGATGGCTCACGTACAGGCGGTAGAGCGTTCGCGAGATTGCGTCGCTCATCAGCCACGCCTGATGCGCGAGCAGCGTCAGCATCATCGCGAGCTGCGACATTCCCGACATCAAATCCTTACCGACCGCGAGGATGTGGCTGCGCTTGGAGATGTCGCGGCGCCGCGGGATGATTCCGGTCACGAACGGGAGCATCGGCGCCGTCGCGATCGTCGCGACAATGAACGCGGTCCACATCGCAGCGCCTGCCGGCGGCAAGGTCCATCCCGCGATCAACGCCAGCAGCGTCATTGGTGCCGACAGCGTGCGGCGCAGGTTGTCGATCATTTTCCAGCGCCCGAGCGCCGGCATCGACGATCGGCCGTCACGCGGTTGCAAGCCAGCCGGGTCAGCGTTGGAAGCGTGGGCGCGGCCGAGAATCCACGGGAGCAGTTGCCAGTCGCCCCGGGCCCATCGATGCTGTCTGGCGGCGGCAACGTCGTAGCGCGACGGAAACTCTTCGACCAGCTCGATGTCAGAGGCCAATCCCGAGCGCGCGAAAGTTCCTTCGAAAAGATCGTGGCTCAGGAGCGTGTCGTCGGGAACACGGCCCGCAAGCGCGGCTTCGAACACGTCCACATCGTAAATCCCTTTGCCACTGTAAGAACCTTCATCGAGAAGATCCTGGTAGACGTCGGAGACGGCGAACGCGTACGGGTCGATTCCCGCGGCGCTCGAGAACACGCGCTGGAAAACCGATCCGTCGCGCCCGGTCGGCAGCGACGCAGTGATTCGCGGCTGAAGAAGTCCGTGACCTTCGACCACGCGGCCAAGGTGCTGGTCGAATAGTGGAGCGTTCAGCGGATGCGCCATCTTGCCGACCATCCGCTTCGCGGCGCCGCGCGGCAGACGTGTGTCGGCGTCGAGCGTGATCACGTAACGCACACCGTCGGGGACTGCCGGCGCATGCCCGTCCGATGCGACGAAGGTCGTATCAGTTCCGCCACGCAGAAGGCGATTGAGCTCGTGCAGCTTGCCGCGTTTGCGCTCGTGACCCATCCAGACGCCTTCAGCCGCGTCCCAGACGCGTCGGCGATGGAGCAACAAAAATCGCGCGCCAGCCGGTCCCGGTCCGTGACGATGATTCAGCTGCGCGATTCCCGCCGCCGCTGCCGCGAGCAGGTCGTCGTCGCCGAGCGCTGTTTCTGTCGCCGAGTCGGTCCAGTCCGACAAGAGCGCGAAGTACAGCTCTCCGTCCGGACTCGCCAGGTAATGAACCTCGAGTCGCTCGATTTGCTCATCGATCTCGGCGCCCGTAGTCAACAGAGTCGGCATCACGACTATTGTGCGCAGACTCGGCGGCACGCCATCGTGAAGTTCGAGCGCGGGAATCAAGGCCGGGCCGATAACCGTCGTGACGGCGCGATTTACGATCGCTACCGCTGCATCCATCGCCGGAATTATCGCGAGCATCGCGAGAATGAACCGGGTCCATCCACCGATGCGGGCGTCCGCGATCGCGATCAGGCCGCATGCGACGATTAGTGCGGTCACCACTGCGATTGTTCCGAGGTACCCCTTGATTCCAGCGGCTGCGTTGGCGCGAGCAATCCAGTCGCGAAGCGGCGCATGAAATCCCAGTTTCTCTTCGAGCTGATGACGCCCCTCTGAAATCAGGTAGTAGCCCGGATGATGCTCCCGACGCGCGATCACACCGTCGCCGTTTGGCTTTTCAGCCGCCGCACTCTTCGCCGAATCAATCGCGCTCTGTGCGACCTCGATTTCGGTATGCCCCGATCCTAACGCGAGTTTCTCGATCGCATGCCGATAGCGATCGCGCGTGGCAAAATCCATCGCGGCGAAGTCGCTGTCGGCGCGCAGCACCGCATCGACCTGGCTCACGCTCTCGAAGAAATCCGCCCAATCGACCGCGGACATCAGACGCATGCTGGTGATGACGTTGCGCACCGTCACGTTCATCGCGCCCTGCCCCTGATGCACCTGGCGCACGATCTCTTCGGCCGTGGTTCCCTCCGCCGCCAGCCGCTGGTCGAGCCAATTCAGCGCAGGCGTCACCTTGGAATCCTGATCGCGCAGACGTTGAACCATCTCGACCGCGAACGCCGCCGCAATCGGGGACTGATCGAAATCCTTGAACACGGCCTCCGCCGGTTCCGGGTCGCGGCCATTCGATCCCAACAGCCGGTCCGCGAGTGTGTCCGCCGCCTGGCGTTGCGCACGGCCGCGGCCAATCTGCTCGGCCGCGCGCCGCAAATTTTCGACCAGGACGATTCGAAGCGTGATCGCCACCGCCCACAGCTCGCCTATCGTCAGCGGCTGCACCCGCTGGTAAGCCTGCACAAACCTCGCGAGCGTCTGCGTATCGAAGTGACTGTCGGTATGCGCGACGTAGGCCCACGCGATTCCGAACACGCGCGGATACCCTTCCAGCGGGCCGTCTGCGAGTTTGGGCAGTTGCCGGTAGAATCCGCGCGGCAGGTCGTCGCGAATTTCGCGAATCTGCTCTTCGACCACGTGAAAATTGTCGACCAGCCATTCCGCCGCAGGCGTGATCGCGCGCTCCTCTCGAATCGCGACCGCGATACTCCGATACGCCTCGAGCAGTACCCGTCCGTTTTCCCGGACGCGCGCCACTATCGGCCTGCCGCCCTCCGGAGAGTCCGTTACGCGCTGCGCAACCGCCAGCGTCTCGCCATGCTGTTCCAGGCGCTCGACGCTGAACAGTTCGGCGCGGATCGGCTCTTCGACATGCGCGAAACCGGACGGCGGTGCTTTAGGCGCACGGAGAAATGCCAGACTCAAACTTGCCTCTCGATCCGGACGGCCGGCTACGGGGATGAATTAGAGCGAGCTTACGCCAACAATGCGGGCTATGACGTGGACGGTCGCCTTCCCGCGCCGCCCGTCCATCACACTATCAGAACGCGAGCGCCAAGCATTGGTGCGAAATTCGATATCTCGTCGCTCGGTCACCGGCGCTCGATGCGTCAGAGCGGGTCGAGGCCGTCGAAGAGTGGAATTCCGAATGCACTCTTGCCGAGAAATTCCAGCGTCTCGTCGCTGTCGAAAGGATGGTACAGGCCGGCGCGAACGTCGCGGAATAGCCGTTCGAGCGGGAGCCGCTTAAAATACGACGATCCGCCGACGGCACGAAGCGCCAGGTCCACCACGCGAACCGAATTCTCGACCGCGATCATCCGCGCGGCGACAGCCTTGCGCGACCAGCTCGCGGGATCGTCGGCGTCCACTTCCGCCGCCGCCTTCCACATCGCGGCCCGCGCACCTTCTATAAGCAAGTCCATCTCGCCGACTTTGTTGTAAACGGCCGGCAGATGACTCATCGGATTTTTGAGCGGGAAGCGCGTCCGCTCCCGCATGAACTCGACTGTGAAATTGCGCGCGGAAAGGGCGATTCCGATGTACGGCGCGCCAATCGTGAATGGTGCCTTAGCAAACACCTTGGTGATGCGTCCGCTCTTGGAGACCCGCCGCTGCAGAACCACGTCTGAGTCGGGTACGAACGCGTCCTTCAACTCTGAGCTGCGCGACGCGGTCGCCCGCATCCCCATCACATGCCAGTCGTCCTTGAAATTGAGGCCCGGTGTGTCGCGCGGAGAAATGAAGCACGTGATTATCGTGGGCCCGTGCGGTCCTTCCTCGCAGGTGGCCTCGAAAAAGAAATGGTCGATTGCCACACTCTGAGTGCCGAATATCTTGCGGCCGTTGACCAGCCAACCGCCATCGACCCGCCGCGCTTGCGTGCGCGGTCGCAGCGCAATGATCGCGTTGTCGGGCTCCGAGCCGGAGCCGCCGCATATAAGGCGCTCGGCCGCTATTCGGCGCAGCTTGTGCTCGACATTCGATGCTTTGAACTTGCGATACAAATCGACCAGCAGCCCGACGGTGTTGAAGTGCATGTTGATTGCCAGCGCCGTCGCACCGCATCCTTGCGCCAGACGTTCCTGCGCCTTGATTCGCTCGAGCATCGTGGCGCCCAGCCCGCCGAGGCTTTCGGGAATGATCAGCCGCGTGTAGCCGCTCTCCTTCAGTCGTTCGTAGTTCTCGAACGGAAACGATCCTTCCTCATCGTGAATCGCGGCGCGCTTGGCGAAGTCGTCGCCCATTTCGCCCGCCATATCGAGGAAGCGCTGCTCCCGCGCCGTATGAAGTTGATTCATTGGCTTGGCCCGCCCTCAATCTTGCGCCGTCATGCCGGGAATCCAGGCGTCGTAACCCGGCGCATAGTTGATGTTGTTCTGCGACGGATTGCGATTGACCAGCGGCCTCATGAAAAGCGGATGCCGCATGCTGCGCACCTCGTGCTCAATGGTGAACAGGGTCTCGCCGGTTTCAGGATCGGCGAGATCCTTGAATCGATACTGATGCTGATCGCTTTCTTCCGAGATGAGTCCCTTGTCGAGCAACTTGGCGTGCGGGCCGGAAAAATCCGCGACGTAAATCTGAACGTGATGGCCGTCGTAGGGAGGGATCTCACGGTCGGTTTCGCGGAACACCAGATACTGTCCGATGCCGACTTCGACTCGCGCCGTTCGACTGTTTTCGTTGTCATCCTTTGCTCCTTTACCGGCAGCTTCGACTGATGCCGCGGCCCTGGCACCCATCACGTTGCGGTAGAATCGCGCGATCCCGTCGGCGGCACCGTTAGGCACGTCGAATTCGACGTAGGCGATTCCGAGCGTGATTCGGCCGAAGCGTTCATCGGGCGCGTAGCATCGGATGCGATTTCCCCACGGACAGACGGCCTCGACGAATTCTTCGTGCTCCGTGAAATCGAAGCACGTCCCCTCGAGCCGTTTGCGAGTTCGGTCGAGGCGGCGAACCAGCGCCTCGCGATTGGGCACCACGATTCCGGTGTGCCCGCGGAGAACCTGCGCCCGGCTGGTAGGCAGATGGAACTGGCTGCGTCCGACGTTGACCCACATGTTGGTCGGCCCCGTCATTAAAAAGGGATCGCGGGTCAGACCCAGACCGGCAACGTAAAAGATGGTCGCCTGTTGCTGGTCGGGGACCGTTACGTTGACGTGTTCCAGCGCGACGATATTGCCGAGGTCTTCTGCGGTTCGATTGAATTGACGCTCCATGGGAGCCTCCATCCGCGTGTTCGCCCGGCCGTCCAGCCGGCAGCGCGAAACCCGAGCCTACAATATTTGGGGCCTGAAGCGTTATCGGAGATCGCGAAGAGTTCGAACGTGATGCGTGATGCTTCCGCGCGCAAATCGGCTCAAGGCAGATTAGGTATCGCGTTAACGATCTTCAAGGTACGCCGCACGAAGCCGGTAAGCTGCTTGACGTCGAAGACCTCGACGGCGTAGCCAGCGGGATCATCACCGCAAAGGTAGTCCCGCGAGTAATCGTGGATGTCGTCGAGCTCATCGAGAAGTGCGCAAGCAGGATGCTGTTCGCCCGTATTGCGAATTTTCTCGATGATGCTCGACAGCGTGTCCTCCGAACCGAAGAAACCGGGGTATGCCACAGTGCAGTAAGTCTCGATTATGAATCGCATCTTCGTGACTATATCCCGTGGCCTACCCACTCCGGTTTTGTAAAAGTACAACAAGTCGATGATCTCGGACGCCACCCGCTGTTTGCGGCGCCCCTCAAGATCGAGCTGTACAATTTCCGACGTCACTTACTTCATGCTGGTGCGATTGTTCGCCGGATTCTGGGTGCTGCCCTGCGCCGAGTGATGCTGAAGGTTCTCGGTCATTGAAAGATTCGCCCTCAGGATCGGCAATGTCTGGTCGATGTAGAGCTGCATATCATGATCGTTACGGAAACCGTGTCTGGCGGTCTTGAATGCTTCGATCGCGCCCTTTTGGTCACGGACCGACTTCGCAAAGAAAGCCGAATTGAACTTCGCGCCATTTAATTTCGACATCTCGTCGCTTGCAGCGGTATCCTTCTTGTATGCCGTCAACGTGATCTTCCGCGAATCCGCGAGCGCCTTCACTGCCTCCTGGTTGGCCTTGGCGTTGCCGCTCATCGTATCCGCCATCGTGATCATTGCTTGATTGTCGCCGGCTTTGCTGCGAAGCATTGCCGCCGCGTCCTGTTGCTCACCGTTCATTTGATTCGCACCGTTCAGCATCGTCGTCGCATTTCTCGATGTAGCCGAGGCGAATTGTGGAATACTAAGTGCGGTAACTAGTGCTAGAAGTGCGGCGGTCGATTTAACGTTCATATTAGTAATCTCCTTAGTCTGTTCAGTTACTAAACTGTTGTGGATCACTGACTATAGCAGTGAGTCGCTGAATATACAGGTTCAAGTCGTTCGTCTTCGTTATTCAGATAACCATTAAGGGCGTCTTACCATGGCTTTTCACATCAGGTCGAATGTAGTCTGGGGAAGTCGGATCGACATAGGAATCGCAGTCCGAATTTGATCCCGCCCAACGATGGCTCTTTCACTCGCCTTCGGCCACGCTGCGCTAGACCAACCCCCAAGCACCGGAAGTGAAGGCCCGTCGAGGCCGTTATGTATCTACCCATCTCTCTTGGAACCATCGTTGTAATCCTGATCGTCGTCTGGCTCGTTCGCGGTCTTTAGAAAGTTCGACGATTTCTTGGTTGAATAGTCAATTCGTTCGACCCTAAAGCGAGGCTATATATCAAGTGGCTATTCCCACGTTCGTCGAAGAATAGTCATTTGATGAATAGCAACTGACGTTTACTACTCATTCTTGGCGCGCTCGCGCTGATTAGCCTGTCACGTACAGTTCAACAAGCTTCCGAGACAGCTTAGTTCCTGAATGCAATGTCAAGCCGGACCGATGTTAGCACTAACAAGAAATGCTCGAACGTCATTCCTAGGCTGCCGTACCGGTCCTGGCCTTCCTCCCTAGTCATTCTTTGCGACGCTAATCGGTACTGCGTTTGAGCGACGATCAAATCCTCCGTCGCCGTAATGCCACGCGTGCATTCGGTCAAAATCGCCGATCTGGCCACGTGCTCTGGCGTAGTTTTCAGTTCCATTCCGGGTGATGAACGATGACCCAGTCGTGCCGGCTCCGCATCCACCAACCAGCGTCATGCCATTGCTGATGACTGTCGTAATCGCCCCACGCCTTCTGCCAGGGCGCAGCCGCGGCTGGAGCGGCAACCGTCAGGACCATTCCGCCGGCTACGACGATCGCGGCCAGTGTGTTCCGGACTGGACGGAAACGAGGTCGTCCCATGGGGGTCTCCCTCAAGCCTTCCTGTCTGACAATTTTGCGTTGGTCTAGCGGAGCGTGGTCAAAGGCGAGCGGAAGGGCCACAGGTCAGGCTGGATCAAAGTCAGGCTCGATTCCTATGTCGATCCCAACGGACAGACACTACATTTGGTGCGATGCAAAGGCTACGGTGAGGCTGCTCTTTTGGCTATGTGAAGCACCAAAAGTACCGATTCGAAGCGCCATCTCCTATAGCTACCCTCATGAAGATAGCAATTCGATCCTACAAAAGAAGCTTACGTCCATGGGTGAAGGTTCCGTTTCGCCGCGCATAAGCGTTCAGATTAGTTCTGCTTGTAACGTTCCATCGGTATCATTAACTGCGCGCGCCTAACTGAACAGTGATCATCGGCTCCTCACCCCCCGAGAGCCGAAGGCACGCTTGACCAAATGCCCGCATGGTGAAGTCAACGCGTGCCTCTTTTTTGATTCGCTTGTTTTAGTTTTAGTCGACGCGCTGGCTACGATGGCAGGCCGACTAGTTTGGCATGCGCTCCAATCGATTCCTGGAGCTGGGCGACCCGCACGATCAGCTGTCGTCCTTGGCGAATCACGAAAGCTTCGCGCTCGAGCCGCGCCAGATGTTCAGTCACTCTGGGCCGCGAGGCTCCGACCAGGTTGGCGATGTCCTTCTGGCTGAAAGATACTCTCAGCAAGGTGCCGCGCGATTCCTCGACTCCGAAATCCGAACATAATTCGAGCAGCGTAATCGCGATTCGTTCATGAAGTCCGAGGTTCAAAAAGGTGCTGCTACGCAGCAACAACCGATACCATTGCTTCAAATCGTTTTCGTGGAGATGCCTGAACGCCGACTCGGCGGATTTCTCAGTGATGCTATCGAACTTATCCAGGCTAAGGGTGCCGACTCTGCAATCGTTGTAAGCCTCGCACTGGAAACCGGACCTGCTCATCGGCAACGCCGGAAGCTCGGGAATCAGGCCGGGCGCGATCAATGCGACCGTCACCCGCTCGTTGCGCGAGTTCATGCAAGTGATCCGCGCGATGCCGGTTAACAAAATATGCGCTTCAGAGGCTAGCGCAACTTCCTGCACGATCACCGCGCGTCGTTTGAAGTTGGTAAGCGAGAGTGCACTCACCAGCAAGGTAAGTTCTGCGGGAGAAAGCCAGGAAAGAACCCTCAGGTTGCTCAGGTGGTCGAGGTCGGTGTGATGATTGCTCTTAAGCTCATTCAATATTGCACGTTTCGCATGATGTAACGATCATACTCTTTTGGTAGGCGCGAGAGAAACTAATGTCACCTGCCGGACAAAAAATTTCTTACTTAAGGAACTCAATAGAATGTGCCTGCACGCAATCGATTAGCAGCCGGAATGCGTCTGCAAGGACTGAATCGACCGCCGCAAACGCACGACGTGTCCGATAGCGTTCTCCGGAGCACCCAAACAGCAATCGGTACCTCACGCCGGCCTTGCTGGTAAGCTGAATACAGTCTTACTCTGGAATGGACCTATCATCAGTAACGAACGGAGATTGTCATTGTGAAGAATTCATTGAGAACTGCGGCTTTGTCTTTCGGGATCGCGGTGCTGTTCTGCAGCGTAGCGGTCGGATTCGCCCAAACTACTAACAGCACCAGCTCGACCGAGACCACAACTTCGGCGCCGCCGGCGGTTGCGGTATACTCGGCTCCTGTAGTCGTCGCACCGCCTCCTCCGATTGTCGTTGCGGCGCCGGCTCCGGTTGTTGTTGAACCGTCTACCACCACCGAACACCACTCGGCATCGAGTTCGAGCAACAGCTCGCCCAGTGGTGATTCGAGCGAGCACACCTCGAGCAGTAGCACCAGTAACTACTAGGAAGCTGTTCAGCTGTTCCTCTTAGGGAGCGGTAGACCTGTTTGATGCGACTTAGCGCATCGGGCCTGCCGCTCTCATTGCCTGATAGCTCTTTGACGATCACCGTCGCTTTCTGAAAGTCGTTTTGCAAGTACCTACAAGAAAAGACCTCACTTCGGCCCTGGTTGGCGCCACAGCGGAACAACGATCCGGGACGCAAGGCCGGGCACGCAGGTTTGATCTGAAGGTCCTGAGTTCCGCGGTTCGCAAACCGCTGGTGCAGAACCTCATCGCCTATGCGATAGCTGCGGCAATCGTATGTTATGCGGCACGTGGCGTTTCGTGGCATCAGGTGGTCGAGGCCACCAGCCACGCTACCATCTGGATTTTTGTCGTTGCCAGCCTGGGCGGTTTTCTTTGTTGGTTCATCGGCGAGACGGTCCTGTATTCTCGATTGTTCAGTTATTTTCACGGTCCGACCGGCGAGGTCGAACTGCTCCCGACGATGGCCGCCGTTTACTTCCTTCAAATTGTGAACACTTACGTCGCCAGCGGCGCGTTCGTGCTTTTTCTGCACGCACGCAAGCGCGCGCCGTGGCTAATGGTCGGATGCACCTTGCTGTTCCAGGCGTATCTCGACGCTGTTCTGCTGGCCGCCCTCGCGCTTTTCGCGATGGCTTTCGTGCCGTCGTCTCCGATTCGCCTGGGTCTGAGCTACGCGGCAGGCGCACTAGCTGCAGGCTCTTTGATCGCCTCCTTTTTCCTCGTTTGGGGAGAGCGGCTCTCTTCCGGCAATTGGCTCCGATGGATCTACGACCGGCCCTCGATGGCGAGTTTCCGGACGGCGCGGCTTTCGCAATGCATCAAGCTTCTCGGCATCAGGTTTCTAATCGTCGTCGGAGCCGGCTTTGCGCTTTATGGCCAGTTCATGAGTTTTCATATCGGAATGTCGCTCGCGCAGACGCTTGCATTGACACCCTTCATTGTGGCGATCGGAAATTCTGCGCTCTCACCCGGTGGAATCGGAACAACTCAGTTGGTGTACACCCTGGCATTCGCCCGCTTTGCCTCCAAGGACGATCTGTTCGCTCTGTCGCTGGCAGTAACAGTTTTTAATTTCCTGGTTCGGATACCTATGGGACTGGCTATGGGAGCGCCGCTCGCGCGGGAAGCGGTCGGGATCGAAAGCGAATACGTAACTGCAGATAGGGCTGGGTAATAGCTATGACTTTCACAAATCGCAGATATTTAAGCGTAGCAATGGTTGTAGGTCTGGTATGCTTGAGCGTGGCACCGGTATCTCATGCTTCCGACGACAAGCAAGCGCAAGCGGCGGTGGATCGGGTAGCCAGTCTCTTCAGCAGCAAGTCCAGCGTTGCGACCGTCAAGATGCAGATTTCCAATGAAGATGGACAACGCGATCTATCGATGAAGATCTGGTCGCTGGGCGACAAGGTCCTTGTACGTATCACCAGTCCCCAGGATGAAGCGGGCACCGCCATTCTGAAGGAAGGCAGCGACATCAGGTACTACCTGCCGAAATCGAATCGTACAGTCAAGATTCCCGCGTCGATGGCGATGACTTCGTGGATGGGAAGCGACTTCACCATCGATGATCTCGTCAAAGAGCCTTTCCTGACGCGCGACTATACTATTGCCAATTCCTACGACGGAAAGCGCGGCGGGGTTGCGGTCTATGAGTACACCTTGACCCCAAAGCCGGATGCGGCGGTCGTGTGGGGGAAGATCGTTCTCCAGTTTCGGCAGGCGGACTCGGTTCCGACCTGGCAAGGTTATTATGGCGAGGACGGGAAGCTGGCTCGGGAGCTAACGTTCTCAGAGTACAAAACAAAGAGCGGCAAGGTCATCCCGACCCGCCTGGTCATGCAATCGGCGGACAAGGCCGGCGCGCACACCACAATTGACTACGAAGATATCGCTTTCGACGTACCAATCGTCGCAGGGACGTTTTCACTGCCCAACCAGAAACAATGAGCGGAGGACTTCTACAACTGGCGTGGCGCAATCTCTGGCGCAATCGTCGCCGCACCTTTATCACGATGGCGGCTATAGCATTCGGCTATGCGATGCTGCTGTTCGTCGCGTGCCTTATGGCAGGCTTGCGATGGCAGATGATCCAGAACGGCACCTGTCTGGTCATGTCTCAGATCCAGATACATGCTCCCGGCTACTACCCGAATCGTTCCCTGCAGAAGACTTTGGGCGGGAAAAAGGGTACGGATATCGCCGCATTGCTCGCCTCCATTTCTGCCGATCGTCGCGTCTCTGCCGTCGCTCCGAGGGTTTACGGATACGCCTTGCTAAGTGCGGCCCATCGCTCCGCCGGTGTGGAGCTGATGGGAGTCGTACCCGATCAGGAACCTAAAATCACCACTCTCAACACCCAGATAGCGAAAGGTAGTTACCTGACCGCGCGGGTGCCAAAAGGAGTGGTGATAGGAGACAAACTCGCCAGCACGATTGGTATCGAGTTGAACTCAGAAATCGTTCTGCTGACGCGGGCGGCTGACGGATCGATGGGCAATGACGTTTACACCGTCGTGGGAATTCTTCACACGGGTCTTGATGCGGTCGACCGGGGTCTGGTTCTGATGTCTCTCTCTTCGTTACAGGACCTTCTGCACCTCGCACCTGCCAGGATCCACGAAGTCGGTATCAAGCTGAATCACATAGAGGCAGCTACCAGCGTGGCTGCCGCACTCGAGGTCAAGCTGGGCAAGACTCTCCCCGTGCGGGTGATGGCATGGCCTGAGCTCGCGCCCGAATTGGCCAACTACGTTCAGTTCAATCACGGCGTCACGGTGGTTCTCTTTTTCATTTTTTTCCTGGTGGCTGTCATCGGTGTCATGAACACGATGCTCATGGCGGTGTTCGAGCGCACCCGCGAATTTGGCATGCTGATGGCCGTCGGTATGCGCCCCGCCCAGGTGATTAGGCTGATCCTGACGGAAGCTGCCGGCTTAGGCGTCGCCAGTCTGGTCGTGGGAGCGGCGCTTGGAGTTCCGCTGCTCTGGTATTTGCAGGTACACGGTCTGGATTTGGGTGGCGCTACCGGCGAGGTGGTCTCCGTCGCAGGAGTGGTGGTGGGCCATCTATGGTACGGCCGGCAGGATTTTTCCGCTTACAGCGAGGCAGCAGTCGGCCTCGCCGCAACCGCGCTGGTGTCTGCGCTCTATCCCGCTTGGCGCGCTGCTCAGCTCCGGCCGACCGAAGCGATGCGCAAGGTCTGACAGTGACAAATCTATACCTCCTCGCGAAGATCAGCTGGCGCAACCTTTGGCGCAATCCTCGAGGTACGCTGCTGACCGCACTGGCTCTCGGTCTGGGACTGGCGTTGCTGCTGATCTCGTTAGGCCTGCTCGACGGCGGTCACGAACAAACGATTGCCGATGGGGTCAGGTTTGGACCGGGGCATGTAGTCGTCCAAACTAAGGGCTACCAGGACTCCAGCTCCGACGAACTCCTGCTCCCGGCTCAGGTGGTGTCCAACGTCGAAGGATTTTTGCAAACCGGGAACATGAAAAAGGTTGTGCGTGGAGTTAGTCCCCGGCTCTTAGCCACTGGCCTCATGAGTTCATCCGCCAGTTCTGCAGGTGTCAGAATAGTAGGGGTAATACCGAAGGATGACTACAAGGTATCATTGATCCCACAGCGCATGGTTGAAGGAACCTGGCTGACCAGTGATGACAAGCTCTCCGGTGTCGTTATCGGCGACGAACTGGCTCGCAAACTCGAGCTGAAGATAGGTTCCAAAGCAGTGCTGATGACTCAGGCGCTGCGGCCTCCCGGCACCAAAGCCGGGTCTGACAGTGGCGATGAGATGCAAAGCAATCTTTTGCGAGTGAGTGGTATCTTTCGCACCGGGCTCCAGGCGATCGATGCCAACATGATTTTCCTGCCCTTGTCGACAGCGCAGGCCTTGCTCGAAGTTTCCGACGGCCAGGTAACTCAAGTAGCACTCCTGCTTGTGCAGGAAGGTGATTCGCCGCTGGTAGCAAGAGCGTTGCGAAAGCAGTTGGCGGGATCTCCGGTTGAAGTTCTGACGTGGCGGGAGTCTCTGCCGATGCTCGCCCAGATCCTGGGATTGGACCACGCCTTCAACTACATCATGAACGGCGTAATCCTCGCGATGGTAGGGCTGGGAATACTCAACACGATTCTTATGCGAGTGCTCGAGCGCCGGTATGAATTTGGCGTCAGCAAAGCTCTCGGGCTGCGGCCTCGGCAGCTTGCAGTAATGGTTGTCGGCGAGTCGCTCGCCCTCACTGCTATTAGCCTGACCCTGGGGCTCGCCTTGGGCTTGAGCGTGCAGCATTATTTCGCCACGGCGGGGTTGGATTTGCGGTGGGTATTCAAGACGGGTCTTCCGCCCGCGCTTGTTTTCGATCCTATTCTCTACTCGCGCCTGAGTATGGACCGCATTGTTTGGTCCGTCAGCATTGTATTCGCGATGGCTACGATCATTTCTTTTTATCCTGCCCTGAAGGCAGCTCGAACAGACCTGCCTGATGCTCTGAAGGTGCTTTAGTAGAGAGGACGTATGGACGAATTCGCGATTAAATTGAAGGATGTGCGAAGGACCTATCGCACCGGTCCTATCGAGGTCCCTGCTTTGCGCGGTATCACTCTGACTATCGGCGCCGGCGAATTCGCTGCTACTGCGGGTCCGTCCGGTTCAGGCAAAACCACCCTGCTCAACATCATCGGCGGACTCGATCGGGCGGACACTGGCGAGATCTGGGTAGCAGGGCAGAACATTCAGCTGCTGTCTGCAGGTGAGCTGGCGCATCTGCGTTTGCAGCGCATCGGCTTTGTGTTCCAGACCTACAACCTCCTGCCTGTCCTTACCGCTTTGGAAAACGCGGAATTTACCTTGCTCCTCCAGGGGATGCCTGCACGACAGCGTAGAGAGAAGGTCGAAAAACTATTTTCAGAAATCGGACTCGCCGGACTTGAAGATCGTCGCCCCGCAGAGTTGTCCGGCGGTCAGCAACAGAGAGTCGCCGTCGCTCGAGCGATGGTTACGGAACCTGCGCTAATCCTGGCGGATGAACCCACGGCGAATCTGGATTCGGCCTCGGCTATCGCCCTCCTTGACGTGATGGAGCAGCTTAATCAAACGACTGGTACAACTTTCCTCTTCTCCACCCACGATCCGCAGGTGATGGAGCGGGCTCATCGCTTGATCCGTTTGCGCGACGGTCAGATAACTGGCGACGAGACCCGTGGCGGCCATGTGGCTCCTGTTGCCCGACTAGCTGGCTGACGAGACTCCGTTTCAGTTGTCCGCTGTATTCATTGAGCGGGGACGAACGCTCTGGCTTCCGGCAAGATTCGCATCAGCTTCCACAAACGGACTGACCAAGGGTTCACCAGACTTAGCTCCTCGCATAGGCCAAACAGCTTGGTCGAAGCTTCGTGCATGCGCGCCCGATGGATCGGATTCTTGCGATATGCAGCGTCCACCACTTCGCGCGGGATGTTATATTCGCGCGCAATCTGCGGTGACGCCTCCATCATCATCCTGCCCATGACGCCCAGGATGATCGGTACACAAAGTCCCAGCCGCCACCGGCGCAACGGGCGCAATTCCGGAACGAGCTTGCGCAAGGTGTGACGCGCGAAACTCATGTGGCGTGCCTCCTCGGTGACGTGGATCTGCATGATTCGCCGAATCAAAGGATGGGTATCTTGGCGGTTCTTGCGCAAAGTCTGGCGCTGCACATAATCGATCGGATCTTCGCCAGCCAGAACAAAAAAGAAAAACAGTTCCGGGAACTTGTGTGAGTACTTGACCACGAAATCCGCGCACCTGCGTTCGGTCCCGCCTAATCCGGGAATCTGGAAACCAGTCCGATTGATAAACTCCTGGAACATCAGCGAGTGTTGCGCCTCTTCGATAGTCTCGTGGTAGCAGTAGCGAAACTCCGGCGCTCCGGTCGGCAACGCGACCGCAAATTCCAGCAGCCCGCGCTTCAGCACGTACTCGAAGATCACACCGATCTTCATAAAGTTGGCCAACATCCGAAGACCGATCCGCGACCGGATTCCTGCCGGCTGCGAACGGTACCATTCGGTGGCGCCGAGCACGTCGTCCGGCTCGAGTTCCCATCGCGAGTCATCGTGATCGATGCGGAACTCGGGATTGTCCCATTCGATATCCGTGTACGCATCGAAATGTTTCACCACCGATTGGTGGCTGAGCCTGCGAATCAGATCGGTATAGGCGTTCCCAACGCGCTCCTCTTCAGGAACAACAAACTCTTCTGGCATCAACTTCTCCAGGATTTCTCTGTTGTAGGTCGCAAGTTCATCATCGGTGGCGACCAATGCGGGAAAGGCAGCCCTACAATGGGCCGACTTTTGGTCTCCCTGGGAACATGTTTTGTCTTTATTCGTGCAGTTGAGTGCTAACTACGCCCTACCTTATTGACAGGCTCGGCTCCTGAATGCAATTGGTCAGAGTTTTATTGTGATTGGGTCGTACCCTCAAAAGTCGTGGGAAAAGTGAAATAGGTAACGATCCCGCGAGTTAAACGCGGGCCTGAAGGATTTCAGCGATCTGAAAATTCCCGGCTTTTTCTGACGGCTATTACACGAGGGAGCGGATCGGGCGAGAAATCCGTGCTGCGGAAGTATTGATGACCGCTAAGGCCTGGCTACCAGCCGTTCCGCAGGTGCGGAGGCGACCGGCGAAACCGGCTGCGCTCCAGCGGTGTAGAAACGGACAAGCTCCGTCGTGACCTCAGGACCTCCGACAAAGGTGGTGCCCTCCTGCTTGAGGAGCCGATAGGGAGGCGCCGCCTCGAAGTAGAGCGTGTTTTTGGGAATCACCGGCTTGATGACTTGCAGGACAAAGCGTGGCCAGTTCGGCATTATCGTCGTGATGTCGACCTTCGCGCTTACCTTTAACGCGGAGAATGTACCGGCCGGCACGCTGACCTGTTCGGAGCCTGCGGCCCAAACCTCCTGACCGACATAGCTGTAAGGCGTGATCTGCTGATGAATCATACCTTCGGCACCGTCGCGCGGCGCACTGAGCACGCGTAGAAACGCCACCCACGGAACCGAGTCGGGATACAAATCATGGGGCAGATCCGCCGCTCCTGCAAGACGCATCACCGCCGCATCGTTACGCCAGAACGCACTCTGCAGCGCACGGCCATGATCGTACAGCGTCCACTTATACATTGTGCAACCCTTCCGATGATTGGGAAACAGCCAGAAGGCGATTTCGAACTGATGAATCGATAGCGTGGTCACCTCGATGTGGATCGTGTCGTCGTTCTTTGTTTCGTTCCAGGACTTGACCTGGTTCAGGACCTCGCCCGTAAGGTTCGCGGTTTGCCGGGTTTCGTCAACCTCGGTGCCGGGTGGCGGCGTCATAATATCTGCGCCGGATTGTTCGCTTATCATTGAATTACCGATCAGACCGCGGGTCACCAGCCACGCATCCACCGCGTCACCTGCATTCGACTCTGTGCTCGGCGTCAGGACCACGTCCGCGCGGCACACAGCAGCCGGGTGAGCCAAACCCGCCGCGAACACCGTCAGCGAAGCAATCAGAATCCAAACTCGAATCGATGAAGTGTTTGTTCCAAAAATTTGTGGCTCCTAAACCAGGACGACGATACCCGCCGGCGCAATGGTTCAAGCATACCGGACCCTGCTCAGGCGCAGACGCTCGGCACGCATACCGCGTGAAAACTGCAGCTCTTCCTCGGGCAGAGATTGTATATATAGGCAAACTCTCGGGAGGTGAACTCACCCTATGCCCTTACGAGGCGGCGAGCAAATCCATCTAGTTAGGTAGCGGGAGCGCAAGGACTCTCACTCTTCATCGCAGTTCCCGCGAAAGAGCCCGAAGAAGCTGCGACTGAGTCGTTTTCAGGAAGAAATGGTCCCCGGGGAACATCCGGATCGAAAAGGAAGCCGCCGTCTGGTCGCGCCAAGCTTCAAGATCGCTATGACTGACTTTGTGGTCGCTCAAACCACCGAAAGTCGAAATCGGGCAGTTTAATGGAGCCCCCGACGAATATTGGTAGCTTTCGTACAGCGCGAAATCCGCCCGCAGTGACGGAAGCACGATATTCATAAGCTCCTTCTGATTGAGCAGCTCTCCCGGAGTTCCATCCAATCGACGAAGTTCCGCCGCAAATTCTTTCTCAGGCAAGGTATGGATCGGCGGACCTCGATGAGGAATCTGAGGCGCGGGTCCTGCCGATACGAACAAGCGCACGGGACGTGCCTGATGCTTTGCGCGGAGTTGGCGGGCGAGTTCAAAGCTCACCAAGGATCCAAGGCTATGACCGAACAAGGCGAAGGGTTTGTCGAGCAGCGGAAGTAGCGCGTCGGCCAGCGCCTCAACCAGAAGCGAAAGCTGGCTGAACGGTGGTTCCATCAATCGAGTTCCGCGCCCGGGGAGCTGAACCGGACATACCTCGACATCGGCCGGCAGGCCGTTCGACCAATTGCTGAACACCGATGCTGCACCGCCGGCATACGGAAAACAGAACAGACGCAAACGCGCCTGCGGATTCGGCTTGCCGCCCGCGATCCACGAATCCAATGTGGAGAGAGAGGTCAGGATTTCTTCTCGATCGCCTTCAGACGATTCCCGTTCA
The DNA here is from genome assembly GCA_963850125.1 of uncultured delta proteobacterium. GTDB lineage: Bacteria > Desulfobacterota > Binatia > Binatales > Binataceae > Binatus. The sequence goes on along the minus strand of CAWKKB010000011.1, from coordinate 100,283 downwards.
AATGGACGCCTGACAACTCAGGTACGCTTGCGGAGTCTTCCATCTTTTTCCGCAGGCTAAGCGGTCTCATATCGGTCCACACTTCTTTAATGTAAGTCAGGCATTCCGACCTGGATCCAGTCTTGACTGCATCGCGCCAGCCGACAGGATTCGGGCGATCCGCAGGCAAAATCGAGTACTGTCCCTCGTCGTTCACCACGACTCTATATTCTGTATCTTCGGTATCGTCCTTGTTCATTGAGAGTCCTTCCTCTTTTCGTTCGATGGCTCAATCCTATCGACTAGAAATTCGAGATCCTGTTGCGCCCGGTCTATGCATGCCGCCAGCCTCTCCGCGAGAGTTTCAACGTTCGGTTTGTAGACCATGGTCGCGTGATTGCCCGGAACGATCTGAACGTCCACGCCACCGTCAGCCCAATCACCCCATCCAAGGGTCGCATCGAGAAGATTTCCAGAGAGATCATCATTAGCCTTGAACAGGGTCACTCGGCCGGGATAGCGATGCAGCACGTAGTTCCGACTGGCTCGAAAATCCGATTTGCAGAGCTCGATCAGGCGATGCGCTTGAGAAGCTTCAATGTCGGCAGGGATCAAGCCGGCTTTCTTCCCCTGCTCCAACACTCGCGCGAGGAGTTCGTCGTGCGATAGGAGCGCAAGGGACTCACTGAATTCGGTAGAAAGACCGAAATAGCGGACAACATCGGCCATCAGCGTCGCTTCGAAGTCTTCATCCGCAAGATTCTCAGCGGTAGACGGAATGCGAGCATCGAGTAAGGCTAACAACGCAACACTCTGGCCCCGTGAATGGAGCTGCTGAGCCATCTCAAAAGCTATCTCGCCACCCATCGACCAACCGCCTAACAGATAGGGGCCTTCTGACTGCACGGACCGAATAGCTTCAATGTAACAGGCGGCCATGTCTTCGATTCGGGTGTGCGGTGCTTGCCCTTCTTCCACGCCTCTGGCTTGCAACCCATAACATGGTTGATCGAGACCCAGGCATTGCGCGAGACCGACAAACGGAAACACGTGTCCTCCAGCCGGATGCACGAGGAAGAGTGGTCGCTTGTTACCGTTGGGTTGGATAGGTACCAGCGATGATAGTGTCGCTGAAAAAGAATTCTGGCGAATGATCTCAGCCAGGCTCTCGACGGTTGCTCCTCGAAAAAGAGCGGACAATGGGACTTTCTTGCCCAGCCGCTTCTCGATCAGGGCGAACAAACGCACAGCCAGCAGAGAGTGTCCTCCGAGCTCAAAGAAATTGTCTGTCACTCCGATCGGTCGAACGTTCAGAACCTCTTCCCAAAGACCGGTTAGTTGGAGCTCCAAATCATCCCGCGGTCCCACAAATGTCCTCTGCATTTCGGGCCGCGTTTGGTCTGGTGTTGGCAGCGCGCTGCGGTCCGCTTTTCCATTCGGCATGGTAGGAAGGAAATCAAGCAGCATAAAGACCGAGGGCACCATGTATTCAGGCACCTTGTCTTTCAGAAAACTACGCAGGTCGCTAACCGTGGGCGCATGCTCGCGATCACCTACCACGTAGGCTACCAGGCGTTTCTCTCCTCGAACGTCCTGATGAGTCGACACAACCACTTGACGCACGCAAGGATGTTGCGCCATGACCGCCTCGATTTCTCCGAGCTCGATTCTGAATCCACGAATCTTCACCTGATGGTCGGTACGGCCGATATACTCGATGTTACCGTCGGGTAGATGGCGCGCGAGGTCGCCAGTCGCGTACATTCGCGCACCTGCCACGTTGCTGAAGGGATCTGGAATAAACTTCTCAGCGGTCAGATCTGGCCGGTTCAGATATCCTCGCGCCAAACTCCTGCCCCCAATGTGCAACTCGCCCGGAACTCCAATCGGGACTGGACTACGATTCCTATCCAGGATGTAGATCTCCCGGTTGGCTAGACGACGACCTATAGGGACTCGATGCAGTGTCGAAGTCTCTCCACCGTGCGGCGCGGTCTCGAATGCGGTTGCGGTTATGGTCGCTTCGGTAGGTCCATAGGCATTGATTAGACGAACCGACCTTAGCGGGGTTTGCTGCCAGAGATTGAGAACTTCCGGCAACATCGTATCTCCACCGACGAGGAAAAGCCGGTACTGGGTACTCAAGATCTGATCCGGCCCGGCTGCCCACTCCTGGACAAGTTCCTGCCAATATGCCGTAGGAAGATCGACTACGGTTAGTCCGAATTCTGCCGCTTTGCTATGAAATTCTGCCGCTCGCCAAACCTCCGTTCCCACTACAACCAGGCGCGCGCCGGCGATGAGGGTGGGCAGTATCTGTTCCAACGACAAATCGAAACTCATTGACGCGAACTGCAAAACGCGATCGGTGGGCTGCAGTTCGTAGTACCTTTCAGCATCCCGGCAGTGTTCGGCGATCGAGCCATGAGAAACGAGAACTCCTTTCGGCTGACCGGTAGATCCCGAGGTGTAGATTATATAAGCGAGGTTCTGAGGCCGGGTCGTGCTAGCCGGGTTTGCGGCACTTTCCCGCGCGATCGCTTCGCCGTCAGAATCAAGACAGATCACACGTGCGCGATGTTCCGGCAATCCTTGAACCAGGCCGTTTTGGGTCACCAGCACCCGAGCATTCGAATCTTCCAACATGAAGCCGATGCGTTGCTTTGGATACGCCGGATCCAACGGAAGGTAAACACCACCTGCCTTCAGCACGCCCAACAGGCTGATCACCACCTCCAGCGATCGCTCGAGGCAAACTCCAACCGGTACTTCCGGTCCCACGCCTGACTTCCGCAGGCTATGGGCAAGTCGATTGGCGCGTGCGTTCAGCTCTCGATAGGTCAGCCGCTGAGCTTCGAACACCAGTGCGATTGCATCCGGCGTTCGATCGACCTGAGCTTCGAACAGCTGATGGATACCTAAGTCTGAGGTATAGCCACAATCGATGTCATTTGAACCCAGGAGCACCTGTTGACGCTGATCATCAGTTAATAGAGACAACTCGGAAAGGTGTCGATCGGGATCTTTGACTATGGCCTCGAGCAAGGTTTGGAAGTGGGCCAACATGCGAGCTATCGTGTCGGCGTCAAACAGGTCGGTGTTGTAGGCCGCGGTTCCGATCAGACCTTGATCGGTATCGACAATATGTAGCGTCAAGTCGAAGTGAGTAGTTCCACCGTCCGCAATCACGGGATTCAAGCTCAGGCCCGGTAGTTCCACCGCATGCAATGGCGCATTCTGAAGAACGAACATCACCTGAAATAGGGGATTGCGGGAGAGATCGCGCTCGATGTGCAATTCCTCGACGAGCCGCTCGAACGGCAGATCCTGATGGGCGTACGCGTCGACACAGACCTTTCGCACACGACGCACGAGTTCTCGGAAAGTGGGATTGCCGGAAAGGTCGGTGCGCAACACGAGCGCGTTGACGAAAAATCCGATTAATCCTTCGATCTCGAGTCGGTTGCGGTTGGCGACCGGAGTGCCTACGAGCAGATCGTCTTGCCTGGTGTAGCAGTTCAGCAGGACTTTGAAGGCCGCCAACAGCGTCATGAACAACGTCGCCGCTTCGTCCCGGCTAAATGCTTTCAGCGCAGCGGTGATAGACTTGGGCAACAGCAATGACTGATGACCACCATGAAAAGACTGCACCGCCGGCCTGGGATGATCCTCGGGCAGTTCCAGCAACGGCGGACTGCCCTCGAGCTGTTTCTTCCAATAGTCGAGCTGCCTTTGAAGCACCGCGCCCTGCAGCCACTCTCGTTGCCAGTAGGCAAAGTCAGCGTATTGGATGGGCAGTTCAGGTAGCGATGACGGGCTTTCACAGCAGTACGCCTGGTAGAGTGCTGCCATCTCGCGAACCAGTATTCCGGCCGACCAGCCGTCGGAGACAATGTGATGCATGGTGAGGAGCCCGACCTGCTCGTCTTCAGCAAGCTGCAGTACTCGCGCTCGCAAGAGTGGACCGCGAGCCAGGTCGAACGGGCGCCGGGCTTCTTCAACGACCAGCCTCTGCACCTCGGCCTCTCGCTGAACTTCAGGCAGCGCCCGAAGGTCCACAACCGGCACCGTGGTCATGAGTTTCGACGCGATTACCTGGGCTGGTTGTCCATCGACCATCGAGAATGTCGTTCGCAGAGCTTCGTGGCGCCGCACGATTTCGTTGAGACTCTGCTCGAGGGCAACCAGGTTTAACGATCCCTTGAGGCGAACCGCCACCGGGAAATTGTAAACCGAGTTTCCTGGATCAAGTTGATCGATAAACCATAGCCGTTGTTGCGCGAACGACAGGGGTAGGTCTCGATCGCGAGGAACAGGCTGTATCGGCGACAACTGAAGACTCTCGCCGTCGCGACGCGATAGCTCAAGGTTCTCGGCGAGGGCGGCCACCGTAGGAGTCTCGAACAGGCGGCGCAACGGCATCTCCACCTGAAAGGTTTCACGAATTCGAGACACGACTTGAGTGGCGAGCAACGAGTGTCCTCCCAAGTCGAAGAAGTCGTCATAGATACCCACGCGCTCGACGCCCAGGACTTGCGCCCAAATATCGGCGAGCAATTCTTCTGTGGGAGTGCGGGGCTCGACGAATGCCTTATCCAACTCGGGCCGTGTCTCGCCGGGCGATGGCAGTGCGCGCCTATCCACCTTTCCGTTGGGAGACAGCGGGAAGCTATCGAGCATCACGAAACTTGCGGGTACCATGTGCTCAGGTAGCTTGTTCTTCAAAAAAGTACGGAGTTCGATAATCGTCGTCGGAGCGCATCGCGGCTGAGGCACCACATAAGCGACCAATCGCTTTTCGCCCGCCGCGCCTTCATGAGCTGTGACAACTGCCTGAACCACAGAAGGATGCTCCGCCAAGGCAGCTTCGATTTCTCCTAGCTCTATTCGGAAGCCCCGAATCTTCACCTGATAATCTCCACGGCCGAGATACTGAATATTTCCGTCCGGCAGATAGCGCGCGAGATCGCCCGTCTTGTACAGCCGCTTACCGGGCTCGCTGGCAAACGGATCAGGCACGAACTTCTCGGCCGTTAAGCCCGGAAGGTTTAGATAGCCGCGCGCAAGACTTACACCGCCGATGTACAGCTCTCCGCTAATCCCAATTGGCACGGGGCGAAGAGCAGCGTCCAGAATGTACATGCGCGCGTTCGGTATCGGCCGTCCTATAGGAACTATCGAATCACCGTTGCTTCCGTCGCATAGCCAATATGCTGAATCGATGATCGTTTCGGTCGGTCCGTAGACATTGTACAGCTTGGCCTTGGAATGCTGGCCGAACTTAGCGACAGTATCGGGTGTCAGCGCTTCGCCGCCGCACATGACCGCGCGTAACGCGACGGCGTCGGCAAACGCGGGCTCCTCTACCAGAAGGCGCAGAAACGATGGAACGCAATGAAGAATGGAAACACCATCGTCGCGGATCCTTTCCGCTATGTAGCGGGAATCACGATGAGCATTTGGCTCCGCAATTATCAGACGCGCGCCGGCCAACAGGGTCGGAAAGATCTCGCGCCCCGCGGCATCGAAGGTGATCGGTGTTTTAAGCAGAGTGCTATCGTTGGCGGTAATCGCCAGCGTTTGCGATAGCCACTGGATCGTATTGCTGAGACCGCGATGCTCGACCATCACGCCCTTGGGCTGACCGGTCGAACCGGAGGTGTAAATCAGGTAAGCCAGGTTGCCGGCCCCGGTCAGGCTCTGAGGGTTGTCACAACTCTCGCGGGCGATTGATTCCCAATCGGTGTCGAGACATATCAGGCGCGCAGCTTGCTCCGGCAGGCGATCGCGCAGCGGTTCCATCGTCAACAGCACTCGCGCTCGGGCATCTTCCAGTACGAAAGCCAGTCGTTCCTTCGGGTAGGCTGGATCTATCGGCACGTAGGCGCCGCCGGCTTTTAGGATGCCAAGCAGCGCGACTAGCATCTCGAGACAGCGCTCCATGCAAATCGCGACCGGTACTTCCGGCCCCACACCTCTTGCGCGCAGGTAGTGTGCAACTTGATTTGCACGGGAGTTAAGTCGCGCGTAGGTCAGATGCCGATTCTCGAAGGTGAGTGCAACCCGGTCTGGCGCACGTTCCACCTGCTCTTCGAACAAACGCTGGATGCAAACGTCATCAGGATAAGGAGCATTAGTCTGGTTGAAGTCGACCGCCGACCGTTCTTCACGATCTGTAGCGGCAAGTACTTCCGCCAGGGCGCTCAACCTCATATCCGGTTGTTCGACTGCATGCTCAAGAAGAGTCTCAAAGCATTTTCCAATTCGAACGATGCTCGAGTGATCGAAAAGTTCGGCGTTGTATCTGAGCGAACCCGAGAGCGACTGCGTCGATTCCACTACCAGCAACACCAGGTCCAGCGACGCGGACCGATGCTCGAGCGGAAAGGACTCGAGTACCAGGCCCCCGGAGTTCATCGTGGGCCCTGCTTCCCCATGGACGAAGGTGGGCGCGCCCTGCTCCGCAAGCCCGTGGGGCTTGTCCAGCACAAACATAACCTGGCAAATCGGCGGCCGGCTGAGGTCGCGAGCAGGCTTCAGTCGCTCGACCAACAGCAGCGTAGGAAAGTCCTGATGCTCGAGCGCGGCCAGCACCGTCTGGCGCACATGGCTTACGAACTCCTGGAAAGTCCGATCCCCGGAGAGATTTACTCGCAGGAAAACCGGATTGGTAAAAAGCCCGACGATCGGTTCAAACTCGGCGCGACTCCTGCCTACTACTGGCGAGCCCACTATCATGTCGTCCTGTCCCGACAGGTAATGAAGCATCGCCTGGAACGCCGCGAGCATGACTACATAGAGCGTCGCACCTTGCGTCTTCGCGAGTGCCTTCAGCCGCCCGCTCAATTCGTCGTTCAGGACGAAATCATGAGACCCGCCGCGATGGGTCTGTATCGGCTGCCGCGGACGATCGGTCGGCAGATCCAGCACTGGCAACTGCCCGGCCAGCTGTTTTTGCCAGTAGGCCCATAGGCGCTCACCCTCCGCGCCAGCCAGCATTTCAGATTGCCAGCGAACGTAGTCGCTGTATTGTAAGCCGATCGGTGGCAACGTCGCCCGCCGGCCGGCTGCTCCCGCCGGGTAAAGCGTGCCGAGTTCATTCAGAAGTATCGCGAGCGACCAGAAATCGATCACGATGTGATGTACGACCAGCAACAGATAGTGTTCCTGCGCGGAGCGTTTGAAGACGCTCACACGAAGCAAGGGACCCCGCTCGAGATCAAATGGACGATGAGCCTCGTCGGCCAACCGAAGCTCCATCTCGTCGCGCGACCAGGCAGAAGCATCCAACTCCTCGAAGTGGACCTTCGCACCTTGATGTATCCGCTGGGCCGGTTTCCCGGATCGGACGGAGAAGGTGGTTCTCAAACAAGGATGGCGATCGACCAGCGCCTGAAAAGATCGTCGCAAGGCCGGAACGTTCAGCTCGGAGGTGATTCGCGCGGCGAAGCTGACGTTGTACACCATACTCTCAGGCGCCAACTGAGAGAGAAACCATATCCCCTGCTGATTGTAGGACAGTGGATGGAGCGACTCCGGTCCGCTTAATTTCTTTCGAAGTAGATCGCCGAGAAGCGCGCGTTTTTCCGCAGATGAAAGATTGGCAATTCGATGAGATACATCAGGCACTAGGTAACCGCATCTTTTGTCAGCAAATCGGCAAGCATCGAATTAACCTGCTCGTCCGAAAGGCCGCCGAGGTTGGCTAACAAATCCTCATCGGCAGCGTCGTTCTCCCGTTCTGTCTCTTGCGCGCGGGCTAAAGGACGAAGGTCAGCTGGGTTGTCGGCTTCCGCCGTCAGTTGATCAAGGAGCAGCGTCGCCGCTTGAGCGACGCTGAAGCCCTGGAGAAATTTCACCATCGGCACGTTGACGCCCAAGTCGGTCGAGATGCGGTTCTTCAGCTCGACCGCCATCAGGGAATCCAGCCCCAGGTTGGTCAGTGGTTGCTGTATATCCAGTTGCGAAGGCGAAAGACCGAGCACTCGCGCCACTTGCTCGACGACATAGGACTCGAGCAGTTGGGCCTGCTCCGCCGGATCCGCATCGAGGATAGCGCCGCGCTTCTCTCCCGGATGCACCGTCTGCGATGGGCCAGCGACTTCTCCATTGGCAAGGTCAGAGAGCAGTGCTGGCTCCGTGCCGACAGGATAGAACTCGGTGATACTGACGCCAGTCCACTGGAAGCGCTACGACCTGAGTCGCGTCCTCGTGCAACAGCCGGTCCATCACCTCGAGCGCTCGCTTGGGCGGCATGCTTCTAATTCCTAACAGCGCCAGCCGCCTTGTCAGGCTCTTGCCGCCTTCCGTCTCAGCGAATCCTAACTCGGCCCATGCTCCCCAGTTGATACTCAGGGCGGTAAGGCCCTGCGCTCTTCGATGATGCGCGAGAGCGTCGAGGAAGGCGTTCGCGGCGGCATAGTTGCCTTGGCCAGGTTGGCCCATCAGAGAACCCGCAGAAGAAAAGACTATGAAAAAATCCAACGGAGCGTCTCGAAGAAGACGATGAAGCAGCCAGCCGCCGGTCATCTTCGGCCGCAGAACCTGGTTCATTGCGGCGGCATCGAGCTGTGGCAGTAATCCGTCGTGTAACACTCCGGCCGCATGAACGACTCCACGAATCGGGGGCCAACCCTCAGCCTGAAATTGCTCGACAAAAGCGTGCATCTGTTCTTCGTCCGCGACGTCCGCGGATACGAGATGCACACTGGCGCCGGATTCCTCGAGCTCCCGAATGGCGCCAATTTGTCGCGCCAGGTGACTGCCGGTCTCCACCGTGTTCCAGCTAGAGCGGGGCGGAAGTTTCGTGCGTCCCAACAGGATCAGGCGGCGAGCCCCACTCCCTACCATCCAGCGCGCGACCTTCAGGCCAAGGTCTCCGAGGCCTCCGGTTATCAGATAGCTGCCGTCAGAGCGCCATCGCAGCGGAGTTTCGCGGATGCTGGCTTGGCGCCTTCGAGCCAATCTTGCCACCAAACGTTGCCCGCGCCGGAACGCAAGCTGATTTTCACCGTCGCTAGTGGAGATTTCCTCCCACAACTGGGGTGCTGCTCCATCGTCAGGGGGAGAATTGGGTTCCAGGTCGATCAATCCGCCCCAAAATGTCGGATGCTCCTGGGCGATGACTCGCCCCAGCCCCCACAGGGGCGCTTGAACCACATCGACGGGCAGTGAATCCTCGCCGGCTGCCTGCGCTCCTCGAGAGACCAGCCATAGACGAGGCGGCTCGCGCCATTGCACGCCCGCCATCTCCTGCACCACCTGCAAGGCATTGATGCAACCGAGAGTTTGCGCAGACTCCATCGCGGCTGCATTTGCGTCTTCGGGAAGGGAGGCGTCGAGACTCCACAGGTGTACGATCCCACGGCATACCGGCTGATCGGAATCCAAAACGATATCGAAAAGTCGTCTTACGTCTCCGGGCTCGCCAGGGCGAATGCAAACGTGTCGGCTGTCGATGCGCTCGTAGGCTTTACCGCGCGAGACGAGGACGCCGTTTTCTCCATGCCCTTCAAGGATTTGCTGCAACGACTCTCCGACGCCACTGCTATCGGCAAAGATGAGCCAGGTTCCTGGACTCGACGGCGACGTGGCTGCAGCGGTTGTATTTCCTGCGGCGTGCTCTTTGGACTGCCACTTGAGCTCGTAGAGCCAGTCATCCGAGGTTCTCTTTGCGGTCTTCGTCCAGCGATTCGAAGTGTACGTCCAGAAGTTCGACGATCACCTGTCCGGCTTCGTCGAGGAGTCTTAGTTCTCCACCGATCCCGCTCGCGTCCCCGTCGATCACGCGCGCGCGACACCATAGATGTTCGCCGGGACGGCTAAGGACGCGAATCTGACCGATGCGGGTTGGTATGTAGATGCCCTGTTTGCCGTTTCTCTTTGCTTCAACGGCTACCGCTGCGCCTAAAACCTGCAAGCAGCCATCGAGAACCGCTGGATGAAGCTGATAGGTATTGAAGTCAGCGTCCGGATCGGTCGAAATCAGCAACTCCCCCAGGACGCCTCTTGTTGTCAAACCACAACTGAATGACGCTCTGGAAAAAAGGTCCGTACTCAATCGAATTCTCGCTTAGCTGTCGATAGTAGTCGGGTCCGGAGATTTTCTCCTGAGCTTCGAAGCTGCAGGTCGGCGAGCGATTCCTGTCCCGCGACAGCTATCAGACCAGATTCCTGTTGAGCAGAAACCTTCCCGGACGCGTGCAGAGTCCATGACTTAGCGGGTCGCTCGCCTCCCGCACGAGAACTGTAGATTTGAAACGACGCCGTTCCGTTGATGACGGGCGCAACGATCAGTTGAAGCGTGGTGCTTGCTCCGTCGGGGATGAAAAGCGCCCGGTGAAATTCGACATCTGCGATCGCGATCGATCGCGAGCCGAGCACCTCCTGAGCAGCCGCTGACGCCATCTCCACGTAGACCGATGCGGGCAATGCCGCGACACCCGCGATTCGATGGTCATCGAGGAAAGGCAGCGCTTCCTTATCCAGGCGGATTTCCCAATAGTCGGCTCCGCCCGACTCGGCCGATTTGAAATGTCGGCCCAGTAAAGAATTTCTCGTGCCAGGGTTCCCTGGCTTATGTTCCGATTGATAGTTATCCGCTCCTGGCTCCAACCAGCAGCGTTGTCGTTGCCACGGGTACGAAGGCAGGCTGACGCACTCGCCGCGCTCAGGATAGATTCGGCTCCAGTCTACCGGCGTAACCCGAACTATAGAGGACACCTAGCGAGCGGAGCATTACGGTATGCTCGTCTTCCTCACGCCGAATGGAGGCAAGCACCGCGCCTTCTTTGCCCGAGTGATGAATCCCTTGCTGAATTCCGCTTAGCAGAATCGGATGCGCGCTTATTTCGAGGAAAGTGTCATAGCCATCTTCTATCAGGCGCTGCACCGAGCTTGAAAAAAGCACTGGATCCCTGAGATTGCGCGCCCAGTAGAGCGCATCGAACTCCGATCCGTCGGCGACAGAGTTCAGCACGGTCGAGTATATCGGCACTGGTGCGAAGTGAGGGCTGCACTTCTTCGAGCGCTCGCAACAGTTCGGGGCGCAACGGTTCCATCTGCGGACTGTGCGAGGCAAAGTCCACCTTCACCATCCGGCAGAAGATATCTCGACTTTGAAGCTGTGCGAGTATCTCTGCGAGGGCCGCAGGATCGCCCGACAGTACGGTCGATGTAGGACTGGTGCTGACCGCGATGGAAACGCGATCTTCGTAGCCGACGATCGCGCGCCGCGCATCTTCGATCGAGAGCTCCACCGACGCCATCGCGCCTTGCCCGATCGTGCGCTTGACCAGGCTACTACGCTTGCAGATGATCAGTGCCGCATCTTCGAGGCTGAGCGCCCCTCCGACGTACGCGGCCGCGACTTCACCCATGCTGTGGCCCACGACCGCATCCGGTTCGATACCCCATGAACGCCAGAGAGCGGCGAGCGCGACTTGAACTGCGAACAGTGCAGGCTGTATTACATCGACTTCGTTCAACCGCGATTGGTTCTCATCGGTTGCGGCGAGCTCAGCGATCAACGACCAATCGGTGTGTGGCCTGAGCGCCAGCTCGCACCGCTCGATGACCTCGCGAAAGACAGGCTCCTTGTATAGAAGCGTCCGTCCCATGCCGAACCATTGCGAGCCTTGTCCCGGAAAAAACAAAAACCAGTTTTTTGCGAATACCTAGAGCTTTGTGACCGGACGAGAGACCGGCAAGGGTCTCTCCCTTCAGGAAAGCCGCCAGACCTTCGATAAGTTGTTGCGATGAATTGCCGGTCACGGCCAGGCGATAGTCGCTATGACTGCGGCGCGTGCTCGCGCTGAAACAAATGTCGTTCAGCGGGAGTTCGGATGTCGCCAAAAATTGCTGGTTGATTCGCGCGACGGCTTGCAGTGCCTCGGGACTGCGCGCCGAAAATGGCAGCAGGTAGCACGAATCGTTTGTGGAGGCTTTGCGATTCCCGGTTGGCGATTGGGGTGCCTGCTGCAGAACTACATGAGCATTGGTGCCGCCGAAACCGAACGAACTGACGCCAGCCAGAGGTGGACCGCTCTCCGCGGACCAGGGACCCGGCCTCGTCTGCACCCGAATCGGGAGCTCATCGAAAGGTATATGAGGATTGGGCTCCTGGAAGTGCAGGCTCGCCGGAATTTCCGCAGTGCTTGAGCGCGAGCGCTACCTTAATCAGCCCCGCGACACCCGCCGCCGCTTCGCAATGTCCGATATTCGTCTTGACCGAACCGATCGCACAAAGCCGCCCCGGTACGCGACCGTCGGCCAGCACTCGGCCCAGCGCTCGCGCCTCGATCGGGTCGCCCAGCAGAGTGCCGGTGCCATGCGCTTCGACGTATTGAACGTCGCCGGGCGAAACGCCCGCTCTTCGATACGCTTCGCGCAAGACCGCTTCCTGCGCCAGTGGATTCGGCGCCATCAGCCCGTTGCTGCGACCGTCCTGATTGACCGCGCTACCGCGTATAACGGCGTAGATAGGATCGCCGTCGGCCAGCGCGCGGCTTAGCGGTTTCAGCACGACGAGCCCCGCGCCCTCGCTGCGAACGTAGCCATTGGCGCCGGCGTCGAAAGTCTTGCAGCGCCCGTCAGGTGCCATGACTCCGGCCTTGGTGAAATTCATCGTGATGGCGGGCGAGAGGATCAGGTTCACACCACCGGCCACCGCGAGCGTCGATTCCCCATTGCGCAGGCTGGTGCATGCCAGGTGGACCGCGACCAGCGACGATGAACAGGCCGTGTCGATCGCGATGCTCGGTCCGCGAAAGTCAAACAGGTAGGAGATCCGATTGGCGGCGATGCTGAGCGCGTTGCCGGTGCCCGCGTATGCATCGATTAAGGCTCAGATCGCTGAACTGAGTGCGACCGTAGTCGTTGTTCGAGATACCCACGAACACGCCGGTCCGGCTGCCAGCAAGCTTATCGGACACCTGCCCCGCATCTTCCAACGCCTCCCAGGTTATCTCGAGTAACAGGCGTTGCTGCGGATCCATCCGCGCCGCCTCGCGCGGCGATATGCCAAAGAACTGCGGATCGAACCCGTCCACCTTCTCGACAAAGCCACCCCATCGTGTGTTTATCTTGCCGGGAATCGTTCGATCCGGATCGTAAACCTCGCTGAGATTGAAGCGGTCCTCCGGGACTTCTGTGATTGCGTCCACGCCATCCCGGATAGCTTGCCAGAATTCTTGCGGACCACTGCTGCCAGGAAACCGGCTGCCGATTCCGATGATCGCGATCGGCTCCAATTCCATCTCGGGTTGAGCGCTGAGTCCGTCGGTTGAAGGCGCTTCATCAGGCGATTCGCTCAAATGCCGGGCGAGAGCCTCGATCGTGGGATACTCATACGCCAGGTCAGCGGGGACTTTTCGTCCGAGCCAGTCTCCGAGTTCTCCCGAGAGGCTGACTGCCTCGGTCGAACCCATTCCGTAGCTGGCGAAGGGTTCTCGGACGTCTATTTCTCGAGGATCGACACCAAGCAGGTTCGATAGCTTCTCGACCAGCCATTTTTCGATAACTTCCGCGCTGTGGGATACCAACTGAGAGACTCCCGACACCATTGACGCCGTCGCTGGGCCGCCACTTATGAGATTCCCGGCCATCCCAGGCACCTCACAAGCGGGCGAGCGTCCCGTCCAGAAAGCCGGCCTGGCATGCGCTGCGTTGCAGCTTGCCGCTGGAAGTCTTTGGAATGCTGCCAGCTCGCAATAGCAGAACGGCATGCACTCTCACGTCATGTTCCTCAGCGACGGCGCGCCGGATAGCACGAACAAGAGCGTCGACATCGAGCGGCAGACGACCGTTATGATGCGGACGCGAAGTGCCGTTCCCGTTCCCGTGCCCATTTCCATTCCCGTTCCCATTTCCGTTAGCTGTATGGCCGTTCGATTCGTAGCGAGGTTCCACTTCGGCGGCGACGATCAGGCGCTCTTCATCCGCGACCTCGACCGAGAACGCCGCGCAACAAGCCGGCCGCACCGCGGGATGACTCTGTTGCACAGTCAGTTCAATTTCCTGCGGATAAAGATTGCGGCCGCCGATGATAATCAGATCCTTCAACCTACCAGTGACGAATAATTCCCCATCTCCGAGGAATCCCAAATCTCCGGTGCGGAGAAACGGTCCTTCTCCGGTGTCGGTAAGATAGGCGCGGAAGGCGATCTCCGTTTCCTCAGGCCGGTTCCAATAGCCTTGGGCCACGCTCGGTGCAGACACCCAGATCTCTCCGACTTCATCTGGGGCGCAAGCCGTCAACGATACCGGATTGACGATGACGATTTTTGTGTCTGCAACTGCGTGACCGCATCCAACCAGTGTGCGGAGGTTCACCCGTCGGTCGGGCGTGCCTACTACCCCGTTGTGGTTATGTTCGAGCTCTGACACCTGGATGGTGCGCAAGATGGGTTCATCTTTCACAAGGCCACCCGAAACAATCAGCGTCGCTTCGGCGAGCCCGTAACATGGATAGAAAAAGTTTGGACGGAATCCACAAGATGCAAAGGCCGCAGCAAACCGCTTCAGGGTGTCCGCTCTGACCGGCTCAGCACCGTCGTACGCCAACCTCCAACTGCTGAGGTCCAGCGCGATACGCTGTTCCTCGGTAATCTTGCGAGCGCACAATTCGTACGCGAAATTGGGGCCGCCACTGATAGTGGCTTTGTATTTCGAAATAGCCTCGAGCCATCGCACCGGCCGCTGAAGAAAGGACTGCGGCGGCATGAGAATACAACTACGTCCTCCAAACATAGGTTGGATTATTCCATTGGTAAGTCCCATGTCATGGAAGACCGGCAGCCATGTGACGGATACGTCGTCCGATGTAATCTCAAAAGCCCGACTGATATGAGCGGAGTTCTCGAGCAGGTTCCCGTGACTGACCATTACGCCCCGTGGTATGGCAGTCGAGCCCGAAGTGTACTGGATCAGAGCCAGGGTCTCGGTCGTCGCGGCAGGATCGCTCCATTCATCCGCGACACCGCCTACTATCTTGTCGGTGGCAATCCATCGCAGCGTTCGCAGGCCGGGCGCTTGCGTGAACAGACCTTCAATCTTGGCAAAGATCGATGAGGTGGTCAGCACCACTGTCGGTTGAGCATCGTTCGCGATTGCGCGAAACCTTGAGAGAGCGCGCTGTGGCTGGGCCGTATTCGGCGGCGGCAGAGGAACGGCCGTAACCCCTGCATATAAGCACCCGAAAAAGGCTGAGATGAATTCGAGACCCGCCGGATACAGTAACAGTGCCCGCTCCCCACTTGCCCGATAGCTCTGGAGCAGCGCACCGATCGCCCGTGCCTGCGAGTCCAGCGCTTCGTACGTCAGATTGCCTCCCTCGGTCTCCCCATCCACTAGGTAAGTGTAGATTCGATGCTCTGGCTGCTCGAACGCCCGCCATCGAAGCAGTTCGACGAGGCTGGAAACTTTGGCGCGAGTTCGATTCACCGTTGCTGATCCTTGCGTTACTAGATAGAAGCCACGAATGTTCCGTGGATTACCCGACCGTGAGCCCCAGCTGTCGCGGTTACGATGATTCGGTTCCGCCGGCGACAGACCGAGACGATTCCATGAGAGCCTCTACGGCCTTCATTTCGAGATTGTTGGTGTTGGTCGGGCGGAAAGTGGTCGAAGGCGGGAGAAAGGCCCACAGTCAGACCGGATCAAAGTCGGACCCGATTCATATGTCGGTCCTGACTAATCAAGTCTGGGCGTACCCACTGAAGCGGTCAAGGCAATGTCACGGCTCCAGCAAGATTTACGTTCCTTAGAGCACAACCAGCAAGATTCAACGCGACTCCATTCCATTTTGTCCGCCTTGCGGCGGGTGATTTTCGTCGCGCTGCTGTAGAGTAATTCGAGAACTCCCTCCACGATATATCGAAAATCAAATGACTATCGCTCTCAAAGCCGCACGGATCTTCGATGGCAAGTCGGATCGGATTGAAACAGGTGGCGTGGTCCTGATCGAGGGAGAAGAGATCGCCGCATCCGGACCCGACCTGCGAATCCCGGCCGGCGCGGAACGTATCGATCTCGGCGATGCCACCCTGTGCCCCGGCTTCATCGACGCGCACACGCATCTGACAGTCGGGGTAAAATCCTACAATGAGTTCTTCATCGATCGCTTCCGGCATCACGTCGCAGAGAAAGCCTACCAGGCCGCGGTCCACGCCCGCGTCACGCTCGAGGGCGGCTTCACGACGGTGCGCGATGTCGGATGTCTGTATCCCCACAGCTTTATCGATGTGAGTTTGCGCAATGCGATCGCAAAGTGCCTGCTTCCGGGTCCCAGGATGCTGGTGGCAATCAACCTGATCGGCGCGACTGGCGGCCATTCTGATCGCAACGCGGGGCTGCACTTTCATGCTACCGGCAGAGAGTCCGACTACACTGATGGAATTGCGGACAGCCCGGCCGATCTTCGCAAAGCGGTCCGCTTCAACGTGAAGTACGGCGCAGATGTCATCAAGTTCTGCGCGTCGGGTGGCGTGATGTCACTGGCCGACGAGGTCGACACTCCCCAGCTCACACTCGATGAAATGACTGCGGTGGTGGATGAAGCGCATCGCCTGCGCAAACGGGTCGCGGTTCACTGTCATGGCGATTCCGCGGCTCGCGACGCAATCAGGGCGGGCGTCGATTCTATCGAGCACGGCACTTTTCTCCACGATGAAACGCTCGAAGCTATGAAAGCAGGCGGCGTTTACCTGGTGCCCACCCTGTTGGTCCAGCATCAACTCGGCCGAGGGTTGGACCGGCTGCCGCCCGAGTTGGCAGTCAAGGCGCGCCTGGCAATCGAAGCGGCGCCCGGGATGGTCACGCGCGCGCTCGAGATCGGAGTGAAGATCGCGCTTGGCACCGATTCCGGTGTTTGCCGCCATGGAATAAACGCTCGCGAGATGGGGCTGCTGGTGAAGGCTGGCATGAGTCCAATCGCCGCGCTCAAGAGTGCCACCTCGGTGAATGCGGAACTGCTCGGTCTCACGGGCAAAATCGGAACTCTGGAAGCGGGCACACGTGCCGACGTCATCGCGGTGCCGGGCAACCCCGCTGAAGATATCAAGGTCACCGAAAAGGTGACCTTCGTAATGAAAGACGGAAAAGTCGTCAGGAACGCCGACCGCTGAGGTGGCTCAAAGTGCGGATTGATATTGGCGGATGCAGGTTGTTCTTCGATGTCGAAGGGGCCAAGTTGCGGCCCGACGGTACGCGGATGCGCGAGGTCCCGACACTGCTGCTGTTACACGGCGGTCCGGGCGCCGATCATTCAATCTTCAAGCCTGCATACTCGCAGCTGGCCGACCTCGCGCAAGTCGTTTATTTCGACCATCGCGGCGACGGCCGTAGCGACGGGCGCGACGATTCCGAGCACTGGAGACTTTCGCAGTGGGGCGATGATGTGAAGGCGCTGTGCGATGCGCTCGAGATCGAACAACCAATCGTCATGGGCGTGTCGTTCGGCGGCTACGTCGCGATGTCCTATGCGCTACGCCATCCCGATCATCCCGCAAAGCTGATTCTTTGCAGCACAGCGGCGTCACCCAGTAAGAGAGTCATACAAATCAAAGTCTTCGAAAGACTGGGTGGAGTGGAGGCGGGTGCAGCAGCAAAAGCTTTTCTCGAGGATCCCACGCGGGATGCGACGCGCGACTTCCGACGCTTATGCGGCCCGCTCTATCACCGCAGTCCTCACGACCGGGACATCGACGCGCGCACGATATGGAATGCTCGCTTGATGGCCGAGTTTCGCCGCGGAGAGAGAGAGACGATGAACTTCGTCCCGGAACTCCATCGGATCAAGTGTCCGACCCTGGTGATGGTCGGCGAGGACGATCCGATGACACCGGTGCCATGCTCCGAAGAAATCGTCGCGGCGCTTCCGCCTGACCTGGTGCGCTTCGAGCGATTTGCCAACGCGGGCCACGGCATCGTCGCCGATCAGCCGGATCGGTTTTTCGAAGTGCTCCGCGCGTTCATCGCCGAGTGAGGAGCCGACGCAACTCTCAGAGAGCTCCGAGAATCCCGCTGCCCACTCCGTCCCAGGCGCGACGCTCCTCTTCATAGGGCGCATTGGCGACGCTGCTGGTCTCGCCGAAAAGCATCGTTGCGCGTCGCGCTTCTGTGTAGCCGGGCCAGGCGCCGACGCTCGCGCAGCCGGGATCGCCGGATCGCGCGAAGGCGAGCCACGCGTCCTGCATCTCGGTTGCCAGCTTCTCAGCTGCCGGACCCTCGCCCGCAAAGCGACGCATTCCCGCCAGATGATTAGTGCCAAAGACGAAGCCTAGCTCCAGAGCGTGACATGACCCCAGCGCTCCGCGCATCGCGGGCGAGCGCCAGGTGAAAAGATAGTTGTAGACGCGGTGCTCGCTCCGTCCATGTATTTCAGCAAGACGCACACCCGGCATGCGGAAGACGCGATCGGTCTCGATCGCCGAATATAATTCTGGCGGCGTAACCGACGCGCCCGCGGACGCCCGCGCGCTCTCATAAGTTGCAATCACGGAGCCCGCGAAGTCCGCGGTCAGCCGCTTGCCCATCCGCTTGACCAGGCCGGCCGTGTCAAGTTTCTGGGCCGACGGATCCATCGCGGAGAACAGTTTCCATTCCTCGAGATTCGATCCGACCATAACCGCGACGCCCGCTGCCGAACCTTGCGCCACCATCTCGATCAACTCGCGCGGTACGACGGTGCCATCCACCACTGGCTGGTAGGCCATCCCAAGCTCGCGATCGGGCGTTTTGCCGTCCGCGCCGAATACTCCGGTGAGCAACTGAGCAATCGGGAGTCCGCGTATTGCCTCAGTGTTCTCGGCGGACACGCCCAGCTTCGACAGCACTCTCTCGGCGGTCCGGTTCGCTCGCGTTGCGGACGATATACTGTCGCAAGATCCGCTCTGAGGGATCGCTTTGTGGAAGATACCGCGCGCCGACGGCATCGCCAGGAGCGCTCCCACGCTCATGCCTCCGGCGGATTCACCGAAGATCGTGACGTTGTCCGGATCGCCACCGAATTCGGCGATATTGTCGCGGACCCACTGCAGCGCTGCGATCTGGTCGAGCAGTCCTTCATTGCCGCTCGAAGGAATTCGCCCGTTGGTGACGTCGTTCAGACGCAGGAAACCCAGTGGTCCGAGGCGGTAATTGATCGTGACGATTACCACGTCACCGCGCTTGGTGAGAACCGCTCCGTTGTAAATTTCCTGTGAGCCGGCACCGATCGTGAATCCGCCGCCATGAATCCAGACCATCACCGGTCGCCGCGCGCCGTTGAGTCCCGGCGTCCACAAATTGAGATTAAGGCAGTCCTCCGACTGCGCTTGATCGATCTTCATCGCCGCCAGCGCCTGGTTGGTGACCGGGTTTTGAGGAGCAACCGCGCCAAACCGACGAGCATCGCGAACTCCTGTCCATGGCGCCGGTTTCTCGGGAGGCAGCCATCGCCGCGCTCCGACCGGAGCTGCCGCGAATGGCACTCCCTTGAAGACGACCAACCCGTCTTGTTCATCGCCTTCGAGTTTTCCGTAGCGGGTCGATACCATAGTGCTCATCTACTGCGTCCTTGTCCGATCGGTTCGCCTTCATCATCCTTCCATCGCAAGGCCGAAGTCCACCACAACGGCTTTAACTGTAAGATGTGTTCACGCACTTTGCCGTAAATTTCTCCGGCCAACTAAGTTCTGCAGTCCTCCTGCATTTCTGATAGATTGAAGCTACAAAAAGTAATTTTATAAGCCATAAAGCTTTCACTACGAGTGAGAATACGCTAAACTACACCGTTAGCTTCGTTTGGGGGAGATTTGATGATTGTACGGTGGTTTACGTGTGTGGGGATCGGCCTCGCTTTGCTCGCAACTCCAGCCTTCGCGTCCGGCGTTTTGGTTACCGCTCAAGGCGCGAAATGCGACGGCATAACTGACGACAGCGGCGCGATCCAGGCGGCCATCGCCGCGGCCGGAGCGCAGTGCAGTAGCGACGGCTCGCATCAAATGCGCAACCAGTCGTACATCGAGCTGCCTAACGGCTCGACCTGCAAGATTGATAGCGGTCTTCAGTTTGACGCAGCTTGTGTAGGGCTGGTTTCCAATGGCGCGACCCTTGATGCCACGGCTCTAAACTCCGGCGCAGCGATTACGGTCAACACCTCGCAGCCCCAATCGCCGTTTGGCGAGAACGTGCCGCCGTGGAATGGAGTACATGTGATTGGTCCGGGCGCCACCACCAACACCATAGGTGTACTCGTTCAAGCGGGCGCTGTCGTTTTCGACAAGCTCAACGTTTCCAATTTTGGTGTAGGTGTGCAGTTCGGCGGCTATGCGTTCC
This sequence comes from uncultured delta proteobacterium, assembly GCA_963850125.1. Classification (GTDB taxonomy): domain Bacteria; phylum Desulfobacterota; class Binatia; order Binatales; family Binataceae; genus Binatus. Next base: position 79,988 of record CAWKKB010000011.1, on the reverse strand, counting down.
TGGATCGGTTTGAAGCCCCGATGATCTTTAACTGCACCACGGCCGTCAATTTTCCGTCCGGAGCTAGTGGAAGTGCCGGTGAGAATATTACCTTTGACGGCGGCAGCATCTTCGGAACCCAGGTAGGGTTCAAGAATAATGGCGCCGAGCTGAACATTGACGGTATGTCTATAGACGGTCTAAGTGACGCAGCTATCATAAATCTCAATGGAGCCGTGAGGGTCTACAATACGCACATCGAATATTTCGCACCGATCAAGACTTCACCGCTGGAAATCGAAGGTGGATGTAACGCTTGGACATTCATAGACCTTAGCGGCGGTTTGATTCAGAGCGATACTGGAACTACTAACGTTCGCAGTACGATAGACATTGAGCCTTCCAGTATCTGCGGCGGTTCTGGCCCGTGGGTAAGTCTGCAAAAGGTTTTCTTCGCCGGACTCAATCCTGGTTCTGGATGCGCAAGAGGGGGCGGCTGTACCTGCGTTACAGGTACCGCACCGGCCAGTGGAACCGGAATCGGGCAGGTCGTGATTTCCTCGAGCACCGACGGCTCGGGAGGCGGCACGATGGCCGCCGCACACCTGCCCTAGTGAGTGTGCAGGTAGCCGGCTCAGTCTTGCTGGGAATAGGCCTGTTGTGACTTAGGGAAGGGGTGAAGCGAGGGGTGTGGCAGCTACGAGCTTTACCTTGCAGCTGCGGCGGGCGGATCGGAAGGGAAGGGGGTATCACCGTTGCGGACGCGCTCAATCATTCGAGTCGTGCTTTGTCCATCGAGCATCGGCGAGTAGACGACGCGTCCGCCGTATGCCTCGACGAACTCTTGTCCATCGACCGTCGAGTTGAGGAAGTCCTCGCCCTTGACCAGGATGTCAGGGCGCACTGATCGAATAGTATCCTCTGCGCGAAAACCATCGAAAACGACAACGTAGTCTACTATCTCCAACGCTGCGAGAAGGCGCGCCCTTTCAGCGGCTTTGCATACCGGGCGTTCCGGACCTTTGAGCTGGCGAACACTCTCGTCGCTGTTCAGCGCGACGACCAGAACGTCGGCTTGAGAGCGTGCGAAGCTTAGCGTTTGCAGATGGCCGGTATGCAACAGATCGAAACATCCATTGGTGAAAGCGATCCGTCGTCCACGCATTCGATCACGATCGACGGCGTCGACGAGCTCCGCGATCGGCAGTATTTTTCGCTCAAATATATCTTCGCGGGCGAGGGATCGCTCGAGAGCCGCACGCGAGATCACTTCCGCCCCGTGAAGTGATACCTCGATGCCGGCCGCGGCGTTGGCAAAGAAGGCAGCCGAAAGGAGGGACTCGCCCGCAGAGGCAAAGAAGCCAAATACAGTAAGTACTACATCGCCAGCTCCGGTCACGTCATACACATCGCGGGGAGTCGTAGGAACATGATGTCCTTGACCGTCGCGTTCCAACAGGTACATTCCGTCGCGATCGAGCGTTATCAGACATGCCTTAAGGTCTAGCTGTTCGACTAACAGCTTCGCAGCCGCATGCCAGCCCGCTTCGCCATCAAGCCGGATTCCAGTAGCCTTCTCGGTTTCGAAACGATTGGGCGTGATAACGGTAGCACCGCGATATATTGCGAAATCGTCGGTGAGACGTGGATCGACGAACACCGGCGTTCCGCGGTTGCCAGCACGATCGATCAAAGCTCGTAGGAGTCGCGGGGTAAGCACACCTTTGTTAATGTCGGATACCAGCACACCGTCCGCTCGATCGAGCTCCAACTCCAGTCGCTCTATCAATGACTGTTCGGTGGCAGAGGCCAAAGGACCAATTTCCTCTTCGTCAACTCTGAGTAATTGCTGGGTCGCTCGATCGGCTGATTGAACGGATCCCAGGAAACGCTCCTTTACGGTGGTCGGACGTGATGGATCGACAATTAGAGATTTGGTGTCAATCTCGAGTGCGCTCAGTTTTTGGCGCAATAGTTGGCCGCTTCCGTCCGCACCTACGACGCTAAGTGCTACCGGCGCTGCGCCCAGGGCTCGAACTCCGCACATCACGAACCCTGCGTTTCCAGGTCTATCTTCGCGTTTGCGCACCTTCAACACCGGGACGGGAGCTTCAGGAGAAATGCGTTCAACCTCGCCCGATACGTATCGATCGAGGATCACTTCACCAGCAACCAGCAGCCGCAACCCTTTGGGCTCCGGAAGTGATCTGATTGGATGATTCATCACTCTCATTGGCAGCTTACTGCGGCGCCGGAGTTCACTCATGATATATCTGCTCTACCCGACTGTCCGCAAAACTCGATCCTATGACAGCGATCGCTCACGACTGAGTCCTCGCGCCGTCGTGAACACCATTCCGGGTTCCTTGAGATCAAGCCATGGGCGCCACGCTCGGCAATAACGCGACGAAGCACTTCGAAGGTTTCTCGAGCGCACCTTTCCCAGCTGAATTGTGCTGCTCTACCGAATCCTCGACGACGGAGCTGTTCGCGCATTTCTGAACTCTGCGCCAGCATTTTAACCTTGTCTGCGATATCGCCAGGCTCGTTCGGATTGCAATACAGGGCCGCGTCGCCACACACCTCTCGCATGACGGGTATATCGGAGGTCACTACAGGACACCCATAGGCCATCGCTTCCAGCGCTGGTAAGCCGAATCCTTCATAGAAGGTGGGGAACAACAGGCATACCGCGTTTCGATATAGTTCTATTACATCTTCGGAAGAACTTATTCGGTTAGCAAACTGAATCACCCCTTCATTCCCCGGTGCTCTAATATGAGTCTTCTGCATCCCACGATGACCCGAGCCAACCACGATCAACGGTAGTCGCATCTGCTGGTTGACCAACAGCGCCGCATCGATCGCTCCTTGTGGATTTTTTCTGGAGATCAATGATCCTACCCACAGCATGTAACGCTCGGTCGGTTGTTGCTCGGGCTTCTCGACTTGATTCGCCGCCGCCAGTCGCGCCGACCTGGCACCCAGATGTACGACGGCAATCCGATCTCTAGCGCCGGGATAGTGACCCAATATGTTTTTTTTCTCCGCCTCACTGCCTGTAATCAGGGCGGTGGCGTTGCGAATACCGTTCGAAATAAGCAAGCCGTAGAGCAACCGGAACGGTGTCGTGTGCGCCCGCGGAAACAACTTGAATGTGAGATCATGAACGGTAACCACACTAGGACCGAAAAGCGGGGCCAATAGCGGCTGCAGGTTGTCGGGCGAAAATAGCAACCCGTCCCGCGATTGTGCGGGCAGCTCAAGCTGCGTCCACAGCTGGCCTTGGAACCGGCCGACCCGCCTGACCTTTATGTGGCGAAGTTGAGGTGCATCCACTTTGGCACGGGGAACAAGAACCTCGATCGTCACTTGGTCGGAGTCGATCTCGCCGGTGTCGATCAATTCATCCCACACCCGCAACAACTCGCGGCCATAGCGTTGGATTCCCGTGATAGGCTGTTGCAGAAACCTCCCATTAACATAAATCTTCGATGGCGGATGCGAAGCGCAATCGATCTTCGAGATAGGACGCGATTGGTATTCCCTGTCTGCTAGCATCTCAACTGTCATATCGAGAACTATCTATCCGACACGCCTGAAGACGACTTTAGAGTTGTCCTGATTCGCTCCCAGCAACTCGAACCGCATTTTCGTATCCGAAACAAACTCGGAAAAAGCTCTAAGTTCGTTCTGCCTATCGGCGAACTCATCAAAGTAAATGTACGTCCCGGGCACAATGAACGATTCCAGAATCTTCAACACGTAATCGGTCGAAGAGTACAAATCCGCGTCCATGTCCAGGACCAACCGATCATGAGAAGGCAGGTGATAGCTGGGTAACGTCTCGTTGAACCATCCTTTGAAAAATTTGACCCTCGAATCTTCGATCACAGGAATCATTCCATTGGTGCTGAAGTGGCCTTGCGGGGAATCGATGTTCCAACCTTCAGGGAGTCCCGCAAAACTATCAAATCCGTGGAGTTTGGCACGTGGATTTCTCAATCGCTGCGACCAGTAGCGCATCGAGTCTCCGCGGAACACTCCAAACTCAAGATATAAGACGTCTTGATCCGCTACTTGTTCGATCACCAGGTCGAACAGTTGGTGCGCACTATCAACCCGCACTTGTGGACTGAGTTTGTGAGCGTTTAACCAGCGTCCGGTTTCGATGTAATTGATCGCGGCGTTGAGCTTGTGCACGGTTCTCTCGGAGAATCGACTACCGGCGCGAGTGAGAATAACCTTGAGCAAATCTTGCATGAGTCACATCGATTGTCGCGGGGAAGGTCCCGCATCAGTCGTGATATTGCGTTAGAGAAAATCGTCGCTACGAAGAGGTTGGGTTACGCTATCGCCAATGAGGTTCATCGCTGCTCCTATCGCCGTCGTCCTTCTGAACGCCATCGCAAGGGTCCAACATCGATCTGGCTCGCGGCGCCCGGATGAGTTCATGCGCCGAATCCAATTCAAATTGTACCGTGTCATGTTTGGGTAATCGCCTTGCTTACGTTTTGCTTCTCGCCCACTCAATTCCCTATGGCTAATCTCTCCGAGCCACACCTTGCTAACGGCGTCGAGGCCGTTGGCATTTGCCATTTGCTCGAGCTCGCTGGGCAGATAGCCCATTCGAACGTGGCCTCCATCCTGGGTGGGACGAACCGCATCGAATCCGGGAAACGGCGCGGCATTCCTGCGGACAAATTCCTTGTGTGGGGTGGTGACCAGAAGAGTGCCGTGCTCGGAAAGATGGCCGCATAGTCGAGAGAACAAGCGCGAGTCGGCCCTGAGGTGTTCGAGCACCTCCGAACAGAACACAAGATCGAACGATCCGAATTGCCACGATGAGTCGAGATCAACATCTTCGAAGGTATGAGGGATGCCGACGAACTCGTAACGTGTCCGAAGTTTTCCGGTGTCAAGATCAAGACCGAGATAACAACTGATCTTCTTTTGCTGATACCAGTGGAGATAAAGAAGCGCCAGGCCTGAGCCACATCCGGCATCGAGAACTCTGATCGGCCCCGGCTCGTGATTTATCCAGTCGACCAGGAACCGCATGCGCTCGTGGATCATCCAGTCACGGGTAACAAGTGCATATCGAATACCGAGGCGTCGGATAAGCAGAGAATCCACTGCGCGGGCGATCTTATTAACCATAGGCGCCTTCGTTAGATTTCCGACAATTCCAGCGCTGTCGGCTGAGAACCAACTGGAACTCTTTCAACTATCGCTTTGGCGCCCGCTTGCGTAACTGTCATAGTTTCACTTCTACCCGTGACAAGATTTATGACCTTTGCCGCGTTCATATGATCGATCTTGATGGATATACTTCCGTATCGGATCTCAGGTGACATAGGACCGGCGTTCCAAAGAAAGACAACATACTTGCCGCCGGTTTTAAACCACACCATCTGAGGACCGACGGTCGTATCGTCTGACGCTTTGTCTATCGACTGGCCAGGAAACTGGAGAGTCGCGTCGGGCCGGGGCAAAGACTCCCAGTCGCGACCCATTATTTCCGCAGTTCGCTGGATCGCGAAGTAGGCGGCTTTTGGTTTGAAACGTCGAGCAGCGGACTGGGTGATTCCGAAGTTCTGCTCGACATCGCGCGAATCCTGACCGTCATCCGCGAGCTCATAAGGAGCCCATACCTTGACAACTTGAGATAATCCGAGAATCAATCCTCGCACATGATATGCCGCCTGGGTCTCTTCTGAGACACAAGCGAAGTGCTCGGGATGGGTCGATTGGTCGCATGTCGGAAACCCATATTCCGTAACCCAGGCTTCGAGCGGACGGCTTAGGTACTTCTTAGCATCAAGGTTCCTTTGTATATTCAAGGTGGACACTAAACTTCCTTCAGAATCAGCGACAGACACCCCATCGCGCACGAAGATCACCGGTCCTCCCCAGGGTACACGTTCAGGTGGTAACTTTCCGGGATAGGGATGGAATGATATGCCGTCGAGGTCGGCAAACTTTGCCGGAGTCTCCTGCATAGCATTTATGAGTGGAGGTCCTTCGAAGCTAGTCGTGATAGTTGCACTGGGATCGACTTGCTTGATTGCTTGCGCCGCTTTCTCGACCATGTCCGAAAACTTGCTTACCCAAGGAGCATGCCCACGACCATTCCACGTACCGCCATAGTATTCCCGTACGTCAAAATTCGAGGGCTCGTTCCATATTTGGTACGCAGCCACCGGCATACCGCGGAAGGTTGTCGCCATCCATGCGCAATATCGCGCAAAAGCATCGGCATCGAGCGGATTAGTATAAAGGCCGTTCTTTCGGAACAGCAGCAGAATCATCTTCATGTCTGATGCGGCGATTTCGTTTGCTACCCGTCGCACCTCGGGATTGAGACGATATTGTCCCAGGCTTTGTTCATTCTCGGCCCACTCGCCCGGAGTCCACATAACGATCTGTACCCCTAAAGCTCTCATAAGACGTATCTGCTGATCGTCACTGTCTTTGTCTTTTCCGAGCTTCGCCACCATCCCCAGGTTTCGAAGTTGGAAGGAATTACTGTGTGTCGAACCTAGAGATGACGACGTGCCCGCCAGGCCATCGCATCTCGACCAGCGAGGGATTGTCACTGCGATGCCAACAGTGACAGCAATGAGAGCTATGATCGGACGAAGCACTGAGCGCGTCGAACCCGAAGATCGGTCGGATGAACTCCTATCTTCTCTTTGAAGGCGGGTCAGTGTTCGACAAGTCAGCAGCTGAATGTTCGACGTTGTTTCGAGTGAGTGGGCGGCTGGAACCAAATCCATTCTTAGCGAGTTCACCGCCGTCAGCGTCATTGGCCGGCACTGACAATGATTCGCTGGGAAACAGAAGTCGAGCTGATATCTCGCGGTGCCGCATCGCGTAGGCCCTGGAACTGAGATCATCCGAAAGAATCCGCTCTTGTGCCGCGTGCGCTAGACGAAAGCGCAAGTTATCGTCGTCCGCGAGTGCGCGGATTGCGTGGCGGAGTGCAAGGATATCACCCACAGGCACATATTTGACTTCGCGGCCGGAAAAATAGGACCGCAGACCTCCCGTGTCGCTCGCAATTACGGGGACGCCCGACAAAGCCGCCTCCGCCAGGACGGTTATACCTGAAGCGTGCAGGTTCTTGCGCAACGGAAGCACGACTACGTCTGCCCACGCGTAGAGGTCGAATACCTCTCTCGCCGTTGCCGCTTTGATAAGTTCGATCTTATCCGATCGGGCTGCCAGGCACGGAGCGTTTTGGGTGGCAGCGATTCGAAGGTGGAAGTCGCCGCAGGGCGTGATCGCCTGGATTAGTGTGTCCCAATCGCGATGCATGTCACGACCCAGCGACAAAACCCTAAAGGGCTTATGCCGATTCCGCTTCACTGCGGGGGTGATCGCGTTGGAGTCGATGCCAAAACGAACAAACTCCGCAGGCGTGTTGGGAAATAGCTCGCGAGCTCTGACCAGATTATCGGGAGAAAGAACGGTCAACACGTCAGCTTGGGCGAGCAGTGTCTTATACAACCATCTCTTAAGAGCGGAGAACTCATTCCATCGATCGTATAACCAAACGCTCTGAGCAATGAGTTTGGGTCGCGACGCCGGACTGGTCAGACGCCATAAGAACAGGACTCCAAGATGCTCCAACTCGGTGTGGGTCCAAACTATATCGGCCTCACGAAGACCTATCCGATTTCGCCATGCGTGCCACAGATCGAAGCCTAATACGCGCCGCAGCGCTAATCGGATAAATCTCGTGGCCTGGCTTTCGGGCCTATCTTCTGAATACTGGATCTGATACTGGTCGTCCGCGGCGTGGTAGTAACCATAGGGCAGTTTGTCGAGTATCCCGGGCATTTCCCCTTTTTCCCAGGCCTCACTCCACCGCCGTGCTCCAAAACCGTGAACGAGATGCACGAATACTTTGACCCGCCGCGGTGTTAAGTCCGCTCGTTGAATATGTAACGCAGGAGCCGGAAGGTTAGTCATGAAAGGATTCCTGAGACCTAATGGTACTGTGAGATCAAATTGCGCGAACTAACATCGTCTCGGCGCGAGGAGCTCGTCTGACGAAGTGCCGCACGACACGCACTGAGTACTGTGTCGAATGATAACGCTTTCATGCACTCGGGCGGCTGATGTGGAAATTCAAACCCAAGATTTAAATATCCGCAACCAGGCAAGGGTGATTCGAGCGAGATGGAAGTAGCATTTAGTGGCCCCCATCGTCGCGCGTTAGTCGGTCCATGCAGCGCGACCAAGGAAGCGCTCAGTGCGTCGGCCATGTGCATGATTCCGGTGTTCACTGATACGACCAGATCGGCTTGACGAAGCTCGTTGGCGAGCTCGGAGAAATTGCAGCCCGCTATGTTTGCCAGAAATGATCCAACTGAGGGATCGATTCGAGTGATCAGCTCTTCATTCAGCCCGAATTGTTCGGGACTTCCAGTGAGAGCTACGCCGTAGCCGTCGTGAACCAGCGCCTCCGCCAAGGCCTGCCACCGATGTTGAGGCCATTCCTTGTGCGACGAACCCGCACCTCCAGGCCACATATGCAGAATTACGTAACCGCGAGGTCCTCGCAGACCTCGGATAGGAGAACCAGGATCGCATCGAAGCGACGGCATGTTTCGAGGTTCAGCATCAGCCGCACGAGCCAAGCGCCTGAAATTGTCGAGTTCGTGCTGAGAGGGCGAATGCTCAACGGCTACGTCATAGGCGAAATGGCGATGCTGCCCACGGGTCTTGAATCCGGCAATAAAGCGGGCGCCGGAAAAGGCAGCGATAATTGAGTTCAGTCTTGGCCAGGGTCCAAAGTCGAGTAGAACAGTGGGGTCTTGTTGTCGGGTCTTACGAATGGCATTCACAGGATTGAAAATATCCAGCAACACCACCAGATCCAGCTTCGGAATCAAATGTGCGACTCCGTGGTTGCTAGGACCCGCAAGCAGGATCAGTTGTGCCTCGCTGTAGCGCTCCCTGAGATCAGCGATAACCGCGCTCATCAAAACAGTGTCACCAATGGCAGCGGTGTTAAGAAGCGCTATTCGCTCTGGATGAGAAGGTAAGTCACGCTTTTTGCGTAATAGACTCGCGGCCGCCACCAGTGGAATACCCGCATAACGGTCCAAGAGGCGACGGACTTTGCTTCCCCTACCTGAGGAAGACTTACTTCCCGTTGCTAGGCAACGCGAATGTGCATTCACTACTCGCTAGCCTCCAGCAGCACGTTCAACGTAGCGCGCGCTGTCTCGTTCCAATCGAACAGTTGGCTGCGTGCTTTAGAGCGCCGCCTCAACTCGTTCCTGAGATCGACGTCATTAACCATCCGTACTATTGCGTCAGCAATCGCGTCGACGTTATACGGATCAATGCAGAGGCCGGCATCGCCCACGATCTCCGGCAGGGACGTGTTATCACCGACGATTGGCGGGACGCCCGCTGCCATAGCTTCCAGTGCAGGCAGTCCAAAGCCCTCGTACACGGAAGGATAGGCGAATGTGAGAGCCCCTCCATACAGCGCAGGTAATTCTGCTTCAGGAACAAAACCCGTAAAGTGAACACGAGAAGGGAGTGACGGAGTGGGTGTGCTGCGAAACACCTGACTGGCTCCCTTGACGCCGCTGATTATGAGCCAGACCGATGGAGGAATGCGGTCGACGCCTCGCGACCACGCTTCAAGCAGCCTGGTCAGGTTCTTGCGCGGTTCCAGGCTTGCAACGCTTAGGACATAGGCTGAGCGCGGTACCGGCAACCGGCGGCTTAGTTCGCAACACTCGACTGGACCTGGCTGTCTGAAACGCTCGTCGACCCCATTGGGAATCACCGCAATTTTGGAAGCGTCGACACCTAGCGAATCGATTAAGCGGCTCTTTGTGAATTCTGACACGGTAACAATTCTCTTTACGCGGCGCGCGAGCAGAGGAACTAACCATCGATACCAAGTCCCAAATCTCTTTCCGAACCACTCTGGATGATCCAGTACTGCTATATCGTGAAATGTCACGACCTGTTTCTCCAGGCACACGGGACCAACATTAGCCGGACTCCAGAGCACGCGCCCGGCGGCCAATTTGGGCAAACAGAACTGTTCCCATAGGTGTCCCATAGGTCCATGCATGGGACGGCCGGGAGATACGCGCTCAATCTTACCATCCAGGCGCTTGCAAATTTCGTCCGTATAGCGCTGAACACCAGTAAGCCTTGCGGTCAGAGAGCGAGCGTTAACCAAAATGTTAGAGGAAGACATGAGCCTTGGGCGCTACCACGACGATTCGATTCCCGAGCTTTAAGTTCGCTCCAATCAGGAGGGAGAGAAGACGGCTACCATTTCGGTTCGCTCGTCGGGTGAAATCAGGCAGAACCACATAACCATCAGGGCGCCCGCCAGGCCGAAAAAGAAATACAAACATCGCGATGCGACAGAAGCCTCAAACAACATCCCGGCCCCCGCAATGACCGCAATACTTATCGCGGCCATCAGAGCATCTTTTCTGATGGCTCTTCGCGCATCCGGCAAAAGTCGCCAAGTCATAACGTGAAGAACCACGCAGTTGACGCTCATTCGGATCACCCAAGCCATGCCGGCACCTTCGAGGCCGAAACTGCGACTTAAAAAGTACAAGATCGCAAGATAGCCCGGTGCTTCCACGAGGGCGAGCTTTGCCGGGAGATCGGGGCGGCACGCGACTAGCAGCGTCCATGGTATTCTTGCGATGCTGCTCAGAAATACGCCAAAGGCCAGCAGTGCCAGAACCCTGGCGCTGTGTAGTGCAAAAGCCGGAGAGATCCACACGCTGAGAATCTCGCGTGGAAACAAGACGATGACCAGGACTGGAGTTAGAATTGCTGGAAACAGGTAGTTCCCGGCCTTTTCCAGAAGGGATATCGCCGCTTCACGGCCTTCACCAAGAGTCCCGGCATAGTTTGGAAAGAGAGCCGCGTTCAAGGCGTCAGGTATTAGCCAAAGTCGCACGACCATATCGAAGGGAGTCGCGTAATATGCGACCGCGCTAACCGACGCTACGACGCCCAGTACGAATCGATCGGAATAAAGGAAGATAGGGTCTGTGATCGCGGACAATGACATCCATCCGCCGAACGTTACCAGGGGACGGACCGACTTCCATCGAGGACGAGGTAGATAACTCAGTGAGGGCTCTACCTGAAGACACATCCACAAATACGCGCTCCAGGCGAGAACCTTGCCGACAACTAGCGCGCCGACTATGAATACGAGACTGTGGGAAAACAACAACACAGCGACTGGGCTGAGAAACGAGAAGAGCCCCGCAAAAATCTGAACGCGGTTGATCAAATCAAATCGCTGATAGGCGGCGAGCGTTCCGCGGAAACACGAACTTGTTATCACAAACGGAAGTGCCGCGGAAAAAATGCAGAACACAAGAGCGGTCTCGTGGGTCAGGGCGCTCGGCACTTTGAACCAGTTATATGCCAGCGTATGGGAAAGAGCCGCCAGCAGGATTCCTCCTGCAACCCCCGTCGCCGCCATAATTACGAAGCCCGTATAGATTAGATCGCGAATCTCCTCCGATCCCTTTCCCATCCGCTCAGCGATGAGTTTGGTCAAAGCATTGTCGAGTCCTATGTCGAAGAACCCAAAATATCCAACCAGTCCCCAGGCAATCGTCAAAACACCATACCGAGCGGTGCCCAAACTGCGAATCAGAATCGGGATCACCACAACGGCCGCAATCAACGGCGTCGCGTAACCAGCGAGATTCCATAGCGCATTGCGAGCAATCAAACGCGCCAACGGCAACGGTTGATCGCACTCGTATTGCGCGGCTTCTTTCGTTCTTGATGACACGTTGCTCTTCCGGTCTGGTTGGTTGCTGGATACTCTAGTCGCCCTTGACCAGCCGGTACGAATCGCTTTCAAAATGCTGGGTCGAAAACTCGAATAACTCGGAGTCTTCAAGCGCTTCCATTTGATGTACGAGGCCCGGAGCGACGTCCATGCAGTCGCCGGACGAAATCTCGAACGACTCGAGCCTTTCGCTATCAACTGATTCCTTGACGCGAATCTTCAAACGTCCCTTGTGCAAGTAGAAGGATTCCGTTTTCAGCTTGTGATAGTGCAGAGAGCAACGTTTGCCTTTGCGAATTTCCAAAATTTTACCGCAGTAGAGCGGATTGTTGGCAATCCACACTTCCCGCCCCCAACCTTTCGGTTCGATATGCACAGGCTTTCGCGGATTGGCACTCATTTGGTTGTCAGTATTGGAGCTCATCGGCTGTATAACCTCGCGCCAGTCAAAGGCGGCTAATTCTGTGGGCTACCCGACGCGGAGTTCGGATGTTAGAAGGACGATCCGGCCCTTTTGCGTGCCAATAGCATCTTGATCGACTTCGGAGGTTGGCATCAGCCGAGGAGTTTGCAACGCATATCGTGCAAACCCAACAACCAGAGCCCAAAGGATCCACAAGTGTGGGGAACTTATATCAGCACCCGAAATACACATAGCTACGCAATACATGGCCAAGGCCCACGCCGCGCTTTTCGTATAAGATCGAATCTTGCGCGAAACATGGGGCGTACACATCGCCCTGACGACAACGTGTCGCGTGGCTAATGCCAGCCCGAAGATCAGGATGCTTCCCGGAATTCCAATGTTACTCAAGATGTAGAACAGCATTCCCGACGGCCGATTAGATCCCAAACCCACCCCAAGTCCAAAACTCTCCATGACGACGTCCAGCGCTACCAATATCGTCGAAGTACGCTCTTGACCGGAATGCGACTGGCTCTTGTACCAGAGAATGTCGGCGAGCAGCTGATGGAAATTTGGTATGAGGAGGATAGCAACGCCCAGCGCAGTCGCGATGGCGGCGAACGTAATCAGAAGTTTTTCGTTAATGTTGCCCTTGGTAACAAGCGTGCCGAGTTCTCTAAAGGTCAAGAAGACGATCAACAGAAATGCGGTCACGTAACCGGTCGTCGACGTGGTGAGTATCAACATAACTATTCCACACCAGAACAAGATCCACAGAATGGTGGTAGCGGACCGTCGATCCATCGTCAGGAAAAGAAGGTAAGTCGTCCACGCGGCAAAGAAGATGCCGGCACTAGACGGTTCATTGAACGTCGCCGAGACTCGCCAGGCGCCGGCGACTCTTTGACTGACAAGCTGCTGCCAGCCGGCATTGCTATTGAAGATCTCCGCAGGAAATCGAAATCCTAGAAGATGCGCCGCGAGCTGATAGGCGCCGACCGCGGAAGCGATGGCGCCAGACCACACGAAAGCGCTGGCCAACTGGTCAACATAATAAGAATCGCTGCTCCGCCAGATCACGTAAATCAAAAACACGCTATTCAAGACTAAGTATCCCGCCTGCGCGGCGTTGCTCATGCTCCACTCCAAAGGAGTGGTCGACACTGGATCCATGCCCAATCGAGGCGTATCGACGTGTATGCCGGCAAAGAGATGGGGCAATAAAAGCGCCGAGGCAACGCCCCAGGCTGCGAGCATCAGGAGCGGACGCGTGATCTCGAGCGCCATATCACCGTGTTTAAAGCTAATGCGTCCTTGCAAGCACGCTGCGGCAAAGCGTATACCGACCAGGCTTACGACGAAAAAATACGGACTAACTCCGATCGCAAAGTCGGTGCCGACATTAACGACCGAAGCCGCCTGAAACGCAGAGACGATGATGGCCCACGAGATTAAAAATCTCGGCCGAAAACAGAATACGAAGAAGCTTACCGGTATGAGGACTAAGCCGATCGGAGTTATCGACATGATGAAGAGATAGCCGGGAAAACTGGGAGCGAGCTCAGCTAGTGCGCCCCTTTTCGAAGCAAGACGGCCGGAACCGTGCGAAGAAGGATCTCGATATCCTTGCCAAGAGACTGGTCGCGAATGTATTCCATGTCCAACTCGACTCGCCGATCGTATTGTTCGATGTCACTTCGCCCATTTATCTGCCAGTGGCCTGTCATTCCCGGCTTCGCGGATAGTAACAGCTGTACGCAATCGCCGTATTTTCCTATCTCGGCGGGAACCACCGGCCTCGGACCGACGAGGCTCATATCGCCATTGATGACGTTGAACAACTGTGGGAGCTCATCCAGGCTTGTCGCGCGTAGCAAGCCGCCGACCTTTGTTATTCGAGGATCTTTACCTTTGGGCAACTTGAAGTTGTTGCTGACGTACAGCTCACGAAGCTTCGAGTCTTTTTTGAGTACCTCTTCCGCGTCAGCAATCATAGTACGGAATTTGAAAATCCTGATGAGTTCACCCTTTTGTCCAATTCGCGTTTGCCTGAAGAACACCGGGCCCTTTGATGAGCACTTGATAATCAAGGCAGTCAATGCAAGGACTGGTGAGCATAGAACCGTCAATAGGCAGGCGCCCGCGAGATCCGCTAACCGTTTCGCGGCGAGCTGCGCCTTGTTGAGCCGTCCTGCAAGTAGCGATACCACAGGTATTCCAGCCACGTCGCTTAAACTTTGCCGAAACAACCTGACATCCAACAACTCAGGCACTACGTGCACTCGTTTGCCCCTCTTTAGCAAATCCAGCGCGTAAGTCTCACCTTGGTGCGCATCGCCCAGGATGAATGCTTCGTCAATCTCGTCACTAGCATCCAGGACGCGCTCTGTGTCATCAGACTCACCGTCGAGAGGGCACGCCACTATGTGATAACCCATCGGATAGGCACCACCAAGCAACGCCATAAAGCGATCGCAGCCGGAACGGCTACCCACTACCATAGCCGTACGCCAATTGTATCCGAATCGATGGAGACGTCGCAGCGCGACTATAGTCACGAATTGACGCGCCAACACCAGTGAACCAGAGCAGGTAAGGACATAAAAGACAAATTGACGACTTATGTTAGGCAGATTCAGTAGAAAGACGCTGCCGATTGTCAAGAGGCTCCACAAAGCAAGAGTCTTTCCGAATTGCCAGAGCGAAACCCCGATCCGCTCTGCGCGATGCGAGTGATATACGCCGCTATGCGCGCTCGCCGCCGGCCAAAGCAGCAATGCCGCAACCAGCAGGATGCTGTACTGGCGCTGCCAATTAGCCGGATATACAAAGAGAGTATGTGAACTAAGCCACCTGACAAGTGTTAGCGCGATGCAGTAGCCCGCAAGCACGCAACATAAATCAGCCACTTTTTCAAGCGCCAGAGTGTCTTCGTCACGACTCGGCATAGGCAGAGAAGAATACTTTGCTTCTTATTCGAGTCGTCGCAGAAGGGAGTTGGGAGGCACCTTTAGGACACTTCTCTCGCAGCAGAAAGACTACTTGGCTTCATGAACCTCATTGCAAGAAGTCCTCGGCCGCGCACCTGCGACATGCTCGAATAACGGCGCCAGTATTTCCCAACAGCAACCAATTCGCGCCACGACGAAATCCCCTGCGGGACGGACTTGGCAGAAGAGCGGTTGATGTGCCCGGCGGCTTCTTCGCCGTAGATCGCGTAGCTTCGAGGTTCGCCCAAGACGCGCAAAATGTGGCTTGCCAACAGATCAGAATCGTACGATGGCGCCACCGAGCGTGGACAACTGTGGTCGGCAGCCTCATCCGCGTCCGAGTCTGTATGGCTTTGGCTTTTAGCTTGAGAGCAAACTACAGATAGGATTAGAGTGCCACCAGGACTAAGCGCGTTCCACATTTGTCCCAGCAGTTCGCTTTCCTTTTCCTCCGGCGATAACCGTGCAAGGCAAGTGATCGTGTCAAAGGAGTCAGCCAACCTCGACAAATGTCCGAGTTCCTTCGTCAGAAGTTCCGTCGCGTTCGCTTCAGTTCCGTTTGCAAGTTGCTTCAAGAGATTGCGAGTTGTGCCGCTGGCGTTAAGCAACAGGGCCCGATCAGGCTTAAACGCTTTCAATACATAGAAAGGAAAAAGCCATGGTGAAGAAACATCAAGGTAGGAACCAACTCGCGGCTGAGTGCGGAGGCTCTTCAAAGCGAAATCACTATCGAGGCACAGAGTGGCAGGAAGCGTTGAAAATGCGCGACGGGCCGCATCAGGCATCCGAATAAGGGAAAAAGCCAGTCGGAGTCGATATCGTTGAAGCTCGAGACCAGGGAGAAGATACCAGTGTGCCAGTGCGCAATTTATAGAATCGCTAACTAGCTCTGTGATCAGACCGGTATGCCGCTTGGATTGAGTATGCCGCGAGAATTTGCCTTGACTCGTCAGAAGATTAGCAGACTCACTGTTCATAAAGCGCATCGTTTCATGATCCTCACGTGAGGGCGTAGATACTGGAGATGATATATCGTTGTTTAGTTTGCGGCTTCGCGCCTGACATAGGACGAATATTGGGCGTAGTGTCCAGTGTGACTTCTGAACGCAGGCTCTCTCGTGTCGACCTTGTTCATTACGACACCGAAAATCTTCGCGCCAGCATCGGATAGCCGACGACATACTGCTCGCACTGCGCTCTTGGATGTATCGGCGCCCGCGATAACCACCACACCATCAACCATAGTCGCGAGACCCAATGTGTCACTCGCAAAAGCGACCGGAGCAGAATCCAACAGGACAAACTGGTATTGGTTGCTTAACTGACGAAGCAGCTTAAACATGCTGGAGGAAGTTAACAGCTCGCTGGGGTTTGGAACCGGCGCGCCTGCACCCAGAAAAAACAATCCTTCTATCGTTTTGCCATCGTTCGCTTTATTTCCCAGGCGTTGAGTCGCACTTTCAGGCGAGGCCAGATCGACCAACACCTCGCTCAGCCCGGACGAGTTGTGAGCTGTCAGTACTTTATGACAGCGAGGCTCTCTGAGATCCGCATCGATCAGTAGGGTACGCGCACCTGTCTGGGCAAAGGCCCAAGCCGTCCCCGACGCCGTCATGGTTTTCCCTTCGCCCGGAACAGCGCTGGTGAAGAGTATAGTCTTGGGCGCCCCGCCGGCGTTGGAGTACATCAGCGCTGTTCTGATCGATCGGTAGATATCCATCAAGTCGCCGGGACGACGAATGGTCAGGTCTGATTTGGACGGTTTGTCTACCGCGCTATTACTCAGGCGAGAGAGAGCCCCGGTCAAGTTATGGTTAGGCAGCGCGACTTGCGGTTTGCCCAAGACTCTTGCCAGGTCAGGAATGATTCCCAGTTCTGGCAAATGCAGGAAGGTTTCAATTTCCTCGGGGCTTTTGATCCGATCATCCGAGCGATCTAGAAAAAAGATGAGCCCTATCGAAGCAATCGCGGCAATCAAACCACTTATAGCCAGGTCCAACGCTCTCTTTGGACTCGACGGCAACGACGGTGGTACCGCGGCTTCGGCCAGCGCTATGTTGGGAAGTGGAGCCTCGCCGTTCACGCTGATCTCTTGCATGCGCTGCAGCACGTTCTTATAGAGTTGGCGATTAGTATCCACTTCACGCACCAGGACGGCGTCCTGCAGAGAGGCGTCATTGCGCGCGAAGTCTTGCGCCTTTTCCTGTCCAATTCGCTGTTCCAACTGTTGTTGTCGGGCGAGCGCAGCAAGATAGTGCCGTTGAACCGCTCGAGCAATTGCGGCCATCTCCCTTGCGAGCCTCCTCTTAGCCTCACTTAGTTTCGCCGCAAGTTCACGAACCGGGGGGTATGCGTTTGTATATTTGCTTGCCGACTCAGCATACTGCGCCTGCAATTGATCGACCTGGGGTTCGAGATTTTGAATCATCAGATTATCGACTACCTCAGGCAGGGAGTCGTAGTCACCCGACTTGACCAGCTGCATCTCGGACTCAGCTCTGATTCGTTCCGCCTCTGCGTCAGTCAATTGCCTGTTCAGGTTGATCATTGTTTGTTCAGCGATCGCGTTCTTTTCCTGGTCATGGATACCAAACGAAACGATGCCCATTTTCGCTCGATAGGAATTCAGAGTAGCCTCTGAGTTTTCAACCTTCTCTTTGATCGAAATCAATTCCTTCTCGAGAAACGCGCGAGCTGCATCGTCGCCTTGAGATTGCAACTGACGCTGCAGGGCCACGTAGTCGCCCACGTGCTTATTAACGATCTGAGCCGACAGCGTAGGACTGGGCGATTGGAATGACACTCTAACCAGCCGCGTTCCGCCCTCAGGAACGATAGACAGGCGTGACCGGTATGTATTGATAGCTCGTCGCGTGACTCCTAGCCTCTCCGCTTGCGATGACTCTGACGGGACGATTCGCGACCACAATGAGAATAGGGATGCTAATCCGCCTTGGTCCTTCGATTCTCCGAATGGAGGACGGCTTTCCAGGTCAAGATCCGCAATTACACGCGCTATCAGATGATCGCTCTGCAAAAGGGAATACTGGGTCTTTCGATAGTCGTCCTCGTCGCCATTTTGAATCTTATTGAGCAAGCTGGATGCGTCCATTATGCGCGGTGGCTCAGGATCGATCAGTAATGTCGCCGTCGCCGTATACTGCCGCGGCATTAGAAACACTATGATCCCCGTCAGTAGCACCGCAGCGACGACACCGTAGGCAAGGATTCGCCAGCGACGCGCGATTACTTTCCAACAGTCGTACAGCCCGATCCCTGCCTCATCCTGAGTCACTGGAGGAGGAACGAAGTAAACCGGGCTCGCTGGCGATCCATTCCGCTGAATAAAATATGGAGATAGATTCGACATCACATCCCCATAGCCGGCGCGAGATAGAGTCCTGTACCGAACTTCGTTAATAATGTGTAAACGCCATACGGAACGGCGCCTACGGCGGAGCTCTTTATCAACACCACGTCACCACCCTGCACGGGAAGGTCCTGTGCCTTGCCGCTTTCTATTTCCGAAAGGTCTAGCGGAATCGAAATTCGACTACCTTTATCTGTTCTGAGAAGTTCGGCATTCGAGCTGAACATAGCTCCACCTGCCGCTGTCACCGCTCCAAGTACCGTCATGCCCGCGGTGACACCGAAAGATCCGGGGTGCGATACCCAGCCGTACACGCCAACCTGCCCGGCTGCAGGAACCAGGATTATGTCACCAGGACGGGCTGGCAGATTCAGGCAACCCGTCATAGTGGGATTGCTTAAATCGATGACGATCGGGACTACGGAAGCGCCCTGCGGACTTGCGATGGGACCGTTAGCGTTGGACGTGCTGACCTTCGCCAAACTTTTCTCAGGATCTACTGATGGCGGCACTGCGGCACTACGAGCATTCTCTGTCGCCTGGCCCGAATCTGCGTTCGCGGAAACATTCTCGGAGTTGCCTTTGTCACGCGTGGACTCTACCCGTTCTGGAAATAGAATCACTCTCTCCGCTGCGCGTTCGTCTCCGACACCCTTGGTGCCACCTGCGCGTCCCATTACGCTAAGTATCGACTCGCCAGGGCCATTGAGAGAATAGGTGCCCGGACGTGCAACCATTCCCATAACTTCCACGTTTCTACTTGCATAGTGTTGAATGAATACGTGAACCCTGGGTTCGCGTTGAAACTTGCGAACCTTCTCAGTCAATAGCTCTTGAGTTTCTTCTTCGGTCAATCCCGCGACGTGAACATCTCCTAACAGCGGCAACCCTACGCTGCCAGTTCCGTCGACGCGCGCATCAACTTCGCGGAGTTCCGGGAGATCGGCCATTGAAACGCGAACCACATCTCCAGGTCCTACTGGGTAATCGTAAGAATCGCCTTGACTATTGCGCGAGTCCCATAACTCACGAAGACGCCCACTCGTCGCGCATGAACCGCTTTGTTCATCCGCACGGCTGAGCGAATCACCTTGAAGCGAACCATTGTCTGTTTGAATCGCTGGAGGATTACCGCTCGAACACCCTAAGAAAGCAGCTATGGTTATAGCTACTAACGCGACGGTAAGTCTGACCAATTTGCTCAGCCACATATGACGCTTCGTAAACGTAGGAGATGTTTCAATGCGAGGTTCTTTCGCCACGCGTCCGCCATCCCTTGGAGAACCCCTCCTAGGGAGCCAGAAGTCTACTAACCACCACCTCAAAGGAAGAATGTAAATTCTTCCTGGAGTACCGACGAATCCTTATCACTAAGGTTCAGTCAGCGGTCGTATAACTATAGGGGCGGTTCGAGACTCGTAGCGTCATTGAGTCCAACCGCAATGGCCTAGTTCGGGTGCAACACGTGTGCCTGATAAAGACGAGTGGTGGAGCTGCACGCTGTGATGGCATGTGCTCGTGAGGTACACAGCCGACGATCGATCGAAGGATCACCAATTACGCGAGTGCTGATCGCATATGCAGCTACCCAATCAGAACGATGACCCCAGGCGTTCCAGAGTCGGAGCGTGGGTCAGCGAATGAGAGCTACATATCAGGTAACAGGGGTAAACGCGTCTATTGCGGTGATCCCTCAACGGATGCGTTTATACTTTGATAGAGTTTCTGGAAGCATTGGAGAACCGAGTGCGGCCGAGAAAAAATGGCCAGGTAAAAATTACTGCTTACACACTGGCGGGACTGAGGCCTTCGTATTCGTGATCGTTATCTCACGGACTTATGTAGCCGGACGTTTCGCGAATTGAAACGCGACTTGTAATCTGCGAAGTGCTTTGGCGACGTTTACGAAATGATTACACGATGGAAGATCCAATCTCGCTCCTAGCGTCCGGGCTCCCATCACCATAACTCAATCAAGTGATGCGTGCATCATGATATATAATTCAAACTGGACGAATGATTCTTAACCAAATGGTATCGCTTATAAGTCAAGTGGATGTAGCCGCAGCGCCCGTCTCAAGACTGATCGCTCCCGCGTTCTCCGCAAAGCGATTATTTGATACGTCATCAGGGCGGAGCCGGCGGCAAGATCAATGCGAGAATTGGCTCTGGTTAAGTTCAACCATTCGAAACACTAGCTTCCGGCCCCTTTTCGTTTTTTAACATGCGGAAAAGCAAATTGAAAAATAGCGCGAAAAACACGGATCGGAGGATCGCGGTCCTCGGCATGGCCGCGGTGACGATTGCCCGACTTTATCGTTCTTCAGGCCGTGCCTATAGCGCTACCCAGAGTCCCGCGCTCGCTGGCCAGGCGCTCTTTCTCACTGACGATGATTCCGATGCCGTGACGGCTTATCCGTCGCGGGCAACGACGACGCCTCCCCGCTGACCCCACCTACCGGACTTTCCGAACCGCAATTTGCGGCCATCGACGTCAATGGAAACATTTACGCCACCAACCCGATCACTATGCGCATCACTGTCTACGCCAAGCGGAGCAACGGGAACGTCACCCCGTTCGCTACCATCGGCGGGAGCAACACCGGCCTCAACTTCCCCGAATGCATCGCACTGGATTCAAGCGGCAAGACCTACGTTACGAACTGCGGAAAGGCCGCCAAGAAAAAGTAGCGAGTGGCCTTGGACTTGGCCGCAGCCAGGTCAAGGTGACTTCATATTAGACCCAAACACGAGGTTGCGTTATCGCGAACCATTAGCCACACTTCCGCCAACTCCGATACAGGGAGCAAGCTGGGTGTCGTTGGTGGGCATACTAAGAACCTTGGAACTCGGGCGAGGCTGATGGCGACTACATTCCATGCTGGCGCGGTTCTGTACGCGAAGAACCTCGCGCTCGTTAAAGAGTTCTATCAAGCTGTCCTGGGTCTCAACGTCGATCACGAAGAGAACGATCATGTGGTTCTCGCCTCTCCAGCATTTCAGCTGGTCGTTCTGAAAGTACCAGAGCACATCGCGTCTTCAATCGAAATCGAAAGTCCGCCGAGGCGCAGGACCGAAGCTCCTATAAAGCTGGTCTTTGAGATTCCGAACATCGCAGCGGCCCGATCAACTGCGCCGCTGCATGGCGGCAAACTCTTTCCACCCGAGCGGGAATGGAACTTTCAAGGCTATCGCGTGTGTGACGGACAGGATCCGGAAGGCAACGTCGTTCAATTCCGTCAACGTTAGCATTTCTCGCACCCATGGGCTTCTGTGCCGACATGTTCAATGTTCTTGTTCTGTCGGTCGCGATCGCATTGTTGCCGCGGATTGCGATAGCGCAAGACGCATGCGGCACGCCCAGCGCTGGCAACGATCATTGGCCTGTAGCGACTATCGAAAGTGTCGGAATCTCCAGTGCGACGCTCTGTCCGATGGTAAAGTGGCTGAGCGATTGGAAAGAGGGCAATGTTCACTCCGTTTTGGTGGTCCGTCACGGCAAGCTTGTTTTCGAGCACTACTTCGCCGGCATCGACGAGCACTTGGGTAGCCCGGTCGGCGACGTAACCTTCGGTCCCGAAACCCAGCACGACGCGCGCTCGATGACCAAGAGCGTTACCGACTTGCTGGTCGGGATAGCTATTGATCGCGGCTGGATCAAAAGCATTGACGCGAGCGTATTCTCCTTCTTCCCTCAATACGCGGATCTTCGAACTCCAGAGAAGGATCGCATCACGCTGCGGCATCTCCTGACGATGTCTTCCGGATTGGAATGGCACGAGTTCGATGCCCCCTATACCAGTGACGCCAACAGCGAAATTCAGATGGACTCCGCCAAAGATCCCTACCGCTATGCACTCGAGCAGCCGCTCGTAGCGCCACCGGGTCGCCTCTGGAACTACAATTCAGGATCGACCGAATTGCTCGGCGCAATTCTCCGCAAAGCGACCGGCAAGCCGCTCGATCAATTGGCGCGTTCCCTGCTGTTCGAGCCGCTCGGGATCACTGACGTCGAGTGGTACAAATATACGCAAGGCAATCCCAGCGCGGCAGCCGGCCTTCGTCTGCGGCCGCGAGACCTGGCGAAAATCGGCCAACTTGTATTGCAGCGCGGTGCTTGGAACGGCAAGCAAGTCGTATCTGCGGGCTGGATCGACGCGTCGACCACACCTCAGATCAATGGTTTCCTGGTCTTCTTCTATGGCTACCAATTCTGGCTCGGCCGTTCGCTCGTCGACCAGCATCCGGTGGACTGGGCGGCCGCTTGGGGGCTAGGCGGCCAGCGCGTGTTTATCGTTCCCGATCTGGATCTGGTCGTGGTGGTGACCGCCGGCCTTTACCAAAGCGACATGCAAGCCCAGGTGCCTATCAAGATCCTCAACCAGTATGTATTGAACGCGATCACTGTCGGCGATCCGCCGCGCCATCGCTGATTCATTGCGCTCCCTGCGTCGTGCAGCGCTTTCGCTCTTTGAGGCAGCGAGTGTCGAAGTCCCTCGATGAACCAGTTTGCTGCCGCGGCGGTTGAGAATTTATCGGCTCACATTCCGCCGCTGGTTGCTGACTTCACCATCGAGTCGGGGTAGGACAAGATCGGTGGCGCTCTGCGGCCAATAAGAACGCGGGTTTTTGGGGTCGCGCCGCGACCTAAGGTTACGCAATAGAAACTCGGTAGGCACTCGGCAACCCTTCGGACCTACCTGGTGCACGCGCAAATTGCGCAAATATCGGAGCAGTGCCTCTGGTTGTCCCCTGATCAGCT
Source organism: uncultured delta proteobacterium (assembly GCA_963850125.1). Classification (GTDB taxonomy): domain Bacteria; phylum Desulfobacterota; class Binatia; order Binatales; family Binataceae; genus Binatus. The sequence continues at coordinate 56,663 of CAWKKB010000011.1, read as the reverse complement.
TCGATGGAATGTGCAGGCGGCACAGCGTTCAGTCAAAGTCGCAAGACCGCGCATCATTTGGTAAGGGTCAGTAATGAAAATCGGCGGATTTTACGAACACCAACTCCCGCGACCGTGGACCCACGAGTCGGAGCATGCGCTCCTCAAGAACGCACTCGATCAGGTCGAGCTCGCCGATCACATCGGCTACGACTATATCTGGGCGACCGAGCATCACTTCATGGAAGAGTACGCGCATTCGTCGGCGCCGGAAATTTTCCTCGCCGCGTGCGCGGCGCGCACCAGGAATGTCAGACTCGGCCATGGAATCGTTCAGATGCCGCCATACATCAATCCGCCCGCCCGTATCGCCGAACGAATCGCGACGCTCGATCTGATAAGCGACGGTAGGTGTGATTTTGGCACCGGCGAGGGTGCTACTGAAGTCGAGCTTGGCGGCTTCAATGTCCCGCAGGAACAAAAGCGCGAGCAGTGGCTGGAAGGATTGCGGATCGCGGTTCGTATGATGGTCGAAGAGCCATTCACCGGATTCGACGGCAAATTCGTTAAAGCGCCGGCACGCAATGTGGTACCCAAACCATTGCAGCGGCCTCATCCACCACTATGGCTCGCCTGCTCGCGGCGCGAAACGATCCTGCTCGCGGCCCGCCTTGGTATCGGCGCGTTAACCTTCAGTTTCGTATCGCCCGAAGAATCTCGCCAATGGGTCCACGACTATTATGCGACGTTGGAGAATGAATGCGAGCCGGTCGGATACGCAATCAATGCGCAGATCGCGATGGCGTGTCCGTTCCTATGCGACCGAGATGAGAAGCTGGTGCGGGAGATGGCACATGAGCATCACGGATTTTTCATGTATGGGCTCGGCCACTATGCTTTCTTCGGACAGCACGAGCCCGGCAAGACGAACCTCTGGGAGAACTACAAGAATCAGAAGGCGCCAATAGAGATCGACGATCCACTCGCATCGGGCTCGGGCGCCAGAAATTGCGTTGGCACACCGGAACAAATCCGCGACACGCTGCGAGGGTTCGAGGAATCGGGCGTCGACCAGGTGCTGTTTCTTTCCCAGGCCGGCAAGATTCCGCACGAACTGTTGATGAGTTCGATCGATCTGTTCGGACGCGAGGTACTGCCCGAAGTGAAGGAGCGCGAACTCAAACGCGCGCGACAGAAATCCGATCTGGTAGAGCGGTTGAACGAAAAACTGCTCAAGCGGAAGGTGATGCCACAGCCGCCCACCACGCCCACCATCGTGCGCGCCGCTGGACATCACTAAACAGTGGGTCGGTGAAGTTATGCCTCGCGAGACACGATTCGGATCACGAATGTTGAGCGAGAGTTATCAGGCCGTCTTTTCGATCGCGCGAGCGACTTTCCGGCGCTGGGATGCTGTATCGTGGCCGGGCATAGCGCGACCCTTAAGGGCTGGTCCGGGCCGGGCGCTCATCTCGCGGGCGTCAATCTTCAATTCGCAGCTCGGACAGATGAGTTTCGGTTGGATCGCGTGGCCGCAGGGCCGGTGGACCAGTTCCATAGGGACGCCCGCGCGTCCAGCCATCCAACGGTCGCCCCACTCGGTCATCGTGGCGATCAACGGATAGAGATCAAACCCTTTTTCCGTGAGCCGATACTCGAAGCGACGTGGGTGCTTTTCGTAGACGACCCGTCTAAGAACCCCATCATGCACCAGCTTATGCAGACGATCCGACAGCCGATGCGGCGTCAATTGCAAATCCTGCTGAATCGCGTCGAACCTCCGGATGCCTAGGAGGACATCGCGAATGATTAACAAGGTCCAGCGGTCGCCGACCACTGACAGCGTTCGGGCGACTGAGCAGGTCATCGTGTCGATTTCTTGCCAGCGCATCTAAGTAAGATTTTCGCACAACCTCTTACACAGAACTAGATTCCAAATTAGAAGTTAACAGACCACAATCATCCAGCCGCCTCGATGATCCTCGCGTTCATGCGGGGCCGATCGGCTCGAGAACCACCACTGGGATCTGCCGCGAACCAGCTCGCTTCTGGTAGTCGTCGTAGGGCGGATACATCGCCGCCATCTTGCTCCAGCCGCGCGTTCGTTCGTCGCCGCTCGCCGTGCGTGCGCGGGCGCGCATGCGCTTCGCGCCCACTCGGATCTCGCACTCCGGATTCGCCTTCAGATTCACGTACCAGCCCGGATGCGTCGGCGCGCCGCCCTTCGAACCGATGACGACGTACTTCCCATCCATCTCCTGGTAGAGGAGCGGCAGTGGCCGGAGCTTCCCGCTCTTCGCGCCGCGCGCGATGAGCAGCAGCGTCGGCAGCGGGCCAGGTCCGCCGCCAATGGTCGAGTCCCACAGGTGAGCCTTCTCGGGATCGGAGAGATAGAGCTCCACGTGGTCCTTGATCCACTTCGGCATTGCTTCCGGGAGCTTTTCGAAATCTTCTTTTTCGCTCATGATGGTCTCCTTTTGTCGAGATCGACAATCTACGAATTCGTACTCTCTTCTAAGAAGAGCTCTTCAGCGTCGCCTCTAGAAAGTCAAGCCGATCGTTTCCAAAAAAGAGCGTCGCCTATGATGGATGCCGCCAGGGCTTGTGATCATCGTGATACTCCTGCCGCGCCAGAACGGGTCCGTCGTGGCGTCGGCCTTGACAGATACTAGGTTCCAAAATAGAAGTTAGTCAAGAGCGGGTTCTAAAATAGAAGCGACGATCAGCAAATGCAATCACTGGAGACTAATGATGGGTAAGGTGCGTTTCGAAACATCGGATGCTCTCGGCTTGATCACTTTGGCAAATCCACCGCTAAATCTGTTCGATCAGGAACTAATCGAAGACCTTCGAACGGCTGTGAACCAGGCCCGGCAGCATCCGCTCAGGGCGCTGCTCGTCCGCGCCGATGGCAAAAACTTTTCCGGCGGCGCGGATGTCGCGATTTTCAAGAATAAGACTGCCGAGGAAGCGCGCGAGCGCTTCACCAGCCATCTGCGAACGATCGCCGATCTCGAAGAATTGCCGTTTCCAACCATTGTCGCCGTGCAGGGTGCTTGCATGGCGGCGGGACTGGAACTCGCACTCGCATGCGATCTCATATGGGCGGCTTCTTCGGCCCGCTTCGGGCAGGTCGAGGCATCGATTGGAACCACGACGCTGCTGGGTGGCGTTCAACGTCTGGCTGAGCGTGCCGGGCCGAGTCGCGCCCGCGAAATTATTTATACCGCCGATCAATACGACGCGGCGACGTTCGAGCGATGGAATATCGTGAACAGAGTCGTTCCGGACGACAACCTTGAGGCGGAGACGCGAGCCTTTGCTGAGCGCCTCGCCAGCGGCGCAACGCTCGCCTACGCAGCCGGTAAGAAGTTCGTACGAGCATATCTGGAGAGAGGCATCCGCGCCGCCGACGCCCTGGTCGGTGAGATCGCCCCTGCGCTATTTGAGACTGCTGACATGCGCGCAGGTGTTGATGGCTTGATCGAACACGGGCCTCGCCAGTTTCGCAACAAGGTCATCTTCCAGGGTCGCTAGTTAATAGCACGAACAATGAGTCAATCGAGCACTGTGCTTGATCACAAGAGATATCGAACATGAAACCTGTTTGTTTGGTGATAGGTGCCGGTGCGGGTATCGGTGGAAATGTCGCTCGACGCTTTGCGCAAGAGGGCTATCACGCTTGTCTGTGTCGGCGCAGCGACCTGGACGGATTGAACAAAATGGTGACCGCGATCAAAAACGACGGAGGTTCCGCAACCGGATTTCTCCTCAATGCGATCGAGGCAAACTCCATCGAAGAGCGGGTTGCCGCCATCGAAGCCGATATTGGTCCCATCGAAGTCGTGGTTTACAACTTGGGCGCCCAGATTGGCGATAGGGCATTGAAAGACACATCGCTCAAGGCGTTTGAAACAGGCTGGCGACTGGGGACGTTCGGTCTGTTTCGCCTCGCGTCGGCCGTATGCCCGTTGATGGAAGCGCGCGGCAAAGGAACAATCCTCGTGACTTCGGCGACAGCGGCGATGCGGGGGAACGGCGGGCAACATTCCCATGCGGCTGCGATGGGAGGACGACGAATGCTCTGCCAGACACTGAACGCAGAGTTCGCATCGAAAGGAATCCACGTCGTACATATCGTGATCGACGGCGCCGTGGATGCGCCCGACACTTTGGGGAAAATGCTCGGGCCGGAAAGGTTCCAACAGCTGAGAGAAACCCGAGGCAACGAACACGATGGACTAATGCTTCCCACACAGATAGCGGAGACCTACCTGCACCTAGCGCGACAACACCGATCCACCTGGACTTTCGAGATCGACCTGCGGGCATTCTCCGATCGTCCATGGTGGAATCACTGAATAACTCCGATCGAACCTGCCTCTGACTTATTTCCTTGAAGACGCATAGGAGCACGGAACATGACTCAATCTGACCAACGCGACGCTAAACCTTCCGAGCAAGACGTTGCACTCATCGTTGGGGGCGGCCCCGGAATCAGTTCGAGCTGCGCCAGACTGTTTGCGAAAAACGGCATGCGTGTCGCGATCGCCGCGAGGAATGCGGATAAACCGGTCCTGCTGAATCTTGAGAAAACGCACGGCGTGCGCCGATATGCATGCGATGCAAGCCAACCGGCGGCAGTGGAGTTGCTCTTCCAGAATGTTGTTCGAGACCTTGGGACTCCTACTCTTGTCGTGCACAATATTGACGGCCGGGTTGCCGGCATCTTTCGTAAAGGGATTACCGACGCTGACCCGGGCATGGCGCTCGAGACTGTACAGAACTCCGCGTTCAGCGCGTTTTTGGTAGGTCAGCAGTCAGCTCGACTCATGCGCGAGAATAAACCCAACGCCAACGGCGCGAGGGGAACCATCATCTTCACCAACGCGAGCGCGGCCCTCAAAGGCTTCCCGTTGAGCGGCGCCTTTGCGATGGCGTGTCAGGCCAAGTCTGGACTCGCGCAGAGTATGGCAAGGGAACTGATGCCGCAGGGTATCCACGTAGCAAATGTGCCTATCGACGCTGCGATTGGCTGGACACAGGAAGACGGTACCCGCGCGCATCGACTGGCGGGAACCAGCGTCGACGACAACATGGCCGACCCGGACCGCATCGCAGAAACCTATCTGCAGCTGCACCGCCAGCATCGCTCGACTTGGGCGTTCGAGGTCGTACTGCGACCCTGGGTCGAGAAATGGTGACTGGCGCGCATCGCCGCTGTCGCAGAGGTCACGAGGATTGTTCCTTTGCCGCGCGCTTCTGATTTGGATACCGGTGCTAGTTGTGATCCGAGTCAATCCCTGTTAGGCGCTTACGAATTGGCGCTCCTTCGAGGTAGCATAGCTCTTCATCTGAGGAACGGTTGTTTCGCCAAGAGCGGCGGTGATGAATTCCACCTAGAGCTCGGGAAAGGCAGAAAATTCGTGGCCTGGTTATTGGCTCAGTTGGCGGGGAGCTTTGGGACGCTCATGCCGAAGGCTACTTTCAGGTCGTCGCCGTTGAAGGGATAAACGTGGACCATCCAGCCGAATGCCTGCCTGAGCAGGTGGCCGCCTGCGGCTTCGCAGGTGGAGGCGTCGGCGATTTTTCCCGTAAAACCGAAGCGTCCATCGGCCAGGAAACCGAGGCGCTGGTTGATCGCGGGTGCGTATTGACTTGACGAAACCGGCAGCATGCCCGGCTCGTCGATGCGCGATGCGCCCACGTCGCCACGCAGAATGTCGTTGAGCGTGACGCCGTCGGGGAGGCAGATGTTCGTATGAGCGTGCCAGTGCGCGACGCTCAGCGGGATGAGCGCGTCGAGCTGATCGGGTGTGTAGTCGGCGGGCGCGCTATACATCGCGCCGACCAGGACGTAGTCGCCGTTCGCGTTTTTCACGTACAACAGCGATCCCGGACGAGCGGGATCGAAATGCCCGATGTACTCCTGCTGCGCGGCGCCGTAGTCCGTAAAATGGTAAACCTCCTGCGGAACCGTCGGCAGAAAAATCTGATAGCCCTCCGACAACGCCACCCGGGAATCATGGTACTTAGCGAGGACGCGTCGCAGCGTGTCAATCACGTCATGCGCGCGTTCGATGTCCTGCGGCGTTTGCGGACGCGACCGCGTCACCGCCATGTGCGGACCCGTGCACATCTGAATGCCCATCGAGTTGGGCGCCGTGTCGCCGTCCAGATCTGTATCGTGCGCATGCGCAGGTGCGCTGATAGAGACGGCGAGCGTGACAATTAGAAGAGCGATCTTGTTCATGTGATCTCCCGACGGAGAGCGTCTCTTTGAGGACGGGAGTGTCGAGGCGTTCGGTGAACCATCTTTATATTGTGGCGCGACAGATCATGCGGCGCAGGCTCGTTTTTAATCATCGTCATCCCGTGTCCCCAACACAAGCGTCAAATTGCTAGTAACTGGTGGCCCAGCAGCTATATTTGGGCGTGTGTTCGCGCGAAAACACCAGAGAAAACCACGTCCCTTTGACTTGATCATCGTGTGCTATGCCTGCTGAACGTGCCATTGCCTTCACTTTGATAATCGCTCAGACTCGCCGGTGAAGCGGCTTAAAAGAATGGCCTTCCGGACCGCCAGATTTCGAGGGCATTCGGCCCCGTTGATTGCTACTGTCGGGTTGCTGGTAGTCGTAGTGTTGCTCTCGTTGATCACGTCTGGTCCTCACTTCATTCAGGTCAAGGCAAATCCGTCGATAAGCATTGACGCCGATAATCTGAGTCCAGGCGATGTCCGTTTTTTTTGGTACCGTGATCCGGCGGGCGACAGGATTCGGTTTCTGCTGGCCCGCGACTCAGGAGGACGAATTAAGGAGGCCTTCGATGCCTGCCGTCTGTGCGCGATGTATCGGAAGGGCTATGACAGTTCACACGGGGAGCTCATCTGCGGATATTGCGGTAATCGCTACAAGTTGGATGCGATGGAATCCGGGCGCGGATCATGCGTGCCCGTGAAACTGCCGTTTCGGATGACCGGGCACACCGTCGACATCAAGCCCGTCGATCTTGAACTCGAGCGGGGACTGTTCTAAAACGTCTGCAGAAGAATGGCACGTCTGTTTTCAAAATCGGATCTTCGAGATTTGGGTTTATTCTTGGTCCTCATCATGCTGGTGGCCAGCGTCCCGTCAACTGCCGGGCTCGTCATCGTCTCCGGACCGAGCCATCCAGAATGGACCATCAACATCTGCCAGCCGCTCCAAATGTTCGACCGCGTGTCCAACACGCTACTCGCGCGTCCGGCGACTGTTCTACCGGAATTCGTTCTTCGAGACGTGGGCTCGGCCGCCGTGAAGAAGGGCGTACGTCTGGTCGATTTTAGGCTCGCTCCCGACACTCCGCCCCCAAAGCGCCCCATCTAAGGACTTTCGTTCGACAAGTTACTCTGATTTTGAGTGCCCGGCGGTATGAACGCTGCGGCGCAAGGGTTTTCGTCCAGAGTAACTTGCGTGCCCTTGCCAACGTCAGATCTGGAGACAGGCACAGCATAGTCGGCCGCGAACGAATTGTTATTCGGCACCTATCGCTGGGAAAACAGACGAGACCTGAGAGTAAGAGAGATTCGAAGGAGTAGTGCAATGCACAGAAACAAGGCGATTGCCTTAGTACTCACGATGTTGGTGGTTCTGTGTGGCTTTTTTTACGTTTCAGATTCCGCAAATGCGGTTTCGCCCGAAATTGCGAGCGTTCTTTCAAAAGCGCCAGCCAGTGACGTTGGAAAGAAGACGGTGTGCGCATATTGCGGAATGCATCTTACAGTAAAGTCCGACACCCCAGCTGCCACGTTCGATGGCAAGGATTACTACTTTTGCGACGACATGGAGCGCGACGCCTTCGTGAAAGCTCCTAAGAAGTATCTGTCGAAGCAACCATCCGCAGGTATAGCTTCGGCCGCGAAGTCGTCACCTTAAAGGCTTACAAATACAGGCGATGATTAAGAGAAGCACTTTCGCAATAAAGATATGGCGGTCTTAAAAGATGGCCTTCTCGATCGAAATATTTCCAACGCGTACAACCCTGCTGGTTGTTGCTGTTTTGACGGCGGTCGCAGTCTAATTGGCCGCGATGACAACGGGTCCTCAATTCATCACAGTCAGCGCAAATCCGATCGTAAGCATTGAAACCGATAGCCTACAGCCCGGTGATGTGCATTTTTTCGCATACCGGGATCGGGCGGGCGACCAGATTCGGTTTCTTCTAGCTCGTGACTACACTGGAAAGATTAAAGGAGCTTTCGACGCGTGCCGTCGATGCTCGATGTATGGCAAGGGCTACTTTAGTTCGCACGGAAATCTCGTCTGCAGATATTGCGGCATTCGGTACAAGTTGGAATCAATGGAGTCCGGGTTCGTGTCGTGCGTGCCGGTGAAACTGCCGTTCCACACGACTGGCCACAGCGTCAACATCAATCCAACCGATCTTGAACGCGAGCGAGGACTGTTCTAACAGTGCACTGCGGTATGCGGGGCTTGTTTTCAAAGGCCGACTTGCGAGCGTTAAGTTTAATCTTAGCGATCGTGGTGTCGTTGGGGAGCGCTCCCTCGACAGCCGGGTTCGTGATTATCTCCGGACCGAGCCATGCGGAATTGACCATCAACATTTGTCAGCCGCTTCAAACGCTCGACCGCGTGTCCGATATGCCACTCGCTCGCCCGGCGACGGTTCTGCCGGAATTCGTTCTCTGGGACTTCGGCTCGACCGCCGTGAAGAAGGCCGTGCGACTAGTCGATCTTAAGGTCGCTCCCGACACCCCGCCTCCAAAACGCTCCGTATAAGAACCTCCGTTCGACAAGTAACTACTATGGAGCACCCGACGCCGTGTCACGGCGCCAGGCTTTTCGTTCAGCTGGGCGGCGCACCGCAAGGTGTCCGCTGGGGAGATTTTATGAGACGGATTTCTGAGCTTGCGCTTTTGGTCAGAACGGCGACTTCTTTGACGCAGAGCGCGAAGTCGGCCCGGCGCTTGTTGGTAGCCGCCGTTCTATTGGTGGGTCTAACACCCGGAATGGTTTGGGCGTGCGCATGCGGGTGCGGAGTCTTCGAGGTGGATACCGAAGCATTGATACCGCAAGGGACCGGAGGCCAGGTGTGGTTTCAATATGAATACATGGATCAGTACATTAACTTCCACGCGACCCAGCCGGCCTCCGAATTCTACAACAACGACAAGTACATCCGGACGAACTTCATGGAGGTCGGCGGACAGTACATGTTCAATCGGAGTTGGGGACTGATGGTCGAGGTGCCCTACTGGTCGCGCGATTACAAAGGTGCCTATGACGGCAACAACGCCGACATCCATTGGTTCCAGGACGACTCGATCGGCGATGTCCGGATCCAGGGGATGTACACGGGTCTGTCGGAGGACATGTCCACCGGGCTGCTGGCGGGAGTCAAGGTCCCCAGCGGCCAGTGGACCTATCCACCTTATGATCGGGACACGCAGATCGGGACCGGCAGCACCGATCTTCTCCTGGGCGCTTACCACATCGGATCATTACCGACGAAATTGGGTTCGTTGCCATTGACGTTCAAGGAACGCCCTTTCAACTATTTCGTGCAGGTCAACTACGATTTGCCGCTCTGGGAACAGGACCGATACACGCCAGGCAGGGAAGTCGATGGTGCGGTGGGAACCTATTACGACTTCGGCCACGTCGGCTTTCTCAAGGAACTCGCTCCGATGTTCACCTTTCTCGCATCTGACCGTACACGGGATACAGGAGCGAACGCAGATCCGGCTGACAGCGGCTACACCCGTCTTATCGTTGCTCCGGGAAGCGAGATCAAAATCGGAATCATTCGGGCGTACGCAGACATCGAGGTCCCAGTTTTTCAAAACATGAGGGGCTATCAGCTGACCGCGGCCTGGGCAACCAAGCTGATCCTGAGCTACAGCTTCTGAACGGGGAATGATTCGCTATGGGAGCTATATCAACGATCAAAGAATTATCTTAGTTAGAGGGATACAGATATGGATATCCGTTCTAATCTCAGATCCGTCGCGATCACGCTGGTCGTAATGTCGAGTTTATTTACAGCTGCCGGATGCCGCAGCGGCTCAACCACGGAGGGATCAGGCAGTGTACTCACCGACACCAAGCTTGTCGATCAGAACGGCAATACGGTTGAGCTCTCATCGCTCAAGGGCAAGCCACTCGTGGTGGATTTCATCTATACGTCGTGCCCGGGGCCGTGCCTGATGGAGACGGCAAAGTTTGCGAACGTCGCGCTGCGGCTGGGCAGCGATCTAGGTTCGAAAGTCACGCTGGTTTCGATCACCGTCGATCCCGAGCATGACGGGCCCAAACAGTTGCTCGATTACTCGCGTCAGCAAGGAGCGGATGAGAAGGGATGGTATTTCCTGACCGGGGGTCCAGGGGACATCGACCAGGCGCTGGCCGGATTCAAGCTAAGCCGACAAATCGAGCCGGACGGCTCGGTTGGCCACTTGGTCGACATGATGCTCGTGGGACCGGATGGGCGGTTGGTGCGCGAATACAATGGCCAGATCGTAAAGGCGCAGGACATCGTCGAGGACGTCAAGAAAACTCTGAACCATAGTTGAGGATGCCGGGATGAAGCGCGCAATAATTTTGGGCTCCTCGGCAGCGGTCATTTTGCTAGTGGCATATCTGTGGTCAGCGTTCGGCGCGTCATCGGTGGAAAATGGCGGCGGGCGCGGCGCGGTGTGCATCGCAGGTCATTGCTGTTGTGCCGGATCGGCGCAGGCAGAGACCGCCGCCGGGACGCAAGAACGGGTGACGCTCGATCCCGATCAGTACGTCGGCCCGGTAAAGCAGGCGTACCAAGTCGCGGAGAAGAGTCCCGCGCTGCTGGCTCAACTACATTGCTACTGCGGATGTGACCGGACGTTAGGTCATCAGAATTTGCTCGATTGCTACCGAGGCGACCACGCCTCGAAGTGCGAAATCTGCGTCGGAGAGGCGTTGATGGCGGAGCAACTGTCGGAGCAGGGTTCGCCGGTCGAGCAGATACGTGATGCGCTCCGCCGGCATTACGCCGGGGAAAATTGACCAATGCCAAAGATGCCCACGACACTGTGGTGTGCTAGCGCGGGGGTCGCCGCGACGATTTTCGCAACCGCGTTGGCGTTCGCCTCGGTGACCGTCGGCAACGCCGCGCCGGCGCTTGTCGTGCCCGAACTGGACGGTAAGGCTTTTGACCTGACTGCGCTGCGTGGCAAAGTCGTTGTCGTCAACTTCTGGGCAACCTGGTGCCCACCTTGCCGCAAAGAAATGCCGGCCCTCGACGCCTTTTACCGTCGCTATCACGGCAGTGGACTCGAGATGATCGGCGTGAGCGCGGACCGCCCCCACGACCGATCCGACGTGATCAAGGTGATGCAATCGATCAGCTATCCGGTTGCGATAATGGATGATGCCACGGTCAACGATTTCGGGGCGCCCGATGCTATCCCGATGACAGTTATCGTGGATAGCAATGGTGTTGTGCGCGCGAAGTTCACCCCCGACCAAACGCCGGTGACTGAGAAGAGTCTTGCGGACGCGGTGCTGCCGCTGCTGCCGCAGAATTCCGCCACGCACGCTTCAACGACACCGGGCCAAATCCAATGAACAAGCTCATGCTGGTCGCAATCTTTCTGACAGCGGGATGCGCCACTACGAATGCCCGAACCGGTGACCTGGACCCTCGCATCGTGCAGTTGGAGAACAAAAGGAAAGCGCTCGAAGCGAGTGAACAACAGTGCATCGACGAAGCGTCAGCGCGTAACGACGACGCTACGACTCGCATAACAGCAACTCCCGGCGCTTCCGTTGAATCGCAAACACAGAAAGTAAATAACCAGCGCGATCGGGAAATTGCGCAATGCCACGCATGGGCGGACCACGAGAACTCTCAAATTGCGGAGCAGGAGCGCAACGAATATGAGCATCAAGCGAAGGAAGAGGGTCAGCGCGCTCTGTTCTTGTCGGTTGTCACAGCGCCGACGCCGCACTGAAGTTGAGGAATACAATTGACGCATTCTACGCGAACGCTTTCGTCGATCAGGAAAAGCTTATTCCTGACGTTACTGGTAGTTTTCGTGGGCGCGGTGACGGTTACAGACTGCCGCAGCCCAGCTCAGGACGCTCAAGACATCGGCGAGCGCGGAGGATTCGAGGTGCGCAATGCCTCCGACTGCTTGCCCGATATCACGTTGGTCGATCAGAACGGCCACAACGTTTCCCTGGCCTCGCTGAAGGGCAAACCTGTCCTGTTCGATTTCATTTACACTACCTGTCCGGGTCCCTGCCTGGTCCTCACGAGCCGGATGAAACAGATTGCCAATCGGCTCGGGCCCAAGCTTGGAACCGAGGCCCGCATAGTGTCGATCACGGTCGATCCCGAACACGATCATCCGGAGCAGCTTAATGCATACGCGAAGGCCCAAGGCGCTGACGTTAATGGATGGTTGTTCCTTACGGGAACGCCAAAACAGATCGACGATGTGATGGCGCATTTCGACCTGATTCGACAGCACGAAGCCGATGGTACCGTCGATCATGTTCTCGAATTCTTCCTGGTTGATGCGAACGGCAAAGCATTGCTGCAGTACATGGGCGAGAAGGCCGGGCCGGATCGAGTCGCGAGCGACGTGGAGCGGGCGGCTGCGCACGAGCCGGTGGCGGCTGGCGACGGCGCCATCATAGCGCTTATCTTTTAGGAGGTGCGCGCATGGGTTTGTTACCCACAGATTTCAAGCCGCCGCCTACGCAGGTTGTGCAAGCTTGCGCTCTGAATACCGGTCACGATGGCCACGACGGCCAGGAATTAAACCCTGGTCATTTGCAACGATTGCTTGATGAAGATGAGGTGACTAGCAACCGCCCTCGCACTGACTTGCTCAGATGACTTCGACAGTATCTATTGTCGCTCCCGATTCAGCCTGGCTGCCTCGAGCAAGGAGTTTCCGATCGCTAGTTTTGCGCGATCTCGGCGGCGTTGCCCTGCTCGCAATCGCGTCCCTGGCGGCTGGACTCGTCATGAACCATTTTTCACGCGCTCCACTTCCTATGATCTATCAAACGCCGGAGCAACGCTTCGACGCCGAGTTGACGACTCTAGTCGCGGCGCCCCCGTTCAAGCTCGCGCCCGCGGCAACCGTCGGACTTGACCAATTCCGTTCGGCTGTAGACAGAAAAAGTGCACTCATCCTTGATGCCCGGCCGTCCGCGTTCTTCGAAGAGGGACACGTGCCGGGGGCGCTCAATCTCGCGCGAGACGACTTCGCGCACGATTATAGGGACCTGGCCAACGTGCTGAAGGCTGCCACCGAGAAGCCGATCATCGTGTACTGCTCCGGCGGCGACTGTCATGACAGCCGCCTCGTGGCAAACGCTTTGCTGAGTCTCGGCTTCAGCAATGTGAGCGTCTTCACCGGCGGGTGGGACGCGTGGTCGGCGGCGGGGCTGCCGGCATCGAAGGGGAGCGCACAATAATGCCTTTCGACAGTTCGCATCGCTATCTGGTGCTCGCAGTCAGCATCGCCATGGCAGCCATATTCGTTTACGCAGGCATCGACAAGATCCGCGACCCGCAGTCGTTCGCGGATAGCATCGCTGCATTCGCGATCCTGCCAGCCGTGTTCATCAACCTGCTGGCGCTAGGTCTGCCGTCATTTGAGATCGCGAGCGGTCTCATGTTGCTCGGGCCGTGGACCAGGCGGGTCGGAGCGCTCGCGCTCGCCGTCCTATCGGTAGTATTTTTCACGGTGTTGGCGTCCGCGCTGCTGCGAGGCCTCACGCTCGACTGCGGCTGTTTCGGGGCCGGCGCGCCATCGCGATCCCGCATGTGGCTGGAGCTGGTGCTGGACGCAGCATTGTTCTCGGGAGCGCTGTTTGTCTATTTGCGCTCGCTCAGCAGCATGTCCGCGCGCGCGTCGTGAAGACGTCTTCGATCAAGGCGTAGAAGGTCTCCCGACGAATGGCGACTCATGACGAACGCTTGGTCGAGGCTGCAAACGCGCTGGCAAGGCACTGCGCGTCCGAAATGACCAATGGTTTTCGGAGACACAACGGCACCAAATCCATAGTAGAACCACCCACAACTGCCTTCGCGACAAGAGAAAAAATTGCCGCAAATTCAATAACATGGAGGAGGAAGGGGCCCGGTGGCCCCACCGGTCTTCAAATCCCCTTCCGGATGCCACAACAGATAACTCAGGGTTCGGTGGCTAGCAAAATCGTAGACTTTTGCGAGTCAACGTTACCATGGATTACGTTAATAGAGGTTGAGGTGGGCACTCAGCGGGCAGTGCGGTTCGATTCCGAGGTCGAGAGCAAGTTCAGTCCAAGAGCACGAAACAGCTATCGATTTAGGTCGGCAATCCTGTGCGTTAGGTAGGTGATTCTGCGCGCCGCGGTGCGACCTTCAAGATGATGCTTCCTAGCGAGTGAGTGAGGACGCGCTCAGTTACCGACCATACATACCCCGGCCCCCTGACCGGCGCTGGTCGGGATGAAGGTTTCGGTATGCTTGTCGCACTTGTCGGGCGGCGTACATTCCTGATCGGAGTGGCAATAAGTCGGTCCCTCGACACAGAAGCTGGTGTTCCATCCTCTGTGCGTATCGTATCCGCGAGTTGCTACACTTCCATTCGGACAGGTAGCGACGGCTGCTTCGATGCATACACCAGCGTCAGCGGGCGCATAGGGAGGCCGCCAGTACCCGATATCCTTGTTACAGATTTGTGGAGCTTCGCATTCGGAATTTGCGTGACAAAAAACGTATTCAGGTTTTTCTTCTTTTTGTTGCCAGAGAGAACAACTCGAACTCGCGAGTAAAATCGCAGACGTCATCGCGACGATCATGTGACCGCGAAGCTGCTTCATCGTGAACCCTCCTAAGGAGCGCACATTCCCAAAGTGACAGATCGCGGTTTCAGCATCTCCGGTGAATTCAGAATCGCGTAGAAGTTTGAGCTCTTCGACATGTCGCACACCTGTTCGGTCCGAAATACAGCGCGGCGGCACTCATCCAGCATGTGGCGTCGGAACGCTGGGCGCAGGTTGCACTGGCAGAATATATCCTTTCGCGCCGCCCGCAAGCGCGAAGGGACCTTGAGGTTTGTCCGTGGCAGGCGGGAAGGTATTCGGCCGATTCATTCGGCCCGCCCTCTTCATCCTCTACAGTTCCTCAGCGAACGCGCAAAGACGCATACATCCGCGATCGCCCATATGGGCTCCGCACATTTCTCGAACATTGGTCCAGTCTCCGCGGCGATGTTAAAAGCCCGGTGGTGGCGGCGACGCAGGCGCATCTGTGCACCACTGCGGACTACTTGTCGGGACCGCCGACTGGACCTTCAGGACCGACGGCATCATCAGAAAGAAGACTACTAGCGCGAGCGCGGGGCGTGGCGAGGGTTCATCGATCGGCCCGATCACTGAGGCTGTTGCCGGTCGGTGCAGCCGCGGTCGGTGTCGCGAGGGCAGGACTTGACCACACTGGCGTGGCGAGGCCTGTCGGAGCGGGACTCTCGGTTGGAACGGGCGTGGCCGCGAAAGAAGCTGGCGGAGATGGAGTCGCGTTTGCTGGTAACAGCGTCGGAGTCGGGGTCGTCGACGTCCCGGCCTCCACACTCTTTGGGGTCACGCTCAAGAGCGCGTCATTCTGGTAGCAGAACCATACGGGTTTCTTTTCGTTTCTGGTGGCAGCCTCGGTAGGCGACAGGACGATCTCTGCCAGGCCTATCGTGAAGAAATCGGCTGCGCCTTCGGCGACTGCTATGGGCACCTTGGCTGCATTCCCGTAGCCGGTGATGTAAAGCAGGTATAGATCGCAGCTCGGTCCGCCCGCACCTTTGCTCGTAGTCACTGGCGCCCCAAGCTGCTCTGTGACGGAGGTGCGGCTATCGCCAGGATTAAACCTCGCCAGATCTATGGGTGTTGGACGCGTTGACTCCATGTATACGGAGCAGCCAGAGACAACGAGCAGCGCAAGGACTGCGTACTTGAGATGCAAAGACATTACCCCCCGGATGTTCCTTCTCTCTACTGTTTCCTCAAGTCTGGTAGCGCAGTGGATTCGTCGTATGGGACGGCGCCAACGCAAAGATAGGAGGGGACATAACCGAAGCTGAAGATGGTTAGCATCAGCTGCCGGCTATGCTCCAGCATCTGGACGTTCCCGTGCGCGAGTTCATCCATGCGGGATTGGCATCCGTCGAGACCATAGGCGGCAGCAGTCACGATCTTCCGATGACTCGCGGGATCGTCCTGTATCCCCTCCCAGGTGCTGCATCCCATCAAACAAAGGAGCGCGAGAGACAGAATTAGCACTCGCATTTCCGCTTCAGGTTGACAGGTGCGTAACTGCGAGACAACGCAAGAGACCCGAGCAGTCACCAGCGTCGCCGCTACAATCGCGCGGCCTCGTGTCCGCCTCGCGCGCATAGAGGCGCGGGCGCGAAACCGCCGGATCTTAAGTAGACGCGGAACTGAGTCCGCCACGCTCTAGCGGATGAGTAACCCGTTCCGCACCGCTGTGGTGACCCGCCCTTACCATCAGCATGAGAGATGCCAGACGCATGCATGATCCATTGCTCATCGCATACAAAACGCAATGCCCATCCGAACATTCGAACATACGATCATCCGAACGAGAAGAATCGTTAGAGGGTTAGTGTGGATTCTTCGGTCTCCGCTACGCGCGCGCGAGGCCGCGCCACCGTGCCCACTTTTGTGCTCTGACTCGGTACCAATGCGTACTATTCGAGACCAAGTTCAAGGTCTCTGAAAGGTCAAAAGTGCCGCTGCAATCGCGCGTTTTTAGTCTATCATGGTTTGGAGCAGTCTCGGCTTGACGAGTTGTTTACGATCGCCAAGCACGAGGTCGTCGGTTCGAAACTGATAACAGCTCCATTTCACCGTTGTGCGAAGGCGTCGGGTTCGCCGCGGGAAATCGCGCCTGTGCGAATAGCCAAGCTCTTCGGTCGGCGTTCCTCTGTCCGACCCACGCACTGGATCTACAGTCCTTGGCGCGGGGAATTTGACAATAAATAAACAGGCAATTTGTTGACTTGGGCTGAACTTGGGTCGTGAAAGGAACGGGATTCGAACCTACAAGGGACTTTGATCACTGACTGGGTTTCAAGCTCGACAGGATGCAGTGCGCTGCGTCCATACTGAGCAATCTTGCACATTAGTCAGTCCGCCACCTCGCATATTTCCCGGCGGTGTGCGCGTCTTAGTGTCAAATTTGGCGGTCAGAATTCCGCGCGCGCAGATCCTCGCTCCCCCCTCGGCGAGTGCTTCTTGGGAGAGCCGCTACCGAGCGCAATCCTCAGATCGCGTTGTCTCCGGACGGGGTAGGTCCCGAAGCCGCGGAGCGAGGTTTCAATCCGGTGGTCGGTTGGCACTATGATTTCGAGACTTGGGGCGATAGGTTCTGCGCGGGACTGCGTAAATACAAATGACGTGCGCGTCGTGCAAGTTCGATAACCCCGTTACAGCGCGCTTCTGCGAGCAGTGTGGTACCCCGCTTGAAGTGAAATGCCCGCGCTGCAGCGCGACGGTGTCGGTGGGCGCGCGGTTCTGCGGCGCATGCGGGAACCAGCTTGCAACGCGCGACCCAGCGTCTCCCGAACCCTCACCCGCGAAACCGCGCGCGACCAGCGTCCGCACGCCCGACGCATTTGTTCCTGACGTGCCCGGTCATCTCGCCGAGAAGATCCTGAGCGAGCGCGCGGCACTGGAAGGCGAGCGGCGGCAGGTGACGGTCATGTTCGGTGATCTCGCGAACTACACTGCTCTCAGCGAGAAGCTCGATCCCGAGAAGGTCCATCACATCATTCAACGCTGCTTCGGGCTGGTCGCCGCCGAAATTCACCGGTTCGAAGGCAGCATCAACCAGTACGGGGGCGACGGGTTCATGGCGCTGTTCGGGGCGCCGATCGCCCACGAAGACGCGCCGCGGCGCGCCGTGCATGCTGCGCTTGCCATTCAGCGCGCGCTGGGATCATTCGGTAAGGATCTTGAGACCAGCAGCGGGCTAGTCCTACAGATGCGAATCGCGCTCAACACGGGAATCGTAGTGGTGGGCCGGATCACCGACGATTTGCGCATGGACTACACCGCCATCGGAGATACGATCAATCTTGCTTCGCGGCTCCAGTCTGCCGCCCGCCCGACCAGTGTCGTAGTCAGCGAAACGACTTACAGGGCGATCGAGGGTTTCTTCGAAACTGTTGGTCTCGGAGAGTTGCAAATCAGAGGTCATGCTCCCGTGCGCGCCTTCGAAGTGACAGCGGCGCGTTCGCGGCGCACGCGATTGGAGGTGACAGCGGAGCGCGGGCTCACTCCGCTCGTCGGCCGGGAGAGGGAACTAGCGGCGCTCGAGGATTTGTTTCGCGAAGTTCGCGAAGGACGCGGGCAGGTCGTGTTCATCGCGGGCGAGGCTGGGATTGGCAAGTCGCGGCTACTGCTCGAGTTTCGCCGTCGCCTCGAAGCCTCGGGCGATCTAATCACCTGGCTCGAAGGACGATGCGTCTCATTCGGGCAGAGCAGCCCGATGCTGCCACTGATCGATCAGCTGCATGAAACTTTCGCTGTCCGCGAGGACGATGGCGAACCCGAAGTGATCGCCAAGGTCGAGCAGAGAATGCGCGCGATGGGCCGGCTCGAAAGGGAAATACCTTACGTGCGCTATCTCTTCTCCGCCGACCCGGGTGATCCAGCGGTAGCCGCGATGGACGCGTCGGCGCGTCGCAAACGACTGTTCGATGCATTGCGCGCGCTGATGCTGCGCGGCGCGACGTTAAGGCCGCTGGTGCTGGTATTCGAGGACCTCCATTGGATCGACACCAGCACGCGGGAGTACCTGGATTTCGCTATGGATTCGGTCGCTGGCGCGCGCGTGATGGTAATATTGACGCATCGCCTTGGGCAGATGCATCCGTTTCCCAGCAGAAGTTTCCATACCACCCTGAACCTTCGTCACCTTTCTGCAGCGCAGGCCCTCGAGATGGCTACCCGTGTGCTAGGAGCCGCAGATTTTCCCGAGGAACTCAGGATCGCGCTCGAAGAGAAGGCCGAAGGGGTGCCCCTGTTCGTCGAGGAGATGACCAAGTCGCTTGTCGATCTGGGCTTTCTTGAGCTTGAAAACGGGCACTACCGGGTGACCAAGGCGCTCGAAGATCTGAGCGTGCCCGACACCATGCAGGGCATCATCATGGCGCGTCTCGATCGGCTCGGCGGCGATGGAAAGCGAATGGTTCAGCTTGCCTCCGTGATCGGCCGGCAATTCGTCGTGAGACTACTGGAACGGGTCGCCGGACTTACCGGCAAGCTCGAGGGGCTGCTAGCTGAACTGAAAGCGCTGGAGATCATCTACGAGCAGGGACTGCTCGCCGAGCCGGGGTACATCTTCAAGCATGCGGTGATCCAGGACGTTGCCTACAGCAGCCTGCTCGTCCAGAGCCGCAAAGACCTTCATCGGGCTGTGGGCGAGGCAATCGAAGAACTTTACCGCGATCGGCTGACCGAGCACTTCGCGGAACTCGCGCATCACTTCGCCCGCGGTGAGGATTGGGCAAGGGCGATACAGTACAGCACGCGCGCGGGAGACCAGGCCGCGCACGTCTTTGCCAACGCGGAAGCAAAGAAACACTATTTCAGTGCGCTCGACGCCGCGGCGAAGCTTTCCCCTTCTCCGGATTGGGAGGCGCTTCTGACGCTCCACTCCAAGTACGCTGAAGTCATGTTGAATTTGAGCGAATACGATGACGCTTCCGCGGAGTACCTAAAGGTGGTGGAGCTGGCGCGCCGCGCGGGCGATCGCCGCCGAGAAATGGAGGCTTTGGTCTGGCTCAGCGCGGTCTATGACCTCTCGCATCGCGGCGAGCCGGCGATCGATTATATCGAGCAGGCACTCGCGATCGCACGGGAACTTGACGACCGCGAGTATCAAGCGATTTGCCTCGCCGGCCGGGTCGCGATCCGGACGGCTGGGTGGGGTCAGTTCGTCGAGACGACCCCCGATGCTGAAGAAGCTCTTCGTCTGTCCAAAGAGATCAAAAACCAGCCGTTGCTGGCCAGGTCGCTCGTGTACCTGGGCGGGGCACTACAGTGGCGTGGCGAGTTTGACCGCGGCTTGGCCCATCTCAAGGAAGGAGCCGAGCTGGCACAGAAGATTCACTCGGGCTTCCACTACGGCTTCGGCATCTTCCTGATCGGAAACGCGCACCTGTCTAAGGGTAATTACGAGGAAGCGCTGGGCTGGTATAAGCGTCTCAGCGAGTATGGCTCCGCGTCAGGCGACAAATTCTGGATCGCGCGGGCGCCCAACTTGATCGGCGCGGTGCACTTGGAACTCCACGACTTGGATGTAGCAGCGGAACTCAATGTTGAGGCTGAGGAGATCGCCAGAGCGGCGTGGCCGTGGCCGGAGCCGCGCGGGCACTCGTTTCTGAAGGTCGGGCTTGCTCATCTTGAAAAAGATCAACATGGGAAGGCTGAGGACTATCTGCAACGGGCCTGGAATTTGCTGGAGGAGGACACCTGGTATCGTTGGCGCTGGCACATCCCGCTACTCCGTGCCCGCGGCGCGTTAGCGCTGGCGGAGAGGCGCTTCGACGACGCATGGAAGTTCGCTGCAGAGTCGCTCGAGATGGCGTCGCGCAGTGACTCGCGCAAGCATATCGCGCGCGCCAAGCGGCTGCAGGGGATGGTCCTTGCCGCCAATGGCCGGCTCAAAGACGCGGCGGCAATCCTCGAATCGTCGGTGGCGCTCGCAGAACAAATCGGAACTCGTCCCGATGTGTGGATGGCAAAGTGCTCTCTCGGGCAGGTTCTGTTCAAGCTGGGAAGGGAACGGGAGGCGGAGGAGCAATTCATGGGCGCGATCGGGACGCTCGAACCCATAGCGAACAACCTCCGCACGCCAGGTCTAAAGAAGGCGCTGCTCGAGTCCCAGCCGGTTGCGGAGCTCTATTTGGCGCTCGGCCGCAAACCGCCGATCGCCACCTAAGCCAATTTACCCATTTTTGCTTGAGCCGGTAATCGTCGCTGGTTCGCGCCGGCCAGCGCACGTTCGCCGAATCGAATTGTGCACGTAGCACGCCAGTGTAGTTTTCGAGAGAACGCGCGCGGCCTTGAGATTTCGGATCGCCGCGACTGGCGGTAAAAGACTATTTTCTGTCCTCGCAAGCTTTTTCCGGCACTTCCCTGTCGCGACGCCCTCTGAACTTGCCATCCGCTGCGACTTGAATCGAATAAGTGAATCAATGGATATTCGTGGACTTGGCGCCAACTTGGACCGTCGCTTTTCTTAGCGCCGACCATGCACGCCGTGAGGTGTCCCCAAGGGAAAAAACTCGGTGTCACCGATGGGATTGAACCCGTGTCACCAACGTGAAAGGCCGGATGATGACTCTCCGCCAGTGTCCAAACTGAGCAATCCCGTACACTAGTCAATCCGCCATCGTCCATACTTTCCGCCTGTATTTCATCCCCTCGGTGGTCAAAGTGGTGGTCAGCTTGAGAAGGCTTTCTGCACGCGTAAGATCGTCCGCACAAATCTGTGGATAGGGTGGACAATCGAACTTACTCGACGTGAAGCAGATCGCCAGCGCGCGTAGAATTTCAACTTCATGATTCAGGACCCTCAGGCCTTCCCTGTTCTGTTCAGCGTTTTGGTGTTTATCACCGGCACGTTACTCGGCTGGTGCGTCCGCATCGCAATTTGAGTAGCCTGAAGAGCGGCCGTGATGAGCCGCTCGTTTTGCTTCAGAGGCGCTGAAAGTTCGTTGACTCGGTGCTGGAGCTCCGAAACACCGTGCTTTCCAAGTAAAGTTTTCAAATTGCCAAGCGTGTTCCCAAGAGAACACTTCTGCGTTTCCAAACTCAGGCCGCGTGAGTCATGATTTTTAACAGGCGACGTTCTCTGCGGCACATCTCCCAATCGAATTGTCGTCGTGAGGTTGGGGTAAATGGAAACAAATCTCGATCCGTGGAAAACGCACGATTGGTGTGACCCTCTTCCCCTCGAAATCGACTTTCACAAGAGGGGCATTTTCCACATTTGCCGCAAATGCAACCGTGGGTTTGCGAAAGATGCGACCGGTAATAGATACGCAATCCAGGTCTCAGCGTTCACGGTCTATCGCCTTCCCGACCAAGTCACTTCTCGCTGGCTTTCGGAACCGTGCCCCCTTGAGCAACAGGAGGGAGATTCGGAAGATAGAAAGTCTCGTCTACTGAATGGATCGTCTCGGAATGAATCTGCGTCCAAATCAAGATAAGCAGACCTCCCATGAGCGCAGGTTGGCGCATTCTATGAAAGATAGCCGCGAAGCGAGGCTTGCACCAAGGTCGGCGAACCTCGTTTTCTCACCGACAACAAGAAGGAATGCAAATGGGCTTACTACGTTTACGAGGAACATTTCCGCATACTGCGATCTAACGACTTGAGTTTCATCGCTCGCAATTACGGCTCCAAGGTCAATTCAAAGAAAAATGGTTGCAATCTTAAACCGCATTTGGGGCACTTCGGACCTACAGTTAGGACACCAACAGTGAGTTAGGATAGCGCCATAAAAAGACACGCTCGGGCACCTATCAGAGGGTGCATGTATGCCGAGCGTGCCCCCGGCTCGAGCAGGCGAGGGAAGAGCCCAGAGCCAATTCTTATTTTGCGTGATGATCAGTCAATCTGTTGCGGACTTTCATGTCGAAAGCCATCGGTGCGCCCGGACACATCTCTCTCAGCCATTGCGCGGTGATGTGATCAAGTAGTCTCCGAAAGCTGAATACTGAGACGTAAACCGCCCATCGTTCTCCAGACAGAGACTCGACGAAATCACGCCCGCAACGGGAGCTGCTCGAGGAATTGCGCGTGTAGATCGCCGGTCGGGGAGCGCGGTTGATGAAGTGTTTGCGCACGAGGATAACGGTCTAACTGAAAAAAACCATCCAACGAGGCAAATTCCATGGACCGGCTCAAAGGCAAAGTTGCTCTGATTTCCGGGGGCGCGCGAGGACAAGGCGCTGCTGAAGCCCGCCTTTTCGTTAGCGAGGGCGCCAAGCTCGTGATCGGGGACGTGCTCGACGACCAATGCCGCAGGACGGCCGACGAGATCAACGCCAAAGTCAGCGCAAGATCTGTCATTCCGCTTCATCTCGACGTCACCCGTGCCGCCGACTGGCGGGCCGCGGTCGAGAGTTGCCAGCGCGAATTTGGTGGTCTCGACATCCTCGTCAACAACGCTGGCATCTATAACGTCAAAGGCATAGACGAAACCAGCGAAGAGGAATGGGATTCGATCGTTAACATCAACCAGAAGGGCGTGTGGCTCGGGATGAAGCACACCGTCCCCGCGATGCGAGAGCGGGGTGCCGGGTCGATCATCAATATTTCGTCGATATATGGCCTAATCGGGTCGCCAGGTTCCGCTGCGTATCACGGAACCAAGGGCGCGGTTCGCCTCCTCACCAAGTCCGCCGCGCTTCAGTACGCTCCCGACAAAATCCGCGTCAATTCAATCCATCCGGGAGCTATCCTCACCCCGATGCTCGATATCATCCCGGCGGAAGAGCTGAAGCCTATAATCGACGCGACTCCGCTCAAACGCGCCGCTCAGCCGGAAGAGGTCGGATGGTGCGCGGTGTTTCTCGCCAGCGACGAAGCTTCGTTCGTCACCGGCTCTGAACTTGTGGTGGACGGCGGCTACACCGCGCAATAGTCGAGGCACCCGCGATGTTAGCCGAAATCTACAACTGGTTCACCGAGGGCTTCGACACCGCCGACCTGAAAGACGCCAAGGCACTGCTGGACGAACTCGGTTCGTAACGAACCGGGTTCACTGCCGGCTGATCGATTCTGAAATCGGAAATCGGGAGACCCGGAGTATAAGGTGAAAGGAAGCTCATGAAATACACGCGCATCTACGCAGACAGGAATGGAGAGTCGCACTTCGAGGACGTCGAGATCAGCATGAAGCCGGGGCCCGCCAACGCCGGCACGATCTCGGAGACGATCGCGGCAAAGGGCGTGATGTTCCGGCAGTCGGGTGAATACTTCATAAATTGGCACAACGCGCCACGCCGCCAGTTCGTCGTCAACCTCACCGGCACGGTCGAAATCGTCGCCAGCGATGGAGAGAAGCGACGCCTCGGGCCCGGCAGCATCCTGCTGGCGGAAGACCTTACCGGCAAGGGGCACACCTCGCGAGGGCTAGGCGGCGAAGAGCGCATCTCACTTTTCATTCCGCTTGCGGACTGAAAGTAACGACGGAGGCTTGTCCCATGGCCTTTCGGAGCATTCAAGCCGAAACTGTGAAGTTCCAGGGCTTCAATGGCGACAGCGGCGAGGCTTACTACGCGCGTCCTTCGGCGGCGGGAAAGTACCCCGGCATGGTCGTGATTCGCGCCCGCGGCGGTGCAGCGCCGGTGTCGTCACACCAATTTCTCGCCACTAATCGGCCACGCTACGACAAGAAACCGCACACGACGGCTCGCGGCTGCCAGAACACCCGAGATTGCCTAGCGAGTGGGGCGCGGAAATTTCGGAGGGCGGCGCTCCAACAGCGCTGCGACGCCTTCCTTGTAGTCAGGTTTTTTCATGAGCTCGCCGATCAGCCGCTTGGAGTCTTCTACCGCCTGACCGACGTCGAAGCGGAGCAGTTCACCGTAGAGTTGCCGCTTTGCGATCGTTGCCGATGCGGGTGAAACACCCGTCGCGATTGATGACGCGACTCTGTACACATTTGGTAGAAACTCATCGCCGCGCGGGAAGATGCCGTTGAGATACCCCATCTGAAGAAGTTCTTCCGCCAGGACTATCCGACCGGTGATCAGAAGGTCGGCTGCATGCGTCAATCCCACCAGTCGAGGAAGAATCCATGAGAGGCCGTATTCCGCGGGCAAACCCAGCCGGGGCGCCGCGGTCGTGAACTTGATGCCTTCGGCGGCATAGCGGAGGTCGCAGAAGCTCGCGAGCGCGGTGGCGATTCCCGCGCAGGCGCCGTTGATCGCCGCGATGATTGGCACGCGCATCCCCCAATTGCCATACAAGGTCGTGATCGAACTGCGTGTTGACGCCGTGCCCCGGTTTGGCCATCTGCGAGGTCGTCAGAGTATCTCCGTAGGTCTTGTCGGTCTCCTTGTAGAAGTCGAGCGCTTTAGTGTCCGCGCCAACGCAGAACTGGTCGCCGGTGCCCGTGAGGACGATGACGCGTACCGCGGGATCGTCGTCGAGCTGCGCCATGATCCATCGCAGCTCCGCGTTCATCCGGCCGCTCCACGAATTGCCGCGTCCCGGGCGATGGAGCCACAGCGTCGCGACGCCATCGGCAGCGATCTCGTACCTGGTGACCTTCAGCTCCATCTGCGATCCTCAAGTAATGGTCCAGCCGCCGTCGACTACGAATGGGGCTCCGGTCGCAAACGACGATTCGCTGCTGGCGAGGAACAGCGCCATGTTGGCGATCTCCTTCGGCTCGCCCATCCGCCCCAGCACCGAGATGCGGCTGACCGCCTTGGGATCGGGTTCGGCGCCGCGCCGGATGCGTTTGGCCATCTCGGTCTCTATTCCACCCGGACAGATGCAGTTGACGCGGATGTTGTAGCGCGCGTACTCGAGCGCCGCCACGCGTGTCATCGCGATCACGCCGGCCTTGGCCGCGCAGTATGCCGCGCCGCCGCGCACCGCGACCATCCCGGCAATCGACGCCTGGTTGATCACCGAACCGCCGCTGGCTTCGGCCATCAGCGGCAGCACGTATTTCATGCCGAGAAACACGCCGCGCAGGTTAATCGCGATCACGCGGTCGAAGGCCTCCGCCGTCATCTTGCCGACGTAAGCCGATTCACCTTCGATGCCGGCGTTGTTGAAGAGCACGCCCGGCGTGCCGAAGCGCAGCACCGTTGTTTCAACCATCTGACTCGCGTCGGCTTCGGTCGATACGTCGGCGCGAATCGCGACGGCCTGCCCGCCATTGCGCTCGATTTTCGCAGCCGTCTCGGCCGCAGACTTTTCGTTGATATCGACTGCGGCGATCTTCGCACCTTCGCGCGCGAACAGCAGCGACGTAGCCCTGCCCATGCCCGAACCCGCACCGGTGATGATCGCGACCTTTCCGTCAAGCTTCATCGATGTACCCTCCGTCGATTCGCACTACTGGCGATCAGGCTGCGGCCTTGGCCGGACTGAATGTGACCGGCAGATGCTTGATGCCGGCAAGCAGGTTGGAGCGCAACCGCTCGACCGGCCCCGCAGGCGCCATGTCGGGCATGCGGCGCAATAGTTCGCCTAGCATCACACGCATTTCCAGGCGGGCCAGGTTGGCGCCAATGCAGAAATGTTCGCCATACCCGAACGCGATGTGGTCGTTTGGCTGGCGAGCAATATCGAAACGGTAAGGATCATCGAACACTTCCTCATCGCGATTTCCGGAAGGATTCCAGATGACTACGCGATCGCCTTGATGGATGGTGCGGCCGCGGATTTCGACATCGCGCGTGGCGGTGCGCATTATGTGCGTGATCGGTGAAGTCCAGCGCAGAATTTCCTCAATCGCGGACGGCATCAGCAAAGCGTCGCGCGAGAGCCGCTCGCGATCGGACGGATTGTGCATCAGCGCGTTCATGCCGCCGCTTATCGCATTGCGAGTGGTCTCCTGGCCGCCGAGTATCAGCAGGAAGCAGTTGAAGAGCACCTCGATGTCGGTCAGGCGATCCCCGTCGATTTCGCCGTTGACGAGCGCGCTGACCAGGTCAGGGCCGGGATTGCTGCGGCGCTCGCCGATCAGCTTCATGAAGTAGCTGAAGATCTCCATCTGCGCCTGCGCGCTGGTCTTCTGCGAAGATCCATCGACCTGGTACTCGGGGTCTTCGCTGCCCAGCGTCATGTTGCCGAGCGCGAACATGAGGTCCCAATCCTCGCTTGGGATGGCGAGCATCTCGCAGATAACCGCGGTGGGCAACTTCGCCGCGACATCGACGACCAGGTCGCAGCGGCCCTGCTCGGCAATCGCATCGAGGATCTCAGTCGTGATCGCCCGGATGTGCGGCTCATGCGGCGCCAGTGCGCGCGGCGTGAAACGCCGGTTCAGCATCTGGCGCATCCGGCCATGACGCGGAGGATCGGTGAGGATCATCATCTGGTCGAAGCCGAATTGCATCTGCGGCTGATTTGGATCCTGGACGTCGGCAGATCCGAGCACGATCCCGCCGCGCGAGCTGAAGGTCGCCGGATCGCGATAAACGCGCTGCGCGTCGGCATGTTTGGTTATCGACCAGAAGCCTGTTTTGTTCTGCCGCTCGGTCCAGTGGACCGGATCAGCGGCGCGAAGCTCCTTCCATACCGAGTGTGGATCGCCCGCGAGGAACAAATCGAGATTGGTCAAATCGAGATCGTTCTGCATGGCCGCGCCTCCTGTGCGATCGATCGCCGCCAGTGCGTCGACGCTCCGCGCGCCGACCTGATGGTTTTGCTTTAATCAGGCACGCCGGAGGGTCTCCCGTCAAACCTTTCGAACTATCGTCACTTGATTGCCCACGCTTTGTTCTAGTCTGAAAAAACTGAAAAACGCGAAATGCATTTCGACCGACGATCCGCGCCTCAACGGGAACTAAGGATTAGTTTCCTTGCTTACGGAACATTGGGACGATATCCCCGTCGCCAAGGGCCGCGCCCGCGAGCGCCGCACCGAGCAGGTCGTGGCGTGGTCGCGACCGCGCTCGTGCTGAGCCTTTTCCTCCTGACCAACGGCAGCCTGATAGAAGGAATCGCGGTTTATACGGTCGCCGGCGCCGTGATGTACTGGCTCGCGCGCCGCACTTTCGTCTGAACCTGCCGCGGATTCAAGCTATCTCGCGCTTTGCCATCGCCAACGCGATTCTGGTGAAACGCCGACCGCGCGTGAATCGTATTGGTTAGTGGAGCGATGTCGATCGAGGCTCCAGGCGTGGGAGGTATCAGTTCATGACGCGGCGATTTTTGATGGCGATTGTTAGCGCGGCGTTCATGTTCGCGATGCCGGCCGCGGCGCTGGCGCAGAACTTCGGCGGCTAAGGTGGAGGGTCGTACGCCTCCGGCGGCGGTTATGGATGCGCTAGCAATCCTGAGGTCGCCCAGTTGATGCAGGAGCGCGAGGACCTCAACAACCAGATTTCGCAGGCTGACTACTATCACGACTATAACAGCGCCCATCAGCTTGCTTCGCAGCTCGACTCCGTCAACCAGCAGATCGGCCAGCTCGGTCCGAATGGATGCGCGCCTTCCGGCAGCGGCTATTCGCAGAACCAGCCCTCGTCCGGACCGTATGGATCGCCACAACAGTACATGAGCCAGGGTAACGGCTACGGCACTGGCGCTCCACAGGGATATGGCGCGCCGCAAGGGTACAGTGCGCAAGGATACGGTGCGGCGAATAGCGGCGCTCCAGGTCCGAGCGCGTCAGGCTCCCTACTCGGCGCGCTCACCGGAATGGGAGCGCAGAACGGCGCACCCGGTTCCAGCGGGGCAGCCAACCCCAACGGCGCAGCAGGCAGTCCGCTGACATCAATGATCGGTCCGCTCCTGCAGGGCTTCATGCACTGAGCAGCACCTTCATAACTGTCTCCCGAGGGCCATAGCGGTTCCACGCTTCCTTCTGCGGCCTTTTTCTTGCGCCATCCTCTGAGGGAAAACAACTTCTCAATTACGTGAACGATGCGTCGCTCCGACGGCGCTTCGAGAGCAAGCTTCGACAGTTCGAAAATGACGATGCGCGCTACAACTGGTTCACCGAAGGCTTCACCGCCGCGGACCTGAAGAACGCCAAGGCGCTGCTCGAGGAAGTTGGAGCGTAGCTGGTTCGGTCTGCTCCGGGGAGGCATCCTCCGCTTCGGCCGAAGACCCCCGTTCAGTACAGTCGACTGGAAATTGGGACAGCGCCCGAAATCCCTGTACGGCTATAGTCCATCGGCCGATTTTTACGCACCGTTTGTCTCGACGCAGCGGATGATCACTTCACAGCGCGTCCGGTCTATCCGGCTACCTCACTGACAGAATTTTCTTTCCGACGCCCACATTGAAATCTATTTGAGGCCGATGGCCATTTCACACACGCCTGTGTGCGGACGCCACCGGTTGGGCAAAACCGGTTGGATCACGCCGGCACCTGTCTGACCTGTGAGATTTAAGATCCGCTGCCCACCAACTGTCCATGTTGGGGGCCGCGCACCCACAGCAGCTTCGGCCTGCGACTTGCCAGTTCCCGGGTTGACGCCGCCTGTTAGGCTTGACGGTGATTTCACGCAGCCGGGGCCGCGGCCAGCGGTCGAAGGCACCAAAGGTGGTCAGGGGGGTTCGACGGCATCGGGTCGAATCGGATTAGAAAGGAAAAGCGTGGGTTCTCGGGAAACCGGGAGCCCTCGCGTCGTATCGGATTTGATCGCCTTGGATAGATCGTGGACACCTTCTTCTAGGTGTCTAGAGACTTCTCCCACTCGGCACCCATCACCCAAGCGAGCGCCGACAGCTTACCGCTCAGGAGACCCCACTCGAAGTCATCCCATCCCAGATTCTTCTTGCCGTACTTACGCTCGATTCGTCGGGCCGCCTTCTTGGCGGTCTCTAAAACGGGCCGTTGTGCGTCAGTAAGGCGCGCTTCTCCGGTCTCGATCCTGCGGAGCCAGTTTTGATGCCGGTTCCACCAAACCTTCTCCCAGAACTCCTCTTGAGCCGCGAGGACCGCGTCGTCGTTGCGCCGAAGCACCAGTGGCCACTCCGCCCGGACGCTCGTCGTCCGGAATCCACTCCACCTTGTCCCCTTCCATCAGTGTATCCGACTCTGAAACCGTTTGGCCCGACCTCTTCCGACGTTTTGAGGGTTCGGACAGGCGAACGCGGCCTGAGCCCCAAAAGATCGCGGTATCTTAGGCAGTCCTCAATCGTGATCTTGTGCTTCCGCTGGATGCGAATCAGTTCAGTGATCTGGAACACTTCGTCCAGCTTCCCGAGTCTCCTCGATGCCTCGTTAGGTTTCAGTTCCCGAACTTGATGCAATAGATCGCGGAGAATCGTCTGCCGCAGTTCGTCGACGCCGCTGAAGTGTCCGATGAAGGCTTTGTTGTAGGTGGCGGCCTTGAACCTCCTTAGCTTCTTGATCTGCTTCAGGTCGATCTTGTCCGGGTTGATGGGGCGGCTGGAGAAATACAACAGAGCGGGTTTCCCAGCCGCCACGAACAGGTCGATTTCTTCGACTGTGCCTGACTCGGCGACCCCGGTGCTGCTTCCGATCTTCGTCCAAAACATACCGACCAAGATGTCGCACTCACTGACGAGTTGCCGGTTGATTTCTTCCTGCGGCCTGACGCCCGATTTTTGGCGTGGCGTGCGTTTCCCAACTTACCGGCAACAGAACAACCGATTCGGCGACGGCGTGCTGGGCGTTCCACTGATAGACCGCCTCCTTTGCGGCTTGCCGCTCTTCCGCCAAGTCGGATGGTGAGGCGATCAGAATCCTGTACGCTACGGTCCTAAACGACATCGGAGTTCCCCTCCTCTATTCGCATCCCGTTCCGCTTCCCTCCTACGTCAGATAGCACAAAGCTCGCGCGGGGATGCGAAGTTGTCGATCGCGTGGCAGTCTGCTAACTCAAAGTCGATGAATCTCCGCCACGCCGCCGTGCTCGCGCTTGTGGGCTGGTATCTGATCGTGGCACCCCCTCAGTCTTTTAAAGATAACAAATACTACGAAGCTCCATTGTCGCAATCGACTAGTAGTGCGTTCGCTACCGCTGCTGCATGCAAAGCTGAACACGCGAAGAGACAAGCTATCATTGAGCGAGGAAGCTGCTCAGCATACAGATCTCCTCAGCGTGGCACTAATTCCTATCTCACAAGTGATTTCCGACATTGGGATCAGCTGGGCACCCTAACCGGCGATACGGTCGGGGCAGCACCACAGATGCTCCCTCCGGACATTACTCCCGAAGAGACAGCAATCAGGGCAGCCGTTGCTAGGAACGCTTGGATTTCCAAGGTGTCTCATGTCACTCAGGTTTTACCTGGCGTCAGGAAGGATTCGGAGGAGATGGTGATTTTCGTTATTGTAGACAAGAACGAAAACGTTGGTGCGGTGGAAAGGGAACTCCCTAGCAGGATTGAAGGGTTCCCTGTAGAGGTGGGTGGGCCAACTATGGGTGAGTTTCTTAAATCGATAGGATCAACTGAGAGGCCGGCAACGGCCCTTCTAACCCTGCTGTTTTGAGTACAAAGAAGAAAATGCTATCATTAACGGCCATAAGCTTACTGTTTATGGTCCGCACAGCGTCAGCAGTTACCTGCCCTTTTGCAGGAGTTACGCAACCAGTACCATTGTTCAACGATACGCCAGTTTCCAACACCTTCAATCTTCTCGCTGATGTTACCGGAATACCAGATACTGGCGATACTGCCCCTGTAAGCGATCACGCTGAACTGAAAGCTCTAGATGATAAGCTGCAGGCTGTATGCAACGATCCGGCGAATCAGTGGATTAAAAACCTCAAGTATGTAGCTCGAATTATTCCAGCAGCGGACTGTAACCCACAAGACTCGAATGATTGCTGGCCTGCAATCTCCGTACAAGTCGATCTAGAGAGCCACATCGATGAAGTGAAGCGGAGATACCACCAACATTGGGCGGATACCCGACCACGGTTGGAGCGGATCTTATGATCTTGCCTCCTAACTCCGATAAATACAAAGCTCCAGGCCCAGGTGAGCCAAGTCGAGGTACTAATAAAAACTGGTAGGGAGCTAATGGCGGAGAATGAGGGACCGGCCTCTCTAAACAAAACCAATGAGAGTATGAGATTTTTAGCGGTCTTTATGTTCGTAGCGACATGCTGTCTGGCACAAGCAGAACCGGACTCAGATGAGGGACAAGCGGAACTCAGAGCTTTGCAGGCTGCGGTTGAGGCAGTAATTTCCAGGCACAACAGCGAGCTTCAGCAAAAGCATGTAGCTGAAATTCGGGCGGCCTATCTACCTGATAAGGGCTACATAATCGCGGTCTGGATCGACAAGGAGGAAAATCTGGATGATGTAGAGCATCATGAGCCGTCGGTACTCGAAGGGTATCCGGTGGTGGTGTTTCCACCACTAGACGCGCACTTTGAATAGAGCTGGATGAGGGTCGGCAACGGCCCCTCAAAATAACGTAACATGACAGTATCCAACTTAAGACAGAGCTGGCCGAGTACTACCTGTAAGCCCTTCATCGAGCGCCACCCTTGGTATTTTCGCC
The DNA here is from genome assembly GCA_963850125.1 of uncultured delta proteobacterium. Classification (GTDB taxonomy): domain Bacteria; phylum Desulfobacterota; class Binatia; order Binatales; family Binataceae; genus Binatus. The sequence goes on along the minus strand of CAWKKB010000011.1, from coordinate 24,439 downwards.
TCCGGATTGCCAGATAAACAAGCTCGAACTACTCCTGCTTCGCCGGCTGGAAGTGCCGGAGCGACTGCGCATTAGAGACGACGCCTGGGTTCAGTTCGCCAAAGCTAGCGTCGCTGGCATGGTTCTACTAAATGCGCTCAGGGCCGGGGTTCATCATCCAGAGGACCGGAGCCTGAAGAAGGCTGTCTTTCTTTGCGGCCCACGACGCTTGAAGGGTCGAATCGAACTCGGAGATCTATCAGAAGAAGAAGTTTCAGCTTTGGCCGGGTATCGTGAATCTCGCCTTTTTTCGACGCGCAGCCCTCGGTAAAGCGCTTTTTTTCGACATAAACCGCTTTAGCTATCGCGCGTCCGGATTTCTGAACAGGACGGACGCGCTATTTTATTTAGGAATGGACGAGAGTGAGCGGACGTAAGAACGATGGAAGGAAAAGAATCACCGGCCGCCAAGACTTTAACGGTTGACGCCGCGGCTAAGGAGCTTGGCATCTCTCGGTCGAGCGCCGATGAAGCGGCACACCGAGGAGAGATCCCCGCGATTCTTATAGGCCGCCGCGTTCTCGTTTTGCGGCGCGGCCTCGACGATCTATTGGAAGGCAAGCTGAGCCGACACTTTAAGCGGCAAGGGCACTCATCGCAGGCGGCTGGAGACGGCGAGCGCGACGAAGGATAGGGATGAGGGAGTCGTTGGGCGGACACTGTGGGGCGGGATGAGGAAGGGGTGGAGATGTCATGGGAGGCGACTAGTGCGGTTGTTCAAATGTCCAAGCAGAAGGGCTCGGGCTATCTACTGATGTTGCTTCTAGCGAATCATGCGAACGGCAACGGTTACAGCTGGATGGCGTGCGTCGACTGGCGGCTGAGACGAGGCTCTCGCAGCGGAATGTCCGATATCTGATTCGGAAGAGCGAAGCGCTCGGTGAACTCGAAGTTTTCATCGGCCAGGGCGAGAAAGGAACGAACCTGTATAGGGTCACTTGCGTTCCCGACAATTCGGGCCGGGCCGGCAAGAGTTGCCTTCCTGCAAAATTTGCCCCCCTGCAGGGCGGGAGCGCACTCCCAGCAACCGAGCGTTTCAACCCCCCTGCAATAGCCATTGCAACCGAATCAAATGGATCAATCAATCAATCTCATAGAGAAAATAAAATTAGCGAACTCGAGGAATGGTACGATCGCGACTTTTTGCCTTTGTACCCTCTTCTGCGACGCGACGATCAAAGACTTGAAGCGCTTGCGGAGCTTCGCAAGCTCGGTCCAAGGCGACGTGAAGAAGTAGTCGCCGGACTCAAGCGCTGGGCGGTGATCTGGATGCAGCATGATGGAGGAAAATTCGCGCCCGGGCCTGGGAAATTTCTGAAAGGCAAACTCTTTGAACGAACACCGGCGGCAGCGCTCGAAAGTGGGAATTCGGTTGGAGGTGACTCGAGTCCTTATTACACGGGAGCTGGCGACCGATTGAAGCGCGATCAGGAAGCGCTTGAGCGCGAACGCGCCGCGCAGAGCCCTGAGCAGCGAGCGGCGGAGTGCCAAAGGGTCCGCGAAGTAGTCGCTAAGGTATGCGGAGATATCAAGGATAGGTAACTCGTACGCGGCGGAGTGTTGGCCGAAGGCAAAATGCGCGAAGACAATGCTGACAGGGGATAGGGGGATCAAATCTCTAGGAGTCGGCGATTGTTGACCGCTTAGCAACCACACTCGCGCGTGTAAGGAATTCATAGGGTGGGGGGAGCTGTGATGATGAAATGGAGGTGGAGAGATGAGAGGACGCAGGCCGATGCCGTCGACGCTAAAGATCCTGCATCGCAGCAGGAGTCCGCTCAACGTCAATGAACCGTCAAGCCCGCTGCTGAAGCGGATGCCGCCAGCGCCGGGATTCCTCGACGATGAGGGCAAGCGCGCCTGGTCAGCGGAACGTCGGCGCTTGATCAAAGCCGGTCTACTGACTGCGCTCGATCTGACGATGTTTGGAACCTGGTGCATCTGGTATTTCAAGCGCGACCTAGCCTCGCGCGCGGTCAATCAGAGCGACGTCGTGGTGCGCGCCAATGGCGTCGGTAATCCCTACATCAACCCATACGTCAGTGTGATCTCGATGTGCTCGAAAGCGATGCATCAGATCGAAATAGAATTCGGCCTCTCCCCTGCCTCGAGAAGTAAGGTCAAATCGCTCCCGCGCAGAGAGACCTCTTCGCAGACTTCCTTGATGGTGACGATGATGAGGAGACCGGCTCATGATGGAGATTGAATTCTGGCCTATCGACCGCCCGGTTCCTTACACGAAAAACCCGCGGAAGATTCCGCAATCCGCGATCGACAAGGTCGCTGCAAGCATCAAGGAGTTTGGCTGGCGCCAGTCCATCGTTGTCGATGCCGAGGGCGTTATCGTGGTGGGCCATACTCGCCTGCTTGCTGCTCGCAAGCTCGGCCTGCTCGAGGTCCCGGTGCACGTCGCCGGCGATTTGACAGAAGCCCAATGGCGCGCCTATCGCATCGCCGACAATCGCGCCGGCGAAGAAGCCCGCTGGGACGATGAACTACTGAAGCTGGAAATAAGCGAACTGGGCGCGCTCGCCGAACTGACGGCGTTCGATCCCAAGGAACTCACACGCCTCGGCTTGGGCGAGGTCGCCACACGGGACGCTATTCCCGCGCCACCGAGAAGCCCTGTGGCGCGTTTGGGGCAGATTTGGCAACTGGGGCAAGCATCGGCTCATGTGTGGCGATTCCACGCGCCCGGAATGCGTTTCACGCTTAATGGGCGAAGAACGTGCAGTCCTGTTCGCGACTGACCCACCCTACGCAGTCGGCTACTCAGGCGGCTCGCATCCAGCCACCAGGGCTAACCGGGCCAAGGCCAACCGCGATAAGGACTGGTCGAAGGTCTACCACGAAGCCGGCCGAACTACCTTCGATAATGAAGACGGCGGTGGCGATGGCGGGCGATCGTTCTATCTCGCCTTTTACAAAGTCGCTATCGAACGCGCGATCGCACCCAACGCAGCCTGGTATTGCTGGTTAGCGTCGGTCAGGCAGGTGATGGTCGAGGGCGTCTGGAAGGAAGTCGGCGCTTTCAATCATCAACAAATCATCTGGTTCAAGACCCGACCCGTCCTGACTTACAGCGTTTATCTATGGTCGCATGAGCCGTGCATGTTCGGGTGGATCAAGGGCCAAAAACCGCTGGTCAACCGCAAGTATGGCAATCCTGGAACGGTCTGGCAGGTGCCGAATGCAGAGGTGGAGAGCAACGAACATCCAACTTCGAAGCCGGACCGGCTCTTTGCGATTCCAATTGTCAGATTGGGCAAATACGTTCGCTTCAGATTGAGCGATGTGGAACGAAGCCTCGCTCAAAAGCCACGCCGAAGACCGTAAATGGGCCATTTTCTGGCCATCCCGCCCGAGTGGATGCCGGTGGCGACCTCACGCTAGTCGTGTCCACCTGAAAGATTGCGATGGCGAGCATCAGGAAATTCCACGTCGCGAGCTGCACAGGCAAAGATTGTAGCTGCCTGTGGGTGCTCGACTATCGCCCGCTTGGCTTGTTTGGGCCGCGCAGGCGCGGCCGTTTCAAAACGCGCAAACAAGCCGAGCAGTTCCAAATCGATACCGTTCAAAAGGCTTCTCGCGGCGACTACGTCGAGCCGGCGAAGGTGCCAACCTTCGGCGAGGTTGCCGAGGATTGGTTCAAGAGCAAGTTGGGTCGCAGACCTTCTCACACCTTCAATCTTAGAACGCGCCTCGACAAACAGATCCTGCCCGTGATTGGAAAGCAAAAGCTCGATCGAATCACGGTGGAGGCAGTAGAAAAACTTCGAGACAAACTGCGCGAAGAGGAATATGCGCACCGGACGATCAACCGGATCCTCTGGATCGTCGGAGCGGTCTTTCGTCTTGCAATCAAACGGGGGCAGTACTCGAAGAATCCGGTCGACAGCGTCGAGCGCGCGGTTCAACCAGCCCGGGAGCTCAGCACCGATGGTTCGCCAGCTGGAACCGAAACGGACGGGTAGTGTCCTAATTTGGCGGAGAGCCAAAGTTTTTTGAAAAAATTGGCGCATTGGTATCGATGTGATGCCAAGGTTGCGCCGATGTTGTCCATATATGACCGGCTGGCGCGAACTTGAATGGCTCGTCGAGCGAACCGAGCTTGATGGCGATGACTTCGACGTCTGTCTCGTTGCCAGCGAACAGAGGCGTACCGCAGTCCGCACAGAACGACCTGAAAACAGCAACACCAGAATCGGCTTTTGACCGATATATGCGCGGTTCGCCTTGAACGCGCAGCGCTCCCCGCGCGACTGATATCACGGCCGCAGGTTCACCACCGGAAACGTATTGGCAGTCTCTACAATGGCAGCGGATCGCGAGGAACCACTCTAACTCAGCCTCATACCGAATTTTGCCGCATAGACAACCGCCTGTAATCATTTGAACGCTCCTTAGACCGCCATTGCAGCGTCGATCAATTCGCCGACAGACCTCAAATCAGGACACTACCCAGTTGTAGATCTCGGTGAGCATCGCGTGGGCTTCTTCGCGCCTGCCCTGTTTGGCCGAGCAGCCTGTGGCAGGCTGGTGGTAAAGCGCAGCGTCTCGGTGGATAACCTCATCACGGCCGCATGCTCGATGTTCGTCGTTCAGATGCGCGGAATGACCTCCTCGCGGAGGAGCCGGATCTGCTTCTCGTCCATTCCCAGGAAGGAGCCGAAAATAAACTGTGAGATCCCCCAGCTTTTGACGCGCCTTCTCAGCTCCGTTGCGCACTGTTCTGGCGTGCCTATCATTGCGATTGGTGACGCGCGCAATGTCTCCGGGCTCAGACTAAGCCCCGTTGCGACCGCCTTGATAGTTTGTTCCGCCGCGGCGGGCGTATCCAGGATCATGAAGACGAGCATGACGTTGCTGATTTTGATCGCTTGCGGCTCGCGTCCGGCGCGCTGCGCTTCAGCGCGCACGAAGTTGACGCGCTCGCGAAAGGCCTCATCGGTCATACTCTTGACGTTTTCCACAGAGAATTTACCGACTTTGCCAGCGTCCGGGATTATGTTCACGTAGTCGGCATGTCGTGCGGCGAGACGCAACAATCCGTTGCCGCTCCCGCCGAGCAGGATCGGAGGATGGGGCTTCTGCGCGGGCTTCGGCCATAGAGTCGCGTCGCGGAATCGATAGTGCTTGCCCTCGAAGTTGGTACGCTCGTTGGTCCAGAGCGAACGAATGCAGTTGAGAGATTCATCGAGCATCGCGAGGCGCTCGCTAATCGGCGGAAACGGGATACCGGTCATGCGGAATTCGGTCTCCATCCATCCGGCGCCAAGACCTGCCAGCAGCCGGCCGGCACTGATGTGATCAAGTGTGGCGAGACTCTGGGCGGTTATTGCGGGATGGCGAAACTGATTGCACAGGACCAAGTGGCCCACGCGGATTTTGCGGGTCGCATCCGCAACGATCGCCGCGACGGAAATCGAATCGTACAGGATCGCGTGTGGATCAGATTGTCCGTCGGGCCCCTCGAAGACGAGATGGTCAGGGAAGACGATGAGATCGTAGCCCAATCCCTCGGCGGTCTGTGCGAGGTCGCGAACCTTGGCTGGTTCCATGCGAAATAATTGAAATCCGTACTCCATTGGTCCCTCCGAATTTCTCGCGCTTAGTCGCGGGTTCTTTACGGGCTTAGTTCCTCGAGCAGAGCCTTGGCGTCTTTCAGATCGGCGGTGTCAAAACCTTCGGTGAACCAGTTGTAGATTTCGGCGAGCATCGCACGCGCCTCGTCGCGGCGGTCGGTACTCATCAGTATTCGCGCGAGCGAGGTCGTCGCGCGCAGTTCGAGCGATTTCGCCCCCTGCTGTCGGGCCTTCCTGATCGCGTGCTCAACCGACGCTCTCGCCAGCGCCGGATCGGAAGGACTCTGACCCAGGAGCAATTCGCCGCGAAGACGATTAATTTCCGCTTCCCAGAAACATTCGCCGCTGCGACGGACCAGGTCCAGGGCGTCGCCGATCGCCTTCAAACCATGCTCGATGCGTCCGGCTCTCAGGCACGCGTCGGCGAGAGTCGCGAGACAGAGCGTGAGCCACAACTCCTCTCGGTTGGCCGAAAGTGCATCGGTTTCTTCGCGTATCTGCCCTATTCCCTCCTCCGCTCTTCCAAGCTCGGTTAAGGCCCACCCTTTGACAACTCGCGCATGGCGCATAACGTAGAGGAACCCCACCTCCTCCGCTGTGTTTATCGCGGCCCCGGCGATTTCCAGCGCAAGCTTCGGTTCCAGCATCATGCGATGAACCAGTGCCTTCTCGTACAAGGCGAAAGCTGCCGACATGGCGTCTCCAAGTTCATTCGCAAGTGCAACGGCCCGCTCCGCGCATCGCCGCGCCGCATCGGGACGACCGCGCAGCCATGATAGCTGCGCGTCCCATGCATAACCGCACACGGCCGGATGATGAGCGGTGTAGAGCGGGACGGCAACCGAACGAAGCTTCGACTCGAACAGCTCGAGCCCCCGCTCGATATGGCGTTGCGAGGCCTCCAGTTCACCTGCGGAAAGCGCCACCGACCAGTCATGATGGATCGCCTCGAGAAGGAAAACCGGATCGGGGTGGCGATCGACGAAATCCCAGATCGGCTTCTGCCGTTCGCGGGCTCCGCTCAAGTTGCCGCCGACGTAGAGCAGTCCAAACAATCCAACCAGTAGCGCAAACTGCTGCTCGGGTGTGGCTCCTGTCTCAGCAAGCCGCTCGGCGCGAAGATAGGCCCTCTCGGTTTCCGGCGCCGCCCACCCTTTGGTGGCCATCAGCGCGGGACCAAGGCTGGTTTGGAGCGCGAATTCGCGCCGGTCCCGCTCGGGGCTAGATGGCGTGCGTTCAAGTAATTCCAAAGCGGCGGTTAGGTTCCGCATCGCCTCGCCGTACGCCAGTCGCCGAACGGCTCGGAGACCTGCGCTTTCGAGATAGTCGAGTGCCTTCGCGGAATTTCCGCTGCCGCTGTAATGATGGGCCAGTTCGTCGAGGTGGTCGTCGATTGAATTTGTGTAGAGACTCTCGAGAGCCGCACCGATTCGTCCATGAAGTTGTCTGCGCCGTTCCATCAGTACCGAGTTGTACGAGACCTCCTGGGTCAGCGCGTGCTTGAAGGTGTATTCAGAATCACCGATGGCCGGCTGTTCGTAGATGAACTCGCCGAGCTGGAGGACATCGAACAGCCGCCTGGTCTCGTCATCCGGGATCGAGACCACCGCGCGAATCAGCGACAGCGGAAATTCGCGGCCAATTACCGCCAGCGTCTGTAACAGGTCTTTGGCATCCTGCGGCAGGCGGTCGATGCGCGCGGCGAGAATCGCCTGAACGGTCGGCGGAATCTTCAGTTCGCCCAGTGGCCGGGTGAATCTGACCGCCGTTCCCTCGCGCACCAGCGCACCCTCATCGAGCAGCACCTGCACCGTCTCTTCCATGAAGAAGGGGTTGCCTTCGGTCTTTTCGATGATCACACGCTTGAGAGGAAGCAGATCCTTGCCATCGCCGAGTAGCGCCGAGAGCATCTCGTTGGCACTCTCCCTGCCCAGGGGGTCGAGCCGCAGCTGGGTGTAATATGTCTTGCTATTCCATTGATGCGAATACTCAGGCCGGTAATTCACCAGGAGTAATATCTTGGCCGTCCCAAGCGAGTCGGCGAGTAGATTCAGAAACTCCTGCGTCGCCTCATCGATCCAGTGGAGATCCTCGAAGATCACCATCAGCGGCTGATTGAGCGACTCGCGTAGCAGTATCCGTTTGATCGCTTCGAGCGTGCGCCGCTTCTTGATCAGCCCGTCCATCAGCGCCAAGGGATCCTCGCCCTCTACGATACCCAGCAGGCTGAACAGGTACGGCAGCGTATCCTCCATCGAACGGTCGAGCGCGAGTATGCGACCGGTTAGTTTCTCTCGCCGCGTCCGTTGATCGTCCTCGCCCGCGATTTTGAAGTAGCCGTGCAATAGATCGAGTACCGGAAGATAGGCCGACGCCTTGCCGTGAGAGACCGAAAAGGTTTCCAGCACCATCCAGCCGGACTGATTCTTGACTTTGAACTCGTAGAACAAGCGCGACTTGCCGGTGCCCGCCTCCGCCATCGCCGCCACAATCTGTCCATGGCCGGAGATTGCACGATCGGCGGCCGCGCGCATCGCCTCCATCTCGCGCTCGCGCCCGACGAACTTGGTGTAACCGCGTCCCGCTGATCGCTGCAACCGCGTGCGCAGCGGCCCGAGCCCCGTCACTTCGTAAACGTTGACCGGCTCGCTGACGCCTTTGATTCGCGCCGGTCCCAGCGGCTTAATCGCGAAGTAACCTTCGATCAGCTTGCGCACCGTCTCGCTGATGGCAACCGACCCCGGGTTCGCCAGCGCCTGCAATCGCGAAGCGAGGCTGGTTGAATGACCGATCGGCGTGTACTCGGTATGCGCCTCGTCGGTCTTGATCGAACGGACCACAACTTCGCCGGTGTTCACGCCGACGCGGACTTGCAGGTTCACACCCTTTTCCGCGCGCAGCTTTTCGGCGTATCGCTTGACGTCTTCCTGCATGCGCAGAGCCGAGAACAAGGCGCGCTGCGGATGGTCCTCGTGCGCGACGGGCGCGCCGAACAGAGCGAAGACGCCGTCGCCGGTCGACTGCACGATGTAGCCGCCGTAGCGACGCGCCGCGTCGATCATGATGTTGAGCGCGGGATCAACGATCCCACGCGCCTCTTCAGGATCGAGGTCTTCCATCAGGTCCATCGAGCCCTTGATGTCGGCGAACAGCGCGGTGACTGTCTTGCGCTCGCCTTCGAGATCTTCGGGGGCGGGCGTCTCAGCTATTCGAATCGCTGAATCATTCGATTTCTGTGCCGACGCAGTTGGAGGTTGCCCAAGCGCGGCAGCGCATTCGCCACAGAAGTCCTCCCCGGGCTCATTCGAAGCACCGCATTGCGGACACAAGCGTGCGAGTGGCGCAGCGCATTTCGCGCAAAACTTGCGCCCCTCGCGGTTGTCAGCTCCGCACTTTGCGCAATTCATCCCTACGCCCCCAGCTCGTCGAGCAGCGACTTGGCGTCTTTCAGGTCGGCGGTGTCGAATCCTTCGGTGAACCTGCCATAGATTTCGGCGAGCATCGTACGCGCCTCGTCTCGACGGCCTTGCGATGCGAGTAATCGCGCGAGGCTGATCGTCGCGCGCAGCTCGAAGCTCTTCGCACTCATCTTCTGCGCGAGCGTTATGGCCTCGCGGAAATCGGTCTCGGCCAGTTCGGTCTGGCCTAGTTTGAGCCGCAGTTCTCCACGGCAGGTCAACGCATTAGGCCGGAAGACCAGTTCCTCGGGGTTCGCTTGGAGCGCCTCCTCGACGGTGATTAGAGCGTCGTTTAGCTTGCGGTCGAGGGCCTGGGCCTCGGCCAGACGCGTGAGGAGATCGGTGATCTGCGCCCTGAATCCTGCCTCGGCTAGGCCGGTTGAGCCATGGCGAATCAGCGCGACGCCTTCACCCGCGCGGCCGAGCTGCGCGCGCGCCCAGCCGAGCATTGGGCGGTTAAAGTCCCTGATGAACGGAAAGCCCTGTTCTTCACTGATTGCTAACGCTTGGGAGGCCGCAACCTCGGCGCGCTGCGGTTCTCTTAGCCAGCAGAACAGGCGGCCTTCAAACGTTCGCGCGATCGCCAGATCGTAGAGGTTGTTGCTTTCGCGTGCGAAGGTAATCGCCTGCGCAATACGCTCGCGGGCTATATCGGGGCAGCCCAAAGCCGCAGCGCAAAGGCTTGCATGAGAGATTGCAGCTACGCTCGCGCCGGGAACTTGCCTGAAACCAGGCGCGCTAAGGAAGCTGCTCCAGCGAGTGAAGTGCTCCTCGACACCGGCGAGGTCGCCGCGAAGGAAGCGCACCTGCACCTGAGCACTACCTGCGAAGCCGAAGCTCGCGGGGCTGCCCTCGCGCCGGGCAAGATCGAGTATTCGGTCTGCCAGCAGGGCGGCGGTGGAATAATCGCCCCCGGTGAGGACGCTACGCCAAATCCCGTGCACCCGTGCAACCAGTTGGGCCAGATTGCCAGCCTTCTCGGCCAGGTCCCGGGCGCGCTCGGCCGCCGCGCGCGTCTCCGGCGCGCTCATTCCCTTGGTGACCAGCAGCACCTGGGCCAGGGTACTCGCCAGCTCCAGCTCGCGCGCGTCGCGCTCAGGCGATTCCGACAGTTTCTTGATCCATTCAAGACCCTGTTGCAATTGCGCCTGCGCCTCGGCGAAGGCCGAGCGACTCAGCGCCTGCTGGCCGGCGCGCGTCAGGTACTCCACCGCCTTGCCGGAATTGGCGCTGCGCCCGTAATGATGCGCGAGTTCCGCCAGATGTTCCTCGACCGAGGTCTTGTAGAGCGTCTTGAGCGCCGCACCTGTGCGATCGTGCAGTTGCTGGCGCCGCTCCAGCAAGACCGAGTTGTAGGCGACTTCCTGCGTCAGTGCATGCTTGAAGATGTATTCGGCGTCGCCCACGGCCGGCTGCTCGTAGATGAACTCGCCCAGTTGCAGGTCATTGAGCAGGCGGTTGAGTTCGTCATCTGATTTCGTGACCACCGCTCCAATCAGCGATATGGGGAATTCGCGGCCGATGACGGCCAGCGTCTGCAGCAGTTCTTTCGCATCGGCGGGCAGCCGGTCCATGCGCGCGGCAAGAATCCCATGCACCGTCGGCGGAATCTTGAGCGCATTGAGCGGCTTCGTCGGCTTGACCAATCGCCCGTCGCGCACTAGCGCACCCTCGTCGAGCAGCACCTGGACGATTTCTTCCATGAAGAATGGGTTGCCTTCGGTGCGTTCGATGATCAGCCGCCTGAGCGGCAGTAGATCCTTGCCGTCGCCCAACAGCGCCGTCAGCATCTCATCAGAGCTCTCTTTGCCCAGTGGGTCGAGACGCAACTGCGTATAGTAGGTCTTGCTATTCCACTTATGTGAGTATTCGGGACGGTAATTCACCAGCAGCAAAAGCTTCGCGGTGCCAAGTGAGTCGGCGAGCAGATTCAGGAACTCCTGGGTTGCCTCATCGATCCAGTGCAAATCCTCGAAGATCACCATCAGCGGCTGATTGAGCGACTCGCGCAGCAGTATTCGTTTGATCGCTTCGAGCGTCCGGCGCTTCTTCAATTGCCCATCTATCTGTGCCAGCGGGTCGTTGCCATCGACAATACCAAGCAGGCTGAACAGATACGGCAGCGTGTCCTCCAGACCGCGATCGAGGATCGTGATCCTACCGGCGACCTTCTCCCGCCGTGTGCGCGCATCATCTTCGCCCACGATTTTGAAGTAGCCGTGTAACAGATCGAGCACCGGCAGATAGGCCGACGCCTTGCCGTGCGAGACTGAGAAGGTCTCCAGCACCATCCAGCCCGACTGATTCTTCGCCTTGAACTCGAAGAACAGCCGCGACTTGCCGGTGCCCGCCTCCGCCATCGCGGCGACGATCTGCCCGTGACCGCCGATCGCCCGCTCTGCCGCGTCCTTCATAGCGTCCATCTCGCGCTCGCGGCCGACGAACTTCGACAATCCGCGCCCCGCCGAGCGTTGCAGCCGCGTGCGAAGCGGGCCCAGACCGGTCACTTCGTAAACGTTGATCGGCTCCGCGATGCCTTTGACGCGCGACGCGCCGAGCGGCTTCAGCGCGAAGTAACCCTCGACCAGCCTGCGCGTGGCTTCCGAGATCACGGTCGCACCCGGATCGGCCAGAGTCTGCATCCGCGATGCAAGATTGGTCGTGTGGCCTATAGGCGTGTACTCGACCTGACCCTCTCCGGTGGTAATCGAACGCACCACCACCTCGCCGGTGTTGACGCCGACCCGAATCTGAATCGGCGCGCGGCCATCGGCGCGCAGCCGCTCGGCGTAGCGGCGAATCTCTTCCTGCATGCGCCGGGCTGCGTGCAACGATCTCTGCGGATGATCTTCGTGCGCGGCCGGCGCACCGAACAAAGCGAAGATGCCGTCTCCAGTGCTCTGTACGATGTATCCGTCGTAGCGCCGCACCGCGTCGATCATCAGCTTCAGCGCGGGATCGACAATCGCTCGGGCTTCCTCAGCATCGAGATCCTGCTCCAACTCCGTCGATCCCTTGATATCGGCGAAAAGCGCCGTGACCGTTTTGCGCTCGTCTTCAAGCTGCGCGCTGTCAGCAGCAGTGGAAACGCGCACAGAGGATGTCGAGGTCTGTGTGGTATCTGCAGGAGGGAGGTCGATCGGCTTCGAGCACTCAAGACAGAACTTTGCACGCGGTGGATTTTCTTTGCCGCACGAGCTGCATCGTCGCGCGAATGGCGATGCACATTCGATACAGAACTTCGCGCCGTCAGGATTTTCGGCGCCGCATTTTGAGCAACGCATGGTAGACACGTTTTGTAAGCGAACGCACAAGTATTGCGACGGGGCGGGCGAATTCATAGACGCGAACCCGAGCGCCGTCCGAAAAGAGGCGCTTAGAGAGAAGGGTTACGCGAGGTCGCTCGCCATTTCTTCCCCTTTATCGAAAATCGAGAAGACTTGGGATCTGCTTCGCTCCGCGCTGCGCTTTGTCGAGTTGCTGAAAAAGGTCGGCCTGGACAAGTGATGCTGGTACCTCGAAAGCGCCGATGACTCAGAGCGGCACGCCTATGCCTATGGTAAGGATTGGCTTAAGACGGGCCGCAGAGGGCCGCGTCGCCAAACGGCCCGTCATTGATTGTGAGCAGCGTCAGGTTTGCCACGCGTTGGTCAGACGCGGAGTCGGCGCCAGCGCCTCGTTGACTTGGCGCCGAGGATCAGCCGTCAAAACCGAAATCAAAAATTGTGGGCAGTTTGTGGGCACTCGAGCCGCTTTCCTGGTTGTGCAAATCGCCGTAAGTCCCTAATAAATAAGGGTTGGAGGAGGACGGGGCCCGGTGGCCCCACCGGTCTTCAAAACCGGCCTTCTCCCTAACCAGCCAAAATCGCCAACTAAAGCTTAGGTTTTTCGCGGCCCCGCCGACGCCCGAATCGGCCGATTCGGGCAGATTCAGGTCACAAAAACGTATACAGCGTGCCTCGAATTGCGGTGGCGTTGCTGCTCGCGAGAACTGCTCCGACAGGCGACGCGATCGACGCCCCGCAACCAAGAAATCCGCAATTCTGACCAGCACTTACAAGCAGCGCGTAAGCGCAGACGATTGCCGCCGCCGATATCGTCGGTGCCGGTTTCGATGCCGGTTCCGAATCCGCAGTGAAGGCTCGCCCGACCGGCTGTCCAAAATTTAATTAAAGCGCGGTCCGAGGTCTTCTGAGCCTATCAGCGCCTTCAGAAACCTTCGAACGAGAATCCAAACATCGGTCGCAGGTTCACGACCTTCTCAGCTCCAATTGATATGTGCTCTGTTGGGGTCCCTTTCCACCTTGCGAGGTCTCGCTTTACATTGCGCGGAACGCTCGGAGCCTACGCCGTGGAGGGCTCACAATCTACATTTACGCGGACAACACGGATAGCGCGAAGGGCATCATTTGAACCATCTCACATTCTACCGCTGGACTGAACCCTTAAAACTGGACAGTCAGGCAGGTACGAATTGGACCGGTCGACGGGCTTAGTCGGAAGATGGACCATGGCTCGGCGTCGAAGTTTCAGTTCAGAGTTCAACCGTCAACTCGCTAAGGAATTTTCTCGACGGCCGTCGAGTCTGTCTACGGGTTGGGAACAGGCCTTTCATCCCTCCGCCCTCTGCCCATCTTGGCAGAAGACCTTCTGCGGCCGGACTATCCGGCCGCTTCACTGAGGGATTTTCTCTCCGGCGCTTACAATGTTATTTGAGTGAGCCGCCGATCTCAGCCGGCTGTACGTACAATCTCACTGGGCATCCTCGCGATTAAATTCCCGCGAGTGCTGGCGGCGAAGTAGAGGATCTATGCCCGAAGAGTATGAGTAGGAGACCGCTTTGCCCGTTGGGTTGGGAGTATCGCGCTATTTTCCGCGCCACGTCAACCGAGGCGGCTCAGCTCGCCGTTCGCCTGGGCCCAGTTTACCCTGCAACTCCGAGACTTCGGCCGCCGATGCGCTCGCGCCAAAAAGAAGGGCACGCGTTGATCCATCAAGCGCGTGCCAATCAGCTTTCAGGGGGGAGTGCGAAAGCTGACCGTCTATGGGTCTAATCGCGATCCCGCATTATCGATATCCCTGGCGCGTTCTTAGGGGAACTATTCCCAACGTTCGCGTCACGCCAACCCACAGGTGTTCTCCCTGTAACACCGCATAAGGTTGACTGGGAAAAAGAACGGGCCGACGCGGAGGAAACCTCGCCAGTCCGCACACCGACTAAATAAAGGGGGCAAACCTTAGTCAGCAACTCCCCCGAGTAATCAAATCGGCCCGCCCGTCGACTCCCTCAGCCAGCATTTCTTGACTACTAAATCGCCTTGCGAATGTCTATTTCGGCCGCACTGCCGGCCGACCCTTGGACGCGCGGGCGCCGAATTGATAGAGAGGAGGCGCTGACTGGTTTCGCCCCCTTTTTCCAGTCGGTGATCGAGCCAGCGGAGACGTGATCGATCCCGCTGGCCCGTTCTTTTTCAGTTTTGGTTGCTAAGCCTGATCTTGTCGATCTCGCGCATGATGCCATCGAACTCCATTCGGATCTCGATTTGTCGCTCAGGCGATGCGTTCATTGCCTGATTGACCAGCGCTGTAGCTTTGTCCAGCAAAGCGAGCAGCTCAGTTGTTTCACTGACTCACAGTCGGCACACAAGCGAGAGCAGCCGGGGCTTCATCGGTGGTCTTCTATCACGCCGCTAGTCGATATCGTTAGCGCCAGTCGCTTCGGTTGAATATTTCAAGGCCGCGCGCCTGCTCGCGGGTAACGACCGCCTTGGGCGTGGCGACCGCAGAGCTCTACCTGCCGGACGGGGCGGCGGTTATGAAAAGTAACCTCTGGAGCGTAGAAATATGCGGTCATTGGTGGTCAGGTTGGGTGGCTGAGAGACCCGGACGGATGCGACTGACTGATTGTTGGTATTGATACCGCAGTGGACGTCGATGTTCGGTCCCGGCGGCATCCTGATTGGTATGATGAGTTCCCTGGTAAGGTCTGCCGATGAGCCGATGAACGTCTTCCTCATCTCGTGACAGATTCTCATCGCGTCGATCTGGCATCCATTTGTCGCCGTGCTCGTCTTGGCTTGATTTTCCTAGGCGCTGCATCCCACGAACGACAACGTTATCGACAGCGAGAGTATGGCGACTGCGCGAATTCTCACATTCATGCCCTCTTAGAATCTGCGGTGATCTTCGAGTCGGCTACGTTGAAATCTTGATTCGACCAGCTCGTCGGACGCGAGACTCTGTTCCGGCCGCGGTGCGGGACATCCCGATACAAGGGCGTTGGAGCTGCGATGAATCAGCTCGGCTAATGGCCGACCTCTACACGGGCGCGTCGCCTAGATCAAACTCACTATCGCATTTGGATCAAACTCGTAACGCGCGGCCGCAAAGGGTTTTGAGCAAAGCGTCGGTCTGTTAACCCACAGATATGAATCTCCGCCACGCAGCCGCGCTCGCGCTGGCAGCTGGCCTCTTTACTGCGTGGTGGGTATTCGCTACGATTCGTAGGTTATGAACGACGCGGACAGACACTGATGAACCAGATCTTCAAGAGCAATTCTCCGTCCTCTCGGTCGGATAATTGGTCAAAGTTTACTGAGGACAAACACCTCCTTGCTGAGTATCGCGTGACCGCCGACGAATTGGTGATGCTGAAGTCGATGATGTTGCTCGGTTCGCTTCAAACCGTCAGAGACTTCCTCGCGATTTTGAAACAAATTCGATTCGCAAGCGCCAGCGCTGAACCTCCCTTTAGGCGGTCACTAGAAGCGCGGACCACCAACCCTGCACAGTACGGGATATCGACAAGATCAGGCTTCGTTACAAAACGGAAAAGAACGGGCCAGCGAAACGTGTGTTCGCTGGCCCGAACACTGACTGGAAAAGGGGGGCATACCCAGGTCGCGCCTTCCTTGTACTAAATTTGCGCGCATGCGTCTAATCAAGCCGAATCGCGAGAATCGTCATGATACCTGATTTTAAGGGCCATCATTTCGTAGAAGATTCAAAACGTGGAGAGTGGCCGATACGGCATCACTGCGAAAGATGCGCACTGAAAGCTGAGCTGAGGCCGGATGCCTAGGCAGATTTCGCGATGGAAGGGGGACGCTTGTGGGGATAAGCGGCATCGCTCCCATGAGCGCATCGTCCATACCACCCTGTAAATAAGTCGCCTGCTTTGGTCCGCGGTTCTATCCTAATTGTGAGGTCAGGTAACGAAGTAATTCATCAAGACAACGACAACTAGTAGACCGACTAAGACAAGCACGAGCAACAGTCCGAGGCCAATAATCTCTTCGGCGTCCATGCTGAATTTGTTCTTTACGCCCTCTTCAATTGGCTTGCCAAGCAGCGGAAAATGTCGCGCCTGCTCCCTTCACGTTCGCCAGATCGAACTGTGCCCGCTGGCACTGCCAGATCGTCATCGAGCGAGAGCGGGCTCGCGGACTTGAGATCTGCGCCAGACGCGACGAGTAGCGTCGACTCTGTTCGCGGCGAATTTGTCCCTCGCACGGCGCTCCGATAGCTCAATGTCGATGAATCTCCGCCACGCTGCCGCGCTGGCGCTCGTGGGCTTTGGTATTTTGTCGGTTTTGTTCCTTTTGTAACACTGCACGCAGGCTGATCGGCCTGACACGTTTCCAAAAACCTGCGATATTCTTTGCATGAATGAATCAGTATCGACCAATGGCGTCATGCAGAAGGTGACTAAAACGCACCGCTGCCAAGCGAAGGCATGCGTCGAACTTGGCTCGCTTCGGTCTATCGTCCATTCCAGACAGAAATCTAAATGGTCGTACTTCATGTGCGATGAGCATTTCCACTTGCTTAGAAAAGGCGACAAGGAATACATCGCACGAACCGAAGGAACCAAAGCCGCGTAGTCGTACCCGTACGCCCTTGTCCGGCTTGGTCCGCCCTGGTCTGCGATCCCACTTCATCCCGCTTTGTTTCGGCTTATCCCGCTCAAATTGCGTAAGGTATATACTCCCGGAGTTATTTGTTGTCAGGAGCTGGAATCCGCACTATGAACTCCGCTCCTGCGCCTTCGCCGTCGCTACGAGCTTCGATTGTTGCGCCATGCAGTTCGACGAGATTCTTGACCACCGGCAGCCCGATGCCGAGCCCTCCCTGACGAACGTTTGCGGGCACTTCACCCTGGAAAAAGATATCGAAGATGTGCGGGAGGTCTCCGGCCCTTATTCCGACGCCGCTATCGCGAATGCTCATGACCTGCCATCCCGGCTCCTGAAATAGCCGCCAGACGATGGTGCCGCCCTTGGGCGTGAACTTCACCGCATTCGACATCAGGTTGTTCGCTATCTGGCACAATCGTTCGCGGTCGACGTGCGCGTAGACCGGCTCGGCAGGCAACTCGAGCTGCACGTCGAGAGACTTCAGATCCACCTCCGCCTGATTCGTCTCCGCGGCGTGCCGCACGCAATCTCTCAGATCGACCAGCGAGCGGCGAAGTTCGATCTTGCCGATTTGACTTCGATTGAGGTCGAGAAGATCTTCGATAAGAAACGACTGCTGGCGGGTCTGTCGTTCGATCATCTCGAGCGCGCGCAATTGATGTTCAGTGGGTTCGTCGCCTTTAAGACGCTGGAGGCGCAAAGAGGATCGGCTGGATCTGGTTCCTAAGCTCATGGGAAAGCGTGCCGAGAAATCGCTGGCGCTGAGTTTCGAGGATGCCGGCTCTCGAAGCGGCTGCATCGCGCTCCTGTTCGGTTTCTTTGACGTGCTGATCGATCGAGGCTCTCGCACAAATGATCCAGCAGGTCCAGGATCGTCTTACTTCCATCGACGGGGATCCAATCGGCGACCTGCTGCCGAAGCCTCATCCAGTACGCCCAGGAACACGCGCCTGAAAATTGTCAGTTCCCAGAGCACATCGACGACGCTGTAGCCGTCGAGCCGCCGCTGATGACCATGACGGCGTGCGTCGTCCTCCACCGGCGACTCTTCCTCGCCGCGCAACACGCCGATCAACGCCTCGGTAAGCGCGGGCAGATGGTCGAGCAGTTCGCGATCGTCCATCTTGGCGAGCCGTTCGGCTTGCGCAGACTCCGCCTTCGCAGCTTGCGCCAGCGGTCGAGGATCTCGTCTTTGTGTTGCTCCAGATAGTCCGCAATATACGCGGTTTTAGCAGCCATCAGTTGGGAGCTCCGGGATGTCGGCGCGTGCAAAATGATCAGGACAGCGCCCAATTCCAACCTAACTAGATCTCCGTCATTTGGACAAGCGAAGTATTCCGAAATTTTTGTCTTGCTTCGGTAAGTTCCGGCAATTGCTCGCCACTGATAATCACCCTCAACTTAAAAGTGGACCAGAAATACTCGGCCTTTTGGACGGCTCGATATTTGCACGATCTATTCGCAGCACGGCTCGGGGAAGTCGAGGGCTCGAAAAATGCGAGACCATAGCCCTAATGATGAAAAATCTGTGATGGTGGTTGATGACGATCCTGATGTCCGGGAAAGCATGTCGCAACTGTGGAAGCTAAAGGCTACGTTGTTTTGCAGGCAGATAATGGTCAGACTGCCTTGGAGCTACTGAAAAAAGAGACGCCTTTTCCATGTTTGGTCATCTTAGATCTTGCGATGCCGATCATGGATGGCCGTCGGTTCCTGGAAATTCGCGCTCAGGACCCCATCCTGCGCGATATTCCGGTTGTAGTGGTATCCGGGAACCCCCCGTTGCCTCAACTGCCGAAAGGAATCGAGGCTTATCTGACAAAGCCCGTGAACGTCGACCGTCTGATCAACATGATCAAGATCGGCACTGCTAAGGCTTTCTCGACGGAGCGCTGTACGATCACCCTCGTACAGCGAACAACACGCCATCCCAAATGCCTTTGAGTAGTCGAAAAGCAGCGCACGAGCAGCCAGAAAACTGAATAAGGCAGGTCGAACACTTCTGCTCAACTATACAGACTTCCCATCCCGTATGGCTCGCTCGGAATTCTTAACGTTGCACTCTACCGCTCCTGACGCACTCCGCTCGAGCACTCACCACATAAGCGCAACCGTCGTTCAACATTGTTTAATCAGTGTGCTGACATCCGCGAGGGCTCATCGAGGAGGGCCATCAACCTGGGATACTCGGCCAAACTTTTAACTACGGAAACAATCGGATGTCGATCATATTAGCTGCGTTAGTTTCGGCTCCAGTTCTCGTGTCTTGCTGTTGATGAGCCCGGCTTGACGATAACCTGGATGCAGCCATCCTCTCTTTATCGCGGAACGTTTTGCAAGCCTTGGGCGCGTCCTCCAATTTGATTCTGTGCGTGATCACAAAGGACGGATCAATCTCGCCAGCTTCAATTTTTCAGCAGCGGCTCCATGTACTTCTGTACGTTGGTCTGGCCCATTTTTATCGTCAGGCCTTTGTTCATCGCGGCGCCAAAAAGGGACTGTGTCGAGATATCCGATATAGAGGCCGGGAAATGAAAGCGTGCCGCCTTTGCGGCAGCACATGATCGCCTCACGAATCACATGCGGGTGATCACACGCCAGGAAAGCTGCGGGCTTTAGCTCAATCGACGGCCGCATCGAGACTGCTGGTTGCGTCCGTCTCGGTGCCAACGGCGTCGATGCAGCGGTCGGGACCACGCCCGCCGGTCATCTCCATCAGCCGGTCGTAAACTACCTCTTCGATGTGGAAGCGGGAATCCTCTTTGCGCAAAGCCTCGATCAGGTTCGGCGCGCTGAAGGATGCACCCTTGCTTACCGACAACCTACGTGGGCCAGGTCGCGTCGATCTTCGAGGTCGATTATACAGGCAGCCAAAAGTGGAAACGAGCGAAACTGGCAGCCACCGGGGATCTGATCCTAGCCAATGTGATGTTTGTGCCGGTGGATTTCGAGCGGATTTCACGTGAAGAAGGGCTGGCCGCAGGTGGCCTTGACTTCAAGATACCGACCTTCTTTTCCTCGCTCCGAGTGACCCAGTACCTTGCCGAAGAGGCGTTAGACCTCTCGTTGAATTTTGTTCTCTCGCTGCCGCACCAGCGAAATCGTTTTCAGCTTCGTACTTGCCGCGAGCGCCCCCCCTCTTGGCGCGAACACACCTTTCGGTGTGTGTCTGCCGCTATCGCTGGCGCGAGAGGCGAGTCGTGGCCGAGTCGATTTTCCCGGAACAGCTTGCCAACAAACTCAAGTCGATGGGCTTTTCGAAGGTGATCCACTTCTCGACTGACGCGGCGAACGTGCGTTACTTCCGAGGACGACGCGATGGTTTGGAGGCATCGAAGCTCGAACAGATGATGGAGGCGATCGACTGACCATGCTCAGCAACTTTAGAACCGCCGCATCGAGCTTCCGGTTCTAAGGATAGTAGCTGCCATCGAAGATGTGTCGCATTGCATTTTTCACAACGGTAGCGCGCGAAGCGAAACAGCTTGTAAAACTGGGGTTGGGTCATACGCGAAAGTCGTATTTCTTGGCTGCCGCAATTTGGGCATTCGTGAAGCCCGACGCGGAGAAACCGATCAACCGTCTAAGCGGTGTCAGGATTTTCATGCAGTAATTCCAAAAAGCGATTTTATCCTGCCAACAAGAGCGGATTTGTTGCAACCGAGGATCGCCGCGCTACTTTAGCGCCCGACCCTGTCTCTAGTTTTAGCTTCAACTCAGACAGACATCGTAAGGCTCCGAAGCGCAGAGTCCTGGATGATCGTCAGCGACGAAGGCACCCAAGCCATGCGCTCGGACACCGGACCACTCGTGACCTTCATGGATGCGCGCAATCGAATGATTTTCTGATTGCGGTCGAACATTCCGAGCATCTCGACCGCACGGAAGGCGTCCCAAGGAGGGTGTACCGCCGCATTCCAATTAGCACCATCGTCGATGGCTATGAACAGATCGCAGCGTTAATGTATCAGCTAGACAGGATCAGTCACGGGCGCAGGCCCTCTCCGCGTTATGTCGGCTTGCAGATCGAAAGTGCTAGTCAGCATGGCCTGCCGCCCGACTATCTCCGCTTCCTGCGAAGGTTCGAGCTGGCCGCGGACGAGCGGCTGTCTGAGCCGTAGCGATCTTAAGGCCCTTCGCGATTCCGAAAACTTTAGACAGAAGTCAGGCCGCGCGGTCAATGTGACGGTGTCTCGGGTGGCGTGGCCTCCGGAACTAGGCGCGCAACCATCGGATGCGACTGTGCCGAATCAGCACGTCCATCCAGTACTTGTTGGCCATCGCGGCGCCGACCTTGTCTTTCATATCTGGCATCTCTTCCACCTTGACCTTGTCAAATTCCTGGTCAGCCACCTTCAGCTTCACGAAGGGGCTGGTGGCGTTCCTCTGAATGCGTCCGTATGCGCGATCGCCAAGCCGGACATACGGCTGCCCGTCGATGACAACCACCCACAAGTTTGACCAATGCTCTCCTACGTCAGGTTCGGTGGTCATTATTTTGATGGTGCTCGCGTCGCGAAACACAGAGGGATCCCATCCCGGCACTACTTTGTCGTCCGCGCGGGCAGCGGTTGCGAGGGCGATTGATAAAACAAATGAAAGTATCGCGAGATTGGCGATTCGGTAAACCTTCATATTTGTTTGCATAATCTCTGAGCGTTAGATTTGCCACCTTAGACCCGATCGTTCATTTGCACCCGTGATTTCGTTTCGAGGTCCATCCTCCGAAGAGATGTTCGGGATCAATTCGCGAGAGATACTGGTTAAGAATGGCTAATCCCGGAACGCGCTAAAGTCGCGAAGTCTCAACATATTGTAGAGTAGCCGATAAGGTTATGAACCCGTAACAGCGATAAGTTTTGTGGTCGTTAGTTAATTCTTATTTATTCCTGTTTAGCTTTGCGATATTAATCTACACCATGTCGGAAGCAAGAAATTCTGTACCAGCCGCTGCGCCACGCGCCGCAAAAGGCAAATCGGAAATGTCAAAAGCACGTGCAAAGGAACCTAATTTCGGTGAGGTGATACGCAGAAGGCGAAGAGAGCTCGATCTCACGCAGGACGAAGTCGCTGCGCGGATCAAGACTTCGACGCCATATGTGGGTCACCTGGAAGTCGGCAAGCGGCATCCGTCCGACAAGATTGTCACGAGACTGGCGGAAGTGCTTGGCCTCGACAACCGCGAACTCTTCTTTCTCGCCAACCCACGGACTGAGGCTTTAATCTCTGCACAACCGGACACTGTGGAAAATTCGGTTTCGGCCTGGGAGAAGTTTCGGAAGAACGACCAACTTCGACGCATTCACAACGTCTCGAACACCGAGATGGAGATGTTGTCGCAGGTGTCACTTCTGGGAGAAATTCAGTCACCTCGTGATCTGATCTATATTCTAAACACTGTTCGTCACGCAGTAGGAAGATAGGCATAGGTTCTCCCCCGAGCTGATGGCACGGTCGGTCACTCACCCTAGTGGTGAAGCCAACGCGTGCCTTCTCTTTTGAAGGGTTCTAGGTTCTAAGTCGCGCCGGCGCGTATCCCAACTGGACTTAGCAGTCGAGTCGGCACGCGCGAGCTTACTCACTCCGGCGATCGCTGATCTCAAGACCGCGACCCCGTAGCTCTCCTTGTCTAGCTCCGGTCAAATCCGCTGTCTCGAATAGGCTCGCTCGAAACCCGGCTCCGCTTCCGGTAGGAGAGTATGAATCTCTTTCGGGCTCAAGACGCTGTCCGGATCGATGGCATCTGTTCCAGTTCCTGCTGCGGCACCGCTAGGGCTGAGCTCCCGGGCCTTCTGAAACCGCGCGCTCGACGCTATCGACGGGATTCTTCGCTGAAAGCGATGTCCTGGCGAAGACTTTTTGGCTGAGGGCGGTGCAAAGTGTCAACGCCGGTTGAATGTTGACCCACGTTTGGCCTTGGGTTGCCGAAATAAAACTGACCCACCCTGCGTGGTTCTGATCAGGGGAGCGCGAGGGGGAAAGTCCCCTTCGCCACCCTGTGGTAAATTTATGCAAAGCTTGGCACGCTCGGGGCTGCCTGCGGGCGGCGAAGGGACGGATGCAATGGAAAAGCGGGTGGTGATTTGCCTGGCGACAATCCTGATGTGCGCAGGGCTCGGCATTGGCCGATCCTGCTGCCGTGGTCAAATCTCATTCGGACGCCTTCGGAAAGGCTTTCAACTCGTGTGATGTTCCTGCGGCGCTCAATCTGTACGAAGATAACGCGGTCCTTATCTGGCCCGGCGAAGGCGAGGTTGCGAACGGCAAAGCGGCAATCGCAAAAGTGATCAAAGCAGAATGCTCGGGTACCGCGAAGTCATCCCTCAAGCAGATCAGCTCCGATTCGCGAGCAATCGGGAAACTACATCATCAATGTCGGGATGTGGGACGACACAATGACCGGCCCCGACGGCAAGCCAATGACCGCGCGCGTGCGAACCACTGAACTGCTGCACAGATCCAACGGCAAGTGGCGCTATGTGATCGACAACGCGTCAATCGGCTTGCCGCCGCCTCCCGCGAAGCCTTGATGCAAGCTGCGAGTAGGTAATTTCCAGCCTAATGCTTCTGTTTAGTTGGGGCAGCAAACAAACCGGCCTTGCGCTTGTCCTTGAGCCGATAACTTTCGCCATAGATGTTGACGATAATCGAGTGAGGCAGGACGCGATCCAGCATCGCGGCGGTCAGCACGCTGTCACCGGCGAAGGCGCTATCCCAGCTGCCGAAGGTGAGGTTCGAGGTGAGGACCATCGCGCCGCGCTCGTAGCGCTGCGCCACGACGTTGGCAGGCACCCGGCTATCGGAGCATCCGATCCGCAAGTACTCAGGCGCCTGCTGGCGCTCCAGCCGCTTGAAAAAATAGGCATCGGCGGAAACCATACGCGCCGCCCACGCGCGGTTGTTCCCTTTCAAGTGATCCAGCGTGTGTGCAGTGATTCTCAAGACTTATCCAAGTCGCCCAGAGCGGGAATATTTCAACGGTTCCAGCACCTAAAGCAAGACTGACTCCGGTCTAGACGAGCAAAGGTTTACTTCGTATGGTTCGCGATAATTCGGACAAGCACGTCAGCCATCGCTTCCATTTGGTCAGCATCTTGTAGGAGCGGATTGCCATCGTATAGCTCTGGCAGCTCCTTGAATTGTTGCCGCATCTCGGTCCACAAATCGAGTTCGTCCTTCGTCAACTTGTTCAAGTCAATTTCCTTGAAGGCGACCATCACTTTGTTGAGCCGCTGGTACTGATTGTTGTATTTCTCGAAAGCGTCCATGTAAGAAATTAAAGCACTTTTCAGCGGTGCCTGCGCCCCCAATCAAACGAGGACTGACGATTTTTCTGCTCGGTGGCTGTCAGAATGGCTGTCAAAGCTCCGCCCCGTGGCCATTCGCGCAGGAAGGGAATGGCACTGAAGGCGATGCCTTGGCGAAGGCTTTGGCTAAGGGC
>CAWKKB010000010.1:0-828761 GCA_963850125.1 uncultured delta proteobacterium | reverse complement strand
CCGTTCCTGAGTCCTCTCTGCTGATCAATTTTTTGAGAAGTCGGCAAAATCCGCGCGTGTGCGGCGCTTCGTGAAATTCAAAGGCCACCAGAGAGATGCCCACTTCGGAGATTCTGCGGCCCTTCGCGGAGATTCTCTCCGTTTCGAATTTTGGCGGTGGACTTTGGCTTTCATAGGAATAACTCGTCAGTGATCGCAAGGGTGCGAGGCGGCACGCGGAGTGTGAACGCACCGGGAAGGTTCGACTTGAAGGACTAGGACGCGACGAGAGGTAGGATTAGTTCAAGAAAGGAAATCCAAGCGCCCGATGCTGCGATTCCCAGGAGAGCGGAAGTTGCGTGTGATCTTTCTGCAGAGATTGCGCGGTGAGGTCTGGCGGCTGGCAGCCTTTGACGATCTGCTCGACGATGTCCGGAGCCAAGAACGCGAGACGGATTATCCGGCTCACGTAGCGTTTGCCAACCTTCTCTCGTTTACCGATTTCGACCATTGATGAGGCCCGCCCAGAGGCCAGATCGTCGAACCAGCAGTGTGCGCGTGCGATCATTTTCAAGAGCGCAGGGTCGGTTCTCAGAGAAGCCTTGGAGTCGCCATTGACGACGAACTTCATCTCGATTCCACGGCGCCGCATCTGCATCGGGATCAACCGCGTAAGATTGAGACCGGTAGGCCTGCTACCTGCCAGTTTCTCGGAAGGCCCGATGGGCAGATTCATGGAGAGGCGGATACCGTCGGGTCGTAGCTCAACCCGACTAATCAGAAGCTCCAGCGCTTGTGCCGCTTCAGCCTCGGATCGAAGCCGAGTGCTCCATGCGCTCGCAGCGTCAAGGATCGACTTTATCTGACTTGTATCCGAACCGGACTGCTCGATGTCAGCCAGGATCGCAGCGCGATCATCGAGAACCGTAGCAGCCGCAGTGGCGACGCTGCGCTCGATCTCGGCCGCCGGAAGGCGCCATCCATTTTCGGAATCGTTCGCAGTGCCCGCTATCAAGCTACGAGAGACGTAGTAGCGGTAGCGGCGCTTGCTTTTGACGGCATGGCTGGGTGTGAGGCCCCCTCCTGATTCATCGAAGAGCTTGCCGACAAGCGGGCTGCTCATCGACTTGGTGGCCTTCCCGCGAGCGCGTGTGGCGTGAGCACGGAGTAGTTCATCAGTCTTGTCCCATTCAGCCCGCTCCACGATCGGCTGGTGCTGGCCCGGATGACGCGTGCCTTTGTGCCGGACCTCACCGATATAAATCGGATTACCTAGCAGCGTATACAGTGCCCCGCGCGAGAATGAATGACTGCCGGATCGGCTACCGTTCTTGGCGACGCGTAATTTCGACCTAACCCCGGTTCGATCGAGTTCGTCCTTGAGAAGTCGAACGCTACCCAGTTCATAGTAACGCTGGAAGATGTATCGTACGGTCTTCGCCTCGGAAGGGTTGATCACCAACTGGCGGTCACGAACCTCGTAGCCGAGTGGGACCAAGCCGCCCATCCACATTCCCTTGCGTTTTGAAGCAGCAATCTTGTCACGTATCCGCTCCCCGGTTACTTCGCGTTCGAACTGCGCGAACGACAGAAGCACGTTAAGAGTAAGGCGGCCCATCGAGGTCGTGGTGTTGAACTGCTGGGTGACAGCCACGAACGAAACGCCATGCTCATCGAACACTTCGACCATCCTGGCAAAATCGGAAAGCGATCTGGTCAGCCGGTCCACCTTATAAACCACCGCCACGTCGACCAGTTTCTTTCGGATGTCTTCGAGCAGACTTTGAAGGGCGGGGCGTTCCATATTCCCACCCGAAAGACCGCCATCGTCGTAGTGGGTCTTGACCAGCCGCCAGCCTTCGCCCGTCTGGCTTTTGATGAACGCTTCGCACGCTTCTCGCTGAGCGTGTAGCGAGTTGAAGTCCTGCCCGAGTCCTTCTTCCGAGGACTTGCGCGTGTAAATCGCGCAGCGAAGAGTCTGCGGTTTAGTGGATTCCATCGTGCTGCTCCTGATGTGAATACTTCAGACCAAAAAACAGCGGCCCTGACCATCGCGCGCCGGTAATCTCACGGGCGATCCTCGAGAGGGACTGAAAGCGCTTTCCTCGAAACATGAATCCGTCTTTCAACGCGGTCACTTGATGTTTGGTGCCGCGCCACTCCCGGATCAACACTGTACCCGTTTTAACTCGGCGCTTGGAATCGACATGTATCTCGCGGCTCGTTTCTGGGCCCCCCGCGACGCTGCGCAGGAGGCGTCTAGTGGCGAGCTTCAGACCGCCGAGAGCTTGCTCTTGTAGGAGATAGGCCAAAGCTTGGATCGTTAAAGGGCGGCGAAGTCGATCGGGTGGATCCGATCCGTACACGGCCTTCCATTGCGCATTGAGTTCCTGCGGATCGAGCAAGGAAAGACCGTCTAGCGCTGTTGCCAGAGCCTTTGAATCGCCTTTCGGAATCGAGTTTTTCATGTGGCCGGCTCCTCTCCGGGTACCACACACATCGCTCGATTCGCGGCGAACAGCCAGTCCTCGCTTGGGCGACTTTTTCGACGCTTTCGTCAGCTCCAGGCCGCGGCCAGTCAAGAAACTCATGAGGAAATTCTATTCTATCGGGAGGACGAATAAACAGCGAATATGGAGTGGTCGGGCAAGCGGTCGCCGTTGACGTCGGCTGTCGTTACTGCAACCGCGACGGCAACGAAGGGCCGTCGCCAAAGCTGGTCGGCGCCGAGATGCAGATGATTCCCGCCGCTACATCCTCGCGCGCTGCAACCAAGATTGCGGCCTCGGCGCCGAGACTCGCGCCTGCGATGAAGATGCGCGAGACGCGCGGTCGCATGAATTGGTAAGCGGCGAGCAAGTCGGTGCCGGCGAATTCGGTGCCCGAGGTTCCTTCCGATTCCGTGAAGCCGCGGAAGTCAAAAGTCAGCGCCTCGTAGCCGTGCGCCGCGAGCACTTGGGCGAACTCGGTCCAGTCGGACTGATCGGCGCGATACATGTGCGCCAGGATCAGGCCAGTCGAGCCGGTTCCATAGAGATGGCCGCGCAGCAGCACGCCGTCGGAAGTGGTGAACGAGACGTGCTCGCCGCCGAGGTCCCGCGGCTGCGCGTCAGATTCGGCGCAAAGCATCCTGCGACGAACGCGAGGATGGCAGCTACCGCGAGCACGCGACACGCTCGATTGAATACAACATAAATCATTAAGTCTTGTAACAATATTTTACTCTTTGTGCTCTGGAATTAAGTCTTAATCAACTGTATCGTTGCCCAATTCGTTTTTCGGAGTACCTCTCAAATGTTGCGGAAGGCTGGCTGGTCGTCCAAGTGGTTGCGCTTGCCTTCGCTCCTGATCGCCGCGCGGGCGGAGGAGGAGGAGACCCCGGAACGTCCGGTCATGCGGGCGATACAACGGCGGATTATGTCTTCGGGCAGACCAGCTCGGTATCGCTGAGGACCCTCGATTGGGGTTGCCCCTGGAAGTGCCGAGCCCGGTTGGTTGTTGATCGCTTTATCTTGGTGCTAAACGGATGCAGGCTTCAAAATGAAAATTCCGGCTAAGGTAGTTTGGCGCGAACGGCTGATCCAAGACGCGCGTTCTGTCATGGGAGGATCATGAGGATCACAAAATGCCAGGTGGTTGCGTCACTGCTTCTCAGCGTCATTGCTGTGAGTCCGACCGCCGCTGCAGAACACAAGCTGGGAATCGCGCCAAAGTCTCTGTCCTTTGGCAAGGTTCAGGTGGGCACGGTCTCACCCCCCAAGACGGTCACGGTATCCAATCCAAACAGCGCTCCAGTTAGCATCACGTCGATCACTCCGACCGGCCCCTACGCGGTCAGCGCCAATACCTGCGTCTCGCCTCTTCCAGTGAAGCCGGCAACCTGTACGGTATCGGTGACATTCAATCCAACCAGCGCTTCTAAATCCAAGGGAACTAAAGAAGCCGGCAAACTCTCCATCACGGATGAAGCCGACAAGAGTCCGCAAGTGGTGAAGCTGACCGGGACGGCATTTGGCAGCGCCTCAACGCCTACGATGACCGCGACACCGACGGCAACTCCGAGGCCAACGGCCACGGCTACACCCACGCCAACCTCGTCGCCGTCGCCGACGCCCGGCGTGTCGAGCTGGCCGATGTTTCGTTACGACGCGCTCCATACCGGCTTGAGCCCGGTTAATACCAGCGCCGACACCGGCACCCAGACGTGGAAGGCTGCCCTCGGAACCGGCATTGACTCCGCGCCGGCGTTAGCCGCCGATGGCACCATCTACATCGGATCGAGCGTCGATCTCTACGCGGTCAACCCCAACGGCAGCCAGAAGTGGAAGTTCGCCACCGGCGGCGATGTTGATTCCTCGCCGGCCGTGGGCACAGACGGCACCATCTACGTCGGCTCGGACGACGACAATCTCTACGCGGTCAATCCCGATGGCAGCCAGAAGTGGAAGTTCGCCACCGGAGACGCTATTGGCTTCTCCTCGCCGGCCGTGGGCGGCGACGGCACCATCTACGTCGGCTCGAACGACCACAATCTCTACGCGGTCAACTCCAACGGCACCGAGAAGTGGACGTTCGCCACCGGCAGCCTTATTGATTCCTCGCCGGCGGTGGGTGGCGACGGCACCGTCTACGTCGGCTCGGACGACGACAATCTCTACGCGGTCAACTCCAATGGCAGCGAGAAGTGGGCGTTCGCCACCCAAAGCACGGTTTACTCCTCGCCGGCTATAGGTACCGACGGCACCATCTATGTCGGCTCGGCCGACGGCAATCTCTACGCGATCAACTCCGACGGTAGCCAGAAGTGGGCCTTCTTCATCAACGACATTGTTGGGACCTCGCCGGCGATAGGTGCCGACGGCACCATTTACGCTGGCGCGGACGACTACAATCTCTACGCGGTCAACGCCAACGGCACCCAGAAGTGGAAGTTCGCCACCGAAAACGAAATTTCTCTGTCCTCGCCGGCCGTGGGCGCTGACGGCACCATCTACGTCGGCTCGGACGACGGCAATTTGTACGCGGTCAACGCCAACGGCACCCAGAAGTGGAAGTTCACCGTCATCACCAGCGGGTATACCTCACCGGCGGTAGGCGCCGACGGCACCATCTACGTCGGCTCGGAGAACAGCTTTCTCTACGCCATCCACTGAGAAGGCGGTAAGACGTTTTGCAACGGAAGCGGCCGCGTCCGCGTCAAGGTGATCTGATCGCTTACGTCGCGGCGCGGTGTCATGGACTCTTAGTAATCTCTGAGGCGCGCCGCCGATCGGGAAACCGCAATGGCCAATCTCGAAACGAAGTGCCTGAGCGGGCGCGCCGCTCGAAGCCGGCTTGCCACATCTGCGCGTGATTCACTACGATCCGCGCGTGATGGCCACGCTCTCGGTCGATGAGCAACCCGCGGGCGAGGAGTATAGCGTCGGCGTGCTGGCGCGGATCCGCCATCATTGGGAGCGCTACGGTATCGGCGCGCGGATGCTGTTCGAGAAAGACGGGAAACCGTTTCGTCGGCTATGCCGGAATTCGCGCCATATCGAACTGGAAGGCGCGCCGGAAATCGAGCTACTCTATACCATTCGATCGGACAGGTAGGGAGCAGGATACGCGACGGAAGCAGCGGCCGAAGTCCTGCGCCACGGCTTTCGCGATCTCGCGCCGGAAAGTGTGGTGGCGTTCACGCTGCCGCATAATCGCGGATCACGCGCCGTGATGGAAAAACGCAGGATGGGTCCGGATAAGTACTCGTGGTTTGGTCCGAAGGCGGATTCGTAATCAGCGGGTGCGGAGTTCGAGTCTCTTGCCGGCGAACACGACCGTTCTCGAGGTCGCCTGAGAGTTCGAAACGACTGCGCTCCGCCAATCAGTCCGCGATTTTCGTATTCTCTGCGGGAAACTCGAAAATACTGCGCTTGCTCGCACATTTCTTTCGACCTGAGGGCACCGGAGAAGATTGTATTCGGCCATCAGCAGCTGATTTATGCCCGATTCTCTCTGCTGCGGATCGTGCCGGTGCCCTTTGCTCGAAGAGCAGCGAAACGGATCCACTCATTCCCATCGGCTGCCGCGTAACCTTTTGCCGTCGCCGGGGTCAGGACGTCTGGCCGAGCTTGCTTCACTTGGGCATTTCCCGAATCACATAATTCAAAATTCGCTCGACCTGGATCTTGGAGGGATCAAGCCTGCCTTCCTGCCCGAGGAGTTGAACATTTCCTATACGTCCGGAGACTTGAGCCATGCCGGGGGAAGTTCCGCTATTCTCGGACGCTACGATAAAATAATTTTCGAGGGCGGCGGCACGCTGCGGATCTGACGATCGGATGCCATCAATCTTTTGCTGAACATACTGCTTAATGAAATCCGCCTTTTGCGCAATTGTTTGCTGCTCAAAGTCAGGAACACTCATCGCGGACGCCGCATAAGGCACTACCACCTCGGCGGCAGTGACAAGAACAAGAACGAGAGCAATGGTTCTTTTTCTATTTATCGTCGTACCCATTAGTTATCGAGGCTTTGACGGCACTAATAACGAAACTGTCGAGAACGGGGCTTAAATGGGCGTGCTCACTCATCGCTGTTCATCATACTCACTATCGCCGCGTTCTCTGTTTCAGTTACATTTTCTCTCGCCATTTCGTTGCTGGATCATTATCAAATGAAAGTAGACCCATTCACTCAGCAGATAATTAGGTTCGTAAGCGCGATGCACGTTGCGACGTACCGGCTGTTCGGCGGAATAGGCCCGCTCAACCGCAACACTTTGATCCTCACCACGCGCGGCCGCAAGTCGGGACGCGCGATCGACCAGCCGCTACTGTGTTACCAGGAAGACGGCAAGGCCTACCTGGTCGCTTCCTACGGCGGCAGCGATGCTCCGCCGGCGTGGTACCTGAACCTCACCGCGAATCCCGAGGTCGAGGCGCAGATTGGAAGCGCGCGCAGAAGGTATCGCGCGCGCACGCTGTCTGCGGAGGAGAAGCGCGCGGTGTGGCCGAAGCTGCTGGCAATCTATCCGAGCTACGCCGACTATCAGAAGAAGACCACGCGCGAGATTCCACTGGTCGAGCTCGCGCCCATCTGATTAGGCGGTGGCATTGGCAGCGCTCGGCGGCGGCGCTAGTTTGCTGACCATGCCCTGGCATCGGTAGTTCAACCGGATCATCGAATGAGTTTCGTGATCCTAGCATATCCGTTGTAATTTTAGGGCTTTCTCGGGTTTACCTGTAGCGGTAACTCGTGAGACTGTGGGCTCCGAGGGTCGTAGGCCGGACTGCCTGGGGAAGAAAAGGAGTCATTCATGAGCGAGTTAGAAAAACGTAATCTCGAGGTAGTCAAGCTCTGGGCGGAGACCTACAACAACGATGTCGATCGCATGGTGAACGAATGCTACGCCGAGAACTGTGAGGTCTCCTCGATGTTCGGCGGAGCAATAATTGAAGGACGACCGCGTTTTCTCAAGCTCGAGCAGCGCGTCGTCAAGGTTGCGCCCCGGCGCAACATTCGCCTCGATCGGACCCACGCGGTTGGCAACGTTGTGGTGGTTGAAGCAACGCTTTTCGATCCCGATCAGGGCGATGAATGGCGGTCTCCCTTCTGCGCGATCCTCACTTTCAAAGACGGCCGCATAGTAGAAGATCGCACCTACTTGGATGACACCCGATGGCCCGGGTTTCAACGGCCCAAGTAAACCGGCAATGGAGCAATATTCCGGCTCAAAAAGTTCGGCGGTCTTCACCGACGATCAATTAGCAATTCGCAATTTGACGCGTCGATTCGTCAGGAGCGAGATTCTTCCCAACATCTTGCAGTGGGACGAAGAAGAGGCCGTCCCTGTGCATGTGTGGAAGCGCATCGGCGAGCTCGGTCTTCACGGCGTGTGCGCGCCTACTGAGTGGGGCGGTTCTGACAGTGGGATTGTCGCATGGGCTATGATGGTCGAGGAGCTCGCCTACGGTGATTGCGCGATCGCGAACCAAGTCGGCGGGATCTCGTTTCCTTACGTAGCAAAGCTACTGCAATTCGGCACGGATCAGCAGAAGGAAAATTTCCTGCGGCCGGTCGTCGAGGGCAAATATTACATCGCGCTTCTGCTCAGCGAACCGCATGCAGGATCGGATCTTTCGAGCTTGCGAACCCGTGCTGTTCGCAAAGGCGACCGCTGGATAATCAACGGACACAAGGTTTTCATTACGGGCGGCAGCTCGGCGGGGGCAGCGATTCTGCTGGCTAACGCCGATCCGGATTTAGCAAAGAGTGGGCTCACAACCTTTCTGGTCCGGCCTAATATGCCTGGCTATTCCGTCATTCGTCGGGAAAAGAAGCTCGGGCACCGGGTGATGGACATTTGCCAAATCGCATTGGACGGCCTTGAATTGACCGACGCCGATGTGTTGGGTTCTGTTGGTAGCGGCTACAAGATCATTCTCGAGGGGCTGGACACCAATCGCGTGGGCGTGGCCGCGCAGGCGGTCGGCGTTGCGCAGTCAGCTTATGACCACGCGCTCGCATACGCGAAGGAGAGGCACAGTTTCGGCCAGCCGATTATCGAGCATCAGGCAATCGGGTTTCGCCTTGCCGAAATGGCGACCCGAATTGAGGCTGCGCGGCAACTTTACCTTCACGCCGCCCGATTAAAGGAGCAAGGACATCCCCGGCTCAAGGAAGCGTCGATGGCGAAACTCTTTGCCGCCGAGACCGCTGAGTGGGTGTGCACTAACGCGCTACAGGTATTCGGCGGTGCAGGTTATCTGCAGGGATCGATGGTTGAGAAGCTCTATCGCGACCAGCGCGTGCTACAAATCTATGAGGGTACCAACGAGGTGCTGAAGATGCTGATCCTGTCCCTAGTCAAAACCTAAAGCCGGACATATTGATGATGGAGCCCGCCGAGGATTGGAATCGCGGCGATACGGCCGATCTTCTGGGTACTGCGAAAATCTGGAGCATCTTTCTCCAATGAGAGATGGGTTCGGACTTCATTGTAGTACGAGGCGTAATCTTTCAAGACGGCGCGCAAGTGCGCTTCGCCGAACACGACCAGGTGGTCGAGTGATTCGCGACGTATCGATCCGATCAACCGCTCGACATAGCGACCACCGAGCAGATTCTCCTGGATGCGGTATGCAACCGCTCGCCTAAGCCAGTCCCGGCTGAGATGTGGAGGAGCTTCGATTTCGTAGAGAAGCTTCCACTGGGCTCTCAGCTGAGTGAGATCGAGCGACTCAAGCCTAACTAATTCTGCTGAGAGCTTCTCTCGCTCCTTGTTTGATAAGTTTCGCATGACTGAGCCCGCCTCCCTGGCAGGTGGACAGACACATCGCTCTGTGTCGGCGAACAGTCCAGTCGTGAACGGGTTGGAAGCGTCATCGTCTAAGGCCTCACCGACGGACAGAAACCTAGGCAATATGGGCGGCAACACCTATGAATGCTAGCCTTATTCGCGCAAAGCACCGAATGATTGGAGGACCCGCATAGCTACCGCGAGAGAGACACCCAGTGGGACCTTGCTTCGCTTAGGTTGCGATCCTGAACTGCCACTGACATTATCTTTCCCGCGACCTACTTCGCGAATCACGCAGCCCGGACAATTGACGCGATCAACTGCTAAACGAAAACAGGAGTACTCCTTGGACCTTCAAAAAATCGTCTCGGATCTAACGGCAGAAAGAGATCGGATCGCTAGGGCGATAGAAGCACTCGAATCGCCCTCAATGCGTGGCCCGAAGAATGGTGTCAGGCGCCCACAAGCGACGGGTAAGCGTCGCGGCGGAATAACACCCGAGGGCAGACGGCGCTTGTCACTGGCAATGAAGAAGCGCTGGGCGGAACGCAAAAGAAAGAAATCCTAGCTGTCCCGGTACCCTAGACTTCAGTTCGAACGCCCCTGGTTGTTGAGAGCTCCCGTTCTTTGATCCCGGGGGCTTCTTCGTCTTCCAATCGCCGTTAGGCGTCCAAGCCTTCGGTTAGCGCAAATCTTCTCGGCTCCCCACTCGCGAGATAGGGAATTCAGATCGTCGAAATCACTCGCTTCGTTCGCCGCGCAGAGCAAACATCCGTGCGAGCCGATATGGCTTAGGAGAAATACAGCGAATGGATGCGTCGAAATTGACAAACGGAAGCGGGGCAGAAGTCTTAGGCAAACGCTCCGCGCCTAAGAGTGTTCAGGCGGGTGGGGCACGTTCTGAGGCGAAGAAGATCGATAAGAGATCAAACGGAAAAAAGGCTAAGACGAAACGGCCGCAGCTGAAGGCAATCAGAAAATCGAAAACGGAGAAGCTGCTCTGCCGCTATTGCGGGAGCGACGACCTGGCCCCAAGCTTCCTCAAGCGACGAGATCGCCGATGCCGCAAGTGTTTCAACAAGCGCTATGGATCTGCGGCACGGACTCGGAAGACGAAGCTCAAGAAGTAGATTACACAAGTCGAAGACAGGGGCTGGGCTCGAAAGGAGCTCGGTCCCCTGAGCATTTTCAGAAAGATTGTTCTTCCAATTGCGACGCCAGCTACTGAGAACAACCCGCGAAGCCTCGGCCTTTCTCTTTTTCGACCAATTCAGTTTGCTACTGGGATCGTCGCAGAGTAGTCTCGCGGCCCCTTAATGAACACCCGTCACACTGCCGCGCTCGCGGCAGAAGGAATCTGGCAATGGACAAGGTTTGGTCGATTAACGTTAAAGTTCCGCAAGGCTACCAATGGTGGCACGTCGCATATGATGCCGAAGCGGACGCGCGAATCGCGATCGCAAAGGCGTGCCCAGAAGCGCAGATTGTCGAAGCAATGCGAGCCAGCAACGCGTTTCAAGTTAAAGATGGTGCGTCCTATCAGTTGCCGAACACTCTCCACCTGAATTAAGCGCTTCACTCCCTGAAGAAAGAACGGGCCAGCACCCTGAAGCGCCAGCCCGAGCGCCGACAGGTCAAAGGGGGGCAAAAACCTGTCAGCGCGCTATTTTTATCCAAGCGGCGCGCCGGCGTCTAATTCCACAATCCAAAATGGGGGGGTGTTTTTTGTTTTTTCTTGAGCGTTCGTTGTCTCGGTATGCGGTTTCGTTATGCTTTTTTGAATGACAGAGTGTGAAGCAATCGAAGTGTTCGATGGAATGCGGAAAGCGTACAGGAAGCTTAAACCGGGTGACGATATGAAGGCGCTCCGGACGCTCCTGATTGGCCACGTTCTGCCCAGTGGTTTGGGCACTCCGTTCTCGGCGGCTCTTGGAACGTTGCGTTCCGTCTTTGAGGAAATGGATCGATGGGAGCATCGGCGAAGTTTTCGGAGTTAGATCCTTGGAGAAAGCATGAAGAACCCCGAATCGCTCAATGGCGTCAAGCAAAAGGCGAACGGACAGAACCGCTGCCAAGCGAGGGGATGCGTTAAGTTAGGCAGTGTTAAGTTTGTTGGGCAGTGGTCTTACTTCATGTGCATCGAGCATTTTCGCCTACTCAGCGATGCCGACAAAAAATACATCGCGAAAGCTCAAGGAACTAAGAGCGATTAGTCTCCAGCGGTTCCTTTTGTAACACTGTACATACGTTGAGTGAAAAAAGAACCGGCCAATGCTTTGTGCGCCAGTCCGACTCCGACTAGCAACGGGCATGTAAACCAGCCGATGTGTTTTCCCAATACTAAACTGCCACGCGAGTGTCTAACCGAGGAGTGCGCGTGATACCGAAGTTAAGGGTCACCATTTTGTAGAAGATAACCACACCCTAACCGTGATGGAGCAATTATTTCTACAAAGGCGGGTTCGTATGCCTGACGTTCGACTGCCAAGGGTGGTTCGGAAAGCAACGCCCGGATCGCCACACGATTTTGCGCGCCCAATATTGTGCACTTCCGTAGGCTTCCGGGTCCTCCCGGCAAGCGGCAGCTTTCCCGAGAGCTTGAGTAGGCCCGTTTGACGTTGGCGACGAGATCGGGGTGGCCGTTAGTGCATCGTGAGATTCGGAATATGATTCCGCAGATGAACTCCGCAAACCCGCTCGAGGCGCGCTCGGGATCCACGGCGAGCTCCCTAAGCGAGACTCAAATAAGTTCAATATAAACTGTCCCGATTTTGGTCGCGTATCTATAACACGTAGTTAAGACTAGGCTCGGTCGTGGCAGCCTCTAAAAACTTCCCTTCAACTTCTTCAACGGAGTTATGCCATGAAGGAGCTCGTTCAGTTCATCGCACGACAATTGGTAAACAATCCTGACGCGGTGGAGGTGAAGGAGATACCCTGTAAGACGGCCTTGGTGCTCGAGCTGCGGGTTGCGGAGGAAGACCTCGGACGGGTGATCGGCAAGCAGGGCCGTACCGCAAAATCGATTCGCACGATTCTGAGCGCGGTCGCAGCGCGGAAGGGCCGCAAGGTTACTCTTGAAATTGTAGAGTGATCGCCGAACGCGTAGGCGAGCGCAGCGGCGAGGCGGAGCTTCATGGAATTTTGCCTTGGACAAAAGAGCCATGGAATACGACATTCCAATCGCTGGGCCGGGCAACTCGCATCGCCGCTCAGCGCTCGCGCTGCTTACTGCATCTGGTTGTCAGAGTCGAATTATGAATACGGACGGGCCCAATGGTGGTGGGTCACTTTGAGAAAATCCAATGCCGAAAAAGCCCTCTAAGCTGTCCAGTCTACCAACGTGAAGGCTTAAAGGCCGATCAGGTCGTTTAGCTTGGAGGTTGAAGACCGTGCCTGTCGAGTGGCTAATTTCAAAGAAGTACGCCGAGAAAATAATCTTCGGTGTCCACGAAACGTGCGCGAAGAATTTAAGAAGATGGTCGCTTTGGGCCAGTACCCGCCAAAGTATTCGAACTAACTCACTACTGGCCCAATTTGGAGGTATCTATCCGTTTTCGGTAGCTCCTGGCGCGAGCGACAGGCTACAGTCACTGGAAGACTTGATCGATGAAGCGGCAACACAAGGCGAGAAAAGCTACTCTGGCAGATATAAATCCTCCGGAAGAACAAGCCAGACAACTTTTGCCCGCGTTGCCGCCGCAAGATCAACGAATCGTCGGAATGCGGTTCGGCATCGATAGTGAGGAGTATGCA
This sequence comes from uncultured delta proteobacterium, assembly GCA_963850125.1. Lineage (GTDB taxonomy): Bacteria > Desulfobacterota > Binatia > Binatales > Binataceae > Binatus. The sequence goes on along the minus strand of CAWKKB010000010.1, from coordinate 815,746 downwards.
GTAAAAGAAGTCGCTCAGGTTCTTAGAATCTCTGAGGCTGAAGTCCGCGCATCAGAGGATAAGTTTCTCGGACGATTTAGACAAACTGGACCAACCTAAGACCTACGCGACGTGACGTGTCCCCAAACCCTCTTGCGATTGCTGAAGCGAAGGGAACGAAACTCTCCTCCTTTCACTATTATTTTCGGAGTCGAGTGCGAAACTGTAAGTGGTGATCCAACCGCAGCCCATGAGCACCATATTCTTCGCACGGACCTATCTTGTTTGCTGTAAGGGCAAAATGAAAAAGCAGGTTGTGCGGCCGAGGTTCCTGGCCCTATCGAGCCTAATATGCCTCGGTTGTTCGGCGCAGCCTGCTTCCTAGATGCCGGTCTAACACATAAGATCCCAAATAGATACCCGTCCGAATCAAGGGTATTGTGCAGCTTGCTAGACTCCCTCAGTATGGCACAGTCAACGCTGAAACAACGGGACTTCTCGAGACGCACGCAAGTAACATGGCTACAACGGACGCTTAGCGAGACCTCGCACGAAATGGAGCGCATCTGCTAGGGCGTCTTCGGAAAACATCCCGATTGGTTTGGTTTGCTCAAGGACCGTACGCATTCGGTCTATGAGATTCGGATCGTCATTACCGAGCGATGTGATCAGAGCGCCGAAAAGAATCCAAAGCGTGCCGATCTTGTGAAGTAGAGCTTCGGGTGTTGCCGAGGGAACATTAGGGTCATCTGGAGTTGTTGTCATGGTGCAATCATACCAAAGCGCATCACAGCCGCGCACTGCAACAGTACCGAATCACGACACTCTCACCCTCTGACCCAGGCCTGAGGTATCCCCGGCCCTCGCTAGTTGCGCAGGCGAGTATCGAACTCAACGGCATGGGCGCTCATTCGTACTCTGTGCGGTTGGATTTGGGAGTGGCAATGATGACTTTTGTTGATCAGAACTCAAATGAGACACCTTCGACGCGAAAAAGGGCGAGGCGCGACTCAGATGGCTTACAAAGACGATACAACCCGGAAATATTCGAAAGACGATATCTCTGATTCCCTCTGGCTAACGAAGCGTCTTCACACGCGTGATGTACCCCGATTCGAAGTAGATGGTTGGGAACAAAGGCACCGAATCGGGGTCCGTCTCCGAGTACACGACTTCCTCGCCGCCGACGAGCAACACGAAGCCGTTCGGCAGAAGCGCCGCAACATGGTCCTCCGTCTGGACATTGAGGCCGTCGACTCTCTCCGAATAAGTTTTCGACTGCTCGGAAGCAGTCACTAGAATCGGAGGACATCCTAGTAGAGCCGTATCTTGAGACTAGTACATTGGCCTTGGCCCATGCTTGGGTCACCTCGGAGTGGTTGCGATGCGATCAGATCAAGAAACTGCGCCGATGGTGCTCTGAGTCTTTCAAACTTTTCCCGACGGTGTATCCAAAGCCGATTCCGACAAGACCGCCGATAACGGCTCCCGTGGCTGGTGCGCCCACAGTTGCACCTACAAAAGCTCCTGCGCCGAGTCCAACAGCACCACCGGCCCAGGCGCTCAGTGAGAACAGAGCCATTCCGGCTACCTCGACCGCGAGGAGTCTATTCCGGATTGGATAAAGACGAGGTCGTTCCATGACGCCTCCCTCAAGCCTTACTGTTCTTACGATTTGCGTTGGTCTAGCGGAGCGTGGCCAAAGGCGAGCGGAAGGGCCACTGTCGGGCTGGACAAATTCGGACTCGATTCCTATGTCGGTTCGAATCTACCTACGACCATAGATAGGCAAAAGGACGAAGTCAAATTAGCACTGCTACTAGCTAAGTTACGATTCATCGATATGGAAAACTCGGCTGAGGGCAGAGCAATTCTCCAATTCGTACTTATATGTGTATAAGGCGTGCAATTCCTAATCGCCTTTAATCTAGAGTCGTAATACGTCGCCAACCGGTTGAGGAACTACAGCGCAAGGCGCTGGGTGACCCCGAATCCCAAAGACAATGCCGGCATCGCGCGCCGGCAGGAGGTTCTGATGGAACTCGTGTTTGAGAACGCATGGAACGGCAACCGAGGGCTGTTCGATAAACTGACCGGCTTTCAGCGAGATATGGACGAAGCCGCCGGTAGCCCGATGGCCCCCCGGGCGGACGTGGTCGAGGACAAGGATGCCTACCATTTCTACTTCGAGATGCCGGGGCTCAAGGGTGAGTCCCTCGACGTGCAGGTGGAGAACGATCAGTTGAGTGTTGCAGCGGAGCGCAAGAGGCCTGAGTGGCCACAGGAAACGGCGGTTCATATCGCAGAGCGGGGCTATGGTCATTTCAGACGCGCATTCAGGCTTCCGCTCAACGCGAGCCGAGACGGCATCCGCGCGGCATACACCGATGGTGTACTCGAATTGACTGTCGACAAGCGCCCGGAGTCCAAGGCGGTCAAGGTCACAGTTAACTAGGGTAGTTACCCGAGGTGGCGCGCCGTGTGGCTCAAGCGCCCGCGGCGTTCCGCGCCTCGGCATCCAAATTACGAATGCGCTGACAGCCTTGAATGTAGCTGATACCCGCCGATAGCCCCTACGATCGCATTTTATTGCAGTGCCCTGTTAGGCTGCCGACTTCCTTTTGATTGCCTTTACGATGTCAGCAGGCGGAAGATGCGGCGACACGTTGAGAGCATAAGACAAACCATCGACGCACCCTCTAATGTTGATCAGGTCGCCTTGGTGATAGAAGCTCAATTCATGATTTTCGCCGAGATCGACGAACATCCATGCGTCGGCCGCAGCCGACGACCGCGTCTTTCCCCCCAACAATACGCCTACCTCGGTTGCGAGCAGATGTAGGTGTCTGAGTTCCTCTTCCCTGTTTCGCTTCCTGGTCGCGGAAACCGCGCGGACATGCTCCTCTTGTTTCTTACGTTCCGCTTGGCGATCTTCGCTGGGGCTAATCATCTCTGGCCACCATATCAGCAAGTAAATGGGGATATCCATCGGGTTTGGAGGCGCGAGAACAATCTGCTTGGGTCGGCCAGATCGCATATACCCCGTAAAAATAAAACCAGACAGAGACCGGAGTAAGCTTGTGAATTGAGTGTTTTGTAAAATGGTTGGTTTGCAGCGCAGTAGCGGTCGGAACAAGTCGATGCCACCGTAGGCGGCAAAGTTCAACGGCGCCGCCCGATTATCTGCCCGAAAAATCAGTCAACAGTCACGTCGCGCAGGAGCGACAGGTCGTCCAGGGCCTTCGCCGCGCCCATCACGACGGGCGCAGCAATAAATTTTGCCGACCTCCTCGACACCGTGGCCAACGATTCGGCAACTGCGATGCGCGCCGATTGGCAGCCATAGCGTGAAGTCCTCGTTTTCCCGGGCAAAAGGAACGACTGATGCGCGCTCGCCCCGCGTCCTTTTGCGTTACCTTCGAATCACGGAGTGGATTGAAACTCGAATGGCCCCGACGATCGATGGAAGGTTGCCATGGTGAAAGCGTCCTCGGTCCCCAACGTTGACGTGGCGGGAACGCACGGGTTACGATCAATTTTTGCAAAATCAGCACCGGATTTTGAAACACTCATCTCCACGTAATTCATTGTCCAAGATTTCCCGGCCACCTGGCCGGCGCGATGAAATGGAGCCTCGGCTACTCGTGATGTCGAATCGCGCGCCGATCAGACTGGTCAAGGAAGGCGCGCGCGAACGGATCGAGCCAACTGTCGGCGGAGTCGGCACAACGTTTCTTCGTCTGCTCGAGCGACACGGCGGACTTTGGATCGCGTGGTCCGGAGGACAGCATCGGCCCGGCTCGGTCCTAATGCCGCCCGGGGCGCCTCGGTTTGCGATGTTGCTGACGCGACTCAGCGAGCGAGACGTATCGGGCTACTACTACGGAGTATGTAATCGTGCACTGTGGCCACTAATGCATTTCATGGTGGCCAAGTGCGTATTCGACACGACGCATTGGGAATCCTACTGTCGGGTGAATCGAATGTTTGCCGCGACGGCCGAAGCGGAGTCTTCGCGCTTCGACGTTGTCTGGATTCAGGATTTTCACTTGGCGCTGGTGCCGGGGTTCCTGCGCGAAAAACATTCCGCACTGCCGATCGGTCTTTTCTGGCACGTTCCGTGGCCGCCGGAGCAGGTCTTCCGGATTTTCCCGTGGCGCCGCGAATTGCTGCTGGGCATGCTTGGTAGCGACCTGGTTGGATTTCACACCCGGCCGTACGTAACGCATTTTCTGGATTGCTGCGAGCGAATTCTTGGCTACGAAGTCGATCGCGAAACCGGCACGGTGTATCACGATTCACGCACCACCAAAGTGGGCGCGTTTCCGCTCGGCATCCCCGCCGACTACTTCGTCGAACAATCGACAACGGCTTCGGTTCGTGGGCGCGCGCGACGTATCCGCAAAATGCTGCGTACGCCAATTGTGATCCTGAGCGTCGATCGCCTCGACTACACGAAGGGTATCCTCGAGCGGCTGCTGGCCTTCGAACGATTCCTCGAATTGAATCCGCGATACCTGAGGCAGGTCACGCAGGTGCTGATCGCGGTGCCGTCGCGCACCAAGGTCGCGGAATATGCGGCGCTGAAACGGCAACTCGACGAAATGGTAGGCCGGCTGGTGGGGCGCTTTTCATCCGACGGATGGGTTCCCATCCGGTATCTATATACTCAGTTCAGAGCGGAGGAATTGATTGCCTATTACCAGGTTTCAGATATCGCACTGGTAACTCCGCTCCGCGACGGAATGAACCTCATTGCCAAGGAATACATAGCGTCGCAAGTGAGCGACAGCGCGGTGCTGATCCTGAGTGAGTTTGCCGGAGCCGCCGCCGAACTTACCGAAGCGTTGCAGGTCAATCCGTACGATACGGACGAGATGGCCGTGAAGATTAAACAAGCGATAGAGATGCCGGTTGAAGAGAAGCAGAAGCGCTTTCATCGTATGCGCAGCCAGGTGGAGACCAACAACCTGGATGTATGGTCGGACAATTTTCTCGGCACGTTGCTGAAGAGGCGGCGACTTGTCACACAATCAGCCGTCAGCGCGAGCGCGTGATGCTGCTCCAACTCCGCTGCCGCACGGGATGCTGGCGGAAATTGCGAGACGGCAGGGAATTCTCCTGTGCCTGGACTACGATGGCACGATCTCGGAAATTACGCCCATCGCCGCGCAGGCGAGACCGGTCGATGGCGTACGCGCCAGCATCGAGCGAATCGCGAGCGCATCAAAACAGGCACGCGTCGCGATCGTATCGGGCCGGCGTATCGAAGAAGTCAAACGGCTGCTTGGAATCGATTCCGGAATTCTGTTCTCGGGAGTTCACGGTCTCGAATTCACGGACGCAAACGGCGAGGCGAGTTTCGCTTCGGATGTAGCGGAGTGTGCGCCGGAGTTGGCGCGCGTCAGGCAATGGCTCCTGGGCCATGTGCCGGAATCCCGCGGCTTCCGGATTGAGGACAAAGTCGCGGCAGTCGGGCTGCACTATCGGCAGGCGGTCGCATCGGAAGCTGCCGAACTGCGCGAGAAATTCTCGGAATTCGTTTCCGTCAACGCTCTGCGTCTGAAGCTCGTTCAACTCAAAATGATCGACGAAGCGATGCCGCGTTGCGCCAGCAAAGCTCGGGCAGTCAAGCTGCTCAAAGCGCGCAAGCCACGAGCCTTCGCGACGATCTATTGCGGCGACGATTCTACCGACGAAGATGCGTTTGCCGCGCTGGGCGACGATGACGTTAGCGTGCTGATCGGTGCACCACGTGTGACGCGCGCAGCCTACCGGTTACCGGATCCTGCCGCCCTTGCGGTCGAGCTTTCACAACTCGCAGATGCCCTGACCAGAGCCGATGGTCGCGCCTGAAAAAAGGTTGGAGCATTTCCGCGGATTCTTGGTGGTTGCAATCTTGCAGTCAGAAGTGTCTCGCAGTGCGTAAGCCGTGAAAGCGTCATGCACCGCAGACTCCAGGTCTCCCTTGGCTTTCACTACTGCGTTATGGGTCGTAAGAACTTTGCCATAGCGCATCAGTTTGATCTTGAGTTTCGTTTCAGGCATGGACTGCCTCACCTGCTCCGATTGCTTCTACGATCGACCTTAGCCGATCCGTCACGGCAGCGGCCATCGCGGGCGTCGAGAAACATTTCTACCAAGTCGGCGATATCCTTGTGGCTGAAAGATACACGCAGCAGCATGCCGCGCGATTCTTCGACTCCAAAGTCTGAACCAGTTCGAGCAGTGCAATCGCGATCCGCTCATGAAGTCCGAGATTCAAAAAACTGCTGCTGTGCAGCAATAGCTGATACCATTGCTTCAAATCGTTTTGTGAAGATGCTTTAACGCAGATTCTGAGGATTTCTTGGTGATGCCACCAAATTCATCGTAGCTGAGGGTGCCGACCCTGCAATCGTTGTAGGCTTCGCACTGGAAATTGGAATGGCTCATTGGCACATCCGGAAACTCAGGAATCAGACCGGGCGCGAGCAAGGCGACCGTCACGCGCTCGCTGTGCGCGTTCATACAAGTGATCCGCGCGATGCCCGTTAACAAAATATGTGCCTCGGAGGCGGCGCGGCTTCGTGAAGGATGACCGCGCGTCGCTTGAAGTTGATAACGAGATTTGTACCGTCTAGTCGAAAACCGCTGTTCGAGACGTTCAAGGTGATCGTCATCCGACCCTCGCGGAGTTCCTACGGCCGCAAATTGAACTCTCTCAAAGCTCGCTGGATCAGCGGCTCGGCCTGCATGAGCACACGTGCGTCTTCGACCGTGCTGGTTTGGAGGATTGTCAGCCGTCGCCGACCAGGACTCCCTTCTGAATAAAAGGTCCGGACGCGAAGAGCTTCCCCTCATTCTCCAGGTGTTTCATGTAGGCAAGGTGGTCGGCAACAAAGTGCAGCATATCGTCAGGCCGAGCAATCGCTATATTCAATGCGACGAAGAGCCTCTTCTTCAGCATTGGCTTCAGTAGTTCTGCGACCTCTTCGTCTGCGTTCGCGGGCATTGCAATCTCCTAACGGGTGGATCGTCCGAACCGTCATCCCTCCATCGCTGCGAAGAGTAAGTTCGGATTTCTGCGGGCGCAGTTCGTGGGCGTGAAAACTGACCGCTCAATTTGAGCTGTGTGCCTCAGTAGCTGCGGGTGGTAGGTTTGACGAGACGCGGTTTCGGCAGAAAAGGCCGGACGGCCCGAAGAGATTTCAGATGCCACGTGAGACGCGAACCCCGGGACTTGGCTCGACTGGTGTCGGCAACGCGGAGCCGAGTATCCCTGCTGTCCCAAAAGGGGTGTTCCGCAACGAGGGCGAGTACTGGACCGTAGGCTACGGCGGGAAATCCTTTCGTCTAAAGGACTCCAAAGGGCTCGGCTACGTCGCCCATCTGTTGCGCCATCCCGCTGGCGAATTTCACGTACTCGATCTGGCGGGAGGAATCGCAGGCCAGCGCGATGACGAAGAGACCGGTCAGTCCGCGCCGGGCTTGCCGGGTGGGAACGAAGATCTCGAAAAGTCCGGGATCCATATCGGCACTCTGGGTGATGCTGGCGAGGTGCTCGACGATCAAGCCAAGGCCGCCTACCGGCGCCGGCTCTCCGATCTGCGCGAAGAACTGGATGAAGCAAAGGAGCTGGGAAACGTCCAGCGCGCAGAGCAGGCGGAACAGGAGATCGACGCCCTGACGAAAGAACTCTCGCGCGCCGTTGGACTCGGAGGCCGGAATCGTAAGGCAGCCTCTGCTTCCGAACGCGCCCGGCAGAGCATCGGCAAGACGATCAAAGCGGTACTGGAAAGAATCGCTCAGAGCAATGCTTCGCTTGCGGATATTCTCTCGCGATGCATCAAGACCGGCACATTCTGTTCCTATCAGCCTGACCCCGATTTCCCGATTGCGTGGGAATTCGGTGAATCGACTATCGAACCAGACCAGCCGCCGGATTCAAGGGCCCAGTTCACGCCGGCGCATACTGACGATCCGCAGACATCGGCGGGGGTGCTTGGTGTTTCTCCGTTCTCGCTGGCAGAACGAACTGCTTTTGTGGGACGGGAATCTGAAGGTGGCGCGATTCGCACGGCAATCGATCGTGCGCGAGCTGGCCAAGGATCAATAGTCATGCTCTTTGACGGACCCGGCGTGGGTAAGACCCGCCTGGCGATGGAAATGGCGGAGTATGCTTCGCGCACGGGCTTTCGATGCGCCATCGGGCGCTGCTACGAAAGAGACGAACCCTTTCCCTTTATGCCCTTCGCCGAGATTATTGAAAGCAATCTGGCCCAAGCGGCAAGCCTGGATGACTACTATCAACAGATCGGGCCCAACGCAGCGGAAATCGCTCAGATCTCGCCCAGCCTTCGACGAGTTTTTCCGGATATTCCGCAACCACTCGAACTGCCGCCTGCGCAGCAACGCCGCTATCTTTTTCAAAGCTTTTCAGAGGCGCTGGCTCGGGCGGCTCGAATACGGCCGAACATGTACCTGCTTGAGGATCTTCATTGGGCCGACGAATCCACGCTTGCGCTTCTAGTTCATCTGGCCAATCGCATCGCCCAGCTCCCGGTTGTGATTGTCGCGACCTACCGCGGCGGATATTCGAACGACAATCCGGCGTTGGTCCGAACTCTGGAAGAGCTGATTCGGATGGGGGTACGTCCACAGAAGCTGGGAGGTCTATCACAGGACGCCATCGCTCAGATGCTAAATGGGCTGAGCCAGCGCGAAGCTCCGGAAAATCTAGTCAACCTCATCTTTGAGGAAAGCCAGGGGTATCCGTTCTTCGTCGAGGAGGTGTACCGCCATCTGTGCGAAGACGGGAAAGTCTTCGATGCGTCCGGTCAATTCCGCACCGATCTCAAACTCGATGAGACCGACGTTCCGGAAAACGTGCGGTTAATCATCAGCCGCCGGCTGGAGCGCCTCGACGAGAACGAAAGACGCGCGCTGGCGGCGGCCGCGGTGATCGGGCGTAGCTTTAGCTTTCGGCTCCTGACAGCGGTCAGCCAGACCGACGTTGACGAACTTTTCACCGTCATCGAGAAAGCGCAGAGGATGGGAATAATCGTTCCCAGTTCCGAAGGGCCGGAGCAACCCTTCACCTTCGCCCATGAACTTGTGCGCCAGACGCTACTTGCTGAGATCTCGATCGTGCGCCGGCAGCAATTGCACGCCAAGATCGCTGCGGCGCTCGAGTCGCTTGATCCAACTTCAGCCAAAGAATATGCGGGCGAGATTTCGGACCATCTCGTCAAAGCCGGATCATTCGCCAATCGCGAGGCGTTGGTCAGATGGCTAATCGATGCCGGCAATAAGGCACTCGAAGCTTGCGCGTTCGAGGAAGCGCGCGTGGGATTCGAGTTGGCGTTGTCGCGAGTTGACGAAGCGGATGCGCGCCCACGAGCGGAGATCCTGTACAGCCTTGGTGTCGCAAAGCGTGGTCTTGGCCGCTGGAGTGAGGCGCACATTCTCTGGGAGCAGGCGCTGGAAATTTTCGAAACTTTGGCCGACCAGGAGAGCATCGCCAGGACCTGTCTCCAACTTGCAGAAGGCGCCGCTTGGAGCGGCAAGCAACGAGAAACGTTCGGAACGGCTGAGCGCCTCCTGGCCAAGCTCTCGGAAAGCAGCAGTGACCGGGCGTTGCTGCTTGCGATTCTGGCCCTCGGCAAATTAGACGAAGATGAACCAGATGCGGCGCGTGAAGTATTTACCGCCGCATTGGCGGTCGCTGAGAAGCTTCCCGATACTGGTGTCAAGGGAGCGATTCTGGCTTACAGATCGAAATTCAATTTCGTCTGCCTCCACCTGCGCGAGGCACTCGAAGACTCACTTAGAAGTGCGGAACTGCTGACGCCGGCTGCGGCGTGGATTCGTGCAGAGCAGCTTTTGTGGTACAAGGCGACGCTGGTGAACCTCGGCCGTATGCAAGAGGCCGACAATGTCGACCAAGAGTTGGAACCCCTAGCGAGCAGGATCGGTCACTTGCCCGCCTTGTCTTCCTGTCGCCGGACATCGGCTTGGACCGAATTTTGGAGACAGCCGGACCTTGCTCGACTCGAAGATAAGATGCGCGGAGATCTTGATGCGCAGACTGAATCGGGCATGAACCCGTTTTTCATGTCCGCCGCGCAGTTGAGCACGGCCGAATTCCTCAGTGGAAAGTGGGACCAGGCGCTCCGCCATGCCGAGTCTGCCTGGTCACCTGAAGCGCCAGGCCACGTCCAGGCGATGAATGTGGCAGTGCGCTTCCGCCTCATGGCGTACTCCGGCGATCGAGAGGGCGCGCTGGCGTTGATGAACGGTCACCGTGAAATGGTTGCGCGCGCGGGGAAAACGAACATCTATGGTTCGTGGATGTTGCTGCTCGCCGCCATTGAGGGGCTGTTTGTACTCGGCGAACGCGAGCAAGCCGCAGTGCTTTACCCCGATGTCCATGAACTCATCCATACGGGAACGATTTTTGTTCAGATACTGTCTCGTTTTCCGCGCACGGTCGCTGGAATCTCGGCCGCAGCCGCGCGTAACTGGAACGTGGCAGAGGAGGACTTTCGCATCGGCTTGGAACAAGCCGAAGCTTTTCCGAACCAGCTCGAGCAGACCGAGATACGGCGTTTTCATGCCATGATGCTGCTGGACCGCACCGCAACAGGAGATCGCGAAAAGGCGCAGATGCTACTCAACGAAGCGCTGGAGAGTTACGAGCTTATCGGAATGCCCCGGCATATCGAAATGGCTCAGACTCTGCTTGCCCGCTGTGGATAGGTAAGCGTAAGCCTCGGATCGGTCCGGCGCCGTTGATGAGGACCTTCTGGCCGGCGCGAGTCCATTGATGTCATCATCGTCGATCGTGGAGCGGATCAAGTAAGATGACGCTAGGGTCCACCCCAATCGCCTCTCATGAGGCCGGAGACGCCGGCGATCAGAATCGCGCTTAACAGCCACCCGGAAAAGATTTGTAACCACAAATAGTGACGCACCAACGACCTGCGCAGCCGAAACTTGTAGCCGAAGAACACACAGTCGCCGGACGCATTCCTTCACCGACAATCGACCAGTTTTCCGCGTTAGATCTCGCGCGCCGCTAGCGTTTTGTCGTCTCGTTATCCGACACCGGAGTAAGTGGCTGCTACCTTTCCTTGCTGCCGAGCGGCCTGGATGATGGCGAATGGAAAAGCGGTGGATAGCCCGAATGACAGCATCCCCCTTAAGTGCGTCTACAGGCTCGGTCAGGTTTTGAGCAGCTACAGTGAAGGATCAGGCCATCAGGCCGGCTGCACGCCAATTCGGCACGGCTTTCTCATCGACGATATCTACTGCGGTCAGAAATTCGACCAACTCCGCCGCCATCTCGCGTTTGATCCGTGCGCGATGCGGATTGTTCCTTGCCATCTCGCGAGCTTCACGCGGCAACCCAAGGTTCTTGTAAATATCTGGATGTACCAATTGCCCGATTATGATCCTGGTCGCGAGCAATCCGTAATGGCGCGCCATCGACCGCGCAAACTTTCCGACGCGCGGCCAGTTCTGCTTGAGATAGTGATGCGCATAACCGCGATGCCGCGCTTCCTCGATGATATGAATCTTAGACAGTTCGCGCATCACAGGATGGCACTCTGGATCCTGCGCGGTGCGGCTGTTCAGGTACCCGGTGACGTCTTCGGCGGCGAGCGTGCTAAGCATCATCGCGACTCTCGAGGTCAGGTACTTACTGAAAAAGGTGATCAGGCTTGACCAGCGTGGCTTGTACCAGGGAACCTCGCAACGCTTGATTGCTTCGCCGAACATCATTGAATGACGGCACTCGTCGGCCACTTCGATCTGCATCCAATAGAAATGGGGGTCGAGCGGGCTCGCGTCGATCAGGTAATCCAAGAGCTTGAAGCATAGTTGATTCTCGAACCAGATTGTCGTCGCCAACGCACTGCACGCCTCGTGCATCGAGAGCCTTACCCTCTGCTCACGGGTCATTTGCTCCCACAGCGCCGTCCCGTACAGAGAAATCATGTCCTGCGGCATGTAAAAGTGTGAGTAGTCGAATGGAACGCTCCAATCGATTTCCTTGTAAGGATCGAAAGACTTGCGCCGCGACGAATCGATGATGTGCTGTACAAACTGGTCGTTGATTTCTTCGTGATCCATGCCGTTAACTTCCCGAGACGCTCCGACGTGTCTCGAAAAAGCTCCAAGGCCTTCAACCGAGCGGAAAGCGTCTTGGTCTAGCGAAACCGTGGCTAAAGGCGACAAGGACCACGATGGTACTGGATCAAATTCGGACTCAATAGAGGTGTCGAGCCCTACTACCGAAATTTAACCACGATCCTGGCGAAGTCGAATCACGGCCGCAAAACGGCAGTGGCTCTCCAAGGACGCAACCTATAGGCGCTCCTAAGAAATCCTGAGGCGACTCAATATTGGAAATTTCGCGACATCTGCTACGAACGCAAAGGCTACTGCGGCGGTCAGTATGCCGGCCACAAGAACGACCGGCAGAGCCGTCATTACGATTCCGCAGACGGCCAGCGTCGAGGCGATCAGGGAATCCGCTACGGACGTGTGCTTACTGAAAATTGTATCTGAACCAAAGTTTGAAATCGGTCCGACGGTCGAATGTCGTTCGCACCGGTCGAACGGGAACCGGCTACGATCGAAATCGCGCCCTTCTGCCGCCCTGATACGATGGACAGGCTTCAAGCAGGAAATGCGGATGACGCCGCGGCATTCGCTGCACCAAATCAACTCGATCTGTGAGACGCGTCACGCCGCGAGGCGTTCGTAGCGATGGTGCAACCCGCCGACTTGTGGAAGCGCGATGATTCGTCCGTTCCGGGGCGGCTGGATCGGTCGCGAGTGCGGACAGTCCTTGTCAAGTGATAGATGCGTCCGAGTGCGGTGGTAATAGTCAACGTATGATGAAAGAACGCGGCGGAGATGGCGCTCGTTGAAGATGACAACTTCGTCCAAGCACTCCCGCCGAATCGAACCGATGACTCTCTCGACGTAGGCGTTCTGCCATGGTGAGCGTGGCGCTGTTATGACTTCAGTGATGCCCATCGCCTCCACCCGTTTGAGGAAGATTGAGCCGTACGAGGTGTCTCGGTCGCGCAGGAGAAAGCGAGGTGCCGTATCCCACGGAAACGCTTCGGTCACTTGGCGCGACAACCAGCCTGCGGTCGGATGCTGCGTGACATCGAGGCGCACGATCTTCCTGCGGTCGTGGGTCAGGATGAGCATCACAAACAATAGCCGGAAGGTCGCAGACGGCACGACGAACATATCGATCGCGGCGATGCCGTTAGCTTCGTTGCGCAAGAAGCTCCGCCAGGTCGGCGAAGGCCTGCCGCGCCTTGGCATCATGTATTTAGCGACAGTGGCCTGACTGACCTCGATGCCGAGCTTGAGCAACTCGCCATGGATGCGCGGCGCTCCCCAGAGCGGGTTGGCGTTGGACATCTGCCGGATCAGATCAGAAACCTCGCGATTGATAGCAGGCCGTCCAGACTTTGACCGCCAGCGCCAGTAGAGCCGAAAGCCTTGCCGGTGCCATTGAATCACGGTCGCTGGCTTCACCACTAAGATCACCTTCAAGAATCGCGGCCACAGCCGGTAGAGCCAGACCCAAATTAGGCGATCAATCGAGAAAAGCTGGGTGCGTCCGGGCCGCTGGCGGCGCAGGACGGCGAGTTGGTGGCGGAGCGCAATCACCTCGAGCTCCAATTCTACGCGGCCGCGAAACCGACAGCTGAGCCATGAAAAGAGTTCCGAGAAGAGTGATTGCATGCCGGCGACACTACGACCGACCCAAATAAATCACCAGACTTTTCAACGTGTACCTACTAAAAATTCCGTCTGCACCGGAATTTGAGCGCCTGCGAGAATCGCAATCGAATTGATGCGCGCAAGCGAGACGGGCGGCGATCTCAACCACAAGCGGCCGACCACTGATCGAGATAGAAAACCCTCCGATGCATAGATCCTCAGACGCACGCGTACTGGCCACCGCGCCACGATTTTGGAGCAGTAGTCCGGGACGAATCAGGCGGCGAGGCGTTCGTAGCGGTGATGCAAGGCACCTACTTGAGGGATGGCGACCACCTTTCCGATCTTGCGTGGCATGATCGGACGGGAGTCGGGACAATCCTTGTCGAGCGACAGATGCGTTCGGGTGCGTTGGTAATAGTCGACATACGAGGACAGGACGCGGCGCAGATGGCGCTCGTTGAAGATCACGATGTGATCCAGGCACTCGCGGCGGATCGAACCGATCACTCGCTCGACGTAAGCGTTCTGCCAAGGTGATTGTGGTGCCGTGACGACCTCCTTGATCCCCATCGCTTCGACCCGGTTGCAGAAGTAGGAGCCATACGACGCGTCGCGGTCGCGCAGCAGATAGCGAGGAGCTGTGTCCCATGGGAATGCTTCGGTTACTTGGCGCGAGAGCCAAGCAGCGGTCGGATGCTCGGTTACAGCCGCTCGTACGATCTTCCTTCGATCGTGCGCCAGAATGACCATGACGTAGAGCAGCTGAAACGAAGCGGACGCCACAACGAACATATCGATGGCAGCGATGCCCTCGACCTGATTGCGCAAGAAGCTTCGCCAAGTCGGGGAAGGCGCACCTCGTCTTCGCACCATGTACTTCGCAACTGTAGCTTGGCTGATCTCGATGCCGATCTTGAGCAGCTCGCCGTGTATTCGCGGTGCACCCCAGAGCGGGTTGGCGCTGCTCATCTGTCGAATCAGGTCACGAATCTCGCGATCTATTGACGGCCTCCCGGATCTCGACCGCCAACGCCAAAACAAGCGGAAACCCTCACGATGCCATTGGACGACAGTGGCCGGCTTGACCAACACCATCGCCTCCAGACAGCCCGGCCACAATCGGTAAAGCCAAATCCAGAGCAAACGGTCGAACGCAAACAGCCGGGCCGAGCCGGCCGCTGGCGACGAAGAACGCGTAGTTGATAGCGGAGGGCAAGATTCTCTAGTTCCAGAATCGCCCGACTTCGGAATCGGCGAGCAAGAACTGAGACGATGGAACGCGCGAGCTTAGGCATGCCGGCGACACTAAGGAGGTCAATCGCAAAACACTAGCCTTTTCGGCGCGTTCGGGGTTTTAGGTAGCCACAAGCAAACATGCGGCGAGTCCGCGCCGGGAATATTGAGTCTTACGGGCTCGGCGCCGGTCGCGAGTAGCAGCGCGCCAAATTTGCGCCGGCCACCGTCGGCAAGAAGGACGCTCTTCTCCTGCGGATCGATCGCGGCGACCCGCGTTTTAAGCAGCAGTTCGATCCCGTGCTCGCGATAGAAGTCCATCGAGCGCAGTGGAATCCACTCCTCCGTCGCGTTACCGGCAAGAAAGTCCTTGGACAGATTTGGCCGGTCACACGGAAGGGAATCGTCCGCGCTAATCATCGTGACGGCGCCTGAAAATCCTTCCCGCCGGAACATTTCCGCCGCAGCATTGCCTGCTGCGCCGCCGCCCACGATGATAACGTTCTCCGGCGCCGTCACGGACCGGGCTGGCCCTTTTTTCTCCGACCGCTTTTCGCGCACGAAGAGTTTGCCGCCGCTGATTTCGACCTTCCATGAGCTAACCGCGTCTAGCGCCGGAGCGCGAAGCGCTTCACCGGTGCGAAGACTGAAGCAGGCGTGATGCCACGGACATCGGACGGTATCGTCAGCCATCAGGCCTTCGGCCAGCGGGGCGCCATAATGGGTGCAGGATGCGCCGATAGCGAAGAAGGTATCGGCGCGCCGGGCTACCAGTATGGACTCGCCTTGGGTGTGGCCTTGCAGCATGCCCCCGTCGCTAAATTCAGTCAGAGAGACTCCCTCGGTGAAATCAGGTCCGCTCAGTTTCTTTTCTTCTGCCATTTGTTTAGACCCTCCCGCCGGCTATAAGTTTGTTCGCTTGGATTCCGTCGCGGGCATCAAAACTTGTAGTCGATCCCGACGTTGGAAAACGCGACGTTACCCGCTGCGCCGGTATCTTTCAGGTATCCGCCGGTAAGAAATCCTGCCATATCTATGTTGATAGTCGTGTGCGCATCGAGCGCCCACAGGATTTCAAAGTTCGGTTGACTGCCTATGTACCTCGCCTTACTTCCGTTGCTAGGTCTCGCCAGACCGCCAGGCTGACCCGCTCCGATGAGGTAAACGCCATCATCGAGGCTTTCGCGCCAGAACCAGTCCCAGTCGAAAGCAACCGAGACATTTTGCAGCGGCGTGAACATCAAAACTGGATGCACATCGAAAATGTTGTAGGGACCGAACAGAACAAGCTTCGGACCGAAATAAGCTCCGCGAGGAAATAGAGGGTTGAACGTGCCCAGTGTTCCACCGTTAGGATGCTGAGAGCCACTCGCGACGTCGGCGCGCAATGCAAGTCTTGGCCACCAGCGCACCGGGAACGTAAAGCCCGTTTCAGTCGCAACAGTCCAAGCGTTGATATAATTTTCCGCGAACGTGCCGAGCTGATAGACCAACTCCCAGTTGTAGTCCCAGCCCGGTTGGTTAAAGGGAGCCCCGGGCTGGTGATTGAACAACCGGGTGCCGATACTGTGACGGATCTCGCGCCCACTTCCCTGCTGATAGACCGCGCGCGTGTTATCTATTCCCAAGTAATAGATGTCGGCTTGCCCGACCCTATCGATAAGGGGCACCGGAACCGTGCCATATGCTCCCCAGAACGTCTCCTGCGAGCTGGGCCGATCGTCGAGCGTGCCATTGTTCAAGTCCGTTGGCTTAACGGCGAACAGGTCAAGCTCAAGCGTCTCCGTTTTCGCGATGAGTTTGGCGCCGTAAAAACTCGACTTGACCGTGAGGCCCTCGTTGTTGTCGATCAACCTGCCAGTTCCGTAAACGAGTTCCTGCTGTCCGAGGCGGAAGGTCAGCGAACGTTGGTCGTCGAGCCCTGTGCTTAGATCGAGATACGCTTCATGGAAGTCGCCCTGGTCCTCATCGACACCGGGCCGTGGCCCCGCGTTGTTACCCATCTCCTTGTCATATTGAAATGAGGTGTACAGGCGGACATGCGAACCCAAAGTCAGACCTACTGCGGGGATCACGCGTTGAAGGTAATAGCCGCTGATGGTTTGCGGAATTGCACCCCACGCTTCGTTTTGGAACCATTCATAGCTCGATCGGGTTTCGAACCAAAACGTCAGATAGTCATCGCCGTCTTGATTGAGCGGAATGTACTTCAGCGGATCCCATAAATCGGTGCGGTTCGCCGGATTTTTGAGAAAAGACCAATCTTGCTCACCCTGATAATTCGGCGATAAGGGAGGCCGAGCAGGATTCTCGGGCGGCCCAGGCGGCATCGGCTGGGGTGTCTGAGCTTTTGTATAGCTGGAGGACGCCAATATTGTCAGGACTGCGAGGGCGACCGTCCCCACTAATCTCAGGCGCTGGGCGCACGTCGACTGCCGTAAGGAAGCGGCCATGCTCGTTTCGTCCTTCAAGGCGCGAGGACGATACGCCCGCGTAATTGTCCGCGATCCACCTTGTCGTACGCGGCGCGCCCATCGGCGAGGGAAAGCACGCTGTCGATTGGAGGGGCTTGAAATGTACCCTGGTCGAAGAATGGGACCAGAGCCTCAAGCAACACAGCGGATTCGATTGCATCACGGGCGCGCGTATCGACTCCGAACAGTTGAGTTTCGTTGTGGTAAAAGTCGACGAGATCGAAACTGACGCGGCGGTCACCAGTCGACGCGATCTCGAGTTGTCTGCCCCGATGGGTCAGCGCTTTCACGGCGGGCTCGAACATCGCTCCTCCGACGGTGTCAAACACAACATCGGCTCCTCGATCGTTTGTCGCTACGCGGACCCGCTCTTCGAGCGGCTTGGCTTCCAGAACGAAAAACTCATCAAAGACCGTTGTCGCCGACACATCTTCCCGGCGCTTCTGCCGATCGGCCCCGATAACGCGGGCTCCGCGCCACTTACCAACCTGTGCCACCGCACTGCCAACGCCTCCATTGGCGCCTATGACCAACAACGTCTCGCCTGGAGCAAGGCGCGCATATTCGACCAGCCCGAGCCAGGCAGCCAGATAAGTGAGGCCTATCGCCGCGGCCTGTTGCATCGATAGCGACTGCGGCTTCCGTCGAAGGCTCGCTATCGGAACGGCGATAAGCTCAGAATGAGAGCCGTTGATCGAGTAACCTATCTCACCACCGGTTCCCCAGACCTCCACACCTATCCATTCCCTTGGACCCGAGACCACAGTGCCCGCATAGTCACGCCCAGGGACGCGTGGCAACGTTGTGTGTTCCATTTTGCCCTGGACGTTCTTGACATCGCTTGGCGTGATCGAGGCCGCCGCAACCTTCACAACGGCGGTTTGCGCGTCGGCCTTGGGATCCGGGAGCTCAGTCAAGCGTAGATTGGAAACCGGACCAAATTCGCTGAATTGCAGTGCTCGCATCTTTCAACGCTCCGCGCCGCCCCTGGACTGCATCTGCGATGCAGTGAGCCCACTCGGTCCACCGCAGTCGGGTTTGTGCTGTGCGGGCGACATTGTGTATCGATCAACGGCGATATAACCGACTGTCATCGCCACTACCAGCAAGGCGCCAAGGACCAATGGCGGAGCCGGCGATGGGATTCCAAATGCGCGGCAGGCGAATCCCAGTGTGAATGCCAACACAAGACCGATAACTGGTTTCATAGTGCCTCCGATTCGCCTTCGAGCTGTTACCAGGGCTCGAATTCGGCTGCCGCCTTACCTAGGAAACTCACAACCGGGACTTCATTCCTCGCCAATTTTGAGGGCGGCAAGGCATGCCCGGCGGCGACAAAGCCTAGAGTCATTGCGAGCAGCATTCCTGCGCCGATCAGCCGTGGGGGCGCCGGCGACGGGATGTCGAAGAAACGACATCCGGCCCCGACCACGAACCCGAGTAGGAGTCCGATGATAGAGCTAGTCATAGTAAGTCCTTAGAGCAGGTACTCCTTTATAGGAGGTTCTCCTTTAGAAAGCGAAACAATCGCAACCAAAATCCCACCAGTGGCCCGGATGCCACAATTTCCGGCGCGGCTGGCACAAGTGTATCGTCGTTTCCTGGTTTCGCACCTGGCCAGTCGAGAGCTGGTTAAAATAGCCGCTGTATTTCTTCACGGGTGACCAATCTGGACTCACTGGCAGTGGCGGAGGAGCCAGCTTTGCGAAGGGGCCATTGGCATAGACGATCTTGCCATTGACTATCGTAAGCACGGACTCCAGCCGCTTGATCTCCTCTTCGGGGATAGTGAAATAGTCGGCGGAGAGCACGCAGAGGTCGGCCAGATGCTTCGGGACGATTAAGCCCTTCTTACCGTCCTCGGAAGAAAACCAACTACTTCCAGCAGTATACAAACGAAGCGCGTCCCTCCGGTCGAGTCGATTGCTCTCTGGGTAGAGAGCCATTCCACCCACGGTCTTGCCCGTGATCAGCCAATACAACGACAGAAAGGGATTGTAACTCGATACCCGCGTGGCATCCGTACCCGCCCCTACGGGGACGCCCAACTCGAGCATCCTTCGGATTGGCGGGGTGCGCTGCGCCTGCTGCGCCCCATAGCGATCGACAAAATACTCGCCCTGGAAGGCCATCCGGTCCTGAACGGCTATGCCGCCGCCCAATGCCTTGATTCGCTCGATGTTGCGATCCGAGATCGTCTCGCAGTGATCGAAGAACCAGTGAAGACCATCGAATGGGATCTCGCGGTTGACGGCCTCATACACATCCAGAGCACGCGTGATTGTTTCGTCGTACGTCGCATGCAGACGGAAGGGCCAGCGGTGCTCGACGAGATGCCGAACCACCGCCTCCAGCTCTTTTCCCATCGCTTCCGGCATATCCGGACGCGGCTGGAGGAAATCCTCGAAGTCTGCCGCTGAGTAGACCAGCATCTCGCCCGCACCGTTCACCCGGTAGAAGTCATCGCCAGCACCAGGCTTCGTCATCCGCGTCCAGGACTGGAAATCCGCTAATTCCTCCCTTGGCTTTTGAGTAAACAGGTTGTACGCAAGGCGGACCGTAAGCTCGCCCCGCTCATGAAGTTCACGAACCACCGCATAGTCATCGGGATAGTTTTGAAAGCCACCGCCGGCATCGATTACGCTCGTGATACCGAAGCGGTTGAGCTCCCGCATGAAAAGCCGTGTCGAGTTCAACTGGTCTTCGTGTGAAAGCTTCGGGCCTTTGGCAAGCGTTGCATACAGAATCATTGCGTTCGGTTTCGCGATCAGCAGCCCGGTTGGATTTCCGTGGCGATCGCGTTGGATCTCGCCGGCAGGCGGAGGAGAAATATCTTTGGTATACCCGACGGCCCGTAATGCAGCCGCATTTAGAAGCGCACGATCGTACAAATGGAGCACAAAGACCGGAGTGTGCGGCGAAACCGCGTTGATCTCATCCAGCGTGGGCATCCGTCGCTCCGCGAACTGGAACTCCGTCCATCCGCCCACGACACGCACCCACTGCGGGGCAGGTGTCCGGGCCGCTTGCTCCTTGAGCATGCGCAGCGCGTCGGCCAGTGATGGCACACCATCCCAACGCAGCTCCATGTTGTAGTTAAGCCCGCCTCGGATCGGATGCATATGCGAATCATTCAGGCCGGGGATGACCGTGCGGCTACCGCAGTCGATCACTTTCGTAGCCGGTCCACGTTGCCGCAGGATTTCATCAGCCGAACCGATAGCGCTGATTTTGCCATCTTTGATAGCGAGCGCTTCGACAAACGACGGAACTCCATTCGTCGCTATCCTCGCGTTGTGCAATATACAGTCGGGTTCCATGCGTGGCTCCTTATTGACCTTTCGCAAAGACACTCCAGCTCAAGCCGCTATCTATGTGCAGCAGCCGACGACGGTATTACGTATTCGGGGAACTTTGTTGGCGTCGCGCCGTGGACCATGGTGTACGCGTACTCGACACCGGCTCCGTATGCGCCGTAATGAGTCTTCACGATGTCCATTACCGCGTCATAGGTGTCGCGCTCGGCCCAGTCACGCTGCCACTCGAGCATTACTTGGAGCGACGTGACCGGCTTCGCTCCAGCCTGGACCACGCGCTTCATGGCGTTGTCGTGCGCGAGCTGGCTGACATCGCCGCAGCAATCCTCCACCACATAGACCTCGTAGCCGTCGTGGATCGCCTGGATAGTTGGCAGCGCGACGCAGATTTCGGTCCACAACCCGGACAGAACGATCTTCTTCTTGCCGGTTTTCTCGATAGCTGCGACGAAATTCTTGTCGTCCCAGGAATTCATGGATGAGCGTTCAATCAACGGCTGCTCGGGAAAGACGGCCCGCACCTGCGGCCAGATGATTCCGCTGAAGCTCTTCGTCTCCACGGTACTGAGGACCACCGGGACATTGAATACCTTGGTAGCCTTGGCCAGCGCGGTGTTGCAGTTGATGATCGACTGACGATCATAACTGGAGACGCCAAACAGCATCTGCGGTTGAAGGTCGATTAGGGTGACGACGCAGTTATCGGGTGTGAGCAACCCTTTCTCCGTTCGTTTCGTCTTAGACATGAGCGACTCCTCTTCTAAGTGAGTTAGATTCTGATCGTTGAGACGAACGAGGGTTGTGCAAGCGTCGTACCCATCGCCAGCTCGCAACTTCTCCTCGATTCCTAGAGCGCACCGCCAGGGAGTGGCCAACACCTATTCACGAATTTTCGCGAATTCGTGAAGACTCACGACTTCGCTGGCGCTCGTTATTGTCGCGGCCGCGGCGATGTCTGGCATAAGTGAAGGCGTTTTGTGCGGAGGCGCGTCGTGGCACGCATTTGGCTCTATGAACATCAGCGAGCTCGTGAAGGACTCTACGCTGAAGTTCTTCCAGACGTGTAGCGCGAAAAAAAATCGATGCTGAAGATCGTCAGGTCAGCGAATGCGGACTTCGTCCTCTTCACGCTCAGCGGTCATATAGACCCCGAGCATGCCGCAGAATTACAACTGGCCTTCGAAGGAGAGGCTCTACCGATCGTATTGGATCTGCGAGAAGTGAAGCGGGTCGATCGGGAGGTGGTGGCGGATCTCGCGCGTTGGAATACGGATGGTATCAAATTTGAGAATTGCCCCGCCTACCTCCGCGAGTGGATCGCGAGGACTCAGTAGGACCCTCCGCCAGGGGCTTTAAAGCGGTGTTTATTGATCTTAAATGTTCTGATCTTGGATTCCAGCGTGGACGGACGCATGCCGAGTTTCGCAGCCGCACCCGTGGGGCCGGACACTTGGCCGCGTGTTTCAGTCAACGCCGTTTCGATCAACGCCTTTTCTTGGGTCGCAAGCATTTGGACTAGCGGCTGGCTCGCCGGTTCGGTCTGATCAGTGTCGCGTGACAACCAACTCTCGTCGACTGAAAAAGTCTCCGTTTCACAAAGGATCACAGAGCGCTCGATTACATTCTGCAGCTCGCGGACGTTGCCGCGCCATGGATAGGACTGAAGCAGCTCCATGGTCTTTTTGCTGACATACCGTATTTTCTTCCCGGCTTCGGTCGCGTAGCGGTCGATGAAGTACTCGACCAGGATCGGGATATCGTCCCTCCTTTCCCGGAGAGGAGGAATGTCGATGGGAAAAACGCTCAAGCGATAGAATAGGTCGCTGCGGAAAGCGTCAGTTGCGATGGCGGCTTTTAGATCTCGGTTGGTGGCAGAGATCACGCGAACGTCTGCTCGAATTGGCTGATTACCGCCGACGCGCTCGAACTGACGCTCCTGAAGTACGCGTAGTAGAGCAATCTGGGTTTCGCAAGGAAGCTCGCCGACCTCGTCGAGGAACAGCGTACCGCCTTCGGCCATCTCGAAGCGGCCAAGACGGCGCTGCGACGCTCCAGTGAAGGCTCCTTTCTCGTGACCGAACAGCTCCGAGGCGATCAACGATTGTGGTATCGCCGCACAGTTCACGCTCACAAACGGCCGCGACGATCGCGCCGACCGCTTGTGGATCGCACGCGCGATGAGCTCTTTGCCGGTTCCCGTTTCGCCGGAGATAATGATCGTGGATTCAGTCGGGGCGACTTTGGCGACTCGAGTTAAGACCACCTGCAGAGTAGACGAAGTTCCGACGATCTCCTCGAACATCGAAGCCTTGTCGACTTCCTCACGTAGCGCGACGTTTTCGTTCTTCGTGCGATCCTCTGCCCGCTTGCGATCCTCGATGTCGGTTCGGGTCGAGTACCATCGCGTCAGGCGTCCCTGTTCGTCGCGGAACGGGTTGTAACGATTGAGGAACCAGCGATATTGGCCGTCTTTTCTCCGATACCGCAATTCAATTTCGAATGGTAGGCCACGCAAGAGCCCCGCGTTCCGTCCGTTTTGAAACCGCTCTAGATCTTCCGGATGAATGGTCCGGTCACGAACCTCTCGGCGGGTCACATCATCGATGGTCAGCCCCGTGTAGTCGAGCATGGCTTGGTTGGCATAGATCGGTTCTCCTTCCGGGTCGTGGACAGCGATCATTTGGCCGATCGCGTCAGTGATCCGGCGGAGCTCGCGCTCGTCCTGACGCAGCTTCTCCTCTGCCTGCTTACGGTCTTCGATGTCGGTGCTGATGATGTACCATTTTACGACCTGGCCGCTCTCGTCACGCAGCGGCTCGGCGCGTACGAAAAACCACCGATATACTCCGTCGTGCCGACGAAGGCGCGCCTCGCTTTCCCCTGGCTCTCCTGACATCCGCACCTCGCGCCATCTATTCATTAAGGGCGCCAGATCATCGGGATGGATGGGTTCTTGCCATCCGTCACCTTGGGTTTGTTCAGGGGAGAGACCGGTATAGTCATGCCATCGCCGGTTCATACATTCGTTCGAACCGTCCGGCAAAAAGCTCGAAACAAGCGCCGGAATCGTGTCGAGGGTCCGGCGAAGATTAGCCTCTGACCCGCGTATTTCTTCGAGCACTTGCCGCAGCTTCTGTTCCGCCTCCTTGCGATCATCGATATCGATGCTGGTGCCATACCATTTGACGATGTGGCCCGACTGGTCGCGCACGGCTACTTTCTGGTGCAACATCCATCGGTACTCCCCGTCTGCCCGCCGCACGCGCGCTTCAAACTCAAGTGGCTCGCCACTCGCGAGGCATGCTCGCCACCTCGCGATGAGCGCGGCCACGTCGTCTCGGTGCACCGCCGACGTCCATTTCCAGCCCTCAAGCTCCTCGAATCGGAGTCCAAAAAAGCGGAGCCAGCGCTGGTTGAAGAAGTCCAGGTACCCGTCAGGACGACCGGTATGGATCAGCGCGGGTAGAGAATCGATTAGCGCGCGCAGGCTCGTGACATCTGGGCCGTGCTCAGCAACCTTCATGGTGGACCCCATCTAGGTACGAGCTGTCGAAATACAAGCTCGATTCTACGCGACCTCGCGCTATCGAGTGTGCGCATCGATCCAAGTCATCGGCGCGAATGGTCACCGACTCCTCCTGGGCGCACTCGCACAAAGTATCTTTCGGTGGCCCTGCTAAAGTCTAGTGCGATGGCGGGGAGATATTGGTACGAAATATTAGCCAATGATGCCGGCAAGGGCTTACCCTGTTCTGGCGAATTGAATTCCCTGTTACATCGAAAAGATTCCCTGTTCCCTTAAAACAATTCCCTGTTCGGTTGAGTAGGGAATTTCGATGAAAACCCGAAGGAAGATGAGACTTTTTCAGTTGCAAATCGAGTCCGAGAGACCCGAAATCGGTGGAATTTGACCATCGGAGAGCAGTTCAAATCAGACTGGTCGATGAGTTCTCTTGAGGAACCTTTGGGTCCGGGGCGCCGCCGCTTTCTCGGGCTGTAGAGGAGGCGATACTTGCGCATCATCAGCCGCCGTCTCGAGCGGTTCGATGAGAGTGAAAAGCGGGCGACCACCGCGGCCGCGGTCAAGCCTGTGTGTGGCGAATTGCTGATTCTGGGGAAATCAGTAATTCGCCACACACAGGCAACGTGGTCAGGCATAAAGTCGCGAGGATCGTCGAACACTTTGTCCCTGGCCGCTTCTTCCGAACTCGACGTACCATCGGTCCGCCCGACTATTTCATTTTCAAGAGGGAGGCAGGAACGACGATGGGGTCTTCAGGCACCAGCGTGTTCACCGAGACATGGGGCCAAGTGAGGCCGGCGAAATTCAGCATGACCGTCTGGGTGTATTGAATCTGCGTGAAGTGAACCGTAATCTGCTGTTTATCCACGTCAAACGGCGGTGAGAGGGAGAATTTCGCTACGCGCTGACCAGGAATACTTGGCTTGGCTTTGAGAATGACGTGCTGACCGGCTATAAGCTCCGGTACGTTAAGGACCTCTTCGACGGTTTCGATCCAGAAAATGGCCGTCATTTGCGTGGCCTGGGCGTTAGGGGCCGTGGCCGCGGGCTGGCCCAACAGGAACGCAATGTTATCGGTTCCGCCCCCGAACAGCGGCGGAGGTGGCGGTGGAGCCGTGGAAGTGATCAGAGCGATGGTGTTGATGATCTTTTGCTTGCTGATGTGATTGCGCAGCAAACTGTTAGGATCGTCCAAAAGCGCTTGCGTAATGGTGCCGGCGGAAATAAAGCTGGTCAGATCTTGCGGAATTCTCGGCGTGTTTGGGTTGCTGGCGGTCTGGCTTGGGAACTTGATCTTGTTGTTAGGTGGTGCCGTTTTGAAGGGCGTGATGTCAACAGGGTTTATGGTTGGCGGTCCTGCGACGGTGGCAATGATGCCTTGGGCCTCGATCGTGGTGCCGTGCGGGATGGAGGCCAAGCGGGCGACCGTTTCTTGCGTGATCGGGGGGACGGTTGTCGCCGGTACATGAATCCACATTCCAGGCTCGAAGTGAATACCAGTCTTTTCGCCGTGGATAGTAATATCGTCGATGGTCTGCAGATACGGCACCCCGTTGAGGAAGATGTCGCCTTGTGGGGTGGTTCCCCGGTTGGGAACCGCGCCCAGGCTCTTGGAAAAAGCGAGCTCCTCAGAGGTGAGGTTTAGTTCCAAAATGTTGTCGCCGGGGGGGATTGGATTCGGAAGCGGCGTTGGCGTGACCGAGTTGTTGGGCCGGAAGATGGTGTTGAAGCCATTCCCTACAAAATCTCCAGCAAATGCGGCCAGTGGGCCAAGTGGCGCGGGAGGCGGGGGTGTGTGGGCCACCTTATGGTCGGGAGGAACCTCCCTGAAAAAGAAATCACCGGGCAGCCTGATGGTTCCTCTGGAGCCTGTGTCGCTCATACATAATCCTCCTTTAGGTGGAAATCCTTACTCGAATTGCACAAACGATTCAGTACATATATCCCAGATTCATCCGGAGCAACTGCTATTCGACCCAGATTGTCAATGAATATTTTATGACATGAAGACGCGTAGGCGCCCTTGAACTGAAGTGCTCTCCAATGAATACTTTCCGCGCTAGGTGGATAGCTCTGTGAACTGATCCAATCCACAACTTTCACAATTTGTCTGGCGGATGTTTATGAGCCATCGATCGAGCACGCTAGGAACGTGGTGATCGGGTTCGCGGCGCTCAGCGAATTTTATCTGGGGTTGATGCAAACGAGGGCGGGCGATGACGATGGCGGCATCGCGCTGATGCGGCAAAGTCTCTTGGTGATGAAGGCCAACCGCCTCGTAATTTTAATAGCCACTGCCCCTCACGCGATCGCTTGACCATGGACGGTCAGTTTGTTATCTAGGTCGAGTGTCCTAGATACTCGAACGCGCGTCCATATCGGTGAACCTCATTGCCTAGATACGCCAATTCGAAACTCAAGGCCGCAGTGCATCAAATCCGTCGGGAGGAGATCGAGTCGGCGGCGTTGCGCATCGTCTGCAAATGCGGATTTCCGGCAACTTCGTTGCGCCTGGTCGCGAAAGAAGCAAAAGTCCCGCTGTCGATCCTGCACTACTACTTCAAAGACAAAAGCGAGCTGATGCAATGCGTGATGCAACGGCTGTTCGACGGCATGCTGAGGGTATTCGACGGCATCCGGGCTTCCGAGCCGGATCCGATGAAGCGAATCGACCGGCTGCTCGAAACTTACCTGATACGCACCACCGAGGAGTGGCAGGCTTCGCTGGCGTTCATCGAATACTGGGCGGAATGCGTTCGCGAAGGCACAGTCGATAAGTTCTATACCCAGGTCCAGTTCCGTTACAGCGAGCCGATGGCAGAAGCGCTTCGTGAAGCCGGCGCAGAAAATCCCGAGGGCCACGCGCGCGCTTTGCTTGCTCTGATGACCGGCTACGACACTTTCTACTGGAGCAAACCTGCCGACCCAGCCGAACGTGCGCAGTTTCTCGAATTTGCCCGCACCATGGTGCGACGTTCTATCACACGCGGACGTGCAAAGGTTCGACTGGTCGGGCGCGGGCAAACCGGTAAAACGGAGGGCCGTTCAACCGCGAAGAGTTGAAACAGTTGTATGCGATCAATTCGGCATCCTTTGAGTGGCGCTTTGTATGATCTCGAGGCGAACGGCGTCGTTCGGGTGACAGGACGCGACGGTAAAACGGGCTTCTTCCGGCCTGACGGCAGCTACCTCTCCGGCGAGCTCTATTTTGCTGATCCTCATCTGTGCGGATGGATAGGCGGGTCCGATCTGAACTCGCGTTACCGGTCGCGTCACGTTCCGCGCGATCGCGAGGAAGCCTGACTATGGAAGGGACGAAAAGCACTGCGGAGGCGCGCATAGGAACAGCCGTGAAAACTGGAGATGAGCGGCCGAGCTGGCTGAGCTATCAGGCGCTCCTCGACACCGATACTCATTCGGTGCCCGATGTCTTGCGCCGTACCAATCCGATCAAGTCTGGTCCCTCCGAAATTCCCATCGAACGCTACCTATCGCGAGACTTCTTCGATCTCGAAGTGGAGAGGCTATGGAAGCGGATTTGGCAAGTGGCGTGCCGCGAGGAAGATATTCCGAATGTCGGCGACAACATCGTCTACGACATAGCGGGCATGTCATTCGTGGTCGTCCGGACGGCGCCCGATAGCTTCAAAGCCTTCTACAATGCCTGTCTTCATCGTGGTCGTCTGCTGCGCGAGTCGGGCAGCTTTCGCGCAACCGAGCTTCGGTGTCCGTTCCACGGGTTCGCATGGAATATCGACGGGACGCTCAAACATGTGCCTTGTCAGTGGGACTTCCCTCACGTTCGACCGTCGGAGTGGTGTCTGCCTGAAGCTAAAGTCGGGAGATGGGGTGGGTTCGTTTTCATCAATCCCGATCAGCAGGCCGAATCGCTTGACGATTTCATTGGACCGGAACTGACTGATCAGTTCCGGCGCTGGCCCCTTGAACGGCGCTACAAGCAGGCACACGTAGGGAAAATCCTGCGCTGCAACTGGAAAGTCGCGCAGGAGGCATTCATGGAGGCGTTCCACGTCGTCGCGACCCATCCGCAGTTGCTCCCCGGTATCGGCGACGCGAACTCCCAATACGATGTTTGGGGCAACTTCTCGCGCGCCATTACCGCCAACGGCACTCCCAGCCCGCACCTGTCATGGAAGCCGACTGAACAAGAGATGTTCGATGCAATGGTCGATCGTCGTCTTGACGAACCCCCGCTTGCAGAAATCGGCGGCAGGCTGACGGCGCGTGCCGCGGCGGCGATGAATGGCCGCGAGATGCTGCGCCCGGCGCTCGGCGCGCAAGTCGATGAACTCTCTGATGCCGAACTCGTGGACAGCTTTTATTACACCGTCTTCCCGAATTTTCATCCATGGGGCGCGTACAACCGGATTGTTTATCGATTCCGGCCCCACGGGACCGAAGTAGATCAATCGATTATGGAGTGCATGTATCTCGCGCCGTACCTGCCAAGCGAGAAACCGCCCTCGGCGCCGATCCACATGCTAGGCCCGGACGACGATTGGTGCGAGGCTCCGGAACTTGGCTTCCTTGCGCGCGTGTTCAACCAGGACACCTTCAATCTGTCGAAATTGCAATTGGGGCTCAAAGCCGCCAAGAAAAAAACTGTCACGCTGGCCAACTACCAAGAGACGAAAATTCGCGCTTTTCACGAAACGCTCTCGAGGTGGCTCAAGATCTAATAGCGACTAACTTCTACGAATCAGGGACACGATTCAGCGGAACCATGGAAAACTACGAGGAAGTTTCAAATCTAAATCTGACGGACGAAGATCGTGAGATGCTCCTGAAGACTCAAAACGAGTGCGTCTTCACCTGGCGAACCTCGGATGGTTGGCCGATCGGAATCGCGATGAGTTACGTCTGGCAAGACTGCAAGATATGGCTCACTGCGAGCAGTCAACGTCCTCGGATCAGGGCTGTGCGGCGCGACGATCGGGTTTCAGTGGCGATATCAAGCGCTGGTACGCGAATTCCGCCGGCGACCGTTACTGTGAAAGGACGCTGCACAGTTCTCGAAGATGTCGGAACGAAGCAATGGTTCTACCCCGTGCTTGCCGCAGCCCTAGTCCCGAGTAACGAAAAACAGCAGGCTGCCTTTGTGCGAATGCTCGATTCGCCGAGGCGAGTCGTGATGTGCGTTACTCCCGAACGCTTCATCACGTTCGACGGCCGCAAGATGGGCCAACTTGGAGTAAGGTCTTAGCCGATGATCGGCCCTCTTCGGGAACGGCTGTGCGCTCCATCTCTCGCTAGTTAAGCGAGAGTCTTCGTGTAGGAGGGATACTATGAGGCGTTCCGAATACATCAATCTGGTGGAACGGTTGCTGGCGCACGTTGACAACGGCACGACTGATTCAGCCGAAAACGTCAAGTACATCCCGGTTGAAAATTACGTAGATCCAGTGCGATGGCGACGCGAGATCGACCTCATCTTCAAGCGTCTGCCGTTGTTGCTGGCTTTCACGTGCGAAATGCGGGAACCCGGCGATTACAAGTCGGTGGAAGTCGTCGGCGTGCCGGTCCTTATTGTGCGAGGACAGGATGGTCTCGTGCGGGCATTCATAGGGGTCTGCTCGCATCGTGGCACAGTGCTGACCGAGGAAGGCAAAGGCCGATGCGAGCAGTTCACGTGTCCCTATCATGGTTGGACGTACGATGATCGTGGGGGGCTCTTGGGCGTCGCGGGCAGGCGCAAATTCGGCGACATAGATAAAGCTTCGCGCGGTCTCACGGAGCTACCGTCGGTGGAGCGCGCGGGACTGATCTTTGTGTCTCTCACGCCCGGCGCATCGATCGATCTCGAGGACTACCTAGGCGGCATGCTTCCCGAACTCGAGTCGTTCGGCTTCGAGAGCTGGCATATGTACAAGCAGAACGAACTACCGACCTCGAATTGGAAGGTGGCACACGACGGATATCTTGAAGGCTACCACTTCGCGATTCTCCATCCAAAAACGATCGCGCAGCAAGTCATGACGAATATCATGACCTACGACTCGTTCGGGCCGCATCAGAGAGTTGGGTTTCCTACTCATAAAATAACAGAACTAAGGAAGAAACCTCAGCAAGAGTGGGAGACCGAAGAAGGCATAACGGTTGTCCGTACCGTGTTTCCTAATGCGTCATTTGCGATCTCAGAGAAACACGGGGGAATGGTATCGCAACTCTTCCCTGGTCCGACTCCCGACAAGTCGCGCACCATCCAAAACCACATCTACCCGAAACCGCCAGCAACAAATGAAGAACGCGCGATGATGGACGCCGCCGTCAGTCTGTTTGTCAGCGCAGTGCAGAATGAGGACAACTGGGTTTGCGCGAAGATTCAACGTGGACTTTCGAGCGGCGGCACTAAAGATTTTGTTTTCGGCAAGAACGAGTTAGGCCTGCACCGGCTGCACGATTGGATCGACTACTACATCAATGCTTGCACCGAGCGCCCTTTAGAAAGGATCGGTGTACGTCGGGCCAATGGTTCTGAGGGCGCCAGTCCTGCGATGGCGCATGCTCAACAAATGGCAGCCAAGGCGCAGTAGTCGTGGCGAAGCAAGCCTGCGATCGGCTCGATTGTGTTCTTATTGCCGGTGGCAAGTACCACGATATCGATTTTGCCAGGCTCGAGCTGCTGAAGTTGCTGGCCGAGGATGAGCGCGTCCGCGTGCGGGTCTTTGAGGACTATGCGAATGCCAATGCAATTTCCTCCGCCCACTTCCTGATAAGCTATACATGCGATGTGATTCCAGGGCTCGAAGGGCAAGAGCAATTGCGGTCCTTTGTTAAGCGCGGTGGACGTTGGTTTGCACTCCACGGCACCAACTCAATCCTTCGATTTCTGAAGTCAGGTGAAGTTGACAGTCCCGACTGGGCGCCGCATTTCATGGAGACGCTCGGCTCGATGTTCATCGCTCATCCGCCAATCGGGCCATACCAAGTGACGGTTGCTGATCCGGAGCATCCGCTGGTGACGGGCATCGAACCCTTTGATACGACCGACGAGCTCTATCTTTCAAAGACATATGGAGAGCTGCATGTTCTTCTCGACACGGAATTCCAGGGCGAAGCCGTCGGCTTTGTTAAGCGCAATTGGCAACGAGCCCGGCACCCGGTCTTTTATCTCCACCAGATGGGTCAGGGTGGTGTGCTTTATCTCACGCTCGGCCACTGTCGCGGTCATTACGACATGCGGCCGGTGGTGAACTGGTATCCGGAGATCGAACGTGGAGCCTGGAAACTACCTGTCTTCTACGAACTACTACGTCGCGGAATCGGCTGGGCCAAGCAACCCTCAGAAAGTGACAAATGAAGACACCGACGTCGATCGCGAGGCTGGGAGACGCAATGCAGATGGCCTACGTGCCGGCGGACCTCGAGGCCGCGTTGCACTCCTGGACGAAGACCATAGGCGCCGGACCGTTTTTTGCGATTAACCACATCAAGCTCGATCGCAGTCGATATCGCGGCGAACCAGCCGAAATCGATTTCTCGATCATGCTTGGCTATTGGGGCGATATGCAGATCGAGCTCATTCGCCAGCACAACGATGCTCGTTCCATTTTCAAAGCTTGGCGAGATGAAGGTCGGGAAGGTCTGCACCATGTCTGCGTGTTGGTTGACGATATGAATATCGCCCGGAGCGTCTGCGAGACCGCGGGATCAACCATCGTTCAGGAAGCGCTAGTACCGGGAGGTGGCGAAGTCATTTACGCTGACACCGGCGGCGGACCCGGCTCGTTGGTCGAAGTACTCAAACCGGCTCCGGGCACGCGCGAGTTCTTCAAAATGATGCGCGATGCTCATCGTACTTGGGACGGCAAGGACGCAGTGCGGTCGCTGGGTTGAGAGCGCGTTTGCGCGACTACTAACCGCTTTGAGACAGGAGTTATTGAGGTACCAGATGAGCTACTACCTTCTAGCCACCCTAAAGGTGAAATATGGTCAGCAGCGGAAATTCTATGAGGTGATGGATCATCTCAAGCCGGTGCTTGAGAAGGCGGGATGGAAGCTGGTCGGCGCCTACGAAAACGCAATCGGACGCCTGAATACTGTTATCGATCTCTGGGAGATCGACGATCCCAACGCACTGCCTTCTACCCTCGCGGTCGCCAGCAAGGATACCGACTTTGTTCGCTGGGCGGCTCACCTCCCAGAGCTTCTTGAGGAGGAAGTTCTGCAAATAATGACGAAAGTTCCATATTCGCCGTAATAATGACGATGCGGAATCGTAACGAAGAGGAGACCGACATGGCGACCGATATCATCTATGGAGGCCTCGTTTCTGAGATCGGTGGCGCGAAGGCCGAGGGCGACAACCTGTGGCTCAGCAATGCCGATCTGAAGAGGGCAAGCGGATGGGAACTGAAGCCCGAAGGGGCGTGCATGGGCGACGTATGCATTCCGATTCCGCCGGGGCGCGCAACTGAATTCGTCCGCGACCATGGGCGCAGCTTCAACCTCTCGGCCCTCGCGCGCCACCTCGGCCAACCGGTGGTGCATGATCACAAAAACCGCGCATGGTATTTCGGCGAAGCTGCTGCGACGCGACGCGCTTCTCTCGCCTCGCTGCAGGCTCCCGATTTCGAGCTGCCCGATCTCGACGGCAAGATGCATCGCCTCTCCGACTATCGCGGCAAGAAGGTGCTCCTCGCGGCATGGGCCTCATGGTGAGGATGCCGCCATGACCTGCCAGTCTGGCAGGGTCTTTACGAGGAGCTGAAGGACCAAGACTTTACGATCATCGCAGTCGCGCTCGATAGCGCCGGCGCGCCTGCGGTTCGCGATTTCATTCGGCCCGCATCAATCGAGCTACCGCCGCTGATGAAAGACGGCATGGGATGGGACGACGGCTTCACGAGCCGCGCGGGCGTTCCGCAGTATCCGTGCCTGATCGATCAAAAGCATATCGTTGGCGAGCTTTACGAATTCATCAACGTACCGATGGTGGTTTGGATCGATGAAAAGGGACGCGTTGTGCGGCCGGCCGAGCCCGGAGGAGTGGCCGAGGACATCGTTCGCGCGATGGATCCCAAGACTTTCCAGGTTCCGAAGAAAGCGACCGACGAAGGAAAGCGGCTGCGGCGCGCATACGTCGATGCGATTCGCGACTGGGTCGCAAAAGGCGAACGGAGTGAGTTCGCGCTTCCTCCAGAGGAGGCGCGCCGCAGAGCTGTCGGACCCAACGACACCGATGCGCTCGCGACAGCCAACTTTCGGCTCGGTCAGTATCTGTTCGAGAAGGGCCATCGCGACGAAGCGCTGAAATGTTTCGCCGAAGCGCGCCGGCTGCGCCCAGAGAGCTGGAGCTTCAAGCGTCAGACCTGGGAGTTGGAACAGGCCGGTAAAGCCGCGGGGCCGGAATTCTTCGCTGAGGTGGGGGAACTGGGTGACAAGCACTATTACGCGCCGCTGAAGATGAAAGGGTCGACGAAGTAACGCGCACGCAAGGAGCGCGCTCTCATCAGGCGCTGCAGGCGCTCGGCCCTAACGCCTAGGAGAACCAGATCATGACTGACAAAATATCAGGAAACCAAGATCGCTCATCTCTATCATCTAGTCGGCAAATAAATTGCCCGGCCATGAACGCGACGAGCGCCGCCGTGCAATCGCGATTGCCGTCGGACTTCAATCCGCTTTCGCCAGAGAACGTGGCGGACCCATATCTGTCCCTACCAAAAATTCCGTCTGAATCGGAATTTGAGCGGCAGAGACAATTGCTATCAAATGGATGCGCTCAGATGATGGGCTGCTATCTGAACCACAAGCGGCTGGTCCCCTGATCGAGATCGAAAAAACCTCCGATGCATAGATCCTCAGACGACGTTGTGCGGCAGCCCGCGCAACGATTGGTGAGCAGGAGTCCGAGACGAATCAGGCGGCGAGACGTTCGTAGCGATGATGCAAGCCACCGACTTTTGGAATGGCGACGACTCTTCCGGCGCTGCGATGCTGAATCGGGCGAGAGTCGGGGCAATCCTTGTCGAGCGAAAGATGCGTGCGGGTGTGTTGGTAGTAGTCGACGTACGAAGACATGACACGGCGCAGATGACGCTCGTTGAAGATCACGAGGTGATCCAGACACTCGCGCCGTATCGATCCGATCACGCGCTCGACGTAAGCGTTCTGCCAAGGTGATCGCGGTGCCGTGATGACTTCCGTGATGTTCATTGCTTCGACTCGACTGCGAAACTCCAAGCCATACGATGCGTCGCGGTCGCGCAGCAAATACCGGGGCGCCGTGTCCCACGGAAAGGCTTCGATCGCCTGGCGCGAGAGCCAGGCTGCGGTCGGATGCTCGGTGACGGCGGCGCTGACGATAGTCCTTCGATGGTGGGTCAGAATGATCATCACGTAGAGCAGCCGGAACGATGCGGACGCCACAACGAACATATCGATCGCAGCGATGCCTTGGGCGTGATTCCTCAGGAAGCTGCGCCAGTTTTGAGAAGGTGTTCCCCGCCTTCGCTGCATGTACTTCGCGACGGTCGCTTGGCTGACCTCGATGCCGAGCTTGAGTAACTCACCGTGGATCCGGGGCGCACCCCACAGCGGGTTGGCGCTGCTCATTTGCCGAATCAGATCGCGAATCTCGCGTTCCACTGACGGCCGCCCAGATCTCGAACGCCATCGCCAGAACAGGCGGAATCCCTGACGGTGCCACTGGATCACGGTTGCCGGCTTGACCAACACCATCGTCTCCAAACAACGCGGCCACAATCGATAGAGCAAGACCCAGAGCAACCGGTCGAAAGTAAAGAAGCGCAGCCGACCAGGCCGCTGACGGCGAAGAAAGTGTAGCTGATGACGCAGGGCGAGATTCTCTAGTTCCACAACCGCCCGACTACGGAATCGGTGGGCAAGCCGAGAAACGATCGATCGCTTGAGCTTAAGCATGCCGGCGACACTACGGTGGTGATTATCAAAACTCTAGACTTTTCGCTGCTTTTGGAATTTTTGGTAGCCACAACCGGAGAAGCTTAGATTCGGCCGTCAGCAGCTCATTTACGCTCGGTTCTCTCTGTCGAGAATCGAGCCGGTGCCCTTCGCACCGCCCTCAGCTAAAAGCCTTCGCCAGGACACCGCTTTCAGCGCCATTCCCTTTCTGCGCGAACGACGTAGCGTAGCTCCGATGAAATTGATTCGGGTAATGATCCAGAGGTATCGAACTGAGTTCGACTCCATCGACGATCTTAACTTGCGGATGCTTAATTTTGTCTGCTGAACAGCGAGTGGATCTCGGCGATATAGCCGCCAGGGAATTGCACCATGGCTGCGTTCCGATCGTCGGCTTTGTAGGGGCCGACAAGGACCGCTACGTCGGCGGCTCTAGCTTTGAAGAGGGAATCCGAGAGATTAGCGACCTCGTATCCGGTCATCTCTCGTCCATATGGATACGGCAGATGGCCATCCGTGACGAGCACGGTCACCTTTCCAAATTTCGACTGCACCCGGATTCGGCGATAAGTATCAGTAGGACGCCCGATTTCGACGCCAGGTGCATGTGCATCATCCGAAATGACTTCTCCGTGAGAGAACGCCCGAAAACTGGCAATGAAAGCGTTCACCGCATATTCGGACACGTAAACACGGTTTTCCGGGATCATCTGGAGGGCTGCGTAGGACGGCGTGACCGTATGCCAGTAGAGCTGTGTGTTCACGCCGCCTGGCCATTGGATGATCGCATCTAGCTCGATCGGATCGTGGAACGGACTGACGAGAATATTCGCGCCCGTCGCGTGAGCAGCGCTGATGGCCGAAGCCATGTCGCTCACAAGATAACCCGTCCGCTCTGAGCCAAATGGATATGGGATAGGAGTCTCGAAACCGAACACGGAAAAGGTCCCCACCGGCGTGAGTAGCAATTGGGACATCGTCTTACTCGGAGTTGGGGTTACTGTGAAGACGCCTTTCTTTGAGGCCGTTCCGCCAAAAGTGGCAATAACGCTGGCGACAAAACGGTCGAATTCGGTTGGCGCAAGATAAACGTGGGTCGAGTCGTATTGAGGACCCACGGCCACGTTTGAAGTAGCAGTCGTGGTCTGGGCTGCTGCCAGTGTGCCACGAAACGATGAGGGACCAACATATCCGATGATGAGAAGAACAGTTACAGCCGCCGCAACAGCTCTGATTATTCGCATCGGGGCGTTCCTTCATTATTGAAATATCAAAGGACTAAAAGCTATGCAGGCACCGCGCGTCTCCCATGGGGCGGGATGCCGCTCGAAAATTTCGACGTCTGCACCGCCGTGCCAGAGCATCGCCTTTCAGGCGCCGCCGCGGCGATACCCGCGATCGTCTGCGTGAAGCGTGAGATCGGCCAAAGCGTTACCGCTCCAGTGTCGATCAATTCACGAACAAGCGGGCAAAGCTCTCCAGCCAAAGCTTTCGATGAAGGCCGTTAGTCCGCCTGCAGCTGATGCCCCGTTATTCTTGCACTAAGCCGTGCTCAACGTCAAAGTTCGGCTGTTGAAGGCGGATATCCAAAATCCTCTGAATCTGAACCTTGCGCCGCGGGGACAGCGCGAGATCCTCGATCAGATTCAACAGGACCATGCATTGGTCGAGCGCCTGAAGATAACCCCTCAAGAGTTCGAGGCGCTGTCGAATTGCGCGCTATTCGGAACTCTAACATGCAAGCAGGATATGCTTTTCATCTTGCGCCAGATTCGCGAGGCTGGGAGCTATGCTGCTATGGCTCCTTGCTGCAAGCTAAAGGGCGCGCACTGGTAGAGATTCGAAGGGAGGAAAACATTCTATGTCAGCCTTAACAGTTCTTATCGCCCGTCATGCAGAGAAGCCAAACGAGAACGCGCTCGGTCCTGGATTGACCATCGAGGGAACCCAGGACGATAAGTCTCTTGTCGTGCGAGGATGGCAGCGTGCGGGAGCTTGGGCTGCGCTCTTCGGAGCTGGTTTGGGCGGCAATGATTACCCGCGGCCTGGCGTTGTATACGCAGCTGATCCGGGTCAAGACGATGATCCGATCGGGTCTGAGGACGAACGAAGCAAGCGTCCTTTTAAGACCGTTAAACCTCTTTGCGATAGGCTCCTTCTGGAGCCCATCACAAAGTGGGGAGTGGGGCAGGAAGCCGACTTGGTGTCCGAAATCTCAGAGCTGACCGGAGTAATATTAGTTTGCTGGGAACACAAGCACATTGTGAGCGACATCCTCCCGCAGATAGCGAAGGATCAGACCCTACCGGGTCTACCATCAAAGTGGGACGGACAGCGCTTTGACGTAGTGCTCCGCTTCGATCGGGTTGCAGCCGGCGCACCGTGGTCGTTCCGTCAGCTCTTCCCGCAGCTGCTTGCAGGAGACTCAAATTCACCCTTGGGCAGGTAAATCTACAGTTGGGATCGCGAGCCGATTGAGCCGCGGAGAATCGCCCGGCTACCCATGCGGCTCCCCTTCGCGCTGCTTTAAGTGGTGGCGCTCACTTGTCTAGCACGCCGCGCCAGGTTCGCTGTGCGAACACGATACCGATCCTCTTGCTCAGCAAGACGGTACCCAAATAAGGGCAAGAATATACTTGACTCATCAGACCGTTTCCGCTAATATCTGTTCATGGCAAGCGAACCCAAAAGTCTTCAAGAAGCGATCGTCTATTTTGCTGACCCCGACAACTGCCTGAATTATCTGGTGGCGCGCCGATGGCCGAAAGGCGTCGTATGTCCTACTTGCGGTTCCAAGGACGCGAGCTTTGTTCCCTCGCGCCGTCTTTGGCAGTGTAAGACTCGTCATCCGAAAGCACAGTTCAGCGTAAAAGTCGGGACTATCTTTGAAGACTCCCCATTGGGATTGGACAAATGGCTTCCTACCGTCTGGATGATTACCAATTGCAAGAACGGCATAAGCTCTTGGGAGATTCACCGCGCGATCGGCGTCACTCAGAAAACCGCATGGTTCATGCTTCACCGCATCCGGCTGGCAATGCAGACTCAGGGCGGCAAGTTGGGTGGCGAAGTGGAAGTCGATGAGACCTTCATCGGCGGCAAGTCGCGCAACATGCACAAGAACAAGCGCGCGGAAAAGATTCACGGCACTGGCGGAGCCGACAAAGCAATCGTCTTTGGCATGGTCGAGCGTGACGGTAAAATCCGCGCGATGCACGTTGATAAGCGCCGTAGGAAGGAACTCCAAGAAGCGATCCGCGAAAACGTCGAAGCCGGTTCCGCAATTTTCAGTGATGAATTGAAGTCGTATGTAGGACTGTCCGACAGCTACGATCACGCAGTAATCAACCATGCGGTCGAATACGTGAGCGGCAACGTACACACAAACACAATTGAGAACTTCTGGAGCCTGTTGAAGCGCGGCCTTCACGGGACCTACGTCAGCGTCGAGCCATTCCACTTGTTCCGCTATATTGACGAACAGGCTTTCCGCTACAACAATCGAAAAAATATGAATGATTCGGATCGATTCAGCGCGGTAGTCTCGCAGATTAGCGGCAAGCGACTGACCTACAATCACCTGACCGACAAGGATGGTTCTACGACGCCATTCTAAGCGTCGCCAAGGCCGGGGGAAGCGGAAGGTTTGATCTTCCGCTTCGGTCCGCGTCTTCGCGGATTCTGTTCTACTTGTTTGCGATATTCTTTTTCGCGGCGCTGAATTTCGTTGTGTGGCACGGCCAATAGACGATCCACAGCGTTCGTGAAGGCATCGAATTCCGGGTTCGTTTTCGCTTTCATCGTAAAGTAAGTCTACTCCTATCATATCTAAATCAGTCCACCCCGTCACTACCGCATTCCCTTCCCAAGGAATTGCATAAATGCGAGAACCTGCCTTAGGGCGTCCAGTGCTTCACCGTCTTTATATGACTTCCGAGCGTGGGATATATTGTTGCGAATTTCCTTCATGTACTCGCAATGGTCGGCGGCGGCGGAATAGGCATCTAATTTTGCCTGGCGTTTCGCTCCACGTGGAAGTTTGCGTGCTTCAGCGATCCTATTCTTGATCGCAGTTGTTACGTCATTCCAATCCCCATACTCTATTGGCATCGCCTTTCCGCTGTGAGTGAGCTTTACGCGAAGCTTTCTTGCAAGCTTGCGCAAACCGTGCTCAGCGGCTCGCATCGAATGAAAGACGCACGCAGTGTTTCGCCCAGCCGTGTAGCAATTTCCCGCTTCATCAATCTCCCATTGTGCCGCCCCTACATCTGGGGGCAAAAATGATTTGCCAAACGGGCCGGATGCTTGCCAATATTCGGCTTTAGCTAAAGGGATATACATGAACAAATGACGTTCAAGCTCACTCCGTATTGAGTCTCTCAGTAGCCCAAGTTGAACAAGTATTTCCTTAACCGACACTGGCGGAAAGAACTTCGAGTCGGCGTGAAGACTTCTGATGATGTTTGCCGCCAAATCGCCTGTCGTACGAAGTTCCGTAAGTGCGCATTGTTCTTTGATATAGCCTAGCGCCAGCTTGGCGCGTTGGATTTGCGCGGCGGCGGGGAAAGCTTCCGACACGGAGACATCTAGGATCGAACGCAGTTCGTTCTCGATCTGTTCAAGCAGATGGAGGGCTTCAAAAAATCGCTCTTGATAAAAACGGATCACTATCCAAAGGCTAACCAGCCCGTCGGGAGTCTCCCATGGACGGGGTGATGAGTCAAGTATATTCTTACCAAAAAAGACAGAAAAGAAAAGCGAAAGGGCGCCTACTGCGGGAAAAGCAGGTAAACCGCGCCAGCTAGACACGTACGCCAATACCTGGGAGTGGTTCCGCGCCCGGTTGAGCCAAGGAGAATAAACCTAGGCCACGCTGCTGCGCTCGCCTCAAATGATGCGTTTGCTATCGTTCCTAAAAGAGGGCGTTGCCATGCTGTGAGGGAGAACCCGCATGATACCGGATTTCAAGGGTCATCATTTCGTGGAGGATTTCAATTACACTGGACAACGATCGCGGTATCAGTGCGAACGCTGCGGAATGAACGGGATTGTGAGAACCGATGGTTCGATGGATTTTGAAGTTAGCCGCACAACCCACGTAGTGATTGGTGGTACTTTTCCGCAATCCCACTTAATCCCGCCTTGTTCCATCTCCTCCCGTAAATCAGGCCACTGACGATTTCAAAATCAGACACTCACCCCGAATCAAGACAGTATCTGGTCCCGCTCAAATTGCGTAAGGTATATACTCCCGATGAATCTGGGCGCATTCGCCACGCCGAAGCGAAACCTGATCTTCGATATCAACGCTTTGACGAGACACTCCCGGCTCCGTGGGAATGGGAGCTCGAGCGACCGTCCGCGAGTGTTGAACTGGCAGGTCGATGAGCCAACTTCAATGTCCTAGGGATCGAGCAAGCGCCCGAAGTACACGTGAAGGATTGCCAGGAAAACCGGATAGGGCGCCTCAAAGACTCTATCCCAGCGACGATGTCAGCACGATGGATGTATACGGGTCGCCGTACCCTAATCACATCGTCTTGGGTCGGGTCATCGAAAAAGCTTGCCAAGCGGAGTGGGAGAGTTACGACGCCTTCGTGATAGGGTCGTACACAGACCCTTTTCCGGGATAGACGCGGTCGATCGTCACTCTTCCGGTCGTCTCCACGGAGAAGTTCGGACCATTGCGAGGGAAACGCGGACGATTCGCTTAAGGAGGCTCTGCGATGAGCCTCTGGATACGACACTTTTAGTTCCCCACAGGACTAACTAAGGAGCCTTGCGATAGCTTTTGCATCAGGCTCGACTTAAGCTTAAGTAGTCAGGATAGACATAAGTGTCGAGCCTGAATTGTTCCAGCCCCAACGGCGGTTCTTCCACTCGCCTTTTACCGCGTTCCGCTAGACCAAGCACATAGTCTGACAAACAAGGCCTGAGGAGTCGATATGTATCTTCCTATTTCTCTGGGAGGCATTGTGGTGATCGTTCTCGTACTCTGGCTGCTCGGCGTGGTTTGACGAGAACACGACGCCAACCGCAAAGTTGAGCGTCGTAACCAGCCAACTTGTCGTTGCGACCTCTACTGCGGACATATCAACGGTTGGTCAGCCATAACTGACTAAGGAGTGTGCATCATGGTCCTTTTTACGCATCGAACTGTGCGCGCGGCTAGCGCGGCAGCAACTTTACTAGGAGCTATCGTTCTCGCAAGCCCTTTGTTTGGGGCCTCCAGCGAGACCGTGCCGCAGGCTTGGTCGCATTCGGCGATGGTGTCGCCCACGGAGCCCGCGGGTAACATTGCAGTCGAGGCGCGTATAAAGGAGCTGCACAAGACGCTCCACATAACGGCCGCGCAGAAACCACAATGGGACAGCCTTGCCAAGGTGATGCGCAGTAATGCGCAAACGATGGCCGACCTACAAAAACAACGGGCCGCAGACGCGCAGTCGATGAGCGCCGTCGATGTCGTCAAGTCATATGAGTCGGTCATCGAAGCGCATGAAGATGGAATGAAGAAATTCGTTCCGCCCTTCGAGGCTCTCTACGACACCATGTCGGACGCGCAGAAGAAGACCGCCGACTCCTTGTTCCGCAGCCGTGAAAAGGCCTCGGCGGCAAAACAGACCGCAGCAAAGTGAAGCGGGAGTCGATCCCGCGAGGTAGTGTCCCTATGCAAGTATCGCTCAAACCGAAAAAAGAATTGCGCTCGAAGATAATCCGGATTGCGGCGGCTGTCGGCTTTGCCCTCGTGATTGGCAGCTTCGGAGGAGTCGGACCGGCTAATGCCCGCAGTGGTGGTGGTGGCGGCGGCCACGGCGGTGGCGGCGGCGGCCACAGCGGCGGCGGTGGTCATCGCGGCGGTGGCGGCGGCTACCATGGAGGAGGCGGTGGTTATCACGGAGGAGGCGGTTACTGGGGAGGCGGCAGCGGCTACTGGGGAGGTGGTGGCGGCTATCCGGACTACTACTACGCGCCTCAGCCATATTACTATGGGGATGGCCCGGAGTACTCTTACCCGCCACCCCAGGGCGTCCACCTCTTCTTTGGACTTTGATAACGCGGCCCGCTCGACGGTAGTGATTAATCGGTCGACGTATTGTTGTCGATCGTCAGCGTTGAACGGCCGGATGCGTGAAGCTCTGCCTTCGCGACAGACCGGGTGAAGCAATTGCACAGGCGTCTAACACATGGAATTTTATGAGGAGATTAAGTAGATGAACAGCAAGAGCAAGATATTGGCAGTGGTACTGGCGATGGTGTTGGGAATTGGGTTGGCAATCCCAGCGTTTGCACAGGACGCCGTTCCAGCCAGCACTTCGATGCGTCAGGCAGGTAACGACACCGAAGGAGCTGTGAAGAACGCTTATGACGGAAGCGTTACCGCGGTGGACGACACGACTATCACAGCAGCGGTGAAAACAAATCTGGCTGCTGCCAAGGACATGAGATCCGGCCAGATTCACGTCACCACAACCGCAGGCGTCGTGACGCTGCAAGGCCGCGTACACGATTCGAACGTCGCATCACGT
Organism: uncultured delta proteobacterium; assembly: GCA_963850125.1. GTDB lineage: Bacteria > Desulfobacterota > Binatia > Binatales > Binataceae > Binatus. Next base: position 773,049 of record CAWKKB010000010.1, on the reverse strand, counting down.
GCTGTAGCGATCGCCAGAGATGCGAGCGGCGTGCGAAGCGTTACCAACGAACTGCAAGTAGACCCTTCAGTTCCTCAGAGCTAGCAGAGAAAAAATATGAGAATGACGATCCTAGCCGGATTGATCGTGGGCGTGTCGCTCGCGTTCCAGTCGGCGCATGGCGCGCAAGCCAGGAACAAAGGGGGTCAGGCGGCAGCCGTTGTTCACCCGCGACGATTTCGCGCCCGGCGACTGCCTCAACAAGAAGCGCTGGCCAGACGGTTGGCTCTGGTACAGTTGGCGACCGACTCGCCCTCCGGGTGCATCCCAAAACAGAAGGCGAGAGGATGAGCTTCACGGAAGAGTTTGGCTACTTGCCACCTGAGCTGGTCTTCAGGATGCACGGGCTCGTCGAGGCGCCCCACAATCGGCTTGGCAGCGGGCCAAAGTTCCGCGCCTGCGCGATCCTCAACTCTGCAAACAGCCCTGTCTGGACCCAGGCTGGCGGCTAGGCAGTTCAAGCGCACTCAGGCCGCCGTAGCGCTCGCGTGCTCAGCCTTGTCGCTGAGCTGTTCTGGTCGAAGTGGGCGTACGTCGGCCTCCTGCTAGACTAGGCCGCCCGCGCCGCCCCGGTCAGCGCCTAGCACGGCGAGCCGAGCGGACCGGCTCCGAGCGAGCCTCCATATGCTCGAGAATGCGCTGTCAAAATACGAGAACCATTCGGGAAGCTCGCGAATTCGAAATAATCAACCTTTCCGTCGCAGCAGGCTCTCCGTGAGTCGACCGGTATTTCCATTTCGATGGAGAATGCAGAACAGCCTCTCTTCCTATTGGCGACACGGATCGGAAATCACTCCTGGGCGATGGATGTTGAGGCCGCTATTTGCGACTGCGGCTGTGCCTGACTTAGAACACTCTCAGTCAGCACAAAGGATAGTAGTTGCAAACTAGGACAGTGCCGGGTTCCGCGAGCTGCTTGCGATCTGAGACTGCGCCTGGGCCGTCTCGACTCAAGCCGTCCCGGGAACGAAAGTGGCGCGCCATGTTCAACCGCGGTTACAAAGATGACGTTCGAAAAAGCCTTAGCCCGGTGCGCGGATTGTTGGATCGGCCTGCGCTCGCGCCTGTTCCAAAAAAGGAAAGGCACGCTTGGCTTAAACTGGTGAGGAGATGTACGCCAAGCGTGCCATCGGCTTGCAGGGGGGAGTGCGAAGGCCGACCATCTTCATTTAGTGGCATTAGACAATTATCGCTACTGCAGAGGGTGCCGGAGGGAACGATTGAGAACGATCCGCCAAAATGGCGCAGCGCGCTCGCGGTCTTGTGCTCTTTCGTGGTCTGCAATCGGATGGAAGGGCTAGTATCGAAGTGAGCTTAAGTACCACACCATAATGACACTACGTGAAATTGCGTTGCTCGAATGCCTTGACGAGCTCTTTAAGGATTGGCGTGCCGCCTCGCCTGTCGAGAAATTGCAAATCGAAAAGGAATTATCGCTCATCGTAGATGAACTCCTCAGTCCGTTTCGCTCCACAACCTAGTACGCTCTCACTCGGCACTTAGGACATTAGTTGCGATTTAGGGCAGTGCTGAATTTCGGGTGTGTCCTAATTCTGAGGTCAGGCAGCGAAGTAATTAATCAAGATAACGACAACGAGTAGACCAACTAAGACAAGCACGAGCAACAATAGAAGGCCAACGCGCTCTTCGTTGTTCATGCTGTATTTGTCCTTACGCCCTTATCGATTGACCTGCGACAGGGCGGAAAATGGGAAAATCACGCCGATTCCGAACGTTTCGTTTCTCGATTCCCTCAGTTGTACGAACGTCCCGCAACAGAGATTGTGCGTATTCTCCAAATTCTCTCCGGTTGGGCCGATGCTCTCCGTCAAGTGCGGCTTATCGGTGTACTCCTCGAAGACCAGACCTCACCTGTTGCAAATCCACTTCGTCTTCATTTGTCCGCTGGTACGATGGCCTGCGATGTACTTCTTAGATTAGCAAATCGCCACGAAACCCGTCCAATTTTATGACACTCGCTCTGGGACAGTTGGTTGCGAATTAGGACGCGTCTACAGTCCCGGCCATGTCAAACGTGCTCCAACGGATCCTGGCCACTGGCACCATCGACCGCGTCGAGGAACACGGATGGAGGGGCGGAACCTATCTGCAGGTGTTCATGGTAAGACGGAAGGACTGCGTGCGGGACGGGCCAAAGACGGGACTGGTGATGAAGCTAGTTGACGAGGCGTACGGTGCCAAATCCAAGTTCCGACAGAAGGAAGAAACGCAACCGAAAAAGAAAGACGGCCGTTGACTCACCTACGGCGGGGAGCGTTGAAGGTAACGGCTAGCCTACGGCCTTGTTCCCGAATTATCAGCTTGCCCAGGTTGCCGCGTTGCGAGAGTAACTCGACAAGGCGCTTTCGAAGCCATTCGGGGTTTAACCCAAGCGCGTCGCAGGCCAGATCGAACGACAACCAGCGGGCGACGCCGCTGGCGAAGATCCAAGTCGACGCCTCTTGTGAGGCGCTCCTGTTCCTGTCGCGGTTTCGCAGGACAAGATTGATGGCGTCAACCAGCACCGCGAGCATCAGACGTTGCTCGCTTGAAAATGTCCGTGCGCCAATCGATCCGAAGTACTGGCTTGGCAGCAGCGCGGCCGGTGTCAAATCTCCGTGGACGCCTAGATTGACGTTCTCCACTTCGGCATCAGAGTTAACGGATTCCATGAATGTGCCCTAGCGATGCCAATATTCAGAAAGGAAAGGCACGCGAGACTTCACCATGAGGGCATATGGGCAAGCGTGCCATCGGCTTCCGGTTGGAGGAGATTCCGACAACCTTAAATTTAGTAGTCGTACACGATTGTCGCTATCCACGGTGCGTTCCGAGCAGAACGATTCCGAATGTTTCCGCGAGAATATAACGCTCGCATCCAGTGATTCCCTGGACAGGGCGATACCTGTTGGAGCGATGCTGACAAGCCGAGGTAACCCGAGGTCGAAGCGTCAAGTGCACCCTGCCAGTGATTTGCAACCGCTTTTGTACGTGCCGCGAACGCGATTAACCCTTTCTCGCCCCAGCATGCTCGGCCTATTCTTCAGTATGTTCTTGGTCGCCGCTCTGGTGGCAGCGATCCTTCGCGTCGTCAGCGGAATAAAGACTCCGCCCGGGGGCTGGTGAGTCCGGTAGCATCGATTCGATCAGCGTGTCTCTGCCTTTGGCTCCGGGTTGAAGCCGCACGCGGCCTTCACGCGCACTGCAGACGTTATGTCGCGATAGCGCGCTCACGAAAGCTAGATTGCGAGCCGTCGCGGATTCAATTGCGAGTTAAGAGTTGCAATCTGAAGAGAAGGGTGCGCGGGATGCGTCGGCTTTGATGAAGGGAATTTACCGGTAAACGGGGCGACGGTAACGGTAGAGACGATTCACCGGGAAGCCAGCAGCCCATCCCGCGTGTCTTGGTTTAGTCATCGCGCTTGATTATCGCCATCCGCCCTGCGTTCCGAGGGGAACGATTCCAAACGTTCGCATCACGCGTATCCACAGCGGTTCTTTTCGTATCCCGACAGGTCCCGCTCAAATTGCATAAGGTATATACTGCCGAATCCTACCCGCCTTCGGTTGCTGAAAGATCTACTCTTCCCGAAAAAGACTCTCGCTGCGCCCCTCACGCGAAATTGTTGACAGCCAATTTGACAGCCACGGGCTTGGACGAAGGCGGATGAAGGGTACATGGGCGGAAAGAGGAACCCGCGATTCAGCTAGGTCTGGACGCGTGCGGACGCCTTTCCCACCACCTTTCACGTCGGTAACACGGGTTCAATCCTACTTGAAAATGTTGTCTCCGCCGCAGGATGTGAGTGTAAGAGTCCATCGTGATGCCAGAGCGTGAATGGCCGGCCCGAGCAGATCGGCGATCACTTCGCGCCTATCCGAGGGGCCCCATTTTCGCGCACGATTTTGACAGCCAATTTGACAGCCAAGGGTTCGGACAACAGCGGATCAAGCGTACTCACGCGGACCGTGGACCCCACGATTCCTCTAGGTTTGGACGCCGGCGGGCTCGATTCAATGGAACTTAAAATCCTCTGGAGCGAAAGCTCCGTGCGGGTTCGACCCCCGCCCCCGACATGAAATAACACAATAAAATCAGGAGCTCTGTAAAGATCAACCAGCGGACCGCAGACGGGCCGAAGTCGAGCTGAGAGGTTAAATTGTGCGGGTTTTGTGCGGGTCAGCTAAAGCGTGATCGCTCAAAGCTCTCAGGGCTGGCAGGAATCTCACCACTCTCACCAACCTCACCACGTCGAGGTTGCATCGAGCGTCGTCATGACACAGGTGTTGATTACCGGCGCTGGAGCGTTTGTCGCGATCGGGTGCCGGGCGGATAATCCTAATCTCGATCGAGTCGGTATAGGAGGCAGGAGCGATGGACCGGAACGAATTGGATCTAGAGACCACGATCTTGTCGATCACGACGCCATCAATTCCAAGCTGGGTGGTGTATGCCAGCGAGGAAGAGGGCGGGCCGGATGAAAACCCGGCTGACCTCATCTGGACTGAGCCTGTGACCCTCTGGGCGTTGGTCGAGGTGCACCTAGACCCGGAGGATGCTGAGACCAATAGATTTCTGAACAAGGACGTCCCGAAGCCTCGCCGAAAGGTGGTGGGGATGATCTGCGACCAAAGCGGGCCTACGCTCGTGGATGAGACCGAGGGTCTATTCCTCGGTTACAGCGCCAAACAGGACATCGACACCAAGGAGTGGGCGCGCGACGCTCAGTTGGCGCGCAAAAGGTGGGCACGAATGTGCGGACATGGCCCGCGCGTGGCCAGTAAGGCTGAAACTGCGTGACTGGTGGGTATCACCAAAGGCGCATAGCGATATGGCTCGGATAGTTCTCCTACATCAAAATAAGGATAGGATTGGCTTGAACTCTGAGAATATCCTCTGGTTTAGATCGACGGGGTGAATGATAGGGAGACCGTAATTTACTTAGTTGATGGTAAGAGCTTGGTGGTGGACGAGAGCTTTGACGAGGTTAACCAGGCCATCATCAAGGGATAGTAAAGTAGTCGAAGGCCCGGCGTTCACGGGTGGGGCTGCAATGAGTCGATCCCATTCCAAAAAAAAATGCAGACTAGCGTCGTGTGGGCGTTTGACGGGTCCGGGTCTTCAAGGTTTGTGCGGCCAGCATAATTGCTGGGTGCTGCATTGGGCTCTTGGCAATCCGCATTGTTGCTGCCGAGGCTGTGCGGAAGTAGGTGGGACGACGCCTGAAAAGCGCGAGTCAATTCCGTTCGAGGTTCCTGAACGGCATCGCTCTGAGAGGGGCCGCAAGCGCGCCAACAGGATCGCTACGCTTTCTCAACGGGAAAAAGAACTCGATACATCGTGGCTGAAAAACCAGCGCTAGCCACGGACTCGCTGGCGTTTCTATTTCGTCTCGACTACCTGCTTTCACTACTGGCGAACGAACGTGAAGTCCGGGTTCTTTGGGGGTCGCTCTCTTACCCTCGATAGCTCATCTAAAATCAATATCAGGGCGTGAAACGACGCCATCGCAGACGATTCGCCGACTCTCAGTCCTTCTCTGAGTTCGTCGCCCGGATGCGCAAGATTCCGATACTCCTTGAGCGGGCGCGGGAGCATCTGAATCGCTGGCCCAAAGAGCTTGAGTTCTTCCGCTACAGCGATCATTTGTCCAAGGGTCCACCGCTGGATATCTGGCTGGAAACCTCGCGCTGCGTTTGCCTTTAGCGCTTTGGTTTTGCGGCGGGCTAGCATGCTCAAAATGATTGTCTCGAGAATGCCGCCAGTGAGAATCACTGCGCTCTTCCAGCAGCGAGCATTCAGCGCTGCGCAACACTCTTTCCAATCTCTTTCGGCTATCGCGCGGAGCCTGCTCGACGTGACGCAAGAGAAGTCCGCGGGAGGAGGTGCCGTCAATGCGCTGACCGCCGATTGATCCTGCCGAGATCGCTTGAACTCTCGGATTTTCAGCTCTCCCTCTCCGCGATTCCAAATGGGTGACCCCGCTTGGCCGCCCTGCATCTTCTGGATCACTTTCTCGTCACTAAGCGTTTCCCAATACCTTGGATCGTCGATATTTGTGACTATCGCAGGGTCAGGACCAAACTGGCCGGGTAGCTTTATCACAGGTCGCAAAGTCTCCAAGCCCCACTGCCCGAGTTGCTCTTCGCAGACTTGAATCCCGATCCCTCCCGAGGAGTAGAACCAAAACTGCCCCACAGGAACGATGCTTGATAACGGAGCTTTCCACGACATCTCATCGTAGTCGCGGATTGCTTGATGGCTCAATGATTTTCGGGCTTTTAGATCGAACCAGGTTTGCCTTCGTGAGTCTTCTTTGAAGCCCTTCGCGGCGAGCACACTTACCCTATACTTCTCTCGTTGATCCACCGTCTTGATCGTCCACCGCGTGTATTTTCTGGAGTATACACTTCCCGTGGTCTCTTTTTGACCAGGCGCTTGATTGGTCCCGCTGGAGGACCGTTCTTTTTTCAGGATTGGACCCTTGCTGCTCCGAATTGATAGAAGGGGGGCGCTGACTGGGTTTGCCCCCCTTATCCAGTCGCCGTTCGTGCTGGCGAGCGGACTCCTCGTCAGCCCGTTCCTTTTATCAGCCGGTCTCCGCGACAATCCTGCTTCGAGCCTCAAAAAAGCACCTCGCATTGAAGCACTTCGGGTGCCTTTGTTGTGAAGATCGCTTTGGAAGCTCCTATATGCTTACCCAGATGCTTCACCGACTCGACTACGTCAAGTGCCTACGACGGGCCGCCGTACAGCACAACGTGATAGTGCACCCTCTTTGCGTTCTCAGGACAAAGGCAATGAGGCACTTCTCTGCTAGTTGCCACCGACTTCGCGTCGAGAAAATCAACGATCACTCGAATCATGTTCTCATCATCCTCCGCCCTATAAGTTTGGCTCCCGGCCAAATTGAGAGTCCAACGCCGACTTAAGAGCAGGCTTCGGAAGCGCGTCGTTCATTCCCTGATTCAGTGGACGCTGTTCAGCCAATTTAGTAGTTAATGACCGCTCGACAGGGAGAGGGCGACGGGTTGCCCGGGGGATCGCTGGTTGGGTCGACCCCCCTGTTCAGTCGGCAACGGGCTGGCGTTTCGTACACGCTGGCCTGTGTGTGGCGAAATACAACTCAAGCTGCGGCGGGGGTCTGAAAGAGGCCGTTGCAGTGTTCTCGCCAGCGGTATGAGTGAAGGTTTGCGATAGGATGCGCAGGAGCGCCACTGCGCTGAGCTGGTGTGATTCCGACCAGTCCGGTGTGGCAGCGATATCGGTTGTAGTAACTTTTGTAGCAGTCGAGCTTCCGTTCAAGATCGCCTTGGTTCCAAAACAAAGTCTGATCGAGATATTCGCGCCGGATGGTCCCGATCAGTCGCTCGATGAAGGCATGCGAGCGGGGTGTGCAGGGAATGGACTTGATCTCATCAACCTCAAGGATCCGAAGGTTCGCCAGCCAGCGCTGAAAACGAAACAGCGGATCGTGATCCGAGGAAAGATATTTCGGCATTCTCTGTCGCGTGATAGCGCGGTTGAACATCCGGCATACACCGGATCCGTCGAGATTGGCGGCGGCGACTCCAAAGCCGACAATCCGGCGCGTGAAGACGTCCATCACCACTATGACCCAATAGCTCTGGAGCAGGATTGACTCACAGCGGAAGAGGTCGACGCTCCAAAGGCTGTCCTTGGCCTCCCCGATAACCGAGAGCCAAGAAGGGCCAGCGCCGCCTGGTGCCGGTCGATAGTGCTGGATGAGTATCCGCCGGACGACATCCTTGTTGATCTCGAGGCCGAATGCGTTCGAGATTTGCTCGGCCATCTTGCGGTAGCCCATGCGTGGGTTGCGCCTTTTCATCTCGACCACCGCAACAATCAGCTCGCTGGAGGGACCTTTGGGCCCAGGACGACGGGGTCGCTGGGAGCTATATAGAAGATGATATTTGCACTTCACCAAAGCATGGTGAAAACGCAGCAGCGTCGAAGGCTTGGTTATCACGGACATTTTACGCAGCCGCTTCGGCGAGACCAAAAGCGTATAGAATCCAAGCACTAGCCGATCCCACGAGGTCAGATTGGGGGCCCGCCGCTGCGAACGTTTCATGATGAGCAGTTGATGCTTGACTGCGAGCGATTCCGCCACGACCGAGCGAAGACCGCCGGGACTGGCAAGTCGCGCGAGGGTCACCAGCAAGTGGCCGAGCAATAGGAACAGCAGTTTCATTCGGAGCGGAACTCTAACCGTCTCTCGACTGTTAGCAAGTCTGCACTCCGATATTCGGTTCTGCCAAAATCGGCAATTCGCCACAGACAGGATGGGCATCACGGAAGTCCTCACGGCGCCACGCTCACCCTGGCAGAACGCCTACGTCGAGCGCGTGATTGGTTCGATACGTCGCGAGTGTTTGGATCATATCGTGATCTTCAACGAGTGCCATTTGCGCTGAGTCCTGTCCTCGTACGTCGACTACTACCAACGCACCCGCACTCATCTTTCGCTCGACAAGGATTGTCCGGACCCGCGCCCGATCATGCCATGCCGGATCGGAAAGGTGATCGCCATCGCTCAGGTCGGTGGCCTGCATCATTGCTACGAACGCCTCGCCGCTTGATTCGTTCCGGACTCCCGCTCACCAATGCTTCAGCGGCGGCTATACGCCGTCGTCTCCGATCTATGTATCGGAGGGTTTCGATCTCGATCAGGGTAAGCCGCTTGTGGTTCGGATCGAAGCCCGTCCAATTTCAGTGCATCAATTCGATACAGATTATCGCTGCCGATCGTAATTCGGATCAGATAGGTCCAAACCCCCGGTTCGGCAACTGCGCTAGTCCCTGATAAGCCGCAGTGATAAGAGGGAGACGGTCGCTCTCTCAAAGGGGTAAAGCGATGCGGTGCACGAAGTGCGGCACTGAGAACGGCGCAGGCGCGAGATTCTGCAATCAGTGCGCGATGCCCCTCGCGCGGGCGTGTCCGAAGTGCGCTCATCTAAACGCGCCTGATGCGAAATTCTGCTCCGAGTGCGCCGAAGCGGTGGTTTCGGACGTATCGAAATCGACCGCGCGCACATCTTCGGCGACTTCGGTACGGATCGCCTCCGAACAGACCGACCCGGAAGTCGCGGCCGGCGAGCGCAAGACAGTGACCGCGCTCTTCGCCGATATCAAAGGTTCGACCGAGCTGGAGCAGGACCTCGACCCCGAGGAGGCGCGCGCGATCATCGATCCGGCGCTCAAGCTGATGATTGATGCGGTGCGGCGCTACGACGGCTACATCGTGCAATCGACCGGCGATGGCGTCTTCGCGCTGTTCGGCGCTCCGGTCGCGCATGAAGACCATTCGCAGCGGGCGCTCTATGCGGCACTGCGCATGCAGGAGGAGCTGAAACATTACTCCTCAAGATTGCGCGAGGCCGGCAATCTGCCGATCGAAGCTCGTGTCGGTGTGAATACTGGCGAAGTGGTCGTGCGATCGATCTCAACCGGCAGCGGAAACACCGAATACACTCCAATCGGGCACACGACCAATCTCGCGTCGCGGATGCAGGCGCTCGCTCCGACCGGCTCGATCGCGATCAGCGAACAGACCTGGAAGCTGGTCGAAGGCTATTTCGCGCTCAAGCCATTGGGACCGGCCAAGATTAAAGGCATCAGCGAACCAGTCAACGTGTACGAAGTTTCCGGCCTTGGACCGATCCGCACGCGTCTGCAACGAGCTGCGGGGCGAGGCTACACGAAATTCGTCGGGCGTGCGCGCGAGATCGACATGATGAAAGCTGCCGCCGAACAGACCAAGGCTGGTCACGGCCAAATCGTTGCAGCGATGGCCGAGGCGGGCGTCGGCAAGTCGCGCCTGTTCTTCGAGTTCAAGGCGACCTCGCAGAGCGGATGGCTCGTGCTGGAGGCATTCTCGGTCTCGCATGGCAAGGCGACTGCCTATCTTCCGCTGATCGACCTCTTGCATGTTTACTTCCGCATCACGCCGGACGAGGACGCGCGCATGCGGCGCGAAAAAGTTGCGGGCAAAGTGGCTATGCTCGATCGGAGCCTAGAGGAGGAAACCCTTCCGCATTTGTTCGCTCTGCTGGGCATCGTCGAGGGTGAGGATCCGTTTGCGCAGATGGATGCGCAGGTCCGTCGACGCCGCACCCAGGACGCGGTCAAGCGCATCCTTTTGCGCGAGAGCCTAAATCAGCCACTGATGCTGATCTTCGAGGACCTGCACTGGATCGACGAGGAGACGCAGGCGTTTTTGAATCTGCTCGCGGATGGGATCGCCAACGCGCCGGCCCTGCTGCTGGTCAATTATCGTCCTGAGTACTCGCACTCGTGGGGCTCAAAGACCTACTACACGCAGCTTCGCCTTGACCCGCTGGGCAAGAAGAGCGCCGACGACATGCTCTCGGCTCTCCTCGGCGATGATGAGGAACTGGCGCCGCTCAAGCGTCTCATCATCGAGAAGACTCAGGGTAACCCGCTGTTCATGGAAGAGATCTTCCAGGCGATGATCGAGGATGGCTCGCTCCAGCGCAACGGAAGCGTGAAGCTGGTCCGCACGGTCGAACAGCTCAGGCTTCCGACGACCGTGCAGGGAATACTGGCTGGGCGCATCGATCACTTGCCGGCCGAGGAGAAGGAGCTATTACAGACGTTGGCGGTGATCGGTACGGAGTTTCCACTTACTCTGGTCCGCGCAATCGTCCAGCAACCGCCAGACACGATTGACCGCTGGCTGAGTCGTTTGCAGACGGGTGAGTTCATCTACGAGCAACCGGCGGCGGGTGACATCGAATACACGTTCAAGCACGCGCTAACCCACGACGTCGCCTACAACTCGCTGCTTACCGAGCGTCGCAGGCTACTTCACGAGCGCATCGCCCGGGCGATCGAGGCGCTGCACCATGAGCGGCTGGAGGACCATTACGCCGAACTCGCACACCACTATCGCTCGAGCAACAACGCCGCCAAGGCGGTCGAATATCTGCACCTGGCAGGTGAACAGGCGCTGGATCGCGGTGCTTATGCGCAAGCGGTGGCGAATGTTGAGCCGGCTCTGAAGCTGATCGAACGGCTTCCCGAAGAGGTGGAGCGGCTGCGGGCGGAGCTCGGAGTGCGCCTAATGGAGGGCAGGACCGTACCGGTGCTCCGCGGAGTTTCGTCGGCGGAGCGCCTGCAGAACTCCAAACGGGTGTGCGAACTGAGCGAGCAGCTTGGCGATACTTCCGCGCTGATCCGCGGACTCTTCAATATGGGAATGGTCTACATACACCGCAGGGAAGCACGACGCGCCCAGGAGATCGCCAGCCGATGTCTGAAGCTTGCCCATCAGAATCAGGACGACGAGGTGCTTCTCTCCGTGTACTACCTAGAAGCGTGCTGCGCCCAAAGCTCCGGGGACTTGCTGCAGGCCTCCTCGAGGTTCACCGATCTGATGAAGCGTCTGATGTCGCCACCTCAGCGAGCTGGCGCTGGAATTTCTCCGATAGACCCATTTGCCGCTACCCCGATCATGTCAGCTGTGGTGCAGCATGCGCTGGGCCGACCCGATGAGGCGCTCAAGCTCACCGACGAAGCGTTGCGCCGCGCCCGGCAACTCAAGCATCCCTACACCCTTGTCATGGTTATCAGGGTTGCCACACAGCTCCGGCATGAGCGGCGCGAGGATAAGGCCGCGCAACAACTTGCCGAAGAGGCGATCGCTCTATCAGAGGAGCATGGCTTTCGGGAACAAAACGCATTTGGACGGCCATTTCGCGGATGGCCGATTTCCGGGTTCAGCCAAGCTGAGCAAATGATCGCCGAGTTGGAGCCGCTGGTGGCGCTCGTGCCCAGCCCGACTCAAAGAGCGGTTTTGGGGATGCTGGCGCAGCTTTACATGCGTTTCGGCCATGCCGACCGGGCGCTCACAGTGCTCGACGAGGACATCGCGCGATCTGAACGGTCGGGAGCGCATTTTTATGAGCCGGAGATTCATCGGCTCAGGGGCGAAGCGATTATGATGCGTGATTCCTCTGCGACTGCCGAGGCTGAGAAATGTTTTCGAAAGGCTATCGAACTGGCGAGAGAGCAGTCGGCGAAATGGCTTGAGCTGCGCGCCAGCGTCAGTCTTGCCCGCCTGTTCAACCATAGCGGCCGTCGCGCAGAAGCCCGCGCGATGCTCACCGACATCTACGGCTGGTTCACCGAAGGCTTCGACACCGCCGACCTGAAAGACGCGAAAAATCTGCTCGATGAATTGAGCGGCTTGCCGCCTGAGGCGGCGTGAAATGCGTGGGAGGTTGTTCCTAGTCGGCTAATTGGGCAGCAAATCGGCCCTGCGTTCCCAGCCAGGAAACAGCGATATCTACGCGGCGCCAAGCTCGCGCCCAGCAGACGAGGAGAACTCACCAATGGCGCAGCGAAGGGCCAGCAGCACAATGATCAGGAGCGTGATCTATAGGGCGATGCATCAGGTTCTGGATGCGGACCCGAAGATTCTCGACGATCCTCTCGCCGTGGGTCTGGTTAAAGGGTCCAGCCGTGAGGAGATCCTCGCAATGCCAGCAAACTCTTTACCTCCGACCTGGTTCCGCTCCCCGTTTGTAATGCGGAGTCGTTACGCCGAGGATTCGCTCAGAGAGGCCGTCGCCGATGGCATCGGGCAGTATGTGCTGCTAGGTGCTGGAATGGACACATTTGCCTACCGCCAGCCTAGCTGGGCGGCAAGGCTTCGCATCTTTGAGATAGACCATCCCGAGAGTCAGAAGGTCAAGCTCAAGCATTTAGCCAAACGCGGAATCGCAGTCCCGGCGAACGTGGAGTTCTGCCCCATAGACTTCGAGCACACGTCGCTGGCCACTTCGGGCAGGACAACGTCTTCATGGACGTCGACGGAAACAACCAAATCGTACAAGGAGACAGATCGTGAAGAGGGAAATTATCCGCGTCGAACCGTTTGACAGCAATTTTCAGAAATGGGGTGTGCCGGTCTCGGTCTGCACTCGCGCCGGCGACATGATCTTCGTCTCGGGTCTGCCGCCATTTGATCCCAAGACCGGAGAACTTCTCGTCCACGCGCCTTTTGAACAGCAGGCCGAACGCTGCCTGGAAGAGTTGAAGACGGCACTTGAGGCGGCGGGATCCGACCTCGAGCACGTCCTGAAGGTCAACGTACTCTGTGTAAGCCCGGAGCGCTTCAAGGCATTCAACGAAATTTACAAGCGCTACTTTCCCAAAAATCCGCCAGCCCGCATTTTCTTCTGTGTGCCGGTATGGACGGGCCCGTTTGATATTGAAATCGAGTGCATCGCGGTCCGGAGAGACTAGCCTTATCCCGGCGGTTCGTGGTTAGCCTGTCCATCGGCGTCGATTTTCGCGAGCACCTTGCCGACGCGGTCAGCGGCTGCGATATTTCGTGGCCGTGATCGGCGAGCGTGGCTGACCATCAGCAGCAATACAGGCGTGCGCCGCCTGCACGACCCGACGGGGGTCCAGGCCCAATGAAGGTGTCAGGAACCGTTGTTACAACTGATGATGGCCGAACAACTTGCTGCAGCCGACCGGGCCGCCTTCACGGTTTTGCAGGTTTTTCGCCCAGCAGGCGAACCGGCGGCTGAGCGTTTTCGTTGAACTAAACCGCTGCGCGGTGGTTGGACGCCGTGCGAGCACCGCCGCCTTCGCCAAGCATTTCGATCGCTGTCCCGAACAGCTCGGCAGCGAAGACATCCGCAGCTACCAACTGCATCTGATCCACAAAAAGGCTTCCTGGTCCCGATTCAATCAAGTGGTCTGCGCCTTGGGCTGTCTGTACGCCACCACGCTTTGTCTCTCAGAGCAGATGCCACGCATTCCCTACGGCAAGAAGCCCAAGAGTTTGCCCTGCGTGCTCAGCACGGAGGAAGTGGCGTCGCTGTTAACGGCGGCTCCGGCGCGCGCCGCCCCCGCCCCGTCTTCAACGCGCGGAATCGTCAAAATTCACCCACTCGATTTGCAGAAGAGGCAGTCTTTGGCCAACGCTTCGGTGAACCGGGCCCTCGCGATCGCGGAACATTTGTAAGGTTTGGCATGGTCGAGAGTTACAACAATCGCCGGGTTGACCATAGGCCCGATTGTTGGGCGTCCTGGTATTGCACAGCAGTCGACTGGGTAGGATGGATCCGTATTGTTCCGACACCATCGGGCAGGTGAAGCGGAGTAGGAGCCAGTGGTTTCCAATTCTGAGGACCTAACGCAGTAATCTGTTCGGCAGTACGGGACTTGGAAAGACAGCGGATGGGGCAGGAGACGTATTGGGACCAAACAGACACTTTGGACCGGATGGGTTTGCCAAGGCCGGCGCATGACATACTGAGTACGCTGAGAAGAATGTCGAAAACAAAATCAGTCGAACCTTCAGAAAGGCCACTCGCAAAGCGAGAAATATACGCGAAGAAGCCCTTCAGCAGATGATGGCCTGAAAGAGGCACCGGCTCGGTTCTCGACCGAGAGAATCGAGCATAAATCAGCTGCTGGCGGCTGAATCTAAGCTTCTCCGGTGCCCTCGGGTCTAGGAAACGCGCGAAGATGCGCTCTATTTTCGATTCTTCCTCAGAGAACGCGAAAATCGCGGACTGGGTGGCGGAGGGAGATGAATTCGAACTTCCAGTACCGGTGCTGGAACGTTCTGACGACAACCACCGCGCTCGCATCGAGGTTCCGGGCGGCTGATAATGAAAGAAAGCGGATGCTGGTGGCGTGGTTGGATAGATGATTGCTCTCCTGAATGCGGGATTGGGCGATGGGAACGGCAGTAAAGACCGAGGGGACGGCGGCTCCCGGAAGGAACAACCGAGCGTTCGAATTCCTGCGCGAGATTCCGAAGCAGTTGCTAATCGCCGGGAAATGGGCGCCGGCTCAATCTGGCGGTACTTTCCACACAATCAACCCGGCGACTGAAGAAGTACTCACGACGGTGGCGGAAGGAGACGTGCGTGACGTCGACGCCGCTGTTTGGGCTGCTCGCGAAGCATTCGAGAACGGTCCGTGGTCTCGCATCACGCCCGATCAGCGCACCAAATATCTGCTGAAGATCGCTGAACTAGTCCAGAAACACGCCGATGAATTGGCGCACGTGATCACGCTGGATAACGGCAAGCCGATCTCCGAGGCGAGAAACGAAGTTGCCAGAACCGCAGAAGTCTTCATCTACTACGCCGGCTGGACGACGAAGATCTGTGGTGAGACCAATCCTTCCGATCCGTCTCTGTTCAACTACACCCTGCGGGAGCCGCTCGGTGTTTGCGGCCAGATCATTCCGTGGAATGGCCCGCTCTCGATGGTGGCATGGAAAGTCGCCCCAGCTCTCGCATGCGGCAATACGGTCGTGCTCAAGCCTGCCGAACAAACCCCTCTGCCCGCACTCGCTTTCGGCAAGCTAACCCTCGAGGCCGGGCTTCCTGCCGGCGTCGTCAACATCATCACCGGCTTCGGTCCAACCGCGGGTGCAGCCATCGCGCGGCATCGGGATATCGACAAGGTCGCCTTCACCGGTTCCACCTCGGTGGGCAGAGAGATCTTGCAGGCGGCAGCCAGCAATTTGAAACGCGTTTCTCTCGAACTCGGGGGCAAGTCGCCGAACATTATTTTCGACGACGCCAACATCGAGTTGGCACTGACAGGTTCGGCTACGGGAATTTTCAGAAACCAGGGGCAAGTGTGCTGTGCGGGCTCGCGAATTTTCGTCCAGCAGAAAATTTATGACGAATTCGCAGAACGCCTCACGCAAGTCGCTTCGCGCATCACGCTGGGAGATCCTCTTCATCCGGGCACGACGATGGGGCCGCTTGTCTCCGATGAACAGTACGAGCGTGTGCTCGGTTATCTGAAGGTCGGCAAGCAGGAAGGCGCCAGCGTCCGCGCGGGCGGCGAGCGCGGACCGCAGTCCAGGGGCTACTTCGTCACGCCGACGGTCTTCGCCGACGTCAAGAGCGACATGCGGATAGCTCGCGAGGAAATTTTCGGCCCGGTCGCTTCCCTGATTCCCTTCCGGGACGAGACCGATGCGGTGCTGCAGGCAAACGACACCATTTACGGACTCGCTGCGGCGGTATGGACCCGAAACGTCAGTCGGGCCCTCGCACTCGCGCGCCGTCTCAGGGCCGGCACAGTGTGGATCAACTGTTACGGGATACTTGATCCGATCTCGCCGTTCGGCGGTTATAAGCAATCTGGTTTCGGCCGTGAGCTGGGCAAAGACTCGATCGAACTTTACACCCAGCCCAAGTCCGTCTTCATCAAGTTCTACAAGTAGTCTAGCAATAGCGCTGAATTGCGGCGCGGGTTTTCGACTTCAACTCATATGCCAAGAACGATCCTGATGGGCGATCCGCTATACTTCTCAGTGAAGGGCGGGGCCAACCCGCACACGCGCAACATCCTCGGGCTTAAGAAGAGCGTCGATCCGGACCGGGCCCGCCGCCAATGGCACACGATGGCGAGGACATTGCTCGCGCACGGCGCAGAGGTGCTGGTGGTAGAGCCGCACGAGCTTCTTCCCGGTCTGGTCTATCCCGCCAACGCCGGTTTTCTTTACCCGCTAGAGGGTATCCCCGCCGCATGGAAGGTGTTTCAGCTCGCTAACTTACTGCCCTCCCGGGCTCCCGAGCGTGATGTCTACCGATCATTCATCCGATCGCTCGGTTTTGTCACCAACGAAATCGAGGCGCGGTTCGAAGGCGAAGCAGACTTCTTCCCAGCCGGCGCCTACATGCTGTTTGCGCACGGACCAATCGAGCGGCAGCGGTTCGTACTGACGATCGGCCTGCCGCCCTGGAAACGGTTGTACGGGTTCCGCTCGGATGATCGCGCGCTCGGCGAACTAGGACGGATCGCAGCCGGCGCGCAAATACTTTCTCTGGAACTCTGCCTTGAGGCCCATTACCACGGAGATACGGTGCTGTGCTCGTTCGGGCCTCGACGCGAGTTCGTGCTTGCTTACATGGATGGGCTGACGCGTCAGTCGCGGGAAGAATTGCGGAGCGCATTTGCCTCTAATCTAGTCGAATTGCAAGCCGCCGATGCTGCACTCTATGCGGCCAACTCTTTTCAGGTTGAGTATCACGGCAAGTACTATATGTTCATGCCACTGGGCGTTGGGGACGCGTTGCGCCAACAGATTCGGGAGCGCGGCGTCGAGCCGGTACTGATAGATGTCAGCGAATTTCTGGCCAAGGGCGGTGGTTCGATTAAGTGCATGATCCTCGATCTCGGACCGTCGGCCGACCAGCCAAGAGGGGCCGAAGCGGCTTCCTTCCGAGCTCAGCGTAGTTACGGGCAGCTCTTTGAAATGGAATCTTGAGCAAACTCTTTTTCTCCCTGATCGCGAAACCCCATATTCCGAATGCTAGTCTCTTCGCATGGCTCCCGCGCTTCCCTCGTTCCTCTTGCGCCAGGCCGGCCTGCAGGATCATCGCCAAATCCTTCGTCTCGCGCGCGAACTCGACTCGACTAACCTGCCGACCGATTCGGCAGAGCTGGCGGAGGTGCTCGAGCGCTCAACAAAATCCTTCGCGGGCGAAATCGCCAAGCGAGAGCACTCGATCTATGTATTTTGCGCGGAGGAGATAGGTAGGCATCGAATCATCGCGGCTTCGATGATCATCGGCAAGCACGGCACTCCGAGCTCACCGCATTACTACTTCGAGATGGATGCCGACGAGCGCTACTCGCACACGCTGCGCCGGAAGTTCCGGCATCCGTACCTGAGGCTGCGCTATTCGATGGATGGGCCGTCAGAACTAGGAGGGCTGATTGTGAGCGCCGCAATGCGGGGGCATCCAGAACGAATCGGCAAGCAGATCTCGTGGGTGAGATTCCTGTACATCGCGCGGCGTCGCAGGCGCTTCCAGCGACAACTCATCGCGGAAATGCTTGCCTCCGGCGAGCCGGGACATGGAAATCGCTTCTGGGATCATTATGGACGGCTCGTTACCGGGCTCTCGTATCGCGAGGCGAATCGCAGGTCAACGCGTGACAAGGAATTCATTCGCACACTCTTTCCTGACGCGCCGCTGTACACATTCATGCTTCCCGAGCAAGTCCGCAGCTCGCTCGGCGCGGTCGGCGAGAACGCGCGCGGAGCGGTGAAGATCCTGGAGCGGGCCGGGATGCGATTCCTCAAGCAGATGGATCCATTTGATGGCGGACCGTACTATGGCGCCGAAATCGAAAATCTTGCACCGGTAAAGTCTTTCGCATGGTATCGCGCAACGAAGGGCGAATCAGCGGAAAAAGAGGGGATCCGCTACCTCATATCGCGCGAGGATGCCCGGGGATTTCGCGCGGTCGCGGCAACGGCGGCGGTCGATAACCGGCGGATGATCATCCCACGCGCGATCCTCGATATCTTGAGGACGAAGTACGGCGACCGCATAGACGCCGCGCCCTTGCCATAGCTCGCGACCGTTTCACGCATGACGACAGGCGGGGCGCCAGCAGCCTCGACGCGTTCACCGAGTGCGGAAGTGTTACGCGTTCCTAGTCCCGGGGACGACTATGCCGCGTCGCACCAGCGATATACGGGGTTGCCCTCTGCTTTCCGAACTGCCTAAGCGTACGGGCGAGACTTCAAGCGAACCAATCACCAAGGCGCAGCCTTCCCCGCGAATCGCTACCTCTCGAACGATGGGCTCGCGAATTCTCCCGGTAAGACCGGCTCCGGACCCCGATTCTGTCCGAACACTGAGCCGCCTATCGTTCAACCCCGGCGGAGCGCGCGGCCCGGACGGGCGCCCGTGTGATGTCCGTCGCGCGCGACTTCGACGCCGTTTACGAATACATGGTTGATGCCTTGGGGATAGCGGCGCGGCTCCTGGTAGGTCGCCATGTCGATGATGCTCGCGGGGTCGAAGACCACGATGTCGGCGAAACTTCCGGCGCGTAGGAAGCCGCGGCCCTCGAGCTTGAACTTGGTCGCTGGAAACCCCGTCATCCGGTGAATGGCTTCGTGCAGTGGCATCAAACCGCCATCGCGCGCGTAGTGGCCGAGCACGCGTGGGAAAGTTCCGTAGAGTCGTGGATGCGGCCGGCTGCCGGCAGCAATTCCATCCGAACCGATCATCGTCGAGCGATGGCGCATCACGGTGCGGACGTCTTCCTCGTTCATCATCTCGGTCACTACGACGGCGTTCGCACCTTCTTCATCGAGGATGCGCTGGGCCGCGTCCAATTCCGTCATACCCCACAGATCGCTTAACTCGCGCAGCGTCATACCTTCATACTGCGGATGGCGAGGCGTCGACGCGAAAAGAACCTTGTCGGCCGGCACGCGCCCCATGCCGCCGCGCGGCTTCTCGCCGAGTGCGCCGTTCTGCACCACCGCGGCAAGTATGGTGCTGCCGGCGATGTACGGATACTGGTCCGCCGTCACGTTCATGCCGCGCGCGTTGGCCTGCTCGATCAGTTTGATCGACTCGCGCACCATGCCCCAATTGTCGGCGCCTGAAGCCTTGTGATGCGAAATCTGTACAGGGACACCGGCCGCTTCACCGATGTGAATCGTCTCGCGGATCGAAGCGAGCAGCCCGGCGCCCTCGTCGCGCATGTGGCTGGCGTAGAGTCCGCGGCCACCCGCCATCTCGCGCGCGAGCGCGACAATCTCTTCGGTGCGTGCGTAGCGGCCCGGCTCGTAGATCAATCCGGTCGAAAGACCGACCGCGCCGGCGTCGAGCGCCTCCACCAGGCACGCGCGCATCTCCGCCATTTCGGACTCGGTTGGCTTGCCTTGTTCATTTCCCATCGCCGCGAACCTGAGAGTGCCGTGACCGGCCAAAACCGCGACGTTCAGGCTTGGCGGATTTCGGTCGATCGCGTCGAAGTATCCTGGATATCGATCCCAGGTCGGTATCTTCGCATCGGCGCCCATCGAGACGAACATTCGGCTGCTCACACCGAACGGTGCTGCGCCCAACCCGCAGTTGCCGACGACGTCGGTCGTGACACCCTGCATGGTTTTGAAGTCCATCTCGGGCGTGACGAAGATCGCAAAATCGTCGTGGCTGTGAACGTCGATGAAGCCAGGCGCCACGCCGAGTCCGCGCGCATCGATCTTGCGGGCGGCGGCGCCGGTGAGTTCGCCGACCTCGACGATTCGATCGCCGCGCACCGCAACGTCGCCGGTCGAGGGCGGAGCGCCACTGCCGTCGTAAATGCGTGCGCCGCGAATGATGAAGTCGTATCGCTGTTCGCTCATCGCGATCCTCCTAGCGACATCCAGCTCCGGCGATTTATTTTTCGATACGCAATTGGAAAACAAGGTCTGAGGATCGACTCGGGCCACAGCTTTTGCGTGCATCCAGTTGAGGAGGCATTTAACGACCCGCAGATCCTGCTGAATCATTGCGAGAGGCGATGTTCCGAAAAAGACATTTAGCCGGGATTTCCTTTTTCGGATCTTGATTCAGCATCGCATCAACACCAAGTGGTCGGCAAACTCAAGTTCGAGCCCGAACCGGAATGGGGAGGCTACCCTCACGGGCTCAATGCGATGAGGTCTCGGGTGTGGGGGCCTCTGGAACAAGGCGCGCGACCATCGGATGCGATTCATGTCGGATGAGAATGTCCATCCAGTACTTGTCTGCCATCGCGGTCGCGACCTTTTCCTTTATGTCCGGCATCTCTTCCAACTTCACCTTGTCAAATTCCAGGTCAGCCACCTTCAACTTCACATAAGGGCTGGTGGTGTTCCTATGAATGCGTCCGTATGCGCGATCGCCAAGCCGGACGTAGGGCTGCCCGTCGATCACGACCACCCACAAGTTGGACCAATGCTCTCCGACGTCAGGTTCGGTGGTCATTATCTTGATGGTGCTCGCGTCGCGGAACAGAGCGGGATCCCATCCCGGCACTGCTTTCTCCTCAGCGCGCGCAGCGGCTACGAAGGCGATTGATAAAACCACTGAAAGTACTGCGAGATCGGCGATTCGACGAGTCTTCATATCAGTTTGGCATAGTCCCGACGGGTTGGATTTGCCACCCCGCACCCGATCGTTCGATTGCGCGCGCGAGGCCAATTGCCCCGGTCTCGGCAGTAGCCGCGCCGCCAATGGCCGTAAGTTGGTTGCTCGCGTCCCAAGTATAGGTGTTCATGCCATCCGAAGTCAGATTCCTGCGCCTGCCCGGCAACTTGCATCGTCGCGCGCCGGTTCACATTATCTTAGCTGTAATTGCTGCTGTCTTAGCGGCGTGGTTTCCGAAGTGAGACGTAATAGGACGGCATGGAGGTCAGACTGGCGAGATACTTGACTTCTATACACCCTCTGGCCGCACACATGCCACTCAGTAACCACCCCTGCGCAACTGCCGAGCGAGACTTCCCTTCGCCCAACTGTCCCAGGATCTGAACCTGCTGCGAAGCGGGTAGTCGCGGTCATCAGGATCCTCGCGCAATCCGCTTCTCGACCGAGGTCGATCGTGTACTGAATAGAACTCCATCTTCTGCGGCGGTTTGCAGAGCGCGAGCATGAGCGCCTCGGCGCGATCGGGCGAAGGAACGCCTCGCTTGCGCGCGTCCTCCTTAGATTCCATTTTCATTCGGCCATGAGAATCAATTTCAGTTAGAAACCCGGCAAGTTGTCCTATTGTTGTTTCGTCGGTCAGCCCCTCGATCTGATCGTGCTCAAAGGCATCGGCGACAGCTTGGTAGAAGGACGCCTTAAGATTCAGAAAGCGCCGGGACGGATCGTTTTCTCCCAATCCGGGCTTGCTCTCGCAGGCCATGCCAACGTTGATCAGCTCGACCGGAAAACGGCAATCGACGCGCAGATGAAGGGCGAAGTTATGGCCGATGCCAATTGAATCCACGCGCACTATTGAGAGCCGAGAACGGAATTGGTTGAGAAAATTCACGACTGGTCCACGAGTGTCCTCGCCGCGCCAGGCACCCATCGCAATAATCTTGCGTCGATCATGCTTGCATTCGCACACATACGCCACCGTTTCCGCTTGGCCTCCTCCCACGTCTACGCCGGCAACCAGCGGACCAGCACCGCCACCGTTTATCGGGCTTTGAAGCGCATTTCGCTTGGCACGTTCGAGCCAGATCATTTTGAAGAGCGCGTTCTGCGCTTGATCTGGAAAGCGGGCCAGGACGCGCGACAGCCAATTCGGCGAGCTGCTTTCACTGCCGTGCCACCAGGCGAAGTACTGATCAAAAACCCAACGTTTCGTAACCAAGTAAGGAACTGGGTTGCGATCGAGCGGACCTCCCTCGGATGGATCCATGCGGAGAAGCTGCTCGAGTTCCAGCCCCTTCAGATTAGCGAATTCGTTCCATCTTCGCTCAACTCTCTGCGCGGCTCCCAGTATTCCTCCGTGCCTTTCGTCGCGTTCATTGCAACAAGAGCATTGCCTATCTTGTGCAAGATCGGGCCTAAGGGAGCGCGTGCAGCCAATTGGCTCGCGCGGAGTGAAGCAACTGCCGCGAGGCTCCCGCCCGCCAGCCCAGCAGTAGCGCCAATCAATGCCCCTAAAAGCGCCGTGTTCCCTCGGTCATTTCCGTTCCCTTTTGAAAGGAATATGTATCACGATTCGCGAACGACCTCCCTAGCACCCGTAAGGTTCCGCAAGCGCGGCCCCGTGCATCAGACCCGCCTCACGTTGGCGAGTTAGCGCCAATCGCGACGCCGTCCCGGAATATATTTCAGTCATCGCTACGCGACGCACCTGCTCGAGCGCGGCGCCGGCATCGCGGACATCGGAGCGTTGCTCGGTCATAGGAACCTGAACACCACGACGCGATATACGCACGTCAACATGGCCTACCTGAAGGGGCAGCACGCGGCGGCTTTCCCGCGGTCGTGATCGGTAATTGGACGCTCGCGCTGCGATTTGGTAAAAGGGTGGTGCCGGCTGGGTTTGCCCCCCTTATCCAGTCGGCGAACGGGCTGGCGTGAAGAGGTTCCCGCTGGCCCGTTCCCTTTCAAATTCACCATCGCGGGTTTCAGTTATGCGGAGAACCGTGCGCGGCGAGCGGTTCAGACGTAACCCTGTTTGTGTTCCCGAAATCATCTCCCTTCCCGGACCTGCACGACGCGCCCGCCTTTTACAACTCCCCCGTAGAAGGCGGGCGCACCTAATCGAACGGGCTGCGCTTGCGCGCAGACTGCCGGGATGAAGAGGGCAGTGCGGCCGAATAGACATTCGCAAGGCGATTTAGTAGTCAGGAAACGCTGGCTGAGGGAGTTGACGGGCGGGCCATTTTGACTACTCGGGGGAGTTGCTGACTACGGTTTGCCCCCCCTTATTCGGTGTGCGGGCTGGCGAGGTTTCCTCCGCGCCGGCCCGTTCTTTTGGGTCGTGGTCGAAGGCAATTCTGAGCAAATTGTTGGATCTTTCTCGGAGCAGTCGGGTGCGTGTGGCCCCTCACTCATCCGATCGATGATCGAGGGATACGCCCAATTGAAATCGCGATTGCTATTTTCGGCTGCGGGACAGTGTTTGTCGGGTTGACGCTAGTCAGGTGAAAAAGGGAAAGCCCGAACCCTATCACCCGGAGTGCTGTCCTCGATGGTGGGACGTGCGTCCGCCTTCTACGCGGGAGTTGTAAAAGGCGGGCGCGTCGTGCAGCTCCGGGAAGGGAGATGATTTTGGGGACACTAACAGTGTTAAGTCTGAACCGCTCGCCGCGCACGGTTATCCGCATAACCGAAAACCGCGATGGTGAATTTGAAAAGGGAACCGGCCAGCGTAGAGGAGTCCGCTCTCGCCAGCCCATTCGCCGACCGGATAAAAGGGGCAAACCCAGCCAGCGCCCTAAAGCAGGCTGCGCCGCATAAGCGAGAGTCGCCCCTGCGGGCGGGGCGACTCGGTGCTGAATCGAAATTAGCGGACCGCTGCTATTGGTTCATCCCGAAGCCCCTGAGTTTGACCTTCTGAGGATCTTTGCGGGCGTTGTCCATGATAGTGATCGTTCCTGTCACTTTGCCGATAGCAGTCGGCTGAAAGGCTAGGGTTATCTGGCAACTTGAACCTCTGATGGGAAGGACCGTTCCGCTGCAATGATCGGTCACGATCACGAAAGGTCCCAGGTCTTTGGTGCCTTCAACGGTCACAGCGATTGATTTCTTCTTCTTCGAGCGATTCGTAACCGTGATGATATGCGACGGCCCTGCGGTATCGATCTGTTGGTCGCCGAAATTCATCTTCCTGGGCCTGACCAGCAGCTTGACCGGAACCATCGTAGGTTCAGGCGTAGGTGTCGCCGTAGAGGTCGGCGTTGGCTTTGTACTCGAGGTCGCGGTAGGCGTTGCGGTCGCCGTTCTGGTCGCAGTCGCCGTGGATGACGGAGTGGCCGTAGGAGTCGGAGTCGCGGTGGCGGTACTCGTCGCCGATGCGCTCGAGGTTGGGGTTGCGCTTGGTGTTCCGCTCGCAGTCGGCGTGCCGGAAGGAGTGCTCGACGCAGTTGCAGTGGGCGTCGGCGTTGGCAACAGGCTTTGCAGATTCCCCAGGACAATTTCTTCACTGTCGCTGATTATCTGGAAAACAAAGTTGAGGCTGCTAAGCTCGTATTTTCCGAGGTCGGCGATATCAGTTAGCAACACCGACACGTCCTGTCCTGAGACCTTAATCGTCTGTCCGCTGAGAACGATCTGAGTGATTTGGGACACTCCGTCCACGATGTTGGCGAGGAAGTAGCCCGCATTGACGCCGTCAGTGGCTTTGAACACGAGCTGACCGAGGCTGTTGACACTGTAGGTGAACTCGGGGAGTAGCGTACTGAGCCCGTCCAGTGAATCCGCGGTTGACACTACTTTGGTGATCGCGCCGGTAACAGTATTGACAACAAAGATCCCGCCGTAAGTGGGATTAGTCAGCGCATTAGTCGCGACGAAGGTGAGTTCATCGCCCACCAACTGAAGCGAAGGTTCGATGATGTTTATGAAGTTATCGCCGCTGTTTGGATCGCCAGGCAATTTTCCGATCGAGCTAAGAAGCTGCGTAAAAGCCGGCGAGCCGTCTTTCAGCACCGTACCCGTGGCTGGAAAAGTGTAGATCCCCTGAGCGAGCTCGTCCGCCGATTTACCAACGAATGCCACCACCCCGTTCGAGATTGCCGGGTCGAAGAAATCTGTGATCGGATCGGCAGAAAGGGGATGAACGATGAACGAACCGGCATTGTCGGCGATAGTCGCGAGCCCGGTGCCGTCGAGATTTTCGATGTAGATGCCATGAATAGATCCGATCAAACCGAGCAGACTGCTATGCGCTTCAAACGCGACTTCCGAAGTGACATCGTCGAGTGCATAGTCGTAGTCGGCCGGGTTGAGTCCAAAAAAGAAATCGACCAGAACATCGCTCAAATCGAGAACGCTTCCGTTTGCGATCAACGAAAAGGCGGCGCCGGTTGGAGAAGTACTCCAGATACCGCCGCAATCTCCAAGCAGACTCGTCAGGCACAGGTGATCGGACGCCGAAAAGAGCACGGTGCCGTTCCTAATTATCGCCGGGGCCTGGGAAAGATCTGAGAGAGTGCCGCTGTCGACCAGACCCGGCAGCACGGATTGCGTCGTGGCGAGATTGGTCAGCGTCGAACCGCTGAGATTGCTCGACCATAATTCAGGTCCGCCGCCGCCAATATTCCTGAACACGATACTGGAACCGCCGATCGCCGGAGGGCTGCTGCCATCAGGGCTGAAATTGCCACCGATCGGATCAGCGACCTTATTGTTCAGTATTCCGGTGAAAACTTGCGCATTCGACGTGGAGTAGAGAAATACACCAAGTGCGATAACGCAAACCTGTGTGGCGATTTTGAGGCGCCCCATCGCATTGGTCTTTAGCAAACAAATTGTCATCTACATTGCCTCCCATGCTCAGAGCCTGAGCAAGGGAAGTGCCAGAAATGGATCGTTCGGCTTTTCCTAGCCGCCGTTGACCACTCTTATCGAAAATCAACAATCTCAAATTTGGCGACTGGTGCGTAATCGCGACAGTTCTGTCGCATTTTCATAACAATCTGGCGTACAGAAGTAGTAAAATTCACCAGTCCGTAGGCTATGCCACGTTGGCACACGCTATGCTCCCTCAATTTGCTATGCACATGACTAAAAGCTGGTTCACAAGACTGACAGCTGGGTCACGTTCGTATCCTCTTAGCAGGACAACTTCTTCGAAGACGAGACTACAAAAATGGGAACCAGGGCAGGTTCCCAAAGCTCGAACTGGTGGACTTGATGGCCGGAGACATCGAACTTCTCGCTACGATCGTGGCACGCGTTCCGACATCCTCGGGCTCGGCAGCAGCAGTAGTACACGCAGCGATAGGTAGGCACCGCTAGTGGTTCCAGGTTCGAAGTCAGGCTCGTGCATCCTCGCGTCTCTTATCGCGCTCGCTCGCCTATGCCGCGACGAACTAGTCCGAGAAGACCACTCGCCGAAGGAAGCACTGGACTTGCCATCCGCTGCGTCCAAAATCGAGTAGGTGAATCAATGGATATTCAGCGACTTTGTCTCAACTTGGGCCGTACCCAGTCGAGCTGAAAGATCGAAGGCCCCAGATTGCTAAGGTGGTCGGGGGGCATCGAACGGCGTCGGCTCGCATCGTATCGGATCGGGAAAAGCGAGGGTTTCCCAAATCGGGGAGCCCTCTCTTCTTTTCAGATTTGCTCAGATCAGACACTCCGGAGACAGTTTTTCAGATGAGTGTAGATACTGCCCTGCTTGCTGGCACACGTGCTGGCTACTGAATTGTTTGCAAAGGTCCCATCATGACGCTGCATTCCGCTCCGTCGTGACTGCGATGGCGGCCTCTCCGATTGAGCATCAACTATCAAGCAGACCTGATACGATGTTGGCCATCGATTCGTCAATCGGATCGACAAAAAGTAAACAGTCTGCGCTGTCCACCACAAAGGAAGCTGTCCACCACAAAGGAAGATGATGAAGAGAGTATTCACTATCCTCGCGCTGATCTTCGGACTGGCCTCCTTCACCGCGCGGGCACAAAACGCTGCGCCTCAAGGTGACGATTCGTTCGCAAAGTACGGCCAGGAGTTCAAGGGCAAGATTGGCAGGAGCTACGCCGAATCAGTGGAATGGTACCCCGAAGTCCCGAAACCGAAGCCGGGCACACCCAATGTTCTCATCATCCTGCTGGATGACGTCGGCTTTTCGCAGTTGGGCAGTTACGGCGGATTGATCAAAACTCCCAACCTCGACGCGCTTGCCGCCGACGGCTTGCGCTACAACAATTTCCACACCACGGCGCTATGCTCGCCCTCGCGGGCCGCGCTGATGGCCGCGAGAAATCCGCATCGCATCGGCCTGGGATCTCATGCACTCACTGCGATGGGCTTTCCGGGCTACAACGGCGTCCCGCCCGAAAGCGCGAAGTCGATAGCCAAGGACTTTCAGCACGCCGGCTTTGAGACCACTGCGCTGGGCAAATGGGACCACACTCCCTTGCCCGAGGCTTCCCAAAGCGGCCCGTTCCTCCATTGGGCCAGCGGCGAGGGCTTCGACCATTTCTATGGATTCATGGCAGCCGACGCCGACGACTATCGAAGCCTCGTTTGGGATGATCACCATCCCACAGAAAACTGGGTTGGCAAACCGGGCTATCATCTGACCACCGATCTAGCCGATCGGGCCATCAGCAGCGTCACCTCGCACGTCTCGATCTATCCCGACCGTCCCTTCTTCTTGTTCTGGGCGCCGAGCGCGATGCACTCGCCGCATCAGGTCCCGCAGAAGTACATCGACATGTACAAAGGCAAGTTCGATATGGGCTGGGACAAGGCGCGCGACGAGATCTTCGCGAAGCAGATGCAGATGCAGCTACTGCCCGCCGGCACCAAGCTCTCCAATGGCATCCCGGAGATTCCCAAGTGGGACAGCCTGAGCGCGGAACAGAAGAAGCTGTATTCGCGTCAGATGGAAGTCTTCGCCGGCATGCTGACGCAGACAGACGAACAGATCGGCCGCATGATTGCCGCGCTGAAGCGCACCGGCGAGTACGACAACACCATCATCATGGTGACGTCCGACAATGGCGCCAGCGGCGAAGGCGGTTTGAACGGAACCTTCAACGAGTCGATGGTGATCAACGCCCAGCAAACCAGCCTCGAAGAAAATATGAAGCACTACGATGAATGGGGCGGGCCCGACACTTATCCTCACTACCACGCGGGCTGGGCGATGGCCGGCAATACTCCCTTCAAGTATTGCAAGCAGATCGTGCACAACGGCGGCGTTTCCGATCCGCTGATCATCACGTGGCCCAAGGGCATCAAGGCCAAAGGCGAAGTCCGAAATCAGTACGGATTCATCACCGACCTTATGGCCACCGCGCTCGAGGCAACGGGCACCCCATTCATGGACGAGATCGACGGCGTCAAGCAAATCTCGATAGACGGCAAGAGCCTGGTCTATTCATTCGACAATGCTGGCGCACCGTCGACGCGGACCGAGCAGTACTACGAGCAACTGGGGAATCGCGCGATGTACAAGGATGGATGGAAGGCGGTGACGATCCATGGCAACCGCATGCCGTGGATAGTCGCGGGAACCTTTCCCTTCGACAAGGACGTCTGGGAGCTCTACAACCTCAATGAAGACTTCTCGGAGACGAACGATCTCGCGGCGAGCAATCCTCAGAAACTCGAAGAGCTGAAGAAGGACTGGGACGATGCAGCGTGGAAAAACAACGTCTATCCGCTCTACGACGACGTGGCGACGAGGGTAGCCAAGCAGTTCAGCCGCGCCTTCGGCGATCGCAAGCAGTTCGTTTACTATTGGCCCGGCGCTCAGCGTATTCCCGAAGCAGCTTCCGCGCCGGTCAAGAACACCTCGCACACGATCGAGACGACGCTCAATCTAAAGGGCAACGAGGAGGGCGTAATCGTGGCCTGCGGCGGCGTGAACGGTGGCTACACCTTGTTCATCGCAGACCACAAACTGCACTACGACTACAACTACTTGAACATCGCGCGTTACTCGATCGTCTCTCCGACGCTGCCCACCGGCAAGGTCCATCTGAAATTCAATTTCATCAAAACCGGAATGCTGAAAGGCACCGGGGAATTGTATGTGAACGGGAACAAGGTCGCAGAAGGAGCGCTCGATAAAACGGTTCCGGGAAGCTTCTCGCTCAGCGAGACCTTCGATATCGGCGTGGACAACGGAACGCCGGTGTCGAAGAACTACAAAAAGAAAGATCACTTCCCGTTCACAGGGCAAATCGACAAAGTGACGATCACCCTGACTGCGCCTGACACGGATAAGGCCAAAGAGGAGAAAGATTTCGAGGTGGTGGACTAGGCCCGCATCCGGCTTTCCGCGCGCAATCTCGCCCGAATCGCGACGGGACGGGTGCGAGTCCTCCGCGAGCGCCAGATCGCCCGGAACTGGTTACCTCAAAATCATCGCGCATCTGGGCCGATGATTCGGGCATTGTGTCTGCGAAGTGTCGCCCAGAGAATCGGCCTGTCGAGCGACACAAGCGAAGCGGCAAATGTCGGATGATTTCAGTCGCACGAATCCCGCCGTCGCCACCGAGGTCCGAGACCATCGATCGATCTTACACATTGTGATGATTCCGACGCGGCGAATGATCACTTCATCGCGCCCGGAATTGCCTAACGTAATCAACGGCTACTACGTTACTTGGACTCGACTTGGACTGTTTATCGCGCGAGCGCATTGGGCAGATTCCGTTGCAAGCATTTTTTTCGGACGCAGCCGATCACACCCGCTGTCAAACATTTCCAAAAGGGAAACAAATCATGGCCTTATTGAAGGCGTTTGAACCGGTGTCACCGACGTGAAAGGCCGGATGATAACTGTCCGTCAACGTCCATGTTGAGCAATATCGTACTTTAGTCAGTCCACCGAAGGTCACATTGTCCGCCCGTATTTGCCGCCTTGGTGGTCAAAGTGGTGGTCAGCCCGAGCCTCGCGCGCGTAGCGGAGACCGAAGAATCCTGTGTATGTTCAGGGCGTGTCAGGGCGTGATGAAACGCGCCGGCGCGAAGTCCATCGAACGGCGACCGTGTCCTCCTCGGCGACAATGTCTTCTATCTTCATCTCAACGCCGCCTTCGCGCATAAGGCCGAACATCATACGAGGGCCTTCAAGACCAGCGGGAAAGCCCCAATCAAGCGACGGCGTAATGATTCGGACGTTGGGCGAAAACACCCCGTCCACGAACGCGAGATTTCCCTGGTGAAATTCTTCGACCAGTCTGAGAACGAGGGCTTTGTTTTCTTGTGCTGACATTTTGCACCTCCCTTATTGGTGCGAGCGCGGCAGCGTGGCGCGGATTCATTGCTCAACCATGTCTAGCAGCACTCCTGCGTCTGTGAAAATAGTCGGTTGCAGAGTCTTATTGCGCGGAGGTTTGCGTATCCTCAGGCCTGCTCAAAGCCCAACGAGAGAAGGGCTCTCGAGTGACCGTGCCCTTACTTTGCCCGCTGGTGTACGCTCATCCCGATGCTTGAACCCGACTTCGATCCCGCGCCGACGGCCGTTCGCATCGATAGATGCGGCTACGTTGCGCCATGCTGGGCCCGCGGGTGTCTCGTGCGGGCGACGTTGATAGCCGAGAAAGTAGACACTGCCGGCCGGCACGTTCGTCAGATCGAACTTTGCGCTGGGCACTGCGAAATTGTGATTGCCCGTGAAAGAGCGCGCGGCCTCGAGATTTCAGACCGGCGAGGATTGTCTCGACAGTGAACCAGGCCAATCTCAAATTCCGCGCCGGTTTCGTGGAGCCAATGCTCTGCGTCGCAGTCAAGGAACTGCCCGAAGGGCCGGGGTGGGAATACGAGCTCAAGCTCGACGGCTACCGTGTGCTCGGGCTTAAGCGCGAGGGAACCGTGCGGCTGTTCTCTCGGAACGGCAAGGATTTCTCCGGCCGGTTTCCAAGCGTCACGCGCGCGCTTGAGGCGTTGCCGGACGAGACACTTATCGACGGCGAGGCCGTCGCGGTCGACGAAAATGGCCGGCCATCATTCAGCAGTTTGCAGAATCTTGATCGGGCGCTTGTATTCTACGCATTCGACCTGCCCACGTTCGCGGGCGAGGACCTGAAACGAAGGCCGTTGGACGATCGCCGAAAGGCTCTGCGCAAACTGACGCGCCATCTCGGCGATACGATCCGCTTCTCTGAGACGTTCGACGCGTCGCCCGCCAACTTGATCGCGGTCGTCCGCGACCAGGAACTCGAGGGTGTCGTAGCTAAGCGCCGGGATAGCTTTTACGAGCCCGGCAGACGTTCCGGCGCTTGGGTCAAGCTACGGGTGAATCGCCGGCGGGATTTTGTCTTGGGCGGATACGTGCCGCGCGGTCGCAACTTCGACTCGATACTCGTCGGATACTACGCAGGCCGTGAACTCAAATATGCCGGCAGCGTCCGCGCCGGTTTCACGCCTGCATCGAGAGAGGCGCTGTTTAAGGGCTTCTCTAAACTGGAGCTCGCCGAATGCCCGTTCTCGAATCTGCCAGACGCATCGAAAGGCCGTTGGGGAGCCGGAATCACGGCGGAGAAGATGGCGCAATGCCGTTGGCTCAAGCCGGGGATCGACGTCGCGATCGATTTCCTGGAGTGGACGCTCGACGATCGGCTGCGTCATGCTTCATTTCTCGCGCTCAGCACGGATACCCTGGCTAAGAACATCTCTCGCTGAGGATGAAAGGTGCGACACTGGTCGCCGAGAAGGTTGAACGGCGCCGCCGCCCGGTTCGTTTTCGCGAAATCCAGGACCGCCGCGACCGGCGCTGAAAAAAGAACGGGCCAGCAGGGAGGGTCGACTGCCCGCCAGCCCGAACACCAAACTGGATTCCCGGGAGGGGGTAAGATCAGCCGGCGATTCCCCCGACTACTACATCGCCACCTGAGCGTCTACGCTCTCGGATGGCACCGCCGATAGAAGGCGCGCAGCTTCGACGTAGCGACGTGGGCATAGAGATTT
This sequence comes from uncultured delta proteobacterium, assembly GCA_963850125.1. GTDB lineage: Bacteria > Desulfobacterota > Binatia > Binatales > Binataceae > Binatus. Next base: position 741,099 of record CAWKKB010000010.1, on the reverse strand, counting down.
GCGTCGTGCCTATATCGGCGTGCCCGAGCAACTCCTTGATCCCAATCGTGTCAGCGCCCCCATCCGCGTTTGCGTGAAGTCGCCCTTGTTGGCAGGCTTTTAGCCAACAGTTCGACGGCCACTAGTAGTAAAAAATATGAATATCCTGAGACCGCTCAGGCGGTTGTTCGGTTTCCCCGAGACGGCCGTCCGCGAATGTCCAAATTGCCGCAGCCAGGAAGTCCGACCTTCTCGCAGACCCGAGCCGCTGTTATACAAGCTGTGCCGTTTCACGCGGTATCGATGTCGCAATTGCAATACGACCTATCTTCGCTGGCAGCTACTATCCTAGAGCTTTGCGATCGTCACGCTCGAAGATGAAAAAAAGAACGGGCCAGCGGGTGAGCCGCCGACCCGGACGCCGACTGGAAAAGGGGGGCAAACCCAGCCAGCGCCCCCCTTTTTACTAAACTGCCGCGCGGGCGTCCATGTACGAAATAAGAAACGGGCCAGCGCTCCGACGCCAGCCCGTGACATCAAACCCGAACAGCGGAATTACGACCGCGGAAAAGCCGCCGTGTGCTGCCAGGTAGGCCATGTTGCCGTGCGTATAGGCGCGCCGTGGTGTGGATGCTCTTGTGACCGAGCTAGGTGGTCAAGCTGTTGGTCAGGTTCGCGCCATAACGATCCGAGGCACGCGCAAGGCCGCACCCACCAAGTGGCGGTGGATAATTTCGCGCCCCTATTTTACAACTTCCCCCGACACCAGATAGCTCCGACATCGCGATTGGTTCCGCGGGAAACGCCTACATCGCATCGACCACGAACTCCAGCGATTTTCCGGTCACCGCAGGCGCTTTCCAGACCACGTATCCTGCCGGCTCGATCAACACCGTTTTTGTCTCCAAATTTACTTTTCCTTAGCAGGCTCTCGAGACTTCCCATCCGATTGGATCGACGAATAGGTATGCATCTATATAGTGGAACGAAGCGATATGGGACGAGGTTGAGGAGGACCGGAAGATGCGCGGACACGATCGGCCACAGGCCACGATGCTGACCTTGGTGAACCCTGCTGTTGGGATGATGCTCCCCCATTTTGATCGTCTAGACCGGGGACAGTCTCGCCATGGCATCGCTTTTCAACGAGTTCCTCGAGCTTTTTTCTGACCGAGCCACAGGCCTGCCGACAAATATCCGCGGCCGGTGGAAGCGCACGAACTCGGTGGAGCGTTTGATGTCCGCAAACAGCGCAGTAACCGTCTTGCGTTCGCCCTCGAGCGCTACCGATGAGCTACTCTTCGGCGCGACGCGCACCGATGGAGTCGAGGGATGAGCGCGAACAAAGTGCGCCAGCAAATCCGCCGTCTGAAGCGGCATAAATGCCGATTCCCGCCTTTACTGAACAAGGAACAGGTGCCATTCGTCCGGAACACCCTTGAGGAAATGCATGCCCCGGTCGGCGAATCGTAGCCCGGAACCGGCGACGAGGTCTCGGACCGTGCTGGAAACCAACACTTCATCGGGTTCGGCAGTAGCCGCGACGCGCGCCGCAATGTGCACCGCGATACCGCCGACATCCTCGCCGATCAACTCGCACTCGCCCGTGTGCAACCCGCTGCGAACCTGCAATCCCAGCGGGCGCAGTCTTTCGCGCACCGCACAGGCGCATCGTATTGCCCGGTTCGGTCCGTCGAAGGTGGCGAGCAGGCCGTCACCCGCGGTGTTTACCTCGCGGCCGCGGAAAACGCTCAGCTCCTTTCGTACCGCCGCGTAGTAGTCAGTCAGCAGCGCGCGCCATCGCGAGTCGCCAATCTCGGCGGCGCGCTCGGTCGAGCGCACTATATCGGTGAACATAACGGTGGCGAGCACCCGGTCCGGGTCCGGACGGTGGCGTGTGCCGGTATTGAATTCCTCGATCTCGTCGAGAAGACGGTCCAGCAGATCCGGTTCCAGGGCCTGGAGCAGATGGTCCTCGCCGGAGAGCTCGACGTACTTCGCCCCAGGAATCCTCTGAGCCATGTCGCGCCCGCATGCGACCGGGATCGTCGAATCATCCTTGCGATGAAGAATCAGAGTAGGCACCTGGATCGAAGACAGGAGGTGGCGGGCATCATTCTCGTAGTCAGCTCGAAACAGCGCGAGGATACCCCCCGGACTCGATGCGGCGCGCTCGAGCCGGCCAAACCACTGGACGAAGGCCTTGTTCTCGCGCATGCTCGGCGCATTGATGGGGACGAGGATGCCCTCGCCCCAGTGCGCGTCCACTGCGGCCAGGAACTGGTTGAATCGCTCCTGGCTCAAGGCCCATGGTTCGGCTTTCATCGAAGCAAAGCAGCCGAACAACACGAGAGCCGAGGATCGCTCGGGGTAGGTGGCGGCAAACATCAAAGACATCGGGCCGCCTTCGGACCAGGCAAAGACCGCCGTGCGCTTCGACCCGGCCGCATCCAATACCGCCCGCACATCACCGATTCGTTCTTCGAGGCTCTGCTCGGCAACGCGGTCGGAAAGCCCCTGGCCGCGCTTGTCGAAGACGATTACGCGCGCGAAAGAGGTGAGTCGCTTCAGGATGTACTCGTTGGCCGGCAGTTCCCAGTAAAGTTCGACATGCGAGAGCGTTCCCGGCACCAGCAGGATGTCGCGCGGGCCATCGCCGAAAACGCGGTAAGCGATGTGAACATCGCCGCTCTTGGCGTACTTGGTTTGGGCTTCCATATGGCTTCCCCGCTGCCGCCAACCTTAGCACGGCGGCGTCTTTGGCGTCATCGCAAAGGAAGGAGCACTCATCTTATTGTGGGCAGCGTTTCGTTGCAGCGGACCATTCGACAGCGTGAACTCGGATTGGGCAATTGAAACCTTTTAGGAAAACATCTCCCAGGTCGTTGAAGGGCAGGGCCTTTCCGAGGCACAACTCCGCACCCACGTTCGACACCAGAATCTGCTCGGGTTGCGCGTGGGGACAGAGCCGCGCGGCCAGTTGCACCGTCGCTCCGAAGAAATCGTGCTCACGCTCGACGGCGATTTCGCAACTGGGAGAGCGCGTCAGCTCCTTGCCGACTGCGGCGTCGCAGATCGCTTGCGCTTCTTCCAGGCTATAGAATACAGCGCCCCTTACTGTCCAGGAGATGGAGAATCTGGGATTCTGACCATAGCGAATCCCACCGCGGCGATGCCATGGCGAAGGAGCCTTTTTGAGATGAAGGCGTGAAGGGCACCGGCTCGATTCTCGGCAGAGAGAATCGGGCATAAGTCAGCTGTTAACGGCCGAATTTGAGCGTCTCCGCTGCCCTCAGGTCGAAGAATACACGGGGACATGCGCAGTATTTTTGAGTTTTCCGCAGAGAACGCGAAATTCGGGGACTGGCTGGCGGAGAGGGAGGGATTCGAACCCTCGGTACCGGTTACCCAGTACGCCAGATTAGCAACGTCTCGCTAATCCAAGAACCACCTCACCTCGGCAGGACTCCGTAAGACAGAACCCAATCTGGTAGGATGGCTTGGTAACTCGAATGGCATTCCGTTTGGTCTCGCCGAATCCCATTGAGTCCGGGAAGTTTTGCCCACCCTGACCCCACCTCAGACCACCAGACTTAGTGAAAGATGGCGTTGACGGCGACCGTCTGGGGGAGTGCAACGGCCGCCGTCTCGCCAAGGGCAACCGCACTTCGGCTGCCGATTATCTCTAGATTTGCGTGCGCCGGCTTATAGTCCGGCACGTCGCGTACGAGCTCACGCCATACGAGGTATGCGCGAGCAGTTTTTCCTTCCCGGGCAGATGCTTCGCCAGCCGCCCGCCGGCGAGCTGCGAACTTATGGTCGCGCAGGTTGGCTATTCATCAAGGCCAGAGGTAGCGCGAATAGTGCCCTTCGCCGGTGTTGCGACAGGACGGTGCTCTGGCAGCCGAAGTCGACTGCTACGCCAACATCAATTCTCACACTTACTCGATAGTTCATTCAGACCTAGCGATTCCGCCAGCATCTCAAGAATCAGTTGCCTTGGGATCGACACTTGTGCGTCGAACAGGGATCGCACGCAGAGGGCGAACATCGGCGTGTCGAGACAACGTCAGCACTCCCATCATCCAGGCGCGGACAACCCTAGCGGTTCCTATTAGACGAAAGTTCGACAGAATTGAGCGGAGAGAAATCAGACTGTGGTCGGATGGCACAAACGCTGGCAGAGCGGTAGACAAAATGTAATTAGAAGCGCAATTCCATAAGGGCAGCGAAAAAAAATGGGTGCCTCTCCAAAACCGCCTAGGCGTGATGCGGTATCGAAACTCGTCGAACAGTACGGGTGCGGTCCAGTTCAGTTCTCGGGGACACACGATGGACTCTATGAACGTCATCTTATATTCGACAACGTTGTCGATCTTCCGAGGGCAGGCCAGCGCGAGCGCTTCGAGGCGATCGCCCGCTCCGTGCGCGATGTCCTTTCGCAGAGATGGTTGCTTACCGATCAGACTTATGAGCGCGAGAACCCGAAGCGGATCTATTACCTCTCGATGGAGTTTCTCATCGGCCGGTCGCTGGCCAACAATCTGACAAATCTCCTGCTCGATCCAGTAGCCAAGCAAGTCATTGAGCAGAAGAACCTGGACTGGTTCGAAATGCTCGAACAAGAGCCCGACGCAGGTCTCGGCAACGGTGGACTTGGGCGTCTTGCGGCTTGTTTCCTTGATTCGATGGCGACGATGCAACTCCCAGCCATTGGTTACGGACTGCGTTACGAATACGGAATCTTCAAACAGTCCATCCACGACGGCTGGCAACAGGAACAGCCTGACAACTGGCTCCGTCGCCACGACCCATGGGAGGTGAAACGCGCGCACGATTGGGTGGAAGTGAAGCTGAACTGCTCGTTTGAGTTACGCGGTGGAGTCTTGCGCGCTATTGTCGGCAGGCCGTCTACCCTCTACGGGGTTCCGTTTGATCGCCCGGTCGTTGGATACGGCGGCAAGACCATCAATACACTCCGCCTCTGGACCGCAGCCGCCGCTGACTACTTCGACTTTCAGGAATTCAGCAGCGGCGATTTCGTCGGTGCGTTGGCCGAGTCTCTTGCCGCCGAATCCGTCACCCGAGTCCTCTATCCGGACGACTCCACCAGCATGGGGCAAGGCCTGCGCTTCGTGCAGGAATATTTTCTCGTCGCTTGTTCGCTGGCAGATCTCGTGCGGCGGTTCCGGCGCAACAACAAAGATTGGAACGCGCTTCCCGACAAAGTCGCCATCCAGCTCAACGACACCCACCCGACGATGGCGGTGCCCGAGTTGATGCGGATTTTGCTCGACGAAGCTCACCTCGGCTGGGATCAAGCGTGGGATCTCACCAGAAGGACGTTGGCGTATACGAATCACACTCTGCTGCCCGAGGCTCTGGAGAAGTGGCCACTTCAATGGTTCGAGATGATGCTGCCGCGTCAGTTGGAAATCATCTATGAGATCAATCGGCGCCTGCTGAATGACGTTCGGGCGAATTTTCCTAAAGACGAGGGACGCGTCAGCCGGGTAAGCCTGGTGGAGGAGGGAACCCAGCGCAGGATTCGGATGGCAAACCTGGCGATCGTCGGCACGCACAGTACGAATGGGGTGGCCGCTCTTCACTCCGAATTGTTGCGCACCATGACCGTCAAGGACTTAGCAGAAATGTTTCCAGATCGATTCAGCAACAAGACCAACGGCGTCACGCCGCGACGTTGGCTGTTGCTGGCAAACCCGGCGCTCTCCAGTACGATCACCGACGCCATAAGCGATAGCTGGATGACCGATCTCGGTCAGCTGAGCAAGCTCAGGCCGCTTGCTGACGACAAGGGCTTTCGAGATAAGGTTCGCAAGGCTAAGCGCGACGCCAAGTCACGGTTCGCCAATTGGCTCAAATCAACTTCCGGCCAGACGGTGGACCCGGACTCCGTCTTTGATTGCCAGGTCAAGCGCATCCATGAATACAAGCGGCAACTCCTTAATGCGTTGCGCATTGTCGTGCTGTACGACCGGCTGCGGGACAATCCGCGCCTCGAAATGGTGCCGCGGACCTTTTTCTTCTCCGGCAAAGCGGCGCCAGCCTACCATCTCGCAAAGGTCATCATAAAGTTCATCAACAACTTGGCTCAGACGATCGATCACGAACCTGCGACGCATGATCGGCTGAAAGTTGTGTTCATACCTGAGTATTGCGTCTCGCTGGCGGAGCGCCTGATCCCCGCCAGCGATGTATCCAACCAGATCTCCACCGCCGGATACGAAGCGAGCGGCACCAGCAACATGAAGTTCATGATGAACGGAGCATTGACGATCGGCACACGTGACGGTGCGACGATCGAAATGGCTCAGGAAGCAGGCGAGGAGAATTTCTTTCTATTCGGCCTAACGGCGCAGCAGGTAGCCGACAGCCGGAGTTGGTACAACCCGCATTGGCACTACGACCACGAGCCGGAGACGCGTGCGGCGCTGGACCTGATCTTCTTCGACCACTTCAGCCGCGATGAACCAGGCGTTTTCACTCCGTTGCGCGACGCCCTCCTGACGCACGGCGACTATTATATGCACCTCGCTGACCTCAAATCCTATCTTGAGGCGGACCAGAAACTGGGCAAGCTCTACGCAGACCCCGACGGATGGGCGCGCGAGGCCATCTTGAACGTGGCGGGTTCCGGAAAATTCTCCAGCGATCGGACCATAGCGGAGTACGCGGCCGAAATCTGGAACGCGAAGCCCTGCATAGTGAAGTAACAAATCTTCTTCGAGCAAATCGAAGAATCCAATAATCTATATGACTCAGCTGAGCCAGCCGACCCATCGTCGGCCAGCGCGTGGTTCAGCCCGCACGCAAATGACAACGCGCGAAGAGAGAGCATCATGAACGACTCGGATTCCGACGCCCTGGTTTTCTTCGGAGCGACCGGCGATCTGGCATACAAGAAGATCTTTCCGTCGTTACAGGCAATGGTTAAACGCGGAAACCTCAACGTGTCGGTCATTGGTGTGGCGAACTCGGGTTGGAACCTCGATCAGTTTCGGGAGCGTGTGCGCGACAGCCTCGAACACCACGGTGGTGTCGACGATGTGGTTTTCGACAAGCTGCGCGGTTTGCTGCGCTATGTTGATGGCGACTACAAGGAACCCACAACTTATCAGTTGATTCGCCGGGAGCTTGGATCTCCTCAGCGGCCGGCGCATTACCTGGCGATCCCTCCAGTGCTGTTCGGACTCGTGGTCGAGCAGTTGGGGAAATCAGGCTGCGCTAAGGGCGCGCGCGTTGTCGTCGAGAAGCCTTTCGGAACGGATCTCGCGTCAGCGCGGGGATTGAACCGGATCCTGTTCGGAACATTCCCCGAGAAAGCGATCTTCCGCATCGATCACTATCTCGGGAAGCGACCAGTTCATACCATGCTGTAGTTCCTCACAACTTGATCCGCGCGAATTCGTTGGTGGTTTGGATGGCCTGGACTAGCCTGCGGTGCGTGAGGATGCCGACAAGCGAATCATTCGCGGAGGTACCAAACGGCGAACCTCGAACGCTCACCGCGTTGCTGTTGGAGTGGATCGCCCTGCGCCATCAAATTGCAGTGCTGGAGCGCAGCGGAACTCATCGCCCGTGCTTTCGCCGTTGAGATCGGCTTTTTTGGATCCCGTTCTCGCGTTGGTGGCCTGTACCTACTAAAAATTCCGTCTGCACCGGAATTTGAGCGCCTGCGAGAATCGCAATCGAATTAATGCGCGCAAGTGAGACGGGCGGCGATCTGAACCACACGCGGCCGACCACTGATCGAGATAGAAAACCCTCCGATGCATAGATCCTCAGACGCACGCGTACTGGCCACCGCGCGACGATTTTTGAGCAGTAGTGGGGGCCGAATCAGGCGGCGAGGCGTTCGTAGCGGTGATGCAAAGCACCTACTTGAGAGATGGCGACCACCTTTCCGATCTTGCGTGGCATGATCGGACGGGAGTCGGGGCAATCCTTGTCGAGCGACAGATGCGTTCGGGTGCGTTGGTAATAGTCGATATACTAGGACAGGACGCGGCGCAGATGGCGCTCGTTGAAGATCACGATGTGATCCAGGCACTCGCGGCGGATCGAACCGATCACGCGCTCGACGTAAGCGTTCTGCCAAGGTGATTGTGCTGCCGTGACGACCTTCTTGATCCCCATCGCTTCGACCCGGTTGTAGAAGTAGGAGCCATACGACGCGTCGCGATCGCGCAGCAGATAGCGCGGAGCTGTGTCCCATGGGAATGCTTCGGTTACTTGGCGCGAGAGCCAAGCAGCCGTCGGATGCTCGGTTACAGCGGCTCGTACGATCCTCCTTCGATCGTGCGCCAGAATGACCATGACGTAGAGCAGCTGAAACGAAGCGGACGCCACAACGAACATATCGATGGCAGCGATGCCCTCGACCTGATTGCGCAAGAAGCTTCGCCAAGTCGGGGAAGGCGCACCTCGCCTTCGCACCATGTACTTCGCAACTGTAGCTTGGCTGATCTCGATGCCGATCTTGAGCAGCTCGCCGTGTATTCGCGGTGCACCCCAGAGCGGGTTGGCGCTGCTCATCTGTCGAATCAGGTCACGAATCTCGCGATCTATTGACGGCCTCCCGGATCTCGACCGCCAACGCCAAAACAAGCGGAAGCACTCACGATGCCATTGGACGACAGTGGCCGGCTTGACCAACACCATCGCCTCCAGACAGCCCGGCCACAATCGGTAAAGCCAAATCCAGAGCAAACGGTCGACCGCGAACAGCCAGGGCCGACCCGGCCGCTGGCGACGAAGAACGCGCAGTTGATGGCGGAGGGCAAGGTTCTCTAGTTCCAGAATCGCCCGACTTCGGAATCGGCGGGCAAGAACTGAGACGATGGAACGCGCGAGCTTAGGCATGCCGGCGACACTAAGGAGGTCAAGCGCAAAACACTAGCCCTTTCGGCGCGTTCGGGGTTTTTGGTAGCCACAGGAAGTCTTCAGCCTTCTTACTACGATAAGCGATAGAATCTCTTGCGGCGGCCGTCACGCTCCTTAATTTCAGCCCATTCGTCGATGAGCCAGGTAATTTCCTCGCCGTGATTTATCGCGAGCCCTAACGCTCGCAGTTGCTCGGGCAGCCATCCCCACCACAGGGCAGACTTTTCGATACGAACAAGACTGACTTGGACGGAAAATAAAATGCCGGTACTTGGATAGGGCTCCGATTCGCTGAGCAGAGCCTGGTCAAGGCACGTTGACGAGTGCGCCCAGCGGTTTTCCATCTCCGCAAACACTCGCATCAAGTGGGCTAAGTCGTCTGTGCTTTTCACCGAAGTGGTAAAGCAGTCGAGCTCGATAATCTCTCTGGCGACCGCTCGGCTTACCCCCGGCTCTCGACCAGCGATGGCTTCACCGATTAGCTCGATCATCTGAGCAGCCAGCCTCGGTGCATAAATTGTTACGGCGTTAGGCATAAGGGTACCGATCATTTTTTTGGAGAGCACTTATCGGGCCTGCCACTAACGGCGCCCCCCCTAGCGGTGGGGCCACCGTTGGTCTCCGGAGATGTCGGTGGCCGCCTCTCGAAGTGGCGCACGAATGGCTCCGGCGCCCCCGCCAGCCTGGCGGCGACCGTCCAGTCGGACTCTTCCTCTGGATCTGCAACTGCCGAGTACAATTGCTTGAAGGCTTCGAATTGGGCGCGCCCACCCGAGTTCTGGTTGATCCAAAAGAGGGCCTGCGAGAGTGAGTCCACCCAGTCATCGTGGGCGCCGGCGGGAAAGGAAGTAAGCTCGGCGATGAAGTCGTCGCGCCACCAGGCGCTCTCGGGCAATAGCAGGCGGCGCGCTTCGAGACTCGGGGTAATGGCGGCCACTCGCGAGAGCTTGTCGCGATCGACGCGCACGGGCTTAAGCGGCAGCGAGGTCTCGGAGCGCAGCTCCTGGATAAGGCTCTGTCCGCTCGCCGCATCCTCGATCAGCACCACCTGCGGAAGCCAAGTCTGGTGGAGGTCGACCACACGCCTTTTGAGATCGGCAAACTCGACCTTGCCGCGCCAGGCATCGAGCAGGTAGTGGCCGGGCGCATAGCCACCTCGAGGTGTGTTAAGACTTCCTATCACGACCGCGGCGCTAAAGTCGTTGGTGGTGCCGGTCTTGAAGGCCGTGTCGATCGCCATTACCAGCGAATCAAAGTGCTCGGGAATGGCGCGGTAGGTGGCGTTCAACCACTCGGTTCTGATGAGGTTCCCTTCGCGCGCGACTGGGGCCTGCTGGTACTGGCTCTGAAAGGCGAAACTGCCAAGGCGCTGTTTGGCCGCCTCAAGCTCGGCCTTTCCCTCGCGTTTAGGCCAGAGGATGTCGCCTTCTTCGCGCAGCATCTCGAGACCGGAGCGGGGAAAGACGATTGGCGTTCTCCGTTCAGCGATCGCGGGCAGCGCGACATGGTACCAGCCGGGCTCGGCGAGCAGATGGCCGGTTAGGTCCTGCATATGCGTGCGTTGCTCGATGACCACGATCCGGCCGAGCCGCTTGTCATCGAGCCGGGTCGAGAAGGTCTCATCGAACCATCTAATCGCGTTCTCCCGCTCGACATCCGAATTGGCTTGCTCCGGATTGATCAGGTCGTCGGCAAGCAAAAAGTTGCCACCGCGTCCGGTCGCGCTGGCTCCGACGCTAGTCGCGATCTGGTGGCCGCGCGCGGAGTTGGAAAACTCAGTCTTGAGGTTTGAATCGGCCGCGAGCTTGACGATCCCTTTCCAGCGGCTTTGATACCACTGGCTCTGAATCAGCGCGCGCCTGTCTACTGAATGCTTGCTCGAGAGCGCTGCGCTGTAGCTTGCGAACATGAATCGCTCGGACGGGTTGCGCAACCAGACCCAACAGGGCAGAAAGATCGTAGCTAGCAGACTTTTGCCGGAACGGGGCGGGACATTGACGATTAACCGAGTGATGGTGCCGTCGGCGACCGCTTCCAGAAGCTCGGCCAGCAGGTCGATGTGCCAATTGGACAGAAAAGGGGTCCTGGGCTCGAGCACGACCCAGGCTTGCCGCACAAAGTCGGCAAAAGAACGCTCGGCCAGCATCCGATCGAGCAAATCAATTCTACGAGCCACTTCCTATTCGCCTTCCTTCGAATGCGACAGTTCAGGTTCAGTCGGCGCCACAACTTTGTCCGTCGCATCCGTCGCCTTCATCACCTCATTCTCGGTCACCTCCGGCGCGCCGAGCGCCTTGGCCTCGAGCCGCCGGTACTCGCGCAGCTCGTCAACAGTCAAACGATCAAGGTCGCTTAGCGCACGGGCCTCGGCTGCCGCCTGCTGCTGGACGAGCACGCTGACATGCGTGCCGGTCATCTCACCACGAGCCGGGGCCTTGTAGCCGTTAATCTCTGCCTTGAGCGCCAGCACCCTGACGCTGACTTCGATGCTGCGCGGATCGCCCTGACGAATCCCTTGCTGAAGGGACAGAAACATATCGTCGAGGCGTTCGCTGTCGAGCTTGCGCAACTCGGCCGCTTCGGCGTTGGGAAGGCGCACGATCGCGCGCCGGAATGCCCGATGAACCGCCTGCATGGAAATCCGGTAGCCCCCGGGAAACTGGGAGTCCTGGGGAATGGGCACCATCGCCTTCTGCTGTCCCTGCGCGGCTGCGACGATGTGGTCTGCTATCGCCTGGTAGCCCATCCCCAGCCGCTTCAGATGCAGCGTCTCGGCCTCGACCCAACGCGCGATGAGGCTGCGGTTGGTCAGTCGCTTGGGCTTGTTCGCCTGGCGGATGGTTCCGTCTGAATTGCGCGGCTTGCTGGGCATCCTACTTCGCCAACTCCGGGCTCAGTCCGAGAGCTGATAGCCGCTCGAGTGCAACAGCGACGTAGCCGGGATCGATTTCCACGCCGTAGCCGACGCGCCCAAGCTGATGGGCCGCAAGCAGCGTTGAGCCCGAACCGCAGAACGGATCGTAAACCAGTTCGCCGTGCCGGCTGCTGTTGGCCACCATGCGCGCGATCAGCTCAACCGGCTTGGTGGTGGGATGGAACTCGCTGCTGGCCGGCTTGTCGACTTCGAACACGGTGTCCTGGGTCCGATCCTCGCAGAAATAGTGCGGGCCATTTTCGAGCCAGCCGTAGAGAATTGGTTCGTGGCGGTAGTGGTAGTCGCTGCGCCCTAGCACCATTTGCTGTTTCACCCAGACCAGGTGGTGCCTGAACGAGAATCCGGCCGCCTCGAAGGCTCGAATGAATCCGGCCAGCAGCGGCCCCGCGGCCACTGAGGCGTAACATGCGGCACCCCGGTGCGCGTGCTCGGCAGCGAGTGACAGCGCGGCGCGGAACAGGTCGTGGGTTTCCTTGGGCGAGAGCGAATCATTGACGATGCTGGTCTTTACCCGCGTGCCTTTGTGAAGGTGCTGAAGCGTCTGGTTCTTAGTCGCGACGTAATCGATTCCGTAGGGCGAGTCCGTCCAGATCATCCGAATCGAAGGTCCGCCCGCGCGCCACAACTGGGCCACGTGGCGCTCGTTGGTGCAGTCTCCGCAGACGAGCCGATGGGGTCCGATCTTCCAGAGATGGCCGCGCGCTGTTCCCCACTTGACCTGCAGTTCCGCCGCGCGGTCGATCTGCGGCTCCGGATCAAGGACCGGGATTGGCTGATTGACCGAGTAGTAGGCGTCCTGACCCGCGATACGCTCCAACAACTCACCCAGCGCGGAGCTGTCGGTGCGCACCGTCTCAAGCAATGCCTTGACGCGCGCGGTATCGGCCTCGGCCATCCCTGCCAACGGATCGAGGGTCAGCAGCAGCTTGTCGGCTTCTTCTTCGGTAACATCGAGCACCAAAACTGGAACCATCGCGTTCGGCGTGGTCTCCGCCCGCAGATGGCCGTCGATGAGTTGCAGCTTCCCGTCGGGAAGTTCCCGTGCGATGAGCGCGTCGGCATAGCCCACTTCCGCCAACACACCGCGAAGTGCGCTCGCCTGGGCCTTCGGATGAACCCGCCAATTCTTGGCGTTCGGCACCAAGTCCCGCGCTTTGACCCGGCGAAGTTCTCTGACTCGATCTCGAATCTGCATCAACTGTCTCGTTCAGCGCATCTTTTGAAGGTGGCGATCCTACGATGTCGGATATGGACGATGTTGATCAAATTGCATATAACGTGGATATGACGGACAGCAGCTCAGTCGACGATTTCGACGCGCTCGGTTCACCCCTGCCGGGTCTGATCTTGCTTCCAAACTGGCGGGTCGCGATCGAACGGAGAGGCTGCTCTGAAGTGCTCGCTTGGAGGGTCGCCGATTCGCCCGCGCCGCCGGCCGCGATCGCTACTAAATTCGTGAGTCTGCCGAGGTCGGTTTCCTCGACCACCATCAAGCGGGGCAGGGAGCGACTGCGGCAGCGGTTGAAGGGTCGCAATTCGGGGAAACCGCCGAGCGCCGAAGAGTTGCCGGCGGCATTCCGAGCAGCGGGCGGCCAGATTCAGCTCTTCCGCCAGATACCTCCGGATGCGCCGCCTTTCTTCGGGGGCGCGGGCGTGCTCGACGACTTCATCAGATTGGCGGACCAGCCGGACGAGGCCATCCGGGCCTTCGCAGCCCACTGGGGACCGCTTGGAATCTGCAAGCATCTCGTCCCTTGGACGCATTCGCTTGCGCGACGCTCTCCGACTTCAGTCGAACCGCCTTGCTCGCCGCTCGGCGTCGCCGCCAGCCAAGGACGCAACGGCTGGGAGCCGCTCGAAAAATGGAGGAACTACTCACGCGAAGCCGACGCTATCACACGCGACGCGATCACATTCAAAAACAGCCGCGCGCGGTCGCTGGATCAGCTCGAGCTTCCGTTGTTGCGGCTCGCGACCTGGTTGGAACTCGCCGCCGTGCCGCTCGTGACATACGCGGATGCTGATGAGAAAGAGGGTCGGCTGTGTCGAATCCGGGCCACGTTTGCCATCACCGGCGTATTCCAGATCATCGCCCTCCAGTTGTTGGGGGTAGTCGCCGGAGGGCGGCAGCTTGCCCACTGCAGTCATTGCGGTCTGCCGTTCCAGCTTACCGGCCACCGCGAGGGAAGCAGACGTTTCTGCCCGACCTGCGTCGCGAGAAAAGTCCCGATGAGGTATGCCGCACGAGACTATCGCGCCCGGCAGCGCAACCGACGTGAATAACTTCGCGTATCCGGATTCGCTCAGTAGCCAACTGCGCAAGTCTGGATTCGCGCACTGAGGTTGCTTGGGCCCGACTGCTATCTATTATAATGATGGGCAGAGATCGAAAGCTCAGCCAAGGCTAAACCTATCTATAAGTTGACCTAATATTTGAAGTCGGTCCGTTCTGGGCTTCGGACGCTCTTATCAACCGCCGTATAGCATCAACCACCGCGTGTACTGAAATATTAGAACGTCTGAATTAATGAAGACGAGTTCGCATCAGACTGCGGCATCCGCCGGACTATCGCCCCTTCCTGCGGCGCAGCGGATCCTCTCGTAAGTGATCCATCGTCCTTCTTCGCCGGCCAGCAGAGCCACGATTCTGCGATGTCGCGCGGCTCGCACACGCTCAGCGGTGTGAGCGCTCATATCCGTCCTGCATTCTTCAGGCAGCGCGCGAAGCCTCAGAGCCCCTTAGAGCCCCGCTGAACGCGTCCCGGTAAGTTCCACCCTTTTCGGAAATGCGAATATTCTGCGCGCAAGAAATCACTGCAAACGCGGCTCTTTTATGCGGCTTGATATTTGCACCCTTCTCTATCAGTCCCCTTGGAGGGCATAATGGTGAAAACCAAACCCGTCGATGCACGACTGGTGCTTTTGGTGGATGACGATTCAGGCATCCGGGAAAGCATGTCCGAACTGCTCAATAGTGAAGGTTATTCGGTCTTGCAGGCGGAAAACGGTCAGATGGCACTTGATGTATTGAAAAAAACTCCGCGCCGCCCATGTTTGGTGGTGCTGGATATGGCGATGCCGATCATGGATGGCCGCGGATTCCTCAAGCGGCGTGCTCACGATCCTGCTCTGCGCGAGATTCCGGTGGTGGTGGTTTCCGCCAACTCACAGCCGAGAGCACCACTTCAGGGAATCGATGGTTATTTTCAGAAGCCGGTTAACGTCGATCGGCTGATAGAAGTCATCGACCAGCATTGCTGACGGCGCTCCGAATCCCCGTTCAGCTGGGATTGGCGCGACCCAACACCCAGAGAAACGACCCGATATCAATTTGATCTCCCGGTTTCAGATTGATCTCCCGGTTTCAGATCGAGATATTCACGGGGGACCAGGGCAGCGAAATCCAGCAGGTTCTCATAGCCTCTGCCCGTGACATTGAAGTTTGTGGCGAATTAAAATCGAACATCGCGATGGGAATCCGAGCGGTGCAACCTCCAAAATCATCGAACACCACACTTAACCGTGCAATAGCATAAAAGCGTTAATTGTAGCGGTGTCTCGTTCAGAAACACTCAAAACTACGCTTGGTAGTTCATGAGTGGCGGTCGAAATTTTGTGCGGACACCCCGGCGAGCCGTTGTAGCGTTCGCAATAGTTCTCTTATTCGCTTTCGTCGCGTCATGGATATCGCTTCCCGCACGTGCAGGCGGTGGCGGAGAAGTTCAATCGAGGACTGCATCGCAACCGCTGCGCTTCGCGGCTGCACGAGTCGGGACTGTCGATCCGATGAAATTGCCGCCAGCTGCTGCGATCCCGGATCAACACTTTATGCCGTCGCGGGTCGCCAATCCCGTTACCTATCTCCAGAGCAAAGCCGCGGTCTCCGGCGGTACCGGCACTGTACTCCCCGATGTTCCTACCATGCGCGGGACGCTCGAAACGCTCGCGCAGCTTACGACGCCGAGCTTTTCGACCAATTTCGGCGGTGTGGAATCTCCGGACGCGCAATGCGGTCCCTATTGCGAGCCGCCAGATGCGCAAGTGGCGGTGGGGCCGAACAATGTTGTCGAAACCACCAATATCGTCGCACGGATCTTCGACAAGACTGGAAATGTCATATCGACCCTGAACCTCAACACACTGTTCGGGGTTGATCCCTCAATATTCTCGAGCGATCCGAGAGTCCGCTACGACACGATTTCGCAGCGATGGTTTATTTCGTTTCTGATCTTCGACAACGCCGACCTCAATCAGGCCCAGAATGGCTTTTTCTATCTTGCGGTCTCGAGCAGCTCGGATCCGACGAAACCTTTCTACATCTACAACTTCGAGACCCCGGGGGCTTATCCCGATCAGCCCTCACTTGGATTCAACGACGATAAGGTCATCACCGGCGGCAACTCATTTTCGTGTTCCCCAACCGATTGCGGTGACGTGAGTTTACCGTATCTCGGCATGGAGTTTATCGTCTGGAATAAAGCGGACCTGATAGCCGGGGCAACTTCCGCAGGTATGGATTTCTATCCAGCTGACCAGGACCCCGACGATTTTACGGTGCAGCCTGCAACAAGTCGCTCGTCAACTTCGACGCTGTTCATGCTTTCGGATCCGGACGATACTGGCGACACGCAAAACCACGTGACCGTTTGGTCGGTCACGGGAGTTCCCGCCAGCGGTGTCGGCGGCGGCTCCAGCGCCGCATCGATAGAGCTGCCGATCACGGCTTTCTTCGATCCTCCGGTTGCGCCTCAGGAGGGAGACGCGTCCAATCCAATCGACACCAGCGATGCGCGTCTAGAGGACGCGGTCTTCCGCGATGGGTTCCTATGGGGGGCGGGCAATACAGCGTGCAAGCCGCCGGGAGACGCGACGACCCGAAGCTGCCTCCAATTCATCGAAGTTCTGACGGGGGGCGCTAGCCCAACTGTGAACCAGGATTTCATCTTCGGCACGAAAAGCTTTTACGACTACTATCCTTCGGTCGAGCTCGACAACTTCGACGATCTATTCACCTCCTTCACTCAATCGTCGTCCACTGAATTCCCGTCGGCCTACGTCGACGCTCGCTTGCAGACTAACCCGATCAACACGCTAGGAACCCCGGTTGTCTTCGGCGCCGGAACGGCCAGCTACAACAGCCCGAATCCGGAAACGACCAATGCAAACGCATTCCCGTGGGGCGATTATTCAGGGGCTGGAGTTGACCCATCTGATCAAACCGCGGTTTGGGTTGCGGGAGAATACGCGGCCACCTGGACGTCGCCGACGCCGATGCCGGGGGCGCTGCCAACTCCGAATTGGGGCACATGGATCGCCGAGGCCCGTCTACAGAGCCCCGGAGCGACTCCGATGGCAACCTCGACTGCCACTTCGACACCCACTTCCACCTCAACCGCAACTGCGACCGCCACCGCGACCGTGACCGCGACGCCGACCACAACCCGCACGGCGACCGCGACAGTGAACGCAACTCCAACCGCGACTGCGACAGCCACTGCGACTGCAACTCAGACGGCGACGCCGACTGCCACTCCCACGCCGCCGTTCGGAACCTTGAGCGTCTCCGGCAACCTGAGTTTCGGGAAGGTGAAGGTCAACTCGACCAAGAGCAAAAAGCTCAAGGTCAAGAACAAGGGCAAAGCCCCGCTGCAGGTTACGATCGGAACGCTCGATCTACCGTTCAAAGTCATCAGCGGCGTCGGCACTTTCAACCTGGCGAAGGGCAAGACCGAAAACGTAACGGTTCAATTCAACCCGACTGCGAAGGGCGCCGCCACGCCACAAGTCCTGAGCATCACTAGCGACGATCCGAAGCATCCGATGCACAACGAGACCGCCACCGGCTCCGGAAAGTAATTCACCCTCATCCGACTAACGGCTGCTCGATCTCTCCCGGGCGGAGCTTTTTGCGTAGCCGTTTGGTTAGGACTTTTTCTGCGAACCACGCGCCTTCCCGGAGTGATTTTTCAACCCTCTGGCGAGCGTTTTGAGTGAATCTTGCCAGATGGTCAGTGGAAGGCCGAGCAAAGTGAAAAGATTGACCGAATCTGCCTTCAGGCATGACCGGTGCGATCAGAGCTTAGAGGGCATGAGGTTAAGCTGAGTTCAGGTGCGATTGGCGTAAGGACCATATTCGCCAACCCGGGCCGGCTAGTGAAATGAGCGACACATCTGGAACGATCGTGGAACGATCATGGATGCGAACATGAAATTGACCCGTTCGCGAATCCTTGGTTCGGCAGTAATTGGGCTAGCCTTAATGGCCAGTGGATTCTTGATTGGGTGGCATCTAAGCCGCCGGCCAATAGGTTTGGGCGATCCCGTACACTACCCGAGTCAAAAGGGCGACGCCCAGGAGCAGGTTCGCGCAGCAGTGCTTGTGTCGCTAAGAGCGTTCCAGTCGGGCTACTCGAAAAGAGACCCAGCGACGGTTTCAGCATTCATGGAGCAGCTCTTTCCGAAAGATCGGGACATCCTGGTGTTGGGCACCGACTCCGGCGAATGGATCGAGGGTTACCAGGGAGCGCAGGATTTCATCTCAAATGACTGGCGGTACTGGGGCGACGTCAGGCTTGATGTAGACAACGCGATGGTTTCGGCCGACAACGACGTGGCGTGGCTGACGACCGTCGGGACAGTCGGCAATGGATCCTCGCCGCCGCGCGCGATTCGTTTCGCGGCAGTGCTGACTCAAAACGACGGACGGTGGCTGTTCCGCCACATCCAGTTCCAATGGGATGACAGACCGGAGCGCTTGGCAGATCTGATCCGCCGATCGATTCGCGGCGGCTCTGCTACGCCACGAGTTTCAAACTGAACCAATGCCGAGTCGGTGTATAACCTCCGATTCCGGTTAATCACCTGGCCGCTAGACCCTCGGCCAGTTCCTGACGGCGGCCTTGCGTGTTGCTATTTCGATTAGTTTCTGCGCGACCGGACGCGCGCTCTCGCAAGAGTGCTTTTCAACCCGCTGACGAGCGTTTTCGGTGAATCTTGGCAACGGGTCCCTGGCGGAAACGAGGAAAGTGAAAGAGACGGCTGAAGTCCATCGGTAAGAATGAAGCGGGCAAAATCGGTGCAATGGATGTGTTGGCGTAAGTGCGGAATTTTGAGTGCGGTCAGCTTACAGAAGACGTTGGATTCGAACGGGCGAGCGTAACTGTGATTGCTAACCTTCTGCAAAAGCTAAAAGCACTGCATGACGATAGCGTACTTCTCGGATATGCGGGCGCTTGCAAGCTCCATTTGATGAAAGTTCTGCCCAAGCTCAGCGCAAGTCTCCGCGAGGGCAAGGGGAGCTACAGTCTACCGCTAGTTGGAATGAGCTCGCCGATACACCTTCGCTGCAATACCTCGGACTCATGGGTATTGCGTCAAGTCCTGGTGCGGGAAGAATATCGCGCTGCGAAAACCATAAGGGCGCCAAAGTTACTAATAGATTGCGGCGCCAATGTCGGTTTCGCGTCGGTTTGGTTTCTAAATCATTTTGACGACTTGAACGTAATCGCGATCGAACCCGATCCGGGGAATTTCGAGCTATGCAAACGAAACCTGGCTCCCTTTGCGGGGCGAGCGATTTGCAAAAACGTTGGTGTGTGGCCACGCAGCACGGGTTTGGCTCTGGTCCGAACTAATCAAAGCGAATGGGGGTTTCGAGTCCGCGAAACGGCACCCGGAGAGACCGCTGAAGTCGAGGCGGTAGATATCATGTCGCTTTTGCGAGAGTCGGGTTTCGAAAAGATCGACATACTAAAAATTGATATTGAAGGCGCTGAACGCGAGCTCTTCGCCGACAATCCGAGTGTTTGGCTGGATCGCGTCGAGAACCTTTTTATCGAGTTGCATGGTGAAGAAGCCGAAAGAATTTTCAACAAGGCGATGTCGGAATACGAATTCGAAAGAGGTGTCGATCGAGAAACGGTCTACTGCCGAAACATCAAGCGGCGACGCACAGCCAGCGTGAGTGAAGAAAGCAAAGTTTCCGACAGTACTTGCCTGTAGCGGCGAAGCGAACGCCAAATGTGAAACAACCTGTAGTCTTCTGCCGTGATTCGCGGAGATAAAAGCGAAACGATAGTGGTTGGAGAACCGACCGAGATGGAGTTCCTGATCGTTACGCCAACGTATCACCGGGAGTCCCTGCTTGTCCGTTTCTTGAAGCAGGTCAGGGCTCAGACCCACCGTCGTTGGAAGCTCCTGGTGGTGCACGACGGGGCCGATCCTCTCACGGAGGAATTGGTCGGCCGTTTTCGGACGCGGGACCCGCGTATCGAATACCTCCACACCGCGAACCGCGGCAACGATTTCGGGGTGACTCCACGGCTTGAGGCGTTGCGCCATGCGGTTCAAAAAAATTCACCTGATTATACCGTCTTCTGGGACGATGACGATTACTTTGTGAGAACCGCGCTCGCGACGATCGCCGCAAACCTCAAGACCGCGAACTATCCTGCGATGCTGCTGTCGCCAAACCGCTATCGCAACCGGGTTATACCGCCGCCCGGAATCTCGATCGGTGAATTGACCCAGGGACAGGTGACTACCGGCAACATCGCGGTCCGAACATCGCTTGCGCTCAAAGCGTACGAGCACATCGTCACCATGAAGAATGATTCCTCGAACAGTCTTATGTATGTTCAGGATTATCTGCTGTTTGACCAGATTCGCCAGCAGGGATTGTCAATTGCGGTTGCCCGCGATCGCGTCATCGGTATCCACGACGGATTGCGTCGGCAGGTGTACTTGAGAAGCCAGTTGGGGATTCCCCCCCTTGGACTGCTCAACCGCGAGCGAGTCAGCAAGCTAATGTTCTGGAAAACCGGTTTACGCTGACGGCTGGCTTTCAGCCTGAGGTCGCTTCCCATTCAAGTTTGGCTAACGCCCACGCGTGCAACTTCCGGAGGGGCCCACAGTCCTTTCAGGGCGAGCCAGTCGCGGAAGTGCTCAACGACTCGCTCCTCCGTGCATTCCCGTCTCGCGAAGCGCCGTCCGTTTTCGCCCAGGCTCTTGCAGAGGACCGGGGCATTCCATAGTCGCTCGATCGCCTCAGCCAGTGCCGCTACCGAGCGTGGGGGAATAGTCATCGCATTGAATCCATCTTGCACGTAGTCACGAACACCCTCTGAATCCGTGATAACTAACGCTTTGCCCAGGTGCATCGCCGCAACGATTGTAACGTGACCGCACGGGACCTCGGAGTGCAATAAAGGAAGGACCATGAATCGCGAATGCACCAGTATGTTCATGGCCTGACCGGAGGGCAGGTTGGTATGCACCGTGACGTTAGGGGGAATATCAAAGCCTCGGAGATTGTTTGGACGCACGACGCAAACGAAGCGGATATGCGGCATTAAGCGTGCAGCGTCAAGTAGCGTTCCATAGTCGCGCGCATTTCCTCCGATAGCACAGACATATGCGCCTAATTCCAAAGGAGCATCAATCGAGTCGACGTCTGGCGGTTTAACCCCCCAATATATGACGTCAAATCGATCCTCCGGCAGGTTAAAGGCTTTGGCATAGAGACTACGCTCGAGATGCGAAAAGACGACCAATCGGTCGACCTTAGAGAGCATCCAGCCCAATGCCGGCCGTTTTAGCCCGTTGGGCAACTCAGTGAAGTTAAACGAGTGTGCAACGATCGGTATTTTCAGTCGAAAAAATCGCGCAAAGAACGCCGACCAAGCGGCGAGCGCGGGACCATGTGTGACTAGAGCGTCCGCCTTATTCTTTCGCGCGAGCCTTACCGCCTCGAACGAACCTCGGATACGCGCCAGGTTCAGAAAACTGATACGCCGCTCGATGAGATTTCGCGGTACGGCGCGAACAAACTCAAAGCGGATCCCGGTGTCGGACAGTGGCCCCTCAATCCATCGCCATCGAGGGTCTGCGAAATCAGCACAGCAAATCACGAGGCGTGATGAATGAGGTGCCGGGGTGTTCGAGGCCATTTCAAGCGGAAGCTTCATTTTTCAATCCTGAATCGGATTCAGCCCCGGCGTTTTCACCACTGCTGTAGGAATCCGCGCCGGTCGCCTCAGTCGCCGACTCGGAACGCGGGCAGCTCTTTTGTATCGTCGGAACTACTTTTCAGTTGACGCATTTATTCGCGTGCTATTTGGACGCCATGTCTTCTTCGCCTGACTGGCGGTCCTGCGCATAGCTATCTTGGTCGGCCAACAATCGTTCGAGCGTTCCGGGCGACCGGACCGCGCTTTCGCGGAGTGCTTTTCAACCGGCTGACGAGAGCTTTTCGTGAATCCTGCCGCTAGTTTTCGGCGTGATCGGGAAAAATGAAAAACGGTAGATTGCCGCTTTACGCAACGTTAGCGCTTTGAAACCGTAAGGACTATCGATGAGTGCAATTTTGGGGGTGAGCGGGCTCGCCGAGTCGGTCCGCTTTAAGCACGAACATTGGCCGGATCTGGAAGAACGGGAATACAGGATTTTGCAGGGATTCGACGCTGCAGCTGCTCTCGTCGTGGACGGAGTTATTGTTGCGGCGGCGGCCGAGGAGCGTTTCAATCGGCATAAACAATCCGGCGATTTTCCCGCCCAGGCGACTGACTACTGCCTACGCGAGGCTGGGCTCTCGATCGGCGACATCGACGAGATCGCCCACTGCTTCGACTACGCTCCGTTTGGCGAGATTTTCAGTCTCGATCCGACCAGCGCGATGCTTTACGAACAGGTGTTTTCCAAGCAGGCGCTGCTCGCACATGCGAACCGACACTTCCCGGGATTTCCTGCCGAACGCATTCATCAGGTCAATCATCACTTGAGCCATGCCGCGAGCGCCTACTTCACCTCGGGCTGGGACGATTGCCTGGTGGTCGTGCTGGACGCGATGGGAGAAACGCAAAGCGGATCGGTCTTCCACGGCAATCGCGGAGAATTGGAAAAGCTCCGTGAAATTTCGGCAAACGATTCGCTCGGCATTATCTACTCGCTGGTAACGTATCATCTCGGCTTCGATTTCAATTCCGACGAATACAAGATCATGGGGCTCGCGCCATACGGCGACCCGCGGCAGTTTGAAGGCGTTTTTCAACAGATGATCGAATGCCGTCCGGACGGCACAGTTAGAATTCCAATTCTCCGTTTGAACCGCACCCGGGACGACCGCGAAAACTATCTGCAGACGCGCGACTGGCTGTCGCGAAACCTCATACCGCGTCGCGAGCCGGACGCCGAGATCACGCAGACCCATCGTGACGTTGCCGCAGCGCTTCAAGCGGCGCTGAATCGCGCGATTCTCCACATCTGCGGCCATTTTGGCGCGGCCACCGGACTCCGCAAAATCGCGATGGCGGGCGGGGTGGCTCTCAATTGCAGCGCGAATGGAAAGTTGACCCGCTCCGGTTTGTTCGACGAAGTCTATGTGCAGCCGGCCGCCGGTGACGACGGGGCTGCGCTTGGCGCGGCACTGCATCGGTCGTCGCTCAAAGGCGAAATCAAAAATAAAAGGCTTCCGGTTCCGTTACTGGGTCCGAGCTATCTTTCGTGCGAAGTCGACCGAGCGCTCGAGGAGTTCGCTGGCGCAATCGAGGTTACCCGGTTGGGAAGCGTCGAAGAGACCTGTCATCGGGGCGCAGACATGATCCACCAGGGAAAGGTGGTCGCCTGGTATCGGGGAAGAATGGAGTACGGACCGCGAGCGCTCGGCAATCGCAGTATCCTGGCCGATCCATCGAATCCGGAAATGCGCGATCGGGTCAACGCGATGGTCAAGAAGCGCGAGGCCTTTAGACCGTTCGCACCCGCAGTCTCGATAGAGCAAGTCCACCGATGGTTCGACGTTCCGCCGATGACCGTGTTGCCTTATATGATCGCCACGGTCAACGTTCGCGAAGAATATCGCGCGAAGCTGCCAGCAATCACCCATGTCGATGGTACGGCGCGCGTGCAGACCGTCGCGGCGGATGACAATCCGGCGTTCCATTCGCTGTTGAAAGAAATAGGGCAGGTTACCGGCCGCGAGATCGTGCTGAACACGAGCTTCAACGTAAAGGGGCAACCGATCGTGAATACACCGCGTGAAGCGATTGAGACTTTTCTCAGCACCGGGATCGATTGCCTGTTCATCGAAAATAACCTCGTGAGCCGCGCATAAGCCGAGCCCCATGACGACGACTATTCCATTCGATGGCATGACTGCCGTTCCGCTGAAAGCGTCAGACCACCGCAGGTTCGACCAGTGGAATCGGACCGAGGTCGAGTTCGATTGCGGGAAGCTCGTGCACGATCTCTTCGACGAGCAGGCGCTCCGAACTCCCGATAAGACCGCGATTATCTGTCGCGATCAGGTTTTGACGTATGCGGGACTGCGCGGGAAGGTTCATCGGCTCGCCCGCCGCCTGCGCAATCTGGGAGTTGGTCCGGAGACGGTTGTCGCCATCCTCATGGAGCGCTCGGTCGACATGGTGGTGGCGATGCTCGGGGTGCTCCAGGCGGGCGGCGCCTATCTTCCTCTCGATCCAGGGTTTCCGCCTGAGCGCGTGAGCTTCATGCTCGAGGACAGCGATACGCGTGTCATTCTTACTCAGCGGCGCCTCAAGAATCGTCTTGGTGATACGCGCGCGATCGTTGTCAGTCTCGATGAGTCCGACGTCGGCGATCATCACGCCGACGGCTCGGCCGCACACCCCACATGGAATCCGGCGGCATATTCGCTCGCCTACCTGATGTACACCTCGGGGTCGACGGGAACGCCGAAGGGCGTGATGGTCGAGCATCGCAACCTGCTGAATTTTTTCGCCGGGATGGATCGCGTAGTCGGCACCGAAGGAGGAGTCTGGCTGGCCGTGACCAGTATCTCTTTCGACATTTCCGTTCTGGAACTTTTATGGACGCTATGCCGCGGCTTCACGGTCGTGTTGCAGAGTGGCAGGAACGGTTTGGCCGCGACCGGCGACTACTCGATCGCGTCTCAAATAACCAGGCATCGTGTAACTCATTTTCAATGCACGCCGACATTGGTCAGAGCGCTGACCACCCGCTCACCTGGGGCGCTCGCGGCTATGAAGCAGCTTCGAAAGCTCTTCCTGGGGGGTGAAGCGCTGCCGCTGTCATTAGCAAATCAGCTCGGCGAGGTTCTGAGCGCCGAGATTTTCAACATGTACGGTCCGACTGAGACGACGGTATGGTCGGCGTCTCACAAACTGGCAAAATCGTCCGATTCGGTTCCGATCGGCAGACCGATTGCTAACACGCGAATCTACATAGTCGACGAGCAGGGCGGATTGGCCCCGGTTGGAGGCGCAGGCGAGTTATATATCGGCGGCGCGGGAGTAGCTCGCGGTTATTGGCGGCGTCCCGAGCTGACGGCTGAGAAATTTGTCGTCAATTCGTTTGAACCCGATCGGCGCGGGATACTGTATCGGACCGGCGATCTCGCCAGGTACCGCGACGATGGCGGGCTCGAGTTTATCGGCCGAAGCGACCAACAGATAAAGATTCGCGGCTTCCGGATCGAGCTCGGCGAAATCGAGGCGGTGCTCGGCACCCATCCCGCGGTACACGAAGCGGCGGTTGTTGTTCGACTCGATCAGACCGGCAACCAACAATTGGCCGCGTACGTCGTTGCCCAGCCTGATCTAAGTATCAGCGCGCAGGAACTGAAAACATTCGCCCGGCAGAAACTACCGGAGTACATGATTCCGTCGGCCATCGGCTTCGTGGACGCAATGCCACTTACCCCCAATGGAAAGACTGACCGCAAGGCGCTACCCGATGCGAATTTTTACTCAATCGAAGAAAGCGCAAAGGGAGGCCACGCGCACACGGAACTCGAGGGAATCATCGCCGAGTTTTGGCAAGACGCCTTAGGTGTCGAGGTCGTGGGCTTGCAGGTCAATTTCTTCGACCTCGGCGCTAACTCTCTAAGCGTGGCGGAAGTTGCCACGAGTCTCAGGCAAAGACTGAAGCGCGATATACCTCTGACCGACTTCTTTGCTTACCCGACTGTCGCAACGCTAGCTGCTCACCTGAGCCATGCGAACGGACAGAATGGACATTCGACGGACCAACGAGATCGAGGTGAGGCACGGCGACAGGCGCTGCTGAGGCGTACCAGGACGGCATCCCACACTGTCTCGGACCAAACCGAATGAAGGAACCTGAGAACACTTTCGCGGGGCCGTCGATTGCTGTAGTCGGAATGGCCGGGCGATTCCCCGGCGCCCGCAACTTGACCGAGTTCTGGCGCAATCTCCGCGACGGAGTGGAATCGATCAGTGTACTCGGCGATGAACAGTTGATCGCGCGTGGAGTCACGCGTGCTGAGCTGGAAAATCCAGATTACGTCAAAGCCGCCGCAATTCTCGAAGATGTCGATCGTTTTGATGCCGCCTTCTTCGGCCTGAGCCCGCGGGACGCTGGAATCATGGATCCGCAGCACCGGCATTTTCTGGAATGTGCATGGGAAGCCCTGGAGAACGCTGGTTGGTCTGCTGACGAGTTCCCGGGGCGGGTCGGTGTTTATGCCGGGTCGGGCATGAACACCTATCTGATACACAATCTACTGGCCAATACCGAGCTGGTCGCGAACGCGGGTTTGTTTCTCCTAAAACAAACCGGCAACGACAAGGACGTGCTCGCATCGCGCGTTTCCTATCAACTCAATTTGACCGGTCCCAGTCTTGCGGTGCAGACCGCATGCTCGACCTCTCTGGTCGCAATCCATCTGGCCTGCCAAAGCCTGCTGAATCATGAGTGCGACATGGCATTGGCAGGTGGGGTTACGATCGAAATTCCTCACGGGCTCGGTTACCTCTACCGCGAGGGCGAAATTCTGTCGCGCGACGGCCACTGCCGCTCATTCGACGCGGCTTCCAGCGGGACCATATTTGGCAGCGGACTTGGCATTGTAGTTCTGCGGCGTCTCGAGGATGCAGTCAGAGACGGCGATTTCATCCACGCCGTGATTCGTGGAACCGCTATCAACAACGACGGCGCCCGGAAAGTCAGCTATCTTGCGCCGAGCGTTGCGGGCCAGGCCGACGCGATCGTAGAAGCGCTCGCGGTCGCGGATACGGACGCCGATTCGATTTCATACATCGAAACTCATGGGACCGGAACCACCGTTGGGGATCCAATCGAGATAGCTGCTCTCACGCGTGCGTTTCGCGCGAGTACCGAACGCAACGGATTTTGCGCGATTGGTGCGCTGAAGGCGAGCATCGGGCACCTCGACGCCGCCGCCGGTGTGGCAGGGTTCATCAAGACGGTGCTCGCTCTCGAGCATCGGCAGATCCCGCCCAGCTTGAACTTCTCCCAGCCGAATCCGCTGATCGACTTTGACCGCAGTCCTTTCTTCGTGAACTCCAAACTGCGCGAGTGGAAGAGCGACGGCCAGCCGCGCCGCGCCGGAGTTACTTCGCTCGGGATCGGCGGCACCAATGCTCACGCGATCCTGGAAGAAGCGCCTGACTCTGCGCCTTCAGGTCCTTCACGTCCGTGGCAGGTGCTGACTCTGTCCGCAAAAACACCTGCGGCGCTCGACGCGATAGCGCGGAATCTCGCGGAGCACTTGGAGAATAATTCGCCAAATCTCGCGGATGTGGCTTTCACCGGTCATCTCGGCCGGAAAGCTTTTCGGTTTCGGCGGGCGATCATCTCCAAGGATTCTCTCGAAGCAGCTGACAGGATCCACCGAGGTAATCCGAGAAGAGTCATTTCCAATTCAGCACGTGAGAGCGAGCGGCCGGTGATTTTTCTCTGCACGGGGCAGGGGGCGCAGTACGTCTCGATGGGACGCGGGCTGTACGAATCAGAGCCGGAGTTCAGATCTACGATCGATTTTTGCGCCGACTACTTGTGCCAGTTTATCGGCGTCGATTTGCGCACAGTTCTGTTTCCCTCCGAGTCAGCGTCAAGCGCGGCCGCCGACCTGCTCAATCAGACGCGGCTCACGCAACCGGCGCTATTCGTCATCGAATACGCAGTCGCCAAGCTGTGGTGGTCGTGGGGCATCGAGCCTGCGGCGATGATTGGTCACAGCGTTGGAGAGTTAGCCGCTGCTTGCCTCGCCGGCGTCTTCTCGCTCGAAGCGGGCCTCGAGATCATCGCGGAACGCGGGCGCCTGATTCAAAGCATGCCCACCGGATCGATGACGGCCGTTCCGCTCCCTGAAAGCAAAGTTCTTCCCCTCCTCAACGGGAAACTCTCGCTGGCGAGCGTGAATGGCGAGGAGCAATGTGTGGTCTCAGGTCCTGATTATGCGATCGGGGATCTCGAGAAATCGCTGGCCGACAAGCAGTTGGAGTATCACCGGCTCCGTGTTTCGCACGCATTTCATTCCAGCATGATGGATCCTATCCTGCGCGAGTTCGCGGACTTTGTGCGGAAGTTCGAGCTGGCGCCGCCAAGGATTCCCTACATCTCGAGCGCGACCGGGACCTGGATTACCGATACCGAGGCGACCGATCCCGACTATTGGGCCGGACAACTTCGCCAGACTGTTCGCTTCTCGAGCGGCATCGAAGAGGCGCTGAAGACCCCGGACGCGATTCTTTTGGAAATCGGTCCGGGGAATACGCTGAGCGCCTTATGCGAGCAGAGCTCAGAGTTCTCGGCCTCGCATGAAGTAATTTCATCGCTACGGACACGAGGCGACGGTACCAGTGACGCGGAATTCATCGTAAGCGCGCTCGGGCAACTGTGGGCGGCCGGAAAAAAGATCGATTGGAAAGGCTTCCATGCTCACGAACGGCGCCGTCGGCTTCCTTTGCCAACCTATCCGTTCGAACGCGAGCGTTTCTGGATCGAACCAGACCGAAGGATCGAATCGGTTGCTTCCTCATCCAGTAAGTCCGCGATGGAACTCCGTGAGATTGGATTTTTTTCGCCCATATGGAAGCGCGCAGATCTAACGCGGGAAGAGCGCGGGCAGAAAGTTGGACCGTGGCTGGTCTTCGAGGACACACAAGGTCTCGGCTCCCGGATTGCTCAACTGCTAAGGAGCAGCGGCGAACAATGCATAGCAGTGCGGTCCGGGCGCAGCTTCGCACGAGTCGCTTCAGACAGGTTCGAGATCGACCCCGGCAACCCTGCAGACTATCAGAGGCTTCTCTCAGAGATCAGCGCGCAGAGGAAATTGCCGCGCACGATCGTGCATCTATGGTCACTCTGCGATTCCCGCGCCGGCCAGGACTTGCTGAATGAGCTGTCTGCAATAGAGACGATGAGCTTCTACAGCCTGATGTTTCTCGGTCAGGCTCTGGGAGCCATCGACGTTGAAAGTCCGGTACAGATTGCGGCTATCTCCAACAGCCTCCATAGAGTTGCGGAAGAACCAATTCTAAATCCTGCTCGCGCGCTCTTGGCAGGTCCGTGTGGTGTTATTCCTAAAGAGCTGACCAACGTTCGCTGCCGCAATATCGACGTGGAGCTCGGCAGCTTAGGTAGCAATGCAAGTGGCGACTATCTTAAGGAGTTAGCGAAGCAGGTCGTCGCGGAACTTCAGTCGGATGAAGTCGACTCGCCCGTCGCATATCGCAGGAATCGGCGCTGGGTGCAAACCTTTGCGAGAACACGCGACCTGAAAAATCAGCCGGCGATCGCCCTTCGAGACAAGGGTGTATATCTCATCACTGGCGGCCTGGGAGGAATGGGGCTGGTCCTGGCGGAGTCGATAGCGAAGTCGGTTCGGGCTCGAATCGTTTTGGTAGGGCGCAGCGCTTTTCCGGCCACGGAGTCATGGGACGAATGGTTGAATACTCACGGCGGTCAGGATCCGATCACTCGACAAATTAGAAAGCTTCGCGCAATCGAGAGTGCGGGGGCCGAGGTAATTCTCGCCGCTGGGGACGTATGCGACCCGAGAGCGATGCAACAAATTGCGGATCAGGTTCGCGCTCGATTCGGTGGCGTCAACGGAATCGTGCATGCGGCCGGCATGCTGGACGATGCTCCGATGTTGCAGAAGGATCGCGCGAGCGCAGCGCGCGTACTCGCGCCGAAGGTCCGCGGCACGCTGGTGCTGGAGTCGGTCTTTCAGCAGGAGCCCATCGATTTCTTCTTACTGATGTCGTCCGTAAGTTCGCACGTGACGCCAGCGGGTCAGGTGGACTACTCAGCCGCCAATGCGTTCCTCGACGCCTTCGCTAACTCTCGCTCGATAGGAAGTCCTCGCGTCGTTTCGATCCAATGGCCCCGCTGGACTGATGTCGGGATGATGGCCGTGGATTTCAATCCTCACTCCGATGCTAGATCGGTCCATCCCCTGCTAGGTGAAGCGAAGCATGAAGGCGAAGACAGAACTACCTATTCCACGATACTAAGTCTCGAGACCGCCTGGATAGTAAAGGAACATCGCTTCAGAGGTAGTACGGGACTCTTCCCTGCCACGGGATACCTCGAAATGGTGCGCGCCGCGATGGCGGATATGACCGGTGCTTCGGCGGTGTCGATCAGCGACTTTTACGTCAGTCAGCCTTTAAAGGTGCCGCCGAACTCGACGCAGCCAGTGCGCCTACTCATGCACAGGCAAGAGGAGGGCTACAGGTTTTCTACGCGAACCTACTCTGAGCTCTCGCATCAATGGATCGAATGCGCGTCAGGCAGTGTAGCAGTAGCCGCTCCGTCGCAGCCAAAGCACTACGATATCGATACCCTTCGCCGGCGATGTAACTCTGGAACACTTGGGCTGGATCGTCCGGTGCGAAACGAGGCCCAGGAACGTCACATCGAATTCGGGCCGCGATGGCGGAACCTCAAGACAGTCTGGCTAGGCGGCGAAGAGGCTTTGAGCGTACTGGAACTCCCTGCAGAATTTACGAGCGAAGCGGGCACTTATCGGCTGCATCCCGCTTTGCTCGATATGGCAACTGGCAGCGCGATGTTTCTAATCAAGGGCAACGAAGCGACCCGCTATTTGTATGTACCGATTTCATACGGCAGCATTTCGATTTCGGGTCCGCTCCCTGCGAGTTGTTACGCATACGTGCGCAGCAAGACGAGTGCATCGATCGACGACCCCATAGTAACCTTCGATGTCTCTATCCTGGATCGAGACGGCAATTGTGTCGTTGAGATCGAGGATTTCTCAATCCGTCAGATACGCGATGTCTCTCTCCTGGACAGCGCAAGTCCCGCAGCCAGCGCGGAAACGGAGAACATTCCAGAGTTTGGCGCAGTCAACGCGCCTGAGACGGTGGAATGGTCGCATGGCATCTCATCGGAAGAAGGTGTCCGAGCGTTCGAACGTGTTGTGGCCAGCGCGCACAATCTCAGCGTCGTCGTCTTTCCGTCCGACTTTGTTGCCTACATCGATAGTCTCAAACCGCGTCATTCTATTGTGGCTCCAGGGAGACCCGTCGCAGCTCCGTCCGACACTCCGAATGAGGGGATCGAAGTAACCCTCACCCGCTGGTGGAAAGAGCTATTGGGTGTCGAGACCGTGGGTGTCCAGGACAACTTTTTCGATCTGGGTGGGCAGTCTCTGACCGGTGTGAGACTGCTCGCAAAAATCAAGAAGAAGTATGGCGTCGATCTGAAGCTCGCGACGCTGTTTTCCGCGCCAACGATCGAAAAACTTTGCGCGCTGGTTCGCAAGCAAACCACCCCAGCACCTTCCCTATCCCAGATGCGCGCGCCGTCGCGTCCTCTTGAGCCGCAAAGCAACCCGCATTCGGGAGTGCTGACAGAGATCCGGCGCGGAGGCCCACGTAATCTATTTCTTGTGCATGACGGCGAGGGCGAAATATTACTCTATCTCAACTTGGCGCGTCGCATGCCCGACGATCTGGCAGTGTTCGGCATTGAGCCTCGACGCCTCGCTGGAGTGCCGCTCGCCCACGTGAGCATCGAGAACATGGCGTCATTCTACCTCGAGGAAATACGCAGGAAGCAGCCGTCCGGTCCATATCTTCTAGGAGGCATGTGTGCGGGTGGCGTCATCGCTTACGAGATGGCTTCGCAGCTCGTTCGCTCCGGTGAAAGGGTCGAGCTCGTAGCCATGCTGGATGCCGTAGTGCCCGGAATCCAGGAGCGGCCGGGACGCAAGACGGAGCAGCGCCTTGAGCGCTTGAAGGGAGCCGTTGCGCATGGCCAAAGGAGCGAGGCGGGGCCTTTGAAGCGTGCCGGGATCGTTTTCGGTGCAGTCTCAAAAAAACTGGTGAATGCTACACTTTGGGAAATCTCGCATCGCTTCGAACAGTTGTCGGCGCGCGTTCGCTTTCGGTTGTTGCGCGTGCTCCTTTCGCGCGACCTCGAATGGCCCCGGTTCGTTAAGGAACTCACCCTGCGTGAGATCTATGATGGCGCGGCGGCCGGCTACGCACCAAAGCCGCTAGCGATTTCCTCGATAGTACTTGTGCGGCCACGAACGGGCGAAGGTGAGGATACGCCGTATCGAGAAATCTACGCCGACCCAACCTTCGGCTGGGGCGCGGTCGCGCAAGGCTTGGCGGTAGTCGACGTTGACGGCGGTCACATCACGATGCTGCAGGAGCGCTTCGTCAATTCGTTGGCAGAGGCGATTTTGCCGTACCTGCAACAAGAGTCAGGTCCAATCTGGGCAGGCCCCCTCGAAGTGGCATCGATATGAACCAACTCGAAATGGCGGTCCATTACTAAGCTTCAGATCATTCTAGATACGGCGACAAGTCTCTCTTCTGACGTTTGAAAAGTACCTACCTCGCCGCCCTTGATAAGACCGCCGGCCCGAATTGATTCCTAATCATTCTGGAGGTCGGAACGCATCAAATCGCGCGGTTACTATTTCGCCGCGAATCGCATCGCCATGAATTTCAGGGGTAACCAGAACATCCGTCATGCCGTGTCGGGCAAATATTTCCAATATTCGTACAGGGTCGTATTCGTTCATTTGCATCAGCGGAGTACGTATCGGCTTACCCTGTAAAAGATTGAAAACATAATATGCGAAGGGTATTCGGTGCCTGGCGAAATAGAAAGTGCGCCGTCTCAGATTGAGTTTCCGCCGCAGAGAGACGTGAATCATTGCGCGACCGCCCGGACTTACGGAAGTGAGGAGGCGGTCTATGATTCGGTAGCCGCGAACCGGCGGGATGTGTTGCAGGACAATGTAGCTCACGACGAAATCAAACGAACCCGTAAGCGCCGTCAACGCATCGTCGGACTTTATGAAGGTTACATTGCCGAATCCCGCAGCTGTGCAGTTCTTGTCGGCCTCTTGCAGCATCGACGCCGAGACATCAATCGCCACCACTTCCGCGTAACGTCTTGCCAAGGGGATTACGAGGCGTCCGACCCCGCAACCGAAATCGAGCGCCCGGGTGTGCGACCCCTGATGCCCCGCCGCGCGCTGCCATTGGCCCAGCAAACTCGAAATGAAAGCTTCCCCTGACTGGAAAAACTCGTCTCGCGTTTGGCTGATACTGTCGGACCGAAAGCGATCGCTGTTCAGAACGCCAAAATATGGATCCTGTGCACCCCACGCTTCCCAATGTTTATCGGTATCTGCCATGTAAACTGGCCCGCTTTGTACCAGTTGTTTGCTCGATTTGGAGATCCGGGCTTAAATTTGTTCGGCCGTTGCACTCCGGTCAGAATTGATCATCTCACTCAGGCGCATCAACTCGGCATCAAGCGGACAGGATTCCAGTTGCAAAGCATTCGAGAGCTTTTTGAAACGCCAACGCCAGTCGAGGCGCTCCAGGGATCTCCGGTAGTTTAGTAGGGCGCGAGCTGGTGTCCACTCGCGAACAGCGCGAGCGATCACGTCGAGCCCCTCGGTTCGGCTCACCGTTTGGAGATCAAGGAGCGCTTCTGGCCAGAGGAGCGAGCTTGCAGTTTTGCTTCGGGGCGGAATTCCAGCGACGGTAGCGCCGGCCGCGATGGCATCTGTCCAACGTCCAGTCACGTATTCGCGGTCGGGATGAGTTTGCAGGTTTGGACTCACAGAATTTGAGAACGACAATGTGAATTTGGCTTCGCTCAGATTCTTCATTAGCGAGAGCTCGCTCTGAGTCGCGTCATTGAGAAACGGTGGCCGACCTTGAAAACTCAGTTTTCTCGACTGGCATTCAACCGAACTTGACAAGTCATCCTCCCATTCCGACGGCTGGCGTCCCATTCGAAGCAAATCTATACGACGCTGCGGATTCGCCGAGCCAAGACGCAACACGTCGGATCCCCAAGGCAGCCACTCTACTGGAGCAGGGATCCTACTGGACCAAGTCTCGAGATCATCTTTCTCAGTCACAAACACGTGGTCAAATACACGAGTCAAGCGCGCGAATCGGGGAATATAAGTTGTCCAAAATGAATCGAATACCCATGCGACCACCCGGCCGAACCTATTTCGCCAATTCTCAACGAGCAATAGTGAGGCAAGACTTCCGGGCGCAGGGCAAATGAGCAGGCAAGGCAAACCTCCTCTTTTTCGCGGAATGAAACCACCTAACGTTTCACTTTTCGTCAGAGACCTGGGGTGCAGCACGACTAACTGGCCGCCGAGAAGTTCTGCCGCCAGACGCGCCATATAAAGTACTGGATAGTATCCTGGTAGGTCGGGGTCACAGTAGACGACTTGAACCGGGCCCCTCATCTCTGCGTTGAACCTAGTTCATCGATGGGTAGAACACGCGGTAATACCCAAGGTGCCGCAGAAGGACCTTGACGCTTTGCTCGGCGTCGAATCTCCGGCGGCTCAGTTCGATGAATGGCAGAGTCCGCGATTCGTCGAGCAGCTCGCTCGATTGATCCATAAGACCGGCCCGCTGAGCGTCGGAGAGCCACCACTTGGCCTCGCCGCCGGCGTGAAAACATTTCATCCGCGAGAATGCCTCAGCTCGCAGGATATTCACGCCTTTAACTCCAGCTTTGAGCAGAATCCTCGCCGACTGGGTCCGCCGCCAGCAGTGCCATTTTTCCGGGTCGAGATGTCCACCGCCAAGCCGCATCGCGAGCGCGGACCATACGATCGACTCCACGTGCATGACCCGGGGAAGCTCCGCGCCGCCGAGCTTGCCAATCATCCAATCAAACCATTCGAGGTCCTGGTGCCCGCGCCATTGCGCCACACCTATATCCACGTGCCGAGCAAGTGCTATGGAAGCACTCAAGGCGGCATGAACTATACTGGAGGGCAACATGCAATTCGGATGCTGCCACATCAACCGAACGCCGGTCTCTGGAGTTGGCTCGAAGGTGAAGCGATTGGGAAAATAGAGATCTGGATCAAGGATCACCATTTCCTCGCCATCACCGCTGAATAACAGTGGATCAGTTACCTTGCGCCAACATGGATGGCCGCGCCGAAAGGTCTGCAAGTTCGGCAAATTGATCCATTGTTCACTAGCGCGGACTTCGCCCTCGGAGTCATCAACGACGTGCCAGCGATGCCCACCAGGATTTGGCAATGGTCCGATCACCTCATTGAGCACTTCCTTGTCTTCGGCAGAGTCTGTCATGAAGCAGATTTCCAGATGTTCGTTAGCCTTGGCGAAGAGGCTCTCCACGCATTTCGTCGCATAGGAGAGCGAACGCGGCGACAGAATCATGAATAGTCTCCGGCTGCCGCGGGTATCGACTGCAGTAGGTCTGCTGCTCATGACTTTCTCGCCGCCTCTTCAGAGCACAGTGCTTTGTCGCAAGGTGGCTCCATTAAACTCCAGCCCATACCCGACCCGACTGAGGGCGACCGCCCAAAGATGCGAGATTGCGCCGCGCGAGCATAGACCTCCATGATGACGTCGATTTTTTTCTCCCAATCGAACTCAGCTACCGCTCGCGTTCTAGCGGCCTGCCCGAGTTGATGGCGGAGCTCAGGGGATTGCGCCAATTTTATCATCGCTTCAGCAATTTCGTTGATGAAACTCTCGCGTCCGGTAGGTTCAATCAGGATACCGGTCTTTTCATCCAGATAATCCGCAGGACCTCCCCATTTGGTCGCGATGACGGGTAGTCCCATTGCCATTGCCTCAAGCACCACGGCTCCGCCGCATTCGTACAGGCTCGGAAGCACTAACACATCGAAACCTGCAAGAAGGCTGGCACACTGATCCTGCGAAATGAAACCATGGAATACGACTCGGTCCCCAAGTTCTAGCTCTGCTGTGAGCGATTCGAGCTGAGGCCGCATCGCCCCGTCGCCAATAATATGCAGTTCGAGGTCGTGGTGACGAAGCGCTCTAGCGGTCGCGTTCAAGAGCATATCAATGCCCTTCCACTCGATGAAGCGTCCGATGAAAGCGAACTTGGGTGTCGATCCGCGTCGAGATATCGAGCCCTCGGTATGCCTGAAGAGACTAAGATCGACGCCATTTTCGACCAGTTCAATGACTTCGCCTGCAACGCCCGCAGGAAGGGCCTTGCGCGTTCGTTCGTTGGCTACCAGCAGAACTGCTGCTTTGCGTTTTCCGGGTAGCGCAGCATTGAGCCCATCGGAAGCGAGTCGGCCGGCTCTTATCAACCATCGCTCGAAACGCCCCTGGGATTTGGCGAATCCCGGAGGATAGTTCATCCCGCCGTTCATTGGGCCGATCACAACCGGCGCGCCGACTCCGCACATTAGAGACGGCTGTCTCGGCGAAACCGGGATCGGTTCGTGGACGACATCCACTCCGTGTTTGCGGACCAGGTCACTCACCACCTTTCGCTGCATCCAGCTCGTATAGATCCCGATGCCACATCCCAACGTGATATCCGCGACACCTTTCGGCAGATATCTACTCATCTTGTGGAGCCAGATTTGGACGGTGCGGTCCGGAACGAAAAGCATCCGATCGACTTCATCGGGCAAGAGCGCCGTCAATTCGAGCTGCGTTCGCTCGTGCGCGACGAGCCACGCTTCCACACCCCGCTTGCGCAAAAGTCGAAAGTAGTGCCAAGGAAGGATCGCTTCGCCGCCGAAGCGGGTTGAAGCGTTTATTGCAACGATCACGACTCTCATCCGCCTACCAAGACTCGGATCTTTTGGCGGCACAATCGATTCGAACGACCATTAATGGACTTCGCGGGAGCTGATTACTCTATTGGAACAGCTATGGGCCGCTCCCAATCAGGTATAAGTATGGTCAGGAGGATGGCGAGAGAATTGCGAATACGAGCCAGAAAGCTCGGGTAAACGGGTAAATTTAACCCCAAAAGGCATCTTCTTACCACTTTTGGTGCCCATGGACGCTGGCGAGACAGGGGGATCGTTTGGGTGCCGAAAACGTTCTGAGAAGCTGGCATTTTTCGCACGACCCGATCGCAAAAATCCAAATGATGCCAAGGAAGCTCCATCCAATGCTCTCGGCCGCGCTCGACCTGTTCGAGTTGACAATGTCATTCGGGCTTGCGATTTTATTTCGAGGCGCCCGTGCTGGACGAAACTAGCTGATCGACGTTTCGTTGCATATTGACGTCCCTTGCAGAATCTCGGCCACAACTCTAACGGCGGTCGCCTTAGCTTAATTCGCCTGAGCGAGTGACGTGAGGTAGGTTTGGTTGTGCCTATAGCGCGGCGCAAATTCATGAGCGGTACTGAGTATCTGTCCGAAACAAACTTCTTGCCGAACAGGGTTGGCGGTTATTGGGAAGAGCCGGGCTTTGAATGGTTCGCCGGAATATAGGTCATGACTCCTCACAATGGCAAAACGAGACGAAATGCACGACAACAGTAGAGTCTCGGCAGATACACCTGATTGGAGTCGTGAGCGTTGCGCGGGTTTCTGGGACCCGGGTCGTCGCCTATTGCGCTCGATTCGGTTCTATCAGAGCTGGAAAAGGCGCGGGATTCCCTGGCGATGGCTGAGCAAATACTGGGTTTTAGAATATCATTTTTGGAGTGTAGTCACAGGAGCCGATATACCGCTTAACTGCGAGATAGGCGGTGGGTTGCTCCTGTTGCATCCCAACGGAATAGTCATTTTTCCAGAGGCAGTGATCGGACCCAATTGTCAAATATTCCAACAAGTGACAATAGGGGTAGGCGGCCCCAAATTCGGCGCGCCGGTGCTGGGAGGACACGTGGACGTCGGAGCTGGCGCCAAAATACTCGGAGGTGTGAAAATCGGGGACCACGCCCTGATAGGAGCAAACGCTGTTGTCCTGCAAGACGTGCCTCGAGGGGCGACCGCGGTTGGCGTTCCGGCCAGAATTATACCCGCCAGCGCTTCTGAGGATCAGATCACGCCCGAAGACAAAGCAGCCGGATGATGCTCGATAACCTCGTCGATACTTCTCCGAAGCCTTTGTGCAACCGTTGAGCGATCTATCTCGGGCTTGAAAATTTCCAGGTGATCGGCAGAGGTGACCTTGCAGATTTCAATCTCACCGCTTACTACTTCGCCCCATCCAAAATTTGGATCGCGATACCGTCCTATCAGATCGCGCTCGCGTTTGACGAGCAGAAACCGTCCTGAGTAAGGCTCTGGACGATATCTTCGTGCTGCGATAACGCGCGGCGACGAAGGTCCGAATTGATCCATAATGCCCGGTTTACGATTCACAGTATTCGATATCGACGGAAGCCAAATGGGTTTCCGATCCTTCAGTCCGCGGAACTTATCTGTGATCCAACCGGGAATCTCACTCCAGCGCAGCTTGCTCAGATCGGTTCGGTAGGAAGTGATGCTCATCCAAAAATCGGAATATTCGCGCATGAAATAGGGATTCGGAGTGTCGAAGAGCACTAGCAGACCTACCTCGTGTCCCAGTGCTCGCAGCCGCTGTGCTATCTCGTAGGCAACAATGCCTGAGGCACTGCAACCACCTAGCATGTATGGTCCGTCAGGCTGGCGATCAAGGATAGTTTTCACGTGCGCGTTGGCTTCATCGAGAATGGTATAGCTCTCCGATTGTGTCTCCTCGTAACCGACAAGGCTTAACACCGGCTGGTCAGTACCTGTTAGCCTCACGACGTCGATGAAGTAAGGATAAGAGTCAACCATGAAAAACGGTGGCCTATGTCCCGCAGGCTGCAGTGCCACTATCTGCGTATTCTCCGGCACGATCGTCAGAGATTTGACGTTCTCCCGCAAAATCGTATAGAACTTCCGCCGCATTGCCTTGACCCTCGGGTCTACTCCTTTTGCAATCCGAGCAATTCCGTTCCGACTTTCAAATCGACATATTCTCCCGAACCACGGCAGGCCATTTTTCCAAATCAAGACCATGCGTTGTGAAGAGAGCCAACGCGAGCCGATCCAGGCCGAACGCGACGCAACCAGTGTGGGCTTTGTCGCCGCTCTCAGTCCTAAGGTTCCAAACCGTGCTGAAGTGGTCACGGTGACAGTTGAAGCTCATGCAGGCAGCCGGCTCCTCCTGAGAACGCAGCGGAATCAGCAGCTCAAACTTCAACGATTGTTCCAGTTGGCTCATCGCAGCCAATCTGCCGGCTCTTCCGAAGAAAGGATCACTGGCCGGAACGATTTGGTGGGCGAGTCCGAGGAGCTTAGCCAGCCGTTGTGCCAGGAATATCCATCGCGTCCGAAAGTCCAGAACCTGTTCGGGCGTTCCCATGCAAACGAACTCGCGCATGCGGAAAGATTGAAACCGGCCAAGCTCGTGGGTGGACTCGCGACGAAAGCAATCGGAAGCGACGTCAAACAGAAGGCCCTTTGCTGGTATAGGTCCATACGCCGCCGCCATCGGGTACACCGGGTAGCAAGCGGCCGGCGACAGGACTAGCTCCGTAGCAGACAATTCACTGGTCCAGTCGCCTCGTTCCACCAGGGCGTGAACCGTGGCTTCATTTCCCTCAAGGCAGCTGACGCCGCCCAGCAGATGGGGGAAACTGTGCAGATAGCCGGACCTTTCCAACTGGCTGCGACTCATTACCGGCGGAAATCTCAATACCTGAGTCTCCGGCTCACGATGCTTTGTAATGAAAAACGAGAGGCCTTCGATAATTTGCTCGAAGAGCGCCGTTCGCGCATAAACGCCACCGCCGGGGCTCGGCAAGAGGAGGGAATCAGTCAGTGAGCCCAATTCATTTTCGGCAACACGCCTCATCAGCAATGCTTCTCCCCTTTGCATAATTCGTCTGCTGAAACGATCGATTCGGATCCGTCCAAGATTGTATCTTTAATCCCTGATTGAGTGTGGTACTCCGATCAGCAATGACGCCGTCGCGGCACTTGCCAGTATTCGTTCATTGTTGATCATGATTGAAGCCGATAGCACGTCGCGTAGATGACGCGACACCGAGAACTCGCCGTCATTCCGATAGCCTGACAGTCCACAGGTTTGCATGGCACTCATCACAGTCGCGATGGCCATTTCCGAACTGTTCACCTTGAGCAGGTTCATTGCTGTTTGGAACTCGAGTGACTCGATTTCCTTTTCTTCGGTCCCCACAGTCTCGAACATCTGCAGTGCCGAGGCAATTGCTCCTCTCAGACCGCGGAGCGACATAGTCGCTCGAGTCAGATGAGCCGCGCCGAGCGGCGGAGTTTCTCCGGCGCGACGAGCTGCCGCCCGCAGAGATCGTCGCGCACGCTCCACCGCGGCTGCCGCCAGCCCGGCCCATACGGCGGACCAGGTCAGGTGCGCGACCGGCATCATCGTATGCGCTTGAAT
Organism: uncultured delta proteobacterium; assembly: GCA_963850125.1. Classification (GTDB taxonomy): domain Bacteria; phylum Desulfobacterota; class Binatia; order Binatales; family Binataceae; genus Binatus. The sequence goes on along the minus strand of CAWKKB010000010.1, from coordinate 700,793 downwards.
CTTTTCATAGCGATCCGGCAGCACCTGAGCCTGCTCGCCGCTGCCCCTGAGCGTGAAGCCGGCGCTACAGGTTCCACGCATCCCAAGCGTGTCCCAGTTCATGAACGGCTCGAGCTGATAGTCTGCTTTGGTGAACGCCACCAGAACCTGGTCGGATGGTGCCGCATCCGCGGCGCGACGCGCTGTAGTCAGAATGACGTCGGCTTGAGCGCCATACGATATAACCGTCGCGCTTTTCGTGAGCTCGATGCGGGAACCGGTTCGTTCAACTGCGCAGACGCTCGCACGGAGGTCGCCGCCCCCTTTTCCTTCTGTGGTTGACGAAGCCAGCAACAACTGATCCTTTGCGAGCCGGCGCAGCAAGCCAATGTGCCACGGGCTGTTTCGAGCATGCCGCAGCAGGATCGCCACCATTATCTGGTGCATTGCAAAAATCATCGCGGTCGAGGCGCAACCTCGCGCGAGGATATAGCAGACGTCGACCACATCGGAGATGCTAGCTCCTTCGCCGCCCAATTCAGTCGGGACCATGATTCCAAGTAAGCGTTGGGTTCGTGCCGAAAGGAACGCTTCTGTCGGAAATCGCGCTTCCCGGTCTGCAGCGTCAGCGCTTTCCAGGGCGGCAGCGCCGGTAGCGTCAGCTCGCGAACGGAGATCATTTTTCACTGAGCACGCCTGTCCCACTTTGCCGTCCCCGACGAATTCGACACGTCCGGCGACGTTGTTGCGCGCGCCCGGTGTCGACGGCTCTGACTCTCGAGGGAATGAAGTGGTGAACAAATCGGTGATTCTGCCTCCGTTGCTTATAGCGTGTTCTGGCTCGTTCAAGGACAGCTTCCTCCCCAGAGTATCTAGACAGAGATACGCGGTAGTTCGAAGTAAATATTAACGTTATTACGGAGTTTTGCCGCTAAATGACCTGCGAGTGAACGCCGCCGCGTCTTGCGGCAAAAGCTGGTTGCTTCGCATGATTAGTGCCGCCGAATTTGCCGGCGGCGCCCTGAGTCCCGAACGAGCATCGAGGGCAGATTCGAGTCTAATAGAAGAGCGGGGTGGTAGTATTTTACGCTAGCAAGAGGCGACGCCCCGACCGGTCAAATTCACCCGGATTTTGCCTGCGCCGGTGAGAATGCACTTCACTACGAACGATTCGACATGAGAATACATCCCTGAATCGCGTTTTTGGGCGCTGCGAAAAATATTTTGGGAGCTATGGACAACAGCAATATTTCCGCTGGAGACCGGGTCGTCGCGGTGGTCCAGCGGCTGATGAGCGAGCGGTCGATTACTCGGCCAGTCTCCTCGGACGACACCCTCGCGCAGGCGGGCTTGACCTCGTTGGATGCGGTCAGGCTCGTGCTGCTCGTTGAAGACGAGTTCAACGTCGAGATACCTGTCAGCGAGTTGACGCTTGCGAACTTTCGATCGATTTCGACGATCAGCCGATTGGTGACCATGTTGGTAAATCAGACCTGATAAACTCTCTCGACCGACTATCCCGATTCGGGAATTGAAGCTCCTTCTAATTGCTTATTGGCGTATTGCACCGTGACTCCAAGATTACGCCAGTCGAAAAGTCGAACCGTGCCTTCCTGTAGGGGGACGGCATTGTGATGGATCGGACCGAGATCGACCACCTGATGCGAGAGTTTTACGCTGCAAGAGTATGCGGCGACCTGGAAACCGTCTGTCGATCATTCGCGGCTGACGCCAGATTCCAAATCGCGAGTGCGAACAAAACGAGCGGGGTTGGGATCAAAGCCACCGGAGTCGGTGAATTGCGTCCTCTGCTGGCACTCCTGCTCAAGACCTTCAAGCTCGATGATTTTACAATCCTCGCGATGAGTATCGGTGACGTTCAGGCGAAAATAGATTGGCGGGCCGACATTCGTTCGCGTATTACCGGAGCCACGGTACGGACCGAGTTCATCGATCTCGTGGAAGTCCGCGAGGGTCGCATCGTCAACTACGACGAAGTCTTCGTACAGCTCTAACTCTGCAACGGTCACCCGGTCGGCAGGGAATTTCGCTCACCGAGTCAGCTGGTTAGCGCCACTGCAGCTTCTAGCGCGCGGCTTGCACCTTCCGCCTTGCAGTCCCTTGGGCACAACTCGCCTAGACACCCTGCGCAGCCCGGTATGTAGTCAATTCCGACGGTGTTTTCCGGATCAGTTGGTTTGTAATTGTCCACGGAAACATGGAATACCAAATCCCTGGCAACCTCCAATTTCAGAAAGAAGCACTTAAGGGTGCCAAGCACCACGTTTCAAGGCCCGTTGGCTTCGAGCAGGGTCTGCACCAGTTCGAGAACGTCGTCCTCGGTGGTCTCGCCGTGCGTCACACAGGCCCGGATGATATCGCTTCCTTCGTACGATGCGACCGCGATCCATGCACGGCCGGAAGCCACCACTCGACTGACGATCGACCTGACATCGCCAACCCCCGGCGGAGGTTTGATACACAACACAGCCAGTGGCGACGAGTTAACGATTGACCATCCTTTTCTCGCCAGGTTCTTTTTGAGCAACTCCGCCAGTTGGATAGATCGTTCCACGTGTTCTGCATAGCCACTCCATCCGGCCGCCGCGAGCGACAGGAACATGCGTAGCCCAAGGAATCGCCGGGACCACTGAACTGAATTCACATAGGGGTCAAAACTCGAGAGATTGGAGGGCATAAAGCTGGTCGATACCTGGAAGGTGGACGACAGGACCTGCGGGTGCCTGGTAATGAACATCCCGCAGCCCATCGTCGTCGCGAACCACTTGTGCGCGTCGATCGTGACGGAATCCGCCCGCTCGATGCCCGCGATCGATTTTCTCAGCCGATCGGAAGCGATCAGCGCGCCGCCCCAAGCCGCGTCGACGTGGTACCAGAGATCATTTGATCGGGCCAGGTCGGCGCATTCGAACAGAGGATCGATCATTCCTGCGTTAGTCGTCCCGGCCGTGGCCGCGATCATGATGGGAACGTGACCGCTCGTGCGGTCGCCAATGATTGCATCTTTCAGAGCGTGATGATCCATGCGTCCGAATCCGTCGGTGGCGACCAGACGCACCGCCGAACGTCCGATGCCCGCTTGGTGCGCGATTTTAAGCCAGGCGAGATGGCTCTCCTGCGAAACGTAAAACACGGGAGGTCCGGCAAAGGCACGAGCTCCCTTGGCCGCAAATTCGGGGGTGGCCCTGGACAATGCGCAAAGCAGCGCCGTGTAGTTCGCTTCAGATCCGCCAGATGTGAAATGGCCCGCGGCTTCAGGCGGGAACCCGGTCCGCCGGGCGACAGAACGGATGACGTGTGCCTCCATCTCAACTGCCACCGGCGAGGTCTTCGAGGTCGCAAGCTGAGGATTGAACGCACCCGCGATACGATCGGCGCATTGCGCGGGGAAACTTGGAGCCGGATTAAACAATCCGAAGTAGCGCGGATGCGTCACATGGACGAGACCGTGCTCCATCATTTCGATAGTCCACGACAGCAAATCGCCGAGCGGGCGAGGCGTTCGAAAATCGAAATCCGCGAGCTCGCTCCTGAAGTCGGCGAGGTCGAGGTCGGGGGTTACCGGGCCTTCAGCTACACGCTCATTGGCGCGCAGCAAATTCAGCGTCAGGAGATCGTCCCAACGCACGCGGTTTGCCGGCGTCGGAAAAAGATTCGATGCGCGGGTGGACCGCTCTCGAGATCCTTTGAGTTGCGAAACGGGTTTTCTCTCGTATTCCATCTTCGTTACGCGTCCAGAAAGGACCTCAAGCAAGGGGAGACCATTCGTAGATCCAGCTCACGCAGCTTGCGACGCATTGGTGGAGTGCGGCTCCTTCGAGCGATCGCTCGGATGCCGATGCTCGACCAGATATGACAACCAATTAGTGTAAAGGCGCACCGCCGGCTCGTGCCAGTCATGCGCCAATTTTTTTTCTGCTTCGGGAAAATTCAAGACCACGTGAACACTGCGGTCGCGCTGCGCCCGCCGCCGGAACCGGTTAAGTTCCCCCGCGGTCTCGTCATCGAAATAGCCGCGCGGCATATCGGGATAGGTATTTCTCTGGCGGGCGACGAACGCGCGGATGTCCCGGCGATATTCACGGAACAATGCCTCCGCGTCATATTCCGGATGTCCTTGCAGGTAGATGGATAGACACCTGCCTTGTTTCAGGAACATATCGGCACCCACCTCAGGCGCTCTCGACACAATGGAATAATCTTTCGAGACTAGTTCCTGCTCGGGTAAATCGTTGTACCTCGAATGCGGCACGCACCATTGATATGCACTCCCGAATACGATCTCGTGGTCTTTGACCTTCTCGCACTCGAACACACCTGAAAGCTTCTCGCGAAACGGCTTTCGCTCTATTCCGTCCAGATGAAGGACGGCGGCGTGCGCTGCAAGGCACGACCAGATCGTCGAAACAGTGTGGTCTTCTGCCCAATCCACGACCCTGGTCAGGGTCGGCCAGTAGGGTTCTTCCTGCAAGCGCGGCGCACGCGGTTCCGTGCCAGTAACAATCAAGCCGTCGAGACGATCAGTGAGCAGTTCGCTGATGTCCTCGTAGCGACCGCTCACATACTCGCGGCCGGCCTCCGAGCGCGGAATCTGCGGCATCGAGAAGAACCTCACCAGGATTAAAAGATCCTGGGACGCCTCAGCCAGCAGATCGCAAAATTGACGCTCGGTGGCTTGCAGAGCGGCGTCGGGCATGTTGTTAACGAGACCGATCACAACCGGGGCATTGTCGCGGAGGTTTAGCCCGCGCGTGACATCCCTCAGCGCAACCCTCGCTGATCCCGACCTTATCTTGATCATGATCTTCCCCTTCCGGCGGTTCTCGCTACTTCGCCGCGGCCAGCGCCTGATCCAGATCGCCGGTGATATCTTCCGCGTGCTCGATCCCGATACTGAGCCTGATCATTTCCGGCGTGACGCCCGCCCGGCGCTGCTCATCGGCGGACATCTGCCTATGGGTCGTCGAGGCCGGATGACAGGCCAGTGATTTCGCATCGCCCAGGTTGACCAATCGCTTAATCAGCTTCAGCGCGTCATAAAATTCAGCGGCGGCCTTGTATCCGCCTCGAACTCCGAAGGTCATCAGCGAGCAGGCCCGGCCGCCGAGATATTTGCGGGCAAGCTCGTGATATTGGTTGTCTTCGAACCCGACGTAATTGACCCATTCGACCCGTTTGTGCCCGCGCAGGAATTCAGCTACGCGGCGCCCATTCTCAACGTGACGATCGATTCGCAACGCGACCGTTTCGATTCCCTGGAGCAACAGAAAAGCGCTCAGCGGTGACAGGACCGATCCCATAGTCCGCTGGTACACCGTTCGACAGCGCGCGATGTAGGCCGAGGGGCCAAAATGATCGGTGTACACGAGACCGTGGTAGGACGCGTCCGGCTCGCTGAACATCGGGAAGCGACGGGAATGCTCTCGCCAGGGGAACTTGCCGCTGTCGACGACTATCCCGCCCATCGTCGTTCCGTGACCTCCCATGAATTTCGTCAGGGAGTGGATGACGACATCAGCGCCGTAATCGAACGGGCGCAGCAGAATCGGAGTGGCGACCGTGTTGTCGACGATCAACGGAACGCCATGCTTGTGAGCTACTTTTCCCAGCGCTTCGAGGTCGCAAATGTTCCCGGCGGGGTTTCCCACGCTTTCGCAGAAGAGCGCGCGGGTATCGTCATCTATCAGCTTCTCCATCGCGGCCGGACTATCACTCTCGGCAAATCGCGCGTTGACTCCCAGTTGAGGCAGGACGTGCGCAAAAAGAGTGTGAGTGGTTCCGTAGAGTTGCGGGACCGAGACGATGTTCTTGCCGTTGCCAGCTACGTTCAGAACAGAGTAGTGCAATGCCGCCTGCCCACTGCTTACGCTGAGCGCTCCCACTCCGCCTTCAAGCGCGGCGACGCGCCGTTCGAGCACGTCGCAGGTCGGGTTGCTGATTCTGCTGTAGCGGTTCCCCTCGACTTCGAGATTGAACAGGGCTGCGCCATGCTCCGCGCTGTCAAAAGCGTAGGCCACGGTCTGATAGATCGGCACGGCGACTGCCCTGGTCGTAGGATCGACCTCGTAGCCACCGTGGATGGCGAGCGTTTCGTTCCGCAAATTCCTCCGTGCAACTCCAGTGTGCTGAGTGCTGGGCGTGCACGATGATTCTCTGCGGGCAGGCGATGGAAAGTCTGATAATCTGCACGTCATACGCCTCGCATTGGGTTAAAACAGGTCTTGGCGCAGGCTCGCAAAACGGCTCGAACCTGGCCCGAATCGGCCAGATTCACTCGGATACCAGCAACCGGCGCTAGAACAGGATGGTGCCGGAAACCGCACTAAGGAACTATGGTTGCAAGATGAAGCCGGAGATCAAAGCCTGGGTGCGCGCACTCGAGATGACTGCGCCTATCGCCCAGAATCCCGCGGGAACCTTGCCGCTTCTAATCGATTCCCTGGCTGAACATTTTGAAACTGCGCCCGCCCTTCTCTCCCGCAATGAAGACCTGAGCTATCGCGAGCTTGCCGAGAGATCCAAGCGATATGCGCACTGGGCGCTTCGACAGGGGCTGTCGTCGGGCGATGTGGTGTGCCTGCTGATGCCGAATTGTCCGGAATACATGGCGATCTGGCTTGGGATAACGCGAGTCGGCGGCATCGTCTCGCTACTCAACGTCAACCTAGTCGGCGACTCTCTTGCATATGCAATCGATATCGTCGCGCCGAAGCATGTTATCGTCGGTGCCGCGCTCGTCGATGCGTTCTCGACCGTGACGAGCCAGATATCTCCCGAGATTCAAAGATGGGCGCATGGCGAGAACAGTCGCGGGTTGTCGCGGATTGACCTTGAAATCGAACGGCTGGATGGTGATGACCTCGCCGGATCCAGGTTTCGGCCGCCGACTATCGCGGACCGGGCGCTATACATCTACACGTCGGGGACGACGGGCCTGCCCAAGGCGGTCAATGTCAGCCACTTTCGACTGATGCAATGGAGCCATTGGTTTGCCGCAATGATGGACACGCGGCCCGAGGACCGAGTTTACAATTGCCTGCCGATGTATCACAGCGTCGGAGGGGTAGTGGCGATCGGAGCGGCGTTGATCAATGGCGGGTCCGTGGTGTTGCGGGAACGATTTTCGGCGAGCCGCTTCTGGGATGACGTGGTTGAATCGAAGTGCACCATATTTCAATACATCGGCGAGCTTTGCCGTTATCTTGTGAACACGGCGCCGCATCCCCGCGAAACGCAGCATCAGCTCAGAGTGGCGTGTGGCAATGGGCTCGGAGCCGATGTTTGGGCGCGGTTCCAGCATCGTTTCCATATCCCGCAGATCCTCGAGTTCTATGCAGCAACCGAAGGGAATTTCTCGCTCTACAATGTCGAGGGCCGAGTCGGCGCGATCGGGCGCATACCCTCGTTCCTTCGGCAGCGGTTGTCGGTCGCGCTGATCAAGTTCGATCTGGAGAACGGGGCGCCGATACGCAACGAAGACGGTTTCTGCATTCGCTGTTCAACCAACGAAGCAGGTGAGGCCATCGGGCAGATACTCGACGATGGAACAAGCGCAGCCGGTCGGTTCGAGGGCTATGCGGACAAAGCGGCGACCGAAAACAAGATCCTGCGCAACGTGTTCGCGAACGGAGACGCGTGGTTTCGCACCGGCGATCTCATGCGCAGAGACGAGAGCGGGTTCTTCTATTTCGTCGATCGAGTGGGCGATACATTCCGTTGGAAGGGCGAGAATGTGTCAACCACCGAGGTTGCGGCGACTGTCTGCGCGCATCCCGGCGTGATCGAAGCTGTAGTTTATGGAGTGACTATTCCAGGCACGGAGGGCCGCGCCGGGATGGTTGCGGCCGTTGTCCGTCCGGACTTCGATCTAGTAGCGTTCCGGCAGCACCTGGTCGAACGCGTAACCGAATACGCCTGTCCTTTGTTCGTGCGTATCCGCGGAGAGATTGAAGCGACTGGAACATTCAAGCCGAAGAAGCACGACCTGGCGCACGAGTCTTTTGACCCGTCCGCAAGCCCCGACCCTATCTACTTCAACGATCCGGTCCGGCAGAGCTTTGTTAAGGTCGACGCAGAACTTTTCGAACGCATTCAGTCGGGAAAGGTGCGGTTGTAGGCGCGGTCAGTAGTTCTAGGCGGTATTGCCAGCATCGACGGTGAGTACGGTGCCAGTAATGCTTTTGGCCTTGTCGCTCAGCAGATATTCGACGGCGTTGGCGACGTCATCAACTTCAGCGAGCCGGTGAAGTGCGCTGCGACGCACGATCTGTTCGCGCTGCTGGCCTGTAAGACTTTCAGTCATCTCCGTATCCAGAAAGCCAGGCGCGACCGCGTTGACGTTGATGCCCAAGGGGCCAACTTCTCTCGCAAGGGACCGGGTAAAGCCGATGATCGACGCCTTGGTAGAGCTATACACGGAAAGGCCACTGTAGCCGGTGAAGCCGACGATCGAAGCGACGTTTACGATCCGTCCTCCCCCATCAGTCATCATCGAGCGCACCACGTACTTCGTCAGGATGATTGGAGACAGAGTGTTCAGGCGCACGAGCCGCTGGATTTGGGAATCGTGCATAGTGGCCAGGATACCGCTGGTGCCAAGCCCGGCGTTGTTCACGAGACCGTGTATCGATCCGAATTCCTTCCGTAACTCTTTGACCAAACCGGCAATCGCGGAAGTATCTTCCAGGTCGAACGCTTTGAAAAAGATGGAGCTCTTTTGGCTTGGCGCCTTCTGCCGCATCGCGCACGCAAGCTGCTCGCTCTCGCGCCGAGCAATCGCGATGACCTGGTAGCCAGCCGCCTCGAGGTTACGGGCGATCCCGAGACCCAATCCTCGGCTGCCACCGGTCACGATGACGTTGCGCATCAGAGACGCGCCAACTTACCGGTGGGCGCGACCTCTAGCGATGGTACGAACCGCACGAGCGCCGGCACCTTGTAGGGTGCGAGCGTGCGGCGGCAGGATTCGAGAATGTCGCTCTTGAGGCGCTGAATCTCGGCGTTCGCCAGGCTACGGTCACAATCGGACTTGACGACGACATCGGCGACCACCAGGGCGCCCGTGATAGCGTTCTTGCGCCCGCTCACCAGTGAAATCTGCACACTTGGATGGCGGTTGATGACAGCCTCGACTTCTTCGGGGTGAACCTTGAGGCCGCCGACATTGATGGTCCCATCTCGACGCCCGACGAAGTAATAACGGTCTCCGCGCAGCTCGACCATATCGTGCGTGTCGACAAAGCCGTCGTCGCCGGCCAAGGTCTCGGCGGAACTCCCGAGGTAAGCGGCGGCGTTTCGAGCCGAGCGGATGCGAAGTGAGCCATCCTCGACCTTCATCTCGACGTCAGCGCTTCGAGAGCCGATCAGAGACGCGGGAAAACCCGCGAGACAGTCGCGGATATCAAAACCGACTCCGGCTTCCGTCGAAGCGAAAGCGTGGACGACAGCGGCGTCCGGATAGAAAGCTCGCAGGCTGTCCAGAATTACCTGGTCGACTATCTCGCCAGACAGCCGAACGTATCGCGGTGTGATCTGGTGGGCCGAGGGACTCATAAGAGCGCGACGCCAATGCGACGGAGTCCCAGAGATATGCGTAACCCCATGCGCACCCGCTCTGGTGAGAAAGTTCCCAGTCGACTCCTCGGCGCTCGAGAGCACGAGCGATGCTCGATCGAACAGTGCGCGCAGAAAAATCTGCAAGCCGCCGTAGCGGCGAATGTCATAGAAGGTGCTCCAAACTATCGAGTCTTGAGCCTTGCTGTTGCCCTTGATGGCACCGGTCAGGCTCGACATTGTGTGCAAAGCCAGCTTCGGCAAACCGGTAGTTCCCGAAGTGAGAAGGATCCATTCCGTCTCGTGAGTTTCGCTCCGATCTGGTTCGGCGTGGATGAGCCTGGCGCTGCAGGTTACGAAAGTTCTTATTCCCGCAATATTTTCGTCAGGCGCTGCCTCATCGGAAACAACGGCATCTACGCGAGCCTTTGCGGCGAGATAAGGAAGAAGCTCGCGCGGCAGATCGGGTGGGCAAAGGACCAGCCGGCGCGCGATGCCATCCAGCTCGATAAGCGCCAATCCCGCAGTCAACTGATCGCGCGTCGCGACCAGTACGGAACGTCCGCGCAATTCCTGGAGGCGGCCGCCGAGGCTCGAGCCCCAGGCCAAATCGCCCAAAGCTACGCTCGTATCAGGGCCGATTAGCGAGCAGCCGGAGAGGTATTTCTCAGCGCTCAGCAAACCGTGTCACCTTGCGCCGTCTTCGTAGATCTTTACGAAATCTCTGAAGGTTACGGGAAACTCAAGGTCTTCAGATGCGGTAAACGGATCAAATCCCAACTCGTCCTCAAGTCGAGCGACGATGACCGCAAAGCAGAGCGAGTCGAGACCCGAGTCCAGGAGAATCAGGTCATCGGTCAACGGAGGCAATTTCTGCTTCTGTTCCTTGGCAACTGATTCGAACTGAGAAATTATTTGAGATCTCACCGACATCCTATCAACCCCGGAAGAAGCGAGAAGCTTGGTGCAACGGTCCTCCCGGGAATATATAATTCAGCGCCTTACTAGACCAGCGGCGAGCAATCTAACCGCGAACGGCAAGTCGTTAACTATGTAGCGTCCGAAGAGGCGCCGAGGTTCAAGTCCAAGCCGCCATAGCCATTCCATACCGATGCTCTGTATCCAGCGTGGCGCACGTCTGGTTTTTCCGGAAACGATAGCCAGGCTGCCTCCCAGTCCCAGGAACCAGGCGGATGGCAAATGATGCTTCAGCGCGGTAATCACGAGAGGATCTTTGGGAAATCCGAAGCACGAATAAACTATATCGGGCTTGGCCGAATGCAACGCATTGCCGATTTCCGCCATCTGAAGCGGATCGTTCTCGAAACCGAACGGCGGGCATACGATGCCTGCCACTTTCAGATCCGGGCTCAGGCGTTTGAGAACCGCAGCCGCTGCTTCACCCTCTCCCGGATTTCCTCCCAACAGAAAGATCGATGCTCCAGCTTTCGCGGCCGCGGCGGCCAGACTCACGGTTAGGCCTGCTCCGGTTACTCGCTCCGGCAACGGAGTTCCCTGGAGCCGGCTGGTCCATATGAGCGGCATTCCATCTGCGACCCTCAAAGTTGCGTCACTAAGCACGGCAAGCAAATCCGGCCGTTGGCTTATAATCCGCAAGTGATCGACGTTGGGCGTTACGATCCAACCTCCGCGTCCTTCCCGAATACTTGAGATCACGTAGTGAATGACCTGGCGTTCAGTGACGCAATCGATTCGAAATCCCATCAACGAGATTCTTCCCGGGAAATCCGTTCGCGCTCTCGTCCGCCGTGGCACGAGCGCCATAGGCTTGGGCTTCCGCCGGGCACGCGCAGCCGCCGGCGTAGCGTGGCCAGTTTCGACCCGGGAATTCTGGGGCGTTGCCTTGACGGACGTGGCTTGTCCATTCCGATCAGTCCGCAAGGAATAATCGGTTTTGGCGGCCCCGGGAGGTACCGATAGCGCCGCAGCAATATCGGTTGATGATGGCATGCGCGTCATCAGGCTGAGGTCGGCCGATCGCGCGAAGTACGTTCGGTCGCCATCTTGCAGGAAGTTGAGGATTGGACCATCCAGCGATCGATCGCTGGTCTGGCTGTCTCCGATCTCTTTTGTCGTCGATATATCGTCGATTTCCGGGTAGCTGCCTGAAGTAGGTGGGTTTAGCATAGTCATTGGCGAAACCGCGCGACGGTGAGCGCAACGTCGCCTTGCGGTGACTCCTTAAAAAATTGGCGTCGCAATAGAGCGAACTGGGGACCATCGTAGGTGGCCAGGGGTCATTTGGATGCGAAAACGAACAGGAAAGCTCTGAAGGATGGATAAACCTAACGCATGCGGGGAGCCGCGCGGTTTTTCATACTAGCGATCCGTGCGAACCCACGGGCCCGCGCCGCGAGCCGACTGCAAAATCCTTGGCAAAGCCGTGATCTTCCATGCAACGTATAATGGAGCGCTCAGCAAGGCCGCGAAATCGCGCCAATCGCCGCCTCCCACGACGATTCCTGTGATCACATGGAGTGCCACCAGTGCGAGCGCGAGGAGAGCATAAATCCGAGCGATACCAAACGGGATCAGCGCAGTCAGCACAAGAACCGTGACGTGAAATGCGAGTGGCAACAGAAGCAGATCGAGGGTCGGTTCGAGCAATCGTGGCTTCCCCGAAATCACTCCGCCGAGTAGTCCCGGCAGATTCTGGATGGCCGTCTGCAGCCGCCCTCCCTCCCATCGTGCTCTTTGAGTAGCGGTGCCTCTGCCGCCGGTCGGCATGTCGGCCCGCACGCGGGTTCGATTGAGGAACACGATCTTTCTTCCTGCCCGGACCAACTGCAGGTGATACTCGAGATCTTCGACCAATGAGTGTGCGTCGTGAGGGACGGCTTTCAGGGTGGCCCCGCTCAACCCGAAGCCATTCCCAAAAATTCCTACTGACAAACCCATGCGCTCACGCCCTCTCGCACGCAGCACATTGAACGCCATGAACGCAACATTCATCAATCGCGTGCGGACCGAATCCTGAGGATTGAGGACGACGTACCGAACCTGCACTCCGTCGGCGCCGCTTCGAAACTTTCGGACTACTTCCAGCAGGAGATTGGAATCGACGACGCTGTCAGCATCGACCACAAACACGGCATCAAAACCTTCATCGAGCAGAATCTGAAACGCATATTGCAGTGCGAAACCCTTTCCGCGCTTTGCGGAATCTGTGCGTACGAGAACGCGGGCGTCGGCAGCGCGCGCAAGTTCCGCGGTCGCGTCGGTGCAGTTGTCGGCCACGACAACTATCTGCGTCTCTACCGAGTCTGGCGGCGTGCACGCCGAAATACTGCGAACGCATCGGACAATCGCGGCCGCTTCATTGTGTGCGGGAATCACGACTGCGAATTTCGCGATCGTTGTGCCGATGCTCGTGGGCAACCGATCACGCGAACGCAGCATCGCCGCGAATGTGAGCATCGCGAGCTCTACGGTACCTGGCAGAGTGAGCAGAACAAGAATCCAGCTCGCAATCATGAGCTGCCAATGAATCACGATGGATCCTTCGATGGGGATATTATTTCCGATCTGGATGCAGTCGGAGTTGACGTCAGGGTTGGCGTGACTCCACCAGACGTGGTTGCTGTCTTACGCGGCGTCGCTCCTCCAGTAGCTGGATTGAGCGCTACGACCGCATACGGCGGCAAGGTTATGGTAACGCTGCGACCCGAAACCTTCATGCCGCCTGGTAGCGCACCTATGTATACGTTGCTGGAATTCTCGTTGTTGTCGGTGATGCTATTGGTATAAAGCACCGTTTTGGCTATCGCGGGAAGAGTGCCGGTTGCGGGAAATTGAACTGTCAAAGAAACCCTGGATGGGGTCGAGTTAACCAGCGCTGCACTCCAATTGCTGCCATTCTCGAACGCATTAGCATAGGTGCCTGTCGGCATCCCAGTGACCGCATAGTAATCTCCGCCAATCGCGCTGTTTACGAGTTCCATAGCCAGCGCCTGCGGACGAAGATGCGGGAAGGTGGGCCCGAAATCGGCGTCTAGGTCGTGGTTCACTCCCCACAGCGGATAGCTTGGATTATTACCCTGTGCCGTCTGTGTGATTTCGTAGTCGATCTGAAGCGGAGCTAGCTGCTGAGTTCCAAGTATCCAGTCCAACGCCATATAGCCCGCAGATGTGAAGCCGATCTGACTCAGGTACATCTGCTCGGTTGATCCTGGTCCTACCACTGCACTAGGTCCGGCCTCGTACACTGTCATCGCCTGGTTGGAACCAAGTGCCGAAGATCTATCCGAGCCGACACATTTGGTATTAGGCGGCACACTCTCAAAAAACCATGTTGCGTATTGAGCCGCCTGGCTGGTGAGGCTTCCGGTATAGGCAGGCAATGCGCCAGCGGTCGTGACATTCGTGCCGCCGTTCAGATAGGTGGCATCATCTGAAGCATATTGAGACGTGTTCGGTATCGGATATCCGGCATTCGATGCACCGGTTAGAGCGCCCGATACTACGCCGTTGTTACACAGCTGATTGCCGACCACGTAATGAATCCTGGCAGCATTGGCCGGGCATTTGCTGGCCGCTTCCTTACTCATGACGCTGAAATTGCGTCCTGCCACCGCGCCGTAGGTCTTACCGCCGTTGGCAAAAGCGAACTTCAGATAGCCGGCGCTGCCGTTCCAGTCCTCGTTGCTCTGTTCGATCCAGATCGAGGGGAAGTTATACGTGTTGAATGCGGTGCAGGCATTGTCAATGAACGCTTTAAGGTCGGCGTCGCTCATGACGTTGCCAATCGAGAACCACGGCAGTGCGCCCAACTGCTTAGCCACTGCGTAGGTGCTAGTCGAACTGTAAGACCATGATGCCGATGCACCGCTGGGGCAGGTTGTGCAAGTTCCTGCCGGGCCACGTAGAAAGTCGCAACCGCCGGTGGTGGTCGCTCCCGGCGAACACCCGGACGGTCCTTCGTAGTGCGCGTCGTTCTCCGCGAGCGCGACCGAGAGCATATACCGTATCGAGCCGGGATTGAGCGCCGCCAGCGTATTTACAGTCTCATCTCGGAACCCGGTAGTCGAAGCCTCGTTCTTACCAAGATAAGCGTCGTCCACATAGATCGTCGCTCCGGTCTCAGGCGAGCCGTTGCCGGCGATCATATTGAACCCCATCTGATCCTTCGCGCTGACTCTCGTGTCGGTGCCGATGAATTTGTAGACGTACTGATGCCAATTGCCGTCATTGGTCAGCGTAAAAGTGTGATTGACGTTCACGCCATTGTTTCTTTGCAGCTGCACTTTGACGGTCGGTGTGCCAGAGGAGGTTCCAGACGCGAGCGCGTAGAAGGAAATCTTGAAAGGACCGACTACCGGATGCCAGGGGCCGCTATAAGGCCCCAGGGTGCAGGTTCCCGCTCCGATGCCCGCACAATCGGTGCTGGCTTTAGCGGCAGTACAGATGGTGACGTTGTCCGAGCACACGCCACCGACTGTGGGAACTCCGGTATCAAAGTAATAAAGAACACGGTGGTCTCGCCCATCCGCGACATTGAACGCAAGCGATGAAGCGCCTTCATACTTCTGCGCTGTGGACACGACTTCGTCGCCATCGCCAATGCCGCGCCAGTTACTGGCGATATTGCCACTATCAGCAACAACAGTGGGCCCCGTCTGAGTTAGCGCAACTACATCGCCAGCATTGAGCGTCGGGCAATTCGGAGAACAAATGTAGTTGCCCCCGCTTACGAATGTTCCGATGGTAAAAGTGCGACCGGCAGAGACGCCAACACGGACTGAAGCCGCACCTCCGTTCCAGAAGCCTGTCTTCTCGCCGTTATCTGTTGTGTCGTTAAAGGTCGTTGAAGTATGGGTGGTACCGACAATAGCCAGATGCGCTTCCATACCCGGCTCAAAGCCCGGATCATCGAACAGATTCTGCATCAGGTCCGCATCGCCGTACCAACTCTGTCCGGAAGCGCCAAGGTTGATACCTATGCGGTTTACGTTGGTCATCGATGGCGTAGAACTCACGACGGGACCTGAGTCCGTAGGATCAGAATTGACTGTCACTCCTGAAGGCGAATTTGATGCGAGCGTTGATTGCCTGACGACGGCGATCAATTTGGTAGCGATCCAGCGCTTTCTGACACCGAGCAATACGATGAAGAGGATCGCTATGCCGACAATCACGAAAGTGAAGAATCGATACATAGCTGTCCTGCGCGGTTTCCGATGCGATCGGCAAAGATCTCTGCCAGGTGTATGACGTTGTGATCGAGATTGTATTTATCCATCACTCGCCGGCGTGCCGCGATCCCGAGACGATGGCGCAAGGAGGAGTCATCGATTAATCGCTTGATCGCGCTCGCTAGCGCACTATCGTCTGAGGGCGAAACGAGAATGCCGTCGATCTCGCTGCGAATAAGCTCCGGTATCCCTGCGACAAAAGTGCTTACGCAAGGTATTTCCATTGCCATGGCTTCCATCAGGACCACAGGGACTCCCTCAGCAAAGCTAGCCAACACGAAGATGTCGGCCTGACGATAGTAATCGCGAATGCGATCCTGATTGACACTGCCTTCAAGGACAACGTGTCGACTCAGGTTGGCCGCCGCGATCGCGCGCTCGAGGCCTTCCCGGTCGGGCCCGTCGCCCACCAATCGAAGCCGAAGATTCGGGATCGACTTCACCAGGCGACTGACAGCGGCAACGAGGACATATTGGCCCTTGGCGGGAACCAGCCTTCCGACGCAGAGAATCTCAAACGTTTCCGGGGCCGATCGAAATGGGCGCGGGGTGAACAGTTGGGGGTCCACTCCCAACGGGACGATTTCGAACTTCCCCCACTCACCGGGCAGCGACAGCTTCATCAACTGGCTGCGCGCGAACTGTCCTACACAACATGCAAACGAAGCACCCACGATCTTCTCCGCGAGCCGAAGACCGGGCGCGTCGTAGAATTCGTCAGGGCCATGAACGGTCAAGGAAAATTGGATCGGGAAAGTGCGACTGACGATCAGTCCTACGGTTGAGGCAGCGTTTGCGAAATGAACGTGGAGGTGACGCAATTCCTGCGACTCCATCCAGTGCCCGAGGATAACGGCCTCGACGAAATAGAAGACCGCAAAAATCAGCCGCCGCAGGTCCGTCCCCGCCATTCTCAGCGCGAACCAGAGACCGGTGAAGTAGGATTTCGGCGACGTTACCAGGACGGCCAGATGTGCTCGTGCGGCGCCAAGGATGCCTTGTCGCTTGACGTAGAAGGTTGCCGAACTTTCGTCTTGCTCTTCGGAAGTCATGCCGTCGGCGGGACGCTCGGGTGAGTTAATTGAGGCCACACGAATGTCAAAATTCTCCCTCCGCAACCTTTTGACCTCGCGCAGCACAAAAGTGTGCGAGACAGCCGGATAGGTACTCACCAGATAGGCAATCCGAATAGGAGCAGCCGATTGATCAGCAAAGACGCTGGAGCTGGGGGTGCGATCCATTCGGACATTCTGCTGCACTGGTTTTCTTTTCGGTCCTCAGGAGGCCGCTCGCTCACGCCGGTGTGCGAAACGAAGCGCGAATTCCGCGATTCCTTCCTGCCAAGGAGGCAACATTATCCGCGGTTCCTGGACGCTAGTAAGAACGCTGTAAGTGGGACGACGAGCGCCGCGTGGAAATACGCGATAAGATACCGGTCGCAGTGGCGTGGAAATGTTCAGGAGGCTAAAGACCTCAGACACGAGCTGCCAGCGTGAGACTCCTCCGGCCCCTGCCATATGGTAGGTTCCGTATGCACCGGTTTCGATCAGGCGTGCTATCGCGTCGGCTAGGTGCGGTACGTAAGTTGGCGAACCGATTTGATCGTTCGCCACCCGCAGTTCGGGTCTGGAAGCATTTGAGCACATCGACAGCACGAATCCTTTCCCGGATTCCCAGTAGAGCCATGCGGTGCGGACGATGTAGTGTCGTGGGTTTAGTTTCCGCACGGCTACTTCACCGGCGAGCTTGCTCGCGCCATACACGGACAACGGATTGGGGAGATCATGCTCGTCGTACGGTCGATTCGCCAAACCGTCAAATACATAGTCGGTCGAAACATGAACCAGCGGAATTCCGAGGTCGGCAGTCTCCGCGGCAAGATCCTGAGGGCCCAATGCATTTCCGGCATAAGCATTGGTGATTTGCGATTCCGCACCGTCGACATCATTGAAAGCAGCGGCGTTTATAACCAGATCAGGTTGCTCTCGCCTCAGCACTCTATGAATCTGGCATAGTCGCGTTATATCCAGCTCATTACGCCCCAGGGAAACGACCTGGTGGCCATGAAGCGAACTCTTTAGACAGGTGCCTAGTTGTCCATGCGCGCCAGCGACGAGTATCTTCAAGGCCGTGCCTCCGAATAGACGGGCAGGAACGCTAACTCATCCGCGATGGTTCCGGCCCGGCGATCTTTCTCGGAAAGAATAGGATTCTCAATTGGCCATCGGATTCCAATGGAAGGGTCATTCCAGGCGATGCGAAGCTCGTCGCCAGGATCGTAATAGTCAGTGCACTTATACTCGATGTCGGCGAATTCGCTTGTGATGCAGATTCCATGCGCGAACCCGGGCGGTACGTATATCTGCCGGAAGTTATCGGCTGATAACTCGACCGCGATCCATTTCAAGTAGCTAGGCGAGCCGCGCCTGATATCGACGACCACGTCGAATATCGAGCCCGTCACTGCCCGCACCAGCTTTCCTTGCGGATGCTGTCGCTGAGCGTGCAAGCCGCGAATTGTATTGCGCGCCGAACGCGACTGGTTATCCTGGCAGAACTCGCGATCAATTCCGCCGCGCGCATACTTATCTCGACGAAACGTCTCAAGAAAGAATCCGCGGCCGTCCCGAAACAAATCGGGCTCGACAATTATTACGCCGGTGAAGCTGGTTCGAACGAAATTCATTGCCGACTAGGAGTCCTGCTCAAGGATGCGAAATAAGTATTGCCCATAATTGCTCTTAGCCATCGAATCGGCGATCCGGATCACATCGTCCTTTCCGATGTATCCCATGCGCCAGGCGATCTCCTCGAGGCACGCCACCTGCAACCCTTGTCGTTCCTCGATCGCCTGAATGAAACTCGCTGCCTGCATGAGCGCGTCATGGGTCCCGGTGTCGAGCCACGCGATGCCGCGGCCCATCTTCTCGACGTGAAGCTCGCCGGAGCTTAAATATTTCCGGTTCAAATCGGTGATTTCCAATTCGCCGCGCTCCGAGGGAACCAGACCGGCAGCGAGATCAAAGACGCGATGGTCGTAAAAGTACAAGCCGGTTATTGCGTACGACGACTTGGGTTGTGCCGGTTTTTCTTCAAGGCTGACCGGTCTGCCGGCGGCGTCGAATTCAACCACTCCGTAGCGTTGCGGGTCTTTGACCCAATATCCGAATACCGTAGCTCCTTTGGCACGAGCCGTTGCTCTACGCAGCAGATCGGGCAGCCCGTGCCCATAGAAAATATTGTCGCCGAGCGCGAGTGCGACATTTGCCGGACCGGCAAATTCTCTGGCGATACTGAACGCCTGGGCGATACCCTCGGGCCGGGGCTGCACTGCGTACTCGAATCTGATTCCCCATTCCGAACCGTCTCCGAGAAGACGCTTGAAACTCTCCTGCTCGTGCGGGGTATTGATCACCAGGACATCGCGTATCCCTGCCATCATCAGCGTGGCCAACGGGTAATAGATCATTGGCTTGTCGTAGACTGGCGCGAGCTGCTTCGAGATCGCCCGCGTCACCGGGTAGAGCCGAGTTCCCGAGCCACCAGCCAGTATGATCCCCTTCCACGCGGGCTGGCCATGGTTGTTCTGCAACTGTGGTTCGGATTCCAAATTCATAGTCATGAGAGCGCGCTCGTGAAACTGACCATTACCGCTCCAAGTTTATCTTTTCCGCCTGGCGCGGCGCCGAAAGGCCGAGTCGTCTGCCATCGTAATTTCCCTGTTGGACTGCCTGGCACCAGCTGCGATTGAGCAAGTACCATCGTACGGTCAAGCGGAGTCCCATTTCGAAGCTGATGCGGCTGGTCCATCCGAGTTCGCATTCGATTCGCGAACAATCGATTGCATAGCGCCGATCGTGACCGGGTCGGTCAGGAACCAGGGTGATCAAGTCACGGTAAGACTTGCAACCGTTAACCGCTAGCGCGGCATTGGTGTCCGCCGGCATCAGTTCTTCCAACGCGGCGCAGACTTCGGTCACAACTTCCAGGTTCGTTCGCTCGTTCCTTCCTCCGATATTGTACTGGCGGCCGACATGTCCCCGATCCAGAATTGCCAGAATCGCTTCGCAATGATCCCCTACAAACAACCAATCCCGGATATTCTGCCCATCACCATAAAGCGGCAGAGCTTTGCCAGCGGCTGCGTTGGAGATAGTGAGAGGTATCAGTTTCTCGGGATACTGATTAAATCCGTAGTTATTCGAGCAGTTGGAAATGAGAGTAGGTAGCCCGAAAGTCTCGTGATAGGCACGCACGAAGTGATCGGCCGAGGCCTTCGAAGCCGCGTAGGGCGAGTTGGGCGCGTAGCGCGAATCCTCGCTGAAGAAACCAGTGTCGCCCAATGAGCCGTAAACCTCATCGGTGGAAATCTGCATAAATCGGAAGCTGTGACGCCGGGATGGCTCCATCGTGAGCCAGTAGTTACGAGATGCCTCGAGCAGCCCGAACGTTCCCATGACATTGGCTACAAGGAAGCCATGCGGTCCATCGATTGAACGGTCTACATGGGTCTCGGCAGCAAAGTTGACGACGAAGTCGGGCTGCCATCGATCGAACGCGGCCGCCACCGCCGATTGGTCGGCAATGTCGGCATACATGAACGAATAACGCGGATGGTCCGCGATGTCGCGTAGATTCAGAAGGCTACCGGCATAGGTCAGTTTGTCAATTACGACTACCCGCCAATCCTTTTTGCTGAGTGCAAGCCGTACGAAGTTCGAGCCAATGAAGCCTGCGCCGCCAGTGACAATTATAGTCTGCATTTCACCCCGAGCCTTGAGTTGCTCCTTAAGCCTAATAGCCACCAGCGCGAACCACTCGAAGAACCGTTCTCAAGATAATCTTGCAGTCCTGCCAGATAGACCAGTTATCGATGTATCTGCAGTCCAATTCCACAACTTCTTCGAAATCCGGCACTTCATCGTTGCCATAAAGCTGCCACAGTCCGGTAATACCCGGCTTCATACTGAGACGTCGCTGATGATGAGCTTCGTAGCACGCCACTTCAGGCGGCGTCGGGGGTCTCGTGCCGACCAGGCTCATCTCACCTTTGAATACGTTCCAGAACTGCGGCAGCTCGTCGATGTATAGCTTGCGCAACGTGCGGCCCAACGGAGTGATTCTGGGATCATCCCGGATTTTGAACATATGCCCGGTCATCTCGTTCCGCTTAAGCAATTCTATCTGGCGTTCCTCGGACCAGGTTTGCATTGTACGGAACTTGTAAACCGTGAAGACTCGGCCGTTTCGGCCAACGCGTGGCTGACGAAAGATCACGGATCCTTGAGTCTCTCGTTTGATTCGACGCGCTAGGATGAGGTACGCGACTGCACAGACCACGAGCCCGATGCTCGCGCCTACCAGGTCCATCAGCCGCTTGACTGCCAACGGTATTCTCCCAACCGGGACGGACTCGTGGGATAGGAGGTATTCGCCTGCTCCAAGAGCCTGTGTCCGATAGCGACCAGCGGGAGCGAGCGGGGTCCTCATGAGGGTTCGGAAGGTTTTGCCCCTGATCGACGATGAATACAGAATATCGTCGGGATCCAGCCCGTCCGACGAATCCACCATGAGAACGTCGTCTATCACGTGGGCATCGAGGACCTCGTCCAAGGTGGATGGAGTCGCCTCGCCGTCTTCGTCTCTAAAGAGCAATTCTCCGTTCGCGCCTGTGAAGAGGTAGCCGACGGGGCGAGCGAGAGTGCGTCCAATTCTCTCGGACAAGTCTTCGTAACAACTTGCGCCGACTATCAACGCATTCTGCCCCAATGGTTTATTCCTGTTGCGAAGCCCGAATGTGAGCAGTCGCGACGCCACCGAGCTGGCAGCAAACGACCCCACCGCGAGCGGAACTATCAAGGAAAGATCATCCCAACGCACACCCACTCCATAATGAACTGCAAGTAGAAATCCCGTACTCCATACGAGGCCAGGTTTAATTGGGATCGAAATCACTGAATACCTAGAACTTCCCGTTCTCCCTTCGTCCGCAGAGGTTAACTGAGCCGAGCGCGCTGCGCTTTACGCAGGTAACGCCCTAACACGGCAAGGATGTAAGGATTCACCCAGTTCCGAAGCGAACTAGTCACGAAGAGCTAGGTATAATCAGCCTAACAGCGACCATCTGCCCGTGGCCGCAGCGACCAAAAACAGCAAGCCGCTGCTGCATGAATGTGCGATAATTGCGTCCGTAAGCAATCCTCGGCGATACATAACAAGGGCAAAGATCATTCCCGCCAGGATTAATGGCAGCCAGTTCGGTTCCGTGATGCCGAACAGAATCGAAGAGCCGAGAAAAGAAATCCAAGTGAAGCGATCGAAGGGCACACTTTCAAAATCGGCTGCCACAAGCTTGCGGGTGACATATCCTCTGAACGCGAGTTCCTGGGCTATCGGTATTGCGATAGCGCTGCCGACCAGACAGAACAGTAGCGACCCTGCCGCTACCGGCATTGGCAGATGGCGCAGCGCGCTACCAATCGATGTGTCGGCAGAACTGCCCTCCGACGTAACTAAAATCATCGCAAAGACCACAACACCAGCCAGGACGTTCAGCCATGAAAACTTCCATGGCAACGAAAGTAGGGTAGATCGACAGTACCAGAGGACGCATAGGACCGGGATCGTGACCGCCGGCAGAAAGAATTCAAAGCTGAGCGAGAACATATTGGCAGTCAACGAACTTGCGAAGAAGACCAAGAGCGGAAGGACGTACCCAACCGCCGGATTCTTGTTCAGCCGACTCTCATGCGCTTTTGCGAACCATTGCGAGGATGAACTCGTCCAGATCAGTCCGACCGCAACTAAGTTGAAAAAAATCCAACCGGCTGCAGAGTGAAACCCCTTGAGTGCAACGTCCTGATTCCAGCCGCCGATAAAGATTAGCGCAGCGATGCGAATCGCATTCAGCACCCACGCACAGACTGCGCCGATGGGGAGCAGAAGCAGCGCTTGCGGGAACATCAATTGCCGCCTGCAGCTCCACAGGTATACCCCTGTGAACGCGCACATCAGACCGATACCCTCAAGCCCTGAGCAGTGTGGAGTGATTGTGACCGCGAACCGGGAAGTCCCTAGCGCCATCTCATCCGGACGATTCACCGCCGCCTGACCGAACAACTGCAAGATCATCGCGACCATCTGAAAAGTCGAGCGCTGCAGCGGCCCCCATAGTTCCTGCGTCCAATTGCCAAGCGCATATGCAGCGAGGCCCGCAGCTCCTCCTCCCAGAACGGCAGTGCGGCTGTGACCTATCCATCGAACCCAGAAGCGTGGTGGCAACGCGCTGAAAAGCCATGTCACCAGCGCTCCGCAAGCGAGGAAGCTCCAAAGAAAAAGCCACCCTTCCCAATCTGCCATCGAGGATACGCGTATACCGTGTGCTTGCGTTCCAACGATCAGCAGACCAAGAAATATCAAGTGTGCAGCCAGCCATCGCGCCGAAATGATTTGGGTGGGTGACTCACTCAATATGCGGCGGAATTCCTGCTGCAACACGGGCCAGCTGAGAAAAATTGTCGCCGCGACGGCAGTGATGAAGGTGGGGCGGATTCCATGCTGGCTGGCGGACAAAACGGCGGCCCAGAACCCCTTTTCTCCAAGATTTCCAGTCAGATTGAATGGAAGAGTGAGAACTATCAACTCTGCGACGAGCAGCAGAACCAGCCCGATCCACAGAAGTATCCTGGAGCCAGGGCGGCGTGAGGTCCGAAGTCCGGTCGACTCAGCGCCGACTGACGAACTCGTCGTCACCCCGGCTCCAGCGAAGGTTTCTCTGCGCAGCAATTTTTGTTATCGCCGACGCCGCATCCTTTCCCAAATCAGCACCGCGGCACCGCCGGCAATGGCAAGTCCTTCGATCGCCAGTCTCGGATCAATCTCAGGCGCAGCCACCAGCCCGGTATAAGGGAACGGATCCCGGTTCCCTCGTCGATGGTCGTGATCGTCATCGGCGAGAGCCAGACGCGACACCATTATCATCGCGAACAGAACCAGTAGGGGTAGAAGAATGCGCGACCAACTCTTGTTCATATATACGGCCCTCTCGAAAAAATTTCGGACTGCGAAAATCACCCATAACGTTTCAGACCGCATCGAAATGCAACACAAAAAAGTAGCCGAAGTACTAAATTGATTTGTCCAAAATAGCGAAACGAGCGTTAGTGCATAGGAGTCTACCAACGAGACACTGAGCAAAGTACGTAACCCGCTTATCCGCGCACGTTTCGCCCAAGCCAGCCATCGCCGGGCAAGCCAAGTTCCCGGCGCTCGAGCTCCAAAACGGTTTGTTTGGAAAAAGGGATCGATTCCGAGACAGTTAAGTGTTCAACCGGGCGGACGAGACCGAATCGGTTCGCTTTGAATTTGCGGATTTAGACGGTTAGAGACGCTCAGTAGGTCAAAACTATCGTGGAAAGGCATCTAAACCGTCCTCCGTTACTCCATCGATCTCAGTGCCGGAGGAATAATCGCGTCATCGCTCGTTTCAATGGGTTGCGAAGAGGTATTCGCCACGTGACGTTCGAAGTGATGAACCATTTTTCGCTCGAAAGTAGCTTTCACAGATGTTCCGCCCGCCGGCCCCAGAATCCGGTGAACGAAGATCCTGCCGAGGGAATCGCGAGCCAGAATCGCAAGGCACGTAAGATTAATCAAATGCTCGAAAGCAGCGCTTCAAAAACATATCGTGGGCCGGGTCTCCTGACCAACATTGTAGCACTGCCGCTTTTCGCGTTGCTGTTCTTCGGTTGTTCGAGTACGCCCGACATCCAAACGATGCAGCAATCGCTCGGTAACAAGACCTCGAAGTTAGCTGCACCGTCGGTACCTGCGGGGAGCGAGTCTGCAGGGTTTGCGAGCGGAGTCAGCGATGACGAACTCCCGCAGATTCAACCTCCCTCCGGCAAATATATCCTGGGTCCTGGCGATGTCGTCACGGTCACGGTTTGGGGACATCCCGAACTTTCTGGAAAGCGCGTCATCGGTCCCGACGGCGAGATCCAGCTTCCGTTCGTCGGGTCATTCAAGGTTGCCGGCCTCAACGCCGACGATGCGAGCAGGAAGCTCACATCGGCGCTTCGGGAGGACTATCTCAACACGGCGGCCTCGGTGATCGTCGATAGTTACAACAGCAATCAGATAATTGTCCTCGGGCACGTAGCGCACCAGGGCGTCCTGACCTTCTCGGGAGATCCGACCCTGCTCGAGGCGCTCGCCAAGGCAGGAGCCGCGCCGACCAAGGGCGATCAAGACGGAATGCCGACGCGATGCGCGATTATTCGTGGCAGAAACCGCATCATGTGGGTCGATTTGCGCCCGCTCATGAAAGGCACGGATATCTCACTCAACATGTCTTTACAAAGAAACGACTTACTGTTCGTGCCAGATCCGGACGATGAACTCGTCTACGTGATGGGGCAGGTTAAAAACCCCGGTCCATATCCGTTGACCGCGAATATGTCTTTCCTCGAGGCGCTCTCGCGCGCCGGCGGGCCCAATGACAGCGCGCAGCCAGGCAAGATCGTGCTGGCCCGCCCGAGCAAGAATACCGAAGAGGTAGTCGACCTGGAGAGCGATATTCAAAAATCCGGACCCAACTATCAGCTCGAAGCCGGCGATATCGTGTACGTGCCCAAGAGCGGATTGGCCAAGCTTGGCTACGTCCTGCAACAAATTAATCCAATCACGACAATGGTGCTGTTCGGCGCCGCGTTAATGTAAATGGGTATCAGAGCAGAAGCGCTCGTGCGCGACGATGAACCCGATCGGGAGTTCCTCGTCGCTCGGGCTCGTGAATCATTAGGCCGCAACGTAGGTTTCGATATGGCGGCTCGTGTCGGGTATTTGGCCACGCGCGTCTGCATACCGCCGTTTGTTCTGTCGAGAGTTGGACTGGCCGGCTACAGCCTATGGAGTGCGGTATTTCTGGTCGTTTCGTACGGCGGAATGGCTACCTTCGGCTTTTCATGGGTATACGTGAAGTATATCGCGGAATATGTCGCTCACGACGAAACATCAAAGGCGAATGAACTATTGTCGACCGGCTTGTTGACGGTTGCCCCCATCTGCGCAGCGATGTTTGTCATGCTTCTGATGGGCCTTCCGCACGTGATCCAATGGCTGCAAGTTCCAGCCGCACTTCAACACACTGCTCAGCAAGTGATACTGCTGGTGGTGGGCGTCCATCTCTGCGAAACAATATTGTCTGTCTTTTGCCAAGCCTTGACTGGCATCCAGAAGATCGCGGAGGTCCAGATCATCTGGGTGATTTGCTACATCACGGAAGCCGCTCTTATTTTCTTGCTTGTGGGTACCGGTCACGGCGTGCTCGGCTTGGCGGAGGCGTACGCGGTGCGTGCGGCATTGTCGATAGTTCTGGCCGCCATCGCCGCATACCACTACATGCCATGGCTTCGGCTTTCGGTACGGTCCTTCTCTCGGCGAGCGCTTCACTCGTTCGTCAGCTTCGGGGGCATCGTTCAGCTCAACATGATTCTGGGTGTAGGACTCGCCGCAATCGAAAGAGTGATTGCCGCTCCATTGGTAGGACTCACCGCAATTGGGGTTCTCGATATAAGCGACAAGCTCCCGACCATGGCTAATTCGATACCCGGCGCTTTCGCTTCTGCCTTCATGCCCGCGGCGTCAAGCCTCCAGTCGGAATTCGCCGGCAGACCAGATCAGGGAGAGCTATTGGGCAGACTCTACCTCAAGGGCGCGCGCTACATGAATTTGGTGGCCGCGACCGCATCTGGGCTGTTCGCCACTGCATCGGGACCACTGCTGATCATTTGGCTTGGAAAAATTTATCCAGGAACAGCGTTTCTGATGGCGATTTTTGCTGTACAACAACACGTCAATCTTTTGACCGGTCCGGGGACCTCTATTCTAAAAGGAATCGGGCGTCCGCAGGAGGAATTCTTCTATACGATACCCAACACACTGCTGGTTCTCGCGGCGGTTCCGGCGTCGCGCCTGGTTTTGGGTCATTGGAGCGCGGTAGGTCTCGGCAGCGCGGTAGTAGTCGCTACGATCATTTCTGCGGTTGGGTTCATAGTTCGCGCGAATCGCATTCTGCACATATCGTGGCGTGAGTATTGGAAGTCGGTAGTGATTCCGGGATTAGTCCCTTACCTGGTTGGAATGCTGTTCGCCGTTCCTGCCTGGAGATGCGTTGAGCCCGCGACCCGATGGCGTGGTGCGGTGATCATGCTTTTTATCGTCTCGTTTTATCTGCTTTCCGTTTTATTCGTAACCGACCGAGTACTGCTGGACCGTGACGAGCGTTCGTTTTTCCGCGATACGATTCGCCGCGAATGGTCTCGCCTTTCTCGAGTCTTCGCCCGCGCTGAGGCGTTATGATTCCGTCAGTAACTCAATACGGGGCCACACCACGGCCGGCTTCGTCGTCGTGGGTTGTCCCCAACCGCACCGCAACTCCAGTAGCCAGCGTCCTGGCCCATAAGCGCCTGGCGATGACCTTGGTCGCGGTGGTATCGCTGGTAGGCTTGGCTGCCGCGATGCTCTCAGGTCGTAAATATGTCGCCGAAGCGACTATTCGTATTTCGCCGGTAGTTCCAGCCGCAGTGAATGGCGAAGAGACTCGTTTCAATTCAAACGACGAGTACCGTGACTTCGTGCAGGAACAGGTGTTTGAAATAGATAACTACGCGACTGTTACTGCGGCGCTCGATCTGCTCGGTCCCAAGCGGTCGCTATGGCAAGATCCGGACGAAAGTGACCGGCTTGCGGCAGAACGCCTGATGGATGCGCTCAAGGTCCAGCCGGTACCCGACAGCTACCTGATCAAAATCGGACTCGGCGGCAGCACTCCCTACGGCATTGCCGACATCGTAAACGCGGTCGCGAAGTCCTACCTTTCCCGCGCGGCTAAGCGGGAGTTGGACGGAGCCGACGTAGGGGTTCAGTTGCTGACCTCGCGCCGGACCGAGGTGGAAAAAAATATCGCGAGCGATCAACAACAACTGGCAGGGCTGACTCAGGAATTGGGAGTGTCGAGCGTCGGCAGCGGGCTGGTCAATCCGTACGATAAGATGTTGGCGGACAGCAACGCCGCCCTCGCTCGCGCCCGCCGCAACGTACTCCTGGCCCAGGCTCACCTGGATGCCGTCAGATCGCATCGCGCGCGGATCAAGGACGCAGATGTAGAAGCGAAGGCCCAACAGATGGCTGCCAGCGGATCGGAGACGACCACCGCCAGGCAGCAACTGATTCAGGAGCGTGAGCAAGCGCTGATCGAATTGAGTGGACTAGGCCCCAACCATCCTGGTCGTAGCGCTTTGCAGGCGCAGATTGCAACTATCAACAAGGAACTAAGCAAGCTGGACGCGAGCTCTCTCGATCGCGCGCGTTCAATGCTAAGTGACAGCGAACAGGCTACCACCAGCGTTGATCTATCCGAGGCTGAATCTGATCTCGAACAGATGCAATCGGCAGAGAAAGGAATCGAGAAAGAACTCGAGGGCGTTAAGTTCACGGCGGCGACCTTCGGATCCAAATACGGCCAGGCCGTGACGGTCCACGAAAAACTCGAACGCGAGCGCAAGGACCTGCAGGATCTTGAAGAACGCGTGAGTTTGCTGCGGTTGAAAACGGAATCGCCGGGAGTCGTTGCGCTCGAGTCAGCGGCCATGGTCCCTGATCTACCGCTGAAGAGTACCAAGAGACTGATTTTCGCACTATTTGGCCTCACAGCCTTGATACTCGGTATAGCGGTGCCGACCGCGATCGATCTGATCGATGGAAAAATTAAAACAGCCGATGAGTTTGAGGGTATCCTGGGATTTCCGCCGCTGGGGGTTGCGCTGGGTTCCAATGGCAGCGACGGCCGGGAAACGCTCCGGCGAATTGCGCTTGGCATCATGCGCGAATGGCGTACCTCGGGAATCCGGAGCTTCATACTAACTTCGGTTCGAGAAGGTTCGACCGCCAACCTGTCCCTGGCGCTCGCTGATGAGCTTACCGAGCTGGGTGTGCGTGCGCTTGCGGTTGAGGTAAGTCTGAGCGGACCAAACCCCGGTCAACCTAGACCACCGTTAACAGGCCCTGGCGTAGGAAGTATTCCCGCCCGAGTAACCAAGCGACTCGTCCCGAAGGTTGCGAAGACCGGCGTACTCGACGCCACAGGTCAACTGGCCGCGCAATCTCGCGATACCAACATTCAGCGGCCACAAAACGGAATCTCCCGCAGGTTCGGCTATGTGCGCGAAACAATCGATCGCGCCCTGGGCAATCACGATATTGTACTTCTATCTACGCCGCCGTTGTTGGCCTCGGCGGATACTGTCGCACTAATCCAGATGCCCGCTGGCGCCATTCTGGTCGCGCGCGCTGGCCGTGATGTTGTTACTGAAATTGCGGCCGCAGCTCGCGAATTAGAGAGATGCGTTCCACCTGTGGTCGGAGCGATCATTTGTGGCGACGCACATCATAGTGGCGACGATGAAGCTCTCTTCGACCTGGCAGTCGACAACGGAAATTCGCCTGCTACACGCTTCTCCTATGGTGTTTTGGGAAAGTGATCGGATACCGAGTTGTCATTAATTGGTGGTGTTCCTTCGGGGTTCTTTCTGTGCCGCGCCAGCATCAGATTGTGCTCACAAGAAGTACGACCAAGGCCTGTTAGTCTAAGTCCATGGAAGCTGAGGTCGGTCATTGACGTCAATTGAAGCGTCGCTGCTGGTCGCATTAGCAGGGTTAGTCGCTCTGATCGTGTGTTTCAGGAAAGGGCCTGAGTACGCGTTCCTGGGTGTGTACCTGCCGCTGTTGCTGCTCCTGCCGGATCAGTGCCGCATGTCTTTCTCAGGTCAATTCAATTTCAGCGAAAGCGCCATCATTCCGATCGGAGCATATTACCTTTGCAAAGTGGGAAGACACTGGAAATGGAGCTTTACTGACTTCCTGGTTTTGGCTTTTGCGTCGCTGGTGTCGCTCTCGGAATACATGAATACCCAGTATTGGCTCGCCCAACACGTCGCGCTTGGCATGACTACGACCGTCATTCTGCCCTACGTGATCGCCAAAGGTCTAGTCATGCGGCAGCCCATGAGCGCCGGAATCGCCAGGAAAATAGTGATACTTGCCGCATTTGTAGCGATCGTGTCGGTTTATGAATTCAGGATGGCGGCGAATCCGTTTGTAAATTTCGTGTCGCCCCTATTTCCAGAAATTGCCAAGGATGTCGCTTTTCGATACGGCGTCGCACGCGTAAGGGGCCCATGGACGCATCCGATTCTGGCCGGAATTATCCTTGCGGTTGCTTTCAGAATCGCACGATGGTTGGAGTGGACGGGGGATTGGCCCGGAAACGTTCCCTTTCTCCCGATTAGCAAGGTGCGATTCTGCGAATTAGCGTTACTCGGGGGCAGTGTACTTACCATCTCGCGAGGACCATGGGTAGGGGCGGCGGTAGCCGCCGTGATCGTGATGTTAGTCAGGGCACCCCATCGCACCTATGTTACCGCATTGGCCGTTTGCGCGACCTTCATAGTGGCCATTCCTGTCTATTCTGCTTTCGATGCATATACGTCGGCGTCTGTGAGCGCCGACGAGGCACAAAGTTCCGCGACTTACCGTAAGGAAATGAACGAAAAATATTGGACTATCGCCAATGAACGTCCTACGTGGGGTTGGGGCGAGAACGATGTTGGCCACGGCCTGTATCCCACCATCGAAGGCATGAGTTCAATTGACAATCACTATCTGCTGCTGGCGCTTAACTCCGGTATGTACGCATTGGCTTCGATGATCTTAATCCTTCTGTGGATGCCAGCTCGGCTGCTTGTCTTCAGCCTGCGACACTCCCGCGATGATCCGACGTCATCGGCCGCAGTCACTTTGATGGGAGTATTTATCATCTTCGTCATTTCGATTTCGACGGTGTATCTGGGTGCACAGACTCAACCGCTCTTCTTTTTGATCACGGGCTGGGGTGAAGGGGTATTGATGGCACCGGCGGCGATTGTCTTGACCGCAAGGGTACCTTTCCTGGCGCGAGCAGCTAGAGTCCAGTTCGACAGAGTGATGGCCTAGGAGGACCAATTAATTTGTACGGTCTCTTTCACAATGCCAGCGCTGCTTTCGGTATCTGCCAGCATTTGCGTGGCTGTAGCGCGCACCGCTCAGTAGCTTTTGAACCTGACTGGCGTGTCGAAAAATCTGCGGCGGACGAGTTGTCGACTGAGTCCGGTAGAGTTGAGGAAGCCGGAAAATGAGCGCTCTTGAGGTGCCAGACGCTTCGGTCATTCTGGTCTCCTTCAACACACGCGACCTGTTGCGCGAATGCATCTTGACCCTGCGGCGCGCAACAGGTGGCGTAACGTACGAGACGATCGTCGTCGACAACGCTTCGCACGACGGTTCAGCCGACATGGTTGCGTCCGAGTTTTCCGAGGTGCGACTCATTCGAAGCGAGACCAATCTGGGATTTGCCGCGGCGAATAATCGCGCCTTTGAGATAGCGCGCGGCCGCTACATAGTGTTGCTGAACTCGGACGCGTTTTTGCGGCCTGATGCACTACGGCTTTCGGTTGACCACATGGACGCGAATCCGCAAGTCGGCTTGGCCGGTGGGAGGCTGGTGGGACGCGACGGATCGTGGCAGGCGTCGGCCCGAATGTTTCCATCCCCTCTCAACAATCTGTTTACCATGTCGGGCTTGGCGGCCAAATTTCCAAAGTCGCGATTGTTGGGACGAATGGACCGCACCTGGGCGGACCCACTTCAACCGGCGCAAGTCGACTGGGTACCGGGGGCCTACTGCATCATCAGGCGTAGCGTGCTCGATCGGATTGGATTCTTTGATGAGCGGTTCTTTCTTTACTACGAGGAAGTCGATCTGTGTCGGCGCGTCAAGGCTGCGCAAAGCGAGGTCTGGTACTGGCCCGATATTGTGGTCGAGCATCTTGGCGGCGAATCCGCGAAGACGATGAAAAATCTCAAGATTCTCTCGTCCGCTTCACAAATAGAGCTCTGGAGGATGCGCGCACAACTGCTCTATTTCAGAAAACACCACGGCACGCTTGGCGCTTGGTCGAGCATGCTTCTCGAAAAGCTATGGTACCAGCTGCGGGCTTATCGCGTCTTGCGGTCGAACTCAGCCGAGCGAAACGCGAGAATGGCCGATCTACAAACTGGAATCGCAACATTAAAGCAGGCATGGAGAGATACTCAGGGTGGAAAGCTATCGCCATCCCGACCATGGTGACTGGCCACGAGGTTAATGGAGGATGTTCGATAATCTGCGCGAAGACTGGAATACCTACGAGCGAGACATCTGGCGACAGGGCTTCTGGGTCATGGCTGTTTACCGATTCGGCCGCTGGCGTTACGGATTCAAACATCGGATCGTTCGCGCGCCGCTCTCCTTCTTGTACAAATTTACCTTCAAGTTTGTTCAGATAGTCACCGGGATCGAACTTCCCTGCGAAGCAAATGTCGGGAGCAGGCTCCGGATCGACCATTTTGGCGGTGTCATAGTCAGTGGTGATGCTGCATTCGGCGACGACGTTGTGATCCGCAATGGCGTCTCTATAGGCTTGCTCCGCACCGGGGTGCGCGGTTCACCGAGAATCGGTAATAGAGTGGATATCGGCGCTGGGGCGAAGATTTTAGGCCCGATCACCGTTGGCGATGATTCCACCATCGGGGCAAACGCGGTCGTACTGCAAGATGTGCCGCCAGACTCGATTGCGGTTGGCATACCGGCGAGAGTAATTTCGCGACGGCCCACTAGCGCTGTCGAAAACACCCAGAGGCCCTCTCACTCATGAGGGCCGGGCCACCTTTGGAAAACGGGCCGCAAGAGCCCTTCTCAAAAAGAATCAGCTTCAATTCGGCCGTCGAATCTCCGGTTCTTTCCGTCGTGGTAATTGGGCGCAACGAAGGCGAGCGCCTGGCCCGATGTCTCGAATCGATTCGCCAGATGCGGCCGCTGCAAGGTTCAATCGAAGTCATCTACGTCGATTCGGGTTCCACCGATGGTAGTCTCGAGCGGGCCGTGCAATTCAAGGTAAAGGTCAAGAAGCTTGAGTCCGCTAATCCTTGCGCAGCGGCGGGACGAAACGCTGGCTGGCGCGCGGCGAAGGCGCCAATCGTGTTCTTCCTCGATGGAGACACGGTACTCGAACGCAACTTTGTCACAGACACGATTGCCGAGTTGAACGATCCAGGCGTCGCTGTCGTTTTCGGCAATCGTCGCGAGATCGACCCAGGGGCATCAATCTACAACCGTGTGCTCGATCGGGATTGGATTGCGCCCGTGGGTGCCGTCGAGTTCTGTGGCGGAGACGCTCTCGTTCGGCGCGACGTGCTCGAACGCGTGAACGGGTTCGACGAGCGGTTGATCGCCGGTGAAGAGCCGGAGATGTGCCAGAGAATTCGCGCACTCGGCTATACCATCCTACACGTCGACCGGCCGATGACCGGCCATGACCTGGCGATGACGCGGTTCTCGCAGTACTGGCGCCGCTCCGTACGAAGCGGTTACGCCTACGCCGAGGTCTCGAGGAGATGCAGAAATACCAACTTTCCACTTTGGGACAAGGTGGCGCGCCGCAATCTCGTTCATGGCACCGGATTGCTCGGAATCGTCGTCGGCGCTCCCCTGGTCTCGATCGCGCTGCACTCTATGATTCCTATCGCGGCAGCAGTTGCGATCATTGCGGTGCTCGTGATTCGCACCGCCATCAAATTTCGTTGGAAGTCGGCTGACCTGGCTACCCTGCTGTTGTTCGGTCTGCATTCGCACCTCGCCCAGGTACCCTTGCTGTTCGGACAACTCAAATACCAACTGGATCGTTTAGGTGGCAGAACTCGGGAACTGATCGAGTATAAGGACAGCCCGACGCCTATCTCCCCAGACATCAAGACCGGAAGTCACGTCCGACCACAAACTTAAGAACGGGCACACCTTCGAACGGGCACATCTTCCTCCGCTCGAGTATGCAGTCGCTTGCTGCACTCCGCAGAGCCGCTCTTCCATGATCTCGGCGTTCATCCATCGGACGGAATAACTCACGCGGGTACTCTGCTTCTTCGCAACTTCGGGCCGCGACACATCAAATAGCGATCACTTCGTCGATCGCGCGCATTATCCACAGGCTGTAAGCCGTGGTGTCTCACCGTACCGCGCCTAAGGTCAGAAAAGTGAAAGGACTGCAAGAGAAAAATTAGAAATTTCTTCGATAATACTTGATCTGGCTTACCTCTTCCGATAGAAGTTTCGCGGGCTGAAGAGGGAGTGGCTGTTGTCTCCACAACTGGATTTGATCACCCACTGGCAACGGCTGAAAGAATGGCGGTCCGTCGGCCGTGGCGAAAGTCAGCTCGTCGGCATCGATCCGTGAGGGGAGCGCGGTCAACCGAGACCACGCGGTAACGGATCTGCTGCGATCGGCTCGGTCCGTTCGGCGGCGCAGAGTTCGGGTTTCGATTAGGGAGTTTGTTAATAGGTCCGCGATGCGGTAACGGACCGGTGCTTCCAGCATCGGTCCCTCACGCCAAACCCACGCGGGCTGCCCTAAAACTGTAAAACCGATGGATTAATATCCACGGTGCAGGCGCTGGAACGCCTGCACCGGGGCATCACCTGACGTGCCCGAGCTAACGGACACAATCGAGGCTGGCAAGCTGATTGTCCCGCCATGCTCGTCGCTCGTCAACGCGGGAGCGTGTGCATGAAGACGAAGTTTGGTCTTCTTTCAATTAAATTGGTCTTGACAGTCCTGGTTTTGATCTGTGGTTACGCGAACGCAGATGTGACTGCTCAAAACTCGACGCCGGCGTCTCTTCAACTCTCGCTGGTATACCCGTCTAACGGAGTTCTGGTGCCGGGCAAATCGCAGGCGGTCCAGATCGCGGCTGCGATCCAGCCATCGCCCGGAACTGCGATCCACGCATATCTATTGATGGTCAAAGTGCACGGGCCCAAGGGCCACACGTTGGTCGTTGATTCCTTCTATCCCTCTCGCGCTAATCCTATGGCAACCCTCAACATGACAAACCTTGTGCCGGGCAACTACACTGTGACCGGAGAATTGCGTCACAACGCGGCGGTTGTTTTCGCTTCGCAAACGTACAGCATAAAAAAATCCGGGCCCGCAATCACGCCCACTCCTACCGCGACCCCGACCAGGAAACCTTCGCGAACCGCGATCGCGACCCCGACGGCGACCAGGACCGTGACTAAAACCTCGACGCCGTCCTCCACGCCGCGGCGCAGCTCGACCCCGACTGCAACCAGGATCACGACTGCAACTGCAACCAGGACCGCGACCCGAACGGCAACAGCCACGCTGAAGCCGACTGCGACGGCGACGCCGAAGCCGACTGCAACGGCGACGTTGAAGCCGACTGCGACGGCGACACTGAAGCCGACTGCGACAGCGACGCCGAAGCCGACTGCGACGGCGACGCCGAAGCCGACTGCGACGGCGACACCGAAGCCGAAAACAGCCGACTGCGACGGCGACAGCGACGCTGAAGCCGACTGCGACAGCGACGCCGAAGCCGACTGCGACGGCGACGCCGCAGCCATCGGCGTCAGTGCCGGGTCGTCCGACGGCGACGGCAACCACGTCAAGCCCAACTGCCAAGGCTACTTCGACTGGGGGGATTCCATTAGCGCAGGTGGCGTCGGCGGCGGCGATGAGCGGGGTAAATCGAATCGGAATCAACCTTGGGGCAGCGGGGCAGAGCTGGTACGGGGATGCGGCGTTGTTGCAGAACTACTTCGACGATCCGGGCTTTGAGCCTGGGGTGGAAGCGCACCTGGTTTATGTAGGGGGCACCCATAGCTCGACCCAATTCAATGACATTCAGGACAGCGGCGAGGCAACCGGCTTCTGGAATGGGGCCGCGGCGTCGGTCCGTACCGGGGTGTCTGCGGGTGATACCTTTACGATCGGCAGCTTCACGGCGGGTGGTAGTTATACCTGTGCGAGCAGTTGCCCGACCCTGAATCCAGACGACGTGGTAGCGTTGCGGCAGACCGGGACAACGCTGATCACCGGGACCGAGGCCGGGATCGCGGGCAACTGGCGTGGCACTGGCGATGGCGACGAATTCATATCGACGGCGCAGAAGTACGAAGGCGCATCATCGCTTGAGTTCAATGTCGCCGACGGTAACAGCCATCAGGTCAGTTATCCTTTTGATACCGGAGTTCCCACCGTCGGCGGAGTGTGCTCGGACAACGTCACGATTTGTACGGCAGCAAACGCGGCCAGCGATTGTGCGGGGATCGGAGCGGGCACCTGCACCCTGGCGCCCTATAACGGTCCGTGGCATCCGGTGGTGGGACCCTTTGAGGTTTCCTTCTACGCGCTGGCGTCAGGAACCTCGGCACCGACCATAAGCATCGCGCTGCAGAGAACCGGCGGAGTGAACGTCAGTCACACCTTCACCCTGACCAATGACGGTGCGTGGCATCAGTACGTCTATCCGTTCACCGGCGGAGATACGAGCGCGAGCCGTCTGAACGACATGTGGTTTTCGATGACCGCGAGCAACGGCAGCGCGGAGAGCGGCGCAACGATCTACGTGGACGACGCCTACCTGGGCAAGAACGAAGCATCGCCCACCGGCTTCCGCGACGAGACGGTGGCAACGGTCGGAGCGCTCAATCCGGGCGGGATCCGCTACATGCTTTCGGTACCGCTGGCGGAAAGTGAAGCATACTACGATGGGCCGGCGGGCTGTACCCCGGGCTCGAGCGCGACGGGCGGATGCGACTTTCTGCGCGGGCCGGCCGGAAGTTATACCGGGACCAGCGGGGCTCCGCTGGGGGGCTGGGTGTATGGCTCGGCCGGGGTCTACGCGCTGGCGGCGCAATTGGACGCGGTGCCATGGATGTCGATCCCCGATGTCTGGAGTGATGCCGACCTGACGGCGTTTATAGACAACGTGTGTACCGAACTCAGCACCTATGGCTTCGCGCAAGTGTATGTGGAGCAGAGCAACGAGGACTGGAACGGGAGCGATAATTATCTGAAGTTCGCGTTTAACAACGGCGGCGAGACCTACGGCGCGGTGGCGGGACGCAATTTCAGCATCATGAGCACGGAAGCGGCGAGCAAATGCCCGGCCAATGCTGCAAAGATTCATTACGTGGTTGGCAATCAGATATGTAACAACGGCGTGGTCTCGGGCGCATTCAGCGGAGCCGCCAGCGCCGGATATCCGATACCGAACACGTCGCAATATGGCTCTGATGAGGCCACCTATCTGAACGGGGGGAGCAATCCGACCAGCGCTGAAAACCTGCCCAACTATTCAGGCAGCCTCAGCAGCCAGGCGGCTCAATACGCGACCTGGTTTTTCGAAAGCGCGCCGGCCAATACCAGTTGCATTGCTTCGGATAGAGCAGCGGGACTCGGGTCGAACCAGACGATGGCGGTGTACGAAGCCGGGCCGAACGGGCTGTTTGGTCCAGGGACGACTGAACAGGCGTACCTGAGTGAAGCGGGCTTTATAACTGCGGGCTATATGGCGTTGGACTGGCTGCTCGGAACCCAGGCGCTGGCTCCGATTCAGATGGATTACGAAATCACGCAGACCGCGCAGGGCAACAGTCCAAGCTATCCGCTGTGGGGAGTGAACCACGACCTGGACGCCGATTTCGGGCCCACCTTCCCCCATCTTCGTCCGCAGGCGCTGGCGATGGAACTGGTCAACAGCGCGATGGGCGGGAGCTACTATCCGGTCAACACCTCCGGCATCAGCGGGGTATACGCCAACGCATTCGAGAACAACGGACGCTGGAGCGCGGTGCTGGTAAACTCCAATAGTTCTTCGGCAAGCCTGACCCTGCAATTCCCCGCGAGCGGGACGCTTCCCACCAGCGCCAAGACAGTGCTCTATACCAACGGCATCACCGACAACAACGAAAATTCCAGCGACGTTTATATCGGTGCGCTGCCGGGCGGCCTCAGTGTGTCGGGTTCCAGCGTCACCATAACGCTGCCGCCGTTTTCAGTCGTGGCGCTCGACCCCGCCTCTTAATCAGGATGCGCTCAACTCTGAACATCTCGGCGTGCCGGAACGGTCCCAACCGTTCCGGCCGTCGAGCCATGCGTGACGCGACGCCTCAACTCGCATAGTCCATCACCGACTCCCTGGAAGTTGCCGCGTCGGCGTTTTTTTTCGCCCTGCTTCGATAGGATTCGACTCTGAAATTCGTTGGTGCCTGACGGGACTGGAACCCGACTAAATCCGACGAACCTGAAGCTCGCTGTTGACAGATAACGACTCGATCAACTCTCTGCCCGCGAGCCCTACTAAAAGAAGAGTTTTAGAACACAAAGAAAAATGCGCGAACGCTCTTTTCAGATTGCGCGTCCGCTGAGTTACGATCGAGAAAGGTGTTGCGGCAACGCAACTTCCTACAGTGAGTTTCACTTTGAGTCACTTTGAGACACTTCTGTCGCATGCCGCTACACATCGTAGGGAAGCAAAACTAAACGTAGCAAATGGCACGTGGCTTGCACCGCATCACGACCGGGGAGTGCATTCGTCGGGGCGTGTGTGCGGCCGCTTCGGCTCTTGCACTGGGAGCTCGGGGAGGATTTAGGTGCACGAATCGAAGACAGTAAAACTGTTGGTGTCGCTTCTCGTCGTCGTTCTCCTGGTTGTCTTCGCGTTCGGCGGACTCCCTCCCATAAGTGAATCGTTTGCTCAGGACCCGCCGAATTCGTTGAATGCAAAGCACCCGAAGCCGACACGAGCAAAGCTGCAGGTTTCGGTTCTTTATCCCTCTGACGGAGTACTCAGTCCGGGTCAGGCGCAAATCGTCCAGATCGCCGCTACCGTCCAACCATCGTCGGGAACTCCGCTCAACCAATATATGTTGCGGCTGAAAGTGCGGAAACAGAATGGGCCGAAAGTATTCTCTGATTCCTTCCAGCCGACTCAGGCTTCTTCCGTCACAACATTAAGCATGGCAACAGTTGCACCGGGTGAATACGATCTGACCGTGGAACTGCAACACGGTGGGACGACTGTGTTCGCTCCGCAGAAGATCCGAATAAAAAAACGCGCGGGCAGCGCTGCAACCGCAACTCCTACCATCACCGCAACCCCGACTCCGACTCGGACTCCGACTCGGACACCGACCGCAACGCCGACCATAGATCCACCTCCTACATCAACACCGACTTCCAAGGTGACTGCGACCGGCAGTCTAACCGCGACTGCAACCTCAACGGCGACGCGCACCGCGACGGCAACCGCGACTGCCACCAAGACCGCGACTGCGACGGCGACTAAAACGGCGACCGCGACAGCCACTCGGACGGCAACTGCGACTAGGACTCCTAGAGTGACTGCGACTCGGACTCCTAAAGCAACTGCGACGCCAACCTCGACGCCGTCCTCCGATCCACCTCCCAGCTCAACAGCGACCCCCACGGTGACGGCCACGGTTAGCGTAACGCCTACGCCTACTTCGACCGCCACTCTGACGGCAACAGCGACTGCGACAGCGACACCAACCGCAACGCTGACTGCGACCTCGACTCAGACAGCGACGACAAGTGCAACTTCGACAACGACCGCCACGGTAACCGCGACGTCCACTGCAACCGCGACCGCAACTCAAACCAGTACGGCAACCGCAACGGCCACACCGACCGCGACGGCAACTGCAACGGTAACGGCGACGCCATCATCCGGCGCGACAGCTAGTGCGACGCCGGTAGCGCAGGTGGCGTCGGCGGCGGCGATGAGCGGGGTAAATCGAATCGGAATCAACCTTGGGGCAGCGGGGCAGAGCTGGTACGGGGATGCGGCGTTGTTGCAGAACTACTTCGACGATCCGGGCTTTGAGCCCGGGGTGGAAGCGCACCTGGTTTATGTAGGGGGCACCCATAGCTCGACCCAATTCAATGACATTCAGGACAGTGGCGAGGCAACGGGCTTCTGGAATGGGGCCGCGGCGTCGGTCCGTACCGGGGTGTCTGCGGGTGATACCTTTACGATCGGCAGCTTCACGGCGGGTGGTAGTTATACCTGTGCGAGCAGTTGCCCGACCCTGAATCCAGACGACGTGGTAGCGTTGCGGCAGACCGGGACAACGCTGATCACCGGGACCGAGACCGGGATCGCGGGCAACTGGCGTGGCACTGGCGATGGCGACGAATTCATATCGACGGCGCAGAAGTACGAAGGCGCATCATCGCTTGAGTTCAATGTCGCCGACGGTAACAGCCATCAGGTCAGTTATCCTTTTGATACCGGAGTTCCCACCGTCGGCGGAGTGTGCTCGGACAACGTCACGATTTGTACGGCAGCAAACGCGGCCAGCGATTGTGCGGGGATCGGAGCGGGCACCTGCACCCTGGCGCCCTATAACGGTCCGTGGCATCCGGTGGTGGGACCCTTTGAGGTTTCCTTCTACGCGCTGGCGTCAGGAACCTCGGCACCGACCATAAGCATCGCGCTGCAGAGAACCGGCGGAGTGAACGTCAGTCACACCTTCACCCTGACCAATGACGGTGCGTGGCATCAGTACGTCTATCCGTTCACCGGCGGAGATACGAGCGCGAGCCGTCTGAACGACATGTGGTTTTCGATGACCGCGAGCAACGGCAGCGCGGAGAGCGGCGCAACGATCTACGTGGACGACGCCTACCTGGGCAAGAACGAAGCATCGCCCACCGGCTTCCGCGACGAGACGGTGGCAACGGTCGGAGCGCTCAATCCGGGCGGGATCCGCTACATGCTTTCGGTACCGCTGGCGGAAAGTGAAGCATACTACGATGGGCCGGCGGGCTGTACCCCGGGCTCGAGCGCGACGGGCGGATGCGACTTTCTGCGCGGGCCGGCCGGAAGTTATACCGGGACCAGCGGGGCTCCGCTGGGGGGCTGGGTGTATGGCTCGGCCGGGGTCTACGCGCTGGCGGCGCAATTGGACGCGGTGCCATGGATGTCGATCCCCGATGTCTGGAGTGATGCCGACCTGACGGCGTTTATAGACAACGTGTGTACCGAACTCAGCACCTATGGCTTCGCGCAAGTGTATGTGGAGCAGAGCAACGAGGACTGGAACGGGAGCGATAATTATCTGAAGTTCGCGTTTAACAACGGCGGCGAGACCTACGGCGCGGTGGCGGGACGCAATTTCAGCATCATGAGCACGGAAGCGGCGAGCAAATGCCCGGCCAATGCTGCAAAGATTCATTACGTGGTTGGCAATCAGATATGTAACAACGGCGTGGTCTCGGGCGCATTCAGCGGAGCCGCCAGCGCCGGATATCCGATACCGAACACGTCGCAATATGGCTCTGATGAGGCCACCTATCTGAACGGGGGGAGCAGCCCGACCACCGGTGAAAACCTGCCCAACTACTCAGGCAGCCTCAGCAGCCAGGCGGCTCAATACGCGACCTGGTTTTTCGAAAGCGCGCCGGCCAATACCAGTTGCATTGCTTCGGATAGAGTATCGGCGCTCGAGTCGAACCAGACGATGGCGGTGTACGAAGCCGGGCCGAACGGGCTGTTTGGTCCGGGGACGACTGAACAGGCGTACTTGAGTGAAGCAGGCTTTATAACTGCGGGCTATATGGCGTTGGACTGGCTGCTCGGAACCCAGCGGCTGGCTCCGATTCAGATGGATTACGAAATCACGCAGACCGCGCAGGGCAACAGTCCAAGCTATCCGCTGTGGGGAGTGAACCACGACCTGGACGCCGACTTCGGGCCCACCTTCCCCCATCTTCGTCCGCAGGCGCTGGCGATGGAACTGGTCAACAGCGCGATGGGTGGGAGCTACTATCCGGTCAACACCTCCGGCATCAGCGGGGTATACGCCAACGCATTCGAGAACAACGGCCTTTGGAGCGCGGTGCTGGTAAACTCCAATAGTTCTTCGGTCAGCCTGACCCTGCAATTCCCCGCGAGCGGGACGCTTCCCACCACCGCCAAGACGGTGCTGTACACCAACGGCATCACCGACAACAACGAAAATTCCAGCGACGTTTATATCGGTGCGCTGCCGGGCGGCCTCAGTGTGTCGGGTTCCAGCGTCACCATAACGCTGCCGCCGTTTTCAGTCGTAGCGCTCGACCCCGCCTCTTAATCAGGATGCGCTCAACTCTGAACATCTCGGCGTGCCGGAACGGTCCCAACCGTTCCGGCCGTCGAGCCATGCGTGACGCGACGCCTCAACTCGCATAGTCCATCACCGATTATTCGCGCGGATGCGAGGTGAGCACTCCGCCCGCCGCCGCAGCGACGCGCAACAGCGCGGGCGAGTTCGGCTGGCTTCGCGATCACGATGGCAAAATATCCAAGCTCGCACGAAAGCGCCGGCCGCGGCGGGCGTAGCCGCGCGATCCCGGACGAGGGCACCCCTTTTTATGTCTATGACATTTTATTCCTGAGTCGTCCCGAGTGAAGCCGAGAGACCCCGAACCGATGACCTGATTTCGGACTTTACTTAGCGTGTATCGGCCGAGCCCGTGCCTTCAACTATCGGTGACTCAAATTCCAAGGGTAGCAGGATACGGATGCGGCATTTATTGAGTGTCTTTGGTCCCGCAAATACTCGGCTAACTCGTAGCTGAAGCTCCGGCCGCCCCTCTCATTGAGATGAACCTCATCCCAGAATTTGCTCGGGTCATCGATCCATCGCGAGCCGTCGAGGTAGATGCCGCCTTGAGTTTCGATCAGCCGCCTTAATTCTAGGCATAGCGCGTCCACACAGGATGATCGTACATGCACAAGTGGTTCTGCCGCACGGGCATCTCGACCACGACAAACGAGATGCCCTTCGCGCGCGCCTCGCGCAACATTTCGAGAACCGGAGGATTCAAGGCAGAGCCACGCTCCAGCTCTGCCCGGGCCTCCGAATCGAACTCGCTTTCTGTTAAGGGCTTCATATTGACTGAAGAACCGGCATCTGGACATTTTTCCCCTTCTGGCGGTGAAGTTTTCTGCGGAACATCTCAATCAACCACCAAAGATTGCCGCGGGCAACGTATAACGGAACATGGTGCAATAGCGAAAACTTCAATCGCTCCATGCATGACATGTTGTAATAGCGAACTGCTATTTCTGGCTCGTCGAATAGGCCATCGCCTGAGCCCCAAAGAGCTGGCTGACTTCGACAGGCGGATTGGAGGTTAACTGGAAATCGTAAAATCCGTAAATGCGCGCAACTTCGGCTGATGCGCAATTCCCCTGCGAAGCTTTAGAAGATCCTCCACCGGGGAAGAGCCACTTATTCCGGCGTTGAGCGAGCGAAAGCCGCCACCGATTTGATTGTCGAACACGGTCGAATCGTAGCCGTAAGCGATCAACGAGTTGCCGATGGCGAGTTGAGTTATACCGGCTGTCCGGTCCACTCGGGAAATTGCCT
Organism: uncultured delta proteobacterium; assembly: GCA_963850125.1. Taxonomy (GTDB): domain Bacteria; phylum Desulfobacterota; class Binatia; order Binatales; family Binataceae; genus Binatus. Next base: position 657,656 of record CAWKKB010000010.1, on the reverse strand, counting down.
GGCGCTTCAGGCCTCGCAGGCAAAACACGGCGAGAAGATTAGTTGCCAAGAAGGCGACCAGTGCCGTCGTCGCGGCATGAGTAGCTTCCGTCCACGATTCAAAAGTCAATGTAGATGAATTTCGAAGTCTGGCCTGTTCGTCCAAAGGCGATGCACGGAAAGATCATGCCGTGCCACAGTCCCCAAACGACGAAATTGTTGCCCGCGCCATCGACCCCGCCTCTTCATGAGTGTGCGCTCAACTCTGAACATCTCGGCGAGCCGAAACGGTCCCCACCGTTCCGGGCGTCGAGCTACCTGCGATCTTATTGGCCATTCCGATCCATCCTCCTACCCGCTAACGAGGTCTTTTAGTTTCCTGGCAACTCGATGCACCGTCGCTTGAAGCGCGCCCTTGAGGCTCGGATTGTTTACTGCGGCGAGTGAGCCCAGTTTACCTGTGAACGTATGGATGTCCATCCAATCAGTTGGCTCACCAAGTACCGATCGGTACTGCCGTGCTACATGTAGATACGGCGACAGTTCGAGGTAGTTACGTTCATAATAGTTACGAGGTTGGCTCAGGAGCCGCGGACGGGAAGGTGCTTGCCAAGGCTTTACCGTCCCCATGGCATGCAGCAGCGATGGCATTCCGGTTCGCAGGTTACGCCATCGGTGACCCAAACTGTACGCACCCGCTCCGTGATGCTGCAGAATCTCCGAAGCGTGCAACAGCCGGCGAACGGGAACATTTTTGAAATCCGCTGAAGCGAGAAGGGCGCTGAGCGCGTCCTGATCACTCAACATATGAGGGTCTCTGTCTTTCGCGGGCTTCTCCTGCCCACGCAAGTAGACGCTCTTCGAAAGAATGTCGCGCCACGCATCGAGTAGTTTTTCGTGTTGGCGCGAGACTCGAACCACCGCGCTGTTGAGCGGACCTTCGAGTTCGCGGCCAACCGGCAGTCCCCAAGTCGCACAGCGGTTAGTTGATCCCAACTTATATTCCCACGGATCCTGGCTCACGATAACGACCTCAGGCGGTTCTCGCTCAAGGATCTCCAGACTACCGTTCACCAGAACATCGGTGTCCAGCCAAAGACATTGCTGGGTCACCGAAAGTCCGTCCAACAAGACGCTTGGTTTGACATTGTAGCTGCCGAAGACCGGAAGCCGCTCGTCGATCACGGTAACGTTGGTGAATGACGCCAGCCACGATCGCAGTTCTTCGCGAATCCCGGGAAATCGAACGCGGACGGGCCAGGAGGGACAGTACCGGCGGAGACTCAGCACGAGGAGTTTGAGACCGGAGACCTGCTGCGGGCGGTCTTCATAGAGGCAAACAAGCATCTTGGCGTCACTCGCCTTACCAGCTACTCGACAGGGACGAAGCATCGCATCGCGATGAGCGATCAGATTCGCGGGCTCCGATTTGCCAGCACGATGATCAGAGACTGAGGCCCGCGGATTTCCATCATGTCATACGGGCGCCATTCATGCTCCCGATTCGACGGGCCAAATGTACGCGACAGTAACCGGTCACAAGATGGTGGCGGCGCAGTGAGTACATTCCTTCTCGCGATGATCAAAGAGGACTCTGTTTTCCTCGCTGGCGCGTCGCGGCTAGTAGGCAGCGCACTGGCCCGATGACGACCTTGCCGTATCCCCGCTTCCAGTGATTGAAGAGTTTCTCGAACACTGCAAGGCGCGGCCGATCGCGTCGTCTGAGATCTGCACCGCCGCTGAGTTGTGGTTGATCAACAGGTTGCCACCTATCGTGTTACCCGGGCAGGTCGCGGAGGTCGTGCCTATTGCGACCGCGGTTCCGTTGTTGTTGAAGAGCAGATTTCGTTTCGCGTCGGTCCCGCAGATCTCGTTCTGAGCGGAGCCAGGCGGGATGTTCTGGATTGCCAGGTTCCCGGTGATGGCAGTGTTGTCAATTGAGAACGTGCCGCCGGTAATTGTCACATTCCCTCCGATGGTCGCGTTACTGGCAAACAAACCCCCGCCACTCTGAGTCACGTTCCCGGTGACGGACCCATTGATGATGCAGGTCAGCCCGTTTGAGATTCGCAGGTTGCCGCGGAAGGTCCCATTGTAAATCACACTACAGGCGGTCAGTTCGCCGCTGAACGACCAGGAATTTTGTGTGTAGCCATATCCATTACAAACAGACACGTTTGGGTTGTCGCAGAGGACAACCGATCCAGCGGCGTTGAAGGTGAGCGCAGTCGGATATGTATCAGTAGGATCCTGAGACAGGATGTCGAACTGGCCTATTGGAGGTGTGAACCCTGCATCGTCTGGAGTTAATGTGGAGAAACTGCCTTCGGTTGTAGTGATATCGCCGTCATACCAAAAGGCGCCGGTGCCAGGGTCGAAGAGAGTTGAGCAGGTGTTGCTGCCGTTAGGCACTACGAAAACGATGTCTGGAGCGTCGAATCCGACGGGAACGATGACGGGACCACTGCCAATCGGACTCACGGAACAAGATGAGTAATCGGCGGAGAGAGGTATTATCTCGCTGCCCGATGCGGTGGTCTCAACCAGCTGCTGCCCTGGACAAAAAAATCCGGTTGGACATGAAAAGGTGTCGACGGTCCAATTTAATGTCATTTGACCGCCGTAGGTCACGTCCTGAGCCCTGCAATCAGGAACCGCAGCGAACATCGCGACGAGCATCGCGAAGAAGGAAAGCCGGATTAGCCCCGCGTGGCTGGTAAGAATCTGCATGCAACATTCTTCGACGATCCAGTTCAGACGGACCGTTAGTTCAGACTTCGCACGCCCATCGCGGCGTACAATTTGACGCTTTAGGCGCCATTGGCGTTAACGAGTATGCCAACGCGCGGTGTTTACCAGTTCAGAGCAAGCTGTGGCTGATGCCGTTCAACGGCCAGTTGATCGCGAGTTTCGCGCCGCTCGCGCTGCTGCGAGCGCACAAGGAAGCAGCCTGAGGAGAGCCGGCGGACCTTCCTGGCAGAAGAACCCGGCAGGGCGCCGAGTGGCGAGATAGTCCTGATACCGACCAGATCCAAGACCCTACATTAAGTACCAAAACATTTTAAGATGAAAATCCTACAGTCAGACGCAAGATAGATGCCATCGGTCTGGATTTTTAGCCAGACAGTAGGTTCCGGACAGAGTTGCGATTATGGCGTTCAGCTTAAGATCTGTTAGGTTATAGCTATCAATGAGAAGTTATCGCTCAGTATTAGATGTTAATCTAAACTTGAAGCTCCTGCGGCGTTGCCAGAAGAGGTTAGAAGTTACCTAAATATAGCGCTTCTCAGGTCCAAATTGACGCGTTAATTCTGGCGAATTAACTCTGCCATTGTGCTTATCTTGCTCTAGCTGCGAAATTTCTGCTTCAAGCAGCCGGTTATCAACAGGAGGAACCGTTATCAACAGCAACGAGCCACATGAGAAGAAGTACATTTTACATCTGCTGAAAATTCCAGCATGTGTTCATTCAACTTCGACGCCCAACTTAGCTCTTCGTCAGTTCGTTGATCTTAAGGGAGGACTGCAATGAAAACGAATTCGAGTCATCAACAGGAGGGCTTCACAATCCTTCGGACCAGCCTCAGCAGTTTAAAATTGCCGCTGGACTTGGTCGACGAGCTGATCGAACGCCACATCGCAGTCGCGTTTGAGAAGGGCGCGTTGGCGTTCTGTGAGGGCAATACCGACGGAATGATCGCATGCATTCTGAGCGGATACGTGAAGGTGTATTGCCCTGTGGGTGATGGGAATCGCACCCTGGTGCGGCTGGCAGGACCGGGCGAGATCATCGGCTATTCCGACTACGTCGACGAGAAGGGGCGTAACGCGCGCCTGTTCGAAGTCCAGGTCGCGAGCAAATGCACCCTGGCGCTCTTCAATCGCGATCATGTGGCGCGGCTGCTGGCAGTCCTTCCGACTGAGAGTCTGGTCTCAATCCTTGGCGCGCTGAACACCTTTTGGTCAGAGAACCTGCGATTTTTTACAACCCTGTTGAATCTTCCATTCTGGGATCGGTTGACGATCGTGCTGAGCGACTTGGCGAAGCGAGCCGGCGTGCGCGATGCGGAGGGGATAATCCTGATCCCGGAAGTCTTCCATGAGGATCTGGCTGAGATGATCGGTTGCTCACGGCCGATGGTGAGCCGACTGGTAGCCGAGATGGTCGAATCCGGACTGCTCGCGCGGCGAGGAAAGCAGTACGTCCTGCTGAAGAAGTGGGACCTTAATGGCGACAGCCGCAGCAGTCAAAAGCCGGGTTCGCGATATGAACCCGTCTCGTCGCCGAGAGCCTCGACCTATAGACCAGCGACGGGCTCCGCAAATGGTTCCGGCAATCGCGGTATCGCTGCGTACGCCGCGCGGGGTTCGAGCTGAGCGGTAAACGGGCTCCGCGTCTTGTGCCTCGCCGCGGGATAAATCGACCGAGCCAGCGGAAACGCGCGCCGGTCGCGGCTCGGTTGATTTCCGCAGCGGCGTTGATGAGAGCGAAAGAGTTCGTGGTCGAAGCTGGAACCTGACCTGCTGACCCGCGTAGTGCTCCACTGAAAGATTCGGCTGGAGCAAATTTCTCCGCACAATTTCTCGAGGGCAATCCGCTTCCCGGACTGACCGAGGTATTCGGGTTAAAGTGAGATCGTCCAAGCTCGCGCATTCCACTAAATTGTCCGGCGCTCGAGGTCCTTGCGATTGGACTCGCCTCGAGCAGTACGACGGTCCTATCAAGAAACTGGCAATGAAAAATAACGCAGTAATCGACTGCGCGGCGGGCGGCATCGACACCGTCGCCGGGGGATGACCTCTGCACCCACTAAGAAGCGCAAAGTTGCGCGCGGCGCGCTACTTGCTCTCGGGATCCATGGCTGGTGGCGTGCATTAGAGCGCGGAGGAACTCCAAGTTCTCGGACTAGCTAAGCTTCCGCCGCAGCAAGAGGGGTAATGTCCCAAATTCCGATCTGCGGCTGAGCAGCGACCATCGCAAGAAATCCCTCCATCTCTCCTCTGCCTGTGCGCCATGCTACATAGTCTTGGAAGTTTTGGGCAGCATCCCATTCTTCAATGAGAATAAAATGGTTTGAATCAGCATCACTTCGCAACAGTCTTATGTTACGAAAACCCTCTCGGAGTCTAGTTTGGTGGAACATTTTCTCAAGAGTAGCAATAAAATTTTCTACTAGTTCCGGCTTTATTATCCAGTTGACTGTGACGGTCACTCCGTTGGCCACGTTAGAATCCTCCATTTGTGATGATACTTCCTGCGAGTTGGTCTCCGAGCAAATCATTAGAAGTCTGCTTGCACGCCGTCTTTGGCACCCGGAATGTCCGCCAGAATCCCATCTGTCCGCTCGTCCTGCCCGCGTAGCGAGTGCTACATAGCATATCTGTAGCATCCGCTACAAGTATGCACAAGCATCTGCTACAAGTATGCGCATGAGTATCCGAGACGAGCGCCGAGAAGCCGCCATCGAGCGAATGGCCGATCATCTCTTGTTGGAAGGCTTGGGCGCAGCAACCCTTCGACCTTTGGCAGCGGCCGCCGGAACCAGCGACCGCATGTTGCTCTACTACTTCTCCGACAAAGACGAGCTCCTTTCCGCTACGTTGCAGCGGCTGGCGGCGCGTATGACAGCTCAACTCGACGAAGCTGTCCCCATCGGGCGACTTCGTTCCTTTCCCGTGCTGCTGGAGGAGGTCTGGGCGGCGTTAGCGTCGGGTGGCCTTAAGCGGTTTATGCACCTGTGGCTCGATCTTGCAGCAGGTGCGGCTCGTGGTCTTCAGCCACACCACAATATCGCGGGCGCGATTGCGGACGGGTTCCTCGCCTGGGTGAAGAGTCGTCTGAAGGTCCCCCGGGGCATCGAGTTGGCTTCATCGGCGGCGTTGTTCCTTACGTCCATCGAAGGGATGCTGTTTCTCGAGGCTGCGGGGCGTCGCAGCATCTCGGACTCTGCGGTCACCGAACTCGCTGCGCTTTCAAAACGACCTCGCTGATCGTTCCTCGATTTGCGGTTGACAGTTTAGCGACCTCGTCGAGCTCGCCCTCTAATCCTTCTTTGACCACGCGACAGAGCCTCCCTTCCCACCAGAAAAACGTAGTCCAAGTACACGGGGGAGAATACGTATACGCCGGGTTGCCCTACGCGGAAGCGAGAGGCCTCCCTCCGCATCTTACACGGATAGCGAGGGGGAGATCCCCCTCGCGCTCCCCCTAATCACCGAATGCAAGGTGGGTCAGTTTTACTTCGGCGACTTCTAACGAAAGTGGATCAATATTCAACCGCCGTTGACAAGGGGGGACCCCTGTATCCTGTGTGAAGCGCAAAGTTGCGCGCGGCGCGCTACTTGTTCTGAGGATCCATGGCTGGTGGCGTGCGCGTATCAGACGTACTGTTCGGCTTTCATCCATCCAGATGCGTGTAGCACATGAGCAACTAACCCATGTTAGACTTACAAGCGAGACCTACAATCAGGCGCTATAGGATACTGCTAGTTAATTGATCTGAACTATAAGTATAAAAACTAGGCGTCCTAGGAGGTTAAATCATTGTGATCGGCGACGACCACATACTTTTAGCTACCATATAGATTCAGATGATAAGAGGCGCTGACTTGAGACTAGACCCACTAAAAGCTTTATATCGAAGGCCCTTGCGTTAGTAGTCACAGAATTTTTGCTACGCAGCGTTCAATTTGACGCGGCAAAAACCTGACCCAAATCGGCCATTGTGGTTACCTAAATCGTAGCTTGGAAATCAGGGCTTATCTTCTAAAGGAGCACCTCATAACACAAATTGCCGACCTTGGGTACATTTCTACAAACTGGAGTATAAATTTACCCATTTCGGAGATGGACCAAAGCTCCTCTCGGGTCCATTCGGTCCGAATAAACGCAAAGGAGTACAAGCAATGAAGACAAGTTCGAACCGCCAGCATGAAGACGCCGTCACCATCTTACGCGCGAGTCTGAGCCGTTTTAATCTGCCGGTAGAATTGGTCGAGGAGTTGATCGAGCGCCACATAGTAGTGGCATTTGAGAAGGGTGCGCTGGCATTTTACGAGGGCAACACCGACGGTATGCTCGCGTGCATCTTGAGCGGCTACGTAAACGTTTACTGCCCCGTCGGTGATGGAAACCGCACCTTGGTACGCCTGGCCGGCCCGGGTGACGTCATCGGTTATCCCGACTATATCGATGAGAAGGGGCGTCATGCTCGCCTCTTCGAAGCCCAGGTTGCCACCAAATGCACTCTGGCACTGTTCAGCCGCGACCATGTAGTGCGGCTCCTGGCGAGTCTTCCTACTGATGTGCTTATTTCGATTATAGCGTCGCTGAATACTTTCTGGTCAGAGAACCTCCGGTTCTTCGCTACCCTGCTGAACCTCCCATTCTGGAATCGGCTCACGATCGTGATGAGCGATCTAGCGAAGCGGGCCGGTGTACAGGACGCGGACGGAATCATCCTGATTCCGGAAATCGGCCACGAGGGCCTGTCCGAGATGATCGGCTGCTCGCGGCCGATGGTGACTCGGCTGATAGCCGAGATGGTTCAGTCCGGGCTGCTTGCGCGCCGTGGAAAGCAATACGTCCTGCTGAAGAAGTGGGACTTTAATGAAAACAGTCCCAGCTTCCGCAAGGCAGCGCGCAGACTTGAAGCCGTCTCCTTGGGAAGACCCTCGAACCCGGGAAGATCCTCGACCCCCACGTCGCCGGCGGCGGGTGCTTCCAGTCGCGGAGTGGTTTCCTACGCCGCGCGGGGATCCACCTGAGGAATTAGACCGGGCCGAATCGTTACAGCAAGCCCCGCAGCAGTATCCAAGTACCGCTGCGGGGGACTACCACGAGCTCGATGCCGCAAGAGCCAGGTCGGCTGACCAGGTCTTGTGGTTGAGTCGTTCCTACATCGTTGTCGCGGGCGACCTCAGCATGGTCAAACGTGACTCTTTCCGGGTGGCCAAGGCGTGGCATTTCTGGCGTCGGGCTACTGGTCGGCACGGTTCGTCAATGGCAGCGGTTCGGCCTTGACCATATTGGTTAGTTGTGACGTCACAGTCACGACCACGATCCGCGGGTCGGTTTACACCGACCTCTACGGCACCAGCTTCGGCAACAAGTTGTTAACGAGCACTCGCCCTTGGGGGTGCTGCCGCTTTCATCCCCTTCCCATTCAACGATTGCAAATGGCACGAGTGTCGTTTGTTGGGGCTGTTCCTTTTGGTCCTTGGCCCGTCGGCTCGAGTTGGGGAGAAGCAGTCGAAATCAGAGTTCCTCACGAGTCGCAGAGGTCTCGGCAGCAGACTTTTGCTAGGCGGGAAACGCTACAAGTAGGAGCAAGATATATACCAAGTGCTTATTTTACAATCACCTAGTAGCACACGGACGTGCTTGAAGTGTTTAAGCACGCTATGGTAGGGTAACGTTCATATCGAGATGGTACGAGATGTTACTTTGAAGCACGATGTATTAATTTAAAGTATGAAAGGCACTCCTATTCATAAGTTTGTGTTCCCTGGGGTGCAAGTCACTATGCAAAGAGTCGTGACCCAAAACGGCCTCTGTGATTACCTTGTTCTAGCCTAGAAATATAGCTTTTGATTTGCCGAAGCGTATTCATAGCGAAATTACCGAGCAAAACGTCATAAATCAGCGCCAAAAGAGGACTACAGTTAAATGAAGACAAATCTAAGCCGCCAGCACGAAGACGCTTTCGCGACCCTTCGGGCGAGCATCAGCCACTTCAATATACCCGCGGAGCTAGTCGATGAGCTGATCGAGCGGCATATAGCGGTGGCATTTGAAAAAGGTGCGATGGCGTTTTGCGAAGGCAATACGGACGGCATGCTCGCCTGTATTTTAAGCGGCTATGTAAATGTCTATTGTCCGGTTGGTGATGGAAACCGCACTCTGGTTCGACTGGCGGGCCCTGGCGAGATTATCGGCTACGCTGACTATGTCGATGAAAAAGGCCGTCATGCCCGGATGTTCGAAGCTCAGATTGCGACCAAATGCGTCCTGGCACTTTTCAGCCGGGACCACGTAATGCGGCTTCTGGGCACTCTTCCGCCTGATACGCTGATTTCAATCGTGACCTCGCTGAATACCTTCTGGTCGGAAAACCTGAGGTATTTCGCCGCCTTGTTGAATCTTCCGTTCTGGAACCGGCTGATGATCGTAATGAGCGATCTCGCGAAGCGGGCCGGTGTACAGGATGCGGAAGGAATCATCCTGATTCCGGAAATCGGCCATGAGGGCCTATCCGAAATGATCGGCTGCTCACGGCCGATGGTGACCCGGCTGATCGCTGAAATGGTCGAATCCGGACTGCTCGCGAGGCGAGGAAAGCAGTACGTCCTGCTGAAGAAGTGGGACCTTGATGAAAACAGTCCCGGCTTCCGCAAGGCAGCGCGTAGACTTGAAGCCGTCTCCGTTTCCTTGGCAAAACCCTCGAACCCCGGAAGATCTTCGACCGGTGCAATGTCGACGGGTCAGTCAGGTCGCGGAGTCGTTGCGTACGCCGCACGAGGAAGAGGTTAAACCGAGGGTCGGTTCGCAATACCTGGCGCTGCGGGCGACCGACTCATGAGGTTCAAATGGGCCCGGGGAGGTCTCCGTCGAAACTGGAGAGCCAGTTCTCGTGCCCCGAGCCCGGCCGGTCCTTTTTCCCCCGGTACTCACACGATAGGTCTTGAAGACCTTCACCTTATTCCAGCCGACCGAAGCGGAACTTGGCTTCAATTTGTAGGTCAGCCTGCACCTTAATTTCGCCCTTCGAGTATCACGATGCACATCGGCGCGCGTGAAAATTTGACACAAATTGCTTGGGTTCTGCATGTCTCGCGGTTCAACGAACTGCGATTCAGGGGAGCGGAGGTTTTTCTCGGCAAAGCTAAATCGTGAGAGTGGAGGTCGGAAAGCAGTTGAAACGGAGTCCCATACAGCATTGGGAACTCGGAAGTGTTCTCACTATCACCGAGGTCGCCGATATATTGCGCGTCCATCCCACTACCATCTATCGCCTCGTAAAGCGCGGTGAGCTCCCGGGCTTCAAGATAGGCGGCTGCTGGAGGATCAACCGGGCGTCACTCGATAAATGGCTGTCGGGTGACATTACGGGGCATCCTTAGATCGCGGGCAGCGGTTTTCCGTCGCGCTCTCTTCCAATCGCTGGCCGCAGCCGCGGCGTGGCGTGAGTCATCCTCTCGCTGAAGGTGCGACACATCACGCACTTTCCCGGCAACCTCTTACCGACGAACTGATACGCGTACACCGACTCGAAGCGGATCGCGTCGTGCGCGATCGCGTCGATCGCCGGGCTGATGTTGCGATGGTAGCCGCAGCAGCCGAGATGGTCGGCGCGCAGAGTATCGATGTCGACGTAAAGGAATCTCATCTCGATGATGCCTCCCAAGCCGCGAGGTTCGAATTGGCGACAGTCTAGATTGTCCGGGTCTATCCGATAACGGTCGAGCGCAGTGCGAGAGAACCGTCGGTTGTGATACTGAACGATCGCGATTCCTTCCGACATTACGCGCGCGAGGACTGATGGATATCTCCGGTTATGAAATTGCCAACACCTTTCTTCTGGTATACGCGGGTTTGTTTCCGATCATAAACCCGATCGGCGGCGCGCCGATTTTCCTTGGCCTGACGCGCCACTGTACCGACGCGGAACGCAACGCGCTCGCACTTGGCGTGACCATCAACAGCTTCTTCCTGCTGCTGGGCTCGCTGCTGGTCGGTTCTTATGTGCTTGAATTCTTCGGCATCACTCTGCCGATCGTGCGAGTTGCCGGCGGGCTCATCGTGGCGGCAACCGGCTGGAGCCTTCTCCAGGCGAGCGATGATTTTATCGACGACCGGACTGAGCACAAGCCCAGGATACCGACCGATGCGTTTTATCCTCTCACCATGCCGATCACGGTTGGGCCCGGATCGATTGCGGTGGCGATTACGATTGGCAGCCAGCGCCCGCGAGCACCCTTGCCAGTTGTCGCTGTCCTCGGCGCTGCGGCGATAGCCGGTGTGGTCGCGATCGCGGCGACTATTTATTTGTGTTACCGATTTGCGGAGGAAACTGTCGGAGCGCTGGGGGAGTCGGGCACCAACGTGGTGGTGCGGCTATCGGCCTTCATCCTGTTTTGCATCGGCATCGCAATTATATGGAACGGCTATGGCGCCCTCGCGCATATTGCGAGCTAGCCGCTAGACTCGTCAGCGTCCGGCTCGCCCAGCGTTGTACGGATATCGGAGAAACGAAGATGTCACTTCACAGAAAACATGACTCCGGCAGGAAAGTGTCGGACGTCATCTATGCTTCCAGCGATCTCTCGCTGTCGGTTCCCAAGCATCGAATTCCTCGCATCGAGCAGTCGCCGCGCACGGCATACGCACTTATTCACGATGAACTGCTGCTCGACGGAAACTCGCGGCAAAACCTCGCGACCTTCTGCACTACCTGGATGGAACCCGAGGCTCTGACCCTGATGGGGGAGTGCATCGACAAGAACATGATCGACAAGGATGAGTATCCGCAGACCGCAGAGATCGAGGCGCGATGCGTTCATATCCTGGCCGACCTGTGGAATTCCCCCGACGGCTTGAACACGATTGGCTGTTCCACCACCGGATCCAGTGAAGCGGCGATGCTCGGTGGTCTCGCGGCCAAATGGCGCTGGAGAGCGAAGAGGCGGGAGCAGGGTAAGTCCACTGACAAGCCGAACCTGGTTTGTGGGCCGGTGCAAGTCTGTTGGCATAAGTTCGGCCAGTACTTCGATGTCGAAGTCCGTGAGGTGCCGGTCGAGGGGGACAGATTTCTGATGGGTCCGGAGCAGGCGCTGGCGCGCTGCGACGAGAATACGATCATGGTCGTCCCCACGCTCGGCGTGACCACGTGCTGTCAGTACGAGCCGGTTCAGGCCATCGCCCACGCGCTCGACGATCTCGAAAAGAACAGCGGACTCGACATTCCAATCCACGTCGATGCGGCGAGCGGCGGCTTTCTCGCGCCGTTTTGCGACCCCGCCATCGTATGGGATTTCCGACTGCCGAGAGTCAAGTCGATCAACACCTCGGGCCACAAGTTTGGCCTGGCTCCGCTCGGGGTGGGCTGGGTGGTATGGCGCGATCACGCGGATCTGCCGGAGGAATTAATTTTTCACGTCAACTATCTTGGCGGCGATATGCCGACCTTCGCGTTGAACTTTTCGCGTCCGGCCGGTCAGATCGTCTGCCAGTATTACAATTTTCTGCGGCTCGGTTTCGAAGGCTACCGAAGAATCCAGAACGCCTGTTATCATACCGCCCAACATATCGCGGCTGAGCTCGAGAAGATGGGTCCCTTCCGCGTCATCCACGACGGGCGCGGCGGACTTCCCGCGGTGTGCTGGATGCTCAAGGAGGGCAAGAGCTACGGCTTTACGCTTTACGATCTTTCCGATCGGCTTCGCGCGCGTGGATGGCAGGTGCCGGCCTACTCGATGCCGCCGAACCGCGAGGATCTGGTAGTTCAGCGAATCCTGGTTCGCCACGGTGTGAGCCGCGACCTCGGCGATCTCCTATTGGAAGACATTCGCCGTTCGCTGTCGCTGCTCGAAAAGCATCCTATCTCACACCCGCTGACCGAAACCGAGGCCGGAGGATACAACCACAACTGAAGAAGCTAAGTGGAGACCGCCGGTCATTTTCCCCCGTCGATCGGCGTCAGGATTAATAGCGGGATCTGGCGCTTGGTCTTGTTCTGATAATCCGCGAAGAGCGGCATCAGCTTAGCCGCCTCGGCGAAGAGGCGACCCCGCTCGGCGCCATGGACTTGCGTAGCTCTCGCCTTAAACTTTTCAGTGCCGACCTCAACTGTCACGACGGGATTCGCAACGAGATTGTGATACTCAGGGCGGATTTCGCGGCGCGCCGCCGTAGGACGCGATTATCACGAGGCGATCGCCATCGCGCGAGTAGCACAATGGGCGCACCAGGGTTCGGCCCGTTCTGGCGCCAGTCATCGTCAGCAACAAGACGGGCATCCCTTCCATCGGACCGCCGACCTTGCCCTGATTCGCGCGAAATTCCTTGATGACGGACTGATTCAATTCGTCAATCGCGCGGGGATTCGCGATCAGCCGGTCCGTATCGCCGTCGCGGACTAGTTCGCGCGCCTGCGCCGTGGAGATTTGCTCGGGTGTATTGGCCATGTGATACCTCTGTTTTTGGAGTGGCTGCAAAACCCAGGAACGAATCTAATCCCCAAGTTGCCGCCGTTCAATTAAGCGCCGCGAGCTCGGCCAACTTCCGCCGAGGTTGGTCGGCCTCATCATAAGTTCCTCCGAATGTTTGGCTTCTCGATTAAGTCAGATTTCAAGATTGTGCGCACGTTCGAGATCCGCGAGTAGCCCAGGGCCAACCGGGCGCCATCCGAGCCGCTCGCGCGTGAGCGCGCTCGAAGCGGGGACGTCGACGCCCATGAAGACCGCGAGCCAGCCGAAATGACCGGCGGCCTCCTCGGGGGTCTGGGAAACGACCGGCACCTTCAAGCCTCGTCCGATTGCGTTCGCGATATCTCGAAGCGCGACGCCCTCCTCGGCTACCGCGTGATACCTCGCTCCAGCGGAACCCTTTTCGAGCACGAGCCGGTACAGATGGACAGCATCGAGCCGATGCACCGCGGGCCATCGGTTGAGCCCGTCGCCGACGTACGCGGAGATTCCCTTCTCGCGGGCCAGAGCGATCATCATCGTAACTAATCCCTGCTTGTCCGGGTTGTGGACGGAGGGCGGAAGGCGCAGCACCGATGCACGGACTCCGCGTGACGCCATCGCCAGGGTCAATTGTTCCGACGCGAAGCGTATGGCCGTCGGTGCGTTGGAAGCATCTTCTTCGGTCCCGACGCGTCCAGGCGCGAGAGCTGCGGTTCCTGACGAGATGATGAAGGGGCGGTCGGAGCCGGCGAGCGCGCCGCCGAGCACCTCGATAGCTCGGCGATCGATTTCGGCACTCTCGGCGTATTTGGAGAAGTCGTGGATGAAGGCGCAATGAATCACGCCATCCGAGGCGGCGGCTCCGCTGCGCAGGCTCTCGAGGTCTTCAAGATGACCTCGATGCACCTGGGCGCACGCCTCGACAAGAGCCTTGGCGCCCGCATCGGAGCGAGCAAGACCGACCACCTGATGCCCCGCGCTGATTAGCTCGGGAATGAGGGCGGAACCGATAAAACCCGTAGCACCAGTGACAAAGACACGCATAATGACTTCTCCTTTACCATTTTTCTTGATTTGTGACCGCACGCCGAGATGATCCTCGTGTGATTGGAATTTGGAGTTCAACCTTTCCCGGTCAAAGCTGCGACGAACCTCGGTCGACAGCTAGCTTCGCTCCAGTGGTTTACGTCGCCTCGAACGCGGGGAAGGCAACCGCCTTGGCTCACCACGGAACCTTCCGGCCCAGGTAATCCAGATACTGAAGACCCGCTTTTCCGGCCTGCGCGTCCATCGTATTCGCGAGGTTCGGTATGCTCTCCTCGATGCTCAGACGTGCTTGGGGGCCTCCCAAATCCGTTCGCACCCAGCCTGGCGCCATGAGTAGTAGCGTTCGCGGATCATCGGCGTGGCGGGCGGCGAAACTCCGCATGAACATGTTGAGCGCGGCTTTGCTTCCACGGTAGACCTCATGGTTTCCGTTCTCATTGTTCGTGATGCTGCCCTGTCCGGAGGACATGATCCCGATCGTGCCACTCGGGCGTACGAGATCCTGCAAGGTCTCGACCACGCGCATCGGACTTAGGGCGTTGGTTATCATCACACGTATAAATTCGTCGGTCGAAACGTCGGCGATCGTTTCACGATCGTCGTTCGTGACGCCGGCATTGACGAACAGCAGGTCGAACTTCCTCGATGCCAGACGCGCTCGCAGCGCGGCTACTTGATCGGGATAGATGATATCGACGGTCTCGATTTCGAGTCGGCCGTCGGAAGCCTCCAAAAGATTGTGTAGTTGTGATGTGGTTCTGACCCGCTCGGTGGCTACAACGTGCCAGCCGCGCTTGAGGTATTCCTCAGCCAAGGCGAAACCGAGGCCGCGGGACGCACCAATGAGAAGGAGCTTTTTATCAGACGATAGAGGTGGCATTTACAATTTCCTTAGCAAGCTATCAATGAAGGGCAGAATGTCTTGATCCGTACCGGGACGGGACAATCTGACCCTAGGCCACGCTGTAATCCATGTTGCGCAGGTCGGTCAGCAGGTCCGGCCCGGTGGGGTTCCAGCCCAGCTGTTGGCGCGTCAGCGCGCTGGACGCCGCCAGATCGATCGTGGCGAGGTGCGCCATCCAGCCGAAGTACTTCGGCGCCTCCTGTGGTGTGATCGACTCGACCGGCATCTTCAATCCCTCACCGATCACCTCGGCGATGTCGCGCAGGGCGACGCCCTCCTCGCCGACCGCATGGTAGCACGCGCCTGCCTGGCCCTTCTCGAGCGCCAGCCGGTAAAGCCGGACGGCGTCGGAGACGTGCACGGCCGGCAAGCGGTTCTTGCCCTCGCCGACATACGCCACCCGGCCCTGTTGCCGCGCCGTCTGGATATGAAGTGTGACCCGTCCCTGCTTGCTCGCGTCGTGCACCTGCGGGAGCCGCATCACCATCACGCGCCCGCCCTTGGCGATGAGGGCGTCAGCCGCCTCCTCGGAGGCTGCGCGGGGGAACTCCGCCGAGCTGACGTGGTCGTCGGTCTCCACTGCGGGGCCGCCGGTCTTTGACCGGGCGAGGCCTGTGCCGGAGGTGATGACGAGTGGCCGGTCCGAGCCGAGCAGCACATCGCCGAGCGTCTCGATGACCTTGCGGTCGTCGTCGCTGTGCTGTTTTAAGTTGGAGAAGTCGTGGTTAAAGGCCAGGTGAATCACACCATCCGCCTTGGCCGCGCCGCTTTTCAGGCTTCCCAGGTCTTCAAGGCAGCCTCGGTGCACCTCGGCGCCGGCTGCGGCAAGAGACTTCGCTCCCGCATAGGATCGAGTGAGACCCAGCACCTGATGGCCTGCGTTAATGAGCTCGGGGACAAGGGCGGAACCGATAAAACCGGTCGCACCGGTGACGAAGACACGCATACGGATTAAACTCTCTGATGCGGAGTGGGGCTCCGTTTGTGATAACAATATACGGAGTAAGCCTCCGGTTGGCAAGAGGAAAGTGGAGGTAGGCTCCGTTTGCAGAGACGAGCGGGACAAAAATATGGGGACACAATCGATTGAATCGGCGCGCAGACCGCGCGCGGATGCCGTCCGCAATCGCGCGCGCGTGCTGGCGGCGGCGAAGGCAGTGTTCAGCAAAGGCGGCGCCGATGCCAGCCTGGAAGCGGTGGCGAAGCGCGCCGGAGTCGGAATCGGAACACTCTACCGACACTTCCCCACGCGTGAAGCTTTGTACGAGGCGGTCTATCAACATGAAGTGCAGCAGCTCCTGGAACTCGCCGAGCAATTGAAGGATGAGGCCTCGCCGGTGGACGCTTTGCGCCGCTGGATACGCTCGATTGTCGAGTTCGTCGCCACCAAAAAGGGCATGGTCGCGGCCTTGGCGGTTGCCGTAGCCGGTTCCTCGGAACTCCACGCCCGCTCATTCGAGGTGCTCGCAAAAGCGGCCGGCATCCTGTTGGACCGGGCTGTCGCAGCGGGTGAGGTACGCTCCGATATCGACGCCGGAGATCTGGCGCGCGCGCTGATCGGCATGTGCTACGTGCACAACCAGCCCGGATGGCAGGCGAAAGTCCTCCCCCTCGTGGACGTCCTCGTCGATGGTCTTCGTCTCCCGGTAAAGATCAGCAAAGCAAATCACGCTGGCGCGGCGAAGCGAGCACGACCGAAGCGCGGTTGAGGTGTAGATCTCGAGACGTCGATCTAACGAGTCTGCCTTCACATTATGCTTTCCTGCTGATTACTCGAGCAGCTGCGCGATGATCGCAAGCTTTTGATTCACGCAGTTCTTAGCGCGGCGCCGCAACACCGCAGAAGCTGCGATCAGTCCGAATCGCTTCGGACCGATTGATTTCCAGCCGACAATACTTCTATATATTTGAAAATATGAAGAAGTCGATTGTGATCGGAGCGCTGGGGGCTCTTTCTCAAGAAACACGTCTCGATATCTTCCGCCTACTGGTGCAGAAGGGCCCCGAAGGCCTGCCAGCCGGCGAAATCGGCACGCGGTTGCGGCAACCTTCGCCCACGACGTCGTTTCACCTGAATCAACTCAGATTCGCGGGCCTGGTCAGCTCGCGGCGCGAGAGCCGATCGATCATTTACAGCGCCAACTTCAGGACGATGAACGGCTTAATTGCATACCTGACCGAGAACTGCTGCGGCGGGCGGCCGGAAATGTGCAATCCCGTGGCAGCAACCGGCTGCGCGTCTGAATGTGCACCCCAGCAAACTCTCGCCACAAAGAAGAATCGGAGGGTATCCATATGAAACGATTTCACGCTCACGTCAGGGTCGATGACCTGGAATCCTCGGTACGCTTTTATTCGACGCTGTTCGGAAGTGAGCCGACAGTGCTCAAATCCGACTACGCGAAGTGGATGCTCGACGATCCGCGAGTCAATTTTGCGATCACTTCAGGAACGACCGCGATGGGTCTTGATCATCTCGGGCTACAGGTCGAATCGGATGAAGACCTCGCGATAATCGCGGGACGGCTCGACGCCGCGGGTCAGTCGGTCGTGAAGCAGGAGAATGCGGCTTGTTGTTACGCCCGTGGCAACAAAGGCTGGGTGTCCGATCCTAGCGGTGTTTCGTGGGAGACCTTTCACACCTTCGGCGATAACACCGTGTATGGCAACGACATTGCTCCGCGTCCGCAGGCAGTTAAACCTCTCGACGCTGATGCCTGCTGCGCGCCCGCCCCTTCTTCGACGGGCACCTGCTGTTCTGGTTCGAAACCACAGTAGCGCAGCAAAAGCCGGAGACGATCGCTTCATGGCTAGTCGTGAATACAACGTCCTGTTTCTATGCACTGGAAATTCGGCCCGGAGCGTCATGGCCGAGTGCGCGATTAACCGCTGGGGCAAAGGAAAATTCATCGGATTCAGTGCCGGGAGCCACCCCAAAGCTGCGGTACATCCGTTGACGCTCGAGTTGATGAACGAGATGAATTACGATACCTCGCAGCTACGCTCGAAGAGCTGGGACGAGTTCGCGGCGCCGGCCAGTCCCAGCCTCGACTTCGTTTTCACGGTCTGCGACCAGGCCGGTGCCGAGCAGTGCCCATTTTGGCCGGGCCAACCGATCACAGCGCATTGGGGAGTCGCCGATCCCGCGGCCTTTGTAGGAGATGACGAGGAGAAGCGGCGCTTCTTTTTCCGAGTGTACCGCGAGCTCGAAAATCGCATCAAGATTTTCACGAGTCTGAGAATCGAAGCGCTCGACAGCTTCGCGCTCCAGCAGCGAGTCAGCGAAATCGGCCGAATCAAACTTCCGGAAGGACGCGAGCAATAACTGCGGTTCTCGCGTCGCAACGCATTCGAACAGGAGGCTCACGAATGGGCGCGACAATGCCGATAGCGCAAACGCCGGTCTTGCGCAGGCTCTCCTTCCTCGATCGCTACCTCACACTTTGGATTTTTCTCGCGATGGCGGCAGGGATCGCGATAGGCGCGGTCTTTCCCGGAATCAAAGGCGCCTTCGACCGTATGAGCGTCGGTACGACCTCGATACCGATCGCGATCGGTCTCGTTCTCATGATGTATCCGCCGCTGGCGAAGGTGAACTACGACGAACTGGGCGACGTTTTCCGCGACTGGAAAATTCTCGGGCTGTCGCTGCTGCAGAACTGGATCATCGGTCCGATCCTGATGTTCGCGTTGGCGATCATCTTCTTGCGCGATCGCCCTGAATACACGGTCGGGCTTATCTTGATCGGTCTCGCACGCTGTATCGCGATGGTGATCGTGTGGAATGATCTGGCCAACGGCGACGCCGATTACTGCGCGGGCCTGGTGGCTTTCAACTCAATCTTCCAAGTGCTTTTCTTCTCGGTCTACGCCTTCGTGTTCATCACGGTCCTGCCGCGATGGCTTGGCCTCGGCGGAGCGATCGTGCATATCACGATCGGTCAGATCGCAGAGAGCGTCGGCATCTACCTGGGCTTCCCATTCATCGCGGGTCTCGCAACGTGGAAGGTTCTGACCACCGCGAAAGGAAAGACGTGGTATCAGGAGCACTTCATTCCAAAGATAAGCCCGCTGACGCTGACGTTCCTGCTCTTTACGATCGTCGTGATGTTTTCGATCAAGGGTGCGGCAATTGTTCGGATGCCCCTCGACGTGCTGCGGATCGCAATCCCACTGATGCTTTATTTCGGAATCATGTTCGCGGTGTCGTTTGCTCTGAGCAGGAGGGTGGGAGCGACTTACCCGCAGTGCGCGACCCTGTCGTTCACCGCTGCTTCGAATAATTTTGAACTCGCGATCGCGGTTGCGGTTGCGACATTCGGAATCGACAGCGGCGCGGCATTTGCGGCCGTTATCGGTCCGCTCATCGAGGTTCCGGTCATGATCGGATTGGTGGACGTCGCGCACTGGGCGCGCCGCTGCTATTTCCCAACATAACGACGTGCTGCCAGGTAGTGAGGCGGCCCTCCGACCCTCCAGTTTTAAGTGGCTCGATTCACTGTAATCGAATCGAAATAATGTGGAGGAGATAAAGCTACGTCGCCGGAAACCCGGTGGAAACGAGTTTCCTTGGGAGATATCCAATGAAAAAGATTCTGTTGTCATTGGCTCCAGTCTCGGTCGAAACGCTCAAATCATTGATCCAACGCTCGCCGGGGGTTCCCGAATTCGAGGTTATTGACGGTCACGACATGAGCGGGGAAGAGCTGGCCAAAGCCTTCGCGAAAGCGGACGTCGCCCTCGGAACCTGGACTTTCCAGCGCATCGGGAAGGATCTGGTGGCGAACGCGGGATCGCTCAAATTGATCCAGCAGCCAAGCGTCGGTTACGACAATATCGACATCAAAGCGTGTTCCGAGCGGGGAATCCGGGTGGCCAATGCGCCAACCGGAAATGTCGTGACCGTTGCCGAGCACACCATCGCGATGGGACTGGCTTTGGTGCGGAAGCTGATTCCCGCCAACAGCAGCGTGCGCGAGGGCCGGTGGGAGCGGCTGACGCTTCAGCCCTCCGAACTCGGCGGCAAGACCTGGGGCGTGGTCGGTCTTGGCGAAATCGGGCGCGCCGTGGCCGTCCGGCTCAAGCCGTTCGGGCTGGCCAAAGTGCTGTATTACGCTCCTCATCAGGCTGCGAAGGAGGTCGAGGAGCGGTACGGCGTCGAGTACAGCCCTCTGCCGACGCTGCTGAAAGCGAGCGACATCGTCAGTCTTCACGTGCCGTTGACCGGTTCGACCCGCAACATGATTGACGCGGGCGCGCTTGCGTCGATGAAATCCGGGGCCTATCTGATCAACGTGTCCCGCGGGGGAATCGTCGACGAGGCCGCCCTGGCGAATGCCCTTCTGAAACAAGTGATCGCTGGCGCCGCTACCGACAATTTTTTCGAAGAACCGCCGGGCGCCGCAGATCCCTTGCTCAAGGTGCCGGAAGACAAGATCCTGTTCTCTCCTCACATCGCCGGCCTATCCCCTGAAAGCGTGCACAGGATCATGATGGAGTCGGCAGAAAACATCGCACGCGCGCTCGCCGGCCAGGAACCGCTGCACGTGGTCAACCCATAGTAGGAGATAGGCTAGGAAGAAGAAGCGAGGCAGGGCAGGGTGCGCGCCACCGTATATTGATAGACACGTCCCGCCCAGGAAAAAGTCTCCACCTGACCGGCAGCACTCGACTTGAGCTCCGCGGCCTGGTCGGGATTGTTCGGATCTATCGGGAGCGGGGCATACGCGAGATAGCAACTCCCAGTACTGGGAATTGAGTCAGTCAGAGGCGGCTGAAAATCCATCTTGAGAAAGTTGACCGCCGGAATCCAACCATCCGGGCCAGTCTCGTTATCGACAATCGGAGTCCAATGCGCTTCGTCGGTGGAATTCTGCAGGTGAAGTTCACGGTACTCGGGAGCGCCTGCGCTGTTCTTGCGCAGCTCGACCAGCACCATATCCGGACGCGCAAGTGCCATCATCTGGCATACGTTCGCGGCGGTCAGCTGCGCTGGAGGAGGGCTCGCTTCACCGGTGACTGGCTCGGCGTCATTCTTCGCATCGGCGTCGGCGTCCGGGGGACTCGAAGTGTAGAGAGAGTGGGCAAGACTGATTACCGACGGTATCGCGCCAAGCAATGGCAGCATGCATCCCGCGGTGCCGAGCGCCATCGAGGCCGCCAACGTCGCAACGAGAGCTGCCGAAAGGCCTGCCTTCGGCTTATAGCGCTGGAATGATTTCCGGTCGCTCCCCAACATTTCCCCCGCTGAGTGCGTCATCCGCTGCGGTCGCAGTCTAGCAGTTGGCCCAGGACGATACTAACTGTAGGGCTAACCGTACCGCTTAGGTTCCGAAGCGACGGTCCCGGCGGGAACAGGAAGCTCTTATTTATCGCCGAGAGCCCAAGCCCTGATTAGATGATGGGCGATCGCTATTGGCGGCGGCACTCGCACACCGTCGACCTGCTTCCCCTCGATCAGATCGCGCGCGACGCTGCGTTCCAGCCACCGCACTTCCGCGAGTTCGTTTTCATCCACCTTGGCCTGGCGGCTCTCCGCCTTCGCGAAACATCCAATCATCAGGGACGACGGAAACGGCCACGGCTGGGTTGCATAGTAAGTCACCTCGCCGACTCTCACCGACGCTTCCTCCATCAGCTCGCGACGCACCGCTTCTTCGATCGTCTCGCCGGGCTCGACGAAGCCCGCCAGCGCCGAGAACATCCCGGGTGGAAATTGCTTGCCGCGTCCCACCAGGCACGCCTCGCCATAAGTAGCGAGCATGATGACGACCGGATCGACGCGCGGAAAATGTTCGGCGTTGCATTTGCCGCACAGGCGCCGATAACCCGCGTCCATAATTTTCGTCGGCGCACCGCATTTCGGACAGAAGCCATGCTGCTGATGCCAATCGATCATCGCCTTCGCCTGCGCGATGATCGCAGCGTCTTTGAGCGCGACCATCGACGCGGCGACTCGCGCGTCGCGGAAATAGCCGAGTCCCGCAAGCGGTCCGACGTTAGCAGGATCGGCAGCCTCCGAGACGTCGAGCGCAAAGACCGCGCGGTCGCCATCGAGACCCAGGAAGATGCACAGGGCCCCGCCGTCTATGAGCGAATCCACAATTCCCGTCTCCACCAAGCCCAGCTCGACCGGCGGCTCGGATTTTTCTGACCCGAGCATAAACGGCTCGAGCCGCCACATCGGGAGTACCAGCGAAGACGGGTCGCGCCGCTTGGACTCGATCCAATTTGAATCGGTCCGCTTCTCACTCGCGCGATCGAGAGGACTACCGGCAAATGGAATCATTCAGCCTCCACGAAAATCGGAAAACCTCGCGAACGAGGCCCTGCATGCGTGCTAACAAGGTAGCGTTGCCTGATGCTGGACGCCAAGCGCGAGCGGCGGGTACTATCCACCAAGCAGTCTCGCAGATGGGATCTCCCCTCAACGTATTGTTCATCACCGCCGACCAATGGCGCGGCGACTGTCTTTCAGCGCTTGGTCATCCTGTCGTTCGCACGCCGAACCTCGACGCGCTCGCGGCCGACGGCGTGCTTTTCCGGCGTCACTACGCCAACGCGGTTCCATGCGGTCCGAGTCGCGCGTCGTTGCACACCGGGATGTATCTGCAGAATCATCGGTCGGGGACCAACGGCACTCCGCTCGATGCGCGCCACACGAACTGGGCCAAGGAGGCCGCGGCGCACGGTTACGATCCGGTTCTGTTCGGCTACACCGACACGAGCCAGGATCCGCGCGGTCTCGACGCTGAAGATCCGTGGCTAAAGAGCTACGAAGGTCCGCTGCCCGGCATCCGCCCCGTATGCCTGATGATCGGCGCCCCGACGCCGTGGACCGACTGGCTCAAGGCTCATGGTTTCGAGGTGCCGGCGGACATTCGCTTCGCCTACGGAAATCGCGAGCCGGGTCCGGACTATGAAGACGGCGCGCCGAATCCCAAGCCGCTCAAGTATCCGGCGGAGTTCGACGACACCGCTTTTCTGGTCGGCAAAACGATCGAGTACATCAGCGGCGCGAGCGGTCCGTTCATCGCGCACCTGTCGCTGCTGCGGCCTCATCCGCCGTTCGTCGCGTCCGAGCCTTACAACTCGATGTACGATCCCGCGATGGTGCCGGGGTTCACGCGACTGGCCACGCCGGAAGACGAGGGCCGTCAGCATCCATGGCTGGCGCATCAGCTAAGCCGTCGAATCTACCTGGCCACCGACAACGAGAAGCGGCTTCGGCGGCTGAAGGCGGTTTACTACGGACTCATGAGCCGGGTTGACGCCGAGATTGGCAGGCTGGTCCGGTTTCTGAAGGAGTCGGGGCGATGGGATTCGACGCTCATCATCTTTACTACGGATCATGGCGAGCAGATTGGCGACCACTGGCTTATCGGCAAGTGCGGCTACTTCGACGGCTCCTACCACATCCCGTTAATCGTCCGCGATCCGCGGCCGCAAGCCGACACTGAGCGCGGCTCGGTAGTTTCGTCCTTCACCGAGAACGTCGACATCATGCCGACGATGCTCGAAGCGATCGGCGCCGAGATTCCCGTGCAATGCGACGGCGCCTCACTCGCGCCGTTCCTCGAAGGCGCGGGCCGCCCTGACAAATGGCGCAGCGAAGCGCACTGGGAGTTCGACTTCCGCGATCCCGCCGACGACTCAGCGGAGCGCGCGCTCAATCTCACGATGCATCAATGCACGATGAACATCATCCGCGGCGATCGCTACAAATACGTCCACTTTACTTATCTGCCGCCGCTGTTCTTCGATCTGCAAAAGGACCCCAACGAGTTCACAAACCTCGCGACCGATCCCGCCTACGCCCCGCAAGTTTTAGAGTACGCACAAAAGCTCCTGTCATGGCGCATGAACCACGACGAGCAAACCCTAACCCACATCACGCTAAGCGACACCGGCCCAATCGTTCGCCGCGCATCCCGCTACTAGAATCTCCGTATTCCCCTCTCCCTGAAAGGGAGAGGATCGAAGGTGAGGGTCCTTATTCAGCGCGCGTCTTCTGCGCGCGACTTAAGATTCTGTTCTCTCTGTGCCTTGTTTTTGATTCAAACCCGACGGACATTCACCACCATGCCCTTGGTCGATTCACCGCAGCGGAACGCACGGCGGCTACGGAGAGAACAAACCGACGCTGAACGAATCTTGTGGAGACATCTGCGAGGCCGCCGGATGCAGCACGTCAAGTTCCGGCGTCAGCATCCGATTGGTCCGTACTTCGCCGACTTCTGCTCTCCCGAACGACGGCTCGTGATCGAACTGGATGGCGCTCAGCACGCCGATCATTCGCAGAAGGATCAAGTTCGCACTTCGTTTTTGAGGTCGCGGGACTATCGCGTTCTTCGATTCTGGAACGATCAAGTGCTTGCAGACATGGACGAAGTGCTTAATGCAATCGCCGAGTCCCTCAACGATTCGAAAGTAGATTGAGCGCGTGCTTAATTCGTCAATGGGACCGGACAGAATCTTGAATCGCGCGTTGACAAAAAACGCGCTGGATAAGGACCCTCACCTTTGATCCTCTCCCATTCTGGGAGAGGGGAAGAACTCCGAGCCAGGTCTCCCTCTGATCTTTTACGGGCGATCGCCGTTGCGGATGCGCGCCTCGAATGCGTCGATTGCGCGGTCGCAGTCGGCCACTGCGTCGATCACTTCATGCGCGCCGGCCGCTGAGAGTTGAGCGCGCGCATTCTTGAGCCGAGTCGCTTGCTCGGCTGGAGCGAGCGCGCCGAAATCCTCCGCCGACAGACCCACCATATTGCCGGTGCGCGCGATGCCTATCGTCCACACACCTGCGCGCAGTCCTTCCTCGATATCCACCGGAGTGTCGCCGATTTTCACGATCGCCTCGAGCGGCTCAATTTGCATGCGGATAGCGTTGGCGAAGAGCATCCACGGATGCGGGCGGCCGGCGCCGACGTCATCGGGTGTGATCGCGCAGTCCGGCGCGTAGCCCTGCGCGGCGGCGGGTTGCAGGATCATCTCGAGCATCGCGCGCGTGTATCCGGTCGTGCTTCCGATCTTGAGTCCACGTTTGCGAAGACGCGCGACTGTTGCCGCCACTCCATCGATCACGGTCGAGTACTTGACCAGGCATTCGAGCTGGAGCGGAACGAAATTCGCGAATAGGCTCTCGACGTCCGCCTCGGTCGGTTCGTGCTCGACGACTTCGCGCCATCGCACCGACACATCTTTGCCAAACAAAATCTTTCTGATGTGGTCGATTTTCAGAACGCCCATGTCGCGGCGCGCTTCTTCCTCTGAGATTGGAACGCCGCGCTTCGCAAACACTTCCTGCAGGACGCGGACTGGCGCGAGGCTGCCGTGATCGACCGTCGTGCCCGCCCAATCGAGGATGACGGCTTTCACCGGGCCCGAATACGAACGCCTCATTATATATGCATCTCGCGGGTCATCTGCTCGGCCAGGCCGAACGACAGGGTCATGCCGGAGCCGCCGACCGCCGTGACGATGCGAACGCCGGGCGCGGCGTCGATCGCGACCCAGGATTTGTCGGGATGCTTCGCGTAAACGCCGTACCATCGCTGCGCGATCGAGAGGTCCGGCGCCACCAAAAACTCACGCACGTTGCGCAAGACCAGTTCGTCGATTTCAGTCTTGTTGAAGATATCGACTGCGAGGCCGTACTCATGCGAATCGCCGAGCGTCAACGCGCCGTCGGCGGTCTGCGAGACGAGAGTATGAATCGCGAAGCGATCGTAGTCGGCCATCTCGCGCGCGACTCGCTCCTTATATTTCGGCAAAGTCGCCGTGCAGATTTCAAACGCGGGATAGAAGCGCAGCGTGAGGCCCGCGGCCAGCGCGGGACCAAGCTCCCATCCATTTTTCTGCGGCGCCGTGCGCATCATCTGCAGCTTGCATCGATCGATACCGCTAGTGGCGAATAATTCCGGGAAAAGGGTTTCGAAATCATCGCCTCCGCAAACGATAGCCTGCGTGGCTTCCCAAATTTCCGCGCCGGTCTCGATGCGCGGCAATTGAATCGATCTCACTGCGGTGCCGAAGCGGAATTGAACACCGAATTTCCCGGAGAGAAACGCCGGCAGCTTCGCAAGGATCTGTCGCGGATCGACGGTGAGTTCCGTGGGACTCCAGATGCCGCCGAGAAGTCCTTTCGGATTAATCGCCTGACTCTTTTTCAGGACTTCATATGGCGAGAGCCACGAGCAGGTATAACCGAGGCCGGGCGCGCGTTCGACGAACTCGCGCGCCACCTCCGCCTCGTCCTGATGATAAACGACGTGAAGCGAGCCGCTCGGACGATACTGCAATCCGGAGGCGTCGAGGATCTCATTCCAGATTTGACGACTGCGCGTCGCCGTCTGGTGAACCACGCCGGCGCGCTGTCCAATCGGCCAGATCATGCCGAAGTTACGGACCGACGCACCCTGCGCGCGAGGAGTGCGCTCGAACACGACCACTGAGCGCCCGCGCTTCGCCGCGAAGTATGCATGCGCGAGGCCGATGATGCCGGCGCCGACGATGGCCACGTCCGCTTTTCGAGTCGCGCTCAACGCATGTCTGCGGGAATCCCGAGCACTGTCGCTATCTCGATCGCGGCTACTCGAAACTCAGGCCCAGCGGCGGATTCTCGACCTGTCCACCGCATGCGCGCGCCAGCATCGGCTTGACCTCTTCAGCGAAGTGCTGCATCTGCGCTTCGATCTCCTCGCCGCTGAATCCTCCGGTCTCGAACCACGCGTTCAGCGCGAAGTCCTGGTAACCGCAGCTCTCTTTGATCCGCATAATCGCGGCCGCAACTTCCGACGGCGTCCCGAAGATCGCGATCTCCTTATTGAGCAGCGTGCCCGCATCGACTTTCTTGTTGAGGTCGAACTTCTCCTCGTCCGCATCTGCGAGCACGGCGGCAAATCCAAACGGACCGTAGTAATCCCACTGAAGCTCGAGCGCCTGTCGAAAGCGTTTCAGCTCGCGCTCGCGGTCCATGCCGGGAAGCAGCAGATGGATGTAGCGGCCGGTGATGACGCCGCGACGTTTGCCCGCGTCCCATCCGTATTTCAATTGCCCGCGTCCCAAGCGGTCGGGCCATTTCGCCTTCTCCGACACGTCGTAGTAGAGCTCGATGTTTTTCTTGAGGCGTGAGTTCGGCTCGACGATGAAATATCCATTGACGCCGCGCTCCGCCGCCCATCTGATCGAGCGTTCGGTGGTAAGAGGCTCCCACACCTGCGGATGCGGACGCTGAATCGGCTGGGGAAATACCTGCAGCTCCTTGAGGATGGTGGTCGATTGCAGAACCGGGTTGGACCCGCCGTACGGATCGAGCCCGCCGATCTGGATCACGTCTTCGAGCTTACGTCCCGCGGTGCCCCGCGCAAAATATGCGATCGTCTGCTGATGATTCCATCTGGTGAAAACCGGCGGGATCGTAAAAAACTGTCCCTGATGTGAGAACGACGGCTGGGTCCACGCCTTGATGATGATGTCGTAGGCTTCCTGGTAGTAGGCGCGGTTGCGCTCCTGGTCCTGGATCGTCGCGAAGGGCCATCCGAATACTTCGGCCTCGCGCGGCTGATAGCCCCGCCCGATTCCAAACTCGAGCCTGCCGCCGCTGAGCACGTCGAGCATCGCGGCTTGTTCGGCGATACGGATTGGATGCCACCAGGTGATGATGTTAGCGGCCTGCCCGAGGCGGATTTGGCGCGTCCGCGACGCGATCGCAGTTTCGGCGAGGAGCGGGTTCGGGCTGAACTCGGCACCCTCCGGCTGGAAGTGATGCTCGGTCATGAAGAAGTAGTTGAAGCCGAGCTTGTCCGCGAGGATTCCCTGCCTGACCTGGCTCACCAACGTCCGCTGACTGGACTCGTGAACTTCGGCCAGATTGCCGTCGTTGACGGCGATACCGTTCGGGGTGGTTGCAATCGGAAGGTCGCTGGCACCGTTGTGGAAAACTCCAATCTCAATCATGGCTGCCTCCTTGACGCTCGGCGCGCGCCCAATCACTTGAGTACATACTTCAGAATGTAGAATTGGACAAATCCAGCCACGAAGTGACGCGGGTCCAATCCTTACACTCGCGTTTGAACCTCGCTTCCAGTTGACGGTATTAATTGCTGTATGCGGGCATTCAGCATCAAGCTCCGTGGACGTACCGCGAGCATCGTGATCGTGGCATTGATCGCGACCCTGGCGACATCGCAGAGAGCACAGAGCGCTGACCTTACGACGCCGTCTTTTCTGGTTGCCACGCGCGATCTGCAGGACCCGCTCTTTGAGCATTCGGTGATCCTGATGGTGCCGTCGACCGAGCCGCCGCTGCTCGCCGGCCTCATTATAAACAGCCCGGCAAAAGAACGGGTGCGGGATCTGTTCCCGCAGGTTCGCGACTTGAAGGGTCCGGATGAAACGGTCTACACGGGCGGGCCGGTTGAGCTCGACGACGTTCCAGCGCTCCATCAGCATCGCGAATTATCGGTGATCTTCCGCGCGCCGACGGCGCAAAGCTCCGCCACACGGGTCTTCGACGACGTTTACGTCGCGACCGGCCGAGAGGCGATTGCCGCAGTCCTCAAGGACCCGCGGATCACCAACCTCCGCGTTATTTCAGGGAAGGCTCAGTGGCTGCACGATCAGCTCTACGGCGAGGTCATGGCGGGAGCCTGGTACGTGATCCCGGCGAAGGCCGATCTGATTTTCAGCGACCCGAAGGACCTTTGGGCCACCCTGGTGAAGGGCGGCGATCTCGAGGAAGCGCAGGTTGGGACGAGTGCAGAAACTAATTTGCCTTACAGGCTCTTGGATGGTACAAACTGGCAGCGTCGAATCTCACCCAATTGATTGGGAACGCGGTTGATCCTGCGCCGCGCAAAACCTCAAGGGGACACTATTGATGGCACGGACCAAGGAACGCAGTTTTGGTCAGGTACTTCGCGATCGCCGACGGCAATTGGACCTCACTCAAGAAGAGGTCGCGCGGCGCATTAAGACCTCGACTCCGTACATCGGGCATCTCGAATCGGCCAAGCGGCACCCTTCGGACAAGATCGTCACACGTCTGGCCGAAGTGCTCGGGCTGGATCGGCGGGAACTGTTTTTCCTCGCCAATCCGCGCGCGCAGGCACTGCTCAACCCGGAGCCCGACAGCGACGCGAAGTCGGCGTGGGAAGATTTCCGCAAAGACGATCAGATGAGGCGCATCCACAATATTACGGCCGACGAGATGGAAATGCTGGAGCGTGTTGCGCTTCTCGGTGAAGTCCGGTCCCCCCGCGACTTCATCTATATACTCAACACGGTCCGTCACGCCGTCGGCCGTTAGTCAGCTCAGATTGTCTTGCGAAAGGCGCCGGCCGGCGTCACTCGCATCGCGCCCCACACCGGAATCGCGGCACTCAGCAGGCGATTTTCGATAGGCTCATCGAGCTGAGTAGCGTGTAGAACGATCTCGCGACCGGTGGACCACAGTAAAGATTCCGGCCAGCCTTATGATTCTTTCATTGAGCTTCCAAAGCTCGCGGAGTCGGCTGCGCCGATGCACTCGGCGCATCGAATGTCTGGACGCAACTCGGTTGGCCGAGGTTTGCCTCCAGGAATTGCTGTGTGGTCGACCACGGTAGCATGAAGATTGAATCGTCGTGCCCCGCGCCACTCACCAGGTGCAGTTGGACACTGTCGCCCGATTTCCGCAACGCTTGCTCCATTTCTTCAGCTTGCTCGGCCGGTACAGTCGTGTCGGCATCCCCCTGGATCAAAAGCACCGGCGCTTTTATCCGGCCGGCCACGGTAACTGGCGAACTGCGCTCGAGGTCGGACCGGCACTCTTTTGGAGGCCAGTCATACCACGACGATTGAGCGTTCAAGCTAGCCCAATCGGTCGACCCGGCATACGAGACGATTGCCTTAACGCGAGGAGTAAGAGCGCCCGTAAGCAATGCAACTTGGCCGCCGAACGATTCCCCCATGACCCCAATGCGGTCGGGGTCAACACCCGGCTGGGAGGCCAGCCATTCGATCATTCGTTTTGTATCGGCTGATTGGCTCGGGCCGCAGTCGTTTTGACCACCGCCCCACCCGCGCATTAGCGGCAGCATCACGACGTAGCCGTGCTCCGCTAATATTTGCGCGATCCATTCCAGCCCGGTATCCTGCCCCGTATCTGTATCTCCCTTGTCGCGCCAGCCGAGGATCCCGCCGTGGAGGATAAGGCTCACGGCCAGCAGTGGATCGTCGAGGACAAAGCTCACGGCCAGCAGCGGATCGTGCAGCGCGCCGCGCCAGCTGGGGAGCCAGCCGTGGAGAAGAACGATTGCCGGTTCGCGTGACGTGCCGCATCCACGCGGCCGATAGACAGTCGCCGGAAGCATCAGCCCGTCGGCGCCCGGTGCCCTCACGCGCTGCGAATCAGCGCCCGCGAACATGTAGTACACTACCGACCGAGCCTTCCTGTCCGCATCCAAAATGACGATGTACGCCGACCAATCTTCGGTTGGCGCCCCGTCGCACAGAAGTAAATGCTTTGAGTCGAACCCCCGCAACACATAGTAAACGTAATAGTTATATCCTTTTTCTTTTATGACTTGGTTGGGTTCGCCCACTTTGCGTAAGAGATCGTCGCTCGATTCGCCAACTACGAGATTCTTGCCGATCGAAGGCGCATAGGATTCAAAGCACTTCGGCAGTGTGAAGGCGAGGGATTCAGATCTAGAACAGCCTACCGCGCAGAGAGTTAAGCCCGCCAAGAGAATCCTGACATAATTGAGGGAATGATCTAACGCGCGCGGCAATTGAGTCCAACCGCGGATGGGTTTTGATAAATGTTGATCAGTCCCCCCGCGACTTCATCTAGATACTCAACACGGTCCGGCACGCCGTCGGTCGCTAGCCAGCTCAGATTGTCTTGCGAAAGGCGTCGGCCGGCGTCACTCGCATCGCGCCCCAGACCGGAATCGCGGCACTCAGCAGGCTGATTACGATTGCGGCCAGCAGAGCTTCGAGCGCTGCGCTGTAGGTTACCGTCAGATAACCCGCGCTCTCGAGCACCGCGTGCATCGTGGTGCCGTTGCCGAATTGCCACAGCGCCAGGGCACATCCCGCCGCACCGCCGACGGCACCGATCAGCGCGCACTCGCCGAACAGAATGCGCGCAATGTACGCCGGGTTGAATCCGAGCGCCCGCAACACCGCGACGTCGCGCAATCGCTCGCGCACCATCATCGACATCGCGTTGGCCGCAATCAGAAAAATCGTCAGGGCAATCACCGCGGAGATGGCGGACACGATGTCCCGGATGTCGCCGACCGTGGACATCAGGCCGGAGACCGCCTCGCTTTCAGTCATCGACGCGGTTTCGAAGTCCGAGTTGTGAAAACCCCGATCGATCTCATGAATGACCGACGGGACATGGCCGGCTGTGTCGATGCGCGTCACCAGGAATCCCGCGGGATGCTTTACCTCGGGGATTCCGATTCTCTTCTCTGCTTCGACCAGGTAGTCGCGCCGGAACATGAAAAAATTCGGGTAGTTGTCGGCCGGGATCTCGCCGACCAGCGTGAACTTGATGTCGAGACGGTTGGAATCACCGCGCAACGTGACAACGTCGCCGACCTTCCAGCCATGCTTGCGCATCAGCAGGCGCCCCACGACCGCGGCGCTTCGGATGGCGTTGAACTGCTCGATTACCTGCGGCGCAAGATTGTAGTCGGGATACATCAGTGCGACTTTGTCCGCGTCCAGCGCAAATGCCTGCACCGTTTCCGACGCGTTCTGATAGGTGGCGCGCAGCACGACCATCGGCATGCATCCGATGACGCCGGGTATTTGCTCGACCGTCCGGCAATCTCGCGCCGGCACGCCAAGGTAACGCCCGTCGGCGTTATACGAATACACGCGGAGAGTCTCCGCGGTTTTTTTGAGAATCATATCGATCGAACTGGGAATCGCCGCGAGCACCGTGAAGATAAAGGTCGCGACCATAAACGTGAGCATCGTCAAGACCGCGCGCCGGGGCTGCCGGATCAAATAGCGGAAGACGAGTCGGAGAGATTGCATTGGGTCAGGCCTCCCGCAACGACTCGACGATCGGAAGGCGTGAAGCGCGCCAGGCCGGCATCAGCCCGCCGGTAATTCCAATCAGCAGTGCCGCGACGATTCCGCCCGCGAGCGCACTCATCGAGAAGGCCGACGAAAAGACCACCGCGCCCACGCTCATGAGCCGATGATTCAGGCCCGCGGCAAATCCTAAAAAAATCGCCAGCAGATCGCCGACCACGCCGCCCGCGATGGCGAGGATCACGCTCTCGACCATGAAGCTGGTCAGCACCGAGCCGCGGCCGAAACCCAGCGTGCGCAAAACTCCTACCTCGCGGGTGCGCCGCGCGACCGCGGCATACATCGTGTTCATGCCGCCGAAGGCCGCGCCGATTCCGACGATCAGGCCGACTATCAGCACCAGCCGGCGCAGCCGGTCGGCGACCTTGGCCTGCTCCGCGAAGAAATCCTTCTCGCTGGTCGCGTCGACGGTCAGCCGCGCATCTTCGGTGAGCGCGTTCTGAAACGTTTCCTCGCTTCCAGGCTTCAGCACGACGTGAAATGACGAGTAGCCGTTCTCGAATCGTGCGTCCTGCTGCAGAACGTCGATGTCGGTCCAGAATTCCGACTCGAGCGCGCTGCCGCGATCGGCGAAAATTCCGACAATCGTCCACGTGCGCCGTCCGTACTTGAAGGTGGTGCCCACGCCCATCTCGGGAAATCGCGCCGCCTGCTTTTGTCCGATTGCCATCTCGTCGCGACCCTGCGCCGGCCATCGTCCCGCCACCAGCTTGAGCCCGCGACGCATCCGATATGCGATCGGCGTCACGCCGCGCAATGACGCCGGCCTGAACGCAATTGCCGGACGATTCACCGCCGCGTTGAACGGCACCACCATCTCGGGCGAAAAGAGCGCGGCGCCCGATGCGGCGGTGGCAATCTCGGGCCGAGTCCGCAGGATGTCGGCCTGCTCGCGAGGAATGTAGCTCTCGCCTTCGGACACAGTGCCGCGGCTCAGGATGATCCAGTGACCCGGTTCGCCGGCCAGCTCGAGGCTCTGCCGCAGGCCGCTGACGAAGCTGAGCAGAATCACGACGACCATCACCACCAGCGCTATCCCTAGCGCCGTCATCAGCGAGGTCGTCCGTCGGACCATCAGGCTCCGAAGATTATATGTGATCGGGATTACAGCCATTTGCAGCGGGGCGAGGTCCGCCGCCAGACGGAGTGCGCTCCAGTCATGGCTGTCACGGTCGGATCGCGCCCGGAGGCCAACTCTACAATTTGGCGACCGTTGTGTGCAAACGGATCGTCCGGTGCGCGATTAACAGAAGGTGGATATTTGCGGTATCAGATAATCAAACTGTTGCCTCCACGACCCGCTGGATTCCTTTGAGGGCGGAGCCGCTTTCCTCGTGAGCGTCGCCGCTATTCGACGGCGTGCGGCCGACTGATTCCTCGAGCACGCCCCAATATGTGCGGGTCACGTGAGCGCTGTCGCGGTACCCCGGCTTCGACATCAGGATCGCGTGAAGCTCAGGCAGGCGATAGAAGGGCACGCTCGGAAAAAAATGATGCTCGATGTGGTAGTTGACGTTTTTGGGCGCGAGAAAAATCCGCTCGAGCCACGTGGCCTCCGTGGTCCGCGTCCGCGGGTACGCGCTGCCCGGCTCGTCGATCGCATGATGCTCGGCGATGCTGCGGATGCGCATGATCATCACCAGCCAGGTGAACATCGGAACCACCCAGTACAGCGCGAAACCTTCGAGTGCGCCGGCGTATGCGATGATGCCCAGCGCCCCCAGGTAAAAGCCGTAGCGCGCGACGAGAAACCCCGTCGGCACCGAGTCCGCGGACGCCACCGAAGCCGCCAGCTTGAGCATCGCGGGCGCATTCAACCCGGTCGCGTCACGGAAAAGTGTCTTCGCCAGATTCGGGACGGTCTGCGGAAAGACCCACACCGGGTCGCCCGCCCTGCGCTTCAAGTCGGGATCCTGTGTGGTGTTGAGGTACTTATGATGCGCGAAGTGATTCTTGCGGTACTGTCGCGCCGTAACCAGATGCGGCCACGCCAGCAATACTTCCGACATCCAGTCGTTGAGCCGCCGATTGCGTAGCAGCCGGTAATGTACGCCGTCATGCATCAGCACCAGCAGTGCATGCTGGCGCGATCCGATGAACGCGACCGCGAAAACGTACAGCATCGGATGCCAGAATCGCTGGCATAGATAGATTGTCGCCGCGATCAATGCCCACTCCGCGGCTACGTGGATGCACGCGAGCAATGGCTTGACGGTCGACAACCCGGTCAGTTCTTCCTTCGTGAGTTTGACGGGAACGTTCGCGCCGACGTCGCCGAAGCGTCCCGTATCCGATGATGGCTCTGCTGATTCCGTGTAGTTCATACTCCCCTCACGCGCGATTGGACCAGTCTGATTCAGTCGTACTGCCGAAATTGGCGCTGCTACATCTGCGCCACGCGTTCTTCATGCACCATCCGCGGTTCTGCCACCGGCGCCGCGTCCTCGTCGACGAATGCCGGACGACCACCCGCTGATTTCCCTTTCAGGAAATTTCTGAAACGCAGGACGCTATGGTCGTCGTTCGTCTCGATAATCAGCTGCGAAAACACGCGCGTCAGTTTTGCCAGCGATTCGCCCTCGAGGATCATCGGCTGCGCCCAAATCGCTTCGCCTTTGAGCGTTTCTAGATACGGATACTCGACCGGCTCGCCCGCATTGACGAATCCTGTCGCGCGGTAAAACGGAGTACCGTCGAATGGCTTCACGCCCAGGTAGGCGAGGATCGCGCGCGCGTCGAGCAGCCCGGCCAGGATCGCCGCTCCCGCTCGCGCCAGCGCGCCGGCCCCGATCGCGCGCGACCATAGCTCGCTGACTTCCAGCACCGACCACGGCGGCAGATGCGAGAGGTCGGGCCTGGGACAGGTTTGCGGAAACATTTCGAGATCATGCATTACCAGCCCGGCGATCATTTCGTCGGCTGGGTCGCCGTCGTTTTCAAACAGCGCGTATAGATTGCCGAAGGTCAGATGAATTCTGGCCAGGCGCGAACGCGAACGTTCCTTGAAGCCCACTCCATGCTTTGCACGAATCTGCTCGGTACGCGCGGCGAAGATTCTTCGCTCGGATTCGGTAGATAACAATCGCAGTTCCATTGAATTAGCTCCTTCCCGGGGGCTAGAGTTCTCATCGATTCAGAGAGAGATGCGGCTGAAGAAAAATTGCCGCTTGAGACGGGGGCGAACGTGGCATATTGGAGTGGGGATGCTGCCGCGAAGTGGGCGCGGGAAACGCGCGAAATAACTGAAAATTGGTCGCCAAAGACCCGAACATCGAGCTTACAAATCCGTCATTTTGTAGTATTACGGCTAATTACACCGAATTCGCTTGGAAGAGCAATGCTTTTTTGGGGTATGTTGAGCTAATCCGAACTGTTTGATGCCTATCTAGCATTAATTCGTTACTTTTGGTTATAATTGGCCTTGGAGATGGTGTACTGATGACCGTAAAGAAAAGGATCTCGCGCATCGTGGGTCTGACAGCAGATATCGTCAAGACTGCTGAAACAGCTTCAAACGCGCATGAGCCTTCTTCTGTCACCATCACAGACGAGATCGAACGTCTATGGAGTCGGGACTACGGTTACGCGCTCCGCAGCGGTCTAAGCAAGTCCGAGATTCGCGAGATCATCCAGGCAGCGAAGCGCACGGCATGGCCTCACCTCAATGACGAAGCGGTTCGCCTCGGTTCGAATAAACAATTTGCCCAGCGGGCGGACGCACTCGGCGCCGATTTTAGAATCGCTAAAATGCCATGGCCGTCGGGCCTCGCAGTGTTCGGTTTCTATTTGGGGAAAGACTCCGGTTTGGAGAAACGTCCGCTAATCTGCCTCAACGGCGCACATCACCCGGCTGCGATGGCAACCGCGTTCCTGCACGAAGTAGGGCATCACGTCACGGCCGATCTGTTCTCCATGCGCAACGACATGGTTCAGCTGTCGCGACAAACGGGATACGAGGCGCATCTGAACCATCCGCGCGAACTCGCCGCCGACGTGCTGGTCAGCCTCGGCATGTATCCGCGCAACATGGCCTCGAAATTGTTCGAGAGCACGCGCGATCGGAGAATCCCGAACGCTGACGAGAACGTCAAATTACCCTCCGCCGAAAAGGCCGTATTGGACACTGCCCGGCGTTACGGCCTCAATTTGAAAACTCTGCCGGTACAGAAGAAGCTCCAGTACCAGGCCGGTCTTATTCATTTCACAAGATTACGTCAGGCCCTCCTAGACGAGTATGGCTACTAGTTGACGCAAGAGATGGGAACGCGTCCGCCCCCCATCAACAGGTTATCGACAGGGAGCAGACCGCATCGGAGCGGCACAAATTTGCTAAACACTGCGGTACAGGGTTCAACCCTGCCCAAGGAAGCGTGAAACCAGCAGCGGTTTCACTCAAAAATACATTCTCCCTACCCCTCAATAGCTATCTTTTTCGAGTTGTCAATCCCAACGCTATGCACAGTTTGTTGTTAACCGATTGAATTGACTCCTGTTTTCAGCAGATGGAGGTGTGCTCTCCGGGACCTATTAACTCCCCGATCAACCTAATAAAACAACAAGACTAGACCAAATCTCTACTTTGAGTTATGACGCACCGGCAGAAAAGGCCGACTCTATAGCCGGTCGACCAACCCCTTTTGTTTAAATATTGGATGCAGGGTTACCCATGCTCACCCCTGCCGGGTGAGTCCCAACGCGGAGCGCAGCTTGCCCTTGAGCAGAATGATCAGTTTGTCCTCCCAGCAAACGTAATTGTCGGGAACGTCGAGCACCACCACTTTCTCCGCGTGCACCTCGCCGAAGCGCTCGCGTATATGCCGGCGATGCGCCTCCTCCATCACGCAGATCACATCCGCTTCCTCGAGCAGCTCGATACTGACCTGGTTCTTCGCCCACGGCTCGGTGCCCGCCGACGTAACCCACATCGGCGCACACATCTCCGCCAGCACCATCGCAGCCGTCGGACTGCGATCCATATTCCCGGTACAGACCATCAGCACTTTCTTCATGATCGAACGGCTACGCCAACCCCAATTCTTTAAGCGGACCGCGATCTGACACCGGACGGCGCGAGGTTCCCGACGTAAGCGTGACCGCGCCAGGCTTGCGCTCGAACGCGTCGGCCAGGTCGATAGACTTCGCATGTTCTTTCAACGCGGGAATTATTTCCTGCGCGATCAGCCGCATGCTGGTCTGCCGATCCGCATTGGCCACCGGGCCCTGCACGCTGAATATCACCAGCGACCCCGGACGCAGCACGGTCAGGATCGCCTTCAGCTTCGGCAGCACCGATTTAGGAGTTCCTATCACCAGCTGTATCGCTTTCTGCGCCTTCAGGTAGCCCGGAATCAGCTTCTCCCTGACGGCCGCGGGATCGATTTCGACATCCTCGGAATGGCCGCGCATTTTATCGCCGCTGATTCCGAGCCAGCTTCCTTGCGGCTGCTTGGCGAGTTTTCGAATCGCCTCTTTGGAGTTGTACCCGGGCGGCAGCGTATGCTCGACGCGCGCGAATGAATTCTGGCCTCCGCCGAACAGGAAATTCTTACCCAGCTCCTGCGCTTTATCTTCAGTCTCGGCCACGAAGGTGGGCAGCACGTAGCCAAAATTCTCCGAACCTGCTTCGTATCCATGCTTGGCCGCCTCGTCCGCGTAGTAATCCCACAGGTCGCAGGTCGGACCCAGCGAGGTGCCCAATCCAAAGTATGGATAGGCCTTCTCCGCGCACCATCGCACCGTCTCCGGGCTGAGCGTTCCCGGAATCCACATCGGAGGATGCGGCTTCTGATACGGCAGCGCCCACGGATTCACGTGCCGATAATGAAAATGCTTGCCCTCGTAGCGCCACGGCCCCGGCCGCGTCCACGCCTGCACGATGAAATCGTGCGCCTCCTCGAAATATTCGCGATTGTACGAAGGATTCGCGTTGTTGAAGAATTGCTCGCTGCCCGCGCCTCTCACCCATCCGGAGATTAGCCGCCCGCGCGAAATAAGATCGATCTCCGCCAGCTCCTCCGCCATGCGCAGCGGATGCTTGATTACGGGCAGCGGATTTCCGATCAGCAGGATGCGCGCCCTCTTCGTCAGCCGTGCCAGGATTCCGGCCTCGACGTTCATCACGCTCCCCATGCAAAAGGGATTACCGTGATGCTCATTCAGCGCGATGATGTCGAACCCGAGTTCCTCGGCGTAAAGGTTCTCGTCGATATAGTAGTTGTAGTCGTCGGCCGCGCGCTCGCGATCGAAATAGCTATTCGAGACGGCGAAGTGTCCGCCGTTGCGCAGTATCACTTCTTCAGGAATCCAGCGCACCGGCCGTTCAGTGAAATATCCTACTTTCATAGTGACTCCCTGGAAAAAACTCCTGTTCTTCCCCTCTCCCTGCAAGGAAGAGGATCGAAGGTGAGGGTCCTTATACAGCGCGCGTTATTTTGCGCGCGATTCAAGATTCTGCTCCTATCCTGAATCTGTCCGCCGACGTTATACAATCCTTCCTGAAGTGACTATTCAAACTAACTAGCCAGAAAACGACTGACTATCTTCACAAACTCAGTTGAGTTTTCAATTTCCGGACGATGCCCCACGTTTTCGATCGTCGCCACCTGCGCCCCGGGTATTGCCTTCTTGTATTCGTCGATACATCCGCGCGGCACCACCCGATCGCGCGTCCCCCACACCAGCAGCGTCGGCGTCTTGGTCCCGCGCAACAGGTAGGGCAGGGCGGGATTGTGCATGTACGGCTCCCATCCGATTCGCGCCGACTCCGCCCGCGCATCCTCGAACGCCTCGAATTGCTCCGGCGTCATCTCGCCGCCGTACAGTTTGAGAAACTCAGGCGTGCCATGCGGATCGGCCACGGTCGCCCGCAGATGCGTCCGCATCGTGATCGGAAAAATATCCATGATCTCGCCTTCGGCCGGCTTAATCCCCATCGGCGCCATCAGGATCATCTTCGAGAAAATCTTCGGATCGGCCGCCACCATCTCAGCCGCAATAAATCCGCCCGCCGAATATCCAATGACGTCAACCGGATCGAGTTTCAACTCCCGCACCACCTGCGAATAAAAACCCGCCAGGTCGCGATAAGTCCGCACCCACTCAATCTTCGGCGTCTTCCCAAACCCCGGCTGCAGCGGAATCAACAACTCGCGCTCATGTGCAATCGTCTCATTCCACGTCATCCACCCGGGATACCCAAGCTCATCATGAAAAATGAGCAACGGCTTCCCCGACCCACCTTTGACAATGGCAAGCCGCTCACCCGCAACGCGCACAGTTTCTTCAGCCGATTTGATCACAGCATCTCTCCTCTCTGTCACCTCTCGCTCTTACGGAGAGGATGAAGGTGAGGGTCCAATTACAGCGCGAATAGCGCGCGATTCAGGATTCTGCACGCCTCTCGAATCGAATACCTCACCCAGCATCCACAGTACAAACCCCAAACCCTGTGACTCTTCTGAGGCTGCGAGTCAGTTTTGGTGTCATCCTTCCTGCCGCTCGCGTGGCTCGCTTCGTCAGGAGGACAACCACACGCCGACGAACACTCCTGAGAGCAAAGTAGCGTGCCGCACGCAAATTTGCGCTTCACATTGGGTGCAGGGGTCACCCCTGACGCACGCCGCGCAGGCGATTATTCTCTTCTTGAAAGGAGGGCCACAAACCTACCAGCTATCGATGTACGGATACTTCTTCCCACTCCTCGGCTCCGCCGGCGCGCTCGACCGCAGACCCGCAGCGATCCATCGCCTCGAATCAGCTGGATCGATCACGTCGTCGACTCCGAAGTGCGACGCATTGTTAATCGCCTTCCCGCGCTCATACATCGTCGCGACCATCTCGTCGAAACGCTTCTTCCGCGCCGCCGGCTCCGTGATTGCTGCGAGCTCATTGCGATAGCCGAGCTTCACTGCGCCCTCGAGTCCCATCGGCCCGAACTCGCCCGTCGGCCACGCCACCGTGAACAGCGGAGCATCGTAACTGCCGCCGGCCATCGCTATCCCGCCCAATCCGTAAGCCTTGCGTAGCACGATCGTAAAAAAAGGCACCGTCGCGTTGGCCGCGGTCAGAAACATTCGCGACGAATGCCGCACCAGCGCGGTCTTCTCGATTTCCGGCCCGACCATGATTCCGGGAGTGTCGCACAAAAATAAAATCGGAATATCGAACGCGTCGCACAACTGGATGAAGCGCGCGCCCTTGTCAGCGCCGTCGCTGTCAATCGCGCCGGCCAGATGCTTCGGATTGTTCGCGACCACGCCGAAAGGATGCCCTTCGATTCTGATGAACGCCGCGATCATCGTGAGCCCGAAGTCGCGCCGAAGCTCGAGCACCGACCCCGTATCCGCCATCTTCTCGATAACGTCGCGCACGTCGTAAACGCGCAATCGGTTCTCCGGGATGATATTGCGCAGCAGCCGCTGATCGGCGCACTTCCACTCCTTCACTGCGCCCTGGAAGTACGAAAGATACTTGCGCGCGACCCGCACCGCCTCCGGCTCGTCTTCAACCGCGATATCGACGACGCCGTTCGGCACCTGCACTTCCATCGGCCCGATCTCCTCGGGACGAAAGATCCCGAGTCCGCCGCCCTCGATCATCGCAGGACCGCCCATCCCAATATTCGACCCGCGCGTCGCAATCACGACGTCGCAACATC
The DNA here is from genome assembly GCA_963850125.1 of uncultured delta proteobacterium. Lineage (GTDB taxonomy): Bacteria > Desulfobacterota > Binatia > Binatales > Binataceae > Binatus. The sequence continues at coordinate 616,785 of CAWKKB010000010.1, read as the reverse complement.
CGAGCAGCGACGCATTCCCCGCGTAGCATCGCCCCGATGTGATCCCGACGAGAGGCACCAGCCCACTCAGCTTCGGAAAATCATGAAACGATCGCGAGTTGTGAAAGCCGCCGTCGGTGTCGCCCGGCCGTCCGCCACCGCCTTCGGCAAATAGCACCAGCGGCAATCGCAGCTCGCGCGCAATCTGGAACATCCGATCTTTCTTGCGATGGTTCTGATGCCCCTGCGTGCCGGCCATAACCGTGTAGTCATAGGACATGACCACGCAACGCGCCTTGTCGGGGCCGAACAGATTTCCGTTAACGGTCGCGAGTCCGGTGACAAGGCCGTCAGCCGGAGTGTTCTTGATCAGATCATCCATCTCGCGACGCCGTCGCTGCGCCGCAACCACCAGCGGCCCATACTCGACGAACGTGCCGGGATCGCACAATTCGTCGATATTCTCGCGCGCCGTCCGCTGCCCCGTCTTGCGCCGCCGCGCGACAGAATCGGGCCGCGCCGCGTCGAGCCCGATATCATGCCGCTCGAGGACCTCCGCAAGATCAGCGCGCACCGTCTCGATGTCTTTGATTCCCGTCCCCATGCCGGGAGCATAGTCCGGAAACCGAAAACGCCAAAAGGGAAAACTCTTCTATCGGTGTCAGTCCAGTCGACTCGCTGAACCGATTCACACGCACCCGCCAATCCAAATCACCCGCCCGATTATCTTCACGTTCGACACGACCATCGCTTCATATTTCGGATTGTCGCTGCGCACCAGCAGCTTGCCGTCGGGACGCCGCTGGATTCGCTTCACCGCAAGGCCGCCATCGTGCCGCAGCAGGTAGATTCCGTCCTGTCGAAAACGCGGCTCCGCCAGGTTTGCGAGGATCAAGTCCGAATCCTCGACCGTCGGCGCCATCGAATCTCCGATCACCTCGATCAGGATCAAGTCGCGCGACTCGGTGTTGAGCTTCCGCTTGACCCAGTCCGCGCGGAACGCGATCGAATCCACCACTTGCTCGCTGCGAAGGATTCCGTCGCGGCCGCTCGAGAATCGAATGCTGTTGCGCGGCATGAAGATGAAGTCGCCGTGCTCGACCGCCCGCATGGTTGCCTGCGCCCCCTGCGCCGGTTCGATTCCCGTCGCCAGCCATTCGACCGATACTCGCGCCGCCCGCGCCAGCGCCACCAAGTTCGCGACGCTTGGTTGCCCCCGGCCCGATAACCATTTGTAGATTGCGTTATCGGAAACGCCTACCGCGGTGGCCAAGGTAACCACCGATCCGAACGACTGAATCACCTGAGTCAGCCGCGAACGAAATGCGGCGTCAACTACTGTAGTTGACATAGATCTCCTAACGTGAAATAAGATTTTTAAAGCGCATGATCCCGCCTCAAGCAAACCATTTCCAACTCAAACCGAATCCTCCGCCCGCGCGAGTATATCTGACTTCCCGCCGTCCCCACCTGCATGTTTACGCCCCCGCGCTCACCGCTGTTCGATCTCCCCGACTACACATCTTTAGCTCAGTTCGCGACTTCGCGCCTGCTACGTCCACGACTTTTCTTTTCGATGCGTCCGTCCCAGCCTTTCCGTCCCACGCCGGCACGTCACTACACCGTCCACTTCCCACCCAACTCGCGCGGAGGATTTATGGAACCCGCGATCGTTCCAACTCGTCCCACCGTTTCTGGTCACACTGTTAGCTGTCTGTGGTGTCATGCGATCGCCACCCATTCCGACGTGATGCGCCATCACGGCCTCTGTTACGCCTGCGTGCACGACATCGCCGACATCAGTTGGCGCCTGGTTTACGATCGCGATCGCAACATCGGCTCGATTCCTTCCAATCTCCGCGTTGCGTACGGCTTATGAATGCCGTCCCCAGCCGGATGCCCACGCTAGACCGCGCCCCGTCGCTGTCGCCTAGTTTCAATTTGTTCGCGGACATTGCGCACACGACACTTTACGATCTGATTGGTAATTCGATTGGTGGCGCCGCCGCTGACAAGCTGATCGCCGACTTCGGCGGTCGCCGCTTGTATATCCCGATGGCGCCTGCTCCTGGCGGCCTTATTACGCGTTCGATCGGATTGCTCGCGGCACTCGCGATGGCGCGTGCGTTCGGTGGCGATCGGCTGATGATTCCGGTCGCCAGCGATCATAGCCGTCGACGGGTCCGGATTGTCGCGATGCGCGCCGAGCACATCAGCATCTCGCGCATCGCGCATGAGCTGCGATGCACCGAGCGCTACGTGTACAAGGTCCTCGCGTTGAATCGCGCTCCCGAAAATCCCTCCCGCGATTGTCCCCCATCGCTCAAGGAAGGAAGGGGCCGGGGGCCAGGTTCCGCAACAACGTCCGCGCCGATCGCAGAGCGATTGAAACGTGGACACATCAACCAACGCCCGTGACGCGTACAGCCCCGAATTTTTAGCCGCGGTCGAACGCGTGCTCGCCAACGAGGGCGGCTATGCGTCGAGTCCAGCCGACCCAGGCGGCGCGACCAGGTTCGGAATTTCCGCGCGCTCGTATCCCGAACTTGATATCGCGACGCTGACGCGCGATGCGGCGGTGAAAATCTACTGGAGCGAATGGTGGCTGCGTTTCGGATTTGCGCAACTGCCGGCCGCGATCGCCGCCAAGACGTTTGACCTCGCGGTCAACATGGGCGCCGCCAACGCGATCGAATGTCTTCAGCGTGGGTTGCGCGCGTGCGGGTTGCCGGTGACCGAGGACGGCGCGCTCGGACCGGCGACGACGCTCGCATCGCAGCGCGCCGACCCTGCCGCACTGATGGCGGCGCTGCGCTCGGAGCTCGCGGCGCACTACCGGCTGGTCGCATCGAAGCAGAAGCGCGGCGCCGACTTTCTCAAGGGATGGCTGAATCGCGCGTACTCGTAGCGCAAGAGGTTTCTCAGGTGACTAAAAAAGCTTTTTACAGATCGAAGGCGTTTTACGGCGGTGTCAGCACGATCGTTTTGATCGTCGGCGACATGGCAACCAACGGGGTGACCGTCGGCAACATAATGGCGCTGATGACCGCGGGATTTGCGCTTTACGGCCGTATCGTCGCGACCGCGCCGCTTGCGATCAGCGACCAATCCGAGACCGACGTCGAGGATGCAAAAGCAGATGTTCGAAAAAGCAATAAGACTGTTGATGCCGATACTGGCGATTGATCTGTTCGCGATGGGATGCGCGCCGACGTTTGAGTCGCATATCGACTCGCCGCCTACATCTATATTGGCGCCAAGTTCGGTCGAGCGGCCGAGGACGATTGCATTGGCGCCGCTGGATCCTCGGCCTCAGTTGCCGGATGCGGAGCAGGCGCGGTGCCCGATCGGTTCCGGGCTGGCGGCGTGCTTCACACTCGAGCAGGACGTCCTGCGTCAGAAGCGGTTCAAGATTCTTCACGACGATCGCGAGTATTGCCGCGATGCGTATGAGCGGGCGGTGAAACGTGTTTCTCAGTAAAGCGTTTTTCGCATCGATGTTGCTGCTGGCGGCGGCGGGATGTGCGCGGGTGCAGGAGCAGATGTTCACGCTTGACTGCGCGATCGGACGTGCGCCGCTCGCGGGCGAGATGGCGCCCGGCACCGCGATGGCGATCGACGTTTCGACCAGCCCGATTCCGCTGCTCTTCCCGACCCATCGCGCGATCGCCCGGTGCGACGAGGCCGGCGTCGTGACGATCAATATCGAGACTCCGGTCGATACCGGATTGAGCCAGCTCTCGACCCCGCTCAGCACCGCCGCGAGCCATTTGACGTATGCGCCGTGATGAAGAACTCGCACCAACCAGGAGTGAGACTTTGGGCAGATGAACTATTCACGAACGTGCGGAAACTTCTCGCGCGGATATTTGAAGATTCGGGTTATCGGATGCGCAGCCATTTCGCTTTCGAGCATTGGAAATGGCAACCCCATCACCGACTCTTTATCCGTGAACAGCCACGCCAAGCCACCAGTTATGAATAGCCCGCGAACGTCTATCTCCGAGGGACTGCGGTATATCAGTTGCAACATTGGTCGTTGTTGCTCGTCTACAGCTTCGAAAGCTTCATCGTCAAAATTCCAGTCCCAGCCAGTTGGTTGGATCGCGAAATGATTATGAATCACCTCGGCTCTTGGTCTAGTCGGATCGTCCCAGAGTTTGACATCGGCAAGAATTCGATCGTTCTCAGCGCAGAGCGACACGGGCATGAGACCGTTAATGATCGCAGGAATCGGGAACGATGGTGGATGCGTGTAAGGTTCATCGGGTCGATACGGAGGACAAGGAAGAATCCGACTTCGCGGTATGGTCGAACCAGATGTTCCGATCTCGATGATCACGTCGGAGGTGATTTCAGGCGCGAACCTAGGCGGTTCGAACTGGGCCTCTGCCTCAACTGGTGGTGGCGACGGACTCGGCGCAGCCGCGATCGGATGGCTCAATTCATATTCACTATTCCATTTGTCGACGACGATTACTGCTATCACAGCGCTCAACGAGAGAAACGCATAAAGAGGCTTTCTCCAATTGCCGACAGCATCGTACAGATACAATCCGATAGCCGCCAAAAGCAAAATTGCTCCAATAGCGGCTACCCAAAAATCGTTAGGATGATTGACTTCGGGTCGAACTGCGCCAAACAAAATTGCAACGACTACGCCAAGAACCCACGCTATGTCTCGGCGGATATCCCGAAACGTCCATCCTCGACCCGGAGCGATCTGCTCTTGGGATGTTTTCTTTTCTTCGAGCTGGGATGTTTCTCGGCTATTGGATCGGTGTTTCGGTCACTCTCTCCTGGCATGTGAAGTAACCCTATTGAAGTCGAGAATTGGCATCACTCTAACATTATGCCGTTGTTAACCGAATAGGATGGCGAGGAAATGGCACTTATCAACGCAGGAGCCACGCCTAGCTCATGAATCGAATGCACCACGCAGACGATGTTATGCGCGAGCACTTTCAACAGCGCGTCGTTCTTTTGCGCCGCTTCCGTCTTACCGTGAAAAAACAAACGCCCGCAAGCAAGAGGTTTAGTTCTATGAGTTCAAAGATCAAAAACGTTCTGTCTTTGTCCCCTCTCCAGAAGGGAGAGGGGTCAGGGGTGAGGTTCCGTTCCGCTCTGCTTCTGTTCTGCGCGTCTGCGATCGCTCTCGCCGGATGCGCGCAGCAGGGCGGCGGCCTCTTACAGCCGACGCCGAACCAGATCATCAGCGGCAAGAATACGATCGTGCCGAGTGCTGCCGCGCTCAGCATGGAAGCGACTAACTTCTGCAACGCGCAGGCGCAGGTCGATTACGCGGGGCTCGTGCTTTATTGCGAAGGCAAGACTCCCGCGCTGCCGCTGTCGATTAACACCACCTATGCGACCGAGAGCAGCCAGTTCTCGTGCCAGGTGTACGGATACACCAATTCGAGCAATCAGCTGATAGTGCCGCAGACCGTGAAGCTCGGTAATTGCCCGACGGGAGTGGCGCCCGCGCCGGTGAGTGCTCCATCGGGCGCATCGGCGGTTAAGACATCGGAGATCAGGAACCTAACCCCTAACCCCTTCCCTCGAGGGAAGGGGGCAGGGGTGACCCCTGCACCCAGTATCAAGGCCGCGCTCCGTTGTCGCGCGCGATTGCTCTTTCTCGCTAGCGGGAAGAGTGACCGGATTGTTGGGAGCGGCTGGGTGTCGCGCGCGTCATCGGAGATCAGGAACCTAACCCCTAACCCCTTCCCGAGCGGGAAGGGGAACCGGATGGTGGAGGGTTAGTCGGTGGGTAGCGCGGCCGCATTGGCGATCGTTGGGAAGCTTGCGCCGATCGTTGCGGACGCGATGGAGCCGGAGGTTGCGGCGCTGTTCAAGTCTCTGCCGTTTGGACTGGTCGCGGCCGCGCCCAACTCGGATGTCGAAATAGCAGTCGCCGCCAATGTCGCGCGCGCGATGCCGGCGGTTACCGCCGCGATGTTCGCGACAGTCAGAAACAAGATCGGGATCGCAGTTGCGATTTATGCGACCGACCATCCGGGCGACGACCTGCAATCCGATGCGGCCTGGATTGATATTCAATCGATGGCGCAGGCGGGGATCCATGCGGAAGGTCTGGACGCGTCGCTGATCCCGGTAAGCACGCTGCGCCAGATGGTCGCATCGGGGATCGAGTTGTACCGCGCGGGAATCGGCACGAAGGCGCTGACGGTGAACAAGTAAGAAGATGGAACGGTCTTGAGACTGAAAAAGAGAGAAAAGCTACGTGTGCTTAGAGAACGCAAGCGCATGTGGCGTGCGAAGAAACCAAGAGAGTGGAAACTGATAATCACGCTCGGCACACCGACCAAACAGAAGTGAGATAAGGAAAAAAATGGCGACATCGACTTTCATTCTACTCGATGACCAGGTGGTTACTGCCCTCGTGTCTTACGTCGACGACCAAGGTAATCCGGCGGCAGCGCCGGCTGGAGTCGTTCCGGCATGGTCGGCCGCCGATCCTGACGGGACGCTCTCGCTGGCTCCCAGTGCGGACGGCAGCTCGTGCGTAATCAAGGCGACCGGCAAGCTGACAGTGACACAAGCCGCGCAACTTTCGGTGGCGGCCGGAACGCTTAGCGGAAATGTGCAGATCCAGGTGAAGGCCAGCGCCGCCGCGTCGCTCGCAATCGGACTCGGCACGCCGGCCCAGCAAGGGTGACCCCTCCATCCAGGAACCTAACCCCTAACCCCTTCCCTCGAGGGAAGGGGAACCAGGGGCGCGCGACAACGGAGCGCGGCCTTAGACGGTGCAAATGCTGCGACTGAAAAAAGAGGTCATCTGAGTGGAGTGGGGCGATAGCGCGGGATGGGTCGGGGCTTTTATCGCGTTTCTCGCGGTCAACGCGAGCACAATTCAATGGCTGTTGAAGCGGCGCGACGAACAGCATCTGCGCGACTCGGGCCGGGTCGACGATCTTGAAAAGCAGTTGACTGATTTGCGGGTGAATCTGCCGCTCGAGTACGTGCGCCGAGAGGACTGGATCAGGTTCAGCGGCACGCTGGACGCGAAGCTGGACGCGATGCGCGAAGAAATGCGCGAGCAAATCGCAGAGGTAAAGGAAAGGCTATATGCCGGACGCAATTGATCTCGAACAAAAGAATCGCGAGGAAGCGCGCTGGCGGATGCTGCGCGTAGTCGACGCCGGACGCCCGATAGCGGTCTCGGAGCAGATAATCTGGCGCGTGCTCGCCGATATCAAGCTGTCGCTATCGCTCAACACTGTCCGGCGCGAACTCTCATACCTGCGCGACCTGGGCTTGCTCGAACTCGAAGGCGAAGACAGCGAGACCTGGTTCGCGAAACTCACGGCCAGCGGGGTCGACGTGGTCGAGTACAACTTCCCGTCGCCGGCGGGAGTCGCGCGCCCGCGCAAATACTGGTGAGGGCGGCGATGAAGAAGAACAGCGAGAAGGAGAAGAAACCCGGCGGGCATCCCAAACGAGTGCCCTACCGGCCTCTTCCTCCAAAGACCTGGAAGATCAAGCGGATGCCCCGCGACCTCAAAGTGCAGCTCGACCAGTTCCTCAGCGAGGGCACGATGCATACCTCGCTGCAACTGTGCAAATGGCTGGCGGACAACGGATTCGAGATTTCGCACCGATGCATCGACGACTACCGCCACAAATTTGAACGCCAACTCGATTCGGTCCGCCTCGCCACAGAGCAGGCGCGAATGGTCTGCGAACAATTCAAAGGCGACGACGCGCAAATGCAAGGCGCTCTGATGAGACTGGTGCAAACCCGCCTCTTCGAAATCCTGGTCGTCGCCAAAGAAAAAGAAACCAGCCAAAAAAAGCGCACCAGTCCGACTGTCGCTGCCGTAAACGTCGCCGCCCTCGCGCGCTGCGTCTCAGGATTGGTGAAAGCCGAAACCGACCACCAAAAATGGACCGAACGCACCCGCGCCGGAGTAGCAGCAGCAGAAAAAAAAGTCGACGAAGCCCGCACCAAAGGCCTGAGCAAGGATGCGGCCGCACAAATCAAAGCAGTGTTGCTCGAGATCTAGGGTGAGTTATCGCCAGAAAGAAAGAATCTTGATCCGCGCGCCGAAAAAAGCGCGCTGCACAAAGACCCGCACCTTAATCCTCTCCCTAACAGGGGGAGGAAACAGGAGAAGAGGGCCACATTCTTTTTTCCTGTACGCGCGGTGTCGTTGGAGATTTGAGGGGTAAGTTGTTGGCAGAAAGAAAGAATCTTGATCCGCGCGCTGAAAAAAGCGCGCTGCATAAGGACCCTCACCTTAATCCTCTCCCTAACAGGGGGAGGAAACAGGAGAAGAGGGCCACATTCTTTTTTCCTGTACGCGCGGTGTCATTGGAGATTTGAGGTATGAAAGTGTCGCGCGGCGAAGGTTCTTCCCCTCTCCCTGTTAGGGAGAGGATTAAGGTGAGGGTCCTTATGCAGCGCGCATCTTTTGCGCGCGAGTCAGGATTCTGCTCCTTCTCCTTCTCACGCTGTCTTCGCGCCCCTCAGGCACTCGTCGATCGAGCCAAGAACCTCCTCGACACTCTCAAGGACCTGGCTATTCCAGAATCGAAGCACTCGATAGCCTTCCGACTTGAGAAAGGAGGTGCGGACTTCATCTTCTCGCGATCTATCGAGATGTTGCGCCCCATCAAGCTCGACTATGAACCGCCGCTCGGTCGAGCAAAAATCAGCGAAGTACGGCCCAATCGGAAACTGACGTCGAAACTTGGCGCCGCGCAACCGCCGATCACGCAGATGCCGCCACAAAATCCGTTCCGCATCGGTTTGATCGCGACGCAAGCGCCGGGCGTTGTGCTGCGGAGATTCGATGGGGCGCATCGTTTCCAATGTTTGCGATCCGTCGAGGAGAAAAACAAGTTCCGTAAAGCGGCCCAGAATCCTGACTCGCGCGCGGGAAGATGCGCGCTGCATAAGGACCCTCACCTTCATCCTCTCCCTAACAGGGAGAGGAAAGGAATGGCAGAGAGAGGAATGTCTATTATTCGATTGGATGGAATAGACATAACTGATGAATGAGTCCCTTAAAGCGGCCGGAATCCTGACTCGCGTGCGGGAAGATGTACGCTGCATAAGGACCCTCACCTTCATCCTCTCCCCAACAGGGAGAGGAAAGGAATTTCTATTTCTCAATTGGATCGATTAGCCAATGCCAATGAGTGAACCACTTTCAATACTACTTCCTTATCAACGGCGGTGGCTGGCTGATCAGTCGCAGGTCAAGGTCAGCGAGAAATCGCGGCGGATTGGGATTACCTGGACTGAGGCTGCCGATCGGGCGCTTGGGGCTGCTACCACCGGGCGGGCTGGAATCGACGGTTGGTATATCGGCTACAACAAGGACATGGCGCTCGAGTTTATCGAGGCCGCCGCCCGATGGGCCCATCGCTTCAACCGCGCCGCGCAGGCGATCGAGGAAATTGTGCTCGACGATGAGCGCAGCGCCATCCTGGCTTATCGGATCCGGTTCGCGTCGGGGCATAAAATCGTCGCGCTTTCGTCGCGGCCATCGAACCTGCGCGGCAAAGATGGATGCGCCGTGATAGACGAGGCCGCGTTCCATGAAGACCTCGCGGGACTGCTGAAAGCTGCACTCGCGTTTACCATGTGGGGCGGTTTGGTGCGGATAATCAGTACTCACAACGGGGCGCATAATCCATTCAATGAACTAGTCAGTGAGATTCGGGCGGGTCGGAGGCCATACTCACTCCATCGTACGACTTTCGACGAGGCACTAGCGGACGGACTATACAGAAAAATCTGCGAGCAGACTGAAACCGAGTGGAGCGAAGAGAAGCAGCGCGAATGGCGTCAGCAGATAGTCGACTACTACGGCGATAACGTCGGCGAGGAATTGTTTTGCGTCCCGCGCGCGTCGTCGGGAGCGTACCTGAGCTCGGTGCTGATCGAAGCGCGGATGAAGGCCGGGATTCCTATTCTGCGGTGGGAGATGCCGGCGGAATTCTCGGGGCGTCCGGAGGCATATCGGTATTCCGAAACGCAGGCGTGGTGCGAGGACAATATCGCGCCGGCGCTCGGAGCGCTCGATCCGGCGCTCGCGAGTTTTTTCGGCGAAGACTTCGGGCGCTCCGGAGACCTGACTGTTATATGGCCGCTGCAAATCGGACAGGACCTGACGCGGCGGACGCCGTTCGTGGTCGAGCTGCGCAATATCCCGTTTCGCAACCAGGAGCAGGTGCTCTTTTATATCATCGATCGGCTGCCGCGATTCACCGCCGGCGCGATGGACGCACGCGGTAACGGACAGTACCTGGCGGAAACCGCGGCGCAGCGTTACGGCGCTCGAATCGTGCAGGTGATGCTGTCGGAGTCGTGGTACCGCGAAAATATGCCGCGCTACAAAGCGGCGTTCGAGGACGGCACGATCGAGATTCCAAAGGACGCGGACGTCCTCGCAGACCATCGCGCGATCGTGCTCGAACAGGGAGTCGCGAAGATTTCGGAGCGGCGCGCGGGCAGCGACGGCAAAGGACGGCATGGCGACTCTGCGATGGCGGCGGCGCTCGCGTTCTTCGCGTCGCGCGCGGAGGCCGGCAAGGTCGCGTACATTTCGGCTCGCGGGGTGGGGAAGCGGGAGAGTTTCGAGGGGCGGGGGAATCCTTTTGGGGCGGCGCCGGCGGAGGATGAGATTGGAGTAGGGAGGGTGAGGGGGTTTTGAGGAACCTGATCCCCCTCAAGAAAGTGGTAATGGAAAATAACGCAAATAATCGCCTGCGCGGCGGGCGGCAGGGGTGACCCCTGCACCCAGCTTGAAGCGCAAAGTTGCGCGCGGCGCGCTACTTTGCTCTCAGGGTCGATGGGTAATGGCATGCGTAACTCTTGATGGCAGGCTCCCTCACTCGCGCGGGAGCGCTACCTCTCCCGAAGGGAGAGGTAGTAACAATGAATAGCTACTGGAAATGGAAGTGCGAAGAGTGCGGGTATGAGTTTGTCCTCGCGCTCATCCGACTTCCGCAACCGTGCCATCGATGCGGCGGCGAGTGGTTTTTGAAGATTAGCGAAGTCGCTACCAAAGAATCTCGAACTGACTAGTACCGTTGGAGAACAACTATGACACTCTATGATGCTTACGGGCGCGAAGTTGATACTGGAATGTTGCGCGAAGAGCAGGCAGCGCCGACGATGGCCGGGGTGCGTAATATATATTCGGTGATGCATCCGTCGATGGGACTCACGCCCGAGCGATTGACGCAAATCCTGCGCGAAGCCGAGTTTGGTGATCCTTATTTGTATCTCGAGCTGGCCGAGGAGATTGAAGAAAAGGATCTGCATTACCTGGCCGTGCTCAGCACTCGCAAGAATGCAGCTGCGCAGCTGGATGTCGTCATCCGGGCGGCTTCCAATTCGTCGGAGGATCAACGGGCGGCGGCGATGGTGCGTGAGATGATCTGCGACGGGCCGATACAGCTCGATAGCGTGTTGTTTGACGTGCTCGACGCAATCGGGAAGGGATTTTCGGCGACTGAGATAATGTGGGATACGTCTGGGAGAGAGTGGTTTCCCGCGCAGCTCAAGTGGCGTGACCCGCGCTGGTTCGCATTCGACTGGATTTCGGGCGAGGAAATCCTGGTGCGCACGCTCAAGGGAGAAATGATTCCGGTCGAGAGCGACGCGCAGGCGCGCCTGCCGACGCATTTCGGAGGCCGCGGAATGTATTCGGCGATGAGTCCGGGAATCGGGATACAGCCGATGACGGCACCGCTGGCGCCGTACAAGTTCGTGACCCATTTTGCGAAGGCGAAAGCCGGGTTGCCGATACGCGGAGGATTGGCGCGCGCGGCCGGGTGGGCGTACCTGTTCAAGAACTACGTACTCAAGGACTGGGTAACGTTCACTGAGGTATTCGGGCAGCCATTGAGAGTCGGCAAATACCATCCGGGGGCTTCCGAACAAGATAAGTTAGCATTACTCAATGCAGTATCGCGAATAGGCACTGATGCGGCGGCGATAATGCCGGAATCGATGGTAATAGAGTTTACCGAGGCGCATCAAAGTGGTAGCGCTGAATTGTATGAGCGATTCTGTCAATACCTGGATGCGCAAGTGAGTAAGGCAGTGCTCGGGCAGACATTGACTACTGAAATGCCTAATGCAGGAGGGTCCCGAGCGGCAGCACAGGTACATGAAGGAGTGCGTCGCGACATTCTGAATGCGGATGCACGGCGATTGGCGGCGACGCTCGCGCGAGATTTGGTGCGGCCGATCGTCGAGCTGAACATGGGGCCGCAGAAGCGGTATCCGAAGATCGAGCTCGGCCTGCCGGACGACAGCGACGTGAAAGTCTTCGCGGAGGTGGTCGCGATGCTGGCGGATCGAGGGCTGAGAGTTTCGCAGAGGACGATACTGGATAAGTTGGGGATTGCGGCGGCTGAGGAGGGGGAGGAGGTGCTGGGGGCGATTAGGGAAGTGGGGGAAGGGCAGATCACTTGATTTAATGTGAAACCCGCGGTGGGTTTCACGCTTCCTTCGGCAGGGGTGACCCCTGCACCCGGGGTCAATCGCAAAGTAGCGCGCAGCGCACTACTTTGCTCTGGGCCCATAGATTAAATGCTGTTCTGCTTCCCGCCTTTGAGAGGCGCGGGCACGGCGGCCCGCGCCACTTAGGTCTGTTAGGGTTTTGCACGGGCTTTGCGGCGGGCTCGGCGGCGGTGTTTCATTTCCAGGAAGATATCGTCGTAGATGAGTTTTCGGATTGCGAAGCCTGGGTTGGGGAATTTTGCTGCGGCGTCGTTCAGATGCCGTTGGTAGCGGTAGACCTGGATGCCGTTCCACCAGGTGGGGGAATGGTTGCGCGGGGTGCGGAGATCAAGAATCAGTTTGAAATTGGACAGGGCGCGCGCGACCAGGTTGTTGGCGGAGCGGGCGGCGCGTTTGTTGGTATCGTCGATGATTACTATTGCGTCGTCGGCCAGGTGCTCGATGGCGAGGGCTACACCGTCGTATTGATCGTGAAAGGAGTGGCCGCCGTCGTAGAAGTACGCGCCGATGCGCGCGGGACGCCATGGCGCGGCGGCGAGGAAGTCGCGGAAATCCATATCGTGGAAGGTGACCTGGCCGGGCGCGGTGTGCGCGTCGAGGGTTTTGCGGAGTGCGTCGGCGGCGCCGTCGAATTGCGAGAAATTGTCGCATGCGAAGATGCGCGCATCCGGGTTCGAGGCTGCGGCGCCGACCAAACTCGCCCCTTTGTAGCATCCTACTTCGACGTAGACTTCGCCGGCGTCGAGTGAGGCGACGGCGCAATTGAGGAGGCGGAGCTTGTTCTCAGTGGCCATCCCGGGGATTTCGCCGAGGATATGCGAGAGCGAGCGGTCGGCCGGATGGGTCGAGCGGGCGAGGCGGCGCGCGTCGGCAAACTCGGGCCATTGCCGACCGCATCGCTCGAAAAAAGCGTCAAACTTCATTTTTTTCAGCGCAGCGTCGAATAATCACTAGCAGACGCAGAATCCTGGATCGCGCGCGTCGCCCCAATCAAGAAAGTGGGAATGAAAAATAACGCAAACAATCGCCTGCGCGGCGGGCGGCATCGACACCGTCGGGGTGACCCCTGCATCCAGCTTGAAGCGCAAAGTTGCGCGCGGCACGCTACTTTGCTCTCAGGGTCAATGGCTAAATGGCGTACGCTACAGATGTACTGTTCGGCTTTCATCCGTCCGGGTGCGTGTAGTGAATGATCAACTAACCACTCTCGTTTCAGGCGACCTCACCCCTGACCCCTCTCCTTTCTGGAAAGGGGATTATGTTGGGCTTGACACTCGTCTGTGAAATCACTATATTTACCTCATGGACAAGAAAGTTGAAGCTGGCAAGCCGCTCTGCACTCAGCCGAACATCGCTCTCGCCCAGTTGATGAAACAGTTCAGCGATGAGGATGCGTGCAAAACGCTGTTGCGGGATATGCGCTGGCCCAACGGCGTCGAATGCCCGCGCTGCAAGAGCCAGAAGGTGTACGCGCTGGCGTCGAAGCCGTGGCACTGGGTCTGCAAGAACAAGGATTGCGGCGGACGGAACGGCTACCGCTTTAGCGTCATTACCAAAACCATTTTCGAGAACACCAATTATCCCCTCTCGATCTGGTTTCAGGTGATCCACCTGATGACTCAGAGCAAGAAGGGAATCAGCGCGCTTCAGATTCATCGCCAGATTGGATCGGGCGACTATCGCACGGCTTGGTACATGGTGAGGCGGATTGGCGCAGCGATGAAGGACGATGGCTTGGCTCAGTTGCTCGGTACGGTCGAAGTAGACGAAACCTATATCGGCGGCAAAGAGAAGAATCGCCACTTCAACAAGAAGCAGGGCGGACGCGGAACCGCTGGTAAGATTCCTGTCATTGGGGCGATCTCCCGTAAGGGCAACGTGGTCTGCAAGATGATCGAGAACACCGATACCGAAACGCTGACTCGGTTCGTGCGCGATACCGTCAGCGACAAAGTGAAACTGGTCGCGACTGATGAACACTCCGGTTATCGCTATCTCAAGTGGGCGATGCCGCACGAAGTCATCAAGCACAGCGAGAACGAATACGTTCGCGGCGAAGTCCATACGAACAGCGTTGAATCGTTCTGGTCGCTGCTCAAGCGCGGCGTGCTCGGCACCTATCACAACGTGAGCAAGAAATATCTGCCGCTGTATCTCGCCGAGTTTCAGTATCGATTCAACAATCGCAACAACGAGAACATTTTCTTCGACGTGATAGGAGGATGCTGAGGTCAGCCCACTGGCGGAAACCTCAGCCAGACAAGGCCAGCCATCTAGTTGTGGACAGGGGCGGACAATTCCGATTGCCGTTCCCGCGAAGGGTAGTACTATGCCGAAAGCAAAACCCATCTCACTCCATCCGCTGACGTTCCATGAGGCACTCAAACACCTAGTACGCGTTGATCCTGACAAAGTGGGACTGAAAACAAACCGTCGCAAAAATCGCCTTCAAGGGGAAACCAAGTGCCAGAAGACGGGGGAATCAAGAACGAGAATAAAACCGTAGGTACTCAGGGCGAACCCAGCAAGTACGATAATCCCCGCTACGCAGTCAGCGTCTTCATACCCCAAACCTTTATCGAAGAGTATCGCGCCAACGAAAAACAAAACCGCGCATTCGAGAAACGGCGCTATCGTTTGGAAAAATGGGCGCTTTTGGTAGCTGCCATTTATGCCGCACTCACTTACGGACTCTGGCGAAATGCAAAGGGCGCGCTGGAACAAACGCGGGCTCAAGTTAGCGCCGCCGTGGATGCCGCTAATGCTGCGAAGACTCAAGCTCAAGCCGCTCAGGCAGCCAATCTCGAAAGCGACGCCCAATTTCGTCTGTCTGAACGTCCATGGGTGGATATCACTGACGTACGAGCGAAAGGCCCCCTTGTTTTTGATAGCGCTAAGTCCGCGCATATTGATGTCGAGGTAACGACCGCGAACGGCGGTCGCTCGGCGGCTGTTAACGAAGGTTCGGCGCTGGACCTTGTAATGTCGGTCGGAAATGTTGCCGTTGACAGAGAAAGTTGGAATTCCTGCAACCCAGCGTCTGCGCACGCATTCATTCAAGGTGACGCAGTTCTCCTTCCAAATATTCCATTTCTGTCGCAGTGGCGACTCCACACTGTAAACGAAGCAGCGACCCCTCCAACCAGAGACGGCCAGTACGGAATCTACATTGCTGCTTGCTTCGGATACTCCGATCAATTCGGGGCCAATTTTATAGAAAGGAGACTCTGGGTGTTCGTAACTACTGACGATCAACAACTGTTCCTTCCGCAAGGAAGCATCCAAGGACACTTCGAACGTGCACCAAGTGGCGAAGCATTTTTTTAGCGACCGGCCTGTCACCCACGCCGATTCAGCAAACGCGCAAGTCAAGGCGACTACTAATAATCCAGCGATGACGAATACTACGCCAACAATCAAACGCTTAATCTCAAAAGGGGGATACGCAATATGTCCGAAACCGCCGAAGTAGATCAGAATGAACGCGCACACAAACCCAATGGCGTTGACAAATGGAATGCCGCGATTCTTACGATCACCATGATCGCGGTAATCGTCTATGCTTGCGAGGCTCACAGGCAAAGTGCGCTGATCGCTAACAACGTAGCGCAAGAAGTAATGATTAATCGTGCCGTAGTAATACCAAATGGCGTGGAGGCCGTAGCACGGAAAGGGAACATTCCAATTGAAGTCCATGTGAGAGCAAGAAATTTCGGCAGGTCGATAGCTCTTGAAGTCGCGATGGCCGGAAGCATTGAACTGCGAAATCCAAACGAGGCTCCGCCGGTGGAGGCCAGATGCAACAATCGAGAGAACCCTCCAGACGATTTGGAGCGAACGCCGTTGGCTGCGGTTCAAGGTAGCGATGTTACAGAGTCCGAGCCCAATTGGCTTCCTGCGGCTGGAGAAAATGTGGATGAAGCTAGCACCGGCAAACTCCTCTATGCCGTTGGCTGTGTTTGGTACAAAGGACTCGATGGGCAAAGGTACTTCTCCGACATTTGCACCTATTGGGTTCCGAGCAGACCACAAGATTTCCGTTCGTGTGCACAAATTGATCGAAACGTAGTGCTTTAAACCACGATCTCTGAAGATAGAACACCGGCCTGTCTGGTAAAACATAGCACAAGACACGCTACGAGTGTCAAGCCCAACATAATCCCCTCTGGAAAGGGGAATAGGATCTCACCAGTAGATCGCGGGGCCCATCGGACCGGCCAGGCCCAGGCCGTATGGATTGAACATCTCTTCCTGAAAGTCCATATCCTCCATCTGCTGGGCTTCGAGCTGCTGGCGCGAGACCTCGCCTTCCTTTGCTACCAACTGCTGGTTGAGTTTCATCCTTTCGTACTGCTGATAATTTTCCTCGCTGCCGACGTACATACATTTGCAGTAGAACGGATCGGCCATGTAGTAGTGGAGTTTGCCGGTCTTGCCGACATAGTAGAGCACCTGGAGCGGAACCAGCGACTGGAGTTTCTGTTGACGCTCGGGAGTGTCGGCAGGGAGCATTCGGAAGCCGGCCGCCGCGAGCATCGGCTCCAGCTGTTCGGCCTGCTGCTCGGGCGTCGGCGGCGGTGGTTGTATCGAACCACATCCAGCGAGCGCGGCTGAGAAGGCAGCAATCAAAAGCAAGAGGACGATCGAAGTAATCGGGCGTTGCGGCATCAGTTCCTTTTTCACTTTTTCAGTATTCACGCTTCACTTTTTCACCGTTCACCGGATCGATGTGGCGAAAAAAAGGGCGGCCGTTTCGGGCCGCCCGGTGAAGAGCGAATCAGGGGACAGAGTTGACCGGGTTGCCACTGGCGTCGAACAACGTCAGCGCGCCGGCACCGTCGCTATTGAGCGTGAGCGAGGCGCGGGTCTTGCCGTCGGTGCCGAGCAGTGCGAGGCCGGGGCGTCCGTCGGGCGTCAGATCCATCCCGATGCGTCCGTGGTTCGCGTCGCCGAGGCGGAGCGTGGGAGTGCCGTCGGTCGCGACGATGATCGAGGCGCGCGGATTGCCGTCCTTGTCCATCAGGCCGAGACCGGACTGGCCGTCGGGAGCGACGCCGAGGGTGGCTTGGGGTTTCGCGTCAGCGTCGAAGAGGACGATTCGCGCCACGCTGTTGGTGAGGCCGACTTCGGCGCGCGGCTTGCCGTCATGACCGTAGATGCCGAGGGCCGGGGCACCGTCCCTTGCGACGCCGAGGCCGGCGCGCAGGGTGCCGGTCCCATCGAAGACCGCGATTTGCGCGACGCCTCCGCGGGTGACATTGAACTCGCCGCGAGTCTTGCCGCGGCTGTCGACGAGCATGAACTTCTGCGCGGTGATCATCCTGGGGGCGTTGGCGGCGTCGACGGTGCGAGCGGCGAAAATATGGCCGGACACGGCGCCTCCGACGAAGGCGGCGGCGAGGGTCAGGGTCACAAACCCGATGCGCTCTTTGATGGTCATGGTCACGGTCTCCTTTCCGGTGCCGATGGTTAGGGCGATTTTCGGGGAGAAGATTAGCAGGTGAAGAGGGGAGGTTACAAAAGCAGGGGGAACTTAATTGGAATGAAACCCGCCGTGGGTTTCAAGCTTCCTTGGGCAGGGGTGACCCCTGCACCCGGTGAAAGAAATCGCGAAATGTCGAGGACGACATTTCGCTCTCAGGTTCCTCGGGGGGATTGGGGCCGGGCGTCGGTGAAGTACCTACCTCTCGCCCCAGTTAGGATGTTACGTTCCGCGCGACATCTTAATCGCCTCGCCCGCTTAGTTGCGGGAGAGGCTGCGTCTTGCGCAGGTGAGGGTGAGCCTCGAAGGGAGGCCGGCCGCTCTTTGTGTTATTCAGAGCGTAGCGAAGAATCCCGGATCCTTTGCCTCGCGCGTTGTCGGTGGTGGCGACGTGGATGCAGAATCAATTTGACAATCAGCAGGTTATCGCTGCAGTTGAACAGGGCCGTTTTGCGGCGAGACTCAGAGCGGCACTTCGCAGACAGAGTGGCCAAGTCATTCGCACACATGCTCGACGACTTCGAGGAAGATTCCGATGTACTAACTGCGTTGAGGAGGTTCGTGATGAAGTTTTTTAGCCGTATCGTTCTGTGTCTGCTATCGCTGGTTGTTGTAGCCGGGTGCGCTTCGACCAACGTCACCCAACAAACACCGATGAGCAGCCCGGGGCTCCCACGGCCTAATCGCATCTGGGTGTATAATTTCGTGGCCAACCCTGCCGACATGCCGGCCAATTCCTCAATCGGAGGTCAGGTAGGTACACCGAGCACGCCACCGACGGCAACGGAGGTCGAAGAAGGGCGTCAGCTCGGCGCGCTTATCGCTCAGGAGCTGGTCGCGGATATCAACGCGATGGGCCTCTCCGCAGTGCAGGCCGGCCCGGGATCGTCGCCGCAAGTGGGAGATGGTGTGATCCGCGGTTACCTGGTCTCGGTACAAGGGGGAGGCACGGGTAGCATGGTCCAGCGCTTCGTGATCGGATTCGGCGCCGGGACTTCGGAGATGGATACTGTGGTTGAAGGTTACGCGGTCACGCCGCAAGGATGGCGCAAACTGGGGTCGGGAACGCTTAGCTCTTCGGGAAACCAAACCCCCGGAATGGTCGTGCCCGCCGCGGTGGCGATTGCCACGGCCAACCCGATCGGCCTGATCGTTGTGGGCGGGGCGAAAATCTATGGCGAAACGAGCGGACGGAGCGGACTCGAGGGCAGAGCGAAGGCGACCGCCGACGAGATTGCCGTGCAGCTTAGAATCAGATTCCAGGATCGGGGCTGGATCCAATGAGCGAAGAGATGAAGATAGCGTTACCGATAACGCTCAATTCCTATCGCATGAAATCGAGAACATTTCCTTTGATTAGCTTGGGAATCACCCGATGTGATCCTAAAGTAGCGCGCCGCGCGCAACTTTGCGCTTCTCACTGGGTGCAGGGGTCACCCCCTGCCGCCCGCCGCGCAGGCGATTATTCTCTGATAGACGGCTTTGATTGCATTTGTGCATTTTTCATTGCCACTTTCTTGATAGGGTTGGATAAGGGTTGTAAGTGGGTGGGGACGGTGGCATAAGGTAGATTATTCGCGGGCGTGATTGTGGCTCGCTTCTGCTGAAAATATCTGTGCTTGCTTTTTTGTGTTGAGCAGGCCTGTACACGGGGACGCCCCGTGTTTGTCCATCAGAGATGGGCAGGCACGGGGCGTTTTCGTTTTTTAATTTCGGATGAATGTAATCTTAGAGGGAGGGTCGGGAGCTTATGCTAACTGCGGAACAGCGCGATGAATTCGATCGATACGGAATGGTCCGAATGCCCGGCGCGGTTGCGGGAGCCGCGGCTGAGGAAATGCTGCGGACCGTCTGGAATTGCCTTCGCGACCGCTATCATATCCATCGCGGGGCGCCGGATACCTGGCCGGAGCCTCAGAGCCGCGGCGACGGAGGAGTGCAGCAGATTGGCGGCGCCCATCGGTTCATGGGGACGCATCACCTGCCCAAGTCGGTGACTTTCGAGCAAGTCGGCAATGGTGTTGTGCGTGGCGCAATCGACGACCTGCTGGGTCCCGGAAACTGGCAGCGGCCGGAGCGATGGGGATCGTTACTGGTGACGTTTCCTGAATCGAAGGACCTTTGGGAAGTTCCGTGCAGCAACTGGCATCTGGATTTCCCGGCATCGCTGTCGGCGTCGGGACTTGCGGGCGTGCGGATCTTCACGTGCCTGGCAGACGTGCCGGCAGGCGGGGGAGGAACGGTTTTCATCGCCGGTTCTCCCAGGTTGTTCGAAAATGTTGTCAGTGAGGGCGAGAGCGTTCCTTCCGCCGAGGCGCGGAAGCGGCTGATTCGCGCGTATCCGTGGGTGAAAGCGGTGTGCTCGAGGGATGAGACAGCGGACCGGGTTCGGCGGTTCATGCGCGAGGGGACCTCAATCGACGGAGTTGAGGTGCGGGTGGTTGAGATGATCGGAGAAGCCGGTGATGTGGTTTTGGTGCATCCGATGATGCTGCACGCGCCGGCGATGAACTGCTCGTCGGTGCCGCGCATGGTTCTGTCGGCGACGGCCTTTCGGGCGGGAGTGGCGCCGGTGAAGCTTTATCGGTGAGGGAGGCAAGAAAGTGATGACGTCGAAATTGCGATCGATGGGGAGAACCTATCAAGAAAGTGGCGATGAAAATGATGCCGTCGAATCTCCATGAGACAATAATCGCATCCGCGGCGGGCGGCATCGACACCGTCGCGGGGGGTGACCCCTGCACCCAGTGAGAGCGCAAAGTTGCGCGCGGCGCGCTACTTTGCTCTCAGGGTCGATGGGGAAATGGCGACATTTTTAAACGTATATACAGGTGGCTCGGGAGTGGCGGGTTTGGGGGATTCTTTGTCCGGATTGGGGCATAGCAAAAATTGCTGAGTTCTTTGTTCTACGGTGGTTTTGTGTTGTTCGGTCGTTAAGAGCAATTGGTTTTCAAGGACTTTTTTCTGGGGAAGCGATTGGCATCTTTGATGCTTTTTCAGGTCGGTATGAGGTATCCAACTATGAAATTCAGCAAGAATCTAATGACGGGGTTGATTGGGGTGGCGATGCTCGCGATGCCGATCGCGGCCGCTGCACAGAATAATCACGATAGCGGCAAGAACAATTCACGGCAGGCGTCGCAATCGGAATCGCGTCCCAACGAATCGCGGTCGAATGCGTCGGCGCATAGTGCGCCGGCCGTTCATAATGAAGCGCACGAGCAGCATAGCGCTCGTATCGAAACCCGCAACGCAGCGCCAGCGAATATGAATCGGAACGAGGGCCGCGAAGAGCACAGCGCCCGCGTCGAGACTCGTACCGCAGCGCCGGCAGTTGCCATTCACAATGAGGCTCGCGACAACGGCCACGGTTACAAGGGTGCGCCGGCAGTGGCGACTCGTGACTCGCGGGTTTATCGCAACGACGGTCGTGACTGGAACCATGACGGCCGTGACTATCGGGGCTATGGCCGCGATTACGCTCACGACTACTACGATCACGATCGTGACTACGCGGCTAACGGATGGGTAATGCCGCGCGGCTACGGTGGCGGAGCATGCGCCTGGGCGCAGCATCTTCGCAACGTGTACCGGCATGACGAATACACCGGGCATCCGGCGGCTGCAGCCGACCTGCTCTATCAACTGCATCGCGCGGAGCGGTCGTGTGGAGTGCCTTACGGCTACAATAGCTGGAGGTACTAGGTCTCGCGTTTTATCGTCCTGAGTGCCAGCCGCGCCCCGTCTCCTCCCGGACGGGGCGCGGCTATTTTGCAGGGTGACGGTGGATGCGGTGAACCCAAGCCCTACTGAGAAAGTAGCATTGAAAAATTACGCAAATACTTCTCAAAGCCGATGGAATCTCCATAAGGGGATCAATCGCCCGCGCGGCGGGCGGCATCGACACCGTCGCGGGGGGGTGACCCCTGCACCGAGTGAGAAGCGCAAAGTTGCGCGCGGCGCGCTACTTTGCTCTCAGGGTCTATCAGCGGCGGAAGACTCTGCGCGGTACGTGACCGTTTGTTAGCGCGTGCGGTAGTAGCGCCGAAATGGTTGCGAAACTGGGACGGCGCTGGCGCTGTGAATTGGAGCATTGGTATTGTTGGGTGCCAAGGGCGCGCAATGGTGTTGGGTGATCGCAATTTTTTTTTGTGTCTCGAGGGGGAAAACAATGGCTAGTCCAAAAGAAGGGAAACAGCTTACTGCTTCCGCGCTCAGAGCCGTCCTTACTACGATCGAGTCGAGAATTCTGCACGCGATGGATCGACATACCGCCGCGCTATTGACGGTTGCCGCGCAGGTTGCGATGGCCTCGGCCGCATCGCGGGAGCGGGAGCTTTCGCCAGTGCTGGCCAAAGCGATCATCTCGGCGACCTTCGCGGAGTTTTTGAAGCCTTAGATCACAAGGCGAGGAATTTTCTCTGCTTGGTAGAGGATGAGGGGAACCTAACCCCTAACCCCTTCCCTCGAGGCAAGGGGAACCGGATCCCAGGACCGGATGGTTGGGGAGTAAGTTTCCTTCGAGGGAAGGGGCAATAGTGGAGAAATTGTGCCTTGCGGCACTTCGGTTAAGTTCGGCGGCGGTACACATCGGGCTATGCTGTGGCTGACAAGTAGTTAACACGCAGCCTGACATCGTCTTCCGTTTAATCTTCATACAGATGCACTGAGTCGGAAGTCGCATCCCCAGGTGGGCGAAGGAGGGCGTGTGCGCCCCGGATTGCATACTGGCGGGATCGTCTTTTCAGTGATTGTCGCGGGCGTACTCGTGGCTACTGTGCATGGGGCGTTGCGCGCGGGAGTTGGGGCGTCAATCGCGGACCGCGTTCTAGGGCAGATCGATTTCGTCAAGAACCAGGTGAACTTTGTCGACGCGATCGGAATGAACGCGCCGGCCGGGGTCGCAATCGACAAAGCCAACGGCCACGTGATCGTGGCGGACTCGCAGAACAACCGCGTGATGGGGTGGAAGAGCGCGTCGGCATTCGCGTCGGGCGGCGCCGCGGACATCGTGATCGGGCAGCCGGATTTCAACTCGTCCGGATGCAATCAGAACGCGCCGACGCCGGACCCGACGCGGCTATGCAGGCCGATCGGAGTCGCGTTCGACGTGGCCCATCGGGTGTACGTCGGCGACGCGCAAAACAACCGGGTGCTGGTGTTCGAAGATCCGTTCGCGGCGCTGGCCGCATCCGAACAGACCAGCGATTTCGCGGCGGACGTCGTATTTGGGCAGGCGGGGAGCTTCATTACGAATACGGCGAATGAAGGCGGCCTCAGCGCGGACAGCCTGGATAGTCCGCAGGGGGTCGCGATCGATGCGAGCGGTAATCTGTTCGTGGCCGACGGGAACAATAATCGCGCGCTAATTTTTTTCTCGCCGATCCCGATGACGGCGGTGAAGGGGGTGCCGGGAAATTTTGGCGACGCGACGGCGGACGTTGCGATTGGCCAGCCGGACCTGGTCAGTGGAGCATGCAACCAGGGGGGAAGCGCGACGCCCACGACTTTGTGCATCGATTCGTTTTTCGGGGTCGGGATTGCGGTCGATGTCGGCGACAATCTTTATGTCCCGGACACGCTGAATAATCGGGCGCTGGAATATAACGGCCCGTTTGGCTACGAGCAGACCAACAACGTCACGCCGGACCTGGTTTTCGAGGGCAACAGCCTGGTGCAACCGTCGGGGGTGGCGGTCGATTCGAACCAGAATTTTTATGTTTCATCGGAGTCGCACAACCAGGTGTATGAGTACACGCAGCCGGTGCCGCTGATGAGGTCGGACCTGCTCAATCTTCAGATTGGGCCGGGCGCGCAGAATCCGAATGCGGCGTCGCTGCAATTTCCGATGGGGCTGGCGGTTGACGGGGTCAACAATCTTTACGTCGCGGACCAGGCGAACAACCGGGTGCTGGAGTTCAACGAGTACGGATCGCCGGGCAATAAGGTGGCCAACGGCGCCGGCGGGCAGGTCGATCGAGCGCATAACGGGCCGAACCTGGTCGATGCGATCGGCGCGAATTCGCCGGGTGGGATTGCGGTGGATGCGATTTCACAGCCGCCGAATCGGCATTTGTATGTCGCGGACTCCGTGAACAATCGCGTGCTCGGCTGGCGGGACGACACGGCGTTCGTTGCGGCGCAGCCTGCGGATATCGTACTGGGGCAGCCCGATCTGTTCTCGTTCAAGTGCAACAATGGCGCGGCGGCGACTGATGTGGGCGGGCTAGGCGCGGACAGCCTGTGTGGTCCGGCGCGGATGGCGGTCGATCAGGCGGGAAATCTGTACGTTGCGGATGCGGGCAACAATCGGGTGCTGGTGTACAACACGCCGTTCAACGCGGCCAGCGGAGAGTCGGGCGCGGGCGACGCGACGGCGGATTTCGTTTATGGGCAAGGGGGCGTATTCACGACGCGCAGCTGCAATCCGAGCGGCGCGAATGCGACGACGCTGTGCAATCCGTCGTCGTCGGCGGTCGATGGCGCGGGCAACATCTATATAGCGGACGCGGGCAACAATCGCGTGCTCGAGTTTGCGAAAGCGGGCAATCCGCCGGGTGCGTCCGATGCGATTGCGAGTCGAGCGTACGGTCAGGGCGCGGTCTCGGATTTTTCGGACACGCAATGCGCGGACGGCGTGGCGGGCGATCCGTCGCCGAGTAATCACGGGATGTGCAATCCGGGCGGGGTTGCGATCGACGGGTCGGGTAACCTGTTGGTGGCGGACACGGGCAACAACCGTGTGATCGAAATCGACTCGCCGATCGCGGGTACGCAGAATGCGGCGCGGGTGTTCGGCCAGGGCGGCGATTTCACGCTGTCGAAGTGTAATCGCGGCGCGTTTTTGCCGGGCGTGGCGACGCTGTGCGCGCCGGCGGGATTGATGATCGACGTGATCGGCAACCTGTGGGTGGCGGACGCGAGCAACGATCGGGTGCTCGAGTATGCGGCGCCGTTCAGTTCGGACACATCGGCGGCGATGGAGATAGGGCAGGGTGACGCCGACAATTTTACGACTTCGGGATGCGACAACGGAATCGCGCCCGGCGATTTGTTCGGGCTGGGCGCGGACAGCATATGCGCGCCGGCGGCGGTGGCGGTCGATGCGAATATCGATCTCTACGTGGCGGACACGCAAAACAATCGATCGATGGTATATGACGGGATACTCGCGACGCCCACCCCGACTGCAACGCCGACCGCGACCAGCACAGCGTCGCCGACCGCGACGGCGACTGCGACGATGACTGCGACCGCAAGCGTGACTGCGACAGCGACCGCGACGGCGACTGCGACGCCGACCGCGTCACCATCGCCGACGCCGGATGCGGGCGGCAAGCTCAAGCTGAGTCCGAAGTCGATCAACTTCGGCAAGGTTGCGGTCGGCGGGCATTCGAAGTCCCACACGCTGAAAATCAGCAACGCGAGTGCGGTGACGATGGACGCGGCGGTGCCGACGCAGAGCGCGCCGTTTGTCGTGAACGGTGGGGAATTCATCGTGAGACCGCACGGCTCGATGAAGGTGACGGTCGAGTTCGCGCCGAGTACGAAGGGGAGCATGCGGGGCGTGCTCGAGATACAGAGCAGCGACCCGAAGCATCGAACGGTCATGGTCAAGGTCAGCGGCGTCGGTAAGTGATT
Organism: uncultured delta proteobacterium; assembly: GCA_963850125.1. GTDB lineage: Bacteria > Desulfobacterota > Binatia > Binatales > Binataceae > Binatus. The sequence continues at coordinate 591,181 of CAWKKB010000010.1, read as the reverse complement.
GATTTAATTTGAAACCCGCGATGGGTTTCAAACCTCCCTCGGCAGGCCCTGTTTCGATTTGTTCAAGACAGGCTCTACATCCACCTTTTTTCGATCATAAATCACGCATTCTGCTGATTTCTATGCGTTAAATAGGACGTTTTTAGGCCTCCGGGGCGATTATCCTTGTCTTTAGACGGGCGTAATGGTACTAAGCGCCATCATACAGATTTGAGTCCGCAGTAAAGTCTTAGCGCGGGCCAATAGTTTTTTAACTTCAGGGGCGGGTTCCATTTAGGGAGGAACACATGTCTGTTTATCACTCAGGCGTTTCGCCGCGGGCGCGGCTGACGGTAGCGGCGGTATTGATTGGGGCAGTCACGTTGTTGGCATTCCTGGTCCTGACGTATGGATCGCGAATCGGTGCGACAATAACCGGTTCGGCAGATACCACGATGGCTGGGCAGGCGATCCCGGCATCGGCGGGGGCGCAGAATCCGGAGGAGCTGCGCAAGGAAGCGCTGAATAAGATTTCAGGGCTGCCGCTGTACTTCGAAGCTAATCGCGGGCAGGTCGATCCGAGCGTGCGCTACCTGGCGCGCAGCGGGCGCTACTCGCTGTTCCTGACTGACGACGCGGCAGTGTTTTCTCTGATCGGCGGCGAGTTTCACAAGGGTCCGATGCCGGCGGGATTCCCGTACAAGGCGGGGGGCGACACGAACCTGACCGAGTCGGCGGTGCGAGTACGCCTGGTTGGAGCAAACCAGCATCCGCAAGTTGAAGGACTGGAGCCGCTGCCGGGGCGGGTGAACTACCTGATAGGAGCGGCGGAAAAGAACTGGCATCGCGACATCCCGACCTTCGGGCGGGTGCGATTCCATGACGTTTATCCGGGCGTCGATGTTATCTATTACGGCTCGCCGAACGCGCTCGAATACGATTTCATCGCGGCGCCGGGAGCGGACACGTCGAAGATCAAGTTTGCGATCGAGGGTCCGGCCCAAACCGCGCAGACCGCTTCTGGCGATATCGTGATTGAGACCGGCTCCGGAGTTATCAAGATCGGCAAGCCGCAGAACTATCAGCAGAACGCCGACGGGAGCAGGAAGACGGTTGAAGGCAGCTTCAAGCTTGCGAAAGACGGCACCGTAGTAGCGGGAGTGCCTACGCGAGAGGTCGGATTCCAGCTTGCCAGTTACGATCGCACCAAGACGCTGTTTATCGATCCGACGGTGGACACGATTCCATACTCGACCTATTTCGGGGGCAACGGTTCGAGCGTCGGTCCGCTTAACCTCGAGCAATTCGCGACATTCCTGGGCGACGCGACGCTGATGGACTCGGAAACTGGTGTCGACGTCGCGCTCGATCCTTCGGCGCACGCATACATCACCGGGGTGGCGTACTCGAACAATCTGCCGGCGGCCGGTTTTTTCCAGGCGACGCTGCTCGGTGCCAATTCTCCACCGAACCAAAATCCAAACGTCTACGTCGCCAAGTTCGACACCACCAAGAGCAACGGCGCGTCGTTGATTTACGCGACTTACATCGGCGCTAACGGCAATACCAAGGCAGCGGCGCTTGGCAAGGGAGACGGCGACCTCGGATTCGGCATCGCGGTAGATGGCGCGGGAGATGCGTTTGTAGTCGGACAGACCTACTCGGGCCAGTCGGGTGACTCACCCTCGGACGTTTTTCCCGGCACTGCAAGCTGCGGAGCGTGGGGGCAGAAAAATATCGGCGAAAGCTCGGCGACCAACCAGGGCTTTGTGACTGAACTGCTGGCGACGGGCGACAGTCTCGAATACTCGTGCTACATCCCCGGCAGAGAAAATGCGACGGCGGCACGGGTCGCGCTCGATCCCGCTTGCATCGCAAGTGACGATACGAATTGCGATGCGTACATTGTCGGCAATACTCAGAGCACGAGCGGCACGGTAGCCAGCGGCGGCGACGGGTTCGTGGTGACGGCAGATGCGGCACAACCTCTACTCGGGACTGCTATGGGTAGCGGACTGAGCAACGCATTCATAATGGTTGTGGGCCCGGACGGCAGCGCGGCCTTACCGGTTTATTCGAGCTACTATGGCGGGTCAGGCAACGGTAGCGAGGGCGATGTCGGACTCGGCATATCGGTGGAATCCGCCACCGACGTTGCGATCACCGGTGCGGCGTTCTCGAACAACATACCTCTGTCAGCACATCCGGCGCAGTCCGGATTCCTCGGCGGCACCAGCACCAGCATGGCGTATGTTGCTATTTTCAATACGACTTCGGGCGTGCTGACGTATGGCAGCTACCTCGGCGGTTCGGGGAATGGAGACGCGCTGGTTTCGATTGGTGACGTGGGCACCGCAATTGTGCTCGACGGGTCGAACGTGTGGGTTGCGGGCCTGACCGCCTCGACCAACTTTCCTGTCAGCGCAACTCCTTTTGAGTCCACCAACCAGGCCGAAGTATTCGCGGGTCCTCCGGCGACGACAGGATTTATCTCTGAATTGACGCCGAGCAGCACGTCAGGGCTCAGCCAGATCGACTATTCGACCTACTTCGGCGGAAAGGGATTCGCCGTGGAAATACCGATTATCGGCTCCTTTGGGACTGGCGACGCGATCGGGGCGATGGCGGAGAGCGGTGGTAAAGTTTATGTGACGGGCCTGACGACCTCGGCCTCGGCGTTGGAAACCGGGTTCACCAGCACATTCCCAACGAGCGCGAATAATTGCCAGACCGCGAACAAGAGCAGCGGCATCTCGATCGAGGGTTTTCAGGTCCCGGTTACTGCGTTCGTGTCCGAATTGAATCCGTCGCTGGCGGCGGCGAGTCAGTTGGTGTTCTCGACCCTGCTTGGCGGTTCGGGACAGGCGGACATCGGACTGGGGCTCGCATTCAGTTCGGCGGACAACGAGATTTTCGTGGTCGGCAGCACCTATTCGACCGACTTCCCGGTGACGTCGAACGGCTACCAGCTCTTTAACAACGATTTCAATACGCCAGACGAGTTCCAGAGCACCGCGGCGTTCCTGACGGTGATCGATCCTGCGGGAAATACCTGCCCGACGCCGTTCGTGAAGCCGACTCCCACCTCGACACCGACGGGAGCCACTGCGACGCCGACTGCAACCGCGACCAAGACCGCAACGGCTACGCCAACGACAGGACCTCCAACGGCGACCAAGACTGCGACGGCTACTCCAACGGCGACCAAGTCTGCGACGCCGACAGCGAGCAAGACTGCGACGCCAACCAAGTCCGCGACGCCAACGGCGACCAAGACTGCGACGCCAACCAAGACTGCGACGCCGACCAAGTCTGCGACACCTACGGCGACTGCGACCTCGACCAGCGGCACGCCGACGGCGACCAAAACGGCGACCAAAACCGCGACCGCGACGCCCACCAGGACTGTATCGCCATCCGGGACCCCGACCGCAACCAGTACGAGCGGCACACCGACGGCGACTCCAACCAGGACTGCGACCGTAACTCCGACGGCGACCGCCACGGCAACACCAACGCCGCCGGGCACGCTGTCGATCAAGCCGGATCCAGTGAACTTTGGCGATAAGACCAAAATTGGTAAGACAGCTAAGAAAGAGGTGACGATCAAGAACACCGACTCGAAGAAGTCGAAGATCTCTGTAACCCTCACCGGCGAGACGGCTGGGGCACCCTTCGCCGTCAAGAAGCAATGCGTAAAGACATTGAAACCGGGAAAGAGCTGCAAGGTTGAGGTCACGTTCGCTCCGTCGGATGACAGCCCGCAGGTCGGTGACCTGATCATCAACGACAACGCGTCGGGAGCGCCGCAAATGGTCCCGCTGTCGGGTACCGGGAAGTAACAAGCAAGGCGGACTCTCGCAACAACAACTAGCGCAACCAAAGCGGCGGCCCAGACGGCTCGCCGCTTTGCATTTTCGATTAGCTAGTCAGTCGGGAGTGACTATCTTCAGACTACTGTTCCGCGATGGGGGCGAACCGAGAGTGAGTATCTGCCGCGCGCGCGAGTGAGACGCACCGGAGCCGCGAAGGCGCTGGACAGGGTCGCGGAAGTGAGTACTCGCGCGCGAGGTCCGGCGTCGAGCACGCGTCCCGACTTGAGCACGAGCACGTGCGAGAAAATCGGGGCGATCTCCTCGACATGATGAGTGACAAGGACCATCGTGGGCGCGCCGCGGAGGCCGGCGATGCGCTGAATGAACTGCAGGAAGTGTTCGCGCGCGACCGGGTCGAGGCCGGCGCACGGCTCGTCGAGAATCATGAGCCTGGGCGAGGCCATCAGCGCTCGCCCGATAAGCACGCGCTGGCGCTCGCCTTGCGAAAGAAACCGCCACGGACGATCGCGTAGATCGTAAGCCTCGATACGGCGCAGGATAGCGCCGGCAACGCGACGGTCCTCCGGGCGCATCTCGCCCCAGTAGCCAATTTGCGCATAGCGGCCGCTGACGACGGCTTTGAGAGCGGTCTCAGTGTCTTCCATCATCTGATGCACGCTCGAACTGACCAGGCCGATGCGGGTCCGAAGCTCGCGCCAATCGAAGCGTCCATAGGTTTGGCCGAGCACGCGAATCTCGCCGGCGGTGGGCGGCAGATATCCAGTCAGCGCGCGAAGCAGCGAGGTTTTTCCGGAGCCGTTGGCGCCAAGAATCGCCCAATGCTCGCCGCGCTGAACCCGCCAATCGATAGATTCGAGAATGACGGCCTCGCGCTCGACGCGGAGCGCGGAGACCTCGATCACGGGGGAACCGGTTTTCATCGTGGGCAGATATGTACAGTCAGTCGCGAGTGAATGCGAGTGGTGCGAGCGCGGGCGTCAGGAATGATTGGAACGCAAAAATCGCCTGCGCGGCGGGCGGCATGGACACCGTCGCGCGGGGTGACCCCTGCACCCAGTGAGAAGCGCAAGTTGCGCGCGGCGCGCTACTTTGCTCTCAGGGTCTTTGCCTAAATGGCGTGCGTAACAGGTCTGCTGTTTGGCTTTCATCAATCTGGGTGCGCGCGCGCATCATCAACTAACCCTTCCCATAGTCGGAAGGGGGCCAGATAGCGGACGGGGGACCCCGCTTAGCCACAAAAGTTCAGGGATGAACTGTTCATCCTTACGCAAGTTCGAAACGCGATGCACAATGCGCCTCGATGCAACACCTCACGACACGCACCGGCGGTGAAAACGAGACGCAGGCGGGCAAACTGATTCCTTCGTTCGTGATCGATACCGCCGGTGCGCCCGCCTCCGCGCCAGCATCGGGCGAAGGCGCGACGGCGCCGCCCGAATGGATCGAGCTGCTGCCGGCGGGGGTCTTCTACGGACGCGACGGACGCGGGCCGTTTCGGCTCGAAGATCCGGCCGCGGTTATAGCGTCCACCACGGCGATGCAGATGAATGCGGGCCTGCCGATCGACTACGACCATGCGACCGATTTCGGCGCGCCCGAGGGACGGCCCGCTCCGGCGGCAGGATGGATCCGCGAACTCGAGGTGCGCGGCGGCGCGGTGTGGGGACGGGTCGAGTGGACGGCGCGGGCGGCGAGCTCGATCGTGGCGCGCGAGTACCGATACGTCTCGCCGGTGTTCCAGTTCGATCCGAAAGACGGAGCGGTGACGCGGCTGCTGCGAGCCGGACTCAGCAACAATCCCAACCTTCATTTGACCGCAATTGCGGCGTCGCAAGTAGCGGCTGCCGACAACGAAACGAAGGACGAATGCATGGAATTTCCAACTCAAGAATTGCGCGAACTGCTGAGCCTCAATGGCGACGCGACGGTCGCGGAGGTCGTCGCAAAAGTACGCGAGCTGCGCGCGGCCGGAGATGCGGCGGCGTCGGCCACCGGCGCGCATGCGCACGACCCGGCGCATTACGTTGCAATCGCGGAGTTCGAGCGCACACTCACCGAGCTCAACGCGCTGAAGGCCGAGCGCGCGCGTGAACGCGCTGCGCATACGGTGGAAGAAGCGATTCGCGCGGGCAAAATTGTGCCGGCGCAGCGCGAATGGGCGATCGCATACTGCGCCGCCGACACGCGCGGCTTCCAGGCATTCGCGGCCAAGCAGCCGTCGATCCTCGGCGAGAACCTGGGCCTGTCGGGAGAGCCGCCGGCTGACAGGCGCGCGGGCGGGCTCAACGCGGCGGAGATCGCAATCTGCGCGCAGCTCGGCCTCAAGCATTCCGAGTTTATCGGCCGCAAGCGCGGGCGCGCGGACTTCCTGAGTCTCGAGCGCGCCGACGCAGATCTACGAAACGCGGCGGCCCGGAGCGCGGACCTTCGAAACAACCAGGACTAACTCGCGCCGCGCGCGGCTGTGAAGGCTGCGGGCGCGCATCAACAAGGGTGAAAAGATGGCGGCTCTAACCAATGCACGAAATACGCCCGAGATGGCCGATGGCGGCCGGATGCGCGTGTACCCGGTCGAAGCGAACACCAACGTTTACCTGGGTGGGATGGTCGCGCTGAATGCGGCGGGCAACGCGGTGCCGGCGTCGGCGACAACGACGGTCGCCAACGCGCTGAAGGTGGTGGGGCGCGCGGAATACGTGAAGAGCGGAATCCCGGGCCAGAACGCGATCAACAATCCCGGCGTCGCGGGCGCGATTTCGATCACGGCGCGCAAGGGAGTGTTCCTCTACGCGACCGATGGGTCGGTCGGGGCGGCCCAGGTCGGGCTGGTGTGCTTCGCGCTCGACGACAACAACGTCACGGCGACCGATCGGGCGAGCGGTGCGGCGGTCCAGCAATACGCGGCGGCGGGGACGGTGGTCGCGATCGATCCGAGCGGGCAGGTGTGGGTGGATTTCTGGCATCAGGCGACCGTATCCGCGTGACGATGACGTTCAGCGAAAAAAGGAAGAATTAGATGGAAATCAGTGGAGCGAATCTGACCGCATTGTTTACCGGCTTCGACGTCGTCTTCCAGCGCGGGTTCGAGAAGCCGCCGTCGTACTACGAGCAAATCACCAGCGTAGTGCGATCGGCCTCGCGCCAGACTACCTATCCATGGCTCGGGCGCACTACCAAGTTCCGCGAATGGCTAGGCGACAGAGTAATCCAGGCGCTCGAGACGCATGAATACACAATAGTTAATCGGAACTTCGAGGATACCGTCGCGATCGACCGCAACGATATCGAAGACGATACCTACGGCGCGTACGAGCCGATCATCGAGCAGCTCGGGTGGGACACCAAGGTGCATCCGGACATGCTGCTGTTCGCAATGATCAAGGACGCAGTAGCTAATCCGGGCGACGTCGTCGGCTTTGACGGTGTGCCGTTCTTCTCGGCGAGTCATCCGGTCGGACTGATGGGCCAGAGTGGGAGCACGGCGGCGAATATCAACTCGAGCGGATCGGGGGCGTACTGGTACCTGATCGACGCATCGCGCGTGATTCGTCCGTTCATTTTTCAGCTGCGGCGCGAATACGCAGTCACGCGAATGACTAATGTCGCGGACGAGGCGGTATTCAACCGGCGCGAATTCCGCTACGGGGTGGACGGGCGCGCCAACACCGGAGTCGGCTTGTGGCAGTTGGCGTACGCGAGCAACACCGATCTCAGCAATCCGACCAACTACGGAGCGGTGCGCGCCGCGATGCGCGCATTCAAAACCGATGCGGGACAGCCGTTTGGCGCGCTGTCGAGCCGCAGCGGCGTGTACCTGCTGGTGCCGCCGGTGCTCGAAGAAGTCGCGCGACAGCTGTTGAACTCCGAGTTCATGGCGGGCGCAGGGGCGAGCGCGAGCGTCGCGACATCGAACATCTGGCGCAACAGCGCGGACCTCATAGTCAGCGAATTCCTGGCATAGGGATGCGGCGATGAATCCAGTTTTCCTGAGCCGGCGTGTCGCGGGTTCCCCTCCTGCCCGCAGCGCCGGAGCGTATGGCCACTCTCCGCGGGCGCAAATCAGTTGTCCAGCGCCCGCGGAGAGACCTCTCAGTCAAATAGCCACCTGCGATGCGATGAGGTTACGACAGTGAGTTACGCGACCGCGCAAGACATGATCAATCGATATCCTAATCGCGACCTGGTTCAACTGACTAATGAAGATCCAACCGCGACTACAGTAAACGACACGCCGATCATCCAAGCTCTTGCCGACGCGTCCGCAGAAATCGACGGATATATCGAGGGACGCTTCACGCTGCCGCTGACAGATCCGCCGGCGGTGCTCAACCGTCTCACGACTGATATCGCGATGTATCGCATGCAGTCGCTCCGGCCGCTGCACGACCTGGAAGACGCGCGTAAACGATATGAAGACGCGGTTGCGATGCTGGTAAAAGTCGCGGCCGGCGAGCTCACGCTCGGTCTGTCCGCCGATGGCCTTGAACCGCCGGTGGCGGCGGTGGCAGAGAGCCTGCAGGGACCGAACCGCGTTTTCAATCGCAAAAAACTGAGGGGCTACTGAGATGGGCGTCATGCTCGACGGAGCGTGGAACGGCCTGGTGTTCACGCCACCGACCGCGATCGACATCGCGACGATCGAAGACGCGATCGTCAGCCAACTGCAATCGCAGATCAACACGATCGAAATCGCACACTATCCGGATCGTCCCGAGAACTGGCGCCTGACCCATCGGGTGGGCGCGGCGTTGGTGATGTACAAGGGCGCGCAGTACGGCGAGTTGCTCGACACGGCGGCGATCATCCAGGAACGCAAACTCGAGTTCGAGATCTCGGTGATGATGCGCGACCTCGGATGGGCGGTGGGCGGAGACGCGTCGGGACCGAGTCCGGGCGCATACGCGATTATCGAGGGCATCCGCACGGCGCTGACCGGATTTGAAGTTCCCGGTTGCCGGAAGATGTATCCGGTGCGCGAAAAATTCGTGAAACGCGACAAGCAGGGTGGGGTGTGGACCTACTCGTCGACGTTTGCGCTCAGCACGGTGGCAGTCGAAGCTTCGCATCCGGATAACTTTCCCCTATTCGTTAAGGGGATCGCGCTGGAAGAAGGCGGACAGACCTCGGTCACGGTTGGGGCGGTGGGGTACACATTTGGTTCGAACCTGCAGGTTCAGCTTCCCCAGGGCAACGTGTTTGCAGTGAGTATTACAGGTCCCGGGGGCGCAGCGCTGATCGAGGGCGCGGACTTCTCGATCGATCGCGCGGACGGAATAGTCACAGCGATTTCCGGCGGCGCAATTATCGCCGGCGAGACGGTGCAGATTGCATACTCATACGCCGAAGTGGCTATTGCGACCGCAGGCCAGAGCGAGCCGACTAACTAGGCCGGACCAATAGTAAATCGATTCGACTGAGTATAGGTGATACATGCCAGCCAGTTTCCTGCACGGAGTTGAAGTAATAGAAGTACCTAATGGGCCGGTCCCGGTCACTGTCGTCAAATCGGCGGTGATTGGATTGGTGGGGACGGCGCCGGCCTGGGCGGTGGCGTCGCCGGTAGTCGCCGCATCGCTGAATACGCCGACGCTGGTCTCGTCAGCGCTCGACGCGGCCAAGTTCGGGCCCGTAGTACGCGGATACTCGATTCCGTATGCCCTGGCGGCGATCCAGGCGCAGGGAGCGGGACAGGCGATCGTCATCAACGTATTCGATCCGACGAGACATTTTACGGCAATAGCCGCCACGGCGTTCACCTTCAATAGTCAGGGAGCTATCAATCTCGGGCACATGGGAGTGTCGAGTGTGGTAGTCACTAGTAATCCAGCAGGTACTACGTATGCAGCGGGGACTGACTATACGATCGACGCGGTGAACGGGGTGGTTACGCTGGTGCCGACCGGGTCCGGGGGACATATCACAGCCGGAGCCAGCGTGTTGATCGCGTTCAACTACGCTGATCCGTCGAAGGTGATGGACGCTGACGTGATCGGGGCGATCACCGGCGGAGTGTACACGGGGATGCAGGCATTTCAGACGACTTACGGCACGTTGGGATTCTTTCCCAAGATATTGATCGCACCGGACTATTCGCAGGACGCCGCGGTTGCGACTGCTCTGATTGCGATGGCGACCAAGATTCGGGCGATGGCGCTGGTCGATTCGTCGCCGGCGACCTCGGCGTCCGCGGCGATAACCAATCGCGGAGTGGTGGGCAACGGTTTCGCAAGCTCGAGCAACCGAGCGGTGCTCTGCTATCCGCAAGAGACGTTCCTGGACACGGGAATTGTGCCGACCGGGGTGACGCTCAATGCTTCGGGAATTCCGCTGACCTCGCAATTCAACGCGAACGCCGTCGCACCATACTCGCAGTGGGTGGCGGGAGCGATGGCGGCGAAAGACCTTGCGCAGGGCTACTGGTGGTCGCCGTCCAACACACAGGTCGACGGAATGCTCGGGCCCGACGTTCAGCTCTATGCGTCGATTCTCGACGCGTCGTCGGACGTGAACAACTTGAACGCCGCGGGAATCCTAACGGTGTTCAACGCGTTCGGCACCGGCCTTCGGGTTTGGGGAAACAGGAGCGCGGCGTTCCCGACATCAACCGCGCCGGACAACTTTATCTCGGTCCGCCGCACGATGGACGTAATCGAAGAATCGGTGGAGCTCGCGATGCTGCAGTTTATCGATCAGCCCATTTCGAACGCGCTGATCGATGCAATCCTGGCCAGCGCGAACGCGTTCATCCGATCCCTCATCCAGCGTGGGGCATTGGTAGCAGGCGCGGCAAGCTTCAATCCAGCGGAGAATCCATCGGCACAGATCGCAGCTGGGCAGCTGGTGTTCGATATCGACGTAATGCCGCCGCCGCCCGCGGAGAGAATCACTTTCGAGGCATTCATCGACGTGACGCTGCTGCAGCAACTGGGACAAACGAGTCCGATCACCGTGGCGGCGGGAGCGACGGCGTAACTTTTCCGGGCGCGAGAGGAACAGAATGAATATCCAGATCAATTCACTGACTAATGCAAATATATACATCGACGGGGTCGGCCTGCTGGGCCGGGCCGAAGAGATCGAGATCGCCAATCCCAAGCACAAGATGATCGACTACAAGGGCCTGGGGATGGCGGGAACCGCGGAGCTGTGGGCGGGAGTGGAAAAGCTCGAGTCGAAGATCAAGTGGTCGTCGTTCGACGCGCAGACGCTCACGATGGCGACCAGTCCTTTCCAGACGCACTCGTTCCAGGCGCGCGGGAACCTGGAGCAGTACACCAGCCAGGGGCGAACGGCGCAACTTCCGGTTGTGTACCTGATGACCGGAGTGTTCAAGGATGCTGGCAGTCCCACTTTTCGACAGCATCAAATGGTCGAGACCACTTCAGTAATAAGTATATATCACTGCGAACTATTCGTGGCCGGAGTGCAAATATACTTGTACGACGTATTCGCCAATATCTACGTGGTCGGGGGCGTCGATCAACTGAGTACTTTCAGATCGAACATTGGCGGTTGAGTGATTGCTTTTGCGAAACGGAAAGACGGGGGTGGTGACTAATGAAAACCGACGAAACTACCGTGAATGGAGTGCGAATAGGCGGCGCCGAGACGGGACCCGAGCAGGCTCCCCGCTCGATCGAACTGCCGTCGGGCGCGCGCGCAGAAGTACGGAAAGGCTACGGGCGCGACCTGATGCGAGCGCAACGGGCAGCGGCGGGGGGAGACGCGAGTGCGGTGGTATTTGCCCTAATCGCGGAAGTGACGCGGGTGGACGGACGCAAGATCGTGTACGAGGACGTGCTCGAGATGGATCTTGCGGACGTTATGGCGTTGCAGGCCGAGGTAATCGACGAAAATTTCGACCGCCCTCCGCAGCGAGCTTCGCAGGCCTCGTCCAGTCGGGATTCTCAGTCCGGGAACTGAGCGGGATGGACTTTGCAGAGCTGTCGTACTGGCTCGACGCGATGACCGACTATGAGCGGATACGCGTCGAACGCGGCGGAGGGACGAGTCGTGAGTAATATTCGAAGTGACTACAGGACAATGCGCGCACTGAGTAATCATGCAAATCGGTGAAAGAATGAAAGTGAGACTATTCGTAGGCAATCTGAGTTTTTCGCTGGGCGATGGCGATTTGCGCGAAGCGTTTGCCGAAATCGGCAGCGTTGAGCGGGCTGAGATCGTGCGCGACCGTTTCGACGGGCGATCACGCGGGTTCGGGTTTGTCGAAATGAAGAATGAGGATGAGGCCGCGGTCGCTTTGCGAGCAATGAACGGCAAGGAACTCGCGGGTCGGCCGCTGCGAGTAGAGGCGGCGACCTCCCAACGTCGACCGTTCGACCGCAATGCGGCGCGGGCATAGTCGAAACGCGGCGAGCATCAGATGGCCAGGGAATTTAGGACAATCAGCGTATCGGCGAGCATGGTCGGGTCGAAATCTGCGCAGGTGCTGAGCCGGCTTGCTCGAGTGAGCAGCATCATGCGCGATAGTGTTCGGATGGCACGAGCGGCGGCAAGTATCACTCGATCGGAAAAATATCATTGGCAACTTCCTGCGAGGGATTTGCTTTTGAAGAATGATCGGATGCTTGGGGCGGCATTGTTACACGCGCGAATTGTCCGTGATCGCTCTGGGAGCGGCTTTGATGGCGCGGTGGGTTCGAATCAAACAGGCAATGGGACCAGGACTAAGAGAGACGGGAGTGGATGGAATCGCGCGAAGGCGGTGGTCAATGCGGTTTCGCGGATTCCGGAATTGTCACGCGCGATGAATGCTCTGGCGCGGATTGAGCGGTCAGCTGAATTAGGAAACGCGGGCGAGGCGACTTCGGGTGCGCGCATACATGCGATGCCGATGTTGGTTTCGAGTACTGAGGCACGGAGTCGGGCTTCGGGGCGAATCGAAACCAGGCAACCGGCTTTTGCCGATGCGGGAGTCCTGGCCAACGTTCGAGTTGCTCCGTCGATTCGCGGGATGATGCCGCCGCCGGGTGTGTCGCAGCGGGAGTTCGCGCGGCCACCCAGCGAAATTGGAGTTTCGAATGACGGGAGTGGACGCGCGGCGATCACTATCAACTCGTCGCCCACAGTCGTGATCAATGGACCGGCGGGTGGCGCTGTACAGCACGATGTAATTGGCGCATTGCAGGCGCATCGCGAGGAACTGTTCGATCAACTGAAAAGAGAATCCGCGCGGCGCGAGCGGGCGCAGTTCTAAGGAGAGATCGCTTGTTCGCAGCATTGGGCGACATTCAATTCGAAGTAGTTGGATCTCCGGAAGCTTATGAATCCACGGGGGCGTACGATTTCGCCGAGCAGAAGGTGATTGAGAGCAAGCCGCAGCTGCAATGGGTCGGCGACGATCTCGAGCGTCTGAAGTTTGAGCTCATGTGGCATTCGTCGTTCACTAATCCGGCCGCGCAGCTGGCGTTGTTGCGCGCGACGGCCGCCGAGCATCTCGCGCAGCCGCTGGTTTTCGGCAATGGAGGGTTCCGCGGGTTCTTTGTTATCGAATCGATCAACGTGAAATCGCAACAACTATCGGCGGGCGGCTCGCCGATCGCGATTCGAGTTGCGCTCACACTCAAGGAATGGGGCGCTGACGCGCTGCTGCTTTCCAGCGCAACGCCGGTAACGGCGGTATCGCCGCTGGGAATCGCGACGGCGTCGCAAGAGGCGGCGGGCAATGGCGCGAAGGTACTCACACCAGGCGTGTCGGCATTGCTCAGTATCCCGCCGGCGTTCGGCGCGAGCGGTCCCAATCTTGAAGCTGGGGACGTGCCGGCGGCGGTTATCGTGAGGAGCAGTGCGCTATGACGGGGTCGGGAGAGTTCATTCTGCATATCACGACAGCGGGTGAGCGGTGGGACCTGCTGGCGTGGCGATACTATGGCGATGCAACTGACTATTCGCCGATCATAATGGCTAATCCGAATGTGCCTATTGAACCAGTGTTCGATGCGGGCATCTCGATAGCGGTGCCGCTCCAGCAGAAGAGCGCGGTGGTGACGGCCAACCTGCCGCCCTGGAAAGTATCTCAAGCGGTGAGTGAGTAGTGGCTGCGGCAGCGTCTTATACAGTTCGGTCGCCTCAGTGGATACTCACTTACTCAGATGTAAATATCTCAGCAGACATATCGCAGATGGTTGTTGCTATCAGATATGTCGACAGGCTGGACGGTGCTTCAGGCGAGTTGGAAGTCGAACTCGAAGACTCGATGAAATTGTGGCAGGGGCCTTGGTATCCGGTGCTCGGGGACGTAGTCAGTCTGCAAATTGGCTACAGCGGGGAGTCTTTGCTGGACTGCGGTGAATTTCAGATTGACGAGCTGGAGCTGGATGGGCCGCCGGACGTGATGAGACTGCGCTGTCTTGCCGCGTACATCACGAGCGCGATGCGCACGGCAAATACCGTGGCCTACGAGAATATGGGCATCGTGGAGATCGCGGGGCAAATTGCAACGAAGTACGGGCTGACGCTGGTGACGGAGTCATCCGAGTCCGAGAGCGACGTGGTGTTTGCGCGTGTGACCCAACGGCGTCAGATCGATTTGGAGTTCCTGAAACGCCTGGGGCGAGAGCACAATTTCGATTTTACAGTACGCGCCGGACAGCTGGTGTTTTACGAGCGACCCGCGCTCGAGTCCGTGGCGGCAGCGGTTGTGATTACACGAGCGAACACGATTCGATTCTCATTCCGGAACCGTGCGCGCCGAATTTACGATGGCGCGGAATTTTCTTACTTCGATCCAGATACCAAAGAACTGATTACTCAGTCGGTACCAGCGGACGAGGCGTCGCCGACGGGGGATACGCTGAAAATCGTGGCGCGCTGTGAGAACGCGCAGCAAGCGCAGGTGAAGGTCGAAGCCGCGCTTCATCTGCACAACATGGTGTTGGTGGACGCTTCGATCGAAGGGCCGGGAAACCCAATGCTGGTGGCGGGAAGCAATGTGCAGCTGAGCGGATGGGGCGCGCTGGATGGAAAGTACCTAATCGAGACGGCAAAGCATCAGATGGCGCGAGCGACGGGATACAGAACCTCGATCGCGGCGCGGAGGGTTAGTGCATGAACGACATAATCGAATACCGTGAGCGATTCGCCTCGCTGAATCCCACGTTCCGCGTGGGGATCGTGCAGCAGCAGGACCCGGCGCACGCGAAGGTGCGCGTCGTGTTTCCGGATTACGACGAGATGATCAGCTGGTGGCTGCCGGTGGTTTTCGCAAAGACGCAGGACGACAAGGTGTACTGGATTCCGGATATCGGCGAGCAGGTGGTGTGCCTGATGGATCTGCGCGACGAGGCCGGCGCAGTGCTGGGCGCGATCTATTCGAGCGCCGACGCGCCGCCGGTGAACAGCGCCGACAAATTTCATATCGGGTTCAAGGATGGTGCGAGGTTCGACTACGATCGCGTCGCGCACCTGCTCGATTTGTTTTTCGAGGACACCACCGAACTCAAATATGACGCACGGATTCATCTCCTCGATCTGAGGTTTCAGGACCAGGCGGAACTCACTTACGACGGCAATGAACATGCTCTGACTGTGAGCATGCCGCAGGGGGCAGGGTTCAATCTCACTGCGAACGGCGCGCAGATTCAGATCGACTCAAGCGGCAACGTGATCATCAAGAGCGCGGGACAGGTACAAATCGGGAACGGCGTGCTGGCGGGCGTCGCGCGGCTTGGCGATCAGGTTCAGGTCGGTGAGCAGATCGGAACGATCGTGACGGCAAGCACCGACGTGCTGGCGGGGTGACGATGGCGGCGGGAGCAATCACGCTTGCGGATATCAGGTCGGCCGACTGGTCTCTGGCTCTAGGAGCCATCGGTGAGGTAGTGCAGGGAATCGCCGACGTCGAGCAGTGCCTGGGAATAATAGTGACGACTCCGCGCGGGAGCGATCCACTACGGCCGACATTCGGCGCGGATATCTGGCGGTACATCGATTTTCCGATCAGCCTGGCGCTGCCCGCGATCGTGAGCGAACTGACCTCAGCGATCACGATTTGGGAGCCGCGGGTAAATCTTGTTTCGGTGACGGCGCAACCGGTTAACGACGCGACGGCGCAATCGGGGGCACATCTCGACGTCACGCTCAACTGGCAGCTCAAGCTGGGCGTCGCTGCGGCGCCGGTCCAGACCACGACCGTGACAATCCCGGGAGCGACGGTCTAGCGGGCCGCGCCGACCGCGATGAAAGGATGAGTTGATGGGTGCAGGAATTCCATCGCTGCCGCCGCCAGTGTTCGTCAACGACGCGGACGGGCTCGATCCGAACCTGATCCTTGCGGACATGATCGCCGAGTTCGAGGCGGCGTCGGGCCGGACGCTTCAGCCGGCGCAGGTCGAGCGCCTGCTGATCAATTTGTATGCGTATCGCGAGTCGCTGGTGCGCAATGCGATCCAATACGCGGCCGAGCAGAATCTGCTTGCGTTCGCGTCGTTCCCGATGCTCGATTATCTCGGCCAACTATTGAGCGTGACTCGACTGGCGTCGCAGCCGGCGTTGACGACGCTTCAATTCACATTGACCGGCGCGCTGACGGTCCCGTTCACGATTCCAGCTGGAACGCTGGCAGGAACCAGCGACGGGCAATTTGCATTCGGGACCAGCGCGACGATAGTCATCGCGGCCGGCGCAACTGTCGCGAGTGTCGCAGCCACGGCGACCGCTCCAGGAGCGGGTGCGAACGGATACCTGCCGGGACAGATCAATGTCCTGCTGAATCCGAATGCCTTGATCGCGAGCGTGACCAACACGAGCACGAGCACCGGCGGATCCGCACCGGAGACGGACGATCATCTGCGCACGCGCATCCAGGCTGCGCCGAATCAGTTCAGCGTCGCGGGTCCGACCGGGGCGTACCGGTTTTTTGCGATTGGCGCCGATCCGTCGATCGTCGACGCGCAAGTTGTCAGCCCGGCCCCGGGAGCGGTGAACGTGTACGTGCTGACGGGACCGGTTACGCAACAGCCGTCGCCGGCGCCGAACAGCACGGGAGTCGCGAACTCGGCGCTGCTTGCAAAAGTTGCCGCGGTGCTGAATGCCGACATGATACGTCCCTTGACCGACACCGTGAACGTGCTCGCGGTGACCGAGGTAGACTACCAGGTCACGGCGACGGTGACGCTGTACTCGGATGCCGATCCGACCGCGACGATCGCCGCGGCAACGGCAGCAGTGCAGGAACTGGCGATCGAGCTCGCCGCCAAGATTCAGCGCGACATCGTGCCGAGCCAGATGATCGCGGCGCTTTCGGTCGCGGGTGTCTATGGCGTGGCGCTCACATCGCCGACGCTGACGCCACTTACTGCGGGGCAGTGGGCGAACTGCACGATGATCACGCTGACGACGGCGTTCAGCACGGAGCATAGCTGATGCCCGAACTTTCGGCCGCGCCTTCGATCAACGATACGCGCACGCAGGCCCTGCTGGTGTTGATCTCGCGGCTCGCGGCGCTCGATCTTACGACGCTGCTGGTCTACAGGATCGACTCGGTGGTGGCCGATGCGCTGCCGTTTCTGGCGTGGCAATTCGACATCCTGTCTCCTCTGTGGCAGTTGATTGCCCCAGTCGCATCGGGCGTCGATGCGCTTACCAACATCGATTTGCTGATCGACGTGGACAACCTGATCGAGTCCGCCGGCCTGGTCACGGAACTGGCGCTGACCGAGGCGGCGCAGCGTGAGCTGCTCAAAAACGCAATCGCGTTGCATCGATTTCGCGGCACGCCGTGGGCGATTAAGCAAGCGCTCGGGTCATTGGGATGGACGACAGTTTCTCTGCTCGAGGGTCAGACGAGCTGGGGCGGCGTTGCTTACCCGTCGAGCCAGGGATGGGCGGTGTTCCGCGTGATGATCGATCTCGCGGTCGGGCAGGGCGTGTCAGCCGGTGCGTCGTCCACTGCGGTGGCGGCGGTTAATTTTTTCAAACCGGCGCGCGCGTGGCTGGACTCAGTATGGTTTGCGGTGTCGTCGATTGCCGACACGGGTCCGGTACCGTTGGACAAGTTGACGCTCGGCGGAATCGTCAAATACCAAATCGACGCGGCTTTCGCGCCCAATGACAACGCGCTGGCTCTAGCGATCGCGATGGCGTCGCTGACTGATCCGCACGGTCCGATTGTCCCCGCTTACGACGGTCACTATCGGCACAGCGGGATCACTTACGGCGCCGACGAACCTGAAGTCGCGGATTCGGCGCTAATCGTCAACGGCACGGCCGGTTTGTTCGGAGGTTGAAAATGAGAAGACCGATTGGAATCGTGCGGATACGAGTTGTCGAGCGCGGCCGGGTCGTGTGGGAGCACGAGGGTCGCAATCTCTTCGTCAACGCCGGGCGGCCGGCGCTAGCGGCACTGCTTGGCGGAGACACCGCCGGCGAATTCGCGTCCGCGGTGGGATTCGGTTCCGGCTCGAACGCACCGACGATAACCGACACCGGGTTGACGGCGGCAGCGTATTACAAAGTGCTCGACGGTCACAGCGAAGACGGCAACGGCGGTTTGACGCTGAACTGGTCGCTGACGACGGCGGACACCGGCGCGCAAGGAATTACTATCCAGGAGCTGGCGATTTTCGCGAATCATGGGAGCGCCGCACTGCCTGGAACCGCCGCGCCGACTCCGATGCTCGCGCGTAAGACTATTGCACCAATAGTATTTGGCGCGGGAATGAGTATTAGCGGAACGTGGACGCTTACTTTCTGAGGTAGTCAATGGCTACACTAATCGACGCAGCCGAGTTCACCTCAAATGAGGTTTACCAGATACAGGCAACCGATCCGGTCGAAGGCGCTGCCAGCGGCGCGAGCTTCAGCGGGACGGGTGTCTCCAATCAACCGCATCAGCAACTGGCTAATCGCACGGCGTTTCTGAAGCAGCGGCAGGACGTAAATATATCGAACATTGGCGTCTTGCAGACCTTCATGGCGAGTTTCGCCGGCGCGATGGGCGCCAATGGCTACCTGGCTGTCCCGCTCGCGGATGTGAATCGCGGATCGATCGTCGCGATCGTCCAATGGGGGGCGCTGTTTCCGGGTGGCGGGCTCGCCAACGACACCAGCTATACGGTGACCTGGCCGACGGCTTTTCCCAACGCGTGCGTGTGGTCGAGTGCGACGCTGTCGAACTCACGGGCGCTGAGGAATACGGGCCAGTTGATAATCGATATAGTCAGTTTCTCGACGACTGTGGGAACTTTCAGATCGGATCTTATCGGCGGCGTAGCCGATCAGCTTCCGAACGATGGGTTTTATTGGATTGCGATTGGATTCTGAGACGGTCGACGGAAGCTGCGCGATTGGTGGAATGGTGATGGACTTCAGACGAAAGATTTCGCCTGCGCTGCGGAGCTTGATGATCTTTGCGACGATCCTGATCGTCGCGAGCACGGCCGCATTGGCGCAGAATCTGCCGCCGATCGGATCTTATCAGCCGATCCCCAACTTCACCGGTGTGGGGGCGGGATTGCAGTTCCGCGAAGCGATCAACGCGCGATTTTCGGGGCTCCAACCGATCGCGCCGGCGATTGTCACTCCGACGTTCGCCAATCTGCCGTCGGAGCAGGACGGGCTGCTGCTGTACTGCGAGGATTGCAGGAGCGCGGCGCCATGCGTTAGCGGCGGCGCGGGTGCGTGGGCTCTCGGCACGCGCGGACAATGGGCATGCGCGGGCGCGGCTCTGGAAGCCGCTCTGAACGCGAATGGCAACAAGGTGTCGAATCTGGCGGGCGCGACCGTCAATGGAGACGCGCTCGCGTTCGGACAGACCGGGGCGCAGCTCAACACCTTGTCGGGATCGAAGCTGGACGGAACCGACGCGATCACGAACGTCAGCGTGAACGGGGTTAAGAACGCGAGGGCATTCGGCGCCACCGGCTCGCTGGCGACCGCGTCTGCGACCACCACCGCCGGCAACACGTCGATCGCTGTCAATTCAATCGGAGATTTCAAAACCGGGAATTGGATAAAGATCGATCATGCGGGTGCCGCGTCGAATGCGAATACGCCTACCGGCGTAACGGTAGTCCCGAACAGTTACGGCATGAATCCGAATCCAACGTCGGACATCACTAAGACTGCGGCGAACGGCGGCGGTTGCCAGGTGGACTCAACTACCGGCATCCCCAGCCATAATACGGCATGCAACGTTTCTTACACGTATCGAATTATCGGAGTCAGCCAGGGCGGTGGATGGTCGGCACCGACTGCGGCTGTCTCGACGAGCGCGGGACCGGCCACGCTCAGCACTAACAACAACCTGGTTGTGAGCTGGACGGGCGCCGCGAATGATATCGCGTACCTGATCTATTCGTGCAGCGGCGCTTCATGCACGCCGACGTTGCATGCGGTGATGCCTCATGCGGGTGCGCCGGGGGCTACGGCAGAATGGTATCGCGATTTCGGGCATTCGTTCGGCACCGATGAAGATTTCGGAACCGCGATGCCTTCTGCCGCAGCCGCGCAGGATTTGTTCGCGCAGATTACGAGTGTGAGCGGGACCAGCGTGACGCTGTCGATAGCGCCCGCGCAGACGGGTTCGTTCACGATGCGTCATGATGACAGCGTACCGATCAACGCGGCGATAAGCTCAATCTGCTCGCATACTTCCACCGGCGGCACGGTCGGTGGAATCGTCGAGTTTCCCGCGACCTCCACTTACGCGCTCGGGCAATCGCTCAATCTCTACGGATGCTGGGGCGTCACGCTCTCGTTGACGGGCGCGCAGAATGGCGACGGCGGACATCCGGTTGAACTCGAATGGCACGGGGTGACGGGCGGCACTGTCATCAATATGAACAAGGCGGCGGACTCGCGAGTCGCGGGGCTGTCAGTCTCGGGGATCAATGGGAACACCGCCGGCGTGATGATCGACGTCGACAATTACCCGACCGGCGGTGGCGGCGACGGCCTCGCGACGCAGCACGATACGTTCGAGCGGCTGGAGCTGGGACGCGCGGGCATCGGGATACGCGTCGCGAATCGATCCGTCGGCAACGTCCAGGATTTGAGTTTTCGCGACGTGCAGATATCGAATCCCTCCAACGGCCAGGGCGGCATGTGGGGCTACTTCTTCGGCGGGAGCGGGCAGACCTACAACGAGGAGATTTACGGTGGTCTCATCGCCGGCCACGACATCGCGATCGTGTCGGCATTCGTCGGACAGCTCGAGATTTACGGCACCGACTTCGAGCAGAACAAGATCGAGGCGTGGGCCAGCGATCGTTTTGGCGGCGGGGCGGATGGCAACATGATGTTTTCGGGCGTGACCAGCGAAGGTGCGCAATACTTTATCTATGACGGTGGCAGCACCGGTTCCAACTTCATCGTCGATGCGACTCGAATTGCCGACGCTCCGGGACCCAATGGATTCGTCATGCAGTTGGGCCGGCCGACTGCGATCAAGAGCTCGTGGGTTTGCGGCGGCGGGACCACCATTTGCGGCATCAGCAACGGCAACGCGCCGAACCCGCAGCCGATCCTTTCGATGCAGAACAGTTACGGCGATGCGAGCCCATTTCGCAACGGCGATGGCAGCAACGTGCCCGATACGATGATGTTTACCGAGTTCACCGATTCGATTGCGAGCGGCGTCGTCCGAATCGGCTATCTGAACCACGCACCGAGCATCGAAGCCTGTTCAAATGTCGGAACAGTTTCGACAAACACGACGCTGGCGTTCTCAACCAACTCATGCCAGAAAATTTCCACCGCAACGACCGGACTCACCTACACGCTATCGACGACCGGGCTGGTTGCCGATCAGGTGGTGACTATCGAGTCCTACATCACTGGCGCGATTGCGGGCGGTCCCATATTTGCGACCTCAAGCGGTGCGCTGAAGTGGACGGGGGGCGCGGCGCCAACCTCGAGCATCGCCAGCGGATCCGTGGACGTAATCCGGCTCAAATGGGACGGCACGAATTGGCTCGAGATCAGCCGCAGTATTGGAGACCATTAGTCAAACCCATATAGTGCGTTGCGTGCGCGATAGGAGAACCATCTCTGTTAGTTGGCTGCTTGCCGGCTCGATAGTGATTGCAACCGTCGCACGACTCTACTTCGCGTGTCGGCCCGAGGTAGGGCTCGATGATGCGACCAGTGCAGACCTAGCTGCGCTGGCTCTTGCAGCCTTGCTTAAATTCGTGACCTGGAACGAACCTACCATGGGTTTCTATTACCTTCTGCTGCATTTCTGGAGCGCTATTGCTGGCAATAGTCCATTGGCTCTCAGGATGCTATCGATTCTGTTCTCGATTGCTACTCTCCCGGCCATCTACCTGTTGGGAGGCCGACTGTTCAACTCAAGGGTGGCAGTCACTGCCACCTTGCTCCTTGCCACCAACGCAACGGCGGTCGACTTTGCACAGAGCATGAGGTCCTACAGTCTTGTAATTCTGTTGGTAGTTGCTTCCTCGTTTTACTTCGTCAAGTTATCCGCGCTTCCTGGGACGCGACTCAAGGACTCGTGGCCCTATATCATCGCGAGCACGCTGGCTGTCTATGCGCACATGCACGCCATTTTCACGTTGATAGCTCACGCATTGTCGGCGTGTTTACGCCGCGCCGTACCGTGGCGCACCCTGGCTCTGTCGGGAGTTATCGTTGGGTTCGCGGTGCTGCCCCTAACTCTAGCGATCGTAGGCAATTATCAGGGCCAGAGTGATTGGATCACGCAAGCGCCGCTGAAATCGATGGCAAAGGTAGTACCGTTCCTATGCGGCGCTCCGCTGTTCACTAAGACACCTTCCGCGATCTTACTCACTTTGAGTTCCATAGCCTTGGCAGCTATCGGGGCCTTTGCTGCGGAGTTTTCCCGATGGAGCCGCACGTTCACTGCGAACGGATTAGTCGTTCCGTTAGGCCTCTGCGCTCTTCTGAGCTTCTTCGTACCTGCGTTCTTTGGTGAGTCGCGATATCTCCTGATATGCCTTCCGTTTTTGGTGCTGCTAGTCGCTCTAGGTATCGAAGCGTTTCGCCGGCCCATAATCATGCTATGCGCTGTGATGGCACTCGAGATCTGGCAAGTGGTGCTGAGACCTATGCAATACCAGACACCTACAAACCGCTCCTGCTGGGGCGAGGCCACAGGCTACCTGTTTTCGAATGCGAAACCCGGCGACCGAGTGGTTGTGAGTTGGAAATACGATGCCTGGCTATACTGGTACTATGAAGCTCTGCAGGACAAGAATCACACACGACTTCGCCTGGTCTTTCCGAATTGGGATCGAACCGGGTTCGCGGTGAACGGCGTCTACGTCGACAACAATGCTGTGCCACAGCACCCGTCCGCCGAGTGGTTTGAGAAAGCGCAAGTCGGGCGTCTTTGGATCATCATCGATCCGTCACACGACAGCACTACTGAGACATTGCTGAATTCTGTTCGCGGCCTTCACACAGAGACTCCGCGAACATTTCCCGACGGTCTAAAGGTCATCCTTTCGGAAGTGAATCGAGGCTGACCGCGGGACGGGTGACTATCGGCTTGGCATTCAGCTGGAGCCGAGCTTCTCGATAATTCGTTCCATCGCGATTCCGCGTGAACCCTTCACCAGAAGCACATCGCCGGTGCGAACCAATCCGGCGACTATTTTTGCGGCGGCGATACTATCGGGCGCCGTGAGCATATCGGCCGCGTTCGCGTCGCCGGAAAAGACTTCGCGCGCAGAGTTCATCTCGGGGCCGACGGCGACGAATGCGGCGGGACGCGCGCGTATCACGTCGCGAACAGCCTCCAAATGCGCGGCGGCCGACTGATCGCCCAGCTCGAGCATATCGCCCATCGCGATCAGCAGGCGGGCGCCGAGTCCGTCGGCGACTTCGCGCGCGGCCGCGAGCGCGGCACGCAGCGAGCGTGGATTCGAGTTGTAACTATCGTCGATGACGAAGATTCCATTGATCGAAGTGGTGGCGAGCCGGCCTGCCACCGGCAGGACGCTCGCGAGCGCCTCGGCGATAGCGTCGAGCTCGCGCGATTCGAGCGGCCCAGAACGCATCGCGGCGACACCGGCGATCGCGGCCGTGCAATTGAGCGCGGCGGCCTCGCCCAGCAGTGCTATTTCAGCATCGATATGAGGTTCGACTCCTGTGGCGACGATGTCGCGAGCAAGTTCGACGCGAATTCGCGCGCCCGCGCCGGCGCTTCGACGGACCAGCCGCACGTGAGCGTCGGGAGATTTGCCAAATGTGATTCGGCGCAGATGTTTTGGAATCCGCGCCAGCACCATCGGCTCGTCTGCCGACGCGACCGCGCATTGTCGGGCGGTTGAGAACAGCGCCGCTTCTTCGTCCGCGATGTCGTCGAGTGTGCCGAGACCTTCGCTGTGCTCGAGGTCGACGTTGAGGACCATCGCGACGTCGGGCTCGACGATTCGCGCGAGTTTGGGAATCTCGCCGCGGGTGTTGGTGCCGCATTCGAGAACCGCCGCCTGATGCTCGCCGGTGAGTGTGAAAATCGTCATCGGCACGCCGATCAGATTATTCAGATTGCCCGGTGTGGAGAGCGTGGGTCCGAACAACGCGCGAACGACGGCTGCGGTGAGTTCCTTGGTGGTGGTCTTGCCGACGGCGCCGCCGATTGCGATGAGCGGGAGCGCGCGTGTCTTGCGCGTCCGATCGAGATGGCGTCGAGCGAGCCGGCCCAGCGCGGCGAGAGTATCTTCAACCTCGATGCAATCGAGAGCAGGATGATGCTTGCCGATCGTAACGATCGCGGCTACAGCGCCGCGCGCCGCGGCTTGCGGGAGATAGTCATGACCGTCCGACGCCTCGCCACGCAGCGCGACGAATATCGATCCCGCCTCGATTGAGCGCGTGTCTATGCTGACGCCACGGACGTTGCCCGCCCGCTCCCCTCGCAGATTATCTCCGAACGATACGGTCGAATTCGCCGCGACAAATTTGCCGCCGGTCGCCTCGACGACTTCGGCGAGCGTGAACTCGCACTGATTGATCGGAATCGGCGTCGCCATCGCGAATACATTGTGCCGAATTATCCGCGGCGCTCATACCGATCCGGCTTGACATGCGGGCAGTTGAGAATCAGCCTGCTGCCTACGAGGGAACATCATGGCGGATAGCAAGGCGCCGATTGTCGGCGTGATAATGGGCAGCAAGAGCGACTGGGAGTACATGTCGGCGGCGGCCGAGGTCATGGAAGAACTTCAAGTGTCGCATGAAGTTCGGATCATGTCCGCTCACCGGACGCCCGACATCACGTTGGAATATTCCGCGAACGCCGCCGGCCGCGGGCTGCGGGTGATAATCGCCGGCGCGGGCGGCGCGGCGCATCTCGCGGGTGTGGTCGCGGCGAAGACTATTTTGCCGGTGATTGGAGTGCCGATGCCGACGACGTCGCTCAACGGGATCGACTCGCTGCTGTCGATCGTGCAAATGCCCAAGGGCGTGCCGGTAGCGACGATGGCGATTGGCAAAGCCGGGGCTGCGAATGCGGGTCTGATGGCGTCGCAGATAATCGCGCTCGGCGACGCGAAGCTTGGCGAGCGGCTGGTAAAATGGCGGGCGGCGCGCGCGCAAGAATTGTTGCAGCAGAAGATTCCTTAGCTGTCGTGCTAAAATTCGTGCGATGACCAAACGCGACATCGACACGCCCGCATTGATTCTCGACCTCGACGTGGTCGAGGAAAATATTCGCGTGATGGGCGAGTACTTTGCCGCGCGTCCGCAAAAGCTCAGGCCGCACTTCAAGACGCCGAAGACGCCCGAAATTGCGCGGCGACAGCTCGCGGCCGGTGCGATCGGCATTACTTCCTCGAAGCTTGGCGAGGTCGAAGTGCTGGCGCGTGCCGGGCTCGGTCCGGTCCTGCTCGCAAATCAGATTGCGGGGCCGGCCAAGATCGATCGCTTCTTCAAAGCGGCGGCGCAAATCAGTTTGATCGGAACGATTGAGAGCGAGTTCAACGTGCGCGAGTTCGAAGCGGGCGCGGCGCGCGCCGGCCGAGCGGCCGACGTGATTGTCGAAGTCGATACCGGGATGCATCGATGCGGTACCGAGACGCCCGAAGAGACAGTTGAGCTGGTGTGGCTCGCGAAGCGGGCAGGGCTGAAATATCGCGGGGTGATGGGCTATGAGGGCCATGCGGTGCTCGTTCCGAATACTGAAAAACGAATCGCAACTGCGCGTGAGGCTCTGACCATTCTCAGCCGGCACGTCGCAGCGCTGCGGGCGGCAGGACTCGCGCCGGAAATAGTGAGCGCGGGCGGGACCGGGACTTTCGACATCGCGGGCAACTGGCCCGACGTAACCGAAGTGCAGGCCGGATCGTACGTTTTCATGGACGGCGCCTATCGGACCGTGCGCCCGGACCTGGGGCGTCCGGCGCTGACTTTGCTGGCGACGGTAATTTCGCGCAGGGGTGATCGGGCGATAATCGACGCGGGCATGAAATCGCTAACCAACGAATTCGGTCCGCCGATGGGCAAGGACGTTGCGGTCAAGGTCGGGCGGCTGTCCGAGGAGCATGGGCATGTTGCGGCGGGCGAGAGCAGCCTGGAGCCGGGTTCGAAAATCGAGATAGTTCCGAGCCATAACGATACGACGATTAACCTGCATAGTGAGTATTACGTGGTGCGTGGCGATGAAGTTATCGCAACCTGGCCTATAGAAGCCGCGCGCGCATACCGGTGAGGAGTCCGATGCGTGTGAAGATGCATCGCGTGATCGCGGCGCTGGCCATTGCCGCAGCTATTGCGGGATCGGCGGATGCTGCCGACGTCAAGATGGCGGGCAAGCTGAACGTGCCCGCGAACGCGAGCATCGTTGCGATTTGCACAGATCCGGTTGTGCAGAATGTGCTCAATGAAGATTTGCGCGCGGGGCGCCATGGGGAGCCGTCGAATCCGGATAATTCGGTGACGCTCACGGTGACGGTGAATCAGCAGATGCTCGCGCCGGGAGTTTCGTTGAATGAGATGTTCCCGGGCGATCCTTCGATGGTCGAGTTGCTGCGGGAAGCGGGCGCTGAGCCGCCGCCGCTCGCCGATGCCGGCAATCAGCAACCGGTCGACCCGTTCGCGCAGGAGGCTCGCCGACAGGCGTTGGCTCCCGAGGATCCGGCGACCGAGCAGTTCAGAGCGTACCAGGCGCGTCGGAACGCGATCGGCAATGGACCGACTCCCTACGACGACATCCCGAAGAACCAGATTTACGACACGGTGATCGTCGCGCGCGCTTCGTTGGAGGGCGCGTCCGATGAGCTCAAGGTAGTCGCGGTCGTGCATTCGGGCGACGACACGCGACGCGCTAAAGAGCTGGTCGCCGAAGAGATCGCCAACGCCGTATTGCACTAGCGATTACCTCACCTCTGGCCCATCACCCTTTTCCAGAGAGGCGGATTCAGTCGTCAGTCGCGGCGGGCGGGACCGGGTGCGGCGGAGCGGTACGATTGGTCGCGGGCGGAGCGGTCGCTGGTTGCGGGACGTTTGATATAGCAGGCGCACGCGAGGCGGGCTGAGCAGCCGCGGGATTCGTCACGTCCGAAGCGGGCGGCAGAGTTTCGTTCGGCGCCTCGGCGCTGGACGCCATCGCAGCCGGCGACTCGACAGGAGCGGGAAGCGACGCTTCATGATCCTCAAAGTGGCGATATCCGAGATCCGCCAGCAGGAGGATGACCGCGGCGACGAGAAGCCCGAACACGATGCGGAGGCTGGAGCCTGGCTTCTTCTCTGCCATCGTGATCTCTTGCGAGATTCGCACCACGTTGGCTTCGGAATGTTGAACGTTGCTAACGAAGCGGGAGGCGATTTCTTCGGCGTCGAGACCGAGGAAGGTTGCGTAGCGGCGCAGGAACGGGACCAGGTAAAGCCGATCCGAAATCTTGTCGTAGCTGTCGGTCTCGATCATTTTGACGTAATGCGGCGGCAGATGAGCCTCGGTCGCGACTTGCTCGCGTGTCATGCCTTTGCGTTCGCGGGCTTCGGTAATCACGTGGCCGAGCGAAGGTTCCGACTCGGCGCCGTTGGCTCCGGATTCCGCGGCCAGATTTTTGGATTTGGATTTTTTGTCGGCCACCTGCGATCAATCTCTCCACGGCAAAGCTACAGTCGAATGCGCCCGAATCCAAGTGGCTCGACTCGGCTTCGGTTAATTTTTTACGCTGGAATCGACGCAAGCGGCCGCGGACGGCGGTGGGGACAGTGCGCCTTTGTAGAGTGCGAGCTTTTTTCCCTCACATCCAATCACAATGGGTGCTGGCTTCAGCGAATCGGCGAGGCCCTTCAGATCGCGAGCGTTTGCGATCAGAACCATGCATGAGCCCGACGACCAGAGTTGGCGCAGGCGCGCGTCGGATCCGATGAGAAACGGCGACTTGCCAGGGGTCGGTGGAGAAACCTCGGATAGCTCGCCCCAGTACTCGACGCGGGTCTCGCGACTCCGCGTATAGAACGGCAGCGACTGGACGTAGTGGCGATACGAGGCGAGCGTACAGTCGCCGGCGAGATAGGGCTGAACAGCATTCGCAAGGTTGCGATAGGTGGAAATCGAAGACGCGTCATCGCGCGCGCGGGAGGCAAGGGGCACCGTCGCGAGCATCGCGAGCGCGAGCGCGCCGATCGCGTGCGGAACGCGCGTGGCAGTGCGCCCGAGCGCGTACATCGCAATCGCGCCCCCGGCCAGAATGGCGGCAATCAGCAAGCCGTCGAAGCGAAGTGATGGATCGATCGGAACTCGTGCGAGTTCGAAAAATACGAAGGCAGCTACTTCGAGGACGAGATTCGCAATCGCAATGATTGCGAAAAGGCGACGGCGACTCGCGTCGGCAAGTGCGCGCAGGCGCGCGAGGCCGTATCCTGCGACAATCGCCAGGGGAGGGAGCGCGGGCAGGATATAGCTGCCGAGCTTCGAGTAGGGGATCGAGAAGAACGCGAATATGACGACGAACCAAATGGCGAGAAAGCTCGCGGCGGAGCGTCGGTATGAGGCCGGCGCGCTGTTGGGTAAGACGTCGCCCGCGCGCATCGCCGACCATCCGATCGGCACGAAAAAAATCCAGGGCCAGGTTCCTCCGATCACGATTGGAATGAAAAACCACGGACCCCATCCGTGTTCGCTCGACGAGACGTAGCGCTCGAGGTGCTCATGAATGAAGAAAAAACGCAGGAAGCCAGGATTTCGCGCCTCCATCGACAGGAACCACGGCAAAACGATTGCCGTATAGATGAGGGCGCACCAGACCAGCGGCATCTCGGCGACCTGGCGCAGGCGCCGCTCAAGCGCGAGCCACGCCAGAGCGATCGCGCCTCCGAGGAGCAACGCGATCGGGCCCTTGGCAAGAGTGCCTATCGCGAGCATCGCGGCGGAAATCAGCATCCATCGGCGAGCCGACGGCTGTGAGAATGAATCCTCACGCGCGGCAAGGTAAAAGGCCGCCAGCGACGCGGAGAGAAAAAATGCCAGCGCGGGATCGAGCGTCGCGAATCGCGCGAAGCCGAAAAACAGCGGACTCAGCGCGAGCACGAGTGCGGCGAAAAATCCCGCGGTCGCGTCGAACATCACCTCAGCCAATGCCGCCGTCACGACCACCTGTCCGATACTGAACAGCGCCGCCGGTAAGCGCACCGCGAATTCATTGACGCCGAAGATTCCAATTGCTGCGGCCTCGGCCCAATACACGAGCGGAGGCTTTTCGAAATACAGCTCGAAGTCGTCGCGCGGCGTCACGTAGTCGCCCGACACGACCATCTCGCGCGCGATTTCGGCGTAACGGCCCTCGTCCGGCTCCCAGAGCGCGGGCCGTCCGAGGCCGGGAAGGTAGAGAAGGGCGGCGAGCATCGCGTAAATAGCGAGACGGAAGGGGCGGTTGGCGGCGAGCATCGTCGATGCAGTCTCGCGACCTGATCATGCGCGGTCAACCTGGGTGCGCACGCTATCTTTAATTTGCCGGGGCTCTCTGCAAGAATCACTTCACGCGACGGCGGTTCGGATGGGTTGATTCGCGGTCAGGTCGCGCACGTTTCCTTTGAGCTTCCCCGGCAAAATAACACCGATTCGAGGCGCGTCCGTCGTATCACGCGCGGCGGGCGGGATGGTCTCGATCGTGGTCCCGGTCTTCAACGAATCGGCGAACCTGCCATCGCTCTGGGCGCGCCTCAAGCCGGTTGTCGACGGCCTGGATCGTCCGTGGGAGACGGTCTTCGTCGATGACGGATCGCGCGACGACTCGCTCGTCATCCTGCGCGAAATTGCGGCGGGCGAAGAAGGGCGCGTGCGGGTGGTCGAGCTGGCGCGCAATTTCGGACAGCATTCGGCCATCCTCGCAGGGTTCAAGCAATCGCGCGGCGAGATAGTCGTCACGCTCGACGCTGATTTGCAAAATCCACCGGAGGAAATTCCGCGGCTGATCGCGGCGATCGACGAAGGCAACGACGTGGTCGGCGGTTGGCGCGAGGAACGTCACGACCAGGCGTACAGGAAGTACGCGTCGCGCCTGCACAACCGGTTGACCTCGATGATCGTCGGCGTGCCGATGCATGATTACGGATGCATGCTGCGCGCGTATCGGCGGCACATCGTCGATACGGTGGTCGACTGCGACGAGAAGGCGGCGTTCGTACCGGCGCTCGCGAACACGTTTGCCAAGCGCGTCGCGGAAATCCCGGTGGGGCATGACGATCGCGCCAGCGGCGCATCGAAATACAATCTTTTTGGCCTGGCGAAGCTCAGCCTCAACCTGATTACTGGATTCTCGCTGATTCCGATCCAGATGCTGAGCATGACCGGGATAGGAATTTCGTTCCTGGCTGTGATGATGGCGGTGGTGCTCCTCGCGCATCGTCTGATCTACGGCCCGCAGGAAGAAGGCGCGCTGTGGACGCTGTTCGCGGTCCTGTTTTTCTTTATCGGGATGATATTCCTGGCGCTCGGGCTGATCGGCGAATACGCGGGGCGCATCTATATAGAGGTGCGACGGCGCCCTACTTACATCGTGCGAGCGGTGCATGGAGTCGACGGCAAGCCGGTCGATTCTCAAGCAGACGAAAGCGACTAACTATCAATCGTGGAGTCCAACATCTCGAGCGTCGCGTCCGGCGCGAGTGTGAAGTCGGCTCGATGCGTGCTGTTCGCATACCACGAGATGGGCTACGCGTGCATGGACGCTTTGCTGAAAATGGGCGCGCCGATAGCAGCACTGTTCACGCATCGTGACGATTCGCACGAAGAGATCTGGTGGCAGTCGTGTGCGGAGCTGGCCGCGCGACACGGCGTTTCGGTGCATATAGATGAAGGCGTCGACGAGATGACCGCGACGATCGGCGCATCTAAGCCAGCCGTGATCTATTCCTTCTCTTATCGGCACCTGATTCCGGAGGGCGTGCTCGAACCGGCTGCGCTGGGCGCCTTCAATCTGCACCCGTCGTTGCTGCCGGCATATCGGGGCCGCGCGCCGGTGAACTGGGTGCTGGTCAATGGCGAACGCGAGACGGGAGTCACGCTGCATCATATGGTCGCGCGCGCGGACGCGGGAGATATCGTCGGGCAGCGTGCGGTTGCGATCGACGACAGCGACAACGCGCTCACGTTGTACCGCAAGCTGGTGCCGTTGGGGGTCGAGCTGATCGACGAGCTGCATCCGAAGATCGTCGCGGGTACTGCGCCGCGGCGAAAAATGGAAATCTCGAAGGGCAGCTACTTCGGGCGTCGAAGGCCGGAGGACGGGCGGATCGATTGGCGATGGCCGGCGCGACGGATCTTCAATCTAGTGCGCGCCGTGACGCATCCGTATCCCGGTGCGTTCTGTTTCGTTGGCGGGCGCAAGCTGCTGGTATGGGAAGCGAAAATTGGCGCGGAAAATGGCACGCGCGGCGAGCCGGGCAAAGTCGTGCGTGAAATGGCGGACGGTGCGCTTGAAATCGCGGCGGGCGAGGGCAGCGTGCTCGTGAAGATCGCGCAGTTCGAGGACGGCGTCGAAGGCATTGCGCGCGAGGCTCTTTCGGTAAGCGGGCGCGTCAAAGATACTATTCAATTCGACTAGGTTCGCGGAGGTCACATGCGGGTTCTGATAACCGGCGGCGCCGGATTTCTCGGATCACATCTCTCGGATGCGTTCATCGCGCGCGGCGACGAGGTCTTCGTCCTCGACACCGGCTCGATCGCCAAAGTGCGTCACAT
The DNA here is from genome assembly GCA_963850125.1 of uncultured delta proteobacterium. Taxonomy (GTDB): domain Bacteria; phylum Desulfobacterota; class Binatia; order Binatales; family Binataceae; genus Binatus. The sequence goes on along the minus strand of CAWKKB010000010.1, from coordinate 559,234 downwards.
ACTGAACAATCCGCGCTTTCACTACGTGCACGATTCAGTGTTCAACGTCGAGTTGATCGACAGCCTGGTGTCGAAGGTCGACCTCATTTACCATCTCGCGGCCGTCGTTGGGGTCGAGCACTACGTCGCCGACCCCTACGAAACGCTGAACGTAAACGTGAACGGCACGCAGAACGTGCTGAAGGCGGCCTACAAGCATAACAAGCGCCTTGTCTTCAGTTCGACCTCCGAGGTGTACGGACGCAACCCCAAGGTGCCGTGGCGCGAGGACGACGATCGCGTGCTCGGCGCGACCAGTATCGACAGATGGTGCTACTCGACCTCGAAGGCGGTCGGCGAGCATTTCTGTTTTGCGTATCACAAGCTCGGCTTGCCGGTTACCATCGTGCGTTATTTCAACGCGTACGGTCCGCGGCTCGACAAGGTCGACGTCGGCCGGCTGTTTACGATTTTCATGGGACAACTGCTGCGCGGCGCGGACCTGACCGTGGTCGGCGACGGCTTGCAGACGCGATGCTTCACATACGTAACCGACGCGATCGATGCGACCGTGCAGGCGGGAGTGAATCCGGCGGCGGACGGCGAGGCGATTAACATCGGCGTCGATGTCGAGACGACGGTGCTCGAGTTCGCCAAGTTGATGCTCGAATTGTTCGGGCCGACCAAATCGAAAATCAAGTTCGTGTCGCAGGAGGAAGTCTACGGCAACAGCTACGAGGACATCCCGCGCCGCGTTCCCGACAATACCAAGATGCGCACGCTGCTGAAGGTCACGCCCAAGGTGAACCTGCGCGACGGCGTGAAAATCTCGATGGACTGGTTCCGCAAAGAGATGGCTTCCTAGCTGGCAGTTACTCGCTTCGCGTGGAAGTCGCACTAAAGATCGACGTCGATACCCATCAGGGGCTCGAACTGGGCGTGCCGCGACTTGCGTCGATGCTCGAGAGTGAGGGTGTCGCAGCGAGCTTCTATGTATCGATGGGGCCGGACAATTCCGGGCGCGCGATTCTGCGCGTGTTTCGAAATCGCGGATTCCTGTCGAAGATGTTTCGCACCAGGGCCGTCTCGATGTACGGCACGCGCACGATCCTGTCGGGGACTATCCTGCCGTCGAGGCCGATCGCGTTGTCATTCCCCGGAATCATCCGCGATCTGAAGGCGCGTAGGTTCGAGATCGGCGTGCACGGCTACGATCACGTGCGATGGCAAGACCATCTCGATGACATCGGCGAGACTGGCGTACGCAACGAACTTGAAGACGCATTCGAGGCATATCGCGCGATACTCGGTGAAGCGTCGAAGAGTTTCGCTGCGCCTGGATGGCGCACAAACGACGCGGCACTCGTCGCGCTGGACGCGATGGGGCTCGACTATCGCAGCGATACTCGCGGCAGCGCACCGTATCGATGCGTCGTTAACGAGCGAGTGCTCGCGACGCCGGAGATTCCGACGACGTTGCCGACGCTGGACGAGGTGATGGGCCGGCGCGATTTGCCCGATGACAATGCGGTGCGCGATTTCTATCTCGGCCTGTGCAAGCCCGACGCGCTGAATGTGCACACAATTCACGCGGAGACGGAGGGCATGGGGCAACTCGAGAATTTCACAACTCTGATCCGCGCGCTCAAGGAGCGCGGCGCTAGATTCGTGCAACTGCGCGAGGTCGCATGGCGGTTGAATCGCGCGGAATTGCCGGCATGCGAGGTCGTCCGTACGACACTGCCGGGCAGAGCAGGGTGGATTTCGTCGCAGGGTCCGGCGCGCATTTCGTCCGAATGACGAATCAGCAGCGCTGTGTTATATCCCGAAGACTACAAATCAACCGCAGAGGTTTAGCCGAATGCCCGCGCAAAGTCATTTTGCAGATAGTCCACGCGATGTAGGCCTCGATCCCGCAAAAGTAGAAGCGCTGTTCAGTCGGGCGGAACGCGAAGTCAAAGATGGGCTGCTGCCGTCGACTCAAATCGCGATCGCGCGCAATGGAAAAATCGGCGCGATGCGCACGGTCGGCCGCGCAGTCCAGGGCGGAAGTGAGAAGCCTGCGACCAACGACACGCTCTATGTGATTTTTTCCTGCACCAAGGCGATCATGTCGGCGGCGTCGTGGATTCTGATCGGCGAGGGCAAACTGAATCCGAGCGAGCGCGTCGCGGAGATCGTCCCCGAGTTCGGCACCAACGGGAAAGACAAGATGACCGTCGAGCAGGTACTGCTCCACGTCGGCGGATTTCCTAACGCGCCGTATCCGCAGGACGAATGGCTCGACAAGAGCAAGCGGCTCGAGCGATTCGCGAAGTGGCGGCTGGAATGGCCGGTGGGCAGCAAGTTCGAATACCATCCGACCTCGGGCTTCTGGGTGATCGCGGAAATAATCGAGCGTCGCACCGGCAAGGAGTTCCGCCAGTTCGTGCACGAACGCATTTCGACGCCGCTCGGACTACCGGAACTGCGAGTCGGCTTGCCGCGCGAATTTCAGAATCGCGCAGCACAGCTTTGCTACGTCGGAGAGGCGCTGTCCGATGAGGAGCGGAAGAAACTCGGGGTCCCCGCGATGCCTGAAACCGAGGTCACTGAAGACGCGATCCTCGGCTTCAACCGGCCCAACGTGATGGAAGCCGGCGTGCCCGGCGGCGGTGGAGTGATGACTGCGGGCGATCTCGCGCTCTTCTACCAGGGCCTGCTGCACAATCGCAGTGTCGACGGCGCGCCGATCATCAAACCCGAAGCGCTCAAGGATGGTCTGCGGGTCCGATCGGGCGACTACAAGGATCCGATTTTCGGCGTCAAGTGCAACCGCGCGCTCGGAGTAGTCGTGGCCGGAGGCGACGGCCTCGCGAACTATCGCGGCTTCGGCAAGACCAACTCGGCGCTGGCATTCGGACACGGCGGCGCGGGCGGACAGATCGGCTGGGCCGATCCGGCGACCGGAATTTCCCTCGGCTACACCACCAACGGCTTCGACCGCAACGACGTGAGGCTCGGACGCCGCGGTGTCGCGCTCTCGAGCCTCGCCGCAGTTTGCGCAGCGTAAGGGGACGGTCTAGTCCGCGAATGGGTTGCTGACGACGATCGTTGCTTCGCGCTCCTTGCCGACGCCGATCATTGCGATCGGTACACCGACCAGCTCGCCGATTCGTTCGACGTAGCGGCGCACGCTCGAGGGCAATTCGGCTAGCGAACGCGCGCCGGCTGGACTCTCGTTCCATCCGGGCATCTCTTCGAAAATCGGTTTCGCGTTGATCAGCATCCGATGCGACGGCGGCATGTCGTCGTAGCGTTTCCCCTTCACGACGTAGCCGACGCAGATCTTGATTGGATCGATCCCGGTCAAAACGTCGAGCTTGGTAAGCGCGAGCGCCCACATTCCGTTGACGCGAGCGGTGTAACGCGCGAGCACCGCGTCGAACCATCCGATCCGCCGCGGACGCCCGGTCGCGCTGCCGAACTCGTCGCCTTCCTCGCGCAGCGAATCCGCGAGATAGCCGGTGAACTCGCTGGGAAACGGCCCGGCGCCGACGCGCGTCGTGTACCCCTTGCTGATCCCGAGCACCGCGAGATGCCCCGGCCCGATGCCGGTGCCGCTGAAGACTGCGCTCGCGACGCAATTCGACGAGGTCACGTAGGGATAGGTCCCATGATCGATATCGAGCATCGTGCCGTGCGCGCCTTCGAACAGCACGCGCTGGCCGGAGTCGATCGCGTCGCTAACGAACGCGCCCGTGTCGCACAGGTACGGGAGTAGCCGGCGCCGCGCCTTTTTCATCGCGTCGATCGTTTCGTCGGCCTTGATCGGTTTCGCTTTGAGCAACGCTTTCAGGTAGGCGTTCTTCTCGATGATGTTGCGGCGAAGTTTCTCGGCGAAGAACTTGAAATCGAGCAAATCCTCGAAGCGCAATCCCACCCGCGCCATCTTGTCTTCGTAGGCCGGGCCGATTCCGAATCCGGTCGTGCCGATTGCGCGCTTGCCGAGCCGCGCCTCGCGCGCACGATCGATCGCCAGATGATACGGCATCACCATGTGCGCTTCGTAACTGATCTTGAACAGGCTGTCGTCGGCGAGATGGCCGCTGCGCTTGAGCTCCGCGATTTCGCCGAGCAGCGCGATCGGATTGACGACCAGGCCGTTGCCGATTACGCAAGCCTTGCCGGGATGGAGCGCGCCGGCCGGCACTAGCCGCAGCACAAACTTTTTGCCGCCGACCACCAGCGTGTGCGCCGCGTTGTTTCCGCCCTGGAACCGAACGACCACGTCGGCGTCGGCCGCGAGCATATCGACAATCTTGCCCTTGCCCTCATCGCCCCACTGCGTGCCGACCACGGCAACTGTTTTCATGTTTCTCCCCCGACCGGTTCAATTTCGCCGGCCTCCGCGCGCACCTGTCGCGCTGAAAATTTTCTGAGCGCAAAGTAAATTCAGAGCTTGAGCAGCGACGCCGCTGTAATTGCGGGCAGCGTCTTGAGCTTGTCGAGGACGGCGCCGGGCACTGGTTCGTCCACTTCGAAAATGCTGAGCGCGGTTCCTCCCACGCGATCGCGGCCGAGTTCCAGTCCGCCGATATTTATCCCGGCCTGCCCGAGCATCGTGCCCACCGCGCCGACCACCCCGGGCACGTCGCGATTGTGAAGCATGAGGAAGTAGCCCTCGGGCACCGCCTCGACCCGGTAGCCGTCGATTCGAGTCAGGCGCAGCGCGCGATTTCCCAGCACTGCCCCGGAGACTTCATGCTCTCCGGCGCCGGTGCGAACCCTGAGCGTCAAGGTGTTGACGTAGTCGGTAACTTCGCGCGAGCGCGTCTCGACGATGCTGATTCCGCGTTCGCGAGCGATGAACGGCGCGTTGACGTAGTTCAAATCCTCATCGAGGAAGCCGCTCATCAGCCCCTTCAGAACAGCGGCGGTGATCGCGTCGGGCTTGAGGTTTGCGGCCTCGCCACCGAACGCGAGCGTCAGCTCGATGGGCGCGTCGGTGATCAGCTGCGCCGCGAGTCTGCCCAGCTTTTCACCGAGCGTAAGATGAGGCCCGAGGATTTCGAGCTCCTGGGTCGAAAGCGCTGGAATATTGACCGCCTGCCGAATCGTGCCGTCGATCAGGAACTCTGCCACCTGGTGCGCGATATCGACCGAGACCTGGACTTGCGCCTCGTCGGTGGCGGCACCGAGGTGCGGCGTTGCGATCACGGAATCGAACTGGAGCAGCGGATGGTTCGCGGGCGGCGGTTCCTCGACGAACACGTCGAGCGCGGCGCCGGCAACCTTGCCGGATTTCAGAGCCTCGGCGAGCGCGGCTTCGTCGACGATCCCGCCGCGTGCGCAATTGATGATTCGCACGCCTTTCTTCATCTTCGCGAATGCGGCGGCGCCGACGAGTCCTTTCGTATCGTCGGTCAGTGGGGTGTGAACCGTGATGAAATCGGCGCGCGCAAAAAGCTCGTCGAGGCTAACCAGCTCGACGCCGATGCGTCCCGCAGCCTCAGCTGTCAGAATAGGGTCGTAGCCGATCACTTTCATCCTCAGCCCGAGACCGCGGTCGGCGACGATTCGCCCGATATTGCCGAGGCCGACCACGCCGAGCGTCTTGTTGCAGACCTCGGTGCCGGTGAATTTGCCGCGCTCCCATTTGCCACCATGAATTGAGGCGTCGGCGGCCGGAATATGCCGCGCCAGTGCCATCATCATCGTGACTGCGTGCTCCGCGGTGGTGACGCTGTTGCCGGTCGGGCTGTTCATCACGACGATTCCGCGACGCGTCGCCGCTTCGATATCGACGTTGTCGACTCCGACGCCCGCGCGCCCGATCACCTTGAGCGACGTGGCGGCATCGATTACTTCGCGGGTGACGCGAGTCCCGCTGCGAATCAGCAGCGCGTCGTAGGGCGCGACTATTTTCGCCAGCTCTTCCGGCTTGAGTCCCGTCTTGACCTCGAATTGTAACTGCGGGAAGCGCTTGAGGACTTCAATCCCCTGCGCCGCAAGCGAGTCGCTTAGAAGGACGCGGAAAGTTTCCGCCATTGTGATTTCAGATGCTCCGTGCCAGGCGTGCCTGTACAGCTGCGACGCCGGCGCCAAGTTGAATGTTTGCGCCGATCTGTTTGAGTCCCATCTCGAGCGCGCTGACCGCGATGAGTGTGTCGAACGGACTCAGGTAACCCATGTGTCCGATTCGCACGAGCTTGCCCTTCATCTGATCCTGGCCGCCCTGCACCGACACGCCCAGGCTGTCGCGCAGGAACTTGACCAGCTTGCCGCCGTCGAGACCGTCGGGGACCAAAATACCAGTGACGCCGGGGGCGGGGTTGTCGGGCGACAACAGTTTCAGCCCGAGTGCGGCAGCAGCGTCGCGAGTCGCCTCCGCCATCAGCGCGTGACGCGCATAAACCTGCGGCAGACCCTCGGCATGAATCAGCTCGAGCGATTTGTTGAGGCCGAAAATCAGCGACACGGCCGCCGTCCACGCGGTGGTATGCTCGTCGCGCTGCGCCTTCAGCTCCTTGAGCAAATCGAAATAGAACCGCGGTGTCTTGACGGTTTTCGCAACGTCGATGGCGCGCGCCGATAGCGCAATCATGCCGAGACCCGGCGGCAGCATGAGCGCTTTCTGACTGCCGGTCACGAACGCGTCGACGCCCCATTCGTCCATCTTCTGCTCGAACACGCCCACCGAGGTGATTCCGTCGACGATCAGCATCGCGCCACGCTTGCGGCTGACCTCGCCAATCGCCGCCACCGGATGCACCGCGCAGGTGGAAGTCTCGCTGGCCTGCACCAGCACGGCGCGCGACTCGGGATACGCCTTGAACGCATCCTCGATTTGCCCGGGGCGCGCGGCGCGGCCCCACTCGACGCGGACCTCATGCCCGATCATGCCGAAGGCGGCGAGCAACTTGCCCCATCGCTCGCCGAACTTGCCGCCGTTGACGTAAATCGCATGATCGCCCGGCTGCAACAGATTGATAACGGCCGCTTCCATCGCGCCGGTGCCAGTGGACGCGAGCAGAATCACTTCGCTCGAGGTGCCGTAGAGCGGTTTCAACCGATCGCGCGCCTGATCGAGCGCGGAACTGAACTCGGGCGTGCGATGGTGAATGATCGGACGCGCCATCTCGAGCAGGACCTCGGGCGGCACCGGCGCCGGCCCGGGTGTGAACAGATATTTTTTCATTTGCGGCATTTTCGACTATTCAAAGGGCGCAACGGACTTGCGATCCAGGGAACAAAAACGAAAAACTGAAAAACCAAAAAAAAGGCTGGTACCCGCGCTTGCGGATCGCCAGTCCCCGATTCGTCCCGGCCTTGCCGGGTCTTCGTCCTCATCATTTGGGATAACGGAGCCGATGAGGAGAGTCAAGGTGACCCGCGGCTCGCGACCGTTTCGAGCCCGCGTTGTAATGGCGTTGCGGCAATTGTTAAAGGTGATCACGTTCAGATGCCGATAGAATGCGAAATCCGCGACGGTGCCCTGGTCTGGATCAAAAATCCGATCACCGGCGTGATTTCATATGTTGTCGATGTTCGCGGCAAGAGCTTCGCATTCACGCTCGGCGGCCGCGAGGATGCCGTCGCCGAAACATCACATCTGACGTCCGAAGCGATTCGGCACGCGACCGAGTCGTGTCCCTTCTGTCCGGGCAACGAGAGCATGACGACGCCCGAGCTTTTTCGGATGACGCGCGACGAAATCCCCGAATGGACCGGCGCGAAGACCGATCATGACGCGCCGTGGGTTGTGCGCGTGATCAACAATCTGTTCCCGCGAATTCCCGCGGAGCTGACCGGAAATCGCAACGAGTCGTATATCGTGATCGAAGATCCGCGTCACTTTATCGACGCGCCGCGATCGCTTTCCGATCTGATATTCACGGGCGCGCTGGGCGGCGATCATTTTTTTCATCTGATGCAAGCCGATGCGCGCGTGATGCGTCTCGCGTTGGAGAATCCTCAGGTTTGCTCGGTCGTGATTCGCAAGAACCAGGGGCGCGAGTCAGGTGCCTCGCAGCCGCATCTGCATCAACAGATCATTGGATCGCCGGAGCCGTTTCCCGCGGTGCTCGCGGAGGCGCGCGCCGAGCGTGAGAATCCTCATCTGTGGCACGAACTCGTCGCGTTGATGGATCGCCTCAAGCTGGTGATCGATCGCGGCGACTCGGTCGTCAGCTATGCGAGCCCGATTGGTTTGTTCCCGCGCAGCTATGACGTTGTGATGCCCGATTATCGGGGCTTGGTGTCGGAGCTGACCCCGGACCAGATGCGGCAGTTTGCGAACGCTATCTATCGAGTGCTCATGATCCTGGGGCCGCTGCCGCTGGACTACGAAATTCACCAGGGCGAAGGGCTTCCACTGCACGCGCACATCAACGCGCGGCTGTATCCGTATTCAAATGTCGCGGGGACGTTGAATCTGCCGGGCACGCTGCTGCAGAGCGCCGCTGCGATTCGGAATGCGTTGGGCAGGCATTCACCTCTCCCCTAACCCCTCTCCCTTCTGGAGAGGGGAACCAGCAATCGAAGACCAGCTATTGCGCTTTCCAGGCTGGTTTGCGCTTTTCCAGGAAGGCGCGGACTCCTTCCTTGGCGTCGCTGCTCTCGCGAACGGAGCGCGCCATCTGCAGCATATCGTCGTGCCAGGCGTCGAAAGTCTCGCTCATGCATCGGCGGACGGTCGCTTTCATCGCGCGCAGAGAGAGCGGGGCGTTGGCAGCGATCTTCTCGGCTAGCGCAGTGGTTGCCTCACCGAGCTTCGCGTCGGGAACAACGTCATGAACGATATTCATGTGACGGCCGCGCTCGGCGTCGAGCAGGTCCGCGGTGTAGAGAATCCAGGCGGTATTGGCCGATCCGCAAACCTCGATCAGCTTGCGCGTGAAGTCGTACGGCACCATCAAGCCGACCCGTCCGAGCGTCATGCCGAGCTTTGCATTCTCCGACGCGATGCGAAGGTCGCAATGGAGCGCGAGCTCGAGTCCGCCTGCGAGCGCGGCGCCCTGCACGGCCGCAATGGTCGGTACTGGGAAGCGCTCCAAGCGCCCGAAGACCGACTCGAGTGAAGTCGGATTATGCACTCCGCTGGTCTCATCCACTTCCTTCAGATCGATTCCCGCGCAAAAGCTCGCGCCCTCGCCACGCAAGAGCAGCGCGCGAATTTCGCGATCGTTTTCGAACTTGCGGAGAGCCTGGTCGAGCGCCTCGATCAACGGCTGATTGAGAGCATTACGTTTTTCGGGACGGTTCAGGGTCAGAACTGCGTAGTTCGGTTGTCGCGTGACTTTGAGAACTTCCTCAGCCATGTCGGTCGCTCCTCGCGGATGTCGTATCGTCGCGAGCATCGCACGGCCAACGCACGACCTTCAAGTGGCGATGAAACATTCGCCTTTCCCTGAGAAACCAGCATCCTTGCTGCCGTTTCAGGCGAAAGTGTTCCACGTGAAACGTTGGTTAGTTCAGGAGAACGAAACGCGAACCGTGAGAATCAAGCGACGATGCTGAGCATCTTGTCTTTTATGAAGATGAATTTCTTCGGGGGTTTGCCATCCAGATGGCGCTTCACTGATTCGCTGTTGAGGGCTAGGGCTCGGACGTTATCTTCGGAGGTGCCGGCCGGGACCTTCAGCCGATCGCGGACTTTGCCGTTTACCTGGACGACGACCGTGACCATTTCGTCGACCACGAGTTTTGGATCGAACTTTGGCCATGCCTCCAGATGAATTGAAGTGGTGTGGCCCAGGGCGCGCCAGATTTCTTCGGTGACGTGGGGGGCCATCGGGGCTAGCAGCAGGATGAAGGACTCTGCGGTGAAGCGGCCCATCTCGTCGGGCTTGAGCTTCGTTAGGTAGTTCAGATGATCCATCATCGCGGCGATTGCGGTGTTGAAGCGCAGGCGCTCGATATGATCAGTGACTAGCTGGATCGTTTTGTGGGCGCGCTTCAGGGTTTCTTCGCTGGGATTGCCGTTCGGGGAACCGGCTTCGAGGTAGCGGCGCATCATCGTCCACACGCGCTGGATGAATCTTAGGGTGCCGGCGACGCCGCTTTCGTTCCAGTTGGTCGCCTCGTCGAAGGGGCTCATGAACAGCTCCCAGAGCCGAAGCGCGTCGGCGCCGTACTTGTCGATCATCGCGTCGGGCGTGACGACGTTGCCCTTGCTCTTCGACATGCGCTGGCCGTCGCTCGCCCAGACCACACCCTGGTTGCGCAAAGCGGGGAACGGTTCGTCGAAACCGATCAGCTCTTCGTCGAACATCACCTTGGTCCACATCCGCGCGTATAGCAGATGCATGACGGCATGCTCGGCGCCGCCGACGTAGAGATCGACCGGCAGCCAGTAGTCGACTGCCCGGCGATCGAATGGGCGCCGGTCTTCATGCGGCGCCGCGAAGCGCAGGAAGTACCATGACGAGCACGCGAAGCCGTCGATCGTGTCGGTCTCGCGCTCGGCCGGGCCGCCGCACTTGGGGCAGGTCGTGTTGACGAACTCCGGCACGTTGGCGAGCGGAGAGCGGCCGGTGCCTGACGGCAGATAATCCTTCATCGGAGGAAGCAACACGGGCAGTTGGTCTTCCGGCACCGGGACAACGCCGTCGGTCTTGCAGTACACGATCGGAATCGGGCATCCCCAGTAGCGCTGGCGCGAAATCAGCCAATCGCGCATCCGGTAGTTGATAGTCGCGCGGCCGATTCCTCGCTCCTCGGCATATTTCGCGACGGCAGCGATCGCTTCGGCCGTCGTCTTGCCGTCGAGAAAGCCGGAATTGATCGCGATGCCGGGTTCGGTGAACGCGCGATCATCCGGCGGAGTGCTGCCGGCGGCGGGCGCAGTGACGCGCGGAATCGGCAAGCCGTACTTAATGGCGAATTCGAAATCGCGCTGATCCTCGCCGGGCGCGGCCATGATTGCGCCGGTGCCGTAGCCCATAAGGACGTAGTCGGCGATCCAAATCGGGATGTCTTTGTCGGTGAAGACATTGTGTGCGTAGGCGCCGGTGAAGACGCCGAATTTTTCCTTTGCGGTCGACATCCGCTCGATTTCAGTCTCGCGGCGCGCGTCGGCGGCGTAGCTTTCGACCATCGCGCGGTGCTCCGCAGTGGTGATCTCGGCGACCAGCGGATGCTCGGGCGCGAGCACCATGAACGACACGCCGAAGACGGTGTCGGGGCGCGTCGTGAAAAAGCGGACTTCCTTACCGGCGTGACCTGTCACCGGGAAGGCGAGTTCCGCGCCTTCGCTGCGTCCGATCCAGTTGCGCTGCATCAGCTTGATCGGCTCCGGCCAGTCGATGCCATCGAGATCGGCGAGCAATCGATCCGCGTAGTCGGTGATCCTGATGTACCACTGCTCGAGGTCCTTCTTGGTGACGGGGTTGTCGGTATGCCGCCAGCAGCATCCGTTGATGACCTGCTCGTTGGCGAGCACGGTGCCGCACTTGTCGCACCACCATTGCGCGCCCGTCGCGCGGTATGCGAGGCCGCGCTTGAGCAGCATCAGGAAGAACCACTGGGTCCACTTGTAGTACTCGGGCGACGACGAATTAATCTCGCGCGACCAATCGTAGGCGCATCCGGAGATGGTCAGTTGGCGCTTGAAATTGGCGGCGTAGCGCGGGACGGTTTCACTCGGATGTGATCCTTTAAGGACCGCCTCGTTTTCCGCAGGCAGTCCGAACGCGTCCCATCCCATCGGATGGAGCACGTTGAATCCCGCCATCCGTTTGTAGCGACCGACAACGTCGCATGGAACGTAGTTGTGCAGATGACCGACGCTGAGGCCGGCGCCGGACGGATAGGGGAACATCTCAAGGATGTAGAATTTCGGGCGGCCTGGATCCTCGCGCGTGAGGTAGAGATTGGTGCGTTCCCAATCAGCCTGCCATGCGGGCTCGATTTTTTTGGGGTCGTAGCGTTCGTCCATCGATGAGGCTCAATCAGCCAACTCTAGCGTGATGGCAGGGTGCGCTCCAACTGTGGTGGTTCCGATAATAACGTAGGAGCGAAATCTTGAATCGAGCGACCTCACCTCTAACCCCTCTCCCTTCAGGAGAGGGGAGTGTGCCGGAGTTGACTAACACTAAAGGTTTGTCTATTGTTTCGGCGACAGACCGGTTTCTCATCGGGATTCAGCAGTATTAGGTCTGCTTCTTGGCTTCCTGCTGACGCTCTCTACGGCGACGTTGGGCGTATCGCTGCTTCTGCGCTCGATAGTGCGGACTCGTTTTCAGTTCGTAGTCCTTACACTTGAAACAGTAGAAGTGACGAATTTTCTGAGCGTATTTAGCCATAAGGAATTCGCTCGCTATGGTTTTGGAACGCACCCCGATTCTAGAGTAAAAGGCGTATCCTCGCGTAGAGAAGTTGTCGATCTAATGCATCGGCACCCGCATCTTTAGCGAGAGGTTCTGGAGCCAGCACGTCCATATCGAAGTCTATCGAATGCTTGCCGATAAGGATGAGAATGCCGCCCTTTGGGACGCCATTTGTTGGAGATACTACCTTTGCAGCAACTACATTTGGCCAATCAATAAGAAATCGTTTTAGCTGTTCTGCTTGGGCCACAGTATTGTTGACTGGCTTGTCTTCAGAGCCGCCACAACCTGAACACATGATAGCAACGCCGTCGCGGATGTTACTGTCGGAGATGTGGGTGACGCTTTCATCTACGCGATGGCCGTTCCACCACCTTTGCAACGGAAAAGCTAGCTCGCAAGCAAATCGGTTTGCTTCCGGATCGTTAATATTTTGGATGAGGACGGCTGACGGATATCCAATTGGTGATACTAGGCGACTGTACGTAATAGCTACTTTCACGTGTCGGCCATTTGGAAATTTTGCCAAGATATATTTCAACTCGACTGTGGTGCGTTGTTCCTCAGAGAGGGCCTTATCCGACGCTGTTCTCGCATTAGTGTCGCGCGTATGCATTGCGGTCTGGAAGTGCAATTCTGCGCTTAGACCGATTACGAGAATTAGAAGTCCCAACTTCGCACCCACTGGCTTGAAAGGCTTTCTTTCGTTCCATCGAAATTTGTCTCTGATTTCGTGGAATTCTTCGATCGCTTCGAGACTTACGCCAACGATTACGATAACCGTAGCGACCCACAAACCGACATATAATGAATCGCTAGGCACGGAACTCGATCAGCGCGTTGCCCGAGATGATTGGGCAATTAGAATCAACGCAGACATTTGCCTGATTGCCGTTGGCAGATACTTTTTGCTCACGCTGTGATAGCTGCCCATCACGCCGCGTTTGAAGAGCGACCAGAAACTTTCAATCGAATTGGTGTGAACGATTCCGCGCACGTATTCGCCGCTGCTGTGGCGAACAACCTGATGCGGCAGTGCGAAAGCGTCTCCGCCCGTACCGAGCAAGCGATAGCCGCTGTGCTCATCGGTCGCAATCAAATCGATTCGCTCACGGTTCACGGTCTTGCGGACGAAGCTATCGAGCGTCGCGGTATCGGTGTTCTCGATCATTTTGCAAACGACGCTACCCTTGCGCGAGATCGAGCCGATGACTGCGACTTTTCCCTTAGTGCCAGTGAGTGCAGCGGCCTTGCGAGCCTTGGCGTGCATGTTTTGCGCTTTGCCGCCGTGGTACATCTCGTCCACTTCAACGATTCCCATCAATTGCTGAAATTCTGGATCGTGGAGAGAAGCACGAAGCCGCATGCACATGTACCAAGACGTTTTGTAAGAGCCGTATCCAAGCAGCCGATGGATTTGCAGGGCGCTGATTCCATTCTTGGCCGTGAGCATCAGATGCAGCACTTTGAACCATTGGAGCAGCGGCTTCTTGGTTTCTTCAAAGATGGTTCCCGTCTTGAGCGAGAAGCGATAAGGCGAACGCGGCTTAGGTCCGCACTTCATACACTGCCAGTGCCACGGTCGTGCCCTGCTCGCATAGACGTGATCGTTCTTGCAGCGCGGGCAGCGCACACCCTGCGGCCAACGGCGTGCGTAGAGATACGTCCAGCACGCTTCCTCGTTAGGGAACAGCCGGTCAAAATCGGTCAACGTCAGCTGCGGTACAAATCGAGGTTCGTTCATGATTGGATTATTAGCAAAGCGACACCTGTTAGTCAAGTGCGGCATACTCCATTCAGGAGAGGGGAACCAGAAGTCGAGCAGCCCTCAGGAGCGGGAGGCGAAATCTGGGGCTTCGAGAATATAGAGGACGTGGGGGAGGGTGGCGTGGACGATGTCCCGCTGATATTTGAAGCCGCAATTCTCCATGACGCCGCGCGACGCCTGGTTGTGGGGGAGGGTGAAAGCGACGATTCGATCGAGGTGCATCGTGTCGAAGCCATTCTTCAGTGTCACGAGTGATATTTCGGTTGCGAATCCTTTTCGCCAGTGATCGAAAGTGATCGCGTAGGCGAGTTCGATTACATCGCGGCCCTCGATTTCGGCGTGCTTGATTCCGCCGTAGCCGACGAAGTCGCCGCCGGCCTGTTCGCGGAAGATCCACAATCCGAAACCGTGCGACTTCCAATGCGCTGCGGCGCGCTCGAGAAAAGCGCGGCTTTGATCTTCGCTGAAAATTTTTCCGTCGGCGGATAGTGTCGCTGTCACGCGAGGATCGCTCTGCAGGCGGCGGAGATCGGCGAAGTCGCCGGGAACGGCGGGCGTGCCGATCAGGCGAGTGGTGTTGAGTTGGTGCATTGGCGGTTAGACGGCAAAACCGGAATCTTGAATCGCGGAACCTCACCCCAACCCCTCTCCCTTTAGGAGAGGGGGACGGAGGGAAGAAGATACCTAGGAGCTACTTCTTGCGGACGATTGTCAGGCCGTCGGCGATGCCGAGCATCACGGCTTCGACGCGGGTGTCTTTCGCGATGAAGTCGTTGAGCTTGCGCAGCGCCTGCGTGTCCGCGTCCTGTTTCGATTCGTCGATGATCGCGCCGTTCCATAGCACGTTGTCGATAAGGATCAGTCCGTTCGGGCGCATCCGCTTGAGAATTTCCTCGTAGTAGATCGCGTAGCTGGTTTTGTCGGCGTCGATGAATGCGAAGTCGAAGGTATGCGACGCGGGCAGCGCCTTCAGCGTTTCGGCTGCCGGGGCGAGCTTGAGGGTGATCTTGTTGGCGACGCCCGCGCGATCCCAGTAGCGGCGTCCGATGCTGGTCCATTGCTCGTTCACGTCGCAGCACAAGAGTTTGCCGTCGGCGGGCAATGCGCGAGCGACGCAGAGTGCGCTGTAGCCGGTAAAGGTGCCGACTTCGACCGCGGAGCGCGCGCCGATCGCGCCCGCGAGGATCGCCATCAACGTGCCTTGTTCGGCGGCAATCTGCATCCCGCTTATCATCCCGAGCTTTGCGGTTTCAGCCGCGAGTTCTGCGCGGAGCGGATCGCCGTTGTGCCCGTGCATGATCAGGTATTCGTATAGTTTTGGAGTGAGGGTGATAAATTTTTGATGTTCTGCCATCCGGTTAAAATGGCAGGAAGCGGGAGCGCAGAAAAGCACCTAACCCCTATCAAGAAAGTGGTAATGAAAAATAACGCAAATAATCGCCTGCGCGGCGGGCGGCAGGGGTGACCCCTGCACCCAGCGTGAAGCGCAAAGTTGCGCGCGGCGCGCTACTTTGCTCTCAGGGTCTGTGGCTAAATGGCGTGCGTGACAGATGTACTGTTCGGCTTTCATCCATCCGGGTGCGTGTAGCGCAGGATCAACTAACCTCTCCTATAGTGGGAAGGGGACCGGATTCTACAAAGTCACTGCGGATGACCGCGACCTCTCCCTCCTCACCCCTCTCCCTTCTTGAGAGGGGGACAGAAGGTTAGCGC
The DNA here is from genome assembly GCA_963850125.1 of uncultured delta proteobacterium. Lineage (GTDB taxonomy): Bacteria > Desulfobacterota > Binatia > Binatales > Binataceae > Binatus. Next base: position 543,463 of record CAWKKB010000010.1, on the reverse strand, counting down.
CCGCCGAGGTAGGCGAAGTCGCCGTGCTGGTTTACTGACAGGGTGCCGGTGAAGATCGAGTGATGCTTCTGCGCGCCCATCGCGATTCGGTAAATGAACTCGGATTCGCCGACCTCGAAAAACGCGTCGTCGGGCGAGAGCACGTAGAGTTTCTCGCGATCATCGGTGTCGGTGGCGCCAACGAACATCGCGCCGGACGCCGTCAGCACTGGATCACCAAGCGATTCGAGTTCGGTGCCGAAGGGGGTCAGTTGGCCGCGCTCAATCCGCAGATCGAGTCGCTGTCGCGTCAATCGAAAAATTGCGGGGATACGCGCGCATCCCGCTAACACCGCGGTAGTTCCGTCAGCCATCAGACCTGGACGTCCCGCCGACAGAAATGTCACGGGACCGAGACTTGTGAGCGTGCCGGTCGGCAGTATCCTCGCCATCGAACCGTCGCTGTACAGGAACAGTGCGGCGCCGCTGGGAGTCTTGGCGGTGAACGCGACCATAATGCCAAGCCCAGTGGGCAGCGCGGTCGGCAATCCGAACGGACGCTGATAAAGCGTGTGATTCGGACCGTATTCGCCTTCGACCGCCAGCTCCGAAACCCGACTGCCAATGGAAGCTAGCAGGAGTGCCTGATGATGGGTGGCGGGCGTGGCGCTGTCGCCTAGAAATCCGTTGAAGACGACCTGGCCGCCTTCGCCGATCTGCGTACTGCCAAAGCTCAGCACCGCAATCTCGTGGCCTTCGCTGGTTTTGTCGCCGGCCTTGGCCATACATGCGAGTTTGCCGTGCGAATAGAAGAAGAGCGCATCGCGGCCGTGCGGCACGGTTGAAATGAATGCGATATTTTCGTCCATATCCGCGACCGGATAGGGGTCGCCCTTGAAGGCGGGGATGCAATCGCCGACGAGCGCCTTGGGATTAAGCGCGGCGATTATGCGATGGCTGGGGACAGCGTCGGCATTGCCGATAAAAATATTCCACCGGGCTTTGATATTGGGGTCCTTGGGCTGCGTCTCGGCACCGAAGATCACGCGTCCGTCGGGCATCATCGACGGCACGCCGACTTCAGTCACGATGCCGCCACCAGGAGCCCGCATTCCAATTTCGGTGATCAGCAAGGGCACGCCGTTGCTGTCGCTGGCATAGACTGCCTGCGTATTGTCCATCTGCAAATCGGCGCCGTCTCCGTTGAGCGTCAACGAAACCGCGTGCGCGCTCAGCGGAGTGAGGAGCAAAATCGCGAGCGCAGATGACAACGCGCTGAATTTAAACATTTTTCCCCCAGCCATAAATCAGTAGATCGAATGCCAGGTCCCGGAAGATCTTATAGTCGTCTAGGCTCACCAGACGCAATGGCGATTCGGGGAGCTTCATCTAAGGCCTTGCTTTGTAATATATCACTTTCGAACCGCGGTCGGAGAAAATATAAAGCGACAGTTTAAGTTTTGAGGGACGCGCAATGAATGAAATCCAGGTCTCGTTTCGATCCGGCGATTTGACCCTCGAGGGGCTGCTCGCCAATCCGGGCGGCGGCGCGTCAGCGGCCGTCGTATGCCACCCACATCCGCTCTATGGCGGCTCGATGCATAATAACGTTGTCGAGGCGATCCTGACGGCGATGTGGCAAGCAGGATACGCGACGCTGCGCTTCAACTTTCGCGGCGTCGGCGCCAGCGAGGGCGAGCATGAGGACGGTCCCGGCGAAGTCGAGGATGCCGTTGCGGCGATGTCGTTTCTATTGGCGCAGCCCGGTGTGCGCAAAGAGAACGCCGCGATGACAGGATACTCGTTCGGTGCGATGGTCGCGCTGAGCGCCGGATACGAACGCGCGGAGATTGCGCGAATCGTCGCGGTCGCGCTGCCGCTCGCGATGGCCGACGCGCGGATTCCAGCCGGCGCCTCCAAACCGGTGCTGCTGGTTTCAGGCGATCGCGATTCGTATTCGCCGGTGGCAGGGCTGCAGGCGCTCAAGTCGAAAATCGGTAACTCGGCACGGCTCGAGATCATCGCCGGCGCCGATCATTTCTTCGGCGGGCGCGAAGCGGAACTGTCGCGCGCAATCGTCGCAGCGCTGAACGGTTGATTGCCAGCAGTCGCGGGAGCGCCGCGGACCACCTGTGCGATCGCGTAGAAAGGATCGTCGGGATGCGCCTTTGCGATCGAAATTATCTGTGCGATGGTCGCGCGCAAGTCGCCGTGATTCATCCGATTGAGCGCCGCGAAGTTGTCCAGCTCGTGAAAGTAGATGAGGTAGTTCACCAGCACCGCGTTGTTCAGCGGCTGCTTGTCGAGGTCGAAGCGCTCGAGCCCCGATAAAGTCGGCGCGAGCGCGGCGTAGTCGGCCTTGATCGCCGCGAAAGCGGCCTCGCGACGCAGGTCGAGTTCGTGTTTCGGAAGCTTCGCCGTATAGATATCGAGGAGGCGCGCCTGCTCCTGGAGCAGAAAGCGCGCGAACTTCATGTCGCTGTCCAGGATGCCGCGGGCCGCAATCGTGGACGGCGCAGACTCACCGTCGGTCGCCGCAAAGAATGCGACCGCGCCCGAGCTACCGACAAAGTTGGCCGCCGATTCGTCGAACATCGCGTCACTGGCCAGGTAGTAGGTGCGATGGAAGAGTTCGTGTATCAGCACGCCCGCCAACTCGACGCGGTCGAGGTTGAGCAGATTCGTCAGCAGAGGGTCGTCGAAAAATCCAAGGCTCGAGAAGGCAATCGACGGCCGCACCATGGTGTCGAGCCCCTGCGCTTCGAGCGACTTCGCTTCGGCCAGGGCGTCGCTCTCGTCGAAATAGCCTCGATACGGTACGCGGCCGACGATCGGGAACCACCATGTGTACGGTTCCAGTGAATCGCGCGGCGCAGCCATCACGACGTAGACGATCGCGCTTTGATCGATGGGCGCAATGGTTTTATACGCACCGCCGACATTCTCGCCGAGTTGATCGGCGGCGAACTTGCGCACCGCGAGCACGGTCTCCAGCTTGTTGCGAACGTCGGCTGGCAGATCTTTGCGCGCCAGCACGTCGTCGATTGGCTTGCGGTTCCACAGAATTCGGCCTTCCACGTACGCGGCGCGCGCGAAGTAGCAGCCGCTCAGCAGAATCGGCGCGAAGGCTATCACCGCAATGCGGAGCAGGTATGCTGTCCGCGATTGCGCGCTTGCTGGCCGCCTGGTCATGACTGATAGTTTCGGTAAGGGGGAATCAGCCCGCCACGAGGCGGTCGCTGTTGGCCATCGCGGCGTACTGCAACTCGAATAGCCGGTAGTATAGTCCGCGCTGCGCGAGCAGTTGGTCATGGGTCCCGCTTTCGCGCAGCATGCCGCCGCCCAGCACCATGATTCGATCGGCGCGCTCGATGGTCGAGAGACGATGCGCGATAACGACGGCGGTGCGCTCCGCCAGCAGCTCGTTGAGCGCGAGCTGAATCAAGCGCTCGGTCTCGCTGTCGACGCTCGAGGTCGCTTCATCCATCACGAGGATTCGCGGGTTGTAGGCGAGCGCGCGAGCGAACGACAGCAGTTGCCGCTGGCCCGCGGACAGGTTCGCGCCGCGTTCGCGAATCTGCTCGGCCAAACCGTCCGGCAAGCGCTCGACGAAGCGCAAAGCCTGCGCTCGGCGGAGCGCGTCGCGCACTTGCGCTTCGTTCAGATCGAGCCCAAGCCGGATGTTTTCCATAACGTCGCCGGCGAACAGGAACACGTCCTGCTGCACCAGCCCGATCGTGCGCCGCAGCGCGCGCAGATCCCACTCGCGCACATCGATTCCATCGACCAGGATTCGCCCGCTCTGCACGTCGTAAAAACGGTTCAGCAATTTGATGATAGTCGTTTTTCCGGAACCCGTCGGTCCCACGATCGCGACTTTCTGTCCCGGCTCGACGGTGAAACTCAGGTCCTTCAGTATCGGTTCGTCGGGCCGGTACTCGAAGTTGACGTGATCGAAAACGATGGCGCCGCGCGAGACCGCCGGCATTTTCGGCGTCGCGGGGCTCGATACGATTTCCGGCTCTTCCATCAACTGCTCGATTCGTTCCGCCGATGCCAGCGCCGACTGCAGCGCGGTGTACTTGTTCGAGATCTCGCGCAGCGGCAAGAAGAACATCTGCGCGTACTGCATGAAACCGACCAGAGTGCCAATCGTGATCGCGTGTTGCAACGCTTCGCCGCCACCCGCCCACAGGATCACGCCGATGGTGACCGACGCCACCGTGTCGACCGCCGCAAAGAGTCCCGTTTCGTACATGTTCGCCATCATCTGCGAATCGCGGCTGCGCAGGTTCAGGACGTCGAACTCGTCGCGGCTGATGCGCTCCCGCGTGAAGAGCTGGATCACCGTCATCCCGGCCAGTGACTCGGAGAGATACGCGTTGACGGCAGCGAGCCGTTCGCGAATCTGCCGGTACACGATCCGCGCGCGCAGCCGGAAAATGTTGATTAACACCAGCAGAGGCGGAATCGCGATCAGCGCCCATAGCGCAAGATGCGGACTCTTGCTCCACATGATGACCACGATCCCGGTCATCGTCATCACGTCGACGAACACCGTCAACGAGCCCGACGCGAACATGTCGTTGATCGCGTCGATGTCGGTGGTCATGCGGCTGACCAGCCTGCCCACTGGCGTGCGATCGAAGAACGACATCGGCAGCCGCTCGACGTGGTTGAACACCGCCAGCCGCAAATCCGAGAGCGAATACTGCGCGACCATCACGGTCAGGTAAAACTGCGCGTAGAACGTCGCGAACTCACCCGCGACCAGCAGAATATAAATCGGAGCCATCGTCATCAGGCTCCCGCCGCCAGTCATCCGGAAGATCGCCGCCAGCCACGCCGGCGGGGCGACCTTATGATGAGCGAGAAACAGATCGATGATGAGCTGGATGATGTACGGCTGCGCGAGCGCGAAGGCCGAGTTCAGCGGCATCAGGATGATGGACAGGAAGAACAGCCGCCGGTACGGGCGCACGTACTTCCAGACGAACTTGAGCAGCGCATAATCGCGCGCGCGTCCGAGCTGTTTTTCTTCGCCCTGCTGCATCGCCTAGTACCGCGCGAGCTCCTCTTCCAGCAGTTGGCGATGGAACAGCTCGGCGTAGATTCCATGATGCGCCATCAGTTGCGCATGCGTTCCACGCTCAGCGATCTGCCCATCTTCGAGCACGACAATCTCGTCGGCGTCGCGCACCGTGGACGCGCGATGCGACACCACTATCGTCGTTCGCCCGCTCATCGAGGCTTCCAGACCGTCGAGCACCGACTTCTCGGTTTCGGTGTCGACGCTCGACAGCGCGTCGTCCAGCACCACGACCCGCGGCCGGTAGGTCAGCAGCCGCGCGATCGTGGCACGCTGCTTCTGTCCGCCCGACAGCGACATGCCTCGCTCGCCGACGACAGTGTCGAGTCCATGCGGCAACACCGCGATGTCCGCTTCGAGTCCCGCGACGCGCGCCGCATTCTGGATTTCATCTACCGACGCATCCGGGCGCCCGAACGCGATGTTCCTGGCGAGCGTGTCGGAGAACAGGATCGGCTCCTGCGGCACCACGCCCAGCGTCTTGCGCAACGAATGCAGCGGAAAGTCGCGAATATCTTTGCCGTCGAGCAGCACACGTCCGTCGGTCGGCTCGATGAGGCGAGTCAGCAGCTTCACCATCGTGGATTTTCCCGAGCCGGTGCGTCCGACGATCGCGAGTTTGCCGCCGGCCGGCACGCGCACTGTCACGTCCTTGAGCGCGTAGCTGTAATGCCCGTTGATGGGCGCGCCATTGGATTCCGCGACCGCGCCCGCGACGTTATCGCGCAAAAAATAGCTGAACGACACGTGGTCCCAATCGATCGCGCCCTTAACGTCGAGCCGAACCCCGCCGTCTTCGAGTTCGCCGGCCTGCGGTGGTGCGGCAAAAATTTCGTTGAGCCGTTTCATCGCGGCCTTCGCGCGCTGATAGACCGAAATCATCCAGCCCATCGAGGTCACCGGCCACGCCAGCCGCGCCAGATAGCCCATGAAGGCGACCAGGTCGCCGATTTGCAAGATTCCGCGCGTCACCAGCGACCCGCCGTAAACCAGCACCACCATCACCGCGACCGTCGAGGTGCCGCGAATCATCGGAAACATCGCGCCGCGCAGACGCGCGAGCGCAAGGCCGAGGTCGTTGTAGTCGTCGTTGGATTTGCGGAACAGCGCAGACTCGTGATCTTCGAGCGCGTACGCCTTTACGACGTGAATCCCGGCCAGGCTTTCCTGCACCTTGCCCTCGATGCTGCCGAGTCCCTCCTGCACGCGCAGGTTGCGCACCAGCAACGAGCGCGACAGCCGCTTGATTCCGATCAGCAGTAGAACGTACGGAGCGAGCACCGCGAGCGTCAGCCTCAGACTGACGTGCAACATGAAGATCAGTGCGAAGGTGAGCGTGGCCGGCGCGTCGGCGAACGTCACCACACCCATCCCGACCATCATGCGAACGGCGGTCAAGTCGTTGACCAGCCGCGACATCAGGTCCCCGACCTTGTGCTTGTCATAAAAGTCGGCGCCGAGATGGGTCAGGTGGACGAACAAATCGTTGCGCAGATCGTACTCGATATCGCGGCCGGTGTTGAAAATCGTGAAGCGCGAAAGCCATCGCGCGAATCCGCCGAGCAGTGCCGCGCCACAAAGCATCAAAACGATTCGATTCAGCGATTCCTGCGCGGGCAGCCCGAGCTTCGCGAGCGGGGTAAAGGTCTGCGCGTGATGCGCCTGCACGGCGCTGATTGCGGCGCCGCTCAGATATGCGACCGTCATCCCGCATGCCGACGCGACCAGCGTGCAGAGCATTCCAAGTCCGTACCAGGTCCAATACCGGCGTACGTAGAAGAACAGACGTTTCATGGGCAGTCGCTAAATTATCAGGTCTGCGGCGCGATAGAAGCGGTTGGACGCCACGGTTTTCAACCGCATCCGAGCACAAACTTAAATTCCGGTGCGGGATTTCAGGCGGCGTTCGTAGAGCTTCGCGTACTTCAGAAAAACGTAGAAGGCGGCCGTCATCGCGGCGTACAACCCGCGTCCGCCGTCGCGGAACCCGCCGCGGACAATGTAAAAGTTGAAAAATCGCCAGGCCGGATTCGCGATCATCTTAAACGGCGTGAACGCATTCGGCTCCTGCTCCATCGCCGCCCGGGAGCTGAACCGGTTAATCGTCGCCACGTGATCCGAAATGTCGCGGTAGCTGAAATGCAGAATCGGCTTGTCCAGCCGCTCGATTCGTCCCTCGACGACGACCTTGTCATGCGGATCGCGCCCGCCGATATGCCCGCGCTCGCGGCGAAACAACCGTACCGGCGTATCGGGGTAAATCGCGTGCGAGTAGTAATGCCCGAGGTGATACAGGATGCGCCGAATCCGGTAGCCGTCGGCCGCTGACGGCGACGACACCGCGCGCAGGATTTCCTCGCCAAGGTCGTGGGTCGCCTGCTCGTCCGCATCCATCAGCAGCACCCAGTCGCCGGTCGCGCGATCGAGCGCCATCTGCTTCTGTTTGACGTAGTTCATGAACTCGTGCAGGACGACGTCGGCGCCAAGGCCGCGCGCAATCTCGACTGTCTTGTCGGTCGAGTACGAGTCGATGATTATTTTCTGGTCGCAGAACCACGCGCTCTTGATGCACTGCCCGATCAGCGCCTCTTCGTCGCGCGTAATCGTAATCAGCGAAATCTTTGGACGATCTGACATCCTTTAAAAGACTAGGAGGCGTGCTGTGCTTCGACTCGATCGAGTCCTTCGATCACTTTCGACGCAATCGACTTGAACGCCACGCTCACCGGGTGCACCGGGTTAGTCGCGACCATCGGGCTCGCATTGTCCCCACCCTCGCGCAGCTCCCGGACCAGCGGCAGCTCGCCGAGGAACGGCACGTTCAGCGATTCCGCCAGCCGCGCGCCGCCGCCATGCGCGAAGATTTCGTGGCGATGGTTACACTTGCGGCACAGGTAATAGCTCATGTTCTCGACCACGCCGAGAACCGGCACGTGAACTTCTTCGAACATCGAGACGCCGCGCTTGACGTCGAGCAGCGCGATCTCTTGCGGCGTCGTCACGATCACGCCGCCGTCGAGCGCAACCCGCTGCGTAATAGTCAGTTGCGCGTCTCCGGTGCCGGGCGGCAGGTCGAGCACCAGGCAATCCAGCTCGCCCCACTCGACGTTGAACAGGAACTCGGTCTCGAGCTTGGTGACCATCGGCCCGCGCCAGATGACCGCGGTCTCGTCGTTGATGAATAGCGCCATCGAGATGTAGCGGATTCCGTATCGCTCCAGCGGGATGATGCGGCGCTCGGGCGTAAGCGTCACCGCCTTCTCGACCCCGACCATCATCGCGACGCTCGGCCCGTAGACGTCGGCGTCCATCAGGCCGACCCGCCATCCCAGCGAATGCATCGCGAGCGCAAGATTCACCGCGACCGTTGATTTGCCGACGCCGCCCTTGCCGCTGGCAACGGCGACTATGTGCTTGACGCCGGCAATCGAGCGCGGTTGCGCCATCCCGGCCGCCGCCCTCGGTGCAGTCGCGGCAGGCTGCTCGATCTGAACGTTGACGGTGGGTACGCCCGGCATCGCGGCAACCGTAGTTTTCACCTCGGCCACAATCTTCTCGACGACTTCGGGTTTCGCCGACGCCATCGTGAGCGAGACGGTCACGCCTGCATACGCGACTTCGATATCCTTTATGATCCCGAACGATACGATGTCGCGGGTGAAGCCCGGGTATTTTACTTTCTTGAGTTCGGCGAGAATTTCATTGGGACTCGGCATTGTGCGGATTCGGACCTGTCAGCGGTTTCGATTAGGATGCGGCTACGCTACCAAAGCGTGACGCCCATGTTATCATTCCCGAACCGCCGGAAAAACGACGGGCTGAACGCATCGTGAGTTCTGAAAAAATGAGCACAGCAAGCGTCGCGGCGCCGCGAATTCGCTTCAGCGCCACTGCCGGCGAGGTTGCGACGCTCGCCGTGCGCGATCTTTCAAGCGGACTTGCCGCGATGCTCGGAAGCCAGGTCGCATCGTCATCTGAGGCTGCGCTCGCGGCGACCGAAATCAGAATCGAGCTTCGCAACTCGACCGCTGTTCCCGCATCGCCAATAGCACTCGAAGGCGACAGCTTCGACATATCTCGCGGCGGCGAATCCATCGTAATCCGTGCCGGCACCGAGCGCGGACTGATCCACGCGGCGTCGAACTTGCTCGAAAAGCTCGGCGCGCAGTTTCCGCCCGGCGTGGCGCCATTCTATCCGCGCATCGATCGCGCCCGAATCGCCGCGCTGGAACCCTGGCATGTCACGCCCGCCTTCAAGCGCCGCGCCTTCATCTCCGACATCATGACCTGGGACTACAACTTTCCCGACCGCCTCGAACTGCATCTCCGCCACGACCGCGAATTCATCCCGTGGATGGCGCGCCGAGGCATCAACGCCTTCTCCTACATCCGTCACGCGCACGACACCCGCCTCAAGATCGATGAAATCGCGCCGCTCCTGGGTGAGCACGGAATCGGCGCCGAATACGGCGGCCACGTTCTGCAACTCCTGCTGCCGCGCGAACGCTTCGCCGATCATCCCGAATACTTCCCGGCCGGTGACGACGGCATCCGTACTGCGCGCGGCAATCTCTGCGTCTCGAATCCCGATGCCGTCGCTCTCGTTCGCGCGGGCGCGCTCGCCTACGTGCATGAGCATCCCGAGAATGAATTACTCCACATCTGGGGCGCCGACGTGCGGCGCGGTGCGTGGTGTCGATGCGGTCAATGCCGCGAGCTTCAGCCGCAGATTCAGTACATGAAAATCGTCAACGCGATCGCAACTGAACTCGCCGCCGACTCAAAAGCGCCGCCAATCGCCTACCTCGCGTACCACGACACCATCGATCCGCATCCCGGCCTGAAGCCGCTTGAAAACGTGTGGTTCGAATGGGCGCCGCGCGAGCGATGCTACAGCCATGCGATCGACGACCCGGCGTGCGACATCAACCCGCGCTACCTCGAATCGCTGAAAGGTTACCTCGACATCTTCGACGGTCGCGGCCACATCTTCGAGTATTACGCCGACGCGATCCTGTTCGGCGGCTTGGGTTTCGCGACACCTGCGGTAATCGCGTCCGACCTCCGCGCGTACCGTCGGCTAGGTCTGACCAGCGTCTCGTGCCTGACCTTCGGCGCCTACAGCGTGATGGCCTACCCGGTTAACCTGGAAGCGTTCGTGCGTGGATCGGTAAATCCGGCCTTCGAGCCGGCCGCGACCCTGGTTGAGACGGCGAGCGGCCGGCATCCGCGATGCGCCACCGAGATGGCTGCCGCGTACCGCGCGGTCGAGCGCGCGTCGAAGCTGTGCCTCGACTATGCCGACGTGATGAGTCCGCTGATGCCGTCAGACCAAGCGGCGCGCAAGCGCGGCGAGCTTCAGGAAGCGGCGCTGACCTTCAACGAGGCGATCGCGGCGGCCGATCAGATAGCGTCGAGCGCGGACACTCGCCTCGCGGATGCCGAGAAGGAGCTGTGGCGCTACAGCAGCGACGCGCTCGCGGGATTGTCCGACTACCTGGGCGCCCTGCAACAGACTGGTGTCCATCGCCAGATTTGGGGCGCAGCCGCGATCGCGAGAGTCGCTGACGCTATCGCGCACATTCACTCGATCGATCCCGAAATCAAAGGGACCTGGGGCGCGTACGACCTCGAATGGATCCGCGAGCTTTGGATCGGAGCATTGCAGCGCGGGCTCGATGGAGACGGGAAACCCGCGGAGGAGCTGTTCTGATGGACACTGACAACGGATTCGTACTATCGCCGGAGTTGCGCGCGCTTCGCGACCAGGTGGGGAAGATTATCCGCGAGGAAATTATCCCGATCGAAGCGCGATGCGATCCCGACGCCGCCGAAATTCCCGAGGAAGACTACTGGCGAATCGCGAGAAAGGCGCAAGCCGCCGGCATGTGGTGCATGGGTGCGCCGCGCGAGTACGGCGGTGGCGGGCTGAGCACGTTCGACATGTGCGTGCTGACCGAGGAAATGGCGCAGCATCGGATGGGACTCTACAACCCGGGATGCGGGGTGTTCGGACGCACGCCTCCGCCCGTCATATATGCGGGCACCGAGGAACAGAAGCGCACTTACGCCGGCGGCACGATCAAGAATGCATGGTACACGTTCTTTGCGATCACGGAGCCGTCGGGCGGTTCCGATCCGGCCGGCGCGATCCAGTGCAAGGCGGTTCGCCAGGGCGACACCTACGTCCTCAATGGTACGAAAATTTTTATCTCGCATGCGCACGAGGCGGAGTGGGGTGTCGTGTTCACCCGCACCGACGCCAAAGCCGGGCGCAAGGGAATCACCTGCTTCATAATCAAGAAGGGCACGCCGGGATTTACGGCGCGTCCGTTTCGCACGCTGCGCACCTCGGCGCTCCCGAACGAAGTTCACTTCGAGGATTGCGTGGTGCCTGTGGAGCAGCGGCTCGGGCCCGAGGGCGAAGGCCTGAACCTGTGCCTCGATCTGCTGACGCGCCTGCGCTTTCCCTACTCGGCGTGTAACGTCGGGGTGGGAGTCGCGGCGCTCAGGATGGCGATCAATCACGCGAAGCAGCGCAGCACTTTCGGCGAACTGCTCTCGAAGCGGCAGGCTATCCAGTGGATGCTCGCGGATTCGGAGGTCGAGCTGCGCGCGGCGCGATGGCTGACGTGGGAGGGCGCATGGAAAGCGGACCGCGGCGAGGATTTCCGCACCGAGGCGTCGATCGCGAAGCTCTACTCGAGCGAAGTGCTCGGGCGCGTGATCGATCGCGCTGTGCAAATTCATGGCGGCTATGGCGTCAGCAAAGAGTTCCCCATCGAGCGATGGTATCGCGAGGCGCGTATCCGCCGAATCGGCGAAGGCCCCAGCGAGGTGCATCGGATGGTGATCGCGCGCTCGCTTTTGCGATGAGGCAAGGCCAAGGAGAGTCGCGATGAGTCTGCCGCTTGATGGAATCCGCGTGATCGACCTGGGCCAGGTCTACGCGGCGCCGTATTGCACGCTGCAACTCGCTGCGATGGGGGCGGATATAATCAAGATCGAGCCGCCGGTGACAGGCGAAGTGCTGCGGCGGCCGGAGTTGCCGCCGGGCGGCGCCGGATACTCATTTTTGATGCTCAATGCGAACAAGCGCTCGGTGACGATCAACCTGAAGGACCGGCGGGGGCAGGAGATCGTGCTCAAGCTGCTCGAGGACGCCGACGTCCTGGTCGAGAATTATCTCGACGGCGTGATGGAGTCGTTCGGGCTTGCCTACGATCAGATCGCCGCGCGATTTCCACGGCTGATTTACGCGTCGGGCAAGGGCTACGGCTCTGACAGCCGCTACGCGAAGCTTGGCTCAATGGACAACACCATCCAGGCGTCGTCGGGATTCATCAGTATCACCGGCTTTCCCGACCATCCCGTGAAAACTTCTGCCACGTTTATCGACATGGGAACCGGCAGTCACATGGTAAGCGGGATTCTGGCCGCGCTGATCCATCGCGGGAAAACCGGCAGAGGACAGCATGTCGAGGTCGCGATGCTCGACGTGGCGATTCCCGCATTGACCAGCGCGGTCGCGCCCGCGTTGCAGGGGATGAAGTTCAAGCGGCTGGGAAATCGTCATTGGGGCGCATGTCCGACCAACATCTATCCCGCGCGTGATGGTGAGATTCTGATCTTCTGCCTGAGAGAAGCGCATTGGCGCACGCTGACGAAATTGATGGGCCACGAGGAGCTGATCGCCGACCCGCGCTGTAAAAATCACGGCGCGCGGTTGAAGATTGCCGACGAACTTGACGCGCTTGTCTCCGAATGGACCAGCGCGCAGCCGCGCGACGCGATGGTGGAAGGCCTGATCGAGGCCGGAATCCCATGCGCGCCAGTGCGGACAGTTGAGGAAGTGATCGCTGATCCTGAAGTCGCACAGCGTCGAATGCTAGTCGACAGCGAGTATCCTACCCGCGGCAAAATCCGCGTCGCCGGCACTCCGATCAAGATGTCCGCCGCGCCCGATAGTGACAGGCCGATGAGAAGGCCTCCCGAACTGGGCGAACACAACGCCGAAGTACTCGCGTCAATCGGGATCGGCGCAGATGACCTCGAAAGCCTGAAGCGCGCCGGAGTTATCTGAGCGGATGCGGGTTTTGCGACTGGTGGTGGAGCGGGGTGCAGGTTTTGGAGCGGTGATTCGGCGCGGGTTGATCGTCGTTCTCGCGCTTATGGTGTCGAATGCGCTGGTCGGCTGCGAGACGCAATCGACTTTCTATCCGGAGAATAACACCGGCACTGCGGCTGAGGTTGGGAAGCGGCCGCTTGAGCTGTCGTCGTCGGAGTTTGCGGCTGACTTGGTTACGCCTGCCGGGATTCGGGTTAAGACCAACGGGCAGTATAAGACGGACGCGTCGAGGAAGGCGGTTGCCGACGCGATCGATCGTTACTGGGGCGAGGTTCGCGCGTGTGCGGTCGGCGTCGAGCCGCCGGGAGACACCGATGTCAGCGGCCTGATCGAAGAGTTCCCGCGGCATCTGGCGGTTGAGATCGCTAACAACTGGAAGGTGGTCGAAGGCCCGACTACCCATCGGAAGATGCAGGCGTTCCCCTCGGTCGCGCATCCGGGGACATGGTCGACGGCGCGGCGACAGGAGGATGCGCTCTACATTATAGTTGTGCCGGAGCTGAACGGGCTCGGGCCTCAGATGGTCAATGAGCTCAATCTGTGGCTGATGAAGAATGCTAACGTGCCGCCTACCGCGGATTTGGTAAGTGCTTGCGCGTCGGTGGCGTGTTTGCGCTTCAACTATAACAATCTGCCGTCGCAGGCCTGGACTGAGTGCCAGGAATAATCTGCACCTTAGTGTTAAGACTTGAACGATCGTTCTGGAGGGTTTGACTATCGGTTTCGCCGTGTTAGTAGAATGGCTGACGGCACAGGAGGCGCGGCTATGAAACGCACGGGCGTCCATCATCTGGGGTTGGCCACTCTCGATCTCGATCGCACGGTCGAGTTCTACACCACGAAACTGGGCTGGGAAGTTGCGTGGGCGGATATTATCGAGACGGCCGGCGGGGGCAAGATCAAGCACGTCTTCCTCAACACCGGCGACGGCAGCCTGGTCGCGTTCATGTGTCCGGAACGCGTGCCGGGTGTGCCGGCCGAATGGGCGACCGACATCAATAGCGCGCAGGGATTGCCGGGCTCGTTTTACCATTTCGCGTTCCATTGCGACGACGTGAAGGAGCTCGAGGCCAAGCGCGAGCAACTGATCGGCAAGGGCGTCGAAGTGACGCCGGTGGTCGACCACGAATGGTGCCGCTCGATCTACTTCCGCGATCCCAACGGGCTACTGCTCGAATTCTGCACCACCGTCCGCGCGTTCACGCAAGAAGACAAGGTGATGAGGCATCACGATCAGCCGGGACCGATGGTGAGCGACCCCGAGGATTCGAAGAAGGTCTACAAGATGCTGATGGGGCCGCAGGCTACGAAGACGAATCGCACACCCGTTTGAGCGGTGCCGCGCGCGGCTGATTGACGATCGAAGAAAAGCGGACGGCGATCAATCGTGATCGAGCGGCCGCTTTTCCTTTTTATACAAGGGATGCAATTCTCGACCGGCAGCAATACACAGCAGGAGTTTTTGACGATGGAAATAGGACTTTTCGAGGCAATTTACTCGGCGCGATCGCTCAGACGATTCAAGCCCGATCCGGTTCCCGACGAAGTGATCACCAAGGTGCTCGACGCGGCGATTCGCGCTCCATCGGGCAGCAATCAGCAGAGTTGGGAGTTCGTAGTTATCAAGGATGCGGCGCAGCGCAAGAAGATTGGCGCGGTGTATCAAAAGGGCGGCGCGATTTTGAAAGCGCTCTACACCGATCGGGTCAAGCCCGAGCACATGAGCGAGGATGGCTACAACAAACTCATGGCGTCGGCGTACTACCTGATTGATCACATGGCCGATGCGCCAGTGCTGTTGCTCGCATGCCTGAAGCAGGTTCCGTTGGCGGGCACGCCCCCCAAGCTTCCGCCCGAGGTGGCAGCGGGGATGAAGAACCAGGCGCGCATCTCAGGCTCGAGCATCTATCCCGCCGTGCAGAACATTATTCTCGCCTGCCGCGGACTGGGACTCGGCACGGTGCTGACGACGATTCACACGTTTTACGAGGACGAGGTGAAACAGATACTGGGGCTGCCGCCGGAAGTGATGACGTACGCGCTGATGCCGATTGGATATCCGCAGGGAAAATTCGGACCGATCAAGCGCCGTCCGGTGAGCGAGGTCACGTACCTGGACAAATACGGTAACCATTGGAAGGGCTGAGCATCAGTCGGGGTCCTTTTTCAAATCTTCGGTGACTTTGCCGGCGAGGTGCCGGACCTGGGCGTGCTGCGAGAGCAACGAGGCGAGCATCGCGGGATCGGGCTTGCCGCCGAGCCGGTATTCGTCGGCGGCGTGCGCGAATTTTTCGTAGGCATTGAGCAGGTTTACGAAATCGCGATGCGATGGACGCGACGACTCGCGCGGCGTCGAGGATGAAAACGCGTTGGCCTTGTTGAAGGCGTAATAGAACTCGCCCATCTCCTCGGATGAGAGTTGGCGATCGTCGAGCTTGAAAAAAGTGCGGCAGTAGTCGGCGAGCTTGTCCGACATGTCGGACAGCAGCGACACATTCGCGGCCATCGTGCGGCGATAGTCGGAGGAATAGCATCCGCCGGCCGCGATGATGGCTATCGCAATCGCGAAAAAAAAGACGGGCCGGCGCAGACCGGCCCGCCGCTTCGATTTCAAGAAAACACAGCCACGCAGGTTCAGCCCAGGTACTCTTTGAAGAACGCGATGGTCCTCGCCCACGCCTCTTTTGAATGCACGGGATGGAACGACGGGCGATCGTCGCACATGAAGCCGTGGTCGGCGTCGGGGTAGAAGACCACCTCGGCCGGCTTGCCGGCTTTCTTGAGGGCGTCGCGAAATTCGTCCACTTCGGTGATCGGAATGAACGCGTCCTTGCCGCCGAAGAACGCCAGCACCGGGCCCTTGAGGCTGTCGACGTATTCGATTGGCGGCTTAACTCCCGGCTGCCGCGACTTGACCATCCCGCCGCCGTAGTACGGCGCGGTGGCTCTGACAGCGGGGTTGCGGCAAGCAGTCATAAACGCGACGCGTCCGCCCATGCAGAATCCGGTGGTGCCAAAGGCTGGCTTAACCTCCTTCATCGCTTTGAGGTGATCGATCGCGGCGCCCATGTCGGCCACGACCTGGTCGTCTTTGACCGAGCCCATCAGGCGAAAGGCGCCGGGCAAATCGTTGTAGCCAACGACGTTGTTGGGTTGACGAAAATAAAGATTGGGAGAGATCGCGACGAAACCTTCGGATGCGAATTGATTCGTGATGCGCTTGATCTGATCGTTGAGGCCGAACGCTTCCATCACGACCACAATCGCGGGATAGGGACCACCGGACGCCGGGCGTGCGAGATGCGCGGGCATCTGCTCGGCTCCGGTCCGAATCGATACTTCACTCGAAATAACTTCCATAAAACAAAACCTCCGTTAGATGATTCGCGTCCGCAAATCAGCGGGTCGCGCCGGCGGACCGCGTTTGAGGGAGACAATCGATCTATCTCGCATACAATCAGGTCCCGCTCAAGTGAGAAAGATCCGCGCTGCGGTCCGCATAAGAAAGTCGCACGACCTTTTGACGGCGCTGTCTCGCGCCGGCCTGCCGCGCGCCGGTAGTATTGCAGCGGTCGATCACCGCGCGTGCCCGGCCTGATTCCCCGATGATCCCGCTTCGCGATAATGCCGCGCCGCGCCGCCTGACGCCGATCAACCTCGTACTTATTGCCGCGAACATCGCGGTGTTCATCTACGAACTGTCGCTCGGCCCGCGGCTCGCGATTTTCGCCGAGCGATTCGCGCTGGTGCCAGCCGCCGTGACGCGAGCGCTCTCCAGCGATTCGCATCTTGCCCTGAACTCACTCGCGCCGTTGATTACGATCGTCACGTCGATGTTCATCCACGGCGGTTTCTGGCACATCGCGGGCAACATGCTCTATCTGTTCATCTTCGGCGCGGCGGTCGAATATCGGATGGGGTCGGCGCGGTACCTGATTTTTTATTTCGCCGCGGGAATCGCCGCGGCGCTCGCGACGGTGTGGATCGCGCCCCAGTCGAACGTGCCCGTCATCGGCGCGAGCGGTGCGATTGCGGGTGTGCTGGGCGCCTACTTCATCTTCTATCCGCGAGGGCGCATCCTGACGATTCTGCCGATTTTTATTTTCATTCAGTTCATCGAGATTCCGGCAGTCCTCTACCTGCTGTTCTGGTTCGCCCTGCAGCTATACGCGGGACTCGAAGAAGGGGGCAGGGCGGGCATGGGGGGAGTGGCATGGTGGGCGCATGTCGGAGGATTCATGTTCGGCGTCGCGATGGGTCCGATACTGGCGATAAATCGTCCGCGACGGCGCCGGTCTCGCTAGCCGATTCGTTCATCGAATGTGGACAGAGTGGACAACCGTTGGCTTGCGGCGGGTGTAGTAGTTGTATGCGTTGAAGCTATCGGAAATAATTTGCGTTCCTGAAATTCAGAGCGCGTGGTGGTTGAGGAGGTAGTGGGCAGGTGGCGGTATCGTCGGACGATATTCTAAAGCGCGTTCCTCCGCAGAATCTCGAAGCAGAACAGTCGGTGCTGGGCGCGATCCTGCTCGACAACGACGCGATTAATCACGCGATCGAAATCCTTTCGGACGACGACTTCTATCGCGAGTCGCATCGTCAGATCTTCCGCGCGATGGCCGAGCTCACCGACCACACCCAGCCGGTCGATGCGATCACGCTGACCGACGCTCTGCGCACGCGAGGCGTGCTTGAGCAGATCGGCGGCCCCGCTTACATCGCGGAGCTGGCGTCTATCGTCCCGACTGCCGCGAACGTCGCGCACTACGCACGGATCGTGCACGACAAGGCGGTTCTGCGGAGCCTCGGTTCGATCGCGACCGACATCGCGAGCTCGTCGTACGAGGCGCCGGCGGACGTGGACGGCTTCCTGGACGAAGCCGAGCATCGCATCTTCGAGATTTCCGAGAAGCGGATCAAACCGTCGTTCCACACGATGCCGGAGCTGACGCGCGAGTCGCTGAAGATCCTCGAGCGGCTGTACGAAAACCGGGAGATGATCACCGGCGTGCCGAGCGGGTTCATCGACCTCGATCGCATCACGGCGGGCTTTCAGCCGTCGGACCTGGTAATCATCGCGGCCCGTCCCAGCATGGGCAAATCGGCGCTCGCGCTGAACATCGCGACCCATGCGGCGATAGAAGCGGACAAGCCGGTGGGGGTCGCGTTTTTTTCGCTGGAAATGTCGAAGGAGCAGCTCGTGCTGCGCATGCTTTGCTCCGAGGCGCGGGTCGACAGCGCTCGCGCGCGGCAGGGATTCCTGGGCGAGCGCGATTTCCCCAAGCTGGCGCAGGCGGCGGCGCGGCTCTCGGAGTCGAATATCTTCATCGATGACTCGTCGGACACGACCTCGATCACGCTCAAGGCGAAATGCCGGCGGCTCAAGCGCGAGCGAGCGCGGAACCTGGGGCTGATAATCGTCGACTATCTGCAGTTGATGAGGTCGGCGCGGCCGGGCGAGTCGCGCGAAAAAGAAATCGCGGAAATATCGCGCTCGCTCAAGGCACTTGCGAAGGAGCTGAAGGTCCCGGTGATCGCGCTGTCGCAGCTCAATCGGCAGGTCGAGTCGCGCGAGAATCGTCGCCCGATGCTCGCGGACTTGCGCGAGTCGGGCGCGATCGAGCAGGACGCCGACGTGATCGCCTTCATCTACCGCGAGGAAATGTACAAGGGCAAGGAGAGCAAGGAGCCCGGCGTCGCCGAGATAATAGTCGCCAAGCAACGTAACGGCCCGACCGACACGGCGAAGCTCACGTACATCAACCACTACACGCGCTTCGAGAATTACACGCCCGAGACGGGAGTGTTCGAAGATGCCGGCGTCTAGAATAGCTGCTCGGACCTACTTCGCAGGCGGGAGCGCGGCCAGGAGAGCCTTGGTCCGCGCCTCAATATATTTCTCCATGACGCGGTCGGTCAGGATATAAAGCTGGTTCGCCTTCACCGCCGCAAGTACCATCTCGCCGACCTCGTCGGGAGCAACGCCGCGAGCCAGTTGCGCGGTGACTTGCTCGGTTACCGCTTCCCAGATCCTGGCCTCTTCGGCGTTTCGTGCGGCCGGTTGCGTGACGCGGCTGTTCGCGACGATGTTCGTTCCCACCGGACCGGGGCACAAAACACTCACGCCTATTTGCTTCCGCGCGAGTTCCCGCCGCAGGGATTCAGAAAGACCGACCACTGCGAATTTCGACGTGTTGTACATCACGCCACTGCCCTCGGCGACAAGTCCCGCGCCCGATGCCGTGTTGACGATATGCCCGCCTCCGCCTCGCTCGAGCATCCGCGGCATGAACGTTTGTATCCCGTTGATCACGCCGTTCAGATTGATCCCCAGCATCCAATCCCAAAATTCGTATGTAAAACGGGTCGCCGCCGCCACGCCGGCGTTGTTGCACAGGACCGAGACCGGCCCCAGGCTCGCCTCGGCTTCGTCGGCGACGCGCGCATAAGCTTCGCGGTCTCGCACGTCGAGTTTGAATGTCTCGACCTCAGTGAGTTTCGCGAGTTCGGACTTCGCCGCCGCCAGTGAATCGGGGTCAATATCCGCGATCGCGAGCTTCATCCCTGCGCGAGCAAATGCGCCCGCAATGCCGAGACCAATCCCGCGGGCTCCTCCGGTAATGAAGGCAGTCCTTCCCTTGACGTCTTCCATGGTCACCTCCTCTGTTTTCATCGGCGACTTCGGTTAGAACGAGTCGAGTTCGTCTTCCATCGGCTCCTGCTTGGTCATCGAGTGCGACGACTTGACGGTCAGCGCCGCCTTCGGGGTTTTGTCGAGCTTGTAGTCTTCGTAGGTGTACTGATCGATCGCGAACGGCAGGCCCTCCGAGGCCGGGAACGACGGCGCGTCGCATACCTGGAAATGCAGATGCGGCTCCGATGAGTTGCCGGTGTTGCCGAGATGCGCGAGCACGTCGCCGGCGTGAACAGTGTCGCCCACCTTCACTTTGATCGTGCCGGGCCGCAGATGCGCGTACGCGGCGTAATGTCCTTCGCTGAGTTCCTGGATTATGTGATTCCCGGCGAGCGTGTCGTAGGTCATCGGTACCGCGAGCTTGCCGCTGTTGGGGACGTTCTCGGGGATGCCGTCCTTCACCTCGACGATCTTTCCGTCGGCGACGGCGTGAATCTCCTGATCCCATGCGTGATAGCTTTTGTTGTCATGCGCATCGCCGGTGAACGTCTTGCCGTCGTCGCCCAGTTGAATCCAGTCGATCGCATAGCGCTGGCCGATGTGCGGTTGACCGTCAACCGGCAGCATCGCGCGCCGATGCGCCGAGGTGTTGGAGGGACCGTTCGCGGCGAGCCAGTTTTTGCCGAGAAGGGGAGAATGAATCACGATCGGATCGTCCTGGTTCAGGTCGAGCTTGGCGGTGTGAATTGTTCCGGAGCCGCTGCGCTCGCCGTGTTGCTCGATTGTAATCGCAGTGTCGAACGTGTCGGGGTCGTCCTCGCCCGGAAGCCAATCGACAAAGATAAAGAAGGTACCGGTCTCGCCGGGCTTGAGATTCGGATCGTTGGGTTTGGAGGCATCGCCGCCGGTAGCAGGCACGAACATCGCGGCCAGTTGCTTGCCGGTGGCGGACACCGTCGCGACAATTTTCTCGTCCTCTTTCCCATTCACATCGAGCTTGGTGATTTTGAGCGGCGGCCGGCCGAAATTCGTGACGTATAATTCGTAGGCCGAATGGCGATGACCGGCGCCGTCGAGGATTTGCGCCTCGGGCGGATACGGCGTGGCGACGACCCGCATATAAAGCGGATCATTTTCCGGCGGCGCGGCCGGATTTTGCTGAGCGAAGGACAATCCAGCGAACGCAAACGAAGTCAGCGCAACCAGAATCAGAAGTCCATATCGGCGCATCTAGTCTCTTTCTCCTGTTGTCGAGAGCGGACGAACGTCAGTGCGAGGTTTTGTCGTCGTCGGGTGTCGCAGGATCGGACTCGGTCGGTTCTTCTGGCGTGTCGGCGTCATGCGCCGACGGCTCCGCGGCCTCGGCGGAATCCTCGGGATGCGTCTCGATGCCTTCGACCGGGCCGGTGTTGGCTTGCTCGACGGCGCGCTCGATTTCGCGGAACTCCGAGAGGTCGGGCAGGCTTTCGAGGTCCTTGAGCCCGAACAACTCGAGGAACTCGGCGGTGGTTTCGTAGACCATCGGGCGCCCCGGCGCTTCCTTGCGGCCTGCGATCTTGACCAGGCGTTTTTCGAGCAGCGTTTCGAGCACGCCGCCCGTGTCGACCCCGCGCAACTGTTCTATCTCGGGGCGCGTGATCGGCTGGCGGTACGCAATTATCGCGACGGTCTCCATCAGCGGACGGCTGAGTCGCGGCGGGCGTGCGGCGAGCAGCTTGCGAACGTAGCCGGCGTGATCCTTGGGCGTGCGCATCTGGTAGCCGCCGGCGACTTCGTCGATGACGATGCCGCGGTTTTCGGCGGCGTACTGCGAAGCCATCTCGGCGAGCGCCTTTTGCACGGTCGCACGCGGCATCTCGTCGAAGACGGCGGCGAGACGCGCAATCGAGACCGGCTCACCGGCGGCGAACAGCAAGCTCGCGAGAATTGATTTCAATCGCTCTTCTTCCACTCAGCCTCCGTCATGCTACGGCGCCGCGCTCGAGAAAAATCGGCCCGAAGCGCACTTCCTGGAACGCGCGAACCTCGCGCCGGCGTATCAATTCGAGCAGCGCCATGAATGTAGCGATCACGAGCGAGCGATCTTTCGCATCCTCGAACAACGCGGCGAACTGGATTCGCCGCGCGCCTTCCAGCGCGCGCAGGATTCGCGGGATACATTCCGCCACCGGAATGTCGCGCAGCTCGATTTTGCGCGGCGTCTTGTCGGCGACGCGCTTGAGTACGGCGCCAATCGCCTCGACCAAATCGAAAATTGAAACGGTGTATTGCTTTGCGTTTGCATCCTCGGGCGCGCTCTCGCCCGGCGTGGTGAAAACGTCGCGGCCGAGCAGCGCACGCTCGGAGAGCTTCTCAGCAGCCTCGCGATAGCGCTGATATTCAAGCAGGCGTTCGACCAGGTCGCGCTTGAGCTCCTCGGCCTCCTCGGAGTCGGCGAGCTCCGGATGCGGCAACATCGCGAACGACTTGATCAGGAGCAACGTCGCCGCCATCACCAGGTACTCGCCGGCGACGTCGAGGTTCAACTGATCGAGCAGCTCGAGCCACGCGAGGTACTGCTCGGTGATAACGCTGGCGGTGACTTCGTGCGGGTCAAGCTCGGCGCGTTTCAGCAGATGGAGCAGCAGGTCGAGCGGGCCCTCGTAAATCGGGAGCCGGAAGCGGACGCCGGCGTCGGACCCGAGCCTGGGCGGCGTGCTGGCTTCGTTTTCGTTGCTCACAGTTGCACCATCCAGGTGATCGCGTTGACCGCCAGGTTCATCACCGGATAAATCGCGACATCCAGCCAATGCGTATACAGCAGCACGAGCAGAATGAGAAAGCCGTAACGCTCGGTCTGTGCATACGCGCGCGCGGCCGCGATTGGCAGGATGCTGAATAGCACGCGGCCGCCGTCGAGCGGCAGCACCGGGAATAGATTGAAGACTCCCAGTTCGACGTTGACGATCACCGACGCCTGCAGCATCCGCGCCAACGGTACCACGACGGTAGTGCCGAGCGAGCCGTGCAAGAAAGCGGGCAATATGCGCAGCCCGAGTCCACTCAGGATCGCGAGCACGAAGTTGGTCAGCGGCCCGGCTGCCGCCACTTTCAGCATCCCGGTGCGTCCGCCGCGCAGCACTCGAAAATCCACCGGGACCGGCTTCGCGTAACCGAGCACCGGCAGGCCGAATAGATACAGCCCGAACGGCAGGATGATCGTCCCGAAGAGATCGATGTGCGAAATCGGATTGAGCGTAAGACGGCCGGCGCGCTGCGCGGTGTCGTCGCCAAGGCGCAACGCGACGACGCCATGCATCACCTCGTGCGCGATGATTGCGAACATGATAGCCGGCGCGACGATGCAGATGGTCGCGATGGTTCCGTTCAGATCGTTCAAGTCAGTCGGTACCTTCCGCCGCGCTCGCGCGAGTCGCGCGCGGATGAAACGTGCGATGCACCTTGCGCAGGTGGCTCTTCGACAGATGAGTATAAATCTGCGTGGTCGATATGTCGCTGTGACCCAGCATCTCCTGCACGGCGCGCAAATCGGCGCCGCCCTCGAGCAGATGGGTCGCGAAGCAATGACGCAATGTGTGCGGGCTGATCCATGCGAGTCGCGGATCGGCAGCGGCCCATCCTTTGAGGGCCTTGAAAAATCCCTGGCGGGTCATCGCGCGACCGAGCCGCGTGATGAAAACCGCGGAGACGCGGCGCGGAACTCTCTTCTTGCCGCGTTTGCCGTCGCCCGGCGGATTGAGAATCTCGTCACGGCGATCGAGATAGGCTTTCAGCGCTCGAATCGCGGCGCCGCCCATCGGCACCATCCGCTCCTTGCTGCCCTTGCCGAGCACGACGACAGCGCCGGCGACCAAATTCACCTGATGCAATTGCAAACCGACCAGCTCGGAAACGCGCAGACCGCATCCGTAGACCATTTCGAGCATCGCGCGATCGCGCAGTCCGCGAGCATCGTACGCATCGATCGCGGCAATGAGGTTCTCAACGTCGTTGGGCGACAGCGTGCGTGGGAGTTTGCGCGGATGCGGCCGTAGCTTCACGGTGGGCGCAGGATCGCGCTCAAGGATTTTCTCGTCTACAAGTTCGCGCGCGAGACCGCGCAAGCTCGCGAGATGCCGGCGTTGCGAGCTGACGGCAAAACCCTGATCGGCCAGCGCTTCGAGGTACGCGGTCAGTGCGGCGGCGTCGAGTTGCGAAGGTTCGAGGCCGGAATCGCGGCACCATGACTGGAAGAGGCTCAAGTCGTGCGCGTACGCCTCCATCGAATGGCGGCTGAGGCCACGCTCAACGGCCTGCCGCGACAAATGGCGATCGATCAGGTCGTCCCAGCCGGCGACGCTCACGTGGGTGCTCCTGCGCGGGGATTCTGTTCGATCTTTTCGAGCAGAGCGGCGCGCAGCTCTCGCATCCGATCGAGATCTTCGATTTTTTGTCCGCCCGCACGATCGCTTACATAGAAGACGTCCAGCGCCTGATCGGCGTTGGTCGAAATGCGCGCGAGGTGAATCCGCAGACCGAGCCGGAAGAGTGTGTGGGTGATTGCGAACAGCAGGCCGACCCGGTCCTGGGTGAAAACGTCGATGACGGTGAATTGCTCGGAGGTACGATTATCGACCGTCACCTCGGTCGGCACGTGGCGCACGAACTTGCGGCCGGCGCTCTGCACGTGATGCGCGTCGGCGACAAGCGCCGCGATATCCTGCTGGCCGGTGATGACCCGCTCGAGGTCGTGCTCGACGCGCAGCCAGCGGTCCTCCTCCAGCGCCATCGAGGCCTCGCCCATCTGATGCGACACGCGGAACACGTCCATCACGGTGCCGTTGGAGCGCGTCGTGATTCGGGCCGACAGGATGTTGAGATTGTTCGCAGTCAGCGCGCCCGCGATCATCGCAAAGAGTCCCGGCTGGTCGCGCGTTACGACGATGAACTCGCTGAACTCGAGATCGGGGAAATGCCGGATGCGGCAGACCAGCGGGCGGTCGTCGAGCGAGCGCATCAGATCGAAGTGCAGCGGGATATCGTCTTCCGGCACGGTGAAGAAGTAGCGGTCTGGCATCTCGGCGAGGAATGCGTTGACGGCGGTTTCAGGAGCCTCTGTGCCGAGAAGGTACTCCCGGATTCCGGCCTTGACGGTTGCCAGACGGCGGGCAGGATCGGCGGCCTCGCGATCGCCTTGCTCGAGCACCTTGAGCGCGCGCATGTAGAGATCGCTTAGCAGCATGTCGCGCCAGTTGTTGTAGACCTTCGGCGCGACGGCGCGCATGTCGGCGTAGGTGAGCAGGTAGAGCGCTTTGAGGCGATCGATCGAGCCGACAGTGCGCGCAAATTCCGTGACGGTGGTTCGATCGTCAAGATCACCCTTCTGCGCGACCTGCGACATCATCAGATGGTTGCGCACCAGGAACACGACCAGATCGATTTCCTCGCTGTTCAGTCCGAGGCGCTGCGAGACTTCCGCGGTCAGACTGGCGCCGCGCTCATGATGGTCATGGCCATGGCCCTTGCCGATGTCGTGGAGCAGGAGAGCCAGGAACACGAGAGGCAGGTGCGGGAGCTCGCGCGCGACCTCGGTCAGCAGGGGCGTCGAATCCTTGAACTCTCCGGTGCGCAGGCGTTCGAGCTCGCGCACCGCAACCAGCGAATGACGATCGACGGTGTAGATGTGGTAGAGGTCGTGCAGAACGCGCGCATAGAGATTGCCGAACTCGGGGATTAGGGCGCCGAGGACGCCGGATAGATGCATCGCCTCGAGCGTGTCGGCCACGCGTTGGCGCGCCGACAGGATCGTCATCAACGCTTCGGCGACGCGCGGGTCCTTGCGCATGTTGTCGTCGATCAATCCAACATTGTCACGCACCAGTTGGTACGCGCTTCCTGACAGATTGACGTTCTGGGCCTGGCAGTCGGCGTAGATTGTAATCAGGTTGAGTGGATCGCGTTTGAAGAAATCGTGCTCGGCAATGCTCAGCAGACTGCCCTGGACGACTACGCCGGGGCGAATCCTGCGGGTCGGCGTGCGGCGAAAAAATCTGCCGCCGGGACTGTTCTCGGTGACGCGCGCGATGAGGCCTTCGGCGAAGCGATGAATCGTCGATGCGTGTTGGTAGTACGCGCGCATCAAGGCGGAACCCGCGGCCTGTCCCTCTTCGGGCTTGAGGCGGAAGATCGGCTCGATCCGCTCCTGCATCTCGAAGGTAATCTGATCGAAATGGCGCCCGGTCAGGAAGTGGAGCGAGTTGCGGACCCGCCAGAGAAAATCGCGCGCCTCGATCACCTCGGCCGCTTCGGGCTCGATGATTACCGCCTTCTGCACCAGCTCTTCGAGCGAATGGACCTTGTATTTGACCTTGGCCAGCCACATCGCGGTGTGAAGATCTCGCAGCCCGCCTTCGCCTTCCTTGATCTGAGGTTCGAGCAGGTAGATCGAATCGCCATACTGGGCGTGGCGTTTGCGGCTTTCCTCGAGCTTGGTGGCGAAGAACTTGTCCTGGTTGCGGTTGAGGACCTCGGCGATGAGCAGCTTGTCGAGATCGGCGTAGAGTTTTTCGTCGCCGCACAAAAAGCGCGAATCGAGGATCGCCGTTTTTTCCTTCAGGTCGTCGTTCGCAAGCCGCACGCTTTCCTTGGCCGTGCGGGCGGCGTGTCCGACGATCAGGCCCGCGTCCCACAGCGCATGCAACATTATTTCGGTGACAATTTCGGCGTAGGGACCACGCTTGTAGTCGTGCAGAAACAACAGGTCGACGTCGGATTGCGGATTCAGCTCGCCGCGCCCGTAACCGCCGCGCGCGACCACCGCGAGTTTCTGGTTGAGCTTGGGAGCTCGACGACCATGCTCCGCATCGGCATAGTTGAACAGCGCGCGCAGCAAGTCGTCCATCGCGGCCGTCATCGCGGTTACAATGTCGCTGCCGCTGGCGCCGGCGAAATGGCGCTCGGCCAACTCGGCGCGAATCGACTCGAGATAGGCGCGGGCAATGACCCCGGGCTTTTTGCTCGCAACGAATTGCGCGAGCAGGGCGTCCGGGCCGCGCGGCGACGATACAGTAGAGGCCGCGGGCTCGACCAGATTCGCGCCGGTGACGACGCTCACAAATCTCCCACCGCAAGATCGCCGTTGAAGTAATGCACCACTGCGGTGGCAGTCGCGCCGGCCAGCACCTCCTGGTACTGCGGTGATTCGAGCCGTGCGGCTTCGGCGCTGTTCGACATGAAGCCGCACTCGACCAGCACGGCCGGCATATTCGCGCCGACCAGCACGTAGAATGGTCCCATCTTCGCTCCGAGTGCGTTCACGGTCAGCCCAAGTCCGGTATCGAGATCGGTGACCGTCTGCGCGTCGATCATCCTGGCCAGCGAGGCCGCTTCTATCGCTTTATAGTTCTGACGCAAGTCGGTCAGTATGTAGTTTAAGTTGGAGTCGTTCGAGGTGCCATAGCCGTCCGCGCCGCCGTTCTCCATCCGCGCCAGCCGAATCGTCGCGCGATCGGTGGTGTTGTTCAGGTAATAAACTTCGATTCCTGTGGTGTCGGTGTTCGGGCTCGAATTGAGATGGATTGAAACAAAGAGGTCGGCGCCGGCGCTGTTCGCAATTCGGGTGCGCTCCGCGAGGCTGATGAAAATGTCAGTCGACCGCGTGAGTTCGGCGCGGATGCCGCGGGCTTCCAGAGCGGCTTTGAGCCGCGTCGCGATTTGAAGCGCGATGTCCTTCTCCATCACACCCGCCGCCGACTCAGTGCCGGGATCGTAGCCGCCATGACCCGGATCGATCATCACGAGAAAGTGACCTGGCTGACGATTGCCCTCGTTCAAGGCGACGGGCCCAGGGACGGTCGGCTGCGAAAGAGAGACGGCACGTGAATTCTCTACTGATGCGAACGCAAGGGAACGTTCGACGGGCGGGGCAGTGCGCGGCGGCGCGTTGTGCACAATGATCGGCGCGGCGATATTCGGATCAGCGCCGGTTGCTGCGACCCGCAGGACGATTTCGTTTCTGTCAGGGAGCCGCGCGATCGCATAGTCGGATTTGCCGATCACCTCTACGATGATTCGCGAGTTGGTGTCGGACTGGATCGCGCGGACGCTAACGATGGGTGCGGTTTCAAAGCCGTACAATGGCCGCGGTGGTACCGCCACGCGGGTGCGCCCGAGCGCTATCCAGAGTTCGCTGCCGTGAGTGCTGAGATCGAGCCGAGGAGCAGGACCGCTGAATCCAAAATGCAGTTCGAGGGTCGGCCCGCGATGCTCGATTTTTGCCGAGGTCAGTACCGACGAGGGAACACTGGCGCGGACGGGGCAGACCATCGCACCAATCGCCGCCGTCGCGACCGCAACCAGCATCATTATCCGCTTCACCGCGACCTACCCAGCATCCAAGGATAGCTGCCGCCCGAGGTGACTGCCACGTCCCGGCCGGGCCTCTCATTTCTCATTCTTGAGGCGAGAGGCCAAACGGGCGAGGGCGTTGAGCGCGTCCATCGGGGTCATTCGCTCGACGTCCAGCGCGCGCAGCTCATCGACGATTCGCTCCTCACGCGGTGAGAACAGGCCGAGCTGTGGCGCAGGGGTTTTGGCGCGGCGGTCGCGGGCGATTCGCGGCATTCCGGCTTCATCGAGTTCGCCCTGCTCGAGGTTGGCGAGAATTTCGCGCGCACGCGTGATTATCGAATCGGGCAATCCTGCCAGCCGCGCCACTTCGATGCCGTAGCTTCGCGACGCCGGCTGCTCGACAACGCGGCGCAGAAAAATCACTTCGTCGCCCCATTCGCGCACCGCCATGCTGAGATTCTTGACCCGCGGACGCTCGCGCGCGAGATCGGTCAGCTCGTGGAAGTGCGTCGCGAACAACACCTTGGCGCGCGTCTGATCGTGCAGGTATTCGGCGACGGCCCACGCGATCGCAAGCCCGTCGAAGGTACTGGTACCGCGCCCGACCTCGTCGAGCAGTAACAGGCTGCGCTCTGACAATCCCTTAAGCAGGCGCGCCGTCTCGCTCATCTCGACCATGAAGGTGGATTCACCGCGGCGAAGTTCGTCGCGCGCGCCGATTCGCGTCAGCACGCGATCGATCAGCCCGATGGTCGCCTCGGCGGCGGGAACGAAGCTGCCGATTTGCGCCATGATCGCAATCAGCGCGACCTGGCGGAGATAGGTCGACTTGCCCGCCATGTTGGGTCCGGTGATCAGCAGAATTTGCCGCGTGTCGGGCTCGGCATCGAGGTCGTTGGGGACGAACTCGCCCGCACGCATCCCGGCCTCGAGCACCGGATGCCGTCCGTCGCGCACCCGAATCCGAAGTCCGGTATTGATAGTCGGGCGCACGTAGCCGCGATGGCGTGCGACTTTCGCCAGCGACATCACTGCGTCGAATTCGCCGACTGCGCGAGCGGTTTCGAGGATCGTGGCGGCGTGCGATTGCAAGTCGCGCAGCAGCTTCGTGAAGATCTGCAGCTCGAGTTCCTTCAGCGCCGATTCTGCGGTCAGGATTTTGCGCTCGAGTTCCTTGAGCGCCGGCGTGGTGAAGCGCTCGGCGCTGACCAGCGTTTGTTTGCGTTCATAGTCGGCGGGCACGCGCTCGAGATTGGTCTTGGTGACCTCGATGTAATACCCGAAAATATTGTTGTAGCGGACCTTCAGCGACGGGATTGCAGTGCGCTCGCGCTCGGTCGCCTCCAGCTTCGCGATCACTCCGCGGGCGCCCGAAGCGAGGCTGCGCAACTCGTCAACCTCGTCACTCAATCCCGCGCGAATCACATTGCCGTCGCGCGGATTTACCGGAGGCTCCTCGGACAGCGTCGCGGCGATCTGCGCGACCAACGCGGGCATCGAAGAGATTCGCGCAGATTGTTCGCGGATGAGCGGGCTCTTGAGCGCGCCCATCGCTTGTTTGAGCGAATCTGCGGCGCCGAGGGCGTCGCCCAGGCGCAGGCAATCGCGCGGCGACGCGCGCATCGCGCCGATTCGTCCCGCGAGCCGCTCGAGATCGCCGATTCGCTTGAGCGATTCCGCGAGCCGGCCGCCGAGGTCGGCGTCGAAGAGTTCTTCCAGCGCGTCGTGCCGGGCGTTGATCGCGTCGAGCGCGAGCAGCGGATAGATGATCCAGTTGCAGAGCGTGCGTGCACCGACCGCGGTCAGCGTTTCGTCGAGAATCGACAGCAACGATCCTTTGCGCGCGCCGTCGGTCGACGCGATCAGCTCGAGATGGCGGCGCGTGGTCTCGTCCACCACCATGTACTCGGCGATGCGGTAAAGGCGCGGCGCCGCAATATGCGCGAGGTCGTGGCCGAAGGTGTCTTCGACATAGAGCAGCGCGATTCCCGCCGTGTGCGCGATCGATTCGTGGAGTTCGTCGGATGCGGCCGCGAAACGATTCGCGAATGCCGCCGACGCGCGCTCGGCGCCGAACGATTCATGGTCGAGCGTCGCCAGCGAGCAGTTCAAATCTTTCAGCAGTGCGCCCAACTCGCCGTCTTTGGCGGCGATTACGATTTCGCGCGGCGCGATTCGTGCGATTTCTTCGCACAGAGTCGAGGCCTCGCGGACCTGCGTCGCGAGAAATTCTCCTGTCGAGACATCGAGCGCCGCCAGCGTGAATCCGAGACCCTCGCCGCCGGTGACTGCGACCAGGTAACTCTTCTCGGCCGCGGTCAGCACCATTTCCTCGCCGACGGTGCCGGGCGTGATCACGCGCACGATTTGCCGCGGCATCAGCTTCGGCGTCCTGGGGTCTGGAGTGCCTTGCTCGCAGATAGCGACCTTGTGCCCCGCCTTCAGCAGCTTGGCGATGTACGGTTCCGCGGAATGGTAGGGCACGCCGCACAGCGGCACGCCGTCCTTGTTGCGCGAGGTGAGTTGGATATCGAGCACGCGGGCGCCGACTTCGGCGTCCTCGAAAAACATCTCGTAGAAGTCACCGAGACGAAAAAACAGGATCGCGTCGGGGACACGCTGCTTGACGCTGAGGTATTGCGCGATGAGGGGTGTTTGCTTGACTGCCACTGATGCGATTCGGCCCACAATAGCCGTGGCGGACGAAATGGGCAAAACAGCGCGCGCCGGACGTCCGGCGCGGGCGCAATAGCAAGGGGCGCGGGAGCGTTTTCACTTTGCCGAATACGTCTCGATTTATTAGAGTTCGGGTGTTAATCAAGCTCTATACCGCTCGGACACAACAACAGGAGACTAGGAAAAATGGCATCAGCATCAGCGTCTTTGGAATCGGCGACTCGCGGCGCGAAGTCGAGCGCAGCGCTTGAGTTCCTCAAGAGCTCGCCCAAAAAACTTCTTATCAACGGCAAGTGGGTGCCGTCGAAGTCCGGCAAAACTTTCGAGACCCTCAACCCGGCCAATGAGCAGGTGCTCGCTCTCGTCGCCGAAGGCGACAAGGCCGACGTCGACGAGGCGGTCAAGTACGCACGCAAGGCGTACGAGGAAGGCAAGTGGTCGAAGATGAGTCCGCATCAGCGCACCCATGTGCTGCTGAAAATTGCGGAACTGATCGACAAGAACGCGGAAGAGCTGGCCGAGCTCGAGACGCTCGACAACGGCAAGCCGCTGTTCGAGTCCAAGAATATCGACATCCCGGGCGCCGCGGAGACCTTCCGCTACTACGCGGGTTTCGCGACCAAGATTTACGGCGAGACCAATCCGTCGGATCCCTCGATGTTCAACTACACGCTGCGCGAGCCGGTCGGCGTGTGCGGACAAATCATCCCGTGGAATTTCCCGCTGCTGATGGCGGCGTGGAAGATTGCGCCTGCGCTCGCGTGCGGCAACGTCGTCATCCTGAAGCCGGCCGAGCAGACTCCGCTGACCGCGCTTCGCCTCGGCGAGCTTATCCTGGAGTCGGGACTGCCCGAGGGCGTCGTCCAGATCATCACGGGCTTCGGTCCCGGCGCGGGCAGTGCTATCGCCGAGCATCCCGATATCGACAAGGTCGCATTCACTGGGTCGACGGAGGTCGGCAAGCTTATCCTGCAAGCCTCAACCGGCAACTTGAAGCGTGTCTCGCTCGAGCTCGGTGGCAAGTCGCCCAATATCATCTTCCCCGACGCTGACATGCCGTCCGCGGTGTTTGGATCCGCGCTGGGCATCTTCATGAACCAGGGCCAGGTATGCTGCGCCGGATCGCGCGTGTTCGTGCAGGAGGCCGTGTACGATCAGTTCACCGATGAGCTCTCGAAGATGGCGAGCGGACTAACGCTCGGCAATCCGCTCGACCCGAACACTCGCATGGGTCCTCTGGTTTCCAAAGAGCAGCACGACCGCGTCAAGGGATACCTGAAGACCGGCAAGGCGGAAGGCGCTACCGCCAAAACCGGCGGTGAGCCCGGCAAGCAGGAAGCCGGCTACTTCATTCAGCCGACGGTTTTCACCGGCGTGAACAACCAGATGAAGATCGCGCGCGAAGAGATCTTTGGGCCCGTAGCCTCGGCGATCAAGTTCAAGGACGAGAACGACGTCGTCGTCCAGGGCAACGACACCACCTACGGCCTCGCCGCTGCGGTCTGGACCAAGGATATCAACCGGGCGCTCGGTGTCGCGCGCAAGCTCAAGGCCGGAACGGTCTGGATCAACACCTACGGTCAGATCGATCCGATGTCGCCGTTCGGCGGTTACAAGCAATCAGGCTTCGGCCGTGAGTTGGGCAAGTACGCGATCGATCTGTACACCCAGATCAAGTCGGTGTACGCCAAGATTGGTTAGTCATGCGATAAAGTTCGGATAGGTTCGAGAGCAGGTAGAATGGTCACGAAAGGGCGCCCGTTTGGGCGCCCTTTCTCTTTTCCCCAACGTAGGATCACGAATTTTGATGCATAACAGTGTTTCGTTTTGTCTCTCCATTCCTTATTATTGAATGCTAGTGAGCCAGTGGTGGTGGGCGTCGAACCGCACGAGATCGATTGCGGCCGGCGCGCGTCTTAAGGCGTGAGGATGAGCTGTCCGCGGGACGGCATTAGTTGGTGGTGTGAAATCGGTGTCGCCGGTGTCCGGCGGCGCGGCGGGGTTCACTGATGGCGCTCGACAAGAACGATGATCCGATCGAGGCGATGCTCTCGTCGCGAGCGCATCCTCGGGCGGATGAGACCGTCACCCCGGCAAATCCGGTAGATATTCCAGCCGAACAGCCGGCTACGGAAGAGAAGCCTCCGCCGGACAAGCCCCGACGCGAAGCCCGGGAACCTAACTCTCCTCCGCTGCGTCCTCCAACCCATTCCGCCCTCGAAGCGCGGCTCGAAGTTCGTCCTATTGGTACGACGATGGGTTTGCGCGAGCTGGCCGCGCTCCACAAGCGGACGTGGAAGATGCTGAACGTGCAGGAAAAGCGCGTGCACGTGCTGCTGTGGCCGCTCGCGATCCATTTTGGGCTTTACGCTGTAGGGCAGGGCAGCGAGCGACGGCGTCCCCCGCTGATCGGTGCATTCTGGGCGCGATGCCTCGCGGACGCGCCGTTGACGCTCGGCCATCTGTATCCCGCACCGTTGTTTAAGGGGATGCTCGCATCGGAAGTGTTCGAGTTCGGCGGGATGGTGATCGATCCGACCTACCAGGGCAAGGGCCTGGTCAAGCTGATGTCGGACACGGCGCGATTGTTCGTTTTCTCGCGACGTCCCAAGCTGCTAATCACGAATCCGATCGAGCCGCTGTACGAGATGTACAAACAGCTCGGGCTCAAGACCGTCGGCCGCGAACCGGTCGAGCATCCGCATGCGTTCAACGTCAAGGTCTGGCTGATGTACGGCCGATTCGACGAGATGTCGAAGCCGTATTTCATGTGACCTGAATTTTCCCTATTCCCGTCCGCTCACTACGATACGGTTTGACGTATGGTCGGAGGTAACCGCAATGGCATCGCGCGATCAGTTCCAGCCTACGCCAATCACCCGTCGAGAGGACTTCCGCGAAATTCTGCACGGGATCGAAGTGCCGGATCCTTATCGATGGCTGGAAAATGGATCTGCTCCCGAGACTCGCGCGTGGCTCTCGGCGCAGGATGAGTACGCGCGGCCGTTCCTGGACACACCCATCCGGGAACGCATCCGCACGCGGCTAGCCGAGTTGATGAAAGTCGATGCGATGGGCTTTCCGTTCGAGCGAAGGGGTTACTACTTCTATTCGCGAAGACGCGCCGGCGATCAACAAAGTGTCATCTGCCGGCGCAATGGGCTGCATGGGGATGAGGAAGTTCTGGTCGATGCAAATACCCTGAGCGCGGATGGCATGACCGGCGTTCACATCGCCGGCATTTCCCGCGACGGTTCTGTTCTCGCCTATGGTGTGCGGCTCGGAGGTGAAGACGAGTTTTCGATTAATCTGATCGATGTCGCATCGCGCCGTGACCTACCGGACAGGCTTCCCAGGGCGAGGTACAACAACACCTCATCGAAGCATGACGGCAGTGCTTTCTATTACGTGGTCAGAACCGATGAGGGCCCGCGCGTCAGGTTCCATCGCATGGGCACGCCCATTTCCGAAGACCGCGAAATAATCGGATCAAATTGGGGTCCCGAGCGATGGGCCAGCGCGTCCGTGTCGAACGACGGACGATACCTGATGATCGGCTGCGGTTACCGTACTGCGAGCACCAATAGCGGCGATCGCAACCACCTGTATTTTCAGCAGATCGACCCCGAAGGCGATATCATTCCAGTAGCCGCCGACCTCGACGCTGCGTCGTTCGGTTCCGATGCGGGCGATGCCTTCATCATGTTGACCAACTGGCAAGCGCCCAGACGCCGCGTCATTCGGGTCGAGTTCGCCAATCCGTCACGCGAGAACTGGCGCGAGATCATTCCTGAGGGTCCTTCGACCATCGAAAGTATGGCGACCGTCGGCGGGAAATTGGTCGTGGCCTATATGGAGGACGTGCACTCGCGCGTTCGAGTGTTCGAAGCGGACGGAACTTTTGTGCGCGAGGTAGAGTTGCCGGGCCCCGGCATCGCCGCGGGATTCACCGGGCGATGGGAACGCACCGAATCATTTTTCTACTTCAGTTCGTTTAATCATGCGCCGACGATCTACCGCTACGACTTAGGCACCGGTGAGCGTGACGTGTGGTGGCAGGAAGAGGGTGTTCCCGACCTCGCGCAATTTGAATTGCGGCAAGTCTGGTATCCGTCGAAGGACGGAACCAGTATTCCGATGTACCTCTTCCACAAGCGCGGGCTTGCGCTCGACTCCGCGCGGCCGACATTGCTGACCGGCTACGGCGGATACAACCTCAGCCTGTCTCCGGTTTACTCGACGATGGCGGTTGAGTGGGCCGAAGCGGGAGGAGTTTTCGCGTCAGCCAACCTCCGGGGCGGTGGCGAATTCGGTGAGGAGTGGCATCAGGCCGGCCGGCGCGAGCGAAAGCAGAACACGTTCGATGATTTCATTGCTGGCGCGGAGTGGCTCGTCGCCAATCGCTACACGCGACCGTCGAA
This sequence comes from uncultured delta proteobacterium, assembly GCA_963850125.1. Classification (GTDB taxonomy): domain Bacteria; phylum Desulfobacterota; class Binatia; order Binatales; family Binataceae; genus Binatus. Next base: position 508,208 of record CAWKKB010000010.1, on the reverse strand, counting down.
GCTCGCGATTTCGGGCGCAAGCAACGGCGGTCTGCTGGTGGGAGCCGCTCTGACACAGCGCCCGGATCTGTTTCGCGCGGTTATCTGCCATCGTCCGGTGCTCGACATGATGCGTCATCACAAAGACCCGATGGGATCATACTGGATCGGCGAATACGGCTGCGCTGACGATCCCAATGACTTCGCGTACCTGCTCGCCTACTCGCCGTATCACAACGTGCGCGCCGGGACGCGGTACCCGGCAGTGATGTTCGTGACGGGAGATTCGGACACGCGCTGCGATCCGATGCACGCGCGGAAAATGGCTGCGATCCTGCAATGGGCGTCGGCGTCAAAGCATCCGATCGTACTTCACTACCGCGTCGAAGCGGGGCATATGGCGACGCTACCGATGGACGCGACGATTGATGAGCTCGCGGATCAGCTGGCGTTCCTGTCCCGCGAACTGGACGTAGCCTTCTAAGACTTGGCTTTGTGCTCCGTCTTGGCGCCGCCGGCCATGAAGGTCGCCGCGCCTTGCATGACCCTGGTGCCGACGCTGAGGAGCGCGTCGGTGACGCCCGGGAACAGCGACGCGAGTTTTTCGGCGACTGCTGCGCCGGGTGGGACGTCTACTTCGGTGAGTCCGAACGCGGCTGCCGCCAGCACTGCCCACGTCACCCATCGCGCCGGCATCGCCATCATCGCGGATACGCCCTTCAGGGTGTCGTGCTTGAGCGCGTTGCGCGCCATGGGCGTGTCAATCACTCCCGGCATCACCAGCGAGACCTTAATTCCGGTGTTGAACAGCTCGACCCGCAGCGCTTCGGTCATTCCCACCAGCGCAAACTTGGTCGAGCTGTAGCCGCCGAGCGGGCTGACTCCGCGGCGTCCGGCCAACGACGAGATGTTCACGATGTTGCCGGATTTGGCCTTGCGCATCACAGGCAGCACGGCCTGCATCGCGTTGAGCGCGCCGAAGACGTTCACCGCCATCATTTTTTCGAGATCTTCGGGACGCATCTGCTCGACGGTTTCCGCGATCAGCAAGCCCGCCGAGTTGATCAGGATGTCGACTTTGCCGAATGCCTCCTTGACCTGATCCACCGCCCAGAACACGCGCGCGCGATCAGTGACGTCGCAATCGAGCGCGAGCGCCTTGCCGCCGGCCTTGTTAATTTTGTGCGCGAGTTCCTCGAGCTGAACGCGCCGGCGAGCGAGCAGAGCCACCTGCGCGCCTTGCTCGCCGAATGCCAGCGCGACGTCGTGGCCGATGCCGCTCGACGCTCCGGTCACGACCACAGATTTGTCGAAGAAGTATCCGCGCACCGGACCTTTGGATTCCCGCTTGGCTTCGCTCATTGCCGTCACCTCGCTTGGGCGCCGTTGCTTCTAACTGATGGTAGGGCGTCGCGTCTGAAATTGTGCGCCGTCATCCGCGCATGCGCAAACCCTCATCGAGGCTCGCTCTGGCAGACGGTGCTCAGTACCGCGAAACGATTGATGGACGTCGAGTAGAAGGTCTTCCCGGCAGTATCCATCATGAGTAACTCTGAATCGGTCGTGACGGGCGGCCGCGCCGGCGAGAAGAACGCAAAGCATGCGCGCGGCGATTCTTCGGTCACCAGTTTCCAGGAGCTATGTTCGGTGCCGGTTCCGTCTGGTGTGACCGAATAGCTACCGGACACCAGCTTCACCTTGCACGTCAGATCGAGTCCGGGAGCCTGGATATGATGAACCCAGGTTCCCTCCGAGAGTTTGCCTTTGCCGTCTGCAACAGCATGAATATCGCCGGTCGCAGCTGCCTTGAAAGGATCTTTGATCGTGGACGGCAACGGAAACGCCGTGAGAGTGCAATGATACGGGCCTTGGATCGAGCTGTTGGTGAAAGTCGGGGGAAGCATGGCGAGACGTTCATCCTCAGACATGAAATCCAATGGGACCGAAGGCTTCCCGGTCATCAGCTCGAAGATATTTTCCCCGACGCGGTCGACGAATCGTGGCGCAGCCGGGTCTGTATTGTCACGATTGTAGAGGGCCACGATCGCTCGATCCTGAGTCGGATTGAAACTAGCGGTCGAGCTGTAGCCGCCGGTGCCACCGTTATGGGAGTAGGAGCCGCCCTTCGGATTGAAGCCCCAAGCCAGCGCGATCCGGGCGTCGCCGTTAACTGAGATGTTCGCCCGCACTTGATGATCCAGCGCGACTGCGGCGGGCAGGGTTGCCGCCGGCGAATCGGGGGCCGCGCCGGGTGAGTACTTGTCGGGATGCAGGTGCCCGTCGAGATAGGTGAGCATATCCGCCGCCGTCGATTTGATAGCACCGGCGCCGGCGAACACGTCAAAATCCCACGCACCGATCGGATCGAAGTTGTTATCGTAACCCTGGATCAGTCGCGAGCGCTGCGCCGGCGACAAGGTGACTCCGGTGTCGCTCATGTTCAGGGGACCGATGACTTCGGTCGAGACCAACTGTCCGTAAGGAACGCCGGCACGCAATGAAAGCCCGTAACCAAGCAATCCAAAACCGAGATTGCTGTAAAGAAACGCGGCATCGGCCGGTTTGGCGACGCCATGCCTGGCAATGAACTCCTGCAATTGCGCCGCGTGATAGTCGGCGTATGGATTGACTGGATTTTGCGGCTTGAAGTTATCCGGCATCCGCGGCAAGCCGGAATGCTGCGTCGCGAGATCAACCAGCGTGATTTCCGCGCCCGCGGGCCTCGCGACAAAGCCTGCCGGCAGCAGGGAACGAATAGGAGTATCGAGCGTGACCTTCTTCTGCACCACCATCTGCGCGAGGACCAGCCCGGTAAACGTCTTGGTGATCGATCCGATCTCGAAAATCGAATCCGGTTTGGCGGCGCCATATGCGAAGATGCGCCGCTGGCCGTGATCCATCACACCGATCACCAATCCGCCGCCGCTCGCCTTGCTGAGCAATCCATGTTCGAGAACGGGAGCTAACTCGCGATCCAGGATCGGTTTTAGATTATCCAGCGCGACTGGAGGCATCGCAGGCGCCGGCGTTGGAGTTGGTATCGCGGTTGGTACGGGTCCGCCGTTCTGGCGAGAGAAAACCAGTGGCAGCGGAACGCCCTGGCTCCACGTTCCCCGGATATTGTTGCCGTCGTCGTCGAGCGTTCCCGTGTAAGTGCCGGAGACGGAAGGAATTTTGAAACTGAAACTGTCGCCCTTCAGGAGGGTATCGCTGCCGGCGAGGCCCATCGCATGTTGATCGAGGCTGTCGAGCGTGACGCTCAAATTTCCCGCCGGGTCTTTCTTTACGTGCAGAACCAGGCGCAACGACCCGCCTCCCGCAATCAACGCACCGATCCAATCGCCGACGACCTCAGTCGGCCGCGCGTTCTTTTGGCGAGTGAAAACCAGCGGCAGCGAAGCGCCCTGGCTCCAGGTGCCGCTGATACTGTTGCCGTCGGTGCTGAGCGTCCCGCTATACGTGCCGGAGACGGAAGGAATCTCGAACCTGAAACTGTTGCCTTGGAGCACCGCATTGCTGCTGGCCAGGGCCATCGCGCCCTGATCAAGGCTGTCCAGCGTAACGCTCAACTTGCCCGCTGAGTCGGTGCTGACATGCAGAGCCAAATGCAGCACCCCGCCGCTCGTTTGCAAAGCACCGCTCCAATCGCCGACGACGTCGGCGGGCTTTTGCGCGAATGTGGTCGCCGCGCCAAGCCCGACCAGCAGCATCGATACCAACAGCAAACCAGCCGGATTGACTATGGAGATGCCGATCGCGAATCTTCTAGTCACCGCGATTCCCCCCGTGCTAGCCGCGCGTCTTAGCGTATATAGCGGAATGTCCGTTCGATTTTCAAAACACCCGATTCGTGAAATTCGGCGAACCTCAATTTCAAGGGCGGTTGCGACCGCTAGATGGGGTGGTTACCTTTTCAGTGGCAAAGCGGTGAAGAGGTGAAATCGAGAACTGTCATTACCGAAATCGCGGCGGCGGGCGCGCTGATTGGTTCGTACCCAGTGGATTGGCTGGTCAAACGAGGTGAGCCGTACTTCTGCGAGCCGTCGAGCGAACCTGTCATCTTGCTTCACGGCTTCGGCGGCAGCCGTTCCAATCTACTGGCGCTCGCGGCGTATCTGCGGCTGGTGGGATTCGACAATGTTTCTTATTTCGAATATCCGCGATGGCAGACGCTCGATGATTCCGCCGCACGACTCGGGCGCATCGCGGAGGAAAAATCGGGCGGCAGCGGCGTTCATCTGATCGGTCATAGCCTCGGCGGCACCGTCGCGCGGCGCTATGCGAATGCTGCCCCGAAAAGCACGGTGCGATCGCTGATCACGCTCGGCTCGCCGTATTCGTACGGGCAATGGAGTCCAAGCGAGGTCGGCATTTTCGGCGACGACGATCCGATCGTGCCGGCGCCTGTAGAAGCGCTGGTGAATAGCGCCGCGTTCCGACGAATCGTGACGCTGCACGACGTCGGGCACCTGGCGCTGATTTTCCATCCTGAAGCGCTGCGAATCATCGGCACCGAGTTGCGCGCAAATCGCGCGCCGGAGAACCGAGCTGCCGCGTAAGCGCTGGCGCGCCAATCGCGCGCACTCTACACTCATCGCGTGTCATCTGCGAGGGAAGCCGGCGCGATCGTGTTGGTCGGCGGGCGAAGCTCGCGGATGGGCCAGGCCAAGGCCGCGCTCGATTTCGGCGGGATGCCGCTGCTCACCAGGATTGTCATCGAGCTCAAATGGTGGTTCGACGAGATCGTGATTGTCGCGGCGCCGAAATCGGAGGGCCTCCCTCGTATCGAAATTCCCGGACTGAAGATCGTTCACGACGAGACCGCGTTTGCGGGGCCGCTCGACGCGCTACGGCGTGGTCTCAATGCGCTCGATCACGGCGTCGCCTTCGCCTGTTCGTGCGATTTGCCGATGTTGAATTCCGACGTTGCGGCGGACCTGGTCGCGATGCTCGACGACTTTGACGCCGTTATTCCAGAAGTCGGCGGCAAGCTGCAGCCGCTGCACGCGGTCTATCGCAAGGGATGCGCAAACGCGATCGAGTCGCTCGCGGTCGGTGGCGAGAAGCGGCTGACCGCCAGCGCCAGCGCAATCAACGCGAGAAAGGTCGCCGAGGAGGAAGTCAGAAAGCTCGATCCGCAGCTCACCAGCTTCTTCAACGTGAACACGCCCGAGGACTACCGTCGCGCACTCGAACTGGCAGGCCTCTCGAGATAAGTCTGGAACTCTTCCCCCTCCTGAAGGGAGACGGGTTAGGGGTGAGGTGCCAAGCGCGATGCGAGCGCTACGCTTTCTTCTCCCACCGCAGAATTGGGCGGCGCGCGGCTAGCGCCTCGTCGACACGCGAGACTGGCAAGGTCTGCGGAGCGTTCTTGACCCGCTCGGGATCGTTCAATGCTTCGTCGTAGATCCGTTCCATCGTATCGACGAAGCTGTCGAGGATTTGTTTGCTCTCGGTCTCGGTCGGCTCGATCATCAGCGCGCCCGGCACCACCAGCGGGAAATAGATCGTCGGCGGATGAATCCCGAAATCGAGCAGGCGCTTCGCGATCTCCAGCGTGCTAACGTCGGCGCGCTTTTCGAGGTCGTGTGAGAGCACGCATTCATGCATCGAGGGCTCGCCGGTCGCGCTTGGAAAGTGCTGCTCGAGCCGTTTGCGCACGTAGTTCGCGCCGAGGATCGCAAGCCGGCTCGCCATCCCGAGCCCATCGCCGCCGAGCGCGAGGATATACGCATAGGCGCGCACGATCATTCCGAAATTGTTGTGATAGGAGCGCATCCGGCCGATCGAATCGGGTCTGTCGCTATCGAATTCGTAACCGGCGCTGGAATGTTTCAAGCGCGGGAGCGGCAGGAACGGCTCAAGGTGCTTTCTCACCGCGACCGGACCCGCTCCCGGCCCGCCGCCGCCGTGCGGCGTCGAGAAACTCTTGTGCAAGTTCAATTGCACGATGTCCGCGCCCATGTGCCCGGGCTTCGCAATCCCGAGCAGCGCGTTCATGTTCGCACCGTCTAGGTAGAGCATCGCGCCGCCTTCATGCAGCGCAGCCGCGATCTCCTGGATTTCGGGTTCGAAAATTCCGAGCGTGTTCGGATTGGTGACCATCATCGCGGCCACGTCGTCGCTCATCAGACGGCGAACCTCCGCCGCTTCGAGATAGCCGCGCCGATTCGATTTCGCGACGATCACTTCGAAGCCCGCAAGCGTGCAGCTGGCTGGATTGGTGCCGTGCGCCGTATCCGGGATGATCACCTTGTGCCGCACTTCGCCGCGCTTGCGATGATACGCACGGACCATCAGCAGTCCGGTCAACTCGCCTTGCGCGCCGGCCGCGGGATGCAGCGATACGGCGTCCATGCCGGTAATTTCGGCGAGCGCAGCTTCCATCCGCGCAATCAGTTCGAGCGCACCCTGCGCCAGATGCGCCGGAGTCGCCGGATGCAGTCCAGCCAGCCCCGGCAGGGCAGCCAGCTCGTCGTTCACGACGGGATTGTATTTCATCGTGCACGATCCGAGCGGATAGAACTCGAGCGCCTGTGCGAAGTTGAGCTGCGACAGGCGTAGAAAATGCCGCAGCACCTGCGGCTCGCTCAGCTCGGGAAAGCCGGGGAGATCCTCGCGGCAAAGTTCGGCGCCCAGGAGTTCCGCGCCGCTTCTATCGCCGGTGGCGCGCGGTGACAGGTCGGTTCCGCGCCGGCCCTCGGATGAGAGTTCGAAGATTAGCGGCACCCCCGCCATCGGTTCGATGCGGTCGACGCTCGAAGTATCTTCAGTGACCGCGACGGGTTCGATTCGGCCTGCGCTGGCCATCACCGCACCTCCGCAATTGCCGCCGCAAGCCGGCTGAACTCGTCGCCTCGATTCATTTCGGTTACAGAAACCAGGAGCGCGTCGGAGAGTTCAGGATAGTCTTCGCCGAGCGGCACGCCCGCGAGGATCTGATTGCGTTCGGTGGCTCTGAGAGCGACCGTGGGGTTCGGTAGCTTCAACGCGAATTCGTTGAAGAACGGTCCCGTGAAGCGTCGCTGGATGCCGGCGGCCGCGAGCACATCCGCCGCCTGATGCGACAGCTCGACGTTTCGCTCCGCCAGCTCGCGCAATCCAGTGCGGCCCATCAACGAGAGATAGACAGTCGCGGCCAGCGCGCATAACGAATGATTGGTACAGATGTTCGAGGTCGCCCGTTCGCGGCGGATATGCTGCTCGCGAGTATTGAGCGTCAGGCAAAACGCGCGGCGGCCGTCGCGATCGCGAGTCTGGCCGACCAGGCGTCCAGGCATCTGCCGGAGATGGGCCGTTCGCGCGGCCATGAAGCCGACCCCCGGTCCGCCGTATTGAAGGGGCAGTCCGAAACTCTGACCCTCGCCGACTGCGATATCGACGCCAAGCTCGCCCGGCGCGCGCAGCAGACCCAGCGCGATTCCTTCGGCAGTAGCGGAGATTGCGAGCGCGCTCGCGCGATGCGTTTTTTCAGTGATCGAGCCAAGCGGTTCGATGATCCCGAGAGCATTTGGATAGCCGGTAACGGTGCACAGCAAGCGATCGTCGGCGACAAGATCGAGCGCCGCGGCGTCGGTCGCGCCGGTGGCGTCATCGAAGGGAACTTCGACGATCTCGATTCCCGTGAGCGCACTCAGGTAGGTTCGAATGGTTGCGCGGTAGTCCGGCCACAGCGCGCGCGAAAGAGCGACGACACTACGCTTCGGCATCAGTCGTCGCGCCATCAGAACCGCCTCTGCCGCGGCCGACGCGCCGTCGTACATGCTGGCGTTGGCGACTTCGATCGCGGTGAGCTGCGTGATCAGCGTCTGAAACTCGAAAATCGCCTGCGTGGTTCCCTGGCTCGCCTCGGCCTGGTACGGCGTATAGCTGGTCGCGAATTCGGCGCGCGCGATTACGGCGCGTACCGCGGCGGGCACATAATGCCGGTAGTAACCGGCGCCGAGGAAGCTCGCGAAGCTCGAGGCTCCCGGGTTGCGAGCCGCGAGCGCTGAAATCTCATGTACTACATCAGCTTCGCTGCGCCCGCGTTCGAGATTGATCGTCGCGCTCGCACGCAAATTCGCCGGCACGTGCGCGATCAGGTCGTCGAGATGCTTCGCGCCGATCGTCTCGAGCATCGACGCGACATCGCTGTCGGTATGTGGCATGAATCTCATGAAATCAGCTCGTCCTTGCCCTCTCAGCCTCCAACAATTCAATCACACGCTCGCAGTTGATGCCGCATGACCTTCGTCGCGCCGATAGAACGGCCGCCGCACGATCGTTGCGCGAGTTTTGCGATCGCGAATTTCGACTTCGAGCGAGTCGCCGACGGCAGGCCGTTTCTCCGCGCCTTCGACGGCTAGATATGCCATCGCGATCGGCCGTTGAATCGACGGCGCGAACGTCCCGCTCGTCACCACGCCGGCGTCACCGCCGTTTCGAAACACGCGGTAGCCCTGCCGCGCGACCATCCTGCCGTCGTCGGTCTGCAAGCCGACCAGTGTCTTCTTCAATCCGTGATCGCGCTGCTCCGAAAGCCTTTGCTCGCCGACGAACGGACGGCCCAACTTCACGAACACGCCCAGGCCTGCTTCCAGCGGCGACGAATTGCGATCGAGCTCGTGACCGTAGAGCGGCAACCCCGCTTCGAGCCGCAACGTGTCACGCGCGCCGAGCCCGACTGGCTTTGCATCTGCGGCAGCGCCGACGTCGAGAATCGCCTCGAACATTTGCCGCGCGCCGGCATTGTCCACGAACAGCTCGAAGCCGTCTTCGCCGGTGTAGCCCGTACGCGCCGCGAGGCACGTGATACCCGCGACGGTTCCTTCGGCTACGCCGAAGCGCGGGACGTCGGCAATCGGAAATTCCGCGAGCGTCGCCAGTATCGCAACGGCCACCGGTCCCTGCACTGCGATTAGCGCGGTAGCGTCGCTCACATCCTCGAACTTCGCGCGCCCGCCGTTGAGTTCTACGATCCATTCGCGATCCGCATCGATATTCGACGCGTTGACGCAGAGCATGTAGCGCTCCGGTCCGAGGCGATACACGATCAGATCGTCGATCGTGCCGCCGTCCTCCGCGCACATAATCGTGTACTGCGCCTGGCCCGGCTTGAGCCGCGCCGCGGAATTGGTGAACGCGCGCTCTAGCGTCTCGAGTGCATGCGGTCCGCTTATTTCAAACTCGCCCATGTGGCTCAGATCGAAGACCCCCGCCGAATTTCGGACCGCAAGATGCTCCTCGATAATCCCGCTGTAACTGACGGGCATCTCGAAACCACCGAAAACGGTCATCCGTGCGCCGAGTTTCTGGTGAAGGTCGAATAGAACCGTGCGCTTGGGCGCATTCATCAGCAGAAAAAATTCTAACAGACCGGTTTCAGGCGAACGAGACAGGTGCCCGTGATCTTCCAACAACCGCACAGGACTTTGTCCACAGCGCCTTGCTCGCTGCGACATGGTGCTATAATCGGTCGATACCCGATGGCTGCGATTATCATGGATGGCCGGGCGCTCAGCGCGCATCTGATGCCGGAATTGCGCGCGAACGTCGACGAGCTCAAGAGCCGGTTCGGATGCACGCCGTCGCTCGCGGCGATCCTGGTGGGCGACGATCCAGCGTCGCGGCAATACGTAAAGAACAAACAGCGCGTCGCGGCGGAACTCGGATGCGAGAGCCGCACGGTGCGGATGACCACCGCGGAGGCGACCACCGACGCGTTGCTCGGCGTGATCGAAAATCTCAACGCCGACAAGGGCGTCAACGCTATCCTGCTCCAGCTGCCGATTCCCGATTCGGTCGATCGCTTCCGCCTGTTCGACGCTATCGCGCCCGAAAAAGATCTCGACGCCGTCAGCTCGGCCAGCGTCGGCGGCTTCTATCGAGGTCAGTGGGGACGCTTTATTCCGTGCACTCCGCGCGGCGTGCTTACTTTGCTCGACTACTACAAGGTGCCGGTCGACGGCGCGCGCGCCACTATCATCGGACGCAGCGATATCGCCGGCAAGCCGACCGCGCTGATTCTCGGCGGCCGGCTGCGCAACGCGACGATTACCTGGTGCCATCGCCATACGCGCGATCTCGCCGCAATTTGCCGCGAGGCCGACATTCTCATCCCGTGCGTCGGCGCCCACACCGGCCAGCCCTACCTGATCACGGCCGATATGGTGAAGCCGGGCGCCTGTGTGATTGACGTCGGCTTTCGACGCGTCGGACCCGGGAAGTTCGTTGGCGATGTCGATTTCGAAGCTGTGAAGGAAGTCGCGGGTTGGATCACGCTCAATCCGGGCGGCACCGGCCCCATGACCGTGGTGGGATTGATGCAAAACCTTATCGACGCGACGCGCTGTCAGCTCGGATTGCCGCGCGCTAGGTACACCGTCTGAAGACCGATCTACGGGACCGCGCGCATTGCTTTGCGCAAGGTTAGCGTTTCCCGTACATTTGCAAATTGCATTAGGGACTGTCTACTGTCCGCACAATCGAATGGCATCACCGACCAGCGGCTCCAAGATCACCACCAGCGCGAACGGCGAGCGGACGGGCAAGCGCACGCTGAGCGACGTCCTTATCGGACCGCCGCGCGACGTCCGTGACCCCGAAATCTTTCACAGCCTTTCGCTCGTAGCATTTCTCGCGTGGGTCGGCCTGGGCTCCGACGGCCTGAGCTCATCCTGTTACGGTCCCGAGGAAGCCTTCCTCGCGCTCGGACATCATCAGTACCTGGCAGTGTTCCTTGCGATGTTGATGGCGTTGACCGTCTTCATTATCTCGGCGTCGTATTCGCAGACCATCGATCTGTTCCCGACCGGCGGTGGCGGTTACCTGGTCGCGACCAAATTACTCGGCAAATATTTCGGCCTCGTGTCAGGATCGGCGCTGGTCGTGGACTACGTGTTGACTATCGCGATTTCAATCGCGAGCGGCGCCGACGCGATCTTCAGCTTCCTGCCGGTATCCTGGTTGCCCTTTAAGTTCTGGCTATGCCTTCTGGTCGTGGTGCTGATGGTCCTGATGAACCTGCGCGGGGTGAAGGAATCGGTGCTATCGCTCCTGCCAATCTTCCTTGCCTTCATCGTCATGCATGCGTGGCTGGTCGGCTACGCGATTTTCAGCCGCGCGCCTGAGCTGCCATCAATCGTCGGCCACGCCGTGCGCGAGGTCCACTACAGCGCGCACAGCATGGGGATGCTCGCGCTCGCGGTGATTTTCTTTCGCGCGTACAGCCTTGGCGGCGGCACTTACACCGGAATCGAGGCCGTCAGCAACGGCCTGCCGATTTTGCGCGAGCCGCGCGCCGAGACGGGCAAGCGCACGATGATGTACATGGCGGTGTCGCTCGCTTTCCTCGCGGGCGGAATTTTACTCGGCTACCTCCTGCTGAACGTCGAGGCCGAGGCCGGCAAGACGCTCAATGCCGTCATGTTCGAGCGGCTCGCTTCCAACTGGCAGATATTCGGCTTGCACGTTGGTCCGGAGATAATCACCTTCGCGCTGCTGACCGAGGGCGCATTGCTGTTTGTCGCAGCCCAAACCGGCTTCGTGGACGGACCGCGCGTGCTCGCCACGATGGCGTCGGACAGATGGCTGCCGCGACGCTTCGCAAACCTGAGCGCGCGCCTGGTGACGCAGGACGGCGTGATCACGATCGGACTCGCCGCGATCCTGCTGCTCGTCGGCACCGAGGCGAAGGTCGACCTGTTGGTCGTCCTGTACGCGATCAACGTCTTCGTGACCTTCACGCTTTCGCAGCTCGGCATGACGACGCATTGGTGGCTCGAGCGCAAGACCGAAAAGCATTGGCTTCGCAAGCTGCTCATCAATGGCGTCGGGACCTTCTTCACCGCGACCATCCTGGTCATCACGCTGACGCTCAAGTTCTTCCAGGGCGGGTGGGTAACAGTGCTAATCACCGGCGGGTTGATCGCGCTGTGTTACACCGTGCGACGCCATTACGAGCGAGTATCGAAGGCGATCGAGCAGCTCGAGGCCGACATCCTGCCGAAACTGTACGCGGTCAAAAAGCAGGAACCAGCGAAGCGTGATCCCAACGCGCCGACCGCAGCGATCCTGGTCAGCGGCTACAATGGCCTCGGGCTGGCGACACTGATTCAAGTCCATCAATTGTTCCCGGGCGAGTTCCGCAACGTGGTCTTCATCGGAGTAGGCGAAGTGGACGCGGCGCTTCTGAAAGGTCCCGAAGAAGTGCACGAGCTCGAGAAGCGGATGACCGACGACTTGAATGAATATTGCCAGTTCGCCGCCGACCTCGGGTATCATCCCGAACTGCGTGCCGGCCTCGCGCCCGACGTCGTGGTTGAGCTGCGCCGGCTATGCCTGGAAGTTGCGCACGAATTCCCGCACGTCGTGTTCTTCGCCGGTAAGCTAATCTTCTCCGACGAGATCGAAGGGTTCATCGGCCGCTTCCTGCACAATCACACCTCGCTCGAACTCCAGAATTGGCTGCAGCTCTACGGCTACAGCCTCGTGATTTTGCCGATCCGCGTGGGCGCGGGCTCGATGTCGATACCGCAAACCTCGCAGGCCGCGTAACCGCTGATCATTTGGCAGTCGGCGTGATCTGGTAGAACGCCAGATGGTCGCCGCGGAAGTTCTCGACCACGCTGAAGCGCTTCGGATCGGGAAGTTCGGACTTCGCCGCGTCGCCATCTTTCCAACTGATGAGCCATCCGCCGCCCGCCGATGAAACCCGTTCCTCAATAGTCATTCGCGCGGACGCGCTATCGAATCCCGGAATAGCTATTCGTGGATTGGAGCCTCTGAAGTAGTAATCGAACGGAACTGAGTAATAGCCGAACGGGAATCCGCCGTTGGGGACGCTCGGCGCGCTTCCGGTCGAGACAAACCCGGATTCAAAGAAGACTGGATCCGATGAACCGCCTTGCGATACTTGTCTGGCGAAATCTCGCCACGGCTGCGGGTCGGATCGGTCGAACGGCAGCACGATCAAGCATGTCAGCGCGAATCCTGCCGCCAGCAGATTGCGCCATTTCACGCTGGCGCGCGCCAGGCCGGCCGCCGCCAACAATGCGAGGGTCGCAGTCGACGGTGCAACGTAGCGCAGGTTGAACATCGGGCGGATAACGATCGAGCCCGCCGCCAGCATCAGTCCCGGCAGGATAGTCCACGCGCCAAGCCAGAGCAGCTGGCCGTCGTCCGATCCTCGCGTCCTGCCGGCCACAAACCACAGAGCTACTGCGGCCGCCACGAGTGCGAATACTACTTTGATAGCCAGTGGATACTCATATCCAGTTCCGATCCAGTCGAGCCAATGTCCTGCGATCAGGGTCTCGCTCTGCGCGCGCGCGATCGGCACGTACGGAACGAAGAGAACGAGCGTTATAGCGATCGCTAGCCACGCCATCGGATTTCGTTTTCGTTCGCCGCCGATAAAATCGCGCACGAGCATCGCCACGCCCACTCCGATAAACAGGATGCCGCCGAGGTGTGTGTAGAGCAGCGCGGCGCCCGCGATACCGCATGCCACTGCGCCGATCGCACTCGGACGTTGACGCACCCGCCAGAGCGTCAGGATTTGCGCGAGTGCGAGCGCTATCAGCATCGAATACATCCGCGCCGTGTGCGCGAACACGACAGCGAGCGGGTTGAATGCCCATATCGCAGCCGCAGCCAGCGCGGTGTTGTCGTCGAACATTTCGCAGCCGATCGCGAACACCAGCGCCAGCGTCATCAGCGAAAAGATCACCGACAGCGATCGCAGTGAGATTTCGCTCAGTCCGAATATCCTCGTGTAGTAGTGAAGTACGACGTAATAAAAGACCTGCTTGCCGGGATCGTGCAGCACCGGTGTGCGAACGATCGCGCCGACCCCCGGCTTCGATGCTGCCCACGCGCTGTAAGCCTCGCTCGCACCGAGCGGGTCGGAGCCAAGATGAACCGAATAGATAAATCCTGCGGCGACGAAGATCGCTGCGAAGATCTCGAGCGGCCGGCGCGACGCGCTACCGCTCATCGGGATTCTGTTGCCCGCCCACCGCGCGAGATATAGCGGATTTCGCGCGCGCAATCTTCATCTTCACGCGCGTTCGAGGATAGTCCATTGACTATCATGCCTCGTGCTGGCGTAACTGTTCACAGTCATGTCCGAGTTTCTCGAAGCGGTCCCCGAAGTCGGTGCGCAGGGCGGGGTCGCGATGACCCTGCCACCGATCGAGCGGATCCGGTTCGAGGTTTGGGCGCTCGCATGGCCGGTAATTCTGTCCTTCGGGCTCGATTCGATTCTCGGACTCTCCTCGATGCTGATGGTGGGACGGCTGGGAGCGGACGCCGTCGGCGCGGTTGGACTCGCGACGCAAATCCTCGGTGCAGTGCGCGCCGGAATCGCGGCAGTCGGGACCGGCACAATTGCACTGGTCGCGCGCTATATCGGTGCGAGTGACCGCGACAGCGCCGAGGAGGTGCTGAAGCAGTCGGTCGTCTTCGGTGTCCTCGTGTCTACGGCCATCGCGATCCCCGTAATCATTTTTGCGCATCCGTTGATGGGACTGTTCCAGGTACACGGCCGGATGGCCGACATGGGCGCGCGATATCTTCAGGTCGTGATGCTGTCGGAGCCTTTCCAGGGAATCTTTCTGATGTGCGCGTCGGCGCTGCGCGGCGCCGGTGACACGCGCACGCCGCTCTGGATCGGCGGCATCATCGACGTGCTCGCAATTTTTCTCAACTACGTGCTGATCTTCGGCAAGCTCGGATTTCCCGCGCTCGGCGTCGACGGCTCGGCGGTCGCAACCTTGCTCGCGATCGCGTTCGGCGGAATTCTATTTTTCTACGCGCTGTCGATCGACGGGATGGTGCTCAACTTCCGATGGCGCGGGCTGTGGCCCGACTTCGGTCTCGGCCGGCGAATTCTAAGTGTTGGCAATCCCGCCGCCATCGAACAATTGTTGATCCAGTTCGGTTTCGTCGCGTACGTAGGATTCGTCGCGCGCTACGGCGCCAAGGAAATCGCCGCATATTTCATCGGCGTACGAATCCTCGCGCTCTCGTTTCTGCCCGGCTTCGGATTCTCGGCCGCATCCGCGACGCTCGTCGGCCAGGGCCTCGGCGCAGGCGACCCGAACTTCTCGCGCAAGGCCGGATGGGAATCGGTCCGGATGTCGATAGTGCTGATGACCGCGATGGGATTCCTGTTTATCATCTTCGCCCACCAGATCGCGGCGCTCTTCATCGACGACAAAACAGTCATCGCGTACACGGTGCAATTCATGTACGCGCTCGCGGCCGCACAACCGTTGATGGCAATCGATTGGACGATCACCGGCGCACTGCGCGGTGCGGGCGATTCTCAATTTCCGATGTACGGTTCGCTGGCGGGCTTTTACGGAATGCGGCTGTTCCTGACGATTCTGATTTGGTACCACGGCGGCAGCATCAACTACATCTGGTGGTCCCTGCTCGCCGACTACATCGTCCGCTCGACGGTAAAAGTCTGGCGCTTCCAAACCGGCAAGTGGGAAACGATCAAAGTCTGACGCAGTTGCGGGCAATCGATCGCGGCGACGGGTGCGCTAGTCCTGGATTGCGCCGTCGCGGCGTTGGCCGATGTGCCAGAGCACTCCGGATGGATCGAAGACAAAAGCCATCCGAAGTCCCCATGGTTGCATCGCCGGTGCGCGCGGAGGCTGAACCTTGAATTTTCCGGGCAGATCAAGCTGCTCGATGTGCGCCCACCAGGCGTCAAGATCATCGACCATGAGCTGCATCATAAAGTTTTCAGCCCACTCCTTTTGATAGTAGCGCTGAAGTATGAAACCGCCGGAACCGGCCTTGAAGATCGCCACCTCGCCGTCAAGAAGTTTTTCGAAGCCCAGGGTCTCGTAAAAGTTCTTCGAGAGATCAAAATCCTTCGCAGGCATGAACGGGCGTGCGAGTTCGGTTCCAGTTGGCACTTGCTTCATAGCTTCCTCCGGAAGAACCCAGACAGGTTAGGCGCTCGCGACACGGTCAGACAACAGTCCAACATCGTCATTACCGCCGTTTACGGCAAGCTGCCTCTGGGAGCCGAGAGTTTCTGTCCTGAGCACGCGCCTGTTGACGCACGCATCGCCGTCAACTGGACGCCGCCCCCGCCGCGCGTAATCCTCTGTTCGTGGCACAAGCACAGAAGGCGACCGAGACGGTCGAGGGCATCCTCGATCAGGTCCTGTTCGTTAACGACAACAGCGGCTACTCGGTCGCGGTCGTCGTGGTGCCGCAGGAGCATGGCGATTTTCGCCGGGTCACGGTGGTCGGCAATCTCGCGGGTCTCGAAGTCGGCTCGACCATCCGCGCGCTCGGCGGCTTCGAGCAGCATCCGCGATTCGGGGAGCAGTTTCACGTCGTCGATTTCGAAACGCTGCGGCCCGCGGGAGCCGTCGCGATAGAACGATACCTGGCGTCGGAAATTAAAGGCATCGGTCCCGTACGCGCGCGCGCGATTGCCGAATATTTCGGCGACGCACTCGGGGAAGTGCTCGACAATAGTCCCGATCGGGTGCGCGAAGTTCCCGGCGTCGGCGCTGCAGCCGCGCGACTGATCGCGACTGCATGGCGCGACGCGTCGGGCCTGCGCGAGCTGACGGTCTTTCTACGCGGGCACGGGCTGGCGGCTTCGCACGCGCGGCGAATCCACAAATTCTACGGCAAGGATGCGCTCGAGGTCGTACGCCGCGATCCGTACGTGCTCGCACGCACGATTCACGGCATCGGATTTCGCACCGCCGACGCCATCGCCGAGAAACTCGGCATTCCGCGTAACTCGATCCAGCGTGCGCGCGCCGCGGTCCTGTACATCCTGGAACGTATGTCCGACGAGGGCCACGTCTATTCGCCGTTCGAATATCTCGAAGGCCAGTTCCGCACCGCACTCGAGATGGAACCCGACCTTGCCCACGACGCCATCAACGAGCTCGCCGCCAGTGGCGAGGTGATTGCCGAAGACGCCGACGATCACATCGCCATTTACCTCGCCCGTCTGCACGAGGCCGAAGTGAACGTCGCCGCGCGAATCGCGGAATTGAACGCAGGCCGCGCGATGAACAAGGACCTGATCGATCGCGCGGTTGCGGCCGCGATCAAATCGTCAGCGCTCGAGCTCTCGACCGAACAAAAGAGCGCGCTGCGATGCGCGCTGGCGAGCCGCGTCACCGTAATCACCGGCGGCCCCGGCACCGGCAAGACCACCTTGCTGCGTTCGCTGCTGGTCGCGCTCGCCGACGTCGGTTTGAAGCCCACGCTAGCGGCACCGACCGGACGCGCCGCTCGACGGCTCCAGGAGGCCTCCGGCCGCGACGCGAAGACGATTCACCGGCTGCTCGAATACGACCCGCAGACGGGAGGATTCATCCGCGGCAAGAATTTTCCGCTCCGCACCAACTATTTGATCATCGACGAGGCCTCGATGATGGACGTCGAGCTCGCCTCCAGCCTGCTGTCCGCGCTGATGCCGAACTGCTCGCTGTTGCTGGTGGGAGATCGCGATCAACTTCCTTCCGTCGGTCCCGGCAGCGTGCTCAAGGACGTGATCGCGTCCGACTTCGTCCCCGTAGTGCAGTTGAAGGAGGTCTATCGGCAGGCGCGCCGCAGCTTGATCGTCGCCAACGCGCACCGTCTGAATCGGGGAGAGTTCCCGCAAATCTCCAACGACGCCGAAGGCGACTTCTTTTTCTTCGAGCGCAACGCCGCCGAGGACGTGCTCGCGACGATCAAGCAACTGGTGCAGCAGCGGCTGATTGGACGGTTCGGAATCAGCGACCCGCGCGAAATCCAGGTGCTGACGCCGATGAATCGCGGCCCGCTCGGCACGCACACTCTGAATCGCGAGCTGCAAGCTTTGCTGAATCCGGCAGGGCGCGAGCTTCGCTCCGGCGATCGCACCTTTCGCGAAGGCGATCGCGTCATCCAGTTGCGCAACAACTACGACAAAGGTGTTTTCAACGGCTCGATCGGTCGAATTGCTAGTATCAATACTGAAAAAGCGCGCCTGAGCGTCGTGTTCGAAGAGATTCACGCCGAGTATGATCTGTCCGAGCTCGACGAACTGGCGCTCGCGTATGCGATTTCAGTGCACAAAAGCCAAGGCAGCCAGTATCCCGCGATCGTGATGCCGATACATTCGAGCCACTACCTGATGCTCCGGCGCAACCTGCTCTACACTGCTATCACGCGCGCCGAGCGTGTATGCGTGCTGGTCGGGACCAAGAGCGCGCTGCAGCAGGCGGTGCGCAATCAGGACGAGCGCCTCCGCTTCTCGCGCCTCGCAGCGCGGCTGCACGTGGACTAGCCGATCAGTGATGTCCAAACAGTCGGCCGAGCACCAACATAACGAGCACGAGGACCACCAGCACGATCACTGGCGGAATCAGGACGGCTACAAACGCGCGCCACGCCGAGAATCGATGCACCTCGCCGATACACTTCAGCGAGATGAAGAACCCCCACACCGCAAGCACTCCCTCGACCACCATCACTTTGTAAAACGCGGGATCGATATGCGGGAACGTTCCTGGCGCCGTCGGAACCGGTATCGGTATGCCCATCAGGATCGCGATCAACAGGACGAGCTCCGCGGCGATCGCAGGCACCTGCGACCATGCTAGCGCGGTGCGCATTTCGACCCGGCTCGCGACCCCGCCGAGCAGGCTTCCCGACCATTTAAAAATCGCGGCAAAGATATAGAGAAACAGAACTCCGACAGCCGCCTCAAATGCGACGACTACCGCCACCCACAGCGGCCACAAGACTGAAAGATTGGAACTGTTGTTGAGCGCCTTGGACCACTGGCCCACCAGCGCACTGATTGCCGGCCCAGTGGCCGCAAGCGAGATTACTTTGCGCTTCGGATCGGTATCGACGATGCGTCGAATCGTGGCGCGTGGTTCAGTCCAAATCGAGAAGAAAGGTGTGATCGAGCCGCCAGCCCCATTCGCCATCGAAGCCCCCGTTCCGTCGCGGTTTTCGCCACGCTAGCATCTCGACGGGTCATGCAATAGTGCGATTGACACAATTTCACTATGCGAATTACCATCGCCGCGATGAAACGCCTCAACCTGATCCTTGTGGCCGCGATGCTTGCGGCATGCGCGGAGGCCTACGGATGCGTCTTCGTGCAATCGAGCGCGGTCTCCGATCGCGCGGGCGCCGGAAATCCAATCAGCGCGAATGCCAGCGACCTTGGATACCTTCATCTGGTCGCCCCGCAAGGACTCACGCAGACGGCGCTCGCGAACCTGCTTAGCAATTGCGCCACCGGCAAAGTGTCGGGAGTGACGACCGAGCTCAGCGTGCGCGATTTTTTTATCGTGCAGTCGTACAACGTATCGGTTAGCGGTACCTGCAGCTAGCGAATCTTGACGGCGGCCTTTTCTGACGGTGGGCGACTGCGCTTACCCCGCACTGGTTTCAGCGTGCGCAGAAAACTCAGCACGGCTTCAGCTTCAGATCGGACCGCATCGGGATCGTGTCCGGCCTGCTCGAGTTCCTTGTCGACTGCCGCAATCGTCTTCGCCCAATCGTTCTTGTACTTGCGATTGAGCTCCTTCCACGCCACTCCCGCCAGCGCGTCGGTGACGTTCGCTGGCGGGCGATACAATCCACGCGCGATCAGCACCGCGATCGCGGGATAACCCACGTAGCCCTGCCAGTACGACGCGTTGTCGTTCGAGGCGATCTCGCGCCCGTCCGCGGACGTCTCGACCTCGTAGGTTTTCGATCCGTCCGACGACGTCACCGTCGCCCGCCGATCGTCCTCGATCCGCACGCGTCCGTCGCCAATCGCGCCGAGCGCTTCGTAGACCTTGATAAGCGGCGGCATTTTCCATGGCGTCGCTGGCATAGCCATCTCTATTCGATCATATTCGACATCACGTCAATCTTTTTTGGAGACTATGCGATGGCAAATCCACCGATCGGGAAACTCGATCATATCGGGATCGCGGTTAAGAGCGTCGCCGAGGCGCGCAGATTTTTCGAAGACACTCTCGGCGCCAGCTTTGTGTTTGAAGCTGCCAACGCGGCGGCAGGATTTAAGCTCGTCGCGCTCGATCTGAATGGACTGTCAATCGAGCTCCTGGAGCCGCTCGGAGCGAATTCGTTCCTGCACAAATTTCTCGAAAAGCGCGGCGAGGGGATGCATCATCTGACCTTTAACGTCCCCGACTGCAAGGGAAAAAGCGCCGCGCTGAAAGAGCAGGGCGTCCGAATCGTCGACGAGCACGAGTGGTCGCCAACCAGCTTCGAATCCTTCATCTCCCCACGATCGTCCCACGGCGTCCTGATCCAGCTGGGCTCAGGCTACCCAACTCTAAACAGCGATCCCGCCTGGACCAGGAAAAAGGCAACCTAACCCCTAACCCCTTCCCGAGGGGGATAGTCCGATACTTGACACCCAAGAAATTTCAACGTCTACTGAGTCGGAGTGAACCGGTTGTGTTGTGCCGGACTCAAACAAAGAGACGTGACAGGCCGCATGGGGGGTCTATCGCTTGGCCGCTGGCGCTGTGTATGGCAATTCTAATCGGCGAACCAGCCTCCGTATGGCGATCTGTACAATTCAAGTTGATCCGGGTCGTAAGAGCCGACAGCGGGAATCGCCTGTTTGCCGCTTTTAATCCACTCCATGCCGAAGATGAAGCCAGTCTGATGACGCTCGGTATTGTCAGCACCGAAATAATCGACACATCCGATGACGAGGGGAATCATGATGGGGATGCCACCGGGATTGTCTTTGTCAAGCTTCGGAAAAAAACCGCGACTATATTTGAACGTTCGGTCCATACGTGGATCTTCTTTCCTGCGAACAATGTAACTCCGCGATCAATCGGTTTTATATTCTGGCGCATTGGAACGCATGTATCGTTTTGTTGCTTTGTCACTGACATCGCTTGGCTGCATGGCCCAATAATGAATCAGATCGGAGTTGACAAACACGCCAGTAGCGACGGAGCGTCCGTTATTTTTCAAGCAAAACCGAACCGTGCAGGCCACTGCATAAGGATCAGAAAAATCCAAGCTCACCAATGTCGCTTCTATGGATATCGATGGACTATTAGCGAGAGCGAACTGCTCTTTCGTAGCTTGGTACAAGTAATAATTAATGCCGGTGTAGATGAACACAATGATGAGAGTCAGAGCACTTACGGCGAACGAAGTATAGTCGAGCCTGTCTCGCTCTTTGCTAGCGGTGTATGCCTCGTCTTCATCGGATGGTGGCTCATTTTCTTTAATGATGGTCGAAGTGAGCGCGTCACGTTCGGAATGCCTTTGGTGCTGTTTGGTGGATTCTTTATCGCGGTAGGGTTTTCGATGCTGGCGCTTTAGGTACGAAGGACGATCAGCGACAAATGCCATTAATGCCCCGAAGAACACCAGCGCACCAAGCGCACCCATCGCGCAGAGAAACATTGTGCGACTATCGATCCGCACGATGCGGATGAGTTTTTAAGTGGTACTCACCGCACTTACGGCAATAGAAATGTTGAATCTCCTGGCTAAGCGGCTGTTTCAATATAGCGTCAATCGCCGCGCCGAACTGCTCTTCGAACACTTTTGATTGCAGTACGTCTGGCGCATGTTCTTTCACATACGCGATCAGCTTTTCATCGGTAGCGTAAGTTGTCGCGCCTCTCCGGGCGCGTCTTTTTTTTGCCATCTTCGCTCCACTAACGGCAATGATAGCTGCCGTGGCTTGCTGGCTGGCGGCTGAGGCCGTCGCCAGCGTGGCGTCTTCAGCATCCTGCTATGATTTCGTCGAAGATGTCCGCGTTACTCCGGTTGTTGAATCGGAACGTAAACTCATTGAGGTACAAAGGCAAATATTTCGCAGACACCTTGTGGTAGTTCCCCATGATTCCGCGCTTGAGTAGCGACCAGAACGATTCAATGTTCTGGGTGTGAACGTGACCGCGCACGTATTCGCCGTCACTGTGATTGACGACTTCATGCGGATACGCCCACTTGAGCAGCCGGTATCCGGCGTGCTCGTCGGTCGCGACCAGCGACACTCTATCGCTCACGGTCTTGCGCACGAATTTAGTTAGCGTTTCGGTATCCGCATTCTCAATCATCTTGCAGACCACGTTACCCTTGCGACTGATCGCGCCGATGACTGGCGTTTTGCCAAACGTACCGCTTTTGCCGTGGCGCTGGCTCCGATGCTTGTTCGCCTCTTTTCCGCCGATATAGGTTTCGTCTGCCTCTACTTCGCCAATTAGCTGCGTGAATTGATCGTCATGCATCGCGGCGCGAATCCGATGGCAGAGATACCATGCGGTTTCATACGAGCCGGTTCCCATCGTGCGATGAATCTGATGCGCGCTCATTCCCTTCTTGGAGTGCAGCATCAGCAGGATCACGCGAAACCAGACGACCAGCGGATAGTTGGTATTCTCGAAAACCGTGCGGCTGATCACGCTGAATCGGTATCCGTTCCGCTTGTGGCAGGTCAGGACTTCGCCAGTCTCTTTATCGACAGTCTGCGCGCCGCTCTTGCAGAGATAGTAGAACGGCTTGGATGGCAGCCGATAGGCTTTCGCGCCGCATCGCGGGCATTTGATGACGCCATCCGGCCAGCGTTTCTTTTCCAGAAAGCGCTTGCAGGACTCGTTATCGGGGAACTTCTTGAGAAACTGGCCAAGCGTTAGCTGTTTCGTATTCATGATAAAAACAGTAGCGCTTTATTGAGCGAGTGTCAAGCATCGGATAATCCCCTTCCCGAGCGGGAAGGGGAACCGGATTTAGGGAAGCGGAACGGTTTATGTGACCGAGAGCAAAGTAGCGCGCTGCGCGCAACTTTGCGATTGACGCAGGGTGCAGGGGTCACCCCTGCCCGAGGAAGTGTGAAACCCAGGCGGATTTCACATTCAATAAGCTAACCTACCCTATCAGCCCCGGATTCGCGCCGCCGTCGATCGTGATATTCGCGCCATGAATGAACGCCGCGCGCTCCGACGCGAGGAACATCACCAGGTCCGCGACTTCCTCCGCCTTGCCCGGACGCCCCAGCGGAGTCATTCGCTTGAGTATCTCGTCCACGTTGCCGCCCGCGGCGCGTCGCTCGGTGAACAGGCGCAGCCGGTCGGTGAAAATCGGGCCGGGATTCACTCCGACGACGCGCACGCCATGCTTCGATCCCTCGTTCGCGAGCGCCTTGGTGAAATGGTTTAGCGCGGCGTTCGCCGAACCGCCGACCATGTAGCCGCCGGTCGGGATCAGCCCGCCGGTGCCAATCACATTCACGACGACGCCGTGACCCTGCCGATCCATTTGCGGCAAAACTTCGCGCGCCATCCTGACGTAGCCGAAGAACTTGAGATTCCAGTCCTCGATCCACTCATCATCGGTGATCTTCTGAAAATCGCCCGGCCGCGCGCTGCCCGCATTGTTCACCAGGACGTCGATTTTGCCGAACGCCTCGACGCATCGCGCAACGACCCGCTTCACGTCGGCAGGGTTATTGAGGTCGGCCTGAATCGGCTCGACCCGCGCGCCGTCGCGCCCGCGCGCGAGCTTCACGGTTTCATCCAGTGCCTCGCGGCCGCGCGCGCATACGAGCACCGACGCGCCTTCCGCCGCGAACCCGATTGCTGTAGCGCGTCCGATTCCTTTGCTGCCGCCGGTGATGATTGCCGCTTTGCCGCCAAGTCCGAGTTCCATTGTGGATAACCTCTATAAAATCTCGCTGTCAAAGTTCGCATCGCACCGCCGCGAGCGTCAACCCGCCTTAACATCGCGCCGTCTATCTGACACGATTGCGGTACGCGCCCACGGCTTTTGCAATGAAAGAACTGATCGTTTCCATCCTTCGCGACGCAATCGGGCGCGCGCGCGCCGCGGGTCAGTTGACTTCCGAAATTCCGTCGATCGGAATCGAAGCGCCGCGTGATTCCGCCCACGGCGACGTCGCCTCGAACGTCGCGCTGACGCTCGCGAAACCCGAGCGCAAACCACCGCGTGCGATCGCCGAGATTATCAAGTCGCAGGTAACCTTGCCCGCCGAAGTGAGCGAAGTCTCAGTCGCCGGTCCCGGCTTCATCAATTTCAAAATGTCGCCGTCGTACTGGCACTCCGAGATGCGCCGAGCCGCGGGCGCCGGCCGCGCATTCTGGAAGCCGCGAGCGTGGGAACTGCGTCCGGGTGCGGGAAAGAAGGTCCAGGTCGAATTTCTCTCCGCCAATCCCACGGGACCTGTGACCGTCGGCCACGGCCGCAACGCCGTCCTGGGCGATACGATCGCGCGCCTTTACGAGGCGGCGGGCTTCGACGTCACGCGCGAATATTATTTCAACGACGGCGGCCGCCAGATGAAGTTGCTCGGCGAATCGGTCCGCGTGCGCTACCTCCAGCAGCACGGCATCGACGCCACGATGCCCCCGGACGGCTACCAGGGCGAGTACATTGTCGACATCGCGCGCGCATTGAAAGCGGAGCAGGGCGACGCGCTCATCTCCGTCACCGACCTCGAGGTTTTCCGATCGGTGGCTGTCAAAGCCATCTTCGCCGACATCAACCAGACCTGCACGCGTCTGGGAATCCGCTTCGACGTCTTCACCAACGAGCTCGATCTTTTCAATTCGGGAAAAGTTGACGCTGTGATCAAAGCTCTGAACGACGCCGGCCTCACTTTCGAGCAGGACGGCGCAATCTGGCTGCGCGGCGAGCCGCTTGGTCTTCCGAAAGATGCCGTGCTGGTGCGCTCCGGCCCCGACCGCCAGCCGACTTACCGCACGCCCGACATCGCGTACCACATCGAGAAGCTCAAGCGCGGCTTCGACTTGATTGTCGACGTCTTCGGCGCCGATCATATCGCCGAGCACCAGGAGGTTATCGCCGCGGTCAAGGCGCTCGGCTACGACATCACTCCCGTCCAGGCGATCATCTATCAATTCGTGACTCTGACGCGCGCCGGTGAAAAGGTTAAAATGTCCACCCGCAAGGCGACTTACGTCACGCTCGACGAGTTGATCGACGAGGTCGGCGCCGACGTGGTCCGATTTTTCTTTTTGTTCCGCAAGTCCGACAGCCAGCTCGATTTCGATCTCGAGCTCGCCAAAAAGCAGGCGCCGGAAAATCCCGTATTCTACGTCCAGTATGCGCACGCGCGCCTCGCGAGCATTTTCCGCGGGGGCGCCGCCAAGGATCTGGCGCTGCCGGCGGACACGTCGTCGATCGACCTGAATCTGCTCGGCGCCGAGGAACTCGATCTCGCCAAGCGCGCGATTGGACTCCCCGACGTCATGTCCGCCGCCGCCGAGGCGCTCGAGCCGCATCGAATTCCCTTCTACCTGCTCGACCTGGCCGGCGAATTCCATCGCTACTACAACAAGCCCACTAATCGTATAATTGGACCGGATCGCGAACTCAGTTTGGCACGGATGTTTATGGCCGGAATTCTCAAGGATGCGATCGCGGGCGGGCTCGAATTGCTCGGGGTGAGCGCTCCGGAGCGGATGTGAGGGGCTGATGCGATTCGAAATCAAGGCGGGCGGCGGCATTCTAATTCTACTCGCACTAGTCGGGTTATCGGGCGCGGTCTTCGCGCTCGGACTGATCGCGGGCTACGAGATGCGTCAGAGCCAACCCGATTTGAGCCAGGTCGCGTCGACCTACCCGCTGCCGAATCCTCCTGAAAAGCCGCCGCCGGTATCCGAGATGTCGCTGACGCCCCAACCGTCGCCCGCGGTTGTGTCAGCGCCGTTCGCTCCTCCCGTCGCGATGAAACCGCCAGCGCCCGCTATCGGCGAAGCGCATCCCGCGGCGCGCCCCTCGCCCGCCGCAGTCGCGCGGATCAGACCGCCGGCCGTAGCGCCTGCGGCTAATCCTTCCACATCTGACGAGGACACCGACGACGATTCCGACGAAGCCGAGGCGCCCGCCGTACCGCCGCGCGCTCTTCCTCCGGGCGCGAAGCCATATAACATCCAGATAGAAGCGGTGATGGACAAGAGCGGTGCGGACGAGATGGTCGCGCGGCTCAAGGCGCTCGGCTACAACGCACAGGAAGTGAAGACCGCGCTCAACGGCGGCGTCTGGTATCGCGTCCGCGTCGGACCCTACGCCAGCGCCGACGAAGCGAGCGCCGCACAAGATCGGCTCCGCGATCAATACCGGCAGGCCTACACGACCTCGCACTGACGCAGTGCCCGATTGCTACAACGACACCCTGTTTAACGGCAATCGCGCGCGCCGCTTCCTGCACGAGCGCCGCTTCTGGTGGCTCATCGATCGAATGCGCCGCCTGGGCATCCGCCGCGCTGACGTAATCGAGATCGGATGCTACGACGCTAAAACGATCACCTACCTCGAGCGCGGCGGAATAGCCGTCAACCGATACATCGGCTACGAGGCCGACGACGACGTTTACAGCCGCGCGCAGCTGCAATGGGCCTCGCGCCCCGAAGTCACACTGGTGAAATCGACCTCGCCGTCGGACATCGACCTGTCGTCCACCTTCGACGTCGGCATCTGCATGGAAACGCTCGAGCATCTTCCCGACGAACTGGTCGACGGCTACCTGGACGTGCTCGCGCGGGTCGTGCGCGGCCCGGTATTCTTCACGATTCCGGTCGAGCGCGGCGCGATGCTGGTAGCGAAACAGCTCGGCTACCGCGTCTTCGGAATGTACGGCGACCGCCTGTCCTGGCGCGACTTGGTCGCAGGCGCTTTAAGCCAGACCGAAAGAATCCCCCGCCACGAACATGCCGGCTTCGACGACTGTCAGATGATCAAGCGCATCGCGCGCTACTTCACCATCGCAGAATCCGCCGGCCTCTTCGTCCCATATTTCACAACGCTGAACTTCACCGTCGGCGTAGTCGGCACAACGACACTGGCTCGATGACTTGACGCCGCGTGCTCTATCGTGCGACGTGTCGCCTGCTTTGCAAAGTCATCAGGATACCTCAGGCACCAACTCGAAGCCCAAGGCCCACAGACTGTTTGTTGGAATGCTGTTGGTTCTCGTGTCGATGGGAATCCTGACAGCGGCGAATCTACGGATCGCTTGCGCGCAAAGCCGGGCCAGCCTGCCGCCCGCCGTGATGCAGAAAGCGCCTCCCGTGCTTCACCAGGTCGGTAGCGGCTCGCACAGCTATTTCGGCCTGAGGGTCTACCAGGTCACACTGTGGGCCGCCAACGAAAAGTGGAATCCCAACGAACCGCATGCGCTCGACCTGGAATCCAACCGCGCGATTTCGAGCAGTCAACTCACCGACGCCGGGATGGACGAGATGAATCGGCTGGGAGTCGGCACATCTGCGCAGCGGCAGGCATGGCGCCGCGAGCTGGAGCGGGTCATGCCCTCGGTAAGCAAGGGCGACCAGGTCGTCGCATTTTGTGCACCGAACCACAAGACCTACTTTTTCTACAACGGCCGCGAGCGCGGCGAGATTGCCGATGCCGCTTTCGGCGCGGCGTTTTTCGGCATCTGGCTCGATCCCCGCACGAAAAACCCTGCGCTCCGGAAGTCCTTGTTGAATCATTGAGTTTTGCGTCGCCTTGTCACTACGGGTTGACAATCGCCCACCTCGCATGGATCATTAATCCGAAGATGAACCTCACGAGCCGAAATGTTTCCGCGGGATGGTGGCGCTGGCACCTTGATGCACCCGCCTGCGCGCCGGCTTTGTAGTTCATCGCAAAACCGATTTTTCAAAAGGGCCGCAGGCATAACCTGCGGCCCTTTCTTTTTGGAGTGACGGGGTCGGACGCAAAGAGGCAAACCAGATGTTGCAGCCAACGGAAAAAGAATTCGAGCGACTCGCGGCTGACGGATTCAACCTGATCCCCGTCTTCGAGGAGGTCGCCGCAGATCTCGAGACTCCCGTCTCCGCCTTTCTCAAGATCGCGCGCGACGACTACGCCTTCCTGCTCGAAAGCGTCCGCGGCGGCGAGAAATGGGGCCGCTACACCTTTCTCGGCTCCGATCCTTTCATCGTGATGCGCGCGCGCAAGAACCGCATGGACATCATCCGGCCCGGCCGCGGCGTCGAAGTGCGCTCCGTCGCCAACTCCTTCGAGGAGTTGCGCGCCGAGGTCAAACGCTTCCGCGCGCCTGAGCTGCCGAACCTGCCGCGCTTCTTCGGCGGCGCTGTCGGATTTCTCGCGTACGACATCGTGCGATGCTTCGAGAAGATTCCCGAAACCGCCACCGACGATCTTGGCACGCCCGATTTTCACCTGATGTTCACCGACACGGTGCTGTGCTTCGACAACGTCCG
The DNA here is from genome assembly GCA_963850125.1 of uncultured delta proteobacterium. Taxonomy (GTDB): domain Bacteria; phylum Desulfobacterota; class Binatia; order Binatales; family Binataceae; genus Binatus. The sequence continues at coordinate 480,012 of CAWKKB010000010.1, read as the reverse complement.
TCAGACGCTAAAAATTATCGCCAACGTGCCGGTCGAGGAGTTCGGCTCGACCAAAATGGCGTATCAAAGCGCGCGCATTAAGATCGACGAGATAGTCGAGCGCCTCAAACGTCCCGCGGTGCCGCCGTTCCTCGAAGGCGCGAGCACCGTCCCAATCAACGACACGTCGATCACCTCGAACATGACGCGCGAGGGCTACATGGCGATGGTTTCCGCCGCGAAGGAGTACATCGCGGCCGGCGACGTCATCCAGGTCGTCCCGTCGCAGCGCTTCGAGGCACCGCTGACCGCGCATCCGTTCAACATCTACCGCAGCCTGCGCACGATTAACCCGTCACCCTACATGTTCTACCTGCGCCTCGGCGATCAGACGCTCGTCGGCGCGTCGCCCGAGGTGATGGTCCGGGTCGAGGGTCGCGAGATCACGCTGCGGCCGATCGCCGGAACGCGCCGCCGCGGAGTGACCGAGGCCGAGGATCGCGAACTCGAAGCCGAGCTGCTTGCCGATCCCAAGGAACGCGCCGAGCACGTGATGCTGGTGGATCTCGGGCGCAACGATGTCGGCCGCGTTTCCGAAATCGGATCGGTGAAAGTGACGGAGCTGATGGTGGTCGAGCGCTACTCGCACGTGATGCATATCGTGTCGAACGTCACCGGCGTGCTGCGTGAAGGATGCGACGCGTTCGACGCATTCGCGGCGACCTTTCCGCAGGGCACGGTCTCCGGCGCGCCGAAAATCCGCGCGATGGAAATTATCGACGAGCTCGAGTCAGTGCGCCGCGGCGTCTACGCCGGAGCGGTCGGCTATTTCAGCTATACCGGCAACACCGACACCGCGATCGCGCTGCGCACACTGCTCATCAAGAAGGACCGCGTTTACATCCAGGCGGGCGGCGGGGTCGTCGCAGACTCGGACCCCGGCCTCGAGTTTGAAGAGTCGGTGAACAAGGCTCGCGCGATGGTGCGGGCGCTCCAGGCCGCGCGCGATTTCGAAACCGCGGCGAAGAGGTAGGTGGCATGGCGCGCAATGAAAAAGTTCGACTCCTGATGATCGACAACTACGACTCGTTTACCTACAACATCGTGCAGTACCTCGGCGAACTCGGCGCCGACGTCGCGGTCAAGCGCAACGACGCTATCGACGTCGCGGGCGTTCGCGCGCTTCATCCCGCGGCAGTCGTCATCTCGCCGGGACCGTGCACGCCCACCGAAGCAGGAATCTCGCTGACTCTTCTGCGCGAGATGGCGGGCGAAGTTCCGATTCTCGGCGTCTGCCTCGGCCTGCAATGTATCGGCGAGGCATTCGGCGGCAAGGTCGTGCGCGCGGATCGCCTGATGCACGGCAAGACTTCGCCGATAATTCACGACGGCAAAACGATCTTCGCGGGCATCCCCAGCCCGTTCGATGCGATGCGCTATCATTCGCTGCTGGTTGACGCGGCTACTATTCCGCCGGCGCTGGAAATCAGCGCACGCACGGCCGAAAACGAAATCATGGGGCTTCGCCACAAAGAGCACGCTGTCGAAGGCGTGCAATTTCATCCCGAATCGATTCTGACGTTCGAGGGCAAGCATCTGCTGCAAAACTTTCTCGACAGCCTCGGCAAGAACGGAACCGCTCAATGAGCGGACTCCACCACGCGCTGCAAGTGCTCATCGACGGGCGCTCGCTCTCCGACGCCGAGGCTGAACTCGCGATCGGCGAGATCATGGACGGCGGCGCGCCCGACGCCGTCGTCGGCGCGTTCCTGGTGGCGTTGAAAATCAAGGGTGCCGAGGCCGACGAACTGGCCGGCGCGGTGCGTGCGATGCTCGCGCGCGCATGTCCGCTGAATCTTCGCGACGGTGAGGTGCTCGACACCTGCGGCACGGGCGGCGACGGCGCCAGCACCTTCAACATCTCGACCGGTGCCGCGTTGATTGCGGCTGCCGCGGGAGTGCCGGTCGCCAAGCATGGCAATCGCGCGATCAGCGGCACAGTTGGCACCGCAGACGTGCTCGAAGCGATGGGCGTGAAGATCGATTGCGATCCCGACGGGCTGAAACGATGCCTCGACGCCGCCGGATGCTGCCACATATTCGCGCAGGTGTATCATCCCGCGTTTAAGAAGATCGCGCCGCTCAGACGCGAGTTGCGCATCCGCACTATTTTCAACCTGATGGGCGCGATCGGCAGCCCGGCGCGTCCGCACTTCCATCTGCTCGGTGTCGCCGAAGAAAATTTGCTCCGCCCCATGGCAAACGCGCTCAAGGCTCTCGGGACGCGGCGCGCGATGGTCGTGCACGGCGGCGACGGAATCGACGAAATCGCAATCAGCGGCCCGACCAAAATTGTGGAACTCCGCGACGGCAAGCTGACCGAATATGAAGTCACGCCGCTAACCTTCGGGGTGTCGCGCGGCGACCATGGCGCGCTGGTCGTCAGAAATCTCGACGATGCGGTGCGAGTTCTGCGCGGCGCGCTTGATGGCGGCGCGGGGCCGGCGCAAGATGTGCTCGCGCTGAACGGCGGCGCGGCAATTTACGTTGGCGGCAAGGTTACCTCACTTAAACAAGGGGTTGATATGGCGCGCGAAATCATCGCCTCGAGCCGCGCCTTGGAAGTCCTCGACAAAATGCGGCGCGCGAGCAACGGAATTCAATGAGCTCGATTCTCGACGAGATATACGCGGCCAAACGCGTCGAAGTGCGCGCTCGACGCGCGGCAGTCTCGCCGATGGCGATCGTCGCTGAAGCGGGTCGCGCGCCCAAGCCGCGCGATTTCGTCACAGCGTTGCGCGCTCGCCGTCCCGCGATAGTCGCGGAAATCAAGCGCGCGTCCCCGAGCAAGGGCGACATCATGCCGGGTCTCGATCCGGCCAACGTCGCGCGCGAATACGTCGCCGCCGGCGCCGCCGCGATTTCCGTTCTCACCGACGTACATTTTAAAGGAACACTTGAAGATTTACGCGCGGTTCGCGCCGCGGCGGAGGTTCCTCTCCTCCGCAAGGACTTCATCTTCGAGCCCTACCAGGTGTATGAAGCGCGCGCGGCCGGCGCGGATTGTATCCTGCTCATCGCCGCGATGCTGAAAGAAGGCGAGCTGCGATCGCTGGCGGCGCTCGCGCGTGAGCTCCGGATGGCGACGCTGGTTGAATCGCACGATGCCGCCGAGTTCTCGCTAGCCGGGAAGATTGGCGCGGAGCTAATCGGCATCAACAATCGCGACTTGCACACGTTTGTGACCGATATCGCGGTGACCGAGCGGCTGCTCGCGGGCTACAAGGGCGAGTCGCTAGTTGTCACGGAGAGCGGAATCGATTCGAGCGACGACATTCGACGCCTCGACGCTGCTGGCGCGGGTGCGTTCTTAATTGGCGAGAGTCTGCTGCGAGGCGGCAAGCCAGGCGCGAAACTTGGCGAGCTGATGCAGGCGCTATGAAAGTTCGAGTCAAAATTTGCGGCATTACGCGCGTCGAAGATGCGCGCGCGGCAATCGAGGCCGGCGCCGATATGATCGGACTGAACTTCTATGCGAAGACTCCGCGCTTTGTCGACGTCGATCGCGCTCGCGAGATTCGCGAGGCGATTGGCGCGCGCGCCGTGGTGGTCGGAGTGTTCGTCAACGCGGCGCGCGCCTATATAGATGACCGCCTGCGCACCGTTTCGCTCGATATGATCCAGTTCTCCGGCTACGAGGATGACGGGGCGGTTGCGGGTTGGCCGGTTCCGTCGATCGTCACGCGCCGGCTGAAGAACGCCGAAGATTCGAGCTCGAGACCGCATCGCGGCGACTACGTGCTGTACGACGCCTTCGACGCGAAACTATACGGCGGCACTGGAATTCGTATTTCATTAAATCAGCTTCGCGCCGTCGATTTGAGCCGCGCGTTTATCGCCGGCGGATTGAATCCCGACAACGTAGCCGAGGTCGCCGCCCTCGAACCTTACGCGGTCGATTGTGCGAGCGGCGTCGAGTCGTCGCCGGGTGTGAAGGACCACGATAAAATCAGGAGCTTCATCAACAATGCAAAACGTCCCCGATAGCCGCGGTCATTACGGCCAGTTCGGCGGAAAGTACGTCGCGGAAACCCTGATGCCGGCATTGTTCGAACTCGAGCGCGCGTACAAAGAAGCCCGCCGCGATCCGAAATTTCGCGACGAGCTCGAGCAACGCTCGCGCGAGTTCGTCGGACGCCCAACGCCGCTCTACCTGTGCGAGAACCTCACCTCGAAACTTGGCGGCGCGAAGATTTATTTGAAGCGCGAGGACCTCTGCCACACCGGCGCGCATAAAGTGAACAACACGCTCGGGCAGGCTCTGCTTGCGGTGCGGATGAACAAGACGCGCATCACGGCTGAGACTGGAGCGGGACAGCATGGGGTCGCGACCGCCACGATGGCGGCGCTGTTTCGCCGCGAGTGCGAAGTTTTCATGGGTTCGGTCGACGTCGAGCGTCAATCGCTGAACGTCTTTCGGATGAAGCTGCTGGGCACCAAGGTCACTCCGGTCGAGGGCGGCAGCAAGAGCCTGAAGGACGCGATGAACGAGGCGCTGCGCGATTGGATTGCGACCGTGCGCAACACTTACTACCTGATCGGCACGACTGCGGGACCGCATCCGTATCCGATGATCGTGCGCGATTTCCAGGCGGTCATCGGGCGCGAGGCGCGCCGCCAGATTCTCAAGCACGAAGGCCGTCTGCCCGACGTGCTCATCGCGTGCGTCAATGGCGGCTCGAATGCGATCGGACTTTTCTATCCGTTTATCAAAGATACCAACGTGAAGTTGATTGGCGTCGAGGCCGCGGGGCTCGGAATCAGCGGTCCGCATCATGCGGCCACGATCACGGCGGGAAGCGTCGGCGTTCTGCACGGCAACAAGACCTACCTGCTGCAGGACGAGCTCGGGCAGATTCGCGAGACCCATTCGATCGCCGCGGGTCTCGACTATCCGGGCGTCGGCCCCGAGCATTCGTGGCTCAACGACGTGGGCCGCGCGGAATACACGTCGGTCACCGACGCCGAGGCGCTCGATGCGTTGAAGACACTGTCGGAGACCGAGGGAATCATCCCTGCGCTGGAGAGCTCTCACGCCATGGCGCACGCAATCAAGCTGGCGCCGCAAATGGCGAAGGAACAAATCATGATCGTGAATCTGTCAGGGCGCGGCGACAAGGATATGCAGACGGTCGCGAAAGCGCTCGGCGTGACGGTGTAGGACTATGGCAGGGACAGGCAGAATCAAACGCAAATTTCGCGAGCTGCGCGCGCGCGGCGAGGCGGCGCTGATCCCGTTCATCGTGGCCGGCGATCCCGATATGGATACGACGCGGCGGCTGGTGCTCGAGCTCGAGGCTCGCGGCGCCGACCTGATTGAGCTGGGCGTGCCGTTTTCCGATCCGATGGCCGACGGGCCTGCGAACCAGCGCGCGTTGGCGCGCGGGCTCGGTGCGGGCGCGTCGCTGGCGGCGATACTTTCGATGGTCAGCGAGCTCCGGGTGCAGACCCAGATTCCACTGGTCCTGTTCGGCTACTACAACCCGATTTTTCACTATGGATGCGAGAGGTTGTGCGCGGACGCCGGGCGCGCGGGTATCGACGCGTTGCTGGTGATCGATCTGCCGCCCGAGGAATCTGGCGAGCTCAAGAAGCCGGCGCGCGCCAACGGACTCGACCTTATCTACCTGCTCGCGCCGACCACGCCGATCGATCGGAGCCGCGCGATCGCGCGCTCCGCCAGCGGTTTTCTCTACTATGTCTCGGTGACGGGAGTGACTGGTGCGCGTGCGCATCTCGACGCTGAAATTGCCGATCACATGCGAGAGATTCGCAGCGTGACCGATTTGCCGATCGGCGTAGGCTTCGGTATCTCGACGCCCGCGCAGGCCGCTGAGGTCGCGACGATGGCGGACGCGGTGGTGGTCGGCAGCGCGATTTCGTTGTTGATCGAGGCGCATGCCAAGTCGGGCGACGCGCCGGGAGCGGTGGGAGGACTGGTAGGTGCGATGAAAGACGCGATGAAATCGGCGCGCCGAATCGAACGCGCGCCTGCAGCGGAGAATTCAGATGGCTGAGCGCGCGCAGACGCCGGTTACGACGCAGGCGCCGTCCGACGACATCTGGTCGAAGTGCCCGTCGTGCAAGGAGATGGCCTTCCGCAAGGAAGTGGAGCGCAATCTGAACGTGTGCCCCAAGTGCGGACATCATTTTCGCGTCACGGTGCCACAGCGGCTCTCGATCAGCGTCGATCGGGGGACCTGGCGCGAGCTGATGGCCGAGATGGCGATTGGCGACCCGCTCGGCTTCGTCGATTCGCGGCCGTATCCAAAGCGGATGGAGCAGGCGCGGGCGAACAGTGGCCGCAACGACGCGGTGGTGGTTGGAATCGGCAAGATCGAGAATCGGCCGGTGGCGATTGGCGTGATGGATTTCGAGTTCATGGGCGGCAGCATGGGCGTGGTAGTCGGCGAGAAACTCGCGCGGCTTTTCGACATCGCATGCGAGCGCAAGCTGCCGGTGATCGTGTTCGTCGCGTCGGGCGGTGCGCGGATGCAGGAAGGCCCGCTCTCGTTGATGCAGATGGCGAAAGTATCCTCCGCGATCGCGCGATTTCGCGACGCGCGCCTGCCGTATATTTCAGTGCTGTGCGATCCGACGACTGGCGGCGTGGCGGCGTCGTTTGCGATGCTCGGTGATTTGAATATCTCGGAGCCCGGCGCGCTGATTGGCTTCGCGGGCCGCCGGGTGACGGCGCAGACCAGCAACCAGGAGTTGCCCGACGATTTCCAGCGCGCCGAGTTCCTGCTCGCACACGGGATGCTGGACGCAATCGTCCCGCGCCATCAGATGCGCTTCACGCTGGGGCGAATCCTCGCGATGCTGACGAAGCCGCGAGGGAATCGCGGAGTGCCGCCGCTCGCGTCGAAGGGCAGGCGCAGGCGGGTGTCCTAGCCTGGATTTTTCTTCTGATGTGCTTCTTTGATCAGCTCCTCGATGTTCCAGCCGAGGATCGTGAGGCCGCTGATATTGGCGTCGTCGATTTTGACGTTGGCGAGATTCACGTTGGTAAACCTGGCGTCTTGCAGGTTTGCGTCCGCAAAAGAAGCCCGTCGCAAATTCACGTTTGAGAATTTGGCATCGGCGAGGTCCACGTCCTGAAACTCGGCTTGCGCCAGTCCGCATTCGTGAAACCTGGCTCCCCGCATCTGTTCGTGATCGAAACGTTTGTTGTCGCTCATCGACTACCTCTTGGACGGTTGATCGAACCTTCTAAAGCTATCTAACCCCGGTTCCTTCCCATAGTGGGGACCAACAAATTGGCACGCTTCCGCGTATTCGCGTTAGCCGATAAACTCCGGCTGGATATGGACCAGCTCAGTAAGACTATCGACTGGCTCTATTCGCTCGAGGCTCGCGGCGAGATTTACAAGCTCGAGCGGATGGAGGCGGCGCTCGACGTCATTGGCAATCCGCATCGTCGGATTCGGGCGGTGCATATCGCGGGGACCAAGGGTAAGGGCTCTGTCGCCGCGATGCTTGATAGTTGTCTCCGTCGCGCGGGATATCGGACGGGACTTTATACCAAGCCGCACCTGGTGAACCTTGCCGAGCGGACGCGAATATCGGGCGCTGAGATTCCGGCGCGGCTGATGCTCGACTATATCGAGCGGCTGCGCGCGATTTACGACCGCGCGGGGCTGGCGCTCACGTTTTTTGAGTTCACGGTTGCGATGATGTTCCTGTATTTCGCTGAGCAGAACGTCGATATCGCGATCGTCGAGACGGGGCTTGGCGGCCGGCTTGATTCTACCAATGTCGTGACGCCGATCCTGAGCGTGATTACGCCGATCGGTTTCGACCACATGGAATATCTCGGCTACACGATCGCGGCGATTGCGGGCGAGAAGGGCGGGATTATCAAGAACGACGTGCCGGTCGTGATTGGTGCGCGCGACCCCGAATCGCGGCTCGTGCTGACCTCTATCGCGGCGCAGCGCCAAAGCGCCGTGCGTTTGATCGATCGCGACTTTTCATACAACTCACACGCGCCGGCGCATCGATTGGACTACCACGGCCTGGGCCTCGAGCTGCGCGACCTCGAGCTTGGGCTGGCGGGTCCGTTTCAGCATGAGAATGCTGCGATTGCGGTGGCTACCCTCGAAGCTCTGCGCACTCAAGGTTGGCGGATCGACGAGGACGCAATCCGGACGGGTCTGCGGGAGATATACTGGCCGGGGCGGTTCGATGTCGTGTCGAAGCGGCCGCTCGTTATCCTCGATTGCGCGCATAACGAGATGAGTATTGCCGCATTGCTCGAGACGATGAGCGTCGAGCTCGGGCCCGATGTGAAGCCGCGGCTGATCTTCGGTTGCCAATCCGCAAAGGAGTGGACGCGGATGGCGGCGATGCTTGGTCCGCGCGTGCGCGACGTCACCTTGACCCGAGCCAAACCCAAGAGCCCGCTGGAACCTGAGGAACTACTTCCGCATTTCGCGGCACATTGTCCGGCGCGCGTCGAGCGCGATCCGCTCCGTGCGATCGAGCGCGTGTTCTCGGAGTTGGCGCCAGACGACGTGGCGCTGGTTACCGGATCCGTGTATCTTATCGGCGAAGTTTACCCGTACTTTCTAAGCCGCGAGGGGCGGAGTGGGTTGTTTCCTGAAGCCGGCGCTTAAAAGTCTCGCGATCACGATCGCGATAGTGTGGGCTGCTCTACTATTGCCTGTAATCGCCGCCGCGGCCACGCCACCCGTCCAGCCTGCCCCGCCCAAAAAATCGAAAGGGTTTGGAGTTCCTTCTCCGGTCCGCGCTGAGCATCAGGCTCCCGTAAACATCACCGGCCAGGAAACGATCTACGACTCCAAGACCGACACCTTCGTAGTCAAGGGCGACGCCGTCATGACCCAGGGCGGCAGCGTGTTGAAGGCCGACGAGATCGACATCATGCGCCGCGACCGCAAGGCGCGCGCCATTGGGCACGTTCATCTGATCGATCCCGAGGTCGAAATGTGGGCGACCGAGGCGACCATCGACATCACCAACGAGACGATGGTGCTCTACAACTCCAAGGTGTTGGCGAAGCAGGATATCTACCATCTAGAGGGCCAGCAAATCATAAAGCAGGAGGGACCGAACTACGTTGTAAAGAAGGGCTTCTTTACGACCTGCGGATGCGAGAAGGGCACGCCCTCGTGGTCGATTAACGCGGACCAGATGACGGTGAACATGGGCCATACGGGCCACGCCACCAACGGCACCTTTAACGTCGACGGCTACCCGGTAGTTCCGTTTCCGTACCTGGTCTTCCCGGCCGATACCGATCGGCATAGCGGCCTGCTGAGCGGGAGATACGGCGAATCGGGGCTGCGCGGCTTTCAGTGGCTGCAGCCGTACTACCTGGCGATTAACAAAAGTTCCGACGCGACGTTCGCGGTCGATGTCGAGACCTCTCAGAGAGTCGGCGGCCTCGGCGAATACCGGCTGGTCAACGGCAAAGACGACTATCTCTGGGTGGACGGCGCGTTCTACGACGAGTCTATTCGGTCGGCGCAGAATCGCATCAACGATATTGTAGATACCCAGCTCGCCGATCCGCACATCCCGGTCGACCGCTTCGGGATAATCGGAATGACGCGGGAGCATCTCACGGACGATCTGATCGCATACGGCGACTCGGTTTCGGTCAGCGACAGCCTGTACCTGCGCGAAATGGATGTGTGGACATTGTCGCGCGGTTTCTTTACCAACAATTTTGGATCGATGCGAAATGCGCAGGCGAATTTCGGGCTGCTCGATCAGTTCGAAAACGCGTACGTGAATGTGAAAGGAACCTGGAACCAGGATCTGATCCAACCGCAACAGTTCGCCTTGCAGAGGCTGCCCGATGCGACGGTGACCGGACGCCAGGAATTGTTCAACAACCTGATGTACGCGGACTACGACGCGGAGGCGGTCAACTTCTATCGCTACCAGGGAATCGATGGCGGACGCCTGGACGCCAATCCTCGCGTGACACTGCCGTGGCGCTGGGGTGACTACCTTCAGGGATACGGAGAAGTCGGTTCGCAGGCGGCGTTCTATGACACGTCCGGTCACAACATACACATCATTCCGGTCGGAACGGTACCTGCGCCCGCATCAGCCAAACCCAGGGACAACACCTGCGCTGACCGCGGCGGCCAGGAACTCATTTGGAACAATTGCGCGGTGCTGAGTGGTGAGACCGCCGAAGGAACCAGTGCGCGACTCGTTCCTTACGCCAAGGCCGGAATCTCGACGATTCTCGATCGCGTTTACGACGTCAACTGGAAGACGGTCGACAAGCTCAAAAATACGATTGAACCGTTTGCGAACTACTACTATGTGCCGAATATCTACCAGGGCAATATGCCCTTGTTCGATTCGTTCGATCGTCTGAACTCGCGCAGTTTGTTCACCTACGGCTTCACCACCCGCCTGTTTGCCAAGAGCAGAAATTTGATGCCTGAGGAGACCACCACAGACGCAACTCCGAGTGAGGGATTGACCGACGCTGATTCGGTGACCGGGCCGCTCAACGAAGAGCCGCCCACGGACTCGTCGGTGCCACGCCCCGGAAATATTGTTCGCGAAGGCGATCATTCCACGCAGCTTGGCTCGTTGACGCTACAGCAGTCCTACGACATCGGGCACACTGTGGCCAATAACTCGGACATGTCGGACATCCAGGCGCTGTTGCACCTCTACTTGACCGACACTGCAACCTTCAGCTCGGAGGTCGATTACAGCCCGCGAAATCATGCCGGAGTCTCCCAGGCGAGCTCATCGATAGCTTATCAACCGCCCTGGTCCACGGCCGGGTCGAAGCTTTATATGGGCAAGGCGCTGCAAGGCTCCTTCATGGAGTTGATATACGACTATGCCAATCGGAAGGACACGGTGATTCAGGGCACGAACAAGAACGCCGCCGAGTTTGTTTCAGGCATTGCGTACACCGAATTGTTCGACCGGTTGGGATTGTACTTCGCGCCGTCTTACGACATCGCGTCGAATCAATTTCTGACGACGGAGTATGGCGTGCGGCTCAAGTCTCCCTGTGATTGCTGGGCGATGGACGTTGGTGTCACCGATTCGTACAATCCCAACGAAACGCAAATCCAGGTCCAGATTACGCTCGGCGGGCTGGGCTCGGTCGGGCAGCGGCCGTTCGGGCGCAATCCGTTCCAGCGCGCAGGATTGGTCGGCTCACCGACCGGAGTTCTGCCTACTTACTAGACCCGCGCGACCGGTCGTCCTAGAAGTACAGCAACGCAATATCGGTAAGTATCCAGAGCGCGACCGCGATCAAGAGAGGCCGATCCTGAATCAACGCGCGGGCCGGATCGCCGCCTTCGTTACGCTCATCGATCAGGTACAGGTAGCGCAGGATTCCGAATACCACGAACGGTACGGTCAGATAGAGATGGCGGGTTCCGAGCTTCGCCTCGACCTCGGCCGACGCCGTGTAAATCATGTAGCTGACGAGCGCGGCGCCTGCGACGATCGAAATCATCTGATCGACCAGCCGCACACTGTATTCCGAGAGCGCGCTGCGATGCGCGATAGCGTCGTCGCCCAGCGCGATCAGTTCGTGGCGTCGGCGCGCCAACACCAGGAACAACGCCAGGACGAACGTGATGAAGATCAGCCACGGCGATACCTCGACCTTGATCGCGACGCCGCCGGCGAATGCGCGCAGCACGAATCCAATCGCAACCGAGATAATGTCGACGATCACCTGGTGCTTCGCCCACAGCGAATAAAACAGTTGAAGCGCGACGTATAGCACCGCGATTCCAAGGAAGGCGCGGCCCAGTATGATGCTCAGCACAATTGCGATCGCGGCCAGCACCAGCGCGGCCCGGGTCGCCGTGGCAACCGAGATATCGCCGCGCGCCAGCGGGCGGGCGCATTTTTCGGGATTCAGCCTGTCGGCATCGCGGTCGGCAATATCGTTTAAAACGTAACCGGCGCTCGAAAGTGCGCAGAACGCGACGAATGCGACGATCGCGAGCACCACGTCGTGCAACACGAACAGGCGCTGGCCGAATACCAACGCCGCCAATACCAGCGCGTTTTTAATCCATTGATGGGGCCGCGCGAGGCGCAATATCGCGGCCATCTGGCCGGTGCCTGGACTGTCGGTCAACTTTGGCGCCGCGGTCATTGCTTTCGTTGTATAGGTGCGTGCTTTGCTCTAGCAAGATGCGTCGGCGCTTGACCGCGAGCCGCGTTTGCGAAAACAGTACGCTCGATGAGTACTTCGACACAGGAAAAAACCGGACCGTCAGCCACGGTCGATCTCGCCGGCCTGAAACGGTTCCTCGATGAGCGCAAGCTCGGCGACACCCGCGCGCTTCGATCTGAAAATATCTCGTTTGGCCACTCCAACGAGGTTCACCTGATTCATTTCGACGGCAATTCATGGGCCCTTCGACGCCCGCCGCGAGGGCCGTTGCTCCCGACCGCCCACGACATGATGCGCGAATATCGCGTTGTCAAAGCGTTGCAGGCGACTGCGGTGCCGGTGCCCCGCGTTTACGCCGTGTGCGACGATCCCTCGTACATCGGCGCGCCGTTTTACCTGATGGAGTATATGCGCGGCGACGTCGTGCGTGCCGATAACAAGCATTTCGCACAGACGCCCGAGCTGCGCCGACAGGTCAGCGAGCAGATGGTGGACGTGCTGGTCGCACTGCAGGAGGTCGATTGGCGCGCGTCCGGTCTCGAGGGTTTCGGGCGGCCCGACGGCTATCTCGAACGCCAACTCACGCGATGGACCGATCAGCTCGAGCGCACGATTCCGCATACGCGGCCGCTGCCCGTGATGGAGAACGTCAAGCAGTGGCTGCGCCCGCGAATCCCCGAGTCGCCGGCCCCCACCATCGTCCACGGCGACTACAAGCTCGACAACGTGATGTTCGATCCGAAAAGTGCGCGCGCGATCGCCGTGCTCGATTGGGAGATGTCGACGATTGGAGACCCGCTCGCGGATTTCGGCTGGATGCTGACTTACTGGCCCGATCCGACCGACAGTGCGTCGGGTGGCGTGATCGCCAGCATGCAAGCCGCCCCGGGATGGCTCACGCGGCGCGAGATGATCGATCGCTACGAGCGCCGCACCGGCCGCGCGATGCGCGACTTCCCGTTCTACCAGGCGTTCGCGCTCTTCAAGCTCGCGATCATCATGGAGGGCAGCTACGCCCGATTCGTGCTCGGACAGACCGATGATCCGCTGTTCGCCGCCAGCAAGGAGCGGGTGCCCGCGCTGGCCGACGCGGCATGGTCTGTGTGTAACTCGGCATCGAGTCGCTAACGAACGGCGGCGCGAAAGATCGATCGCAGCCAGTCACGCGCGTCGGGATACTGCTCGAGGTCGAGCACGAATTCCTGGCCTTTACCGACCGACTGCAAGCTCGTCGAGGTCCCGGAATCCGTCCAGCGCGTCGGCTCGCCATGATAGGTGAGCGGCGACCGGCCGGCTGGAGCGAACCATCGCGGCAACTGCCAAACCGAACAATTCGAGTCGGGTTTTGTGAGTATCAACTCAGGCCTGATCAGTTCGAAGATCCCGGCGCCTCTCGTTTTGAGGCCGATCGACGAAAGACGGTGGCTCGCGAAATAGAGGGTGTTGTTTTTGTATCGCTCGGGCGCGGCAAGGTGCGGATGCCCTGCAGCCCAAGGTACTTCGCTCGCGAGGTCATTGGTTGCGCAGACCACACTGCCGACCTGTAGCCACCCGAAAATGACGTGAAGCTTCGGCGCATCGCGGACGAAGCGGAACGCACCTGCAAATTGCTCAGCACGTCGAAAGCATCCGAAGAAGAGGAACAGGTCGCCGGCGCCCACCTGCTGGTTCGCGAGATGGCTCTGCGCGGCCGCGGCCTGGCCGAAGATTGGACGCCATCCCGCGGCACGCGCGAGCGCGTCGCGCCGCAAATCCGGATCGAGATGAGCGCCGTCGCCTCGGCTGACTCGGCCGCGCGTCAGGTTTTCGACAATCTGAGGGATCTTCGACCCGTTGAACGACGAAAGTTTTCCGTACGACGTCGGCGATCCAGCGTCAGGGATTGGGAGCGAGCAGAGCCTGTCGTCCAGTATCGGGCTCGGGCATCCGCCATTTGTCCTTGACGAGTCGAATCCCTTGCGGCTGAGAATTAGCTTCATCGGGGTCGCATCGCGTCGTCATGCTATATTTCTCGATTAATTTGCGACAAGGAAAATTTCGATGCCGGATTCTGATCTGCTCGCCGAACTGGCGCGCTTTATCGAACGCATAACAGCAATCGCGCGTACCGGACTCGCCTTCAAGCCTGACGGCTACGACTCCGAACGATACGAGGAGCTGCTCAAGGAGGCGGCCCGCATGCATTCGATCGTCGCCGGGGCGAGCGACGACGATGCGGAAGCGTTGCGCCGCCGATGGCGCGAGCAGGTTATCGCCGGCTACGAAGGATACGTCACGGCGGCGGTGGGATGCGGCGTGATCGCATTCAATGAGCGCGATGAAATCCTGATGATTCAACGGCCGACCGGGAAATGGTGGTATCCGACAGGGTTCTGCGATGTCGGCATATCGCCCGCTGAGAACGTAGCTAAGGAAGCGCTTGAGGAAACCGGCCTTATCGTCGAGCCCGAGCGTCTGCTCGCCGTGATCGACAACAAGAAGTACGGTTCACCCGCCCGCCATATCTACTCGATGCTTTTCTATTGTCGAATTGTTGGCGGCGAGTTGAAGCCGAACCCACTCGAGGCGCTGGCCGCTGCTTTCTTCCCGCTGGACGCGCTGCCCGAGCCGATGCATGGAGTCGATCGCAAGTGGATTGGGCTCGCGCGCGAGTTCCACTTCGACGGCCGCATCGCGCCGTATTTCGATCCGCTGTGAAGTTCTAGCGAGTAGTCGCTTCGGCCGGGGGTGTGGCTTGGGCCTGCATCGGCGCCATTCCGCCGGTGCTCGCGCCAATCGAAATGATCATCATCCCTTGCTCATAACGCGGACCGCCGACGATCAACGTCCCGTTGTTCTTGAGCTTGAGGTCGGTCGTCATCATCGGGCGCGTGCCGTCGAACAGCACTATCTCCATCGCGATCATGTCGCCGTCGATGGCGCGCGGTTGCACGTGGAGAATCTTGCCGCCGGGCAGGGTGAACGCGATCATCTTCCCGCAATCGGTCTCGCCTTCGTTATGACCGATGAGGCTGTAAGTCGAAAAGCCGAACAGGCCGCGCAGCTTCTGGCCCATCGGGGCGATCCGCGGATCGGTTCCCTCGTTCGTATCCGCGGCCATCACCGAATCGACATAGACCGTCACCTGCTTCGACGCCAACTGGGCGTTGGTGATGCCTGCCTGCCCAAAGGCTGAGATCACGATGATGAGGAAGGTGAAACTACCGGGGCGCAGCGACATGGCGACCTAGGGCTGATCCGGTAACCAGATGACCGTGGTGTCCCTGCGGGGCTCGCTCCAGACTGCAACCGAATGGTTCTCCGACTCGAGGCGGGAGATGTCGGCATGAGAATCGTTGTCCGCCATGGTGGGTTCATTGGCCGTTGCGTTCGCTACTTCGGCGGGCGCCGGCGCGGCATTGTGATCCGTAGTAGCGACTACCGTTGGCTGGGTCGCTCGATTGGCGAATTCGCGAGCGTACGGCGTCATCAGAATTATCGTAACGACCGCGGCCGCCACCACAGCGCCGCCCCACGCGAACCCGGTGCCAACCGACTCCAACTGGCGCCTGATGAAACGCTCGATTCTCGTCAGGACCGGCTGTGGCAGGCGATCGACGCGAGCTATTACCGCGTCCGAGAACCCGGCCAGCGAAGGTACCGTCGTAATCGATCTGAGGTTACGTCCAAGCGTCGAGTAGTCGGCGAGGACGCTCGTGCAGGATTCGCATCGCGCCAGATGATACGCAACTTCCTGCATCTCGTTGGGTTCGAGTTCCGAGTCCTCGAACGCGCCGAGCATCATGCTAATTTCACCGCATTCAGCCATAAACTTCGCTCAGTTCCCACCCAGATCTTTCAAAATGTTACGCAGGTGCGTGCGTGCATAGTGCAACCTGCTCATGACCGTTCCTCTTGGGCACTGTAAAACGTCGCTAATTTCGTCGTACGACATTCCTTCAACTTCGCGTAGAAGTATCACTGCACGATGTTCCGGCGTCAACTCCTCCAGCGCTTGCTTCAGCCTTGCCGAGAGTTCACTGCGACTGACTTCCTTGAACGAGTCTCCGGTCGTGGTCGGCAGCTTGCCGATTTCGGTTTCGGCGTCTTCTCCATGGAGAACTACGTGGCGTCCCTCGCGGCGCCAGAAGTCGATGGCGAGGTTGGCCGCGATTCGATAGAGCCAAGTTGAGAAGCTCGAACGGGATTCGAATTTTGCGAGATTTTCATAGGCGCGAACAAACGTTTCCTGCGCCAGTTCAATCGCGTCATCCTGATTGTGTACTACCGCCAACGCGACTCCGACCACTCTGCGCTGGTACCGTTCCACCAACACGCCGAATGCCCCCGAATCGCCCTTGCGAGAGCGTTCGATAAGCTCGGCTTCGTCGCCGTCCTGGCGGCCTGGCGTTCTCAACTTGAGTAGACGCTGGGGCGGGCGACTAAATTCAGGGCAGTGTTCATGCGGCTCCGCTCATCTCGGCCCAGTTCGGACCTGATTTCAGCTCCACTTTGAGCGGAATTTTCAGCTCGGCCACCCCTTCCATTTCGCGTTTTGCCAGCGCCGCGACCTCTTGCCACTCCCCTTGTGGCGCTTCCAGCAGTAGTTCGTCATGCACTTGCAAAATCATCCGCGCGGCGAGGCCACGCTCTTTAAGAACTCTGTCCAGACGTATCATAGCGAGTTTTATCAGGTCTGCCGCCGTGCCCTGGATGGGGGTATTGATGGCGATTCGCTCTGCTTGCGCCCTCGCTCCCCCCGGCTGCGCATTCAGCTCGGGCAGGTAGCGGCGGCGGCCGTACATCGTAGTTACGTAGCCTGTAGTGCGCGCGATGCGAACCGTATCGTCGAGCCACGCGCGAACCCCGGGCAGCCGCTCGAAGTAGCGCTTGATGTAGTCCGAGGCCTCCGCTAGCGCAATCCCGAGCTCGCCCGCCAGCCGCTGCGATCCCATCCCGTAGATGATCCCGAAGTTTATCACCTTGGCCAGCCGCCGCGCCTCGGCATTGACCTTATCCGGCGTGACTCCCAGCACCTCGGTCGCGGTACGGATATGGATGTCCTCGCCGGTGGTGAACGCATCGACCAGCGTCTTGTCGCCGGACAGATGGGCCATCACGCGCAGATCGATTTGCGAATAGTCCGCAGATACGAAGATAGATCCCGGCTTCGGCACGAACGCCCGCCGAATCCTGCGGCCCTCGACGCTGCGAGTCGGGATGTTCTGCAGGTTTGGATCGCTCGAGCTGACGCGTCCTGTTGGCACCAGCGCCTGATGCCAGGTCGTATGGATGCGCCCGGTGCCCGATCGGATCACCTCGGACAGCGCGTCAGCGTAAGTGGATTTCAATTTCGAAATCGTGCGATATTCGATCAGCTTGCGCGGCATCGGATGCAGCGTGGCGAGCTTTTCGAGTGTATCGACGTCGGTGGAAAATCCGCTCTTGGTTTTCTTGAGGCCCTTGGCCGACAGTTTCAGGTGAGTAAAAAGAACGTCGCGCAGCTGGATGGGTGAGTTGAGATTGAACTCGCGGCCGGCCAGCTCGTAGCACTCGCGCTCGAGACGGCTTATCTCTTCGGCAAATTCTTTCGAGATTATTTTGAGCGCGTCGCCGTCGATTCCGATTCCCGCAGCTTCCATCTCGGCCAGGATCGGTGCGATCGGCATTTCGATCTCATTATACATCGAAGTGAGCCCGTCGGCTTCCAGACGGGTCGCCAGCGCCTCGCGAAGATTTCTCACCAGGTCCGCATTGGTGCCCGGCGGATTGCTCGCGCCCAGCGGAGCGAGATACTCGTGATACAGATTGGTCAGCGAGGGTTCTCCCTGTCCCGAATTGATCAGAAAGCCCGCCAGCATCGTGTCGAAATCGACGCCGTTCAGCGCGATTCCGTGGCGTGCGAATGCTGCGAGCTGATTTTTGAGATCGTGGGATGATTTGGGCGGACGATCGGCGCTGAGCAAGGATGCCGCGCTCGCAATCTCATCATGTTCGATGACGACGGTTTGATCGGCACTCGCCAGCTGCAACGTATCGCGCCCGTCCTCGGATACGGTTAGATCAACAGCAATGCGCGGGGCGCCGGCGAGTGTCTTGAGCGCCTCGGCGAGATCATTTCCGCTGACGGTCGCGGCCGGTTTCGCGCTCGATTCCAGGCCGGGGAGGTCCGCCTGCGACGGCGATATCTCGCGAATGATCGAATTGAACTCCAACTCGCGCAGCAGATCGGCGGCCAACTTCTCGTCGACGCCGCGCCACGCGAATTCGTCAGGCTCTATTTTGAGCGGCATGTCGGTCTCGATGCGCACCAATCTTCGCGCCAGGTCCACCGCCGCGCGATGCTCACCGAGCAGACCCGCGATTCTTTTCGCGCCGCGAATCCCGACCTCCTCGATGCGGTCGAGGTTCTCGTAGATTCCTTTCACGCTGCCGAATTTCTGAACCAGCGCAGATGCAGTCTTCTCACCGACGCCCGGCACACCTTTGATATTGTCGATCGAGTCGCCGGTGAGCGCCTGGATATCGACCAGCGCCGATGGCTCGACCCCGAAGCGATCGCGCACCTCGCGCGCCCCTGTTCGCTTGTCGCTCATCGTGTCCCAGAGCGTCACGTGCGGACCGACCAGCTGCATGAAATCCTTGTCCGCCGTGATGAGAGTGACGACGAAGTCCTCTTTCGCGCCGCGCTTGGCGAGCGTGCCGATCACGTCGTCAGCCTCGAAGCCCTCGATCATCAGCGACTTGATTCGAAACGCCTCGACCGCGCGATGGATATACGGAATCTGTACGATCAGATCGTTGGGCGCCTCGGAGCGGTTTGCCTTGTAATCGGCGAACAGGTCGTCGCGGAAAGTTCTTTTCGGCGAGTCGAAAACGATCGCGATATGCGACGGGCGCACGTCCTTCAGCAGCTTCAGCAACATCCGGATAAAGCCGTAAACCGCCTGGGTCGGCAGCCCGCGCGACGTATTCATGGGGGGCAGCGCATGAAAAGCGCGGAAGATATACCCGGATCCGTCGACCAGAATCAGTTGCTTACGCTCAGCAGCCATCAGTCGAAACTATCCGATACAGTTCTCAAAGCAAAAGCGTCGCGAGAGCAAAGCTTACGTCAGCAGTCCGTCCCAGAGCTCGATGCCCTCAACGTTCTTGAATCCCCGATCAAGGGCAGCGAGAGCCGGAACTCCGGTACGACAAATTGCAATCGCAATCGCGCTATGAGAGCCGAGGTTGAACTCAGCGACAAGAGCGGTGGCGCTTTTCATGAGCGGTTTTGTAACGCGCACTTCTTTTCTGTCGAACGCTGATAGAAACGTTTGAAGAGCGTTATTTGCCTCGCTGAAAGCGTTGGCTCTATCACTCGCGAGATTCGCGCCCCGCTGTGATGGGACCAGCGCACCGGTATTGTATAAGCGTTTCCAGCATTGAGGCGCTTCAAGGAAAATCAGCGACGAATAGATCAGTGTGACATTCGCGACACGCAATCTTTCTGCAAAGTCACGGGCGCGCATATGATACCCGCTTCTCCCATCTTCTATCAGCGCGCGAAAGACAAAGCTGGAATCGACAACGATTTCGGTCGGGAGCGGGTTGTCGCTAAAGAGATGCCGATTGGCGGGCAATTGAAAGACGCTTTATCGCTTTGCGACTTTCACGATTCGATCCAATCGGGTTTTCTTGACTAGTTTGATTTCAGGAAGAGTGCCGAAATAGTTGCGCTTCTCAGAGATGACTTCACCGGTTCGTTCCAAGTCTCGAAGGCTAGTCTTGGGGCGCCTGTTCTCAGACCGTTTCGTGTTAGGTTGATGCCTCATGCTTGCTGATCACAAATTTAACATACCATTTCTGATCGGCCAACGGCCGAGCCTCCAGGATTCTCAGTCAGGATGACACAAAACTTCCAAACTGAACCGCTACCGACTCGAATCGTCGTATTGACAGTTTGGCGCGGCGTGTTTAATTAGACGGTTGCCTTGTTGATCGAATTGCTGAGTGGGTTGCTTCGTCAATTGATCTAACCGGCGATGCCGTCTCTATAGGCTCGGACGAACCTGAATGATTGAGGTTAAAAACCTAACTAAAGCCTACGGCAACTTTGTCGCGGTTAAAGACGTATCGTTCAAAGCCGAGAGCGGTTCTATCCTCGGCTTTCTTGGCCCCAACGGCGCCGGCAAGACCACCACGATGCGCATCATCACGGGCTACATGCCGGCCAGCGCCGGCACCGTGCTGATTGACGGACTCGATATCTTTTCGCAGTCGCTCGAGGCGCGCCGCAAAATCGGATACCTGCCCGAGAATCCGCCGCTGTATCCCGACATGCGCGTCGAGGCCTACCTGCGCTTCGTCGCGAAACTCCGCGACGTCCCGCGGGCGAAGATCGAATCGGCGCTCGAGCACGCGCTCGAGGTTTGCGGACTGACTGATATGTCGCATCGAATCTGCGGGCAGCTCTCGAAGGGCTATCGACAGCGCGTTGGGCTCGCGCAGGCGTTGATTCACGATCCGCCGGTGCTGGTGCTCGACGAACCTACGATCGGACTCGACCCGCGCCAGATTCACGAAATTCGCGGGCTGATTCACCATCTCGCAGGCAACCGAACCGTGGTGCTCTCGACGCATATCCTGCCCGAGGTCTCGCAGATCTGCGACAAGGTCGTGATCATTGCCGATGGGCGCGTCGTGCTCGAGGAGTACCTGAAGAAGCTCCCGGCCGGGACCTCGCTCGAAGATATTTTCCTGAATGCGATCACCAAGGAGCATCACGAGGACGGCGCGACTGCGGAAGAAAAGCTGGAGGAGGTTGGGGCGGGACATACCTGAGCGACCCGTGCCACTCGAATGAAAAACTCTCTGACAATCGCGGGCAAAGAGCTCGCGGGATACTTTCTACAACCAGTCGCCTACGTCGTGATGACGGTGTTCCTGCTGCTGGGCGGCTTCTTTTTCTTCGCGCTGCTGCGCTACTTCGAAGTTACATTGACCGCGTATGCAGCGATGCAGAATCCCGAAGTCCTGCAGAAACTCAATCTGAACGAGCGCGTGATCGAGCCGATGCTGCACAACCTCGCTATTGTGCTCGTCATCCTGGTGCCTGCGATCACGATGCGAAGTTTTGCCGAGGAGAAGCGCACCGGCACCTACGAGCTGTTGCTCACGGCGCCGATCCGGACCGGCGAGATCGTCGCGGGCAAGTTCATCGCGGCGGCGGCGTTCATGCTGATCATGATTGGGCTGGCCGGTATGTTTCCGTTGATCCTGATCGCATTCGGCAATCCGGAAATCGGCGTGATGTTCGCCGGCTATCTCGGACTGGCGTTCCTCGCGATCTCGTTCGTTTCGATCGGACTGTTCACCAGCTCGCTGACGCAGAATCAGATCATCGCGGCGATCAGTTGTTTCGGCTTACTGCTGTTGCTGTTCGTGATTTCGTGGCCGGCGCAGGCGGGCGGATCGTCATTTTCCGACTTGCTGCGCTATTTATCGCTGCCGGATCATTTCGCGCAGATGGTCACCGGCATCATCGACACGCGCGACATCGTGTATTTCCTGAGTCTCATCTTCGTGGCGCTGTTCTTGACCCAACGATCGGTCGAGTCGGCGCGCTGGCGATAGTAGAGGGGGCGGATGCGGCGATCGGCGGCGCTTTACGGAATTCTCGGCCTTGTTCTGCTCTCGTTCGGGCTGGTTGACTATTTTATCTCGAGCGGCTTTCGGCTGTTCGTATGGGTCAACCTGGCCGGCGGCATCTTCGCGATCGTCTTGTGGATCACTTCAAGCCGGTCCGAGCTTTCATCGATTACGACCGGACGTTCGGCCCGCTTCGGCGCCAACGCCGCCATCTACTCGATTGCATTCATCGGGCTGCTGGTCGCGATCAACTATATTTCATCGCTCCATCATACTCGGCTCGATCTCACGACCGAGAAGGTATACAGCCTTTCGAGCCAGTCGATAAACGTGGTCAAGGGCCTGCAGAAGCCGCTCAAGTTGTACGGCTTCTTCCAGGGCGGCGAGAATCCGGCTGCGCGCGAACTCTACGAGACCTTCGCATATTACTCGCCCAAGCTCACTTATGAGCTGGTCGATCCCGATAAGCATCCCGAGCTCGCCGAGCGCTTCAAGGTGTCGGTGATGGGCACGACGCATCTGCAGTATGGCGGTCCCGACAGTGGCGAGGGCACCAACGTCACCGATCTCACCGAGGAATCGCTGACCAACGCGATCATTCGCGCGACCAGGAGCACCAAGAAGGTAATCGAGTTCCTCGACGGGCACGGCGAAGCGGATCCTGACGACGCCGAAACCCAAACGGGTTACGGGACTATCAAGAAGGACCTGGAAGGCGAGGGCTACGAGGTTCGCAAGCTCGAACTCGCGCAACTTCCGAAGGTGCCCGACGACGCCAACCTGATCGTGGTCGCGGGACCGATCAAGCCAATCGGCCAGCACGAGATCGATGCGTTGAACGACTACCTGAAGCATGGCGGGCGCATGATCGCGATGTACCGGCCGCAGCGTCCCGACAATCCGATCGACGAAGACGCGATGGTGAAGCTGGCCGGCGAATGGGGCGTCAAGGTCGGCAACGATATCGTGGTGGACCAGGTAGTGCGGCTGTTCGAAGGTCCCGCGCTCGGGCTGAATCCGATCGTGCAGAACTACGGCGATCATCCGATTACCAAGGATTTCAAGCAGCGCACGGTATTCCCGATGTCGCGATCGCTTACCGCCGAACCGAATCTGAAGCCGGGGCTGACTGTCACGCCGGTCGCGAACACCAGCGATACGTCGTGGGCGGAGGTCGATCTCGACACGCTGTTCCGGCAGCAGAAAGCCGAGCTGACCGCCAAGGACACGCGCGGGCCGATCGCGGTGGTGATGGCGGTGGATGGCAACCTCCAGCAGCTTGGCTGGGGCAAAGGCGATGCCCGAATCGTCGTTTACGGCAGTACCGAGTTTGCCGACAACCAATATGTGACCTCGTTCTTCAACCGCGACTTCTTCGTCAACAGCGCCGACTGGCTGACCGGCGAGGAAAACTCGATCTCGATTCGGCCGCGCTCGATACGCGCGTCGCGTTTCCGCCTGACTGAGGGGCAGTTCTCGATCGTGTTCGCATTCGCAGTGCTGCTGCTGCCCGAGTTGCTGCTGATTGCCGGGATCGTTGTGTGGTGGGAACGGCGCAACTGAGGCGCCCATCCCAATCCGACTTGAGCTCAGATGCGGCTCCGCAACACCATCATCGTTCTGATCCTGTTCGCGATTGTAGGCGGCTACGCCTTTGTCGTCGGTCATTATTCGGAGACGGAAGAGAAGCCGAAACTGATCGACGTCAAGCAGGACGACATCGCGAAAATTGAACTCAAGTATTCCGATCGCGACATCGTGCTCGAGCGCGACAAGGGTAAGCCGTGGCGCCTGGTCAAGCCTGTGGGCGCCGACGCCGACCAGGGGCAGGCCAACAACCTCGCGCGCGCGATTGCGGAAGCCGTCCTGGTCCGCACCGTCGATGACAAACCGGCGGACCTCGCGCCATTCGGGCTCAAGCCTCCCACTACGACTGTCACGGTCACGACCTTCGACAAGAAAACACCTCAATCGATCGAGGTCGGCAAATCGACCCCGATTGGTTTCAACGCTTACGTCCGGCTCTCCAGCAGTCCGGCTGTCCTGTTGACGGAAGGCGCGTTCTCGGCCGGGATGAACAAGACGGTCAATGATCTGCGCGTGCGCGACCTGATGGCGTTCAAGCTCGACGACGTTGAAAAGCTGATAATCGCGCGCGACAACGGTCAAACGGTTGAGATCGATCGCGACGGCGACAACTGGAAGATCGTCAAGCCGGCACCGTCGCCGGCCGATGACACTGCGGTGCGGATGGCGCTCGGCACGCTGGTCAATGCGCGCGCGACCGATTTCGTTTCGGACGCGCCCGCCAACGTCGCGCAATATGGACTCGAGAAGCCGCACCTGACTGCCACCGTGGTCCTCAAGAACGGCGAGCAGCAATCGATGCTGTTCGGATTCAAGCAGGCGGGCGAGGGCAAGAGCGGGATTTACGTGCGTCGCGGAGAGCGCGCGCCGGTTTACGCCGTTGCCGAATACGTGATGACGAGCCTCGACAAGTCGCCGCTGGATTTTCGCGACAAGACGATCGTGAAGGTCGATCCCGAGGCGGTTGAGGCGATCAAAGTCAAAAACAGCGACGGCGAGTTTACGCTCAAGCGGGTACCCGTCGGCAATTGGGCTGTCGTAGCCGGCGGCAAGACGACGGAGGGTGATGTTCCGGTGGTCGAGCGGCTGCTCAATCAATTCCGCGATCTGAAGGGAGAATCCATCGTCGCCGATCCGATGCCGAGCGCACCACCGTTCGGACTGGACAATCCCGCGCTCGAAATCACGCTGATAGGCAAAGACGGCAAGCCGCTCGGCATGGTCAAGCTCGCGAAGATAAGCGTCAAGCCGACCACACCGCCAATCCCCGGCGAGCCGGCGAATCGAACGGAATACTACGCGACCTCAAGCGGGAGCAAGGCGGTATACGCTCTGAGCGATTTCAGCTTCGAGCAACTCGACCGTCCCGCGCCGCTGTACATGGCAAAGGCCCCTCCGCCGCCACCCCCGCAAGCCGCAGCGTCGCCGGCGGCGAAGTAAGCGCCGTCAAGATTCCGCGATCACGTGAGCTATCGCCTGGGCAGCGGTGTGGGTGATGCTCAAGTGAAAGCGCGTGATCTGCTTTCTCTGCGCGAAGGCGGCCGCCTTGCCCGATAGCGCGATGGTCGGCGCTTTGCCGCGCTCGCGCACCACTTCTATTTCGCCCCATCCGACGTTGCGGTTCCATCCGGTGCCCAACGCCTTCATCGTCGCTTCTTTGGCGGCGAAGCGCGCGGCGTAGCTCTGGTAGCGGGGCAGCCCGCGCGACTCGCAATACTTTATCTCGCCGGCGGTGAAGACGCGGGCGCGAAAACGCTCGCCCGTCGCGGGCCGCGTGAGCGCGCGCTGGATGCGTTCGACTTCGATCACGTCGATTCCGGTGCCTGCGATTTGGCTCATCGCGAATGAGTATTAGCCGCGGCGGGGGCGGATTCAAATGCGCGCGCGAAAGATTCAATTGCTTGCGACGCGGCGGCTGCGGATTCTATTGTTCCAGCAGAACCCCGGAGGTAGCGATGGCGAAGCTTTCGATCACGGTAAACAAAAGCCGCTGCATCGGCAGCGGCGACTGCGTGGAAACGGCGCCGGCGGTTTTTCAACTCGACGCCGAGGGCAAGTCCGAAGTCGTCAACCCGGCGGGCGCAGGCGACTCGATAATCGTCTCGGCGGCGCGCTCGTGTCCGGTCAAAGCAATCACGGTTGTGGACGAAGCCGGCGTACAGCTCTTCCCGCCGCCGAAAAAGTAGCTCGCAGGCACGGAATGGCGCTACGCAAGCATCGCGCAGGCGAACTCGTGATCGAGCAGACCCGCGATTTTGCGGTAGTGCGGTCGATGCTGGCGCGCGGCAGCCTGACGACCGATGGAATCGAATGGCCTGCGGCGTGCTACCTGGTCGCGTACTTCGGCGACGACGCCGTCGGAGTGATCGGAGTCGAGCCGAAGATCGATGCGGCACTGATACGCTCGCTGTACGTGGATGAATCGATGCGCGGGCGCGGGATCGGCGCCGCGTTGATCGCGGCGGCGCGCAAAGCGGCGCATACCCGAGGCGCCCGTCATTTGTATTTGTTCAGCACCGATGCCGGCGAGTTCTTCCAGCGGCACGGCTTCAAGACAGTAGCCGCCGCTGACATTGTCGCGGCAATTCCAGGCGTGCCGCAGGTCGAGCACTATCGCGCTCATCCGGAAGAGCTCGCGCGCCAGGCCGCATATCATCTGGATATTTCGGCTGATGGCGTGATCGAGCGATAGGGCCGGACGCAGGCCTTTCTTTATTCCCTCGCCTGTTTTCGGCAGAGGGTTAGGGAGAGGGACATCTGTGCGGCGGGATTGTCTGTTGCGCCGCACATTCTTGAGATGAGGTCCGTCGCGCACGACTTACGGGCGCATCGACGCGAGAGTCGAGAGCGCGGCGTCGACGATCATCTCGCCGCTGCCGGGAGCGATTCTCGCCGTATCGACTTCGTAGCCGCCCTCAGGGTAGGCGGCGCGGGTGGGAAGGTAGCCGATCAGGTCGTTGCAGTAGCCGGCGATAAAAGTTTGCGCGAAGTGTGGGTTGGCTTTTATCGCGAGACCGAGTTCGACGAACAGTTCGCCTGGAATGCCGACAATCGCGAGGTTGCCCAGCGTGACGATGCTCATCGCAGTTGCAAGTTCGCGACTGGTCATGTTGACCCGGCGATCGCGGCGGTTTTGCTCCTCGAGAGCTTCCAGAGCGGTCAGCGCTGCGAGCGATTGAGCATGATGGTCGCGCAGGCGCTTCAGCTGATAGCCGTCGCCGCCGCGATGGTTGTCGAGCGAGGCCTGGGTCTGGGCGTCGCATTCGCGCGCGACGGCGAGATCGGCGCTGAAATCCTTGAGCTTGAGATCCAGCGCGAGTTTGCGCGTCGCGATTCGTGCGTCGGCAATTGAGGGCGCGTGGCGAAGAGCGTCGAATGCGCTGCGGCCCATCGCGCGGCCGTGTTCTTCGGCGACTTCGAAACTGCCACGGCTCCGTGGATCGATGTTGCCGGTTGCGCCCTGGATGAAAATCGAAATCGGGCGCGGGCCGCCGGCGAACGTGGCCGCAGTCTCTATTTCGTCCATCGCGAAGCCGGGCCAGTCGCGCGAGTAGAGCAGGTTGTCCTCGCACAGCACCACGCCGTGGCATGGATAGTTCAACAGGAACGCGATCGGAGTGCCGTCGGTCCGATATGCACCGAGTGTGCTGACTTCCGCATCAGCGGGACCGGAGCGATTTGCGGCAATCTGAATTTGCCGATGCGGGCGCATCAGGCGCCTGTTGATTCCGAGCGTGAATGGGGCGGCGGCCGTGCGGAGCGTCGCTGGTTGCAGATTTTCGTGCGCCTGAACGATCGCGCTGGCGATTTTCCTAGGCAGCGCGCGTTCCCATTCGAGGTTGCGGCCCGCGGCAGGCTTCGCGTCGGCGCGCGGAGTCGCGAAGATGTTGAACGCGGGTGCGGAATGGGTGTGCGTCGCGCAAACTAGGATCGAATCGGCGGGAATGTCGGTGCTCGCGGCGACGCGTTCGCGAATGTCGTCGGCGATACGAGTTCCCAGTGCCAGCACGTCGACGCCGGCGATGGCGACCTTGTTCGCGCCGTCGCTCAGCACCAGCGCTTGCGCGGCCAGGTCGTCATGCACGCCCGCGTTGCGACCGACGCGGTTGCCATAACCGAGCATCGCGAGGCCGACCGGCGGGTCGAGTTTCACGCGCGCGGCGCCGACATGGAGCGGAGGCATAGCTACCTGGATTTTTCCAGATTGGCTGAGGCGAGATCGCTTGCTCTGGAAGCCACCTTGACGGTTGCGGCGATGATGTCGTCGAGGTCGCGATCGTCGCCGAGCAGGCACTCGTGCGGGATTGAAACGATCGAGTGTTCGAAGAGTCGTTCGGCAACGGGACAATCGACGGCGATCCGCTCGGGGATCGCGCCCGCCAGCTCGCAGGCTTTGCGATAGGCGGCGGATTCGCGCGGGAAGAGCGGTGATCGATAGACCGGATCGTTGGCGATGCCGGCCGGGATGCCTTCGGCACGAAGTGCGCGGATGAATCGATTGCGCGACACGCCGAGCGCCGACTCGTCGACGATAAAAATGAACGCGTAGATGACCTCGCGCGTAACGCGCCGATCGCGCGCGACTGGTGTCAGGCCCTTGATCGCGACCAAGCCTTCGCGCAGGCGAGCGGCGGCGCGGCTCTTATGCTCGATCTGTTCGGGCAGGCGCGCGAGTTGCGCGAGCAGAATTCCGCATTGCCTTCCGTCATCCGGTAGTTCGCGCCCATCAGCGGGCCTTCGAAAGTGTCGTCGGGGCGGCGGCGTCCGCAATTGATTAGCGACTGGCATCGCTGCTCGAGGTCGGGGTCGTCGGTCGTGATCATTCCACCTTCGCCGGCGGTCATCGGCTTGGAGGATTGAAAGCTGAAGCATCCGAGAGCGCCGTGAGTGCCGACGCCGCGTTCGCGGAACTGAGCACCGGGGACGTGCGCGCAATCCTCGACCAGCGGAATCGAATGCGCGCGCGAAATTTCCGCGAGTGCGTCGAGGTCGGCGAGGGACGCGCCGTAATGGACGGGGATGATGGCCTTGGTGCGGCGGGTGATGAGGCGCTTGACGGATTCGGGATCGATACATGCGTTGGCGGCGCTCACGTCGGCGAAAATGGGGCGCGCCATGCATGCGACGGCGGCGTACGGAGTCGCGGCGAAAGTGATCGCGGGGACGATGACCTCGTCGCCGGCGCCGATGCCGAGTGCTTTGAGCGCGACCTCGAGCGCGCTGGTGCCGGACGTGGTCGGGATGGCGAAGCGCGCGCCCTGGTACGCGGCGAATGCGGCGGCGAACTCGGCCGCCTTGCGATTGGGACTCGGGTAGCCTCCCCAGCTTTGCGACGTGAGTACGTCTTCGAGCTGCGCGCGTTCGCGGGCGTCGAAGACCGGCCACGCCGGGAAGGGGCGGGTGCGAAGAGGCTGGCCGCCGAGAATTGCGAGGGTGGAAGGCATTGGGGTTAATCTAAACTATTACTTTAACTATAAAAATACTGCTCGCCCCCGCTCGACACCAGGGTCACTCGGCAGCGCCGATACTGCAACTGCCCTTTGTACGCGCGGTTCCGCATTCGTCGGTAGGGCAGACAATTCGATCCCTTGACGCCAACTTTGCCGCTAAGCTTTCCCGGATTTCCTTTTCCAATTATCGGGCTGCCTCCGAGCGGCGTTTGAACCTCAAGCGAGCTGGACGCGCACGTTGTTGACGAACTCAAGGACGGGTCGGTTCCCGGAGCGAGATCGGATTTGAGGAGCTTGATGTTGCAGGCCGACATGTCCTTGATCAGATTAAAGCCGCTCGCGCTGGCGGCAATCGTGATTACAGCACTGCCCCCGGCCGGCACCATCTCCACTGCGCCCTCGATCGAGGTTGAGCATCCGCCCGAGCCGCTATGATTCACGCAGGGCGAAGCGGAGCGGGCTTTTTGCGCTTCACTCGCCGGGACGGGGAACCGGAAGCCGGGAGGTTCCAGCGAGAGAAGGGGACGGAGTTTTTTTGTATCTTATTTGCGGGCTACCTCGGTGAGGATTGCGATTTCGGGGCGGCCGGCCAGCAGGGCGCCGATTTTTCCGCCGAACGCTTTCATGTGATCGGTCTTGCCGTGTGCGTCGAGTGCGGCCTGGTCCTGGTAGACCTCGTAGTAGATGAATTCGGTCGGGTCCTTGGTGTTCTTGTGCAGGATGTAGGTCTGGGTGCCCGGCTCGGCTTTCACCTTCGCGATCATTTCCTTGCCGGCGGCTTCGAACTCGGCATCCTTGCCGGGCTGCACTTTTAATTTCGCAATCACCGTAATCGACATAGTGGTCTCCTTCAGATTTCGAACTCATCTACCCTCGTATCGACATGCGCGCGGTTTTTCAAGGCGAATCGACGCGTCACGCCACGACCTTTTCACCCTTTCATTGCAACGCGCGCTCGACTAACACAAATGGCGACGATCAAGACGGGAGAATATCACAATGCTTGGTTTTGATTTGACCGACGAACAGCGCGAACTGAAACAGCTGGCGCATAAGTTTGCCGAGCAGGAAATAATTCCTCGCGCGCGCGAATACGACGAGAAGGAAATTTTCCCGGTCGACGTGTGCGAGAAAGCGTTCGCCGCGGGGCTGATGAACTTCGGCGTGCCGAAGGAGATGGGCGGGCCGGGACTCGGCGTGCTCGACACCAGCCTGATTGTCGAGGAGCTGAATTACGGATGCGCGGGAATCTCGAACGCGGTGGGAGCCAACGACCTTGCGACGCTGCCGATTCTGATCGCGGGCAACGATGAACAGAAGCGGACCTACCTGGGGCAGCTGGTCAAGAAGCTGACGTTCTGCGCGTTCGCGATCACGGAGCCGGGCGCAGGCTCGGACGTCGCCGCGATGAGCACGACCTACCGGCGCGAGGGTGACGAGTTCATTTTGAACGGCACCAAGCATTTCATCTCGAACGGATCGCGCGCCGACTGGTACGTTACCTTTGCGACCTCGGACAAGCGGCTCAAGCACAAGGGCATCTCGTGCTTCGTATTTCCGTCGAGCGTGCCCGGAATCACGCGCAACCGGATGCATGGAAAGCTCGGGCAGCGCGCGGCGGACACCGGCGAAATTTTTTACGAGGACGTGCGAATTCCTGCGAGCGCGCTGGTCGGGCGCGAGGGCGAGGGTTTCAAGTATGCGATGGCGACGTTCGATCACAGCCGGCCCGAGATCGGCGCGATCGCAGTCGGGATTTCGCAGCGAGCGCTCGACGAATGCCTGCAGTACTCGAAGCAGCGCAACGCATTCGGGCAGCCGATCGCAAACTTCCAGGCAATCCAATTCATGATGGCCGACATGGCGATCGAAATCGAAGCGATGCGGCTGCTGACGTACAAGGCGGCGTGGCTAGTCGATCGCGGCGAGGGCGCGAACACGATTTCGGCGTACGCGAAAGCCTTCAGCGCCGACGCGACGATGCGAATCACGACTGATGCGGTGCAGATTTTCGGCGGCTACGGATACATGAAGGAATATCCGGTCGAGAAACTCATGCGCGATGCTAAGTTGTTGCAGATCTACGAGGGCACTTCGCAGATCCAACGGGTCGTGATCGCGCGGAATCTATTAAAAGAATGAGTCGGAACTTCAGTCCGCCGGGGTTGCGACGGGATGCGGGATTGGGGGGTCCTGGTCTGCCGGCTCGTTGCCGGTGACCGAACCGACGTAGCCGCCCTGGTGATAGACGTCGACCTGGCCGGTGGTCGGGTCGGGCAGCAGGTTCCATTCGTCAGGCGGGGGCGGATTGGGATCGGGCGGCATGTAGACGATCGCCGCGGGGGCAGGAGGCGGAGGCGGCGGTGTCGCCGAGCATGCGCCGATCGCGATCGATAAGAGCACGGGGAACGCGGCTCGCGAGGTTCTTGCAATCATGATGCGGTGTGAATCGCGCAGAAGAAGATTACACTTATTGTGTCGCCAGATTGGACCGATCGCAAGCGCGCCGTGGACGCCGCGGTGAGTCTTATTTACGCGGGATGCCGAGCACTTCGCGGAAATGCGCGATGGTTTTTTCGAGGCCGGGACGGAGCGCGGTGTGCGGCTCCCATCCGAGAACTTTTTTCGCCAGCTCGATGTTCGGTTTGCGGCGGACGGGATCGTCTGCGCGCGGCTGTTTGATAACCACCTTCGATGAACTGCCCGCGAGCTCGATGGCGATCTTCGCGAGTTCCGCGATCGTGAATTCGTCAGGGTTGCCGATGTTCACAGGCCCGATGTGCGTGTCCTGATTCATCATGCGCACGAGCGCGTCGATGATGTCGTCGACGTAGGCGAACGAGCGGGTCGAATTGCCGTCGCCGTAAATCTCGAGATCCTCGCCGCGCAGTGCGGCGACGCAGAAGTTGGAAACCACGCGGCCGTCGTTGATCGCCATCCGCGGGCCGTAGGTATTGAAGATGCGCACGATGCGGGTGTCGACGTTGTTCTGCCGGTGATAGTCCATCATGAGGCATTCGGCGACGCGCTTGCCTTCGTCGTAGCAGGAGCGCACGCCGATCGGATTGACGTTGCCCCAATACGTTTCGGTTTGCGGATGCTCCTCGGGGTCGCCGTAAACTTCGCTGGTCGAGGTGAGCAGGATGCGTGCGCGCACGCGCTTGGCGAGCCCGAGCATGTTGATCGTGCCCATCACGGAGGTCTTGATGGTCTTCACGGGATTGTACTGGTAGTGCACGGGCGACGCGGGACACGCGAGGCTGAAGATGCGATCGACTTCGAGCAGGATTGGCTCGACGACGTCATGGCGGATGAATTCGAAATTGCGGTTGCCGAGCATGTGCATGATGTTGGCGCGCTTGCCGCTGAAAAAATTGTCGAGACAGATGACCTCCTGCCCGTCGTTGAGCAGCCGCTCGCATAGATGAGAGCCGAGGAATCCCGCGCCGCCGGTTACCAGTACACGCACGGTCGTTCTCCCAGGTCAGCGCCTATTTTCGCGCGCGATGGCGCGAACGGTTTCGATCACATAGGCGACGTCCTCATCGGTCATCGCGGCGTAGATGGGCAGCGACAGGCAGCGGCTGAAGATATCCTCGGCGACGGGAAAATCGCCGTCGCGGTAGCCGTACATGCGCTGATAGTAGTGCATCGTGTGCAGCGGGATGCAGTGCACGGAGCATCCCACGCCGCGCTCGCGCAGCATCTCGACGAACTGATTGCGGCCGAGCTTCAGGCGCTCGGGCCGGATGCGCAGGACATAGAGATGCCAGGCGTGCTCGATGCCGGGCTCGGAGTACGCGGATTGCAGACTGTCGTCGGCGCGGAAGGCGTCGTTGTAGGCGCGCGCAATTTCGCCGCGGCGGCGCATGAAGTCGTCGGCACGCTTGAGCTGGGCCAATCCGATGGCGGCATGCACGTCGGAGAGGTTGTACTTGAAGCCCATGTCGTGGATTTCGTAATACCACGAGCCGCTCTTGTCGTAGCGCTTCCACGCGTCCTTGTTCATCCCGTGCAGGCTGGCGACCGCGATTTTTTCGGCGAGCGCGTCGTCGGAGGTGGTGATCATGCCGCCTTCGGCGGTGGTGAAGTTTTTGGTCGCGTAGAAACTGAAGCAGGTGAGGTCGCCGATAGTGCCGATTTTCGCCATCCCGCGGCCGTCCATGTGGCGCGCGGAGCCGGCGGCGTGGGCGGCGTCCTCGACGACTTTCAAATTGTAGTTGCGCGCGATGTTGAGGATCCGATCCATATCGCAAGCATGGCCGGCGAAGTGCACCGGCAGGATCGCGCGCACCCGTTTGTTGACGCCGCTCTCGAGCGCCTCCTCGATGCGCGCGGGGTTGATGTTGAAGGTGCCGGGATCGACGTCGACGAATACCGGACGCGCGCCGAGGTAGCCCATAATCTCGGCGGTCGCGGTGAAAGTGAACGGCGTGGTGATAACCTCGTCGCCGGGGCCGATGCCGAGCGCCCATAGCGAGAGATGGAGCGCTCCCGTGCAATGCGACAGTGCCAGCGCGTGTTTCGCGCCGACGTAGCTCGCGAATTCATTCTCGAAGCGCTTGGCCTTGGGGCCGGTGGTGATCCATCCGGAGCGCAGCGTGTCGATCACCTCGCGCTCCTCGTCGGGTCCGATGGACGGACGATGAAATGCTACTTGTCGCATCGTGTGTGATTCAGTTGAAATCGGCGAAGTCCCGTTGGTCGAGCTGATTTCGGAGTATAAGGGATAGGTTAAAACGGGAGCAAGGCAGGAGTCGATGAGGCGCGCAGGATGGGCCGCGGCAGCGGTGGTGGTCGGATGGTACGTGTTCGCGCTTTGGATATTGCATCCGCTGACCGACGCGCCGGTGGTGGATAGCTGGCTGTACGGATCTGCCGTGCGGCGGTTCCTGCGCACCGGCGAGATACGGTTCGCCGGCTTCACCCAGGCGATGCCGATTGCGCAGGTCATTTATGGGGTCGCATGGGCGCACGCATTCGGCGGCAACTCGGTGTCGCTGGAAATCTCGGTGGTGGTGCTGGCGGTGCTGTGCGGAGTGATGTTCCATGCGCTCGCGATCAAGTGCGGTGCGCCGCGATGGCAAGCGCTGGCGGCGACCGCGCTGCTGATCTGCAATCCCTGTTTCACCTTCCTGAGCTTCTCGTTCATGACGGAGGTCCCGTTCCTGACGACGATGGTCGCGGCGCACCTGGCGTTTGCCAAGGCGGAAGGACGGCGCGAGCAGTTGTGGCTGTGGATAGCGGCGGCGATGGCGGTGATCGGGTTTTTGATTCGGCCGTTCGCAGCGATGGCGCTAGCCGGATGCGCCGGCGCGATGATTCTCTACGACGGCGAGCTGCGCGGCAAGAACCGTTGGAGTCCAGCGCAGTGGATAAAGAAGATGGCGCCGTTCGTAGCGGCGCTCGCTATCTGCGCAGGGATCTGGATCTGGCTGACGGTGCTGGGTCCAAGGCCTTGGGAAGTGCGGCTCAACGAAAATCATTTCCGCTACCTTTTCATGGTGCCGATTGCGAACTATCTGCGCGCGGGCGTGCTCGGTCCGATGCTCTACCTCGGCACGGTGTTGTCGCCGCTCGCGATCTTGCAGCTCACGACGCCGCGATGGCGCCGGGTGGCGATGGCAGGTGCGGCAATTTTCGCATCGGCGCTCGTCTTGATGTGGATGGACAATCGGATGCCGGTGACGCCCGAGTACAGTTGCTTTGGCGGATGGCACAATGTGCTGATACTGCGCGGGCAGGACAATCGCTTTTCTTGGGACGGCGACTGGCAATATGCGTTCCTGATGCTGGCGAGCTTTGGCGCGGCAGGATTTGTCGTCGCGTTGGTGGAAATTTTCAGGACTCTCAGCCGCGGTGCTGCCGCGATCGCGATAGCGGCCCTAATTTATTGGGCGGCGACGATACCACTATGGTTTTTCAATGACCGCTACTACCTGGTGCTGGTTCCCGCCGGTGCGATCGTGATGGCGCTTGCGCCGCTCCCTCGAAGCAGGCTGGTGATGGCGGCGGGATTTGCGATGACGCTCGCGATGGGCCTGATGTCGCTCGGCGGGACGTATGCGTATCAACGAGGGATGGCGGTAGTCCTTGCGACTCGGAACGAACTGGAGCACGAGGGAGTCCCGCGCTCAGAGATCGATGCCGGTTACGCGCTCAACGGCGAAGATCTTTATAGGTATCCCAAGCACGGAATCGAAACGATGCAGCTCGAGGCGGGAATCCCGATGATCACGTCGCCGAAAGAGGGCGAATACACGATCGCGAGTGAACCGATCGCCGGCATGGAAGTCGTGCGCCGGCTCAAGTGGCCGGGACCGGTCGGGCTGGGCCATAGATATTTTTACCTGGTGAAAAAGCAGGTCGCGGCTGACGGCGCCAATCCGAAAAACGCCACGCCATCCGGCCCGGGGCCACGCAACTAGCGGGGCTCGTCAACATGTCCGAAACGCGCACCTCCCGCGGGCGTGCATGAGGGCGGCTACTGTCTAGTCAGGTTCGTACCCGGCGGACACTTGTCCACGGACGGATTACAATTTACTGGCCCTGCTTCTCCTCCCGACGTGTCCAGCCATCCGTTCCAAGCGTTGAACTCGCCTGCGGGATGCGATTCGAACGTAAGCGTGTGGCCGTTGCCTTGGAAGGATTTATCCGGCGAATCGTAAACCTTGCCCGCCGGCAGCCACACCTCCTGACCACTAGGCAAAATCATGACCGTAGTGACCGCACAGCCCGCAGGCGTAGGGGCGACGCGAAACTCAAATTTGGTGTTGGGAGGGAATGATCGTGTCTCGCCGTCCGGAACATCGTGTAACTTCAGTTTGGCAGGCGCTGGTGGACAGTCGGGGGTTTGAGCATACACAGTCACACTAAACGAACACCCCACGAGCAAACAGCAAAGCGACTTCAGCATAGACATTATTGAAACTAGCTGGAGCTGCCGGGGGCTGGACCAGGCATCACGTAGGTCGGGACGCCGGTTTTCTGTTCGACGGCTCTTTCGAGCTTTTGCATGTCGATTTGATCCGTCAGGCCCTGCCGATCGGCTTCCTTCTGAGCATAGGCCCACAGGCCGGCGTATTTGCCGTAGAGATCTTCGTGGACCTCGACATAGAGCGCGTCACCGCGCCATCCGAACTTCACCGGCTGATAGACGAACATCCCGGGCGTGCCGATTTTCACCTTGTTGAAGAAGCGCTCGATATCCTCGGGATACAGCCGGATGCATCCGTGGCTGACTTCCATGCCGACGCCCCATGGCACGTTGGTGCCGTGAAAAGCGTACTCGGGCAAGGTCAGTTCGATGCGATATTTTCCCAGCGGATTATCGGGATCGTCGCCGGAAACGACGTGCTCGGCCTCGCCGTCACGCTCGAGGTGCTCCTGGTAGATGTCGTCCGGCACCACCCAGGTGGGATTGCGGGTCTTGCCGCGGACCGTAAAGACTCCCTCGGGGGTTTTCCAATCGAAACGTCCGAGCCCAACCGGAAACGAGTACACCACCGACGGCGTCACTCCTCCCGAATGCTTTTTGCCGGGCACGAACTTGGCGGGCGTCACTTTGCCCTTGCTGTGAATCGGCCCGGTAGGCGAGGGAAAATAGTAGTAGATGCGCATCTCGGGGATGTTCATCACGATGCCGACGCGAGGCGTATTGGGCAGGATGTGCTCGTCGGGCAGGATGATCACTCGGCCGGGCGGCGGCGCCCACCAGTCGATTCCGGCGTTGGCTTGGGAAATCTCCTTGGCCGTCACGCCGAACCATCGCCCGACATCAAGCAGCGTGTCGCCCTTCTGGATCTGGTACGTGATCAGGTTGCCGATTATGTCGTCCTTGCCGCGCGGGAGCGGATAGGCGTACAGCGGACGTTTCTCGAATTCGTCTTCGGTCCATCCGCCGTGTGCGGCCGGGATAGCGACCAACGCAACCAGCATGACGACAGGGAATAGTCGAGCAGATAAATCGATGAAGCGTTTCATTTTTTTTCAGTGAAAGGAATCGCGCAAGCTGATGCCGCGAGAACTCGCATTGGGTGAAATTGTACCGGCGCGATCAGTCTGCAATCAACCTCAGATTTGCGAACTTGAACACCAGCATTCAGTTCATACCTTCGTCGATTACCGCGTCCTGAGATTCCTCTTCCTTTTGGATCGCTGGAGGAGCAGGCGTCACTGCGATCGTCACCTTATCGATGGTGCCGGTAAATTTGTTGTCGCCTTCTTTGTAGTCGTCGCTCACCGGTGTGCCCAGGTCTTCGCCCACGTCCTCGGTTTCATCGGCCGAGAAGATGAACGCTTGAGTGTGATCGATTCGGCCTTCGGCAACCTTTTGGCCATTGACAAAGAGTTGGCCGTTACCTCCCTTGCCGATCCCGCCGCCGTCGTAGTTGAACTCGAATTTGGCTGTGACCTTGCCGGCCGGAAGTGCGTCCTTTGACTCGAGGGTGTAGCGCTCACGATTGAGCCAGTTGTAGCAATACTTCAGCTTGCCGTCCTTCACGTAGAGACTCCAGCCGCCGAAGCGCCCGCCCTGCGCGATGATCACGCCTCGCGCGATCTTTTGCGGTATCTCGATTTCGGCAGTGACTGTATGCGACCGATTCTTGGTGTCGAGAGTCGCGTTCTCAAGCATCGCGGTCATGCCGGGATAAAGCGTTATCGAAGTCCGCCCCCACATGAGCGAAGGCCTGCCCGCAATTGTCGGCACGAAGCGCTCGATACGCCTGTCGTCGAGCGGCAGGACGTTGTACTTTTCCGCTTCGTCCAGGAAGAGGCGCTGAAGTTCCTTGAGCTTGTCGGGATACTTCGCTGCAACATCCTGCGCCTGGCTGAAATCTTCGTTTGTATTGTAGAGCTCCCACTTATCCTGGCTGAACTTCGGCAGAGGTGCCGTGGGTTCCCAGGGGATGCTGTGCCGGGTCACCGCAGTCCAGCCGTCGTGGTAAATTCCACGATTGCCGAACATTTCGAAATACTGCGTACGATGGCGCGTCGGCGCTTTCGCGTCGCCGAATGTGTACACCATGCTGACACCCTCGATCGGCCTTTGCTTGACGCCGTCAACGGTTTTCGGCTGCGGCAGCTTTACTGCCTCGAGGATAGTAGGCGTGATATCGACGACGTGATGCCATTGCGTGCGGATCCCGCCGCCGTCCTTGATGACTGCGGGCCACGAAATCACCATGCCGTTGCGCGTGCCGCCGTAGTGTGACGCCACCTGCTTGGTCCACTGGAAGGGGGTGTCGCCCGCGAGCGCCCATCCCACAGGGATGTGCGGGAAACTGTTCGGGCCGCCGATATCGTTGAGATGGGCGAGGATGTTCTGGGTTGTGTCCGGAACTCCGTTGAACAGCGCCATTTCGTTGAGAGTGCCGTCGAGGCCGCCCTCGGCACTCATCCCATTGTCGCCGGCGATGTAAATCACCAGCGTGTTGTCATAGATCCCGAGGTCCTTGAGACTGTCGAGCAAGCGTCCAATCTCGTGGTCGGTGTATTCGCCAAAGCCTGCATAGTTTTCCATCAGCCGCTCGGCGACTTTCTTCTCGTCGGCGCTCAGCTCGTCCCAATGCTTGACGCCGGGAGCCCACGGGGCGAGCTGCGTGCTATCCGGCACGACGCCGAGCTGCTTCTGCCGCGCCAGCGTCTCTTCCCGATATTTGTCCCAGCCCTCATCGAACTTGCCCGCATACTTGTCCCGCCACTCCTTGGGGGTGTGATGTGGCGCATGCAGCGCGCCAGGTGCGAAGTAGACGAAGAACGGCTTGTCCGGGGTCATCGTATGCTGGAAGCGCATCCATGCGATCGCCTGATCGGTCATATCGGTCATAAAGTTGTAGCCCGGCGTGTGCGGAGGCTCGACGTGCGCCACGCCGTCGAAGATCATCGGCGCCCACTGGTTGGTCTCACCGCCCAGGAAGCCGTAGAACTTTTCGAAGCCGTCGCCGGTCGGCCAACGAGTAAAGGGTCCCGATACGCTGATCTCCCAAACCGGCGTCTGATGCATCTTGCCGAAAGCTGCGGTGTTGTACCCGTTCAATTTGAGGATTTCGGCGACGGTGGCCGCCTGGTTCGGCCGAATACCGTCGTTTCCCGGAGCGCTGGTTGCTAGTTCCGTAATCGATCCCATTCCGACCGAATGATGGTTGTGGCCGGTAAGGAGTGCCTGTCGCGTCGGCGAGCAGAGCGCGATCGTGTGGAACTGGGGGTAGCGCAGGCCCTCCTTCGCGAGTGCGTCAAGGGTGGGCATGTTGACCCCGCCGCCAAAGGTGCTCGGCGCTCCGAAACCGATATCATCGAGCAGGATTACTACGATGTTGGGCGCGCCCTGGGGCGGGCGTAGCTCCTTGATCGGCGGAAATTTGGCGTCGCGCGCGTCCAGCGGAACTTTGCCGGGATACTTGTACTGCGTGTCCGGTATCGGCAATTGAGTGCGATCGATCTGTTGCGCGGACGCGGGAACTGTCCTCGCGCCGATCAGGAAGTATAGTGCGGCTGCAAGCACCAGAAATAACTTCCTCATAGGTTCCACTAGCTCCTCCCCAGTAACGCGGACGCAAGAATGGCAGCGCGATCAGTCTGCAATCAACCTCAAGTTTGCGAACTTGAGTACCAGCAACTTGATCCCGCCGCGTTCAAAATTCACCCACGCCTTGGCACCGTCGCCACGTCCCTCGCGCCGGCGGACGATCCCGCGGCCGAAGGTCGGATGCACAACCTTGGATCCGATCGAAAATCCGTCGGCGCCTGGACCCGGTTCGTCGTCGGGCAGCTGGCTGTCGCCGTAGTCGACGTAGGCCTCGCGCGGCGCCAGCGGACGTACGGGCGCGCTGTGGCGTTCCGGTGCGATACGTCGAATCAAACCGGGGTCGACCTCGCGCATGAATCGCGACTGGCGGGACTCCTGGCGTACGCCGTAGATTTCGCGCGAGAGCGTGTTGGTGAGGTAGAGCAATTGGCGCGCGCGCGTCATGCCGACGTAGCATAGCCGGCGCTCCTCTTCGATTTCCTCGTCGATATCGGCGGAGCGGCTGTGCGGAAACAGGCCTTCCTCCATCCCGGCGATGAACACGATTGGGTACTCGAGGCCCTTGGAAGTGTGCAACGTCATCAGCGCGGCACGACCGCCGCTGGAGTCGATTTGCTCGCTGTCGCTGACGAGTGCGACCCGCTCGAGGAACTCGGGCAAACCTCCGCCGGATTTCTCGGCGTCGAAGGCGCTGGCCGCGGAAAGCATCTCGGCGAGATTCTGCTTGCGGAAGGTCGAGTCCTCGAGCGTGCCGAGGTAAGCCTCGAAGCCGCTGTGCGCCACTACTTCCTCGACGATCCCGCGAACGCTTAGCTCGGGCAGGCGCGCGGCGAGATCATGCATCCACGAATAGAGCATCCCAGCCTGCTTGGCGATTCGGAGCGCGACCTTCGAGTAAGTCTCGAGCCGGCCCATCGCCTCGAACGCCGTGATATGGTCGCGCTCAGCCAGCTCGGTGATCGCTTCGAACGACTTCGCGCCAATTCCACGGGACGGCGTACCGACCATCCGTTCGAGGCTGACCGCGTCGGCGGGATTCGCAAGTACGCGCAGGTAGGCGAGCAAATCCTTGATGTCGCGCTGTTCGTAGAAGCGGACGCCGCCGACGACATAGTAAGGGATTCTCCGGCGCACGAACGCCTCTTCAATCGCACGCGACTGGGCATTGACGCGGTAGAAAACGACGACGTCGGCAGGCCTGAATCCGCCGGAGCTCGTGAGCCGCGCAATTTCGAGCGCGATAAAGTCGGCCTCATCGCGCTCGGTGACGCCGGTGTAATAGGTGACCGGCTCGCCGGCGCCGTTTTCGGTCCACAGGTTTTTGATCTTGCGCTCGGTATTGTTGCGGATGACGCCGCCGGCCGCGGCCAGGATGGTTTTGGTCGAGCGGTAGTTCTGTTCGAGCTTGAAAATCTGCGCGTTCGGATAATCGCGCTCGAAATCGAGAATGTTGCGGATGTCGGCGCCGCGCCATCGGTAAATCGATTGATCCTCGTCGCCGACCACGCACAGATTTCCCGATCGCGCGGCGAGCGCCTTGACCACCAGGTACTGGACGCGATTGGTGTCCTGATATTCGTCGACCAGCAGATGGGTCGCGCGCCGCTGCCATTTTTCCAGGATTTCAGGGAAGCGCTGGAATAGAATCCAGGTTTGCAATTGCAAATCGCTGAAGTCCATCGCGTTCATCGTGCGCATCCGCTCCTGGTAGAGGCGGTAAGTCTGCGCGATCGAGGTCTCGCGTCCGGGCTGAGCACTCGCCAGCATTTCTTCAGGCGAGATAGCCTCGTTCTTGGCCTGCTCGATTCGGGCGCGCGCGAGCTCGAGCGGGGGAGATTCCGCCAACGCGGCGTCGTCGAGCACACGGCGAATCGTAGTCAGCGAATCTCCTTCGTCGAGAATCGAGAAATTGCGGTCGTAGCCCAGCGCTTGGCCCTCCTGGCGCAGGATTCGCGCGCACGCCGAATGGAAAGTGCTGACCCACGGCAGGCGAGCCGCATCGCCGACGAGAGCCGCGACCCGCTCGCGCATCTCGTTGGCGGCCTTGTTGGTGAACGTCACCGCCAGCATCTCGAACGGCGACGCCTTGCGCTCGGCCAGGATGTGGGCGATACGGTAGGTCAGCGCGCGGGTCTTGCCCGAGCCTGCGCCCGCGAGGATGAGGATCGGGCCGTCGGCCGCGAGCACAGCGGCGCGCTGTTCAGAATTCAACTCGTCGAGGTTCACAGTGACCGTCGCAGCTTCAAAACTTCGGAGCGGAGTAAATCAAGATAGCGACTCTGGAGCGCGCGGCAAAGCGAGCGGATGAATTTTTGTGGCGACCTACGAACCCCACGACAAATTTTATCGCAAGGCGCGCGCGATGGGGCTGCCTTCGCGGGCGGCGTTCAAGATTCAGGAAATAATTGCGCGCAACCGGCTGGTCGGCAAAGGCGCGCGCGTCGTCGACCTGGGATGTGCGCCCGGCGGATGGCTGGCGATCCTCGTGGTCGCTGCGGGTGCGAGCGGACGCGTGGTAGGAGTCGATCTCGCGCCGGTGAAAAATCCGCCGGCAGGCTCGGTCGCGATCGTCGGTGATATCCTGGATCCTGCGGTCACCGCGCGCGTGCAGAGCGAGCTCGACGGACTCGCCGACCTGGTGACGAGCGACCTGGCGCCCAAGCTGACCGGGATTGCCGCGCGCGATGAGGCGCGCTCACGAGAGCTGATCGATTGCGCGCTGACATTCGCAACGACGATTCTCAAGCCGGGCGGCGCGATGGTCGCGAAGTTGTTCATGGGCACGCAGTTCAAGGGCATCGTCGATTCATTCAAACCGCATTTCGGAAGCGTCGAAGTGACGCGCACCAAGGCGAGCAGGCCGGGATCGTCCGAGCTGTATATCGTGGCGCGTGAGTTCCACGGCTGACTCCTTGGCATCAAATTCACCAGGCGCGTAAGGTTTGAACATGAGGGCTTTCGGCGGGCGTCATCTCTGTCTGTTGCTTCTGGCAGCCGTGGTGGCGGCCTGCTCGTGCACTCGTTCTCCATCCGGCGAGTCCAACGCAAAAGTTTCACCCAACGAAGTGAGAGTCCAGGTCGCGCGCGTCGGCTTCGACGACGAGACCGGCTCGAACTTCGTGCTGCTGACCGACGATACCGAATCGCGCGTGCTGCCAATCATGATCGGCGAGAACGAGGCGACGGCAATCCTGCTCGCGCTCCATGGTATCAAGCCCGAGCGCCCGTTCACCCACGATTTGATCCGGTCGATCATCGGGCAGACGGGGAACACTGTCGATCGAATTGTGATCGCCGACATGCGCGACGAAATTTACTACGCGACGATCTACATGGACGGCGGCCGCTTAACGATCGACAGCCGGCCCAGCGATGCGATCGCGTTGGCGATGAACATGAACGCGCCGATTTACGTGAATCCAAAACTTTTCGAGTCGGCGCCCACTATGGGGCTCGGCGGCGGCGGGAAAATTCCCGACACTGCGCAGGCGTTGGGTCTGACGGTTGAGCAATTGACTCCCGACCTGGCGAGCGCGTTCGGTGAGCCCGGCGGGCGGGGCGTATTGGTATCCGAGGTCGATTCGTCGGCGAAAAAGGCGGGAGTCGCGCGCGGCGATATCGTGGTCAAGGTCGGGAACAGCGACGTCAAGGCGCTCGACGACTTCAGCCGGCAAGTTGCGAAGGTCAAGAATGGCGAGGTGAAGTTGACCCTCAATCGTGACGGTTCCGATCGCACCGTCACGCTGGCTGCCGACGGCGCGCCCTAGGCGCTCGTCACTCGCATCAGCTTAATCGCATGCTCGGGACATGCGATCACGCAGAGACCGCACGCGTGGCATTCGTCGGCGCGAACCGCGAACGCCTGGCGATTGCCGTGCACCCACGCTTTCACCCGCCCCATCAGCGGCAGCGCGCGCTTGTCGTCGTCGCTCAGCTTGTGCACTTCGAAGACATCGTAAGGGCAAGCTTCGACGCAGTCTTCTTTCGCCTCGCATCGCATGCGGTCGATCACCGGCGCGAAGACGCCGCCCGCATCCTGCTTGCATTCTGCTTTCGATGAATCGCGGGCCACGTGCTCCTCTTATCCGATTTTCACGAGCACGCTTTCGATAAAGCGCGGATCGATCTCCCGCTCGCCGCCCAGGTTGGCAAACTCTTCTTCGAGCAGGTTCAGGCATGAGTTCAGGAATCCGGCGGTGCGCTTTCGC
The DNA here is from genome assembly GCA_963850125.1 of uncultured delta proteobacterium. Classification (GTDB taxonomy): domain Bacteria; phylum Desulfobacterota; class Binatia; order Binatales; family Binataceae; genus Binatus. The sequence continues at coordinate 436,440 of CAWKKB010000010.1, read as the reverse complement.
GTCGTGTCGTCCATCCGCTCCGCGAGAGCATGATGCAGCTTGGCGCGAAATTCGTCGCTGAGGACGCCGGGCTGCCCCGTCATGATCGCAGCGCGCATCGCAGTCAGCCTGCCGCCTTCGATCGGATCGATCGTCAGCCGATCGTCGAGCGCCAGTCGCGCGAGGCCGGTCAGCACCAGCTGACTGAGCCGAATATCCCGCGCCGCCATCTGGGCGCGGAAGTTGGGCGATGCGATATCGATCGCGAACATCGCGCGGAACAGTTCGGCGGCAGAATCGATCTGATCGAGAATCGCGTAGCTGAGATGCAAGTCGCGCATGCTGCTGAAATCGCGCATCTCGACTGCGCCGTTGCCGTCCAGGCCGCTGTAGTATCGCGGCTGTCGCGCCATGAAACCCGAGAGCGCCTCGCGATACGGCGAGTCGAGGTACGGAATCTCGCGCACTTTGATCGCGGAAAGGCCGAGCTTCCTGAGGGTCAGCTCGGTGCTCGTGCGCAGATCGATGATCAAGCTCACGCCCAGGCGGAAGAGCAGTTTCAGCGGCGTGTCGCGCAGATGCTCGATCGCGCTTTGCAGGTCGCCGCCCGCCAGATGCTCGAGCGCCAGGTTCAGATAGTGATGGGTCATCTCGACCGCGACGCGCACCGCTTCGAGATCGCCGAAGTCCACCGCGCGCGCGACCAGCACCTGGTTGCTGACCATCGCCATCTCGCTGCGAAGCTGACGTTTGCCTTGCGCCGCGAATCCCGCGGTGAGCGCGGTGTTGAACAGCGAGACGTCGCCGTCGGCAATCGCTGGCGCCATCTCGGGCGCGATCACTTCGTTATCGTCCGGCAGGTCGGCGCGGCTCGGCGGCTCGTAAGCCGCGCGAATCGTCAGAAACTGCTCCGGCTTGAGATACGCGAAAACACTTTGCGCCTCGAAGAAGTCGGGGAAGCCGCGGTCGCTCAGGCGCGCGCGCCGGAACTGGTAGGCCTCTTCCTCGAGCTCAGCCTCGACGCCCCAGTAGATTTCCTCCATCAGGCCGCCGAAGTAGTTGTAGTCGCGCTCGAATGCCTCTTCGATGAAATCCGAGATGTGCTGCGAAATAGCGTCGTGGCGGATGAACTCGATCAGGTAGTTCTCGTCGTATTGCGCGAAACGATTCGCGGTCGCGTCGGGCGAAGATGCGGCGTCGTCGATGCGATGCACTTTTATGTACCCGCGCAGCAGGATCGACATCATTTCGATGTCGAGGCCCATCAGGGCGTCGGCGAGTTTGCGCCGTCCGCCGTCGGCCATCGCCTCGATCCATTCGCGCATCCGATGCACGTTGGGGCGATCGCGGTTCCAGCAATCCAGATCGAACAGCGACTTGACCTGCTCGGGCATTGCGAGGCTGAGCAGGTCGCCGGCGTCGGCGCTGCCGATTTCCTTGAGTGTGTAGAAAAGCGTCTCGGGCGAGAACGATTGCACCAGGCGCTCGGCCTCGGGCGCGGAGAGAATCAGGTCACGCTTCTGGCGCGCAGGAAGGCCGTACAGGAACTCCAGCTTTTCCTGGAAAGGCAGGTTCAGAAATTCCGATTCGCCTCTTACCGCCATATCGCTCGCAGCATTGGTTGCATCTCATCGGCAAAGTATCGCGGGCTTCCCCGACGGATCAACTAAGCCCGTATCTTTCGCTGAGCCGCGCCGTTAGATATGATCATCCCAACGCGTCAGAGCCTATTCCTTGCCCTCTCTCAATTCGAAACATCCCGTAGCACTGACAATAGCCGGCAGCGACCCAAGTGGTGGCGCAGGCCTCCAGGCCGACCTTAAAACGTTCGCCGCGCTTGGCGTGTATGGCTATTCGGTCATCACCCAGGTGATCGCGCAGAACAGTTGGAAGGTCGCGGAGGTCGAGGCGGTGTCGCCCGAGATGGTCGAGGCACAGCTCGACACGTTGGCCTTGGAGTTCGCACCTCGCGCGCTCAAGACCGGAGCGCTGTCCAATGTAAATGTCGTCAAGGCGGTGGCGCGCGCGATCCAGCGCCTCAAATTGCCGGCGCCAGTCGTCGATCCGGTGACCGTCTCGAGCAGTGGTGCGCGGCTGCTGGGCCCGAAGGGCGAACGCGCGATTCGAAAGCGGCTGATTCCTCTCGCGGTGATCGTCACGCCTAATATTCCCGAGGCTGAAGGCTTGGCGGATATGCAAATCGACTCCGACGCCGCCATGCGCAAGGCCGCGAAAAAAGTTCTCAAGCTCGGCGCGAAAGCGGTCGTCATCAAGGGTGGGCATCGTGAGGATGACCGATTCGCAACGGATTATTTCTACGACGGCAACAACTTCATCGAACTGAAGGGCCCGCGAATCACAGGCGGCGGTGCGCATGGAACCGGATGTGCATTCTCGGCGGCGATCGCGGCGCATCTTGCTCGCGGAGCGACGCTGGAGGACGCGGTCCGCGGTGCGAAAGCCTTCGTCAGCGCGGCGCTCAAGCAGAGTTTCAAATTGGGGAAGGGGAGGGCGCTCCTCGATCACTTCGCGCGCGGCTGATCAGGTGATCATCCTGCGCGATCGCGCGGCTGATCAGGTGATCATCCTGCGCGATCGCGCGGCTGATCAGGTGATCATCCTGCGCGATCGCGCGGCACGCTGAACTCTTTCAACGCAGCAGCGAGATTGTGACTCGGCCTCTCCGCATCGCCCATCTTCAGCAGCGCGAATCGTTCGTCGGAATCGAGTCCTGACCAGACCGCGCCGCTCAGATCGAAGCCGGCTGCGCGCGCATTCGCGACAACTCGACCCGGCGGCGAAGCAGGCGGTTCAGCTGACGCTCTTTGCGCATCGGTCAGAGTTTTCGGCTCGACGCCGAATCGGCGTTTCATCGCCTCGCGGATAAAGACGCCGAGCCCGTCGCATTCCTCGGCGGAATCGACCGGGAAATGGCAGATCGCGAGCCGCTCGCCGCGGTCGAGCGACTTCCATTGCTCGAGCCCGATCTTCAGGCCGACGCGATCGAGCTTGCGCCGCACCGCCATCGGAACGCATTGCAGGCTCTCATGCATCTCGTCTTCAAATTTGAATTTGCGGATCATTTTCAACCTCCGCGGTAGGGACAATTGCTAGGTTGCAATACGCAACCGCCGGGATCAAGATCGCGAGCATCAATCGTGGTATAGCGATCAATATGGCTCCGATGGACGCGAAGCATTCTAGAAATGGTGGAGGCGGCTGGGACCCGCGGGTGATTGACGAAATCGTCGCTGGCCTGGCCGATAAGCCGGGCGCGCTGATGCCGGTGCTGCACGCGATCAATGAACGCGTCGGGTACATTCCGCCGGAGGCGGTGCCGGCGATTGCGCGCGTGTTGAATCTTTCGCGCGCCGAGGTCCATGGCGTCATCAGCTTCTATCACGATTTCCGCACCGAACGGCCCGGGAGAAAAATTATCCGCGTATGCCGGGCGGAGTCGTGCCAGGCGATGGGGGCGATTGCCCTCGCGGAACATATTCAAGCGCGCCTCGGAATTAAGTTCGGACAAACCAGCAGCGACGGAGATTTCACGCTCGAGCCGGTTTACTGTCTCGGCAACTGCGCGTGCTCACCGGCGATCGTCGTCGGCGAAGATCTCTACGGCCGCGTCAATCCGCAACGCTTCGACGAAATTTTTTCCGCCATGACCCCATCGAGGCAGTCGCGATGACCGTGATCGTCTACGTTCCGCGCGACGCGAGCGCAGTGTCAACCGGCGCCGATGCGGTCGCGGAGGCAATTCGCACGGAAGCGGCGTCGCGCAGGCTGGACCTGAAGATCGTGCGCAACGGCTCGCGCGGGATGTTCTCGAACGAGCCGATGGTCGAGGTCGCGACGAATGGCGGGCGGATCGCCTACGGACCGGTCGCGCCTGGCGATGTCGCGTCGCTGTTCGACGCGAACTTTCTCGACGGCCGCGAGCATCGCCTGCGCCTGGGCATCGCCGAGGAAATACCTTGGCTAAAATCGCAGACGCGGCTGACGTTCGCGCGCGTGGGCGTGACCGACCCGGTGTCGCTCGACGACTACCTCGCGCACGGCGGATACCGGGCTCTCGCGCGCGCGATTGAGATTGGCGCTGCCGAGGTTATTGCCGAGGTCACGAAGTCTGGTCTGCGCGGTCGCGGCGGCGCGGGATTCCCCACCGGCATCAAGTGGAAGACAGCGGCTGAAGCGCCGGCGACGCCAAAGTATGTCGTCTGCAACGCCGACGAAGGCGATTCCGGGACCTTCTCCGACCGCATGATCATGGAGGGCGATCCATTCGTGCTGATCGAAGGGATGACTATCGCGGCGCTCGCCGCCGGCGCGACGCAAGGTTATATCTACCTGCGATCTGAGTATCCGCACGCGCGTCGCGCCTTCACTGAAGCGATCGCGACTGCCTATTCAAATGGCTATTTGGGCGCGAACCTTCTTGGTACCGGAAAGTCATTCGAGCTGGAGATTCGCCTTGGCGCCGGCGCGTACATTTGCGGCGACGAAACCGCGATGCTCGAAAGTATCGAGGGGCGCCGCGGGATGGTTCGCTTCAAGCCGCCCGTCCCTGCGATTGAGGGTCTGTTCGGCAAGCCGACGGTGATTAACAACGTGGTCTCGTTCGCGACGGTGCCGATCATAATCGAGCGCGGCGGCGAGTCCTTTCGCGACTTCGGCGTCGGCAACTCGCGCGGCACGATGCCGTTCCAGCTCGCCGGCAACGCCAAACGGCCGGGGCTGATCGAGACGCCGATGGGCGTGACGCTCCGAGAAATCGTCGGCGACTACGGCGGCGGCACCGCCAGCGGAAGGCCGGTTCGCGCGGTGCAGGTGGGCGGGCCGCTGGGCGCATACTTTCCGGAATCGATGCTCGATGTTGCCTTAGACTTTGAATCAATCGCGGCGCGCGGCGGAATCCTCGGCCACGGCGGAATCGTCGTGTTTGATGAAACCGTCGATATGGCGCGGATGGCGCGCTATGCGATGGAATTTTGCGCGACCGAATCGTGCGGCAAATGCACGCCGTGCCGAATCGGATCGACTCGCGGCACCGAGGTGATTGACGATATTGTCAATCGGAGAAGACCGCGCGAGAGTCTCGAAGTGATCCGCGATTTGTGCGACACGATGAAGTATGGATCCTTGTGCGCGCTCGGCGGCCTTACGCCGTTGCCGGTTTTGAGTGCGCTAAAATATTTTCCTGAGGATTTCGGCCTGGCAGCCAACGAGATTGATTTCATCGGCGCGGATCTGACCATCTCGACACCTGGAGCCGGGAATACTTATGCGATCACGCAGCGATAACGACTTCGCCACACCACTTCGGCGCGGCGCACAAACCGTCGCGCTCGAGATCGACGGACGCGCCGTCGCGGTGCCAGAAGGCACTTCGGTGATTCGCGCGGCTGCGGAGGCTGGAATCCATATTCCAAAACTGTGCGCGACCGATTCGCTGGAACCGTTCGGCTCGTGCCGTCTCTGCCTGGTCGAAATCGAGGGTCAGCGCGGCTACCCGGCGTCGTGCACGACCCCCGTGCGGGCCGGGATGAAGGTGCGCACAGAAAATCCGGCGCTCGCGCGGCTGCGGCGCGGCGTGATGGAGCTGTACATTTCCGATCACCCGCTCGACTGCCTGACCTGTCCCGCCAACGGCAATTGCGAGCTGCAGGACATGGCGGGCGCGGTTGGCCTGCGCGAGGTGCGCTATCGCAACGGCGACGGCGCCAACCATCTGCACGCGCAGAAAGATCAATCGAATCCGTATTTCACTTTCGATCCGTCGAAATGCATCGTGTGCTCGCGATGCGTCCGCGCGTGCGAGGAAGTGCAGGGCACTTTCGCGCTGACGATTGACGGGCGCGGATTTTCGTCGGTGATTTCGCCAGGGCAGAACGGCCTGTTCTCGGCCTCGGAATGCGTCTCGTGCGGCGCCTGCGTGCAGGCATGTCCGACCGCAACGTTGATGGAAAAATCGGTGGTCGAACTCGGGCAGTCGGATCATAGCGTCGTCACGACCTGCGGATATTGCGGGGTCGGATGCTCGTTCCGCGCCGAGATGAAGGGCGACCTCGTCGCGCGGATGGTGCCGAATCCCAACGGGCAGGCCAATCACGGGCACTCGTGCGTGAAGGGCCGCTTCGCGTGGGGCTACACGACGCATCCGGATCGCATCACGCGTCCGATGATTCGCAAATCGATCGACCAGCCGTGGCGCGAGGTTTCGTGGCATGCCGCGATCGAATATGCCGCGTCGGAGTTTAGGCGCATACAGCAAGAGTGCGGGCGCGGCGCGGTCGGCGCGATTACGTCCTCGCGATGCACCAACGAGGAAACTTTTCTCGTGCAGAAACTGGTGCGCGCCGGATTCGGCAACAACAACGTCGATACATGCGCGCGCGTGTGTCATTCGCCGACCGGCTACGGACTCAAGACGGCGTTCGGCACCTCGGCGACGACCCAGGATTTCGATTCGGTCATGCAGGCCGACGTGATCATGGTGATTGGCGCGAACGTCACCGAGGGGCATCCGGTGTTCGCCGCGCAAATGAAGCGCCGGCTACGACAGGGAGCCAAGCTGATCGTGGTCGATCCTCGCGTCACCGAGATTGTTCGCTTGCCGCACGTGCAGGCGTCGTATCATCTGCAAATCCGTCCCGGCACCAACGTCGCGCTGATCAATGCGATTGCTCATGTGGTCGTGATCGAAGGGCTCACCGACGAAGAGTTCGCGGCGACGCGATGCGACCCGGTCGAGTTCGAAGCGTGGAAGAAGTTCGTCGCGGATCCGCGCAATTCGCCCGAGTCGATGGAGAAGATCACCGGTGTGCCTGCAGACAAGGTTCGCGCGGCCGCGCGCCTGTATGCGAGCGCGCCCAACGGCGCAATCTACTACGGCCTGGGAGTGACAGAGCACAGCCAGGGCAGCACGATGGTGCTGGGAATCGCGAACCTCGCGATGGCAACCGGCAACATCGGGCGGCCGGGGGTCGGGGTGAATCCTCTGCGCGGGCAGAACAACGTGCAAGGCTCATGTGACATGGGTTCGTTCCCGCACGAGTTCAGCGGCTATCGCCACATTTCCGACGACGATGTGCGCGCGCTGTTCGATGCTGCGTGGGGCGTGACCGTCGATCCTGAACCCGGCCTGCGCATCCCGAACATGTTCGATGCGGCGGTGGACGGCAGCTTCAAGGGTCTCTACGTGCAGGGCGAGGACGTTGCGCAATCCGAGCCGAACGGGCATCACGTCGCCGCGGCGTTGCGCGCGATGGAATGCGTGGTGGTGCAGGATTTGTTTTTCAACGAGACCGCGAAGTACGCGCACGTTTTTCTGCCGGGCTCGTCGTTCCTCGAAAAGAACGGCACCTTCACCAACAGCGAGCGGCGAATCTCGATGGTGCGCAAGGTCGCCGCGCCGCTGGCCGGCAAGGAAGATTGGGAGATCACCTGCGAACTTTCGACCGCGCTCGGCTATCCGATGAAGTACTCGCATCCGTCGGAAATCATGGACGAGATCGCGCGGCTGACGCCCACATTTTCCGGTGTCAGCTACGAAAAGCTCGAGCGCCTCGGATCAGTGCAATGGCCATGCAACGACGGCGCACCGACCGGCACCCCCACCATGCATGCCGATCACTTTGTGCGCGGCAAAGGACGCTTCACGATTACCGAGTATGTACCAACTGAGGAACGGACCAACTCCCAGTATCCACTGATACTGACTACTGGCCGAATACTCAGTCAGTATAATGTTGGTACCCAGACGCGACGCACGCTGAATAGCACGATGCATGCGGAGGATCGCCTCGAGATACATCCGAGCGACGCCGAACTGCGGGGCATCCGCGACGGAGATTGGCTCCAGGTGCGCGCGCGCCGCGGCGAGACGCGCTTGCGGGCGTTGCTGACAGAGCGCGTTCAGCCGGGTGTCGTGTACACCACGTTTCATCATCCTGAATCGCGCACCAACAATCTGATGACCGAACATTCTGATTGGGCGACCAACTGTCCGGAGTTCAAGGTCACCGCCGTCCAGGTTTCGCCCGAAGCGGAATCGGTGCAGGCGCGCGGCAACGGTCATCCGCACGCGGAGAATGGAGTAGCTATTGAGGATACTCACGCGACCGATATTCATCACCTGGTCACGATGGCTAATGATATCGGCGCGTACTTCGCCGGCTATCCAGACGAAGGGCAGGCCGTCGAGGAAATCGCGAACCATCTTCGCAATTTCTGGGAGGCTCGGATGCGCCGGGAGATTGTCGACTACGTCGAAAATGGCGGCGATGATCTGAATCCGCTCGTGCGAGAAGCCGTTTCCTTTATCGCGACCGAGTCCGTTCCTAGTTCCGAAGAAGTCGGAGAGGGATGAAGACCGACTCCGCGCACATACGGACTGACGACGATGCCCCCGATGACGCTCGCGACGAGATCCGCGAGCATCGTGCGCTCAGGTGGCAGGGCAGCAAGATTTCCGATCGCACCGAGAAGCTCGCGGTCGAAGAGCCGCTCGAGATTCGGTTCGCCGGCCGTCGCTTCACGCTCACGATGCGCACGCCGGGCCACGACGAGGAACTCGCAGCCGGCTTTCTCTTCGCCGAGGGTTTTATCAACGATGCGAGCGAACTCGGCGAAGTTCGGCGCGTTCGCGGACGCAAGGGCGCGCCCGAGCCCAACGCAATCGACATCATTCTGAACGTGCCCGCCGAGGGACTGCGCAGCCGGCTCAAGCGCAACTTCGTGATGAGCTCGAGCTGCGGTGTATGCGGCAAAACCAGTATCGACTCGATTCGGCGCCGCGTCGCGCCACCCTCGGATTCCGCACGCGTCACGGCCGCCACGCTGCTGGCGCTGTCGGAGAAACTCCGCGCCGGCCAGCGCGTGTTTGCCGCGACCGGAGGACTCCACGGCGCCGCGATTTTCACTCTCGACGGTACGATGCTCGCGATCCGCGAGGACGTCGGGCGTCATAACGCGGTCGACAAAGTTATCGGCTACGCGCTGACGAGCGCGATGGTCCCGCTGGCGCACCATATGATGATGGTAAGCGGCCGCCTCAGCTTCGAGATTGTGCAGAAGGCGGCAGCAGCGGGTGTGCCGATTCTTGCCGCCGTCTCCGCGCCGTCGTCGCTGGCGGTCGAGCTGGCCGAAGAGATCGGCACGACGCTGGTCGGCTTCCTGCGCGACGGCAGCTTCAACATCTACACCCGCCCCGACCGCATCGCGACTTGACGGCTCCCGCACGATCCTCTTGAGCGTGCTATCGGCGCGGCGATACTGTGTATGATCATGTCGGAGTGGGCGAATGTATCCACGTAAGCGCGCGCTCGAGCGTATCGCGCGCGAAAAAGTACTCTACGCGCGGCACCCGGGCGGCGACATTTCCGTCTGCGTCATCTACCCCAATACCTACCGGCTGGGGATGGCCAACCTCGGCTTCCAGGCCGTGTTCCACATCTTCGAATCCGATTCTTCCGTCTCCGCAGATCGCGCATTCCTGCCCGACGCCGACGAACGCGAGAACTTTCGCGACGGTGGCGAGCGCCTGGTCTCCTTCGAGCGCGGCCGCCCGCTCTCCGATTTCGACATTCTCGCGTTTTCGATTTCCTTCGAGACTGACTATCTCAATGTCTTGAGCGTGCTGCGGATGGCCGGCATCCCCGCTCGCCGCGCCGATCGCGTGGGACGCAATTTTCCGCTGATCATTGCCGGCGGCTCCGCCGTTTTTCTCAATCCCGAACCGATCGCCGACTTCATCGACCTGTTTCTGATTGGCGAGGGCGAGGAGATGGTGCCGGAGTTTATCGAGCGATGGGACGCGACGCGCGGATCGCCGAATCAACTGCACGATCTCGCGACCGTCCAGGGCGCGTATTTGCCCGATTTTTACGAACCGGTCTACGACGATACGGGCCGCCTCGCGACGGTGAAATACAGCGGCCCCGGCTCTGCGCAGGTGAATCGCCGTCTGATTCGCGACCTCAACCGCTTCAGCACATCGTCGCTGATTCTCACCGAGGAGAGCGTCTTCGGCGACATGTTCCTGGTCGAGGCGAGTCGTGGATGCCAATGGGGATGCCGCTTCTGCGCGGCCGGGTTCATGTATCGTCCGATTCGCTATCGCGCACCCGAAATGCTGATCGCCGAGGCCGAGCGCGGACTTGGCGAGCGCAAGGTGATCGGTCTGGTCGGCGCCGAGATGGCGAGTGTGCCCGGCGTCGCCGACATCGCTTCGGCGGTCGTCGATCGCGGAGGAAGGCTGTCGCCGTCGTCCTTGAAGGCCGATTGCATTTCGCCGGCGCTCGCGTCCGCCCTGGCGCGCGGCGGAAATCAGAGCGTGACGGTGGCGCCCGAGGCCGGCAGCGAGCGGATGCGCAAGGTCATCAACAAGAATCTTACCGAGGCCGAAATCCTGCACGCGGCCGAGATGATGCTGGGCGAAGGCGTCGGCAACCTGAAGTTTTATTTCATGATCGGCTTGCCCGAGGAGCGCGACGAAGACGTGCTCGCGATTGCCGACCTGGTTGCCAAGGTGCTCGAGCGTGCTCGCGCGCGCCGCACGCGTATCGGTTCGGTGACCGTCTCGCTCAATCCGTTCGTGCCCAAGCCGTGGACGCCGTTTCAATGGGATCCGATGCAGGATGCGCGCTCGATCAAGCGCAAGGTCGCGATGCTGCGCCAGCGCCTCGCGCGGCTGGGGCAAGTCGAACTCGATGCGGAGTCGCCGCGCGAGGCGTATTTCCAGACGATGGTGTCGCGAGGCGATCGCCGCGTGAGCGGAATCCTCGAACGGCTCGAGACCGCCGGATGCGACAGCGCGGGACCCATCTGGCATGAGTTGTCAAAGATTCATCGGGAGGTCGAGGCCGGCGACAATTCAACCCTGCCCGATCCCGATTTTTTCGTCACTCGCCACTATGTCCACGACGAGCTGCTGCCGTGGGATTTTATCGATCATCACATTCATAAATGGTTTCTGCTCGCCGAACGGAAGAAGGCGCATCATGAACATCAGAGTCCGCCGTGCGACGTTGAGCGATGCACCGTGTGCGGAGCCTGCTAGAATGAATGTGCAAGTTGAGGAGGGGAGGATGAGGAAGATGTTTCATCGTGATTTTCGTTCGGCGCGGACAACCGCTCTGGTAGCGATTGCGCTCGCGGCGCTGGCGATTTCGGCGCCGTCCTTCGCGGCTGGAATCGGCGAGGAGGACGTTCCCTCGACTTCGATTGTCCCGGCGGATGGGTCGACTAGTGCCGAGCCTGCCAACTCCCCGGCTTCCTCGACGAGTCCATCGACGACCGCGCCTTCGGGCAAGACCTGGATGCCGGGGCTGACGGGGGTGAGACATCACGCGTCCAGTAACAGCGTCCACGAACCGGACATCGAACCTGCGAAAGCACGGCTGAAGGTGCTCGAGGACTCGCCGGTTTACGCCGCGCCCGCAAAAAGCAGCAAACACATCGAGCAATTGACGCGTGACAAATTCGTCGAGGTGACGGGATCCACTCACTACTTTCTGCGCGTGAATCTGAAAAGCGGACAGACCGGCTATATCGAGCCGTCTGCGGTTGAACTGGTAAAGCCGGTCGACAAAGTCTTCGTGCTGACGCACGACGCCGGCGTTCTCGAGAAACCGAATCGATGGGCGAAGAAACTGGCTGAGGTCCACGCCACCCACAATGTTCACGTCATCGGCCTCTCGCTCGACTACATGCAGATTCGGATGAAAAGCGGCCTCGAGGGCTTCATCCCGATGACTGCGCTCGAATAGCATCAACGAATTTCGCACTCGACGATCCGCTGCCGTGTCGCTATAAGTCTCAGCGAGGGGTGCATCTGATGACGGAGCGGGAACGACAGGGTTGGATCATCGTCGCGAGCCTTTTCGTCGTGCTGGTGTTCGTCTTTGGATCCGGCTACAACACCGGCGGCCTGTTCTTCCCGCATCTGCTGAAGTACTTCGGATGGTCGCGCACCCAAGTCTCGACGCTCCAGGGCGCCGCGCTCCCGCTGTCTGCGGGACTGAGCGCTCCGCTGATAGGATGGCTGCTCGATCGCGTCGAGGCGCGGGTCGTGATGGTGGCAGGCGCAATCATGACCGGCACAGCTTTCCTCATCTCCAGCCGCGTTGATTCATTCGGCCCGCTGTTCGGCGCGTACGTTCTGCTCGGCGTCGGCATCGGCGCATCGACGCTGCTCCCGTGCTCGCTCGTGATCGCCAACTGGTTCGGCGCGCGGCGCGGGCTTGCGATGGGCCTGGCGTTCGCGGGCACCTCGCTCGGCGGCGCTGCGATGACGCTGGTCGGGAACTTCGCGATCGTGCGCGGCGGATGGCGCGCGGGTTACGTCGCGCTCGCGATTCCGATGTTCGTGATCGTCGTCCCACTGATCATTTTCGTGGTGAGAACCCGCCCGCCGCAAGCCGAAGGCGTCACCGTCGCGCAGGCGAGCGACGCGTTGCCCGGATTCGAACTGCGCGAAGCTTTCCGCTGCCGCTCGTTCTGGATGATTTCAGGGGCGCAGTTCTTTTTCGCCGCGGTCGCAGCCGGCTCGGGCTTGCATCTGATCAAATATCTAACCGAACTCGGCTACACCGCGTCGTTCGCAGCCGGCATGATGAGCCTGGTGTACGTTTTCGCGGCGTTCGGCAAGCTCGGGATGGGCCTCTTTGCGGATCGCGTTAGCGCAAGAATCGCGCTGACCTTCAACTTTCTCGCGGCCTGCGTCGGGATGATTTTGATCTTCGGCGTGGGGCGAACCGCCGTGCTGATTCCGTTCGTTCTGATCTTCGGCTTGTCGCTCGGCGCGCCGTTGGTGCTGGTTCCGATGCTGGTGGCGGAGTCGCTCGGGCTCAAGCGCTTCGGGTCGATTGGCGGCATCGCTGGCATCTTCAACACGATCGGCGCGTTCGTCGGCCCGGTCGGCGCTGGCAAGATCTACGATCTGACCGGCAGCTACACATCCGCCTTCGAAGTATTCGTCGTAATGTGCCTGCTGGGCGCGGCGGTTACCTATTCGTGCCGCTCCTTCGAATCCGAACAAGCGCGCCAACCCAGCACGCCCATCCCCGCCACGGCGTAATTCGAGCGACTGAAGATTCACGAGCGCTCAACGTGTGGCTGTCGGATCGATTATCCGAAGCCCTGAAAAGTATCGGCGATAGAAGCTTCGATCGCGGGTAAGCAAACGGTCGGCGGTGACGAGGGCATGTGCACCGATCAGAAAATCGGCCGCAATCCGGTCGCGTCTACCGCCTCCTGCGCGGTAGCGGCGCCAAGCCTGTGCGGCTTTGGTCGCAGCCTCTTCCGACATAGGAGAGAAAACAGCGGCCAACGTGTGCATCGCCTCGCGAAAAGGTCTGGCCTCGCCAAACACGGTCGCCGTCTCAGCCCACACCACCTCCGACGCGACCAACGCGCCTTCTCGCAGGCAGTCTCGAAGAGCCTCGGATGAGGCCGGCTCAAACTTCGGATCGGCGCCAAACACGTCCAGCAAAATGTTGGTATCCACCGCGGTAATCATCGCCGGCCGCGAAGCCGCGCCATCACAGCGTCAGTGTCGAGTCGCTTGCCCAGGCACCCAATCACTTCGCCAACCGGATCGATGCCGCCGCTCTTCACCGCGATCAGCCGTCCGTGATCTTCGCTGAACTCTAGTATCGTGCCGGATTTCACCCCCAGCCTTTCGCGGAGGCGTTTCGGAATCGTAACCTGGCCGCGCTCGGCAACACGAGCCTTCATACTTCTCATGTATGAAAGTATGAATGAAGATCATGCACTATTCAAATCAAATCGCGAGGATTGAGCGGACTTTGGCGGCGATGTTTGGCGCATTCACCACGTCGGTGATGATTGCTACTGCGTCGGCACCGCCCGCGAGAGTTTCGGCGATGCGCGCTTCGGTGATCCCGCCGATTGCGACGATTGGAATCTTCACCGCGGCGCGTATCGCGCGGAGATTGTCGAGGCCGACGCCGGCGGCGTTGTTCCGCAGGCCGCCAGCATACATCGGGCCGAATCCGATGTAGTCCGCGCCGCCATCTTCGGCCGCGCGCGCCTGCTCGAGGTTGTGGGTCGAGATTCCAATTATTTTGCCGGGGCCGGCGATTCGCCGCGCCGCTTCGAGCGGGAGATCCGTCTGTCCGAGATGAACTCCGTCAGCGCCGGCGAGAATCGCGAAATCAACCCGATCGTTTACGATAAGAGTGGCACCGCGTTTGCGGCACATATCGGCAATCGCGCGCGCGGCGGCCAGGAAATCGCGGCCGGGCGTATCCTTCAGGCGTAGTTGCATGATTCGTGCGCCGGCGTCGAGCAGAATTTCGGCGAGCGCGACCGGGTCGTGTCCGCCGGCCGGATCGACCATCGCGTAGAAGTGCGAGGGGATCTGCGTCATCCGCCAGGAAATTTGGTCAATACGATCTTGTGGTCGGTGATTTTCTTGCGCAGCGTGTTGCGATTGAGCCCGAGCATCCGCGCCGCGCGCACCTGGTTGCCGCCCGCGCGCTTAAGCGCGAGCTCGACCAGCGGACGCTCGATTTCCGCCACCAGCCGATGGTAGAGGTCGCGCGGTTCCTCGCCGCCCGGTGAATCGAACCATCCTGCGATACGGGTCGAGATGATATCTCCGAGCTCTGCCCCGTCTGTCGTGGCCATCGCGCCCGCGCCGACGCCCGGACGCGACAGCTCGATATCGTCGCCGCGAATGGTCGTGCCCGGCGCGAGCAGCGCCGCGCGCATCACCGCGTTCTCGAGTTCGCGCACGTTACCCGGCCATTCGGCGGACTCCAGCTTGATCCGCGCTTCGGGGCTGATGGTGTTGGCGCGCGCGCCCATCTCCTGGACCGCCTTCGAGACGAAGTAATCCGTCAGCTCCGCAATATCTTCGCGCCGCTCGCGCAGCGCGGGCATCTGGATCGGAATCACGCGCAGCCGAAAGTACAGGTCCTCGCGAAATTTTCGCGCGGCGACCAGGGTCTCGAGGTTCTGGTTGGTGGCCGCGATCACCCGCGCCTTGAGCTTGAGCGTCTCGACGCTGCCGACGCGGTTGAACTCGCGCTCCTGCAGCACGCGCAGCAGTTTGGGCTGCAACTCGACCGGCAGGTCGCCGATTTCGTCGAGGAAGATGGTGCCGGTATCAGCCATCTCGAACTTGCCGGCGCGCCGCTCGGACGCACCGGTGAATGAGCCGCGCTCGTGTCCGAACAGCTCGCTCTCGAGCAGCCCATGCGGGATAGCGGAGCAGTTGACGGCGACGAACGGCGAGCGCCATCGGGCGGACTTGAAATGAATCGCGCGCGCGACCAGCTCTTTGCCGGTGCCGCTCTCGCCGCTCAGCAAAACGGTCGCGTCGTTGGTGACGACGCGCCCGATCAGCTTGTAGACGTCCTGCATCGCCGCGCTGCGCCCGATTATCTCGCCGCCGACGAGCTGGCGATTCACTTCGTCCTTCAGGCGGTTGAGATCCGCGGCCTGCGCGCCAACTTCCACCGCCCGCTTGATAGCAGCCGCGACCAGGTCGAGATTTGCGAACGGCTTGGTCAGATAGTCGTGAGCGCCGCGCTTCATCGCCTCGACCGCATTGTTCATCGTGCTTGCGGCCGTGATCACGATGATCAACGTGCGGATGGTTTCACTGTGCGCGGCCGACAGGACGTCGAGACCGCCGTTACCCGGCATGATGATGTCGAGCAGGGCGACATCGAAACGATTGCTGCGCAGCGCGGTGAGCGCGGACGCGCTGTCGACCGCCTCTTCGACGCGATGGCCGTCGGCTTCGAGTCGGTGCCTCAAAACAAGGCGGATCGCGGGATCGTCGTCGGCGATGAGAACAGCCGCGCCGGTGCCGGGATCTTTTACACGTTCAGCGTAGTTTTGATTCGATGCGGTTGCGCCCATGCTGGTAGTGCTCACGGGCTACAATGGTAACAGTAAGTTCGATCTTGTCGCCAACGCTCCAATTCGCAAAATCCCGAGACGGTTTTAGCGGCTGGCAAGCGACGAATTTAAGTACCGGATCTGCCTGTATAGAAAGCACTATACATTCTCTTGTGGTTCAGGGACGCCCGCGCCACAAAGGGTAGGTAGTGTCTCAGTTAACGCGGTCTGGTACAACTTCATCCGGATTCACCAGACGTTGCGCGTCACGCCCGCGATGGAAGCTGGCGTCACGGATCGACTGTTCACTTACGAGGAATTGGTTGGGATCGTGGACAAATGGGAAACTCAAGAGAAGTCAGCCTAACCGAGAGGCAGCGATTATTAGCGGACATTGCTCCAGCGCTATTCCTGCCCAGCATGCTGCTCGTCAGCGCCCTATATTCTCCGTGGCAGCACGACGACAGTTGGATGACGTACCCCATATTGCTCGGCCTTCCCTTACTAGCGATTTGGCATCTCGTTCTCTTAATCGAGAGACGTGGGTATCGCACGGCATTTTTTATGTATGCCGTGCTCAATCTTCTGGGCTATTGCTATTTTGGTCTGTTCTGTTTGGAGCTTGTTACCGGTGATTTGACTTGGCCTTGAACGGATATTCAAACTGAGACACTACCCAAGAGTAGGTTCGTTCCGTCAAATTTTGCTTTGTTCAAAGCGTCAGCATCATCAATGTCGACGGTGAGTCGCGGCGGGCTTTCAGCCATGTGCGCGAGCGTGCGGCATCGTGTCTGTTGACCATCGTTCGATCGATTAGCATGGCGCATCGAGCGGGCGTAAGGCTGAACAGTTCATCCTGAAAGATTTTGCCACACGCTTACCAAACCTACGAGGTCGGGTTCAGGGCATCGACAGAATCTTGTTTCGCGCGCGGAAATAATCGCGCGCTGAATAAGGACCCTCACCTTCGATCCTCTCCCTTTCAGGGCGAGGGGAAGAAGTCGCTCGTCAATTTTCATGGTAAGTAGATGATGCAGCGCTAAAAGAAAAATGAAACTGGATCTCTTCTCGATTGCCTGGAATCTTGGCTCGCTGGTGGTGACGGTGTTGCTTCATTCGGTTGGCACCGTGCTGATCGTTTCGCAGCGGGCGCAGATGTTTCGCTTTACGCCTCGACAACACAATGTCATCTGGGGACAATTTGTCGTCACGCTTATCGTGATGGAATTGCTGGTCCTGCACCTGGTTGAAATCGGATTTTGGGGCCTTTGCTTGCGTGTCCTTGGATTGTTTACCAGCTTGAGTGCTTCGCTCTACTTCGCGGGCATCGCCTACACCAGCCTCGGCTACAGCGGGACCCTGATGGCTTCTCGCCTGGGTTTCTCCGAAGTGCTGATAGCTATGGTAGGTCTCCTGATGTTCGGCTGGTCGGTTGGTATCCTCGTGACTACAGTTGTTCAATACGAGCGGAGAGCACTTGGATGGGACCCTAGCAAGGACCAGCTACTGTAAAGCCTCAGAACTGACTTCGCGCGCCGGCCGTGAAATCCCGATCCTCGTTATGGATCCAGTGCGGGCCTAGCTGTCGACGCTGCGCGCATCGATGTGCGGTAGCGCTTGGGCGCGTTGCCCGTCACGCGCTTGAAGGCGTTGCTGAAAGCGCTTTCAGACGTGTAGCCGAGTTGGCCCGCGAGGGCGGAAACGGGAGTGTTTTCTTCGCGAAGAACGCGTTCCGCAAGACGCATGCGCCATTCGGTTAGATAAGTCAGCGGTGCGACTCCGGCTGCTGTTTTGAAGTGGTGGGCGAAGGTCGTCCTCGACATTGCCGCCGCTTTGGCCAGCTCTGCCAGCTGCCACGCGCGGCCGGGTTCGGCGTGCATCAACCGCAGCGCGGGGGCGAGGCGCTTGTCGCCGACAGCGCGGAGCCATCCGGTAACCAGGAGGCCGGAGGTTTCCAGATGCGCGCGCAAAATGTGGACGAACAGGAGTTGCGCGAGCTGCGCAGACGCGAGACTGGCACCAGGGAGTTCGGACGCCGGCTCGCGGACCAGTTGATCGAGAAGCCATCGCAAGACCTTTGCACGAGGCGAGGCGGCCTTGACGTGAATCAAGGGTGGCAAAACATCCGCCAGCAGCCCTCCGCTGCTCGGGTCCAGCCGAACATGGCCGCCGATCTGAACGCAGTCCCCGCCGTCGCCAAGTTTCGCAGTCCGGTAGACCGTTCCGGTGAACAATCCGGTCGCGTCCACCGGCACGACCGCCAAATCGCTGGCGAGAACGAAGGAACGTTGCGCTGAAAGGAGAAACACGTCGCCCTCTTCGACTCGCACGGATTCATCCTGGCCGTCGATGCGGAGCCAGCAATTGCCTTTCACGAGGGCGAAGAACTTGATCTTATCCGGCGAGGGGAAGCGAATGGCCCACGACCCTCCGGCAGTGAAGCCGCCGGATACGAAGGTTTCGGCGTTGGTGAGCTTGAGGATGTCGGAGAAAGGGTCGGCAGTCATATCCAATAGGGTTTCATTTCCGATGCGCCGCTAAGTGGTGAGCGACGGCTTAAGTTGCGGCGCCACCTCGCGTGCGAACAGCTCCATCGAACTGCGACTGCGCTCTGGCGCGAGACCCGGCAGATGCATCCCGAGCACCAGGTGCGTCGTTCTCACTTTCGCGAGCGACTCATTCAGCATCGCGGCGACCTCGTTCGGCCCGCCGACCACCAGCGGGAACATGAGCTGCGAATCGCGAAGCTTCGACGGTTCCGGCAGCGGCGGCATATGCGCTCCGAGGTAGTCGCCCGCCTCAGCCAGCCATCGGCTATACCACTTGATCATGTAGTGGAGATGCTCTTGCGAATGAGTCCACGCCTCGTCGGTGGTGCGCCCGATATAAGTGAAGTGGAGTTGTGCCGCGGACAAATCCTTTGGATCGCGGCCGGCCTGTCGCAAGGCTGCGTCGTAGGTTTCTTGTGCGGCTGGATTTGCGAGACCCATGAAATGGCATCCCATTCGGCCCGCGCGCTCGATGGCTTTCGGCGCTCCGGCACCGATCCACAGCGGAGGATGCGGCGACTGCACCGGCCGCGGCATCAGGCGAACGTTCTTAAGATGGTAGTGCCGCCCGTCGAAGGAAAAATCCTCCCTGGTCCACGCGCCGCGAATCACCTCGATGCCCTCTTCGAGGCGTCCCGCGCGCGTCTTGCGATCGACGCCGTACGCTGCGAATTCGCCGGGCGCGTATCCCTGACCTACGCCCAAATCGAATCGGCCATTTGAGATGACGTCGATCGTCGCCGCATCTTCGGCGACGCGCACCGCGTTATGCAGCGGCAACAACACCAGGTAGGTTCCGATGCGGATGCGCTTGGTGATCGCGGCAATCGCAGATGCGATCGGCAGAATCGCCGGCGAGTAGCCGTCCTCGGCAAAGTGATGCTCGGTCAGCCAGATCTCGTCGTATCCGAGGTCTTCAGCCAAGCGCGTTTGCGCGAGCTGATCGGCATAGAAGTCGGCGAATGGCTTGCGCCACGCCGGCGGGTTCCGAAATGGAAAGAGCAGTCCAACATTCAGATTGCTACAGATACTCATCGGCCAGCCTCACGTCGGATTCTTGCGCCCACCCATCGCAGTCTTTCCGCACTTTCGCGTAAGTAATGCGGACTTTCAAGCATTCAAAGTTCAGGAAGCGGAGCTTATTTTGATCTCTATTCGTACCGGAGGAACGCATTCATGGCTTTGAGCAGGCGCAAACTTGGCAGCCAGGGACTCGTGGTATCGGCGATTGGGCTTGGCTGCATGGGCATGAGCCAATCTTACGGTCCGGCGGATGAAAGTGAGTCGATTGCAACGCTGCATCGCGCGATCGAACTGGGATGCACCTTCTTCGACACGGCGGAGAACTACGGCCCCTTTGCCAACGAAGAGTTGCTAGGCAGAGCGTTCAGGGGTCGGCGCGACAAAGTGGTGATCGCGACGAAATTCGGCTCTCGTTTCGATGGCAATCGGATCGTCGGCGCGGACAGCCGGCCCGATCATATTCGTGAAGCGGTGGAGGGATGCCTCCGCCGGCTTCGTACAGACTACATCGATTTGCTCTATCAGCATCGCGTCGATCGGGCGGTGCCTATCGAGGACGTCGCCGGCGCGGTGGGCGACCTGGTCAAGCAGGGCAAGGTACGATTTTTCGGCCTCTCCGAGGCCGGCATTGCGAATATTCGGCGCGCTCACGCGGTCCATCCGGTTTCCGCGTTGCAGAGCGAATACTCGCTTTGGGAAAGGAATCTGGAGCCGGAAATTATTCCGGTTCTGCGCGAGCTCGGCATCGGGCTCGTCCCCTTTTGTCCCTTGGGCCGCGGCTTTCTCACGGGCGAGGTCAGGCGCGCGGAAGAATATCCGGAAGGTGATTTTCGACGGACCGATCCGCGCTACCAGGACGAGAACTACGACGCCAATGTGAAGGCGGCGCGGACGGTACACGACATCGCCGCAGCCAAGCGCGCGAAGCCGGGGCAGATTGCGCTCGCATGGCTGTTGCAGAAGGGCGAGGACATCGTGCCGATCCCCGGTACCAAGCGTCGGAAATATCTTGAAGAGAACGTCGCCGCAGAGAGCGTGCGGCTCGATCCGGCGCAGATGAAGACGCTCGACGACGCGTTGGCGCCGGGAAAAGTCTCGGGCAAGCGCTACGCCGATTGGATAATGGCGACGATCGATCGGTGAGCGGCGGCAACAGCAAGAAGAGCGCATCGCGATTCCGGCATCGTCACTTTTGGTGTCATCCTTCCATCCGCTCGCGTTGCTCGCTCCATCAGGATGATGGGACGGGGCTTATCGTGACGGAACGGGTACTGCTGCTGGACCGGAGGCTACGTTCGGAGAAACATATCTTTCTACACGCATCACCGAGGAGTCGAATATGAGTAGTCTATCGAGCAAGCCGGTTGCGGTCGTTATTGGAGTTGGTCCTGGCCTTGGCGCTGCACTCGTCCGTCGCTTTGCTGCGGCCTATCCGGTCGCGATGCTCGCGCGCAAAGCTGATTATCTGAAAGCACTTGCTGGCGAGGTTCGGCAAAGCGGGGCCACTGTGCTGGATCTCGGTTGCGATGTCAGCGATTCCGCGCAGATAACCGAAGCGTTTCGAAAAATTCGCAAGGACCTCGGCGAGCCTGAAGTGCTGCTCTACAATGCCGGCAGCGGCAAATTCGGATCTATCACCGAGATAACGCCCGATCAGTACGAAGCGGACTGGCGGGTCAATGCCCTCGGGGCGTTCATCGCAGCCAAGGAAGTCGCGCCCGGCATGATTGCGCGCGGGCACGGCACGATGCTCTTCACCGGGGCAACCGCGGGCGTGAAGGCTGGGCCGAAGTCGGTCTCGTTCGGACCCGCGAAGTTCGCGATGCGCGGACTGGCGCAATCACTCGCTCGCGACCTTGGTCCGAAAGGTATCCACGTGGCGTGGATCAACGTGGATGGCAGCATCGACATCCCGGGAGCGCGCGGACTGAAGCCGAGTCTGAAAGACGGCGACTTTCTCAAGCCCGAGGCGATCGCAGAGACCTACTGGCATCTCGCGCACCAGGATCCGAGCGCGTGGACGATGGAACTCGAGGTCCGTCCCTTTAAAGAGAAGTTCTGATCGGTCCTGGGAATTGAGCGGCAAAGGATCGCTTCGCGATTTCCAGAACCGGAACTGGCGGCGCTTACGCGCCGCTGTCCGGAGGCCAGAAGCCATGTCCATCTGCTCGCGATGTCCGCTCGTCAGGACGACATGGGTGTAGAGAATTACGTGCTGCTTCGTACTTTCGCGCAGGTAATACGGATTTTTAAGCATTCATAGTCCGGCGGAGCCGACGTACATTCCTTATCGAATCAGTTCAAGTTCAGGAGGGATGTGCGTTGGACACTTTGCAAAAACCTGCCGGGTCCGGGTTCGGCGCGGCGTCGACGGCCGCCGACGTTATCGACGGCATCGACCTGTCCGGCAAGGTTGCGATCGTGACGGGCGGTTATTCTGGCATCGGCATAGAAACCGCGCGCGCGATTCGGTCTGCTGGTTGCAGAGTGATCGTACCGGCGCGCGATCGCGAGAAGGCGGCCAGCACGCTGCGAGGTATCGATGTTGAGATCGAGCTGATGGACCTGCTCGATCCGGCCTCGATCGACGCGTTCGCGGCGAGGTTTCTTGCCTCCGGACAGCCGCTGCACATCCTGGTTAACAGCGCGGGCATCGCGGGCGCGCCGCTGATCCGCGATGCGCGCGGCTACGAACTGCATTTCGCGACCAACCACCTGGGGCATTTCCAGCTCGCGATGCGACTATGGCCGGCGCTGCGCAAAGCGAATGGCGCGCGGGTGGTGGCGGTTTCGGCGTGGGCGCACAGCCGCGCGCCGATCGTGTTCGAGGACCCCAATTTTGAACGCCGCGACTATATTCCCTGGATGGCTTACGGGCAGTCGAAGACCGCCAACATTCTCTTCGCGCTGGCGATGGATGACCGGGGCAAGGCGCACGGCGTGCGTGCCTTCTCGCTCCATCCGGGCAGCATCGTCAACACGGGACTGTCGAAGTACGTATCGCGGGATATACTTCACGCGGCGGGTTTCGTTGATGAGGATGGGAATCCCATCATCGACCCGGTGAGGAACCTGAAGACTGTAGAGCAGGGCGCGGCGACGAGCGTCTGGTGCGCGACGAGTCCGCAGCTCGACGGCATCGGCGGCGTCTATTGCCAGAATAGCGACATTGCCCCGCTGGTGACCGAGGAGCTCGCGTCCAACCCGATTGGATCGATGGCGCTCGGCGTGATGCCCCATGCGGTCGATCCGCTTGCGGCGGATCGTCTTTGGAACCTGAGCGAACAACTACTTGGGATGGAGCCATTCACGCCGGCCTGAGCGCGCGCGGTTGACTACGGCGAACTGATGAATTGAAGTCTCAGTCATGGCGACCAGAGAAGTCAAAATGTATTCGGACTACAAAAGTCCGTTCGCCTACCTGGCGTTCGAACCGGGACTCGAGTTGGAGAAGCGCTACGACGTTCGCGTGCGCTGGATACCATTCCAACTGCGCGTCAAGGACAAGGGTCAGCGCAGCCTCTACTCGGAGTACAAGACCAAATACTCGTACCTCGACGCACGGCGCTGGGCGAAGTCACGCGGACTGGTGATTCGGAGTCAGCTCAAGGTCTATGACACGCGGATCGCGCTGATCGGCGGTCAGTTCGCGCAAAAGCATGACCGGCTGCTGCCTTTCAATCTCAAGGTTTATGAACTCTTCTGGAAACGCGAGTTATTACCGGACGATTCGGATCAGGTCGCCGCGGTAGTTTCCGCGACGGGTCTATCGGCCGATGAATATCGTGCCTATCTCGCGGGCGAGGGCGCAGCCGACTATGAACGCGCGCAGGAAGAAGCCGCCGCCGACCATATCTTCGGCGTGCCGATCTTCGTGTTCGAAAACGAGCCGTTCTGGGGCCACGACCGCCTTCCAGTACTGGAGCAACGACTGACAGAAGCCGGACTCAAAGCTCGGTGAAAGCAGGAGGTTCTCGCAATGCTCGCAATCGGCGACAAGGTTAAGGTAGCGGGAGGGCCTTGGACCGATTTTGACGGGACCATTAAGGAAGTGCGGCCGTCAGACGGGAAGGCGCGCGTTACGATATCAATCTACGGCCATCCAGAAACCATTGAGCTGGATTTTTCTCAGATAAAACCAGCAACCGCAAATTGAGCCAGTCACGGTCCGAGATCACTTCACGGCGTCTCTCAGTCGTTTTGAATCAGGCCGGTCAATCCTGCGATGAAAACCGCGCTCAGCAGCCATCCGGCCATGATTTGCAGCCACAGATAGTAACGCAGCAGCGATCCGCGGACCGGAACGCTTCGCCCGAACATCGCGCACTCGCCCGAAGCGGTCTCGTCCGGCCACCAGTAATGTTCCTGGTGGAGGTTCACGAACGGCAGGAAGACGTCGAGCGAATAGAGCAGGGGATTCAGACCGGATGTAGGGTCTCCGGCGGGAGGTGCTGCGGTCTCCGGCCACGTTAGACGCATCACGCCCGCCCGCGCTCCGATCGATACCAGCACCGAGCCCAACAGTACGATCCCCAGCATCCAAAGGACGGTGCGCAGCGGCTCATGCCCGTAGCCGATGGTGACTCTCAGAAACTTGCCCCATGCTCGTCGTATCGGATTGGCGCGACTGTAGATCGCATCGTCGCGCGCGATCAGCACCTTCGTGGCGGAGCCGATGTCTCCGACGCTGCGGTAGTACTTCGCCAACTCGTCATAGGGTTGCGGGTCAGAGGAAGTGGCACTCAGCTGTAGCCAGTGGAGCCGGCTCGCGACGTCGACCGGGCTGAGCGCGCCGAACGCCTGGTACTTCAGTTGTCCGATATCGAGCTTTCCCGGCTTCGGCCAGCTTGCCGGATCGTCCCAGATGAATTGGATTTCGGCGCCGTTCAAATGCTCGAATGCGTCGCCGCCGAACGATGCGCCGATAGTGACAAGGTTCTGCATCGATGCGTGCGAGGCTTCGAGACCGTGATCGTCGGAAGGTGCGCCGGCGAATTTCACTCCGGCCACGTCCAACGCTCCACCGATTCGCGCGCCGAAGAAGTACAGGGAGCCGTCAACTACCGCGATGTGCGGCGCAGGAACCTGGAAGATGACATCACTCAGGTGAACATCGTGGGAAAAGACGCATTGAGGCGCCCATATTGCGTAACGGTTCGGATTGATGAAGCGCCCTCCCCAAGCAAGGAAGTCTCCGAGAATCGACGCGTTGTCCATCACGATTGCGCCATCCGACTGAAAGCCATTGCTCATGACAACCGTGCCTTTGATCTGCGCGTCGTGAAGGTTCAACGCCACCTTCATTTGTGACTCAAGTTCGGCCCACTCGGGGGGAAGTTCGCGCGGCGCGATCGAATGGCGGAAACGCCCGCCACTGAACATAGCTGGACCATCAATCGTCGATTTGATCATCAACACCTCAGCCGAAGCGTCGAAGCCGCGGCCCATATCCAGCTCGCCTGTCACGTTTATTCCTTGAGCGTAAATCGCGCCGGTATGGCTGCCGTCCAGGCTCAGTCCTGGAATCTCGGTCGCATCGAGCGATATTTCTTCCGGAATCGAACAGTTCCTCAACTCCAGCGGCGCAGGCACGTGGAGGTGCGCCAGGTCGAGGCCGCCGGTGATGCGCGCGCCCATCACACGGATGCCGCCTGGGTCTTCAAGCTCGATCGCGCGACGATCAGCGCACATCCATCGGATGAGCGCGGCGCGCACATTACGCTGCGCATCCCATTCGCCGACATGCGCCGGATCGTTGCCGGGATCGGCAGGATTCGAGCTGGGTCCGGCGACGGCGATCGCGCCGCGGTCGATGTTCATCGCGTCACTGAACCACAGCAGAGATCGCTCGGCCGCGGTCAGATTCCCGAATTGCTCAGACGCGAGCCGCAACAGGCGACTGCTGGCGTCCGGCTTGGCACGGGTCGCGGCCTGACACACGTTGGAGGTGTTAAGGATGCTCAGAAGAAACGCGCAGCAGGCCAACCCAGTGACGCGCAGCGTCATCGCGCGGTGCTCGATTGGGAGCGGGTGTCGCCTGGGTCCGACGAATCCACCCTCAGGCCAATATCAAATGGCCCTCCGAGCGGATACGCCCTTGCTTCTCAGCTTCGCCATCGCGAAATTTCTAAGAGGGGGTCCATTCGGAACCTGCGCGCTAGTCGTCCGCGGAACGCCGCGCTTTAATCCGAAAGGCCGTTCTCGCGGATTTGATCGAGTTCTTTCTCATTCAGGCAACGGGCCTTGTACAAGTTCAGGAACTCATGCGAGACGCTCTCACCGAACATCGCCATACTTCGCGAGGCGATAAAGCGGCTTGAAATTCTCGATTGGCTGCGCGAACTCGTCACCCGAGAGGTCCAGGGTGCGATAGAATCGAAGTCTCAGTGGGGGCGTTTTGCCGGAGGCATCATCGGCAGCGTTACCTTGAACGTCATCCCATTGGATGCCGGCGTACCCTTGACCCGATCGACGCCGCCGCGCTGCGCCCATAACCTGCCGCCGTGGAGGGCGATGATTCGTTGGCATAGCACGAGGCCGAGGCCGGTACCGGCAGGCTTGGTGGTGAAGAACGGCGTGAACAGTTGCGAGAGCTGATCCTCCGGGATACCGACGCCGCTGTCGCTGATCTCGACCCGCAGAAACTGACGACGGCGTCCTTCGGCTGTCATCCTGAACTCGCGCTCGATTCGCGTATGCAGCCGAATCGTGCCCGACTCACCGATCGCTTCCGCCGCGTTCTTGATCAGGTTGAGAAACGTCCGCTCCAACGCGCCCGCGTCACCGACCACGTCGGGCAGGCTCGGGTCGAAATCCTGGAGCACCACGAGTCCCTCGGGCGGTTGCGGGAACAGCCCCGCCATCCTCATCGCCTGGTGCAGCACCATGTGGATATTGACCGGCAACTGAGTCAGCCGTTGGGGCCCACTGACCATCAGCACCTGCTCGACCAGCGACGCAATCCTGTTCACGCCGTCGAGGATGACGCTGCAGTACTGCTGCGCACGCGCGTCATCGGGGAACATGCCGGCCATCAGCTCAGCCGCTCCTTTGATTCCGGTTAGCGGATTCTTGACCTCGTGCGCGAGCCCGGCCGGCGACAGACGCAGGCTGAGATCCCCGGTGATGGCAGCCTCGGCGGCGCCTTTTTCGTGAGACAGGTCGTGCAGGAGAATAATCACTCCGCCCGGACGTCCCTCGGCGTTCAGCAGGGGCGACACTTCGACTCGAACCGCCAGCTCCCGAGGCCCGGTCGCCAAGACGGTCTCGGTGTCGCCAAGGTCCTGACCGCTCTCGAGGCATGCGCCAACCATTCGCCCGAGCCAATCGTTCTGACGCACAAGGTCGGCCACGGTAGCGGCGCTGATTTGCGAAACCCCGAGCATCGTCTCAGCGGCAGGATTGACTACCTGGGGTTCCATCGCGGGCGAGAGCACGAGGATCGCGTCGGTCAGGCTGTCGATGATGTCGTGCCAGAGATTCAAATTTTGTCCCCGGGCAGGCGCGTTCACGATTGGAACGATTTACCAACCGTAACATAAAGAACGAGATTCGGATAAACCTGACGGAGCAGAATACTCGGCCTCCCACCGCCAAGATTTACGAGCATTCTCAACGATGAATTAACATTGTGAATTTTGATCATTAGGCTTTTTTATAGGTTATGCACCTCTAATTGCTTGATCCCGGTGAAATCGGTCGGTACGGTTGGGGTCATCTTCTCGGGGGAGAATGCGTAAGACTAAGCTTATCTATCGAGTGCTTGTTGCCTTGGTGGCTGTCTTGATCGTCGCCGGATGGGCGTCCACTCGTGCCTTTGCCGAGGACTTTGACGGTCCCGACGGTACCTCCGGGGTCACCTCGCCCAGCTTGGCAGGACCGAGCATGGGTTTTGACCTGGAAACTCCGGCCGAGGCTGGCGCGCAGCCAATCCAGACCACCTACGTCCTGCCGTTGCCCAAGCCCGTTCCCCCATTCCCGATTCTCCTTAATCAGGCCGTTCGGCGCTATGTTTCCAGTTTCATGAGTTCCCCCTACCATCTGCAGGATACCTTCGACCGTAGTCACCCCTACTTGCAGGATATGGTCCGCGTCCTTCGAAGCTACGGCCTCCCCGACGACTTGGTTTACCTGGCGTTCGCCGAGAGCGAATTTTCCAAACAGGGTCAAGGTCCATGGCAATTCACGAGCGATACCGCCAAGCGCTTCGGCCTCCGAATCGACGACTACGTCGACGAGCGCCGCGACCCCGTGATGTCGACCAAAGCGGCGGCCGAGTATCTCGCCACTTTGCATGACGAAGCTGGCGATGATTGGCCCGTGACGCTTATCGCGTGGAATAACGGTGACAAGGCTATCAATCGCTACTGGTCGCTGCGCGGCCGCAAGATGGAGCGGTTTGGAAGCCGTCTGCCGCGGCGAACTCGCGGCTTGCTGGGACGCTTCATGGCGGTTGCGTACATCGCGCATCATGCGGACAGCTACGGAATCACTCCGATCAAGCTTGACGATCCGCCGGCGTACCAAATGCTGCCGGTGACCGGAGGCACCCCGCTCAGCCGTATCGCGCTCAATCATGGGACGACGCTCGAGCGCTTGCATGAGCTCAACCCGGCCCTGCTGCGCGATATCGTTCCTCCCGACGATCACCCGTACAGCGTCCGCGTCCCAGTGGATTCACAAACGCCCGTCAGCGCCGAACACGTCGAGTTCTAATTCTTTTCAGGCTCTTTTAGATCCTTGCTCAGACGGTATTGTCGGGTCGTACTGCTCCCATGTCATCCTGACCAAGCGAGCAACGCGAGCGGTAGGACTTGGCTTCTGGTCTCGGACAGCTTTGCGCGAGCGGAGCCGGTATCGGTTCTGAACTCGCCGGATAGAGTGACCACTTCCCCCGATCGGAGGAAGGGGAACAATCGTCGGGGCAACTATCTCCAAATCGTCGGCAAAATTTTCCGAATCAGGAATTCCGCCTCAACGACTTGGAGTAGCGCCCCCGCATTATCCCTCAGGCACGTCACTTGCGTTCTCTACCAGGCAGCGATCATAGGGACGGTAGATACGATTATGAAGAAGACAATCAGCATACATATCGTGAATCTAGTGATGGCTGGATTTGTCGGCGTGGCGGCCGTCGGCTTGGCTGGCTGTGGCGATACCGAGACGACTGCATACAATCCGCCCGTGCAGGTGGTTCACGTGCCGACGGCGTTGAACACAGTGCCGCCGACCGCGAACTCGACTACCGTCACGACTCAGTTCAGCAACGGCACGGTGCAGAAGCAGACGACCACCGACTACAACCCCGGCTACACCACGTTGGGCCCTCCATATAAGACGACCGTCGTACCCGCATCGCCCGTCACGACGACGCGGACCACGACGACGACCACTGACGAGTGAGCGCTGACGCGCGGTTCTATCGCGCACCAAAGCCGCGTATTCTTTCTTCCGCATGATTAGCGCGGACCAGGCCCTGCAAATCGTCCTCGAAAACGTGGCTCCGCTCGGCGTCGAACGGATTCCAATTCTCGACGCGGCTGGACGCGTGCTCGCCGAGGATATCAGCTCGTCACGCGACATCCCCGGCTTCGACAATTCCGCGATGGACGGTTACGCAGTCCGCGCCGCCGATCTCGCCAAGGCGTCCGAGGCGAGTCCGGTCAAGCTGGCCGTGGTCGAGACTGTAGGTGCCGGGCGAATGCCGACCCGCCGCCTCAGCGCAGGCGAAGCGATTCGCACGATGACGGGCGCGCCCGTCGCAGAAGGGGCCGACGCGATCATCCCGGTCGAGCGGACGCGCGGCACCGGCGACCTGGTCGAATTTCTCGTTTCGGTCGAGAAGGACGCTTTCATCCGGCCGCGTGGCGAGGATTTGCGCCTGGGCGAACTTGTTATGTCCTCAGGCAAGACGCTCACGCCTGCCGATCTTGGGATGCTCGCCTCGGTGAACCGCGCGATGGTCGAAGTGATTCGCCGCCCGCGCGTCGCGATCGTTGCGACCGGCGACGAGCTGGTGGACGTCGATCAAGCGCCCGTCGGCGCGCAGGTGGTAAATTCCAACGCCTATGCGCTGGCAGGCGCGGTTCGCGAGGCTGGCGCCGATGCCGTCATCCTGAAAGTTGCCCGTGACGAAGCCCGCGAGATTCGCGATCGGCTGGCAGAGGCGATGACCTTTGACGCGATGCTCTCGACCGGCGGCGTCTCGGTGGGGCAGTTCGATCACGTCAAGGGCGCGCTCGACGAGCTCGGGATGCGCCAGCTGTTTCACGGCGTCGCGCAAAAGCCGGGGCGTCCGCTGAAGTTCGGCACCGTCGGCTACCGGCCGATTTTCGGCCTGCCGGGCAACCCTGTATCCACACTCGTCTGCTTCTACCTGTACGCGCGTCCCGCGCTTCTCAAGATGGGCGGGAAACGGCGCGTCGGTTTGCCGCGCGTCAAGGCTCGATGTGCCGTCGACATCAAAATTTCAAAGGACCTGACCGAGTTCGTGCGAGTCAAACTCGAAAGAGATGGAGACAGCTACAGGGCCACTCCAACTGGCAGCCAGGGCTCGGGGATTTTGAGTTCGCTCTCGCGCGCCGACGGTTTGCTGATCGGTCCGTCAACCGAAACGCTGTTGAAGGCTGGCGCTCAGGCTACTGTGCTGCTTCTTGGAGGACTCGACGGCGGGAGCGGCGAGGATGCGGCCGACGACACACTGTTCGAGGGCCGCATCCATAGCCAGTGAATCACGATGGTTGCGACGGCGCCGAAAATCGCAGCGCCGATTATCACCGCCGAGAGTCTGAGCTGCAGCTTCAGGATATTGAACGGCAGCAGGTAGAAGGTCACCATCTCGATCTGAAAGTTTGCGTAAATGACGTACACCACCCACAGGACCACGAGCGTGCCGATGATCACTTTCGGGTTCTTGGCAAATGCGGGCATCGCGGGCGATCCTCCTGAAGGGGCGATGAGCAAAAGCTTGGCGGCTGAAATAGCGGTTGTCAACGCATTCAGGCGCAGCGCGAATAATGCGCCCGTCGGATTCTGCGCGCGAGGATAGGAACGATGGCGACGCGTTTTCGCGTAGGCAACGGATTCGATTTTCATCCGCTCGAAACGGGGCGCCGACTCGTGCTCGGCGGCGTTGAAATCAAGCACGGCAAAGGACTTCGTGGGCATTCCGATGCCGACGTCGCAGCACACGCGCTGGCCAACGCGATCCTCGGAGCGCTCGGCGCGGGCGACCTCGGCGGTCATTTTCCAGACAACGATCCGCGCTACAAAGACGCTGACTCGATCGTGCTGCTTGCGGAAGTAGGGAAGCTCGCGAGTGGCAAAGGATGGCGGCTGGGCAACGCCGACCTGACAATTTTCGCCGAGGCGCCCAAGCTGAAGCCCTATCTCGATGCGATGCGCGAACGGCTATCCGCCGCACTCGGCGCCGATCAATCCCGCATCAATGTAAAAGCCTCGAGCCCCGAAGGCTTGGGCGCCCTGGGCCGCAGCGAAGGCATGGCCGCAGCAGCGATCGTCATGCTGGAAGCCGACTAGCAGATCTCTCTCGCGTCCGGTTCCCCTTCCCCCTCGGGTAGGGGTTAGGTTCCCCGCTACAAATCATCCTCGCCTGACCCTTCATCCCCCAAATCACCACTACTCTCGATCTCTTCCACCGCCTCATCGAACTCCGGGCCGCTGAACTCGTCGCCCATCTCCTTGCCCATCCGTTTCATCATCCGCGCGACGCTCTTCGGATCGTTCTCATCGACGTCGCCCATCTTCGACGGGTCGGCGAGCGCCTCCATCCGCGATTCCTCGCTGCGCGGCATCGCGAACCGCGACATCAGCCGGCTCATCTTTTTCCGGCCGCAATGCGTGCAGACCGCCTCAACCTTTTCGCTGCTGCGCGTGGTCAGAACGCTGCTGATCCGCCGGCATTTCTCGCATCGATATTCGTAGATCGGCATGTCGATCCATTCTATCCACTCCGCGGGCGGATTTCACAAATATTAATTACTCACGGATTCGAAACAGCGCGCGGGCATTGGCTGTCGTAGACGTCGCGATTTCCTCGAAAGTAGTGCATCGCAGATGCGCAATTGCGGCGACCACCTCCTTGATCATCGCTGGCTCGGTCAAGCGCCCCGCGAATTGGCCGCCGTAAGGCCACGGGCCGTCGGTCTCTACCAGAATCCTGTCCGCGGGAAGCATGCGCGTGAGATCCTGGTCGCGCGCCCGGTATGCAACCTCGGGCGACAGCGAAATAAAGTATCCGGCGTTGAGGATCTCTCGCGTCGTCTGCTCATCGGACTTGTGCCAATGAAATACCGCGCGCGTCACTCCAGCCTCGCGAATTATCGCGAGCGCGTCGGCTGCGCGTGCGTGGGGCGCATGCAGTATCAGTGGCAAATCCAGCGCGACGGCGGCGCGAGCGAAGCGTGCGAGCATCACCCTCGCCGCGTTCAGCACGCCAGCGTCGCTGGCCCGCTCGCCGTACCAAGGCAGTCCGACTTCGCCGACGGCGTAAATCGAATCACGCTCGCGGGCGATCATCTCGAGCGCTTCGCGAGCTTCGTCTTCACTATGTTCAAACCGTTCA
This sequence comes from uncultured delta proteobacterium, assembly GCA_963850125.1. GTDB lineage: Bacteria > Desulfobacterota > Binatia > Binatales > Binataceae > Binatus. The sequence continues at coordinate 404,430 of CAWKKB010000010.1, read as the reverse complement.
GGATGAAATCCTAATGCCGGAAAAATGACGCCCCGAAAATTCCGACCAAGTTTGATCACCGCGCGATTCGACGCAGGCCCAACTCCCGGCACGACCATCGCCGACACTCCCGCATCGCGTGCACGCTTGATTGCGCCGGAAGGGTCGGGATACTGGTCAGCGTCGAGATGAAGGTGGCTGTCGATCATTTGATTCGTATAGCAGGCATGCGCAGCGGGCGCATCGTTGCGCGCGGGCGGCGTGTGTCGCGATGAGCGATCTTCGCCTGATGTGGCGCAACACGCGGATGGTCGTGCTGTGCGCGATCTCGGCCGCCCTCTACGCCGCGGTATTGGTACCGTTCAAGGTCGTCCCCCTGATTCCCGGCGTCACCGAACTGCGTCCCGCGAACGCGATTCCAGTTGTGTGCTCGTTCCTGTTCGGACCCGCGGCCGCATGGGGTTCCGCGATCGGAAACATGATTGGCGATTTTTTCGGCGGAGTCTCGCCCGGCGACATCGCCGGATTCCTCGCCAATCTTGCCTACGGGTGGATTCCGTACAAGGTCTGGGAGCTGATTGCGCGCGGCGAGAGTCCGGTTCTCCGCTCGCCGCTCATAATTTTCAAATACGTGATCGCATGCCTGGCCGCGAGCGTGCTCTGCGCGGACCTGGTCGGATGGGCCGACAACGTGCTCGTCATCCGGCCGTTCGCGATGCTCGGCAACGTGATCATCTTCAACAACATGGTGTCCGCGCTCGCGCTCTCGCCGTTCATCCTCGCCGCCGTCTATCCACGAGTGAAAAAAGGCCGGATGCTTTACACCGACATGATGCCGGAGGTGAAACTCAAGCCTGTGCCGATTCGAGCCGCCGGCTTCGCGCTGCTGATCGCGGGAGAGGCGGGCGCCTGGATTTTTGGAAACCTGCTTTCGACCGGATACTGGACGCCGAAGTTTCTGCCCGCGTGGATGATCGTCGCCCCGTACGATAAGCCGGTCCTGATAATCGTCGGCCCGCTTCTGCTATTGGCGTTCGCGGGCCTGTTCATGATGTGAAAACCGACGCTCAAATTTTTTCAGCGAATACTGTCGCGCATGCCGTTTCTGTCGAGAGAGTGACGTTCACTTATCACGACGGCGACCGCCCTGCGCTTCGAACGGTGAGCCTCGCGCAGAACGCCGGCGAGATGATCGGCGTGATGGGCGCGTCGGGCGCCGGCAAATCCACCCTCGCGAAATGCCTCAATCGCATCATTCCGGAGTTCGAGGACGGCGATTTTCACGGCGCGATTCGCATCACAGGCGAATCGATTGAGCATCTCCGCGTCTGCGACCTCGCGCCGAAGGTCGGGATGGTCTTCCAGGATTTCGAGTCGCAGTTGTTCTCGACCAACGTCGCGCACGAAGTCGCCTTCGCGATGGAGCAAGTCGGCATGGACCGCGCCGAGATGGACCGGCGAATCCTCCCTGCGCTGGAGGCCGTCGGGCTGCGTGGCTTTGAGCATCGCGATCCGATGTCGCTGTCGGGCGGCGAGAAGCAGCGGCTTGCGATCGCGTCGGTGCTTGCGTTGCGTCCGTCGGTAATCGTGCTCGACGAGCCGACCACCGATCTCGATCCGGAGGGCAGGGCGGAAGTTTTCGAGCTGATCAAAAAGCTGCGCGCGCAAGGCTTGAGCTTGATCGTAATCGAGCACGAGTCCGAGGAGCTGCGCGCCGCGGATCGGATAGTGGTTCTGCGCGAGGGTGAAATAGCAGCCGACGGTCCACCTTCCGAAGTGTTCGCGGGCACCGGGTTGCTCACGGCGTGCGGCGTGCGTCCGCCCGGACTCGGTCACGCACTCGAGCTGCTCGGGATCGACGCGCAACCAAAAGACGTCGATCAGGCTCTGGAAGCCATCCTGCAGACCTACCCGCGTCTAGCGAAAACTCTAGTCGAGGGAACCGCCGATTTTCGCGTTGAACATCCGCCGACCGTCGCCTCAAAGAGTCCGGCACTCATCGGAATCGAGAACGTCAGCTTCAGCTATGCGAGCGGTCCGCGCGTGCTCGATTCGATCGATCTCAAAGTCGAAGCTGGAGAGTTCCTCGCGATCGTCGGGCAGAACGGATCCGGCAAAACGACGCTCGCGAAGCATATCGTCGGGCTGCTCCAGCCAGCTACCGGGCGCATCACGATCGAGGGCAAGGACCGCACGCAGATTCGACCGGCCGAGACGGCGCGCGAAGTTGCATACGTCTTCCAGAACCCGGACCATCAGATTTTCGCCGCCACCGTCGAAGATGAAGTCGCGTTCGGCCCGCGCAATTTCGGTTTGCCGGATGATGAAATTCGGCGGCGATGCGACGAGGCACTGGAAGCTGTAAGCCTCCAGGACGAGCGCCAGAGCGACCCGTTCCTGCTTAGCAAGGGCGAGCGCCAGCGCCTGGCGGTTGCGAGTGTGCTCGTGCTCAGGCCGCGAATGCTGATTCTCGACGAGCCGACCACCGGGCTGGACCATCGCGAGCAGCTTCGAATGATGGCGCTGGTGCGCGATCTCAACCGCGCCGGAATCGCGATCGTTATAATCACGCATACGCCGTGGCTGGTCGCGGAGTATGCGCGGCGAGTGGTGCTGATGCGCAAGGGCGCGAAAATTTTCGACGGCGGCGTGCGCGAGTTCTTCACGCAGGACGAGCTGCTGCACTCGTCGTCGTTTCGCGCGCCGGAAATCACCGAGCTGAGCCGCCGCTTCGGCACGCTCGCGCTGACCACCGACGAATTCGTCGCGTGGGTAAAGGGGCGCGCCTGATGCCGATCTACCTGTACATCGATCGCGGCACGTTCGTGCATCGGCTGCATCCGACGGTCAAAGTCTTTTCGCTGTTCGTGATGTTCTGGTCGGTGTATTGGGTCGACAACCCGATCGCGCTGCTGGTTCCGATCGGGGTGATCATGCTCTGGATCGCGCAGCTTACGGATTCGTGGCCGAATTTTTATCGCCTGCGATGGTTGTTCGTGATTTTGATTTTCACGACCACGCTGATGTGGATGGTCTTCTATCAGCGGGGAACGCCGCTCTTCACTCTGACGCTGTTTCACTTCGGCGCGCATACGGTTGCGATAAAGGTCACCCGGCTTTCGATTAAGTTTGGTCTCGGGCGCGGGATTAAGCTGGCGGAGTTGCTAGCGGCGTCGGTGCTGTTTCTTTCGACCACGAAAATCGAGGAGTTCACCTACGGATTGCAGCGGATGCGCGTGCCGTATCGCGTCAGCTTCGCGATCTCCCTGTCATTTCGGCTGGTGCCTCTCTTTATCGACTCGGCGGTGACGATCGTCGATGCGCAGCGGCTGCGCGGTTACGATTTCAACCAGGGCGGGCCGCTCGAGCGCGTGCGACGTTACGTGCCGGTCGTGATTCCGGTTTTCATGGGCGCGCTGCGCAAGGCAAACAACATGGCGATGGCTCTGGAAGCGCGCGGCTTCGGCTTCAGCCATGAGCCGACGACCTTTATCGAGTATCCGGTGACGCCCGCGGATATCATCGCGTTCGCGTTCCTGATCGGGCTCGGCACGCTATATTTCATGCTCTACTGGACCGGGCTGGGCGGAATCGGGCCGCTCAAGTAGCGTACAACATGGCCGATGCTTACTATCGGCGATTAAATCGAATACATCGCGAGGACCGTAATGAGTGCCAAGTCTGACTTTCTGAAAAAACCGATCGAGCACGTCGATATCACGCGCGACAACGTCGTGCCGATCGTCGAGGCGATGGGGCAGATGGCGTACAGCGCGCGCGATCTGCATCGTGCGGCGACGATTTACGATCGCATGCTGCGCGACCGCGACTGCGGCGTGATCCTGTGCCTTGCGGGATCCCTCATCAGCGCCGGGCTGAAGCGGGTCTTCGCCGACATGATTCGCAATCACATGGTCGATGCGATCGTGAGCACCGGCGCGAACATTGTCGACCAGGATTTTTTCGAAGCGCTCGGATTCAAGCATTGGATGGCTGAAGATCGTTTCAAGTATGGGCTCGACGACGACAAGCTGCGCGAGATGCATATCGATCGAATCTACGACACGCTGATCGACGAAGACGAACTGCGCGTGTGCGACGAGACGATTCAGAAAATCGCGGACCGGCTCGATCCGCGTCCGTATTCGTCGCGTGAGTTCGTCGGCGAGATGGGCAAGTACCTCGGGGAGACCGGCGCGAAGAGCGGGACGAGTATCGTGCTCGAGGCCTATCGCGAGGAGGTTCCGATTTTCTGTCCCGCGTTCAGCGACTGCTCGGCGGGATTCGGACTGGTCGCGCATCAGGCGGCGCGTCACGGCAAACCCAAGGTCTCGCTCGACAGCGCCAAGGATTTTTACGAACTGACGCGGCTCAAGGTTAAAAACGAAAGCACTGGCTTGTTCATGATCGGCGGCGGCGTGCCGAAAAATTTCGCGCAGGATATCGTGGTCGCGGCTGAAGTGCTGGGGCATGACGTGCCGATGCATAAGTATGCGATCCAAATCACCGTCGCAGACGTGCGCGACGGCGCGCTCTCGGGCAGCACGCTCAAGGAGGCGAGCAGCTGGGGCAAGGTCGATACGACCTACGAGCAGATGGTGTACTGCGAGGCGACGATCGCGGTGCCGCTGATCGTCGGCTACGCATACCACAAGCGCGGCTGGGAAGGACGCACGTCGCGCAAATGGAGCTCGGCGCTCGACAAGGACCAGGTTTAGGGGAACATCAGGAGCCGCGCTCGACTGGCAACTGTGCGTCTTTCCATTCGAGCATGCCGCCTTTCAGGTTCCAGACGTGCTCAAAGCCGAGGCCGGTGAGAATTGCGGCGGCGGTGGCGCTTCGAACTCCGACTCTGCATATCGCGACGATGTCGCTGCCCTTCGCGTTCGCCAGCTCCTCGGCTCGATCGGGCAGCTCCTTGAGCGGGATCAGGCGCGCGCCCGCGATATGACCGAGCTCGCCGCGGTACTCTTCTTCCTCTCGAACATCGATCAGGATCGGAGGATTCGGGTCGGCGAGCCGATCGCGCAGCTCCGCGGCACTTAGGAGTCGCACTTGGTTGAGTTGCGAAAGCGTCGGGAACTTGAGCGTGCCGGCGTCGAGATCGGATTCGTTCGGCTGCAGCGCCTCCTGGATGCCGTCGGGAAGCGGCAAGCCGAGGTTGTTCATCAGGGTGATGTAGTCGTCGCGCGTTTTGCCGGCCAGCCGCGGGTTGGAGCGCTTCTCGTCCCCAATCGTCGATTGAGTATGTCCGCGATAATCGTGCGCTGGAAAAACCAGGGTCTCATCCGGGAGCGTGAACAGCTTGCGCGTTATCGAATCGTACTGAGCGCCGGCGTCGCCGCCCGCAAAATCGGCGCGTCCGGTGCCGTGGATGAACAACACGTCGCCGGTGAAGACGCGATCCTTCGCGGCCAGGCTGATCGAATCCGGCGTGTGGCCGGGCGTGTGCAGGACGCGGAGTTCCTCGTCGCCCACTTTCACCGCCTTACCGTCTTCGACGTGAATAGCGACGTGCGGCGCGGGCGCGAGACGATGCATCGCGACGGGCGCATCGGCCAGGGCGCCCAATTCCATCGCGCCGCTGCGATGATCGGCGTGAGTGTGGGTGTCGATGATCAAGTCCAGGCGTAATCCGTGATAGGCGAGGACCGCGAGGTAGCGCTCGATCTTGTCACGGATTGGATCGATGATCGCGGCCTTGCGGGTCGCTTCGGAGATCGCAAGATAAGTTTTGCACTTGCCATGATTAAGTTCGCGAAAGATCATTTGCGTCCTGGCCTCATCGTCCGGTTTTCCTTCCTCAAGAATTCGAGAATTTTCCTGATGATCGCTGCATTAAATCCCGGTTTTTCTTCGACGTTCAAGTGCGCTGAACATTCTGTTCAGCCCGAACTAACGCCTTTCTTATTGAGAGGCTGCGCGCCACGGAAAGAACGCGGTTGCGTTCCAAGCGACGATATCCGGTCGCAACTGTGTTCGGAATGCACACGACGCGACAAGCATTCAAAATGACCGAGAGGTCTAATAGCAACTCTCTACGAACGAAATGGAGGTGAAAAACGATGCCGCAGAAAAAACACTATGGATGGGTTCCGGATCTTCCCGACCATCGCGACCAGCTTTACGCCGCGCCGCCGGTAAAGTTGGCGACGTTCCCGACCAAGGAGGACCTTCGCCCCAAATGCCCGCCGGTTTACGACCAGGGCCAGCTCGGCAGTTGCACGGCTAACGCGATTGCCGCCGCCGTCGAGTTTGATCTGATGAAGCAGAAGAAGCCGGTGTTTCTGCCCTCGCGGCTGTTCATCTACTACAACGAGCGCGTGATCGAGGGCACCGTCAACTCGGACAGCGGCGCACAGATTCGCGACGGTATCAAGAGTATCGCGCACCAGGGCGACGCGCCCGAGAAGGACTGGCCGTACGACATCGCAAAGTTCATGGACAAACCGCCCGCCAAGGCCTACGCCGACGCGAAGAAACATGAGGCGGTCAGCTACCAGCGGGTCGCACAGACGCTGGCGCAGATGAAGGGCTGTCTCGCCTCCGGATATCCGTTCGTGTTCGGATTCACCGTATACGAGAGCTTCGAGTCCCAGCAGGTCGCAAGCACGGGCGTGGTGCCGATGCCTGCGCCGAGTGAGAAGACCGTGGGCGGCCACGCGGTGATGGCGGTCGGGTACGACGACAGCCAGCAGCGGTTTATCGTGCGCAACTCGTGGGGCACCGGCTGGGGAATGGCGGGGTATTTCACGATACCCTACGCATATTTAACCCAGTCGGATCTGTCCGACGATTTCTGGACGATCCGCGTCGTCAACTAAGCAGGGTGACTACTCGCCGGCGCGAACTCTCAATGTGTAGGTTCGCGCTGGCGCTGATTTATCCCACTGGCGTGCGTAGATCAGTTCGATGGTAGCGCTACCGGGCGCATCTACCCTGAACTTCCACTGATGCGTGCCGCTTTGGCCTGGTGTGGCACTTCGATTTTCGAACGAATCGGCGACGATCGAGCATACTGGCGCTCCGGCAGATTTGACGCTCCAACTGAATCCTGCGGTGCGCGTTTCTTTGAGCGAAACTTCGAACGTGTCGCCGACGCGCAGCTGGATCTCATGTCCGTCGTCGCTGTCGCTGAACCGCACAGTGGCTTCCTACTTCGCGCGATCGCGGAGTTGGCGGGCGGCGCCGGCGAAAAAGTTGCGTGCGATGAATGATCGCTCGCCGGATGCCATCGCTTCCAGGATTTCTGCATTCAACCTGATCGCTTCGTAGTCGGACGGATTCGCGTTCAGCGCTATCTCGGCCAATGCCAGCGCGCGCTTCAGGTCGGCAGCATCCTTGAGTGAGCGGGCTTTTGCGAGGATCGCGTCGCGGCCGCAGAGCGCCAGGATGTCGGCGCCGCGTTCCTTCCGCGACGCCGGGAACATCTGCGAGGGTTCGCCTGACCACCATCCGGCGTAGCGCCGGATGACGTCGCGCACCACGAACGGGACGCATCCGTAAATCGGTTGCAGGTACGGTTTCGCCGCGAGGTCGGCTGGAATCGAGATGTCGGCCTCGACGATATCCACCGGCCACTCGCCCGCATTCAGCCGCCGTACGACTTCGTCATGGATGAGCCGGAGCGCCCGCGCCGTCTCGCTCAGCACTTCCTCGCACAGTTCTTCGCCGCGATACGCGGGTCCGTGGCCCGGCAGAACGTAGCGCGGCGCGCATTTCGCGATCGCCTCGAGCGTCTCCGCCCATTCGAGCGTGTAACGCTGCACCTTGTTGGGATTGCCCGTGTTCGGCATCGACGAGACGATCAGATCGCCGACCATCGCGAGCCGCCGCGTCGGCATCCAGACCCAGGTCGCATCGTCCGTTTCGCCCATCGCATGATGCAGCTCGACCGGCTCGCCCACCAGGTCGAGAAATTGTTGGTCGCGATAAACCAGGTCGGGATGGCTGAACGACTTGGGCTCGAAGAGTCCGTCGGTTGCGAAAGCGCCGCCGAACTGGAGCCGATTGATATGCGACTGCCATCCGCGGGTCATCGCGTAGCGTTTGAAGCGGCCGGCGACGTCCTCGTGCGCCCAGACTTTCGGCCGGGCATGCCCGCGCGTGATCGCGTCGCTGATGAAGGCTTCGGTGCCGAACGCGTGATCGCCGTGGCCGTGGGTATAGATGAGAAAGGCGAACGGCTCCTCGCTGACTTCGCGAATCGCGCGCACCGCCATCGCGCCCATTTGCCGCGAGCTGGTATCGACCACGACCATCTCGCCGCGCCCGTATGCGAACGCGACGTTGGCAAAGCCGTGGAACATCGCGATTCCCGGCTCGATCACTTCGAGCTGTCCCATCAACGGATCAGAGCCGGGCAGGTTGTTCGATTGCTTTGGGTTAGGCGTGGAACTCATCGTCTATCTCCATCCGGACGCTGGTCGCTTACGACGAATCTATCGTTTAGACTTCGCACTTGAAATGAAAGCGGAACTCATCGAATCAAGCGCGCCGTATCGAGAGCGCGAGCTGGAACGGCTGCTGGCGTTCGTGCATCACGATCCTCATTCGATTCTCGGCGCGCATCTCGAAGGCAATCGGCTCATCGTCCGTGCGTTTCGTCCGGGGGCGTCGAGTGTCGACCTGATCGTGCCCGGCGACGCGCCGCGGCCGATGCGCATCCTCGACGCGGCTGGACTGTTCGAGGTGACGGTCGAGGGCCACGTCGCGATTTTTCCTTATCAGTTCGAAATTCACTATCCCGACGGCGGATCGGTCACGACTTACGATCCGTACTCGTTCCTGCCGACGCTCGGCGATCTCGATCTTCATCTGTGGGGCGAGCAGAAGGACGACCGTGCCTACGACAAGCTCGGCGCGCACCTGCGCGAGATGTCGGGCATCCGCGGTGTCTCGTTCGCGGTGTGGGCGCCGAACGCGCGCGGCGTCAGCGTGGTTGGCGACTTCAATCGCTGGGACGGGCGCGTCCACATGATGCGCACGCTCGGCAGCACGGGCGTGTGGGAATTGTTCATCCCGGGTGTCGGGGCAGGCGCGAATTACAAATACGAAATCCGCACGCGCGACGGTAATTTGCTGCTGAAAAGCGATCCATTCGCGCAAAGAATGGAAGTGCCCCCTGCAACCGCCTCGATCGTCACCGAATCGAAATACGAGTTCCACGACGCAGATTGGCTTGCAGAGCGGGCGCGCCGTGAATGGATCAAAAGTCCCATCTCGATCTATGAGGTCCATCTCGGCTCGTGGCGACGGGTGCCGGAGGAGGGCGATCGCCCGCTGACGTATCGCGAGATGGCGCCGATGCTGGGCGACTACGTGACCAGCATGGGCTTCACTCACGTCGAGCTGCTGCCGGTGATGGAGCATCCGTTCACCGGCTCGTGGGGCTACCAGGTCAGCGGTTACTTCGCGCCGACCTCGCGCTATGGCAGTCCCGACGACTTGCGCTACCTGATAGACGAGATGCATCGCCGCGGCATCGGCGTGATCATCGACTGGGTACCCGCGCATTTTCCCAAGGATGAATTCAGCCTGGGCCGCTTCGACGGCACCGCGCTGTTCGAGCACGCCGATCCGCGCCAGGGCGACCATCCTGAATGGGGCACGTACATCTTTAACTACGGCCGCGCCGAGGTGCGCAACTTCCTGACTGCCAGCGCACTCTACTGGCTAGGTGAGTTCCACGCCGACGGCCTGCGCGTTGACGCGGTCGCTTCGATGATCTACCTCGACTATGCGCGGCGCGAAGGCGAATGGATTCCCAACGCGTTCGGCGGGCGCGAGAACCTCGACGCGATTTCATTCCTCAAGAAGCTCAACCAGGATGTCTATCGCCTCAACCCCGGCATCATGATGATCGCCGAGGAATCCACGGCATGGACCGGAGTCAGCCGCCCGGTCTTCATGGGTGGCCTCGGTTTCGGTTTCAAGTGGGACATGGGATGGATGCATGACACGCTCGAGTACTTCACGCTCGATCCGATCTACCGCCGCTATCACCATCGCGATTTGACCTTCGGACTGCTCTACGCGTGGAGCGAAAATTTCGTGCTGCCGCTGTCGCATGACGAGGTCGTGCACGGCAAGCGCGCGATGCTCGCCAAGATGCCCGGCGATTGCCTGCGCCAGTTCGCCAATCAGCGCGCGCTGTTCGCGTATATGTGGGCGCGCTCGGGCAAGAAGATGATTTTTATGGGGCAGGAAGTCGGGCAGTGGCGCGAGTGGCATCACGACTCGAGCATAGACTGGAACCTGCTTGAGTACCCCGACCATCGCGAGCTGCAGGTGCTGGTGCGCGATCTCAATCGCATCTACCGCGACGAGCCCGCGCTGTGGGAGGCCGATACCGACCCGGCCGGCTTTCGATGGCTAGAAGCTGACGACGCCGACAGCAATGTGATTGCGTTCATGCGCGTCGCGCCCAGCACCGGCCGCCGCATCATCTGCGTCGGAAATTTTTCGCCGGTGCTCCGCAGCCGTTATCGCGTCGGCGTGCCGAATTCCGGATTCTATCGCGAGATTCTCAATACCGACGCGGCGGCATACGGCGGAAGCAACGTCGGCAACATGGGCGGGGTCGAGGCGGCCCCGATTCCGTGGCACGGATTTGGGCATTCGATCGCGATCGAGATGCCTCCGCTCGCGGTGATCTGGTTCGCCGTGCCGTAGTCGGGCTATACAGTTCCGCTATGGCCGAAACCGAACGCGAATCGCACGCCGAAGCCTCCGCCGAGCGCCGCGATCGCGAAATCATCCGCTCCGAGCGCTCGCTGACCGCCAGGCTGGCGCAGGCTATCAAGCTCGGCGACTTCATGGCGCTCCTGATGGTGCTCGCCACGTTCTTCAGCGCCTATGCCACTTGGCGCACGGCCCTCGTCACCAGCTCGATCTTCGCGGTCGCCGACCGCCCGTTCCTTGGCGTTCAGCGGGTTAACTTCCAGACCGCAGACCCGTCGCATCCGATCATCATGGTCAACTATAAAATTTCGGGAATATCCCGGCCCTCGAGGCCATCTTGAGCGTTCACGCCGTGGTCGATGGCAAGGTCATCAAACCCCCGGCCGGCGCGATGTCGGAGCTGGATGCGGGAATTGTATCGCCGAATGTGCCGCACTTCTTCTACATCAGCCTGCCGCCGGATAAGTACGAGGCGGTGAAAGCCGGCAAATCCAACCTGCAGGTGCACGTCAGTTTCATTTACAAGGGTCCCGCCCATACGATGCAATTGTGTTACTTCGAGCGCTACGCGTACCAGGTGCAGTGGAACATTTTTCAGGCCTCAGGCGGCGACGATCGATGCGGCAGCGACGTCTTCTGAGGCTGTCGCCTTGCCGGAAGATGCCTCTTTAAGGGAGCCCCGCCATCGTGTATTAATCCGTGTGCGCGTGATCCCTGCCGCGCGGCTCGCTTAGGATCGAAAAACTGGCGGATGCCCGCCTCAACCCGGTTGAGAGGAGAACACGATGCGGACCGGAAAAATTGTTATCTCCAAAATTGGAAAAGGTGGATTGCGAATCATTCCCGTCGCGGCCTTGGCTGCGTCGCTCGGGATGCTCACGCTCGGCGGATGCTCGTCGCAGAATGCGGATCAGCCGCCCGCACAGCCGATGAACGCCAATTTCGCGCTCGAAAAGTGCCAACAGCTCGAAGCGAACCTTTACAAATGTCCAGCCGTCGATCAGCCGCTTTGTACACCGGAGTTCAATCGCACCGATGTGAATTGCGTGCGCGTCGGCCCCAAAGGCAGCGTCTTCGTCCAGCGCGGCGGCTACAATCCCTGAGCGCAGCTGAGCGATAGTTCGCGGTCGGTAGGCTGAGGGTGCTGCGGATCTTCGCGGCGTCGTTGCGCGTCGCGCGCTCATCTGACAATTTTTTAGATGAGATGACGTGTCCCATCTGCAAAAAGCCCGCTGACCTCTCCCCGCGCAATCGCTTCCGCCCGTTCTGCTCCGAGCGATGCCAGATGATCGATCTGGGCACCTGGGCCTCCGGCGATTACAAGGTCGAGGGCTCGACCACGCCTGCCGACAACGAGCATCACGACGACCTGAAAAAGCGCAGGCTGCTCAATTGACGGGTGAGGCGCCGCCGCGGATTCATCCGACCTCGGAGGTGGGTCCCGACGTCGAGCTCGCGGCCGGCGTCGATATCGGTCCGCTATGCCTGATCGACGGTAAAATCCGCATCGGACTGCGCTCTCGACTAATTGGTCACGTCACGATTCTCGGCATCACGGAACTCGGCGCCGACAACGTGCTCCATCCCGGCGCAGTAATCGGCGACGAGCCGCAGGATCTCACGTACACCGGGGCCGCGCGCTCGGTGAAAATCGGCAATCGCAACGTCTTTCGCGAATTTGCCACCGTCCATCGCGGCAGCGAGCACGGCGACGTCACCATTATGGGCGACGACAACTTCATGATGCAGAATGCGCACGTCGCGCACGATTGCCGAATCGGCAACTCGACCATCATCGCCGGCGGCGCGCTGCTCGCAGGATGGGTCGAGCTGGGCGACCGCGCGCTGGTCTCCGGCAACTGCGTCGTGCATCAATACACGCGCATCGGGCGGCTCGCGATGATGCGCGGTCTGTCGCGCACCAGCCGCGACGTCCCGCCATTCTGCATCATGGACGGCACCCACACTCTGCGCGGAATAAATGTGGTCGGCCTGAAGCGCGCGGGCATCCCGTCAAAATCGATTCACGCCCTGCGGCACGCCTTCACGAGTCTGTTTGGTACCCGGCAGAATCTGAAACTCGCAATCGAGCGCCTGGAAAAATCCGCCGCACTGATTCCCGAAGTAATCGAGCTGCTGGATTTCATAAAAGCCTCAAAACGCGGTGTAGCGTTCGGTCCCCACGATCAGCATTCCGACGACTCCGACTCCGAATCTTGATGCCTCTCACGTAAAAGTAACGGACGAGGTAATTCCACGCCGCCGCCTCTACCCGACCCTGAGAGCGAAATGTTGTCCTCAACATTTCGCGATTCTCCTGGGTGCAGGGGTCACCCCTGCCGAAGGAAGCGTGAAACCCACCGCGGGTTTCACTACAATTACAACGCAATGCGGATACGTCCACGATTTTTTATCGGCGTCGGACTGATCGCCGCCGCAATCGGCTACCTGATATTCAGCGCGATCCGCACGACGTCAGAATACTACCTCACTGTGCCCGAGGTGGCCGCGCGCCAGAGCGAGCTGGACGGGCAGGCGCTCCGCGTTGCCGGCCGCGTCAAGGCCGGGACAATCAACTGGGATCCGAATTCGCTCACCCTCAAATTTGAAATCGTGCCGATTCCTGACGTCGACGCTGCCGGTACTCCAGTCAAACCCGTCGTAGCGTCCGATCCCGTCTCGTTTCGCGTCGTATGCGCCGGTGAGCCCAAGCCCGACATGTTCGCGCCCGGCCGCGATGTTATCGTCGAGGGCAAGCTCGGCGCCGACGGCGCGGTCGCCGCGACCCAGGTGATGACGAGTTGCCCTTCCAAGTACAAGCCTAAGCAATCACAATAACTGCCGGAACTTTCGATGCCGCAACTTGGCAACCTCGCGCTCGCGATCGCGCTGATTCTCGCCGTCTATTCCATCGTCGCGAATATCTACGGCGCGCGCCGCGGTGCGCCCGATTTCGTCGTCAGCGCGCGCCACGCAATCTGGGCGATGTGCGCGATGGTTACGATTGCGGTGGTCGTGCTCTGGATCTCGCTCCTGCGCAGCGACTTTTCGCTCGAGTACGTCGCCGCATACTCGAGCACCACGCTACCGACGGTTTACAAAGTCACCTCGCTGTGGGGCGGACAGCAAGGCTCGCTGCTGTTCTGGACCTGGCTACTCTCGATCTTCACCTCGATCGCGGCGTTCCAGAATCGGCGCCGCAATCCCGAGATCGCGCCGTATGCGCTCGCGGTGCTGGCCGGCGTCGCGATCTTTTTCCTGCTGATGCTGAACTTCGTGACGCGCCCATTCGATCTGCTCGCGACAGTTCCTGCCGAAGGATCCGACCTGAATCCGCTGCTGCAGAACTATTGGATGGCGATACATCCGCCGAGTCTCTATACCGGCTATGTCAGCGCGACCGTGCCGTTCGCGTTTGGCGCCGCCGCGTTGATCACCGGCAAGCTCGACGATGGATGGATTCGCTCGACCCGGCGATGGGCGATTTTTTCGTGGTTCTTTCTCACTCTCGGCAATATGTTCGGCGCGCGATGGGCCTACGAAGTTCTCGGCTGGGGAGGTTATTGGGCATGGGACCCGGTCGAGAACGCCGCCTTCATGCCGTGGCTGGTGATGACCGCGTACCTGCATTCGGTGATGATCCAGGAGCGCAAGGACATGCTGAAGGTCTGGAACCTTTCGCTGATTGGGCTCGCCTTCGGACTCACGCTCTTCGGCACGTTCATCACGCGTAGCGGCGTAATCTCATCGGTGCATTCGTTCACCCAGTCCGGCCTCGGCCCTTATTTTTTGAGCTTCCTGATAACCGTGACGCTGGCCTACACCGCGCTTTTGATCTTCCGATCGAAGCAACTGCGCAGTCCCGCCGAGTTCGAGTCGTACCTCTCGCGCGAGGCAGCGTTCCTGTTCAACAACCTGATGCTGGTCGGGATCGCGTTCGCAGTTTTCTGGGGCACCATCTTTCCGGTGCTGTCGGAAGCGGTGCGCGGGGTGAAAATCACCGTCGGACCTCCGTTCTTCAATCGCGTCAACGGACCGCTCGCGCTCGGCCTCGTGTTCCTGATGGGAATAGGACCGCTGATTGCGTGGCGGCGCACGACGACCAGTAATCTCCTGCGCAGTTTCGCCGCACCGGTCGCGATCGGCGTCGCGACCGGGATCGTCGCCGCCGTTGCGGGACTTCGCCAATGGTATGTGCTGACAGCCTTTTCGCTCGCCGCGTTCGTGCTCGGCACCGTGCTCGTCGAGTTTCGCCGCGGGATGAACGCGCGCCGGCACATGGTCGCCGAACCGCGCGCCAAAGCGCTTGTCAATCTGGTCGCCAAAAACAATCGCAGATACGGCGGCTACATAATTCACGTCGGCGCGATCGTCGCGTTCGTCGGAATCGTCGGCTCGTCGTTCTTCCGCACCGAGGTGAAAAAGAGCGTGCACGCCGGCGAGAGCTTTACGATCGGTTCGTACACGTTGCGCTTCCAGGGTTTGGAGGAAACCGACACGCCTCATCTCGAGAGCGCGACTGCGCTGGTCGAGGTGTTGCGTCCCGACGGCCGTGAGATCACGACAATGGCGCCGGCGAAGCTCTTCTTCAAACGCCCGCAGCAGCCCGCGACTAAAGTCGCGATCCGCTCGACGCCTGCAAGCGACCTCTACGTCGTCCTGGCCGGAATCGATGACAGCGGCCAGACCGCGACCTTCGAAGTATTTCTGACGCCGCTGGTTTTCTGGCTTTGGGCGGGAGGCCTGATGATGGTCATCGGCACGGTGATCGTAATGTGGCCGAACGTGCGCGAGCGCGCCGCGATCGCGACCGCGCTCAGCCGTTCATCCACGGGCGCGCGCGAACTCGCTGACGTTGCGCCCGGAGGCGATTGATTCATGCGGGCGAAACTCGCATTCGCTTCGTCGGTTGTTTTCTTCGTAGTTGCACTCTTCGTTTTTCTTTCTCCTGAACTGAAAAACGTTTCACGTGAAACGTTCGCGTCGGAAACTCCAACCAACGCGCAGGTTTCTGAGGGTTTGACCTGTCAATGTGGCTGCGGTTTGACGGTCGCCAACTGCAATATGCCGACCTGCAGTTTCTCAGTACCGACCCGCCGCGAGATCGATCGCATGATTGGCGAGGGCAAGACTCGCGCGCAGATAATCGCCTTCTATCGGCGTCAGTACGGCGAGAAAGTTTTGTCAGCACCGACCACCGAGGGCTTCAACCTGCTCGCGTGGACGATGCCGTTCATCGCGCTTGCACTTGGCGGCGGCTTGATGGTGCTGGCGGTGGGTCGATGGCATTCGAATCAGCCGTCCACCCCCGCCGACTCGAAGCCTGGCGCGGATCCAGCGACATTCGATCCCGAGCTCAGGCGCAAACTCGAAAAAGAACTGGAGGAGCGCAGGTAGCCGGTGTTCATTCTCGCCGCCGCGATGATTGTCGCCGGGGTCGCGCTGTTCGTCGCGGCTCCGCTCGGCATCGGACTGGTGGGAGCGCGCGCAAAGTCGATAAGCGAGCTCCAGGCGGAGCGCCTTGAACATGATCGCGCGCTGGCAGTGCAGGGACTTCGCGAACTCGAGTTCGATCGCGAGATGGGCAAGCTGTCCGATGCGGATTACCAATCGATGCACAAGGCGCTCGAGGATCGGGCGCTGACCGCGATGGCGGCGGCCGAGAATATCCGCGCACAGACCTCGAACGCGAAGAAGCCGAGTGTGACGCCGCTAGCCCCGGTTCCGCGCCGACCCTCACAGCCGCGCCGCATCGATCCGATACCGACCCTGGTCTTGCACCCCGAACCGGCCCGTCCGCCGCAGCCTTCGCCGCCGCCGCCCTCGTCGCAGTCGCACAAGATCAGCTTCTGTCCGCAATGCGGGACGCGTGCCGCGGTCGACTCGAAGTTCTGCGCGCAGTGCGGTATCGCGATCAAGCCCCTCGGCGGCGCGATCGCGCGGACCGAATAATGGCGGCGCCGGTCGTCGAGGCTCACGGCCTCGCAAAGACTTACGGTCTGGCGCCGGTACTACGAGATGTGGAGCTACGCTTGATGCCGGGCGCGGGAGCATTCGTGATTGGCGGCAACGGCGCTGGAAAATCGACACTGCTGCGAATCCTCGCGGGACTGGAAGCGCCGAGCGCGGGTCGTGCGCTCATCTTCGGGCAGGACACGCGCAAACTCGCGGCGCGCTACCGGCGTCGAATCGGAGTGATGGCGCATCAGAGCTTCCTCTACCCGAATTTGAGCGCACGCGAAAATCTGGAATTTTACGCCGAGCTGTTTTCGCTCGCCGACCCGCGCGCGTCCGCCGAGCTGTGGCTTGAACGAGTCGGCCTGGCCAGCGTTGCCGATTCCCGCATGCGTACCTTCTCGCGCGGGATGGAGCAGCGCTTGTCGGCCGCGCGCGCGATGCTTCCCGAGCCTGCGCTGCTGCTGCTCGACGAGCCGTTCGCGTCGCTCGATCATGAGGGCGGCGAAATAATCGCATCGCTGATTCGCGGCGCAATCGAACGCGGCGCCTCGGTGATAGCGACCGCTCACGCGATTCCCGAAATCGAGGGTGTGGACTTCGCGGCCTACGAAATTTCGCGCGGCCGGCTCGAGCCGCACGTGCATAAGGAGGAGGTGCGGCGCGGCGGGCGAATCCGTTCGCTGCTCGGCAGGTAGAACGTGTCTGGATTTGCCGCGGTGCTGCGCAAGGATCTGCGCCTCGAGCTTCGCAGCGGCGAGAGCACGCTCGCGCTGCTCGCGCTGTCGATGCTGGTACTGGTGGTGCTGGTATTCGCGCTCGACGCGGCGCGCGTGCGCAGCGTCGACGCCGCGGCGGGAGCGCTGTGGGTCGCGATGGTATTCGCGGGGATGCTGGGCGCCAACCGCGCGCTGCTCGCCGAGCGAGACAACGGCGCGATTCGCGGCCTGCTGCTCAGCCCGCTCGATCCTGGCACGCTCTACGCCGCCAAACTCGCCGCTGCGTTGATCTTTATGGCAGTTGCGGAAGTGGGCGCGGTGATCCTGATGGTGTTGTTCTTTAATCTCGAGTTCGATGCGTCGATCGCGCGCCTTGCGCCGATCCTTGCGCTCGGCGCGATCGGGTTCTCCGCGCTGGCGACGCTGCTTTCCGCAATCACGGGACGCACTCGCGGCGGCGATATGTTATTGCCGATTCTCGCCGTGCCGATTTTCGTGCCGGCTCTGATCGCGGGCGTCAAGGCGAGCGCCGCCGCATTGGCGGGCGCGCCGCTCGAGTCGATGGGCGACTGGCTGAAGATCATGATCGCGTTCGACGTGCTTTTCGTCACCGCCGGTTACCTGTTGTTTGAGCATGTGGTAGGTGAGGACTGATTTTTTCGATGAAACGTGATTGCAAGGAGGCGAGGTCGATTTGCCCAGCATGAATAGTTCCGCGATTCGCAATGGGCTTGGGTACATGACGCTCGCGCTGATGATCGCGGCGCTGTTCATGGTATTCGACTACGTGCCGCCAGAGGCCGAGCAGGGAATCGCGCAATTGATCTTTTATTTTCACGTGCCGCTGGCCTGGGTCGCGTTCGCGTCGTTCGGGATTGTCGCGATCGCAGGGATATTTTATTTGTGGCTTGGCGATCAGCTGTGGGACGATCTCGGCTACGCCGCCGCCGAAACCGGGATGGTCTTCTGCACGCTCATGATCGTCGCGGGTTCGATTTGGGCCAAGCCGATTTGGGGCACGTGGTGGACGTGGGACTCGCGGCTGACGACCACCTTCATCCTGTGGCTGATGTACGGCGGCTACCTGATGCTGCGTGCGAGCGCTGACGACACGCCGCAAGTGGCGCGCTTCGGGGCCGTGCTTGGAATCGTCGCCGCGCTCGACGTGCCGATAGTGATTGCGTCGGTGCGGCTGTGGCGCACGATCCATCCCGCGGTGCTGGTAACGAAGCAAGGTGGGCATGGACTCGAAGACCCGCGGATGGTCGCGACGCTGCTTGTGTGCCTGGCCGCATTCACCGCGCTGTGGGCGTGGCTGTTGATGTTGCGCTTTGCCCAGTTGCGGACGCGCAGCAGGATGGGTGCGCTGGCGGTTAGAATTGCATTTGCCGACGCGGCACTGTCGGACAGCAAGTGATTAAATTGTTTTGATGGAACACCTCGGATACCTGTTCGCCGCGTACAGCATCATCTTCGTGGTGATTTTCCTGTATGTGGTTTTCATCTGGCGCCGGCAGGCGGCGCTGGACGCTGAAGTTCGCACGCTGGAGGCGCGGATGGCGGCGCTGACGGAAGAATCGACCGCATCGGCGTCGGCGCAATCACAGCCTGACGCGTGATTTGCTCATCGAGGTTGGCGAGTTAGCATAGTCGGCCATTACTGAAATATTCCAAACTGAGCAGACCGGATGGAATTTCAAGACTACTACAAGACTCTCGGCGTTGACCGAAAGGCGAGCGACGCCGAGATCAAGAGCGCCTACCGCAAGCTCGCCCGCAAATTCCATCCCGACGTCAATCCCAACAACAAGGAAGCCGAGGCCAAATTCAAGCAGATAAACGAGGCCTACCAGGTCATCAGCGACCCCGAAAAGCGCAAGAAGTACGACGAGCTCGGCGCCGATTGGGAGCATGGCGTGTCGCAGGAAGAGATGATGCGCCGATACGCGCAGCAGCAACGGGCGGCGGGAGCCGGTGCTGGAGCGGGCGCAGACTTCGGCGGCGGTGGCGACTTCAGCGATTTCTTCTCGCAATTTTTCGGCGGCGGTGGCGGTGGTGGTGGACGCGGTTTCGGCTTTGGACGCGGTGGCGGCCGTTCGTCGCGCGGATTTTCCGGCTTCGATTTTGCGAACGAGCCGGTGCGCGCGCCGGACCTGCACGCCGACGTCGGGATTACGATCCTGGATGCGGTCAAGGGCGGCAAGCGGCGGCTCGATCTGGTCGCCGAGGACGAATGCACGACTTGCGGTGGCACCGGGATGATCTCGCGCGAGGAGAAGCAGGGTAAGGCGCGCGTGATTCGATCGGCGTCGCCTTGCCCAACCTGCGGCGGGAGCGGCGTGGTGCAGGCGCGGCGCACGCTCGAAGTCACGATTCCGGCGGGCGTGACGGATGGAACGCAGTTGCGCTTGAAGGGACAGGGCGGGCGCGCGCCGCGTCCCGATTTGAATGGCGATCTTTTTCTGACCATCCGAATCGAGCCGCATCCGGTGTTTCAGCTCGTGGACCGATCCATCCGGGTTAATTTGCCGGTGTGGGATTACGAAGCGACGCTCGGCGCCGAAATCACCGCGCCGACGGTCGACGGCCGCGTTTCGCTTAAGATTCCGCCCGGCAGCCAGACGGGACGCGTGATGCGGCTGCGCGGTCGCGGGCTGCCTGCCCGCGGCAAGGAGCCGGCCGGCGACCTGCTCTACGAACTGAAAGTGCTCGCGCCGACGGATTTGACCGCGAAGGAACGCACGCTGATGCAGCAGTTGGCCGACAGTCTAAACGCGCGTGGGGTTCCTGACCCGCGGGCGGAACTGATGGCGTCGAAGTAATGCGGAGCTGAATTGCGATGGCGCGGCGGTCTTCATCTAATAAAAGCTCGACTCGCGGCGAAGTGGTGCTGATGAGCCGGAGCGTCTTCTGCGCGGTAGGCGGAATCAGCGAGCGCGAGTTGGCATCGTGGGAGCGCGAGGATTTGATCGCGCCGGTACGCGTCGATCGAGTACACGGTCGGCTCGAGGCGCTATACGATCGCGAAGCTTTGCGGCGAGTGCGCGTGATTCGTACGCTCGCCGAGGAGCTCGAAGTGAACATTCCGGGGATCGGGGTGATTTTGCATTTGCTGGATCAGATGGAGCGTTAATTTTGCGGGACTGGGTGGACCGTGCTAAGTAACATCGACTCATTCCGGCGTATTCTTTCAGAAGGACGATGCAATGTTGTTCGTGATTATCGGCCATGACGGACCCGACGGCGCCGCGCTGCGGCCCAAGGTGAGGCCGGCTCATCTCGAGAATCTGCGGCCGCTCGTGAACGCGGGCAAGGTGAAGATCGCGGGGCCATTCACCGACGGCAGCGGCAGTCTTATCATTGTGGATATGGAGAGCGAGGCGGAAGCGATCGCGTTTGCGAACAGCGATCCCTATGTGACGAGCGGGGTGTTCGCGAGCGTCGAGGTCAAGCCGTTCCGTCAGGTGGTCCCGGAGACCTAACCCCCGGCCCCGTCCCGAGCGGGAAGGGGAGCAAGAATCTGGGCATGGAGAATAGATGGCGGGAGCGTTATCCAGTTTAAAGATTGTCGAAGTCGGCGAGATGGTGTCGGCGCCTTATTGCAGCAAGCTGCTGGCGGACATGGGCGCCGAGGTGGTCAAGATCGAGCGGCCGGGCATCGGAGATCGCGCTCGGACGCGCGGGCCTTTTCCGGGCGACAAACCGGATCCCGAGACCAGCGGACTGTTTCTCTATCTCAACACCAACAAACGCGGCGTCACGCTCGATATCACAAAGCCCGAGGGCTTCGAGATTCTCGAGAAGTTGGTTGCGGGCGCCGATATCCTGATTCACAATGTCACGCCGCCCGAGATGGATCGCGTCGGGCTCACCTACGAGCGGATGCGGCGCGCGAATCCGAAATTGATCATGACGTCGATTTTGCCGTTCGGTCTGTCAGGGCCGTATCGAGACTATCGGGCCGAGGATTTGACGATTTGGTGCGCCGGCGGAGTATGCGTGTTGAACGGGGGAGGGCCTGAGCATCCGGAGTTGCCACCGCTCAAGACCGCGGGACAACAGGCGGGATACCAGGGCGGAGTGCATGGCGCGACCGCGACCATTGCGGCGGCGTTCGCACAGCTGCGGGACGGCACCGGGCAGCATATCGAGGTGTCGGTGCAGGAATCGATCGCATCTATCCTCGAGATGACGTTCGAGTACTGGCCGTACATGAAGATGATCGCGACTCGCCTCGGGCAGAAGCCGCTGCAGCCGGTCGAGACGATGCAATGCAAGGATGGATACATCTATTTGTGCTGCATCGAGGAGCATCAGTGGCGCAATTTCGTTGAAATCATGGGAAATCCCGAATGGGCGGAAATGGAGATTTTCAAGGATCGGCTGGTGCGCGCGCAGAACTGGGACGCGCTCAAACCGATGCTTGAAGAATGGGTCAGCCAGCAGACGGTGCTCGATTTGTACCGCAAGGCGCAGGCCAAACGCGTGCCGTTTGCGCCGGTGTCGACGATGGGTGACCTGCTCAACTCGGAGCATCTGAAGGCGCGCGGATTTTTCGTCGAGATCGCGCAACCGGCCGCGGGCACGCATAAATATCCGGGCGCGCCGCTGAAGTTCGCGCGCACGCCGTGGGAAATTCGGCGGCCGGCGCCTACCCTCGGGCAAGATAACGCGGAAGTTTTCGGCAAGCTCGGGATGTCGCCGGCGCGGCTCGAGGAACTCAAGCGCAAAGGTGTGATTTAGAAATGGCGAAGGCTCCTCTATCGGGAATTCGAGTTTGCGATTTTACGTGGGTATGGGCGGGACCGTACTGCACCCTGCAGCTGGCGCATCTCGGAGCCGAAGTGATTCGGATCGAGACCAAGACCCGGCCGTGCGTGACGCGGATGCTGCCGCCGTGGCCCGACGGCGTATTCAACAGCCTCAACAAGTCGGGCTACTTCAATCAATACAACCAGGGCAAGAAATCCTTGTCGCTGAATTTCAAGCATCCCGAGGCCAAGGAAGCGGCGTGGCGGCTGATCAAGAACAGCGACGTTGTGATTAACAACTTCGCGGCGGGCGTGCTCGAGAAGATGGGATTCGGCTATGAAGAGGTCAAGAAGGTAAATCCGAATGTAGTAATGATTACTTTGTCGGGTTACGGCGACACCGGACCGTATAGTCACTACGTGGCGTACGGACCAGCCCAGGTTCCCTTGTCGGGACTGTCGGCGTTGACGGGATATAAGGGATTTCCTCCCATGCACGCTGGGTTCAGCTACGCCGATCCCAACGCGGGAGTGCATGGCGCGTTCGCGATAATCAGCGCGCTGTTCCATCGCGCGAAAACCGGCGAGGGACAGTATATCGATATGAGCCAGTGGGAATGCGCGATGGACCTGCTGGCAGAAGGGATTCTCGAGTACACGATGAACGGGCGCGAGCCGGAGCGGAACGGAAATCGCGATCCGCTGATGGCGCCGCACGGACTTTTCAAATGCGTCGATCTGCCGGAGAAAATCCTCGACGTCACGATCGATCAATGGGTCGCGATAGTATGTGCGAACGACTCGGAATGGGCGCGACTGGCTAGAGCAATAGGTAAACCTGAATTAGCCAGTGATCCGCGATTCGCCACACTCGCGGCGCGCAAAGAGAATGAAGATGCACTCGAAGCAATAGTCAGTGCGTGGACCGCGACCCGTCGAGTTGCCTATGTGGTGGAAACTCTGCAAGCGGCCGGGGTCGCGGCGGGTGCGTGCGCCGATAGCAAGTACCTGTCACAGGACCCGCATCTGAAGGAGCGCAAATATTTCGTCTATCGCGATCATCCGGAAGTTGGCCAGCGGCAGCATTGCGGGATCCCGTGGCGGATGAGTGGGACTCCATGCGAAGTGAACACGGCGGCGCCCGTCCTCGGGCAGCATACTGACGAGGTGATGACGGGGTTGCTCGGCTACAGCGCAGCGGAGGTCGATGCGATGCGGGCGAAGGGCGCACTGGACTGAGGTCACTATGCGTACTCTCAAAGTTTTGATCGACGGGCTCGCGTTTCCTGAAGGGCCGCGATGGCATGAGGGGAAATTTTTCTTCTCCGATATGCATGCGCACCAGGTGGTCGCAGTCGATATGGCCGGCAAGCGCGAGGTCATCTGCGAGGTGCGGAATCGGCCGTCGGGGCTTGGATGGTTGCCGGATGGACGCATGCTGGTGGTGTCGATGACGGATCGGAAGCTGATGCGTCTGGATCGCGACGGGCTGAAGACGGTGGCCGACATGACCAAGCTCGCGCCGTTCGATTGCAACGACATGGTGGTCGATGCGCGCGGCCGTGCGTACGTCGGCAACTTTGGATTCGATTTGCACAAGGACGAGAAGCCGCGCGGAACCACGCTGGTGGTGGTTGGAGCAGATGGCGTCGCGCGAGTGGTGGCTGAGGAAATGATGTTCCCGAACGGGATGGTAATCACGCCGGATGGAAAGACGCTCGTGGTCGGCGAGTCATTCGGACAGCGA
This sequence comes from uncultured delta proteobacterium, assembly GCA_963850125.1. Classification (GTDB taxonomy): domain Bacteria; phylum Desulfobacterota; class Binatia; order Binatales; family Binataceae; genus Binatus. The sequence goes on along the minus strand of CAWKKB010000010.1, from coordinate 380,596 downwards.
TTGACGGCGTTCGATATTGGCCCGGACGGCTCGCTCACCAATCGGCGCGTTTGGGCCGAGTTGGCGAACAGGGTGCCCGATGGAATTTGCCTGGATGCGGAAAATGCAATCTGGGTGGCGTGTCCGACGGCGTCGGAAGTGATTCGAGTGAAGCAGGGCGGCGAGGTGGCCGAGCGGATCAAGGTGGAAACGGACGCGTTCGCGTGTATGCTCGGCGGTCCCGATGGGAAGACGCTGTTCGTCGCGACCGCACCGAATTCCGATCCCGAGAAATGTCGCGCGACGCGCGGTGGGAGAATCGAGACTACTACGGTCGAAGTGCCGCGCGCGGGACTGCCGTGAGCGCTACGATGATGGCAGAGGAAGAATCTTGAATCGCGCGCGAATAATGCGCGCTGAACAAGGACCCTCACCTTCTATCCTCTCCCTCGCGGGGAGAGGGGAAGAAAGGCGCGACGCGGTCTCAAATGTGGGGTGGCGTGAACGACTCGCGCGTGGCGTAATGAATGGCGATGGGCGTTAACGGACACGGCGAGACTTTTCGCGCGCGGCGCAAGCGCATGATGGAGGCGATCGCGCCGGGCGCTACTGCGATCATGCCGAGCGCGCCGGTCGCGGTGCGATCGGGCGACGTTGAGTTCGTTTATCGGCAAGACAGCGATTTTTACTATCTGACGGGCTTCGTCGAGCCGGAGTCGGTCGCGCTGCTGTCGCCGGGGCATCCGGACGGCGAGTTCGTGATGTTCGTGCGGCCGCGCGACAAGGAGCGCGAGACGTGGACCGGCAGGCGCGCGGGAATCGAGGGCGCGATCATCGAATACGGCGCGGACAAGGCTTACGTGATCGACGAGCTCGAAAAAATTCTGCCGCGTTATCTCGAAAAAAGTGAAAGGGTGCACTACCCGCTGGGGCTGAACGAGAAGATCGACGAGCGGGTGATGAAACTGATTCGATGGGCACAGACGATGCGGCCGCGAATCGGGATGGGGCCGTCGGCGATAATCGATCCGCGCGACATTATCCATGAGGCGCGGCTGATGAAGGAGCCGGCGGAACTCGACGCGATGCGGCGCGCGATGGCGATTTCGGCCGACGCGCACAAGCGCGCGATGATGAAGGCGCGCGGCGGGATGCGCGAGTGGGAGATCGAGGCGGAGGTCGACTATGCGTTTCGCTCGCAGGGCGCGACCGGCCCGAGCTATCCGTCGATCATCGCGTCTGGACCCAACGCGGCGACGCTGCACTACATCAGCAACGATCGCGAGATGCGCCCGGGTGAGTTGCTGCTGATCGACGCGGGCGCCGAGTACGATTTTTACGCGGCGGATATCACGCGGACCTCGCCGATTGGCACGCGCTTCACCGGCTTGCAGCGCAGTTTGTACCAGATAGTGCTCGACGCTCAGCTCAAGGCGATCGACGCGATCAAGCCCGGTGCACATTTCGATGATCCGCACGAAGTGGCTCTGCGCGTGCTGGTTGACGGCATGCGGCAGATCGGAATCCTGCAAGGATCGACCGACGAAATAATCGAGAAGGGCGCGTATCGGCGCTACTACATGCATCGCACGAGTCACTGGCTCGGGATGGACGTGCATGACGTGGGCCTGTACCGGGTGGACGGCGCATCGCGAGTGCTCGAGCCCGGGATGGTGCTCACGGTCGAGCCGGGATTGTACATCGCTCCCGACGACGACGAAGTCGCCGACAGTTTTCGCGGGGTGGGGATTCGAATCGAGGACGACGTGCTGGTGACCGAAGGCGGTCACGAAGTGATGACGGCGGCGACGCCGAAGTCGATCGCGGACGTCGAAGCGCTGACTACCGCGCAGTAGTTACTTCAATAGTACAGCCACGAGTGGCACGCGCTGCGCTCGTCCTGGCAAGCCACGGTGCAATTACCTATTTCGTTTCGGCAATAGAATTCGTCGTTGCCGTGCAGTTCGCAGACCTGGTAGTTGCGATTGCATTCGTACTGGCACTTGGTCTGCGCGTAGTCACATCGATTGGCGCATCCTGCGGCGAACAGAGCCACTCCCGCAGCGATGAGCAATACTTTCGCGCTCACGAGCGAGGGCGAGTTATAGTTCCAGCGCGCTCGCGCTGCCGACTATTGTCCGGGTTCCGTCGGCCTTGTCGCACCAGGCTTCAACTTCGGCACGTGAGCGGCTGCCTTCGGGGTGACGCTCGACGATCAAGCCCTTCGGCCCGGTGACGTCGTTGCCCCATACGACGTTGACGAGCCGCAGATCCATCTTGCCGCCGAAGAGGAAGCCGAGTCCGAAACGCTTCGTCATCATTTCTGCGACGAGGCAGACCGAGAGCATCCCCTGCACGACGATCTCCGGAAATCCCAGCTCGACCGCCTTCTGCCTGTCGTTATGGTAATTGCGGACCGGCCCCGAAAAAGCCATGCACATTTCATCGGTGATCTTGCGCATCGGAGCGTCGATTGGATCGCCACTGCGCTCGCCGATCTTGAATGATCGCGAGGAATCCTTTTCGCGCGATTTGTCGACGACGAACCCCTGCCTGGTCTGCTCGGGGAGCAGGAAGCTTTGATGGGTGCGGCTGCGCGAGACGATTTGCCCGGACGCGTTGCCGACCAGGACTTCGTTCACGACGTACTCGCGATCGCGCTTGACGTAGCGGTCAACGATAACTGAGCGCGTCGTAAGGCGTTCGCCGACCGTCACGGGCGCAAACAGGCTCCATTCCTGGCGCGTGTGGAGGTTGCCGAAAATATTCGGCAGGTACCATCCGAGCGTGCGGTAGACGGCGTCGTAGAGGATCAGCGCGGGCGCGATCGGGCCGCCGAGCGGTGAGCTACAGCGGTACCACGGATTGTCGTCCCCAGTACCGGCGACGTACTTCGCGACGAAATCGGGCGTGATGTCGTAGCTGATACCGCCGAAGTCGCGGCCGACGTAGACCTCTTTGCGGTCGAAAATTTCATTGGCCATGTGCTGTCCTGCGTGCGCGCTAGTTTTTCTGTTTGGCTTTGAGGCGATCGTTGAACTTGGCGGCGTCGATTACGGCGCGCCGATGGGTCCCATAGCCAACTTGCTCGACCTCGTCGAAGACGCGCACGGCAAACTCGAGCCGACGCCCTTCGACTGCGGTCACTTCCGCTTCGGCGCGAACGCGATGACCGGGCGGCGTCGCCGCCGTGTGACTCACCTCGATCGACATGCCGACCGAGCTTTCACCGGCGTCGAGAAACGGCTTGATGGCTTCCATGGCGGCCTGCTCCATCATCGCGACCATCGTCGGCGTCGACAGAACGGATGCGAGTGACGGGTCGAGCTCGCTCGCGAGATGCCGCGTCTCGACCACTTGTTCAAACTTGCCTTTGGCTCCAACGGGTAGGGGTTTCATAGCTCTAGAGTACCGCGATCAAGATCTGGATGGAGAGTATGAAACAGATCGCGATTCCGAGAGCGTAAAATACAGTCCGCCACGGCTGGAGGCCACGCAGATATACAATTGTGTGCAGAATTCGCGCGACGACGAAGATGGTGAAGTAGATGTACGCGCCTTCCGGCCAGCATCCGAGGGTGACGTAAATCATCGCGAGAAACAGAAATATCGGGATGTTCTCGAGGTCGTTGCGCCAGGCCGCTGCGGCGCGTTTGACGATCGGGAGTTCGTCAGCCGCAGGCGCCGCCGCTCCGAAAAATCGTGCGTCTTCAGGGTTGGGGAATGATTTCGCGCCGGTTCGGGCGAGAGCCTGGACGTTTGAGATCGCGAACATCTTGAAAAACAGGACCACGGTGGTAAGCGAGTAAAACTGGTACTCGGTCATCGGCAACTACCTCCGCAGGCCCATTGCGTCGAGCTTCTTGACGATCCATTTGACGCGATCGTTGCCCCAGAACGGCTCGCCGTCGACGATGAAAGTCGGCACGCCGAAGACCCCGTCGTGATCGCCCTCCGCAAACGCGTCGGACAATTCGTGCTGGCCCTCGTGAGCGGCGTAGCGCTGGAAGGCGTCCGGGTCGAGGCCGGTTTCTTTCATGACGGCGGCGAGCGCGGCGGCGTTTTCAATGTCGAGCTCGCGCTTGAAGAACCGCTCGAAGACGCGGTCGGAGTATGGGCGAAAGAGTCCATGCTGGTCGGCAAACAATCCGGACATGAGCGAGAGTTTCGAGTCGAATATTTTCTGCGGTCCGCGGATGATCATGCCGCGCGCGTTCGCGTACCGGCGGGCGTCGAGGTACAGGTACCGGACTTTGCGCCATTCGCGCTCGGGCCGCTCCTCGAGTTCGCCGCCGAATGCCCCGCGGACGTTGAGTTCGTGCGGGATGTAATGCAGGCGGACGCGATGCGATTCCATCAGCGCGTACGCGGGATGCATCGCGAGATACGCGAAGGGACTTTTGTAGTCGTAGTACAGCTTGATGGTCAGGAAGTCTTCGGCCATGGATGAGGGTTTAGCATCACGGCTGGAAGACAGAAAGAAGGGCAGTGAGCCGGATGAATGAATACCAGAAAGCGCAGTTTTCGCCCGCTTTAGGGTAGTTTTCCTTGACGGCAAGAGATGTTTTGATATCCAACTCTATACATCACTAATTTATCAAACTCTAAAACAAATCTATTTATGTCTAAAAGATAAAAAAGATGATACTACATGCTTGACTTAAGTATGACATATTTAGTACATCCAATAGTCAGTGAATTGTAGTTTGATGAAGCAGGTTAGTAGTCAATTTGACGGGTTTTCCTACTAGTTAGTAGGTATGTTCATACATATTAACTAGGTTTTGCTACAAATAGTAAAAGTAACGGAAAACGCAACGGACGGAGGGACAAAAAATGGACTTGATCAGAAAACTCTATGTGAAGGCCGATAGTTTCGCGCGCGGTCAGACGATGGCTGAGTATGCGCTCATCCTGGCGTCGATCGCCGTGGTGGTTTATGCGGGCTACCACACCACCGGCACTACCATCAGCACGCTGGTGAGCAACGTGGACACCAAGCTTTAGGGAAAGCGTGAAGAGGGGCGCCTCGCGAAGCCGCCGTAATTCACACCCCTTAGATGAGCGGTTCGTGGATTGCTTCGGCGGCTTCCGAGGCTGTTTGTTTGCGATGCGGATCAGCGCCCAAGACGAGGGCCAGCACGCCGCTGACTGAAATCAGGATGCCGACGACCTCGCGGGTCGTTGCGCGTTCGCCCAGGAACATCACGGCGAACAGGATCGAAAGTATCGGAATGCCCGGTACGACCAGCGCCGTGGTCCACGCCAGCGAGAGCCGGTTGATCGCGCCATACCAGGTGAGTCCGCTCAAAAAATATACGAAAAACCCGGTGACCATGAGGACGCCGAGCGTAGCCGGGTCGGCGAGTTGCACCAGCGAGTCGCGGCGGAATAGAAGCAGCATCGCGGTGAGAACAATCGACGCGTAGAGAAACCGGCCGCCAGTCATCGAGGTCGGGGTCAGCGGCGGCATCAGCTTCAGACCCATCACGTGCGAAGCTTGCCAGAACAGCGGTGTCGTGAAGATAATCGCCGACGCCCATAGCGGTGAAAATGAACCGCCGCCGGCGAAGACCGACCCAATACCAACCAGCACGGTTGCGGTTGCGAGCATCTGGCGCATCGACGGCCGCTCGCCAACGAAGATCGTCGAGAGCACCAGCGAATAGACCGGCTCGGTCTGCAGGAGCAGCACGCCCGCGACCGCGCCGATGCGGGTCAGCCCGTAGGTGAGGGTGAGGCTGGTCATCACGCTCCCCGTCATCGCGACCATGAACAATCGGCCGCGGTAGCGCGGGTCGAAGATCAGCCTCAACTCGCCGGTGAACTGCAGAACCGGAATCGTGCATAGCGTGGCGAACACGACCGCTCCGGTGCAGAACAGCAGAGGGTCGAGATGAACCGCGCCCCATCTCGTGATTACGGGCTGCCCGGCGCCAATGATCGTGTTGATGATGCATAGCGTCAGCCCCACCTGGAACGCGCGGGCCCGAAGAGCCGTGGTGTTGGATCCGGCGACCGGGGCCATCGAACCCGCCGAGGTGTCGGTGCGCATCGACTACGCTCGCGCTAACGCGACTGCAACGACTACTAAGGCCAACAGAATTCGATAGATAGCGAAGGGCCGGTAGGTGTGGGTCCGCACGTAACTCAGCAGCCAGACGATGGCGATCAGGCCGAATACCGCGGAGGCCGCAAATCCCCATCCAAGCTGCGCTGTGAGACCCGAGTGCAGGAACTTGCGCGCTTCGAGCAGCCCGGCGCCTGCGATGATTGGCGTCGCCATCAGGAAGGAGAAGTTCGCGGCGTCGGGGCGGTCGATGCCGAGGAAGCGGGCGGTGGTAATCGTGGCGCCGGAGCGGGAGACGCCGGGAATGATCGCGAGCGCCTGGCTCAATCCGATGAGGAGAGCGTCGACGAAGGTGAGATCGTCTATTTTGCGCTTTTTCGACCCAAACGCGTCAGCGGCCCACAGAATAAGGCCAAGGGTAGCAAGCGTGACAGAAATCAAAATTGGCGACCGAAAGATCGTCTCGGCTTGTTTCTCGAGCAGGACGCCTATGATCGCGCCCGGAACTGACGCGACTATCAAAAGAAACAGCAGGCGGCGCCGGACGCGGTCGCCATTCACCAGCGACAAGACCATCTCGAGCCATTCGCGCCAGTAAAAGATAACCAGCGCCAAAAGGGTTCCGAGATGAAGGACGACATCGAAGGCCAGCCCGGGATCCTCCTGCCATTTAAGGAGCCAGGGGACCAGTATCAGGTGGGCCGAGCTTGAGACGGGCAGGAACTCAGTCAAACCCTGTACGATGCCTAGAACGATAGCCTGAAGTACAGAAAACATAATGATTTCAGCTAGTTACACCAAAATGGACGCTTCGCGCTCGTCTGAGCCGGGTGTGCCAAATGCCCACGAAACTGACCGAAAAGTGAAAACATATCTAAAATGCTCCTTGACCGGGCCGCTACTTGGTTTAGAATTGGTTCCTATTAACGGAAGCTATTACGCGGGTAGCGGGAGGCGTTATTGCCTATGAATCGGGTTGCCAGAGGTAAAGTCGTTCCCTTGCGGGAAGTGAGCGTAGTCGAATCGGACGGAGCCCCTGACCAGTCTGGCGTTTGGGACAACATCAATCCGGGCGAGCCGCGTCCGTTTCCAGTTGTTTCAACGCTGCCACGTTTGCCGGTGATGATCCCGGACGAGATTCTGGACTATTACGGATGGGTTTTCTGCCAAGGCGGATTCCTCAATCTTCAAATGACCTTCGAGCAGTTTCTGGCCGTGGTCGCGGCAGTAAGTCCTGCAGGACTGAGCCCGGAATACGACGCGAGCGAGGCATCTTACCCCAACGATTGATTCGCGCGATAGCGCTCGAGCGCTATTTCGATGCCCGCCCGAACGCAATCGGGCGGGCATCGATTTGTGCGGTAGATTTTTCAAAATTTCGCCCGGCGCGCTCCTTCTTAATTGTCCCCCGCTCAATTGTCCCCCGCGGAACCTTTATTCGGCCCGCTGAGCAACGTGTTCCTGATCCAGATGCTGGGCAGATTGGCGCCATCGGTCGGTGATTTGAGGCCGTTATCTTGGGCGATCTGACGCCAGTTGTCCTCATTGCCGGTCGCCCGCTTCGCAAGTCCCTTCAGATCTTCGTTGGGCAGGAGAGCGTAGTTGACGCCGCCTTCTTTGGGAGTACCGCCCGACGGTGGGAATTGCGCGGCGAGGGCGGTCATTTTGTCGAACAGGTTGAGACGCGTGCTCGCGTTGTATTTGGCAAGGTCCTCTTCGGGAACGTCTTCGACCCTGACATTGACGACTACCCTTGAGCTGCGGTCGGTAAGCGGCACGACTTCAATCTCGTAGCGGTACTGCGGATGCTTACCGACGAGACTGCCCAGCACTCCGGGGCCGGTGTCGGCATCCTTCCACAGCGTGGTGAGCTTGTCGCCGGGCTGGACTTCGAACAGTATGCCCTCGCCGCGCAGCACGTCCTGGGTTAGAAGAAATGAATCATGTGCGGTGTAGGGCAGGTCGCGCTGCTCGCCCTCGGCCGCATCGGTACCGCCGCCGGCGGCGCGGTTGGCGTAGTAGGGGGCGTAGGTGCATCGCGTGAAAAGCAGAATCGAGCAGACGACGATCGCGATTTTTGGAAATCGTCGAAACACAATCCACACCGCACGCATCACAAGCGCTAAGAAAACCATGGCAGTTACATCGGCGCAAGACGAATTGGCCGCTAGTCGCGCATCATGCGATTGAGATTGCACCGCTAAGCGGCAGACGCTAATCAAATATACCCTTATGGCGGACGCAGAAAATAAATCATCGCGCCACGTGATGGCCGTAGTAGGTGCCGCGACCGCGGGATCGGAAATCGCGCGGATCCTGGCGGAGCGCGGCGCGCTGGTGATCGTGTTCGAGCAGAACCCGCGCCCGTACGGAAAAATCGAAGACGGGCTGCCGCGATGGCACGTTAAGCAGCGAAAAGACGAATATGAGGAAATCAATAAGCGGCTCGACCATCCGAATATCGAATACGTGCCGATGACGCGGATGGGGCGTGAGCTCGATTTCGAGGACCTGCGGACCGAATGGGGGCTCAGCGGAATCGTGCTCACCCACGGCGCGTGGAAGGATCGCGCGTTTCCGGTCGAGGGCGCGGACCAGTTCATCGATCGCGGCCTCGTCTATCAGAACAAGCTGATCTACTGGTTCAATCACTACCTCGAAAAAAACTACGACGGCCCGCGCTACGATCTGACGCCCAGCGCGATCGTGGTGGGTGGCGGGCTCGCGTCGATCGACGTGGTCAAAGTACTGCAAATCGAAATGACGCTGGCTGCCCTGAAGGCCCGCGGCATCGCAGGCGACATGCTCGCGCTCGAGCGCGAGGGAATCGAGCCGGTGCTGAATGCGAGCGGCCTCAAGTACGCCGACCTGGGTGTCGCGCCGTGCAAATTGTACTACCGCCGGCGCGTGCTCGACATGCCGCTGTCGGACATTCCGCCCGATGCACCGGCCAAGCGTGCGGAAGCACTCAGGCAGGCGCGCGCGAAAATCCTCGACAAGGCGCAGCGCAAGTTTCTGTTCGAGTTCCAGGAGCTGCGCGCGCCGAGCGGGGCGATCGCGGAGAACGACGCGATGGTTGGGGTGATCTTCAGCCGCACGGAAGTCGCGAACGGACAAGTGCGGATCGTGCAGGAGGCGGCGGAGTCGGCGCGCGCGCCGCTGACGATAAGCTCGATCGGAAGCATCCCGGAGCCGATTCCCGGCGTCCCGCAGAAGGGCGAAACTTATACCTACGTCGATCAGAAGATCGGCCTGCTGATGGAAGGGCCGACCGCGGTGTTCGCGGCCGGCAATGTGCTGACGGGCAAGGGCAATATCAAGGACTCGCTCGACAGCGGGACCGAGATTGGAACGCGCGTGGCCGAGGCATACCTGGGATTGTCGAACGAGGAATTGAAGATTGCAGAGGGGGCGCGCAAAGATGCGGCAGCGTCGGGCGAGAAGATCGCCGACGCGGTGAGCATGCGGCAAAAAATCGCGCCGGACGGCGTCGCGAGCCTGTTGGACCGCGTGCGCAAACAGCAGCGTGCGGTCGGCTACGACGGCAATTATCGCGGATGGATCGCCAAGGTCACGCCCCCCGACTTGCACTAGATTTATCCCGACAGCTTCTCGCAGTTTTGCCTCGCCGCGTTCGCGACTGTAGGCTCATTTCGATGACGGCAAAGGAGGTGCGGTGTGGACGAACTCAAGCGAACTGATCCGGAAATCTATCAGCTCATCAAGGATGAAGAACGGTACGAGATCGATTCGGTACGGCTGATCGCGTCGGAGAATTACGTCTCGAAAGCGGTGCTCGAAGCGACCGGATCGATTCTCACCAACAAATATTCTGAAGGCTACCCCGGACGCCGCTACTACGAAGGTCAGCGCAACATCGATCAGATCGAAACGCTCGCAGCGAACCGCGCCAAGGCGCTGTTCAAAGTCGAACACGCGAACGTCCAGCCGTACTCGGGATCGCCGGCAAATGTCGCGGTGTATTTCGCGCTGCTTAAGCCGGGCGACACGATCATGGGCCTCGCGCTGCCGCACGGCGGCCATCTGTCGCACGGATGGCCGGTGAGCATCACGGGCACATTCTGGAAGTCGGCGCAGTACGAGGTGGATCGCGAAAGTCAGGTGGTTGATTTCGACAAGGTCCGCGACTTGGCGCGCAAGGAGCGGCCGAAAATAATCGTGACCGGCGGCACCGCCTATCCGCGGCTATGGGACTTCAAGAGTTTCGGCGAGATTGCGAAAGAGGTCGGCGCTTTGATGATGGCGGACATTTCGCACGTCGCGGGATTGATCGTCGGCGGCGTGCATCCCGATCCCGCTCCGTACGCCGACGTGATCATGACGACGACGCACAAGACCCTGCGCGGGCCGCGCGGTGCGATGATCATGTGCCGCAACGAGTACGCCGAAGCGATCGACAAAGCGGTGTTCCCAGGCTTGCAGGGCGGTCCGCACAATCATACGACGGCAGCGATCGCGGTTGCGTTGAAGGAAGCGTCGACCCCGGAGTTCAAGGCGTACGCAAGGAAAGTCGTGAGCAACGCGAAGACGCTCGCCGATGAACTGCTCGCGCGCGGATTCAGTCTCGTCTCGGGCGGCACCGACAATCATCTGATCCTGGTCGATTTGACCAGCAAGAAGGTAATCGGCAAGAAAGGCGCGAAGGCGCTCGACGCGGCCGGAATCGTCTGCAACTACAACACCGTCCCGTACGATCCGCGCAAGCCGTTCAGCCCGAGCGGCCTGCGCCTCGGCACGCCGGCGGTGACGTCGCGCGGAATGGGCGACGCGGAGATGCGCCAGATCGCGAAATTCATGGACGAGGCAATCGCGCACGCAGGTGATGAGGCTGCGCTCAAACGCATCGCAGCCGCAGTCACCGAGATGTGCCGCAAATTCCCTGCCCCCGGCATCGCTCTCACCTAACGATCTCCCTCATCCGGTTCCCTTTCCCTAAAGGGAAGAGTCAGGGGTTAGGTTCTTTAGCATCGAGCAGCGTGTATGCCTTGACAACTTCGGCGCCATGACGCGATAAAACTCGCATGGCAAATATAAAAATCGAACGCGGCCTTCATCTCGGGACGGCGTACACGCCCGACATGCAGGACGGCACGAAGCGGCCCGAGCCGACGTGGAGCGGGATTCGTGACCAAGTGCGCGACGCCGACGCGCTCGGCTACGACACCATTCTCGCGGTCGAAACGCAGCACGATCCGTATCTCGAGCTGGCGGTGGCGGCGCAGGAGCCGTCGAAGATCGAACTTGCGACCGGGATCGCGCTCGCGTTCACGAAGAGTCCGGTCGCGACTGCGTACACTGCGTGGGATTTGCAGCGGATGAGCGGTGGGCGGCTGAACCTCGGACTCGGATCGCAGGTGAAAGGGCACGTGACGCGACGGTTCGGGATGCTATGGTCAAAGCCCGCGCAGCGGATGAAGGACTACGTCGGCGCGATGCGCGCGTGCTGGCGAACCTGGCAGACGCGCGAGCCGTTCAACTTTCAGAGCGAGCACTACAATCTCTCGCTGATGACGCCGAACTTCGCGCCGCCGCCGGTCTCGAATCCGAATATTCCGGTGCTGATCGCCGCGGTGCAGGAGCGGATGCTGCAGGTTGCGGGTGAAGTCTGCGACGGCGTGCGTTTGCATGGGATCGTCACGCGGAAATATCTCGATCAGATCGCGTTCCCGAATCTGAAAAAGGGATTTGACAAGTCGGGCAAGCCAGCTGCGGATTGGATCAATTTTCAAATCGGCGGCGGCGGGTTTCTATGCGCCGCGAAAGACAAAGACTCGCTTGCCCGCGCCGTCAGCGGGATGAAATCGACGATCGCGTTTTATGGATCGACCCGCTCTTATCGGTCCAGCTTTGAAATCGACGGATGGGGCGAGACCGCCGACCAGTTGCATAAAATGTCGGTGCAGCAGAAATGGCCCGAGATGGCGAAGATCGTGACGGACGAGATGGTCCACGCGTTCGCAGCGGTCGGCACCTATGACGAGATCGCTTCCGTAATAAAGAAGCGATTTGCCGGCGTGAACCGGCTGTCGTTCGATATGCCGGTGAAGAACGATCAGGATCGCGGCGTGCTCAAGGAGATCATCCAGGACCTGCGGCGTTCGTAATCGAGATCACGCGAGTGGCGGGTTGATGTCGGACCACAGGCGGCGCATCAACTCGATATGGGTCTCGACCGCCCATAGCGTCTCCGCGGCGGCGCTCTCAGGTATCGCGCGGAAGATCGAACCGGCGCTCGAGTCGCCGTGATCCTTGTCGACCTTGACGTGTACGCTGAAGAACAGCAGCGCGTCGTCAGAGAGCTGGTAGTGACGGCTTAGTCCGTCGATCACACGGACGTAAGCGTCGGGGTTGAAGAGCTCGGAGCCGAGACTGATGCCGGCGAGCGTCACGTACCACGGTTTCGAGTCGGCCAGCCAGTACATCCAATGCATCATCGCGGTCGCGTCTGGGGTCATGTTCGCGTTGAGCAACTCCGTGCGCGGGATACCGATGGCCTCGCCGAATTCGAGATAGAGCTCGGGATGCGAACGGTTGGCGCCCGAGACGCGGCCCAGCTCCTCTTCGATTAGATTCTCGACGATCGCTTTGCGCGCCGGAAAATCGTCGCACTTGGCGTAGATGAGGCCGAGGATGTTGGCGTTGTGCGCCTTGTTGCCGATGAAGAGCTGCGTCGCCCAGTGACGAAGCTGGGCCTGCGACAGCTCGCCACGCTCAATCTTCTCGATAGTCGGATGCGAGCGAAGCGTGCGATTGTTGCGCTCGAGTTTTTCGATCAGACTTTTGAGCTGGCGGGTTCCTTTTTCGACGTCCATGATCAATTTCCTTGTGGCGCAGCGAGTCTGGAAGCCATCGAGGCACGTTCGGCGGCGAGTTTTTCGGCGATATCGCGGCGAAGTTCGGACTTTTTTATCTTTCCGACGTTGGTTAGCGGCAATTCGGCAACGATCTCGATTCGTTCGGGCCATTTGAATTGTGCGACCCCGCGAGCCGCGAGAAATTCGCGCATCGCGGAAAGCGCAAGCGACGCTCCATCGCGAAGCGAAAAATAGGCACACGCCTTTTCGCCGAGAACGGCGTCCGGCATTGCCACTACTGCGGCGGCGCTGACGGCGGGATGGGCCAGCAAATGCGCTTCAATTTCTTCGGCGTTAATTTTTTCGCCACCGCGGTTGATAAGGTCTTTGATTCTTCCCTCGACCACGAGATTCCCGGACGAAGCGAGTCGGACCAGGTCGCCGGTGCGGTAGAAGCCATCGGCGGTGAACGTCTCGCGATTGTGATCCGGTGCGCGGAAGTAGCCGCGAATCGTGTACGGACCGCGGCACCACAGTTCACCAACCTCGCCGCTGGCGACCTCTGTGCCGGCGGAGTTGACGATCCGGATCTCGTCGGCTCGCGAGAGCGGACTGCCTTGCGTTGCAAATGCAACGTCCTCGCGCTCGTCGAGTCGGGTGTAGCACAGAAGCCCCTCGGCCATGCCGAGCACCTGCTGTACCACGAGATGCGGAAACGCGCGCTTGAGAGCTCGCGCCGTCAGCTCCTGGAGCCGCTGACCGCCAACGGTGATCACGTGTAGCGACGCAAGTTGGCTACGTGAAGAATCCGGAAGGTCGAGTAGAGCGATCGCAAGCGCGGGAACGCATGGCAGATGAGTGATTCGTTCACGCTCGATTATATTCGCGAGATCCACAGCCTTGGATGACTGAGTGAAGACGGCGCGTGCACCGACCAGCAGTGCGCCGATCAGTCCGGGGCATGCCAGCGGGAAATTGTGCTCGGCGGGAAGGGCGATCATGATGCGCGACTCAGATGTCAGACCGGTCGCGGCGGCGGACTCTCGCGCGTTGTATAGATAGTCCGCGTGAGTGCGCGGTATCAGCTTCGGCGCTCCGGTGGTCCCGCCGGAAAGCAGGAACAGTGCGACGTCGAAAGGATCGCCGCTCGCCGAAGATCCAATCGCATGCGGCGAAGCGCACGTTTCGTGAATCGAGACGCATCCGGCGGCAGGTGTCGTCGAAAGGATCAAGCGAGGGTTGAGATCGCGTGCCAGTGCGGCGTGATCGAAGCCGCGATATTCGGGTGCTATTGCGATTGCCTTTGCGTCGGAAAACGACACCAGGTATTCGAGCTCAGCTTTGCGAAAAGCCGGCAGCGCCATGACAGGAATCGCGCCTATTTCGAGACACGCGAGCGTCAAGGTCGCGAATTCTACGCCGTTGGGAAGTTGAACGATGACGCGATCTTTGCGAACGATCCCATTGCGAGAGAGGAGGGCGGCGAGAGTTTCCGCTTCAGCAATCAGTTGCGAGCAAGTGACGCTTCGAGTCGAATCGATTACCGCGATGGAATTAGGGCGTTCCTGAGCGGCCTTAACGATTGCTTGCGGGATTGTTTCGCGCCGCCAGATTCCCTCGCGAACGTATCGCTCCGCGAATTCGGCCGGGAATGGCGTGTATCCTTCGAGCATCGTCGCTCAGCGCGCGGAAAGTGTTCCCGTGATCATGCGGAAGCATTCGTCCATGATACGTCCGCGCTGTTCGTAATCGCGCGCCGGCTCGTACCAAGTATAGAACCAGTTCATCGCACCGAACAGCAGCGAGGTGAGGATTCGCGTCTGCTCGCGGTCCAAGGTTTTGTTGCGATGCGCGGCGTATCCTTCGAGCAGGCGGCGGCAGATGCGCGAGTACTCACGCTTGAGGCGCGTGATGTCGGCGGCGTAACGGCCCGTGAGAGAATCAGCTTCGCGCACGAGCACTTTCATCTCGGCTAGATTGCTCATGTGGTATTCGAGATGGCTGCGGATGAAGAGCCGCAGACGCTCTTCAGGATCGTCGGTCTCGGACATCCGCGATTCGGCGAGCGAGACCAGCTGCTCGAACGCCCGGCGCGAGATGAGGTAGAGCAGCTCTTCCTTGTTGCGGAGGTAGTAGTAGATGCGGGGAAAGGAAATTCTCGCGCGCGCCGCGATGTCGCGAATCGAGGCGAGACCGAAACTTTTCTCGGCGAAGACCGCGGCTGCTGAGCGCAGGATGAGTTCGATGTTTGCGTCGTAACGCTCGTCGGGCGCCATCGTGCGCGAGACCGGCTTAATTCGCGCGACGCGCTTCGGCGCTTCCTCGAGATTCGACTTCTTCAATTCGTCACCTCAACTGAAGCGGCGTCCGGCGGCCGGGTCAGGGATGGGAATCTCGAGCTTGGTCAGCAGATTGTTGACCTCTTCGGTGAACTCGTCGCGCATCTGCTCGTTGGTGCGGCGTCGCAGGCCCCATCGGACGTAATCGAATTGGCGCTTGGATCCAGATTTCCCGAACATATCGAGGCCGGCGGGATACCACTTCGCGAGATGCGCGATCAGCAGTTCGCGTCCGCGATCGCCTTCGCGCTGAAGATACCTGCGGATCAGCCGATAGCCGAAGGCGGCGTGGCCGAGTTCCTCTTTGTGGACGCGCTCTGCGATTCGCGCGAGCGGTTCGTAGCTACATCCGACCCATTCGTATCCCATGTAGGCGCCCTGGCGGTCGGCGAAGAAACTGAACAGGCCGTATTCGAGCCAATCCTCCGCCTGGTCGCGCATTTCGAAAATGTAAATCGGCATCGGCGACGCCATGAACTTGCTATCGACGGTGACTCCGAGCTCTTCGAGCAGCTTCATCCAGTAGCTGGCGTGGCGGACTTCGTCAGACCAGAACGCCGCATACTCAGCCTTGTCTTCGGCTGTGGGAGCCATCGCGAGCGGCTTCATGAGCGTCCGCTCCGGTGCGAGCATGTATTCCGACTCGATGCGCGACTGTATCGATAGCATCCGGATCAACAGATCCCTGTAATCGGCGGGGAGACCGTCGGGCCCCGGGAACCGGATATCGGTCGCAGGTGGTGGATTACTCATTCTACGTTTCCTGCTTTGATGTTCTGAACGATAGTTCAGATATCATCGCGCCAACTTACGGTCAACCGGCCATCGTGAGGCCACCGCTCACGCTCAGCACCTGCCCGGTGACGAAGTCTGAGTCGGAGCTTGCGAAAAATGCGACCGCGCCGGCGAGGTCGGCGGGTTGTCCGAGGCGGCGAAACGGGATGCCACGCGCCATCGCTTCGAGGACTTTCTCGCGCCCGGCCATCGCACTCTTGAGCAGGGCGGTATCGGTCGGGCCGGGACAAACGACGTTGACGTTGATGTGATTTGCCGCGAGTTCTCGCGCAAGCGTCTTCGAGAAACCGATGATGGCGGCTTTGCATCCCGCGTAAACCGCTTCGCCGCTGGACCCGACGCGGGCGGCGTCGGAGGAAATCGAAATGATTTTGCCGGAGCCGCGCGATTGCATTCGGGGTGCCACAGTTTTGCAGCAATTGAGCATGCCGCGATAGTTGATCGCGATCACTTTGTCCCAAAGGTCGGGAGTGGTTTCGACGAATGGCATCAGGACGTCCCATCCGGCATTGTTCACCAGGATGTCGATAGGCCCCAGTTCGCGCTCGACGCGGTCGGCGGCTGCGATCGCGTCGTCAAGCTTCGTGACGTCGAGCGCGACCGCGATCGCGGATGCGCCGCTGGTGCGAATTTCCGATGCCGCGCGCTCCGCGGAATCGAACTGGATATCCGCTAGCGCGACCTTGGCGCCTTCGTCGGCGAGCCGCGACGCGATCGCTCGCCCAATTCCTTGCGCCGCTCCGGTTACGATTGCGACTTTGCCGGTAAGTCGGGTCATGGCTCTGCTTCAGCTCGCAAAACGTTACTTCAACTGGCAATCCAGCCGCCGTCGACTATGAATGGTGCTCCGGTGGCGAACGGCGCTTCGTCGCTGGCGAGGAACAGGGCGGTGTGCGCGATTTCGTCGGCGCTGCCGACCCGGCCGAGTACCGAGCTGCGCTGGATGAACCTCGGCTGCAAGCCGTCGGGCCCGGTGATTCGATCCACCATCGGCGTATGGATTACGCCCGGGCAGATGCAGTTGACGCGGACGTTGTAGCTCCCGTACTCAAGCGCCGCGACGCGCGTCAGCGAGATCACGCCGGCTTTGGCCGCGCAGTATGCGGCCGCGCCCTTGATCCCGACGATCCCTGCGACCGACGCCGTGTTGATGACAGCGCCGCCGCCGCGCTCGACGATCCTCGGCAGTCCGTATTTCATTCCGAGCCACACGCCGCGAAGGTTGATCGCGATCACGCGGTCGAACGCCTCTTCGCTGAGCTGCGCGATAAAGCCGGACTCGCCTTCGATTCCCGCGTTGTTGTAAAGCACGTCGAGTCCGCCGAATGCGCGGACGGTCTCTTCGACCATCGCGCGCGCGTCCTCCGAGTCGGACACATCGGCGCGGAGCGAAATCGCCTCACCACCCGACGATTTGATCATTCGCGCAGTCTCGGCGGCCGACGCTTCGGTCACGTCGATCGCCGCGATTTTTGCGCCTTCGCGCGCGAACAGCACAGAAGCCGCGCGTCCCATTCCAGATCCCGCGCCAGTAATCAGAGCTACTTTTCCTTTGAGTCTCATAAGCCTCTCCCGAATGATCGCCTCTCCCGAATGATCTGCCGGCGCAGAGGTTAGCGCATTTCTGTGCGAGGCGGTTAGCGAGCGCGTATGACTTGATCTAAGTGAAACCCATCCTGGGTTTCACGCTTCCTTGGGCAGGGGGTGACCGCTGCACCCAATGTTAAGAAAGAAAATGGAGCGCGGAGTCGCAGCCCGATGGCCGCGACCCCGCCTGGTCGGTGGAGGTACCGAACGTGTGCTATTCGGTGGGGGTGGAAGTTGAGTCGCTAGTGGTGGTGCTGCCGCCCTGCGCCCACAGGGCTTTCATCTCGGCGTGAATCTGGTCGAGCTTGGCCTTGGTCGCGGATATTTGCGTGAGCTGAGCCGGGGTCAGCACGTTGCGGATCGCGACGGCGTCCTGAATCTGCTCATTCATCATCTGATCATGGAGCTGAGTGATCGTCGTAACCGGAACCGACAAGTCGGTGGCTGCTACCGGGCCGGTCGACGTGAACTTGGACGCGATTGCTTCCTTGGCGGCTTTGAGCTGCTGGTATTCGGCCTTACGCGCGGCGCGCCGGTTCTGGAAGATAGTGTGAATCTGCTCCTTCTGCGCGTCGGTCAGATTGGCGCTCTTCAGCAAGAGCGGAAGCGGTACGCCGAGCACATCCATCCCGCCATGCATGCCGTGAAACCCTCGATGTCCCATATGTCCGCCCATCCCGCCCGAATTCGACGAAGCAACATGCGCGACGGCGGCGACCAGGATGATCGCCAGGACTGCGGGCACAATACCGCGAGAAAACTTCGAAACCATATAATCTCCTTGAGTCATTGAAGCGCTACCTTATTGGCAGCGGTTGTTCTCACCTAACTGTACGTTAAGCCGAAAAACCGGTTACGCGCGCTGCCCTGAGGGCCGTATTTAGCCTTGGCGACTGGCCATCAGGCGGTTCGCGTCGGCGAACGTGACATCGCCCGTGAGCATCGATTCGTACGTGCCCGTGCTCAACAATTCAGCGACCGTCCTTTTCAATGAAGACATGGCGTTCAGAGTCAACCAGGTGCCGGCGCTCAGGCGAGCTACGCCAAGACCCTCGAGCTCGGGAATCGTCGGGATACCGGGGAAGGCGAGCAGATTCAACGGGCCGTCGAGGGCAGGCACGATTCGCTCGATATCGGCGCGACGCGCGACCGCCGGCAGGAACAGGCAATCGGCCCCTGCCTTCCGGTATGCGTTTGCGCGGCGGATAGCATGCTCGAAGCGCGTGTCGGGCTCGCCGATTCCAAGCAGGTAAACGTCGGTGCGCGCGTTGATGACGATCGGGACGCCAGCGGAGTGGGCAGCCTCGCGCGCCGCACGGACTCGCTCCACCCCGAGGTCCAAATCGTAAAGGTGCGGGGAGCGGTCGTGCACCTGGTCTTCGAGGTTGATTCCGACCGCGCCGGCGTCGATGACGCGGCGAACGGTTTCGGCGACTTCGCGAGCGTCATGCGCGAAGCCGGACTCGATGTCGGCAGTGACGGGAATCGTGACGACGCGAGCGATACGGGCGATTGCTGCAATCATCTCGTCGCGGGGGATCGCCTCGCCGTCGGGATAGCCGACTGAAAAAGCGACGCCGGCGCTGGTGGTCGCGATCGCACGCGCGCCCGCTTCCTCGATCACGCGCGCGCTCATCGCATCCCATGCGTTAGGCAGCACTAAAATCCGCGAGCGATCGTGCATCGCTCGAAATGCTTCAGCTTTGGCCCGTTGCGTGTCGCGGTTCATAATTACCTCCCGGATATTCTGACTACATAGAACACCGCATAGGGCTTCGTGTGAAATGGTCAATCAATGAAAATCGTGCGACGGCGGAACGGCGCCCGGAATCTTGATCTCCTCGAAGCGGCGCGCGCGAATCGCGGTCACGCCGTCAACCTGCTGCAACACGCCTTCGGCCAGCAGGATTCCGGCGCTGCGCAGCAGCAAACGGTTTTGCTGAAATAAGTCGGGCGTGACGATCAGGTTGGCGATTCCGGTTTCGTCCTCGAGCGTGATGAACAAAAAGCCCTTGGCGGTGCCGGGGCGTTGGCGCACGATCACGATGCCGGCGGTCTTCACCCACGATTGATGCTTGGCGCGCGTGAGCTCGTCGGCGCTCAGAATTCCGCGCGCGGTCAAGTCGCTGCGAAGATACGTCATCAGATGAGGCCCGGTCGTGAGGCCGGTCGCAGCGTAATCCGCCAGCGTTTCATCGATCGGCGACATCGACGCGAGGGGAGCCTCAGTTTCGCGCGGCCTCACGCCCGCCAGCAGGCTCGCGGGATCGCGCTCGACGGCGGCGGCATTCCACATCGCATCACGCCGCGCCAGGCCGAAGGATGCGAACGCGCCCGCGTAGGCGAGCGCGTCAATCTCGCGCCGGTTCGGTCCGACGCGCGCGGTCACATCGGCAATCGAATCGAACTGTCGCCGCGCACGCTCGCTTTCGATTCGAACTCCGACCTCTTCGCGCAGGCCGGTGACGTATCGCAGACCCATCCGCATCGCAGGTTGCCGATCAACCATCTCGATCGTGCATTTCCAGCTCGAACGCGTCACATCGATCGGCAGCACGACGACACCGTGCAGTGCGGCATCTTTCACCAGCGTCGAGGGATGATAGAAGCCGAGCGGGTAGCAATTCAGCATCGCGGCAAGGAACGCCGCAGGATGATGGTACTTCAGGTAGGCCGACGCATATGCGATCAGCGCGAAGCTGGCGGCGTGTGATTCGGGGAATCCGTACAGCGCAAAGGAGGTGATCGAGCGCACGATGTCGTCGGCGACGTTGCCTTGCAGACTATTTCGCAGCATCCCGGCGCGCAGCCGTGCTTCGATTTTTTCCATCCGCTCGGCAGAGCGCTTGAATCCCATCGCGCGGCGCAATTCCTCGGCCTCGCCGCCGCTGAACCCTGCGACCGTCATCGCCATCCGCAGCAACTGTTCCTGGAAAAGCGGAACACCGAGCGTGCGTTTCAGGATCGGCTCGAGCGACGGATGCGGATACTCGACCGGCGCGCGATTATTGCGGCGATCGAGATAGGGATGCACCATTTTGCCGACGATGGGGCCGGGGCGAATTATCGCGACCTCGACCACCAGATCGTAAAATCGCTCGGGCTTCATCCGCGGCAACGTCGCCATCTGCGCGCGGCTCTCGATCTGGAAAACGCCGACGGTATCCGCGCGCCGGAGCATCGCATACACATCGGGATCGTCGGCCGGCAGATGCGCGAGGTCGATCTCGACGTCTTCGTGCGCGCGGATCATCGGAATCGCCTCTTTCAGCGCGGCCAGCATCCCGAGTCCGAGCAGATCGATTTTGATAATGCCGAGATCGGCGCAGTCGTCCTTGTCCCATTGAATCACCACGCGGCCGGGCATCGAGGCCGGCTCGAGCGGCGCGATTTCGTCGAGCGGCTGCGCGGCGATTACCATGCCGCCGCTATGCTGCCCGAGATGGCGCGGCACGCTCTGAATCCTGCGCACGAGATCGACCATCATCCTGATTCGCGGCGCTTCCGCATCGACGCCGCCGCGCTTGAGCAGCGTCACGAGATCGTCATGATGGTCGCGGAACTCATACACCTGGTTGAGCTTGGCGAGCCGGTCGACCTGTTCGGGCGAAAAGCCGAGCGTCTTGCCGATTTCGCGCACCGCGCTTTTGGTTCGATAGGTGATCACATTCGCGGTCATCGCGGCGCCGCGTTCGCCGTAGCGGCGATAGACGTATTGAATCGCCATCTCGCGATCGTCGCCGCTGGGCAGGTCGAGATCGATGTCGGGCCATTCGCCGCGCTCCTCGGAAAGAAATCGCTCGAACAGGAGTTCCATCTTGACCGCGTCGACCGCCGTGATCCCGAGCGCGTAGCACACCGCGCTGTTGGCCGCGGAGCCGCGTCCCTGCACCATGATCCGATTCTCGCGGCAGAACTGGACGATGTCCCACACGATCAGGAAGTATCCAGCGAGCCTGAGCCGCTCGATGATCGCGATCTCATGTTCGAGTTGGCGGCGCGTGCGATCGTCCATCGCGCCGCGCCATCGCTCGCGCGCGCCCGCATAAGTGAGTATCCGCAAATAGCTGTCGGGCGTTTCGTTCGGTGGAAGCGGATAGTCGGGAAAGCGATAGCCCATGTCACAGAGTTGAAAAGCGCATCGCTCGGCGATCGCGCGCGAGGCGGCGACGGCGCCCGGCAGATCGCGAAACAACGCGGCCATCTCGATCGGCGATTTCAGATGACGCTGACTGTTGATCCACAACGCGCGGCCGGCTTCATCGAGCGTGGTCTTGAGCCGGATGCAGGTCAGCACGTCGAGTAATTTGCGATCCGAACCGCCGTGGCAAACGTCGTTGGTCGCGACAATCGGGATTCGCGCAGCATCCGCAAGCGCTGCGAGCTTGCGATTAAGGCGTTCCTCGCCGGCGTCGAGATGCCGCTGCAAGTCGATGTAGAAATTCTCCGCGCCGAAAATCCCGGCGAGCCGCTGGCTCAGCTCGCGAGGATCCTCGCCGCGAACGAGTATGCGCGACAGCGGGCTCATCACGCCGCCGGCGAGGCAAATCAGTCCGCGGCCGTAGCGTTCGAGCTCGTCGAGAGTAATGCGGCTCTCGCCCTTGGCGGGATAGACGGGCGCAGCGAGGGAGCCGTCGCGAGCGAGTGCGCCAGGATTCAGGATGCGCATCTTCGAGTCGGTGATCATGCGGCACAAATTCTGGTAGCGCTTGCGATCCGGTGCCAGGACGTAAAGGCGCGAGTCGTCGTCGAGCGTCAGCTCCGCGCCGACGATTTGCCGGATGCCCGCGGCTTTCGCGGCTGCGTAAAAACGCGGCGCGCCGTAAAGTCCGTCGCGATCACCAAGCGCCATCGCG
This sequence comes from uncultured delta proteobacterium, assembly GCA_963850125.1. Lineage (GTDB taxonomy): Bacteria > Desulfobacterota > Binatia > Binatales > Binataceae > Binatus. The sequence continues at coordinate 358,155 of CAWKKB010000010.1, read as the reverse complement.
CCGTACCCAAGTTCTGCCGCTCGCGCCGCAAGATCCTCGGGCGTAGTCGCGCCTTCAAGAAAGCTGAAAGCACTCCGCGCGCGCAGCTCGATGTAATCGGAATTCATGGCGATGAGCTGTCATTTGCCTGCGCGGTGGGCGCGTCCTTTCCCCGAACGAGACTCCTTTGACTGCGACAGCGACGCTTCGAGGGTCTGCCGGATGTAGCGCTGGTACGGGATACCCCGGCGGTGGGCGACGGCGCGGACTGCGTTCAGGAGTTCCTCGGAGATTCGGAGATTGACTGACTTTTGTTTGGGCCTGAACTCGAATTGAAACGGCGCGAAGTTTTTGGCGCTGATGTAGTCGGACAAATCCTGGTCGAGGAAGTTTTCCGCTTCCTTATCCGTTTTGAACACGGGCAATTTCTTGCTCATATTTTTTAATCTCCTTCCTGTGCATATAGCGTGCACTTATGGGCCGCATAAATATTCCGCCGCGTGTTTGCCGCAGCGTGAAAACGACAAAGGCGAATCGCCCTTTTCCGGTCCGCCCGATCGCCAAAAAACGCGGCTCCGCGCGCGAGTTTTTGAGATCAGGCACAATCAGGGTCTCCGCGCGAGCGAGAACGTGCTCTACTTCGGCGACCGAAACGCCATGTTTCTGACATTTCGAGCGATTGGCTTTGTCCCATGCAAATCCTGAAAAACTGACCTTCTGCATTCGCTGGTTTAGTGTAGGCTAATGCCTATACAAATGCCAATACGCACTTTTTCTTGGCGACAGTCAGTCGTAAGTGCCGTCGAGAAACCACTTGTGCGAGTTGACGTCGCGGAAGACACGGTAGACGCCGCCGTCTTCGAGCGCGAGTTCGTAGTAATCGCGAATGAAGCCGCATTTATTTTCGCCGTTCATTTTCACGCGCGCTTCGTTTCCGGAATTGCCATTAAGCTGCGGATTAGGCGAAGGCGCCGGCGTCAGCGAAGACAGCGCCTTCAGATTTTCCGCGGATACCTGGCGTGGATGCGCTCCGAACATGCGCCCGTCATGCAGCTCGAGGCCTCGCGGCGCTGCGGGATTTTTCTTGTCTTGTGAATCCGCGTGCGTATCCGCATCCGCTATGCAGCCGAGCCACCATTCGCCGTCGCGACGCCATGGCCCGGCGATCGAGATGACGCGCGCGCCAAGATTCTCGCCGCGAACGAACTCCGGAATCTCCCGCGAGCACATCACCTCGATCTCTCGCGCCGGACGAATCGCGCGAATCACGAGCTGAGTCACATTCTTCGCGGCCGCATTTTCGGGGATCGGCGGCGCGGGCGGCGGTATGAATGTATCGAGTCGCGTCGCTTCGGGCCGATGCGAATTCTCCGCGCTCAGCATGCCGACGTTGCCGGGACCGCATAGCGCGGCCAGCCGCACGATCGTGGTTTGCAGCTTGTCCGGCGCGGGCGCGGGCGGCAGGAACATGTCGGTCTGCGCTGGTCGCGGGACGCGCGGCGCAATTTCGATTCGAATCGATTCGACGGCGGCCTCGGGCGGCGCAGCCTCGAGGCTCAAGTTGATGAGCGTGAGAATCGCGCGGACGTCGTTCGACGGTGCCGCCACCGCGACCCGGCGATTGAAACTGCGATGACCGCTCATCCCGAAAGCGAGCGTAATATCGCCGGCCACCATGCCGCGAATCGAAAGCCGCTCGGCGAGCCGCTCGAGCATCGCGCGCATGACGAATCCCAGCGGCTCCAGGAGCTCGATCCCGTATTCGAGCTCTACAGTCTCGACGAAAAACTCGGCGCGGCGGCGCGGCACAATCGGCGCATGACTGCCACCGCGCGCAAGGCGGACCAGCTCGACCCCGCGACGTCCCAGCCGCGTGCCGACCGCGTCAGGATTGAGGCGCGCGAGCTCGCCGAGGCGGCGCATCCCCCATCGGGCGAGCGTGGTCTCGAGGTCGTCGCCACGATCCGATTTTCCGAGGTCGAGCATATCGAGCGGCAGCCAGTTCAGGAATTCGCGCTCGCGTCCGGCTTCGATCACGCGCACGCCGCCGCATCGCGCGGCCAGATGCGCCAGTTCCTTGTTGGCCGCGACGCCCGCGGCGGGTTCCATCCCGACTCTGCGCACGCATCGGATCAGCTCGGCGGTCATTTCTTCTTCGCCATTGTAGATGCGATGCAGGCCCGCGAGATCGACCCACGCGCATCCCGGCGCGCCCGACTCTATTACCGGCGAAACCGATTCGGCCGCGTCGAGCAGCGCGGAATGCGCCGAGCTTTCCGCGGCGGGCGAGCGATGGACCACGATCAGATCTGAGGAGATCGCACGCGCCTGCGCGATCGTCGTCCCGGAGCGGATCCCAAGTTCACGCGCGCGCGGCGAGACGGCATCGAGCTCGGCGTGCGGCGCGAGGCTTTTTCCGATAGCCAGCACCTTCCCCGCGAGCGCGGGATTCGAGCGCACGAGAGCCGCAATAGAAAAATCGGCGACCATGATGCACGCGATACGAGCCATCGGAACACCGTGTTAGCTGCTGGCGGAAATTCGAACCTGCGATTCCATCCGGTCGGAGTGCGGATGTACCTCGAATGGATTTGGAATTGGATCGACGAGTGCGCGAACGCGAACATGCCGCCCCGTCCCGCCCATCTTGTTGCGCGCGACCATCGCGTCGACCGCGAGACCGTCGAACATTACCGGCGAGCCGGGAGCGAGCCGGCTGAACGACGTCTCGGCGCGGCTGGCAGCGATGCTCAGCGCGGCGAACGTCCCGCACATCCGCCATGGTGCGATCGCGATCACGGCTGCGCCGCTGCGCTCGGCCGCGCGCGCGATTCGCAAAGATGATGCATAAGTGAGCGCGCGGGGCGCTTCGCCGAAATCAACGACGACCAGGCCGAAGCCTCCCGCCTCGAGCACGAGTTCCGCAGCTTTGACGATCGCCGATTGATGGCGCGACCTCATCCCTAACCCCTCTCCCTTCAGGAGAGGGGAGCAAAGGTCTCGCGCTGAATAAGGTCGCTCCTTCGATCCTCTACCCGTCGCCTTCATCGATGCCCACAGCATCCGGCGAAGTTCTACTCCGGCCGCCGCCATGCTCTCGGGATCGAAACTGCCCGAGCTGTCGAGCCATGCGGCAACCTCGCCACGACCGGTGGCGAAGGCGGCAAACGATGCGGCAATCGAGGTCTTGCCCGAGCCCGCGCGCCCCGTGATTTCGCTGATACGCCCGCGCGGAATTCCACCGTCGATCACAGTGTCGAGCGGCGCTAGTCCAGAGCTTAGCCGGCGGTCCTTGCGAGTGAGCTCATGCCCACGAAAAACCCCTGAAAATTCAAGCTGTTGTGGATGTTTGACGACTTGAATCGGGATTGAAGGATCGACCCATGACAAAGGTTTTGGAAGAGCAGCCACAAGATACGTTTTCGCTCTTTTTTCGCCCTACGTCAAGCGGAAGTTTTTGATAATGAATCCCAACTCGTTGCGAGTTTGCTAGCGCTTCATCCGAGGGGAGTGGACATGCGACATCAACCGCGACTTACGCGCCGACAGTTTCTTGCCGCAGGTGGGACTATCGCCGGTGCTTCGATGCTCGGGTTATTTCGCGGGACGGTTCATGCCGCTCAAACTGAATCCGTCCCCGTCGATGCCTACACGTTGCAAGTTGGATATTCCGAGCGCGATCTTGCCGGCCTCAGTATCCGCACGCGCACCTACAACGCGAGCCTTCCGGGGCCGCTGATGGTCACGCGGCCCGGGCATGTTTTGCGTGTCACGCTCGCGAACAGCTTGCCGCCCGATCCTGCCGTCGTCGCGCCGGAGGGGATCGATGGCGAAAACAATCCGAATCACTTCAACACCACCAACCTCCATATGCACGGCATGCAGGTAGTCCCGCATCTGTTTGCGCCGGTCGGCACGTCAGATCCGGCCTCGCGCATGATCGCGATCGCATCCGGGCAAAGCCTCACTTACGATTTCCAACTTCCCGACGATCATCCCGCGGGTCTGTATTGGTACCATCCGCATCATCATGGATCAGCGACGGTGCAAGTCGGCGGCGGCATGGCCGGGCTGATACTGGTGAAGGGAGCGATCGACGAAGTTCCGGAGATCGCGGCGGCTCACGACGAGCTGTTGGCTATTCAGAATATCAAAATTAATCCGCTCGCCGGCGGCAAAGATCTCTGGGGATGGGAACCGATTGCATACAGACCCGCCGACCAGGGCGGTTACTACTTCACTACTCAGATGGAATTAATCACGGCGAACGGACGCCCAGTGCTTGCGATCGATCGACGCGGAAAAAAGCTAGTCGCGACGAAACAACCCTTACCTACTTACCAGATGCGTCCGGGCGAGGTGATGCGGTTGCGAATACTCAATGGCACCGATGGCATTCCAATGCCAATAGTACTTCCGGGTTTCGAAATGTACCTCATCGGACAGGACGGGATTAATCTTTTGCGTCCTGAGAGAGTGGGAGAAGATCTCAAATCGGCGCTTCGGATGGCGCCGGGCAATCGCAACGAGGTACTGATTCGAGCGCCGCTGAAATCAACCACCAGCACGCTGACCGCACTACCGCAGATGCCGGAGTCGCCGAAGGTGCTGAGTGAGGCGATGGGGGAGATGATGTCCTCGCCCGAGATTGCGCTCGCGAGCTTCGTCGTTTCCGGTGCGCCGGCAAATATGAGTATTCCTGAGAGACTGCCGACGCCTAAGCGTGAGTATCCACTTATTCGTGACGATGAAATTGTCCAACGACGCAAAGTAGTATTCACGATGAAAAATGGAGTCAGGTCAATACTCACTGGAATCGAGTTCCTGATTGGCGGTCAACTATATTCCGAGACCCGGATTGATAATACAGTTCGTCTCGGTACCGCCGAAGAATGGGCACTCGTGAATAACTCAGATGGTATTCATCCGTTCCATATTCACGTCAACTCATTCGAAGTGATCGGGATGCCGGGAAATCCGGACTATCACCGGCTACACGATACGGTATGGCTGGCGCCTTTCTCCGAGCTCAAGATGCGCACGCGCTTCAAGACCTGGCAGGGCAAGACCGTTTATCATTGCCACATTCTGCCGCACGAAGACTCGGCTATGATCGCGAACTTTATGATCGCGTAAGGATGACTACAGCTCCATCAGGACGCTGGTTACTCCGTTCAGGAACGGGTCGAAGCGCCGCGCGAGGCTTCCGGCGAGGAAGGTCTTTGCGAATGCGATCATCGGGGCGCTGACTATGACGCGGCTCAGGAGCGAATTCGACAGCAGGAGACGCGGGCCGATTTGCTGCATGTCCTGGATCGTTGTGATCTCCGGCCATCGCTCGGCTTGAACGTTGCGCGCGGCGAAATCGAGCGTGGCTTGGTCTTCGCGCATCTTGAGCGCGCGACCGAGATGGTTCGACGTGACGACCGCGTCGCGCAGTGCGACGTTGATGCCTTGTCCGCCGACGGGAGACATGGGATGGGCAGCGTCGCCGATCAGGAGCAGGCCGGGCACGGTCCATTCGCGCAGCCGATCGCAAATCACGTCAAGCAGGAACGGACGCGCGAGACCAGTCTTATTCGCGGCGAGATATTGTCTCAGGTCGGGTGATACGTGCGGCGCGAGCTCGTCGAGCCATCGGTCGCCCATCCTTTTGATATCGCCGAAGGTCCCTTTATCTATCACCCAGCCGATCTGTGTGTGGCCTTCCGGGGACGGATACAGGATGAGCAGATGCCCGCTTCCGATGTAGGCGCGCGCGGTGCGGCCGTCGGGAAATTGGCCGGGGAGGTGCCCCCACACGACGTCGAAGCCTTGCATGATGCGGTCCTGTGGGAGCGCGGCGCGTTTGCGAATCACGGAGGCACGTCCGTCGCATGCGATCACGAAGTCGCCGCGATATTCGCGCGGACCGTCGTGCGAGTCGGCATGAACGCCGATCACGCGATCTTTTTCGTAGATTAAATCGCGCACGGTTACGCCGCGCTCGAGCTTGAAGTCGGGAAATTTCGCTTTCGTTGCCTCGGCGACAATCATCTCGAGCATCGCGGGCTGCGGCACAATTCGCGGGCGCACCTTGAGGCCGTCAAGCGAAAGCTCGACAACTCGCCGCTCGCCGCGAAAGATCTCGACGTTGCCAATTTGCAGATTCGGTAACGCGTCGAGCTGTTGACGAAGTCCGGCCTCGTGTATCGCCGCGATTCCCGACGGCATCAGGACTTCGCCGCGAAACTCGCGTGAGAAATCAGTCTGTCGTTCGAGCAAGGTGACCGGAACGCCGCGGCGGGCGAGCATGTAGGCAAGCAGTGCGCCCGCGGGTCCTGCGCCGACGACGATTGCGCCCGTCATCCTAGACTTCGCGGGAGGTCTGGTCGTCGATCAACGTTGCCAGGCCGTCGCGATAGGGCGACGGTTCGAGCTGGCCGACGATCGAGCGCGCGATCGCGATCTGTTCCGCGGCAAGACGACGTGCAGCGCCGATAATTTCAGGATCGCGCAGCAGGTCAAGCGCGCGTTCGAGCACCTCTCCTTCCATCTGTGTCCCGTTCTGAAAGAGCGCGCGGAGTTCGGCGCTGCGCTCGACCCCGAGCACGACCGGCAGCGACGGGATGCCGGCGCGCAAATCGGATCCGACCGGTTTGCCGATTTTTTCTTCCGGCCCCAGGATGTCGAGCAGGTCGTCGACCATCTGGAACGCGAGGCCCATCGCGGTGCCGAGCTTCGCCATCGCGTCGATTGTCCGCTTCGGCACGCCAGCCAGGTCCGCCGCGAGTCTGCCGCCGGCGTGGAACAGAGACGCGGTCTTGCGATCGATCACCCGGATATAGTCCGCCAGGGTCGCAGCCGCGTTGTGACGAAACCTGCTTTCCATCACTTCGCCTTCGGTGAGCTGGATGCAGGCCTGCGCCGCCGTGTGCACGAGACGTTCCTCGAAGCGGCCGGAGACCTCGAACGCGCGGCAGAACAGGTAGTCGCCCGCGATTAGCGACGGGCCGAATCCGTAGCGCGCGAAGGCAGAGGGTTTGCCGCGCCGGAGCAGGCCTCGATCGATGATGTCGTCGTGGAGCAGGGTTGCGGAATGGATCAGCTCGATGGCGATCGCTGCATCGATCGGCTCGTCGGCGCGTGCGTCGGGTCCGCCGCATGCGCGATACACCAGCATGATGAAGGTCGGACGCAGCCGTTTGCCGCCCGCGTCGACGAGGTAGTGGCAAATTTCCGCGATAATCGATTCTTTCGAGTCGAGCAGGCGCGACAGCTTCGCTTCGACCGCCGCCAGGTCGGCTTCGACGAGGCGCGCAGGGTTCAACGCCTCAGGCGTCGATGCGGTGGCGAGTTGAGTTGCCTTGGCTCTTTTCATGTTTCAGTTTTTCAGTTTTTGCAGCGAAATCGCATTGAAATCGTATCAGCGGAATAAATCGGCTTCGGCGGGGCGAATCAATATTTTCGCGCTGCCTTCGAACGGTTCATATTGGTAGCCGCGCACGACCACCGCCGGAATGGCGCCCGCCTTTTCCATCAGCAGACCGGCCGCGGATGCGATCTCGTCTGCGATCGCGACGACAGTATGATGCAATTCGCGGCCGCCGAGGTCGGTAGTGCCGCGCAAGTCGAGAATCGGGTTTATGCCTGCGATGCCGAGGCAGATTTCGGTGAGGCCGTCGCGCCACGGACGGCCGAAAGTGTCGGTGATCAGCACGGCCACGGTCACGCCAAGGCGGCGGCGAACCTCGTCGCGAAGCCGGTGCGCGGACGCGTCGGGATCTTCCGGCAACAGGATCGCGCGGTCGTCTTCGAGGCTGTTGGATTCGTCGACGCCGGCGTTGGCGCAGACCCATCCGGGGCCGGTCTCGACGATCAGCACGCCGCGATCGTTACGGACGATTCGACTGGTCTGGCGCAACACGATTTCGATTGCGCGAGGGTCTTTCTCCCATCGCTTGGCGTAGGCTTTGGCGAATTCGGAGGGCTCGAAATCCTTGAAGTTCACGACGCGACCCTCTGACTTCGAGACTACCTTCTGACACACGACGAGAATATCGCCCGCCGCGAGCTTGAAGCCGGTGTCTGCCAGTCCTTTGATGATGAGCGCGGAGAGATCGTCGCCCGCTTTCACCATCGGGATGCCCTCGACCGCTGTGAGACTTATCGTGCGCATTCGCGGGACCAGAGTACTACACCTGCAGCTCTTGCAGAACCACTTTTGCCAGCGCGGCGGCGCGTTCGGGGGTCGTCATGATCGTGTCGGTTGCAAGCGCGCGCATCCCCAGGCGCTCGATCGGTTCGACATAGCGCTTATCAGCGTTGTCGAGAACGAACAGCCCGACGATGTCGCGATAGAGGCGCGCAACTCCGAGCGGCGAGACTTCCATCCCGAGTCCGCGGAGCATCTTGTCGGCGGGACCTTTGATCGTCTTACCGCCGACTATTGGGCTGATAGCCGCGACACGCGATTTCACCCGGCGCAGCGACTCGCGCACGCCTTTCAGTTGCAAAATCGGGCCGAGCGAGACGAATGGATTCGACGGCGCGAGAATCACCGCGGCGGATTTGCGAATCGCGTCGAGCACCGCGGGAGTGGGGCGGGCGTCGCCGATTCCATGCAGCTCGATCTTCTCGACCACGCCGCGAGCGCGTCCGCGCACGAAGTATTCCTGGAACGGGATTGCGCGCCGCCCGCGCAGTTTTACGAAGGTCCGCACACGATCGTCGCTCATCGGCAGGATTCGCGACTTGACCGCGAACGCCTGCGCGATCGCCGCAGTGATTTGCGTGAGCGATGCGCCCTGACGCATCCGCTCGGTGCGATATAGATGCGTGGCGAGGTCGCGATCGCCGAGACCGAACCACGGCTTGCCGTAAAATCGCTCGAGCGCCGGCAGCACATTGAACGATTCACCCTCGAGGCCCCAGCCCTGCGCACGATTCACCGCGCCCGCGAGCGTGTAGGTGACGGTGTCGATATCGGGCGAGACGTGCAGCCCGTAAAAGGTTTCGTCGTCGCCGGTGTTGACGACGACGGTCAGCCTTGTGCGATCGATACGCCGAACCAATCCGCGAATGAACTTAGCCGCACCCACTCCCCCCGCTAGCGTGGTTATCTGCCGGGGCGGGAGGGGTCGCGATTGGCCGCGCGCCATTGGGTGCCTTTTTTCCGTAGAGCTTCTTGTAGAGAGTGGTGCGCTCGACCGCGACGCGGCCCATCTCGCGCGCTTTTTCCTCGAACATGTCGACCGGAATGAACTCGCCCGAGTCGCCGCCGGCCTGGGCCGTGATGCTTTCTTCCATCAGCGTGCCCGACAGATCGTTGCATCCGGCCTTGAGCGTGAGCGCCGCGAGATCGATTCCGCACTTCACCCACGAGGTCTGGATATTGTCGATCTGCCCGCGCAGGAACAGGCGCGAGACCGCGTACATCTGGAAATCGAGCTGCCCGCGATCCACCGGCGAGACGAGTCCCTTGCGATAGAGCATCGTGTTCTGATGGATGAATCGCAGCGGCACGAACTCGGTGAAGCCATGCGTCTGCTTCTGGATCGTGCGGAGCAGGTCGAGATGATTCACGACGTGCTGCGGACTCTCGACGTGGCCGTACATCACAGTTGAGGTCGTCGGCACGCCGAGCGCGTGCGCGGTGGTGATTATCTCGACCCACGCGGCGACATCGACTTTCTTATGACTCAGGATCTCGCGCACGCCGTCATCCAGGATTTCCGCCGCAGTCCCTGGAATCGAGCCGAGGCCGTGCTCCTTGAGCATCGTGATGTATTCCGGGTAGTCCATCCGCACGCGCTTCGCGCCGTACATAATCTCCATCGGCGAGAACGCGTGGATGTGGATCTCGGGGAACGCGCCCTTCATCGCGTCGAGCAGGTCGCGATACTTGAACGGCGGCATGTCGGGGTTGATTCCGCCCTGCATGCAAATCTCGGTGGCACCGCGCGCGACCGCGTCTGCAACTTTGCGCACGATCTTCTCGTCGGAATGATCGTAGGCGTCAGCCTCCCAGCGCTGCCGCTTGAAGCCGCAGAACTGGCATCCCACGAAACAGATGTTGGTGAAGTTGATGTTGCGATTGACCACGTAAGTGACTTCGTCGCCGATATCCTCGGCGCGCGCGAGGTCCGCGCATTTCACCGTCGCGCGCAGGTCATCGCCCTCCGAAGTGTAGAGCAGAAGCCCCTCTTCGGGCGTCAGCTCTTTTTTCAGGAGCGCGTGTTCGAGCGCAGTCCGAACACCGGGGGACGCCTTGCCGAGCAGGGCTTCAACCGGGGTCGCCTCGATTTCGTCGACGTAAGTGCGCCAGTACTCCAGGTTCATGATTGGCCTCCGACAGGTCGATCCCATATCGCGCGCACTTTAGTCGCGACCGCCGGGTCGAGCCATTCATCATTGATGTATTCGTTATAAATTGCGAGCCTTTCACCGAGCGTGAAACCAGCTCGCGCGCATTGCTCACCGAGCCGATCGATATGCGGCCACGGCGCCTCGGGGTTCACGTAATCCTTGCTGAGCGGCGAAATCCCGCCCCAGTCGTTGATTCCCGCATTCAGGAACAATTCGATCTGGCGCGGCGACAAATTCGGCGGCGCCTGCACGTTCATCGCGGGCCCTAGCACCAGGCGCGCAGTCGCGATCGCGCGCGCCATGTCGTAGGCGTCGGGCTCCGGCGCGTCGGCCATCGCAATCTCAGGCTTGGCGCGAAAATTCTGGATGATCACTTCCTGGATATGGCCGTGCCGCTCATGCGTGTCGCGAATCGCGGTCAGGCTGAGCGCGCGTTCGACCGGACTCTCGCCGATACCGAGCAGGATTCCGGTGGTGAACGGAATCCGCAGTGCGCCAGCCTCCTCTATCATCTTGATACGCAGTGCGGGGTCCTTGTCGGGCGCCGCCTGATGGACTCCGCCGCGCGCACGCAGCCGCGGCGAGATATTTTCGAGCATCAGGCCCATGCTCACATTGAGCGGACGCAGCGCGCGCATCTCGTCGAACGTCATCAGCCCTGCATTGGTATGGGGCAGCAGCCCCTCGGCAAGCGCGATCTCGCATGCGCGTCCGACATATTCAATTGTCGTGCGAACGCCTAGCGTCGCCAGTGTCTCGCGATATTCCTTGAACGCGACTTCCGGCTTGTCGCCGAGGCACATCAGCGCCTCTTTGCATCCGAGCTCGGCGCCGCGCCGCGACCACTGCGCAATCTCGTCGGGCATCATCGTCCACGCGCCCGGGTCGCCGGGATCTTTGCGGAACGTGCAGTAAGTACAACGATCGCGACAAAGATTCGTTATCGGTAAAAAAACTTTGCGGGAGTAGGTGACGTCGCGACCCTTGCCGCGATCGCGAAGTTCAGCCGCGGCGGAAAGCATCGCGTCGAGATCACTGTCGGGGCATTCGACAAGCGCGATCGCGTCGGCATTGCTAAGCCGCGCGCCCGCCAGCGCTCGATCGAGGATCTCGCGAATCGGCGCGCGTTCGCGCTGCTTGGAACCGACCGATGAATGTAGCGAAGCCATCAATCGCGTTTATAAGACATCAGGTCCGAGGAGGCAACCCAGTTGCAAAAGAAAACTGTGCGCGTTCCTCGCCTCAAACTAAATTCCAGAAAAGTAGATCAGAACTGCGGCAAGAATGATCGCGATTATTATGATCGGCACGTAGTGGCTCTCTTCGACTTTCGGCCACCACGGGAACCATGGGAACGGGTTCGTCTTCACTCTTCAACCTTACTCTTGGACCGTTTGGTGCGCGAATTCCGGTGGCGATTTCGCAGGCGCAATATCACAATCGATTCGAGTCGCAGGAGGACACATGATGATGCCGACCGCCGACCAGCTTGCTCATACTTATTCGATTGTCGCGCGCGATCCTGACAGCGGTAAGCTCGGCGTCGCCGTGCAGTCGCATTATTTCTCGGTCGGCTCGGTCGTGACGTGGGCGGAAGCCGGCGTCGGGGCGGTCGCGACGCAATCGCTCTCCGATCCTGCGTACGGGAAGCTCGGGCTCGACCTGATGCGCGCGGGCAAGAGCGCGCCCGACACGCTCGCAGGTCTGGTTGCCAGCGATTCAATGCAAGCGGTGCGGCAGGTCGCGATGGTCGATGCGCACGGCCAGGTCGCGGCTCATACCGGCCAGTTTGCGATTGCGGAGGCGGGGCATATCACGGGCGACGGATTTTCCGTGCAGGCGAACATGATGCTCAAGAATACGGTGTGGCCCGCGATGGCCGCGACCTTCCGCGCCGCCAAGGGCGAGTTGGTCGATCGATTCCTCGCGGCGCTCGACGCGGCCGAGGCTGAGGGCGGCGATATTCGCGGACGTCAATCTGCGGCGATTTTGATTGTCGAGCCGAAGAGCACCGGTCGTCCATGGGTCGACACCATCTTCGATCTTCGCGTCGACGACGCGCCTGAGCCGCTGGTCGAAATTCGCCGCCTGGTCGCAGTCCGCCGCGCCTACATTCATATGAGGCTAGGCAACGAGGCCGCTCAGCGTAGCGATCTGGAAACGACCGAGCGCGAATTCACGGCTGCCGAAGGGCTGATCGGCGACAACCCCGAGATGCGCTACTGGCATGCGATCGCGCTGCTCGGGCTGGGCAAGATCGACGACGGTCTCGCGATACTGCGCGAGGTCGGGCGCCGCGATCGCAACTGGATCGAGCTGACGCTGCGGCTGCCGACCGTGCTGTTCACCGGCGATGCGTCATTGAAGGATCGTGTAGGAAAACTGCTCGATTGACTGTCGCGATCGAGACAAATTAGGGTTTTGCCCCGCTCGTCCACCGGAGTTAGTCTGGACGGGATAGGCGAGACCGGAGTACCCAGATGCCCGAAACCAATGTTGCGCGCGGCGCCGTCGAGCCCGCTCCGCGCGTCGAGTACGAGCTCCAGCTCTATTACTGGATGAAGTTGATTCGCGCGTTCGAGGAGCGCGTCTCGCGATTGCATCGCCAGAACAAAATCCTCGGCGGCGTTTATTCCGGCGCCGGCCAGGAGGCGATCGTCACCGGCATCTGCGCTCCGCTGCACGACGGCGATTTCACCGCGCCGCTTCATCGCGACATGGGCGTGTTCCTCATGCGCGGCGTCGACCCGGGCCGGCTGATGGCGCAATTGATGGGCAAGGAGACCGGGCTCTCGCGCGGCAAGGATTCGTTCCTGCATGGCGGCGATTTGGAGCACGGCGTTTTCGGGTCGACCTCGATGCTTGGTTCGTCGCTGCCGGTCGCGGTCGGCGCGGCCCTCAAATACAAAATGAAAAAGAACCCGAACGTCGCGGTCGCCTTCTTCGGCGAAGGTGCGGCGTCGCGCGGCGACGTGCATGAGGCGATGAACTTTGCCGGCGTGCACAAGCTGCCGGTCGTGTTCGTATGCGAGAACAATCGCTACGCGTATTCGACCCCGCTCGAAAAGCAGATGGCGATCGAAGACGTCGCCGATCGCGCGGAGGGTTACGGCTTCAAGGGTCACGTGTGCTCGGGCAACGATCTGCTCGCGGTGCTCGAGTTGAGCGAGCGCCAGATTGCGAAGACGCGCGCCGGCGAGGGTCCGGTGCTGATCGAATGCAAGACCTATCGCTACCGCGGGCATAGCGAGCATGACGCGGCGCTCTATCGCGATCAGGAAGAGCTGATCGAATGGCAGAGCCGCGATCCGATTCCGCGCTTCGAGTTTTATCTCGAAAAGAAAGGCCACGAGATTAAACGCATTCGCGAGCAGATCGACGAACGGGTTAACAAGACGGTGCAGGCCGCGGTGGACTACGCGGAGAGCAGTCCACTGCCGGAACCTCAAGAAGCACTTGAAGATCTCTATGCGCCCCCCGGCGCGTCCACTTCGCCGAATTCGCCCAACTCTTCGACCAACGGCAATCGCTAGATCATGGAAGTCACCTACATAAAGGCGATCAATTCGGCGCTGCACGAGGAGATGCGCCGCGACGAAAATGTTTTCGTCATGGGCGAAGACGTCGCCGATCTGGGTGGCGCGTTCAAAGCGACCGAAGGATTGCTCGACGCATTCGGCGAGGAGCGCGTAATCGACACTCCCATCTCCGAGGCGTTGATCGTCGGCGCTGGTGTGGGCGCCGCGGTGCTCGGGATGCGTCCGGTGGTTGAGATGCAGTTCGCGGATTTTATCTCGTGCGGCTTCGATCAGATCGTCAACACAGCGGCGACCCTGCGCTATCGGCACGGCGGCAAGGCTGCCTGTCCGCTGGTGATTCGCGCGCCTTCGGGCGCGGGCGTTCACGGCGCGCTGTTCCATTCGCAAAATCCCGAGGCGTGGTTCACGCGCGTGCCCGGACTCAAGGTGGTCGCACCCGCAACGCCTTACGACGCGAAAGGACTCTTGAAAAGCGCGATTCGCGACGGCAACCCGATCGTGTACTTCGAGCACAAGCGGCTCTATCGCAGTATCAAGGAAGATCTGCCCGAGGGCGATTTCACGGTGCCGATCGGTGTCGCTGAAATACGCAAGGAAGGCGGCGACCTTTCGATAATCACCTACGGCGGAACGCTCGGGCAGTCGCTCGACGCGGCGCGAATCGTCGAAAAGGAAGACGGGCTCGCAGTCGAAGTGCTCGATTTGCGCACGCTGCTGCCGCTGGATCGCGAGGCGATACTCGCGACCGCGCGCAAGACCGGCAAGGTGCTGGTCGTGCACGAGGATCGGTTGACGGGAGGAGTCGGGGGCGAGGTCTCCGCGATCATCATGGAGAACGCATTCGAATATCTTGACGGCCCCGTGCGCCGGGTTGCGGCGGCCGACGCGCATGTCGCGTTCAGCCCGCCGCTCGAAGAATTCATATTGCCGAACACCAACAAAATCGTGGAAGCGATTCGCAGCCTGGCGGCGTATTGAAATGGCGATCGACGTAACCATGCCGCAGATGGGCGAGAGCGTCGTTGAAGGCACGATCGCGAAGTGGCTGGTCAAGGAAGGCGACGTTGTCATCGAGGACCAGCCGCTGGTCGAGATTTCAACCGACAAGGTAGACACCGAAATTCCGTCGCCGGGCGCGGGACGAATCGCGAAAATTGTCGCGGAGGAAGGGCAGACCCTGCCAGTCGGCGCGACGCTCGCGGTTATCGAGCCGGCCGGCGCTGAGACCTCGGCAAAACTGAAAGTCGTTGCGCCGAAAGCAGTGCCGAAGCCGGAACCCGTTCCGAAGCCCGAACCCGCTCCCGTGCAGGCGAAGCCATCGCCGCCGCCGCCTCAGCCGATGCAAGCGGCCGGGGCCGGGCTGCGTGAGGCCGAGCCCGAGGAAGGAGGTCCGCGACGCTTTTCTCCGGTGGTGCTGAAGATAGCGGCGGAAGAAGGAATCGATCTCAGTCACGTTCCCGGCACCGGGATCGGCGGACGAGTCAGCAAGCGCGACCTGCAGCGCTACCTCGATACGCTCCGCAAGGGTGGAACGCCGGCGGCCCCGCAATCGCAAACCAACGGCGCCGCGCAGAGCAGCCCGCGTCCTGCGACCAGCGCGGCGGCCTCGTCGCAACCTCCCGTGCAATCGGGTCCGGGGTTCAAGCCTCCCGTATACCAGCCAGTCGAGGGCGATATCGTCGAGCCGTTCACGCGGCGGCGCAAGCTTATCGCCGAGCACATGGTGTACTCGAAGACCCATTCGCCGCACGTCGGCACCGTCGCGGAAGTCGACGTCACCAATGCGATGCGTCTGCGCGAAAAGCATAAAGATGAATTCGCGCGCCGCGAGGGATTCAATCTCACGTTCCTGCCGCTCGCTGCCGCGGCGACCGTTCGAGCGCTCAAGGAATTTCCGCGGATGAACGCGTCGGTGGTCGGCGACTCCGTCGTCATCCGGCGCGAGATCAATCTCGGCATCGCGATGGACACCGACGAAGGCCTGCTGGTGCCGGTCATCAAGGCCGCGCAAACGATGTCGGTGGTGGGAATTGCGCGGGCGATCGAAACTCTGCGCCGCAAAGTCGCCGAGAAGAAAATCACGGCGGATGATCTCACGGGCGGCAGCTTCACGCTCTCGAATCCCGGGCGCGAGGGCAATCTCTACGGCTTCGCGATCATCAATCAGCCGCAGGTCGGAATCCTGCGGATGGGCGAGGTGAAGAAGCGGCCGGTGGTCGTCGAAGTTGACGGCGCCGACGCGATCGCAATTCGCACCATGATGTACCTGGCGCTGTCATACGACCATCGTGTCGTCGACGGCGTCCTGGGCAACAGCTTTCTGTACCGCGCGGGCAAGATTCTCGAAGAAGCGGATTTTGAATTGTAAGTCGTTGGGATCAAGTTGGATGCGTGCCTTGGTGGGCGCGCAATTGTTGAATCATGTTTGCGATCTGACTGCTCAGGTCGCCGACGGTGCGGCTCAGGGCGGCGGCTGCCTCCGTCGTGTCACCGGGTTTGGAGGGTTGGGTCAGGTGGGATTCCACTGTGTACAGAATATTTTTGCCGGTGGAGTCGAGGATCGTCCACTTCGCTGTCAGGGTCGCGATGCCTTGGCTATCGGTTTCGAAACGGTAGACCTCGATTTGCACCTGCATGTCGATGTGCACGGTGCTGTACCAGGGGAAGAGAACAATCGCGGCGCCGGATTGTGCCGCGAGGTTGCGCTCCATCGCCCTGGTGAAACCGTTTTGCAGCGACTCACCCCATCGGTCTTCCTTCGACAACTCGAGACGGTTGGGCGCGGCGCGCGTTACTATCTCAGGACGATCGAGATATGGAGGCAGTTTGATCGGACCCAGGCCGAGCGTGAAGCTGTCGCTCGTGCTCTGCGTGGTCGCTTGCGCCGTGCCCGGTGCGGCGGTGTCTGCGGTCGGCGTCAGGAGATAGAACTTCGAGATATCCTTTTGCGGCGCGAGAATCGCTTTCGCGATGTATGAACATCCCGCCATCGACATCACGATCGCGCCCGCCACACAGGTCTTCAGCAACAGTCTGGTCAAGGTCATCGATTATTCCTGGCTGAAGTCGCGGCCGCGAACGATCGCGCTCGGATTGCGCTGCAGGTAATCCGCCAACTCCTTGATCGAGTGCGCGGCGGCGGAGACGTCTTGCAGCGTCTGCAGTGCCTGGTAGTTGATGGGAGAGTTCGGCTCGATCGTGGTCTGCACGGTGCCGAGCGTCACCTTGAACTGCTTCGCAGCGGAGTCCGCGGAGGTCGAGGTCTTCTGCAGTGAGCTCGACAGCGGAGGTACCTGGCGATTCACCGTGTTGAGAGCTTGCTGGGTGCTGTCCAGGGCGCGGTCGAGCTGCTCGCGCGTTTTTTCGGAATTGTTAATCGCCTCCCTGAGCGAGGGCGAGGTGGTGATTTGCCGGACCGAGTCGAGCATCTCGGTCATCTGCGTGAACACGGCGCCGAAGTCGATCTTGTCGAGCCTTTCGAAAATCCGGATGGCAACCGCCTGCGCTTGTTCCAGCGTGTTTGGAACCGCTGGAATTTCCTGCAGCGGTGCGCCGGGCGGCGCGACCATTTGAATCGGCGTATTGGGCTGGATGTCGAGCGCTACGTACAGCAGTCCGGTGACGAAGCTGTCGGAGCCGAGTTGCGCGCGCAGTCCTTCGCGGATCAGGTTGGGAATGGTGTGCGGGTCGTCCAGGTTTATCTGGGTGCCGCCGTGGGAGACTATCTTGTCCTCGTCGAGCTCGATGATCACCGGGATGCGCACGTCGGCCCGCAGCTTACCGGTCTGGAAGTTTATCTGCTGCTCGAGGCGCAACTTGATGCGCTTGACCTGGCCTATCTCGACGCCCTTGAACTTGACCGGCGCGCCGACCCGCAGCCCGTTGATATCGCCGGCGAAGTAAATGACATATTCGTGCGTCTTGCGGAACAGGTTGCCCGATCCGAAAATCACTACCGCGGCCAGGATCAGGCCAACCGCGCCGAGAACGAACGCACCCACCGTCGCCGGATTGATTCGCTTACCCATGATCCCTCGCTGATTGGTCCGATTTGTTTTCTTCCTCTCCGCGTGTGAGAAAAGCGTGCACGCGGGAATCTTTGCAATTCTTGAGCAGGTCCTTGGGGTCGCCCTGCGCTATCACCGTCTTGCTCTCTGCATCGAGAAAAACGCTGTTGTTGCCGATTGCGAAAATGCTCGCGAGCTCGTGAGTCACGACCACCACCGTTGCGCCGAGGTTGTCGCGCAGTTCGAGGATCAAGTCGTCGAGCAGCCGCGAACTAATCGGGTCAAGCCCGGCCGACGGCTCATCAAAGAAAAGTATTTCCGGGTCCAGCGCGATCGCGCGCGCAAGGCCGGCCCGCTTCTGCATCCCGCCGCTTATCTGGCTTGGATAGTAACCCTCGAAGCCCTTGAGCCCGACCAGCGCCAGCTTCAGCGCGGCAACCTCGCGAATCTCTTCATCCGACAGGTCGGTAAACTCGCCAAGCGGCAGCCCGACGTTTTCCGACAGCGTCATCGAGCTCCATAGCGCGCCGCTTTGATACAGCACGCCGAAATGCCGCAGCATTTCCTCGCGCTGCTCGGGTTCGGCCTTGGTGAAATTGAAATCGCCGTAGAAAATCTCTCCCTTGGCGGGTTCGTTCAGTCCGAGCATATGGCGGAGAAGGGTGCTTTTCCCGCTGCCGCTGCCGCCCATAATTATGAAAATGTCGCCGTGATGGACGGTGAAGTTGATGTCCTTCATCAGGACGTAGGTTCCGTACGCCATCGTGAGATTTTTCACGGTGATCGGCGGAGGGCCGTCCTTGGGGAACTTGACTACTGAGACGGGTTTCCCGTCCGAAGCGTTGATAGATGGATGCGTCGTGGCCATCTCAGTTATCAATTCGCCGGTTCACTGGGTTGATTCTCGCTCCCGCTAAGGAAGTGAAAAGACAAAAGTGGAAAAACTGAAAAAGTGACGGTGTGAAGCGTGAAAAAATCAAAAACTAAATTCCCAGCACGTTGAACACGAATGCGAAGATTCCGCACGCGATGATTACGTAAACGATTCCCGTCACCACCGCCTCGGTCGCCGCGTCGCCGACCGCCGACGAGCTGTTGCCGCACTGGAAGCCGCGCAGGCATCCGGCGACCGCGATAATGAGGCCGTAAACTGCGGCCTTGAAGATGCCGCCGAAGATATCGGTAAGCGTGACCGCCGCCTGCGTTTCGCGCAGATAAGTGCCAAGCGGGATATGCAGCATCGTCGCGCTGACGAACGCTCCTCCCGCCACTCCCAGGCAATCGGAGTAGACGCACAGCAGCGGCATCATCAGGAACAGCGCCAGCACCCGCGGCAACACCAGGAATTCGAGCGGCGAGATGCCCATCGTGGTCAGCGCGTCGATTTCCTGCGTCACCTTCATCGAGCCAAGCTGCGCGGCGAACGCAGCTCCGGTGCGGCCAGCCATGATAATCGCCGTCATCATCGCGCCCATGTCGCGGCTCATCGCAATTCCCACCAGGTCGGCGACGAAGATCGAGGCGCCGAACTGTTGCAGCTGCACCGCACCCTCGAAGGCGAGAATAACTCCGACCAGGAATGTGACCAGGGTCACGATGCCAAACGCGCGGGCTCCGCAATCCTGAATCGTCATCAGCAGATCGACTCTTCGAAAACGCGCCTTGCCAAACGGCAACCTGGCAAACGCAATCGCGACTTCACCGAGGAAGGCCAGAAAATCGTCCAGCGCCTGCGCGTACGAAATCGCCTCGTGGCCAATCTCATCGAGGAACGAAGTATGCGAGACTTCCGCGCGCGCGCCGGTCTTCTCCGGCACCGCCTCCGCCAGCCTGATCAGGCCGCGCACGCCCTCGGGCAGCGGGGCCCAGTCCGCGGGCAGCTTGCGTTTGTGACAGATCTCGCTGACGCCGATAAGAAATGTAAGCAGGCCGCTGTCCCAATCGCGAAGTTCGGTGGCGTCGAAGGTAAGCCTGGTCGGCTTGGGCGGAGTGTCGAGTTGTTTCTCAACAATCTCGGGCGAGGGCAGGCCGTGACGAAGATGCCAATCGCCAGCAAGGCGAACCACCAGAGTTGAGTTGTCGGCGCGCGCGAACGAGAGTTCGTTCAGTGGGGTGGGGGTTTGCTTCTGCGCCTGCATTCGTGCGGCTCAATAGAGCATGGGAAGCACGACGATAAAAGGTAGCACAATTCCTCCCCTTTCGATGGCTCAACAGGCTTTTTTACGAGCCAACAGCAGGCGGTTTCACTATAATATTTTCCATGAAGGCGATGGTGGTTGAAAAGCCCGGACCGATCGAATCGGATCCGCTCCACTCCGTCGACGCGGCAGTCCCAGAACCCGGTCCGGGTGAAATTCTGGTGCGTGTGCGCACTTGCGGCGTTTGCCGCACCGACCTTCATGTCGCCGAAGGTGACCTGCCGCCGCGCCATCCGCGAATCATCCCCGGTCATGAAATTGTAGGTGTCGTGGACAAGCGCGGCATCGGCGCCGCTCGCTTCAATCAGGGCGATCGAGTCGGGATCGCATGGCTGCGTGAGACTTGCGGCACTTGTGTCTATTGTCGTCACGGTCGCGAAAATCTGTGCCTCAACGCGCGCTTCACTGGTTACGACCACGACGGTGGATACTGCGAATATGCGGTGGTGCGCGAGGACTTCGCGTATGCGCTCCCCGATTCGCTCGGCGACGAAGAAGCGGCGCCGCTGCTATGCGCCGGAATTATAGGTTTCCGCGCAATCAAGCGGGCCGATATCAAGCCGGACTCGACCGTCGGGCTCTACGGCTTCGGCGGCTCGGCTCATCTCGCGATCCAGGTGCTGCGTCATTGGGGATGCCGCGTGTTTGTGATGAGCCGCGGCGGATCGCATCGCGACCTGGCTAAGGATCTTGGCGCCGAATGGATCGGAAACGCGGACGACGCGCCGCCCGCGCCGCTCGATGCGGCAATCCTGTTCGCGCCGGCGGGAAATCTCGTGCTGCCGGCGATGCAAGCGCTCGACCGCGGCGGGATCCTCGCGGTGGCGGGAATTTATCTGAGTCCGATTCCGGTGCTCGACTACGAGAAACATCTTTTCTACGAAAAGGAACTTCGCAGCGTGACGGCTAACACGCGCGCCGACGGTACAGAGTTCCTGAAACTCGCAGCCGAGATTCCAGTTCGCATCAGCACGATGGCCTTCGGCCTCGCCGAAGCCAACATGGCGCTCAAGATGCTCAAGCACGACGAAATCAAAGGCGCCGGCGTGCTGCGAATCTCGTGAAGAACTTAATCGTAGTGAAACCCACCGTGAGTTTCACACTTCCCTGGGCACGGGTAACCCCTGCACCTTAGTGAGGAAGAAATGCTCAGCGCGAAATGTCGAGGGCGATGTTTCGCTCTCAGGTTCCTCTCAACGGCCCGTCAGCTACTCTTTGTGTCATTCTATAGCGAAGCGAAGAGTCCCGGATCCTTCTGCGTCCGGAATCATACGACGGCGTTATGGCAGGATCGCGAATGCGCGCGCGGGGAAGCCGAGGCCGTGCTGGGGCTTCGGCCAGCTCACTACTATCAGTGCCCCGGTCGCGGGCACTTTGTCCAGGTTGGCCATCACCTCGATTTGCCAGTGGCCATGCTTAAGCAGCCAGCTCTCGGACTCGAGGCCGGGCGTCGGATCCGTATCCATCGACTCGTGGCCGTTCGCCACGATGCCACGTTGCTCATATAGAAATCGGATCGCAGCCGGCGACCACGCGGGGAATGGATAGCGCTCGAAGCGCCGTGGATTTTTGTCCCAGTCTTTGTACATGTCGGTGCGCAACGCCGCGAACGAGCCTGCCGGGACGCGGCCGTGTATTCGCTCCCACGCTTCGATGTCGTCAACGGTCAGAAGGTGATTCGGATCACGCTTGAGCAGAGGCGTCAGGTCGAAAACCACCAGCGGCAGGATCATCTGTTTGACTGGAATGTCGTCCAGCGTTGCGCCCGCCGGGTCGAAGTGCGCGGGTGGATCGATATGCGTTCCGTACTGCCCGACCATCGCGAAGAATTGGGCGCGAAATCCGTCGTGGTCGATTGTGTAGGGACGACCGGTTGCTGGATCCGCGGCAGCGGAGAAGGCTGCCGGTCCAAATCCTTTCCATACCGGTGTCAACGGGCTGAATGAGTGGGTAAGGTCCACGAACTCCTTCGACGCGATTACGCGGTACGCATCCGCGAGCGATTGCGCCTGTGCCAACGCGATCGCCGGCGCGCCAACGAAGAGAAGGACGATCAACAGTAGCGATACGGAGGCGACGAACCGGCCCGGCTTCTTGTGCATGCGCGACCTCCACGTATCTCAAGCTTAATGCCGAATCCGTGAGCTACCACGGTTGCCAGAACCTGACGCCGAGTTGACCCCAATAGGCCAGGTAGCTCGTGAGTCCCACGCACGCCATCGCGACCAGGAACGAATGAATCCGAAGGCCGCGATGGATCGCCGTTTGCGACGACGTCAGCACCAGCGCGAGTCCGATTAGCGAGAAAACCGCGAACGCGATCGTGCCGATGAAATACGAGAGCGACGCGATTCCCACCCGCGCGAGGTAGACTGGCTCCGAGCTCAGCGCCATCGCGAACGCGGCAATCAGTGAAACCGTCGCGAGGAGAGGGAGGATTCGAATCGCGAGATGCTCGACGTTCCCGCCGAGAATCTTGCGCGGGACCCAGACGAAGGCGAACACGATAGACGACAGCATCGCAACCAGCGCCGCGAATATCAGCATCAGGCGTATCATCGGCCACACCGGATTCGTTTTGACGAAGTAATCGGGTATCGGCCGGTCAGGCGGCATGCTCGCGACCATCACGACATTGCCCTTGCCGTCACTGGTGAAGATTGCCGTCGCCTCCTCGCTCTTCTCGGTGCGGAACTGGTTCGCGCCGACCGGGATCAATGCTCGCGGCGTTCCGAGGACTGGCCGAACGTACATCGCACCGTTTTTGATGCTGACGAATTCGCCGCCCAGCAAAAGTTCGAGGTACCGTAGTTTTTCCTGGCGCGGCGAGGCTGGCGCGTAGTAGCCGATCCACTCCGACGCACCCTTCGGCATTTTCACCGCGGGCTCCTGATGCGCCGTCGTACCGCGCGTCATGTACGCATAGAGCAACTGCTCGATCTCATGCATGGCGGCTCCGCTCCGAAGCGACGAATCGTTGATCGAGAAAAAGTATCCGACGCCCGCCTCCGGCACGTAAACGTAGCGCGACAGGAAGCCGTCGATCCCACCGTCGTGCCCGCGTTGAATCAGCGGCTGCCCTTCGTCCTCGTAGTCGCCCAGCCCGTAACCGTCCTTCAGACCCGCGCGCGTGGCGAGCGACGTCTCAGGCGTCTCCATTCGCGTGATCGATTCCGGGCTGACGATCTTAGCGCCATCGAGCTCCCCGCGATTCAGCATCATGCGGACGAATCTCGCCATCTCGTTCGCCGACGATTTCATCTCGCCCGCGGGGCGCAGGTAAATCGGGAAGTAGGGCACCGGCGATCCGGCGTGATAGCCCTGCGCGAGCGCGTCCTTCACCGCGGGCGTCGGCCGCATGTCGGAATGCGTCATCCCGAGCGGACGCAAAATATTCGCCGCGATATAATCTTCGAGCGGGACGCCCGCCGTTTTCTCGACGATGTATCCCGCCAGTCCGTAGCCGGGATTCGAATACGACGTGCGCGATCCCGGAATCCATCGCACATGCTCGGGTCCGCGAAAATGCGTGAGCGTCCACAGCAGCGGCCGCGGGTTGTCGGGCGAGGCGTCGAAATCGTAGAACTCCGCCAGCGAGAAATCGTCGAAGCCCGCAGTATGCTCGAGCAGGTTGGCGAGCGTGACCGGATTCGTCGCCTCCCACGGATTCACCACCGGTATCTCCGGCGCCGCGTCCGCAACTTTTTCATCGAGGCGAAGTTTGCCCCGCTCGGCGAGCTGCAGAGCCGACAACGCAACGAAGCCCTTGGTGATCGATCCGACGCGGAACATCGTGTCTGCCGTGACGTCGCGATTCGCCGCGAGGTCTGGCTTGCCGACGCCGCCGGTCCACACGACCGCATCTTTGGTGACCAGCGCGATTCCGACGCCGGGCACTTTGTATTTTTTCAGGACCGCCGATACCGCCGATTTGAGTTCGTCAACGTTGGCGGGCGCTGGCGTTGGCGCTGTGCTTTTCGATCCGCCAGAACAAGCCCCAATCGCAAGCACCGCAACGACGCCCGCTACGGCTAACACTGGACGGCGATACAAGTTCCGCTTCACTCAGAAGATACAGACTCTGGGGAGTAAGCCACGCGACGCTCCTCGTCTGGAGCCAAGCGAAGAATCCCGAGTCCTTCCCACCTTCCCTCTATGCGGATCAGTGCTGTGGCTGTGTAGCACTCGCTGGGGGACCAATCGCGCAGATGTCAGCGCGGTCTCCGCATTCGAAATAAATTGTTCCATCGGCGCCGATCGTAGCAGTGCCGCTTAGATGTTCATCATACTTCCATTTCATCATGCCGTTGGCGTCTAGAGCGTTGGCGCCAACGAAAATAGTTCCATCGCCACCAATCGTTGCCGACGCTCCGCTGGTCTTTGAGCCGATATTGGCGGTCCTCCACTTGAGTGTTCCGTTGGAGTTCACCGCGTAAAGAGTGTGATCCTCGGAGTAGACGTAAACTACGGTGTCGGCGCCGATCGCCGGATTGGTGAAATAAGCCTTTTTGGCCGCGAATTTCCACTTTAGCCGGCCGTTTGGATTTATCGCACAAAGTTTGGCGGTCTGTTCATCGGAACTCTGAAATACGCTCACGTAAATCGTGTCGTCGGGGCCGATCGTGGCGGAGGAGGTCAAAGGACCATCAGCCTTGAACTTCCATTTGAGCGCGCCGCCTGGAGTTACAGCGTAAAGGTAGGAATCACCATCTGAGTCGACATAAATCGTGCCGTCGGATCCGATCGAAGGCGAGGAACAGGGCTTTTGACCGACCGCACACTTCCATCGGAGATTGCCATCGGGATTAATCGCGAAGAGATTCCCGTCGCCGGAGCCGATGTAGATAACACCGTCGCTGCCGATCACCGGCGAAGTCGAGAAATCGGCTTTCTTGCCAGTTGCAAACTTCCACTTCAGAGATCCACTCGGATTTATGGCGTACAGAAAGCCCAATGAGTTGCTATCGCCGCCTTCCTCACGTTTAAAAATATCGCTGTTGATCTCACGGCCCCCGACGTAGATGGTGCCATCGGCACCGATCGCCGGAGAGGTCTCCCCATTTTGGCCAGCACTTAGGAAATCGGCGGTGTCAAACTGCCACTTCAGTGTCCCATCGGGATTCAATGCGAAAAGATGACCCGAAAAGGGATGCGTACTGTGGCGGACCTCGATGCTAGCGGCATAGATGGTTCCGTCCGAGCCGACAACCGGTTCAGAGGCTAAGTCAGATAGCACCTCTGCCAGCTTCGCTTTCGAAAACGTGAACCTCCACTTGAGCGTGCCTTTGTTAGCGGCAGCGCTGAAGTCGCTCCTTCCAGTGTGCGCGCGATCATGGCGGAACATTGGCCAAGCGGAAGGAGCTTCCGCTCGGAGCGGTCTCGTATTCGTAACCGCAAAAGTAACGGCCGCCAGACTGACGGCAATCGCCGCGACTCGATGAAAGTTTTGCTTCACTCAGAGGCTTAGTTTCATTAGACTTCGTTGACGGGTCGACGCGATGCTTGCTAGCCTTCTACTGTAACGATTTAACGTATATGAAACGCCAGAGGCATCAATGGCATTAGCTAAAAGCGGGATCGAGTCGGCCAAGGGCGATGAGATTCTGCTGGGCGATACCGCGGTCCTGACCCGGCTCGACAAGGCTATCGGTTGGGCGCGAAAATTTTCGATCTTTCCGTATCCGTTCGCGACCGCGTGCTGCGCGATGGAATATATGTCGCTCTCGATGACGCCTTACGACATCGACCGCTTCGGCGCGCTGCTGCCGCGGTTTACGCCGCGACAGGCTGACCTGCTGATGGTTATTGGCACCGTGACCGTTCGCCAGGGACCGATCCTGAAGCGCGTTTACGAGCAGATGGCTGAGCCGAAATGGGTGATGGCGTTTGGCGCGTGCGCGTCGACCGGCGGCTTTTACGACAACTACGCGACGCTGCCCGGCATCGACAGGATCGTCCCGGTTGACGTGTATGTTCCCGGATGTCCGCCGCGGCCCGAGGGCGTGCTCGACGCGCTGATGGCGTTGCAGCGGAAAATCCAGGGACAGAAACAGAAACTGATGGCGCTCAGCGAAAAGCATCCCGCCTGATCGTACGACGAGCGCACCGGATTTCACATGGAACGGATACTGACTCGCTGGCTGGATATCCCTGATCTTCGCAAGCTCGACGTGTACGTCGGCAACGGCGGATACAAGGCGCTGCGCAAGGCGCTGTTCGACATGAAGCCCGAGGAGATTATCAACGAGGTCAAGAACTCGAATCTCCGCGGTCGCGGCGGCGCGGCGTTTCCGACCGGCGTCAAGTGGAGCTTCATCCCGAAGGACTCGAAGAACCCGGTCTACCTGTGCTGCAACGCCGACGAGAGCGAGCCCGGCTCTTTTGCCAATCGCTACGAGCTCGAATTCGATCCGCACGCGATCATCGAGGGCATCGGAATCGCATGTCGAGCCGTTGGCTCGCATGTCGCGTACACTTATCTGCGCGGCGAGTTCACCGTTCAGAAGAGAGCTCTCGACGCCGCAATTGCCGAAGCCTACGCCAACAACTACCTGGGCAAGAACATTCTCGGCTCCGGTTTCGACCTCGAGGTGGTTACGCATCGCGGCGCCGGCGCCTACATCTGCGGCGAGGAAACCGGCTTGCTCGAATCGCTCGAAGGCAAGCGCGCTTATCCCCGCAATCGGCCGCCGTTCCCGGCCATCCAGGGGGCGTTCGGATGCCCGACGGTCGTCAACAATGTCGAGACGCTGTCGAACATTCCGCACATCATCAATCGCGGCGCGGAGTGGTACAAATCGATCGGCCCCGAAAAGAGTCCCGGCCCCAAACTCTTCTGCCTTTCCGGCCACATCAACAAGCCGGGCCTGTACGAATTGCCGATGGGCTTTCCGCTGAAGGATCTGATCTACGATGTCGGCGGCGGCATCCTAGGCGGCAAAGCGCTCAAGGGCGTCATCCCCGGCGGCTCTTCGATGCCCATCTTCACCGCCGAAGAGGCGGTCAAGGTCAACATGGATTTCGACTCCGTCCGCGCCGCCGGCTCGCTGATGGGCACCGCAGCCGTGATGGTGATGAACGAAGACACCTGCATGGTGGACATGCTGAAAACTATCGCGCACTTCTATCATCACGAGTCGTGCGGACAATGCACGCCGTGCCGCGAAGGATGCGGCTGGATCGAAAAACTGCTCACAGAAGTGGAAGCTGGCCGCGGCAAGATGGAAGATCTGAAGGTCATGATGGACGCTGCGGTCAACATGGAGGGCAACACGATTTGCGTGCTCGCCGACAGCCTCTCGATGCCGGTGAAGAGCTTCATGCCCAAGTATCGCGACGAGTTCGAAGCGCACGTCAAGCTCGGACGCTGCCCGTTCAAGACTGCGTCGGCACAACAGGCTGCGTGATATGCCGAAGCTTACGATCGATGGTAAGGAAGTTGACGCTGGCGCCAACCTGAATCTGATCAACGCTGCGGAACTCATCGGCATCGAGATTCCGCACTACTGCTACCATCCCGGCTTGTCGGTTCCCGGCAACTGCCGCATGTGCCTGGTCGAAGTCGAGAAGGCGCCGAAGCTTCAAATCGCCTGCAACACGCGCGTCGCGGAAGGGATGGTCGTCCACACCACCAGCGACAAGGCGAAGGCCGCGCAGAGGGCGGTGCTCGAATTCCTGCTGATCAACCATCCGATCGATTGTCCGGTTTGCGATCAGGCCGGCGAGTGCAAGCTGCAAGATTACTACATGGATTACGATCAGCAGCCGTCGCGCTTTCCGTTGCCGGAGAAGAATCGCAAGGGCAAGGCGATCGACATCGGCTCGGGTGTGATGCTCGATCAGGAACGATGCATCCTGTGCGCGCGATGCACGCGGTTCTTCGACGAAATTACGAAGACCTCGGAGCTCGCGATTTTCGAGCGGGGCGATCACAACCGCATCGACATCAATCCCGGCCAGCCGGTCAACAACAAGTACGCTGGCAACGTCGTGGACATCTGCCCGGTCGGCGCGCTTACTGAAAAAGAATTCCGCTTCCGCATGCGCGTGTGGTACCTGCATCGCTCGGTGTCGGTGTGCGGCGGATGCGAGCGCGGATGCGCGATCGACATCCATCACCATCGCGGGCGCATCTACCGCTTCAAGCCGCGCTACAACCCCGGCGTCAACAACTACTGGATGTGCGACGAGGGCCGTCACAGTTTTCCCGCGCTGCAGGCCGAGACCCGCCTTACCTCACCGCTGGTGCAGTCGAAGGATCAGCTGGTGGTCGAGCCGTGGGGCGAAGGCGTCAGGCGCGCGGCATCGATTATCGCGGACTACAAACGTACGTACGGTCCCGATTCGATCGCGGCGGTCGTTGATGCGACGTCGACTAACGAGGAGGCGTTCGCGCTGAAGCAATTTATGAAAACCGCGATCGGATCGGACCGAATCGCGATGCTCAGTTGGTCGCCACCGGGTGCCAGCGGCGATGACGACTTATTGATCCGCGCCAACAAGAATCCGAACACGCGCGGACTCGCCGCGCTTGGGATTTCCGCCGATGGACTCGACGGCCTCGCGGCGGCAGTCGCATCGGGCGAACTCAAGATGCTGATAACATTTCGCGCGGACCTGGTTCGCGCACTCGGCGAAGAGGAGTTCGTCAGGCGCTTCGGCGCGCTAGACTACATGCTGGTGCTATCGACCGACGCCAACGAGACCTGCCAGATGGCCAACCAGGTCTGGCCGATCGCCGCGTATCCCGAACTCGACGGCAGCTTTACGAACTTCCAGGGCCGCGTACAGCGAATCAACGCCGCGTTCCCGCCGCCGGGAAACGCAATCGCGGGCATCGAGGCAATCGCGCGGCTTGGTCATGCGCTCGACGGCGTCGATCGCGCGAAATCGGCGGACGCCATCTTCGCCGCGATGGCCGCCGAGGAGCCCGCCTTCAAGGGCCTCAGCCTCGCGAATCTCGGCGAACACGGGGTAGATCTAGCGGCGAGCTAGACCGATCATCAGCTGCGGCAGTTGAAGCGGAAGCTTGATTTGCCGCTCTGAATCTTTGCGATTCGATCTTTGATCTTTGGCGTGATTGGCAGGTCCGGGAACGCGTTGACGAATGCCTGCAGTCCCGCCGCAGTCTTGTCGGCGTTTTCGCAGGTGCAGATGCCTGAGAGCAGCTCCGATTCGAGGCTGTCGATTTCGCCTTGCGCTTCGGAAGCGTAGGCGTCGGGATACATGGTGCGGAAGGTCATCCATCCGCGGTAAAGATAGACCATCAGCTTTCCGTCGAAACGCGTGCATCC
This sequence comes from uncultured delta proteobacterium, assembly GCA_963850125.1. Lineage (GTDB taxonomy): Bacteria > Desulfobacterota > Binatia > Binatales > Binataceae > Binatus. Next base: position 328,792 of record CAWKKB010000010.1, on the reverse strand, counting down.
GGATTCCGGGGTCTGTTGCTGGACGTAGGCCGGAAACGGGCCGTTGCCGTCGGGTTCGGTGCGCGAGTAGATCGCGAAAAATGCGCGGTCAGCCTTGGTGCCCTGCTTGCGCGCGAGCTTCCTGAAGTAGTCGACGCTGGGGCGCACGATTGTCGGCTCTTGCCGTACCACCATGAACCCCTGCATCTGGCGCTGGACTTGTTGATATTGCGATTCGCTGAGATCGGGCAGGACGGCTTGGACTTGCGGACTCACCTGCATCCCGGCCTCGAAAACCGGCTCGATCGCACTCTTGCCGTGCGAGGTTTTCAAGGCGTCCAGAGCCGACGCATAGTCGGCCACCTCGGGCGGTATCTCGACGTCGGCCGCGCGCGCCTGAATCGCGACGCATGAAGTGACGATTGCTGCGGCAAGCAGCGCGCGGAAGAGGGGGCGAGACGGATTGATCAACGTGAGCAAGCGGACTCGATCGGTAGCATCGCGATCGTATCGCACGCAAGCGTGCATGTCGCCGGTTCAACGAGACTCGACGCCGCGCCGATGCTCGGTTGAACTAAGCCCTGGACGGCTGGAACACTATCTCGACTTGATCGAGGTAGCTCAGCAGCTGGCGAGCGAGCGTCGTCACTGCGCCGCCGTCGCGGGTCGCGGCGGCGTGTTCGAGCGAGCGGGCCATCTCGGTCATCGCATCGAATCCGTAGCTGCCCCCTTCGCCCTTGACCCGATGCGCGATGCGCCCGATCTGCGCGTAGTCGCGACGCGTCACCGCCGCGAAAATCGTATCGACGTCTGCGCGCTTGTGGGTCAGAAACCCCGGGATCAGTTCGCTCAAATCCTCGTCCACTTCAACTATCACTCGGTCCGGCATGTTTGCTCCTTCAGATTGGTAAGCGCGGGCTCCGCGTCATCCAACTCGCTGGTTTCTATCGCGTTGCGAATGGCGCCGAGCAGCGTCGACTTTTTGACCGGCTTGGTTACGTGTGCGTCGCAACCGGCTTCTCTCGCGCGATGCATGGCTTCTTCAAGCGCCGATGCCGTCAGCGCCACGATCGGCGTGCGCCGGCGGCCGTTCGCCACCTCCCAGACTCGAATCGTGCTGGTCGCTGCGTAGCCGTCGACGATCGGCATCTGGATATCCATCAGCACCAGGTCGAAATTCCCGGTGATAAATTTATCAATCGCCTCTTGTCCATCTTCAGCTTCGACTAAAAGGTAGGGAGTCTTTTTCAGATACGCCCGAATCAGATCGCGGTTATCGCGCGAGTCGTCGGCCATCAGAATATGCAAAGGCCGATCGAGCATCGGCGATGACGCTGACGGCGCCGCAATTGCCGCTGGCGCAGGCGTCTCGCCGCGCGGTTCGAGATGCGCTCCATCGTATGCTCGCGCGATCGCCGCGAACAATTCAGCGCGCCGCACCGGTTTGACAATATAGTTGTCCATTCCGAGCGCGCGCAGGCGTCCAACCTCGCTGGTCAAATCGCTGGTCCCAAGCATCATCACCAGCGGCGAATGATCTGATCCGTTGATTGCGAAACGTTTCGCGAGGTCGAACTCTCCCCGCCCCGGCATCGCGCTGTCGAGCAATACGATTGGGGGACGTGACCGCTCCGAACCGCTGGGCCGGAGCGCTGCGATCGCCTCCGAGGTCGAGCAAGCCTGAGTTACGTCCGCGCCTTGCGCCGTGAGCAGTTCCGATACGATCGAGCGGCAGTCCGCGTTGTTATCGACCACGACAATTCGCAGGCCGCCGAATGCCGGGTGCGGGGGCATCGATGCGGGCCTGGCGATCGCCGTCCCGAACTGCGCGGTGAATGAAAACGAGCTGCCTGTTCCCGGTTCGCTCGCCAGCTCGACCGTGCCGTGCATCAGCGCTACCAGTCGTGAGACGATTGCCAGTCCGAGTCCGCTGCCGCCGTATTTGCGCGAGGTCGAAGAGTCGGCCTGGCTGAAGGCGCGGAACAGCAGGTGGCGCTTGTCGGGTGCAATTCCAACTCCGGTGTCGGTCACCGTGAACTTGAGCGCGCCCGGATTAGTCGAGTCCGCCTCGACCGACACCAGCACCTGTCCCTTCTTCGTGAATTTGATCGCGTTGCCGATGAGGTTGATCAAAATCTGGCTGAGTCTCAGCGGATCGCCAAGTACCAGCTCCGGGAGCGCCGGAGCAAACCGCACCATCAGCTCGAGGCCTTTTTCATGCGCGCGAATCGCGAGTGTCTCGAGCACTTTCTCGGTCACGTCCTTGAGATCGAATTCGACCGCTTCGAGGCTGATCCGCCCGCTCTCGACTTTGGCGAGGTCGAGGATGTCATTGATAAGTGCGAGCAGCGCATGGCCGTTGCTGATAACGGTGCTCAAATATCTTCGCTGCTCGTCGTCGAGCGCAGTTTCCATCAGCTGATCGGCCATCCCGAGAATCGAGTTCATCGGCGTGCGAATCTCGTGCGACATGCTCGACAGGAATTCCGACTTGGCGCGCGACGCCGCCAGCGCCGCCTCGCGCGCGGCGACCAGCTCGCGCTGGGTCATTTTGACATCCGCGATACCGCGACAGATTGTGAGGCAACACTTCTGGCCATGGAGATCCAGGTTGATCGCCGAAAGGAGGACCGGCTGCTCCGATCCGTCCTTCATGCGGAAAGCCACCTCGAGATTCCTGACCTCGTCGGTGCGCACGAGTTGATTGGCGAAGCGAACCATTTCGTCTGGATGAATCCACAGGTTGAGATCAGTGAAATGGTGGCCGATGGCCTCTTCGCGCGAGTAGCCGGTGATTTTGATGAATTCCTGGTTGACGTCGATATAGGTTCCAGTGATGCCGCCGAGCGTCATGCTGTCCAGGTTCGCGTCGAAGAGTTTGCGGAATGTCGCTTCGCTCTCGCTGAGGGCCTTCACGCTCTGTTCGAGTTTGCGCGACGCTTCCCTGGCCGCCGTCAGGTCGCGCACCATCGTGACCACGCAGTCTTCGCCGTAGAGTTCGACTCGCACCGCCGACAACACTGCCGGCATCACGCTGCCATCGGGCTTGAGGAAGTCCACCTCCAGGTTGCGCACCACGCCCTCGAGCGCGATCCGATTGCGAAACTCCTGATGCAGTAGCTCGCTGGCCCAGAGCTGGCGCTTGCCCTTAAGGGGATCGTCGAGATCCTGTCGCCGATAACCCAGCCGCTCGAATTGCTGGTTGAAATCGATGTAGGAATTGTCGGACAGGCGCGTCACCACGATAATGTCCAGGGTCGCGTCGAAGATCTTGCGCAGCGCCGCATGGCTGGCACGCAGGCTGGTCTCGACCCGTTTTATCTCGGTGATGTCCCTGATCATCGAGATCACGCACGGCTCGCCGTTCACTTCCGTGGTTGAGGCCGAGATGAGATGCGTCTCGTCGTCGCCGCCATCCTTGCGGCGCTGCGCGATTTCCATGTTTTGGACGCGACCGGTTTGTCTTAGGGTCTCGAGAAATCGGTTCAGTTGCTCGGCGTGCCGCCACATCCCGAGCGCGATCACGTTGGACCCCATCACGTCGTCGTGGGTGTAACCGGCGACCTGGTACTTGTCGTTGAGCGCGATAAAGCGTCCATCGACGAGGCTGTTGATCGCGATGTTGTCCGGTGAGGCCTCGAACACCTTGCGCAGCATCGCCTCGCTGGCCTGCAGTTGGGCGTGATCGCGTTCCCGCGCAGATGCGATCTCCGCGTGCAGTTCCATTTCATGCCTGAGCAAACGATCATGCTTGGCCAGCATCGCCAATTGCGCGGCCAGTCTTCGGCGATTTCGCTCGCCCTGGACCGAGCTCAGTTGAGACAATACCGCCGCGGTCGCCACCGTCATCCATGCGATCGTGAGGCGCGAGCCAGGAGCCACCACGCGCATCGAGTATTCCAACAACGCCAGCGCTCCGATTGCTTCGACTGCCACCTGCCGGCGCGGACTCCACGGAAGCAACCCCCCTCCGCCAAAGAAAAACAGCACGATCGTGCCGACCAGCACATCGCTGTCGCTGTCGAGGACCGCGATCCAGACGGCGCCCACGATAGTCAACGCAAAGACTGCTATCGAGAACCCGCGCCAATTGCGCATCGCACGAGACGACAGCGTGACTATGAAAGCAACCACTGCGACCGCGATACTCGCGATATGAAGCGGCCAGGTCTGCGCGAACGTCAGCGGATACTCGATGCGGTCAAGCACCGAGTACGCGATTTGAAAAACTACCAGCGCCAATGTGCTGGCACGAAGCGTCGGCGCGATGAACGCGAGGTCACCGTCGGCGTCCATCACGTGCGTCGTCGCCGCGGCGTGAACGTGCGCTGGTTCCGCTTCCTTGCTACCGGCTATCGGCGGAAATGCGTCACGCCTGGCGGACACAGCGGTGCCGTCGGACGAATGGCGCGCCTCAGCACCGCCAAAAGCCTCGGCGGACGGATCGATCTGATGGTCCACACCCCATTAGCAAGTCCAATGCCCTTACAAACTACGGCAACGACTCGCTATCGCAGTCCGACGCAGGCTTCGATGTTCGAGCTTTTGTGCTGTCGCGAAGAGTGTCCCGAAATGAGTTGGCCGCTAACGAAACACTCAGCTACTCAGCGCAGTCTCGAAGTCCTCGATCAGATCGTCGCTCGTTTCGAGTCCGACCGACAGTCGGATGAGGCCGTCGCCGATTCCCGCGCGGGCACGCTCCGCCGCCGACATTCCGGAGTGCGAGGTGGTTGATGGCCGAGTGATCAATGTCTCGACTCCGCCGAGGCTCGGTGCGCTGATCGGTATCGTCACGCGGTCGATGAAGCGCTGGGCCGCATCGAGTCCCCCTTCCAGCTCGAAACTGAGTACGCCGCCGAAGCCGTCGAACAGCTCGCACGCGCGGATATGATTCGAATGGCTCTCGAGACCGGGATAGTTCACTCGCGTGACGGCGCGATGCTGCTCGAGCCATCGCGCAAGCTTGAGCGCACTTTCGTTCTGATGACGTACGCGGACGGCGAGCGTCTTCATCCCGCGATGCAGCAGGAAGCACGCGTGCGGATCGAGGGTTCCGCCAAGATGGTTCAGCGTATGCGTGATGCTCTCGACCAGATCCGCGCGTCCGATCACCGCACCCGCGACGATATCGGTATGGCCATTGAGGTACTTGGTGCCGCTGTGCAGTGAAAGATCGAAGCCGATTTCCGCAGGACGAAAATTAATCGGGCTCGCGAAGGTGTTGTCGATAATCGAGATAAGCCCATTCTCGGCCGCGAAATCCACCGCCGCCTGCAGGTCACTCACTTGGAGCAACGGATTCGACATCGACTCGAGGTAGATTGCCTTGGTGTTGGGACGAATCGCCTCGCGCCATGTGGCGGGCTCGTCGCCGTCGACGAAATCCACCGACAAACCAAAGCGCGGGAATTCCTCGACGAACAGATCGTGGGTGCCGCCGTAGACGCAATCCTGCGCGAGCAGATGCCCTCCGCCGGCGAGCACCGTGAGGAGCGCCGCCGAAATCGCGGCCATCCCGCTGCCCGCCACCAGCGCCGCCTCTGCGTTCTCGAGCGTCGCCAGCTTGGCGTGCAGCACCGCGTGATTGGGAGTGTTGTTCAGCCGGATGTAGCGCAGGTCGTGATAGCTGGTCTGCCCGGCGTATTCATAGGTCGACGATTGAAAAATCGGCATCGTGACCGCGCCGCCGATCAACGGCTCCGGCTCGCCCGCATGAATCAGCTTGGTGTCGAGTCCCTTGATAAGTCGCGCCATGCGAGCCTCCGATGCCTCGACATTTATCACTCGGCGCGTCAGGGAAAATAGGTGTCAGCCGGCTTACCCTTGTTGCTGGCGCTGCGCACAACCGGCGCCTGGTCCGGCGATGCGGCGCGTTCAAAAAGCGCCGCGGTCTGATCGCTATACATTAAACGCCAGTGCGGGTCCTTCCTGACTACATCGGCGCCCTTGGTGTTCACGCCCATCAGCACGTAGTCATGAGGATACGCTTCGAGCAATTGCTCCGAACCCTCCATCCCGTAGAAAAATCTCGCGTAGTCGCCTTCCTGTTTGTCGGTATAAACGAGCTCGCCGCGCGGGTCGATGTAGACCTTGAACACATCGCCCATGTGCCAGAGCACGTACGATCCCCATTCGAACTGCGGCAGGATGTTGCCGTGAAGTTTGTGCTGCTGCATGAACGCGAGCGCGCCGGTCGGCATCGGCTTCCAGGTTTTAAGCCGATTCGAGAACGTTCCACCGACCAGCGCGATCGCAATCGCGCAAATCGCCATCATCCGCGCGGGCGGTTCGCCATCGTCGTCGGGCTGAGCGTCACTCCCGGCCGCGGCCCCGCGCTCGAACGCAAGGCTGGCGTGACGCGCCAGCGGAATCGCGACCGCGATCACCGCGACTGCCACGTTACGCGTTGCATAGAAGGCGGCGCCGATAAAAACCGTGGCGACTGCGAGCAGCGCCGCGTCGTAGAGGTCGGGACCGAGAGCAACCGCCGCGATAAAGCCGGCGAACAGCAGCAGCGGGGTTGCATACTGAAGCAATGATGATGGGGAGCTTTGCCACAGCGACAGGATCATCTTCGGAAGCGGTACCCAGTCTGCTATTACCTGCCGAATCAACGGGTCGCCGACGGAGTGCGCCACTCCCATCCACAGGCCCACCCCGAACGGATTGATAATCGTGGCCGCCGCGCATCCGATCGTCACCAATGCGATCCGCCACGCCGACGTCATGCGCCCCGCGTCACCAAACCAGCCCTGGACGAACATGACCGCGGCCGCGATGCCCATCGCGCCGAGTCCTACTATGTAGCCGCCGTGAAAATTGGCCCACAACGTGAACATCGGGATCAGAGGCCACAGGATTGCGCGTCCTCGATAGACTTCTATTGCAATCGCCATCATGACGACGCTGATCATCATGAAGGTAAAGAGCTGCGGCCGGAATTGCATCTGGGTGGAAATCGCGACGGCGCTCAGAATCAGGGTGAGCCGTTGCACGCGCGCCGCCGCGCCGCTGGCGGAAATCCCGACCGCCAGCGCGATTATCAGAATGCTCGAGCAGATTAGCTTCAGCAGCTTGAGGCCGAAGACCCCGAGATGCGCGTAGAAAAACGCCAGCGCCACCTGCGACAGCCATTCGTGATTGTGCCACGGGGCGCCGGCCGCGCTGTAGGAATAGGTATCGAATCGCGGGATGTGGCCGGTGCGCAGAATGGTCTGGCCGGTCAGCATATGTATCCACAGGTCCGGCTCGGCGAAGTTGTCCGCGGTCGCGAGTGCGATCGACAGGACGACGGTCCAGGGCGACGCGGAAAGGAGCGAGTAGCGCTGACTCTTCAACGACGTGCGAGTGAATCATCCACGGCGCGCCTCCGCAATAGGCCGCCGCTTTCGCCTGCTGTATCGCGCCGGTAATCTAGTCGGGTGAAAGCTATCGCCAGCAGCCAAGCATTGGCAACAACGTCATTCACACCGTGAAGGTGGAGATCAACTCTGGTACTGCGTCGAGTCCCGACGTGGTCGGCTCGAACGGCGGACCGTCTCCAAACCGGGCGAGGGCTTTCGTCGACGCCTTAAGAGAGGCCCGCTGGATCAATTCCGAGCGCGTCCGCGTCTACCCAAGGTTGCTATGTGTGTGCTACCTCGCGCTGTTCGTCAGTTGGGTGCTACTGAGACCGGGCGGAGTCCTCGCGACGTTGCAACCGGTCGGTGGCGACTTTCCGCCCTACTGGGCTGCTTCCTCTCTGGCGCTCCGCGGACATCCTGCGGCGGTCTACGACCACCCGAAGCTGGACGCCGCCGAGAGGGCGGTGATGGGACGCAAAGGTCACGGCTACCAGCCATTCTTATACCCGCCCGTGTTCCTCGTAATAGTGCTTCCGCTTTCGCTGCTTCCGTACAATGGCTCGCTGATCGTCTGGACGCTGGTCGGGCTAGTGGCTTATACAATCGTAGTGCGGGAGATCGCGCCTCGGCGTGAGACTCTGTGGCTGGCACTTGCATTTCCCGCTGCCCTGCTCACTATTCTCGACGGACAGAACGGCCTGATAACTGCGGCGCTGTTCGGCGGCGGATTGCTTTTGCTGGAACGCCGCCCCTGGATAGCAGGCGCGCTGTTTGGATTCCTCTGCTATAAGCCGCAGTTCGGCATCCTATTACCGATGGCTTTTGTAGCGGCGCGCAAGTGGCGAGCTGCTACCGCCGCGGCGTTAGTGGTCGCTGCGTTCGCGGGACTCTCGGCCGCGCTGTTTGGAATGCAGACTTGGCGAGCGTTCCTTGATGGCATCCCTTTAGTGACCAACAGCATGCTAGGCCAAGGCGACGTCGGGTTCGGCAAGATTCAGAGCATCTTCGGCGCAGCGAGACTGTGGGGCGCGTCGGTAGCGGTGGCTTACGCGATGCAAGCAGTGGTCAGCTTGCTCGCCGCGGGAGCGGTATTGTGGATCTGGCTCAAACCCAGCGGATTTCCGGCCAAAGCCGCCGCGTTAGCCACTGGAACCCTGCTGGTCACGCCGTACTTGCTCGACTACGACCTGGTGCTGCTGGCGCTTCCGATCGCATGGCTATCGTGGGATGCGATGCACTCGGCATTCCTCCCATGGGAAAAATCGATCCTGTTTCTCGTATGGTTGTTCCCACTGTTCGCGCGAGCGCTGAGCCTGCTCGCGTCGCTGCCGCTGACGCCATTGGTACTCGCGCTGCTGATGTTTGCCATCGTCCGGCGCGGCGCGGCAGTAGCGAGCCCTGCAATCATATCGACTAAGTAAGAACGAAACTGCACTCAAGTGGACGATGCACTTCGTGATGCTGAATCAGACGCCGGAACCGTCAAGCTCTTCTTCGTGCCACGAGCAACAGTGAGACGCCGAAAGGCACAGAGAGGTGGCCGAGCGCGTATCGCTCGCTCGAGAACACGGTTTGCAGGAGCGAATTGACAAAACCGGAGTGGGCCTGGAGATCGTGTTCGTGGTGCGAGCTCGATTTGCGCAAACGGCCCAGCAGACGTCCAGCCGCTATCACCGGAAATAACAGGAAGTTGTAATAACTAAGATAAGTTACGGCGTACCCGGAGCGTTCGAAAAGTGCGCGAAGATCGCCTGCTAGATAACGTCGCTGATGGTGGTGCGTGACGTCATGCGCACTCCACAGCCAGGAGAACGCGGGGACGGTTGCCAGCAGCCAGCCGCCCGGCTGGAGCCGCTCGCGAAGCGCGATCAGTGCTTCCTGATCGCGATCGAGATGCTCCAAAACATCGGTCATCACCACCAAATCGAAGCAGACACCTTCGAACGGTATTCGGTCGGGCAGTTGGCCCAGCTCCACGATCGCGGTTCTTCTGGCGCTGGAAAATTTGCATGCCTCGAGGTCGGAGTCCATCGCGTAGACCTCGCCGAAGCGGGCTAACATCGCAAGGTTGCCGCCGGTGCCACAGCCCGGCTCCAGAATGCGGGCGCCCGGAGACAAGCCCAGGCGCGAAAGTGCACTCCCGACAATCGCCCGGCGCGAACAGAACCACCAGTGACTGTCCTCAACTCGTGCCATCAGCGGATAGAGCTCGGAGTCCACGCGTCAGGTTCGATTTTCGTACTGCTCGAAGCCGTGCGCCTCGCGCAAAAGATAGAGAGGACGGTGTTTGACCTCGGTATAGACCCGGCCCAGATATTCGCCGATGACACCCAAGGTGATGAGTTGGATGCCCGCCAGAAACAACACGACCACCATTAAGGAGGTGTAGCCGGGAACGTCGATTCCGCGCGCAAGCTTGAGCAGCGCGAGGAAAATTGCGTAGGCAAAGGCGAGCAGTGAGATGACGAGACCGACGTAGCTCCAAACCTTGAGCGGCAATGAACTGAACGAGGTCACCGCGTCGAGAGCAAAGTTCCACAGCCGCCAGTACGTCCACCCGCTGCTGCCGGCGTTGCGTCCCTTACGTTCAAAGCTAACTTCGGTCTGCTTGAAGCCGACCCAGGCAAACAGCCCCTTCATGAACCGCGAACGTTCGGGGAGCCGCAACAGCGCGTCGACTACCCGTCGGTCGAGCAGACGGAAATCTCCTGCGTTGCGCGGAATCGGAACCTCGGAAACCGCGTCAAAAAGACGGTAGAACATGCTGGCGGTGAGCCGCTTCACGAGCCCGTCACCAGGCCGCGCACGCCGTGTCGCATACACCACGTCGTAGCCTAGGCGCCACTGCGTCATCATCTCTTCGATCAGCTCGGGCGGATCCTGCAAGTCACAGTCAATCGGGATGATTGCCGCGCCGCAGCTATGCTCAATGCCCGCGCTGAGTGCCACCTCTTTGCCGAAATTGCGTGAGAGGCTTAAGATTTTAATGCGACGATCTTGGGCCCGCCGCTCGATCAAGCAGGCCAGCGTCTCATCCGTGCTCCCATCATCAACGCACACGAGTTCGAAACTGACCGCCAAGCGTTCGAGCACCGCAAGGAGGCGCCGGAAGAACTCTTCGAGGTTTGCGGCCTCATTATGGATCGGGATTACAATTGAGAGTTTGACCCGCGATTCTCCATACTGTTTCGCGGCTGTGGGCCTCCCGCTCGCGGAATCCTGATCGCCCCCTGATCGAGGGCCGGCGCTAGGTACTGTGAGCGTATCAGTCATCGCATACCGGCACTGCGGAATTGATATCTATACTCTTGCGCAAACGATTTCCCGCCTCAGCTTATGTACTTTGCCACCGATGTCGCCGAAGATCAGCACTTACTATGCCAGAATCGCTCTTGGTAAAATGCCAAATGAACTTCGATCAGCGCCGATTTCGATTCGTGTCGCTCCCAAGCCGTGTTGCATCGACGCAACATATTCCGCCCGTCTGCTGCGTGCTTTCACGGCCTCGATCGCGCCGGTAATCTAGTCGGGTGAAAGCTCTCGTAATTGGCGGCGGCATTATCGGCAGCTCGGTCGCGTGGCGGCTCGCGTCCGACGGTGTCCAGGTCAGAGTCTTCGAGCGCAGTCGTCTCGGCCTCGAAGCCTCGTGGGCGGCGGCGGGATTAATCGGGCCGCAGGCCGAGGCGCACGAGCCCGGTGCGTTTTTCGATCTGGCGCTCGCTGGCAAGCACTCTTTCGATGCGATCGTCGAACGCCTCACGGCCGAGAGCGGCGTCGATCCTGAATACGATCAGCAAGGCGTGCTCTATGTCGCCTTCGACGACACGTCCCGCGCCGAGCTGCAGTCGCGTGCGCGATGGCAGCGCGCGGCCGGTGGCGACGTCGAGGAGTTGTCGCCGCGCGAGGCGTTCAAGCTTGCCCCGGTGCTCTCGGAAAAAATTATCTTCGCGCTGCACATGCCGAATAATCGCCGCGTCGAGAATCGCAAGCTCACGCTTGCCTATATCAACGCCGCGACCAACGCTGGTGCCGAGTTTCGCGAGGGCGCGCGGGTCAACTCGATCGCGATCGAAGGCGGACGCGCGACCGGTCTGCGGCTGGCGGATGGATCGTTCGAGACCGGCGACGTCATCATCAATGCGGCCGGCGCATGGGCCGGCGATATTCGCGGCCTCGAAGACGATCGCATCCACTTTTACCCGGTGCGCGGGCAGATCCTATGCTTCGACGCGCGCCCCGGCCTGGTCGGCCCTTCGCTGTTCTCGACCGCTGGAATAGTAGTGCCGCGCCGCGACGGGCGCATCCTCGCCGGCTCGATTTTCGAGGATGCGGGCTTCAACAAATCCGTCACGCTCGACGGGATGGAGCGAATCCTCCGCGCAGTGCGCGCGATGGTCCCGTCGATCGCCTCGATCCCGTTTCGCGAGGCATGGGCGGGACTGCGACCCGCGAGCGACGACCTGATGCCGGTGCTTGGCCCGTCGCCGACCGTCGCCAACGTCCTCTACGCCGCCGGCCACTTCCGCAGCGGCATCCTGCTCTCCGCACTAACCGGAGAAGTGATCGCCGACCTGGTCAAGGGTCGCCAGCCTTCGATCGATCTCGCACCGTTCTCGCCCGCCCGCTTCCGCAACGGCACCGCGCGGCCGGTGAAAATCGCCGACATGATATGAGCCGCATCATCGCATTCGGATTAATCCGCGACCTGTTCTTCCGCGCGAAGATCGACGCAGTCGCCGCGGCCGTCGGCGCCGAGGTCGAGTATGCGTCGTCGCTCGACGCAGTATCCGTGCGATGCACCGCGACGCATCCCTCAATCGTCTTCACCGATCTCTCGGACGCCGCCTTCCCGGCGCTCGAGACTCTGACCCAAATCCGCGCCGCCGCGCCGAGCGCGCGCGTGATCGGATTCGCCTCGCACGTCGATCTGAAATCGCTGAAGGCAGCGCGCGAAGCGGGCTATGAGATGACGCTTTCGCGTAGCGAATTCACCGCGCAACTCCCGGTCCTGCTGAAGGGATCGTCGCGCTGACTGGCAGTCCGTCCTATCTCGCAACGCGAGTTCCAGCGCGCATCAACGAGCAGTTGTCCCGCATTCAAAGTCCATCTATGCATCGATCAGCATAAACGCGACATCAAAAGCGAGAATAAAGTGAGTTCTGAGAGACTTGTAATCTTATAGCGACACTGCTAATAACTCGCTCGGTTCATCCACATCTGCACTCTCTGCGAGGTCGCAACGGCCTCCAATGAGCCAACGACATAGCTGCTTGGATTGAAGTGACTGCTGCCCGAGTCTCGCGTAGACCGAAAAAGCGCGACCAGCAGTCGAGTGTCGAAGTGTGCCCGCGTGATTCGAAATGCGCGGACGCCGGGGAACAGCCTCGCCTGCGATCTGGAAATCGCATTGGCAGGCAAAGGAGTCAGCATGGTGAAGACTCAGACCGCTCTCGGAACAACGGTATTGATTGTGTGCGCGCTCGCGATGGTGACGCCTCCGAACGCGTATGCTGGCCCCGCGAATCGCCGCTCCTCGACGCAGTCGCCGCCTAGCTATCCTATCAATCTGGATGGTTTCGGCGCGCCGCTGCCCGCGGTCGCAAATAGTCTCTCCGATCTCTCGACCTTCGCCAACGGCCAGCTCAACTTCAAGGAAATCGAGGAAATGCCTCAGCTGGGACCACTCTTCAATGGCACCACCTGCACTGGATGCCATTCGCAGCCGGCGACGGGCGGTGGCGGTCTCTTTATCAACGAGATTCGAGTGCGCAACAACACCGACCCCGGCCCGGTCCATATTTTTGCCGTCGATAACATGCTCCGCAACGGTCCCCAGACCCAGGGCAGTACTACGATTTTCGCGACCGGTATGACGGCTGAGCCACTCGGATGCCAGATCACGGTCCCCGGATGCCAACTCTCGGCATGCCAGCAAGAGGAGGCGACGAAGACCACCTTCAACACTGACTTGCCGACCTGCGATCCTACCAGTGCGAATTTCTCCGGCGGTGGCGATTGCGTTGCGGGACGCGCCGCGCTGGCCTTGTTCGGCGACGGACTGGTCGAGGCTGTATCGGATCAAACTCTGATCCAGTTGGCGCAGAATGAACCGCAATCCGTTCGCGGCACCGTCAAGATGGTGACCGAGAATTTTCTGCATACCGCGCACGTCGGGCGTTTCGGATGGAAAGACGATCACGCGTTGCTGCGCGGATTCGCCGGCGACGCCTACCTCAATGAAATGGGAATCACGAATCCGGACAACCCGACTGACACGAGCAGTTGCGCCCTTGGCGCGACTCAGTATGGCATCACGCTCGAAGATACCGGGATTGAAGATACGACAGATTCCGACGGCCGGGCCGATATCGACCGCTTCACCGACTTCATGCGCGCGCTCGCGCCGCCGCCCACGATTCCGCAAAACTCCGCGGCATCGCAAGGCCAGGCTCTCTTCGCGCAAATAGGATGCACCGGATGCCATGCGCCGTCGCTCACTACGGCGTCGAATCCCGCTTCATTCATCCCAGCCTCGACGGGCGGCACTCCGATGAGCTCGACCGTCAACAAGTCGCTGTCGCAGCAGACTTTCCATCCCTACGGCGACTTCCTGCTGCACAGCATGGGCTCGCTCGGTGATGGAATCACGTCGGGCGCAGCAGGCCCGACGATGATGCGGACGGCGCCGCTCTGGGGACTGCGCGCCAAATCTATTTTCCTGCACGACGGCCGCGCCGCCGATTTGCCCACTGCTATTTCACTGCACGACGGACAGGGCAAAGCAGCAGCGCAAGCGTTTCAGGCGCTGTCGACGTCGCAGCAGCAGGCCGTGGTGAGCTTCCTCAATACGCTCTGAGCGTCGGAATCGCGCGAGGGGATTACCCCTCGCGCGATTCCCTTTCATTACTACCCGCTCCGCTCCTGCCAGTCCGTTGTCAGCATCTTTTTTTCGAAGAGCTGCGCACAGTGATATAATTTTTCCACATGCCCACAGCGCTTGATGACTTTCATCCTGCGGTTCGCGCATGGTTCGAGCGGCGTTTCGATGCGCCCTCGCGCGCGCAGGAGCTCGGGTGGCCAGTTATCGGCGCCGCCAACGATGCCCCCGGCTTCGACGTCCTGCTTTGCGCACCGACCGGCAGCGGCAAAACGCTCGCCGCCTTCATGTGGTCGATCAACGGTCTCGTGCTCGACGCGGCGGGCGACCAGCTCCGCGACGAAGTCTCGGTGCTGTACGTTTCCCCGCTCAAGGCGCTCGCCAACGACATCCGCCTGAATCTCGAGGAGCCGCTGCACGGGGTGCGCGACGTCGGCGCCGAGTCGGGACTCGATCTTTCGCGCATTCGCGCCGGCCTTCGCACCGGGGACACGTCCGCCAGCGAGCGCACCGCGATGCTCCGGCGGCCGCCGCACATTCTGGTCACGACGCCCGAGTCGCTGTTCATCCTGCTGACCTCGCCGAAGTTCCGCGAGAAGCTGGCCGCCGTCCGCCACGTGATCGTCGATGAACTTCACGCGCTCGCGGGCAACAAGCGCGGTGCGCATCTCGCGCTGACGCTGGAGCGCCTCGAACGCTTCGTCACGAGTCGCGGGAATGCGCGGCCGAATCGTATCGGGCTGTCTGCCACCTTGAATCCAATCGAACAGCTGGCCGGATTCCTGGCGGGCTACGAGGTGACGCGCGACAACTCGCGCACGCCGCGTCCGATCAAGATAGTTCGCGCCGACGATCGCATCCGCGCGATGGACCTCCAGGTCATCGCGCCCGGACCCGAACTAGGACCGCTCGCGACGCATCCGCATTGGGAAGCGATGTACGACGAGGTCGCGCGGCTCATCAGCGAGCATCGCACGACGCTGGTTTTCACCCTGAGCCGGCGGCATGCGGAGCGCGTGGCGATCAATCTGCAGAAGCGGCTCGGCACCGACGCTGTAATGGCGCATCACGGGAGCCTCGCGCGCGCCGAGCGCCTGCTCGCCGAGCAACGCCTCAAGCGAGGGGAGTTGAAGGCGATCGTCGCGACCGCGTCGCTGGAACTCGGCATCGATGTCGGCGCGGTCGATCTCGTATGCCAGCTCGATACGCCGAAATCCATTTCGGCCGCGATTCAGCGCATCGGGCGCTCGGGGCACAGTCTCGGCGCGACGCCGAAGGGACGCTTCTTCGCGCTGACCACCGACGATCTGCTCGAATGCGGTGCGGCGGTGCGCGCGATTCGTCACGGGCATCTCGACGAAGTTGAAATCCCGATGGGATGCATCGATATCGTGGCGCAGCAAATCGTCGCGATCGCCGCCGAGGAGGACGAAATCTCCGAGGCCGAGCTGCTGCGCGTGATCCGCGGCGCGTACAATTTCGGCGAGCTCGACGCCGGCAAGCTGCGTCATCTGCTCGAACAGCTTTCCGCCGAACTGTCTGATCGAATAATCGGTGCGGCGCCGAAAATTTTCTTCGATCGCGTCAATGCTCGCGTCCGCCCGCGCCGCTCCGCACGGCTGTCGGTAATCACCTCGGGCGGAACTATTCCCGAAGCTGGCAACTATGACGTCGTGATCGAATCTGAGGGCCGCAAAATCGGCGACGTCGAGGAGGATTTCGCGCAGGAGTCTTCACGCGGCGACGTGTTCTCGCTCGGCTCGATGCCCTGGCAGATTCAACGCAGCTCGCGCGGGCGCCTGATGGTGGAGCCGGCACCCGGGATGGCGCCGACGCTGCCGTTCTGGCTGACCGAAGCGGGCGGCCGATCGCCGGCTATGTCGGCCGAGATAAGCGACTTGCGTCACGAAATCTGGAATCGCATCGAACGCCACGAATCAGCCGAAGACTGGCTGATGAGCGAATGCGCGATGTCGGAACGCGCGGCGACCCAAGCCGCCGACTACGTCCGCCGCGGGGTCGAGGCGCTCGGCGCGATTCCCGACGAGAAGACCGTGGTCGTCGAGCGCTTCTTCGACGGCCTCGGCGGCACCCAACTCGTCATCCACACTCCATTCGGGATCCGCCTGAACCGCGGGCTCGGACTGGCGATTCGAAAACGCCTGTGCCAGTCGTTCGATTTTGAAATCCAGGCGTCGGCGATTGACGACGGCGTGCTGCTCGCGCTGAACTCGCGCCACAGTTTCCCGCTCGACACGCTCTTCAGCATGTTGAAGGCGCGCAACGCCCGCGACGTGCTGACGCAGGCGGTGCTGGCCGCGCCGATGTTCGAAGTGCGCTTCCGTCATGTGGCGACGCGTGCGCTGGCGGTGATGCGATCGTCGCGCGGCAAGAAGGTGCCGGCGTGGATTCAGCGCCTGCGCTCGCAGGAACTCCTGTCGTCGATTTTTCCGGGCCAGCAGGCATGCTTCGAGAACCGTCCGGGCGCGATCGAGCTGCCGGACCATTTCGTGATCGAGGAAACGATTCGCGAATGCCTCGAGGAATCCACCGACCTGCCGCGCACAGTCCGGCTGCTCGAAGGAATCGAGAGCGGCGCGATTCGCACCGTCACCGTCGACGCGATCGCACCGTCGGTGTTTGCGCATCGCCTGTTGCTCGCGTGGGACTATTCGTTCCTCGACGATGGCGAGCGCGCGAATCGCCGTTCACGCACCGTCACGATGAACCGCGGAATGGCCGAGGACGTCTTCCGCAAAGAGGATCTGTCGGATCTGCTCTCGGCGGATGCGGTCGACAGCGTCGTCGCCGAAGTGACGGGGCGCGCCGCAGGACGCAAGCCGCGCTCGCGCGACGAGCTGTTCGAACTGATTCGCGCGCACGGCTCGCTCACATTGGCCGAAGTCGAAGAGCGAGTGGGCGAAAGTGCGCAAGCAATGATCACGGAGCTCGAAGCGGAGGGCCGGCTCGCGCGTTTCACTGTGAGCAGCGAGTCGCCGGGAAGAATTATTGCGAGTGAAGACCAGGCGCTCTTCGCGGCGGCATATGAAGGCGCTTCAACCGACGGCGACGCAGCCTGCGTCGAGCTTGTGCGGCGAGCGCTGAAGACCAGCGGTCCGACGACTGCCGGCGAAATTTCGGCGCGATTGCATCTCAAACAATCCGACGTCGACCAGAGTCTTGCGGCGCTGGAAGGGCAGGGTGCGATTTTCCGGGGACACTTTACCCGCTCCGACACGATTCAGTGGTGCGAGCGCTACAACCTCGAACGGATTCATCGGATGACCCTGGCGCGCGTGCGCGCCGAAATCGAGCCGTGCGCCGATCACGAGTACGCGGCGTTTCGGCTGCGATGGATGCATGTCGGCGGCACTGAGCTGCCTGCAGATCAGACCGGCGTCGCGGCGGTGCTCGAACAGCTCTCAGGAATCGCGGCGACGCCCGAAATTTGGGAGCATGCGATTCTGCCCGCACGAATCCCGGGTTATCGCCCCGAGATGCTCGACCTGGTTTGCATGAGCGGGCAGATGAAGTGGGTCGCCGTGGCGGGTGAGAGTGTCGAAAGGGCGCATCCGGCGAACACACCGTCGCGGGTCACGTTCATCGCGCGCAAGGCGAGTCTGTTTGTGCCAGTCAACGAAAACGAATCGACTCCCGAAGACCCTAAGGAGCAAGCGGTGCTGGAGGCTCTGGGAGCCGCTGGCGCGCAGTATCTCGACGAGGTTGCAGAGCGCGCGAATGTCTCCGAGCGCGATGCGTTGTCGGCGTTGTGGCGGATGGCGGCGGCGGGACGCGTCAGCAACGACAACTTTGCGCCGTTCCGGATGTTCTCCGACGATCGCGGCGCCGAGCGGGCGCTCGAGTCGGTCGCGCGCCGCCCGACGACGCGTCACGACGCTGCGGTGCGCGCGCGGCTGAAGTCGAGCCTTGCGGGACGCTGGTCGCTGATACGCGCGGCTGAAAGTCCAGTGGTTGGCGCTGACGAAACGCGCGAGCTTGCGCTCAAGTTACTCGAGCGTCACGGGATTCTCGCACGCGAGATGCTCGGTCTCGAATCCACGCACATCTCGTGGAACGAAATCTCGTTCGCGCTGCGTCGGCTCGAATATGGCGGAGCGATTCGGCGCGGATGGTTCGTGCGATCGCTTTCGGGCGAGCAGTATGCGCTGCCCGAGGCGGTCGAGATGCTCCATGCCGCCCGCAATCTAATTCCGGCACGGGAGAAGCCGGTTGCATTGAGCGCGATCGATCCAGCCAATCCGTACGGCGCCGTGATTCCCGGATGCAGGATCGCGCGCGAGGCCGGCAACGTGATCGTTCTTCGCGCCGGCCGCGTGATTGCGGGTTTGCAGGGGCGCGCGATGATCAGCGACAGTGACGGCGGCGTCGACGACGAAAGTTTCGGCGCGGCGGTCGCAGCTCTAATGACGTTGAAGCCGCGTATCACGATCGATTCAATCGACGGTATGCCTGCGCTCGAGTCCCCGCGCGTCGGAATCCTCGCCGCGATGCGATTCCATTCCGACGGACGTTCGCTGGTCTTCGACGGTTTGCACGGCCCGGCGCCTTCGCGGTCGCGCCAGGCAAAGTTAAAGTGATACTTTAAGCGTCAGCGGCATCACCGAATCGCTCAAATTCAATTTAGCCGGTTGATTGGGCGTGCTCGCGCGCTATTCTGAAACTCATAACAAATTAATCGGATTGGCTGGCGCGTCGGATTCGCGATACCTGCGTCCCACTCCACTACGCCGCAGGAGGACAAGGCTCTATCAATGGCGACTAACAGTTTCGGTTCTCGTTCGACGCTCACGGTTGACGGCAAGAGCTACACGATCCACAAGCTCGAGGCACTCGAGCAGCGCGGATTCTCGCTGGCGCGGATGCCGTATTCGATCAAGGTGATGATCGAGAACGTCCTGCGGCGCGAGGACGGCGTGATCGTCACGACCGCGCAGATCGAGGCGCTGGCAAAGTGGAACGGCAAGGGCGGAGAGCGCGAAGTCTCATTCATGCCGGCGCGCGTGCTGTTGCAGGATTTCACCGGAGTGCCGGTGGTCGCGGACCTGGCGGTGTTGCGCGACGCGATCAAAAAGCTCGGCGGAAATCCCGCCAGGATCAGTCCGCTGCAGCCGGTGGATTTGGTGATCGATCATTCGGTGCAGGTCGATTCGTTCGGCAGCGCCAACGCATTCGCGGTCAACGCGCAACTGGAATTCGAGCGCAACCAGGAACGCTACCTGTTCCTGCGATGGGGCCAGGGCGCGTTCGACAACTTCCGCGTCGTGCCGCCTGACACCGGAATCGTTCACCAGGTGAATCTCGAATATCTCGCGCCGGTGGTCTTCTCATCCGAGAAAGGCGAGGCGTATCCCGACACTGTTATCGGCACCGATTCGCATACCACGATGATCAACGGGCTCGGCGTCGTCGGATGGGGCGTCGGTGGAATCGAGGCTGAGGCTGCGATGCTCGGGCGCTCGATGCCGATGCTGATTCCCGAGGTGATCGGATTTCGGCTGGCAGGCAGCCTGCGTCCCGGCGCGACCGCGACCGACCTGGTGCTGACGGTCACGCAGATGCTGCGCAAGAAGGGCGTCGTCGGCAAATTCGTCGAGTACTTCGGGCCGGGGCTCGCGTCGCTGCCGGTCGCGGATCGCGCGACGCTCGGCAACATGTCGCCCGAGTATGGCGCGACGATGGGATATTTTCCGGTCGACGATCAGACCCTCACTTATTTGCGGCTGACGGGACGGAGCGATGCTCAGATCAGATTGATCGAGGCGTACTGCAAGGCGCAGGGGCTGTTCAATTCGCCCGATGCGCCCGAGCCCAAATTCTCCGACACGCTCGAGCTCGATCTCGGCAGCGTGGTGCCGAGCATGGCCGGCCCGCGCCGTCCGCAGGATCGAGTCGCACTGACCCAGGCCAAGAGCGATTTCCGTCGCGAGCTCGGCAAGGAATTCGAGGAGCATCCGGGCGTCGATCGCGACGAGCTGGCCAAGTGGGTCGCCGAAGGCGGCAACGGCGCCGCGGCCGGCGAGGGAACGATCCTCGCAGCGAAGCTCGGCCATATCGCGCATAAGGTCGAAGTGCATTCCGAGGCGGGGAAGTTTCCGCTGACCCATGGCTCGATCGTGATCGCGGCGATCACGAGCTGCACCAACACCTCGAATCCGTCGGTGATGCTCGCGGCCGGGATTCTCGCGAAGAAGGCGGTCGCGCGCGGCCTGACCGTCAAGCCGTGGGTGAAGACGAGCCTCGCGCCCGGCTCGAAGGTCGTCACCCAGTATCTGAAGCGGGCGGGTCTGATCGAGTCGCTCGAGAAGCTGCGCTTCAACCTGGTCGGGTACGGATGCACGACGTGTATCGGCAACAGCGGGCCGGTTGACGAGGCGATCGCCGGCGCGATCAAGCAGGGCAACCTGGTGGCGTGCGCGATACTGAGCGGCAATCGCAATTTTGAGGGACGCATCAATCCCGTAGTGCGATTCAACTACCTGGCGTCGCCGCCGCTGGTGGTCGCGTATGCGATTGCGGGCACGATGGATATCGACGTCGATCATCAGCCGCTCGGCACCGGTTCCGACGGGCGTCCGGTTTTTTTGCGCGACATCTGGCCGTCGCAGGAGGAAGTTGCTGGTGCGGTGACCGGATCGGTTCACGCCGAGATGTTCAAGAGCGAGTACGGGCAGGTGTTCGAAGGCGACGAGCGATGGAAAAGTCTCAAGGTTCCCGAGGGCAACCTGTTCCGCTGGGCGGAGGATTCGCTTTACGTAAAGGCGCCGCCGTTTTTCGAGGGCGTGACCGCCGAGGTTGGACAGTTCGCCGACATTACCGGGGCGCGGGCGCTGGCTGTGCTCGGCGACAGCGTGACCACCGATCACATTTCGCCGGCGGGCTCGATCGCGCCGGACAGTCCTGCCGGCAAGTACCTGATTGAGCACGGCGTGCAGCCGAAGGATTTCAATT
The DNA here is from genome assembly GCA_963850125.1 of uncultured delta proteobacterium. Lineage (GTDB taxonomy): Bacteria > Desulfobacterota > Binatia > Binatales > Binataceae > Binatus. The sequence goes on along the minus strand of CAWKKB010000010.1, from coordinate 307,624 downwards.
CGTACGGCGCACGGCGCGGGAACCATGAAGTGATGATGCGCGGGACGCTCGCGAATATCCGGCTCAAGAACCTGATGGTCCCGGGGGTTGAAGGCGGCTTCACGGTACATCTGCCGGACGGCGAGAAGATGACGATTTTCGACGCGTCGGAGCGCTACCGCAAGGAAGGGGTTCCGCTGATCGTGATCGCGGGCAAGGAGTACGGCACCGGCTCATCGCGCGATTGGGCGGCCAAGGGTGTGCAATTGCTCGGTGTGCGCGCCGTGATCGCGGAAAACTTCGAGCGAATCCATCGCAGCAACCTGATCGGGATGGGCGTGCTCGCGCTCGAATTCAAACCTGGCGAGAATCGACAGACGCTCGGGCTCACGGGTAAGGAATTGTTTTCGATCACCGGGCTCAAAGCGGGAATCAAGCCGCGTCAGACCTTGAAAGTGCGCGCCGAATCCGGTGGCAAGACGACCGAGTTCGAGGTGACGATGCGCGCAGATACTCCGGAGGAAGTCGAGTACGTCCGGCACGGCGGGATTCTGCCGTTCGTGCTGCGCGAATTGATTCGCGCGTGAACGGTCGCGCGCCTTGAAGCATATCGGCATCGTCGCAGTCAGCGCCGAAGGCGCCGCGCTCTGTTACCGCACGATCTGTCTGGAAGGCCCAGCTCTACTCGGGCCGCAGGAGCATCCGGAGGTCACGCTGCACGGCTTCTCGCTCGGCAGCTATCAGCGGCTCATCGATGATGACCGCTGGGATGTTGTCGGTGAGATGCTGCTTGCGTCGGCGGCGAAGCTCGTGCAGTCCGGAGCGCAGTTGCTGATTTGCCCCGACAATACCGTTCACCAGGGTCTCGATCTCGTGCGCGAGCGTGCACCCGCGCCGTGGATTCACATCGCCGAGGAAGTGGCTGATGAGGCTCGCCGGCGAGGCTTCAAGCGGGTTGGCATTCTCGGCACGCGTTTCCTGATGGAAGGTCCCGTGTATCCGTCCAAGCTCCGCCCGGAAGGCATCAACTATCGCGTTCCGAATGCGGAACAACGTGAGCGAATCAATCAGATCATTTACGACGAGTTGGTGAATGCGCGCATCCTTCCGGAGTCTCGCGCGTACTTTCAAAATGTAATCCGCGATCTTTCCGGCGACGGCTGCGACGCGGTCGCGCTGGCCTGCACCGAGATTCCATTATTGATCAGCTTCGCGGATTCTCCGTTGCCGATCCTCGACTCGACCCGCATTCTCGCGCGCGCCGCCCTTCGCAAAGCGATCTGAACAGATTTTTTTTGGGCGAATGCGATAGGCGCAAGCGCGCGGCTCATACCGGCTGCGGCGTTGGCGCATCCAAGCGCACCGACGCGCCGCTCTTGCGGGTCGCATAGCGGCTCAGCAGACGCACGACCGCGGGCGTGACTTCGTCGATAGCCTCGCGGCGAAAGCCCACGACCTCGGGACCGCGCGCGCGCATCATCCCCATCATCGAAAGCCGCAACAGCGCCGCGACTGCCTGGCAGTAGCGGAAGCGCTCGAAGTCCATCGGCGCCATCGCATGGTAAAGCGGCATGTACAGCGCCGCGAAGCTCGCGCGAAGCCCATTGCCCACAAGGTTGTCGCGCATCCATCGGGGATGCTCGAGTGCGGACGACGACAGGATCACAGCGGTCATCGCAGCGTCGAGATGGCGATCGCCGACGTCGGTATTCACCCAGTCGATCACCCCGGTAACGCGCACGCCCTGCACCATCACGTTGAGCGGATGGTAGTCCATGTGCACGAGCGAATCGGGACTGCGGCGGAATTTGGGCGCACGTTCGGTGACCAGATTGAGCGCCTCGCGCAGGCCGGGCAGCGGACCGTTCTCGACCCGAGTGGCGATGATCGCGAGCACTCGATCGAGCAGCGGCGAGTCGGCCGCGGCGTCGCCGATTGGCGCATAAGCGCGCGGAATCTCGCGCAGGCCCGCGCTGGCCGGATCGAATTTGTGGAGTCTCGATTGTGTGCGGACGAACGAAAAAAATGCCATCGAGAAAGTCTTGAACGCGTTCGGAAAGCTGCGTACAGCGAACAGCGGACCACCCGCCAGCCGCTGCATGATTAGGAACGGCGCACCGAGCGCACAATGGTCAGCCTCGAAGACGTACGGGCGCGGGACGGGATACCTGGCGGCGAATAAGCGATCGATAGTGGTGTTCTCGCGCGCGCCTTTGGTGTCGGCGGCGGAGCCCTGGTAGAAGCGCAAGACCATCGGTACGCCGACCGGAATCGACGCGAACCGTTGCGATGCAGCTTCGAGCGTGAAATCGAAGACCGTGGTTTCCCATCCGCTGGCAAGCACGCTCAAGCGCGCGACCGGCGCCCCGAGGTAAGCGGATAGACGTTGGGCAATATCGCGAGGGTCAAGCATCTGGACAAACGCGGGCGGAAAAATCCACGCGACCCGCAGCGTAGTATACGCGGGAGAAACTGGCAATTGACCTGACATGCGTGTCAGGTGCGTTGGTCGAGTCTCGGCTAGTGCAGGGGGTTCATGAAATGCTGCTGCGTGCCGGTGTTCGGTGGAGGCTCGGACGACGGCTGCGACTCCGGTTCCATCTCGAGGGTTTCGTTGGGCAGCGTCTCCCCGTCTTTCTGGTAGTGCTGCTGCACCATCGAGGAAAGCAACGGTCCGCTGCGATCGCTCAGGTCGATTGATACTTCAACCGACAGTCCCAGGCGGAGCGGTTTGTCCTCGGGACGCGGTCCGTCGATTACAATCTTGACGGGCACCCGCTGCACGACCTTGACCCAGTTGCCAGTGGCGTTCTCGGGCGGCAACAGGGAAAAGGCCGCGCCGGTGCCCATGCTGATCGAATCGACGTGTCCCGTGTAGGTGAAACCGGGATAGATGTCGGCGACGATTTCCGCCTTCTGCCCGACGCGCACGTCGGTCAGCTGGGTCTCCTTGAAGTTCGCCGTGAGGTAGAGCTTGCCGAGCGGGACCACCGCCAGCAGCGGCTCCCCGACCTGCACCCGATTGCCGACGTGGGCGGTTTTGTGAGTGACGACGCCGGTGAAGGGCGCGGTGATCTTCGTGTAGCTGAGATCGAGCTTGGCGGCGTCCAGCGCGGCCTCGGCCTGTTTGACGAGAGGACGATCGTAGCGCGTCTGGTCGTCGGTTTGGGTTCCGAGCGCGGCCTGGGCCTGGCTCAACTGATGCTCGGCCAGCGACTCATCGGCCTGCGCTATCCGCAGTCCGGTGTCGGCCTGATCGTATTGCTCGGCCGAGACCACGCCCTGTTCCTTCAACGACTTGGCGCGATCGTAATCGATCTTCGCCTGCTTGAGCTGCGACTGCACCAGCGATACGCCCGATCGCGCCGCCTGCACTCCCGCGTACAGCTCGTCGACGGATTGCCTGGCGCGCTCGAGCTGAGCCTCCGCCTGTTGAACCTTGACCTCGAAGTCGCGCGGATCGAGCGTCAACAGCAATTGCCCTTGCTTCACCGTCCAGTTGTCCTCGACGTAGACATTTGTGACGGTTCCGGCGACGCGCGACGACACCAGCGCGACGGTGCCGTCAACGTAGGCGTCGTCAGTGCTGACGTGGCTCTCGAGGTAGCGATAGTAGTGATACGCGGGAAGCGCAGCGACGGCGATTCCAATGATCACGACAACCAAAACTACCCGGCGCACGAGCTGCGAGTTCATAGAATGATTTCAGCGGAGGGGAGATCCAGATGCGTTTGTAGAATCGCTCACTTGCTACAGAGGCTAAGTATGACGAATGCGGGAGACTGTCAACTTATCGGGACGGAATGAAGCCCGTCGCACGAATTGCGTTCGATCACGCTCGCTGACTCAATGCCGCTCGTCGGTCATGGTTGGCGAATCGTCGCGTTGGGTCCTTTCATAACACTTGCCACGACGAGGCCATTCAGCGTCATGTTGAGTGTGAAAAAGCCGAAGTCCTGATTTCCGAAAAAGGTAGCGTCGACCTTTCCATTTGGGGTGTCGAATAAAATCACCGACGGCAACCGGGTCTGGACGATGAATCCGGTGTCTATATCCTCCACCAGCGCCTGGAAGTGTTCATTGGCGGGACCCGCAGCGAAAATGCGCAAGTCCGGATTCGCCGGCGGCGGGAGCGTGCTGAGCGTGCCCGCAACCTGCACCGACACGGTGCCAAAGGGCGCGGTGGTGGATTGTAGATCAGCCACGTGGTTGCCGGTGATTATTTCGACGCTCAGCAGGTTGTTGTTGCTGGCGGTCTTGGTCGCGACGATTCGTGCGGGCAGGATGTTGTTACAGATTGTGACGCTGAGCGGGACGTTGCCCTGAAGCGTCCACGACGATCGCGAGTCCGATATGGTCGCGGTGAATGGCGTCCCGACGGATCCCAGAAGTTCGTACGACGTCAGCTTCGGGCCGTTCGGCGTATTGCCGACGCTGCCGGAAAATCCAGTCTGGTTGTTGCAGGCTGCGATTGAAATGGCCAGCGCCGCACCGAGCGCGCTCATCGAGAAAATTCGCACGAGCTGCCGGATGGCCGGCTTTGGCAAGGTGATCACAATGACGGCTCCGCCGCCGGCTCGTCGTCAGCCGATGGCGGCAACGGCTGCACTACGTTGTTGCAGATACCGGGACATGCGCCGCTCGGATATGAACAGTTGGTCGGGCATTTGATCGCCGGCGTCGGAGTCGGACTCGCTCCTCCGGCTGTCGGCGGCAGCGGAATCGTGAGATTTGCTACGCTGCCCGGAACCGGACTGGGTGAAGCCGCCGCTATCGGCGTTACGCTGGACACCGGTGTCGGGAGTTGAAGTTCCTGTACTTGGTAAGTGTCCGCGGGAGCGCAGAACGCGTAATTGCTGGTCGGCGGATTCGGCCCACCGGGCTGATTCTGGACCATGGAATTCGTGATCTGCACTTCGTTGTTGTCGTCCATTGAAGGCGGATCCGGATCGATCTTTTCCAGCACGACTGAGTTACCGAGATTGGGGTTGGCGACCGACCCGGTGATACTCCCGTGACCCACGCATGTGATCACCTGTGTAGGATCAGTGGGCGTCGGAGCAGTTACTGTCGCACATGCTGCCGGAACGTTAGACGGAGCCGGGACGTCGCTGATCGCCACGATACTGTGACCCTGGTAGGGATCGACGACGCCTTGGTAGAGATCGATCGTCGTAGCGAACAGATCGAATGCGCCAATCGGAATCGAGGGCGGAACGTTCAACGTAAAATTCACATTCGAGGTATTGCTGCCGACTGTAATCGGCATCGGCAGCGCGCTTTCGATGTTGTTAGTGTCGTGATCCTCGGCGAATACCTGGACCAGCGCCGTCTCCCCGGATTTGGGCGGTACTATCGGAATCGAGCCCGTGATGTATCCCGTATTCATCCGCAGATTGCAGACTTGGAACGAGACGCCGCCGTCGTTACTACAGAGGCCGCCGCCCTTCTTGTTGGTGCCCGTGCCCGGAATCGCTTGGACGAATAGAGGGTCGTAGCCCGGAGCCGTCACCTCCATCGCATAGCCCTTGGATTTGCTCCCCAAGGTCGGAACGTTGTCGAACGCCGCCGGAGTCGTAATCGAGCCCGGCAGCGGGAAGTTGCCGGCGTTGTCGGAATTTGCGGTCGCAACACTCACGCATTGACCCACGGTCGCCGGACTCATGCAGGGGGTCAGGTCGGTGGCGCCGTTGGGCGGCATCAGCAACTGCAGCGTTGCGCCCGCGATGGCCTTGCCCGCAACGCAAGTATCAACGACTGTGCCGGTGATATTGCCCAGCGTTTGCATGCCGGTGACGTTGAAAGCCTTCGAACCCAACGCGATCGTTTGGCCCGGATACAGCGGCGGCAGGCGCGCGGCGGCGTAGGTAACCGCGCCGCCGGACACTGCGAGGTCATATAGTGATCCAAATGGCGTTCCGGGCGACGGCGGCCCCGCTGCCGGAAGTATCAATGTGAACGGCTGGCCGTTCTTGACCTGCGTGGTTGAGATAGGTGTGTTGGTTCCGATCGCTTCGGCGGTCACCGACAATGGGCGGATCTTTCCGGTCGTCGACGTGCCGGTGCCCGTACCTGCCGCCACGTTCACCTGCCCGGTGATAGTACCCGTCGCGCTGGTGGGAAGCGGCGCTATCGTGAGGGTTACCGTGTACGCGCCGCCCGGCGCGGACGGTTTCGCATTGATCGTCATCGACACCTGCATGATAAACGAGGTGAGCGTTTTGGTTTTTGTAGGGATGATGACGGTTCCGTTCGAGAAGGTAACCCCGTTGGGGTTATTCAACTGGATGGGATAGTTGATGCATCCGTCGGCCGGTGGTCCGCCGGGGCAGTCGGGAATCAAGGTGCCCGGGTTGGACGAATCGAGCACGAGCTGGACGAGCTTGTAACTGTCGGTCCGGACCTTAGCGGTGTTGAAGAGCTGCGGAACGTTCTGGGAGGAGTTGAGATCGATCTGTAGTTCCGCGTTGGTCCCTGCGCCGCCAATCCCCGGAGGCGCCGGAATTTTTTCCCAGCTGTTGGCGTTCGGGGCTGCGCCCGGATGCGGATTGATGCGGACCGACACAACGTTGAGCAGAACGTTCTGAAAGCCCGGCGGCGGGGACCCGACAAATCCTATCTGAACCTGCGTCTTCGCGGTGGCCCGGGCCGGTACGGCTCCAGCCAGCAGCAGGCAAACAATCATGAGAAAGGGCAGGGTCAGGCGAAGCGCAATCCGATGCACAAAAAAATCTTTCACTCGGAATCCATCACAGAAGAATTCGGTCAGCGTTTGGGATAACCTAACCGGTGTGCGAAGGCAAGAATACAATTGCTTGCGCGAGCGTCAAATAGATCACGGGTGCTTGACTCTTCGCCTTCCCGATCCGGAGAATTACTACTGCCATCGATGAAATCGTCGAATCGAAACGCCCGCCGCTGCCTGTTCATATTTATTCTTCTGCTCTGCTTCGGCGCCCGCGTGACCGCCGCCGATGCGAGCCTGAAAATCACCACCGGCAATCCCGGCCTCGATCATTTCGACGCCGACGGCGGTGTCCAGCTCGATTTCGGTCTGACTGATCAGAACGGCAATCCGGTCGGCAACCTCCGCCCCGACAACGTGAAAGTTTTCGAGGACGGCAAGGAAGCCAAGATTCTGGATTTTCGCGGCGTCGGCCAGGGCCGTCCAGTTGATATCGTGTTCGTGCTCGATGTCACCGAATCGATGCAGCCCTATATCGACGCCGTCAAGCAGAACGTGATCTCGTTCGCACAGGATTTGCAAGCCAACAGCCGCGACTACCGCCTCGGCCTGGTGACGTTCGAGGACTACGTGGTCTCGGCGTACCCCGACTGCAACTGTGCCTATCGCAACTCTTTTACCTCGGACGTAAAACAGTTCACCGATTGGGTCGGCACCCTGCATGCCGGCGGCGGCGGCGACATCCCCGAGGATCAGCTCGACGCTCTGGCATACGCCGCCAAGTTTCCGTTCCGCCCCGAGGCTGAAGGCATCATCATAATCGTTACCGACGCGCCGCCCCATCATGATGGCGACGGGTCGGCCGACTCGGCGCATGACCAGGCCTTCTGGGATCATCACACTCGCGGCCAGCAGGTGACCGATCTGACAGGCACTAAGGTCGCCGACCAGCTCAAGAAGAACGGACTCACCCTGTATGCGGTGGTTCCGCCGCCGTTCATCGCGCCCGAATACCAGGAAATCGTCGATGCGACCCACGGCCGCTCGTACAACATCATCACGGAGGAAGGCCGCTTCCCGTCGCTGGTGCGCGAGATAGGCCATTCGATTGCGACCGAGTATTCGCTGACCTATCGGACGCCGCGGCCAATCGAAGACGGCACCAATCGCAGCGTTCAGCTGAAGATCGACTACAACGGCGCCGATGGCGAAGCTGATACTTCATACCAGGTGCGCGGGCTTGGCGGCGCGGCGATTAACGTGCCCGAGGATGAAGGCACGGCAGGCGGAAACTCGACCGGCACCGGGCTCAAGCAATTTTCATTCAACTGGTGGAACGGTGCCGTGCCGCTGATCGCGATTCTCGGGTTGTTTGGACTCTCGCGAATGAGGTTCGGGCTTCCAGCCGACGAGCTGAAGGCTATCGTCGAGGCTCAGGGCGCACCTTCGCTTCGGATGCCGTCGTCGGCTTCTCCTCCGGCAGCGCGTCCGGCGCAGCGCGCCCCTGCACGGCCAACGCCGCCGCAATCGCCGGTTACCGCGCCGCGCGGCGCCGGGAATACGCAAGGCGCGCGGCTGGTGGCCGTCGATCGAATCGATCCGGTGCCGGCCGAATACTCGCTAATGAAGGACGAGATCTCGATCGGCCGTGGCGAGGACAACGACGTCGTCATTCCGCACGCGAGCGTCTCGCGACAGCACGCGCGCCTGATGCGCCGTGACGGCGGCTTCGAGCTGATGGATCTCAACTCGACCAACGGCAGCTACGTTGACGATCGCCAGATACGCGGCTCCGCATTCCTGAGCGCGGGCAGCCAGGTCCGCCTCGGCGACATCCGCTTCGTCCTGCAGCTATAGCCAGGATTTCCGAGTCCTTCCCCTCTCCCAGAATGGGAGATGGTCGAGGGTGAGGGTCCCTATCCAGCGAGCGATTTTTCCGCTCGCGATTCAAGATTCTTTCCTGGAACGGTCCTGCGCGAAATGAACGCCATCCTGAGCCAAAGATTCGACCAGCCCGCGAATCGCATCGCGGGCCATGGCCCGGGCCTCCCGCAGAGCCTCTCCCTGCGTGGCGATTCCGAGGACCGGAATCGTGGCGACATACCCGCCCTCAGGCGCGCGCTCAAACAGCGTGGTGTAGCGATAAACTTTCCTGGTCAGTGGCCCTCTCTCTCCAGCGCCTGCGGCGCGAAGAAGGAGTTGTCTACCGTTCCCATGTCGATATACCAGCATTCGCGATCCGGCGCGGTCGGCCCGGGCATATAGACGACCGAGCTCACGCCGGTCTGCAGATCCTCGTCCACCAGGCCCAGCTGGAATATCCGCTTGTAGGGATAGATCGCGACTCTGGCGTCGGGCACCGGCCGGTCGCGATAAGTGTTGAAGGTCGCGATAGTCTTCCACAGCTTGCCGTCGCGATCGTACTGATCCGACGCCGTGATGAACCATCCTTCCGAATCGATATAGAAGATTCGCTTGGGGATCGTCAGATCGCGGCCCGGCTTCGAGATCGCTTCGATTACGTACAAATGGCGCATCTCCCAGTCTTCCGGGCAAATTGTCTTGCCGCCGTCGTAAGGGCATTGCACCTCGGGCGAATGCTCGGCGTGCACTGACGCGAGCATCTCTTTTTCGCCCAGGAAGCGGTAGTTGAAATCTTCGATCTTGGCCGAGAACCCGAAATACGAATCCGGGTCGAGCGTGTTCGCGTAAGAGCTGCCGCCTGAGCTTCCGCCCATACCGCCGCCATACCCGCCGCCGCCACCGCCGCCAAATCCCGGCAGCGCGCCAATACTGTCCGACAGTACGTCTGCCGATTCACGCCGCAGCTTGCGCGTCGCCGGGTTGTACACCCAGACGTTGTCTTCAACTTTGGGATCGATATGCCGCTGTCGCACCATCCCATAGCCGCGCAATGCCGACGGCTCCAGGAACGGATAGAAACCGAAGCGATAACGAATGCCGCTGGCGGCGCCGTTGGAATCGGTAGGTATGGGCGGCACTTCGATCCGCCCGATATTGTTGTAGAACGCAAAATGCCCGACCGTGTAGTAGCTCAGCGGTGAGCCTGCGCTGTGCTTGTCGAAGCTGGCAACCTCGGGAAAGCGCATGTCGATATCGTCGCTGTACAGCGGCCGGAAGCTGAAATTCCACATCACCTTGGTCGCCATCTGCGGATCGTTCGGATCAAGCAGCGGAAACGGTTGCCCGGCGACGTAACCCTTGAGCGTGCCGTCGGGGTTGAGCTGTACCTGAGGCGAGTACTTCTCAGTCGCGGTCTTGAACGGCGGCGGCCATTCGAGCTTGTCGCTCGGCACGATTCGGAGCTGCATGCCCTCCTGGACCAATATGTAATTGCCGGGGCTGAGCAGATCGATGACCTTGTCCGCATTGTCCTTGGTGATCACATCGCCAGGTTTGACTGCGGCTTGCGCGGGCATCAGCGCGCACAGAATCGCCAACACGGTTCCAGCTACGATTCGCAACGGTGACAGTCTCATGAGTCCTCCTTGATCCGTCGGCGCCGGTTCTGGCGCGTCGCCGGCTAGCTTACAGTAGTTAGGCTGGCGTCGAAAAGGTCTTGATTGTTCGTTCGTCGGCGCGCTTATGATTTAAGCAGGAGCGGCTGAGGTCACTCGCCATGAAACAAACTATTTCCAGGCTCGCTATGTTCGCGGTCGCGCTTTCAGCGACCGTATGTATTGCGCCCCGCGCCGACGCACAGTTGCGCGGGATGATGATTCCGCTTACCACCACCGTGGTCATCACCAAGCCAGCGCCCGGAACAATCTACGGCGACAAGCCGGTGGTGACGATGGGCGTCGGCGGGAAAACCTACAAATTCCTCCTGAACGACGCCTACGTCGACGATCCGAGAGGCATAGTCCACTGGCCCGACGTCTGGGAGCTGGTGCGCCAGTACCGGCCCAACTTCAATGTCACGGGACTCGGCGAAGATACGTTTGCGAAAATGCAGCCCGGCGAGACGTTGACGGTGCGCGGGATGTTCTCACCGAACAATCAGACCTACGAAGTGATGGGCACAGAGCCAGGTGCCGGCAAATTCGCCCCCGCCCAGCACTATTAGCCGGCGGAGCCGAAAGAACTTAATCGAATGTGAAACCCGCCGTGGGTTTCACGCTTCCCTGGGCAGGGGTGACCCCTGCCCCCGGTAATAGACTGGAACACTGGCCCTGCCGCGGCGAGCGCAAGTTGTGCCGGTATCTGCGCGTAGTGTAACTTTGTAGGCTCAAATCAAGCGGAAAACTGGCACAAAATCGGGTAAATGAAAAAACTCACGGGAGCACAAATCGTTATCGAGAGCCTCATCGCCGAAGGCGTCGACGTAATCTTCGGCTATCCCGGCGGAGCTATTCTGCCGACCTACGACGCGCTACTCGACTCCAAGATCAAGCACGTTCTGGTCCGCCATGAACAGGGCGCGACCCATATGGCCGAGGGCTATGCGCGCGTCAGTGGACGCCCCGGCGTCGTACTCGTCACCTCGGGCCCCGGCGCGACCAACACTGTCACCGGAATCGTGGACGCGTACATGGATTCCACCCCGATGGTGGTGCTGTCGGGACAGGTTCCTACGACGATGATCGGCAACGACGCTTTCCAGGAAGCGGACTTCGTCGGTATCACGCGTCCATGCACCAAGCACAACTTCCTGGTCAAGAACGTCAAGGACATCTCGCGTATCATCAAGGAAGCATTTTATATCGCCGGCAGCGGACGCCCCGGTCCAGTCGTCGTCGATTTGCCCAAGGACGTGCAGCAGGCCGAGCATGCCTTTCACCTTTCTGAAAAAATTGAGCTGCGCGGCTACAAGCCGACGATTCGCGGCAATCCCCGGCAAATCGAGCGCGCCATCGAAGCGATCGAGAAAAGTTCGACCCCGCTGTTCTACGTCGGCGGCGGTGTGCAATGGTCCGGCGCGGCGCCCGAGCTGCGCGAACTGGTTAGAGGACTGGGTATTCCAATCACCGAAACTTTGATGGGACTGGGATCGTTTCCGGCCTCCGACTCATTGCGGCTCGGGATGCTCGGGATGCATGGCTCGTACGGGACCAACACCGCGGTCTGCAACACTGACTGCCTGATCGCAGTCGGCGCGCGCTTCGATGATCGCGTGACCGGCAAGATTTCCGAGTTCGCGCCGAAAGCCGAGACGATTATCCATATCGACATCGACCCGTCATCGATTTCGAAGAACGTCAAGGTCGATATTCCGATCGTCGGCGATATCAAGTCCGTACTAACTGACATGCTGACTACAATCAAAGGCCGCGAGAGTATCGGGAAGCGCCGTGCCGATTGGACCAAATGGCATCAGCAGATCCTTCAGTGGAAGAAGGAGAAGCCGCTCTACGAGAACAATCACCGCGGCGAGAGCGTGTCGCCGCTCGACGTCATCGCCGAGATGCACAACCTCACCAAGGGCGACTGCATAATCGCAACCGACGTCGGCCAGCATCAGATGTGGGTGGCGCAGATGTTCCCGTTCGAGCATCCGCGCTCATGGCTGACCTCGGGCGGACTGGGCACGATGGGCTATGGGCTGCCGGCTGGAATCGGTGCGACCTTCGCCGCGCCCGACAAGAAAGTAGTAGTGGTTTCTGGCGACGGGTCCATACAGATGAACATCCAGGAACTAGGTACTGCAGTCCAATACAATGTCGATATCAAAGTGATCATCCTGAATAACTACTTTCTCGGGATGGTTCGCCAATGGCAGGAGAAGTTCTACGCCGAACGGTATTCGTACTCGGCAATGTCGGTGCCGAACTTCGTCAAGCTGGCAGACGCGTACGGCATGCACGGCTTCCGAATTGAAAAAGCGAAAGACCTCGTCGCGACGATGAAAGAAGCATTCGCAACCCCCGGCCCGGTTCTGATCGACGTCGTGATCCCGAAGGAAGAAGCCGTGATGCCGATGATTCCTCCCGGCGGCGCAATGTCCGAGATGCTGTTCGCGTAAGGGCTTCCTCTTTGGTTCCCCTCTCCTGGAGGGAGAGGGGTTAAGGGTGAGGTCGCACGCGATTCGAGATTCCGCCTCTTCGCTACAAAGGAGATTAACTCATGGCGGCACGCGTACCCTACCTGAATCGCGAGGACCTTCCCGAAGCCGACCGCGTGATCTACGACAACCTGGCGGCCGAGCGCGGCGGCACCGTCGGCAACATTTTCAAAGCGCTCGGACATACGCCAAACCTGCTGCGCCGCTTCTGTCAGATGGGTAGCGAGCTTCGCAACAAGACCGCACTCGATCCAAAACTCCGCGAGCTCGCTATTTGCACCGTCGGACGCTTGACCGATGCGCAATACGAGTTCGTGCATCACTGGAATATCGCGCGGCGCGTCGGCGTATCGCGCGCGCAGCTCGAAGCGCTCGCCGAATGGGAGAAATCTCCGGCCTTCAATGACAGCGAGCGCGCCGTGATTCGTTACGCGGTCGAGGCGACCAACAACGTTCGCGTGAGCGACGCCACCTGGAACGCGCTGAAGGCATTCCTCGACACGCGCCGCTTGATGGAACTGGTCCAGAACGTCGCCTTCTACAATATGGTCGTGCGCGTGCTGGTGCCGGTCGGCGTCGAGCTCGAGCCCGGCACGACCAAACAATAGCGTCCGCACCATTTTCATTTGACAGGACGTTCTGGCGGTGCGACTGGTGAGAAGGCGCGCTAATCTCACGCATCAGTTTCACGGAGGTTGAGGCCATGGCGGAGTTCGACCTGGTCATTCGCGACGGGATGGTCGTGGACGGAACGCGGATGCCGCGTTTCCGGGGAGACGTTGGCATCAAGCACGGCCGCATCGCGAAAATCGGGCGGCTGCGCTCGACCGATGCCGCGCAGGCGATCGACGCTTCAGGATTGATCGTCGCGCCCGGCTTCGTCGATCTGCATACGCACTACGACGCGCAACTGTTCTGGGATCCCTACTGCTCCATCTCGAGTTGGCACGGTGTCACGTCGGTGGTAATCGGCAACTGCGGGTTCGGCTTCGCCCCGGTGCGACCCGAGAGCCGCGAGCGCGCGATGCTCACGATGACGCGGGTCGAAGCGATTCCTTACGCTTCGATGAAGGCCGGGATGCCGTGGGATTGGACCACGTTCCCCGAATTTCTCGACAGCATCGATCGTCGTCCCAAGGCCGTGAACATTCTGCCGTACGTTCCGGTCTCCCCCTTGCTGACGTGGGTGATGGGTCTGGAGGCGGCCAAGTCGCGGCCGCCCACCGAGCCTGAGACGCGCGAAATCTGCCGGCTGCTCGATGAGGCGATGGACGCGGGCGCCTGCGGATGGTCGGCGCAGCGCCTCGATCCGAACGGTCCCGCATGCGTGCAGCGCGACTTTGACGGAACGCCGATGGTATCGGACCTGATGGCCGACGAAACCTGCCTGGCGCTGGCGCGCGTGCTCGGCCGGCGCAACGAGGGCTTCATCCAGATGACGCTGGTGAGCGCCGATCCAGTGCACGACATGCAACACTTCGAGCAGCTCGCCGAGCTCAGCGGACGGCCGGTGCTCTACAATGTTGTGCAGCCGCGCGATTCGCATCCGTATGTGCATCGTGGGCAGATGCAGTGGCTCGAGAGTTGCCGCAAGCGAGGGCTGCCGGTGTATGGGCAGGCTGTCACCAGCGATACGGGGATGATGTTCACGTTTGTGGATTGGAACCTGTTCGACGATTGCCAGGCGTGGTGTGACGCCACCACCGGTACCGCCGCGGAGCGCCGGACGAAGCTTGCGGATCCTGCGCGGCGCGAGGCGCTTCGCAACAGGCTGCCGCGGGTCATCACTGAGGAGTTCGATCAGATCTTCGTGGTGCAGGTCGCGCGCGACGACATGAAAGAATACGAAGGGCTCACGCTGCGTGAGTTCGCCGAGCGGACCGGCAAGCATGCGGTGGACGCGATGCTCGATCTTGCGGTCGCAGACGAGCTTCGCACCGAGTTTTACGCGCCGGGACCCAACCAGAACATGGAATATATGAAGGAGATGATCGACGATCCGTACCTGATTCCCGGTGTTTCCGACGGCGGCGCGCATACTAAATTCTTCACCGGCGGACAGTACCCGACCGAATTTCTTGCCTGGCTGGTGCGCGAGTACAAATTGCTGAGCCTCGAGGAGGCGCACTGGCGGCTGAGCGCGTTGCCCGCGATGTGCGCGGGGTTCAGCGACCGCGGTGTGCTCCGTGAGGGCGCGCCTGCGGACGTTGTCGTCTACGATTATGAGAAACTGGCGATGCGGCCGATCGAAATCGCGCACGACTTTCCCGGCGAAGAATGGCGGCGCGTGCGCAAGGCCGACGGCTATCGGTACATCATGGTCAACGG
The DNA here is from genome assembly GCA_963850125.1 of uncultured delta proteobacterium. Taxonomy (GTDB): domain Bacteria; phylum Desulfobacterota; class Binatia; order Binatales; family Binataceae; genus Binatus. The sequence goes on along the minus strand of CAWKKB010000010.1, from coordinate 292,610 downwards.
CGAGATCACGATGCGCGACGGCGAGCAGACGGGTGCGTCGACCGGACGCCTGCTACGCCACGGCAGGGGCGCCTGAAGCACGCGAATTTTTTAGATGGTCAAGGCGTTCAACTTCTTCAAGCGCAGGCCGGGACTCAGCGTCGACGATTTCCGCAAGTACTGGCTGAACGAACACGCCACGGTCATCCGCGCGATACCCGAGCTGCGGAAGTATATCGCGTCGATCACGCTGCCGTCGGCATACCGCAAGCACGAACCGCTCTACGACGGAATCTCAGAGGCCTGGTTCGACGACGAGGACGCAATCCACAACCACGCCGACTCAGGCCCGCGGCGGGCAGCATCCGCTGACGACAGGCAGTTCGTCGATATGTCCAGGGCCGGCTCGATCATCGTCGATGAAATCGTCCAGAAACCGGGGACGCCTGGCGCCGGCGCGGTGAAAATGTTCTCCTTGCTCATGCGCAAGCCCGGGACTGAGGTGGCGGCGTTCCAGTCATACTGGCGGACGCATCACGGACCGCTGGCCGCGAAAATCCCGCAGGCGAGGCGCTACCTGCAATGCCACGTGCGGCCGTCCGGATACGCCGGGGGAGCATCGCCACGGTACGACGGTGTCGCCGAGCTGTGGTTCGACAATTCTGATGCGGTCCGGGATTCAGGTAACACCGACGAGTGCCGCGCGGTGCGCCTCGACGAGCCGAAATTCCTCGCGCTGCCGTTTCCATTCATAATCGCGTCCGAATGTCGAATCGTGTGACGCCGCCGCACCAGGATTTCTACGAAGAGGGGATCGATCTCTTCAATCAGGGCCGCTTCTTCGAGTGCCACGAGGCATGGGAGGAAATCTGGAAGCGCTCCGACGGTGAGCTGAAACTTTTCTACCAGGGACTGATCCAGGCCGCGGTCGCAATCCTGCATGCGCAGCGCGGAAACCTGGAAGGCGCCCGCTCACTCTACGACAAGGCGTCGGCCAAGCTCGACAAGATTTCAGCCGAGCACATGGGCGTCGCAGTCGGCGATCTGCGCATCGAGTTGCGCCAATTCATCGAAGTCGCATGCTGCGCAGACGGTAGCACGCTCCCCGCCCCGCCGCGATTGCGGCGGCTCGTGAAATCAGGCGCTTAAACATTGAATTCTAAATCGTCGCGCATGGAATTACCTCTCCCGCGGCTGGCGACGAAGTCGCCAGCTGCAAACTGGGAGAGATCGTCCGACGATATTCATATCGTCGGGCGGATGAGGGCGCTGGCATCGAGCGCAGTGCGGACGCCATCACCCGCAAGGTGCGACCTCTCCCGAGCGGAGAGGTGTAAGAGTAATCTCGTCGTGATGCTTCGCGACGCTCAAAAAAAGGTGGTTGGCGCGATTGAGGCTGCGCTCGCGCGAGCCGGGATTGGTAAAGGCTCATCGATTCTCGTTGGACTTTCAGGCGGCGCTGATTCCGTCGCGCTCATCTCTGCGTTGATGGAGTTGCGTGAGCGACTTGCCTTGCAAATTTCGGCCGCTCACTTGAACCATCGGATTCGCGGGGATGAGTCAGATCGTGACGAAGACTTCGTCCGCCGGATGTGCGCGCGGCTCGGGATCGAGTTGATCATCGAACCCGCCGACGGGCTTGGTTCTGCGGCGAACCTCGAGGAGCGGGCCCGCGACGCTCGGCGCGAGTTTCTATTGCGCATCGCCGACCGCGTTCAAGCTGATTTTGTGGCGCTCGGGCACCATCGCGATGATCAGGCTGAAACCGTGCTGATGCGGTTGATGCGCGGCGCGGGCGCGGCCGGGATGGCTGCGATGGCCGAGCGCGGGCCCGCTAAAATAATTCGGCCGATGTTGTCGCTTTCGCGCGCCGATATTCGTGATTATCTGGACGCTCGCGCGATTCCGTTTGTTGAGGATTCCACGAATTCGTCGCGCGATATTTTGCGCAACCGGATTCGCGCCGAGCTGCTCCCGATGCTCGAGCGCGACTATGCGCCTGGCCTTGGCGGTCGGCTGGTCGAAGTTGCAGACGAGATGCGCTCGCTCGACGATCTCGTCACTGCGATTGCCACGCGCGAACTGCACGCGATGCGCGTCCGCGGCGGCGCTATCGGCGTGTCGGGCTTCGCCGCGGTGAATCGAGCGGTGCAGGCAGCCGCAATTCGCCTGTTTCTCTCCGAGAGGATCGGATCGTTGCGCAGAGTCTCGCGGGCGCATGTCGAGGCGATTCGCGAGCTTATCATCGAAGGCGGGCCGAGCGACTCGATCGATCTTCCGGGCGGATGGCGCGCCCAACGCGAGTACAATTTTCTGCGTCTGATGAATGCGGGTGAGCGCAAAACCCACACCGGGGAATTTTCGGTTCCGATCGCTGCCGATGGAGTCACAATCGTCGAGGCTGCCGGTTTCAAGTTCGAGGCTTCGACAATTGCCGCTGCGGATGCGTCGATGCCGGACAGTCTGTCAGTCGCGATGTTCGACGCTGCGAAAATCGCGGACGCGGGACTGTTCGCTCGCGGATTTATGAAGGGCGACCGGATTCATCCGATGGGGATGCGGGGGACGCGAAAGGTTCAGGACGTGTTCGTGGATCGCAAGCTGCCGCGCGCGCGCCGCGATCGTTTCCCTGTCGTCACCGTCGGCGACACGATCGCATGGCTTCCAGGGCTGCTGCGCTGTGACTGCGCGCTCGTCACCAAGGCCACCGAAACCGCACTGCGCGTTGAAGCGTCTGAAATCGCCACTTAGTGGATACCACGTTGCGTGGGCCGCAACGTGCGTGATACTTTTTTAATGGCATGAACCAGTTTTCACGCAGTATTGCGCTATGGCTAGTGCTGGGACTTATGTTCCTCCTGCTGTTCAATATCTTCAGCAGGCAGCAGCCCAAAGAACCAGAAATAATCTTCTCGGACTTCCTCAACCAGGTCGACAAGGGCCAGGTTCAGGAGGCGACGATCCAGGGTAACCTGATCAAGGGTGACACGGTCAGCGGCGACCATTTTAAGGTCAACGCTCCCGACTATCCCGATCTGGTCAAAACTCTGCGCGAGAAGGGCGTCAAGATCGCAGCCAAGCCGGCCGAGGGCGACCCGTGGTGGATGGTCGCGCTGGTGCAGTGGTTCCCGGTAATTGTGCTGGCGGCGCTGTGGATTTTCTTCATGCGCCAGATGCAGATCGGCGGCGGCAAAGCGATGTCGTTCGGCAAGAGCCGCGCCAAGCTGCTCACTGAGAATACGCACAAGGTTACCTTCGCCGACGTGGCGGGAATCGACGAGGCGAAGGACGAGCTCGAAGAAATAATTCAATTTTTGCGCGACCCCAAGCGCTTCACGCGTCTGGGCGGCAGAATCCCCAAGGGCGTTCTGCTGGTCGGGCCGCCGGGAACCGGAAAGACTCTGCTCGCCCGCGCGATTGCGGGTGAAGCGGGCGTGCCGTTTTTCTCGATTTCGGGATCGGACTTTGTCGAGATGTTCGTCGGCGTGGGCGCCTCGCGCGTGCGCGACCTGTTCGTGCAGGGCAAGAAGCATGCGCCATGCATCATCTTTATAGATGAAATCGACGCCGTCGGACGTCATCGCGGAGCTGGCTTGGGCGGCGGCCATGATGAACGCGAGCAGACCCTGAACCAGTTGCTGGTCGAGATGGACGGGTTCGAAGCTAACGAGGGCGTAATCCTCGTCGCGGCGACGAATCGTCCCGATGTGCTCGATCCCGCACTGCTGCGGCCCGGCCGTTTCGATCGCCGCGTGGTGGTGCCTCTCCCCGATGTGAAGGGCCGCGAGGGCATTCTGAAGGTGCATACGCGCAAGGTGCCGCTGTCCGACGATGTCGACGGGAGCAAGCTCGCGCGTTCGACGCCTGGTTTCGCGGGCGCCGACCTCGAGAACCTTGTCAATGAGGCCGCGCTGCTGGCGGCGCGTCGCAACAAGGACAAGGTCGAGATGTCGGACTTCGAGCTGGCCAAGGACAAAGTCATGATGGGCGCGGAACGGCGCTCGATGGTGATGTCGGGCTCGGAGCGCAAAATTATCGCGTATCATGAGGGTGGGCATGCCCTGGTGGCGATGCTGCAGCCCGGTGCGGACCCGGTCCATAAAGTTACGATTATTCCGCGCGGGATGGCGCTCGGCGTCACTCAGCAATTGCCGCTCGACGATCGTTACACCTATCCGCGCGACTACCTGGTGACGCGCCTCGCCGTGATGTTCGGCGGACGCACCGCGGAAGAGCTTGTGTTCGGGCAGATGACGACCGGCGCGGGCAACGATATCGAGAAGGCGACCGAGCTGGCGCGCAAGATGGTCTGCGAATGGGGCATGAGCAAGGAGCTCGGCCCGATGACGTTCGGGCGGCGCGAGGAACAGATCTTTCTGGGCCGCGACATCGCGCATCACAAGGATTACTCGGAGCAGACTGCGCTCGAAATCGATCGCGAAGTGCGCAAAATAATCGACGATTCGTATCAGAAGGCGCGACAACTGTTGTCGGACCATCTGGTGCTGCTCCATGCGATCGCGGCGCGGCTGCTCGAGAAGGAAGTGCTCGACGGCAGCGAAGTCGAAGCGATGGTCACGGCGTTCCGCGAAGGGCGTCCGCTGCCGCCGTCTCCGGCCGCAGTGCGCAACGATTTTCCGCCGCGCCCCGGTCCGGACACCGGCAAGGAAAAGCGCGTCGAGGACGAAAGCCCCGTGCCGGGATTGCCGCCCAAACCGGTTCTCGTCTAGTCGTCCGGCGCGCGCGTAGTCGCGTCGCTACGAACGATTCGACCCGGAATCGCGACACGGTGGCCGCGCTGGTGAGAGCGAGGGGGAAGTGGGGGCCGGTGCGATGCGACGCTCGCCGATTCAATCCAAATTCTCTTCTGATGATCGCGCCGGCTATCAGCCGACGCCGCGATCGTCGTTTTCAAATCTCAAGCTGGCCAACGGCCGCGTAATCAAGTTTCCCGCGGTGATGGGCGTGCTCAATGTGACGCCCGACTCCTTCTCCGACGGCGGGAAATACCTGGATCCGGACCGCGCAGTCGATCATGCGCTCGCGATGGAAGCGGCCGGCGCAGACGTGATCGACGTCGGGGGAGTGTCGTCGCGCCCGGTTGGCGCAGTGGAGATACCGGTCGAAGTCGAGCTCGCGCGCGTGACGCCGGTGCTCGAACGGCTGGGAAGGCGGCTGCGAGTGCCAATCTCGATCGACACTCGGCGCGCTGAAGTCGCTCGAGTCGCACTCGAATCGGGAGCGGCGATAATCAACGACATCACGAGTCTCGAACACGACCGCGAGATGGCGCCGCTGGCGGCCCAAATGAAATGCGCGGTGGTGCTGATGCATATGCGCGGCAGTGCCACTAACCATATCCAGTTCGCACACTACCGCGACGTGGTGCGCGAGGTCCTCGAGTACCTGGATGCGCGCGCCAGATTCGCCGCTGGCGCTGGAATCGCGCGCTCGCGAATTATTGTCGATCCGGGACTAGGTTTCGCCAAGAATGCGCAGCATAATTTGAAATTGCTGTCCGCCTTGCCGGACCTGTGTGCGCTCGGCTATCCCGTATTGGTAGGAGCGTCGCGCAAGACTTTTGTGGCGCGAATCGCCGGCGCGGGCGCCACCGGCGCGGACGAGCGCGATCTGGAATTCGGGACGGCGGCCGTGAACGCGCTGGCAATCGCGGCCGGAGCGTCGATAGTGCGCGTGCATGACGTGAACGCGGCCGTCCCCGCGGTGCGAATGGCCGCGGCAATGTCAGGACGGGATCAGCGGTTCAAGCACAATGCATAACTACATACCCATGATACCGCAGCCGCGATGGCAGGATGTCCTCGATATCCTGACCGTAGCGTACGTGATCTACCGGATCGCGATGTTGATTCGCGGGACGCGCACGATGCAGATGGTGCTGGGGCTGGTGATCGTGGGCGGCGCGTTCGTGGCGTCGCAGGTGCTCGGACTGTTCACCCTCAACTGGCTTCTGAATAATTTTCTTGGATCGTTGTTCGTGATCCTGGTGGTGATCTTCCAGGCGGATATCCGGCGCGCGCTGACCCGGGTCGGTGCGCAATCGTTCCTGGGCCGCAACTCGGCTACCGCCACCCCCGCGGAGGAAATCGCGACTGCCGCGGCATGGTGCTCGACGCGTCGGGTCGGAGCGCTGATAGTGATCGAGCAGGACGACGGGTTGGGCGAGTTCGTCGAAAGCGGAAGAATCATCGACGGCAAGGTCTCGCCGGAACTGCTTGAAACGATTTTCATGAACGGCTCGCCGCTCCATGATGGCGCCGTGATAATTAATGGTGATCGGGTACTCGCGGCGGCGTGCCTATTGCCGCTGTCGCAGAATCCCAACGTGAGTTTGTCGCTGGGCACACGGCATCGCGCGGCGATCGGGCTCAGCGAGGACAGCGACGCGATTGTACTGGTTGTATCGGAAGAGAGCGGATCGATTTCTCTCGCGCGCGGCGGGGTTCTGAGTCGCGGACTGGCACCGGCCGAGATTTTGTCCCTCCTGAGGAAACTGCCGGGCTAGGAGCGGCGAGGCAAAAGAGCGACGGAAGCACGATGAGGCTGCGCGATTTCAACTATTTGTCTGCAGTAAGCTTCTCGCGGCGGCTTCGCGGCAGCAATATCGGGTTGCGGGTTCTGGCCTTGGTGCTGGCGGTCGGGCTCTGGATATTCGTCAATGCGGGTGAGCGCGGCTCGGTCGAGTCGCTCAATGTACCTATCAGCTATGCCTCGCTGCCGCAGGGGATGGTGATCGTTAACCATCCGCCGACGCAGGTGAAAATCGAAGTCACTGGTCCGCGCACGCTGTTGTCGTTGCTGGATCCCGAGCGGCTCACGCTCAAGGTCGATACGCGCAGCTTGGCCGCGGGACAATCCGAATACAAGATATATCCCTCGATGTTTAACGTCGGGCGAAACACTGCCGTGACCAGCATCTCACCGGATTCATTGTCGATTGATATCGATCGCCAGGTTACGCGCGACGTGCCGGTGCATCTGGCGGTCGAGAACCGGGTCGCGCCCGGCTACACGATTACGTCGGCGGACATCACGCCACCAAGTGTCACGATAGTCGGGCCGAGCCGCTATGTGTCGCCGCTTACGTCGGTCAATACGGAGCCGTTCGACCTGAAAGGACTTACCTCGGATACCAGCCGTTCGGTGGAAATCGTGCCGCCCGATCCGTCGCTGGGATTATCCACCGGTCACGTCGACGCGCGGGTCAACGTCAAAGAGGCGATTACCGACCGCGAGCTTCGCTCCGACGTCGAGGTCAAGGACAGCGATTTCAAGTACCGGGTCGAGCCGAAGCAGGCTACCCTGACGATTCGCGGGCCCGCGGTCAAGCTGGCGGGCCTCGCGCCCAAGGGGCTGGCCTTCGTGGACGCCAACGGCCTTGCGCCGGGCTCCCACGAATTGCCGCTGCAGGTGACCGTCCCCGATGGCTTCCAGTTGATGCGCCAGTCGCCCGACAAGGTTAGACTGCGCATGTATCACGAGAAGCTGACGACGACCGAGGATGAGCACCCTTCGTAAACTGTTCGGCACCGACGGCGTCCGCGGCGTCGCCAACGTCGAGCCGATTACGTCGGAGACCGCGCTGAAACTCGGGCGCGCGCTCGCGCACGTCTTCCGCAATGCCACCGGACGTCATCGCCGGATTCTTATCGGCAAGGACACGCGACTGTCGGGCTACATGCTCGAAACTGCGATCGAGTCGGGCATCTGCTCGATGGGCGTGGACGTTTGGCTGGTTGGTCCGTTGCCGACCCCGGCGATCGCGTTCCTGACGCGCAGCATGCGCGCCGACGCTGGCGTGGTCATCTCGGCTTCGCACAATCCCTTCCAGGACAATGGGATCAAGTTTTTCTCGCGCGAAGGATTCAAACTCGACGACGAGACCGAAGGGCGAATAGAAGCGCTGGTATTCGACGAAGAGGAGATCGGTAAGAATCGCGCGCGCCCGGACGATATCGGCAAGGCGACGCGAATCGACGACGCGCTCGGACGATACCTGGTGTTCTTGAAGTCTTGCCTGCCGCGCTCGGTCGCATTCGACGGGCTGAAGATCGCGATCGATTGCGCCAACGGCGCTGCCTACAAGGTCGGTCCCGAGGCACTCGCCGAGCTGGGCGCCGAGGTCGTTCCGATCGGCGTCGATCCCGATGGCAAGAACATCAATCTGAATTGCGGCGCGATGCATCTCGACGCGATTCGCGAAACCGTTCTGCGCGAGCACTGCAACGTTGGTATCGCGCTCGACGGCGACGGCGATCGCGTGATGCTGATCGACGAGCGCGGCGAACTCTTCGACGGCGACGACGTGATGGCGCTGCTTGGGCGCAAGCTTGCCGCCGAAGGCCGTCTTCACGGCAATGCTGTCGTCGGAACCGTGATGAGCAACTTCGGACTCGAGCTGGCGCTGCGCGACGCGGGCGTGCGGCTGATTCGCACCGAGGTCGGCGACCCCGCGGTCGCGCGCGAGATGCGCCTCAACTCGTACAATCTTGGCGGCGAGCAGTCGGGCCACGTGATTTTTATGGATCACTCGACCACCGGCGACGGGTTGATCAGCGCGCTGCTCGTGCTTGCGCAGTTGACCGAGAGCGGCAGGACGCTCGGAGAACTCCGCGCGATGCGTCGTGTGCCGCAAGTGCTCGAGAACGTGCGCGTCCGAGATCGCATGCCGCTCGCCGAGATGCCCGACGTTCAGCGAATTATCGCGAACGCGGAGAAGCGGCTGGCGGGCAACGGCCGGCTGCTGGTGCGATATTCGGGAACCGAGATGTTCGCGCGGGTGATGGTCGAAGGCGAGGACGGCATCCAGATAAAAACTCTCGCGCATGAAATCGGCGAAGCCATCCAGAAGTACGCCGGCGCTCTGTGACCGTCATGTTCCCTTCGCGCGCTTGACCTTCATCGGTTTAGAACCCAGTGCCTTCAGGTACGCCTTCACGGTGCGGGTCAGTCCCATGTAGAGCGCATCCGAAACCAGCGCGTGGCCGATTGAGACTTCCTGCAACCCTTTGACCGCCTTCACATAGGTCGGAAGATTCTTGAGATCCAGATCGTGCCCGGCATTCACGCCAAGTCCGATTTGCCGCGCCAGGCGTGCCGCATCGCGATGAGCCGCGAGAATCGCCTTGCCCTCCGGCGTGCCGAACGCATGCGCATACGGTCCGGTGTACAGCTCGATTCGATCCGCACCGAGTGTTTTCGCGCGCCTTATCTGTTCAGCATCAGGATCAAGAAAAAGACTCGTGCGGATGCCCGCCGTCTTGAACCGCGAGAGCAGGTCGCTGAGCCAGTCGGCGTCGCCGCTCGTCAGGTTCCATCCCGCGTTCGAGGTCAGCACGCCCGGTGGATCAGGAACCAGCGTCACCTGCGTTGGCCGTACACGCAGGACGAGATCGATAAACTCCGCACCTGGGTAACCTTCGATATTGAACTCGACCGTCATCATCGCGGCGAGATCGAACACGTCCTGAAACGTGATATGCCGCGCGTCGGGCCGCGGATGCACCGTTATCCCGTGGCATCCCGCTGCGATGCAGCTGCGTGCAGCCTCGACCACGTCGGGAATATTTCCCCCGCGCGCATTCCTGAGCGTCGCAATTTTGTTGACGTTAACGCTGAGCCGAATCATCAAGCAACGAAGCTACCAGAGCGCGACTACGCATTCACGAGCTCTTCCCCTCTCCCTGCAAGGGAGAGGATTAAGGTGAGGGTCGTTGTTCAGCGCACGATTCTTTTCGTGCGCGATTTAAGATTCTTCGTCCGCTCTGAACCCGCGCGCTTTACGCAAGGCGTTCTCATTCACGGGTTGTGTGGATGGTGTAATATTTTTTTCAGAGTAGCCGACGATGATTCTTCTCGACGCCAGCCAAAGTCGCGAACTCGATCGCATCAGCCAGGAAAAGTACGGGATTCCGTCGTACTCGCTCATGACGCGTGCGGGCGAGGCTGTTGCCGACGCGCTGGTCGAGCGGTTTCCCGACGGCGTCACCGACGTGCTCGTCGTCGCGGGCAAGGGCAATAACGGCGGCGATGGATTCGTCGCCGCACGACGGCTGATACAGGACGGCTTCGCAGTGCGCGCCGTCCTGCTCGGCCGCGCGTCCGACTTGAAAGGCGACGCCGCGCGCGCCCACGCGGAGTTTCGCGCGTGCGGCGGCAAGTTGATCGAGGCGTCGGCAGAATCCAACCTCGAAGCCGCGATGAGCAGACAGCCCAGCGCAGTGATCGACGCGATTTTCGGCACAGGACTGAATGCTGAGGTGAAGGACGGGCCGCGACGCGCGATCGAGATCGTCAATTCATTCGCGGTGCCCACGGTCGCCGTCGATATCGCGTCGGGCGTGAACTCGGACACCGGCGCCGTCATGGGCGTGGCGATTCGAGCCTCGCTGACAGTGACCTTCGGTTTTGCGAAGTTCGGCCACGTTTCATATCCGGGCGCCGGCCAAACCGGAGAGTTGCTGATCGTTGATATTGGTTTCGCTCCGCGCGCGATCGAGGAGATAGCTCCGCGCGGACGGTTCCTCGAGCGCTCCGATTTGCAACATCTGATTCGTCCGCGGACCGAGAATTCGCACAAAGGAATGTATGGGCATCCGCTGGTTATCGCGGGCAGCCGCGGCAAGTCGGGTGCGGTGCTGCTCGCGTCGCGCGGCGCGCTTCGAACCGGAGCGGGACTGGTTACGGCGGCGATGCCGGAATCGATACAGCCGATAGTCGCGGCGGGACAGGCCGAGTTGATGACGGAGTCGATTGCGGATCGCGACGGCCATTTTGACGGCGCTCACGCGCCTGACGCGTTGAAGATGCTGCTCGACGGCAAGAACGCGCTGATCGTCGGTCCCGGCATTGGTGTGAGTGACGATACCAAGCGGCTCATCGAATGGCTGATTTCCGACGCCTGCGAGCCTGAGCGTCCGATGCTGATCGACGCCGACGGGCTCAACGCTCTCGCCGCGATTGGTTGCGAAAATTTGAAGCGTGCGCGCGGTTCCGTCGTGCTCACGCCTCATCCGGGAGAAGCATCGCGGCTACTCGGCGTGAAGACGACGGCCATCAACGATGATCGCGTCTCCGCCGCGCGCACACTGGCGGAGCGCACCGGCGCGACTGTGCTGATTAAGGGTGCTCGCTCTGTGATCGCGTCCCCCGACGGTGACATCTACGTGAACTCGACCGGGAATCCGGGGATGTCCACGCCTGGGATGGGTGACGCGCTGTCGGGAATCGTGGGCGCGATGCTCGGACAGCATATGCGCCCGCTCGACGCGCTCGCGCTCGGCGTTTTCCTCCACGGTTACGCAGCGGATCGCGTCGCTGCGCGGATGGGGCGCATTGGTTATATCGCCGGCGACCTGATTGACGAGCTGCCCGCCGCTCTGGAAGCACTATCGAAGTAGTTGAGCTATAATAGTAAGTGAGTAATCGCGATGGCTAATGCGGCAACAGACTCGGGCGCGACCGTGATCACGATGGTGATCGAAAGCCGATCGCCGCACGAGACCAAGTCGTGGGGACGGCGGCTCGCATCGATTCTCAAAGGCGGTGAGCTGCTCGGACTGATCGGCGATCTCGGCGCGGGCAAGACCGTCTTCATCAAGGGCCTCGCGAGCGGACTCAGTCTGCGCGAGGAAGACATCCTGAGCCCCACCTTCACGATGATCCAGGAGCATCATGGGCGCTTCCCGCTCTATCACATCGACTTGTACCGCCTCGAAGAGGTGACGCTCGACGACTTGGGCCTTCGCGAATACCTGTTTTCCGAAGGCGTCGCGGCAGTCGAATGGTTCGAGCGCCTGCGGGGCGGCGCCGAAATGGAATTCCTGTCGGTCAGAATCAGCTACGCCGGCGCCAACCTGCGCCGCATCGAATTCAGCGCAGTCGACGCGCGCCACGCACAAATCATCTCCAAGCTAAAACGCAGCTTCGCCTGAGCTTCCCTTCTCCGTCTCCGTGGAGAGGATCGAAGGTGAGGGTCCTTCGTAGAGGGGCGGGCCGTGTGCCCGCATCTCAAAGGCGGGCACGGCGGCCCGCCCCACTACTTACGATTTGCCGCCGCTCATCTCACGACGCAACGGGTAGTCCACCACGATCGCCCGACCCTTCGTGAACGCCCTCACAAAGTGAATCGTGTCCGGCGGCACGATCGCGACGCATCCCGGCCCAGCCATTTGCTTCTTCCCGCCAATCGTCACTTCGAGCTGCCCCTCGATCACATTCCACACTTCCTCGTTTGCATGCGAGTGCTCGTGGATTGTCGATCCGGCCTCGAAGACATAGTGCCCGAACGTCATGCTCTCCGAATCGAAGTATTTCCCCTTCCATCCGGGAAGTCGCTCGATCGTCTTCAGCTCGTTAGTGTCGATGAAAGGCATCTTCCTATCTCCATCGCGGCTCGACTCGATGCCTATATTAACCGCTTGGCGCAGCAGAAGTTACGCCGGCATATCGCATCGCATGGGTCTGGTTTGCGGCCCCTATTCCGATCATAATGCTTGATTACCCCTTTTTTCAGGGCAGATAGGGTCATTTTGATGGGATTGGTGGTTCAAAAATACGGCGGAACTTCCGTCGGCTCGATCGAGCGAATCAAGGCCGTCGCCGATCGCGTGGTCCGGGCGCGCGACGCCGGCGATCGGATCGTCGTGGTCGTGTCCGCGATGGCCGGCGAGACCAACCGCTTGTTCAAGCTCGCGTCCGAGCTGAGCGAGTCGCCCAGCGCTCGCGAGACCGACGTGCTGGTCGCGACCGGAGAACAGGTCTCCGCCGCGCTGCTCGCAATCCGGCTCCAGTCGATGGGCCATCCGACGGTTTCGTTTCTCGCTTTTCAAATGAGCCTGACCACCGACTCGAATCACGGCCGCGCGCGAATCAAATCCGTGCAATGCGACCGTGTGATGCATGCGCTCGATGAGGGACAGATCGTCGTCGTCGCCGGTTACCAGGGCGTCAACCCGCTCGGCGATATCACGACACTCGGCCGCGGCGCGTCGGACCTGACCGCGGTCGCCCTCGCAGCCGCTCTCAAAGCCGACGCGTGCGAAATCTACACCGACGTGGACGGCGTCTACACCGCCGATCCCAACGTCTGCCCCAAGGCCAAAAAACTCGGGCGTGTCTCCTATGATGAGATGCTCGAGATGGCTGGGCTTGGCGCCAAAGTCCTGCAAACCCGTTCTGTCGAACTTGCCCGCCGCTACAACGTGCCGCTCGTCGTCCGCTCCAGCTTCGGTGAAGCCGAGGGGACGTGGGTCGGACAAGAGGATCTGTCAATGGAGGACGTGCTCGTTTCGGGCATCACGCTCGACCAGAATCAAAGCAAGATAACAATAGCCGGCGTCGAGGATCTGCCCGGACTCGCGGCAAAGATTTTCAGCCCGATCGCGGATGCGGGAATCGTTGTCGATATGATTATCCAGAACGCCAGCGCCGACGGACGCACCGACATGACGTTCACGATCGGGCGCGAGGACCTCAGTCGTGCGCTCGAAATCGTCACCCGCACAGCCAACGAAATAGGCGCGGTCGGCGTGCGGCACAACGATCAGGTCGCCAAGGTCTCGGTGGTCGGGGTTGGAATGCGGACGCATTCGGGGGTTGCGGCCACGATGTTCAAAGTACTGGCGGCGGAACGAATTAATATCGAGATGATTTCAACCTCGGAGATTAAGGTCTCAGTCGTGGTCAATTCGAAATATGGCGAGCTCGCGATGCGTGCACTGCACGACACGTTTATCAATGGCGACGGCGGCCCGAATGGCACGCCGCGGGAGTCGGTTTGAGTCCGATGGCGGATGCAAAACATATCCAGGTTTACGACACTACTTTGCGCGATGGGTGCCAGTCCGAAGACGTCTCGCTGACGGTCGAGGACAAGGTCACGATTGCGGAACGTCTAGACGATCTCGGTTTCGATTACATCGAGGGCGGATGGCCCGGCTCGAACGATCGCGACGCGGCGTTTTTCAAAGAGATCAAGAAGATCAAGATTCGGCATGCGAAGATCGCGGCTTTCGGCTCTACCCGCCGCTCCGGCGTGCGCGCATCTGCCGATCGCAATCTGCAACTGCTGCTGCGCACCGGCACCCAGGTCGCGACCGTGGTCGGCAAGGCCTGGGACATGCACGTCCGCGAGGCGCTCAGAATCCCGCTCAACGAAAATCTCGAAATTCTCAACGACACGATCGCGTTTCTGAAGAAGAACTTCGACGAGGCTATCTTCGACGCCGAGCATTTCTTCGACGGCTATTTTCACAACCCGGAGTATGCGCTCGCATGCCTCAAAGCGGTCGACGACGCCGGCGTCACTCTGATCGCGCTGTGCGACACCAATGGCGGCCGGCTCCCGCATGAGATCGAAGCCGCAGTCACGGCAGCTCGGGCCGCGGTGAATTGCCCGATCGGAATCCATTGCCACAACGATTCGGAAGTTGCAGTCGCCAACACTCTCGCAGGCGTGCGCGCGGGCGCGACCCAGGTGCAGGGGACCGTCAACGGCTTCGGCGAGCGATGCGGCAACGCCAACCTGGTTTCGATCGTCGCCAACTTGCAGCTCAAGCTCGGCTACCATTGCGTGCCGCCCACCAAGCTCAAGACGATGCGCGAGGTCTCGACGCTGGTGTACGAGCTCGCCAACATCACGCCGTTCGCACGCCAGCCGTACGTCGGCCGCAGCGCGTTCGCCCATAAGGGGGGGCTCCACGTGTCGGGAATCCAGCGCAACACCGCGACCTACGAGCACATCGATCCCGCGCTTCTCGGCAACGATCGCCGCGTGCTGCTCTCAGAGCTTTCAGGGCGCTCGAATATCGTTTACAAGGCGAAAGAGTTCGGCCTCGAGATTGATGCTGCCAGCGACGACAAAATCGGTGCGCTGCTCGACGAGCTCAAGCGGCTCGAAGGGGCAGGCTACACCTTCGACGGGGCCGACGCTTCGTTCGAGCTGCTGATGCTGCGCACGCTCGGTCTCGCCAGGGAACATTTCAACTTCGTCAGCTTCCGCGTGTTCGACGACAAGTGGCATGAGGAACGCGCACCGTTCAGCGAAGCCGTCGTCGTGATCGAAGGTCCCGACGGCGCGCGCACGCGCAACTCCGCGATCGGCAACGGCCCGGTCAACGCGCTCGATTCGGCGCTGCGTCAAGCGCTGGTGCCGTACTATCCAAATCTCGAAGCGATGCAGCTGGTCGATTACAAAGTCCGCGTGCTCGATAACGGCGCCGGCACCGAAGCGCGCGTCCGCGTGTTGATCGAATCGACTGACGGCAAGCGCCGATGGGGCACCGTCGGACTGTCGAGCAACGTGGTCGAGGCGAGCTGGCAGGCGCTGGTTGACTCGGTCGAATACAAGCTGCACAAGGATAACGTGAAGCCGCGTGTCAAGGCGGCCGTCGGAAAACAGAACGGATCGCGTCCGCGGCCGGCCAAAACTGCGGAGAACAGTCACGCCGCGCATTCAAAGGCTTGACGCGCGGCCGCCGCACAAACGAGGTAGGTGCCATGGGTGTTCTGAGCCGGATGAGGGAAGACATCCAGTCGATTTTCGACCGCGACCCTGCCGCGCGCTCGACGCTCGAAGTGGTGCTGTTGTATCCCGGTCTGCACGCAATCTGGGCCTATCGCGTCGCCCATTGGCTCTGGGAGCATAACTGCAAGCTGCTCGGCCGCCTGGTGAGCGAGATCGCACGGTTCATGACCGGAATAGAAATCCATCCCGGCGCGAAAATCGGCCGCCGCCTGTTCATCGATCACGGCATGGGGATCGTGATGGGTGAGACCACGGAGATAGGCGACGACGTTCTCATTTACCAGGGCGTCACGCTCGGCGGCACCAGCCTCAAGAAGGAAAAGCGGCATCCGACGCTCGAGGATCACGTGATGGTCAGCGCCGGCGCGTCGGTGATCGGGCCGGTGCGAATCGGCGAGGGCAGCAGAATCGGAGCGGGCGCAGTGGTCGTGTCATCGTGCCCGCCGTGGTCTACGGTCGTCGGAATCCCCGGCAAGGTTATCGAGGGCGACAACGCTCGCCACGACGTGATGGAACTCGATCATGCCAAGCTGCCTGATCCGGTCGCGCGAGCGATGGGCAATCTGATCGAGAAGCTCAACCGGATCGGGGTGCGGATGGAAGAAATCGAGGAGCGCCAGGACTGCCTCGAAGACAAAGTCAGCGAGCATCACCCGCCGACGCCCGATCGAATCGCCAACAAGGGCTAGCGATAGTCGCCAGCCCCTGTCAGCAAGAACCCTCTACAAACTACGCGCCGCTAGCTATTTTTCTGATGCGGCGTGCCGAGGTACGGGAACTCCTTGAGCACGTCGGTGTGCGGCTTGAGCCCGGTGGGCGGACATTCGTTCTTCGTTAGAAACGCTACCCGGTAATTTATTACGTCGTCGGTGAAGACGCGGCCGTTCGGGTACTTCGCGGGCTTCGACGGATCCAGTGTCATCACGTCGGGTAGCGTGCCCTCCTTGTCAATCGCCGCGATCGCCTCGTCGCGCGTATAGTTGCCCGTGTGCCCCATCAGATGCACGAACTGATCGAGCCAGCGCTTGCGATCGTTCACCGGCTCGCTGGCGTTGTATTCCAACTTGGTGTCGTCGGTGTTGAAGAAGCTGCTGACACTCGGATGACCGGCGCGATCGACGTGTTGGAGCTGGCCGTTCTGCCGCACGCTGCATCGTCCCCAGATTTTTATTTCGGGCTTCGGAGCCAGTTCGCTGGTCGGCAGCTCGACCACCGTCGAGAACACGTTGGCTTGAGTATTCGAATCCACGCCGGTCCAAGGTGACTTGCCGCCGAGCTCGCCGAGGTGAGGCTCGGTGAAGTTGCGTTTGCCCCTGGTATCGAACAAAGCCTTGATTCCGTCGAAATCGAAAAAGAAAGCGTCGCTGCGGCTGCCGGCGAAGAATGTGTAGTCGCCCGCCTTGACGATATTGGGTTTGCGACCGAACGAAACCTCGGCATCGGAGACTATCTTCTTCCCGACCGCTTCGACCGAGCGCGATTCCGCACCTTTGGCCAGAAAGACGCTGAAGGTCTGCTTGCCGTGTTGCGGCTTCGAAAACACGTAGCTGAACGCGATATCCGTAAGCAGATCACCGTCGTTGTCGATGTTGAGGCGATAGATGGCGTCGGGATGGAGCGCGTCGGCATTCGGGTTCGCATTGAGAATGATCGCAGTCCGCGCCGGATCCGTCGGCGATTGGAACGCGTAAAGGTCGCAAAGGTCGAGTCGTTGGTCTCCAAGCGGCGGCCCGAGACTGAGGCCAGTAAAATGGTTCGACATGATTTCTCTCCTTCTCAGGTCGAGAGCCTGAAATGTTGTTTGGAAGGATAGTAACAAGGACGCAATTTTGTGTCGCCACTTTTGAGCGTCAGAGCTTGTGTCCGAAGCCCGCGCCCATCGCGTATTCGTTCGGACTCTCGATCATTCGCCCGCTCAGGATTCGTTCGAATCCGAACGGCGTCAGATCGACCGTCGTGCTTGTGCCGGTCAAAATCAGTTCAGCCATCGACGCGCCAACCGCCGGCGCCGTCTTGAATCCGGTGCCGCTGAACCCGGCCGCAACGAACAGGCGCTCGACCCCCGGCACCGGTCCGATCACGGCGCGCGCGTCCGGGCTGACGTCGTAGATTCCGGCGTGGCCGCGAGAGTAGGGCGCATCGGCCATCGCGGGAATCCTCTTCGCGAGCCGTTTGCGCACCGCCGCGACGAAGTCGTCGTCGTTGCTCTCGCGGAAATCGTCGGGATTCGCCTCGGCCTCGGGCTTCCATCCGCCCAGTCCCGCCAGTGTCAGGTCGTCGCCATGCGGCCGGAAGTAGCTGCCCGCGATCGTATCTATGTAAACGCAATGCTTGAGTTGAGGCGCTCGCCTGAAGAATGCGATCTGCGCGCGCTCGCTCTTGATGCCAATCTTGACGCCCAACGGTGCGATCAGCACGTCGGTCCATGGTCCAGTCACGACGCACACCGCGTCGGCCTCGTGAAGGCGACCGGCGCCGTCGACGACGCCAGTCGCTCGGCCGCCGCGATGCGTGATTCGCGCGATAGCAGTATTCGTCGAGAATTCGGCGCCGTGACGTTTCGCGGCCGCCGCGAGCGACTCGGTCGTCGCCACAGGGTCTGCATATCCGCTGTGCGGCTCGATCGCGGCGAGCGCGACGTCATCCACGAAAGCGTGAGGGTCGATCTTCTGCAATTCAGCCGCGGTGACGACTTCGGTATCGACGCCGACGCGCTGGAGCATCGCGACATTCGCCCGCAATCGCGACGCGTTGCGCTCATCAACCACGACCGCGAAACCAGCCTCGACGAAACCGCATCGGCCGCCGACGATGTCGCTCCAGTTCTGGAAGTAGCGATGGCTCTTCCATGCCAGTTCGGCTTCCGGCGCGAACGTGTAATGCATCCTGACCAGCGCGCCCGACCGTGCCGACATTCCGGCGCAAATTCCGCCTTTGTCGAACACCTGCACGCGAGCGCCCGCGCGCGCAAGATGGAACGCGAGCGAGCATCCCACTACGCCTGCGCCGATCACGATTATGTTCGCGGCCGATGCTGTCTGCGTCACGCCCAGAACCCCGTCTTTTTCCGCTGATCGGTGTACGATAAACTAATCGCCGCCCTGATGGCGAACAAAACCATCCATGCCGATTTATCTCGACCATAACGCGGGCGCCCCTTTGCGCACCGAGGCTGCAGCCGCGATTTCGCGCCTGCTGCAAGATGCGGGAGGGAATCCCTCGTCGGTGCATCGTGCGGGCCAGCGTTCGCGCCGGATGCTCGAGATTGCGCGTGCACAACTCGCGGCGCTGGTCGGCGCCGAGCCTCGGCAGATCGTGTTTACCAGCGGCGGCACCGAGTCGAACAATCTCGCAATCTTCGGCGCGATCACTGCTGCGTCGCGACGGCGCAAAATTATTTCATCCGAAATCGAGCATTCGTCGATCCTCGCTCCGCTGGCGGAACTCGAACGCCGCGGCTTTGAGGTGATGCGTGTCGCTCCCGACTCCGATGGACGAATCGATCGGTCGCGCGTGTTTGCCGCACTCGATAGCGAGACCGCGATCGTCACGCTCGGACTGGCGAACTCCGAAATCGGAACAATTCAGGATCTCGCGTCGCTCGCATCTGCGTGCAAAGAATCCGGCGCGATGCTTCATGTCGATGCGGCGCAAGCAGTGGGCCGGATTCCGGTCGACGTGAGCACGCTTGGATGCGATCTGATGACGCTCAGCGGGCACAAGCTTGGCTCGCCGTCGGGCATCGGCGCGCTCTACATTCGCGACTACGCCAGGTTTGCTCCTACGATTTTCGGCGGCCCGCATGAGAACGGCATGCGCGCGGGAACGCCCAATTTGCTTGGCGCAGTGGCGTTCGGTGCTTCGGCAGAGGTCGCCATGAACGCGATGGGCGCGGAGTCTGAGCGAATCGGTTTGCTGACATCTACCCTCTTCACGAGACTGCGCGAGGCGATTCCTTGCCTTCGCTTGAACGGCTCTGCAGTCGGCCGGCTGCCTAACACGCTCAACCTGACGTTCCCGGGAGTACTCGGTGAGAGCATGCTGATTGCGCTCGACCTCGAAGGCGTCGAAGTTTCGATGGGCTCCGCGTGCGCGGCTGGCGCGGTCGAGCCGTCGCATGTCCTGCGCGCGATGGGCCGCAGTGTCGCTGACGCGCGCAGCTCGCTTCGAATCAGTCTCGGCTGGAGCAACACCGCGGAGGAAATCGACGCAGTCGCGGAGATCATCCCGGCGGTGTGGCGACGCGTCGCGAATGCCGAGCCTCTGTCGGGGGTGAGCGCGCGATGAAGCCGCGGGTGCTGGTTGCGATGTCGGGCGGAGTCGACAGCTCCGTCGCGGCTGCGATTTTGCGCGAAGATGGCTACGACGTGGTCGGCGTCGCGATGCGCCTTGCGCCCGAGCCGGCCGCACCAATCGCTAAGCGGCGCGGCACTTGCTGCTCGCATGACGACTTCGAAGATGCGCGCCGGGTGGCCGAGCGGATGGATTTTCCGTTTTACGTGATCGACTTGCGTGCGGACTTTGCCGCGCGCGTGGTCGATAACTTCGTTTCCGAATATCTCGACGGCCGCACGCCGAATCCCTGCGTGATGTGCAATCGCGAGATCAAATTCGATCGCCTGTGGAGCCGCGCCCGCGCGCTGAATGCCGACTACGTGGCTACCGGGCACTACGCTCGGATCGAGCAAGGGGCGGACGGCAAGTTTCACCTGCTGCGCGCCGTCGACGATACCAAGGATCAGTCGTACTTTCTCTTCACCCTCGGGCAGGACGAACTTGCGCGAACAATTTTCCCGCTCGGTGCGATGACCAAGACCGAGGTTCGAGCTCGCGCACGCGGGTTGGGACTCGCGACTGCCGACAAGCCCGAGAGCCAGGAAATCTGCTTCGTTCCCGACGGCGATTACGCGCGCTTTGTCGAGCGGCGCAGCGATCCCGCGCAACTACGCCCCGGTTCGATTGTAGACCGCGACGGAAAGCGTCTGTCGGATCATGCGGGCGTACATCGATTCACCGTCGGACAGCGCCGCGGCCTGGGTATAGCGAGCGGCGAGCGGCTCTACGTCCGCGAGATTCGCGCCGAGTCGGGCGAGGTCGTAGCCGGCCGCCGCGACGAACTGGATTCGTCGGGGCTTATCGCGAATCGAGTCAGCTTGGTCGACGACTCGATCGCGTCCGGCGGCGAAGTGAGCGTCGAGGTTAAAATTCGCTATCGCCATCGCGCGATCCCCGCGACCATCCGGGTCGAGCCCGGCCGCCGCGCTCAGATTCGATTCGAGTCGAGCGGTCCCGCGGTCACGCCGGGACAAGCATGCGTTTTCTATCGCGGTGAAGAAGTGCTCGGCGGCGGGTTTATCGAGCGGGCAGTTACTGGGAAGGCGGCGAAGTGACGGTGCCAACACGCTTCGCGATCGCAACGCTCGGATGCAAGGTCAATCAGTACGATTCGGCGATTATCGAATCTCGCCTGAGCGCGCGCGGGATGGAACGCCGCGAGTTCACCGAACAGGCCGACGTCTATATCGTAAACACCTGCACGATCACCGATCGCGCCGACGCTGAGAGTTTGCGAATCGCGAGGCGTGCACGGCGGCTCAATCCGCAGGCGCGCATCGTGATGACCGGATGCCTCGCGCAGGCAAACCCCGACATCCTAGCGAAAGCGTCGGAGGTCGACGCTGTGATCGGTCTCGGCAGGCTTGACGACCTCGAGCGCGCAGCCGCTTCAGGAGCCGGCGAGCGCGTGATGGTCACGAATCTGCGCAAGGAAAAAGCGCCGATCGAGCTGGCCGCGGTCACGCTGGACGGACATACTCGCGCGTTCCTGAAGTTGCAGGAAGGGTGCGATCAGTTCTGCACTTTTTGTATCGTGCCGTTTTCGCGAGGCACTTCGCGCAGCGTCGAGCCGCGCCGGGTGATGGCGGCGCTCGACGATCTCCATGCGCGCGGCGTCAAGGAAGTCGTTCTTACCGGGGTGCATCTTGGCGGTTACGGCAAGGACCTCGAGCCGTCGGTCGAGCTGTCCGGTCTGCTCGAAATGATCGCGGAGCGATGCCCGATCGAGCGGGTGCGGATAAGCTCGCTCGATCCCGAAGAGTTGAGCGATCGGATCGTCGAGATAATATCGGGCTGCGAAAAGTTCTGCCCGCATCTGCATCTGCCACTGCAATCCGGCGACGACGAGACTCTATCGCGAATGCGACGGCGTTATGCGCGCGATTATTTTCGCGACCGGGTCGAATGCGTTTTGCGCGCCTGGCCCGACGCTGCGATAGGCACCGATCTGATTGTCGGTTTTCCGGGCGAGACGGACGCGCATTTCGAGTCGTACTTTAAGTTTGTCGAATCGATGCCGCTCGCATACTTTCACGTGTTTCCCTATTCGATCAGGGCTGGCACGACGGCGGCAAAGTTTTCCGGGCGGGTCAAAGCCGCGGAGATCAAGCGGCGCGCCGCGTTGATGCGCGAACTGGGGGAACGCAAGCGTCTGGAATTTGCCCGGCGCTTGGTCGGGACAGAACTTAAGGTATTACTTGAAGAGCGTGGACCGGATGGCAAGCTGCGCGGTTACAGCCGCAACTACGTGCGGGTATCGACGCAGGGCCCCGACGAACTGACAAACCGCGAAGTAGTGGTGGAGGCGTCAACCGTTGAAGGTACCCAACTGGTTGGGGAGATTGTTCGGCCGTGGGCAGAAGCGACTGCCTGCGGCGGGGCCTCCTGAAAATCCCGGCACCAAACTCGAACGTATGCTCGGCTATACGTTCGCCCGCGGGGAACTGCTGGAGACTGCGTTGACGCATCCGAGCGCGGCGGTCGGCGGCGACGTCCATTACGAGCGTCTGGAATTCCTCGGCGATGCAGTGCTCGATCTTGCAATCGCAGATCTGCTGATGCGCAAGTTTCCGACCGCGAAGGAAGGCCCGCTGTCCAAACAGCGCGCGTCGATCGTGAACGCGCGCACGCTGGCGCTCAAGGCGCAGGCGATTGAACTGAACGAGATGATGCGGTTAGGCAAAGGCGAAGAAAAAAGCGGCGGGCGCGAAAAGACCTCGATCCTGGCCGCTGTGTTCGAGGCGGTGATCGGTGCGATCTATACCGACGGCGGACTGAGGCCGGCGCAGCAAGTGGTCGAGCATCTGTTCGAGAATGATATCGGCGGGCCGTCCGCCGAGCGCGACTACAAAACCGAATTGCAGGAAATCGCGTACCGGCATTTTCGCACGCAGCCGGTGTACGAACTGGTCGGTGCGGAAGGACCCGATCACGCCAAGCGCTTCACGACTCGCATACGAATCGCGGGGCGAGATCTCGGCGTGGCCGAAGGCGGCAGCAAGAAGCAGAGCGAGCAGGCTGCGGCGCGCCTGGCGCTGGACCGGATAGAAGAAGAGCGAGGTGAGCGCGATGGGTAAGCATCGCGCGGGTTTCGTGGCGGTCGCAGGGCGCACTAACGTCGGCAAATCGACGCTGGTGAATCGCCTGGTCGGGCACAAGGTTGCAATCGTCACGCCGCGTCCGCAAACCACGCGCCGGCGAATTCTCGGAATCCGCAGCGACGCCGACGCGCAGATCCTGCTGATCGATACGCCGGGACTTCACGAAGCCAGGAAGCAACTCAACCAGCGAATGGTACAGACCGCGCGCCGCGCGATCGCGGAAGGCGAAGTCATTCTGGCCGTAGTGGAAGCAGGCGATCATCTGAATCCAGGAGATCGCGCGGTGCTGATCGATATTCGCGCGCTTGGCCGTCCGACAATCGTTGCGATCAACAAGGTCGATCGCATTCCGCGCGCGCAACTGCTGCCGCTGATCGAGGAAATCAACCGCGGATTTCCCGGAGCCGAGATCGTCCCGGTCAGCGCGCGCACCGGCGAAAACTTCGAGGAGTTGCTGGCGACGCTCAAGCGGATGCTTCCCGAGAGCCCGGAGTTGATGTCGCCGGATGAATACACCGATCAGACCGAGCGAATGATTGCGGAAGAGATCGTACGCGAGAAAATATTTCTGAAGATGCGCCAGGAGATTCCATTCTCAACCGCGGTCAAGGTCGAGAAATTCGAAGACGACGAGGAACGCAAGCTCAAAAGGATCGGCGCGACTGTGGTGGTCGATCGCGAGTCGCACAAGGGCATGCTGATTGGCGCCGGAGGCGGCACGCTCAAGGAGATCGGCACGGCGGCGCGGATCGAGCTCGAGGAAATTCTCGGCGCGCGGGTGTTTCTGGAAATCGTCGTCAAAGTCGAGCGCGACTGGACCCGCGATCCGCGCAAGCTCGCGGAGTTTGGCCTGTGACGAATCCCCGCAAGGCGTCGGGCGCCGAGGCGCGGCGGATCGCGGCCGAGGGTCTGCCTGCGGTGGTGTTGGTGGGGCGCGCGAACGCGGGTAAGTCGACCCTGTTCAATCGGATCGCCAAGGGCGGGCGTGCGATTACCAGCGCGATTCCCGGCACCACGCGCGATCTCAACTTCGCGCGGGCGAAATACGGCGACCGCGAATTCGTCGTGGTCGACAGCGGCGGTCTTGAGCTAGGCGGGCATGAGCGGATGACGGAACGCATCGTCACCGAGGCGCTCGCCGCGGTCGGCGTCGCGGACGTCGTGGTTTTCATCCTAGACGGCAGGGGAGGGTTGAGCGAAGCCGACGCCGAAGCGCTCGCGCTGGTGCGCGAAACCGGATGCCCGCTGCTGATGGCGGTCAACAAGATCGATCGGCCGGGGCAGGAGGCCGAGGCCTCCGAGTTCTACGCGCTCGGCGGCGACGAATTGTTTTTCATCTCGGCGGCGCACGGACGCGGAGTCGAGGAGCTGCTCGATCAAGTCGTCGCGCTGCTGCCCGAGCGCGAAGGCGCCGCTGCCGCAGCTCCGGATTTGAGGCTCGCGCTGATCGGCCGTCCCAACGTCGGCAAGTCGTCGCTACTCAATCGGCTGTCGGGATTCGAGCGCGCGATCGTCGATGACACTCCCGGCACCACGCGCGATCCGGTGGATGTGGGGCTGACTTCGCACGGTCGTGACGTGCTGTTGATCGACACTGCGGGAATTCGCAGGCCGCCAAAGGTCGAAGGCGAGCTCGAGCAGCATTCTGTAGGAAGAGCGATCGAAACGATTCGGCGCGCGAATGTCGTGCTGCTGGTGATCGATGCGAGCGAGGGAATCACCGATCAGGACGCGCGGCTGGCGCGGCTAGTGGACACCAGCGATCGCGCGATGGTGATCGTCTGCAACAAGTGGGACGTTGCGGCGAAGAACGGGCGCAAGGTTGCGACCTTCGTCCGCGACGCGCACGAGCGCTACCCGTTCCTCGAGTACGCGTCGATGGTGTTCACCTCGGCGGTGACGGGCGACGGCGTCGACGGCATCATCCCAGCGGCGACGCAGGCGGGCGATTCGTGGCGCGCGGTTTTTCAGACATCGCGGCTTAATCGAACGCTGGCCGAGGCGACGGCTGCGATGGATCCGCCGCAGGTCGATCGCCGGCGCTTGAACCTGATGTACGTGACGCAGGTCGGCAGCGCGCCGCCGCGGATTCGATTTTTCACGAATGTCGAACACGGCATCCCGGCGCATTACGTGCGCTTCATCGAAACTCGATTCCGAAAAGCGCTGGGGCTGGTCGGTACTCCGTTGCGGCTCGATTTTCGTCGGACCGGGCGCTCGTGGGTGCTAGGCGCTCCGCCGCGGCCAACCCGCGGCAAGCCTCGCAACCGCCCCGCGCCGCGCAGCAAACCGGCACGCGCGTGAGACTTGGCACTTGTGGAAACGTTGAGGGCGACGGCGTTTCTTACCCTGCGCCGGGTCCGGTATATTTTTAGATACAGTGATTCTCATTCTAGATTTCGGTAGCCAGTACACGCAGCTGATAGCGCGGCGCGTGCGCGAGGCGAACGTGTATTGCGAAATCCATCCGTTCAATTTCGGGCCCGAAAAGATCCGTGCGCTAAATCCGCGCGGAATTATTCTTTCGGGCGGACCCGCCAGCCTTTACGAAGAGAACGCGCCGGATATCGCCGACGAGGTGCTCAACCTCGGTTGTCCCGTGCTCGGAATTTGCTACGGGCTGTACGTGATCGCGCAGCATATGGGCGCACGCAGCGTGGGCTCGCGGAATCGCGAGTACGGGCCGGCGACGCTGGTGATAGACGGCGACGACGCCCTGTTCGAAGGGCTCGACGGTCGCGAGCATCGCGTGTGGATGAGCCACGGCGACCGGGTCGAGGCGATCCCGGCCGCTCTGTGCGCGATTGCGCATAGCGACAACTCGCCCTACGCGGCGTTCAAGTCGCGCGACGGACGCGTTCGGGGAATCCAGTTTCATCCGGAGGTCGTGCACACGCCGTGCGGCACGCAGGTGCTCCGCAACTTCGTGCTGAAAATCTGCGGCGAGCGCAGCGACTGGACGATGGCGAATTTTGTCGAGACGAAACTCGCAGAGATTCGCAGACAGGTCGGGCCGAGCGACAAAGTCCTGATGGGTCTGTCGGGCGGCGTCGATTCTTCCGTGGCAGCTGCGCTGATCCATCGCGCGATCGGCGCACGGCTTCACAGCGTGTTCGTGGATACGGGACTGCTGCGCGCGGGCGAGCGCGAGCGCATGGAAAATACGTTCGCGGGCCAGCTTGGAATCGATCTCAAAGTCACCGACGCGTCCGAGCTTTTCCTGTCACGGCTAGCGGGCGTGATTGACCCCGAGCAAAAGCGGCGCATCATCGGACACACTTTCATCGACGTGTTCGAGTCTGAGGAAATCGTTAGGGGCGCGAAATTTCTGGGCCAGGGAACGCTCTACCCCGATGTCATCGAGTCGGTCTCCTTCAAGGGGCCATCGGCAGTCATCAAGAGTCATCACAATGTCGGCGGCTTGCCGGAGCGGATGCGGCTCGAACTCGTCGAACCGCTGCGCGAGTTGTTCAAAGACGAAGTGCGCGAAGCAGGGCGCCAACTCGGACTTGCGGCGGAAGTCGTCGATCGGGAGCCGTTTCCGGGACCGGGACTGGCGGTACGAATCGTCGGCGAGGTGACGCGCGAGCGGCTCGATCTGCTGCGTCGCGCCGACGCGATCGTTATGGAGGAGACCGCAGCGGCAGGCTTCGGACTCAAACTGTGGCAGGCGTTCGCCGTGCTGCTGCCGCTCAAGACGGTCGGTGTGATGGGCGACGGGCGCAGCTACGAAAGCGTGATTGCGATTCGCGCGGTCGAGTCGATGGACGGGATGACGGCGGATTGGGCGCGGCTGGAGCCTGCGTTTCTTGCGCGCGTGTCGAGCCGCATCACCAACGAGGTCAGGGGCGTCAACCGCGTCGTTTACGACATCACATCGAAACCGCCGGCGACGATCGAGTGGGAATGACAGTGCCGGTTCGCACGCGTTTCGCGCCGAGTCCGACCGGTTCGCTGCACATCGGCAACGTTCGATCGGGGCTGTTCGCCTACCTGTACGCACGGCACAACCACGGGCAGTTCATCTTGCGCATCGACGATACCGATCGCGAGCGCTCGACGAAGCAGTCGCTCGACGAGATCCTCACGGACCTGAAGTGGCTCGGCATGGAATGGGACGAAGGTCCACCCGACGAAGCGTACTTCCAGACCAATCGTGTCGAGCGGCATCGCGAGGCTGCGCTGCAACTGCTGCGCGAGCGCAAGGCGTATCCGTGCTACTGCTCGGCGGAGGAACTCGACGCCAAGCGCAAGCAGGCCGAGCGCGAGCATCGCAGGCCGGTTTACGATCGCAAATGCCGCGGGCTCGACTTCCCCGCCGATTTGCCGCTGCCGGATAAGTCCGCCGGCCGCAACTATACGATTCGTTTCGCGATGCCTCTGGACGGCGAGACGGTGGTCGACGACCTGGTGAAGGGCCGGATGGTTTTTCAGAACAGCGAGCTCGACGACTTTATCATCGTGCGTTCGGACGGATCGCCGATTTACAACTTTGCGAGCATCCTCGACGACGTCGACATGCGCATCACGCACATCGTGCGCGGCGACGATCACGTCCCGAATACTCCGCGTCAAATGCAGATGGCGTACGCGCTCGGCTTCACGCCGCCGGCTTTCGCTCATTTGCCGCAGGTGCTCGGACCTGACGGGTCGCCGCTGTCGAAGCGTCACGGCGCGACTTCGGTTATCGCGTATCGCGAGAACGGCTACTTCCCGGAGGCGATGCTGAACTACCTCGCGCGTCTCGGGTGGTCGCACGGCGACCAGGAGATTTTCTCGAAGGACGAGCTGATCAACTATTTCGGCTTCGAGGCGTGCGGAAAATCAGCCGGCGTCTTCAACCCTGAGAAGTTGCTCTGGCTGAATTTTCATTACCTGAAAGAGCGGCCGCTGCCGAAGCTGGTGGCGGAGATCAAGCCGTTCATCGCTAAGCGCGGATGGCCGATTCCCGGCGACGACGCGTGGCTTGAAAAGGCCGTCGCGACACTGCACGAGCGCGCCAAGACGCTCGTCGAGCTGGTGGACTTCGCGTCCTTTTACCTGAAGGACGAGATCGAGATAGATCCGAAAGCGGCAGCAAAATTCCTGAAGCCCGACGTCGCGGAACCGCTGCGCGCGTTGGCTGCCGAGCTCGAGGCGCACGAGGGCGAAGTGTCCGAAGCGTCAGTGCAAGCGGCATTCGAATCTGTCCTGGCGCGTTTCAACCTCAAGCTCGGTCAGCTCGCGCAGCCGGTTCGCGTCGCGCTGACGGGAGGCACCGTCAGTCCCGGCATTTACGAGGTGATCGCGGTGATCGGCAAGCGCCGCACCGTCGATCGTCTGAACGCCGCCGTCCGCCGGATCGAGCAGCCTGCCTAGCGGAAGACTTCACTTCGCGCCGGTCGGTGGGAGCACCAGGATTTGCCCGTTCATCTCCGGCTGATGCACCGCGCAGTAAAAGTTGAACAGCCCGTCCTTGTGAAACGTGAATATGTAGGACGTCTTGGTGAGCGGCAGCAGCTTCAGATGCATCAGGACGGTTGAATCCGGCGCTGCGAGCATGAAGTCGTGCTCGTCGTCCGACTGTAGATTCCAGAACGTGAGCATCGTCGGCACGTCGCGACGGACCGCAATGAAGGTTGGCGAGAACGCATAAACCTCGCCAAATTTAGCGACCGTCTCCTTGGGTCCGGTCTCCTTGATAGCGACTGCCTCGGTCAGAACGATCACCTCTTCCTCTGCGTTCCCCGTTTTCGTGACCGATACGATCTTCGACGCGGCCGCATCAGGCAGGTAGAAGTGCTTGTCCATCGGCGGCGCCGCCCCGGCACTCGTAACAACGCTCAATGCCGACAGTACTGCCAGCGCCCTCATCAGCGCTCGCCGTCGAAACCCGCCCGGCACTTCCCAGTTACCCATCCAAATAGTACCTTTGTAGCATGAGTGTACTCGTACCATACGTTGTCGAGCAGACCGGCCGCGGCGAACGTTCTTACGACATCTATTCGAGACTGCTCAAGGACCGGATCGTGTTCCTGGGCGGCACCGTCACCGACGACCTGGCCAACCTTGTCACCGCGCAACTCCTGTTCCTGGAATCCGAGGATCCGGAGCGCGAAATTAATATGTACATCAACTCGCCGGGTGGATCGGTCACCGCCGGCCTCGCAATATACGACACGATGCAATTCGTGAAGCCTCCGGTGTCGACGCTGTGCGTCGGGCAGGCCGCCAGCATGGGATCGCTCCTGCTCGCTGCAGGAGCCAAGGGAAGGAGATACGCGCTGCCTCACTCGCGCATACTGATCCACCAGGTTTCAGGCGGCTTCGAGGGCCAGGCGAGCGATATCGAGATTCATGCGCGCGAGGCGCTGCGTCTTCGCGAAATTCTGAACGACATCCTGGCGCATCATACCGGTCAGAACGTCAAGAAGATCGAGAAGGACACCGACCGCGACAACTTCATGTCCGCGGCACAGGCGGTCGAGTACGGACTTATCGATGAAGTGATCTCGGGGCGACCCACTAAGGCGTCGCTCTAGCCGATAAGCGGGCCGCGCTCGCCCATGGACGCGCAACACATTCTCGAAAGCCCGGCAGTCGAAAAAATCGAACGGTTCCGAATTCGCGGCATGCACTGCGCGAACTGCGCGGACACGATCGAGAAGGCGGTCGCGCCGATTCCCGGCGTGATCGATGCGCACGTAAATTTCGCAGCCGAAACACTGACCGCGCGCGTCGGCGACGAACTCTCAACCGGTGAGATCGAGGCCAAGGTCGCGGCAGCCGGCTACACGGCGATCGCCGAGACTAGCAGTGTCGGTGCGGGCGAATCTGCCCTCGATCGCCAGGATGCGCGCCGCAATCTGGAGTGGGTAGTCGCGAGTGCTATTGGCGGCGCCGTCGTCATGTATCTGCAGAACGGCGAGGGCTTGGGCGCGCGCATCGCGACGCTTGCCGTCGCCACGGTACTGATGTTCAGCGCGGGCCTGACGTTCTATCGCGGCGCGTGGATCGCCGCGCGCAATCGCACCGCGAACATGGATACGCTGGTCGCGCTCGGAATCAGCGCCGCGTATTTCTATTCGCTCCTCACGACCTTTCCGGAAATTTTCTTCGCGGGTCCGCGATTCTTTGATACCGCAATCGAGCTGATCCTCTTCATTCGCTTCGGCAAATGGCTGGAGGCGCGCGCGCGCGGCCGCGCGATTGCAGCGTTGCGATCCTTGCTGACCCTCGTTCCCGAGGCCGCAACTGTGATGCGCGACGGCAAGGAGTTCGTCGTGCCGGTTTCCGAATTGGCGGTCGGCGACGTAGTGCTGGTCAGGCCCGCCTCCAGAATTCCGATCGATGGCGTGATCGTCACCGGCGCCAGCGCTGTCGACGAGTCGATGCTCACGGGCGAGTCGATGCCGGTCGACAAGTCGGCGGGCGCTGAGGTCTCAGGCGGCACACTCAATACCACCGCCGTGATTACAGTTCGTGCGACGCGCGTCGGCTCTGAGACGGCGCTTGCGCAGATTGTCAGAATGGTTGCGGACGCGCAGGGCGACAAGGCTCCCATCCAGCGCGTGGCGGACGCAGTCGCCGCGCGATTTGTGCCGGCGGTAATCGCGATTGCCGTGCTGACCTTCGTCGCGTGGATCTGGTTCGGCGGGAGTCTGGTGATGGCGCTGACCGCGATGACCGCCGTGTTGGTGATCGCGTGCCCGTGCGCGATGGGATTGGCGACGCCGACTGCGCTGATGGTTGGCAGCGGCCTCGGTCTGCGCGCCGGGATCTTGTTCAAGCGGGCCTCCGCGCTCGAGCTGATCACCAGAATCCGCGTTATGCTGTTTGATAAAACCGGCACCCTGACCGTTGGCCGGCCGGAACTCGAATCGATCGTCGTGCTCGACGGCGACGAGAACGGTGCGCTGTCCTTAGCCGCGATCGCTGCCGCAGGATCGGTTCATCCGCTGTCGCGGGCTGTCACGGCGAGCGCGCAAGCGCGAAACCTCGCGTCACAATCCGCTGCCGAAAACTCACGCGAGATCCCGGGGCAGGGTGTTACCGCTGATCATCAGGGAAAACTTATCGCGCTTGGCAACGAGCGGCTGATGACCGCGGTCGGAGATGGTGTCGATTCCCGCGCGCGCGATGAAGCGATCCGTATTGCGGCTTCCGCGGCGACGCCATTGTTCCTCGCGATCGATCGTAAGATTGTTGCGGTGCTCGCGTTTCGCGACCCGGTCAAGCCGGAGGCGCGCGGCGCGATCGCCGAACTGGGCAGAATGGGTATCCGCACCGTGATGATTTCCGGCGACAATGTCGAAGTCGCGAAGGCGGTCGCATCCCGACTGGAAATCGACGAGTTCCATGCGCAACTGATGCCGGCGGACAAAATTGCGCTGGTCAAACGCTACCAGGAAGCGGGGAAGTTCACCGGGATGGTCGGCGACGGAATCAACGACGCGCCGGCGCTCGCCGCCGCGGACATCGGCATCGCAATCGGCTCCGGCACCGACGCCGCCAAGGAGACCGGCGACGTGGTTCTCACTCGCGACGACTTGTACGACATCGTGCGCGCGCTCGTGCTCGGGCGCTTGACGCTGAACAAGGTGAAGCAAAATCTTTTCTGGGCGTTCTTCTACAACGTGCTCGGAATTCCGATCGCCGCCGGTGCTCTCTATCCCTATTTTGGAATAATGCTGAATCCCGCGCTGGCCGGACTCGCTATGGCGCTGTCGAGCGTCAGCGTCGTCAGCAACGCGCTGCTGCTCAATATCACCGGCCCGCGAAAGTTGGCGACCGTGCATCCTGAAATCGACGTGGAGCCGAGCACGCCTCCGAATTCTTCGACACCTCCGGGAGCGCGGAGCCAAATCACTGGAGAGAGGGAGATGCAGTGGCAACGAAACTGAAATGTGAAAAGTGTGGCGCCGAGATCGCGATGCCGACGCACTGCAATCGCCCGATGCACTCTGAAAAAGTCGGCGTCGAAACCAAGCTCGTGTGCTGGATGGGTGCGAGCTGCGGGGTTGCCGACGTTCCCAGGCATTGCGACTCGCCGATGCACGACGCCGCCTAGCGCATCGCGTTGATCCACTACTGGTTCCTGCTCCCCGTAGGCGTCGCAATCGCCGCGCTGGTGATGTCCGCAGGAGTGTCGGGCTCGACGCTCTGGGTTCCCGTTTATCTGCTCTGGCTCAGGCTCGACCCCCCGATTGCGTTCTGGCTCGGATTGTTCACGATGTTGTTCGGATTCGGCAGCGGCGTGATTCGCAATCTTCGCGACGGCACCTTCGACGGCGTCCTTGTCCGCCGCTATCTGCTGATAACGATTCCCGCGGCGCTGGTTGGCGGATGGGCGTCAGGCTCAGTTGACCAGGCATTCATCGTCGCACTCTTCGGCGCGTTTCTCGTCGTGTACGCGATACTAATCGCGGCACGCACGCTCGGGATGCGCGGCGACAGCGATCGCCACGACAACGTTCCGGTCGCAATCGCGCTACTGGGCGGCGCGCTCACCGGACTTATCTCGATCGGAATCGGAATCCTCGCGATGCCGTCGGTATTGCGTCATCGCTCGAGTCGTTCGCCCGGCGCGGCAATCGGATCGCTGGTGATGATCATTTTTTTCACCAGTCTCGCCTCGGCCATCGGCCGGATGCGCCCACCGCTAATCTCGGCGCTGCGGCGTGATTCGTCGCAGATGTTCGCAATCGCGATCTGGGCGGTGCCGGGAGTCGTGATTGGCGGGCAGATCGGCCCGCGCCTCGCACAAATGCTGCCCTCGGAACGTCAGACGCGCCTGTATTTCAGCGCCGTCCTGTTGGTGGTCGGTGTACTGACGTTGGCCCGTGCAGCGGCTATCCACTAAAGCAAAGGACCGTCGCTTCCGAGCATCGCGCGCCTGATCAACTTGATCGGAACCGCGCCCTGCTTGAGAAACGCATCATGAAATTTGCCGAGGTCGAATGCGGCACCCTGTTGTTTGCGAACGTCCTCGCGCAATTTCAAAATCATCAGTTTGCCCAGTTGATAACGCAGGTAGCCGGGATCTCCGGTGCCGCGCAGCGCTTCGACCATCGCGTTATGCGGAGTCTGGTACGCGTTGTCCACGAAAAACTTCGCGGCCTGATCCACCGTCATCCCCTGCGTGTGCATCCTGATTCCTACCAGGTACCGGCAGGCGCGCATGAGCGCCATCTGTAATTGCGCGAGCCGATATTTTGGATCGCCGCCGTGCAATCCCTCGTCGAGCATCATCTGCTCGCAATAAAAGGCCCAACCCTCGATGTCGGCGCCCGACCCATATACCAACCGAACGACGTCCGGGTTGTGCCGGTTGTTGAGGAACTGCACGTAGTGACCAGGGAAGACCTCGTGCACCGAAGTGTCTGAAATGCTTGGCGCAGAATAGAAAGCGAGCAGTTGCTCCTTCTTCGCGTCGGGCCACGACGGGTCTGGAAGCGTGACGTAGAAAAATGCCTCGGGCGTTTTTTCGAACGGCCCCGGCGAATCCATCGACGCAAACGTCGTAGCCCGCATATACGGCGGCGTCTCACGCACCATCGGCAGCACGTCCGAAGGGATCGTCGCGATACGATGCGCGATGACGTATGCGCGAATGCTCGCGAGGCCTGTCGCGACGGTGGGAAGCACCTGCGCTGCGTCGGGATGCTCGCGGCTCAGCGAATCCATCACCTCGGCCGGCGTGTGCTTCGGATCGATTTGCGAGGCCGTCTTCTGGAATTCCTCGCGCAGCCGCGCCAGCTCTTTAACGCCTACCTGCTCGAGCTGATCGAGCGGCAAATCGACCATGTCGTCATCGAGGAGCATCCGCCGGTAGGCAGCCGCGCCGATCGCGTAATCGCCCGACGCTTTGGGCATCAGGTTGTCCTTGAGCCATTGCGCATAGTCCTGGATCGCGGCGATCAGGTTCGCATTCGCCTTTGCGAATGCCTGCTTGTCGGGACC
Organism: uncultured delta proteobacterium; assembly: GCA_963850125.1. GTDB lineage: Bacteria > Desulfobacterota > Binatia > Binatales > Binataceae > Binatus. The sequence goes on along the minus strand of CAWKKB010000010.1, from coordinate 258,707 downwards.
ATCGGGAACTTTCGCAAATGCGAGCGGCACGTCGTTGTAGAAAAATCCGATCGTCGCCGGCATTTGTTGAAGCGCAATATCGACGAAGACCTTCGGCGTCAGCGCGGGCTGCAAGTTACTTCGCGCAGCCTCCAGATTCTTGAGTGCTGCAACCTCGCGCGCGGTCACCGAATGCATCCTGGCCTCGGCCGGTGCGAACTCGCGTTTGATCAGACCGTTCACCGCCGACGTGGGCAGGTAAGTTTCAGGATCGCGCTGGTAGCTGCGGACCTCTTCCGTCCACAGCAGCTCGCCGTCCGCATGCGCCAGCAACCATTCGCGATCCGCTTCGTTCGCTGGGGAAAGATGCCGTGCGTCATCCGCACCAAATAACGCGATCCATTTTTTCGCGTTGCGAATCACGGCGTCGATGCCCTGCGCACTCATGTCGTCGACGCGATCGTCGAAGCGATGATCTCCCAGCCGGGTCGCACGCTCAGGATAGAGCTGCAGCTCGGCCTGGACGAACTGCGAGACCTGCGTCCGGAAGGCGCGATTGGGCGCCGATTCGGTTTCCGCAGTCGTCGGAGCCGCGATCGAAAGAATAAGGGCGAGCGCGACGGTCAGACGCGATGCAAAGACAGCGGACGTCTTCACGCGGCTACTTCAGCGTGCCCGCGAACAACTCCGTCAATTTGTTGAACGCGCGATCGGCTTGCGGCTGGTTGTAGACTGGAGCGTCGGATGTCGTCCAGCCGTGGAACGCGCCTTCGTACACTTCGCTTTCGTATTTTCCGCCCCACGCGGCGAGGGCTCGATCGAACTTTTCGATCGCCTCTGGCGGCATGCTGCGATCCTTGGTCGCGTGTCCGAAGTAGAGTCGCGCCTTGATGCGCGGCAATACCAGGTGCGGACTCGTCGGCTCATCTGTGTAGAGGCCGCCGCCGTGAAATGACGCCATGGCGGCTACTTTGTCTGGCATCGCTGCAGCCGTGCGCATCACCATCGCGCCCGTGAAGCAGTAGCCAACGACGCCAATCGATCCTCGGCTCACGGCATTGTGCGTCGCGAGAAAATTGACGTAGGCCCTCGCATCGCGCTCGACGGCTTCAGGAGTCATCGGCGCCCGCAGCTCGCCGAACCGCTTCATCGTGCGCTCATCGCCCAGGCCGATCGTGATGTCGACAACCGGCGGCTTGGTCGTGCGGTAAAAGACGTTGGGCATCAGCACTGTGTAACCTTTCTCCGCCAGCCGCTTCGCCATCTCGCGATGTGACGGGCGGATACCGCCGATGTCCGTCAGATGTATTACACCCGGCCGGCGCTCGCCTTCTGCCCGATAGAGAAGCCCGTCAGCCGTCCCGTCAGTGGTGCGAATCTCGATTGCTTCTTCGATCATAGTGCTCTCCTGCGAGTCGTGAATCCGATCCATATACCACAGACGATGAATCTCTGGCGCTATTGACTACCGTTGGGCCGTCGGCGGGCGCTTTCATCCAGGGTAGAGGGCTGGGACTATTGCAATTGGGTGCGCGAATGCCGAGCCGGATTCATCAATTCTACGCCGTGGCTTTCGAGGAGAACTTCGCATTCCGTCAGATCGCGCCCGCATTTCCCGAGGCAAGGACGTCTCCGCTCGAGATGTTTGTGCCGATCGAGTCTGACGGCGGTGACGGCGGGCTCTACTTTTTTCCTTTCGGCGCTATCGTGACGCACGATGTTCCCGCCGAGCAGCGCGAGCGCATCTTCGCGCGCCTTACCCAGGTCCTGCCCAAACTCACCACCCGCATCATCCGCGAGGATTACTCGGTGCTCGAAGATCCGTCGGCGCCAATCGGAATTTCCAACGGGATGCTGCGGGTCGACAAGCTCACTCCCCAACGCGCCGGGATTGTTGCGCTGACGGTCGCTCAGAGCGCCGCGATGGAGTACTACGAGCGCATCGTCGACAGCCTGTTCGCGCGCACCGCACAGTTGGTCGATCGCATGGCGACGCGCGGTACCGTGCCGTATCGGGTTACCCCGTTGCATCGCTTCATCGGCGAGGCGATTTCGTCGCGCACCGAGGTTCTCGCCGTGCTCCACCTGCTCGACAAGCCCGACGCGGCGTGGGAAGACCCCGCGATGGATCTTATCTACGACGACCTGCGCGACGAATTCGATCTCGTCGATCGCTACGCAGCCCTGACCAGCAAACTACAGAGCATCCAGGACTCGCTGGTGCTGGTACTGGACGTCGCGCGCGACCGCCGCCTCGTGCTCCTCGAAGTCATCGTCGTGCTGTTGATTTTGCTTGAAGTAATTCTGAGCATCGGCCATTTCACCTTATAATTCGTTCTCGCCCGCCGAGTTAATTGAGTTAATATTATCGAAACACTGGTCTGGTACTTTTGACATCGGGCGAACGCTAGGCTCGCGCTGGCGCTCGCGCGCTTTCATTAAATGGGGCATTAGATGTCAGACGAGACTCCACCGAACGAAAAAACAATCGACGCCGGACTCCTGCTGCCAGGACAATACGCAGACCTGGTCAGGCGAAATCACGTCATCGAGGGCGAACTCAAGCTTTTGCTCGCCGTTCTGGAAGACGCGATTCGATGTTACCTGCGAAACGTGAATGCCAAGGACGGCGAGCACCGCCGCGACTTCGTCGAGGTCAGAAACTGGTTCGAAGGCAATAGCGTCGGCGGCCACCGCAGCGATATTTTCAGCTTCGAGAATCTTTGCGCGGCGCTCGGCATCGATCCGAATTACCTGCTCGATCGGCTGCGCATCCTGACGATTGGCGATCTGCCGTCGCGGCGTTACCAGATGCGCCGGCATCGCCCGCTCTCGAGCTTGCGGTATTCCAACAGCGTGCGTAAGCGCGGTCCCGTCCGCTCTCACGTCTCGTAGGCGTCAGCTCTATTCGAATAACCATCGCGTCGCGCTGCCCTGGAATTCCCCGGGCGTTGCGTCGACGCCAATCACTTTGCGCGGGCGTACGGCGAAAATCGGCCCCATGTCGAGCACCGTCTCCGGCTTCAAGTCCCACTGGTACTTGGGATTGTAAGCCTCGACGAAACGCCGGATCGTCGCCGCGTCGGTAATCTTCTCAGCGACCCCTTCGAACGAGACGGCTTGTATGCCATCCTCCGGGCACACCACGCAGTTCGGATTCGCCGAGAGATTGCGCGCCTTGCGGGACTTCGCGCCGCTGCTGAAGTAGAAGGCGCCGTCGAGCCAGATACCCCACACCGGCACGCAATGCGGCCGGCCGTCGGGACACGTCGTCGCTACCCAGTAGTTGCGCGATTTCGTCAATCGCTCTACCGCCCAGTCCCACGGCAGCAGCCCGCGACCGTCGGAAGCGTCGAGGATTCCGTAGCCGGGCATGTAAGGCCGGCTGGATTTTGGCCTGAGTGGCGTGTGCGTCATACCAGCTACGATCTCACCGAAAGATTCTTGCGCGCGCAACTGAATGGAAGCAAAAAACGTTTGCGCGAGACGCGAGGCCGGGGCATTCGCGGGACTTAGCCCGGATGCTCCATGCCTGAACTGCGCTCGCGCAAGGGTTGAGGCGAAAATCAAAGCGAACTAGATTTCGCTAGTCACGCCATCGCGCCCAGTCATGATGATGATCGCGAACCCAGTCCGGATGATGCGCGTACCACCAATCACGGTCGTGCCAAACGTGACCTTCGTCATAGTCACCATAGTATGGTCGCCACTCCGGGTATGCCTGGACCCACTCCGGATGATGATGCCAGACCCATCCCGGATGGTTGTCATACCACCAGTGAGCGTCGTGCCATTCGTGATGCTCATCCCAGTCGCCGTAGTGGTCGGCATGTGCAACAACAGGGGCAGCCGCGAACAGCGCAGTCAGGGCCGCGGCGGCAAAGATCGTTCGGAGTTTCATTCGTTGGATACCTCCTGAATCGAAAAGAGGCGAGGCAAAACCCTCACCTCTAAACTACGAAGCATCGGCGATGCCAGTTTCAGAGAGGGTTGGAAGTGCGGGAATCCGTAATCTTCGCGGGTCTAATTTGGAATTCGTGAATAGTTCGGCAAAATTTACAGAATTAGCGGCGGAAAGTTGTTACAAGAATACGGCCTGTCCGATGTTCAGGCGGTTATCCCAGAAATCCAGGGGCGTTTGAAAATGTAAGACAAGGAGGAACGATTGTATGAGCAAGTTACCGAACAAATTGAGAATCGCCGCCATGTTCGGAGCGCTGATCTTCGGATTTTCCGGATGCAGTATGTTTTCGGCGTCGAACGCTCCCGTGGACTGCGATGCAGTAAAGAATCAGGAGCAGGCCGGTTTAACAGACGCGAAGATCGCCTCGGATCTCGGTTCCACAGTCGATCAGGTCGCAGCCTGCCACGGCCCAAAGACGGCGGCAGGCCCGCAGGACTAGCGCGGAACGACGGGACCGAGTCGGCACCTTCGTTTGGTATCGATCGGAGATACCAGCGCACATTTTGGTGGGCAGGGAGTGAATCGAACACTCGACACAAGGATTTTCAGTCCTTTGCTCTACCGACTGAGCTACCTGCCCACCGTGATTGGACGCGCTCGCGGTGAGGCGAACCTTCATTCGTACCGATGATTGCCGCGCCGTGCAACGGCTCGCTTATCGCTTGAGCTCGGCCACTCGCGACTCGACGAAATCGATCACCTTGCCTTCCAGGTTCGCGCCGTCGAGCCGATCGATCTCCTGCACTCCGGTCGGGCTCGTCACGTTCACCTCGGTCAGGTAATCGCCGATGATGTCGAGGCCGACGAAGTACAGGCCGTCGCGCTCGAGCCGCGGCTTCAGCATCCGGCAGATGTCGCGATCGCGCGCCGTGATCGGCGCTTTCACGCAATTGCCCCCGACGTGGATATTCCCGCGATGCTCATCGTCGCGCGGCACCCGCAGCGTGCATCCTAGCGGATCGCCGTTTAGCACGATCAGCCGCTTGTCGCCTTTGCGAGCCTCGGGGAGATAGCGCTGCGCCATGATGAGCCGCGTTTCGAATTGTGTCACCGTCTCGAGAATCGCGCCGAGGTTGCGATCCTTCGAGGTCGCGAGAAACACGCCTTCGCCGCCGTGTCCGTCGAGCGGCTTCACGATCATCTCGCCGCCTTGTTCTTCAAGAAAGGTCTTGAGCCTTGGAATTTCGTAGGTCACGAGCGTCGGCGGAATCGCGTCGGGGAAATTCAGCGAGTAGAGCTTTTCGTTGGCCTCGCGAAGCCCGCGCGGACTGTTGAGCACGAAAGTTTGCCGTTCGTCGGCGAGGCTGAGCAGCATCGTCGCGTACAGATAGGCCGCATCGGCGGGCGGATCCTTGCGCATGAAGATCGCGTCGAAGTGCTCGATCGGATACTCGATGCCGTCGTCGAGAAACTTGTAATGAGGATTGCCGCGTCGCGTCAGCTCGCTTTGCCGCGCCCGCGCGAAGACATGCTTGCCGCGCGCGTAGAGGTCGCGCAGCCCGAGGAAATAAATTTCGTGCCCGCGGAATTGCGCCTCGAGCATGAACACGAACGTCGTGTCCTTGTCGACCAGCACCCGATCGAGCGGGTCCATGATGAACGCGAACTTGCGCGCCGTCGACTTAGTCCGTTTCGGCATCTTCGCCTGATCCTTGCCCATCGTGAAGTAACCCCGCCGCAATGCTGACCGCTGCCAGAGCCGCCGTCTCGCTCCTGAGGCGATTCGGTCCGAGTCCGGCCGCGACGAATCCCGCGTTGGCGGCTTTCGCGCGTTCGCCGTCGTCGAAATCGCCCTCAGGCCCAACCGCTATCAATATCGCACGCGGATGCACGGGTCGAATCACCTCGCCGAGTGGCTGGCCACCCTGCGCGCAAATGACAGCGAGCGTCCCGGGGTGCACGGCGCGAATCAAGTCGTCGATGCTGACCGGCGCTCGCACCTCCATCATGACCCGCGACTGGCTCTGCTTGGCTGCCGCGAGTGCGAGCCGGCGCCATCGCGCGAGCCGCTCTGTCCCAGGCGAACGGACCAATCCGCGCGCACAAATCAAAGGCCATAGCTCCGACGCACCCAACTCCGCCGCTTTCTCGACAAGGAAGTCCATCCGCGGCCCCTTGATGATTGCGGCGGCAAGGATGACTCGGGATCGAGACGCGGCGCGCGACGAAGACTCGATGCGGACTACGGCGCAGTCGGGTTCGTAGCGTTCGATCACGCCGATATGCTCGACGCCCGCGGGATCGAGCAACGACACGCGCGCCCCCACGGACAGCCGCACGACTGTACGCATGTGACGCAATTCGGCGCCCTCGATAAGTGCGAGGTTGTTCGCGTCCGGCGTGCGCGCAACTAAAAAACGCGGCGGGTACGCGGGCATCAGCGTGGCGCTCGCGCCATCACGAGCGTCGTCCATCCGCGATGTGTCTTGCGGCTGAGACATCTGAGCGTAGAGCGATAGTGGCGCAGGACTTCGTCGGCTTCGTCGACGAGAAAGCCACCGAGGATCAATCGTCCGCCCGGCGCAGCGATTCGCTTCAGATGCGGCGCGAGCTCGATCAACGTGTGACTCAGAATATTCGCCATGATCAGATCGAAATGCCGATGAATCGAAGCGAGCGGCACCGACGAGAATCGGATCGATTTCTCAACCCCGTTCAGCCGCGCGTTGGCGCGCGCGTTTTCCAGCGCCGTCGGATCGATGTCGATTGCTATTATTTCCGCGTTTCGTTTGCCCAGCAGCGCCGCCGCGATCGCCAGCACTCCGGAGCCAGTGCCGGCATCAAGAATTGATCGTGGCGCGTGGGCGCTGACGATATATTCGATCGCGCGCAGCGCGCCTGCTGTCGTCGGATGGTGTCCGGTGCCGAACGCGCGCGCGGGTTGGACCACGATGGTCGTGCGGCCGGGCTCATGCACGCGCTTCCACGGCGGGACGATCAGCATTCGACGCCCGACGCGAAATGGGCCGAAGCGTTTCATCCACAGCGTGGACCATCCAGGGTCGACGATTCTTCGCACACCGTCGACGACCGCGCCGTCGGCCAGCATCCCCGCTTGCGCCATCATGAGTCTGAGTCGCGACAGCTCGGTATTGGAGATCCGATCGAAGTACGCTTCGAGAGCGACGGTCTTGTCCTCGCGCGCGCGCGGCAACTTCATCCCGGCGACGGCGCATCCGATCGCGCCGCCTGCGACGAGGATTCCCGCCGCTTCATCCGCGAGATGCGCATGCGTGCGAAAGATCGCCCGCGTATAACTTCGCCTGGATGCGGCTGCGCGTTGCATACTGATCGGCTGGAGTTTGGCATCAGCGCCGGCTTCTTTCGAGTCCCATTGGTCTGAGTGTTGTTGACAGGATACGCGGTACCAGTTTGCGCGGGCGCTCAATGAACGCGTAAACTCGCATCATTATCACACTTCGATTCTTTCAACGTGGTGGAGGCGGGCTGTGCGGAACATAGCCCATCGCGGGGCGAGCGGTACTTTTCCCGAGAACACCCTGAGCGCATTTCGCGCCGCTATCGACGCGGGCGCCGACATGTGCGAGCTGGATGTGCAGCTCACGCGAGACGGCGCCGTCGTCGTGATTCATGACGACACCGTCGAGCGCACCACCGATGGCAACGGCGAAGTCGCGGAGCTGACGCTCGAGGAGCTCAGGCGGCTGGACGCGGGTGCGAAGTTCAAGGGCGGCGCAATCAAGGGCGAGCGAATTCCCACGCTCGACGAAGTTTTCGCCGTCACCAGCGGCAAGTGCGGGCTCAATATCGAGCTCAAGGCGGGCGGCCTCGAGCATCAGGTCGCGCAAATCATGCAGACGCGTAACGCGCTGAGCGACAGCATCGTGTCGAGCTTCGACTGGGAATATCTGAAAAAAATCCAGCAGCTTCATTTCAGTATTCGCATCGCTTTGCTGGCCGACGAGAAGCCGGTCGACCTGATGATGAACGCGGTTGCGATGCGTGCGCATGCGATCAATCCGCGCTGGGATATGGTCACCGCGGATTTGTGCAAGGCGGCGCACGAGCGCGGCCTTAAGGTCTACACCTGGACGGTCGATGCGGACGCGCGGATGCGCGCGCTCGCCGAATGCGGCGTTGACGGTATCATGACGAACTATCCGGAGCGGCTGCGGACGGTGCTGGGCGGCTGATGGGACGTTTCGGCGACGACAAAATCGAGGAAGTCCGTTCGCGCGCCGACATCGTCGAGATTGTCGGCGCGCACGTGCGGCTGCGCCGGACGGGGCGCAACTTCGTCGGCCTGTGCCCGTTCCACAATGAGAAGACGCCATCGTTCTCGGTCAATGCCGAGCGTGGGTTCTTTCATTGCTTCGGATGCGGCGTCGGCGGCAGCGTCTTCAATTTCATCACCCGGGTCGAGGGGCTGACGTTTCCCGAAGCGGTGCGGTCCCTCGGGAAAAAATACGGCGTGACGCTTCCCGAGCACGATGTAGCGGGACCGGCTGCCGGCGAGCGCGAGGCGATGCTCAAGGCGAGCGAGGTCGCGGCGGAATTTTTCGCGCATGTGCTGTGGAACACGACCGACGGCGCGATGGCGCGCGACTACCTGAAGTCGCGCGGTATCAGCGTCGAGACGGCGCGCGCGTTCATGATTGGATACGCGCCCAGCCGGCCGGCTTCCCTGGCGAAGGCGCTCGAGAAGCGCGGGCTGCGCGACGCTGGTGTAAAAGTCGGGCTGGTCAAGAAAGACGGCAACGTCGCTATCGGCGCCGAAACGTACGACATGTTTCGCGGTCGCGTGATGTTCCCGATTCGCGACGCGCAAGGGCGCGCGATCGCATTCGGGGGCCGCGTGCTCGACGCGCGCCTGCCCAAGTACATCAACTCGCCCGAGTCCCCGCTCTATTCGAAGACGCGAACACTGTACGGGCTGTTCGAAGCGCGGCAGGCGATTTCGTCAAGTGCGTCATTGGGAAAAGACCGCGCGATCCTGGTCGAGGGATACTTCGACGTGATTGCGCTGTGGCAGGCGGGGTTCAAGGAAGCGGTGGCCGGATGTGGCACCGCGCTCACGGTCGAGCAGCTTCGGGTGCTCAGCCGATACACGAAAAACGTGATCGCATGCTTCGACGGTGACGCGGCGGGGCGCAAGGCGTCGATGCGGGCGCTGGAGATTTTCCTACAGGCGGGATTGCTGGGCCGCGGAATTTTTATTCCGTCAGGTTTCGATCCAGATACGTTCGTGCGCGAGCGCGGCGCAGCCGCGTTCGCGGAGCTGGCTGAGAAATCCGAGCTGCTGGTCGATTATTTCATTCGAGATCAGGCTGACAAGGTTGGCGGACCGAATGGGCCGCTTCAAAGGCGGTTTGAAGCGGCAACGTTAGTCGCTGAAAAACTTCGCCTGATCAGCGACGAATTTCAGTTCAATCTGATTGTTCGAAAAGTTGCAGGTCTGTTGGACATTGGCGAGGAAATCCTCCGCAAAGAGGCGCGCGGACCGCTATCGCGGTCCGCGACGCCGTCGCGGGTCGCGCGCGATACGCGCGCGGCCGCGAATCCGCCGCCCGCCGCGACGGGCGGCGGCGACGCCGGCGCGAAGGCCGAAATCGGCCTTATCGCGCTGGCGCTGCTGCATCCGGGACTGCGCAATGAAATTGCGCAGTCCGGTGCGACGGCGAATTTCGAAGAAATTCGCCTCGGCGGCGTCCTCGCCGACTTGTGCCGCACCGATGAGCCATACACCGCCCTCGAACAATGGGTCGCGGATCGGATGACAGCCGACGAGCAAGGCCGCGTCAGCGAGTTTGCGGTCGGTCCATTGAACGATGAAGTCGAGGACGAAACGCAGAAGGTTTCCAGCGACATCGAGAAGTGCCGCGCGCTCGTCAACGACTATGTCGCTGCGCTGGAGCGGCGCCGTCGCGCGCGTGAAGTCGGACGACTTCGCGGGAGTGGAGCGGACGTATCGGCGGCGCAGGCGGTCATCACGCTCAGGCGCGAGGGCCGTGGCGCGTGAACGGGAATTGAATATATCGATCCTGACTATCGGGGCGATGGGCGACACTCAACCGTTCATCTCGCTCGGCGTTCGGTTCAAACAAGAAGGCCACAGCGTCAAACTCGGCGCACGCCCGGACTTCGCCGAGCTGGCGGCTTCGTACGGGATTGAGTTCGCTCCGATCGGGAATCCGTACAAGTCATTGCTTAGGAACGAAGAGGTAGCGACAGCGATCGGGTCCGGGAACATGCTCAAGATGATCATCAAGCAAGCCTCGGACTCGAATCGAAGAAAGGCTTTCCTGGACGGGCTCGACACCGATGCGATAAACGCAGTCGAAGGCGCCGATGCGATCATCTATAAGAGCAGCTGGATTCCTTTTTACAGTATCGCGGCGAAACTCGGCGTCCCGTCCGCATCCGCGATGTTCATGCCGCTCACAAGGACGTCTTCCTTCCCCAGCTTTCTCATCGGTGGCGGGAAGGATCGCGGCGCGATGATCAATTCGCTGATTTGGCGAGTCACGGAACAATTCATCTGGCAGGTATCGCGGAATTTTGACAACAGGATGCGCGGTGAACTGCTCGGCCTTCCACGACTGCCATTCTTTGGACCTTCCGCCCGGCAACTCGAACGCACGCCGCTCTACTATGCTTGCAGTCCCACCGTGATTCCTCGTCCTGCGGATTGGCCCGCGCGCATTCACGTCACGGGGTTCTGGTTTTCCGATCCTCCGCCTGGTTGGAAGCCACCGTCTGATCTGATCGCTTTTTTGGAGAGCGGACCTCCACCCGTCTATGTAGGCTTCGGCAGTATGCCTAGCGGCAGCGCCGAGGACACGTTGACGTTGATACTGAAGGGGTTGGAGTTGTCGCATCAGCGCGGCATTTTGCTGTCGGGATGGGCGGGCATCGGCGAGGACCGCAAGCTGCCGGAATATGCCTTCGGTGTTGAAAGCGTTCCGCACAGTTGGCTGTTCCCGCGCATGAGCGCAGTCGTTCACCATGGCGGCGCGGGCACGACCGGCGCCGGTCTTCGCGCAGGAGTGCCGTCGATCGTCACGCCATTTGTTGCCGACCAGCCGAACTGGGCAAAGAGGATCGAGGCGCTTGGAGTCGGACCTCGCGCGATTCCATTTCGCGAACTTACCGCCGAGCTTCTCGCGGACGCAATTCGCCAAGCGACACCGGACTCCGCGATGCGTCAACGCGCTTCAGCTCTCGGCGAACAGATCCGGCGCGAGGACGGAGTCGGCACGACCGTGGATTTGTTTATGAACTTTCTGAAGCGCGAGGGCCCCGGTGCATCGCATTGTTTGAGCGGATGTTTCGACGTTTAGCCCTTAAGTCTGCTGCGCGAACTTGCTACCATCATAAGCGCCTGATGCTTTTCAGAGGGCCCATAGCTCAGCCAGGTTCAGAGCTGCCGGCTCATAACCGGCTGGTCCCAGGTTCAAATCCTGGTGGGCCCATACTATTCGTGTCCGCGCCGGCAACCTGCGTGCGCCAATATCATAATCATCAAAAACTTTGCGCGACGCGCACAACATTAGCGGAGGTACGACTTGCGTGAAGAGATAACCCGGCTGATGGACCTCCAGGTCATCGACCGGCAGCTGCAAGAGTTGGAGCAATCGCTGACCTCGATTGCCGGGCGGGTCGACCAACTTCGGGTTGAGAACCAGGCCAACCAGGCCGAGTTCGATCGCCTTTCCGAACAAGACAAGGAAATAACCGCGGCCCGCAAAAAGGCCGAGCGCGAACTCGCCGAAGGCGAAGTCCGAATCCGCAACAAGCGGATGCGGCTGACGCTGGTCCGCAACGACAAGGAACTGCAGGCGCTGACGCATGAGATCGAGTCGTTGAAGGAGACCAATCAGCGGCTCGAGACCGAATTGCTCACGTCGATGGAAGGCGCGGACGCGCGGACGGCGCGAATCAAGGAGCTGACCGAGGCGATCGCGAAAGGGAAGGTCGATCTCGCTGCGGCGGAAAAAGAAATCGCGGCGGAAGTCGAGGAGCTCAAGGGCAACATTGCGAAGCATCGGAAGGCACGAGAGAAGATCGCCGAGAATATCGACGCCAGCCTGCTGGCGCGCTACCAGATGATTTTCAGCCGCCGCGCGGGCGTCGCGGTTGCGTTGGCGAAGGGCGGAACCTGCCAAGGATGCAGGATGCGTCTGCCGCCACAGTTGTACAACGAGATCCAGAAGCATCTGCAGATACATTTCTGCCCGAACTGCCAACGCGTGCTGTACTACGAGGAGCCGGTGGAAAAACCGACCACGTAGGTCGTAACCTTTCAGACTCACAGGAGAGGTTAGGAGCGGCGGACTAGCGGGCAGAGACGCGCCATCGACTTCCGTCGCGCGTCAGCGTGAACACCGCGGGCATCGGGATCGATTGCCAGAATTCGTAGTCAACACCCGGCATGAATGCGTGCAGCGCGAGCGCGATCAGATTGCCGTGGCTCGCGAGGATCACGATGCCGCCTGAGTGTCGCGAGGCGATGGTATCGAGGACGCGCACGACTCTCGCCTGCGCGACGCGCCCGCTCTCTCCACCAGGCGGCGCATAGTCGAAATCTTCCCACGAGCGTTTGAGATGCGCCCTCCAGTCCGGCAATTCAGCAAGCGACAGCATCCGCTCGCGGAGATCGTCGATCGTCGCGATCGCGAGGCCACGTGCTAGTGCAAGCGGCTCGATCGTCTGGCGCGCGCGCAGGTAGGGACTCGAGTAGGCGGCGTCGATGGGCGTCGACGCGTGCATCTCGCGCAGTTGCTCAGCGTCGCGCATTCCTTTCGCCGTGAGCGGACGCGTGAATTCATCGAAGCCGTGAGTTCCGGGCACTACGGGCTCCGCATGTCGAATGAGCAGAACAGTCAGCGCATCGCGATCAGGCAGAGCGACCGTCAATGCGTCAACACCGCGCGAAATCGAAGTTTGCCGGTCATCATGCGATCGTACGCTTGCTCCGTTTGCTCGATCGGGAACGTCTCGATCATCGCGCGGACACCGGTCTGTGCCGCGAATTTAAGCGTATCTTCGGAATCCTTGGAGGTTCCCGACGGCCATCCGGTAATTGTGCGTTGTGCGCCGATTAGCTGAAACGACGTGACGGCGAAGGGTTCTGAGCTCGCGCCGACGATTACCAATCTTCCCTTCACGCCCAAGCCGTCCACCAGTGGGCCGAACGATTTCGCGTCGGGCGCGGTCGCGAGGATTGCAGCGGCTCCACCTTCCTTGGTCAACTCAGCGGCCACGTTCTGCGTGCCAGTATCGATGTAGCGTCGCGCGCCCAACTTCAGCGCCAGCGATTGCTTGTCCTCGCCGCGTCCGATCGCGACGACGTCGTAACCAAACTTGGCCGCGAACTGGACGCCCAGATGCCCGAGTCCGCCGATACCCTGGATTGCGACGAGGTCGCCAGGTCCCGCGCCGCTGTGCCGGAGCGCATTGAAGGTGGTGATCCCGGCGCACATCAGGGGCGCGGCTTCTTCCGGCCGAAGCGCGTCGGGGATATGCGCGAGCGCCTCGACCGGCGCAATCACATGTGGGGCGTAGCCACCGTCATAACTGATTCCGGGGACCTTCAGAAAGCGGCAATTGACAAAATCGCCGCGCCGGCACGGATCGCATCGAAAGCAGTTGCCGCCGTGCCATCCGACGCCGACTCGATCGCCAACTTTCCAATCATCCACACCTTCACCGACCGCTTCGATCAGCCCGGCAATTTCGTGTCCCGGCGATCGCGGAAAAGTGATTCCGGGCCACAGTCCGTCTTTGGTAAAGGAGTCGCTATGACAGACTCCGCACGCCTGCACCTTAATCCGGACCTGCTCGCGCGCGGGTTCGACGATCTTCTCGTCAACAAGTTTGAAGGGACCTTTTGCCTGTTCGACTCGAATGGACTTCATGTTTGTTTCTCCACGTGTTCGAGTATTGGACACGACTAGGATTACGCCGGTTCGCGAGTTGTGTCAGCAACGGTGGATGGGCGAGAGGCAATCGAAAAGATGCTACTCTAACTGCGCCGGAGTGAGTCGGGCGATCGCTTCCTGTCACAGGGAAGAGGAAAGTCCGGGCTCCATAGGGCGGGATGGCCGTTAACGACGGCGCGGAGCGATCCGCGGAAAGTGGCACAGAAAATACACCGCCCGAAAGGGTAAGGGTGAAATGGTGGGGTAAGAGCCCACCGGCGCGCGAGCGATCGTGCGCGCATGCCAAACCCCATCCGGAGCAAGACCAAATAGGAGGCTGAGCGGCCCGCTCTTAAGGCCTCGGGTATGGTCGCATGAGCCGGCGAGCAATCGACGGCCTAGAGGAATGATCGCCGCCCGCAAGGGCACAGAACCCGGCTTATAGACTCACTCCGGTTTTTTCAGTGAACGTAGATTCGGTTCCCCCTTTCCACCGTGAGAAGGGGTTAGGGGTTAGCTTGCCTCGTCGCGATTACGCCGCGCGCCGCCTTCTCCAGCGGCTTCAACACCGCCGTTCCCGACGTCACATATCCTGCCACCCGCGACAGCGCTGCTAGATCCCTCACCCCAGCCTCGATTTCCGGCGCAACCGCGAGCTTGACGCCGGCAGGTAGTTCCCGCGCGAAGGAAGCGACGCGTTCGATCTCGCCGAGTGTGCGCTCTCGATACCCCTCGAAATGATGGACCAGGCGGCCGAAACCGTTGGCGTCGGCGCCGTCCTTCGCGAGTGACGCTCGCAATTCCGATATTTCCGCCAGATGGCTCAGCGGACGCTCCGTCGAATCCGCGACTGCGGTCCAGGTCCGCTCGTCGAGGAAGCGATTGATCACAATCGCGTCGAGCTTGAGGCCCTCGGAGTTCATCTGGGCGAGCAACTCGCGCGCTTGCCGGATGCGGTCGGGTTCCGCCGTCGTGACCATCACGAACTTAACTGCAGGCGAATGCAGCAGCGCTTCAGTCTTCTGCAGCCGGTCAATGATGGCGTCCATGCTCTCGGCCATCGCGGCGAAAAAATCTGTGATGGTCGAGAGCACGTTACTGCCGGCGAACCGCTCGAGCTCGCGCACGACAAATCGCGCCGCCTCGCTCGCGACCTTCATCGCAATCCGCCCGGCTGAGAGCGACGGCGTGAAAAGCCATCGCGCCGTGCGTGAATCGAGCAGGCGGATCAGCCGCGCGGGCGTTTGCAGGAACTCGAACGAATGCGACGCGGGCGGAGTGTCGACGACTTCGAGCTCGAAGGCGTGGGTCTGATGAAGATCGTAAAGTCGCTGCAGCGCGGCGAAAGCCTCGGAGCCCGCGAACTCGGCGGTCAGGCTTTTGTAGAATGGATTGTCGAAGACTTTACGGCGCGTGGCCGGGTCGGCGACGAAACGCTCGACGATCGCGTCCCACGCGCCCGATACGTCGAGCATCATGGCGGAAAGCTGGAGGTGGGGGTCGAGTCCGGCGTCCGCGAGCTGGCGCGCGCCGATTCGCGTCGGCTGTCCGCCCAGTCGCGCGAGGCCGAGCGCGTCGCGCAGGCGCTTGGATGGATCAACAGTGATCACCGCGGTATTGAGATTGGCGGACGCACCCGCGAGCGCGAGCGCGGCGGCAATCGTGGTCTTACCGACGCCGCCGGTGCCGAGCAGAATCGGAATCGAGCCTTTGGTCAGCAGGTCTTTCAAAGCGGAGACTCCATTCCCGCCCACGATAGCAAGCGCACCGCATGGGCGCATCGCGACAACGGTTGTCATCGCGCGGCGCTACGGTGTGGACAATGAGTTCGACGCTGCCGCTATCGAGGGCTAGAATCGATACGGGTGGCGTGGAGGTGGTTTGATGGAGCCGGAAATAGTTGTGGTGGCGTTGGTTGTCCTGAGCGTTTTGTGGATTGCGGGAATTGTGGTCGTAATCGGCAGGCTGCGATCGCTTCCCGCAAACGATTCCTTCGCACAATTGGCCGAGCGCCTCGATTCGATCGCGCGCAGCCTCGATGAAAAATTGACGCAGACACGAACCGACCTCGCCGGACGGCTTCAACAGGCGCAGGGCGACCTTAGTCTGGCGACTGCGGATCGATTGTCGGAAGGGTTCCTCAACCTCAACGCGGCGTTGGAGAAGCATCTGTCAGCGGGACGGCAGGAGCAGGCGACTTCGCTCAAACTGGAGATTGCGGCGCTGACTACGCGGACCAGGGAAAGCATGGAGGCGATTCGCTCGGACGTCGGCGAGAAGCTGGCCGCGATCACCAACACGGTGCAGGTCAAGCTGGATCAGAATATCAAGGACGGCTTTGCGCAGTTCGAAAAGGTCCAGAATCATCTCAACCAGGCACAGGAGCAGTTGAAAAATCTCGGCGTGATCGGCGCGTCGATCAACGACCTGAACAATCTGCTCAAGATGCCGCACTTGCGCGGTCGATTCGGCGAGCAGGGCCTCGAGCGTCTGCTCGAGGATTTTCTGCCGCGCCATATGTACGACCTGCAGGCGTCGCCAGGCGGCGAGGGTTCCGGGCGCGTCGATGCGCTGATCAAGTTTCCCGATCGAGTGCTGCCGATCGACGCCAAGTTTCCGCGCGAGCAAGTGCTGGCATTGTTTGAAACCAATGATCCGCAGGCACTGGATCAGGCGCGGGTCGAGTTCGAACGCGTGATGAAGGAGCAGGCAAAGCGAATCGCGGGATACATTCGGCCCGAAGCCGGCACCACCGACATGGCGCTGATGTATCTGCCGAGCGAGACGCTCTATATGGAAGCGGTGCTGAACGCGGAGCTGAGCGATTGGCTTAACCAGCGGCGGGTCTACCCGGTTTCGCCGAACACGTTGATCGTGACGCTGCAATCGATCCAGATGGTTTTCAAAATGTACGAGTACGCGAAAGGGCACGAGCGCGCGACCGAGGAATTGAAGAAGGCGCAGAACGCCTTCGGGCATTTCGAAAACCAGTTCGAGGCCCTCGGAAAATCATTGTCGAAAGCGCAGGACGCGTTCGAGGTCGCGAAGGGTCACCTGACTCGCTATCGCAATCGCGTCACGAATCTGACCGGCGAGCCGGCGCCTGAACTCGACTTTCCCGCGCCGCCGAGTAATATCCGCGAAATCGCCTAAGCTCAGAGAAAAAGTAGAATCTTGGGGGGACGAAAATTATTCAGATTCCTGATCTGAGGGGGGCGGTGGCTTCAGTTGGCTGCGCTCTTTGCCTGCGACGATCCATCGTTCGACTTCGTGGCGCTCGCGTTTCAGGAATCCGGCGATGGCGCGCTTTAAATCCGGATTCGAGACGTAGTGAATGCTGCGCGTGAGCGCGGGGTCGAAGCCGCGCAGCCACTTGTATTCGCCGCCGGCGCCGGGCTCGTAGCGCTGAATGCCGTTCAGAATCGAGTGCTCGATGCCGGCGTAGTAGCAGACGTTGAAGTGCAGGAAGCGGACCTCGCGGAAGCATCCCCAGTAGCGTCCGTACATCACGTTCGCTTTCGCGAGATTGACAGCGCCCGCGATCAGTTCGCGTCCGGCATACGCGCCGATAAAAACCATATTGCGTTTGAACGTCTTGCGGATGAGGTCGAAAAACTCTTCGGTGAGATACTGACGGCCCCAGTAAAGCTTCTCGATCGTCGAGCAATAGATTCGATACATCTCGGCGAAGGTGCGGTCAGGTATTTCCTCGCCCGCCATCACGCGGATGTGGACGCCTTGTTCCTCCATCGCGGCGCGCTCGTGGCGCACTGCAGTGCGACGCTTGTGCTTGAGCCGGTTCAGGTAGTCGTCGAAGGTCGTGAAGCCCGTGTTGTGCCAATGGTATTGATATCCTAAGCGCTCCATGAATCCGATCGGCGCCAGTGCGGCCGCCTCGTCCGGCTCGCAAAAATTTACATGCACGCTCGAGAGCTTGTTGTCCTCGCAGATCGAGGTGAGCGCGAGGCCGAGAAGGTTTATCAAGCCCCCGCGATCATTGCCCGGCGCGGTGAGGAAACGGCGACCCGCATGCGGCGTGAACGGCACGCCGACCAGAATCTTCGGGAAGTATCGGAGGCCGGCGCGCTCGGCCGCATCGGCCCATCCGTGATCGAAGACGAACTCGCCCATGCTGTGGGTCTTGAGGTAGAGCGGGCATGCGGCGACGATTTGTTTTTTTGGACCCTGGCGAACGATCAGATGATACGGCGCCCATCCGGTGTCGCGCGCAGCAGAGCCGGAATGCTCCATCGCGCGCAGCCAATCCCATTCGACGAACGGCGAGTCGTCGGGGGCGAGCAGGCTATCCCACGCGTCGCGGGGAATTCTGTCGATTCCCTCGACGATTGCTACATCTAATCTTGGCGCAGCTTCATTCATTGCACGGTCAAACTATCAGACTTATCGCAACCAAACCGATTTCTCCGGATGCTCTCTAGGCATCGCGGGATTTGTTATTATATTTATCAGACGGAGCGAGGTGCTCCGAGCGAAAGAGGTGTGATGGCGGATTTCGTGCGGAAAATTTCGGCGCGAATCACGGACGGTGACGGCAATGGCGACGGCCGCTCCGGCGACGGCGATATCGTTACCGAGCGCAAGACCCGCACCAAGTCCAAGACCGCCAAGCCGCCTCTGTACAAAGTGATTTTGCTCAACGACGACTACACCCCGATGGAGTTCGTGGTCGAAGTATTGAAAGCCGTATTTCACAAACCGCATGCGGACGCGACGCGAATCATGCTGCACGTGCATCAGAATGGGATGGGCGTGGCGGGCGTGTATCCGTTCGAAGTCGCCGAGACCAAGACCAATACGGTCGAGGAGCTCGCGCGGCAGGCCGAGTATCCGCTCAAATGCGTGATGGAAAAGGAGTGACTAAGCAGTAGCATCGATGGCTTCATCGAATAACAACATTATGATCAGTCGCGAACTGCAGGTAACGCTGCAACTCGCGATGACCGAGGCCGTCAATCGGCGGCACGAGTTTGTGTGTCTCGAGCATTTGCTGTTCGCGATGCTTCATGACGTGACGTCCACCACGATTCTGAAAAGCTGCGGCGCGGATTTAGATGCGCTGCGGCGCAAGCTCGCGCATTACCTCGACGAGCAGGTCGAGAGGATGCCCAAAGGCGAGGAAGTTTCGCCGCGTTATGCGATCGGAGTGCAGCGGGCGCTTCAGCGCGCGGCGTTGCACGTGCAATCGGCGGGCCGCCAGGAAATTACGGGCGGCAACGTGCTGGTCGCGATGTTCCATGAAACCGAATCGCCGGCGATTTTCTTTTTGCAGGAGCAGGGCGTCACGCGCTTCGACGTGATCAATTTTATCTCGCACGGCGTGTCCAAGGCGGGCGCGGAAGACGACGAGGACGGCGACGAGGCGGACGGCAAGGATTCAGTCGAGCGCGACGGGCATGAGCATGAAGGCGGCGACGAAGAGGGCGAGCGCAAAATGTCGCCGTCGAAGGCGCTCAATACTTACGCGATCAACCTGGCCAAGCGCGCGGCGGACGGAAAAATCGATCCACTCGTCGGCCGTAAAAAAGAACTCGAGCGCGCGGTGCACGTGCTGCTGCGCCGGCGCAAGAACAATCCCGTGTTCGTCGGCGAGGCTGGGGTCGGCAAGACTGCGCTGGCCGAGGGCCTCGCGCTCGCGATTCACAACGGCGACGTGCCCGACGCGCTGAAGGGTGTCGAGATTTACGCGCTCGACATGGGCGCGCTGCTCGCGGGGACGCGCTTTCGCGGTGACTTCGAGCAGCGCCTGAAGGCCGTCATCAAGGCGGTAGTCGGCGACTCGAAACGGATTTTGTTCATCGACGAGATACACACTATCGTCGGTGCTGGTGCCGCGTCGGGCGGGACGATGGACGCGTCGAACCTGCTGAAGCCGGCGCTCGCGTCGGGCGATCTGCGCTGTATCGGATCGACGACCTACCAGGAATACAAGCGCTCGTTCGACAAGGACAAGGCTCTCGCGCGGCGATTCCAGCGAATCGACGTGGTCGAGCCGACGCAGGACGAGGCGGTGCAGATTCTCAACGGCATCAAGTCGTACTACGAGAAGCATCACAACGTCCGCTATACGAATTCGGCGATCAGATTGTCGGTCGAGCTGTCGGCGCGTTACGTCAACGACCGCTTCCTGCCCGACAAGGCGATCGACGTGATGGACGAGGCGGGAGTCGCCGGGCATTTGCGCGGCACGGGCACCACCGAGCCGGTGACAGTCGGCACACGCGACGTCGAGCGCACGGTTGCGCGGATGGCGAAGATTCCGGAGCGCACGGTGTCGGCGACCGATCGCGGACGGCTGCAGACGCTCGACGAGGATATGAAGCAGGCGGTGTTCGGCCAGGACGAGGCTATCAACTCGGTTGCTCGCGCGATCAAGCTCGCGCGATCGGGCCTGAGCCATCCCGACAAACCGGTCGGCGCGTTTTTGTTCGCGGGACCGACGGGCGTCGGCAAGACGGAAGTCGCGCGCCAGCTCGCGAAGGTGATGGGCGTCGAGTTCCTCCGCTTCGACATGAGCGAGTACATGGAGCGGCACACCGTGTCGCGGCTGATTGGCGCGCCGCCGGGATACGTCGGCTTCGATCAGGGCGGGCTGCTCACCGACTCGATCAACAAGACGCCGCATTGCGTGCTCTTGCTCGACGAGATCGAAAAAGCGCATCCCGATTTGTTCAACATCCTGTTGCAGGTGATGGATCACGCGACGCTCACCGACAACAACGGGCGCAAGGCGGATTTCCGCAACGTGATCCTCGTGATGACCACCAACGCGGGCGCGCAGGAACTGTCGCGCGCGATGATCGGCTTCCATGGCGGACTCGGCCAGGGCAATCCCAAGGGCGTACTCGAGCGAATGTTCTCGCCGGAGTTCAGAAACCGGCTGTCGGCGACGATCGAGTTCGCGCCGCTCAGCCCGGAGACGATGGAACGCGTCGTGGACAAGTTCATTGCGGAACTGCAGGAGCGCCTCGACAAGCAGAAGGTCACGCTGACCGTGACGCCGGCGGCGAAGAAATGGCTCGCGGAGCATGGTCACGACCCACGCTTCGGCGCGCGTCCACTTGGACGGTTGATCGAGAACGAGATCGCGCGTGAACTCGCGGACCAGGTCCTGTTCGGCAAGCTGACGAAAGGCGGCAAGGCGACGGCAGACCTCGACGGCGACAAGCTCGCATTCTCATACGAGCCGAATCAGGCCCGCCAGCCAGCGCCAGTCGCGTGAGCTAGGCGCCGACTACATCAACATAGAATTGACGACGAAGGCGTCAGGAAGATTTCCTGGCGCCTTCGTGTTTTGGCGGTGGCAGCGTCTTTGCAGCTAGGGAGACGGCGCTCGTGATTGTCACCTAGCAGTCGCGATTGCAGGTGCGATGTGCCGCCGGCTGTATCAAAAATGGACACTCCTTCAAAAACGTGAAGCTAAGAGGCACTCGATTACGGACCAGGCTGGTCGGCGGATTTCTGCTGATGGCGGCTATCGCAGGGTCGATCGGGACGATGGGCATCACGCATCTTCGCATGATGCATCGAGCTGACCTCGATCTCTATGAACGCAGTACTGCGCCGCAGCCCGTTCTTGCTCATCTTTCGGTGACCTTTCTGAAGATACGCATCTCACTACGGGACCTTCTGGCCGCTGCGACTTTAGACGACAAGGAGAAAACATTGCGCCAGATTGAGGATTTTACTGCCGACCTCGATCACACCATTGCCGGGTACGATCTTGGCAACCTCTCGCCCCAGGAGCGGAGGCCGTTCGACATGTTCATCGGGGCGCGCAGAGCTTACAGCGACTTCGAAGGAAGGATTGTCGCGGCGGGAATGGCCGGTATGCCGGAGAAGGGTTGGAGAATTCTCTGGAGCCCCGAGTATGCGAATGTCGCGGTGGCGGTGCTGGGGTCGCTCGAACAGATCGAAGAAATGAAGGTAGTGGACGCGCGGAAAGCCAGTGATGCCAATACCAGGTTGGCGAAAGTCTCTGCCGAGGAAATGCTGATCGCAATGGCTTTCGGAGTCGCGCTGGCGCTTGGCGCCGGGATGGTCCTGACCATCTCAATCACACGTCCGATCGAGCGGATCGTGCGAGTCCTGGTCGGGGTCGCATCGGGAGATCTGACTCAACGCCTCGAGATCGGTTCGAACGATGAAATCGGGCAAATGTCGAAAACTCTGAATTGGGCGATTGGCGAACTGAGAAACGCACGGCAGGAGCTTATCGCCGCGCGCGAGGCAGCGCTCGCCTCGTCGCAGGCCAAGTCTGAATTCTTGTCGAGCATGTCGCACGAGATTCGCACGCCGATGAACGCGGTGCTCGGAATGAGCGAGCTGCTGTCGGAGACCGAGCTCGACACCGAGCAGCGTCGCTACCTGACAGTTATGAGCAGCAACGGAGAATCGTTGCTCGAACTGATCAATAGCATCTTGGACCTGGCGAGGATTGAAAGCGGGCGGCTGCAGATCGAGAGCACTGAATTCGACCTAAACGACCTGATCGACAAACTGCTGGCGACTTTCGGATCTCGCGCACACATCAAGGGATTGGAGCTGGCGGCGCGTATTGCGCCGGGCGTATCGGAAAACCTCGTCGGCGATCCGCTGCGCCTACGGCAGGTGCTGGTCAACCTGGTCGGCAACGCGCTCAAGTTCACCGAAGCGGGAGAAGTGATCGTGGTGATCGACAACGATCCTGAGGCAACCGGGCCCGGACAGCTGAGGTTCACGATTACGGACACGGGCATTGGAATTCCGGCGGACAAGATCGAGTCAATATTCTCGAGCTTCACGCAAGTCGACTCTTCTACTACTCGAAAATATGGCGGCACCGGGCTCGGTCTTGCGATTGCGCAACGCCTGGTCGGCTTGATGGGTGGGAGAATTTGGGTCGAGAGCGAGCTCAACAAGGGCAGCAGGTTTACGTTCACGGCGAATTTTGCCATGGCAACCGGAACGCCTGCGACGAAGCCCGATGGCTTTCCGGATCTGTCCGGCTTCCGCGTTCTGGTGGTCGATGACAACGCGACCAATCGCGAAATCCTGCGGGAGACTATGTTCCGAGTCGGAGCGGAGGTTGTCGAAGCAGAATCGGGCCTCGAGGCGTTGGTCGCGGTTCAACGCGCCCTCGAGGGCGGCCAGCCTTTTCAGATTATCCTCCTCGACATGAGGATGCCCGGTATGGACGGACTCGAGGTGGCGACCCGAATTCACCATGAGATCCAGAGCGACGCGCCCCTGATTGTCATGCTTTCATCAGACGACGTGAATCCGCAGCTTTCACGGTTGCGTGAGTCCGGGCTGGACGCATATTTGATTAAGCCGATCACCCGCCGGGAACTCTTCGAGTCCATCTCGGGGCTGCTGACGCAATCGAAATCATCCGGCATCGTCAAACTTGCCAGAGCTGCAACTGCACTGCGCCAGGTTGTCCTCGAGCTCCCGGCCGCCCGAATCCTGGTGGCGGAAGACTCGCCCGACAACCGCCTTCTGATCTCCGCGTTCCTGCAACGCACCCCATGCCGGATCGATTTCGCGGAAAACGGCCAAATAGCGCTCGACAAATTCATCCACAATCATTACGACCTCGTCCTGATGGACATGCAGATGCCGGTGATGGATGGTTACACGGCGACGCGATCGATTCGCGACTGGGAACGCGAACATGATGCTCCGCATACCAATATCGTCGCACTTACCGCTTCTGCGATGGATGAGGACTTGGTGAAAACCCGCGAGGCGGGGTGCGATATGCATATTTCGAAACCGGTAAAGAAGGCGACCCTGCTCGAATCGATACGCAAGTATGCCACCCATCCGCCGAGCGCCGATGGCTTAGCCGTCTCGTCTGTGAGTCCTAAAGCTAAGGCGCTATAGCCAATCCGGCGTCTGTGAGGCGATCCTCGAGAATCGGAATTCGGTCGTGGCCCCAGAACGGTTCGCCTTCGAAGAAGAACAGCGGCACGCCGAAGACGTGATCGTTGGCGGCTTCGTCCTGCGCGCGCTGGTAGGCGAGGGCGCCTTCACCTGACAGATATTTGCGATAGTCGACGGCGGACATGCCGAGGCTGGCGACTACGCTCGCGACTGCGTCGGGTTGATCCGCCTCGAGTTCGCGCTTGAAGAACAGCTCGTACACTCGACGACTGTAATCGAGCAGGCGGCCTTGTTGATCCGCGAACAGGCCGCCGATCAGCGCCGGCGTCGTGTCGTAGACCTTCAACGGTCCGCGGATCACGAGGCCCCGCGGTTTGGCCCATCGGCGCGCATCGAGGTACGAGTATCGCGCCTTGTTTTCCGAGTAGAGACTGCGCTCGCCCTTGCCCTTGATTCGAAGCTGGAACGGAATCCATCGGAGGCGAATCTGAAATCGATTTTCGAGCTCGAACGCGGGATCGAATGCGAGGTAAGCGAACGGACTCTTATAGTCCGAATACATCTTCACTTCTTTTTTCAGCGAAATCACGCCTGGAGTTTCAGATCTGCTCTGATGGTTTCTGCAGGACCGTTGGATGCACCCATTCGGAGCCGCCGGTGTCGGGATGATCGATATTGTAGTGCAGGCCGCGCGACTCGCGCCGGCTCATCGCGGATCGCACGACCAGCTCCGCGACCTTTGCCAGGTTGCGCAATTCGATCGTGTCGGCGTCGAGCAGATGGTCCCAGTAGTAGCTGTGAATCTCGTCCTTGACCATCAGGATTCGCCGCAGCGCGCGCTCGAGGCGCCGGTCGCTGCGCACGATACCGACGTAGTTCCACATCAAGCGACGAATCTCGTCCCAACTCTGCGTGATCATCACGCGTTCCTCGCTGCGAATCGCGCGCCCGGGATTCCATTCAGGAAACTCAGGCGGAGCGCCGCCTCCCGATGTAACGATTTCGCGCGCCGAGGCGAACCCGCGACGGCCCATCACCGCGGCCTCGAGCAGCGAGTTCGACGCAAGCCGATTCGCGCCATGCAGCCCGGTCATCGCGACCTCGCCGGCCGCGTACAGGCGCGGAATCGAGGTGCGTCCGTCGAGGTCGGTTTGCACGCCGCCGCACATATAGTGAGCCGCCGGTACCACCGGAATCGGGCCTCTGGTCAGGTCATAGCCAAAGTTCAAGCATCGCTTGAAGATATTCGGGAACCGCCGTTTGATGAAATCGGCCTCCCGATGGCTCAGATCGAGGCATACGAAATCGAGCCCGTGACGCTTCATCTCGGAATCGATCGCGCGCGCAACCACGTCGCGCGGCGCCAGCTCGGCGTCCGGATGGTAGCGCTTCATGAATGCGGTGCCGTCGGGCAATTTCAGAATCGCGCCCTCGCCACGCAGCGCCTCGGAAATCAGAAACGACTTGGCGGCGGGATGATACAGGCAGGTCGGATGGAACTGGTAGAACTCGAGATTCGCGACCGACGCGCCCGCGCGATACGCCATCGCGACACCGTCGCCCGACGCGATATCGGGATTGGTCGTGTAAAGATAGACCTTGCCGGCGCCGCCCGTCGCAAGCATCGTCGCGCGCGAAATCACCTTGCGGATTGCGTGAGTGTTGCGATCGAGCGCATACACGCCCCAGCACGCGCCCGGCTTCCCCGCGCTCGGAGTCTCGACCAGCAGGTTGATCGCGACGTGATTTTCGAGCGTACGGATATTCGGACGCGCGGCCGCCGCCTCGGTCAGCGCGCGCATTATCTCGCGCCCGGTCAAGTCCTGCGCGTGCAGCACGCGGCGATGGCTATGCCCGCCTTCCTGGCCCAGGTCGTATTCGAGTTCGTTGTCGATATCGTTGCTGTCGGTCTCGACCCGCGTGAAGCGAGTGCCGAGCCGAATCAGTTCGCGCACCGCCTCGGGACCTTCGCGCACGATGGTCTCGACCGCGGCGCGATCGCACAAGCCGGCGCCTGCGCGGATCGTATCGTCGATATGCGATTCGAACGAGTCGTCGACGCTCCATACGCTGGCGATTCCGCCTTGCGCGTACGCGGTGTTGGCCTCGGTGCTGCCCGCCTTGGTGAGCACGGTGACGGTGCCGACCTCGGACGCCTTGATCGCGAAAGTCAGGCCCGCGATGCCGCCGCCGATTACCAGGAAGTCGCTGAACAGTTGCGCGTTATGCCTCATCAGGTGGCCTCGTTGTGTCAATTTGACGCTACTCGGTCTGCACTCGGCCAGTCAAGGCGATCGAGCGGCTGCGTTGCCCCCTCTGGTTGATTCAAATATTCTTGAGGTCGCGGATCGAAACGAAAAATCACAAGATTCGTCTAGAGGCTGAGGGCTTATCCCGTGCCGATGACGCCGCCAAACATTGTCACGCTGTTCCGCATCGCGACCGCACCGGTGCTCATCTGGATCCTCATGCACACCGGGCCGACTGCGTCATGGATCGCGGCGGGAGTATTCTTCTTCGCGACGGTCAGCGATTTTTTCGACGGCTACCTCGCTCGCAGTTACGATTACGTCACGACCCTCGGCAAGTTCCTTGATCCGATGGCTGATAAGCTGGTCGTCACCACCGCGCTAATCATGCTGGTCGGGATGGCGCGCACGCCGCACGTGCCGGCCTGGATGGTGGTCGTGCTCGTTACGCGCGAAATAATGGTGACCGGACTCCGCGCGGTCGCCGCGGCCGAGGGCCTGATCGTCGGCGCCGAGGAACTCGGCAAGTACAAGATGACGCTGCAGGCAATCGCAATTCACGGCCTGCTGATTCATTACACATACCTGCACGTCGATTTCTTCGCGGCCGGAATGTTTATCCTGTGGCTCGCGATGGGGGTGAGCGTGTGGTCGGGCGTCGATTACTACGTGCGCGTAGTGCGGGAGCTGCGCCCGAAGCCGATTGCGGCGAGCGGCAAGCGCGCGGTGATTTGACAGGCGCTCGCGCGCCGGATAATCAGATGGATTCGGTCTACCGGTTCGGAGAGCGGGTGTAGCTCAGTTGGTAGAGCGCGTGCTTGCCAAGCACGAGGTCGTCGGTTCGAAACCGATCACCCGCTCCAAATTGCGTTAAATATATGGGCGTGACTAACAGCGATCTTTGGTCGGACCAGGCGCTTGCGTACACGCTTCTACGCCTGACCTTGGGCGTTACGATCTTCGTGCATGGAGCCAACCGAATCCTGCACGGGGTTCAAAATTTTGCCGCTGGCATGGATAAGGACTTCGCCGGCACAATCCTCCCTGCCTTGATGGTCCACTTGTTTGGGCTGACCCTGCCATTCTTCGAAGCGGTGGTCGGAGCGCTGCTTATTATCGGTCTGCTGACGCGAGCGGCTCTCCTGGTGGGAGCCCTGCTAATAGCCGTACTGGTTTTCGGAACGACGTTGCGCGAGCAGTTCATGATCGTAGGCATTCAACTGATTTATGCGGCAATTTATTTCGTTCTTATTTCCAATCTGCACCACAATTCGATCTCGCTTGACCGCTTTCTTCTTCGAAGGAGCCGATAGCTAGCCTTAATCCGAACTGGGAGCCTCACAACATGGCTTGCGGAGTCGCCCGCCAAGCCACCGGACTCCGCTCATGCCTCCATCCCGTGCTTCTTGGTCAGATCGGCTATCCAAAATTTCGCTACCGCTGGGCCGCGTCGGTCGAGAGTCTTCAGGCCGCGCGCCCGTTCGCGAGCGACAACGGCCCTGCGGTGTTCTACTGAGGAATTTCTCTCAGGCGTTTACGTCTGCTTGCAGCTAAAGATAAACCCATCGCCATCTTCAGCCGTTCCTTGGCCGCTGATCTTCTTGCCATTTATTTTTCCGCTGATCAAATATGCGGTGCTGGTAGAAATACATTCGAAGTCGCTCGAAGAATGATTGAACTTCGGAGATGCTACCGAGCCGGTCGTGTTGCAGGAGCAGCCGTATTCGGCGGAATCAATGAACAGGTCAAAATTCTGTGAGAACCCTCCGGTCTCGAATGCGAAGGTATAAGTCTGGTCGCCAAAAACTTGATCCGCGGCGCTGCAGGTATAAGAGTTGCCGACCAACTTGGATTGACAATTCCCCGCTGCTTCGGACAAAGAACTAGCGAGCAGAGCCATCGCAAACCCAGAAACGAGAACACCAGCAAAAAGATTCTTTTTTCTCCACACAGTTCAGTTTCCTCCCGTCGCTTCCTATGCCAGAATTTTGACGTTAGGTCAAATCCTACACTTAGGCGACATGCGACAAGCGTGGCACAGCAACCTTTTCGGAGCCGATCGCCAGTCGCAGCGATCGAAGATTTCAGAGCCGTGGTCCGGTGCAGACAACCATGGGCCGGGAGTGCACGGTGCAGAGCAAGTTTGGCAGAGAGTGACCCCTCGCGCGCGTAGCGTCCTGATCTCAATTTGCGAGGGATCTACTTACTCGTTGGGCACTGGGTTGAGTTGGTGGTAATCGCTGCTTGGCGAGACATTGCCGTTGACGGTGTTGCCGAGGCCGTTGCGGTAGTAGTTTGCGCCGGGGCCGGTCCAGACCTCGAACCGCTGGCCGGTCTGGGGATCGACCGCGTCCTGCAGGCCGGTTAGCGTCTCGCCGAAACCTGAAGACTGCCGCTGCGACGCGTTCTGCCGAGCTTCAAAGCCCGCGACCTGCTGGTTCATCGCGCTGCTACGAGCCTGATCGTATGCACGCATCTGCGCCATGAAGGTCTGGAAATTCTGCTGAATCATCTGTGCGCCAGCTTGCGTCATCTGCTGCTGGTATGCGACCCACTGCGGATTTTTGTGGAAGGAATCGAGCATGTGCTGGACGATAGCCTGGGCAGCGAGCATGTCCTTCTGCGTGCTCAGGATGCTGATGAGCGGGTCGGCGGTCCAGAACGCATAGTTGTTGCCCTGGAAGAGACTGGTTCTCGCGTACACGATGGCGACGCGCGGACCGTCGCTGCTGTCGCAAGTTGCGGCAACGCTGGCGTCGGTCTGATTGATGGCGTTGTTGGCCTGGAACTCCGGCGGCAGCGTCGGCTTCCAACCGCCCGCGTGCGGCGTGAGACTTTGGCAGACGTGCTTGAAGCGCGACGTCAGGTAGATCTGCGCGTAAGCGTCAGCGTTCTGATAGCGCTCGACTACCATCTGGAATTCTCGCGGCTTGTCGTAGGGCTGGCCTTCGCCGCCAGTATTCGGCCCGGGCAGCAAATACGGCGGGACGTTTACGTCGTCGATGCGAATGATGATCTTGCCGTCGGGGGATCGCGCGTCGATCATCCAGCGGACATCGAAGTAGCCGAAGCGATACGCACCGCCCTTGACCTCCCATCTCTGCGGCACATTGAGCGCGAAAGCATGTTCGGCAGGATCGGCATATTTGATCCAGTTCACTCCCGATGCGCCATCGCCGTCCGAGGCTGCCGCCATTCGAGCGCTGAAGGATGCGGCGGCCAGTGCGAGCGAAAGAGCTACGACAGCGATTCGGTACATGAGAGCCCCCTCAATGAGTACGGATCGGAATTTCTCTTTTAACGCTCAGATCCTGCTCGCCTTGTAAACCAAACGCTCTGCCTCTACAAGGTCTTAGCGGACCCGTCATGACTCTCACCAAACGACCCTTCGGAGTGTGGCTGATACTCGTGTTTTACGTGTTGGGCACGGGTTTCCTGTGCGTCGAACTGATGAGTCTCGTGCGATATTTTCCGAACCTCGGACTGCTGGTCCTGGGTGCAATAGCCGGCGCTGTGTTCAACGTTATAGCTGCGGTTCTCTTGTTCCGGATGCGCCGATCGGCGGTATTGATCTTCGGGATCGCGTTCATATTGGGCACGGCGATGACGATTCGTGGCTTGGTTGGATCAAGCTGGAAGGCCACGGACGCAGCGAATCTAGGCGCCATAACTGCCGGCTGGCTTGTCAATCTCTGCGATATTTCTGTACGCGATGCGACTCAGGCAACGCGGACTCCTCCGATAGCCGGCCGCGCATCACAGCGGAAGTTGCAATCATCGAAAATCAGGACTAGACGATTCTCGTCACTTCGTAACCTGTCAAATCGTGGGAGGGAATTTCGATGAAGCGGATCGCACTTTTCGCGGTGGCCGTTGTGCTCCTGCTGGCCTGGAATACATCGGTGTTCTCGGATTCCGGGTCGCCTCACGAGCCGCATCCACAGCCCACTCCCGCAGTGCTCGGGACGACCTTGCCTTCGGATTTCCCGGTAATAATCGATCCGTACCTAGGCGTTCCGGTTATCGGGTTTGGAGCGAGCGGCGGTCCGCGCCGCTTCGACTTAGCTCGCGTGCCAGTCATCTTTCTGCACGGCAATAACGACACGCCGTTCCCGACCTCGTGCAACCCGTTCGGGTACACCTACAATCTAGCCCAATATTTTCTGAACAACGGATTTTCTCCGAGCCAACTGTGGGGTCTCGGATACCAGGGAGACCAATGCGACCTCATCAGCAATCCGTCGAACAAATCAGGGGTTGCGCACAGCACGGCTGCGGCGGTTCCACTGTTGCGCGCATTCGTGCACGCGGTGATGGCATATACCGGATCGCGGCAGGTGGATATCGTGGCGCACAGCCTCGGCGTGACGGTCGCGCGCGAGTGGATGTTCCAGGACAACGCCTACAATACGGTGCGGTCACTGGTTGCGATCGAAGGCCCTAACCACGGCATCATCGACTGCTCCCCGGATCCAGCCAACTATTTTCAGCTGCCGGCCAACGGCGGTTTTATTCCGACCAGCGCGGTCTGCGACGAATACGGAAACGAAAATACCCAGCTTCTCACCACGCTCAACGCGGCTGGTGAATCGCCGGGGCCGACTCGATATCTCGTGCTCCGCAACGTTTTCCGGGCGTCGCCTGAGAGCGGTGATTTCGTCTATCTATCGGCCCAGGATGGGTTCTTCGCTGCGGTGCCCGCGGAGGACAGCACGGGCGCGCCCCACGATTTCTCCGACAGCGCGCTGCTGGCCGGTGCTCCGCACATGGATTTCGTTGGACAGGGGCAATTCGACACCATCCTGGGCACCTCGCATCTCGGAATCCTGAACTCGCCAGCGGCGTGGAGCGCGGCGTTCCAGTTCCTCGATCACTTTTAAGATTTCCTAGGGTTCGACCCACTCCAATGTTTCAATCAAACGAAACCAAGGCATTTTCGAGGTCGCGCGAAGCGTCTCCGTTAGCTGCTCGCTCCTACCTTTTGTCGGCGTAGTGTGATAGGAGTTGTCATAACGGGTAAAATCATGATGAAAGCTAATAAATCAATTGCGTTGGCAATGTTTGCTGTTGTGACGTTCGCAATCGCGGGGCCCGTCTGCGCTGGAAACGGAAGGGGTGCCGGCCGCGCCATCTCGGCTCGTTCCGCAGGCAGGGTAGCCGGTGCTCGCGCTAACATGAGCCGGAAGGCGAACTTCAGGACCAACAACCGCCGATTCTTCAGCCAGAATTTTTCTGCATTCCCCTCGTACGGCTACGGGTACGGGAATCAGGTTTACCTAAATCCTGATGAAGCGGACTGGTCGGAGCAGTGGACCTCCCTGCGCGAAGAGAACGATGGCCCATACGCGAGATCCACGTGGGAAAACCCGCAGGGCCAGGCGCGCATGTGGGTGTTTCCGGAAGATGGGAGCACGAAGGAGCCCAGCCACTGAGTCTTAGCCACCCGACACGCAATTTCCGAAGATCGCGTGACGCTTGATTAGTGGGCGGGCCCACTCACACCGGGGGATTTCCCAACGCGGCGGGGCCGCCTGGCGTGATCTTTGAATCTGACCGACCCAGCCATCGCACTGAGAAATAGGCGCCGATCCACGAGCCCGTCGCGGCGAAGATTACGTAGATCGAGTTGCCCGTGTAACTGATCACGGCGAACGCCGAGAGCAGGTACCATAGCGCGCTCCACGAGGCTGCTCGCGACGGACGGCGCGCTGTTACTGCTGCGTTGAACATGACGTAGACTGCGTCGGTCGCGGCGGTCGACGCCATGACGCCAGCCGCGATCAGTGGATTCAGGTTGAGCGTCATCGGCTCCTCCATCGAAAAAGCTTGCTAACTTTTCTTTGCCGCTTCGGATGCTTTGAAGCGCACACTCGCGAGGTCGCTGGTCTCGGCGCGGTCCAGCAGTAATTGTAGCCTTGCATCGTCCATGATGACGGTCTCCGTCGGAACGGTCACATCGGAAAATCTGGAGTTTCAATTTCTGCCTCTACCAACAAACCGCAGCCAGTGCGAGAATTTTTGAAGCCCGCAACTAGAGGTTTCTTTCTCCATGGCGGAACCACTTTCAGACCAGCAGCTCGAACTCATCGACGCATATTGGCGCGCGTCCAACTATCTGACCGTCGGCCAAATATACCTGATGGCGAATCCGCTTCTGCGCGAGCCGCTTCGTCCCGAGCACATCAAGCCGCGGCTGCTCGGCCATTGGGGGACCTCGCCGGGGCAAAATTTTATCTACGTGCATCTCAACCGCCTGATTCGCGAAAATGACGCCGACGTCATTTATATTTCCGGTCCCGGCCACGGCGGTCCGTCCGTCATGTCGCACACTTATCTCGAAGGTACCTACTCCGAGATCTACCCGCGAATCTCCGAGGATGCCGAAGGGATGCGCCTGCTGTTTCGCCAATTCTCGTCGCCGGGCGGTGTGCCCAGTCATGCGGGCCCGCACGTCCCCGGCTCGATCAACGAAGGCGGCGAGCTCGGCTATTCGCTGGTGCATGCGTTCGGCGCGGCGTTTGACAATCCCGACCTGATAGTTGCGTGCGTGATCGGCGATGGCGAGGCAGAGACCGGGCCGCTCGAAGGCGGATGGAAGGGCGTGAAGTTTCTCAATCCGGTGCGCGACGGCGCAGTCCTGCCGATCCTCCATCTCAACGGCTACAAGATTTCCGGTCCCACTGTATTCGGCCGCGACGACGACGAGGACCTGCGCGTCCTGCTCGAAGGCCACGGCTACGAGGTCCACTTTGTCGAGGGCGCCGATCCACTGTGGATGCATCGTGAGTTCGCCGCGACGCTCGACAGATGCTACGCGACGATTCGCGCCATCCAAACCGATGCGCGCGCTCATGGGCTCCAGAAGCGGCCGACATGGCCCGCAATCGTTCTGCGAACGCTCAAGGGATGGACCGGGCCGAAGGTGGTCGACGGCGTGCAGATCGAAGGAACCTTCCGTGCGCATCAGGTGCCGCTGGAAAAGGTGAAAGAAAATCCAGAGCACCTGAAATTGCTCGAACAGTGGATGCGCAGTTACCGGCCCGACGACTTGTTTGATGAGCGCGGAGCCTTGAAGCCTGAGATCCAAGCGATCGCGCCGAAGGGAACTCGCCGGATGGGCGCGAATCCGCACGCCAACGGCGGAATCCTGACCGTCGCGCTCGACATCCCGTCTTTTACCGACTACGCGGTCAAACTCGAACAACCGGGCAGCGTGAAGGTCGAATCGACGCGCCCCTTCGGCAAGATGATGCGCGATATCTTTACGCGCAACGCCAGGCAGCAGAACTTCCGCCTGTTCTGCCCCGATGAGACCAACTCCAATCGCCTTGGCGACGTGTTCGAGGTCGAGAATCGATGCCTGGTAAGCCGGGTCGAGAGCTACGACGACCACGTCTCGCCCGACGGCCGCGTGATGGAAGTGCTGAGCGAGCATTGCCACCAGGGCTGGCTCGAGGGGTACACGCTCACCGGACGCCACGGGGTATTCGCGTCATACGAAGCGTTCGCGATGATCGTCGATTCGATGGCGACGCAGCACGCGAAGTGGCTGCAGACCTGCCAGACCGAATTGCCGTGGCGGCATCCGGTGCCGTCGCTGAATTACCTGCTGACCTCGACTTGCTGGCGCAACGATCACAACGGCTTCAGCCATCAGGGCCCAGGTTTCATCGACACCTTGCTGACCAAGCGAGGCATCGTTTCGCGGATCTATCTGCCGCCCGACGCGAACTGCCTGCTGTCGGTCGCCGACCATTGCCTGCGCAGCCGCGACTACATCAATCTAATCGTGATCGACAAGCAAATGCATCCGGTGTGGCTCGACATCGACGCTGCGCGGGAGCACTGTTCGCGCGGCGCGTCGGTCTGGCAATGGGCCGGCAACGACGATGGCAACGAGCCGGACCTCGTGCTCGCATGCGCCGGCGACGTGATGACCGAAGAGGCGATCGCAGCGGCGTGGCTGTTTCGCAAGTATCTTCCCGAAATGAAAATTCGAGTCGTCAACGTCGTCGATCTGATGACGCTGTTTCCTCGCGACCGTCATCCGCACGGCATGAGCGAAGATTATTTTCTGGAACTCTTCACACGCGACAAGGACGTCGTCTTCGCCTTTCATGGCTATCCAGGCGAGGTTCATCAGCTCCTGCACGGGCGCCCCAATCCCGATCGTTTTCACGTGCGCGGCTACGTCGAGGAGGGAACCACGACTACGCCGTTCGACATGCTGGTGCTGAATCAGGCAAGCCGTTATCACCTTTGTATCGAGGGACTGCGCCGCGCGCCGCGTTACCCGGAGCGCGCCCGCGAGTTAATCAAGATGACCGAAGACGCCCTCGACGCGCATCGCAAGTACATCGTCGAGCATCTCGAAGACCTGCCCGCGATTCGCAACTGGAAATGGACGCCCAATTAATTCGATGAAAGTCAGCCCACTCGCCGGAAAACCCGTCGATCAATCGCAGCTCGTCGACGTGCCGCGTCTGATCACCGCCTACTACAGCCTCCAACCTGATGCGGACAACCCTGCGCAGCGAGTCTCGTTCGGCACCTCGGGCCATCGCGGGTCCGCGTTCGACACCGCGTTCAACGAGGCGCACATCCTCGCGATCAGCCAGGCGATTTGCCTTTATCGGAAAAGTCAGAATATCAACGGTCCGCTTTACCTCGGGATGGACACGCACGCGCTCTCGGTGCCGGCGTTTGCCAGTGCGCTCGAAGTTTTGGCCGCCAACGGCGTCGAGACGATGGTCGACAGCAACGGCGGCTACACGCCAACACCTGCTGTCTCGCACGCGATCCTGACTTACAATCGAGAACGCAAGAGCGGGCTTGCCGACGGCATCGTGATCACGCCGTCGCACAATCCGCCGACTGACGGCGGCTTCAAATACAATCCTCCCAATGGCGGCCCGGCCGACACCGCCGTCACCGACTGGATTCAGAACACTGCCAACGATTTTCTCAAGGCCAGGCTCTCCGGCGTGAATCGTGTTCCGTATCAGCGGGCGCTGACCTCTGCGACGCTTCACAAACACGATTACATCGCGGCTTACGTCGGCGACCTGGGCAACGTCGTCGACATGGAATCGATTCACAGCGCAGGCGTGCAGGTCGGAATCGATCCGCTGGGCGGAGCGGCGGTGCACTACTGGCCGGCGGTGATTGAGAAGTACGGAATCAAGGCGACGGTAGTCAGTGCCGTCGTCGATCCGATATTTCGCTTCATGACCGCCGATTGGGACGGCAAGATCCGGATGGACTGCTCGTCGCCATACGCGATGGTGCGATTGCTCGCGCTGCGTGATCGTTTCGACGTCGCGTTTGCCAACGACACCGACGCCGACCGCCACGGCATAGTCACTCGCTCGAGCGGCTTGATGAATCCGAATCACTATCTCGCGGTCGCGATCTCGTACCTGTTTCGCAATCGCGCGCGATGGCGCAAGGACGCCGCCGTCGGCAAGACCGTCGTGAGCAGCAGCATGATCGATCGCGTCGCGGCGAGCCTCGACCGCAAGCTGATCGAGACTCCGGTCGGTTTCAAATGGTTCGTGGACGGGCTGATCGACGGCTCGGTCGGATTTTGCGGCGAAGAAAGCGCGGGCGGATCTTTTCTGCGCACCGACGGAACCGTGTGGACGACCGACAAGGATGGACTCATCCTCGGACTGCTCGCCGCCGAGATTACCGCCCGCGCTGGACGCGACCCCGGTACGTTGTACGACGATCTGACGCGCGAGTTCGGCGCGCCCGTCTACGAAAGAATCGACGCGCCCGCAACGCTCGCGCAAAAGGAAATTCTGAAGAAGCTCACACCGGATCAGTTTGATGCGCACGAACTCGCGGGCGAGAAGATTCTCAATAAGTTGACGGTCGCGCCCGGCAACGGCGCGCCAATCGGCGGAATCAAGGTGATCGCGGAAAACGGATGGTTCGCGGCGCGTCCGTCGGGCACCGAAGAGGTTTACAAAATATACGCCGAGAGCTTTCGCGGCGTCGATCATCTCCATCGGATTCAGGCCGAGGCACAGGAGCTGATCGCGCGAGTCTTCAAGCAGGCCGAAGCTGGCAAGGTCTGAGGAATCAGCTTGCCGGATCGCCACACTACACTCTGCATCAACGTCGGTTCGTCTTCGTGCAAGTTCGCGCTGTACTCGATTTCCGGCGGCGTCGAATCGGTCGTTGCCGAAGGTGCGGCAGATCGAATCGGCTCGAGCGGCGGCAAGATTCGGGTCCACGACGCCAACGGTAGGATGCTCGCCGAGTGCGATCGCGCGCTGGCACGTCCGCAAGTTGCCGTCGACGCAATGTTCGACGAATTCGAGCGCCTGAAGCTGCCGCGTCTCGACGCGGTCGGACACCGAATCGTCCACGGCGGCGCTCATCATGTCGCCCCCGAAATTGTCACGCCCGCGCTGGTCGCCGATTTAAAAAACTTGATTCCATTCGCGCCGCTGCACATGCCGGGCGGAATCGAGGGCATCGAGGCGGTTGCTGCACGCTATCCGAAGCTTCCGCAAGTCGCATGCTTCGACACCGCGTTCCATCGCGGAATGCCCGAGCGCGCCGAGCGCTTCCCGTTGCCGCGTGAGCTGTGGGACGCGGGGATACGCCGCTACGGTTTTCACGGGATTTCTTACGAGTACATCTTGCAGGCTCTGGGAGTTCACGTCCCACCGCGGCTGATAATCGCGCATCTCGGCAATGGCGCGAGCATGGCCGCCGTGCTGCTGGGCCGTCCTCATGACACCACGATGGGATTTACACCTGCCGGCGGCTTCATGATGGGCACGCGTCCCGGCGATCTCGATCCTGGCGTGATCGTTTACCTGCTCGAGCAGAGCCGCTACGACGCCAAGCGACTCGCCGATCTCGTGAATCTCAAATCCGGCTTGCTGGGAGTTTCAGGACTCAGTTCCGACGTGAAGACGTTACTGGAGGCGCGTGCGACGAACGCGGATGCGGCGATGGCGATCGAGATGTTCTGTTATCAGATCAGAAAATCAGTCGGCGCGTTGGCCGCGGCACTCGGCGGGCTGGATATGCTCATCTTCACGGGCGGGATTGGCGAGCATGCCGCCGCGGTCCGTGCTGAAGTCTGCGATGGCCTCGCGTATCTCGGGCTCACGATCGATCCGCGAAGCAACGATTCGAACAATGATACGATCACGACCGCGGACAGTCGCTGCCGAGTGCGGGTGATTCCGACCAACGAGAACCTGATGGTCGCGCGACATACAACCCGGTTGGTATTTCCCTCCGGTTGAGCCCGACGTTTGCTGGCCGCAAGGTTGCGCGCGGCGGTATAAGGTCAGGTGGCTGATCTTTTCGGTACCGCAACTTTGTTAAGAACCTGCTGGAGAGGGCATCGCGATGAAGCTCTATTTCGCACCCCAGACCAGGGCGATAAGGCCGCTTATCATGCTCGAAGAACTCGAGGTGCCCTACGAGATAGTGCTGATTGATTTCAAAGGTGGCGAGCACAAGAGCGTCGAGTATCGAAAGATTCATCCGCACGGGCAACTGCCCGCGCTGCAGGACGGAACGCTTACGATGTTCGAATCGGCGGCCATTTGCGCGTACCTCGCGGACAAGTTTCCAGACAAGCGGATGGCGCCGGCGCTCGGCACAGTCGAGCGCGGCATGTACTACCAATGGATGTTCTACTCGATGGCCGCGCTCGAGGGGTTCGCGCTCGACCGCGAGCGGATGAAGGAATGTTTCCTGGTGCTCGATCGCGTACTGAGCGAACGGGAATACGTTGTTGGCGACAAGATGACGGCGGCGGACGTGATGATCGGATCGGGCGTAGTATGGCTCGATGCGCGGCACCATCTGCTCGATGACTTCCCGTCGCTCGACGCCTACGCGAAGCGCATGATCGCAAGGCCGTCATTTCAGCGCGCATTCACGCCGCCAGGTCAAAACCCACAGCAGTAACTTTCCCGGAATGTGCGGACGGTTCACAATCACGCGGCGTGACGGCAATTCGCTGGCTGCCGAACTCGGCGTGCCCGCCGACTCATTCGTCGACTATCGGCCTCGCTACAACATCGCGCCGACGCAGAATCATTTCATCATCAGGATAAAGTACGAAAATCGCGAAGCGATTCCCGCTACCTGGGGACTCATCAAAAGCGGTGCGAAAGACGCGAGCATGGCGGCTAAGACGATCAATGCGCGATCGGAGACGATCGATACGCGTGGCGCATTTCGCGACGCGTTCCAGAAGCGTCGATGCGTCGTGCCGGCCGATGGTTTCTTCGAATGGACCCGGCCAAAGACCGCGCGGCAGCCCACATGGTTCCATCGCGAGGACAGTGGGCTAATCTTGTTCGCCGGACTCTATGAAGCATGGCAGAAAGAGCAGGGCGTTTGGGAAACGACCTTCACAATTCTGACAACCGCAGCCAACGCATTGCTCGAGTCCTATCACGATAGGATGCCAGTGATCCTGGCCGACCGCGACGCTGACGACTGGATGGATCCCCGCGCCCCCGACCCACGTGTACTCAAGCGCCTACTGATTCCCGCACCCGCCGACCTGCTAGTGGCAACTGCCGTCTCACCCGACGTCAACAACGTAGACAACGATTCACCGGACCTACTAAAACCTCCCAGCCAGATGAGTCTGTCACTGCGAAGCGGCTAGGCCGAAGCAGCGCTGTTTTCAAGCTGGCGCGCTTGGCGATCCGGGTTATTTCGGGCCGTGGGCGGTGCCGAAATAGTCGCCGCCTTGGGCGTGATGATCTTCGCCGCCCCATTTTATGTCGTGATCCATCCGCTGCATTGGCGGAATGTGCTTGGAGCATTGGACATAGGCTTCGACTATGGAAACCGTGACCCAGCGTTCCAGGTGGCCGCCGTCGCTTTCCATGATGTCCTTTAGGACGGCGTCCCCCAGGACTGCTTGCTCGGCTGGGTGGTCCTTCAGGAATCCCAGGAACTCATCGTTCTCTAGAATCTTTGCGCCGCCGTTTATGTGGAGACCTATCTGCTCGCCGAAGTCTATGAACAACAGACCTACGTGCGGATTTTCTGAAATGTTGCCGAGGCTCGCCATCACGCCGTTGCCGCGATACTCAGGATAGGCGACCGTGTGCTCGTCGAGGATTTTCACAAAGCCCGCATGGCCGCATCGAAAGCCAGAGTCGGCGTTTCCTTTCTGGTCCGCTGTGCCTACGAACATCATCTCCTGACGAGCGAGAAATTGTTCCATCGCGGAATTAAGATGGTTGAGCACCTGGTGCTTGTAAAACGCCATCGCATGAGTGGTCTTTCCGTATTTCTGCTGCAAGCGATGCTCGCCGTCGGACCCGGGTATCGAAGACGGCTCGGTTCCTACCTGTGCGATCACTTCCACTCGTTCTTCGACAAGAACCAGCGGCTTATCGTCAGCACTCGACCCCATTGGATGTCTCCTCCCTTCGAGCAAGTAGAAGAATACTACAGGAATGGGAAGCAGCGAATCTGCGTCATCCACCTGCCGATGCTCAATTGATGGACTTTCCTGTGCGTGATATTTGAATGGGTCCGGTAGTGAACCCAGGACACGGGGCGGCGTACCCAAGTGGTTAAGGGAGAGGTCTGCAAAACCTCCATGCATCGGTTCGAATCCGATCGCCGCCTCCATCTCTCGCATCATTCGCGCGATCACTTAGTGAGACCGCGAAGCCGGTCGGCCATCAGCTCTGCGATCATCACAGTGCTGAGATGAGTATTGGCGCGGACGATTTCCGGCATTACGGAACAGTCGATTACCCGGAGTCCTTCGATACCGAGTACGCGGCAGTCAGGATCGACTACCGTGCGCGGGCTGGACGCGGGACCCATTCTGCAAGTGCCCGCGGCATGTTGCGAGTCGAAGCAGTTGGCCCGCATCCAGTCGTCGAGCGCGGCGCCATCGGGTGGGACTTCGATCATCCCCTGCACCATTAGAATCGGATTGCCGAATCCTACCGCGTCGGCGGCTTGCGTGATTGCGGGATGGCGCGCGAACTCGCGCAGGCGGCGGATGCCGTCGCGCATGCGGAACAGGTCGCGCTCGTCGGAGAGCATCCGGAAGCGCACGTCGGGGTCGGTCTCGGGATTGGGCGACGTGAGGCGCAGGCGGCCGCGCGAATAGGTCTGGTACGCGGTCATCCAGATGAAGCCGTGCGAACGGCTCATGCCGATCAGGTTCATCGCGATCAGAAACATATCGTTCTCGCCCGCGCCGCCGAGGCCCGAGCTGTACCTGACGACGCAGTTGGTGTGTCGCGAATAAGAACTCGAGGCGCGCCCCGCGGGGTTGAGCGCCATGCCCATCGCGAGCATCGGATGGTCGATCAGATCGTTGCCGACCGGCAGGTCCGCGACGACGCGGATTCCGATCGCGCGCAAATCGTCGGCGGGACCGACGCCCGATCGCATCAGGATGGCCGGTGAATGGATCGCGCCGGCGCACAGGATTATTTCGCCGCCCTCGACCCGGGTCCATCCCTCGCGAGTGCGGACTCGTACCGCGACCGCGCGATTGCCGGCGAACTCGACAC
Organism: uncultured delta proteobacterium; assembly: GCA_963850125.1. Taxonomy (GTDB): domain Bacteria; phylum Desulfobacterota; class Binatia; order Binatales; family Binataceae; genus Binatus. The sequence goes on along the minus strand of CAWKKB010000010.1, from coordinate 218,212 downwards.
GGTCGATTAGCGCGTCGCCCACGATGCGCAGGTTCGCGCGCCCGCGCGCCGGTTCCAGGTAGCCGTCGTTGGTCGAGACGCGGGCGTCGTCGCGGCGGTTCATCGCGTAGGGCGACACTCCCGTGCCGGTCGGAGCGTTGTGATCCTCGCACCAGCCGTAGCCGAGGTCGAGGCACACGTCGCGCAGCGCACGATCGGTCCCGCCCCATCGATCCTGAGGCGTGCGCCACACGGGAATCGGACCGCCGCGGCCGTGATATGAGCGGTCGCCAAAGTCGAGATCGTCTTCGAGCTTTTTGAAGTAAGGCAGCACTTCAGCGCCCGACCACCCGGCGCATCCCTGACGCGACCATTCGTCGAAGTCGGCGAGCATCCCGCGAATCGCGATCTGTCCGTTGATTGCGGAGCTGCCGCCCGCGCCGCGTCCGCGCCAGTAAGGCATCGCCGCTTGCGCTTCGGTGCGGCGCGCCTTCAAGGTGCCCCATTGGTACTTCTGCAAATCCTCGGAGCCGAGAATGATCGCGGCCGGATTTGCGACGCGCATTGCGTAGGGCGTCTCGGCGGATCGATAGTCAGGCCCAGCCTCGAGCAGCAGAACCGAGCGATGAGAATCTTCCGAAAGTCGCGCGGCCAGCGCAGCGCCGGCCGATCCCGCCCCAACGATTACGAAATCGGCTTTGTCGATTTGCATGTCAGAGTTTCGGATTGTTGCGCGAGTATTGCCGGAACTTTGCTATCAACGGGAATCCGGCGGCGTTGTCGATAATCTGCGCGAGCTCGAAATCGATCACGCGCTCGGCGCCGGGAAAGGTGCGCACGCGGTCGGGACTCCAGTCGATCGACGCTTGGCCGGTGAGCTGCAGGGTACGGCCGGAATCGAAATCGATAAACAGCAGTCCGGCGTGTGGATTCAGCGTGAAGTTGCCCAGCGTGTTGAACATGCTGTTGCCGTTGTAGTCGGGAAATGCGATGCGCCGCGCGTCGAGTATCCGAACGAAGCCGGGGTTGCCGCCCTTATGCGAAACGTCGGCGCCGCGATCGGGATTGTCGGTCGCGATGAAGAACGTGTCGGCGCGAGAAACCTGTTGTTGCTGCGACGCCGATAGCTCGGTGCTTACCTCAGGCTGATCGACGGCCGGCGTGTGACGGCTGCCGACAAATATTCGCTCCTGCAAGTAGCGACGGCAGTTGCCGTAAACCTCGTCGGTGGTGATGAGGATTGCGCCATCCTTGATAACTCCGCGGCCGTTGACGCGCACGCGACGTGAGGAAACGAAATCCGGCGCGAACAGGGCTACGTGGCCTTCGGTCGCGAGATCGCGGCCGAGCGGATCGCTCGACGATTTCGGCGCGGCGATCTTGAGCGTGCGATCGTCAACTGTCTCGATGAATCCGGGCTCGCCGGTGACGACCGACGCCCATACGTTGCCGCGATCGTCGATAGTACCGAGGACCGCCATTTGCCGATGTGCCAGAAAATCAGTGGCGCCGGGAGGAAGATGATCCGCGATTCCTTCGCCGACATCCTCGGCGATATCGCGAACGCCGGCCCGTTCCTGAACCGCAATCTCTCCGCTGTGAAATCTCATCGATTGTTACGGCGCGGGCGCTGACGGCATCGCGAGGTGATGGTCCGGCTTCACCTGCAGCTTGACGAGGCAGGGCGGGCCGTCTTCGCCGTAGCAGAGATTGCTCACCTCGCCGAGCTTCGGATCGCGATCGTCGTGGGTGTAGTCTGGACAGATCCAATGGCCGCCCTCGCGGTAGAGAGCGACCGCGAAATATCTGCCCGCCGCGAGACTGCCGGCCACCGGATCGCCGCGCGACGAGATTTCGCGCGAGTTGACGATATCGAATCCGTCGTGCGCAGCATCGGGCGAGTACTGCATGAAGAAAATTCGCCATTGCCGTCCGGGGCGCGCGGTCGCCTGGTATTCCATCGATCGATCGTACGAGAAGACCGGCTTGTCGCGGCATAGCCACGGCCGCGCCTCTTGCGCGAACGCCGATCCCGCGACGAGCGCCGCTATCGCCGCCGCAATCGAAAAGCATATCGCAGTCTTCAAAATGTTCATGAGTGCTCCCGACCTGCAATTGCGATGATACGGCCGACTATCTCGGCCAGGTTCGAGTCCTTGGGCGTGAAGACCGCCTTGACGCCCAGCTCGAGCAGGGCGGTGCGGTCGGCCTCGGGAATTATTCCGCCCATCACGAGCGCTACCTCACCGGCGCCGCGGCTTTTCAGCAGATCGATCGTCTCGCGAGCGATCGACATGTGAGCGCCGGCGAGACTCGAAATCGCGATCACGTCGACGTCCTCCTCGAGCGCAGTCGCGACCATCTGCTCCGGTGTCTGCTTGAATCCCGCGAGTACCACTTCCATCCCGGCTTGCATGCACGCATGCGCGAGCAGCTTGATCGCGTTGATGTGCCCGTCGAGGCCCGCCTTGCCGAGCGCGATGCGAATCTTCCGCTTCGCGACTGGTACCTTAAGCGCGCCGACGCTCACACTGGTTTCGAGGATCGGCGGCGTGTAGCGGCCGCGGCCAACGCGCACGAGCGAGTCGGTCCATTCGCCGACCGTGCCGCCCGCGCGCGCCAGATCGATTGTCGCCTCGACAAGCCCGATCCCGCCGTCATTCGCGCCTGCGCGCTCAAGCGCCTCGCGAGCTTTCGCCACGGCGGCCTGGTCGCGCGCCGCGCGCCATTTCCTGATCGACTCGATCCGTTCTTTTTCCTTGAGCACTTGCCCGGCGTGATCCGAGTTCTGCCGGGGCGGAGGCGTGAGTCCGACTTCGCCGGTGAACGCGTTGACTCCAATCTGCACGATCTCGCCGGATTCGACTTTGCGGTGACGCTCGGCCAGCTGACGCGTCAGCTCTCCGCTGACGATTGAAATGGCGCGCGAGTAGCCGGCCTCGCGCAACCGGATCGCGATTTCTCGCGCCCGCGTCGCGGTCTCGTCGGTGAGCTTCTCGATAACTTTGCTGCCCTCGAAAATATCGCCGTAACCCGCGAGCCCCGTCTCGTACATCAGGACCTGCTGTGTACGCAGGCTGAGCGTCTGCTCCGACTGGTCGGGCAGGGCGAGCGCCTCGCGAAAGCCGGGCAACTGCAACGCATTCACACGAGCGTCAGCAGAAAGGACGACGGGCAGCGCCTCGTACGCGATGCGGATGATATTCACCTCGGGCTGCGGCTCGGTGAGCGTGAGCGATCGCACCTGGCATCCGGCGCGGAAGGCGACGTCGTCGACGCCGTACTCGGTCGCGCAAAGCTCGCGCCACAGTTTGAAGTAGGCGCGAATTTTACAAATCTCGGGGACCAGCTCGATCCCGCTGTTGATGAAAAACGAAATGCGGCGGACCGTCTGCGCGAAGGCCGCCACGTCGAGCTTGGGACGGATCGCGTCGAGAATCAGCAGCGCGTTGCCGAATGCGTAGCCGATTTCCTCGGCCGGGCCGGCGCCGCTTTCCATGTAGTGGTAGCCGCAGCAGTTAATCGGATTCCAGTTGGGCACGCGCTCGACCGCAAATCGAATCAACTCGGTGGAGAGCCGAAACGACAGCTCGGGATGAAAGATCGATGTACCGCGCGCGACGAATTCCTTGAGCAGATCGTTCTGCGTCGTGCCGCGCAGCTCAGTCCACGGCACGCCGTGTTTTTCCGCGACGACGAGATAAAGCGCCAGGATGAACGGCGCGGTCGCGTTGATCGTCATCGAGGTGTTGATCGACTGCAGCGGGATTCCTTCGAACAAACGCTCCATATCCTGCCAGTGACAGATCGAGACGCCCGCTTCACCGACTTCGCCGCGCGCGACGGGAGCGTCGGGGTCGTAACCGTTTTGCGTCGGCAAATCGAACGCGATCGAAAGCCCGCGCTGGCCCTGCTTCAAGTTCGCGAGAAAGCGCTCGTTGGCCTGGCGCGCGTCGCCGAAGCCGGCGTAGGTGCGGATGATCCACGGCTCGCGCGGCGCGCGAGCTTTCTGCTCGGGTTCAGGCATCGTCACAAGGTTAGTTGTCGAGGAGCCGGGATTCCAGCTAGTGCGCGTGACGGCCTGTGAAGCCGAAAATCTCAGCCGCGTTTCTCAAGTGGTTCGGTTCGTATCTCAACCCAGGGATACCGCCGGCTTTCATGGTAGACGGACACACTTGGCGGCGGGAATGAGAGGTCGGCGAACGCGCCGGCTGATACTGCAACGACGCCCGGTATCCTGTCGATGCTCCAAAACACGGTGGTGCCGCAGTTCGGGCAAAAACTACTAGTGATGTGGCCTCCATCGTCGCCGACCCGAACGAATTCACTTGCGCGCCCCTCAGTTAACACCTCGTTCTTGCCAAACCAGGCGCCAAAGCCGAATGCGCTGCCGGTTTTCCGCTTGCAAGCCAGGCAGTGGCATACGGCGATACGATAAGGTTCCCCAGAGCATATGGCCGAAAGCTGGCCGCACTGACATTGTGCTCGGCGCGTGGTCATCGTTGGCTCCTATACGCGTCATCGCCGATTTGCCGCGCGATGCGCTGGTTCATGTTCACGATACCGGGCAAGTTCAGTCGCGATGGTATCGATGAGCTCGACTCCAGAGAGGCCGCCATGCTCGGCAATCTCAAGCACCGGACCGGCGGTCTCGGTACGGATTTTTTCAATCGCCTTGCGCGCTTCAGTGACACGATTCAGCTCCGACTTCGCCAGCTCTGCGAGATGATCGAGATCTTTCTTTCGCAAATGAGGTCCTCGCCGATTCGTCAGCGCCGCTATGTCGCCCGCCTCGAATTCGGATGGTGGCATCCGGTTGAAAAGCACGGCGGCCGGCGCCAGATGGAGACTGCTGAGCTGTGCGTGAGTCTCGATAGTTTCGGAAATCGAAAGACTGTCGGCGGTAGTGACCTGGATAATCGCGCAATTGCGCCGGTCGCGCAGCATCTTCGAGATGTTGCTCGCTTCCTTGCCGACCACGCTGTCGCCGAAGGTCGAACGCGCCGCCGTGGGCATTTTGAGCAGACTCATCGCCTGACCGCTCGCGGGCGCATCGACGATTATCACACTGCGTGGCGGCGGTTTGGGGTCAGTCCGCCCGGCGTCGTAGAAAACTTTTCCAAGCATCATCAGTTCGCGCAAACCGGGCGCAGCTTGAACGAAAAACTGGTAGATGCGGCTGGCGAACACCGCCTTCAGCAGCATCCGGCCCGGCACCACCAGGCGCAGATATTCCTCGAGCGCGGCGCGGCCGTCGAGCGTCATCAACGAAAGATTGTGCGCGACTTGAGCCGGCACGAACGACGACGCGATGCCGAACGTCGCTGCCAGCGGTGCGCGCGAGTCGCACTCCATGATTAGCGCACGGTCGCCCGAGAGGGTCGCGACCTTCGCAATCGCGGCACCGAGCGTCGATTTGCCGACTCCGCCCTTGCCGAGCACGATCAGCACGCGGCGGGCGAGGATTTCGTTCAGCATCTAGAAGTAGCTAAGCGGAGAGATTCGCGGTTGTTGTTCCAGGGCGAAGAACCTAAACCCTAACCCCTTCCCTCGAGGGAAGGGGGCCCGGATTAAAAGAGTCCCCTTCCCACATTGGTTACCGGGACCGGATCGAGGGCAAAAGCCTTTACCACCGGACGAGGTTTGCGCCCCAGGTGAGGCCGCCGCCGCATGCGTTCAGCATCACGATGCTGCCGTCGCGGATGCGTCCTTGCTCGAGCGCCTCGTCCAGCGCGATCGGCACCGATGCGGCCGAGGTGTTGCCGTAGCGATCGATATTGGTGAAGACTTTCTCCGGCGGCATCCCGAGCCGTTCCGCAACGGCGCTAATAATTCGCATGTTCGCCTGATGCGGTACGAACAGATCGATCTCGTCGAGCTTGACGCCCGCGCGCTCTGCGACCAGCCGGCTGACTTCTTCCATGCTCTTGACGGCAATCTTGAAGAGCTCGGGGCCCTTCATCTGAATCGAATCATCGGGGGAGCGCCGCACTTCCGAATCGATCGTACTGCGAGTGCCGGTGGCGCGGACCGAAAGCAGGGTCCAATGCTCGCCGGAGGATCGCAACAGGCTCGACAGCACTCCCCGATTCCCCGGCTCTGTAACCATCACGCACGCGCCCGCGCCGTCGCCAAACAAAACTGATGTTCGTCGATCGTTCCAGTCGACCATGGTCGAAAGTGCGTCGGCCCCGACTACGAGTACGCGCTTGAAATCGCCGGCGCGCATCTGTGCGTCCGCGACTTGAACCGCGTATACGAAACCGGAGCACGCGGCGGCGACGTCGAAGGCGGGGATCGACGAGATGCCGAGACCATGCTGAACCTGGCATGCGAAGGAAGGGAAACCGTACTCGGAGGAAACGGTGCCGACGATGATCGCGTCGAGATCGGCAGGCTTGATGCCGGCCCGCTCGAGCGCAGTGCGGCTGGCGTCGGTCGCGATTTGTGCGAGCGACTCACCCTGGCGCATCAGGTAGCGCTGTCCGATTCCAGTGCGCGACCGTATCCATTCGTCGGACGTGTCCATGTACCGCTCGAGCTCGCTGTTGGTCAGCGCGGTGCGCGGGACGGCCCGTCCGGTGGCGACAATTCTTGAGCCCATGATGAACGGTCCAGCTCTGGTTAGGCGGCCCTGAAGGCCAGCGTCGTGTTGGTGCCACCGAAACCGAACGAATTATTGAGCGCGATGCGAATTTTCGCGGGGCGCGGCTTGTTCGGCACGTAGTCGAGGTCGCATTCGGGGTCGGGAACTTCCTGGTTGATGGTCGGCGGCATCATTCCGCGCTCGATCGCGAGCACCGTGTACACGGACTCGATCGCACCCGCCGCGCCCAGCGTATGGCCGGTCATCGACTTGGTCGAACTGATGGAAAGTTTCGCGGCGCGCTCGCCGAAGACGTGCTTGACCGCCTGGGTCTCCGCGAGATCGCCTTGTTCGGTCGAAGTTCCGTGCGCGTTGATATAGTCGACTTCGTTGGGATCGAGGTCGCTGTCCTCGAGGCACATCCGCATGCACTTGGCAGCGCCGCGTCCATTCGGGGCGGGCGACGTAATGTGGTAGGCGTCGCTGTTGGCGGCATAGCCGCAGATTTCGGCGATGATCTTCGCGCCCCGCTTGATTGCGGCGTCGCGCTCCTCGAGGATCAGCGCGGCTGACCCTTCCGACATCACGAATCCGTCACGTTCCTTGTCGAATGGACGGCTGGCTTTCTCCGGCTCTTCGTTGCGCGTCGAGAGCGCGCGCATCGCCACGAATCCGCCCACGCCGAGCGACGTGATTGCCGCCTCGGAACCGCCCGTGATCGCCGCGTCCAGGTAGCCGAGCCTGATCATGCGGTAAGCCTCGCCGATCGCATGACTGCCCGACGCGCACGCGCTGGTGGTGGCGAGGTTGGCGCCGCGCGCTCCGTAGCGAATCGAAATCTGGCCGGGTGCGAGATTGCTTATCAGTTTGGGAATGAAAAATGGCGTGACGTGACGCAGCCCGGTGTCCATGAAGACCTTGTGGTATTCCTCGATAGTACACAGGCCGCCGATTCCGACGCCGATCAACACGCCGACGTTGTCGGCATTGTCCTCGGTAATCTTGAACCCCGACTGACGCATCGCCTGCTCGGCAGACGCGACCGCATACTGGATGAACGGGTCCATTTTTTTGATATCGCGCTTTTCGATCCAGTCCTCAGGATTAAAATCCCGCACCTCGCCTGCGATGCGGGCGGGAAAATCCGAGGCGTCGAAGCGCGTAATCAGCCCGATACCGGAGCGCCCCGTCATCAGGGCGTCCCAGTTCTTTTCCACTCCAACTCCGAGTGGCGTTACCAGACCGACTCCGGTGACTACCACGCGGCGCTCAAGCATTCGTCTCATCAGGCCCCTCATCCTCCGTCGAGTTCATCTCTAATCATCTATCAAAAAGAGCCCGTGGTCGAGAATGCGCGAAAGGTCGCCGAGCCAGTGGCGAGGGGGCGTCAAACAACTTAAACAGTAGTTACAGGAGGCGTACCAATAGATTACAGCTTGACGCCTGTCGCGCGACAGGCGATAGTCACCCCTTGGATGGCTATCCGCTCGATTCGGCATGGAGGTCTAAGGAGGCTGTACAGAAGTGGGGACGCACGTGGTCTTCCGGCGGTTATGGCGGAGAAAATCTCTGACATTTTACTGGCGATTGACGAGGCCGCAAACTCTCATGAAGTTGGATTGTTTCCAGGCTGGCGCGTGCATCCGTTGAAAGGGGAACTCAAAGGTTTTTGGAGCGTGAGCGTCAGCGGAAATTGGCGCGTCATCTTTCGGTTTGAGCAGGGCGACGCATTCGATCTCGATCTGGTTGATTATCACTAGGAAGAGGCATGGAAGTTATGGCGATGAAGAATCCCCCTCATGTGGGCGTCTTAATCCGTCGCGAGGTTATTGACCCTCTCGGATTGACAGTAACTGAGGCCGCGAAGGTTCTCGGGGTTGGACGGCAGGCGCTTTCGAGCCTGCTGAACGGGAAAACCGCTCTTACAGCTAATATGGGCTTGCGCGTTGAGAAGGCGTTTGGTCCGAGGATGGAACACCTGATGCGCATGCAGCTTGCTTTCGATTTGGCCCAGGCGCGCAAAGCGGAACGCGAGGTCGGCGTAAAGCGATACGTCGCGAAGAGAGAGCCGATCACTCGCGACGCTCCAGAAAACAGGCCACACCGCCTTTCCACGGCGTAACTCCTGAAGACAGGCGTTGGCAATCGACGCAGTTCTTTCTCCGTGCTTAGGACTAACGCGACACGAAAGCTACTAGCGTCGAGAGGCAGTCTTGAATCGCGTCCTCGCTTCCATAGAATCCCTGAAATAGAACCCGACCGAAAGAGCGAGAACATCATGCAGGATGAGCAAACCGCGGCTGCCGACAGCACTGCTGTGCGGGTTGCCTTGTGGCGGGCCATGCACGTCCAGATCGATTCGCCGCCGCATGTACTTGAAGACGAGATTGGCTTGCGGCTTGCGGCCCCGGATGACGGATGGCGGCGGCGTCCGGACATGGACCCACCCGCGGCTTCCGAGCTGGAATCGTGGCCCGTGCTCGCTTCATTGAGGACCTGATCACCGAACACGCCGGCCACGGCGTCGCCCAGTACGTTATCCTCGGCGCCGGCCTGGACACCTTCGCCCAGCGCCGGCCGGAGATAGCCTCCCACCTTCGGATATTCGAGGTGGACCGGCCAGGTCCTCAGGCGTGGAAGCGGCAGCGCCTGATCGATCTCGGCTACGGCATCCCGGAATGGCTAGAGCTGGTGCCGGTTGACTTCGAGGCGCACGCGTCGTGGTGGGAGCGGCTCGCGGCCGCCGGTTTCGACGCGAGCCGGCCGGCGGTGGTGGCCTCCACCGGCGTCACCTTGTATCTCACCAGGGACGCGATCGCGGCTACGCTGCGCCAGATCGCGACGCTCGCGCCGGGCTCTACGCTGGCCATGACGTTCATACTGCCGCTGGAACTCTTTGACCCCGAGGATCGTCATCAACTGGAGGCGGTCCAAAAATCCGCGCGCGCGTCCGGGACGCCCTTCCTCAGTCTCTTTAGCCCGCCCGAGATGATGGCGCTGGCGCGCGACGCCGACTTCACGCAGGTCCGGCACGTATCCACCGCCGATCTTATCCAGCGCTACTTCACGGGCAGAACCGATGGCCTTCGGCCGTCGAGCGGAGAAGCGTTCCTGGCAGCGACCACCTGATATCGATCGGCCTTGCATCTAAACTTGTACCGATGAAACAATTCAGTAGTGCCGCTCAGTAATCCTGCAGACGATCCGTTCACGAAACTCGCGCAGAATCTTGGCGAACTCGAGATTGTGATCGGCGAGCGCGCCCGGCCTGCGATTGCCGGCGTGCGCGAGCGCTTGCGCGACGCACTCGCATGCCGCGAGCGAGGCGATATGGCCGGATCGATCGCCGCGATTCGGCTGGCGATGGCGCAACTGGCTGCGCTCGGCAGCACGCTCGATCCGGAAGAGGGCGCTGTGATGCGGATGATCGCGGAACGATTCGCCACCGCGCTCGGTGCCGGCCATAAGGGCGATGCGAAAACCAGTGTGGACGTGATGCGTCGTAAGGCGGGCGACACCAAGGACGACGACGACAAGGACTGGTGACCGACGGCCTTGAGCTGACGTGGCCGCGCTTGTACCGCGGCTCGATCAGGCGGAAATCCATTCAATGAGGGACCAAAAACGGCGGACTCGATGACCGCCCTCAACCAATCGTGGTGAAATCTTGGCTACTGCGGCACAAATCAAAGTGAACCGGTCCGACCTCGACAAAACCTGTATCAACGCGATCCGCGTGCTGACTATCGACGCGGTCCAGAAGGCGAATTCCGGCCATTGCGGATTGCCGATGGGCATGGCGCCGGTTGGCTATCTGCTCTACACGCGGTTCATGCGCCACAATCCGAAAAATCCGAAATGGTTCGGGCGCGATCGCTTCGTGTTGTCGGCCGGGCACGGCTCGATGCTGCTATACAGCCTGCTCTATCTCACCGGCTATGACATCACCCTCGACGACATCAAGCAGTTCCGCCAGCTTGGCAGCCGAACCCCGGGGCATCCCGAGTACTGGTGCGTCCCCGGCGTCGAGACCACCACCGGCCCGCTCGGCCAGGGCTTCGGCAATGGCGTCGGGATGGCGATGGCGGCGAAGCATCTCGAGGCGCATTTCGATCGCGACAAGTCTGGCTTGTTCGATCATCGCATTTTCGGCATCTGCAGCGACGGCGACCTGATGGAAGGTGTGGCGAGCGAGGCGGCGTCGATCGCGGGTCATCTCGGGCTCGGCAACATCATCTACCTTTACGACGACAACCACGTGACCATCGACGGGCGTACCGAGCTCAGCTTCGACGAGGATGTGGTCAAACGTTTCGACGCTTACAAATGGCATACCCAGGACGTCGCGGATGCGAACGATCTCGAGGCGCTGTCGAAAGCGATTGAAAATGGAATCGCGGAGACCAGCCGGCCGTCATTGATTCGTGTGCATTCGATCATCGGCTACGGCAGTCCGCATAAACAGGGCACGTCGGCCGCACACAGCAATCCGCTCGGCGTCGAAGAGGTCAAGCTGACCAAGGAATTTTACGGATACCCGACCGAGCCGCCATTCTTTGTTCCCGACGACGCGCTCGCGCATTTCCGCGAATGCGTCGAGCGTGGCGCGGAACAGGAGAAGGATTGGAGCACGAAGTTCGAGACCTACTCCAAAAAGAATTCCGGGTTGGCCGGCGAGTTTCAGTCGATGCTCGCGAAGGAGCTGCCCGCCGGATGGGACGCCGAGTTGCCGGTCTTTACGCCCAAGGATAGCCTCGCGACGCGAGTGTCAGCCTCGCAAGCCGAGGCCGCGATCTCGAAAAAAGTCTGGAACCTGTTCGGCGGATCCGCCGACTTGAATGAATCCACCTTCACCGACATCAAGGACGGCGGCGATTTCGAGCGCGGGCATTTCGACGGCCGCAATCCGCATTTCGGAATCCGCGAGCACGGCATGTGCTCGATCCTCAACGGCATCGCGCTGCACGGCGGGTTTATCCCGTACGGATCGAGCTTCCTGTGCTTCACCGACTACGCGCGCCCGTCGATTCGACTCGCAGCACTGATGGGAATCCAGGTGGTGTTCGTTTTCACCCACGATTCGATCGGCGTGGGCGAGGACGGCCCCACGCACGAACCCATCGAGCATGTAGCTTCTCTGCGCGCGATTCCGAATCTCACCGTGATTCGCCCCGGCGACGCGAACGAGGCCGTCGAGGCGTGGCGCACCGCCATGACGCATACGCACGGGCCTGTCCTGTTCGCGCTCTCGCGGCAGAAGGTGCCGACTCTCGATCGCACGAAGCTGGCCCCCGCGAGCGGCGCACGTCGCGGCGGATACGTGATTGCTGAAACTGCGGGCCGTCCCGCGGACATCATTTTGCTTGGAGCCGGATCCGAACTGCAGCTGGTCGTCGATGCGAAAGCGAAGCTTGAAGAAAAAGGCAAGGCGGTTCGCGTCGTGAGCATGCCGAGCGAAAATATTTTCGAGCAACAGGATCAGGCCTATCGCGACTCGGTCCTGCTGCCGAGCATTCGCCGCAGGCTCGCCGTCGAAGCCGGTGCGCTGATGTCGTGGTACCGATGGGTCGGGCTCGATGGCGACATTCTCGGGATGACGACTTACGGCGCGTCGGGCAAGTCTGAAGACGTGATGAAGCATTTCGGCTTCACCGTCGACAACGTCGTGGAGCGCGCTCTGAAATTGCTCGCGCGTTAGTGTGCGCTGGACCGAATTTTCACCATTTTCACCGGGAGCGAGCGAACCATGGCCAGCGCCGAAAATCCCCTGAAGCAGTTGGGTGCGGCAATCGTCGATGGCGCGCGCGACCAGCAGACCATTTCGACGCCCGGTTACGACTCCCAGGTCAGCGCGGCATACAAGGAACTCGACCAGAACGATTTTTCCGTGCGGCTGTGGAAGAAAGACGCCTCGCTCTGGTCGAAGCAAGCGGCCCAGCAGCAAGCTATCAGCAACGAGCTCGGATGGCTGACGGTTGCGGAGATGATGGCCGAGCGAGTCAGGGATCTCGCGTCGTTTGCCGACAAAGTGCGAGGTGCCGGCTTCCGCGACGTCGTGCTGCTCGGGATGGGAGGGTCGTCGCAGAGCGCTGAGCTGTTCGCTACGACATTTCCGAGCGCGCCCGGCTATCCGAAACTTCGCGTGCTTGACACTACGGTACCCGAGGCTATTCGGTCGCTCGATCGCAACATCGAGATCACGAAGACGCTGTTCGTAGTCGCGACCAAGACCGGCGAAACAATCGAGACGTGGTCCTACTTGAATTCTTTCTTCGAGCGCGTGAAAGCGAAGTCGTCGAATCCCGCGGGTTCGCATTTCGTTGCGATCACCGATCCGGGAACCAGGCTCGCTGCGATTGCGAAGGAAAATCGATTCCGGCGCGTCTTTCTGAATCCTCCCGATGTCGTGGGCTGCTATGCGGTTCTGTCCTACTTCGGGCTGGTGCCGGCCGCGATGATCGGAATGGACGTGGCCGTTCTGGTAGACCGCGCGATTCGAATGATGCACAGCTCCGCCGGATGCGTTCGAGTCGAGGAAAATCCTGCTGTGAGCCTGGGAGCGGCTCTGGGAGCGCTCAAGCAGGCGGGTCGCGACAAGCTCACATTTATTATTTCGCCGCCGATCAGCTCGTTCGGGCTGTGGGTCGAGCAATTGTTAGCGGAGTGCACCGGCAAGGACGGTGTCGGTATCGTTCCCGTTTGCGACGAGCCTCTGGTCGACGCGAAATTCTACGGCAAGGACCGCGTGTTCGTTTACCTGAAGCTGAGCAACGGCGCCGATGCGGCCCAGGACGCTGCGTTCGTGTCGATCAAGCAGGCCGGCATCCCGACCGTGGAGATCACGTTGTCGGACAAAATCGATCTCGGCGAAGAGTTCATGCGCTGGGAAATCGCGTCGACGGTCATCGCCGCGGCGATCGGCGTCGATCCGTTCGTGCAGCCTGCCGTCCAGGAGAGCAAAGACAACACCAGCCGCATCCTCGCCGAGTTCGCGCGCAGCAAGCAGCTTCCCTCGCAGAAACCGATTGCAGAGAAGGGCAAGCTCGCGCTTTTTTCTGGTGCTGCTACGGGTGACGCGCTGAGGGGCAAATGCGACGTTCGCGCGATGCTTGGCGCGTTCATGAATCTCGCAAAGCCCGGCGATTACTTCGCCGCGATGGCGTACGTGGCGCCAAACCCCACCGTTGACAAGGAGATCGCCGCGATTCGCAAAGCGGTTATCGAACGCTACGGCGTCGCGACGACGTTCGGCTACGGCCCGCGATGCCTGCATTCGACCGGGCAGTTGCACAAGGGCGGTCCGAACACCGGGTTGTTCCTGCAAATCACGCAGGACCATCGCGACTCGATTGCTATTCCCGGTAAGCCCTACGATTTCGGGCAACTCAACCAGGCGCAGTACCAGGGAGATTTCCAGTCGCTCGCGGCGCAAGGCAGGCGCATAGTTCGCGTACATCTCGGCGGGAACGATACAATCATAGCGCTGGAGGCTCTTCGCCGGGAAATCGTCGAGGCGATCGCGAGGTAGCGACATGTCTGAACCTAAATTGATCATTCTGAACGACAAGCAGGATCTCTTCGTCCGCGCCGCCGAGGAGACTGCCCATATCGCCGGCGAGGCAATCTGCACCCACGGCGAGTTCACCTTCTGTCTCTCGGGCGGTTCGACGCCCGCAGGCACCTACGACCTGCTTGCGACCCGCTTTCGCCTCAGCGTCGATTGGAAGGAAGTGCAGTTTTTCTGGGGCGACGAACGATGCGTCCCGCCCGACGACCCCCAGAGCAACTACGGGATGGCGAATCGCACGATGCTCAGCAAGCTCGGCCTGCGACCCGACCAGGTGCATCGGATGCGCGGCGAAGACCCGCCGGAAAAGGCGGCCCTTGCTTATGAAGATGAACTGCGCAAACAGTTCGGCCTCGGCGCCGGCGAATTCCCGCGCTTCGACCTCCTGATGCTCGGGCTTGGCGACAATCGCCATACCGCGTCGCTGTTTCCGGGCGATCCCGCGATTCATGAAACCCAGCGCATGGTGGTCGCAGTCGAAGTGGATGCGAACCCGCCCAAGCGCCTGAGTTTCACGCCGCCGATCATCAACAACGCGCAGCTCGTCATGTTCCTGGTGGCGGGTCAGGGCAAGGCGGCCGCGGTGAAAGATGTGCTCGAAGGACCGCGCGACCCGGACAAGTTCCCCGCGCAGATCGTGGCCCCGCATAACGGCGAGGTCATCTGGATTCTCGACAAGGCGGCTGCCAGCCTGCTTTCGCCGCGCTGATCGGACAGAATAGAGTCGCGATGCGATTCCTACTGCGCCACTTCACCGCGATCCTTATTCTTGCCGTCGTCGCTGGATGGGCCGTGTTTTACCTGCCCGGTACTCCGACCTTCGCCGTACTGCGGCTGAAGCAGGCGATCGACGCGCGCGACGGCGATGAAGCGGCCAAGTACGTCGATTTCGAGAGCGTGGTGAAGAAGGCGGGCCAGGAGATGGTGCAGAAGCAGGGCGGCAACGATCCGCTGAGCGCGATGCTCGGGAACGCGGCTATTGATCTGCTAACCAAGCCGATGGCGCAGGTCGCAAGACAGTGGGCTATCCAGAAAGTTGATGACGGCGCTCACGAGGTGCAGATGCCGGGCGCTGCGGTTGCGGCCTCGCTCGTGCTGCTGCATCGCAACGGCGACACCGCGGCCACCGACTTCACGGACAACAAGGGGCGGCGGTGGAGAATACACCTGGCGCGCGGCCCCGACGGCTACTGGCGCGTCACCGAAGTCGAAGACGTCGCAGACCTGCTCCAAAAGCTCCAGCACAACCAGCCCTTGGGCTCGCCGCCCTCGCCCTAGCGTCCTGCGATCATCCTCTCTCACCGTTACGGGAGTGTTTCGCTGCGCGTTCGTACCCCCGCGTTTACTCTGTGCCCAGCGACAGATACAATATGTTTCGCGCGGGCGAACCTGAGGAGGCTCGGCCGCGTTTTAGTATTCAGCACAATATGAGACGCCCAGACATAAGAAATTTAGCGATCGTCGCGCACGTCGATCACGGCAAAACTACTCTGGTCGACGCGATGCTGCGGCAGTCGGGCGTGTTCCGCGCCAACGAGCAGGTCATCGATCGCGTGATGGATTCCAATGCGCTCGAGCGCGAGCGCGGCATCACGATCATGGCCAAGAACACCTCGATCCTGTGGGGCGACACCCGCATCAACATCGTCGATACCCCCGGCCATTCCGACTTCGGCGGCGAGGTCGAGCGAACTTTGTCGATGGTCGACGGCGTCCTGCTGCTGGTCGACGCATGCGAGGGTCCGCTGCCGCAGACGCGCTTCGTCCTCAAGAAGGCGCTCGAGTCGAACCTGCCCGCGATTCTATGCATCAACAAGATCGATCGCGCCGACGCTCGCGCGCCCGAGGTGCTCGACGAGGTCTACGATTTGTTCATCGACCTCGGCGCCAACGAAAGCCAGCTCGACTTTCCGGTGCTCTATACCCAGGCGCGCGCGGGCACCGCGTCGCTCAAGCTCGACGTCCCGAGCGAAAACCTGGTGCCGCTGTTCGACGCGATCGTCGCGCATTTGCCGGGCCCGGAAGTCGATCCCGACGCGACCTTGCAATTCCAGGTTAACAACATCGACTACGACGATTACGTTGGCCGCCTCGCAGTCGGCAGAATCATCGCCGGCTCGATGACGGCATCGCAGAACTATTCGCTATGCCGGCGCGACGGCAAGACCGTCGTCTGCAAGGTCGCCCATATCTACGGATGGCAGGGGCTGACGCGCGTCGAGCGCAATACCGCCAGCGCGGGCGAGATAGTGATAGTAGCCGGCGTCGAGGACATCGCGATCGGCGAGACGATCGCCGACCTCGAGAATCCGCGCGCGCTGCCGCCGATTCGCATCGACGAGCCGACCGTGGCGATGACTTTCTCGGTGAACAATGCGCCGTGGGCGGGCCGCGAAGGAGAATTCGTCACCTCGCGCAAGCTCGGCGAGCGAATCGAATTCGAGGCGCGACGCAACGTCAGCACTCGCGTCGAGCAACTATCGCCGGAATCATGGCGCGTGATGGGCCGCGGCGAATTGCAGCTCGCCGTGATCGTCGAAACCATGCGCCGCGAAGGCTACGAGATGCAGGTCTCGAAGCCCACCGTCATTACCAAGCAGGTCGACGGCCAGGTCCTCGAGCCGATGGAGATGCTGGTCATCGACATCCCTTCCGAATACATCGGCACGGTCACGCAGATGCTCTCGACGCGCAAGGCCAAGATGCGCACGATGGTCACGCATGCGAGCAATCGCGTGCGCCTGGAGTACGACATTCCGGCGCGCGGACTGATCGGATTTCGCGGCCGCTTTCTCGAGAGCACGCGCGGCAACGGCCTGATGAATACGCTGTTCAACGGCTACGCGCCGTGGTCGGGAACGATCCGCTCGCGCGCCAATGGGGCGATGATTTCCGATCGCGAGGGCGTGAGCACACCTTACGCGATCTTCCATTTGCAGGAGCGCGGTATATTCTTCGTCGGACCCGGCGAGCCGGTTTACGAGGGAATGATCGTCGGCGAGTATGCGCGCGAGATAAACTTGCCGGTCAACGTGTGCCGTGAAAAGAAGCTCAGCAACATGCGCGCGTCGGGCCACGACGAAGCGATTAGACTTTCGCCGGCGCGCATCCCAACACTCGATGCGGCGCTGGAGTGGATCGACGAGGAAGAGCTGGTCGAGGTTACTCCGAAGTCGGTGCGGCTCCGAAACCGCGTGCTCAAGACGGGGCTCAGGAACAAGCATCGTGCGGGATACATCGACGCGCCTCCGTCGGAGATGGCCGAAGGCAACTGATCGCTCAGTGGGCCGGGCGGACTGCGTAACGCCGGACGCACCGATGGCGTCACGGCAATCATGAGACTGGTCCGAATCGCCGCGGTTTCCGCGCTCATCCTGGCGGTCCTTATTGGCGGTTCGGCGGTGCTTATCGCGGTCAACCGCGAACATATCGTCGCTTATGTTCTGGCCTCGGTCCGCAACCGCACCGGCGTAGAAATTATTCCGCGCTCCAGCTCGGTTCATCTCAGCACCCATCTGATAGTGGTCCTCGACCAGCCGCAGGTCATCGCCAACGGACAACAAATCGTCAAGCTGAAATCCCTCAGCGCGGTCATTTCGTATCATTCGATTTTTGTCAGCACCGGACTGCCGCTCTATCGGCTGACCGCGACCCAGCCCGAAATCACTCTCCCGGTAACCGAAACGAACCCGGCCGCGATCCCAATTCCGCGTCCCGGGACGCCAATGATCGACGCGCTCCAGGACGCATTGCACGCACTGTCGCGGATCTGCTGGCGGGTCGAGGCTGTAGACGCGACCGTGCGTTACGCCGACGGCACCGAGGTCGGCAATCACGTCGGAATCGTCGCTTACCGCACCCGCCATGACCCTTTTCGATGGCTACTTGGATTCAGCGGCGCGCTCGTCAGCTCGCCGGTTTCCGGAGCGCGAATGAGCGGGAAATTCAGCCTCGGCATCGGCAAGGATCAACCGGCGGGCGAATTTGCGCATGGCGAGCTGTGGACCTGGGACGTACCGCTCGAGGGAATCGAGGTCGAGGGTTTCTCGCTGGTCGGGACGGTCAAGAGCACGGTCAAGTTCCTGCTCCACGACGACGGCTCTGTAACCGGCGAGAGCGATGCGGAGGCGAAGAAGCTCACGCTGGTCAGCAAACGGCTCGCTGCGCCCGAAGATTTGGGCGCCTACTCTTTGCGCGCCGAATTCGAAATTACCGACGGCAAATATGCTTTCAAGAATATCGTCCTGCGCCACGTCAATACTCCGGTGCTGTCTGGCGACACCGAGTTGGTCGCTCCGCAAAGCAACCAGCCGGAGCTGGGAATCCATCTCGGCGGATTTCGCCTCGACGCGGCCGCGGTCAAGCAGCGCTTGCTCGCGGTTCGCCATCTGCCTGCCGATGTGGTCAACGTGCTCAAGCGGCTCGGACCCGGCAAGGTCACCATCGGTGACGCTACCCTCAGTGCGGCGCTCGAAGAAATCAAGACCGCGCCGCTCGACACGATTCGCAAGAATCTCGTGGTCAGCGGCACCGTTCAGGATGTCGGGTTTACAATTCCCGCGGATACGAAACTGCCGCCGGTCTCGAATCTCAGCGCTCAGATCAGCTACTCGAAGGGCTTGCTCACGATTTCGCAGGGAACCGCGAAATTCGGCAACTCTGTCGTCCACGACTTGGTCGCCAGCGCCAACCTGAGCAATGGAATCGAGGGCGCCGACTACAAGACCAGCGTTAGCCTCAGCGCAAACCTCGACGAACTCTATCCCGCCATCGCCAGGTTCCTCGAGGTGTATCAACTGCGCGAGCGCGACCGCCTCGAGCGCTTGAGTGGCCGCGTCGAGACAGTCGCGACCGCCTCCGGAAAGTTGAGCGTGAAGACGCTGTCTCCGCCCAGGGTTTACCAGGTGCGAGCGGACGCCATCGGCACCGTACTTACGATCAAGGGTTCGCCCGGCCCGCTCAAGGTTTCACGCGGCACCGTCACTATCGATCCGACCTCGATCAAATTCGCCAATGTGATGCTGGCCGCGACTGGTGGCAATGCGACCCTCGACGGGACTGTGAATTTCGCGAAGCAAGGCGTCACTGTCCGCGATCTGACGCTCGGCCTCCACGATTTCCCGTCGCAGTTGTGGTTGACCCTGTTGGTCGATCCGTCCGACTTCAGTGTGACGGGGCCGATTGGCGGCAAGGTGGTCGTCAACGGCAATCCCAGCACTCCGGGCGGCTTGATCCCCGAGGGCAAACTGACGCTCGCCAAAGGCGACGTGAAATTCAACTTCCTGCGCGCGCCGATTCTGGTCCAGGGGGCGACGCTCACGATGCATCACAAGGAGATCATCCTCGCGATGCCCGGTTCGAAGCTCGAGAACCAGAACATCAATTTCCGCGTCACCGTCGCCGACTATACTCATCCCTCGATTCGTATCGACGCCACCGTGCAGAAGCTCGATCTCGAGGTGCTGACTTTTGTGCGGATGCCGTGGTCGCCGGCCACGCCACCGATCCATTTTCCGGTTCCATGCCTCGGCCACATCGAAGCGCGGGCCGCAAACCTGTCCGCCTTTCAGATGACCGACGCCAAGACCGATTTCACCCGCGACCCTGCCGGCAATTGGCGCGTCTACAATATGAGCGCCATCGCCTATCGCGGAAAGATGAATCTCGAACTCGTTGGCCGCGCTCCGGATAACTGGATCCGCATCATGGGCAGCGCCACTGACATGGATCCCGCGCCGCTCTTTATGCTGGGCGGCAAGAACAAGCAGTCACCGTTGCTGGGCCATCTTTTTCTCGCCACAGATTTGTGGGCCAACACCGATACCAACTTCTTCGAGACCCTCGCCGGCGACATGACCATCACGGTCCGCGACGGGACCCTCAACAAGTTTACGCTGCTCTCGCGCCTGCTCAGTTTTATCGACATCAAGAATTGGCTCAGCGCGCAGATTCCGGACCCGCGCGTCAACGGCGTTCCATTCAAGACGATCTTTACCGATTTCAAGGGCAAGGGCGGCCTCTTCTATACCGACAATTTCGCGCTCAAGGGTCCGGTGATGGATATTACGGCGAGCGGCAGTATCCAGTTCGGCAACGGCACCCTCGATATGGAGGTCGGCATGTTTCCGTTCGACACGGTGGACTGGGTCTTGAACCATATTCCGCTGATAGGTGAACGCATCGGCTCGGGCACCGGCAAACTGGTCGCGGCCTACTTCCACGTCAAAGGTCCGGTAAGCGACCCGTCGATCGTGCCGAAGCCGATCACTTCGGTGGCGAACTTCATCAAGAAAACACTTGGGATGCCGATAAACATCATTCGTCCGAACACGATCAAGTGAGCCGATGAAACAGTGAAGAAGTGGCAGAGTCGCGGCCAGCGCTGATCGTATTTTGCCGCGAGCCCATCGAGCACCAGGTCAAGACCAGGCTGATCGGCTCGATGACGCCTGCGGCAGCGGCCGCATTGTCCGACGCATTCATTCGCGACGCGATCGCAAAGGCAGCCGCACTTCGCTCCGCTCGCATCGTCATCGCGGGCAGCGCACCGGACGGTGCCGGGCGCAGCAAATACTTCAGGCGGTTGTCGCGGCAATTTGGGGCTGGGCTGATCGACCAGGGAGACGGCTCGCTCGGACGGCGGATGGCGCGTTCGCTCGAGCGGTTTTCGTCCAACGGCGCGCTGCTAATCGGTACCGACACGCCTTCGCTTCCAGCCGCGCTGCTCGCAACCAGCGTCGGCTTACTCCGCCGCAATCGAGTCGTGATCGCGCCGAGTCTCGACGGCGGCTACTACGCAATCGGCGTGCGCGGCGCGATGCCTCCAATTTTCACCGGAACCCGATGGGGCACGCGCAATGTATTCGAGTCAACCATCAAGCGTCTTGAACGCGCCGGCCTTCGGTACGCGCTGGGCCCTGCATGGTACGATATCGACCGATGGGCGGACGTGATGCTGCTCGCGGCACATCTGCGAATGCTGGCGCGATCGCGCCCGCGCGCAGGCTTATCGCCGTGCCCCGCGACCGAATCGGTCCTCGTGCGGCTTGGAGTCCTCCGTCACGATCGCTAAAGTACCTTGATGCGCGGATGAACCGCCGCGGATTCATGATAGAGCTGATTCTCTACACTCGAAACGACTGCCCCTTGTGCCACGAGATGGAAGAAGTGATTGCGGCCGAGCTGCCGAAATTCGACGCGCGCATTCAGCGTATCGAGATTGATGGCGACCCCGGACTCGAAGCGCGCTTCGGAATCGAGGTGCCGGTTTTGTTTGTGAACGATCGCAAGGCGTTCAAGTATCGATGCACTCCTGCCGAGTTGCGCAAGCGCCTGGTGCGCGAGGCGCAGAGCTGAAATGCCGGCTCGAACCCCTCATAAAATGCGGGTGATATTGGTGACCGCCGGAAGCGAGGAACTGGCTGTCGTGATCGCGCGCGCCCTGGTCGACGAAAGACTGGCGGCCTGCGTCAATATCGTCGGACCGGTTCGCTCGATCTATCGATGGCGCGACGGCGTCGAGGACGATCGCGAGTACCTGCTGATCATAAAGACTCGCGCATTGCTTTATATGAAGGTGGAAACCCGCGTCCGCGAGCTGCACACCTACGAGGTGCCCGAAGTGCTGGCGTTGAACGCGGATCGCGGCTCACCTCCGTACATCCAGTGGATGCTCGACTCGACCGGCCCGATCCGTCATTCGAACAAGAGTCCGAAGCGCGCGGGAAGTCACCGCGTACGCTCGCAATGATCAGGATTGCGATTGCGGGCGCCGGCGCGATTACCGAGCGCGCGCATCTTCCAGCGCTCGCGAGCGTCGCCGACGCACAAATCGTCGCGATCCAGAGCCGCACCGTCGACAAAGCAGAGCGGGTTGCGCAGGCGCTCTCGCCGCATGACGCGCAGCGCCCGAAAGTCTACTCGGATTTCGACGAAATGCTGGCGCGCGAGCGGCCCGATGCGGTTGGAATCTTCACGCCGAATCATCTGCACTGCGAATTTACGGCGAAGGCGCTCAATGCGGGCGCGCATGTGCTGGTGGAAAAGCCGATGGCTCCGACCGCGGCCGAGGCGCGCAAGATGGTCGGCGCCGCGGCGAAAGCTAATCGAGTGCTGATGGTCGCGATGCAACGGCGTTTCGGCGGAATCGAGCGC
Source organism: uncultured delta proteobacterium (assembly GCA_963850125.1). Taxonomy (GTDB): domain Bacteria; phylum Desulfobacterota; class Binatia; order Binatales; family Binataceae; genus Binatus. The sequence goes on along the minus strand of CAWKKB010000010.1, from coordinate 195,926 downwards.
GCTATCAAGGATGCACTCACGAGCGGCGCAATCGGGATTCCGAATTTCATTCGCGCACGTCTTTCGCACGGCGGGCCACAGTTATGGGCGCCGGGACAGAAGTGGTTCACGACGGCTTCGGAAGCCGGGGGCGGCGCGATGCTCGATCTGGGCGTCCACGTTGCCGACCTTGCCATCTGGTTCATCGGCGAGGTCGCTTCTGTCTCGGGACAGGTCGGAATCCTCGCCAAGCAGATCGAAGTCGATGACACCGGCGCGATGATCCTGCATTTCAAGTCGGGTGCGATCGGCGTCGTCGATGCGAGTTGGAGCAGCATGCCCCCGCTGTCGGCAATCGAGATTTACGGCACCGAGGGCAGGGTGATGGCAGGGTATCCGCGCAACGATATCTCGATTCTGAAAGCCGACGGCAGTCCGGCTCCCGGATTCTCGCGCGAGGACGTGATGAGCCGTTTCGATCCGCGCGATCTGCTTGCTCCGTCCTGCGCACTCGCTGAAAATTTCGTCGGCGCGATCCAGGGCCGCGTGAAGCCCTCGCCCGACGGTATCGACGGACTGCGCGCCGTCGAAGCTATCGAGGCGTGCTATCGGTCGTCGCGGACGGGTAGTCGAATCAAGCTGCCGCTCGATTCATAATTCACCCATGTTTCGCGAATCGATCAAAAACATGGCGCCGTATCGGCCCGGCGAGCAGCCGCGTTCCGGTCAGCGCCTGATCAAGCTCAACACCAACGAGAATCCGTACCCGCCGTCGCCGCGAGTGCGACGCGCGGTCGCGAAAGCGATCTCGGGGTCTGCGCTACGCTTGTATCCGGCGCCGCGTGCCGATGAATTCGTGGCGAGCGCCGCGAAAATCTTCTCGATTCCGCAGAGCATGATCCTCGCAGGCAACGGTTCAGATGAACTGCTCGCGATGGTGTTTCGCGCGACGCTCGGAGAAGGCGACACCGTTGCCTATCCCGTCCCGACCTATTCGCTGTACGATACGTTGGCCCTGGTGCAGGAGGCCCGAATCCTTCATATCCCGCTCGGCGCCGACTTCGCGCTGCCGCTCGACGCTCTCGCCGATGCCCGCGCCAATCTCACTATCGTATGCAGTCCCAATTCGCCGTCGGGCACCCTGACTCCGGCGCGCAGCCTGGGTGCGCTGGCGAAACGCCTTGACGGACGACTGCTCGTGATTGACGAAGCTTACGTGGATTTCGCCGGCGAGAATGCGCTCGGCCTGCTGCGCCGCCATCGCAATGTTGTCGTCCTGCGCACGCTGTCGAAGTCATACTCGCTGGCGGGGATGCGGCTCGGCCTGTGTTTTGCGCATCCGCCGGTGATCGACGCGCTGATGAAGGTCAAGGACTCGTACAACCTGAGCCGGGTCGCGCTGGCCGCCGGAGCCGAGGCCCTGCGCGACGCAGCCTGGATGCGCCGCAATGTCGCCAAGGTGATACGAACGCGCGCGCTTACCGAGACGCGGCTGCGCAAGCTCGGCTTCGAGGTCCCGCCGTCGCAGGCGAACTTCGTGCTGGCGCGGATGCCGGGGCGCGACATGGCCCCGGTCACCCGCGGATTGCGCCGCGCTGGAATCCTGGTCCGGCATTTTGCGACGCCGCTGCTGCAGGATGCGCTCAGGATTTCGATTGGAACTCCGGCCGAGATGGACGCCCTGTTCAAGGCGCTCGCGCCGCTGGTGCGCGCCACCCCGTTAAAATCGAAGCGCCGCGTTCGCGCATGAGCGATTGAATTCGATGGCAGCGATCAAGCGTCTGTTCGGAAATTTCCGTTCATCGCGCGCGAAGAAATCCGACTCCGAATCGCTCTCGAAGATTCAATGGGTGGTGGCGGGGCTCGGCAATCCCGGTGAGGAATATTCGCGATCGCGTCACAACGCCGGATTCGTCACGATCGACCGAATCGCGAAAGCAAAAGGCGTCGACCTGAACCGCCGCAGATTCAAGGGCGTAACCGCTGAAACCACGCTGGCTGAAAAACCCGCGCTGCTGGTCAAGCCACAGACCTTTTACAATCTGAGCGGCGAGTGCATTTCCGATCTGCTCGGATATTTCAAGATTCCTCCCCAAAATTTGATCGTCCTGCATGATGAGCTCGATCTCGAAGCGGGCCGTCTCCGAATCAAGCAAGGCGGCGGAGACGCCGGCAATCGTGGGGTTCGCTCGATCGCGGAATCGCTCGGAACCAATGATTTCATCCGCGTCAGAATCGGAATCGGCCGGCCCCCGGAGTTTACCAACGAAATCGAAATGGAACCCGGCCGGCAGCCGAAGACTGAAGAAAACAAGGACTACCTGCTGCGCGCGATGACTGCCGGCGAACGACAGGCTATGGCGCCGCTGTTCGAACGTGCAGCGCTTGCGGTCGAGGCAATTGCGGAGCACGGACTCGAGGCCGCGATGAATCGCTACAATCAGCGTAATTAAAGTACATTCAGCGACTTCATTAGTAACAAATTGTCTTACCGAGTAATCATTCTGTTGACTTTTTGTCGAACCGCGCGCTAAGCATCAACCTATTGGAACCCTCGTCGCGTTGGTGCGGGCAATTTTTCGCGTCCAGCTCGAATAGCAAAACTGTTCGCGCAGATGCGAGAGGGGCTCGGCTGGCTCCATCGCACACGCTTTCGAGCGATCTCATAATTTTTCACCCGGGAAAGAGGCTGCAATGTTGGACGAAAACAAGACCCGCTTCCGGAGAGCAGAGGACGCCCTGCGTTTTTATTTTCGCCTGCGCGAAGTGCTGCACAGCGGGCGGACCAGGCGCCTGGTGGCGGACGAGTTGCCGCCGAATGCCTGCGTAGTCGCTACCAACGCGATCGACGACTACCAGTGCATCGGATGGTGCATGCGAGGTCTCGACGAAATCGCGCTGTGGCTCCTCGGCGAACTCTACGGACCGACCTGTTTCGGCGTGCATCGGCGAACCTTTTCGCACGCTCGCAAAGCCGGCAAGCTGGAGTTTCCGCATCGTGAATTTCGCCTGCGCGAGGTCGGCATGATCCACGAACACGCACTCGGCATTGTGAAACGAGGGCTGCGGGAACTCGGCATGATCCCGAGGCGTCGAGTGAAAACCACCCGCGAATGCCGCGAGATGATGGCCGCGCGCAAGCGAACGCATCTTCAGGGCGACCGCGCGGCTGAGCGCGGATAGTTCGCCCTGGCGAGTCGCGGCCGGCGGACTATTCCGCCCCGTCAAAATTCCTGTACGCTTGAGAGCTTGAAACGCGAGCGTACAGAATTGACGAAGCGGAACGTGAAGGAAAATCAGGCGAATGAAGAGGCGTCGGCGCTCGCCCGCGGCACCGTCGAGGTTATTTCTCCGGCGGAACTGGCGGGCAAGCTTGCGCTCGGCCGGCCGCTCAGGATCAAGCTCGGGATGGATCCCACCGCGCCCGACTTGCATCTCGGTCACAGCCTGACGCTCAAGAAGTTGCGCACTTTCCAGGATGCCGGACATACCGTGGTTTTCCTGGTCGGCGATTTCACTGCGATGATCGGCGATCCCACCGGACGTTCCGAGACGCGAAAGCCGCTGTCGCGCGACGAGATCGAGCGCAACGCGAACACCTATCGCGAGCAGGTGTTCAAGATTCTCGATCACGAGGCCACCGAAGTCCGTTTCAACAGCGAATGGATGAACGGCCTGGACATCGCGGAGCTGATCAAAATCGCGGCGACCTTGAGCGTCGCTCGCCTGCTGGAGCGTGACGACTTCGAGAAGCGCCTGGCAGCCGAGGAGCCACTGTTCCTGCACGAGCTGCTCTATCCCGTGATTCAGGGTTACGATTCGGTAGCATTGAAGGCGGACCTCGAGATTGGCGGCACCGACCAGAAATTCAACATGCTGGTCGGCCGCGACCTGCAACGGCACTTCGGACAGGCGCCGCAAGTGGTGATGACGATGCCGCTGCTCGAAGGCCTCGACGGTGTGCGCAAAATGTCGAAATCGCTCGGCAACTATGTCGGCCTGACCGAGAAGCCGGAGGATATGTACGGCAAGCTGATGTCGGTGCCCGACAAGTTGATGGTGCGATACTACGAGCTGCTGACGAATGCGACGCCCGAAGAGATCGCGGCAGTGAAGTCGGGCGGGATGCATCCGATGGAAGCGAAGAAGCGACTCGCCCGCATGATCGTCAGCGAATACCAGGGCGCGGCCGCGGCAACTCGCGCCGAGGAATACTTCGAGAGCAAGCATCAGCGTCGCGAGGTTCCCGCCAACGCGCAGGTCTATCGAATCGCCGAGGATCTCTGGATTTGCGAACTGATGAAGCAGCTACAGTTCACGCCTTCGACAAGCGAGGCTCGCCGCCTCGTGAGCCAGGGCGCGGTGCGGGTCGACGGCCGCACAATAACCGACGTGAATTTCCGCTTCGTACCGGGGGAGCACAAGGTGCTCGAGGTGGGCAAGCGCCGGGTGGCGCGAATCGAGCCATGACGGGCGGCCTGCTCAGTCGCCTTTATTCTTCTCGGCAGCGGCGACTGCTTCGCGCAGTTTTTCCATCGTGCGGCCGAGCGCCTTCGTGTAGCGCTGCTTGGTCCAGGTTTCCTTGGTCCGCATCTTCAGCCACCCGAGCTTCACTGCGTCAGGCTTGTTGCCCATCTCGCCGGTCGAGACCTCGATGATCGCGCGCTCTTCGGTGTTGAGCGAGTCCAGCACTTCACGCTTGAGGTTCTGCAGAAATCCGGACTTGAGGTCGATATCGATCTTCATCGAAACTACGCTTCCATCACCAGCCTAGACCATAGCATGAGCACCCTCAACGGGTTGACATCGCAAAATGACCGGGGTTGATGGAGATGACGCAGTGATGTGCTCGCAGGACGCGCGAGCGCTCATGACCGATTACAACCAGGCGGTAGCGCGCGATCCCATGACCGCGCGCACCGAATTCCTCGTTGGAATCGGCGTGCCTCAGGCCAAGGGAACTTGAAGTGCGGGCGTCCGCGCGCGGCTACTCTTCGTCGACCGCCTGGCGAATCGCGTTGAGGATGAACAGGTACTGATTCGGCCCCGACACGCGGCCGAGCATGTTCACGTTCTTCAGGACCTTCAATTCCCGCTCGGTCACCTTGTGACGCGCCAGTGTCCCGCGATCTCCCGCAAACCGGCGCCATGAGTCTTCAGCCCGGCTGGCAGGCGACGCTTCACGCTTTTCACTGATAATCCACTGCGCTTCAGGATGCGCCAGCAGGAACAGCCGTCTCTTGTCGAGCTCGAGCGTATCCGCGATCCGCGACAGCAGCGACAGGGAAGGGCGGCGCCGACCGTTTTCGAGGTACGCGACGTGACTCGCCTTGACCCCGAGTTTGCGCGCGAGTTCACGCTGAGTGTAGTTGTAGGCGCCGCGCCGCTGTTTGAGGACCTGACCGAGAGTTTCTTTTTTCATCGTTCGTATTCCGTCCGTTGTAGCGTTGGAGTTTTTACCTGGTGGATGACCGGTCAGTCTTGAACTCTGACCGATGGATAATGGAATGCCAAAATCAGATTCCTGTGATTGTCGCCGTACCTGCCTTCATGCTCTCGAATTTCGGGGCAGCTGCTACTAAACGATCGTTCAGCTTTCAGCGCCACCCAACAGTCTCATAGTTATGAACATAAAGTCCACTCCTGCGGCTGTCTGCTTCCTAAGATTCCAAAGAATCACAGTTAGTGTTCCTATGATAACACTATGACGCCGTTATTTCCACTACGAGCTAGCGGAAAAATAAAAAAGTGCAATGTTTGCGTGGCTTCTGAAACGATAAAGTGCGATGTTTGCGTAGCTTTCTGAGACGATCGACGGCAAACGAAAATGTGGAAGTTCGCCGCTCCCGACCGATTTAAAAATCGGCTGCACCATCAATCTGGAAATTTCTACAAATTTCTACCTATCCAGCCGACGGCGGAGGAAGCTGCGGTTTCTGGCAGACAGCGCTCGCGGCGCAATTGAGGCCGGCGCCGAAATAAATCGTTGCCGCCTTCACCGGATAGAACAGGTAGTCGAGCGGCGTCTCAATCGGGTCGAATCGCTGCGGCGGCCCTGATGCCACTGCCTCGGCATGAGCCTGCTCCTCGACCTTCTGCTTGGTGTTGGTCTCGACATCCTGCACGCTTGCGAGGCGCTCGTCGGAGCCGAAGATTGCCGCCTTGCCCGGCTCGAGCCAGACGTATCGCAGCACGGTGGCGCCGTTGTGATTGGGATCCGCGATGGTGTCCTTGAGGTCGGGCTCGCCCATCGACTGCACCGTTTGATCGGGCGTCATCCCGGGACTCAGCGTTCCGCTCTTAACTGTCGAGCATCCGACGACAAACAGGGCGATCAGTCCGGCGCCCGCACTCAAAAGCAATGTCCGCGGCGTGATCATCGGTAATTCAAGCCTCATAACGAGCTAAGATAGCGTAGACATCTCCAACAAGCGACCGCGTTTCTCCAGTGATAGTCACTTTGTCGTGGACGAATTTTCAATGCTGGACGGTGGTTCCACAATTGCCGGAATCGCCGCCGACACCGTGGTCGGCGCCGGTTGCGAGCTGCACGATCCTGCCTGCGACGCCGTCATCATTACCGGCTGCGGGCCCGCTACGGGCGACGGACGCCCGAGCGGATGGGTCAAATTGTAAAAGCCGTTGATGAATTGAATTCCCCAGCCTCCGCCATTGTCCATGAAACCGGTCAGCTGCTTGTAGAGCGTGGGGTCGTTGACCAGCATGCCCGCGGTGCCTTTGCTCGAGTTGATCTTCTGCAGGATGTCCCTCAAATCGCGCGACGATTGGCGCAAGCTCGGCAGCACGTCGTCGGAGAAATCCTTGTTCTCCATCAGTTGCGGCAAAATTCCGTTGGCCTTGTCGAACCGCGCGATCAAGGTGTCCATCCTCGCGCTGGTCTGACGAATCTTCGCAGCCGTATCCGACAGGTTGTCGAGGAACCGCTTGCCATCGGTGTCGTTACTCAGCATCGCACCGATCAATCCCTGTCCCTTATTGACCCGGTCCATCACCTGGCTCAGCGCAACCGACAGCTTGTCCACGTGATCGAGCGTCACCTGAATCGATTCGAGCGTCAGCCGATGCCGCGGCTCGTTGGCGTCCTCGCCGCGCACCAGTTCGCTCACCAGCCCGTGCCCGTTTTCAATCGAGGTGAGTATCGCGCGCAGCGACCCGGAGATCGCCATCACATTCGCGATCAAATCGTCAGTGCCTTCGCGCTGCAGGATTGCCTCGTAGTCGATCGGATTTATCGAAGCGAGGACAGTGTCCGGATTCGCCGGCGGCGCGGCCGCTGTCCCCGGCGTCAGCGCGACAAACTTGTCGCCGAGCAGGCCCATCGAATGTATCTGCATGATGGAATCGGTCCGCACCCGCTCCGCCGCGGATTGTTCGACCCAGATTTTTACGACCACGTAGCCGTTCTCGGGTTCGGGCGGAAACATTATCGAATCGACCGCGCCAATCCGCACTCCCGACAGCGTCACCGGAGCTCCAGTCTGCAGACCGTTGATTCGCTCGAAATGCGCCTGCAGGATTTCGGTGCGAGTGAACAATTGCGTGCCATGTCCAATCGTCAGGATCGCGAAGCACAGGATTCCGAGTCCCACCGCGATCAGCGCGCCTACCCGCACTCGCGCGTACGCGGAGTCAGCCACGCGCGCCTCGCGATGCGATCACTTTCATCATAGCGAGATCTCCACGAACTCGCGTATCAGCTCGTCGCTGGTCGCCCGCACTTCATCCGCCGTGCCGCTGAACCTGATCCGTCCCTGGTCCAGCAGCGCGAAGCGATCGCCGACCATAAACGCGCTCTTGAGATCGTGTGTCACCACCACCGAGGTAAAACCCAACTGCCGCTGCAATCCACGAATCAGCAAGTTTATCTTGTGCGTCACCAGGGGGTCCAATCCAGTGGTCGGCTCGTCGTACAGCACCGCCTTGGGCTGCAGCGCGATCGACCGCGCCAGAGCCACACGCTTTTTCATTCCGCCCGATAACTCCGCCGGATAAAGATGCTCGACGCGCGTCATCCCGACCATCTCGAGCAACTCGGTGACCCGCCGCGCGATTGCAGGCTCGTCCATCGCGCCATGCTCGCGCAGCGGGTAGCTGACATTTTCGAACACCGTGAATGAATCGAACAGCGCGCCGCCCTGGAACACCATCGCGACTTCCTTGCGGACGTCGGCCATCGCGTCTTCGCTGAGATCGTTCAGCCGCCGCCCCTCGACGATAACCTCGCCGCGGTCGGGCCGCTCGAGACCATTCAGATGCCGCAGCATGACGCTCTTGCCCTCGCCGCTTCCGCCGAGCACGACCAGAGTCTCGCCCTCGAAGACTTCGAGATCGACGCCTTGCAACACCGGCTTGCCGCCGAAGCTCTTGCAGAGCTGGCGCACCTCGATAAATTTCTTTGGTCCGTTGCTCGCCATCAGATCGATAGAAAAAACTTGGTCAAAAAGAAATCCGAGATCAGCACCGTGATCGACGCCGCCACCACCGCCGAGGTCGTCGCCCGTCCGACGCCGTCCGCGCCGCCCGTCGCTGAGAGGCCCTTCGCACAAGCGATTATCGCAATCTCGAAGCCGAAAAACACCGACTTCCCAAGTCCGCTGAGCAAGTCGCCGAGCTGTGCGTTCTGAATCAACGAGCTGTAAAAGTAATCGGCGCTGACGCCGAGCTGAGTCACCGCAATAACCAGCCCGCCGAACAATCCAACCGCGTCGGCCAGCATCGTCAGCACCGGCAGCATGATGATAGTCGCAAGCACGCGCGGCACTACCAGCTTTTTGACGGGACTGGTGGCGAGCGATCGCATCGCGTCGATCTGCTCCGTCACCTTCATCGTGCCGAGCTCCGCCGTGATTCCCGCGCCCACGCGCGCCGCGACCATCAGCGCGCTCAGGACAGGTCCCATCTCGCGCAACAGCGAGAGTCCCATGATCCGGCTGACGTAGATCTTCGCGCCGAACTTCGCCAGGAACTGCCCCATCTGCAGCGCTAGTACCATCCCGGAAAAAATCGCGGTCAGGTTGACGACGTTGACCGATTTCACGCCGACCGCTTCGAGCTGATCGAGCAACAGGCGTCCTTCAAACGGGCGGCGCACCAAGTACCGGAAAAAATCACCTGTCAGTACTCCGACTTCGCCAAGTTCATCGAGGAACCGGTATATTCTTTCGAGCATCGCGCCTGTTCGTGCGAGCGTAAGCGAACCCAATGAACCCAGCAATACGGATTTGAAAAAGAGAGTTCTTCAAGGATGAACAACGACAGCGAACTACTCTTCGTCTACGGCACCCTGATGAACCCAGCCGAGCGCCTTCGCCTGCTAGGCCGCCCGATCGACGCTAGCCCCGCGCGACTCCCCGGCTACGCACGCGGCCGCAAGCGCTACTACTTCGTCGCAACGCAAGCGGATGCCGTCACCGACGGCGCGATCCTCGAAGGACTGAGCGCGCGCGACTTCGCGATCCTCGACGATTATGAAAATGTGCCCACGCTCTACACTCGCGAACGAATCGAAGTGATCGCCGCCGACGCCCGCAAAATCGAATGCTGGATTTACCTGCCGACTAAGTGGGCGAGCGCTTCGTGAAGAGATTAACTCGAATCACAAAAAGTATCGCGACGGTCACCGACGCCAGCTGAACCAGTCGCCCACTTTCGCCTCCGGCGCGGGTGAGGGCGCCAGCATTGCGCTCGATGCCAGCGCACTCACCCGTGCACACGTATTCCTCTACCCTTTGATTTCCGCGGGCGGCGGCGCTTTAGCCTGCTCGCCGCGCTTCAAGCCGAACTTATCGATCCTGTATTGCAGCGTGCGGTAGCTCATCGCGAGCATCTTTGCCGCTTTCGCGATCACCCAGTCGTTGCGCTCGAGCGCCTGAAGAATCGCCTCGCGTTCGAACGTCTCGAAGTTGAAGCCTTCGCTGGGGATCTCATACCTGTCGCCGCGTTGACGCTCGCCGCTTCGGGTCGGTGTCTTGCGCGACAGGACTTCCTGCGGCAAATCGCGCGGCATAACCTTCTCGCCTTCGCACAGCAGGATCGCGCGCTCGATCGCCGACTCGAGCTGGCGCACGTTGCCCGGCCACGAGTAATCGAGCACCACTTCCATCGCCTCGCGTCCAATCTCTTTCACGCGCCCTTCCGCCAGATGCCCAAATTTCGCGAGCGCATGATTCGCCAGCAGTGGAATATCTCCGCGCCGCTCGCGCAGTGGGGGCAGCGTCACGGTCACCACGTTGATCCTGTAGTACAAATCTTCGCGGAAGCGCCCCTCGCCGACTTCTTCCGCGATATTGCGATTACTCGCCGCGACCAGCCGCACGTCGATACGAAACGAATCGTTGCCGCCGACGCGCCGCAGCTCCTTCTCCTGCAGCACGCGCAGAATCTTCGCTTGCATCCCCTGCGGCAGGTCTGCGATCTCGTCGAGAAACAGCGTCGATTTGTCCGCGCTCTCGAACAGCCCGATTTTGCGCTCGTTGGCGCCGGTGAAAGCGCCGCGCTCATGCCCGAACAGTTCGTTTTCGATCAGGGTTTCGGGAATCGCTGAGCAGTTGATCGCGACGAATTGCCGCGCCGCCCGCGGCGACAGGCGATGGATCGCTTTGGCCACAATCTCCTTGCCCGTCCCGCTCTCGCCTTGGATCAGAACCGTCGAGTTGGACGGCGCGACGCGGCGCACCAGCCGGATCACTTCCTGTATCGCAGGGTCCTGCCCGATGATTCCCTCGATCTCGAAAGTGCCCTCGAGCCGCCGTTTGAGCAGTTGATTTTCCTGCTGCAGGTTTGCGAACTCGGCCGCCTTCGCGACGCGTGTCACCAGCTTCTCGCGGTCGGTCGGCTTTTCCAGGTAATCGAATGCGCCCGCCTTCATCGCCTGCACGACGCTGTCGGTCGATCCATGCGCCGTCAGCACCACCACCTGGCTTCCCGGATAGGTGCCGCGCACTTTCGCGAGCAGCTCCTCGCCCGACATCCCCGGCATCATCAGGTCCGTCAGCACGACGTCGAAACGCGACAGCGCGAGCAACTCGATCGCGCGCTTGCCGACCGCTGCCTCTTCGACCGCGAAGCCTTCTTCGCGCAACGTGTCCGCGGTTATTTGTCGTTCGAGGTCGTTATCTTCAACGACCAGTACTGAGGCCTGCGTCATGATTGTGTCCGTTTACTACTGCGCTCGGCGGGAAGGTGAAGGTCAAAGTTGTTCCGGGTCCGTCCGCGTTCGGCCCGATATCGATTGTACCCCCATGGGTCTCGACGATAGCCTTCGACAGAAACAGCCCGAGGCCGATTCCATCGCGCTTGGTGGTGAAGAACGGCTCGAAGACATGGCCGGCAACCCCGGCTTCGATTCCGCCGCCGGTGTCCGAAAAACTGATCACCATCGATCCGTCCGCATCGACGCGCCGAAACGCAATTCGCATCTTGCCGCCTTCCGGCATCGCCTGTATCGCGTTGGCGACCACGTTGATAAAGCAGGTGCGCAGTTTTTCCGCGTCCACCTTGAGGATCGGCGTCTCGTCGCATTCCTCGATCAGCTCGATGCCCTGGCTTTTCATTTTCGATTCCGACAGCGCCACGACTTCGTCCACCAGGTGCAGCACGTCGGTGGGCGCGGGGAAAATCTCGATCGGCTTGCCGTAATGCAGAAAGCTCTGCACCAGGTCCGCCAGCCGCCGCATCTCATCTTTCATGATTCCGAGCTGATGTAAGAACGCTTCGCGATCGTTCGGCTGCTGCGGCGCGTAACGCGCGCGGAGCTGGTCGAGCGCGAGGCTGATAAAATTCAGCGGATTCTTGATCTCATGCGCCAGGCCTCCCGCCAATTGCCCCAGCGCCGTGAACCGTTCGAGCCGGTTCAGTTCCTGCTCACGCGCGCGCGCGCGTCTGAGCTGCCCGACCATGTCGTTGAAGCTGCGCGTCAGTAATCCGATCTCGTCGCGTCGATGCGCCTCGGGCACCGGCTCGAGTCCGCGCGCCGCGATATTCTGCGCAGCGTTCGCGACCGCATGAATCGGCTTCACGTAGCGATCGGCCAGGATGTATGCGAACACCAGCCCGATCGCGAAAATCGCAAACGCGATCAGCAGCTCGCGCGTCCTGCTCTCTTCCAGCGGCCGCGCGAAGTCGCCAAAATTGGCCACCACCTGCACGTAGCCCAACAGATGATCCTCGACCTCGACCGGAATCAGGTAGACCGTCGTCCCGGGCGCGAGGCCGAGCTTCTCGGGCGGAATAGTCACCAGCTGCTCGGGATGCCTGAGTTGCTCGGGCGTTAGCCATTCCGCCTGCTTGGGCCGCAACGCCGCGCCGATCAGATGCGGATCCGAGCTGTTCAGGATCAGATTTTCGTTCGACGCGATCGATACTTCGAGTCCCTGGGTGTGCAGATCGTCGACGTAATGGTGCAGCTGATCGCGATCGATGTTGCCCACTGCGGTCAATTCCTGCACGCCGATCTGAATCACGCGCGCCAGCTCCTTGACCCTCTCCTGCGTGGTCGCGACGATCTCCGCCTGCGTGCCAAGGCTCACCCACACCTCCGCGCCCAGTGTCAGCGCGAGCAGGCCGACCACCAGCACGATCAGCTTCGCCTTGAGGTTCAGCGCGGGAAAGTATGATTCCATTTTCGACATCGGCGCGCGGGCTGGCGCGTAATCATTGGGGCAATTCGCTCTTGGCCTCCGGCTCGCTGGTTTTACGCAATACCAGAATCCGGGTTCCGTAAATCGCAACGCTCAGAACAGCGACGATCACGATCAGCCGCTCGAAGCCGCCGATATATCTGACGATCCACTCGAGCTGCTGGCCGAAAACGTAGCCGAGCGTCACCACAATCGGCACCGATATCAGCGCTCCCAGCAAATCATAAAACAGGAACACACTGGGCTTCACGCCGAAAGATCCGGCCGACAAATAGACCAGCGCACGCAGTCCAGCCAGGAACCGCGCGTAGAAAATCGCGCGATGGCCATGGCGCTGCATGAACGCCTCGATGCGTTCAATCTGATGCTTGCGGCCGGGCCGCCCGATCGAGAAGTAGCGCACCAGGCCCGATCCAAAGCGCCGTCCCATGAAAAACAGCGAGTTGTCGCCCGCGACCACGCCGAGCAGCGATACCGCCAGCGTGATCGGATAGCGCGTGATCCCGCGATGTACCAAATAGCCGCCCGCGAGCAGCGCCACGTCTTCAGGAATCGGCAGCCCAAGTCCGCACAACATCAAAACCACGAACAATCCCAGATAGGTGAAGTGTTCGATGTACGCGGAGATCAGTCCGACCAAGCTCTAGCTCCCGTGCGCGTAACGTGCGCGCAGTGCGTCGCGGATTTGTTCGATCGCCATGCCCCGGGTCGCCATCGACTCCGCGTCGCGAGCCTCGCCGCAGCAGATCGCGCAGGTGCTGCCGTGATTATCACGGAAGCAATCGAGCAGGCTCTTGTGCCCGTCGGTGACGTCGCATCCGCAGTAGCAGTGCAGTTGCGCCAGCAGCGCCGGATCCTTCTCCGCCACTTCATAGGCTTCGCGTACGTTGCCTTGGAAATTGCTCGGGTCGAGCGTTATCCGCAATCGCGCGCCCGGATCGCCGGATGCGGCCAGTTGCCGATCCGACGGCTGCGAATTACCCGATATGTGACCCGCATAAGCAATCGCCACGATCAGAACGGCGGCGACAGTGAGTGCGACAATTCCTTTGATGCCCTTGAACATGAGTCTCCCCGCGCCTGGAATTATAGCATCTCGATGAACCTTAGGCTTTGATTCGCGAAACTGTATAGGGCGGCCGGTCGATGCGGTCCTCGGCGCGTATGCGGCAGCCGTTTCAGCATCCCCATCGCGAGAATGCTGCGCCGGAAGTTCCGCCGATCCAGCGGACGCCCCAGGATCAGCGAGTACAGCTCCTCGAACTCGGCGAAGGTGAATTCCCGCGGCAGCAGCGCATACGCGATATTGGTGTACTCGAGCTTCGACTTCAGCCGCTTCACCGCATAGGCCGCCATCAGCGAATGATCGTACGCAAGCTGCGGCAGCCTCGTGACTTCGTACCACTTGCCGGTCGCATACTTCTCGCACGGCGCGCTAACGGCGTTGGCATCGGGAATGAGCGCCATGTACGCGACCGACACCACGTGCGCGCGCGGGTCGCGCGACGGATCTCCAAAGGTGAACAGCTGCTCGAGGTAAGCGCCGCGCAGTCCAGTCGAGTCATGCAGCTCGCGCCGCGCCGCATCGTCGAGCAGCTCGCCCACTCGCACCAGCCCGCCCGGAAACGCCCATCGCCCCCGACCCGGCCCGCGCCGCAGCTCGACCAGGTAGGTCTGCAGACGTCCGTCGTTGATCGCGAACAGAACGGTATCGACCGCGACCTTCGGCCGCGCGATCCGCTTGCCACTCGCGACAGCGGACACGCTATCTGCACTGGCGCTCAGACGCTCAGCTCGAGCATGCGCTCCAGCGCCCGCTTCGCGCCCTCGCGCACGTCCTCGGTCAGTTCGATTTCGTATCGCAGGTGTCGCAGAGAATCGAGCGTCCCCTCGAGCGTGATCATCTTCATGAACCGGCACAGCTTGCACGCCTTGTAAAAATGCTTGTCGGGAATCTCCATCAGCAGGCGGTCCGACAGCCCGCATTCCGTGACGACCAGGAATTTGTCCGCGTCGCTGCTCCGCGCATACGCGAGCATCGCGCTGGTCGACAGCACCGCATCAGCCAGCGCCAGCACGTCGCGCCGGCATTCCGGATGCGCAATCACCTTGATCCCGGGAATCGCGCGCTTGACCTTGTTCACTTCGTCGGGAGTTATCTGATGGTGCACGTAGCAGTTGCCGTCCCACGAAATCACCCGCTTGCGCGTCTGCCCCTGCACGTAGTTCGCGAGATTCTGATCCGGCACGAACAGAACATTTTCCGAATCGATCCGCTCGACGATCCGGGTCGCATTCGCCGACGTGCAGCACGCGTCCGACAGCGCCTTCACGTCCGCCGTGCAATTCACGTACGACACCACTTTCAGATCGGGATAAATCTTGAGCAGCTCCTCCTTGCGCTCGGCCAACGCCTCGGCCGTGACGCTGTCCGCCAGCGAGCATCCCGCCTTCAAATCCGGCAGCAGTACTTTGCGATCGGGGTTGAAGACCTTCGCCGTCTCCGCCATGAAATGCACGCCGCAAAACACGATCACGTCCGCCTCGCGCACGTCGCGAGCATTGCGCGCGAGCTCCAGCGAGTCGCCGATAAAGTCCGCGACCTCGAAAATTTCCGGCCGCTGATAGTTATGCGCCAGCACCACCGCACGCCGCGCCTTCTTCAGCTCCTTGATCTCCGCGATCATCTCCGCGTATCGCGCGTAGGTCTCGTCCGTGTAGCTGTCGTTTCTGAGCACCGCCAGTTTCTCACGCAGCGCGCCCGCATCAATCGCCGTCTGTGCAGCTTCCATAACCAACAATCCTCATTTCTCTGATTACTTTGCGTCAATCTGACACTTACTCCATGCGGTTCCTCGGCGCAAGTTCTTTTATCATTAGCGAAATGGCTCGCCGCTCTGATAAATCCAGTGCAATCGCGCACCTGCGTGCCGTTCTTCAGGAGTTAAAGTGATGGATGAAGTACTGGATCGCGAGATTGTCGCCGCCGTACGCCGCTTCGTCGAGCGCGACGTCATCCCCAACGCCTCCGCGCTCGAGCATCGCGACGAATACCCGCACGCGATGGTCGCGACGATGCGCGAGCTCGGCCTCTTCGGCGCCACCATTCCCGCCGAGTTCGGCGGCCTCGGCCTCAGCTTCCTCACCTACGCGCGCGTGATGGAAGAACTGTCGCGCGGATGGATGTCGCTCGCCGGCGTCATCAACAGCCATCTCATCATGGCCTTCGTGATTGCCAATCACGGCACCGACGCGCAGAAAAAATATTTTTTGCCCGCGATGGCACGCGGCGATAAGCGCGGCGGCCTCGCCCTCACCGAGCCGCACGCCGGCAGCGACGTGCAATCGATTCGCACCACCGCAGTCCGCCGCGGCGACGACTATGTCCTCGCCGGCTCGAAGATGTTCATCACCAACGCGCGCAACGGCACGATGCTCGCGGTCGCCGCGAAGACCAATCCTCACGCCGATCCCGCCTACGCCGGCATCAGCATGTTTGCGGTCGAAAAATCCGGCCGCGGCCCGACCGTCAGCCGCAATCTCGACAAGCTGGGCTACAAAGGCATCGACACCTGCGAAGTTCTGTTGGAAGAAGTGCCAGTGCCCGCTGACAATCTGATCGGCGGCTCAGAAGGCGCAGGCTTCAAACAGGTGATGAGCGCGCTGGAAGTCGGACGCATCAACGTAGCCGCACGCGCAGTGGGAGTAGGGCAGGCCGCCTTCGAAACCGCTATCCGCTATTCGCAACAACGCACCGCCTTCGGCAAACCAATCTGCCAGCATCAAGCGGTCCAGCTGCTGCTCGCGGACATGGCGACGCGAGTGGAAGCCGCGCGCCTGATGGTCGCCAACGCGGCCCGCAAAAAAGACGCAAACGAACGATGCGACGTCGAAGCCGGGATGGCCAAGCTGTTCGCGTCGGAAGCCTGCGCAAAAATCTCGCTCGATGCGATGCGCGTCCTCGGCGGCTACGGCTTCATGGCCGACTTCCCAGTCGAAAGATTCTACCGCGACGCCCCGCTAATGATGATCGGAGAAGGCACCAACGAAATCCAGGCACTGGTAATAGCCCGAGGCCTATTGGCGCGTTATTCGATCTGATCTCTGTTTACCTCGCCCCAGGAGGGGAGAGGGTTAGGGTGAGGGACGATCGTGTGGCGCGGTTGTCTGTTGCGCCCCACATTATGATCTTCGGAACTTCGGAGAATTCGGTCCCTTACCCGCCGCTCGAGGTCTCGCGTCGGCCTCTCCCCTCTTGGGGTGAGGCGAAGAGGGATCGTCCGCGGCCACCCATCACTCGCCCACCGCCAACTCATGCAATGCGCGCGCGCATTCCACCGGATGCGTAAACATCACCTCGTGCCCACTCTTCACGAACTTCAGCGTAGGATTTTTCAGCCTGCTCGAAAAAAACGGATGCCAGTTCGGCACGCCTGCGACCGGCGCCTGATCGTCCTCGCAAACGAGATAGCTGCTGGGAATTCCAGTAGCGAAGTAGGGCGCCATCGCCACCGGCGTTATGAGCGGCGCGACCGGCTGCGGCCCCAGCGCCGACAGCACGTAATCTCTCACGGCAGGCGCCATATCATTGGCGAGCCCGTCGAGAAATTCCTTCCCCATCATGTCGATCGTCACCGATCGCTCAGGAAACGAATCGATCCCCGCCGCGAGCGGCGAGGTCGCCGGATCCACGACCGGTTGCCCGTCGAGCGGTACCATCGCAGTCACCCACACCACGCGCTTTATCCGCGACGGAATCTTCGCCGCGACCCCGGGAATCGTAAGCCCACCCAGGCTATGCCCCGCGAGCACGACATTTTTCAGATCGTGCCGCTCGATGAATTCGGCAACGCTGTCGACATAGCTCTGGAGCGTGACCTTGGATCGATCCGCCCGATTCATCCCATGCCCCGGCAAATCCACGGCATAAGCCCTATCCCCGAGCTTCTCAAGCTGGTTGATAACAGCAGCCCAACACCACGCTCCATGCCACGCGCCATGCACCAAAACAAAGGTCTCCGCCATGTTTCTTCTCCTGAATTACCTTTCCCTCCGGGAAAAGTCGATGTGAGTCCGCGAGTCGGGTGAGGGCGCGAGCACTTCAGCTCGATGCCCGCTCCCTCAGCCGTCCGCCGACATAAACATCGTCGGACGACCTCTCCCGGTTCGGTGCTAGCGACTTCGTCGCCAGCCCAGGAGAGGTGAATTCACCCTAACCCTATCACCGGGTGCAGGGGGTCACCCCTGCCCAAGGAGGCGCGGAACCCATGGCGGGTTCCGCATTTAATAAGGTGATTTACCCTTCCCTCAACTACGACGCGAGCGCCGTGACTTCCTGCCCTTCCTTGATCGTCGCCGCCGGCGCCACGATCACCATCTCGCCACCGCTGAGCCCCTGCTTGACCTCGACCCCTTCCTGGAACTCGCGCCCCACGACAATCGGCACCTGATGCGCCGTGTTACCGCGCACCACCCACACCGAATTCGCGCTGCCGTCGGTGACGATCGCCTTCTTCGGCACCAGCACCATCGGCGCCGCCGATGCGGTCTGCGTCGTGATCGATTGGAACGTGACCTTCGCGCTCATTTCCGGCTTGATAACTTTGAGGTCCGGCTGCAGGACTCTGACCTCGACCTTCACCGTGCCTTTCTGCCGGTCGGCCTCGGGATAAATCTTCACCACCTTGGCCGGGAACGGATCGTCGGGATACGCGTCGAGGATCACCGTCGCCGGCGTCCCCATCTTGACCTTCGCAATATCGCTTTCGTTGATATCGACTTCGCAGCGCAGGTCGCTCAGGTCTGCGAGTTGCGCGATATCGGTGGCGCCGCCGCCGGCCTGGATTTCACCGCCGTAGTTAATCGTGTCGCCCAGCTCGCGATATTTCTGGAGCACCACGCCGTTGATCGGCGACGTGATCACGGTCTGGCTCACGTTGAACTTGGCGAATTCGATCTCGCCGTCCGACTTCTTGAGGTCCGCCTCCGCCACCGACAGTTGATTTTCCGCGTCGTCGAGCGAGTCCTTCGATTCCACCCCTTGCGCATAGAGCGTTCGCAGCCGCGCCGCGCGCGCAGCTTTGAGCACGACGTTGGCCTTGGCCAAATCGCGGTCCGCGTAGGCCTGCTTCAGTTGCGCCTGGTAGTCGCGATCGTCGATCCGCGCCAGCAGGTCACCGGCCTTGACCCGCTGCCCTTCCTCGATCGGCTCCTGGACTATCTGCCCAAGAATCTTGGTGCCGATCACAATGTACTTGTGCTCGGTAACTATGTATCCGCTGCCGGTGAGGACGGTGCCAGCCTGTCCCGCTTCCTTGACGCCAACGATTGCTGTCTGCACTTCGGGCGGACGTCCGAGGGTCTTCTGATAAACCACGTACCCGGCCGCGCCGACGATTGCGAGAATCCCAAGCGTAATCGCCGCCGGGACAATCCGGCTCGGCTTCTTGGGATTAGCCGCGCGCGCAATCCTGAGCGACTCGAGCTCGCGGATATTCGGTCCCTTAGGTGCCTCGGTGGACAAAGGTCACACGCTCCTAAGCGCATCTACCACCGGCATTTTCATCGCCTGCCGCGCCGGTAGCCACCCCCCGACCATACCCATTATTGCGGCGAAAATCATCGCCTCGATTACGATTGCAAAGGTCACGCGGAAGCTGAATGCCAGCGTTGAGAATGTCACAAAGTTACCAAAGGTCGTCGACAATCCGTTAATCGGCATCGCAAGCAGGATTCCGATCACGCCTGCCGCCACCGCCAGCACCAGCGACTCGAGCAGGAACGACGTCATCACCGCGAGCGGCGCGAAGCCGAGCGCGCGCAAGGTCCCGATCTCAGTCGTCCGCGACGCGACCGCCGCGTACATCGTGTTCATCGCGCCGAAAATCGCGCCCACCGCCATTATCACCGCGACGATCATCCCGAGCACGCGCATCTGGTTGGCGACCACCGCCTGGTCCTTGTAGTAGTCGGCCTCAGTCTCCGCCTGCAAGTTAATTCGCGGATCGTCAGCCAGCCGCCGGATCAGCGCAGCGGCGTCCGCGCCCGGCGCGAGCTTGAGCCGCACGTCGGCATAGTACGCGCCGCGCTGCGCGTCGTCCTGCACGTTATGAATATCGCCCCAGACTTCGGACTCGAACGATCCGCCGTCAGCCGCCATTATCCCGACAACTTTCCAGTTGCCCCTTCCAAAGTGAAGGGTAGAACCGAGCTGCATATTCGCGTAATGCCCCTGCAGTCCTTTGCCGACCACCACTTCGTTGACCGAAGGATTGAACATCCGCCCTTCAATAATCTTCACCTTGGGATGTACTTTCAGCGCGATCGGCAGCACTCCGCGCACCACGATATTGTCACGCGCGCCACCTATCCGTTCCATCAGCGCCTGCACCGGTAGCTCCGGCGACGCGTCCACTTCGCCATCCGCCTCGCGCCGAATCTGCGGCAGGAATTTCATCGCATCGAACTGATCAAGCTGGATCGCAGAGTAAGTCTCGGTAGTAGCCCCCTTACGCAACACGATCACATTGTCCGGATCGCCAGTGTCAGAGATCGCCGAGTTGAGCCCGGCCACCAGCGCCATAACAATCACAAACACACAAACAACAAGGGCAATTCCGCCGCCAGTCATAGCAGTGGAAACCCGCCGCACCAGCAACGACCGCACATTATATTTCAGCGGAATCGCCATCTAAGCGCGCTCCGCTCCATCTTCCCCTCTCCTTGTCACGGAGAGGATCAAGGTGAGGGTCCTTTTACAGCGCCCTGCGCGATTCAGGATTCTCCCTCTGCTCTGAACGCCCGCGCGACAGCTTTGCAAAGCCTTCATCTCAAGCAACCGTCCTCAACGCGTCGACAATATTCCTCCGCGACGCCGAACTGGCGGGCACTATCGCGCTGCACAGTCCTATCAGAGCAGCTATCACCAAGGTCTCAACCAATACGATCGGCGGCATCCTGATAGCACCAAGCGGTCCACCCATGTTGCCAACCGAGAAAACCTTCAACACGATAAAAGCCGCCCCGCATCCTATCACCCCGCCGATAAGACCTATCAGCAAGGACTCGCTGAGCAGCAGCGACAGAATCGTGCGCGAGGAAAATCCCATCGATCGCATCACTGCTATCTCGCCGCGCCGCTCGCGTATCGACATCGCCGCCGTATTCGCCGCCACCAGTCCAATAGTCAGCACCACGATAAACCCCAGTATCTCGGCCATCCTGAAAAACATGCGGTACTGCTCCATGAAGCTACCGATAAACGCCGCCTCGGATTCCGACAAGGTCTCCGCCGACGAGTTGGCAAAGCCTTCATCAATCGAGGCGATTACCTGCGGCACGTTCTCCGGCTTGTCGACTCTGACCCAGATGTTATCGACGATCCCGGGACGCCCGGCCGCTTCTTCCAGGTAATCTCTCCTGAACAACAGGAAATCAGGC
The DNA here is from genome assembly GCA_963850125.1 of uncultured delta proteobacterium. Lineage (GTDB taxonomy): Bacteria > Desulfobacterota > Binatia > Binatales > Binataceae > Binatus. Next base: position 174,849 of record CAWKKB010000010.1, on the reverse strand, counting down.
GGCGCCTTGCCGCTGATCGTGCCTACTATTTGCAGCGTGACGTTGAACGGATAGAGCGTCCCCTTGAGCTGAATCTGCTGCCCGACATGCAGATGAAACTTCTTCATCGTATCGCCGCCGACCAGGCATGCGGTGCGGATTTTTTTGAACTGCGCGAACTGCTCCTGGCTGATTCCCCAATCGGTCCACATCTTGTCGACATCGTCGGGATCGGCCGCTAGGTTCGGAAACTGGTCGTAAACTTCGTGGTAGACTCCGCCGAACCAGCTCTCCGGCACCACCACCTCGACATGAGGTATCGTCTGGATCCGCTGCTTGTAGGCCATCGGAATCGCATAGGCCAGCCCGGCCTTGTTATGAGTAGCTATCCGGGTGGAAGAAGCCGTGTTGCCAAGAATCTGGTTGGCCACGGTCGGAATACTCACCAGCGCCGAGAAAATAAACAACGACACCGCAATCGAAAGGACAGTTAGAAAAGTCCGCCGCTTACTCCGAATCAGGTTCTTAAAAACCAGCGCAGTATATTTCATGACTAACTCCCAACACGAATCTGGTTCCCCTTCCCGTTCGGGAAAGGGTTAGGGGTTAGGTTCCTATCCTTCACCCATGCGCGGCAGCCTCGGTCGTGACCCCTCGCTTTCCAGGCTCAACCCCAGCCAACACTCCCTTATCCAACCGATAAACCGTATCGACATAGCGCTCAGCGCGCGGATCATGAGTAACCATCACAATTGTCTTCTGAAACTGCCGATTCATATCGACCAGCAATCCCAAAATCTCCTCCGCCGACTTCGCATCAAGGTCTCCAGTAGGCTCATCCGCAACGATGATCGTCGGATCCGCTACAATCGCGCGCGCGATTGCTACCCGCTGCTCCTGTCCGCCCGACAACTGCCGCGGATAATGGTCCATCCGATCCGCCAGGTTCACTACCTTGAGCGCCGTCTCGACATGCTCCCGGCGCTGCGCCTTATTCAGACTCGTCAGCAACAGTGGCAATTCGACGTTCTCGAAGGCGGTAAGCACTGGAATCAGATTGTAGAATTGGAACACCAGCCCGATGTGCCGCGCGCGCCATCCCGCCAGGTCGCGTTCCTTCATCCCGGTGATTTCCTCGCCGCCAACCGCCACCCGTCCGCTGCTCGCGTGATCGATTCCCGCGATCAGGTTGAGCATCGTGGTTTTGCCCGACCCCGACGGCCCCATGATCGCAACGAAGCGCCCGCTCGGAATCTGCACGGTTACGTCATCGAGCGCGCGGACCTCGAACTCGTCGCGCCTGTAGATTCGGGTCACGTGTTGGAGATCGATTGCGAACTTCTCGTCCATAACGTCCTTCCTTCAAACCCCAGACCGGGTCACTTCGCCGCGCCGCTGGCGACGGCGGCCATGCGCGATGGTTTCGGCGGCGATGTCGCGCGGCGTTTCGCCTGCAGTTCACGCTTCAATTGCGAGCAAAGCCGTGCGAGCACACGCGCCTTGGCGCCAGTAATCTCGCAGCCGAGCTCAATCATAAATCTTCGCACCAGGCTCGCGCCCGAACGACGCATCTCGGCAACCATCTCGGCCAGGATCGCCGTTCGCTCCTCATCGTCGCGCCGCGACCGTTCCATATGCTCGAGCGCAATCTCCGGCTCCCGCTCCGCGAAATAGATCTTCACCTGCGTTTCATCGAACACGAACAGCGGCTGCGCCGGCTCGCGCAGCATCCGCATGAAATGCGCCCGGCCGCGCGGCGTGATCGCATAAACCTTCCGCGCGCGCCGCCCGCGCCGCTCCGTCCGCAACTTGACCAACCCGTCGCGCGCCAGTTTTTTCAGCGCGGGATATATCGATCCATCGCTTACTCTATAAAAGAACCCGACTGGATCCTGGAACCGCTGCTTCAGGTCGTAACCAGTCGCCTCCGCCTCCATCAAAAAACCCAGGATCGGAAACTTCACGTCCATCCGCGGCGGCGTTTTCTCGAATTCCAGGAACGCCGACTTGGCCGGAAACAACTGCGCGCCGGGACGATAACTCCGCGTCCCATTCGCCGATATCAACGATCCCTCATGCATACCTATCGAGCCAATAGCTCGACTTGAGCTATTAGTCAAGAAGTGATGAACGAATCAGGATGCAGCGATCCGGCTGCGGATCACCCGGCCCAGATTGCTCGGACCCGAAAGCGGCGCGACGCGCGCACCCTCGACCGCCAGCTCGCGCATCCGCTCGGGCGTGGGCTCCGTACCAAACACGATGTCCCAGATTGGCGTCGTGACGCCGAAAATCGCGTCGGGCTCTCTCAGGTGATGCGCCAGATGCCGCGCGCGCAGGCGCGCATCAACCGCATTCGAGGGCAGCGCGAAATGCATCCGGTAGTGCAGCCACTCGTACCCCGCGAATCCAGCGAGGATTCCGAGCAGAAAGATCATGCCGGGCGCCATCCCGAAGATGGTTAGTAAGACGATCAATACGACGGCGGTAGGAATCCACGCGCGCATCGCAAACACCGCGCGCGGATCCACGTGATGCTCGTTATGGAGCGGCGTCACGAACGTCCGATGCGAATGAGCGAGCACGCCGTGGATGATGTACTCGAGGAGGGTCCACGCAAACAGTCCAGCAACGAAAACGAAGGTTAGCGTGATTGCATGCACAACGTGATCTTAGGATGGCGCCATCCCCTTAGCAACGCAGCGAGTTGATTGCATGTATGGCGCAGAGGCCAGAGGTCTCTCCTGCATGCGAGGACGTCGCGCGGTCCAGGAACCTAACCCCTAACCCCTTCCCGAGGGTGATTGTGTTGGTATTGACTCCAATCACCAAAAGTGCTTTAATTCATTCATGCAGACGATAGTTGAATTTGACAAGGCGTTCGCGGATGAAAACGCTTGCCGACAGTTCCTACAGGACCAGCGTTGGCCGCACGGCGTGACCTGTCCGCGATGCGGGAATACCAAAGTCTGGGCGCTCAAGAACAAACCCTTTCATTGGGTCTGCAAGAGCGGCGCGACGACTACCGATCCAGCGGGTAAGCAGGTTGTATGCGCGAAGAATGGCGGATACCGATTCAGCGTCATCTCGCACACGATTTTTCAGGACACAAAGATTCCGCTGACGCGATGGTTCAAAGTCGCGTACCTGATTCTGACCGCGAAGAAAGGGATGAGCGCACTGCAGGTGCATCGAATCATGTTTGGAGAGAATACCGGCCACGACTATCGCACTAGCTGGTACATGGTGATGCGCTTGCGATGCGCGATGAAAAGTAGCGCGCTACCGCTGGAAGGCGAAGTTGAGGTTGATGAAACCTATATTGGCGGGAAGGAAGCCAACAAGCACAAGAGCCGACGCCACGGCAAAACCGGCTCATACGGCAAAGTGGCCGTCATCGGCGCGATCTCCCGCAAGGGCATGATCGTCGCCAAGGTGATCGAGAATACCGACACAAAGACTCTGGACGATTTTGTCCGCCAGACCGTATCAACACAGGCAAAGCTGGTCGCGACCGATGAGCATTCAGGCTACCGGTTCTTGGGCGCTGACATGAACCATCGTGTCGTTAATCATACGAAGGGCCAGTACGTCGTCGGCACGACGCACACGAATACGATTGAGGGATTTTGGAGTCTATTTAAGAGAGGAATTATCGGCTCGTATCACAAAGTCAGCAAAGAATATTTGCCGCTCTATGTGAACGAATTTGCGTGGCGCTTCAACAATCGGAAGAACCCCGCGATGTTTGCCGATCTGCTTCAAGCAGTCAGTAAGTAGCCGCGCGAACCTCGATGCGTTAAAGTATCGGGGTGGCTTCCACAAAGCGAAGTGGCCGACAGGCCCGCACAAGAGAAAATTACGTCCCAAGCGAAAAGCAACGTGCCGAAGATGCGCGGCTGAAAAACGAAGTCGAGCATCACTTCGACTTGGAGAAATTCCGAAAGGCGATCAAGCCTCTCGTCACGCAAGTCCGAAGACCTGCAGATGCCAAGTAGTCAGATGGCGTTGCGGGATGCTTCCGCACTAGAGACGCAGCTTAAGACGCAGCGACGAACGGTCGATTTCGATACGTTCGATATTCAGGCGCAACAGCTTCTAGCGATGCTCGCTAGTGGCCAGATCAAAGTGTCGCCAGCGTATCAAAGAAAATTTCGCTGGAAAGAGAAGCAGTGTTCTCAATTCATCGAATCGATGATGTTGGGCATTCCGATACCAAGTTTGTTCATGGCAACAAACGAGGACAGCACTTGGGAAGTAGTAGACGGGGTACAGCGTCTGAGCACCATCGTAAAGTTCGCCGGTGATGCGCCGCTTCGCCAACAACTGCAGTTGAATGGGCCTCTGATACTGCAGGACTTGGAGAAATTGACCGCATTCGATTTTCTCGGCCTTCACGACTTCTCCGACAGTCTGAAGCTTCACTTTCTGACGCGACCTATCAAAGTAGTCACGCTGAACGATAAGAGCGATTTGATCGTGCGTTACGATCTGTTTGAGAGATTGAATACAGGCGGGGTTGCGCTCAGTGGGCAAGAAATCAGGAACTGCATATATGTCGGCCAGTTTGCAGACCAACTAGAACTCTGGGCCGCTGAACCGAATTTTCAGACGGCCCTTAAGCTGACACCGCTGCAGCAAAAGGACGCCACTGCAGAGGAGTGTGTGTTGCGATTTTTCGCATATCTACACCGATATAAACAGTTCGATCATAGCGTCATAGATTTTCTAAACCGCTACATGGAAGATGCCTCAAAGCAATTCGACTATGCCGAAGGGGAGGCCATATTCAAGAAAACGTTCAAGGCCATCGCGCGAATATTTCCAGCAGGCATTCGCCGACCAGGTACTCGAACCACAACGCCGATGAACCTGTTTGAAGCGGTCGCCGTCGGTGCGGCTCTCGCGCTACAGCAGAACAGCAGACTGCATACTGCAGGTTTGAACGCATGGATGAAATCGGATGAACTGCGCGGCTTCACAACCGGAGCGACCAACAACCGATCTGCAGTAAAGGGACGGATAGAGTTCTGCAGAGATCGTTTCTTGGGCAAGCCGTATGTTTCCCGCGTTGCGGCTTGAGGTTATAGAGCGTTTTACTGCAGTCGAGAGGTACCTAAGAGCGTACACCGCGAGACAATTCGCGGGCGAATTGTCACAGACTGCAAAAGGGTTAGTATTCGTTCAGATATACGCCATTCACGAATATGCGGTGAAGACTGCAGTAGACGACGCGGCTAAAGCGGTCGCTGCATATGGTCACCGATTCAACGATCTTCGACATTCTCTTTTGGCGCTCTTTCTAAACGCTGAACTGCAGTCGTTGCGAGACAGAGACCATTGGGAACGCCGAATGATACTCTTGGCAAGGGCGCAATCGAGGGAGCGCGCGGTCGCTGTAGACGAGGGAGTGGTACCTGCAGATGGAAGTCACTTCAGGCATACGCACGTTCAGCTTATCTTGAAGGTGTTCGGAATTAAGAGAAAACTTACCTTACGCGAGCGCCATCTTTTCTTGATCGATGAGGTAGTTTTCCATCGAAATGAAATCGCGCATGGCAATTCGACTGCAGCACAAGTTGGACGCGGATTTAGCAACGAAGACATGCGGACAAAGATTCGCCAAATGAAAGCCGTCCTTCTGCGACTGATTCGGCTGTTGGAAGATCACTGCGCCGACCCGACTAAACACAAAAAGTAAAACCGACCTGTCACGTCACTCTGCAGATTGCCTACTGCAGTCATTGGAGTCAACAGAAACACAATCACCTTCCCGAGCAGGAAGGGGAACCGGAGATGAGGAGGTCGGGAAGCGGAACCGGATATCAGGAAGACGGGAAGGGAATTGAATTGAAGGAAGGAGCGTTGCCGCCCGAGAGACGCGGAGCAAAGTAGCGCTGCGCAACCTTGCGATGGACACCGGGTCAAGGGGTCACCCCTTGCGCCCACCGCGCAGGTGATTCGAATTCCCCGAACTGCCCACTGCGATCGTGACTGGCATCGATCGACCGCAGTGGAGCGCACCTTGACACTATATTCAAGGAATGGAATAGTCCGATTCTCTAATTAGATGGGAGGCACCCAATATATGTACGAGTCAGACAATCCATACCTGAACGGCAACTATGCACCTTGGCGGGAAGAGGGCGACGCGTTCGATCTCGAAATCGAAGGCGAACTGCCGCGCGAGCTGAACGGCGCGCTCTACAGAATTGGACCGAACCCGCACTTCAAGCCGCTCGGCCGCTACCATTGGTTCGACGGCGACGGGATGGTGCATGCGTTCATCCTGCGCGACGGCCGTGCCGCCTATCGCAATCGCTACGTGCGTACCGACGGCCTCAAGGCCGAGATGAAGCAGGGGCGCGCGCTGTTCGGCGGCTTGCTCGAGAAGCCGAGCGAGATGCCGCCGGAGATGCCGCCGTTCAAGAACGCGGCGAACACCAACGTCATCGGATACGCCAACCGCATGCTCGCGCTGTTCGAAGCCGGATCGCCCCACGAGCTCAAGCCGCTCACCCTAGAGACTGTGGGCCTGTTCGATTTTGACGGGAAGCTGACCGGCCCGGTCACGGCGCATCCGAAGTTCGATCCCGTCACCGGCGACCTGCTGTTCTTTGGCTACCAGCCGTTCCCGCCGTACGTGACGTGGTACCGCGCGAGTCGCGACGGCAAGCTGATCGAGTCGCGGCCGATAGATACCGGCCTGCCGGTGATGATGCACGATTTTATCGCTACCGATAACTACGCGATCTTCTTCGTATGCCCGTCTGTGTTCCATCTCGAGAATGCGGCAGCCGGAAAGCCAATCTTTGCCTGGGAGCCGCAACACGGCTCCAAAATCGGCGTGATGAACCGCAAGACCGGCAACATGAAATGGTTTCAGGACGATGCGTTCTTCGTGTTTCATTTCCTCAATGCTTACGAAGAGAACGGGTCGTTGATTGTCGACGGGTGCAGGATGGAGGCGCTCGACATGTCGGGCACTTCGTTTGGCGGCAAGCCGCCGATGGCCTGGCGATGGGATCTGAACCTGAAAGACGGCTCGATGAAGCAGCGGCAGATCGACGACGTCTCGAACGAATTTCCACGCTTCGACGAGCGCCTGGCCGGCCGCAAGCATCGGTACGGCTATTTCGCGGGCGGTAATCCGGGATCGCCGGAGAGCGAGAGCTTTCAGGCGCTGCTCAAGCGCGACTATCAGACTGACAAGCTCGAGGTTCACGACCTTGGGAAAAATTTCGCTCCCGGCGAGCCGGTGTTCGTGCCACGCAGCTCGAAATCATCCGAAGACGACGGCTGGGTGCTCGCGGTCTGGTACGACGAGCAGCTGAATCGCAGCGAGATGGTCGTGCTCGACGCCCAGGACTTCGCTGGAGCTCCCGTCGCAAGGATCAAATTGCAGCATCGGGTGCCGTGGGGCTTCCATGGCAACTGGGTGCCCGCGCAATGAAGAAGGCGACACGTACCGCGCGTCCACCGATTCGCGAACGTGCACGCGAGGGCCCGAATTTGGGACTCGGCTATCTGCGTTTGCCGACCAAGAAAGCGTCGCTGGACCTGGCGCTGCTCGGATTGATCGCGGAAGTGCCCGGGGTGTCGGGATACGACATCATCAAGATCTTCGATCTGTCGATGGCGCACTACTGGCATGCGCATCAGACGCAAATCTACCCGACACTCGATCGGATGGAGGAGTTCGGGCTGATCAAGCGGCGCAACGTGGTGCAGCGCAACCGCCCCAACAAGCGTCTGTACACGATCACGCCGGCGGGCGAACGGGTGCTAATCGAATGGCTCGCGAGCCCGTTCGAAGGAATCAGCCTGAAGCATCCGCCGCTGCTGCGATGCCGGTTCCTGGGACATCTCGGCCCCGACGGCGCGATCGCTGTCCTCAAGGAAGAGCGGAGGTCGTGGGCGATCCATCTGAAGCGCTACCGCGAGCTTGAGAGGAACTACTTCGCCGACGGAAAGAGCTATCGCGACGTGAACGCGATGTTCTCGATGTTCACGCTCAGGCGCGGAATCGATTGGATGGAGGAGAACATCCGATGGTGCGAGTGGGCAATCGGAGAGATCGAACGCAATCGCAAGCTGTTCCCGGCGGAGAATATGCGCACGGAGATGAAGCCGCTGCGCGCACTTAACTAAACGTGAAACCTGCGGTGGTTTCACACTTCATTCGGCAGGGCTAAGCCCTGCATCTTGGTATCTAGCAAGAATGCGGGACTTCAATTGACTGTTGGGCCGAATCTTATTGCACCGGGAAGGAACACGTTGTTCGACTTGCTGTCCTGGCCGATGGTCACCGACGGTGTCAGATTTCCGCCCGTACTCAGCTGAGCTGGATTGAATTCGACGAGTTGCGTTGACGCCTCGCAGTCGGCGTTGTCCGTACCCACTGATAGCCAGAGGTCGCCGGAATGGTCGAAATCAATACCACCCAGACATGAACCGGTGCCCGCTAGAATTCCGAACGCGGAGGAAGTGACGATAACGGAAGCAGAGGGAGAGATCTCACCCGATCCGCCGAGCTCGCTCGCCGGGATCATTTCGAGCGCGTCGTTGTGAGAGCCTGGACCGGCCAGCCAGAGATTTCCAGAACTGTCGAAGGCGAGGTCCACCGGATCCAGGTCGTCCGGCAAATTCACTGTCAGACTGGGATTCGCCGGCCCGCTCGCGGCGCGATCGCTCGGTGTGAAGCGCCAGAGTTGCAACGGGAACGCCGACACCCATAGATTGTTGGACCCGTCGAAGCGTATCACGGTCGGAACGAAATCGGTTGAAGTGATCGAAATAGCAGGCGTCGGACTGCCGCTGTTTTTGATCTGTTTCGGCGTGAGCTCAATGATTTCTCGCTGGCCGGCGTCGGTAAGCCAGAGATCGCCAGCGGTGTCGAAGGCGAGGCTGCGCGCAATCATGAAGGGAACTCCGGCGTTACCTTTCTCTTTAATGATGACATGGGCTTTCACTGCGTTGCCGTTTTTGAGCGATGACAATTCGCCAAGAGTGAGTTCCAGGACCGGAACAGGACCGTTGGCCTGGACCCCATCGTAGGCGATCCATAGGTCATTCTTTTGATTGAAAGCGATCGACAGCGGATTGAAGAATGCCGTACTTACAAGGGCGAGATTTGCGAACGGCGTGCCGCTTTTCTCAAGGGCCTTCCCCTGGAATTCCGAGATGAAGTTGAAGCCTGCTACCCACAGTCCCTGCGGTTTTACTTTCGCCGCGGGCTTGGCCGCCGCAAATGGTATTGAAAAGGCTAGAGTTCCGGCAACCGCGAGCACCAACGCACCAATCACAGTCGTTCGATTTCGAGTCATTATCCCCCCAAACGAAGAACGAAGTTGCTGCCCCCGCTGACAATCCTGGTCCGGACAAAATATACGTCTCCGGGGTTGACCGCCAGTGGAGCGCCGGAGGGGTCAGAATTTCTTACAAGCTCTTATCTCAGGAAGTAATTGTTTCCGTACTGCGATTTTATGTCCGACCTGATTTTTCGTCCGACTGCCGAAAAACCGTGATATTTCTTCGATGGAACGCTTATTGCTGACTTCCTGGATAAGGCCAGGGAGGCCGCATTATGAAGAAATTTAATCGAAAGATTTTTGTCGGTGTGGCGCTGGCGATTTCTCTTGGTGCTTTTACAATTCCAGCGGGCGCCTCGGTGCCGCCATTGCGGCCTGCCAAGTACGTCGGCAAGAAAGTCGTCGGCATCCAGCTAGTCCAAGTCGAATCGGTGAAAAAGCCGACGAAGTGAAGTCTCGAGCGTCGGGCGCCGACTAGATCGGTTCAAGGCATTTGAAACGAAAAGGGCTGCCAATTCTGGCGGCCTTTTTTTGTCTTCGTCGTGAGCTGCATCGCGGCAAAGTCCCCGTGCGATTGTTTTTGTGGACATGCGAGCAGTTTTCGTGATTTGATGCGCGCGAATTCGGGATTGAACTCGCCATCGTTTGCCTACTGATGATTTTGGAGGATTGCGCTCATGACTGTGCTGAATCCGCAGAGTCGCGGACTAATCGCGCTTATTTCCTGTTTAGCAGTTCTTGCATTCCTGACGACGATTGGCGTTGGAATCGCGCAAACGCCAGGATCGGTCGGCGATGTCACGGCCGACCTGGTGCTCGGTGAAGCCGACTTTACACATAACAACACTGGCATGGCGCCCAACCAGAGTCTTTTCGACAATCCCACCGACGTGGCGATTGATCCCAGCACAGCACACTTTCGTGTTTACGTCGCTATCCAGGGCGAGAACCGGGTGTTGGGATGGGACGATGCGACCGAGCTTGCCAATGGGGCTAAGGCTGACCTGGTGCTCGGGCAAACCAACTTTACCAACATCAATTTTAATCCAACCGTCACTGATGCCGATTTCAATTCGCCGACCAGCGTCGCGGTCGATTCGAAGGGGAACGTCTACGTATCGGATACCGCCAACGGCCGCGTGCTCGAGTTCAACACGCCATTCGCGAAGGGATGCACCGCGTCGTCACCGTGCGAGGGACAGGCCGCCAACCTGGTCCTCGGCAAAGGGCCGTCTGGCACCGATTTCGCCAGCTTTCGGATGCAACACGGTCGGGACGACGGTGGCAGTGACCGCGTCCACGCTATGCAGTCCAAAAGGACTCGCGTTCGACTCGAACGACAATCTGTACGTTGGGGATTGGCAGAATTATAGAGTCCTGGAATACGACAATCCTCTCGGTTCTTCCGTTGGATGCACGCCCAATACCGACGGGACCGGATGCCCCGGTGACGTGGTTGCGGACCGGGAGTGGGGTTTCGGCACGAGCGGCAATGAATTCACCATGGATAACCAGGCCAGCTCGTCGTTTGGATCGACCGATGCGGTCGCGATCGACTCCGCCGGGACTTTGTATGTCGCTGACTCGGCGCATTCACGCGTCTATGCGTTCGAGACCGCATTGACGAACTTCACCAGCAACTTCGAGTTCGGCGGCGGCGCGGGTCCGAGCTCCCTATCGCTGCCGCAGGGCCTTACTGTCGACTCGAAGAACAACCTCTACGTCTCGGATTCGGGCGAGAATCGCGTACTCGAATTCGATCAACCCACGGCGTCCTCGACCGGATGCCCCGGCGCGGGAACGTCGCCCGGATGCCCGGGCGATACGGTGGCCGATCTCGTGTTCGGGCAGGGCGCCACTGGCACCGATTTTACCGACGCGTTCTGCAATGATAACTCGCCCTTGTCTCCAACCGCGGTAACCTTGTGCTTCAACGATGTGTCCGGGATCCAAATGGATCCCAGCAACGACCTGTGGGTTGCCGACTACGACAACAATCGGGTGCTGGAGTACCTGCAGCCGCTCGCATCGGTCAGCGCGACTGCGACGCCCACCGCCACTCCAACGGCAACCTCGACCTCGTCGAGGACTGCAACCCCGACGGCGACATCGACCTCGTCGAGGACTGCTACGCCTACAGCCACGGCAACGGCGACAGCGGGAACTCCCACTGTCACACCAACTCCGACTGCTACGCCGACGCAGGTAATACCGCCGAACCCGACGCTCAGTCATCAGTCGCTCGCATTTGGAAGCGGTGTGACAGTCGGAAAGACGAGCAAGCCCATGAGTATCACGATCAAAAATAGCGCCAGCAAAAAGAAGGGTGCGGCGCTGATGATCGAGACGGAGAACGTGTCGCCTCCGGTATTCGCGCTGAAATCGCAATGCGTAAAAACACTCAAACCCGGCAAGAGTTGCAAGGTATCGGTGACCTTTACCCCGCTGGATACATCGCCACAGACTGGAACCCTCATGATCATCGACAACGCGGCCAACTCGCCGCAGCACGTGGCACTGTCGGGCACGGGAAAGGCGCCGAAGCAGAAGAAGTAGAGGTAGCGGCGGTTGCAGCATGTGACGCGACGACGATTTCTTGCGATGGCGGCGCGGGTCGGTGCGATCATCTCGATGACGGCCGGCCGGGCGTTCGCGTCGATCGCGCGCTCGGGCGGGATGCAGTATCGGACGCTTGGCCGAACCGGCGCGAAGGTCTCGCTGATCGGGATCGGCGGCTACCATATCGGCCAGCCGAAGGACCCGCGCGACGGGATTGCGATCATCCGCAGCGCGATCGACAACGGCGTGACCTTCATGGACAACTCGTGGGATTACCATCTCGGCGAGAGCGAACTGAGGATGGGCAACGCGCTGCGCGACGGTTATCGGGATAAAGTTTTCCTGATGACCAAGGTTGATGGCCGCACGCGCTGGACGGTCGATTGGCAGCTCGACGAGTCGTTGAAGCGCTTGCAGACAGATCACGTCGATCTGCTGCAGATTCACGAAGTCATCCGCGACAACGATCCGGACCGGGTCTTCGGAAAAGATGGCGCGATCGAGGCGCTGCTCGCAGCAAAAAAAGCCGGCAAGATTCGCTTCTTCGGGTTCTCGGGTCATAAGACGCCGGCGATGCTGCTCAAGATGATCCGGCTGGCCGACCAATATGGCGTCACCTTCGACACCGTACAGATGCCGCTCAACGTGATGGATGCGCACTACGACAGCTTCCAGCACAATGTGCTGCCGGTCGCGCTCGAAAAGAACATGGGCGTGATCGCGATGAAGTGTTTTGGCGACAATTTCATCCTGCAGAGCAAAACCGTCACGCCGCTCGACGCGCTTCATTACACGATGAACCTGCCGATCAGTACGCTGGTCGTCGGTTGCGAATGGATCGGGTACCTTCAGCAGGCGCTCAACGCAGTGCGGACATTTCGTCCGCTGAGCGAGACGCAGGTGGCGGCGATCCTCGCGAATACGGTGGAGGCTGCCAAGGGCGGCCAGTTCGAATACTACAAAACGCGCGACACCTTCGACGGAACGTCGAGAAATCTGAAGTGGCTCGGATGAAATGAATAGTCAGTACTATAGTCAGTGACTATTTGCGCGGCGGAAATGATATCGGAATGAGATGCGTTGGATGGGGATTGACCATTGGCTCGGGCGCGCGAGTCTCGCCTCTGAATGCAGCCTGCAGGGCGTAGAATCCCGCGCGCGGGGTGAGCACGTCGGCGCCACCGTTGAGCGACCTCTCACCGTGCGCGGCGGTGAGCAGCACGGGAGAATCAGGACGGCGACCGGCGCCAGTCGCGACCGACACCAGCCCGAACCATTCCTCGTCCCAATAAGATGAGAAGCCGCTGCCGGGCTCGCCGAACGGAAACTTGCTTTTCTCTATCGTCGTGTCGTGCGACGACCACGTCGCGGGGCGAAGCGCCGCCTCCTTCCACCATTCATCCTGGAACTCGAAGACATAGCCGCCCGACAGAACGCCGCCGACAGTCGTCGAAAGCGTCGAATGAGGAGAGTAGATGTCGGATGCGATCTGTTGAATGAGTTTTGCCGCGCGATATCCGGGCGCGGCGTGGAATTCGTCGGCCACCGCCGGGCTCGCGCCCACCCATTGCGGGTTCGGTGGCGGCGGCGGCTGTCCGTCGCGAGTTCGAATCGAAGCCGGCGCACCCCATTCGGTCAGAACGATCGGCTTGGGCGCGGGATTGGGTGGTTCAGTGCCCATCCCACTGCCGTCGGTGTAGTGGCCGTCGACTATCCAGTGCTTGAAGTTTGCAACGTCCTCAGTCTCGGGCCTGCGATACGCGTTGAATCCCCAGACGTCGAGCGCGTAGACATCGGCGGGATAGGCTCGCCGTCGATGCGCGGACGAGCAGTCGGGGCCCGGGTTCGCGCCGCTTTGATCGACGCAGACCGGAATCGTGCGGCCACCGGGATGAGCGTTCGCGGTGTCTTTGAAAGCAACCAACGGCTTCAGGAGCATCGGCGCTTCGGGCGGTGGATAGTCAGCGAACGCCGTCATAGTCAGTTTGTCCGGTGCGTAATGTTTTACGATGCCGCCGAGCCGATTCATGTATTGCCAGTAGTCAATGTACCGATCGGTGCCGCGCGCGAATGGCAGGTTGGTTTCGTTGCCAATAGCAAATCCGAGCACGGCCGGATGATAGCCATAACGCTGCGCCAGCCACTTGGTTGTGCGCTCAATGTACATTCGCTCGTCGTGGATTGACGCGGGGTTAGGATTGGCGCCTGGAAAAGCCAGCCACGGATCGACCGCGATACCGATAACTACATAAATCGGGTTGACGCCATGATTCCAACACAGGTCCAGGAACTGATCGCCGCCGTCGTGCGCTGGCCATCCCGCGAAACCCACCGGCGCAGTCGTGACGCCGTAGCGCACTCTCGGAGTTACGCTCCAATCGAGTGAGTTCCATTTCGAGTAGTCGGCCATCGTCATCGGAACCCATTTCCACCATGCGTAGGTGCGGATGCTGTTAGCGCCGAGTTGACGGACGAGTCCGTCGGGAAAGTTGATGTGCGCGAGGTTGTCGTTGTAAGTCGCGCCCCACAGATCGCGAATCCAGATTGGGCCGTAGGTGAGATGAACGGGATCGCCCCAGAAATAATCCGATCCTGGAGTTGTCATCGCGGCGTCGTTGATTGGGCGCGGTGAATAGTCGACGCCCTTGATGACGAAGGGAACCGGTGCGGCGCCGTTCAACGACAGGAGGATGGTCTTGCGATCGTTCGCGACTGACCAGGTCGTGGTCGAGGATCCAGGCGGCAGAAGTGTTGTCGGAAACGCGTCACCGGCACTCGACGCGATCGCGAGGCCGATAACAAATGCGAAGACTCGAGTGTAGCTGGTATGGGTCGTTGAAGGCTGGATCAATTCTCAAAGCTCCCCGGCTCACAGGCGGCCGGGTTGGATACCAGCTCAAACGCGCCCGCTCAAATGCAAATCATGTACCTTTGGTTGCGCAGTACTTTCAGTATATCGGTCGGATGATTGGCACAATCGGCACTCAGATGCCGCCGTCACGTGCAGCATTTTGACGTGAGTGAGTGATTCGTCAGCAGCTGATCGTGCTAAAAAGGGATGTCTTCGTCGTCCATCGGCGCGACCTCGTCGACGGGTCCTCCGCCGCCGCCTGCCGCGCGACTTCGTGCGCCGCCGGCGAAGTCGCTATCGCCCATCGGAGCGTCGCCGCGCGAGCCCAGGAACTGCACCCGGTTCGCGACAATTTCGGTGACCTTGCGCTTGCCGCTGCCGTCCTTGGCTTCGTACTCGCGGTACGAGATTCGCCCCTCGATATAAACCGAGCGGCCCTTCTTCAGATACTGGGCGCAATTCTCGCCCTGTTTGCCCCACACGATTACGTTGTGCCACTCGGTGCGTTCCTGCCGCGCTCCGCTCTTGTCGGCGAACTGCTCCGTGGTTGCAATCGAAAAATTCGTGACCGACGAGCCCGAGTTGGTGAAGCGAGTTTCAGGATCGCGCCCGAGATTTCCGATGAGAATTACCTTGTTTACCGACGCCGCCATCTTCGCCACCTCGTGATCGGAAAGTAGTCCCGGCTCGTTCTCAAGGCAAGGCGGTGTCGCTCGAGCCTGTGGATAGCTGTCCGCGCGCTGGCGCTTGGCTTTCGCAGTCGATCTGTGACCGATATAATTCGCCTCGGTGCGGAGGCAGGATAGGCGATGGCGGCAAGCACTTCCACGACCGCGCCGGTCAGAATCGTAGCCCTCGGCGGGCTCGGCGAGATCGGCCTCAATCTGATGGCGATCGAATGCGCCGGGCGCGCGATCGTGATCGATTGCGGCGTGATGTTCCCCGACGAACCCGCGCTCGGACTGGGGACCTATATCCCCGAGATGACGTGGTTCGAGCGCAGCCACGTCGCGGTCGAGGCTGTCGTCCTCACGCATGCCCACGAGGATCATATCGGCGCGGTTGCGCATCTGCTGCGCCGCTTCAACGTTCCGGTTTATGGCACCGATATAACACTCGCGTTCACCCGACGGCGTCTCGCCGATGAGCAGTTCGACGATCCTATCGATCTGCGGACGATTGTGCCGCGCAAAGCATTCGAGGCTGGCCCGTTCACGGTCGAGCCGATTCGGGTTACGCATTCGACGCCGAACTCGATCGCGCTCGCGATTCGAACGCCGGCCGGAATCATCATTCATAGCGGCGACTTCAAGATCGACGACGCCCCGGTCGACGGCCAGATGTTCGATCGCGAACGCTTTGCCGAGCTTGGCGTGGAAGGCGTGGCGCTGCTGCTCTCGGACTCAACCGATGTGGAACGACCCGGACGCTCGGGCTCGGAGAGTTCGCTCAAGCCGGTGTTGCGCGAGCTCACGTCGCGCGCGCGCGGCAGATTTTTCCTGTCGGCCTTTTCGTCGCATCTGCATCGGATTCGCCAGGTGGTCGAGGTCTCGCGTGAGTTCGGCCGCCGGGTCGTTCCGCTCGGTCGCGCGATGGCCGAGAGTGTGCGGCTGGGTCTCGAGACGGGACAGCTTCCGTTCGCCCAGGCGATGTTCGTTGATCCGGTCGAGGCCGAGTTTCTCGACGGCAATCGGCTGAGCTACCTGACCAGCGGGAGCCAGGGCGAGCCGCTCTCCGCATTGGCGAAAATCGCCGGCGATGCGCACCCTCGCGTGCGTATCGAGCATGGCGACGTGGTCGTGCTGTCGTCGCGCTTCATCCCCGGCAACGAACGCACAATCAACACGCTGGTGAATCGCCTCTACAAGCAGGGCGCGGACGTGGTTTACGACGCGGTCGCTCCGGTTCACGTTTCAGGGCACGCGAGCCGGGACGAGCTGACGGAATTAATCGCGCTGACGCGGCCGCGGCACTTTGTCCCGATTCATGGCGAGTACCGTCATCTGAGCCGTCACGTCGCGCTCGCAATCGCCGCGGGAATACCGGAGCACAACTGCTTCCTGCTCGAGGACGGCGACTCGCTGGTGCTGAACGGCGCCGACGCGCGTCGTGGGTCGACGGTCGAAGCGGGCCGCGTGATGCTCGAAGGTGCGGACAGCGACCCTGCAGTCGTCGGCGAGCGCCGGGTCCTCGCGCGCGACGGCACGGTGACGGCGGTGGTGGTCCTGTCGGCGAAGACCGGGCGCATCGTTGCGGGTCCCGATCTGCTCTCGCGGGGCCTGGTGAGCGGTGATGGAACCTCGGCGCATATGCGTCGCGCGAAGGAAGAATTGACGCGGCGCCTGAACGCGCTCGGCGGTCCTCTGCATGCAAACGATTCGCGGGTGAAAGAAGAAATTGTGCGCGCGATTCGGCGCTACTTCAGCGACGAGCTGGGGCGGCGTCCGCTGGTGATTCCATACGTGACGGAGGTTTAGACCCCATCGCGCGCAGGGAAAAAACTGTCATCGAACTGCCTCCTCCGCCATCGGTCGAGGAGTTTTCGCCTGCGCCGTCGCCGAGCATCCGTATAGCTCGCGAGCTATGTGCACTTGCGCTGCTGGCGTTTGCCGCGTTCGGCACGGTCAGCCTCGTAAGCGTCGATATCGGGCGGAGTCCAAACCTCGGCGGTCCGGTCGGTGCGGCGATCGCGGCGACGCTCGGCGGTCTGATTGGATACCAGTCGTACACCGCGATGATACTGGTCGCGTGGCTGGCGCAACGCGTATGGACCGGCGCCCGAGTGCTGACGATCGCGCGCGAGATTACCGGCGGCGCGCTTTTGATTCTCGCACTCGCGACGGCCAGCGCGTTGTGGGATTTGCACGACGCCAAGATGGGGGGCGAGGTCGGCGCGCGCATCGCCATATTGCTCAACGATTCCATCAACGTCGCGGGAGGCTTGATCGTCGTCGCGCTCGGGTTCATCTGCGGGCTGGCCCTTATGCTCAAACGGGCGCCAACAGAGCTGCTCGCGGGAGTCGCCGGCAGGATTCGCCCGCGTCGTGAAGAGTTCGACCTGGCAGACGGCGCGCGAATCCCGTTCTCGTTGAGCGAGGGCGACGAAGTCGAGACGGATTCGGAGAGCATCAACGGCAAGCCGTCGCCGCTGAAGGTCAGGCTGCTCGATATTCGCGAGAAGCGCGACAAGGCGGCGGCATCCAAGCTGAGGCAGAAGGGTGCGTTCAAACTTCCACCGCAGTCGCTGCTCGATCTGCCGCCAGCCGAGCATGCGCAGGTGGACGAAGGCCAGCTCGAGCGCAGCGCGCGGGTGCTCGAGCAGAAACTCGCGGACTTCGGGGTCGAGGGGCGTGTGGTCGAAGTGCAGCCGGGTCCGGTCGTCACGATGTACAAATTCGAGCCTGGATCGGGAATCAAGGTCAGCCAGATTGTAAATCTGGCCGATGATCTCTCGATGGCTCTCAGAGCGGCCGCGGTGCGAATCCAGGCGCCTGTTCCGGGCGAGGCCGTAGTCGGGATCGAAGTACCCAACAAAAAGCGCGAACGCGTTTTCCTGCGCGAAATTCTCGAAGCCGACGAATTTTCCGCCGCGCAAAGCCAGCTCACGATTGCGCTCGGCAAGGATATCGCCGGGCGTCCGGTGGCGGCCGACCTCGCCAAGATGCCTCATCTGCTGATCGCCGGCGCGACCGGAACCGGCAAGTCGGTTTCGCTCCACACGATGATCGCGTCGATTCTTTTCAACGCGACCGCCGACGACGTGCGCCTGATCCTGGTCGATCCGAAGATGCTGGAGTTGTCGGTCTACGAAAACATTCCGCATCTGCTGGTCCCGGTCGTCGTCGATCCGCAGAAGGCCGCGTCCGCGCTGCTGTGGGCAACCCAGGAAATGGAGGGGCGCTACCTGCGGATGCGTGAGCTGGGCGTCCGCAATATCGATGGCTACAACCATGCGCTGGCATCGGGCGCGTCGCTGGCGCAACTCAAGATGGCGGGGCAGAGCGCGCCGGCCTCGGACGATCCCAATCAGCCCGCGGTCGGCGCGATCGAGCATCGCAAGCTGCCGAAAATCGTGATCGTCATCGACGAGCTCGCCGATTTGCTGCTAAGCGAGGGCAAGACCGTCGAGCGGGATATCACGCGCCTTGCACAAAAAGCGCGCGCCGCGGGGATTCATCTCATCCTCGCGACGCAGCGACCGTCGGTCGACGTGATCACCGGCCTGATCAAGGCGAACCTCCCAGCGCGAATCTCGCTACAGGTTACGTCGCGCGTCGATTCGCGCACGATCCTCGATTCGATCGGAGCGGAACGCCTGCTCGGCGCCGGTGATATGCTCTTTATGCCGCCGGGCAGCGCGAAACTTCGCCGCCTGCATGGACCGTTCGTCGGCGAGCACGAGATTCGCAAGCTCACCGATTTCCTGCGCGAGCAGGGCGCGCCCGAGTACCGCATGGAAATTCTTGATACCAAGCCGCCCGGTGAGGATAGCGGCGATGGACTCGGCGGCGAGGTGCAGGACGAGATGTATGATGAAGCGGTGCGAATCGTGATGGAGACCAACCAGGCGTCGATCTCGATGATCCAGCGGCGGCTTCGAATCGGCTACAATCGCGCGGCGCGGATGGTCGAGCAGATGGAACGTGAAGGAATCGTGATGCCCGCGGACGGCGCCAAGCCGCGCGAAGTCCGGTTGCATAGCGCTCGATGATGGCCGGCGACCTTTTCAGGAAAGTGTGGCCAGCCTTCTTTGCCGCGATTGCGGTGTTCCTCGCCGTCGCGCCTTTGCATTCCGAGACCATGGCGCCCAGCGGCGCGCCCGTCAGCAAGGATTTGAAGCAGGTACTCGATCGCCTGCAGCGTCACTACCGCGACACGAAGTCATTCACGGCGAAATTCAACGAGGAGATCGCGGCGGTCGGCGCGCCGAAGCGCCAGCGTCAGGGCACGGTGTCATTTCGCAAGCCAGGACGCATGCGATGGGAGTTCGAGACGCCGGAAAAAGAAACCATCGTTAGCGACGGCGAGACACTCTACAGCTACGATCCTGATCTAAACCAGGTCGTCGAGACTCCGCTGAAGCAGGCGATAAAGTCGAGCAGCGCGACCTCGTTCCTGCTCGGAATCGGAAATATCAACCGCGATTTCAAGGCCGCGTTCGCGAACCCTCCGGCGCCGAACGGCCTCATCAATTTGAACCTCGATGCGAAGACCGGCGGCTACAAAATTGAAGTTGGACTCGATCCGAAAACTTACAACCTGATGACCTTGACGCTCACCGATCAGCTCGGCGACGTGACCAGGATCGATTTCAGCGACATTCATGACAACGTCGAACTGGCTGATTCGATGTTCGAATTCAAGGCGCCGGCGGGCGCCGACATCGTAACGGCGCCTGCCACGCCGTGACGCACTATCTGATACACTAAGAACGCAACTGGCACGCTGAAACTCCGATCGCGATTGCCTCGCGGGTATGCGACCGGTATTTTTAAAAGCCCTTTAAGTTTTCTGCCAATGGAAAAAGTTCACCTGCTCACGCTTGGATGCCCCAAGAATCTCGCCGACAGCGAGTTGATGCTTGGCGCGCTGACGAGTGCCGGCTTCGAGATCACGCTCGACCCCGAAGAGGCGCAAGTGCTGCTGGTGAATACGTGTGCGTTTATCGAGGCGGCCAAGAAGGAATCGATCGAGGCCATCCTGGAAGCGGCGGAGGTCAAGAAGCGCGGCTTCGGCAAGCGCCTGGTGGTGGCAGGATGTCTGTCGCAGCGCTATGCGGCCGAGCTCGCGGACACGATGCCCGAGGTTGACGTGTTCGTCGGCACCGGCAACTTCCTTGATTTGCCCGAGCTGCTGCGGCGCACGGAAGCGCCTGAATCGCGGCCGATTCCGTATGCTGGCGCGGCGCATCTGCTGCCGACCTCGGCGATCCCGCGAATCAAGACCGGAGATTTCTTCACGTCTTACTTGAAGATTTCAGAAGGCTGCAATCACAAGTGCGCGTTCTGCATTATCCCGAAAATTCGCGGACTGCATGAGAGCCGCCCGACTGCTGACCTCGTCGCCGAAGCGCGCAACCTCGTCGCCGGCGGCGTTCGTGAGATCAATTTGATCGCGCAGGACTTGACCGCCTACGGACGCGATCTCGATGACCCGTCGTCGCTGGCGCAGTTGCTGCGCGAACTGTCGACTATCGACGAGCTGCGCTGGATACGGCTCCTCTACTGCTATCCGAATTTCGTGACCCCCGAACTGCTCGACGCTATCGCGGAGCTGCCCAAGGTCGTCAAGTATATCGACATGCCGTTGCAGCATGCTGACGATGCGATGCTGCGTGCGATGCGCCGCGAGCGCTCGGGCGCGGCGCTCGTCAAGCTGCTCGATCGAGTGCGCGCGCGAATCCCCGGAGTCGTGCTGCGGACCTCGTTTATTGTCGGCTTCCCCGGAGAGACTGACGCCGCTTTCGAGCGGCTGGTGGATTTTGTTCGCGCTGAGCAGTTCGATCGGGTTGGCGTGTTCACTTACTCGCGCGAAGAGAACACCGCCGCATACGAGATGCCGAACCAGGTGCCCGAACGGATCAAACGCGCGCGGCGGGCGAGCCTGATGGCGACGCAGTCGGAAATTTCGCTGGTCAAGAATCGCGGGCTGGTCGGTCGCGAGATCGAGGTGCTGGTCGAGGGCCCGATGCCCGGACGCTCGAGGCGCCTGCGCGGGCGAACCTCGGGACAGGCACCGGAAATCGACGGCTCGGTTTTTCTGAACGGTGATGCGGAAGCCGGCGAGTTCGTCCGCGCACGAATCGACAAGGCGCTCAGCTACGATCTGCATGCAACGGTCGCCGGCGCGGCCGCTTAATATACTCGGAGTCGGAATCCAATGACGAAGAATCCAGTTGCCGCGGACCGTAAGAAGTTCCTTGCCAGAATGCGCGAACAACTGCTCGAGATGAAAGCGAAGCTGCTCGGCGAGATCGAGTCGGCCCTGCGCGCCGAACGCGAAGGCAACAAGGACGAAGGGATGGACACCTACGACCTTGCCTCGGAAGAACGCGATCGCGAGATCAACTTCATCCTGTCCGACCGCGAACGGGTCAAGCTGAAGCAAATTGACGACGCGCTCGAGCGGATGGACGAAGGCACTTATGGCATCTGCGAATCATGCGGACTCGAGATCGCCGAGGAACGCCTCGAAGCGATGCCGTTTTCGCGCCTGTGCCGCGATTGTCAACAGGACGAGGAGCGCGAGGCAAAGTCGCAGCGGCGACCCGACGACGAGCCCAATGCATATCGCAAAGTAGGTTCGACCGACGCCGACGACGACAGCGCCTAGATAACGTCAGCGTGCATCGCCGGCATTGTTTACCGCGCTGCTCAAAACAGTCATCCTGAACAGAACAACTTGCGAGATACCCGCAGTGCTCTGCAATCGTCGGCACTGCCAGGGATTTCAGCAGCCATTTAATGAGAATATTTTCCGATATCGATAACGACGGATCAGCCGATCCGGCCGGCGTTCGCGAGCGCATCCGCACCAACCTTTCAGGCGTCGGCGCCATCATCGCCCTTGCGAGTGCTCGCGGCGGCGTCGGCAAGAGTATGCTCGCTGCGAATATCGCGGCGGCGTCGGCGATGAAGAGCCGCAAGGTCGCGATCGTCGATGCGGACCTGAATTCACCCAGCGTTGCGGCGATGCTCGGGATGAAACCGCAGCGGCGGTATCCGATGATCGAGGGAATCGAGCCCGCCGCCGGGCCGCATGGCTTGCGCGTGGTTTCGAGCGATCAGCTTTCAGGTGGTGAGCCGCCGCCGATCAGCTTTATCCAGGATCACGATCAGATCGACGGAAACGGCGGCGAGCCGGTCCAGCCGGTATCGACCCGTCCCGCGGAACTGAGTTATCGCGCGGCGCTGAGTCGTATGCTGGCGCAATCGCAGTTCGGGAATGTGGATTTGTTGATTATCGATCTCGCTAGCGGCCTCGATCGTTTGTACGCGCTGGCCTCGATGGTAAGGCTTGACGGCGTCCTGCTGCTGACTCATCCGTCGTCACAGGACACGAGCGCCGTGCGCCACGCGATGAAGATTGGGCGCGCAATCGATACGCCAATCGTCGGAATCGTCGAGAACATGGCCGGCTTCAATTGCGACGGATGCCGCTCGGTGCGACCGCTGTGGCCGGAAGGCGATCTCAATGGAATCGCGCGCGAGGCGGCGGTGCCGATTCTCGGGCGGCTCGCCTTTGAACCGCGGCTCGCCGACAGCACCGATCGCGGCGTACTGTTCGTTCGCGAATATGCGTCGACGCCGACCGGTAAAGTGCTCGCCGATATAGCCGGCCGCGTCGACGTGATCGTCGCGGCGCGCACTCGCGTCGTCGATACGCCGGCCTGACTTCAGCGCCTCAATCAGAATCCGAGTCGGATTCGTTGTTGTCGTCGACTGTCGTCAGCACGGAATCGGCGACGCGCGAGTATTCAAACATCCCCGCCCCGTGATGAGCTCCGCTGCTGAAAGTTGCGAATCCAAGTGACGTGTAAATTCGCGACTGTTCGGGTCCGGGGCGCGACAGCGGAATGAAGCATTCGACGCTGCCTTCGAGTTCGCAGGAGGATCCGTCAACGCGCATCAACGAAGCGAAAATGCGATGCGGCGGTTCCTCGACCGAGGGTGTCACGATTGTGAGATCGCCCAGCTCGCAGGGCGACCATCCTGCCGCGCCGAGAATCCTGGCGCTCTGATTTGGCGGCGCGTCCGCGGTCACGACCGAACGGGCTTCGAACGCACGCGGCGCATCTTGATCTTCGAAGCATGCCCAGATCATCCTGCGCGTACTGAATTTCTGCGGGCCGAGTCCGGTGAACGACATTCCTGCACGCCCAAATCCTTTGACCGTTCGCGCCGCGCCGTCGATGCAAACCTTTCCGGAAACGCGACCGAACGCGACGCTCGACGACAGCGCATCCGCCGGCGCGCCTTGCGACGACAATATCCGGTCGAAGTCGAACTCACCGCCCGCGCGATCGATTTCGAAGCGCATCTCGACTTCCGTGTCGCCGTCGAGCCGGCCCGAAGCCAGCGCGCGTTCGATGCTCAGATATGCGGTCGCGTCGGGTACGATCACGGCGGGTCCACGAAACGCCAGCACGATCGATTCGCCCTCGCGCCGCATCGAGAGCGGGCCGTGAGTGACGGCGCTCGCGGAACGCGCCGGACGTCCCTCGGCGGTGAACAGCGCCGCGCGATGGTGATCGAACAGCATCATAATTCGCGCCCCCATGCCGGCGCCGCCGACATCGAAGCTCGCCATCGCACCGAACCGCGCCGCGGGATCGTAAAACTCGATCCCGATGCGTCCGGGTGCTGCGACCGTCGCCGCCGCACCAATTTCGGACCTGACCACGGGCGGGCGCGGCGCGCGATTTATCACGTTCGCGGCAGGATCGACATGTGAATCACGCTTTCCTGAAAAGACTTCGGCGATCGCGTCCTCGCATCGAGCGCGCAAATCTCCCGGCATCCTCAGCGCGACCGACAGTTCGAGCTGGGCCGCATCGACCACGCCGCTCATGGCTGTTTCGGAAATCGAGCGAAGCGGCGCGTTCACACTTTGTCGATGACGCGCGGTAAATGCTTGCAGCAGGTTCTGCAAGCCGCCGCCCGGATAACGCATGCCATAGGTCGGCTTGATTCCGTGCCGATGCAGGCGGTCGGCGAGGCTGGCGAGGGGGCCATTGATAAAATCGTCGCAAGCAGAGACGCAAGCGGAACCAGGCGGCCGCAGTTCGCTGCCCGAATGTCGTAGCCCAAGTCCAAAGTCGAGGCGCGGCTCGATGATGTTCCACCCGTGGATGAGCAGCACGGTCAGGCGTCCGTGACGCGCGACGATCTTATCGACGCGCTCCGCGATAATTTCGAGCAGCCACGGCGCACGTTCGATGATTTGCGAGAGCCGGTTGCAGTCGAGCCGATTGCGATCCATCGCGACGTTGATCAGCGCCGAAGCGCCCAACCGCATCGCAAGTCCGCGCGTGATCTCCGCGGTGTGAAGATCGTTGACCTTGGGATTCAGCATCGAGCGGGTGCGCGGCTCGGCGCGTCCACCGTGCGGCGCGATCAGAAGCAGGGGAGAATCGGAATCGATCACCTCGAGCCATGACTCCGAGGCGACGGTCGTTGTATGAAGCCCCGACTCCGGCATTCAGGTCGACGCTGCTCGATTAGACTTGAGCGCAAATCGCGCGTGGAGCACGAACGAAGCAATGAAATAGTAAGCGATGTAACTCAGCCCCGTCCACAACATGACCGGATTCACCTTTGGCAACATCAGCAGCGATGCGACCGTCAAAAATCCCCAGATGACTCCAAGCGTGAGCGTGATCGGGCGGAGCGGCACGGTTCGATTTGGATAAATGTACTTGAGCGGCATGAACACCATCACGCCGAGAATCAGGAGCAGCACGACGTTGAACACGGTGCTACTGCCGAGACAGTAAAGATAAAAGGCGACGAGGTTCCAGTAATTCGGGAAGCCGAGGAAGTAATGGTCGGGCGTTTTGGCTTCGGTGTGGCAGAATCCGTAAACGCTCGCGAGCATGACGAAACACGCCAGCGCCAGGCCCCATCGCGAATCCGGAATAATGCCGGCTTCCAGCATCAGGAAGACCGGCGCCACGGTGTAGGTCAGGTAGTCGACGATGTTGTCGAGCAGTGCGCCGTCGAAGGTCGGCACTCGAATCTTGACCATCAGCCAGCGCGCGAGCGGACCGTCGCTGCAATCGATGATCGTCGCCGCGCCCATCGCGAGGAAGGACGCGCGGAAATCGCCGCGCGACGCGAAAAAAATCGCGAGCAGGCCGAGTGCTGCGCCGAGAGCGGTATATAGATGTACGCCCCACGCGCAAGCCGTGAGAAATTTCTGCGTGGGAAACACCCGCGGCAAACTTCCGGCTGCGCCTGATGAGGTCAAGTCATTTGTCCGGCTTGTAGTCGCGCGGCCCGAAGTATTCTTCGAGCACCGTCATGAACGGTCCGCACGCGCGATTTTTTTTCACGAGTATCATCGCTTCTTCGAGAGACATTTGCCGATATGCGCGCAAAAACGCAATCGCCAGCGTCGGTGCGCGATTCATCCCGGCATTGCAGTGCAGATAGACGCGCGCGCCCGGTGCGACCAGATCGCGAAGATCGTTGAGCGCAGCCTCGAGCCGCTCGGCCATCGCGTCCGCACTGCCGTCCTGGATCGGAGTCCGCACGTAATCGATCCCCTGCGCAATATATTCCGCGCTAAGGCCGCGATCGTCCAGTCCGTTCACCCGCAGGTCGTCGTCGTCCTGCAGATTGTGGACCGCGGTGATGCCGTAGGTGTCCTTCAGCCACGCGATATCGCCCTGACCTGGATATTCGCCAACCAGCAACTCGTCCGAGATTACGCTGACCGACGGCCGGCCGTTGCGACTCGGGCGTGCGGCGTGCTCGGGACGCTTGCTGAACCAATCAACCATGATTCAAATGTAACCATCCGGACGGTAAGTATTCCAGCCTCTCGGGAGCATCACGCTTTGGCGTGGCCTCGCGGCAGTTCGGGCGAGCGATCGATTTTGGCACGTGCTTCCTTGGCCGCTTGGGCGCCATTCGACGCCGCCGCTTCAACGCCAGCGGCGCGCTTCAATTTCGGACGCGAACCGGAAAGCCCGATGACTGAAGTGCGCATGAGGTCCGCGATTTTGCGATACGCGCCGGCGCCTTCAGAACTCTCCGCAAGTTCGCGAAGCTCCGCCGCAGTGATCGCGCGACCTATGCGGACTTCCACCGGACGGCGCCGCGGGACAAGGCTGCCCTTACCCATCACGTCATGAGTGCCGCGAATCAGCAGCGGCAGCACGTCGCATCGGCTGCGCAACGCCAGGAATCCCGCACCGCTCTTGAACTCGTGGATCTCACCGTCGGCCGATCGCGTGCCCTCGGGGAACATCAGCACGCTGCGCCCTTGCGCAAGCTCGGCGAGCGCATCTTCGAGTGACTCGAGTTGCGCTCGTTCGCGATCGAACGGCATCAGCGACGTGAAGTTTGACGCGAGAAAACGCCGCGCCGGCGTGTTGAAGAAATAGTCCTTGGCTGCCAGCACGCGGATATCGTCGCCGACCGCGCCGAGCGCATAACCGACCAGGCTGAAATCGAGATGACTCGAGTGATTGGCAACGACGATAAAGTTGCGATTGGCCGGGATGTTCCCGCGCCCGAGAATCTGCGGCTTCAGCCACCGGTCGAAAATTGCCTGCGACGCGCCGCGCACCGCAAAACGTCCGAGCCATTTCAGCGGCCCCGGCAAGCGTGGAGTATAAGGTTCGGCGAACTTTGCGTACGACGGCATTCGAGGGCGTCCGTTGCCGCCCGGCTGCGTCGCGAGGAGTTGCAGATCCGCTACGGTGCGCAGGTCCGCAATTTCCTCCGGCGCGATATCGCGGCTGGCGCGCCCGCCGATCAGCTCGCCAATTTCGGCAAGGGCAAGCGAGTCGAGGCCCAGGTCCTCGATCAGCCGCGTCGCGGGCGCGATGTTGACCGGCTCCGTGGTGACCGACGCGAGCGCCTCTGCCAGCCAGGTCTCGACCTCGGAGTTGGTGCTATCGGCGTCGGCGTCACTAGCGCGAACGTCGAGCATCCGCCGCAGGGTCGCGGCCACGTCGTTGCGTTTGATCTTGCGGGTACGCGTGCGCGGCAGTTCGGCGTCGGTGAAGCGGAGTATTCTGATTCGTTTGTGAGCGCTGAGTTCGAGCGCGACTTTGTCGAAATCGCTGCGCAGCCTGTCTTCCACCGCGCGGCGGCTCTCGCCTCGCGAGTAGGCGGGCACGACCAGCGCCGCGACTTGCTCGCCCTGGCCGACCTTCAAGCCGACTACCGCCATCTCCTTCACGTATTCCGAACGGCCGTAGATTTCTTCGAGCTCCTCGATGTAGATGTTGTTGCCGCCGGAGTCGACGATGACTTCCTTGGCGCGGCCGACAACGTACAAACGACCGTCCTCGTCGAAGCGACCGAGGTCGCCGGTGTGAAGCCATCCGTCGCGCAGAACTTCGGCGGTCGCGGCTTCGTTGCGATAGTAACCCGCCATCACGTTCGGCCCGTGCGCGACTATCTCGCCGATCGATTCGTTCGCAGGCATCAGCTTGATCTCGACGCCGGTCAGCGGCTTTCCTACCGCGCCGACTTGCAGCGGTTCGTCGGGACGTGCGACTGCCAGGACCGGCGCGCCTTCGGTCAAACCGTAACCTTCGAGCAGCGGAATTCCGATGTCGTTGAAAAATTCCGCGACGCGATGGGGCAGGGCGGATCCGCCGCTCACTGCGAGCCGCAAGCGGCCGCCCAGCGCGGAATGAACTTGCCGGAAAACCACCGATCCGAAATTGAGACCCGAATTCGCGTCGAGCCGGCGATTGAGATCGCGCAGGTTGTCGAAGGCGGCGTGAAAAAAAGGACCGCGCCCTTCGACTTCATCGACGATGCGCCGATGGACCGCCTCCCACACCGCGGGCACTCCTATCAGCGCAGTCGGGCGAACGTCGGCGAGCGTGCGCGAAAGCGTTTTCGCATCGACCTCGAGCGGATAGACAATCGTGGCGCCGCTAGCCAGCGGCAGCAGCATCCCGCAGGTGAACTCGAACGCGTGATGCAGCGGGAGCAGCGATAGCACCACGTCGTCGGCGCCAAGAATGAAGACCCGCGAGAGCATCGCGACTTCGGCGGCGAAGTTGGCGTGCGACAGCATCACGCCCTTGGGTGCGCCGGTGCTGCCGGAGGTGAAAAGGATCGACGCAAGCGCCTTTCGCTCGGGTGGCGCGGGCGGAGTCTTCGCGTCGCCGCGCAAAATGAAGGGACGCGCGAGCTCAGCAAGATCCAGCTCGATGAGTTTCGGATGGGCGTCCTTGAAACCAGAGCCGAGGCGCTTGTGCGCCGCGCTCGAGCGGAGCACAGCCGCGGGCTCGGCTATCTTGTAGATGGGCGCGAGCTCCTCGGCAGAAATCAACTGGTCGAGCGGCACCGCAATCGCGCCAGCGTATAGAATCGCGAAGTAGCCGATCACCCAATCCGGTGAGTTCTCGCCGATCAGAAGGACGCGTTCACCCGGCTTGATTCCGCGCGTGGCGAGCAGCAGCGCCGCCCGATGCGCCTTGTCGCGCAGCTCGCGATAAGTGGTCTGCGTCTGATCGCCCGACGGCCGCCGCGCAATCATCGCAACCCGGGAACCGTAGCGGTCGGCGGTGCGATCGAGCATATCGACCAGGCTCCGATGACGCGGCAGCGACTTCTGCCTGCCGCGTGTGTGGAGATCGAGCTGTGGAAAAATATGGCGGCGCAGGCCAGGCAGGTGAATGTTGATCCAGTAGTCGTGCCAATCGATCAGATCGGGACGAAACGGATGGCGCTCGGCGTCAGCGAGCTTGAGCGTCGCATAAAGCGCGCGGATGTTGGCGGCATGGAAAGTATAAACGAGTTCCTGGATGTATGGACGATAAACCTCGACCAGTTCGCGCGCGAGGTCGGTGTTCTCCTTGAACTTGTCGATCCCGCTCTCGATTTTTTTCGCGCGCTGATTCTCCTCGCCGAGCACGCTGCGCGCGAAGGCTGCCGCTTGCTTGAGAATCTGCGGAACCCGGTTGCTCGCGAGGTCGTAAGTGTTCTGCGACACGACGACGGCTTCCAGATGCGGCCCCAGCCAGCGCATCGTGCCGCCGTCCTTGCGATGCTCGCGGCGATTGCTGAGCGCGGTCAGCTCGACCAGCCGGCGCATCGGGAGCGGATTCCGATCCGACGTGCAGAGCTGGTAGATGGGCTTGTGCTTGCGGGACAGCAGCGCGCCGAGAATCGGGATCATCGCGTGCGCGGCGAGATCGACCGGGATCACGTCGAGCACCAACTCAGCCTTGGCGGGATAAAATCGGTAGCCGCGGCCCGCGAGATAGGTCAGCGGAGCGCTGGTGTTGACGCCCTGGTTCCATCCGGGGAACGGATCGCGCAGCGCGCTCTCGATCACCGCCGGGCGCACCACCGTGACGTCGAGCGTCGCGCGTTTCGCGAGCACCAACTGTTCACCGAGACTCTTGGTGTAACTGTACGTGTTCGGCCATCCCCAACTCTGCGCGCGCTTGCGGCCGACGTCCTTGAGGCGCTCCTCGACCCACTGCTTGCGCCGATGCTCGAGCGCAGACTCGCGCGGATTGCCGTCGTCGTCTTCGTCGCCGCGAAACTCCGCGTGGCGCAGCTGGTCGCGCGACTCGGCCTGCACCCGATCGATCGCCGCCAGCGCGTCGCGAATCTCGCGCTCGAGGCGAAATGACTTGCGCCCGTTGGGGCACCAGTTCTCCGGGATGTCGTCCTCGTAGCGATGCCCATCGGCGATTCCCGCGACGTAGCAGGTCGACACATGCATCATCGCGGCGCCAACCTTCGCGCAGAACTCGATCACATTGGCGACGCCGGTGGTGTTGACCTCGATCGCCTTTTCCAGCGACGCCTCGAAATTTACCAGCCCCGCGCTGTGCACGACCGCGTCGAGACTGCCCGGCTTGAACGGCGTGGCCTCTTCACCCAGCAGGCCTTGGTTGGTGATGTCGCCGGGAACGATGACGATCTTTTCTTCGATGTAGTGATCGAACTTTTCGCCGAGATGTTCGCGCAGCCGCGCAAAGACTGGCGAGTCGAGAATCTCGCGCCGAAAACGACCGACGCTGCTGCGCCGGTCGCCGCGAATCAAAAGATAGATGCGCTCGATTTCGGGATGCCATCGCAGCAGGATCGAGAGAAACACCTTGCCGAGAAAGCCGGTCGCGCCTGTCAGCAGGATGCGACGGCCCTTGAGCAACTGCTCGAGCGGGGGCATAGCTGCTCCGTTGCGTTTGCCGTTGTTACTCGACATCCGCGATCACCAGCGGCGGCAGATGGAGGTAGGTTATCGACGCCGACCGCCCCAGCTCCGACGTCGCCATCGCGATCGCTTCGTCGAGCGTGTCCGCCGCTTCCCATCCAAGCCGCGCCGCGACTTCCGGCTCTTCGCATCCCGCCGCGATCACGCGCCCGACGTGCTGGCGCGCTGGCTCGCCCCAGTACCACATGTAGAACGGATGCACGCCGTGGTACGCGTTGCCGTAGCGGTACATGTGGATGTAAGTCGGGTTGCGCGCGAACTCGCGCTCGAAAGTTTTCTCGAGCTCGACCGCATCAGTCGTCTCGGCGAGGCATCGATGGAAGAATTCGATGTAACTCGGATGATGCTCGGGATGAAATTCGTCGCGCAGCGGATGACAGACAATCATCGTGCCGCCTTCGCGCACGAGCGGCTTGTTCCGATACATGTTGAACAGGTAGCCAAGCCCGGTGCACTGCACGAGCACGGGATTCATGATCGAGTTCACGTTGTAAGGACAGATGTACGGCACGCCGACAATTAAAATGTCGGCCTGTCCCTTCACCGGCACCGCGTATTGCTGGAACACTCGCGCGAGCGCCTTCTGATGCACCGACTCGGTGTCTCCTGCCCACACGCCAATCATTCCGTACGGCGCAGCGTAGTTGTGCAGAACAGTGCGCCGCATCTCGTTGGACATGTTGCGCATCGTCCACTGAAAGCCTTTCAGCCGCGTGCGATCCCAGTCGGTGAAGTGATCTTCGTTTTTGTGCAGGAAATCGAGCATACCGCCGTACATCCGTGTGTTCACCGCGGTCTCGATCTGAAAAATGTTGACTGACTCGTGAATCAGCTTGCCCATCCGATCCGACGATCGATGCAGCGCCGAACGCGTCGGGTCCATGTACGAGTGCGAATCGCGCAGCGTGCCGACGTTGTGGTGATGTCGCAGACTCTGGTACGGCGCGAGTCCCACCGCCACAGACTTGTGCCCGCCGTCCATCGGCACGAGGTTGATGTTCAGGTAGATGAGCAGGTCGGACTCGACCGCGCGCCGCGACAGCCACACTTCCTCGCCATGCTCCGTCTTACCAAGCATCGCCAGCTCGGCGCGATTTTCCGCGTCGAAGTTGTACAGCCGGTCCGGCCAGTACTGCTTGAATGCGCGCTCGCCAACGACGCGGCGAATCTCGGCTTCCGTCATCCGGCGATGCAACGACGTCGAGATCACGAGATGGACGTCGTCGACCCCGTAGTCGGCGAGCGTCTGCAGCACCTGGTTCAGCAGGCGCTCGCGGATGTCGGGCCGGCGCATCTGCGGGAGCGGCAAGCTGATGTCGTCGATCGCGATCGTCACGCGCATGTTGGGACTCAACTGCGCGAACAGCGGGTCCTGGTTCTCGGGATGGAGCAGGGCGTAGCGAATCGCCTGGTCGGGGTCGGCGAGCGGGTCCAGTGGCGGCGGAGGATAGATCACGCGCGTGCCGACCGGCAGCTTCTCGAACAGAAATTCTTCGCCGTACGGAATGATGCGACGCTCCGAGCGTCGATTCACCTTGACGACCAGGTCGCTACGGGCACCGACTTCATGCCGCAGCTCAGCAGTTTTGAGTTCCTTGAGTTTTGCTTCAGGCCGCGCCATCCGAGCCTCGCGTCGATCGTTCGTCGCCGTGGTTGAGTTCGTCTGTGAGAGTTTGGTCGTTGTCGATATCGTCGCGTGCCTCGGAATCCGCTGCCTTCTCGAAATGGATCACCGGCCATTGCCGGCTGAGCGCGGCCGCGCGCAATCTGCGGTCGGGATTGACGGCGACCGGATGCCCGAGCTTGGCCAGAAACGCGGTGTCGTAATGCGAGTCGGCGTAACCCCAGCAATCCGCGAGGTCGAGATCGTGCGCGGCGGCGTAGTCCTCGCACCAGACCGCTTTTTCGTCGCCGGCCATCACGGGCTCGGCGAGCCGGCCGGTCGCACGGCCGCGGCTGAAGATAAATCGGTTCGCAGCGAAGTCGGCGATTCGGAGATGACGTGCGAGCGGCGCCACGATGAAGTCCGGCGATCCGGTGACGAGCACCGGCTCGATTCCGGCCTCGCGATTCGCTTCGATCAGTTCCACTGCGCGCGGAAAAAGATGGCCGACCAGGATTCGCTCGCAATATTCCTCGCCGAGCGAAAACAGCCGGTCGCGCGAAATGCCCTTGAACGCCTCGAACAGCACAGTGTTCAGGGTTCGGCGGTCGCGATTCTCCGCGATGTACAAGCGCGGGATGCGCG
Source organism: uncultured delta proteobacterium (assembly GCA_963850125.1). Classification (GTDB taxonomy): domain Bacteria; phylum Desulfobacterota; class Binatia; order Binatales; family Binataceae; genus Binatus. The sequence goes on along the minus strand of CAWKKB010000010.1, from coordinate 141,980 downwards.
CGGCGAATCCGAGCAAGTATGAGATGCGCCCGGTCCATTCGCCGACGTTGGCGAGCGAGAAAATCGCCGCATGCACCAGGTTCAGGTCGACCAGCGTCCCGTCAAGATCATAAAAGGCGGCGCGACGCTTGACGGCCTTAATCGCCTTGGGCGCGCGCCCATTGGACGCTTTCTTATTGCGGTAAACTGACATGTCAGTCTAGTTTGGGCCCAAAAAAAGAGAGGTTGCCCGGTGGTCGGTCGCCGGCGCTTTCTCCACGCGGAGGCACGAATTTCAACAGCTCGGGGCGCGCGACGCCACTGAGACCGAACTGCAGTATTTCCTCGACCAGCGCCTCGATGTCCGTGTCGTTGCTGCGCGAGAGCATCCCGATCAATTCCTTGATTCCGCCCAGGATCGCGTACGAAACCGCGCGCGTATCGGAATTGCGCACCAGGTTCATCTCGATTCCGAGATCGAGCGATCGTTTGATCAGCGCCGCGATCCGATCGTAAAAATCCTGGATCTTGTCGTCGAGCTCGTGATCGAAACCGGTCGAATGGTTGAGCAAAATGTCGGTCAGTTCGCGCTCGGCGAGCGCGTAGCTCAGCACCCGCATCAGGTTGGCCCGCAATTGATCTACAGGGTCCGGCTCTCCGGCTCCCGGGCGCAGCCGCTGAATCCGATGAGTCAACTCGTTCACGGCCTGCTCGAGCAATTCCTCGAACAGGTCTTTCTTATTCTGGAAATAAAGATAGAAGGTGCCGCGTGCGATGCGAGCGCGGGCAATGATGTCCGCGACATTGGTCCTGTGATATCCCTTGCGAGCAAATATGCGCTTGGCGTGGCGCAGCACCTGCGCGCGTCGGGCTTGACGTTCCATCGCGATTCTCCGTGCGAATTCTGAAGCGTAGTTCGGGACAGCGCGCGATGTCAAATCGATCGCAAGAGTGTTACGAAACGCGGGAGGTATTTGGATGAGCGATTCAAAATTCTGGGATAAGGTCCACGCGACCGCCGCGAAAGCGACCTGGGCATATCTCGCAACCGCCAAGGGTTCTCAGCCCAAGGTCCGCGTTGTGCATCCCGCCTGCGAGGGCGAGCGCGTATGGGTCGCGACGGGACGCGCGTCGGCCAAGGCCAGTCATATCGATCAGAAACCGAAGGTTGAGCTCTTTTACCAAATCGGCGCCGACATGGTTCATCTGACGGTCACTGGCCACGCGAAGTTCGTAGAAGACACCGCCGAAAAAAAACGAATCTGGAACGGCAAGGTCTTCGACTACGATCTCTCGCAGTTCTGGCCCGGCGGTCCCGAGTCGAAGGACTTCGGCCTGATGCTGATCGAGCCTGAGCGCGTCGAGCTGACCTCGCTGCCCGAAATGACGACCGGCAAGAAACCGGAAGTCTGGCGCCCGTCGCGGCAATAGTCCTCTCAGGGCTAGCCGCGGACGCGTTCGCGGGCGAAGATTGCGCGCTCTTCGGCGGTCATCTTTTCGCGGATGCGCGAGCCTTTGCCGATATGACGGTATTGGCCGCCTTCTGAAAAGTATTCCTCATACGACTCCGCCGGGATTGGCTCTGCGGGAGGACTGTCGGTGATCTTCACGCCCAACACGTCCTCTACCAGGTTGCTGTCGTACATCCTGACCGCGTCGTAGTCCGTCAGCAGCGCGCATACCTCGACGCAGATGTAGCATCCGATGCATTCCTGGAAACGATCCTGCACCGGCTGGACGCCGCGGCCGGAAACCGATCCAGGCGACAGGTACTCGATGCATTGCACGGGGCAGAACTCGGGGCATTTGCCGCACGGGAAGCACAGGTTCACGTCCATGAAGGCGACTTCGCGCGGGCGCTTTTTCTTTTGTCCAACTTCTTCGGGCGTCTCCGGGATACGGTCCTCCTTAAGACGGCGCTTGATGATGTCGATTGCGCTCATGCTCTATTGTCACGCTATTTCAGCGCGCGCGGTCAAGTGCCCGGGGAAATCGCGCTTATCTAACGGCGAAGATGCGGCCGGTTGAGGTGCCGACATACAGCATTCCCGACGGCGACGATGCGGCCGTGGTGATTTTGCCGAAGCTTCGCGAGCTCCAGACGTAGCTGCCGTCCCCTGCGAGCACGGCGGCCATGTCATCGGTTGCCGCCTCGAACATGCCGTCGTAGCCAAGCACGATCAATCCGGCATCGCCCGGTTTCAGCGACGAATCGGTCCAATGGAGCTGGCCGTCGGTGGTGACGCCGTAAGTCGCGCCGGCGCCGGCGAAGATTGCGCCCGACGGAGCGACGACAGGCCCCGCGGTCACTGCCCGCGTTGAGTTGACGTGCCAAATGGGATTGCCGGTTCGCAGATCGATCGCATACACACCGCCGCCGGCCGAGCCGGCGTAAACCACGTCGTCGGCGTATGCCACTGATCCTGAAAATCCGCCGTCAGGCTGGAAGGTCCAGATAACCGCGCCGTCCGACGCGACCGCCGTGACCGCGCCGCGCGAGGTTCCGATCACGACTCCGTCCGGAGTCGCCGCGGCGCTAGTTACGTGTCCGACAGTCACGCGCCAATTGAGAGAACCCGCGGCGCTTACTGACAGGAGGTCGGAGCCGGCGGAGGCGTAAATCGCGCGGTCGGTCACCGCAAGCGGTCCTTTGCTGTCGCCAACTTCAAGAGTCCAACGCGCCGCGCCGTCGGGAGCGATCGCCGAAAGCGCTGAATAGGATGACATTGCGATCACGGTCCCGTCCGGCAGCACGGCCGGCGACGAACCGTCGGCATCGCGATGCATGACTTCCTTGCCGGTGGAATCCAGACCGTGCAATACGCCGTCGCGGGTGATGAAGAATATCGAGCCGTCTGTGCCGACTGCGATTCGTCCCCGCAACTCTGATCCCGGATCGAATGTCCACATCAGGATGCCCGCGCTACGCGCCGATCGCACAGCCGTGCTCGCCGCCGCCGGCTCCTCCAACGCATCTGTCGTCGGCGACGGGGTCGCAGTCACGGTCGCGGTCGGAGACGGCGGACATAGCTGGCAGGTATCGACGTCCACGTAGACGCCGACGCCCACGAACTGGCTGCTCACGCCGGCGACGCTGCTCGCTTGGATACAGGCGCATCCTGCCAGTCCAGTTGTATAAAGCCCTCCGTTAGGGCCGGACAGCGGCTGTTGGAACGCCGCGGGGTTCGTCGTGGTCCACAAGGTGAACGGTTCCATGGTGATATCAAGGAACCTGACCTTGTTTTTCTTAATGAAAGTGCCGACTGCGTTGAATGCGACCGTCCCGCCCGTCGGCACGCTGCCGGGGGCTATGGTCGTGCTGGTCGCTGCGGGGCGCGGCGTCAACGTGGGAGTCGGCGCCTTGGGAGTCTTGGTCGGGGTCTTCGAGGTCGTTGGGGACGGCGTGAAAGTGGGGGTGGCCGGGGAGCCGTTTGAGAGGGTGATCGCCTCGAGGGAAAAACCCGCGGTCCGGGTCGGCGTCGGAGCCGTACTGTTACTGCTGCCGCCGCAACTCAGAAGAATCACTCCGAGAACGAACAACACAACCGGCGCAACCACCAGCCATCTGAGCCACCGCGACAACATCAAGTCATGAGCTATGACGATGGCAGCGCGCGAAGTCAAGTTGACGCGCGATCACCGCGCGTAATTTCCGGGTTGATCTCAATACGCGCGAATGCATGATGCGAGAGTTTGTCGACGATGAAGAGCGGCGGACAAAAAAATGGCGGGCATGTGAAGAGGGGGGGGACTCTCCAATGCCCGCCTGTTCGTAGCGGCCGTCCGCGTACGCTGCGGACGGGAACCGATTAGTTGGGAGGAACAAACTAACCGGCCAGGTGCCAGAGCCGTTCGCACCTATAAATTGAGACGATTCATTTTAGTGATTATTCAAATCCGAAAAATTTTATTTGCACACGCCGCCGGTCTCGATAGACTCGGTATTGGAGGATACGAAAAAAAGCGATGGAATATAGGCGATTAGGTGGCACTGGCCTCAAGGTTTCGGAACTTTGCCTTGGATGCATGACGTTTGGACGAGAGACTGACGAAAAAACTGCAGGAAAAATTCTCGACAGATTCATTGAAGTTGGCGGAAATTTCCTCGACACCGCCAATGTTTATGCGGCGGGCGCTTCGGAAGAAATTCTCGGACGAATTCTCGGCGAGCGGCGAAAAGATTTGATCGTCGCGACAAAAGTCCGCTTCAACGCGAATATTTTCATGGGCAAAACGGTCGCGCCGAATCAAATCGGCCTCTCCCGCGGGCATATCATGTCGGAAGTAGAGGCGAGCCTGCGCCGGCTGAAAATGGACTACATCGATCTTTACCAGGTGCATTCATGGGACTTCGAGACGCCAATTGAAGAGACCATGCGTGCGCTCGACGACCTCGTGCGTCACGGCAAAGTCAGGTACATCGGCGCGTCTAATTTTGCGGCGTGGCAGCTGATGAAGAGTCTGTGGGTCAGCGATAAACACGACTTCGCGCGTTTTGATTGCCTGCAGCCGCAATACAGTCTGATTTCGCGTGAGATCGAGCGCGAGATTCTGCCGCTGTGCCGCTATGAAGGGGTCGGCGTAATTCCGTGGAGTCCGCTGGGTGGCGGATTTCTGACCGGCAAATATCGTTCGGGTCAGCGGCCGCCAGAAGATAGCCGGCTCGCCAAGATGGATATGTGGAATCGGCTCGCCGACGAGCGGAATTATTCGACGCTGGAAGCAGTCGAGCAGGTCGCGAAAGAGCGCGGTCGTGCAATTTCCCAGGTCGCGCTAGCATGGGTGAATCAGCAGCCGGGTGTGAGCTCGGTAATTTACGGCGCGCGAACCGAAGAGCAGAACGAGCAGAATCTCGGCGCGATCGGATTTCGCCTCGAGGCAGCGGAGCTGGCGGCACTCAACAAGGCAAGCGCATTGCCCGTCGAGTATCCCAACGCGATGCAAGCGCGTCTCCCAGGCTATCCGCGCCAATAAATTAAATCCGGTTCCCCTTCCACCAGGGATGGGGTTAGGGGTTAGTTGATCGTGCGCTACGCGCACCTGGAGGGATGAAAGCCGAACAGTACATCTGCTGCGCACGCCATTCAGCTATCGACCCTGAGAGCAAAGTAGCGCGCCGCGCGCAACTTTGCGCTTCACGCTGGGTGCAGGGGTCACCCCTGCCGCCCGCCGCGCAGGCGATTATTTGCGTTATTTTTCTTGATAGGTCACGAGGCGCGCCCGCTCCGGACGCGCCTCGTTGGTCACTTTTCGAACGACGGGCCCGAGAAGCTGCTGGGAGGCATCGCCTGCGCTGCTGCGGCCTGGTCGAGCGGCGCGAATTGACTGGCGCTCGTCAGTCCGCCGTCGACGATCATCGCCTGCCCGGTGACAAATTCCGAATCGTCGCTGGCGAGGTAGAGCGCCATCCCGGCGATGTCCTCCGGATGGCCTGCGCGCGGAATCGGCTGCCCCTTCGCCATCCATTGTTCCATCGCTTCCTTCACGCCCGGCTGATTGCGATGAATGATCGGCGTGTTGATTCCACCGGGACAGATGCAATTGACGCGGATTTTGTCCTTGGCGAATTCCAGCGCTGCTGAACGCGTGAGGTTGACGACGCCGGCTTTCGCCGCGCAGTAGGCATGCAAGCCGTTGAAGCCGCGGATGCCGGCGACCGACGCGGTTGAGATTATCGAACCGCCGCCTGCTTTGCGGAGCTCGGGCGCTGCGTACTTCATCCCGAGAAACACGCCGCGCAGCAACACTGCCTGGCTCTTGTCCCAATCTTCGACCGAGATTTGTTCGAGCGGTCCGACCGCACCGCCGATTCCAGCGTTGTTATAGATGATGTCGAGGCGGCCGAACTCCGAAACGGCACGTGCGATAAGCGCCTTGATTTCGGCTTCGGCAGAGACGTCGGTCTTCTGGAAGACCGCGCGCCCGGCGTTCTCCTTGCAATCGCGAACCGCGGATTCGCCGCCTTCGAGGTTGAGGTCCGCGATCACGACCGCCGCGCCTTCGCCCGCGAACTTAATCGCAGTCGCGCGTCCGATTCCGCTCGCCGCGCCGGTGATTACAGCCACTTTGCCCTTAAGCCTGTCCATTTTCAGATATCCTCTCGCTTCAAAATTACGATCGCACGCATCTCGCGTGACTCGTATCGACGTAACTATCAGACAGCGGCTCGAAGCGGGTAGCGGCGTTAACGGGCGCTCCTGCGACGCCGGATATACGACGTAAGGAGCAGACCGCGCATTCGAGCCGCCAATGCTTTTGCGAATCGGGACCGCAACTTTTCCCGTGCGCGCTCGTCTGGCAGACAAAGAACGATCGGCAATAGGTGATGAAATGCGGAAATCCAGATTCTCGATTCTGATCGCGACCGCAATTGTCGGCTGCTGCGTGCTCGCGGGCGTGGCGCGTGCGCAGGAAGGGATGGGGCCGCCGCCGCCCGGAATTATGGGTGGGCCGCCGCCGGTTCCGCCGCCTCTGATGATGGCGTTGCGGACGGCAAATCCGACCGACGATCAGAAGAAGCAGATCCACGACATTTTGGAGTCCAGTAGAAAGAATACTGCGGCGCAGATGGAGCAGATGCGCTCGATTCGCGACCAGATTGCGGACAAGCTGCTTTCAGCGGGCCCCGTGAGCCCTTCTGACCTGACGCCGTTGCTAGCGCAGCAATCGACGCTACAGCAGCAGCTCGATACTCAAATGATAGCGACTGCGATACAGATTCGCGGAGTGCTGACCGCCGACCAGTTGACCAAAATGGCGGCGGCGCACGAGAAGCTCAAGCAAATCCATTCTCAGATTGACGCGATCCTCGGACCGCCGGATGCGCCACCGGCACCTTAGCACGGCGATGCGGCATGAGCCCGCGCCTGATCTCGCCGCGACGGTCGAGCGGGCGCGGGCTGGAGACCAGGCCGCGATCCGCACGATTATCGAGCGCTATCAGGGGCGCGTCGGGCGATTCGTGCGATCGATGTTGGGCGACGACAGTGAATGGGAAGATGTCGCGCAGGCTACTTTCGTCAAGCTGATACTGGGAATCGAGCGTCTCCAGTCGGTCGAAATCTTTGAGTCGTGGCTGTTCAGGATCGCGCGCAATTCCAGTCTCGACCATCTACGGCGTCGCAGATGGCGTCGAATATTTATTCCATGGGAGCCGCGTCACGATCCGGTTAATCCGCCTGCGCGCGAGTTCGAGGATCAACGGCTTGCTCAAGTGCAGTGCGCGCTTACCCATCTGCCAGTCGATCAGCGCGAACTTATTTTGTTGATGCGCGAGAACGATTGGAGCTACGGCGATCTCGCCCGAATAACCGGAGTGAGCGCCACCGCGGTCAAATCGCGGCTGTTCCGCGCACGGAGCCGCCTGCGCGCGCTGATGAGCGGAGATGAACAATGAAACATGAAGGATTTCCGTGGAGCGATGTCGGGCCGGGGCCGGAGCCGCGGCTGCCGCCCGATTTCGCATCGCGAGTGATCGAGCAGGCGCGCATGACTCAGTCGCGTAAACGTCGCGCACGGATCGGGATAGGCATGTCCGCTGGATTCGCTGCCCTGCTCGCGACGCTTCTCTGGATGCGTTCGACGTCGTCGGATCAGCAGACAGTTGCGCAAGCCTCACGCCCCGCCGCATCCTCGCCCATCGTCGCCGATGTCGGCAATGACACCTGGAACGACCTGCCCGACATCGATCCGGGTACGGTGCTGATGCCCGGGGCCCGGCAGGCCGAGAAGTTCGACGCATACTACGGAGCAGCCGCGTGGGACTCGTACGCGAGTTGGGATCCGGAAGCATACGATGCGTCGCGGACCCAGTGATCACCGATCGAATCTAATGCGAAGCTTCACATTTCGAACGACGGGCCCGAGAAGCCGCTCTCCGGCAATCCGGCCATGCGAAAGCGCGCGTTGCCGGTATTGATGCCGCCGTCGACGACCATCGCGGTGCCGCTGATCCAGTCCGCTTCGTCGCTCGCCAGGAACAGCGCCATGGTGGCGATGTCGTCAGCTTTGCCCGCGCGCGGTATCGGCTGCATTCGCGCCATCGACTTTTCGGATCGTTCCTCCGCGCCCGGAACCCCGCGATGGATCAGCGGCGTGTTGACGCCGCCGGGGCAGATGCAGTTGACGCGAATCTTGTCGTGCCCGACTTCGATGGCGACTGCCTGCGTCAGGTTCACGACCGCGGCCTTCGCGGCGCTGTACGCGGCGAGATAGCCGACGCCTCGGAGTCCGGCGACCGACGCGGTCGAGATGATCGAGCCGCCGCCCGCTTTGCGCATCTCGGGGATCGAGTATTTCATGCCCAGGTAGGCCGCGCGCAGCAGCACTGCGACGGTGCGGTCCCAGTCGGCGGATTCCACTTTCTCAATCGGCCCGACCGCGCCCGCGATACCTGCGTTGTTGAACATTATGTCGAGGCGGCCGAATTCCTTCACCGCGCGTCCGACGGCAGCCTTGATGTCCGCTTCGCTGGTCACGTCGGTACGCTGAAAAACCGCACGTCCGCCCGCTGCGGCGCATTCGGCGACAGCGGTTTCGCCGCCTTGCGCGTTCAAGTCGGTGAGGACGACGCTCGCGCCTTCCTTCGCGAATCGGAGTGCGGTTGCGCGGCCCATCCCGCTCGCGGCCCCGGTTATCACTGCAACCTTTCCCTGGATTCTGCCCATTGCCGTTCTCCTGCGCGCATCCGGTCGCGCGGCGTTTTAATGTGAATCGTAAAATCTCAATAGCAATGATTCAGGCCAGTCGGGTAGCGCGTCGATAGCCCATCAGCAGACAGCCGATCGTCGGTGCGCGATGATATAATAGCCGCGGCCATGTTCCCCGAAGATGAAAACGAAAAGCGCGATGACAACGACGCTCCGCTTGAGCCCGCCGCAGAGAAGCAGACCGGCCCGCACTACGGCTCGCTAATCGAGTATCCCGAAGATGCGCCGGCGCCGGGCGGCGAGGCGCTGGTACTCGAGGACGAATCGGCCCCTATCGATCAGAAGCTGGCGGCCACATCGACCGAACCCGGCATCTACCTGCTGCGCGATCGCGCGGGCAAGGTGCTTTACGTCGGCAAGGCGAAGTCGCTCCGCACTCGAGTGCGCGCATATTTTCGCGAGGGCGGCGACGGCCGCTTCCAGGTTCGCTTCCTGATGAAGCGGGTGCGCGACTTCGACACTATCGTCACTGCGAGCGAGAAAGAGGCGCTGATCCTCGAGAACAACCTGATCAAACAGTACAAGCCCAGGTACAACATCCGCCTCAAAGATGACAAATCGTACCTGAGTGCGAAGATCACCAATCACGCGTGGCCGCGAATCACCGTCACGCGCAAGATCGTCAAGGACGGTGGTCACTACTTCGGCCCGTTCGGCTCGGCCGACGGCCTGCGCGAAACGATCGACGTCATCCGCAAAGTTTTTCCACTGCGCACCTGCACCGACGCGGTGTTCCGCAATCGTTCGCGGCCGTGTCTCGAATATCAAATCAAGCGATGCCTCGGGCCGTGCTGTTTGCCGGTCGATCGCGAAGAGTACGGGCGTCATTTGCATGCGGCGCAGATGCTGCTCGAAGGAAAAAACCTCGAGCTGCTCCGCGAGATGCGCGATCTGATGAAGGAGCATGCGTCGCGGCTCGAGTTCGAGCAGGCCGCGCGAATCCGCGACCGCGTTCACGCGATCGAGAAAACCGTCGAGCGGCAGACCGTGCTGCATCACTGGGGAATCGACCAGGACGTGTTCGGAATCTACCGCGAGGGCGGCTTTATCGAAGCGATCGTGCTGATCGTGCGCGGTGGAAAGCTCACCAGCACGCAGGGATGGAGCTTCCAGGACCTGGAATTTCCGGTTCATGAAATTCTTTCGGATCTGCTCACGCAGTACTACTCGGGAGCGCGAAATATTCCCGACGAAGTGATCGTGCCGGTTGAGCTCGAAGATGCGGACGTGCGCTCGGAGCTGCTCTCAGAGCGGCGCGGAAAGAAGTGCGAAGTTATCGTCCCGCAGCGCGGTGAGAAGCTGCGCCTGCTCGAAATGGCGATGGAAAACGCGCGCCAGAGCTTTGCCTCACGGCGCGACAATGAAAAGACGCGCGAACAGATGCTCGAGGATCTGCGCGTCAAGCTCGGGCTGCGCAACACGCCCAAGCGGATGGAGTGCTACGACATCTCGAATCTGCAGGGCTCGATGGTGGTCGGATCGCAAGTCACGTTCGACGAAGGCGAGCCGTGTAAGAATCTCTACCGCCGCTACCGGATTCGCAGCTTCGAAGGACAAGACGACTTCGCCAGTATGTACGAAGTCCTGAAACGCCGGCTCGAGCGCGCGGTGCGTGAAAACGTGTACCCGGATTTGTGGGTAATCGACGGCGGCAAGGGGCAACTCAACGTCGCGCTCGAAGTACTGCGCGAGTTCAGGCTGCTCGATCAGATCGATTGCGTGTCGCTGGCCAAGCAGCATGTTCTGAACGATCGGCGCGCCAAAGAAGTGACGAAATCCGAGGAGCGGGTCTTCGTTCCGCGACGCAAAGATCCGGTCGTGCTGCCGAAGAACTCGACCGCGCTGTTCCTGCTGGTGAGGATTCGCGACGAGGCGCATCGATTTGCGATTACCTATAACCGCGAACTGCGACGCCGCGCGCGGCTGCGCTCGGTGCTCGACGATATCGAGGGCGTCGGCCCGGTGCGGCGGCGTGCGCTCCTCCGCCATTTTGGCAGTCTCAAGCGGATTCGCGAGGCGACGGCCGACGAGATCGCGACGGTCAAGGGACTCAATCGCGAACTCGCCGGCGAGATTCGCCGGCATCTCGACGAAATGACGGCGCTGCTCGACGTCGAAGAGTCCGCCGACCCGCCGGGTCAGCCGGCGCTTCCGCTCGAATCGCCCACGATTCCCGCCGAGGATGCCGGCGCGCCAGTCAACGACACGCCCGTGCACGATTGACGTAAAAGTTCTCTCAAGCACATATCTTTGTCGCGCTATCTGCATGTGTCAGCGCATAATCTCCTAGTCAACAACCGCGCGCTGCGGTTGATGCGCAAAGGAGTGCGTACTTATCGCTGCAGGAGCACTTTCCGCAAGACGCTCCGTCTCGCGACCTGCGGGATGGGAGGCGGCGCGGTCCAGCCGAGTCCTGCCTCCGATCCCGGCGGTGAACCTGGTCGATCGGGTTGCGCCAATCTACCTGGTTGCGATTTCGATCGTCGCCGGCGATGCGCTCGGCAATTTTCACGTCGCGGTCCCGCTCTGGCTCGCATGGACGGTCGCCCTCGTAGCGATCGGCGCGTTCCTCGCTTCTCGACAGAGACTTGGTATCGCAGTGGCGTACCTGGCGATCCTTCTCGCCTGCAGCGCTGCCGTCACGGACGTACTCGAGCCGCCGCGGAAGTTATACAGCGTCGCGACGATGGTGGAAGGTTCGCGCGTTACGATCGAGGGGCGCGTGTATCGGGAGACCGAGCACGAAGCCTACGGCGATCGGCTGTACGTCAAGGTCGGCCGGGCCGGGGAGCAGGGCGGCACGACGTCAGATTCGAGCGGCAATGTACGAATCGCCGTACTCGGTGGCGGAATTTTCAAGCTGGGTGACGAAATCAGGCTGACTGCGCGAATTCATTTCCCTCGCAACTACGGGAATCCCGGCGAGTTCGATTACGTGGGACTCATGGCGCGCGACGGCATCGACGCGACGATGACTGCGCCGAAAAATTCGCTCGGCTCGGCGAGATTTCAGATCCTCGGACATCGCTCGATCTTTCCGGGGAGCGAGATTGAATCGATAAGAACTCACATCGGCGAGTTCTTCGATCGCAACCTCGCGTATCCTGAGAACGCCGAGATGCGCGCGCTGGTGATTGGCGATCAGGGTGAGATCGGCGAGCCGCTTCGGCAAACGTTCGCGCGCACCGGGATGGCGCATCTGCTGGTTATCTCCGGCTTGCACCTGAGTATCGTGGCAGCCGCGATGTTCGCCTCTGTGCGGCTTGCGATGATGCTACTGCCGGGACTCGCGAACCGCGGTTATGCGAACAAGATCGCAGCGCTCGCATCGATGCTGGCGGTGTGCGCGTATGCGTCAATCGCGGGGCATCACGTGTCGACGGTGCGCGCTCTGACGATGGTCCTTGCCTACATGCTGGCGGTGGCGATCGATCGTTCGCGCGAGGCGATCGCGTCGCTGGCACTTGCTGCGATTGTGATTTGCGTCGCGCTTCCCGGATCGACCGCCGACATCGGCTTTCAGCTCTCGTTCGCGTCGGTGATTGCGATCGTGCTCGGCATGCGCCGATTTACCGCCTGGTTCGCCCGCCGAAAACGACTTGGCAGACTTCGCGCCGAGCCGTCGTCGCCGCGTTGGCGATTTATCCAAGCACCGGCCGGCTATCTCGCGGTGTCGTTCTGGGCGATGGTCGGGACGGCTCCTCTTACCGCGTACCACTTCAATCAGTTTGCGATTGTCGGAATCGTCGCGAATGCAGTGGTGGTGCCGATCATGGCGTTCGGCGCAACTATCAGCGGATTGATGGCGGCGGCACTGAGCTTCTTTTCGGAGTCGGCCGCGCGCCCGATCCTTTTATTTGGCGCGAGCGCACTCGCTGCCGGCAACGGGTTGGCGTCCTGGTTCGTCGATTGGCCGCTCGCCTGGTTCCGCATCTTCACCCCGACAATTCTCGAACTCGTAATCGCGTACGCGTTCCTGGCGATATGGTTGCTCGCCCCGATTGCCGTAGCGATAAGCGGAAGACGATCACGCGACGATAGCTCCGGCGACGCGACAAATCTCTCCGACTTCGGATGGCGCGCGCGATGCGTGCTTGCGCTGGCAGGCGTGCTGGTCGTTGACGCGGGATACTGGACCTACGATCGCTTCTTCAATCCCGACTTGCGCGTGACGTTTCTGTCGGTGGGCGAGGGCGACGGCGCGGTGGTACGATTTCCCGGCTCCCGCGTGATGTTGATCGATGGCGGTGGCTCCTACGGCGGTTTTGATGCGGGCGAGCGGATTGTCGCTCCGTACTTGTGGTCGCAGAAAATCATGCACGTCGACTACATTGCCCTGAGCCATCCCGACCTTGACCATTTCGGCGGCCTTGATTTTATCGCGATGAATTTTGCGCCGCGCGCGTTCTGGAGCACCGGCGTTTCGAGCCTCGACGTCAGTTACGGGCGCTTTATGGACGACCTCGAGCGCGCGAGAATCCCGACGGTGCAGGTACTCACGAGGGCGCCGCTCGCTGCTATCGGCGGTGTTGCGATTTCGTCGCTCAATGGCGAGGCCGCGGTCGCGAGATCGCATAACAACAGCTCGATGGTCTTGCGATTCAGCTTCGGCAGCGGGTCATTGCTGTTCACCGGCGACATCGAATCAGCGGGAGAGCGCGCGATGATCGGGAACCGCGGCGAACTTCGCGCGACGATCCTGAAAGTGCCGCATCATGGCAGCGTAACTTCCTCGACGGCGGCTTTTATCGCAGCTGTGAATCCCGCGGTCGCGGTCATCTCGGACGGATATTTGAACAACTTTCATTTTCCGGCTGATGTTGTCGTCGAGCGTTACGTCGAAGCAGGCGCCATCCTGATGCGCACCGACCTCGACGGCGCCGTGATGGTGGATGCGACTCCGGATCGGATGACGGTGCAGACTTTTCGCGCGCGCGGCTCCTTGATCCGCCTCCTACCTGCGACTGTCCCGCACTAGCACCCGGAGCGCTCAATCAGAACGAATGTTCAGAGCACTGTGTAAAATGCGCGCGCGGTTCTATCGACCCCGCCCATCACTCTAAGCTACATATTTGATCGAGATGGATCTCGAACTCACTGAAGCGCAGCGCGGCGCGCGCGACGTTGCCCGCCGGTTCGCCCACAAAAAACTGGGGCCAATCGGCGTCGAGGCCGATCGCTCGCATCGCTATCCCGCCGAAGCGATTGACGAACTCGCGCGGCTCGGGATGCTCGGCATCTTCCTTCCAGAACAATACGGCGGCGCGGGCCTTGACCACGTAGCGTATTCGCTCGTACTCGAGGAGCTCGCAGTCGAATGCGCTTCGACCGCGGTCATCATGTCCGCGCATTGTTCGCTCGCGTCGTGGCCGATTCTGGGACTGGGCACTGCGAGGCAGAAAAATCATTTCCTGCCGAAAATGGCGACTGGCGCCTGGCTGGGGTGCTTCGCTCTGACTGAGCCGCAGGCGGGCTCCGACGCCGCCGGTCAGAAGACGCGCGCGGTGCTCGACGGCGATTCGTACGTGATCAACGGAACCAAGAATTTTATCACCAATGCGCCGCAATCGAAGGTCGCGATCGTGTTTGCGATGACGCAGCCCGACAAGGGGCATCATGGGATCAGCGCGTTCGCCGTCGAGACCGATACGCCGGGATGGGCCGTCACGCGGGTCGAAGACAAAATGGGAATTCACGGCGCACATTCGGCGCAGTTGAGTTTTTCCGACATGCGGGTGCCGCGTGAGAATCTGCTGCTCGAGGAAGGGCAGGGGTTCAAGGTCGCGATGAAGACGCTCGACGGCGGCAGGATCGGGATCGCGTCGCAAGCACTGGGAATTGCGCGCGCGTCGCTCGAGGCGTCGTTGAAATACGCGCAGGAGCGGCTGACGTTCGGCAAGCCGATCGCGCAGTACCAGGCGATTCAGTGGAAGCTCGCCGACATGGCGGTCGAGATCGACGCGGCTCGCCTGCTGACGCATCGGGCGGCGACGCTGAAAGATCGCGGCGAGTCATGCACCAAGGAATCCGCGATGGCTAAATTGTTCGCCGCTGAGACTGCGATGAAATCCGCGACTGAGGCTGTCCAGATTCACGGCGGCTACGGCTACACCAAGGAGTTCAAGGTCGAGCGCTTTTTCCGAGACGCCAAGATCACCGAGATTTACGAAGGCACGTCGGAGATCCAGCGCCTCGTGATCGCGGGCAGCGTGCTCGATAACCGGTGAGGCGAAGATCGGTGAGGACTGTACTGTGAGCAACAAAAGCAAATGGCTCGAGACGACCTACAAGCAGGCGAGCGAGCGCCCGGTGCGTTTCTCGTCTGTATCCGACATGGAACTCGACCCGCTCTACACGCCCGACGACGTGACCGGCTCGTACGACGACACGCTCGGCAATCCGGGCGAGTTTCCGTACACCCGCGGTGTGTACGGCTCGATGTATCGTGGGCGCTTGTGGACGATGCGCCAGTTCGCGGGCTTCGGACTTGCCGAGGACACCAACGCCCGCTTCCACTTCCTGCTTGGCCAGGGTCAGGACGGACTCTCGACTGCCTTCGACATGCCGACGCTGATGGGTTACGACGCCGACCACGAACGCGCGCTCGGCGAAGTGGGACGCGAGGGAGTGTCGGTCTCGACGGTCTACGACATGGCGACGTTGTTCGATCGAATTCCGCTCGACCGGGTCAGCACCTCGATGACGGTGAACTGTTCGGCGTCGATCCTGCTCG
Source organism: uncultured delta proteobacterium (assembly GCA_963850125.1). Classification (GTDB taxonomy): domain Bacteria; phylum Desulfobacterota; class Binatia; order Binatales; family Binataceae; genus Binatus. The sequence continues at coordinate 126,560 of CAWKKB010000010.1, read as the reverse complement.
CGATGTACCTGGTGGTGGCCGAGCGCAACGGAATTCCGTGGGATCGCGTCGGCGGCACGATTCAGAACGACATGCTCAAGGAGTACATCGCGCAGAAGGAATGGATTTGCCCGCCGCGTCCGGCGCTCCGGATCGTCACCGACATGATCGAGTTCTGCGCGCACAAGGTTCCGCGCTGGCACGCCGTGTCGATCTCGGGCTACCACATCCGCGAGGCCGGCTCGACCGCGGTGCAGGAGCTGGCGTTCACGATCGCCGACGGCATTTGCTACGTCGACGAAGCGGTAAAGCGTCGAATCGCGGTCGACAATTTCGCGCAGCGGCTGTCGTTCTTCTGGAATCTGCACAACGATTTTCTCGAAGAGGTCGCCAAGCTCCGCGCCGCGCGCCGGATGTGGGCGCGAATCATGAAGGACCGCTTCGGCGCGAAGAATCCGAAATCGATGATGCTGCGCACGCATGCGCAAACCGCGGGCGCGTCGCTGACCGCGCAGCAACCAATCAACAATGTGGTGCGCGTGGCAATTCAGGCGCTCGCGGGAGTGCTCGGCGGAATCCAGTCGTTGCACACGAATTCGATGGACGAGACGCTCGCGCTGCCGACTGAGCAGGCAGTGATGGTCGCGCTCCGCACGCAGCAAGTGATCGCCGAAGAGACCGGCGTAACGAATACGATCGATCCTTTCGGCGGCAGCTACGCGGTCGAGGCGCTGACGGATCGGATGGAACGCGAGGCCAACGACTACATCCGGCGCATCGACGAGATGGGCGGGATGGTCAAGGCAATCGAGACCGGCTATCCGCAGCGCGAGATCGCCGAAGCCGCATTCCACTTTCAGCGGCAACTCGAGCAGGGGATCAAGACGGTGGTCGGGGTCAACAAGTATTCAATTCCCGAGGAGATTCCGATCGCGACGCTCAGGATTGATCCCGAGATCGAAGAGCGGCAGATTCAGCGCGTGCGCAAGGTCAAGCGCGAGCGAAACTCGGTCGCCGTCAGGGAGGCGCTCGCGCGCGTCGCCGAGGCGTGCCGCTCAGGCGAAAACCTGATGGAACCGATTTGCGAGGCGGTGCGCCGCGACGCGACCGTCGGCGAAGTTTGCGACATTTTTCGCACGGAGTTTGGCGTGTACACAGACCCAGGCTGGATTTAGGCGATGGCGGAAAAGAGACTCAGAATTCTGGTCGCGAAACCCGGACTCGACGGCCACGATCGCGGCGCGAAAATCATCGCGCGCGCATTGCGCGACGGCGGCTTCGAGGTCATCTACACCGGGCTTCATCAGACGCCCGAAATGATCGCGGAGGCCGCCGTGCAGGAAGACGCCGACGCGGTCGGGCTCAGCGTGCTCTCGGGCGCGCACATGACGCTGTTCCCCGAGGTGATGCGCTTGTTGAAGGAGCGCGGCGCCAGCGAAGTCGCAGTGTTCGGCGGCGGGATCATCCCCGACGATGACGCCGAGAAACTGAAGCAGCTCGGCGTGCGGCAAATCTTCACCCCCGGTGCGTCGACCGAAGACATCGTCAAGTGGGTGCGCGAGAACGTCGCGGCCCGCTCCTAGGTTCAAATGGATTTCGATCTGACCGAAGAGCAGCGGCGTATCCGCGAAACGCTGACCGATTTCGCCGAGCGCGAAATCAAGCCGTACTCGACCAAGTGGGACAAGGAAGAGACCTTCCCGCGGCATATCGTCGAGCAGCTCGGCCAGCTCGGTTTTCTGGGCGTCGCGTTCCCCGAGAAGTTCGGCGGCGGCGGCGCTGACACCCTCTCGCAGGTACTGGTCGTCGAAGGACTGTCGCGTTACGACGCGTCGATCGGGCTCACCTGCGCGGCGCACATGTCGCTCTCGACCGGGCACATCGCGGGGTTCGCATCCGACGAGCAGCGCGCTCATTACCTTCCCGACATGCTGCAGGCGAAAAAGATCGGCGCGTGGTGCCTGACTGAGCCGAGCTCCGGCTCCGACGCGGCCGCGATGCACACGAAGGCCACGCGAGTAGGCGACAACTATTCGATCACCGGCTCCAAGATGTTCATCACCAACGGCACGGTCGCCGACGTCTACGTCGTGATAGCGATTACCGATCAGGCGCGCGGGCGCGACGGTGTGTCGGCATTCATCGTCGATCGCGGCACTGCTGGTCTCACAAACGGCAAAAAGATCGAGAAGCTAGGACTGCGCGCGTCCGACACTGCCGAAGTCATCTTCGAGAACGTCACGATTCCGGCGCGCAATCTTGTGGGCGAGCTCGGTGCGGGCTATCGGCAGACTCTCAAGGTGCTCGAGGCGGGGAGAATCGGAATCGCAGGATTCGCGGCGGGAATCGCACGCGGCGGATTCGAGGAAGCGCGCGCCTACGCGCTCGAACGCGGGCAGTTCGGCAAGAAGATCGCCGAATTCCAGGCGATCCAGTGGATGTTTGCCGACATGGCGACGCGAATCGACGCGTCGTGGGTGCTCATCTGCCGCGCCGCCGCGCTCAAGGATGCGGGCAAGCCGTTTGCGCGCGAAGCCGCGATGGCGAAGCTGTTCGCGTCGGAGACCGCAATGTGGTCGACGATCAAAGCCGTGCAGATTCACGGCGGCTACGGCTACGTTACTGATTTTCCGGTCGAGCGCTACATGCGCGACGCCAAGCTCTCGGAAATCGGCGAGGGCACCAGCGAAGTGCAGCGGATGATCATCGCCAAGTCGCTGCTGCGCGACGGCTACCTGCCCGCCTGATCGTCAATCTTCCAGCAGTTCTTCCTGAATGATGGCGAGTTCGCGTGCGTCGAGGCCGATCACCTCGCGCATGAAGCCTTCGATGCCGCCGTTTTCGTCGATCAGTTCGAAGACCGGATCGAGTTGTTCGGCTGCGAGCGGAATCTTTTTAAAAACCAGGTTGCTTTCGAGGAAGTCGCCGACGATTCGATCGCGCTCGACCCCGAGCATCGACAGCAACATCGCGGCGCCGACTCCGGTGCGGTCGCGGCCGGCCGAGCAGTGGAAGAGCAGGGGATACACGTCGCGTTCGGCGAGCAGTTTAAAGAAACGGCGCCAATCGTGCCGGAAGTGCATCACGAGCGCGAGATGCTCGCGGCCGGGTTCCGGAGGGACCCGCGTGTAACCCTGGTCGTTGAACCATTCGTCGCCCATCGGGATGTGTTCCCATCGTACGCCCGCGCGCGTGGCGGGCTGCGGCGAGCCCAGGTGTTTCACTTCGGCGCGACTCTGGAGCGTGACGAGGGTGCGAAGCTTCAGCTGACTGATGGGACTCTCGGGTGGGACCTCGGCGAGATGCGACGATCTAAATATCTTGCCGGTGCGGACGCGGCGCTGATTGGCGACCGGATGCCCGCCGAGATCGCGAAAATTCTGCGCGGCGAAACTGCGGAGCAGCTCGAAGTCGACGACCACGCGCGGCTGGTCCGCCGCGCCTTCAGTTTTGTTCTTCTTCGCCAAAAGATCTAGCTATGCGTGCTTCTCATAGAGTTTAACAGGCGTTCCACTCCGACCAAAGGCGAGCCGTCCGACCTCAGCCCTTGCATCATATATCGCGGTCAGTTAATAGACTGGAGTCTAGTTATATGGCTGAGTATATCGAAAGCTCCAACATTCATTCGGTTACTGCGGCACCCGTTTCGCGGCGTGAGCGCAAGAAAGGGCGCACGCGCGCTGATATCTACAACGCCGCGATGAACCTGTTCCTGCGGCGCGGTTTCGATTCGGTTACGATCGAGGATATTTGCGACGCCGCCGACGTGGCGCGCGCGACGTTTTTTCTGCATTTTCCCGCCAAGGAAGCGCTGCTGATCGAGTACGGCGAGCGCGCCAATGACGAACTCGCGGCTGCGATTGCCGAATATCGCGGCAGCGCGACTGCGACCATTCGCATGGCGCTCAAGATGCTGGCGGAACGCGCCGTTCAACATCCTGACGTTGTCCGCCTGGTAATGCGTGAAATGCTGGCGCGCCCGCGGGTTCTGAGCGAGCACGACGAGAAGGCGGCAGGCCTGGTCGATCTGATCGCAGGGATTATCCGCCGCGGGCAAAGGTCTGGCGAGTTCCGTCGGCGGACCGAGCCAACCGTGGCAGCTCTGACCGCATGCTCGGCGTTTTTCGCGCTTATCTATACCTGGGTCCGACGCGACGGGAAGATCGATATCGAGGGAGCCGTGGCGGAGACCTTGGACATTATTTTGAACGGGATCAGTGAGAAGAAATTCAAACGGGGATGAAAAAGGATCGAGTAAAGCCACATGAGAAATACTCACGCGATTGTGATTGGCGGTAGCATGGCGGGGCTTTGTGCTGCGCGCGTGCTCAGCAAATTCTACGACAAAGTTACCGTGATCGATCGGGATGCTTATCCTGCCGGCGCGCATGAGCGGCCCGGGGTTCCGCAGAGCAGGCATGTGCATGCGTTGCTGATGCGTGGGCGGCTCGAGCTCGATCGGCTGTTCCCCGGTTTCGAGAAGACGATGCTCGAGCGCGGCGCGCTCGAGATAAACTTCGGCCGCGACTTCGCCGCGCTCAGGGCCGACGGATGGGCCGAACGCCGTCCCAACTCGATCACGACACTATTCGCGAGCCGCGTGCTGATCGAGGAAACCGCGCGCGAGCTGCTTCGTCGCATCCCGAACATCGAGTTGATCGAAAAGGCGGAGGCGGTTGGCTTTGAGACGGTACGGGGCGATTCGATTCGAGTGAGCGGCGTAAAAGTGAATCCGCGCGATGGCGGCGCAGCGTTCACGCTCACCGGCGACTTGATCGTCGATGCGAGCGGGCGCACCACCAAGATACCGTCGTGGATCGAGGCGATGGGCCTGCCGATGCCGCCCGAGACGGTGGTCGATTCGCATACCGGCTACGCGTCGCGATGGTACAAGGTGAATCCCGAGCGCCGCCCGAAGGATTGGTGGTGGAAGGGAATCTGGATCGATCCGATCGCGGAGAATGTCTCGACCGCGGGTGTGATGTTCCCGGTCGAAAACAATCGAATGATTGTTTCGCTGGCGGGGATCGGAGGGCATTATCCGCCGAGCGACGAGACCGGATTCACCGCCAAGCTCTCGCAACTCCGCTCGCCGATAATCGCCGAGGAAGTCGCACTGGCGGAACCGATGTCACCGGTTTACTCGTACCGGCAAATGGCGAATCGCTGGCGGCACTATGACAAGTGGGCTGCCCGCCTCGAGGGCTTTGTCGCGCTCGGCGATTCAACCTGCGCGTTCAATCCCGTCTATGGACAGGGGATGACGTCTGGCGCGTTGTCCGCGCTGATGCTGGGCGAATGCCTGGAAAAGAACGGCATCAACGACGTCGAAGTCCCGCGAAAGTTCTTCGTCGCACAGGCGCGCTTCCAGGCCGAGCCGTGGGGACTCGCGACCGCTTCGGATTTCAGAATTCCGGGCACGGAAGGCAAGCGTCCGATGATCAATCGCGTGATCGATCCGCTGGTCGGCAAAATGTTCCAGGTCGCCAACGATGATCCTGCGATCGGCGAGCGTATCGGCGAAGTAATCAACATGATGAAGCCGCCGTCGGCACTGTTCGACGCGTCGTTGCTGAAGTTGATCGCGAAGGCGTGGTCGCGCAGGCTGCTCAGGGGCAGGAAGCGAGAGAAGGAAGCGACAGCGATGCCGCCGCTCGCGCTCGGCGCCGAGGGATAGGGAAATCACACTTTAATGTGAAAGGGGATTACCGTTTTCAGCGGGAGAGGTGAGAAGAACAATTACTGCTGGTTTTGTTGTTTTGAACTGTCGTTTGGATCGATCGGGTGAGCGACATCCGGCAGGGGTTCTATCTTCAGGTCTACCGACATCAACTGCATGCCGCCGTGGCTCCTGTAGACGCCGCGCATTGGGGGTACGTCGGAGTAGTCGCGACCGATGGCTACTCGGATGTGGCGCTCGTCAACCATGCATCCGTTGGTGGGATCGAATCCTGTCCATCCAAGACCGGGTAACTGCGCTTCCAGCCATGCGTGGCTCGCTTGCGCGCCTATATTCGATACGGCGGAGTTCTCGGCAGGCGCAAGGTAGCCCGAGACGTAGCGGGTGGGAATGCCGGCGAGCCGGAGCACGCCGATCGTGAGATGCGCAAAATCCTGGCATACGCCGCCGCCGACGCTGAGAATTTCGTCGGCGGTCGAGTGTACTTTCGTCATTCCCGGCTCATAGACGAACTGATCGCGGATAAAGGCGACGATGCGGTTCGCATACGCAGCCACATCCTCCGACGGATCAGGTTTCGCCAGCCAGAAGAACTTCCGCATCGGGTCGCTGAACGGAACGTGACGGCTCGCGTTCAGGAAATCGTACTCGATTCGATTGCGGGCGTGGTCCTCCAGCAGGTACTCGCCGAATGGCGTCGGAATCGCGGGAGGATGCGGCGCATGTACGCGCTCGACCACGGACTTCGCCGCGACAATCAGTTCTGGATGATGATCGTGGATCGAGAATCCGTAAACGCGATTGCCGTAGTAGTCGTCGTATTCAAAGGTCGAGGCGTCGGGGGTCAGGTCGAGATCAAACTCGACGCATCGCTGATCTGCACTCTCGAGCGGACGCATCCGCACTTCGTTGTGCGAATCGTAGGCGGGCGCCTGGTACTCGAAGCGGGTGGTGTGACAGATCCGCAGCAGCATCGCATCAATTCAATCGGTTCTGAGGTAGCGTTGAAAGACCTCGTCGCTCAGCGCGGCACATCCGTCCTGGATCTGCAGCAGAAACTGGTGCAGGCCGGATTTGATCACCTCGAGGGAACGCTTCGAGCGCATCAGCTCCAGCAATTCTGCGAGCTGCGAGGAGGGCGGCGTCGGCTCGGGTGCCTCGCTCTGGATGCGGTTGAGCGAAGTTTCCACCACGGCGAGCGAGAATCGCGCCGAACGCGGAAAAGTCGGATCGAAGAGCAGAATCTCGACGACGTTGTCGATTCTGATCGAATTGCCGAAGCGCTTGCGATAGGCCTCGAGTCCCGACGCGCTGCGCAGCACTGCGGCCCATTGCAGGATGTCGAGCGAGCCGCCGACGTCTTCCAACCGCGGCAGCAGGAAGTGGTACTTGACGTCGAGCATCCGCGAAACGTCCTCGGTCCGTTCGAGCATGATGCCGAGCTGCATGAAGTCGTATGCAATGTCGCGCGGGATAGTGCTCTGACGGATGCCGGAAAGGCGATAGAAGCTGTCCTTGAGATCGGCGAAAAACGCGAATACGCCGGGCGAGATAAAAAGTTCGGGCGTCCATTCCTGCGCGTTGAGATAGAGCGTATTCAGGTCGATCCAGAGTTCGGACGAGATGTAATGACGCAGCGAGATAGCGTTGTTGCGCGCGGTGTTGATGCAACTGCGAATCGAGTTGGGATTGTCGATGTCGAGCGCGAAGAAGTTGAGGATAGAGGTGTCGTCCGCGGTCTTGTAGGTCTCGGCGAACAGTTCGCGCTCGCCGAAAATCGCGAGTAGCGGCGCCCACGGCTGCGCGTCGCGCGGCGGACTCTCGATCAGCAGATGGTAGTTGACGTCGAGCAGGCGCGCGCGCCATTCGGCTCGTTCCAAATTGCGGGCGGTCCAGAATAGATGACTCGCGATTCGCCGGAGCATCAGGCCTCGAGCACCCAGGTGTCCTTGCTGCCGCCGCCTTGCGATGAATTCACGATCAACGAGCCCTCGCGCAGTGCGACCCGGGTCAGACCTCCCGCGAGCACGCGCGGCTTGGCGCCGAACAGGACGAACGGGCGAAAGTCGATGTGCCGCGGCATCAGCTTCATACCGCTCGCGGAGCCATTGTGAATGATCGTCGGATGAACTGAGAGCGAAATGACCGGCTGCGCGATGAACGCGGAGGGATCGTTGATGATCCGTTCGCGCGACTCGGCGAGTTCCTGTTCGCTGGCCTTGGGGCCGATGACGACGCCGTAACCGCCCGACGCGCCGGTAGGTTTGACTACATAGCGCTCGAGATTTTTCAGCACCTGCTCGCGAACCTCGGGGTCACGCAGCAAATAGGTCTCGACAATCGGGAGAATCGGCTCCTCGGCGAGATAGTATCGAATCATCGCGGGCGTGTACGCGTAAACCGCCTTGTCGTCGGCGACCCCGGTGCCGACTCCGTTGGCAATCGCGGCGTTTCCGGTACGCAAAACCGCGGTGAGGCCGGCGACGCCGAGCAGCGAATCGGGACGGAAGACCAGGGGATCCAGGAAATCGTCGTCGATGCGGCGGTACAGGACGTCGATTTGCCGCAAGCCGTGAACGTCCTTCATGTAGAGTTTCCGATCGACACAGACCAGGTCCTGACCCTCGACCAGCTCGATACCCATCTGCTGCGAGAGGAAAACGTGCTCGAAGAACGCCGAGTTGAACGGCCCTGGCGTCAGCAGCGCGATCGTTGGATTGGATTTGGCCGACGGCGACAGCTCCTTCAGGCATTGCAACAGGTCGGCGGGGTAACGCTCGACGCTGCGGACCCGCGATGCGCGCATCAGGGTCGGAACCAGCCGCGTCATGACGACGCGATTTTCAATCACGTAAGAAACGCCGCTTGGCGTACGCACGTTGTCTTCGAGGACGTAGAAGCGGCCGTCGGCGCCACGCACGAGATCGATTCCCGCGACCGTGACGAAATTACCGAGTGGAGGCTTGATCCCGACGGCGGCGCGGCGAAACTGCGGGCATCCGAGGACGAGATCGCGCGGGACGACCCCGTCCGCAAGGACGCATCCTTCGCCATAGACGTCGGCGACGAACGCGTTGAGCGCGCGCACCCGTTGAATCAGCCCAGCCTCCAGCGTTGTCCAGGTTTCGGCGTCGATGACGCGGGGAATCGGGTCGAACGGGAAGATCCGCTCAGATCCGTCGGCGGCCCCATAGACGTTGAAGGTCACGCCCATCCGGCGGAACATTCGGTCGGCGCGCGCGCAAATCTCGGTGAATTGCGCCGGTCGCATCGAGAACAAAGTGTCGATAACCGCATGGCAGCCGGACCGCGGCTGGCTCGAGAGGTCCATCATTTCGTCGAAAACGTTCGCGGCAGGCTTGTACGCCGCCCAAACGGGCACCGCCTTGCCTGTTTCGGAAACAGTCGAATCCATCGCAGGTCACCCCATAGCCGTCACTGGCGCGGAATTCATCACCGCGAGCTCGGCTCACGTCATTTGAAGAGCAATCGACGGGCCAGACTCAAGCGGGAATTTCGGCCGCGGTCTCCGCGAGGTAGGCCTGGTAGTCGCGGTCGGTCGCGATCAGATGTGCATGCGTGCCGGCGGCGGCAATCGTCCTGCCGTGAATGAAAAAGACTCTGTCGCAAGCGGCCAGCGTGCCGGCGCGATGGGCGACGATGATTACGATTCGATCGCGCGCCAGCGCGGCCAGGGTTTTGAGGAGATCGGATTCCGAAGCTGGATCGAGCGGCGCCGCCGGCTCGTCGAGGACAATAATTTCCGGGCGTCGAAGCAGGGCGCGCGCGATCGCGATTCGCTGTTTCTGTCCCACCGACAGGCGCGCGCCGCGCCGCCCGAGCATCGTCGAGTATCCGTCGGGAAGCCGGTCGATAAATTCCGCCGCACCCGCCATCGCGGCCGCCTCGCGAACGTCGGCCATCGAAGCGCTCTCGCTGCCGTAGCGGATATTGTCTTCGATCGAGGTGGAGAACAGCGCCTCGTTCTGAAATACAAATCCCACGCGCGCGCGAATCGTGTCGGGCGCGATGGCGCGCGAATCGACCCCGTCGAAAGCAATGCTTCCCGCCGACGGTTCAATGAAACGCGGGATCGAGTGGATGAGCGTGGTTTTGCCGCATCCGCTCGGACCTGCCAGCGCGATCATTTCGCCGGAATGCATCGACATCGTCACGCCGCTCAGCACAGTGGTGGTGCCGTAGCCGACCGCGACACCGCTGAATTCAAGATTGCCGATGCGAGCGGCGAGGCCGTCGCCGCGTCCGTCGCCGACCGGCTCGGGGAGATTGTCGAGCACGCTATGCACGCGCCGCAGTCCCGCCACCGACGCTTGCACCGACGCCCACGTGCCGCCGATGACAGCCATCGGATTCGCCAGCATCGAGCCGTAGCTCACCAGCAGGACGATATCGCCGAGCGTCATGCGGCCCGCAATCACCTGCATCATCAGGTAGTAGAGGCCGTATCCGATCAGCACGCAGCACACGGGCGCGAGTACGATCACCATCACGAAAACAATCGCGAGCAATCGGAGCGTCGAGCGGAACGACTGCCAGCTTGCGGCGTCGACGACGGCGGTCTCGCGCGCCTCCTGTCCGAACGCCTTGATGAGCTGGACCTGCGCGACGCGCTCTTCGAAGGCCGCCATCACATCACTGCCGCTTTCGCGCATTGACTGACTCTGATCGCGGATCGCGCGTCCAAAAAGGGTGCTGCCGATTGCGACCACGGGCAGAAACAGGATCGCGACGACGATGATCACCGGCTCGTTGCTGAATTGTAACGAGAGCACGATCATCGCCATCACGAACATGAACACCGACATGATTGGCGCGAGCACGCCGCGATAAAATACCGGCCCGATCGACGCGCTGTCGTACATCACGCGGAAGACCGCGTCGCCGATTTTCTGATCCGCGTAAAGCGCCAGCGGCGAGCGCAGGAACCGTTCGTAGATCGCGCTGCGCAGCGACTGATTCATCCGCTGCGTTAGATCGATCGTGATGAGCGATTCTAGGTAACCGAACAGGCCGTTCCACAGGCTCCCGCCGTCGTTGGCGTCGTTGGCGGTGATGCCGGCCTGGTCGAGACCGCCGCTGTTCACGTTGGTGCCCAGCGCCTCCGCGTCGCCATGGACCATTCCGATCAGAATCACGGTCAGCACGAGAAATAACGAAACGGCTACGAGCAGCGCGATACGGCTGGTGCCGACCATCGGCGTCAAAATGGCGCCTGGAATGCCGGTCAGCGGGTGGCCGTCGATGACATTGTCGATGACGATTTTCAGCGGCCATGGCGTCATCAGGTAAAAGGTCAGCGAGACGAACACCAGCACGCACTTGATTGCGACCAGCCGCCGATAGCGGCTGACGAACGGCCAGCTCTTGACGAGGATGCGCCACGCCTCGCGCCGGGTGAGGGGTGCCTGCTCGTCGGCGTAGAGAAGATTCGCGCGCGAGTCGGGCGGCGCGCCGGCGTCAGCCATGGCTCACCTCGCGCACGGGGATGTCATTGAGGACCGATCCGTCGGCGGCAACCAGCCGGCCCCCCGCAAGATGGTAAATTCGATCGGCGCGGGAAGCGGTCGTGCGCCGATGCGTCGCGAGGATCACCATGCGGCGCGTGGGATCTTCATTGACCCAATCGCGGAGGCCGCTCATCACCGCGTCTTCGGTCGCCACGTCGAGCGACGAGGTCGGTTCGTCGAGCAGAAGAATCGGTGCGTTTCGCAACAGCGCGCGTGCGAGACCGAGGCGCTGCGCCTGCCCGACTGAAAGCTTCGAGCCCTTTTCGCCGAGCATCGTTTCGAGACCGGCTGGCAGCGAACGGATGAAGTCGCCGAGACCCGCGCGATGAATCGCTTCGGCAACTTCGGCCGTCGATGCGTTCGGGCGTCCGTAGGCGACGTTGTCGCGAATCGTCGCGGTGAACAGCGGATTCTCCTGCAGCGCGACCGAAAGCATCCCGCGCCACGCTGGAAGCTCGAAGCCCGCAATCGATTTGGCGTCGAGCAGGATACTGCCCGCGGTGGGATCGAAGAACCGCACCACCAACGAGATGATGGTGCTCTTGCCGGAGCCGCTGGGACCGGCGATTGCGGTGATTTCGCCGACGCGCGCCTCGAGATTCACTTCGGCGAGCACGGGGATGCGCGGGTCGTAGCCGAAGCTCACGTGGTCGAAAGTCAGGGCGGTCTGGGATTTTGGCGGAATCGCGGTGCCGCTGCTCACGCTTTGCTCGGGCGTTTGACCGATCATCTCGAGCACGCGCGAAATCGCGACCACCACGTCCTGCATGCTGCCCCACTGGTCGGTAATATTCCTCGTGCGCTTGCTGGCGTTGGAAACCAGCGTGATCGATCCCTGGAACATTCCAAGCGACACGGCGACGCCGCCGAGACCCGCAGTCCCGCCCGCCATCACTTCCCTCGCGCCAATGTACAGCGCCGCAACGTAGGCCAGCCCGCGAACAGTGTTGGTCACGATCCGATATCGCGCCAGCATCAGTCGTGCGCGCCGGCCGGCAAGGAACGCATCCCAGTTCTCGCGCGCGTAGTTTTCCGCTTCGCGAGCTTCAGTGCCGAAGGCTTTGACGGTTTTGATCGACGCGAGCGTCTCTTCGATCCGGGTTGTCGCGCGCGCCGTGGTCTCACGCTCACCGATGAACGCGGCGCGCAGCGAATCGGCGTAGATCCACGCAAGTATGAAGTTCGCCGGCATCAGCAGAGCGAGGATCAACGCCATGCGCGTGTCGTACCAAAGCAGATAGAGTAGGGCGCCAATGGCAGCCGGAAAGAACACGAGCGGCTGAACGATCAAGCCATCGATCACGTTCGGAATCGCGGCGGAGTCCTGGAACATCCGGAAGATCGCGTCGCCGATTTTTTCTTCGGAATGAAAACGGACGCTGAGCTCCTGCATCCGCGTGTAGAGATTGACGCGGAAGAGATTGCTGATGCGCTGTAGAATCCAAATCGCGTAGCCGAAAAGGAATCCGACGAACGTCAGCCCAACGACCGCCGCGATGCCGCCGACGACGCATGCGTGGATGAGCACAGTGCGCCGATCGGCATGCAGCGGCACGCGAAGCATCCACGCCTGCGCGCGCGTCAACCGGGCGCCGTTGCCGACGACGTCGAAGAAAACGCGCGTCAAGTTGAGTCCGATCAGGCCGCCAAGCAGGGCCGGTATCGTTGCGAGCAACAGATATACGAGATGACGGCGGTAGGGCCGGATGAAGGGCCATACACGCGCGACCAGCCGGAAGACGTCGCGCGAACGCAGATGGCGCGCGTCCGGGAATGCGATCTCGCTGGCGGCCGGGGGCGCGATGATTGTCGGTTCAGGGTTCAATCTGGTTGCGACGACTCACTTGCCGGTAGCGGCGCCGGGTACTGGCTTAACTCGGAGCCAGTAGTCGCCAGCGGCGGCCAGAATGCTGCCTTCGAGAACGAATTTCGATGTGCAGGCGACAGTGTTCTGATTGCCGCCGAGCGCATAGCGGCCCTCGAAGTCCGCCGACACGGAGGCGAGCGTCGAATGCGCGGTTGATCTCTCGAGTTTGACCGTCACGGTTACCGTGCCGTCTCGCAACTTGTAGATCATCTCGACCGGACCCGTCTCGCAGAATGCCCAGTGGCGCCACGTCAGATCGTCTGTGATGGTCTGCCTCGCAACCAGGGTGTGGGTCAGCTCGTCGGCGCTGACGAGTTCGAAATGGCTCAGCGACGCGTCGGTGAAATACTTCTTCAAGTTGGCGAAGACTTCTCCAACCGGCTTTTGTATCTCCCGCATCCGCGGGACGATGCGCGGCGTTTCGATCGCGTAGGCGGCTGTGAGCACGAAGAGAAGCAGAGGCGTTATGATCGATGCGGCGCGCAGTTTCATGACTCCTCCTTGACAGGTACGTGTTTGGCAGGCGCGAGGTTGCGAGGCTCATGCGATCATAACGGCCAGTGAAACAGCTCGTAAAGGGGCGTGGTTCGCGGAGACCGTTTGATGCTAATTTCGCGGCGGAAACTGAAAAGGAGACACCATGCCTGCGTTAATTTTCGAAAAGCGTGATCACGTCGCTTATCTCACACTCAATCGCCCCGAGGTTCACAACTCGCTGAATCCGGAAATGCTCGTTAGCCTGGCTACGGCGTGGAAAGAGATCGAGGGGGACGACGCAATTCGCGCGACCATCGTGACCGGCGCGGGCGAGGTCGCATTCTCGGCTGGCGCCGACCTCGGCAAGCTGATTCCGCTGTTCACCGGCGCGCGCAAGCCGGAGGACGAATGGGACAGCAAGCTGCTCGCGAACCGCAAGCTCGGCGATATCGCGTTGCTGCGCGGCTACGACATGGACAAGCCGGTGATTTCGGCGGTCAACGGATTTTGCATCGCGGGCGGAATGGAGTTTATCCAGGGCACCGATCTGCGAGTTGCGTCGGAGAACGCGAGCTTCGGATTGCAGGAAGTAAAGTGGGCGATCATCCCGGCGGCCGGATCGCTGGCGCGGCTGCAGCGGCAGATTCCGTACTGCAAGGCGATGGAGATTCTGCTGACGGGCAACCGGATCGATGCGCAGGAGGCGTGGCGGCTCGGGCTGGTGAACTACGTCGTGCCGCAGGAGAAATTGATTGGGAAGGCGGAGGAGCTCGCGGCCACGATCGCGCAGAACGGGCCGTTGGCGGTGCGGAAGATCAAAGAGGCGGTGCGGCGAACGTCGGGGCGCCCATACGAAGAGGCGTTCAAAATCGAAAACGAAATCGCGCGCGAAGTGATGAAATCCGAGGACGCGAAGGAAGGCCCGCGCTCGTTCATGGAGAAGCGCAAGCCGAACTATAAGGGCCGGTAGTGTCTAAGCTCCTGCGAGCGCGCGCATCGTGTTGGGATAATCGCGCGCCGTCGTGGCGGCTGGGCCGATTGGAAATACCACGGGATGCGTGGCGCCGGCGGCGCGGAATCGTGCGACGAAAGCGCGCCCCGCCTTTGCGGGTCCGAACACGGCGATTTTGCGGCATGACGCTTCCGAGATGGCCTTCGGAGCTTCGTCGCGCTTGCCGACTTTCCAGAGGCGGCGCACTTCTTCGAACTCGCCCGCCAGTCCGTAGCGCGCGAACATCTTGTTGTAGCTGTCGACGAATGCGTAGCCGGCGAGCTCGCGACGGAACGAATCGACAGCCTTCTCCTCGTCCTCCGTGATGCACATGCGGATGTAGATGCCGACGTCGACGGCGGACGGGTCGCGCCCTGCCGCTTTGGCGCCTTCAGCAATGTGCTGCACCATCGGCGCGATTGCTTCCGGCGGCGAGTAGTTCATCAGAACGCCGTCGGCGACTTCGCCGGCGAGTCGAAGCATCGGTGCGTTCAGGCCCGCGAGATAAATCTTCGGCGGATTCGGCGCCGTGATTCGCATGCTCAGCTTGAAGTCGGACTTGTACACTTCGCCCTGGAACTTCGATCGGCCTTCGGTGAACAACTGGCGCATGATCGTGACGCATTCGCGCATCGCAGTGACCGGCTTGCGATACGACGCGCCGTGCCATCGCTCGACGATGATCGGACTCGACACCCCGAGCCCCGCAATCGCGCGTCCGCCCGACAGTTCGTTGATCGTGAGGAACCCCATCGCCATCGCGCCCGGCGTGCGAATCTGAATCGGGATCACTCCTGTCGCCAGCTCGGCTTTGCGAGTGTTGACCGCGAGCGCGGCGAGACTGACGAACGCATCGGGCCCGCTGACTTCCGCGACCCATAACGAGGTGTAGCCGAGATCCTCGGCCTCGCGAATTAGTGCGAGCCGTCCGGCGAGCGCGGCGGCACTGACGCCGACATTGGTCTGAAGTCCGAGCTTTTGATTCGATGGCATCTGAATTCCGTGCGAGTTTGATTTGCGCCGATTGTGCGGCTATTCGATTATGGCTGCAAGACGCAGGAGCACTGAACGATGGCTTATTTCGATTCCAATGGCGTGCAGATTTATTTCGAGGAACACGGAAAAGGCGATCCGGTCGTGCTGGTGCATGGCTTCGCGTCGCGCGCGGATCATAACTGGGGCGCCGACTGGTTCAACGCATTGGCGCCGCACTATCGCGTCGTCGCGCTCGATTGCCGCGGGCATGGCAAGAGCGGCAAGCCGCACGATTCAGCGGCGTACGGCGGCGAGACCATGGGCGACGATGTGATCCGGCTGATGGATCATCTGGGAATCAGGCGCACCTTGATCATGGGCTACTCGATGGGCGCGCGAATCGTTACGGGGCTGCTGATGTCGCATCCAGAGCGACTGCGCGCGGCGGTGGTCGGTGGAATCGGCGCGACGACTGCGACGGCGCCGTCGTTCGACCGCAAGCCGATCGTCGATGCTTTGCTCGCCGAGAATATTTCGATCGTAAAGGAGCAACGCGCGCGGGAGTTTCGCCAATTTGCGGAGGCCACCGGCAACGACCTGAAAGCATTGGCGGCGTGCATGGGATCAAATCGCGAGGATTTCACCGCGGAGAAAATTGCGGCGCAGAAGATTCGCGTGCCCGTGATGATAGTGATCGGGACCAAGGATTTGCTGGTCGGGAATCCGAAGCTGCTGCACCAATCGATTCTGGGCAGCAAGCTCGTATTGCTCGAAGGACGCGATCATCTGAGCGCGCCGAGCGACAAGTACTACAAGGAAGCGGTGTTGGAGTTCTTCAAGTCCGCGCCAGCGTGAGGTTGAAGCAGTACCGGCCAGGCATTCTAGAAAACGCCCGGCAACCTAACCCCTAACCTCGAGGAAAGGGGGACCAGATCAAAGGGACGGAAGTGGGACCGGAATTGGCTCAGCTGATTCGCGGGGCGTTGAGGGTGCCGGTCAGGCGATAGGGCTGGAGGCCAGGAGGGTGCGGCAAAATTGCGAGTAGGACCGCCATTTGCGAGGCGGCGGCGGCTGGGGCCGTCGACAAGGTGAATTGGATTGCGAGTTCGCTTTGGCCGGGGTCGGGCGCGAGTTGGACGGTTCCTTCGGCGGTCAGCGTCAGATCGCCGCCGCTGGTTGTGAGTTCCTCGATCGTTAACGTGCCCTGGTCCAGTTTGAATTTTGAATGGCCGTCGCCGAGGCGGATCGGCGAACTCGCAAGCGCCGAGGTGAAAGTCAGCCCTGCGGCGCTTAGCACGCCACCGCCGCTCTCCGCTATGCCGTCGGAAGACAGCAACAGATTGCCGCTTCCCGAGAGCGCGCCGGCGGCGCTCGCGCCAGGAATTGTCCATAGCTGCTGACGTGCGAGTTGAACCGTGTCGAGGTCATAACTGATTGCAGTGCCGCCGCCGCTCGGCCGGATCGTGACGTTCACGACGCCGTCGTAGAGCGCGGCTTTTACTCGCACACCGGGATGCATCGTGAGCATCGAGAGAAACGCCGGCGCGATCGTAACGGCTGGGCTCTCGACCAGCAGGCCGCGCGATGTGGGACGGGTCGAACTCAGGCGGACATCCGACAATCGCGCGCCGAATGGAAAGCTGGCGGACTGACTGGTGCTGGACACCTCGAGGCCCATCGGCGCGAGAACTTTGGTGAGAGTGGTGGAATACGGAAAGGTGGAAATCAGGTAGGCGGCGAACAGCGTCAGCCCGACGACCACGTATGCGATTCGAATGAAGCGGGGTCGCAGGTATTGCGCCGGCGGGGCCTCGCGCACGTCAAGTGTTCTTCGCGAGCGCAACACAGGTGAGGTCAACGTCGTACGAATGCGTGTCCTGGGTGCGGCGCTGGATGCGAATAGTCGAGACCCCAATCGGCATCGGCAGCGAATTGATATCGTAGAGCGCGTCCACCAACTGCGCGAGATTCACATTGGCGAGCTTCAACTGCACGCTGTACTCGGTGAACCCGTCGGTGAGCTTGCGATCGGAGCCGGGCGTGATCGAACCGATCTTGTCGCGCCCGACGCTCTTGGTCATCGACGCTTCGATGACGGAGAACAGCGAGAAATCCCTGCCCATCGGAACCGTGCGCTGCTCAGCCTTGGCGAGATTCACCTTGAGCTGCGCGTAAGTGCCGGCCAGACGGCGAACCTCGGCGAGGTCGTGCTGGCGCTGGGCGATCTTGTCCTCGAGCCCCGAACTCAGATCCACGATTGGGGTGTAGACCAGGTTGTAGAGCAGAAAAATTGCGATCAGGCCGCCGGCGATTTGTACCAGGATGCGTTCGCGCGGCTCGAGTTTCTGATAGCGGGCGCGCGCCTGCGCGATATACGGATCGATGCGCGTCGCACCCTGCTTGAGATACGGCCGCAGCAAATCCATCATTCGTACGCGCAGATTGTCGATCCATTCTCTAAGCATTGCGGCTATTCTTCTGCTCCGCGATCAGCCGGCACGGCGTCCTTGAAATTTGCGTCCATTCGAAAATCCACCTTGCTCGGATCTGATCCGGCCTTCGCATGAGCCACTTCGATCGATCCGAAGTAGCCGCTCTGGTCGAGCGCTCGCTTGGCTTGATCGACGGTCGTGAACGAATCCGCCTGGCCGGTGACGCGCACGCCCTGCGAATCGATCTGAACGTCGGCCATCTGTACTGGAAACCGGGGCGGCAGCGCTCGCGATACTGCGACCAGCGTGTCGAGCGGCGAGTGAGTCAGGTTGCCGCCAATCAGATTGAGGCGCTTGTTCATCTTCGCGATCCCGCTCTGCAACTGGGCCTTGGCGTTGGCAGGATCGGTCTCGCCGAGGACTGGTCCCGCGGCCGCGGCGATTTCCGAGTTGATTTGACTCAGTCGATGGAGATTGGCGGAGACGCCGAGGGCGAAATGGAAAACGATCACGGCCACCAGCGCGGCCGCGAGGATCCCCGACGTGTAGAACGGGCTGAGATCGCCGCGGACGCGGCCGCGAAACATGAATTCGCCCTGGCGGAAATTGATCAGATCGATCGGCTGGCTGGGCAACTCGCCCAGCAGCATCGCGACGCACGATGAAAACTTGCCGGTGTTCGGCACCGTGCCTTCGAACAGGCCGGTGTAGTCGAACGCGCCGCCGTCGCGCACCGCCATCGCGAGCGAATCAGACAGCAGTCCGCGCACTTTGGGATACGCTGCCGCCGCACCCGCGACGATGACCTCGGTTTGATCGGTTTCCTCGCCATTCGCGAGCAGGGTCTGACGCACCGAGTTGAGAATCGGCGCTGCCGCATCGCGTGAGACCGCCGTGCCGTCGGACATCATCAGCCCGCTGGGCATCGACCGCAGTGCGCGCGGCGTCCCTTCAAGGTCGACCAGCACGACCGAGGTCGACGACTCGTCGCCCTCGACCACCAGTTGCGCAATCGGCTTCGCGCCGTTTCCGTTTCCGTTTTTTGCGCGCGTGTACATCGCCGCCAGCGCGAGCGGCGCGAGCGTGACGGTCTTCGGATCGAGACCCGCCTTCTGCAGCAAATCGAGATGACTCTGGAGATCGGTCTTGCGCACCATCGCGGCCATGACCAGCGTATGATCGCCCTCGCGCCCAACGCGGGTAAACGCGACGGTGCCATTGTCGACCGGAAACGGCAGATGCTCTTCCAGCGCGAACGGAACGACCTGGTGCAGCCGGCGCGCATCCTTGAACGGCAGCTCGAGCAGTCGCTTGACGACGCGATCCACGGGCAGCGCCGAAATCACGATGTCAGGCTGGCCGGCTTCGACCACCAGGCGCGACAGCGCGCCGCTCAGATCGGCCTCGTCATCGGCGCGGATCTTGTCGTAGGTGCCGGCGAAGGTGAACGAATTCCACGCACGTTCCGCCACCGCCGCGCGCACATGGTCGCCCACCAGCTCGAGCGCAAGTATTCGTTGAGCCATCAGGAGACCTTGACCCTAGTCCTCATGCCACGCCGCGAGCGTGCCGATGCCGGTGCTCTCGCGATGGAACGTTGCGGTGATGATTTTGCGCGCGCCCGCGTAAGTTCCGGTTCCGGTGATCGTGAAATACTGGCTGCGCATATCCACGTCGTTCATCAGCTTCTGCCCGACGTCGGCGAGATCCGGAAGGTTCCCGATGTCGGTCGGCTGGCTAAACGGCCGAATCGTGCGCGCGTCGATTATCGCTACCACCAGTTTCTGATCCTCGGTCAATTCCGGCTCGAGCGCGGCCAGCACTTGCGGCGACGCGGTATTGGCGTTCACCGCCGTCTCGGCCATGACGGTCAGAAACGGGCTCACTCGATTGAAAATTGCCTCGTTAAACCCTTGGACCATCTGCAAATCACCAATCGTAGGCATAAAGCCGTAGCGCGGCTGATATGGAGGATTCAGTCCGGCGTAATAGTCCCCGATGCCGCCGCCAAGTCCGGTGCCGTTATTCGGCGTGATCCAGTCGATGATACCTTGAACCAAGTCCGGGCTCACGTCGAGCACCGCGAAAAGCCGCTGCACCTTTTGAATCGCCTTCAGGTTCGGATTGCCGTTTTGCACCATCGAATTGAGATTGATCTTGCGGCCTTCGTCGACGATCGAGAGCGCTACTGTGCCGCCCTCGAGTTGCATCGGCGGAAACGGCACCGCCCAGACGTCGTTCAAGGTGTCGATTGGGGTCTGCGCTTGTATGTCGGATCGCGCGTCGGCCGCAAGCAAAGCAAGCCCGATATTGATGGCAGAGCGCGAGAGGTAGCTGGCGCGAAGCTCGTTGGCCTGGTTCGCCGCGGACACGAATCCAAGTCCCGAGGTCATCGCGAAATCCACGACGATCAACGTCATCAGCGCGATTCCTAGCAGAACCGCCAGCAGCGCCACCCCGGGCTCGCTTTTTCGTAGCCGCTTTACCATTCCTGTATCGCCATCGGCACAGTGACCTGGGTTGCGAAATCCATCACCTGGCCGCCCGGCGCCGCCATCTGAATCTGAATAGCCACTGCGACCGGCAACTGGCGTCCCTGCGGCAGACTCGACGAATCCCAACTCTCGCCCCACCTCTGGCCGTCGAAGTAGCGGAAGTGCAGCGAGAGCAGGTTGCTCGCGAGCGTCGTCATTTGCGGCGCGACCGCATTGGTCAGCAAGCCACTTTGCTGCGAGCGTTCCAGTATGTACCAGCCCGGCTGGTCGGGGTTCGCGGTCAGGTTGTAGTTGACGATTGTCTCGGGCGTCATCCCGGTGATCGCGCGGCGATGCCCTCCGCTGAAGGTGGACAGCGTGATCGTATCGACCGCCAGGCCGTTGCTCATGTGTCCGTTGCCGAACAGGGCGACGTTGCTGGGAGTGTACGGAGTCTGCACCGCATTGCGCAGTTCCTTGGTCAGTTGCCAGAGCAGGGCACGGCCTTCGCGATCGACCATCAGGCGTCCTTCCGCGTGAACCTTGCTATGCGCGATCGCGCTGAACGAGCTCGCCAGCATCGCGAGGATCAACGCCAGCACTCCAATCGCGAGCATCATCTCGATTAGCGTGAAGCCGCGCGCTGCGCGATGCGTGGGGATGCGCGGGTTGATCATGGCTTTGCTCCCTGAGGAACAACCGCGCCGCCCTGCAGTTCATTCGTATCGAGTGGAATCGGCGAATGCAGGAACTCGACCAGCGCGAAGCTCTGCGAAAGCGTGGGACCGTATCGAATCAGAACCTTGACCTCGCGGACATCGGGGAAGGTGCCCGACGCATCGACCTCACGCTCCCATCGGAAGTCCTTGAACTCGCCGGGAAACGACGCCTCGAAATCGCCGCTGGTCATGCCGAGATCTGGATATCGCTCGAGCTCCGCTTCTGTCATCACCGCCTGCGCCAGCATCGAGGCGCGCGTCTCCTGCTGCGCGCGAATTACCGATTGCATGCTCTGATGCTGCAGTCCGAGCAGGCCGAGCAGCGCTATACCGAGGATCGCAATCGCGACCATCACCTCCAGCAGCGTAAATGCGCGCGCGCGCCTGCGAAGCGGATTCATTGCGAGACCTTCATGCCCGGAGGCATCACGTCGCCGCTGATGATCGCGACCTGTCCCGTCAGTGGAGAAAATTCCAGCGTCATCACGTCGCCCGAGGCGTCCTCGAGATGCACCACGGTCGCGTCGACGTAACCCTCGGGATAGAAGTTGGTAGCGACTGTGCCGCGATTGACGGTGCCGATTCCCTCGACAGTGACGTCACGAATCCGGATCGCCGAGGGCATCATCACCGGACGTCCCGACAGTGTTGTGTCGGGCGCGAACACGGGCTGCACCGCGTACGGATCGAGCTGCGCCGCCGCATAGCCGTTGTTGTCGATATCGAAAATAAGCCGCAGCACCAGTTTGTGGCCAGTGGCCTCATCGAACATGTAGGTTGCGCGTCCTGCCAGCCGCCGCGCCTGGCTTTTCAATGCGGCCTCCCGAAATCCGCCGAGGTACGGCAGCGCCAGCGTCAGCATCAGGCCCATGATAAAAATTACGACCGCGAGTTCGAGCAGCGTGAAGCCCGGCGACGCCGACCACGCGCCCGGGCGCGCGATTCTTCTGGCGTGGCGAGGAGCTGGCCCGGGCCGCAACTTCATGGCGTCATCACGACGACTGGCTCGCGTCTATATCGTCCGAGCTTTCGACGCCGTCCGGGCCGAACGACTTCAGCACGTAAGAATTCCCGTCGCTCTGGTAGAAGTAAGCGGTCCCCCATGGATCCTGCGGAAGGCGCTCGATATAGCCGCCACTCTCGTAGTTGGCCGGTACGCGGCCGTTGGTCGGCGGGGTGACCAGCGCGCCCAATCCCTGGTCGGTGGTCGGGTAGTAGCCGTTGTCCAGGTAGTAGCGGTCGAGCGCGGTCTTGATCTCGGCGAGGTCGGCCTGCGCCTTGGTCTTCTTGGCCTTGTCGGCGGCGCCGCGGAGGCTCTGCACGACGATGGTCGCGAGCAGACCGAGGATCAAAATAACCACCATGATTTCAATCAGGGTGAAACCATCCTGATTGTATTTGCGTGACTTCATCGCCCTTACCTCCGGCGCGTCCTTCACTTTCATCACTGCATCAACTGGTTGAGCTGGAAGATTGGCATCAGCACCGCCAGCATCATGAACACGATAACAGCCGCCATCGCGAGCGTCATCACTGGCTCCAGAACCGTCGTCATCTGGCTGAGCGAGTGCGAGACTTCGCGCTCGTAGTTGTCGGCGACGCGCTCGAGCATCCGCTCGAGTTCGCCGGAGCGCTCGCCCACCCGGATCATCTCGATCAGCAGCGGCGGAAACAGCCCGCTACGCGACAGCGTCTGCGCCATGCCGTGGCCTTCGCGGATACTCTCGCGGCTCTGCTCGACGGCGTCTTTCAGCAGACCGTTGGTGACCACACCCTTGACCGCGTCGAGCGCCGGCAACAACTGGACTCCGCTGGCGAGCAGGGTGGCGAGCGTCCGGGCAAAGCGGGCGCAGATGATTCGAATCATCGTCGGCCCGATGTAATAGACCCTCAGAATCGCAGTGTCATATAGGCGGCGGCCGCGCGGCGTCGCCATCGCGGCAGTAAATCCCGCGACGAGTCCAACCACCAGCAACGCCAGCGGAATCCAGTAGCCGGTGACGAGACCGGAAAACGTGATCAGGATTCGAGTCGCCAGCGGCAGCGCCGCATGTTGCTGCTCGAAAATCGTTGCGACCTGCGGCACCACGTACGCCACCAGGAACGCCATGATTCCGGTGCCAACGCACATCATGATGATCGGATAGGTCAGCGCGCCGCGCACCTTGGTGACGAATTCATTCTGGCGCTCGCTGTACTCTGCGAGCCGGTCCAGCACCGCCTCGAGCGCTGCGGCCTGCTCGCCTGCGCGCACCATCCCGATGTAGAGGTCTGAGAAGACGTCGCGATGATTGGTCAGTGCGTCGGCCAGCGACGAGCCCTCGCGCACGCGCTCGCGCACCTGCGAGAGCATCCGCTTGGTCGCGGCGCGCGACGATTGATCGCTGAGCGCGCTGAGCGCATCGACCAGCTGCACGCCCGCGCCGAGCAATGCGCTCAATTGTCGCGTCAGGAGCGCCAGGTCCGACGCCGGCATCTTGCGCCGCCACAGCGAGGGCAGCCACTCGCGCTTGGCGGTTTGGCGCTGCGCGGCGTCTGCTTCTTCGTTCAGCTCGGTGGGGAAAACTCCCTGCGAACGCAGCTTGCCGCGCGCCGTCCGAGCGCTGTCGGCATCGACTACGCCGTTGACGGAACGTCCGTCGGCGCCAAGTCCTCGATAAGCAAATACTGGCATCGGTGAAAAAACTTAAACGCGGGACGCCCTAGTCGATGTCTTCCTGCGTGACCCGCAGCAACTCCTCGATCGAGGTCTCGCCGCGCAGCACGCGCGCCGCGCCGTCCTGTCGCAGCAGCGTCATGCCGCCGCTGGTGCATTTGCGGCGCAACGTGGCAGCGTCGGCGTTCTGCATCACCAGCGATCGGATTTCGTCGTCCATGATCATCAGTTCCTGAATGGCCATTCGGCCGCGATAGCCCGTGCTGCGGCAATTGCGGCAGCCCTTTGGACGGCAGACCTTGTTGGTGCTATCGACGCCCTTGAGTCCGATTCGCGCCAGCTCGGTTTCGCTGGCTTTGTAAGGCTCGCGGCAGTCGGGGCAGAGCTTGCGGACAAGGCGCTGCGCGAGCACGGCGAGAATCGAGGACGAAACCAGGAACGGCTCGATCCCCATGTCGACCAATCGAGTCACCGCGCCGAACGAATCGTTGGTATGGAGCGTCGAGAACACCAGATGGCCGGTCAAGGCGGCCTGGATCGCGATTTCGGCGGTCTCGCTGTCGCGGATTTCGCCGACCATGATCACGTCAGGGTCCTGGCGCAGTATCGATCGCAAGCCGCTCGCGAAGGTCAGCTCGATCTTCGGATTCACCTGCATCTGGCCGACGCCGCGCAATTGATACTCGATCGGATCCTCGATCGTGATGATATTTTTTTCCGGCGAGTTGATTCGGCTCAGACACGCGTACAGCGTCGTCGATTTGCCCGATCCGGTCGGCCCGGTCGCCAGGATAATCCCGTGGCTCTGTCTGATTAGTCGATCGAGCCGCTGGAGGTTGTCTCCTGAAAAACCAAGATGGTCGAGGTTGATAGCTTCGACCGCCTGCGCGCGATCGAGGAGTCGCAGCACGATCCGCTCGCCGAAGTTGGTCGGAATCGACGAGACGCGCAGGTCGATATCGCGGCCCGCGATGCGCAGCCGGATTCTGCCGTCCTGCGGCAGCCGCTTCTCCGCGATATTGAGGCCCGCCATGACCTTGACGCGCGACGTGATCGCGGGTTGAAAGCGCTTGGGCGGCGACAGCACGTCGTACATCATGCCGTCCACCCGAAAGCGCACCACCATTTCTTTCTCGAAAACTTCAACGTGAATATCCGACGCGCGGTCCTTCACCGCCTGCGACAGCACGCCGTTCACGAGCTTGATTATTGGCGCCGAATCATCGGATTCGAGCAGGTCCAACGGCTCCGCCGCGAGTTCGTTGGCAACGACGTCGAGCCGTTCTTCCTGCAGATCGATCATCAGGTCCTCGGCCGAAGTGGCCGACGCCTGGTCGTATGCGCGATTGATCGCTTCCGCGATCACTTCGGCCGGCGCGATCAGCGCATTTATCTGCGCGCCGTACAGGATTCGCAAATCGTCGAGCGGTTCGAAGTTGGCCGGGTCGGCGATCGCGACCGTCACCGTGCCGTCGACGCTCGACAGCGGGAGCAGCCGGTTCTTCTTGGCGTAGTTGATCGGAATCTTCGAGACCAGTTTCGCATCCAGCGAGTTCTCGTCGATGTGAGCCTGGAACGGCAGCCGGTATTCCTGCGCGAGTGCGCGCGCGAGGCGCTGAGGCTCGAGAGCGCCCATCTCGACCAGCACGTCGGCCAGCTCCTGTCCGGGCTTCTTGCGCTGGCGCGCCTTGTCGAGATCCTGCTCGGAAACCCACGACCGATCGAGCAGAATAGCCTCGAAACTCTTGCGCGCCGTCGCCATCAGAGCGGCCCGCCCGCCGACGCTACGGCTCGCCGATTCAAGTCGTATCGGGTCATCTTCAACGGCAATGACACCCCACCGAACATACCACCATTCCCCCCATTGAGGCTCAATTAGACACGATGGTTCCGGCTAGTTGCAAGTATGCGTTCCCCATGGCACTGACCAACCCTGCAGCTCCCCGCTGCGACTAGTAGTGCACGGCACCGGGCTGGGTCTGGGTGCCGTTCCCAATCGGCCCCTGGTTGATCCCGAACCCCATGCCCGTATGGCCCTTGGCCGGCAAAGTATGCTCGGCTTCCTGCCATGAGACGAGTTTACCCTGCACAAACTTCAAATCGAGAAAGGTGCCCTTGTCCCCGTCCTTGGACGAGGTGTAAAGCAGCGCGGCCGTAACATCGTTGCTGTTGGGCTTGTACGGATAGCTCCAGACCTCGGTTTCGCCCGGCAAATAGGTCCGAATATCGGGCTCACCCCACGAATGATGTACTTCGGGCGAGGTCTGGCCGACCTGCAGCGAATCGGACATCCTGGTCGCCTTGATTCGAGTGCCAGCCTGGTAAGCGACGCCACATCCAGCGAAAATCAGCGCCATTGGGACGATCGCGATCAGGGCAAATCTGGGGAATCGAACTTTTCTCATGGCTTCAGTGCTTAACGAAACTCCATCCATCGCGTGATTTTGTGGCCGCCATCCCTGAAACTCAACATTATGCTATAGAGCAACGAATATGAACGAGGGAGACCCCGATGGCGCGTAAGCTGACTCTGGTGAAAGGGGCGTCGCAGCGCGGATCGCTGGTTTATGGGATGCGCATTTTCAGCCAGGGGAGCGTCGCGGGCGTCGAGGATGCGCGGGTCAGCCTGGCCGACGGCACCAGCGGACGAGTCACGATGCATCTGATAGAAGGGACGCGAGTCCAAATCCGCCGCCAACTGATGCAAAGCATCGACGCGTTTTTCGAACTGCTCGATGAACAGTAGAATACCAACAATCCGGAATGGAAGGTGAAAAGAATGGATCTGAAATTTATCAAATACGAGAAGCGCAACCATATTGCCTACATCACGTTCAATCGTCCCGAGCGGATGAACGCGTTGCATCCGCCGTGTCACGTCGAGATGGACAACGTGTGGGACGACTTCGTCGCCGACAAGTCGGCGTGGGTAGCGATCGTCACGGGAGCCGGCGACAAGGGATTCTCGGCCGGCAACGATTTGCGCTGGACCGCGGAGAATCGCGGGCAGGTGCTCGAGGGTCTTCGCGCCAAGGGCGGCTTCGCCGGGATCACCGCGCGCTTTGACATATACAAGCCGATCATCGCGGCGGTGAATGGATTCGCGCTCGGCGGCGGATTCGAAATAGCGCTCGCTTGCGATATCATTATCGCGGCCGAGCATGCGCGCTTCGGATTGCCGGAACCGCGCGTCGGCCTGATGGCCGCAGCAGGCGGCGTGCATCGTCTGCCGCGCCAGATTCCGTTGAAGATCGCGATGGGCATGATGCTGACGGGCAAGCACATCACCGCCGCCGACGCATTGCGCTACGGAATCGCCAATGAGGTGGTGCCGCTGAAAGATCTCATCCCGACCGCCGAGAAGTGGGCGGGCGAGATCATGGAATGCTCACCGCTGTCGGTGCAGGCCTCCAAGGAAGCGGCGATGAACGGACTCGGGCTGCCGATCCAGGATGCGCTCGCAAAGCATTACGATCTTCAGGCGAAACTGTTCAAATCGAAAGACGCGATAGAAGGTCCGCTGGCATTCTCGCAGAAACGAAAACCGAACTGGACCGGCGAGTAGAGCAGGGCGCCTGCCCTCTCGCGCGATAGAGCGATCGGAGGCCTTACATTTTTTCGCCGCGATATTTTTCCCGGTCCGCCTTCCACTAGGGAAGGGGTTAGGCTTAGTTGATCATGCGCTACACGCACCCGGATGGATGAAAGCCGAACAGTACATCTGTAACGCGCGCCGTTTGGCCGGCGACCCTGAGAGCAAAGTAGCGCGCCGCGCGCAACTTTGCGCTTCACGCTGGATGCATGGGTCACCCCCCCCCGCGACGGTGTCGATGCCGCCCGCCGCGCAGGCGATTATTTGCGTTATTTTTCATTACCTCTTTCTTGATAGGGGTTAGGTTTCCGAGGAGTTGCGACCCCGATGAATGAACTCTGGCTGCTACACGACGCACTCGCCGCGCTGCTCGTCTTCGCTACGACGGCGGCCTTCCCGCCAATCGGCACGGGAGCATTCTGGTCGATCGTCGCATTCTACGGCGTCGTCACAATCCTGTTCGACGACGAAACCCCGCGCGGCGTCCCCGGCATGGATTATTTCTATGCCACCCGCCCGCACCTGAAAGACCCGCAAAGCTAGCAGGACTGCCGCGGTTAGTGGCCTGGCTCGTTTTATGCCCGGCGCGCCGCGAGAATATCACCCGCGCGGTCTGCTATGGCCATGATCGTGCCGACCGGATGGCCCACTAAGGGAACGCCCAGCGGTTGGTTGGCCAGCAGCGAGTACTCGCCCGGCACGTCGAGAACCGTTAGGTCGTGGCGATCGGGAGGGAGCCACGACGGGAAGTCGGTACCGCCGATCGTCGCGCTGCGCCGCAACCGCTGTCCGTTTTTGTAGCTGGGCCGCCAGTGCGTCAAATGATTGTCGCTCATCAATGACAAAATTTCCGAGGAGAAATGTCGCACGGAGAACAGAACTTTCAGGAACCGTGCGGGAATTCGTTTGACTCACGGCATGCATGAGTTTTGACGCGTTTGTGCTACAATAGCCACCATAGGTGAGATATGCCGACTAATTCTATGATCCCCTCTCCGATCTTTGAGACGCTCAGGGACTCCGAGGATACCCTGCGGACCACGCTCGCCGAGCTGGCCGAGGACAAGCGCAAAAAGAAACCGAAGATCTCGGAGCGCAAACTGGCCGAGTATCTCGCCGATCAGATGGGCTACCGCGGTGCGAAGAACGTTGAAGCTCTGGTAGCTTCGCGCGAGCGAATCGCGAAATCCCGTCAGGCCGTCGGCTTAAGCAAGTAGCTCTCTCGACGCCCTATTGAAACGAAAAACCTTGCTGACTGCGGTCAGCCTTCTCGCCTGTCTGGCCGCTGGTTGTGGCCAATCCGGCGCACAACCATTTCCCGTCTGGATGCAGCCTGGCGTGAGACCGGGGCAGACCGGCTCGATAAGAGGCCGTTCGCGAACCTCGACCAGATAGGCGACGTAACTGACATTCGATACGGGGAGCTTCGAGTTCCCGGGAAAGTTGAGCTGGGTGTTGCCGGCAACTATCGCGCGCAGTTTTTCGACCAATCAGGGAAACTAGACGCGAGCGTTGATTTTACCGTTCGAGAACCCCAAGAGTTCAGAGTCGCGGCGGATATCGTTGGGCCAATCCCGTTCACATGGATTGCTGTTCTTTCGTCATGCTGCGCCCGCTGCGACTTACGATAGTTTGGTAGATTCGTCGGGAAAGGAAATCTGGCGAACGCCGTATGTTCCTATTGCCAGCACCTTTGGCGATCTGCAGAAGGAAGGTGTTCCAGAATTTGTCTTCGTAGGACAAGACACTGCGATCGAGGCGCGAAACGTCTCAGGCGCCGTCATCTGGCGTCATGAGAAATTTGGCTGGACTTACCGGATCACGCCCGTCGGTCCGGAGGGCGGTAACGCGAGCGAACTGCTCGCCGATGTCACTGGAGAGCTCGTCGGTCTCAGCACCAGTGGCGATATCCTCTTCAAACGGAAGTCCGCCGCCACCCCATTCTTCAGCGACTTCACGACTATCCGCTGGCCTATAGGTTGCGCGGGCCAATGCCTGCTCGTCAGCGGGAACGACAAGATCTTTCTGCTGACTCTCGACGGTGAACAAGTTGTCGCGGAGCTCGGTCCTGCCACCTATGCGATGGGCGCGCGCGCAATCTCAGTTCGCTTGAATCAGAATGAATCGCCTTACCTGGCAGTGGGCGGCATGCTTCCGTACAAAGGAGGGCAGTGGATCGGCTTCAAGGCTGTCTACGGCGCACTCTACGTATTCGACGCCAACAGGAATCTCGTCTACCACGAGGTTTTCCCGGAGCCGGTCGAGGCGCTCGGAGTGTTGCCGGCCGCGGATGGAAAGTCGGAGAGCTTGCTGTTGGGCGGAGTGAACAAGGTGTGGCAGTACTCGGCGCATAACCGGAAGACATCGGAGCCCCAGCCATCGCATTAGGAACTCAGTGCCCGAGGTGGCGGCTGAAGAACGCTTCGATTCGCTTCCAACTGTCTTCGGCGGCCTCGGGATTGTAAGCGGCCTTCATCGGGCTGATGTTTCCTATCCACGGGAGAAATCCGGTACTGCGGCTCATGAAGCTGTGGCCGGCATCCTCGTAAATTTTGACATCGTGATCGACCCCTAGCTCCGTAAGCAGTTTTTCAAGCCTGCGGCCCTGCGCCGCGAACAGCCGGTCCTGGCCGCCGAAGCCGCCGAGCACCGGGCATACGCCGCGCAACTGCTCCGTCGTCTTGGGCACGTCGCCGTAAAAGGTCGCGGCGACGCCGATTGGTGCCCGCGCCGCGAACATCAGCGCGAATCCGCCGCCCATGCAAAATCCGATCACTCCGATGCGCGCCGAGTCGACGCCGGGCCGCTGCTGCAGAAACTTGCGAGCGGCGTCGAGATCCTTGAATGCGTCACCTTCGCCGCGATTCAGCGTCATCAGCGTGCGCGCGATACAGATGATGCGAGCGCTGTCGCGATCGTAGAGGTCGGGCGCCAGCGCCGCGTAGCCGAGGTCCGCAACCATCCCGGTAATTCGCCGGATGTCGCCGTTGAGCCCGAAAATCTCGTGGATCACAATCACGCCAGGACGTTTCTGCGCGTCAGGGGGCGCAGCATACGCCGCGCGCATTGGACGCCCATCGTGGGACGGAAAGGTAATATCAGCGGTAGTCATCGAGCAGCCTCATTGATTTGATTAACACTGGGTGCAGGGGTCACCCCTGCCCAAGGAAGTGTGAAACCCACGGCGGGTTTCACATCAAATTAAATTTTCCTCTTCCCGGTTTTCTTCTTCTCTGCGCGATTCTTCGATCGCGGCCCGGATCCGTAGTCGCCGAATGAATCGTCGCGCTCGCGAACTGCCTGGCGAAAGCCTGCTGCCTGCGCGCGCGCGACGAAGTCGAGACCCTCCTGCGTGTGGCGCGCGATTCCGTCGAACAGAGAGCCGACCAGCCTCGACGTCGCCAGCCCCATATTCTCTGCGGTGTGATTGCATAGCAGCTTGAGCATCTGGAGTTGATTCGTCGGCACTTGCGCCATCCGCTCGGCCAGGGCAGTCGCGCGTCGGTCGAGTTCCGCGTCGGGAACAGCTTCGAGGATCAGACCGATACGCGCTGCTTCCGGCGCGGAGATTTCGTCGCCGGTCAGCAGGTAGCGCTTGGCACGCTCGAGGCCCATCCGATAAACCCACATCGCGGTGGTCGGCGTGCCCCAAACGCGCGACGGAGGATATCCGAACGACGCGGACTCACCGGCAATTATCAAATCGGCGCATAGCACCATGTCGGTGCCGCCCCCGATACACCATCCGTGGACCGCGGCGATAGTAGGCTTTCGCGCGTACCAGAGTTTCATGTACACGTTGACGTACTGCGAGATCATTCCGTAGTCGGCAACCGAGTCCCACACGCGCTTGCGCGAAACCTCTCCCGCCTGCGCGCGCGTCGATCCTCCAAGTGCGTAGCCCGCGCAGAATGCCGGCCCCTCCGCGCGCAGCAGTATCACATGGACGTCGTGGTCGGCGTCGGCATGGTCGATAGCGCCGGCCAGCTCGTCGCGCAGCTCAGGCGTGATCGTGTTGTACTCGGCAGCGCGGGTGAGAGTGATGATACCGACGCCGTTGCGGCTCTCGGTGCGGAGCGTGTTCATGGGACTCGCATATAGCAGCAGCGCAGATGATCGGACAGTGCGCCTTGCGAGAATTAATCCGCTCCTGAGCAAGCGCGATGATGTGGTAGAGCGACAGCTCTGACATTTCGCGTCATCGAGTTCCGAATTGATCGCGATGTCTGGCGTTGCACCTCGCCCGGCGACGCCGCGTTTCACGCGGCTTACGCCGACCTCTCTTCGGACAAGAGGTTTTAAAGAAAGGCAAGGGAAAACTCGGTCAGGCGGCTTTCGTTTTCGTCTGTACCGGGGGCGTCGTATTGCTCATCCGACGCGTCACTTCCTCGTCGCTCATCGTCCAAAGGCGATCGTCTGGCGGATAGTCCATCAGCGGCTTCGACGGATCGGGCTTGGGCTGCGCGACCTTGCCGCCTTTCGATTCGAATTGCGCGGGATGCTTGTACTTCTCGACTTCCTCCGCATTGATCCCCGCCAACGCCTGCACTTCGGGATCGATCCACGCTTCAGCGTCGATCGAGCCTCCTTCGGAGGTCGAGAACTCGAGCATGATTCCCTCGGGCGCGGCCAGGTAGATGGATTTGCAGAAACCGTGATCGAGCGGGCCCATCACCCAGTGCCCGTGGGAGCGAACGCGGTCGCGAATCGCCATCAGGTCGGCATAGCTGTCGACGTTAAGCGCGAGATGTTGCATCGCGCCCGGCGCGACGTTCTGCGTCGTGTGTCCGGCGTGCGAGACTCCCTTGATCGGCTGAATCTTTGCGACCTCCGGATGCTGCACGAATGCGATCGACGAGCTGTCGCTCAGCTTCATGAAACCGTGGAAGGTGTTGTCGACGCCATGCATCCAGTAGAGCGCGACCAGTTCCATCCCGACGACTTGAGAGAAGTATTCGATCTGCTTCTTGATGTCCTTGGTGCAGATAGCCAGGTGATGAACTCCGTTGGGTAGACCCATGATGCCGACCTCCGTGATGAGTGATTCTGTTGTGCCATAACGACGAGGCGCTTACCAGAGAGTGAGCTACTCCGTCATCCTGACCGCAGCGAGGATCTCGCGCGTTAGCGCGTCTGCCCGCAGGCGCCGAACGCAGGAGCATCCGTCGAGATTCTTCGCTACAGCAGCTTCCGCTCAGAATGACACAAGAAAAGTTAGCCGATGATCTTATTCAGCGGAAACTCCACTATGCCGACGGCGCCCGCCTCGAGCAGTTTCGGGAACAACTCGCGCACGGTGTGCTCCGCGATTACCGTCTCGACCGCAAGCCACTCGACGCCCTTTAGCGCGGGACTCGGATAGAGGTGCGAGATGGTGGGCGCGGTGATCGATGGCAGCAGGGCGATCACTTTCTCGAGATTTTCTTTGGCGACGTTCATCTTGATGCCCACGCGATTCTCGGCATCGAGTGCGCCGCGGATCAGAATCCCCAGCTGGCGAATCTTGGTCTGCTTCCACGGGTCGGCCCATGCTGCCGGATTGGCCACCAGCACCGGATTCGAGACCAGCAATTCCTCGACGATGCGCAATCCGTTGGCGCGGAGCGACGAGCCGGTCTCGGTGACGTCGATCGCGGCGTCGATGATTCCTTCGGCGACCTTGGCCTCGGTCGCGCCCCATGAAAATTCAACTTCTGCTTTAACTTTGCGCTCGGCCAGGATCCGGGTGACGAACTGCACCAGCTCGGTCGCGATTCTTTTGCCCTGCAGATCTTCCAGCCGCTTGATCGGCGAGTCGTTGCGCACGCACAGCACCCATCGCGAGGGCGTCAACGTCGCCTTGGCGTAAATGAAGCTCTCGACCTGATGGAGCGTAACGTTGTTCTCGACGATCCAGTCGCTGCCCGTGATGCCCGCGTCGAGCGAGCCGTCGGCGATATAGCGCGGCATCTCCTGCGGGCGCAGGATGCGGCAGCTCAGCGTCGGGTCGTCGGTGGTCGGGATATAAGAACGCGATCCGACCGTGATGCGCCAGCCCGATTTGCGCATCAGCTCGAGCGTCTGATCCTCGAGGCTGCCCTTGGGAATGCCGAATTTCAAAACCTGATCAGCCATCTGCTTTTTCCGATCAGCAGGCCGACTTCTTCGCTTGATGCCCGTAGTTGGGGCCGTACTTGGCGGGATCGACTTTGCGCTGATCGACGATTTTCCATGCGCCGCCGTCAAGCTTACGGAAAAAGCACGACTCGTAACCCTCGTGGCATGCGGCCCCGTCGCCGCGCTGTTCGACCGCGACTACGATTGCGTCGGCGTCGCAGTCGAGGCGAATCTCCTGCACGATCTGAAAATTTCCCGACTCTTCGCCCTTGCGCCACAGCTTGTTGCGCGAGCGCGAGAAATAGCACGCGCGCCCGGTCGCGACCGTCTCGTCGAAGGCCTCGCGATTCATGTAGGCGACGGTCAGTACGCGATGGCTCAGATGATCGACGGCGATAGCGGCAACCACGCCGCCGTTTTTGTCGAAATCAATTACCGCCGATGGTGAATCCGTTTTTCCTGCCTGCGTCGCCATTGCTGCCACCGAGTTGGATTGCGCTAAAATTACGCTTGCGAATCAAGAAGTATCAGCGAAACTGCGGCTCGATTCAATGCGGCCGCATTTTGTGACTTGCCCTGAATCGCCAGACAGTTTGTAATTGAGGACGAGACGTGTAGATTACCGGACGATGTCAGACGAGATCCCAAGTCCCTTGCCGCGTTCATCGTCACCGATGTATCCGCTCTCTCTTCGCAACAAATCAGTCATCTTTATCGCGGCGATTGTGCTCGCGACCTCGATT
Source organism: uncultured delta proteobacterium (assembly GCA_963850125.1). Taxonomy (GTDB): domain Bacteria; phylum Desulfobacterota; class Binatia; order Binatales; family Binataceae; genus Binatus. The sequence goes on along the minus strand of CAWKKB010000010.1, from coordinate 92,351 downwards.
GTCGCATGCCGGATTCCCGGCAAGTCGCTCGAGTCGAGTTACAAAAACGTCGATCAATTCAACTTCGACGTGGCGATGGGTCTCAAGAATTACCATATCGAGGGATACCTGACGCGCAGCGCCGAGCAAGGGAAGCGACCCGGGCTGCTGGTGCTCAACGGCGGCGAGGGCAATGTCGACAGATGCGTGCAGATGAGCCAGGGAATCGCCGCGATGGGTATCCAGGTCGCGTGCGTGAGTATTCCCGGCTACGGCAATTCGTCGGGGCCGAGCCGCTTCGTCGGGCAGCCGTCGGTGCTGGCGTCGCGGAAGGCGCTGGACCTCCTCGCGGGGCGCAGCGACGTCGATCCGTCGCGGCTAGCGGTATGGGGACTTGGGCATGGCGCAGTCGCCGCCGGACTGCTGATGGACTATGACTCGCGTCCGCGCGCGCTAATCCTGGAATCGGGATGCTACGATCCGCTGACACTCTGGCCCGAGGCGCCACTAAGGACCAAGCTGTCGATCCTGCGCGAAGTATGGCCGAGCAAGCGTATCCTGAAGGAGCGCAGCGTGATCGCGCATCTGCCGCCAAGGCTCGAGTGCAGCGTGCTGATCATGCACGGCGAGAACGACAATCGAATGCCGGTGCGACAGGCGGTGAAGCTGGCCGATGCGTTGAGGGCGCACGGCGCGAAAGTCGAGACCTACTACTTCCCGCAGGCCTCGCACGATCTCGGCAAGCGAGTCGAACCCGAACTGCGCGCCTTCCTGCGCGACAATCTGCTTAGTCAGACCAGCGCCGCCGCCTCGTAGAGAATTCACTTCGTTGAATGTGAAACCCGCCGTGGGTTTCACGCTTCCCTGGGCAGGGGTGACCCCTGCACCCAGTGAATGCTAATCGTGAAATGTCGAGGACGACATTTCACTCTCAGGTTTCCGGAGAACACACTGATCCTCGCGCCCGCGTCCGGTCCCCCTACCCGCTCGGGAAGGCGTTAGTTGATTATGCGCTACACGGAACCGGATGGATGAAAGCCGAACGGTACATCTATTACGCACGCCAACCTCGCCATCGACCCTGAGAGCAAAGTAGCGCGCCGCGCGCAACTTTGCGCTTCCGCTGGGTGCAGGGGTCACCCCTGCCGCCCGCCGCGCAGGCGTTTATTTGCGTTATTTTCTTGATCGGGGTTAGGTTGCACGCATCGAACAGCGCTCCGGCTAAGCGATCGCCTTCAGAGCCTCGAGCACTTCCTCGGTGTGCCCGTTGACCTTGACCTTGGGGAAGACGCGGCGCACGATGCCGGCTTTGTCGATGACGAAGGTTGTGCGCTCGATGCCCATGAACTCGCGCCCGTAGAGCGACTTCATTTTGTAAACCCCGTAGAGCTTGCAGACTTTGTTGCCGGGATCGGCGAGCAGCGGGAAGTTCAGTTCATGCTTGGCGATGAACCTGCCGTGGGAGTCGGTCGAGTCGGCGCTGATGCCGACGACCTTGGCGCCGAGCTTTTTGAGTGGCGCGATATTGTCGCGGAAGCTGCACGCCTCGATCGTACATCCGGGCGTCATGTCCTTGGGGTAGAAGTAGAGCACCAGGTTGTTCGCGCCGATCAGACTTTTCAGCGCGACGGTTTTCCCATCGGCATCGAGCAGCTCGAACGCGGGGGCTTTCTTTCCTTCCAGCGCGGCACTGGCGCTGTTGGGCGTCAGGGTTGCGGATTTCTTAGGAGTCTTGGCGGCAATTTTTTTGGACGTTGGCATGCGAGTCATTTAGTCGCGCTCGAAGATTGTGGCAACCTGGAAAATTCAGGGAATCACCAAACCCCTATTCTACAAGGGTTTCGTCGCCCCTAGTTGACGAGGTGCCAGTCACGTCTTAGACTTGGCGGGCTGACAGTCCTCAATTGATCGCGTCCGCGTCCCTATGGCCGTTTATACCGAGTTAAGCAAACCGTTTCTCAAGGAGCTCGCCGACGACTACGGTCTCGGCCGCGTAACGGGCGCAACCGGAATCCCGGAAGGATCGGTCAACACCAACTACGTGCTCGAAGCGGCCAAGGGCAAGTTCCTCCTGCGAGTCGACGAGGTCAAAGGCGAGAGCGAGTTGAAGCGCGAGATCGATTTGCTGTCGTTCCTGCGCAAGCACACGTTCCCGTGCCCGCATCCGATGCAGGATCGGATGGGCCGCTTCTACCGCAACTTCAACAACCGCTGCGTGTCACTGTTCAAGTACCAGGAGGGCAAGGTGCTCGCGCCGGCGCGCATGAAGCCGAGCCAGCTCGAGACCATCGGCCACGCGCTCGGCGACCTGCACGTGATCGGCAAGGCTTACAAAAAGGGAATCGACAACCGCTTCAGCTTCGAGCGAATCGCCGACCTGTACCTGACGGTACGCAACCGGCTGCCGAACTACTTCCGCAAAATCTGCCGCACGCTCGACGACGAGGTCGAGTACCTGACGCGCTACCTCGAGGGCAAGCTGCCCAAGGGCGTGATCCACGGCGACATATTCTCGGACAACCTGCTGTTTCGCGGTGAGAAGATGACCGCGATGCTCGATTTCGACGCGGCATGCCGCGGCAAGTTCATCTTCGATATCGCCACCGCGGTCAACGCGCTGTGCTTCGTCGATAGCGCATACTCACTCGATCGGTTTCGTTATTTGTTGTCGGGTTATGAGTCAGTGCGGACACTGTCGCTTGCGGAATGGGACGCGTTTCCCAACGAGCTGAGATTTTCGTCGCTGCGCTTCACCGTGACGCGGCTGCATGACTTCTTTCTCTCGCCGGTGGACCACAAGAATCGGGTGGACAAGGACTTCCGCGAATTCTTCGAGCGCCTGCGGGTGCTGCGCCGTGAGCGCGAGGGCGGGATGGAGCCGCTGCTGATGGCGATGGCGACCGGGTACGACTACCGCAAGTATCAGAAGGTCAAAGCGACCGAGCGCCGCCAAGCGTGACGCCGGCGTCCTGACTCGCGCATCCGCGGAGAAATCCGTTGCCCTCAATCCTCGACAGCCTGAACGCCGCCGTACCCGCGCTGTGGCTGGAAGTTTCTCCGCCCCGCGGAATCAATCCGGCACCGCTGCTGCGAAGGCTTGCGGAGTTGGCCGGGCAGGTCGACGCGATCAACCTGACTGATAACGCGCTCGGCAAGGTTAAGATGTCGGGGCTGGTTTTCGGCGCGGCAATCAAAGAGCGTTTGAAGATTCCGGTGGTGCTGAACGTATCGTGCCGCGACCGCAACCGTTTCGCGCTGAAATCCGATCTGCTAGGCGCGGCTGCAATTGGGATCGACGCGGTGGTCGCGCTCAACGGCGACAAGATTCCGCCCGGCGCCGACGGCAACGTGATCGTGTCGCACGATATCGACGCATACGGATTGCTCGCGATGGTCGCCGACTTGAATCGGGGCGACACAGGCGAGGGCAAGTCCTTGCTGAAAGCTATTCCGTCGCTGATCACGGGCTCGGTCGCGAATCCGAATCGAAAGAATATCGAGCGCGAGTTCGAGCTGCTCGAGCGCAAGGCCGCCGCGGGTGCGCGCTTCGTGATCACGCAGCCGGTGTTCGATGCGGACACCGGGCGCCGCTTCGCAGCGAGAGCCGAGGGCCTCGGGGTCAAGACCATGCTCGGAATCCTGCCGGTCAAGCGCGAGGCGATGGCGAATTACCTGATCGACCGGGTGAAGGACCTGAGTGGCGCCCGGAGCCATCTGGACAGATTCGCCGGGATGAGCGAAGAAGAGGTGCGCGCGATGTCGATCCGCGAGAACCTGGCGTTGATGAAGTCGTTGGCTCGCGACGCCGCCGGGTTCATCATCATGAGCGGCGGCGGCCCGTCACTCGCTATCGAGCTGGCGCTTCAGTTCAGCCGGTGGCGCAAGGAGATCGGTAAATGAACCGTACCCACGCAAATGGTTCACGAGCCAAACTCGGCGCGGAAAAAAACGGCGCCAACGACAAGGTCAAGGTGGAAGACGCGGTCCGCGTCCTCCTGAGGCATATCGGCGAAGATCCGGATCGCGAAGGACTCGAGCGCACGCCCGCGCGCGTCGTGAAGGCATACGAGTTCCTGACCAGCGGCTACGCCAAGGACCCGAAGGAAGCAATCAACGGCGCACTGTTCTCGGAAGAGGACTACCAGGAAATGATCCTGTGCAAGGATTTGGATTTTTACTCCTTGTGCGAGCATCACCTGCTGCCGTTCATGGGCAAGGCGCATGTCGCGTACCTGCCGAATCGCAAGATAGTCGGAATCTCGAAGCTGGCGCGGATGGTGGAAATCTACGCGCGCCGACTGCAGGTGCAGGAGCGGCTGACGACGCAGATCGCGCAGACACTCATGTCGGAGATCGATCCGCTCGGCGTCGCGGTAGTGCTCGAGGCCGAGCATCTGTGCATGCGGATGCGCGGGGTCGAAAAGCAGAATTCCTTCGTCACGACGTCGGCGATGCTGGGCGTATTCCGCACCAACACCGAGACGCGTCAGGAGTTCATGCAATTGCTCCGCAAGGGCAAGCCGTGAGGCGAGCGAGTTTCGCTTTTTCTCTAAAGACAGGTCCTATTTGCTCGACTTTCTTGGCGAAAATGTTTTCACGTGAAACGTTCTTTTGTACAGGAGAACGAAACGCGAATCAGATGCGGGAAACTTGCGGACGAGGATCGAAATTGACGAGAGGTTGATGAAGCGGGCGATGCGCGTGTCAGGTGCGTGCACCAAGAGCGCTGCGGTTGGGCGCGCGCTCGAAATCGTGGTGCGTTTGTCGAAAGAACAAGAGAGCCTGGTTCGATCAGCGCGGGGCAAGTTTCGCTGGGAGGGTGACCTCTCTGCGATGCGCCGCGACCGTAGATCGAGCCAATGAGTTGCCAGATTGTCGTCGCGCTCTTCATCCACCACTCGTCGTGCAAGGAATAAGTGATGCCCGCAGATGACGCATCGCTCGACGCGCTTGGGAAGTATGCGCTTCGGTTTGTTAAGCCGGGGCATACCCTTGGGCTCGGGACGGGGCGGGCTGCCAGCGCGTTCATTCGGGCTCTGGGAGTTAGCGGGATCGAAGTTCGCGGGGTACCTACCTCCAAGCCGGCTGAGGAATTGGCGCGATCGGTGGGGATTCCAGTCGTCACGTTGAGCGAAGCAGCGAAGATCGATACCGATTTCGACGGGGCTGACGAAGTCGATCCGCGGCTCAATCTGATCAAGGGATATGGCGGCGCGCTGGTGCGCGAGAAAATTGTGGCTGCGTCGTCGCGCCGATTCGTCGTGCTGGTCGGCTACGAGAAGATAGTTAAGCGGCTTGGCGAGTGCGGCCCGCTTCCGGTCGAAGTGATCCCCTTCGGACTGTCGCTGGTGACGGCGAAGATCAAGGCGATGGGTATGAAGCCGCAGGTTCGGGAAAAAGACGGTCAGAAGTACATCACGGACAACGGGAATGTGATTCTTGATTGCGCGGTGAAAAAGATTGCGAATCCGGCGCGGCTGGATCGCGAGTTGCTCGCGATACCGGGCGTGGTTGGCACCGGGTTGTTTATCGCGATGGCGGATGTCGTGCTGGTAGCGGAAGTGTCGGGGAAGATTCGCACGCTGAAGCGGTAGACGTGGAGCGCTGCGCGATTCCAGAACCGGTACCGGCGCGCTTGCGCGCCGCTGTCCGGAGGCCAGAAGCCATGTCCTACCGCTCGCGTTGCTCGCTTTGTCAGGATGACGGAGGCTCCGCTCGTGGTGCTCGCTTCGGGAAGGATGATTGAGGGTGCGCGAGGCGCGCGCGGAACCTAACCCTAACCCCTTCCCCTAGTGGAAGGGGAACCGGATTTAGGAAACGACCTCACGATGACACAAAACGCGGAAAAGGGTGACCTCGAGAAGATTTATCGCGCTGCGGTCGCGGCGGTAGATCCGGCGCGGCTCGTCGGTCTTGCGATGGACGGCGGGTGCCGTGGCGCGGAGCAGATTCCTGATTTGATCGCGGGCGCATCGCGCGTGTTCTTGTTGGCGGTCGGCAAGGCGTCGCTCGGGATGGCGCGCGAGATCGAGCGCCGAGTCGGCGACAAACTCGCCGATGGTATCGCGGTTATCCCGCGAGGACCCGCCGCGACAACCGAGCGAGCCTCAATGGTGAGAAGAGTTGAATCGAGTCATCCGGTGCCCGACGAGTCGTCCGAGCAGGCTGCGCGTCTGGCATGCGCGATGCTCCATGGCGCGATCGCGGACGACCTCGTGATCGTCGCGCTGAGCGGGGGCGCGTCGGCGATGTTCACGCTGCCGGCCGAGGGGCTCACATTGGCGGACAAGATTGCGGTCAATCAGGCGCTGCTCAAAGCCGGCGCGTCGATTCGCGAGCTGAATATCGTGCGCCGGCATCTGTCGGCCGTGAAAGGTGGGCGCCTCTTGCGCTATTGCGGCGGCGCGCGCGTGCTCAGCCTGATAATTTCCGACGTCCCGGGAAACGATTTGGCAACTATTGGATCGGGGCTGACCGCCGGTGACTGGAGCAGTTTCAGCGACGCGGTCGCGGTGCTGAAGCGGCGCAGCGTATGGGGCCGCGCGCCGGAGGCGGTGCGATCGTACCTGGAGGGGGCGGTCGCGGGAGAAACCGGCGCGACGGTGAAGGTGGGAGATCCAATCCTCGAGCGTGTGACCAACGTTATCATCGGCGACAACAGCCTGGCTCTGGAAGCCGCAGAGCGGGCGGCGGTGGAAGTTGGATATCGTCCGCAGCGATGGAAGGAGTTGCATGGCGAGGCCACCGACACCGGCCGCGCGCTCGCGCAGGGTCTTTGCGAGATCACTGAGGAGCGGGTGTGCGTCGTGGCTGGCGGCGAGACGGTCGTGACGGTGCGTGGAGGGGGGAAGGGCGGACGCGCTCAGCAATGCGCGCTCGCGATGGGAATTGAGCTGTCGCAAATTGAAGAAGGGCAACGAAAGCGAATCGCGGCGCTGTCCGCGGGGACCGACGGAGTCGACGGGCCGACCGATGCCGCGGGCGCATTCGCGTCGCCGACGACGGTCGCCGACGGAGAGCGTGCGGGAGTAAGCGCCGCGACCGCATTGACGCGCAACGACTCGTACAACTTTTTCAAGGCGTCGGGCGGTCTGTTCGTGACAGGGCCGACCGGGACCAACGTCAGCGACATTTTTATCGGACTGGTGAACTACTAGTGGCTAACTGGGAATGTGTGCGTTCCAGTGCCTCTCGTTGTCCGAGAAAGCTTTGCTTAGCCCCAGCGGACAGATTCCGGATGGGAGCGGAATCTTAAATCGCGCGCGAAAAATGCGCGCTGTATAAGGACCCTCACCTTCGATCCTCTCCCTCACAGGGAGAGGGGGAAGAACGGCGAGCCTGTCAATGCAAAGCTCTCTTGTTCAAGTAGAAGGTCAGGGAGAGGTGCGGCGCTGGGCGGCGGCACGATCTCCAGGCTTTCGGAATCGAGTATGGGCCGGTTGTGATGTCTGACACCGAACCCTCCCGGAGAAGGAGCGTCCGGCAGATTTAGAATCGTGAAGAAAAAATTAAAATCATCTCCTTCGTGGAAGGATGGGCGCATAACGGCAGACGGTCGTCGCGCGGTCACGCTGATTCCGGGTGACGGGGTTGGGCCGGAAGTGGTGAACGCCGCACTCGCAGTGATCGAGGCGACGGGGGTCAAGCTCGAATGGGATCGGCAGGCGGCGGGGATGAATGCGTTTCGGCGCTTCGGAACTCCCGTGCCCGACGCGCTTATCGAATCGCTCGAACGCACGCGGGTTGCGCTCAAGGGGCCGCTCGAGACGCGGGTGGCGGAAGGATGGCGCTCGATCAACGTGCATCTGCGACGCACCTTTGACCTGTACGCCAACGTGCGGCCGACCATGAACTTTGCGGGAGTGCATACGCCGTTCAGCAACGTCGACCTGATCGTGGTGCGGGAGAATACCGAGGACCTGTATTCGGGTATCGAGCACGAGATCGCGCCGGGCGTGGTCGAGAGTATCAAGGTGATCACGGCGCGCGCATCGCGGCGAATCGCGAAGTTCGCGTTCGAGTATGCGCGGACCCATCGGCGCAAATCGATCACCGCGATTCACAAAGCCAATATAATGAAGCTGTCGGACGGTCTGTTCCTGAAATGCGCGCGCGCTGTGTCGGAGAATTACAATGAGATTCGGTACCAGGAGCAAATCGTCGACGCGGCCTGCATGCGGCTGGTGACCCATCCCGAATCGTTCGATGTGCTGCTGCTGGAAAATCTCTACGGCGATATCGTTTCGGATTTGTGCGCGGGCCTGGTCGGAGGCTTGGGACTCGTGCCGGGCGCGAACTACGGCGACAAGGGCGCGATTTTCGAAGCGGTGCACGGGACGGCGCCGGATATCGCGGGCAAGGGTGTCGCGAATCCGATTGCGATGATCCTGTCGAGTGCGATGATGCTCGACTATTTGGGGCATCGTGCAGCCGGCGAGAAAATTCGCGCAGCGACCGCGTCGGTGCTGCGCGCGGGCAAGGTGCTGACGCGCGACGTCGGTGGGAAAGCGTCGACGAGCGAGGTGACGGCGGCAATCGTCAAGGCGATGTCGAGGAACTGAAATTGAATGTGAAACCCGCGGTGGGTTTCACGCTTCCTTCGGCAGGGGTGACCCCTGCACCCGGTATCAATCGCAAAGTTGCGCGCAGCGCGCTACTTTGCTCTCGGTTCGTAAATCGCTTGGGAAGGGGTAGGGATTAGTTGATCACGCGCTAGACGCACCCGGATGGATGAAAGCCAAACAGTGCATCTGTTGCGCACGCCATTTAGCGATTGACCCTGAGAGCAAAGTAGCGCGCCGCGCGCAACTTTGCGCTTCTCACTGGGTGCAGGGGTCACCCCTGCCGCCCGCCGCGCAGGCGATATTTGCTTTCTTTTTCATTGCCACTTTCTTGATAGGTTCTTAACGCTGTCGCGCCTCACTCGCGACCCTTTCGCCAGATCTATCTGTCAGCTAATAGTCAGCCGTATGCCAAAGCCACTCATCGCGGAGGATGTCGCCGCGCGGGTTCCGCCGGGACAGACCCTCACCGACAACTTTCCAGTTCTGACCTATGGGCCGACGCCGCAGTTCGATCAGAAGACATGGGATTTCAAAGTAGTCGGCCTCGTCGAGAAGCCGCTTCGATTTTCGTACCAGGAATTTCGCGCGCTGCCGCAATCGCGCGAAGTGGCCGACTTTCATTGCGTGACGACCTGGTCGCGGCTCGACAATACGTGGGAAGGCGTCAGGGTTGCGGACCTGATGAAGCTGGTCAAGTTGTTGCCCGAAGCGCGTTACGTGATCGTCCATTGCGACGGCGATTACACGACGAATCTTCCACTGAACGAGTTTCTGGATGACGACGTCATGCTGGCGCATCGGCATGACGGGCGCGATCTCGAGCCCGACCACGGATTTCCGCTGCGCCTGATCGTCCCAAAGCTCTACGCATGGAAGAGCGCGAAGTGGGTGCGCGCGATCGAGTTTGCCGATATAGACCGCCGCGGATTCTGGGAAGTGCGCGGCTATCACAACCATGCCGACCCATGGGCCGAGGAGCGCTACTCGTTCCAGGAAGATCCCGAAGACTGACGGTCGTCAACGCGACCGTCTTGAAGAAATACTGATTTGGCCTCGACGCTTAATCGTCAAAAGAGCCTGGCGCGATTTCGCGACGAGGAATTCGATCTCGCGGTAATCGGCGCGGGGATCAATGGCGCAGCTGTCGCGCGCGACGCGTCGATGCGCGGCTTGAGCGTCGCGCTGATCGACCGCGGCGACTTCGCAGGCGCCACCTCGTCGCGATCGTCGAAGCTGATTCACGGCGGCTTTCGCTACCTGCCGCAGGGGCAGTTCAAACTCGTGTACGAAGCGTTGCGCGAGCGCGAGCGCCTGCGGCATCGCACGGCGCCGCACCTGGTGCATCCGATTCAATTCCTGTTTCCGATCTATAAGCGGCGCGGCTTCAACCGTTTCACGATGGCGATGGGACTGACGCTCTACGATCTGTTAGCGCGGATGCCGTTCAAGGAGTGGCACTCGAGTCTGAACGCCTCTGAGGTGCGCGAGACCGAGCCCGCGCTCAGCCGCGAGGGATTGACGGGCGGTGCGATGTACTTCGACGCGTGGGCCGACGACGCGCGGGTCACGTTCGAGAATGTGCTCGACGCAGATTTGCACGGCGCGGCGGTCGCGAATTATGCGGCGGTCGAGAATTTCAGCATGACCGACGGGAAGATCTCGTCGGCAAGCGTGCGCGATCTGATCGGTGGTGCGGTCTGCGAAGTTCGTGCGAAGAAATTCCTGAATGCTGCCGGGCCGTGGGTGGATGATATCAGGCGGATGGACGATCCCGCGTCGAAGCCGTGTGTGCGATTGACCAAGGGCGCGCACCTGGTGTTCGCGCGAACCGTACTGCCGGTGCGCGAATCGCTTGTGCTGGCCGACGACCGCGGGCGAATCGTGTTCGTGATGCCGCATGACCGCTACGTGCTGGTCGGCACCACCGACACCGATTTCACCGGCGATCCCGCGAGCATCAGGACGGAAATCGGCGACGTGGAATATCTGCTCGCGGTGCTGGCCGAGAGTCTGCCGGGAATCAAGCTGACGAGTGGCGATGTGGCCACCAGCTTTGCGGGACTGCGCGCGCTTATAAGGGAGGAGAAGGAGGCGCCGTCGTCGGTACCGCGCGAGGAAGTGATACTCGAAAGCGCGTCGGGACTGATAACGGTGGCGGGCGGCAAGTTCACGACCCATCGCGCGATCGCGCAGAAGCTCGTCGACCAGGTGATGAAGAGGCTCGGGCGGACAACGGGAATATGTCCGACGCTTGCGGCGCCGTTCCCCGGTGCGCGGCCGCTGGGAGCGGGCGAGGAGTCGGGGAGCGGCGCGGCGATGCGAAGTATTCCATCGCCAGCGGCGGAAATTCTCAAAGCTCGTTACGGAACGCGCGCGCCGATCGTCGCGCGGATCGCGTCGCGGCGGCCCGAGCTGGCTGAGCCGCTGTCGCGGAACTGTCCTGCGATTGGCGCCGAGGTCGTCAACGCCGTTAACAGTGAGATGGCGCATTCGGTCGGCGACTTTCTGATTCGGCGCACGTCGTTGTCGTGGCGATCGCCGGTCGAGGCGGAAGCGGCAGCGGCTGCCGTTGCGAGAATCATGGCGGCCGAGCTCGGATGGGATCGCGCGCGCCAGGACGGCGAAGTCGCGAGCTTCACGCATGAGCAGCAGAGCCGGCGCGTCGTCGCGTGAGGCGTTTGTGGCATTGCGCGAATCCGTCGAGGATCTGAAGAAGCGCGCGGCCCGAATCGCGCGCGTGCTCGCGAAGCTGTATCCCAAAGCGCGCATCAGCCTTGATTTCAAAACGCCGTGGCAATGCCTGGCGGCGACGATCCTGTCGGCGCAATCGACCGACGTGGGCGTCAATCGGGTGACGCCGCGGCTTTTCAAGGAGTATCCCGACGCGCGTGCGATGGCGGCGGCGGATCCTCGGCACGTCGAACAGTTAATCGTCCAGACCGGATTCTTTCGTCAGAAAACGCGCGCTCTGATCGGGGCGGCGAAAAAAATCGTCGAGGACTTTGGCGGCGAGGTACCGTCGACGATGGAAGAGCTGGTGAAAATTCCGGGCGTCGGACGCAAGACCGCGAACGTGATTCTCGGGCACGTCTTCGGCAAGCCCGCGTTTGTCGTCGATACCCACGTGCGGCGGCTGACGTATCGGCTGGGGTTCACCAGGAACACGGATCCAACGAAGATCGAGTTCGATATGCAGAAAATCCTGCCGGCGAAGGATTGGACGCCATTCTCGATGCGCTTGATCCTGCATGGGCGGCAAATTTGTATCGCGCGCAAACCGAAGTGCGAGATTTGCGCGATCGCAAATGACTGCCCGCGAGTTGGAGTGGGCAAGTCTCCTCTTAAATCCGGTTCCCCTTCCCGCTCGGGAAGGGGTTAGGTTCCTCGGATCGCTCGCGTCGCGCACATCAAAGAAGGACCGCTGGCGCGATTTTCAGAACCGGTACCGGCTTCGCTAGCGCGAAGCTGTCCGAGATCCTTCCCGCCGCTCGCGTTGCTCGCTCTGTCAGGATGACGGAGGAGGCTCGCCTTGCCGCTCCGTCGGGGATGACGGATGAGGCTCGCGTTGCTCGCTTCGTCAGGATGACAAAAAGCTTTCAGTCAGCTGCTAGGTCCATTGCGTTGGCGCGGGCGATGGTTCCTAGCCATTCGGCGCTCGGTTTAATCGATCGCGATTGCGTGGCGCGATCGACGGCTACCAGGCCGAAGGTTGGACGGTAGCCTGAGTTCCATTCGAAGTTGTCCAGCAGCGACCAGTAGCAGTAGCCGCGGACATCGATGCCGTCGCGGATGCATCGCGCGATGCCGTTCAGTGCCCGCCTCACGTACTCGACGCGCCGATCGTCCTGGTCGGTGCCGATGCCGTTTTCGGTGACGATCACCGGCACCTTCGCGATTGCGCTGGCTTGCCGGACCGTCGCTTCGAGCGCTTCGGGCCAGAACTCGTAGTGCATCATCGTGGTCTCGACGCCCGGTTCCGGCCGCAGGGTGCCGTCGGCGCTGATGCGATTGCGGCTGTAGGTCTGGACGCCGACGTAATCGTCGCCGCGCGCCGCCTCGTAAAAAATGTCCTGGCATTCAGCCTTGATACGATCGCGACGAGCTTCGCCGCCGGGCATCGCTTGCAGGTCGGCCAGCGCGAGGCAGATTCCCACCGGATATTTGCCGCGCGACGATTTCAGTGCGGCGGTTGCCAGCCGATGCGCTTCGAGCATCGTGTCGCGCGCCTTCATCTGATCGCACATCAGGTAGGGCGCGAAGCGATTTGGATCGGCACCGATGCGCCGCGCGGCATCCGCGAGCCATTTTGCGCGCGTCGGATCGAGTTTCAACGGCAGCGAGCCGACGAGATACTGATAGGCGCCGAGGTTGGCTTCGTTGATGGTGCATGCGACGCTGATGAGATCGCCGAAATGCGCGGCCGCGCGCTCGCAATATCGCGCAAACAACTCGGCGGTTTTTTTGTCTTCCCATCCGCCGTCACTCGCGACCCATCGCGGGGAGGTGAAATGATGAAAGGTCACGACCGGCGTGATCTTGTGCTCGTGACAGCATGCGAGCACGCGGCGGTAGTGGTCGAGTGCTGCGCGCGAGAACTCGCCGGGCTCCGGCTCGACGCGCGCCCATTCGATCGAGAAGCGGTATGCGTTGAAGCCGAGCCGCGCAAGCATCGCGATGTCGTCGGCGTAGCGATGATACTGGTCGCACGCGTCGCCCGACGGCTCGACGAACGGCGACCCCGGCGTGTGCTCGAGCACCCAGTAGTCGCAGTTGACGTTGTTGCCCTCGACCTGGTGGGCGGCGGTAGCAGTGCCCCAAAGGAAGTTGGCGGGAAAAGTGAAACGCTCGGTGGCCATCGCGCGTATACCTCAAGGAGAAATCCTTGCGACGCTACAGCTAAATCGCGATCGCGCCAACCGGTGTATTTTAAGATTGCGCGCGAAATGTAATAATTTCCTTTCGACTGCCGCGTCCAAGGCCTTACGTGTGAAAAGTGAAAATCCGAATCGAGGACATAACGGCCGACGCCAAAGAAATGGCGTTTGCCGAGCCTGAACAGGAAATCAACCGTGTGCTGGGCGCGGGACCGATCCGCGAATATCACCTCGAAGGACCGGTTGAAGTTTCGGTGTCGTTCTACCGCGCCGGGACGGAGCTGTTCTTCGCGGGCAAGCTCAAAACCAGGACCGGGGCCGTATGCGCGCGATGTGCCGAGGACTTCGACGCGGCGGGCGATCGTCCGTTCCGGTTCGTGCTGTCGCCCAAGTCAATCGGATACGATGACGAGACGCTCCGCGCCGAGGACTTGGAATTTTCGCTGTACGAGGGTGACGAGGTGGATTTGAGCCCGCTGATTCGCGAGCAAGTGCTGCTCGCGTTGCCGACGCGTCCCCTCTGCCGCGAGGATTGCCGCGGTCTCTGTCCGCATTGCGGCATGAATCTGAATCGTGGCACCTGTGATTGCCGGGTGGAGATCCTTGATCCGCGGCTGGAGGCAATCCGGTCGCTTAAACTGCCGCGCACCTGATAGGCTCAACCACAACACTAGGAAGTATTCGTCATGCAAGCACCCAAACGCCGAAGTTCGCACTCGAAGAAGAACATGCGCCGTGCGCACGATGCGCTGCGCGCCGTCAACCCCGGCACCTGTGCGTCGTGTGGCGAGCCCGTGATGCCCCATCGCATCTGCCGCCATTGTGGATCCTACCGCGGCCGCCAGCTGGCCGAGATCAAGGAATAGGCGCGGCGGAGTACGGCCGTGAAAATCGCGCTCGACGCGATGGGGGGTGATCTCGCCCCCAAGGCGACCGTTGAGGGCGCCGTCCTGGCCGCCCGCGACTTCGGTATCGAGGTCGTGATGGTGGGTGACGGCGAGATCCTCGCGCGCGAGCTCGCCGACCACGACGCTGCCAACCTGCCAATTCGGATCGAACACGCCCCCGAAGTCGTCCTGATGGACGATTCGCCGCTCGAATCTGTGCTGTCCAAGCCGCGATCGTCGATTCACGTTGGACTCGATCTCGTGAAGCGGGGCGACGCGAGCGCGTTTGTCAGCGCTGGAAATTCTGGCGCCGTGATGACGGCGTCGATGATGATCCTCGGCAATCTCACCTACGTCGATCGGCCCGCGATCGCGTCGCTGGTGCCGACCAGCGAGGGCTTCAGCCTGCTGATCGACGCGGGCGCGAACACCGAGGTGAAGCCGATCAATCTCGTGCAATTCGCCGTGATGGGCAGCGTGTATTGGCGCTATGTGCGCAACGTCTCGCGCCCACGCGTCGGGATTCTTTCCAACGGCGAGGAAAGTTCGAAGGGTAATGAGAACACGCGCGCGGCGGCTGCGATGCTCGAGCAGATGCCGACCTACGTGCACTACATCGGGTACGTCGAGGGCCGCGATATTAACCGCGCCAAGGCGGACGTCGTCGTGACCGACGGCTTCACCGGCAACGTCGCGCTGAAGACGATGGAAGGGTTCTCGTCATTTCTGTTGGGCAGTCTGCGCGAAGTGTTTGGCGGAAGCTGGCGCACGCGGCTCGGCTATCTGCTGGTGCGGAAGAATCTTACCGCGATGCGCGAGCGGCTCGATCCCTCGGAATACGGCGGCGCACCGCTGCTGGGAGTCAGCGGCGTGTCGATCATCGCGCACGGTTCGTCGAATCCAAAGGCGATTCGCAGTGCGATTCGGGCAGCGGCGAACGAACAACTTGTGCACCACGTGAACGCCGAAATTCTGGAAATCCTTGCGAAGATTCAGCCGGTGGGGCCGCTCAAACCCGCCGCAGGCAAAGGGATCCGCGCGTTGTTCGGCAAGATGCGGGAACGGTTGCACCGTCGCGAGAAGGAAGGCGAGGTTGCCGCGCGCGACGACGCGCATCCCGTGGCGAGCGGTACCGGTCCGCTGCGCGAGCCCGCGACGGAGCATGGCGCGGACCATCACGTTGATCCGAAAATTGAACGCGCCAATTACGAATCTACGCACTCACGACCACGCGCCAGCGGCTCGCTGAAGAATGAAGCGCGGATCGAAACCGCGGACGAAGCCGCGACCCCGGCGTCGACCAACGGCACAGCGCCAGGCGCCGACAAATCACACAAGTCGGGAGAACTGCACGCGCAGGATGAATCGGATGCGGACCCGCGTTCGCCCGATCGTCCAAAGAGCGATTCGTGAGGCGTCCGCGATGAAGCTGGCATTTCTTTTTCCGGGCCAGGGATCGCAGCGCGTTGGGATGGGTAAGGAGTTCGCCGACAAGTTCCCGGCCGCCCGCGATACGTTCAACGAAGCCGATGAGGCGCTCGGGTTTCCGCTGTCGAAATTGTGCTTCGAAGGGCCGGAAGATGAACTCCGGCTGACGGCCAACACTCAACCCGCGATCGTGACCGCTTCGATTGCCGCGCTGCGCGTCTATCGCGACGAAATCGGCGGCGCGCCGGAAGTCGCCGCGGGCCACAGTCTTGGCGAATACAGCGCGCTGGTCGCGGCCGGTGCGATCGAGTTTGCCGACGCCGTCCGCGCGGTCCGCGAGCGTGGTCGCTTGATGCAGGAAGCCGTTCCGGCGGGGGATGGCGCGATGGCGGCGCTGATAGGCTTGGAATTTCAACAAGTGCATGAGATTTGCGAGGAAGTCACGGGCGACGGCGAGCTCGCAGTGCCCGCAAATCTCAACGCACCCGGCCAGGTGGTCATCGCGGGGCATGCGGCGCCTGTCCGCCGTGCGCTTGAGATCGCGAAGGAGCGGGGCGCGTCGATGTCGGTCGAGTTGAAGGTCAGTGCGCCGTTTCATTGTCCGCTGATGCAACCCGCGCGCGACGGGATGGAACCGATACTGCGCACGCTCAAGGTCGGCGAGTTCAAGTTTGGCGTGATAGCGAATGCAACAGCAGAAGTGAATCGCGATCCGGCGCGGGTGGTGCCACTGCTGCTTGATCAGATCACGTCGCCGGTGCGATGGGAAGAAACGATGGGCGTCGTCGCGCGCAGCGGTATCACCGACGCGATCGAGTTCGGTTGCGGCCGGGTGCTGATGGGGCTGATGCGCCGGACGTACCGGACCATCCGCGTCCGCCCGTTCGAAGATCTCGCGTCGTTGAAGGCGGTATCCGAGCCTGCCGCCACCGGCAAATCGTGAACGCTGGCTTGCGTGCGCTCCTTTCAGTCTTTATGCTCGCCTGATAATTTAATCCCGACCCTCTCGCCCGTTACCTCTGGTCTGCGCGGCAGTGGGATAATGTTAGAATATTGATTGGCGGCCCTGATTACGGCTCGCTGCCAGGAGGAACTAGAGCACGATGGCTCAAGACATCGAAACCAAGGTTCGTGAGAAGATAAGCGAACAGCTGGGTGTGGCCGCCGACGAAGTAACTCCCGAGGCTTCGTTTATCGAGGACCTCGGCGCGGACTCGCTCGATATTGTCGAGCTGGTGATGGCGCTGGAAGAGGAGTTCAACATCGAGATTTCCGACGAAGACGCCGAGAAGATCCGCACCGTCAAAGACGTCGTCACCTATATCGAGGCTCACAAGAGCTGAAGTCGCGCGATTCAAATCTCGCTCGTTACAGATTGGCCGGTCGGCGGCGACTTGCCGCGTGGACCCGGAGCTAGACATGCGGTGCCCGTTCTGCCGCAATCGTGGAAACCGCGTCATCGATTCGAGGCTTTCGAACGACGGCTTGATGATTCGGCGCCGTCGCGCATGCTCGGCGTGCAAGCGCCGCTTCACTACCTACGAGCGGGTCGAGGAAGCGGCGCCGATGGTCGTCAAGAAAGACGGCCGGCGCGAGCCATTCGACCGCGCCAAGATAATCGCCGGTCTGAAGCGCGCCTGCGAAAAACGGCCGGTCTCGATGGAAACGATCGAGCAAATTGCTAACAACATCGAGACCACAATGGCGGAGCAGGGCGATCGCGAGGTCGCCAGCAATGCGATCGGCGCAGCGGTAATGAACGAGCTGCATAAGATCGACCAGGTCGCGTATGTGCGCTTCGCGTCGGTCTATCGCTCGTTCAAAGACATCGATGAGTTCATGCACGAGCTCGAAGACCTCATCAATCAACGCAAGCAAACCTCCGGACCGCGCGCCGCCGGTGAAAAGAAAGGCGACGGCGCGTCCTGATTCCGCCCCGGTTCGGGACGAGCGCTTCATGCGCGAGGCGCTCGCGCTCGCGCAGGACCGTCTCGGGCTCACAACTCCAAATCCGTCGGTAGGATGCCTAATCGTGCGCCGCGACAAGGTCGTCGGGCGGGGCGTCACCGGTGACGGCGGGCGTCCGCATGGCGAGACGGTGGCGCTGGCGGACGCGGGCGCGCTCGCACGCGGCGCGACCGCTTACGTATCGTTCGAGCCGTGCGCTCACTACGGACAGACGCCGCCGTGCGCGAACGCGCTGGTCGAGGCCGGGGTCAAGCGCGTCGTGATCGGATGCGTCGATCCCGATCCGCGCGTCAGCGGCCAGGGAATCGCAATCCTCAAGCGCGCGAAAATCGACGTCACGACCGGAGTGCTCGAGGACGAAGCGCTACGCATAAATGAAGGATTCATCACGCGGCTGACGCTCGGGCGTCCGATGGAAATACTCAAGCTTGCGATGTCGATGGACGGGCGAATCGCCGCGGCCAGCGGCGACTCTCGATGGATCAGTTCGCACGAGTCGCGCGAACTGGTCCATCGATGGCGTCGCGAATGCGACGCCGTGATGGTCGGCGCCGGCACTGTAATAGCCGACAATCCGCGCCTGACGTGCAGAATCGCCGGCGGCCGCGATCCGGTGCGCGTCGTCATCGACGCGCACCTGCGTACCGCGCCGACGGCGCGGGTATATAAGCAGCGCTCGAAGGCGTCCACCGTTCTGGTCACCACGCAGGACAATCTTGCACGCGCGCGCGAGTTGTATGAGCGCCGCGCCGTCGAAGTGATTGCGGTCGCGACCCACGACGGCAAGATCGAGCTGAATCGCTTGATGCTCGAGTTCGGGCATCGCGGATGGTGTCGAGTCTTGATTGAAGGCGGCGCGAACCTCGCGGGGTCCGCCCTGAGTGCGGGCATCGTGGATCGCGTAGCGTTCTTCGTCGCGCCGAAAATTCTCGGTGCGGGTCTGTCAGCGATTGAAGGGATGAAGACGCGCGCTGTGCGCGACGCGCTTCAGCTCTCGAATTTGTCGGCGCGTCAGGTCGGCGACGACTGGCTGCTGGAGGGTCGCATCGACCCGCGCAAGAGCCGCACTGGTTAGGTTGCCAGACCGGTGATAATATCGCCACCGTTGAGTTGATTCAGATGGCATCGGCTTCTTTAGAAGAAATTTTCTCCACGTTGCGCGACGGAAAGATGGTCGTGATGATTGCGGAGGAGCGCGAGGACGCCGAGGGCGACCTTGTGATGGCGGCCGAGAAAATCACCCCCGACGACATCAATTTCATGGCGCGCGAGGCCCGCGGCGTCGTCTCCGTCGCGATTCCCGACAAGCGCTTCCGTGAACTCGGGATTCCGCTTCAGCCTTCGACCGACAATGGCGACTCCAACGAGCAGGCCGGCGTGCTGATCGACGCGCGCGAAGGCGCAACCACGGGCATTTCGGCGGGCGATCGCGCGCGCGTTATCTCGGTGGTCGCGTTCGACGAATCCCGCCATGACGATATCGTGATGCCCGGCCATATCCTGCCGCTGATGGCGCTGAGCGGCGGCGTGATGGTTCGGATTGGGCGCGCCGAGGGCGCAGTCGACCTGATGCGATCGGCGGGGTTGGGCCATGTCGCGGCGCTATGCACTATCCTGCGCGAGGACGGCGAAGCCGCACGGCTGAAGGAACTACGCGAGTTCGCGGCAAAGCATTCGCTGCCAATTGTCTACGTCAAGGAACTCGTTTCGCATCGGCTGACGAATGAGGTGCTGGTTCAGCGCGTCTCCGAGCAGCCATTTCCAATTGAAGGCGGCATGTTGAATGCCGTCGTTTTCCGCAACGTCGTCGATGGCCGCGAGCATCTGGCGCTGATCAAGGGCCAGGTCGGTGGCGGACGCTCCGCGCTGGTGCGGCTCCATTCGGAGTGCTTGACCGGCGACGTGTTCGCGTCGGCGCGATGCGACTGCGGTGAACAATTGCAGGAAGCGCTCGAGCGAATCATGGCAGCCGATCGCGGCGTGGTGATTTATCTGCACCAGGAGGGCCGCGGAATCGGGCTCGGTAACAAAATTCGCGCCTACGCACTGCAGGATAATGGGATGGACACGGTCGAAGCGAATCTGCATCTCGGCTTCGACGAAGACCTGCGCGATTACGGAATCGGCGCGCAGATTCTGCGCGATCTCGGCGTCGGCGAGGTGCAGTTGTTGACCAACAATCCGCACAAGATAGAAAGTCTGCGCCGTTACGGTGTAAATGTTTCGCGAGTGCCGATCGAAGTGACCCCGCATGCGGGAAATATCGGATACCTCAAGACCAAGAAAGAAAAACTCGGCCACCTGTTTTCGGAGCTGAAGCTGATCACTTGAACGAGTAAGCCGCTGCGCCGACGCCTGCCGCGCCGCCCGCGACTGTGGAAAATTGTTATGGGACTTAGACATCAGGGGCGCGAGCTTGCGCTCAAAGCGCTGTATCGGATCGATATCTGCGGCGGCGCCAGCAGCGACGACCTGACCGCGCTGTTCGAGAGTTTCCCGGCCGAGGAGAGCGCACGCAAATTCGCCGTCCAGTTGATGGAAGGAGTGCGCCGCGAGCAGCCGACGCTCGACAAGCATCTGGCGGACGCGCTGGAACATTGGTCGGTCAAGCGGCTGTCGCGAGTCGATCACAACGTGATGCGAATCGCGCTTTTCGAACTGCTCAGGATGGAAGACATTCCGGCGCGCGTCACGATCGACGAAGCTATTGAGCTGGCGAAGTGCTACGGCGACATAGAATCGGGACGCTTCGTCAACGGCGTGCTGGACGAAATCGCGGGACGGTTGGGGCTCAAGCAGAAGGGTGAGGATGTCACACTATCCAAGGCCGAGTAGACTGCTCGGCCTCGTTACCGTCGCGGCTCTCTTTTGGTCGGGATGCGGCTATCATTTTGCGGCTTCGGGCGACATGCTGCCGTCGAGTGCGCACACGATTTACGTTGCGCGATTCGGCAACACCACGCGCATAACCGGAGTCAACGACGAGTTCATGCGGTATGTTAAAGATGAAATCGCATCGCATGCCAGGCTCACCATCGTGGACAGTCCGGACGCGGCTGATTTGGAGCTGACGGGTGACGTCAGGATCAACACTCAGTCGCCGGTAAACTTCAACTCGGCGCTCGAGCCGACTACCTACCGTAACGGTATGGTAGTCTCGGCGGTACTCAAAGACGTGCACGCGGGAAAAGTGATTTGGAGTGCCCACACTATCTCCGCCTCGCAAAATGGTTCGGCCGTCGCACAAACGATCGTAGACACCACGCCGACTTTCCTGCAGCAAAACCTGCGCGCTGGCGATCTCGCGCAGATGCCGGATCTCCAGGTCGCACAATCGCAAACGGCGTTTGCGCGCGACCAGATGATGCAAAGACTCGCGGCGAATCTCTACACTCAGATGGCCGAAGGTTTCTAGCTTTCACCCTTGACCGGGTGCCGCGCCGAGGAGTTCTGCCGCATGCCGCTTGAAACCGCGCTCGCGTATCTTCGAGGATCAGGCGGCGACGATCGAAAGCGAATCCCGCCGGTGGTGGTTATTTTCGGGCCGCACGCATTTCTGCGCGAATACGTGCTCGATTCAGTCGTTCGCAAGCTCGTCGCCGACGGGTGCCAGTATCGCAGCTTTCAGATCGGTTCGGGTGACGATTACGGCGCCGTGCTGAACGAGCTGCGCGCGCCCGACTTGTTCGCGCCCAGGCGCGCCATCGCGTGCCGAATCCTGAAGTCGCGGCGCGACAAGGCGGAGACTGCCAGCGAGGATGCCGATGCCGGCGAGGCGCGCGGGTCGGGCAGCGGCGGCTCGGAGACTGCACTGGTCGCGGCAATCGAGACCGCGCGCGGACCGGGCAATCTCATCCTGCTTTACGAAAAGGACAACGCGCCCGCCAAGGTTCGCCGCGTTGCGGAGAAATCCGCGCTGCTCGTGAATTGCATGCGTCCGTTCGACAATCAGATTGAGCAATACGTCAATGCGTTCGCGCAGTCGCTCGGAATGAAAATGTCGCCCGCCGCGCTCGACCTGATCATCTCACGTCACGGCGGAGATTTGGCCGCGATTGCCAACACGCTCGGCAAAGTCATGATTTTCGCCGAGCCGGGCAAGGCGGTGCAGCCGGCAGATTTGGACGAGGGCGCGCGGCGGATGCCGGAAGCATTCGAGCTCGCCGACAGCGTCGCGCGCGGACGCGCCTCGGCAGCGCTGGCGCAGTTGGGACGAGCGCTAGCGCTCGGGCGCGAGGTCTTCGAGATTCTCGCGGTCGAGATCATTCCGATGATGCGGCGGATGATGATCGCGGCCTCGATGATGGCGGCACGAAGGAATCAAGGCGACGTCGCTGCGTCGCTCGGCCTGCCGCCGCAAAGCGGGCTGGCCACGCGCGCTATCGAAGGCGCGCGTCGCTTCGGGCTGCCGCGCCTGGAACGTGCTTACTGGCGGGCGTGCGCGATGGATGCGGGATTCAAGGACGGCACTATCAAGGAGCGCGAACAAGCGCTGGCCGGATTGATCCTCGATCTGATGACCGCGCCCGACTAGAGCCGCTCGCTCGAGCGGATGATTTACGCTTTCTTGTTGAACTTGCGATGCAGGCTGGCGGACAGCCGGGCAACTTTGCGGCGCACGGTGTTGCGATGCATCGTGCCGCTGCTGATCGCCTTGTACAGCACCTTGGTCGCCTGCTTAAGCGCATCCTGCGCCGCCGCCTCGTCGGTACTGGAGGCGATAGTTTCCGCTGCGGTCTTGGCCAACGTGCGGGCACGGGTGCGGACGACGCGGTTGCGCTCGGCGCGCTTGAGACTTTGCCGATGACGTTTCTCGGCCGACGGATGAACGGGAATATGAGGCATAACCAGTCATGTGTAACAGTGCGCGAGTGCCGGAGCAATACTGCTGCACCTCACGGTACTGGCGTCATTCGGTCAAAAGACGCCACTTTAAGCCGGGGCAAGAAATCTCTATGCGATTCGCGTCCGAACCGGATGCCTATACGTACATATCGCTGATCGCATATCTTGAGTTTCGCTTGAAACAGATCGAAAACAACAAAGAATGAAGCCCCTTCACGCTGCAGCGCTCGCACTGTTCGCCGTTACAGTGACAGGCTGCACCAATACCATCGACACAATGCGCGCGCCGGCCGTCATTGCAGGTCTTCGCCAAGAATGTGATTCCGGGAAAGCTTCTTCGTGTGTGGACATGGCGAATGTGCAGCAAGCCTGCACAGGTCATGCGGCATCTGGCGGTCTAAATGCAGAAGACATTGCAGATTGCGGATCGGCAGTTAGGAGCACGAAAACCGCGAAATCAAATTAAGCCATTCGCAATTTCAAAAGACGCCGCTCGATCACGAATCAGCCCAAATGACGCCAGTACCCACCTCACGCGCGGAGACCTGTCACCGCCAGTGGCCGTCATGCCAACCCCAGCCGTGGCCGCCTCTAACCCAGTGTCCCGCTACCCACACGGCGCCTGGGTACGGGGCCACCACGTAACCTCCGGGCACCCAGACATATTTGGTGCCGTCCCATGCCCAGTAGCCCGGCGCCCAGACATTCGCCGGCGGCGGCGGAGGGGGCGGAGGCGTTTCGACTACAGTCGCGGGCGGGGCGATTCCGACCACCAGGCCGGCAGCGAGGCCCGGGATTGGGGTGAGCGTCAGGGCCGCGGCGAATAGAAACAGGATAGGAAGTGCTCGCAGGCTCATGGGTTCCTCCAGGATGGGGTCAAGGGATCGAGCCAAGCTTGACACAGTGCCATAACCGCCGGTTAGCGGCTACGGCCGCATGTTCGCCGTTCAAGTTTCTGCGCGATTCATTTCCACCAGTCGTTGATCCGCGCTCGCAACACGCCGGCGAGCGAATTGTAATGAATCCAGAAGTATGCGACCGCGAGACCGATCGCGACATAAACGATCCATTTTGAGAATGCCCGGTCCATCGTCAGCGGCTCTTTCCCTCGGTTGAAAAGGAAACGGGCCAGCGTTCGCCTTCATAAACGCCGACCCGTTCCCCGACCGGATATAGGGGGGAGCCAAACCCAGTCAGCATTTCTATTACTAAATTGCCACGCGAGCGTCCAACTATCAAAACCAGGCCGATTCGCTTTTCAAAATGCCGTCAGCAGCGGTTTATCGGTACTTGGCCGCTTTTGCTTCATTCCACAGGCCGTCGATTTCGCGCGGCGTCATCGATTTCAGGTCGAGGCCGCGCGATGCTGCCAGGCGCGCGACTTCATCGAATCGTGCGACAAACTTGTCGCAGGCCGCGCGGAGAGTTGTTTCGGCGTCCTGGTTGATGAAGCGGGGAGCGTTGGCGATCGCGAGCGTCAGATCGCCCAACTCTTCGGCGGCGCCAGCGTTGTCGCCGCGATCGAGAGCTTGCTCGACCTCGTCGAGTTCTTCGCGAGCCTTCGCCAGCACCTCGCGAATGTTCGCCCAGTCCATTCCGGCGCGCCGCGCTTTTTCCCCGAGTTTTTCAGCACGCATCATCGAGGGCAGACCGCGGCCGACGTGCGCGAGGCTTTTGGCGCCGTCCGGATTCTTGTTCGCGCGCTCATCGGCTTTGATCCGCTCCCAATTTTCGAGGACTTGCTCCGAACTGTCAGCGCGTGTGTTGCCGTAGATATGCGGATGCCGCCGGATGAGTTTTTCCGCGGCGTTTTGCATGACGGTTGCGATGTCGAGCGTCGAATCCTCGGCAAGAATCACGCCCGTGAACAGGCATTGCACGATCACGTCGCCGAGTTCCTCCGCGATGTCGAGCGGGTTACCGCGCGCGATGGCGTCGGCCACCTCATACGCTTCTTCGATCAGATGTCGGGGAGTGTTGGCGAGTTCCTGTTCGCGATCCCAGGGGCATCGCTCGCGAAGTTCCGCGACTACCGCGAGCAGTTTCGCGAAAGCCTGGGCCGCATTGGTTCCATCGCTCATGGCCGGGATCCTAGCATGCTTTGTTTTGCGATCTGGATGGAGCAGGGTGCGGGGCGTTAGAATCTCCTCCGTGAAAATCATCGATATCGGGGTTCCACTCGACGCCGCGCCGTATCCGCCGTGGAACTATCGCTTTAAGCGCGTCAGCCACGAGGAAGGTGCGCGTGCGATGCTGCGACTGTTCAAAGGATCGGATGTTGGCGACTATCCGGACTCGATGGCGCTCGGGTGGGAAACCATCACGCTGACCGGGCACGCGGGGAATCACATCGATGCGCCGTGGCATTTCGGTCCGCTGTGCGAGGGCAAACCCGCGCGGACAATCGATCAGATTCCGCTCGAGTGGTGCTACGGCGACGGCGTGCGGCTGGATTTTCGCCATCGCCAGGGCGAGGACATCAGCGTCGAGGACATCGAGGGTGAGCTCTCGCGAATCGACTACACGCTCAAGCCCCTCGATATCGTGCTGCTTTGGACCGGCAGCGATCAGTATCTCGACAACGTCGATGACTACGTGCGCCAGCAGGCGGGACTCTCGGTCGCGGGTCAGAATTTTCTTCTCGACCAGGGCGTGAAGCTGATCGGAATCGACGCGATCGCGATGGACGTGTCGTTCGCGACGATGGCACGCGGGTTGCGCGAGGGTCTGCCCGACGCGCTGTTCCCGGCGCACTTCGTCGGCCGCGAGCGCGAGCACATTCACATGGAGAAGCTGGCCAACCTCGGCGCGATCCCGCGTCCATTCGGTTTCAAAGTGAGCGCGCTGCCAATCAAGATCACCGGCGGCAGCGCAGGATGGGTGCGTCCGGTGGCGATTGTGGAAGATCAGTAAGGAATCCGCGATTCCTTTTTGTATGTGACGAGACTTACGGCTTGACTATCGGGTCGAGGACCTTCTCGGTGAGGAAGTTTGACAGATCCTGCAGGGCTTCGGCGGTGATCTCGTGGCCGCAGTCGTATTTGCGAAAGGTGACTGGAACCTTCAACGCGCGCAGGGTTTCCACCGATGCCCGCGCACGCGTGATCTCGATCATGTCGTCGGCGCGACCGTGTTGAACCAGCGTCGGCAGCGCTTCGAGAGCGGCGGGATCATTGACCTCTTCCTTCAAATCCGGCGGAAAGAAGGTCGAGAGCGCGACCAGCGCCGCGAACTTCGAAGGATTTCTAACTGCGAGCCGATACGCCATCATGCCGCCCTGGCTGAACCCGAGCACCACCAGCTTTTTTCGATCGACGGGATATTTTTTCAGCGCCTCGTTGAGAAACTCGGTCACCATCTTGTTGGCGTCGTCGATTGCACCGCGATCTGGCGCGGCGCCCATTCGAATCGGAAACCATGCGTAGCCGCGGGTCGGACCGATCGGCACCTCCATCGGACCCTGCGGACAAATCACCATGAAGCGGCCGTCAGCGATGTATGGCGCGAGGCCCAAAAGATCGAGCGCGCTGGCTCCGAACCCATGCATCGCGATCAGCGTCGGATGAGGTCCTTCGCCCGCCGGCTCATAGAGGGTATGGATCAGTCGCATCGAGGCATTCTCCTTCGCTGCAATGCTGCATAATAGACTGCGCGCGAGCGCAGTCGCCAGCCGAACCCCGCGACGTCCGGCACGGCGGGCTGTTCATCGCCACTGAAATAACCGCTATCTTTATCGGCTGCGCCATGTGGGCAATAGCAGGATGATCGAGAGTCTGAAGGTCGAGGGGGACCGGCCTCAAAGGTGGGTTGCGTGGGCGCGAATCGCACCGTGGGGCGTCGCCGCGTTGGCGGTCGCCGCGATCGCGGCCGCATCGACACCCGCAGTTGCCACCGGCAAATTACCGGGATTCATCGCCGCCGCGATTCTGATCGCGCTGGTCGGCTACGCCTTTTTCGACTATCTCCGCCCCTTAACCGAGGATCCCGACTCCGGCCTCTTCCCGGCGCTGCTGGTACTCGCAGCCTTGTCCCTGCTGAAGCTGGTTGTGATGCCGTACTTTCCCGGTTTCGGCCCCGACGTTGGCGACTACCAGGCGTGGGCGAGCCAGATCGCAACGCTGGGTCCCGCGCATACCTATCAGGAGGGATTCTTCCTCGATTATCCGCCCGGCTACCTGTACGGGCTGTGGGTCGTGGGAATACTCGCGCACGCCATCGGCGCGACCGGAGATTTCTACCGGGTCATAATCCAAAGTCCGGCGATCGTCGCCGACCTCACGCTCGCGCTGCTGGTGTACGCGTTCATAAGGCGCGGCACCCGGCCCGAGATGGCTTTCATCGCGTTGCTGATGGTCGCGCTGAATCCACCGCTGCTGTTCGACACTGTCGTGTGGGGCCAGAGCGATTCAGTGATGACCTTCGTCACCCTGCTCAGCATCGTGACGCTTATCGGCGAGCAGTACGAAATCGCATGGGGACTCGCCGCGATCGCGGTGCTGGTCAAGCCGCAGGGTCTGATGATGCTCCCGGTGCTCGGCCTGTGGACGATGCTCGAGACCGACTTCGCAACCTGCATCAGGTCGGGGATCGCGTTGATCGCGGTCGCGATCATCGGCATCGCCCCGTTCCAAATCGGCCACGAATGGAACTGGATCATCAAGCTCTACACTTCGACCGCGGCGTACTACCACGAGACTTCGGTCAACGCATTCAACCTGATGGCGCTGCTCGGCGGACTGCGCCAGGGGGATTCGAACACGCTCGCGGGAGTATCGTTCTTCGCGCTCGGGATGAGCCTGCTGGTGCCGCTGTATGCATTCGTCGCTTGGATTTTGTGGCGCGGCCGAACGCCAACGCGCCTGCTGTTCGCGTCCTTCATCGCGATTTTTGGATTCTTCATGGTCGCACCCAGGATGCACGAGCGTTATCTCTATCCCGCGATCGCGCTCTCCGTGCCATTGGCGCTGGAAGCGCCCGAGATGCTCGCGGTGTTCGTGATCCTCACGATCACCTGTTTCATCAACCTCGCGTACATCCTGCATACGCTAAATACTGTGGTGTTCCTGGACTCGCGCGACGGCCTTGCGATGGCGACCTCGGCGCTCAACGTGGTCGCTCTCGGGCTGGCGGTTTACTGGGGTGCGACGCGGATGCAGGACGCCAAGGCAGAGACCGACGCGGTCGGTGAGTTCTTCAAGAAATTCGCGACGCCGCGGCAGATCGAGGATTACGTTGAGGAGCCGGCGTCGGCGCCTCCGTGGATCGCCACCGACACGATCATCATATCGGTTCTGCTGATCGCCGCTGCGGTGACGCGCTTCTGGCACCTGGGGCATCCCGCCGAGATTGTTTTTGATGAAGTTCATTTCGTCGCGCAAGGCCGTCACTATCTGCACGGCGAATCATTTCTCGATCCGCATCCACCGCTGGCCAAGCTCGTGATCGCACTGGGCATCCTCCTGTTTGGCGATCATCCGGTTGGTTGGCGAGTCGGTAACGCGACGATTGGTACGGCACTGGTCGGAATCACGTATCTGCTCGGGCGCCGGATGTCGGGATCGCGGCTGGTCGGCGCGCTCGCGGGCGCGATCATTCTTTGCGACGGAATGTACCTGGTCGATTCGCACTACGCGGTGATCGACATCGTCTATCTCACCTGTGCGGCGGTCGCGTACCTGCTTTTTTTCAAATTCGTGCAGACACCTGATCCAAAAGCGCGCCAGCGGATCCTTCCGTGGATCGGCCTGGCGCTGGGCCTGTGCCTGGCGAGCAAACTATACGTCCCGGGGATCACTTTTTTACTGGTGGTGGGTTTTATCGTTTACGTGATCGCGAGAGACCATCCGAAGCCCGCGCCGCCTCCGGTGCCGATTGAATCGAAGGCGCCGATCGAAATGAAGCCGAAGAAAGTCAAAGCGCCAGTGCCGGCTCCGGTCGCGCTCGACCTTTTCGATCAAACCTCGGCGTTTTTCATTTCCGCGACCTGTATTGCCGTCGGATTTCTGCTTTACCTGAGTGGCATACCAATCTCATACGTAGTGCTGGTCATTCTCGCGTTCCTGGCAATACGCCTTGCGGAAATTTACTGGCGTCGCCGCGCGCAGCCTTCGGCCTCGCAATCGTGGTCGATGCCGTCGATAGCCGACATCCTCGAGCCGATGAGTCTTGGCGCGATCCTGCTGGTCGGATCTGTCGCCACCATCACGTACCTCGCGGTGTTTCTGCCGCACTACTGGCTCGGATGGTGGGGCGGCATCTACGATCTGTTCCATTACTACCATGATGTTATCTGGTACGAGCAGAGCGTTTCGTCCGCGACGCATCCGTACGCCTCGCGATGGTGGAGCTGGCCGCTGATGCTTCGCCCGATTGCCTACTGGCAGAACTTTCCCAAGACTGGCGACGTGCAGACGGTCTGGGGCGGCGGCAATCCTCTGCTGTGGTGGGGCGCGCTGACCGCGATTACGATCACCGCGGTGCAGGCGCTCGAGCGCCCGACGCTCACGCGCTGGTTCCTGGTCATCGGCTATCTCAGCTACCTGTTAATCTGGGCGTGGATCGGCCGCACACTCTTCCTCTACCACTACATGGCGTCGGTGTATTTCGGCTACCTGGCGCTGGCGATTTTGCTCGGCGAATGTTTCAAGGAGCGCGCCGAGCCGTGGGAGCATCTCGCACTGTTGCTGACGATGACGCCGGTGTTTTTTCTCGGACTACCCCCGACGTGGGCCTGGCTCGCCTTCGTCGCAGTCATTGGCGCGTACGGGTTTCTGCTGTTGAGCACTCCATCGTATGCGGGCCGCTACGTCGCCAGCGTGTTCGCGGTCACCGCGCTGATTCTGTTCGTGTACTACTTCCCGATTTGGGTCGGCATGCCTATCAGCCGCGAGGGATACTACGCCCGAATGTGGCTGCAATCAGGCGGGATACGCAATTGGATCTGATCGCGCTCCGCCGTTGGTATCGTGGCCTCGCGCGATCGTTCTACTTCCCTCGCAAGACGAGGTTTTCTCCAATCCGGTTCCCCTTCCCTCGAGGGAAGGGGTTAGAGGTTAGGTTCCTGCGCATCGTTTACGCAGTTTTTCTCTGCGCGATGCTAGCCGCCGTATCAATGCCTCGCCGCGCGGCGGCCGCCGATCAGAAAAATCTGCTGCTCAACGGCGACTTCAAGAAAGGATCCGAAGATCAGCCAGATTCGTGGCGCACCGAGGCCTGGATCAACAGCCCCGACGCGTTTCAAACTCACTGGCATTCGTACACCGACAAGCCCAGCGAGATGGAGGTCGACAACCTCAAGCCGAATGACGGGCGCTGGATGCAACCGCTGACCGTGCCGCCGGGATGGTATCAGCTCAGCGTCGATGTCCGTACCGAAGACGTCGGCGCCAAGGAATCCGGCGCGTCGATTTCGGTGATGGAAGACGGCATCATGTCGGCCGATATCCATCGCACCACCGACTGGCAGCGCGTCACTCTGTATCTGAAGGTGGGCGGGCACGGCGCCGATATCGACGTCGCATTGCGAGTCGGTGGATTCGGCAGTCTCAACAGCGGCAAGGCATTCTTCAGGAACGCGTCGATGGTCGCGATTAGTGCGCCGCCTGCGAACGCGACTCCTACCTACGACCTGAATGCGATCCGGCAGCAGGGCGCGCCGGTGCCGATCGGATCGCCAATTTCGCTGGTGGTAACCTTCCTGGCGCTGGCGGGAATCGCGTGGGCCGGTTGGCGCATCTACGGCGACGATGATTTTCGCATCCTCGACAGGTTTCGCGCTGCGCTGAGGGCGCGCCCGAACAAGCAATGAAGGGGGGCGTCGCGAGCTCCAGCCATGCGATCGCGCCCGAGGATCGCCGCCGGCAAATCGAAGCGGCGATCTTTCTGATCCCGTTCATCACCTATGCCTACTTTTACCAGGGCGCCGACCAGAGCGTTGCGTGCCGCTTCGACTTGATGCGCTCGTTGCTCGAGAAGGGCCACCTCTATATCAACGATTTCTGCGGCTACAACACCGCCGACATCATCACGTTTCACGGCCATATCTATTCCGTCAAAGCGCCCGGCACGTCTTACACGGCGATGTTCCCATGGTGGGTTTTCAGCCACGTGCTGAAGCCTATGATCGCGAATCACGAGCCGCTGTACTGGGCGTTCGTAACCTACCTGACGACAGTGTTCACGACCGGGCTGCTGGTATCGGCGATGTGCGTCGTCATGTTTCGCTTCGCGCGATTTCTCGGCGCGTCGGACGGCCGCGCAGCCGGCGTCGCGTTGATTCTCGGCCTGGGGACGATCGCGTTCCCCTACGCGACTGAACTAACCGGCGAGCCGGTCGCCGCGGTATGCGTCTTCACCGCGTTCTATTTGCTCGCGACTTTCGAGACTCGCCCCTCGTCGATGCGCGCATTTGCCGCCGGCTTCCTGGCAGGATGGGCGGTCCTCAACGACTACCCGGTATTCCTGGTCGCGGCCGCCATCGGGATCTACGCGTTGTTCAAACTGCGCGACCTGAAGTCTCTGGCGGCGTTTTCCGCCGGCGCCGCGATCACAGTCGCTGTCATGCTCGCCTACAACTGGGGCGCATTTGGAAATCCGTTCTTCTTCAGCTACCAGGCGTTCAAGCTTGCGCCGACCGAGAACCGTCAATTCCCCGAGCAGGCGGTCGGATTCGTCGGTTTGACCTATCCGAAGATGCGCATTCTGTGGAACGTGTTGCTCGATCCGCAGCGCGGATTGTTCTTCTGCAATCCAGTCCTGCTGCTATCGATCGTTGGCGTCGGGTATTTCGCGCGGCTGAAGAAATATCGCGCCGAATTCGTCGTCACAGTCTATTCGTTCGTGGTGTTGATCCTGTTCAACGCATCGTACGGCGAATCGATCGTATCATGGGGAGGCGGCACCGCGACCGGCCCGCGGCAAATCGTCGCATCGGTTCCATTCATGGTCCTCGCGCTCGCGTTTCTTCCCGCCGCCTGCAACTGGCTGCTGGGCGCGATGGGCGCGATATCGACCGCGATCATGCTGATGGCGACCGCAACCAATCCGCACTTCCCTTACGAATACGACAACCCGGTGCGCGACTACGCGTTGCAGCAATTCATGCGCGGCGATTTCGCCACCAACCGCGATTCATTCTACGGCGGCGGCATGGTCGTCCGCGACTCGGTCGCCTTCAACCTCGGCAAACTGATCGGACTGCCCGGACCCTTTCAGCTATGGCCGCTGGCGTTGTTTTGGATCTTCGGCGTGTTTGATTTATCGGAAACGCTCCAACTGTGGAGCAAGGGTCATTCGCGCCGACTGATGCAGATCGCGACGGCCCTCGGAATAGCTGCAGTGTTCCTGCTCTCGATGAATCAACGAGTCATGCAGCCGTTCCTGCAGAGTGCGCACAATGGATTGCTGGGCAGGTATTATGTCGGCGACGATTGCGGCGACAGCGCTCCGCATATCGTGCGAGTCGATCCGCAACTGAATTTCGACACGATTGCCGAGATGGGTGCGATGCCGTTCCCGTCCTGCGACATCTGGCGCGGCCATTTGCTCGCGCCCAAGACGGGCGAGTACGAATTCTCGATCGACGTCGATGACTCTGGATGGGTCACGGTTGACGGCACTCCCGTGATTCGCGATCCCGGCCCGGTCGAAAAGGGACACGACAGTGGAACTATTCACCTGACCGAAGGCCCGCATCAGATCGAAGTCGGCGAGCGAAACATCGGCGGCGGCTCCTACCTGCACCTGAACTGGAAAATCCCGGGCTCAGCGGAAGAGGAAGTAGTCCCCTCGAACGCGCTAATCCCCGACCGCGTTAGCGCTTAGCCACCGGCTTCCCTCTCCCAGAGTGCCAGAATGGGAGAGGATCGAAGGTGAGGGTCGCTGTACAGCGCGCGATTCCTATCGCGGGCGATTCAAGATTCTGGTTCCGACCGCCGAGGGCAGAGCGGCGAATAGCTTGTAGTGCCGCTCACTAGCCTGCTCGTCTCATATCGACTAGCTCTGCCCCGGCAGCAATCCTGCGCGCGTGACTTCTCGGCGCTCGCTCTTGTCGAGCGCTTCGGCTGCGCGCGACAGGGGGAAGGTTGCGTCGCACATTTCGCGGTAGGGCAGGCGGTCGATATTCGCTGCCAGGAAGTCGAGTGACTTCTTCAGATAGTGCGGCGGATAGGTTGCGACACCGATTATTTCCAGCGACTTGAAGGTAATCGTCGACGGTGGGAGTTGGACCGTCAAGCCTGACGAGATGTTGCCGACTTCGATCACACGACCGCCGACACGCACCATTCGGAGCGCTTCGCTGAACGCCTCGGGGACGCCGGCTACTTCAAGCACCACGTCGGGCCATCCCGCGCATAGCTCTCGCACGCGCTTATCGCGAGCTTCCGCGTCGGTGTGCTGGCGCATATCGACAGTCTCGTCGGCGCCGAATCGGCGCGCCTCGCGCAGCCGCAAATCTACGCCGTCGACCGCGATCACGCGCGCGCCACGTGCCTTCGCAATCGCCATCGCATGCAGCCCGAGTCCTCCCGCGCCGAGTACGACCAGCGTCTCGCCGTAATGCAGCCGCGCGCGATCGAGACTCCAGAACACCTGCGACATCGCGCAATTCGCCGACGACGCCACCAGGTCCGGCACGTTGTCGGGCACTCGATAGAAATGCTGATCGGGCTTTACGACATAATGCGTTGCGAAGGTGGCTGTGAAATGCGGCGGTTCATCAGGATGCCGCGCGCCGACCACCTTGGCCGTGCAGGCCGCATGATTCCCAGTGACGCAGTTTACGCATCGATTGCACACCGTGTAGTAGACCGGCGCGATTCGATCGCCTTCCTTGACCGGCACGCCCGCCCAATCCGCACGCACGCCCGAGCCGAGCGCCTCGATTCGCCCGCTCATCTCATGCCCCGGCATCACGCCGCGCCGTCCGAACTCGCCCTTCCACATATGCACTTCGGAACCGCATACGTTGGTCTGCGTGACGGCCGCGACCAGCCCGCCCGGCGCAGGCGCGGGAACCTCGTACTCGTGGAATTCAATTTTGTGTGCCGTTGGGATAAACGCGATGCGACCTTTCATGGCATGACCTCCGAAGCTCAAGAAAAACTGGTGCTGGCCCCGGTTTCATCCCGGACGAAAAAAATGTCAAGCCCGCGAGTGCTGCCCTACTGCGGCGGTGGTGCGGGCAGCTTGAGATTCCCGCCAATAGAAAATCCTTGCATCGAAGTCGGCGTATCGGGCTGCACCTCTTCTCTGTCAATCGAAGACGGAGCCCTCTGCACCGGCCCCGACGGCTGTGCACTCGCCGAGGACGTTGCCTGCTGTGGCGCGCCGCTCGGTCTCGCGAACACCGGGCGATGAGTCTTCTTCGCCTCGACCAATACCTCGCGCAGCAGATTCGATTCCTGGATTCCGTGCGACACGCAATCGACGTCAGTAGCGGGATGCAACGGGACCTTGACCGACGAGTTGAAGGTCGCTCGCACCTCGACCAGGGTTGCCTCGGGGCCGCGCGGCCGCACCAGGAAGTTGTACACCGACGACGAGTTAGGAACCGGCTCGGCCGTGTAAGCGCCCGCCACGCTCTTTATCTTTCCGCAATCGGCGTCATGCAGAGTGAAGCGCGGACCGACTGCCTCGATAATCCCGTTGGTCATGTCCTGCGCCTGCACGTGGAACGAATTTTCGGTGATCACCGCGTTGACCGCGTCCCAGGCGAGATCGTACGGCAGCGGAATCACTACTTCCTGCTGCGCATCAGGTGGTGGCTGCGTGACGGGCGGATACAGGCATCCAGCCGCGCACAACGCTGCAATCAAGCCCAAAATCGAAATTCTCACCCCAGGCATTCCCCATTCACCGGCACGTCGCTGCTGCATCATAACAGAAGCGGACTGCGGCGGGTCCAAGTTTTCCATACTCGCCCGTGTCTACGCCATCGTCCTCGACCCCATTCCCCCTTTCACGAAACTTTATGATAATCTCGGCATCGTCCGGGACCCGCCCGCCGAGGTGGCCCCGCGGAAGGTATTTGCCATGTCGGGTCATTCGAAATGGAGTTCGATCAAGCACAAGAAGGCGATCACCGATTCCAAGCGCGGCCGCGTTTTCACCAAGATGATCAAGGAAATCACGATCGCGGCGCGGCTCGGCGGCGGTGACATCAATTCCAATCCGCGCCTGCGCACGGCGGTGACGGTAGCCAAGAAGCAATCGATGCCCAACGACAACATCGATCGCGCCATCAAGAAGGGCACCGGCGAAATCGCGGGCGCGTCGCTCGAGGAAATCACCTACGAAGGGTACGGTCCAGGCGGTGTCGCGATAATGGTCGACGTGCTGTCGGACAATCGCAATCGCACGGTCGCGGAGCTGCGCTTCGTTTTCTCGCGCCACGGCGGCAACCTCGGCGAAGTCGGATGCGTCGGCTGGATGTTCAAAAAGCGCGGCGTGATTGGAATCGAAAAATCCGCCATCGACGAGGACAAGCTGCTCGAACGCGCGCTCGACGCGGGCGCTGACGACGTGACCAGCGATGGCGAAACTTTCCAGGTCCTCACCTCGCCGGACAAGTTGAACGCGGTGCGCGACGCGCTGGAAAAGGCCGGCCTCGCGATCGCGCATTCGGAGCAGACGCGGATTCCCGAAAATACGGTTGCGGTCTCCGGCCATACGGCCGGGCAGGTGCTCAAGCTGATGGAGGAACTCGAGGATCACGACGACGTGCAGAACGTCGCCGCGAACTTCGACATCAGCGATGAAGAGATGGCGCAGTTCTCGGCGGCGTGACGCCGCGCGGGTGCTGACATGGAGGTGGGGGTATGCGGATACTCGGGGTGGATCCCGGGAGCGTGGCGTGCGGCTACGGTGTCGTCGAGACTTCCGGTGCACGCTACGTCGCAGCGGGTACGATTCGATGCAAGTCGCTCGCGGCAGGACCGGAGCGGCTGCAACGCATCCACGAAGGCCTTCTCTTCGTCATCGACGAGTTCTCGCCGCGGGCGCTCAGCCTCGAGCGGCATTTCGTCGCCGCCAATGTCCAGAGCGCGTTTCGAATCGGCGAGGCGCGCGCGATGGCAATGCTGGCGGCGGCCGAGCGCGGCATCGCGATGTTCGAATATCCACCCAACGAAGTTAAGCTCTGCGTCGCCGGTCACGGACACGCCGACAAGGCGCAAGTGAAATACATGGTGCGCAAGACCCTGAAGCTCAATCCGAAAATCGAACTCTCCGACGACGCTGCCGACGCGCTCGCGCTGGCGCTTTGCCATCTCGGCCGCGGACGCATCCCGAATCTGGTCGATGCAGTCGAGCGCTTTCGTCCGGACACGCCGCGCCGAACCAAGACCCGGATGGTGCCGCAGTGATCGCGTCGCTGTCCGGCGCACTCGCCGTTCGCGACGCGGGCCGCATCGTCGTCGAGACCGGAGGCGTCGGCTACGAAGTGCTGATACCGCTCAGCACCTATTATCGATTGCCGCAACTCGGCGACCGCGTCGCGCTCGAGATTCGCCAGGTAGTGCGCGAGGACGCGCTCATGCTCTACGGATTTTCCAGCGCGACCGAGAAGCGCGCCTTCGACCTCCTGATGAGCGTGCAGCATGTCGGCCCGAAACTCGCGCTCGCGATCCTGTCGGTGCTCGCGCCCGAAGAACTGGTGGCCGCGATCGGCAAGGGCGATGTCGATAGAATCGACGCGGTACCCGGGGTCGGTCCGAAGGTCGCGGAGCGAGTCGTGCGCGAACTGCGCGACAAAGTCGCTGACCTGAAAATGTCCGCACCGTCCACCAGCGCGTCCAACGGCCATCTGCGCCCGGTGCCCGACACCAACGGCCAGCCGGCGGGTCCCGCTGACGAAGCGGTTTCCGCGCTCGTGAACCTCGGTATGAAACCGATTGAGGCGAAGCGCACGGTCGACGCGGTCATCGCGTCTGACGCAAACGTGGCCCAGAATCCCGAAATAATAATTCGCAAGTCATTGGCGGTGCTGCTTGGCGAAAAGTAAGCCCATCCAATCTGTCGGCACGGCGGTGCACGTCGCGGAAGAACGCATCACCGCACGCGTCGGCCATGAGGACGATCGCCACATCGATCTTGCGCTGCGCCCGCGCGCGCTCGACGAATTCATCGGCCAAGAGCGCACCAAGAAAATTCTCGGCATGTCGATCACGGCAGCCCGCGGCCGCGCCGAAGTCCTCGATCACGTGCTGTTCGCCGGACCGCCCGGCCTCGGCAAGACTTCGCTCGCGCATATCATCGCGCGCGAGCTCGGCGTCAACGTTCACGTAACCTCGGGACCGGCTATCGAGCGCGCCGCCGACCTTGCCGCGATCGTCAACAACCTCGAAGAGCATGACGTCCTGTTCATCGACGAGATCCATCGCTTGCAGCGCGTGGTAGAGGAACGCCTCTACTCCGCGATGGAGGACTTCGAGTTTCACATCGTAGTGGGCGAGGGGATGGGGGCGCGCACCATGAAGCTCTCGGTGAATCCTTTCACGCTGGTCGGCGCGACCACGCGCTCGGGGCTGCTGAGCTCGCCCTTGCGCGACCGGTTCGGCCAGCATTTTCACCTGGACTTTTACAATCATGCCGAGTTGGGCGAGATCGTGCGCCGCTCCGCCGCTCTGTTGAATGTCGCGATTGACGAGGATGGCGCTCATGAACTCGCATCGCGATCGCGCGGGACGCCTCGCATCGCCAATCGCCTGCTGCGCCGCGTGCGCGACTTCGCACAGGTCAACGAAGCGCCGGTGGTCACACGCGAAATCGCACTCGCCGCGCTCGAGTTGCTGGAAATCGACAAAGCAGGATTCGACAAGATGGACCGCGCGATTCTCGGCGCGATCATCGACAAGTTCGACGGCGGCCCGGTCGGTGTCGAGAGCCTTGCCGCCGCGGTCGGCGAGGAATCCGACACTATCGAGGAAGTTTACGAACCCTACCTGCTGCAGGAGGGATTCCTGGCACGCACTTCCCGTGGCCGGGTCGCAACGCAGCGCGCCTACACGCACCTGGGCCGCATCCGCCGCGGCACGTTGCTCTAGCAATTATTTCGGCCGCATCAGAAACTCATCCGATGGCAAAAATCTACGTCCTGCAGCATCACCCGGTCGAGAATCTATGCAACATCGCCGACGCGCTCGAAAGCGCCGCGCTCGCATGGCAATACGTGCACGCCAATGAGGGCCAGCCGATTCCCGCGAACATGAAAGGAGCGGGCGGCCTTATCGTGTTGGGCGGTCCGATGGGCGTTTATCAAACTGACCGCTATCCGTGGCTGCGTGATGAGATGCATCTGATCGAAGATGCGATGAGAATGAATTTGCCCGTGCTCGGCATATGCCTCGGTGCGCAGATCCTCGCCGCCGCACTCGGAGCGAAGGTGGGACGTAATCCCAGCGGCAAGGAAATCGGATGGCATCCGATCCGCCTGAGCGACTCGGCTAAAGACGATCGCCTGATGCGCGACTTGCCTGCGACGATGATCCCATTCCACTGGCACGGCGACATTTTCGATGTACCGCCAGGCGCGATCTCGCTCGCATCGTCGGACAAAACTCCGTGCCAGGCATTCCGCCACGGCGACAAGGTCTACGG
The DNA here is from genome assembly GCA_963850125.1 of uncultured delta proteobacterium. GTDB lineage: Bacteria > Desulfobacterota > Binatia > Binatales > Binataceae > Binatus. The sequence continues at coordinate 54,209 of CAWKKB010000010.1, read as the reverse complement.
CTTCCAGTTTCATTTCGAGGTGACGCGCGAGAGCATCGCCGCGATGGCCGACGCGTTCGCAAAAGAACTGATCCGGCAGAATATCCCAGCTGATCGAATGATCGCTCAGACCGTCGAGTTGTTGCCGCCGCTGGAAAAGATTTCGGAAAAAGTCTTCTCGCGCTGGGCCTCCCCAATCCAAGGCATGTCCTGAATAGATCGCATCTCTGCGAAATTGTTCCCTTTCTTTCGAGGGAAGGGGTTAGCGGTTAGATTTCTGAGACTCCATCTCCAACAACTGGCGCTTGCGCTCCAGCCCCCATCGATAGCCGCCGAGATGCCCTGATGCGCGAATCGCGCGATGGCACGGGATGACAATCGATACCGGATTGGCGCCGTTTGCGCTGCCGACTGCGCGGATTGCGCGCGGCCGTCCGATTCTTCGCGCGATCTCGGAATATGAGCGCGTCTCGCCCGCCGGAATCGCGCGGAGCTGATCCCACACCAGGAACTGAAATGGAGTCCCGCGAATATCCATCGGAGGGGTCGGCATCGCCGAGCGTCCTGCGATGTATTTCGCGAGCGCTTCGGCCCACTGCTCAACGTGCGAATCGTCTCGTCGATTCGAATCGGCGACTCGAATCGACGCGCGCGGATAGTCGGTCCGAAGCTCAGCGATCAGCGTCCGATCCGATTCACCCATCGCGGCAAAGCAGATTCCGCGGCGCGTGCCCGCGACCAGCAGACGTCCGAGGGCAGAATCGACGATTGAATACGCGATTTCCGCCCCTTCGCCGTGCGGTCCGTACGAAGAATCCTGCCAACTATTATTTTGTGCTTGCATCGTGCATCCTCGGAACCATACAACCCCGCCGATCGGTTAATGTGATATGAAACCAAATATCAAGGCGCTGACAGTTTCCGTTTCTGCCGTCGTCACTCTGATTTTCGCGATCGCGCTGGCGACGGAGGTGCCGGGGCCGCCAGCAACCGACTTGAAGCTCGCTCCCGATCTTTCTTTTTCAGATGATTCAAGCCCCAACTTTCCCATCGCGGGGAAAAATCTTTCCGACGGTTCGCTCGCCGCCGACCATGCAACCGTGATCTTCTTCGGCACCGCGAATTGCTGGAACACGGCGCGCGAAGCCGAACGCCTGGTGCAACTCTATCCGCGATACAAGGACAAGATTCGGTTCGTCGTGGTCGATCTGCGAAATCCGTCGCTAGCGCAGCGCGGACTGATAGCCCGCTACTATCACGGATACATCCCGACGATCGCAGTGATCGATTCCACCGGCAACGTTCTCTACGATCGTGCGGGCGAGACGGCGAGCGAGCGGGGCGATACGAGCAATCTGCAAAAGCTGCTCGATTCCGCGCACTAGCCTTTCGGAAGCTTGAGGACGCGCTCGCCGATGATGTTGTGCTGAATCTCGCTCGAGCCGGCCGCGATCGTCAGCCCGCGCGCCGCGAGCGTGCGATGCATCCAGCGGCCGCCCTCGACTGCGCCGAGGCTGCCGCCTTCGACGTTGGCAAACGCCCCAAGCATCTCGTCGGCGAACATCGCGACTCGGAGGTTCAGCTCGGTGGCGAACAGCTTGCCGAACGAACTTTCTGCGCCGGGCACTTTGCCCTTGAGCTGCGCCGACAGCGAGCGATAGCGAGAAAGCCGCAGGCATCGCGCCTCGACCGCAAATTGCGCGAGCCTCTGGCGCACATACGGATGCTTCCACGCCGGCCCGCCCTGGAAATCCACCTTCTTCGCGAGGTCGAGCAGCTCGCCGATGGTGCGCTCGACCGGATGCCGCGTGCCGCCGGAGAGGCGCTCGTACATGAGGGTCGCAATCGACACCTGCCATCCCGCATTCAGCTCGCCGACCAGGTTTTCCTTCGGCACGCGCACGTTGTCGTAGAAAACTTCGTTGAATCCGGCATCGCCCGTGATTTGCACGAGAGGACGCACGGTGATTCCGGGACTGTGCATGTCGACCAGCAGGTATGAAATCCCTTTGTGCTTGGGCGCCGCTGGATCCGTGCGCACGAGCAGCACCTGCCAGTCGGCGCGATGCGCCAGACTGGTCCACACTTTCTGCCCGTTGACTACGAAGTTGTCGCCGTCGAGCACCGCGCGCGTCTGCAGGCCCGCGAGGTCGGAGCCCGCGCCGGGCTCGGAATAACCCTGGCACCAGATTTCCTCGCCGGTGAGCATCTTGAGCAGGTAGCGTTTTTTCTGCTGTTCGGTGCCGAGATGCATGATAGTCGGTCCGATTCGATCGATCGCGAGCTGATTGGCCCCGTAGAGTGGCAGCCCGAGTCGCAGAACTTCGTCCTGATAGATGGCCTGATCGATCATGCTCGCGCCGCCACCGCCCCATTCCTTAGGCCAGTGCAGCGCGGCGTAACCGGCCTTGTAGAGCCGGCGATGGTAATCAAGGAGCTGAGCCCATCGGCCGTCGTCGCGCACGTCGAGCAGGCTGGCGGTCGAGCCGCCGAGGCCCTCGCCCTTGCGCCCGAAGGCCTCAGCGGAGTTCTTCTCGAGCCATCCCGCAATTTCGGCGCGAAATTTTTCCTGTTCCGGCGTGTAAGTAAAATCCATCAGCTGCTCCGCGTGATTTGTCGTCGGATCGGCGGCCTCGTTGAGAGTCGAACTCTTATGCTAAATATCAGACGATGCCTAAACGTGAAACCGCGAAGCCCACCAAGATCGGTGGCGTGTTTCCGCGCTCATGGAAAGAGTATTTCGCCAGCGCGCCGCGGCTAGCGTACGACTTTCCCAAACGACTGCGCGACCGTCGCCCCGAGAAGGTGAAGCCGCTCTAAACGCCGCGCCAATCTTCGGTGCTGGCATCGCGAATCCTTTGCTATATGATAGCCGGATACTTTGAGCGCTGCGGGACGCCCTCGAAAAAATGGAGCGCGCGCCGCGTTTGCGCTCTATCATTAAAACACGAGGCGAATTGCGACACCGATGGCATACGAGCACATCAAGGTTCCCACCAACGGCGAAAAGATTACTCTTGGCGCCAATCACACTCTGAAAGTTCCCGACCGCCCGATCATTCCGTTCATCGAAGGCGACGGTACCGGTCCCGACATCTGGCGCGCGTCGCAGTACGTGTTCGACAACGCGGTCAAGAAAATATACGGCGGCAAGCGCCAGATCGCCTGGATGGAAGTCTTCGCGGGCGAGAAGCCGTTCAACCAGTGGAAAAACTGGCTGCCCGACGAAACCGTCGAGGCGTTTCGCGAGTTCCTGGTCGGCATCAAGGGTCCCCTGACCACGCCGATCGGCGGCGGCATCCGATCGCTCAACGTCGCGTTGCGCCAGATGCTCGACCTCTACGTATGCCTGCGCCCGGTGCGTTACTTCGCAGGCGTGCCGAGCCCGGTCAAGCATCCCGAGAAACTCGACGTCGTGATCTTCCGCGAGAACACCGAAGACATCTATGCGGGAATCGAATGGCCGGCGGAGTCGCCCGAGGCGAAAAAGGTCATCAAATTCTTGCAGGATGAAATGGGCGTGAAGAAAATCCGCTTCCCCAACACTTCGGGAATCGGCATCAAGCCCATCTCGCGCGAGGGGAGTGAGCGGCTGATTCGCGCCGCGCTCGACTACGCGATTCGGCACAAGCGCAAGAGCGTGACCTTCGTGCACAAGGGCAACATCATGAAATTCACGGAGGGCGCGTTCCGCGATTGGGGCTACGAACTCGTCCGCCGCGAATACAAGGGCAAGGCGGTGGGATGGGACGATTGCAACGGCAAGCCGCCTGCCGGTGAGCTGCTGGTCAAGGATGCGATCGCCGACATCACGCTCCAGCAGGTGCTGACGCGGCCCGACGAATTCGATGTCGTCGCCACGATGAACCTTAACGGCGACTACATTTCCGACGCACTCGCGGCGCAGGTCGGCGGCATCGGAATCGCTCCTGGAGCCAACATCAACTACCTGACAGGGCACGCCATTTTCGAAGCGACGCACGGCACCGCGCCCAAGTATGCGAACCAGGACAAGGTGAACCCGGGCTCGGTCATCCTGTCGGGCGTGCTGATGTTCGAGCACATGGGATGGCAGGAGGTTGCCGACGGCATCATCCGCGGCCTCGAGAAAACCATCAGCAAGAAAGAGGTGACCTACGACTTCGAGCGCCTGATGACCGGCGCGAAGCTGCTGAAGTGCTCGGAGTTCGGCAAAGCGATCGTCGACAATATGTGATTCTTTAATCCGGTTCCCCTTCCCGCGCGGGAAGGGGTTAGGGGTTAGGTTGCTGGAGTATCTGCTCCACGCACCAGAACCCGGTTTCGATTGCTGATTCGAAATGAGGGAGGCCCATGTAGTCGCCGGCGAGCAGGACGCGCCGGGCTGACGGTCGCGATTTTCTGTACTCCGCCACGTCGCGGCTGCGGCCGACCGGAGACTTGGGCAGCGCATTGGGCCATCGCACGATCTGCGCGAAGCGCTTGGTGGCGGTGGCGCCGGGAAAAAACCGCTCGATGTCGGGCAACACCTTCGCGACGATCTCGTCGTCCGCGAGGTCCATCATCGCGCCCGCCGCTTCATTCTTGACGAAAACGTTCAGCATCTCGCCGTCCGGCACGCGCGTTATGTCCTTGGTCGATTCGAGCGTGGCCGACGCGATGAGTTGACGGTCGGGACGCGGAATCAGAAATCCCCATACATCTTTCGGCCCCGGTTCATCGCGCCAATGGCGGCTCGTGGCGATACCAATCTTGATCCCCTGTACGTACTCGGTCGCGAGTAGCCGGCGTTCGACCTGGTCACCGCCGCGATATAGCCTGGACGCAATAGGAGCCGTCGCCGCGAGCACGACATGGTCGGCGCGCATCTGTTCGCCCGACAACTGCACGACGGCGCCGTCGTCGCGAATCTCGATAGACTGCACCGGCGATTCCAGCTTGACATCGACCTTCGACGCGAGCGCTTCCGGAAAGCGTCCCAATCCGCCGCTGAGGCTCATCTCCCGGCCGCGGCCGTTGTCGGTGAGTGCCAGCGTCGCCAGCGTGGCCGCCCGCGACGTTTCTTCCATCACGCAGAGCAGGCCACCCGCGACGAGCGGCTCGACGAGATAGTCAGTGGCGCGGCCGAGCCGCGGCGCGCACCATCGCGCGGTGTCTTCATCGTCGTACTCCGCCCAAGCAGCGTAGTTGTCGACCGGCGGCCATTTCAGCTTGGTCGTATGCCAGATGAAGCGCGCGAGGTCGGGCAGGCTGACCAGTCCAGACGTGAGTGCGTAAATCGGAAACATCGCGCCCGACGGCATCCGCCGAGGGCGTCCGTCCTTGACGATCGCCATCCAGGGACTGGTCGGCCTCAGTTCCGTTTCGAGACCCAACTCCTTCACCAAGCCAAGCGCGTTGCGATAGGTGCTGGTGATCAGCTGCGCGCCACGCTCGATCAGGTATCCATCGCGCGTATCGGTGCCGACTCTGCCGCCGACCCGGCCGCTGGACTCGAGTACAGTAACGTCGATGCCGACCTGCCGCAGCCGATAGGCCGCCGCCAGTCCCGCCATGCCGGCGCCAACCACGATTACTTTTTTGTTCGCCATACAGGATTTGGCGCGAAGCTAGCAAACATCAGCCGCCGCTGACTACGTCTTGACTTATATGTAACCGTGAGGTTACATATTTTCGATGCCGATAGACGCGACCATCGGGGCACTGGCGGATTCGACTCGCAGAGAGTTGCTGCGGCGCCTCGCTGATAAGCCATGTCGCGCGGGGGAGTTGGCGCGCGGGTTTGCGATCAGCCGTCCCGCGATATGCAAGCATACGCGGATGCTCGGGCGGGCCGGTTTAATCCGGGCGAAGAAAGTAGGGCGCGAGCGAATCTACGAACTCGCCCCGCGCGGACAACTCGCGGTTCAGGAATTAATCAGAACATTGGAAGAAGTAGGCGCGTTCTGGGACAGCACACTGAACGCGTTCAAACGCTACGTGGAGGAAAACCGATGACGATTCGAAAGGCGATTCGAGTGGAGCGTTCGCCGGAAGTCGTATTCCGGGTCTTCACGCAGGAAATCGGCAAATGGTGGCCGTTGAAGGAAGGGTTCTCTTTCGGTGGCGAAAAAGCCAAGGAAATTTTCATCGAGGGCCACGTCGGCGGCAGATTCTTCGAGCGATTTACCGACGGCACGGAATTCGAAGTCGGCCGCATCACCGCCTTTCAGCCGCCGCATCTTGTCGCGTTCACCTGGAAGGCTCCCGAGTGGGAGGCGCCGACCGAAGTCGAAGTGAAGTTCGCGCCCGATGGGTCGGGCACTCGCGTCGAACTCGAGCATCGCGGATGGGACGCTGGACCGATCATGCAGAAGCAGGGCCAAGGCTATAGCGATGGATGGGGCATGATACTGGTGCGATTCAGCGCAAATGCGGATGCTGCCTGACGGACACCGCCGCATTGATCTGACACCTATGAAGGAGGTTACGCCGTGAAACCTTGGATCTGGTTGAGAGCAGGGGCTGCACTTCAGGGCCTTGGCGCCGTGCTTCACACGATCGCGTCGATGGACTCTCCCAGCCGCGGCCCAACCGAGCAAGCCGTGTTTGCCGCGATGCAATCCTTTCAGTTCCCGATTGCGGGAGTGACTCGGAGCCACTGGGACTTCTATCGAGGCTATGAGGTATGCATGACAGTAGTATTCGCGGTGCTAGCCGTACTGATCTGGCAGCTAGGCAGTCTCAGTAAGACTGAGCCGCGGCAAGCAGTGCCGTTTATTGTGACTATCCTTGTAGCCGAGATCTTATTGAGCGCAGTCGGCTGGGAATATTTCTTCGCAGGCCCAGGTGGGATGTCGATTTTGATCGCCGCATGCCTGACTGCGGCGCTGGTCGGGATCAGGAAGCGCGATCAGCCGGCACTCGCGACCAGCCGAGCAGCAAAAGCAGGGTAACTATAACTCGGTCCTAATTCCTGGTTCCCTCGCCCGTTGTCGGGAGAGGGTTAGGGTGAGGGACGACTATGCGGCGCGATTGCCTGTTGCGCCGCACATGCTGAATCTCAAGCAAATTATGCCCTCACCCGCCGCTCGAAGACGAGCGCCGGCCTCTCCCGACAAAGGACGAGGCACAGACGCGCTTCGCCTGGAATGACGCCAAAGAACACCGATAAAATTCCTAAAACATTCGTGAGAGTACCGTCTTGCAGCTCTCCGGCGTAATCATTTCAATGATTGGCTGCTATGGCGCGAGAGCTTAGACTCTGAAGCGGAGAGAATCGGCAATGCCGCTGAGAACCACCGCTGTGAAAATCGTCGCTACGCTAGTGGTAATGCTGGCCGTATCGGCTCACGCCTTCGCGCAGGAGGATCTGGACAGTATAGATCTGAGCGACCATGACACGCCGCAGGTTTCCGACACTGCGGACAAAATTCAGCCGAGCGTGAAGGAGGGGGCGACGGCGGCGATGTCAGGCGGCGCGTCGATACCGATGTGCACGACAAATAATATGTTCCTGCACATGGACTTCACCGGCCTGCGCCCCGCCAACGAGGGCGACCAGGCGCGCGCCCTTGTATTGGTTACGGATCTTCAGCAGGCACTGGCCAAATACAAGGACTACCGCGTCGCGGAGGCCGACGGCTTCAAGCCGTTTCATCCCGAAATCAAGCAGCAAAAAGTCGTGCACTTCACCCGCAATTGGTACGGTCTCAAAGCCTCGTTCACATTCAACCCGACCGAACCGACCTCGCTCCTCTACCAGCGCGCGCCTGACGGCGGCTACAAGCTGATCGGCGCGATGTATACCGATCGCAAAGGCGCCACACCCGATGAGCTCAACCAACGCGTGCCACTCAGTGTCGCCAGATGGCATCGGCACGTAAATATCTGCATACCGCCGATAAGCACGCACATGAAGAGTGAGGATTGGACAAAGTTCGGCCCGGCGGGCTCGATAGCGAGCAAAGAAGAGTGCGACGCCGTTGGCGGCCACTTCTTCCCGCAAATATTCGGCTGGATGGTTCACGTCTATCCCTGGGAGACCAACCCACAACTCGTGTGGGCCCACTAGCAGGTAGTGACGCCGGCTGTAGAACTGCTCGAAGTCCGAAAATCGTACGGCGGCTTTGCGGCCGTCGACGGAATTTCGTTCTCGATTCCGCCGGCGCACATCTTCGGCCTGCTCGGACCCAACGGCGCCGGCAAGACCAGCACCATTCGCATGATGATCGGTATCACTTCGCCCGATTCAGGCATGGTGCGGCTTTTTGGCGAACCACTGCGCCGCCGTGCGTTGCGGCGGGTCGGCTATCTGCCCGAGGAACGCGGCTTGTATCGCAGGATGCCGGTCGCCGCGAACCTGATTTTTCTCGGACAGCTCGCGGGACTGTCTATCGCCACCTCGAAGGAGCGGGTCGAGGCGTGGACGAAACGGCTCAACATCGCGGACTGGGTCGATCGCCGGGTCGAGGAGTTGTCGAAGGGGATGCAGCAGAAGATCCAGTTCATCGCGGCGCTGCTGCACGATCCCGACTTGATCGTGATGGACGAGCCGTTTGCCGGTCTCGATCCCGTGAACACGATGCAACTCAAGGATGTCCTCGTCGGTCTTCGGGCAGCGGGAAAGTCGATACTTTTCTCGACGCATCGGATGGACCAGGTCGAGAAACTGTGCGACTCGATCTGCCTCGTCAATCGCGGCAAGGCGGTGCTGCAAGGGAGCCTGAGCGAAGTGAAAAACGGCAATGGCCGGCGCTTCGTGCAAATCGATTACGAAGGCGATGGCTCGTGCCTGGCCGGACATCCGCTGATCGATTCGTTGAATGACTACGGTAATCACGCCGAATTGCGGCTGAAGCCTGGCGCCGACTCGCAGGAACTGCTGCAGACCGCAATGCGCCAGTTGCGCGTGTTGCGATTCCAGGTGATGGACCCGTCGCTCGAACAAATCTTCATCGAACGAATTTCGGGCAAACATGACTGAGTTCTCTTCTAAAAAAGTCTGGATCATCGCGAAGCGGGAATACCTCGAGCGCGTGAGGACGCGCTCATTTGTGCTCTCGACCTTCGTCACTCCGGTACTGATGGCGGCGTTCCTGGTTCTGCCCACATTGATCAGCACGTCCACGGCCCGCGGTATCATTGTCGACCGCGAGCGCCCCGCGAGGGTCGTGATCGCGTCCGACAATCGCGCGCTGGCGGAATTGGCGAGCGGCGAATTAATGCGCCAGCACGGCACGCGCTACCAACCTTCGGTGGTCTCGCCGGTATCTCCCGCCGAGCGTGCGCGCCTCGACCATCAGCTCAATAACAGCGACATCGAGGGCTACGTATGGCTCGACGGCCCCGCGATAGCATCGCGCCAGATCGTATTCACGACGCGCCGCATGGGAGATTTCGTCCTTCGAGGCCGCCTCGGCGACGCGCTGTCGTATGCGTTAGCCGCGCAGCGAATGGTGAAGCAGGGCAGCAGCGCGGCAGACGTCGCCGCGATACTCCAGCCAGTGGATCTCACCGCGGTCCGTGCCGGCAACGCGTCGTCGGTGTACAACGAGGTCCGCGGCGCCGTGGTCGTGTTCATTCTCATGTTCGTGATGCTGTTCTCGCTGTTGTCGTACGGCGTGATGGTGATGCGGTCGGTCATGGAGGAAAAGAGCTCGCGCATCACCGAAGTCTTGATGTGCGCGGCGAGCGCGCAGGAACTGATGGCCGGGAAAATTCTCGGCACCGGCAGCGTCGGTCTTACGCAGATCGGATTCTGGCTTGCGATGGCGGGGTTCGGCGCGTCGCGCAGTCTGTATCTGCGCACGGCGATGCAGACGCTCGACGTTGGTCCGTCGCTGATAATTTATTTCGTGGTGTTCTATTCGCTCGGATACCTGCTTTACAGCGCGATCTTCGCCGCGGTCGGCGCGATCTTCAATTCGATCGACGAAGCGCAGCAGTGGAACTTCGTGGTCATCCTGCCACTGATTGCCGCGTCGGCAATGATTCTGCCGGTTGCGACCTCGTCCGATTCCTTGATCTCGGTGGCGGGCTCGCTGTTTCCGTTCTGCTCGCCAATTCTGATGTTCGAGCGGATCGCGGTTCACGATCCGCCAGCGTGGCAAGTCGCGCTGTCACTGATTCTGCTGGTCGCGACGATCGGCGGGGCGATGATCGTCGGCGCGAGAATTTACCGGACGGGAATTCTGATGTACGGCAAGCGTCCTACGTTCCGTGAGCTTTCGCGCTGGCTCCGCCACGCCTGAGCAGCGGCGGCGAACAGCGCGATCTGGTTGCTTCACAACTCACGCAAACGCTGCTATCTATCCGACGTTTGGGGCCGACGTTTGGGGCATGTCTGTGGGAAAGCGGTCGGGATCGCTGCTGTCGAGTCACTTAAGTATTGCTCATTAACAGAAACGCGAATATAAGATAATCTTCAGATAAAGAGCGGGAGCAAAAGCGTGGCTCGGAAGAAAATTGCGTTCATCGGGGCGGGCAATGTCGGCGCGACGTGCGCGCATCTGTGCTTCCTGCGAGCACTCGGCGACATTGTCCTGTACGACATTATCGAAGGCCTGCCGCAGGGCAAGGCGCTCGACATGCTGGAGTCGGCGCCGGTGCTCGGCATCGACATTAATGTCACCGGCACCACCGACATCAAACAGATAGAGGGCGCCGATTGCTGCGTCGTCACGTCGGGGTCGCCGCGCAAGCCGGGCATGAGCCGCGACGATCTGCTCAAGATTAACGCCAAGGTGATGACCGACGTCGGCAGCGCTATCAAGAAGCACGCGCCCGGCGCGTTCGTGATCGCGGTGACCAATCCGCTCGACGCGATGGTTACGCAGCTAAAGCGCGTGACGGGCTTCGCGAAAGGCCGAATCGTTGGACAGGCTGGCGTGCTCGACTCGGCGCGCTATCGCACGTTTCTCGCGTCGGAGCTAGGTGTGTCGGTCGAGAGTGTTTCCGCGATGGTGCTGGGCGGACACGGCGACGATATGGTCCCGATTCGCAGCTACACCACCGTCGGTGGTCAGCCGATCGAACGGCTGATAGCGCCGAAGCGGCTCGAGGAGATCGAAAAGCGCACGCGTGGCGGTGGCGGCGAGATCGTCGAGCTGATGAAAACGTCGTCGTACTACGCGGCGGGAACCGCGGTTTACAAAATGGTCGAGGCGTACATGCTCGATCGCAAGTCGGTGCTGCCGTGTGCCGCGTACCTCGAGGGCGAATACGGCGTGAAGGGATTGTTCGCGGGAGTGCCGGTCGTGATCGGCGCGGGCGGCGTCGAGCGCGTCGTGGAAATCCAGCTGACGGCCGCCGAGAAGACGGCATTCGACAGTTCGGTCGCGCACGTGCGCGAATTGGTCGAGGCGATGGACAAAGTGATCGCGGCCGGCAACTAGGGCGCGGCGCGACTCAGGAAAGGCCTATGGCTGAAGCAGAAGCAGTTGCGACGCCTGCGATTGCAGCCGGGATGACGGCGGACCAGCGGCACTGGCTGCTGCGCCGATTGCACTCGCTGTCGGGAATCATTCCGATCGGCGGATTTTTATTTTTTCATATTTTCGAAAATGCTTTTGTGCTGAAGGGCGGACCGGTCTGGTGGAAGGAGACCGAGTTCACCCGCAATCTTCCATTTCAGATCGCGGTCGAGGCGTTGGTCCTGTGGATTCCGATTCTCTACCACGCGATTTACGGAATCGTCATCACCGCCACCGCGCAGCCCAACGACTACCCATTCGAGCGCAACTACCAGTACACTCTGCAGCGCATCACTGGGATTCTCGCGTTCCTGTTCATCGGCTTTCACGTCTTCTCGACGCGCGCATACTTCTATGCCACCGGAGTCGAGACTGATTACATGCGGATGCATAACTTCATGATGAATCCGCTGATTCTGACGACCTACATCGTCGGCACGCTCGCCTGCGTCTATCACCTGACCAACGGCATTTTCACATTCACGATCACTTGGGGAATTGCGGTCGGTGCAAAGGCGCAAACACTCATCAACCGCGTGTGCGTTTTGCTGTTCGTCGTGCTCGCGATCGTCAGCGTCTCGATTTTGATCGCGTTTCGCGCACCCGCCTGAGGAGAGAACCAATGCCAGGGCATCATATTATTGTAGGCGGCGGGCTGGCTGGTTTGACCGCGGCGATGAAGCTGGCGGAGCAGGGCGAGCAAGTCGATCTATTTTCGATCGTACCCGTAAAGCGGTCGCATTCAGTTTGCGCGCAGGGCGGAATCAACGGCGCGGTCAATACCAAAGGCGAGGGCGACTCGCCGATGGTTCATTTTGACGACACGATATACGGCGGCGATTTTCTCGCGCATCAGCCGCCCGTTAAGGCGATGTGCGAAGCCGCCCCGTCCATCATCTACCTGTTCGATCGGATGGGCGTGATGTTCAATCGCACTCCCGAAGGCCTGCTCGACTTCCGCCGTTTCGGCGGCACCAAGCATCATCGCACCGCGTTTGCGGGCGCGACCACCGGGCAGCAACTGCTGTACGCACTGGACGAGCAGGTCCGCCGCTACGAGTCGGCCGGCCTCGTACGCAAGTTCGAGGGCTGGGAAATGCTGAGCCTCGTGCAGGACGAATCGGGCGATTGCCGCGGGATCGTCGCGATCGACACGCGCTCGCTCGAAATGCGCGCGTTTCCCGCTGACACCACGATGATCGCTACCGGTGGTCCAGGCCTGGTCTTCGGCCGCTCGACGCAGTCGCTGGTCAATACGGGATCGGCGGTCAGCGCCTGCTACCAGGCCGGTTCGGTTTACGGCAACGGCGAGTTCATCCAGGTGCATCCAACCGCGATGCAGGGTGAGGACAAGTTTCGTCTCATCTCGGAGTCGATTCGCGGCGAAGGCGGACGCGTGTGGACCATTCGCGACAACAAGCCGTGGTACTTCCTGGAAGAAATGTATCCGGCGTACGGCAACCTGGTGCCGCGCGACATCGCGACTCGTGCAATTCACAAGGTCGTGTTCGAGATGAAGTTGGGCGTCGATGGCCAACCGCTGGTCTACCTCGACGTGAGCCATCTCGATCCCGAAGAACTAAATCGCAAGGTCGCGGGCGTGCTCGAAATCTACGAGAAGTTTGCCGGCCAGGATCCGCGCAAAGTCCCGATGAAGATTTTCCCTGCGATGCACTACTCGATGGGCGGCCTGTGGGTCGATTACCATCAGCAGACCAACGTCCGAGGCCTGTTTGCGGCGGGCGAGTGCGAGTTCCAATATCATGGCGCGAATCGGCTAGGCGCAAACTCGCTGCTCTCGTGCATGCACGGTGGAAATATCGCGGAGCCGGCGATGATCGGCTATGCCAAGTCGCACAAGAGCGCGGCCAGCTCGACAATTTTAGATCAGGAGCTGAAGCTGCAACGCGAATCGTTCGACAAGATTTTCAAAATGGACGGTCCCGAGAATGCGTTCGCGCTCTGGCGCGAGCTCGGCGACATCATGACCGAGAACGTCACCGTCGTGCGCCACAACAAAAAGCTCAAGGAGACCGACGACAAGCTGCTCGAATTCAAGGATCGATGGGGCCGGATTGGACTCAACGACAAGGGCAAGTGGGCGAACCAGGAAGTGCTGTTCGTGCGTCAGCTGTGGAATATGCTCGAGCTCGCGCGGCCGATCACGCTCGGCGCGCTCAATCGCAATGAATCGCGCGGGGCGCATTACAAGCCGGAGTTCCCCGAGCGCGACGACGAGAATTTCCTGAAGACCACGATGGCGACGTGGTCGTCCGACGGTCCGCGCTTCAGTTGGGAGCCGGTTGACGTGAGCGTCATCAAGCCGCGGCCGCGGCGCTACGACGTCGAGAAATCCGCCACCGAGCCGAAGGCGGCGTGAGGCCGAGCAGGAGCATCCCAGTGCCAGAACAGACGCAAGTCTTGCGAATCAAGCGCCAGGAAACGCCGAACTCCGAGCCGTACTACGAGGAGTTCGAGATACCCTATCTGCCGAACCACAACGTCATCTCGATGCTGATGGAGATTCGGCGCAACCCGGTCACTCGGCAAGGCAAGCGCGTCGCGCCGGTGGTGTTCGACGCCAATTGTCTCGAGGAAGTCTGCGGATCGTGCACGATGGTGATCAACGGGCGCGTGCGTCAGGGATGTTCGCAGCTGGCTGAAGGGCTCAACGGGCCGGTGACGATCGAACCGATGACGAAGTTCCCGGTGATCCGCGATTTGTGGGTCGATCGATCCAGGATGTTCGAGGCGCTGATGAAGGCGCACGCATGGATTCCGATCGACGGGACCTACGATCTCGGCCCGGGCCCGCGGATTGCACCTAACGTGCAGGAGTTCGCCTACCTGTTCGCGCGATGCATGACCTGCGGATGCTGTCTCGAAGCGTGCCCGCAGGTTAATTCGCATTCAAAGTTCATGGGGGCAGCGGTAGTCGGGCAGGTCTATCTGATGAGCCAGCATCCGACCGGCAAGATGAATCTCGACGAACGGCTCGACGCGATGATGTCGGAGGGCGGAATCGCGGACTGCGGCAATGCGCAGAACTGCGTCGAGGTCTGCCCCAAGGAAATTCCGCTCACGACGGCAATCGGCGCCGTTGGCCGCCAGACGTCGATCAAATGGCTCCGCGACCTCTTTATGAAGTGATTTTGCGTCAGGGTAACTGAATGAACATCCACGAATATCAAGCCAAGCAGATCCTCGGGCGCTTCGGCGTTCCCGTTCCCAAGGGGCAGTTCGCGACCACGCCCGACGAGGCCGCGGCCGCGTTCACTGCGCTGGGCCAGCCGAAGGCTGTCGTCAAGGCGCAGATCCATGCGGGCGGCCGCGGTAAAGCGGGCGGCGTCAAGCTGATTACTAATGCGTCCGAGGTGCGCGACTTCGCCGCCAAACTGCTCGGCAAGCCGCTGGTGACGCATCAGACGGGTCCTGAAGGCCGCGTAGTGCGCCGCGTCTATATCGAGGAAGCAAGCGACGTGGCGCGCGAGCTTTACCTTGGGATGCTGGTCGATCGGAAGGCAGGAACGGTTTCCGTGATTGCGAGCACCGAGGGCGGGATGGACATCGAGGAAGTTGCATCGAAGACACCCGAGAAAATTCTCACCGAGCAAATCAGTCCGCTGCTCGGGGTGTCAGGCTTCCAGGCGCGTAAGATTGCTTTTTCACTGGGCCTCCGGGACAAGCAAGTCGGCCAGTTCGCGACTCTGCTCGCGGCGCTCTATCGCGCGTTCGTCGAGACCGACGCGTCGCTCATCGAGATCAATCCACTGGTCGTCACGAAAGACGGCCGCGTTATCTGCCTCGACGCGAAAATGTCGTTCGACGACAACGCCTTGTTCCGCCATCCGGACATCCGCGAACTGCGCGATGCGAATGAGGAAGATCCTGCCGAGACCGAGGCGGCGAAGTACGACCTCAGCTACGTGCATCTCGACGGCAACATCGGATGCATGGTCAACGGCGCAGGACTCGCGATGGCCACGATGGACATCGTCAAGATTTACGGCGCGGAGCCGGCCAACTTCCTCGATGTCGGCGGCGGCGCGAGCACCGAGAAGGTCGCGGCGGCCTTCCGCATCCTGCTCGCGGACAAGCGCGTCAAAGGCGTGCTAATCAACATCTTCGGCGGCATCATGCGGTGCGACGTACTGGCGCAGGGCGTCGTCGAAGCGGCCAAGCAGGTGAAACTCAACGTGCCGTTGGTGGTCAGGATGGAAGGCACTAACGTCGTCGAGGGCAAGAAAATCCTGGCCGAGTCCGGCATGAAAGTGATCAGCGCCAGCGACATGGCCGACGCCGCCAAGCGCATCGTGAAAGAAATCGGAGCTTGAGAGATTTCAGATGAGCATTCTAGTCGACAAGAACACCCGCGTGCTGACGCAAGGAATCACCGGCGCGGTGGGCCAGCTCCACACCCGCGCGTGCAAAGAGTACGGGACGAAAATGGTCGGCGGCGTGGTGCCGGGCAAGGGCGGCACCGACTTCGAGGGCATCCCGATTTTCGACACCGTCGAGCAGGCGCGCAAAGCGACCGGCTGCAACGCGACTGTGATCTACGTCCCGCCGGCGTTCGCCGCCGACGCTATGCTCGAGGCAATCGCCGCCGGCATCGAACTCGTCATCTGCATAACAGAGGGCGTCCCTGTGCTCGACATGGTCAAAGTAAAGGCGTACATGGCGGGCAGCAAGTCGCGCCTGATAGGCCCCAACTGCCCGGGAATCATCACGCCGGGCGAATGCAAAATCGGCATCATGCCGGGATACATCCACAAGCCCGGCGACATCGGCGTCGTGTCGCGCTCGGGCACGCTGACCTACGAGGCGGTCTATCAGTTGACGCAACTTGGAATCGGCCAGTCGAGCTGCATCGGAATCGGCGGCGACCCGATCGTTGGCACCACGCATATCGACGCGTTGAAGTTGTTCAACGAGGATCCGAAGACGCGCGCGGTGATCATGATTGGCGAAATCGGCGGAACCGCCGAAGAAGAGGCCGCCGAATATATAAAGCAAAACTTTAAGAAACCGGTGATCGCGTTTATCGCGGGCCAGACCGCGCCGAAAGGACGCCGGATGGGGCATGCTGGCGCGATTATTTCAGGCGGACGCGGTACCGCAGCCGATAAAATCGCGGCGCTCGAGGCCGCCGGCATCACGGTCGCCACGAGCCCGGCGGATCTCGGCTCGACCATGAAATCGGTGCTCGAGGGCAAGAAATAATTCGATGGAACGTACCTTCGCAATCGTCAAGCCCGACGCGGTGCGGCGCGGACTCACCGGCGACATACTCAAACGAATCGAAGCGTCGGGGCTGGCGATCGTTGCGATGCGCAAGATTCAGCTCTCGCGCGCCGACGCCGAGAAATTTTACGACGTGCATAAGGCGCGGCCGTTCTTCAAAGGGCTGTGCGACTACATGACTTCCGGCCCGGTAGTCGTCGCGGTGCTGCAGGGTGAGGGCGCGATCAGCAAATGGCGTCAACTGATGGGCGCGACCGATCCTAAAAAAGCCGACCCCGGCACGATTCGCAAGGACTTCGGAATCGACGTCGAGCAAAACGCCACCCACGGCTCCGATGCGCCCGAGACTGCAGCGCAGGAAATCGCATTCTTTTTCGCCGCGCGCGAAATTCTTTCCTAGAAATACCGGTCTGCTTTCACGGCTACGTTTCGACTAGAATAGTCGGGCTGTGAACGAGAATCGTGAAGCCTTGCCCGATCCGGCCGTTACAACAGATTTCCGCGACTTGACGCTCGACGAAGTCGAGCATCTGGTCGCGAGCGCGGGCGAACGCGGCTATCGCGCGCGCCAGATTCTGCATTGGGTACACGCTCGCGGGGCAGAGTCGTTCGACGAGATGCGCGACTTGCCGGCTTCGCTCCGAAATTATTTGAAGCAACACTTCACGATTGGGCATCCGGTGTCGTCGTTGGTCTCGCGTTCTTTGGACGGCACCCGAAAACTGCTGATACGCCTTGATGACGAGGAAGAAATCGAATCGGTGATAATCCCCACCGAAAAACGCGTGACGCTTTGCATGTCGAGCCAGGTCGGATGCGCGATGGCTTGCGAATTTTGCGCGACGGCGAGGATGGGATTGCATCGCAACCTCACCAGCTCCGAAATGCTCGCGCAGATCTTCGCCGCCCGACGCGAACTGACTGCCGACGAGGAGCTCACGAACTTTGTTTTCATGGGGATGGGCGAACCGCTGGCCAATTACCCGCGCCTCGTGCGCACGCTCGCGATAATGACTTCCGAGTGGGGGATGGGCATCTCGCCGCGGCGCATCACGGTGTCGACCGTCGGCCTGGTCCCGATGATGGAGCGCCTGCTCGGCGAGACGCCGGTAAACCTGGCGGTCTCGCTGCACGCGACGACCAACGAGCTTCGCGACCGCCTCGCGCCGATCAACCAGCGCTATCCGCTGGAAGTTCTGCTCGACGCGTGCCGCAATCTGCCGATCAAACGGCGCAGCCGCATCACCTTCGAATACGTGATGCTGGCCGGGGTAAACGATTCGATCGCGGACGCGCGGCGGCTGGTGAAGCTGCTCGCGCCCTTGCGCGCCAAGGTGAACCTGATCTTTTACAATCCGCTGCCGGATTCTCCGCTGCGCTCCAGCTCGCGCGAAACAGTCGAGGCCTTTCAAGCGATCCTCAAGCACGGTAATTTGACCGCAACAATCCGCGAAAGCCGGGGGCTCGATATTGCGGCGGCATGCGGCCAGCTTTACGCCGAACAGCACCTCCCGGCCTGAAAGCGTCAAAGAAAATGCCACAAAACGTACTTGGAGTGATCGGCGGCAGCGGCTTTTACCAGATGAAGGGACTGGACAAGGTCGAGCTGATGGAGCTCGAGACGCCGTTCGGCCGGCCGTCGGATCCGTTTTACCAGGGACGCATCGGCGACATCGAGGTCGTTTTTCTCGCGCGACACGGCCGCGGGCATCGATTGCTCCCTTCGGAAATAAATTTTCGCGCCAACGTTTTCGGGATGAAGCAGCTGGGCGTGACCCATCTGGTTTCGGTTTCCACGGCGGGAAGCCTGAAAGAGGAAATTCACCCTGGCGAGCTGGTGGTTCCAAATCAGTTCATCGATAGCACGTTCAAGCGTCCCGAGACATTTTTCGGCGATGGCCTGGTGGTTCACGTTTCGCTCGCAGATCCAGTGTGCGCGAATCTCGCGA
The DNA here is from genome assembly GCA_963850125.1 of uncultured delta proteobacterium. Taxonomy (GTDB): domain Bacteria; phylum Desulfobacterota; class Binatia; order Binatales; family Binataceae; genus Binatus. The sequence continues at coordinate 35,605 of CAWKKB010000010.1, read as the reverse complement.
GCGATCTGGCAGGCGCAACCCGCGCGAGTGGTGCGAAAGTTCATGACACTGGAACCTACTTGTGCATGGAAGGTCCGCAATTCTCGACGCGTGCCGAGTCGCATCTTTACCGAAGCTGGGGCGCGAGCGTTATCAGCATGACCGCGATGCAGGAAGCGCGGCTCGCTCGCGAGGCGGAGATGTGTTACGCGGCGCTGGTGCTGGTGACGGACTACGACTGCTGGCATGAGACAGCCGCGGCGGTGGATATCGGCGAAATCCTGCGCGTCATGAAACTCAACGTGGACAAGGCGCAAAGCGCGGTGTCGGCGCTGGCACACACGCTCGGCAATCGGCCGCGGACCTGCCTGTGCCAGGACGCGCTCAAGAACACGATAATCACCGATCGCGCCGCGATTCCGCAGCGCCTGATCGACGACTTGCGCCCGCTGGTAGACAAGTATCTCTAGGACATTCGAAATCCCGGGACGTGGAAGGTGCAATAAATGAGTATTGTGGTGGTCGGGTTTCTAGCCTACGACACGGTCGAAACGGCGAACGGTAAAGTCGAGGAAGTGCTGGGCGGGGGCGCCAGCTACTTTTCGATAGCGGCGCGATTTTTTTCCCCGGTCAGCATCGTCGCGGTGGTCGGTTCGGATTTCAAGGCCGAGGATATGCGGCTGTTCACGGAGCGGAATATCGACGTGCGCGGAATCGCCAAGCGCGAAGGCAAGACTACGCGATGGCATGGGCGGTATCACGAAGACATGAACGTGCGCGATACGGTCTCGCTTTCGCTCAACGTCCTGGAAAATTTCACACCCGACCTGCTGCCTGACCAACGCCGGGCGGACTACCTTTACCTCGCGCCAAACGATCCCGATCTCCAGGAACACGTGCTCGACCAGGTGCTCAGTCCCAAGGTCGTCGTGTCTGATCTGTATGACTATTGGATCGAGAACACGCGGCCAGGCCTGACCAAAGTGCTCGAGCGAATCCAGATTCTGCTTTGCAGCGACAACGAGGCGCGCATCCTTTCCGGCGAACACAACCTGGTGAAGGCTGGCCGCGCGATCCTGAAGATGGGGCCGGGTACCGTTCTGATCAAGCGCGGCGAGTACGGCGTGCTTCAGTTCAGCAAGGAAGGAATGTTCGCGGTGCCCGCCTATCCGCTGGAAGAGGTCGTCGACCCTACCGGGGCGGGCGACACTTTCGCGGGCGGCATGATGGGATTCCTGGCGCGGCACGGTCGTATAACAGAATCGTCCCTGCGCACCGCAGTCGTGTACGGCAGCGTGATGGCGTCGTTCGTGGTCGAGCGTTTCTCGCTGGAGCGGCTGCTGGATCTGAGCTGGGAGGAAATAGACAACCGCTATCGAGAGTTTATCAATTTAATCGACTCGCATCATTCGAGATGGACTACTCAGTAGTTATTCCGCTCTACAACGAGCGGGATAATCTCGCCCCGCTACACGTGGAATTGACCCGCGTGATGCAGTGTCTCGGCCGCGAGTACGAACTGATATTCGTGGACGACGGAAGTACCGACGGCAGCATCGAGGCGCTGCGTCAAATCAAATCCGCGGACCAGAATGTGCGCGTGATCTCGCTGGCGCGCAACTCAGGACAGACGGCCGCGCTGGTGTGCGGCTTTTCGCACGCAACTGGGGACGTGATTATCGCGATGGACGGCGACGGACAGAATGATCCAGCCGACATCCCGCGCCTGCTCGCCAAGCTCGACGAGGGCTACGATTTGGCCAGCGGCTGGCGCACGGAGCGATGGCAGGAGGAAAGGTTCACCCGCCGGATGCCGTCAATGGCGGCAAATTCACTGATTTCGGCGATGACCGGGGTCAAGCTTCACGATTACGGCTGCACCTTCAAGGCGTACCGGCGTGACCTCGCGCGCAGCCTGCAGCTCTACGGCGAGATGCATCGATTTGTCCCCGCGATCGCGGCGGAGCAGGGCGCGCGAATCGCGGAAGTCGAGATTGGATTTCGTCCGCGCCGCGCCGGCATCTCGAAGTATGGACTGTGGCGGGTGGTGCGCACCTTGCTCGATCTTATCACCGTCAAATTTCTGTCCGGCTATTCCACCGCACCAATCCAGGTGTTCGGCCTGATCGGGATCATTCTCGGCGGACTCGGAAGCTTATGGACCTTCATCCTGGTGATGGAGAAAATACTACTTGGTCATGAACTGGGTAATCGACCTGCGCTGTTGTTGGCAGTGTTGTTAGTAGTCGTCGGAGTACAGTTCGTGAGCATCGGACTGCTTGGCGAAATGCTCGCGCGGACCTATCACGAATCGCAGGGAAAGCCGATCTACGTAATCAGGGAAGAATTCTAGAGGCTACTATCGATGAACATCGCAGTCGTGGGGAGCGGATACGTCGGTCTGGTGAGCGGCACCTGCTATGCCGAAAGCGGCAACGAAGTAGTCTGCGTCGATATCGACCAGGAGCGAGTCGCTCAGCTTTGCGAGGGCAAGATTCCGATCTACGAGCCGGGACTCGAAGAGCTGGTACGCCGCAATCTGAAGGAAGGCCGGCTTCATTTCACCACCGACATCGGCGAAGCGATCAAGCAATCGATGGTCTCCTACATCGCGGTGGGCACCCCGATGAGCGCGTCCGGCGCGGCCGACTTGACCGCGATTTTCAAAGCGGCTGAGGACATCGCAAAAGCGACTACCGGCTATCACATCGTGGCGGTCAAGAGCACGGTCCCGGTTGGTACCAACGACCGGGTGCGCGAGATAGTCGGCCGCGTCGCCAAGCATCGCGTTGACGTTTGCTCAGTCCCCGAGTTCCTCAAGGAAGGCTCCGCGATCGAAGATTTCATGCGGCCGGACCGCGTCGTGATCGGAAGTCTCAGCGAGCGGGCAACCGCGATTCTCAAGGAAATTCACAATCCATTCGTGCGCACCGATAATCCGATTCTCGTGATGGATCCGCGCTCGGCCGAGCTGACCAAGTATGCCTCCAACGCGATGCTTGCGATGCGCATTTCGTTCATCAACGAGATGGCGATGCTGTGCGACGCCGTCGGCGCTGACATCAACGCCGTCCGCCGCGGACTCGGCACCGACAAGCGTATCGGCTCGTCGTTCCTGTTCCCGGGAGTCGGCTACGGCGGTTCATGCTTCCCCAAGGACGTGCAGGCGGTGATTCATACCGCGAGCGAGCACAATCTCGATTTCGCGCTGTTGCGAGCGGCGGAAGCGGTAAATTCCAGGCAGAAGCGGCTGATCCCTGCGCGCGTGAAACAGCACTTCGGAGAAAATCTGAGCGGCCGCACGTTTGCGATTTGGGGGCTCGCATTCAAGCCGCGCACCGACGACATGCGCGAGGCTCCGGCGCTGGTGGTAGTCGAGGAACTCCTGCAGGCGGGCGCGAAGTGCCGCGTACACGACCCCGAAGCGCTCGAGAATGCGCGCAAGATTTTTGGCGATCGCGTCACCTACCACAAGACCAACTACGAGGCGCTCAAGGATGCCGACGCGCTGCTGATTCTGACCGAGTGGAACGAGTTCCGGCATCCCAATTTCCAGCGCATCAAGACCGAGCTGAAGCAGCCGGTGATATTCGATGGCAGGAACCTGTATGATCCAGATCTGATGAAGGCGCTCGAAATGCGATACTACTCGATTGGGCGCCACCCGGTTTAGGACAAGGGCAATTCTATGAGAATTCTGGTGACCGGCGGCGCCGGCTTTATCGGCTCGCACACGGTGGACGCGCTGGTCGCGTCCGGCGCGGCCGAAGTCTCGGTGCTCGACGACTTTTCCACCGGCAAGCGCCACCAGGTGAACCCGAAGGCAACGCTATATCAGACCGATCTGCGTGATGCGGCGGCAGTTACCTCAGTTGTCGAAAAAACGCGGCCCGAGATTATTTTCCATCTCGCGGCGCAGATGGACGTGCGGCGCTCGGTCGCCGATCCCGCGTTCGACGCATCTGTGAACGTGGTCGGATTTCTCAACCTTATCGAATCGGCGCGCAAACACGGTCTCAAGCGCGTCGTGTTTTCGTCGACCGGCGGCGCGATTTACGGCGAGCAGGACGAGTTCCCGTGCACCGAGGATCATCCGAAACGCCCGGTGAGTCCCTACGGCGTGGCCAAGCTGGCGACCGAAGCGTATCTGTTTTTTTACAAGGTCGAGTACGGAATCGACTATCTCGCGCTGAGATTCGGCAACGTGTACGGACCGCGCCAGGATCCGCACGGCGAAGCGGGCGTGGTCTCGATCTTTTGCGGAAAAATCCTCGATGGCCAACCCGTTACGATTTACGGCGACGGCACCCAAACTCGCGACTACGTCTACGTCGGCGACGTGGTGCGAGCCGTGGTCGCGGCGTCGAAATCCAGCGCGTCGGGAATCGCGCTCAACGTCGGCACCGGCATCGAGACCAACGTGAACGACCTTTATTCCACGCTCGCCGCAATCGCCGATTTCCCGACTAAAGCCGTGCACGCGGCACCGCGCGGCGGCGAACAAAAGCGCTCGGTCATCTCGCCGGCGCGCGCGGAAAAGGAACTCGGCTGGCGCCCGGAGAAGAAGCTCTCCGAAGGACTCGAAGAAACTTTCAAATATTTCAAGCAGCAACGCGACCGTTCGAGTTGAAATGACCGAAGCCGCCTCGATTCGCAATTTTTCGATCATCGCGCATATCGATCACGGCAAGTCCACGCTCGCCGATCGAATCCTCGAGCGCACCGGCGCGCTCACGATGCGCGAGTCAAAGGACCAGTTCCTCGACTCGATGGACCTCGAGCGCGAGCGCGGCATCACGATCAAGGCGCGCTCGGTGCGCCTCAACTACGCGGCCAAAGACGGCAAGGGCTACGTCCTCAACTTGATCGATACTCCCGGCCATGTCGATTTCGCCTACGAAGTTTCGCGCAGCCTGGCCGCGTGCGAGGGCGCGCTGCTGGTGGTCGACGCGAGCCAGGGGGTCGAGGCACAGACGCTCGCCAATGTATATCTCGCGCTCGATCACGGGCTCGAAATTATTCCGGTGATCAACAAAATCGATCTGCCCGGCGCCGACATCGAGCGCACCAAGCAGCAGATAGAGGAAATCATCGGGCTCGACGCCTCCGACGCGATTCTCACCAGCGCGAAGGAAGGCATCGGCATCGACGACGTCCTCGAAGCGATCGTCGCGCGCATCCCGGCGCCCAAACCGACCGACGAAGACGCTGTCCGCGCGCTTATCTTCGACAGTTGGTACGACGTGTACGAGGGCGTGATCGGACTGGTCCGCGTGTTCGGCGGCGAGCTGCGGGTCGGGATGAAAGTACGCCTGATGGGCACGGACAAACTCGGCGAGGTGATGCGCCTGGGGCATTTCACGCCGCACGAGCGTCGGGCGGACACGCTCGGCCCCGGCGAGGTCGGATTTATCGTCGCGGGTATCAAAACCGTCGCCGACATGCGCGTGGGCGACACAATTACCGACGCCGACAACCCCGCGACGGCGCCGCTGCCGGGCTTCAAGGAATTGAAGCCGATGGTGTTCGCGGGTCTGTATCCGACCGAAGCGAATCAGTACGGTGCGCTGCGCGACGCGATCGAAAAGCTGCGCCTCAACGACGCGAGCCTCATCTGCGAGCCCGAAACCTCGCAGGCGCTGGGCTTCGGCTTTCGCGCCGGATTCCTCGGCCTGCTGCACATGGAAATCGCGCAGGAGCGGCTCGAGCGCGAATTCGGAATCAACCTGATCGTGACTGCGCCGACGGTCGCCTACCAGGTGCGCACCATTTCCGGGAAGGTGACCACGGTCGACAATCCGTCGCTGCTGCCCGACGAGAACACCATCGAGGCGATCGAGGAGCCCTTCATCCTCACGTCTATCCACATGCCCGAGGAGAACCTCGGCGCCGTGATGAAGCTGTGCGAGGATCGCCGCGGCCTCCAGCGCGATTTGCGTTTCCTCGGCGAGAAGCGCGTCATCCTGCATTACGAATTGCCGCTCGCCGAAATCGTCTTCGACTTTTACGATCGGCTGAAATCGGTGAGCCGCGGATACGCCTCGCTGGACTACGAGTTTCTGGACTTCCGGGCAGGGCCTCTGGTTAAATTGGATATTCGGATCAATGGCGAGGTGGTAGACGCGCTTTCGATAATCGTGCATCGCGACAAGGCTTACGAACGGGGCCGGGCGTTGTGCGAAAAGATGCGCGAGCTGATACCGCGCCAGATGTTCGAAGTCGCGATTCAAGCCGGGATTGGCGCCAAGATTATCGCGCGGGAATCCGTCAAAGCGCTGCGCAAAAATGTCACCGCCAAGTGTTACGGTGGCGATATCACGCGGAAAAGAAAGCTGCTCGAGAAGCAAAAGGAAGGCAAAAAGCGGATGAAACAGGTAGGGCGCGTCGAGATTCCGCAAGAGGCTTTCCTGGCCCTGCTCAAGGTCGGGGAGTAGGGCAATCGTGGCCGAACCAGCACGCAACATTTCCAAGGTGCAGCCGCTCAACGCCCGCGAGACCGATCGTGCGCCCGGCCAAAAGTCCGTCGCGCGCGAATATGGCGAGGCGATGTTCATCGCGCTCGTGCTCGCGATCTTCATCCGTACATTCTTCGTACAGGCGTACAAGATTCCGTCGGGCTCGATGGAGCCGACGCTGCTCATCGGCGATCACATACTCGTCAACAAGATTATTTTCGGGTTGCGGATGCCCGATTCGATATTCGGCCTCGAAATTCCCGGCCTCCAGTTGGGTCAGTACGTCTTTCATCTCGAGCCGGTGCATCGCGGCGACGTGGTCGTGTTCGTATTTCCGCCCGATCGCACCAAGGACTTCATCAAGCGCGTCATCGGCGTCGGCGGCGATACCGTCGCAGTGAAGAACGGCGTCGTATGGCTCAACGGCGCGCCGATGCCCGATCCGCACGCGCATTTCGAGGTCGCCCCGCAGGATCGTTCTCCGGTCTCGCCGCGTGACAACTTCGGACCCGTGACCGTCCCGCCCGGCAAGCTGTTTATGATGGGCGACAATCGCGATCGCAGCTACGACAGCCGCTTCTGGGGCTTCGTCGATCTCAACGACGTCGAGGGACGCGCCACCATCATTTACCTGCCCTGGAATGAAGAAAAGGCGGACAACGCCTCGACCTTGAACGTGGTCCTGTTCTGGTTCGAGTACATCAGGTGGGATCGGCTCGGGATGATCGTGCATTAACCCGAAAAGGGGAGCATCAGGTGGCGGACGAAGCGGTGAACAGGATTGGCGCGATCCTCGAGGAGCTGGGCGCGCGATTCGAGTTGGTGGTCGAGGCGGTTTCGGGCTTCGGCGGGCGTCTGGACACACTCCGCGATGAGATCTTCGGGCAGTTCGCGGAAGTCGGCGGCCAGATTAGGTTCCTGTCCGAGCAGATTGCGGAGAATCGGCGGGGTATCGCCGCCACCCACGACGACCTTGGCGCCGAGATGGTCCGGCTGGGCGAAGCGCTCGGCAAGGCGCGCGTCGAATTCCGCGACGAACTAGTAGCCACCGAGAAGGGACTCCGCGGAGAGTTCAATGCACGCGCCATCGAATTCCGCGAGGAAGCCGCGCGTGCGGTCGCGTCCACTGGCAAGCAGGCAGCAGATTCGGGCGGCGAGACGACCAAGGTTCTCAAGCGCGAAATCGCGGCTTCAGCCGAACTCGCAGCGAAGAAACTCGGCATTGAGCTAAAGCAAACCAGCAAATCGCTCGCCAACCTCGCCCGCAAATTCGACCGCTTCGACGATCGGATAACAGTTCAAACCCGCGACCAGGATCAACGCCTCCGCAAGCTGGAACGCAAACGCGGCGCGTAGTTCAGAACCCGCCACGAAATCAAATTAACCGAGACGTGTTCCTCCGGTAACATATCGCGAGTGGTTTCTCACTGCCGGTCGTGCCAGCTTCGGGGGAGTTTTGATCGGAGGATCGTGCCTATCAACTTGCAACGCCCGCGCCGCTTGGCGCATCGCATGAGCGCAAGGAGCGTCGATGGCTTCCGCAGCCGTGCCTGACGCGAGCTCGGCCGCCAACTTCGCCGCAGCTTCGAGCGGCCTCGACACTCAGGAGGCTGCGCGGAAAAATCTCCGGCTGGTCCGCTCGATCGCGATTGTGTTCGCGTTCAACGGTTTCGCGATGTCGATCAACGGCATCGGCTCACCCTGGATCGCGAAAAGCTTTCACCTCGGCGAGTCGGGTATCGCGACGCTGTTCGCATGGATTTCGATCTCGGCGATCGGCGCACTCGGACTCTCGCGGATGATCGATCGGCTGGGACGCCGACGGATGCTGCTCGTAAGCGTGGCCGGCACTTCCGCCAGCGCGCTCGCCGCCGCGTTCGCGACCAATTACGTGGCATTCGCCCTGTGCGAGATCGCGCTCTACGCTTTCATCGGTGCGACGGTCTCCGCCGGTATCGTTATCCTGGCCGAGGAACTCCCCATCGAGCTGCGGGCGCGAGGGCAAAGTTGGGGCGGGCTGGGCCTGGGTCTCGGTGGCGGATTGTGTTTGACCGTGATGCCGATAGTGGCGAGTCATCACTCGTGGCGATGGATGCTTATAATGGCGTCGATAGTGGGAGTCGCCGTGCTGCGGAGGACGGCCAGCGAAATCCCGGAAAGCGGCCGCTGGCAGCGCGCCGCCGCGAGCGGCACCACTTCGGCCAGCAGCTTTTACGACGTTTTCGGAAACCTCTATCGACGCCGCGCGATCACGGTCCTGTTCTGCTCCTTGCTTGGCAATATCGCGGGCATCGCAGCCAGCAGTTGGGCGTATTTCCACCTGGTCTCGGTCGTGGGATTGGCACCGGGCGCGGCTAGCGGACTGATGCTGGTCGGAGGCGGCGTCGGGATGCTCGGCTTTCCGCTCGGAGCGCGCGGATGCGAGCGTTACGGCCGCATCCCGACCATCTTCGTCGCGGGCCTGATGACCAGTCTCGGCGCGGTCGCCTTCTATTGGGGCCCTCCGGCGCACTTACCTCTTCGATGGCTATGGATCGAGGTCACGTATTGCTGCTTCACCGCAGGCCTCAGTGCGGGGCAGGTGGGCGGCAACTCGCTCGGCACCGAACTTTTCCCAACCGCAATTCGAGGCGCGATGATGGGATGGTACTCGCTGATCGGCGCAGCCGCCGCAATCTCCGGCCAGACTCTTATTGCCGTGCTCGCCGGTCGCATCGGCGGTCTGTCGATCGTAGTCGGCTACTTGAGCCTGCTCGCGATACCCAACGCAATAATCGTCGCACTCCTGCTCCCCGAAACCCGCGGCCTCTCGCTGGAAGCCGCCGCAATGGAAGAAGCCTTCGATAAGTCGCACTAGCGTTCTGATTTAACGCGAGCGACACTCGGTGAGTTCAGCCGGTTGACGCCGTCCTTCTTGCTCGTAGACTGATCTCGCAGACGGACGTCACGAACGAATGCCGCTTTACGAAGCCGTACGACACGAACAGTTGACCGCGACACCGTGGAATAAAGACCGCGCGCGCGACGCTATCGATCGAATCGTCGCCGACACGAATCGAGGCTTCAATTCGGAAGGCTGGTGGCCAATCCATCCACTCGATCGCTCGCCAGAACGGCCGCCGGATTCGGTCAAGTACCTGTACCATGGCGCGGCCGGAGTGATCTGGGCGCTCAACTATCTCAATGAGACCGGCGCCGCCGACCTCAAGCGCGACTATCTTCCCGCCGTACGCCAGTTAATTCCGCGCATTCGCGACGACTTGGGTAAATATCCGGAAGTGCGAAAGTACATGGCGGCCGAAAGAGCGTCGTACCTCGTGGGCGAGGCCGGAATCCTTCTACTTGAATGGAAGCTGGCGCCGTCTCAGGAAGTCGCGCAGCAAATTTACCGTCATCTCGAAGAACGAATCGGCGACCCGCGCGGGCTGGCGTGGGGCGGTGCCGGCGCGATGCTCGCGGCGCTGTTCATGTACGAGCGCACCGAAGACGCGCGCTGGAAAGAACCCTTCCTGCGAAGTTTCGGACCACTCTACGATCAATGGAACTACTCTGACGAAGCTCGATGCCATCTCTGGACGTCGAGCTTGTACGGCGTTACCGAAATGCGGATTGGGGCCGTGCACGGGTTCGCCGCCAACGCATTCGTGATGATTCGTGGACGCCATCTGCTCAAGCGGGAATTGGCAGACCAAATGCTCCACCGAATCCACCAAACGGTTCACGCGACCGCGTTGGTGGAAGGCCGCCATGCGAACTGGCCAAACCACGTCGGCTCTACGAGCAGGCCGGCACCGCTGTCGATTGTCGTGCAACACTGCAACGGCGCGCCGGGAATTATCAACTGTCTGGCCGAATTCCCGAACGATGCGCGTTGGCCTCTCGACGTATTGTTGCGGCAGGCGGGCGAGTGCGTGTGGGACGCTGGGCCGCCAGTCAAATTTCCGAGTCTGTGTCACGGAGCGGCCGGTAGCGGCTACGCGTTCCTGAAACTCTATGCGCGCACGGGGGACGACAGATGGCTGGATCGCGCTCGCAGATTTGCCATGCACGCGATCGAACGGTGCGATCGCGACGTCAAGAAATACGGCCAGCGAAAGTTTTCGCTATGGACCGGAGACCTGGGCCTGGCGATCTATCTCTGGGACTGCATCAGAGCGAACGCGAAATTTCCGACGCTCGATGTCTTCTGATCGCTGCTTGTGATGAGCTGCGGGGTTGACGCACATCCATCGCGATCATAAATTCTAACTACCTTTAAAACGCTACTGAGATAGCGAAAAGGAATGACAATGAAAGTGTATGCTTCCCGACCCGGCTGTTTTTGCAGCCGGGATTTTTTTTGGGTGTCGCGATGAACGCCGCATCCAACGTCGCGCTCGACGCCGCGCAAGTCGGGCGCTCCGTCAAGCGGATTGCGATGGAAATCGCTGAGCGCAACGGCGGCGCCGACAATGTCGTGCTGGTTGGAATCGTCCGGCGCGGCGCGACGCTCGCCGAGCGCATCGCGGACGAGTTGCGCACCAACGGCAAGCGCCAGGTCCCCGTCGGCACGCTGGACATCTCGTCCTACCGCGACGACGGCAAGGGCGCGCCCGGCGATCCGCGCCTGATCGGCCGCGACATCCCGTTCTCGCTCGACGCCAAGCGCGTCGTGCTGGTCGACGACGTCCTCTACACCGGACGAACCGTGCGCGCCGCGCTCGACGCAATCTCTGATCTGGGGCGCGCCGAATCGGTTCAGCTCGCGGTGCTGGTCGATCGTGGCGAGCGCGAGCTTCCGATTCGCGCCGACTACGTCGGCAAGAACATCCAGGCCCCGCGCGGCCAGCGCGTTTACGTGCGGCTCACTGAAATAGACGGCGCGGACGCGGTTGTGATTGGTAACGCAAACGGAAAATGAGGTCGAACGCGCGCACTCATTACGCGACGAACACTAAAGTGTCACGGCTGGCGAAGTTTGACGTCGTTTCGATCGAGGATCTCGAGACCTCGGATATCGAACGTATCTTTGCGCTGGCGGACGGCTTTGCGGAACAACTCGCGCGCGGCGAACAGATCACGACCGCCGCTGGCCTCATCATGGCGACGCTCTTTTACGAACCTTCGACCCGCACGCGCCTCAGCTTCGAGTCCTCGATGCATCGTCTCGGCGGCGCCGTGATCAGCTCGGCCGATATGCAGGCCAGCTCCGCCGCCAAGGGCGAGAGTCTCGCCGATACCGTGCGCGTCGTCGCCGGCTATGCCGACCTGATCGTGCTGCGCCATCCGCATGACGGCGCCGCGCGCGTCGCTGCCGAGTACGCTCCGTGCCCGGTGCTGAACGCGGGCGACGGCAGCCGCGAGCATCCCACCCAGACGCTGTGCGATCTCTACATTCTGCGCAAAAAGAAGGGTCACTTGAAGGGGCTCACGGTCGCGCTATGTGGCGATCTGAAATTCGGCCGTACCGTTCATTCGCTGATCTACGCGCTCGCGCGCTTCGGCGCCAACATCGTCGCAGTACCGACCAGCGGGATGGAAGTTCCCGACTACGTGCTCGAGCGGCTTGCGGCCGAGCGCAACTACAGTTTCTCGAGTGTCACGATGGAAGAGCTGAAGTCGCTGGCGGGCGGCCTCGACGCGCTTTATCTGACGCCGAGCGCGCCGCATCAGATGGCGCTCTTCACCAGCGGCGACGCCCTTCGAAAAATTCCCATAAGCGAACCTCCCGCCGCACTCGACGCATTCTACGTCACGCGTTTGCAGAAGGAGCGCATGTCGGGGAAAGAGGCCGGCGCCGCCGACTACGTTCGCTTCGACGCTCGCGCGCTTCGCACCAGCCGCACCCATGAAGCCGTCGTGATGCATCCGTTGCCGCGCACCAGCGAGCTGGCGTACGAGCTCGACGCCGACCCGCGGGCGGTTTACTTCGAGCAGGCCGCCGCGGGAGTGCCGGTCAGGATGGCGCTGATCGCATGGCTGATGGAAAAAGCCGCCGCCGCCTCTACGTCTCCGCGCGCGGTGGCCGAGCCGATTCGCTTCAAAGCCGAGCCGCCCCCGCGATGCTCGAATCTGAACTGCATCACGCGATTCGAGGGCGCCTACCTGCTCCCCCGATTCACGCTCGGGCGCAGCGGCGACAGCACCATGCTCGCGCTGAAGTGCGGCTTCTGCGAGCGCGAGCTGAAAACAGAGTACGTCGGCCATGCGCGCTCGCATCGCTACTACCGCTTCGACGAAAACCTTCAAGGCTACGTCCAGCAATGGATTGAAGAAGGTTCGCTCGCCGTTTTCGACAGTGTGAAGCAGGCCGAGGAAGCCGGATACGAACCGTACAAACGCGGACCGCAGCGCGAGATCATGAATGAAGATGAAGTCGTTCGCGCGATCGAATCGCTTGCTGACCAGGTGATCGACGACATCGCCGATATGCCTGGAGTGTCGATTGTAGGCGTCGTCAGTCGAGGAGCGATGCTCGCGCTTCGGCTGCGCGAACTGATCGGATCCAAGACGAAGGTTTTTCCGCCCTGCGCCGCGCTCGATGTGTACAAACCGGACGACGCGTTGCGTCCTATAGATGGCGCGGAAAATTTCGCCGTCGAAGATCGCACGATAATCCTGGTCGATGACGTGATTAACAGCGGATGGACCGTGCAGCGGGCGATGGCCACGATCTGGCAGCGCGGGCGTCCGGCCGCAGTCAAGCTGGCGGTATTGATCGATCGCGGGCATCGCGCGGTCCCGATTCGGCCAAACTACGTCGGCAAGAATATCCCGACCTCACGCACCGAGCGCGTGCAGGTGCGCCTCGGCACGGCCGGTAGCGATCCGAAATCCAAATCGCACGACCACGTAACCATCTATTCAATCGTCGAACCGATGAAAGAATCCGAGGCGGCGCATTGAACTCAATACTGCTCAGAGGAGGGCGCGTGATCGATCCCGCCAGCGTGATCGACGGCGATTACGACGTACTGGTGCGCGATGGCGAGATCGCAGCGGTCGAACCGGCCGGCACTCGCCTCGGCGAGGTCACGTCAGTTGACGCGCGCGGGTGCTGGATCCTGCCTGGGTTGATCGATCCGCACGTACATTTGCGCGACCCCGGCTTTCCCGAAAAGGAAACGATTCTGACCGGCCTGCGAGCCGCCGCTGCCGGCGGATTCACAACTGTCGCCGCGATGGCGAACACCTCGCCCGTCAACGACAATCCCGCGACGGCGCACTACATGCTCGATCGCGCGCGCGAAGCCCACTCGGCGCGGCTCGTGCCGGTTTCAGCAGTCACGCAAGGACTCCGCGGAACTGCGTTGGTCGATTTCGCCGCGATGATTGAAGCTGGGGCGCGAATGTTTTCCGACGACGGGATTCCCATCGACGACGCAATGATCCTGTCGCGCGCGTTGGACGAGGCCAAACGGCTCGGATACGCGGTCGCATTGCATGAAGAGGATCGCGCGCTGTCTTGCAACGGAGCCTTGAACGCGGGCGCCGTATCGAAGCACCTCGGCGTCAGCGGCCACCCGGATTCGGCGGAGTCGCAGCGCGTACGCCGCGACTTGGCCGTGGCGATTGGCTCGGGCGCGGCCGTTCACCTGTGCCACGTATCGACCGCCGGGTCGCTCGAACTCATCAGCGCCGCGCGCCGGCATGGCGCGCAAGTCACTTGCGAGGTCACGCCGCATCATTTCACCTTGGACGAAAGCGCGGCGATGATCTGGGGACCGAACGCGAAGATGAATCCTCCGCTGCGAAATCGCGACGACGTCGAATACCTGCTCGCGGCGATTCGCGACAGAACGATCGACATGATCGCGACCGACCACGCGCCGCACGATTCCGAATCCAAGCAGATGCGGCAACTCGGCGCCTACTTCGGTCCGGGGCATGCGGCGCCGCAGCTTGACCACGACCGCGCGGAGGAATTCGGTCATGCGGCGAATGGAGTCGTCGGCCTCGAGACCGCGCTCGGGCTGGCGCTCCAGCTGGTGCATCGATCGTTAATCGAACCAAAGCGACTGGTCGAGATGATGTCGGTGAATCCGGCGGCGTTATTGCGGCTGGAGGCTGGGACGCTTGCGGTTGGTGCGATTGCGGATATCACGGTGATCGATCCCAATCTCGAGTGGACGGTTGCACCTGAAAAGTTTCTGTCAAAAAGCCGCAACACTCCGTTCGCGGGGACGCGACTGAAGGGACGGGCCGTCCTGACTATCGTTGGCGGAGAAATTGTTTACGACGGGAGGAAGGCGTAAAGGAGCGATGAGCAAGGGGCGCGAAGCGATATTGGCACTGGCCGACGGGCGAATTTTTCGCGGCCGTGCGTTCGGTGCGGTGGGCGAGGCCGTCGGCGAAGTGGTCTTCAACACCGCGATGACCGGCTACCAGGAAGTGCTGACCGACCCGTCGTACAAGGGCCAGCTGGTCTGCATGACCTATCCGGAAATCGGCAACGTCGGAATCAACGCCGAGGATGCGGAGTCGCGACGCGTGTACGTCGAGGGGTTCATCGTCAAGGAATATTGGGAGCGGCCATCGAACTGGCGCTCGGAGATGCCGCTGGGAAAGTACCTCGAAGAGGCCGGCGTGGTCGGTATCGAGGGTATCGACACGCGCGCGCTGGTGCGTCATCTGCGGACGCGCGGCGCGCAGGAGGCCGTCATTTCGAGCGTCGACCTGGACGCCGACGCGCTGGTGCGCAAGGCCAAGGCGTCGCCCGGACTGGTCGGCCGCGATCTCGTGAAAGAGGTTACCTCCGTCGACGCTTACGATTGGGACTTCGGTGACTGGAAATTGGGCAGCGGGCATGTTCGTGTGAGTCACGAAGCGACGCGCGATGCGCCGTCGATTGTCGCGCTCGATTATGGAATCAAACTGAACATTCTTCGGCGGTTGGTCGCGAGCGGATTTCGCGTGAAGGTACTGCCCGCGGCGTCGACCTCAGAGCAGATACTTGCGCACAACCCCGACGGTGTTTTCCTGTCCAACGGACCCGGCGACCCCGCGGCGCTGCCGTACGCTTACAGAGCCATCGCGGGCGTTTTGGGCAAGAAGCCGGTGTTCGGCATTTGTCTGGGTCATCAGCTGTTAGGGCTGGCGCTGGGCGGCAAAACCTACAAGCTCGACTTTGGGCATCATGGCGCAAATCATCCGGTGATGGATTTGCGCACCCGGCGCGTCGAGATCACGTCGCAGAACCATGGCTTCGCGGTCAACGACGAGTCATTGAAGGGACGCGCGATACTGTCGCATCTGAATCTGAACGACAACACCGTCGAGGGATTGCAGGGAACCGGGGTGCCGTTTTTTTCCGTACAGTATCATCCGGAGGCGTCGCCGGGGCCGCATGATTCAAGCTACCTGTTCGCGCGGTTTCGAAAACTGGTTGAAACGTTTCCCCGCTACGGCGCGGAGGCGTTGGAGCGAATCATTGCGGCTGAGGCATCGGCGTAATCTTAAAAGTTTATAAATCGGAATTATCAAGTTGCCGCTTCGTAAAGATCTGAAATCGGTTTTGCTGATCGGCTCGGGGCCGATCGTCATCGGGCAGGCCTGCGAGTTCGACTACTCGGGCACGCAGGCGGTGAAGGCGCTGCGCGAAGAGGGGCTGAGGCTGATCCTCGTCAATTCGAATCCCGCGACGATAATGACCGACCCGGAACTGGCGGATCGCACCTATATCGAGCCAATGACGGTCGCGGTGCTCACGAAGATTATCGAGCGCGAGCGTCCGGACGCTCTGCTGCCGACGGTCGGCGGTCAGACTGCGCTGAACTTGGCGATCGAATTGGCCGAGGCGGGAATACTCGATCGATACAAATGCGAGCTGATCGGCGCGAAGCTCGAGGCGATCAAGAAGGCCGAGGATCGCGAGCTGTTCAAGAATGCGATGCTGAAAATCGGGCTCGAGGTGCCTCGTTCCAAGATTGCGCGATCATGGCACGATGCTGAGCGGGTGCTCGACGAGCTGGGCTTGCCGGTGATCATCAGGCCGTCGCGAACGCTCGGCGGAACCGGCGGCTCCATCGCGCGCGAACTTGCCGACTATCGCGTAAAAGTACTGTACGGTCTCGAACAATCGCCTAATCGCGAAGTGCTGATTGAGCAATCGGTCGAGGGCTGGAAAGAATTCGAGCTCGAGGTGATGCGCGACACTGCCGACAACGTCGTGATCATTTGTTCGATTGAAAATCTGGATCCGATGGGTGTGCATACCGGCGATTCAATCACTGTCGCGCCCGCGCAGACGCTGACCGACAAGGAATACCAGCTCATGCGTGACGCCGCGATTCGGATCATCCGCGAAATCGGCGTCGACACTGGAGGATCGAACATCCAGTTTGCGATCGAGCCCGCGACCGGGCGGATGGTCGTGATCGAAATGAATCCGCGCGTGTCGCGAAGCTCGGCGCTCGCGTCGAAGGCCACTGGATTTCCAATCGCCAAGATTGCGGCGCGGCTGGCGGTCGGCTACCGCCTCGACGAGATTCCTAACGACATCACGCGTATGACGCCGTCGTGCTTCGAGCCGACGATCGACTACGTGGTAACCAAGATTCCCCGCTTCACGTTCGAGAAATTTCGCGGCGCGGCGGACGAGCTGGGGCCACAGATGAAGTCAGTCGGCGAGGCGATGGCGATAGGCCGGACCTTCAAGGAGTCGCTGCAAAAGGCGCTGCGTTCACTTGAGATAGGATCGCATGGGCTCGAGAGTGGGCTTCCAGAGCCGTCGAGCGCTCATGCAATCGCGCAGATTCGGTCGCAGGTCGCGATGCCGAGCAGTCATCGCTTGTACCATCTGGCTGACGCGCTCCGGCTCGGCATCACCCGTGCGGAAGTTTACGATCTGAGCAAGATCGATCCATGGTTTATCGACGCGGTCGCGGAACTGGTCGCCGAAGAAAAGCGGGTCGCGCGCGAGCCGCTCGGCGCAACCTACTTCCGGGAGTTCAAGCCGATGGGATTTTCCGATCGGCGAATCGCGGAGCTGCGTGGGATCGATGAAGCTGCCGTGGCGTCGGCCCGGCGCGAGGCGGGAGTGATGCCGGTGTTCAAATCGGTGGACACCTGCGGCGCCGAGTTCGAGGCGTTCACTCCCTATCTGTATTCGACCTATGAAGGCGAGGATGAGGCGCCGCCGACCGCGCGCAAGAAAGTCATCATCCTGGGCGGCGGACCGAACCGTATCGGGCAGGGAATCGAATTCGACTACTGCTGCGTGCACGCGAGCATGGCGCTCAAGGACGCCGGCTTCGAAACGATCATGGTGAACTGCAATCCCGAAACCGTCTCGACCGATTACGACATCTCGGATCGCCTTTATTTCGAGCCGTTGACGTTCGAAGACGTGATGGCGATTGCAGAGCGAGAGCGGCCGGTCGGCGTGATTGTCCAGTTCGGCGGGCAGACGCCGCTCAAGCTTGCGGTGCCGCTGGCGCAGGCGGGAGTACCGATTTTGGGGACGACCCCCGATGCGATCGATCGCGCGGAAGATCGCGAGCGATTCAATTCGATGGTCGCGCGGCTTGGACTTCGGCAGCCGGAAGGAGTTCTGGCGCGTGGACTCGACGAGGCGATCGCCGGCGCGTCCAGGGTCGGCTACCCCGTTCTGATGCGGCCGTCGTACGTGCTGGGCGGTCGCGCGATGGAAGTTATACCGAACGAAGAGGAGCTGCGCCGGTACGTGACGCAGGCTCTGCAAGCCTCCGAGCGCCATCCGCTGTTGATCGATCGTTATCTGCAAGGCGCGATCGAAGTGGATGTGGACGCGATTGCGGACGGCGAGACCGTCGTCGTCGGCGGGATAATGGAGCACGTCGAGCACGCGGGGATACATTCGGGAGATAGCGCATGCGCGATTCCTCCGACGACGTTGAGCGCCACACTGCAGCAGGAGCTGATAAGGCAGACCAAGATGCTCGCGCGCGAACTCGGCGTGATCGGGCTGATTAATATCCAGTATGCGATTTATCGCGGCGAAGTTTATATTCTGGAAGTGAATCCGCGCGCGTCGAGGACGATCCCGTTCGTCAGCAAGGCGATCGGCGTGCCCTTGGCGAAATATGCCGCGTTGGTGATGGCGGGGAAAAAGCTTCGCGACATCGGATTCACCACGGAACGCGTACCGGCGCATGTCGCGGTCAAGGAGTCGGTGTTTCCGTTCGGCCGTTTTCCCGGCGTCGATACGATCCTTGGGCCCGAGATGAAATCGACCGGCGAGGTGATGGGAATCGACACGACGTTCGCGATGGCGTTCGCGAAGGCCTCGCTGGCGGCGTCGTCGAATCTGCCGTATGCCGGCCTGGTCTTTATCAGCGTCCGCGATGAGGACAAACCGCAGCTCGAGCCGGTTGCGCGCGGCCTGACTGCGATGGGATTCGATCTGATTGCGACGCGCGGGACTGCGAATCACATTCGAAATCTGGGGCTCAAGTGCGAAAGCATCAACAAGGTACTCGACGGCAGCCCGCATATCGTCGATGCGATGAAGGAGGGGCGGGTTGCTATGGTCATAAACACTCCGGACGCGAGCGGCACCAGAGATTCGTTCTCGATTCGACGCACGGCGCTCGAATTGCGATTGCCGTATTTCACGACGATGGCGGGCGCAAAGGCCGCGGTCGAGGGGATTTTCGCGCTGAAGCATGAGACGTTCGAGGTCCGCGCGTTGCAGGACTATCATCGGGAGTAGCGCGGCGGCTCTTTCTTAGCCTCTCTCTATCAGGGAGGGCCGCGCTTCCGGCGCGGATGAGGGTCCACATTCCGAATTCCTTAGACCGCTCTTTCTCGCAACGCGCATGAATCCAGAGTCCTCACCTGATCTCTCCCGCAAAGTAACTGCCCCTGTACTGGAATTTCGGATTGATACCGCCGTTGGTTCGATGCCCGGGATCGGGCCCAAGCGCGCGAAGGCTCTGGAAGCGCGCGGGATCGTTACCGCGGGCGATTTGATTTTCCATTTGCCGGCTCATTACCAGGATTGGCGCACGCGTTCGTCCGCCAAAGATCTGCGCGCGGGGAATTTCGTCGTCGTTGAAGGCGAGCTTGGGAAAATCTCCGAGCGGCCGATGCGCGGCTCGCGATGGCGTCGGCTCGCTTCGGGTTGGCTCGATGTGAGCGGGCGGAAGATACGCGTCGTGTGGTTCAACCTGCCGGCGTACATGCGCGGTTATTTGCCCGGTGGCGAGCGCGTTCTGGTGCGGGGGCGAGTTGCTGCAGATGCGGACGGCGGTATCGAGATCGTGCAGCCTGAATTGCATCGGATGTCGGACGGTGGGCCCAAAGGTATTCGACCCGTTTATCGTTTGCCTTCGATTGTTGGACAGCGACTGTTCGCTGGAATGGTCAAGCGAGCTCTCTTCGAGGCAGCCGATTCGATTCGCGGAGCTATCCCTGACGAAGTGCGCGGCGAGACTCCGACAGTTCGCGAGGCGCTGAATTATCTTCACGATCCGCCGCCCGATGCCAAATTCGACGCGTTGGCAAACGGCGATTCGCGCGGCCATCGCGCCCTCGCATTCGATGAGCTGTTCGCGTTCGAGTTGGCGCTTTCGATCGAACGGCTCCGCGGCGCACGACGGGTCGGGGTCGCGCTCGATGGCTCAGAGAGCCTTGGCGCGAGGATGATCGAGGAACTGCCGTTTGCGCTAACTGCATCGCAGTCGCGTGCGATCGAGGAAATCGGCTTCGATCTTGCCCGGCCCAACCAGATGAACCGGATGCTGATGGGCGATGTCGGCAGCGGCAAGACGCTCGTCGCGTTCTGGGCGATGATTCGCGCCATCGAATGTGGGCATCAGGCTGCGATGATGGCGCCGACTGAACTGCTCGCCGAACAGCATTGGCGAGGATTCGCGCGCATGTGCGGGCGGCTCGGTGTACGCCACGCGCTGCTCACCGGCAGCGTGACGGGCGCGGCGCGCAACCAGATTCTGCGCGGGCTCGCGAGCGGCGAGATCAGTGCGGTGTTCGGTACCCATGCGCTGATTCAGGAGCGGGTGCGAATGCGGGGGCTCGCGCTCGGCGTGATCGACGAGCAGCATCGCTTCGGCGTTTTCGATCGCGCGAAGATGAAAGCGCTGGGGCCGAAGGCGAATCTGCTGATGATGACGGCAACGCCGATCCCGCGAAGCCTGGCGATGAGCCTGTTTGCTAATCTCGACGTGTCTTTTCTGGATGAACTGCCAGCGGGACGCACGCCGATCGCAACCGAGATTTACCCCGAGCGTGATATCGAGAAGGTCCATCATAGTTTGCGCGCCGAGATCGAAGACGGCGGACGCGCGTACTACGTCGTGCCGTTTATCGATGGCGACGAAGACGAGGCCAAGTCGGTGTCAGCCACAGCCGCGCGCTTGAAGAAGGGGGCGTTGCGCGGCGCGAGAATCGGCACGATGCACGGCAGGATGAGTGCGACTGAGAAAGATCGCGCGATGCGTGAATTTCGTAACGGTGCAATCGACATCCTGGTCTGCACGACCGTTGTCGAGGTGGGGATCGACGTGCCGGAGGCGACGATAATCGTGGTGGTCGCGGCGGAGCGCTACGGCCTGGCGCAGTTGCATCAGCTGCGCGGCAGAGTGGGGCGCGGCGAAAAGACCTCGCGCTGTTGTATCGTGGCGTCGAGCGATGCGGACGACGCGACACTCGAGCGTCTCGCGACCATGCGCGAATGCACGACCGGCGCTGCGGTTGCGGAGGCCGACTTGCGGCTGCGAGGGCCCGGCGATCTGCTTGGCGAACGACAAACGGGAGCGCTGCCGCTGAAATTCGTGCATTTGATTCGCGACCATCGCACTATCGAACGCGCGCGCAAGCTGGCTGACGAGTGGATCGCGCGCGATCCGTCACTGTCGAGCCGGGAATCGGAAGGCGCGCGCGCTGCTGTCAGAAAAATGCTGGCGCTGGGCTTCAGTCTCGGCGACGTAGGGTAGGGCAGGGATCTATTGGAAGAGTGAGTTTCCTGACGGCTCGATACGCGCGGTGACGCCGCCGGTTTCGATCGTGCTCGCGTTCCAGATTGCCGGCGCGAGAGTTTCGAAATAATCAGCGCCCGCACCGATTACGACCAGCACCGCGTTCGAGCGCACATCGATGCGATGCGGAGTGGAGTCGCCGAGCAAACGATCGAGCAAAGTATCGTAGACGACGGCGAAATGGCTGGCGGTCTGCGCGTCGCTGAACGCAAGCATCCAGATGACGTTCACGCCGCGGCTCTCCTGCAAGATGATCATGCGGTCGGCAATCCATCGCGAGGCGAGTCCGAGTTCGTTCGATTGCTTGCCGAGATTGCGCTCGAGGATCACGTGTAGCAACAACTCGCCGTAAGTATCGTCGTCGGCTTTTTTCCATCCGCTCATGATGCCCTCATAGCCGGCGAGCTCGATTCGCGGCGCCGGAGCTTTGCTGTCGAAGTAGAGCGATGGATGCAGAATCTGGTGACTGGACTGCGGCGGGTTGCGATAGAGCGCGTCGACCGCGCGCCATCCGCCGCGCCGATACGCCTCGGCAACGAAGCGGACGCCTTCGGAATATTGGAAGACCAGCGGAGCGCTGAGGCCCTCAGGAGTATTCGGCACCTCGGCTGCCAGAGCCTGCGGGAGCTGTTTGAGATTATTGGCGAGCGCGTCCGCGGTGCTGTCGTCCATGCGCCCCATAACGTATGCGAAGCCCGCGATAGTCGCATCGCCCTCGGCTACTGACTTGAGCGCAAGCTCGCGATCGTCGTTGTTCTTAACTTTGTCGAGACTCGATTCCAGATCGAAATTCTGATCCTGCAGCGCGTGCGTCAGTTCATGCGCGAGCAGCATCTCGCCGACGACGTCGCGCTGAACCATAAATTGAGCCGCGCTGTTCCAGATGCCAAGATCGGCGCCGCCCTCCACCAGGACCATCTCCTTGCCATGCGGATCGTAAAAGCCCGCGACCTGGCTCTTGAGCAGCTTGAGCGATGCAGCCTTGAGGTCAAGTCCCGCTGGGTATAGACCGGTGAGCGCACCGGCCACCGAGTCGGCCTTGAGCTGGTCGTCGGTGTAGTCACGCATCATATCCGCTTCCATCATCGATTCGGCTTCGTCGGGCGTTTTCACGACGAGTGGAACCGGCCGCTTGAATCGAAGCTGACGAATATCCTGGATGCCCGCCTCAATTTTTGCAGCTTGCTGCGAGTTGACCCGGTCGCCGTTGACCAGCGAGTAGGCGCATCCGCGCAAAAAAATCAGGGCGACGATAGCGCAGACCGGCCACCAGAGCCGTCGTGCGAAGTAGCTGCCTCGGCTGGTCATTCGGTGATGATTACGACTGGAAATCCAAATCTGGCTGAGTCGGACGCGCGCGCTTCGGCTGCCGCGCGGGTGGCAAACGCGCCCATCCGTACACGGTAATAGCGGTGATGGTTGGCATCAAGCTGATCGATGTGTACGTCGGGATAGTAAGCGGCCAGTTTATTTCGCAGCTGCTCTGCGTTCTCTTGCTCGGCAAACGATCCGGCCTGGACGACGTAGCGCAGCGGCGCGCCTACCTCGCGGGTCCCGGCAGGTTTGCTGATAAGCGAGATGCGAACGCGCGCGGTCCCTGGATCTATCATCCCGATCACGCGCGCCGCCTTGTGCGAGAGGTCGATCTTGCGGCCTTTCAGGAACGGTCCGCGGTCGGTGATCGTCACTTCGACCGAACGGCCGTTGTCGAGATTCGTGACCATCACGCGGCTGCCCAAGGGGAAATCGATCGACGCCGCTGTCAGGTCCTCCTGATCGTAGTACGCGCCGGCCGAGGTCTTGCGCCCGTGAAAACCCGGGCCGTACCACGACGCCATCCCGACTACCTGCGGCGTCGGTGTTGGCTGCGGTGCCGCAATTGCAGCAGTTGGAGGCGGCAGTTGCGCCGGCCGACTCGTCGCACACGCGGCGAAGAGAGCGGTCATCGCGATCGCGAAAACCATTCGCCCGATCGCTCGCCCGATTCGAATGCAACGCACTTCGACTAAAACCAATCTCAATTATAAGAACCCCGGCGCCGCGGCATAGGCCCGCAGCATGTTCATCGATGTCGAGCGAGGTGCTTCGGGAGCCGTCGTCGGCGTGGTACCATCTCGGGTGTTGAACGCAACCGCTGGATAATGGCTGCGATGCTGCGGACGAGGCAGGAGCTGGAGGAAATCGAGGCGCGCACGCTGGCGCCGTATGCGATGGCGTCGCGGGCCAGTCGCGGCCGTCGCTTTCCCGAACCCGAACATCCGATGCGCACAGTGTTTGCGCGCGATCGCGACCGCATCGTTCACTCGGCCGCGTTTCGACGCCTCGAATACAAAACCCAGGTTTTCGTAAATCACGAGGGCGATTACTACCGCACTCGCCTGACGCACACGCTCGAAGCCGCGCAAATCGCGCGCACAATTGCGCGGGCGCTCGGCCTCAATGAGGAACTCGCCGAGGCGGTCGCCCTCGCGCACGACCTGGGGCATACTCCGTTTGGCCACGCCGGCGAGAAAGTGCTCAACGAGCTGATGACGCCGCACGGCGGCTTCGATCATAACGCGCAGAGTCTGCGCACGGTCGATTGGATCGAGACTCGCTACCCGAATTTTCGCGGGCTCAACCTGAGCTTCGAGGTGCGCGAGGGAATCGTCAAGCATTCGCATTTCCAGGATCGCCCGGCCGCGCAGGAATTCGACGCCAGCACCTATCCATGCCTGGAGGCGCAAATCGTCGATCTGGCTGACGAGATCGCATATCTCGCGCACGACGTCGACGACGGGTTGAAGGCGCAGATGCTCAGCGTCGAGGAGCTCAATGCTTCCGTGCTATTCAGAGAGTCCGCGGCGGCGGCGAGTGACGCGGCTCCCTCGGCCGAGATGCGCATTCTTCGCTACCAGACCGTCATCAGGATGATCGACGCGATGTCCACCGACCTCATGAGCAATCTCGCAGGCGAACTGGAGCGCCACAAAATCCGCAGCGTCGAGGACGTGCGCAAAGCGGGAAGGGTGCTCGCATCGTTCGGCTCTGCGATGAGCCCGAAGGTCGACGAAATCAAGAACGTGATGCGCGATCGATTGTATCGCCATTACCGGGTCAGCCGGATGACCGAAAAAGCGGGGAGGGTGCTCGCCGCCCTGTTCGAAACCTACATGACCGAGCCGCGCCAGATGCCCGAGCACGTGGTGGCGCGCGCCGAGCGGTACGGCGAACCGATTTCGCGGGCGGTCGCGGATTACATCGCCGGGATGACGGACCGCTTCGCACTCGACGAGTATCGCAAACTTTTCGATCCCAATGAGCGCGTCTGACAAGCAGGCGCCACCGAGAAGGTTACGCGCGCGGCGATCGCTCGTGATCCGGCGAATCGATCATGTCGGCGATCCGGTGGGGCTCGCGTTCCTCGAGTCGCCCGAGACCAACGGCGACGCGGTTCTCCAACGCCTGCGCGAATACCTGGGCGACAAGCTGAAGCTGGTCAAGGCTGAAGTCGCGCACGACGAAATAACGGTGGAAATCGAGTTCCGCGGATGGACCGAAGAGGGCACGCGGATGGCCTCCATTGCGCGCGACTTATATGCGAAGGGCGCCAGGCGCTCGGCGCTCTCGATGTATCGCGACGCGCTCGACCTCGACCCGCTGAACGCCGAGGCGATGCTGAGACTCGGCCTCGCTCTTGCAGAGCAGGAAAAATTCGCCGACGCGATGGTCGCGCTCAAGCATGCCCGGGAATTTGGCGCCGACCACGTCGAACTGCTGGTCGCGATGGGTCAATGCGCGACCGGTTTGGCTCGCGCCGCGACTGCAATCGCGTACTACCAGGAAGCGCTCAAGATCGAGCCGCAGAATTTCATAGCGCGCCGGGCATTGGGCGCGCTCGGCCACAAGCCCCCAGCGACAGGCAAGGAATCAGGCGCTGTACGGAGCCGTCGCGATTAGCTAAAACTGTGCGGAATTCCCCGGCTGTATTTGCCTCTATTCTAAGCCGGACACAATAAATCTTGAACTGGAGAACGTTGGAGCATCAATGATTTCAGGCCTTTTTCGGTTTCTACCCAAACATTCTAGTTTACATAATACTTCTTATGCGAAGTTCCAGCGCGGCAAGTGGATGGCTGGTATGGGCGCATTCTTTGTTATCGGCGCGATGATCTTGCTCGGATCCCGCGGCCCCGCGCTCGCGCAGGATGCTGCTGGAGTCTCCCCTGTCGCAGCTGTTCCGATCGCTACCGATCCCGCCAAAGACGCGGCGATGAAGACATACCTGCAGAAACACTTTAAAATTCCCAGTCCCGAATTGATCAAACTCGGGCCCGCTTTCAAGACGCCAATTGCAGGGCTGTTCGCGCGCCAGCTATTCGTCAGCAACGAACAGGGACAGACCATCTCGACCACGCTGTTCTTCGATAAAAATGAGGACAAGGCGATCATCGGGCAATTCATCGACACCAGCACGGAGCCCTGGGGACGGGTCAATATGGGCAGCGTGAGCCTTGACGATCGGCCGACGCAAGGACCCGCGGACGCTCCGGTGACTATCGTTGAGTTTGCCGACTTCGAATGCCCTTTCTGCGCGCATGCATTCAGCGTGATCGAGACTCTCGTCAACACGACCTACAAGGGCAAGGTGAAGGTGATTTTCAAAGCCTACCCGCTGAACGTGCATCCGTGGGCGATGAAAGCCGCGGAGGCGGCCGAGTGCGCGCGGTTGCAGAACCCGGCGGCGTTTTGGGAGTTCGCGCGCTACTTCTATACGAACCAGGGATCGATCAACGCCAAAAATATTCAGGACAATGTCGACAAGCTGGCGAAGACTCAGAAACTCGACGAGCCTTCGCTGAAGGCGTGCATGGACAGCCCGCAGGCCGAGGCGCGCGTCAAACAGGATCAGCTCGACGGCAACACGATTCGAGTCACGTCCACGCCGACGTTCTTCGTCAATGGAATTCCGGTAGTCGGACTGCCCGACGGGAAGATTCTGGACTTCGTGATTGACTCGGAGCTCGCGAGCAAAGGGTCGTCGGCGTCAGCTACGAACCAATAGGAGCTGGCGCGAATCGGCGCCCTCCCCTGATGCGGCGATTTCCGCAATGCTCAGCCGCCCCGGCCTCGAGGCGTGCACGAATGCGCAAACGCAGGCGGCTCTTCCTCAGGATGCGCCTTTAGTCCCTTCTGCAACAGGCGCAGCGCCGCCGCTGGATCGTCGGCAAAGCTGAACAGTTCGAGATCCTCCGCGCTGATCGTGCCGTGGCGCACCAGCGCGTCGAAGTTGATGATCTCCTTCCAGTATTGGGATCCGTAGAGCAGCACTGTGATCGGGCGATCCAGCTTTTGTGTTTGCTGCAGGGTCAGGATCTCCATCATTTCATCGAGCGTGCCGAAGCCTCCGGGGAAAACCACCAGCGCCCGCGCAAGATGCGCGAACCACAACTTGCGCATGAAAAAATAGTGAAATTCGAAAGATAGCCCGCGCGTGATGTACTGGTTGGGCCGCTGCTCGTGCGGCAGCCCGATGTTCAGCCCGATCGTCCGTCCTCCAGCTTCGGAGGCGCCGCGATTGGCCGCCTCCATAATGCCCGGACCGCCTCCCGAGCAGACCACGTAACGGTGAGCATGCGATCGAAGACCCTTCGACCACGCGGTGACCAGTTTCGCCAGCTCGCGCGCATCCTGGTAATAGCGTCCGAGCGGGCCGTCGGGAGTAATCCTCGCCGATCCGAAGAACACGACCGTCTCGTGTACCTGCTCGCGGCAAAAAATCCGAAGGGGTTGCAGATATTCCGCAAGAATCCGCATTGGACGAGCTTCGTCGCTGTCGAGAAACTTCTCGTCCTTGTAAGCCAGCGGCGAAATGGCCGGTGGATCGGATTTGCGCAGCTTCATGATTTTCGGACCCCCGCGAAATCAACGAAGCCGCGCTCGACATGGGTATCGACCAGCTCGACCGTGACATGGTCTCCAACATCAAAGCCCTTGTCCCCTCGCACGACTCTTCCTTCCGCCGCCGGATTATCTATTCGCACCCAGGTTCCTTTCGTCGAAGCTCCCGTCACAATCCCGTCGAACCGCTCCCCGACGCGCGACTCGAGCAGCAGCGCGGCCGCCGACTTCCGCACCTGCCGCTCCACCTTGCTCGCGTTATCCTCCTGGTCCGTGCAGTGTCCAGCCAAGTCGTTAAGCTCGTCGGAGCTGTACGGGCTAGGTGTCCCGGAGAGCGCTGCCTTCAACAGTCGCTGCGTGATCAGATCGGGAAAACGCCGGTTAGGCGCCGTCGAATGGGTGTAGTCGTTCACTGCAAGTCCAAAGTGTCCGGCCACTGGCTGGCCGGGAAAGTCGACCACATATTCGCCGCGCCCCAGCAGCTTGATCACTGAAAGTGACAGGTCTGGGAAGTGCTCCGGATCCGCCTGTCGTCGCTCCTCAAGGAACTCCTGGAGCGCCTTGGAATCGGGATTCGGCGGAAGAGGTCCGCCCTCGTCTCTTGCCAATTGCACAATTCTCGCCCAACGCTCGGGCGAACGCAGAACGCGGCGCAGCGCCGGAAAACCTCTCTGCTCGAGGTAGCGCGCCGTCACCCCATTTGCCCCAATCATGAAGTCTTCGATCAGCTCAGTCGCGCGATTCTTCTGATCTGCCTGCAAATCCCGAAGCGAGTCGCCGTCGAACACCGGCCGCGCTTCGATCGTCTCGAGCGTCAGCGCGCCATTCTGATGTCGCCGCTTTTTCATCGCCTGCGCGACGCGATCTTGTAAGCGGAGATTCTGGTCGAGACCGGGAACCCTGGAGATCGGCGCCGGCTCGGGCCCTCCCCCATCCAGCCACGCCGCGACGCTGTTGTACGCGAGCTTCGCGCGATTCGTCACGGTAGCGCGGTAGATATCCGACTTCCCAACCTCACCGTCGGCGCCGACCTCAAACTCGATCACGATCGCCAGCCGGTCTTTGCGATCCGCCAGTGACGTCAGATCGGTCGAGAGCTTTTCCGGCAGCATCGGGAAAATTTCCGCGGCCGTATAAACCGAAGTGGTATTGGTCCGCGCGTGCCCATCGATAGCCGATCCTTTTTTTGCGATCGCATCAACATCGGCGATCGCGATGAGAATCTTTACCGCTCCGCCCGCGAGTTGCTCCGCGACCGAGAGCTGATCGAGGTCGAGCGAATCGTCGCTGTCGATCGACGCCCACAGCAAGCGCCGAAGGTCCCTTAGCGATGGATCCGACGCGGTGGCCGCTTTCGTAATGGAGTCGGTCTCCGCCATCACGTCGGCGGAAAAGTCCGGCAACAAACCTCGCTGAAGCATCGCTCGTCGCGCGATGCTCTTGAGCTGGTTTCTACAAGGCGCAGTGGCTTGATTCATCGGCGCATCATAACCCACCGCGCGCCCGAATAGTCAAAATTGAGTTCCGGACTATAGACAGAAATCTTTCGTCACGGACTACCCTGATAAGTGAAAGCGAGCAGGCGATAGTTTGCGCTGTCGGAAATATAGACATTGCCGCCGGGATCGACTGTCACTCCAATCGGCTGACAAAGAGTCGCGGCGTCCACGATAGTCGTGTAGACCCCGCCGCCGCAGACGGAAGAAGTGAAGCTGCCTTGCTGGCCGTATACCACGTCGGCGGTGGTATCGCCGGGACTGCCTGGTGTTCCCGGGGTTCCGCCACCTGCTGCTGTGGGATTCAGGTATTCCAATACGCGATTGTCATCCACCGCATACAAATTATTCTGCGAGTCGACCGAAAGTTGTTCGGGCGTACATAGTTGGTCGGCGGTCACGCCGCAATTGTTCAGAGTAAAGCTGCCACCGGCGTCGAACGCTCGATCCGCGGTAACGTCGCCGGCGCTGCCCGGGACTCCGGGAGTACCCGGCGTCATCGAGAGCGGATTGTCATACTCGAGGAGCCGGCCGTTGCCGGAATCGGATACGTAAACATTTCCGTTTGCGTCGACCGCGACCCCATCCGGGTAACATAGGGTGTCCGCGCTCGGCATCGGATTGGTGGGATCGAAGAGGTTGCATTGTTTCGAGTTGAATTGCGCACCGCTTGGACCCTGTCCAATGACCAACTGCGCATTGAGGGGAATAATGTGCGTACCCGGTGGCTGTCTGGTTTTAGAAGGGGTGCTCAAACCCTCGACCAGCACGACTCGGGAATTGGAATAATCGGTTATCCACAGGTCGCCGCTATGGTCTAGCGCAATCTGTTCGGGTTGGCAGAGAGTATGGGCGCTTGGCTTGCGGCAATCGGACGAAGCAGCTTTGCCATCGACTATATACGTCGGGGGCGCACCGACGCAGGGGAACTTTCCCGCGCACGCGTCAAAAGGATTTGCGAAGCTCATCACGCGGTTGTTGTCGGTATCAGCGACGAACAGGTTTCCTGCATCATCAGCGGCGAGGCCTTGGGGCGAGCACATCAACGGCGATCTCCGGTCCGGTTTTGTGGTGGGTTTTTTCTTCGAACAACTGACAGCTCCACTACATGACGGAGGTCCCAGGAGATGACAGCTCGTCGAGTAGAAGTCGGGCTGTCCGAGTACCAGGTCAGCCGGCTGGCCGTTGACGAATCCCTGAGCGCTCGCCCATCCCAGCACTCGATTTTGATCGGCAACGTACAGATGTCCGTTGGCGTCAGCGACGGTCGCGGATGGATAGGAAAAGCCTCGGGGCCCTGGAAAGTCCGCATCGCCGTGCGTGAAATCGATCTGCCCCAGTTCGCGGCTGGCGACGGTGGAGACTAGCGGAGTGTCATAGATAAGGAGCCGGTTGTTCTGCCAATCGGGCACGAATAACTGTCCTGCTCCGTCCACGGCGGGGAGCAGCGGGTTGCAGAGAGAATCAGCGGTAGGAAGTCCGCAAATGTACGAGTTGAAGTTTTTCTGGCCATAGACGCGCTGCGCGATCTGCGGGCCCTTCAAACGAAGATGATCGAACTCAAGTACGCGGTTCGCATCCGAGATATACAGGTTACCCATCGCATCGACCGCAAGCCCCTGAGGTTCGCACAACACGCTCGCGCTCTCGCGCCGCTTTTTGGAGCATTGCGCCGCCGAGGAGAAGCCGTTTTGACCGATCACCACATCAGCGACCGTATCGCCGGCTCCCGGTTCACCGCTGTTGGGATTAAGCGGCGTATCGTACTTTAGAACCCGAGCGTTAAACACGTCCGCGACGAACAGGTCACCCCCCGAATCCACGGCCAGTCCGCCAGTCCATCCATCCGGTATGCACAGACTCGACGCGGTAGTGGGTTGTTGCGGGTTCGTCGTACAGGTCACGAAGCGGGTGAAGCTGTTGTTCTGACCAAAGACCAAATCGGCGGTGGTATCACCCGCAGAACCGGAGACGCCGGGAGTACCTCCGCCCGGGGCTTTCGGGTTCAGATACAGCAGAATCCGGTTGTAGCCGGAATCAGTGACGAACAGGTTTCCCTGAGCATCGGAGGCCACTCCGGTAGGGTCGCAAAGATTGTCGGGGCTGGGCATCGGTTCGCCTATCATGCATCCCGTGGAAGTGGTGCTGGAACTTGTGTTCCCGAAGATGATGCTCGCGGGCTCTCCCGCGGTATATCCGCTGGCGAATGGCGCGTCGTATTCGACCACGCGATTATCGCCGAAATCGCTGACGTAAAGATTACCCGCGGGATCGGTTGCCGCCGCTATCGGCTGGTTCAACGAACTCGATGCGACGGTCGGATACCCCGATCGACTGCTGTAGAAATCCGGCTGGCCGATCACGAGGTTCGCGCTGACGCCATTTAGAAACGAGGCGGCGCCGGCGAAGCCAAGAACCCTGTTGTTCCCCTGGTCGACCACGTAGAGATTTCCCTGACCGTCCACGGCAGCGCCTGACGGACCATTGAGCGCGTTGGGGCCGCCGAAATCCAATGTGCTTTGTGAGAAGCCGATCTGTCCGAGGACGCGATCCGCAATTTGATCGGCGGTCGACGCGAATGCGGTTGTGACGATCGCAACCGTGATTGCAACCACGGCGAACCGCGCAATCGATCTATTCACGGAAAGCTCGCCTACGACACACCTATATACCGGCTCGCGAGCTATAACACTCCTGTTAACCATCAGTCAAAAACGCGCCAGCGCGATTCTAAACCCTAGCCGTCGAACTGGCTCCGACAGCAAGGTGATCTCTTTTGTGATGGATTCCGAGCTGGCGAAGAAATCGCCGTCGGCGTCATCTACTAATGAACAAGAACCTGTTGCGGGCTCGCGCCGGGTGCTGAAGGGATCGGCGACGCGTCGGCGGGGGCGCCGAGCAGCGCCAGCGATTCCACTACGTCCTGCCTCTGCTGCGCAAACGGATGAGCGTTGAGGAAGCCGCGATACGCGGCAATCGCGCCCTGCTGGTCGCCCGACTTCGCGAGCATCCGCGCCACACCCAACTCCGCCCTCGCCTGCTCCGGTCCCGGATCGGCGGCCGCCTGCTGATAAGCTCCGGCCGCCTTCTTCCAGTCGGACATTCGCTCGTACACCACCGCGAGGTTCGTCAGCGCGAGGCTGCGGAACAACGGGTCGCGCTCTTCCGCCAGAAACGCGACCAGCGAATCGCGCGCATTCGGCAGGTCGCCGTCGGCAATGTATGCGCTCGCGAGGTAGAAGCGCGCGAGCCGTCCAAGCCGGCGGCCCGGCTCTGCATCGGCGAGTTGCTTGAATTGGGTCTCGGCAGCCTTGTTCTGGCCGGCGTTGAGCGCGGTGATCGCGTCGTAGAAGCGCGATGACGCGACACTGTCGCGATTGCGCTCGTAGTAGTACACGCCAATCACGATCGCGCCGACCACGACGACGACCACGGTCGAGACAATCACCTGGGTGAGATTATTGACGAAGAAGTCGCGCGCGTTGTCGATGAAGGTCGTGAACTCGTCGGGCGCCCGAAGTTCTTTCTGACTTAATTTTCGGCGATGAGTAGTCGGCGGCATCGAATGCTCCAGCGGGCGCCGCCCGGCAGAAGACCAGAAGAGTCAGCGCGCACGCGCCCTACATCTTGTATTTGAAATCCTCGGGCGACATCCGCTCGAGGATCTCCGACCACTTGTCGCGCGAGACGCCGGCGAGGTTCTGATCGGAAGTCTGCTGTTCGCCCTGGGATTCGTGGAGCTCGCTGGAGGCCTCGAGCACTTTCTTGGAAACGTAGATTGGCGACTTGGTGCGCAGCGCCAGCGCGATCGCGTCGCTCGGGCGCGAATCGATTTCCAGCGCCTTGCCGTCGCGGGTCTTCACCTGGATTCGTGCGAAGTAGGTATTCTCGCGCAGCTCGGTAATCTCGGCCGACTCGACCGTCGCGCCGAACTCCGTCATCAGGTTGCGCAGCAGATCGTGAGTCATCGGGCGTTGCGGCTTGATCCCTTCGAGCTCGGTGGCCATCGCGGTCGCCTCGAGCGGACCAATCCAGATGTGGAGATTGAGCTTGTTGTCGGGATCTTTGAGAACGACGATCGGCATCTTGGTGGACGGATCGAGCGTAATTCCGCCCACGATCATCAAAATAAAATCTTCCCTGTGACCAGCCATAGACGGGCTCTTTAACCGTTTCTCATCAAGCGCGCGCGGATTCGAGTGGATTTTCCGCTCATCACCCGGAGAGAATATCTTGGCCCAAAGTCGCCGTGTGGTCAACCGAGCAAGCTGCGCAGCCGCAACGATCGAGTCGATCAGCCTGCGACCAGGCGATCGACGACGCGGTAAAGCTGGTTGAGATTGCGGCACTCTTCCACCAGATCGCAATGCGGGGCGTAGCGATCCATCTCGCTGTCGCCGAAGCCCCACGTGTTGCGGCTTTCAGGATTTAACCAGATCACTCTTTTCGCGCGCTGGCGGATCTCACGCAAGCACCAATCGTGCGGGAGATTGTAGTTGTTGCGCGCGTCGCCGAGCACGATCACGGTCGTGCGCTTGTTCACCGCGCCGAGATGATCGGTGACAAAGTTGCGGAACGCGTAGCCGAAATTCGAATGGGCATACACGTTGATAATATCGCCCTTGAGCGCGACGTCGAGCGCCTCCTTGGCGTCGTTGTTGCGGAAGCATTCGGTGACCTCGCCGATGTCGGCGACGAAAATGAAGCTGCGCACGCGCGAATAAAGATCCTGCAGCGAGTACACGAACTGCAGCATGAAGCGCGACGCGTTGCGCACCGAATCCGATACGTCGCACAGGATCACGACCTGCGGCTTCTCCCTCTTGCGCTTCTCGAAGCGGAGCTTGAACGGCACTCCGCCATACTCGAGGTTCTGGCGCAGCGTGCGCTTGATATCGAAGCGGCCCTTCTTCGAGCGTTTGCGGCGGACGGTGATCACGTTCTTGAGGCGCTGGGCGAGGCGCGTCACCGCCTCGTTCATTTTTTTCAGCTCCTCTTCGGTGAGGTAGTAAAAGCTTTTCTCGCCGATCTGGTTGAGGCGCTGGTCTTCCTTCTGCTTGATATCGCGCTTCTCGCGCTCCATCCGGACGTAGCGGCGGATAATATCGTCGAGCGCTTTCAGCCGGCGCTCGAGGTACTCTTCCATTTTGGCTTTGAGCTCGGAGCCGATATCCATCTTCTCGAGCTGCTCGCGCAGTTCCTTGATCTCGGCTTCGATTTTGTCCAGCCCCAGCTGGCGGGCGAGCGCGCGCGCGAAATAATTTTCCTCGATGGTGCGCTCGATACCCTGCAGCTTGACGGCGCGCGAGGCCTCGCGGATTTTCCGCTCCATCTCGCCCGAGTTGTTTTGCAAAAGCTGCTTGGCGAGCTCGGAGAGACTCTTGCCCTCTTTCTTGAGCATCTTCTCGACTTCGTCCAGGAATTTTTGAAATTCCTGGTCGGACATCGAGAGCGCGTTCTGCACCGCCTGGCTCGCCTGCTTGATGATCTCGCCGAGGCCGGAGAAGTAGATGTCGAACAGCTCCTCGAACACGGGCAATTCGCTGGCCCGCTTGACCATCGTGGAGCGCAGCGCGGCGCGGAACGCATCGCGTTCGTTCAGGCCGGTGACTTCGGACGCGCTGAAGGCGTCGAGCGTTTCCGCCAGCGAGACGCGCACGCCGTTCTCGCGCAGCAGGTTCGCAAATTCTACGAGCTTTTCTTGCATGATGCGGTGATGCCCTGCCCTATTCTACCAAACGTCCGCGTCGCACGGGATCCCTCGCCGGGCTCAGGATGACCGTTCGCGCGACTCATCTTCAATTCAGAAGATCCTTGTCGCTGCCGGCTTCAGTGCCGCGACGCGCGCGCACTCGGCGCACGTAATCCTTGAGCTCTTCCTGCGCTTTGCGAACGTCGCCTTCGTACTTGACGATTGTGTCGAGGGTCTCGGTCACCAGTTCCTGGTCGAGGCTGTTCACGTTGAGGAGAGTCAGCGCCTTGACCCAATCGAGCGTCTCGCTGATGCCCGGCGTCTTCTTGAGATCTAGCTTGCGCAGCGATTGCACGACGGTGACGACTTCTTCGGCGAGCTTGATTGCGGCTTCCGGTACCTTGAGCTTGACGATCGCCAGTTCCTGCGCGCGATCGGGAAAATCGATGTAGAGATGCAGGCATCGGCGCTTCAGCGCGTCAGACATTTCGCGCGCGTTGTTCGAGGTCAGCACGACCAGCGGAATGTGCTTGGCCTTGAGCGTTCCCAACTCCGGCACAGTGACCTGGAAGTCCGACAGCAGCTCCAGCAGGAACGCTTCGAACTCGGCGTCGGCTTTGTCGATCTCGTCGATCAGCAGCACCGACGGCTGCTCACTGGAAATCGCCTTGAGCAGCGGACGCGGCAGCACGAAGCGCTCGGAGAAAAATACTTCGTCCTGCGCTGCGATTCGATCGACGGCCTCAGTGAGGCCCTTCGCACCGACCAACACTTCGCTGATTTTGTCCTTGAGGATTTGCGTGTAAAGGAGCTGCTTGGCGTACTCCCATTCGTAGAGCGCCTTGCCCTCGTCGAGGCCCTCGTAACACTGGAGGCGAATCATGTCGAAGCCGAGCGACGCGGCAAGCACCTTGGCCAGGTCGGTCTTGCCGACGCCGGCGGGTCCTTCGACCAGGATGGGCTTGCGCATTTCACTCGCCAGGTAGATGACGGTCGCGATTCGCCGGCTCGCGATATAATTGTTCTTGGCGAATCGCTCGATTACGTCGTCGATCGATGAAAACATCAAACCTCCTCGATTGCGGAAGCCGAAGGGCAAGCCCCGCGCGGAATAGATTAAATATCACGGCGAGTTAAGGCGAGGAAACC
>CAWKKB010000009.1:0-449733 GCA_963850125.1 uncultured delta proteobacterium | reverse complement strand
GTCACCCTCAGCACTGGACAGGTCAAGAAATCATCTAGGCTCTCGGTGCACACGCGCCAGAGAATTCAACGCAAACTCATCGTCAGCTTGCGCGCCTCTATTACGGAGTCGAGCCATGAGCCGGGCGTAGGTTCTTCGGCCAGAAGGAGGTCGATATCAAGCGCCGTCTCGCGCCTACGGAAAACTCCGTGTCTGCTGATTCCGTGGCGGGCGGTTGCGTTGCGGCGAGTGAGAGTCAGGTGGGGAATTCGGCGCCAGTCGTGGGGCAGTTCTCAGCGGCGGACAAACATGGCGCAGACTTTTGCGTGACTCCGCACGCCTACTCCCGCCTCCGTGGTCAAAGCGTCGTTCAAGCGCAACGATCATACCGGCGGTTGGGCCGCTCACGCCCGCTACCTGTCACGCGAAGGAGCGCAGCGGTAACCGAAGCCGAACCGAAAGCGGAACCGCCGCCAGCCCTGCCAACTCCGGCCCAGATCCTAGCAGCGCAGCCGCCCGGGGTTCAGCAGGCGGTCAAAGAGCACGACAAGAGCGGCGATTGGGCGATCTACAGAACACCGGGCTACACACTCTATCCGTATAACCAAGGACCCCAGCCGGCACTCGATTGCGAGCCGCTACGAACGTCTGACATTAAGCTGCAGCCAGGAGAGACAATCACCGACGTTGCCATTGGCGACAGCGAGCGCTGGATGGCAACGCCCGCTTCCTCGGGAGACCCGCGAAACCCTGTGCCGCATATCGCGGTTAAGCCGCAAGCTGCGGGTATCCAAACCAACCTCACGATCTACACGACGAAGCACATCTACCACTTGCTGCTCCGCTCGCGCGGAGGCCAAGCGATGCAGGAGGTCGAGTTCTACTACCCCGACGAGCTGATGACGGCGATGAAAACTGCCGACTCCGCCGCCAAGACACAACAGGATGCAGCGGCCGATCCGCCGGACGACGATTCCGGCAACGTCGTGAAGGTTGCCAACGTCGATCCGGCACAACTCAACTTCGCATACACGGTGGGCGGAGCGAACGTTCCGTGGAAACCGATTCGCGCCTTTGATGACGGCTCGCACGTGTACATCCAGATGCCACCGGGAATGAAGTCGAGCGAGGCGCCGGCGCTGCTTGTGAATGCAGGCGGCGGAACCCAGATGGTGAACTACAGGGTCAAGGGAAACTACTACGTCGTCGACCGCTTGGTCACCGACGCAGTTGGTCACCCTCAGCACTGGACAGGTCAAAGAAATCATCTAGGCTCTCGGTGCACACGCGCCAGAGAATTCAACGCAACTCATCGTCAGCTTGCGCGCCTTGATCACGGAGTCGAGCCATGAGCCGGCGTAGGTTCTTCGGCCAGAAGGAGGTCGATATCAAGCGCCGTCTCGCGCCTACGGAGCGTCCGCGTCCGCTGATTCCGTGGTGGGCGGTTGCGTTGCGGCGAGTGAGAGTCAGGTGGGGAATTCGGCGCCAATCGTGGGGCAGTCTCAGCGGCGGACAAACATGGCGCAGGGTCGCGCTGGATCCGCACGCCTACTCCCGCCGTTCCGTGGTCAAAGCGTCGTTCAAGCGCAACGATCATACCGGCGGTTGGGCCGCTCACGCCCGCTACCTGTCACGCGAAGGAGCGCAGCATGAGCAGAGCAAGGGTAAGGGCTTTGATGCTGAGCACGACGCTATCGATATGGTCGTCGTCGTGCGCGATTGGGAGAAGAAGGACGAATTGCTCTGACGTTTCATCGTCTCGCCGGAGGACGCCTCCCGGTTGGATCTTCAGGAACACGTCTGTGGCCTGGTCAGACAGATGGAGCGCGATCTCGATACCAAGCTTCAATGGATCGCAATCGATCATCACAACACCGACGACGCCCATGTCCACCTGCTTGTGCGAGGAGTTCGCGATGACGGACGGCCGCTGCAGATAGACCGTGAATACCTGAAGCTCGGCATGCGCGGACGAAGCCAGGAGATCGTGACGAGGGAGCTCGGCCCGCGACTTGAACCCGAGGTCCTGCGTGCGCGCGAGCGCGTGATCAGGAAAGAGCAATGGACCGAAATCGATCGAACGCTGCAACGCAAGACGAACGCGTCCGGTCTCGTAAGTTACGAGCAGTTCCAACCGCGCAGCGACGCCTCCCGCGTCAGAGCAGAGCAGGAGCTGGCGCGATTGCAGTTCCTCGAAGGTATTGGACTCGCGCAGCGGGTTGGCGAAGCAAGCTGGGAGCTATCGCGAGACCACGAACGGAATCTTCGCGAGCGCCAACAGTCGAAAGACATCATCAAGAGCCGGGCGCGCAGCCAGCCGCATGACCGTGATCACGGACTCGATCGTGGCTTCGACAAGCGGAGGGATCACCATGGCTGAACAGCGTCCCTATCGGCTGTCAGGGACCGCCTCTGATGCGAGTCTCAGGCAGACCAAGATTGTCGCTATGCTCACGCTTGGAGTGGCTTTCGTTGTGGTCAACTGGGTGACGACGCAGCGTGCTGCGCGACTCTTCGGCTACTCGCGCACTCTCGGCGCACCATGGTGCTATTTTCCGCTGATCGGACTGCTCTACCATCCATGGGACCGGATGGTTTGGTGGTGGCGCTGGCACTCCGAACCGAGCCTCGCGCCGCTCTGGGAGCTGTGTGCGCACGAGGCGGTCTATCCGATGATTGCCCTCAGCGTAGTCGCGATGGGCGCGATAGCTGTCGCCCGCCATAGATGGTTTCGCAATCCATCCGACCTGCATGGATCGGCGCGCTGGGCCAATACCAGAGATCTCCTAGCGGCCGGATTCATAGACAAAAGCCGGTTGTTGCCGAGGTGGCTTCGCAGGATCGCCGAACGCGCGAGAGTTATGAAACCCTTCTCGCACCGTGCCGGCGTTTACCTTGGCGTATGGCGCCGCTGGGGCCGGTTCTTCTATCTCCGCGACTGTGGACCTTCGCACATCCTGGTCTTCGCGCCGACACGCAGCGGTAAGGGCGTCGGGATCGTAATTCCGACGCTCCTCACATGGCCGCACTCTTCCCTCATTCACGATCTCAAAGGCGAGAACTGGGCGCTGACTTCCGGTGCACGGAAACGGATGGGACAGGTCTGTCTGAAGTATGCGCCGGCGTCACCGGACGAAGACGGCGCTCGCTTCAATCCTCTTGCCGAGGTCCGGTTGCGCACGCCTCACGAAATTCGAGATGTGCGCAACATCGCCCAAATGATCATGGACCCAAATGGCAAGGGCCTTCCCGACCATTGGCTTCGCGCGGGTGTGGAAGGCTTCACCGGGTTCACCCTCGCCCAGCTCTATGAGAACCGCGATCCAACTTTGAGCGGTATCGAGGCCCGGCTTTCCGATCCTGCTCAGCCGATTAACCAGACTCTGGAAAAGATCATGACTACGGCCCACGATCCTGAATGCTCAATGGGCTGGAGGGACTCGCTGGGCAATCCCACGAAGACACATCCCGTTATCGCCCGCGCGATGCGCAGTCTGCTCGACAAGAGCGGCAACGAACGATCCGGCGTCATTTCTGAAATCAAGGGGTTTCTCGAACTCTACCGCGACCCGGTCATCGCAACGAATACCGCGATCTCAGACTTCCGCATCGAGGATCTGATGAACCATCGGCGGCCGGTTTCGCTCTACGTCGTCGTGCCGCTCGCTCACAAAGACAGTCTGCGGCCGTTAATCAGGTTGATGCTGAGCCAGATCCTTCATCGTCTGACCGAACGTCTCGAGTATCGCGACGGGCGCGCGATGACCGGCTACCGGCACCGGCTGCTCCTGATGATCGATGAATTCGCAAGTCTCGGACGGCTCGATATGTTTGCGGACTCGCTTGCCCTGATCGCCGGGTACGGGATCAAGTCATGTCTCATCGCTCAGGACTTGAGCCAGATTCACGCGGCCTATGGCCACGACGAGGCGATCACCTCCAACTGCCATACCCGCGTCGCTTTCACGCCTAACCGTATCGAAACTGCGCGGCTGCTTTCTCAGATGGCGGGCGAGGCCACTGTCCGCCACGCTCACCGCACTTTTTCCAGCACGGGCGCCAGTCTCTCGGAGCCGGAGGTCGCGCGGCCTCTGATTACGCCCGACGAGGTCACGCGTCGCGGCCCCAACGAAGCCCTGATTTTCACCAGCGGGCAGCCTGCGATCCGCGCCACCAAGATTCGCTATTGCACCGAACCGTTTTTCAAGCAGCGAGCGGCGATCCAACCACCGTCGAAAACTGACCGTATCGCGAACTCAAGTGCCAACGAGAAAGCGAGCGAAGCGGCGCCATCGCCCGTATCCAATCAAATCACGCCGGACACGGAAGGTCTTGCCGGACGTCAATCACAGCGGGAACCCAACTTTCTCGCAAAGGCAGCAGCCCAACCGCCGCCGAACGGACAGGTCACGTTTTTGAAATTTGCCGTCGAGCAGGTTGGCAGTACAGCAGCTGCAGTCAACCGCGGTCGGAAGAAGGAGAGACTACTTTGAGGCGACAACTTACGGCGTACGTCAGCGGCGACGACTTCGCTCGATTGAAGGAAGAGGCTGAAGCGTTCTGCCGTTCGCTCTCATGCTACATCCAGGAGCGTCTGGTCCAGTCAAACGGACGCGCGGCCGTGAGCCTTTCCGAGTCCAAGTTGGCCGCCACTGAAAAGAAAATTATCGACACGAATCGTACCTACATCGCCCAAGCCATCCGGCCGCTGAGCAAACAGGTGACGATGCTACTTGCCATGCTCGATCAATTCGCACTCAGCATGCTGACCCACCTGCCGGAAATTCCCGAAGCCCAGCGCGAACGAGCTCTGGCCAGTGGAAAGCGGCGGCACCATGGCTGGCGGCTCGAGGTCGAAGACACCATCAAGCAGATGGAATCTGCGGGCGCGAACGGAAAGAAGCTTGTTGCCAGCTCGGATGAGTTCCAGAACGGCGAGAATCGGGGAGGAGACAACTCCACAGCGGAATCTCGCGGAGACAGCGAATGATCTCGACGCAGCAAACTCAGGAGCGGCGGCTGGACGAGCTGCTCCGGAGACAACTTGGCCCACTGATTCTCGCCGCGATCGACGATCCGAACGTCACCGAGATCATCGTCAACGAGGACGGCCGGGTGTGGTTCGAATCGTACGCAAAGGGAATGCACGAATCAGGCCTCGTGCTCGCGGCTTCGCAGGTCGAAAGCCTGATCGGCACCGTCGCCTCGTCACTCGGCAGCGTGGTGAATTCAGTGAATCCGATTGTTGAAGGCGAACTCCTGATTGGAGGAATCCGCTTCGAAGGACTGATTCCACCGGTTGCCCGAAAACCCTGTTGCGTCATGCGCAAGCCAGCCCAGGTCCTATACACACTCGACGACTACGTCCGCGACGAGATCCTCCGCGATGGGCAGGTCGACATCCTGCGTGAAGCAATCGATTCGCGACGCAACCTCGTAATCGCGGGCGGAACCGGCTCGGGCAAAACCACGCTGGCCGGCGCGCTCATCAACGAAATGGTGGAGCGTTCCGAACCGAACGAACGCTATGTGATCATCGAGGACACTCTCGAAATCCAGTGCCGCGCGAAGAACCTAGTCCAGCTTCACACCGCCGAGGCCGCCGACATGACGCGACTGGTTCGCACCACGATGCGATTACGGCCCGACCGCATCACCATCGGCGAGGTGCGCGGCGCAGAGGCGCTGGCGCTCCTCAAGGCATGGAACACGGGCCATCCGGGCGGAGTTACAACGATCCACACCAACAGCGCCAAGGCCGCGCTCACGAGGCTTTCCAGCCTCGTACAAGAGGCCGGCGTTCCGCCTCAACCGGAACTCATAGCCGAGACGATCAACCTGCTCGCATTCATCGTCCGCACGCCTGCAGGACGGCGCGTGAAGGAGCTGGTTCGTGTCGACGGATACAGCGCGACCGATGGATTCATACTCACTTCCCCAAACATGCAGTCGAGCAAAGACTCAGGGCAATAACGTTTTGAAGTCTGCGAATTAAGAGGAGGTACGCGAAATGAAGCGGTTGGAAGGGAAAAAGGCTACGTGGAGAAAATGGGCAGTAACGATTGCTTACGCCTACGGAATGATCACTTTTGTCTGGCCAGTCAGGGCCTTCGCAGCAATCGCCGCGGGCGGAGCGCTTCCGTGGGACACCCCGCTCACAACGCTGCAGACCGACTTGCAAGGACCGGTCGCCCACGCGGTCACCACCGCAGCCGTCATCGGCACTGGGATTATGTGGTCGGTTAGCGAGCATGGAACCGGCGTGCGCAAGATGTCCTCGCTCGCGTTCGGTGGCGCCTGTGCGCTCGGAGCCACCCAGCTGATGACCACGCTGTTCCCGATGGGCGGAGCGCTCTTCTAGGCGGAGGAGGATAGGACGATGGCTGAAGGTGAGCGGCGGGTAAGCGCGATTCATCAATCGCTTACCCGCCCAATTCTGCTGGCCGGAGCGGAGCGACCTTTGGCGATCGCCAACTGGATCACCGCCGCCGCTTTGATTTTCGGCGGCGGGCTCCACTGGTACACGGTCGCGATGGGGGCGTTCCTGCTGACCGTGGGCCATTGGGCGTTGGTCCAGGCAGCGAAGTTCGATCCGCAGCTGAGCCAGGTCTACGTCCGCCACATCCGCTATCAGGACTACTATCCGGCACGCGCCCCAATCTCAGCATCGACACCCCGAATCCGCGCATCTGTACCGACACCCAAGGAGATGCGCGCTTAGGCAAGAGAGGAAGAAGTATGTTCCTCAAAGAGTTCAAGGATTTAAGACGAAAGCGCGGCAGGCTGCTCGGTCTGCCTGACCAGCTCAACTACGCGATCCCGATCGACGACTACACTATTGCGATGAAGGACGGCGCGTTCCTGTCGGCCTTCGAGTGCTCTGGGCTTGACCTCAATTCTGCGAGCGTCGAAGAACTCGATGCCCACCGCGCTCAGGCCAATCGCGCGCTTGCGCGTCTGGACGACGGCTTCATGTACAACGTCGACCTCATCCGTCATCCGAGCGTTGATTACCCGAGCCGTACGTTTCCCGATCCGGTCAGCGCGACGCTCGATCGCGAGCGGGAGATCCAATACTCCAGCGAGGGCCAGCACTTCGAGGCGAGATGCATTCTCACGATCACGTATCGCCCGCCGGCCGACGCGCAAACGCGGATCGCCGGTGTCTTTCTGACGGGCACGCCGTCGCGCCCTGACTGGCGACGACAGCTCGAATGGTTCAAGCAGCGACTCCGCGAATTTGAAGATGCGATCAGTCCCGTCTGGAAACTTACTTCGCTGGACATGCCCGCATTGCTGTCGCATCTCGCGAGCTGCATCAACGGGCGGATATGCGAAGTCGCCGCGCCGACAACGCCAACTTATCTGGATGCGGTTCTCGGCAATCAGGATTTGATCGCTGGGTTCAAACCGCGCATTGGCGGCAGGCACATCCGCGTTATCGCGCTGGCCGGGTTCCCGCCATTTTCCTACGCCGAGATGGCCGCGTTCTTGAGCGAGTTACCGATATCTTACCGCTACTCAACGCGCGGGATTCCCGTAGGGCCGCGGACGGCGATCAGCCAGCTCACCGTGTATCGGCGCAATTGGTTCCAGAAGCGACTCGGACTTCGCGGCGTCATCAGCGAACATTTCGGCTCCGGCGCGGGAGCAGCTTTTCAGAACCAGCATGCGCTCAGGATGGCAGCCGACGCCGATGAGGCGATCACCGAGGCCGAGGGCGGCGCGGTTCGATATTGCTACGTAACGCCGAAGGTGATCATCACCGAAGACCGGGCCGACGTCGCCGATGAAAACGCGCAACTGGTCTTCAAGGTCTGCCAAAACATGGGCTTCGATCCGCGCAACGAAACCATAAACGCCGTCGAGGCTTGGCTCGGTTCGCTCCCCGGACACGGCTGGTACGATGTGCGCCGTCC
Organism: uncultured delta proteobacterium; assembly: GCA_963850125.1. GTDB lineage: Bacteria > Desulfobacterota > Binatia > Binatales > Binataceae > Binatus. The sequence continues at coordinate 441,835 of CAWKKB010000009.1, read as the reverse complement.
GCTGGTTAACACTCAGAACCTCGCGGACATTCTGCCGCTAACGAGCATCTGGGCGGGCCTCGCGACCAACCCGTGCCCTTACTACCCGAAGAACACGCCGGCCCTGTGCTACGGCGCAACTACGGGCAGCACGCCATTTCGGCTGAACCTCCATGTTGGCGACACCGGCCACACTGGAATCTATGGTCCAACGGGGAGCGGCAAGAGCGTAGCGCTGGGCACGATCGCGGCGAACTTCCGTGCAGTTCCTGAGGGGCAAATCTTTTTCTTCGACAAGGGCTACTCTGCCTACGTTCTGACCAAGGCTCTCGGCGGACAGCATCTCGATCTCGGAGAGGACGAGGTTCCGCTCTGTCCGCTCGCGCGCATCGACGACGAGACCGACCGTATGAAGATGCAGGGACTGCTCGAAGACTGGCTTGAGCTTCAGGGCGTGCCACTCGTTCCGAATCAGCGCAAGGCACTGTGGCGGGCGCTGGAACTGGTCGCGGAAGCACCGCCAGAGCAGCGCACTATCAGCAACCTCGTCACTCAGGTGCAGGACAATGTCGTGCGCGACGGGTTGAGCGCCTATTCGCTCGCGGGTCCGCTCGGGCGTTTCGTTGACGCAGATCATGATGTTCTGCTCGAAGAGTCGATTCGTCACCTTCGAGCTCGAAACGTTGATGGCGATGGGGCCGAAGGTCGTCGTGCCCGTCGTCACTTATCTCTTTCACCGAATCGATCAGCGCCTCGACGGCAGACCCACGCTCGTTATCCTCGATGAAGCGTGGATCATGCTGACCAACAGCGTTTTCGGCGCGAAGATCGAGGAGTGGCTTCGCACGCTGCGCAAGAAGAATGCGGCGGTGGTACTCGCCACTCAGAGCCTGAGCGAAATTGCTAATTCACCTCATCGCGACGTGATTCTCGAGTCGTGTCCGACGAAGCTTTATCTGCCGAATCCCGAGGCGAAGAACAGCGGGACGCAGGAGATGTACCGACGATTCGGGCTTTCGAATCGGCAGATCGACATCGTCGCCGACGCCACTCCCAAGCGGCACTACTATTACGTTTCGCCGCTGGGGCGCCGATTGTTCCAGTTCTCACTCGGTCCGGCGGCGCTCGCCTTCATAGGCGCAGGATCGAAGGAGGATGTACTCGCCGCGCGACGGATGATCGAACAGCACGGCGATCGCTGGACCGCCGAATGGCTTCGCGTGTGCGGATTGCACGACTGGGCGGAGTATCTCGACAAACTCAACGGTCGTGTCGAGACGCCGGCTGACGCGATCTTAAGTGTGAGCGGCATTCCGCCGTTCCACACCAACGGAAAAGTTCATCAGGGGGAGGTACATCAATGAAGTCGAAAAGATTCTCCCGATTTTGTTCGCCGTTTCGGTCGCAGTTGCTTGGCTGTTGGTCGCGTCGTCGGTTCCTGCCCGCGCACAGTTTGGCGGCTCGCAGATTGTCTTCGACCCGAATATGTTCGCGCGCCAGCTCCAGCAGCTTCAGCAGGAAACCGCTACCGTCACGAACCTCGCACAGCAACTACAGTACGCGATCAAGAACACGACCGGCGGCGGCGCAGGTGTCTGGCAGTCGAACCAGAACCTGCTTACGAATCTCGGCGATCTGATCAATCAGCAGGAAGGACTCTCGTATACGTTTCAGGGACTTACGCAGCAGTTCCAGCAGCTCTATCCGGGATTCAATGCAGCCTCGACCGCCGGGGTCCAGAGTCCGCAAACGACGGTCAATACCACGTTGGACACGCTCAACGGCGCGCTCGCTTCAGCGCAGGCGCAGGCCCAGAACTTCCAGGCCGAACAAGCCACCCTTCAAAACCTTGAGCTGAAGAACCAGACGGCGATAGGTAATCTGCAGGCGGTTCAGGTGAGCAACGAAATCGCACTGGCGCAGGTACAGCAGGTTCAGCTGCTCCGACAGCTGGTCATGGCCGAGATGAATTCGCAAAACGTCGCCGCAGCAAACCAGGTCAACAATCAGGTGCAAAGCAACCTCGCCGCACAAGCATTCTTCTCGGCACCACCTCCGTCTGGAACGCCCGATCTCTCCGACGATGCATCGCCGCCTCCGCAGCCTTAGGATCCTTCCCAGGCAGGTGAAAGAGATGAAGCAGATCAAGAACCCAGTGATTCTAGTCTTCGCGATCATCGGAGCCTATGCGGTGCTCTTTGGCGCATGGCATTCTCTACCAGCAACGAGTCGCTACAGAGCAGGCGAAGACTTTTTTCTCGACGCCACCCCCTCGTGGCCTGCCTGATCTGTCATACGATGCCCCCCGCCACCACAACCTTAGACGTCGGAAGGCTTCTCAGGAGACGAGTGATGAATTTCAACGACCTTGCGAGCCGATTTTACGCCGCGGGTACGAATTACAGCGCAGCAATCGAACCGTATGCCGTCAAGCTGTTCGTTGCTCTCCTTCTGATCGACATATAGCGGCGCGGCCAGCGGGGTGTGCGGATCCTTGCCACCAAGGTACAGTCGGCCGAGCTCGCGGAGGCCTTTTTTGGTTATTAGTCGATCTTCTATCTTCGGCAGCGCGCCGGTGCATTCGAGGTCGATCCACGGGGAGAGGCAGACGCCCGCAGCAGGCAGATTCATTTCCACGATCGCGGACCGCAACCATCATCGCGACCGTGAGGCCACCGCCCGCGGAATCGCCCATCAGGACTGTCTGCTTTGCAGAGATGCCTTGCGCCAGAATCCAGTGATACGACTTCATGGCGTCGTCGACGCGGCTGGATGTGGGTGCTCGGGACCCAGGCGGTAGTCGATCAAGAGAACGCGAGCGCGGCTGGAACGGGAAATCCGCGAACATAGCTCTCGATGAGTATTGATCGAACCGATCACGTATCCGCCCCCCGTGGAAAAAAGGATCGCGTGATCGGCGACGGTGCCCGGAGCGGAAATCCATTCCGCAGGAAACGCCGTCGGCAAATACTTTCTCGATCGTCAGAGTCTCCTGCGAGCGGGAGCATCTGATCGAATTGCTCGAAGTTCTCGCGCGCACACCTTACGTCGAGAGGTTGGGTGCGGAGCTGTTCAATGAGCTGATGGGTGCGAAGCTGCCCGATGAGCGGTTCGACTGGTTCACTGGGCATTTGGCTTTGTCTCCTTTGCGGTGAGAAATACCGGGAAGCGACAAGAGTAACCTCACAGCATGAAGGGTGGCGGAAGGACGCCGAGGTCCTCGTAGGTACTCTGCCGGATCACGTCGGCCGGGTTTCTGAACTCGGGAATCACGTATTTCCCGAACATCTCGATCGACTGCATGATCTGGTGATGACCGTTTCCGTCGATGCGGAAAATGACTTCGTCGACGCCCATCTTCTCGAAGCCCTTGATCTTTTCGATGACCTCGTCGGGAGTCCCATTCATCATGAGCGGCAAATTCTCGTTCATGTACTCGAGGTCGTCCTCGTGTCCTTCGATCAACTTTTTCCAGTCCTTCAGGTAGGCGTAATCAGGGCTTGTATCGCCGACACTGCCGAAGAAGTCGGTCAGGAACTTCATAAAGCCCAGTGCCGAGGGGCGCGCCAGCTCGAGCGCCTTTTGCTTGGTCGATGCAAGCTGGCCACCGATGAAAAGAATTCCTATCGTATTGTTGATCGTCGTCCCCGGAATAGGCTTCGCATGAGCGACGGCCTTCTTGTAGGCGCCGATAGCCTGCTCCATGTACTCGCGTCCGTAGATGGTGAACGAAGCGACGCCGATTCCGAGCTCGCCTGCTTTCTGATGCGTCTCCAAACTCGTCGATGAGAGAAAGATCGGTGGGAAATGCGGCTGGTAGAGACGCGGCCATACCGTAACCGGTTCGACGTTGTAGTACTTCCCATGGTGCTCCACCGGGTCCGTTGTGAGCGCCTTCACCGTCAGGCGAAGCGTTTCCTCCCATTCTTCGCGCGTGTTCGGAGCATCAATCTCAAATGCCTTCACGACGAACGGGTTGTTGCCGCGCGCGGTGCCAAACTCCATGCGACCGCGCGAGAGAATGTCTAGTGTGGCCAGCCGCTCAGCGATTCGCAGCGGATGGTTGAAGTGGAGCATCACGCATGACATCGAGCGGATTTTGATCCGGGTAGTCGCCTGCGCAACTGCGCCGAAAAGGACATCCGGTGCGGAGATCGTCGCTACTGGGCCGGTGAAGTGCTGCTCCGAGGATCCCCAGAAGTCGAAGCCCATTTCGTCGGCGTACTGTGCCTCGCGGATGACCTCGTGATACCTGTTCGCGACGGAATAGCCCCGCGGAGAGTCGCCCTCGGTTAAGAATCCGAACTTCATGTGCGTTTCTCCCTCACGTTCGTTTAAGAATTATGTCGTTTGCGATCGTTTGGAGAGCATGGTGTAGCCTGTCGCTTCGTACTCCTGCCACCGAGATGCCGTCTGGCGATTTTGTGATCTCAAAATTTGGCGAGTGGGCCGGCGGTTTTGAAAATCGCCCACGTTGGACGCGGATTAGGTATTCGGGACCGACAGCCGATCGCGCACTTTGCATGGTCGCGACTTACGCGAGAATTGCGATCCTCGCAGAAGATCCGCTTCCGAATCGCTTCGTCGCGCCGAAGAACTTACTTCGATGCCGACTGGTTTTCCGACAAACCTTTCGCCTTCCATGCATCGTGGCCCTCGATACGCGCCAAAACATATTGCGCCAGTCTATGGACGACACTCTCGTGTACTGAGTACCGGCCGGGACGGAACATTCGAGACTTATATCCTTTGGCGGCAAGTCCGAGGACGCGTATGTCCTGATCGTTGAAGCCATCCACGCCTTCAACATTAGCCTTATCAATAGTAGCGAAATCGGGACGATCCAGAATTGACTTAGGATAGTGCCAGTCGACGATCACTTTCGTATGGTGTGGACCCTGAGGCAGCATTACGTAGCAAATAGTGCTATCGGGCTGAAGAGCCAGGAGCATATTTGGATAGAGCAGAATGAAGTACTGTCGCTTCTGCTCCACCTCCGACAAGTCTGAGATCATTGATGTAGGCGCGCTGGCATTACCAGGCACATTCATCGTGAGCGGCTCATCGAACTCTCCGAGCAAAATGTCGTACATCCCACGACCTTCGATGATGCTCCAATGGTCTATCTTGCTATATTCACCGGCTCCCCCGTGGGTGCCGGTAACATGGTAGCCTTCAAGATTGTTCTCAGCCACCATCTTCCAGTTGCATGGGAAGTCATATTCCTTACGACCTGTGCATGCCAGGTTACCCATGTTGTAGTTTTTGACAAATCGAGTTATGTCACCCAGGAATGTAGCCAATGACTTACAATTCTGATCGAAATTGACAAACACATGCCCTTCCCACATATCGACTTTCAATGGGGCTAACCCATGCTTTGCGGGATCAAAATTCTTGGTCTCGTTCATGGTTGGAGCGCCAATAAGTTTGCCATTCAGTCCATATGTCCAGTTATGATAAGGGCACATGAATGATCGGCAGTTGCCTTGGCCTTGAACCACGATAGCTCCCCGATGGGCACACACGGGCGAAAAGGCACCGAGTTTGTTCGTCAGATCTCGAACAACGACAATGGGTTCCTCGGCGACTTCGAAGGTGAAATAGTCGCCCGGTTTGGCAACCTGCGCTGCGTGTCCTACCCACAGCCACTCCTTCAGGAAGATGCGCTCTCGTTCGAGCTCATAGAGATCCGCGGAGGTGTAATACGTCGCCGGTGGAGCGGCGGCGTCCTTAAAGGACAAATTCATTCCAGCCAGCTCGGCCTTCGTGAAGATATCGGTTAAATGTTTCATAAAAACATCAACATCCCTAGCGATTGAATAATTCGTGGAACCATCGCTCTACTGTTACCGTCCACATAGACTCTCGACACAACTCTAACGCTTTGCTCTCCATACACCGTTTGAGGAAAGTGTGCCGCCCGCATAGCAGGTGAACGTCCCGTTCATCTTGTTGCCGGCGACGGAGCCGTTGAACGTACAGTTATAGCTATTTGGTTGAGCCTGTACGTTGATTTCAACCTTGCCATTACTAACATTGCCGCCCGTAACCGAACCGACAGGATTGGCGCAATCGGCATTCGCTTTCTTACCCGCAAAGCATTTGTATGAACCCGACAGCGATTCGCCGGTCTGGGTCAGGGAGAATTGGATACTCCGAACGCGGAATTCCTGCATTCCGACGTTACCGGTAGTTGTACGAGTGCCTTTCCATACGCCGGACAGATTCGTCTCTCCATTGTCGGACTGTGCACCGGCTAGGTTAGAACAGCCAAGCATCGCAAGTAGTAAGAGCGATACCCAACCGAGTTTCATTTTAGGTGCCATACCGATCCTTCCGGAGTATTGCTTTCTTCGAGCCGAGCAAGGATTCAATTATCATTAGAGAAACACCAAAGCCGGTGGATAGCACGATGATCAGAGTTCGGTATCAATTTCGGAAGCGTCACACCATTCCTCGGCCGTGATCGACTTTCCTACCATGTTGATTTGTTCGAAATATCGGTTCCATCCGAATTTCTCGTTGCCATCAATCAGCTCTTCGATCGCTTGGAAGCTTGGGAACTGCCAGTAGGCCATGACATCCCAACCCCGCTCAGAAGTAGCGCGACATCGCCAGAGTCCCAAGAGCTTTGCGCCCGATTGGTCCAGGGTGCCGAGGGTCTCTCGAATCTTTCCAATAAACTTCCGCTTATGCGCATTCGACAATGAATACCATTCGGGTCGGGGTTTCCAAATTTCAAGGAGCGTGTAGGTAGCCATCTACAATCCTCCGTTAGATTTCCGCGTGAACTAACCGCCCTAGGTGGCAGAGATAGATGAAAGACTTAAAAATTGACCCGCTATTTGACTGCGTCCAGACCCGCCTTGGCGCACGCAATATCAGCTTCGATGCTGCCGCCGCTAACTCCGATCGCTCCGACCACAGAGCCATTGATCATCACCGGAAAGCCGCCACCGATTGCAGAGACCCGCGCTACTTGAGGAATGCCTGCAAGCAGTGAAGCGTCGCCTTTGATGAAGTCAAAGAAGTCGCTGGTGGGCATACCGAAAAGGGCGGTGAACGCTTTGTTCTGTGCGATTTCGATCGGTACCGGTGAGGCGCCGTCCATGCGACAGAAGGCCTTCAGATTACCACCCTCATCAACCACCGCGACGACCTGCGCGACCTTAAGCTTGGAGGCCTTGAGGACGGCGGCCTCAACCATCTTAGTGGCGAGGCCAGCAGAAATACTTGGTTTATCAACCACTTTGGTCATGGGATTTCCTCTTTGCGTTTGTTTCGTGCTGTCATTTCATCGATGCCTGGGCGACTAGCCCTAGCGTTCAAAGAAGCTCATGGCAGCAAAACTGCCCGACCCCTTATCCTGCCCGCATGTAGATCGTGGAGAGCAACATTCACGTCGCGCAGACGGTATTCCTTGGTCGCCAGCTTGATCATTTTGCGACGGGCCAACATCATCAGTTCGCACAGCTCGGCATAGTTACCGACCAGGTTGCTTATGATCGATTTCTCGGAGATGACCAGGTCCATCGTTGGGATTTCGATTTTCCCGCCGTAGCCTACTAGGTAATAGCTGCCAGCGTTGCGAGTCATCGCGAGGCCTTTGCTTATGGTATCGCCCTCAGCTACGAAGTCGATTACGGCGTGGGCGCCGCTCCCAGCCGTCAAAGCCTTGACGGCTTCAACCTCGTCCCCATGAGCGATGACTACATGATCGGCGCCGCACTCCTTGGCCAGCGACAGCGCTGGTTCCGATCGGTCGACAACTATCACTTCGGCTGCGCATAGCGACTTCAGGACCTGGATACCGATGTGTCCGAGTCCTCCGGCGCCGATAACCACGACAAAGTCTCCCGGCACAAGATGCTTAGAAGCCTTCTTCGAAGCTCGATAGGCAGTCAGTCCGGCATCCGCATACGGTGCCACTTCCTTGGGAGTCAGGTCGTGAGTAAGTTTGACCAACGCTCGCTCACCCGTCACCAGGTGCTCCGCATAGCCTCCATTCGAGTCGACTCCTGGGAAGACGCTCTCGCCGTCGTGCATGTCATTGCCACGACGGGCTTCCAAAGAATGTCCGGCGGTGACTAGTGGATGGCAGACGACGGCGTCGCCGACCTTGACGCTCCTAACATCCTGTCCCACCTCCTCCACCCAACCCGCGTTTTCATGTCCGAGTATGTAAGGAAGCTGGACATTGATCTTTTCGCGCCAAAGTCCCTCAATGATATGCAGGTCAGTCCGACAGACACCGGCTCCGCCAATTCTTACGATGACGTCAGTCGGTTTTTCGATTTCAGGATCGGGAACGCTTTCGTAGCTCAAGAAATCACGTCGACCAAATGTCGGATCGTATTCGTGAAGCACAGCAGCTTTCACAGCGATCTACTCCCTGGCTTTCGCGACCCAATTAGTCCCGATTACAGCAACTGAGATCACGTGATCGAAAGCGTGTTCGCGCGGTCTATGCGCCGAAGCTAGACGCGAACGTACGAGAGCTAGCGGGCATGCAATAAGCCTGCCACAACGGTTCTCGGCAAATGCGCGAGTTATAGCGGACGAGCCAATGTCATTAACGAAATGTCGTTAGTGATGACAATTGGCTGAGAGCTGGAAGTTGCTCGAGAGTTCAGGCGTGTGGACCGGGACGCTGGACGTTCAAGCGGGCCATGCGGCTGCGGACCGTACTGGGATGAAGACCCAGTAGGTCAGCGGCTCCCTTGCGGCCGTTGATTCGCCAACCAGTCGCATTCAGCACGCGGCGTATGTGGTCCGCTTCGACCTGTTCAAGGGTACGTATGGACCCATCGCTTGAAATTTCCTGCGGCGCGGTGGTTGGACGATCGAACAGGAGCGTCCTCGCTTCAAATGTACCGCAGGACTCGAGCAACAGAGCACGTTGGATGAAATTCTCGAGTTCACGGATGTTGCCGGGCCAGGAATGCTCATGCATTGCCCGCAACGAGGCGGCATCGAGGCACGGGAGGTTTCGCTGCATCGCTCGACCATGCATCTCAAGGAAGTACTTTGCCAGTGGCTCCAAATCCTGGAGAGTCTGCCGCAATGGTGGCAGCGCAACCTGAAAGACATTCAATCGATAGTAGAGATCAGATCGAAATCGTCCCGCGGCGACCTCGGCTTCGATATTGCGGTTGGTGGCAGCAATTATCCTAACGTCGATTGGAACCGGAACACCACCGCCAACTCGCTGGACACTTCGATCCTGCAAAACCCCGAGCAGTTTGACCTGGTTGTCGAGTGGCAGCTCCGTGATCTCATCCAGAAACAGCGTCCCGCCATTGGCCTGCTCAAAGCATCCGAGCCGACGGGCGTTCGCTCCGGTAAAGGCTCCCTTCTCATGGCCAAACAGCTCGCTCTCGATTAGCTGCGAATTAATCGCAGCACAGTCGCACTTTACAAAAGGCTTCTTTTTGCGTTCGCTCCAATCATGGATCTTCCGTGCCAGGACCCCCTTGCCGGTTCCCGTCTCGCCGACTAGAAGGACCGTTGAGTCGGTTTTCGCGATGACTACAAGGCGATCCACCGATGATTGCATCGAGGGACGAATAAGAGGGAGATAGCCGTCTTGAGTCTCGACGCTACCCCTCTCCGGAGCGTTGAGGACGTGTCCTTCGCTTGCAGCCGTCCTGGGACGCTTATTGGACGCAGTTACCGAGGTGGCAATTTGACGTGCTATGCCACAAAGCAGGTCCATCTCGGCTTCCGACAGGTTTGAGTACCGCTTGAAATCCGTGTTGAGAGTTCCTATGCAGGCGCCGTCAACCAGTATAGGCATTTGGGCAGCGAAACGGAGTCCTTCGTCCAGAAGAGGCTGGTCTTCGAAGAACGCAGTATTGGAATCCAAGGTATGGAGCATCGGCATGCGGGAATCGAATACCATACCGGTCCTACTTCCCTGGTGAGGAACCTTCGTACCAACACCTAGCCTGCTTTCACCTTGTACAGCTAGCGCGACAAGCTCAAACAGATTTTGATCTCGGTTGTATAGGGCTAAGCTTGCACGATCGATATGGAGAAAGTGACGCAGGGCCCGGGACACTGTGTCAAAGAATAGATCTACATCTACTGCGTTTGCGAGCTTTTCACCTATTTCGAGCAATACATGTTCGTTCGTTCCCGAAAAACCGATCGATTCCGTATCGAGGGATTTTTCTCGATCCTGCATTACGGAAACCCAATCGTACATAGTAAATCCTCGTCTTTCCCGGAGCCGTATTCGCGCGCATTTCTCAGGCGAACAGGCTACCGAAAGTTCGGGGCCAGACGCAAATTGAACGCGACCAAGGTTTTTTAATCAAATGTTGACCCGTCTCCATGGCGGTCTTATTAGCCAAAAAGGCATTCGCGCCTTTCGCGCGACGTGCGCCGCGTTGGCGAACGTTCAGCTCTCCGGATCCGATGTTTCGACCCAGAATTCGACTCGCACCTTTCTCTTTCATCCAAATCGTTGGCAGCGTCAAGCGGGCCGCGGCTTTCAACTTTTAGAAGTGCGGCTTTTTGGCGAGGATACAATCCGCTTGGTCGAGCATCTAACTATAGAAGAAGTTCTTCACAACAGTCGTCTCCAGTAGCTCTGCTAATGGCCACCATGTTTAGCATCGTGGCTGTAGACCGACACAGAAGCCTTCCGCCGAGCACCTTTGGCCAGTGTCGATCTGGGCTGCAAATCGAGGGCCGAAAATTCGTTGCGCTGAGTCGGTAGATTGAAACCGGCACGGTGCACCTCATACAAAAACAACGGCGCGAATTCCTCGAATTCTCATCGAATGTTCCCGATTTTCAATGTCCGATTCAATGTAGCGATCGTTCTAGACAGGAAAAGGATTCCGGAATCGTTTTGCCGCCTCTCAGCCAATTGTCATCACTAACGAAATTTCGTTAGCAACGCCATCGAACAGCCCGCATCAGACCCATTTTGCGCAGAAACTTCATGGCATGAAAATTGCGGTCCGAAAAATCGACTCCAACGATTCGATTATCTACGTGACGGGGGGATATATCTCGATGAGAAGCCTCAGCGATATTTTTAGCGAAGCAGAACTTCAAGCGATGACGCGCCCGCTGGAGGAGGCTGTGCCGCCGCCGGCGCAGTACTACACGTCGAAAGATCTATACGAACTCGAAGTAGAGAACATCTTCTTGAAAGAATGGCTCTGGGTCGGTCACACCGAGCAGTTAAAACAACCCGGAGACTATTTCAGCTTCAACATCGTTGACGAGCCGATAATAGTCCTGCTCGATCAGTCCAGCCACCTCCGCGCGTTTTCCGCCGTATGCCGTCATCGCGGTGCGGTGGTAACCGCTGGCGAAGGAAACTGCAGGTCCTTCGGCTGCCCCTATCACGGCTGGACCTATTCGCTGACGGGACAGCTAATCGGCGCTCCACAAATGCGGGAGGTCAAGGGTTTCGATCCAGCGAAATACGGTCTAATCCCTTTGAAGGTGGAAACCTGGGAGGGGAGCATCCTCGTCAATTTTGATCCTAACAGTAAGCCCCTGTCCTCGACGCTAGGAGAGCTCCCAGCGTACGTCAAAAATTTCAAAATGGGCGAACTCGTTCCCACCGAGCGCCGAATCTACAAGTTTGAATGTAACTGGAAGATGCTCGTCGAAAATTTCGCCGAGGCCTATCACGTCACTGCCACCCATGGAAATACTCCCGGCTATAGCGACTTACGCTATTGGAGCGTGGCAAAACCCCAGGGATCATACGAAATTCTAATCGGCGAGTTCGACGAGCCTATGGTTACAAACGTACCTTCAAGCTCCGGCAAACCCGCTTACGTGCTCGAGAATCTCACCGAAGTGGAGAAGAGAAGACAACAGTACGTAGTATTACTGCCGAACTGGGGTTGGTCGCTTCAGGCCGACGGAATGATCTGTTTCGTGATGGTCCCCGACGGACCTGACCGCTCTCACTTCATTATGGATTGGCACTTCCCCAAGGCTGTCATGGAGAGTCCCGATTTTCCCGAAATATCCCGGGCCTCTTACGATGCCGTAGACGGATTCAACGACCAGGATATTCGGGTTCTGGGAAATACATACCTTGGATATAAGTCGCGCCTTTTTCATCCTGGCCGGTTTTCCTTACACGAGCCGATTCCACACCGGTTGGTACGTTATGTATTGGACCGTACAAATCGAAAGCGGACCGGCGGCGCGAATTAATCCAAAGCGACGGCCGGCGACCAAGACTTACGATGCTTCCAACAACCGAGCGTAATCTTCAGAACCTCGATGCCTAGCGGCGGATATCGGTGAAAGGATGAAGATAAAATACCGGCGGAAAATGATGTCGGTCGTGCTTTTTTGGCTGGTTGGCTTCTTCCTCATATTTTCGAGAGCGGCGCAAGCCTGTCAGACCTTTGACGAGATCGGAATCACGACGTGCATAACTCTGTTCAGTTCGGCATACGTCAATCTACCGGATAGCAGACGAACAGTATTCGACGCCAACACAGAAAAGCTCTTTACGAGGCATCCAGATAATCTTCTCTTCCAGCCAAACGAGGCACTGGTAGTTCTCGACGGGAATCCTCAGAAACTCTCCGAACTGGTCGGGTTTCCTATTCACTGGCACCTGGAGGTGCGTCCTCACTACGACTCAACCTACGACGCGACCGGCTTTGGTCAGGGCCAGTACCACAGCTTTTTGTCGGACCTCGCGACCAACATGAGCGGCGATCAGCAGAACAACTTCCTGCCACTGATCAGAGAGTATTACGTCGACCTGCACCCGAAGCATTTTTTCATCCGGGTCGGACGTCAGATCATTGCATGGGGCAAGTCGGACGGCGTGTACATGTTGGACATCCTCAACAACTTCAACCTGATCAACCCTCAGATCTTTAACGAGCAGCAGATCAAAATTCCGGTGTGGGCCGCCAATATCAATTGGCAAGCTACGACCAGCGGGGAGCTTCAAGGGGTTTTCATTCCGCAAACCTATCCTACTTACTACACTGGTCTCCAATTCAAAGGTGGATTTCCCATAAACGGGTCCTATGGCGATTTCACTTATAACTCCGTCGCATTAATTAACAACGAACTTAACGGTTCGCTGGGCTTCAAAATTCCAACTGATGTAAACACTCCTTCCACCCGCCTGAACAATTGGACCTATGCCGCGCGCTGGTCTGAGCAACGCGGAAGCATTCACTACACATTGAATTATCTCTACACCTGGACAACGAGCATGATCTATTATCCGAATACCGGAACATACTTGACGGCCACCAGTGTAAACCTGCATCCCCACCGTATGACTGTCGCCGGAGGATCTGCGGATTATGAGTTTAACACCGGTAATGCCTGGCTTGACGGAACTGTCCTTAGGGCTGAATCTGCAGTGACTAATGGAGATGTCTACTATGAAGGCACGGTGGGCAATCCGGTAGACGTCACGCACTGGGGGTTTCTTGGCGGCTTAGACAGATATATCCTCGGGGACTATCTCGAACGTCCGGTTTTCTTCAGCCTTCAGTATTGGCAGGATTGGGTACTACGTCGCAACAACAAATGCGCATGCGGCCCCTATTCGAATGAGTTCCAGGACATAGGTTACGGCGGCAGCCACTCAGGGTTTCGCGGGCTCTACAAGAGCCTGTCGACTCTCTATCTCGATAAAACCTGGTTGACGGGCGACATTCTAGACTCCTCGCTGTCGGTAGTACACGACTGGGAGTTCAATGATTGGTGGCTCCAACCGCACATAGGATACCGAATCTCTGACAAAACCACATTGGGTCTGGGCTTCAACGTCTACGCCGGCCAGCAGCAAACGCCATATGGAGAATTTACAAATTTATCGAACGTATTCTTTGAGATTCACCAAGTGTTGTTGTGAAACTCGAGGTCGAGCTGTGTGTAATGACGGATGGTCGGACACTAGAAATCGGGAAGAGAGGAGAGAGACGGCATGCCACGGACCATATCGAGCAGAATGGCAGCTCTATGGCTATCAGCCATATTGGCTACTTTTGTAGTTGAATTGATTCCTTCAATTGTTTGCAACTCAAACAAGGTGTTCGCTGAGGAAGTCACGATGGCGGTTCCGGACGTGCCGCCAGTCCCGAAAGTTATAGCGGGTAAGCCTTACAGTGTGACCAAGGGAGAAAGTCCGGGGACCTGGGTGGTAAAGTGGGGCGACCAATCGATGCTATGGAAGACTCAGCCGTGGATGGAAGAGCGTGAACAGAAGCTGGGGCCGGCATTTCTTGCGCAGTGGACGACGCCGGGCTTGCCGATGCCTTTCGAAGTGCCAATCGAGAAGCGCGATACGATTCCCGCTACGGAATGGAATGACAGGAGTCTAACATACAGCTACTACGCTCCGTACTATAACAACGGCTGGGATTGGGCACCTTTTAGCGTTCTTTTGCCTGATGGTTCGGTTCGCACGTCCGGCTTTGACATGGAGTTTTATGTCGGCTACGCGAACGGTCTCGGAAAAGAATATCTTTCTGCCAGCGAAATCGCGGCGAATAACCTCAAGCGTAAGTATCTTTGGGAGTTAGTTGCACCTGAAGAGTTGCGAGGCGAAGGCGGTGTTACCAGCGTCTTTATGGATCCGACTCTGGTTCCGGAAGATACGCTATATTTGCCAACGGTCAGACGCACCCGTCGTTTGGCTGGAGCCATCGCGAAACAATATTTTCCAGGCACAATCTATCGTTATGAGGATGTGAGCTATACACAGGCATTGCCCCAGCTCGACTATAAGGTCATCGGTTTCAAACTGTTCGATCCACCCGAGACACTGCGCGGCTTTAACAACCAGGGAGTTCCCGCGACCGTGAAAAGGGTCAGTGGTGCGGGTGACGTAGTGGCGATTATCCAGGTCACTCCAAAGCCTGGCGTCAGTTGGTGGTACGCCAAACGCCTCGAGTATGCCGGCCTGATGGGAATGTGCATGTACTACAGCGAAGAGTTTGACGCCAACGGCAAGCAGATCCGCTATTTCACGCACCTTCCTGAGACTGGTGCCAACCCCAACCTACATATGGGGGGTCCGACTGGACCGAACAATGCGCCTGTGTGGTGGACGGATTGGGGAGTTGCAATCATCGTTGACCTTGAAGGCGGATTCGTACAGGACGGGTACGTCAGTGTTGGCGGCTTCGATGCCAAAACATCGCCAAATATCTTTTCAGAAACGACATTGGCTGCGCAACCGATGACATTAGTCGATTGGCTTTCTCATTAGACGATTGAGATCGCTACTGGCCGGACAAAGATCGCGCGTTCGCAGGACCGTGCCACGGAGTTGGTAGGGGATGGAGCAGTACACCGGAACTGACCGCGCTCTCGAGCGCCTGGCGCGCTTCTTCATTCGACACCGCAGGGTAGGGGTCGCGCTACAAATAGTTATCGCGGCCCTTTGCCTGTGGGCGATCTTTGGATTGCAGCTACGCGATGATCCGAACGCGTGGCCGCCCCGCAGCGATGCATTTGTTCACCTTAACGAACAGATTATGGCCGCATTCGGCGGTGGCAATTCAGTAAGTATTGAGGTGCTCGTTAAAGACGGCACCATATACACAAAATCGCGTCTAAATACGATCAAAGACATTACAGATCACCTCTTTCTGGTGCCGGGCGTTATGCCCTATGCCGTCCGCTCTATCTCGACCTTGAGCAGCGAGTCCTACGCGTTCCTGAACAAAGGAACGCCCAAGGAGACGATGGCTGTAACGCCAATCATGCCTGATGCGCCCCAGTCGGATCAGGATGTGGCAAAGATCGAGGCCGGGGTAAAGGGGAATCCGATGCTGAACGGCGTGCTTGTCTCAAAAGACGGGAAAGCAGCGCTGATTCTAGCTGACTTTCGAACGGAAGTGCCTCCTCACGCGCTAGTCAAAGTCGATACCACGGATCCCGTAGCGATCTATCGTGCGGTCAATCTGATTCTTAAGAAGTATGAGAGTCCGGACCTCATCCTTCGCGCAGCCGGAACTCCGATCATCGTTGGCTGGGTCAACAGCACGGGATTGCGTTATGTGTTCGGAGCGTTTGGATTCTTCGTAATAATAATTGCCGTAGTTTTGTGGTACGGCTTCCGAACCTATAGCGCAGTGGTTTTGCCGTTGCGCGTATCCTTCCTGGGAGTGCTGATGGGCTTCGGCCTGTACCGTCTATTTTTCGGTGCGACGATTTACTCGGCCTCCGCTCTCCTTGCTCCCTTCATTATAGTTGCGGCGGGTGCGTGCCACTCCGTTCAGTTCCTCACTCGATTCTTCTACGAGGAATATCCTCGGCTGAAGAACACAGATGATGCAATAGTCAGTACATTCGTCTCGCGTCTGCGGCCGATGCTGGTTTCGCTGCTATGCGACATAGTGCCCTTTCTGGTTATGGCCGCTATTCCATTCGACAACGTAAAGATGCTCGGGATCGTCACCAGTCTCGGATTGTTTTCACTGACAGTCGATGAGTTTCTGCTCATGATTCCCGCACTCAGCTTTGTCAAATTGACTGAACTCCAGGAGGCTGGTGCGCGAGTTGATCGCGAAAGCCGCTCCGCGGCGCGCCTGGATTCATCTCTTGCACACTTAGTCCGCGGCATTCTGAATGCGCCGCGGCTAAGTGCGGCTATCGTTCTGGTATGTGTGATTGTTAGCGCCGCAGCGTTAGCATTAGATACCCGGGCGCCAATAGGACAGAACAACACCTACGCCATTCACAATTATTTGACCCGCTCCTGGAATCGCAATCCGATTTTTCAGATGGAGCGTGGAATCGTAGAGCGATTCGGCGGTGTGTATCCAATGACGGTTCTTGTGACGCCGAAACCCGGTGCCGGCAGGGTACTTGAGGACCCTGCTGTATTACGAGCGGTGGATGAGTTGGCTCAGTTCATGAGGCAGCAGCCGGGGGTGGGAAACGTCGCAGATATAGCGTACCCGGTGAAGCTTAGTAACTCTTTTTATCACGCCGACGATGAGAAGTTCTTCAAGATACCCGAACAGAAGAGCGAATTGGGCTTGGAAGTATTGGACCTCGCGGACCATGCACCTGGCGCTTATCTGTGGCTATTTACGAACGATCTGACACAGACAGTGATAATAGCGTTCACCGCGAGCACTGATTCAGCGTCTGTTAAGCGCCTGATCTCGGTTACAAAGGGAAAGGCTGCCGAAATTTTTAACAACCTACCGGTTACGGTGGGTGTCGCCGGTGGCTCCGTCGGAATAGCCCAAGGCTTCAATGAAAACATAGGCTACTGGCTGCTGGTGGGTGCACTGCTTGGGTTCCTAGGTACTGCTCTTTTGGCAATGCCTTTTATAGGATCGGTGCGACTGTCGTTGATACTGACAGTGCCGCTTATTATGGGCACCGTAATATCACTGGCCTTCATGCACGTACTGGGAATCGAGCTTAATTCCAACGCAATCGCGGCACTCGCGATCGCCAGTGGAGTTGGTATCGACTCGGAAGTGTACCTTCTCTTCAGGGTCCGCGAAGAATACGCAAAACTTGGCAATTTTCGGGAGTCTCTGGTTCAGGGATATGTCAAAATCCGGAGGGCGCTGGTCGTTTCAAATGGCGCCCTGATCCTGGGTTGCTGGGCGCTAACTCCAGTTCCGCTTTACATCGGTTATGTAGGGTTTGGTATGGGGCTGGTGTTGTTCTGGTGCTTTCTAATGAGCGCAGTGTTGTCACCAATCCTGTGGGCATGGTTCGGTGAAGCAGTTGTGACACGAGGGGCGCAAAAGAAGAAAATCCCGGACATGGTCCTCGCCAGTAGCGGTACAGAAGGATGAAAAATCTGGCGCTCAAGAGTTGTCAGGTTGCCAAACCTCTAAGGTACCAGGGACGGATGGGTAAATAACGTATGGACTGGCTGGCGCTGGTGATGGGTGGCGTAATGGAAATCGGATTCGCCTTAGGAATGAAGTACAACGCTGGATTCACGCGGCTTTGGCCGAGCCTGGGTACCGCGGTGCAGGTCTGTTTAAGTTTGTATCTTCTGAGCTTTGCGATGAAGTCGATACCGATTGGCACGGCCTATGTTGTTTGGACAGGAATCGGAAGCGTGGGTACGGTCGCGATCGGAGTGGTTTGGTTCGGAGAATCCACAGACACGCTACGTCTGTCTTGTGTCGGATTGATTATCGCTGGCTCGCTGGGTCTGAATCTGATCGCGCCGCACTGAATTTACACGGAGTCGGATAAGCCAGCGAGAGGAGAGTAAGGATGCCAACAGTTGGAGGTTTCGGGGAGAGGGTAAGGAGGGTCGAAGATCCGCGCTTCCTGATGGGGCAGGCGCAGTATGTGGACGATATCAAGCTGCCTAACACTCTGGATGGAGCTTTTGTTCGAAGCACCTACGCACACGCAAAAATAAAATCGATAGATATCAGCAAGGCGCTAGCCCATCCCGGTGTGCATCGCATAATGACCGGCGAAGAGGCGAAGAGACTTTGCAAACCCTTGCGAGTGGAGGTTGATGCCGAAAAATTTCCGGCGAAATATAAGGCTTGCGACTTCTATGCGATTGCGGTCGGAAAGGTAAACTTCGTCGGCGACATCGTCGCGGCAGTAGTAGCGACTAACCGCTACGTTGCCGAGGATGCGGCCGAGTTGGTCGAAGTTAGCTACGAGCCACTGACGCCGGTGTTGGACCCCGAAAAAGCGATGCTCAATGGCACTCCGCTTATTCATGATGAGTGGGGCGACAATATAATGATCGCTGCGAAATTCGAGGCTGGAGAAGTCGATAAAGCGTTCGACGAGGCCGACGTGAGGGTCAATGGGCGCTTCCAGTTGAACCGTCAATGTGCCGCCGCGATGGAGAATCGAGCGGTTATCGCCCACTACGACAGGGTTCTGAATCGGATGACGGTGTGGACGTCCAGTCAAACGCCGCACTTGGTGCGTACGAAAATCGCAGAATCGCTAGGTTATCCGCAACACAGTCTTCGGGTCATTAGTCCTGATGTAGGTGGCGGGTTCGGGCTGAAGGCTCATATTTTTCCAGAAGAGCTGGTCCTTGCGATGTTGACGCGCGAGTTGGGCCGCCCGATCCGATGGATTGAGGATCGGCGCGAAAACCTTTTCGGGTCCTACCATGCCAAGGACGATCTCTGTTACGGGGAATTAGCCCTCAAACAGGATGGCACGATTGTCGGCCTTAGAGGAAAATTCATCGCGGATGTCGGCGCTTACACGTCGTCCCCTTGGACACCCTGCTTCGAGCCCTTGCAGGCCGCATTGGCCTGTCCGGGTCCGTACAAGATCAAGGATGTGCGGCTCGAGGCATTTGGCGTGGCGACCAACAAGGTCACTACGAGTCCCTATCGAGGGGTGGGGCTGCCCGCCGCGCAGTACACGATGGAACATCTTCTGGATCTTGCGGCGAATAAGCTGGGCATGGATCCGGTGGAACTACGCCGCAAGAACCTCATGTGCACCGCCGATTTCCCATGCGTCTCGGCAACCGGTCTTGCCTATGACAGTGCGAGTCCCCGCGAGTCACTCGACCTAGCTATCGAGAAGATCGATTATCCGAAGTTCCGCAAGGAGCAAGCGCAGGCTCGCGAGAAAGGAAAATATCTCGGTATCGGCTTCAGTACGATGATCGAGATAACCACTTTCGGATTCGATTTCTGGCACCACATGGGTCTTCAGAACGGATCGGGCTACGATTCTGCCAACATGCGGGTAGATCCGGACGGTGGGGTGACCTTGACAGTTGGCACACATTCCCACGGACAGGGTCATGCCACTGTTTACGCTCAACTTGTTGCAGACGGCCTGGGTTGCAAGGTGGAAGACGTCACCGTAATTCAGGGTGACACCGCGGTGACACCCTATGGATGGGGAACTTGGGGCAGCAGGAGCGCCGTGGCCGGAGGCGGCGCCGTCATAAATGCGACCACCAAGATTCGCGAAAAGATGCTACGCGTAGCCGCCGAATTGATGGAGGTCAGCGACCGGGACCTGGAAATTAGCAACGGAAAAATATCCGTGAAAGGCGTACCCGGACGTGGCATGACTCTGCGCGAAGTCGCGCGCGCCGCTGTGTATGGCGCGAAAGTGCCGAGCAACGACGAGCCCGGGTTGGAGGTCCACGACTACTATAAGGCTCCGACTCCTTACGCCAACGCTACGCATGTAGCCGTCGTTGAAGTGGATCCTCCGACCGGGTTTGTAAAGATCGTTCGTTACCTTGTAGTCGAGGACTGCGGCCGAATGATCAATCCTATGATCGTCGAGGGACAAATCGCGGGAGGTGTCGCGCAGGGAATTGGACACGCGTTATTCGAGCATCATATCTACGACGAGAACGGGCAGATCATGACGACGTCCTTCATGGATTATCTGATTCCAACTGCCGCGGACGTTCCACCGATCGAATTTGCTCATATCGAGACTCCTTGCCCTATCTCGGTGGGTGGCATCAAAGGCATGGGTGAGGGTGGAGCGATAGCGCCGCCGCCGGCGATCGCAAATGCGATCTGCGACGCGCTCTCGCCATTTGGCTGGAGGACGATCGATCAACTTCCCATGACACCCGAAGTGGTTCACGCCCTGACAATCACTTCACAAAGGAGCGGCGAAGCAAAGTAGGTAACGAGGGAAGCTAGTACCCGAAAATTGAACTGTTTAACTCAGAAACCAGAATCATTTAGAGGACCTAACCATGGGAGAATTGCTCGTCAAAAAAGATGCCACTTACTGGGGCGTAAGTTTAGAGGATTTGCGCCGTCGTAATCTGACCGCAACAAAATTTCTCGGCTTTCTGCAGGAGCTAATCAACCCTCATCGAGCTCAGACCTGGGGTGCGCTGGACGATTGGGCCCGCCAAGTGCGTTGGACCGACAAGAAGATATTCAAAACGGTTGTCCAGTTTGGAGCTCTGGAGATGCACGGAGCCCGAATTTACAACGAGTGGTATAAGGGAACGCTGCCTTACGTTGACTACACCAACGGTCATTTTGAGGACGCTTTGAATATGATTGCCCGCAAGGCGTCCGACGAGCAGAAGCACGGACGCATCTACTTTGACGCGGTATTGGAAAGAGGCTGGGCTGAGAATCGCCGTGAACTTTTCAATCATCAATATGCTCAGGCGCTTTTCGGGATGAAGATGTTTGTCGCGTGGCTCAATTACGTTGGAGCATCTCACCCGGCGGTTCAACATTGTGGCGATTCAGTATCCTCCGAGTTTCAGTCGGCTCAAAGCATTCATGCCTTGGGTCAATCTCTTGCCACAGTCGATCCGATCATCGCGAAGGCATTCCTCGCGCAGGAGTATGAGGAAATGACCCACGTGAAAATGGGAGAGTATGTCGTAGGGCGATATGCGACTACGCCAGAAATCCAGTTCCAGTGCCTGTGGGCATCCTATCACAACCTTCGCGCGCTCAGGCTAGGCCTCGAAGACTTTGTCGAGTTCGTCGAGGACGAAACGTAGGTTTCGAAAAGCTTCTACGACCTATTGCAACGAACATTGCGCGAAAAGGTAAAACTGATGAAAGGCACGGATGTAATTTTCCGGATTGATCAAAAGACCTGCATCGCCTGCGGAAACTGCAGAGAAGTATGTCCTTGGGATGCGATCATTCATACTTGGGCCCCGGGCGGGACTAACCTCACTACGATAGTGGTTTTGGAAGAAAAGTGCACCGGGTGCGGCGGTCCGGGAAAGGCACCCTGCGAATTGTTCTGCCCCGTTCCGGGATGCCTGATACCTATAACTGTCGAAAGGGAAAGCGGAGCAAAGACTCATCCGAATACAGCCTGAAGCGGTCGACAAGGAGTCGATAGATCGATGCGGCGAATTGAATACAAGAACTAGGCATCTATTAGACGAGAGGAGGGCTTACGGTGGCAGCTCGAAAACTTTATATAATGGTTACAGACGTCATTAAACCCGGGAAAGAAGCCGTCTGTGAAAAGATTATGAAAGAAAAATTCATTCCGGCTATGCGTAAGCAGGAACCTAGCTTCAAGTGGAGGACCTTTTTCCCGATCATAGGCGATAAAATCTCGAAGATGATTTTAATTGCGGAGATTAATTCGGATCACCTGGTTAACTATGACGAATGGATAATCACTTCGCTCGAGAAGGCGCATGGGAAGGAAGAGGCTACGCGATATCTAAAGGAGTGGTATGAGTCTCTAGACTCTTCTCAATATACGGCGATTGTCGAAGCTCCAGGCTGGTCTAATTTTTCCAGCTGAACAGTAGACGAATAATAAGACGCGGCTGGTATTCAAGAAACGACGCATATATGCGGTGACCTGCAACCGCAAAGCAGGTGACACACATGCCGGATTTCAAGGTTTCATTCGATGCAGCAGGTACCGCGACGTGGGGAAGGCTTGCTCGCACCAGCGAAAGCCTAAGTACTGTTTCATACGCGGGATGGCTCGGAGTACGGTTGCAAATCGAAGGGCGCGGGAACGCATACCTGAAGTGCTTTCTGACGGGTATGGATGACGTGAGTCCCGATGGAAAAGTGCCAAAAGGATTCGGTGCCCTTGAGATGACTGACCTTGACGGTGATCAGCTATGGGGAAAGGTCGACTGGTATCGGGAGAAGAACATCGATAAGGGACTGGTTACTTTCAAGTCAGGCTCCGGCAAATGGCGGGGAGCATCAGGTGAAATTCCAATAACTCTTTTCTACTGGGACGACGGTTCACTCAATATAGGCTTTTTTGAAGGTCAGGGAACTTTGCAACTCACTTAGACGGAGCGTCCACTTATCAAGCGAGAGACGGCATCGTAACGCAGTTGCCGGAAAAAATTGTTTTCTGGCACGACGAGAATAATAGATGACACTGGGAAACGGAGATTCGTCGGCTGAATTGGAGCAAATTCTCCAAGTCATGCGTGCGATCGCAAAAAGCGGCAACTCGGAGTGCAAAAATCTGCCGCCCGAAGCGTTCAATTCGCGAGAAATATTTGAATTGGAAAAGAAGAAGATATTCGATCCTGGCTGGATCTTGCTCGGCCGAACCGACCAGGTCGCCCAGCCGGGTGACTACATGTGTGTGGATGTACTCGATGAACCGCTGGTGATGGTACGCGACGGGAAAGGTGTCCTTCGTGTGCTATCGCGAGTATGCCGGCATCGCTGGGCGGATGTTTGCCAAGGCAGTGGTAACACCTCGCGATTTGTTTGCCCCTATCATCTATGGTCATACGAACTTGACGGCAGACTTCGGGCAGCACCTGAAATGAGGGGCGCACCGGGATTTGACAAGTCCTCGATCAGACTGCCTGAGGTGCGCCACGAGGTTTGGGAGGGGTTCGTATTCGTCAATTTAAGTGGCACTGCGGATCCGCTTGCCGAGCGATTGGCACCATTGGAGCCGTACATCAGGGAATATGATCTTCCGTCCTGGAAGGTTGTGGCCACACGCGATTGGGGAGAGTTACCCTGGGACTGGAAGGTCTTTCAGGACAATGGCGATTGTTACCATCATATGGGTCTGCATAAGGAGTCGGTGGAGCCTACATGGCCGGCGTCGACCTCGTGGGACGTGAAGAACAATGGCCATTTCACACTCGTCTACTGCGGCACCAGCAAAGACCGTCTGGTACGGGCAGATGACGGGGAGCTTATGATGGAGCCGTTGTTTCCGCCGAAACCGGGATTGACTGCTACACAGAGAAGCAACCTGCTACTGTTCTATGTCTTGCCCAATTTCTTTATCTCCCCGTTCCCTGATTGGGGAATCGTTTGCAGAGTTTTCCCGCTCGGTCCCGGTCGGATTCACTTCTACCACGATATCATGGTGCCGCCCGAGGCAATGGCACAGCCGGATTTCCAGGAGAAAGTAGCCATTGCGGATAAATTCTTCTCCGACGTCAATGAAGAAGATGTCCGAGTATGCACGGCGGTGCAGCGTTGTTTGGAAAGCCGGTACGCTCAACGCGGGTCGCTGGGCCGGCTGGAGGGACATAATCGAGACTTTGCGCTGTGGGTGGCTCGACAATTGACTACATGATGCAAAATGGTATTCTCTCTGCGATCTCTGTAGCGATCGCTCCAGTGGAATATGGTTCTAACCGTTTAAACAGACAGAAAGGAGAAATCATGAAGCTTTTTCTTACTCCGGGCGCTTGTTCACTATCGCCGCATATCGCGTTGAAGGAAGCGGGACTGCCGTTCGACTTCGAACAGGTGGATTTGGCAACCAAGCTGACCAAGAGCGGTGCCGACTATCGCAATGTGAATCCGAAGGGTGCTGTCCCTGCGCTGCAACTCGACAACGGACAAATCCTTACCGAAGGGCCTGCCATAGTACAGTATATCGCCGACCAAAAGCCTGACTCGAAGCTGGCGCCTGCGGCGGGAAGTTTCGACCGCTATCGCCTGCAGGAGTGGCTGAATTACACCGCCTCCGAGCTGCACAAGAGGTTCGGCCAACTGTTCAATCCAGCGCTCACCGAGGATCAGAAGAAAGCCACGATCGCAGGAATCGGTACCGAGCTTGACTACGTCAACAAGAGTCTAGGGAGCAAGCAATATCTGCTCGGCGATACCTTCACTGTCGCGGACGGTTACCTGTTTGTGGTTCTGAGCTGGACGAAGTACTTCGGGATCGATCTCGGTCGCTGGTCGGGCCTGAAAGCTTTTTCCGATCGAATAGCCGCACGGCCGAGCGTAAAGGCAGCGATGCAGGCTGAGGGCCTGTCTTAACGGTTCGAAGACGGGCAGGCGTTGAAAAGCAATTTTTTCAGCGCCTGCTGCTTTCAAAATCAGTCGCGACCGGCCAAAAGGAGGCCTACCTTGGCAGTTACTGGAGCCTTTGGTGCAAGCGTAAAGCGAGTGGAAGATCCCCGCTTCCTGATGGGTCAGGCGCATTACGTCGATGATTTGAATCTGTCAAACACACTGAGCGTTGCGTTCGTTCGCAGCTCCTATGCCCACGCGCGAATCAAATCGATTGACGCGAGCAAAGCGCTCAAGCATGTGGACGTAGTGCGGGTAATGACGGGCGAAGAAGCGAAGAAACTCTGCAAGCCCATAAGAGTCGAGTTTCCGGAGAAAGACTTTCCAGGAAAATACAAAGCATGTGACTTTCATGCCATCGCGGTAGGAAAGGCCAATTTTGTCGGCGACATCATCGCCGCAGTGGTAGCCACCAATCGCTACGTCGCCGAGGATGGAGTCGAGCTGGTCGAGGTCGAATATGAGCCACTGACTCCGGTTCTCGATCCGGAGGAAGCGGCCAAGCCGGGATCGCCGCTTGTCCACGAGGAGTGGGGCGACAACTTGATGCTGACCGCCAAGCTGGACGTCGGCGAAGTCGACAAGGTATTCGCTGAGGCTGATCTTAAGTTCGCGGTGCGCTTCCGGATGAACCGTCATTGCGCCGCTCCGATGGAGAATCGGGCGATCATTGCGCATCACGATCCGGTCCTCAAACAGATGACGGTATGGTCTTCAAGTCAGATGCCGCACATGGTGCGAACCCGGATAGCTGAGGCCATTGACTATCCGGAACATGCGATTCGAGTAATCAGTCCCGACGTAGGCGGCGGATTCGGTCTGAAGTGTCACATTTTTCCCGAGGAATTGGTTCTCGCATTGCTGACGCGCGAGTTTGGCCGTCCGATCAAGTGGATCGAGGATCGGCGTGAAAATCTCTACGGCTCGTATCATGCAAAGGACGAAATCTGTTACGGCGAATTGGCGCTGAAGCAGAACGGCACGATCCTAGGCCTGAAAGCCAAGTTCATCGGCGATGTCGGCGCGTACACCTCTTATCCGTGGACGCCGGCGCTTGAGCCGTCGCAAGCGTCGATAGCTTGCCCAGGTCCGTACAAGATCAACACTGTGCGAGTCGAAGCGATGGCGGTCGCGACCAACAAGACGACATCAAGTGTGTATCGAGGAGTGGGATTGCCGGCGGCACAATACCTGATGGAGCATATGCTGGATCTCGCGGCGTCCAAGCTGAAGATGGATCCCGTGGACTTGCGCCGTAAGAACCTCATTCCGATCAGCGACTACCCGTATATCTCAGCCACCGGGCTTGTCTATGAGAGCGGAAGCTCGCCGGAAACGCTCGAATTGGCAGTCAAGATGATTGACTACCCCAAGTTCCGCAAGGAGCAGGCCGAGGCCCGCAAGAACGGAAAATACCTGGGCATCGGCTTCAGTTCCTTGATCGAGCAGTCGACCTTCGGGTTCGAATACTGGCGCAAGATGGGCATAAAGAACGGATTGGGATACGAGTCCGCGCATATACGCGTCGATCCCAACGGCGGCATAACTCTAACTGTCGGTACTCATTCCCACGGCCAAGGCCATGCCACAGTTTACGCGCAACTGGTCGCGGATGGCCTGGGCTGCAAGGTCGAAGACGTCACCTTTATTCAGGGTGATACCGCCATGACACCCTACGGATGGGGCACATGGGGCAGCCGAAGCGCGACCGCGGGTGGCGGCGCGGTAATCAACGCAACTGCGAAGATTCGGGATAAGATGGTGCGAGTGGCTGCCAACCTGATGGAAGTCAGTCCACGCGACCTGGAGGTCAAAGACGGCAAAATTTCGGTCAAGGGAGTTTCCAGCAAGAGCATGACGCTGCGCGATGTCGCACACTCCGCCGTCTATACCGCAGACGTGGCAGCCGACGAGGAGCCGGGTCTCGAGGCGCACGAGCATTACAAGAACCCGACGCCGTACTCCAACGCCACTCACGTCGCAATAGTGGAAGTTGATCCTGCTACCGGCTTCGTGAAGATCGTTCGATACCTTGTCGTCGAAGATTGCGGCCGGATGATCAATCCCATGATCGTGGAAGGACAAATCGCGGGTGGCGTTGCGCAAGGGATTGGAATGGCGATGTTGGAGCATATTCGCTACGATGAGAGCGGTCAGATTTTGACGACGTCCCTAATGGACTATCTGATCCCGACCGCCTCGGATGTTCCGCCGCTTGAATTCGGTCATATTGAGACTCCCTGCCCCATCTCGGCGGGCGGTATAAAAGGAATGGGCGAGGGCGGAGCGGTCGCGCCGCCCCCGGCGATCGCAAATGCGATATCCGACGCACTGGCATCATCGTTTGGTTGGAAGACTATCGATCGGCTTCCCATGTCCCCCGAAGTGATTCATTCGCTGACCACCGGCTGAAGTCTGGATTGGTCGATGAGCATGGCGAGGTTTCGCTAGAATCATGCAATCCAAAAGGTTCGCTCGCTCCTAGTATCTAGTGGGGTTCGAGCATGTCGCTAACTGTCGTAGGCAATCAACGAACGAAATGAGATGGCGAGCATAAGGAGAACAGTAGAGATGCGGCGACTAATTTCAGCAATCAGTCTATTCGCGCTGATCTGCGTGATCGGAACGGGCTACGCGGCGGACACCACCGCGAATGCGGCTCCCGTCTCGACTGCACCGGTCGAGGTCCCCAAAATGATCGCGGGCAAGCCTTACAGCATCACACCGGGATCCAAGCCGGGTACCTATGTCGTCAAATGGGGCGATGATTCTTTTACCTGGGAAGCAAAGCCCTGGTACGAGGACACGCTCAAGAAGCAGGGGCCCGCCTACTATGCTCAGTGGACATCGGGAAAGCCGTTTCCGTTCGACGTTCCGATCGACCAGCGGGACAAGCTCGATCCCGACGACATCATGGATCGATGCATCGCCTGGTCGTATTACGGTCCCTACTACCAGGGTGAAGCCGACATGTGGAACAACCTGGTCGTCGAGCCAAATGGAAGCCTGCGCGAGACCGAACACTTCATGGAAATCGCCATGGCCTTTGTTGGAGGGACGAACCAGGAGTACTTACCCGCCAGCCAGCGGGGGAAGGTTTCGCACATATACGAATGGATCGCGATCGACCCAGAAGAAGTGCGCGGCCAATCGGGTATAACTACGGACTACTTCGAACGTGACCAGCATCCGCAAGATACCTGGTACACGCCGACAGTACGCAAGGTGCGACGATTGGCGGGAGCAGTATCAAAACAGTTCTTCCCGGGCACCATCTTTCGCTACGAGGACGTCTCGCACGTGAGAGCGTTGCCGGACTTGAATTACAAAATTGTAGGATTCGAGCTTTTCAAAGCCGATCCGTCGGTACATGGCAACGGTCCCAATGACTATCCGGACGTCAAGCGAGTCGACATGGCTGGCGATGTTGCAGTGGTACTCGAAATCACGCCGAAACCCGACGTTAGCTGGTGGTACGCCAAGCGCAGGATAAAGTGTGGGCTGCAGAGCCTCACCGCTATGGAAAGCGAGGAGTACGACGAGAAGGGCGCAGTGCAGCGGCATGTAGTGCATGGCCTTATTACAGGGTCAGAAGGCAAAATGCCCGACGGCAGCCCCGCTCCCGACTGGTACCAGGTCTGGGGTGCTCTGTTTGTGGACGATAAAAAAAGCGGATTCAGGGGTGATGCGTGGTTGTCGCAGTTACAATTCGACCCTGGGCTACCGACTTCGATTTTCACCAATGACACCCTGGTCCGTGAACCGCGCAAGCTGGGTTTTTGGAAATAGGTATTTACGCAAGATAGTTACCAAGTGAGAACGATTAGACTGCGGATTTCCGGTCAGCCTCCAATACGGGCGACGGAATCAAGGTAAGAAGGAAATGTCGGTAAAACCATTCCACATGGGTTGGTTCATGGAATTCTCTCCTGACGAGTGGAACGGACCTTTCGGCGGTGGAGGCTCCCCTTGGAACGGTGAATTTTACGTGGAGATGGCGCAAGCCCTGGAGCGAGCATGCTTCGACTTGATCATGGCTGCAGATACGCTCATGGTCTCCGAGGCCTACGGAGGCTCGATGGAGACCTATCTCAAGCATGCTTTACTTGTGCCGCAGCATGACCCGGCTCCGCTTGCTGCGCTGATGGCGTCTGCAACCAGTCGTCTCGGCATTGCCATCACCCTATCGACGATGGGTTATCCGCCATTCCTGCTGGCGCGATTGTGTAGGACTCTTGACCACATCTCACGCGGACGGTTCGCCTGGAACATCGTCACAACTGCGGAGAATCATGCGGCGCAGAATTTCGGGCTGGATAAGCTGCCGGACCGTCAGCTTCGTTACGATACGGCAGATGAGTACATGGACCTGGTTTGCAAACTATTCGATTCATGGGAACCGGACGCAATAGTCATGGACCGCGAAAAGGAGATCTACGCGGACTATAAGAAAGTTCATCCCATTAATTTCAAAGGCAAGTATTTCAGCTCGCGTGGGCCTCTGAACACTGCTCCGTCTCCATACGGGCGGACGGTGTTCCTGCAGGCCGGAGGTTCGCCTAGAGGGCGCACCTTCGCCGCCAAGTATGCCGATTGCATCATAGCGATCGGCGCAGGCATCGAGGGGATGAAGAGCTATCGCGATGATGTGCTGGCTCGCGCAAAAGACGCTGGCCGGAATCCCGATGACATCAAGGTCTTGTTCTGCGTCACTCCTACACTTGGCGACACTGAGGAAGAAGCGCAGGCCAGGCATCACCGCATGATTTCTTCGCCATCTTTCATCGAACAGAGCCTTGCGTTCATAGCAGGAATCACCGATATCGATTTCTCGAAGTTCGATCTCGACAAGGAGCTGCCGCATCTCACTACCAACGGCGAGCAAGGCTCACTCGACATGTTTGCACAATGGGGCAGCGGCAAAAAACTAAGGCAGTTAGTGATAGAAGCGTCCGGCGGGCTGCTCGCTTCAGTTGAGCTAATCGGCACGCCGGATCAGGTCGCCGAGCGGATGGGAGAGGTAATGCGCGAGGTAGGCGGCGACGGCTACCTGATAACTTCTCCATCGATGAAGATAAGCCGCAGGTACATCTGTGAGATTACCGATGAACTTATCCCGGCCCTCCAGCGGCGTGGCTTGGTCCGTACCGAGTACACGAAATCGACGCTACGAGATACACTCAAGGAATTCTAACCAAGTTGAACTCCAGCAATGACCGAATATTCCGTATAGGTCAGATTGTCCCGAGCTCCAACGTCACCATGGAGACGGAGATCCCCGCGATGCTCAACAGACGCCAGGCTATCGCGCCAGAGCGTTTCACCTTTCATTCCAGCAGGATGCGGATGCGTCGGGTCGTCAAGGAAGAACTGGCTGCCATGGACGCCGAGTCCGAGCGTTGTGCGACCGAACTTTCGGATGCGCGGGTCGACGTGCTCGGCTATGCCTGCCTGGTCGCAATTATGAGCATGGGGAAGGGATATCACCGCGTATCCGAGCAGCGGCTGCGGCAACAGACCATCGACAACGGGGCGCCTGCCCCCGTCGTCACCAGTGCGGGCGCTCTGATAGCCGGGCTGGAAGCGCTTGGCGCCAAACGTATCGCGGTCGTCGCACCCTACATGCAGCCGTTGACCAAACTCGTCGTTGACTACTTGGAGAGCGAAGGTGTTCGCGTCGCAGATCACATAGCACTTGAAATTCCGGACAATCTAGAAGTAGCAGCTCACGATCCGATGCGGCTCCTTGATATTTATAGGCGCCTAAATCTCAAGGGTGTCGATGCGCTGGTGCTGTCGGCATGCGTGCAGATGCCATCGCTTGCTGCGATCCCGCAGGTGGAAGCGGAATGCGGCATTCCGGTGGTTTCCGCCGCGATCTGCACGACCTGGCAGATGCTGCAATCACTCGGACTCGACGCGACTGTGCCAGATGCCGGAGCGCTTCTTTCGGGGAAATATTCGAAAAGTGCCGCTTCTCCGAGTTTTATCCAGTCTTAGTGTCACAGGGCCATCCGCGCAGGCTCTTCCATAAATCGCTTGAACTCGCGCAGGAACTCGGCCCCCTGCGCGCCATCGATTGCGCGATGATCGCCCGAAAACGTCGCCACCATCAATTTTCCCGCCGTTACGACCCCATCACGAATCACTGGGCAATCGCGTGACGCGCCTATGCCGAGAACGGCGCTCTGCCCGGGCGTGATGATTGGAAAGACATGGTCGACGCCGAACATTCCCAAATTCGAAATGGTGAAAGTGCCGTCTGCACTATCCTGAGGTTTGAGCTGCCCGTTCCTCGCGCGACCGACCAGTTCTTCCAGCTCGGCTGCGATTTCGAGTAGCGTCTTCTGATCGGGCCTTCTGACAACCGGTGCAACCAGTCCCGTGGGAGTTGCCACGCCGACCGCGATATTTGTTCTCCGTATTACCAGGTGATTCGGTTTCCAGTCCGAATTCACCGCAGGTACGCTCCGAATCGCGGAAGCCGCCGCTTTGATCGTCAAGCTCGTAAGGGTGAGTCGTGTAGGAAGGTTTTCTCGATTGAGCCGCGCCAGAAGTTGGCTCGAAGAGCTCAAATCACATTCAATCGTCAGGTAGAAGTGAGGTATCTTCTGCTTCGATTCCGTCATCCGTGCTGCGATCAGCTTGCGGACAACGTTGTGCCGGACTAAGCGCCCGCCCTCAAGGACCTCCGACTGCACGCTTGCGGATTTCTTCGTAACTTCACCGGGTCCCTTATGCAACCCAAGTGCTTGCTCGACTTGCGCCCTTGTTATGTTGTGGGTTCCCTGTCTATCCACCGACGCCAGATCTAAGCCGGTGATCCTGGCCATCGCGGTCGCTAGTGGAGTCGCGCCTATCGATCGATCGATCGCTTGCCTTACTTGCGGCGGACTGCTCGTCGCGGTCTCCGACGATTGGTCCGATAGGTCTTCGCTCACAGAGTGCGCCCGCTCCATCGAGAATCTGTTCGGTTCAGAAGCCGCTCGATTTATCTCGGGTAGCGTAGCTGCTGGTTCGATTTCAGGAGCGGCAGATCGAAGCTCGGCTGGTTTATTCTCGATCCCTTCTGAGGCGATCACGGCTAGTAGCGCTCCGACCGGAATGTCTTCGGTGCCTTCTTGAATCAGGATGCGGTGCAATACGCCGTCGACGGGCGCCTCGAGCTCGACCGTTGCCTTGTCTGTTTCGACCTCGGCTATTACCTCGCCTGCCTCGACCTTTTCACCGGCTTGTTTTATCCATCGCACGAGGGTCCCGGACTCCATCGTGTCCGACATTTTCTCGAGGCGAATTTCGATTGACATGAATCACTCGCCCCGCTGCCATCCGCCGACGTCCAGGCAGGCGCGCGCCACTGACTCGATAATTGCGTCGGAGTCGATTCTATACTCACGATATAGGTCCGGAATGTCGCCGGACTGACCGAAGCGCGTGACACCCAGCGGGCGGACTCGATGACCCCGCACACCGCCGAGCCACGAAAGGGCAAGTGGATGGCCGTCGATTACAGTAACGATTTGCGCATCAGGAGAGAGGGGCGTCAACAACTTCTGTATCTGAGTCGGACCACCGGGTCGGCTCTGATCGGAGTCCTGCGCGTTCCATTCTGCATAGAGGCGGTCGGACGAAGTTATGATGGCCAAGCCGATCTCCGGTGCTTCTTCGCGAATCGCTTCGAACGCCGCAATAGTCTCGGTAGCGACAGCACCGCAACAGATGATCGCGAGCTGCGCGCCGTCGCGTGGAGGAACCAACCAATATCCACCGGCAAGAATGGACTCCCGAAGCTCGTCACTCATCCCGCGCTCGGGTTGTACGACGGGACGCGTCGAGAGCCGCAGATATACGGATCTTCCATCCTTGTTATGAAGCTGCTGGACGCTCCAATTCATTATTGCTGCTAGTTCGTCGGCATAAGCGGGTTCGAACGATATGAGCTGCGGCTGGCCGATTCCAATCAGCGGAGTAGTTATCGCCTGATGAGCGCCACCCTCAGGTGCCAGAGTGATGCCGGAAGGCGTACCAATGAGTATAAATCGCGCGTCTTGATAGCACCCGTAGTTCAGCGCGTCGAGTCCCCGTGCAATGAAGGTGTCGTAGATTGTACCTATAGGTAAAAGCTCGACACCAAACATAGATCCGGCCATGCCTAAAGCTGCAAGCAGCAGGAACAGGTTACTCTCTGCAATTCCAAGCTCGATATGCTGTCCTTTGGGAGAGACCAGCGAACGCTGAGTTGCCGGTAAGCCGAGTTCTTTAAAAACATCGCCGCGCGGCCGCGTGCCGAACACTTGCCTTCGATTCACCCATCCGCCGAGATTCGTCGAAATCATCACATCCGGCGAGGTTGTGACGATTCTTTCAGCTAGCTCGGGCTGAGACCTGGCAATTTCGGTCAGGATGCGCCCAAATCCTTCCTGGGTGGACGTGCGTTTGCCGGGCGGAGTCTGAATCTGGCCAAAAGTTCGGATTCGTTCCGCTAGATGATCCCGTCTTCCACAGGTTGCCAAAGGACGCCTGCGGACAAATTCACGGAGCCCCTTTTCGCCATTACCTAGCGGAGTGAAAGGCTCCCATTCCGCGCCCTCGGGAATGCTGAGCGATTTCTGCAGCGTCCGGATTTGACTGACCGTCATTAGTCCGGAATGGTTTTCCTTGTGCCCGGCGAAGGGGAGGCCATAGCCCTTGATCGTATAAGCGATGAAACAACACGGCCGGTCATCCTGCACCGATTGGAAAGCTTCGGTCAGGCACCGCATGTCGTGCCCGCCGAGGTTCGTCATCAGCTTTGCTAGTGATTCATCGTCGTAATTCGAGAGTAGCGCCTGAGCACTGCGCGCGTGGCCGATGTCCGCCCGCAACCGCTCACGCCATGAAGCGCCGCTAGCGTAGACAAGGGCCGAATAGACGTCGTTCGGACACGAATCGAGCCACTTCCGGAGCGCCGCGCCGCCGGGCCGCGAAAACGCTTGTTCCAGTTGCCGTCCGTATTTTAGTGTTTGAACATTCCAGCCCAGCGATCGGAACACACTCTCAATGCGGTTGTAGAGTTGATCGTCGAGGATTCGATCGAGACTCTGCCGGTTGTAATCGATTATCCACCAGACATTGCGGACGTCATGCTTCCAACCTTCCAGCATCGCCTCGAAGACATTACCTTCGTCAAATTCAGCGTCTCCCATAATGGCGACCATCTTGGCCGCCGGACTATCAATAGGGACAAAAGACTTGGCGCGTACATACTCCTGCGCGAGTGCGGCAAAGATGGTGATTCCGGCGCCCAGTCCCTCAGAGCCGGTGGAAAAATCGACGTGGTCGTGGTCCTTCGTTCGGGAGGGATAGCTCTGCGCGCCGCCCAGCGCTCTGAACGCCTCCAGACGTTCCCGAGTCTGATTGCCAAGTAGATACTGAATCGCATGAAAGACGGGACTCGCGTGCGGCTTTACCGCGACTCTGTCCTGGGGCTCCAGGATTGCGAAAAACAACGCCGTCATCAGACTGACCGATGAAGCCGACGACGCCTGGTGTCCTCCTACCTTCAGGCCGTCCCGTTTTGGACGGATATGATTTGCGTTATGGATGATCCAGCTCGATAGCCATAACACCCGCTCTTCAAGGGCGATCAAATAGTCGAGTGTCTGCTCATCGATGGAGAGAGGGGTGCGTGGAATCGCCAGCTTTCTCTCGCGTTGAATCATAGTCCCGTCGCTGTTCAGGAAATCAGCTGATGCCTCTTCGTGTCAAGAAAGAATCATTGCAAATATGCCCCACATTGGCGTACCAATAGCAATATTATTCCAACACTGGATTAGATGGATAACGAAAATGCCAAAACGCGAACTCGATTCGATTGACAGAAAAATTCTTTCAGTCCTTCAAGAGAACGCCGCAATTCCCAATGTGAATCTAGCGCGAAGCGTCGGCCTGTCGCCGTCACCATGCCTACGTCGCGTTAATCAGCTTGAAGAAGCTGGCGTAATACGAAGGCGTGTCACCCTCGTCGATCCTGCTGCGGTGGGGCTGGGCGTAAGTGTCTTCGTGCAGGTAACTCTGGAGAAGCAGGCCGCGAACGCGCTCAGAGTCTTCGAAAAGACCATTCTCCAGCGTCCGGAAGTAATGGAGTGCTATCTGATGACAGGTGACGCGGACTATTTACTGCGCGTCGTTGTTCCGGATATCACGGCATTTGAGAGGTTCGTGCTTGATCAGCTCACGCGAATCGCCAGCGTCGCGCGCGTACGGTCAAGCTTCGCGCTCAAACAGGTGAAATACACCACCACACTTCCCATCTGAAGTAATTAGCTGGAGCACTTTGGGCTGCGACCTTGAATAGATTCATGGCTCTGGTTCCCAATGCCGTAAGCCATATGCCGATACTCGCTGCTCCTTCTCGATTCAGGACTGTTCACGGCGCCGAATCGGGGGCGCCGTCGCCAAGCTCGAAGGGTGAAGCTTGCCCAGCCTGGATGCGTATATGTCAAGGTCAGCTACGACCAGTACGAAGCAAAAGGGCCATAATCGCTGGCGTTGGGAATCGGCGATGTGTACTCGCCGCCACCGCCGCCCGAACAGTAGGAGCTTCAAACAGCCGAGTTTGCTCAAAACTTGATCCGCCGAATTTGATCCGTCTGATCGCCAAGGTAGCCGCCGACTGTTGGCGGCACGGCGACCAGAGGTCGCGATCCGACCGCTCGCGCCGTTACAAGGGCAGGTGCCGATGCCACTCTGTAGTTGCTTGGTAAGCATGAGCGACTCGCAGCACGGTGGCTTCCTCGAAAGGCCTGCCTATGATCTGAAAACCTAGCGGCAACCCTTCGGTCGAAAATCCGCACGGCACGGAAATGGCTGGCAATCCAGTCATGTTCGCGGGTCTCGTCAGTCTCGACAAGCTTGTGCCGACGGCTATCTGTTTATTGCCAATTGTAATCAGCTCCTGACCGATTGAAGTCGCCGGAATCGGAGTGGTCGGCGCTACCAGCACATCGAGCCGCTTCATTGCTTCGGCGGTTTGCCTACACAATAGCCGACGGAAACGCTGGGCCTTCAGGTACTGTGAGGCAGATACCATTGCGCCCATGAGCAGTCGGAGCCGCACGTCGGCGCCATATTCATGCGCGCGCTCGCGAAGGAAGAGCTCATGCACCGCATACGATTCCGCTGTCATGATAGCCAGGGACGCGCCGGGGACATAGTTCATCAGAGGTAATGAAAGCTCTTCCACCTGCGCACCGAGGTCGCGCAGGTGTCCGACCGCGGTCTCCGCCGCGCCTTTCACGTCTTCGCTGAGGTCTTCGGCAAAGAAACCGCGCAAATGGCCGACGCGAACTCCTCGTATGTTATCTCCCAATCCTTGTGAGTACTCAGGAACCGGCCTAGGAACACTGGCCGGATCATGAGAATCCGCTCCGGCGATCACACTCAGTACCAGCGCGGCGTCGCAAGCGTTTTTCGCTAGCACCCCAACATGGTCCAGAGAATTGCACAGCGGAAAGACGCCATCGCGGCTGACGCGGCCATAGGTCGGCTTAATCCCGGTCGTACCGCAGAGCGAGGATGGTATCCGGACCGAACCGCCGGTATCGGTGCCAAGCGTTGCCATTGCCATCGAAGCCGCGACCGCCACAGCCGAACCGCCGCTCGAGCCTCCTGGAATGCGATCGGGGTTCCATGGATTCCGTGCATTGCCGAAATGCGGATTAATCGAGGTCGCGCCCCATGCAAACTCATGGAGGTGCAGCGTGCCGAGCAATACCGCGCCCGCTTCCCTCAACCGGGCCACGATCGTGGCATCGCGTGTCGACACGTGGTCCCCAAGTATCCTGGAACCACAAGTCATGCGCACACCTTTGACCGCGATGATATCCTTCAGCGCGATCGGGATGCCGTGAAGTGCGCCTCGGTATTGCCCGTGCGCGATTTCGTTTTCGGCTGTCCGGGCCTGGATGATGGCCTCATCGGCCAACACCGTTAGAAAGGCATTTAGCGATCCGTTGAGCTTTGAGATGCGCTCGAGATGCCAGCGAGTAATCTCGACGGGCGACAGCTTTCGTTCCTGGAGCAGCGGGCCGGTGTCGCTGATCGTTGCCGTCACAAAGTCCTGATCACTCATTGTCGTTCGGCTCCGCGACTACCAAGATTAGCGCAGGTTCAACCTGGTCCGCCGGCATATTCAGTTCCTCGAGTCGATCCAACCCCTCGAGTAGTATCGCCGTCTGCGATTCCAGTTGAGTAAGCTCAGCCGAATCCGAAGATACGCATGAATTCTCAATCCCAGCCTTGACAACGGCAGCGAGCCTCGCACGATCTATAGTCATCTCTCTCCTTTTCATCCTGCCTGTGCGGCAACACGCAAGGGGACTTGAGCGCCGGTGAGTCGGGCACGTAAAATGGTCCTTCTATCGTAGTGATAATGCCCGTGCGGCCGTTATTGGCGACCTGATCCACAGTCACTTCAACAAACACGTCGCACAAGAGGGAACTTCGCCTTTTTGGCCTATTTCGGTAAGAAACGCGACTGCGCGACGGTACTCCTCGTGCGTGATTTCATTTTCACGAATGAAATTTCTAAGAGTAGCAAGCAATTTGTAGAAGACTTCATTCAGCCTGGGACTTTTGGCGGACTCTATTTTTGCAGCACTCATCGGCCGGCCTCCTGATAGACGGTCCTTCACTAGGCTTATTAGCAAGTACGTGCATCGGCTGCCATACCCGCTCACCTCGCCAGCGCTATTGTCACTGGAGTTCTATTCCCACGCGACCCGGCGATCCGTCTGTTTCGGCAGAAAGTCTTCCTTCCGTCGCGTCATACTTTGGTCTCGCCACTTAACGGCACTCAGTTGCTGAATTAGAAATTCCCGCAAAAGCACCACGCGCTCCGGTGCGAACTGCCTGCCGAGCGAGACTACATAGACTGGTGTGGCCGATATCACGTAACCGGGCAGTACGCGCACCAAGCCGGCAAAATGACTCAAGAACAATGGAACTATTGCAACGCCTATTCCAGCTATCACGGCATTGCGGAGGAACAGAATCTCATCAAGCTCAAGCCGGCCTTTGATTTTTACATTCTGCTCGTGAGAGCCGCCGCTGTTAAGGCTGAGAGTATCGCGCCAGACATGGCCTCCGCTCGGACTGCGGAACGGTACCAAGTCGTGCTTCTCGAGCTCGGCTGGGTCCTTGGCTCCCCTCGACGGCGCACATAGTCGTCACTGGCAAATAGTCCCAGGGTCTCATTTCCAACACGCCGCGCTATCAATGACGAATCCCGCATGCGGCCCACTCTGACCGCAATATCGAAGCCTTCCTGAACCATGTCGACGACGCTCGATGAAAACGAGAGCTCGACTCGAATCTTCGGATGTTTGCTCATAAATTTGGCTAGCGCGCCGATCAGATGCATTGCCAGGTGCGGTGGCGCGGTCACACGTACGGGTCCGCCCGGCTCTTGACCCTGCTGGCTGACAGCATTACCTGCATGCTCGAGCCATCCCAGGGCAACTTTATTCGGTCGTAGTAGATCCGACCCGAATCGGTGACCTTGAGGCTGCGGGTCGTGCGATGCAGCAGGCGGACTCCGACTTCAGTTTCGAGCTGTTTCAGCTCCCGGCTGCAGTCGATTTGGTCATACCGAGCCCGCGCGCGGCGCGGGTGAAACTTCCTGCCTCGACCATCCTCGCGAACAGTTCCAGCTGTTTAAGTTTCATTGTTGCTATTTCTGCAACAGCTTTTTGCCGAAAACGGCCCTTGTTGCAACTTCCGATATGCCGCTTAGCTATATCAACGTAGTCGTCAGATATCAGCTCAGAAAGAGTGGACGTGATGGCTGATCCGCAATTGAGATATCTCGAGGAGCTCAAGACAAAACTCGGATCGTTTCCGGAACGGTATGGTAAAGCGACTATCGAAGAGCGGCAGGCGTTGCGCGGTGTTGAGCCCCCGACCGATCTCACACTCTGCCATCGGACACTAAGCGAAGAACTTCACAAGATTCTGCAAGTGCTGGATCAGTACAATTACGACCAGATTCTCGAACAGTGGCAGGTGGCGAACCTTGTGCTGTTCCTCGGGGAAATCGATAGTCCGGTTGTGAAATGGGTGCCGAAGTTTGGATTGCTACATCTGCCGGATTCGCTCGATCCACGACATTTCGAAACGAAACGGAACTTTTACGACATCGAGCCCAGCCAGACCAGAACCATATGGCCGAGCGGCTTCGCTAGCTCAATCATGCAACCGGAAAGCACCCTGGCCACCGAGGCTGCCGCTCGCGAGACGGTGGACGACACTTCTCGGCAATCTATGCTGGAGACACACGGAAACTGGCCCATGTTTTTTCTCCCGTCGCCATGCTTGTAGGCTGGGACGAAGGAGAGCTGAAGTGCGTCACTCTGGATCGATGGTTCGCGTTTGTTGAGACGATACCCAGTCCCCTCAGCCAGGGCGCTCCTCTGGACAGCGAGATTCTGCAGGTGGATGTTTTCGGTACCGCTGCCGTGGCGAAAGTCCGCGAGGTATACAGGGACTTCGAGTACGTCGAATTTTTGTCCCTGCTATGGACCGGTAAGCGCTGGCAGATAGTTAGTAAGTGTTATAATCAGTGCAGGCCGGAAGTTTTATCTGCAACTCGTGCGAGGAAGCACGATGATCAAGTTTTATGCTGTTTCACCCGATCACGATCATCTAGGCGGTGCGCGTCAGGCTACCAAGGTATCGATTGCGCTTCAGGAAATCGGCGAACCTTTTGAAACGATCGATCTCAATCGGCGCAAAGTGGTGCGACCAAAAGACAGCGGGTATCGCGAGATCAACCCCAACGGACGAGTGCCGGCGATCGACGACAACGGCTTTGTTCTCTGGGAATGCGCGTCAATTCTCGAATACCTTGTCGAGTCTCGCGAAAGCGCGCGGTCTCTGCTTCCGGGCGATCTCAAGCAACGAGCCACTATACGAAAGTGGCTGATCTGGGAAAGTTCGACACTCACACCGGACCTTATAACCGTATGCGCGCTTGCTACCACGCAGGATCAGGAGGCATTGGCCTCGCCAGATCTTGAAGCGATGGTGCTGGCCGCGGGTGTTGCTTCCTATCTGCTCATCGGCGGAAACAGGGACAAACCGGCGTGGGAGCAGGCGGCGCGAATGTGGAACTGGGATCTACATGTGCTGGAACAGGGTTTGGGAGAAAAAGAATATTTCGGCGACACCTTCAGCATCGCCGACATCGCACTTGGTGTCGTCGTCCCAATCGCATTCCTGTGTGGAATGTCGGTGAAACCCTTTCCAGGACTGTCTCGATGGATTCGACGATTGGCGGCCCGGAAGAGTTTTCAGCAGACCTCCTCATTCATGAATCATATCGAGGTCGCTACCGCGAAGAATTTGCTGTGATGGGGTTCGAGGCTACGAATGAAACCGCCTCCCTTTGAGTACTACGATCCAACGACGTTTGGGAGGCTATCGACTTGCTCGGCCGCTATGGCACCGAGGCGCGGCTGCTCGCCGGTGGCCAGAGCCTTGTGCCGCAGCTCAATTTCCGTCTGAGCACGCCCACGGTCATCGTCGATCTGAACCGGATTCCGCAACTGTCATATCTTCGGCAAGAGGACGGACAACTTTGCTTTGACGCGATGGCCCGGCAGCGGCAGATCCAGTTTTCGGAACTAGTAGCGCAGAAGATTCCACTGATGGTCGAGGCAACCCGCTTTATCGGGCAGTTGCCGACCCGCACGCGTGGTACGATTGGCGGGAGCCTCGCGCATGCCGATCCAGGCGCGGAATTTCCAACGCTGGTCACAGCGCTTGATGGCGAAATGATAGTACACGGGCCATCAGGCGAGCGCGCTTTTAAGCCATTCGACTTCTTTCGCGGCCCCTGGAGCACGCGATGCGACCCGATGAGATCTTGACCGACGTGCGTATACCAACGGTCGAAGCTTAGAGCGGGTGAGCGTTCGAGGAAATGGCGTTGCGCGAAAATCATGTCGCGATCGTCGAGGTAGCCGCACAGGTGACCGTCGACAAAGGTGGAAGCTGCGCGACCGCGCGCCTGGCGGTTGGCGGATGCGTGAAGCCAACTCGGTTGCGCTTCGTCGAGGAAACTCTTGAGCGAGAGGGTCTTGGCGACCGTGTTCTGAGCGAAGCCGCGATCAGGGCGGCAGAGTTGGTCGATCCAATCAGCGACTTTCATGCTTCGGGCGCGTACCGTCGCCGCTTGACACGCGTTCTCGTCGGCCGCGCGTTAACACGAACGACCGCGATGGCGCGGCGAATAGAGAAGACTGATGGCTGAGCTGAGAAAGATTCGGATCAAGGTAAACGGAGAGACGCGCGAGGTATCGGTCGAACCACGCCGCCTACTGGTGGACTTCTTGCGTGAAGATTTGAGTTTGACCGGTACGCATATCGGTTGCGAGCACGGGGTTTGCGGCGCCTGCACCATTGTATTCAACGGTGAAGCCGCGCGATTCTGTCTGATGCTTGCGGTACAGGCCAACGAAGCCGAAGTCATGACGGTCGAAGGGTTGACGTCACCCGAGGGGAAATTACATCCGCTGCACGAAGCTTTCTGGGATCACCACGCGCTGCAATGCGGGTTCTGTACCCCTGGCATGCTGATGGCGACTCTCGACCTGTTGCGCACGAATCGATCACCGACCGAAGAAGAGATTCGCACCGGGCTTGCGGCAGTGATTTGCCGCTGCACGGGGTACCAGGGAATCGTCGAAGCCCAGGATGCCGCCAAGCGGATGCGCTCCTCAGGCGAGGGGTAGATTGAACAAAGGAGCGCGCTCGCTCCCTGCTCTAGTCGGAGAGGAATTAGGTAGTCATGAGTCAAATGGCCAAACAGTCAATGCCATCCACCTACGGCCATAAGCGCGAAATGCAGTGTCGCAAGTTGGACCGGATAGGCGTCGAGCAATATATAAGTGAAGACTTCTACAAAAAGGAGCTGAAGACTATTTGGCGGAAATGCTGGTTGTGGGCCGGTCGCGCCAACGAGATCCCGAACCCTGGTGAGTATTTCGTTCTGAATTTGCCGTTTTTTGATAGAACCTCGATTTTGGTCATCCGAGGCAAGGACGACAAGGTTCGAGCATTCTAGAACGTATGCCAGCATCGCGGCGGTCGTTTAGCATACTATGAACGAGGCAGTGCAGGAGTTCTACCCTGTACCTTTCATGGGTGGACGTACAACCTTGACGGCAGACTTGCAGGCGTCACCTTTGATGAAACCTTTTGCGATTTCGACAGATCTCAGCGAGGGCTTAAGCCAATAAGTTTGGACACTTGGGGTGGATGGGTGTTTGTGAACCCGGATACTGCCCCGCGCTGGACGCTCCGCGAATATTTGTCTCCTCTGCCAGAAGCACTTGGCCCTTATCTTGAAAAAGATCCGTGGGTGTGGGAATGGAAACGCAAGGGACTGTTCAAGTGCAACTGGAAGCTGCGGGTTGACTCACAAGCCGAGGGTTATCACTCTACGCGCGCTTTCTGCACGCTCGATCGATCATAGTTAAATTCACGAAAGAAGATACTCCGACCTGGACATATCTAGAGAGCATTGGAGTACCGTTTAAGCTCGAAGTGCATAGACCCCAGGCTCAGGACTCAAGAGTCTTTTTGTCGGAGCTCGCCAAGGCTGCAGGAACGTACCCAACCCCGCTCTACTACAACACCGACACAGACGATTACAAAGGTGGCGTCGCCTCCAGATATCCAGGAGCAATAAACGTCTTAACGGAGACCGTTGGACTTTTGACTTATATGGAATATTTCCGAACACGGTGATCCTCTTCCAGAAAGGGCATTTGATGATCATGCGATCGTGGCCTCGTGGCGTCGGTCAGACGTTGTGGGACTACGACGAATACTTCACTCGACCACCTGTAAAGTGTGGCGAATATCTGGCGCGACTACGTGGTCTGTTGGAAATGCGTAACACTGTCACCGAAGACATGACGACGGTCGAGGAGTGCAGGATAGTATCACCTCCGCCGGCTCTTACCGAACAGATAGTTGGCGAAGCGGAGATCGGTGTGGACCTTTGAACGACACTTGCTGCGCATGGTCGATGAGCTGTCCGAATAGCCCTCCGACAAGAGGTCACAATATGTGCGACTACATCTTTTGTTGGCAGCTTCCGAGGTGATTTATGACGCCGCGGGATGATGAGCGGCCATCCAAAACGATCGGCGCCCCGATACGACCGGTCGAAGACTCGCGCCTTCTCAGGGGCCGTGGCTACTAGATAGATGATGTTCAATCTCCCGGTGCGCTGGCAGTCGCATTTGTTCCGGAGACACATGCTCACGCGCGCCTGGTACGAGTGGACGTCTCGCGCGCAAGGAAGTATCCGGGAGTTCATGCGGTACTAATGGTAGCCGATCTCGGAGACGCAATTAGGCCGATAAGAGTGGAATACGATTCCACATCTGCACCAAATCACAGGTCGTGTGATTGGCCCGTTCTGGCGCGTGACAAGGTTCGCTTCGTAGGGAGCCGGTTGCCGTGGTTTCAACGAAGGATCGGTACGCAGCGGAGGATGCGGTGTCGTATGTGCAAGTCGACTATGAACCGCTCGAGCCGGTCGGCAATGCCGAGAAGGCTCTGGAACCGGGTGCGCCGCTGATCCACGAAGACTGGGCCGACAATTGTAAGCATTCTCTCAAACTGGACGCG
Organism: uncultured delta proteobacterium; assembly: GCA_963850125.1. Classification (GTDB taxonomy): domain Bacteria; phylum Desulfobacterota; class Binatia; order Binatales; family Binataceae; genus Binatus. Next base: position 398,456 of record CAWKKB010000009.1, on the reverse strand, counting down.
GGCAATGTCGAGCACGCATTTCAGCACGCCGATTGCGTGGTGTCCGGAACTTTTACTACGGCACGTCAGCTAGCTCTCCCTATGTAGACGCTTGGATGTGCCGCCACCTACGAATCCACTTCTGACTCGTTGACGGCCTGGTCATCGACTCAGGTTCCGCACGTGCTTCGATCGGCTATCGCACTGAAGCTCGGCATGCCTGAGCACTATGTTCGGGTAATAGCGCCCGATATCGGCGGTGGATTCGCGTTGAAGATTTACGTCCACCCGCAGGAGTTAGTGGTTGCATACCTTGCACATCACCTCGGCAGGCCAATCAAGTGGGTCCAGGACAGACGACAAAATTTAACCTCGCGCTTGCGGTCGCGGCAACAGGTAGTACGAGGTTCATCGGTTTTATCGAGGCAAGAAATCATTCTGGGGCTGAAAGGGAATGTTCTTAGTGACGCGGGTGCCTATTCAGCGTTCCCGTGGAGTTCCGCTTTTGAAGGTCTCCGCGCAGCCTTTTGTATGCCAGAACCCTATAAGGTCTCTGTGTACGGCCTCGACGTTCCGATGGCAGTAACCAATAAGCCGCCCAATGGAGTGTATCGAGGTGTAGGGTTGCCACACGCGATAATGGTCATGCAAAGACTTCTAGACCTGGGAGCGCAAAAGCTTGGATTAGATCCGGTGGAATTAAGACTTCGCAACCTAATCGACCGGCAAGACCAACCTTATACCACAGTAGTCGGCGAACAGGTCGAGAGCGGTAGTCATCGAGAATGCCTCCAAAAAGGCCATGGAGATGGTTCGTTACCACGAGTTTCGCGCCGAGCAACACCGTCTGCGCAGACAGGGACGATATTTGGGGATCGGATCAGCAACTTCATATACGATTCAGCGCCGAATTCTCAAGCGCTGCCTGCCGCAGGAATGAATGTTTCCAGCTACGATTCCGCAACGGTCCGGGTTGACGCACGCTGTAAGCTAACGATTCTGATTAGTACCAAACCTTCTGGCCAACGTCACGAAACAATCTTCGCCCAGGTGGCTGCCGAAGAACTCGGAATGTCGATCTCGGACATAAAGGTAGTTCACGGTGATACGCTCGTGGTACCGATTGGTTCGAGAACCTGGGGCGACCGAGGAGCAGTTACCGGTAGTGGTGCAATTATATTAGCTACGCGGAAAATACGGGAGAAGCTCTTGCGGGTAGCTGCGCTACTCACCGAGGTACCAGAAGAAGACCTGGAGCTTGCTCACGGAATGGTGAGGCGCAGGAGTAATAAAGTGAACCTTCTATCGGTCGCCGAGATAGCGCGTCGTCTAATCAATGCGCCGGGCCGGACCGGTCGCCTGCCGGTATTGAGCCGGGACTCGAGACGACTTGCCAGTATGATCCGGTTGTCCCTTCGACTTATCCCAATGGAACCCATGTTGTCACCGTCGAGGTCGATATCGAGGCTGGTAAGATCAAGCTTCTTAGATAGATAACTGTCGAAGACTCCGGAACGATAATTAACCCCTTGGTCGTGAAAGGGCAAATCGAAGGTGGTATCGCCAAGGCATAGGCAGCAGTCTCTACGAAGAAATTATCCGTGACGATGATAATCAAGCGCTAACTGGTAGCCTCATGGACTATATCACTCCGACTGCAGCCGATTTACGGCAGATCGAGATCGCGCACTTTGAAAGTCCCTCGCCGGATACTCTAGGAGGTTTTAAGGGAATCGGTGTGGGATGCTCCAGCGCTCCGCTTGGAGCTATCGCCAAAGCTGTATCAGATGCCCTGTGTCCTCTCGGCGTTGAGGTAAATGAAATCCCGCTCACGCCCGAACGGGTTTCGAACCTCATAGAGAAGCGGAGAACTGCAGACACTCCCGCCTAAACAATCGGCCCGGATGCCGCGTATCTGCTACACAGTCATCGACTGGCGATGGCCTTTCTCGGTACGTCGAAACTATTCAAGGCTAGGTCAGCGATAACCTGCAATGTTTCTGGGGCCTATTCCCCTTAACCGAACGAGTTGACATAGCCGGCAAAGTGGCGGTACTACTCGATATAACGAAACGTTTGTTCAATCGAGTGATTTGGCTTCGAGAAGTAGGAAGCCACGAAAGGATAGTTATGAAAACCGTGTTAGAGAATCATCGTTGGGTCAAGGACAACCTCGATTTAGGGACAGGACCGGTGCCGGTAGAACCTTGTACCTCGACGACTTTCTTCGAGCTTGAGAGGGAACGAATCTTCCGCAGGATGTGGCTGAATGTCGCTCGAGATGAAGATCTTCCACGCAATGGCGATTACATCGTAAAGAATATCGCGGTAAACAAGACCTCCGTCTTGCTCGTGCGTGGTCAGGATGGAAAGGTGAGGGCATTTAACAATGTCTGTAAGCATCGCGGCAACCGACTCGCATGGGAGGATAAAGGGCACTGTCACGGCATGTTCGTGTGCAGATTCCATGCGTGGGCCTATGATCGGCAGGGTAATCTCAAACACGTTTCGGACGAAGCCAATTTCTACGACCTCGACAAGGCGACGCTGGGTCTGAAGCCGATCGCTGCCGACGTTTGGGCAGGATTCATTTTCATCAACCTGGACCCCAGTCCTTCCGAAACCCTGTTCGAATACCTGGGCGGACTGCCCGACCAGCTCAACGGCTATCCGTTTGCCGAGCAGTCGCGTGTATTTTCATTTCACATCGACGAGCAAACCAACTGGAAGGTCTTGCTGGATGCTCAAAACGAAATCTACCACTTGCCGTTTCTACATAAGCGCAGCTTTCCCGTTTTTGGTCCTCGCAACGCTCAACACTTTACGCGGACTCTCGCTTTCAAACGTTTCGGGCGACATACCGTCTACGCGGTCGAGGAGGAGCAGGTAGAAAAGCCCACGGCGCTGGAGAAAATCGTGGACACCTTGGTCCCTGCCACCGGCAAGCTGCCTGAAATGATAGGTTGGTTCGACTTCTATACTGTGTTTCCGAACTTCTGCATTCTTTTTCTGGGCCACAGTTACCTCACTTACAATATGTGGCCGGAAGCAGTGGATCGTACGCACTGGGAGATAAACCTGTATGGTCCGCCTGTGAGGAATCCAGCAGAACGTTTTGGGCTGGAATACAGGGTTAGCCGCCTTCGAGATCTTTGGCAAGAAGATGCAAGCAATCATGAAGAGATTCAGTCGAGTCTGAACACCGGAGCGATTAGTCATTTTCAACTCCAGGATGAAGAAATTCAGATTAGACATTTCCATAAGGTGGTTCGAGACGAGGTTGCACGGAGTTAATCGTCTGAGTGGTCAGATATGGATGCGCAACTACCTAGAGAGTTCTCCGAATTGGAACGGTTCAATGCCTGGATATTACCTACCAGCAGTGAACGGAACAGAAAGCGTGTGACTTCCACGATGCCGGAGCTCAAAGCTTTCTATGAAGCGATGATGAAGCACATCGATCGGATCATCGAGTACTTCAAACAGTTCTCTATGGATGAAATGCCCCAGGATACCAAGCGCCTGCTGTACCTCACTTTGTCGCTTGCTGAGGTATCGCACGCAGTCGAGCTATATGGTCATCCGGCGGTGATCGGAGGAATGGACTCGGGCCGCTTTAAGGTAGTATACGAGCCGAAGGTATAACGGCACTCTGAAAGACGCAATCATTCTAAAGGGAGAACTCATGCAGCTGGGGTTGGAAAACAAAGTCGCGCTGGTCACCGGAGGTGCGACTGGCATCGGCCGTGCGGTTGCCCTCGAACTGGCGAAGGAGAAAGCGCGCATTGTCCTGGCGGATGTAAACCAGGACGCTTGCGCGACGACTTGCGAAGCGATTAAGAAATCGGGGTGCGAGGCCGATTGGCAGCAGATCGACGTTTCAAATGCCCGCGGCGTGGAGAGCTTGATTCGTTTCGTAGTCAATAAGTTCGGCGGTCTTGACCTTGCTATCAATAGCGCTGGAATTCAAGGTGAGTTGGCCTCTACAGTCGAGTGCACGGAGGAAAATTGGGATCGCATAGTTGGCACAAATCTCAAAGGTGTGTGGCTCTGTTTGAAATATGAGATCGCAGCTATGCTTCGCCGTGGCCGCGGCTCGGTAGTCAATATTTCGTCGAACTTCGGGTTAGTGGGTTCGTCCCGGATGCCTGCATATTCAGCCAGTAAGCACGGGGTGATCGGTTTGACCAAGACGGCGGCGATAGAATTTTCTTCGTCGGGAATTCGCGTCAATGCGGTATGTCCAGGTCCAACTGATACGCCTCTGGTGCACGCCATTGTCAAGGGTGAACCTTCTTTAGTTCAGGCCATTACCAGCCGCGTTCCGATAGGCCGAATGGCCTCGGCTCAGGAACTCGCTGAATCTATAGTCTGGCTCAGTTCGGATCGCGCTTCTTTTGTTGCAGGAGCGGTGCTTTCTGTTGATGGCGGTTACGTCGCCCAGTAGATGATACGCAAAAGGCTCGATTCGCATACAACAAGGATTAAAAAGTGTCATGATATTACGCGGCAATAGAGACAATAAAAGTGTTCTGGTAGCGCAGACCGATCATTCCCAGTTGGTAGGTCAAATGGCCTCTCACTGGGGTAATCGTCAGTTTGATCCCCCCAAACCATATGACTCAGTGGTCCGCGCGGCGATCTATCACGACTATGCGTGGCTTCTATATGAGACCTCGCCGCGAGTTGATCCTGGCACGCATCAGCCATATGGATTCCTTCAGCTTCCACTGGGAAAACCTCAGCTAGATTCTTATCAGTGGACCCTCGACTGGATGAATAAACTGGATCCGTATTCCGCACTCCTTATGAGTAAGCATCGTACTGGACTTTGGAAGGCGAGATACGAGACGATCAGATATCCGAAGGGATACAATCTGTCGAAGCCGGCGCCCGAGATCCAGGAATTCATTGAGAAGAACGAGCAATGGCAGAAAACAACCAAGGCTGGATTCGACGCCGAGGTGTTCGATCACAATTACCGACTATTGCAGGTATGGGACATTTTGGGACTTTACTTCTGCTGCCACGAAGTTGGCGAGGATTACATTGACCCCGTTCCCGTTACTTATGGTCAGGCTGCCAATGAAGGCGTCCGCATGAAAATGACGCCTTTGACGCCAACCTGCGTGAAGTTCGATCCCTATCCGTTCGATACAAGGCCTGTAAAGATCCAGCTTCGCTACAAGCTCGTGGACCCCGGGCCGTTTGAAGATGATCTCGCGTTTCGCAAGGCTTACTTTCAGGCCGCCAACGTGCTGGTCGAGTACGAGCTGTCCTAATGCTCTGATTCAGCCCGTACTATACTGGCGCCATCGACCATCGCCGTCATCTTCCTGAATGCGATGTCGCGCGGCAGGTATTTCAGCCCGCAATCCGGCGCAACTATCAGCCGCGCCGGACTTACATAGGGAAGCGCCCGCCTGATTCGATTTGCGATAACGTCGGGCGTTTCTACGACTATGGTGGATAGGTCTAACACCCCGAGAATAATCGTCTTCCCCGTCAGCTTCGAAAGGACCGAACAATCCAGTGAAGACTGCGCCGTCTCGATCGATATTTGCTGGGCGCGGGATTGCGAGAGTTCTGGCAGGAAAGAATAGCCCGAGGGCCGCTCGTGGATGATCGCTGCATAACCGAAGCAGATGTGAACGGCTGTGCGCTTATTTTCGACACCTTCCAGCGCTCGATTGAGCGCCTTTAATCCAAATCTCCGCGCCTTATCTGGACGAGCCTGCATGTATGGTTCATCGATCTGAACGAAATCTGCGCCCGCCGCGAAGAGATCCTTGATCTCCTCGTTTACCGCTGCTGCGTAAGCCATCGCGAGAGCTTCCTCGCTCTCATAGAAATCGTTTTGGGCCTGCTGACACATTGTAAATGGGCCCGGTACCGTCATCTTGATCAGCTTGTCTGTATTGGCTCGCAGAAATTCGGTGTCGCGAACCTGGACTGGATGTCTGCGCCGGACAGGACCTATTACGCGTGGCACTGGATTGGGATGTCCGCTACGGTCGAGCGCCGAGCCTGGGTTGTCAATGTCCACACCTTCAAGCGCAGTAGCGAAGCGATTGGAGTAGCTCTCTCGCCGCATCTCGCCGTCGGTTATTATGTCCAACCCCGCGCGTTCCTGATCGCGGATTGCGAGCAAGGTGGCGTCGTCCTGGGCCTGTTCGAGCCATTCAGGCGCGACGCGCCAGAGTTCCTTGACGCGGACGCGAGGCGGAAAGCGTCCGGCTAACTTCTGACGGTCAAGCAACCAATCTGGCTGAGGATAAGAACCTACTAAGGATGTTGGCAGCAGGTTGTTCACTTTTTTCAACTTACCTCGGTCATCAAAAGAGCGATGTGATGATAAAATCTACGGAGGGTTGCAACCAGCTTCTAACTCTTACCTTGAGCCCGTGTCTATTTATGAAGACGGGCGGTGATCTTAATTTCTACTAGCCCGCCTGGTGAACCAAGTTCCGTGATCCCGATTGCGGTCCAGGTCGGGTAAGGATGTTTCAGGTAGATATCCTTAACCTTTACGAATGTATCGAGATGATCGCGGAGGCCGACGTGAAAGCTGACGAGTTCCACCACGTCTGCAAATGACGCACCCGCAGCTTCCAGAACTGTCTTCAATGAGTCAAATGCCTGCTTGAATTGCGTCTCGGGATCTTCGGCTGGCTTGCCATCGGGACCCATGCCAATGACTCCCGAACAGAAAAGACGATCGCCATCTTTGATTGCAGGTGAATAATGATAGGTGTCGTGCACCTCTTGCATCGCCGCAGGTATAACTACATCGCTCTTTTTCATAATAGCTCCTCGTTTTTCACTGGATAAGTCTAAGGTTGAAGTCTTGTATCATTAATTGCGTTATTACTTTAGTTTTCTCATGTTCGGATCTAGTTCTCATCTGAAGCCCGAGCACGCCTATCCATTCCCAGGTTCTTCGTCGACCTCTTGGACATATGCGTTCACGGAGTGCATACCAATTCTCTCGGAACCAGAGGGGCCGTAGTGCAGGTTGTTAGTACGCAGGTACTGCATCTCACGAAAATCGGCGCGTACCCAACGAATCTCGGTAGGTCGATGGATCCTTCCATCAGCATCGAACGCTAATTCGATACCGAGGCCTCGCAGCGCAATTAAAAGCGCGTCGAACTTATGGTCGGGATCGACATCGAGTACCAGCCCGAGCGCGGCATCGGTCAGATGAAACTCCATATTCTGCCGGGCAGTGACGGCATCGCACGCGGAGAGCGCGTCGCAGAAAGCACGGTCCACCTGGATAAAGGATTCAGGGACGTCGGGCCGCGAGAAATAGAGTCGCTGATGCCGATAAATCTTAGTGTGCAGGGACTGGATAAGCTCACGAAAATTGTCAGGGTAGTAGCGCAAGGTCGCTTCGTGGAAGCGCAGGTGAGCTTGTTGGAAATCCTGAATCCGGTGGCTTTCTGCGGTCCTTTGCATCCGTTCGAGTATCGTTTGCATACTCTCGATATCTTCTTTGGATATGTCGTCGACGATTGCTCTGATAGTCGGTGGCTCGATCAACAGCCTGAGCGCGTATGATTGCTCCGCCTGGTCGTTATTAACCGGCGCAACTTCCATTCCACGATTTGCCTCGCCGACTACCAGGCCCTCTGCGGCTAATCGCGCGAGCGCTTCCCGCAAGGGAGTTCGGCTGACCTTCAGTTCGGTTGCGAGCGCCTGCTGCGAAAGACGAAATCTGGGATGGTACTTACCCTTGATGATGTGGTCGCGAAGCGTCTCGCAAAGTTCATCAACTGTGGTCCCGGATCTTCTAACCGTCATTTCAAGGTACCGCCATAATGCCGAACTCGCTGGATTCCAGCCCAACCCGGGTCACACCAGGTTCGGTTTGGTACGCCTTGGAAGGTAAACCTCGCTGGATCATTCGCCTTCCAGCTGTCCCGCCACTACCACCGGCCGGCCGTCGATCTCAACCGTGCAGCCGCGCATCGGAATGTCGAGGTGAGCCGGCGTGTACCGGTTTGCGTAGCGATTAGGACCTGTCGACCACATAAAATTGCCCGCGGTGGATCGCAGCTCCTGGCCATACAGAGATCTTGCGTCATAGACATCCAACGCCGACCATCGCGCGGCCTGATGAAAACCCCATCCAACATGAGACACCGCAAAGGCATTGGGGTCTTTCCAGCTTTCGAAATAATCGCGCAACACGAAGGCGTCGGTCCCCGCTCCAGTAATATCTGTAATAAATCCGTTCTTGATGTGCATCGTCACTTCGTCGCGCACATAGCGCTGCCAAGGAATGAGCGCGTCGCCGGGTTGTAGAACGATCTTGCCTTGCGCGGTGCGATCCCTCGGGAAGCATGCGACAAATCCGCTCGGCCAATGATCCCATCTGCCCGGCTCGTCAACGTAACCATATTGAAGAGTAACCGGCAGATCGGCGCCTGAAATATCGACGTTCAGGTCGGTGCCGGCCTCGCTGCTGACGTGGAGCATTCGCCCGGATTTCAGTTTGGCGGCGCCGCTGCTGGCTGACGTGCGCAGTTCTTCGGTCCCCATCAGACGCTCGAGTACTTCGGCCGGCTCGGCGACGAACAACATTCGCTTGCCCGCGCCCGTGATACGCATGCGGACATCGGAATGCACCAGGCCGCCGACCGTGACGTCGATCACCATGTCGCACTCCGAAGCGGCCGCGAGCAGCGCGGGAATTTCGCGGCCATCGCTGTGGTAGGGCGGCAGCGCCGAACTGGAGAGACTCGACGCAGTTAGCACCAGCGCACCAGCGCCAAGGCTTCGAGCGGAATCTACCGCGGCGTTGGCGTAGTCGTTTTTCTTTCCGAGTTCGGAGATTACCGCCACCGTCTCGGTTGGCTTGACCTTGCACAGCTTCAGCTGTTCGACAAAAAGTTCGGTTAAGGTTTTCGACATAGGATAAATCTCCTCATCAACGATCTTCGCGCACGATTCTTCGGACCATTTTCTCCGCGACCTTCATAGATCTCCGCCACGATTCGGAGACGCGAGGCCCCCAACGAGCAACCCTGAATCCACCACTACCATCGAACCGGTCATCGCCGCTGAGTCTTTGGCAGAGCCCAACAAGGCGTAAATCGCGCCGTAGTCATGTGTGTCGGGCATCGTCTCCAGCGGCAATTGCTTCTCTGTGCCTGGCAGCAAGGGACTTTTCGGAGACTGTCCTAGTGCTCCCAGTCCGGACATCAGCGTTTGCGCGACGCCGGGCGCTACCCCATTTACGCGTATTTTTGGCGCGAGTTCGAAGGCAAGTTGAGAAACCAGTCCGAGGACCGCATGCTTTGCGGCCGTGTAAAGCACGCCGCCTCCGGAGGTGCGGTACGAGGCGAATGAACCGGTAAGGACCACGCGTCCCTTTCTAACCGCGAGTTGAGGAATGGCTGCCCTGATATTCAGGAGCAGTGACCCGACGTTGCCGCGAAAACATTCGTCGAATGCAGCCGCGAGCTGAGCTCCAGGTATTTCAACCAGCCGAATGCCCTGATCGTAAATTCCAACGCAGGAGACCATGACATCGAGGCCCCCAAATCGGCTTACCGCCTTCTGCACTATCGCCTCGCTGCTCTCCCAGTTCGTAGCATCCGCAGTAAGCGTGCTTAGCCGATCGCCACCTGCGAGATCTCTCTTGAGCGATTCCAGCCGGTCCGATTCCTTGTCGACGGCGAGTACGGACGCTCCCTCGCGCAGATATCGCGCAACCACCGCGCGGCCGATCCCTCCACCCGCGCCAACAATCAATGCAATCTGTTTATCGAGCATGCCCACGTGAGTTCTCAATCCAAAGAAAACTTCGGCCACGCGCCGGGCTCGGCCTTCATTAAATCGCAATAGAATCTGAAAAGATTACGCTGCACCCCTTCTTCATAGCGCGGTGAGTACACTATCCCCGGTCCGGGCCAGTTCTCGGTGCGCCTGGCAATTCCAATGCCGGGCAAGCCCATTTTGTAGTTAAGTTTGAGATCGAGAACTTCTGCCGCAACCGAACGCCCGGTGCGGCTCACAGTGATCCAGGGTTCTGTGTCGTCCATCTCGAAGACCCCGCCCATTGAAAAAGACGCGAGTCCCGATTTGTATACTCGCTCCTTCTGCGCAGCCGTCATATTTCGATATACGCAGAACCAGTTCCAGGCCTCGACCCGTCCCGCGCCCATAGGTTGCCAGATGCGGATAGTCATGGCACCGCTGGGCGGAAAGTGGGCACCGTCGTCAGTCATCGGCAATGCGAGAATTGAAAAGTTCGGAAAGACATTGCCGACAAACACCCGCGAGCGCCGAGCGACGTCCAGTTGTTCCTGGCTGATGCGCGCAACATTAAATGTCGCAGCCAGGTCTCCCGGATAGCCGAAGAAATGCGGCCCCGGTGAATCTTCGGTAGGAGCTATCGAGAACGATAGTGAATGGCCGGCGGAAGCCTGGATATGATAACCCATCATGTTGTCGGCGAACGAAACCGGGAACGCCCCGATTTCCCAGATCGATCGATGCAAGGTGCCGAGGTGATAGTCGTCGCCGGAAAAATTCTCGGCGCCGGACTTCCAGTTTGCGTCGATCACGAATCGCTGCGGTGAGCCGATTATTTCGACCCCGTGCTCGTTCAAACCGAAGACCAGATCGAGATACCACTTCATGCCGCCCAGGTATTCTTCGAGCGAAGGAGCGGTCGGATCCAGCGTGGCGAAAATCAATCCGTGACATGAGCCGATCTTCGCAACGCTGCGTAGTCCGTTCCCCTCCTTTGGCATCGTACCGAAGGCCTTTTTCCAAAGCGGGCCGCCGAGCAGGTTTCCTTTGGTATCGTACGCCCAGCCATGATAGGGACAGCGAAAAATCGAGGTGTTGCCCGAGTCTGAGCGGCAGACCTGAACTCCGCGATGCCTGCACGCGTCGAAGAGTGCGTGGACCTCGCCATCTTCATCCCGCACCACGATAAAATTGTCTTCGCCAATTTTACGGCGCACATAGTCGCCCGCCGCCGGAACTTCCGAATCGTGCGCCAGGAACACCCAGCATCGAGCAAAAATCTTCCGCAATTCCAGATTGTAGATTTCTTCATTGCCGAAAATCGCCGCCGGAATCTCGCCGCGCGGCAGTCCTTCATGCAGTTCGCCGAGAAGTCGCTCCGGAACGCTTTTCGATTCGCCGGTGGCTGGCGGGAAAGACTTCGCACTCGTCATTCGCGTTCCTCGAAGTTCAGAAAAAAATAGCCAGATTGTGAGTCTCGATAACGGTCAGATCCAGCAGGATAGTGCGTCGGAGGAGTTTCAGATTGCCCTCTTCGATTCGCAGAACGTCCTGACGCTCACCCGAGAGGAGTTGCGGCTGCGTCTGATCGCCCCGGGTTCGATAGATCAGCAGGTTGCTTTTGACCCCGAGCTGTCCGCTCTCGCGTTCGTGAACTCGAATATTGGTGACAAAGTGCCGGATGCGGGAGGGGGGATCTTCGGCCCACGCAAAGGCGGATTCGTTGCGCGAGACGCGCGTGAACAGCGAGCCATATGACTCGTCCAAATGAAAAGTCGCTTTCGAGAAACCGTTGCCGCGTGCGCGCTCCACGGTTTGGCGCAGAGGCAGCTGGTACACGATTTCCTTGCTGACCATGGTCTCGAGCCACTCTCGCTCCCGCCCCGTGTCCAGCAGCTCCGCCTCCCGATTAGCCCACGCGACCACACCCGCGTATTGCGCGCTGCCGATTGCAATTTCCGTATTATCCGTCATGTTAATGTGTATACAAAATTGTGTTCAAAGACCTTTTCCGTATAACATCGGCTTGCATTTTTTGTCAACTGTATTATCGAAAAGGCGGAGATAGGCTCGTTCTTTGCTTTCTGAGTTCTTTGCTTTCTGAAATGAAAGTCGACGCGTAAACAACAATGGGATCATACGGCAAGAATTGGCCGGAGAGCGGCAGACTTTGGTCGTTCGGAAGATCTCCTCAGCCTGAGGCAAGGACATGATTGGACTAAAGGAGCAGACGGTGCGCGGTGCAAAGACATTCGCGGAGCTTCGCGCTATGCATCGATGGAAAATAGCAAACGACTATAATGTAGCGATCGACTGCCTGGATCGGCACACCCGGCTTCGCGACAAGGTCGCCCTAATCTACGAAGATGACGAAGGCCATAGCGCACATTATACCTTCGCGCAAATTATCGATGCGTCGAACCGCTTTGCGAATGCGCTTCGAGCGCTCGGCATCGGCCGCGGCGATGTTGTGGCAATCCATACTCCGCAGCGGCCGGAGACGGCAATCGCGCACATGGCGCTCAACCGGCTTGGAGCAATTGCACTTCCGATTTCCAGGCTTTTCGGTCCCGACGCGATCCACTATCGGCTCGAGAATGGTTCTGCCAAGGCGATTCTCATGGAGCCGGAGACAGTCGAGAAGATGGACGCGGTTGAGCGCAACGACCTCCCCGCCTTCAGGCACGTGATCGTCACTGACGTTGGAGCGCATGGAATCAGTTTCGACGATCTCATGAGCAAAGGATCCTCGCACTTCACGATGGAGAAAACGAATGCCGAGGATCCGATTCTCCTGATGTACACCTCGGGCACGACCGGCAATCCCAAGGGAGTGCTGCATGTTGCGCGTTACGTGCTTGGTCACAACGGTATCGACTATTCGTACAACTACTTGCGCGATGGTGATCTGTACTACAGCCCTGCCGACTGGGCCTGGGCGGGTGGATTGATCGATGGCCTGCTCGCAATCTGGCCCTATGGAATTCCTGTGCTTGCCTATCGCAGCAAGGCACGTTTCGATCCTGACGTCATCTTTCGGTTGCTCGCAAAGCATGGTGCTACCGTCGGTCTTTATCCTCCGACTGCGCTGAAAGTACTGCGTGAAGTTCAGCGTCCGCGCGAAAAGTACAATTTGAGGCTGCGATGTATCGTGAGTGGCGCTGAACCGGTCAGCCCGCAACTCGCCCGATGGGTCGACGAGGAGCTGCAAGTAGAATTCAATCAAGCTTTCGGGCAAACCGAGGGCAATTATTTCATCGGGACTTGTGGGGCCGTCGAAAAGCCACGCCTCGAGCCGTTGGGCAAGGCCTACCCGGGTCACGAAGTCGCAATCGTCTCGCCCGAAGGTGTACCGCTCAAGGTCGGCGAGCCGGGTGAAATCGCAATTCGGCGCGACTCGCCGGTTGTGATGCGTGAGTATTGGAAGAACGCCGCAGCCATGAGTGACAAGTTCAGGAACGAATGGTGCCTGACGGGCGACCTCGGCCATATGGACGAAGAGGGATATTTTTACTTTCACGGACGCGGCGACGACGTGATCAAAAGTTCGGGCTACCGGATCGGGCCATCCGAAATCGAAGCGAAGATTATGGAGCACAAAGCGGTAGCTTCTTGCGCGGTGATCGGCGTGCCGGATCCACATCGCGGTCAAGCGATCAAGGCGTTCGTCAAACTTCTTCCGGGATTCGCTGCCTCGGAGAAGATGATCAAGGAAATCCAAACACACGTAAAGACCCGGCTCGCTGCTCACGAGGCGCCGCGCGAAATCGAGTTCCTGGACGACTTCCCATTGACGGTGACCGGGAAGATCGTAAGACGCGAGTTGCGTGCGCGCGAGGAGGCGCGACTAGGCGGCAAGCGACGATAGGTGGTCCCTCAATCAGTGCGTCATTTAGCTAATCTTTAATGGAGTGGGGTCTATAGCTCGCCTGCGTACGATAGTTCGTGAGTGCCAGCTCACGATGTCTCGTGCTCGTGGCGCTATTTGCGTCAGCGGCAATGCGATGGTGTCTCCTTCAATCGAAAGAGCGCTTACATTTCGAACTGTTTTTCTACGAATCGGTAGATCATAGCTACTAAGGACTGGCATAGGCCTTGCTCATCCTTGCGGGTCCAGGCATTGTCGCGCTTCGGCTGCTGATTCGCTTATCCACTTCTGGTGAGGCGGTCGAGTCGACGCACGGGCGGTGCGGGAGCGAGAACGAGCAGAACAACGCGATGTCGTCCAGCGCTAGAACCGACCGCGGCGGACGGACGTCCGCAGGCTGTTTGGAGCGAGATTTGCCTCCATCGTGGAGGTGAGTTTTTTCGAACGTACGAATTGAGAGCGGAACAAGTGCGAGTGCGGTGGACACGGGCCTCCGTTCGAGGGGCTCAATATCTAATGGTCTTTCGGAATATTTGAAATGCGACGTAGGCCTTATTGGCGATAATTTTGGGAACTGGGTCTTTGCCCAAGGACCGCGCGTGGCATAGGAGCAGCCTGTGATTCATTTTGGATTGGTCTACAGCATCGAAGGCGGGTCTGGGGATCGTTCCGACGTAGTGTTCCGGGAAGCGGTCGAAGAGATCGTGTTAGCTGAACAGCTAGGCCTTGAGTCGGCATTCATCAGCGAGCATCACTTTTTGGAGAACGGTTTCTTCCCTTCCCCACTGATAGCACTGAGTTTTATCGCCGCTAGAACCAGCAAGATCAAGTTCGGCCCCGGTGTGATGTTGTTGCCGCTTTACGATCCAGTGCATGTGGCCGAGGACTGCGCTGTGCTCGACATTATTTCGGGCGGCCGTCTTATCCTGGGGGTGGGGCAGGGATACAGGCAGGAGGAGTTCGACGCTTTCGGCGTCGATCTCAATGACCGCTCTGCGCGCATGCGTGAAGGCGTTACGCTGATTCGCAAGCTGTGGACTGAGCCGGCTGTCACCTTCAGCGGGAAACAGTTTCAAGCCAAGGATTTGCCGCTCAATCCGAAACCGTTTCAGAAGCCCGCGCCACCGATCTGGGTAGCGGCCAAGAAGCGGCATGCAGTTCAGCTTGCGGCGGAAGTCGGGGACGGATGGTTCGCCGATCCGATCACACCGCTGTCGATTGTCGAAAAAAATAAAGTTCATTGGGAGAACACACTTCGCGCCAAGGGTGTCAAACCAACCGACCGGGCGTTCGCCTATTATCGCGATGTGCACGTCGGTGAGGATGATGCGGCTGCGACGCGAGGCGCGCGCGAGCAGGTCATGGAGGGATACAGGAATTATTTGCGCTGGGGTCACCTGGTCGATGACGAAAACAAACCGCTGGCGCCGGACCGAGACGATTTGCTGGAGGGCTTTGTGAACGATCGCTTCACTTTGGGTGGCCCGGAGACCTGTGCAAGCGATATCACGAAGCTCTGCAGGCGACTTGGGATAACCGATCTGATAATGAAGATGAAGTTCCCTGGTTTATCACATCAGACGGTAATGAAATCCATTTCGCTGTTCGGGCAGAAGGTACTGCCCCTGGTCAATCGGAAATAGTCCGGGAGGAAGGCAAAGCATGGCAACCGCGGGAGCGTTCGGAGCACGGGTAAAGAGGGTCGAGGATCCGCGCTTCCTGGTGGGCCAGGCGAGGTACGTTGACGATATCAAGCTGCCTAAGACACTGGATGTTGCCTTCGTTCGAAGCTCATATGCACACGCGAAAATAGTATCAATCGATATCAGCAAAGCGCTCGCGCATCCGGGGGTGCATCGCATCATGACGGGCGAGGAGGCAAAGACACTTTGCAAGCCGATTCGGGTGGACATCCCGGCCGAGAAATTTCCAGCGAAGTACAAGGCTTGTGACTTCCCCGCAATAGCAGTAGGAAAGGTGAAATTCGTCGGTGACATCGTCGCGGCGGTGGTAGCGACCAATCGCTATGTTGCAGAGGATGCAGCCGAACTGGTTGAAGTGAATTATGAGCCGCTGACGCCGGTGGTAGACGCCGAAAAGGCGATGCTTAGCGATTCTCCGCTCATCCATGAAGGTTGGGACGACAATCTAATGCTCTCCGCGAAGATAGACAGTGGAGAAGTCGACCGCGCGTTCAGCGAAGCAGACGTTACCGTAAGCGGACGATTCCAGATGAACCGTCATTGTGCTGCGGCGATGGAAAATCGGGCAGTAATTGCGCATCACGACTCTACACTCAAGCAGATGACGGTATGGTCGTCGAGCCAAATGCCGCACCTGGTTCGCACGAAAATCGCCGAGGCGATCGGCTATCCCGAACATAATCTGCGCGTCGTAAGCCCCGATGTAGGCGGCGGCTTTGGACTCAAGGCGTGTATTTTCCCGGAAGAGCTGGTGCTTGCGATGCTGACGCGCGAGATTGGACGTCCGATCAGGTGGATTGAGGATCGGCGCGAAAACTTTTACGGGTCATATCATGCCAAGGATGAACTCTGTTACGGGGAAATGGCCCTCAAAAAGGATGGCACGATTCTCGGCATAAAGGGAAAGTTCATCGGCGACATTGGCGCTTATACATCCTATCCGTGGACTCCATGCTTTGAGCCGATGCAGGCAGCGCTAGCCTATCCAGGACCCTACAAGATCAAGAACGTGCGGGTCGAAGCTTATGGCGTAGTGACCAACAAGGTTACCTCCAGCCCATATCGAGGCGTGGGATTGCCGGCGGCGCAGTACACGATGGAGCACCTGCTCGATCTTGCGGCGAACAAGCTAGGCATGGACCCGGTAGAACTACGCCGTAAGAACATCATGTGCACTTCCGATTTTCCCTGTGTGTCGGCTACCGGTTTGGCCTATGACAGTGCGAGCCCGCTCGAGTCGCTTGATATGGGTGTTAAGCAAATCGGCTATGCAGCTTTTCGCACCGAGCAGCAAGAGGCGAGAAAGAACGGAAAATACATCGGTATCGGCTTCAGCTCGATGATCGAGATGACAACCTTCGGCTTCGAGTACTGGAAAGCGATCGGCTTCCCGAGCGTGTCGGGCTATGACTCGGCCCATATCCGCGTCGATCCGAACGGCGGCGTTACATTGACTGTCGGCACGATGTCGCATGGGCAAGGTCACGCGACCGTTTACGCCCAGTTAGTGGCTGACGGCCTGGGCTGCAAGGTCGAAGACGTCACGATGATCCAGGGCGATACTGCGAATACTCCTTATGGCTGGGGCACGTGGGGCAGTCGCAGCGCGGTAGCAGGAGGGGGGGCGGTCATAAATGCAACCACCAAGATTCGCGAAAAGATGGTGCGGGTAGCAGCTAATCTGATGGAAGTGAGTCCACGCGATCTTGAGGTCAAGGACGGGAAGATCTCTGTCAAAGGAGTTCCCGGAAAGAACATGACGCTGCGCGATGTGGCGCAGGCGGCAGTGTACACAGCCGACGTGACTGCTGACGAGGAGCCAGGCCTTGAGGCATCGAACTATTACAAAGCACCGACGCCATATGCCAACGCAACGCACATTGCGGTGGTGGAAGTAGATTCCGGGACAGGTTTTGTAAAGATTAAGCGGTACTTGGTGGTTGAAGATTGCGGAAAGATGATCAATCCATTGATTGTCGAGGGGCAAATCGCCGGTGGCGTTGCGCAAGGGATTGGGCAGGCGTTGTTCGAGCATCATATCTACGACGACAGCGGTCAGATCCAGACCACGTCGTTCATGGACTACCTGATTCCGACCGCCGCGGATATTCCGCCGATCGAATTTGCGCATATCGAAACGCTGTGTCCTATCTCGGTTGGCGGGATAAAGGGAATGGGTGAGGGCGGAGCGATCGCACCGCCGCCGGCTATAGCCAATGCGATTTGCGATGCGCTATCGCCGTTCGGCTGGAGGACGATCGATAAGTTACCGATGTCGCCCGAAGTAGTTCACGCGCTGACCATGAAGCGGGTACACAAAAACTAAACATTCCAGAAGGCATTTAACTGGACTAGCTGGAGAGCTCAGGAAACGAGGAGAGAGATGGAGGCAGATACCATAATCAAGGATGCTACGATCGTAACTCACGATCGAACGTTTCGTGGCTCGGTCGCAATTCGCAATGGAAAGATATCCGCGATCGCCGAGAATTCAGACTCGCTTCCGCATTCCGACAACGTAGTCGATGGTTCTGGCAAGCATCTGATTCCAGGACTGGTCGACGCTCATATGCATCTGAACCTGTACGAGCGCAACTCGAAGACCGAGTCGGAAGCGTCAGCCGCCGGGGGCGTTACCACGATCATTCACCTGTTGCTGGCGCCGGACGGTCTGGTTCCGGCTGCAGAGAAATTCGTAAAGGAATACGAAAAAGCCGGGGTTGTGGATCTCAACATGACAGCCGCGATCTTTTCTGAAGACGATGTCGCGGCGATTCCTGACGTGGTGAAGTTCGGAATGCCGGCGGTCAAGTTCCTGCTGCCATATCGCGGCGGCGAGTCGCTTGAAGGTCTGCCCGGCATCGACGATGGGATCCTCTACCTGGGATTGAAAAAGGTCGGTGAGCTGGCGGCCAAGGGCTACAAGGTATTCGCGCGAGTTCATACTGAGAACATAGAGATCTTCGAACGCCGCAAGCATGAATTCCTGAAGCTCAAGAATCAGAACTTTCAGTGGGGCGATGTTCGCGACAAGATCTGTGAGCTGGACAGCCTGGCGCATTGCATCCAACTCGCGAAGATGACTAATTGCCCTCTCTACATCGTACACATGACGGTAGGTGAAGGCCCCGAGATGATCGCGAAGGCTCGCGGCGAAGGAATCAAGATTACCGCGGAAACCTGTCCGCAATACCTGGTGCTGACCAAGAACGAGGCCTACGGCCGAATGCTGGGGAAGGTCAATCCGCCGCTTCGCGAGAAATGGGACAACGAGCGCCTATGGGAAGGGCTGGCAAACGGCAGTGTCAGCGTGGTCGGCAGCGATCACGCACCTTGCAAGAGCGTTCATAAAAAAGAATTCTGGTCGGCTCATCCCGGAATGTCGGCGGTAGAGACGATGCTGCCAGTTATGCTCAGCGAAGGAGTCAACAAGGGCCGCTTATCGTTCGAGCGAGTCGTGGAAACGTGCTGCTATAACCCGGCGAAGATCTATGGGCTGGCGCCGCGCAAGGGGTGTATCTCGGTAGGCTCGGATGCGGACCTGGTGCTGGTCGACCTTAAGAAGAAGGTCAAGGTCAAGAACGAGAATCTGCACAGCGACGTGGACTACTGCGTCTTCGAAGGATGGGAGATGACTGGCTGGCCAGTCGCGACCTGGCTGCGCGGCGAAATGATAATGAAGGATAGCCAGATCCTGGCGAAGCCTGGCTGCGGGCGCTGGATCGCGTCGGATGTAGCACCGTGAGGCGAACCTTTGAGTAGGACCGGTCAGTTGGTGCGAGTCGCGTCGATCCAGCAGAGTCCGCGCACAGAGGATCTGGAGTCCAATCTCGACGATCTGCTGAAGTCGATCGACCAAGCCGCAATCGGCGGCGCCGATTATATAGTCGCCACTGAGCTTTCACTCACGCCTTACTTTTGTTTTGAGAAAAGCGGTTCTGAATACAGAAAATGGGCGGTAACATTTGAGGACGAGATCGTCGGCTCAATCGCCATGAAAGCCCGGGAGCATCGCGCGACCATTATTTTCCCCTTTTTTCGCCGAGATAGCACCAAAGGACAATTCTTCAACAGCGCGCTGGTGATAGGAACGGACGGCGAGATGGTTCCAGGGCAATTGCCAGCCGGGATACTGGTACCATGCTACGACAAGGTGCATTTGCCGAGAGTCCGTACTGAGACCTTAAATATCGATGAGACTCCGCACTTTGTCAGCGGTAGCGGATTTCCGACCTTTGCGACCCAGAAGGCGCGAATAGGCATTTTGATCTGCTACGACCGCCGCTTCGCAGAAGCCTGGCGCACACTAACCTTAAGCGGTGCGGAGATAGTGTTCCTCAGCGGATGTATTCCAGCCTGGGAGCTGGCGGCGGCGTCGTCATCGGCTGAAATGTTCATAGCGGAGTTGCGTACGCGTGCGATGGAAAACGGAATTTACCTGGTCGCCTGCAACCGGGCCGGATTCGAAGAGCTAAGCGGCAGACGGAGTTTGTTCTTTGGCGAAAGCTGCGTGATCGGCCCGGCGGGAACGGTGATTGCGCGCGGACTTGCCAATGCACCGTGTATCGTACGTGCTACCATCGATCTCGGCGAATTAGATGAAATGCGGGAACGTCTACCGCTACTTAAGGACAGGAGACCTGACGTATACTTGCAGCGATAGATCTTTGCGCGTCACGGCGAACGCGTTATGCGCAAGATTAATAAGCTGGCGCGAGAAGGTATCTAAATGAAGTACAAAGGAAAGTCCATGACGGCCGTGACTAATCCGGTGCTCGCGGCTGGCCATGGGATGTTTGTCGCCGACCTGGCGCTTCCCGGGATGTGTTCGCTTGCTTTTCTGCGGAGCAATCATGCGCATGCGCGAATTGTTTCGATCGACACGTCGAAAGCCTTGGCCGAACCGGGAGTTATAGCTGTCATAACCGGAGAAGAGATTGCGGCGAATACCAAGCCGGTGCCGGGAGCGGCGGATCCAGCTTTCTATGGCGGCAAGACGGTCAAATCTTATGCCTTGCCGACTGGCCGGGTGCGCTATGTAGGTGAGCCGATTGCTGCGATCGTCGCGGAGGATCGCTATACCGCAAATAAGGCGCGCGATCTGATCGATGTGACCTATGAGGAATTGCCTGTAGTCACTAATCCCAGGGAAGCAATCAAGCCCGGTTCTCCACTGATTGAGCCCGAGTGGGGCGATAACATTATGATTCACCGCGATTTCGTGCGCGGCGACATCAAGGCCGGGCTCGCCAGCGCCGATGGAGTCGTCAAGGGAAGCGTAAAGGCCCATCGTTATGTCGCGTCGCCCATCGAACCGCGTGCCTATGCAGCCAATTACGAACCGTTTGGCGACATGCTGACAGTCTGGTCGTCGACCCAGAATCCTCACCCCCTGCGCGTGTTCCTGGCGGCCAGCTTGAACATGGGTGAGAATCAAGTTCGAGTTATTCAACCCCACGTGGGAGGCGGCTTCGGAGAGAAGGTTCCGCCGTTTCCGGAAGAGATTGTGATCGGATACGCGGCGCGGAGTCTTAGACGTCCTCTGAAATGGATCGAGGAGCGGACCGAGCATTTTCTGGCGGGCGGGCATGCGCGCGAGATCAGTTTTGATTTCGAAGCGGGTTACAAAAAGGATGGGCAGGTTACCGCTCTAGCAGTCACGATGTATGCCGACGTGGGAGTTGCTTCCACTCTGGTCGGCTGGGCCATGGCCTATGTCTCGGCATATTGCGTGCCCACGGCGTTCAAGATTCCAAACTGCCGTGTGGAACTATTCGCGGTCACCACTAACAAGTGCCCCTGGAATGGCTATCGCGCCTTCGGCAAAGAGGCCGCGTCATATTTCATGGATCGAGTCATGGATCGGGTGGCCGACGCCACTGGCATCGAGCGCGCAGAGGTGCGGATAAAGAACTTTATTCGCTCTGACGAATTTCCATACGAGCAAGTGTCAGGGGCGGTCCTAGACAGCGGCGATTATTCCAAGGCACTACGGCGCGTGGTGGAACTGGCAAAGGTTCCTGACTTTCGCAGGGAGCAGGCAGAAGCTCGCAAACAGGGGCGCCGCATAGGTTTGGGCATCGGCTTCGAGCTAACACCGGAAGGAGCGGGGCTCCCTAACTCTCCGCTGTTGCAAGCGTACGATGGCGCAACGGTAAGGATAGCACCTTCGGGCGACGTTACGGTGCTGACGGGCGTGACCTCGCCAGGATGCGGAAATGAAACCGGAATTTCGCAAATCGTCGCCGACATCTTGGGTGTGTCAATGGATAAAATTAGAGTTATCCAGGGAGACACCGATAAATGTCCCTATGGATCCGGAAACTACAGCTCAAGGAGCTTGATTTATGGTGGTTCCGCGGCGCAGCTCGCCGCTCAGGAACTTCACGACAAAATGCTCAAGGTCGCAAGCAAGGTTCTCGAGGTCTCGGTGGAGGACTTGGCGGCAGAAGACAATCGCATCTATGTGAAAGGCGCAACAAGTCGAAGCATGACTTTCAGCGACGTGGTTAACCGCATCTATCAGCGGACTTACATGCGCGAGGCCAAGGAAGTGGAACCTGGCCTGGAGTCAACTCGCTATTACAGGATCGGCAATATCCATCATGAACCTGAGATCCAGGGCAAGCTCAGCCCGTATCCGACCTGGCCTTTTGCAGCGTGCATCTCGATCGTGGAAGTCGATCCGGACACCGGATTTGTCAAGGTTTTGCGGTTCATCGCAGTCCACGATGTCGGAACTGTGATCAATCCCCTGATGGTCGATGCGAACATGCATGGCGGCGTCGCTCAAGGAATCGGGGGCGCGCTTTATGAAAACATGCTCTATGACGAAGCCGGGCAACTCCAGACCACTACTTTTCTGGATTACACAATACCAACCGCCGTAGAAATTCCTAACTGCCTTATCGAGCATCAGATAACGCCGTCCCCGTTTACCCTTCTAGGCGCTAAGGGAGCCGGTGAGTCGGGAGTAACCGCACCGCTAGGGGCTATAGCAGCGGCAATTGAAGATGCTCTGCCGGAATTAAAGCTGGCGCTGATGGAGACACCCATGACACCGGATCGAGTATGGCGCGCAATTCAGGGGGCTCATCAAGGACAGTCGTAAGATCGCAAGCTCGCAATCGGAAACGAGTTCGAAGTGAGAGGGTTCTCATTCGAGGGAAAGAAGTCTCTCAAACTGACTGATGCATGACATCGAGACAGCTAGGATAAATATCTGCCATTTCAGGGAGAAAGAACGATGGAATTCGGAATGACGCCGGAGTTGAAACAAATCCAGCGGGTTTCGCGTGAACTTGCCGTCGATTTCGCCAAGAGAGCTGCCGAGCACGATCGTGACGCGTCTACGCCTTTCGAGAACTATGACGCGATCCGCAAGTCGGGGCTTTTCGGCCTTGTCGTACCTAAAGAGTACGGCGGCATGGGCGGGGGAATGCTCAGCTACGTCATCTCGGCTGAAGAACTGGCTCAAGGTTGCCCATCCACCGCACTCTCTTTCAATATGCATTCTGCGGTACTGGCGGCCCTCCTGATGACCGGACCTCTGCTGAATGAGACCAAGAAGAAAATCAGCGACTTGGTGGTCAAGGAAGGCAAGCTGATTTCCGCTACATTTTCCGAGCCGCAATTCACTGGATTGATACCCAGTTCTTACGCATGCGCTACCACCTCTCGCCGCGTAGACGGCGGCGTGATCGTCAACGGTAAGAAATCCTTTGCCACGATGGTCGAGGCGGCGGATTTACATTTTCTTGTTGCGCATCCCGAGGAATCTTCCAATCCTCAGGAAACCCTATGCGCGATAATTCCGGCCAAGCTGCCTGGGATGAAGATCGACAGGATGTGGGACACGTTGGGAATGCGCGCGACCAGAAGCGACAACGTGATTTTTGAAAACTGTTTTGTTGCTGATCAATATATTTTACATGACCTGCCAGTGCCGAGCCTTGGGGGGTGGCTGGTTAACAATGAGCATTATTTCAATCTACCCTATACCGCTGTCTACTTTGGCGTCGGCGTGGCGGCATTGAATGCTGCCAAGGAAACCGCCTGGCGGCGCAAGCCTGTCGGTTTCGCGCAGCCTTTGGCGTATCACCCGGACGTTCGCCGCCGGATCGCATTGGCTAGTGCACAGCTCGATTCGGCTCGCCTGATGATTTATCACTCCGCGTACCTGATGGACACGGAAGGGCATAACGATCGAACGCTGTCCACCTATATGAAGGCTAAATATTTGGTGGGTGAGTCGGTCGCAGGAATTATTCGGTCGGCACTGGAAATAGGCGGTGGTCACGCCTTGCTTAAGGGAGGTCCGCTCGAGCGTCTTTACCGAGACGGAGCGAGCGCGACAATCCATCATCCTCCGAGTGACTATTGTCTTTCCGAGGTAGCGAGGCTCGACCTTGGGCTGGATCCCGCGGAACTACAGCCTCCGGTTCGCATGGCATAAGACTTGCGCCCATGAACACTCGTCTAGCATACTTGGAAGTTCAAGTTGTCGCGGTTGTCGGCGGATATGCTCTCGCGGGGTGATGGCCATGCCTCTTCGTATCCCAACGATTCTGGATGTTCGTGAAATAGCTCGTGCCAACTTCCTGACGCTGAGCGCGGAGGAAGAAGCGGACTATTTGTCACTGCTGAAGGGAATGGTCGAGGACATGGATCGCTTCGATCGTTTGCCCGACCCAGTCCGCAAGCTTAGTCCCGCCACTCGCGACGCTGGTTATCGGCCCAGCCGCGAAGAAGACCCTTACAATGCTCTGGTTCGCCGCTGTTCTGTGAAAGCAACCGGAAAAGGGAAGTTGGCGGGCAAGCGCCTCTCCGTCAAGGATAGCATCAGTATCGCGGGGGTTCCTCTGACCTGCGGATCGCTGGTGCTGCAGGGATATGTCCCCGACACCGACGCAACGGTGATCGAGCGGGTCCTCAATGCGGGCGCCGAAATAACAGCTATAACCAACATGGACGATTTCGCCTTCGCCGCGGCGGGCGAGACCAGCGCTTACGGTCCCACGCTGAATCCGCATGATACCAGGCGCCTTGCCGGCGGATCTTCTTCGGGAGCTGCGGCTGCGTTGTACTACGACGACATAGATTTGTCTATAGGGTGCGATCAAGGTGGCTCGATAAGAGTCCCGGCGTCGTGGTGCGGCATAGTAGGACTCAAGCCGACTCACTCGCTGGTGCCTTATACCGGGATCCTGGGAATTGATGCGACGATTGACCATGTAGGCCCGATGGCTCGCAACTGCACCGACGCGGCGCTCCTGCTGGAAGTCATGGCAGGTCCCGATCCGCGAGACCCGCGGCAACTCAACACTCCTTCGGGCTTTTTCCTGGAGAAGTTGGACGCGGGAGTCAAAGGTGTTCGTATAGGAATATTGCAGGAAGGGTTCGGAACGAGCGGCGCGGATCCCGAAGTTGAAAAGGTAGTCAGGAAGGCGATAAAAATCCTAGTCGAATCGGGAGCAGAAGCAAAACCTATCTCCATTCCACTTCACCAACAGACTGGTAGCGCTTTGTTCCCTATAGTCGCGGAGGGAGTTACTGCGCTAATGTACGGCAATGGAAATGGCCATCACGCGAAAGGCTACTACAACGCTGGACTGGCCAGCACTTTGGCTAAGGCTCGGCGTGCCCAGGCCGACGATTTTTCTCCTCACCTCAAACTCACGCTGATGCTTGGCACATATTTGCACGAACACTATCACGGACGGATCTATGCGAAGGCCCAAAACCTCAGGCCGGCTATTCAAGACGCTTATGATCAAACCTTGAATCAGGTTGACGTCCTCGCGATGCCTACAACACCGATAACCGCAAATCGCTGCGAGCCCGCCAAGAGCCTTATCAGCCTCGTCAATGATGGATGGGGAATGTTGTCCAATACAGCGCCCTTCGATGTGACTGGCCACCCGGCGATAAGTATTCCATGTGGCAAGGTCGGAAGGCTTCCGGTTGGTCTCATGCTGGTGGCCAAACACTTCAATGATGGCGCGCTACTGGGTATCGGGCGTGCATTCGAAAAGGCCGTCGCCTGGGAAACCTTGTAATCGCGGGACGAAACTTCAACTCGATAGTTGAGGCAGAAGAGATCCTGAGTCAATGAAAATCGGGCTGAATGTACCAACCCACGGGGTATTGGCGAGACATGGACGCGATGTCTTTATCGAGAAAGTAAAAGCGGAGGATCTTCAAATTATCAGGCTCGCGCAACGAGCAGAGCAGCTAGGGTATGATTCGTTATGGTTTCCTGACCACGTCCTGATGCCTCGCGTGGTTGCTTCATCGCACACTGCTAATCCTGAATCAGGACGCAACGCCTACGGTGAACAACCGAACATGTGGGACGCCGCGGTGACGATGGGAGCAGTTGCGTCGGTAACTAGCCGCATCAAACTCGCGCCATCAGTACTCATTTCGCCGTATCGCAATCCACTGAGCGACGCGCGTCAATTTGCCACATTGGACCGCCTCTCCAATGGACGTCTTATCATGGCGGTGGGTCCCGGTTGGTGCCGGGAAGAGTTCGAAGCTGTCGGGATATCATTCGACGAGCGCGGTGGCAGAACGGCCGAATGTGTACAAATTTACAAACTCGCGTGGACCGAACCGTGGGTACAATATCACGGACGCTACTACGACTTCCCTGACGTTTCGATCGATCCCAAACCTATTCAGAAACCCCACCCTCCTATCTATTACGGAGGTGTAACTCTGGCCGGCATCAAGCGGGCCTTGCGCTATTGCGACGGGTTCTACCCGATAGTCACGGAATCCGAGGTCAATCACGCGCGATTCGCTCAACTGCGAGACCAGGTTCATCAGACCGCGGAGCAAATCGGCCGAGACATGACCGGCTTTGACTTAATTACACTGGTGATGTGCCGCTTGACGACCCCCACTAAAGGCGCGCATCGACAGCGTCCATTCCTGGATGGTTCTGCCGAAGAAATACTGAGCGACATGTCGAAGCTCGCAAGCTATGGCTATTCACACTGTACACTGCATCTAGATGTTCGCTCAGGCTCACTCACGGGGTTTATCGAGATGATGGAGCGAATAGGAGAAGAAGTGGTACCGGAGGCGTCCAAGCTCCGATCAATCTGAGTGACAATGCCGAGCTTCAGCTTGAAACAAAAAGAAGGCATATAGGAGCCCACAATGACCAATCAGGAAATAGAGCGAAGGCTTCAACTACTCGAAGATGTCGAAGCGATAAAGAATCTCAAAAATCGATATTGTTATTGGTGCGACGCAAATTACGATGCCGCAAATATAGCGTCATGCTTTACCGAAGACGGGATCTGGGACGGCGGCAGCTTTGGCTCATACAACGGCCGAGCAGCGGTTCACAAGTTCTTCGCAGATGATGCGCCCAAACTCCTCTTGTTCGCGATGCACATGGTTATGAATCCGATCATCGAAGTCAGCGACCAAACTGCTACCGGTCGATGGTACATATTCGAGCCGGTAACTTTCGCAGATGGTAAAAAGGCCGGCTGGCTGGCCGGTTACTACCACGACGACTTCGTTAAAGTTAACGGCGAATGGAAGTATAAGCACTTGCGTTTTCGGCAGTATTTATCAACACCCTTTTCGGAACCCTGGTTAAAGACCAAGTTCGGGCCGGAATAGCAATCATGGAACTTTATCACAGCAATATGTCCGTCTGCGCGCAAAAAGTTCGGCTCGTGTTGCGCGAGAAAAAGCTTACTCCAGTGGAACATCACTTGAATCTCCGTTCCGGTGACCAAACCAGGCCGGAATACTTGAGACTTAATCCTAACGGAGTCGTCCCAACCCTGGTTGTTGATGGCCAGCCTATCGTCGAATCAACCGTAATCTGCGAGTATCTTGACGATGGCTATCCAGATCCTCCCTTGCGGCCACGAGATCCAATGGTGCGAGCCGCCATGAGACTATGGGCGATGGTTCCTGACACGAGTCTGCACAGTGCGTGCCTGGTGATCAGCTTCGCAATCGCATTCCGGCATCAGGTGCTGGCTCTGCCGCAAGAAGAGATCAACCGTCAACTCGCAGAGAAACCCGATCCGACCAATCGCGAGTACCAGCGACAGACCATCGTTCATGGGATCGATGCCCCGTGCGTGGCCGACTCGATCCGAGTTTACGATCGGGTTCTGACACGAATGAGTAAGCAGCTCGAGGTCAGCCCATGGTTAGCTGGCGATCAGTATAGTCTCGCTGACACCGCACTGCTGCCGTATGTCAGCAGACTCGAAGACCTCAATCTATCTTGGTTATGGGATGGTAACAGGGTCTCGATAGGTAGATGGCTAAACCGGGCAAAGGAGCGAGCAAACTATGGAGGCATTGCGGATTATCGCGACGAAGCCTATGTGGAGCTGATGAAGCGCAGTGGGAGCGAGGCGGGCGCAAAGATAAAGGCGATTCTGATGCAACGTTAGGCAAGCGGAAATCAGATCCAAAATAAAGATAGAGCAAAGCTTAGAAACAATCGATCGCATTCGGAGGAGTCTTATGGCAATCCCGCGATATTTCGGTGCGAAAGTAAAAAGACTGGAGGATCCTCGTTTCCTTTTGGGCAGAGCGCAGTATGTAGATGATATCAAGATGCCGAACATCGCTTGTGTGGCTTTCGTGCGCAGTACCTACGCTCACGCTAGAATTAAATCCATCGACGCCAGCAAGGCTCTCAAGCTACCCGGAGTTGTGAAAGTTCTGACAGGAGAAGAAGCATCGAAGAAATGCAAACCGCTCGAAGTAGAGATTGAGCTGTCGAAATTTCCCGGAAAGTACAAGAGCGCAACGTTCCCTCCGATCGCTGTCGGAAAGGTCGCTTTCGTCGGCGATATCGTGGCAGCAGTTGTAGCGAGAAACCGGTATCAGGCTGAGGATGCGGCTGAACTGGTGGAAGTCGATTACGAACCGTTGCCGATCGTTTTGGATGCCGAGGAAGCGATGAAGAAGGGGGCGCCTCTCGTCCACGAGGAATGGGGTGACAACATCATGGTGAGCTCAGCGTTCGCGAGCGGCGACGTCGATAAGGCATTCGCCGAAGCTGACGTCACGGTCGAAGGACGCTTCCAGATGAGTCGTCACTGCGCGGCGCCGATGGAACCGAGAGTGGTGCTTGCCTTTCACGACCCGGCCTTCGATAGCACCACGGTCTGGAGCTCGACCCAGATGCCGCATATGGTACGCACCAAGATTGCCGAATCGCTTTCCTATCCGGAGAACAAGCTGCGAGTCGTGAGCCCTGACGTAGGCGGCGGTTTCGGAATGAAGGCGCACGTGTTCGTCGAGGAATTAATCATCTCGATGTTGACACTCGAACTGAAAAGGCCGGTTAAGTGGACCGAAGACAGACGGGAAAATCTGTACGGGTCCTACCATGCCCAGGACGAACTCTGCTATGGGGAGCTGGCGGTCAAAAAGGACGGAACAATTGTCGGCTTAAAGGCTAAATTCATCGGAGATATCGGTGCTTATACTTCTTACCCATGGACTCCCGCATTTGAACCAATACAGGCGGCTCTCCAATGTCCCGGGCCCTATAAGCATCTGAAAAATGTGAGTTTCGAGTCTCTTGCGGTAGCAACCAATAAAACTACCTCGAGCGTTTATCGCGGAGTCGGTGCACCGGCCGGCCAGTACACGATGGAACACCTGCTCGACATGGCGGCCGCGAAGCTTGGAATGGATCCCGCCGAATTGCGAAGACGTAATCTGTGGTGCAGTGAAGACTTTCCGATCGTATCATCTACAGGTCTCAAGTACGACAGTGCGACGCCGCTCGAGTCCTTTGAAAAAGCGCTGGACCTCGTGCGCTATCAGGAGTTTCGAAAGGAGCAGGAAGAGGCGCGCAAACACGGCCGATACCTGGGCGTAGGTATCAGTTGCCTCTTGGAGCCGACCGGCTTCGGTCCCGAGTATTGGCATGCGATCGGCGTGGATAGCGTGTCCGGCTACGAATCGGCACAGGTAAGGGTCGATCCGGCGGGCGGAGTTACGATTAGCATGGGTACTCATTCGCACGGCCAAGGCCATAACACGGTATACGCGCAAATTGTAGCCGACGAACTCGGCTGCGAGATGAACGATGTCACCTTCATCCAGGGCGATACGTCTGCGACTCCCTATGGCTGGGGCGCGTGGGCGAGCCGCAGCGCGGTCGCGGGCGGTGGAGCATTACTTACGGCTACGAAGATAGTGCGCGAGAAGATGTTTCGGATCGCCGCTGATAAGCTGGAAGTAAGTCCCCAGGACCTTGAATTCAAGGATGGTAATATCCAGGTTAAAGGCGTTCCCGGCAAAGCGATCAGCCGTAGAGACCTGGCGCGTGCTGCGGTGTACAATGCGAAGGTTCCGGCTAAAGAAGAGCCCGGTCTCGAAGGTACCTTCTACTATAAGACTCCGAACCCGGTATCGAACGCAACGCATATAGCCCTGGTCGAATCCGATCCGGTGACTGGAATGGTCAAACTGTTGAAGTATGCGGTCGTCGAAGACTGCGGCAGAATGATCAATCCAATGATAGTCGAAGGTCAGATTGCCGGCGGAGTCGCGCAAGGAATCGGTGCGGTGATGCTGGAAAACCTGAGCTATGACGAATCGGGTCAAATCCTGACAACCTCATTGATGGATTACCTGATGCCTAGCGCAGCTGACATTCCACCATTTGAATTCGGGCACCTCGAAACCTACTGTCCGATCTCGGTCGGAGGGATAAAGGGTATGGGCGAGGGAGGGGCTATCGCGTCGCCCGTGGCGGTCGCAAACGCTATCAGCGATTCCCTGGCGAGTTTCGGATGGAAGCCTTTGACCAGGCTCCCGGCTTCGCCAGAGATTGTGCACGCGCTGCGGGAAGTCGGCGGAAACGCAGCCTAGCTCCAAGGACGACCGGAAACGCGGAATTGCCGATATATCTCGCTTTTGGTAGTATGCGATTTATCAGACGATGGTTCTCACCATCGCGGGGATGACGCATGACCGAAAGGATTGCCGACCTTCAGCATACTCTTGGCGAAATTGCGAAAGCGTCGCCTGGAAAGCTGCGATGCGCGATTTGTCGGCGACCGTTCTTTGCCTCCGACTCGAATGGAGTAGCATATTGGATGCGGCGCGATGAAACTGAAAAGGCGGTACTGCATTTGGAACATCGCTGCGAGAATTGCTTGATTGGGATGGCGTGGGACATCGACCGTGATGGCTGCTTTGCTGAGTGCAGTTGTGCTCAAGGCGATCTGGAGGCGATAGTCAAAAATCAATACCAGCCTTTTTGCCCGTTCTTCGATTAGCTGGTGTTCAGTTCCGCGTTTTGCGTAAGCAGGAATAGAACGATGGCGAATCCAACCAAGAGCGAACATCAAACCATAAGGCCATATCTGTGCATCAAGGATGCGGCGAAGGCTATCGAGTTCTATAAGAAAGCATTCGGCGCGGAAGAGGTGTCGCGCTCAGCCGAGCCAGACGGCAGGATTGGGCACTCGGAAATCCGGATTGGTAATTCGTCAATCCTGATCGCCGACGAATATCCGGAAGCGCCGGAAATGAAGGGTGTGCGCAGCCCGGAATCGCTCGGTGGTTCCTCCTTGCACATTTGTCTCGAGGTTGAGGACGTCGATTCGCGTTTCAACCAGGCGATCGCCGCAGGCGCGAAGCCGCTGATGGCAATCAAAGGTAAGGCCCACGGCGGCCGGCGCGCCCGATTGACGGATCCATTCGGCCACGTCTGGACGCTTTCAAGTCCTATGGAGTGAGCGATCGATCTCAGCGCGCCTGCCGTCAGACGATTCCGGTCTTGCGCATCCGTTCTATCTCATCGGGCGTTACTCCGAGGAGATTTCGGAGAACTTCATCGGTGTGCTCGCCAAGCATCGGTGCCGCCCGATCATACGATATTTTTGTGTCCGAATAATTGATAGGGCCGGCGACAGAGGGTACGGCGCCGAGAACGGGATGCTGCAATTCCAACTGCAGCCCGCGTGCCTGCACCTGGGGATCTGCGAAGACGTCTGTGAGGGTGTTAATCGGTCCACAGGGGACGCCTGCGTTTTCGAGCGTGTAGATCCAGTCGCGACTGCTCCGAGTGCGGAATATTTCATTCAGGATTGGTATCAACTCGCCGCGATGATCGACGCGCGCGGGATTGTCTCCGAAGCGTGGATCGTTGACCAGGTCAGGACGTTCCACCAGCTCGCAAAACCGGGCGAACTGGCTCTGGTTTCCGACCGCAAGGATGACGTGGCCATCACTGGTCGCGAACACCTGGTAAGGAACGATGTTCGGATGGGCGTTTCCCATGCGCTGCGGCGACTTCCCGGTTACAAGATAGTTCATCGCCTGGTTGGCAAGAATCGCGACCTGCGAGTCGAGCAGTGAAATGTCGATCTGCTGTCCCTGTCCGGTGCGATCGCGACTAGCCAACGCGCCGAGAATCGCGATAGTCGCGTACAGGCCGGTGAAGATATCGGCAACTGCGACGCCAACCTTCACCGGGCCGCCGCCCGGATGTTCGTCGGGCTCACCCGTCACGCTCATCAAACCACCAGTGCCCTGGATCATGAAATCATATCCCGGCTTGTCTCGATGCGGGCCCGTTTGGCCGAATCCCGTAATTGAACAATAGATCAGCCCGGGATTGACGGCTTTTAGCGACGCGTAGTCAAGCCCGAATTTGGCCAGGCTCCCCACTTTGAAATTTTCGATAACGACATCGCTGCCGGCGGCAAGCTTGGTGATCAATTGCCGGCCCTCAGGCTGAAAAAAATCGATTGTCACCGATCGCTTTCCCCGGTTGGTCGACATGAAATACGCCGACTCCTCGGTCTTGCGGCCGTCGGATGTGGTAAAGAAGGGAGGACCGAAGGTCCTGGTATCATCGCCGACGCCCGGCTTTTCCACTTTGATGACAGTTGCGCCTAGGTCGGCTAGAGTTTGACCCGCCCACGGGCCGGCGAGAATTCGCGAAAGTTCCAGAACACGGATATGGTTCAAAGGACCTGTCATGCTGATGTCTCCAGCCCCGACCGCTGGTTCGCCCAAGCAGTAGTCGGTCGAGCGCTGCGTACATTATTGAGAACCAACCGAGAGTTCGTGCAAAATAATCGGCGTTCAAGCCAATAGTCTTGGAGAGCATCGTGTTCATCAATTGTGAGCTTTCGTCCAGCGCACACCCGAACACCCGTATGAGAAGAGCGGTCGCCCTCGTGGCGATCGTCGTCGTCGAATGTATGTTCGCTGCGGCCTGCGCATTGCCAGCGGCTCCCCCGAAAGCTTCGTTCACGCAAACCGACGCCTTCGACCGGCCACCAAAACCAGACGGTTGCTCGATGCCAGTTTTGAACACGGAGCCTTTGACCGCCCATCGAAGGATAGCGATTGTCGAAGCTTGGGGAGCGGTTGATCAGCAGGACCAGGTGTTGGCGGCGCTGAAAAGCAAGGGGTGCGAGACCGGTGCCGACGCGCTCGTAGTCGTCGAAGGCCAGTCTCAACTCAATCCGCACATCGCCCAGTTCGGCCTGCCGGAGACCGTTGAGTCCGAAGAAGAGAAAATGGACAAGACGCAGGGGCAGAGGCACAAGAATGACATTGCCCCTGCAATCGGCGAGGCCGGCCACCCCGGCTACTACCTCGATTCTGTCGCGATTGTCTACGATAAGATAAAAGCCGCCGGCGAGCCGGCAAGCCACTGAGATCCGGGAAATGCCGCTCGCGCGACTAGCTTGATTTCGTCCACGCAAGATTCTCAACGCCCGGTGGGTTTGTACGAAATCATTTCCGCATCCACCGCTCCTTCGTAAATGCTGCTATAGCTATATTTGACGAACCGGTTGACGTCTGGAACGTACCAATAAGTGAGTGTGACCAGATCGTACACTCCACCAGTTCCAACGATTCTGTCATTCAGCTCGACGCGCAGCGCCTTGTAGGTTCCGGCAGGGACAGTCACCTTCTCCCATCCAATAACCTTGCCCCGAACGTCTTCGGTGCCGGCCACGTCGTCGGCCGGCGTCTCCCAATGTGCGCTTTGCGTCCAGGTCTTGCCCGGAAAGAGTGGAAATTTGAACCACATCAGGGGCTTCTTCCAATTAGTAGGAGGAGCACTAGCGAACGTGACCGATCGATAAGTCAGCAGATTCCAGTGGTTGTCAGTCACGATTCCGTTGCCCCATTCGTCAATGACGAAATAGCCGTCCTCATTAATGCTTTCGACTTTAAATTCTCTGTTGCTGTCGAGGACTCTATCAGTCCATACGTCGCCGACCCGAATATCTGGCGCTGCCACAGCTTCGGGGTCGGAGGGCGCGCCGGATGACGAAAAGGCAGCAGACGGTTCGTTCGCGTTGCTATTGGCACCACAACCAAAGCATCCGAGGGCCATCAGGACCGCGAAGGCACACTGGACGAAGGCACCCCGAAAAATTCCCGTCCAAAATGTACTTTCCGTTCCCGTGGTTTTATACTCGTTTACGCAATTCAAGGCATGCGTCGCGCCGCCAAGTTCAATGCCTCTTATCATCGCGAATGAATACGTTCCGGCCATCGCTGAATTCAGGTCCGCGGCTCGCTCGCATCCGCGTTCTATCGCCCCGATGCGGATGGCGAAAAGATTCAACCGCCATCGACAATTCGCCAGACAGTCGCGTCGCTATAACCTTCTTTCTGCGCCGATAATGACGCCCGCGCGTTGAACACAGGTCCGCGGCCGTCAACGTTTTGAGTCGAGTCCGAAAAAGTTCCGCGTCAACTCCGAGAACCTCACAAACGTGGTCAAAAGAGAACAGCGATCGAGACTCCGAATCAGTCTCAAACCAGTATTTAGCTTCGACAAAAAGTTTCCGATCCGCATGTCGTACCGCATTCGCGTATTTGACGTAGCAACACACTGCGTCGTCCAGAATCGCCATGATTAGTCGGTTCTGGCCGTCGGGATATTGGCGGCGATGGATCAGATCGTAAAACTGCGCGGAAACAGGGAAATCAGGTTCGCACATCGCGATCACCAACGGATCAGCCAGTTCGATGGCTTCCACTTGATCAATTGATTCCGCTATTAGTTGCGCGGGGTACTCGAGCATCATTGGTGATATGCGGATTAAGATAGTCGATGGTTTGCTGGGTAGCTGCGGAGATTGGAACGCGTGAACAGTGAGCATCGAATGTGCCAAGAAGATCATGCGCGAAATGCTCTCGGGTCGGCGCCACTATGCAAATCCGTAGCCTCCAATCTTAACGATCGAGCCTTGGCGTAGCGCGATCAAAAGGGCAACAGCCGCGCTTTGCAGAGCAGAGTACCGATACACTTAGATTCGTCACTACTCACGAGATTTCGTGAAGCCTTCGGCGGCTTAAAAAACCAGTCGAAAGATAGCGATTAATGCTAGGCTACCAAGCACTCTGAGGCACTGAATTAACCTACCTTTTGGAAATTCACGGCACATCTGTTGCATGTGAGATGCGCGAGAGGGGAACAATTGCTATACGCGGTTCTATTGGACGATGTTGAAAAGTTCGCGGAACTTGCCGACAAGCATGGTAAGGCCAGGACGGAATATCTCAATTCGCTCAAACGACTGGATCGCCTCGTGCTCGAGGGCACGTTAGGAGAACGCGGTTGTTTGATGATCCTTCAGGCTGAATCATTTGCCGAGGTGGTTTCTGTCCTGCAAAGAGATCCTTACGTAACGGAGCAGATCTCCAGCAGCGTGCAAATCCGGTCCCTGAAAATTAATCTGCTCGGAGATACGAAGCTTTTTGTTCGACCCAGCGAGGATGGAACAGAGCAATATCTTAAAGGCGGCTAATGAATCAGAACCCGAAGCGCTTTGCGCTTCGAAAGAGGGATAGTGGTGATAGGGGAGAGCATTCTTGCAGATAGACTATTCTGAAACGCTAAAATATTCGCCGGAAGTGATATGGAGGGCTCTTCTCGATCCGAAGGTTATGTCGCGCCTCCTCCCTGGCGTCGAAAAGTTTGACGAAATAGGTCCCGATAAATACGCGGTGACTGCCAAACTTGGATTGCCTTCGGTGCGCGGAGTCTACTCAGGCATCGTCGAAATTTACGACAAGAAAGAACCTTCTTCGTACAAGCTACGTGGCGATGGCAAAGGCACCCAAGGTTGGGCGAAAGCCGAAGTGGTTATAACGCTTTCGGCCGGCGATGGCGAAACCAAGGTCAATGCCAAGGCACAGGCGTCAGTTGGCGGAACAATTGCCGGTGTCGGTCAGCGAATGATGGAGGGAATATCCAAATCAATGGCACGTGATTTCTTCGCCGCGCTGGATGCCGAATTGCAGGGTTCGAAGCAGTAAGAATGGACTGATCGCAGGGAGACGAGCTTGCAGCTTGACTATACGCACGTGCTGAATCATCCGCGCGAACTGGTTTGGAACGCCATGCTCGATCCAGATGTCATGTCTCGCATGATACCAGGTATTGAGAAGTTCGAGCAGACAGCTCCTGATCAATACTCAGTCGTTGCGATGCTCGGCGTACCCACAGTCAAAGGAACTTACACCGGTAAGGTTGAAATCTACGATAAGAATCAACCCTCGTCATACCGTCTTCGTGGCGAAGCACGCGGCGCCCCCGGCTGGGTCAAGGGTGATGTGCTGATGACGCTGACGGCCCTCGATGCTGGAACGACGAAAGTGGGTGCGAAAGCTCGAGCGGACATTGGCGGAACGATTGCCGGAGTCGGGCAACGTATGATGGAAGGCGTGGGCAAAGCAATGGCCCGCGAATTTTTCGAGTCCCTCGACCGTGAACTGCAGGGCAAGAAACAGAAGGTCGGTGCCTTCAGGTTTTCTGTACGGGTCTTCTTTGCGATGGTGCGAAACGCCTTGAAGCGTGTATTTCGAGGTCGCGCGGCCGACGAAACGACCTGAGGGTCATAGAGCGAATGCAGCAGCTCGTCGATACATTCGGCCGGGTAGTTAACTATCTGCGCATTTCCGTCACGGACAGATGCAATCTGCGCTGTCAGTATTGCATGCCTGCAGACGGCGTCGAGTGGGTCCCCAAGGAGCAAGTTCTGAGCTTTGAAGAGATGGTTCGTATCGTCCGCGTGATGAGCTGGGTAGGAATTAGCAAGGTACGAATCACCGGTGGAGAACCCCTGGTACGCCGCGGTTTAACGGATCTGGTAGAGCAGTTCAGCCGGCTGGCAGGGATCGAGGACATAAGTCTCACCACCAATGGAGTTTTACTCGCACCGCAGGCGCATGCGCTGTTCAAAGCTGGATTGCGCAGAATAAATATCAGCCTCGATTCACTCCGCCCGGACTCCTTTGCGTCGATCACGCGTGCGAATCTGTTCGGGCGAATCAAGGAAGGAATCCAGGCGGCAGTGGAAGCGGGATTTGACCCTATCAAGCTCAACATGGTCGTGATTCGTGGTGTCAACGACGCTGAAATCGCAGATTTTGCCCGTTTGACGAGACACTCACACTTCGAGGTGCGGTTTCTCGAATACATGCCGCTGGACGGTTACGGCAACTGGGACAGGAACAAGCTTGTTTCCGGAGCGGAGATTCTTGAACGGCTGCGCGCAGTGGGGGAATTAGAAACGATACAGTCCGACGATCGTTCAGAGGTAGCGCAAAGGTTTCGTCTGAGCGGCTCCCAGGGCGAGATCGGATTGATTCTCCCGGTCACGCAGCCTTTCTGCGCCAACTGCAGCCGGCTTCGGGTTACGGCAGAAGGCTTCATCAAGAATTGCCTGTTTGGACAGGAAGAATGGAACTTGCGTGATTTGTTGCGTTCTGGAGGATCGGACGAGGAAGTTCGCGAGATGATTCGTCTCGCAGTACTGAAAAAGAAGGCCGCATTCGGTGGACTAGACCTGGACTACGATCGGTCCGCTCGCAACATGTCGCAAATTGGTGGCTAGGAGTTCTTCGATCACGGCCGCGCCAGAATCAGCGAATGGATCAAAAAGACCATAAAGAGTCCCTCAGCGGTATCGCTGTCGTAATACTTGCTGCCGGACGCGCTAGCCGCATGGGTCGCGAGAAGCTGCTGCTGATGCTAGGCGATAAAGCCGTCATCAGGCGCGTAGCCGAGATGGTCTGCGACGAGAAACTCGACGGAATAAGTGATATTGTGGTGGTCGCCAATCCGCGCAACCAGGACTCGATTCGCGCAGTGCTTGCAGATCTGGATCTGCGAGTTGTCTGCAACCCATCCTTTGAACAAGGATTGGGAACCTCAATCGCCACCGGTGTCGACGCTGCCGGCTCTGATGCAACCGCGCTATTGCTGGTCCAAGGCGACCAGCCATTCGTCGACGCAGAGGTGTTGCGGCGCTTGATTGATGAATGGCAAGCGCATCAGACCGCTTTTGTCGCATCGTCCTATGACGAAATCACGACGACGCCCGTGATCTTCAGCCGCGCTCTGTTTGCAGAGATGGCCGTGCTGAAAGGTGACGTAGGAGCGCGATCAGTGCTGCGAAATCACGAAGGGCGCGTCGTTACTCTTCCAGCGTGGCGCGGCGCTGACCTTGACACCGAAGAGGATTACGAAAGAGTTCAGCAACTTTTTGCAAAACTACAGGTTCTCTAGCTAATCGGGAGAGGAAGCAAATGAAACCTCCGGAGTTCGAGTACATAGCTGTCCGCACCACTGACGAGGCACTAAGTCAGTTGGCCAAACACAAGACCGCAAAAATATTAGCAGGCGGCCAGAGTCTCACGCCGATGCTCAATTTTCGCCTTGTGCATCCGGATATGCTTATCGACATCAACCCAATTAAGGAACTCGACTTTATCAAAGAGCAGAACGGCGGCGTGAGTGTCGGCGCACTGACTCGTCATCGGCTGATAGAGTCTTCCAAGCTGGTGCACGACAAGCTGCCGATTCTGGCTGTTGCGGCCAATGAGGTGGGCCACCTTGCCATTCGCACTCGCGGCACCTTCGGGGGCAGCCTGGCTCATGCCGACCCGGCCGCAGAGTTTCCAATGATTGCGTTGCTGCTTGATGCTCAGATCAAGGCAAGGAGCGCAACCGGCGAGAGAACCATTAAGGCGAAAGATTTTCTGGTCAGTTATCTGCAGAGCGCGGTTGCAGAAGGAGAGTTGGTAACCGAGGTGTATATGCCGGGTTTGCCAGCGCATAGCGGATGGGGTTTCCACGAACTCTGCCGTCGTCCCGGTGACTTCGCGATCGCCGCAGTGGCAGCGATCGTCACGATGAACGGCGGCAAAATCGCCGACGCACGGATAAGCATGGCCGGCGTCGGAGCGACTGCATTGCGAGCGCCCACAGCGGAGACGCTGTTGAAGGGCAAGGCTCCCGATGCGGCGTTATTCAAGCAGGCCGCTGAGAAAGCGGCAGAAGCGTCCGATCCGTCCAATGACGTGCATGCGTCGTCGGATTTCCGCCGCCATCTGGTCAACGAACTTACACAGCGAGCGCTCAAAGACGCCGTCGAGCGCGCATCAAAGGCATAACCGAATCGCCACGTGCGGTTGAAGGAGAGTTACAATGGCTCAGAAGAAGCAGATCGAGGTGAAGGTAAACGGCACCTCTTACAAGCGCGAAGTCGAGCCGCGCCTTCTCCTTGGAGATTTCCTCCGCGAGGAGTTGGGGCTCACCGGCACCCATTTCGGCTGCGAGCACGGCGTATGCGGGGCCTGCACGGTGATGCTCAATGGTACCAGCGTGCGCTCGTGTCTGATGTTCGCGATCCAGGCGAACGGCGCGGAGATTATGACGGTTGAAGGGATCGCGGATGGCGACAAGATGCATCCGCTGCAGCAATCGTTCTGGGACAATCACGGCCTTCAGTGCGGATTCTGTACGTCGGGAATGCTGATTACGGCGCTCGATCTGATCAAGAATTTCCCACTCGCCAACGACGATGAGATTCGGCTCGGTTTGTCAGGAAACCTGTGTCGCTGCACCGGCTATCAGAACATCATCACCTCCGTCCGCGAAGCGGCAAAGCAGATGCGCGCGAAGAAGGCGGCCTAGCAGAAGCAGGTTGCGATGATCGTGACCAATTGGACGTTTGAAGCAGTCAGAAAACGGTGAGCGATGAGCGGTGTCCGATCAGTTGACGAGGTCGAAGCGCTATTGACGCGAAGTCACTACGTAGGTGATCGCGAAATAGCCACAGCAATTTTTCTCGCCATTCGACTGCATCGTCCTTTGCTGGTCGAGGGACACGCAGGCGTCGGCAAAACCGAGATCGCCAAGACGCTGGCGACCGCTCTGAATACTCAGCTTATCCGCTTGCAGTGCTACGAAGGCTTGGACGTCTCGACGGCGCTGTACGAATGGAATTACGCGAAACAAATCCTGCGAATCAGGATGGAGGAACAGTCGGCGCAAAGTGCCGTTGAAAAGGAAGCGCTGATCTTCAGTGAACCTTACCTGATGGCCCGGCCGCTTCTGCAGGCTCTAAGGCATGCATCGGCGAGCCCAGTACTGCTGATCGACGAAATAGATCGCGCCGATGAGGAGTTTGAGGCCTTTCTGCTCGAAGTACTGGCCGAATATCAGGTTACTATCCCGGAACTGGGATCGATCAAGGCAGAGCATCTGCCGTATGTGGTACTTACTTCGAATCGGGTTCGCGAATTGAGCGACGCGCTCAAGCGACGCTGTCTCTACCTATGGATTGACTATCCCTCGTTTGAAAAAGAACTGGCGATCGTCCGTACCAGGCTGCCAGGAACCGAGGAGGCGCTGGCCGCGCAGATCTGCCGTTTCATGGAAGCTCTTCGCGAGACCGATCTCGATAAACGTCCCGGAGTGGCCGAGACGCTGGACTGGGGCAAGGCTCTCTCGGAGTTGAACGGCACTAGACTCACGCCCGAGGTAGTCCGTTCGACATTGGGTTGTGTCGTCAAATCAAAGCGCGACATTGAGCGGGTTCAAGGATCTCTTACAGAACTGCTCGAACGCGCGATAATCGAATGACCTCGACGGTTGAAAGCACAGATTCCGGGTTGCTGCCGTCGCAAAAAAATGTGGCGACGGCCGTCGTCGCTTTTTGCCGGCTGCTCCGAAAAAAAGGCGTGAAGCTTCACGCCGATGCCTCACAGACCGCTATGTCTGTGTTGAGTGAAATTGACATTACCAATCGCCTCGATTTTCGCACCGTACTTCTCGTGGCACTGCTGCAGAGACCCGAAGACCGCGCATTATTCATTTATCTGTTCAACGCATTTTGGTTGATAGCTCCGTCGCAGAGCCGGCAGCCGGAGAGTGCGCTGGGTATGCTCGGCCGTCCGCTGGACACCAAGGGTTCTTTGCAGCGCTCAGATGATGACGACGAAGACCAGCAGCGGCCGAATACTGGAACCCTGAAGCGTTCATCGACTGCGATGGTTCAAGCGGAGGCGGAAGACGCGAGCCTGGAAGCAGCGCGCGCTGCGACGCACGGTCAGAGCATCTCAAGTCTCGGCGACTCCAACGATCAGCAAATGGCGGAGCTGGAAAGGCTCGCCAGACATTTGGGACCGTTACTGGCAACGCGGCGTTCGCGGCGCCGAATTTCCGATCGGCGCGGGAACTTTCCCGATCCTCATAAGATGTTGCGCCGCAGCCTCCGCTATGGGGGCGTTCCGGTAGAGTTTCAACGCGCGAGCCGACGCGTGACCCGAACCCGGTTGGTGGTCCTTTGCGACGTAAGTCGGTCAATGGATGAATACGCGTCTCTGTTCCTTCAGTTCGCAGCTGCCGTGAGACGTCGGCCGTGGCAGGTCGAAGTTTTTCTATTTGCGACAGAGCTAAGACGCGTAACCCAATCCTGGAGGCATCGCAGCTGGACTGAGCTGAAAAAATTGGTGCCCGATTGCGGCGGCGGTACTCGGATAGGTGCATGCCTGACGGAGTTCGTCCATAACTACGGCGATGCGATGCTGGGAGCGCGGACGATTGTCGTTATCCTGAGCGATGGTCTCGAGACAGGCGAACCCGCTCAGCTCGGCGCTGCAATGGAACAGATGCGACGACGTAGCCACGCAGTGGTGTGGCTCAATCCATTACTACATTTGGAGGGTTATGAACCACGAGCGGCAGGTATGGCTGCGGCTCTGAAATATGTAGATTTATTCGCGCCCGCGCACAACCTTGCAAGCTTATGGGAGTTGCAAAGGCAGCTACGCATGCTTGCCGGAAGTGGTCGTGGCACGCTTATTCGCCAACTGGGAAGGTTGGCGCTCAATGATTTGGAGGGGGGCCGCTTGGCGGCGTCAGCGGTACAGAAGTGATAGGGCCGAGACAGGCCTTATCGGGATGCGCTCAGGGAAGGTAACCGCTCTGTAAGGAGGACTTATGCGGCAGGGAGAACTTGCGAAGAGAGCACGTCTTTGTTTGATCGCCTTCATCACTATCATGGCCTCGCTACTAAGCTGGTCAGGCGAACGAGCGAATGCGTACCAACTGACTGACGACTTGGAAGTTCGCGGAACCTACAAGATGGAAAGTTACTTCCGTCTCCCGGATGGTACGCGGAACGTGTTCAATCCTGCGACGGAGACCTTTTCTCGCGAACATCTTGATCATCTGATGTCTCAACGCAACGAATTTCGGCTTGACATCGAATGGACTCCGAAAACAGAAGAGTGGGGACCTGAATTTCCGGCGATGAAGGCGGTTGTACAATTCCGGCCCTGGTACGACAGCGACTGGCAGCTGTCGAGCGAAGGACAGGGTAGGTATCAGAAGGAACTATGGTCTTATTGGGGTAATAACCTTCAGCATCCCTTCACCGGCGACGCGACCGGAAATGATCCGGTATTTCGCGAATATTACCTGGATATCACACCGGCCCACTTCTTCTTCCGTATCGGCAGTCAGATCATCGCCTGGGGCAAATCCGACGGCGTCTATATGTTGGATATCCTAAACAACTTCAACCTTCGCAACCCGACGATTTTCGAAGAGGAAAACATCAAGATCCCCGTTTGGGCGGCGAATATGAACTGGCAGCCGTGGGTCGGTGGCAACCTGCAACTACTATGGATGCCGCAGTGGTTTCCCACTTATTGGCCCGGGCTGCGTCTCCAAAACAACGAGCCGGTCGAAGGCGGTTACCACGACTGGACCTATGGAGTCGTGAGCGACTTTAACAATTTCTATAACGGACAGTTTGGATTCAAAGTTCCTATCGGACTGCACACCCCAACCGTGCGCCCGCAAGACTGGATCGGTGGCGCTCGCTGGAGCGATAGCAAAGGTGGTCTCAATTACACCCTGAATTATCTGTATACCTACACGACTGGCTACATCGACTATCCCAACACCGGGAATTTCTCAACGGCGACTGCCGTCATCCGCGAACCGCATCGGATGCAAGTGATTGGCGGTTCAATTGACTACGACCTCGAAACCGGCCACGAGGACATCGACGGCACCGTCCTTCGAGTCGAGTCGTCAGAGACGGTCGGCGATCAGTATTACCAAGGAATCGTCGGCAATCCCAAGTATATATCTCATTGGGGAGTCTTGATGGGAGTGGATAAGACTATTCTCGGCGACTATCTGGAGCGCCCGGTTTTCGCGAGCGTTCAGTATTGGCACGACATGGTTACCAACCAGGACCGCTGCAACAATTGCGGCGCAGATCCTGGCAATTTTGAAGATCTCGGCTTCCAGGGCAGCACTTCCGGCACGCGCGGTGTTTACAAAAGTCTGATGACCTTATTCATGGAGAAGAACTGGCTCGAAGGTGACGTCGTAATCACGGACTTTTTCGCCCTATACGAACTGCAATACCACGACTGGTGGATACGTCCCAAGGTAACGTACAAGTACGACGACAACACAACCTTTGCGCTCGGCTTTAATATATTTGCCGGCGGCCCACAAACACCGTATGGCCAGTTCACAAACAATACTAACGCTTTCATAGAATTGCGCAGGCAACTCTTCTAAACGAAATAACGATATTCCAAGCACGGGAGAAAAGCGCAAATGCGACGCCTAACACTGTTAGCAAGCCTGCTATTCTTGATCTGTATAGGAGGAACCACCTACGCGGCGGACGCCGTGTCGACAGCACCGGTTGCGCCTCCGAAAATGATTGCGGGTAAGCCCTATAGCATCACGCCAGGGTCAAAGCCGGGCACCTACCAGGTCAAGTGGGGCGACGATTCGTTCACTTGGGAAGCAAAGCCCTGGTACGAGGATACTCTTAAGCAGCAGGGGCCGGCCTATTATGCACAATGGACAGCTGGAAAGCCGTTTCCCTTTGAGGTTCCAATTGATCAACGCGATAAACTGGACCCCCAGGACCTCATGGATCGATGCATAGCCTGGTCTTACTACGGTCCTTACTACGAGGGTGCCGCTGACATTTGGAACAATCTTGTCATCGAGCCAAACGGGAGCGTCCGTGAAACCGAACATTTCATGGAGCTGTACATGGCCTTCGTCGGCGGTAAGAACCTGCAGTACCTGGAGCCTGACCAGCGAGCAAAGGTATCGCACATTTATGAATGGATCGCGATCGACCCGGAAGAAGTGCGCGGACAGTCAGGCGTAACCACAGATTTCTTCGCACGCGACGAACACCCAGAAGATACCTGGTACACTCCGACGGTGCGCAAGGTTCGGCGTCTGGCTGGTTCAGTTTCGAAACAATTCTTCCCCGGCACAATAGTGCGTTACGAGGACGTCTCGCACGTGAGAGCATTGCCAGATTTGGACTACAAAATAGTGGGATTCGAACTATTCAAAGGGGATCCTACGGTACACGGCAATGGTCCCACCGATTATCCAGAAGTTAAACGCGTCGACGGAGCTGGTGACGTAGCGGTCATAATCGAGATCACGCCGAAGCCCGGCGTGAGCTGGTGGTACGCCAAGCGGAGAGTAAAGTGTGGGTTGGAAAGCCTCGCTGGATTGGAAAGCCAGGAGTTCGACGAAAAGGGCGAATTACAACGTCACGTAATACATTCTCTTATCACTGGGTCTCAGGGAAAAATGCCCGATGGCAGTTCCGCGCCCGACTGGTACCAGGTCTGGGGTGCACTCTTCGTGGACGATAAGAAGAGTGGCTTCAAGGGGGACATGTGGCTATCGGATCTGCAGTTCGATCCAGGTTTTCCGAATTCGATTTTCACCAACGATACGCTTGTTCGTGAGCCGCGTAAACTTGGCTTCTGGAAGTAAGTATTTTACGCAGGAGTAGCTATCTATGAACGATCAGAGCGGGGCGGGACAGCAAGGCTCCAC
Source organism: uncultured delta proteobacterium (assembly GCA_963850125.1). Classification (GTDB taxonomy): domain Bacteria; phylum Desulfobacterota; class Binatia; order Binatales; family Binataceae; genus Binatus. The sequence continues at coordinate 353,953 of CAWKKB010000009.1, read as the reverse complement.
CATTACCTATACTGGCATGGACGCGCGTCTGGCGAACCTTGCCCGTTTCCTGATCCGGCATCGAAAAGGCGCCTTGGTTCTACAAATCGTGGTCTTCTTGGCCTGCCTTTGGGCCATCGCGGGTATGCGTCTTTACGACGATCCAAATGCCTGGCCTCCGAAGAACGATCCGTACGTTCAACTGAACCGGAAGATATCGGAGCATTTCGGCGGCGGGAATTCGGTGAGCATCGAATTCAGCGTGAAGGACGGCACTATCTTCACTCCGGAGAACCTCAAGACCATAAAGGATGTGAATGACGCACTCTACGACATAACTGGCGTCATACCTTACGCGGTTAGGTCGATTGCAGCGTTGGAGGCGAAGCACTTTTCATTCCTGGGCGCGGGTACTCCAGACGAAGAAATGGTCATTGCGCCACTCATGCCGGAATATCCTCACAGTGAGAAGCAGGTGAAGGATGTTGAAGAGGGCGCGACCACGAACCCAATGGTCTATGGGACACTGGTTTCCAAGGACAAGAAGTCAGCGCTGATTCTGGCCGACTTCCGCTCCGAAGCGCGACCAGGTTCGAAGCTGGCCACGACGGAGCCAGTGGCAATCTACAAATCGATCACGACGACTCTGAAGGCCAACGAGCGCGCCGGAATCACGCTGCGCGCGGCAGGCACGCCCATAATCGTCGGCTGGGTAAACAGCGAAGGCCTACGCTATGTGCTCATCGCGTTTGGATTCTTTCTGCTAATTATTGGACTTACTCTGTTGTACGGGTTTCGCACGTTCAGCGGAGTCTTTCTCCCGATGCGAGTAGCTCTGCTCGGCGCTTTGATGGGTTTCGGGTTGTACCGTCTATTGTTTGGTCACACCCTCTACTCGGCTGCCGCATTGCTGGCTCCATTCATCGTCGTAGCGGCCGGCGCGTGCCACTCTGTCCAATTCCTGACGCGGTTCTTTTTCGAAGAATATCCACGACTGGGAGATGTAGAAGACGCGATCGTAAGCACCTTCGTGAGCCGGTTGCGGCCCATGTTGGTGTCGTTGCTGTGCGACGTCGTTCCGTTCGCAATCATGGCGGTCATCCCCTTCGAGAACGTCCGATCACTGGGAATAGTAACGGGACTGGGACTCGCCTCGCTGACCTTTGACGAATTCGTGATGATGATTCCGGCATTGAGTTCCATTACGATGAAGGAGCTTGAGAGCGAGCATTTTCACGCCGCCAAGAATACCGGAGCATCATCCACAGATATCTGGCTCGAAAAGTTGATCCGCTCTATCATCGATCGCCCTGCGGTCGGTGTTGCCATTTTGGTCGTTACCGTCGCAGCAACTGCCTTCCTGGGGCGCGATATCGCAAAGACTCCCGTTGGTCAGAACAATACCTACGCAATCCACAACTATCTCACGCGCTCCTGGAACCGCAGTACCATTTATCACATGGAGCAGGAGATTGTTCACCGATTCGGCGGTGTCTATCCGATGACAATCTTGATCGAGGGTAAGCCGGGTGTGCGCAAGTCGCTGGAAAACCCAGCGGTGATGGGCTCCGTAGACAAGCTTGCCCAGTTTCTGCGCCAGCAAAAGGGCGTCGGCTACGTGGCTGATCCTGCGCTCGACATCACTGCTCGTTACGAGTTTGTCCACGGTCTCGACAAAGCGTACGCGCACGTCCCGACAACCAAACAGGAGATTGGCGAAGGATTGGAGGCTTTCGAGGCTATCACGCCAGGCGCATACGACTGGCTATTCAGCGAAGACTATAACTCCTGCGTTGTGACCGGTTACTGCGCGAGTACGGATCCGATAACAGTACGTAATTTGATCGAGAACACGCGGAGAGAAGCCGATACTCTCTTCCATGGTCTGCCAGTCGATGTGGGCGTCGCTGGCGGCGCGGTAGGTATAGCCCAGGCATTCAATAGCAACATCAAGTACTATCTTATAGTTAGCGCGCTTTTGGGTTTTCTAGGCACCTTCCTGCTCTCTATTCCGTTCATCAGATCGATTCTGCTGCCGGCGTTGCTGATTGTGCCGCTTATTCTAGGCACTATCGCGGCACTGGGCTTGATGATCACCTGCGGAATCGAGCTCAATTCGAATGCTACCGCGGCGTTGGCTATCGCCAGCGGAGTCGGGATCGATTCGGAAGTTTATTTGTTGTATCGCGTGCGCGAGGAATACCTTCGTCTGCATGACTTCCGCGAAGCCCTGGTGCAGGGCTATGTAAAGATTCGCCGTGCCCTTCTGGTATCCAATGGAGCGCTAATACTTGGATGCTGGGTGCTGGCTCCAATCCCACTGTACATCGGCTACGTCGGATTTGGCATGGGCCTGGTACTCGCCCTGTGCTTCGTCACCAGCGCGGTGGTTTCTCCGATCGTGTGGTCCTGGTTCGGCGGCAGAACGATCATAGGTAAGGTGTCTACGACGACCGCACCTCAACAGGCTCAACTCGAACCTCTCAGGAGTGCACAGGGTCAGTGAGCGCGTAGCTTCAATGAGTGGCCGTTTGAATGACATCTATCCCGATACGTTGAGGAAACACTATGAAGAACCGCGCAACTATCGGCCGATGGAAGGTGAGCGCAGCAAAGCTTCAGCGGTGAATCCGGTTTGCGGCGACGAAGTGACAGTTTACCTCAAGGGTGACAAGAGCAAAGTGATTGAGGTGACTTATCAGGGCCATTTGTGCGCGATTTCGATGGCGTCAGCATCTCTGATGAGCGAAGCAGTCTGCGGCCGAAGCGGGCAGGAAATATCCGCAACCAGCCGCGACTTCGAATCGATGATGCGTGGCTCAGACTCGGTCTCGCTCGGCGATCTCGATGCGCTTCGCTCGATACGTACGTACAGGGTTCGTATTCGGTGCGCGCTGCTGCCTTGGGAGGCCCTCCGCAAGGCTTGTGAAGTGTTGCTATGATTCATTTTGGGTTGGTCTATAGTTTCGAAGGCGATCGCGCCGCCAATGTCTTCTACGAAGCCATTGAAGAGGTGTTGCTGGCAGAACAGATTGGGATTGAGTCGGCATTCATCAGCGAACATCATTTTGTAGACACCGGCTTTTTCCCGTCGCCTCTCATCTCGCTGAGTTATCTTGCGGCTAGAACCAGCAAGATCAAGATCGGCACCGGCGTCCTCCTGCTGCCGCTATACAATCCAGTACATGTCGCTGAGGACTGCGCCGTTCTCGATATCATTTCGGGGGGCAGGTTGATTCTAGGTGTAGGACAGGGTTACCGGCCGGAAGAGTTCAATGCGTTCGGCGTGCCTCTTGGCGACCTCCCAGGACGCCTCAAGGAAGGCGTCACACTAGTTCGCCGTTTGTGGACTGAGCAGAGCGTTACCTTCGGCGGGAAACACTTTGAGACGAGGGATTTGCCACTCAATCCGAAACCGGTTCAAAAGCCGGCACCACCTATATGGGTGGCGGCAAAGAAGCGCCGCGCGGTCGAATTGGCCGCTGAGGTCGGCGACGGCTGGTTCGCAGATCCGATCACTCCGGTGGCGATTATTCGACGCAATAGAACTCATTGGGAAAACGCGATTCGCGCGGCCGGTCATGATCCGGCTGATCGAACGTTTGCCTATTACCGGGAATTTCTGGTCGCCGACGACGACGATACGGCATGGCGAAATGGCCACGAATCGATGATCAACGGCTACCGCAACTATTTGCGTTGGGGACACCTCGTCGACGATGAAGGTAGACCGATCCCGCCCAACCGCGAGGATCTTCTCGAGCAGATAGTCAGGGAGCGCTTCACTTGGGGCGGCCCCGAACGCTGTCTCGAGGAGATCGCTAAGCTGCGCGAGATGCTTCATCTCAACCATCTGATCATGAAGATTAGATTTCCCGGACTGTCGCATCAAAACGCAATGAGGTCGCTCCAGCTATTCGGGCAAAGAGTACTGCCCCAAGTCAGCCGGAATTAGAGCGCTGTAAACAGAGCAAGGAGAACGATCATGCCAGTTGCAGGTGGATTCGGAGCAAGCGTGAAGCGAGTTGAAGATCCCCGCTTCTTGAAGGGTCAGGCGAACTACGTCGAAGACTTGAAATTGCCGAAAACCCTGGGCGTCGCATTTGTTCGAAGCACGTATGCGCACGCGCGAATCAAATCCATCGACGCGAGCAAGGCCCTCGCTCGTCCGGGAGTGTTTCGTGTACTAACGGGCGACGAGGCGAAGAAACTCTGCAAACCTATAAGAGTGGAAATTCCACCCGAGAAATTTCCGGGAAAATATAAGGCGTGTAATTTCTACTGTATCGCAGTCGACAAGGTGAATTTCGTAGGCGACATAGTTGCCGCCGTCGTGGGCACCAACCGTTACGTCGCCGAAGACGGCGTCGAGTTGGTGGAAGTCGAGTACGAACCGCTGACACCGGTGCTAAGTGCAGAGGAAGGGGCAAAGCCGGGTTCACCCGTCATCCATGAGGAATGGGGCGACAACCTGATGCTGAACGGCAGCTTGATCGAGAGCGGCGAAGTCGACAAGGCCTTCAGCGAGGCTGACGTCACCGTAAAAGGGCGCTTTCAGATGAACCGTCACTGCGCCGCTCCTCTGGAAGCGCGGGCAGTGGTGGCGTTTCACGACCCGGTTCTTAAACAGATGACGGTGTGGACCTCGAGCCAGATGCCGCACATGGTGCGTACCAAGATTGCCGAGGCTATCGACTATCCCGAGCATACTATTCGCGTGATCAGTCCGGACGTAGGTGGTGGCTTCGGATTGAAGTGTCACATTTTTCCCGAAGAGCTGATTCTTTCATTGTTGACTCGCGAGATTGGTCGTCCGCTCAAATGGATCGAAGACCGTCGCGAGAATCTCTACGGATCATACCACGCAAAAGATGAACTCTGTTACGCGGAACTCGCGCTGAAGAAGGACGGCACAATTCTGGGTCTCAAGGCAAAGTTCATAGGCGACATTGGTGCCTACACCTCCTATCCGTGGACGCCTTCGTTCGAACCTCTGCAGGCAGCTCTGGCCTGTCCGGGTCCCTACAAGATCACGAACGTGCGGGTCGAAGCCATGGCCGTCGCGACCAACAAAACGACTTCGAGCGTATTTCGCGGTGTGGGACTGCCGGCCGGTCAGTACACGATGGAACACATCATGGATCTCGCGGCGGCCACGCTGAAAATGGATCCGGTGGAATTGCGTCGCAAGAATATCATGTCGAGCAGCGACTTTCCCTGTAAGTCGGCAACCGGACTTGACTACGATAGCGCAAGTCCGCGCGAGTCTCTCGACATGGCGGTGAAGATGATTGACTACGCGAGATTCCGCAAGGAGCAGGCGGAAGCTCTCAAAAAGGGAAAATATCTGGGAATCGGTTTCAGCTCGATGATCGAGATGACAACCTTTGGGTTTGACTACTGGAAAAATATCGGCTTCAAGAGCGTATCGGGTTACGACTCCGCGCATCTACGCGTCGATCCCAATGGCGGCGTCACTCTAACTGTGGGCACGCATTCCCATGGACAGGGGCATGCCACGGTTTACGCCCAGTTAATTGCGGACGGCCTGGGCTGTAAGGTCGAGGATGTGACCTTTGTTCAGGGTGATACTGCGATGACTCCTTATGGTTGGGGAACCTGGGGCAGCCGTAGCGCCGTCGCAGGTGGTGGGGCGGTGATCAATGCGACCAGCAAGATTCGCGAGAAGATGGTACGGGTGGCAGCCAACCTGATGGAGGTGAGTCCGCGTGATATTGAAGTCAAGGACGGAAAAATCTCGGTCAAGGGAGTTCCAGGCAAAAGCATGACCCTTCGCGATGTGGCTCAGGCGGCTGTTTATACCGCCGATGTGTCCGCCGACGAAGAACCCGGTCTGGAGGCGTCTAACTACTACAAAGCCCCGACCCCATACGCCAACGCTACCCATGTTGCGGTCGTGGAAGTCGATCCTCCTACGGGCTTTGTAAAGATCGTTCGTTACCTGGTGGTCGAAGACTGCGGCCGAATGATCAACCCGATGATCGTCGAGGGACAGATCGCAGGCGGTGTTGCGCAGGGTATCGGCCTGGCGATGTATGAGCATCTTCGTTACGACGAGAGTGGCCAGATCCTGACGACATCTTTGATGGACTATCTGATACCGACCGCCGCGGACGTTCCACCGCTTGAGTTCGGCCATATCGAGACGCCCTGCCCCATCTCGGTGGGTGGTATAAAAGGTATGGGTGAAGGTGGCGCGGTAGCACCGCCGCCGGCAATCGCAAACGCGATATGCGATGCGTTATCATCATTTGGTTGGAAGACCATCGACACGCTTCCCATGTCTCCGGAAGTGGTGCACGCGCTTACTGCAAGCTGAGGCCTCAGGTTTTTAGAGTTATAGGCCAATGCGAGAAATAATCGACGAAATGAGGCGGATGATCGATGAGCCTGATGGAGGAGCCCTCGTCACCATCACGCGAACCAAGGGATCAACCTATCGCCGTGAAGGCGCCAAGATGCTTTGTCTCAAAAGAGGACGCATGATCGGCTCGATCAGCGGTGGTTGCCTGGAAAGTGACGCCTACGAAGTCTCGCTCGAAGTAGTTGAACGCAATGAACCGCAGATGGTCTTTTACGATACCAGTGCCGAAGATGAGAATGTTTGGGGCCTGGGCCTTGGATGTAACGGCTCGGTCGAGGTTTTGATCGAACCGATGGCATGGTGGCGCAGCGGAGAAGGCAAAATCCTGTTCGACCAAATGATGCATCGGGTCGACAAAGGCGAACGATGCGCAGTGGTCACGTTGCTCGCCAAAGACGGTGAACGGCTGACCAGCTTGCGCCGCATGATTGTCGATCCTGACGGCAAGATCATAGGTACGTTGGGTGCTCGAGGTCTCGATTCTATGGCGGCTCGCAGCGCCCAAACAATCGTCACAGACGAAACGGTTCGACCGTCACGCAAGGTTACCATCGACTGCGATTCCTCCGCTTACGAGGTATTCGTTGATGCCCTCCTTCCACCGACACGGTTACTGGTAGTTGGCGGAGGGCACGATGCCATTCCGATGGTGAAGTTTGCCAGGGAAATGGGGTTGGTGGTGACTCTGATCGATAGTCGGCCGAAATTCGCCAGGCACGACCGTTTTCCCGACGCCGATCAGATCGTTTGTGCGCAGCCCGAAGAGTTCGCCCAGCGCGTCTCGCTCGAAGGTCGTCCGGCGGTGATTCTGATGAATCATCACTATTTGAAGGATCGCACGGTTCTCGGACAGCTTCTTACTTCGCCGCTTGAGCTGACTTACATCGGCGCGCTGGGACCGCGTGTCCGAACCGGAAAAATGATCAGCGATTTGCGCGAGCAGGGACTCACACTAGTTGAAGATAAGGTTCGCGCTATCCGGACTCCTATAGGGCTCGATGTTGGAGCGGACAGCCCTGAAGAGATAGCGATCTCGGTTCTTTCGGAACTTCTAGCGGTCAGGAACAAGCGTAGCGGATTGCCGTTGCGCGAAAGAAACAAGGCGATCCATCAGGCGGCTTGATCTGTTTCCAGTGAAGTACGGTATCTACAGTTTGTAGAATTGCGACATTAAAAAAAGGTAATTAGGCTTTGACTGGTATAGGCAAGTCGCTGCGACCCGATTTTCCGATTCTTAAGCAAAAGATCGGGGATAATTCGCTTGTCTACCTGGATAACGCAGCGACTTCTCAAAAGCCTCGGGTAGTGGTCGAATCGCTCGCCAATTTTTACTCGATAGCCAATGCGAACGTGCATCGATCTGTGCACATGCTGGCTGAACGCGCGACCGATCTGTATGAAGGCGCACGAGAAAAAGTCGCGGAGTTTATAGGCGCCGCGGACGCACACGAAATAATATTCGTTCGCAATACCACCGAAGCCATCAATCTTGTTGCGTATGCTTTCGCCCGCCCACGTCTCGCTCTCGGTGACGAAATTGTCGTCACGGTTCTGAATCATCACAGCAACCTGGTTCCGTGGCAGCAGGCAGCAGCGCAGACCGGCGCCAAGGTCCGCGCTATACCGCTTACCCGTGACTTGCGGCTCGACATGCGGGCGGCGGCAACGATGATCGGTCCAAGCACGAAGGTTGTCGCAATAACTCATAAGTCTAATGTGACTGGAACAATCGTCGACGTTGCGGCGCTGTCTCGGATGGCCAGGCAGGTCGGTGCCGCGATCGTGATCGATGCTGCGCAGAGCGTGCCGCATCTGCCGGTTGATGTGCGCCAGTTGGACTGCGATTTCCTCGCCTTTTCGGGACACAAGATGATCGGTCCCATGGGCATTGGAGTGCTGTACGGTCGCCGGGAATTGCTGGAACAGATGCCGCCGTTCATGACAGGCGGCGAAATGGTGCGCGAAGTCGAGTTGGAAACCGCTACCTGGAACGACATTCCATTAAAGTTCGAGGCTGGAACGCCAAACGTAGCGGGCGCTGTCGCCCTGGCTACCGCGATTGACTACTTGTCGGCGGTCGGAATGCAGGCTATCGCCGAGCATGAGAAGGTCTTGGCGGCTGCCGCATGGGGGATGCTCGAAAAAATCGAGGGAATCCAATGCGTGAAACCTGCTGACGGCTCCAATGGAATCGTCAGCTTTTCCATGACCGACATACATCCTCACGACGTCGCGACAATCCTCGACAGCGAAGGAGTCGCCGTGCGCGCCGGGCATCACTGTGCTCAACCGCTGCACAAGGTGCTTGGAGTTCCTGCCACCGTGAGGGCGAGCTTTTATCTCTACAACGATCACGACGACGTGGAGCGCTTGGTCAACGCGTTGCGCGCCACGCGCGAGTTCTTCCACAAGCGCGGCGGTTCTTCGCGAAATCCAGCTCCGAATCTAACGAGGTAGCCTCCGGTGGCGGTTACAAAACAGGTAGGCAGCAGTGTCAGGAGAGTCGAAGATCCGCGCTTCCTTCACGGAAAAGCTTCCTATGTTGACGATCTACATCTGCCGGGAACCTTGCATGTTGCGTTCGTTCGCAGTTCCCATGCGCACGCGCGGATCAAACGTATCGACTTTAGTGCAGCCTCGCGCTTGCCCGGGGTCCATCGGATTTTCACTGGTGATGAAGTCGCCAAGGCGCTGAAACCAATGGGCATCCCGTTTCGTGAGGAGGTGTTTCCGAAATCGCTGTTCAAGCAATGCGCGTGGCCCTGCTTGGCGACCGGAAAGGTGCGCTACGTGGGCGAACCGATCGCCGCAGTCCTGGCCGACAATAGGTACATCGCCGAGGACGCGGCCGGCTTGATCGAAATCGAGTACGAAGTGCTGCCCGCTGTGGTCGATCCGGAAGCGGCGATCGATCCAGGTGCGCCCCTGATTCACGAGGACTTGGGCACCAACGTGATGATGAAAGTTGGAGGCGGCGGCGGCGACGTTGACGCTGCATTCAAGCAAGCTGCATTCGTTCTGCGAGAACGCTTTCACACTAATCGTCACGCTGCCATACCGATGGAGGGCAGGGCGACACTCGCCATGCTCATGCCAACCGGCGACATCACCTTGTGGACGTCGACGCAGACGCCGCACCTTGTGCGCACCCGCGTCGCGGACATAATGCAGTTCCCGGAGCAGAAACTTCGCGTCATCGGTCCTGACGTGGGCGGCGGTTTCGGTCTCAAGTGTCACGTATTTCCGGAGGAAGCCCTGATCTGTTACTTCGCGCAGCAAACCGGGGTGCCCGTGAAGTGGATCGAGGATCGCCGCGAGCATTTCCTCAACTCGTTTCACGCCAAGGACGATATTGTCGAATGCGAGATGGGCTTCGATAACGACGGAATCGTCAAGGGCATCCGCGCCCGGATTATTGGCGACCTGGGCGCCTATAGCGCTGATCCCTGGCCGTCGCCGTTCGAAGCATTGCAGCTCGCAGCCGCTCTGCCTGGTCCCTATAAGATCCGGGACTACGCGTATGAGGTGGTGACTGTATGGACCAATAAGACCACGCTAAGCGTATATCGCGGCGTAGGCCTCCCGGGAGCGGTGTTTGTCCAGGAACACATGATGGACATCGCAGCGCGCCGGCTCAAACTCGATCCGGTCACCATTCGGCAACGTAACCTGATTCGTCCCGAAGAATTTCCCTACACTACTGTCACCGGTCTTAACTACGACACCAGTAGCTCTACCAATGCCTTGCAGAAAGCGGTCGAGCTGATCGACTACGACGGATTTCGACGTCGGCAATCTGAAGCCCGTGCAAACGGCCGTCACCTTGGCATCGGCATCTCAACCTACATCGAGATGACGACCTTTGGGACTCGCTACTGGACGCCGCTGGGGATCGATCACTGCGCTTATGACTCGGCTAACGTGCGCATGGATCCCAGCGGAGGCGTTGTCGTCACTGTGGGGACTTTTTCCCACGGTCAAGGTCATCACACTACCTACGCCCAGCTCATCGCGGACGAACTTGGCGTGCAGGTCGAGGACGTTAATTTCGTTCAGGGCGATACGCAGTCGACTCCGTATGGCTGGGGAACCTGGGGAAGCAGAAGCATAGTCGCAGGCGGTGGCGCCGTTGTGAACGCCGCGATCAAGGTCAAAGAAAAGATGTTTCGGATCGCGGCTCACATGCTCGAGGTGAGCGCGGGAGATCTCGAGTTGGTTCCCGGGAAAGTACAGCTAAAAGGTGCGCCGACCAAGTCGGTCACGGTAAAGGAGCTGGCCAAGGCTGCTGTTTGGTCCGCCTGGAAACTGCCGCCAGGAGAGGATCCCGGACTCGAGGGAACTCATTACTACGACCCTCCACCGGCGACATTCGCCAATGCGACGCATATTGCGGAGGTCGAAGTCGATATCGAAACCGGACACGTCAAACTGGCGCGATACGTGGTGGTTGAAGACTGCGGCAAGATGGTCAATCCGATGATCGTCGAGGCGCAGGTGATCGGCGGCGTCGCTCAGGGAATCGGTACCGCCCTTTACGAACGTCTTCAGTATGACGAAGGCGGGCAACTGCTGACCACATCCTTCATGGATTACCTGGTCCCGACCGCGGCAGACATTCCGCATATAGATGTTGGACATATCGAGACCCTCACTCCGCTTACGGTGCATGGAGTTAAGGGTATGGGAGAAGGAGGAGCGATTGCCCCGCCCGCTGCTATAGCCAATGCGATAGCAGATGCGCTGGCGCCTTTCGGAGCGAAAATCACCAATTTGCCGATTGCGCCTGAGATGGTCTGGAAGCTCGCGCATCCAAAAAGCGGGAGCGTCGGAAGTTGATACACAACGTGAATATTGGCGAAAGGCCGTTTATAGGAGGCTCGTCGAGAGATCAATGAATTGGAGCATAATTTATTCGTATCAGGTCGAACACAACGACGGTTATCGGACGTTCGCCGACTCTCTTGCTCAGATCGAGATGGCCGAGCAGCGCGGCTTCGGTACCGCGCTCGTAAGCGAACATCACCTGGTCGAGAATGGTTACTTTCCTGCGCCCTTCGTGACCTTAAGTGCGATCGCGATGAAAACCCGCAAGATTAGAATAGGCTCGGGAATAATTATTCTTCCTCTTTACGATCCCTTGCATGTGGCCGAGCACGGTGCGGTGTTAGACGTAATCTCCAACGGCCGTTTTACCTTGGGCGTCGGTCAGGGATACCGCAAGGAAGAGTTTGACGCGTTTCAGATCCCTCTGTCTGACAGGCCAGGCCGAATGAGGGACAGTGTCGAAGCGATCCGCGCATTGTGGACTCAACCAAAGGTCAACTTGCAGAGCAAGCACTTTACCTACAAGGACGTCATGGTTCGTCCAAAGCCTAAACAACAGCCCAACCCGCCCATCTGGGTGGCGGCCAAGAAGAAGAGCGCGGTGCGTCTTGCGGCGCAAATTGGAGATGCATGGTTTGCGGATCCGATCACATCGCTCAACGTGCTGAAGGAGAGGGTCGCGGACTACAAGGTCGCTCTGAAAGAGAGCAACAAGTCTGACAGCAAAATCTCATTTCCGCTCATGCGCGAAGTCTATTGCGCCGAAACCGACGAAAAGGCCTGGGAAGAGGCGCGTGAGCCGATGCTCTACGTATACCGCGAGTACCTGCAATGGGGACACATGTTGGACGACGAAGGCAATTCAGTTGCCCCCGGTGACGAGCGGGCCCTGGGACTTCTTCGTAGCAGGTTCATTGTCGGGAGTCCCGAAACCTGCATCAAGGAATGCCTTAAGTACAAGAAGGAGCTAGGAGTTACTGATTTTGTCATGCGAATGAAGTTTCCCGGTCTTCCGCACGAGCGCGTGTTGAACTCAATCAATCTCTGGGCCGACAAGGTTATGCCACATGTACAGTGAGGTGAAGTAAGAATGGATGCCGATACCGTAATCAAGAACGCTACCATCGTGACCCATGATCGCACCTTCAAAGGCGGCGTCGCTATTCGCAAAGGAAAAATTTCAGCAATTGCGGAAGAAGCCGAGGCGTTGCCACAAGCTAAGAACGTCGTCGACGCCTCCGGCAAGCATCTGATTCCGGGATTGGTCGATGCGCATATGCATCTGCACTATCCCCACAATGGGCTCGAGCCGAATTTGCAGAGTGAGTCGCAGTCGTCGGCAGCGGGCGGAGTGACCACGATCATTCACCTCCTGTTGGCTCCAGACGGGCTGCTTAAGAACGCAGAAAAATTCGTCAAGGTATACGAGGACAACGGCGTCGTGGATCTCAACATGACGGCCGCTATTTTTTCCGAAGACGATGTGGACGCGATCCCGGACTTGGTGAAGTTCGGTATGCCCGCCGTCAAGTTTCTGCTTCCTTATCGCGGCGCCGAGGCGCTTGATGGGATGCCAGGAATCGACGACGGGATCCTGTACCTTGGCTTGCGCAAGGTCGCAGAGTTGGCGGCCAAGGGTTATCGCGTTTTCAGCCGCGTCCACACCGAGAACGTGGAAATTTTCGAGCGCCGCAAGCATGAGTACTTGAAGCTCAAGAATCAAAAGTTCCAATGGGGTGACGTGCGCGACAAGATTTGCGAGCTGGACAGTCTCGCGCATTGCATCGAGCTCGCGAGAATGACCAAATGCCCGCTCTACGTGGTGCACATGACCGTTGGCGAAGGCCCGGGAATGGTTTCGCGGGCGCGTGCGGAAGGAGTCAACGTTACCGCTGAGACTTGTCCGCAATATCTGGTGCTTACCAAGGACGAGGCCTACGGACGCATCCTGGGCAAAGTCAATCCACCGCTTCGGGAAAAGTGGGACAACGAACAATTGTGGGAAGGACTCAAAAACGGCAGCGTGAGTGTAGTCGGCAGCGATCATGCTCCGTGCAAAAGAGTGCACAAGAAGGAATTCTGGACCGCACATGTCGGAATGGCAGCCGTAGAGACGATGCTACCGGTGATGCTCAGTGAAGGCGTTAACAAGGGCCGACTTTCTTTTGAGAGGGTGGTCGAAACATGTTGTTACAATCCCGCCAAGATCTACGGTCTGGCGCCGCGCAAGGGCTGTATCTCGATCGGTTCCGATGCCGACCTGGTAATGGTCGATCTCAAGAAGAAGGTCAAAGTCAAAAACGAGAACCTTCACACCCAGGCTGACTATTGCGTTTTCGAAGGCAAGGAAATGACCGGATGGCCAGTTGCGACCTGGCTGCGCGGCGAAATGATCATGAAGGACAACAATATCCTGGCGAAGCCAGGTTATGGACGCTGGCTCTCGGCCGATGTGGCGCCGTAGCCACGCGCGACAGTTGCCGGCAAAGGCTGACGTTAAATCCTAACTGTTTCCAATCGGTTGAGACTGAATAATGGTTGAAGATCTGAAAGACGTGCAGAAAGCAAAAAGTATTTTCGGTTCCGTTGAAGCCGTGCAGGAAGCTTTCGCCCGTCAAAACTATATCGCCGACCGCCCGCTAGCACTCACCGTGATGCTTGCGGCTCAGCTGAACAAGCCGATTCTGTTGGAAGGCGAGGCCGGAGTTGGAAAAACCGACGTTGCGAAGGTGGTGGCGCGTGCGCTCAACACCGAATTGGTCCGCCTACAATGTTATGAAGGACTCGACGCGCAGAGCACCATCTACGAATGGAACTACGCGAAGCAGATTCTCGCAATTCGTATGGCGGAAGCCGGCAAGCAGGAAGTTGCGCTCGAGCATACGATCTTCAGCGAGGAATTTCTGTTGCCGAGACCACTGCTGCGCGCTATTCGTCATCGCGGCGGAGGACCGGCGACGCTGCTAATCGACGAAGTCGACAGGGCCGACGAAGAGTTTGAGGCATTCCTGCTCGAGGTGTTGTCGGATTACCAGGTTACCGTGCCGGAACTGGGTACATTTGTCGCCACGCACCCGCCGTTCGTAGTGCTTACTTCGAATCGAACCCGTGAACTCAACGACGCGCTCAAGCGCCGCTGCCTGTATTTGTGGATTGATTATCCGCCTGCGAGCAAGGAGCGGGAGATCGTGGTTCGCAAAGTGCCCGGCATCTCCGATCAGCTCGCGCAACAGATTTGCGACCTGATGTCCACGTTGCGAAAGATCGACTTCTATAAGCGTCCGGGGGTGGCCGAGACGCTGGACTGGGCGCGCGCTTTGGTGGGTCTGAAAGTCTCGCAGGTCGAACCGGCCATGCTCGAAGAAACCGCCGGCTGCATTCTGAAATACAAAGACGATGTCGAGCGTCTTACCACGATCGGCGGCGCGAGACTTTTGGCCGGCGATATCCCCGAGAACTAGGCAAGGAAGCCGGGTGACAGAGACAGCGCACAATCTTTACGACGGGCTCACGCCCGCAGATCCTGCCGTGGAGGCCGCGTCGCGTCAGTTCACCGACAGGTTGTTCGAGTTTTGCAGGCTGTTGAGAGACGCCGGGCTCAACGTGACACCGGGCAGGATAATCGACGTGTTCCGCGCGCTTGCCTTTATTCATTTGGAGCGGCGCGAAGAGTTCAGGCTGGCACTGCGCGCGAATCTCGCGGCGAGCCGGGAGGAGGAAGAAACATTCGATCGGTATTTCAGGGCGTATTGGGATCAAGAGGTTGGGGTCGAGAAGAAGCAGGCCCCGACTGAACTCGAAGCCGACCCCGAGGATCCGGGACAGGAGTATCCGGAGACGCCGCCGGATACGGCGGGCAGTCCGCGACAATACAGCCGTGACGAAGTTCTGCGCGACAAGAGCCTGATCGTGATATGGCCCGGCCAATCGCTGGATCTTGCCGCGATTCTGCGCGAAATGCAGCGACGGCTGGCGACTCGTCCCAGCCGAAGACGGGTACCGTCGCAACGAGGACACCGAGTCGATTTGCGGCGTTCGCTTCGAAAGAACATCAAATTTGGCGCCGAAATACTCCAGCTCGCACGAACTCGCCGAAAGATTCGAAAGACCAGACTGGCGTTGCTGTTCGACGTGAGCGGATCGATGGATACGCACGGTGGGTTCCTGCTGCAGCTCATGCTGGGCCTGCAAAAGGGCTTCAAGAATTCGCGCACGGCCGTATTCAGCACATGCATTACGGAAATCACCAGAGCGCTGCGACGCAATACTCTCGACCGCACCCTCGGCGAGGTAGCCGCGATGGCGCGTCACTGGTCGGGCGGAACGGACATAGGCGCCGCACTCGGACGATTCAATCGGGAACTGCTTCGGGCGGGTTCGGCCAGTAACACCGTCGGAATAATCGTCAGCGATGGATACGACCAGGGAGATTCCGCCGTAATCAGAAAAGAAATGCAGGCCGTGCGTCGTCGGACCCGCACGATCGTATGGATTAATCCGCTGCTCGGGACCGAAGGATATGCGCCCATCACGGCCGGAATGAAGGCGGCGTTACCTTATGTTGATTATTTTTTGCCAGCGCATGATTTTCCCTCGTTGCGAGCACTATGTAAGGTCCTGGGCGAAGTCTAGGTAATGTCGAACTAGGGAGAGAGACGCTATGAAGTATATAGGTAAAGAGATTTTGGGATTACCTACTCGTCAGCTGGTAGCTGGTAGAGGACAATTTGTCAGCGATGTAACTCTGGATGGCATGTTGCATATGGCAGTAGTTAGAAGCCCATACGCACATGCCCGTATAAAGAGTATCAACACCAAACCCGCGGAGGCGGTGCCTGGCGTCGTCTATGTAATAACTGGCAAGGAAGTTATCGAAAACATGCGCCCCATCATGGAGGCCTACGATACCTCCGCGATGGGCGCGAAGAACGTCAAATGCTACGCGCTCTGCCCCGAACACGTCCGTTACGTAGGTGAAGCGGTTGCGGCGGTAGTTGCGGAGGATAAGTACACTGCGCGCCGCGCGGCCGACCTGGTCGACGTTGACTATGAGGAATTGCCTGTGGTTTCCGACGCGGAAGAAGGAATGAAGCCCGGGGCGCCGCTCGTGGAGCCGGACTGGGACAGCAACGTGATGGTGACGCGGGACTTCATACGCGGCGATCTCGATAAAGCCTTCGCCGAAGCCGACGGCACACTAAGTGGGACAATCAATACGCAGCGCTACACGGGCGCCGCAATTGAGCCGCGCGGATACGTAGCGAATTATGATCCTTACCAGGACATGCTCACGGTTTGGGCGTCAACCCAAAATCCACATCCGATGCGAGTATTCCTGGCAGAGACACTAGGTATCCCCGAGACCAGCATACGCGTCATTCAACCTCACGTCGGCGGCGGGTTTGGACTCAAGATACCGACGTTTCAGGAAGAGCCGCTCATTGCCTATCTCGCGCGCAAACTCGCGCGGCCTATCAAGTGGATAGAAGAGCGTTACGAAAATCTTCTAGTGGGCGGTCATGCTCGGCAAACACGACTGCACTACGAAGTCGCCTACAAGAAGGACGGCAGTGTAATTGGGTTTCGCGCGACAGTTATCGCCGATGTGGGCGCGCCGTCGGCACTGTGTGGATGGGGGCAATCTTTCGTTACTTCGTACTGCATACCGACTTGTTACAAGATTCCCAATTGCCGCGTTCAGCTCTTCACGGTCGTGACCAACAAGTGCCCATGGAATGCGTATCGTGGCTACGGCAAGGAAGCGGCATCGTTCTTGATGGATCGCGTGATGGATGCCGTCGCGAAAGCCACCGGTATGGATCGCGCCGAAGTTCGCCTTAAGAATTTTATCCAGCCAGAAGAATTTCCGTTTGAACAAGTCTCGGGCGCAATGCTCGACAGTGGCAACTACCCGAAAGCTCTGAAGCGGGTACTGGATATGGTCGGTTACAAGGATTTCCCAAAGCTGCAGGCGGATGCGCGAAAGCAAGGCCGCTGGATCGGTTTGGGAATCGGCCAGGAGCTGACACCTGAGGGCTGCTCGATGCCCAAGTCCACATTGCTGTCCGGCTATGATGGATGCACGGTGCGTGTCAATCCTTCAGGTCAGGTCACGGTTCTGACGGGAGTGACTTCGCCTGGCTCGGGAAACGAAACTGGCATCGCTCAAATTGTCGCAGACACGCTGGGTGTCGACGTCAAGACTATCAGAGTCATCCAGGGTGACACCGACACGTGCCCATATGGACTAGGCAACTACAGCTCTCGCAGCATCATCATGGGAGGAGCCGCAGCCCAGGTGGCCGGAAATGATATCCGCGAGAAGATGCTCAAAGTAGCATCGCTGATGCTCGAGGTGGCGCCAGCCGACGTCGACAGCGAAGACGGCAAAATCTATGTCAAGGGAGCCCCGAGCAGGTATGTTCTATTCAAGGACGTCGCGAGCACAGTTTATCGCGATTGCTACGGCAAATTTGCTTCGGGCGTCGAGCCGGGTCTCGAGGCGACGCGGTATTTTCGGCATCCGAACGTTTACCATCAGCCGGAAGTGGACGGTCGGTTCAGCTCATATCCGTCATGGCCCAACGGCGTGTCGGCTTGCGTGGTGGAAGTCGATCCGGAGACAGGAATCGTCAAGCTGTTGCGATATTGCGCAGTCCACGACGCTGGCGTGCTTATAAATCCACTACTGGCACAGGCCAATCTGCACGGCGGCATCATTCAAGGTTTGGGCGGAGCGATGTTTGAGAACCTCGTTTACGACGAATCGGGGCAGCTCAAAACGGCGAGCTTCCTGGACTACACGCTCCCGACCGCGGTCGATGCGCCAAGCCTCGAGGTCGAGCATCAAGAGACGCGGTCGCCTTTCAACCCGCTTGGATGCAAGGGCGTGGGCGAGTCGGGTGTCACCGCTCCTTTGGGCGCGATATGCAGCGCGGTTGAAAACGCGCTCGGCCATTTGAAAATCGATTTTGACGAAATGCCGCTGACGCCCGATCGTGTTTGGCAGGAAATTCGGCAGGCACAGCAGCAACAAGCATGAGGAGTTAAACAATGATTTCCGAAGAATTTGAATTTTGCGCTCCGAAAAAACTCTCTGAAGCGATCGCACTGCTGGATCGCTACGGTGACGACGCGAAGGTTCTGGCCGGCGGAATGAGCCTGGTGCCGATGATGACCTTGGGACTCGTCCGCCCAAAGGCAGTTATCAGTTTTAATCACATCACTGATCTGAACTTCGTCAACGATGCCAAAGACGTCATTCGAATCGGCGCGATGACCAGGCACGAGGCTGTCGCACAAAACGAATTGATCAAAAGGCACCTCCCGCTGCTGGCGACTGCTGCGCTTGGAATCGGAGACGTACAGGTTCGTCATCGCGGAACGATTGGCGGAAGCCTGGCACATGCAGACCCGGCGGCCGACTATCCTCCGGTCATGCTGGTTGTAGGCGCTCAGTTCCGGATTCAGAGTTCCAAGGGCGACAGGATGGTAAAGGCGGCGGATTTCTTCACCGGCCTGATGCAGACAGCAGTTGGCGCGGGCGAGATTCTCTCCGAGATTCACGTGCCCAAGTTGCCTGCCGGTGCGGGATCATCCTATCAGCGGCTGCATCGCGTAGAGGGAAATTTCCCAATCGTCAACGCGGCGGCGGTTATTGAGAAAGGATTCAAGTCGGCACGAGTCGCTATGGGAGGCATCGGTGACAGGGCCGTAATGGTTGACGTGACCAACCAGGTTAGCAAAGGCGTCAACGATCAGAGCCTCAAGGCCGTTTCCGAAGCTGCTTATGGAGCTTCGAAGGACGCGTACGGAGACCTCAACGGTGATACCGAATATCGCCGCGCGATGGCGCGTGTCTTTGCGCAGCGGGCGATCAAGGAAGCCGCGACGAAGATAAGCTGAAATCGATCAACGAGACGCAAAACACACGGAAACTAAAAACCTATGAAAACTTCCATTGAAATCACAGTAAACAAGAAAAAATATAAAGTCGAAGTCGACACGCGCATGATCCTGGCAGACATGCTGCGCGAGGAACTCAGGCTGACCGGCACGCACATCGGATGCGGCACCGGTAACTGCGGCGCCTGTACCGTGATATTGAACGGCGAGACGGTGAAGTCGTGCTGTATTATCGCGGCCGATGCGAACGGGCAGGACGTCACGACCATCGAGGGGATCAGCTCTAGCGCGACCGAGCTCCATCCGATCCAGCAGGCATTCGTCGAAAACCAGGGACTCCAGTGTGGCTACTGCACCCCAGGAATGGTGCTATCGACGATCCAACTGCTCAAAGACAATCCAGATCCCAGCGAAGACCAGATTCGCCACGGCATCTCCGGAAATCTTTGCCGCTGTACCGGCTACCAATTTATCGTCCAGTCGATTCAGGATGCGGCGAAGCGGTTGAGCAAGGACGGCAAGCCGTCCGCGTCTCGATAATTCGTGCAGGTAAAGCCAAGCCCGTGAAGTACATAGGCAAAGGGATTACCGGCAAGACCAACCGGGTCTTGACCGCCGGCAAGGGTACCTTCGTAGGCGATATCACTCTGCCTGAGATGTGCCATCTTTCAGTCGTACGCAGCCCACACGCACACGCCCGAATCAAATCGATCGACACGAAGGCTGCGGAGCAGCTTCCTGGCGTTATCGCGACGATCACCGGCGACGAGATCGTCCGCAACACGAAGCCGATTCCCACGCACAGTTCCGCGTTAGGCGAGAAGAAATTCGAGCTCTACGCGCTGGCGATTGGCAAGGTTCGGTACGTGGGTGAGCCGGTCGCGGCGGTTGTCGCGGAGGATCGATATACCGCGAAACACGCTGCGGAATTGATCAACGTCGTCTACGAGGATTTGCCGCCGGTTGTTGACCCTGAGAAGGCGCTCGAAGCGGGCAGCGCTCTGGTCGTCGATGACTGGGGCGACAATATCTTGAGTTCAAGGACTGAAATACACGGTGACCCGGATGCACGGCTAAAATCTGCGGCTGGAATTGTACGCGGTGACGTTCGCACTCAGCGCTATACCGGAGGCGCGATCGAGCCGCGTGGATACCTTGCCACCTACGATCGGTACCGCTCCAAGCTGACATTTTGGGCCTCGACGCAGTCGCCGCATTCGTTGCGCTTGTTTCTGTCGGAAATACTCGGCATGCGCGAAAGCCAGATCCAGGTTATCGAACCGCACGTCGGTGGCGCTTTCGGTCTCAAGCTCCCAACCTATCCCGAAGAGCCCCTCATCTGTTACCTCGCGATCAAGCTTGGACGGCCCATCCGATGGATTGAGGAGCGAACCGAGAATCTGCTGGCCGGCGGCCACGCGCGCGAGATGCGGCTCGCGTTTGAGGCGGGCTACGAAAAAGATGGTCGTGTCTCCGCGCTCAAGGTTAGACTGGTCGCCGACGTCGGCGCTCCATCGGCGTTGTGCGGTTGGGGTATGGCAAACGTCGCCGCATTTTTGATTCCGGCGGTCTACAAGATCTCTGACGTCAGAGTCGAGCGTCTCACGGTCGTAACCAATAAATGTCCGTGGAACGCATATCGAGCCTACGGCAAAGAGGCTTCGATGCTCATGCTCGAGCGAATGATGGATCTCGTTGCCGAACGAACGGGACTGGATCGCGCCGAGGTTCGGCTGCGCAATTTTATTCAACCGAACGAATTTCCGTACAAGCAGGTGTCGGGCGCGAGCCTCGACAGCGGAAACTACCAGCGCGTGATGGCCAATGTTCTCCAGGCGGGAGATTGGCGCGGCTTTCCGGCCCTGCAAGCCGACGCGAAGAAACGCGGCGAGCTGCTCGGAATCGGTCTGGCTTACGAACTCACCCCTGAAGGCGGGTGCATTCCAAAGTCGTCGCTGCTTTCTGCTTACGACGGGACCCGCGTCCAGGTCAGCCCCAAGGGCGAAGTGACCATAATGACCGGCGTCACCTCACCCGGATGCGGAAACGAAACCGGAATCGCTCAGATAGTTGCCGACGAACTCGGTATATCGCCGGACGGTATCACGGTCGTGCAGGGCGATACCGATATGTGTCCCTTCGGCCTGGGAAATTCCAGTTCACGCAGCGTGATTTTCGGAGGATCCGCGGCCAAACTCGCGGCCCGGGAAATCCGCGACAAAATTTCACGTGTCTCCGCGCGAATGCTCGAAGTATCGCCGGAAGATCTCGAACTCGAGGACGGCAGAATCGTCGTGAAGGGCGCGCCCTCGCGGTCTGTCAGCTTCGCCGACGTTGCGGGCGTCATCTATCGTGAAGCGTTCACCCTGGCCGCATGCGATGAGGAACCCGGCCTGGACACGACCAGGTATTTTCGCCACGGCAACTTCGATGCGATGAACAAGCAGCCCGATCCAGAAGGTCGGCTGAACTTCTATTCGACCTGGCCTAACGGCGCCACGATCGCAGTCGTTCGCGTCGACATCGAGACCGGGATGGTGACGGTGCTGCGGCTGCTCAGCGTGCACGACGCCGGAGTGCTGATCAACCCGATGCTCGTGAACGCCAATCTTCATGGTGCTTTTGCGCAGTCGCTGGGCGGTGCGCTGTTCGAAAATCTGGTCTACGACGAGGCCGGACAACTCCAGACCGCGAGTTTTATGGACTACACGATGCCGACCGCGGCCGATTTGCCTAACTTCGAAACCAGGCACGAGGAAACACCTTCACCGTTCAATCCGCTGGGCGCGAAGGGCGCGGGCGAATCGGGAATCTCAGGACCGATGGCAGCCGTTGCGGGCGCAATCGACGACGCTTTGCGGCAGGCGGGTTTGAGTGTCCACGTGATGGAGATGCCGCTCACTCCGAATCGCGTCTGGAAGTATATCCAGGCGGCCAAAAGCGCCCAGCGCAGCAACCCGCAATGATCATCGATGCTCACGCTCATTGCGATGTCCGCTTCGGATGGATCCACACGCCCGAGGTGCTCTTCGGGATCATGGAAGAGGGCGGTATCGACAAGGCCTGCATTACAGGGTTGGCCGATATCCCCGGCGACGATGACGAGGCGTATCCGCGTTTCGTCGCTGCGCTTCGCGCCGATCCCGAGCGCATCGCCGCCGGCTATCTCAGGATCAATCCATGGTACGGGAATCGAGCGCGCGATCTTTTTATAAGAGCCGTGCGCGAGGATGGAATCCGCGGGCTGAAATTGCATCCCACTACGATCATTCTTCCGCCCCACGCCCCTGCCGTCATCGAGTTTGTGCGTCTTGCCGGCGAGCTTCGCGTTCCAGTGCTCTTTCATAGTGGAGATGAGCCCAATGCGCTGCCGCTTCAAATCGGTAAGTGTGCGGAGGCGTGTCCCGATACGGACATTATCATGGGGCACATGGGTGGCACTTTCTTCTGGGAGGACGCGCTGCGGGTCGCGCAAAAGTATCCGAACATATATCTCGAACCAAGCGGAAATCCTCTGCCGGATATTATTCACAAAGCGGTGCGGGCAGTCGGTGCTGAGCGCGTTGTTTTCGGCACCGATATGCCCGCGATTCATCCTAAAGTGGAACGTTACAAACTTGACAATGCCGGCCTGACGCCTGACCAGAAAGAGCTCGTGTGCTCGCGCAATATCGCGCGGCTCATGGGGCTGAAGCTGGACAGCGATCGATGATTTTCGACGCCAACACGAGCCTGGGCCAGAGTCTGTACGGACCTCGAGCCACCGTCGAGCAGCTGCTGGATCGGATGGATGCTGTTGGAATCGATCGTTCGATCGTAAGCTCATTCACTCCGCGCGACCTGGATCTGCGCCGGGCAAACCATGCGGTATCTGAAATTGTCGCCAGTAATCCTCGGCTAGTCGGCTTCGCGCGGATCGATCCTCGGCTCGGTCAGAAATCGATCGCAGAACTGGAAGCCTGCCAGCGCCAGGGTTTTCGTGGCGTCAAGGTCGATCCGTTGGAACAAGCATTTGTGATCAACTCAGACTTGGTATTTGATTTTTTCAAGGAATGCGCGGCCGCGAAGATGCCGGCCCTGATAGTCTCGGGTTATCCATGCCTCTCGTCGCCAATACAAGTCGGCGACCTTGCCGAGAGAATTCCGGAACTGACTATCATCATGGCGCACGGGGGTCAGTTGGCAATGCATGGACTTGGCATCTTCGATTGCTTGCTGGTGGTTAAGGCAACGGAAAGGGTGTTCGTCGAAACCAGCGGCATACCAGAAACAGGAACCGAAGGTCTAATCGAACGCTCGGTTCTCGAGGTTTCTCCCGACCGCGTCATCTTCGGTAGCAACTCACCTGTGAACGATCCCGCGATGGAGCTCGAGCGCGTACGCGTGTCGCGAATTCCCGAAGACGCCAAAAATCGGATCATGGGAGCTAACCTGGCCGCGATCCTCGGATTGTAGGAGGCGAGACAATGCCGTCCATTGTTCCAATGACTGCAGATCGGTTCGACGCGATGGACAAGATCGACGTTGAAGCCTGGTCGAATTGGGCAACCAAAAAGTTCGGCCGCGCAATTCAATTCCCCAGCAAGCGGCTCGTCTATGGAACCTACCTGGACGGGGACCCGCAGGGCGGATTCGTCGCTCTCGACGACGGCGGAAAACCGGTCGGCTATATTTTCACAAGGATCTTCGGCAAAGTTGGCTTCTTCGGACCATTCGGCGTCGTTCCCTCTTACCAGGGCACCGCGGTCGGCAAAGCCTTGGTGCGAGCGACGATCGAGTACATGGAGCGGTCGGGCTGCACCACTATTGGGCTCGAGACGATGCCCGAGACTGCCTACAATCTCGGTCTGTATACCAAGCTCGGGTTCCGATTGTTTACCCTGACGCTCCGGCTTCAAAAGTCGATATTGTCGGGGGGTCGGAATCTCCCGCCTAACGTTAAGGCGGTCAAGGAGCCCTCCGATGAACTGCTGTCGCAAATCAAGCGCGTAAGCGGGACGCTCGAAGACGGGCTCGACTTCAGCAAGGAAGTCAGGCTGCTGCGAAAGTATCCCATTGGTACCTGCCTGACTTACGAAAAAGACTCTGAGGTTTGCGGATTCGCGCTGTGTTACGCGTTCAACGAAGTGGTGGGTCTGTATCCCGCGAGTGACGCACAAAATCTCCGGGTCAGAATTCTAGCGATGGACTCGCGCCGCTGCAGTCAGGAGGACGGCGCCACTCTGGTCGGTGCATGCGAAACTCTCGCGCGTTCGCTGGGTCGCACTACGATTACTATTCCCATCTATGCGGAATACTATTCGACGCTGATGAAGCTATACTCACTAGGATATCGTGTCCATGACGATTACCCATCGTTGGTAAAGCTCGCGCAGCGCGATTACCATGTTCTTCATCCGGATGCGATTTGCCTGAATGAATGGGCTGGATAGTAAATAGATACTCAACTTGCTATACGCGGAATATATAAATAAATGGCGGTACTAAGTAAACCTCGCCTCGACCGCTTTCTCAAAGGTAGTAATCTGATAGCTACTCTGGCGACCTTGGACCGCGAGGGACGACCGTATCTGGTTCCTGTCTGGTACGAATGGGACGGAACTCATCTCTGGGTGGTCAGCAAACCCAAGGCTGAGTACGTAGAAAATTTGAGAAAGAATCCGCAAGCCGCCGTTTCAGTCGCAACTCGCGAGATTCCTTACGTGCGTGTCTACATGCAGGGACCGGCGCGGCTGATCAAAACGGGAAAAGATTGGCTACCGATGGGACGTCGGATGGCTGCGCGCTATCTGGGAAGAACCGAAGGACGCGCTTATATCGAGAAGAGTAAAGATTGGACCCGCATCTATATCAGGATTAAGCCGGTTCGCATCGTATCATGGGACGGAGGCGCGACCGGTCATGAATGGGGGAAAAAGTACATTCAGACTTCCACTGGAGCGGCCGCGAACAATACTAACGGTAAGACCAAGGTCGCGACGCGCAGTCGAATTGCCGGGTCGAAGACACCTCGCGCGAGTGAGGTCCGGACGAAGCGTGAGTTCGCCGGCGGTACCCGCTGAACAGGAACCTGTGCCAATTTTCGAATACAGATGCGGGCGCTGTGGCGCGCTGAAGAACATCCTCTTGCTCAAAGGAGATTCGGAACCCAAACGATGCGAAACCTGCGGATCCGCCCGACTCAGACGCTTGATGTCCGGGTTCAGTGTACGCAGCGAATCGAGAGGTTCCGACGACGACGAGGCTTTGCGATACCGTCCCAGGGAATTCCTGGAAGAGCCCGCGAAGTTTGAGAAGGCGATGAAATCCCTTCAGAAACGCACAGGCGTAAAACTGAGAGGCGAGCAAGTCGACGACGCGATGCATCGCCTGTCGGACGCGAAGCGGCAGAAATAAGTCTCTCCGGCAGAAATAAGTCTTTCGAAGGTCCGCGGCTCAGGCCGCAGGGGGTGAATGCTTAATCCCGAGGCGTTCCATCTTGCTGCGCAGTGTATTCGGATGCAGTCCCAGTATTTCGGCTGCTCCTTTCCGTCCGGAAATCCGCCATCCCGTCGTATCGAGTGTTTCGCGGATATAGCGCCGCTCCATTTGTTGGAGGGTCAGCTTTCCCGGCTCGTACTCAGGATTGCAACACTCACCTTGCGGGCTTCTCGCTCTCAGATCTGAGTCCAATTCGCTTCCGATTTCGAGCATAGGTCCGTTGTTCAAAAGGACGGCCCGCTCAATTATGTTCTCCAACTCGCGAATATTACCCGGCCAGGAATAGCCGAGGATCATGGCCCGAGCAGTCGGGCTTATCGATCTGATACTGCGCGCGAACTTCTGCGCATAAAATTGAACAAGATGATCGGCCAAGGCGAGGATGTCCTCGGGACGCTCGCGTAGAGGAGGAAGGTGCAGGCTCACCACATTAAGCCGGTAGAACAGATCCTGTCGAAATCGCCCGGCCGCTACCTCCGCCTGAAGATCGCGGTTGGTTGCTGCAATCACTCGAATGTCGACCTTCACGGGACTGGTCCCGCCAACCCGATATATCTGCCGATCCTGAAGTGCGCCGAGGAGCTTTGACTGTATCTCAGGTGGCATTTCGGCCACCTCATCCAGGAGCAAAGTGCCGCCTTGTGCGAGCTCGAATCGGCCCATCCGCCGGGCGCTTGCTCCCGTGAATGCTCCCTTCTCGTGGCCGAACAGTTCCGTCTCGATCAAGCTTGCAGTCAGGGCGGCGCAATCACAGACAACGAATGGACGCTCTCGCCGCCCACTCCAGCCGTGCAGGGCTCGCGCCAGAACGCCCTTCCCCGTTCCGGTTTCGCCGGTAATTAGCACCGTCGCATCGACCTTGGCTGTGGTTATCAGACGATCGCGGATGGCTCTCAATGAGGGACAGAGAAGCAGAAGATCGGTCTTCGACGACTTTTGAGCCAATTCCAGAAGATAGGCGTTTTGCCGACGCAGGTCTTCTTTCTGAATCCGCATTTCGTCGAATTTGCGCGAATTCGTGACTGCGATCGCAATCTGATCGGCGATCCTGATCAGCAGTGCAATCTCCTCTCTGCCGAAGGATTCCTCATGCTTGCGATTCACATTGAACGAACCGATCGGCTTTCCCTCGATCATCAGCGGGATGATCGAGCTCATATGCATTCCTTCCCTGACCAGAGGTTTGTCTTCGAAAAAAGCGCTCGCGGGCTCCAACGTGGTGAAACATGGCTGACCGGAATCGAAGACCTGTCCAACCCTGCTGCCACGGTGGGGGATAAACCATCCCTTGCCGATATGACTTCCTTCCTGCAGCGCCAACGCAACGATTTCGAACTGATCGCGCCGGGAGTCGTAAATGGCCAAGCTCGCGCGATCGATCTTCATGAGCCGGCCGAGAACCTGGGCAATCGTCTCGAACAACGACTCGGGGTCAAGTTTTGTCGCAAGAAGATTCGCGATATCGAGCAACAATCCCTCGACGCCGACTACGGTTTCTGAGGCCGCTGGCGTGCGAAGCGTTTGAATAGATTCCAAAACGTCACTCGAATCCATCAACTCTTCATCCTAAACGGTAACGTCTTCGTAACGGAATCGAAAGATGGCCGATACGCAGAGCAGTGTCAAGCCGAACCACCAATTCCAGAAAAATTTCACTGACTAGTTTTGCAATTCAAGTTTTTCTGCGTACCGCTGCTTTCGCGTCCTCGCTAGCATCACGGCATACACGCAGAAAGCCAACACCGCGGTCGTCGGCGCGGAAAATGACGCCATTGTGGCGCTGGTATTGGCCAGGATGATTCCGACTGCGGACGACGCGAACCAGGCGAGCAGCCCGTGTGCGTGAAACGATTGAACGTCTGCATTTGACCGGCTCTCTGTATCGAGCGTTCTATCGGCAGGATCAAGCAACATATGTGCAACCGCGATTGCCACCCACGCGACGACGAAAATCCCTTGGTACGCAAGGGCTTGAAGAATATAGCTGAAAACGTTGGTGAGCATTAAAAGAAAGACGATTACGCCCACGACGATCGACCATCCGAAGCGCGAGAGGTGAATATGCAAAATCCGTTCGCCGAAGGCATGCATATTGGTGGCAGCGAGGTAAAAATTCGCCGTATTGATTCGCGTCTGGCTTACCCAAATGAAGAGCAATCCGAAAACGCCCATCAATTCCAACAGCGAGAAGACCACCGAAATCTCAGAAACGCTGCCATGGGTGCCCATGGTGCCCGCCAGGAATATACCCGCGGTCCCATTGATCAAAAAGATGAATACATAGAATAGCCAGCCGAAATTGACTTTCGCGTGGTACTCAATATCTTCCAGTTTGCCTAGTCGTGCATAGTCAAATGTATACATCATGACGATCCATACACCCATCAAGTAGGTAAAGCTGCGCCACGTTCCTGACAGGCTCGCGGCGCCGGAATTCGGGCCCAAATGTAACCAGGTCGAGGTCAACCCCATTTTTGCTATGGCGGCGGCGACTGCGCCAAAAAGCCCGACCAGGTAGAACGGCAGAAGTACGCCGTTTAACTTGTCCAGCCATTGCTGGACACTCCCGAAAATCAGGAGAACGCTGTACGAGACCACGATTAGGTACATCAAGGTCAGACTGATGGCGGGAACGAACGAATGCATCGCTACCGCGATGACCGATCCTTCGAACACTCCGTAGTAAATCGCAGTTGCGAAGAAAATAACTGTCGCAATCGCCGCGCCCGCTTCGCCGAACAGCACGGGGGAGAAGAGCGAGACCGAGAGGCCGGTTCTAATCGCAAACCGGACGATGACGGCGTTCACCAGGCTATACACAATTGCCGATAGCGCCAGGCCCAGCAGCGCGTTCTGCGTTCCGAAATTTACTGCGAGGGTTGCTGCCACCACCAGCCAGAACATCGCGCTGCACATCGCCCACCACGCCATAGTGAGTGCGCCTTTCGGCATCCGCGCGTCGTACGGAACGGGAATTGCTGAATAATCGACGTCAACTTTTTCAGTGTTGCCCTGAATTCCGGCCATGGCTTCTCCTAACGGACATGCGAAATGATCGAAAGTGTAATCGGTAGCAAAGAGGATGCCGTCCGCACGTCGCATCGGCCGCGAACGCAGCCAGGATTAATTGGAATGCGGATGCGCTCTCAGAATCGCTGAAGTTAAAAACTCGGTCCCCAGCTGAGATGGTTTTCGCCGGACCCATGATCTATTGAAGGAAAAAGAACCACCGAATTCGTAGCATGCGTTTTGCACCTCGACAAGACGGAAGCATGATGTTCGGGTAAATTGGCGAAACAGCTGTTTCGCCTCAGATAACGGAGAACCACGCGATGGCGATTGGAATCAACTGCGATATGGGTGAAAGCTTCGGCATCTACAAGATGGGCAACGACGCGGCGATCATGCCATTCGTTACAATTGCAAATGTGGCTTGCGGGTTTCACGCCTCGGACCCAACCGTGATGGCGCAAACCGTACAACTGGCGAAGCGGCACAAGGTTAAAGTCGGCGCACACCCATCGCTCCCCGACCTCGCGGGGTTCGGACGCCGCGAGATGAAGATGCGTCCTGAGGAGATAACCGACTGCATCATCTACCAAGTCGGAGCACTTCGAGGGTTTCTCGAACGCGAAGGGATGCCACTGAATCACATCAAGCCGCACGGCGCGCTCTACGGCATGGCATCGCGCTCGGCGGAAGTGGCGGTCGCCATTGCAAGCGCGGCCATGGGTTTTCGAGTTCCGCTAGTGGGGATGTCGGGCTCGCTTCAAGAAGAAATATATAAGGCCAAGGGCGTAGGCTTCATCGCGGAATTCTACGCCGATCTCGACTACGCCAAGGACGGCAGCCTGATTATCACGCGGGAGCATGCGGCGGTTGAGTCGAAAGCAGCGGCTGAGCGCGTGCTGCGCGCAGTCAAAGAGGGCGTCGTCAAATCGGTCGATGGCCCCGACGTGCGTGTCCGCGTCGAGAGCGTCTGCGTTCATTCCGATACACCCGGCGCGGTTGAAGTCGCCAAAGCGGTGCACGAGTGTCTGGCAGATTATCTCGATTAGAGCGATCGGGAGCAGTCAGGCAGCAATGGCCCGTAGCCTAAGCAAGATTCTTATCGCCAACCGCGGCGAGATCGCATGCCGCATAATCAGTAGTTGCCGAAAGCTGGGTGTCAAAACAGTTGCGATCTATTCGGACGCAGACAAGACCTCTATGCACGTCAGTCTCGCGGATGAGTCCCGACCCGTGGGTCCTTCGGCCGCCAAGGATAGCTATCTCAGTTACGATAGGATCATTGAGGCCGCGAAGCTCGCGAACGCCGACGGGATCCATCCGGGCTACGGTTTTCTTTCTGAAGACGGCGACTTTGCCCGGGCAGTCATAGAAGCCGGGTTGATCTGGGTTGGTCCCACACCGCAAACAATCGACGACATGGGCGACAAGGATCGCGCGCGAATGCTCGCGCAGGCCGCCGGGGTTCCGGTCTTGCGTGGTAGCACCAGGTTTATGCCGGGAAATCTGAACGGATTGGCGGCGGCTGCCGCCGAAGTTGGCTATCCGCTGTTGATAAAGGCGGCAGGTGGCGGCGGAGGAATCGGGCTTCGCCGCGTGGACCAACCGTCAGAGCTCGAGAAGACAGTGCAGACTACTCAGGAGTTTGCAGCGAAGTCTTTCGGCGATCCCGGAGTCTATCTCGAACGCTACATCGAGCCGGCGCGCCACATCGAAATCCAGCTTTTTGGCTTCGGCGATGGCCGCGCAGTGCATCTCTTCGAACGCGAATGTTCGATCCAGAGGCGCTTTCAAAAAATTGTCGAGGAGAGTCCTGCTCCACGACTGGATCCATGGGTGCGAGACTCGATGGCTGCGGCGGCTACTGCACTGGTGCGGCAGGAGCGCTACGCCGGCGTCGGAACGGTGGAGTTCGTGGTCGATTCTTCAGGGCATTTTTATTTCATTGAAATGAATACGCGGATTCAAGTCGAGCATGCAGTGACGGAGATGATCACGGGTCTGGATCTGGTCGAGCTGCAAATCAAACTTGCCTCAGGCGACGAGCTGCATGGGTTGACGCAAACCTTCATCGCGGCCTCGGGTCACGCTATCGAGTGCCGAATCTATGCCGAAGATCCGTCCCGGAATTTTCTGCCGTCGCCGGGACGGCTCACCGGCTTCGAAGCTCCGAACTTGATGCCAGGCATCCGAATCGACACCGGTTTTCGCGAGGGCGACACGATTACCTACTACTACGACCCGATGATTGCCAAAGTGATAGCTCATGGCGCGAATCGAGAGGCGGCATTGGACTCGATGACGACCGCGCTAAATCGATTCCGAATCGACGGACCGAAAACCAATATTGGTTTTCTGCGCAAGCTTTTGGTCCATCCGGAATTCCGCGCTGGCAACACCTTTACGCGTTTCGTCGATACCTATATGACTGAGCTGCTAGCTAGCTAAGAAAACGCCGGCTGTGGAAACACGCGATTGATTTACCCGGAGCCAAAATTTCTGCCGGGCGGGGACCGCTTCGTGCTGATCGAGTTTGGCAACGAGATGAATCTCGAACTGAACTTCATAGCGCAGGGCCTGACGGCAATAATCGCGTCGCAAAAGATCGCGGGTGTCGTCGAGACAGCACCGAGCTTTGCGTCGTTACTGATTCACTACGATTCTGACAAGATCTCGTTCGAGGATTTGCGCCGCGAAATGTCCGCTCTGATTCGAGCGCTCGGGCCTTCAGATGACATCGTACTCAACTCCCGACTGTTTTACCTTCCGACCACGTACCTGGATCGATGGACTCGCGAATGTGTCCAGGACTACTGCAACAAGATCAAAGCCAAGGAACCGGATCCAGAATTCGTTGCCCGTATCAATGGGCTCGCTGACAGCAGTCATCTTGTCCGGGTTCATTCGGGCACCGAGTATTGGGTAGCTGCGCTGGGCTTTTGGCCGGGACTGCCGTTCATGATGGCCCTCGATCCCCGATGCGTCATCACTGCACCCAAGTACAATCCGCCGCGTACCTGGACGCCCCAAGGCACCGTAGGTATGGGCGGCGCCTCGACGGCGATCTACCCGGTGGCAACCCCGGGCGGCTATCAGATCTTTGCGCGAACTCCGGTCCCTATCTGGGATAACGAGAAGCGCTTCCCCGTCTTTCACGACAGCATCGTGTTGTTTCGCGCGGGCGACCGGGTGAAGTTCGTACCGATCGACGAACAGGAGTTCGAGTTCATCGAAGCAAGGGTCAAGGAGGGAACCTACGTCTACAATGTCGTCGAATACCAGAAGTTCTCGGTCAAGGATTACAAGGTCTGGATTGGAAGTCTGGACCAGGACCGCCGTTTCTAGCAGTCATGATTGAGGTCGTCAAACCAGGTCTGGAAACTTCCGTGCAGGACTATCCTGGCCGTATCGGCTATTGGGCGCAGGGATTTCCACCGTCAGGTCCGATGGATGACTGGTCGTTTTGCCTCACCAATTTGCTGGTCGGGAATGTGCCCGGCGCCGCTGCTCTCGAAATCCAGTTCGTTGGCCCGACGCTCAGATTCCGTGATGCAGGCGTAATAGCTATCGGCGGCGCTGACATGAAGCCGACGCTCGATGGCAAACCCTGTCCAATGTGGGAAAGCATAGCGGTGAAGGCGGGCGAGGTCCTGGCTCTTGGCTTCTCCGTTGTCGGTGCGCGCGCTTATATCGCGATTGCCGGTGGCATCGATACGCCACCCTGGCTCGGCTCTCGCTCGACCTTTCATAAGGCGGGGGTTGGTGGAATCGAAGGTCACGCACTCAAGGCGGGGCAAATCGTACCGGTGGGAATTGGGAATGGGCGGCGGGCTGGGCGCAAAGTCAAGCCTGACGCGCGCCCTTCATTCGCCACCGGCAAGATATGGAACGTCGAGGTAGTTCGCGGACCGAACGACGATTGGATCGATCAGGAAGGACACGAGCGATTTTTGTCGAGCGATTGGAAGCTTTCCTCGAAGAGCGATCGAACCGGCTTTCGGCTCGAAGGACCGCAATGGACGTTCACATCCAAGGCCACGGACAAAGCGCCCGAGCATGGCTCGGAACCGTCGAACATCATTGACCAGGGCTATCCCGTCGGCGCCATCAACCTTGGCGGCCAGACGCCGATCATACTCGTCAACGACGGACCGAGCATGGGCGGGTTCATCAATCCTTACACGGTTCCTTCGGCGGCATTCTGGAAGCTGGCCCAGGCGAGGCCCGCGGAAATTCTACGCTTCGTCGAGCAGAGTGTCGCAGAGGCGCAAGCGCTGCGGCGCAGGATCGACGCTCTTTGCAACCAAAGCAGCATTCTCTAGATTCGGCGTATGGCAGAAGAAATCGTCACGCAGGTTCCCGGTAACGTTTGGAAGGTGCTGGTCAAGCCGGGCGATACCGTCAAGTCCGGCGACGTGCTTTTTATTCTCGAGGTGATGAAGACTGAAGTGCCGCACGAGGCGACTCGGGGCGGGACCGTGCAGACCGTCAACATTCACGAAGGGCAAGAAGGAGTGGACGCGGGCATGATCGCGGTTACGATCGCGTGAGCGCCGTCGCAGTGTCAGATTTACTCTCTTAACGTTCGAAAAGGATCCAAGGAATGGCAACCGAAAACAAGGAAGAAATCCTTCGTAACAGCGGCTTCGGAAATCGGATCGGTTTTGGTACGCGCCCGGCGTTGCTGGTAGTCGACATGCAGATCGGTTTCACCGATCCGGAAAAGTCTCCATTGGCCGGGAACCTCGCTTCCCAGGTAGCCGCGATTCGCGAGCTGTTGCCGACGGTTCGTCGGGGCCGTTGGCCCGTGATATTTACCACCACCGGTTACAATCCGAACGGACAGGCGGACGCCGGTTTGTGGGCACGCAAGGCTCCGAGCTTGCGCCTTCTGAAGCTGGATTCGGACCTGGTCGAGATCGATCCTCGCCTATCCGTTGAGCCGGGCGATCTCGTTATCACCAAGCAGTATGCCTCGGCTTTTTTTGCTACTCATCTGGCGTCGACCTTGACCGCGCTCGCGGTCGATACTCTGCTCGTGACGGGATGCACGACCAGCGGATGTGTGCGCGCGAGTGTGGTGGACGCG
Organism: uncultured delta proteobacterium; assembly: GCA_963850125.1. Taxonomy (GTDB): domain Bacteria; phylum Desulfobacterota; class Binatia; order Binatales; family Binataceae; genus Binatus. The sequence continues at coordinate 320,282 of CAWKKB010000009.1, read as the reverse complement.
GTGTCGCACGGCTTTCGTCCGATAGTCGTGGTCGAGGGAGTGGGAGATCGAGCCCGGGAGCCGCACGATGCCAACCTGTTCGACATGGACAACAAGTATGGCGATGTGGTCCCGCTGGCAGAGGTGACCCGCTACCTCGCCAACCTCGGCGCTAACGACCGCCCGGCGCCATAGTCGTTTCGCGTTCGGCCTCCCACTCCGCCCGAAATCGATTCCGCACCTGAGGAGACTCGCGTATCCGGTCCATATCGCGCGCCTTGACATATTCGAAAAGGGTTCGTTACTGTAACGAACAATGCAGAACTCTGTAATGACCAACGCAGAAGTCCTCACTGCGGTGCCTGCGATGAAAAAAGTTCTCGTCATAGATGTCGATACCTGCATCGACTGCGGTGTCTGCAGGGAAACATGTCCGTTCAGTGCGGTCGTATGCGCATCGACCGTCAGGCATCACTACGCCATTCTCCCCGATAAATGCCGCTGGTGCGCCGGACCCGGCAAGGCTCCGTGCGATGTCTATTGCCCGGTCCCAGGTGCGATCGTGCCCGGCACTTTCGACGAGACTCAAGAGCTTAAATTCGTTTCGACTCCGTAAGAGGTGGATCTCATATGCGCGGCAAAGATTTCTTCAGGGAGATGGAAGCGCTCGCCAAACCGATTGCGCAAGCGACCTACGAGTCCACCTGCGAAAATTACTCGAAGCTGAACGACGACCAGCAGTTTCGCTTGCTCGGTCAATTCTGGTTTATCGAAGCACCGGTAATCGCAAATTTCTCGCGGTCGTGGTGGAACGCCATCCCCCGCGATCCAGGGGGAAAGTATCGCGACGTCGAAATGTTCCTGGCGCGGCAGCTCTACGATGAATCGCGGCACGGAAAGCTTTACGCCGACGCATGCATCCGCAAGGGCTTCGTGCAAAGCGAGCAGGAACTCTGGACCCATCCGTACTGCAAGCCGGTTCCGGGATGGCTCAACTTCGAAATGTGGCTCGAGCATCTCGGCAATTTCAACTTCACGACTCTCTACGCCGGTGAGCAGATGGCGTCGGAGTGTTTGACCTTTCCGCAGCTTTTGAAAGCAGCGATCAAAGTGATCGAAGATCCGATCGTTCGCTGGGTGTTTGAGGCGCAATGGGATGAGGAATCATTCCATGGCATGACCGGCCGCTATGTCGTAACGAAGTATTGTCAAAGCCAGCTTCAGCAGGACGAGGCCGCATGGGCCGCGCAGACTACATGGCGGCTGTTGGGGACGGCCGCGGACGATCTGATCAAATTCATCAAGGAAGGCGAAGTTACGCCGCGTCCCGAGATCAAAAGTGATCTGGCGTTGCTCAAACCTCGACTCCTCAACGGCTGAGCGATGGATGAAGGTCGCGATCTCGAGTTCGAGGGAGTTTGGTTGCAAACCAACCCCACCAGGGAGGTAAGCGTATGAGCAACGGACTAGATATGAGCGATATGATCAACCTCTTTCGCAAAGAGCTCGCGCTTTGCGGCGTCAAGGAGGGGCAGACCGTAGCGGTACTTTCCGAGCAAGGCAGCAACAATGACTACGCTACCGCGTTCATGTCCGCAGCCAAAGCATTGGGAGCTCACACTTACAACGTAAATGTGTTGTCAGCGAATGTCGGCCTGGATGCCAAGTTCGGCAATCTAGGCCTCAATTGTCTCAACGGTAATCGTCCGGCGATCGAGGCGCTCAAAAAAGCCGATCTGATGATCGATCTGGCTCTTCTGCTCTTCTCCAAGGAACAGCAAGAGATTCAAGCCGCGGGGACGCGGGTTTTGCTCGTGGTCGAACCGCTGGACGTTTTGACGCGGATGTTCCCCACCAAGGAACTGAGAGACAGGGTTGAAGCCGGCGAACGCCGGTTAAAGAAAGCGAAGCATCTGCGATTCACGAACGAAGCTGGAACCGATGTGACCTACGACCTCGGCAAATACGGTGTCCTCACCGAATACGGATATACCGACACTCCAGGCAGGTGGGATCACTGGCCCGGAGGATTTCTAGCTACTTCCGCGAGCGAGGATGGAGTCAATGGCAAGGTAGTGATGGCGCAAGGAGATATAATATATCCGTTCAAGAGTTATGTTCGCGATCCTATCGAGTTCACCATTCGAGAAGGCTACATAGTTGACACCAAGGGCGGACTCGATGCGCGCCTGGTCTCGGATTATATGGCTAGCTTCAAGGATCCGAAAGCCTACGCCGTGTCTCACATCGGATGGGGCCTTAACCATACTGCTATTTGGACCAGCCATGCGACTGGAGTGGGCGGTATAGGAATGGACGGACGCGCCTTTTACGGAAACGTGCTGTTCTCGACGGGTCCTAATACTGAACTGGGCGGCACGAACGATACTGCGTGCCACATGGACCTCCCGATGCGCGACTGCACGCTCTACCTAGATGACAAACTCATCGTGAAAAAAGGTGAGGTCATTCCAGCAGACATGCGGGCACCAACGCGTTGAATTCAGGCTCCGGCAGGACGGTCGCCAATAGTGTGGGGTGAGTATCCGTGACGAAACCGATTCCAGAAGCGGAAATTGTAAATGTTGGCGACGTAAATCTGGCGGTTCGCCAATGGGGTGCCGGCGAAACTCTGCTTTTGGTGCATGGACTCGGGGCCAGTTCCAAGCTTTGGATCAATCAGGTCGAAGCGTTTGGTGATCGATTCCATATCGTAGCTGTTGATTTACGTGGCTTCGGTCTTTCTGACAAGCCTAAGGGTCCAGGCAGCTACTCGATCGAAACGTTCTCCAATGATCTGTTTCAGCTCCTCGACAAGCTCGGCGTCAGCAAGTTTCACTATCTGGGCACTTCGATGGGCGGGTTCATCGGTCAAGCGATGGCGCTAAGGAGTTCCCGTCGAATAACCAGCCTGATGCTGGTCCATACTGCTGCAAAGTCAAGCATCCCGCGCGATATCCTTGAAGTTCGCCTCAAGGCTTTGAAGGAACTGCCTATGACGGACTACGGAAAGCTGGTGGCGGAACAAGCACTCGCCGACGGCAAGCAATCAAGGATATTCGACTGGCTAGTAGCCATGATCGCCGCAAATGATCGCGAAGCTTATGCTCAGGTCCTGACCGAAGGTCTTGGTGGATTCGACTTGAGTAAGGAGTCCTCCAAGCTGCAAATGCCCGTGCTGGTGGTTGTTGGAGACACTGATCGGGTCATTCCGGCTCAAGCTGGTTACGCACTCGCAGAAGGAATCCCCGGCGTCGAGCTGCATACATTGAAGAATGCCGGGCACATTGGTTATGCCGAACAACCTGCTGCGTTCAATGAAATAATACTGTCTTTTCTCGGCGGCTAAAGACTTCGGAACGAGCGCAACACCGGCCGCGCCATTGAACTAAGGTAGAAAGTGCTATCGGAGGATCGGGAATGGGAGCAGGTAAGCTCGTAGGACAGAGTGTCAGGCGGGTCGAGGATCCGCGCTTTCTGTTGGGCTCGGCAAACTATGTCGACGACGTCAAGCTCCCGGGAACTTTGCACATCGCATTTGTGCGTAGTCCTCATGCGCATGCGAAGATCAAGAAGATCGATGCGGAGAAGGCGCGCAAGATGCCTGGCGTGCGCTGTATTTTTACTGGCGCCGAGATCGCCCCTCATTTGAAAACTCTGGGTCTTCCGTTTCGCGAGGAAATTTTCCCCAAAACCGTGTTCAAACAGTGCACCTGGCACTGTATGGCAGTCGATAAAGTCCGTTTCGTCGGCGAGCCGCTCGCAGCTGTCATCGCCGAGAGCCGATATCTGGCCGAAGACGCAGCCGAGAATATCGAAGTCGAGTACGAGCCGCTTCCAGCCCTGGTGGACCCCGAACAGGCGATGCTCCCAGGCGCGGCGCTGCTGCATGAGGAGCTTGGCAGCAACATCATTATGCAGCTTGCTGCCAATATCGGCGAGGTAGACGAAGCGTTCAAGCGGGCTGACCTGGTTTTGCATAATCGCTTCACCACCAGTCGCCACGCTGCGATACCCATGGAAGGGCGCGCGACCCTCGCTCACATCAATGCTGAAGGCGAAATCACGCTATGGTCCTCGACTCAGATGCCACACCTCGTGCGTAGCCGAATCGCGGACCTTATGAACTTCCCCGAGCAAAAACTGCGCGTCATTGGACCCGATGTGGGTGGGGGATTCGGGCTAAAGTGTCATATCTTCCCCGAGGAAGTTCTCACCTGCTACTTCGCGCGCGCGCTTCGCAAGCCTGTAAAATGGACCGAAGACCGGCGCGAGCATCTCATGTCGTCGTTCCACGCCAAGGACGACATCGTTTATTTCGACATTGCCTTTGCAAAGGATGGCACACTGCTCGCGATGAAGGGAAAGGTGATCGGCGACTCCGGCGCATATAGCGCGGACCCATGGCCTGCGCCCTTTGAGTCTCTCCATCTCGGAGCATCTCTGCCGGGACCTTACCGGCTGAAGAACTTTTCGATGGAAGTTATTACGGTGTGCACCAACAAGGTCAGCCTCAGCACGTATCGAGGAGTAGGTCTTCCCGGCGCAGTCTTTGTCGTCGAGCACACCATGGATTTGGCGTCAGGAAAGCTGGGGATAGATCCGGTGGAAATTCGCCGCAAGAACCTGATCGCGCCCGACGAGTTTCCCTACACGACCGTAATGAACGAGCAGTACGACAGTAGCAGTTCGACGGACGCTCTTTTACAGGCGGTCGAACTCGCCGACTACAAGAATTTCAAGCGCCGTCAGCAGGAAGCGCTCGCCAATGGAAAATATATCGGCATCGGCATTTCGACCTACATCGAGCCGACCGGCCTTGGTTCGCGTTTTTGGAAACCCTACGGCATTCAACACTCTCCGTACGAGGCCGCCAACCTTCGTATCGACCCAAGCGGCGGCGCGGTGCTCAGCGTCGGTACTTTCTCGCATGGCCAGGGCCACGCCACAACTTACGCTCAACTTGCCGCTGATCAGTTAGGGCTCGAGGTTAAAGACATAGCCTTCGTGCAGGGCGACACGCATATGACGCCGTATGGTTGGGGCACGTGGGGCAGCCGCAGCATCGTCTCGGGCGGTGGAGCGGTGGTAAATGTCGCGCAGAAAGTACGTGAAAAGATTCTGCGAGTTGCCGGTCACTTGATGGAAGTGAGTCCAACGGACCTGGAAATCGAAGCCGGCAAAGTAAGTGTTAAGGGCGTACCGGGCAAATCGATTACCATTAAGGAGATAGCACGAACGGCAGTTTTCTCTATCTACAATATGCCTCCGGATGAAGCGCCGGGACTCGAGGCGACGTACTACTACGACCCTCCTCCTTCCTGCTACGCAAACGCGACCCATGTCGTCGAGTTAGAGGTCGATAGAGAAACCGGATTGATAAAGATTCTCCGCTACGTGGTAGTAGAGGACTGTGGCAAGAGGGTCAATCCGGTGATCGTGGATGCGCAGATTATCGGTGGGATAGCACAGGGAATCGGAATGGCTATCTTCGAGCAGTTTCGCTACGACGACGCCGGCCAGCTATTGACAACTTCCTTCATGGATTATCTGATACCCACCGCGGCGGATATTCCGCATGTTGAGCTTGGGCACATAGAGACTTTATCGCCGCTATCGGCTCATGGCATAAAGGGATGCGGAGAAGGAGGAACCATCGGAGCGCCAGGGGCGATAGTTAATGCGGTCGCAAATGCCCTGGCTCCGTTCAATCCCAAAATAATGGATTTGCCCCTCACCCCGGAACGTGTTTGGAAGCTTGCTCATCCTGATAGTGCAGGCTGAGCGGGTTCCTTCAAGTTAGCGGAGCAGTTGATCCGATAACTTTGGAGAAGGATCATAAGGCATGGTTTTGACCGCCATTCCGCGAAGAAACCGAACCGTTGAGTTGGGCGAGCGCTCGCGGCGTCGCATCCGCGAAGTCGCGTCCGCGCTCATGGCCGAACGCGGATACGTTGGCACCAGTGTTTCTGCGGTGGCGAAACGTTCGCGCCTCCCTGCAAGCTCGTTGTACTGGCACTTCGGAAGCAAGCAAGGACTGCTCGCTGCGGTCGCAGCCGAGGGCGGTGCTCAATGGCTGGAGTTGATTCCGGAATGGCAGGATTTGACCGGGTCTCCCGTCGAACGCCTGGAGAAAATGCTTCGCGAAATCGCTCGCCAACTCAGTGGAAGGCGAGATCTGATCAAACTCTTGCTGACCCTGTACATCGAACGCGATCGTATTGACCAGAGGTCGGTAAGAACGATTCGAGGAGTTCGCAGAGCGGCGATCGCGAAATTTCAACCTGCGATGAAGGCCTTGGTTGAGTCGTTGGGCGGGACCAGCGGTCAATTTGTCATCGATGAATTGAGCAATTTCGCACTCTCCTTCGCCAATGGATGTTTCATGGATCATGAGGTCGATCCCGAGGCCACCAATCTCACCCGCCGCTTCGATCAGTTATTACCGGCAGTGGTGGCAGTTGCGAAAGCCTACGTCGATCGCCCGTCAATCTCGGCCAGGAAGCTCAAAAAAAAGAGCCGAGGTGCATGAATTCAAAATGAGATGACGTCGGTCGCTTCCCGACGCGGCCGCGGAATAATGATCGCAACGATTTTCGTAACCAGTTACGAAATTTCGTAACTCAAGCATCCGGACCTCCAATAAAGCGTGACTAATTAACGGCCGAGGTAACAAATTTCACGATAGTGTCTTGGCATGTATATTGCGCTCCGCCGACAGTAAAACAGTCGGCCGGATTGCCTGATTCTACCGAGACATGGAGGAAGGCCTTGAAAAATATTATTGGACTAGCCCTGTCCTTGGCTCTAATGTTGGTAGTTGCGGGTTGTTCCTCCACCGCCCAAAACACCAATGCCGCCGGCGCAGCGACCGATTCGGCCGCCGAGAATACCACCCCTAACCTCGATTTCGCCGCAAAATGTCCCGGAGTTCACTATGCGAAGCTGCAGGCCTGGACCGATGACCAGGTTATGCAGCAGGAACATATCAAACAGGGCGATATCCCCGCTTGCGAGCAATGGATAGCTAGTCAACCCCCGGGGTATGTCCCGCCCAGACCTTCGTGGTTGCCAGCTGGAGCCACGGCGAACGCCCCCTATGAAGGTCGTGGCAATGCGGGGGCTGGGCCTGGCCTCGGTCCGCCGCCTGCTCAAGTAGCCCCGTAGTTGCCTGTGCGCGCTTCGTTCAGTCGAGGGGCGGTACAGATGAATTTGCCGATCATGAGCGAGGGCACGCAAACCAATTTCTGGCGCATCGCTATTTGCTCTTTCTTGCTGTTCGCGGCTAGCTGCTCGACTGAACAAAAAAATCAGCCGCTTACTTCTGCACCCCCTGGCGCAGCGGCCCAAAATCCTGATGGCACCGGGAATCTCTCGGGCCTGTGGGTTGGAAAGACGAGCACGGGTGGTCTGATCGGGATGCCCGGATTAACGCGCTCGATAAAGCTCGATCTGCAACAGACGGGAGAAAAGATTACTGGTACCTACCACTGTTATTCTGGCAAGGCGTCCAACTCCTTCTGCCGCAATTTTGACGAAAAAGGATCGATACAAGGAGAAGCGCATGGGACCAGGGTCAACCTGAATATACAGGTGCTACCCGATGCATCAAACTGCATCTATACGGGCATCCTGGATTACAACGGAAACGGCAATTACATTTGTTATTGGCAGGGGAGCATTGTCGAACAAGGTACCTGGCAACTAACTCCCGCCTATCCTCCAACGCCAAGCTCCTGACTCGTCCAATTCCATAGACAATGTTCGTCATCGCTCACGAGATTTCGTAAGTGAAGTCTGCGCCGGACCGACCTCCGCTTAGAGTTAATACCGAGAACACTCAGTCTCCTGTAGATTAATGGCGAGGCTGAGATGGCACGCCAGTTGCTTGTCTCGTGCACCGTCGTGACGGTATAGGTTCGATCAGGTTCAATTGTGGCCAGACTCATCGCGATTCTAGGCAGCGTTACGCCGCCTGGCCGGATGTTGAAGGCGCTCCAATGGACGCTTCAGGTCCGCCCTTCAGGTGACGGCGGAGATTTCGAAAGCGAGTTAATAAATTTAGCTGACTGCCGAGTCGCGTTCGCCGATGGCCGGCCGCCCGACCAATACGAAGATGATACCGCGTCTATAGTCGCGCGGGTCGGCCAAGCCGACGCGGTAATCCTGGCCAGCCCCGTCTATCGAGGCTCGTTCACCGGAGCACTGAAAAACCTTCTCGACCATCTACCCATTGAGGCGTTGACCGGCAAGCCGGTCGGAATCGTGGCGATGGGCGCGACCAATCATCATTACCTCGGAGTGGATTGGCATTTACGGGACGTGCTGGCGTGGTTCGGTGCGATTGTAGTTCCGACGAGCGTTTATCTCTCGTCCTCCGATTTCGTTGAAGGGAATCTTTCCGAAGAGGCCAAGCGCGATCTATCCAGTCTCGCGCAGGCCCTGCACAAACTCAAACAGATTACGCCCGCGCCAGGCGAGTACCTGGGCCCTCGCCCGCTCGCGTCGCGGCACGGATGAATTCGGAATATAAAGATATGCCAAATAAGAAATTTCACCTCGGTTGGTTCATGAATTTCGTTTCAGACATATGGAACGAACCGTTCGCCAGTGGCGGAGCGCCTTGGAACGGCGACTTCTATGTAGAAATGGCGAGAACGCTGGAGCGCGCCTGCTTCGATTACATCATGGTCGAAGACAAACTGTGCGTCTCGGAGTCCTTGGGAGGCACCGCCGAAATGTACCTGAAGCACGGACTGGCGCCCAAGCATGATCCGGCTCCGCTGGCGGCTCTTATGGGCTACGCGACCTCGCGACTCGGCATCGTCATCACGATGTCGACCTTGGGATACCCGCCCTTCCTTCTCGCCCGCCTGAGTTCCACTCTGGATCACATCTGTCGTGGGCGATTCGGATGGAACATCGTCACCAGCGCGGAGGACCTTGCGGCGCAGAATTTCGGGTTGGACGTGTTGCCCGATCGTAAGATCCGCTACGACCAGGCGGATGAGTATATGGATCTGGTCAACCAGCTTTTCGATTCGTGGGAACCGGACGCCGTGGTCATGGATCGAGAAAAAGATGTCTATGTGGACTATAAGAAGGTCCATCCGATCAATTTCAAAGGAAAGTTCTACAAAAGCCGCGGACCGCTCAACACAGTGCGCTCTCCGCAGGGACGCCCGGTCTACGTGCAGGCCGGCGGATCGGACCGAGGTCGCGAGTTTGCCGCGAAGCATGCCGACTCGATCATCACGCTCGCCGACGGTATCGAAGGCATGAAGTGGTATCGCGATGATATCCGGGCGCGTGCGAAGAAGCATGGTCGCAATCCCGATGACATCAAGGTTTTGTACCTCGTGATTTGCAACCTGGGTGCGACCGAAGCGGAAGCACGCTCCAAGCGAGCGACGATGGCTAAATCGCCGGCGTTCGTCGAGCAGACCTTGGCGCTGGTTTCGGCGATAACTGATATTGATTTCCTGAAGTATGACCTGGATAAGCCGCTGCCGAAGTTGACGACTAACGGCGAGCAGGGCTCGCTGGACAAGTTTGCACAATGGGGAACCAATAAAACTCTGCGGCAGCTTACGTACGAGTCGACCGAATTTGAGTCTTCGATAGAGTTGATCGGAACCCCCGATCAGATGGCGGAACGGATGGGGGAAATCATCGAGCAAGTGGGTGGGGACGGCTTTCTGATCACAACCCACAACCAGCGCGTCAGCCGGAATCAACTCATCGAAGTGACCGAAGGGCTTGTTCCGGCTCTTCAGCGTCGGGGATTAATGCGGACGTCCTATACTTATCCGACGTTGCGCGAAAATCTCAGAGAATTCTGAGCGTCAACACCGGACACCAAGTCGTCACCAGAGTGCTAGCGACGGATCGCGCGCGTTTTTGATCATGCGACGCGATTTGTAAGCTGGCCGATTCTCTCGATAGTTATCGACACGACGTCATCGCGCTTGAGAAAACGTGGCGGCTTGAACCCGGCCCCCACCCCTGCCGGAGTTCCGGTGGCTATAATGTCGCCGGCTTGCAGCGTAATCCCCTTCGAAATCGATTCGATCAATGTGGCGACATCGAAGATCATGTCTTCGGTGTTCGCGTGCTGGCGGACTTGACCGTTCACCTCACACGAGATGTCGAGTCGCTGAGGATCGATCTCGTCTGCGGTAACAATCCAAGGGCCCATCGGGCAGAAGGTGTCGAGTGACTTCCCGATAAACCATTGCTGATGGCGTCGCTGAAGATCGCGCGCGGTCACGTCGTTGATGATGGTATAACCCCAGACGTGGCTCAGCGCGGCTTCACGGCTGATAGCGCGGCCGCCACGTCCGATCACCACGCCAAGCTCGGCTTCGTAGTCCAGGCTCTGGGTCAACCCGGAATGACTGTGTATGGCGTTGAAAGTTCGCGACGGACGTCCAGAACTTCACAATATTGGCAGCACCCAGCAGGTATGTATTGAACTTGACTACATTGCGGAAGGTAAGGGCTTCCGATTTCAGGGCTTCCGATAAATTTGCGAAAACCTGCCGCGCTTGCTCGGCTAGATCCTCGCTGCCTACCAGTGCGCCCTGCCGGTCCGCCGCAACCTGTCCCGCGATGAACAGCAGTTCCGAACACCGAATTCGGCTCAGGTGGCTGTACAGCCCGAGCGGAGCAGCGAGAGTCGGCGGGATTGCCGATCTTGACACTGCCTTCAACTTGATTCGCCAAACCCAACCTCAACCTGCCAGCCGCCGCTTGCGCGGCATCAACTCGTTGATTCGTTGTTGCGTGTAAACCTGATTCCACATTTGATACGAAAATTCCGAGCGCAGACGCTTTGCGTTCGGATTTAGCGTCAGCTCGACCTTCTTGCCGCCAAGGTAGATTGCTTTCAATCGCGACTTGTCCTGGAGAATAGCGATATCCTGCAAAGGATCGCCGTCGAGCACGATGAAGTCAGCGTGGCGACCGGCTTGCAAAACTCCGGTTTTCGCTCCATTGCGCAGAAGGCCCGCTTCGGCGTTCACATTAGTGGTGCACAGCATCGCTTCCTCGGCCGAGAAGCCGAGGTAACGAAATGCTCGAGCTCACGAGCGTGCCATTCGCCGTAGGGAGTGACTGCAAATCCCGCATCGCTGCCGACCATGAAGGGAACGCCGGCGGCTTTCGCCTTGGGCAAAACCTTGCAAGCCGACTCCAATTCCCGCTTGTGAGCATCGGGAAAGTCCGGATAGCAGCCATCCGTCGCTTGAGTGAAATCGATATCATTTACGACCAGACTTAGTGTGGGGCACAAATGGCAACCGTTCCTGACTACCCACTCAAGTCCTTCGTCATCCATCCATGATGCGTGTAGGATTACGTCGGCGCCCGCCTTGGCCGCGTACCGCACGGCCTCGGCGCCGCGCGCATGGGTAACGACTTTGCATCCAAAAAGCGATGCGCTTCCGCGACCATCGCAGCGGTTTCCTCCTGCGTGAATCCGGAAATCAGGCCGGTGGAAGGATTCATGGCATCGCCATCCATGGCGAGCTTGATGAAGTCGACACCGTCCTTGATCTGGCATCGAATCTCCTCGAAGCCTTCGGTCGCATTGCGCACCAATACGCCGATCGACGTACTCGGTACCCGATCCAGCGTGGATACCAATATGACAAACCCTGGCGCCCGGTGAGCTGGCGTCCGGCAGAGGTTATCGGGCCCACGAACAGCCCTGCTGCCTCGGCGTCCCAAATCGAGGGGGTAACCATGCCGGTCGTGGCTGGATCCGCCATAGACGTATAACCCGCCATCAGTACCCGCTGCGCCGCTTCCATTCTTCGCAACGCTCGATACTCGACAGCCGCGTACATGTCGCTTCTTCGTTGCGCCCGGCCACGGCGAAAAGGCCGAACGCGATTTCAACGCCCACCGGATCGACGAACGGTTCTTGAGCAAAGGCCGTCAGGTTTACATCGAGGGTCGGCTCACTACCCTCCAGTACGAAGCGAAGGACGGAAGCGGCAAACGTTACCGGACTGAAATCGTGGCGCGGCAACTCCGCATGCTCGGCAATCGCGCCAACGCGCCCAAGGCCGAAGCGTCCGACGACATCCCGTTTTAGTTCCCAGCACGCGACGGGGGAGCCGCGAAAGCGGTTCTCCCTCAACTATCCAAATCACAATCGGAGACTACGGAAATGGACATCTACGCAATCGTGACCGACCAGTAATCAATCTACTTGAACAAGGCGTCGTGCCGTGGCGCAGGCCGTGGACCTCGGCCGGACTGCCGCGCAACCTTGTGAGCAAGAAGCCATATCGCGGCATCAATCACTTTCTGCTTTCGGCGTCCAAGTATGTTTCACCGTTCTGGCTGACGATGCGCTAGGCTAACGACTGGGCGGACACCTCCGCAAGGGCGAGGAAAGTACGATCGTCGTTTTCTGGAAGGTTGAAAACTCGAAGCAGAGCGCGGAAGACCTCGACAACGAGACGGCAGACGCGAAGGCGCGCCGACGATTCTTGCGCAGATATTTTCGCGTGTTTAATCTCGAACAATGCGAACTGCCCCAAGCCGTGCTCGACAAACTCCCGAAGGTCGAGGCGCACGAACACGACCCGATCGAAGCGGCCGAACGGATCATCTCCGCAATGCCTAACCCGCCCAACATTCAGCACGCAGGATCGAAGGCTTTCTACAGCAGCATGACCGATCGCGTTACGATGCCGCTGCGCAATCTGTTCGTCGTATCGGCGGAAGAATACAGCGCCACGCTTCTCCATGAACTGACCCACAGCACCGGACATCCGAAGCGGCTCGCGCGCGAGGGCATCACCGACGCAGCCGCTTTCGGTTCAGCCGTCTATTCCAAAGAAGACTGATCGCGGAAATGGGAGCAGCCTACCTTTGCCCCGACGCCGGAATCTCCAATGCGGTGATCGCCAATCAGGCCGTGTACGTTGCCGGATGGCTGAAGTAATGGCGAGCTCGCCATTACTTGAGTAATCAGCAGGAAAGCGTAATGCGAAGGAGACTGGCCTTCACCGTGGTTTTCCAGCGATCGAGCTTCGTCTCCTTCACATCATTTTTGTTTCAGACTACAGCGAGTCGAGCCACTCAATGACGCTGCGATCGCGTCTCCGTCGCGGGAGTTGACAGGCCGCCGCTGCAAATCAAGATCACAGGCGGCGGAGTCATGCGCAACGGCAGTGCCGCCTCCTCGACGGCCACAATGTTGTAGCGACGGAACACGTAAGCGGATGGGCATTTGTACATTTGAGCTCCGCGATCCTAGAATCCTGGGCATCCCGGGAGATAGCACAGATGCATCGCTTTTCCCTTCTTATCGACCTCGAAATTCAAAATGTAAGGAACCAGGACGACGCTTTGACTCTTGTAGCGTACCGGAGGGCCAGTATCGGTCGCGCTTAACGTGAACTCGCGGTCGATCGGCAGAGACTGGAACTGATAGTCCCCGCTGGCGTCGGTATGCGTTCGCATCGTGATCTGACCTTCCTGGTCCCGAAGCGTCACCAACGCGCCTTTCACCGGCCCGAAAAGGGTTCCGTAGATTTGCGGGGGTCGCGGGGGCGCCCATGACGGACGGCCGCCTCCGAACGCGGCTCCGCCGTCTGGTCCGGTCAGCGAATATTTGATGTCATGCCCTTCATCCGTCCAGGGATTCAGCCACCAGTTCTTCGATACGAAGGGGCTCGAGCTGATATGGGCGGAATCTATCACGAAGGTGTAGAAGCCCGACGTGCTGTCATGGAGCAGCAAGCAATAGTATCCCTCGGCGTCGCTGACGGTGCTCGATACGGCTTTTCCGGCGCGATCTTCGAACGACACGCGCGCGCCAACCAGAGGCGCTACCACGGTGCCGGACAGACTCGCTGTCGCGTGCGCCGGGGCCGGCGGCTGCGGCTCTTGCAGCTGATCGACGGTCGCGGTCAACTCCATGTATCCGGGCGACGCGTGATGCCAAAGATCCTGAAAGGGTCGATTCTTCGGATTCAGCTGGAAATTGAGTACGCGCGGTTCGGGCGCAAAGCGCCACGTCGGCATGTGGACTTCCATCGAAGGATCGCTGGTGGATGCGGTCACGGAATACTGCTCGCCAATCCCCAGACCGCCGACGCTGTAACGGCCCGCACCGTCAGTTGCTGCTTGTCCGACCGCACGACCGGAATTGTCATTAAGCGTTATCGCCACCCCGGCAGCCGGACCCGCGATGAAGCCCGAGATGCCGGGCGGCGTCGTGACTCCCGGGTTTTCCGACCTGCAATGCAACGGCGCGCCGCATAGCGCAGTGCACCATACTTCGGTTCGTCCGCCATAGCTCTCGAAGGAATAGGTCTTCCCGTTCGAATCGCATGACTCCGTGCCGAGCTTGAGTTGATAATCACCCGGCGCGACCTCAACAGCCAGCCGGAACCAGCCGGTATCATCGGTGATGGCGGTGTACGATTTCCCGTCCTGCCGGCGGATCACCTGTACCGTGGAGCCTCCCAGCGGTCCTACCGCGACGCCCACCAGCTCAACGACCGACCCGTCCGCGGCGTGCGCGATCGGCCCGTGCGTGAATGAGAGCGTAACTGCGAGAGCGACCAGGATGGAAATCGGCTTGCTATCCACATCACTTCATACCATCCCCACGGCTCAAACCGGCATCCCGCGCGAACCGCATTTCCGTGCGCAGTTCGGCGGCGCGAAGGATTGCCTCACCCCGACACCGGAGCAGATCCGGCTTCTGCAGTTCCGACGCTTCTCACTACGAATCGGAGGCCGAACCCAGAGGGACCTCTCGAAAATTCAGCAGGCGCCGGAGCTCAGCGTCAATCAGTTGTGAAGGAGCTCTTGACCCAGGTCGCGTCGCGCGTCGCCGCGCTCAAGACGCTCGAAGGCGCGCTGCTCTCCCTGATGCTGAGCCAGCGTATCGCGGTTCGAAGCTTCAACAACGCGAGTGCACTGTTGGCCGCGCCCGAACTCGCGAAGCTTTTCGGCGTCCCGGAATCGTGGGTCAGAGAACAGGCTCGCCTCGGCAATCTGCCTTCCATCAAACTCGGCCACTACGTTCGGTTTCGGATAGAAGAAGTTGAGCGCTTTCTCGACAACGCGCCAGCCAAGCCGCTTGACTGTCGCGCCTGTTGTCTATACGCTACGTATAGTATGACCGGTGTGGAAATTCGTGCGCTCAGAGGGAAATTAGGCTGGACTCAGATGGCCTTGGCCGAGGCCGTAGGAGTAACCTCGAACACCGTGGCCCGCTGGGAGCGCGGCGAAATGGCGATTTCCGAACCGGCCGCCAGACTCCTCCAAAAGATAGCAGCCGAGCAACGGTCGCGGACTGGGAAGAGGCGAGGGCGCTGTGGCTTCTATAAAGCGGTTCCATCAGAACGGATGTAACGGACAGAATTGCGAGTGCGCGTGGCGCCTCGACTACCGCCCGCAAGGTTTTGCCTGTCCGCACAAGCGCATCGAGTTCCCCACGAAGAAGGCGGCCGAAAGACATCTCACCGCCACGGCGCACAACGCCGTACTCACCAACGCCGCGGCCATCTTCAAGCCGGCGATCCGCCGCGGATATGCGACCACGAACCCGGCTGCGATTGCGGAGCGGCCGCGAAGGACGGTTGTGGAATTAACCGTTGGAGGAGAAACTCCCGAGCGCGAAAAAGGCTCGCGCGCGGTTCAGACGGACGAGGTGCTAAGTGGCGACGAGATCAGAAAGCTCCTCGCGCACGGTGATCCGGGTCTGTACCGTACGCTGTTCGCGACGGTTGCCTGCGACGGGCATGTGGCCTGAGAAAGTGTATGCAGTGAGATGAACCGACGTGCAGTTCGACGATAATCAAGTTTTCGTGCGATGCTCGCTTTCTTGGTCGCGCAGGCCCGAAGAAGAGGGCCGTGTTCGACCTAAATTCTATGAGCCGAAAACGCGTTCGGGATATCGCACGCTGCCATTGCCGGCTGCGTTGGTCACGGCTTTAAGAGTTTGGAAAATGCAGTGCCCACCGTCTGAGTTTGATCTGGTATTTTGCCGCGTCGATGGTCAACCACTGCACCGCTCGAACGTCCTGCGCCAGGGTTTGTATCCGGCTCTAAGTCGGGCGAAGCTCTGGAGCGCCAACGTTAAGACCTTGCGGCACTCTTATGCGAGCGGACTCATCGCGGCTGGCGCGCCCATCACTGAAGTTCAACACCGGCTCGGACATTCAAATCCGGCCGTGACGTTGCAAGTTTATTCGCATTGGTTTACCGACGCAGACAGCGGCGCATCGGACCGCTTTGCGCAGGGCTTTTTTGGGAAGCCGAAGAAAAGTGGGCAAAATGTGGGCACTGAATCGAAGATCGCGGCGCGCCGAAAGGTCGTGAAGCTCATAAACGCCTGATATTATAGGTAAACTTCCGGGCGCCCCCTTAGCTCAGATGGATAGAGCACAGGATTCCTAATCCTGGGGCCGTGGGTTCGAATCCCGCAGGGGGCACCAAACTCTGAATCATCGCCGCCCCGTGATTTGATGTAGCTCCCGCGTGCAGACTTTCATTCGCGTCGACGACCTCGGACTGCTTGACCTTGGGTGGGTCTGCGGCTACATGGCGAGATCGCAAATGCAGAATGTTGTCGCGAGTCGGACTCGATCGCTGTTGGCGTGCGCGCGAGCGCTGTTGATTTGCGCCATGCCTGTGGCTGCCGGATGCGCGCATCTCACGTTTCAGAGCGCCGCGGTACACAACGAGCCTTGGTATCAGCGATGGTTCGCCGAGTCCGACGGCATTCACTACTACCGCCCCAAACCTTATGTTCTGATCACGGAGACCCAGGCTACCAAGGACGCGGGCGCCTCTTGCGTCGTCGATATCAAGTATCTCCCCGATTATTCGCAGGAGTATGTAATCGTTCCGCACTACTGGATCGGGAGCGTGGCTCTAAAGCCGACCCTCACTGACGGATGGAACCTTACGAACTTTGATTCTACCGTCGATACCAAGGTGCCCGAGACGCTCAATGCGTTCGCGGCTCTCATGTCAGCGGTACCCAAGGGGGCTGCGGCGGCGACCGTCCCGGAGAAAACCGTCAACGAGGAAGCGGGGAATGTGAAACCGGGAATGTATCCGATGGAGCCTGATGGCGACCGGCTGACGATAGACATCGATCATCCGGCATTTCAGGCGAAAGGATCTGTCTGTACGAAGCTGACCGCCACGCCGGCGGCGCCCAAACCACCGACCACGCCAACAACGCCTGCCAAATCATAGAAATAGAGGATTCGGCGAGGATTGATTCGCGGCCACAGTCATCGTTAAGTAGGCAAATGAGCACCACACACAAACTTGCGGTTTTTGGCGCCGGATGCTTCTGGGGAGTCGAGTCGGCCTTTCGCGCGGTTGACGGCGTCGTCGACGTGGCCGTTGGATACGCGGGCGGCAGCGTCCCGAAGCCCAACTATCGGACGGTTTGCAGCGGAAAGACGGGACACGCCGAAGTCGTGCAGGTCGAGTACGACCCCGCGCGTGTGTCGTTCGAGCAACTGCTCGAGGTGTTTTGGCAGATTCACGATCCCACTACGCTCAACCGCCAGGGGCCCGACTTCGGCACTCAATACCGATCGATCATTTTTTATTCCGATGAGCACGAGCGGAAGGCGGCGGAGGAATCGAAACACCGCCTCGATGAATCCGGCAAACTCGGACGCCCGGTCGTCACCCAGATTGTGCCCGCCGCCGATTTTTACCGCGCCGAGGAATATCACCAGCGCTACTACGAGCGGATGGGTATCGCGCCGAGCTGCGGGATCCACGGACGGGTCGACTAGAGATTCCTCCGCGGCAACCGGGCTAGGCGGTCGCGCTCGGACGCGACGAGACCGCCTGATGCCATCGCGCAAGGTTCTTCTGTTCGGGCTGAATCGAAATATTGTTGAATTTCGCGAAGTCGATGACGACCATCGCGCTGATGTCGGCGATTGAGTACTTGTCGCCGGCGATAAAGTGCTTGCCTTCGAGCTCGCGGTCGAGCCATTGGTAGCGCTGCTCGACGACCTTGCGCGACTGCTCACCCATCTCGGGAATTTGCTTGATTCGCGCGCGAGTCAGTTCATGCGAATGCCCCCATACCATCCCGACCGGCACGAACAGCGCGAGTTCCATCCGCCGATTCCACATCTCGATGCTCGCCTGCTCGAACGCGCCCTTGCCGAACAGCGCCGGCTCCGGATGGAGCAGTTCGAAGTAGCGGCAAATTGCGACGCTCTCGGCGAGATGCCTGCCGTCGTCGAGTTCGAGCACCGGAATCCCGCCGAGTGAATTCTTTTTCAGGAACTCCGGCTGACGGTTGACGCCCTTGAAGATATCGACTTCTTCGAGCGGAACGCTGATTCCCTTTTCGGCCAGGAATATGCGCACGCGGCGCGGATTGGGTGCGAGTTTGTAGTCGTAAATTTTCATTCAATTCTCCGATCAGATTTTTTCGTCGCGAAGACCGTCGGTCTCGGCATTTAGTCCGAATCACGGACAAACGCCACGTGGTACAAAATTGCATCGGCCACCAAACAAGCAGTTTATAAATCGCACATTCTATGTCGACGCCTAAACTACGTGTAGACTTTGTGCTATTTAGCGAGAACCGGATGACAAGGAACAATGCAGCATTGGTGGAGAAGACCGTCTCCGAGGCGGTCCTGAAACCGCCCGCGCCGATGTCGCTATTCCGCTACTCCCCGGACTGATACTTATTTCTATCGCGATTGCCGATTCGATTCGCCTGCCCGATCTGGATTTGTGGGGCCATGTCCGTTTCGGTCAGGCCGTCCTGAACCTGCATCACCTGGTGCTGCACGATCCTTACTCGTATTCGGCGCCCGGGCATTACTGGAACAATCACGAATGGCTCAGCGAAGTGCTAATGGCGGCAGTGTTCAATCATGCCGCCGTCGTCGGCCTTATCCTGCTGAAACTTGCATGCACTACAGTCGTGATTCTTGCGCTCGCAGCGGCGCTCGCTGAGACCGGCTCATCAACCTTGGTTCAATTTGCGGTTCTGATTGGATCAGCAGTGGTGATCAAGCCGCAGCTGCAGTTTCGCCCGCAATCATTCACGTTCGGGCTGCTAGCGGTGCTAATTTACCTGCTTACCGCTGACGCTTATCGACGAGCGGGGCGGTTATGGCTGGCAGTTCCAATCCTTGCACTATGGGCGAACCTGCACGGCGGGTTCATCATGGGGATAGCTGCGCTTGGCGCCTACGCCGCCGTGTCGGGATTGCAGGACGTCATCGCAGGCCGCGGTTACGACCGAGCGATAAGACTCGCGGCGATTACGGGCGCGGCGACTCTCGCGACGCCGTAGGACTCGGGACCTGGTACGCCATCGGGCACGCGTTGCGGAATCCTTCTACACGCAGCGTAATTGTGGAGTGGCAGCCGCTCGCATCCGCTGCGCTCGCCCACTGGCAGCAGCATAAGTTTCTGGTGTCGGGATCGCGATGATGGCGGCAACCGCTATTTCATGTGCTTTGACAATCGAGGCGGAAGATTTACCGCTGTGTGCGATAGCAGCGGTGATGGCAATCGCGGCGTTCATTTCGAACTGGAATCTCCCCATCGCTGTCATCGTGCTAGCGGCCCCGCTTGCCCGTCATCTCCCGCGGGCCTGGCAAAAGATGGTGCCCGCGAAGGAAAGCGCGCGGCGTCCGCGGAGCTCTGGATGGATTAACCAGGCGATTCTCGTTGGACTACGATCGTGATTCTGGTTCAAAGCGGATTCTTCTCTCGGTCCCTGACGGCGCTTGAGGCATACCCGGCGAGCGCGCGCGAATTCATGAATCAGCGCCACCTTCGGGGCAACATCTTGAGCACGTTCGAATGGGGCGAGTACCTGATCTGGAACATGGCGCCCGAGTCCAGGGTATTCATCGACGGGCGTTACGATACGGTCTTTCCGCTCGAGATTATCTACAAGTTCGCGCTATTCAATTTCAATCAGCCGGGTGGCGACGCGCTCCTTTCCGAGTTTCCTACCGATTTCGTCCTAATCAAGCCGAGCTCCAGATCGCGGCAGCTGATGGACGCGCGAGCGGACTGGAAACTGATCTACGAAGACGCTTCATCACGGCTTTACGCCCGGCGCAGCTCCGTCGCGGCGAATCTGCAGGGAGTCCCCGTGATCGGCATCGCACAACCAGGCCGGTTCCCCTAGACGAAGGGATGCGCTGATTAATGACGAGCGCGATGAGAGACGAAGCTGCCGGCCTTACACCGAATAGTCGGTCGGCCAGCGCTCTTGCACGTCTCGGTCGATCGCTCGGCGCGGCTTCTGGAAGAAGTAATCCGAGTGCCACGGTGGACGGAATTTAAGGATAAGGCGGCTCAGCATTCCAGGGTGCGAAGGTCTTGCCTGATCTATCTCGTGTTCCGACGCGCGGATCTCATTCGACTCAATTGGCAGCATCTTCGCGCCCTCCCCAATGCGTTAGATAGCTACATCCCGCCCATCCGAACCGCCTCTCCTTGGTTGAGTGAGGAAGCAATCAATGTGCCACGAGCGATCGATCAATAGTGCCCTGAATGGCCACCTGATTGCTCCACGAGGTCAACTAAATACTACAAATTGTAGAACTGATGCAACATTTTTGTCGCTGACGCTACTTATCTCGCTCATCAGTTATCAGAAATGAGCGTACGATGTAGGTCGCATTCCGATGGCTAACGACTTCAAGACTTCAATAAACGCTACTTGCCATGCGAAAGGTTTGTTCGGAGCCTGAGTCGCGTCGATGAGTATCGCGCTCATGCAAACGACAGCATTTTGGCGTGACGACGCCAAAAGTCTGTCGGACTATCGAGTCGGCATTGCTCAGATCGAATCGGTGCTGGCTGGTTCCTCGATCACCTTGTTTTCGATCTTCCCGATTTTCTCGATCTCGATCCGCACAACGTCGCCCACCTTCAGCCACTTGGGCGGATTCATCGCGGCTGCTACGCCGCCGGGCGTCCCGGTGGAAACTATCGTCCCCGGCAACAAGCTGAAGACCGTCGAGAGCGTCTCGACCTGCGCGAAGCAGTCGAAAATCAGGTTCTTGGTGTTCGAATGTTGCCGCTGTTCGCCGTTCACGAACGTCTTTAGGTCCAACTTGTGCGGATCGCCGATCTCGTCGGGCGTTACGATCCACGGACCCACCGGCCCGTGCGTGTCGAAGGATTTGCCAAGCGTCATCGTCGGCGACCGGCGCTGCCAATCGCGAACGCTCACGTCGTCTATGATCACGTAGCCCGCGATTACCTCGTGGGCACGAGCGCGCGGCACATGGCGGCATCGCCGTCCAATCACGAACCCGAGCTCGCCTTCGTAATCGAGCGCCGACGACGCTCGCGGCAGATGAATCGGGTCGGTCGGCCCGGTCACGCAGCTTGATTGCTTGTTGAAGAACATCGGAAACTCGGGACGCTTCATCTTGGTTTCTTCGACGTGGTCCGCGTAGTTGAGCCCGATGGCGAGAAACTCTGGCGGACGCGCGATGGGCGCCTCGAGCTTGACGCTGGCGAGCGCAATCCGGTGCGCGGAATTCTTCGCCGCGCCCGCAGCGCGATCGATCGCGCGCGGTCCCGCTTCGAGAAACGCAATCATCTCGCGCGGCAAGTCAGTCGCCGCCGCCGCCAGGTCAACTATCGAGTCCTCGACCACGACGCCAATCCGCGTCGCGCCGCCATGGGTAAATGTCGCAAGTTTCATTCGATTCCAGCCGCTCCGGTCGTTCCGTCAAATTAATGTTTTCCAAATTATCGGTTGCTGCCGATAAGTCGCCGCATCGTCTCGGGATCGAGCCCTTTGGTGACGTCGTATTTCTTGAGATCAGACTCGGGGACGCCGGCGTGAAAGTCGCGCGCCAGCTCGTCGGGATTGAAGTTCACGCCAATCGGATTTTTCTGCATCGCGTCGCTCTGGAAAAATCCCTTCAGCTCTTCGACCGAATCGAAATTATCGATCTGCAGCTCGACCCGGTTGCCGTCGGGATCGCGATAGTACATCGAGGTGGTAGGCCCGTGATTGATCGTCACGACCGGCACGATGCCGGCCTGCTTCAGCCTCTCGTAAGTATAAACCAGGTCGCCGAGATTCGCGTAGGTGTATGCCAGATGGTCCAGCCCGACCGAGTGCCGCGGCTTGTCTTCGAGTCCGGGCACCGCCGCGATTGCGATCCGGTGATGCTCGTCGTCGTAAGTCATGAACGCGAGCATGCCGTTGCTGTGAACGATCTCGGCCTGCAGCACGGTAGTGTACCAATCGACCATCGCCTGGAATTGTTTGGTGGCGAGCACGGCATGCGCGAACTTCGCGGGCACGACGCGCCGGGTTCCGTTTCCATTGGCGGCTGAGCTTGATGGCATCGCGATCCTCCTTCGACGGCGTTTCGACTCGGTGCGGGAGCCGGTGTCGATATCCTCTTATTGCAGTGATCGACACTGCGGACAAGGCGGGCGATCGCGTTTCTGGCGGACGCAAAAAAGGACACCGCCGGCGCGTGCCCCCCTTCGGGAACGCACCGGCGAGTGTGGGACTGAGGGAGACTTTCTAATTCCCCGGTTCGCTTTTGATTTTCCTGGCGGGGTCTCCATTCAACATGGAGGTGCCCCGCCAGGGCGCGCTCGGGGGATTGACGCCTTTAGAAAATGAACCAGCAGCTTGCGACTGCGATGTAGAAGACGGCGACTGCTACCAGGGCGAAGACCGCGATCTCGTCGAGCTGGTCGCCGAGCCGGGTTTTGAACTCTTTGACTGCGCGCATGCCGTCAGTCGGGTCGAAACGTTCCTGATATAGTGTTGATAACATCTCCGTTCCTCCTGCTCTTCCGATACCCTTCATTCGAATAGGCGTTACATTCGATTGAACAATTTGTTCAATCGCCGAAAGGGGAGGGGTTTCCAGGTTAAGTAATTGAAAAATAAAGAGATTCGTGAAGATTCTGGCTTTCTCGTTTCCTTCTGTCATTCAGAGCGAAGCGAAGAATCCCGGATTCGCTCACACTAACTACGTCGGGATGCGCCAGGAGGATGCGTCAGACCAACGTCGAGAAAGATCCGGGTCTCTCGGCTACGTTCGGGATGACACAAACAATTAAGACTCTGAATCGGCCAATCTTGTACCGCCGCCCCACAATCGGCACAGTCATCCTAGAAGAGGACGCGGTGTGACGAGGAACGGGAATTTTTTCAATCTCTACAACCACGATTTCGTGCGAATCGCGGTTGGAGTGCCGTCCGTTAGGGTCGCGGACCCGGCTTACAATGCCGATCACACCATCGCGCTGATTCGCGACGCCGCCGATCGCAAGGCGGTGCTCGCGCTGTTCCCCGAATTGGGGATCACGGCCTACTCCTGTGACGACCTGTTCCAGCAGCGTGCGCTGCTCGACGCATGCCTCGATGCGGTCGCGTCGGTGGTCGAGGAGACCGCCAAGCTTGCGATCGTCAGCGTGGTCGGCGCGCCGCTTCAAATAGACAATCATCTATATAACTGCGCGATCGTGATTCATCGCGGGAAGATTCTCGGCGTCGTGCCCAAGACGAATCTCCCGAACTACCGTGAATTCTACGAGCCTCGGCAATTTACCTCGGCCGACGCCGCCACTCGCGACGAGATCGATCTCGCCGGGAGCCGCGGCGTCCCGTTCGGCAACAATCTCATCTTCCAGCACGAGGAGCAGCCGTTGCTCGCGTTTCACGCCGAGATTTGCGAGGACCTGTGGGTGCCGATTCCGCCGTCGTCGTACGCGGCGCTCGCCGGCGCAACCGTGCTGCTTAATCTGTCGGCGTCGAATATCACGATTGGCAAGGCCGATTACCGCCGCTCTCTCGTCACGAGCCAATCCGCGCGATGCCTCGCGGCGTACGCATACTCGGCGGCGGGCTCCGGTGAATCGACCACCGATCTCGCCTGGGACGGCCATGCGCTGATAGCCGAGAACGGCAACATTCTCGCCGAGTCCGAGCGCTTCAAGGATCAGCCGCAAGTGATTTGCGCCGAGCTCGATCTCGAACGTCTTTCGCAGGAGCGGATGAGGCAAAACACCTTCGGCGACACCGCTCAGCGCGAGCGCGATCGAATCAGCCGCTTTCGCCGGATCGCATTTTCAAGCGAGTTGCCGCGCCGCGGAAAGATGCCGTTGCAGAGGCGCTACGAGCGGTTCCCGTATGTGCCCTCGGATCCTTCAACCCGTGACGAGCGATGCGCCGAAGTTTTCGACATCCAGGTCGAGGGTCTTGCGACCCGCATGCGCTTGACCGGCCTCGACCGCGTCGTAATAGGAGTGTCGGGCGGGATCGATTCGACCCATGCGCTGCTGGTATGCGCGCGCGCGATGGATCGTCTCGGCTCACCGCGCAAAAAAATTCTTGCCGTCACGATGCCCGGCTTCGCCACCAGCGCGCGCACGCTCGATCAGGCTCGCCGCCTGATGAAGTCGCTGGGCTGCTCGACCGAAGAAATAGACATCCGGCCCAGTTGCATGCAGATGCTCAAGGACATCGGACATCCTTATGCCGAGGGCAAGGAAGTTTACGACGTCACTTTCGAGAACGTGCAGGCGGGCGAGCGCACCAGCCATCTCTTTCGATTGGCCAACCTGCGCGGCGGACTGGTGGTCGGCACCGGCGACTTGAGCGAGCTTGCGCTTGGATGGTGCACCTACGGCGTCGGCGATCACATGTCGCACTACAACGTCAACGCGAGCGTGCCGAAGACCCTGATCCAGCACGTCATTCGATGGGTCGCGCAGGCTGAGAGCCTCGGCCGCGATACCGGTGCGACGCTGCTCGAGATTCTCGCGACTCCGATCAGCCCCGAGCTGATTCCCGGCACCTCGGCTGACGGGCATTCGAGCCACGACACCGAGGCGACTATCGGACCCTACGAGCTGCACGATTTCTTTCTCTACTACACGCTGCGCTTCGGATACCCGCCGCCGAAGGTCGCGTTCCTCGCGTACAGTGCGTGGCGCGACAAGAACGCGGGCGACTGGCCCGACATCCCGGCCGACCGCCGCAACCAACACGACATCGCCACTATCAAGGGGCATCTGCATACGTTCCTTTACCGTTTTTTTCAGTTGAGCCAGTTCAAGCGCAGCACGATTCCCAACGCGCCGAAGGTCGGTTCCGGTGGATCGCTGTCGCCGCGCGGCGATTGGCGCGCGCCGTCGGACAGCGAAGCGACCGCATGGCTCGATCAATTGAAGTCGATCCCCGACAAAGATTAATCTCGCCATCGTGAAATTTTCTGGTCTGTCTCATGCGATGCCGGCGTCTCTGCGGATGACGCTGGCTTTGCTGGCGATGTCCGCCGTTCTCTCCGCGCCGGCTTACCCGCAGGAGGCGGCGAGACCGAATGAATCGCCGCGAGCGATGCGCCCGCCTGCCTCTTCGCAAAGCGCGCCGACTCTTTCGGCCGCCCAGATTGCGGTGCAGAAGGAGGATGAGAAGGGGACGCCGGCGCAGCAGGCGTTCGCGCGCAAGGTGGCGGACGCCATGTCCTCGAAGGATCTCGCCGCGATGAAACAGTTGTTCGCGCCGAGCACGTTGCAATGTATCGGCCAGCACGAAGATTATCTCGAGGATCGGATCAAGGGGCAACTAGCACTGCCGATCAGCAGGAAATTCAATCTGAAGATCACCAAGCTGCAGCCGAATTTAATCAACCCCACGAAATATTCGACCTACCCGCTGCGGGCGTCTCATCTGATGCGAATGGAGTTCACCGCTGACAACGGAAGCCACGAAACGGTGAACCTGCTGATCGGCCAGGAGGGTGGCAATTGGTACGAGGCGCAGCCATGTCCAACTGAGGCCGGACTGGAGCGGTTTGCCAAGCTGCAGCACATCCACGCAGTTGCTCACGAGCGGGAAGAGGCAGCAGTGGCGAAGCTCAGTGATCCCGTCAAGTCGCAGCTCCTCGTACTCATCGGCAAGCATGACAACGTCTCCGCCTGGCGACTCTGCATGAGCTCGCTGCGCTATGACTTTCCAACTTGCCGAGGAATGGTTGCGATCCTCGCTGGCGTTCCGGATGACTAGGCCAAGGGAGAACCGCCATGAAAGTCGGACTTCATCTGCCGCAATTCGGATCCTCACCGGACGAAATCGCGCAGGCCGCGCGCCGCGCCGAACAGGCCGGCTATGAATCGATATGGGTCAGCGACCATTTGGTGGTTCCGGAGTCGGGCGGACGGCTGCCACCGATCGAAATTTTGGAACCTATCGCGACCCTAGCCTACGTCGCCGCCGTCACCAGCCGAATCAAGCTCGCCACCAGCGTGATCGTCGTGCCGTATCGCAACGCGATTCATCTCGCCAAGGAACTCGCGACGCTCGACCGGCTGTCGTCGGGTCGCGTCGTAGCGGGCGTCGCCAGCGGATGGCTCGAAGCTGAATTTCGCGCGCTCGGCGTGTCGTTCGAAAAGCGCGGCGCTTACACCGACGAGGCAATCAAACTGATGCGGGCAGCGTGGTCCTCTGCCGTTCCCGAATTTCACGGCGAGTTTTTCGATCTCACCGGCATGCGCTTCGGCCCGCGTCCCGCCGCCGGCAGCATCCCGATTTGGGTGGGAGGCATCAGCCGCCGCGCAATCCGCCGGGCGGTCGAACTCGGCGACGGATGGCATGGCACCCGGATGAATCCCGACCAGGTCGCGGAGCGCATCGGATGGATTCGCGATCTCGCCGCCCGCCGCGGTCGCAACCTCGACGGCTTCGCGATCAGTCATCGCGTCTACTTGGGCTTCGCTCCGAAATGGACCGACACAGGCGGCTACGTCGAAGGCATCCTGGCCCCGCCCGCCGAAATCGCCGACTACCTGAATCGCTTCGCCGCAATCGGCATCGACGAAATCCTGATAAGCCCAATCGGCAGCGACCCGCTCGCAAAATTCCTCGACCGCTTCGACGCCGAAGTCCGCCCCAAACTCGAGTGAGAGCCGTCGCACTTTTTTTGTGTCACCCTGACGAAGCGAGCATCGCGAGCGGATGGAAGGGACTCGGACAGCGGTGCGTAAGCGCCGCCGGTTCCGGTTCTGCGTTCTGCATCCAACTATTGTCTGGACATTTTGCGCGACGACATCAGCAAAGGACCGCTGCGCGATTTCAAAACCGGAACCGGCTTCGCTCACGCGAAGCTGTCCGAGATCCTTCCATCCGCTCGCGACGCTCGTTTCGTCAGGATGACAAGATCTGCGCTCGCGATGCTCGCTTCGTCGGCGCCCAGCGCCAGGATATCGAGCAAAGTTCTTCTCAGGTTTTTATTGCGCGCGACCTATCACTCTTACGATTGCTGAGGACCCCTCGATTCGCTTTCCGTCCATCGGCTCGTAGCGACCGCCCAGATGCTCCGCTAAAAGCTTTTCCACGCGCGCCAGAAAATCCATCCTGTTGGCTGGGCGAGTGATGCCGTGGCCCTCATCGGAGTACAGCACATACGTCGCGGTGCCGCCGTTCTTCTCGATCGCCGCCACGATCTCTTCGGCTTCGGACTGCTTGACGCGCGAGTCGTTGGCGCCCAACGCGATCAGAAGTGGAATCAGGATTCTATCCGCCGCGAATAAGGGTGACGCATTCATCAGCAACTCCTTATCTGCCGGGTCGTCCGGATTTCCCACCCGCGCATTCCACAGGGAGCGCATCGCAATAAAGGGCGGAAACGCTCTGATCATCGTGAACAGATTGCACGAGCCACACAGGTCGATGGCGCACTTGTAGAGATCGGGCGTGAAGGCCGCGCCCGCAACCGCCGCATAGCCGCCGTACGAAAGCCCGATGATCGCAATCCGCTCCGGATCGGCGATTCCCTCGTCAACCGCCCACCTCACCGCATCGGTCAGGTCGTCCTGCATCTCGAGGCCCCACTGCCGATCTCCGGCGTGAAGATGCTTCATCCCGTAACCCATCGATCCGCGAAAGTTTGGCTGAAGCACCGTGTAGCCGCGATTGGCAAGAAGCTGTGTCCACATGTTGAGCGTCCAGTAATCGCGCAGCCACGGCCCACCGTGGACATTGAGTACGAGCGGTAGATTTCGCGGCTCGAGTCCGGCAGGTATCGCGAGGTAGCTATGCACTTCCATCCCGTCGCGCGCGCGATATTTGATCGGGCGGACTTCGGCGAGTTGAAGGCGGTCGAGCTCGGGTCGATCGCTGAACAGAAAGTCCGTCTTCTTCGCGGCGCGGTCCCATAGGAAGTCCCGGGTCGAACGGTGAGCGCCCTGGAACTCAACGATCCACTTTCGGTCATCAAAGTCACGGCTCACGACGCGGAAGTCGCCGTCATCGATGCCGCGTATCCCCTCGAAGTCCGCCGCGATGCTCGGATCGATCACGCTCCATTGCCGCCGTGTGGGTTCGAACGCTACCGCCTCGATCACATGCCGAGTCGGATGGATCATCACGCGCTCAGCATCGAAGCCGTCCATCGCGGCGATTACACTCTCGTCACCCGACTCGATCTCGCGTGCGATCACTCGGATAGTGTCGCTTCCGAGCGATGAAAGGAGGAAGAGCTCGCGCCCATCATGGTTGAAGCCCAGCGGAAATACCCCTTCATCAGGCGCGGCGCGCAGGATCTTCCGCCACGACGCTCCGGAAGCGGTGCGTACGCGCACTTCGAATCCGTCATCGGGGGTGCGGACCCGCGCCGCGCGCACCACGAGTTCATCATCCGCGATCCACCAGATAACGTCTCCCGGATTTTCCACCTCTAGAGTCGCCGCACCGGTTCGCAGGTCGATCCTCCACACGTCCATCAGCTTGCGATCGCGGACATTCAGGACAGCCAATATCTCGCCGAGCCGTTTCGCAGCGGTCATAGTGTTTTGGCATCGCACGCCCTGCCATGGGGTCAGGTCCCGAGTGTTGCCCGTCTCAAGATCGATGGCGCAGATGTGGAAGTTCTCGTCACCGTCGTCGTCCTGGCGGTAGAGGATGGTTTTCGAGTCCTAAGCCCATTCGTAGTTTTGAATCGACTGCAGCTCCGCACTGACGCAGCGATCATCGTTCTCGCCAAGCGTGCGCACCCAGATTTGCAGAGCATCGCGTTCGTTGGGCGCGAGATACGCGATAAGCGTGCCGTCGGGCGAGAGAGTGGGCTGCCATCGCTCGGGATTACCGAGCAGCACGGAGCGCGGAATTAGTGGCGGCATTCCTGCAGCCATCTCGAGCAGAATCTCCTGCACACCAACCAGCAGTACCGAGCATGCTTTATCAAACGGCCGCCGGGTTTCACCAGACGCTCTGCAAGCAGGGCAGTCAAACTCAGTTAGATCATCCCCGACTTGCCCGTGATGCGACTGCTCTGTAGACTCGTGTCGCTTTCACTAGCGACGTAGGGGGTTCTGAAGCTTAGAGCAATCGTCGCATCGTCTGTGCCGCTCGGACGGTTATAATTCGTGGAAAAGACAACTTGACGACATCGACTATAGTCGCTTCCAAGGCTCACGCTGGCCGGCCTGACGCCCTCGCCGACAGCCGCACGATCGCGCCGCCGACAAGCACCCTGCGAACCTATTTCGCAATGCTGGTGCGGGTCTCGCGCTGGCATCTCATCGGCGTGATCATCGTGACCGTCCTCTTCTCGCTGAGCGAGGGCATCGGGTTCGCGCTGCTGCTTCCCACCCTGCAAGTCGCGGGCTTCAATATGGCGGGGCAGGGCGAAGCCGGACGCTACGCGACGATGGTATCGAACGCATTCGTTTCGATCGGGCTGCATCCCTCGCTGATTCTGCTGCTCGGCGTATTCGTGACGCTGGTCGGCGCGCGGACGGTGCTCGGACAAATGCAGAGTGTGTGGATGTACGCGGTGCAGCAGGAAGTCGAGCATCACCTGCGCCGCCGCCTCTATCATTCGATTGCCGATGCGAACTGGCTGTTCGTATGCCGCAGCCGCGCTTCGGATTTCACCCACGCGCTGACGCATGAAATCTACCGCATCGGCACCGGCACCAATCTCGCCCTCGTCTTCACCGGCGAGATCGTTCTCCTGCTCTTATACATGGCGATCGCATTCGCGCTGTCGGCCGGAATGACCGCATTGGTGCTGGTCTCGGGCGCGCTCCTGACGTTCGTCTTCCGCGGCCGCACGCACGCGATCGAAGAGCAGGGCGAGGAAGTCTCGAGCACCAACAAATCGCTCTACGCCGCCACCATCGAGCATTTGCAAAGCCTCAAAGCCGCCAAGACCTATGGCGCCGAGGCGCGCAATTTTTCGATCTTCTCCAACCTCAGCGCCGAGGTCGTGCGGGCCAACGTCGAGGGAGCACATCAGCAGGCCGTCGCCGCAACCTGGTTCGAGCTCGGATCGGTCATGATTCTCGCGGTCGTTCTGTTCGTGTCGATTCGAGTGCTGGTGGTTCCGCCCGCCTCGATTCTGATCCTGTTGCTGCTGTTCGCGCGCGTGATGCCGAGAATCATGAGTGGCCAACAGCACTACCGCGCCTTCGTCAACTCACTGCCGTCGTTCCGCAACCTGCTCAATATCGAAGCGCGATGCGCCGCGGCGGCCGAGCCGGCCGCGCATCCGCACGATCGGCTCTCGCTCACGCGCGAACTTGCCGCCGACTGTATATCGTTCACCTACAGCGAGGGGCGCACCGCCGCCGTGAGAGACTTGAGCCTGGTGATTCCGGCCGGGAAGGTCGTCGCGCTGGTCGGACCGTCGGGCGCCGGCAAAAGCACTATCGCCGACATCCTGATGGGCCTCGTGCTGCCGGATTCGGGGACGCTCAGACTCGACGGCCGCCCGCTCGGTCCCGAAGGCGTGCGCGGATGGCGCGATCAAATCGGTTACGTCGCGCCCGACACATTTCTCTTTCACGACACGATTCGCGCAAACCTCAAGTGGGCGCGCCCCGACGCGAGCGAGGACGAGATGCTCGCCGCGCTGCGACAAGCGTCGGTGTTCGATTTCGTCGCGGGATTGAAAGACGGGCTCGATACCGTCGTCGGCGACCGCGGCATGATGTTGTCGCAGGGCGAGCGTCAACGCCTCGCACTCGCGCGCGCGTTCCTGCGCCGTCCGTCGATGCTCATCCTCGACGAGGCGACCAACAGCCTCGATTCCGAAAACGAAGGTCGCGTCCTCGACGCGATCGAAAGCCGGCGCGGCGAACTCACCGTCGTGCTCATAGCGCATCGCCTGTCGACCATCCGATGGGCCGATCTGATTTACGTCGTCGAAGGCGGCAAGGTGGTCGAGTCGGGTGATTGGTCTACCCTCAGCGCGCTGCGCGATGGCCGCTTCCGCGCGCTCTGGGAAGCGCAGAGCCTCACCATCTAGGTTGTTAACAACTCGATATGGGCGCCTGCTCACGTCACATTCTATTAATCCCGGACTAATTGTTCCGACATCTCACTGAACTAGGTTGACGCCGTTCGTTGAGCGGAGGTGTCTGCTCGCGCCGACGCACTCATCGACGCCACAGATCGCCAGGTGGGAGGGGACATGAACATTCGATCGCGTTTTTCGGGGGTTCTATTGTCGGCAGTGGCCGGCATCGCACTGCTTTTGAGCGGATGCGCGCAACAACGCGAGCTGGGTTGGTGCACGGTTTACGGCGCCGCGGCGGGCGCACTGATCGGCACCGGAGTCGGCTATGGTGTGGGAGACGCCAGCGAGGGCAAAGACGGCTCGCAATCGCGAATTATCGCGGGTGCAGTAGCAGGTGCGGGAATCGGCGCGGTAGTCGGCGGAGTCGCCGGTCATTACATTTGCGATCCGATCGTTCAACCGCCACCTCCTCCACCGCCACCACCGCCGCCTCCGCCCCCACCACCGCCACCGCCTCCCGTAGTGAAAGAGAAGCTGGTACTGCGCGGGGTACATTTTGATTTCAACAAATCCAACATCCGTCCCGGCGATGCGGCCGTGCTGGATGAAGCCGCGACGACTCTGAAGGCCAATCCCGACGTCGATGTCGATGTGAACGGATATTGCGACGCGATCGGCGGCGAGGACTACAACTTGAGACTCTCCGAGCGGCGCGCCGACGCGGTGGTGGACTACCTGGTCAAGGACGGAGTCCCCGAGAGCCGTCTGCATCCGCACGGCTACGGCAAGACCAACTTCGTGGCGACCAACGATACGCCAGAAGGACGCGCGCAAAACCGTCGCGTCGAACTGGTCCCCGAACAATAAGACACATACGCAAACCGGGGCGCTCGCATCGCGCGAGCGCCCCGCACTGTCACATTAGAAAATGCGAGAGGGGGGACTTGAACCCCCACGCCTTGCGGCACTGGATCCTAAGTCCAGCGCGTCTGCCATTCCGCCACTCTCGCGCGAGTTAGAAAATATTGGAAAATCCGCGGCGGTTGAAGGGGCGCGTCGTTGTTGGGCGGAACTCCCGGTCGATCAGTCGTCGCTCCTGTCCGGACGGGGATTTTTTCACCGGCCTGTTTGTATATTTGTAGCTACCAAAAGTATAGACAGTGTAACAATCAACTGCTAAAAGACCGGGTGAGCCCGGGTGATTTTCTCGGATTCCAAGCGTTAAGAGCCCGATCGCGAGGCAGCTCGGGTGGAGGGGATAAGATGAACGTTAATATTTTTCGCGGTCGCCGCATCGCTGCGGCCATTGCGCTTCTGGTGCTGACTTGCGGCGCGCCGTCGCACGCATGGTGTGCGAGTGCGAACCTGTGGGTAGCGTACGACGACGGAGGCGGCATCGAGTCATACACTTCAACACAACTCAAGACGAGCGGGACGCCAACGCCAATTCAACTTACCAAGTTCGGCGACGCGACGGGTCTGGCCTTTGACAAATCTCATAACCTTTGGGCTGTGGTGGAAGACGACGAGGTGGTGCGATTCACTCCCGCTCAACTCAAGAATCTGAAACACAATCCAAATCCGACGCCCAAAGTGATAATCACAGCTGCGTCCACCTTCTCGGACATCATTGGCTGCAGTTTCGACTCGCATGGCAACCTGTGGGTGGTTGACGGCGATAACGACTCGATCGATGAAATCTCAAAAGCACAGCTCGCCGCGGGCAGCGCAGATATAACGCCCGCCAAAGTCATCACTTCCTCCGAATTGGACTTCCCGAACTTTCTGACGTTCGACCAAGCTGGGAATGCGTGGGTAGACAGCGAGGACAACGAAAAGATCGCCGAATTCTCCGTCAGCCAGTTGGCGAGCAGCGGTAGCAAGTCGCCCGCGGTCTTACTGAACACGAGCCTCTGCGACCCGGGAGAGATCGCGTTCGACAAGGAGGGCGACCTTTGGATCCCCGGCTACTGCACTGCGAACGTCGTGGAGTTTGCGAAAAGTCAACTGGCCAGCTCTGGCAGCCCCACTCCGACCGTGACGTTGACCAGTGCCATCTTTGATGGACCATGGGGAGCGGCATTCGATAGCAAAGGCAATCTGGTGATTGTGAACTACGGCAACGGAACGGTCTCGAAGTTCACGCCGAGCCAGTTAGGGACGAGCGGCGCGCCGGTTCCCGATGTCTCAATCCCAGGAACTGAAGACGAGAACTATCAGGTCATCTTCGGACCGGCTTCCTAGCGAACGGGCTTTACTGGATGACTTGCTGGGTTGGCTTTGCCGCCGGCGTTGGAGTCGCCTGGATACGCTCGAATACCGTCTTGTTCGCGGTCGCGAGCTGATCCAGCGCCTTCAGGATTCTTTCCGACATTTCGTCGGTGGCCTCTTTGCCGACTCGAAACACGGAGGAGTCTTCGTACACCTCGCCGGGCAGCCGGTCGGAATAAATCGTGAACGCGACAGATACCGCCGACATCGTGCCGGTGAGCTTGCTATTGATTCCCGGCAATCCGGTAAACATGTCGACGCACCACAGATGCACGCCGATGCCGTAGGTGTCGGTGTGATCGACCAGCCGATACGCGGACGAATCGCTGACCTTGTCCTTGAGTGCCGCGCAAAAATCTCCGCCGACGGGATCGGAGCAATGACAATCGACGAAGATGCTGAGCTTGGCATCGGCTGCGCTGCCTGCCGCTCGCGTCCGCGTGGGGAAGATCAGAAGAGCAAGGGCGAGCATTCCAATTGAGAATCTGAGGTTGGTTTTCAAAGTAATGGCAGCGTAGCGAAGTCACGCCGACTCGGGCAAATGCGTAATTTTTAGCATCGCGACTTCGTCTTCGTCGCATGATAGAATTCTGCGGTTATTTTTCAACGAGGGAGTTCGAATATTTTCTGATGCAACTGAATATGAATTACGCAAGGCGATTCAGCCTTGAATCCGCCTGGCCTGTCGTTTTCGCAATCGCCGCCATCGTGATCGTATGCGTGGCTGCCGGTGCACCTCGCGCATGGGCCGACGATCCCAACGCAGTTGTCGCCACCGTCGGCGATCACAAAATCAGCGAGAAAGATCTCGACGCGAAGGTAAAGCCGCAGATCGATCAGATGCGTTCGATGCTCGAGAAGCGCGTCGACCAGCTGATCGCCGACAAGACCTTCGACGTCAAGCGGCAGACGCTCGAATCAATGACCGACGACTATCTGATTAAGCAGGCCGCCGATCACGACAAGCTCAGCGTCGCGGACTACCTCAAGAAGGAATATTCGGGAAAAAATGGCGTAACCGACGCCGATGCGAAAGCCTTCTACGACAAAAACAAGGGGCAAGGCACTGCGCCGTTCGACAGTATCAAACCCCAACTGATCCAGATGATGAACCGCCAGGCGTTGCTCGATCGCCTGCGCAAAAACCAGCCGGTAAAGATTCTGCTCGAGCCCAAGCGGGTCGTGGTGGACAGCACCGGGCATCCTGCGCTGGGAGCCAAGGATGCGCCCGTCACGATCGTCGAGTTCACCGATTTTCAGTGTCCGTTCTGCAAGGCGTCGGAGGGCACTATCAAGCAGTTGCAGCAGAAATATGGCGATAAGATTCGCCTGGTGCATATGGACTTCCCGCTGCCGTTCCATTCGCACGCGATGGACGCCGCCAAGGCCGCGCGATGCGCCAACGAGCAGGGCAAATTCTGGCAGTATCACGACGCGCTGTTCGCCAATCAGAGCAAGCTGGCGCCCGCTGATCTGAAAGCGACTGCCAAGACGCTCGGGATGAATTCGACCAAGTTTGACACCTGTTTTGACAGTCCGAAATACGACGGCCAGATCAAAGCCGACCAGGCCACCGGCGAAAGAGTCGGGGTCGATGGAACCCCGGCATTTTTTATCGACGGCCGTCCCCTGACCGGCGCACAGCCGATTCCAAAGTTCGAAGACCTCATCAACGACGAGCTGGCGACCGGCGGCAACAACAAACAGGCATCCGCGCAGTAGATCTTTCGCGATTCGTCAAAAAAGTCCGGCCGGCATCACTCCGGCGCCGGACTTTTTCGCCCGCTCCCGGGCAACAGTTTCCCGCTCACATTCCGGTTCCCTTCCCGCTCGGGAACGGGTTAGTTGATCATGCGCGCGCGCACCCTGATGGATGAAAGCCAAACAGGGCACCTATACGACGCATCGAGCCATCGCCCCGGAGAGCAAAGTAGCGCGCCGCGCGCAACTTGCGCTTCACACTGGGTGCAGGGGTCACCCCTGCCGCCCGCCGCGCAGGCGATTATTTGCGTTATTTTCATTACCACTTTCTAGAAAGGTTGCCGGAAGCAACCGGCTATCGGCTTGCCTTCTCTGGCCGTTTAACCCTAAATTCATTCAGCATTGATCAATTTACCGGGAGCCTGACAGGATCATCGATTTTATGGCGATTAGCTTTCCTTCGACCGAATATTTCGAGGCGCTCAAGGCGCAGATGGCCGCCAACGAGGAAAAATTCCGGCGGCTCGGGTTCATCGACACGACCTTCGGCGTCAGCGTCGGCGTCAACGGCAAGGCCCGCAATTTCGTCCTCGAGTTCGAGGTTTTCGATCTCAAAAACGTCAGCGAGGTGCCGGCGATCGATCTCAAGAAAGTCGATTTCCAAATCGAAGGCGACTCGCAGGTGTGGCGCGAAATGATCGAGAACATCCACCGCAACGGCGAGGCGGATTCATCGCACGACATCAACACGCTTGCGCATTTCGGCGAGCGTCTGAAGATTGTTTATGACGATCCCGACGGGCACGACAAACTCTATCGCTTCATGGAGTCGATCCAGGAATTTTTCGACCTGTCGAGCAAGCTCGAAGTAAGCTTCAACTAAGTAGGCGCGGAGGCGCGACTGACAATGGCATACCTATCAACCACCGATTTCACCCAGGACAAGGACTTTATCGATAAGTGGCTATACACGATAAGGACCGGCGAGATGGATCTGTCGTGGATGAAATCGACGACTGAGAAGATCAGTCCTGAAGAAGCTAACCCGCGCCGCGGACTGACCTATCGCGATCTCAACGTCGGGACCTATGGCTACACCGATATACCCGAGAAGGTCCGCAACAATCGATCCTATGCGCCGCGCGGCTCCGAGATTCCCGACGGTGTACCCGACGCGCAGCCATGGGTCTCGCGCAAGAGCGAGCTATGGGCTTTCAACACCGAGAGCTATTACGAGGAAGCAGTCTCGCGCCAGTGGAATGCTACCACTGACATCCCCTGGGACCGGCTCGACGGGGTCGAGCTGCCTGAGGTCACCGGCAAGGCGCTGTCGCAGTTGATGACTTTTCTTACCGAAGTGGAAATGATCGCGACTGATACGCCTGCGATGTGGCTGCCGCGGCTCAATCCGGACTTTATCGAAGTGCGATCGTTCATCGCGGCGCAGGCGATGGACGAAGCGCGTCACGCCGAGGTTTTCCGCAAGCGCGCACTCACGACAGGATGGGGCCTTATGCAGGCGAGTCCGATCAACGAGATGGCGCTGAAGCATCTGCGCGATGCCGATTCATTCAGCGAGATGTCGGTCGCGCTGCATCTGGTCGCGGAAGGCAACGTGCTGACGCTGTTCCGCTTCAGCGAATACCTGTCGCCGACCGACGTGGACAAGAAGATTTTCCGGCTCGTGATGCAGGATGAAGCGCGGCACGTCGGCTACGGCATGCAGCATTTCAAATACGTGCTCGAGCATTTTCCCGAGAAGCGCGAAGTGCTGCACGCGCATCTGGATGAAGCCGAGAACATCTCGTTTGCAGGCGCGGCCGCGACCGAGCTCACTGAATCCTTTATTATTCTCGCGGGTGGCGGTCTGAAAAAGGAAAATATCGAGCAGGGCATCAAGGTCACCACCCAGTTCAATCTCAAGCAGATGCAGGAGCATTTCGAGCGCCTGGATAAGTGTGGGATGCCGGAGCGTCGCGAGCGTTCAAAGCTCTTTCTAATGTACGAGATGGGCCGTGCCGCCGCCGAAAGCGCCGGCATCAAGCTGAACTAAGTCTTATCAAATCCGGTCTTTTAAAATCCGGTCCCCCTTCCCACTATGGGAAGGGTTAGGGGTTAGGTTGCCAGAACCATCGCTCTAGCGAGGCAGTACTAAGTGGCATTTTACGCTGACAAGGATTACACAGTCGACGAAACGGTCCTCCAAGCCGCGCAGAAGGTGATGGAGGGACACTTAGGCCTGCATTGGTACGAGGCTAAGACTGAACGTCTGGCGGGTCGCCCGTCGGATCCGAAGCGCGGACTCACCTACCAGGACCTCAACGTCGGTACCTACGGCTATACCAATATTCCCGAAGATGTTCGCACCAGTCAGTCGATGGTGTCGCGTGGGAGTGAGAAGGTCGGCAAGCTGCCCGACATGGGCTACGTCGTGAATCGCAAGTCAGACGTATGGTCGGACAATGTCGCGGAGCTTTACGAAGAGGTGAAGGCGCGTCGATGGGTTCCTGCGACCGATATCCCGTGGACCGAGCTTCATACGAAACCGCTGTCGCCCGATCTCGAGATGGCGTGTGCGCAGCTCTACACCTTTCTGCAGGAATGCCAGATCGTCTCGATGGACTTTCCGTCGAAGTGGGTCGCGCTGATCAACCAGGACTTCCTCGAGCTGAAGAGCTGGATGTGCGCGCAGATGCTCGACGCGTCGCGGCTGTTCGAAGTGTTCCGCAAGCGCGCGCTTTTCGGCGGCGCAGGACTCGGCCGCGCCAGCGCTACGGCGGAGCAGGGACTCAAGGAGTGGCTGTGGGCGGATCAATTCCCGCAGGGCTCGGTGTCGATCAACCTGTCGCTCGCCGGATTCCTCCTGATGCTATATCGCCAGGTGGGAGCGTTCGCGCCGACCAATGTCGATCGCAAGATCATGCGCTACGCGATGCAGGACGGCGCGCGTCAGACGGCGTACGGCCTCGGCCAACTTCGCTATCACCTGAAACATCGCCCGCTCGAAGCGAACGGGATTGAGGCTTATCTCGAACACACCGAGCACGCGCTGCTCGGACTGATCGGGAGTCCCGAATTGCTCGAGCCGATGATCATCATCTGCGGTGGCGGCCTCGAAAAGGCGCAGGTCGACAAGGGCCGCATCGCAACCGCGAAGTTCATCCGGCTCGCGGTGCGCGAGTACATGGAGCGAATCGCTGCGGCAGGCCTCACCGGCCACGCGAAGCGCAGCAAGATCCCCGCAATGATCGATCGCATTTCCGCAGCCGCGTAATTCCCCCCGCATCCCTGCAATTCCCCTATCCCTGCAAGGCAGAGGATCAAGGTGAGGGTCCGTATTCAGCGCGCGATTTGTTTCGCGCGCGATTCAAGATTCTGCTACTGCCGAGATTGCGAGGAACCTAACCCCTAACCCCTTCCCGAGCGGGAAGGGGAACCGGAAGGTATGGGAGTCCCGCGCGGGAAGGGGAACCGGAGATAGGAATCCTGCGCGGGAGGAGTCAGAAAGTAGAATTTTCCTACACTCTTAAAGAATTGAACATGTATTTTCTGCTTTGTGCGCGACTGCTAGACTACCCCGCATGCCAAATCGTAGTTCTGCTGTAATCGCCGGTGCGCCGGAGGCGGTGGATTGTTCTCCCGGGGAGCCGGCTGGCTCTGCCGACGAACCTGACCAACGAAGCCGGGGTTTTTTCGGACGCATCTTCGACCGTTTGGTTCCGCGCACGGCCCTGGTGCGTTTTCTCGGCTATGTACGGCCGCATCTATGGCTGGTGGCGGGGGGGTCCGTCATGGGTATCCTGAAGTTCACGCTGCCGCTCGCGTTTCCGCTCGCCTTCAAATACGTCTTCGACGTTCTGCTGGTTCCGCAGCCGCATCTCGAGCATTGGAATCAGATGATCGACGGATGGTGCCGCTCGATCGCCGCGATGCTTCATCTCGGCGCTGGCTCTGCCGCGAAGCTCGAAGCACTTACCGCCGCGATGTTCGCGCTGTTCATCGTACAAGCGATTGCGACCTACTATCGCAACTACTGGGCGAGCATGGCGGGTCATCGGCTGATCTTCGACCTGCGCTATGCACTGTACAAGCACATGCAGCGGCTGTCGCATTCATTTTTCGATCGCACGACTTCAGGCGCGGTGGTCTCGCGATTTATTTCCGACATCTCGATGGCGCAGAACTTCGTCGGCTCGGCGATGATCAACATCTGGATGGACGGTGTGTCGCTGGGCTTCGTGATCTGGCTGCTGTTCTCTCTGAACGTGCGCCTGGCGTGGATCTCGCTGATCATCATTCCGTTTTACGTCGCGGTGATCAGGATTCTATCGCCGCGAATCAAGGAGACCAGCCACGACCTGCAGGAAGTGGTCGAGGAATTTTCAGGCGAGCTGCAGGAACGCGTCGCCGGCGTCTCGACGGTCAAATCGTTCGCGCGCGAGGCCGACGAGGCGCGCCGGTTCCATCAGCGCACGACCGAAATGTACGACCTGACGATTGAGAGCGTGAAGCTTTCGTCGACCCATCAGATGTTCACCGAGTTCATTTCGCGCGGCGCGCCGCTGATCGTGATTTGGGCCGGCGCGCTGATGATCCTGCACGGCAAAATGACCATCGGAACCGTGGTCGCTTTTTTCGGCCTGCTCCCCGCGCTCTACCTGCCGCTGCAGCGCTTCTCGGAGTTGTCGGTGATCGTGGCGACAGCGCTGGCAGCGATCGAGCGCATATTCGCGTTCTTCGACGAAACGCCCGAGGTCGACGACCGGCCCGGCGCATCGCCGCTCAAAGTGAAAAGAGGGACGGTCGAGATCGAGCATCTGCGATTTGGATACAAGCCGCTCGACGGCGGTCCGATTCGCATCACGCTCGACGACATATGCCTCAAGGTACCGGCGGGTACGACAGTCGCGCTGGTCGGACGATCGGGCGCCGGGAAGACTACGCTCGCCGGTTTGATCCCGCGCTTCTACGAGCTGGCCGCCGGCCGGATTCTGATCGACGGCGCCGACGTTTCGAGCGTGACGCTGAAGTCATTGCGCGATTCAATCGGGATCGTTCCGCAGGACGCGATCCTGTTCAGCGCATCGATTCGCGAGAATGTGCAATATGGGCGGCCGGGCTCACCCGATGCTGATATCTGGCGCGCACTCGAGCAGGCCAACATCCGCGACTTCGTCGATTCGCTGCCTGACAAGCTTGACACGATGATAGGTGAGGGCGGGGTGCGGCCTTCGACCGGACAGCGGCAGCGGCTCGCGCTCGCGCGCGTGTTCCTGAAAAATCCGCCGATTCTGATTCTCGACGAGGCCACGTCGGGACTCGATTCTGAGGTCGAAAACCTGATTCACGACGCGGTGCGCCGCCTGATGAAGGGACGCACGTCGTTCCTGATTGCGCATCGGCTCGCGAGCGCCGTCGACGCCGACGTGATCGTGGTGCTCGATCGCGGGAAGATCGTCGAGGTGGGATCGCACACCGAGCTGGTGAAGCGCTCAGGCGTCTATTCGCAGCTGTTCAACGAGCAGACCCGCAAGCTGCGGCTGACGCCCGATCACATCGCGCGTGCTCCCGGCTCACTGAGTCCGGTGCCCGCACAAGGTACCGACTAGAAGTTTGACATGCACACTGCGGTTCGGCCAGGCGGCTAGAGTTCCCCAATCAGGTAGGCGAACAGCGCGAAGAAAGCCGCGCCGACGATCGCGTATTCCACGACCTTCGTCGTCGCGCCTTTTGGAGGGGCAAACGACTTATCGGTTGTATGGTACCTCAAAGTGACCGGCCCGGTCGGCGGCAAGGCGTTCGAACCGTAGATGGTCGGTGGTTTGACAATCGAAAGAACGTTGACGCGTCCACTGGCCTTCTCCAGCCATTCTTCGTACTCGTCGGCGTTCGCGAACTGCTTAGTAAAAATAGCCATATTCTGGCCCCCTGATAACGGGTTCGAATTACTACCAAAATATGCGGACCGCGAGCGCTAAATCAATCCATATGTCCTCCGCAACTCTCTACTATTGGTAGGGATAAAAAACATAAAACAGAATCGACAGGATGCATAAGATCCACAATCCTGCGCGGATCTCCCGATAACGACCGGCGGCGACTTTGAGGAGCGGGTAAAGAACCAGGCCAGCCGTGATGCCTACGCCGATGTTGTAGGTGAAGCTCATCAGCGCGATCACGGTGAAGGCGGGAATCAGTTCGGTGTAATCGTCGAAGTCGATTTTGACGACCGGAGCCATCATCATCGCGCCGACGACGATCAACGCGGGCGCGTATGCGGCCGCAGGAATCGCGGCGACGATCGGCGCGAAGAACAGCGACATCGCGAACAGCGCGGCAACCACTACAGCCGTGAGTCCCGTGCGCCCACCGACATGGACGCCTGCCGCTGACTCGATATACGCGCCGGCGGTGGTGGTGCCGGCCAGGCCCGCGAACATCGTGGCGATTGCGTCGGCGAGCATCGGGCGTTCGATCTGCGGCAAGGTGCCATCGGGGTCGAGAAATCCGGCGCGCGCGGAAACTCCTATCAGCGAACCCATCGTATCGATCAACGCCATCACGAATATCGTCAGCAGTACCCCGAAAAATCCGACGCTCAACGCGCCGCGCAGATCGAGTTGCAGCATGATCGGTGCGGGATTCGGCGGCATGCTGACCCACGCGGAGGGTGGCTTCGCGACAGCGGTGACAAACGCAATCGCGGACGAGATGAGAATGCCGAGCAGGATCGCGCCCGGCACCCGGCGGACCATCAGGAACGCGATCAGCACAAAGCTTAGGATAGCGATTTCTACCGACGGCGTCGCAAGATTCCCAATCCGTACCGGCGCGCCGGGCGCGCCAATCGCGACGATTCCGGATTCGTTGAGTCCTATGAAAGCCAGGAACAATCCGATTCCCACGCCGAAGCTGTAGCTCAGGCCCGGTGGGAGTGCTTCGACCATCCATACTCGACGCGCGCGACCGTCAACAGCGTGAACATCACGCCCGCGAGGAACACCGCCGCCATCGCGGTCTGCCAAGTGTAGCCGAGCACCTTCACCACCGTGTATGCGATGAACGCGTTCTCGCCCATGTATGGCGCGATTGCGAACGGACGGTTCGCGTAGAGACCCATCACCAGCGTTCCTACGATTGCGGTCATCACGGTCGCGACCATCGAAGGTCCTTCGGGAATGCCCGCGGCTTTCAGGATGGCCGGGTTGACCGTGATTATGTAGGACATGGTGACGAAGGTGGTGATTCCCGCGAGCACTTCTCGTCGAAATGTCGTGCCGGCGGCTTCGAGCCCGAAGTAGTTTGCTATTCGCGATGCCAAATCGAAGGCGTCCCCCGCCTGCGCGCGAGGCCTGAATTATTACGTCGCGACGAGCACATGCCATAAGAAGGCGGGCGAGTGCTGTTTGGCAAATTTGGTATATAAAGGAGCGAACCGCGAGCGCGGATTCATGCGCACCGCTGTAACGCTTCAATCCGAGAGTGAGCAAATGAAAGAAGAACAACTTGCGAAGATCCCGGCGGGGAAACCAGTGGCGAAACCGGCAGCGGTGGTGAAATTGCCAACGCCCGCCACGCCGCCGGCACCGAAGTCGATAACCACGCTCGCGGTCGATGTTGGCGGGACTGGAATCAAGGCGGCGGTGCTCGACGAAAAAGGCAAGATGATCACCGAGCGGCAAAAGATCAAGACGCCACATAACGCGA
This sequence comes from uncultured delta proteobacterium, assembly GCA_963850125.1. Classification (GTDB taxonomy): domain Bacteria; phylum Desulfobacterota; class Binatia; order Binatales; family Binataceae; genus Binatus. The sequence goes on along the minus strand of CAWKKB010000009.1, from coordinate 277,344 downwards.
CGCCGAAGAAGGTGATCGCGATCATCGAGGAACTCGCGAAGATGGCCGGCGAGTTCGACCGCGCGTCGGTGGGATTCCCCGGCGTCATCAAAAACGGCGTCGTCTATACTGCCGTGAACCTGGGCAAGGGATGGAAAGCCTTCAAGCTCGAAGCGGCGTTGAGAAAGAAACTCAAGGTGCCCGTGCGAATCGCCAACGACGCCGACGTTCAGGGTCTCGGATGCGTCACGGGCCACGGCGACGAGTTGGTAATCACGCTCGGGACCGGATTCGGATCGGTGCTGTTCGTCGACGGGCATCGGATTCATCTCGAGCTGGGGCATCATCCGTTTCGCAACGGCAAAACCTATGAAGACGAGCTGGGCATAAAGGCGTTCCGGAAGAAGGGCAAGAAGAAGTGGAACAGGATCCTGCGCGAAGCGATTGACGAGTTGGCGAAGACGTTCAACTACGACCGGCTTTACATCGGGGGCGGCAACGCGGCGACGATCAACTTCAAGCTGCCACCGAACGTGAAGGTGGTCAGCAACACCGACGGTCTGCTCGGCGGCATCAAGCTATGGCAGGATCAAGCTGTAGTGAAGAAGGCATCCTAGTACGATACGGTGGAGCAATTTTCAGCGCAGCTATGACATGATAGAGACGTGGTCCCGATGAAGGTATCACAGTCGATCCGCGCCGGATGGATCGACTTCCTTGCACGAGGGAGTACGGATTCGAAGGACAGGTTAACGATGCTAGCGCCGTCCTAGCTACCGCGGCGGGCGCGGTACCTTCTTATCAACGCGTTCGTCGAGCTGTCGTGCTTGAGTTCGGGTTCCTTGGGGGATTCTAGTTCCGGGATTATTTTCTGCGCCAGGACTTTGCCTAGCTCAACGCCCCATTGATCGAATGAGTCTATGTTCCAAATTGTGCCTTGGGTGAAGACGCTATGCTCGTACAGAGCCACCAACTTGCCTAGCGTCTCGGGAGTCAGCTCGTCGGCTAGTATAACCGTTGATGGCCGGTTGCCTTCGAATACTCGATGCGGCACCAGCCAGTCCGGGGTGCCTTCGGCTTTTACTTGTTCGGGGGTTTTTCCGAAGGCCAGGGCTTCGGCTTGCGCGAATACGTTTGATAGCAGTAGGTCGTGATGGCGTCCTAGCGGGTTGATCGCGCGGCAGAATCCTATGAAGTCGCATGGGATTATTTTCGTGCCTTGGTGGATTAGTTGGTAGAACGAATGCTGGCCGTTGGTGCCGGGCTCGCCCCAATAGATAGGTCCCGTTTGATAGTCGACGGGCGCGCCTTCGAGCGTGACGTGCTTGCCGTTCGATTCCATCGTTAACTGTTGCAGGTAGGCGGGAAAGCGCTTCAGGTATTGCTCGTAGGGCAGCACGGCCACCGTTTGTGCGCCGAAGAAATCGTTATACCAGACTCCTAGCAGGCCCATCAGGACTGGCAGGTTGCGCGCGAAGGGCGCGGTGCGGAAGTGCTCGTCGATAGCATGGAAGCCTGAGAGCATCGCGCGGAAATTCTCGGCGCCGATCGCGATCATCGTCGACAGGCCTATCGCGGAGTCCATCGAGTAGCGCCCGCCGACCCAATCCCAGAAGCCGAACATGTTCTTGGTGTCGATGCCGAACTTTGTCACTTCGGCGGCGTTAGTCGAGACCGCGACAAAATGTTTCGCGACTGCTTTTTCGTCGCCGAGCGCCTTGAGACTCCACTCCCGCGCGGTGTGCGCGTTGGTCATCGTCTCGAGCGTGGTGAAAGTCTTCGACGAAATTATGAACAGGGTCTCGGCCGGGTCCAGGTCGCGCGTGGCCTCGACGAAATCGGTGCCGTCGACGTTGGAGACGAAGCGCACGGTCAGATTGCGGTCGCTGTAATGGCGCAGCGCCTCGTACGCCATGACCGGTCCGAGGTCGGAGCCGCCGATACCTATATTGATGACGTTGCGGATACGCTTGCCGGTGTGGCCTTTCCACGAACCGTCGCGGATGCGCGCGGAAAAGTCCGCCATGCGATCGAGCACCTCGTGGACTTTGGGCACCACGTCGTCGCCATCGACGCCGATCGAAGTTCCGCGCGGGGCACGCAGCGCGATATGCAGCACGGCGCGCTTTTCCGTGACGTTGATCTTCTCGCCGCGGAACATCGCGTCGATTCGCCCGCGGAGTCCGACCTCGTCAGCCAGCGCGAGCAGAAGGCGAAGGGTCTCGTCGGCCACGCGATGCTTGGAATAGTCGAAGTACAGGCCGGCGGCCTCGACCACGAGCCGCTCACCGCGCTTTGGATCTTCGTTGAACATCGCGCGCAGGTGTCGGCTATGAATCTGATCGTAATGCGCCTGCAATGCTTTCCAGGCGGGGCGATTAGTAAGCGAAGTTGTTGATGCTGGCATGACGGACTCCTTCTAGAAGCATGCGTTGAAGAAAAGCAATCGGGACAGAATCTTGAATCGCGCGCGAAAGCAATCGCGCGCTGAATAGGGACCCTCACCTTCGATCCTCTCCCTTACAGGGAGAGGGGAAAGAGTTATGCAAAGCTTTCTCATACAAACTACAAATGCGGCGCTGCCGGGACTTCGTGGGCGACTCGGCGATGAATGTCGGGCTCGCGCACGGATTGGCGCGACAGGTTTTGCGGGGCGAGCATCTGGAACATGATAAGCGCCGCGGGTACGAGATAAAAAATCGAACCGGGCACCCACATGATAGCGCCCGCGACAATCTGGTCGCCAAGGGGAGTGAAGCCCGCGATGCGCGGCGCGGTCGCATAGAAAGGATAAATCAACCGATCGGAAAACATAAGCAGCGCAGCGAGGATGGTGTTTTGCCCGTCTGCCAGCAGCAGATACGGAAGCATCGCCCATCGCGGCCATCGCGCGACGCTCGGCCACGGCTGTACGACGGGGTACCAGAACATCAGCGCAGTCGTGAAGAAGCATGCGTGCTCGACCACGTGCCATCCGTCGGAGCGCAGCGCGAGCTGAAACGTTGGGGGCAGGTGCCATCCCCAGGTTGCGGTGACGAATGCGATCCAGCATACGAGTGGTTGCGTCAGCCATGCGAAGAGCTGGCGCACTGCATCTGATCGGAGAACCGGGCCGACGATTGTCTTGGCGAGTCGCGGGGGAAGTCCGCGCACGAGTGCGATCGCCGGCGCGCCCGCCAACAGGAGTGAAGGCGCGACGAGCATCAGCAGGAGATGCTGCGTCATGTGAATTTGCAGCAGCAGATCGTCGAGCTCCTCGAGCGGCGAAGCGATCGCGACGAAAAGTGCGGCGATTCCTGCCATGAACATAGCGAGCCGCCAGATGGGAAATCGGGCGGGCATCTGGCGATGCACGCGATGGAACCCGCGCGCGTAAATCGTTGCGACGACGATCAGCGTCGCGATCGTGGCGACGGGGGGAGTCCACGAATCGAAGGCGGTTTGTAGTACAGGGTTCACGGCGAAATTTAGTCGCTCGACGCAGGAACTGCCGGCCGCGCCGAGTCGCGCGCGGGCGGCTCGCCCGGCGGATGCATCGTGGCCAGGAACGCGACGATCGCGTTGACCTCCGCGGGGCTGAGATTCTTGCCGTAGGCCGGCATGTTGCCGCCACCTTGAATTATCTGGCGAACGATCTGGTCGGGCGTAAGACGCGTCGCCGTGTCGTCGAGCGCAGGCCCGCGCATCCCGCCCTGGCCGCCGAGCGAGTGGCAGTTGCGGCACTGCTTGCTCTGTACGAGCAGCGCGCCTTGAAGCTCGAGCGGAGTGCGGCCTTTGACGTAGTCGATGGGAGTAGGCGACGCGCTCCACGCGTCCATCACCGGAGACCATGGCGAGAACGTCCCGAGCCAGGTGAGCGTGCCTATAGCAGTCACGGCTAGAATAACGATGACGACTGAGAAAGGTCGTCGTCGCCAGCTCTTCTCGCCCGTCGGGGAAATGAAGGGGAGGGCGAAGAGGAGCCCGATGACGGCGACCGGACCGGTGAGCATCAGAACGGTTTCGGTCCACGGCGGCAGCAGTGCGAACAGCGAGAACAGCCACAGGAAGAAAAAGTCGGGGCGCGGAACGGTCTGGATAATTGTCGGATCGGGCTGGCCGTTGGGACCGATTGGCCCTTCGACCGCGGCGACTACGAGCAGGCTCAATATAATCAGTCCGGCGAAGACGAGATCCTTCTGCGCCGCGTATGGCATGAACGGCTCGCCGTCCTTCTCTACTAACTCGTGATACTGCTGCAAGTAGGTATCGCGTCTGACTATTCGACCGGGCATCGGCCACTCGTTAATGCCTAGGCGCAATACTAAGAAGAGATGCAGGCCGACGAAGCCTATCAGCAGTCCGGGAATCACGAACACATGCAGCGCGAAGAAGCGCGATAGGGTTTCGCCCGCGATGATTGGTCCGCCGAGGATGAGATGGACGACCTTGGCTCCGATGATCGGAGTACGGCCGGCGATCGAAGCGCCGATCCCGAGACCCCAGTATGCGTTTTGATCGAAGCGAAGGACCTGGCCGGTGAACGCCATACCGAGAGTGCTCAAGAGCAGTACACATCCAGCGACCCAAGTGAGTTCGCGCGGAAATTTATACGCGCCAAACAGGAAGACCTGGATCATGTGGATGAACATCAGGGCGACCATGAAGTTGGATCCCCATCCGTGCAGCGCGCGCAGATACCATCCGAGCGGCTGCTGGTAGTTCAGATAAATCAGGCTGTCCCACGCGCGATTCGCTGCCGGCGTGTAAACGGTAGCCAGGCAGATGCCGGTGACTACCTGCAGAATGAATACGACCAGCGTCGCGCTGCCGAAGATGTACCACCAGCTCGCGGAGCTGCGCGGCACGGGATGCTCGGCGATCGCCTCGATTGTGCTGGCGACTTGCAGGCGTTCGTCGAGCCATCGGCCGATTGATTTGAGCAGCTCGATCATACGTAAGGTTGGCCCAGGGTTGGCAATTGACCGGCGTAGATCCAAAGTTTGCCGGCTTCGACCTTGTATTTGTATTGATAGAGCGGGCGCGGCGGAGGCCCCGACGCGTGTCTGCCGTCGGAGTAAAAAACGCCGCCGTGACATGGGCACATGAACAGTTCGGACTCGGCGAACCATCGCACCGGGCATCCTAGATGAGTGCAGTTGATCGCGAAGACCTGGAATTGGTCGCCGGCGAGGTGTCGCACCCAGCACGGGATTTTGGCCGTCTCGCCGTCCCACGACTTCTTGAACGGGTTTACATACTCGGCCAGCCGCGTCTGTTGTTCCGGATAGTCAGTCAGCGGACCGAGCGCTATCCAATCGAGCCAGGTGAAGCGGCGGGCAGGCGAGAGCACGTATCCGACAATAGGTATTGCGAACAGCGCTATAGCTATTGCGTTGATAGCTATTCCCAGGCGAAAGAGAAACGTTCGGCGCGAAGTCTTCTCAGGCGATGGAGTCATTTTCAATTACTCAGTGCCAACGGTGCAGGACGTTTCGAGGCGAGCCACGCGACCACGTCGGAGACCTGTTCTGCGGTCAACGGCTGCGCTGCGTAGTGTTTCCAATCGGGATGACCGAGCTCGGGTCGTCCCGCGATAACTATTGTGCGCAGGTACTGATTGCTTACCAGCGACAAGTAGGAAGCATCGACGACCGAACCGCCGGTCGATCCGCCTTTTCCGTCGGGACCGTGACACGATTGGCAGGTTGACGAATACACCTGCGCCCCGCGATTCGAATCGCCGGCCGCTGAGGAGGAATAAGGCGGAGCACCCTCAGCAGATCCTGGAGCGCCAGCCCAGCTTTTGCGGATGCCGGCAATCACGATGTCGATCTGCTGATCCGTCAGCGAACCGCCGGAGCTTTGCGCGAACGGCGGCATCGCGGTGCCCGAAACTCCGTCGGCGACGACGCGGTGCATCGAAGCATCATCGATGATCGCCAGGTACACAGGATTGTTCATCGCGATTGCGGCGCCCGATTTGCCGTCGGCACCGTGGCATCCAGCGCAACTATCACCGTACAGAGTCGCGAAGTCCGTCACGTTAGTCGGACGCAGTGGAAGGTCGGCCTGCGTGGGCTTCCCGGGAGCCGAATCGCATCCTACGATCAGGGCTGCCAGCGACGCGGTCGCAAAGATCGATTTCAGCCGGCGTCCGTTCAACTTGGGTCCTGGTCCCCGCGTTTCTCGCCGAGGCCGGGCGCCTCGATGCCGCTGCGAACGGCGAACGGGAGATGCTGCAGCGTATGCACGCGCTCTGTCTGGTTGACTACGAAACCCGCGACCGCGCCGAACGCCATCTGGCACAAGATGAACCATCGCCACTCTATTCGTGCGTCGAGCAGGGGATTGATCACGCTGAGCGACGACCACAGGAGTCCCGTCCAGAGGAGCGGTGCGACGATCGCGGCCCAGAACGCCGGATAGCGCGGGAACATCGGAAGCATCACGCCGTAGAGCAGTCCGACCAGGATCGACGCGGACCCGTGAATGACCAGCGCGACCACGAATGCTTGCGGGATGAACGATGACAGCGTCGCAGTGTCGGCGTTGGCGAGATTCGCCATCGCGGTCGCGGCGAGAATGTTGATCGTGTACCAGGGGCTCCCATGAAAAATGATTCCCTGAAGCCCGGCGAGTACCGCCATCGCGATGCCGCCCGCAATGCCGCCTTTGATACCGGCAGAGTAAGGATAAATTTCGAGCGGGAGAACTGCGCGATTGCCGAGCTCTCCGACTTGCAGATAGTCGACTCCGATTTTTGCCGGAACGATGACTTCGACGGTGGGCGTGATACGAACCGTCTCGCGATGTTCGACTGGAAGCACCTCGCGAAACCATCCTACGACGCCCGCTATGGTCAGAATGAAGCCGACCATGCTGACGGTGATGCTGGTGACCAGGCCGGCGAAGGAGAGCGTTATGCCGAGCGACATGATCATCGGCCATGCGGTTGGCGCAGGAACTTCGATTAGGTTGTCGGTATTTTCCTGGATAGCCATTTGATTAGCTTATCGGCCGATCACGTACACGGTCAGGAATACTACTACCCACACGGCGTCAACGAAGTGCCAATACCATGAAAGGACATCGGTGCGTTCGATGTGGCGCTCGTTCATGTAACCGAGCATCGTGAATATCATCACGAGGAGAATCAGCAGCAATCCGACGGTAACATGGAGTGCATGCAGACCCACAAGTGAGTAATAGGTAGTTCCAAAAAGATTGGTGCGAATCGTGAGACCGTCGTGGTAGATGAGCTTATGCCATTCAGCGGCGGTGCCGGCCAGGAATTCGAGGCCGAGCGCGAAGGTGATGAACCACCAGCCCGCGAAAGCGCGAATCGAGCCCGCCCGCAGAGATCGGATCGCGAGCACGATCGTGATGCTGCTCGAGAGCAGACAGATGGTGTTGAGAATCGGAGGTGAGAGGACGTCCCTGGGGTACGGCCCGGTCAGGCTTTTGCCCAGGTAGAAGACGTAGGCGACGACGAAAATCGAGAAGAAAACTGATTCGGTGAGGATTAGCGCGAGGATGCCGACGCGGCCTCGTCTCGGCAGAGTTTCTGCCCAAGTCCCTGCGGGAGTGGGGATTGCAGCAGGTGCGGCGGCCATTACAATGCACTCCGGTTCATTCGTACCTCCAGTCGGGGTCCTCGGGATGCTTCAAGTCCCATAATGGCCGGCGGCTGCGGACCACCGGCGGTTTCGCGAAATTGTATTCTGGTGGTGGAGACGTCGTGGACCATTCCAGCGTCCACGCATCCCAGGGATCGTCGCCCGCCCGATCGCCGGATCGGAGCGATCGAATGACATTGATCACTAAAAAGAGCACGGCGACGCCCTGCAGCAGCGCGCCGACCGATTCGACAAAGTTCAAGGTCTCGAGGCCGCGGCCCGGCTGATAGGTAAAGATGCGCCGGGGCATCCCGCGCAGACCCGCGAAATGCATGGTATCGAAAGTCAGATGGAAGCCGATCAGGAATAGCCAGAAATGCCATTTACCCAGAGTCTCACTGAGCATTCGGCCAGTAACCTTTGGGAACCAGTAGTAGATAGCGGCGAAATCCATGAAGATGATCGCGCCGACTAGTACGTAGTGGAAGTGAGCTACTACGAAGTAGGTATCGGTGACCTGCCAGTCAAAGGGCGCCACGGCCAGCATGATTCCAGTCAGCCCCGCGATCAGAAACTGAAAAAGAAATGCCAGGCTGAACAGCATCGGTACTCTGAAGCGAAGCTTTCCCCCCCACATCGTGCCGAGCCAATTGAAAATCTTGATGCCGGTCGGCACCCCTACCAGCATCGAGGAGGCGGTGAAAAACGCGTTGCCGACCGGCGTCATGCCCACGGAGAACATATGATGCGCCCACACGCTCAGGCTGATGAACGCGATCGCGCCCGAGGCTGCGACCATTACGCTGTAACCGAAAATCACCTTGCGCGAGAAGACCGGGATGATCTCCGACGCGAAGGCGAAAGCTGGAATCACAAGGATATAAACTTCGGGATGGCCGAAGATCCAGAAGAAGTGCTGCCACAATACGGCCGAGCCGCCCGCTTGAGTATCGAAGAAATGCGCGCCGAGGAAGCGGTCAAGCAGCAGCATCGCCTGCGCGGCCGAGAGCGGCGGCAACGCGACCAGCATCTGGAAGGCGACGACGACCGCCAGCCACACGAGCACCGGCATCTTGGTGAGCGTCATCCCTTCGCATCGCATGCAGAACGCGCTGGTGATTATGTTGATGGCGGTCGCAGTCGTGCCGACGCTGGTCAGAAAAATACTCAGTATCCAATAGTCAGTACTGTTGCCGCGCGAGAACGGCAGCTCGGTCAGTGGTGCGTACGCGAACCATCCGACGTCGGGCGCGCTGCCCGCGCCGTAGAGACCGTCGCCGCCGACATAGCTGAAGTAGAGCAGGAGCGCCCCGAAGAACCATAGCCAGAAGCCAAAAGCGTTCAACCGCGGGAAGGCGAGGTCGCGCGCGCCAATCATCAGCGGCACCAGGTAGTTGAAGAAGCCGGTGAGGATCGGCATCCCGACCAGGAAGACCATCGCGGTGCCATGCATCGTGAGGAGGCGATTGAATACTTGCGGCGGCACGATGCCGGCGTCGGGGACCGCGAGCTGAAGTCGAATGGTCGCGGCTTGCAGGCCGGCTATTAGAAAAAAGAAGAGGCCGCCCGTGATGTACATGATTCCGAGGCGCTTGTGATCTACCGTGACGACCCACTCGTGGAGCTTGCCGACGAGAGGCAGCGACTCCACGTCGTCGGCTGTGCCGAGAGCGATCTTGGTGTCGATGGTTCCGGCCATGACGGTACCTTCCAGGTCAGCGCAACGTTGCCAGGTAAGCGACCAGATCGTCGAGGTCCTTATCGCCGAGGTTCATCGCCGGCATCAGCACGCCGGGTTTCATAACGTTTGGATCGCTCACCCAGATTTTAAGGTGATCGCGACTGTTCATCGCGACCCCGGCGCCAATCGTCTCGCGGGCCATCAGATGAGTCAGGTCGGGACCGAAGCGCCCGTCCGCCGCGGTGCCGCGAATCGTGTGGCAATTGACGCAGGCGGTTGACTCGAAGACCTGGCGTCCGTGCACAGCCGACGCATCCATCGCCGGCGGCTCCTTCTGTGCCAAGACCCATCGATCGAAATCGACGCGCGGCTCGACGATCACGCGCAGCAGCATCAGCCCATGCTCTGTGCCGCAGTACTCGGCGCACTGCCCGAGGTAGGTCCCGGCGACATGCGGATCGATCCACATCGAGTTCTTTTTGTTGGGGATGACGTCAGTCTTCCCGGCCAGGCGAGGCACCCAGAAACTGTGCGCCACATCGGCCGACTCGAGATCCAGAAAGGTCGGTGTGGGGGCTTTGGGATCGCTCAGCGGAACGTGAAGCTCGTTGGCAGTGACGATGCCGCCCGGGTACCGGAACTCCCACCACCATTGATGCGCGATCACGCGGACGTTGAGCGCGCCGGGCGGCCGCGCCGGCTCCTGAACCGTATATATGGTACGCACCGTGACGAGGAAGAGTACCAATACAATGAGGACGGGGACCGTGGTCCATGCGAACTCGATCGGATTGCTGCCATAGACCTGCGGCGGTTCGCGATTGTCTTCGCCGGGTCGGACGCGAAAGCGAACGATGCTATACGCGAGCAGGCCGCCGACGATCACGAAAATCGCCCCGGTGATCGAGATGACGAAGAACGCGACAGTGTTGATTTCGTGGGCCGGCGTCGAGACTGCAGCGAAGACGCTGCTCGGGGGAATCTTCGAGTTCGACTCACCCATCCCCCAATCATTCGCCAACGCTGCAATGGGGGCGCCGCCGATAACGGCAATCGTCAGGCACCAGCGCTGCACACGTGACGACAAGTTTTTCGCAGCTCCTGAGAACGCGGGCGCCGACGCGGCAGCCCAATTGCCAATCTCAGTCAGTCGAGATGACTAGCACAAAACATTTTTTATGACTAAGCAGCCCGCGAGGCGCTTAAAGATCGGCAAACCCAGGCTCAGTTCGAGTTGGCCGACATGATCGCGTGATCTCCGCGCGGCAGTATCATCACCTCGGACATTCGAGTCTCGGGATCGAGCCGGATGAAGTAGGCGGGGAAGCCCGTCTCTGCCACCGCGACGTTGGTCCGCGCATCGCAACCGCATCGCGCGACCATCGCGTCGTTTATCGTCGCGAGGCGGTCGAGGCTAAGCGCGGCCACCGGCAGGTTGGCATCGTCGACCGAAAGATTCAGAGTCGAGTCTCTCACTTCTACGCTCGATACCAGCGCGGTTCCCGAGACGGTCGAAGTCGTGACGACCCACCGCTTGAATTGGCTTGGGTTCATCTTTGCGACGTGAGGATGGTTCTTGCGCGCTTCGGAGATCGCGACCGCGAGCGAATGCTTCTTTGCGACCGAATTGGCGAATACTTGCGTATCCGCCAATGTCCAGATTTCCTTCGACCATCGCGCAACCGTCGCCGGATCGGCACCGGGCAGCCTCTGATAGTCGGTCGCCGCGCTCTCGGCGTCGGCCAGGTCCCGCTCGGTCAGGGCCGTTTCCACCACGTGCGCATCTTTGACGCGCTCGGCATCATCGATTTGATTGACAATCGATGCGCTCCGGCTGTCCGGCTCTTTCGCCGCGTCCATACACGCGGCACGCTGCTCGGCCAGGGTGTAGGTCGGGCGTCCGATTTTGAAATCACAGAGACATAGGTCGTCCTTCACCTCGACGCGCTCGCGCTCGCTCAGGTCGCTTCGGGTCGACAGAGCGACCAGTTCTTGACGCGCTGCCGGATAATTGGCGGCGGCAATTTGGCTACGCGCCGAGGTGAGTGCCGACGGTGCGCATGCTGATAGCGTGACGGCGAGCGCGATCGCAAATGCCGCCTGTTCCGCAATTCGCATGAGAGTGTGGGACGCAATTGAGGTGCGGTCTTGGCCAACCATGGGCCGATTATGGCAAAGGCGGCAGTCGATTGCCTACCCAAAAAGGCAAGAAACCTGGCGTTGTCTCGGCGACTGAATCATTCGATGTCCCGTGCCGCGGCGATAAAGGTCTCAGATTGGCCCATACGATTTGCTCGCGGCGGCTACGGCGTCCTTCGCTCGCGTTAGTCGCTGGCACAGGTGGTGCAATTGAACCTCTCATCAAGGCACGCAGCTGAAAACTGAACGAAGCGGAGGCACAAGATTGTCTGCGAGACCAAGTCGAATCGGCAGGCAACACGACCGGCTCGGCTAACTGTTCGGTTGGCGTGAAGCAAAATCGATTGCGCTGACGAAACGCGCAAAGGAGGACATCAATAATGAATTACATCAACCAACTCATGGTTCGGGTCCGCGCGAGCAAAAAGGGACAGACGATGACGGAGTACGTGCTGATTATCGCGGCGATCGCGGTTGCCGGGTACATCGCGTACCAGGGCCTCGAAGGCGGTATCAACACGATCATCTCTAACGTGACCACGACCCTGAAGGGTGCGTAGACCGCTGGCTTATTTCGCAAGCAAGTCGCGATGCGCCGAAAGCAATCGCGACGAGGAAGGCCATCGGCAATGAAGTACTTCACTAATCTCGTTGCCCGCAGGCGCGAAAGCCAACCGGGTCAGACGATGACTGAGTACGTGCTGATTATCGCGGCGATCGCGGTGGCGGGATACATCGCCTACCAGGGTCTGGAAGGCGGAATCAACGCGATTATCGCTAACGTGACCACGACGCTGTCGGGTGCGTGAGCGTAACCCTCAACCCTGCGCAGCCGAATGAAGGCGCGCGGGAAAAGGCGGCGGGGACTTAAGTCTCCGCCGCGCAAATCCCGAAGTTGAGGCAGGAGTGCGAGCGATTGAATTTTGCGCGTGGGGGCCGGTTAAAAAGCTAAAGAGTCGAAATCGACTGGTCGCGCAAGCATGGGGGGCATAGATGAAACGACCGATAGTGTTCGTAATCCTTGCGGCAATGGGCGCGATGCTGGCCGCGATTGTGGTCTTTTCCGCAATCAGAAAACGCGAGACCGAGGTGCAGCGCGCGATGGCGCAGACGGTCGAAATAGTCGTCGCTGCCGACGATATACCGCTTGGTACCAAGCTCGAGCCCGATTCCGTCAAGCTCATGCGATGGTCGCGCGACAGCGTTCCGCAGGGCGGGTTCACCGATCCGCAAGCGATAGCCGACTCATTCGCCAAGACCGAGTTCGAAGCCAATGAGCCAATTGTCGCGAGCAAGCTCTTCATGGGCAAAACGACTTCCGGCGTGATGCCGCTGCTGATTCCACCCGGGATGCGTGCGATGTCGGTCCCAGTCGATGAGGTCTCGGACATTGCCGGCTTCGTCGCGCCGCACACGCGGGTCGACATCCTGGTCGCGGTCGCGGGCACCGGCCCGGGCGAGCCGTCCTTCTCGCGCATCGTCCTCCAGAACATCGAAGTTGTGGCAGTCGCCCAGGAAATTGAACACGTCAAGGACCAGCCTGAAGTGGTCAAAGTCGTCACCTTGCTGGTGACTCCGACCGACGCCGAAAAACTCACCCTGGCCAGCCGCGAGGGATTGCTGCGCCTGGCGATGCGCAACTACAGCGACGGAAAGATCGTCGCGACCCGAGGAATCGGACTGCCCGACCTGCTCCACGATGGCGGCGCACCGGTCTCAATCTTGCCTCCGATGCAAATCCAACCGATGGCGGCTCTGACCGCTCGTCCGGCGCATGGACCGACCGCTTTTCGAATCGAAGTGATGCGCGACGGCAAATCGTCAGAGGCGATTTCCTTCGTCCACGCGGGCGCGCGTTCCTTATATCAGGCGCATCAGGATACGCCTGCCGTCTCGGAGCCGCAGATTCCGCCGCCTCCGGCTTTACCGGATGCGCCGGAATCTCCGGTCTCGACTGCTGCGCCGGTCTGGTCCGCGAGCTTCGCCTCACCGCCGGAGAGTGCATTCGCAGCAGTTCGAAGTGACGCAATCAACGGCCACGCTTCGATTGATGTCGCGGCGCCCAGGCCGGGGGATCCGGGCTACGTGCCAGCGCCAAAGACCTATCAGGTTCCGTGATCGCAGGTGGCTAAAGGGGGAAAGGCCATGAGTGGATGCAAAAACAGATACGTAAATATTTGGCCGGCGGAACAAATCTGGCGAGTGCTCGCGTCCGCCGGATTGCTGCTGGCCATCGCTGCGGCAACCGCACGTGCGCAGGTAACAGATCCGTCCGAATGGGTGCCGGTCTCGATGAACGCTGGCGAAACCTACGTAATCAACGACATCAAGCCCGGCATTAAACCGTCGTTTCGGGTTGAGCAAAATCCAAACGCCTTCGTCAGCTACGACTCGCCGCCGGGCAAGCTCACGATGCTGAGCGCAGGCGCGGGGCGCTGGATAGTTACCGTCACTAATACCGCTGATCGCGAAGTCAGCTACGACGTCAACGCGAGCGCGGTTGCGAAACCCGGCGCACCGCTCACTCCCGGCAAGGCGCCGCCGTCGATGAGCGATGAGGGATTCGGGGCGAGCCCGGGAGCCGGCGCTTCAGCCTCGGAGCCTTCCGGGATGCCGGAACTGGCCACCATTTCGTCGTATCATTCCTCCTCGCCAGCGCCTTCACCGTACAGCGTGACGCTCCCTGCCATAACTCCGCCGTCCTTCGACGCCTCGTGGAGTGCGCCTCCCGAACCCGGTAACGGCGTTCAAACCTACGAGCCAAAACAATCGGTGGGACCGCTCGAGTCGCGCGCGGGTCAGTACCGCAACGATCCCTCCGTGCTGGACTCGGGCCCCGGCTACTCCAGCGACACGCTCTCAGGCGGCAAGCACTATCTGCCGGCGGACGCCATCTCGCTGATGATGGGCACCTCCGAGGTAATCGATTTTCAGCGCCGCGTCACGCGCATCTCGGTCGCCGACTCGAAGATCGCCGACGTGCAGGTGATCGATCCCTTTCAGCTCAACCTGATCGCCCATCAGCCGGGCTTTACGACACTTGCCATCTGGGACGCGCATGGAGACGTCGAGCAGCGGATGGTGCGAATCGATGCGAGCGGCAAACAGCAGGTGATGCTCAACACTATCGTGGCCGAGCTCGATCGCTCCAAGCTCGAGACTCAGGGCGTCAATCTTTCGGTTGCGTTCTCCAAGATGGGCCTGTCGATAGTCGGTCTGCCTGGCACGGTCGCGACGCCATACAACGCGAGCAGCACTCTTCAGAGCTCGAGCTCCGCGGGATCTTTGGCAGGAACTACTTCACCGAGCGGAGTCTTGCCTGCGGGCGGACAGATAATTCCGCTCCTGCTGTCATCGACCATGACCTACGGCCTGGCCGCGGAGAATGCCGACGTGATGTGGCAGGCGTTCTTCCAGTTTCTCGAAAATCACAGCATGGGCAAAATCCTTGCCGAGCCGCACCTGCTGGCGAACTCCGGAGAGAAGGCCAAATTTCTTTCCGGCGGCGAAATCCCGATTGTGATCGCGCAGGCGCTCAACTCGACCATCGTTTTCAAAACCTACGGCACCTCGGTCGAGTTCATTCCGACCGTTGTCGGCCGCGACGATATCGAGCTGCTGGTGAAACCCGAAGTTTCCCAGCCGGACTTCGCGCAAGGCGTCAGCCTGTTCGGATTCACCGTGCCGGCCTTCGTAACTCGCCGCGCGGAGACGATGGTGCGCCTGAAGGACCGCCAGACGCTGATCATCGCAGGCCTGATTCTCCACCAGAAAACCTCCCAGGTGCAGAAGGTGCCTTACCTCGGCGATATCCCATGGGTGAAAGGTCTTTTCCGCACCACCTCCTATTCAGACCAGGAGAGCGACCTTGTGATGAGCGTGACGCCCGAGATAATCCGCCCGCTGCCTCAGGGCGGACAGGTTTTCCTGCCCACCAATCGCGGCGAGATGACGTCTGACGAAATCAAAACCAAACCGATCGAGCCGCCGGACGCGGCCCGTCCCCGCTTTTAGGGAGAAAGATCGAGTGCCATTCAACGGATCACAGAATGAGAGTCGTCGCAGCACGATGAAGGTGATGCTGGTCGGCGACGCTGGCGATCAGCGCACCCAGCTCAAAGCGGTTCTGGCGGCATTGGTTGAGCCTCAACTCGAGATCATCGAGGGCGAGGCTGCCACCGCCGCCAATCTTTCCGAGAATGCTTCCATGCCGCCGGACGCAACCCTGGTGATGGTCAATGGCAACGAGGAAGCTGCCTTGAGTTTTCTCCAAAGCCAGTCGCTTCATTCGCCACGTCCCGCGCTGCTCGCATTGCTGAGCGCGCGCTCAGCCGGCCTGATGAAGCGAGCACTGCGCTCCGGCGCCGACGAAATTCTGTTCATCCCGCTCGACCCGGGCGAGGCCACCCGCGCCTTGCTGAAGGTCAGCGAGGCTCGCTGGCGCACCGAGCGCCGCGAAGGCGGCATCGTCATTTCCGTCACCAGCCTGGTCGGCGGCGTCGGTGTGACCTCGCTGGCTGCCAACCTCGCTCTGGCGCTCGAGTCGTTGCATCAGCGCGTGGCGCTGATCGATCTCGATCTTCAGACCGGGGGCCTGGCGATCTTTCTGAACCTCGATCCGGAAGTGACAATCATGCCGCTGGCGCGTCTCGAGCATAAACTCGATTCGATCCAGCTCGAATCCGCATTGACCAAGCATCCATCGGGTGTCTGTCTGCTGGCTGCGCCCAAACGAATCGAGGAAGGCGAGCTGGTCTCTGACATTACGGTCGGCACGGTGCTCGACCTGACTCGGCAGCTGTTCGACTACGTGATCGTCGATTGCGGCGACCACGTCGACGAAAACGGCGTCGCCGCGTGGGAGCGGTCTGACTTTCTCTTTTACGTACTCAATCAGTCGATCGCGGCGGCGCGATCGGCCTGGCGATTTATCGATCTGTTCGAGCGCCTCGGACTGACCCGGCTCGAGCCGCGCTTCATTCTGGATCGCTACCGGCCGTCGCATCCGCTGACCGACAAAGCCATCGAGTCCACTCTCGCCAAATCCATCTACGCCAGGATTCCGGCCGACGATCGCACTTTCGAAACGATCGAGATGAAAGCGCAGGACCTCTTCCAGGTGGCACCATCGTCCGCGGCCGCGCGCGCGATGCTCGATCTGGCCGCGCTGATAATGCCGCGCGCTGAACAGACCGCCCTTCCGGAAACATTTATCTCGCGGCTCAAATCCGCCTTCGTCACGCATCAAAGTCGATGAGGTATGCAAGATGGGACTGAGTGATCGTCTCCAAAGTGTTACTAACGGCGGACGTCCGCCCGAGACCGCCTCCGCCGGCGGTTCGCTTATCGGCGCGACCGTGCGCCGGCGCAAGGACGCGATCGCAGACAGCTCGCGCCGCCTGAAGGTCAAGGTTCACAACAAACTGTTCGAGACCATCGATGTCTCAAAGCTCGAAACCCTCGAGCCCGCCATGGTCTCCAGCAAGGTTACCGCCGCCATCAACGACATTCTGAATGAAGACGGACGCCTGCTGACCGACGCCGACCGCGGTCGCCTGGTCGAGGAACTCAAGAACGAGCTGCTCGGCTTGGGCCCCCTCGAGCCGCTACTCCGCGACGACGAAATCACCGACATTCTCGTCAACGGCCACAACCAGGTCTACGTCGAAAAGCGCGGCAAGCTGCACGCAACCGACGTGGTCTTCCAGGACGACGCGCATTTGATGCTGATCATCGATCGCATCGTCTCCCGCGTTGGCCGGCGCGTCGACGAATCGTCGCCGATGGTCGACGCGCGATTGCCCGACGGCTCGCGCATCAACGCCATCATTCCGCCGCTCGCGCTCGACGGGCCGGCGCTGTCAATCCGGCGCTTCGGCAAGCATCGCTTCGACATCGGCGCGTTGGTCGAAAAAGAAGCGCTCACCTGGGACCTGGTCGAGTTCCTGCTCGCTGTCGTTCGTGCGCGACTGAACGTAATCGTCTGCGGCGGTACCGGCTCGGGCAAGACCACGATGCTCAATTGTCTGTCCGCGTTCGTCCCCGAAAACGAACGTATCGTTACCATCGAGGATTCTGCCGAACTCTCCCTGCAACAGCCTCACGTCGTGCGGCTCGAGACGCGTCCGTCCAATCTCGAAGGCCGCGGCGAAGTCACTCAGCGCGACCTGGTCAAGAATTGTCTCCGAATGCGCCCCGACCGAATCGTCGTCGGTGAGGTCCGCGGCGCTGAAGTCTTCGACATGCTGCAGGCCATGTCCACCGGCCATGACGGTTCTATCGCAACTATCCACGCCAACAGTCCGCGCGAATGCCTGGGCCGGCTCGAGATGATGATGCTGCTGTCAGGCGTCTCGATTCCGCAGCGCGCGATGCGCCAGCAGATTGCCTCTGCCATCAACATAATTGTTCACGTCAGCCGGCTGTCCGACGGTTCGCGCAAGGTCATGAAGATTTCCGAGATCAGCGGCATGGAGGGCGAGATGATCATGATGCAGGATTTGTTCGAATTTGCCCGCGCCGACACCACCGCCACCGGGAAAATCAACGGCGCCTTTCAATCCAGCGGCATCCGCTCAGCGTACACACAACGCCTCGAAACGGCAGGCTACAAAACCGAGTCCAAGGTCATCAAGACCGCCGCGCGATGAATCCGGATCTGTTGATACCGGTCGCTGTCGCCGGCTTCGTGTTGGTGGCTTTCGCGCTGTGGTTTGTGCGCCGTGGCGGTCGTCCCAGTGTCACCCGCACTGTGATGCGACGCATGTCGCGTCCCGATCCGCTGGTAGAGGGCGGCATCACCAAGACCGATTCCCGCCGCCCGACCGGACGTGAGTTCCTGAGCTGGTTCTATCGGCTCAATTTGCTGCAGAAGCTCGAGGAAAATCTCTGGCAGGCGGGAATCTACGCCCGCATCTCTGACGTCCTGCTCGTGATCCTGCTGATGTTCACGGCGGGTCTGTTCGCGGGTCAGGCCATCTGGGGACGGGAACTCATCTCGATCGCGATCGGCGCGGCGATGGGTAGCCTGCCGATTTTCTATATCCGCGTGCGCAGGCAGCGGCGCCTCAAAGCATTCGCCAAGCAACTGCCGTATGCGCTCGATTTGATCAAATCGTCACTTGAAGCCGGCCACACCCTGCTGCGCGGATTGCAAGTCGTAGTGACGGAGTTCGCCGATCCTATTGGCACCGAATTTCGCTCTGCTATCGAACAGAGCCGCCTCGGCCTGCCACTCCCGCGCGCGCTCGAAGAGATGCTCAAGCGGGTGCCGCAGGAGGATCTCCGCCTGCTGGTGGTTGCGGTACGCGTACAGTCGGAGGTTGGCAGCTCGCTGGCGGCCATACTCGGACGCCTTTCGGAAATTGTTCGCACCCGCCAGCGCCTGCAACAGCAAATCAAGGCGCTCACTGCCCAATCCAAGATGAGCGGGATACTGGTTGGATTTTTGCCAATCGTAATGCTGGCGGCGTTCAGCGTGATTCAGCCAAGTTATACCGACACGCTCTTCTTCGATCCGAGCGGCCAGAAGATTCTCGAAGTCGCCGCCGTGCTTGACGTCCTCGCGTTCCTTTCAATTCGCAAGCTCCTGAAAGTGAAGTACTGAAAACCCGCAATGCCGGCGATCTATGCAAGCTTGACCGTGTTTCTTTTGTTTGCCGCAGTCTCGGTCGCGATTTACGCTGCCATCTACGGGATCAATCGCCCTTTTGACGATCGTATCGCGGAGATGGGCGTCAAGATGCGCGTCGCATACGGAAATCCCGAGCACGTGGACATGGATTCCGATTCGTTCGCGAACGCACTTTTTCGATGGGTCGCAAAGCATCTTCCCGAACCCGCGATCAACACTCCGGAGCGTGAGAAGCTCGCGCAGACCCTGGTCCGCGCGGGATTTCCCGGTGCCGGCGCCGTCCGTACTTTTCATTTCGCCCACCTTTCATCCACCGCGGGACTTGCTCTGCTCGCGATGGTTGGCGCGATAGCTTTTGGTCTCCACGGCATCAAGCCGCTGGTCGTGATGCTGGTCGGCGCGGGCATCGGCGCTTTCGCCCCGAGCTACTACATTGGCCGCAGGGCGAGGAACCGTCGGGATAAGATCTCCGGCCAACTCTCCGACGTTCTGGATTTGCTGGTGGTCTGCGTCGAAGCCGGACTCGGTCTCAGCGAAGCGATCAAGATCGTCGGCTCCGAATCGCTCCGCCAAAAGCAGGAAATCGGCGCCGAACTCACCATGGTTTCGGGCGAGCTCGCTGCCGGCAGCACGCTGGGCCAGGCGCTCCGGAGTTTCGGCGATCGCACCGCAGTCGAAGACATCAAGCCGCTTGCCGCGACGCTGGTGCAAAGCGAAAAGCTCGGCGCGCAAATCGGGCCCGCGCTGCGCTCGATCTCGGACACGATGCGCACCACGCGCCGGCTCCGCGCCGAAGAAGCGGCCGCCAAAACCACGGTCAAGATTCTCTTTCCGCTCGTATTGTTCATTCTGCCAGCGATGATGGCCGTGATCGTCGGCCCCGCCATGATTCAAATCATGCGCGCCCTCACTGGAGTCCACACCCAATAACGACGCGCGCTCTTGACGCGGGCGGATCGGCACAATACCGATCGATCATGGCCGATTCGGATCCGCGGACGCGGGCCCTCGAGTTATGGAACGAGGCGATGCGCTTTCACATGAATCAGGATCTCGAGCGCGCGATCGAGCTCTACACAAAATCGATCGAAGTCTTTCCTACCGCTGAGGCGTATACGTTTCGCGGATGGGCGTTCCAGGGAATGGGCCGAATCGACGACGCTATCGCGGAATGCCGCCGCGCAATCGAAGTCGATCCGGCGTTCGGCAATCCGTACAACGACATCGGAGCCTATCTGACCGCCAAGGGCGAGCTCGACGAGGCGATCCCATGGCTCGAGAAGGCCAAGACCGCGCCGCGCTACGATCCGCGTCACTACCCGTTCATGAACCTGGGTAAAATCTACGCTGCCAAGGGAATGGTGAAGCGGGCGATCGACGAATTCGAAGGCGCGCTCGCATTTGCGCCCGACGATCCAACTTGTGCGTCGATGTTGGCGCAACTTCGCGCCCTGTTGAATTGAAATGATCAAAGTTGGAGAGTCGGCGCCCGATTTCACTCTCGCCGCGCACGACGGCGGGAGTCTCTCGCTGAAGAGTCTTCGTGGCGCGAAAGTGCTGCTGTGGTTCTTCGTCGAGGCCAACACCCCCGGTTGCACTCTCGAAGGTCGCGGCTTTCGCGACCATCAATCGTACTTCGACGAAAACAACATCCGTGTCGTCGGCGTGAGCTTCGATTCGCCGGAAGACAATGCGGCCTTCGCCCGCCGGCACGAATTCGGATTTCCGCTTCTGAGCGATACTGATCACACCGTCGCGATTGCATTCGGCGCTTGTTCGGGATCGGACGCGAGATATCCCGACCGCGTGAGTTTCCTGATCGACGAGCAGGGTGCGATCGAGCGGGTATACGACCAGGTCGATCCTCGCGACCATCCGGCCCGCGTACTGGCCGATGTTCTTGGCGTCTGATCGATGCCGCATCCTCAGATGAAAGTCCGTGCGGTCATCTTCGATCTCGACGAAACCTTGATCGAGGAAGAGACCTCCAACGACGCTTCTGCGCTCGCCGCTGCCGGGATCGCCGTTGCTCGCCACGGAATCGATCGCGTGGCCCCCCTCGCCGCCTTGCGCAAGCGTTCGCGCGAGCTGTTTCTCACGGGCCCGATGATCGACTACTGCCGCGACATTGGCATCAGCACGCGCGAAGCGCTGTGGGGTTCGTTTACCGGCGACGATTCCTCGCTGGTTCAGCTGCGCCAGTGGATTCCCACCTACAGGCTCCGTTCGTGGACGGGTGCGTTGGAAGAAGTCGGCATCGACGACCAGGCCCTCGCCGCCGAGCTTGCGGAATTTTTCGCGATCGATCGGAGCCGCCGCCATGTCGTTTTCGCCGAGTCAGAGGAGGTCCTGCGTGAATTGAAGAAAAAGTTTCGTCTCGCGTTAATCACCAACGGCGCGCCCGATATCCAGGGCACCAAAATCGACGGATCGAACCTCGCCAGTTTTTTTGAAACGATCATCATCTCGGGCGACCATGGATTTGGAAAACCCGACCGCAGGATTTTTCAATTGGCGCTGGAACGGCTGGGAGTCGCGGCGCACGAAGCGGTGATGATCGGCGACAGTCTCAACCGCGACATCGCCGGAGCCCGCGACGCCGGAATCCGGACGATCTGGATCAATCGATATAACCGGACACTCACCGATAGTCATCCCGTCCCCGATATCGAGCTGACCGACCTGCGCGACCTGCCAAGTTTACTGAGACCTGCCGACTAACTGCATTCGAGGAGCGGCAAACCAGTGTCGCAGACTGACCGCTCGATGCCACCGGAGTGTCGCGTCGAGTGCCGTTTGCTCTCCGTCGCGCTCTGCTGACCACTAGAGACAATCGTTCAACGAGTGTTCCGATTCCGCGACGATGGCCCATCAATTGCTCTAAAGACAGCTGTTGATCTGCCATTGCAGGTCGAAGCAGGAGGATTGGTGCAGCACGACGACACTCGACCGCCCTCAGGAGCTCAGCCCGCATCGGCGGATGCTGCTAACGGAACCGGCGCAAGCGAGATGGTGCCGCTCAGCAGTCTTGTGCACAGTGCGGACCGGCTCGGCGGCATGGTCGTGCGCTCGGCGCAGGTACGCAAGGTGCTGAAGTCGGTGTCTCAGCTGAGCCCGTACAAGGCGACCGTGCTGATTTCGGGCGAATCCGGAACCGGAAAGGAACTGATCGCGCGCGCACTCCACACCTTGGGTCCGGTTCCAAATGGTCCGTTCGTGACGCTTAACTGCTCCAACCTGGTCGAAGCGTTGGCCGAGTCGCAGTTGTTCGGTCACGTACGTGGCGCCTTTACCGACGCGCGCGACGAATCGCAGGGCTACTTCCGTTCGGCTAACGGCGGCACGCTGTTCCTTGACGAGATCGGCGAGTTGCCGCTCAGACTTCAGCCCAAGCTGCTGCGCTCGGTCGAGACGCATGAGGTTCAGCCGGTCGGCTCGTCACATTGCTATAAGGTTAATCTGCGACTGGTCGCGGCGACCAATCGCGACTTGCGCGCGATGGTCAAAGCGGGGACGTTTCGTGACGATCTCTACTTCCGGATGAGCGCGGCGGCGATTTTTATTCCGCCCTTGCGCGAGCGACGCGAGGCGATCCCAGCCTTCATCGGATATTTCATCGAACAATACAATCGGCTGTTCAGCAAAGACGTCAGGGAGATCTCCCGCGCCGCGATCGACGTTCTATGCGCCTATCAATGGCCGGGAAATGTCCGGGAACTCTCCAACGCAATCGAAAGCGCCGTCATTTTGAGCGAAAGCAATCGCATCGTCGTAACCGATCTCCCGGAACAGGTCGTGGACGGTACCGGCGCCGAGTTGTTGAACCCGCAGGCGGAACCATCCTCCAACGGTCACGAGCCCGCGCCGGTCGTGCATCACGCGCCCCAGGTAGATTTCGGTTCGGAGCCGCTGGGCTTCCTGCTCGATGACGTTATAAAGAAGACCTTGGTGCGTTCGCTCGAAGAGACTGAAGGAAATCGCCGCCGCGCGGCCGACCTGCTGGGCGTCTCACGCTCGACGCTCTACCGGATGCTGACCCGCTATGGAATCGCCGAAAGTCCGCACCGTCTCTCAGTGCAGCCGACGCTCTAAGGTTGCATCGATTCAACTGGACACTCTCCTCTGAATTGCGAGGCTGGAAAACCTCACGCGCTTCGATAACAATTCCTTCTCGATGAGGAAGGGCGAACGATTTTTCGCGGCGATTGCCGCACTGGCTATTTTCGTTGAGGTCTCTCCGGCGATCTCCGCTTCCCCGCCGCCGGACCTGGTCGAGACCGAGCGGCAGGTGTCGCTCGAGCTGGCCCACGTGCGCGATGCCGGCCCCACCGATCCCGTCCAGCGCAAGCAGCTTTTCGATGCGAGCCAGTTCGATCAGAAAGGCGAGGCGGCGATGAAATCCGGCGACTACAAGTCTGCCGAGGAGAACCTCTTGAAGGCCCGCGACATTTTGCGCCATCTGCGCGCGCACGTGGAGTGACGCCGGCGGCGCATTCATCGCGCCCGCCGGTTCTGGTAAGTTCTAACTAGAGTTCTGCAATGAATGGTTCGGATCAAATCTGGGCTGAGGCCTTGCGCACGCTGGAGCGCGGGCAATCGTTTGCGTTGGCGACGGTGGTGAACGTTCGCGGCTCGACACCGCGCGAAGTCGGCGCCAAAATGATCGTCCGCGAGGACGGGCAATTTGGCACCATCGGTGGCGGATGCGGCGAAGCCGAGGTCTTTCGAAAAGCTCGCGTATTACTTGAAGAAAAAAACGACCGCGGCGCGCGGCTGGCCGAAGTCGATCTCACCGGCGATTTCGACCAGCGCGAAATCGGCACCTGCGGCGGAATAATGGACGTGTTCGTCGATCTGTGGTCTCCCGCGCGCGACCTGAAAATCGCACGAAAACTGGCCGACGCCGCCGGCCGCAGCGCTCCCGGCGCGCTGCTCACAGTTGTCGATGCGGGCGCGCGAGTGGAAATACCGGCCGGTTCGCGGACGTTCATCGATCCCGCCGACGCGGGCGCGCGCGACGCGGGACCAATCGATTTGCCCGCAGCGGGGTTCGCGCAAATTATCGAACGGACCGCCGACGCGATTCCCACATTGCTCGAGGTTGACGGAGCCGGTGGGATTCAGCCTGTGACTCATCTCGAGCCGAACGGCGGCGTGCGGTTGTTCGTCGATCCGATCGTCGGTGCGCAGCGCCTGATAATCGTCGGTGCGGGCCATATCGCGGTGCCGTTGTGTACGCTGGGCGCGATGGTGGGATTTCATGTCACGGTGATCGACGACCGCGCGTCGTTTGCCAACCGCGAGCGGTTCCCGCAAGCCGAAGAGATCATCGTCCAGCCCTTTACGGCGGCGATCGACTCGCTTGCGCTCGACGGCCACTGCTACCTGGTGTCCGTCACGCGCGGTCATTCGTTCGATGAGGAAGTCGTGCGTGCGGCACTGATGCAACCTTGCGGATTCGTCGGGATGATCGGTTCGCGCCGCCGGGTGAAAGCTACGCTCGAGCGAATCGGCGCGAGCGGAGTTCCCAAAGATCGCCTGGCCGACGTTCACGCACCGCTTGGAGTCGCGATTGGCGGCGAAACGCCCGAAGAAATCGCAATCTCGATCATCGCCGAGATTATCCGCGAGCGCCGCACCGAGGAGCGCGACGAGTTCACACTCGGCGTCCGCTTCGGCAGCCTCAAACGATCGAAGTAGCGGACCTCGATGCCGAAGCAGCTCGAGGGAATCATCCTGGCGGCGGGAGAGTCGCGGCGGATGGGCTATCCCAAGCCGCTCCTCAAAATCGGTCGACAGACCTTCATCGAGCGCATAGTCGAGTCGATGCTCGCGGTGGTGCCCCGCGTGGTGATTGTTCTCGGGGCCCACAGCGATCGCGTACGCGCCGCGATTCCGCGCGACGCACGAACCACGATCGTCGAGAATCCGAACTATTCGCGCGGCCAGTTGTCGTCGCTAAAGGTTGGCCTCAGCGCGATTCAGCAGTACTCGACCGGCGCGATGGTTCATCTGGGGGACCATCCTGTCGTCCGCGTAGAGACGTTCCAGGCGATGGCTGATTCCTACAATCAAACCGGCAAGCCAATCGTGATTGCGCGCCACGACGGCCATCGCGGCCACCCGGTAATTTTCGACCGCGCAATGTTCGCCGAACTACAAACCGCCCCGGAAGGAGAGGGCGCCCGCTATGTTGTGAACGCCGACGCATCGCGGATAGCCTACGTCGACTTGGACGACCCAGGAATAAATCTGGACCTCGACATGCCGTCCGACCTAACCCGCGCCGGCCTGCCCCCGCCGCCGACCGAATGAATTCGTACCGCCAGGGAGTGCCGCGGCCAATAACGCGGAGTGGGTGGGATTCGCGCATTCGCTACGTGGGAGAAAATGTTCGAGAAGATATATAGAATTGTGGCGAATATAGACGAGTCGAGCGAGGTTTGGTCAAATTTCCATCTGCGTGGATTTCTCTTGCGGGGCGCAAATTCAGCGAAAATCGTGTAACCGTTAGTGGCTTAATGCGTATTAATGAACAGTTATGTTGGGTCGCTGGGCTGGCCGAAAGGCAGGGCGGAGATTGAGCGACAAACCCGACGAGGAACTGATAACCGAAGTCCTCGGCGGGCAGACCGACGCCTTCTCTGAGTTAGCGGCGCGGCATCGGCCACGAGTGGAACGGTTATGCAGGAGATTTTTTTCGGACGAAGAGATGGCGCGCGATATCGCGCAGGAAAGTTTCATCCGGGCGTACACTGCGCTGGCAACGTATCGAGCCGAGATGCCGTTTGGCGGCTGGTTGCGCGCGATCGTCGTGAACCTTTGCTACGACGAGTTGCGCCGGCGAAGGCGGCGGCCCGAGGAGTTGGTCGGCGATTTCAGCGCGCCGGAAGTGCAATGGATGCAGACGGCGCACGTCGCATCGCCGGAGGATCTGGTTGGTGAGGCCGAAGAGCGGCGCGAGGCTTACGATTTGGCGCATCGCCTGCTCGACACGTTGAAGCCCGAGGATCGGATGGTGATGGTACTGAAAGAGAGTGAAGATTTGAGCGTCAGCGAAATCGCCGAGACGCTTGGATGGAGTGAAGCCAAGGTAAAAATTCGCGCGTTCCGTGCGCGACAGGCGCTGCGCAAGCAGGCGGAGCGGATGCTCGCGATGGGTCGCAACAGGTAACGTTTATGAATTGTTTTGAAGCACGACAGGAATTTCCGGCGCTGTGGCGCAAGACCGCAACCGCCGAGCGGCGCGGCGAACTGTTGGCGCACTTGAAGGGATGCGAGAAATGCGATCATGCGTTTCGCGTCTTCGCGCTGACGGCGCCGGTGCTCTATGGCGAGATGGAACAGGCAGCCTCGCGAGTATCGCGACCCGCGCGTCGCGAGTTTTCGCTGGCAGACCGGCCGTCACGATTTGCTTCGGCGACGCGCGAGGTCTCGCGGCCGAATCGATGGCTCCCGATGGCCGCGGCGGCGGCGATATTTGTGTTTGCGACCAGTGCGGCGTATCTTTCAACCCGCACGCCGAATGAGTCTATTAGCGAGGCGCTGTCGATACCCGAGTCGAGCATGACTTCCGAAACAACAGGCGACCCATTGGCGCCGGAGATGCCGCTGACAGAGAGCGATCTTGCCAGCTAGGTCGAATATCTGGTTCGGCTTACTAATCGGAGTTTCGTGCATCCTGATTGGTTTCGCGCTGAGCACGTTCGCCTACCGATATCATTACTTGCACGTGCCAGGGGGCGGGTTAATCGAGCGCATGAATCGCGAGCTCAACCTGACGCCTGCGCAAAGCGATCGAATCGCCGATATTCTGCGCGATACCCGGTTCAAGGTGATGCAGGCGCGGCAGGACTATGTGCATAAGCGGCATCAGCTTTTCTGGCAGGGACTAAGCGACGTCCGCAGCATCCTGACGCCCGATCAGCAAAAGATTTTCGACCGCGACTTCACTCGGCCGTGGGAGCATCATGGGCAACACGACGATCGCGAGGGTGACGACCACCTGCCTCCCGAGCAGGGATCGCCGTCGCCGTTGCCACCTCCCACTCAGAACTGAGTGGGATGCTTCGGCTTCAAATGCTTCGAATGGTGAATGAGCCGGTGACGTCGGCTTGCGTGCGCTTTGGCCTGAGCAGGTAGCGCCGGAGAGACCTCAGATCCTGAATTAGTTTCAGCCAGCGCGGCAGGCGCTGTTGCCGCAGGTACTGCGGGAGGCACCGCGACCACATCGGGAGTTCGAGCAGAATCCTGAGCGGCCGTGGATCGCGTCTCGGTCGAAGCGATAGCGGTTGGCGGCCGCGTATCAGGCGAAAGCGAGACGGCTTGTGAATCTTCGGCCGGACTATGATAAGCGCCGCGCATCGCTCCAACTGCCCACGCGATGCAGGGAAGCAGGACTGCTCCGATTACCGTTGCCGCCGCAATCTGGCGCCATTTCAGTTTAGCCTTGGCGTATGCAGTAGGAGCGGGAGTCGCGACAATTCCATTCTCGGCCTTCTCGAAATCAAAGATGAAACGCGAGACAACTTTCTGTTCGTCAAGGCCGAGGAACTCCGCATACCGGCGAAAAAAAGGCAGAAGGTAAAGTTGATCGGGGATGGCATCGTAGCTGTCGCTCTCGATCATTCTGACGTAGTACGCCGGAATGTGGGTCTGGTCGCTCACCTGATCTCGCGAGAGACCCAGATGCTTGCGCGTCTCGGTCATCAGCTGGCCAAGTGTTTGATCGACTTCCAGACCCGACCAGGCGTCCTCGCGCGGCGAGAACTTCTCGACTACATCGTCGGTGTTGTCCGCATTGCCCAGCGAACCTCGGAGGTTCGTTTCAAAAACAAACATCGACGAGGTGTCGCGTGCCCGGAGGGGAAGTGCGCTTTCGTCGGGATCGTCGCGCACACGATCGGCATCATCCAAACTGACCGGACCAGTGCGATCGGTTCGATCATTTAAGTCGGTTCTGGAAAAACCAAATAAAGGGTGTCTTACAACGGACATCGACCACCTCCTCAACCCGCCCAACTTGAACTCAAAGAGTTCCCGTCGCCGTTGGAGGATTTTGTCATATGTGTACACGAATCTAAAGTAGGTAATCAGAAATTAGTTGGCTCATAAGTGACTGATTATCGGGCAGAAAGGTCATGGATCGCTTAGCAATGCCTCCAAAATCTCGATATGCGAACAAAACTTCATGAATCATGTCACTTGGTGCGGCAACTTTTTCATTCACAGATCTACCAGTGATCGAAATGGACAGCGTCGTTGGTCAGGGCGTTCGGATTCGGGTTCACGACGGATGAATGCGAGGCTGACGAGGACGCAGCGGTTACGCTCCCGACACTGTTCGCGCTTGCAACCATCGAAGCCGGGGCCGGCTCCTCACTCTCACCTTGGTCGGCAAGAACCTTGCGGAGCAGGGAAGCTGCGTCATAGGTATTGGCATCGTTTTCGGGTTTGCTGCCTTGGTACATTTCAATCGTCGCCGTTTCGACCTTCATGCTGTAAAGATTGTTTTCATTCGGCGCTTCGGTATGCACCAGCACGAAGTAGCTGTAGCCATCTTGCAGCGTTACCTCCGCGCATCTTCTGAGTAGAAAGGAGTGAACGGCCTCTGGCGCGGTTAACGGGTTGCCCCGAAAAGAAACCTGCGCAGTATTGCCGTTCCGCAGCTGATCGGAATATCCCCCCGAGACCCCGTCGGGCTGATACGCCGTGACGCAACCGGCAAGCAAGCAAGCGGCTGACAGCGCCATCAATCTGATCTGCATTCGCATCAGAGTCCCCTCCCGAGTTGCCAGCCACCAACCTAGCATCACGGCAGGGATGAAACTATCAGTTTTATTTAGCTACAATCGAGCTGGCGAGCGAGAAAATCCGGTTCCCCTCGCCTGACGGGAGAGGGGTCAGGGGTAAGGTCCGGTCAGAGGGCGCCCATCTGCTTAAGAGTTTTTTCGGCTTCCGATGCGACGGTAGGATTCTTCGCGCTGTCGCCGAGCGCAATTTTCAGATACTTGAGCGCATCGTCGCGTTGGCCGGTCTGCGCGAGCAGTTGTCCGATTCTGAGCGCGGCGAAGGTGTTCTTGGGATCGATCTCGTATGCCTTGCGATAGTAGACCAGCGCATCGTCGGTTTTCGGCGGTGAAAACGACATATACGCCTCGCCGATATTCAAATACGCGCTGACCTGGTTGGGCTGATATTTTACGAGTTTTTGATAAACCTTGACCACGTTGGTGAAATCGGATCGCGAATTGTAATAGAGGCCGAGATATACGTACGCGTCTTCGTCAGCCGGAGCGATGTCGGTGGCCTGCCACAGCAGCTTTACAGCGGCGTCGCTGTCGCTCATTTTTATAGCGGCGTCGACGAGTGCCCGGGCTTTGGACGCATTGGCGTCCTGCGCGTGCGCGGAAAATGGAAGAGACGCGAGCGCAAGTGTCAGGATGGCGACGAGAGTCAGTGGTTTCAGAGCGGTTCGATCTCGCATGGCATCAGGTCGCGCACAGCACTTAGCCTCTAAATGGTGGCATGAACGGGACGCGATGCAAAGGTATCATGTGTCCGATGCTCTCCATTCCCCTCTCGAAAAGAGAGAGGGGTTAGGGGTGAGGTCGCCGGCTGCTCAGATATGAAAAGTAAAAACATGAAAAGCCATCGCTTCACAGCCAACGGGCTCGTGCTTAATTGTCTTGACTACGGTGGCGAAGGCAAGCGACCGCTTCTGTTCCTGCACGGTGGCTCGGCGCATGCGCATTGGTGGGACTTTGTCGCGCCGACATTCGTCGAAGACTTTCACGTGCTCGCGCTCGATCAACGCGGGCATGGCGAAAGCGAGTGGGCCGACGAATGGGCGTATGGCTCCCGGCATTACGTGGCGGATTTGGATCAAGTGATCGGCCAGTGGCAATTCGGCGCCCCGATCCTGGTTGGACATTCGATGGGTGCGCATAATGTGCTGGCATACGCGACCGAGCACAGCGAAAAACTGCGCGCGATCGTCGCGCTCGATCCACCGCCCGATTACACCGAGCGAGCGGTTGAATTTTTGCAATCGATCGCAGGGAAGCCGGCGCGCAGATTCGAATCGCTGGACGAGGCGACGCGGAATTTCAAGGTCCTGCCGCGCGAGACCCTGGCAAGGAAAGAAATCCTCGAATACGTCGGGCGCCGGAGCTTCCGCCAAGACCACGACGGTTCCTGGGTGCATAAGATCGATCGGCGCACGATGATTCGCGAACCGTCCCGGGTGTGGAAGTCTTTGCATCGAATCACGTGCCCGGCGCTGATCGTCAAGATCACGAAGAGTCCGTTGCTGGATCGCGAGGTCGCGAAAAAAATGGTCGCGCAATTTCCCAACGGACGCCTGGCGGAAGTCGACGACTCGTATCATCACGTGATGCTGGACAATCCGACGGCGCTGATCGAAGTAATCCGAAAATTTGTCAGCGAGTTCAAGTGACGGCGCCGCACAGCCACCTGCTCGAAGGCTCTCCTCGGCTTCATTACCTGGAATGGAATCCGGATGCACCGCGCACGATTGTATTGCTGCACGGGAACTCGGCGAATGCGTGGTGGTGGGAGCCGCTGGCCCGCGCGATTGCGCCGGAGTACCGGATGCTGGCGCTCGACCAGCGTGGGCATGGCGACAGCGAGTGGGTGCGGCCGGTGGCATACTCGCCGGCGGATTATGCGAATGACATCACGAGATTCGTCGATCACATCGCACCCAATGCGGACAAGCCGGTCGTCGTCGGTCACAGCATGGGCGGGCTGAACGTGCTGGCATTTGCGCGCCAACATCCGGAACGCGTGCGTGGCGCGATGGCGATTGATGTCGCAGTCACCTCGAGCCGTGGACGGGATCGATATCTGCGGCGGCTGAAAGGACTGCCGGTGGTGGCGTATCCCGATCTCGCAACGGCGACGGCACGGTTTCGGCTGATGCCGAACGAGGGTGGCATACCCGAAGAAGTGCGGCTCGAGATCGCGGAAAGGAGCCTTGCGCGGACTGATGAAGGGCGGTGGACGCTGAAGTTCGATCGCGAGAGTTTTCTCGGCGGCGATGGGCTGCCGGTGCTCGAGACGATTCAGGAGATCAAAATTCCCACGATGCTGGTCCGCGCCGAGCACAGCCGTATCATGACGGCGGAGGCGGCGGAGAATGCGCGCGCGTCGAATCCGCGGACGCGGCTGGTGACGATCGCAGATGCGCATCATCACGTGATCCTTGAGAAGCCGGAAGAGGTCGCGCGCGTAATCGAAGAGTTTGCCGCCAGCTTGTAACGCTAGAGGTCGCGCTCCATTTTGCGGTGCGCGATTCCGGCTTCGTCGAACACGTCGCCGATCGGGTTGAATCCTTGCTTGAGGTAGAAGCCTTCGGCAGTAAGTTGGGCGTGCAGGATCGCTTTGCGGAGCCCGCGCGTGCGAGCTCGATCGATCAGGAAGCGGAGGATGCGCGCGCCGACCCCGGTTTCCCGAAATTCGGGCAGAACGGCCATTCGGCCAATTTTTACCTCGCTGTCGCCATGCTCGAGCATCCGGCCGCATCCGATCGCGACTCCGTCGAGAATAGCCAGTGCGTGAAATGCGTGCTCGTCGTCGGCATCCATTTCGATTTCTTCGGGGACGTGCTGCTCCTCGATAAAGACTCGCCGACGAATCCCGTGGGCACGCTGCATATCGGCGGGCGATTCGATCGCAATCACTTTGATGCGCGAAGATTCACTCACCAACCAGTGACTAGCGCGCGATGGGGCGCACCGTCAATTCTACTTAGAGGTGAAATCCGGGCTGTGCTACGCTCCGGGTCAGCGAGGAGATCGCGATGCCACAATTGTCCGAGACAGTATTGGCGCCTGAACTGGATGGCGGGCAATGGATTCAGCATGGCCCGGTGAGCCTCAAGGCGTTGCGCGATAAGGCTGTGGTGCTGATCGATTTCTGGGACTATACCTGCGTCAATTGCATTCGCACGCTGCCGTACGTGGTGGCCTGGAATAAAAGATACAAGGACGGCGGTCTGGTGGTGGTCGGCGTGCATGCGCCGGAATTTTCTTTTGCGCGGGAGGGATCGCATGTCGCGGAAGCGGCGTCGCGATTCGGCCTGGAATACCCAATCGTGCTCGATAACGAATATGCAATCTGGCGAACTTACTCGAATCGCTTCTGGCCGGCTAAATACCTGGTCGACGCGAAGGGACGCATTCGCTATTACCATTTCGGCGAAGGAGCGTACCAGGAAACCGAAGTAGCTATTCAGGGATTGATCCGCGAACTGAATCCGACCGCGAGTCTGCCGCCGCCGATGGAGCCGGTGCGCGACAGCGATCGGCCCGGCGCAGTTTGCTATCGCGTCACGCCGGAACTGTACCTGGGTTACGCGCGCGGCCAATTCGGAAATTTCGAGGGCGTGGTACGCGATCGGCCGCATGACTATCGCGACATCGGGCCGCATGTCGAGGGCATGAGTTATCTCGCGGGCAGATGGCGCGTCGAGCAGGAGAGCGCTCGCAGCGAGTCGGCGGGCGCGGCGATCTCGCTCAGGTACACGGCGAAAGACGTGAATCTGGTGATGGCGCCTCCTGCCGGTGCGAGCGTGCGCGCGGAGATTGCGCTGGAAGGCGCGCAACGCGCGGGCGAGGACGTGAAGTTTGACGGCGATCGCGGATTTATCACGGTGGATCGGCCGCGGATGTACAGCGTCGTCGCGAATGAGTCAGTGGTTTCAGGCTCAGTGATTATTCGAGCGGATGGCGCAGGGCTGTCGGCATACGCATTCACTTTCATCTCGTGTGTAGCTAATTGAGGACGACTGACTATGTGAAATCTGAGCGGAGGGCGTAACTCTCGATGGCGAAACAGAGCGAGAGAGCTAACGACGAGGAGATTCGCACGGCGGCGAGAACGATCCTGGAGGCGCGGTATGCGATCGCGCTGACGGGTGCGGGGATGTCAGTCGAGAGCGGCATCCCACCGTTTCGTGGTCCGGGCGGGCTCTGGACCAAATACGGCGAGCCGCCGATGAACGGCTTTCAAATCTTCATGGCCGATCCAAAAAAGGCCTGGGAGGAGCGGCTTAGCAAACGCAACGACGAGCTCTACAAGCCGCTCACCGTGGCCAGGCCAAATCCGGGTCATCTCGCGCTGGTCGAGCTGGAACAGCTGGGAGTTCTGCGCTTCGTGATTACGCAGAACATCGACGACCTGCATCGGCAGGCCGGGCAGAAGGCGCTCGCGGAAATTCACGGCAACTGGACTCTGATTCGATGCCTGGACTGCAGGACGCGGTTTCATGGCGACGCGATCAGTTTGGAAAAGCTGCCGCCGACGTGTCCGCGATGCGAGGGACTCTTGAAATCGGATACGGTCTCGTTTGGCGAGCCGATTCCGATCGACGTGCTGAACATGTGCGCGGAGCATTCGGCGAAGGCGGACCTGGTGATCGTGGCCGGAACCTCGGCGACGGTTTATCCGGCAGCAGGATTCGCACTCGAGGTGAAGCAGCGCGGCGGAACTTTAGTCGAAGTGAATCTCTATGAATCGGAAATCACACAGATATGCGACGTCAGCTTGCGCGGCACGTCGGCGGATGTGCTGCCGCGGCTGGTGAAGGCGGCGGCGGAAGTTCGACGCGAGAGTTTGTCCTAGAAATCCTTGCCTGGATGTAATCGTCGTCGGAGGGTTTGGGCGGCGGAGTTGTAGAATCTGCGCGCTGGCGCAGCAGAAGCATCTGGTCGCTGCCGTCAAGCGAAGTCGGGTTCGATTTCATCATGGTTTCGAAGCGGTTGCGCTTCGACGCGGGGAGCGCATCGAAGAGAGTGCGCCACGCGATCAGATAGTGCGGCAGGTCGGGATCTTTTTGCGAGACGATCGGAATTGTGCGGCGGCTGTAAAAGGCGACGTCATAGTTGAGCGCATTTAAATAGCCGACCGAGCTGCCATCCACGACTTTCATCGCGCGATCGGTAAAGTCCCTCAGCGAGAGGGTGTTGGCGATGGCCGGCACAACGACGACGTTGACCGCAACGGTGATGAAAACCATTGCGGCTGCGAGCGCGAAGACAATTCGTTCGACCTGTGCTCGCCTCACTATCAGCCGCACGCCGAGTACAACCACCACCACCGGCGTCGCGAGCGCTAGCGCCCAATGCGCTCTGATCGTTGAGGCCAGGGTTGGCGCGAAGTCGGACGCGCCAATGTTCCCCACTTGCAGAAGGTCGGCGAACTCACCTGGCGCGACGACCAGCATCACGAGCGCGACGAGCGCGCCGCTGCCAAGCAGCAGCATTGCCAAGCCGGACAATCTGGCTATCCACTGGACCACAGTGCGCGAAGGCGCAGGCCGCACGATGGCCTGTCTCAGATAAATCGCGATCAGAGTCGCAAGGGCGGGATACATGCAGAGCAGGTATACGCCGCGCTTGCTCTGCGGGAGGTTGTAGAAGATCAGCACGGCGGCGAACCAGATGAAGATGTATTTGATTCGCGGATTGACGGTGAGCGGCGCTCGCGCGGCTTGCACGCCGATGATGGGCAGCAGAAGCGTCCACGGCATGAAGCCGGCCAGCAGCGCGAGTTCCATATAGTAGAAGCGGTGGATGTGGCCTTCGTGGAAATCGCTGCCGCCGGCGAAGCGAAGCAGGTTTTCGGAGAGAACCTGCTTACGGAAAAAATCCGGCCCGCCTTCTATCAGCGCCGCGATGTACCATCCTCCCGCGAGTATCAGCACGACGATCGCGCCACGGACGAGATTCATCTGGCGCAGAAGACTCCAGCGTTTTTCGAGAGCGATCCAAATCAGGGCGACCAGGCCGGGAAGAATCAAGCCGATGGGACCCTTGGTCAAAACCGCGAGCGCGATCGCAACGTAAAGGAGCATCCGACGGTGCGTCAAACCTTCGGCGATGAAAATGAATTCGAAAAACGCAACCTCCATGAAGAAGGTCAGCGTCATATCGACGCGGGCGCCCGTGGCGGCTTGCAGATACTGAAACGTAGTGGCGAGAACGAGCGCGGCAATAAACGCGGTCACGTCGTCGAACAAACGTCGCACATAGAAATAGCAAACGATCACCCCGGCGATCGCGAAACCGGCGGACGGCAGCCGCACCGAGAATTCGTTCACGCCGCCCGCGACCAGCGAGACGAGCGCCGCTATCCAATGCATCAGGAGAGGCTTGGAAGGAATTTCGACGCCGGCGCGTTGAGGCAAAATGATGCCGCCGCCGTGGACAATATCGAAAACGGTGACGGCCTCGCGCGGCTCGCCCTTGGTGTAGAGCGGGTAGCCGCCGAGATTTACGAGGTAGAGGGCGACTCCGCAGATCAGCAGGATCGGCCACGCGTGCCGCGGCTCGGCGAGATACTGGAGCCCATCCGGAGGGGCGCCTGAGTCGCTGGGCTCCTCTCGCGCAGGCGGCGGCACCGGCTCGGAGTCAGAGCGCACGATCTCTTCGGGGAGTTTCAAATTAAGGTGCCGGCGTTCGAGGCCAGACGCAGAAACGTAACACCTGACCCCCTTCCCAACTGGGAAGGGGAACAATCGCGCAAGGACAGTCGGCTGGAATGGCTAGTATTCGGTTTTGACGCGGGCCCGACCGGTGTCGTCGTAGAGGTAGATGTCAGTGGGATTTTCGTCGCGCGTTTTTTTGTGCGAGCCGTCGCAAAAAGGTTTGTTCTTCGAGAGTCCGCACGCACAGATGTAGAGCGGCAGTTCGGTACCTTCCGCTACTTCGTAGGGTGAGTTCTTGTCGTGTCTGATCATTCGAGCCATGAAGAATTCCTCGCGTTGATTTTCGGTGCGACGCACCTGTCGGTCACTTAAGACCAGCCGAGTCGCAGAGTCAAATACAACTATTCAACGCCGTCGACGACGTGCACGGAAAGTTTCAGGCGACGGCCCTTCCGACGTTGACGACTTCAGCATCGGCGCGCGCGCGATGACCGGAGTAGCTGAAAAGTTGTTCAGATCATCTTGCTTCGGATAATTTCGCACTATACAGCTATCCCAGAGGGGAGACAGCGCTTGAAAGAGACATTAAAAGCAAAGATATATAAAGGTTCATTTCAGACGTTTATATTGTTAGCAATTGCGCTTCTGGCGTTCATAGGAAGCGTCGGCTCGAGTGCAAGCGCATGCAGCCGGGATTATTGGGTCTCGACCAGCGGCAACGACGACGGTAGCGGCAGAGTCGATGACCCGTTTCTGACCCTGGATCACGCGCGGCAGGTCGTCAGGCAGAACAAACGCAAAGGACAATGCACCATCAGGGTCAATATCGACTCAGGCACTTACGCGCTCACCGCGCCGCTGATCTTCGATTCTTCGGACTCCGGGTCTCCGGGCGCAAAGGTTGTCTACCGCGCTGCAGCCGGTAGCAGCTCGCCAGTGATCATCTCGGGCGGTATTCCGGTGACGGATTTCAGCTGCACCGTCGGCAACATCTGCACCAGCAGCGTGAGCGGTTTACCTGCTGGATTGATGCCGCGCCAGTTCTATGTAAACGGCCAACGCGCGATCCGTGCGCGCTCGAACTACGGCCAACTGGTCAATCTCAATTATCTTCGCGTATCGAATGGCTATACGCAGTTCATTCCCGAGACTTTCACCCATCCGGAACTGATGGAGGCGGTTTCAGTCACGCAATGGAAAATGTTGCGGTGTCCAGTCGCGAGTCTGACCAGCAATACACTCGTCATGCAGACTCCGTGCTGGACCAATGCCAACACTTACGCGAGTCCGGTAAATTTTCAGCTCCTTAGCTGGCTGGAAAATGCGCCGGAATTCGTCACGGTACCGAACATGTGGTACCTCGACCCCTACAGTCAGCAGTTGACCTGGTACAATACGGGCAGCAGTAGTCCTGAAAGCGCCGTCTTGCCGATATTAGAGAATCTGGTCGAGATCGTAGGAGCGCCCGGCAACCCAGTGTCCAACATAACCTTCCGAGGTTTGCAATTCTCCTATGCGACCTGGTTGGAACCCAACACTGACAACGGCTATGTAACCGATCAGAGCAGCTACATATTGATGGGCGACGGTTATCTGCCGAATACCATCGGCCATCAGCAGATTACCTACAAGACGCTGGGTAACGTAACCCTTCAATACGCGCACAACATTACATTTGCGGGAAATACTTTCAGCCACCTCGGCGGCGTGGCTCTCGATTTGGATACCGGCAGCCAGGACAACACGATAATCAACAATAACTTCACCGACATATCCTCGACCGCACTCCAGGTCGGCGGACTGTCTCCTATCGATGCCCGGCCAAACCGTGCACAAAAAACCAGTAACAACCTGGTCCAGAACAATACGGTCTCCTATACCGGACAGGACTATTACGACACGGCGGGAGTGTACGTTGGGTTCACGACCGGTACGCGGATCACACATAACACCATCATGCATACGCCTTGGAGCAGCCTGGCTATCGGCTGGGGATGGGGACTGCTCGACGATCCGAGTTTTCCCGGAGTGCCGACCGCGATTCCCGGGATGTGGGGCGAATACGATACCCCGACGATCGTCAGCAACAATGAAATCAGCAGCAATAAATTTGAGTCTTTCGTGGAAAAACTTTGGGATGGCGGAGCGATCTACACCAACGGTTCGCAGGGCCCGGACTTTGCCCACGGCTTGTTGATCAAGTTGAACGTCGCCGAAAACAAACGGCCGGCCGGCGGTAGCAACATCTATTACACCGATGGCGGCAGCCAATACGTAACCCTGCAGCAGAACGTGTCGCTCAATGACCCGGTTGGAATTGCCGACTTTGGTCCGTGCCTGACGGGGTCGTCTATTCCTGATTACTGCGCCATAACGGGTGTGCCGTACGGGTCCGACTTTGGCGGATGTCTTCCGGTGGGAAATCTGACGTACACCGACAACTATTTCCTCGACCCGATTGATTTCTTCGGCCCGCAGATCTGTCAGAACGATTATATCCCGCAATTCCCGATCAACGTGACGATAAAGAACAAGGGTCCGATCACGTCGGCGAGCCAGGTCCCGAGCTGGATACTCTCTCAGGCTGGCGTTCAGTGAAACGTTATTCGGTGCCGGCGTTACTCTTCAGGTATTCGAGAATCGACTCGCGCTCGTCGGACGTCAGCGGTCGCATGCCGGCCGCTTGAATCTTCAGTTCCATCATCGTGACTTGCGTTTCCCACATCGCAGCCGTCATTTCGTGTGGAGGATAGGGCACGTGACAATTGCCACATCGATTTACATAGAGCTGTGCGCCGGGACTCGTCGCGTCGGGCAAAGACGATCGCTTGCATTCTGTAATGACGAGGCCGGCTAAAGCGAGAATGAAAGCGGCGCGCGGAATTCGGCTAAACGGGCGGGATGCGCGCATCGGGGAAGCGGATAGCAAGCTGTGTGCGTAGCGAACCGATAAGCGCGCGGCGATCATTTTCCTCAAGCGGTACCTTTCGTTCGGATTCGGGGCGCAACCATACTGGTCCGTGCCGCATTTCGTCGGTCTCGTAGCGAGGCAGCAAATGCCAGTGCACGTGCGGCTCCAGATTTCCCAGGCATTCATAGTTCATCTTCCACGGCTTGACGACCGCCGCTATCGCCTCGGCAACCAGGCGCATCTCGTCGGAGAGCAGGCGCGCGGCGTCCGCGGGCATCAGGTAGAGCTCGGTCGCGTGAAGCTTCGCGAAGAGCACGCAATAGCCGCGGTAGAATTGCTGATCGCCGAGGATCACGTAGCAGCTTTTCAGTTCCGCGATGAAGTCGGGGAACGCGCCGGCCTTGATGCGATCGATCATCGCGCAGATTCCGCACACGGGCTTGGCAGAGGTCATGTTGACGCTGCGGCGGTGACTTCAACCAGCTTGATAGTCGCGCCTTTAAGCATCTCGGCTACCGTGTGCAGCTTGTACGGACGCGCGTAGTAAACCGTGCGGACGCCGGTGTTGATGAGCACCTTGAGGCAGTGAATGCACGGTGTGTGAGTGACGTAGATGTCGGCGTCGCGGATGGCTGCGCCGTTGCGCGCCGCTTGCGAGATTGCGTTAATCTCCGCGTGGATGGTGCGATAGCAGTTCTGCTCGATTTCGCCGTCGGGCGTGCGCGATTCGTAGACCAGGCATCCGACTTCGGTGCAATGCGGCAATCCGGCAGGCGAGCCGTTGTAGCCGGTCGCGAGAATACTGCGGTCGCGAACGATGACGGCGCCGACCTGTGCGCGCAGGCAGGTCGAACGTTCCGCAACCTCGCGCGTGATCGTC
This sequence comes from uncultured delta proteobacterium, assembly GCA_963850125.1. Classification (GTDB taxonomy): domain Bacteria; phylum Desulfobacterota; class Binatia; order Binatales; family Binataceae; genus Binatus. Next base: position 238,073 of record CAWKKB010000009.1, on the reverse strand, counting down.
ATGAAGTACTGATCCCAACTCGGACGATCAGGCCTGGACTGCGGCTTCAATTTGTCAGTCGGACTTTCCGCCAATACTTTCCCCTGGATCGCGTCGATCAAATGAGCTCAGATTTTGACACGTCCGATTTGCCGGAGCATCTGATCGTAGTGCGGCGCGTGGTGGATTATTTCCTGACTGTGACTGTTCTCCGGCGTCGGGAGAGGCGCCTCGGGTTGCACAAAGGCGAGCGGTACAGGGCTGAAGGTGACGATAAACAACCCGACGGTAGCCCACGCGGCGAAAGCGCGGCGCGGATTCAACGGCGTGTCGCGATCGATCGTCGAGGGATGCCCCAATCCGAGCGCGAGCACCAGCACCGCCCATAGCAGCCAGCCCCACCAGAGATTGTCGCCGAGCGCGAGCGGCACCAGCACCATCAGCACGCACGAGATTACGAACAGCACCGAAATAGTGCGATGGCGGCGCGGGAACAGCGCGTAGATCACGTGGCCGCCGTCGAGCTGACCGACGGGGAGCAGGTTCAGCGTGGTGACGAACAGCCCGAGCCATCCGGCGAATGCGATCGGACTCAGATTCACGTTGACTGTCGAAGGATCGACGCCGAGCACCAGGTGCGAGAGGCCCAGGAACAAGAGTGAGTTGCCAAGCTCGAGCCCGCCGGTCGATTTGTCCAGCGGCGTCACGTCGGAAAGATAGAGCCCGATGATAACGGCGGGTATCGCGAGCAGCACTCCAGCCCACGGACCGGCCGCGCCGATATCAAACATCACGCGACGAGTACGTGCAGGTTGGCGCATCCGGATGAATGCGCCGAACGTACCGATAATGAACAGCGACGGCGGCGCTGGAATGAAGTAGGGCAGGGAGGCATCGACGTTGTGGTAGCGCGACGTCAGGTAGTGGCCCATCTCATGCGCGAACAGAATCAACATGAGAGGGATCGAGAACGAGAGGCCCGAGCGCAATGCCGAGATAGCGAGAAACGGATGCAGCAAGGACACTTCCTCGCCGTTCATGTACGCGCCGGCGGTCGTGGTGGTCAGGAAAGTGAGGACCAGCAACACGAGGTTGAGCGCCGGAATCCGCGGGCGATCGAGCGCGCGAGGCGCAGGTTCAGCCGGCGCGGTATAGCGCGGAATCTCGGTAAGGACGGTGGGGGTGTCGTGGTGTGTGACTATTTCATCCATGATTCAAATGCGGCCTGCGACCGCGAACAGCAATACCGATGTGCCGCGTCCAGCGGCGAAGCGATTGGCAGCGTTGCCGTCGCGAATTGCGACTTCGAGCAGACCGAAGCTTCCGAATATTGCGAGAGGAACACCTTTGGGCGCGTCACCATAAGCATCAAGTAGCCGCATCGCCGCGCCACCTTTGATCCTAACGGAAAGAGATTTGTGGCGAAAGCGAGTACCGAAGCGCTCGGCCGTCCCGCGATCGATATTGGTCACCAGATTGCCGAAACCATCAACGTAAATAACTTCGCCGCGCACCTCGCGCGGCGACTCGACGGGACCTGGCAGATCGAGCCTCACGATCGAGTTTGGATCGACCGCCGGTCCCAGCGCGGAAATAGGCGTGCCCCGCCAAAGGTACGCCGCGGCCGGCGCGAAAATGTCGCGGCCGTGAAAGGTATTGCTCACATGGGTAAGACGATAGTGGGCCGACGTAAGTTTCACGATTCGCCTGATGCCTGCATCGTTCGCGGCAAGCCACAGCAGGCCATTGTCAGGCCCGATGAAGCGGGCGCCGGCCCGAGTCTCGATGGCAATCGGCGCGCGTGAAGTGCCGACGCCGGGATCGACGACCGCTAGAAAAACTGTGCGCCGAGGGAAGAAGGACCAGGACTCGCGCAAGGCGATTGCCCCGGCCATGACGGATTGCGCGGGGATGCCGTGGGTGATGTCGATGACGGCGGCGCCAGGCGCGATCGACATGATGACGCCCTTCATCGAACCGGTATAATGGTCGCGGTAGCCGAAGTCGGTTATGATTGCGAGCGGGAAGGGGCGTAGCACGAGCGTCGGCATCGGGCATAATAGACGCGAAACAGTGGCGTCGCGCAATTTCCCGAAGTCGACTCACATCGCGCACCAAACAGATCCAGATCAATGATCCGCAACTTTTTGCCGGGGAGCCGGCGAGGACAGGCTGGGGCAGTACTGCTATTGGCGGTTGCGCTCGGCACGATGCTCCGATTTTTCCGGCTCGGAGCGCATGAGCTGTCGATTGACGAATCGCTTTCATGGGCCGAGTCGTCGGGACATAACGTCAAGGCTGTTCTGCGGATGCAGCATCAGCTGGATTCGGGCAAGTTCCCGATTTACGAACTCGCGCAACACGGATGGATGCGGATTTTCGGAGACAGCGAGGCGGCAATGCGAGCGTTGCCGGCGCTGATCGGTTCGCTAACGATCGTGCTGGTCTTCATCCTGTCGGTGGAGGTGCTGATGAGGATAGCCGGACGCACAGAATCCTCAGCGGGCTCGATTGGCGAGGCGTCCGCGGTGAAAGAATGGGCGGGGCATCAGGACAATATCTACATGGTCGCGGCATGCTGCGCGCTGCTCTTTGCGATTGGGCTTCCTTCGGTGGAAATCGCGCGCCAGGCGAGAATGTATTCGATGATGGAGGCGTTGATTCTCGCGCAGGTTATTTTCCTGCTTCGAGCGCGGCGGCTGGGAGGATTCGCGAACTTCGCCGGTTTCACTTTTTTTTCAGCGATTGCAGTAGCGACCAATTTCACCGCGGTGCTCGTGAATGTGGCGGAGGCGCTGTGGCTGATCTATCTTCTCTACCGTGCCGATGGCGATGCGCGAAGTGATGTGGGAGAGCCAGACGCGTCACCCTGGCTGATAGCAACCGCACTGATCGCGGCAATGGTGTTGCTGTTGCCTTTTCTCGCCGGTCTGCGATACGGGGTCGAGGGGGTAGCGCGGGGCGACTACAATTGGATCAAACCGCCGGGTCGATGGGAGCCGATCGCGACGTTCGAGAGTGCACTTGGCAGCCTTCCGTTCCCGCTCTTTGCGCTGTTTGCGATTGTCGGCGGGCTCCGGCTGTGGCGCTCGGGTCGAGACGAGGCAGCGTTGCTGATTCTCTGGATCGTTGCGCCGCCGATTATCCTGTTCGCGGGATCTTATATAGTCACTCCAATGCTGGTTACGCGGTACCTGGTATCCTCTTTCGTACCGTTATTTATACTCACTGCAATAGGTATTGAATCTTTACCATCGCGGCAGATCCGCTCAGTAGCGTTCATCGCGATAGTGAGTCTCTGTATACTAAGAGCGTCGTCGGATTTCAGGCCGGGGGATAACCGTTGGCGCGATGCGTGCGAGATAGCGCTGACCAATTCCTGTTCGAGGCAGCGGATCGGTGCCAGCAGCGAATACTACCTGGTTAGCTACTACATGCCCGAGGCGCGGCGGAATACCGTGAAGATTGTTCGTTTCCCTTTCAACGAAGCAGAAAAGAAAGCGCCTCGCGTAGTGATTCTTTCGCCGACAGCGTCGCCCAAAGAGGCCGCTAAAATACGGCTGGAGTACCCGGTGGTCGTCGCCAGGTTCAAGAATATCACCGTGGTCTCGCGTCCCACGGGTTGTCCGCAGAAGACCCCCATAAGTTAGTCGCGGGGAGCCACCGAGACGTAGCGGTTGCCGCGCTCATAAAAACGCCATCGCTTCGATGCCCAGACGCCCGCATAATCCACGTTGATTCTCGATGAGCGTCCGATTCGTCCGACCGGAACTTCGGAGCGCTCGAGGTAGAGCTGTCCACCACACATATCCCGCCCGTAGTCTGCGCCCGTAATAGCCAATGCATTAGTCAGTTTGCCGGGGCCATTAGTCAATTCGCGGGAATCAGCCGGCTTGCGCCGCCGCTGCGCCATCAAAGCGATACCGCGCAGGGGCTCGATAGCCCTGATCAATACCGCGTGCGGCGCGCCATCGGCAGTAGTCACAATGTTCATCGCCCAACTGATTCCATATAGCAAGTACACGTACGCGTGACCCGGAGGCCCGTACATGGCGGCGGTTCGTTTGGTCAGTCCGCGCGCGCTATGCGCCGCGAGATCGAGCGGTCCGCGATACGCTTCGACCTCAACGACGCGGCCGGCCGCGACGCCTTCCGCCGTGCGATGCACCAGGACTTTGCCGATGCACTCGCGCGCGACCAGCAGGACCGGACGGGCGTAGAATTCGCGCGTCAGCTTTCGCGACACATTCATCGCGAGTTCTTTACTGTAATTGTGGAAAGCAGGGCAATTCGGACGCGAGAGTGTAACTATACTTTCGTCCGCGCCACGAAAACTCCCCTTGGGGCGTGCCGAACATCTGCCTGATGGTGGCGGATTTCTCGCTCTCCGCGAGGTTCTGGCTCTGAACCGGAGCGTAGGCCAGGAAGTGGCTCGATCCCGCTGCGAGAGCAGGTCCAAGAGGCGGTTGGAAATCGAGCTTGTCGATGCCAGGCTTCGGCGCCCAGCCGCCGGCAGAGCCATCTGGAGCCCTTACGAAGACCCACCGACGATCGGAGCCATTTCCGACGAGCGTCCATGGGCGGCTCTCGACGGTGCCCTGGTTGATGCGAAGTTCTTCGACGCCGGGAGGGGCGGTCGCGAGCTGTTCGCAATTTTGCTGGGTCTCACCATCGGGATTGCTCGCGTTGTTTCGAAGGGCGGTTTGCTGCTCGGCGTAAGTCTCCAACTGCTGCTGAGTCGGAGGAGGGGAAATCGGCTTGGCTGCGAAATGAGAGCACCCGGCCGACGCGACAGTCAGCGACGCCATGAGTAACGAAATGACGGTGCGATGGAACGCAAGCTGAGGAGCATGCATGGCGGCGGCCGGAAACCGGTGTGTCATATGTGAGAATTTTCGATCACAGGCAACGAAGTCAATCCCGCGGCGGGCTTGTCTTTGCGGGAGATCTACTAAACGCGAAGTGGGCGCGGACTCAATTGACACTCCGCGAGGCGCTACCTAGACTCGGCTCAGAGCGGGTGTAATTCAGTGGTAGAATGCCAGCTTCCCAAGCTGGACGTCGCCGGTTCGACCCCGGTCGCCCGCTCCATTCATTCGCGGTTCTTCACCTGCTGACCTTCGCCGAGCCCGTAGACCATCGCGGTCTTGGTGGTGCCGAGCTTGATCCATTCCGCACACTCGAGCTGCACTCTCCTGTAGAATTCTTCGGAGAGTTCAAGCGACTCCTTGCTCACCTCGTCGAGCTGTTCGAACTTACACTGAAAGGCGAACTCGCCCGACAGCGATTTTTCCAGCGCCCGGCTCCGCCATATCGCGATGGTGGTCTTGCCCTTGAAGTGGTGCCCGAAGTGGATCATGCCCATCGTATTCTGCACTTCCTCGACGGCCACGTTGTTGACCAGCATCATCTTGGTTCTGGGCCGTATGTCTATATGCTTGAGGGTCGGGAAAGCGCGAGTGATGTCTTCTATCCCTCGATCGAGTTCAATCTTAGGCGATGTAAGCACGCATCCGTGGGAATAGACACTGCGCATCCCGCCCAGGTGGTCACGCTCGAGCAACAACTCTTCTTTGAACTTCACCACGTCGTGTCCACCCAGTTGCGGGCGGACGTCGACGGCCGCGGCGGCCTTAAGATCCGGCGCGCGGAATTTGAAGGTAAGCTCGTGATCGGGGCGGGGCCATCCCTGGTCGTAGAAAGTGCGCTTTCGTAGGATGAAGTGGTGGTTGTAGAGGTCAAATTGCGGGGTGTCATAAAAGAGCACTTCACGAACCTGGCTGTCGAAGGCGTGCTTGTCCATATCCACCTTGAGGTGGAGTTTCTTCAGAGTCTTGGACGCTTCTCCCCAAAATTCGAGAAAACCATTTTTGCTCGTGAACCGATCAGGCTGTAGCAGAATTTTATACTCGCGGTAGTGAACCACGTCGCTGGCGAGATGCTGCGTTTCAGGATGCTTGCTTATATGTTTGTCCATCGAAGGCACTTTACTCCAACGAATCTGCAGCAACGTTGTGGTAAGATCGTAGTCGGCAGCCCCGACTGACGCAATTGCAAATTGCTATCCAGAGTTTCCAAAGGTCGTTGGACTCAATGTGGTTGGCCTTCGCGCACGTTCCAGCCGTTGGCTTGCAGTTGCTGATGCGCAAGCGGTGTCATCCCGCCTGTGATCCATAGAATGCGATTGTGCTGCGCCATCAACTGGGGATCGGTCGCGAACCCGGCAATGCGCTGCGTCCATGACAGGTAGTCGACCGGGGCGGGCAGAATAAAGTTGCGATTCTGATCGCGTGCGACCAGCAATCCGGGAGCATAGATCCTGGTGATAGGACTCGTCTGCTGGCCCCATTGCCCAAGCATATGCAGGGAGGTGACCAGGAAACGCGCCTGGTACTCGGTCATCATGTTGCCGAGATCAACCGCTGCTGCCCGACGCCCCGGAATGTTGCCTAAGGCTTCGAGGTATTTGACCGCGTCAACCTGCAAGCTCAAAGGAATCGCGGTGTTGGTGGTAAAGGCCACGATCTCTTCTTGCGATAGGCCAAAGCTCTTCAGCTTTTTTTGAATCAGGATAATGAGGTCGGCTCTCGGCGTCTGATAGACGAGATCGTTGGTGAAGGTGACTGCCGTGATGATCATTGAGCCCGGGACTGCCATCATGGCCGCAGAGACCGTCATGCGGGCCGAGAACATGACCCAGGCAACGTGGTTGAGCTTCTTGATGAGAATAGGATCGGAGCTATAAGGATCGACATGTAACTCATGCGCGAGCTGCCGACGCACCTGGTCGTAGCCCAGCGCAGTGAGCGTAGCGTTGCCGGCCTGACCGGCGGCTTTTCCGCTGCCGAAGGAATTCGTGGCCGACGATGCTATCTCTCCCGCGCCCATACTGACGCGGCTGAACAAATCTCCCAAGCCGCTGGGTAGTCCGGTAACAGTATCCATAGGATGGATAACCATGTTGGCGGCGGCGGTTACGGGACGTACGGCACTTGTCGCCAGCGCCTTGGCAAATACTTCGCTGTTACTCATGTTGTCGAGCTGAGCGATCGCGGGAATCTCGGAGAGACGTATCTTCAGCATATCGAGGCTTTCGACGTAGTAGGTGCCGGCGTCGTCATGAAAGACGCTCGAGTCGGCGACGATGGTGTATTGGCCCATCGCGCCATTAGTCGGCGCTTGCGGCAGAACGGTATATCCCGGTCCCGAAAGTGGGGTCGCGGGCAACAGGTCGGCGACGTTGACGACGGGCGGCTCCTCGTACCGTCCACCAGCCGCGGCGGGTTGGGACGGTTGCATGGTGGTCATGGGCGGAGGCGGCGCCTGTACTGCAGGCGCTTGCGCAGCCTGGCTCGGTGCGGGCGACGACGTTTGAGAGCAACTCGCCAGCAATAATCCTGTGAGCAGAATGGACAGAAGGCCCGTCGCAAGCTTCATAATTCTGGAGTTCAAATTCGTTTTCTCCCTTGGATTATTTCTTTTCAACGCAGCGTTTTGGACTCAATGCGGTTCTGAGGCCAACGGAATTTGCCACGCCCCGTTGCAACCTTCCGCCACGAGTGCCGTATTCCCTCGCCGAGTAAGATTCGTCCAATCTTCCAGGGGACGATATTGTACTTTGGTACAATGGCCGAGCTGGCGCCGCGCAAGGCATAGTTACGTGCAAGGAAACCATGCGGATAAACGGGCGGCCGTTCTCCCAGGAAGCCGGTATCGCTATTTGTGGAAGAAACCCACGGCCACAGTGATTGTGGTAGATGACGACGTGTCCATCCGGCGGGCGCTGCGAAGACAGCTACAAATCTTGGGTTTCAACGTACTGGACTTCGGGAGCGCCGAAGAGTTCTTGGCGAGCGAGATTCCAACGGGCCGCGTATGCCTGCTGTTGGACGTCTATATGCCGGCAATGACGGGAATCGAACTGTGCATGAAATTGGCTGAGGCCGGACGGCGCCTGCCGACCATCCTGATCAGCGGCCGCGACGATGCCCAGACGAGGAAAATGATACGCGGGGCGAAACCGATCGCGACGTTGCTCAAACCGTTCGACGAAAAAAGCTTGCTGCGAGCTATTAGGAAGGCGTTACCTAATGAGTCGAATCAGCCGCACTAAACGTTGTCAACCACGCTATAGCGGCAATCGCGATTCTTGTTAAGTTCCCGTGACTCCGGGTTCGCTCGCGTTTTTCAAACCGCGAAGCTCGCTTTTCCGCGAATACTTATTGTAAGGTTTGCAAAACGAAAGGATCGTTCCGCTACCTCTGCATTCTCGTACCTCCGGTCCGGATCCAGGCATTCGAAATCAGCGCGCGGGGTCCGCTTTCATCGATGCAACAACGAGCGACCAACGCATCTGCCGATCCCAAGCGTATCAGAACTGCGCGCGTCGGCCGCGAACGCCAGGAGCTTGCACGGTTCGAATCACTAGTGGGCGAGCTCTCGGCGGCGATGGCGCGAGCGCCGGCTGACGAAGTCGATCGCGAGATCGAGTTGTGGCTGGGGAGGATTTCCAAGGCGCTCGATCTCGACCGAAGTGCCATCTATGAGCGTGACGCGGCCGGCGAGCCGGTGCGCACGACGCATACCTGGCGTAGACCGGATTTCCCGCCTTTCCCGCGCAACTACGATCCGCAGAAGTTCTTTCAGGCGACTGTGGACTGGGTTATGGGTGGCAATCCGATTACGTTTTCGCAGTCAGACGAGATTCCGTCTGAATTGATCGATGTGCGGCGATTCGTAGAGCGATGGGGACCCAAGGCGTCTGCAGTGATTCCGATGTGGGCCGGTGGTCGGGTCATAGGCGCGGCGAGCTTCGGTAAGTTCCGGTCGGCCCGAAAATGGCCGACAGAATTGCTCGATCACCTTGCGCTGGCGGTGCGGCTCTTTGGCAGCGCGATCGAGCGCAAGCAATCCGAAGTAGCAATCCGGACGGTCCGCACCGAACTCAGGGTCGCTTCGCGCCGCAATGTGATGAGCGAACTCGTCGCGTCGCTGTCGCACGAAATCAATCAGCCGCTTGGCGCAATACTGAGCAACCTCGGCGGCGTCGCGCGCTTGTTGACCCGGGGAAATCCGCAGCCGGCGATGGCTTTGGAGGCGGTCAACAGTGCAATCGAGGACACCAAGCGGACGGCTGAAATCGTCCGGCGAATCCGATTCATGTTCAAGCGACACGTCGAGCACAAAGCTGCCATTGGCATCGGCGCCTTGATCGGCGAAGTGGTAAAGCTTACCGCCGGCGAGGCTTCGGTCCGGAAGATCGCGGTGCAGATCGAGGTCTCGCCGTCTGGACAACGAGTGATCGGCGACTCGATCCAGCTGCAGCAGTGCGTACTGAACCTAATGATGAACGCATTCGATGCGATCACGGAGGCGCGGTCCGCTCGACGCGATGTGCTAATCAAGGTGGCTTCGGAAAAAATCGGATGGGTCGGGATCAGCGTTTGCGACAGCGGCGGCGGCATCGACCCTGCCATCGCGAAACGTCTGTTCGAGCCATTCGTCACGACCAAGACCGATGGAATGGGATTGGGCCTGCTGGTTACCCGCTCGATAGTGGAAAATCACGGTGGAAGAATCTGGGCATTGCCGAATCCCGACCAAGGCACCACTTTCACTTTCACCCTTCCGGTCGCTCAAAGGAGACGGGCAATCGCATCGAGTCGCATCGGTTGAACGGGTTCGGCCTCGGTTCCCTCACAGAAAAAAATTGCCGGACACAGAGTGACTGCGCATCGCGGCCAGGTTAAGAATTCGCACGATGAGGGGGATCTATCTTGCTGATTCGATTCGACTGCGAATTGGATGCTTCGAGATTTGATCGTTGAGCAAGAAGAAAAAGCCGCCGCGCAGGCAGTCGAAGAGCGATGTCACCGGAAAGGCCTCGACTCGAACGCGGCCGTCGGCGAAGTCACCAAAGTCTCGGCTCAATCTTTTCGCATGGCCGCTGCCGATAGTTGCGCTGTCGGTGGTGGCGATCATTTTCCTGGTTCGACGGATGCGCGAGTCCGCACCTCCGGCGCCGGAGCCAACAGCGGCGTTCGACGCGAAATTCGTCGGAGCGGCGGAGTGCGCGAGTTGTCACGAGCAAGAGAATTCTCGCTGGCGCGGATCGCATCATCAACTGGCGATGCAGCCAGCGACGGGTTCAACGGTCCTGGGCGATTTCAATCAAGCCAGCTTCGATAACGATGGCGTCACGACGACCTTTTTCCGCAACGGCCCCAGGTTCATGGCGCGTACCGACGGCCCGGACGGCCAGCTCCACGACTATGAGATCGGCTACACATTCGGCGTTTATCCGCTTCAGCAATATCTAATCGCGATGCCGGGCGGGCGCTTGCAGGCGCTGGGGATCGCGTGGGACTCGCGTGCACGCGAGAGCGGCGACCAGCGATGGTTCTTTCTATATCCCGGACAGAAGATCACGGCGCGCGACACGCGGCACTGGACGCGAATCGATCAGAACTGGAACTACATGTGCGCCGATTGCCATTCGACCAACCTGCGCAAGAATTACGACGCTCGCACGCGCACGTTTTCCACCGCGTACGCGGAGATCGATGTGTCGTGCGAGGCTTGCCACGGTCCCGGGTCGAATCACGTGTCATGGGCGAAGAAGCAGGGCGATTGGCAGAAACTTGAAGCGACAGAGGGTCTGACCATCGCGCTTGATGAGCGCGAAGGCGTTGCGTGGCCGATCGATCCCGCAACCGGCAATGCGCGTCGAAGTTCACCGCGTCAATCACAGCGCGAAATTGAGACCTGCGCGCGATGCCATTCCCGGCGCGGCGAGATTCATGAGGACTATGTACACGGTCAGCCGGTGGGCGACGATTACCGCGTCGCGATTCTCGATGAAGACCACTATTTTCCGGACGGGCAGATAAAGGAGGAGGATTACGAATACGGCTCCTTCATCCAGAGCCGGATGTTCCATGCGGGCGTGTCGTGCAGCGATTGCCACGAGCCTCACAGCTCGAGGCTTCGCGCTGAAGGCAACAACCTTTGCATGCAATGTCATTCGGCGCAGAAGTACGATTCGCCGACGCATCATTTTCACAAAGTCGGATCGACCGGCGCTCGATGCGTCGAATGCCACATGCCGACGCGCACCTTCATGGTTATCGATGCGCGTCGCGATCACAGCATCCGAATTCCGCGTCCAGACTTGTCGGTGAAACTCGGCACTCCCAACGCGTGCACCAATTGCCACAGTGATAAATCGGCGCAGTGGGCATCGGATTCAGTGAACAAGTGGTACGGGCACGCACCTCAAGGGTTTCAGCGTTTTGCGGAAACCTTGAATGCAGGATCGGAGGGCGCGCCAGGCGCACAACAATCGCTTGAACGATTAGTCGCGGACAGCGAGCAGCCTGCGATTGCCCGCGCCACCGCGCTTTCTTTGCTCGCAAACTACGCTCCACCTCCGACCGACGAGGCAGTTCGAGCCGGAGTTGGCGACGACTGGGCATTGGTGCGACGCGCGGCCGCCAGCGCGATGGCGAATAGCGATCCAGCCACCAGCGCGAATGTTTTGGCGCCGCTTCTCAGCGATCCTGTCCGCGCGGTGCGGATCGAAGCGGCGGACGTGCTGGCGGGCTTGACCGCGAGCAATTTACCTCCAGGTGTTGCCGCTGCTCTCAATCCCGCCACCGACGAGTACATCAGTTCGCAGCAATTGAACGCGGATCGTCCCGAGGCGCACATGAATCTCGGGTTGCTGTATGCCAGAGAAAATCGCTTCGACGCGGCTGAGCAGGAACTCAAGATCGCATTGTCGCTCGACCCGAGCTTTGCGCCTGGAGCCGTCAACCTTGCGGACCTGTGTCGCGCTCAGGGCCGGGACGACGAGGGTGAACGCGTCCTCCAGGAAGCAATCAATCGTTCGCCGGACGACGCGTCGCTCGAGCATGCGCTAGGTCTGCTAATGGTGCGCCAGAAGCGCGGGGCGCAAGCGATCGAGCTTCTGGGAGCGGCCGCGCGCAATGAACCAGCCAATGCGCGCTATGCTTACGTCTATGCGATCGCGCTGAACGATGCGGGAAAGACTGGCGCGGCAATCGACGCGCTGGAGAGTTCCATCAAGGCGCATCCTTATGACCGCGACTCACTTAGCGCACTGGTGAGCTTCCTCGAACAATCCGGTGATCCTGCGAAAGCACTGACCTATGCAAATCGTCTCGAGGCGCTGGAGCCGAGTAATCAACAGGTCCAGCAGATGTTAAAAGAGCTACGCGAGCATTTGCAGGATTCAAAAGCAAAATCCTGATATAGCTGGTTCCTGTCATGGCACAGTTCATCCGCGGTGTGCGGCTCAACGAGATAGATGACGGGCGCATCGTTTGAACCTACAAAGCGTAGAGGCTTTTTCGCCCACCGGGCATTCACATGGCTGATATACCGGTCGATCATGCCACGCGAAGTCCGATCGAGCTTTGGATTGGCGGCACGGCTGTTGTCGTCCTGGCAGTTTTGTGTTTGCTGGTATTGCGGCCATTTATATCCGCCTCGCTATGGGCGGTGATTCTCTGTTTCACAACCTGGCCGCTGTTCCTCAGGCTTGAAGCGTTGCTCGGCGGACGGCGGACGCTGTCGGCGTTGATTGCTACGCTGTTGCTGTCTGCGATCATCGTAGGACCGGTAGTAATCCTTGGAGCTACGCTGGCGGACAATGTATCGAGTCTGATCAAGGCCGGTCAGAAACTCATCCTTGAAGGGCCGCCTAGTCCGCCCGACTGGGTCGCAAGCATTCCCCTGATTGGCGGCCATGTCGCCGACTACTGGAACTATCTGAACCAGGGCAGCTCGGTAAGGCTCCACGAATTGGCCAGACTGCTGCCGGCAGCCAAGACAATCGTCTTATGGGGCGGCAGCGCGATTGGCGCGGGCATCTTTCAGATAGCGTTGAGTTTGCTGATTGCGTTCTTCTTCTATCGCGACGGACACGCTGCAGCGACTCAACTTCATGCTGCGCTTCGACGCATAGCCGGGGAGCGAGGGGGTAGATTGCTCGATCTCGCGGGCGCGACGATCCGCGCGGTTGTTTACGGTGTTCTCGGAACCGCACTACTGCAGGGAGTGGTTGCGGCTATTGGTTTCGTTATCGCCGGAGTACCTGGCGCTGTGTCCCTGGGCTTCTTGACCTTTGTGCTGTCCTTTCTGCCCGGCGGACCGCTTATTGTCGCAACACCGGCCGCCTTCTGGCTGTACCGCGAAGGCTCGTTGGGGTGGGCCATCTTCATCATGGCATGGGGACTGATGGTCATAATGCTGGAGAACGTCGTGAAACCGTTACTCATCAGCCGCGGTGGATCGACGCCGATGATTCTCGTGATGCTAGGAGTGTTAGGCGGCGCGCTCGCCTTCGGTGTTATCGGGATGTTCCTTGGACCGACGCTGGTGGCGCTGGGCTACAGTCTTTTCGAGCAATGGGCTTTGTCCGAGAACGACAACCAGATCACTTCACCGCCTTTCCGGTCAGACTCATAATCTGCGGGGTGTTGGATGCGCTGTCTCTGATCGTGAGAGAGCCGGTGATAGTGCCACTAGTGGTTGGGGCGAATTTCACCAAGATACTGCAACTTTTGCCGTGCGACAGTAGCGACGTGCAGGTATTGGTCTCGATGAAGCCCGTGGTGGTTGAGATGCTTGAGACGCTGAGTGAAGCGGCTCCGCTGTCTGTAAGCTTGACGGTTCTGGCGGGACTCCTGGTACCCACTTTTCGTTTTCCAAAGCTCAAGGTGGTAGGGCTGATGGTTCCGATAGACACCGGCGTCGGAGTCGCTGTGGGAGTGGCGGTATGAGTGGCAGTAGCGCTCACGCCAGGTGTCGCGGTAGCCGTCGACGTGGGAGTTGGTGTAGCTGTTCTGGTCGCAGTTGCAGTGGCTGTGATGGTCGCACCAGGTGTTGCTGTTCGCGTCGCGGTGGCTGTGGCAGTATTCGTGATGGTAGCAGTAGGTGTCGAGGTTCTGGTCGCTGTAGCTGTGGCCGTACTGGTGGCGGTCGCAGTTGCTGTCGCCGTTCTGGTTGCAGAGGCTGAGGCCGTAGTTGTGGCGGTCGCGCTAGGTGTCGCCGTTTTGGTGGCAGTAGCGGTTGCGGAAGATGTCGGCGAAGGCGCTCCGCCGGTGCCAAATGCTATCACGTTGGCGGAATAAGCCGGGAAGCTGTACGAGAAATTTGTCGATAGCCCCGTTATAGGGCTGCTAGCGATATCGGCTGAGCCGACGCCCGTCTCGGCTGCATTATCCTGCGGGATGCCGTAAGAATACAAAGTGCCGGTGCTGCCTGGTGACGCGCCGCTGATAGTGATGTTGGCGTTGAATGCATTGTTCGAGCTCTTGTTCACGACCAGCAGAGTCAATCCTCCGCTGGTTTGCTCCGCGGCGCAGACACTGAGAAGGGGGTAGTCACTGGAAGCGCTGACGAGTTGATCTCCGCCGCGTGCGAAGTGCTGCAGGAGCCTGTCGATATAAAACGTCGGATAGGTATCGGCCGGGCCGGCAGGGTCGACGCTGTCGGCGATGCCATAGTCGCCGTATTGACGCCATCCGTAGAGCGACGAGGAATTGTTGTTGGTAGTTTCCTGGCCGTTGCGCAGGTCCCACCATACGACCGAGTTGAACTCGGTGTTCATCGCGACGCAAATGCTATCGGCCAGGAACAGACCATTCACGAGGCTTGTGGTCTGCTTGCCGGGATTGGAATAGACGGAATTGTTTTCCGTGCAGTCCAGCTCGACACCAGGTGCCGCCGATCCAAGGTAGTCATTTAGCTGCTGGCGAAGATCGGCAGCGTCGGTACTCCAGGTGCTGTTGGAAAGCAGCAATCCCTGATCGCTTTCCGAGCCCGGCGCCTGTGCATATCGATGATAGATCAGGAAGTCCGGAGTTACACCCAGGCTGCGCAGGGTGGCGAGCATCACCGGCGTCCATCCGTTGTGTTTCTGTCCGGTTCGCGGATTGACCACCGGGTGATTGGTGTTGTTCGCATAACTGTCCTCGCCGGTGACAGCCACGGCGCCAATCTTAATCGTAGGATCGACCGCCTTCATCTGGGTGTAGTATTGCTGGAAACGCTGCGCATAGGTGTAAGGATCATGCGCTACTGTGTTAGTGTCGGTTTCCCAGGAGCCGTAGCACTCGTTGCCGACTTCCCAGTACTTGAAGCCGTAGTGCCAGGTGACATTTGATTCCTGGACCCATGCGGCTGCCTCCCCGGGCGTGCCCGATCCGTAGTTGACGGTGATGAAGGCCTGCGTGCCGACCGTGGTCGCCACCTGCGCAAAGCTGTCGAAGGACGTAGCCCACTGCCAAGTGTTGTTGTCAGTAGTGTTAGTGGCCCAGTGGTAGTCGTCGGAGAGCGATCCGCCCGGGAACCGCAGCGCCTGCGCGCCCATTTTGGTCAACAGATTGATGGTGTTGCTCGTATCGAAGTCCGCATCCCATACCGCAGTGTTGACCGCGAAATGGCGCGCATCGACGATACGGACCGGCTGCGCCGCATTCACCGTAACATTCACGACGCTGGGAGCGGGCTGTGCAGTGATCGAGATCGTGTCCACGAAAAATGATGGCTGCGTGGTGCCGCTGCGGTCCTGGATCCAGAAACCGTCCAGGTCCGGTTGGTTTTGCACGCCTAGCGATGACAGCGGAATAGTGACTTGCTGCCAGGTGTTGGCCGCGAGGGGCGGCAGAGTCACGACACTCTGCGACGCGCCGTTGAGCGTCGCTTGAACCTGGAGCAACTGGCCGCCGGATGAGCCGCCGTTAATCCAGAAGACCAGTGCTGTGTAGGGAGTGGAATCGAAGGCGGTTTGATGCAGGTAGAGCGCCTGGTAGGGGCCCGCGCTGACGCTGATCGAGTCGGTGCCCGATTGGACCGGCGCGGTGTTGCTCAGATTCACCGTCGCCCAGCTCCAGTTCTGCCAGCCGTTGACGAGGGCGTCCGTATACACGGCCTGGTCGGTTTGCGCTCGCGCGCGGGTGGGCAGCGCCAGGCAGCAAAGCAGCGGCATCGAAACCGTGAGCAACGATAGCGCGCGGCGCAATGACACAAATCGAATCATATTGTTACAATATGTATAGTCGCGCGCTGGCGGCGAGCAAAGGGTCGCGAACCGGTTTGTACGTCGCTGCGTCTGACAAGTGAGAAAGGCAGTCGCTGGTCGTTCAAGCTGCGTGCAGCGCTGTGACGCGTCCTGTCGGAAACGGTTCGAGCAATCGTAACTTCGTCCATTGTTCAGGGCAGATATTGGACTTTGGTATAATACTGCCTCGCGACGGGCCGTTGCAGAATGGGCTATCAATCAGCGATGCAGAAACTCCGCGGACATCGAGTGGCGAAGCAGTTTTCCTCCAGTGCGTAGCGAAGTATACAACCAGCCGGTCGGGGACACTTCGCTCATCGCGTGCCAGCATTGCGATTTGCTGCAGCGCCTCCCGGAGCTTGAGCCGGGCGCGTCGGCGCGCTGCCCGCGATGCAACAAGGAGCTGTGGCGGCGCCGCGAGGACTCACTCAACCGCACGCTGGCGCTGACGCTCGGAGCAGTATTGCTGTATATGATTGCGAACTCGGTTCCCATGCTCGGGCTTACGATCGTGGGGCGCGACGCCTCGACCACGGTGATCGGAGGCGCACTACATCTGTGGGACAACAGTCAGAAGATCGTCGGGATGCTGGTGCTGATTCACCGCAGTTATCGCACCGGCGTTGCAGATCGGTCTGATGCTGGCGATCGTGCTCGGCGGGATGCGTGCGCGGCCACCTGGATGGGTGGGAACGCTTGCTGCGCTATCATCCGACCACGCGCATCTGGAGCATGATCGAGGTCATGATGGTCGGGGTGCTGGTCGCGCTGGTCAAGATTGCGGACTACGCGACGGTGATTCCGGGAATGGCGCTGTTCGTGCTCTGGGTGCTGGTCTTTGTCCTTGCCGGGATGTCGGCCAGCTTCGATTCCCGCGAGGTGTGGGAGCGGATCCAATGGGCGGACGAGGCGCAGCGTGACGTTGTCGGCGACAGCCTGGCGGAGGGAACGTCGTGAGCGCGGCCGGCATCACCGCGATGCAGCAAGGACTGCAAAGCTGCGAAGGCTGCGGACTGCTCTCTCGTCCACAACCCGGCGAAGATGAAGGACGCTGCCCGCGTTGCGACGAGGAACTCGCGTTTCGCAAACCCGCGAGCTTCCAGCGGACGTGGGCGTACCTTATCGCCGCGGCGGTTTGTTATATCCCGGCCAACGTGCTGCCCGTACTGACGACGACCACGGCGGCCGGCGCCGAGTCCGACACTATCCTGCAAGGCGTGGTGCTGTTGTGGTCGCCGACGGGATGGCCGCTGTCGATCATCGTGCTGGTCGCGAGCATCATGATTCCCAGCGCGAAGATCCTGGCGCTCGCCTACCTGCTAATCACGACGCAGCGCGGCTCGGTCGCGAACAATGAGCAGCGCATCCGCATGTACCGGATGGTCGAGTTCATCGGACGCTGGTCGATGGTTGACGTATTTGTCGACACCTTCACGGCTGCTCTGATTCAGCTACAACCGCTCATGTCAGTTGAGCCCGGGCCCGGCTTGATCTTCTTTGCGGCGGTGGTGGTGTTTACGATGCTGGCGGTCGAGTCGTTCGATCCGCGACTGATTTGGGATTCCATAAGTTCGCAAGAGGCAGATTCGAAAGAGGTTAGTTATGCCTGATCGCGATCCACCGCGCTCCTCGGTTCCTGAATCGCGGAACGTGCCCAAGAAACGCACGCGGCTCTCGCTGGTTTGGTTCATCCCGATCCTGGCAGCGGTGGTGGGCGCATGGGTGGCAGTGACACGAGTCATGAGCGAAGGGCCGAAGATAACAATCGTGATGAAGTCGGCGGAAGGACTTGAGGCCGGCAAGACCAAGATCCACTACAACGGCGTCGATATCGGCACGGTGACAACTATTGAGCTCTCGGGAGATCACGAGCATGTGATTTTGCATGCGCAGATGGCGCCCAAGACGGAAACATTCCTGGTCAATGACACCAAGTTCTGGGTCGTGCGGCCGCGGATATCGGGCGCTAACATTACCGGGCTGGGCACACTTATCTCCGGCGCTTACATAGGAGTGGAAATAGGCTCTTCCAAGGAAGACCGGCGCGACTTTGTGGCGCTTGAAACGCCGCCGGTGATAACCGGTGAAGTTCCGGCCGCTTCTTTATCCTTAAGACTCCAGACCTGGGATCGCTGGATACCGGCACCCCCATCTACTTTCGGCGGTTACAAGTCGGACAGGTCTCGTCGTACGCGCTCGACCAGGACGGCAAGAACCTGACCGTCAAGGTCTTCGTGCAAGCTCCCTACGATCAGTATGTCAACCCGAACACGCGCTTCTGGCATGCGAGCGGAATCGACATCTCGCTTTCGGCGAGCGGCCTTAGCGTCCAGACCCAGTCGGTGTTATCGATCCTCATAGGTGGCATCGCGTTCGAGACAGCTGCGACGGATCAAGTCCTACCGCCGGCTGAAGCGAACGCAGTCTTTACCCTCTATTCCAACCGGACTGAGGCCTTCAACCCACCGCCGCGCAATCCGCAGACCTATGTTCTCACTTTCAAGGAGTCGGTGCGGGGACTGACGGTAGGAGCGCCGGTCGAGTTCCGCGGGATTCCCATAGGCGAGGTGACAGACGTTCGTGCGCAGATTGACCTGAACACCTTCCAGTTCTCGGTGCCGGTGACCATCCGCCTGGATCCGACACGGCTCGGAGTAAAGGTTATTGACAGGTCGGCTGGCGCGGATCTCGCGACGATGCGCCGGAAGTTGATTGACAGTCTGGTAGCTCACGGAGCCCGCGCGCAGCTGGCGACGGGCAACCTGTTAACCGGCGCGGCGTATGTATCAATCGACTTCTTTCCCGGAGCGGCGCCGGCGACAGTGGACTGGTCGCAGCAGCCGCCGCAGATTCCGACCACTCCAGGGCAGTTCCAGGCGACCGAGGAGACAGTCGAGAACATCATCAAGAAACTCGACAAGGTGCCGTTCCAGGAGATCGGCGAAGACCTGCAAAAGGCGATTGCCCAACTGGATACAACCCTGGTGAGCGCACAAGGCACGCTAACCAGCGCGCGCGGCACTCTCGAAAACACCAGCGCCTTGACCGAGCCGAATTCCTCGCAGGTCCAGCAAATCGGCACCACTCTGCAGGAAGTGAGCCGCGCCGCTCGATCCTTGCGAGTGCTCGCCGACTATCTCGAGCGTCATCCCGAGGCGCTCCTTCGCGGCAAAGCGGGGGAGGCGAAGTAGATGGCATCACGTATCGCGAAACTGATCTCGATCGCGTTGACGGCTGCACTAGCGGCGGGATGCAGCACTTCTCCGTCGCGATTCTACTCATTGGCCTCGACCGCAACCGCGGACGGCACGCCACCCACATCAGCCGCCGTGATGGTGGGACCGGTTACAATACCCGCTGCGGTGGATCAGCCAGAGTTCGTGGTGCAGGTCGCACCGAATCGCGTCGAGGTCAATGAGTACAACCGATGGGTCTCGCCGCTGAACGATTCGATAGCTCGCGCTGTCGCCGGCGATCTCGTGGTGCTGCTCGGCACACCGGAGGTAGCCAATTCGGAATTGGCTAATTTCGTTCCCGATTACAGAGTCACGATCGACGTGCAACGCTTCGAATCGATTCAAGGCCAGGCGGCGACGCTCGAGGCAGTGTGGACAGTGCGCAAGACGGCGGGCGGGGAAATCCGGTCGGGCCGCACCGTCGCGCGCGAGCCGGTGCAGGGTCAAGGCTTCGATGCGCTCGCAGCGGCGCACAGCCGGGCGATAGCGAAGATGAGCGGCGATATCGCTGCGGCGATCCGCGCGGAAGGCGAGCAGAAGTCCTAGCCGCGTCGGTTGCAACGATTGTCCGAGGCGAAGCACAAAGTGATCTCGGCCAGCATATGGAGACGGTCGGCGCGAACTCCATGCTTCGCTGCATCATTCGACAAATCTTGTCGCCTTATGCCCGATTGTTGCCGTTTTCCACTGTCTGAATACAAAAAACTTGCAATGCGTTGCTTTGAGACGCTATGGTGCCTTGTCTAGCCGATTGCGCCATTGTGGAGGGCTCATTTGGCGGTAGGCGTTTGGGTTTGCCGTGTATTGAGGGCCGGAGGGGATGATGGCTGTTCGGGGGACGAAGAATCTTCGACGATCGCGCAAAACAGATCTTTGGATGATAGTGCTGGTTGCGGCCCTTGGATTTGGCGCCGCAGCCTGCGGCGGTGGATCCGGCGGCGGTGGACCCCCACCGTCATCTCAAGCCGGACTTTGGGTGCCGAATTTTTTTGATTTTACCGTCACCGCGTTCAACTCCAGTCAACGATCGAAAAGCGGCTCGCCAAATTCTGCACTGACCAACGAAAGCGATTCGATCGATTCGCCCGAAGAAACGCTTTTTGGCGGTGCGGGCAATCTCTGGCTCACCAATTGTTCGGATCAAATACTCGGGGCTGGGACCATCCTGGAGTTCACCAGCGACCAACTGAAGAATCTGTCGCACGATCCCGCTCCCAATCCTAACGTTATTCTCACCGACGACGGCAGCTTCGATATCTTCGGCTGCCCATACGGCGAGACGTTCGGGAGCGACGGCAGCCTTTGGGCGTCTAACCGTTTTTCGGCCGATTTGATCAACTTCACGCCCAGTCAGTTGAGCGCGGGCGGCACGCAGTACCCCAACACGAAAATCGTCTCATCCAACTTCGGCCAGTTGGAGGGAATTCAGTTCGACTTGGCCGGAACGCTGTGGGTCGCCGACTTCGCTAACTCGGATGTGTACGGATTCAAAGCTGCCACTCTTGCGGCTGCCGAAGGCACCACCGCGGACCTCGTTCCAGACATCATCAATTCGTCGGCGAGTATCAATGGGCCCGCCGATGTTCTGGTGGACTCGTCCGGCAATCAATGGGTCTCGAATTGTTATGGAGACACCGTGCTGGAATTTGCCGCGTCGGATATAGCCTCGAGCGGCAGTCCGACTCCGATGGTGGTGTTGAGCGCCACGAGTGTGAACACGCCGCCGGGTACCTCATTCAGTTTTGATTGTCCGCAAGGGCTGCGATTCGACAAGAAAGGCAACCTGTGGGTAAGCAATGCGATCAGCGACAACTTCGGCAGTATCGTCGAGTTCACGCCCAGTCAGATCACTACGAGCGGCAGCCCGGTCCCACACATCTTCCTGGATTCCAATTCAGCAGGAACCAACCTCAATCAACCAACACTGTTCACTTTTGGTCCGAGTGTCGAGTAGCAGGTGTCCATCAAGAATGGGCCGTCGTTCGCAATGACCTGAAATCACTATCACAGCGCCTGTGTGTGTTTTGACTGGAGGGGAGAAATGAGTTTGCGTCTGGATTCAAATTTCGCAAAGGCTTCACGCGTCGGGAACTTAGCGCTGGTACTCGCGGTCGGGCTTTTATTCGGAACGCTATTTAGCGGTGCACAATCGTCGAAGGCTGACACATTCTACGTCATGCCTCATCTCAGCAAAGGAGGGTTGGCGCCCACTTGCTCCGGAGCGCTAAAGCCCATAACGACGCCGATCACCGACCTGGATGTGTCAGGTACGTGCACAGTTGGCGCCGGCACCTACTATTTCAATAACGTCGATATTTTTGGCAAAGGCTCGCTGGTCTTCTCCGATACGGTTACCGACTTCTGGGCCAAATCGATAATTATCGAAAACGGCGCATCGCTCACCGCCGGCGTAGCGCCTGATGGTGTTACGATATCACCCGTCGGCACGGCTGCCGGGAAAGTGACAATCCACCTGTGGGGTGCGCAGCAAGGTCCGCCGAATTCCCCCGAATTCAAGGCCGTGGGTGTCCCGTGCCATGACAAGACCTGCGGCATCCCCATGGACCTCTTCATGTCCAACAACATGAAGACGCTCGATCCTAAAAGTTGCAAGCCGGCCTCGCAGTTCAAAGGAACGCTTCCCAATGACGACTGTTTCTACATGTACGATTCAATGCCTTATGACGGCGGCGGAAATGTGCCCGCCTACTACGGCTACAAAGTCCTGGGCCTAGGCTACGGTGGCACCCTCCGCCTCTACGGCCTGAAAGGTGCGACTTATCCGGACACCACAGTCACTCCGAGCAACACTGGGAGTAGCTGGGCGCGTCTGAACAATTGCGCGCTAGGGTTGATAGGAGGCTGCAGTGGAACCGTGCTTAAGCCTGGTGGCACCCAGTTGGCCCTTTCCAACCCTGTCAATTGGAAAATGGGAGATCAGATCATCGTAACCACGACGGACTATCTACCCTCGCACACCGAGCAGATGACCCTCGCAGCGGACGCGGACGGCACCAACATTACACTTACGAAGCCGCTCCAGTTCCCCCATAACGCCGCCATATTCGATCTGTCTTCGCGGATTCCTGCCGGGCGCGGTCTGACCGATCTCACCTCGGTCGACACTCGCGCTGCGGTAGCTCTGCTGACGCGGAGCATCCGTATCATGTCTGGCGGCGACACTGCAGGCACTGATCTTAAGGCTCCTGCCGTCCCGCCCGTGCCTGACCCGGCGACCTATTTCGGCGGGCACGTTGTCTTCAGGCAGGGCTTCAAGCAGCTTCAGATTCAGGGAGTTGAGTTTAATCAACTCGGAGAAGGCGGCAGGATAGGGCACTATCCAGTGCACTTCCATATGGCGCGCCAGGTTCCCCCAGGAACCTTCATAAACGACAGCTCGGTGTGGGACTCGATGACGCGCTTTATCGTCCTGCATGCGACGCAAGGAGTCCTGCTGGCCCGCAACGTAGGCTACCGGTCGATTGGAATGGGCTACTATCTCGAGGACGGCACTGAGACTGGCAACCAGCTCTATGCAAATCTCGGAGTCTCAGCGATCGCGGCGGTCAACGATTTCGCGAACAATCGGCTGGTTCCCGGAATTCTTGCCAACAACAAGTTCGGCGACGGGACGCCGTATCCCGCCAACTCCGAAAACACACCTTACGACTCTGACTTCGAGCATCCCTCGCTGTTCTGGATCATGAATGGCTGGAACGACTTCGAGTACAACATGGCGGTCGGCGCCGAGATGTGCGGCAATTGTTATTGGATGCCGCCGGGCGCCAACAGTGCCGGATCACGAAATATGTTCTGGACTGGTTACGCCTCCGAGCAGAAGAATTTCGGCAATCAAGCGACTTCGCCCCTCATGGAATTTCTCGGCAATAGCTGCTCGACGGCGATGATGGCCTTCCATATCAACGGTAATACCGCTTTCTGCGCCGGCGTAAATACGAATTTTACTATCGACCAGGCGAAGGTTCAGTTCAATTCAATCAACAACCCTCTTCTGCCGCTGCCGGTGGGCACGGCAAAGGACAAGAAAGCACCCGACATAGAGAACGAAACCTTCTACCCGCGGGTAAATGCGGGAGGAAATCGACACCCGACGAAATGTCCGAGTCTGACCGGCGATTGCAGTACTCAACCACAATGCAGCAATGGCGCTCTTGGTAACTGCATGGTTCTTGTCTTAGACCGCTTCACAACATCCTTCAACTTTGCTGCGAAAAACTTCGCCGCCATCTGGGTCCGCCCGCAATTCAACCTGATCCTGAACAGCGCGATCACCGACGTTCTCAACGGTGGCCTCACCTTCGTGACCGGCGGCGGCTATACTCGAGCCGATGCGTTGCTCGGGATTTGGGACCTGGCCAGAAAGAGTGTTTTTATCGGCAATACCCAGACTTTTGCGGCCAACCCCTATGCCTCCAACGGAGGTCCGGTCAACCCCAACGGCGTCGCCTGTGGCAACGTGCAGCCCGCCACGAACTTTTGCATTCCGGTTGACGCCAATAAAAACGATCTCGGAGTTGCCTTCAATCGGGACAGCTATTCGACCAACCAACGGTTCTTCAACATTTACGATGGTCCAGCGCTGGAGGACTCAAACGCCTTTCTCGACATCACCACGACTCCGCTCACGGACTGCAATACTACTACCCCCGGCATCGATACTCGGTGCTTTAACAGCAAATGGATGCAAGGAACGCAACTGGGTCTCCCTGGTGTCTTTGCAGGCGCCGGGCTGCCGCCGTCAGCCTGCTATCTTCCCAACGCGGCGATCGCATGGAAACAACCGAACGGGTTCTACTATCCGCCCTCCTTCCATTCGACAAATCTCTATTTCAATAACGTTGATATTCACCATTACGTGATCGAACCCAAATTCGTGACGGGCACCTACATGACTGACAACAACGTCACCAAGTCGCTCTACTGCAACAGCCAACCGAATATGTTCAGCCCCGATTTCACCGATATCGATCGGCAGACTGAACTGAACGATGACGATGGTTCGCTGACCGGCCTGGTGGAGACGGTTTCAGTCAACCAGGATCCATTTTTCCAGGCACCTACTCAGGATGTCGAGTGCAGATCCGACGTGGCAGCCAATACCGAAGGTACCGCCATTACCAGCCCCTACGACTACGTCACCACGGTTGTGTACCCGGATTGCGCGACAATCCCCAACGCCGGAGAAGGCGAGCCGCCTAACAAGGGCGCCTGCAACGATCCCAATGCGACACCTGTTCCGTGGACATGGACATACGACTGCGCTAACGCGAGGTGTTATGGCGTCCCGCTATATCGCCAGTATCTGAATCCAGGCGAAACCAAGGCGCCCTTCATCCGGATGTCATCGCAGGCCACCGGTCAGCGCGAAACGATGGCGCCGAATGACGGGCTCTTCTACATCGACACAACAGTGGACCAGGCCACGCAGGGTCAGGCGGGGAATTTGTACAGCGTGTTCCAGGCGAACAAGAAGTACCACGTGTTTCTGCTTTTCGCGAAACCAGGCCCTCCATCCACAACCGCCTTAGCCACCAAGGAGACTTACCAGATATTCGTGGGCAAAGGCCTCGACACTACTACGTTCCTGGATTCCGTGACGGCCGAGAAGGCCGATGTCTCCACTGCGGCCGCCGCGTTCAAGACCTTCACGTGGCCTACCGGATGGACCAAGACGTACCAACCCACGGATACCGGCATGCCGCCCGCAGGAGGAGGCATACTGACGGTTACGGTGGATCTCAGCGCCGCGGGCGGGAGCGGATTCCCGACCGACTACAACAACTCGATCTATAATTCCTCGAATCCGAGCGAGACTCGTTGCCAGCCGTCAACGATGTGCGCGTGGAACACGACAAACTCGGACTGTGAGTGCAACATCCCCGACAACCCCAGCGATCCGCTAGGCCAGTTCTATCTGTACAACGATTGCCAGGGTAAGACCGACACCAGCGGCCCTAGCACTGGGCCGGCCTCGTTCTGCAAATGGGCGATCAGTGACGTAGACTATCCGGACGCCGGCGCGTACGGGTTCTCGTTCACCTTGGGAAGTACCTTCGCGACTGTGCCCACCCAGGCGGGGCGGGACGCCTTGCGGCCACCACTGTCTTGTTTCCCAAAAACGATGACGATTCCGAATCCTATGCCGCCACCACCGACTTTGACTGTGAATTCGCCTTGGAATATCCCATTCGTCGCTGCGTCAATGGCCTTGGCCCAGGGTTGCTTCTATAACAACACGCCGCCCTCACCAAAATTCT
The DNA here is from genome assembly GCA_963850125.1 of uncultured delta proteobacterium. GTDB lineage: Bacteria > Desulfobacterota > Binatia > Binatales > Binataceae > Binatus. Next base: position 212,493 of record CAWKKB010000009.1, on the reverse strand, counting down.
GCACTACTGTGGGCGATACTCAGGACAACCATTAGCGGCCAGAGTTCGGAACGCGACGGCGCAACGTGGGACATATCCAGCGTCCTATGTTGCGTTTCCGTCGCCAATGCCTTGGCATTTTCGAGGCCAACGATGCTCTTATCCTGAAGACCAATAGCCAGGTGGTGAATGCCGCGACTAGTAACTGAGTATGGTGACTGGAGACTCATTGACTAATTAGGGTGGCTAATTTGACAGCTTTGTCTGTAATGGAGTAGCCTCTGCGTTGTCGGAATCGTAAAACGAATCGAGCCCGACTTTGATCCAGTTCGACCTGTGGCCCTTCTGCTCGCCTTTGACCACGCTCTGCTAGACCAACATCAATTGTAAGACAGGAAGGCTTGAGGGAGGCCCTATGGGACGACCTCGTTTCCATCCGATCCGGAACACTCTGGCCGCGATCACAGTCGCCGGAGCGATGCTCCTGACATTCGCTGCACCGGCCGCTGCAATTTCGTGGCAAAAGTCATGGGGCGACTATGACAATCAACAGCAATGGCACGATGCGAGCTGGTGGCTTCACAACCAGCACGACTGGGTCATGTCGCATCACCCCGAATGGACTGAAAACTACGCCGCGACACGCGGCCAGATTGGCGATTGCGACCGATTCCACGCACGGCACTATGGTGACGGTGGGTCAGATCGTCTGAACGCGACAGCGCGTCGGGCCGCGAAAGACAAGAGAGAAAAGGCGTCGATAAAAGCCGCAGCGTCCATCAAGAACGCTCGTGAATCTTAAGGAAGAAAACATGAAAGCAACTAACTATCGAAAAATAGTAATGACGTTGGGCGGAATCCTGATTGCGACTGTCGCCGGAGGCTGTTACGGCGGCGGGTCCGGTTACTCCAACAATCCCTACGGCTAAAATAGCGGCTACAGAAGCAGCTACAGCAGTTATGGAAGTTCCTATCCCTATCGCAGCGGTGGATATTCCGACCAGCACGCCGTAGCCGTAGATCGTGACCGTCCTGAAGCGCGCACTGAGTCGATCCATGCCAGCGTTGATCGCGTCAAGGTATCCCTCAAGGATTCCGGGTCGGCAAATCACGTTGAGAAGAACTAAAAGTCCTTATGCTCGGGCTATGAACTCAGCGACGAATGCGATCGCTGCGCGTACGTTGTCAGTCTCGGTGCGGCCGCTACGTGCGCGCGGCTTGAAGGAGTGGTCGCCGTCTTCGAGCCACTCGATCCGAATCGCGGGCGATAGCTTATAGTTGCGAACTTCCTCAGGGCTGCCAAAGCTGTCGCGCGTCCCCTGCACGATCAGAGTCGGAGTCCGCAGATTTTCCAGATGATCGGTCCGCGTTTTCTCGAGCTTGCCCGGCGGATGAAACGGATAGCCGAGGCACACTAGTCCGATCACCTCGGCGTCATCGGCGACCATACTCGCGATCCTGCCGCCCATCGATTTGCCGCCGATCACAAGCTTGTTGCCGCCACCGAGTTCGTCGATTGCATCGCGAAACGATTGCATCAAAACGCGCGGCGGGTCTGGTGCGCCTCTCTTGCCAGTCTCCCTCCGCCGCTGCATGTACGGAAATTCGAACCGAATCACGCGAACGCCGGACGCTGCCACTCCCTCGGCGACGCGCTGCATGAATGGCGAATCCATCGTTGCTCCGGCGCCATGCGCAAACAAAAAGGTCTTCGCCGCCGTCTTCGGTCCATCTACAAGCTGAGTCGCCATAACACTCGCTGATCACCGTTCAGTGAAGAGTCAATTGTTCGATCACATAGCCTTGGCCGAGCTGGGTCGCAACCGATAAGCAAAGTGGGTGAAACCCTATCGAGGTTCACCCACTTTGCCGCGGTGTTTATGGCTTTGGCAGATTCGCTATGCGTGCGCAGATGCTGCCTGGGCCGGCGCTCTCAGCGGTGCGGTCGCTTCGGAAAATTCCGCAAGGTAGCGCGCGACGCTCGGACGCTTGATGATTCGCGACAGCCAATTCGCCAGGTTGCTGAAATCTGGAGACGGCGAGCCCTCCATCAACGACGCGATGTTGATTGGCGAAAAGCACGAGATATCGGCGACGCTGAATTCGCCGCATAGGTATTCGTGCCTGCCCAGCTCGCGATCGAGTCGCTGATATTGTCGCGCGAGTTCGGCCTTCGTCTGGGCCACCGCATCTCGATCTCGCGCCGACGCGTCCGGTTTCAAAAGCACCTCGCGCACCAGGACGCCGAGGTTCGGCGCCAGCAGCGTGTCGCCGAGATCCTCGAGCATCCTGCATCGCGCGCGCTCCGTCACACCAGCGGGGAAAAGCGCTGGCTTAGGAAATCGCTCGTCGAGATATTCGGCAATGATCGTCGAGTCATAGACAACGGTCTCGCCGTCCACCAGCACCGGTATCTGCGCCTTCGGATTAAGCCGCGGCAGTTCCTCCGGCTTGATCCATCCCGTGCTCGGCGTCCAGTTGACCAGCCGGGTCTCGTGCGCGATCGCCTTCTCGAACATCGCGATCCGCGGTTTGACGCTGTAGACGCTCAGGGGAGAATAGTAGAGCTTCATCGTCGTCCTCCATTCAGTGCAAAATGTTTCAGATCACTTTTTCTGCTCGCCCGGTAACACCATCTGTGTTTGCGTGACGATCGCGAACAGCTTGCCGTTCTCCGACGTCACCCGCGTCTGCCAAACCATCGTGCTGCGCCCGCGATGAATCGCGACGCACTCCGCGCGCACGGTGGTGCCAACCATCGCCGCGCCGATGAAGTTGGTCTTCGATTCAATCGTGGTGGTCATCGCGCCGTCGCGCAGATTCAACGAAGTCGCACAGCCGCCGAGGGTGTCGGCCAGCGCCATCATCGCGCCGCCGTGCAGAATCGCGGGTCGCGTGCACATATCCTCGCGGACCTTCATTTCCGCCGTCACGCATTCCGGCGTCGCGGTGATGAATCTGATCCCGAGCAGCTTTGCGAAGGGCAACATGTCCCGGTTGAGTTGTTCGATTGCGTCCATCAGGTCAATCATGCGCTCGCCGTCCGATACGAGTGGACCATCACCAGTTCCACTTTATGAAATAATCAAGGATCCACTTTCGCCGCCAATTGGAGCGTGGTACGGTCGCTTCCCGGAGGTGCGCGTATGTTCCTAAAGCTCGATGCGGACGGCGCCTTGTATGGCCAGGTTTACCGTGCGCTCAGGGGTCAGATCCTCGGCGGGCGATTGGCCGCGGCAACGCGCGTGCCCGCCACCCGTGACCTCGCGCGCGAACTGGGCGTGTCGCGCAACGTTGCGATAATGGCGTACCGGCAACTGCTCGACGAAGGTTACCTGACGGCGCGCAAGGGCGCTGGCACTTTTGTCGCGCGCGAATTGCCGCGCTATCTGACGACCGTCGTCGCTCGACGCCGTCCTGTTGCCGTGCGGACCGCGTCGCCGGTTCATCTCTCAGCGTACGCGCGCCGCGTGGTCGAAGCCTCGCATGGCGAACGGTTCACGTGGGCGCCGCGGCACGACGTGCTGCCCTATGATTTCCGCTACGGTCCGCCGTCGTTCACCGACTTTCCGCATGATACATGGTGCCGCATCGTGGCCCGCCGCGCGCGCCGCGTCACGATTCGCGATCTCGACTACGGTCCGCCGGAAGGATTGCCCGCGTTGCGCGAGGCGATCGCCGAATACTCCGGCCGTGCCCGAGCGATCGCGTGCACACCCGATCAGATTCTTGTGGTCAACGGCTCGCAGCAGGCCCTCGACCTGGCCGCGCGCGTGCTCGTCGATCCCGGCGATGTCGTCTTGATGGAAGAGCCGCATTATCGCGGCGCGCGGACCGTGATGAAAGCGGCGGGCGCGAAAATCGAAACCATTGCAGTCGACGAGCATGGCTTGCGCACCGCGGAACTCGCACAGCGCCGCACGCTCAGCCGTCTCGCCATCGTGACTCCGTCGCATCAGTTTCCGACGGGCGCAATCATGCCGCTGGGGCGGCGGCTCGAGCTTCTCGCGTGGGCGCGGCGTTCGGGCGCTTGCATCTTCGAGGACGACTACGACAGCGAGTACCGCTATTCGGGTCGACCGATCGAGGCGTTCGCCGCGCTCGACGACAGCGGTTGCGTGCTCTACGCGGCGACCTTCTCGAAAGTGATGTTTCCCTCGCTGCGGCTGGGATACATGATTCTTCCGGAGCGGCTGGTCGAGCCGATCCGCTCGGTCAAGGCGCTGATGGACACAGGTGGACCGAGTCTCACGCAGGCCGCGCTGGTCGATTTCATCCGCGAAGGCCATTTCGAGCGGCATCTACACCGGATGCGCACGCGTAATGCCGGTCGTCGCGCTGCGATGCTTGAAGCGATCGAGCGCAATCTGGGCAGCCGCGCGCACGTATCAGGCATCAATGCCGGTCTTCATCTGATGCTGTGGCTGCGCGACTTGCCCGCATCGAGGTCGCGCGAGTTGCGAATCCGCGCGTCGCGCGCCGGCGTTGGCGTCTACTCCGTCGAGCCGTTCTATCTGAGCCCGCCGAAGCAGGTAGGACTACTGCTGGGTTATGCGTCGATGCCGGAAAAACAAATCGCCGAAGGCATCCGTCGCTTCGCGTTCGTCCTCAACTCGATCTAAAAGCGTGAGTCCTATCCAGTATCTCCAGGCTCGAATAAAAGGATTCTCTCTAACTGTCGTCGAGTCCTAGTCCTTAGGACGACCATCCTTGTCGGTTGTAGTAGTTCACCATCTGCTGAACGATCTGGTCGCTGGTCTTGTCGACCAGATATCCGGTCGATGAGGTAACGTTCTTTACCCCACCCGCGGCGACGTTCACACCAATCGAGGCGGCTGCAACCGCTCCGCCCGCTGCTGCGCCTGCCGGTCCTGTTATTCCAGCTCCCGGCATGTAGCCGCTGTCGGCGCTGGTGGCGAAGTCCAGCAGCTCGGTCGAGCCTTGGGGCGTCTTCTGAATAACCTGGACCACGGTGTCGACCTTGGAAGCCCCGGCGCCTAGCCCGATAACCATCCGGCGAAGCCGGTTTCCTTCGCTTATATCGGTGAACTGCCCATCCAGCACAAGGATGTTGTTCCCGGTAGGAGGCACTCCACGCTGCAGGCAGGTGGTAGTGATGCCTTTTTGCGTCAGGTTAGCCGCGACTTGGACGCAGATGTTTTGCGCTGTCTGATGAGCGAGTTGAACCTGTTGCTCGCTCTGGTCCTCTCCAGACATGTTTCTGTAAGCTACCTGAAAGATGCCGGAGTTAAGCGAGACGTCGGACGCATCGACGGCAAACGGATAGACTACGACCACAGTTGGCGCCGTCGCAGTTATAGGAGCCGCTGAACTCTGCTGCGTTACTTGCGCACCCGCGCATCCAAATGCCGCAACAGCTAACAACAAGTACATTCGACTAATGACATTAATTCTCATGGCATTCCTCACTTCTCGTTGATGTAGATTCCTTCTGACTCTCTTTCAGGCACTTGGTCGTTTTCCGGCTGCCGAATCGTCTCATAGTTGTAGTTGCGGCAACAGCAGATTCATTTGAAATCTCAACCCGAATTGTTCGGTCTGAGTTGAAAACTGTCTATAGGCCATCCACTCGCCGGAGAATGACGTATCGATTGCGTAACCCTCGCCGAATTTCCAGACTTTCCCGAATCCCGCGCTTATCGGCATTTGCGTCGAAGTCTTATGACGCCAGTTGATTGTCCAGGTTGAGTCGCTCGACTTCACATACCATCCGCGGCCTAGCTGATAGGAGAGCATCGGTTGAATCTGTAGCGAACTCTGCGGGACCGAATGCGAAGACGAATACGCAAACGACGTAGCCTGCTGAAACAAACCCGCAATATTCAATCCGGGAATTTGCCGGTAAGAGAAAGCCCAGGCCGGGCCCATCTGCCATGCTCCTTTGCCGGTGAATTGACTGGTGGAAGTCGGAAATACGAAATAGGGTCCGACACCCCATCGGAAGCGAATCTCCTTTTGGTTCGGCCAAGGCATCACGAACAGGTCCAGTAGTTGGAAGTCGTCGAGCGCAGTGGTAGTCGTCGCGCCCTTGTTGCGAGGGACAGTGACGACCTGGATCGATGGCCGGATGAGCTGCTCCAGGGGAGTGAACAACTGTGGCCGGACCGCCATGAGTGGCCGAAACTGCAGCGTGTTAGGCTGCGCATTCGTGCCGTATTCGGCTGGAGTATAGATGTCCTGGATCTTGAACTGCGTCAGCGCTCCCGTCGGATCGTATTCCTTCTCCGCCAACGACGTTTCATCGGTGGGGCTTCCTGATGCGGTTTGTTGAGCGAAACTGAGAGAGCAGCGCAACATCAAAATGGATACCGCCACCCCGAAAGAAACGTTGACGCGCATTCGATTGCTCACAGTCCTATTGCCCCACAGGCGCTCACTGCCTCTTTTCATTCCGCGATGAGCTAGCTGGTCCGCAGCCGACCCCGCCAGTGTGCGCTTCTGACAGCTATCGGTACATTGATCCTTGGTGCAATGTCGGCGCCGCCGTGTTGCATATCCGGCTGCGAGTGAAGTGAACGCAGCGCTGCGTCAGACTCCGGCTGATCGGGGAATAGTGTTAGGACGACCGGGCGATACGCTGATAAAGCAGGGCGGCGCCTTCGTAGATCGTCGCGCCTTCATCCGGACTGCCGACGAACTCCGCGATCTGCCGCATCTCGTCAACAAAGCGGTACGCCTTCGGACGCATCGCGGGAACGAAGCGATCAAAATGCTTCAGGAAGTTCGGCTGGGTGCGCGCGAGTTCCGCGCGCAGCGCATCAGTAAGTCCTTCGCGTTCTGCAGCCCCCAGCATCGTCGCGCACAGCGCAGTGAAGCCCTTGGTCAATCCGGCGTAAGAGAGTTTCAGGCCGGACGCGGCGCCAACCGGACCGTCGAGAATCGCGATATCGAGACCGAAGTCGGCCAGCCGTGTCAGCAGATAAGCGTCGCGGCCAGATGCGTAATAGCGCGGACCCTTTGCGGGATCCTGAGTGCCGGCAACCGGCGGTCCGCCGATGATGCCGGCATCGATGAAGTGCGTGCTGAACAGCTCACAGATGCGGCGGCAAGTCGCAGGCGAAATAGCGTTGCACTCGACATAGACCGGGGGTTCATCGGCGCGCCTGATCGGACCGCTAAGACGCTTCGCGACATCGACCGCCACGCCCGGGGGAACGATCGATAGAACGAAGCTCGCGTCGCGCACCAGCGAATCGTCGTCGTTGACTACTTCGACGCCGGGTTTGCGAACCCGCGCGACGCTGTCCGCGCTGCGTCCCGCGAGCGACGTCACCACGCGCGCACCGGCTTCGTGCAGCCGGCGTCCTACCGCGGCGCCCATCTCACCGGCGCCGACGATCGCAACCGTAATGGAGTCTCGATCGCTCATCGGGAGCACCCCTCGCAAAATTTGCCTGTGGAATTTCAGTAGCGGTTGAGGCGCGCCAGGCGATCGGCGTGAAAGTTCGAGTCGCCGAACAGTTCCTGGCATACGCGGACCCGTTTCATGAACAAGCCGATGTCGAACTCGTCGGTCATCCCGATGCCGCCGTGCATCTGCACCGCTTCCTGTACCGCGAGCGTGGCGCTAAGTCCGGCGCGCGCTTTTGCCACCGAAACGATTGCACCGGCGCGATCATTAGAATCGTCGAGGGTCTGCAGCGCCTTGAGCACCGCCGCGCGCGTGACCTCGAGTTCGCAATAGAGATGAGCGGCGCGATGCTGCAAGGCCTGGAATTCGCCGATCGCCTTGCCGAATTGTTTGCGCTCTTTCATGTATGCGACCGTGCGGCCGAAAGCTTCCTCACTGGCGCCGACCATCTCTGCCGCGACGACGGCGCGGCCCACGTTCAGCACGCGTTCGAGCACGTCCCAACCCGCGTCGATCTTGCCGAGTACGTTGTCGGCGCTGATATTCACGTCCTCGAACGTGATCCGCGCAACGTTGTGAGAATCCACGCTCGGCGTCCGCTGGGCGCGAACTCCCGGCGCGTTGGCGTCAACCAGAAACAGCGTGATGCCGGCGGTATCGCCGGGATTGCCCGAGGCGCGAGCGGCGACGATCAGAAGATTCGCGACGTGGCCGTCGATCACGAAAGTCTTGGCGCCGCTCAGCCTGAAGCTGTTGCCGGTGCGAGCGGCGGGCATCGCGATTCTCTCAGGATGATGCTTTGCGGATTCGTCGACCGCCAAGGTTGCGATCAACTCGCCGCCGACAATTTTCGGCAGATAATTTTCTTTCTGCTTGTCGTTGCCCGCGCGCGCGATCGCGGTCGCAGCGAGAACGGCAGTCGAAAGAAAAGGGGAGGGCGTGAGCGTGCGGCCCAACTCCTCCGCCACCACTCCCGCCTCAACATGCCCGAGTCCAAGGCCGCCGTAGTCCTGCGGAACGAGAATCCCGGCCCATCCCATCTCGACGAAGTTTTTCCAGAGCGCGCGCGAGAATCCGTCGGCGTCGCGATTGTCCCGCAGCGCGCGCAGATGAGCGATCGGCGCATTCTTCGCCAAAAAGCCGCGCGCATTGTCGCGCAGCATCGTCTGTTCGTCGTTGAGAACTAACGCCATCAGCGGCTACGCACCGGGCAGGCCCAGAATGCGCTTGGCGATGATGTTGAGCTGAACCTCGCTGGTCCCGCCTTCGATCGAGTTCGCCTTGGAACGCAGCCACGCCCGCGCGGTGCGGCCCTCGCGCGACCGCTCGCCTTCCCATTCAAGGGCGTCCATGCCGCCGGCAGACATTACCAATTCCATCCGGCGCTTGTTGAGCTCGGTGCCGTAGTACTTCAGCAATGACGACACCGCAGGATGAGCCTGCCCGACCTTGGCCATGTCTCCCGCGCGATCCATCGTTAGTCGAAAAGCGAGCGCGTCGATCTCGAACGCGGCGATCTGCCCGCGCAGCACGGTGTCCGCGAGCACGCCGTTGTCGGTGCCGACGGTGTCGGTCGCAATCTGCCCGAGCGAACGGTTCTCCGACGTGCTGCCCATACCGCCGATCATGTCGCGCTCGTGAGTCAGCAGGTACTTCGCGATATCCCATCCCTTGTTGAGCTTGCCGACGAGGTTCGCCTTGGGCACGAGCACGTCGTCGAAGAAAGTCTGGCAGAACGGCGACGCGCCGGAGATCAAAGTGATCGGCTTGGTCGAGACTCCCGCGCTTTCCATGTCGAACAGCAGGAAGCTGATGCCCTCATGCTTGGGCGCGTTGGGGTCGGTGCGCACCAAGCAGAAAATCCAATCCGCTTTGTCTGCGTACGAAGTCCAGATCTTCGAGCCGTTGACCAGGAACTGATCGCCCTTATCCTCGGCGCGGGTCTGCAGCGACGCGAGGTCCGAACCGGAGCCGGGTTCTGAATATCCCTGGCACCATCGAATCTCGCCGCGCGCGATTTTCGGCAGATGCTCGCGCTTCTGTTCTTCGGAGCCGTATTTCAGCAGCGCGGGCCCGAGCATCCAGATGCCGAAGCTGTCGAGCGGAGAGCGGCAGTTGAGCGCGCGCATTTCCTGGCGCAGAATTTTGGCCTCGTCGCGCGAAAGTCCGCCGCCGCCATACTCACGCGGCCACTCCGGGACCGTCCAGCCCTTCTTCGCCATCCGCTCGAGCCACAGCCGCTGCGCGTCGGATTGAAATTTCCAATGCCGTCCGCCCCAGCAGGTGTCTTCCTCGGTCTGCGTCGGGCGGCGCATCTCGGGAGGGCAATTCGCCTCCAGCCATGCGCGCGTGTCTTTCCGAAAATTTTCAAGATTTTCCATAGCTAACTGTGGTGTTAGTAGTTCTGCCCGCGCGATTCAAGGTTCCCGGTATCCGCTCACTTCTTTTGGGCGTTCATATCGTTGATATCGAAGCCGCCCGCCTCCGGATGATGTCCGTAAACGTCTTCGCCAAAATATTCGGATTGGTAGGTGGCGGCGCGAGCGCCCCAGCCGTATTCGAACATCCAGCCCGACGGATTACGGAAATAGAATGAGTACATATGATCATTCGAGTGCTTGCCCGGCGTAATCGTCACCGGGATTTTGTTCTTGCGCACGAGGTCGTAGGTCATGCCGACGTCGTCGAGGTTATCCACCTCGAGCATAATATGATTGAGGCGCCGATCACCGCCCGGGACTCCGAAGGCAACCGTGTGATCGCGGTCGTTGCAATGCATGAAGACCAGCCCTATCGTCCGCTTGCCGCCGCGAAACTTGTACTCGACGCCGCCGCGCATTCCGAGGTGTGCATAGAAGCGCTGGGCCGCATCGACGTCGCTCTCGCGCACGATGCAATGGCCGAGTCCTCCGCTGCCGGTCTTGAATCGCCCATGCATCGCGCGGCCCGGATGGAAAGGCTTGCTGAACTGAGTCAGCGGCCCGTGAAAGATCTCGACGGGATTGCCATCGGGGTCGCTAAGCTTCAGAACCTCGAGCACTCGGCGCTCATCGGCTTCGTCCTCGGAGCCAACGCGGAACTTTATCCCTGCTTCGGCTAGCTGTCGCTGCATTTGCGCGAATTCGTCGGCGCCGGCGACGCGGAATCCCAGGTATGCGAGGTCGTCGCTACCGTCGGCATGCAGGATAAGCCGATGATGCAGGTAGTCCATCCGCAGATAGCATCGATCGGACTCGCCTTCATCGGCCAGCTCGAATCCAACTATATTGGTCGCGAAATTTTTCCACGCATCGAGGTCTTTCACCCCGATTCCCATGTAGCCCAACTCTGTTACCTGGATCATATTTTCCTCCGAGCGTTCAGCGAGCTTCAGTGCGGACCCAATCGGAACCAAGAGCGACGCGCCGAACTGAATCTGTATCAGTCGGCTGATGACCAACTTTATGCACGGGTGCAGGGGCTTCGACAACCTTATTCGACAGCCGCCCGAGCCCACTGACCTCGACTTCGACCAGGTCGCCAATGTTCATCGGGCGGGAATTCTTCGGCGTGCCGGATAGTATGATGTCGCCGGGCAGAAGGGTGATGAATCGGGACAAGTCGGCGACTATGTAGTCAATCGGAAATAGCATTTCCGAGATTGCGCCGTCCTGTACCATCTTGCCATTGATGTAAGTACGCAAAGTTGATTTGCGAATGTCTACTCCACTGACTATTCCCGGGCCTATTGGACAGAAGCCGTCCTGACCCTTCACGCGGAGCATCGAGCCGGCGTCGGTGTCGCGATAGTCCTGGCACCCGACGTCGTTGGCAGGCGCGAACCCGGCAATATAGTCCCAACTATCTTCGCGACTGACGTTGCGCGCGGGTTTGCCGATGATCGCGCCGACTTCGCCCTCGTAGTTGAGGTACTTGTGGCCTGCCGGCCGGCATAGCACGCCGCGATGAGAATTCAGCGCTGTGACAGGCTTCTGGAAGTAGGTCGGCGTCTCGAGCATCGGCGCTTTGAACTCTACGCGCCGCGAATCGTAGTTCAAATGGATGCAAAGAATCTTGGTCGGGTCGCATGGCGGCAAATAGGTCGCCTCTGAATCGGCCAGGTGGCGTCCATCGCCCAACAAAAGCCGATCGCCATCGGGACGCACCCACTTCGGCTGTCCCTCATGAAGGACTCGCCGCCATTCCTGCCTGGGACCATCTAGTACACTCATTGGCTATTCTCCGATTACTCAGTTGTTGGCGTCTTCAGGCGAACGATCCCTTCAGCGCTGCTATATTCTTGACGTCGCAGTAGAAGTCGAAGCTCCAGTTGCCGCCTTCGCGTCCGATGCCGGAATCGCGGCTGCCACCGAACGGAGCGGCGAGCTCGCGCACGAAGAAGCAATTGACCCACACCGTTCCCGCCGTGACGCGACCGGCTATGCGCATCGCACGTTCCTGATTCTTGCTGAAGATCATCGCGGCGAGCCCGTAGTGGGTGCCGTTGGCGAGCGCGATCAGCTCATCCTCGTCGCGAAATGTTTGCCACGTCAGGACAGGACCGAAAACTTCGCGCTGCACTATCTCCATGTCCTGCCGCGCACCCTCGAGGAGCGTGGGCTCGAAGTATAGTTCGCCAACGCCGGAACGCTTGCCGCCCCACAACGGTTTGACGCCGGCCTTCAGCGCGCGGTCCACGAATCCCTCGACGCGTCTGAAATGTTCGGGCGTGATAAGCGGACCGACGCGGGTGCTCTTCTCACGCGGATCGCCGACGGTCATGTGCGCGGCGGCCGCACGAAACTTGCTCTGGAATTCATCTGCAACCGAAGCGTCCACCAGCAGCCGAGTGCCCGCGAGACACACCTGCCCCGCATTGATGTACTGGCCGGCGGCAGTCTGCGCGGCCGCGTCGAGGTCGGCATCGACGCACACTATATAAGGAGACTTGCCGCCGAGCTCGAAGCTGACGGGGGTGAGCGAGCGCGCGGTGGACTGGCCGATTAGCTTCGCGGTCTCGGTCGATCCGGTGAAACTCAGCCGGTCTAAATCGGGATGGGCGGCGAGCGCGGCGCCGGCTTCTTCCCCGATACCCTGCACGACGTTGAGGACGCCGGCGGGGATGCCGGCCTCGGTGGCGAGATCGGCCATCATCGAGCAAGTGAGCGGTGCCCATTCGGGCGGCTTGACGACCACCGTGTCGCCGGCCGCCAGCGCAGGCCCGACCTTCCACGTCGTGAGCATGAACGGACCGTTCCACGGCGTTATCAGGGCCGCGACTCCGGCTGGATCGAAACGCACGTGGTTCACAACCTCGGGCGAGTCGATTTGCTCGTGCCCCAATTTCAACGCGCGTTCGGCGAAGAACTCGATATTTTGAGCGGCGCGCGGAATCACGCGTGCGAGATTGCCCATCAGCAGCGATCCGTTGTCGGCAGTCTCGACCGCGGAAAGCTCCTTCGCATGATCGAGGATCGCCTGCGCGAATTTTTTCAGAACACGATGACGTCCGTCGGGCCCCAGCGCTGCCCATTTCGGAAATGCGCGCCGCGCTGCGGTCACCGCCGCATCGACTTCAGACGCGCCGCCAGCGCTTACGTCGGCAAGATGTTTTCCGTCGATTGGCGAGCAGACCTCAAACGTCCGCTTCGACGCGACGCGCTTGCCGTCGATGAAATGCGCGGTTGAAACTTCCACTCCCGCTACTTTGGCGCTTTCCATTTGGTAACCTCCAAGAGTCTCGCATTACGGCTGCCGGGTCTTACTACCGCCGGCGATTCGAGTAGTCCGAGGAGCTGCAGTTCCAGCATTTGGCGCATCGAGGGCTTGGATGGATCGGGCGTCCGCAGGCCGGTACCGAGCCAAACGACCAGGAATGAAAAGTGAAGCGCGAACATGTTGTAAGCGAGCAGCGCGGGATCGACCGAGGCTTTGATTTCACCGCGCCGCTGCGCTTGCTCGATCAGCACGCTCATCCGGCTGAAGAACGCTTCCGTGACGGCGTCGATTCCGTGGTGATCGCCCTTCACGAACGCGAGTTCCTTGACAAAGATTTGTGCCAGCTCAAATTCGCGCTGATCCTGTTTCAGCATCGCGTTGAACACGTGCATCGCTTGGTCCAGCAACGGCGCCTTGGGCACAGTCGCGAACGCGCGATCGATGGTGCGGCCCATATCCTCCTGGAACACCATCACCAGCAGCTCGTCTTTCGATCGAGCATGGAAGAAAAGCGTCCCTTTCCCGACGTCGGCGCGCTCGGCTATCTCGCTGGTGGTCGTCTGCTCGAAGCCCTTGATGCGGAACAGTTCTCGCGCTGCGGCGATCAGCCGTGCGCGCTTGTCGCGTTTGTTGCGCTCCGCGCGGCCAACGACCTCGACGATGCCCGCGGCTGCCATCAGGCCCGCGCCTCTCTGTCGAGCGACGGTGCCGCGACTGCAATCCCTTGCGCCTCATCCTCCATCAACCTGCTCATCATTCTTCTGAACTGCGACAGCGCGCCGTCCGAGGCCGTCGTGAGCATCGAGGCGTCGCGCGAGCGATTAATGTTCGCCTGTTGCGCTTCGATCATCGTCCGGTCTTCGTTGAATGCCTTCAGACCGAGTTGATAGAAGTGTTCCATCAATTTAGCGTCCTGCTGCCAGGGGCCGTACGCGAAGAAATAGCACGCGCGATCGTTGGTAATTGGCGTCACCGCCTGACAGGTGAACTGGCGGTGAATCGGCTGCACGCCTTGCGGTTCGCACTCCGGGAACCTGTCGGCGGTCCCGTGCGGATAGAAGTCTGCGCGGAGCAGGAACACGCCCGGCACCACGAAGTCGTAGGTCTGCCAGATGTTGGTCCTCACGCCGCGGATCTCCGCGTCCATCTGCGACGGCTCGCCGATCAACCAGTTCTGAACCCGAACCGCGCGCTCGAGTTTGGTCACGACTGGCCGCGTGACGCCCTCGGGCGTCAGGTTAGCGCCGAGACTGTAGCGATGCAGAAACGGGATGTGCGAGAGGTCGAGCAGGTTGTCGTTGATGAGCATGTAGTTGGCGTTGTAGTCCATCCGTCCGGGGAGCATCGCCCAGCGCGGATCGTCGATTCCCACGAAATCGGGGATCAGCGACTCGTCCGCGCGCTCGGGATCGCCCATCCAGATCCAGCCACCGCTGTACTTGTCGACCATCGGATATGATCGCACGCACGCCTGCGGCGGAATCTTCGATTGGAAGGGAATTTCGATGCACTTTCCCGATGGCGCGAACTTCAGCCCGTGATACATGCATCGAAGGTCGTCGTGCTCGATGCGTCCGAGCGAGAGCGGCGCGAACCGATGGCAGCACCGGTCCTGGAGGGCAACCAGGCCGCCGTCGCCTTTGCGATAGATAACTATCGGGTCATTCAACATCGTCACCGCTTTCAACTCGTCGCGCGCGAAGTCGCGGCTCCAGCCAGCCATGTACCAGCAATTGCGGACGAACATCGAGATTTCCTCCCGCGGTTGAATTGGATTTGCAGGACCGAGACGGCCTCCGCAAAGGCTGGCTTTAACTCCGTTCATGACTAAAGTCAATTCTGACCGCGGTCGAGAATTTATTGGAACCCTCCTATCTTCGTGAGAAATCCGCCGCCGATTTTGGCAATCCGATTATTTTCTTTTCGGGTTCCGCGTGATTACGAGGATCGGCTGCTTTCAGCCCGAGTAATTCGTCCACCAGCCGTTGCGCCCGTTCCTTGGGTGCGAGCGCCTGTGCCAACTGATAGTTTCGCGCGCCCGACGCCAGGTAAAAGCGCTCGTACAATTCATTGCGGCTCGCCAGCGCGCTGCCGACAAAATCCCACGCCAGCCGGAAGACTCGCGCGCGCTCCTCGGCGTTCGTCGTGCCCGCGCCGCGCAGATAGCGGTCGATGAGCGGACGGAGTTTAGGATCGTTGAGCTGCGCATCGGTCGGCGCGGCCAGGAGATTGTGCGATCCGATCAGGGTGATGATCTCGCCGACGCGCGGAAACCAGGTCGGCAGCGCCGCTCGCAACGCCGCGAGCGGACCGCCGTTGGGGAACCACACGCCGTTGCCATACTCGAACGCCTCGACCTCCGCGCTATGAATCGCGGCGCGCGTGAATTCCGCGTAGGTCCAGATTTCGCCGAGCATCTGCCTGGTCGCCGGCGACGAATCGTTGATCGCTTCGGCCATCCGGTTCGCCAGCCCGTAGGCGAACTCGAGCTTGGTCTGCGCCCGAATCATCGTCTGCTGCATGATGTTCGGATACCAGCCGGTCGCCATCACGGTGTTGTAGGCGACCAGGTTGGCGTTGATAAAGACGCGGTCGCGCGGGACTTCGACGTCGTCGAAAATCATGAACGCATCCTGCTCGTCGAAGCGGCTCGACAGCGGATGGTCGAAGCGATTCTGTGCGGTCGAGCAACTGTCGCGACAGATGAACTTCAATCCCGGCGTGTCCATCGGCACGCAAAATGAAAGCGCGTACGCGTCGGTGCCCTCGAGCAGCGGCATCGCCGGATAGACCGCGATTTCGTCGGCGAACGGCGCGAGCGTCGCGAGGATCCTCGCGCCACGCACGACGATCCCATGCGCAGTGTCGGCGACCTTGTGCAGCGCGACCTCGTTACCCGGCTCGGGCACGTCACCCTTGGCCTTGTCGATCGTGGGATGAACGATAGTGTGCGTCAGCGAGAGATCCTTGCGCGCGAGTAACTTCTGGTATGCGACCAGGTTCGCGGCGCCGCGCTCGTTGCCGTTGACGGCCCATTCGTCGGCCCGTCCCGCGAAGCCCGCGAAGGTGACGTTCATGTAGTCCGGCGTGCGGCCCATCAGGCCGACGGTGAACTCCGCGATTGTCTGCAGGCATGTGTGGCGGCGCTCGAGGTCGGCGCGCGAACGCGGAATCATATGGCTCACATTGATCGGCTCGCCGGTATCCGGGTCTGGCATCAGGCAGACGTCGCGCGCCTGATGCTGAAGATCGAAAATCTGCGCCAGCGTATTCGCCGCTCCCGCGAACGCCGGATGCGACACGATGTCGGTCACCTTGTCGTCGCCCACCCATAGCTCGCGCGGCTTCGACAGCCCCGCAAGAAACTCGCGTCCGGTCCGTGCTGCCATCAGCGACCTCCTCGTCCGTTCCGTCTCGCCGCGACGGTGGAGGCGGCGCGCCGGGCCGGACTGGATTTTTTGGTTGCCAGCATTTTTGCGGGCTCGTTGCGCAAACCGTCGAGCTGCAGTTTGAGCGCTGCCCGCAGTCTTTCGTCGCGCTGCCGGCTAGTGATCGGATCGCCGCCAAGCCATCGCTGCAGCTGAAAGAAGAAGAGGGCGAACAGACTGTGCGCGAGGCGCGTCGCCGGCACGTCCGCCCTGAGTTCGCCGCGCGCCTTCGCTTGCTCGATAAGGTTGGCAATCCCGGCGAGCTGCGCCGCCATCAATTCGGCCACGCCGTGACGACGATCCTCGACGAACGGCAGTTCCTTCACGAACACGCGCGCCAACCCGCGATCCCGCTCGTGCAGCGCGATCATCGATCCAAACAGATGCAGCACCTGCTCGAGCAGCGGCCGCGCGGGCATCGTGGCGAACGCGTCAGTGACGACCCTGCCCACCTCCTCGCGGAAGATCAGGACCAGCAGGTCCTCCTTGGTGCCCGCATAGAGGAACAATGTGCCTGCGCCGATATCTGCGGCTGACGCGATCTCGCGGGTGGTGGTGGCTTCGAAGCCCTTGCGCCCGAACAGTCTTCGGGCCGCGCGCTTTATCCGCTCGAGCTTGTCACGCTTGCTGCGTTCGATCCGGCCTGGAGTGTCGTTCTGCATGATCCTGTGGAAACTGAGCACACTCAGTTATGAACGTGCTCAATATCTAGTAAAGATCCGGCCGATCTGTCAAACGCCCGGATGAATTTCGGACTGGCATATTTGCGAACCTGCGGCGTGCTGATTAATCTGCGATCGATCGGAGGACAAATCATGACTGGATTAGTACTTCGCGAAGACCGGGACGGTCTCGCCACGCTCACGCTGAATCGTCCTGAGAAACTGAACTCACTCAACCTCGAGATGTTTGTCGAATTGCGCGCCTACGTGGACCAAATCGCGCGCGAGACCGATCGCATCGGTTTGGTCGTCGTGCGCGGCGCGGGTAAGTGCTTCTCCGCGGGGCACGATCTCGCCGACATCGCCAAGGGCGAGCGCCCGCCGAAGCCGAATTTTCAGTCCGAGACGATCGAGCGGCTTGCGGATTTGCCGCAGCCGGTCATTTCGGCCGTGCATGGACATTGCTACACCGGCGCGCTTGAGTTGGCGCTGGCGGGAGATCTGATCGTTGCGGCTGAGTCGGCGAAGTTCGCCGACACTCATGCGCGATGGGCGCTGACTCCCATCTGGGGGATGACCCAGCGGCTGCCGCGACGCGTCGGCCCGTCCAAGGCGCGCGAGATGATGCTGACCTGCCGCACCTACTCGGGCGTCGAAGCGGTCGCTATGGGACTCGCCAACATCTGCGTACCCGACGATTCGTTCGACCAGGAAATCCGCGCGCTGGCCGACACGATCCTCGCCAACTCGTGGTTCAGTCATCGCGCGAACAAGCGCCTGCTGATCGAGACCGACGGCGTGCCGCTCGGCGCCGGCCTCGCGCACGAGGTCTACCGAAATCCCGGCGTCGGACCGGATATGCGCGAACGTATCGCCGCGTTCAACAGCAAGTCGGCGCGCCGTGCCTGAGGGCGACGCCGCGCCCGCGGTGGAGACCGGTCAGTCCGACCAGCTCCAACCGCCCGATGACGATTCCAGCAAGGGTGCGTTTCGCGCGCTGCGCCATCGCAACTATCGGCTATATTTTTTCGGCCAGCTAACCTCGCTCGCCGGTACCTGGATGCAGAGCGCCGCGCAAGCGTGGCTGGTCCTGAAGCTGACGAACTCGGCGACGATGCTGGGGGTGGTATCGTTCGCGCAGTTCACTCCGATCCTCCTGGTCGGTTTGTTTGCGGGCGTTATCGTCGACCGCGTCGATCGCCGACGCTTGATAATCACGACGCAAATCCTGCTGATGCTGAGCGCATTCACGTTGGCCGCGCTGACGTGGACCGGCACCGTCCGCGTCGGGTACGTCATACTGCTTGCGGCATTCAACGGCACCGTCGGCTCGTTTGACATGCCCGGCCGCCAATCGTTCGTGGTCGAGATGGTGGGTTACGAAGATCTCGCCAACGCGATCGCGCTCAACTCGATGATGTTCAACAGTGCGCGCATGCTCGGTCCTGCAGCCGCGGGATTGCTCATCGCGTGGCTTGGCATCGGCACCTGCTTTTTCTTGAACGGCGTGAGTTTCCTCGCCGTCATCTGGAGCCTGACCCAGATGGATATTCCCGTCCGCGTTATCGCCGGAGTCGGCACGCGCATGATTCATCAACTGCGCGAGGGACTTGCCTACGTGTGGGCCAACCGCCCGATTTTCTACCAGATGGCGCTGGCGGCGGTGACCAACGGCTTCGGCTATCAGTACCTGGTGCTGGTTCCGCTGTTCGCGAAAAACGTGCTGCACGGCGACGCGCGCACATACGGATTCCTGGTCGCGATACAGGGACTCGGCTCGGTCGTCGGCGCGGTCACGCTGGCCTCGCGCGTTTCGACGCGCGGGATCAGGAACAATCTCCTCGTGGGGCTTTTTCTCTCTGCGATTGGAATCGTGGTCTTCGGGATATCGCACTCGTTCCCAATCTCACTGGCCGCGCAATTCGTGATCGGCGCGGGACTGACCAACTTCAGGGCAAGCAACAACACGCTCGTGCAGATGTTCGTCAGCGACGATCTGCGCGGCCGCGTGATGAGCACCTATCAGCTCGCGGCCGTGGGGATGACGCCAATCGGCGCGCTCGAGGTCGGCTACATGGGCTCGCACCTGGGCCCAATGAAGGCGGTCGTGCTATGCGGCTTGATCATTTTAATTGCCGGCATCGTGCTGCTTACCAGCCTCAAATCGGTCGGGATGG
This sequence comes from uncultured delta proteobacterium, assembly GCA_963850125.1. Taxonomy (GTDB): domain Bacteria; phylum Desulfobacterota; class Binatia; order Binatales; family Binataceae; genus Binatus. The sequence goes on along the minus strand of CAWKKB010000009.1, from coordinate 193,178 downwards.
ACGAGGAGCCATGATAGTTCCGCCTTGCCAGACACCCACTTCGTGTGTTGAATGCTCGCTAACCGACCCAAAGGAGCCTGCTCATGAAGTCGTGGATCTCGAAAACCGCACTCGCCATCTCACTCGCGATCGCATTACCAGTCCTTGCTAACGCCGACACCTGGCACATCGATCCCGCGCATACCAACGTCGAGTTCACGGTGCGGCACATGATGATCTCGAACGTGAAGGGGCAATTTCAGAAGACCTCGGGGACGGTTACTGTCAACGGCAACGATCCCACTTCGGCGAAAATTGACGCGACTATCGACGCGGCATCGATCGACACCCGGGTCGAGAAGCGCGACACCCATCTTAAGAGTCCGGACTTTCTCGACGTCGCCAAGTACCCGACCATCACATTCACATCGACCAAGGTCGAAGCTGATGGGCCGAACAAGTGGAAAGTGACCGGCGATCTGACGCTTCACGGCGTCACAAAGCCGGTCGTGCTCGAGGTCGAAAGCTCCGGGGCCCCGATTAACGTGATGGGCACCACTCGCGCAGGCGCATCGGCCACGACCAAAATCAACCGCGGCGATTTCGGGCTTAAGTGGAACAAGATGCTCGACTCAGGCGGCGTGATGGTTGGCGACGAGGTCGCAATCTCAATCGACGTCGAGGCGGTCAAGAAGTAGCGATTTGTTCTGACGCGCCTTTCTGGTTTGCGTTTAACTCGTTGCCGCGATAGGGCTGAGCCGAGATCACATCTCTGATCGTCGAGGAGGCGGCCATGAGTATGTCACGACGCTTTGCCGCAGAGTTGATCGGCACCTTCTGGTTGGTCTTCGGAGGATGTGGCAGCGCGGTGCTTGCGGCCGGCTTCCCGAAGACTGGAATCGGATTCCTGGGAGTGGCGCTGGCGTTCGGTCTGACATTGCTCACGATGGCCTTTACAATAGGAACGATTTCCGGATGCCACATCAATCCCGCGGTGACGATAGGATTGTGGGCTGGCAAGCGATTCCCCGGTCGCGAGGTCCCAACGTACATCATTGCGCAACTGATTGGTGCCGTCCTCGCGTCGACGGTGCTTTACGTAATCGCGAGCGGCGGTCCGGGATTCGACTTGAGCAACGGGTTCGCCTCCAACGGCTACGGCGCGCATTCTCCGGGCGGCTACAGCATGGGAGCGGCATTCGTCGCTGAGTTCGTGCTGACTTTCATCTTCCTGCTCGTGATTCTCGGCTCGACCGACAAGCGCGTCGTCGCCGGATTCGCGCCTATTCCCATCGGGCTGGTTCTAACCCTGATTCACCTGATCAGCATCCCGGTAGACAACACCTCGGTAAATCCCGCGCGTAGCACCGGTCCCGCGCTTTTCGTCGGCGGATGGGCACTCTCGCAGCTATGGCTCTTCTGGGTCGCGCCAATCGCAGGCGCCGCAGTAAGCGGCTTCTTCTACAATTGGTTCGGCACCCAGGAAGTAATCACCGAAGAGCTGGGGCGCGAAGACAAGTCTGCGGCGTAGCGCGACTAGTGCGCGCGCGCCTGTTTGACGGTATCGGCACTGCCGTTCGAGGCGACCGCGCGATCGAATCCGGGTATTATCGCCTCGATGAACGCATTGCGCAGCACCTGCGCGAGCGCCTGCCACGTGCTTACATCCGGACTCGTCAGTTTTCCCTTCAGGTCTACGTCGGCCGCCACCTTTTCAGTGCTGTGATTCTTGAAGAGATGAGACGCGCCGCCAATCGCCAGCTCCTTGGCCTGATGCAGAACGCTCGTGTCCTTGTCCTTCTGGTAGTCGTAGACTTTGAGGTTCGCGAACATCGGCTTCACGTAACCGTCGATGTTGCCGTCCTTGATAGCGATCTGCGAGTACACCGAGAGCTGGCCTGCCGCGACGTCGAAGCGACCGAATGCGCGCAAGAGGTCGTTCATCGAGGTCAGATCGGCATTCTGCATCGCGACCTTCATGTTGATTGTGGGCCCCTGCTGACTGGCTAGAAAGTCGCCCGCTACGCTGGTATCGCCGCTGCCCATGAACTTGCCGCGAAGCGTCAACTCCGCGGGTCCTTGCGTTTGATGATTGGAGAGATTCTTGATCGTCAGGTCGGTGTCGTTGATGAAGAGCTTATAGTTCGGGTTGGTGGTTTTGTCGGTGTATGCGAAGTTGCTGTGAATGATGTTCAAATCGTGGACGCTGATTTCCACCGCCGGGCGATTGTTCTGCTTCTCAATCTCCTTGCCGGTTTCTTTTACCCGCTTCGCTTCCGCCTGTTGAGTCGCCGGCGTATGAACATAACCGACGTTAACCCCGTCGATAGTGGCGCCGTCGACCTCGACCCTGGTTATCTTGGGCGAGTATTCGAGCAGACCGTCGCTCGACAGCCGCCCACCGCTCACATCGAGATTGATCTGGCGAATCTCAGGATCGAAGGCGCTCAGCGGCACGTTCGTAATGGTGTACTTCGCGCGGGCGCCCGGGAAAGGCTCTTCGAGAAAGTTCGCATGCCCGTCAATCGTCGCTCGGCCGGTTTCGAAGATCACCAGGTTGGCGTGGAACCGTGACGGGTAATCGTTCTCGGGCGCGTGAATATTGCGGATGTTATCGGCGGTGAAATTGAGATTCGCCAGGTGCAACGGAGGATTCACCTGATCCTGGATATAGACGACGTCCCCGTCGTAGATAGTGAAACGGTTGATCTTGAACGGGTAGGCAGCTTCGAGCGCATCCTGCCACCCCTTCTGCCGGAGCGGCACGCTGCTCTTCTTTTCCGCCACCAACTGCGTCTGATCGATGTGGATTTTCGGACGCGACAGGAGCACGTCGGCTACCACGCGCCGCGAAAAAAGTTCCTTCACCTGGATCGTGAAGCGCATCGTGGCGATGTCGGCGACCGCGGGACGCGGATGCTCTTGCTGCATGACCTTGAGGCCATTCAACGTGAGAACTCCGTCGAGCAATTGCAGATGCGCATGCGCGAGCGCCACATGGTAGCCCTTGAGCTTCTGGTTCATCGCAGCCTGGGTTCGCGCCCGCACGATGTCATCGAGGAAGAACGACGCGATGAACAACGCGGCGGCTAGCGTCGCGAATACCCCTCCGAGCCAGAAGAGAAGAGGATGTCTGCGATAAGGGCCCATCGTGTACCTGTTCGGTCAAAAAATCGGCAAAGCTTCCGCGCGTTCCACGTGGCGACGCTCGTGACGCCCGCTGCTGAGCGTTCGGATGAAGACCGGGGTCAATCCGAGCCCAATGCCGTACAGCAGGTGCGCGACGAAATACGCCAACGGCATCAGCGCTATTCGCGCCGCCATTGTCGGATCCATGTACGGCAGCACGACCAGTTCCATCACCAGCCAGATGACGACTCCGACCGCCATCCCGGCAAACAGCGCTGCGACGATCGACGTTCTCCTTGACGTGCACACCGCGAACAAAATTCCGAGCGCAATCGAAAATCCAAGTTGAATGCCCGCGCCGGCGAGCATCGCCATCGATCCGGCGACCAACGCTTCGACGCCATACACGAGCGCGCCGAGCGCTTTGAGAGGCATCGTCATGCCAGCGCCAGTTGCACTCGAATAGGCCATCATAAAGCCCATCATCAGGATGGCGCTCAGGATTCCGTCGACGATCCCGGCGACGAGTCGCCTGCCCCACGAAACCCTACCTGCGGAGTCACTCCTCGCCCTGTCTGCAAATGCTATGTCTGATGGTTTTGCCATAGTTCCGAATCGGGCCGGTTAGGCCTGCTCCTTCTTCATGAGAATTTGCGCGAGGTCGTGATGCTGCTGGAGGATCGGTATGATCTTGTCGATCAATGCCTCCACGTCATCGTTGCTGGCGTCCTCGCGTTCCTGTTGCAGCTCGCTGATGAGTTTTTTGTGATCGGCGCTGGTCTGCTCGAGAAACAGTCGATCAAATTGGGCGCCACTCGCCGAGGAAAGTTTCTGTTCCGCCAGCTTCGCGTGAGCGCTCTCGCGCCGACTAGAGGAATCGCGCAAATGCGCGCCGGTTTTCTGCGCCGTCGCGACCACCATTTGATCGGCGCTCGTATGGTCCTTCACTAGTTGATCCGCGTAGGCACGAACCTCGTCATTCGAGGCTTTCGCCTCCGCCATCTTGCCGATCGCGATCTCCTTCAAATTGGCCTGATGAATCTGCTCCAGGATCGCCGCGCTGCTACTCTTACTCGACACTTCGGCCGACGGAACTGCATGTGTCTTCGGAAGCTTGGCAGTTTCTTGGGCGGTCGGCTGCGCCGCCGGCGAAGCTGCGGCGACAGCGCTGTTCGGTGCCGGCTGCTCCCGTGAAGCGGAGCAACCGCCGAGCGCGGCCGCTGCGAGCGTTGCAACAAAAAAATAAAGTGACACTTTAAGTTTGTTCTCTGTAACCATTGTCGCTGTCCTCGGAGAACCGCGATGAGAAAGCGTGGAAACGCCTTTAGGCTCGCGAGCACAAGCCCGCGATCACCATGCGGCGCCACGCGCCTCAGGCGTATTTAGGACAACGGAAAAACGAGCAAAAGGTATGCCCCGAAATTCTACAGCAACGGCGGGGACAGGAACGCACGTACCGTGAAAGAATTCCACTCTCAGGACTTCAGACGCCAATGCCTCGATCGGAGACTCTAGTTCAGAGGCCATTTACGGCGTGCGATGTTCCAGACAAATCCTGCGCATCGCAGTCCATGCCCACTTTCCCAGTTCCGCGTCCGCCAGATCGTCACCGCCGTGGACGTTTTGCGTCGATCGGACCGGATATTCTCCAGGCAGGAGAACGCGATGACCTGCATTGGGGTGAATGAGAAGCTGTACCGGACGACCCGAGTCGATCCGCCGTTTTGCGAGAGCGGAGGCAAAGGTGTCCGAAGGCCAGAGCGCGTCGGCACTTCCCGCCACCAGAATGATATCCGCCCGCGCTGCCTCAATGCGGATCGTCGCCGCTTCGACATCGCCGCCGAAAGTGATCAAACTCTGCTCAACGTAACGACGATACGAAGGCAGGCCGTCGACCATCGCGATCGGCGCGCTGAGGTCATAACGAACGAAAGGCAGAGGCTCGCCCCGATAGGTCCAGGATGACCGCAGAACCAATCCAAGGCCGTCTCGACCGACGCCGCTGTTTGCCCAGACTACCGAAGTCGGACTGAGAGCCAACACCAAATCAATTCGCGGATCGAGTGTTGCGACAAGAAGCGCAGCCTCTGCCCCTTTCGACGTCCCGATATAGGCGAGACGTTCAGCCCCTTCCTGCAACAGCCGGCTGGTTGCCGAGAAAAATATTTCGAGCGGGATTTCGCAAATGCCGGGCGTTTGTCCCACGCCGCCAAACCACCGAAGAGCAAGAGCAACAAACCCGGTCTCGGCGAATAATCGCGCGCGCGTTACATCTGTCTTACCGCTCGAACCGGCCAAAACGACGATGCCCCAGCCGTTGGGCGTCTCGGGCTTCACAAGGCAGCCCTGCAATTGACCGCTCAAAGTGGATTCGACCAGCATTTGATGAAGAGCGGATTTCCTGCAGTCTACGGTTTCGCGCTTCGGTGATGCTCTATTGTGCGGGCGCCTATTCGGACCGGGGCGCTTTCTGAGCCTTGGACTACCACGACGCATCGTTTGGGGTCGGAGCGATTGTCGGGCGACAGTCCGAACTTGTCCGCGAGGTTGGTCGCGACGACGACGAGGCCGCCCGGCGTCTGCCGCGTCAGTTGAGCCGCGGTCGGGGCGCTTAGCACGTCAGTATGCAGACGGCGTCCGAGCGCGCGGCCTGCGTCTCGAATAAGATCGAGCAGTTCCGCGTCTTCCGCGTTCCCGTCTTCCGGCACCAGCACTGCGTGCAGGCCGGACTTCTTGCGCAGCGCCACCCGCAATGCGAGGTCGAGCGCCGCGCGTCCATGCGTCCCGCGATCCACCACTGCAAACACGCGGTCCAGCGGACGCTCGCCGCCGTGAATCACGACCGCCACGTGAACCGGCATCGCGCGTGCCTTGTCCAGGATTTCGCGGACTACGCCGCCCATGAAATCGGAGCCGAAGACCGCGCGATGCGATCCCATCAGCAGCCATCCGATTTGCGGTTCGTTCGCGAACGCCAGGATGTCCGCCGCGGGATTGGTCGTCCAAACTGCCTGCGGCGTGATGATGCTGCCGCGCGCGAGTGCGAGGTCCAGCGCCGCGGCCAGCGCGGGAGAGCGGGGCGGGACGCGCTGGTCGGCCTCGCGCAATCCCGATCGCACGCCGCCTGACGGGGTTTTCACCAGCGCGAGCACGCGCGGCGGAGGCGCGTCGTGCGGCGTCGCCGCCAGCGCGAGCTCGATCAGAACTGCCACGCCTTCCGGGTTCGACACCGGCACTAGGATGGCGCTGTGCTCTGTCCCTACCAGCATCGGACGCGACGGTGGCTGCGCCGGCCGCGGCGGCACCGCGACCCGGGTCGGAGCTTGCGGCGCGACCGCAGGCTCGGGCGAAAACGTGCCGAGCTCCGGAAACGGCTGTACGTCGGGAAGTTGCTTGCGCGTGATCAGATGCAGAATCGGCGTCGTCGCAAAAGTCGTGACCAGCGCCATGATCACCAGCATCGCGAACAGCGTCGGCGAGATGACGTTCATCTCGAGCCCGATGTTCAACACGATGAGTTCCATCAGGCCGCGCGTGTTCATCAGCACGCCCAGCGCCGACGAGTCGCGCCAGTCGAGCCCTGTTATTCGCGCAGCGACAACGCTGCCACCAAACTTGCCGGCCGACGCTACCAGCACGATCAGCGCGCACATCATCCATTGCTCGTATCCGCTGACCAGTCCGATCTGCGTCCGCAAGCCGGTGTACGCGAAAAATGCCGGCAGCAATAGCACGATCACGATGTCTTCGAGGCGATCCGTCAGCTCGCGCGCCATCCCGCTGTCGTGCGGAATCACGGCGCCGAGTGCGAACGCCCCGAACACGGCGTGGATGCCGATGAGTTCGGTGGCTGACGCAGAGATCAGCAGCGCGATGAAGATCGACGCCATCACGCCCTGCGTCAGCCGTCCGCGATTTCCGTAGAGCAGCGACAGCCGGACCATCGCGGGCCTCACCACCAGGATCATCAGGAGAATAAATCCGAGCGCCATCGCAATCGTCGCCAATGCGCCCGTTGCCTGCGCCCGCGCCACGCTGACCACGAAGGCGAGCATGCACCACGCAGTCACGTCGTCCACCGCGGCACAAGTCAGCGCGATCACACCCATGCGGGTTTTATGAATTCCGCGATCGGTCAGGATTCTCGCCAGCACCGGGAACGCAGTCACTGACATCGACACCCCGAGGAAAAGCGAGAAGCACGTGAACGGCACGTCGCGGGTCGAGAGCTTAGGATAGAGATAGAGCGCGATCGTCGCGCCGAGCAGGAACGGCGTGATGATGCTCGCGTGCGAGATGGCGACTGTCGTGTGCCCGCGTTTGCGCAGCAGCGCAGGGTCGAGCTCGAGCCCGACCAGGAACATATAAAGGATGACGCCGACTTGCGCGATAATATTTAGGAAGGGACCCACCGCCGCCGGAAAGAGGTATCCTTCCGCGCCCGGCGCCAGGCGCCCGAGCAGCGAAGGACCCAGCACGATTCCGGCAAGAATTTCGCCGACTACCTGCGGTTGCCGGGCGCTGCGAAAGACCCAGCCCATCGCGCGCGCCGTCGCGATTACGACCACCAGCGCGAGCAGCACGTGCAGCAGGTCGCCTTGACTCGCGCGCGATGCGGCCGAGCCGAACAGGTTGTTCCCGACTGGAGGTGGCGCGCTGAGCGTGTCGCCGTACGTGCGAATCCACAGATACAGCAGCACCAGGGCGCCGATCATCAATCCGTAGACGGCGACGGCGCGGGTTCCCGCGTTGGTAATTCGGGGCTGCCCTTCAGCCATTGGCGGATTCTACCAGAGTACGAGCTTGATGCGCAGCACGGGTAAAATCAGCAGTCCCCAGCCAACGAACGCCTAGTCAGAATCGGCAGACGGTTTCATCGCGCGCGTCCGTTTTCGCTTCGGCGGCTTGCTCGACTCTTGCACCGACGCCGCATTTCCATTTGCCGCATCTCCATTGGATGAAGCATGAACGGCGGCGGTGCGTTCCCGGCGGCGTCGAATCGCCGAGAACGTCGCAGCGATCTCGACTGCCTGCTCGGCTGCTCGGTCCCCATGCCAATGATTTATGACGTCGCTCAAGGAAAGGATTCCGATCGGCCGGCCGCGGGTATCGACCACGGGGAGGCGGTGAATCTCATGCGTGCGCATCAGGCGATGCGCGGTCTCGAGATCGTCGCCGCGCGCGCATGAAATCACACGAGGGGACATCACGCGCTCGACCGGAATAGCCTCGAGCGGCACGCCCTGCGTATACGCGGCCATACAGATATCGCGATCGGTGACGATTCCGGCCAGCTTGCCGTTCGCATCGACCACCGGCGCGCATCCGCAATCGTGGTCCCACATTACGCGGGCGGCTCCATTCAACGAATCGTCTATCGGGCAGGTTTGAACGTCACGGGTCATCAAGTCGGCGACTTTCAACGAATTGTACTCCTGACAGCGGCTTTCGCCGGTGAATTATTTCCAGGTGGAGAATGGCGTGGTCGACAAATTTGAATTGTAGTAGCGCGGATCGCCACTCACTTCGCGGTCGATCCAGTCGGGAAGTTCAACGTCTTCTTTTGGATTTTTCAACTCCACTTCGGCCAGCGTCAGTCCGTGATTTGCGCCGCCGAATTCGTCAACCTCCCAGGTATGTCCCTTGTACACGATGCGGTAGCGGGTCTTTTCGATTGGCGGATGCTCGCACAGCTTGTCCAGGATCTCCGTCGCATCCGTCAATGGTATCTCGTACTCATATTCGTCGCGCGTTATGTCCGATGTGTGCCCCTTGATAGCGACATATGCGCGGTCCCCGTACGTACGAACGCGAACTGACGATTGTTTCGTCGCGCACAGGTATCCCTGGCGAATCGGAAGGCCGGGGCCGAGGTCGCTCCACTTGCGCGGATGAACCAGGAACTTACGCTCGATTTCCTTCGCCATTTTTTCAACGTCCCCCCGCCACGGCCAGACGCCGCCGATATTTCGTGCGCCGGCTCAGCTGGCCGAGGCGCTTTCGCGCGGCGTCATTCCAATCATCAGCTTCAGATGACGAACGTAGTTTATATTCGCGTGAGAGTTCAGGCCAAGCTTTGCGATCGCTCGAAGGACCGCGGCGGGATCATCCGACTCGATCTCGACGGTTTCAGAAGTGGCGCCGCCGCCGATTTGAACTTCGGCAAATTCCGCCGTGAACTTCTCGGAGCTAAACTGGCGGCGCACTTTTGCGACCTCCACAATCGCGAGGTCGCGATGCGGCCGCACCAGATCGCGGAGAAATTCGCCGTGCGCGTACGACGGCTGCGTGATTTGATCGACCGGAACGCCGAGATGCGGAAACACCTGCTCGACGATCGTACGCGAGTCGAGCGGGAACGCGGACTTCAGCACCGGCCGCCATCGCTCGAGGCGGCCGACCTGCTCGGTCATCAGCTTGATGTCTATCAACTCGGCGCGAATCTTGACGTTGGCGGTGTCGGTCGTGCGCGACAGGATGTAGGTTTCCGCGCTTTCGATCGGTTCCGAGGGCGTCGCTACCGCCGCCAGCCGATCTCGGTACGCGCTGAGGTGATTTCCCCAAATGCGGAATTCGAATCTTCCCAGCGGATTACTCATCGTCGTCGCAGCGAGCCACTATCGCAGCTGCGTATCACGATAACATTTCCGCCCAAGCAGGGAAAAACCAGGCTGCGCGATTTCCACCTTTCGGTTGTTTTAAAGGCCCGCGCCCTCCCGCATTCCTACCCCTCGAGCGGACAAACCGCGATCGCCGCCATTCGATCTCTTGCGCGACGAGCGACCGGCCCGCACGACTTGCCGGCGGCCAACCGACCGCATCTGCTTGGTCGGCAGATCGTTGACGCTCAGCAAGCCGAGCCGCCCGCGCAATGACGCAGGCTCGATTCCGAGCACGTCGCACACGTACTCGAACGAAAACGGACTATGAATTCCCGCTTCCGCGTGAAACCATCGCTGAACTTCGTCGTATTGTTCACGGTCGCATCGCCGCATCGAGTGCACTGTCTTGACGTAGCATCGGACCGCGTCTTCCAGCACTGCGAACACTAGACGCGTCTCGCCGTCGAGCATCGAGCGGCGGCGGGTTAGATCGAAAAATTGAACCGGCACGAGAAAATCCGGCTCGAAGCGCGCGCTGAGCCATGGGTCAGGCCCCGAACATTCGTCGATTACCCGGGTCTGACTCGAAGGGCCGTATTGGAGAACCTGTTCTGACGCCGATGCAGACATACTAAATGGACCCTCCTTGAGCCGTATTGAACTCCTGCCCTGCGAGCATTGTCTGTGCCAACCTCGCTTCAGCATGCTAAACTCGGAAACAGCAGGTAAATCGGAGTTTTCGAGAGGCTGGGAAGAGCGGATGCTGCTCAATTATGCGGCATCAGTGCGATTGTCGGCTGTGCAATTAATTTTGCAGAGACGCGGTTACGAATATCTAAATGCCTCTCGCGCCGACCGCGTGATCCGGTTACACTGCCGCGGTCCGGGGAGCGGAACACACGATGAAGCAACCGAATTGAAACAATTTGCGTATATGAAACTACTGGACTCGAATTGCGCCCGGAAAGAGTATTGAGTCCGTCGGTTCTCTGGTAAGTGGCGCGAGGCACGATCAATGCTGATATTAGAAAATGGATCGAAGTGCGCAAACGGCCCTCATCTATGAAAACTCGAACAAAAACTCGACCTACCAAAACTGTAAAGAGGCAGAAGACCAAGATGGCATCTGCAGTTAACACCGGCGGACGAAGGATCGATGCGCTCAAGCGCTTGCTCACTAAGGAGCGCGCCGACACGCTCGCCCGAGTAAAAGAACTAATGCGCGAGCAAGCCCGCAACGGCGGACAACCTCCCGCTGACGAAATGGATGTCGCGCGATCGTTGTCAGAAGTCGAGACCCATGCGGCGCTGTTCGATCGCGCGCAGGAGCGGCTCGGCGCGATCGACGCGGCAATCGCAAGGCTCGGAGCAGGAGTCTACGGAACCTGCGCGCGATGCGGCGACGAAATCCCGCTGGCGCGGCTCCAGGTGATTCCGTTCGCGCAATTTTGCGTCGATTGTCAGAACGAAGCGAACACCGAAGCTCGCAGCGGTCAAAGTGGGCTCGCCAAGCCGTTCGGCGGCCGGTGGACCGGACCCGAAGAGCTGAGCAATCCCGACGACGCGGAAGATCACGTCGAGCCCGTGCGGAACGCCGAGGACGACGTGCAGGTAGACAGCGCCTTCGGCCCCGACGAAGACGAGCTCGAAGCGACCGGAGTCGAGAAGCGTCGCCGCGGACGTCCGCCGAAAGCAAAAAAGCCGATGGTGCAAAAGAAAGCGCGCTAGCCGGCAGTCAATGAAATGTCCTGAGTGGGCAGTGAGTGGAGCGGGCTGCCGTGCCCGCCGCTCAGGCTTGCAGAGTTCAGCAGGAACTGATACTCATTCTCATTATCGAGAGGTTCCTGCGCAATGTACCTATGTATCTGCAACGCTATCACCGACCGCCAGGCACGGGCACATCAAAGCGACACCTGTTCGGTTGCAGCTTTCTACCGAGCGCTCGGCGTCAAGCCCAAGTGCGGCAAATGCGTACCGCTGGTCCGCGAGATGCTCGAGGCCAAAGCGGGCTCGCGCGACGCTCGTGAGGATGACTGTCGCGAGATTTGTCAGAACGTGTGCGGTGCGGAAGGTTGAGCGCGGTTTCTGTCTCGCTATTTACCCTGAACTGAATTATTCATAGGCGACTCGCCCGCGAGAAGGTTCCGTGAAGGGTAACCCCAAGGTAGTTCAGTTTCTCAATACGGTGCTCCGCAACGAGCTGACCGCTATCAACCAATATTTCCTGCACGCCAAGCAGTTCGAACATTGGGGCGTGTCCAAGCTCGGCAAGTACGAGCGCGACGAATCGATCACCGAGATGAAGCATGCGGACCGGGTGATCGAGCGAATCCTGTTCCTCGAGGGTCTCCCCAATCTTCAGGATCTCGACAAGCTGCTGATTGGCGAGAATGTCAAGGAAGCGCTCGAATGCGACCTCAAGCTGGAACTCAAGGCGCTGGGCGATCTTCGCGCCGCAATTGCGCACTGCGAATCGGTGAAAGACTACGTCTCGCGCGATCTGCTCGAAGAAATCATGCACGAGGAAGAGAAGAGCGTGGACTTTATCGAAATCCAGTTCGATTTAATCAAGCAGATCGGAATCGGGAACTACATCCAGTTGCAATCGTCGAGTGCCAGCTGACAGCGCTGACAGTGTGTCATCGCGGGACGCGCCGTAGTTCGGTTGCGGCACATACAAGTCGACGGTCTGACTTTCCTCGCTGCATTGGATTCCGATTAATCGCCATCTGAAGCCGTTTCATCAAATCTGCCGAACGCATCCGTCTCGGCACAGTGATTGCTCCGCCATGACAGGCGGCCTCAGCGCGACGGCGAGCGCGCGAGGGTTTTTCTCCGATGGACCTGTTGCTGGTGGAAGACAACCCTACCGATCGGATGGTTATCCAGGCCCGGCTCCGGCGTGCGTTCCCGAGCGCGGAGATTCTGGCCGCCGACGATCCGATCGGAATGAGTGAGCACCTCAAGCGCGACGGCTGCGACATCGTGATCACGGATTATTGGCTCGGGTGGAGCGACGGATTGTCGATTCTCCAGCGCGTGCGCGAGCGATGGCCGCGGAGCCGCGTGATCATGCTCACCGGCAACGGCGGCGAAGAAGTGATGGCGCGAGCGTTCAAGCACGGGCTGTATCACTACCTGCTCAAGCCGCACGGGTTCGAGGAGCTTGCGGCGGTGGCAGGGGCTGCGATGGAGAGCAAGCGGCGCGAAGATTTCAACGAGCTGATGACGATGATCGTCAATTCGATTCCTGACGGCGTTCTGAGCGTGGACGCGGCCGGCAGGATCACCGCGACTAACGCGGCGGCTCTACAGATGTACGGGTACGCCGAGGTCGAGATCGTCGGTCTCGCCAACGACGCCCTGCTGCCTGTCGGGCGGCGCGACGAAATCCGGCCGATGCTCGAGCGGGCGTTCGGTGGGGAAATCGTGCCGCGGTTCCCGACCCTGCAAGTCCGCAGCGACGGCACCGAAATACCGGTCTCGATGACAATACTGCCGATGCGCCAGGGCGACGGTCCGATTTCCAACGTGGCGTTTATCGCAACCGCGATTGGCAAGACAATTCGCGACGCCGGGATTGCGAGCACGCGCGATGAATCGCATCCGCCGCGGCACGTAACCGCATTCAGCATCCACTAGCGCTCATCACGACCCGACCCGCTGTCGCGTCGCGCCACGGCAGGGTCGAGTTGTTGCTTTAAGGTGGGAATTCCTTCGTATAATAACTCCCTGCTCGCGAATGAGTAATTTCTATTTGTTGGCTGGAGGGGGAATGCGGCACAGAACTGTCCCTTCGATCGTTCTGCTGATTCTGATTGCAGCGACTGCTGCACTATTCACTTCGCATGCGCGCGCCGACGACGCGAACAAGCAGTTCGTCGGCTACACCAAGTATGTCTGGTATCACGCGCACCACGACGTTAACCCCGACGGCACCCATGTCGAGACGACCTCGTGGGCGCTCAAGGTGCTGAGCGAGCAGGGCGTCGCTCGCGCCCAGGAGGCGTCGGTGAGCGTGAGCGACCGGCTCGAGAAGCTGGAAATTCTCTCCGCGTACACGCTCAAGCCGGACGGGCGCAAAATCAACGTCCCGGCGACCAACTACCAGGATGAAACCAATACCGGCAAGGGCACCGTCGCGCCGATGTTCTCGGACATCCGGACCCGAACGGTGGCGTATCCGGACGTGGCAGTCGGCGACACGGTGGTGCTGTCATACAAGCTGACGCAGGTAGAGGCGATGTTTCCCGGAAATTTCTCGACGCTGGAATCGTTTTCCAAGTTCCAGGTCTACGACGACGTGCAAGTCAGCCTGAGCGCACCGAAATCGCTCGGATTGCGCGTGTACTCGCGAGGCGTCGAGGGAGGCGAGGCGCCCTCGAATGACGGACGCAACAATTGGGCCTGGTCGTACAAAAACCCGCGAATGGCCACGCCCGAGACCGGCTCGGTCTCCTCGCTCGACTACGGCCCACTCATTGTCGTGACTACTTTCAAGGATTACGGCGCGTTGGCCTCGGCTTACGACGCGCGCGCGAGAGCCAAGGCGGTGCCGACCGATGCGATCAAGAAGCTCGCGAACTACTTGACGCAAAACGCGCACACGCCGCGCGAAATTGCCAAGGCGCTTTACGATTGGGTGTCGCAGAATATCAAGTTCGCCGGCGATTGCGTGGGACAGGGCTCGGTCGTGCCGCATGACGCGGACGTCGTGCTGGCGAACAGGATGGGTGACTGCAAGGATCACACGACGCTGCTGCAAGCGCTGCTGGCAGTCAAAGGGATTGCGAGCACGCCCACGCTTATCAATTCAACCGACGCGTATACGCTCCCCGATGCTCCCACCATCGAAGCGTTCAATCACGTGATCACTTACATCCCGTCGCTTAATCTCTACGCCGATTCCACTTCGCCATATACTTCGTTCGGATCGTTGCCAACTGGCGATGAAGGCAAGCCTGTCGTCAAGACTATCGGCTTCAAGGGTATCGATCACACCCCGATGCCGAACTGGCAGGACAACGGCTCGACCTCCATCACCGTGATGAAGATCAACGCGGACGGTTCCGGCGAAGGCACGACCAGAGTCCACGCGAAGGGCGGAATTGCGGACGGATGGCGATACGGGATGATCTACATGCAGCCCAACATGGAAGACTCCTGGATGCGCCGGACGCTCGAGTCCAACGGCTTCGCGGGCACTGGTTCGGTTGACCTGGGCGACCTGAAGGGCCGCACTGATACCTACAGCTATGGGGTCAAGTACAAAATCAGCGACGCAATCAACCTGCCGGGGCCGGGCGCGACCTCTATTAAATCGCCCTTCGACGGAGTCGGCGAAGTCTCGAGTTATATCTCCGGTGTCGGCGATCCGGATCCAACCGTGAGTTTCACGTGCAGCGGCGGTTTCGCGAAGAGCGTCGTCACGATCAGCCTGCCCAGGGACGTGAAGGTTCTGGCGATGCCTAGGGACGCTGAAATCCGGGGCAAGTACCAGACCTACAAGGCCACTTATCAGGCCAAAGACGGGACAGTGACTGCCGTGCGGCAAATCGAGGATCGGACGCCGGGGCCGGTATGCGCGCCTGCAGTCGCCGCCGACTACAAGAAATTCGCCATCGCCGTCAGAAAGGACCTCCGCAGGCAGCTCTTGTATCAGTGAGCCTGACCGTCCGCGCATGACACTTGAGGAAAGTGCCAGATTGCCCCGCCCCAGCGGTGATTACTTAGCCTTCGAGCCGCTACCTTGGCGCGCGGCGGACGGCTAAAGTAACCGCTCTGATGGCGCACGATAACAGCTCGCACAAACTCACCGAGCACGGCGCATTGAATCATGTGCCGCTGTACCGCAGCCGCCCCGTCCGGATCGCGGTGTATTACGCGATGGGCGGACTGATCTGGGTGGCGATGTCCGACCAGGTGCTCTCGCTGATGCCGGCCCATTCGTACACCCTCAACCGCCTGATGTTCGTGTGCGTGAACGCGCTGCTGCTCTACTTGGTCGCTGCCCGCTACATGAAGACGATTCGCATCTCGGTTGCTGCGCGAGAGGAAGCGCTGGTGCGTGCCCGCGGCTACTTCGAGTCGTCGGTCGAAGGAATTATCTCGACCGACAGCAAGGGGATGATTCGCCAGCTCAACCCGCGCGGGCAGGAGATGTTCGGTTACCATGAAATGGAACTGGTCGGTCAGCCGATAGAAATCCTGGTGCCGCAACGATTCCACTATCGCCACGAGGCGCATCGCAGCGCATTTTTCGGGGCTCCAAGATCGCGCGCGATGGGGCGTGGAATGGAGATTGCGGGACGCCGAAAGGACGGCAGTGAATTTCCCGTCGAGATTAGTCTCAACGTCGTGCATACGCATCGCGGCAAGCTGGTGATCGCTTTCATCGCGGACATCACCGAGCGCCGCGCGATGGAGCGTGAGGCGCGCCGTAACGAAACGGTGGACGCACTCGCCGCCGTCGCAGCCGGAATCGCGCACGAATTGAACAATCCGTTGGCCGTGATGGCGTCGCGAATCGAGCTGATGCTCGCGTCCGACCAGGATCTCAGCGTCCAGACGCGCGACGATCTGCTGGTCCTGCAAAAGAACATCGAGCGCGCCAGCCGCATCTCGCACAACATGCTTTCGCTCGCGCGCCAGCGGCCCGGCTCACGCCAGGCGGTGGATATGAACGTCGCGGTCGAGGAGGCGATGCTGATTGTCGGCGCTGAATCCAAGGGCGGCCTGCTGAGGTACGAGACTACCCTTGATCGATCGCTGCCGCCGGTGATGGCCGAGCCTACCGGCGTCGAGCAGGTGCTGATCAACTTTATTCTGAATGCGCGCGACGCGGGTGCGCATTTGATACGACTCGAGGTGGCCGCGGCGCCGGGACGCCCGGGTTATCTTCGACTATCAATTTCCGATGACGGCGCGGGAATCCCAAGCGACGTCCTCGCGAAACTGTTTCAGCCGTTCTTCACGACTAAGGCGAAGGGGACCGGCCTGGGCCTGTGGTTGAGCCAGCGGATCATCCAGGACCACGGCGGCAGTATCGTGGTCGAATCCGAAGTGGGGAAGGGCACTACTTTCGCGATAACGCTGCCGACGATGGGTGACTTATCGGAGCGCGCAAGGCTTTCTGCGCGCGATGAATCGCTCGCGCCGCCGCAAATGGCCGCCGCGCGAAGCAGTCGATCGGGCCGCTAGCTGGCCGATGGCTGCGCAAGCAAAAATTCTGATCGTGGACGACGAGCGTGACCTGGTCGACGCATACGTCAGACTGCTCGAGCGCGCCGGCCACACTTGCATCGCCGCGTTCGATGCCAATGAAGCAATCCAGCTAATCGACGCCGAGTCGCCCGACCTGGTGATAACCGACCTGAGCCTGCCCGACACCAGCGGCATCGAGATCATCCGTCACATCCGCGAGAAGTCGCAGACCACGCCGATCATTGTAATGTCAGGCCACAACACCCCCGAACTCAACAACGCCGCCCACGCCGCCGGCGCCAACATCTCACTCCTGAAGCCAGTCTCAATCGCCGAACTGCAACGCGTGATTATTGAAGCCCTGGGACGGTGAGCGCAAGCGACTGGATTGCTATGTGTAGAGATAGAGCTATGATACACATCGAGAAACGAAGCTATGCGAACAAATATAGAAATTGATGATGCTTTGATGGCTCGCGCGATGAAGCTTGCCGGAACCCGGACTAAGCGCGAAACGGTCGAGAACGCACTGAAGCTGATGATCCAATTGGCTCAACAGGAGCGCATCCGGGCGGCGCGGGGGAAGCTTCGATGGAGCGGTGACCTGGATGCAATGCGCCGCGACGCATGATTGTCGTGGACACGTCCGTTTGGATCGATTACTTCAACGGCCGTCCCACTGCCGCAGCTGACCTGCTGGATTCTCTGCTAGCTCGCGAGCGACTGGCCATCGGTGATCTCATCCTGGCTGAAGTGCTGCAGGGATTTCGTTCGGACCTCGATTTCAGGCGCGCCCTAGACTTTCTGAGGGAGTTCGAATTTCGAACGATGCTCGGACGCGAGGTTGCGATTGACAGCGCGCGCAACTATCGGAGGCTCCGCGCCAGAGGAGTCTCGGTGCGAAAAACGATCGACATGATGATCGGGACATTTTGCATCCAGAACGGTCATCAACTGCTCCACGCCGATCCGATTTTGACCCGATGGAACGGTACTTGGGATTGAGCGTAGTGCGTGTTTGAAGATTACGCCACTTGTTTGTCATATATGGACCCCGCCCGCGTGCAAGAGTGAGGAACGGCTGAGGGGGAACGGGTTGCGGTCATATATTCGGCCTGTTTGATCGGGAGCATGAGTAGCGCCCGTGGCCATGATGGAAATCCGCGCGCCTGGGTCTCTGATCATCCTGCCGGCCTCGTGCTGATGGGCCCTGACAAATACCAGAGTGGGCAGACGCCGGTGCGACCGGTTCGCCATCAGATCGTATTCACCCTTCGCAACCATTGGTGGGGGGTTCCTGTGCTCAGCTACGCTCGTTGGTCGATGAGCAGTTTTCCCTCGCGCGCCCTCCTAACCACCGTTGGAGGGACGCGAGGGAAAACTGCGCGGTTGGGGGGAGGGGCGATAGCTCGAACCGCGGCTGAGCAGCGCCCACAGCACCCGCGCGTTATGGTTGGCGAGTGCGACCGCAGCCACGTTGGGACCGCGCTTGACGCAGAGCCGCGCAACCCACGCCGCGCGCGGATGAGCGCCGCGGCGATTGCGATAAAGCACCGCGCGCGCACCGTGGATCAGCAGCGTGCGCAGATAGCGATCGCCATGCTTACTGATGCCGAGCATCACGGTCTTGCCGCCGGAGGAGTGCTGGCGCGGAGTAAGCCCGAGATACGCGCTCAGCGCGCGGCCGCTTTTGAATTCGCGCGCATTGCCGACCATCGCGACCAGCGCGGTTGAGCTCAGCGGACCCACCCCGGGCATTTCCATCAGCCGCGCGCAACGCTCGTCGTCCCTGGCTGCGCACTCGATGCGCCTGGTGATCGCCGCGATGCGCTGTTCGAGTTCCCGCCATCCGCCGCTCAGCTCGAGCAGCACCTCGCCCATCGCGCCGCTCACCTCGTTGCGCTCCGGATCGGCCAGCGCTGCGGTCAACGCGGTGCGCAGTCCCTTCGCGCCCAGGCGCGCGATCACGCCGCGCTCGTGCAGCAGCGCGCGCAGCAAGTTGCCCTGCGCTATGCGCTGCTTCAGCAGTTGCGTACGCACCCGATGCAGCGCCAGCAGGTCCTGCTGGGCGATACTCTTAACCTCAACGTAACGCATCTGCGGACGGCGCACCGCTTCGCAGAGCGTCGGCGTCGTTGCGGTCGTGCTTGTTGGGACCGGTGCGATACGGTTTAACCTGCGCCGGACTCATCAGCCGCACATCATGTCCGAGTTGGGCGATCGCGCGCGCCCAGTGATGCGCGCCGCCGCACGCCTCCATCCCCACCACGCACGGCTCGAACCCTTGTAGGAACTTGAGCAGCTGCGCTCGCCGCAATTGCTGGCGCATCATCACCTTGCCCCACCCATCGGCCGCGCTCAGCGCAAACACGCTCTTTGCCAGATCGATCCCGATCGTTGTAATTTTCATCACGGACCCTCCTCGCTTCGAATGAAACGTTAATCACTTCATTCTTGGACCGTTTTACGAGGCCGCATATAAGCGGGCGAGGGTCCATCCCATCATCCTGACGAAGCGAGCATCGCGAGCGGCAGGACATGGCTTCTGGCCTCCGGACAGCTTCGGGCCCGCGAAGCCGGTTCCGGTTTTGAAATCGCGCAGCGGTTCCTTGTATCGATGCGGTGTCGCGCAAGCCCGCGGATTCTCATCGGATGCAGCAACGCAAAACCGGAACCGGCGGCGCTTACGCGCCCCTGTCCGAGATCCTATCCCCCGCCCGCGATGCTCGCTTCAGTCAGGATGACACACAGAGGGCGCTGCTAACGATTCGGTGGAACCTAACGTCAGTCACTTGCGCGAATTGAAAGGGGAACCATCGCGGAGAAACTACAGGGTGCGTTTGAACGAGACGCTCGCCAGCACCAGCATCAGCACCATGAACACCAGCAGGAAGGCTATGTCGCCGCTTACTGCGGTGAAGTCTGCGCCCTTGAACAGGATCTGTTTGATCGCGCTCACCGAGTGAGTTTCAGGATTGAAGTGCGCGAAGGCTCTTAGCCACGGCGGGAAGCTCTCTACTGGATAGATCGCGCCGCTCGGGAAGAACAGGATAACGTTTAGAAATCCCGAGAACGTTCCGACCAGGCGCGGATGGCCGGCGCGGCCGAGCATCGAGAATGTCATCGCGAGCAGCCCGGTTGCGCTGATGATGATTATTCCGATCAGCATCAGGAGAGCCATCGTGCCGCCGAGGATTCGCCCCCGCGTGATCATCAAGCCCAGGAACAAGACCAGCACGCCGCCGACGCTGGTCACCGTCACGCCGCTAGCCAGGATGCCGCCCGCGATGTCCCATCGCGAGAGCGGTGTCACCAGGTAGCATTCGGTCACTCCCATGAATTTGTCCATCACCCAGTTGAACACGCCCGACATCAGCGACCCCATAAAGATGGCCATCACGATAACGCCGGGAATCAGCGATCGATCGTAGTCCACATACGGAAACAGCCAGCTCGGGCGCAGCGAGATGTCGTTCAGTTTGGGCTCGCGCGCGGTGACGTAGGCAACCTTGATAGTGGCGGCGGCCTGATCGAGCACGCCTTCGAGCGTCTGCGAGCTGATGCTGTCGACGTTGTCGGTGAACAATCCTATTTGCGCGATGCGGCCCTCGGCGACGTCGTGGCTGAAGTCGGGCGGAATCACGACGACACCCTTGAAGAGTCCGTCGCGCACTTCATCGACCGCGCTGCCCGGATCGGTTTCGAAGGTGACGTCGACCGTTTTCGGTCCCGCCTGCAGCGCGAGCAACTGTTCCACGATGCGGCGCGCGTAGAGTCCGTGATCCTGCTCGACCACGACAATCGGCAGATGCTTGAGCTGTCCCTGGAACGAGTTGCCGATGATCACGAGATAAACGATCGGCATCAGGATGACCGAGATCAGCGTGATCGGATTGCGCGTCAGCTTCTTGAGGTCGCGGCGCATGATTGCGAGGAACTTAAGCCCGAACATTGGCGGCCTCCTCAGCGCTGCTGCGGCATCCCGGCGCCGACGAACATGCTGACCTTCTTGGCCGGCTCGTCGCGCAGCGTGCGCCCGGTGTAGTGGATAAAGACGTCTTCGAGCGACAGTTTCTGCACGGTGATCGAAGTCACCCGGTCGCCGGCGTCGTCGATGGCCTCGAGAATCTTCGGGATTGCGTGCGCGCCGTCGTTGGACGAAAGCTGCAGGCGATTGCCGCCGTCGCGATTCACCTCGCGCAGATACGGCATCGGTCGCAGCATCTCGGCGATCGCGTCGGGGTTCTTTTCGACGACCAGATCGATCCGGTCCGCGCCCGGCACCATCGACTTGAGTCCGACCGGCGTGTCGAGTGCGATAATCTTGCCGCCATCGACGATCGCGATCCGATCGCACAGCGACTCGGCCTCGTCCATGTAGTGCGTCGTGAGCGAGATAGTGATCTCGCTTTCCTTGCGCAGCGTTTCGAGCAGGTCGTGCACTGCGCGCCGGCTTTGCGGATCGAGCCCGATGGTCGGCTCGTCGAGGAACAGCACTTCCGGCGAATGTATCAAGCCGCGCGCGATTTCAAGCCGGCGGCGCATCCCACCAGAGTAAGTCGCGACCAGATCATTGGCTCGCTCGGTCAACCCGACCAGGTGCAGCAGGCGATGTCCGCGTTCGCGGCGCTCGCGACGCGACAGGCCGAAGAACTCGCCGTAGATATCGACGTTCTCCCATCCGGTGAGATCGAGATCCGAGGTGAGCGCCTGCGGGATGACGCCGATATTTTCGCGCACCTGGCGTGGATGGCGCGCGACGTCGAAACCCGCAACGAACGCTTGCCCGCCGCTCGGTGGGATCAGCGTGGTCAGCATCCGCACCAGCGTCGTCTTGCCGGCGCCATTGGGCCCGAGCAATCCGAAGACCTCGCCGCGGCGAACCTCGAAGTTGACCTTGTCGACCGCGGTGAAAGCGCCGAAGCGCTTAGTCAGGTCTTTGGTTTGTATTGCTAGTGAACTTGGTTCCATCAGTGCGCGGAAAAGTAACTTCCGCGGTCATCCCGGGTTTGAGTTCGCCTTCAGCCTGCAACACCTGGACCTTGACGTAGAAGGTACGAATGTCCTGGCGTCCGCGCCGAACGTCGCGCTCGGTCGCGAACTCGCCTTCCTGCCCGATTGCCATCACGCGACCGGTGAAAATCTGCGGCGGTACCGTTGGCAATTCGACTTGCGCCGACTTGCCGATATAGAGCGAACCCAGGTCGGTCTCTTCGACGTCGACCCGCGCCCAGATAGTCGAGAGATCGTCTACCGTCAGAACCGGCACGCCCGGAGTGACCCATTCACCGACTTCGAGCGCCTTGCTGACGATGACCCCGTCGACCGGCGACTTTATCTCGGTATCCACGATTTGATCGGCGTAGTACTTCGCGTTGGCTTGCGCACTGAGCACGTCGGCCTCGTCCTGCTGGACCAGGGTGATCGCGTCGTCGCGAACCTTGGTCCCGATCACATTTGCCTTCGAGAGGGTTTCGTCGCGCACCAGGTCGCGCCGCGCCTGCGCCAGGTTGGCCTGCGCATGAGCGAGATCGGCATTCGACTTTGCCAGCTGATTTTTCAGATCGATATCTTCGATAGTAGCGACGACCTGTCCCTTCTTTACGTGGTCGCCCTCGATCAGATCGAGTTGCTTGATACGCCCGCCGATGCGGCTGGTGATATTTACTTCGGGCGCCTCGACCATGCCGACGACCTTGATAGTCGAGCGATCCTCGGTTGGCCACAAGTAGGCGCGACCGAACAAATAAAATCCGAAGATAACACCGCCGAGGATCGCCAAACGGATGACCCTGCGAACGAGGGTTCGAATCATTGCGGATGCACCGGCTTCGGGGCCTGCGCCGGGTCTGCGCCGAGCGATCGGAGGATCAGGTTGCCGAGCTCGCGGCTTATCTCGGAAACCGGGCGGCTCGGTCCATAGTACAAGAGCAGGGACCGAATCGCGCCCTGGATCGTAAACGTCGCGAGCCGCGGATCGACGCGCGCGAACACCCCGGCGCGGATTCCTTCTTCGATCAGCGATGCGAAGAAATTGAAAGCGCGCTCGCGCGATCCTTCGATGATACGATTGCGCGCCTCTCCCAGCCGCGGCTCCTCGGTCGCGTAGAACTGAAGAAAGTCGCGGCGCTGATCATAGAACTCAACCATCACCGCGACTGAGCGGCGCATCCGCTCGACCACCGGCAGCTTCGGATCGGCGCTCGCCTGGTAGGTCCGATACGCAGTGTCGAGGCCGTCGCTCAAAACGCCGAGATAGAGCGCGTCCTTCGACGGAAAGTAGAGATATAGCGTCCCTTTGGCGACCCCGGCAGCCTCGGCCACCCGGTCCATCGTGACGGCCTGGTAGGGCTCGTGCGCGAAGAGCTTGAGCGCTGCAGCGAGGATACGCTCGCGCTTCGCAGCCTGTTCGTCATGAACGTGAAAGGGGTTTCCGTTGGTAATTCCAGCCGAATTTGTAGAGTTTTTATCCATAAACTGACCA
This sequence comes from uncultured delta proteobacterium, assembly GCA_963850125.1. Taxonomy (GTDB): domain Bacteria; phylum Desulfobacterota; class Binatia; order Binatales; family Binataceae; genus Binatus. Next base: position 169,781 of record CAWKKB010000009.1, on the reverse strand, counting down.
GTCAGTCATATATATTCGAATGCACGAGGCCGCGAGTCAACAGTCCTCACCCGAAAAGCTCCGATTGGTTGCGCAGCCGGCTATGCCTGCCTAAACTCCTGAACTTCGAAAGCACTCAACGGTAGGCGCCCGTAGCTCAACTGGATAGAGCATCAGACTTCGGATCTGAGGGTTGGGGGTTCGAATCCCTCCGGGCGCGCCACTTTGGAAACCTCCGGGCGTCGAGGACAGCTTCTTAAAGTCGCATTTCTCTGAAACAATGGGCGCGATGCGTTTCTTGATGAGAATGCGGGGACTCAATCGTCTGGCTCGGGGCGCTACACAGCTCGGCTTCATGGATATTCTCACCGCGGCTATCCTGCTCGGGATTCTTCTGTACGCCGCGACCATGCAATTTTCCGTGTACAATCGGCCGCCGGCCGCAACTCCAACCGGCACCGCCCCCGATCATTAGTTTCGCGCCAAGCTTTCACTAGTCATGAGCGGTGAGTGGCGGCATGAACTCATACCGGTTCTGAGTCTGACTGGTGTGATGCTCGACGCGCTCGGCGGCTGTATCTCGCCTACGATCTGCTCGGCGGTAAGCACGGACCCCTTCGAACCATAACCAAGAGCATCAGCTACGGCGTGATGTTTGGATTCCTCTACGGGCTGCCACTCGGGGTGTGGTTCGGACTGGCGGGGTTATTGATCTCGGGACCAGCGCTGAGTCTCGAAATCGAGCGTCGCGAAATTCGCGACGACCAACCTTTTTCTGAGGCGCTGGGGTTTGGCTTGGTGCGCGCGGCCAGCTTCGGAATCGCCGGATGGCTCGCCAAGGATGCGTGGTTTGGAATCAATTTCGGAATATTGAGCGCGCTTGGATTGATCGCGACCTACGAGATAGTCGGTCCTCCCCCTTTCGAATTGAGTTCCAGCCGCCCACAAATTGACAAAACCGTGCTCAAGCGCGCTGTCTTTCGCGGCGTATCGATTGGATTGGCCGCTGTCCTTGCTGGTGCAATCCACAGCGAACCCGACACGCTTTTCTACGGCGTCAAGGTGGGATTGGTCACCGGCGTATCGAGTGGCATTCTGGTCGCGGTCGCCCCCGCGGTCGAACTATGGGTAGATAACCTTCCTGACCGCCGCCTGGGAGGTTACGGCGCTATTCTTGTTCTGATTGGCTCCCTGCTTCAGACCGCTCAGTACCTGCTCCCATTGGCTGGCCGGTCCGCGATGTAATCGATGGAATTGGCGCCTCCATCTCGACCAGAAACCGCTCGCGCCAGGTCACTTTCGCGTTAATTGTGCCGATCACAGGCTGTGATGTCTTCCTGTATCCGACAAAATTGCGCGCGATCCTTTCCCGCTGACGCCCGGCAATGTGCCATCGCCTGGCTCGTGGCGGCCGCCACGTCCGGTCCGAGCCCCCAGCCTGCGCCGGGTGTGCCCGATTTGGGATCAAATGCTGCCGCGTAACACTTCCCCGTGAACGTCCGCACGATCTTGCATCGCGCCGCTGCTTTCTGGACGTCGGGTTGCGAACGACACTTCTCAAGTGCTGCCGCGATTGCCCCTTCGCGCGTTGGATCGTTAACACTTCCACCGATTGCAACTCCATCCGCCACAACGTTGCCGGTCGAGCCGACGGCCAAAGCGCCTTCGGCCACGACGCGAGTCGAGAATCCGATCAGTGCAGTGATACCGAAGAGTGAGACGATCAGGAGCTTTTGCATCTTTTCCTCTTCTCCCTATTGCAAACCGAGACACTTATGCAGAGCTTCCTTATCCACCTTCCGAACGGTACGACCCCCACGAATCCGGGTCCAGCCGAACCGAATCCCGGGAACGGCCGAAAAGAGACGACCGAAGCACCCCAAAAGTTTCTGTGATACTTTCAATCTCCGGTTAATTATTTGCCCGACGGAGCAAAAGAACGGCTCGATCATTATCTCGTGCGGACTGGGTTTGCGCCGTCGCGACGGGTTGCGCAGGAGTTGGTCGAGCGTGGATTGGTGCGCATCAACGGACGGCGCTCGAAGAAAAGTGAAACCGTCAGCGCTGACGACCGCATCGAGGTTGCAGCGACGAATCGCCGCGCCGTAATCGAGCCCAATCCCGACCTCGCGCTCGAAGTGCTCCACCAGGATGCGGCGGTGATTGTCGTGAACAAACCCGGCGGCATCCCTTGCCATCCGATCCACGCCAACGAGCGCGACACCGTGATGAATGCGGTTGTCGCGCGGTTTCCTGAAATTGCGACCGTCGGTGCGAAGCCTCTCGAAGGAGGGCTGGTGCATCGGCTGGACAACGGCACCTCGGGGGCGCTGCTGATTGCGCGCAATCGCGGGACGTTTGAAAAACTACGCGACGCGATTCGCGCGGGGCGAATCGCGCGCCGCTACGAGGCCCTCGTGGCCGGCTCGCTCGAGCGCAAGACTGAAATCGATACGCCGATCGCCCATCATGCGAAGAACGCGCGCAAGATGATCGTCGGCGATCCTGCGAGCGCGAATCCAAAGCGCGCCGGCCGCGCCGCGAGCACTCTGGTCGAGCCTCTTCGGCGTATTGGCGACTTCACGCTGCTGTCAATCGCGCCGAAGACTGGCAGCCGCCATCAGATTCGCGTGCATCTCGCGAGCATCGGACATCCTATCGTTGGCGACACTCTTTACGGCGGCCCCGCGAGTGAGACTCTTGCGCACGGGCGCTTCTGGCTGCATCTATGCGACCTGGCGTTCGACTCGCCCGCGGTCGGTCACGTCAAGGTGACTGCGCCTGTCCCCGAAGACCTGAAGAAATTTATCGGCTAGCTGGCGTCAGTTGCACGCGCATCGCGTGCATTGATTCGTCAACTGCGATTCCGTCGAGCGCGGCTGGAGGACGTTTTGCCCGACCGAGGTGGCCACCTGCGCGCGCTGCGTGAACGCCTCGCCGTTGTAGATCGTTGGCCGCTGCTGATTCGCCGTGGATCCCTCCGGGACGATGTACGGCGACGGCGCGTTTTCGTTCAGCAGGTAGCTCGCACATTGGTTGCGTGCGGACTGACTCGCGAGAACATAGCTGGACGACGCGACGATGCCCGCCCACTCGGTCCAGGTTCCCGGCGCCCCGCAGGTGCATCGAAATGCGCGCGGTGTCGGCGCCGCGCTTGCCGCGAGCGGTGTGAAACCGGGTGCCGCTGCGAGAGAAGGCAGCGCTCCGATCGTCGCGAACGGCTGCGGCTGACCCGGAGCCACCGGTGCAGTCAGTGGCACCGGTCCCGGCGCCGCGGTAACTTGCGCGAAGGGTTGCCGCGCTAGCTTCGGCTCGCTCAGCGCCAGCATAATGATCGGCGACAAAATGAGTACTACGATTCCCAGTCTGAGAGCGCGCATACCATCTCCAGGCATAAGTCGCGAACAAATCCGGCCGCATCCGATTTTGCAAGACAAGTCTGGCCGCCTTGGCTATAATCGCGGGCAAATTCGCGCCGCGCAAGCGCTTCGCTTCGATTCAGCGCCGGCAAATCGATCACAACTGCTGAGTCCAATCGCGTACTCGGGGTGTGTGGCAGTGGCGGGCCATCGCCGGTGATGGCACCAGGGCCAAGGAGGTCAGTTAGAATGTCGAGAACAAAATTCGTTTCACTCGCAGTGATTTTTTCGGTAGGGCTGATCGGAATCTCAATCGGATTCGCTCAGACGCCGTTACCAAATCCGGCTCCGGTTCCAAATCCGGCGAATCCGCTGAAGGTCACGGGAACGCTGCCGAACACGCCCTTGCCGCCGCCGGATTTGAACGGGCCGATCGAAATGCAGTCGGTGCCGGTAGGGCCGCAGCCGGCGCCGCAGGGCAGCGTGCCGCCGAGCGCCTCCAACCAGTTCGAGCATCATTCTGATTTCTTGAATCTCCCGCGCATCTTCGCGCATCAATGGTCGCCGACCACTGAAGTCGTGCCCGACAACGTGATCAGCGAGCGCTACATGCGCTCGGAAGATCCGAATGCGCGCGGGCTCACGCTCAAGGAAGCCATCTACATCGCGATTCAGAACAATCCGTCGTTGAAGGCGTCGCAACTTGATCCGATCGCCTCGATGGAAAGCGTGCGCGAGGCCAACGGCACCTTCGATCCCAACCTCACCGCGCAAGGTGACATCGAGAAGGACGTCGTGCCCGTCACTTCGGCTTTGCAGACCGGCGGCGGCACCTCGTTCGTACAGAAATTCTACGATTGGAACTTCGGCGTCAACAAAGTGTCGGCCGTCACCAATGGCACCTTTGGCGTGACCTTCAACAACGATCGCGCGCTGTCGAATTCGCTCTTCTCCGGCGTCAACCCTTCTTACCAGCCGAGCCTCGCACTTTCGCTTTCACAGCCGCTGCTGCAGAACTTCGGCTGGGACTTTGCGACGATCAACGTTCAGATCGCAGAGTCGGGTCAGAAGCAGGCGCAATGGACCTACGGCCAGGCGCTGCAGGATTTCGTGCAGAGAATCGGTGGCGACTACTGGAACGTCGTCCTCTCCGAAGAGAACCTCGACGTCGCGCGCGCCGCATTGCGCTTCAATCTTGATCTCGTCCGCCAGAATGCGATCAGCGTCAAGGTCGGCACCCTCGCGCCCATCGATTTGCAGGAAGCTCAATCGGCAGCCGCCACTGCGGAGGCCAACGTCTACACCGCGGAGGCCAACCTGAAAAATTCCCGCACTCAGCTTCGACAGGACGTGATGCTCAATCCGTACGGCACCTTCCTGCCCGAGGAGATTCAGCCTCTCACGCGGCCCAATCCACAGGAGCAGGTCGTCGTCGATGAGGAGCGGGCGCTCGAACTGGCGGTGCAGTACGTGCCGTCGCTCGGCAGTATGCGCGAGGCGATTCGCGACGCGTTGCTGCAGGTGAAGTTTTCCGAGAACCAGGTCCTGCCGCAGCTCAATCTCGGAGCGCAATTCGGCCTGACTTCTACGGCCGGGACGACCCCCTGTCAGAAACCATTAGGCACGCCCGTGATGGACAGCGGAAATTGCACTCCGACCGGATTCCCTACGCTCTCAGGCAACAAACTCCCGTTCGGCGGAATCTACGGCGACTCGCTCGATCGCCTGTGGGGTTTCACCTACTACAACTACGCCGCCGTGCTTACCTTCCAGATGCCGCTGGATAACGCCGTCCCCCGCGCCGCTCTCGCGCAGGCTCGCGTGCTATACGAGCAGCAGCGCGTGCTGTATCGAGCGGCGCTGTCGCAGGCGGTCGTCAATGTCGAGAGCTCGATCGCCAACCTGTATGCCGACTACAAGCGCGCGTCCGCGACGGCGTCGGCGACTTACTACGCTCGCCAATCGCTCCACGACGAGCAGGTCCGATTCCGGGTTGGCCTGGCGACCACCCACGACCTGCTACAATTCCAGGAAGAGGAAGTGAGCGCCGAAGGCAACCAGGTGCAGGCCGAAGTCGACCTCGAGAACGCCAAGCTCGCGCTCGCCCACTCCGACGGCACGCTGCTACGGCAGTTCCAGATCAATTGGGAAGTGGAGAATCCGCACGAAGTCCCCTGGTACGCCGCTTTCTAGGGAATCCAGTCACTGAAAAGAATGCGGCGCCGGATCGTTTCGCGATTCGGCGCCGCTGGTTCTTTCGCGCGACTAAGAAAATCTCAACGATGGCCGCCGCCACCGCCGCCATGACCTCCACCGCCACCGCCACCATGAGAGCCGCCGCCACCCGCATGCCCAACGGCGACGCCGCCGCCTCCGTGGTAGAACTCCGTATGGTGGCCGCCACCGCCGTAATGTCCCTCCCAGGAGTGGTGCTGGTCAAAGCCAGGATGATAGCCCCAGCCATTTCCCCAACCCCCTCCCCAGCCGTATGAATACGGCGCATAGCCATACGAAGGGTAACCGCCGCCGTAGTAGCCGCCTTCGTCATAGCAGCCGCTGGCACCGAACCCGATCGCTCCGATCAATATGACCGCTCCGATCATACGACCCAGGCTGAGATATCTTCCCTTGGTATGCATATCAGGGAACTCCCCACGCCGGCTGGCCGTCGTCCTTGTAGAACGCTAAACCGGCGGTCTTGCCCGCTGGAACATCGAGACTGGTTCGCAGATGGCCATTTGGACCGTAGAGACCGATTCCGGGTTGACCGGTGTCGCCCAGCGCCATGGTCGCGCGCACCTTGCCGTCTTGATCGTATAGGTCCACACCCGGAGTGCCGTTCGAAGCGAGATCAACGGTGATGCGCGTGCGACCAGCGGTGTCGGAAAGATTTAGTCCGACTGCGCCGTCGGACAAAACGCCCATCGCGCCACGCAACTTGCCGCTGCTGTCGCGCAGCAGGAATTGTTGCGCTTCTACTGTATCGGCCACCGTGCTCGTCTGCGCCATAGTGAACAGCGCACCGCATAGCAGCATCATCGCACCGGTCATCATCCGCAGATTTTTGTTGCTGCGCTGGAGTCTGGCCTGCTGTAACTCCAGCCGCGATAGCCGATTGATCAGCTCACCTGTCGATTGATCCATAGTTAGTCCTCAAGCTGCGGTTGATAGGTCATGCGCCGGAACTTCGCCGGAAAATGGAGGCCCAAGCAAAATGCTATCAAAGTGTGAATTCGGGTCTAGCGCAAAGGTGCGGCGCCAGCGACTCAGTCATGCCCCAGGATCGTCACCTGACGGCTCGCGAAGCGCCATCCCGCCGGCGTCTTGCGCAACCTGTCGGTGTAATAACCCACCGTCGATTGCTGCACCTTGCCGTCCTTGCAGTGATAATAGAGCAGGTAGGACGTGCCGGTGCCGCTGTCGCCGTTGAGATCGAAGGCAGGATTTGCGACGACGTGGAGCACCTTGGCGCCACCGAGTGACTCCTTGTACGTCGCCGTGAATCGCCGGAGGCCGTCGCGTCCGCTATGCTTGCCGAAGCGCGGGCTCTCGAAGACGCCGTCCTCGGTGAAGCAATCGATCCACTCGTCGTAGCGGCAGGTGTCGATCGTCAGGCAGTAGCGGGCGTGAAGGATGCGAACTTCTTCGCGGTCTTCGAGGGTTCCTGTTATCGGCATCGAATCACTCCTTGTGGCTCAAATCACGTTGGCTTCGCGCAGCCGCGAGACATCGTCCCACGAGTAGCCGAGCATCTCGGTCAGCAACAGTTCAGTATGCTCGCCAAGCTCCGGCGCATGCCCCCGCGGCTCGCCCGGCGTCACACTCAATTTCACCGGCATCCCGAGCAGCGTCAGATTGCCGAGCGCAGGATGGTCGTAGTCGACCACGTAATCGTTCGCCCTGACTTGCGGATCGTCAGGCAGGTCGGTCACCGAATTCACAATCGTATAGATGAAGTCGCCGCGACCCTTGAGAATCTTCATCCACTCCTCACGCGGTCGCGTCGCAAACACCTCGTCGAATATCGCGACCAGCGCCGCTGAATTCTTGCCGCGGATCTTTATCTCGGCAAAACGAGGATCGTCGATCAGTTCTGTCTTCCCGACCACTTCGCAGAAATCTTTCCAGTAGCGGTCGGGCTGCAGCATCGCCAGCGAGATCCATTTGTCATCGGCGCATCGATAGTGGTTCCACAGCGGATTGTACGCGTTGGCCCGCGTGTTCCGTGGAAATTCCTTGCCCATGATTGTCCGTGCGACGACGTTGAGTCCCTGCAGCGCCATCATCGAACCCAGGTGCGACGCATCTACCTCCTGCCCGATTCCCGTCCGCTCGCGTGCGAACAAGGCCGCCAGCACTCCGTACGCGAGCATGATCGCGCCCATCTGATCGGCGATTCCCCCGTAGACGTAGGTCGGCGCAGTGCTGCCGCTGCCGATTGCGTTCATGATTCCTGATCGCGCCTGCCCAAGGTAATCGAACGACGGCTCGCCGCTGTCAGGCCCCTCGGGGCCGTAGCCGGACGCGCTCGCATAGACAATTCGCGGGTTGATCGTCGCGAGATCCGCATAGCCGAGCCCCAGCCGAACCGCGACGCCCTTGCGAAAATTCTGCACGAAGACGTCGCTGCGCGCGGCCAGTCGATGCACGATTTCGCGCGCCTCGGGCTGCTTCAGATTCAGCGCGATACTCTTCTTGTGTTTGTTGTTCGCCTCGAAGTAATAGTTGCGCCCGCCTTTGACCGTCCCACTGCCCGCCACCGCGGTGATCCCTCGGCCCGGGTCGCCGCGCTCGCGCTCTTCAATTTTGATCACCTCGGCGCCCAGGTCGGCGAGCATCTGCGTCGCGACCGGCCCCTGCTGCCAGATGGTCCAGTCGATGATTCGAATTCCGTCCAGCGGTCCGCTCATGACTTCTCTATACCACAACCCTCTTGAGTTTGGGCGCCGCCGGACGGATCAATCATATATGCTCGCGATCGTCTCGACCGTGCTCGATTTTCTCTACCCGCCCAAATGCACCGCGTGCGGAACGCCGCTGGCCTCTGAGCCGGGACGCCGCGTTTGCGCTCGATGCGTCGCGCGGGTCGAGCTGGTGCCGAACCCTCGCTGCCAGGTTTGCGGCGGCCCGCTCGAATCCGCCAGCAGTGACGCGACCCGATGCGCGCGATGCCTCGCGCATCCGCCACGCTACCGAATCGCGCGAACTATCGCACGCTATCGAACCACCGCCGAGGACGAGCCCGGCACTCTGCCGGCGCTAATTCGCCGGCACAAGTACGGCCTCGATCAATCGGTCGGGCGCGCGCTGGTTGAATACCTGGGCGACGAGTTGCCGGTGTCGGCCGCCGACTACGACGTTGTGATTCCAGTGCCGCTGCATTGGCGGCGCTTATGGTGGCGCGGATTCAACCAGGCCGCTCTGCTGGCCGCCGAAGTCGCGCGGCGTCTCAATCTTCCGCTCGACACCACCGCGATGTCGCGCCGACGCTTCACGCCGCCGCAGACCTCGCAACATCACGACGAGCGAATCAGGAATATGCGCCGCGCCTTCACTATCACCGATCCCGAACGCATCAGTAGTCGCCGCGTCCTGCTGGTCGACGACGTGATGACCACCGGCGCCACAGTCGACGAATGCGCCCGCGTCCTGCTCGCAGCAGGCGCAACCTGCGTCGACGTTTTCACGCTAGCGCGCGTGCTATGAGCGAAGCGGGGCGGGCTGATTGGGATAAACGTCATCGCGGCAAGCCGGCCGGCGAAGCCGAACCGTTCCTTGTCGCGATGCTCGCACGAATCCCGCGCGGCGTCGCGCTCGACGTCGCTGCGGGACGCGGCCGCAACGCACTCCCGCTCGCGCGGGCGGGAAATTCCGTTGTCGCGGTCGATTATTCCGCCGAGGCGATGCGCCTGCTCGCCGCGACCGCGCGCACCGCTCAACTCCCCGTCTGGCCCATCGTCGCGAACTTGGATAGCTTTCATCTCAAGGACCAATCTCTCGACGCTATCGTGAACATAAATCTCCTCGACCGCGCGCTCTTCCCAAAATTCGAGCGCGCTCTACGGCCCGGTGGCGTTTTGATCGCCGACACGTTTCTTATTGACCAGGCTGCGATCGGTCATCCGCGCGATCCGCGTTTTCTGCTCGCGCACGGCGAGCTGCGCGCGCTCGCGGGCGGCCTCGATATCGAGGAATACCGCGAGGGCCGCGTCACTTATCCAAACGGCGAGCAGGCCTTTCGCGCGTCGATGGTCGCGCGGCGGAGGAAATCAGGCTGATGGCGTCCGGGATGACATACAAAGAAGCCGGCGTCGATATCGCGCTCAAGCAGAGCCTCATTCCGCTGTTCGGGTCGATCGCGAAGACCACCTCCGGCGCTCACGTCATCGGCGGCGTTGGCGGCTTTGGCGCGCTGATCGGACTCAACGGCGCCCGCAAGATGCGCGCGCCGGTGCTGGTCGCCGGCACCGACAGCGTCGGCACCAAGCTGATGATCGCCTTCCAGACCGGGCGTCATGACACCGTCGGCATCGACTGCGTCGCGATGTGCGTCAACGACATCATCTGCCACGCGGCGCGCCCGCTGTTTTTTCTCGATTACATCGGGAGCGGCAAGCTCGAAAAGAAAATCGCACTCGAGATCGTCAAGGGCGTCGCCCGCGGATGCGATCAAGCCGGCATGAGCCTGGTCGGCGGCGAGACCGCGCAGCTCAGCGGACTGTACAAGCCCGGCGAGTACGACCTGGCCGGCTTCGCGGTGGGAATCGTCGAGCGCGCGCGAATCCCCGAGCCCTCGAGCGTGCGCCCCGGCGACGTGTTGATTGGAATCGCGTCGAGCGGACTTCATTCCAACGGTTTTTCGCTGGTGAGGCGCGTCCTGAAACGCGCGAAACTCAAGCTGGGCGCGCATATCGACGAACTCGGATGCACGCTGGGCGAAGAACTCCTGCGTCCCACGCTCATCTACGCAAAAGTCGCGGTCGAACTGTTCGAACGCTTCAAGATAAACGGCCTTGCGAATATCACCGGCGGCGGGCTGCTCGAAAATCTGCCGCGCGTGATGCCGAAGGACTCCCGCGCAATCGTCGAGCGCGGCAGTTGGCCGACGCCGCCGATTTTCAGCCTGATTCAACGCCTCGGCAAAATTTCCCGCGCCGAAATGGATCGCACCTTCAACAACGGCCTCGGGATGGTCGCGATCGTGCCCGCACGCCAGGCTGACCGGGTTGTCGCCCAGTTGCGCCGGTGTCAACATGCTGCTTATGTTGTCGGCGAAGTAACGCGCGGCAAACGAGGAGTGTCGATTCGCTGAACTGCGGCTAATCCAATGGGGGAAAATCCCACGGTCAAACTCGGCGTCCTCATTTCCGGGACCGGCAGCAACCTGCAAGCTATCGTCGACGCGATTCTGCGCGGCGACCTGAAGGCCGAAATCCGTCTCGTCATCTCCAATCGTCCCGACGCGCCAGGGCTCGAGCGCGCGCGTCGCCATGGAATCGAAACCGAGGTCATCGAGCATCGCAAGTTCCCGTCGCGCGAGGATTTCGACCGCGCCGTCCTCGCTGCACTGCGCGCGCGCTCGGTTGAACTGGTCGCGCTCGCGGGCTTCATGCGCCTGCTATCGCCGGTGATGCTCGACGCGTTTCCGGGCCGCATCATGAATATCCACAACAGCCTGCTGCCGTCGTTTCCCGGAATCCACGGCCCGAAAGACGCAATAGAATACGGCGTCAAGATCGCAGGATGCACCGTTTTCTTCGTCACCCCCGGCGTCGACGTCGGCCCGGTGATCGTGCAAGCCGCTGTGCCCGTGCTGCCCGGCGATGACGAGCAACGCCTCGCCGCGCGCATCCTCCAACAGGAGCATCGGATCTTTCCGCACGCGATCGCGCTCTTCCAGCAGGGCCGCCTCGAAATCCGCGGCCGCCAGGTAATCCTCAAGGGCGATTCGTCCACGCCAAACTCATCGCCGCTGGTGAGTCCGCCGGTGAATTGAATCCAAAACTGCAAAGCCTTTCGGTCATCGTGCCGATGCTCAACGAGTCCCCGAGGATAGCGGGTACGCTGAGCGCGCTTCGGCGGGCCGCTCCCAACGCCGAGATCATTGTGGTTGACGGGGGCAGCAGCGACGCGAGCGTCGCAATCGCGCGGCCCTTGTGCCACCGGCTGATCACCGCCTCGCGCGGCCGCGCGTTTCAGATGAATACAGGCGCGCGCGCATCGCATGGCGACGTTTTGGCTTTCGTCCACGCCGATACAATAGTGCCGAGGACGTTTTCCCCTAACATCGCCGCGGCGCTGTCGGATCCCGGGGTGGTCGGCGGACGCTTCGACGTCAAGCTCGACGCGAGCGCGCTGCCCTATCGAATCATCGGCGCGATGATCAGCCTGCGCTCGCGAATCACCCGCACCGGCACCGGTGATCAGGCGATCTTCGTGCGTCGCGAGGTCTTCGAGCGCCTCGGCGGATTCCCCGAGCTCGACCTATGCGAAGATCTCGCATTCTCGCGGCTCCTGAAGCGCGCGGGACGCGTTGCATGCCTGCGCACTCGCGTGACGACGTCGGCACGGCGTTGGAGCCGCGACGGGCTCGCGCGCACCGTCGTTAGAATGTGGATCATTCGCGCGATGTACCTGATGGGCGTGCCGCCCGGTCGCCTCAAACGCCTCTACTCCGACACCCGCTAGCAATCGCCGCGCTACTGGACAGCATTTCTCGTGCGGATAACAATGGCTCTAGCGAGGTAAGCCGTGGCGAAAGTCGAAGTATATACAACCACCTACTGCCCGTTCTGCACCCGGGCCAAGAGCCTGCTCAAGAGCAAGAATGTCGCATTCGATGAAATCGACGTGACCGAAGACGACGCGCTGCGCGCGAAGATGATCGAGCTGTCCGGCGGCCGCCGCACCGTCCCGGAGATTTTCATCAACGGCAAGATTGTCGGCGGCTTCGACGAACTGAAGGCGCTTAACGACTCAGGAAAACTCGACGGTCTGCTGGCCGAGTCAGCGCCAGCCTGAACTTTCGACAGTTAGAACATAACGAGCGCGTTCACGGCTTGCCGAAGGGATAACGATGCCCGGTAAACTGAATGATCGAGTGGCTATTGTAACCGCTGGGGGTGCTGGCATCGGCGCTGCGACTGTGCGCCGCTTCGTTTCGGAAGGCGCCGCTGTGGTCGTCGCGGACTTAAGCGGTAGGCGCGCGCAGGCGGTCACCGAAGAGATCAAATCGGCTGGCGGGCGCGCCGTTTTCATCAAGATGGATGCCGCCGATCCCGAGGCGATTCAAGCGACTATCAACCTCGCGATCGATTCCTACGGCCGTCTCGACGTCATGTTCAACAATGCCGGCATGGCCGAAGTCGCGCAGATTCATGAAACCACTCTCGAGTCGTGGAACCGTGTGATGGCGGTCACGCTGACCAGCACCTTTCTCGGCATCAAGTACTCAGTTCCGATCATGCGCAAGCAGGGTGGCGGCGCGATCATCAATACCGCTTCGATTTCCGGAATGCATGGCGATTACGGCATGGCCTCTTACAACGCCGCCAAGGCCGGAGTGATTAATCTCACTCGCGCCGCTGCGCTTGAAAATGCGAAGCACAAAATTCGCATCAACTGTGTATGTCCCGGCGGTATCAACACCCGTGCCGCCCAGGTCCTTGGTGGCGATCGGGCCGAGGAGTTCCGCCGTACGATGGGTGCGATTCATCCAGTCGGCCGTATGGGCGAGCCCGAGGAGATCGCCAATACGGTAACCTTCCTGGCCTCCGACGAAGCCTCCTTCATAACTGGTGCGAAAATTGTTGTCGACGGTGGCGTCTCGGCGCACACCGGGATGCCGCCCTTCAAGTCCTCATCGAAAGCCTGACTACCAGCGATTGGCGCGATCCAGTTCGCAAATTTACACTAAAATATAACGAGCGCGTCGCGGTTCGATTGCCGAGGCGCGCGCTTTTTCCGGATCGTACTCAGTCGCGAGTCGCTAGTTGCCGTTGGGCGACGCGACCAATCCCTCGTTCATATGATGCAAGGCTTCGCGGTCGACTGACGAGTCGTATTTGATCGCCTTGGCCGTAACCGTTATCTGCGATCCGTCGGCCGAAGTTGTCTGATTCTCGTCGACGATCGCGTCTATCGTTTCGGGCCATTTCGCGAAGGCCATCGCCTTCAGCTTGTCGCTGATTTTGGCCTCGTCGATCGCATCAGGCGTGAACGGTTCCGTATAACTCAGATCGCCAAGCTCCGTGTATGGCTTCCCGGCCGCGGGCGCCTCGGTGGTTACCCAGATATGCGCCATGTCGACGCGATGCTCGAACACTTGCTGCTTTTGTTCCTGCTGTTGGCGAGCAGCTTCCATGGCGCCGCAGGCAGAAAGCGTAAACGCCAACCCAATCGCCAACAGTGGAAGAAATTTCAAAGACCTCATGTTTTTCCCCAATGGATTTGTCCCCATCGATTTCAGTCGATGTGTATTTTGATTATAGCCCCGCCACCGTAGATGTCTATTCGTTCCCCCGCGCCTACGGCTGACATTTTATTTCACCGAATGGCACCGCCGGGCAAGCGCACAGTGTTCGCGGTCAGCCGTGACCGGTAGTATTCCCGCGTGACCAGATTCGCCGCCTGCTTCATCCTCGTCTTCGGAGAACTCGCCTGGGGTGGGCTCTTCGCGCTTGCGATTCCGCCCTTTTTCAATGTCGAGCGTGGCTTTTACAAATCCAGCGCATCGGTGTATCTGGCCGCATCGCTGACTACCGCCATAGGATTGGGACTGCTGGCATCGCGCGGCGGCGGCTCTGCCGGACCTGGTGCGGGCTGGTTGTGGATGGCGGCCGCGATGTGGACGCTTGAGAGCGCTGCCGTCGCCGTCTACCTCTACAGCCTTTGGACCGAGAACGGTCTACTCCGCTCGCGCGCCTACGCGTCAGGCTTGGGGCTCGGCCTCATCGCCCTTATCGTGAACGTGACGCTCCTGATGCCTCCCGGATTCGGCGCGGTCGCGGCCGTCGCCTACGGCCTCACCGCAATCACCTCGTCGCTGGTCCTCGGACTGGTCAGCGGCGCGATGCTGTTCGGCCACTGGTACCTGATCGACCTCGATATGCCGGTCGACTACCTGCGCACCTACATCCGGTTACTGGGGATCGTGCTGGTCGCGGACCTCATCGCGCTGGTCCTCGCGATAGCACTGCCCGCGACGCTCGGGAGCGTCAGTGCGGCCGCGGCCGTGCATGAGCTGTTCGCTTCGCATCTCGGACTACTCGCAGTCCGCCTGATACTCGGACCAATCGCGACAATCGTGCTGGTCTGGATGTGCTGGCAGACGCTGAAAATCCCGCAAACGATGGCAGCGACCGGCCTGCTCTACATAGCGCTGATGTCGGTCCTGGTCGGCGAGATGCTGGGCCGCTTTATCTTGTTCCGCACCGCCATCCCGCTTTGAGACGCGCGCGCTTGCTACGTGTGTGCATTCATTTCAGCAGTAACGCAGCCGGACTAGACGCTTTTCGCCAGTTTCTCCGCAACCAGGGCATTCAAGCTGACCCCGGCGCGCTCTGCCTCGATGGCAAGTGCGCGATGTACGCGCCGATCGATACGCACCTGGAAAACACCCTGATACTGTCGGCGGGAGGGCGCCGTCGGAATCTCGACACCGCGCGCCGCGTAGGATTCTTTCGCCGCCGCCCAGGCTACATCGAGTTCCTTGAGCGTTGATCCGAACGCCCAAATTCCGGGAAGTTCAAGCAAATGGGCGAGCCAATCGTTGTCTTCATCGAGGAACAACTCAACTGCATAGCCGTCGAAACGATCTCGCTCTTTTCGCTTAGCCATTGGACTCTTTGTCGTACACTTCGCCACTATAATCCCGCCGCTGCGCGCAAAGCCGAACGGACTTGACGCCCACGTTCGGGCAATCCGAACAGGCGCCGCAGCTCGCGACCTGTCTCCGATTTCTCGCATGCTGCGATATCCAGCGGAGAACCTGTGGCCACGATTCGACCGCCCTCGTCGCCGCCGCCGGGGCCGAGATCGATTACGTAGTCGGCGTTAGCGATGAACTCGAGGTTGTGCTCGATCACCACCAGCGTGTTGCCTTCCGTGACCAGCCGGTTGAGCACCTTGATAAGGCGCTTGATGTCGGTCGAGCTGAGTCCGGTCGTCGGCTCGTCGAGGATGAACATCCGCGGCAGATGCGCCCCGTCTTCGCCCGCCGGCGCCGGTTCGAGATCCGCCAGCAGAAAGCGCGCGAGCTTGAGCCGCTGGGCTTCGCCGCCGGACAAGGTCGAAGTGGTCTGGCCGAGCCGGATGTATCCGAGGCCGACCGCGATCAACGCGTCGAGCCGCTTGATGATCGCGGGATGATGGATGAAAAACGCGCGCGCGTCTTCGACCGTGAGATCGAGAACCTGGTTGATGCTGTAGTTGCGCAGCTTGATCGCGAGAATATGACTCTGGAAGCGGCGGCCGTCGCACGCGTCGCATTTCACTTCGAGGTCGGCCATGAAATGCATCTCGATCGTGACAGTGCCGGTGCCGCTGCATTTCTCGCATCGGCCTCCCGTAACGTTGAACGAAAAATGCCGCGCCTGCACGCCGAGGCGGCGCGCTTCGGGGCTGGCGGCGAACAGCTTGCGGATTTCATCGTAGATTTTCAGGTAGGTCGCGGGATTCGATCGCATCGATCGGGTCGGCAACTCCTGTCCCATGTGCACCATCTCGCCGATCAGCTCGAGGCCGTCGATTCGCTCACACTCGCCGGGCTCCGCCGAAGTGTCGCCCGAGCGGCGCAGGTAGTTGTTGTATAGAACGTCTTCGACCAGCGTCGATTTTCCTGATCCAGAAACTCCCGTCACGCAAATCATGCGGCCAGCCGGTAGCGCGACATCGATCCCGGCGAGATTGTGCTCGCTGGCGCCGACGATTCGAATTGCAGGATCGTGCTTCGAGAATTTGCGCCGCTTCGCCAGCGCGCGCATCAGCAGTACGCGTCCCGGCGACGATGCCATGCTGTCGAGATTCGCGGTTGCCGGCGGTCCCGAGTAGGTAAGCTCACCGCCTTCGCTGCCGCCGCCCGGGCCGAGCTCGACCACATGATCGGCGCCCGCGATCATCGAGGGATCGTGCTCGACGACGATCACCGTGTTGCCGAAGTCGCGCAGGCTGCGCAGCACCGCCAGCAAGCGCCGCGCATCTGCAGCGTGCAGTCCTACAGTCGGCTCGTCGAGCGCATAGAGCGTCCCGACCAGCACGCTGCCGAGCGCACTCGCCAGATGAATTCGCTGCGCCTCGCCGCCCGACAGTGTGCGCGCCTGCCGCTCGACCGTCAGGTAGCCGAGCCCGACTTCGACCAGGTAGCCGACGCGATTGCGCAATTCGCGCATCACGACCGCCGCGCGCGTCGCCACTTCGGGAATCGAATCGATCTTGTCGAGCCACGCGACGAGGTCGCGAATCGAGAGCCGTCCGACGTCCGCGATCGACCGTCCGTCCACCAAAACGTTGAGCGCTTCGGCCTTCAGCTTGGCTCCCCCGCATGCAGGGCAGGTGACGAACCGTCGATACTTCGCCAGCAGAATCCGGACGTGAGTCTTGTAGCGGCGGCCCTCGAGCCACTTGAAGAAGCCGTGCACTCCCGGCCACTTGTCTTCGTCCCACTTCGCGCGCGGACCCTCGTCGCCGTCGAGCAGCCAGGTGCGCTCCTCGTCGGTCATCTCGCGAAACGGTGCCGACGTGCGGATTTTTCTGCGCCGCGCCAGCTTCAGCATCCAGTCGTTCATCTCGCGATACGCCGGCGTCCGCCACGGCGCGACCAGCCCGTTGCGCATAGAGCGACTGTGATCCGGAATCACCTTGTCGAGATCGAGCTCGACCGTGCGGCCGAAACCTTCGCATTCGGGACATGCGCCGATTGGACTGTTCGATGAAAACAGCGCGGTGGTCGGCTCGGCAAACGCGGTCGCGCATCGCGAGCAATTGAAGCGGCGATCGAAATCGATCGCGCCCACGCTATGCGTATTGCCATTGTCGCGCTCGACCCGCACCGCGCGCGCGCGTCCGGCGCCAAGATAGAAGGCCTTCTCGAGCGCCTCGCGCACGCGTTCGATTTCGCTCTCGCTGTTCACCGCGATGCGATCGACGACGACCATCATCGAGCTGTCAGTCGGCGGCGCGGAACCGTTCTGCGCTTCAGCCGCGATCGCGCGCGCGGCGAACTCCGCGGTCTCGGTGATCGCATCGTTGGCGTAAAGGCGATGGTACCCGTTTTGAATCAGGTAGCCCGCCGCGTCGGGAAGCGATCGCGAACCGGCTTCGAACGGCGCCAGGATGACGTAGAGCCCGGGCGTCTCGAGGATTCGCGCGCCCGCGCTCTCGACGCTGTCGCGGCTCACCTCGCCGCCGCATTTCGGACAGACCGTGCGCCCGACAGTCGCGAACAGCAGGCGAAGATAGTCGCTGATTTCGGTGACGGTGCCGACCGTCGACCGAGCATTCTTGATTGTATTTTTCTGGCGCAGCGCGAGCGCCGGCGGAATCTCGGAAATCGCATCGACGTCCGGCCGCTCCATCCGCTCGAGGAACAGCCGCGCATAGGTCGAAAGACTCTGCACGTAGCGCCGCTGCCCCTCGGCATAGACGGTGTCGAAAACCAGACTCGACTTGCCTGATCCGGAGACTCCCGTGACCACGGTCAGCTTTTCGCGGGGAATTTCGAGCGAAATATCAGCCAGGTTGTGAGTGCGCGCGCCCCGGATACTGATTGAGCGATCCAAGCTTGCTCCAGCCGCTTACTGAGGCTCTACGATCGGGCGCGCCTTTTTCTTGCGCTCGCCCGGATATTCGTCGGCGACTTTTGCGTACAACTCGGCCAGCTGGACGTCGAACTTCGCCTGGATGCGCCGGGTTTCGGCCTCGCGCTCGGCCGCTGGCAGCGGAGCGAGGGGAGCCAATTCCTCTTCGAGCCGTTGCATCAGGCGATTTCGCGCCACCAGGTATTCGTAGCCATTCATAGGCGCCAAACCTCAAATTCCAAAGATCAGAATTATAGGTTATCCTGCGACGAGCGAATAGCCCGCGGCCTTCTCTACGGCTTTGATTGGGGGAAATTATGCACATAAACACTCGCGAGGAAATGCGAGTCTATTGGCTTGACAAGATGACGGATGGACGGACCAGGTTTGTGCTGCAAGCAGGAATCCTCCGGTTTGGCGCGGGGATGTTCGGTATGTTTTTGGTAGCGTCGATTCTCGGAGGCCGGTTCACGATTTTGAGAAGCATCCTTGAGTCGATCCTCTTCGCAGTCATTGGTGGCACGATGTACGGTCTTCTTACTTGGTACTTCATTCGCAGGAGATATGGTCTGTCGTTTTGAATACCGCTCGCTAAACTCGCAACGACACTGAAGTGGAAACCAACGCTGAATCATCGCCCGAATCGCGCGTCGAAATCCTGCGCGCATGGCCGGACGCCTCGATTTGCCATGGCTTCATCGGTCGCGCGGGCGGCGTCAGCACCGGTGCGTTCGCGTCGATGAATCTTTCCTATTGGGTCGGCGACGACGACCGTGCCGTCGATACCAACTGGGAGCGCCTCCGCCGCCAGGTCCCCGATCTCAAGCTGGTCGCGCGGCTCAACCAGGTGCATGGCAACGTCGTTCATGCCGCGACGCGCGACACCGCCGCGCTTCGGCCGCCGGGCGACGGGATTGTCACCGCTGAGCCCGGCGTCATGCTGGGAATCTTCACCGCCGACTGCGTGCCGATCCTGTTGGTTGATTCGAAACGCAAAGTAGCCGGCGCACTCCACGCCGGATGGCGCGGCGTTATCGCGGATATCGCCGATGCGGGCGTCCGCGCGATGGTCCAGCTCGGTGCTCGCCAGTCTGATATCCGTGCTGCGCTAGGCCCGTCGATTGGCCAATGTTGTTTCGAAGTTGACGCCGAGCTTGGCGATCGCTTCGGGAGCGAGATCGCCGGTGCTCGAAATCATACGAGGGCGGGGCGTCCCGGCAAGGCCTTCATCGACTTGCGCGCCGTCGCGCGCGATCAGCTCGAACGCGCAGGCCTCGCACCTGCGAACATCGCGAGCGTCGGCCCGTGCACTCGATGCGGCCCCGATCGTTTTTTCTCGCGCCGCGCCGCCGGCGGACAGACCACCGGCCTGCAGATGAGTTTCGTCGGATTCCCCGCATAGCAATATGCGTTGATGCAGCTTCACCGAAATGGGGATGAACTTATTCCATCTCCCCTCGGCAGACTCTCCGTGCTACCCCTAGTGCATGGACCATCACCACAATTTGTTCCCCTCTCCAGAAGGGAGAGGGGTTAGGGGTGAGTTCCTCTGACACAATGAGTGAGATTTCCGCCTCGAGAATCTGAACCATTACTTTAATGCCTCAACGTAAACCAAAAAAGCATCGTGCCGGTGGCTTGATCGCTAAAATCCGCAAGCCGATGGCGCCGCCCTCGAAAACGATCGAGGACCCGACCAAGTACAAGCGCGAGCGCGAGCTGGAAAAACTGCGCCGCGAGGAAAAATCAGGTAACTCCTGATGCCAGCTCCCGTCAGCGGACAGATTCGCGTCGGTATCATCGGCGCCGGACTCATCGGCCAGCTGCATTCGATGATGATCCGTTACGTCGCCGATCGCACTGAGCAGAGCGTGCGCGTGGTTTCCGTAGCCGACCTATCGCACCCGGCAGCCGAGAGCCTGGCGGCGCGATGGCAGGGTGCGCGCTCGCTCGAGTCGGCCGAAGAAATAATCGCCGATCCGTCGATTGACGCCGTGTGGATCTGCACGCCGACCGCGATGCATCGCAAGATCTGCATTGCTGCAGCGGAGGCCGGCAAGCATATTTTCTGCGAGAAGCCGCTCGCGATGACTGCGGCTGAAGCCTCGGTGATGGCGGCTGCGATAAAGGCGTCCGGCGTGATTAGCCAGGTCGGTCTCGTGCTGCGGTTTTCGCCCGTCTACAACGTGATCAAGGCGATGTTCGAAGCGCCGGACGTGGGCAGATTGCTCAGCGTAACGATGCGCGATGATCAGGATTTTCCGACCCGCGGCACCCATGCGAGCCCGTGGCGCAACGATCCGTCGCTGACCGCCGGCGGCACGCTGATCGAGCACAGCGTTCACGACTTCGATCTGCTGACGTGGATGTTCGGCCCGGTGACCAGTCTCTATTGCCGTACCCGCAACCTGAACGGAGCCGACGGGGTCGAGGACTTCGGCGCGACCTCGATGGAATTTGCCGGCGGCTGGCACGCCCAGCTCACCTCCATCTGGCATAAGATGATCGCACGCCCCAGCAACCGCAGGCTCGAAGTCTTCGCCGAAAACTTGTTTGTCGCATGCAACGCCGATACCCTCGGGCCGACTGTTTTTCAGCGCGGCTCCGGCTCCCAGGAGCAAACTATCAGCGGCGATGAAGTGATGGCCCGTTTCACCGAAAAGATTCTGCGCGAGCGGCCCTACCTCGCGCCTATCGAGGATCGCCTCATGATTCCGTACGCCGCAGAAGATGCGACCTTTATCGCCGCGCTCAAGGGCGCGTGCGATCCGGATCCGGAATTTGCGGCCGGGGTCGCCGCCCAGCGTTTAGTTGAGGCGGCCTACGAGTCGGCACGATCGGGCGGTCCGGTACAAATTAAAAATTAAAGCGTTACTTTAAGTGAGGATGCATTCCAATTCATGATCGATTTTGAACTCAGCGAAGAGCAACAGATGATCCGCGACAGCGTCGGTGCGTTCGCGCGCGAGGAGATTCGTCCCGCCGCGCGTCCCGCCGACGAAAGCGGAGTGATTCCCGCCGCGCTGGTAGCCAAGGCATGGCAATTCGGATTCGTCAGCGGCGCGATACCCGAGAAATTCGGCGGCGGCGGTGACGCGCGCTCGGCGGTGACCGGCGCGATCGTCGCGGAGGAGCTCGCTTTCGGCGACATTTCGATCGCGTTGCACGTGCTCACGCCGCGGCTGTTCGCATTCCCGATCGTCGAGATGGGCACCGACGATCAGCGCGCCAAATATCTGAAGCGCTTCACCGGCCCCGACTTCGTCGCCGCGACCGCAGCCGTGATGGAACCGCGATTCGATTTCGATCTGTCGGCGCAGCAGGCCTCGGCCAGGCGCGATGGTGCGGGATACATCCTGAACGGCACCAAATGCTACGTGCCGCTCGCGGCAGAATCGGTTTCGATGCTCGTCTATGCGACGACCGACGCCGCCAAGGGCTTCGCGGGCGTCGACGGATTCATCGTTCAGCGCGGCGCGGCGGGCGTTGCGATTTCCGAGCGCGAGAAAAATATGGGACTCAAAGCGCTCGCGACCTACGAATTGACGCTCAAGGATTGCCGCGTCGGCGCCGATGCGCGCCTGGGTGGCGACAAGGGTATCGACTTTTCGCGCCTGATGAGCGAGTCGCGGGTCGCGTTTGCCGCAATGGGCGTTGGCGTGATGAACGCCGCGTTCGAATACGCGCGCGACTATGCCAAGGAGCGCAAGGCGTTCGGCGTGCCAATAGCGACCAAGCAGGCGATCGCGTTTATACTTGCGGACATGGCAATTGAGATCGACGCGGCGCGCCTGCTGGTGTGGGAAGCGGCTTACGAACTCGACAAAGGCCGCGACGGGCTGAAGGCAAGCTACCTGGCGAAGAATTATGTTGCGCAGAGCGCTCTGAAGGTGACTGACAACGGCGTGCAAGTGCTCGGCGGCCACGGTTATATCCGCGAGCATCCGGTCGAGATGTGGCTGCGCGATGCGCGCGGATTTTCAGCTATCGACGGAATCGCAACGGTCTGAGCTCTCTGCGACGGAGAAAAAATCATGATCGATCTTGAACTTGAACCACAAATTTTGAGCCGCCTGCAGATGTTCCACGCGGTTTCGGAGCATATGATGCGTCCGATCTCGCGCGACTGTGACGAACACGAGCATACCAAGCCGACCCAGTTCTACGAGTCGATGTGGTCGGCGTCCGCGGCTGCGGATATCCAGGTCGGCAACGACCGGAGCAAGAAGGCCGATGGAGCGACCGCATCGGCGACGCCTCGACGCCCGAATCTTATGACCGTGCTCAGCACTGAAGAGCTGTGCTGGGGCGACGCGGGACTGTATCTGTCGACGCCCAACTCGGGGCTCGGCGGCGCGGCGGTGATGGCGGCGGGAACCCCTGAACAGAAGGAGCGCTTCCTCAAGCGCTTCAAGGAAGGCAAGCCGAAGTGGGGCGCGATGGCGATAACTGAGCCCGGCTTCGGTTCCGATTCGTCGCAGGTCACGACCACCGCGACTCGCGACGGCGACCATTGGGTAATCAACGGCACTAAAATTTTCTGCACCGCCGGCGAGATGGCGGCGGAGAAGTCCGAAGGCTTCGTCGTGGTGTGGGCCACGGTGGATAAGAGCGCAGGACGCCCGGGGATCAAGCCGTTCGTCGTCGAGCACAATACGCCCGGCATGCAGGTCGTCAGGGTCGAGAACAAACTCGGCATCCGCGCCTCCGACACCGCCGCGATCGTTTTCGATAACTGCCGGATTCCGCTCGACCATCTGCTCGGCAGCGCTGAGGTCCGCAAGGAAGGCGGCTTCAAGGACGTGATGGCGACCTTCGACGCAACCCGGCCAATCGTAGCCGCGATGGCGATCGGGGTAGGGCGCGCGGCGCTCGATTTCGTGCGCGACTTCCTCAAAGACCAGAATGTGCCGGTTCGCTACGGACTCTCACCGCGGCGCTTGACCGCCGTCGAGCGCGACTTCATGGAGATGGAAGTGCAATTGCAGGCTGCGCGATTGCTCACGTGGCGGGCAGCCTGGATGCTCGATACCGGCAAGCGCAACAGCCTCGAGGCCTCGATGGCGAAGGCGAAGGCGGGGCTGGCGGTCACATTGATCACGCAGAAGGCGGTCGAGCTGCTCGGACCGCTGGGCTACTCGCGCAAGCTCCTGGTCGAGAAATGGATGCGCGATGCGAAGATCAACGACATCTTCGAGGGCACGCAGCAGATCAACATGATAATTATCGCGCGCCGAATCCTGAACTACAGCAGCAAAGAGCTGAACTGAAACGACAAGCGCCGCTGGAAGACTCCGGCGGCGCTCTCTTTCTCAGTTATTTGGTTTTCCCAGCTCAGTAGAACCACTTGCCGTTGTCCCAGCGGAAAATCTCCGTGGTGTGCGTATCACTGACGGTCTTTGGCGCCGCGTGCCGGGCTTCATCCTCGGACTTGCCAGCGATGTAGTACTCGAATTCCTCGTAAGTGATCTTGCCGATCGAGTAGCCGTCTTTCGATTGATGCGATTCGCAGCCCGATACCTTGCCGTAAGCGGTATAGGTTGCGGTCTCGTAACCCTCTTTCGGAACGAACTTCAAATTCGAGAGATTGTTCGTCTCGCGATCGCGCAAATCCTGCTCCCAGTGTTTGCAAAAACCCGGGAACAGCGCCGACGCCTTCCTGAATTCGATGTCGCGCTTGATCCGATCCGGGGTAATATCCGCGACCAGCGCTTTGACCTTCTGCCCGAGGGTCTTTTTCGGCGTCGGCGAGACGGACGCCTGCAAAACCCCCGTGGTATCAGGCGCGGTAGCGCCGTCGACTTGCGATTGAGCATTGACCGGCGATACGCCGACCAGCATCACGATTGCCAGCCCGGCGATGGCCGCCCCTCCACCTATTGCTCGTATAAAAATCATAGCGATGGTTTGTATAGCAAAAATGCACTCTCGCGTCAGCATCCCAGGGGGTGCAATTCAAAAAAAGTGGCCGCAGCCCCCTCGAGCGGACTGCGGCCGATAACGCACGCTGCTACTCTTCCCCTCGGCTACTGCTCGGGCACCAGTTCGACGCGACGATTCTGGGCACGACCCTCAGCCGTCGAGTTGGTCGCGACGAAGTTGGTCTTGCCGTAGCCGTGAACCCTCAGCTGGGTCGCTGGGATTCCGCCATTCAGCAGATAATTCGCCACGGCGTTCCCGCGGCGCACAGACAGCTTTAAGTTGTATTCCTCACTGCCGATCGCGTCGCAGTAGCCATTCACGTCGATCACGATATTCGGATTGGCCTTCAGAGTCGTGACGGCTTCATCGAGCACGGCGGCGTCACCCGGCCGGATGATTGCCTTGTTGAAATCGAAATGCACGCCGCGCAGCACAATCTTCTCCCTGACGGGCGGGGGTGGTGGCGGGGGTGGCGGCGGTGGTGGAGGCGGCGGGGGCGGTGGCGCCGGCTTTGGAGACTCCACGTAGAACCCAATTATGCCGCCGATCAGTGCGCCCATTACTACTCCGACGGGGCATCCGATCTCATAAGCCTCTGCGGAACCATTGATCGCGGCCATTCCGCATCCGAATCCTCCGCCAACAAGTGCCCCGCCAGCGGCTCCGACGGCGTATCCCTCCTTCTGCTCAGGCGTCCACGACGAGCACGACGAAAGCGTCAAAAAGACGATACAGACTGCTGCGCCAATCCACTTTTGCGTTCGATGCACGAAGGCCCCTCCCCAGGTTCAAACGGTTCCCGGAATTAAACTTCGCGAATTCTGACATTTTTGAGAGGCTAGGTCCATTCAGGAGCCATACCCGTCACATAGCGCGGGTTTCGTAACAATTCGTTTATACAAGAAAGCGGACGCAGCCCTCCAAAAGGCTGCGGCCGTTAACAGACGTTTCAATTCGGCGACCTACTCGTTAGGAACCAGTTCGACGCGACGGTTCTGGGCGCGGCCCTCAGGCGTGTCGTTGGTAGCCACGAAGTTGGTCTTGCCGTAACCGTGCGGAATCAACTGGCTCGACGGGATACCTGCGTTCACCAGGTATTTCACTACAGAGTCCGCACGCCGATCAGACAGCTTCAGGTTGTACTCTTCGCCGCCGATAGCATCGCAGTAGCCGTTGACGTTGATCGTCACATTCGGATTGGCCTTCAAGGTAGATGCGGCTTCATCCAGAACTGCGGCGTCACCCGGGCGAATGTTCGATTTGTTAAAATCGAAATGCACACCGCGCAGCACCAGCTTCTGCCTAACCGGAGGCGGTGGTGGGGGAGGCGGCGGTGGTGGAGGAGGAGGTGGCGGCGGTGGCGGTGGCAGCGGTTTCGGCGCCAGGAAATAGCCGACAGTGCCGCCGATCAGTGCGCCCGCTACGAATCCAACGGGGCATCCTATCTCGTAAGCCTCTGCTCCCTGCACGCCCACATGACCATGACCTGCTGTCGCTGCAGCAATTCCGCATCCCAGCCCGCCGCCAAGAAGTGCGCCGCCGGTCGCTCCGATGGCTGTATATTCCTTCTGCTCTGGCGTCCATGACGAGCACGACGAGACCGTTAACAGGACGGCGGCGGCAACTGCGCCGACCCAATTTTTCCACTTGTACACTCAGACCCCTCCCTGGATTTCGGACGTTCCGCTTATGAACTCGGAAGATTCAGCCATTTTCCGCTAGCGAGGTCTATTGAGAGCATGAAGCAGCTCTACACAGCTAGTTTCAGATAATAATTCGTTCACAAGAATGCGGCCGCAGCTCCTGTGAGAGAACTGCGGCCGCTCGAGGACGCTTAGTTTCGGCTCGACTCAGTCGTTAGGCACCAATTCGACGCGGCGGTTCTGAGCGCGTCCCTCCGCCGTATTGTTGGGCGCGACAAAGTCGGTCTTGCCGTAGCCATGCGGGATCAACTGGCTTGACGGGATACCGTCCTTCACCAGGTAGTTCACGACGGCGTCCGCACGACGATCGGACAGCTTGAGGTTGTACTCCTCGCTGCCGACGGCATCGCAATAACCGTTGACGTTGACTGTCACGTTCGGATTGGCCTTCAAGGTAGATGCGGCTTCATCCAGAACGGCTGCATCGCCGGGCCGAATCCTCGCCTTGTTGAAGTCGAAATGCACACCCCGCAGGACCAGTTTCTGCTTTACGGGCGGCGGCGGTGGCGGAGGAGGTGGCGGCGGCGGTGGAGGTGGTGGTGGCGGCGCAGGAGGCGGAGCCGGCTTCGGCGCCAGCAGGTAGCCGTTCACAGCACCAATCAGAGCACCCATCACAACGCCGGTCGGGCATCCAATCTCATAACCCTCAGCGGAACCACTTACGCCCGCGGCAATCCCGCAACCCAGGCCTCCACCTATTAGCGCGCCCGCGGCTGCACCGCCCGCGGTGTACTCTTTCTGCTCTGGCGTCCATGACGCACATGAGGAGACCGTCAGCAGTACGACGGTCGCTCCTGCCCCAATCCAATTTTTCCAACTACTCACCAAGTACCCCTCCATCAGGTTCAAGTTATTCCAGAATCAAACGTGACCAATTCTGCCTTTTTTCGTTATGCGGGTCCATTGAGTGCTCGAAGATGTCTCATACACCGGACCTCGTAACAGTTTGGCAACAAAGGAGGTTCGACACAAAAAAAGCGGCCGCAGCCCCTTTGAGGGGACTGCAGCCGCTTACAGACCAGTTCTCAGTCTCGGTCCGACCTACTCATTCGGTACCAGTTCGACGCGACGGTTCTGAGCGCGACCCTCCGGCGTGTCGTTGGGGGCGACGAAGTTGGTCTTGCCGTAGCCGTGCGGAATCAACTGGCTGGACGGGATACCGGCCTTCACCAGGTAATCCACGACGCTGTCCGCGCGACGATCCGACAGCTTGAGGTTGTACTCCTCGCTGCCGATCGCGTCGCAGTAGCCGTTGACGTTGACCGTCACGTTCGGAGTCGACTTCAGAGTAGTCGCGACCTCGTCGAGAATCGCGGCGTCACCCGGACGGATATTGTACTTGTTGAAGTCGAAGTGCACTCCACGTAGTACCAGCTTCTCCTTGACCGGCGGCGGCGGCGGAGGCGGTGGAGGAGGTGGAGGCGGCGGCGGAGCTGGAGGTGGCGGCGGTATTATCACCTCGTCGCAAATGTAGTGGCCAGCGAGCGCGCCCAGGATTGCGCCTCCTGCTGCACCACCACCACCGGCCCACGCACGGGAGTCATTGCTGCTGTTGCTGTGCGACCCTTGAGTATTATCGACGATGACAATACCGATTGCCGCGCCCGCGCCTGCGCCAAGCACTCCTCCGATGAGTGCGCAACTCCCCCAATGGCGTGGCTGCTGCAGCCATGCGCAACCGCTCATGCTGGACGCAAATAGCGCCGCAGTTGCGACGGCAGCGACCGCATTCAAAAGCCTTGATTTCAGTCTCATGAACTCCTCCTCACCCAAGTGCGTCTAAGCGCCAAGTGAACCCCTCACTTGCCCCCGAACCGCGAACCGATATGCAAACGGGTATAACCCCACCCAATTGACGGGGAAATATAGTTATATTTGTAACAAGAATGCAACACGTCCGGGGGGCGTGATGCGAGATTTTTACCCGGGCTGGCCGACGTTATGCCGGCGCAGCCCAGGTTCTGTGGATAAGTAACGGTGAAGTTGCAAAGCTCGCCCCCGTCAGGCGCGACTCATTTTCGATGCGCCTGGCTCTTAGAGAAGCGACGCCCGCGCAGTCGTGCGAGTCGCACTAATTGTGGTGGTGCTCCACTTCCGCGTGATGTACAGCTTCCTCGTGATGAACCGCTTCCTCGTGCTCGTGATGAACGGCTTCCTCGTGATGGTATGCTTCCTCGGGATGCTTGAACCACTCCGGATGACTAGTCTGGTCGGCTCTCCAGTCCGCATGATTCTCGGCCCATTCGGGATGGTTCTTATACATCCAACCTGGATCGTGCTGATGCCACCAGTCAGACTCGTGCCATTGGTGATCGGGGCCGTATGCGCCATAGCGACCGCTGCTCGGCAGTTTTCCCCAGACGTTAGGATGGTTCTGCAGGAACGTTTGCAGTTCAGGGTGCTGTTCGCGGAATCCCTTGTCATAAATCAGGTTGGGATTTCGCTCCAGTTTGGCCCTGACGTCCGGATGATCACCAAGAAACTTGTCCAGACGCGCCTCGTTGTACTGGGCCGCCGAAATCGACGGTATCGCCATCGCGATCATTACGATCGCAATCGCCAGCATGGATCTGAGATGCTTCATATGTGCTTTTCTCCTTGACTCGATCGGTTCGTCATAGTCAGCAATGGATATGCCATAAATACGGTCGCGGAGAAGCATAGCAGGTTTGCGGGAGATAGATCGCCGCCCGGGGGCGTCGAACCCTCGTTCATCCGAAAAGGTGCACCGATCGTCAAATTTGGGATAGCGGCGCTGTCAGCGGTTGTCGTCGGAACTGGTCTATGCTTGCCCGGAATTACGCCGATAATGGAACCCTGCTAAAATAATTGGTTCATCATGCTTTCACTCGCACGTGGCAAAGAAGGAACCTTCAAGCTGGTCTCAGGCTACAAGCCTGAAGGCGACCAACCGGCCGCGATCGAATCGCTCGTCGCCAATCTCAACGATAAACTGCCGCACCAGGTGCTGCTTGGCGTCACCGGCTCGGGCAAGACGTTCACGATGGCCAACGTGATCGCGCGCGTGAACCGGCCGACGCTCGTGATGGCGCCGAACAAGACGCTCGCCGCGCAGCTCTACAACGAATTCAAGAGCTTGTTCCCGGAAAATGCGGTCCGCTACTTCGTCTCGTATTACGACTACTATCAGCCCGAAGCATACGTGCCCTCGACCGACACGTTCATCGAGAAAGACGCGAGCATCAACGACGAAATCGACAAGCTGCGTCATTCCGCGACCAAGGCGCTGCTCGAGCGCAACGACGTGCTGATAGTGGCGTCGGTCTCGTGCATCTACGGCCTCGGCGAGCCCGAGGTCTACTTCGAGATGGTGGTATTCCTCGAAGAGGGTCAGACCATCGACCGCGACAAGATGCTGCGCAAGCTGGTGGACCTTCACTATCAGCGCAACGACTACGACTTTCATCGCGGGACATTTCGCGTGCGCGGCGACACCGTCGAGATTTTTCCCGCATACGAGGAGCAGCGCGCGGTGCGGGTCGAGTTCTTCGGCGATCAGGTCGAGGCGATGTACGAAATCGACGCGTTGCGCGGCAAGGTGATCCGCAAGCTGCAGAGCGTCGCGATCTACCCGGCATCGCATTACGTGACGACCTCGGACCGTATGGAACTCGCGGTGCGAAATATCCGCACCGAATTGAAGGAGCGTCTCGAGTTCTTCCGCACCGAGAATCGGCTGCTGGAAGCCCAGCGTCTCGAGCAGCGCACGATGTACGACCTCGAGCTGCTGGCCGAGATGGGTTTCTGTCCCGGAATCGAGAACTACTCGCGTCATCTGACGGGCCGGCTCCCCGGGCAGGCGCCGCCGACGCTGCTGGATTACTTCCCGAAAAACTCACTGTTCTTTATCGACGAGAGTCACGTGACGGTTCCGCAAATCGGCGGAATGTATCGCGGCGACCGCTCGCGCAAGTCGGTACTGGTCGACTTCGGATTTCGGCTGCCGTCTGCGCTCGACAATCGCCCGTTGAATTTCGAGGAATGGGAGTCGCATGTCGTGCAGGCGGTCTATGTCTCTGCGACGCCCGGCGACTACGAACAGGAGAAATCAGGCGGACTCGTCGTCGAGCAGCTCATCCGTCCGACCGGGCTCATCGATCCGGAAATCGAGGTGCGCAAAGCCGGGACTCAAGTCGACGACCTGCTCGAGGAAATTCACAAACGCGTCGCGGTGAACGAGCGCGTGCTGGTGACCTGCCTCACCAAGAAGATGGCCGAGGATTTGACGGACTACTACCACGA
The DNA here is from genome assembly GCA_963850125.1 of uncultured delta proteobacterium. Taxonomy (GTDB): domain Bacteria; phylum Desulfobacterota; class Binatia; order Binatales; family Binataceae; genus Binatus. The sequence continues at coordinate 139,760 of CAWKKB010000009.1, read as the reverse complement.
CCTCGGCATCCGCGTGCGCTACCTGCATTCGGATATCGAGACGATCGAGCGCGTCGAAATAATCCGCAGTCTGCGCAAGGGCGAGTTCGACGTGCTGGTCGGAATCAACCTGCTGCGCGAAGGCCTCGATCTGCCGGAGGTGTCGCTGGTCGCAATTCTGGACGCCGATAAAGAAGGCTACCTGCGTTCTGCCCGCTCGCTGATTCAGACCACGGGCCGCGCCGCGCGCCATATCAACGGCCGCGTAATCATGTACGCCGACCTCGTCACCAAATCGATGGAACAGGCTATCGGCGAAACCAATCGCCGTCGCGCCAAGCAGGTCGCATACAACCAGCAGCACGGCATCACGCCGACCTCGATCATCAAGGCGATCGACGCGTCACTGGTCGAGATGTACTCGCCGGAGTGGGCGGTGGTCCCCGAAATCGGCGACGACAAGCGGGAAGAAGAGTTCATCCCGGCGCACGAGCTTCCCGATCGAATCACCGCACTCCGTCAGCAAATGATGGAGGCGGCGGAGAACCTCGACTACGAACGCGCCGCCGAGTTGCGCGATCAGATCAAAAAGCTCGAGCGCCACGCATTCGGGATGGATCAGCCGCGTCATCCGGTGCAGCCGTCGCAGCCGCCCGGATCAGCGCATCAGCCGAAGTACGAAAGCTCCAAATCAAAAGACGGTGAAAAAGGCATCCCAACAAAAACCCGCGGCCGCCGCGGCGCAGGCGCGGCAACCGGAGCCGCCGCGGGCGCGATGCGTCCCACCAAGCAAGGCAAGTTGAAACTAATCCCCGACGCCCCGAAGTAGGGGCGGGATCACTTCAATTGAATGTGAAACCCGCGGTGGGTTTCACGCTTCCTTCGGCAGGGGTGACCCCTGCACCCGCTGTCAATCGCAAAGTTGCGCGCAGCGCACTACTTTGCTCTCGGTCAGCGTAACCTTTCCGGGACATCGAGGGTTCTGTAGATAGAGGCTGATGTGTCTGGGCGATCCGTACCTTTATATCTGCGTTGGGCTGCGCGCGAGACCGGTCGTGCGAACGCGCCGGAGATTCGGTTGAAGGCACGGGCTGCGGCGGCAGGCGAGACCGACTGTTCGGCGGAGCGCGCGCTGATTGCGGCGGCGCAGCGGGATCCTAGCCTGTTTGCTGATTTGTACGAGGCTAACTTCGATCGGGTCTATGCGTTCGTTGTGCGGCGGGTCCGCGATCGCGATGAGGCGCAGGATATTACTGCCGATGTTTTTCATTTGGCGCTGAAGAGTTTGCCGCGGTTCGAATGGCGCGGACTGCCTTTCGCGGCGTGGCTGTTCAGGATTGCTTCCAACGAAATCGCCGATCGATCCAAGAGCGTCGCCAGGCGCCGTGCGCATGAGCGCGAGATTTCTTTCGAGGCGACCGACGGTCGTGGCGAAGTAGTCGCTGGCGTCGAGGAGGCGGAGCGGCGGGGCCGTTTGTTTGGGCTGGTGGAGCGGCTGCCGCGGGATCAGTCGCGCGTGATCGTGATGCGGTTCGCCGAGCAGAAGTCGATTCGCGAAATCGCGGCAGCGCTCGGACGTTCGGAGGGCAGTATCAAGCAGCTTCAATTCCGCGGCCTGCAGAATTTGCGGGTGCGGATGGGTGATACGAATGGCTAAGGGGAAACTGATCGAACAACTGGATCATGCGGTGGAGGCTCTCGTGGCCAAGCCGAACGCGCCGCTGCCGGCGTCCGATCCGCGGCTGGCGGCGATTTTGCAGATCGCGGGCGAGTTGCGCGATTTGCCGCGCGCCGATTTCAGGAATCGTCTGAAGGCGGACCTGGCCGCGCAATCGAAGGAATTTGAATCGTCAGCAGTCGCCACCGGCTCGGGCGGCAAGCCGCTGTTCACTTATCAGGACATTGAAGAACGGCTCAAGCAGTTGGCCGAGCAACCGAGATTTATCGTGCATGACGTGCGCGCCGCGCTCAGCGATTCGCCCGACATGTCGATGCGGTTCCTCGACTCGATGAAAGATCACACGCTGATCGTTTCGCGCGGCAACCGCCGCACCAACTGGGAGCGCCATTTCGGGGCCGACGAGATGATTTACGTGATGGACGGCGAGACCGACATTGTTACGTTGACCGACGGCGGACTGGTCGAGTCTACCATTCACGCAGGGTCGATGTTCATCTGCCCGGAAGGACTGTGGCATCGCCTGACGCCGCGGCCGTTCGTGTCGGCATTTTACCTGACTCCGAGCCGCACCGAAGGATCGGCTGCGAAGGATCCGCGGCCGAAGAGCGAGCGCGTCGCGAAGAGGCAGGTGCGCCGGACGACTGCCGCGAAGCTCCAGGAGCACGATCTGCGCGCCGCGCTGCGCGAGGTGCCGCATCTCAATATCACGGAGGACACCACCGGCGAGGAAGCTAACGTCGCCGTGCGCAATGTCGCCAAGATCGGGAATCTGAGCTTCGGAGTGATGAGCTACACCGGGCAGACGCCTTGGGAGCGACATCCGGACGGCGACGAGTTGCTGCTGGCGCTCGATGGCGAAGTCGAGGTGACGACGCTGACCGACGACGGGCCGGTGACGCGCAAGGTGCGCGCGGGCGAAGCGTTCGTGTGTCCGCAAGGATTGTGGCATCGGCAGTTTGCAGAGAAGTCGGTGTCGATGCTCTATGGGACGCCGATCGATACCAGCGAGAACTCGACGGCGGACGATCCTCGGGTCGTTGTGAAGAAGGTTGAAGCTCCGGCTGCCGCCGGCGTCGCACGCAGTATCATGCCGTTTCTGTATATCGAAGGCGCGGCGCGCGCGGTGGAATTTTACCAGAGCGTTTTCGGCGCGACCGTGTTGATGCGCGACGAGGAGCCGAGCGGCATCGTGAGCCACGCGATGCTCAAGCTGGGTGACACCACCGTCATGCTTTCAGATCCCAGTTCGGCGGACGTGAAGCAGAATGACGTGCATCGGTTGTCGCGCCCGCCGCGATCGTACGGCGGATCGCCGGTGCATCTGTATATCTATGTCGCGGATGTCGACGACGTCGTCAAGCGCGCGATTGCAGCTGGCGCGAAAGCTATCGATCAGGTCGAGGATCGGGACTGGGGCGACCGGTGCGGTGGGATCGAGGATCCGTGGGGTCATGTCTGGTTCGTCGGGACCCCGCTGAAGGATGTGCCGCCGAAAGATTCTAATTAGCGAAGAGGGTGACAATCATGGCAAGCAAAGTGAGATCGACTCCCAAAGGTTGGCGTAGCGTGACTCCGTTCCTGGTCATCAACGACGCGGCGCGAGCGATCGAGTTCTACAGCAAGGCATTCGGCGCGACTGAGTTGGAACGAATGGAGGAGCCGGACGGGAAAGTTAATCACGCGCTGCTGAAGATCGGCGATTCGCTCGTAAGGCTCTCGGATGACAGTTCCAGGCACGTGGCGGAGTGGGTGGCGAAGGGCTGGTCGCGCAGTCCGCAATCGCTAGGCGGCACGCCGGTGCATTTTTATGTCTACGTCGAGGATGCGGACGCGGTATTCAAACGTGCAATAGCCGCGGGCGCGAAAGCGATGGAGCCGATGACGGACAAGGACTGGGGCGACAGGCTCGGCTCGCTGACAGATCCGTTTGGACATATCTGGATGATCGCGACTCACAAAAGAGACGTGCCTATCGAGCAAGTCGCGAAGGGGCGGGGAATCAGTCGCGCGGCAAACTGAAAGTGAAAATCTCCCGCATCATCGCGATTGTCCTGGCACTGCTGTTCACTGTTGCGGTGGCGCGGTTGGCGCGGCTGGAGAATGGCGGCCCGCCGCATGCTTTCGTCATGCTGCCCGGGCAGGAGCCGGCGACACTGTATCTGCCGGGGCCGGGATATCCATTCTATACTCTGTTCCCCAAACCAGCGGCGCAGCGACCGCCGGCTGTCGTGCTGATTCACGGCTTCACCGGCGATCGTGTGCTGATGAGCGGGCTCGCACGACGACTGGCGGAGAACGGTTACGCGGTGCTGGCGATCGACGTAAACGGGCACGGCGAGAATCGAAATCCGTTCAATGGCGGCACGGCTGAGAGCGACAGCCTGCGCGCGAACGTGAAGACCGCGGTCGATTATCTTCGCGACAGCAATCTCGTCGACGGATCGCGAATCGTCGTCATGGGGCATTCGATGGGCGCGGGCGCCGCGCTCGACTACGCGACCCACGATGCCAGCGTCAAAGGCGCGGTAATGATTTCGGGCGGCTGGGCACTCGGTCCCGAGCGTCCGAAGGATGCGTTGTTCATTTTTGCCGAGAACGATCCGAAGGAGCCGATCCAGGACCCGTCCACGGCGCTTGCGGCTCATCTGGCGGGCGTATCGCAAATCGAACTGGGCAAGACCTACGGCGACTTCACGCAGGGCAACGCAGTCGAGGCGATCCGGATGCCGGGCCTCAATCACATAACGATCGTCAACTCCCCGGATGCTGCGGCGACGATCGTAAAATGGCTCGACGGCACATTCGGGACCGTGAGAACCACTCCGATCAATCTCAAAGATGCGCGGCGCGGATCGGCACGATTCGCACTCTTGATGTTCGTGTTCATGCTGGTGCCACTGGGCATCGTCTGCGGATCGTTGGCGCCGGGTTGGACCGAAGAGCGTCCCGGGCCGAGCGGATGGGTGGGACTGCTGATACTCGGCGGTGCGCTGTTTGCAGCGATGCCGCTGTCGGCGGCGAATCCGGCGTTCTTTGTGCCGGTCGTGGTCGGCAATGTCCAAATCTCATGGTTCATGGTCGCGGGATTGATAATGTTGGGCGTGATTGCGCTGTCGCAAACGCTGGACTGGAACCGCATCCGAGTGGGCGCGGGTGCCGCGATGCTCGCCGGGGCCGCAGGTTTCGCAGTGGTGTACGTGTGCCAGGTCGCGATGTCAGCGATGCTGCATCATCTGTCGTTGTCGCCGGAGCGTCTGATGGTGATGGCGATGGCGACGGTCCTGCTGTTCCCGTTCTGGATGAGCTTCGAGTTGCTGGTGCGGCGCGGAGGGCTGACCATTTCGACGGTACAGGCGTCGCTCGGGCGCATCTTGATCCTGGTGTTGATAGCAGTCGGCGTGACCCTGGATGTGCTGCCGGGGGTACTGATGCTGATCCTCCCGATCCTCGTGATCGCATTCGTAATGATCGAAATATTCTCGGCCTCGGCCTACAGCGCGTCGCGCAATCTGGTTGTGATCGCCGCTTTTGAAACGCTGTGGTTCGCATGGATGATCGCAGCGGCCAGCCCCATCACTTTCATGTTCTAGGAGAGAAATTATGGCAGGCAAAATCGACGCAATCCCGGTCGGGCCGCGCGCGATCACGGCGTACTTGACGATCAAGGGCGCGGCGAAGGGAATCGAGTTTTACAAAAAAGCGTTCGGCGCCAAGGAGTTGATGCGCTGGACGGGCAAGGACGGCAGGGTGGGGCACGCCGAGATCGAGATCAGCGGCACGCCGGTGTTCATCAGCGACGAGCATCCGGAAATGGGCATCGTCAGTCCCGAGACGCTCGGCGGTACCTGCGTCGGACTCCATCTGCTGGTCGAGGATGCGGACGCGACCTTCAAGCGAGCGGTGGCGGCGGGCGGAAAAGCAGTAAGGCCGATGGAAGACGAGCCATGGGGACAGAAGTCGGGAACGCTGCAGGACCCGTTCGGGCATCGATGGTTCGTGACCCAGCGCACAGCAGAACTCTCGGCCGACGATATGGACAAGATCGGCAAATCCGCCGGCTACGAGACGCTAACGTAAATAGCTTCTGGTCCTCCTTCCGACCATGGGAACGGGTTAGGGTTTAGGTTGCCCGAACATTCCGCGCGCGAAAACGCCCTTTACGTGCTAGGCTTGCCCGAGCAGATCGCTCGGTCTGCGATTCATCAAAATTAAACCCGTCGTATTCGACGAAAGGAAACCGATCATGCTCGAGACAGGAAAACCGTTTGTCAATTTCAATCTGCAGAACCAGGACGGCAAGCAGATGAAGCTCGGTGATTTCGCCGGCAAGTGGCTGGTGGTGTACGTCTACCCCAAGGACGACACTCCCGGATGCACCATCCAGGGCAAGTCGTTCACCGCGAGCAAGGCCGATTTCGATGCGGCAGGAATCAAGGTGGTGGGAGTCAGTGCGGACGATGTCGCGTCGCACAAGAACTTCTGCAACAAGTTTGCGTTCACGATCGATTTGCTGGCGGACACGAACGCCGATCTGCTCAAGGCGGCGGGCGTCGGGCAGACGGACTACAACGGAACCAAGTACTGGAACCGGACCAGCTTCGTGATCGATCCCAAGGGCAACTTGCGCAAGGTTTACGAAAAAGTGAATCCGCAGGGGCATGAAAAGGTCCTGCTCGAGGACATCAAGGCGCTGCAAAAAGGCTAGCATCGAGGGACAGGATCGGGCCTGCCAAATGTCGTTCGGGAACGTTTTGTTAATGCGGCGAATTTTGATTTGATGTACTATTGATAAGGGCCTTGATCAGGCGGCGAGGACGATAGGTGATTTGGCGGGTTACCTGAATTTTGGACGATTTCTATCGTCCGATAACTAGATGGTCCGGTACTTGCCCTCCCTCATGATCCAGGAGTTTCGCTACATTCCAGGAGGAATGCATGGTTAAGAAGATCGCCGCCGTGACCGGCGGCGTTTTGATCGGCTTGGTCATTGCCTTTGCGCGAGCGGGCGCGTTCCCTTTTTGGGGATCCGATTCCGACGCTTCCAAGGCCTCCCCACCTGCGCAGACGCAGCAGCAAGCACAGGCAGCGCCTGCTCCCTTGCCGGCGCCTCCGGTGCCCGGGGTTCATGTAGCCCCGCCGCCGCAACCCGCGGAACCGAATGCGCCTGAGCCGAACGAAAAGGTCGGAGTGATTACCTCGTTCGCGCCGCTGGTCAAGAAAATGATCCCGGCGGTCGTGAGCGTCAACGTGGTGCAGGATGTGAAGGTTTCGGGAATGCCGTTTGGCCAGCAAGGACCCGGCGACGACAACGGCGGTGGCGATGACGACAACGGCGCTCAGGGCGGTGGAGGCGATCAAGGAGACAACGGCGCGATGCCTCCGGGTGGTGGAGGTGGCGGCGATCCGTTCGATCAGTTGCGCCGCTACTTCGGACAGGGCGGTCAGCGCGAGTACAAACAGCATGGCCTGGGCTCGGGCGTGATCGTATCGCCTGACGGCTATATCCTGACCAACAATCACGTGGTCGGAAATGCGGAAGAAATCCACGTAACGCTCCAGGACAAGCGCGAGTTTACCGCCAAGGTGATCGGCAAGGATGCGAAAACCGATCTCGGACTGATCAAAATCGATACGAAGGACCCGCTGCCAGTCGCGCCGCTGGGCGATTCCAATTCCACTGACGTCGGCGACTGGGTAATCGCGATTGGTAATCCGTTCAACGTCGGCATGACGGTGACGGCCGGAATCGTCAGCGCCAAGGGACGAATCCTGGGCGGCGACTACGACGATTTCATCCAGACTGACGCGTCGATCAATCCCGGCAACTCGGGCGGCCCCCTCATCAACACCAAAGGCGAAGTTATCGGAATCAATACCGCGATCTACAGCCGCACCGGCGCCAACAACGGCATCGGCTTCGCCATCCCAATCGACATGGCGCGCAACGTGATGGATCAGTTGAAGGCGCATGGGCGCGTCGTTCGCGGATGGCTGGGCGTTGAGATCCAGGAAGTGACCCCTGACCTCGCGCAGTCGTTCGGATTGCCGAAGCCCGAGGGCGCGCTGGTCGCGAGCGCGGATAAGGACGGCCCCGCAGGCAAGGGTGGGATCGAGCGCGGCGATATTGTGCTGAGCTTCAACGGCCATCCGGTCGATGACGAGCATGAGCTGCCGGCGCTGGTCGCGCAGACTCCGATCAATCAGAAAGTGCCGGTCGAGGTGGTGCGCAACGGCAAGCACATGACTCTCGAGGTCACGATTGGTGAGCGCAAGGAACCGCAGGTCGCGTCGGCCAAGACTGAGACGCCGGGCGGGAACTGGGGCATGCAGGTCGGCGATATCACTCCCGAGATTGCGCAGCAGTTCCATCTCGAAGGCACCAAGGGCGTCGTGATTCAGAAGGTCGCGCCGGACAGCCCTTCAGCGGAGGCGGGTCTGCAGCCGGGCGACGTCGTGATGGAAATCAATCACGACAAAGTCGCAACGGTTTCCGATTTTGTCGCGAAAGCCAAGGACGCGCAGGCGAACAAGAAGCCGGCCCTCCTGCTGGTGCAGCGCGGCGGTGCGACGCTCTACACGGTGATCAAGCCGTCCGAGGCGCAGGCGCAGGGTTGATCGAGTCGTAAGTTACACGCATTGAACGCGCGGCGTATCGAGGAAATCGATGCGCCGCGTTTGTTTTGATGCTAGGCGTTGAGGCCTGGGATGCACACCTCGCGAAAATTTGACGTGGTGATAGCAGGCGCCGGTCCGGCGGGACTGGCTACCGCGCTGTTCCTGGTGAAGAATCGGCCCGCGCTTGCCGGTCGAATCGCGGCGATCGAGAAATCGACGCATCCGCGCTTCAAGGTCTGCGCCGGCGGACTGATTCCCAAAACCATGCTTGCGCTCGACGAGCTTGGAATCGCGCTTGATGTTCCGAGTGTCGAAGTGATTCGCGGCGAGGCGGCCACGCCGGTGGGCGGAGTCGATCTGTCGCGCGGCGGCGACGTGCTCGCCACCGTGATTCGGCGCGACCTCTTCGACTCGATGCTCGCGCGCGCCGCGACCGCAGCCGGGGTAGAAATCGTCCAGCGCAGTCGAGTGCTCGACGTCGATCAGGATGCAAATGGAGTGCGCGTCCGCACCGACGGGGGCGTCTTCGAAGCGGGAGTCCTCGTTGGCGCAGACGGATCGGGCAGCCGGGTGCGTCGCGCTGTGTTTGGGCCTCGCAAGGAGACGATCGGGCGTGCATTGATGACGGACGTCGCGGTCGATCCCGAGCGCACGCCCGAATTTATCGAAAAGCGCTACCGATTCGACTTCCGATGCGTGAGCCGCGGAATCAACGGCTACAGCTGGTCATTCCCGTGCCTGGTCGGCGGTGCATCTCATCTCAACGTAGGCATCTACGATCAGCGTCCGCACGAATTCGTAGATACGGGCGGCGAACAATCGAGGATGATAAAGGAGTTGGTCGCTGCCTTTCCCGAACTTCCGCTCGACGGGCTGAAGCGGCACGCTACGCGATGGCAATCGTTCCCAATCCGATGGTTCGACGCGCGCGACAGCTATGCTCGCGGGCGGGTCATCCTCGCCGGTGACGCGGCGGGGGTGGATCCGCTGATGGGCGAGGGCATTTCGTGCGCGTTCGAGCATGGCAAGTTGGCGTCGAACGCTATCTGCAAATTTCTCGACGGCGACGGCGACGCGCTACGCGGTTACGATCTCGCCCTGCACGAAGGCGGGGTGGGGAGGAAGTTGAGCAAGCTGGCGTTTGCCGCGCGTCATTTCTACGGGCCGCGTCACCGGCTCTTCTTCCGAATCGCGCGTATCAGCCGCCGCGCCCGGGAAATTGGCGTCGACTGGTACAACGGCGCGCGGCATCTCGACGAGATGCCTACCCGGCGCCTGGTTGCCCGATGGGCGCGTGCGGTTCTATCTCGCGAGCCTGTGAGGTAGCATCTGGGGGGTCGCTCGCGGTGTGGAAGTGCGGAGGAACCGGTGGCGGATCGAGTACGCGTGGCGCATGCGCGAAAGCGCAGAGGTGCGAAGCGGCCGGCGAAAAAGAAGCGGATGCGGCGCTTGGGATTCGTCGGGCTGTCTCTGCTTGCGGCGTTGATTTTGGGATTTTTAACGAAACGAGTGATGATCCCGTCGGCCGTCCATTACATCGCGTATCGGCCGCCTGATCATCCGCCGGCAAATACTCCCGCCGCGTCGGAAGGACCGGGGGCCGGCGACGACTCGGAGAATCTGACGACCGGTGATCGCCGTCAGCTCGACGAGATCATCAAGCGCAAGGCGAAGTGACGAACAATTAGATGGCAGCCTCGATGCAAGTAGCGGACGACATGGGCTTTCGCGTCGAGCTCGAGCGGCCGCCGGCGCGAATCGTGTCGCTGGTGCCGAGCTGGACAGAGACGCTGTTCGCGCTGGGCTTCAGTTCCGAAGTCGTGGGCGTGACGAAATTTTGTGTCGAGCCGGTCGCGGCAGTCGCGTCGATTCCAAAGGTCGGCGGCACCAAGAATCCCGACATCGCCATGATCGTGAAGCTCGAGCCTGAGCTGGTGATCGCCAACGCCGAGGAGAACCGGCGCGAGGACGTCGAGCGAATGCGCGCGGCGGGTATTCCCGTGTTCACCACATATCCGCGCACGGTGCCCGGCGCGGTCGAATCGATCCTGCGATTGGGGCGGGCGCTCAGCCGCGAAGCGCAGGCGGCCGCGCTGGCCAAGGAAATCACGCTCAGCGTCAGCGGGATCGAGGCGTCGCTCGGTGTATGGAGCAAACTGCGGCTTCGCGTTTTCTGCCCGATATGGAAGAAGCCGTGGATGTCGTTCAACGCCGACACCTATGCGCATGACGTTTTGCGGATGCTTGGCTACAACAATATCTTTGCGTCGGCGGGCGAACGCTATCCGGTCACGACGCTCGAGGCGGCGGTCGAACTCCGTCCCGATATCGTGATACTCCCCGACGAGCCGTACGAATTCGACGAATCCGACGTCGCCGAGCTCAAGCCGCTGTTGCCGCCCGCGCTCAGCCGCCGTGTGCTGATAGTCAACGGCCGCGACCTGCATTGGTACGGCGTTCACATGGTTAGCGGGCTGAAGTCTTTGGCGGAACGAATGGCGCGCGTGCGTGCCGCGGTTCTATAATCTGCAAGTTGCTTCGACGTATGCGTTCGAAATGAATGGGAGATTGGTATGATCCCGAAAATCAGCCTGGCGGCCGCTTTTGTTCTGATGATGGCGCCACCGATGGCCTGCGCTTCCACTCGCGACGCTGCGAACGCCGCGCCGATAACCTGTCGGACGCATCAGTCGCCACTGGGCATGGTCCTCGCGCAGGACAGTCAGGACGGGCAACCCGGCATGGGCACGACCGATAATGACAACGACAACGATAACAATGCCGAAAACGACAACGACAACGATGCGAACGACAACGACAATCAGAACGGCGACAACGGTCAGAACGGAGATAACGGTCAGACCGATCAGAACGCGGCTGGCGAGGACCAGCAGGTCCCGCCGGCGGTCGGGACCGACAACAATCAGGGCGATTCGAACTCAGTACCGCAGATGATGAATTCGCAGCCAATGAACCCTCAATAGCCACGCGCGACTCGCGCATTTCCTTACTCGATAGTTCTTTCCGGGGGAGCGACGATGCCTGCACCACTCGACGGAATCAAAGTACTCGACTTGACCAAGCTCGCGCCGGGTCCATTTTGCACGATGATCCTGGCCGACCTCGGCGCCGAAGTTATCAGGATCGAGGAGCCAGGCCCTCCCACCGGAAGACGCGCGCAGCAAGCGGGCGCCGCCGGTACTCGCGCGGCGGGCAACAGCTTCAACAGCTCGCCCTACAACTCGCTGGCGCGCAACAAGAAGTCGATCGGGATCAATCTCAAGAGCGGCGCGGGCAAGGAAGTTTACTCCCGGCTCGCGCAACGCGCCGACGTAATAGTCGAGGAATACCGGCCGGGGGTCGCCAAGCGCCTCGGAATCGATTACGAGAAGCTCGCGTCGCGCAACCCGCGGCTGATCTATTGCGCAATCACGGGCTTCGGACAGACCGGGCCGTATCGTGACCTGGTCGGCCACGACATCAACTACATTGCGACCGCCGGCGTGTTGTCGCTGTTCGGACGGCCCGGTCAGCCGCCGACGATTCCGCACAACGTCGTTGCGGACTACGCGGGTGGCGGGATGCATGGCGCGATCGGAGTTCTCGCGGCGCTGGTCGCGCGCAATCAAACCGGAAGAGGGCAGTACGTCGACATCTCGATGATGGACGGCAGCCTCGCGCTCCTGGCGCAGGCATTCTCGACCTTTTTCTCGAATGGCAAAGTACCCAGGCGCGGCGAGACGATAAACGACGGCGGGATTCCCAACTACAACGTCTATCTGACCAAGGACGACAAATACATTACGATCGCGGCGATTGAGCCATGGTTCTTCGCCAACCTGTGCCGCGCGCTCGGCCGCGAAGATTTCATTCCGCATGAATATGATTCGAGCAAACGCGCCGAGATAGCGCGCGTGTTCACCGAGACCTTCAAAACCAAAACCCGCGACGAGTGGTTCGAGATTCTCAGCAAGAGCGATATCTGCGCCGGCCGGATGCTCACGCTCGACGAAGTGCCGAACGATCCGCAGGTACAGGCGCGCAACATGATCGTCGAGGTCGAAGGCGAGGGCGGCAGAAAGTTCAAGCAGGTCGGCATCTCGGCGAAGTTCTCGGATACGCCCGGATCGATCAGGACTCTCGCGCCGCGCCTCGGCCAGCACACCGACGAAATCCTCGACGAGCTCGGCTACAGCAAGGAAGAGCTAGACCGCTGGCGCGAGTCCGGCGCTATCAAGTAGCAGCCACGCATCCGGCGGTGGCGCGCGTCGCTGCGTTGCCCGCGGCATCGAATCACGGTTAAGATTCGGCTATGCCACAGCCAGTTCCTATGTTCATGCGCGGGCCGCACGATCCGATTCGGATCGAGCGCGCCGAAGGCCCATGGCTCTACGCCTCCGACGGCCACAAGATTCTCGACGCCGGCGGCGGCGCCGTGGTGGTGAACATCGGACAGGGCCGCCGCGAAATCGCCGAGGTCGCGGCGCGCACCATCTCCAAGCTCGATTACATCGTACCCGTTTGGACTTCGCCTGAGCGCGAGAAGCTGGTCGAACGCCTGACCCGATGGACTCCAGCGGGGCTGTCGCGGTTCTTCTTCACCAGCGGCGGATCGGAGTCGGTCGAAGCCGCGCTGAAGTTTGCGATTCTCTACCACAAGGCTCGCGGCAAACAGTCGAGGAGCAAAATCATCGGGCGTCGCTTCTCGTATCACGGCAATACAATCGCGGCGTTGTCGGCGGGTGGGAGCGGGCGCCGAGCGGACTACGAACACATTTTGCTCGACTGGCCGAAGATCGATCCGACTTACTGCTATCGATGCCCGTGGGGCAAAACGTATCCGTCATGTGATCTCGACTGCGCGACCGCGCTCGAAAAAGAGATCCTCAAGCACGGCCCCGACTCGATCGCGGCATTTATCGCGGAGCCGATGATGGGATCGAGCGGCGGCGTCGTGCCTCCCGTCAAAGAGTACTGGCCGAAGATTCGCGAGATCTGCACGCGCTACAACGTGTTGCTGATTGCCGATGAAGTGATGACCGGCTTCGGCCGCACCGGGCGGCGTTTCGGCGTCGATCATTGGGACGTCGTGCCGGATATCCTGGTCGGCGGCAAGGGACTCACCGGCGGTTACATGCCGATGGGTATGATCGCCGTGAAGGAATCGCTGGTCGAGGAAGTCGAGCAGGCCAAGGCAGAGTTCATGTTCTACACCTACAGCTCGCATCCCGTGGCCTGCGCGGTCGCGGACGAAGTGCTCGCAATCATGGAGCGCGAGCGGCTGGTCGAGCGATCGGCAGAAGTCGGCGCGCGGCTCGGCTCGAGCTTGAAGGAAGAACTGTCGGGGCATCCGATGGTCGGTGACATCCGCGGCACCGGTATGTTCTGGGGGATCGAGCTTGTTCAAGACAAAGCCACTCGCATGCCGTTCGCACCTGAAAAGAAAGTGACCAATCGCGTGCTCGGCGCGTCGGTGCGCAAAGGGGTGTTCTTTTATCCGGCGACCGGGATGGCGGGGAAGGCTGGTGGCGACGCCATGATGATCACGCCGCCGTTCATCATCGGTGACGCCGAAATTGAATTCATCACTCGTACGGCGCGCGCGGCACTCGACGAGATCCAACCGAACCTGTAGCGTTTGACGCACGTAAGACTCTTGGAGAGACCGGCACATGGCCGATAGCATCATCGGGCCGACTTCGCATTACTTTTATTCGCAGCGCTTGAAGCTGCACTACGTCGATTGGGGCAATCCCGACAAGCCGCTGCTGGTGCTGGTGCATGGCGGCCGCGACCATTGTCGTAACTGGGATTGGGTCGCGCTGGATCTCCGGCAGCACTTTCACATCATCGCGCCCGACCTTCGCGGCCACGGCGACTCCGACTGGGCTGTAGGCAGCGGCTATTCGATGATCGACTACGTGCTCGACATTGCGCAGCTTATGAACGCAGTCTCGAGCGAGCCGGCAACGCTCATCGGCCATTCGCTGGGCGGTGGAATCGTTCTGCAATACACCGGCACGCATCCCGACGCCGTCAAGCGTGTGGTTTCGATCGAAGGGATGGGTCCGCCGCCCGGAATGATCAAAGACAGTCCCGCGTATGAGCGCATGAACAACTGGATCGGACAGATGCAGACGCTCGCACGGCGCAAGGTGCGCGAGTATCCGTCGATCGAGGAGGCTCTAGCCCGCATGATGGAGGCCAATCCGCATCTCAGCCGCGCGCAGGCGCTCCATCTCACAATCTGGGGAGTTCGCCGCAACGAGAACGGCACTTACTCGTGGAAGTTCGACAACTACGTGCACGCCACTTCGCCGTATATGTTCAACAACCGCGACGCGCGCGAAATTTGGGGGCGCATCATGTGTCCTACGCTGCTGATTCGCGGCACGGAATCGTGGGCGGGCGATTGGGTCAAGGACGGGCGCATCCAGGCCTTCAAGCACGCGGAGTCGGTGACGATCGACAAGGCCGGCCACTGGGTGCATCACGATCGCCTCGACGAGTTCCTGGCAGTCACGCACCGTTTCCTCGGCGTATAGCTCGTGGCAGATAGCGCGTTCACGGGACGGGGTTGCTGATGCGACGACCTACGCTTTCGCTGCGCACTGATCAGTTCGAATACGTACAGCTGATCCTGCTGGCGGTGATCGTGGGTGTACTCGCGGCGCTGGGAAATCTCGGCTTTCGCCAACTGATCGAATTTTCATCGTGGGTGTTTCGCGGGCTCGAATGGACCGCGCTCGGAATTGACAAGGGCGGATTCCATCGCGCACTTATTCCGCTCGTCCTCGTGAGCGGCGGCGTCGCGATCCTGCTGCTCGATCGCATTTTTCCGGAAGACGTGCTCGGGTACGGCTTTCCGAATTTCCTGGAAATGGTGAATCTCGGTAAAGCGCGGCTGAAGCGTCGGTGGATCTTCGTGAAGGCTGCGGGCGCCGCGCTTTCATTGGGAGCGGGAGCGTCGGTCGGACGCGAAGGTCCGATCGCGCAAGTAGGAGGTGCTATCGGCTCGACTATCGCGCAGCTCAGAAATCTGTCGCCCGATCGCGCCAAGGTGTTGATCGCGGCCGGCGCTGGTGCGGGTATCGCGACGACCTTCAACGCACCGATCGGCGGCCTGATGTTCGCGCAGGAAATCGTGCTGCTCGGCCACACCGAAATCGCCAATCTCACCCTGCTGATCATCGCCACCTTCACCGCGGTGATCACGTCGCGCGCGATTCTCGGCAATGCGGTCGTCTTCGCCGCCCCTGAATTCTTGCTGCGCAGCTATTGGGAGATGGCGACCTATGCGCTGATGGGCGCGGCGCTCGGCGTCCTTGCCGCCGGTTACATCCGGTTCTTCAACGCAACCGAGGCCTGGTTTCGCCGATTGGATCTGCCGGTTTGGCTCAAGCTCGAAGCGGGACTCGCAGTGGTCGGCGTGATCGCCATCTGGCTCCCGGAAAATCTGTCCGACGGATACCCGGTGATCAACCGCGCGATGGCGGGTGAGTTCGGCATCGGGATGCTGGCTGCGCTGACCTGCGCGAAAATCTTCGCCAGCAGCGTGTCGCTCGGATGCGGCGCGCCTGGCGGTTCTTTTGGCCCGACGTTTTTCATCGGCACGATGGCGGGCGGCTTGTTCCAGCGCGTGTCGGCGATGGCGATTCCACACCTTACGGGGCCGCGCGGATCGTACGCGCTGGTTGGGCTCGGCGCGTTCCTGGCCGGGACCACGCATGCTCCCCTCACTGCGCTGTTCCTGCTCTGGGAGATGACCCACAGCGACACTATCGCGCTGCCTTCGATGATCGCGACAATCACGGCGCTGATCGTGGCGCGCGCGATCGAAACCGAATCAATCGACGAGTTCCGCCTGGCGCGCGAAGGCAAGACGCTGCAAATAAGCCGCGAACGCCTCGCGCTGGCGCTGGTTCCTGTCAGCGCAGTGGTCACCAAAAACGTCACGATAGTAAGCGAGAATACTTCGCTGGCTGATGTGCTCCGCACAGCGGGCGAGACCGCACAATCCACCCTGCCAGTGGTCAACAGCGACGGCGAGCTCGCCGGCACAATCGTCGTGCGGGACTTGTTGACTGTGATCGGCAGCGGGCAGGAACTGGGTCCGCTCGTGAACGCATTCGACATCTCCAACGCGCACAGTCCGACGGTGCCGCTCGATGCGAATCTCGACGAGGCGAGCCAGCTGATGGAGCATGACGGGCTCGACGAGATTCCGGTGGTTGAACGCCTCAGCCGGCGGTTTCTCGGGCTCGTCACCAGCCGCCAGATTGCGCAAGCACTCAATCGGGTGTCGGTCTCGCTCTCGACGCTCGCCACGCGCGACACTAATATCTACTGGGCGACCGGCTATCGCGTGACGCGCATCAGCGTACCGGCCAATGCCGCGGGAAAAACCTTACGTCAGCTCGACCCCCGCGCGCGCTTCAGCATCACGGTGCTCGCGGTTCAGGATGCGAACCATCCGGATAGTGGATTCGCGCCCATCACGCCCGATCGCCCGCTCAAGGAAGGCGACGAACTGGTCGCTGCGGGACGTTCGCAAGACATCCGGCAATTCACGCGCGATTTGGAGAACATCGAGCCGCCGGCTAAGGCGCGGGCTTCGGCTCAATCGGGCGGATCGGCAAAGACGTAGGGTCGCGCGCGTCCGGCACGGATTTCCGCGCACATCTGCTCGACGGTACTCACCTCGCGCTCGAATTCCGTCGCGACCGTCATGAACCATTTCGCCGTCGCGAAATGAGCGTCGCTGCCGCCAACTGCCGTCAATCCGAGCTTGAGCGCCGCGTCCTCCGCGCGCCGATTCTCCTCGATCGAGTTCTGGCCGTTCAGCACCTCGACCGCGCCAATCGCCGCGCCATGGCGGCTGAGCAGGGCGTCCAGCCGCGAGCCGTACCCAGAGTCACGGAACGGATGCGCCGGTATCGCAACGCCGCCCTCATGATGAATCACTTCGATCAGATTGTCGCTTTTGAGCATCCGTGCCGTCAGATCGAATCGACGGCTCACTTCGTCGTTCACCCCGAACAACAGCAGATGACCGAGGTCGGTGTCGGCTTCGATTCCTTTGAAGATTGCGATTTGAAATCGCTCCGCAAGTTCCGCGTACATCCGCTCGAGTTCAGGGTCGGTCGGAAACAGGCGATGCTCGGTGAAACAAATCGCGCCGAGACCGCGGCCCGGCGTCTTCGCGAATTCGAGATACTGCTCCGCCGCGACATTCGAGTCGGACGAAAGCTTGGTGTGAACGTGCAGGTCGGCGATCATCAGTTCGATGCTACGGCTCGGCGAAGAAGTTATCGCGCACCTGGATATGGTCTTCGATCGAGAAAATTCGTGCGACGAGGAAAATCTGGGTCTGCACCATCAGGCGATCGGCTTCGGTTGGCACCGTACCCCATAAGATGATCGTGTCGCCATCCATTTTAAAACGCACCGAGTCGTATCCCTGCGCGTCGAGCGCGCGGCGCAGCGCGATCTCCCGCGGCTCCGTATGCGCCGGCTCGGCCGGCTCCGCCGGCGCGGGCGCCTCCGGGTTTGGCACCGACGGCACCGATCCGTAGTCGGGTCCGGGGGCGGGGGCTCCGTCAGACGGTTGCGGCTGCGACGAATGGAACATCAGGTACCCCATCAGAAAAAATCCACCAATTACAAGCGCCAGCCTGCGCGCCGGACGCCGCCGGCGACGATGCTCATGAAAGATCGGACCCGGAAATTCGTGAGGCGAAGCGACCTCCTCGAGCATGATCGTCTGCGCCTCGGGATTCGCGCCGCGATCCGTCGCCGACAGTCGTCCGGTCAGGTTCGCCGCGCAAAACGAGCAGAAGTTGGAATCGACCGGGACGCTGCGGCCGCATCGCGGGCACTGCGTGTCGATCTGGTTGCTCAGCATCGTGGGCGCCGACGCCTGCTGCTCTCTGGACTTGACGCCGCCGAGCGGCAGCTTGAGCTGTGGACGCGACGCCGCCGCGGTCGACGAATTTCGTTGCGGCATCGTAATCGGCGTTCCCGACTTGATCGCGAGCAGCCGCTGCCGGAATTCGTCCGCATCGGCCACGCGCAACGCCACGTCGTACTTGAGCGCCTGATCGATCAGCTCGCAAAGCGCGGGAGTGACGTCGGGGCACAGCGAGCGCAACGGAGGAAAACTGAACGGCGGCTCGAGCGCGGGATCGCGGCCGGACAGCGCATGATGCATCGTGGCGCCCAACGCGTACAGGTCAGATCGGAACTCGACCTTGCCGCGATATTGTTCGGGCGGCGCGTAGCCCTGCGTGCCGATCATCGTGGCGTTGCTGAGCGGCTGGAACAGTCGCGCGATTCCGAAGTCGATCAGCTTGATCTGATCGGATGGCGTCAGCATCACGTTCGAAGGCTTCAGGTCGCGATAAATCACCGGCGGTTGCAGGTTGTGCAGGTACTCGAGTGTGTCGAGAACCTGCAGCGCCACGTCGATGACCTCGCTCTCGGGAAGCTTACCGCCGGCGTTCTGCAGTTTCTGCTCGAGCGTTATCCCGTCGATAAACTCCATGACGAGATAGTGATGATTCTGGTCGCTGAAGCGATCGAACACGCGCGGGATATGTTCGTTGCTGAGTTGCGCGAGCATGTCGGCCTCGCGCTGAAACGCCGCGATCGCTTGCTTCTGGGTCTCGGGGCTCGTGAAGGTATCGACCATCTCGGCCAGCGCGCACTCCCGCGAGGCCAGTCGCAAATCCTCGGCGAGATACACGAGCTTCATCCCGCCGCCCCCAAGCGGCCTCATAACGCGGTAGCGCCCGCCGACGATTGTGTTAGACGCAATCATCCCTGCAGTTAGAATCTAACCATTACTCAATTTATAGTTCATAGCAGCCCAGGGCGCCGAAGAATCATCGCGCCAGCATGTCTTCGCGGAGCGTGTCAGAAAAGGCTGCATTGGCCGCGCATATGATGTGGATCAGGATACCGAACGGAGCCCCCATTCCGTAAGCAATCGACACGAAGAAAAACCACATAATTCCCTTGAACGGTTTGCCGCGGTAGATGTGGCCGACGCCGGGAACGATGCTCAAGACGAGCGCCAGCACCGGGTTGAATCCGGGGCCGGGGCGCACTAACGGGAAACTCGTCACGGGAGCACCGCACGATTTGCAGAAACTCGCCTCGGCGACGACGATCGGCTGACCGCATCGCGAACAGAACCTCGGTTTTTCGTAATCAGCTTCAGCCACGGAAGGTAAACTGCGCGTCGCCGAACCGTACCGGCTCACCGTCATTCACGCGCGTCGGCTCAGTCACGCGCTGATTTCCAACGAAGGTTCCGTTCTGGCTGTTGAGGTCTCGCACCACGAATGAGCCGTTGGAATTTTCGATACTCGCATGATGCCTTGAGATCGAGGAATGACTGACGACAATCTCATTGTCGAGCGCGCGCCCGATGCGAGTCACCGTGCCGGGACGCACCGGATAGGCCTGCCCCGACGCATCGACCAGGCTCGGCCCGTCGACCTTGGCGTTTGCTCCCGCCAGCCGCGTCGCGATATGCGCGGGATTCACCGCGTCTGCCGCGAGTGACGCCTGTTGCCGCGCCGACGCCGACGTCCCTCGCAGATGGAACGTCATTTCGTAGCCGCCAATATTGATTCTATCGCCATCGCGCAGATCAACGGTTTCGATTCGCTTGCCGTTGACGAAGGTGCCTTCCTGCACGGCGATATTCCTGATCACGTAGTCTGCGCCCCGTCGTTCGATAATCGCGTGCCGCTGTTGCACCGATGGATCGCCGAACAGGCCGATCGGATTTTCCTCGGCACGCCCGATTGTCGCGCGCGCGCCTTCGATTCGATACTGGCGTCCCTTCAGCCGTCCCTGCTCGACCGTGACCCACGCCGCCTTGGTCAACTCCTGTACCAGCCCGATGAACAATCCAATCGCAAGCCCGGTGACCGCTTCGCCAAAGAATCGCGACGCCAGGCCGCCGCCGGCAATTGCGCCGATCAGATCGAAGGCGATTCCGCCGACCGCTCCGCCCACCAGTCCTCCCACCGCTCCCTTGGGAACGTTCTCCATCGTCATCGTCGCCAGTCCTACGCCGGCGCCGACCAGCGCTCCGTCAATCGCCCATCCCATCAATCTCGCGAAGACAAGAGTTACCATCGAGCCCGTAACCAGCTCGCCATTCGGGCTGAAGGCGACCCCGCCCGCCTGCAAGACCCAGTTGAAGACGAGATTTCCGACAAAAGTCGAAACTACGGACAGCGCGCCGCAGATAAGAAAGCCGCGGACAAAGCGTCGTTTGGCCTCCGGGGTTAATCGAATGTCCGATGTGTCGACCGCCGTGATGAACCCACCGATCGCGCCCGCAGCGAGTGCCGCCGATATGTAGTACAGCCACAGTCCGGCAGTCGTTGGCGCCTCCCCGAGATGAGAATTGTGCGAGGCGAGTTCGACTGGAATCCATCCAATCGCGCCGCCACACAGTCCCGCAAGCGCCTTGAACGTCAGTTCGCGCCGATTCAGGGACTCGCTTTTGAGAAGAGCTAGAGGTGAATTCACGCCACCCTCGGCACAAATATGCTCATTAAATAATAGACCGCAACTCGCCCCCGGAAAACGCTCTCCGTGAACTGCATGTTTTTGCGTCGAAATTTCGGCGGAACCGGATTTTATCCTGACCGAGAGCAAAGTAGCGCGCTGCGCGCAACTTTGCGATTGACGCTGGGTGCAGGGGTCACCCCTGCCGAAGGAAGCGTGAAACCCACCGCGGGTTTCACCTTAAATTAAACGTATTGGACGCCCGCCGCCTGCTGATTGAAGCCGAGTTGCTCAGGTCCGACGAAAACAGGCATCATCGGCGGAACCATGGGCATTCAAAATCTCGTCACTGAAAAATTCGGCCCGCTGCAGGGTGTGAAGATCGTTTCAACAGGGGTCCTGATTGCGCAGCCATTCGCCGCCGAATTGGCGGCCGAGATGGGCGCGGAAGTGATCCAGATCGAGCGGCCGGGTGTTGGCGATGTCGGATGGCGCAATATCGGCATCAGGCTCCCGACCAAAGACGGCAAATCCGCCGTCGCGACGACCTGGATCCAGGAACGCCGTAACGTATTTTGTATCTCACTCGATCTGTCCAAGCCGCGCGGCCGCGAAATCCTTCTGAAGCTGATCGCGCGCGCCGACATTTGGATGGAAAGCTCGAAGCCGGGCACCTGCCAGAAATGGAACCTCGACGATGCCGCGATTTGGAAAGTCAATCCGAAGCTGGTGCTCACTCACGTATCAGGCTTCGGTCAAAGCGGCGACCCCGACTACGTCCATCGCGCGTCATACGACGTGGTCGGCCAGGCGGTCGGCGGCATGATGAGCCAGACCGGCTTTCCCGATCCGACGCCACCCACGCGCGCCGCACCGTGGACCGGCGACTACATCACCGCGCTATTCACGATGTGGTCATCGCTCGCCGCCCTAACTTACGCTCGCGCGACCGGCAAGGGTCAGTCGATCGACGTTGCGCAGTACGAGGCGATTCACAAGACGCTGGGCGGCACGATGGTCGAGTACTTCCAGAACGGGATCATTCGCGAGCGCTCCGGAAATCGTGCTCAGGGCTTTCAGCCGCTCGACTCGTTCCAGGCCGGCGACGGATGGGTGGTGATGGGCGCGATCGGCGACGTCTACGCACGCCTGCTTCGCGTGATTGGACTGGTTCCCGCCGACCCGAAATGGGAAACCGCGCGCACGCAACTCGAATCGATTGAAGGGATCGAGTTCGACGCCATCCTGCGCGGATGGATTTCCGAGCGTACCGTGAAGGAAGTCGTGACGGCGATGGCGAATGCCAACGTGCCGTGCTCGCCGATCATGACGAGCAAGGACATCGCCGAGGACCCGCAATATCGCGCGCGCGGGATGCACGTCGAGTGGGAAGACGATCAGGTGGGCAAAGTGAAGGGCATCGGTGTCGCGCCGAAGTTCTCGCTGACGCCGGGAAAAATCGTGCGCGGCTCGGTACCGATTGGCCACGACAACGATCGCGTCTATCGTGAGATGCTAGGTGTCAGCGCGAGCGATCTCGAATCGCTCCGCCGCGACAAAGTGATCTAGCTCGCGACTTTCGCCATGAAGGTCTCGATCGATTTTCCGAATGATTGCTCGTCCGGGTAACGTCCCAGATCCAGAATGAAATAGGTCGCGCCTGCTTCCTGTTCGGCCGCGACTTTTGCGCGCGCTGCCGCCGTATCGTCGAGCTTGAGTCCCCGCCGTACGATGATCTCCGGAACGGCGCGTCCTGCCGCGAGCGCACCTGCGTGCAGTTCTTCAACTTTTGCTTTAAGTTCTGCCGCGGGCAGCATCGGATGCCATCCGTCGCCGAATTTGACCGCGCGATTCATCGCGGCCACGCCATTGCCGCCAATCCAGATGACCGGGCGCCTGGGTCGCGGCAGAAAAGCGAACGACGGAAACTGCACCAGCTTCCCATTGTAAGCGCCTGGCACGTCGGCACCGAACAGATGATAAATCACGTTCATGGTTTCGTCGGTAATCGCTCCGCGGCGTCGAAACTCGACCCCGAGTGCCGCGAACTCAGGCTTCATCCAGCCGACGCCGACGCCGAGAATCATTCGCTCGCCCGACAATTCCTGGATCGTCGCGACTTGCTTCGCGGTCAGCACGGCGGGGCGATAGGGAACGACCAGCACCGAAACTCCGAGCCGGATTTTCTCGGTCGCGCCGGCGATGAAGGCCAGCGTCGCCAGCACGTCGAGATAGCGTCCCCCGGAACCTGCGGTCTGATCGGGTGGGATGCATAAATGATCCGACACGAAGAGCGCGTCGAAGCCGGCCTCCTCCGCGATTCGTGCGCAGGCGCGAATCGTCGTGCGATTGGATTGCGGACCCATGTTGCGGATTGCGATTCCAAACTTCATCGCGACTCCTCCGTCGACACCACTGACACTGAAACGAGACTGGCAAGCGCGTGCGTATCCAGTCAAACTACTCGGCCACCGGAGGCAAGAAACGCGTGGGCCGTCCCTCGGCGAAGCAGCGCAAACCGTACAACCTCGACGCGATCCTTGACGTGGCGGTGCGCGTGTTTCGCGAGCGTGGCTACGACGGCAGTTCACTCGACGACGTCGCGCGCGCGGCGGGAATCACCAAGGCGAGCATCTACTATCACGTTCGCAGCAAGGAAGAGCTGCTGGCGCGCGGCGTCGGCCGCGCGCTCGACGCGCTGTTCGCGGTGCTCGACGAGCGGCCCGCAAAGCGCGGCCGTGCGGGGGCGCGTCTCAGGTACATCGTGCATCGCACGATCGAAACGACGGTCGATCAACTGCCAGAGGTGGCGCTGCTGCTGCGCGTTCGGGGCAACACTCCGGTCGAGCAACGAATTATGGAGCGGCGCCGCGCGTTTGATCATCTGATTGCCCGGCTCATGCGAAACGCGCAGCGCCAGGGCGATTTGCGCGCCGACGTCGAGGCGCGGCTGGCGACGCGGCTCCTGTTCGGAATGCTCAACTCGATCACTGAATGGTACCGTACCGGCGGCGACCTGGACGCGCCGGAAGTCGCCGAGGCGGTGTTTCGAATTGCGTTCGAGGGGATGGATCAGGGCACCCGGCGCCGCACTTTGACAAATCAACCGAATGGTAGGTAAAGTGGATCTGGAGGCAGACGCCGATGAGTGAATTCGAAATTCCTGCGGGCGGCCTGGTCGAGGCGCCCGCCGTTGCCCAGCCGAATATCTTTCCAATCGAATGGCGATGCGAGACGCCGAAGCTCGCGGAAATTTACGAACGCGCCAAGCGCGAAGGCTTCAATCCCGCCGACATAAACTGGAGCGAGCTTTCGCCCGAGGCGTGGAGCGACGACGAGAAGGTCGCGATCATGTACTGGTGGGCGCTCCTGTCGAACTTCGATTCGTCGGGGCCGGCGGTGTTCGCGCGCGCCACGATTCATGCGTGGGAGATGCATGAGGAAGATCCGGTCCGCAAATGCTTCTTCTCGATTACTCGCGATGAGACCAATCACGAGGAGACCTGCCAGCGCGTTATCCAGCGCCTGGTGCCGAACGGCCCGCAAGGCTTCACGCCCAAAAGTGAGCTGCAGCGCGTCGCGCTCAACAATATCGGCTGGCTGTACCATAACGGCGGCCGCTACTGGACTGGATACAACCGCGCGATCGATCGATATCCGCTCGCGGTGATCTTCACCTCGTTCATGATGGGCGAGGTCGCTTCATCGACGCTGTTCCACGGGATGGCGCACGCCACGACCCATCCGGTGTTCCGCGAAATCTTCACCAAGATTGGACGCGACGAAGCGCGTCACCTCCAGATTTGTATCAACCTGCTCGAGAAGGAGTGGCCCGGCCTCACCGACGAGCACAAGGCGTTCATCACCAAGCAGCTTCGGGCAGGATTCGTATTCCTCTCGATGGTGCTCTGGGAGCCACCGGCACAGTTCTGGGATCTGCCGGGCTACTTTTTGCACAACCATCGGATTTTGTTGCGTACGGCGCGTGAAGCGGGACTCGGAATCCTCACCTACGATCAGCAAGCCGACAACTGGCGCCTTGCGATCGCGCGCGTGCGCAAATTGGTCGAGCGCTGGGATATCCAGTTCCCCGCGATTCCCGAACTTGATATTGAGGGTGTTGACGTCGGCGATATCACTGCCGACGACATTATCCCGGTGTTCTAAGCAAACTCAGAGGCAACGATTATGAGCGTCGATTTGTCGGTCGAAGGCGGTCTTGCGGAAATCGTTCTCAACCGGCCCGACAAGATGAACGCGTTGAATGACGCGATGGTCGCCGAACTCAACGGAGCGCTCGAGCGCGCGGCGGCGCAAGGCGTGCGCGCGATGTTGATTCGCGGTGAGGGGCCGGCGTTCTCGGCGGGTCGCGACCTCGCGGACGCACATCCGGGCGATGAAGACGCCGAAGCGATAATCGAGACGACGTTCAATCCGCTGCTGAAGCGAATCGTCTCGTTCCCCGCGCCAACCTTCGCCGCAGTTCATGGCGCATGCCTGGGAGTGGGCCTCGGACTCGCGCTGGGATGCGACGTGGTCTGCGTCGCCGACGACGCCAGGATTGGTTCGCCGTTCGCGCGCATCGGCGCGGTACTGGACTCGGGTGGCCATTCGTTTTTCGTCTCACGCCTGGGGACGCATCGCGCGCTCGAGCTGATCTACACCGGACGTTTGCTTTCGGGCGTCGAAGCGGCGCAGCTCGGACTCGTGAATCGCAGCATGCCGAAGGATTCGCTTGTCGCGGAGACCCGGAAAATTGCGGCGCAGGTGGCGCAAGGCCCGACTGCAGCGTTCATGCAATCGAAGCGCCTGGTGCGCAGGATCAACGAAGAGGCGATGGGCCTGTTCGCGGTTCTGAAGTGCGAAGCGCAAGCTCAAGGCGCGGCGGGCAAGACCGCGGACTACAAGGAAGGCATCACCGCATTCCAGCAAAAGCGCGCACCAAAGTTCGTCGGTAAGTAGGGAAGGGTACTCTCTAAGAGACGCGGGCGTCGCCGAGGTCGACGATCGGCGCGCAACGAATTCTTAACGGGTAATCGACGCGTAAAACCTCCATCGAACAATTGTAACGCGGCTTGTCTAACTTCCGGAGGATAATTTTTACCTTTGGGAGGGTGTGAGATGGACAAGACCTCGAGAAGAGAGCCGCGTCTCCGTGGTTATTCATTCAGTTTCGTGGCGTTCGTGCTGATAGCTCTGGTGAGCGCCTCGGCCTACGCCTTCGATCAGGAATTCTTTTTCTTTATCCCTGGCAATCTGGTCGTCAGCCGCAGCGTCTACGACAACAACCCCAACAACGTTACTGTGGGCGAGACTCTGCCGCCCGGATGCACCAGCGGATGCGGCTCTGCGACCAACAATGGAACCTACCCCCAGGTCTTCAACAACGACCTCGTCGACGGCAGCTTCGGGATCACATCGAAGATCTTCCTTGATCAGATTACTCCTTTCGGCCTTCGCATTGGGACGCTCGAAGTGCCCAGTTCAGACTTCGGATTTCCACTTGAGCAAGGTCCTGTTGTTACCAGCTTCAGCTCGAAATCGGAGCTGGCGCTGAACCTGTCGACGGACCGAAAGTTCCTGACTTTTATGGGCTACGTTTCTCCGATCGACGCGCTGGACGCTTCCAACGCCAACACTCCCGGAGTCATCGATCCGACCAATCCGGTTTCCGAAAGTGTGTTTCGCGCTGTGTCGCAGGTCGATCAATGGGGCCGTTTCCAGTTCACGGCGACCAATGCCTACAGCGGGGACAATGGCCGTGCCGCGATCCTGAATGGCGACATCGACGCCTATTATACCGCTGGCAATGCCGGCAACGGCAGCAATCCTCAGCCGGTCGGCGTCATCCTGGGAGCAGGTGCCCAGTTTATCTCGCCCGAGGACCTTCCGCTGTCGAAGCAGAATCCGGGAACACCGACCCCTCTAGCCAGCTTCAACATCACCGAACTGCCCGCAAATAAGAAGACCGACAAGATCGGCAAGGACGACAACTTCCGCGGCCTGACGATTTTCAACAACGTCGTCTATTACACGAAAGGCAGCGGCAGCAACGGCATCAATACAGTCTACTTTGTCGATACCACAGGCTCGGCCTGCCCGAATGGTGTCGGTATCCCTTCGCCGTCCGCGACTCTGCCGACGACGCCGCTTACCTACAATCCCGCAACTGTCGCAACCTCGGGTCTGCCGAACAATATGTGCATCCTGAGCGGCTTCAATACGACGCTTGCCAAGACTTCCACCACCTCTTTTCCCTTTGGTGTCTGGTTCGCGAACGCTAACACCCTCTATGTCGCAGATGAGGGCGATGGAACCCTTGCGGACGCCACGACGGACAGCTTCGCGGGCCTTGAGAAGTGGGTCTTCAACTCGACGACCAGTAGCTGGACGCTCGCTTATACTTTGCAAAACGGCCTCGGCCTCGGCGTGCAATACACCGTTCCCGGCTACCCGACAGGAACTAACCCTGCGACCGGCCTTCCATGGGCGCCGGAGACTGATGGACTCCGCAACCTGACCGGAATCGTGAACAGGGACGGTACTGCTACTATCTATGCGATAACCTCGACCGTCAGCGGAGGTGGCGACCAGGGCGCTGATCCGAACAAGCTGGTTGCGATCACCGATAACCTGGCCGCAACGACTCTGCCTGCGTCTGAAAGCTTCCATACAGTGCGCAGCGCGGGCTTCGGTGAGGTGCTGCGCGGAGTGTCCTGGACGCCTGACGGCGGCCACGACTTCTTCTAAGAGATCGAGTCATCCACCGGGGAGGTGAATCCAGATGGATTTACCTCTCCGGAC
The DNA here is from genome assembly GCA_963850125.1 of uncultured delta proteobacterium. Classification (GTDB taxonomy): domain Bacteria; phylum Desulfobacterota; class Binatia; order Binatales; family Binataceae; genus Binatus. The sequence goes on along the minus strand of CAWKKB010000009.1, from coordinate 112,153 downwards.
CTTTTTCGTTTTTCAGATGAAGTGCTCGGCTCGACCCGCGGCGGATTTCGGCGGATACTGACGAATAGCAGCGGATACATCGCCAAACCGCTGGCGCAGTGGAGAAATACGTCGTGCAGGAAAAAATCAGAGTTGGATTCCAGGCTTTTGTTTCCGACGGAGGCGAGGAGTTCGGCGCCGTTCGCCAGGTCGCTCCCAACGGCCGGCCCGAGCTGGTGATCTACGTCGAAAATGCCGGTGACTTCACGGTTCCGATCAGCGCGGTCGAAGCAGTGCATTCGGAAAAGGTCGTGTTGAATTGCACCAAGCTCGATCGCAAGCTGCGCCATGCGATCGGGCACGCGCACGATAGTGAAAAGCCCGGCGCCTAGCGCGCAGCTTTGCGGAGGGAGAAACGGAGAAGCCCAACCCCCGTCCTACCGTAGAAGGGGAACGAGCGCGCAGGGCTAGAATCTCAGCGGGCGGCGGCTGAGGATGGGATCGGAGCCGGATCTTTGAGCGGCTCGGTGTTCCACTTCTTCAGTTCGGGCATCACATACTTCGCGAAGCACTTGATGCTGCGTTCCGCATCTTCGTACGGCATCCCGCCGAAACTGAAATTGAACATCACGCCGTTGGCGTCGATCGTGTCGCGGATGAACGCGCACTTCTCGAGCACCTGGTCGGGCGTGCCCCACGGCATCAGCATCGCGAAGTCGCGCGCGGCAACGTCGGGACCGGTCTTTTTGATGAACTTGCTGACGTTGCTGTAGAACTCGTAGCTCTTCTTGGTCCCGAACTCCGGCGACGTCATCTCGTAGTGCTTCATGACGGTGTGGTAGTTGGCGGCGATCCATTTCATCGCGAGCTCTTCGGCGCGGTCCTTGTTCTCGTCGACGACGCAAAAGCCGCCCGAGATCGGCTTCGGCGCGGGCGCGTCGCCGTTAACCTCGCGCCAAACCTTGTGATAGACCTCGAAATCTTTTTTGACCGCGTCCCAGGGCTTTTGCGGAATAACCAGCAGGCCGACTCCGAGCTTCGCCATTATCGGCATCGATTCGGGCGAGACGGCGGCGGCGTAAGTGCGGCCCTTGAACGAGCGGGCGGGGCGCGGGCGAATCTCGCGGCGCGGCTGACGGGTGAATTTGCCGCCTTCCATGTAGCCGTTTTCGAGCGCGTTTAAAACCAGCTCGGCGTACTCGACGAACAGGTTGCGACCCTCGTTCTGATCGAGGCGGAAACCGTCGTACTCGATGCGCGCGAGGCCGCGGCCGAGGCCTAGAATAACCCGGCCGTTGGAAACGTGATCGAGCAACGAGACCTGCTCGGCGACGCGGATCGGATCGTGCCACGGCAGCACGACCACGCCCGATCCGAGCTTCACATGCGTGGTGCGGCCGGCCATGTACGAGAGGAATTGCAGCACGTCGGGGCACATCGTGTAGTCGTCGAAGTGATGCTCGACCGACCAGATGGAATCGAAGCCGAGCGGCTCGGCCATTTCTGCCAGGCGAAGCTCGTTGCGGTAAACCTCGGCGTCGGGAAGTGCGTTATTGGGATTCTGGAATACTGCGCCATAGCCAACGTGCATGATGAGAACCTCCTGAACCGAATCGCCGAGTTTAGCAACAGTCATAGATCGGCCAAGTATAGAAGTACAGGAGTTCTCCTGTTCTAAACGAAAGCGCGGGCATGACGATCGGCTTTTTCCAGACTCGCGATCATGCTCAAATGCTGCGCTGTGCCTAACGCCGACGCGACCAGGACCGCGACCTTCCCGCAACCTTCCACCCCCCAGGCCGTGGTGATGGGACCGACGGCGGCGTCGCTCTTCCTGGTCGTAACGATTGGCCCCGGCCCTGAAAGCGTGACCGCAGTCCGCTCGCTATGCCCCGACTTGGCCAACCTGCTGCGCGCAGTCGGGTTCCGCGATACTGCGGCAAAGCTTACCTGCGTGATGAGCTTTGGATCCGCGGCATGGGATCGGCTGTTCGGAGAGCCACGACCGGCGGAACTCCATCCGTTTCGCGAGATCAACGCCGGGTCGCGCCACGCCGTATCCACCCCGGGCGACGTGCTCTTCCACATCCGCGCCGAGCGGACGGATCTATGCTTCGAACTGGCGACGCAGATCATGTCCGCGCTCGGCGACTCAATAACCGTCGAAGACGAAGTCCACGCCTTCCGCTATTTTGACAACCGTGATCTGCTCGGCTTCGTCGACGGCACCGAGAACCCGGTTGACAACGTTGCGCTCGAGGCCGCGCTGGTCGGCGACGACGATCCAGCCTTCGCCGGCGGCAGTTATGTGATCGTTCAGAAGTATCTGCACGATCTGACGGGATGGAACGCGCTGCAGACCGAAGTTCAGGAGCGCATCATCGGTCGCACCAAGGTTGCGGATATCGAATTGGACGACACCGTCAAGCCGACCTCCGCGCACAACGCGCTTACGACCATCGTTGAAGACGGTGTCGAGAAGAAGATCTTCCGCGCCAACGGGATCTTCGGTCGCCCGGGTCAGACCGAGTTCGGCACCTACTTCATCGGCTATGCGCGCTCCCCGCGAATTATTGAGCAGATGCTGCAGAACATGTTCGTGGGACTGCCGCCGGGCAACTACGATCGAATACTGGACTTCAGCCGCGCCGTCACCGGTAGCTTGTTCTTTGCGCCGCCGGCTTCGTTCCTCGACAGCGTGACGCCCGGCGGCGCGGCGGCTGCCGCGTCCGCACCCGTGCCCGTCCCCACTCAGACCGGCTCTTCGCCAGACGCCCCGCCTGCAAGCGACGGCTCGCTCGGCATCGGCTCATTGAAAGGAGAATCGCGCGATGAATAACCTGCACCGCGAGCTTGCCCCGATCTCGGACGGCGCGTGGGCTCAAATCGAAGAAGAAGCGCAGCGCACCCTGAAACGCTACCTGGCAGGGCGGCGTGTGGTTGACGTCAAAGGTCCGGGCGGCGTCATGCTGTCCGCGGTCGGCACTGGCCATCTAAGCAATCTCGCGGCTCCCGGCGACGGTATCATTGCGCGGCAGCGCCAGGTTAAAGCGCTGGTCGAATTGCGCGCTCTATTCCAACTGGATCGGCAGGCGATCGACGACGTGGATCGCGGCGCAAATGATTCCGACTGGCAGCCGCTGAAAGATGCGGCGAAGCGGATCGCATTCAGCGAAGACCGTGCGATATTCGACGGGTACACAGCCGCCGGAATCGAAGGTATCCGGCAAGGGACCAGCAACAAAATCGCGGCGCTGCCCGGCGACCCCGCTCACTATCCCGACGCTATCGCCGAGGCGCTGAGCCAGCTGCGCCTTGCCGGCGTAAACGGGCCGTACTCGGTGGTGATGGGTGCCGATGCGTACACGGCGCTCAGCGAGGCCAGCGATCACGGCTATCCCGTAATCCAGCACATCCAGCGGCTCGTCAACGACGAGATTATTTTCGCCCCCGCGATTGCCGGAGCGTTCATGCTGACGACACGCGGCGGCGACTTCGAACTACATCTCGGGCAGGACGTCTCGATCGGCTATTGGAGCCACGACGACAAGAACGTAACCCTGTACCTGCAGGAATCGATGACCTTCCTGCTGCTGACCTCTGAAGCGTCGGTCGCGCTCAAACCCGCATCACGGAAATAGTAGCGCGTCTAACCGCCGCGCTATGCGCGCCGGCTCGAGGTGCGGGTCTCGACCAGGCGGCGGGCGGCTTCGCCGATTGCGCCCGCGCGATGCCATCGGGAGTACTCCTCGACCGTCAGGCCGTGCGCGAGTTCGAGAGCGACGGATAGTCCTGCGAGTACGAATACTTCGCCGAGCACGCTGATACGCGGCGCGAGCCCGAGGCCGCCGCCTTCGTTCGGGACGGGAACATGGATGACGAGGTCGGCCAATTGCGCGAGGCTCGAGTCCTTGTTGCCGGTGATTGCGATCAACTGCGCGCCTTGCTCGCGAATGGCGGTGGCGGTCGAGAGCAATTCGTCGGTGCTGCCGCTGTTGGAAATCGCGATGACGATGTCGCGCGGATGCACCTGGCCAAGGCTGCCGTGCAGGGTTTCGGTCGCGTGCAGAAAAGTCGCGGGGGTGCCGACCGAGCAGAATACACTCGCGGCGTAGCGCGCGACGTGCTCGGGCTTGCCGACTCCGGTCACGTGGACGCGGCCGCCACGGCCGAGCGCGGTGCGAATTATTTCGACCGTGCGCGAGATAGCGCCGATGTTCAAGCCGCCGCGCAGCGCCGCGAGCTCGGCGAGCGCGAGGTCGAAAAACTGTTCGACTTCGCCAGTCGAGTCGCCGATCGCAGCCTCGCGCGGTTCGGCGTCGAGGCGCGGCGTCGGCAGCGCCAGCGGCTCTGCGTAGATGTCGAGAATTTCCTCGCGCACTTCGAAGCCCGACGGAAACGCGCCGAGTCGGGTGACCGCGACCGCGCCGGCAGCATTGGCCAGGCGTCCAATCTTCTCCCATGGCAGGCCGAGCCGAAGACCGGCGAAAACTCCCGCGAGGAACGCGTCGCCGGCGCCGGTCGAGTCGACTTGCTTGACCTTGAACGCGGGGACGCGAACCGAAGTGTCGCGCGCCGCGATCGAGCATCCCTTGTCGCCCTCGGTGATGATCACGGCGCGATTTCCGTACTTCGCGCGAATCACATCGGCAATCTTCAGGGGATCGCGGCCGTTGCCGGCGATTTCGCGCGCGGCTGCCTTCGAGGGCTTGAGCCAGGTCGCGAGTTTCAACGCGCGCTCGAGTTCGGCGCGCGTGCCGATCGATCCGATCGCGTCGGAGGGCGGTACGTCGACGTCGAGAATGGTCGGAATCGAATGGGTGCGCGCGAAGAGCAGAATCGCGAGCACGGTGCGGAGCGGGAGCTGCGAGATCTCGGTCGAAATGAGATTGGCGCGGCGGATGAAAGCGCCGTGACGGTTGCGGACCTCGGCAGGGCTGAGCTCGCCGGTCGCGCCGCGCGCCATGTAGATAGCGCGGTCGCCGACGGCGTCGACGAAGATAGTCGCGAACGCGGTGGCGGTGCCGTCGAAGGTCAGGTGATGGCGAATGCCGAGGCGATCCATCCCGTCGCGCAGGAACTCGCCGTTGCGGTCGTCGCCCATCTTGCCGAAGATGCCGGTTTTGAGCCCGAGAATCCTGCCCCATCCGAGATGGTTCAGGACCAGACCGCCGACCTGCGTGCGCTCGATGGCGGCACTGGCGGTATGCGCACGCAGCAAAATCTTTTCGTCGGCGCGGATGATCCGCGGCGTGCGGTAGAACAGGTCGACGACCATGCTGCCGCATCCGACGACGTCGAGTTTTTCCTCAGCCATTGCGCCCCGCCGATTTTCGTACCGATGCCGGCGCGTGCCCGGCGGGCGAATCGTATTCGCTGACCCATCCGCGCTCAAGCATCTCGGCGTTGCGCTCGCGCATTGCGGCGAATCGGCTCGAAAATTCGCGCCGCTCAGTATCGCTCAATGGCGGCGTGCCCGCGCCGACCGCGTCGCTGTCGATAACGCCGAGTTCCTTGAGCGACGCCTTGATCGTTGCAATCGTTGGGCGATACGCCTTGGCGCCGTGCTTGAACGTACACGCGATGCGAAAATCCTCGATCGCGTCGGCATACAAGCGCATCAACTCGATGTCCCCCGATCGGCAGACCTGCCACGCGCGCTGCCATTCCCGCGGCATCGCATTGGCCGGACCCGCGACGACGCCATACGGCCGCGTGCGCTGCGTCAGGTAGCGATTCCAGTAATGCCGCATGCGATCGCCGACGCCTTCCGGCGGCGCGAACAAATCGAAAATCAGGTATGCGTTGCCGGCGTAGATCGCAAACTCGTGACCCGCTTTGAAGTGCGACGCGGCGCGCGTGTAATTGCCGATGACGCTCTTGCTCGCGGTGACCTTGATTCCGCGCACGTACGGCAGCCGCGCCATCGCTTTGACGTCGCGCGTGTGGAGATGCGCCGCCTTGTCGGGCGCGGCGATATCGGCATTGTCGTAAAGGAACAGCGGGAGCATCCGGCCCGCGCGATTGAACACTGCGCCGATGTCGCGCTCGACGAATTCCGCCGGATGTTCGACGTCTTTGATCGAGAGCGGCGCGACCACCACCGCGTCGGCGCCCGCGTGGATCGCGTGGGTAAGATTCTCGAGCGTGTCGCTTCGGGTGTGTGCGGTGATGCCGGCCCACGCCTCGATTTTCTTCGCGGCCGAAGCGCGCACCCGGCGACACTCTTCGATCGCGATTCGCGCGACCGTCTGCCGACGCTGATTGTCGATGCGGTCCCATTCACCGGTGGTGCCTGCAGCAAAGATGATGTCGGCGCCGGCACCGTCCTGCAGCGCGAAGCGAATCACGGCACGCTGCTGATCTTCGAGGACGCGGCCGCGGGCGTCGAGAATCGTGACGATAGGGACGGAAAGTCCCGGGCGCGGGATGTAGTCGTCGAGCGATTGCACGGCGGCGATTCTAGCAGAAGCGGGTCGGCGCTGCGCGCATGCGGTTAGCTGATGCCGAGGCTCAGGTCGGTGATGAAGCTCCAATGATGCTCATCGCTGGAGGCGAAGTTCTGCATCTTCAGTTTGATAGTCAGCTTGTAGGTACCGTCGTCGGAAATCGCTGCCGCAGGAGGATTCTCGTACCAAATACTTTTTTTGCAGACCTCGAGCAGCATCTGATCGATCCTGGACTTGCCCGAGTGCTGCTCGAGAATCAGTTCGGTGAGCTTGCCTTGCTTGTTCAGGATCGCGGTGATGATGACCGGCTTGAGGTCCGTCGGCAGCTTGGTTCTTGCGATTTCCTCTGATCGCTCGGCCTCGATCAGTTGTGCGTAAATGTGATCCAGAATCACCCCCGAAAACTCGCCGAACTGCGCGGCCTTGGTGTTGAGCAGGCGCACGGTGCCCGGATTGGCCTCGTTGCCAACCACGCGTGAGATGCCTGGGTCCGTCTGAAACGTGCGCGGCCCTGCAGTAACCGCTCCCGGGTTGGAGTCGTCGTGTAGCAATCCTTCACCTCGGGCAGGAGCGGCGTCGCCGGTGGCCAACGGATTGATGGGAACGTCGGAGACGGTAGATAGATCGCTCAACAGTTTCGGCTGCGAGCCCGGGTCCGGGGCAGGAGGCGGTGGCTTGTCCTCCGCGGCGCATCCGGCGCCGAGGATTGCGACAGCGAATAGCGTAGCTCTTAAAAATGGCTTCCATCGTGCACGGCTCATTTGGATTTTTCTCGCTGAATGCTTTTGTCCGAATCCAAAGCGGCGATTGCCGGACGCGCATCATTGTAGTCGGCGACGAAAGCGTCGAAAAGTTCCTCGCCGAATGCACGTTCCTCGAGGCGGACCTTGTCATTGTGTTCTTTGGCGATCGCGTCGCCAACGCGCGCGAGCAACTCGAGCGTCGGCGAATAGTCCAACTGAGCGGTGAAGCCGCCGGAAAAGTCATAGGTGCCGTTGGGAAGCACGCGGGAGCCGAGTTTCGAGTTCAAGCCGCCATTTCCAGTCGCCAGCCCTCGCAGAAAGTTGCCGGCCACCAGATCCATGACCTGATGCACCCCGGGCGGCGCGACCAGTTCTGGAATCGCGTTCATCCGGTTGTCGAAGACCACAGTGCCGGCATCGCGGCGATAATCAGTCGTGAATCCGATATTCGCGAGGCCGAAATTCATCGCGAGGCTGGTCACCTGTCCCGACGCGAGCGTGCGGTAAGTGCCGCGCGTGAGTTCGCCAAGCGCGATACTCTCGCCCGCCGGTTGCATCGCGGCGGTGAACGGCGTCAACAGGCCGTTGCGGATCATTATCGTGAAATGGATGTGGCCGTGGTCGAAAGCCTCGCGCATCCAGTAGTTGCCGTGCGTATCGAGTATGTCGGATTTCGCCACCACCGCAGGCACGATCTTGCGATAGAAATCATAGAGCAGCGGATATTTTTTCAGCGCGTCGAGGCGAACTTCCATATTGACGTTGAAGAGTACGATTGGACCCGCCGGCGAATTGAATTCGTCGAGCAGGTTGCTGAATTTGAAGTAGTGATCGAATTTCGCCGCGAGATGCGGCATCTGATGGTGGAACCGATCGAACCCGGCGCGATCATGGTGGTTGAACTTGCCCGGCGCCGAATCCCACGGAGGCTTCAGGTCGCCGTGAAACTCGCGCAGCGTGTCGGCCATCGTATCGACCAGCGCGCCGAGACCGTAGGTGTCGATCATCAACTCGCCCGCGAGCGTGCCGGTCACGCTCGAAACGTTGCCGGGGGTGGAATCGGCGGAAGGCTTCAAACCGAAAACGCCTGAGAATCGCGCGGGCTCCTCGGGACTGCGCCACTGCTGCACCAGCGTGTAGAGATAGTCGGCGTCGTCCGGCTGTCCGGCGACGCAAATCTGATGCGTGCCGTCCGGCTGGTCGTGCCAGGGGATTTCCGGCTTCGAGTAGAGCGCGGCGGCGCGAATCATGGTCGATTGGCGCGGCGGCATCTCGGCGATCACTTTCTGAAGCGACGGACCAATCTTCGGATGGAACGAGAGCTTGCGCTGGAAGGCGAGCTGGCGGTTGAAAATCGCGATCGCACGCGACGCACGCGCGGGACCCGGCGGCGCGAGATAGAGAATAGGCGCGAACAGCGTTCGGCTATCGGGCGCGAAGCCGGCGTCTGGAGTGATCGCCGCTGACGCCGCCCTCGGAGGCGAAGACGCGGCGTAGGTGGTAATCGCGCAGATCGTGATTATTATTGCTGCGGACGAGGAGGCGATAGCGATACGGAAAAGGCGAAATCGCAGCAGGAGTGGGCGAATTGTTTGCGATACCGTGCGATGGTATCCTGCGATACAATAGCTAAAAGGGCTTGAGAGATTAAAATGAAACCCGGAATCCATCCTGAATACCGCCGCTGCACGGTAGTTTGTGCGTGCGGCAACACCTTCGAGACGCGCTCGACGCTGAAAGAGCTTCACGTCGAGGTCTGCTCGAAGTGCCATCCTTTTTACACTGGCACGCAGCGCCTGGTCGATACCGCGGGGCGCGTCGAGCGGTTCAATCGCAAGTACGGCATCAAGAAGCCGGCCGAGAAGACGGCGGAAACCGCTGCCGAAAAGTAGCATAGCAGCTCCCGCCGCCTGCGGTGCTCGACGCACCCGGGTGCGCGGGGGAGAATCCATCGGCACGGCCATTGCGGCCGCGCCGTTCTTTTTTCAGGGACTTTTCGGCGAGCGTGAGGGGCGATGCTCGATAAGGCAAGCGCAATAGAAGAGCGGGTCGCGGAACTCGAGCGTAAGCTCAGCGATCCGGCCACGCTCGGCAATCAGCGCGAATACGCGCGGCTGGCCAAGGAGCGCTCGCAGCTTTCCGAGGCGGCGCAATGCGCGCGCGAGTATATCCGCATCGCGGACGAAATCGCGGGGCACAAATCCATCCTCGACGGCAACGACGCCGACCTGCGCGAGCTGGCCAAGGCCGAGATGCCGACGCTGCAGAAAAATCTCGAGGCGGTCGAAGAGAAGCTCAAGGAGCTGCTGACTCCGCGCGATCCCAACGACGAGAAGAACGTCATCCTCGAGATACGGGCCGGCACTGGAGGCGAGGAAGCGTCGCTGTTTGCCGGTGATCTCTACCGAATGTACACGCGCTACGCCGAACGCCACGGATTCAAGATCGAGGCGCTCAGCCTGAGTGACACCGGCCTCGGCGGAATCAAGGAAGTGATCGCGCTGGTAAGCGGCCGCGGCGCATACTCGCGTCTCAAGTACGAAGGCGGGGTGCATCGCGTGCAGCGCGTGCCGGAGACCGAAGGCTCCGGGCGTATCCACACCTCGGCGGTCACGGTCGCCGTGATGCCCGAAGCGGACGAAGTCGAAGTTAATATCAATGAAGCGAAGGACCTGCGGATCGACGTGATGCGCGCGTCGGGGCCTGGTGGGCAGAGCGTCAATACCACCGACTCTGCGGTGCGAATCACGCACATCCCGAGTGGGATGGTGATAATCCAGCGCGACGAAAAATCGCAGCACAAGAACAAAGCGAAGGCGCTGAAGATCCTGAGGGCGCGGTTGCTCGAGCAGGCGCAGTCCGAGCAGCAGGCGAAAATCGCGCAGACGCGTAAATCGATGGTGGGGACGGGCGACCGCTCCGAGCGCATCCGCACCTACAACTTTCCGCAGTCGCGGGTGACCGACCATCGCGTCAACGTGACGATTCATCAGCTCGACAATTTTCTCGATGGCGCAATCGATCCGGTTATCGACGCGCTGGCAGCTTACGATCGCGAGCAATCGCTGAGCGCTTAGCACGCCGATGAGCCAGCGGCGCACGGAGGAGGCGATCGACCGGGCGTCGCGCAGGCTGGCGAGCGCTGGCATCGAATCGTCGCGGCTTGACGCGGAAGTCCTGATGGCGGCGGCTGCGGGCGTGACGCGCGAAGCAATCGTCATCGGCTCGCTCGCTCTCTCGACAGAAACCCTGAAAAAATTCGATGCGATGATTGCTCGGCGCGAAAAGCGAGAGCCGGTGGCGTACATCCTCGGGCACAAGGAATTTTATTCGCTCTATTTTGAAGTGACGCCCGCAGTATTGATTCCGCGGCCCGAGACAGAGTTCGTTGTCGGCACAGCGCTGGCGTGTATTGCAGCGAAAACCAATGCCCGCGTGCTCGACATCGGCACCGGGTCAGGCGCAATCGCGATTGCGATCGCGGTAAATGCGCCAAACGCACAGATCACCGCCGTGGATATTTCCGTCGACGCGCTTGAGGTGGCCTCGCGCAACGTCCGACGTCATCGAGTCGAGGATCGCGTGACGATCCGGCGCGCCGACCGCTTCGATGTTCTCGACGACGGTGCTGCGCTCAACTCTTTCGATGTAATAGTCTCCAATCCTCCGTACCTCGATGACGCCGAGATTGCGGCGTTGGAGCCCGAGGTGCGGGCTTACGAACCGATGGTCGCGCTGAGCGCAGGGGTCGTTGGGCTCGACATTTTGTGCAGGATCGCCGTGGCCGCGCCTCTTCATCTCGCTAATGACGGCGAGCTGATCGTCGAAGTGGGAGCGCGACAGGCGCACGCGATTGCAAAGTTGGTTGAGGTAGCGGGCTTGCGCGTCGTCAGTGTGATAAACGATTTCGCGGGACATTCGCGAGTCGTGCATGCGCGCAAAAGCGAGGAACGGGAGGGTGAAGGGTGAACAAGCGAAGAAGTGAAAAAGTGAAAAGATGGAAAAAATGATTATTCATGGCGGTGCTCCCTTGCGCGGCACCGTCATGCTGAGTGGCAGCAAGAATGCCGCGCTGCCGATCATGATGGCGTCGTTGCTGACGTCGGAGCCGCTGCAACTGAGCAACGTCCCGCGGCTTCGCGACGTGAAGACCGCGATGGATCTCCTGATCGGGCTCGGGGTCGAAGCCCGCTGGACCGACGACCATCGCGTCGAGCTGCGCGCCGCCAAGGTCACCTCGCACGAGGCGTCGTACGAGCTGGTCAAGACCATGCGCGCGTCGTTCGTCGTGCTCGGTCCGCTGCTGGCGCGGGCTGGACGCGCGCGCGTCTCGACTCCGGGGGGATGTGCGATCGGTGCGCGCCCCGTGAATCTGCATATCGCGGGGATTCGCGCGCTCGGCAGCAAAATCCAGTTTCGTCACGGCTATGTGGAGGCTCACGCCGAGAAGCTGACGGGCGGGCGCATCTGGCTTGACTCTCCGTCAGTCGGCGCAACCGAAAACATTCTGATGGCCGCGGTTACTGCCCGGGGCCGCACCGTGATCGAAAACGCCGCGCGCGAACCCGAGGTGCAGGACCTCGCGCGAGTGCTGGTTGCGATGGGCGCGAAGATCAGCGGCGCCGGCACGCACGTGATCGAAATCGAAGGCGTCGAGCGGCTGCATGGCGCCGAGCACGAAGTTATACCCGATCGCATTGAGGCGGGCTCGATGATGGCGGCGGCGGCAATCACAGGTGGCGACGTTACGATTGCGAACGCACCGATCGAGCATCTCGAAGCCGTCGCCACCAAGCTGCGCGAGGCCGGCGTCATCGTCGAGGCGAACGGAAAGGGCGTTCGCATCGCGCGCAACAATGGGCTCAAGCCGGTCGAGCTGCGCACGCTGCCGTATCCGGGTTTTCCGACCGACCTGCAGGCTCAGATGATGGCGATGCTAACGCAGGCCGACGGGAGCTCGGTGATCACGGAGACGATTTTCGAAAACCGGTTCATGCATGCGCAGGAACTGGCGCGGATGGGCGCCGACATCCTGATGAAAGGTCCCACCGCCGTCGTGCGCGGACCGTCGAAGCTGAGCGGCGCTCCCGTGATGGCGACCGACCTGCGCGCGAGCATGGGGTTGATCATCGCGGGCCTCGCGGCGGAACACACGACCGAGCTCAGCCGCATCTACCATCTGGACCGCGGGTACGAGGCGCTCGATGCGAAGCTCTCGAGCCTGGGCGCCCGAATCGAACGCGCGCAAGAATAATGAGACCCCGGGTTCTCAGGTCCCAGACTCCCGAGTTTAAGAAATTTCTGGCCGCGATTCTCGCACGCCGGGGCGGTGACAGCGCGGGCATCGACGCAGCGGTCTCGAAGATAATCGCCGACGTGCGAAAGCGCGGCGATCGTGCGCTGATCGATCTGACTGCGCGGTTTGACCGCGTGAAGCTGACCTCGAAGACGCTCCGCGTGACGCCGGCCGAACGCCAATCGGCGATCAATCATATCCCGCCCGAGGATCGTCGCGCGCTCGAATTGGCTGCCGATCGAATCGCGGAATTTCATCGCCGGACGATGGAGAAGTCGTTCATCTATCGCGACAAGGCCGGGATGCGGCTGGGGCAGATGGTACAGCCGATGCGCCGTGTCGGGATTTACGTGCCGGGCGGGCTTGGAGCGTATCCGTCGTCAGTACTGATGAATGCGATTCCCGCCAAGGTCGCGGGCGTCGCCGAAATCGTGATGGTCTCGCCCCCGTCGTCGGAAGGCGAGCGGCTGGCGGTGTTGGCGGCTGCGGAGATCGCCAGCGTCGACGAGTTCTACCGCGTCGGCGGCGCGCATGCGGTCGCGGCGCTCGCCTACGGAACCGAAACCATCAAGCCGGTGGACAAGATCGTCGGGCCCGGCAACGCTTACGTGCAGGCCGCCAAGCGGATGGTTTACGGCGTCACCGATATCGACAAGATGGCGGGCCCGAGCGAGGTGCTGGTGATTGCCGACGACCGCGCGCGTCCCGAATGGATCGCCGCCGACCTGATCGCGCAGGCCGAGCATGGTTCAGGCGACGAGGCGGCCGTGCTCCTGACGCCGTCGGAAAGCGTCGCGAATCGCGTCGCCGGGGCGATAGAAACTGCACTCAAATCTTTGCCGCGCGCACGCCAGGTCGAGGCTGCGCTGGTCAAGCGTGGCGCGATGGTCGTGGTTGGCGATCTCAACGAGGCCTTCGATCTGGCCAACCAGATTGGCCCGGAGCACCTCGAGCTCGACCTGCGCAATCCGTCGCGATGGCTGCCCAAGGTCAAAGCCGCCGGCGCCGTTTTTCTCGGATCACTGACGCCGGCGCCGCTTGGCGACTACCTGGCCGGACCCAATCACGTATTGCCGACCGGCGGGGCCGCGCGATTCGCGTCGCCCCTGGGTGCATACGATTTCCTGAAACGAACCAGTATAATCGAGGCGTCGATGGGCGCGATTGCGGCGCTCGGCCCGACGGTCGCGCACTTGGCGCGGATGGAAGGGTTCGAGGGTCACGCGCGCGCAATGGAACTTCGCGACGGATCAGGGGTGACCCACGCAGCCGGTACTAAAAAGAATGCAAAACAAACGCAAAATATTACGAAACGAAGCTAAGACCGCCAGTCCGGTCGCGCGGCTCGAACCGGCCAAAGCGATGCGCAGCGCCGAGGTCGAGCGCGAGACACGCGAGACCTCCGTGACCGTCGCGCTAAAGATCGACGGCACCGGGCGCGGCGAGGCAAAGACCGGCGTTCCGTTCCTCGATCACATGCTCGAGAGTTTCGCCCGCCACGGATTCTTCGACCTCAAGGTCGTGGCCAGCGGCGATTTGCATATCGATGACCATCACACGGTCGAAGACGTCGGGATGGTCGTGGGCAGGGCATTTCGGCAGGCTCTCGGCGACCGCGCGGGAATCAAGCGCTTCGGCGAGGCGACGGTGCCGCTGGACGAAGCCGTCTGCACCGCAATCGTCGATATCAGCGGGCGCGCATATCTCGGATACAACGTGCCTATCGCCCAGGAGCGGGTCGGAAACTTCCAGACCGAGTTGGTGCACGACTTCATGAAGGCGCTGACCGACGAGGTCGGCATGAACCTGCATCTCAACCTGGTGAGTGGCCGCAATCCGCATCACATCATCGAGGCGACGTTCAAGGCGTTGGCGCGTGCGATGGACCACGCGACTGCCCGCGAGCCACGGCTCTCCGGCGTGCTGTCGACCAAGGGCACGCTCAGCTAGCAGCCTTGTTTGAGAAGTTCACCGTTATTCCCTCGATTGACCTGAAGGGCGGCCAAGTCGTGCGACTGCTCCACGGCGACATGAACCGCAGCACCGTCTATGGGTCAGACCCGGGCGAGACGGCGCGTCGCTTCGAGGAAGCCGGGGCGAAACTTATCCACATAGTGGATCTCGATGGCGCGATCGCCGGAACGCCGCGAAATGTCGAGGCAATCGCACAAATCCGAGCGTCGGTGAGATGCGCTATCGACGTGAGCGGCGGATTGCGCACAATCGAAGCGGTACGCGCAGCGTTTTCGGGTGGCGTCGACCGCGTCTCCATCGGTTCGGCCGCGCTGTTGAATCCCGAGCTTGTCCGCCAGGCCTGCGCCGAGTTTCCGGGGCGAGTTTTCGGATCGCTCGACATTCGCGAGGGTAGGCTCGCCGTCAAAGGATGGGTCGAGACCAGCCAGCTCACTATCGTTGAGGCCGCCGACCGGTTCCGCGCAGCGGGCGTCGCGGCCGCGATTGTCACCGACATCGCTCGCGACGGCGCGCAGGTCGGCGTCGATCCCGCTCGCATGGAAGAGCTCGCCAGGGCGGTGCGAATGCCGGTGATAGCGTCAGGCGGCGTCGCGAGCCTCGACGACGTTCGCGCGCTCGGGGCACGATTCGAAGCCGGGGTCGTGGGTGTAGTGATTGGGCGAGCGCTGTACGAAGGAAATTTCGCTATCCGCGACGCATTGGCTGCGGCGCTTCGCTAATATCAACACCCCGAGTCGCTAAAGACACTTTTATAGACCTCTACTCTACCTTTAGATTTCTTTCAGTCGTCTGGCCTCTTCACGGGGGCCTGTTTCAACTGCACGCCGTCCTTTCTATGCTCCATAGCGCGGTAACGAGTGCTTTGGCGTGTGATTTGGTAAATTCACGAGCTCAAAACTCGCTTGACTTTAGTACGACGCCTGTAGAGAATGCCGAAGCTGGGTAAAGATATATTTGTATAGTCTGAACCAAGCTTAACCAATCAAGAGCAAAGTTTGGATGGGTTACTTGGTGAGATCTTGAGTTAGCTATCAGTAGGTCTTTATAACTAAGAGTAGAGATAGCCGTACAATAAGTAAAGTCGTCGCAAGGCGTGGGAGTAGATGGATTCCCGCGTAATGGTTGTTCGAAACACACAAACGGACGGAGGGACACGAAAATGGATCTGATCAGGAAACTGTATGTGAAGGCAGATGGATTCGCGCGCGGACAGACGATGGCCGAGTACGCGCTGATTCTGGCCGCAGTCGCGGTCGTGGTCTTTGTCGGCTACCAGACAATGGGCACCACGCTTACGACGCTGCTGACCACGGTTGACGGCAAGCTCTAATCGCGCGTCGAGCCGTGGGCGTTAGGGGAGTCAATAAAACCGGCGGGGGCCTTGACCTCCGCCGGCACATCACCGCTTGACAAAGAGTCAGAAAATAGGAATTCCCATGAATATGATCAGAAATTTGTATGTGAAGGCAGACAGCTTTGCGCGCGGCCAGACGATGGCCGAGTACGCCCTGATTCTAGCGGCAGTCGCGGTCGTGGTCTTTGCCGGCTATCAGGTAATGGGCACCACGCTTACGACGATGCTGAGCACGGTCGACACCAAGCTTTAATCGCGCACCCGATCCTCGGGGGAGGCTAGTCAACGAATCCGGTGGGGGGCCAGGCCTCCCCCGGCACAACATCGCATTGACAAAGGGTCAGGAAACAGGAACCTCATGAATACGATCAGAAAAATGTACGTGAAGGCGGACAGCTTTGCGCGCGGTCAGACGATGGCTGAGTATGCATTGATACTCGCGGCGGTCGCGATCGTCGTGTATGTCGGCTATCAGACAATGGGCACCACGCTTACGACGCTACTGGGGACGGTAGACACCAGCCTCTAGTCGCGGCCGTCGTTGGGATTGTGACCCGGTCAAGGTTGCGTCAGCTAAAAGACGCAGCCTGAACCTGGATTGCTTCTATCGCTGCGATGGCCGCACGTTCAGAGCCCATCGCAATGGCCACCGCGTTCACGCTGATGTCGGCGCTATCCATTTGGCGGATTTGAGCGCCGAAACGACACCAATTCATTCAATAGTCACGCCCGGATTTCGAGGCTGCGAACTGTCGGCGGCGTCCGGCGAAGCTCTCCGGCGGTTCAAATAATCCCTTTTTCGGCGTTGAGCCCTGCGGCTCCGGGTGGGATCCGGGCGCGAGGTCATCCTTTGCTGGCCCTAGGGTCAGTAGGATGGCGAAAGTTGCTCTGATACTACGTCGCGTAGCGAAACACTTCTTCTTGACAGATTTTGTGTCAAAGTGTATTTGACATATACACAACCGGTAATATCGATCCGGACGTGACGATGATTGCGCGTCGCAGACTAAATGGAGATCGGCTGACTATGACCGCCAAGTCTTGCGTCTCGAGGGACGGAGCGACCAGGGGCCAGTCCTCCGTCGAATTCGCCATCGTAGCGACAATGTTCCTGCTGCTGATGTTTGCGGTCATGGACTATGCGTGGATCATGTTCGCGCAGATGAACGTGCAGCAGGCCGTCGATGACGGCGGCCGGTTTGCGTCTACCGGGAATCACTCAACCGTTACCACTGGCGGTACGGTTACCACTCTTTCCCGCATGCAGTCGATCATCCAGACGATCCAGAACGAGATAAGCATCCCCAACATAAATGTCCAGTCGAACCTGGTGGTCTGCAGCCTGGAAGGAGGTTGCAGTAACACCGGCGGTTCGACCCCGGCCGGTGGACCGGGCGACACCGTGACGCTGACGCTCACGACTACCCTGCCGATGCTGGCGCCGCTGAATTTTGTCGGACCACTTTTTGGAAATGGGCAGTTTTCTGTCTTCTCCTCCGGTTACACGTTCACCGCGAGCACCACTTTCAAAAACGAGCCGTTTAATCCAAGCAATTCGAACTAGGCAAAGGCGAATTATGCAACGGTTTTATCGATTAGCCAGCAGGAAATTCGTAGCTCTCGGCGCCGGCCAGGCGACCGTGGAGCTTGCTATGACGGCGACCTTGCTCCTCATTCTAATCCTTGGGGTGATCGACCTGGGTCGCGCCCTGAATGATCTGCAGATAATGGCCGACCTGACCCGGCAAGGGTCGAACCTGGCTTCGCGCGGCACGAGTTTGACCGAGGCCGCCGCGGCAGTGATTTCGGGAGAGTCGGGTCTAAACCTGTCCAACAGCGGCCTGGTGATTGTCACCTCAATCACCGACGAATCGAACGTTTATACGATCACTGGCCAAGCTGAACAGGGTGCGCCTGCGATGGAGGCTTCGCAGACCAGCAAGATAGGCACGGGAGTGGGGACCAACGTAACCAACACTCTGCCGGCAGCCGCGGAAAGCTCGCTCGAGAACGGTCAGACGATCTTCGTCACGGAGATCTTCTACGCGTTCACGCCCATCACTCCGATCGGAGCCATGACCAACAACGCCGTCCAACTGCCGTCGACGTTGTACAACGCCGCATACTTCTAAAAAACAGGGACGAGGTGAATATCTTGGATCAACGCAAAAACCAAAAACACAATCGGGGCCAGATTTTGGTGTTGGTTGCGATCCTCATACCGGTACTGATCGTATTCGTCGGATTCGCGATTGACTTTGGCCTTGCCTACGTCACCAAGACCACTCTTTCCAAATCAGTAGACGCTGCCGCCCTTGCCGCTATGCGTAACCTCAACGAGGGCGAGTCTACTGCTACAACTCAAGCGCAGAACGCGTTCAAGGCCAACTATCAGTCAGTGCCAGGCCTCGGCACCCCTCCGACGCCAACCATCACGTGGTTTACCAGCTCACCATGCACGTCAGGGAACACCTGCGTCTCGATTTCGGCCACCGCGACCATACACACGTACTTTCTCAACGTATTGAGCATATTGCCCGGAGTCGGCAATTCCGTGAATGCATCGAGCATCACTGTTAGCGCGACCGCTCAGCGCAACCCGCTGGTAATGTCGATAGTGTTGGACAAATCCGGCTCAATGAATCTCAACGGCGGAGCGACGGCACTTCCCCCCGCTGTGACCAGCTTCATCAGCTATTTCGACCAAGGCATCGACAACATTGCCGAGATCAGTTTCTCCTCGGTCGATTCAGTCGATGTGCCAATGACAACGTCATTCCAGTCTCCAATCGATAGCGCAGTCGAGGGCATGGCCTTCGGCGGCGCTACTTTCGCACAGGCCGGCCTGCAGGATGGGTTTGCCCAGGTCCTGACTCAGCCTGCAACGCCTAACATCATAAGAGTCGTGGTCTTTTTTACTGACGGTTGGGCCAACACCGACGGACTCCCTACCAACGTTACTACTCCGACCGCTTCCACCACTCACGACGTTCTCAATTGCACTGGCACTACGACTAAACCGTCCAATACCCCTATGAATTATGGCGGATGTGCTCCTTTGGAAGCTGCCGCAGGATGGTGTAGCGGAATCTTCTTTATGAATCCGACCACCGGCAGTACGACTACGTGTGCTAATGCGACCACCTTTCCAGCACTGGACGGAGGAGGAAACGCGCTCTCCCCGGTCGCTACAGCGCAACAGAACATCGCCAACGATGCGACCTATCGTACCGAGCAATTGGCCAACGTCATGCGCAACAGCACGAACAACATAACGATTTATGCGATAGGCCTGGGCGACAAGATCAACCAGGCCTACCTGCAGGATGTTGCTAACGATCCTGCCGCTGCCACGTACAACTCGAGCCAACCGCAGGGCGAAGCGGTATTCGCGCCCTCTTCAACCCAGTTGGATGCAGTGTTCCAGACTATCGCGTCGAAGGTTCTGTTGCGGCTATCGCAATAGCAGAATCGCGGCGTCTGCAAACTCGGGCCGGGTGGTGCCGTTGAGCGTGAATTGACCGAGACTTTCCTGTGCGGGGTCGTACGCGATACGCGGCGAGGCCTCGGAGCGGTTCAATTAGTTCTTCGGCTCTGCTATACGCGACAAGCGTGGCTGATTCTATTGTTTCATCGGTAATATCGTCGGCTCGTTCGAGCGGACGGTCGGTTCTCACGGAAATCGAGAGCAAGCGAGTTCTGCATTCGCTCGGCCTGCCGGTTATCGTTCCGGAGATTGCGCCCACGGCTGACGATGCCGCGCGGGCCGCAACGCGGATCGGATTCCCGGTGGTGCTGAAAGTGCTCTCGCCGGACGTGAGCCATAAGAGCGACGTCGGCGGCGTCGAGCTGAACCTCGGCGACGAAACCGCTGTGCGCGACGCCTTTGATCGAATCCGCAGAAGCCTCGCCGCCAAGGCCCGCGACGCGCGCTTCGAAGGTGTTGCAGTCCAGCCGATGGCCCGGCCCGGCGTCGAGCTGATCGCCGGCACCTTCCGCGACGATCGGTTCGGGCCGATGGTGATGGTCGGGCTCGGCGGCGTATTGGTCGAAGTGCTGAAGGATACCGCGCTTGCGCTGGCGCCGATTGGCGGGCGAGAGGCGTCGGAGATGCTCGAGCAGCTCCGCGGCTCGCAGATTCTTCGCGGCGTCCGCGGTCAGCCCGGGGTCGATTGCGACGCAATCGCTTCGCTCCTCGAGACCGTTTCCGGAATCGCCTGGACCCATCCGGAGATCGCCGAGATGGATCTCAACCCGGTGGCCGCGTACGAGGACGGCCTCGCAATTCTGGATGCGCGAATCGTGCTCGCCGACCCAAATGCCGCGGTGCCGCAGCCGGACCCTAATCGCGCGGCACGGCTGCAAAATCTCAAGCGCGCGTTCAACCCGCGCACAGTTGCGGTCATCGGCGACAAGCGGATGGGCGGGTACATGTGGCTGCGCGCGATGGCGCATCTCAAGGGCAAGCTCTACTCGATCCAGATCGATCCCAACGAGATTCCGGGAATCGAGGCGATGGGCGTCGAGAACCGCAAGAGCCTGGCCGAAATCACCGAGCCAATCGACTACGCGGTCAGCGCCGTTCCGCGGCAGATCGCGCCACGAATTTTGAAGGATTGCGTCGCCAATCGAGTTGGTTCTATCGGATTTTTCACCTCGGGATTTTCAGAGACGTCGGAGGAGTTGGGAATCCGCTTCGAGGCCGAGCTTCGCGATATCGCGATCAACTCGGAAATCGCGCTGGTCGGCCCCAATTGCATGGGGCTTTACAGCCCCGGCGCAGGCCTGCGCAATTTTCCGGAGGAGAAGGTCGGCGACGCGGGCGACGTCTGCTTCATCTCGCAAAGCGGCACCCACACCATCAACTTTTGCCTGCAGGCGCCCACCCACGGGATCAAGGTAAACAAGGCGGCGTCGATCGGCAACGTGCTGGTGCTCGAGGCTGCCGACTATATCGACCTGATGGCGGCTGACCCGGCCACCCGCGTGATTGGGATGTATATCGAAGGCGTGCGCGACGGCCGGCGCTTCTTCGACAGCGTCCGCCACGCGGCCGAACGTCTCCCTGTCGTCATCTGGAAGGGTGGGATGACCGAGGCGGGCGCCCGCGCGACGTTCTCGCACACCGGATCGCTCGCGACCGCGGAGGCCACCTGGCGCACCGTCGTGCGGCAGAGCGGCGCAGTCGAGGTGGCGAGCCTCGACGCGATGCTTGACGCGGTAGAGCTGTTCGCGCGCGCCAAGCGCATCGGCGGCAAACGCATGGGCCTGGTCGCGATGACCGGCGGCCAATCGGTGGTAATCACCGATACGTTCGCGACCGCGGGCCTCGAAATTCCCGCGCTGTCGGACACCTCTTACGACGAGTTGAAAACGTTCTTCAACATTATCGGCGGGAGCTACCGAAATCCGCTCGACGCGGGCGGCACGATCGGCGCCGGGCACCATCAGGGCAATCTCGATCGCATCCTCGAGATCCTCGAACGCGACCCCGTCATCGACGCAATCGTGCTGGAAGTTGGCACCGGGCTGCGGGCCGCGCGATGGGTCACGCACGAGGACGAAATTACCGGTTTGCTCGACAAGCTGGCCGACTTTGCCGGACGCTCGACCAAGCCGTTCGCAGCCGTGATGCATCCTGCGCACGTCGAGGCGATCGTTGCCCGCGGCAAGGAGCTTGCGCGCGCGCGTGGCCTGGTCGTGTTCGACAGTTTCGAGCGCGCCGCGGCTGCGTTCCGCACCGCGTCAGACTACTGGACAAACCGCGCGCGGCAGGGGCAGCTAGATTCACGGAGCGCCATCAGATGAGATGCTCAATATGGATCCCCTACTATCCGAACGCGCACGACCTTATTTCGAGAAAGCACAAAAGCTCGCGCCGCTGATTCGCGAGTATGCCGATCGCGCCGAGCGCGAAGCGCAGATGCCACGCGAGGTCATCGCCGCATTCCACGACGCCGGGCTGTTTCGGATTCTGCTTCCGCGCAACATGGGCGGCGGCGAACTGACGATTCCCGATTCGCTGCGGCTGTGCGAGGAAGTCGCGCGGATCGACGGGTCGGCCGGATGGAATCTCGCGATATGTTCGGGCAGCCCGCTGTTTGGGTATAACCTTTCGCGCGCGGCGTTCGAAAAGATTTACGGCGATCCGCTCGGCGTGAGTGCCGGATCGTTGAATCCCGCCACCACTCGAGTTGTGGCGTCGGACGGCGGGTGGCGTTTCAGCGGGAAGGCCACCTATGCCAGCGCCTCCGCTCATGCGACCTACCTGATGGCGGCCGGGATGGTTCTGCGCGACGGCGCGCCGCAACTGGTCGACGGATTCCCGGTGATGCGAGCGGGTTTGTTCCCGATCAAGCACGCGAAAATTCTCAATACCTGGTCGACCGCCGGGATGCGCGGTACCGGCAGCAACGATTGCGTGTTCGACGACGTATTTGTCCCGGATGATTTCACCTTCGACTGGCTGAACGCGAAATCGCCATGGCAGCACGGTCCATTCGAGCGCATTCCGTTGCAGCTGCAATTTGTCGGCAACCTGGTATGCGTGGTGCTCGGCACCGCGCGTCACGCCCTCGATACGCTCAACGAAATCGCGCAGGCGAAAGTGCCGGCGGCCAGTCGCGCTACGTTGCGCGAGCGTCCTATTGCACAGATCCAGTTCGCGCAGGCGGAAGGCCTGCTGAACGCGGCCAGCGCGTACTTCTACAGTTGCAACGATGAAATCTGGCGCAAGGGCGAGGCGGGCGAAAGCTTCAGCATCCAGGACCGTGCGCACGCGCGGCTCGCGGTAGTCACCGCTGCCAAGCTGGCAGTGCAGGCGGTCGATCTGGTCGCGGATGCGGCCGGTATGAACTCCGCGCAGACCTCGTGTCCCATCGAGCGATGCTGGAGGGACGTGCACACCGCAACGCAACACGTGTTGATGAACACAGCCCGCTTCGAGGTAGTAGGACGCGTCCTGTTCGGCCTGGACCCAGGCTCGCCGGTAATCTGAAAGCGTCGCGGCTTCCGTATGGTTCCCTCGCCCATTATCGGGAGAAGGGTTAGGATGAGGGACATCTGTGCAGCGCGATTGTCTGTTGTGGCGCACATTCGGAATCTCAGCAAATTAGGTCCCTCATGCGCCGCTCAAAGACGAGCGTCGACCTCTCCCGATACAGGGAGAGGCGGAGAGGATAGTAATTTGAACGGCATCTGGTGTACGAAAAGCTCGAGATGTACAATAAGGTCAGTTCAATCTGCTCAGCTCACGAATCAGGCGCACGGTGAAAAAAACAACAAACGCGGCGGTCACTACCGCATCCGCACGCAAGAACTTCTCTGATCTGATCAATCGTGTCGCCTACGGAAAAGACCGCATCGTTCTGACCCGCCGCAACAAGCCATTAGCGGCCGTGGTACCGATCGAAGATATCGCGCTTATCGAAGAGATTGAGGACCGCGAAGCCCTGAAAGCTGCTCGCGCCGCGCTGCGAGAAGCCAAACGCAAAGGCACAATCCCGTGGACACGCATCAAGAAGAAGCTAGGCCTCTGACGGCGTCCTGGTGGTTCGCGTCGCTCACCGTCGCGAGGTGTATCGCTAGCTGCTACCGAGGCGGTTCGAGCACTGTCATCACCGTGCCTATCGTCGCGTCGCCGTCGAGGAACGCGAGCCATCGTCCCCTCGGCGACCAGCTCATATTGACGATGCCCTGGGACGGTCCTTCGGCCAACAGGAATCCGCTGTCGTAGTGCAGCGAGTAGGTGACGATTTTTCGCCACGGCACCGGCTTGCTCGGCGCGTAGACTTCCATCGCGGCTTCGTCCGCGCCCTTCGAGTACGCCATCGTGCTCTGTGCGAGCATTTCCGGCCAGGTATCAAAGCCCAGCGATTTTACATCGACCTCGGTCAGGTCGGCTTGCGCAACCGCGACCTGCGCGGTCACCGGTTCCCGGGGACGCTCGATCGCCGTCTTGAACGAGAGTTCTCGATTTCCAAGCGTGACTGTGTCGCTGCCGGAGACGAACGAAGCAGCTCCCGTCGATACGCCCATCAGATGGTCTGCGCCGGTCGCGATGTTGTACTTGAATACGCCAATCGTGTGGCCGGTGGGATCGGGCGCGACGTAGAGAAATGAGCCTTCGTCGTTCTTGTCCCAATCGAGCACGCGGATCGGTTCGCGAACGTGAAACCGGGTGCAGGTCGAGGCGCGCCGATCGATAACGACAGGCGGAGCGCCCGCGTCGCCCTGGCCGACCGCGTAGACGCCGTGCGCGCTCCAACTCAGCGCCGACATCGGGCACGACAATTTCAGCGGCGCGACCGAACCAGCGCCGGTGATGACGATCAATTGCAATCCGTCTGCGCGAGCGGGCGGCGGCTCGACGTCTGCCTGGTCTGGATCGGGCTTCGGCGCTTCCTCACTGGGGCCGGGTTGTTCGGGCGGTTCCGGATGCTGCCGCAGCGCGAGCGCGATCGTCGCATCATTCAGCCAGCTCAGCGAGATCGAATCGTACCGTCCATTGAAGTTCGCGATCACGTTGCCCGCGCCGGTCGCTATCAGGTCGCGAATGATCACGTCGACTCGATCTCCGCCCGGCGCGACCATCGCCGTCGCGAGCGTGAGCCCGTTCGGACTCACTCCCAGGTCGGCGATCGTTCCATTCTCGGCCGCGGCCGGTCCCGTCTCCGCGGCGAGGATTCGGCCAGTTCGCCATGCGGCTCCTCCCAGGCCATACATAATCGTGTGTCCGTCCTGGGTCCCGACGACGCCGATTTCCTCGCCGTTTTGCATCCAAATCGGAGGACGCGACGGAATCGGCGCGAACCCATTCGGCATCGCGACGTTGGTCAGCACCTTGATGCCGTTGGTGACCGCAAGCGTCGTCGATCGGGCCACAAACGGCGGCGGACCGGGCTTGGGCGCGCTGGTCGAACATGACGCGAAGCTCACGACGGTGAACGCGAGAATCAGGATGAAGACAGACCTGGGCATCGAAAAGCGGTAGTCTATTTGGACCGATCAAAAAAGGCGACCGATTCAGCGAAATGAAGAATCCTCTTAATGAACGATTGTGGATAAGCCGCGAGGTCCGGCTCGCGCTTATTGTCTTGATTTTGTATCTCGTCGGTTCGGCTGCGTTAGCGGCCGGAGACTGGAAGCTCGGGATAACCGCATTCGGAATCGGGCTGGCGTTGGTGGCGGCGTATTATTTCGCCATCATCAGGCCCGCGCAGATTCCGCATGACGCCGTCCTGGTAGTTCGCCTGGCGGGTCCGATCGAAGAGGAGGTGACGCGCTCGCCGCTCGATCAGCTCATGCGTCGTGGCGCGATTAGCCTCGACCATCTGCGCTATGCGTTCGAGTCTGCGGCTATCGACAAGGATGTTCGTGCAATCGTGGTCGAAATCGGGAGTTTCGGCGCCGGCCTTGCCACCGCGCACGAAGTCCATCGCCTGATGCGCGCGGCGAATGCTGGCGGCAAGCGGGTGATCGCGCTGCTGCGCGGCGATGACGCCGGCCTGCGTGAGTACCTGGTCGCGGCGGGAGCCGGCGAGATAGTCGCGAATCCCGACACGATGCTCACGATGCTCGGCGTCGCGACCGGCGGCGTTTTTCTGAAGAACGCGCTCGACAAGCTGAAGATCCAGGCGCAGATTCTGCAATGGAAGGAGTACAAGGGCGCCGCCGAGACGCTCGCCCGTGACACGATGTCGCCGGCGGTGCGCGAGAGCATGGAGGCGATCGTTACGGACTGGGAGAAAATCCTGGTCGAGGCGATCGCGTCGGCCCGCAAAGTCTTTCCTGAAAAAGCACGCGAACTGATCGCGGCGGGATTCGTCAGCGCCAAGTTCGCGGTCGAGAATAAATTGATCGATCGCGAGGGTTACATCGAAGACATCCGCGCCGAGTTCGATCCCCAGGCCAAGCGCAAGGTGTTCATCAACCTCGCGCGGTACCGGCGTCACGCAATCTTCACCCGCGAGCGCGGGCGGCGCGCGCGAATCGCACTGGTGCACGCCAGCGGTCCGGTGGTCTCGGGCGAGGCGCCGGCGACCGGCGAATATATCAGCGGCGTCGCGACCGCCGCGCAACTCGATCGTGCGTCGCGCGACGAACGAGTCAGCGCAATCGTGTTTCGCGTGAATTCGCCCGGCGGCTCCGCGGTCGGCTCCGACCTGATATGGCGCGCGGTGCGCGAGGCACAGGGGCGCGGCAAGCCGGTCGTCGTCTCGATGGGCGACGTGGCGGGCTCGGGAGGCTATTACGTCGCCGCGGGCGCCGACGCGATCGTCGCGGAACCGGCAACGATCACCGGCTCCATCGGCGTCGTGTACGCGAAGTTCAATCTCGGAAATCTGCTCACCGAGCTCGGCGTTCATTTCGATTTCGTGAAAAGCGCACCCATCAGCGACGCGATGTCGATGGCGCGCGCGATGACCGAGGCCGAGCTCGCGCAGCTCAACGAAACCGTCGGGCATCTGTACTCTGCCTTCACCGCAAAGGTCGCAGAGGGCCGCCATCTGAGCCCCGAGCAGGCCGAAGCTGTCGCCAAGGGACGCATCTGGAGCGGCCTCGCGGCGAAGGAGCGCGGCCTCGTCGATGAAGTCGGCGGACTCTCAACCGCGGTCGCAATCGCGCGTGACCGCGCTCACATCGCCGCGGACCGGCGCCATCAACTGGTGACCTACCGCGCCGAGCGTCGATGGCTGGATTTTCGCGGCGGCAGTGCCGATGTCTCGACGCCCTGGGCGCTTCGCGCAGCCGCCGGCGCCCTCGGCATCCCAACCCGCTGGGCACCCGCGATGATCGAGTTGCTCATCCGCGGCGGCGTGATGCTCCTGTGCCCGTTCATCGAGCTGTAACTGACCCAGCGGACCTGCTCGAGCAATGGAATTTACACTGAAGCCGGATCGCCGCAGGTACCTGCTGCTCCTGATCCCTTCAGCCGGTTTTGTTGTTAGCGGTGTATTCATGGTGCCCGCGGCCGATCCGATCGGTTGGGCAGTAGTTCTGTTATTCGGGGTTGGAGTGGTTGTTTTCTGCCTAACACTCCTTCCCGGTAGCGCATACTTGAGGTTGGATCCCGCTGGCTTCACGGTCTGCACGCTGTATAGAGCCCACTCGACCAGGTGGTTTGAGGTTGAGTCGTTTAACGTTGTCAGAATCGGCAGTCGCAAGATGGTCGTATTCAATTTCTCCGATTTGCATCCAGGACAAGAGTTCGTTCGCAAGCTGTCGTCGGCAGTAAGCGGTTACGAAGCTGCCCTCCCTGAAACATACGGGCTGTCCGCGGAAGAACTTGCCGCTGTTATGAACGACTGGCGAGCGCGTGAGGGTCCGCCCACCGTGCCCTAGACTCGGGCAGGCTGGCTATTTTCAGATGTGCCAGGAATCGTTTTCCCGGTTTGAGAAAGTAGGCGCCGCTATTCAGGGGAGCGTTCCAGCTCTTCGCGCAGCGAGAGCATCTTCTGGCGCGCCTCGGTGATGTAGCCGTCGAGGTTGCGCCGATGATTCGCGAACAGCCCATCCGGCGCGCCGTTCAAAACAATTAACGGCTTCATGACGGCGGCCTTGCCCAGAGCGTCAACCGCGTCGTCGAACAACGTCTTCAGCACCGGGTCGTCCTTGAGCTGGCCCCTGTACTCCCGCTCGATCGCCTGCATCATGTGGAACATCACGTGCGCGTATCCCTGCGAGTGATAGAAGTAGTGATCGCAGTCCCAGCTATGCACCGGGGTGCCGTCGTCCTTGGTGGTGCGGTAAAGATTGGCGTGCGCGTCGCCAAGCAGGTCGGTCCATGTCTGCAGCAGGCTGATTAGCTCGACCGCGCGGGTGTTGAGCGGGCGCGACGACGGCGGCGTGTTATGCAACCCGGCGACGTACATTCGCAGATGCTCGATGCCGTCGTCGTACTTGCCTTCGGGCGACGGCAGGATCCATTTGAGTGCATCGTTTCGAAAATCGGTGTCGGCGATCACCAGGTTTGGATCGTACTGATTCGAGGAAACCTTGGTCAGGTGATCCTTGAAGATGCGCGTGGTTTCGCGCACGGCCTGGATTATCCCGAGCTGACGATCGGCGTTGTTGTCCGCGCCGACTTTGGGACCCCAAATGTAGAGATCGTTGGGACGCCATCCGAAGCCGGTGTGCAGTTCATGGTCCATGATTGCTGCGAGCGTCGAAGCATAGATCTCGCCCGGCTCGGTCGGTTTGTCGGGCGGGAAAACCTGGTCGATGTTGTAGTTGAGAATGTCGTGATGCTTCTGGCCGAAATGGAGCGCGAGGTTGCCGCCAATCCAGATTACAAGCAGGGCCGCAGCCCCAATTAGAAGTCGGTTCCGGTTCATCGCGAAGGAGCAGGCATCAGGCGGCGATTCCGCCGGAAGGGACTATAACACGATCGCTAGGATGCCGCGCGCAGCGGAAGTACTGCGGCGCTGGCGCTCTTGAGCTCGTTGCGGTTGGTACCCAACTGCTTGAGCAAGGGGAACACCGCGCGCGTCAGGAACACACGAGGACTTATTCCGCCGCCACCAATTCGAAGGTTCTCGTGATAGTTCGCAATCAGCCCGTCGCCGGGCATCTTGAAGTTCGCGATCACGTGCGCGAGGTCCGCCAAAGTACCGACGCGATCTTCCGCCATCTCGATCTCGACCATCGCGCGGTAGAAACCGGCGTGCGCCGCCTCGTCGCGGCTGACCAGGAAGAAAATCGCCTCGAGGGTCGCGTCCTTCTCCACTTCGGCGCGATCCTTCTGCGCGCGATACGCGAGATAGGTCGCCGATTCCTGCAGCGCGCCGTAGCAACTCATCTGGCGGCGCGTCTTGAATGGCGGTTTCCATTGCCGCGAGAACACGTCCGACTCGAGCTTGTCAAATTGCGCAGGCGTGCGCAGCCCGGAGCGAATCAGATATTCGCGGAACACGAGTCCGTGACGCGATTCCTCGTAGCTCCATGCATTCTGAAACCACGCGAGTCCGAACACGCCGCGTAACAACTCGTTACCAGCTTCAGTGTAATCCGGCAGGTACATCTCTTCGGCGCAATAGGTTTCGATCCGAATCGCGCGCTCCTCCCGGTTACCGGCCAGCAGCGAGAGCTTGTCCCAAGGAACATCTTCGAACAGATTCCAACGGCGCTTGCGCTCCGCAATCTCGAAGAAATCCATATATGCGCTGTAGAATTTATCTTTCGCAGTCATCAGGCAGGCACAGTCATCGGGCAGGAAACTCAGCGCATAGCGTAACACGCCCGCGGAAAGGAACCTAATCAATAGTGTTCTTTCGGCGACAAATCGAGCCGAAAGGGGATCAGAAAATACTAAATAAACGTTTAGTTAACGACGCGCTCTTCGCCACGTCCGACGGCGCCAGCAATGCGATCGTGACGACTGGCTTGCCACCTTCGGTCACATTGGCGGTTCCTATCTGCTGTCCCGCTTTGAGCGGCGCTGCAATTGTCGATGGCAGATTGTAATCGACTTTGATTGCGCTATTCGGATCGCCACGCTTTACGAATACTCCTGCGTCGCTGCCCCAAACCGGCTTGATAGCATTGGTATCGGCGTCGGTTATCGCGACGGATTGCGCGATTGGTGCGCCTTTCTTTGCGATCGGATGCATCTCGTAATTGAGAAATCCCTGCGACATCAGCTCGGACGCTTCCTTGAAGTTCGTCAGCTTGTGCTGACTCCCGAGCACGACTGCGATCAGCCTCAGGTCATTGCGTTTTGCAGTGGCGACCACATTGAACCCCGCCTTATCGTAGAAACCGGTCTTGAGTCCGTCGCATCCAGGATACGTCCGCACCAGGTGATTGGTGTTGCGCAGAATGAACGTCCCCGCCCGAAACGGCGCGGTGTCGATCGATGCCCATCGGATGACGTCGGGATATTTCAGCAGCTCGCGCGCGAGAATCGCCTGGTCGTAAGCGCTCGCGACATCGGCCGACTCGCCCTTCGACGGCGGCAGGCCGTTAACCGAATAGTAGTGCGAATCCTTCATCCCGAGCGCAGCCGCCTGCTGGTTCATCATCACCACGAATGCTTCCGTCGAGCCCGCGATATACTCCGCGACCGCCACCGACGCGTCGTTGGCCGAATGCACGACGACCGCCTTCATCATGTCGTCGAGAGAAAACGTCTCGCCCTCCTTCAGATACACCTGCGAACCGCCCATCTCGGCCGCCTTGCGCGAGGTGGTGATGTTGTCGGTCAGCTTCAGCGATCCGTCGTGGATTTTCTGCGCGGCGATCAGCATCAGCATCATCTTGGCCAGCGACGCAGTCGGCCACGGGGCGCGATCGTTGGACTCGAAGATGACGGTGCCGGTGACCGGTTCGAGCACGCACGCCTCGGAATAGTTGCCCAGCGCGGTGCTCGAGGTGCTGGCGTTGGTCTCCTCATCCGGAGCCTCAGCGCTGGCGGCGGCATGATGACGTCGCGCAGCGAAAGCCGTCTGCGTCGACATCAATCCGAAGATCACGACGGTTAAAGCGGCAAATCCAAATCTTCGGCCAGCGGAAATTCCGGTGACGGATTCACCGGGCAGTGAAAAAAGTCTCATCGCGTACCACCTCCCCAACAACATCAGAACAACGGAACGATATTACCCAACAACTCGCCCCGCGGCGAGAGACCTGCATTGCGCGCGCATAAAATTGTCTAAAAGGTTTAAATGTAACCCGATGCGCGCGCGGTTCAACAAACCGACTGTCTCACTCGCACGGGTAAGCTTAGGTTCAGAACGGGTTCTCGGTCGCCAGGCCAAGCGCGTGACGTCCAAGTTGTTCCGACACCCGGTCCGGATGCGCGTTGATGTGCAGAGGCATCGCTTGAAAATCACGGTAGCGGCGTTCGAAGGAATGCCCCTCTCGCAGACCATTCCCGCCCAGCACGCGCAGGATCAGCCGCATGGCGTCGTCGCACAAGCGCAGAGCGATCATGCTGGCCCCGAGCTGTTCCAAATAGTCGCCCTCCGTCGGAGTCTGATGCGCCGCAATACGCGCGTCCGTCGCGGCGCAGGAGTCATAGACGGCGGCGCGCGCCGCGTAGATTAGGGCGACGGCATGGCCGAGATTTACGTGGATGGTGGGTCTCTCCACCATCTTGACTCCCATGATAGCGATTCGGTCCTGGATGCCGATGCACGCGTCCTTCAATGCCGCGTCAGCGACGCCCACCGCCATACAGCCTAGCCAAAGGTCGGAGAGGGCCACCCAATCCTCGCGATAGCGATCGTCGATGACCGCATAGGCCGAATCGCGGAAGGCAACCCTGTACGGCAACGGGAACGGCACCACCCCCGAGAGGGGCGCTCGCACTTCTTCATAATGCACATGGTCAGTCGCGGAGGCGCGAAGGCTCATTGCCTTCCAGGTTGGGTCGATGCGCACGCCCTGCTGATCGGTACGCGCTAACGTCAAGTGCGGCTGCCGTTCGCCCTCGAAGACGAAAGTGACACCCGCATAGTCCGAATAGCGGCCGCCGGAGCCAAAGGAGGCGATTCCGTTCAGCACGACCTCCTCCCCGTCCACTCTGCCAATCACTCCGGTCCCCGCGCCGGCCGGCAAGCAGACCCAGTGCCGGTTGGCAGTAATACTGCGCAGCAACCCGATATGCGCGGGACCCAGAAGTCCGCAGTAGAAGTGGAACACACACAGGTGGTTCCAAAGACACCAGCCGGTTGAGCCGCAGGCCGCGGCCACTGCTTCCAGCTCTCGTCCCATCGCGGTTACGCTACTTTCAAGCCCGCCCAAGGCTCGGACGGCCGACATGCGCATAACATCGTTCCCCTTGAGTGCCGTGATAACCGCCGGGGCGACGGACCGCGTGGCGTCGGCCTCGGCCGCCTGCCCTGCGATCAGGGGCAGCAGCGGGGCAACCAGAAGATTGTTCGACTCGGCCAAGTCGGCGAACGGATATTTTTCGTTGGAGCGGTGACTTCCCATTTTCATACTCATCCGAATTTAATTAAGTGTTCTATCAGGTTTTCACAGAAAGCTCGGTTCCGCCCCTCAACCGCAGGAGCGTCGAAACAAAGCCGTTGGACGGGCGCCGCACAAAGTCCAGATAGTCGACAAAGGTTCGTGGAAAATGCCCCACATTATCGCACACGACGATCGCGCCCTTGCGTAGCTGAGGCGCCATCAGTTCGATGATGGGCCTGGCGAGTTTGGGGAAACCGTCCACCAGCAGAAAATCGACCGGGCCGCCGCAGTCCTTGAGCGTAACGAGGGCATCGCCCTCGCGAAGTTCAATCAGATCGGCAACTCCGGCTTCCGCGAAATGGTTGCGCGCATGGCGCGCCTTTTCGGTTTCAATTTCCGTCCCG
Organism: uncultured delta proteobacterium; assembly: GCA_963850125.1. Classification (GTDB taxonomy): domain Bacteria; phylum Desulfobacterota; class Binatia; order Binatales; family Binataceae; genus Binatus. The sequence continues at coordinate 80,039 of CAWKKB010000009.1, read as the reverse complement.
ATGACGAGGCCGCCACCCTGGTCGCGCATCGCCGCGGCAAGGTAGAGGGTGGAAACCCCATACGACGTTCCGAACTCGACGACCCTTCGGGCCTGCAGGCCACGGCACAGCATGTAAATCAACCAGCCTTGGCCCCGGCCGATCGGAATCAGTTTGTCGCGGACATATTTTGCATCCGCATCATTCGCGCGTTTCGCTTCCATCAGCCCCTTGAGGGCCCCCAACGCCAAGTGGGCGACGAGCCCCGGCATCTCCCGGCGGGCACGGGCGTGCAGCCGATCCAGGACATTATTGATTCGTCGATCCGTGATCGGATTCGAGGACGGTGGCCTCATAGGTGGCTCCGAAGTTGGCTGCGACGACGATGGGCATTCAACTAAAAGCGGTCGGCGGTCCAGAAGACTGATCGCGAATCTGCGAAGATTTCAAACGCGCGCGCCGAAGCTGCTTCCGGTGTCATCGCGAAACGTCGCGCGAGCTTGTCGGGCGCGAGTACTCGCCACATGTAGTTGTTGTCGACGTGATGCGCGACCGGGCATCCCGCGTCGCCCAGCGCCTTTTCAAGTGCGGGATCGTGCGCAGTATGCGTGACAAGCACCGAAGGCTCGGCAGGCTTCGATGCGCTGTGGAGCAGGGCGTCGCGCCGATGGTCCCCGACGCGCTGGACAGTCACCGGCACGCCGGCCGCCAGCTGGCCGAGGTACTTGAACGTCGCGAGCATCGTGTCGACGCCGCCAGCGCCGTAGCCGTACTCCATCACCATCGAGACACCGTGGAAGCGCGTGACCCTTGCATACGCCGCGATTCGGGCGCCGTCGCGGCACACTACGAAATACTCCTCGGAGCCTTCGCCGGGTTGCAGCGGCTGATTGCCGGCGAACTTGAGATTCGCGCGCCATGCCGATTCGTCGCGAACCGCGGTCACATTGAAGCGCCCGCTGTAGCCGCGATAAATCGCGGCAATCTCGTCGAGGTCGCGCTCAGTTTCGAATGAATCGATGACGAAACGATCGGGCACGTTGAGTCCTGCCGCTGCCGCCAGGATGCTGAACTTGCGATCGATTTCGCGCCATCCGAACTGGTTGTAGAAGGTGATCCGCTCCGCAAACAGCAGCGATACTTCGAAGCCCTCGCGGATCATCGTATCGACCGCGAGCCGCATCAGCGCTGACGCGACCCCCTTGTGCCGATACTCCTCGAGCGTGAACACCGATCCGATACCGCCCATCGGCACCGATTGCCCCTCGAGATTGATCGCGCGATCGAAAATCTGAACCGTCGAAACCAGCCGGCCGCCATCGCGCGCAACGATGCAGAGCGCATCGCGAAAGCCGGGATCGTTATGGTTGTATCGCGCGAAAAACTCGCCGCGATCGTTGTACCAATGCCCCAGCAGCTCGAGCACTTCATTCCGCTCGCTATGATGCGCCGATCGAACTTCCACAATTTGGCTTTGTAACTTAGTTCAGCGAGCGCCGCTATAGGGACCTACAGCGATACCGGACGGTCCAGATAACTTCGTATGTGGGCCTTCGATGATAGCGCGCGGCGGGACATCTCCGTCGCTGCCGGCAGCATAGACGATGACCCTCGATATTTCTTTCTTCCAGTTGGCGACCTCACCTGCCGCGTAGATGTTTCCATTCGAATCAACTGAGATTCCGCGAATCGTGAAATTCGGGTCAGCAATTCCGGTTTTCGGACCACTGATCGTCGCGATAGGCGGATTAGCGCCGCTGCTCCCTGCTCTATATATCTCAATGGTTTGGCGGCGAGAGCGGTCGCTACCGCTGAGCCTCACAACGTAGACGTTCGCCCTCGAATCCAATGCGAGTGCGCCAACCGAGTTTGTTTTCGAGCTCCCGATGACAGCGGTCGGCCCCACGTCGCCGCTACTGCCGGCTGGAAACACAAGTATGCTTGCAGAACCAGCATTGTCTGTGACGTATATGCTTCCTTTGGAATCGACTGCAATGCCCTCAAGATTCTCGATACCGGTGTTCGGTCCGCTTATGACAGCAGTTGGTTTGACGTTGCCAGTGCTACCGGCCGCGTACACATTGATACCCGGCGGAGATCCATCATACAGATATTCCTGTCTGGTTGCGTAGATATTTCCCGCTGAGTCGACGGCTATAGCCTTGACGGTGCGGAGGCTGGTGTCTGAACCATCGATCTTGGCGATCTGCGTCGCGCTGCCGTGAGCACCAACTCTAAATACTACTATCGTCCCGGTACAGCTCCCTCCGCCGGACATGTTTGCGACGTAGATGTTACCAGCTGGATCCAAAGCGACACCCGACGGATCATCCAATCCGCTGCCTCCCGGGACTACTGAGCCGAATAGTCGATCTACGAAGGTTCCGTCGACATTGCCCAGCGGAGTCTCGTCACTGGTGCTTCTCAAATCATAAATCGTTACGTAGTCGCCGCCCATGTTGGTAACAAAGATTGCTTCCTTCAAAGTTGCCGAATTCGACCCACCTGCTAGCGCGAGGCCGATGAGCCCTAGCAGCAGTGCCGCAGTGGCCCCAGGCAAAACTGTGGCGCTCCATCGCGGTCTTCTGACTTTCCACACGTTCATGGTGCCTTTGCGGCTTGTCCGCCGTTCAACGACGCGGCGAATGCTTGAATCGCCTTGATGTAGTCGTCGCCGGCAACCTCTTCCACGTCGTTGTGATTGGCACCGTCTACCCATAAGTGGGTCTTCGGCTCGTTCGCTGACTCGAAAAGTTCCTTCCCATGCCGGAAGTTGATCACGCTGTCGACCGTGCCGTGGATGATCAGCACCGGGCAATGAACGTTCGGCATGTCCTTGTAGTTGGGAAATTTATCGAACGGGACGATTGATACTCGAGTCATGACGCGGAATGCCGACGTGAAACCGCTCTGCACGATCAACCCTGCGACCGACTCTCTCGCCGCAATATGAACCGCCGGCCCGCTGCCACCGACTTGCCGAAAATTATTATTCGGTTAGGCGGGGTCTTTAGTACGGTCACTAAGTACGAATAAGCCGCGCTCTCGTCCTGATAGGTGCGCGCCTCGCTGGGTCTGCCTTCGCTGGTGCCGTAGCCCTCGTAGTCGTAGGCGAACACGTTGAAGCCGGCTTTCCGCAGGTCCTCATGCCAGTCGCGATCGTCACCAAGATCTTCTGAATTTCCGTGGCTGATGAGAAGCGTGAATTTCGCCGAAGGGTTCCGCAAATAGAGAGCGGTTATCTTGTTCCCGTCTTCCGCCGTCAGCTTCAGAAATTCCGGCGAGTCCTTGTAGGAAGAAGGGCGTGGCAGAAAAATGTATCGGTCCGACAGAAAGAAACCAAAGGCGAGCAATCCCAAGTACAGCAGCGCAGCTATTCTCAGTAGCGACAAAGCGAGGTCGCGCAACATTTCCCCCATTTCGAAGTAAGCGAAATAATCCGGGAGCCTTACGAGATCACCGGCAGGCAATTCAGCGCAGATCGAGATGAACCGACGTCGGGGTGCCGCCGCGGTTGACCGTTAGATCGATCGCCGACGCCGTCTTCACTGCCTGGATCAGGCTCATCGCCTGCATCGGGTTGGTGACGGGTTGGCCGTCGATCGAGGTCAGCAGGTCGCCGTTCTGGAGGCCGAGCTGATCGAAGACCGAGCCCGGCGCGACCTGCGAGATCGCAAATCCGTCGGTCTTGCCGTTGACGAAATGGGGCAGCGCGCGCATCTGCGAGAAGAACTGCGCGGGATTCTCCATTGTCTGCTGAACTTCGGCGCGGCTAACCTCGAATTTTCCGGGACCAAGTTTCTTCAGCTCGAGTTTGCTGCTGTTGTCTTCGCTATCGTCGCTGTTGTCGTCGTCGTCATCTGTCCCGGCCCCGGCAGGTCCGCGACCGAGCCGCTGCAGCTTGCGCCGCATTGCGGCCGGAAGCCCTCTCAGCCCCGGTCCGCGGATAGCGCCGACGCCGGCAGGGCCGCCCAACTGCGAAGGCGGCACTTCGGGAAGGTCCGAACTCGGAATCTCGATTGCGACGCGATGCCCGCCGCGGTCGATGATCGCGCGGTTGGTCTCGACGCTGACCAGCTTGCCCGCGTCCGGGATGTCCTCGCCGACCTGGTAGAGCGTTTCGTTGCCGGCTGGATCTTCGACTATCGCGTACGGCCGCGACTTGCTCGCCAGTGAAGTACCGATCAGCTTGATAGTCAGGTCGGCTTCAACCACCGGCGCCGGTCCGCTTTCTTGCGGAGTCGGGTTGAAGATGTCGCGCTTGACGATCAGGTCGTAGTAGGCACGAGACCGTGTGCCATTTGAGTTCGTCCGCATGGCCCGGGACGTCGTCGCGTCGGGCTCATTTGACACGCTGCGCACGATAATGTCGCGCACGCACATCGCCGACACGATCGCCAGCATCGCGATAAGCACGAAGTTCAGAATCGTGACGTGAATCTGTGAGAACCTTAGTTGCATTTACAGGATCGGCTCGGCCCCGTACGCGCACCCCTTAACTAGACGGCCCACATCGTAATTCCATTCACCCTTCCATCTGCTTATGACCAGGCTGGCATTGCTGTGCCCGCTGCGCACCAGGTCCATCAGGCGAAGCAAATAGATGCTCTCATCCTGGCCGCGGCTGTTCAATGCCCGCTCGCGCTCGAGCCCCTTGGCCGCGATTTGCATCAGCTCGCAGCCGAGTTCCTGAAGTTTAATTTTCCCCACGCGCGCGTCAAGCCCGTTCTTATGCGCGGAGTCGGTGATTTGGATCCGCTCGCGATAGCTCCAGCGCTTGACCAGGTCCCATGCCCCCGCGATGCAATCGTCGTTGTAGAGCGTCCCCTTGAGCAGCGCCGGCAGCGCGAGCATGAATTGCGGCGGCTGGCTGTCGGCGGTGCGAACCTCGACGTACCGCTTGAGCCGGACCTCGGTGAAAATCGTGGTCAGATGATTGGTCCAGTCTTCGACCGTGGCGCGTTCGCGGCCGTAACCGCGCTCCAGATATTGGCGGAACGTCAGACCGGGCGGCTGGGTGAGATCGATATACTCATGGTTGCGAATCAGGAAGTACATCGGCACGTCGAGCGCAAACTCGGCGTAATCCTCGAAGGAACAATCGGGGCGAAAGACGAACTCCGGAACCCCGCTGCGTTCGTTGTCGGTATCGGTCCAGATATGACCGCGGAAGCTGTGATAGCCGTTCAGGCCGCCGTCGCTCAGCGGTGAGTTCGCGAAAATCGCGTATATCAGCGGCACCAGGCCCATGCTCACCCGCAGCTTACGTATCGCGTCGGCCTCGTCGCTGTAGTCGAGGTTAGCTTGGACTCCCGCGGTCTGCTTCATCATGCGCTGGCCGAGCGTCCCCTTGCGCGCCATGTACGGGTACATGATGTGGTAGCGGGCCTTCGGCAGCAGCTCGATCTGATCGATACGGCTGACGGGCTGCATCCCGAGGCCAAGCACTGTCGCGCCAATCTTGCCGGTCTCTTCGATCAGTTGATGCACGTGCGTCGCGAACTCGTCGTAGGCGCAGTGGATATTCTCGCACTGCTCGCCGGATAGCTCGACCTGACCGCCTGGCTCCAGCGTGATTGCCGATCGCGCGCCCTTGAGCGCGAGGACACGCCCATGCTCGTCTTCCGGCTCGAAGCCGTAGTCCGCCGCCATCCGGCGCAGCAGATCCTCGACTCCGCCGGCGCCGGAGTAGGGGATAGCGGTACCGTCGGAAGTGCGGACGACGACCTTCTCGTATTCGGTGCCGACCCGCCAATTCGCCCGAGGCTTGCTGCCTTCTTCGAAGTAGCGAATCAGGTCCTCTTTCTTTTCAAGCAACTCACTCATCGAATCAGCCATCGCACCGCGCCTCTCTCTTCCCCGCTACAGCAGCGCCTCTCTCTTCCCCCTCTCCAGAAGGGAGAGGGGGCCAGGGGGTTAGGTAGGGTCTGGCAAGCGCGCCTATAATGGCCTCACCCAACATACGAGGCAAGCAGATTGGCCGGCGCGTCGCGCAATCTCCAATCCCCAACCTACGCCGCCCCCTTTTTCCAATCCGCCGCTCATTCGGAACCACTAAAAAAATTACATATAGTGATGCACCGGGTAATCAATGGAAGTAGAAGACCTCTCCGCGCGCGACGAAAGCGCGAGCGCTCCCGAAGAGCCCACCGGCGGCGGCTCCGCGATGCGATGGGAAGTCCTCGCTTACTTCGCGATTCTTAATATCGCGATCGGACTGGGCTCACCGCTGGGGATAGCCGGAATCCCGGTTAGCTATTATCTGAAAGACCGTCTTCATCTATCGCCCGTGCGGCTCGCGCTCTTCTTCGCCATCGTCTCGATTCCCGTATGCGCCGGGTTCCTGTTCGGCTTTGTCCGCGACCGCTGGCGCAACGCGAGCTGGGGCGATCGCCAATACCTGTTCGCATGCGCAGTCGTCGCCGCGGCCGGATACCTGTGGTTGGCAACCACGGCAATCGGCTATTTCAAGTTGCTAGCGGTCGTGTTCGTCATCGTCGTCGTGTACGTGATGGTCTTCGCGTCGGCGCAGGCCCTGATGACAGGAGTGGCGCAGGCATACGGGATGACCGGGCGCCTCAGCGTCGTGTTCAGTTTCGGATACTTCACCCCCGCAGTGATATCGGCGCTGGCCGGCGGATGGCTGGTCGCGCATGCGTCGGTGAGCGGCACCTTTCTAATCGCAGGCGCTGTGACGATCGTGATCGCGCTGCAGGCCTTCTGGCGACTGAATGCCGCCGACGATTTCGAAAGCGATCTCGGCCCTCGCGAAAAAGGTTTCACTGCGATCAAGCGCCTGATTCGTCATCGGCCATTGTGGCCTGCCGCCGCAATCTACTTCCTATGGAATTTCGGTCCCGGATGGGGCACGCCGATGTTCTACCACCTGACGGAGCACGTCAGAATTTCGAGCGAGCTGTTCGGCATCTTCACCGCGCTGCAGTCGCTGTTCTTCCTGCCGACGAGTTTGTTGTACGGCTTCCTCTGCGTACGCGCACCGCTCTCGCGCCTGCTGTGGTGGGGCACGATAGTCGCAATCCTTCAAGGACCGATCATGTTCCTCGCGATGGGACCCGTGAGCACAATCATAGTCGCAATCCTCTACGGCCTGTTCGGCGGCTTCGCCACCGCGGCCTACATCGATCTAATCATGCGCGCGTGTCCCAAGGGCCTGGAAGGAACCGCAATGATGCTGGCGAACACCTCGATGTTCGCCATCGCCGGCAACGCCGGCAACCTCCTCGGGAGCTGGATCTATTCCAAAGGCGGCTTCGCCTCAGCCGTAATAATCACAACCCTGGCAACCGCCCTGATAGTCCCTCTACTACCAACAATCCCGCCTCACCTAATATCAACCCGCGACGGCGAACCCCTGGACTCCGAAGCATCGTAGAGATGCTCCTACCACTCTTCATCAGGAAAGCCTCGTATTAACAGGCTCGCTGTTCTTCCCCTCTCCCTGTAAGGGAGAGGATCGAAGGTGAGGGTCCTTATACAGCGCGAGTTCCATATCCCCCTGAAGGGAGAGGGTCAGGGGTAAGGGTTTGCGCGCGCCTCAAGATTCTGCTCCTGCTCTGAGCATCCGCCCAAGCCACACCGCACGGGACGCGAACCGCGCCATCGACAGCGATCCTTCGCACGTCTTACTCCCCTTGTCCGCTATGGGAAGAGGGTTGAGGGTGAGGGGCAACTGTACGGCTCGATCGTCCGCAGCACGGCACATTCTTTACTTGGGAGCGGTCTTGCGTCGCCGTCCTTTCTGCGGGCGAGGAACTTTGACCACGACTCTCTTCGGGGGTCCGAACTGCGAGCGGTTAGGTTCCATGGACGCGCCGTCGGCGAATTTCATCCAAAACCAGTCGCGCGCCGCATCAAACAGTGAATAGGCGACACGATAGTAGGCGGCCGTAATCGGTACTTCGTTCACTTCGCGAAGATGCACGCCCGGATGCGCCAGGTTTCGAAGACGTCTGATGAGGTGGGCCTTTTCACCGATGCTAGGTTCGGCTAGGTCAGGCCCCCGCCGAAGGGGTAGCCATTCAGCAGCAACTGCGATTTCGATCAGGTCATCAAGGCCCCTGTGTTCAATCGATCCTTTCGGTTTGCGCGGGAGCTTCAGCAATGCTTGGGCCGCTTCGTCTCCTAACAAATCGCACATCTGTAGCAGCATTGCTTCAAACGCGGCTCCGAGCATGACGCAGGCAGCGTAGTACGCCCGCACGGAAGCGCACTTTTCTGCCTCGCTATGGTATCGAAGAATGATCTTCCTTAGGAGTTCATATTTCTCTTTTGAGAGGAAGCCTCGTTTCGGCTTCGGTGCGAGCGATTGCTTGCGCATTAGACAGGGACGATCCTCCATCATACCTAGCCGACTTCGCGACATCGTTTCTCTACTATAGCCCCCGCGCTCCCCTTTTCATCTGTTCGCGTTTCGTTCTCCTGAACTAAAAAACGTTTCACGTGAAACGTTTTGCATCTATTCCCCAGCAACCAATTGCCCTTTTCGCGAGATCGACCTCAAATCCGCCGTCATTCTGCGCCTTGGCGGGCAGCCCGCGCGTGCATATATGATGGCGCGGGAGAAATTTCGCGATGCCTCAGGTGATACTTGCGATCGACCAGGGAACCACCGGCACGACTGTCTTCGTCGTCGATGCGCGCGGACGAATTCGCGGACGCGCTTATGCCGAGATTCGGCAGTTCTATCCGAAGCCCGGATGGGTCGAGCACGATCCCGAAGAGATTTACCGCTCGGTCGTGACCCTCTCGAAGAAAGCCATCTCGGCGGCGCAGGTGCCAGTATCCGCGATCGCAGGAATCGGTATCACCAATCAGCGCGAGACGTTCGTGGTATGGGAGCGGCGCAGCGGCCGCCCCGTCTATCGCGCAATCGTCTGGCAATGCCGGCGCAGTGCCGAGATTTGCAACGCCCTGCGCGATCGCGAACCCGAAGTTGCGCAGCATACGGGACTGCTCGTCGATCCGTACTTCTCGGGCACCAAGCTCAAATGGCTGCTCGACAACAAACCGGAACTGCGCGAGCGTGGCGCGCGCGGCAATCTGTGCTTCGGCACGATCGACACCTGGCTCCTGTTTAAATTGTCGCGCGGCGCGGCCTTCGTGACCGATTACACCAACGCGTCGCGCACGATGCTGTTCAACCTCGCGCGCCGCGAATGGGACGACGAGATGCTCACGATGCTCGAGGTTCCGCGCGAGATGCTGCCGCGCGCGGTGAGTTCGTGCGGTCCGCTGGCTGAGACAGCGCCGGGCACGATCGCGCCGCACGCGATTCCAATCGCAGCTGTTATCGGCGATCAACAATCCGCGCTGTATGGGCAAGGCGCGGTCGCCGCAGGAGACTCGAAAGCGACGTACGGCACCGGCGCGTTCCTGCTGATGAACACCGGCGACCAGATGGTGCCGTCGAAGAATCGATTGCTCACGACCTCCGCGCTCGGTCCCGCCGGCGAGCCTGCGTATGCCCTCGAGGGTTCGGTGTTTATCGCGGGCGCCGCCGTGCAATGGCTCCGCGACGGTCTCAAGCTGGTGCCCAAGGCAGAGGACACTGATGCAGAGGCGCGCGCGAGCGTCGCGAAAAATAAAGATCGCACGCAACCTTACGTGGTGCCGGCATTTGTCGGACTTGGAGCGCCGTACTGGGATGCGAACGCGCGCGGTGCAATCATGGGAATCACACGCGGCACCACTCGCGCCGACCTCGTGCGCGCGACGCTCGACAGTATCGCCTACCAGGTGCGCGACGTAATTGTTGCGATGGAATCCGACACCGGCCATCCGATGAGCGAGTTGCGTGCCGACGGTGGCGCCACCGCGAACCGCTACCTGATGCAGTTCCAAGCGGATATTCTTGGCAAGCCGGTGCGGCGCGCCAAGGTCGCCGAGACCACCGCGATGGGCGCGGCGATGCTCGCGGGCCTGGCCGTCGGGAGTCTGGAAGTCGCCGGATGAAATGCTCGCGATCGTGAAAGGTGCGGATGTATTCAAGTCGAAAATGAATAGCGCCGAGCGTGAACGATTGCTCGCCGGATGGCATGACGCGGTCTCGCGCACGCTCACGCGGCCGTCGAATTGAATCGAGGTATCGAGGCAATGCCTGAAGATGGAAAACCGTATGTCACCGCGCTCTACCCCGAGCAGCATGACCAGGCCGCCGACTCGCTCGGCCGCGCGTTCATCAACGACCCGACCTTCAAGGCGATAATTCCGGATATAACCGACCCGGTCGAACGCGCCACCCATCTTGCGGATCTGTTTCGCGGGATGCTGGCGATAGAGCGTCGCTCGGGACAGCCGGTGTTCGGGATCGTCGATGACAATGGTCGCGTCGTCGCAGCCGCGATGACCGAAGGCGTCGGGCACGCGGGCGCGCTGGGCATGATCGGTACCGGACTCGGACAGATGCCGCGCATGATCCGCGCGATTGGATTGGGCGGGATGTGGCGTGGGCTGAACCTGGTCAGCGTGTTGGCAGACAATCATCCCAAAGAGCCGCATCTGTATCTGCAGGTACTCGGATGCGATCCGCCGTTTCAGGGCAAGGGCTACGGCAAGGCGCTGGTCGATAGGCTCGCGCTCGAAGCAAAGGCGCGCCCGGAGATAGCCGGCGTGTATCTCGAGACGATGACCGAAGCCAACGTTGCGTTCTACACCTCGCGCGGTTACGAAATTCTAGGAGAGTTGTATCCGCTAGGCGTCAGGACGTGGCGGATGTACCAGCGTAAGCGGTGAAGGAGGGAAGGGAACGAATTGAATGTGAAACCCGCGGTGGGTTTCACACTTCCTTCGCCAGGGGTGACCCCTGCACGCGGTATCAATCGCAAAGTTGAGCGCAGCGCACTACTTTGCTCTCGGTCATATAATCCGCTTCCTTTAAACCCCCGGTAACCCCTTCCACTTCCCACCGTCCGGTTCCCCTTCCCACTATGGGAATGGGTTAGGTTAGGTTGCCCGCATCCTTATCGAGCTCTTATCACCTCGACGAGTCGCGCGGGTGGATCGTCGTTACCCGCAGGCCCTTGGAGGTCCATCCGACGTCGAAGCCGATGATATCGCCCTCGCGAATCAGATCGATTCCCGGCATCGTGCCGCCCATTCGCGCACCCGTGACCGATACGAATGGAAACTCGAACGGGATCTCCTTGCCGCTATGCGATCGCACCACGCCGCGGCCCCGCGCGCGGTCCAGCTTGAGAATCATCCCCTGGTAGAAATTGCCCGGAAAGCGCTCGCTGTCGAAATCGTCACCCACGACCTATAGGGAGTAGCATCCCACGAGAGCGGGGAGAAGCGGCGCTTGCAAACTTCGCGAGATGAACCGATCGAGAACCCAAATTAGTTCTTCAAAGTGATTGGACCAAAGTCCAGTTTCGTTCGACCGGCTCGTTTGATAAACAGTCGCACACTAAAGTCAGGAGAGCGTGGAATGAAGGCGCTGAACAAATCTTTCGTGCTGGCTTTCGTGTTGGCCGCGGCCGCGATATTCCTGGCGTCGAATCCAGGAATCTGTGCCGAAACGGCCGTGCCCTCGAGCGCGGCTTCTCCCGCGAATGCGCAGCCGCCCCCGCCCGCACCTCCGCCCGGTATTGATCCTCGAGCGGATCAGCTCCTGAATCGTGCGTGCGACGACCTGGCATCGAGCAAGACTTTTACATTTCACGCCGAGATAACATTCGACAAAGTCCTGCCGTCAAATGTGAAACTTCAATTCGCCGCCGCCGCGGACTATGCGGTCCAGCGGCCCGACCAATTTGCGGTAGACTTTCACAGTGATCTGGGCGCGAAAGACATTTGGTACAGCGGAACCAACGTGACGATATTCGATCCGCCGCACATGGTTTACGCGAGCACCGAGGTTCCGGCTTCAATCGATGAGATGATGGAGCAGCTGCAAGCTCACAACCTCTCAATTCCGCTCGCCGACCTTGCGTACAGTCGTCCGTGCCAGATGTTTCGCAAGGGGATCATTTTCGCCGCGTATATCGGGGTCAATGATGTAGCTGGCGAAGATTGCGATCATCTGGCGTTCACCAGGAATAACGCGGATTGGCAGATTTGGCTGCAGCGCACGGGAAAACATCTCCCGCGCAAGATTGTAATCAACTACCGGAATGCTCCCGGTTCACCGGAGTACGTCGCCGTTTTGTCGGACTGGAAGTTCCCGGAGAGCATACCCGCCAGCGTCTTTCGACCCGAGCTTCCCAAGGACGCCAAGCGCATCGGCATCATGAAAGTGAAGGAGACAAAGCCATGAAGAAATCAAATCCTTCTACTCGCCGCAGATTCGCGTTTGGAATCGCCCTGCTGATTACTGGATCGGCTTTGCTAACCGCTAACCCCGGCCTCGCCAGATGGGGAGGCGGAGGTGGCGGCGGACGGGGTGGACGTGGTGGCGGAGGTGGCGGCGGATGGGGTCATGGCGGCGGTTTTGGCGGTGACGGCTTCGGCGGTGGCAGTGTCGGTCACGCTGACAGCTCCTCGGGTAGCCAATCGTGGAACCATTCATCAAGCACCTGGCAGAGCAGCTCGTCGGCCACCAAACAGTCGGACTACAACACCTACAATACAAATCAGGAGGCCCAAAAGCAGGCCCAGTATAACGAAGTGAATACTCTCCAGAAGAACAACGAACAGACCGAAAAGCAGCTGCAGAACAAGCAAGATGCCACGATCAACAACTATGACAGCAGCAGTAACTACTATGGCGGCGGTGGAGGCAATCCCTACTACTGCTGCGGCGGAGGGGATATAGCTCTGGCGACGTTGCGGGTGCTGCGGCACTCGGCGCCGTAGAAGGCTTGGCTGCAGGCATGGTGGTTGGCTCTGCTATGAACCAACAACCGGTATCTACCACGATCATCAATAACCCGGCCCCCTACTACGCGGGTAGCCCTCAATACGGCGCACCTGTAATAGGCTCGACAGTTCCGTACCTGCCGCCGGGCGCGACGATGACCTATGCTTATGGCGCAACTTTCTACTATTCGAACGGGCTCTTTTATCAGGTTAACGGGGCTGGATACCAGATCGTGACGGCACCTATCGGAGCGGATGTTTATACATTGCCCAACGGCGCTTACGCTACAACTATCAACGGGTCCACTTACTATGTATCCGGATCGACCTACTACAAGCCGTATTTTGACGGGAGCCAGGTGGCCTACATGGTATCGCAGGTGTAAGGCTCGCTCTGCAGGCGAAGAAAAGCCGGCGATGATGCGTCACCGCCGGCTCGGACTACGTATCGATTCGCGCGGGAAAAGATCAGCCGCCCAATTTGTAATCGATCACCTTGCTGGCTGATTCCACCAGCACCTTTCCGTTCCAGGTCTTCTTGGTTTCTTCCTTGACCAAGCCGCCCGGGACGTCATCCGACAGCCAGTCTTTCGAGGTGGACATCAGGTTGCCTCTCTTTATCGTCGTCTCGACCCAATGAGTCTTGAGCTTGTTGCCCATCACGGTCACGTCCTCGTCGCCTTCTTTTTCGGTGACGGTCTCCGGCTTCGAAGGCTCCATCATTGAATCGCTCGCGTTGCTGATCTGGCCATTGGCGAAGAGCGTCACCTTGTCAGCCGGCATCTGGGTTTCGCTGCCGTCGCCGAGGTCGATCCTGGTTTCTTCGAGGATGGCTTTGTCCTTGTCGAGATCGACCATCTTGGTGTTGATGCGCATGACCTCAGCGCCGGGCGGATGTGCCATCGCTTCCACGACACCGATATGGTTCTCGCTATGTTCAAATACTTTCCGCTCGAGGGTAACGTACGTGCCGACCTTAAAATGAGCCCATTGCGCGTACTCCGGATTGGCCGGCGCCGGCGGATGCGAATCGTCAGCCGCCATTGCGAAGGGACTTGCGCAGAGAAAACTGGTAGCCAGGATTGCCGCGGAAAGTGTCGGCCGTAACCTCATGGTGTCGGAACCTCCTGAAGGACAGTAGGTGGAAGACGATAGAAAGACGACTCGCGTTACACAGAAATCCTACTGAAAGAAAATTATCGATGTCAACCGTAACCGAATCAGAGTCACGCGCGTAATTTATGATAGCCAGGGCGCTCGGTTGACATCGGGCTCAAGGATTCGTTAGATCGGAACACTTGACCGAAGGATTTCGACGACTAGCCGACACAACCGGGATTGAGTTACCTTTCAGGAGGAACCGTGGAATCCGACCAACCCGCCATCCGCAACAAGTTTAAGCAACGGCTTCAGACGCTGATTACCGCCGGCGCCAGCACGATCGTGCTCGCGACGACGATACTCAGTGCGATTCCCGCCGATGCAAATATCGCGGACACCAATCCTGCGGATACTCTTCAGAACCGCGTCGAGAAAATTCGCCCGCAGGCCCAGGACGCGAACGCCAATCTGCAGCAGCAAGGCGATTCGAAAATCCAGCTCGCGTGGTGGCGCAACTGGCGCAACGGCGGATGGCGCGGATGGGGCTGGCCGAACTGGCATAACTGGCGCAACTGGCGCAATTGGTAGTTTCAGCGGGACCTGCAAGGGGTTTGCGATTAGGCATGCGCCGCGCGGCGTCGGGCAAAATTCAACATGGCTGCGGGCAATAGATGGCGAATCGCCGGGCCGCTCGAACTCCTCGTCCTGCAGCCGACTCCATTCTGTAATCTCGACTGTTCGTACTGCTATCTTCCCGATCGCGATTCGAAGCGCAGGATGTCCGACGCGACCCTGAACCGTGTCTTCCAATTCGTCTTCTCCAGTGGAATCGTCGAGCAGGGGTTCACCGTGGTGTGGCACGCGGGCGAGCCGATGGTTCTGCCCGTCAGCTACTACGAACGCGCGATTGAAATTGCGGCCGCGCACAATCCCGGCGGCGTGCAGGTCAGGCAATCGTTCCAGACCAATGGCGTGCTGATCGACGACGAGTGGTGCGAATTTTTTAAAAAGCATCAGGTCAGCGTCGGCGTCAGCGTCGACGGACCGGCATTTCTACACGATCGCAATCGGAAGACGCGCAAAGGCGCCGGCACTCAGCATCGGGTCATGGAAGGCATCCGAAAACTGCAGAGCAACCGGGTGCCGTTCCACGTGATCTCGGTGCTGACGAGTGAGTCGCTCGACTACGCCGACGAACTGTACGATTTCTACGTCGAGAATGAGATTCGGGAGGTGGCGTTCAATATCGAGGAGGTCGAGGGACCGCACGCCGCATCGACGCTCGGCGCGGCGGACGTCGAGAGTCGCTTCCGGCGTTTCATCGGAAGATTTTTCGATTTGGTTGCGCGCGACGAATCAGCTATCAGCGTGCGCGAGTTCGACTCGATGGTTCCGATGATTCTGAGCGGCCCCGACGGCGACGACTTGCCGCCAACCCAGGAAAATGCGCCGTGCGCGATATTGAGTGTCGACTGCGAAGGCAACTTCACTACCTACTCGCCGGAATTGCTCGGTCTTACGAGTAGTCATTACGGCGATTTCGCGATAGGCAATGTGAATACCGATACTCTCGCGTGCGCGATCAATAGCGACAAATTCCGAAATATGAGTAGTGATATCGCGCGCGGACTGAGTATGTGCCGCGACACATGTGAGTATTACAGTTTGTGCGGCGGCGGGGCGCCGGTGAATAAGTATTTCGAGAATGGCTCATTCGATTCGACCGAGACCATGTTCTGCCGGCTGAATCGCAAGGCAATCGTTGATGTGATCGTCGCGAAGCTGCAAAACTCGATGGGCGCTGCGACCGACGCCGCCTGACTCAGTGAAGATTTGTCAAGCGCCGCGTTACCAGGGGCAGCTAACACTGGCCGAACGCTTGCAGGTCTTGCGGTCCAAAGGATGGAAGGCGGCGACCGCAAACGAGCTGGAAGCGATGTGCGCCGACGACGGCGACCTGTCGATCATCGGCATCCCGGGACACCTGTTGAAACGATGGTGGAGCCTGGCTGAAACAGGCGATTTGACAACAGGGTTTGAACATTACGCTCGCGAGATGGTCGAGTATCTGACCTACAAGAACTGGATCGAGCCGGGCCCTTTTCTGATGACAGTAATGGCTTCTGGCGGTAAGCACGATAGGCGGCTGGTACCGAGTAATCCGATGCGGTTGGGCGGCGGCGCAGTCGGGACGCTGATCACATGCATTAACCTTGATGATGAGAACGCTGCGATCGCGATCAAGGCGGAGTCGGGGCGGATTCGCATCGTCCTCGAGCCTGGCGAGGGTTTGATGTTCCCGGAGCACGGTGTCCTCTGGAATCGATCGAAACTCGGCAACTCGGATCTCGCGGTCACGCTGCTGATCGCAGAGCCTTCAGCTCGATAGTCAGTCGTTATGGCATCGACATGCAGGTTTGCAATTCGCCGAGCGCGTTGTCGATATAACCGATCGCGTTGGCCTTGTGCCCGTGATAGTCATTCGCGGCTTTTGCCTGTAGTACGTACCGCGCGTGCTGCAACTCGCTCATCGCTTCGGAGATTTCAGGATGGCTCGGTGGAGGTCCACCGTAGTACCCGGGGCCTCCCTCTACCGGACCGTAAGGACTGGTGCTGTAGGCAGGAGTCTGTGAGCAGGCGGCACAAGCGAGTATGACCCCGAAGATGAACCCGCCGACGAAACACATTCCTTTGACCATTGAGATCCTCCCTTCACGGAAAATGACGATCGATGTAACTGATAGCGGATTCGAGATCGGGCAATATCTTGGTGCAGAAGCGGACCATCCACGGCGAGCATCCCGCGAAGCTGAACGGGCTGAACGCGATCACGAATTTGCCGAGATCGTGCCCGGCGTAAAAGACTTCCATCGCGGTGCCGATCGAAGGCTTGCAGTAGTTCACCAGCAGGAGGTCGGCGTCGCGCACGTCCTGCAGGTCAAACTCGACGATTTCATTTGCGGAATCAATCTCGCGGTCGCGGAAATTACGGCGCAGCGGATCGAGCAGGATAAATCTTCCGGCCAGCCGTTCCTTGGCCCGCGTACGCCAGTCTTTGGCCGAATGCTCGGACTCCGCATCCATGATTGGACCGCAGAGATAAATCTTTCGAACGCCGTCAGCCATGGCGCCGCAATTTACCACAGAGCCGAATCGAGCGCATCGTGAAAACGCGGAGCGTTCCAAAAGACAGTCAAAGCCGGTAACTTCTAGGATGGCGGCGGGATCGGGATTCGAGAATGGCAAAAGTTGAACGTCTAAAACCGGGTGACGTCGACGGTGCGGCCGAACAGGCCGAAACGCTGGCGCTCCGCGGCGAAGGCCTGATCAAGGTATACGGCGGCCGCGCGGTGGTCGACAACGTCAACGTCGTCGTCAAGCCGGGCGAGGTCGTCGGATTTCTGGGCCCCAACGGCGCGGGCAAGACCACTACCTTCTATATGCTGGTGGGACTGCTCAGGCCCGACAAAGGGCGCATCATGTTCAGCGGCGAGGACATCACGACGCTGCCGCTCTATCAGCGCGCGCGCCGCGGAATTTCCTATCTGCCGCAGGAACCGAGCGTCTTTCGCAAGCTGACCGTCGAGCAGAACCTGCTTGCCGTGCTCGAAACGCTGCCGCTTACCGAAGAGGAGCGTTACGCGCGGCTGCAGACGCTGCTCGACGAACTCGGCATCTCGAAGCTCGCGAAGTCGAAGGCCGGGGTCCTGTCGGGAGGTGAGCGCCGCCGGGTGGAGATTACGCGCGCGCTGGTGCTCGATCCGGTTTACCTATGCCTCGACGAGCCGTTCGCCGGAATCGATCCGATAACGGTGGTCGAGATTCAGCGGGTGGTGTCGTATCTCAAGGAGCGCGGCATCGGGGTGCTGATGTCGGATCACAACGTGCACGCCACGCTGTCGATCATCGATCGCGCGTACATTATCCACTCGGGCAAGATTCTGTTCGAAGGCAAGCCGCGCGACATCGTCGCGAGCGACGCCGTGCGCCAGGTATTCCTGGGCGAGCGGTTCAAGCTGGCGAGATAGGTAATCGCCTGCGCGGCGACGGCATCGACACCGTAGCGGGGGGTGACCCCTGCACCCAGCGTGAAGCGCAAAGTTGCGCGCGGCGCGCTGCTTTGCTCTCAGGGTCGATCGCGCGTAACAGGGGAACAATCGATCAGAAGGGGAATCCGGACGCGCCGAATCCGGAATTTGGCATCGGTGGCGGGTAGCTCGGATAGCCGTAGCCGCCGTAGCTCGGCGCGTAGCCGGATCCGAATCCGCCCATGCTTCCGCCGAAACCTCCGCCGTAGCCACCGCTGCCACCGCCCATCGTCATGCCGCCGCCCAGCAGCATCGGGAGAATAGTCGTCAGCATACTCGGCGGCGCGCTGTTGTACTGCTGATACTGCTGCTGCATTCCCTGCGCCTGGTAAGCCTGCGCGCCGGGCGGTTCGTTGTTCTGGTAGTCTTGAATCGAGCCGGCCGAAGCGTACGGATCGGTGCCGTCAGACGGCATCGCGTTACCGGACGGGGAACCGTTGAGACTCGAGCCGGAGCTGCCGTGTCCGCCAGCCAGCTCGGGGCTGATCTTGATCCGGTTGTCGACCACCAGCGACGAGTCCTTCATGTAGTGGCGAGCCTTCTGCTCGGCGTCGGTCTTTCCGAAATCGCTCGCGACGAAACCGAACAGTATTACCTGCTTGCCACCGCTCGGGCTGGTAACGACCTGCGCTCCGACCAGCGGCAGTGAATGATGCTTCAGATAATCCGAGAGACCCTGACTTTGCGGAGAGTCGATCGTGCCGCCCGCGACTGTGCCCGCGCTCGACGGCATCGGCATCGAGCCGGAATCGAAGTTGCTCGAAGTTCCCAGCGACGACGCTTTGCCCGGCCCGGTTCCATACGGGTTCTGCGTCGGCTCGCACGCGGACAATCCCACGAGAGCGACCGTCAGTCCGAAGACTGCCAGGGCGTTTGCGATGCGACTCATAGGCCGAAGTATAGTCTTGTGTCAGTCACCTAACAAATCGACGAATTCTGGGCAAAGTCGTTTCATTTCGCGACGATCGCTTCGCGTTGCGAGAATGCGTTCCTCATTCTGCGAGAAGGGTTACGTCGAATCTACACTTTTCGGTGGCACATTAGCTGCACTATCAGGATAGAGGATGGAGGCTGAAGGAATCGTAATGCTGAGCAACAAACGCAATCAGGATGCGCCAACAATGTGCGCCGCGGAGGCGAACGTCGAAGATGCGCTCGCGCGGTTGAGCAAGGAGGATTTGAAACTTGGCGAATGCATGCTGAACGCGGCGGTTGCGGGCGCGGTGGTCGCACGCCAGCCGGCTGATACAATCCTGCGGGCGGAGGCGGCTGAGGCGTGGAATTCGATCAAGACGGTGATTACGCATCACCTTAACAGCGAAGAAGATATCGTGCTCCCGTGGATGAAGTCGCAGCAGAATTTCCCGCCTGATCTGATCCTGCGCACCTGCGAACAGCACACCCGGCTACGCGAGCTTGCGCGAACAGTTGACGCGACGTCGTTCATCACGGGATCGAATGAAGATGTGACGAAGGCGGGCACCGCGCTGACGGCGTTTGCGGTATGTCTGGACGATCTGATCGATGGAGAAGAGCGCGATTTATTTCCGATGATACAGCGGGCGCTGTTCGGGGAGCCCAGCGGCGCCGGCGCGTGAGGAACCTAACCCCTAACCCCTTCCCTCGAGGGAAGGGGAACCGGATTGTTCGAGTGACCACTTCCCTCGAGGAAGGGGAACAATCGCAGTACAGACGGTGGGCAGCGACTCTCTACTTTGCGTAGCCGACCTCGACTAAGAAATCTCGGACCAGTTGATTGAACACCGGGGCGTTTTCGAAATAGATCGAATGGCCGCTGCCGGGGACCGTGCGCAGGCGCGAGTTCGGTAGCGCTGACGCGAGCGCCTTGATGACGGCCGGCCTGATCAAGGTGTCCTCTTCGCCAACCATGCACAGTATCGGCATCGTCAGGCGACTCTTCACTGCGGCGAGGTCGTAGCGCAGGGTGATTATCCGCATACCGGCGTCGGCGGGAGGGCGCGCGCCGAGAGTCCGAACTTCGTCGTAGAGAAAGGCCATCTCGGGATGCTTGGTGAAATAGTCGGCGGCATAGGTCGGCAACGATCCGATTGGCGGCGACGCGTCCACTGGCAGCGGCGTGCGCGGCGTTTCGAACTTCATCTCGGGCGTGAAGATGCCGCCGGGAGTATCCGCCATCACCATCGCGGCGACACGCTCGGGATGCTCGAGCCCATAGCCGACGATGGTCCATCCGCCCATCGACTGCCCGACCAGCACGGCTTTGTTGATCTTCAGATGGTCGAGCAGGGCGCCGAGATCGCTCGCGTGCGCGCGATTGAACAGGCCGTCGGGATCAGGCGAGAGGCCGAAGCCGCGCTGGTCGACCGTGACGCATTCGAACGATCGCATGAAGTACGGGACCTGCTGCCACCATGACAGGTGGTTGCCGCCGAGTCCGTGCAGGAAAACGATTGGCGCGCCGGCGCCGACGCGCTCGTAGTAAAGCGAGAACTTCCCGATTTCCAACCTGCCAGGAGTGATTCGATAATCCATCGCGATTCTCCGTGAGAGCTTGCGTAGGGTTCTACGACTAGCCCTTTGATTTGTCGATGCGAAGGCCTGAGAGCAGTTGGACGACGTTCTCGCCGACTTCGCGGCGGGCGGCGGGCTTGTCTTCGGCGTGAGCGATAAAGATGGCGGCTTCGGTGATAGCTCCCATCAGCAGATGCGCCAGTGAATCGAACGGTCCGCGCGCGATGACGCCCTGTTCGGCGGCCGCCTGCAGTGCGCCTATCATCAGCCGGAGATTGTACTGGGTGTCGATCTCGCGCCATCGCTCCCATCCGAGCACGGCGAGCGCGTCGATCAGCACGATGCGTTGCACAGCGGGATCGAGGCATGCGTCGAGGAACGCATTGCATCCGGCGAGCATCCCCTGCCATGCGCCGGATTGGCTAATCGCGGCCTGGGCGACAATCAGCGAGAGTTTCTGCTCTTCGAGATCGAACACGGCCGAGAACAGGTCCTGCTTGTCCTTGAAGTGATGGTAGAGGGCGCCGCGGGTGACGCGGGTGCGGCGGGCGACGGTCTCGATATCGGTCGCAGCGTATCCGTTGCGGGCGAAGAGCTTGCGCGCGGTCTTGATGAGGGCGGCGCGGGTCGCCTGGGACTGCTCGAGCTTTCGGCTCTTGACTGTCATACCGTTTTCATGTCACATACATACTGTTGGTATGTTAAATACCGCCACGATCGAAGTTAACAGGAGGCAGGCTAGCAATGAAAGCAGCAGAGTTCCATCAGGCGCGGAAGTTCGCGGACACCACTTTCGGCCAAATTGCGCACGTCGAGAAGGGCGCGGGGCCGGTCGCGCTGTTTATCCACGGCTTCCCGGTAAACGGATTCGCGTGGCGCGATACGCTGGAGGATCTCGCGCCGGCGCGGCGATGTATCGCGCCCGATCTGATGGGGCTGGGATACACCGAAATAAAACCGGACCAGAATCTCCGCTTCGATCAGCAGGCTGCAATGATCGCGGCGTTCATGGACCGCCTGGGATTGTCGCAGGTCGACCTGGTCGGCAACGACAGCGGTGCAAGCATCAGCCAGGTTTTCGCGGCGCGATATCCGACGCGCTTGCGCAGCCTCACTCTCACTAACTGCGAAGTCCACGACCTGTGGCCGAATCCGATGCTCAAAGCGTTGTTCGATCAGTTCGCGGACCCGTCGATTGTGATGGGGATGAAGACGATGCTCGACACGCCTACGGTCGCGCGCCAGGCGTTCGCCTCGGTCTATGAAGACGCGGAGCGAATCCCCGACGAGGCGTTCAAGACCTACTTCGAGCCGCTACTTTCGTCGGAAGATCGGAGCAACAGTATGCGGCGGTTTCTGAATCTCGGCAACCTGAAGGTGCTGACTTCGATCGCGCCGCAACTGCGCGAGCTCAAGGTGCCGACGCTGATCGTATGGGGCGAGGCCGACACCGCGTTCGATCTCAAATCGCCCGAATGGCTAAAGAACAATATCGGCGGCGTGAAGCGGCTGATCATGGTGCCGCGTGGGAAGCTATTTTTTCCGGAGGAGCATCCCAAACTGATTAGCGTGCTGCTGCAGGAATTCTGGCGCAGCATTGCGTGACGTCGGCGATCGGCTCGTTAGTCGTGACCTGACGCAGTCTGGAGGCATGAGGGGCCGACGAAGCGCCACTTTGCGAGGTGGGCGCCCTTGGTCCCTTTGATCATCCCCGACAATTCGCGGCCGTCGTCGGAGAGGATGAGGTCGGCTACCAGCGAGGCGGGATTCGTGGAGTTTATTCGCACCGAGACGGTCCGTCCTTTGACGGTTCCGTTCCCGACCGCCCACAACTGGCCGTTGTCCGCGTAGTAGCTGGAAACAGTCAGCTCATGTCCGGTCTGTTTTATCAGGTGACAGTTCGAGCCCATGTCGCGCCATGCGCCGTTCAGGTTCCGATGGTGCATGGGAGCAGGCGGCGCGACTGCGTGATTGTCGACGGCGCTCGCGGGCAGATCGGACGCAGCCGGTGAGCTAGCTGCGGCCAACTGGGCCGGCTGATCGAGCATTCGCGGGTGGGCGCGGGCTCTCACTTCGATGCCGGCCCTGACGCGTGGATGGTTGCCGAGGTAACCGGTCTGGTGGAGCAGGCCTATAAGGCCCGCAGCCGCGGCGATCGCCGTCGCGATCCCGTTGAACACGCTCGGCATTAATTGCCGCAGTCCGGCTTTGGCGCTGTCCCCCAACCTGCGACCTCAAGATAAATCCGACGGACGAATCTTAAGGTAACGGCACGGACTGCATCAAGCGCGGGCTGACGCTATCAAATCCGAATCGCGAGCCGAACCGGCCAGCCTAGCGAGAGCTCCGGCCCGGTCGAACCTTGAAGCGGCGGGAATCTCGCTGCGATTTGAGATGAATCGCAAGCGCGATTAGCACCACCAGCAGCACTTCCCAGAAAAGGAGAATATTAAGATGGTCCAGCCTGCCGTACCACGCATCCGTGGCTGGCGCCTGGCTGGCGCCGAACGTGGCGGTGACGTTCTGACTCCACCGCGACAATATAATGACACCGTTCCACACCAGCCCCGCGGCCAGGACTGCGACCCAGAAGAGGACGCCGAACTTCGCGGGGATGAGACGACGAGGGGCAGTCTCAAGTGAACCGGGCTCCGGGATAATCATGGGAGCAACCCGAGCCTTGATATGACTGAGGTCCGGGCCGGACTCTTCGTTGCGCTCTTTCTGCTCGGGCGGCTTGGGAAAGAGGGCTGTCTGATCGAGCATGGGGATGGACGCCTCACGAATCTGGCGCAGGATGAAGAGCATATCCTGTTTGCAGGTCAGCGTTCCAAGAAGCGCGCATTTCGACAGCGCCTCGAGCTCCTGAGGGGTTATGTTGAGGCGGTGGATAAGTTCGTGGTCGTTACGAATCTCGTCGAGGATGACGCGTTCTTCGCGCTGTGCAAGGTTCAATGGAACTTGGTTTTCAACTTTCATGGTTGCTAATTGTGGCGTCGAATACGACTTAAAGCAAGACTAAAGATGGCATGAGATGTATAGGGGGTTAAAACATGCGTAAGAGACACGATAAGGAGCATTAGATAAAGCTTACTGTAAGATTTATAGCCCTACAGTAAGTTTTTCATACATTTACGGGCGAATGGGTAGCGAAACACTACTTTGAGTATGAGGGCGTGCCGGCGCTTGATTTGCGTCGAAAGGGTCGCCGACAGAAAAATAAAGGTGGAGCTCGAACCAGCGTTCGAAGGGTATTTCTGGAGCTGCCAGCTGATGCCTCATTTTGGTGTGAACGATTCAACAGCGTTAGTCAGGTGCCTCGATGATCAAGAAAGACAAAAGTGGCTATAAAGTAGTGTCGAAGGAGGGCAAGAACCTCGGAAGCGGTTACAAAACACGCGCCGAGGCCGCCAAGCGACTCCGCCAGGTCGAGTTTTTTAAGCGCAAGAAGAGCTGATCCAGACCCACAGCGCCAAGGCATCTTCGAATCAGGAGGCCTCCCTACGATGAGCACCAAGTGCGGGATTTCAATCCCACAAACCTTCGAACAGTCGGTCGTCGACGTGGAACTTATTCGCAAGTTCGTCGCTCGAGCGGAAGCGCTTGGCTACGACAGCCTGTGGGTGCAGGAGCAAATGATCTCCGATGCGGCGATTCTCGAGCCGGTCTCGCTGCTCACCTACGTCGCAGCGCTGACTACGCGAGTACGCGTCGGCACCGCGGTGCTCCTGACGGTAGTGCGCAATCCAGTCGAGCTGGCGAAGACGCTGTCGACCCTCGATCAGCTGAGCCGTGGCCGTTTAATCGTCGGCGTCGGCATCGGCGGTGAGACGACGCCTCATGAGATTTTCGGAGTGCCTCGCGAACAACGTGGCCGCCGGTTCGTCGAAGGGCTTAACGTGATGAAGGCATTGTGGACCGAGCCCAAGGCCACCGTCAGCGGCCATTTCTGGAATTTCAAGGATGTCCCGATGGAACCGAAGCCGGCACAGAAGCCTCATCCTCCGATCTGGTTCGGCGCGCGAACCGAGGTCGGATTGAAGCGCGCGGTGCGCCTGGGCGACGGATGGATGGGCCCTGGATCGTCATCCTCGGCGGAATTCATCAAGCATGTGGAATGGGTTCGTCGACTGCTGGACGAGGCGAAACGCGATCCCGGGACTTTCGCCATCTCGAAGCGCGTGTATATCGCGGTTGACGATGACCGCGAGGTTGCGGAGCAACGGCTGCGTCGATGGTTCGGCGCGCGTTACAAATCTCCAGATATGGCGCCGCGGGTTTCGATTTTCGGCAGCCGCGCCGAATGCGTGGACAAATTGGGGGCACTGGTTCGCGCGGGAGCGCAGCAACTCCTGCTCGATCCGGTCTACGACCACGTCGAGCAGATGGAATTGCTCGCCGCCGAGGTGGTCCCGGCTATCTGACGAGCCCGGAAGCGGGCTTCCAGGTCGATCGGATGCGAGGCTACATCGACCCGCGATGTCCGTATCTTGGGTTGGCGGTCAGATATAAGCAGAACTGGGGATAAGGGGTTCTTCGAAGCACGAAAGGTTCGTTCTCGCCGACAATTGCATTGACCGGTACCAGCGAAGCTCCCATGCTCATGAGGTCGGGATCGAAATATTGTTCGAGTCCGAGTTTGATCCAGCCGTAAAGTGGGCCATCAGGGCCTTCGACCACGATGCGCTAGACCAACCCAAGGCATCGATCAGTAAAGGCCTCCAGGAGCGCCAATTGAAGACATTTAAAGCTAATTTTGTAGTGGCTATCGGTGCCGGAATTGCGATGACGTGTGTGATGGGCTGCGCGCCTACGACTCATGTCACCGAAACCACGACCACGAGGCAATACGATACTACCAATCCGCCGATTATCGAGGCGCCAGTGGCGGACGCGAGCACTACCACGACTACCCAGTACAACAACGGCACTGTGCAGCGCACCTACACGCAGCCAGCTCCATATTCGTCTCCGGATCAGAGCACAACCACGGTAACGACCCAGGGAGATGATGGAACAGTGCAGAAGCGGACCACGACGACGTATGCGGCACCGTACTAACTATCAGGTAATACGTCTCACCGAGGATTGAGATTTGCCAAAATGTCGGCGACCGGGTGTCCAACTGACGGAGAGTTAGTATGAAGCGTTGTCCGGATTTTGGTGCCCCGGCCGGGAATCGAACCCGGACCTGAGGTTCCGGAGACCTCCGTGATGTCCTTTTCACTACCGGGGCGTGCGAATCCGTCAAGGGACAGAACTATATCAGGGATACGCTACGAACAAGGCGATCGATTGTTGATCGACCCGTCGAGCGCGGGGCAACATAGCCGCGATGGCGACGACCGGCATTTCCGATTCCGCGCGGCTCCTGCGCGAGCAATATAAAGACGGATCGAACCTCTCGGCGCGCGTTCGCCTGCATCAGCGCTTCAGCACCAATCCCTATGGGCTGCTGCGATGGATGTTCGATCGGATTCAGCTTCCTGAAAACGCGAGCGTGCTCGAACTCGGCTGCGGCACCGGTATCTTGTGGCGCGGCTCGGTAAAGGTTCCGCACGGATGGCGCGTGATTCTAACCGACATGTCAGACGGAATGCTCCGCGAAACTCGCGAGCATCTCGCGCGGCCAGGGCATTCGTTCACCTACTTGCAAGCCGACGCGCAGGCGATTCCGTTTCGCGATGCGTCGTTCGACGCGGTGATCGCGAATCACATGCTCTACCATGTGCCGGACATTCCGCGCGCGCTCGACGAGGTTCGGCGCGTGCTCAAGCCCTCGGGCTTCTGCTATGCGGCCACGATGGGACTCGCGAACATGCGTGAGATGAACGACCTTTCGACGCGATTTTTTTCTATTCCGCGGATGACGGAATCGACGGCGCGATTCGGCCTCGAGAGCGGCGAGCCTTACATGCGCAGCGCCTTCAGCGAGGTGAAGCTCGAACGCTACCCCGACTCGCTGGTGATTACCGAAGCAGCGCCGCTGATGGACTATATCTGCTCGATGCGCGTACGAAGCAGGATCACCGACGAACAAATCGCGGCTCTGCGCGATCACGTCGAAAACGAAATCGCCGCCCACGGCGAAATCCGAATGACCAAGGACTCCGGCCTGTTCATCGCGCGGCGCTAGTCAGTAAATAATCGACGGGATGAATGGGAAGCGCGGTTCGTTGTAGAGGCCGACGCTCATCAGCGTCGTCTGCTGCATCAGGCGCAGGCCCTTGTTGTAGCACCATCGGAGCAATTCGCCGTTGCGCGACGGGATCTGCGGGCCGCATCCGAGAAATTCCGGCGCCGCTGAAATCAACGCCTTGAGTTCTTCGTTCGATTCGCCGACCGCGTGACCGGCGTATCCGATTGCGCTCGCGTAGCCGGTGATGCGCCCGAGATGCTCGACGACATTTGCCGTCCCTTCCTGAATCGCTTCGCGCAATTCGCCCGCGCGATCATGTCCGTGCACGACGACGCACAGCCGGTTGCACGCGTCGAGGTCGACGTCGGTGGCGGCGCGAACCTGGTAACCCGCGATAGATTCTTTGATTGGCGATCCGACCATCACGGACAGCGGCTCGCGGATTTCGAAGCCGAGCTTCGCGTACAGGCTGAGCGAGCGATTGTGATACGCGGTCTGCACCAGCCGGACCCCCGGAAGTCGATTCGCGGCGACGCGATCGAGCATGTGCTGCATCATCGCGCGGCCGGCACCGCTGTTCTGTACGTCGGGATCGACGCTGATCGGACCGATTCCGGCGATCGTCGAGCGTTCATCCATGAAGTTGCTGCCGGCGATTCGTCCGTTCATCTCGGCGACGATTCCGTAGTGGCCTGGATCGGAAATCATGCCGCGCACAACCCCGTGAGCAGCCTCCAGGTCTGGAAACTCATGCGGGAAACCGTGCTGATCGGCGAGCTCGCAGAACGCGCGGTAGCAAATTTCACCGCAGACCTCGATGTCCTCGCGGCTCGCACGCCGAATCTGTGTATTCGCTTGAGGCATCTTTATGCCGACGCCTTGGTTTCGCGCAGCATCTCGGCGTGACGGCGGTCGGCTTCAGGCCGCGTCTGCGCGATCGTTTCGATGAGCTCATCATGAAGCCGCCCATTGGTCGCCACGATATTCGCGCCGCTCAGGTCGAGCACGGAGCCGTCCATGTTGGTCACGCGTCCTCGAGCTTCTTCGACGATCAACGCGCCGGCGGCCACGTCCCAGGCGCGCAGTCCGAACTCCCAGAACCCATCGGTGCGTCCCGCTGCGACGTAGGCGAGATCGAGCGCCGCCGAGCCGGTGCGGCGAATCCCCTGGGTTCGCGTCATGAGTTCTTCCCAGAAGCACATGTAGAAGCGTCGGCGCTCGCGGCGGTCGTACGCAAATCCGGTGCAGAGCAGGGCGGCCCCGAGGTTTGGCGTCGCGCTGACGCGAATCGGCTTGCCGTTCAAACGCGCGCCCTGTCCGCGATGAGCGATGAAGCATTCTTTTTTCAGCGCGTCGAAGACCACGCCGAACTGCACGCGGCCGCGACGTTCATAAGCGATCGACACGCAGAACTGCGGATAGCCGTGCGCGAAGTTGGTGGTGCCGTCGAGCGGATCGATGATCCATCGATGGTCGCTTTGATGCGCGCTGGCGCCGCTTTCCTCGGCGAGGATCGCATGGGTGGGAAATGCGCGATGGACAACGTCGATGATCGCCGCTTCCGATTCGCGATCGGCTTCGGTGACCAGATCGATCGAGTTCGACTTGCGATTGATGGTTATTCTGCTGAGCCGTTTGAGATGAATTCTGCCGGCGGCACGCGCGGCGCGGAGCGCAACCTGTTCGATTTCATTGATCACGGTTAAGGAAGGTATTACTCGCGGGTTGAAGCGTCCAGCGCGAAGCGCAGATCAATCGACAGCGCGCGATCTTGCGCCGCGTTGCAGCGACTTGATCGATTCCAAGCTCTCCTCGGACATCGGACAAGGGGAAGTCAGGATCAACTTCTACAGGGCAATCGTCACCTGCACGGCGAGAACCAACGTGTCGCTGACAAGGCCAGTGCCGTTCGGCCGGAATACTCCCTGTATATCGGGCTGCACGGTCAGCGAGGGGGTCACGTTGTACATGTAGTTAGCCTCGATGATCGCTTCATGCGTTTGCGTCGGCTGGTGAGCTGTGCGCTGAGCGTCCCGGAGATCGCTTGAGAACTGGTCCCAGATTCCGAACAGACCCAACTCGTCATTGGGCCGGTGCGGAATCAGCCCGAAGTATAACAATCCCGCATCACAGAAATACTCATCGGTGTTCATCTCTGGGGGCGCATAGGTGAATGCAAGGAAACTCCACAAACCTTGATGAGGATCGGTTGCGCCCCCCGGCCGGCGAAGCAATCGCTGCTGGCCGGTCACATACATTTGCCAGGTTCCGCCGCGCATCTGACCGGTCTTGAATTGCAGCCGCGGTTCGGAATCGTAGAGCCCGCCGAGCTTGTATGTTCCCGGATATCCGAGGTCTCGCATCGGCTTGGGCGAATAGCCGAGCTCCTGCATGATCGCGACGCCGGAATTATGCCGGAGGCTGAAATCAACGCCGTGGAATTTATCGCTGCGGAAGTCGCGATAGGTATTGTACGCTCCCGTCATCGAGTAAAACTCTGGTGAGACCTCATAGCGAGCCCGAATTCCCCAAGCGGCGCCCGGATAGCTCGGTACGTTCGCGTTAGTCGGAATACTCAGCGGATTGCCGCAGAAGCCCAGATTTTGCGCAAAACAGTAATATGGTGATGTCGCGAAGTCGTCGAGAGCATTGATGCGGCCACCAACGACATCGAGCTTCCTGTCGAAAAATAGATGTTCAACCGCCAGGTCCACCAGTCGTATCGTTTGATGTCCGAAAATCTGCTGTACCTGAAGAGTGTTGGGGATATCGTTCGACAGGCTGTTGCCTGTGCGCTCCGAGGCCGACGCAAGAAAGTAGGTATCGCGGAGGTCGATCAGTTTTTGCAGATCTATCGCGGTCCCGAGCGCGATGTTGTGTGTATACCGGAATTTGTGCACTTCTCCGCCGACCGGATTGCCCGCGGATTCACTTTCATAGGAGCCGAAAATGGAAATTCCCGCGTGAGCGAGGTCAGTACGCACGCCATCCCAATTTCCTGTCGCCCCTTTCAGCTGACCCCAGGATTCGGGGAGGAACAAAATCTGAGGATCGAGGATGCCCCATTCTGTCGCCCAATCCTGGTTGGTCACGTGCATCCACGGTGTTGAGAAAGTCTGTGCATACGCAGGCACAGCAGAAAGGACCGCGGCGAGCACGAAGCCGACAACAAGTGATTTGCGGATAAACCGACTCATTCCAACGCTGGCTAAGGTGCGGCCGATTGATTAGCGACCGCGCCGACGGGTTTGGTCCGCCACTGACGCGAGATTTCCTCGAGTGATTTCCCTTTAGTCTCGGGAACCCAGTCGAGTATGAAGATGAACGCTGCCACACCCATCGCGGCATACAGGAACCAGAGCGATGGGCCCATCATCGTTTGCAGCACCGGGAACGAAAGCGTGACGAGAAAGTTCGCCGTCCAGTTCGCGGCGGTCGAGATTCCGGCAGCTCGCGCCCGCGCACGGTTGGGAAAGATTTCTGAGATCATCAGCCATACGACCGGCCCCAGCGAGAAGGCAAAACAAACGATGTACAGTCCGATGAATCCTACGGTAATTGGCGCAACCCAGTGTTGCTTAAGATCGAACGTTGATCCGAAACGTTGAGCAACGCCGAGCGCGGCCAGACTTACAGTCATTCCAACGAGCCCCGCCAGGAGCAGCGGCTTTCTCCCGACTCGATCCACCAGCCAGATCGCGATCAGCGTGGACAGGGCATTGAGGACTCCGATCCCGGCGGTTGCCGCCAACGCGGTGGTTGCACTGTCCAAGCCGGCTTTCTGAAAGATCTGAGGAGCGTAATAGATAATCGTGTTGATGCCGGTCACTTGCTGGAGAACGGCGAGCCCAACGCCGACGATCAGCGCCGCACGAAGTCCAGGCATCAACAGCTCCGACCACGCAGCGGGCCGATTGTGTTCGAGGTCTTCGTGGATCGCTCTTACTTCCGCGTCGATTTCGTCGGCAGGTCGCACAAGCGAGAGAGCTTTTCGCGCGGCTTTCTCTGCTCCAGTTTTAAGAAGCCACCGCGGCGACTCGGGCATCGCGATCATTCCGAGCACCAACAGCGCGCCGGGGACGAATGCGAGCCCCAGCATCCAGCGCCACGCGTGGTCAGGCGCCAAAGCTCGATCGACAATGTAGGAAACCAGGATGCCGATGGTGATCGCCAGTTGAAAAAGCGATACCAGCTTGCCGCGATTGCCTGGTGGCGACAACTCCGCGATATACATCGGCGCTGCTACCGACGTCAGTCCTATTGCCAGTCCGATGAGGACGCGACTCGCGATCAGAACTTCGACGTTGGGCGCGAGCGCCGAGGAGATTGAGCCTACAACAAAGCTCAATCCAGCGGCGATGTTGGTCCAGCGCCTGCCGATTGTGTCAGACGAAGTACCTCCGATCAGCGCGCCGAACAATGCGCCAAAGGTCACAGCGCTGACTACGAGTCCCTGCTCGGCAGGGCCAAGATGGAACTCGGGAACGATGAAGAGCATTGCGCCCGCAATCACGCCGGTATCGAAACCGAACAAGAGGCCGCCGACTGCCGCAACCGCGGCTATCAATGTGATGTACAAAGTCGCTCTGAACCCCCATCTCACCTTCTCGCGTGCTCATAGGTGGGATTTACTTTGGGGTCAAGCACGGCTGAGCCGCCGCCTACCAGCGCGGGGTTTCAGCCAAGCCGATGCCCAGCGCGACTTTGCCGATCAGTTCGCGGGCGCGGGCGTTGGACAGCGGATGATTCGGGCCCGCGCGGACGTCGCGATAGTAGCGCTCCATCGGGAATTTTTTGAGCATCCCGTGCGCGCCTACTACCTCCATGCAGTAGTCGACCGCGCGGATCGCGTTGTTGGTCGCGACATATTTCGGCATTACGACGCGCGCGAGACCCGACTCGCCTTTGAACGAAGCGCGATCGCGAATGTAGTCGTGGGCGACGCCTAGATAGAGCGCGCGCGACTGCGCGATCAGCGCTTCGGCCTCGGCGATGGCGAACTGGATGCCGGGCAAATACTTGATCGTGCGCGGCTGCGTGAGCGGTTTCAGGCGGCCGGCAAATTCCTTGGCGAACTTCAATGCGGCAATCGCGACGCCGGTGTAGGTCGCGGCGACGGAAAGGCCGAACCATGCGAACAGCGAAATCGCCTGGTCGTTCACGGGGCCGACCGGCCGCGATTCCGCCATCGCGAGCGCCGGCACTCGCACGTCCTTGATCACCAGGTCGTGGCTGGCGGTCGCCCGCATCCCCATCGCGTCCCACGTTTCGATAAGCTCGAAGCCGGCAGTGCCGCGCGGGACGACGAAGGTAGCAGACGCTGGAGGATTCGAGTCCTCGATCGTCGCCATCACCATGAACAGATCGATCACCGGCGAGAGGCTGGTGAAAGTTTTGCGGCCGTTGAGAACGTAAGTATCGCCCTCGCGGCGCGCGCGAGTCGCGAAGTATCCCCAATCGCCACCAGTCTCGGGCTCACTGATACCGCCGCCGAGGATTTGATGGCCACGCCCGATAACGTCGAAGAACAATTCCTCCTGCGGGCGTCCGGTGGCGCGATCGACCATGCTGCCGATACCGAACAGATGCATGTTGATCGCGATCGTGGTCGCGGCGCAGCCTTGCGCGAGCTGCTCCTGGCATAGCGCAAAATCCTCGAGGTCGGCGCCGAGCCCGCCATGTTTTTCAGGAATGACGAGCGCGGTGTATCCGGCCGTTTTCATCTTGTCGACGTTTTCGACTGGGAACGAGTTGGCGCGATCGTGCTCGCCGGCGCGAGTGGCAAAGTCAGCCGCGAGCTCGGCTGCCAGCGGCACAAGTTGATTGCGTCGATCAGACATCAGAAGGACTCCGCATGGAAAAAGTGCATCGTGAGACAGTGCCATGAAAGCGACGCGCGAAGGAACCGGTGTAGCCGCGGGAGCGTCGGATGGGATGCCCGCAACGAACTTCGCGCTGTGGCGGGCGCCGGAGTAGTATCCGGAACGTTTCCGTTCGGGCCGATGCTATCGAAGGGGAGGGCCTCGGTGACGAGTTCGTCCGATATCCTGACGGCGAATCCTACGCGCGAGCTGGCCGCGATCATGTTCAGCGACGTCGTCGGCTACACCGCTCTTATGGGCCGCGACGAGCGCGAGGGTTTGCGTGCGGTGCGCGAGCATCGCGAGCATCTGCGCGCAGTGCTGCCGCGGTTCAACGGCCGATTGATCGGCGAAATCGGCGATGGCACCCTCTCGAGCTTTCACAGCGCGGTGGATGCGGTCAATTGCGCACGCGAGTTGCAGGCGACCCTGGTGGAGAATCCGGAGCTGCGTTTGCGCATCGGGATTCACGTCGGCGACGTGGTTTTCACCGATAAGACCGTGCTCGGCGACGGAGTGAATATCGCATCGCGGATTCACGAGCTTGCTCCTCCGGGCGGGATCTGCGTTTCGTCGAACGTCCATGACGAGATTCGCAACAAGCCGGGGACCAGTTTCAAGGACCTCGGAGAGCAGCGGCTCAAGAACGTGTCGCGGCCGATACGGGTGTATCAGGTCGTCGCGAGCGATCATCAGGTAGAGGCTACCAGACGCCAACTCCGGACGGTGCTCATCGAAGGAGCGGTAGCTCTGATAGTGGCCGTGCTCGTAGTGGTGCTTATGCGATCGAGATCGCCGGCTCCCGCTTCACCTCCGGCGCAGACCGCCGCGAAGCACACGATCAGCTCGATCGCGGTTCTCCCGCTCGACAACTTTTCCGGCGATCCGAACCAGGAATATTTCGCCGACGGTCTGACGGATGAACTGACGACCGATCTCGCGACTATCAGCGCGCTGCGTGTGATTTCGCGCGGCTCCGTGATGCAGTTCAAGGGCGATCACCGGCCGCCGACGCCGCAAATCGCCAAACTGCTCAACGTCGATGCTGTAGTCGAAGGCTCGGTCATGCGGGTTGGCGATAAGGTGCGAGTCACTGCGCAGCTAATCGACGCGCCCGCCGACCGGCATATGTGGGCGAAGAGCTACGAGCGCGACTCGCGCGATGTGTTGGCGATGCAGGATGAAATCGCGCAGGCGATCGCCCGCGAGGTCAACGTCGAGCTGACCCCCGCTGAGCAGGCGCATTTCGCCAACTCGAACGCGGTCAACCCGGAGGCGCACGACTCCTATCTCAAGGGCCGCTACTACCTAAGCAGCTTCAGCGAGGAGCGGGTCAGGAAAGCGATCGAAGAATTCGAGGATGCAATCAAGCTGGATCCAAAACTTCGCGTTGCCCTACACCGGGCTGGCTGACGCTTATACTTTCGGCGCGGATTGGTATTTCCCCGGTATCGAAGTGATGCCGAAGGCGAAAGCGGCGGCCGAGAAAGCGTTGCAATTGGACGATTCCCTGGCCGAAGCCCACACGTCACTGGCAATCATCAAGTACCAGTTCGATTACGATTGGACTGGAAGCGAAACGGAGTTTCGTCGCGCAATCGAACTCGATCCGAGCTACGCCTTTGCCCATGATCAGTATGGCTACTTTCTGTCATGGGAAGGGCGATTCGATGAATCGTTTGCGGAGATGAGGCGCGCGAGTGAACTGGACCCCCTTTCCGCGGGGATCACCAATGACGTGGGCTTGCCGCTTGCGTACCAGGGAAAGTACGACGCAGCAAAAGAGCAATTTCGCAAATCGCTGGAATTGGATCCGACCTTCTACTTCGCTCAATGGGCTCTTGCGTGGACCGACCTCGAAGCAGGCAAGGTCAAGGAAGCGATTCCGGAACTGGAGAAGGCCCGCGCGATGGATTCTCCGCCCTTCGTCACGGGCTTTCTTGGCTATGCCTATGCGAAGTCAGGCGACCGCGCCAAGGCCGAGGCTATCATGGCGGAGCTGAATCAGATGGCTTCGCAACGATTCGTCTCGCCGTTTTGCACCGCAGTCATCTATATCGGTCTTGGCGACAAACAGCGCGCACTGGAAGGATTGGAGAAGACCTACGGGACCGGATCGCAGTGGGTGCCGTTGTTCAAGGTCGATAGGATTTTCGATCCTCTTCGTTCCGATCCACGCTTCATCTCATTGCTGAAAAAAGTGGGACTCAACTGACGGCGGCGAATTCTCTCTTTCCGATTCAGGTGATACAAGAAAGGCCGTCGGCGGTCTGCGAGGGATAAATCGATGCAGCGGCCGAGCGGTACGTGCCTGACAAAGCCGGACGGGGAGGAGAAAACCGAGCGCCATGAAAAATAGGCTTACCAAGGCCCCGAACGTCAGCCTCGCAAAGCTGTTCGGGGTCTTCCTTTATATAGGAGCGACCAGTTTCGGCGGGGGCGTGATCGCGTACCTGCAGCAGCATCTGGTAGTTCGTCAGAACTGGCTCGACGACGATCACTTCCTGGCGTCTCTGGAGATTGGGCAAACCGTCCCGGGCCTGATCTCGACCAACGTCAGCGTGATTGTCGGCAGCCGCTTGCGGGGCGTGGCCGGATCGATTGTCGCGGTGGCCGGCATGACACTTCCCGGCGCGATTGTCGTATTCATCCTCGGACTACTGTACGCGCGCTTCAAAAATGATCCCGAAGTGGCCGCGGTACTGAACGGCGTGGGCGCGGCGGCGGTCGGGCTGATCCTGGCGGTAACGCTGCAATTCGGCCGGCGGGAAATCAGCAAATGGCAGGACTGGGTCATCCTGATACCGGCGTTCGTACTGGTCGGGATTTTTCACATCTCACTGGTGCCGGTGCTGGTAGTGCTCGCACCGATCGCAATCCAACTCAACCGGCCCGACCGCAAGGAGCTCGCTGCCTACCATGCAAAGCAGGCCGAGTATCACGCGCAACTAGCTGAGCATCACGAGGAAGTCGCTGCGCAACATGGTGCGGCCGACGCGAGTTCGGGGGCATCGTCATGATTAAGCTGGTCAACCTGGTCAACGTGTTCGCACTGCTATCGCTGCTCGCGGTCGGCGGCGGCACCGCGGTGCTGCCGCAAATGAAGCACGACGTGGTCGTCACGCATCGATGGCTTAGCGCCGAGCAATTCACCGACATCTACAGCCTCGGCCAGCTGTCGCCGGGCCCCAACATGAACATGGTAACCGTGATCGGCTACCACGTGTCGGGGATCCCGGGCGCGATCCTGGTGCTGCTCGCTTTTTATCTGCCGTCGTGCACGCTGGTATTCGCGGTAGGCAAGTTCTGGGACCACTTTGAGGGGTCACCGTGGCGCGACGCGGTGCAACGCGGGATGGCGCCTATCACGATCGGCTTGATGGCATCAGGGGTATACGCAATCGGTAGGACTGCGACGATCAATCTCGACCGTTCGATGCGCTTCAACGAAACCACGGTTGCGATCACGGTTCTAGTCACCGTGATCCTGCTTAGACGTCATATCAATCCCGCGCTGCTGATCCTCGCAGGCGGGGCCGTCGGATGGTTCGGGTTGCGGATGGTCTGAAAGCTGAGACTACTTGCCGGCCGGAGTATTCGCCGCAGCGTCAGATGAACCTGCCCGTGGCAATGCCATCATCAGGCGCTGCGCGTACGGCATGATCGTCGTGAACAGATTGACCTGCGAGTCGAGCGACTTGCCGAGTCCGCTCAGCAAACCCATCATGCGGCCGACCAGCAAAACGTCGGCGGGAACTTCGACCACGGGATTCGCGCGAATTGCGCGCGGGAGTTCTTCGTTGAACTGCTCGATGAGGTCCTTGTCGGCGTACGCCTTCTTCGACTTGATCGTGTTGCCGAGAAAGAGGTCGGCAAACGCCAGCAGCGTGTCGGGATCGCCGCTGCGCGTGCGAAATCCCAGTTCCTGGAACGCCGCGATGATTCCTTCGCGATTCGCAGTGAGGATCGAAAATGTCAGCCGCACGATTCCGTCGCGGAACGTGGGCGGGAAATCCTTGGCGAGGCCGAAATCGAGCAGCACGATTTTCGGGCCCGGCTGAACCAGGATGTTGCCGGGATGCGGATCGGCGTGAAAAAAACCATCGCGCAAAACCTGGTCGCAGAAAATCTCGATCAGCTTCTGCGCAACAAGATGCTTGTCGATTCCCGCACGCTCGAGCCCCTCAACATCGGTGACCTTGACGCCTTCGAGCAGTTCCATCGTGAGCACGCGCCGAGTGGTGAACTCGCGATAGACCTCGGGAACGATCACGCTGGGATCGGAAGCGAAGTTACGGCGCATGGTCGCGGAGTTGTCGGCCTCGTGAATGAAGTCCAACTCCATCGGAATGTACTTGAGCGCCTCTCGCATCAGGACCCGATAGTCGAAGTCGCGCTCGAGCTTCGCGAGCCAATACAGCACCGTCGTCATGTTGCGCAGATCGGCGCGTACGATGCCGTCGATTCCGGGATACTGCACCTTCACCGCGCATCGACGGCCGTCGCGAAGGCGCGCCTGATGCACTTGCGCAAGCGATGCCGACGCCAGCGGCACCGGATCGAACTCAGTATAAACGGCATCGAGCGGGTGGTGGAGTTCGCACTCGATCTGTTCGCGGATCATCGCAAAAGGCCGCGGTGGCACGCGATCGTGCAGGCCGGACAGCGTCGAGACCCATTCGTCGGGGAGCACGTCGGCGCGAGTCGCGATAAACTGGCATGCCTTGATCAGCAAACCCTCGAGGCGGAGCGCCGTGCGATTGAGTGCCTGCGCGGCGCGGAGATCCTGGCGTCGGTAGAGTTCAGTCTTGTTGCGATCGTCGATGAAGCGGGTCCAGAGCTGGGTGCTTTTGTAGCCCACGTACACGTATGCCGCGAGCCATACGACGTTTGAAAAGCGCCACGCCCGCGTCGCGAGCCCAGGCTCGGGCACGTCGGCGGGAAAATCGAAACTGCGGTCGAGGTTCGGGTTGCTCATGCGAAGGATTCAGACAGCTAGATGCTACGTGATACGTGACATTCTGAGAACCGGGACAGCTTGTTCAGCTTCCCTACACCGCGCTTGACTGGTCGCCAGCCACTCGAATAAGCTCGCCCACATGCAGCCAAGTGACAACGTACGTCGAGTCCCCAATTCAATTAAGGTCCTCCTGAATTGAGACGGACATTGATACTTGGCTCTAAAAAGCCCCGGGCGCTTGCGAGCCCCGGGGCTTTTGCTTTTGGCGCCGTAAACTGGGTGGGTAAATTTCGGTGGAAATCGTGCGACCGCATGCTCCGACAATTCGCGATATCATTCGCCGCTACTACACGGTATGGGGCATGTACTCGTTCGCCGGCGGGTTCCTGTTCGGCGTCTATCCCATTTTCCTGCGCTCGCGCGGGCTCGACCAGTTCCAGATAAACAGCGTCCTCGCGACCTACTTTCTTGTCCTGTTTCTGACCGACGTGCCCACCGGCGCGTTCGCGGACCTGCTCGGGCGGCGCCGATCGTTCGTGCTGGGCGCGTTCCTCCGCGTCTCCGCATTTCTGCTCTATTTCGTGGCGCATCACTACTATGTCTTCATTATCGCCGAGAGCATCGACGGTATCGGCACGACCTTCGGCAACGGCGCGATTGACGCGTGGGGTGTCGACGCGCTGGACGACGCAGGCTACGACGGACTCAAGGACCGGCTGTTCTCGCGCATCTCGCAACTGAGCACGATTGGCTTCATGGGGTCGGCGATGATCGGCGCGTACGTCGCCGACGTCAACATCGCATGGCCGTGGCTGCTCGGCGCATCCGGTTACGTGCTAGCAGGCACCGTCGGCGCATTCCTGATGCATGACGAACGTCCGCGCGCGACGACCGTCAGGATCGCGGCAATCCCGCGACGAATCGCAGAGAACGTCGGCGACGGCATCCGCGCCGGACTCGGCGCTCATACCGTCCTGATGCTGAGTATCGCGAACGCAATCACCGTGGCGGCGTGGGCGCCGTACTGGGTTTCGTGGCCAATCATGTTCAACGAGAGCCTCGCGGTCGGCGTGTGGATCATCGGATGGATCTATTGCGGCCTGTCATTGGCGCGTCTTATCGGCGCTGAGCTAAGCGCGCGATTCGCCGTTGACGAAGCGCAGCGCGCGGCGCGGGTGAGCATGCTGGTAATTGCGGCCAGCGCGATGCTGTTCCTGGCGGGACTCTTCGGCGAGAAGCCGGCGGCCTCGCTCGCGATGCTGTTCATCATGAACCTGTTTACGGGCGCGATGATGCCGTTGGTGCAGAGCTGGTTCAACGAGCAGTTGGAATCGGGCAATCGCGCGACGTTGCTGTCGTTCAACTCGACCTTCCAGACGATGGGCGGCGCGGTCGGCCTGCTGTTCGCCGGGCGAATCGCAGACACCGCGGGCATCCCGTTCGAATGGCAAATCGCGGGCCTGATTTCAGTCTGCGCAGCGCCGGTATATTGGGCGATGCGCCGTAGGGAGAGCGAAGGGGTCGCGCTCGCAGGCACCGCGAAGTGAGCGGTGGGAGGGAACGCCGATGGGCAGACGTTCTGGCGTCGCTGAAACCGCAGGGGAGGTTGTCAGGTTGAGCCTCAACCAACTCAACGTGGAAATCGAACGATGCCTGCAGGGGTTTGAATACGGCGGCACCTCGCAAGGTAGCAAGGCATTTTTCAAGCGTCTCGTGTGGTTGGAAACGATGCGGGAGAAAATACACGGGATTCCAGCGACGCGCCGCCTCTGGCGTGCAAGATAGGCGCTCCCATGTGATGACGCTGCCTACGTGCAGCTCGAACCGCAGAACCCTCATCTACCGGCCGCGATGCGGCCTGCCTCCTCTCCCGTAGAGTAACGGGCGAGGTAGGATTCGGAGTCGCCCTCAAACATTGACCTTGATTCCCAACGAACCTGAGAGTGAAATGTCGTCCTCGACATTTCGCGACTCTCACTGGGTGCAGGGGTCACCCCTGCCGAAGGAAGTGTGAAACCCACGCGGGTTTCACATTCAATTAGTTCCTTTTTGACGTTCCTCATTGCCGTATCCCTACTAGCGGCGCTGGCGGGCGTCCGTTAAAACTTATAGTTCGCGATTTGGCGGACGCTTATCGTCGCCAATCGCAAGAGAAAAATGGATTTCCCACGAATCAAGCGGTTGCCACCCTACGTCTTCAACGCGATCGGAGAGCTGTGCCTGCAGGCGCGGCGAGCCGGTGAGGACATAATCGATTTCGGGATGGGAAATCCTGACGAGGCGACTCCGCCCCACATCGTGGCGAAACTGATCGAGGCCGCCTCCAAGAACGCGAACCATCGCTACTCGGTCTCGCGCGGCGTGTACAAACTGCGGCTTGCGATCTGCGACTGGTACAAACGGCGCTACGGTGTCGAGCTGGATCCCGATTCCGAAGCGATCGTCACGATCGGATCGAAGGAAGGCATCGCGCATCTCGCGTTGGCGATCCTCGACCAGGGCGACGTCGTGCTGGCGCCGACTCCCACGTATCCGATTCATCAGTACGGATGCATCATTGCGGGCGCGCAGGTGCAGGGCGTGCCGATTCGGCGCGGCGAGGAATTTTTCGACGAGCTGATGGCGACGGTCAATCGATGCTGGCCGCGGCCCAAGTTCCTCATCATGAACTTCCCGCATAATCCGACCACCGCGACCGTCGATTTGCATTTCATGAATCGGGTGGTCGAGTTCGCGCGCGAAAACGACATCATGGTCGCGCAGGATTTCGCGTATGCGGACCTGTGCTTCGACGGCTACAAGGCGCCGTCGATGATGCAGGTGCCGGGAGCCAAGGACATTGGCGTCGAGTTCTTCACGCTGTCGAAAAGCTACAACATGCCGGGCTGGCGCGTGGGATTCGCCGTGGGAAATCGCGAGATGATCGCGGCGCTGGGGCGGCTGAAGTCGTACTTCGACTACGGGATGTTCGCGCCGGTGCAGGTCGCCGCAATCGCAGCGCTCAACGGACCGCAGGAATGCGTCGCCGAGATCAACGCGACCTACAAGCGGCGGCGCGACGTGCTGATCGACGGGCTCAATCGCGCCGGATGGCCGGTCGAGAAGCCGAAAGCCACGATGTTCGTGTGGGCGCCGATTCCGGAACCGTTCCGCGCGATGGGCTCGCTCGAGTTCGCCAAGTTTCTGCTCGCCGAGGCCAAGGTCGCAGTCTCGCCGGGAGTAGGCTTCGGGCAGGACGGCGACGGCTTCGTGCGTTTCGCGCTGATCGAGAATGAGCATCGCACGCGCCAGGCCATTCGCGGAATCCGTCACGCGCTGCGGACCGGCAACGCTGTGATTCCCATACGCACGGCCAGCGCTTCCTGAGCGCAATCGCGAAAAGCATCGGGGACAGTTGAAAAATTGAAACCGGTACGGATTGCGCTGCTCGGATGCGGTACCGTGGGCGGCGGCGTCGTGAAACTGCTGCTGCGCAATCGCGACAAGTACGAACGCATTCTTGGCGCGCCGCTCGAGTTGACGGGCATCGCGGATCGAAGCCTCAAACCCGACGAGGTGCCCGGCCTGCCCGCGAAGCTGATTACGCGCGACGCCGCCACGCTTGTCACGCGTCCCGATATCGACATCGTGGTCGAGCTGTTCGGCGGTCACGAGCCCGCGCGCACATTGATAATGAAGGCGCTGGCCGCCGGCAAGGACGTCGTGACCGGCAACAAGGCCTTGCTCGCGGAGCATGGCGCCGAGATTTTTCGCGAGGCCGGCAAGCGCGGTCTCGCCGTCGGCTTCGAGGCCAGCGTCGGCGGCGGTGTGCCGATCATCCGCACGCTGCGCGAGGCGCTCGCAGGAGATCGACAGCGCGCCGTTTATGGAATCGTAAACGGCACCTGCAACTCTATCCTCACCACGATGACGGAGAACGGCGTCGAGTTCGGCGCTGCGCTGGCCGACGCGCAGGCCAAGGGCCTGGCCGAGGCGAATCCCGCTACCGACGTCGAGGGACATGACTCCGCCCACAAACTTTGCCTGCTGGTGACGCTGGCGTTTGGCGTGATGGTGAAGCTGGCGCAGATTTACACCGAAGGCATCACGCAGATCACGCAGGCCGATATCGAGTACGCGCGCGAGCTTGGCTACGCGATAAAGCTGCTCGCGATTGGCAAGGATGACGACGGTGCAATCGAGGCGCGGGTGCATCCCACGATGATCCCGCAGCGCCATCTGTTGGCCAGCGTCGGCGGCGCGTTCAACGCGATCTATATCCACGGCGACGCGCTTGGCTCCACAATGTATTCCGGGCTCGGCGCGGGTGAGATGCCGTCGGCGACGGCGGTGATGGCGGACATACTGGAAATTGCGCGGCATCGATTGGCCGAAGGATCGGCGCGAACCCATGCGTTTGGATTTCCGATTCACCTGATGAAGGGCGCCAGTGTCAAGCCGATGGACGACGTGGTATGCGAGTATTACCTGCGATTCGCGGCGCAGGATAAGCCGGGCGTGCTCGGCGCGATTGCGTCGGTGCTGGGCAGGCACGGGCTGTCGATCGCGTCGGTGATCCAGAAGGATCGCGGGAAGACGCGGACGGTGCCGGTGATTATGCGGACCCATGACGCGCCCGAGCGCAGCCTGAAACGCGCGCTGGCGGAGATTCGTAAGGAGAAAATCGTGCAGTCCGCACCCGTGTTCATCCGAATCGAGGAGAATCTTTAGGCGATGGCGGCGGACTCGACGAGCGGATCGAAAAAACAGCGGCTGTTTCACTGGCCCGGACTCATCGAGCATTACCGGCGCTTTTTGCCGGTGACGGATTCGACCCCGGTCGTCACCCTGAACGAAGGCAACACCCCGCTTATCGAGGCGCCCGCGATCGCCGAGCGGCTCGGTCTAAACATCAAGGTTTACTTTAAGTTCGAAGGCGCCAATCCGACCGGCTCATTCAAGGATCGCGGCATGACGGTGGCGATATCGAAGGCGCTGGGCGAGGGCGCGCGCGCCGTCATCTGCGCCTCAACTGGAAACACTGCAGCGTCCGCTGCCGCATACGCGGGACGTGCGGGGCTGAAGGCGTTCGTGCTGATTCCCAAGGGCGCGGTGGCGCTGGGCAAGCTGTCGCAGAGCGTGATGCATGGCGCGCGCGTGCTCGAGGTGATCGGCAACTTCGATATCTGCCTGAAGGTGGTGCGCGATGTCGCCGAGCGTGACCCGGTCAGGATTCGGCTGGTGAACAGCGTGAATCCCGATCGAATCGCGGGGCAGAAGACGGCGGCCTTCGAGATTTGCGATCAACTTGGCGACGCGCCAACGCATCATTTTCTGCCGGTCGGCAACGCCGGCAACATCACGGCGTATTGGGCGGGCTACCAGGAGTATAAGTCGGTGGGATTGAGCGAGCGGGTCCCGAAGATGATGGGCTACCAGGCGGCAGAATCGGCGCCGATTGTCGTCGGCCATCCGATTGACGATCCGCATACCGTGGCGACCGCAATCAAAATCGGCAATCCCGCGAGCTGGAAGGGCGCGACCGACGCGCGCGACGAGTCGGGCGGGATTATCGACATGGTCACCGATTCGGAAATCCTCGCGGCCTATCGGCTCATCGCGGCTGGCGGGGTATTCGCGGAGCCGGCGTCGGCTGCTTCGGTCGCGGGTTTGCTGAAATGCGCAGGCGCCGGGATGCTCAAGCCGGGCTCGGTCGTCG
This sequence comes from uncultured delta proteobacterium, assembly GCA_963850125.1. GTDB lineage: Bacteria > Desulfobacterota > Binatia > Binatales > Binataceae > Binatus. The sequence continues at coordinate 36,904 of CAWKKB010000009.1, read as the reverse complement.
TATGCACGCTAACGGGGCACGGCCTGAAGGATCAGGACACAGCGCTGAAAAATTTAAGTAACACGATCGTGGTCGAACCGGACATCGCGAAAGTGCTGAAGATTTTGGAACGCGATTAGCGGCAGCAATGAAAATTCAACGAACCGATGAACTCGCGATGTTTCGGACCGCGCTCGAGATCGCCGATCTTCGTCCCGACGCGGTCAGGCTGCCGGACGAACATCAGGTGATCATCGGCGCGATGCGCTTTCATTACCTCGACTGGGGCGGTTCCGGCGCGCCGATCCTTTTCCTGCACGGCGGTGGCATCAACGCGCACACCTGGGACTGCGTCGCGATAATGCTGCGCGAACACTTTCGGTGTATCGCGCTGGATCAACGCGGCCATGGCGACAGCGAATGGTCGCCGGTCGTCGACTACAGGATTGCGTCGCATGTCGCCGACATCGAGGGCTTGATCGCGGCGCTCGGACTCGAGCGTCCGATCGTCGTCGGGCAATCGATGGGCGGTATCAACTCCATCGCCTACGCCTCGCATCACAGCGACCGGATGCGCGCGATGGTGATTGTCGATGTCGCGCCCGAGATAAGCGGCGCCGGAGGCGTCGACCGCATTCGCGATTTCTCGTCGACTCCCGAACTGGATTCGCTGGATGCCTTCCTGGAGCGCGCCGTCAAATTCAATCCTATCCGCAATCCGGCCGTGCTGCGCCGCAGCCTGCATTACAACCTGCGCGAAACTCCGAGCGGCAAGTGGACCTTCAAGCACGATCAGCGGCGACGCTCCGACAACGCGATGGGTTCCTTCAACGATGATCGCAAACGGCTTGCCGCTGCCGTTCCCGGCATGAAATGTCCAACGCTGGTAGTGCGCGGAGCGCTGAGCGACGTGATCACCGACGCCGACGCCGACAAGTTCGCGCGCTCGCTGCCCGATGGCCGCTGGGTGCGCATCGAGCAGTCGGGTCACAATGTGCAGGGCGACAATCCGCGCGCGCTCCTGGATGCGATGCTCGCGTTTTTTCGCGAAGCGGGAATTTCCTGATGAAGTACATCATCATACACGGTGATGGGATGGCTGATTGGGCGTGCGACGAACTCGGCGGCAAGACGCCGCTTCAAGCGGCGCACAAGCCCAATATGGATCTGATGGCGACGCGCGGGACGCTCGGGATGGTCGCGACGATTCCCAAGGGCATGCCGTCGGGCAGCGACGTCGGCACGATGACGATGCTCGGCTACGACCCGGCTCGATATCACACTGGGCGCGCGCCGATCGAAGCGGCGAGTCAAGGAATCGAGATGGGCCCGCGCGACGTCGTATTTCGGATGAATCTCGTGTCGCTGAAGCCGGGCGACGGCGGCGCAATGATCATGAACGACTTCACGTCGGGGCACATCACGAGCGAGGAGGCCGCGCAGATCGTCGCGGACCTGCGCAAGGAACTGGCAGGCGACGGGATCGAATTTTTCAACGGCGTCAGCTACCGGCATTTGATGATGTGGCGCGGCGGTATCGCGACGACGCATCTGACTCCCCCGCACGACATCACTGGTAAGCCCGTCGAGGATCATCTGCCCAAAGGCGCGGGTGCGGATTTACTGCGCGACCTGACGCGGCGCTCGACAACGATTTTGCGCGAGCATCCGGTGAACAAGGCGCGGCGCGATGCGGGCAAGGCTGAAGCATCGTCGGTATGGTTTTGGGGGCAGGGCACACGACCCTCAGTGCCGACGCTCAAGGAGCGCTTCGGCGTCGACGGATCGGTGATATCGGCAGTCGATCTCGTCAATGGACTCGGCAGGCTGGCCGGACTGAACTTGATCAAGGTTCCGGGCGCCACCGGATTCCTCGATACCGATTATGCCGCGAAGGGGCGTTACGGTCTTGAATCGCTCAAGTCACGCGATTTTCTGCTGCTGCATATCGAGGCGCCGGACGAAGCTGGTCACATGGGCCGCGCCGATCTGAAAAAGGAAGCGATCGAGCGTATCGACGAATTGATCATCGGGCCGATGCTCGCGGGCCTTGGCGCGCTTGGCGATTTCGCGATACTGCTGATGCCCGATCACGCGACGCCGAGCCAGCTCAAAACGCACTCGCCGGAGCCCGTACCGTTCGCGCTGATGACGTCGGCGCAGTTCAAGGCGAGGGGAGGCGTTCCCCATCGCTATACTGAGGACGAAGGTACCTCGACTGGCCTACTCGTCGCCGACGGCTATCATTTGATAGAATCGTTATTCGGAAGCCCCTTGAAGACCACATCGAACTGACGCGGAGGCGCCTGGATGGAGCGGAATCTTGCTCTCGAAGTGGTACGCGCGACGGAAGCGGCGGCGCTGGCGGCGGCGCGGTTCATCGGCAAGGGCGACGAGCGGATGGCGGATCGAGCGGCGTGCGACGCGATGCGCAAGACGCTGAACTCGGTCGCGATGGACGGCAAAATTGTCATCGGCGAGGGCAAAGAGGGCGACGCCGAGTTCCTGTATGAAGGCGAAATCGTCGGCACCGGCGCGGGCACTGAAATTGACGTCGCACTCGACGCGATCGAAGGTCCTATCATCTGCGCGACCGGCGGGCCCAATGCGCTGTCGTGCGTCGCACTGGCAGAGCGCGGACGAATCCTGCGATGCCCCGACACTTACATGGACAAAGTCGCGTGCGGACCGGCGGGACGCGGCGTGATCGACATAGACAGGTCGCCGACCGACAATCTCAGGGCACTCGCCGAAGCGAAAAAAGTTTACGTCGAAGATTTACGCGTCGCGATCCTCGATCGCCCGCGTCATGAAAAGCTGATCAACGAAGTTAGGCGCGCCGGCGCCGGCATCAAGATGATCTCCGCCGGTGACCTGTCGGCCGCGATCGCGACGACGCGCCCGGAGAGCGAAATCGACATGCTGATTGGAATCGGCGGAGCGCATCAGGGCGTGTTGGCGGGCGCTGCGATCCGTTCAGCGGGTGGCGAGATGCAATGCCGGTTCGTGCCGCGCAACGGAGAGGAAGCCGAGGCCTGCCTCGCGATGGGCATCATGGACTTGAAGCATCGCTACACGCTCGAGGAACTAGCGGGCGAGAACGTGATGTTCGCGGCGACAGGAGTGACCACCGGCGATTATCTGCGCGGCGTGCGATTTTTCTCCGGCGGCGCGATGACCAACAGCGTCGTGATGCGCTCGAAAACGCGCACCATTCGTTTCATCGAAGCGATTCATCATTTCGATTTCAAACCAGAATACTAAATCCGGTCGACGGGAAGGTGGCGGGATATGTGGTTGCGCGTGAGTATGAAAGACAGGCCGCTGATGATTAACGCCGATAGGGTCGTGAAGATTGTCGAGATTCCGGGCGGCCAGCAGGGAAGCCGCGGATGCCACGTGTATCTCTCGCTTACCGAGTACATGGAAGTCGATCAGTCGTTGCACGAGATGATGATTTCGCTCGGCTTCGAAGAGCGGAGTTAGCCACTCACATCATCTGGAGAGCCTGGCAGGTGCTCGAATCGGGCTTGAACTGGCCGGCGAGGCACGACATCTTGGCCGCGTCGATCAGTGCCGGCTCGTCCCATTTCGTCGGCCACGGACCGGCGTTGACGGCCGCGCACGCCTGCTCGTTGCCCATCGAGCACCAGGTGCTCAGCTCGCCGTGCAGCACGGCCATCTGCTCGCATGCGTCCTGTCGGCCGGCGTTGCAGGCGGGCGTCTGGAACTCGATCGGCGCGGTGGATTCGATCGCAACCTTGGTATCGCCTACCTGTTGGACGATTGTATGACACGCGGCCTGGTTTCCTTCTTTGCATTTCTCGGTCGCCTGGGCGCGAATCTTGGTGACGAAATCCTGCGCTTGCGAACCGCATCCGGAAGCGGCAAGGAGCACAATTGCCAGAACGAAGGAGCGTGCTGATATTCCCGATTTGGTTCGCACGTGCGCATTGTTTCGCGCGCGATGAGTGATTCGCAAGCGGGGGGTCGCGACGCGGGGGTTGACAGTCAAAGCATGCAAGTGGAACTAGGAGCAATGGACTTCCAAAATATTATTTTTGAAAAAGCTGCGATTGCGACGCTGACCGTCAACCGCCCGACTGCTCTGAACGCCTTGAATCGCGAAGTGCTCGAGGAAATTGCGCGCGTCATTCGCGAGGTGCGCCACGACCAGTCGGTGCGCGTGCTGATCGTCACCGGTGCGGGCGACAAGGCATTCGTCGCGGGCGCGGATATCGCCGCGATGGCGAAAATGTCGGCGATTGACGGCCTCGATTTTTCCCGCCTGGGCCATCGCGTGATGGAAAGTTTCGAGGATTTGCCGATTCCCGTCATCGCGGCGGTCAACGGCTTCGCCCTCGGCGGCGGGCTCGAGCTGGCGCTCGCTTGCGACCTGATCGTCGCCAGTGAAAAAGCGCGCTTCGGGCAGCCCGAGATAAACCTCGGACTGATTCCGGGCTTCGGCGGTACGCAGCGGCTGCCGCATCGAATCGGACACAACAAGGCGCGCGAACTGATCATGACGGGCGATATGTTCGACGCGAAGACGGCGCTGGAACTGGGCCTCGTCAACCAGGTCGTGCCGCCCGCCGATCTGATCGAGACGACGCGCAAGCTGGCCGAGAAAATCGCGGGCAAATCCGCCGTCGCTCTACGCCAGGCAAAGGCCGCGCTGCGAGCCGCGTTCACGATGGAAGAAGACGCGGGCCTGCGCTTCGAGCAGGAGGCTTTCGGCGTGACCTTCGGCAGCCAAGATCGCGTCGAGGGCACGACCGCCTTCGTCGAAAAACGCCCAGCGAAGTGGCAGCACAAATAGGCAGCGCCTTAATACTGGGTGCAGGGGTCACCCTGCCCAAGGAAGCGTGAAACCCACGGAGGGTTTCACATTCAAAAAGGTGATTTCCCCTTCCGGCTGCGCGGCTTGACGATCTGTCGGCCCTGTGGGAAACTCCGACAAAAGACAGAGCGACCGCGCCGCCGCATGGGCGGCGTTAGTCATTCTGATAGCATCATCATCCAATTGAATAGTCCGGAGGATCTGTATGGCCGAGCAGGCTCAAGCTACTACTGACACGGGACCGCGCCCGATCGTTCCATGGCTGAAGTTGGCGCCCAAGCCGCATCTCGAGGGTGTCAAGTGCGAGTGCGGTGCAATCTATCTCGATCCAAAACGCGTCGCCTGCTCGAAATGCGGCCAGAGCGACAAGTTCCAGCCAGTGACGTTGTCCGACAAGGGCAAGGTGTACGTGTTCTCGGTCGTGCATCAGTCGTTTCCGGGAATCAAGACTCCGTACGTGACGGCGATCGTCGATCTGCCCGAGGGCATCAGCGTCCGCGCGAATCTGACCGGCGTCGATCCCGAACAGGCGCAGAAGGAACCGAACAAGATTTTCAATTTGCCGGTCGAGTTGGTCACCGGCGTCGCGGCCAAGGATCGCGAAGGTCACGACGTAGTGGCTTTTTCGTACCAGCCGAGTAAAAATTAGGGTCCCGCAAGGGCGCAGCGAACAAACTTTACGACGGACCTGAGCTACGGGCCGGGCCGCCAGGAGGAATCAAGATGCGAAATGTTTATGTTCTCGGAACCGGGATGATCAAATTCGGACGCTATCCCGAGAAGACCGTTCCAGAACTCGGCGGCGCGGCGGCGCTGCTCGCGCTCAAGGATGCCGGAATTGCAATCAAGGACGTCGAGATGTTCGCTTGCGGAAATCTCTACCAGTCCAACGCGATGGTCGGGCAGAGAATCATGCAGCAAATCGGCCAGACCGGAATCCCCGTAATCAACGTCTCGAACGCGTGCGCCACCGGCTCGACCGCGTTTCGCGAGGCGTACATGTCGGTCGCGTCCGGGATGTATGACATCTCGATGGCGGTTGGGGTCGAACAGATGGGCAAGCAGGGATTGCTCGGCGGCGCCGGCGGCGGCGATCCCGCGTACTTGACCGAAGGCAAGCTCGGCTCGGGCCTGATGCCCGCCGTGTTCGGCCAGGCGGGTATCGAGCACATGCGCAAGTATGGCACCAAGCCCGAACACTTCGCGAAAATCTCGGTGAAATCGCACAAGCATGCGACCAAGAATCCGTTCTCGCAGTATCGCAACGAAGTCTCGCTCGAAGACGTGATGAATGCGCGCATGGTCGCGTTTCCCAACACTCTTTATATGTGTTGCCCGACGGGAGACGGCGCGGCGGCTGCGATTCTCGTCAGCGAGGACAAGCTGAAACAGCTCGCCGGCGGACGCAAGCGCGCAAAGATCGCGGCTTCGGTGCTCACCTCTGATCCGTGGACCGATCGCACGCAGACTCTGCCCGACGTCAGCACGCTCACGCGGCGCGCGTCGAAGCAGGCATATGAGAAGGCCGGCATCGGACCCAAGGACATCGCGCTTACCGAATTGCATGATTGCTTCGCGACCGCGGAGCTCGTCCATTACGAGAACCTCGGACTGTGCGGCGACGGCGAAGCTGGCAAGTTCATCGACTCGGGCGGCGGCGTGCATCCGAGCCTCGGCGGCCACGATCCGGTCAACGTTTCGGGCGGATTGCTCTCGAAGGGGCATCCTCTCGGCGCGACCGGCGTCGCGAATATCTGCGAAGTAGTCTGGCACCTGACGCAGGACGATCGCGCGAAAGACCGCCTGGTGCCTAACGCCAAGGCGGGCCAGGCTCACGTAATCGGGCTGGGCTCCGCCTGCACGATTCATATCCTGACGGTATAATTCAGGAACGGCTAATAGCGCCTAATCGGCACTTCGAGAGAGGGCCGCCCAAACAGGCGGCCCTTTTTCCTTTTTCGTCCCCCGATGGGCCGATAGGTTTGACGGGATCGAGTAGATGGCAAGCGAAACAAAATCGACGGCGCAACGTCTTGGCTACGCGGCGGATGCGCGCGTGTTCATCCTCAATGCCGACGACTTCGGGATGTGCCACGATCAGAACGAAGGCGTCATCAGGGGACTGAAGGAAGGTCTGTTCACGTCCTCGACCATCCTCGTGACGTGCCCGTGGTTCGAGGAGGCGGCGGAGTTCGCGCGGAATAATCCGGACGCTGATCTGGGCGTGCATCTCACGCTCACCGCGGAATGGGACCGTTACAAATGGGGACCCGTGTTGGGGCGAGATGCAGTGCCGTCGCTGGTCGACGAGCGCGGATACCTGTGGCAGACCGTCGCGCAGGTCTACGAGCATGCGCGCCTCGACGAGGCCGAGGCCGAGCTGCGCGCGCAAATCGAAAAGGCATTCGCGGCAGGAATCGACGCGACCCATCTCGATTCGCACATGGGAACGCTTCAGCTGCGCGCCGACTATCACGAGATCTACGCGCTGCTGGCCGACGAGTATCGGCTGCCGATCAGGCTCGCATCGCGGCGCCGACTCGGGACCGAAGGGATGGGCGCGATTCTCGATCAGCTCGACGCGGCCGGAGTCGTCACTCCCGACCATCTCGTATTCAATGGGCCGCCGTCGGTGGCTGAGACCGAGACCTACTGGACGAATCTCATTCGCACGCTGAAGCCGGGCCTCACCGAAATTTTGTGCCACCCGGCGCTTGCGCGCTACGAACTGAAGAGCTGCGCGCGCGATGCGATGCAGCGGGAAGCCGACTTCCGCTACTTTACGTCCGACCAGGCGCGCCAGCTGATCAAGGATGAAGGCGTCGAGATGGTCGGTTTCCGCAAGCTGCGCGACCTGATGCGCCGGAACTCTTCCGACTCTGGCGCCCCTTCGCTCAAGGGAAAGGGTTAGGGTTAGGTGACTTGGAACTGACGCGACTCAGAGGATTTCGAGATCTAATCGGCGCCGACGCGCATGCGATGAGCCTCATTGAGGAGCGAGCGCGCGCGGTCTTCGAGCGCTACTCGATCAAGGAGATTCGCATTCCCGTGCTCGAGCGCGCTCAACTCTACTTGCGATCGACCGGCGAAACTTCGGACATAGTAGAAAAGCAGATGTACACCTTTACCGATCGCGACGAGGGCGAGACCGCCGTCGCGCTTCGGCCAGAGGGCACACCCGGCGTCGTGCGCGCGTACATCGAGGCCGGCTTCGATCGCACCGATCCCGAGCAGCGACTCTTCTATTCGGGGCCGATGTTTCGTCGCGAACGTCCGCAGAAAGGACGCTATCGCCAGTTCTATCAGTTCGGCGTCGAGGTATTCGGGCGGCCCGATGCGGCCTGCGACGCAGAGTTGCTGATAATGATCGACGAGCTTTGTCGCGACCTCAAACTTCCCTTCACGATGGAGGTCAATTCGATCGGCGATCAGAAGTGCCGCCCTGCCTTTCGCGAGGCGCTGGTGGATTGGGGCCGCGCGCATTGGGACGAACTCGACGAGGACTGCCACAATCGCATCGACCGCAATCCTTTGCGCCTGCTCGACTGCAAGAAAGACGCGAGGGTCACCGAGTCGGCGCCCAACAGCCTCGATTACTTGTGCGACGAATGCCGCGCGCATTTCGACAGCGTCAAGGAATTGCTGACAGCCGCCAGCGTTCAGTACGTCGTCAACCCGCGGATGGTGCGCGGTCTGGATTACTACACACGCACCGCGTTCGAGGTGATGGCGGGCGGTCTTGGCGCGCAAAGCACCGTAGTCGCGGGAGGTCGATACGACGGGCTGGTCGAGACGATGGGCGGTGCGGCGGTTGCTGGAATCGGATTCGCGATCGGCGTCGATCGCATGGCGCTGGCTCTGGAAGCTGCTGGAGTGCTGCCGGCTGCGACGCCTGATGCCGCGATAATTTCGATGGGTGCGGCGGCAACGCGTCACGCGGTCGTCGTGGCGCGTGATCTGCGCGCGGCGAATTTGAATATCGAGATGCTCTCGCCCGAGCGCAAGATGAAGACGCTGCTCGCCCGCGCCTCGAAAATCGGCGCGCGCTTCGCGGTGATTATCGGTGACGACGAACTCGCACGCGGCGTCGTCCAGTTGCGCGACCTGAAGCAGAGCACGCAGCGCGAAGTACAATCAGGCGAGGCAGCCCGCGCGATTGCCGATGCTCGCAAGGAGTGACTGTTTCTTGCGCATCCGGGCACGGGTATTCTTCCACCGACGGATTAAATTTCAACTGTGATGGGTGATGCCGAAAACTGAGCAATATTCTCCGCTGCCGCCGTGGCCTCGAACTGACTACTGCGGCGCGATTCGCGCCACTGACGTTGGCCGTGAGGTTGCGCTTTGGGGATGGGTCCAGACGCGGCGCGACCATGGCGGCCTTATCTTTATCGATCTGCGCGACCGCGACGGAATCGTGCAGCTGGTGCTGAATCCCGCGCACAATGCCGCCGCGCACGAGGCTGCCGGCGAGACGCGCTCCGAGTTTTACATCGCTGTGAAGGGCAAGGTGGTGCGCCGCGCCGAGGGGACGGTCAACGCCGAGCTTCCGACCGGCGAAATCGAAATTGCGGTGAGCGCGTTCGAGATTCTGAGCGCGTCGGCGCCGGTGCCTTTTCAGATTGCCGAGGGCGAAGCCACCGCGGAGGAGGTCCGCCTCAAGTACCGCTACCTCGACCTGCGCCGTCCCGAGATGCAGCGCAACTTGCGCCGGCGCCATCAGGCGTTGCAAGCGGTGCGGAGTCATCTCGATCAAAATGGGTTTATCGACGTCGAGACTCCAATACTTTTCAAATCGACGCCGGAAGGCGCGCGCGATTACCTGGTGCCGAGCCGCGTCAACCCGGGAAAGTTCTACGCGCTGCCGCAATCGCCGCAATTGTTGAAGCAGATCCTGATGATCGGCGGATTCGATCGCTACTATCAAATCGCCAGATGCTTCCGCGACGAGGATTTGCGCGCGAATCGTCAGCCCGAGTTCAGCCAAATTGATATCGAGATGACGTGCCCGCGACCCGAGGATGTCCAATCGATCGCCGAAGGGATGATCGCGTCGGTATATCGGAGCGTGCTTGACGTCGACGTGAAGCCACCGTTCCCGCGGATGCCTTATGCGGAAGCGATCGAACGCTTCGGCATCGACAAGCCCGACACGCGCTTTGCGATGGAGCTGAAGAATCTCACGGGCGCATTCGCTGGCACTTCGTTCAAGGTGTTTGCGGAAATTCTCGCGCGCGGTGAATTCGTCTACGGCATCAACGTCACGGGCGATCATCCACTGACCCGCCGCGAGCTCGACGAGCTTACCGAGTCGGTGAAATCGCGCCATGCGATGGGTCTGGCGTGGATAAAGGTAGGCGAGGGCGGCGCCTGGCAGGGACCGATCGCAAAGTATTTGAGCGACGCCGAGAGAGCCGCGGCGACGACGGTATCAGAACTGAAGACGGGTGATACCTTGCTGATGATCGCGGGGCCGCCAGACAAGGTGCGGCCGGTCCTCGGCGATATACGCGTGCAGCTGGCCACGAAATTCGGGCTCGATAAATCCGACGAGCTGAAATTTTTGTGGGTCGTCGATTTTCCGCTGTTCGACTACAGCGCCGACGACAAGCGTATGGTGTCGGTGAACCATCCCTTCACCGCGCCGAATCCCGACGATCTCGCGATGCTCGAATCCGCGCCGCTCAAGGCTCGCGCACTCGCCTACGACATGGTGCTCAACGGCCAGGAACTCGGCGGCGGCTCGATTCGTATCCATAGCCGCGAGCTTCAATTGAAGGTATTTGAATTACTGGGGCTGACGCGCGAGGAAGCGATCGATCGCTTCGGCTTTTTGCTCGACGCGTTGAAGTACGGCGCGCCGCCCCACGGTGGTATCGCTTTTGGAGTCGATCGGATTTGCATGATGCTTTGCGGCACCGACTCGCTGCGCGACGTGATTGCGTTCCCCAAGACGCAGAAGGCGGTTGACCCGATGAGCGGCGCACCATCCGAGGTCGATCCGCGCCAGCTCAAGGAACTGTCGATCAAGGTGACGTCATGAAAATCAGTTGGACGCTGGTGTCCGCACGGCTGGCTCTCGTGGCTGCCGCGTTGTGGATGGCGGCGGGATGCACCACGATCGCGGCGGACGCGGTCAACTCCACGACGGGCGCGGTGAGCGACGCCATCAATCAGCGCGACGTGAAGTCGCATGCGGTGCGCTCGATCAAAACCATCACCATCAATCGTATCGCCGTGATGCCGCTGGTGGAGGATCCTACGGCTGGCGAGCCGCTGGCTCCAGGAGCCGCTGAGGCGATTAGCGCCGAGCTCTACAGCCAGGTCGCGATGGCCGGTGGATGGGATCCGATCCCGGCGCAGGACGTCGACGAGGCGATGCAGAAGTTGCCGCCGACCACGTTCGCGAACCTCGATGAGAACGCGCTCAAACTGGGCCATGACGTGTCCGCCGACGGCGTGCTCTACGGTACGGTCGAACGCTACAGGGAACGCGTCGGCGCGGATTACGCGGCGGCAAGCCCGGCGTCGGTAGCGTTCTCGCTCAAGTTCGTCGATCTCAAGAGCAAGCAAGTGGTATGGACTGCGAAGTTCGCCAAATCGCAGGCGGCGCTCAGCCAGAATCTTTTCGATCTCGCCAATTTCGTGCAGCGTTCCGGACGATGGGTGCGCGCCCACGAAATTGCGCAGGAAGGCGTCAAGGAAGCGGTCGCCGATCTCCACGGCGATCTCAACCTGACACAAAACGTCAAGCGCTTCGAAACCGGCACCTACGGCGAACTCAAGTCCGGCCAGCAGCGCTACAACGCCGGCCCGAACGGCATCTACTAGCAGGCGCTACTGCCATGGGGAATGCGGCTTCATTTTGAGCGCGCGCGCGACGGCAGGATGCACGACGTGGCCGTCGTAGGTGTTGAGGCCGTGGCGGATTGCTGGATTCAGCAGCCCGGCTTCGAGAATGCCGCGATCTGCAATCTCGAGCGCGTAGGTCAGCGTCGCGTTGGTGAGCGCGTAAGTCGACGTGTGCGGCACCATCGCGGGCATGTTGGTGACGCAGTAGTGCACGACGCCGTTGCGGATAAACGTCGGCCGCGCATGCGTCGTCGGTGCTGACGTTTCCGCGATGCCACCTTGATCGATCGACAGGTCCACGATTGCCGCGCCCGGACGCATGCGCGAAACCATCTTGGCGCTCAGCAGCCGCGGCGCGCGCGCGCCGGGAACCAGCACCGCGCCGATCACGAGATCGCAGTTGGTGACTTCTTCTTCCAGCGTCGCGCGATTCGACATCACTGTCGTCACGCGACCGCCGAGCAAATCGCCCAGGTAGCGCAGCCGCGTCGGGTTGATATCCATGATCGTCACTTCGGCGCCGACGCCCGCCGCGACCCGGCATGCGTTGAGGCCTGAGATTCCGCCGCCCAGCACGACGACCTTGCCCGGTCGCACTCCCGACGCGCCGCTGAGCAACACGCCGCGGCCGCCGCTGCGCGCTTGCAGGCACCATGAGCCGGCCTGGATCGCGAGGCGTCCCGCAACTTCGCTCATCGGTGCGAGCAGTGGCAGACTTCCGTCTTCGAGCTGGATCGTTTCGTAGCCGACCGCCGTAACCCGGCGGCGCAGCAGCTCGCGCGAAAGGCGCGGGTCCGCGGCGAGATGAAGATAGGTGAAAACGATCAACCCGGGACGCATCAGCGGATATTCCGGCGGCTGCGGCTCCTTGACCTTGAGAATCATGTCGGCGCGATGCCATACGCCTGCCGCGTCCGCCACGATCGACGCGCCCGCCTTGCGATAGTCGCCGTCGGCAAATCCGCTGCCGACGCCTGCTCCCGCCTGGACCATCACGTGATGACGGTGCGTGCGCAGCGCGGCGACGCCGGCCGGAGTGAGCGAGACGCGCTGCTCGTCGGATTTGATCTCGGTGGGAATTCCAACATTCATGCCATCCGATCCTTTGCCTGCGTGCGACCGCTAACGCCATCGACGCTCGACAGTCAAGAGTAGCGGGTGTGATCGATAGGTGATCAGGTGCGGATTGGAACTTGACAAAACTCGCGCCGCTGCGCTTCATGAGTTGGATGTGATCGCGATCAGCCTTGGCGCGAGCCGGACCTGAAATGCGTGCCGCTCGCGATCTACGGAGGAATCATGGAGATCCCCCAGGGACTCAAATATTCGAAAGAGCATGAATGGGTCGCGACCGAGGACACAGTTGCGACCGTTGGAATTACCGATCACGCGCAAGACCAGTTGGGCGAGATCGTGTACATCGAATTGCCCGCGGTCGGCGACAAGGTCAGCAAGGACGATCCGTTCGGCGTGGTCGAATCGGTCAAGGCCGTCTCGGACATTTATGCGCCGGTGACCGGCACCGTGATTGAGATCAACGAAGACCTGCCCGAGAGCCCCGAGACCGTCAACGAAGATCCCTACGGCGACGGATGGCTGATCAAGGTGAAAATTACCGACATGAGCGATCTCGAAGACCTGATGGACGCGGACGAATATACCGAGCTGCTCGCGCGCGAGAAGGAATAATCGCGGCTACGACGTTCAGGCCGGCGGTGCGACGCTCGAGCTGGATTCGGCCTTCGATACCGAGATTCTAATCTTGTCGGCGCCGGTGGGAGGATCGATGAACACCATCAGGAACGGAGCCGACCCGGCCGGCTCTATCGCGAACGTCTTCTGCGGACTCAACCCCTGAGAAAATTCGATTTCGCGCGGCGTCATCTCGGAGAGCATCGTGGCCGACAGCTCGTTGCCGCAGTAGACGCTCTGGCTCGCGATCGGAGTGGCGCCGGCGCCAATCAGATCGGCGTCGATCCCAATGAGGTGCATCGGCCGATCCCCAACGTTCTGTGCGGTGCCGGTAATCACCAGCGCGATATGGCCGCCCTTGAGCGTGTAATACTGCGATCGCACGTCATGCAGCGTCACCAACATCGCGGGCACGATTGGCCGCGCGAAGTAATCGCCGATTCGTGGAGCTCCGCTGAGAATCCGTGCGCTCGCCACCGGCTCGTCGCAGATGAGCGCGCTCGCGCCGAGAAAAGCTGTCGCCACGAGGAAAAACAGCGCCAGAAAAACTCCCGACGCATGAGTCGCTCCGGGCGATGCGTCCTCGTGGGTGTCGTCGGCGGGTTGGCCGAACTGGAACCCGGCGGATTTCGCTGGAGGAGGCGGCGGTTGCGCGAATCGAGGCATCTCCGCCTGCAGAGTGGCGGCCATGCGGCGCACCGGAGGGCGCGCAGGTCGCGGAGCCGGCGCGGGGTCGCCCATCATGCTGGGCGCCTGGCGCCGCGGCGCATGTTCGAATTCCGCCGGAGTTTCGCCGACCTGCCAGCCAGCATCCTGCGGATCGGGACGCTCGAGCTCATGCTCTGGCGGCGCGTCGCCGATTTCGCCACGATCGTCGGTGAAATCGAATCTCAGATTTTCGCCGGTGTCGGCTCTCTGGTCACGGTCGCCAAAAGGGCGATTAAGCGGATCATCGGCTTCCGGTTCATCGTAAGGTTTTTCTTTTCTATCCTCGCGCTGATAGGGAGGCGCGGATCGCTTCGGTTGTACCAGGGACTCACGCGGTTGTTCGGGCTCGAATCGTGGTGCGCGAGGTTCAGGCTTCGGCGCAACCGTCTGCCGCGCGGACTCGCGAGGTTGCTCGGGTTCGAATCGTTGCGCGCGAGCCTCCGGATTTGGCGCGACGGGCTGCCGTACCTCGCCGCCAACCTCGCGCTTGACGATGTCGCTTTCGACCGGCGACTTGAGTCCGCTCGCACGCGGTCGCGCCGGGCGAATCGTGCGCGGCGTCTGCGATTCGTTCTCTGGCTCTTGCGGGGCCATTTTGCGAACTCGCGCCGGCGCGGGATCCGCATTGAACACATGACCGCATCGCGAGCACTTGAAGGTCGGTGTATCGTCGGGCAGGACCCGCTCATCGATTCGGTAGCGGGTGTGGCAACTGGTGCATTGAATTTCGATCATTCCTCCACCACGCCTCCTGTGCGCCAAATTATCATACTGCCATGGCGCACGCATCTTTTTGAGGCGTCGCGGCGGAGCGTCACGCAATGCGGATAGCGTTGCTGACGCGCCGTTTCGATAGCGCGGGCGGCGGCACCGAGCGCGATCTGATCGTCACCTCGAACTGCCTGCGCGCGGCCGGGCATCAAATCACGATTTTTGCAGATGAGATCCGTGGCGCAACCGGCGACTGGGATGTCCGGCGAGTTGGCGCCGGGCCGAGGCTGGGTCGCACGCTCTCCCTCCTGCGATTTGCGTGGACCGCGGCACCCGCTGCACGCCGCGCGGGAACCGACCTGGTGCTGAGTTTCGCGCGATGCGTCGGGGCGGACGTGATGCGATCCGGCGGCGGCGCGCATGCCAGCTATCTTCGCGCGGCTCGAAAATGGCGCGGCGCGCTCGGTGCGACCGCGATGCGTTTCAGTCCGTATCATCGAGTGCAGATGCTCGTGGAGCGCCAGGCCTTCCGCGGTCCCAGCCTGAAGCGAGTGATCGCGGTGTCGAATTTCGTCCGCGACGATCTGATTCGCGAATTCGGCTTGGCGTCGGAAAAAACGGTGACGATTTACAACGGCGTCGATCTCGACCGCTTCCGTCCTGCCGTCGGACCGTCCGAGCGTGCCGCTATCCGCCAGAAGTTTGTGGTTCCAGCCAGCGCTCGCGTAGTCGCTTTCGTCGGCAACGGCTTCGCGCGCAAGGGATTGGGATTCCTGATCGAAGCGTGGCCGCTGGTCGCGGGCGGCGCATTTCTGCTGGTGGCCGGCGCCGATCGGCAGACCAATAAATTCGCGGCCCGCGCTCGCGCTCTCAACGTCGGCGGGCGAGTCGTCTTCACCGGCCCGCAGCCGAGCGTCGAGACAATCTTTCACGCAGCCGACGCATTTGCGATGCCCTCGCTGTTCGAGCCGTTCGGCAACGTGGTGATGGAAGCGATGGCCAGCGGATTGCCCGCGATGACCAGCGCATTTTCGGGCGTCGCGGAGGTCATTCCGCCGTCGATGCGCGGGTTTATAGTCGAGAACCCCGACGATGTCGGCGAGGTTGCGCTTCGACTCGGCGCTTTGTTCGACGCACCTTCGAGCCTCGCCGCCGATGCCCGCGCCACGGCGGAAAGATTCACCTGGACCCGCTACGCGAAAGAATTGAGCGCGTTGCTCGAATCGATAAGTTGATCGAGAGATCTCGCTTTCATTGGGTGCAGGCGTCACCCCTGCCCATGGAAGCGTGAAACCCACGGTGGGTTTCACGTTAAATAGATCTTAAACTTCCCAGGCCGTCGAACATTCCACGCGCGACCGCGAGCCGGCGTTCCTCGCGCGCGATTCGCGAGAGGTCCGCGCGCGCCAATTGCGCAAATCGTAGCCGCGTCATCGCGATCGCGTTCTTCACAATCACGTCGAGCGCGGAATGTTTCTCATGCAGCATGCGGCATCGTCCGCGTTCGCGCGCAATCTTGATGAATCGCTCGCGATTCGCGCGTGACGGGTCAACCTCGTGATAAACGAGCGCCTTGGGCGCGTAACCGATTCTGAAACCCGCGCGCCGGAGCCGCTGCGACATTTCGGTTTCTTCCTCGTGACCGCCAGCGCCGGGGCCGAGACGCTCATCGAACGGCCCCACCTGCTTAATCGCGTCCGCACGAAAGGCCATGTTCGCACCGAGCACTCCGCGCACCTCGACTACTTCCTCGCCGTGGTCGCTGATCGGCAGGTCAAGGTACACGCCCATCGGCCCGACTTTTTTGCCGGGATCTTCGGCTGCGAGGATACGCCCCTTCATCGCGGCGAACTCGCGATGGGTGTCGAAGAATTGCTCGACCGCCTCGAGGTAGCCTGGCGCGACGACCAGATCGTCGTCGAGGAAAACCAGGATTTCTCCCGACGCTTGCGCGATTGCGCGATTCTGAATGCGGCACTTGCCAGCGCGCGGTTCGTGCAGATGCGCAAGCACCACGCCTTCGATCGTAATATGCGTCGGCGCCGGCGTGCCATTCTCGGCGAAGATTATCTCGCGCGATCCGGTCGCGAGTCCGGGCGCGAGGCTCGCCACCAACCGCCGAAGCGAGTCAGCACGATTGTGCGTCGCGATAATGACGGATGTCTTCAATGCTGTCCCACTTTGCGAAATCGCATGATGATATTTTCGTCCATCAGCAGGCTGGCGCTGGTCATGAAACCTAGCAGCTCGCGGTTGATCTCGCGTTGCGCAGGATCTTTTACCCGCCCGTAGAGCATCCACGAGAACCCGGCGATCAACGGCCACAGGATCGGCGCCAGGATTCGGGATCTCAGCTTGCGCCGGCTACGCCCGAGCGCGTCCATCCGCAGTCCCGCCCCCCACGCGATCCAGTGCAGGTCGTTGAGGCCCATCACGTGCCAGTTGCGCCCGTCCGAGACCCGATATTTGTACGCCAGCGGCGCGCGCCGTCCCTTGTAATAACCGCTCAGCAGGTAATGTATTCGTGAGCTGACGTTCAGGCGATTCGGCGTCGTGATGATCGCGGTCGCACCCGGGCGCATTACGCGCGCTATTTCGCCGAGCATATGCGGGATGTCCGCGAGATGCTCAATCACTTCGAGCATCATCACCAGGTCGAAACTCGCGGTGCTGAACGGAAGATCGTTGTCGAGGTTGACCGCAATCCATCCGGGCTTGCGGGTACGGTACTCGGTTGACACGACGCGCCAACCGCGTTCCGCCAGCATACGGCTCGAAAGGCCGTCGCCTGCGCTCAGATCCAGCGCGAGCGATGACGCCCCCGGCGCCGGCGCAAGCGCGATTGCGCCGCGAACCCGCTCACTCATCGTAACCGCTGATTCTGTTTCACCAGCGCCGCGTGCTCAAGACGTGGGCGCGAATAATCGAAACCCGTCTTGAATTGGAATCATCAGCCGGTTAAACCGTATACTCTTGCCCACGCTCGCGAGAGTGGCGGAATGGCAGACGCGCAAGGCTCAGGACCTTGTGAGCGCAAGCTCGTAGGGGTTCAAGTCCCCTCTCTCGCACCAATCCAGTTTTCGGCGGCGACGGCCGCTCAATAGGTTGAGGGGACACCTTGCGTCGCTTTGTTGCCCGACGATTCCCCGCCGTGGCACTTCGCGACGTCCGCTTCGCTGGCGCCGACTGCCGACGCGATCTCAGCATCGGTGCGACCCGATTGCTGCTGCAGCTTCACGACGTTGCAGTCGACGTGGTCGGTCGACATCGAGCTGCACCCCGACATTGCACCCGCGAGAATCAACGTCCCCAGCGCGGCTGCAATACCCACTCTACGATACAGGTCTGCCATGAAGTATTCCCTCCGCATTTCGAATACGGCCGTCCCCAAATCCAAGCATGCGCACGATATTATTAACCGCCTCAATTTTACAAGCTGTAGATCGACGCGACGCATCTCCCGCAACCCGCGCACTTGAGAGGCGACCGGCATGACAATATGATTTGAGTGAAGGGCGCCCTGCGCCCTTTTTTCGACGGAGCGACACCGGTGGATTTGCCCAAAACATTCGATTCCAAGTCGGCTGAAGAACGATGGTTCCAGCTGTGGATCGACCTCGGCTACTTCAAGGCCGATCCCGCGCGCCCGGGCAAAGTCTTTTCGGTCGTAATCCCGCCGCCCAACGTCACCGGCCAGCTCCATCTCGGCCACGCGCTCAACGTCTCGCTGCAGGACATCATTGTGCGCACGCGCCGGATGCAGGGTTACAACACGCTGTGGCTGCCCGGCACCGATCATGCGGGCATCGCGGTGCAGAATGCGGTCGAGAAGGATCTCGCGAAGGAAGGCAAGGACCGTCATCAGCTCGGCCGCGACGCGTTCGTCGACCGCGTCTGGCAATGGCGCGACACTTATGGCCATCGAATCCTGAACCAGTTGCGGCGCCTGGGCGCGTCATGCGACTGGAGCCGCGAGCGCTTCACGCTCGACGCCGGCCTGTCGCAAGCCGTGACGAAAGTCTTCGTCGACCTTTACAACAAGAAGCTAATCTACCGCGCCAAGCGGCTAATCAACTGGTGCCCGCGATGCGAGACGGCACTGTCCGATCTCGAAGTCGATCACAAAGAGGTCCAGGGCAGTCTGTGGTACATCCGCTACCCGCTCGCCGACGGCAGCGGCTCTATCACGATCGCAACGACGCGTCCCGAGACGATGCTCGGTGACACCGCCGTCGCCGTGAATCCAGATGACGAGCGCTACAAATCGTACTTCGGCAAGACGCTTCGCCTGCCGCTGGTCGGGCGCGAGATACCGATCATCGCCGACGCCGCGATCGATCGCGAGTTCGGCACCGGCGCGCTGAAAGTTACTCCCGCGCATGACCCGGTCGACTTCGAATTGGGCAAGCGTCATGGCCTCGAGCAGATCTCGATCTTCGACGGCACCGGGCACATCAACGAGAATGGCGGCCCGTATCGTGGGATGTCGCGCGAGGATGCGCGCAAGGAAATCGTCAGACACCTCGAGATTGCGGGGCTGCTCGAAAAAATCGAGCCGCATAAGCATGCAGTCGGCGTATGCTCGCGATGCGACACTATCGTCGAGCCGATGCTCTCCGAGCAGTGGTTCCTGGCCATGCGCGGGATGGCCGATCGCGCGATCGAGGCGGTGCGCAAGGGCGACACGACCTTCCATCCGAAGTTCTGGGAGAACACGTTCTTCAACTGGCTCGAGAACATCCACGACTGGTGTATCTCGCGCCAACTTTGGTGGGGCCATCGAATTCCCGCCTATCGATGCGTGCGATGCGACCATCTGATCGTCGCGGCCGAGCGCCCCTCGCGATGCCCCGAGTGCGACGGTTCCGACATCGTGCAGGACGACGACGTGCTCGACACCTGGTTCAGCTCGGGACTGTGGCCGATGTCGACGCTTGGGTGGCCCGAGTACACGCCCGATTTCGAGCGTTACTATCCAACCAGCCTGCTGCTCACCGGATTCGACATAATTTTTTTCTGGGTCGCGCGCATGATGATGTTCGGGCTCGAGTTCACTGACAAAGCGCCGTTCAAGGACGTGTACATCACGCCGCTGGTGCGGGACGAGCTCGGCAAGAAGATGACCAAGTCGAAGGGCAACGTGGTCGACCCGCTCGATTTGATGGAGCAATACGGCGCAGACGCGGTCCGCTTCACGCTCGCGCAATTGGCCGCGCAGGGCCGCGACGTAATCCTGTCGCACGACAGATTCGCCGCATCGCGCGCCTTCGCCAACAAAATCTGGAACGCCGCGCGCTTCGTGATGATGAATCTCGAAGGCGCGCCACAGCCGCTGCCGAAAGTCGAGGTCGCAAAGCTCGGCCTGGCCGAGCGATGGATCCTGTCGCGACTCGACGACACGATCCGCGAAGTCAGCCGCTCGATCGACGCCTACGAATTCAACATCGCCGCGATGAAGCTTTACCAGTTCATCTGGCACGAGTTCTGTGATTGGTACATCGAGCTGTCCAAGGAGCCGCTCAAGGCCGGCGGCGAGCGCCAGGCCGCCGCGCGATGGGTGCTGATCAACGTCTTCGACAAGATGCTGCGCCTGCTGCATCCGTTCATGCCGTTCGTTTCCGAAGAAATCTGGCAAGTGATCCGGCCATACATCGAGGAGCCGAATCTCGCGCCGCATTTGCCGATCGCAAAGTATCCCGAACCGTCAGCAACCAATCCGCTCTCGCCCGTGGAAGAACTCGCAATGAGTCACTGCATCGAGGCGACGGAGGCGATCAATTCATTGAGATCGCTCCTCGGGTGGCATCCCGGTCAACGTGCTCGCGCGAAATACCGAGTGATCGATCTGCAAGCGCGTTTAGAAGTCCGGTATTGGAAGCAATTTGCCATGCTTCTCTCAAAACTATCTGAGTTGGAAGAGGCTCCTGACCGAGAATTTGGTTCGCAGCAGTGGATCGGAAAAGAACAGCCATGGGGACGAATTTGGCTGGAGGTGGCCCCTGCCTTCGACTTGGAAAAAACGCGACTGTCGTTTGTGAAGCAGCTCAAGGAGACCCATGAGCAGCTAGCTAGGCGGACTGCCCGAATGGAAGATCCGGGTTTCTGGAAGAGTGCGCCGCAGGAAGCAAAAGACGAAAACACGATTCAGATTGCTGAACTAAAGGGCCGGGAACAGCTGTTGCGGACGCAACTTGACCAATTGCTGTGAACCGCTCGACCACAACCCGTGAACGCTGAACAAAAGCAGCCCGTTAGCAGGACCGTCGGTCGTTCTGATGCACGACCGACCCGTATCTGGGAATATGCTTGGTTGGTCGTGTGCATTCCTCTACTGTTCGTGGTCGCGCGATTCGGGACCACCATAGCGGACACTTATTTGTTACCGGGTAAACGTGTGAGCCTGCAGCACGAGGTCAAGGTGTTTAAGACCATTGCGGCGTTGCACGCTTGGCAGAATGCTAACGCTGTGAACGACGATATCCGTATAGCGAACCTTTCCAAGTCAGGAGACATGAAAATTTTGGCTCTCGGGACAACCGTGTTGTGTACAGATGCTAGTCGATCCGTCGTTCAGCTGCGATTACTGGATGGGCCGAACGTGGGTCAGTTGTGGGTGCTGCCGACCTGCTCGGCCGAAGAGATTTGGCGTCCAAAAGCCTGGTTTCTGAAATGTCGATTGATCGGAAACAATACGTAGCCGCTGACGGTGGTTCCGATCTAAATGGAACTGTTCAAGCAATTCGATTCGACCGAACTCATCAAGCGCGCGCTTGCGCCTAGGAAGAAGAAACTCGTAACCGCATGACGCTTCTTATTCCAGCAATGCGCGGGCGCGCATCTTCCCCTCTCCCTGTAAGGGAGAGGATTAAGGTGAGGGTCCATATTCAGCGCGCAATCTTTTTCGCGCGCGACTCAGGATTCTGCCCCCGGATGTCGTCGCCGACCATCTCTTTGACCAACGACTATTACAGCAGCGGAATCTTGAATCGCGCGCTGAAAGAAGCGCGCTGTAAGCGGACCCTCACCTTCGATCCTCTCCCTTACAGGGAGAGGGGAAGAGAGAGACGCTCACTGATGTCTTTGGCGGCGGTCTGATGGAACTGTTCAAGCAATTCGACCCCTCCGAACTCATCAAGCGCGCGCTTGCTGAGGATGTCGGCCAGGGCGATATCACCACTGCCGCGACCGTCGCACCCGGCGCTATCGGACGCGCGAGAATCACCGTTAAAGAACCGCGAATGATTCTCGCCGGCGGCGTCCTCATCGAGCCCGTGATGCGGCAAGCGGGCGCCGAGCCGCGAATCGTCAAGCTTGCGCAGGAAGGCACCGAACTGAAGGCTGGCGCAGTGCTCGCGGATATCGAGGGCAAGCTCGCCGGCTTGCTGATTGGCGAGCGCACCGCGCTCAACTTCGTGCAGCTACTCTCAGGAATCGCGACCACGACACGCGCGTTCGTCGACGCGGTCGCGGGCACGCACACGAAAATTATCGACACGCGCAAGACTCATCCCGGTCTCCGCGTTGTCGAGAAGTATGCGGTCCGCGTCGGAGGGGGGCGCAACCATCGCCTCGGCCTCGACAGCGGCGTGCTGATCAAGGAAAACCATATCGCGGCTGCCGGGACTGTGACGAAAGCGATCGAGGGCGCTCGCCGCGTCGCGCCGCATACGCTCAAAGTCGAAATCGAATGCGAGACGCTCGCGCAAGTTGAAGAAGCACTTAAAGCGGGCGCCGACGCGATCCTGCTCGACAACATGACGCTCGACAACATCCGCAAGGCGCGCGCGCTCGCAGGATCTAAAGTTAAGCTTGAGGTTTCCGGCGGGGTGTCGCTCGACACCGTTCGCGCAATCGCCGAGGCGGGCGCCGATCTGATCTCAGTCGGCGCGTTGACTCATTCGGCGCGATTCCTGGATATCAGCATGAGAATTGACGCGGTCTGATAAGCTACACGGCCGGCATGGCTTTCCTGAAAAAGCAGAATCCATATCTTAGCATCGAACGAGGCGCGCCCGGCCGCATCGGTTGGCGAATCCATTATTTCGACGAGATCGATTCCACGCAGGAGGCTGCCCGCGAGCTGGCCGCGAGCGGCGCCGACCAGGGCACGCTCGTCATTGCCGAGCAGCAAACCGCCGGACGCGGCAGGATGGGCCGCACGTGGCATTCGCCGTCGGGCGTCAACCTCTACACGACGATAATTCTCCGCCCGCCGATTCCGCTCGCCGACGTCCCCCGCATGAGCCTCGTCGCCGGCGTCGCTGCCGCGGAGGCGCTCGAGCGGGAGGCGCCTGGAATCGTCGCGCTCAAATGGCCCAACGACGTGTGGCTTCGTGGACGCAAGGCCGGCGGCATCATCGCCGAGGCTGTCACCGACGCGCACCAGAATCTCGACTGCGTGCTGCTCGGCATCGGCATCAATATCAATCTCGCCGCCGATGACCTGCCGCCCGAATTGCGCGACAAGGCGACCTCGATGCGTATCGCGACCGGGCACGCATGCGACCGGATTGCGATTGCCGATTCGCTTTTTAATCTGCTCGACTCCCGCTATATGGAAACCCTGACCCGCGGCTTCGATGCGGTCCGACCGGCGTGGGAGCGCTTTTCCGCCCTGACCGGCAAGCGCATCGCAATCGTGGACGGCGGGCGGCGTCAATCGGGAGTCGTGAAAGGAATCGACGCGACGGGCGCACTGCTGCTAGACATCGGAGACCGCGTCGAGCGGATTGTCGCGGGTGAGGTGAGCGTGGAGGGGGCGTACGAGTAGGCTTATGTGACGAAAGCGAAATAACTGCATCGATCGGGGCGCGGCGCTCTGAATTCGGCGCTGGTCCCGGCGGGCAAGCTGAGAGGTGATCTCCATGGCAGTGGAGGAAATCGGAAGGCTTAGAACTATCGCACTCGTGGGCCAGGGCGGGACCGGCAAGACCCAGGCTGCCGATGCGATGCTCTTCACGGCGGGCGCAGCTCCCCGACTCGGGCGGCCCGACGACGGCTCGGCCGCGATGGACTTCGAGCCCGAAGAAACCAAGCATCACATTTCAATCAGTTCCGCGTTCAATCATCTCAACTGGAAAAAAACCGAAGTAATTTTCGCCGACACTCCCGGCTACACCGCCTTCCTGCCCGAGACGCTCACGACTCTGCGCGCAGTGGACGGCGTCGTTTTTTTAGTAAGTCCCGGCTCGGACACCAAGGTTGAGTCCGAAAAAATCTGGGCGGCGACCGAGACTCTTAATCTGCCGCGGATCGCCTTCGTGTCGCGGCTCGATCGCGAGCGCACTAGCTTCGACGCAGCGATGAAGGATCTCGAGAAGGTTCTTGGCGCGCGCGCCGTCGCGCTGACGATCCCGATTGGCGAGGAGCTTGGCTTCAAGGGCGTGGTCGACGTGCTCGCGATGAAGGCGCTGACCTACGCCGACACCAGCGGCAAATTCAAGGAAGAGGAACTATCCGCCGAGCTGAAGACTCAAGCGGAAGCGGCGCGCACTGCGCTGTTCGAAGCCGTCGCCGAGACCGATGACGAGCTGCTGGAAAAATATCTCGACCAGGGCACCCTCGACGACGCCGAAGTTCGTGCCGCGCTGCATGCGGCCGTCGTCGATCGCAAAATCACGCCGGTGTTCTGCGGCTCCGGCGCAAAGAATATCGGCATCGGCCCGCTGCTCGACGCCGTCACGACTTACCTGCCCGCGCCCAATGAGCGTCCGCCGGTGGAATGCCAGAATCCCAGCAGCGGTGAGCCCGTAAGTCGTGCCGCCGATCCGGCAGCGCCGTTCGCCGCGCTGGTATTCAAGACTATTATCGATCCGTTCGCCGGCAAGCTCTCCATCTTCCGCATCATTTCGGGCCGCGCGCAAAGCGACGGCTCGGTTCTCAACTCTACCCGCGAATCGAAGGAGCGCTTTGGCCAGTTGCTGCGGCTCGAAGGCAAAAAGCAGTCTCCCATTGCCAGTGCGATCGCGGGCGAAATCGTCGCCGTCGCCAAGCTCAAGGACACCACCACCGGCGATACTCTATGCGACGAGAAAGCTCCCGTGCTCGTGATGCCGCCGCTGACGCGTCCCAATGGCGTCATCTCTTTCGCGATTCGTCCCAAAACCAAGGGCGATGAGGAGAAGTCGTCCGCCGCGCTGCAGAAGTTGATCGAGGAAGACCTCGCGCTCGAGATGCATCGCGATCCGCAGACCCACGACATCATCCTCTCCGGCACCGGCCAGATGCATATCGAAATCACGGTCGAGAAGCTGCGCCGGAAGTTCAACGTCGACGTCGAGTTGCAAGCGCCCAAGGTTCCGTACAAGGAAACGATCAAGGGACGCGCCGAGGCGCAAGGAAAGTACAAGCGTCAGTCGGGCGGCCGCGGCCAATACGGCGATTGCTGGCTCAAGATCGAGCCGATGCAGCGCGGCAAGGGCTTCGAGTTCGTCGACAATATCGTCGGCGGCGTCATCCCGCGCAACTTTATCCCGTCGGTTGAAAAGGGCGTGCGCAACACTCTGCCTGAGGGCTTCCTGGCAGGCTATCCGTTGGTCGATGTCCGAGTCACCGTGTTCGACGGCAGCTATCACGACGTCGATTCATCGGACATGGCGTTTCAGATTGCAGCCTCGATGGGTTTCAAGGCATGTCTGGAAAAAGCCCGGCCGATCATCCTGGAACCGATCGTCGCGATCGAGGTCGCATGCCCCGACGAATGCATGGGCGACGTGATTGGCGATCTGAACTCGCGCCGCGGCAAGGTGCTCGGGATGGACAGCAAGGGCAACGGCCAGGTGATCAAGGCGCAGGTGCCGATGTCGGAGGTGCTCAAATACGCGCCGGACCTGCGCTCGATCACATCTGGTCGCGGCTCCTTCGAGCAGCATTTCTCGCACTACGAAGAGGCCCCAGCTCCGGTCGCTGAAAAGATTATCAAGGAGACGCTCGCGGCGCGCGAGGCCGCCGGCGCCAAATCGCACGCCCACGCGCACGCGTAACCCCGCGGATAGGGCAGGGCGCCCTTGTATTGCCAGGGGCGCCCGTCTTGTACAATCGGTGTCGAGGCATATCTGCGATGGCGCCGATAGGAAAAAGCCTGGTCTTCGCCGGTATCGCGATCATAGTCGTGGGACTTTTGCTGTGGGGATTCTCGTCGGTGCCGTTTATCGGCAAGCTGCCCGGCGACATCTACATCCAGCGCGGCAATTTCACCTTCTATTTTCCGCTCGCCACCTGCATTCTTATCAGCATCATTGCGACCATATTCCTTTCGCTGATGAGGCATTGACGAATTGGCAGCGGTAAAGAATGTAAGCCCGCATCGGCTCGCAGAGCGCAAGCGGCGCCGGCGCGAGCTGATCGCGGTCGGCGTGGCCGGCGCGACCCTCGTTGCCTTCGTCCTCGCGCAGACCGAGCTGCCTCCGCTGACGCGCCACACCTCGCTGGTCTCCAACCTCGCGGTCATATCTCTTTTCAACCTGAGCTTCCTGCTGCTCGGCTTGATGCTGTTCCTGGTCGGACGCAATCTCGCCAAGGTCATCTTCGAGCGCCGCCGCGGACTCATCGGATCGAAATTCCAGGTCCGGCTGGTCGCGGGCTTCATCGCCGTTGCTCTCATCCCGAGCGCATTCCTGCTCTACGTGTCCGGCGTGTTCCTCCACGCCGACATCAACAGCTGGTTCAATCCCGAGTACGAGCAGATTCTCAACGACTCGCTCGAGATTGCGAAGACGTATTATCTGAACTCGGCCAACAACGCGTCGCATTTCGCCCGCGTGCTGGCACAGCAAATCTCGGCGAAGGGACTGCTTGCGCCTGAGAAACGTGACGAGCTGAAGGCGTTCATCAACAAGCAGCAGGAAGAATACAACCTCGGCACCATCGAGGTCTTCTCCGCCGATCGCAAACTCTTGCTCATCGACATCAGTCCCAAGACGCCCACCGGCATCGGCGCGTCACCCGATTCGCCGATCATCTCGCAGACGCTGAAGGGGCAGGCACTCACTCGCACTGACCGCCTCGGCAACGCCGACGTGGTGCGCGGTTCGGCGCCGATTTACGTCTCGAGCGAAACCGACAACGTTCTGGGCGCGGTGCTGGTCGATTACTACCTGCCGCAGAGCCTCGCGACGCGCGCGACCAACATCTCGCGCGGCTCCGAGGATTATTTCCAGCTGCGCATCCTGCGCCAGCCAATCATGAACAGCTATCTGCTGACCCTGGTACTGATCGGACTCGTGGTCGTGACGCTGGCGAGCTGGTTCGGGATTTATCTTTCGCGCGGTATCACCGGCCCGATCAAGCTGCTCGCGCGCGGGACGCAGGCCATCGCCGGCGGCGATCTCAATTTTCGCATTCCCGCGGTGGGCGACGACGAGATCGGGCAACTGGTCGATTCCTTCAACCAGATGACCGCCGATCTGCGCTCGTCCGCCGCCGAGCTCGAGCGCCGCCGCCAATACACCGAGACTCTGCTGCGCAACGTGTCGGCTGGCGTCGTCGGACTGGATCACGACGGCGTCGTCACGACCATCAATCCATGCGCCGAGCGGCTGCTCGATCTCAGCGCCGCCGCCGTCATCGGACGCAACTACCAGGGCGCGTTCCCGCCCGCGCTGGCGCGCGTGCTCGACGACGTGTTCGCGTTTGCGACACGCCCGCGCGAAGCGCGCTCTACAGTCAAGCTCGAAGTCGCGGGCAGCGAGACTGAGCTGATGATGACCGCGAGTCCGCTCGGCGACGTTCCCGACGAGCCGGCCGGAACCGTGCTGTTCTTCGAGGACGTCAGCCAGATCGCGAAGGTCGAGCGGATGGAGGCGTGGCGCGAAGTCGCGCGTCGAATCGCACATGAGATCAAAAATCCGCTGACTCCGATCCAGCTATCTGCCGAACGGCTTCGCCGGCAGCTCGGCGCCCGCCCCGGGATCGAATCCGCGCTGGTCGAAGAATGCACCAAAACCATCATCGGCGAAGTCGAGGATCTCAAGCGGCTCGTCAATGAGTTTTCGGCGTTCGCAAGGATGCCGCATCTGAATCCCGTTCCCGGCGACATCAACGCCCTCGCGAGTGAGACCGTCGCGAATTTCCGCGAGGCGAATCCCAACGTCGAGTTCGCGCTCGCGCTCGATCCCGCGGTTCCGCTCATCCCGATCGATCGCGACGCGATGAAACGCGCGCTCGTCAACCTGCTCGACAATGCCGTCGCCGCGGTGACTGCTATCAATCACAACGGCGCCGGCCCGCGAATCGAGGTCCGCAGTCACCGCCTGTCAAACAACTCGCTCGTCACTCTCGAGGTCGCCGACAACGGCCCGGGCATCGATCCGCGTCTGCGCACGCGCATCTTCGAGCCGTACTATTCGGGCAAAAAAGGCGGCACCGGCCTCGGCCTCGCGATTGTTTCCGCGGTCGTCACCGACCATCACGGCTTCGTGCGCGTGACCGACAACCGGCCGCGCGGAAGTAGATTTGTGCTCGAATTTCCTGTTAAAGTCCAACAATTCGCAAAGGCAACCGGCTGATGCGACCTGCACCGCGCTGCGACCAGGCGCGCTTCCCGGAGAAAATCGAACGTGAATGAGACCGTGTTGGTGGTGGATGATGAGGAGCGGATTCGGTCGTCGTTGCGTGGAATTCTAAGCGACGAAGGCTTTCGCGTCGTCGATACCGGCAACGCGCCGGGCGTGATGGATTTAATTGCGCGCGAGAGCCCCGCGATCGTTCTGCTCGACGTATGGATGCCCGAAATGGACGGCATCGAGCTGCTGCGGCGAATCAAATCCGAGCAGCCGCGCGTGCCTGTGATCATGATCTCCGGCCATGCCAACATCCAAAGCGCAGTCGCCGCCACCAAGCTCGGCGCCGCCGACTTTATTCAGAAGCCATTCTCGGTCAGCGGATTGCTCGCCTCGATCGCGCGTGCGCTCGAGGGCGATTCTGCAGGGCCTGATCCGTCCAGCGCGCGCGGCATGAGCGCCGAGGTCCGCGCAGCCGGCCGCAAGGCGATTCGCGCCGGCGCGATTCCGCAGCGAACCGTTGCGCGGTCGATCGTGATGGGCGGGCAGGGGCTTCACACCGGCCTCAAGACGGGAGTCATCCTTCATCCCGCGCCGGCAGGATTCGGAATCGTGTTCACTTCGCTCGCCGATGAGACCGCCATCCCCGTCCGCTTCGAGAACGTCACCGATACCGGCTACAACACGACCCTTACCAGCGGCAGCCGATCGGTCCGCACGGTAGAACATCTGCTGTCGGCACTCCATGCGTTCGGCATCACCAATTTGCTGATCAAGACTGACGACGAAGTGCCCGCGCTCGACGGCTCCGCGCTCGAATTCTGCAAGCAGCTCGGCGAGGCGGGACTCACCGATCAGGACGCGACCGTCAATCCGATCCGAATCAAGCGCAAGATCATTGTTGGCGAGGAAGGCGAGGGCCTCGAATTCATCAAGGTCGACCCCGCCGACCATCTGATCATCGACTACACGCTTGATTACCCCAAACCGATCGGCATTCAGCAGTTGCACTTCGAGCTGACTTCGCCCGACGCCTACACTCGCGAGATCGCACCGGCGCGAACCTTTGGCTTCGTCTGGGAATTCCGCAAGCTCGCACAGTTGGGCCTCGGCAGCGGCGCTCGCATCGACAACGCGATCCTGGTCGACGATGAAAAGGTGGTGAACACCACGCTCCGCTTCCCCGACGAATTCGCGCGCCACAAAGTCCTCGACCTGATCGGCGACCTCTACCTGCTAGGCCGCCCGCTGCACGCCCACGTCACCGCATCAAAAACCGGCCACTCCGACAACCTGGCCCTGGTAAAAGCAATCCACGCATCTCTCTCTTAATTGGATCTAAAAAACAAAGTCGCCCTGGTAACCGGCGGAGCCCGCCGCATAGGCCGTGCGATCGCGCTAGATCTCGCCGCTCACGCCTCTTCGATCGCGGTTCACTATCGCAGCTCGCAATCCGAAGCAGACGCAGTAGTCGCCGAGATCACATCTAACGGTGGCAAAGCGCAAGCCTTTCGCGCCAACCTCGAGAACGTCGCTGAAACCGAGCAGATGGTTGCAAACGTCCTCGACGCATTCGGCCGAATCGACATCCTGATAAACTCAGCATCAATCTTCGCGCCTACTCCTATCGAAGAACTCACCGAGCGCGACTGGGACGCAAACCTCGATACCAACCTGAAGGCGCCATTCTTCTTGTCGAAGTTCGCCGCCGCTGCGATGCGCCAACAAGGCGCTGGAAAAATCGTCAACCTCGGCGATTGGGCCGGCATCCGCCCCTACAAGGACTATCTACCATATTCAGTCTCAAAGAGCGGCTTGATAGGTCTCACCAAAGCACTCGCCAAAGAGCTAGCCCCCGAGGTCCAGGTCAACTGCATAGCGCTAGGCATGGTTATGCCTCCCGAGAACTACTCGAAGAAGGAAGTAGAACGCCTGGTAAGTCGCACGCTCACAAAAAAGATGGGCACCCCCGAAGACGTAGCTCGCGCCGTCGTCTTCTTCTGCGAGACCGACTTCGCCACCGGCTCCGTCCTAACCCTCGAAGGCGGCCGCCTCCTCTTGTAAATGCTGGGTGCAGGGGTCACCCCTGCCCAAGGAAGCGTGAAACCCACGGTGGGTTTCACATTAAACGTGTATTCCCGTTCCTATTCTCCATCCTTCGCCGCCGCGCTCTCCCCGGGCGCCTTCTTGAACTCTATCTTCGACCCCTTCGCCAGCTTCTTGAGCATCGCCTTCACCACCGCGTCCTCATTCTCGTCGAGGATGAACATCGCGATCTTCGCCTTTACTTCCGGCAAGGGCGCGACCGTCTCTCCGCGCCGCGCGACCACCTTGATAAAGCTGTAGCCGAGATTCGACTGAAGAATCTGCGTCACCTGCCCGACCGGCGTCGCAAACACCATCTTGTCGACCACCGGCGGCAACTGCCCCGGCCGAAAATATCCGAGGTCTCCGCCCTTCGCCGCCGACTCGGTGTCCTCGGAGTTCTGCTTCGCGAGCGCGGCGAAGTCCTTGCTCTTCTGCGCTTCCTTGTAGACCTTGATTATCTTCTCGGCAGCCGCCTTCTTCTGCGCGTCAGTCGCGTTGGGTGGAAGCTTCACCGCGATATGCGCAATCTCCACTTCGCCGGGATCCTTCACGAACAGATCGCGATGCTCCTCGTAGTACTGCTGAATCTGCGCGTCAGTCGGCTGCACATGATGCGCCCGGAATTCGTCGTCGAGCATCTTCTCGATCATCATCGACCCGCGCACCGCATCCATCAGTTGCGCATCCGGCGCGCCCGTCACCGGAGCTGTCTGACCTTCTGCGCCGCCGATCTGGAACTCCCGCGCGCGCTGCGCCACTTCGGGGTCGGGGATCGTGATTTTGCGTTTCGCGGCCTCCTGCAGCAGCAGTTGCCGGTTGATTAGATTTTCAGCCGCATCGCGAAACACCGCCTTGGATTCTTCAGTGGTGGTCGCGTTGATCATATGCTTCTCGGTATTCGCGTAGTCGCTGATTTCCGCCGCCGTAATCGCCGCGCCATTGACCGTCACCACCACCGGATCTTTCGGGTCCGGCTTGACCAGCGGCAGAATTCCAAGGAAGCGTTGCTGCCAATTGAGCCCCGACTCGCCCAATTGCGCGCGGCTCGGAAGCGCGGTTGCAATGGCCACGGCAATCGCGACAATCAGACAGATTACGGGCCCGCGACGCGAGCCCCGACCGGAAATGCCCATCAATTCAAAACCCCCGATCGCTCCCGTCAGGCGACGGTGCACGATGAACCCTCGGCGTATACTCGGATGCGCCCTGGCGTCAAGCGAATCATTTCGCGGCCGGCGACCGGGGGTCCCGCGATGACGCAACTGCGCACGGTGAGCATGGTCTTCGCGATAATCGCGAGCGTAGTAGCGATAGTCGCAGGCTTCATCCTGTTTTTCGTGATCGAGCCTCCGTTCCTCGCCTCGATTTTCCTGGCCTCCGCCTCAATCGCCATCGGATGCTTCATCCTCACGGGCATAGCCGCCTACTTCGCCCCCTGATTCTTCTTCCCTCTCTTGAAGGAGACGATAAAGGTGAGGTCCTTGTTCAGCGCCCTCCCTTTGTTCTCCTCTCCAGAAGGGAGAGGGGTTAGGGGTGAGGTTCCTGTGCTGCCGCCCCGCGCGGCACGATCGCCGTCGAGTACGCGGTTCTGCACGGCGGCCCCGGCGCAAAGTAATGCGCAATCTCCGCCGTATCCCCGCGCATAAAAATCAAGCTCGACGATCGAGTCCCATAATTGTCGAGATGCAAGCACAACGCATTAGGCCGTCCTGATCGTGCATCGAGCTGGGTATTATGATCGGCCAACAACGCCCCCAGCGCAGCACGCTGCCCGATCGGAGCGCGCTGAAAATCCTCGCGCTGCCCAAGCTCCGCGAACTTCCCGTACGATGCGCTAATCTTCGGACACTCGAAATCATTCAGATCGAGATTGGACAGCAGATGGAGCCCCGGCTTGATTTCGACAACGTCAATCGACGCGCCGCGATTGTAAGCGACGAACGCTTCGGTCCGCGACACCATCAGCAGATTGAAGGGATTGTAATCCGACCCGCGCTCACGCGATGCGAACTCGGCCGCCTCCGCCGCAGTCCGCCGCCGCAGCGCGTCGAGGCAGAGCAGACCGCGCGATCGCGCCTGCGGATTGCCTCCGTCCTCCGCCGCCCTCCGATTCAACAGGCCGGCAACAATTCCGTTCTCACTAATTCCGAGCCAGGTCCCTCCCGCTCTGAGATCCTTCCCGCCAACAACATGGGGATGCTCCAGCAGGGTAGTAGGATCCCCCGCCGGCCGTTCAAGAAACTCATCGCGATTAGCCGCAATCACAACCGGACAATCGCGCGTAGCCCGAAAATAAATCGCCAGCGTGCACATCCATACAAAATTGGCAGCCCGCAACCACCCCGCACAACCCCCGTTGATACTAAGGTGCAGGGATTACCCGGCCGAAGGAAGTCTGAAACCCACGGTGGGTTTTACTACGATTAAGACTGTTCGCGTTCCGTTCTCCTGAACTGAAGGGGGATTATGCTACAGTTGACTCCAACCTAACAATTCGCTAGTATTCAGAGCATGAAGACGCTAGCTGAATTTGATGCCTTGCTCCCAGATGAAGAAGCCTGCCGTAAAGCCCTGCTCGCACAGCGCTGGCCGAATGGCGTGCGTTGTCCGCGATGCGGCAATGAGAAGGTTTGGGCGCTGAAAGCGCGTCCATATCATTGGGTTTGCAAGAGCGGGAAAGAGACGGTCGATAAGCAGACTGGCGAAGTCCTGACATGCCGTAAGAATGGCGGCTATCGCTTTAGCCTAATTTCGGCGACGATCTTCGAAAATACGAAAATCCCGCTCAAGCTCTGGTTCACGATTGGCTACCTGATGCTCACGGCGAAGAAGGGAATTAGCGCCCTTCAGTTGCACCGCGTCATTTTCGGGGAAGATTCGACGCACGCCTATCGCACTACGTGGTATGTCGCGATGCGCTTGCGAGCCGCGATGCGCGGCGACGTGATCCCGCCGTTGGGCGAAGATGGTGGCATAGTCGAAGTGGACGAAACGTATATCGGCGGATTGGAGAAGAACAAACATTGGAACAAGCGCCTGAACAAGCGCGAAGCTGCCGCCAAGAAAGTGCCCGTCATCGGCGCTATCGCTCGCAAGGGAAACATCGTGTGTCAGGCGCTCGACGGCATCGGTTTCGATACGCAGGCCGCTTTCGTCAAGCGTGCGGTTTCAACCAACGCGAAGCTGGTCGCCACGGACGAACACGGCGGCTATCGCAATCTCGGAGCGCATGGCTTCGTTCATAAGACCGTCCAGCACACAAATCACACTTACGTTGTCGGCACCGTTCACACGCAGACGATTGAATCGTTCTGGAGTCTTCTCAAACGCGGGATCATCGGCTCGTACCATCACGTCTCGGATGCATATTTGCCGCTCTATCTGAACGAGTTTGCGTTCAGGTTCAATAACCGGAAAGACCCCGCGATGTTTGAGAAGATGCTTCAAACTGTCGAGCGCTAGCCGTGTCAGGCTCGCTGCGCTAAAGTGGCGGCGTGCCAGTCACAGAAAAAACTCGGAAGGAAGATCAAAAGCTGCGCGAGAAGCTAAAGCACGTCGATCCAGCGAAACTCCGCAAAGTGATCAAGATACTTGCGGAGCAACCTGCCAAGCAGCCTAAAGAAAGATAGCGCTCGTGCCGTATCACAAAGACGGGATCGCGTTAATTCCGAACGGGAAACACGCCAGCACGTTTAACTTGGTCTATTCTCCTGAAACGCGAGTACCGCAATCTGGAGTCTATTGGTGCACGCTTTGCAAATATGAAATCGTGCGAACGGTCGGGCAAGACTTCCCGCCCGCTACGGATGACGCGCACGAGAAGTGGAAATGCTACGGTCCAAATTCGGACTTGGTAAAATGGCAGCTAATCGTGCGTCCGCTCGATAGCAAGACCGGCCCATTCTGACAGTTCGATCGCGTTCGATGACGGCGCGCGTGGAACGGCATCTGTCCACGACAGTTCAGCGACTCTCGCCACAGACCGCGCTACGAACAAAAGCCGCTCGCCCTTAATTTCACGCGCCATAAAGTCGAGTACTTTCTCGACATCGGGATCGAGAACCAATTTCATACTTAAATCGATGTATGCTTTTGGAAATCGATTCGCAAGAGAGCACGCGTCACGGTTTCAGAATAATCGGGCTACCATCGTTCACCACCTGGCGACGAATGATCCAATATTGATCTGTAGCGCTGTAAGTCCATCCGTACGATTCTTCCAACAAATAATTCGTGACGGTCGAGCAGCAAACATCAGCTAATTGGAGTGCCACCGATTCGGAAGAATGGCCGAAGTAAATCGTGTCCGCTACGGAGATGCGCGATATATCTTCAGGTTTACCTAACTGCTTCGCGATACTTGTAATCTGGCCTAAGCGATAAAGTTCCAGTGCGGATTTTGTTGCTGGTTCACGCTGCCTGTCGCTACGATCTGCGATCCACAAGAGCCGTTCGCTTGTAAATGTCCACGCGGTTGAATCAAGTCGCACAAGGCACTCGGAAAATGCAATGTCATAAGCCGTCGCCGTTTTATCCTCTTCGGTTGCGCGTGGCCGTTTCTGATAGTCAATAAAGCCTTGCCGATCCACGGCACCATAGAAGATCGGGATGCGATACTTGATAAGTACCTCAAAGACTTTATGCAAGCACTGTCTGGCCTCGAAAGCCTCTTTCGCTATTTGGCTCGCATTGGGATGTAGCGCTCCATCAATTTGCTGCTCCAAATCGGCGTTCTTGCGTAGCAGGGAATAAAACTTTTTGCCCTTCAGTACTCGTTTAGTTTCAAGCACCGTGTCTGGTGCATGAATACGAGCCTGATTCAGGTCGTGCTCGATCGCGTGCCAGTCGCGATCCATGTCGATAACAATGGCGGTCACGACAGTAATCGGCTCTTTACCGATGTTGCCGACTCCGGATTCGTCTGAATACACGACGCGCAAAGTTATACCCTTGCCAGTCCTAGCGATCAGGTAACCCTGTCTGGGCCATTTGGCTTTTTCGTGTTCGGTCGTCCGTACGTTCTCGTGAAACTCCATACGTTCGTTCTCCTGATTTTGAGCCGGAGCGCCGAACGGGGAATTTATGCTAAGTAATTCAAGCCGTTTTTGGGCGTGGAGTCAACATTAGCATAATCCCCAACTGAAGAACGTTTCACGTGAAACGTTTTGCTGAAAACCTCAACAGCCAAGCGTCTATTTCGACCACCTCGCTCGAATTCGTATGCCATTGCCCGCGCGTCCCTCAACCAAACTACTTTGATAGAATCGATGCGTGAATGCGGGCAACGAAAAGCGATTCGACGTGATTGTGATCGGCGCTGGCGTTGTCGGGAGTTCGGTCGCGATGGGGCTCGCCGAGCGCGGCCTCAAAGCACTGGCCGTCGATATAGATCTCAGCGGACGCCTCAGCTCGAGCGAAAAAAATGCGGGCGGCGTACGCGCCACCTGGTGGCAGCGGGTCAATATCGCGCTCTGCCGCGCGTCGATCGAGTACTACGAGCGCGTGCGCGATGAGGTCGGCTTTCGCCAGAAGGGTTATCTCTGGCTCTACGACAACGAAACCTTCGCGCGCGCCGTCGAGCATATCCCGCTCCAGCGCGAGCTGGGCCATCAGATCGAGGCGCTGACTCCCGCCGAGGTCAATCGCCGCGTGCCCGAAATCGACAAGCTCGACGGCATCGCCGGCGCGACGTTTTCCCCCTCCGACGGGCTCATCAACCCGAACCTGCTCAAGGAGCACTATCGCGCCCGCGGGTTGAAACTCGGCGCCCAGTTTCTCGATCGCACCTACGTCGTCGCGATCGATGCGGGCGAATCCGATGTGCGTCTTCAATGCTGGCAGTCTGACGAGCCGCATACCGACGAGGGTCTCATCCGCATGATGACGCAGGACGGCCCCGGCGAGGCCGAGACGGGCCGCGTCTTCGAGCTCAACTGCGACTCGATCGTCGTCGCCGGTGGAGCGTGGTCGCCGACCGCGATGAAGCTGCTCGGACTGCGCAACTGGACGCAGCCCATACGTCGCCAGGTCTGCATCGTCGACAATCGCGAGACCAACCTCGCGAACTACGGCATGATCGTCGACACCTCGGGGGTGTACTTCCACAACGAAGGCCCGCACATCCTGGCCGGATACTCGCCACCCGACGAGCCGCCCGGTTACCATTTCAACTACGACGGCGAGCCATTCTTCTTGAATGAAATCTGGCCGCGGATGTACGCGCGGATGTCCTCGATGGAACGTCTGCGCCACGTCACCGGATGGGCCGGGCTGTACGAAGTGAGTCCCGACCGCAGCGCGATCGTCGGGCGCGCCGACCCGACAAAACGCGTCTACGAAGCGCATTCGTTCAGCGGCCGCGGCGTGATGCAATCCTACGGCGCAGGCCAGGCCCTCGCCGACCTGATCGCCAACGGCAAATACGGCGCCTTCGACGCCTCAGCACTCTCGCGCGACCGCTTCGATCGCGGCGAGCAAGTCTGGGAGGAACTCCACATCTGAAAACTGACTCCCCAGTGGGGACCGGTCTACCGTG
>CAWKKB010000008.1:0-28425 GCA_963850125.1 uncultured delta proteobacterium | reverse complement strand
CGAGCGCAGCATCTCGCGCGCCGCCGTATGCTTGCGAATTATTTGCACACCCGCACGCTCGCGGATGAACGACACCAGGTCGTCGCCCGCCAGGAAGCGCTGCGTGTGATGCACCAGGCCTATCTGGAAGCCGTGCAGCGCATGGCCCATGGGCAGCAACTCGAAGCCGCCGAAGTGTGCCGTCAGGATCAGCGCCCCCTTGCCAGGGTATCTCGGCGTCAGATC
The DNA here is from genome assembly GCA_963850125.1 of uncultured delta proteobacterium. Taxonomy (GTDB): domain Bacteria; phylum Desulfobacterota; class Binatia; order Binatales; family Binataceae; genus Binatus. The sequence continues at coordinate 28,200 of CAWKKB010000008.1, read as the reverse complement.
GTTCCAGACGTCCAGCCGATTGTAGGTGACCCGGCGTGCTATCCGGCGGTAGAAGAAACCACCCAGCCGGACGTACTCGGCACCGGTGCGGCCGAGGTTGATGTACGACGCGCGCAGGATACGCTCGCGCTCCTCGTCGCTCTTTTCGGGGAATGCGATCTCAAGATTGCGGATTCCGATTCGCCGGTGCCGATGGTCGAAGCGATGAAAGATCAAACCGCAGGCGATTCCTAATTTGTACAGAATGAAGTCGGGCAGCAGGCTGAGCGCATGCAGCGCGGCCACCAGCATCCAGAAGACGATCCGATCCTTCACGCCGAGCTTGATGCGGGTGCTCTTCGGGGGTCCGTTCAACAGCGGAAAAACCGGCTCATGCTTGCCGTCGGCCGAAAGGGCGGCACGCTTCAAGACATCGCCGGTCAAATCCTGCGCGTCGTGCGAATCGAAGTTTGTATTTGCAGACGGAGAAGCTGGCGCCATCTACAGTACCGACCGTTCGCGCTTGGGGCCCTTGGGAATCACGACGAGGCCCGAATCGGTGACGAAAAATCGCTGCCGGTCCCGCTCGAGGTCATAACCTATCTCTTCGCCCTCGGGGACGTACACGTTCTTGTCGATAATCGCGCGCCGAACTTTCGCGTGCCGCCCGATTTCCGCATAGTCCATGATGACCGAGTCCTCGACCAGGCTGTACGAGTGCACGAACACCATGCGCCCGAGCACCGAGTTGCGCACCGCGCCGCCCGACACGATACATCCCTCGCCGATTACCGAATGCAGCGCCAGGCCGCGCCGCCCGTTCTCGTCGAACACGAATTTCGCCGGCGGCTGATCGTAGTACGCCGTGCGCAGCGGCCAGTACGCATTGTACAGGTTCAGATGCGGGCGCGCGTCGCGCAGGTCCATGTTGGCCTCGTAGTAGGCGTCGAGCGTCCCGACGTCGCGCCAGTAGCTGAGATTGACCTCCGAGTCGCCGCGGATCCGATTAGTCATGAAGTTGTACGCGTAAACCGGCACCCGGTTGATCAGCGCCGGGATAAGATCCCGGCCGAAATCGTGATTGCTGTTCTCGTTGATCGAATCTTCGATCAGGGCTTCGCGCAACACTTCGGGACTGAACAGGTAGTTGCCCATCGAGGCCAGCGATCGTCCGGGCGCGCCGGGCATCTGCGGCGGATTGCTGGGCTTCTCGACAAAGCCTGAGACGCGCAGCCCCGAATCAACCTGCACGATGCCGAACTGGTCCGCCTCGTCGACCGACACCGGCAGCGTCGCGACGGTGACCGCCGCCTTGCGCTCCATGTGAAACTCGATCATGTGCTGGATGTCCATCCGGTAGATATGGTCCGCGCCGAAGACCGCGACCAGGTCGGGCTTGGTGTCGTCGATAAGATTGAGATTCTGAAAAATCGCGTCCGCGGTGCCCTGGTACCACAACTCGCCCATCCGCATCTGGGCCGGCACCGGGATCACGAAGTGGTCGGGCAGCATCCCGCCGAATTGCCATCCGTCCTTGAGATGCTCGATCAGCGATTGCGATCGCCATTGCACGAGCACGTAGATTGCGTAGATGCCCGAGTTGACGAGGTTGGAGAGAACGAAGTCGATGATGCGATATTTGCCTCCGAACGGCACCGCCGGCTTGGCGCGATCCCTAGTTAGAGGATGAAGCCGGGTACCCTGCCCTCCGGCCATCACAAGCGCCAGCGTTCTCATTTGGACAAATTGCCTCGAATCGTCATTTTCGCAGCCAACCTCGGGAGATAAGCCCGCCAAGTATAGGTGTAAGGGGCCATCATCGAAAGCTACTCATCCAGTCCCAAAACGCCACAGCAATTGTTCGCGAAATCGCGATTTGTGGCAGATACCGCAGGAATTTCCGGATAGGGGCAGGAGTCAGTCATATCGAACAGACAAAATACGTGCGGATTTAGCCTGATTTTACTCAATTTTGCTTCTTGCCGCCAATTGTCGTCGAAGGCACGTCATTTGCTTGAAACCTGATTGAGGTTCTTACGTCTAAGTTGCAAGTCGTGATTACTTTAATTTGATGCGAGCCTCTCGCGAAAGCGCGGGAGCGGAGGATAGAGAAAATGCAAACAGCAGTCAGCAGACACGAAACCAAAAGCACCGGCCTGCCGGGAATAGTTTACCGCACGATTTGTCAGAATCCCGGCTGCGGGTTTAAGTTCGACCTCAGGATAACGCCTCAGAACGCCAGCCTGCTCGGCGGTACGATGCCTTGTCCGCACTGCAAGCGTCATGGCGGGCAACTGAAATCCCAGGGGCGCATCAGCGAGAAACTCTTTGCCGCCAAGCTGTTGTTCCGCCCGACCGGGATTGGACCGACGCGCAGCGAAGAAGACGAAATGGGAGCGGACTCCCGCTATTAACCTGACCCCGGATCATCTAGTCTAGGTGAGCCGTTACTAGATTCGTTGACCCATCATTACGACACGCGCCGTTCGGGAAACCGGACGGCGCGCGTCGTTTTTCGTTTCAGGACTTTCCTGGACCAAAAACTTGCCGGGGCGAGACTGCTATCAGCCTTCCGCCCCGGCATTGTTCAGATAACTTCCAGAACCCGCCGCTCTGACCTTATCTGGCTCGGCTTGGGTCGACGCTCAGAGCACGTCGCCCACAGGAGTATCGACTGTGATGCGCGTCGCCGCGACGTTACCCGCGACATGGGCGAGGGGGTTCCCCATCGGATCGAATTGGTCAATCGTAAAGGTGCCAGTGTATTGGTCCGCTTTGCGATCGACCGTAACGCTTTCCTGGATTTGAGCGGGTCCGATGAAATTGCTGGAAGCATCGAAGGCCAACGCAAAGTGATTCAGCTGATAGCTGGATGGTCCGTTTTTCTCCCAGACCCCCAGGCAGAAATCGCCAGTTATCGGCGCCTTTGAGGAGTTCGTGATCTCGGTTCCATCGCTGTGCCACTGCTGGAAGGCGTTGTCGAGCACGGTGCCATCAGGAATACCGGCATTCCCCTCAGAAATGAACTTCACTTTCCAGAAGCCGATGATCCCATTGTTGGAGCCTTGATGGCTTGAGACCAGCAGGAACGAGCCTGTCCCGACCTGAAGCTGTTCCTCGAATGATTGCAGCTGGATGCCTCCCTGCTTTAACCATTCGGACCCTCCGCATTGAGCGTTCGCCCTTGAGGCGAATCCCATCCCGATTAGGACCATCGCGATAGCCGCGGTGATCGCCGTTTTGAACATTGTCCTCATGACCTTCTCCTCCTGTGATGGGACGGACAGCGGCATCGACTCCGTGGCCGGTACCTTCTGCGCCGTCGAGTTGCTTGTCCTGCGATGCTTGGTTCGCACCCCTCCGAACTTGCCCCAGAGGCGTGACAATCGCTGTCACGAAGTGACGGTGCGATCACAAGATGATGAAGGCGGCGCGGGGAAGGTCAGAGCTGCCAGGCCACGGGATGTTCGGGGTCGGGCGTGTAGCTGCAGAAATTTCCAGTGCGAACGCACGTGTGCAGATGGCGGCCGAGCGGCGGGTTCATCTGATCGATCTTGGCGATCGCGCGCTTGATGCTATTGGTTACCATCCAGCGCGCACGCTCCGAGTGTGCGTGGCTTTTGCGATCCCGTCCGCCGAGGCCCAACGCCGACGCGAGCTGACCCTCGATCGCTTCGAGTTCGCCGCGAGCGCCTTCTGCGCGGCCGAGATCGTTGTTGCCTTCGGCTTCTTCGAGTTCCGCGCGCAGTTCTCTGAGTCGCAGCCGGTACTGTGTCTTGGCCTGGGCGTCGAGCATAGCTCCAGCGTCGCCGAGGTTTCCGGCAATTGTGGCGGCTTGATGATCGTGGCGATCACGAGCCGATGGTGGACCAACCATCGAGTTGGCAAAGTCGTTCACGCGAACTTCACGTCCCGGAGCGCCAATCAGATTGGCGATAAACCGGAGGCCCCTTGAGTCTCTCAGCCTGCACCTTTTACCCTGATATTCGATGGTCCAGTACTCACCTTCCTGCCGGAAAACGCATTCGGTCTCGTTGTTCGATGCCGGTTCGATCGACGAAGTATCGGACGCGCGCGCTTTTTCCGCCATGGTGCGGTCGATCCACCCTCGTCCGACGCCCATTCGACGGTAGATATCGATCGCGGCGTCGAATTTTTCCAGCGCGCTGCGGGGTTGCCCTACATGAATGAGCGCCTGGCCCCACAATCGAAAGGTGTCGGCTTGAAGCCACGGCAACTCAAATCGTCGAAAGATCTCGATAGCCTGTACAAAGTGATGCTTACCGTCTTCCTCTTTCCCGGCGGTGGCCGCGCAGAATCCAGCTGCTCGGTGATAGTGACCGGTCAGCCCGCGCCAATCTTCGCCCGCGGCCAGTATTTCTGCGCATCGACGAATTTGAGCTTGGGCGGGTTCCGCTTTTCCCAGCGCGGCCAAATTGAGAGCCAACTCCGGACGCACCACCATCTCAAGATGAAGGAGCGGTTCGCCGCCGTCGCACAATGCAAGTGGCGCCCGAAGAATTTCTTCTGCCTTCGCGTTGTCGCCCGACTCGCGCAATATCGACGCCAGGTTTCTGCGTATCCCGAATTGCGTCCCGAAACCGCCGGCCTTGGTGTCCTTGGGTTCAAGTTGCGCCTGCAGCAAACGCCTGACGCGATCCAAATCACCTTCAGCTCGAGCCAGCGTATCCTCGGCGGTCAGCAGCATAGACTCATCAAAGCTTCGCCAATCGGCCAACTCGTTGCGCCATGCCTCGATCTTGCCTAGCCCAAAATAGTTGGATGCCAACTGCAAATGCATGACATCGCGCTGGTACTTGCTTGGCAGCTGACTGGCGAGGCCCCGCTGGTACCATCCTAGGGCAGGTCGGAGATCCCACAACCACTGGTAGCTTGACCCACTACTCCAGACCGTGCCGAAGAACCAGCCGGAGTTTTTGATTGCAGGTAACCTATCCCAGGTTGAATCTAAGAGACTTAGAGTTTCGCTTATTCGGCCCACGCAGACTAGTTGGAGAGCGAGCCGGGCAGTGGCGCCACAGCAGGCATCATCGTCGCCGAGCTGTTCCGCGATTTCCTTGGCCTGGGTAATGGCCGACAATGCCTCGCGCATACGACCCTTCTGATCGGTTGCCTCACCGATGCCATAGTAAAGGCTCACAAGTGCTCCAGTTGGAGGGCTTTGGCTCAATACCAACTCGGCCTTGTGCAGATGTATCAGGGCCCGATCGGTATCCCTCCGTTGCCCTGGCGCTGCAAGGAACTGACCTAGTCTCTGCCGTACAACGGCAGCTTCATATGGAAGATTCAACTCGTCGTAGGCTGCTGCCGCGGATTCCAGGTGCTCGATTCCGAGTAGCGTGTCCCCCCGCTGAAGGAGACTCCCGAGTCGCCTGAGCAGGTCAGCTCGTTGCCGGGGATCGGTGTTATGGCGCTGAATCAGCGCGAGCGCGGCTTCGAACTGAGAAATTGCCTCCTTGTACGCATAAAGGGTCTGCGCCGCTTTGCCTGCGCGAATCGAGTACTCGATCGCTTTCTCGACGACGCCGGCCTCGCGAAAGTGATGCGCCAATGCTCCGAGATGCGGCGCGAGATTGGCGGTGTGCGTCTGCTCGAGCTCCTCACCAATCGCGCGATGTAGCCGCGTGCGTTCCGCCTCGATCGAGCCCTTGTAAAGCGACTCGCGGATGAGCGGGTGGGTGAAGCGATAGCCGTCATGCGACGAGGGCGCGACGACACCCACTTCGGACGCCTCGTCCATCAACTCACCCGATGCTTCAGCGCTTAAGTCGCTGATTCGCCTGACCAAGACAATGTCGAATTCCTGTCCCACTACAGCCGCGATGGCCAGAACGGACTGCGCTTGCGGCGATAACAACCCGAGACGTTTGCGGATCGCGCCGCGTACATCTTCGGGCAGCTTGAACTCCCGCAGGTCGATGCGATCCGAAGTCCCGAGGTTTCGCTCAGCCATCAGCACCCGGACTACTCCATCGACGAACAGCGGATTGCCCGCCGTGACGCGATATAACTCCGACACGAATGCGGCGCTCGGCAAGCGCTGCGCGCGGTCCTCGACCATCTGTGTCACTTCATTCTGGTCGAGACCGGCAAGCTGTATCGCATGACCGTGGCGCAGGATCTCGCCGATGGTCTCGGACAGATAGGGCGAACGGCGCACCTCGGCGTCGCGATGTGTCCCAACTATCACGATCCGCGAATCCGTCAGTCCGCGGGCGACGAACTGAGCAGTTCGAGTGAGCCGTGATCGGCCTCGTGCAGATCGTCAAGGACTATCAGCAGCGGTGCGGAACTCGCGACCTTCTTGAGCAGAGTCGCGATCGCGTCGAACAGCCGAAAGCGCGCCTGAGCCGGATCGGAGGGAATACGAGGCGGGACGATCTCTGCCGACAATTCAGGAATCAGCTGTGCTATCTCAGGCGGCAGAGCAGTGTGCCTCTCCCGGTCGGGGCGCTGTTCGAGAATGAGTGAGCGCAGGACGTCTACCCAGGGCAAATAGGCCGGCGCGCCACCGCCTTCCCAGCATCGCCCCCACACGACTCGCATCCCACGCGATGCGGCATCGCGGGCGATTTCGTCGGCGAGACAAGTCTTGCCGATTCCCGGTTCGCCCGAGATAAGGAACACTCCACCGAGCCGCCCCTGTCCGGAGGTGGCATCTGCTAGTCCACTGCGCAATTCCGATAGTTCGCGCTCGCGGCCAACTAACGGCAGCCGTGATGGCGTGGAATGAGTGTTCTCGCGCTCGTTCGTAGGTGCCCCCAACCACGCGGCCGATGTGAATGCCGTCGAGGCCGCTCAATAGACCGCAACTTTATCGAAGGCGCCGCTCAAAGGTCTACAACCGCAAATTCAGCCTTAATCCGGAACCGGAGGTTCGAATTCCCGCTCTCCGCCACCGACGAATAAGTCGTACGCCGTCCGGAAATCCCGGACGGCGCGCGCGTCTCTTTTCAGGAATTTGGTTGCGTGGACTTCGACTAGCCGCCTGCTACCGGTACGGCGGCGACGCCTTGCAGGTTGCGGATGCTGGGGCGCTCCATCATCCGCTTGATCCAGGCGTCGATGTTGTTGCGGTTGTTGCCCATCACGTCGATTCCGATCTCGTTGAGGATAAGCATTCGCGGGGCGAAGCCGATGTCGGCGACCGAGAACTCGCCGGCGAGGAAATTGTTGCCCTGCAATTCGTGGTTCAGGTAGTCGAGCACGCGCTCGACCGACTGATGGAGCCGCTGAACGCGAGACTGATCGCGGTCGCCTTCGGGCTTCGAGACCTCGGCGATTAGCTGGCCCACTGGCGGCGTGAACGAGGTGTCGGCGAAGTCCTCGAAAGACCGCGCGCGCGAACGCAGCGCACTGGAACCCACCGGAGGCAGCACCGGCGGCTCGGGATATTCGTCGTCGAGATACTCGTTGATGATAGTCGAGTCGTAAATCGTCGTGTCGTCATCGACCAGCACCGGCACCCGTCCGAACGGGTTGAGCCGCAGGAAGTCGGGCTTGCGATTTTCGTGCTGGGTTAAATCGACATTGACCAGATCGTAGGTCAGAGCCTTCTCGGCCAGCACGATACGCACCTTCTGGCCGTAGGGGCAGGAAAGGAAGTCGTAGAGTTTGATCATATCGGGCAAGTCCTCACTCGGCTTGCGCCGCGACGGTAATCTTCAAGCTGGCTTCAACCTCGGAATCGAGCTTGACCGGCACCGTGAAATCTCCGAGCTGCTTGATGGGCTCGGGCAGGTGAATTTTGCGCCGCTCGATATCGAGACCGTTCTCGCGGAGCGCGCGCTCGAGATCGATATTGGTGACGGAGCCGAAGAGCTTGCCCTCATCGCCGGCGCGGGCATGGAGCGTCAGCGTGAGCGCCTCGATTTTAGCCTTGACCGCGAGCGCGTCGTTGCGCTTGATCTCGCCGCGGCGCGCGGCCGTGCGTTTCTGATGCTCGAAAGCACGGATATTCTTCTGATCCGCCTCGACCGCGAGCTTGCGCGGCAACAGGTAGTTGCGCGCATAGCCGGCGCGGACCTTGACCACGTCACCGGTCCTTCCCAGATTGGGAAGGTCTTCGTTGAGTATGACTTGCACGTTCATCGTCCTCTACGTCTCCTGAGTACCGAATAACCCTCTCGCGCGTGCGGGAGAGGGAACGGCGTCCGCGCCTGGGATGAGGGTCCTGTTGGGGTTACGGGTTAGGTTTCTCATTTAGAAGAAATCGCCCAGGTTGTTCGCTTCCGGGCTTGGGGGCTTGAGCCGCCGGAAGTCGATCCACATATCGAAGACGCCCGCGACGCCCACCAGCGCAGCCACCACCGGTTGCGCGAACACGACAAAATAAATTATGCCCCGCACAATCGACGGGACCGACAGGGACTGAAAATAGAATCCGATGATCGCAAGTCCCTGGCAAAAATAGACCGCCGCGATACAGATGAAGCCGTTGAGCGCGATGGCGCCAATCGCAGTTACCGGGATGAATAGCCCGAATCCGCTGGCGAGCAGCAGCCATATCATCCATTCCGGCGCCGACCATCGCGAAAGATCGCCGAACAGGCTGTATGCCAGCCGCTGCGGCCCGGCCCATCGCCAGAACACGCGCAGGTTGAGCAGCATCGAGCTCGCCGCGACGAGCAGCGCGAACGCCGGTGACAGATGCATCGTGAGCGAGATGACGCTGGCCTGCGTGTCTGGGGGAATCGTCTCCTGCATCCCGAGCATCTTGTAGAAGTCCTGCCCGCGCGCCATCCCTTGGGCGAGTTCGTCGTGGACTGTCTTGATGAGTGCGTCGGGACCGCCCATGATCAAGAGCGCTGCGATCACCGAAGCCGCAACCATGATGCCGGCGCCGACCGCGGTGATCATTTCGAACGACATTCGGCGCTCGAGCATGTAACACGCGATCGCGGTCGCGAGGCCGAACGACACGAAGTATGCGAGACCGCCGATCGGTCCCCACAGGATTGCCACGAATGCGGTCGCCAGCAGCACCGCGATAGTCGCACGCAGGTTGGGACTAGGACGGCCGATCGCGTAGACCAGGATTGGCGCGGGCGCGAGCATCATCAGGACGCCGCCGATGAGCGGTATTGCACCGCCGGCGAGGAAGAACGCCCCCGCCAACGCGGCCGCGCGAACCATTCCGATAACAGCCTTGCGCGTCACTGGATTAAGCCGGCTAGACCCCGAGCGTCGAGAACGGCAGCAGCGCGAGCACGCGCGCGCGCTTGATCGCGACCGCAAGTTGGCGCTGATGCTTGGCGCAATTACCGGAGGTTCGGCTTGGCACTATCTTACCGCCTTCGGTGATGAAGCTGCCGAGCGTGCGCACGTCTTTGTAGTCGACCTTGAGCGTCTTGTCGGCGCAGAAGCGGCATACCTTGCGACGCCCGCCCGGGCGTCCGCGACGCATCCCGCCGCCGCCGCGACCCTCGCCGCCACGGCCTTCGCCGCGATCGCCGCCCTCGGGCCGCGGGCCGCCGTAGCGTCCGCCGCCACCTTCACGCGCCCGGTCGCCGCCTCTTTCAGATCTTTCCTCGTCAGCCATTTAAATTCCCTAGAAATAGTTCCTTGATGAAAGTTTTAAGCTCTATTCAGTTCGCTCAATCGACTCGGCTACCACTTCGAAGCCGTCGTCTTTCTTCAGGTTGCCCTTCAATGCTCTCATTCTTCCGATAACCTTGACCTGCCGACCCGGCTCCAGGAGCGCTTTTGCTTTCGTCGCCATCACCGATTCACCCGTCATCACGATTCCGAGCCTTAGTGTTTCACCGGGCGCGCCGCATTCGACCGTGAAGCGGAGAACTGGAGTGCCGGCGGGAGTGATGCGAATCTCGGGCTGGCCGAGCAGCCGGCCTTCGAGCTCAATCCGGTTCCCTGTCACCTTCGGGCCCGGCGATTTCCTCGGACGCCGCTTCCATTATTTCTTCGGGAGCGTCGGGCGCTTCCTCGGCTGGCTGCTCGCGCGAGGCCATCAGAGCCGCCGCGCGCGCTTCCTGCGCCGCCTTGGCCTCGGCAATACGGCGGTTGCGCGCCTCGAGTTCCTCGCGCGCCTTCGCCACGTCGGCGTTGTCGTCGACCAGCACCGACAGGTATCGCAGGACGGTGTCCGAGATGCGCAAATTGCGCTCGACCTCGTTCATCACGGGGCCGGGCGAAACGTAGTCGAGTCGAACGTAGAAGCCGCGGCGCTCACCCTTGATCTTGTAGGCGAGCTCGCGCGATCCCCATTCCTCGGTTTCGATCATCTCGCCGGCGCCGGCTCCGATGATCCCCTCGTAACGTTTGATGGCTTCCTTGATTTGGGGGTCGCCCGAATCAGGGCGGAGAATAAAAATAGTTTCGTAGCGCCGCATGCGCTGCACGTCCTCCTTACGGATTTCAGCCCCAGGTTGGAGCAAGGAGCAATCCCGTACAGTACCATCGCGGATATTCCGTCTCAAGCGCGGATATTCCGTCTCAAGGCTGAATCGCGGTCATTTGAGCGGTGGAAATCCCTCCCTTCATTGGTCTTGCCATTAGCGAGAGGTTTGTTAATGAGAAGATGCGGTTGCGATCAAGCGAATCAGGAGGTCCTGTCCATTGGCCAAGCCTAAAAAGAAAGCTAATAAAGCGGCGCCCAAAGCCCGCAAAATCGCTCCCAAAGCGGTCAAGCGCAAGAAGCCCGCATCGAAAGGCCCCAAGCGCACGATCGCGGCTAAAGCGTCGAAGCGAACTGCGCCGAAAAAAAGCTCCAGGTCCATAGAAAGTACAGTTGCCGAGGTCGTCACGTCTGCCGCGCGCGCATCGGTCGATTTCGAGAGCGCGGTCGGGCGGATGCAGCGCGGGGCCGTGCGAAAAGTCGGCGAAGTCGCGGCTCGGGTGACGCGGGCGGTACGCAACGCGGTATCCCCTGCACCACGGATTCCCAGCTACAACGAACTGCCAGTACGCGCGGGCGCGCCAGCAGGCGCGGCGTGGGGCGTGTTCGGCGACGACGACGAAGTCGGCACCATCAATCTGCTGACGCCCGATCGCGTGATCGCCGCGGCAGACTCGATTCGATCGGGCAAAGTGTTCGCCTTGAATCTCCCGATCAACATCCCCGACCCGCCTCTGTTTACGCGCGGCAAGCATACGCACACCGTGAAGATTTTCCCGAATGCGGAATTCGTGCTCGACGACTTCCTCGACAACTTCTATCCGCAAGCGTCGTCGCAATGGGACGCGCTCGCGCACGTGAAGCATCCGGTGCATGGGGCCTACAACGGGATTCCCGACAACCAGATGACCGGGCGCGGCGGGACGCGTCTTGGGATCGATAACCTGGCGCGGCGCGGAATCGCAGGGCGCGGAGTGCTTGCCGACGTGGCGCGGTATTACGATCGCGTCGGCAAGTCGATCGATTTCACCAAGGCCAAATCGATTCCGCTCGACGACGTGCAGGCCGCGCTCGAAGAAGAAGGCGTCGAGGTGCAGACCGGCGACATCCTGCTGATTCGCATCGGATGGACCAAGTTCTACCTGTCGGCCAGCGACGAGATTAAAGCGGAGCTGGCGAAGGAAACCGTCGTGCCGGGAATCGAAGGCAGCGAGCGCACCGCACGATGGCTATGGGACAATCACCTGGCTGCGGTCGCGTCGGATTCGCCCGCGCTCGAGGCATTGCCGAAGCCGGCGGGCGAGGAGATGGAGTTTCTGCACTTCCACATGCTCGCGTTCTTCGGGATGCCGATAGGCGAGATGTGGAATCTCGAAGGGCTGGCGGACGAATGCGCAGTTGACGGCAACTACGATTTCTTCCTGACGTCAGCGCCGCTCAACATCCCAGGAGGCGTAGGCTCGCCACCGAACGCACTGGCGATCAAGTAGCGCGCGGAAAGGACGATTGCGCGGGAATCGTGAACAATGCGGGCTAACCTAACCCCTAACCCATTTCCCATAGTGGGAAGGGGAACCGGATTTGGGAAGAGATTGACGTGAAGCGCGAGCTTAGTGCCCGGCTTTCGTCAGCGCTTCGGTCGTGAAGAAACTCTTGTCGACTGCGCCCATGTTGATGTACCAGCATTCGCGCTCGGGGGTGTCGGGGCCCGGGAGGTAGCAGGTCGTCGAGATGCCGGATTGTACGTCGATGCTCGAGGCGGCGACGATGAATTCACGCTTGAACGGATAGACCGCAATCTTGGCATCGGGCACCGGGCGGTCGCGATACGTGTTGAGATAGATCTGCGTCTTCCACAACTCGCCCTTTTGATCGTAGCTGTCGACGTACGGATTGAACCATCCTTCGCCATCGACGTACACGATCGTCTTTGATTGCAGCACGCCCTGGATTCTTTCCGGACGGGGCGTCACCTCGACGACGTACAGATGGCGCATCTCCCAATCGTCGCCGCATGAGGTCGCGCCACCGTCGGTTGTGCACGGATGTGCGGGCGAGTTCTGCGCATGCACGCACGCGAGCATGTTTTTATCGCCGAGATATTTGAAGTTATACTCCTGCGGCTTCGCGCCAAATCCGCCGGCATGATCCGCGTCCCAGGTCGACAGTCCCGGCGAAGAACTCAGCAGCACTTCGTTCACTCGGCGCACGCGGCGCGTTCCCGACAGGAATGCCCACGTGTCGTCGGCCTTCATCGCGTCCCAGTAGCGATAAAGGATTGCGCCGCTGCCGCGATCCTCCGCCGGCGCGAGAGTGGGATACGCCCCGGCGCGCGCCCAAATGCCAGTGGTCTTGAAATCAGGATCGGCCGGCAGCGGCTCGACCTCGGTGCGACCGATGTCGGAGTAACCCGCCAGATGCCCGACTTCGGTCTGAATCATCAGCGACTGTTCCGCGCCGGGATTTTGCTTCGCCACCTGGCATTCGAAAAAGCGCAAATCGTAGTCGTCGCTCGAGATCGGCTTGAAGTACTGGTTCCACATGATCTTGGTCGCGACGTCGGGATCGTTGGGATCGAGCAGCGGGAACGGCTGTCCTGCGACGTAGCCGATCAGGTCGCGATGGTCCGGGGCGAGACGCACCTGGCCCGAGTACTTTTCGGTCGCATCCTGAAACGGCGGCGGCCAGGTGACGCGGCTCGATGCGACGATATTCATCTCCATGCCCCTGGAGACCGCGATAAATGTGCCCGGACTGACCAGCGTGCGGACCTGCTCCGCACTTTTGGCGGTGATCCGGTCGCCGAGCTTCACCTGGGCATGAACGGGAGTGAATGAAAATGTCAGCGCGAAAAAAGCTGCGATGACGGACAGCATACTCTGGAGGAAGCGTCCGCTCGGTTTTTTCATATTTAAAGTATCACTTTAACTCGACCGCCTCACTTTAATTCGACAGCGACTTGGCGATAGCGTTCCGTTCCGACGTTGACGATTCCCCAATACGTTCCTCTGATGAAACATAGCACAGGGCCCGCGGGAATCGATTCCTCGCGCGAGCGCTCAGCCCGGATTCGGCGGCGGCGCGAGCGCGCGACTCGTCGAGCGGGCATTGGGGCAAGCGACGGCCTGGTCGAGGCGAAATTACCTGCTTCCGGTGGTGCGGATCGATTACCCGCGTCAGAGTGCTAACTAAAGTTGGCGCGCTTCCTGCTTCTTAGCCAGAGATCTTCGATCTCTTTTCCCTGGAGGGAAAGCGCACATGGCCGAACTAACCGAAAAAGTAAAAGACTTCTTCACCAGCGCCAGAATAAATGAAAGCACGCTGATGGGGGTCTTGAGCGAATTCCTGGCCGTTGAGATGGGCGGCCAGAAACTCTACGAAAAGGCACTTGGACTGGTTTCCGATTCCGAGGTGCGAACCAAATTCCGCGAGTTTCATCGACAGACGTTGAAGCATCAGAAGGTGCTCACTGACGTTATCCACCGGCTGGGTGGAAATACTCGCACGCAGAGCCCGACCGCAAAGGTCGCAACCGAGAAGGCCCAGGCCTTACTGAGCAGCATGGACGCCGCTGGCCTATCTAAAGATCAGGCCGAATTGAACGCGATTGAAAACATTGTGCTTGCGGAAACTAAAGACCACGCGGACTGGGAACTGATCGCGAAGATCGCCCGTCAAGCGACTGACGACCGCTTGCGCGAAATTCTCGGTGCTGCCGCCAGTGAAGTTGAGCAGGAAGAAGACGAGCATCTCAACTGGACGCGGAAGAAACTCGGCGAATTGCAAATGGAAGCGCTGGCCAAGGGCGGAAACTCAGCGACAAAATCGGACCATCCGAAAGCAAAATCACCGACAAGTAAAAGCTCGACGGCGCGAACCGGAAGCCGCGGAAAATCAGGAACGAAGGTTCCTTCAAAAGGAAGCAGCCGAGCCGCTCGATAGACGACGGATCACGAAAGCCGATACGTCACGAAGTTGCCAGTGACGTGCGCGCCCAGGCTGAGCGCCGTGCGGCGCGAGGCCCAATTTTCGTCGAGCACGAGCGTGTAGCCGGCAAAGCGCATCTTGCGCCGCGCCATCGCGAGGAATGATCTCGCCGCCATCGCAACTGCGACGCCGCGTCCGCGGGCGCGCTCGACGACACCGATGTTGATAAGCGCACCGCGCGTGCCTCCGCCGCGCTCGGGGTCGAGCCGGAAGCCTCTCCGCAAACGTGCAAGCGCGGGGCTGAGATCGGGCACTGAGAAGACCGCGCCGACGCAGTCGCCGTTTATCGTCGCCAGCATCGAGAGGTCGGCGACGGGAGTTTCCCACAGCGAAGTCAGCATCGGGCGCACTTCCGCGCGCGTCACCGGATTCCATCCCCAATGACGATCGAACGCAGCGTTGGTAACGTCGGTCCACGCATCAATCGCAGCAAGAAACCCGTACTCGCGCCAGCTCTGAATCGTAACGTCGGCCGCGGCGGCCGCCTCGGCCATCCTGCGATAGCGCGCGAGGATCTCAGGGGTGAGTGGCGCGGTGTAATCGACCTGCCCCTTTTCGGTGACGAAGCCGGCCTCCTTGAAGTAGCGATGATACGACGCGGGATTTCCCCGCAGCAGGAACGACGGCAACGAATCGTAGTTGTCGATTGCGTACGGATAGTCGAGAAACGCCGCGAAGCCGCTGCGAACCGCGCGCATCCCGCGTTCGCGCAGCGAATTCACGGCCTCGTCGAGCATCGCGGCGACGGCGACATCCTCGCCTTCGAGCGCCTCGAACTGAATCAGCTGGCCGAGTTGCTCATTCCAATGTTCGATATAGCGGCGATTGATAACCGCGCTGACGCGCGCGACGAGCATGCCTCCTCGACGCACACTGAACGGCGTGATCTCGAGATGCGTCGAGAGCAGGCTGCGGCGCGACAGCAAGTCGATCTCGTTCTGCACGTCGGGCGGCCACCACGCATCGCGCGCGCGGTAGACCTGGAACGGCAGCCGCGCGAACTCGTCCAACTGCGCGCGGCTGCTTGGCCGCTCAATGCTGATAGTGTCGCCGGTGATTTTGGGATTTGCCGCCATGAGTAGAGCCGCATCGCGCGCTCAACATTTCTTATAGCTGCGGGCGGCCCAAAGATCATCCGCGCGTGAGCAGGCCGTCGGAGAGCCAGCGCGCGAGCATTCGATTCATCGTGAGGAGGGGATCCTCGTCGCGCGCCCTGTCCGCGACGACCTCGCAGATTTCGGCGAAGGTAGCGCCGCGCGCGGCTGCTTCGAGTGCGTCTGCTTCGGCGTGATCGAGATCGCGGTAGTAGACCCGCGTGCTGCGCCGCCATACCAGGACTTTGACCGCGCCCCGCTCCGCCGGCTCCCACGGACGCTGCTCCTCGACCACGCGTAACAGCTCCGAGACTCGCCAATCGAGCGCGAGGATTTGCGCTGATGGCTGAATTACGAGCTTCAGCGCGGGCCAGTCTTCAGGTGCGATCGCGCGGAGCGAGTCAGGCTCGAGCGATGCCGCATCCGGGCCGTGAAACACTTCGACGACCGCTCGTTCGAGCTTCGCGAGGTCGGCAATAAACGGCGCATTCTCGCGCAACGGATGATCGCGCAGGTAGTCCGCGATATGCTGTCCACAATGAGAGATCGACGGCTCGGTCGGCGGGTACTGGATCAGGTAGCCGGTAACGACATTGTGAAAGTTGTCGTCCCCAAGGACCGCGAGCGTGGCGGAAAAATCCTCTTTGAGCGCGTCGCGGATGCGATAGAAATACATGTTCGCGTAGATATCGACGCGAGCTTCTGCCGACAGCCGGTCGTCGCCGAGCATGATCGCGTCGAGACCGCCCGCGCCCAAATCGCGTTCGGCTGCGAGTCCCTCGGCGACACCGCTAGGCGCGGTGATCAGCCGATAGAGCAGGCTTTCCAGTTCTTTTAGATGAGTCGGCATCGAAAATCGTACGAGCGCGATCCGCGGTATCCGCCAGTTCCGTAAACTCCGGGATGTTATCGTCCCATTCGACAATCGCCGACACCGCGCCGAAGCGCCGCGCCGCGCGTTGGTAGAGTGTCCACACCTCGTCGCACACTGGATGGTCGTGGGTATCGAGCAGGTAAGTGCCGTGGTCGCTATGCCCCGCGAGATGGTACTGCACGACGCGCTCGGCCGGCACCGCGTCGATATACTCGTTGGCGTCGAAACGATGGTTGAAGGCGCTGACGAAAATGTTGTTGATGTCGAGCAGGAGGCCGCAGTCGGCCTCATCCGCGATCGACGAGATAAATTCCCACTCGGCCATCGTGGAATCCGCGAACGCCATGTAGCTGGAGACATTCTCGATAAGTATCGGCCGCTCGAGGATATCCTGCACGTCGCGGATACGCGCGACGACGTGACGGATAGCCTCTTCGGTATACGGCAGCGGGATCAAGTCGTGCAGATTGCGCCCGCCCACTCCCGTCCAGCACAGGTGATCCGAAATCCACGCGGGCTCGAAGCGCCGCGCCAGGTCGCGCAGTTGCCGCAGGTAGCCGCGATTCAGCGGATCGGTCGATCCAATCGACATCGACACGCCATGCATCGCGATCGGATAGTTGGCGCGCACACCTTCGATCACTTCGAGCGCGCGTCCGCCCGCGACCATGAAATTTTCCGAGATGACCTCGAACCAATCGACCTTGGGGCGGGTCTCCAGCACGTGGCTGTAGTGCTGACGTCTTAGTCCGACGCCGTAACCGAGCACCGGGAAGTCAGAACGTTTCACGTGATGCGGCCCGCGCTCAGTCGGCCTTCTTGGTGGTGTCCGGTTTGCCGCCCGCCGCGATGCATTCCTTTGCCGTCGAAGTCATCACGTAGCCCTTGCCCTTGCATGCGTTGGACCCCTTGCAGCTGCTTTCCGCGCTCTGGCACAAGCTCTGGCCCTTGCACGCGTTGCCGCCGACGCACTTGACCTGCGATGCCGCGGCGCTCGAGTCGGAACTGTCAGCTGCTTGAACCGTATTGCCCGCAAAGATCAGTGCGACCGCCGTCGCCAGCATCGCGCCAGTAATTTTCGCCTTCGTCATGGCTCGTAACTCCTTGGCTATTGTTTCGCGCGACGAAATTATTCGACCGCACTCACAGTGTAAACACCCAACTTCGACAAGAGCTAGTGGGAACATTTCGGGCCTATGCAAGATTTCATTGATGGGAGATGCTATGTTCCTGAAATCGGTATATGGCGGACAAGATCGGCACCGGTACGGATCGGCGCAAGCGATTCGAAGACGAAGCGTTGCCCCATCTCGATGCGCTGTACACGATGGCGATACGGCTGGCCCGCAATCCCGACGACGCCAACGACCTGCTGCAGGAGACGGTGCTGCGTGCGTACCGTTTCTTTCATCAATTCGAGACCGGAACGAATTGTCGCGCGTGGATGCTGACAATTCTGTTCAACAATTTTCGCAACGGATATCGCAAATACTCGCGCGAGCAGCCGGCTTCATCGTCAGAGGAGTTCGAGCGCAAGGTCGAGGGCGAAAGCCTGCGAGTCGATCCGGCTGGGTCGAATCCTGAGGCGTTGCTATCGGGACACGGGATGGAGGGCGAGGTCGAAATTGCATTGGGAGGTTTGCCGGCGGAATTCCGCGAAGCGATTCTGCTGGTCGATGTCGAGGAGCTCAGTTACCAGGAGGTTTCGGGGGTTCTAAACATACCGATCGGTACGGTAAAATCTCGAGTGTCACGTGGACGAGCCATTTTGCGCGATGCATTAGCTGGCTTTGCCAAAGAGCGCGGAATTATACGGTCTTGACTCCCATGCGACGTGCCAGTTGGAGTGGAGCGAGCCGAACGCGAAAACGATAAAGTGGACTGCGACACCTACATCAAGAATTACCTGTCAGCTCACGTTGACGGGGAGTTAAGCGAGGCGGAGTTGCGCGAGGTCGAAGCGCATCTCGCGGGATGCGTCAACTGTCGCGCGCGCTTCGCGGAGGAGCGTGCGGTCAAGGCACTGCTGCGCGAACGCGCCGAGATGCGCCGGACGCCTCCGATGGTCCGTGGCTCGATCCTCGCGGCGCTCGACGCAGTCGATGCGGCCGACGCCAGCAAGGTGTCCGCCCGCGGGGGCGATCGCGCCGGCGGCGTCGATCGCGGGCGAAGGTCGTTTCGCCGCGCTGGTATATGGGCAGGAATACCAGTCGCGATCGCCGCGGTCGCGGTCTTCGCGTTCGTGATCTTGCATGGCGGCGGCCCGGCACCTGCGCATGCGGTCCCGCCCTTCGACGTGGCGATCGACCACTACGAGCATTTCGTCGAGCACTTCGAACCCAACGTGAATTCCACCTCGCCCGCCGAACTATCGGACGCCTACATGGATCATCAGCTACCTGGGTTCCTGTGGAATTTTCAGCACGCCGGTTACAAGCTCAGAGGTGGACGGATCGATCGTCTGGCGGATGGAACTTCAGTTGCTTATACGTTCTACGAGGGCGGCACCGGAAGCATCCTCTGTACCTACATGAAGTCGCACGGACTTCAGCCGCCCGACGGCGAGGTTCAGGAGATGGACGGTCATCACTGCTACCGGTACAAGGACTACAGCGTCTGCCTGAGCTATCCGCCCGGCGGTTTCATCTGCATCCTGGTGTCGCACCGCCCGATGAAAGAGTTCATGCAGGACATCGTGGACTCTGAACCCTAGTCTTTCTTCCTCGCCCGTTATTTTACGGGAGAGGCGGTCGACCGCATCGCGGTCGGTAGGTGAGGGTTCTGGGCTCAGCTGAAACTAGCGCCGATCAGACTTCAACCCATCTTCATTGGCAAGAAACAAATGCAACTGAGCCGGCGTGGTGTTGCGCGGAATCTCGACCGGATAGTTTCCAGTGAAGCACGCGTCGCAAAATCCCTCGCGGGAGTCGCCGTTGAATGAGTACAGGCCGTCCCAACTGAGATATGCGAGCGAGTCGGCTGTGATGTAGCGCCGAATCTCCTCGATCGAATGCGACGACGCGAGCAGCTCCTCGCGCGTCGGCGTGTCGATACCGTAAAAGCACGAATTGGTTGTTGGAGGCGCCGCGATCCGCATGTGGACCTCGCGCGCACCCGCCTGACGCAGCATCGGGATAACCTTCCTGAGCGTGGTGCCGCGCACGAGAGAGTCCTCGATCAGCACGATTCGCTTGCCGCGCAACAATTCAGCCACGGGGTTGAACTTGATCTTCACCCCGAAATGGCGAATCGAGGCGCGCGGCTCGATAAAAGTGCGGCCGACGTAATGGCTGCGCACCAGTCCCATCTCGAACGGGATTCCCGATTCTTCCGCGTAGCCTAGCGCAGCCGGCGTGCCTGAATCCGGCACCGGCACCACGATGTCCGCGATGGCAGGGGCCTCGCGCGCGAGCGCTCGACCATGCTGTTTGCGGACTTGATACACGTTGCGGCTGTAGACCTGGCTGTCGGGCCGCGAGAAATAGACGTACTCGAAGATGCATCGCTTGGTCGGCGCATGCGCGAACGGACTCATCGAGCGTAGCCCGGTTTCGTCAACGACGATCATCTCACCGGGATTGATCTCGCGAACATATTCGGCGCGCACCAAATCCAGCGCACAGGTCTCCGACGCCACGATTGTCGCGCCATTCAGATTGCCCAGCACCAGCGGGCGGAAGCCCTGCGGATCGCGCACCGCGATCATCGAATCTTCCGTCAGCACCACCAACGAGTACGCGCCGCGCACTTGCGCCAGTGCTTCCGCAACCCGCTCCGGCAGCGTGGCTGCGTGCGACGCCGCGATCAGATGAATCATCACCTCGCTGTCGGACGACGACTGGAAAATCGATCCGGTCGACTCGAGCCTTTCGCGCAGTTCGGTGAAATTCACGAGGTTGCCGTTGTGCGCGAGCGCGAGTCCGCCGCGCGCGTATTCGACTACCAGCGGCTGGCAGTTGCCGATCGTCGTCGAACCGGTCGTCGAGTAGCGATTATGTCCAATCGCACTCGTCCCTTCGAGCGTCTCGATGATTTTGCTGTTGAATATGTCGGCGACCAGACCCATCCCGCGATGGTAGATCAGCGACTTGCCGTTGGACGAGACGATTCCCGCCGACTCCTGCCCGCGATGCTGCTGCGCGTAGAGGCCGAGGTATGCGAGGTTGGCGGCCTCCGGATGCCGGTAGACGCCGAACACGCCGCACTCTTCGTGGAAGACGTCGAGGGGCGATTCTTCGACTGCTTCGACCGCAAGGACCGAATCTTCTTCAGTCACTGCCTCTGAGCCTCCTTGGAATCGCGTCTTCGTAAATTCGCTGCAACTCTGAAACATCTTCATCGAGAGCGTCGGCCACGCCGATCTTGAGTCGAGGATCGGCGATTACTTTTCCGATCACCGCAAAATCCAAACCTCGACCGGCAAACAACTTCTCGACACGCGCCACGTCACCCGGCGCAATCGACAAAATCACTGTCGATGCGCCTTCACCGAAAAAAACCGCGTCGGCGTTTCCAGCTCGCCCAAGTTCAACTTCGGCTCCCAGAATCGCCCGCGGATTGAAACAGGCTTCAGCCAACGCCACCGCAAGCCCGCCCTCGGCGATATCGTGAGCCGATCTTATCAGCCCCTGTTCGGCCCCTTCAACCAGCCCCTCGACCAGGGCCGCTTCGCGCGCGAGGTCAATCGCAACCAGGCTCCCGCCGTCGATCCCGAAGATCGCGGCATACTCGCTGGCAGCGAGCGACGGATGCGCCGTTCGCACAAGAGCGATGGCGTCACCGGGATTCTTGAAGTGTTGGGTAACGTGCCTGGCGACGTCGACCATCACGCCCAGCACCGCGATCGTCGGCGTTGGCGGAATCGGATGGCCCTCGGTCTCGTTGTAAAAGCTAACGTTGCCGCTGACCACCGGCGCGCCGAACGCAAGCGACGCGTCGCGCAAACCGTCGACGCCGCGGATAAACTGCCACATCACCTCGGGCCGTTCGGGATTGCCGTAGTTCAGGCAGTTGGTGATTCCCACCGGTCGCGCACCGGCGCATGCGACGTTGCGCGCCGCTTCGCATACGACGCCGACTGTTCCGAGATACGGATCGAGCGCGCACGCGCGAGGATTCGAATCGACTTTCAGCGCCATCGCGCGCCGCGAATTCTTGATTCTGATCACCGCCGCGTCGCTACCCGGTCCGAGCACCGTGTTGCTTTGCACGATCGAGTCGTATTGCCGATAGACCCACTTCTTCGACGCGACATTGGGACTGTCGAGCAGCGTGCGCAGCGCGTTGGCCGGCCTTACCTCGCCGGTTATTTTGCGGGAGAGGAGGCTGGCACCATTGCGGCCGGTAGCTGAGGGTTCTGGATTGCTCGGCGCGGCTGCGGGACGGTCGTACAGCGGGGCGTCGTCAGCCAGCGCGCCAATCGGTAAGTCCGCGACTACTTGTCCGTGCCATCGCGCACGCCATCGTTGGTCGTCGGTGATCCGCCCGATCACAACGGCGTGCAGGTCCCACTTCTCGAACACCGCCTGCAATTCCGCCTCGCGCCCGCGCTCCGCGACGATCAGCATCCGCTCCTGCGATTCCGAGAGCAGAATTTCATATGGCGTCAGATTCGCCTCACGCAGCGGCACCTTGTCGAGGTCGAGCTCGATCCCGAGGCCACCATGCGACGGCATCTCGCTCGACGACGACGTGAGACCTGCCGCGCCCATGTCCTGGATCGCGACGATCGCGCCGGTCTTGCCCGCCTCAAGGCACGCCTCGATCAACAATTTCTCGGTGAACGGATCGCCGACCTGCACCGCCGGACGCTTGGCCTCGCTCTCCTTGTCGAACTCCGCCGACGCCATCGACGCGCCGTGAATTCCGTCGCGCCCGGTCGCAGAGCCAACGTAAAGCACGGGGTTGCCGACGCCGCGCGCCTTCGCGCTCATCATCTCGCCCTTGCGCACCAGCCCGAGGCAGAACGCGTTGACGAGAATATTCGCGTTGTACGCCGCGTCGAACATCACCTCGCCCCCGACCGTCGGCACGCCCACGCAGTTGCCGTAGCCGCCGATTCCGCCCACCACACCCCCAAGCAGGTAGCGCGTCTTCTTATCACTGAAAGAACCGAACTTGAGCGAGTTCATGCTCGCGACCGGCCGCGCGCCCATCGTGAAAATGTCGCGCAGGATTCCGCCTACGCCGGTCGCCGCGCCTTGGTACGGCTCGACGAAAGACGGATGGTTATGGCTTTCGATTTTGAAGACCGCGGCCCATCCGTCGCCGACGTCGATCGCGCCGGCGTTCTCGCCCGGCCCCTGCACGACCAGCTCGCTCTTCGACGGCAGCTTTCGCAGATGACGCCGCGACGATTTGTAAGAACAATGCTCCGACCACATCACGGAGAACACGCCAAGCTCGGTGAAAGTCGGCGTGCGGCCGATGATCTGTTCGATTTTGCGATACTCGTCCGCTGTGAGTCCGAACGCACGGGCCTGCTCGACTTCGGCTTTCGGCTCGCCCGCAAGCGAAACCGGACGCTCGCTCATCGCGCGCTCCCGGCAATCGACTGAAAGATTTTGAGCCCGTCCTCGCCGCCGAGCATCGGCTCGACCGCATGCTCCGGATGCGGCATCAAACCAAAAACGTTGAAGCGCTCGTTGGCGACGCCCGCGATCGCTCGCATCGAGCCGTTGGGATTCGCCGCGTCGCTCTCGCGCCCGTCCGCATCGACGTAGCGCAGAATCACCTGCCCGCGCTCTTCCATCTGGCGCAGTTCATCTTCGGGCGCGACGTAGAGTCCTTCACCATGCTTGATCGGAAGCCGCAGCAGGTCGCCCTGCCTGGTCGCACGCGTGAACGGCGTGCTCGCGTTCTCAACGCGCAGCCACACCCGATCGCAAACAAAGGACAGCGAGCGGTTGCGCGTGAGCGCGCCGGGCAGCAGATGCGCCTCGCACAGAATTTGAAAGCCGTTGCAGGTGCCGATGACGAGACCGCCGTCAGCTGCGAACTTCGCCACGCTTTTCATGATCGGCGAGAAGCGCGCGATTGCACCCGTGCGCAGGTAGTCGCCGTAGCTGAATCCTCCCGGCAGCAGCACGCACTCGACGCTGCCGAGCGATTCGTCCTTGTGCCACAGGATTCGCGCGTCCTGGCCCATCACGTCCGCGAGCGCATGCAGCGCGTCGCCGTCGTCCAGCGAGCCGGGGAATCGCACTACGCCCCACTTCATTCGCCCACCACCTCAAAGTGAAAGTCCTCGATCACCGGGTTGGCGAGGAGCGCCTCGCACATCTTTTTCGCTTGGTCGCGCGCCTCGGACGCGGTGCGCGCCTCGATTTCCAGCGTGATGTATTTGCCGACCTTGACGCCCGAGACGTTTCTGAAGCCGAGACTTTGCAGCGAACCTTCAACCGCGCGCCCTTGCGGGTCGAGGATTCCCGTCCGGGGCGTCACGAACACTCTTACTTGCAATTCAAATCCTCTCGCGCACCGCCATCTGCCGTTAGTTCTCCACCCGCCGCAGCATCTCGTGATAAGCCTCTTCGACGCCGCCGAGGTCGCGGCGGAAGCGATCCTTGTCGAGCTTCTGCCGCGTCGCTTTGTCCCAGAATCTGCAAGTGTCGGGACAGATTTCATCGCCGAGCAGAATCTCGCCGTGATTCCGTCCGAACTCCAGCTTGAAATCGACGAGAATCACGCCGCGCTCGTCGAGAAATCTTCTCAGTATCGAATTCACCTTCAGCGCCATCGCGTCCACTTGCTTGAGCTCCGCGGCGGTCGCCCATCCGAACGCGATCGCGTGCTCTCCGATGATCAGCGGATCGTCCAGCGCATCGGATTTGTAATAGTACTCGACGATCGGATGCGGCAGGGGTTCGCCTTCCTCGCGCCCGAGCCGTTTCGCCATCGAGCCCGCGACGATATTCCGCACCACGGTCTCCACTGGGATGATGTGGAGACGCTT
Organism: uncultured delta proteobacterium; assembly: GCA_963850125.1. Lineage (GTDB taxonomy): Bacteria > Desulfobacterota > Binatia > Binatales > Binataceae > Binatus. The sequence goes on along the minus strand of CAWKKB010000008.1, from coordinate 3,937 downwards.
ACAGAGCATCTCGCGATCGTTCAAGCGGCGCACGAAATGTGTCTTCACACCATTCTTCTCGAGCAGCGTGAAGAACAACTCCGACATGCGGTTGTTCATCACGCCCTTGTCCTCGATCGTGTCCTTCTTCTTGCCGTTGAAGGCGGTCGCGTCGTCCTTGAAGTAGGCGATGACGAGGTCGGGGTCGGACGTGGAATAAAGTTTCTTCGCCTTGCCCTCGTAAAACATTTCGAGTTTTTGCGGAGTAGTTTCCACGATTGGTTCTCCCTTAGGTTCGATCGGAATATCTTAATCTAATCATCTTACCGGCCTGTCGACTCATCACAACGAAGCCGGCGCCAGTTGTCCACAAACCCCCGCCGGAGCATGTGGATAGCCAGCAACCCGTCAGTGGCGCGGGCCGCCGTGCCCGCGATTCAATCCTCAGGTGATCTATAATCACCGGCTACCCCTTCCCCCGAGGTAAGGGGTTAGGAGTTGGGTTATCCGGCGGTGCGAACTGCTCGACCAGCTTGGCCGCGAGCCCCACGTAGCTGCGAGGATTCAACCCGCGCAGCGCACGTCGGGCGCTCTCATCCAGCGGCAGCTTCGCGACGAACTCCTCGATCACGCGTCGATCGATCCGCCGGCCGCGCGTTAGTTCCTTCAGGGTCTCGTACGGTTTCGGCAGCCCGTGACGCCGCATCAGGGTCTGAATCGCCTCGGCGACAACCTCCCACGCCTGCTCGGCTTCGAGGTCCTCGACGATTCGGGCCTCATTGACCTCAACGCGAAACAGACCGCGCTCCAGCGACGCCAGCGCAACCACCAGATGCCCGAATGCCGTGCCCATCGCTCGGATCGCGGTACTGTCCGTCAAATCGCGCTGCCATCGCGAGACCGGCAGCTTCGCCGCGAGATGGTCGAACAGCGCGTTCGCGATTCCAAGGTTGCCCTCGCAGTTCTCGAAGTCGATCGGATTCACCTTGTGCGGCATCACCGACGAACCGGTCTCGCCTGCGACCGCCTTTTGCGCGAAGTACCCGATCGAGATGTAGCTCCACATGTCGCGGCAGAAGCCGAGCAGGATAGTGTCGAAGCGCATCAGGATGCCGAACAGCTCGGCGATAAAATCGTGGCTTTCGATCTGGGTGGTCAGCGGATTCCAGGTCAGGCCGAGCCCTTCGACGAAATTCTGCGAGTGTGCGATCCAGTCGACCTCGGGATGCGCGAAGTGATGCGCGTTGAAGTTGCCGACCGCGCCGTTTAATTTGCCGAGAAATTCCTGGCGGCGAAGCTGCGAGAGCTGCCGCGCCAGGCGCGTCGCAAATATCGCCATCTCTTTGCCGACCGTGGTCGGTGACGCTTCCTGGCCATGCGTCCTCGCCATCATCGGATGCGACTTGTAGCGATGCGCCAGCTTGATGATCGGCGTCATTGCCGTCTCGAGCCGCGGCGTCAGATCGTTCGCGACGAACTCCTTCAGGATGAGTGCGTAGGCGAGGTTGTTGATGTCCTCGGAGGTGCACGCGAAATGCACCATCTCGATCGGCAGTGTGGGTTCGATAGCGGCGACTCGCTCTTTGACAAAATACTCGACCGCCTTGACGTCGTGATTGGTGGTCGCCTCGAGCTCTTTCACGCGGCGCGCATCGTCGAGCGTGAAGTCCTCGTAAACGGCGCGGAGCTTTTTCGCGCTCGCGGTGGGAATCGATTTCAGCGCGCTGATCTCGGGATGTCCCGCGAGCGACAGGTACCATTCGATCTCGACCCGAACGCGGTAGCGAATCAGCGCGAACTCGCTGAAGTAGGCCTCCAGGCTCCGGGTGCGCGCGCGGTAACGGCCGTCGATCGGCGTCACCGCGGTCAATGCCGCGTCGGTCTCGGTTGGTTTATCTTTCACTGTGTGCTGATAGAACTAAATTACGCGACGACGCTCGCACAATCGAGAGGGGTACGTCGACCGCTCAGCGGCCGGTGTGTCCGAAGCCGCCGGGACCGCGCGTGCTCGGCGCGAGTTCATCGACCTCGACGATGTCGGCGCGACTGACGGGCGAGATAATGAGCTGGGCGATTCGATCGCCCGGTTTGATCACGATCGGCTGATCGCCCAAATTCACAAGCAGTACTTTAATTTCTCCGCGATAATCCGCGTCGATAGTTCCGGGCGAGTTGATCAGAGCGAGGCCTTCTTCCAGAGCACGGCCACTACGCGGCCGCACCTGCCCTTCGTAGCCGACGGGAATCTCGACCGCGATACCGGTCGAGACGGCGCGACGCTCACGCGATGCCAGCGAGATTTGCTCGTCGATGTCTGCCGTCAGATCGATTCCAGAGGCGTGTTCGGTTTGATAAGCGGGTAGTACCGTCGCACTTGCCCGCAAGCGTTGGATCTTCAGTCTTGGCGGCGTCATTCACAAAACCAGCGTTGTCATTTTTGGTCGACTGCAACACTAGTCACAGAATTCACGACAAGCATCAAGAATATTGTCCAACCTCGTTGTCCGTGCATCCACAGGAACCTGTGGATGCACGCGTCTTATGAATATCCCAGATGGAATCACGATCTTGTTTCGGTTGGACCATCAGATCGGTTCCGGCGTATCCACACTCTGACACACACAGGGAAACGACAGCACGCTTTTACGGACGCCAGCAATTTTCATAGTCGCTGGCATCCTTGCAATTTCCTATGGCGAATTGGAAGCGCTGTGAAGCGAATTACGATCTCTCCCCGTCCAATTCGCAAAGTTGCCTATTCCCGAAGCGCGCGCCTGATCTGGTTAGTGATCTTCGGTAACTCTTGTGTGATGAATGATGACAGTTCTGCCGTGACACGACGATTGAGATTTTTGTCCTCTTCGGTTGGAGTGGAAACGATGGCCTTACGAAACAGCCAGCGAAATCCCGAATCGTTTTTAATGCTTTTGCCTTGAATAGCTTTGTAGAGAGTTCTTGCAACTCTAGGCGAGGAATCGAGATGCAAAGCTACGTGAATCCCAACTTTAGATGATGGGCCAGCTGGCGGAGTACTCACCTCGACTGTTATCAGACTGCCGTCGTTCCATCCGACTTTGGTTTTCAACTGATCTAGCCGGTCCCAGCTCTTCGGAATGAATCGGAAATATGTGTCCGACTCAGAATCAAGCCTCAACGTAGTGTCTTTAGCAATTACCTCAGCAAGCTCCGTATGAAGTGAATCAGCATACGATGTCCGGTTCTCGAATACATAGTCGAGAGCTGGCTGATGCGCTCGATACAACTTACGCGCCATTTCGACAAGATCGCTCTTTTCCAAGACGTGTTTCCTCACCGCTTGAAGATACTGCTCGATAACAATTCTGTGCGAATCATCGAGCTTAGGCCTTCTCTTTGCAACCAACCGGGACAGGATCTTTACAAGTTCCACATAGCTGAAACTTATCCATTTGTTGTCACTCGCTAAGTCTCCCCCCGGAGTAAGATAGACAAAAACTCGGCGGGCGGATGGATAATGTTGTTCGACACGCAGGCGGTAACCCGCGAGCTGCCCATCTCGTTCTGTGTCGTCTATCTTGTTTTCGATTACGGCAACGAATGTGGCGCTTGAATTCGTAATGCGCAAGTCGTTGTGTTCGAACTCCCGAACAACGGTGCAATTCGCCAAATCCAGTCGCTCGATCTCTTTATCAGAGAGGGGCGTCTCCAGCCGACTTGGCTTCTTGACAACGTTGCTCAGAAATTCTCTTAGAAATGCGACCCCTAACCCATGCGGTGAACGAGGGTCGAGTAGGTATCCTAGAAAATTGGTATGTTGAAGCTCTTTTCTGTGGACTCGCAGGATTTCGAACACGTTAAATGCGCGAAGTCTATCGTCAATTAAACCAAGAGCGTTCCCATCTTTCTCTAGCTTCCGCAGGGCCAAAGCCATTAGTTGATCCGTTGCGGTCGCCGTTGGCATCTCAGCCGCCGGCCTTAC
>CAWKKB010000007.1:0-308530 GCA_963850125.1 uncultured delta proteobacterium | reverse complement strand
ACTGCTTTCTTGTGATGTGAGACCTTCAAGAGCGGTGAGGATGCCGTCGGCGCCGGGATTTACGCCGATCGGCGAGAGGTAGCTCCATCGGATCGTTCCCTCGGAATCGATCACGAACAATGCGCGTTCGCATACGCCCTCCTGGTGCCGATACGCGCCGTAGCTCTGTGCCGTCTCTCCTTTAGGGTGGAAATCAGCGAGCAGCGGGAAGTGTAGTCGGCGATCCTTGGCGTACGCGGCATGACACCAGGCGCCGTCGACCGAGATACCGACCAACGCGGCGTTGAAGCGCCTGAACTCCGGCAATACCTCGTTGTACAGAGCCAACTGATCTCCGCATACCGGGCTCCAATCCGCGGGATAGAACGCGATGATCAGGGGCGCGCCGCGGAAATCACTCAACGAAACGGATTGGTCCGGCGTGCACTTCAAGGTGAAGTCCGGTGCCTTGGTTCCAGCTCCCAGAATCGATTTGCCGTTGTTAGTGGTCCCATCGTTTTTCATCGGTGGCTTTCCTCTCTGCGATTAAACGTCTGGCTTTTCAGCGTCGTGCGCGTGATCGATTGCCTTCTGAACGCGGCGGTTGAGCCGCGCGTAATCCAAAATAACTTTTCCGGAATGCACCGATTTGACGGCGTCGAGCGGAACGACGAACTCGCCCGCATTTTCGATATAGACCACGAGTTGGCTGCCGTCCGGCGAAACTTCACGAACCGCGCCAAACTCTTCGCCGCCGTCATAAATGTAGGTTTGATATCCAACTTTGATTGGCTCGTTCATCGCGAGATCTCACGGTTTGACGGTCAGCTTGTTTTCCACCTCGGTCACGCCCGGCGCGCGCCAGGCCGCCGCTTCGGCTTCCCCGCGCTCCGCGAATGACCGGACGGTCCCCGTCAGAATGACCTTGCCGTTGTGGGTCTCCACCGAAATGCGGTTTGAGTCGAGTTGCGCGCTTCGCTTGAAAGCGTCTTCGATCCTCGCTTTGACGTCCTTGGGCGATGCGCTCGGCGTGACCTCGATCTTGTTCGTGATGCCGAGGACGCCCGCAAGCTCACGGGCCAGGCTCTCGGCCTCCACTTTCTGAAAGTGATGATTGACGGTTCCCTCCAGCGTCACCCAGCCATTTGAAACGGCGACTTTGACGCTGTCGGCGGGGATCCGGTTGTCCATCTTGAACGCCAGTCTTAAGTCCTCGGCGAGGTCGGCGTCGGTCCGCTCATGCATCAGCTCGACTTCGAGCTCGTTGGCTATCGCAAGCACCCCGGCGACACGCTTCGCGATACTCTCGGCGCGCCACTTTTCGCCAAGCGTCGGGACGTGACCGGTCAGAGTGACGACGCCGTTTTTGGCGGTTACGGCAACGTCGCGGGCGTCGACGCTGGGATCTTCCTCGAGTTCGCGTTCGACGTCGTGGCGCAATTCAAAGTCGGTCTTCATATGGATACCTCTGGCGTTGTCTCGGCTCATTGCGGTGCGACGTCGAGATGAAGGCGTAAGTAAAAGTTGTGGATGCCGAGGCCGCGCAAGGGAATTTCGATCTGCTGATGGGGCTCGAACATCGCGGGAATCTCCACCGGTATCGATTCCTTCTCCTCGACCACGCCGAGCTCATCGCAGACTGCGCAGGGGAAGCCGTCGTCTTGTCCGGACCCATGGCACGCCGGGCATGGATAGATGGCGGGAGCTTCGATCATGGCGATGCCGCCGCGGGCCGCGTCTTCCGGCGTGAGCGTGAGCTGAGCGTCGATTGCCTCGGCGCGCTTTTGCCGCGGCGGCCGGGCGCGAAGAAAGTTTTTCAGCACCTGCTCGCGGACCAGATCGAGTGAGGGCCACGAGATCCGGGAATTACCTAGGAAGCGGGCGGCGGTCGGAAGCTCGGAATCGCGTGGCGAATTGAAATCGGGAAGCGGCCATGCTGCCCCCCTGGCCACGGATGGTCCCGCATCGCTCAAGCCTCGAGCGTAGTCGTCTCGGCGGTCGGAGTCGGACAGAACGTGATATGCCTCGACGATTTCCTGGTAGAACGGAGTGCCGTTAGCGCCGACGCTGTCCGGATGGTAGTGCCTCACCAGATCGTAGAATGCGTGTCTGAGCCCGTTTTCGTGTTGCGTCACCCGGAGGCCCAAAGTCAGGTAGTAGTTTTTCTTCAGCAAGGCATTCTCACCTCCCTCGTGAACGCTCTCTCACTCAGAGGACGATGACTCTTAGCTGCAACGTCAGGTTGTGAATTCCGATCTTGCTGAGATCCATCTCGAATATTTCGCCGTCGTGCGTATCGCGCGGAATTTCAAACAAGACTTGCGAGCGGCTCGTGAAGAGGCTCACCGGCAGATGGCATCCGAAGCGCGCGTCCTCGCGATGCAACATCGCGTCAAGACCAAGCCGGCGGTAAGGTCCATCGCTTTTGCGGCGATACCCGAAAAAGTTCTGCGCGATATGGTCGCGCAACTCTTCGAATGACGGCGTCATCGAAACGAAATCATCGGGAATCGTGACCGGCGGCTTCCATCGCGGCGCCTCAGTCGCGAAGGTCCGCCGGCCGGTCGACAGCTCTATATCGTGGGCGCGGCGCCGATCCGGATGACTCAAGACGAGGTAGGCATCCTGGGTATCGCGGTATTGCTCCGGATCGGGTCGCGCTCCAACATTTGGATCGACGGTCGACATGATTCGCCGGTACGCGAACAGAATCTCAGCCGGTTCGGCTCGCATCGGGACGGCCAGTCGCTGATAAAAGTTGCTCTTCGCCACAGCGATCACCGCGGTTACGAAGCTTGAACTTCGATCCGTTTCGCTCTTGCATCTTCAACTTTGGGAAGAACGACGCGCAGCAGCCCATTTTTGAATTTGGCGCGGACTTTATCCGCGTCGATTCCCGGTGGCAGAGGAATCACGCGCGTGAATTCGGTGACACCCCTCTCCAGGCGGTAGTAGTTGCTGCCGCGCTCCTCATTCTCGAGGTCCTTCTCGCCGCGCAGGATCAGCCGATTGTCCATAATCTCGATTTGGACGTCGTTTTCGTCGAAACCGGGAAGCTCGGCGACGACCACGACTTCATCGCCCTTATCTTCGAAGTCCACTGGCGGACCGTAAGCCATGCTCGAGAGTTGTTGTCCATCCGTCGTGCCGCGGTTGCGCCGATGCCTCCATCGATCGAGCAGGGAGTGAATGTCTTCCCGCAGGCGTCTGATCGAACGCTTCACAGGTTCAGGAACTATCTGGGCCATATAGCTGACCTCCCGATCTGACTGTTCGGGGCGTTCTGCCCCGGTATCAGCTCACCTTTACTTCGATTTTCTTTGGCTTCGCCTTTTCCGATTTCGGGAGATTAAGCGACAACACTCCGTATTTAAGTTCGGCGTTGATTTTGTCTGTCGCGATCTCTTCGCTGATCTCGAACTGGCGGAAGAAACCAGTCAGCTCGATCTCGCGATATATCGGTTCTCCCTTGACGAGGTGCTGGGCCTTCCCCTGGATAGTCAGCTTGTTTTGGTCGACACGGACCTCCAGGTTTTCTTTGGAAACCCCCGGCATGTCGGCCAACAGGACCAACGAGTTCGGAGTTTCATAGATATCCACCGGCGGCGGCGCGTAGCGCTCGGCTTCGCGAGTCATCTCCCGGTTGCCGCCATTCGTCTGTGACCCATTTGATTCATTCATAGCGGGTACTGTTTTCTCTGCCATGGCCGTGATCCTCTTGCGTAGTTTTGCGATTCAGTTGAGCGGGCTCAGGAGACCTGCACTTGAATCTGCCTGGGTTTTGCTTTTTCGGATTTAGGCATCGCGATGAGAATCAGCCCGTTCTTGTATTCCGCGCTGATCTTGTTGTCGTCAATTTCGACCGGCAGCGTGATGGTTCGCACAAATTTGCCGGTCGCCCGCTCCTCGCGATGGAACATTTCGGGCTTGATCTCGCTCGGCAGCCGCTTTTTTTCGCCCGAGATAGTCAGCTCGTTACGCACGACGGTGAGGTTCAGCGACTCCGGGTCGATTCCGGGCGCCACCGCCTCCACGTAGAGATTGTCCTTGTCACCGTGGAGATTTATGAGTGGATAGGCGCGCGCGAGCCGGCCCGGCAGAAACGCTTTGCGCAGAAACGGCTCCATCGGGACGAAATCGTCGAACGCGCGATCTATCTCGCGATGGAGCATGTCCATTTCGTCAACTGCGGGTGATTGGTTCATGTCTTTGTTCTCCTTGTTGTCGGCTAGTCACTAACGTGCCGGATGGCTACGCTGAGGAAAGCAAACAACGCGCCGAGGCAGATCGTCGCCTTCCGTAATCTTCAGTTCGCAGAAGTACCTGCGGTCTGTGGAATTTGCTCTGTGACGGTGGGGTAGAAGCCACACCGCCCGCAGGCGCGATTTCGATCGGTCGAGAATGGCTGTGGCAGGCGCGGACTACTAAGCCGCTATCCGCCGCCAGCTGATCAATCAAAGCGGCCCTAAACACTGAGAGAGAGCTGCCATGAGTGAATTCCTGAGCAAGCTTTGCTCGTCCGATTTCATGCCGCATGGCACCTGCTACCTGTGGAGACCTGAAATTGTCTGGCTGCACGCGACGTCCGACACGCTGATTGCGCTGTCGTATTATCTGATTCCGATCGTCCTGATTTATTTTGTCCGCAAGCGGACAGATCTTCCGTTCAACTGGATATTCGTGATGTTCGGCGTCTTCATTCTGGCGTGCGGAACTACGCACGTGATGGAAGTGTGGACGATCTGGGATCCCGTGTACCGGCTCTCCGGAGTCATCAAGGCATTCACCGCGGTGGTATCGATCGCGACGGCGGTGATGCTGGTGAAGTTGATTCCCCAGGCGCTGGCGCTTCCCAGCCCAACGCAGCTTCGGACCGCCAACCTCAATCTCGAAAATGAAATCAAACACCGGCGCCGGGTCGAGCAGGCGCTGCATCAGGCGCACGATGAATTGGAAGCGAAAGTCCAGGAACGCACCGCCCAACTTGCCAGTGCCAATGAAGAACTGCGCAAACAAATCGTCGAACGGCAGCATGCGGAGGAGGCATTGCATACCGCGCAGAGCGAGCTTGCGCATGTGACTCGCGTCACCTCGATGGGCGAGTTGATGGCGTCGATCGCACATGAAGTGAATCAGCCGCTCTCCGCCATCGTCACCAACGGCAGCGCCGCCCAACGGTGGCTCGCAGGCGAGACGCCGAACCTGGAAGAAGCCAGGACGGCCATAACCCGGATTATCAGGCAGGGAAACCGCGCGAGCGAACTGATCAAGGAGATCCGCGCGTTCGTCAAGAAATCTCCTCCGCAGAAGCGCCGGGTGGAAATCAACGATGTCATTCGCGAGACGGTGGCGTTAGTGAGCAGAGAGAGTCTACGGAACAACGTGGCGCTGCAGACCGATTTGGCCACCGATTTGCCGGCGCTGACTGCGGATCGAGTGCAACTGCAACAGGTGCTGCTGAATCTGATGATGAACGGCATTGAAGCCATGAGCGCGATTGAAAACCGATCCCGCGAGCTGTCGATCACGTCGGAGCCCCAACAGGACCCGACGGGCGTGCTGGTCGCGGTGCGGGACAGCGGAAGCGGAATAAGCCCGCAGAATCTCGAGCGGCTGTTCGAGACGTTCTTCACGACCAAAACCGAAGGCATGGGCATGGGACTCGCGATCGGACGTTCGATCGTGAAGGCGCACGGCGGCAGGCTGTGGGCCGAAGCGAATCCGGATCATGGCGCGACATTTCGATTTATGATTCCGACTGTCGGTGAAGCCTCACCATGAGCAAGCAGGAAATGAGCAAGCCGGAATCGATCGTCTATGTAGTCGACGACGACGAGTCGGTGCGCGAGGCGATTCAAAGTCTGATCCGCTCGGTGGGCCTGCACGTCGAGGCATTCGCGTCCGCGCAGGATTTTCTCCGCAGCAAGCGGCCCGACGTTCCAGGATGCCTCGTGCTCGACATCCGGTTACCGGGCTTCAGCGGTCTGCAACTCCAGCGCAAGCTGGCCGATGCTGATTTCAGGATCCCGATCGTCTTCATGACCGGTCACGGCGATATCCCGATGACGGTGAAGGCGATGAAGGCGGGAGCCGTCGAGTTCCTGACCAAGCCGTTTCGCGATCAAGATCTGCTTGATGCGATCCAGCAGGCGATCGAGACCGATCGCTCGGCGCGGCGCGAACGAAGTTTGACCGACGATTTGCGCGAGCGTTACGAGTCGCTGACGCGCCGCGAGCGGGAAGTGATGCGGCTGGTCGTCTCAGGCCTGCTCAACAAACAGATTGCCGGTGAGCTGGGGACCAGTGAAATAACGGTCAAGACTCAGCGCGGCCAAGTCATGCAAAAGATGGGGGCGGGTTCGCTGGCCGATCTAGTCAGGATGGCGGAAAGACTCGGAGTGCGGGCACCTGAGGATTAGAGCTCAGATACCAACGTATAATAGACGCCACGTCGCATTGCGCGGTACTTTTTGTTCATGACGAAGACGAGTACACGCTCAACAACGGAGGCGGACATGAAATCCGTACAGCCAGCGTTGGTTGCGATTGTCGACGATGATGAATCGGTCCGCGACGCAGTCGGGAGCCTGTTCCGATCGATGGGATTCCAGGCCGAGCCGTTTGCAGGCGGCCGGGAGTTCCTGGGATCGCCTAAGCTGCGCGCCTTCCGGTGCTTGATCCTCGACGTGCAGATGCCGGGAATGGACGGTCTGGAACTGCAGCAGCGATTGGCCGCGGCGTCTTATCCAATTCCGATCATCTTCATCACTGCGTATAACGACGAAAACGTGCGGACGCGGGCGATGCGAGGCGGCGCGCTGAGCTTTCTTACCAAGCCGTTCAGCGACGATGCGCTGCTGGGCGCAGTGAAATCGGCGATAGAAGTCGAAGTTCTAAACTAGGGGTAGACGGAAATTTGTGGCGACACGCTGCGCATCGGATTGATGGGAAGCTGGAAAGATCTGTGTGATTTGAGGAAATAGGTTCTCTGAACGTTCCTCACCCTCGAGGTGAATTATCATGGCACCACAAGAACTTATCGTGCAAAAAGACCGGACGACGGCAGAAGATGGAGAAGAATTGTTCGCGTCCTCGGTCACAAACTTCGATCCTGTCGACGCAGCGGCCCAGCTCCTGAGCGGGCAGGCGGATAACGCCGTCGGCAAGGCAAAGCCTTTCCTCCACTCGTTCGAATCCAAGCACGCAGAACAGCCTCCTCCTGCCTGGCTGGGTATGGTGGGGAGGAGCGAGACGCTGAACGCCGCTTCTGCGCTGATGAGAAAGGCTGCGCGCTCGGTGGCCAGTATCCTGCTGTACGGAGAATCCGGCACCGGCAAGGAACTAGCCGCGAAGGCGATCCACATGAGTAGTCGTCGCGCAGATCATCCCTTCATCGCGGTCGATTGTGCCGCTTTGCCGGAGAACCTGCTCGAAGCCGAACTCTTTGGCTACGAGAAGGGAGCATACACCGGAGCGATTGCGGCGAAGCCCGGCCTGATGGAGATGGCCGACGGCGGGACGCTGTTCCTCGACGAAGTTGGAGAGCTGCCTCTTTCGTTCCAGGTGAAGCTGCTGCGCGCACTGCAGGAGAAGGAGCATCGCCGAATCGGTGGTACCAAGGTAATCAAGTTCGATGCGCGGATCGTCGCGGCAACCAACCGCGATTTGCACAAGAGCGTGAAAGAAGGAGAGTTCCGCGAAGATCTCCTGTTTCGGTTGAACGTCATTCCGATTCGAATACCGCCGTTGCGCGAGCGTCAGGGCGATGTGCAGCTGCTGGCCAATTGGTTTCTGAAGATCTACTGCGAGCCAGACACGGGCGCAACGAAGACTTTCGAGCCCGAGGTTCTTCGCGCTTTCGAGTCATATTCCTGGCCCGGTAACGTCCGCGAACTTCAGAACGTCGTCAGACGGATGTGCGTGATGGTCGATGGTCCCACCATAACGATGCGCGAAGTTCCCGCCGAACTGCTTTCGACGCCAGATGACGCATCGCGGGTGTTCGTGGAGACCGCCACCGGCATCGAGTCATGCGAATTGGCGTTCAGCGCCGCCAAGACTCAGTACCTGAATCTGTTCGAAGCGTCGTACTTGAAAAGCACGCTTGATCGCCACGCGGGCAACGTCTCCAGAGCTGCGGAAGCTGCGCGAGTAGATCGGAAGACGTTCTACCGCCTGCTCAGAAAGCATCGCATGGAACCCGAGCGATTTCGCCAGTAGTGCGCCTTGCGTGACCCTGGTCGGCGGTCTGCAAACGTGGACCGCCGACTACACCGGTGTGGTGCGCAGGCCACAGGCGTAATTTTCCGTCTGCTTTCTAAAATCGTTTTGCAACAACGATTAGCGGGTGTCGGACTCTGGCATGAAATACGCAGGGCCCGTGTAGATCGAAGAGGGCCTCGCTTGTGAAGACTGACATTGAACTGAGGCGCGACGTCGAGCGGGCGCTTGAATGGGAGCCCAGCATCGACGCCAGCCAGATCGCGGTCGCGGTGAAAAACGGCGTCGTCACGCTCACCGGGCACGTGGCCAGCTACGCGGAAAAATGGACCGCGGAGCGTATAGCGAAGCGCGTCGCAGGTGTAACGGCCTTGGCCAACGACATCCAGGTCAAGCTGGAGAATCACCGAACCGACGCCGAGATAGCAGAATCCGCGAGGGCGGCACTCAAGCTGGATAGCAGAATCCCTGCCGACCGGCTGAAAGTGATCGTGTCGAATGGCTGGGTCACGCTGGAAGGTACGGTTGACTACTACTACCAGAAAGCGGCGGCTGAGAGTCAGGTTCGTTACATAGTAGGGGTAAAGGGCGTCACGAACGCAATCGAGGTCGTGCCGCCAGCGGCGTCACCGGCAGACGTCAAGACCCGGATCGAAGAGGCGCTCAAACGGGAAGCGCAACTCGATGCCAGGAACATAAATGTCGAGACCAGGGGCAGCAAGGTAATCCTGACCGGCACCGTACATTCATGGGTTGAACGCCACGAAGCCGAGATGGCTGCTTTCTCGGCGCCGGGAGTCTCGGAAGTCGAAAACCATCTGATCGTTGTGACGTGATGATACTTACAAGGCTCACTCACTACTGGTGGACATATGTAGTCCGCGGCATTCTGGCCATCGCGTTCGGCATGGTCGCCGCCGGGTGGCCTCGATTAACCGTCGGGGCTCTGACTATTGCTTTCGGAGCATATGCCCTGGCCGATGGGTTATTTCTGTTTGGCTGCGCGATAGGCGAATGGCGTCACGTAAACGATCCCTGGTTGATGCTCCTTGAAGGGATCATAGGAGTCCTTATCGGCGCTATCGTGACAATCTACGCGCCTGCACTCACCGGGCTAGGCCTGCCTATCTGCGTCGCCGCCTGGAGTCTCGCTATAGGTGTGTTCGAGACTGCCACGGCTATTCTGCTCCGCCGGGAAGCGGAAAGTGAGCTCTGGCTGTTGACGACTGGCATCGCCGCGATCGCATTTGCGGTACTGCTGGTTTTCTTGATGTGCTTTCCGGCCACCGAAGCATTCGTATTGCGATGGCTGATTGCGACCTACGCGATTATCTTTGGAGTCCTATTGATGGGCTCAGGTATTAGTCTGCACGAGCTGCTCATGGACCTGGAGCTCGGCGTGATTGGAGATTGAAGGTCGGGGGAGGATCCACCGTGCTAAGCAAAAGCGATATTCAGTTCATCAAGGAGTCAATCGCTCCGCGTACCGCGACAGTGCTCTCGATCTACTTCGATGCTAACCCCGCGGAACCAACTAACCAAAAGCGCGGATGGTTGGTGCGCGTCAAGGATGCGTTGAAAGGCCTCGACCTTCCACGCGGGCTCACGCCAAAGGTTATCCACGAACTCGAGCAGATAATTCCTGCGGCACACACCTATGTCGTCTTCGCAGACGATGCCGATCTCATAAAGATTTACGCGCTGCAGGTGGATCTGCCGCTGGTCGACCTCGCTCACAGTCGAATCGAGGTTCGATGGGGCGAGCCCTATGTCTTTCCGCTGGTGTACGCCATCGATGAATACTCGCGGCAGGGAGTGGTGTTGCTCGATAAGGCGAAGTGGCACTTCTACACGATGCATCTTGGCGAAATCCACGAAGTCGCCGACGCGTTCCTGGATATTCCGCGGGACCATACGCGCAAGGACGAGAAAAGGCCTGCGATGCGCTTTGAGCAAGGTGTGGTCTTACGGGGCGGTGCGGAAGGCGATCACTACGAACGACACATCGAAGCCTCAGTCGTACGCTTCTACAAGCACAACGTAAGTGTTCTCGAGGAATTAGTCGCTGCCTGGCATATCGATGAGCTGATCTTCATGGGCCCGAACGAAGACACTCGCTTCTTTGAGAACTACCTTCCCAGGGCGCTTCGACAAAAGGTTATAGGGCAAGCGCCATCACTTCCTAAGCCAGACCCGTCCGCAGGCGAAGTGTTACAAAAGGTCGCGCCTATCATCCAGGAGAAGATGCAGGCGACCGAACGGGCGCTGCTGGACGAAATTCGGGATGTCGGCAGATGGACGATCCCCACGGTCCTTAATGATCTGCAGATGGGCAGGCTTCATCTGCTCGTAGCTCCCTGGAAGCTCCAGGGCGACGTGTTGCGCTGCGCTCGAGGATTGGTGGTCGAAGACCAGCGCGCTGCGGAAGCGTACTGCCCGGGCCAAGCCACCCAACAGGTAGCCTTGCGTGACGTGCTGCCTGATCTTGCAGCCGCTCACGGCGCGCGGCTCGAGTTTGTTCATGGCGAATCTGAATCACGCTTACTCCGCGAGTTCGGCGGACTGGCCGGACTTTCACGATGGAAAAGAATCAAAGAAGAGGAGGCACTAGCATGATGAAACCTGAAACCCGGCTATACGCCTTGCTGACACTTATGGGAGCGTTCATAGTGGGCGCCTGCAGTTAATGACCCAACTCGGCGCGAGTGCTGCTGTGGCGTCGGGGCATGTGCGCACGCTGAGCGCCGAGCAGTTTGTGCTCCTCGATCGCGACGGAACCCAGCGCGCGGTGATGAAGGTTGCGCCCGATGGGACAACCCACCTGGCGATGTTCGACGGTGATAAACGCGATCGCGCGGATTTCCGCGTGACTAAGGATGGAGCCGCCGCTATCGGCTTCTACGATCAAAACGGATCACCACGCGTGCTCGTCGGCGCATCTATTGACGGCAGAAACGGTATCGCCATCTACAGCACCGGTGGCAAGCAAATTGCCAGCCTGGCCGTCACGGAAAATAACGAGGCCAGCCTGACGCTGTACGACCCCAAGACCGGAATGGCGCGCGCGGGCCTGGGTACCGGTCTCAATGGAACACCTGCGTTGGCGCTGTTCGATCGAAGCGGCACCGACCGCGCCGAAATTCACGTCAGAGCCGATGGCAAGGGCGGACTCGTCCTGGTCGACGAGAACAACAAAGTCGTCAGGCTGCCCGAACTCTCGACAACGGCGCAGCGCTAGTAGGAGGCTCGAATGAACTCTTTTGTGAAAAGAGCATTTGCAGTTGTACTCGCAGCGATGATGGTGTTGGCCGTAGTTGGATGCGAGGGCGAGCCTTTATCAACCCGCGAGCAAGGCACATTCGTTGGAACCGGACTCGGTGCCGCAACCGGCGCGATCATCGGAGCCGCCACAGGGAATCCTCTAGCAGGCGCAGCGATCGGCGGAGTGCTTGGCGGAGGAACGGGATTCCTGGCTGGCAACGCTCTGCAGAACGAGGAACATCACCAGAGACAAATCGACCAGGAACTGGCTGAGCAGCAAAGGGAGATCGAGCGGCAACGCCGCGAGATCGAGGAGCTCAAGCAGATGGCGGAAGTTGACTGAGGAGCCTCGCGGCGGCGATGCTTTGGCGGCTAATGCATTCGGCGATAATCGCATTACTGGCACGTTCCGCCCCCGTCCAGCATTCCCTTTCCTGCCGGAAGATTGCCGAGCGCAGCTTCTGCGTCCCTTGCGACGGGAGCGGCCAAAGACGTGAAGTGTCCGAATAACGAATGTTTTGGATTCTCGATGAAGATGGCCGATAACTCGGCGCCGATTCCCACTAGATGCGAAAGTGTACGTCCCACTTACCTATCGTCGAATTGAAGGCAAGCACTAAGGGAGCAATTCTGGCGACCGCGGTTGCGGTCGCCTTTATCGCCAAGGCCACGAAGTCATCTTGACGGGTCCGCAAGATGATCGTCGAAGAAGTACTACCCTATCGACTGGATCGTAGTCGCCGCCGCGGATTGCAAAATGAAATAGGCGACTTCTAAATTTTCAATCAATTAGAGAGTCACCAGCGAAAATAGTCCGATCTGCCTTCAGCTTTCTGCGGGCATAGTTCCTGCTCCAACTTCGCGGTGGAGGAAACCAAACCAAACAAGCCCGTATGAAGAAAATAGAAGCAGTAGTGAAACGCTCGTCCCTGGACGATTTTCACCGATGTGCGAAGCAGCTTGGAATCTTCGGCTTTGATTTATCTGAGGAGCGAAAGCTCCCGAACCACCAACCTGGCTCCACATCCATCGAGGCCCTTCAAGACGCTACGTCGAGAATAAAAGTCGATTTCGCCGTCCTCGACGAAGAGACTAAACCCACCGTTCACGCAGTGCTCGAATCCGTCCATCCAGAAAGTATCGCAATCTTTAAATTCGATCAGGGTACGCAGCCGCAAACGTCAACGCGGCTCAATCAACCCAAAAACCCTAAGAGTTTGCCTTAGGCGAAACGCTCGATACCTAGGGTGAACCGGGATGATCGGTTTGCACGAAATCCTGATCGTCTCGCTGCTGGGACTTCTGACGACTTCCTCGTCAATGGTCGGCGCGGCTCTCGGCCTGTATGTCCCGCTCTCCAAGCGCGTGCTCGCTTGCGTTCTGGCCTTTGCGGCCGGCGCCCTTATCAGCGCGTTGGCGATAGAACTGGCGTTCGAAGGCGCCCAGGAACTGCATCTGCAGGGATTTAACGCCAACGCTTCAACCGCGTTCATCGGTTGCGGCTTCGCGCTGGGCTCGGTCATCTACTATTTCACGTCGTTGTTCCTCGACCAGAAGGGAGCGGCGATCCGCTACCCGACCCGGTTTCGCGAATATGCCCTGGGACAGAAGCAGAAGGATGCGAAAGAAACGATTCAGCTGCTGTCGAAATGCGATCTGCTGCGGCATCTGCCGCCCGAGGAGGTCGAACGCATTCTGCCTTGCGTCCGCAACCGCCACCTCGACGGTGGCGAGATTCTCTTTCGTGCCGGCGATGCAGGTAACGCGCTTTTTATCGTGGCGCGGGGCAAGGTCGACGTGTTGTCGGGCGCGACCGGCGAGAATCGCAACGGACATGTGATCGGGGAAAAGCTCGCGGAACTAGGCGAGGGGCAGGCATTCGGCGAGATGGCCCTGCTCAGCGGAGAGCCGCGGACTGCGACGATTCAATCGGCCGACTCAACCGACCTGTTGGAAATTGGCAGGGAGGATTTTGATCGTCTCCTTGTGAAAGACCATCAGTTGGCGACCGCGGTGGAACGGCTCAGCCACGAACGGGCGATCAGAAATCTTAGTTCCGGCGCCTCCGATCCTTCGCGATGGGCCAAGGTGGCGTCCGGCAACCTCGATCACCTCAGCAGGAGCGAAGCGGAGAAGATGCTGGTCGAGGCCGGCCACGGAGCGGGGATGGCCATTGTGCTTGGAAACATCCTGGATACGATTCCCGGATGCCTGGTAATCGGAGCGAAGTTCGCTGGCTTGGCGACTCTGTCGATCACCCTGATCATGGGAATGTTCATCGGTGGAATCCCCGAGGCAGCGGCCAGCGCTTCGATGCTCAAGCGGGCAGGCTATCGACCCTTAACGATTTTTGCGTTGTGGTCGGCGGTTCTGGTCGCGGGAATCGTAGCAGCCGCCGCCGGCAAGATATTCGTCGGTTCCGGATCACACGTTGCGATTTTCTCGCAGGCGGTAGCCGGCGGAGCCGTGCTCGCGGTCGTCGCGCACGCGATGATTCCGGAATCGATCCATGAGGGGGGATCGCTGGTTGTGCTGCCGACCGTCGCGGGCTTCCTGTTTGCGTTGTGGCTGGCCCTGGCTCAGTCCTTCGTCTGATCGCAGGCAACCCTCAAGACTTTAACGTCGCCGCGCCGCGCACGCAGCCTCGCAAGAGCGTGCGACATCGGCGATAGTGGTGCCGTCGAACACGCCAACACGAGGAGCGAAACGATGGGACGACTACGCCAGGTGAGCAAGGCTGAAGCTACCCCGGAAATCCGGGAACTCTATCAGCAATTCTTTGGGGACCGCGATCCTGTCGCCGAGCCGGGCACTGCCACCGGTACTCCCGGAGATTATTGGACGACGTTTGCATTGGTGCCCGACCTGCTGTTCCAGGCACGCAACTCGCTGATGGCGTTGATGCAGCCCGGCCGCAAGTTGCCGCCGAAACTGCGCGAGCTCGCGATTCTCCGCACTGGAATTGTCGGCGAATCGCGGTTCGAGTACTCGCAGCATCTGAAGGTCGCGCGGATGGTGGGCGTTTCCGAAGACAAGCTGGCGGCTATCAAAGGTTGGGCGGTCAGCGGCAAGTTCAACGACGTCGAGCGTGCCGTGATGCAGACGACCGACGAAATCGTCGGGCGCAATCTGGTTGAAGACGAAACCTTCGCGGCACTGAAAGGTCACCTGTCCGACGAACAGATCATGGAACTGTTCTACGTGATCGGACTGTGGCGGATGCATGGAATGATCGTACGTGCGCTCCATCTCGAGTACGACGCCGATACGACGGCGCGCATGACCGAAGTGCCGGCGCCACCCGCGGCGGCGGGGGCGCAGGGTCCGGAAGCGGCTCCGTTGTCGCCGCGCAAGGCCTAAGACTCGCGATGAAACTGTACGACGAGCTCGCCGAATGGTGGCCGCTCTTTTCGGCGCCCGCCGACTATGCGGACGAGGCGGCGCTCTTTGCGCGCCTGCTGACTGAGGCATGCGACCCTCCGCCGCGCACGGTTCTCGAGCTTGGATCGGGCGGAGGTAACAATGCGCTCTATCTCAAATCGAAATTCGAAATGACGCTGGTCGATCTGTCGGAGCAGATGCTCGCCGTCAGCCACAAGCTGAATCCCGAATGCGAACATCGCGGGGGCGACATGCGCACCGTGAATCTCGGGCGCACCTTCGATGCCGTCTTTATTCATGACGCGATTTCCTACATGAGGAGCGAAGGCGACCTGCGAGCCGCGATGAGTAACGCATACAGGCATTGTCGCGCCGGCGGCGGCGCGCTTTTCGTTCCGGACTGCGTGCGGGAGACCTTCGTCGCGGAAACGAAGCATGGCGGCCACGACGGCGACGGCCGCAGCCTTCGCTATCTAATGTGGACGGTCGATCCCGATCCGACTGACACGACATATCGAACCGACTTCGCGATCATGCTGCGCGATCGGAATGGCGATACGCGCGTCGTGCACGATTCGCATATCGAAGGAATCTTTCCGCGCGCCGAGTGGATGCGTCTTCTCAGCAAAAAGGGATTCGAGCCGAGCACACTGACCGATAAATGGGGGCGCGAGATTTTCGTTGCGAAACGTCCTGTCTAACACCGTCGCACTTCCGCCAGAGGCAGAATCCTGAATCGCGCAGGGCGCTGTATTCGGACCCTCACCTTCGATCCTCTCCCTTAAAGGGAGAGGGGACGGAATTTAATTGGCAGACATCAGGCGGATAACTTCGGCGCGACCCCATTCCACTTCGGCGCGATGCCGATTCGCCATGGCGGTCAAGTAGTCGTGAATTGGGCCGTCGGCGGGCGCGAGTGCGAGCGCTACTTCAGTTTTGCGCGCGGCCCATTCCTGGCCGCGCGACAAGAGGGTCAGACGATCGCGAATCGAGCCGAGCGCGGCGACCTTGCGCGCGAATGGCCCGACCCCGCTGGACGGTTTGCCGCCATTGTCGCGAATCAAGGACTCGAGTTCCTCGGCGTTGCGCTGCTCCATCGCGCGCGAGCCGGACAGGAATTTCTTCAACTCATCCTGCTTGACGTCGGCTATCAGCGCGTCGAGAGCAATCACCCCGGCGCGCTCCGACTCGAGCAAAAGATTGAGTGCTTGTTCGAGCTGGGCGTCCACATCGCGAACTTAGTAAGCGGGTTTCAGCAGTGCAAGGCGGTCACTGCAATCAGGACTGAATTACTTGTAAAGCATCCGAATCGAGGTCAACAGCAGGAACACGCCGAAGACGCGGCGAAGAGTCGACGCGGGCATTTTGACGGCATACACAGCACCGATGTAAGCGCCGATCAGCAATCCCAAACCCAGCAGCAGCGCATACGTGACGTTGAGATGGCCGTGCTTGTAGTACTCGTACGCGCCGAGGATTCCGACCGGCGGCAGCAGGGCGCCGAGAGAAGTGCCGACTGCGAGATGTTGATCGAAACCGAGCGCCAGCACGAGTACTGGAACGATCAGGACGCCGCCGCCGACGCCGATGAATCCGCCGAGGATGCCCGCGGCCAGTCCGAGTGCAAGAACGATCGCGATTTCGCCCATTGTCGATTTGTCTCCAGCGCTCACAATTTCGCGAGCGTATCAGAACGCGGGAGCAGGATTGAAGATGGAGCCGCGCGAGATTAGTCGATAGCTTTGCGTGATGCTTCGATCTCTTTGAGAGGCATCGGCCACCATATCCCTCATGACCTCGCTAGGGCAGTCGCGCAAGGCTTTTCGGATTAGCCATCGAGCTTGCGCGAATTTCTTGCGCCCAATCAGGATGTCGATCAAGGTCGAATAAGAGAACTCGGACAGTTCGCCGCCATGCACCGAAAGCGCTAAAGCCTTGCGCTCAAGAAGTTCCGCCTCTTCGGGTTGACCTAGCCAATACATCAGTAGACCCGCCTTGGCAGCGTACGAATCAGGAATTTCTGGACGAAGGGCGATCGCTTGGTCGTAGTATCGTAACGCTTGAGGTATGCACCTCGGCTGATCGATGTCCGAAATTATGTTCCCCAATAAAAGCAAGGCTTCATAATTTCGTGGATCTATAAGAAGTGCCTTCCTTGCCATTACAAGAGCTTCTCGAAGCAAGGCTGGGCGAGAGTTCTCGCTAAAGATGTACAGATCGGAAGCACGATCAAGGTACTTCTCAGCTCTGGTCTTCAGCGAAATACGCGGATGACTTCGTCGCCGCTTCATTGAATTGATCGCGCGGCTAGTCGATCGCTTCGCGTTCGAGCTCGTCGTCGTACGCCGGCTCGACCAGCTTCAGCCGCGTCGGCGGCTTGCGGAAACTGCGGAACCAGTTCTCCATATCGTCGAACAGCGAAAAAGCGACAGGCGTGAACAGCAGCGTTATCAGCAGGCATAGCGTCTGACCGCCGATTACGACCAGCGCGATTGCGCGGACCGAGCTGTCGCCAGCGCCCTGCCCGATCGCGACGGGGATCATGCCGGCGACCAGCGCCGCCGTGGTCATCAGGATCGGCCGCAGACGATCGCGATTTGCGGTGAGGATTGCCTGGCGTCGCGGCAGTCCCGCGCGGATCAGATTGAGGGTCTGATCGAGCTGCAGGATCGAATTTTTCTTCACGATGCCGAAGAGCAGCAAAATCCCGAGCGTCGAGTACAACGCCAGGTGCTCGCGGAAAACGAATAGCGAGATCAGCGCGAACGGCACCGCCAGCGGCAGCGACAACATGATCGTGATCGGATGGATGAAGCTCTCAAACTGGGCCGCCAGCACCATGTACATGAAAATGATCGAGAGCAAAAACGCGATCACGAAGCCGGTGACCATCTCGCCATAAATTTTGCTCTGACCGCCGAACTCCGTGACATAGCCGGGCGGCAGGTGGATCTGCTGCACCTCGCGCGTGACGGCGTCCATCACTTTGTTCATCGCGAATCCTGGCGCGAGGTTGAAGACGATCGAGATGTTGCGCTGGCGATTCTGCCTGTCGATCTGCACCGGACCGGTCCCGTGCGTGAGCGTCGCGACATTGTCGAGCCGCACCTGCCCGACCTTGCTCGACGGAATCGCCAGGCCCGCCACGGCGACCGGATTGTTGCGATCCTTGTCGGCCAGCTGCAGGCGCACGTCGTAAGTATCCTGGCCCTCGCGAAAACGCGTGATCACGTCGCCCTGCACCATCGTGCGCATCGTCTGCGCGATGTCGTCGACCGACACGCCCAGGTCCGCCGATTTGCTCCGATCGATATTAACCTGGAGCTCCGGCAACCCGCCCTCATAGCTCGAGTCGAGATCGACGATGCCGGGAATCTTTCTGAGTCGCGTCATCAGGTTGTCAGCGTAGCCCCGGAGCGTGTCGAGGTCGGGACCGCGCATGTCGTACTCGACCGCGACGTCGCGATAACCGCTCTGCTCCCACGGCTTGATCGCATCCACACTGACGCGCAGCGCCGGAAACGCGTCCATCAACTTGCGCGCGTCGGCCATCACCAGTTCCTGGCTGCGGTGACGCTGATCGAGCGGAAACAATTTCGCATCGACTTCAGCAACCGTGACGCGATCATCGCCGTTGGTGTCGCCGACGGTGGTGAACAGGTCGCGCACCTCGGGGATGGTGCGCAGGCGATCCTCGATTTGCGCGACTATCTCGTCAGTGTGCGCGAGCGAATATCCAGGAGGTGTGCGGATGTTGACGGCAAATTCGCTCGAGTCGTCGTCCGGCATGAAGGTTGCGCCGACCAGCTTGCCCAGGAACGGTATCGAGACGATCAGCGCGAGCGAGACGACGACCAACACCCATCGATGGTCGAGCGACCAGCGCAGCGCGAGGTCGTAGTAGTCTTCGATCCAGCGGAAAATTCTCCAGTCCTTGGTGCGATTGTGTTTCGCTCCCCCGGCGCCCTTGGCTTTCAGGTAGCGCGAACACAGCATCGGCGTCAGCGTGAACGAAACCAGCAGCGACACCATGATCGCAAACGCCATCGTCAGGCCGAACGAATTCAGGAACCGGCCCATCACGCCGTGGATGAACGCTACCGGTACGAAAATCACCGCCAGCGAAAGCGTGGTCGCGCTGACCGCCAGCCCGACCTCGGCGGTCGCCGCTTTCGCCGCGGACATCGGGTCCATGTTCTTTTCTTCGATGAAGCGGAAAATATTTTCGAGCACGACGATCGCGTCGTCGATCACGATTCCGACCGCGAGCGTCAGTGCGAGCAGCGTCATGCGGTTGAGCGTGAACCCCATCCACAGGAGCAACGAATAGGTCGAGATGATCGAAACCGGAATCGCGACCGCGGCTATCAGCGTCGAGGTAATCGAGCCGAGAAAAAAGAACACCACTACTGCGGCGCAGATGCCGCCGAGCACGAGATGCTCCTGCACGGTCTGGACCGCCTCGCGGATAAAGGTTGACGCGTCGCGCGTGAAGATGACGTCGACGCCCGGCGGCAGCGTGCCCTTGATAGTTTCGTAGCGCTCCTTGACGCGGTCGACGATCTCGATCGTGTTCTCGCCCGACTGTTTGCGCACGATCAACGAGACCGCGTTCTTGTTGTCCCATCGCGACAGCGAGCGCGGCTCTTTGACGCTATCCTCGACCGACGCGACGTCGCCGACCGTGACCGGCCGGCCATCGACCTCGCTGACGATCACCTTGGCGAAATCCGGAACCTCGGTGATTCGGCCGAGCGTGCGCAGCATCTCTTCGGACATCCCCTGCTTCATGCGGCCGCCGGGGTACTCGACGTTTTGCCGCGTGAGCGCCGCGCCGACCTGCTGAATCGTTACTCCGGTCGCGTGCAGTTTGTCGGCGTCGACGTCGACGTGAACTTCGCGCTCGCGTCCGCCGACGATGTCGATCGAGCCAACGCCGTCAACCGATTCGAGCGGTTCCTTCAGGCGGCGGCGCGCCAGCTCGGTGAGTTCTTTCAGGCTCTGGTAGCCGGTGACCGTGATCGTGACGACCGGCACCGCGTCGAGGTCGAATTTCTGCACCAGCGGCGGCTTGGTGCCGTCGGGCAGTTGATCGAGCACGGTCGAAATCTTATCGCGTACATCCTGCACGGCGGCGTCGAGGTCGCGCTCGAGCTTGAACTGGATAGTGACCCGCGAGACGCCTTCGAGCGTGTTCGATCGCATCTCGTCGATTCCGCTGACGGTGTTGACCGCTTCCTCGATCGGCTTGGTGACGCGCGCCTCGGTTTCTTCGGGTGCGGCGCCTGGCAGGAACGTCGTGACCATCACGGTCGGCACGTCGACTTTGGGAAACAGATCGACGCCCAGGCGCATGTATGAGAACCAGCCGAGCACGACCAGCACGCCGACGAACATCGTCGCGAAGACGGGGCGTCGCACGCACAGGTCGGCGAGAATCACGACTGCTCCTTCGCGACAACCGCGGTGCCGTCGGCCAGGCGATCGACATCGCTAACTGCGACGTGTTCGCCCTCCTTCAGCCCGCCGGTGATTTCGGTCTGGTCGCCAACGACGCTGCCCGTCGTCACTTCGCGCGCGCGCACTACCCCTTGCTCGACGATGAACACGCGTGCGACGCCTGCATAGCGTAGAACAGCCGCGCTCGGCACGAACAGCGCGCGATCGTGGCCGAGATCCATCGTCACGTGGGCGAAGAATCCTGGCTTCAACGCGCCGTCGGGGTTGGCGACCTCCGCCTCGATCAGCAGCGTGCGGCTGCTCTCATCGAGCGCCGGCGCAATGCGCGTGATCTTTCCCGTGTACGACACACCCTGGTCGGCGTCGATCGCCAGCTTCACCGGCATCCCGACGCGCGCCATCGGCACGAAGCGCTCCGGCATCGGGCAGCGCAGCTTGATCGGGTCGGTCGCGATCAGCTCGTAAACTTCCTTGCCGGGCGAGACGTACTCGCCGAGCGAAACCATCCGCTTTTGCACCGAGCCGCTAAACGGCGCCTTGATTTCCGTGTCGCCGAGCTTCTTGCGCGCCATCGCAAGCTCTTCTTGCGCCGACTCCGTATCAGCCTGATCGACGCGCATCTGCGACGCGATTTGATCGAACTGCTCGGCCGAGATGCTCCCCGATTCCTTGAGCGTTCTCGCACGATTGTAGCGCGCCGACGAATTCGCGAGCTTCGCGCGTGCCTGGTCGAGCGCAGCCTGCGCGGTCTCGACCCGCAACTCGTATTCGCGCGGATTTATTTTGAGCATCACCTGGCCCGCGGTGACCTTGTCGCCGAAGTCCGCGACCACCTGCGCGACCCGGCCCTCAACTTCCGACGACATCACCGCATGCTCGCGCGGGAAGAGGGCGCCCTGCACTTCGGCCGTGCGATCGAGACTCTGCCGATGCGCTACGGCTACGGCGATCGCAATCGGCGCCGGCCCGCTCTTGCTATCGACTTCGGCCGCGGCCGGCTGATGGCATCCCGCAAGCGCGAATGTGCCAACCGCACCTGCCAGCAGGGAGAGAAGTCGAACATTGAAAAACAGCTTCATGGAATCGCGGCAATCCCTTTGAGAAAAAGTTCGACGACCGCTTCTGCGTCCGACTCGAGCGGCGTCGACGCCAGCTTGAGCAGCCGCCGCCGCAGCGACCCGGTCAGCATCTCGCCGAGCATGAACCCTGCGAAATGCGGATCGATCCGCCGAATCGCGCCATGGTCAATCGCGTCCTGCAGCACCGACGCGACGAAATCGAGGTAGCCGGCGTAGACCCGCATATATTCGCGGCCGGACGCCGACTCGACTTCTATATCGAGCGAGTTGCCGATGATGAGAGTCTTAAGAAAATCCTGGTTTGACGCCTGGATTCGGAACTGTGCCAGGATGAGTTTGCGGATTCGCTCCAGCGGCGGTATCGACCTGTCGTCCGAGGCTATCGTCTCGGCAACCATCTCGCGCAGACCCTCGAGAACCGCCGC
Source organism: uncultured delta proteobacterium (assembly GCA_963850125.1). GTDB lineage: Bacteria > Desulfobacterota > Binatia > Binatales > Binataceae > Binatus. The sequence continues at coordinate 286,725 of CAWKKB010000007.1, read as the reverse complement.
GTGTACCAGGTCATCCTTGGTGTCGAAGTAGAGGTAGATGGTGCCCTTGGCGACCTTCGCTTCCTCCGCAACGCGATCGACGGTCGTCCCCTGCATTCCGTATCGAGCCATCACGCGGCGTGCGGCTTCCAGAATCTCGCGGACCCTGTATTCCTTGATTACCTCTTCTTTGGTCACGATAAACTGGACAGTCAGTCAAATGAACGTACAGTCAGTCTAGGCAAATCGCCAAATATGACGCAAGGGCAATGCCGGTCAGGAAATGTAGGGAAAGCGTCGACGGACGGGTCCGCGCCCGCTTAGTTCGCCGGCTTTTCGAGCTCGTCGCCCAGAATTTCGGCCAATCGCTCAGCCGGCACCCGGCGCAAGTCGGGGATCATCAGGCCCGACGCCGCGGCATGACCCCCGCCGCCGAAGTGTTGCGCGAGGACCGACAAATCGACATCGCTGTCGGAGCTGCGCCGCAGGCTGACGCCCTGGCTGCGCAAGTCGAACAACGCGACAACGGTGCGCGTCTGCCCCTTGTAGAGTTGCGCCGCGACTTCGCTGCTGTAGCCGAAGCAGCACGCGGTGCGCACCGTGGTTCCGTTGTCGAGCTTGCGATCGACCATCGTCGCCTGCGCCAGTTCGAGGCTGCGGCGCATCGCGTCCTGACCCGACTCGAACGCGGCGCGCAGCTTGCGGCTCATCCGAGGCTCGTGCAGCTTCAGGATTTCGCGATAGGACGCCGTCCCGCCGAGTGTCTGCACGGCGAGCGCCCACTCCGACGATTCGGGAATCTTGTGGACCCAGCGATCGTGATCGTCGGCGATCATCACGAACGGCTGGAAGGCGTCGAACTCGGCGCGCTGCTGCTCGGGAAGATCGCGCCCCATTCGTTTCAGAAAATTGAAGGTCAGCCGCGCCGCCGAGTATTGTTCGTTCAGGACTTTGCCCGCGAACGGCACCTTGAACTCTGGGGCATCGGCGCGGGAAACTGCGGTGCGATGATGATCGATCCAGTAAATCTGCGCGCCCCGCTCGCTCAGCTCGGTCAGATGCGCGCCGGTCGCAGGTGAGTTCCAGGACAAATCTGTGATCCAGATTTCATCGTGGCTGTCTTCGGACCTGAGGCTGAGATTCCCGATGATATGGTCGGCCTCGTTGTTGCCGGCCAGGGTGGTGAAGACTCTATGGCCATCGTAAAAGCGCGCCACCGCCGCCGCCGACATGACACCGTCGAGGCATGAGGGTCCGTGGCTGACGACCTGAATCGTACGGGAAGTTTTTCCGGGCATAAGAGTTCAATTGTAGAGCATTCGGCGATGGCGAGCGAAGGATTGAAACCGGCGCCGCGCCGCGGTTCTTCGATGTACGCGCAGATACCGAACGAATTGAGCGCGCTCAGATTCGTGCTGGCCGCGGTATGGATCAACCTCGCCGTGCACGGACACGAGGGACGATTGGCGTTCGCGACCGTTGCGATTGCCGCCGCGGGCAGCGATTTCATCGACGGCCGAATCGCGCGACGGCTGGGAGTCGCGAGCGGAAGCGGCCGATGGCTCGACGGACTCGCGGACGTGAGCTTCGTGCTGGCTGCGCTCTTCTGCGAAGCGGCCGCGGGCGCGATCCCACTCTATGTTCCGATCCTGATCGCGCTTTCGTTCAGCCAGTATGCGATCGATTCTGTCGTGATGGGGACGCGCGCCTCAGGTCCGATCAGAAGCCGGCTCGGTCATTGGGGCGGGATCATCAACTACGCGTTCGTGATAACCCTCGCGATCGCACCGCCGCCCGCACTTCCCGGTGCGATCGTGCGCGAGCTCGCGCCGCTCATCGCACTATTCTACGTGGCCGCAATCTCAGAGCGTGCCTGGCTCTACTATTTCTCGCGCTGAAGCGAGAATCGGCGTCAAGCAGCGCGTAGAGTCTCGCTAACGGCGTTAAACTAATAGTAAGTTAAACCTACCTCTGGTAGGTACGGTCCTTGCTCGATCGAGCGTGGGTTACGCGAATGAAGCAGCAGGCGCACATACCCACAATCTGCATCGGCGCTCGGGACTGGCGTCCCGGGGCGGTCGCATTGGCCGCGCTTCTCGGAGCATCGGCGCTGTTATTGGCGGCACAATCGAGCTTCTCGCTGAACAATCCACCGTTCGAGCGCCTGCTAACGGCATCGGCCGTAAATCCTCAGATCGGCGTTTTCGATCGTGTTTCGCTCGATATCCGCTCGCTCGGCGATCCGATCGATCCGGCCACGCGGTTTTCAGTTGCGCGCCCGCAACCGGCATATGTCGCTTCACCGCAACCCTTCTCGATTGGTCTGGAATCGCGCGTCGCGTTCGAGGTCTTCGGCGAAACGGCGCATAGCGAGCTGCTTACCGACGAGAGAACACTATCCGACCTGCAGCAGCGCGATGATCGTCTGATGCTGATGTTGATGTTGCTGCGGCTCCGTCCGCATCGCGACTAACAATTGCTTCCGCCGCCCGCGAACCCCACGTTAGCGCCGGTCGATAAACTCATCCCTATATTAGTGCGGCTTAGGATTAAATTAGGTTCAACGGATGAGACGGACCTGGGAGCACCGACGCCACCAGCAGGATTTCCGCGCCGCGTTTGCCGTCGGCGGCCAGACGATGTGGCGTGCGGGCGTCGAAGTGGGCCGCATCGCCCGCCTCCAGCAGATGCTCTTCGCTCTCGAATACCAGCTTCACCCGACCCGAGAGCACGTACAGCCATTCCTCGCCGTCGTGCTGATTGAATTTGTCGTAATGTCGGTTCGGGGGAATCTCGATCGCAATCGCCTGTAGATTTGTAAGCGTGCCGCCGCCGGAAATCGGCCGATAGCTGAGTCCGTTGGCCGCCCTCGGTAGCGCACTTCCCGCGCGGATTACGACGCACCGCGACGACTGCTCATCGCCGGCATCGAGCAGCGTGCGAATCGGGATGTTGTAGACCTGTCCAAGCGTGATCAACACGGCGAGCGACGGCTGGCGAGTCCCTCCCTCGAGCCGGGAGAGATACGGCTCCGACAATTTCGTGCGTTTGCTCAGCTGCTCGAGCGTCCATCCATGCTGGCTGCGCAGCGATTTGAGTCGCGTGCCCAGCGTTACGAGAATCTGCCCGAGCGGCCGGTCGATTCCAGCGGCCATCGCACCGTCGATTAACACTAATCATGCCTGCTGGGCAAACCGCTTTATTCGATTGTCACCGGATCACCGCGTCGAATAACGCCGCCATGTGCGACCGTCGCATAGACCCCGACCTTGGCCTGATTGGCCTGTACTGCGGTCCGAAGAATGCCGAGGTCTTTGGGAAGATCGCCTTGCGCGAGCGTGGTCATCACGCAGCGGCCGGTGGGCCGAAGGATGTGCAAGCGAACTTGCTCGCCAATTGCGATCGTTCGGCCGATCCACGAGTTTTCAACAAAGCCCGACTCGGTGGGAGCGGGAGTCACCACGAGGTTAGGCCGAAAGCGAAGGGGATCGAAGCTTCCCGCGGGATAAAGGCTATGAAGTTTGGCCAGGGTTGCGGTCGTCAGGAGATGAATCACCTCGCCGTCGAAAAAACCGTTGGGCGGCATCTCCTCTTCGGTGACCGCCTCGCGATGCGCCAGGTTTTCCACGTCGGGCCAGTACTGCTCGAGTTGGGCTCGCTCCGGCACTTGCGATCGGAGCGACACCTCCCGGTCGAGCGCGTAGGAGAGGACCCGATCCACATCGTCCTGTTCGCTGCTCACGCGGGTCCCGTTGGGCAGCGTGATCATAACCGGAGGTATTCGTTCGCGCATGTCGGGAAGATCCATCAACGCAGCTTTGAACTTGAACAGGGTCGGCCACCTGCGAGGGTTCTTCGAGCTCACGATTCTCCCGGTCTCTCGATCCATCAGCGCGTACGCACGATCGCCGAGGAGTCCGCGTTCGGTTACGAGTGTCGCGTTGACCTCCTCGCCCAGCATCGACTTCACCGGGTATCGCCACACCGACAGCACCGATCCTATGGACTCATGGTTTCTCTCTGGTGACACCGGTTTTACCTTTGTCGAGTACCATCGGCGATTTCCTCACATCGCCTGACGCTGCGGAGCCATCGTGCTGACCTCGGGCTCGATCGCTTGACCATGATCACTGTACACCCGTCGCGTGACTTCAGCCGAATATCCGGGCGTGCGCTTGTGGACCGAGAAAATCCACGCGATTCCGACGAGCAGATACGCTCCGAAGATGTACGGAAACACGTTTACCGGCCACGACGGCACCGGATACACACTGCCGACCGCGGGCACCAGCAAGAGCGCCACCGACGCGGCTGCAAGCGCCATGTCTCGGCCGCGAAGGATTCCAGCCTTTTTCAAGTACGCCGGCGCCGCCAGCGAAATCAGAAAGTATGCGCCCAAAAAACCGAAGGCGCCGAAGGTTCCGGCATCGTTGAAGATGTCGAGGATCTGCATTCCGAACCCCAACAGCATCACCGTCGGCACCAGGAAAATCATGGCACCCATGACACTGACTGCGACGTGAGGAGTTTCGTTGGTCTCGTGCGCGTTGCCGATTGACGCCGGAAACACGCCGTGACGCGCCATCGGGTAGAGAATTCGTGCGCCGGAATTCAGGCACGACAGCGCGAGTGAGAAGAAGCTGACCATGGCGCCGATCGATACCGGCGCCTTCAGCCATGGCATGCTCACCAGCTCGGCCAGCACGTTGAGCGGCGCATCCACCTTGTCGAGCGTGGTCTTGTAGCCGCTGAATCCCAAGACCTCAGTATAAGCGACGATGACGAAGAACAGGCCCGTCAAAAGCAAGCTCACGATCACCGCGCGCGGGATAGTTTTGAGCGGATTTTTGGCTTCCTCGCCAAATGCGGTCGCGCATTCGAATCCGACCAGGCTGAAAATCGCGGTAACTACGCCCAACGATATGCCGGAGAAGGACGCCCCGCTAAGACCGATCTGCGCTGTGTCGAGTTTGAAGCTGTGATGGTAGAGCACGACCCAGCATAGCAACAGGATCAAGCCGACCGACGCCCCTTCGAGCACGAGCATCAAGATGCTCGAAAGCTGGATGTCTTTATAAGCGAGAAACCAGATAATCGCCGCGCAAATGGCGAACAGCAGCAGGTTGGGGACCTGGAATCCCATCATGCCGCACAAGGTGTTGGCGAAGATCGTGAACCCGGTCATGCCCGCGGTCCCGATAAACAAATACGCCCACACCAGGCACCATCCGGAGATACCGCCAGCGGTCGTGCCGAGACCCATCAACGTGTAGGCATACATCGAACCGGCTGACGTCGATCGGCGCGCGAACTGATTAAGATTCAGCGCTACGAACAGCAGCATCACGCTGCCGAACAGGTAGGCGAGCCAGCTCGCGTTGCCGGCACTGCTGTACATCAACGGGATGATCAGCGCCGCTGTCATCGTGGGGGAGATCAGCGCGATCGCCACCGACGTGACCTCTGTAAAGTTAAGGCATCCTTTCCTAAGAGAGCCGGTAGCTTCCGTCTGCATAAACAGATTCCCTCCGAATTCCCGTCGTCGAGCAGCCGGCGAACGCATCCAGAAGCGTTTCATCGGTTGCCAGCGAGGGAGTGAAAATTACCTGTGAGGCAACCATGCAAGGTGGGTGCCTGTCGGGCAATTAAGCTACCCGTGAGGCAAACCGCGTCATGCATCGCTAAAACGGCTTACCGGCTGACAGCGGGATAGTCAGTTGCCAACTTTAAAAGCAGCAGAATGCCGCGACGCTGACACGCCCCGCGGCGCCGATTGTTCAGACTTGGACGATTGAAGATCCGAGCGACGCCCGCGCGCCGCTCAACGATCGCGCGCGCTCAGTGCTTGCCGTAGTCGAGCGGGACACCTTTGCGCTGGGCCAGAATGTAGGCTTCGAGCGCGCGCAATTTTGGATCGTTGGGATCGAGCGCCTTGCCCTTGACCGGATTCTCGATACACCAGTCGATCATGTCGCGCAGCAGCGCCACCTTCTGCAGCTGGACCTGGTACTTTGGATAGGTTTCGGGATGCGTATTCGAAGCGTCCGGATGGCACATGTCGCAGCTCACGCCGATCGTACCGCCGAGCGCCTTGGCGTCGTGGAAGACCCGTTTGCCTTCAGCGACGAAGTTGTCGGTCTCGTTCTTCCAGATTTTGTAGTCGCGATCGGTGAAGCTGGCGTAGGTGTCGCCTTGCTGCTGCCCTTTGGTCGGAGCCTTCGCGGCATTCTCCATGCTGGGGATGCTGCTGCTCGGCTTGGAGACATTCGCGCCCGATGCTGCTGACGGAGCAGGCACCGGCTGTGACGACTCGTCAGTCTGCGCCATCTGCCATTTTTCGTCGGGATGCTCGCGTTGCCATTTCGCCATCAACTCACGCGTTACCTCGACCGCCTGGGCATGACTCATCGACTCGCCCGTCTTGAGGCCCTTCACTTCCATGCTGGTTTTGCCGTCACAGAGCATCACGACCACGCCACCGTCTTTCGCCGGCGGCAACTGATGTATGGGCGGTGGCGCCGGCGGCGCCTGCTGCGCGCGAATCCGCGGCGCGTACGCGATGGCCGCGATAGTAGCCGCACATCCCGCGGCAGTTGCCAATGCGATCGATCGTCGGATCATGCTCGCCTCGAATGAAGTCGTGTCTCAGTAGCTTGCGAATTGCGGCGCGGGCGGCCGGGCGACCTTGCCGTGCGAAATCAGGTAATCGGCCTTTACCGACACCGGGTTGCGATCCCACAGATTGTAAATCTTGTCGGCCAATCCGTCGGGACGCACATTGAATTGACCGTCGCCAAGCCCGTCGAACTGATCGAACGGATCTGCACGGTTCATCTGGATCGTCAGCGGCGGCAACCCAGTCGGTGCGTAGGGCCAAGGCCACGCCGTCGAGAGCATCCCGTAGAAACTGATGTTCGCGATCTGGTTGTAGAGCATTTGATGCGTATGGCCGTGGATCACCGTCACGTGCTTGTACGGCTTCAGAATCGCCTGCACCTGCTCGGCATCTTCAGTCCAGAAATTCCAGTTGCGGTAGTATTTGTAGAGCGGCGAATGCGAGAAGACCAACAGCGGCGTGGTGTGCGGCACTTTGGCGAGATCGTCGGACAGCCACTTGCGCTCTTCGTCGCCGACCTCGAAGCGCGACTGGATCCCGTTGTCGAGACCCGCGACGGTTTGCATGCGCTCTGCCGGCGTCATTTTGCGCGCCGTCCAGAAATCTTTCTCATGCACGCTCATCAGCACCACGACATGCACGCCCTTCCAGTCGAACGAGTAGTTGGGCGGCCCGAACATGTCCTGCCACGCGTCACCCATGTCGTAGAACCAGTCGTGCTCGCCGACCATCATTTTTACCGGCGCCTTCAGCTCGGCAAGAATTTGTCTGCCCAGTTCGAGCTCCTCATGCCGCCCCAGTTGCGCCAGATCGCCGCCGAACAGTACGAAGTCCGGCTGCGGATCGAGCGCGTTGACGTCGTCGACCGCCTTGACCGCTGCGCGCACGAAGCGCTGGTTGAGCGTGCGCGGATATAGATGAGTGTCCGAGATGTAGGCGAAGGTGAACGGTGGCGTGCCCGCCATCCCGGTTCCCTCCGCGGTCTTGTCGGGCGCCGCGTTGGCAACCTCGACCAGCTGAAATGTATGCGGCGGCATCAAGCTCTTCGCCATCACGGCACCCGCCGACGCCGCCAGCACTTTCAGGAAGGTGCGCCGGTCGAGACCGCGCAGGCCGCGCAGGACCGCGTCGCGCTCTTCCATGTATTTTGTTTCGACGCTTTTATGCCGAGCGGCCATGGTCTGCCTGCCTTATAACTTTCATCACAGTTAATAGCCGCCGAGCAGCGCCGGATTCTCCAGATCCTGGTCCGGTCCGATATCGCCGAACGGTCCCGCCAATCCCGGCCCGCGACCTTTGTCGCCGTTGGCCGCAGCCTCGTCGCGCTGCGGCCTGTCCGTGCGCGACCGTTTGAACTGGAGGTCGTACTCCTGCTTCGCGTCGTTGGCGTATTCGGGACTGGTGAGGGCCGCGAGAAACGCGATCAGGTCGTCCTCTTCTGCCTCGGTCAGCCCGAGCGGAACGATGCCGCCGTCGAGGTACGGGTTCTGCACGCCGCCCTTGTTGTAATGATCGATCGTGTCCCACAGCGTAGCTTGCGACCCGTCGTGGAAGTACGGCTGCGTGACCAGCAGGTTACGCAGACTCATCGTGCGGAATCCGCCGATATCATGCGGCTGCTTGGTGACCAGGAATCGCCCGAGCCCGCTCATGTCGGTGCCGATCGCCAGCTTGTCGATCGCTTCAGAACCACCGCCGCTCTGGCTGAGCACGATGAGCGCCTGGCGCGCGAGCGGCACGAAGTCCGCCTTATGCGCCGACACTCCGATGTTGTGAAACTTCTGATCGGTGAACAGCGGCGAGGTCGGATTCCATCCGTGACACGACATGCATCGGCCCTTGCCGTTGAATATCGACCATCCACGCTTGGCCGAATCGCTGATTGCGCTCTGATCGCCGTTGACGAATTTGTCGAACGGCGAGTCGAACGCGAGTTGCGTGCGCTCGTAGGCCGCGATCGCGTGCTCGATATCGGCGAAGTTTACGTCGCGCCCGAACACTTCCTGGAACTGCTTCTGATATTCGGGGATCGCCTTGATCGCAGCCACCGCGTCGTCGGTCGATTTCATGCCCATCTCGATCGGATTGGTCACCGGACCCTGAATTTGCGCCTCGAGGGTTGGCGAGCGTCCGTCCCAGAACTGAGTTACGTTGAAAAGTGCGTTGAGAACTGGCGGCGCATTGCGCTGTCCGAACTGGGCGTGGATGCCCATCGAAGTCGGCAGTTGATCGGTGAAGCCCTTCGCGGGCGAATGACAGTGATCGCACGAAATCTTGCCGTCCGCAGATAAGCGATCCTCGAAGAAGAGCTCCTTGCCAAGGGCAATCTTCGCGGGCGTCTGCGGATTGTCGGGCGGAATCACCCACGAATAGAGAGTCGCCGGGAAGCCTGCCTGGTTCGTTGACTTGGGATCGGCGATCTGATCCGGTCCTTGCGCACTAACCAAACTGAAAGAGAATGCCACCGCTGCTGTGGCGAGCAGAGAAAAGAGGACCGTGCGTGCGGACTTCATCGTGGACAAGACTCCCGTGGCACGATGGCGAAGCGTGATGCTCCGCGCGCTTTCGGGTGTCAATTATTTCAAGCGCGCGGTTCGTGTCAACCAGTTTTCTTGCACGAGGGCGCTGAGAGCGGATGCGCGCACGACCGCATTGCGATCTGCGAGGTCTACTTCAACCAAATTCGCACGAATAAATACGCTCTGAGGCAAATACCGCGCCGTTGATACCATCGCTTCGATGTGATGGCCGCTAAAATTGGAGACGCGGCTGCATCTCAGCCGCGTCCCGTCTATCACCAACGCGAATCGTCAGCCCATCTTTGCGAGCAAGTCCAACATATCGTTGGCGTGCTCTTCTTCCACCTTGTTGATCTGCTCGATCAATATCTTGGTGGTCGGATCGCCGTCACCCAGCCATCGGATGATGTCTGAATAGTGCTGGATCGCGATCCGCTCGGCGATCAGGTCTTCCTTGATCATATCGACCAGCGTCTTGCCCTCGGCATACTCCGAGGCTGAGCGGTCCGCGAGCGTGGTCGGTCTGAAGTCGGGCTCGCCGCCGAGTTGCGTGATTCGCTCTGCGACCCAATCCGCATGCTGCTGCTCTTCGTTGGCGTGCTGCAGAAATTCCTGCTTGACCGAATCGGAGTTGATGCCCTGCGCCATGTAGTAGTGGCGCTTATAGCGCAGGACGCAGACCAACTCGGTCGCCAGCACGTCGTTGAGAACTTTCAGCACCTGCTTGACGTCCGCCTTGTAGCTGTCTGTGACGGCGCCTTTTTCCATATTTTTGCGGGCGTTGTCGCGTAGTTTTTTGATGTCGGTAACAAATTGATCCATGTCGAAGTCTCCTCTTGATATGAATAGCGTAACTCTTTTCGCGATTCGGGGGCAGGACAGACGCAGTGCTTTATTTCGCTGGTAGACCGGGCGATGAAGCCCACGCGCTATCGTGCTAGGTTTGGACGAATTTCGGGCCAGGGCCAGGCAAGTGGAACCTCGTATACTATCGCGCGCCGAGCATCCCATCTCGCGGCGGGATATCGACGCCAACGTCCTCAAGGTTCTCTATCGTCTCGCGGGCGCCGGTTACGAAGCGTACCTGGTCGGCGGTGGCGTGCGCGATCTGATGCTCTCGCGCAAGCCCAAGGATTTCGACGTCGCCACTTCGGCTCATCCGCAGCAGGTGCGCGACCTGTTCCGGAACTCGCGCATGATCGGCCGGCGCTTTCGATTGGTTCACGTTTTCTTCGGCCGCCAGAACGTCGAGATCGCCACTTTCCGCAAACAGGCCGAGGCGGTCGCCGACACCGACGATCCGCTGATTCGTCTCGACAACACCTTCGGCACGCCCGAGGAAGACGCGTTTCGCCGGGACTTCACCGTCAACGCGCTGTTCTACAGTCCGCAAACTTTTGAGGTGGTGGATTTTCCCGGCGGAGTTGACGATCTCGAGGCGCGTTTGATCCGCACTATTGGTGACCCCGAGCTCCGGATGCGCGAGGATCCCGTGCGCATGATGCGCGCGGTGCGATTCGCCGCCAAGCTCGGCTTCGAGATCGAGCCCGCCACCCGCGCCGCTATCGGACGCCATCGCGCCGACCTCGACAAGGCCAGTGTGCCGCGCCTGGTCGATGAAACCTATAAAACGCTGGGCCAGCCCGAGGCCGCGCACGCGCTGGTGCTGATGGAAGAGCTGGGATTGCTCGAGCACGTAATTCCGATTCTTTCCGCTCATCTGAAATCACGCGGCGCCACGCTCGCCGAGCAGCCCGCTGTCCGCAACATGGCCGCGCTCGGCCGCGCCATCGGGAGCGGACTTTCGCCCGATCACGCGATCGTGCTGGCCGCGCTGATGCTGGACTTGTACCGGGACGAACGTCGCCGCGAGCGCGGCGATTCGGGCCGCATCGATATCCTGGGCGAACTGCGCGCCCGCGGCTTCGCACGCGGCGACACCGAGCAGATGCGCCTTATCTTCGAGGCGTTCCACAATCTTGCTAACCCGACTCGTCGCACGCGGCGCCTGATGCGGCGGCCGTACTTTCCTGACGCCCGGATGTTCTTCGAGATGACCGCGCCGACTTACTCGATCGATCCGACGCGAACGATGCGCTTCCTGGCCGACCCCGACGCCTTCATCGCAAGTCCCACCCAGCTCGGCGACGCCGCGAATCACGGCGTCCCCGCCCCCGCCGGAGCGCGTCGCCGTCGCCGGCGTCGACGCCGCCGCTCCCGCCACGGCGCCGCTCCGGTCGCCGCAGGCGACATGAACGGCGCAATTGCCTCGCCTGCATCACCAGACCCCACCCGCCGCGACTAGGTTTCTCCTTCGCAAAAACACTCGTCTCGCGCCGGACTCCGCAACAACGCTTCAAATGCGCCAGGCGAGAAGATCGTCCGCAAATCTGCGCATCAGACGGGCAAGCTCCTGAAGGTCTTTCTTGCTCCAGTCAGCCAGCAGGATCGACGCGAGACGTTCACGCGCCGCGTCCAGGGCGTCCGTCATCGCGCGCCCTTTCGCCGTGATTGTCGCTTCGCGCACCCGCTGGTCGCCTTTTGATGCGCGGCGCGCGACGAGCCTTAAGCTTTCGAGCTTTGCCACCTGGCGGCTGACGGTCGTGTAATCCCGCCCCACGCCGTCCGCCAGTTCGCCAACGCCGATCGGTCCCTTTCGCTCGATACCGACCAGCAGGGGAAACAGCGCGCGGTCCAGCGAGATACCGGCTTCGCGGATAAGCGCCGTGTCGCGCTGTGGCCGATTCATCATCCCGACCAGGTCGATAAGGGCATTGTGCAGGTGGCGAATCTCTTTGCTCATGGCTTTAGTGGGCCCGTTTCCGATTGATAGGCGTCGCGACATTATGTGTATAATACACATAATTGAACGACTGCAGGAGTTCCCGGATGAAACAATTCACGACCGAAGTTCTCATCGCCGGTGCTGGGGCCGCCGGATTGACCCTGGCCATCGATTTGGCCCGCCGCAACATCGCGTTTCGCTTGATCGACAAGCTGCCCAGCCCGTTCGCGGGCTCGCGCGGCAAAGGCATACAGCCGCGCAGTCAGGAAGTGTTCGAGGATCTCGGCGTTATCGACAGGCTCGTGGCCGTCGGCGGAATCTATCCGCCGCAGCGCGAATATCGGGAGGATGGTTCTCATGAAGACTCGCCGCTGATCGAAGCACTCAAAGCCACGCCTGACGAGCCTTATCTTATCCCGCTGATGGTTCCGCAATTCCTGACCGAGGCAGTGCTGCGCGAACGCCTCGCGGAACTCGGACAGCGTCCGCATTTTGGCTGCGAGTTGAGGGCTTTCGAGCAGGACGCCGAGGGCGTGACGGCGCATGTCATGAGCGCTGATGGCGAGGAGACCGTGCGGGCCGGCTATCTGGTCGGCATGGACGGCGGCAGGAGTCTCGTACGGCACGCGCTGAACATCGAATTCCCAGGCAAGACCCTGGGCGTCCGGGCCGTGGTCGCGGACGTTCGGCTGGAAGGCCTCGGCACCGACGCGTGGCATCGGTTCAACGAAGGCTCGATGGAAAAGCAGACGTCATTCTGTCCGCTGCGCGGAACCGACATGTTCCAGGTGCAGGCACCTATACCGATGGAGGGCGATATCGATCTCTCGCCCGGGGGGATGACGGCATGGACGGCCGCGCGCACCGGCCGGACGGACATAGTGATCCGCGAGGTCCTGTGGGGTTCCGCTTATGATATGAACGCGCGCATGGCCGACAAATACCAGGTCGGCCGCGTCTTGATTGGCGGCGACGCCGCTCACATCCATCCGCCGACGGGAGGCCAGGGTCTCAATACCAGCGTGCAGGACGCCTACAACCTGGGTTGGAAGCTCGCGGCCGTTATCAACGGCGCGCCGGAGAAACTACTCGCGACGTACGATGAGGAGCGGCGCCCCATCGCGGCGGAGATGCTCGGCCTCTCGACGAAATTGCTGCGGGCCGCCAAAGAGCGCGGTGGTATGCGCCGCGGTCGCGAAACGCATCAGCTCGATCTGGGCTACCCCGAGTCGAGCCTGTCTCTCAACAAACCTGCCCCTTCCCCGGAACGCGTGCTTGCGGGCGATCGCGCCCCGGACGCTCCCATCAGAGGCGCGGCGGGCCAACCTACGCGCCTCTTCAAACTCTTCCAGGGTCCGCACTGGACCTTGCTCGGCTATGAGGTCGACCGCGCCGCCTTCGCGCCGCGTCGCGACTTGCACATCCACACAATTGGAGTGCGCGGAAACATTTTCGATGAGAGTGGCCTCGTTCGCGACGCCTACGGCCTCTCGGCCGGCGACTGGGTGCTGGTCCGCCCCGACGGCTATGTCGGAGCGATCGTATCGTCCGGCGAGATAGCGGCTTTATGTCGATATCTGGACGGTGTCGGTATCGCCGCATAACCCCTCGGAAAGGGGTAGGGGTCAGGGGTTAGTTGATCATGCGCTACACGCACCCGGATGGATGAAAGCCGAACAGTACATCTGTTACGCGCGCCATTCAGCCATCGACCCTGAGAGCAAAGTAGCGCGCCTCGCGCAACTTTGCGCTTCACGCTGGGTGCAGGGGTCACCCCTGCCGCCCGCCGCGCAGGCGATTATTTGCGTTATTTTTCATTACCACTTTCTTGATAGTTTCTTCAGGCCCATCGACTAATTTCCGCCCTTCGACTACTTTTGATTCCACAATGCCGACGAACAATCTCCGCTCCGATCGAATCTGGATGGACGGCGTGATGGTCCCTTTCGACGAGGCCACCGTCCACGTTCTGACCCACAGCCTGCACTACGGCCTTGGGGTCTTCGAGGGGATGCGATGCTACAAGAGCGACGACGGCCGCTCGGCAATCTTCCGCGCCCGCGAGCACATCCGTCGCCTCATCGACTCCGGCCACATCGTCGAGATGGAAGTACCATACAGCCAGGAGGAGTTGCTCAAGGCGTGCGCCGACGTCGTGCGCATCAACAAGTTCGCCGAATGCTATATCCGGCCGCTGGTTTTCTTTGGCGAAGGTGAGATGGGCCTGTCGGCGCGCGGCAACAAGATTCGCGTCTCGATCGCCGCATGGCCATGGGGCGCATATCTCGGCGAGGACGGCGTCGACAAAGGCGTGCGCCTCAAGACGTCATCGTTCGTGAGATTCCATCACAACTCGATGATGCCTGCGGCGAAGGCCACCGGGCACTACGTCAATTCGATCCTCGCCGGTTACGAGGCTCGCCGCAACGGCTACGATGAAGCGCTCTTGCTCAACACCGAGGGGTTCGTCGCAGAGGGCAGCGGCGAGAACGTGTTCGTGGTGCGCGACGGTATCGTGCGCACGCCGCCGCTAACTTCGGTGCTTGCGGGAATCACCCGCGACGCCGTCATCAAGATTCTTCGCGACAACGCCGTCGAGGTGCGCGAGGAATATTTCGCCCGCGACGCATTCTACATAGCCGACGAAGCTTTCATGACCGGTACCGCCGCCGAGGTTACTCCCGTCGTCGAACTCGATGATCGCAAGATAGGTCCCGGCAAGCCCGGCCCAATCACAGCCAAAGTACAGCAAGTTTTCCAGGCAACCCTGCACGGCCGCGAGCCACGCTACCGCGACTGGCTGTACTACATCTGATTCCTGCAACCTAACCCCTAACCCCTTCCCGAACGGGAAGGGGGACCAGATAAGAGATGTCTTCGCTTTGCAAGCGCTTTCGGGAACTATCTGAACTCGCGATCGGTTAGTATCGAAACGGGCAAGACTCGAATGAAAATGATCACCATCGGATTAGTCGCAATCGCTGTTATCATCGCAGCCGTCGCGTTACGCCCACGGTTCGCGCGCGCTGAACTGCTCAAGGAAGGCGAGATCGCGCCTCCGTTCACCACCCAGATGGTGACGGGCGATCAGGTAGCGCCGATGGCACTCGCCGACTTCCACGGCAGAAAAGTCATCCTCTACTTCTATCCCAAGGATGAAACCTCGGGATGCACCAAAGAGGCGTGTGCTTTCCGCGATGGCTACTCGCGATATACCAGCGCCGGTTTTGTCGTGCTCGGATGCAGCGTCGACTCGGCCGACGCGCACAAGGATTTCATTAAGAAAAACGGCCTGCCGTTCCCACTGCTGCTCGATCCCGATAAGAAGATCGCAACGGCCTACGGCGCCGCCAACGGCATTCCAATTCTCGGCCTCGACCGCCGCATCACCTACGTAATCGACGAGAACGGCAAGATCATTAAAGTTTATCCAAGCGTGGATCCATCCACCCACGCCACCGAAATCCTGAGCGACCTGGGCGCATCCACCACTGCTCCCCCAGCACAGGCGGCTCCTCCGACCCAACCGCCCCCTGCGGCTCCAGCCTCGAATTGATCGAGGTTACTGCAACTCATTCGGCGAATATCCCAGGCTGACCGCGAGCATCACAGCCGCCGCCGCAAGCATCTCCGCCTTCGACTCGCGCCGAATCATCTGCGCGAGTCGTTCAATATGCGCCGTTACGATCTCTGCATCGTCGGTACCGGCAATCGCCTCCGCGTCGAACATCGCATCGATCAATGGATTCGCGTCGTAGTTCGACTCAGCCAGCGCCTCGCGCACGGCGCGTCGCCAGAACTCGCGCGGCTCGACTAGATCGAAATCGACAGTCGCCGCGATGCGATCGCGAAAAACAGCGAGCAACGACGCATAGCGCGCGTTCGCGGCGAGATATTCACCGACGCCCTGAGTAGCAAGGAAGTTATCAACCTTGCCGTCGACGCCATACACTCCTAGCGAGCCGGCGGCAGGAGTGAGCATCACGAGATTCTCTCTGTCCGCATCTTCGATGCGTTCGATACCGAGCGGATACAATCGGCAAGCGAGCGGCCGTCCACGATGGACCCCGCAGCGTGCGCCCTCGAGCGCGGCGCATGCACCGTCGTCAGTGAATTTCAGGATCGACCCGCGGCGAATCGTAAAACGATCGATCGCCTCGCGCGTCGATGCTCCCGCCGCCCACGCCAGCCGCATCACATCATAAGGCGACAACGTGATGACCTTGTCGTGGCAACAAAGCCCGCACGCATTGCAGGCATAGGAGAATGGGCTATTACGATTCACCGGTGTGAGCAGCTATGATACGAACATCAGCAGGTCACCGATATGCAAGCCTCGATGGAATTCAAGCTCCCAGCGCATGTAAGAAAAAAGGGGAAATGGTTCATTTCCTCGTGCAATCTGCTCGATGTCCATTCGCAGGGCCACACTCGCGAACAAGCCGAGCGTAATTTGAAGGACGCGCTCGCGACTTTTCTGCTGAGTTGCTACGAGCGCGGCACCCTCGAAGTCGTACTGCGCGAAGCGGGATTTGTGCCAGCGGTCGGCGGTCGTCCGAAATTGAAACCGGCCGCGCGTGGTCGGATGGAAGTGACCGTGCCGCTGCCATTTTCGATCGACCGCGCGCACTCTCGCGCAGCTTCCGTCTGATTACCTTCAGCACTTCTCCAATAGTTGTAGATACCGTTCACGCGTCATCCCCGCCGTGCGCATGCACGATCGAATGATGTCGAGCCCCACCTCGTCGTAAGCTGGAATGACAATCGGTCGCGCCACGCCCGCTTTTTCGCCCTTCCAGTGGTCACCCTTGCCGGGTTTGAAGACAAACCCGTCGTATTCGAACACGCATCTCAAACGCTTCCAGTGGACAGGACTAAGCTTCTTCACGCGCGGACCCCGGACAATCACCGCAGGATACAACGATTTCACCCGCGGTCACTCTCAAAATGATTGAGACGAAACCGTAATCCGCGAAAATGACGAACGTAAGCCTCAAAAGTTCAGGGCTAAAGAGTTCAGGGTTGAAACCGGCCATTACGCAACCCTGAAAAGAACAACCCCCCGCATCCTTCTTTCACTGGGTGCAGGGGTCACCCCTGCAAACCCACGGTGGGTTTCACATACAATTATGTTCTCCATGGCCGCATCATCTCTTCCTTCCTGCGATACCACAGGATCTCGTCGCGGCGGCGTCCGAGCGCCAGGCACCGATCGTATGGAAGCATTTCCGGCCGCTCGAGGCCGCGGTGCTCGAGCGATGCGCCGAATTCAGCCGTCAGGCGCGCAAACTCGACTTTGAGGCGGGCGAGAAACTGCTCGACGCCTTCATGGCGCAGAATGTCGTCCGCATTCTGAACGCGCAGTCTGCCGCTGAATCCGAACTGGTGCGCGCGTCGTCTTAGTAGAAGCCGTTGCCGTTTGACACCGGCTGTATCCGCGTATTGCTATTGAAATCGCGCGCATCGGAGGTCTGAAAAAATGAAGATCGAATATGCTTTGCTCGCCGATGCGGCCCAGGCGGTCGGCGGCAAAGTCTTTGTGCTGGGCGGTGGATGGAACCTGTTTCGATCGGCCAGCTACCCGGCACCGGTTCAATTTGCCGTCGCGATTGGCCTTGGGTTCACTTCCAACGAAGTCGGCATGAAGTACCCGCTGAACATAGCCATCGCCGACGAGAGCGGAGTTCCGATTGTCCCCGAAATGAAAGGGCAGGTCGAAACCGGCCAGCCCGCGCCGGACGTTCCCAAAACGGCGTCGGTGAAAATCCCGGTCGCGATCAACATCAATATGTCGCTCCCTCACCCGGGCACGTACGGAATCGTCGTGACCGCGGGTTCCTCTACGGCTCAACTTTCATTCGAAGCAATCTTCGCCGGACAAAAGGTGGAGTTCGAGCCCGAGGGCTCCCCGCCTGAACGCGGCAACTGACGCGCGCCTCAAGCGTCAATTGCTTTGTGCACTCGGCTTGTAGCTGACCAATTCCGCGAGCAGGGCGCCGTCGTAATTGTCGCGATAGTCGAATTTAACAAAGCGATTGACTTCGGGCGCATACCAGAACGTCAGCGTCGAATCGTCGTTGTATCCGCCCGCTCCGTAGTAACGGCTCGACACCACAACCTTCAAAGCGTGAAAAGTGCCAGCCGGCACCGTGACGTCCTCCCATCCCACCACCGACCCGTGGTCCTCAGCTTTGCCTTTTGCCGGTGCGGCGCCGAGCAATTCCCAGTTGTATTTGTCCCCCCAGGTCTTTCCGGGATAGAGCGGGAACGCGAACCATAGGCCGGGCTTGTCCGATTTGCTCGGCTCTGACGCCGATTGGGTTAACGAGCGATACACGATGATGTTGAGGGCATCGTCGGTGGTCATCTCGGTGCCCCAGAAACTGACGTCCATCGTTCCGTCATGGACGTCTTCGATGCGAAACTCGCGATCGTTACCCTGTATCCGGTCAACCCAGACGTCGCCGCTGTGCAACGCGGGCTTTCCGACCTGAGGCCGGTCGGAATTTATGCCGGCAACTTTTGAGGGAACGCCTGAGGGCGTGTACGTGCTCGGCGCAGGATGATCGACCGAAGCGGCGCAGCCTGCGATGGTCATTGCGAGACAGATCGCGCCAGCAGCGGCAAGACGCGCCAATGTTGTCCGTTCACGCATCGAGCGACGCAGATTTGTAGCGCGAATGGATTCGAGATGCGACTAGAAGTTTCTATCCCCGTCACCGGTCTCTTGCCACTCTTCCGCGATCTCAACAACCGAAATGATGCTGACATCTTCGATGACATCATAGCAGGATTTTGAGGACGTCACGCTCGCGACGGCCTCAGCCGAAAGCCGCCAGCGAGCCACGGCAGCTAGCATTGCCGTTAGTGGAGCGGGAATGCGGAAAAAAAGAGGCGCCCGAAGAGGTGCGACAACTTACGCTACCGATGAAGAGCTGATCGCGTACCTTGCAGAGCACGCGCCGGAAGTGCTGCAATCCAAAGTCTCTGATACGAAGTTTAGGGCTTCGGTTGACGCAATATTGAAGCAGCCGTTAACCGATGAGATTCAGCATTTTTATTGCCGTAGGTGCGGCAGATATCACTTAAAAACCCATCCGCATTACGAGTTGCACAAAGGTCGAAAGGATAACGCTAACAGCTAAGTCAGCGCAGCGAAGCAATCTCCTTTTCCTTTTTAGCGATGGAAGAGAGCGAACAAGGTGGCCAACATAAGGCCGCTAGCCAGCCCAGTTCCGAAGGCGCAAACCGCGAGCGCTTTCGCGTCCTTAAGAAACATCTTATTTTGGCCGACTACGTGCTTGGCCCTATCGCCACAGTGCTCGGCATCGGTGGCGGCGTTTTTGCCAGTTACCAATATCTTCTTCCGGGATTTCTTTTGTTCGGCGCCATGCTGCTGGTATTTTTCGTCCTGTTTCACTTGCACTATCGACACGGATACAAACGAAAACAGAATATCAGCCTATTGAGTACCGTCGGTTGTCTGAGTGCGCTCGTACTTGTTGGTACTGCCTTTTGGGCGTTTGATGAGGAATACCCTCATGCGGCTATCACGGTAGTCGCGGCGCAGCCCGAATCTCCTGTTGTTGCCACGCCGACTTTTCGAACAGCGATGGTGGCAAGACCTGGAATGACACTCATATTCGGCGGAATGAAGCTCTGGGATTTTAGCCAGCCGTTGACCGTTAACGGGATAAAACCTTTGGTTCTGAGTACTGACAACGGTCGAGTGTTTTGCGACGTAAAAATACTTTCGATAGGGACCAATGAGCCGCTCATCATTAAGCACAATCAGATTCAAAATATGCCATTTGGATGGGATGCCAATAGCAACGACGATGGAATGGAAATCGTGAACAACGCCAACCCGCCTCAGCCCGTATTCCAAATGTACTATGAAGGGCTGACGACCATCCGTATTCAGGGAATTGTCGTTGTCCCACCCTTCATTTTCCTCGCAACAAGAACCGCGCTGTGGCCTCTCACGTTGGATAGTCCAAATCTGCCAGATGCCCTGAAAACATTTACGCTTCCCCGCTTTTTCAAGTATCCGAGCGCGATGTTTCGGGGCGTACCCAATTAGAGACGTTGCCACTCCGCTAAAGATGAATCCGAATCTTTATAGCAGCACCAGATATTTCAGCTGGTATTTCCAAAATTCCTAACCGCCCTTCCTCGGTTAATTTTTTTAGTTCTTCCTTGTGCCTCTTGCTCCGCGGTCCGAATGGGCGGTACTCAAGAGATACCGGCGCGGTTACCATCTGAGCGGATGGGATCGACGCGAATTCTCGACGGGGAGAGGTTTCTAACCAAATGGATTTTACCTGGAGTCCTGAACAAGACGCTTATCGGATGGACGTGCGAAAATGGCTCGAATCCAACCGCCCGCAATCTCTTGCGCGCGGCGAAGATCCCGACGCCGGCGGCGACGACGCCGCATGGGAGCGCCTCAAGGCCTGGCACAAAAAGCTCTATCACGCCGGATGGGCCGGGCTGACGTGGCCGAAAGAATACGGCGGCCGCGGCGCGACCTTCATCGAGCAGGTCATCTTTCAGCAGGAACTCGGCCGCCTCAACCTGCCGATGGGATGCAACGTGCTCGGCGTCATCATGACCGGACCGGCGCTGATGCAATGGGGAACTGACGAGCAGAAAAAGCGCTACCTGAATCCGATCCTCGCCGGCGACGAGATTTGGTGCGAGGGAATGTCGGAGCCGGGCGCAGGCTCGGACCTCGCGTCGATTCAATGCCGCGCCGAGCTCAAGGGTGACGAGTTCGTCGTCAACGGGCAGAAGGTCTGGACCACGATCGCGCATCGCGCCGACTTCGTGCAGCTTTTCGTGCGCACCGATCCCGACGTGCCCAAGCACAAGGGGATGAGCGCGCTGCTGGTCGATATGAAATCGCCCGGCGTGACCGTCCGCCCGCTCCGGCAAATCACCGGCGACAGCGAGTTCAACGAGATCTTTTTCGAGGACGTCCGCGTGCCCAAGGAAAATCTGCTCGGCCCGATCAACATGGGATGGCAGGTGCTGGTCTCGACCCTGATGCACGAGCGGTTCGGAATCGGTGAGACCCTCGGCGGTACCGAACAGTTGCTCCATCAACTCGTCCAGATCGCCAAATCGGTGCAGCTGAACGGCCGGCCTGCGATCGAGGACAACGACATCCGCCAGCAAATCGCGCAGTTCGCGATCGAGGCGACCGCCAAGAAATACAACGGTCTGCGGAGCCTCTCCAAACGCCTCAAGGGTCAGCAGCCCGGACCCGAGGCGTCGATCTCCAAGCTGCTCTCGACCGACCTCGGCCAGCGGATGACCAAGTTCATCACGCGGCTGCTCGGCGAGTACGCTCTCCTCGAACGCCACACCGCGTTCGCGCCCGAGGGCGACTGGATGCGCCGCATCCTGGCGTCGGAGTCGATGACGATCGCAGGCGGCACCTCGCCGGTGCAGAAAAACATGATCGGCGAGCGCATCCTGCAACTCCCGAAGGGCTGAGAATCACAAACTCGAATGCTCGCGAAGAGGCGGTTCATCTGAGCCGCCTCTTTTTTGGCTTAAGGCTTATAGGGAGTCCTCGAAGATGGTACGCAAATCAATCCGCACACTGTTACGGCGCTCTCTCACAACGAGCGCGCCGATCTGCCTCGCGATCGCGTCGCCCGCGGCCGCAGCTGTTCCCGGCGTGCAGAAGTTCGACGGTGCCGACACCGCATGGCTGCTGCTCTGTGCCACGCTCGTTTTGATGATGACGATTCCCGGGCTCGCGCTGTTTTATGGCGGGATGGTGCGGCGCAAGAACGTGCTCTCGATGCTGATGCAGAGCTTCATCCTGGTCGCGATCGTATCGATCCAATGGGTGTTGTTCGGCTACAGTCTCGCGTTCTCACCCGGCAGCGCGTTGGTCGGCGCACTTTCGTGGGCGGGACTCAGCGGCGTCAGTGCGACGCAGCCGTACGCGGCATATTCGGCGACCGTGCCGCACCAGGCGTACATGATTTACCAGTGCATGTTCGCCGTGATCACGCCCGCGCTCATCACCGGCGCCATCGCGGAGCGGATGTCATTCAAAGGCTTCCTGGTTTTCAGCATCATGTGGATGACTTTGATTTACGATCCGCTCGCCCATTGGGTATGTGGCGTCGGCGGATGGATTCACGAGATGGGCGCGCTCGATTTTGCCGGCGGCACGGTGGTGCATATCTCGTCGGGCGTCGCCGCACTTGCCGCCGCGCTGATGGTTGGTCCGCGCCGCGGATACCGGCACGAGCCGATGCCGCCGCACAACCTGACGATGACCGTCACCGGCGCGGGATTGCTGTGGGTCGGATGGTTCGGCTTCAACGCGGGGAGTTCGCTCGCAGCCAACGGCTTGGCTGTGTCCGCATTCGTCGCAACGCATCTCGGCGCCTCGGCCGCAACTTTGACCTGGGTCGCAGCGGAATGGTGGATCGGTGGCAAGCCAACAGTGCTCGGCGCGGCGAGCGGCGCGGTCGCGGGACTGGTCGCGATAACTCCGGCGTCAGGCTACGTCGGTCCCGGCGCGGCTATCGTCATCGGCGGGGTCGCGGGCGCGCTGTGCTACACGGCGGTGAGAATGAAATCGCGATTCGGCTACGACGACGCGCTCGACGTGGTCGGCGTTCACGCCGTCGGCGGAATATGGGGCGCGCTCGCGACGGGATTGTTTGCGAGCGTTTTGGTCAACGCGGCCGGCGCCGACGGTCTCTTCTATGGCAATCCGCGCCAGCTATTCATCCAGGCAACTGAAGTCGCCGCGAGCATCGCGTTCTCGTTCGTCGGCAGCATGATTCTGCTGAAAGTGACCGACGCGCTGGTCGGGCTGCGCGTGATGGACGAATCGGAGCAGATCGGACTCGACCTTAGCGAGCACGAGGAAGCGGCCTACGCTTTCGAAGCGTGAAGAGGGGGATCGCGGCTCAACGATCAGGCTCGGGTGAGAAGCTCCAGTACGTGGCCGTTGGGATCTTTGAAATAGACACCGCGCCCGCCGCGCCGAGTGTTGATCTGCATGTCCTCTTGCGAGAACGGACCACTCCCATACGGAATGCCGGCCTCCTTGATTCGACCGAAGATCGCGTCGAACTCCGCGTCGCCGACTTCGAAAGCGTAGTGGTGCATCTCGAATTTTTCCCAGTTGTCAAAATCGAGCGTGAGCGTTTCGTTGATCCTGACCGGCGCAAAATGACCCATCGCTCCCTCATACTTGAGGCCGAACATGTGCGCGAAGAACTCTGCCGACGCCTCCTTGTCATGCGCCGGTACGATCGTGTGATTCAGCGTGATAGGCATAACTCGCCTCCATCTGGGTTGATCCGCTTGTCTTAGATAGCCGCCGCCACATCACTTTGTAAAGTATTCTCTTGTGAAAGTAAGTCAAGCGAACGCTTGATTAATGATCGCGTCGCCGGCGGAAATTACCGACGCACTGGTCGGGCCGTGCATAATGGATGAATAGTACGCGTTCGAGACGTGACGCGATTCGCTAGCGCTGCATCGCCTGGAAGATCATTGGGCCGGCTTCGGTCATCATCTCGCCCAGGATTTCGTGTAGCGGCTTGCTCGGCATCGCGAGCTTTTCGGTGAGCGCCTTCATGACCGTCAGATAATGCTGCTTCATCTCGGGGCTCATCGTTTCGAGCCTGACGTTTTCCATCAGATCGACGAACCGACGCTGAACCTCGACGATTTCGAGGTCGACCGGATCGGTGAACTTCTTTTTGTGCGCCACTGACTCTACCTCATCGAAAACTCAGAACAGGTAGCGGCGGGTGTTGATGCTGATGAGTATGCCCATCGCCGCCATCATCGCGATGAGCGATGAGCCGCCATAACTCACCAGCGGCAGCGTGATTCCCACCACCGGCAGCATCCCGGTCGCCATCCCGATGTTGACCGCGACCTGCCAGAAGACGATCGCGGTCAATCCGACCGCGAGCAATGCGCCGAAGCGGTCGCGCGCGTGCCTGGCGATCCATGCGCCGCGCGCAATCACGCTCGCATACAATCCGATCAGGAGCAGCGCGCCGGCCAAGCCGAACTCCTCGGCGAAAACCGCGAAGATAAAATCGGTGCTCTGCTCGGGCAGAAAATTCAGCCGCGCCTGTGTGCCATTCAGAAATCCTTTGCCCGTCGGCCCGCCGGCACCAATCGCGATTTCCGACTGGATGATGTGATAACCCGATCCGAGCGGATCGGCCTGCGGATTGATGAAGCTGACCAGGCGCTGGCGCTGATACGGTTTGAGATAGTGCCAGCTCAGCGGAGCCGCGAGCATCCCGGCGACAGCCAGCACCAGCATCGTGCGCCAATTCAGACCGGCCACGAACACCAGCGTAATTGTGATCAGCACGAGTACCAGTCCGGTGCCGAGGTCGGGCTGCTTGAGGACGAGCGCAGCGGGCACGCCGAGCAGGAGGAACGGGACGATCAAATGACGCAGGCCCCATCCACCTTTCGGCGGTTCCTCGCGCAGATAACGCACCATCACGAGCACGACAGCGAGCTTGGCCAACTCGGACGGCTCGAGATGAAAGAAGCCGAGATTGATCCATCGGCGCGATCCGCCGGTGGCGTGCCCTGCGACCATCACGGCGATCAGAAGTCCGATCACCATCACGTAAAACGGATAGGCGTAGGCCTGCAGCGCTCGATAGTCGATCAGGACCGCGAGCAGCAACGCGACGGTTCCGGCCGCGATCCAAATTAACTGTCGAATCACCAGCGGATCGATGATCTTATGCCCGCCATACGACGCACTGATGACGCTGACCAGCCCGATGCCGGCCAGTGCGAGCACCAGGGTGAACAGGGTCCAGTCGAAATGAAGTATGTACCTGCGATCGCCCGCCGCCATCAGCGCCGCGCTCCTGTCATTGCGAGTCGTCTTCGAGCACGCGCGCTATTTTGGGTTCTGGCGGCGGCGGATTGAGCTGGAAGTAACGTTGGAAGACGTCGTGAATCACCGGCGCCGACGCGCTGCCGCCATGGCCGCCATGCTCGATGATGCAAGCCGCGGCGATGGTCGGATGATCCTTGGGCGCGAACGCGATGAACCATGCGTGGTCCTTGAACTGGTCGGGAGTATTCTTGTCCTCCTCCTCGCTCTCGCCCACGGGAGCGCTGCTGCCGACGACCTGCGCGGTACCAGTTTTGCCGCACACGACGACGTCGTCGAGATGAGCTTTATGCGCGGTGCCGCCGGCGCCGTTGACGACGTCGGCCATCGCATCCTTGACGTCTGCGAGAGCGTCGGGATCGATCCTGATCCGGTTCTCGATAATCGGCGGATACGATTTGACGATATTGCCGTCGAGTCCTTCGACGTCCTTCACGAATTGCGGCTTGTAGCGGATGCCGCCGTTGGCAACTTGCGCAGCGACCTGCGCCATCTGGAGCGGAGTGGTCGCGACGTAACCCTGGCCAATGGCGACCGAGAGCGTCTCCGCGGGATACCATCGCTCGTGATAGTGCTTCTGCTTCCATGCCGACGACGGGATGGTGCCGGGATTTTCGTGATCGAGATCGATGCCGCTCTTGATGCCGAGTCCGAGCTGATTGGACCATTTAGCGATTCGATCGACCCCGAGCTTTTCACCGACGTTGTAAAAATAAACGTCGCATGATCGCACGATCGCGTCGTGCAGCTCGATGGTGCCGTGGCCCTGGTGCCGCCAGCAATGATACTCGCGTCCACCGAACCACATGCCACCGGGACAATTGTATTCGGTCCCCGGCTTCAGGGTGCCTTCCTCCAGTCCCGCGATCGAATCGACAATTTTGAAAGTCGATCCGGGCGGATAGATTCCCTGGATGACGCGATTCTGCAGCGGATGGTTCGGATCGGTCATCAGTTCGCGCCACGCCGACGCTTTCACGCCGCCGCCGAAGATGTCGGGGTCGAAGGCCGGATGCGATACCATCGCGAGCACGTCGCCGTTTCGGGGATCGAGCGCGACGAAGGCGCCGTTCTTCCCGGCCATCGCCTGCTCCGCCGCCTGTTGGAGATTCAGATCGATGGTCATGACCAGGCTTTCGCCGGGCGTATCGGCGATTTCCTTCAACACGCGGAGCCGACGCCCGACCGCGTCGACTTCAATCTCCTGCCCGCCGGCGTTGCCGCGCAGAAAACTCTCCCACACGCGCTCAAGTCCGAATTTTCCGATCTCGTCGCCCATGTGGTAGTCCTGATGCGCTTTGAGATCGTTTACGTTGACCTCGCCGACGTAGCCGAGCAGATGCGCGGCGAGCTGGCCGTACAGGTAATGCCGCGCGGGCGTGATCTGCAGGCTGACGCCCGGCAGTTCAAGCTGATGCGCCTCGAGCGCCACAACTTGTTGCCATCCGAGACGCTCGGCGACGGTGATGGGCTCGTAGGGCGGGCGGCCCGCCTCGTCGGCATCGGAAATTTTGTCAGCAATCTGATCGGCGCCGGTGTAGCGCGCGAGCCGTTCGATGGTCAGCGAAAGATTGTCGGAATCCTCGGGCACGATTTGCGCGTCGAACGACGGACGCGTGTCGACCAGCGGGCGGTGATTTCGATCGAAGACCAGTCCGCGCGGCGCGGGGACGCGCTGAAGACGAATACGGTTGCGATCAGCGAGCTCGACGTTTTCCTTGTGATGCAGAACCTGCAGATAGTACAGACGCACCGAAACCACCCCCAAAATCGCGAACATCACGAAGGTCAACGTCACGATTCGCGGCTCCAGCAAGGGCACCCGCTGATTTTTGCTTCGGGGGATGTGGAACTTCGCCACTGATGGTTCCCTCTACAATTTATTCGCGCGCCGCCTTCATAGGCAATCCCATCATCCGCTTGCTCAGGTCCAGTATCGCAAAGATGAACGGCGCGATTATCGCCGAGACGAATGCCTGGAGAATCAATCCGGGAAGCATCGGGCCGGTGCCCGAAAGCGCGCCGAAGCCGTTCGCGATTGCGATGGTACCGAGCGAAGTCGCGATCACGCTGAAAAACACCAGCGTCGCGCCGACACCCGCGTTCGCCACCATCAACCGCGTCGAAATCTCGTAGCTCACCAGGAACACCAGAGTCATCATGAAGGCGTTGAGTCCCGGATGCGAACCGGCCAGCGCATCGGTCGCATAGCCCATCACGAACGCCCCAATCGCGGGCAGGACACCATGATGACGCAGACCGAGATCGACGACGAGGATGATGATCAGATTTGGAATCAGCGCTCGAAAGGAGAGGATGCGCGCGCCCGCGGATTCAAGCGCCAATCCGAACACCACGAAAACCGCGAACAGCAGGATGAGGCGCAACCGCGTCAGTCCTTGGCCTGGTCGTCGAGATGGGGCGGCGGCTGAGTCAGGATCAGCACCTGTTCGAGCTGACGGAAATCGACTGCCGGCGCGATCTTCACGCCAAGGAAAAGTCCCGGCCCTTCGCGGCGCACGTTCTGGATCGTCCCCACCAGCAGGCCGCGCGGGAAAATGCCATCGAGGCCCGAGGTCACGATGGTGTCGCCGATGCGGATATCCTGCGAGCGATCGGCATATTTAAGGATCACGCCGTCGTCCACCAGCCCGGCGACGATTCCGCGTGCGCGGGTGCGTTGATCGAAGCCGTCGAGCGCCGAGTTGTGGTCGTCGATAAGCAGCACGCGCGATGCGTTCGGGCTGACGGCGATGATTTTGCCGACCACGCCCTGGTTGGCCAGCACCGCCATCCCGGGATGAAGTCCGTTGTTGGTACCCGAGGCGAGAACCAACGTGCGCGAAATGCCATTGGCGTCGCTGCCGATCACGTTGGCGGCGACCGCGTTGGTGCCGAGCGCGTCCCTGAGCGCGAGCAACTCGCCGAGGTGCTGATTTTCGACCTCGAGCTCGGCCAGGCGCGCTTGATCGCTTTTGACCCGCGCGAGCTCTATCCGCAGACGCGCGTTTTCGTCGCGCACGTGGACCAGGTCGATATAGTCTCGCGTAATCGACGACGCTCCGTCGCTGAGATGCGTGAAGGCGCCGGTAACCGGGCTGATGACTGCCAGAAATGCGGATTCCGGCGCCGCAGCGAGGTCGCCGGGATGTACCCCCGTCGAGATCAGATGAAGCGACAGAATTAGCAGCGCGCCGCTGGTCAGCAGCACCCGGTTGCGCCAGAGAAAGGTGCCTCTCACGTCATTCTAGCCCGACGCGCCGGCTCAAGGTTCAGGAGAAATGCCGCGAGTCGATCAATCAACGGTCACGTCGCGCAGCAGCGACAGCTCGTCCAAGACCTTGCCCGCTCCCATCACGACCGCGGTCAACGGATCGTCGGCGAGCGTGACCGGCAGCCCGGTCTCCTCGCGCAGCAGCACGTCGAGGTTGCGCAGCAGCGCGCCTCCGCCGGCGAGCACGATCCCCTTGTCGACGATGTCCGAGGCGAGTTCCGGCGGGGTGCGCTCGAGCGCGATTCGCACCGACTCGACCACCTGCCGCACTGGCTCCATCAGGGCCTCGCGAATTTCCTCGTCGGTTATCTCGATAATCTTGGGCACGCCCGCGACCAGGTCGCGGCCCTTGATCTCCATCGTCTGAATCTCGTTGCCCGGGTAGGCCGAGCCGATGGTTATCTTGATTAGTTCGGCGGTGCGTTCGCCGATCAGCAAATTATACTTGCGCTTGATGTGCTGGATGATCGCCTCATCCATCTTGTCGCCCGCCACTCGTACCGAGCGCGAGAAGACGACGCCTGCCAGCGAGATCACGGCAACCTCGGTGGTGCCGCCGCCGATATCTACAATCATGTTTCCGGCCGGCTCGGTGATAGGCAGGCCGGCGCCAATCGCGGCCGCCATCGGCTCCTCGATCAGGTAAACCTCGCGCGCACCCGCCGATTCCGCCGATTCGCGCACCGCCCGCTTCTCGACCGCGGTGATTCCAAACGGCACGCATATAACGATACGCGGGCGCGGACGCACCAGGGTCTTGCCCGAGTGAATCTTCTGGATAAAGTAGCGCAGCATGTTCTCGGTGATCTCGAAGTCGGCTATAACGCCGTCCTTGAGAGGCCGGATCGCGACTATCGAGCCCGGCGTACGCCCGAGCATCTTTTTTGCCTCGGCACCTATCGCCAGTACGCGCCGCGAGCCGCGCGAGTCTTTCTGCACCGCGACGACCGAGGGCTCATTGCATACGATGCCTTCGCCCTTCACATAGATGAGGGTGTTGGCAGTGCCAAGATCGATCGCCAAGTCGTTGGAAAACCAGCCGAAAATTGAATTTAGGACCACGATTTCTCCCCTCGTCTACCCGGTTCAGGCCAAGATGCCGGTAGCTACCGGCCCGAATACCACCCCAAGACGCGGCCCAAATGTTGAAGAATTCTCGGCGGAGACGTTTGGGTCCGTCAAACTTAACCGCTCGCGCGACAGGCTAACAAGTACAGTTGGCGCATTCAAGTAACCGGACGCAATTGCGCACCGAAAAGGCACTAAAGTATGATGGGAATTCAATGTTAGAAGGAATTCGACGTTACCAATACTCGTGGCAGGTGCAAGTTCCGTTCGCCATCCTGGCGATTATCATGGCTTTTTGGGGCTTTGGTGCTGGATTTTTCGGCAGCGTCCACCCGGTCGCGACTGTGAACGGCCAGAAAATTCTAGGTGATCAGGTCGATCGCGAGGCCAATCAGCTGCGCGCGGCAGTGCAGCAGATATACGGCGCTAATGCGCAAGCCGTGCTCAAGTCGATTAATATTCGCCAGGAAGCGGTCGAGCGGTTGATCGAGGAACAACTGATCGGCGACGAGGCGCGCCATCTCGGCATCAGCATCAGCGATGTCGCGCTGCAGGATAAAATCGCCAAGGAAGCCGCTTTTCAGCGCGACGGTCAGTTCGATTTCGACACTTACCAGGACGTGCTCCGCGCGAACGATCTGCAGCCGGCGGAATACGAAAACGCCGAGCGCGATCGCATGATCGCGGACACGCTGCGCAACATGATCGATACCGGCGTGCAGGTGAGCGACGACGAAGCGCGACACGCCTACAATCTTGCCAACGAAAAGATCGGACTGCGCTACGTCGAGTTAGCCTACGGCGATTTCGCCGCGAAGATTTCGCCGACCGAAGCTCAGATCGCCGACTACTACAAAAAGAATATGGAGCAATTCCGCGAGCCCGAGCGGATCAAACTGACTTACGTGCATTACGAGCCGCTGGTGCTGGCCGCCAAGTACACGCCGCCCGACCGGGACGTCGAGGATTACTACAAGCGCAACGCCAAGGATCGCTTCACTCATCCCGACGAGGTGCACGCGCAACACATCCTGATCTCGGTGCCCGCTGGGGCGTCCGACAAGGAGAAGGCAGCGGCGAAGGCCAAGGCGCTCGAGGTGCTCAAGCAAGCGCAAGGGGGTGGGGACTTCGCCAAGCTGGCGGCGAAATACTCGGACGATACGTCGAACAAGCTCCAGGGCGGGGACCTTGGCACCTTCGGGCGCGGTCAGATGATCAAGCCGTTCGAGGATGCCGTGTTCGCGCTGAAGCCCGGACAGATCACGATGGTCGAGACGCACTTCGGCTTTCATGTGGTGAAGCTCGATGAGTCAAAGCCGGCGCATGTCGAGACGTTGGCGGAAGCGAAGCCCAAAATAATCGAAGAGCTGCGCGCGCAGGCTGGAGCGAAGCTGGGGCGCGAAGCGGCCGCGCAGGACCTGGAGGCGGCGCTGTCGGGCGGCAAGCTCGAGGACCTGGCGAAGAAGCGCGGAATCGACGCGGTCGAGACTCCTTTGTTTGCGCAAGGCGAACCTGCGGGCGGCCTCGAGCAGGATCACGAGCTGATGCAGGCCGCGTTCAAGCTCGACGAAGGGCAGGTTGCAATTGTGCCGGAGAAGGGCGCGCCTTATCTGATCAAGCTGCTGGCGAGGCAGCCGTCGCGAATCCCGGCGCTTAAGGAAATCGAAGCGCAGGTGCGTGAGGCGGTGATTCGCACGACGGCCGAGGCGCAAGCGAGCCAGCAGGCGCAAAAGATTCTCGCCACCATCAAGAGTCCAGCGGATTTCGACAAGGCGGCGGCCTTGAACAAGCTCGCGATTAAAAATGTCGATCCGTTCGTGCGCGCCGACCACAAGGTCGAGGGCATCGGGGAATTTCCCGAGGTAACCGACGCGGCCGCGGCCGTGCCGGTAGTTCCCGGAGTCATCGGTCGCGTGATGGAGAGCGGCGGCAACTCGTATCTGTTCGAAGTCACCTCGCGCGCCGAGCCGACCGACGCCGACTGGAAGGCCGCGCAGAAGACATTCTTGCAGGAATACGTCGATCAACGCCGCGCGCAGGCATGGACGCGCTTCCTTGATGAGCTTAAAGATCAGGCTAAGATACAGATCGACAGCGATCAGCTGGCGGCCGGGTCGTCAACCTAAGGGAGCGTGTAGAGCGAGGCATAATAACGAAATGAAATCTGATTCCGACGAGCCTCCATCGCACCACTCAGCGGGCATCGACACCAACGAGTTTTTCCTTCCGGGATCTGGTGACGACGGCGCCGGCGTGAGCGCGCTGCTGATTCACGGTCTCACCGGAACGCCATATGAGATGCGCTATCTCGGCGAGCGGCTGGCGGCGCGCGCGGTGCGCGTGCGCGGCGTCAAGCTGGCGGGTCACGCCGGGATGCCCGAAGAATTGGGCGCTGTCGGCTACGACAACTGGTATGAGAGCGTAGTCAACGGCCTCGAGGATCTGCGGCAGTACCGCGAGCCGATCGTGGTGGTTGGACTGTCGATGGGCGCGGTGCTGTCGGCACGGCTGGCGGCGGATCAGGGCGAGTCAGTCGCGGGACTGGCGATGCTGGCGCCCGCATTTTTTCTGTCGACGTCAACCAGTCTCGCGTTGCGGGGGTTGCGCGGCGTGCTCGGATCGATCGCTGAAAGTATTTACCTGTTCAATCCGGCCGGCTCTGATATTCATGACGCCGCCGCGCGCTCGATCCATCCCACTTGCCGCCTGATGCCGCTCTCGGCGCCGATGAAGCTGCTCGACTTATCCGCCCTGGTGCGGCCGATGCTGTCGCGTATCATGCAGCCCGCGCTGGTCATGCATGCGCGGCGCGATCACACATGCCCGATGCGAAAAAATGTCGCCTACGTCATGAAGCATCTTGGCAGCGTCGAGAAGCGCGCAGTTGAGCTGGAAGAGAGCTATCACGTGATCACGGTGGACAGTGAGAAAGAGCGCATCGTCGATGAGGTCACCGCGTTCGTCGAGCGTTTCCGCATCGCTCCGCAAACGCGCGCCGTCGGCTAGATTCGCAGGTCGCGCCGTTCAGCTCTGCGCGGTGTAATATTCTTCGAGCAGGTACTTCACGTCGGGACGGCCGAGCACTTCGATAAAACAAATCTCGTCGCTCGCGTTCAGGTCGATGATGACCTGGCCTTCCATCGATTGCAGCTCGACGTAGTTGGCAACCTTCACTTCGGCGGCGGTCGCGAAGCTCGCGCAATTCTCGTCGCCGCAATCGCAAACCGACTCGATTCGCGCCGCGCGCAGCTTGGACTCGAGCGGATCGGCGCCCTGCTGCTTGAGCAGATAGACCATCTCCTCGAGCAGGTCCGGCAATATGTCGTTCATCATCGGCGCAGGCATCGCGTTACTCAGGGTAGTGGATTCGGCAAGCAGATCAAGTGCGAATCGCGCGCACACGATTGGCGCGCGCGAGATCGCGGCCTGCGGCACCGCGGGCACATTCCGCAAGAAACAACGCTGCCTTGACTGGGTGCCCAGCCGTACTTATGTTCAGGATTGCGACCGCGACCACAGGAGACAGTTCCCGATGTCCAGCGACAAAATCGTTCACGTTACCGACGCGAACTTCGACCAGGAAGTTCTGAAGTCGTCCACCCCGGTATTAGTTGATTTCTGGGCTCCGTGGTGCGGCCCGTGCCGCGCGATCGCGCCGATCCTCGACGATCTGGCGAACGAGTACAACGGGCGCCTGAAGATTGCGAAGATTAACGTCGACGACAACCCGCAGACTCCCGGCCGTTACGGCGTTCGCGGCATTCCCAACCTGCTCATCATCAAGGGCGGGCAAGTTAAGGAACAGATCATCGGCGCGGTGCCAAAGGCCAGGCTGGTCCAGGCCGTGGATGGCGCTATCGCGTAAGCGCGATCGGCAAACAAAAAATCCCCGCCCGCTCATCTCTGAAGTAAGATGCGTACTCCACGCTCAGAGATTCCGCGCCTGCTCGAATTGAGCAGAGACGACGACCGCCGGCTGCGGCGCAAAGCTATTCAGGCTCTGTGTCCGTGCGAAGTTAAGAGTCACGATCCGGGGATCTGGCAGCGATTTCTGGAAATGGCTGACGATCCCGATCCGCACGTTCGCCGCTGGATCGTTCACGTGCTTTGCGACGGTTCCCCATCGATCTACGAGACGCGCATCCTCGGCGTGCTCGAGAAGTTTCAGCATGATCCGGATGAGCGGGTGAGAAAATCGGCCCGCAAGGCGCTCGCCGCTCATCGACACTCCGGTACGCTTAACGTCCTCTAGCTTTTAAGAGCGCCCGATCACTTCGCGGAGGGCGAGGGCGCCACAGCCGGCGACGGTCCGTGATCCGCGACCTTCACCGCATTCTGGACCCAGTATTTCATCAGGTCGTCGCGATTGCGCTCGTATTCGAGCTTCGCGTCACCGGGAATGTATCCCACCAGCATTTCGTTGTAGGCGAGCAGCATCGGCACCAGTTGCGAGTCGCGCAGTAGAGACGCGTCGGGCGGCATCACCGCCGCCATCAGCATCACCGCCAGTCCCGCAAAGACGCCAGCCACGCCAGCGCCGAGCAGCCCGCCCGCCAATCGATCGAGCGGGCTCAAATGAACGACCTGCGTCAGGCGGATCGCGAAGGAACCGATCACTTCGACCGCCGCGAAGATCAACGCGAAGACCGCGACGAAGCCGATTACCGCGCCGACGGTGTGCGAGGATCCAAGCTGTGTCTCCGCGAGCGCACCGGCCTTGTCGTAGTAGAACGACGCGCAATAAATCGCGGCCGCCAGCGCTACCACCGACGTCAGCATCCTGAGCGCGCCCCTTTGCAGTCCATAGATTGCGCCGATCGCGAACAGCGCGATCGCAACGTAGTCGAACCCGTTCATCCCGTTCATCCGCCCTTCCTCTCCACCACACGAGCCTAGCGGATGAACGCAAAGCGCGCGACGCGCCCGCGCTCCTGTACTTGCGCGGCGATATGCTTAAATGGGCACATGGCGCGAGTTTATATCGAAGAACTGTCGAAGCACGTCGGAAACGAGGTCACGCTCAAGGGCTGGCTCGCGGGCAAGCGCTCGAGCGGCAAGATACATTTCCTCCAGGTGCGCGACGGCACCGGAGTATGCCAATGCGTGGCGTCGCTCTCCGACCTCGGCGCGGAGAGTTTCGCGGCCGCCGGTCACATGGGGCAGGAAACCTCGCTCGAGGTGACCGGCATCGTGCGCGAGGACAAGCGCGCGCCCGGCGGATTCGAGCTGACGCTCAAGTCGATCGAGATCAAGTCGCCGGCGACCGACTATCCGATCACGCCCAAGGATCACGGCGTCGCGTTCCTGCTCGACAACCGTCATCTGTGGATTCGATCGTCCCGCCAGCACGCGATCCTGCGCATCCGCAGCGAGGTGGCGTCGGCGTGCCGCGATTTTTTCCACGAACGCGGCTTCGTCCTGTTCGATGCGCCGATTCTGACTCCGACTTCGTGCGAGGGCACCACCAACCTCTTCGAGCTCGTTTACTTCGGCGAGCGCAAGGCGTACCTGACGCAGAGCGGACAGCTCTATGCAGAGGCGGGCGCGCTCGCATTCGGCAAAGTCTACTGCTTCGGCCCGACCTTTCGTGCCGAGAAATCCAAGACGCGGCGCCATCTCACTGAATTCTGGATGGTCGAGCCCGAAGTCGCGTACTGCGACCTCAACGGCGACATGGAACTGGCCGAGCAGTTCGTATCGTACATAGTAGGCCGCGTGCTCGAACGCCGCAGCGCCGAACTCAAGACGCTCGAGCGCGACACGACCAGGTTGCAGGCCGCGGCGCAGCTTCCATATCCACGCATCAGCTACGATGAAGCGATCGAGCGGCTGAAAAAGAAAGGCGTCGCCGTCAACTGGGGCGACGATTTCGGCGGCGACGAGGAAACCGCGCTGTCCGAGGAATTCGATCGGCCGGTAATGGTGCATCGCTACCCGACCGCCTGCAAAGCCTTCTATATGAAGCAGGACCCGACGCGTCCCGACGTCGCGCTATGCGTCGACATGCTGGCGCCGGAAGGTCACGGCGAAATAATCGGCGGCGGCCAGCGCGAGGACGACTATGAAACCCTGCGCACCAAGATCACGTCGCACGGGCTGCCGCTGGCACCCTTCGAATGGTACCTCGACCTCCGCCGCTACGGCTCAGTCCCCCACGCCGGCTTCGGCATGGGCATCGAGCGCATGACCGGCTGGCTCTGCGGGATACATCACATCAGGGAGACAGTACCGTTCCCGCGAATGATGGAGCGGCTGGAACCGTAACTAGCGTCCTGCATGAAAGGCGCTCGGCGCGAGATCCTTCGCTGCGCTCAGGATGACGGAAAGAGTCGAGCTCTCTTTGTGTCATTTTGTGTCATTCTGAGCGGAAGTTGCTGTAGCGAAGAATCTCGACGGACGCTCTAGCGTCCGGCGTCAACAACCCGGACTTACACTACCTGTCCAAATCTACTTCGAGGCTTTCTACTCGAACGCCAGCTTGTTCGAAGCGGATTACTATCTGACAGCCGCTGGTCTTTACTGTTATCGAGTAGGCGCCGGGGCTTCTTTGCGTCGAGGTTATCTGCTCGACGGTTTGACCCTTAAGGCTCGCTAGGGCTTTGTTAAGTTCGGCTAGTGATTGAGCTACTTCGCGGCCGCGTGGGGTTTTCAGGAACAGATTGTTTAGCGATAGCTCTGCGGCGGGCCCGAATAGGCGTCTTACTCGGCCGGTGGTTAGAGCTACTTCTAGGATTGCGCCTAGTCTTAGTTGTAGGTCTGCCGGTACTTCCAAAGACTCAATCGAAGTCTTGAGTGCTTCAGTAGACCTCGCGGGCTTGCGGATCACTCGTCGCGTCGAGGAATGCCTGAATTTGTGGAACTAAGACGTCGCGCTGGAGAGTGTCGAGCGTTATCGATTCGCCCGGCTTGGGCTGGTCGTCGCTCGCCATCGTCGTCCCTTAAGACTTGTGGCCGCCTTCGTTCTGCCCTAGCAACGATGCCAGCTCGTGCTCGAAGCCGCCGGTCTCGATCGCGCAATGCATCCCGCATTCCTTAGGCGCGCCCGTCTCCCACCACCATCTGCCCGCGCGAGGATCCTGGCCCTCGCCGACCGCGCGCGTGCACGGCGCGCATCCGATGGACTTATAGCCCTTGTCGTATAGCTCGTTGTAAGGCACGTCGTTCGCGCGGATGTAGTCCCAGACTTCTTCGTCAGTCCAGTCGGCCAAGGGAGCGAGCTTCACGATGCCGCCGTGGTCGTGATCGATTTCAATTTTGCGGATGTTCGAGCGCGTCGCCCATTGGTCGCGGCGCAGTCCCGTCACCCATGCGCTGTAGTTCATCAGCGCGCGACGCAGCGGCAGCACCTTGCGCACCTGGCAGCATAGCAGTCGCAGATTGACGTCGTTATAGAAAAGATTATTGCCGTGCCTGGTAACCATCTGCTGCACGACCGCGGTATCGGGCATGAAGACTTCGACGTTGATACCGTAACGCGTGCGATATTTATCAATCACGTCATAGGTCTCTTGCGGCATCCGGCCCGTGTCGATCGTGAAGACGCGGATGCGCGGATCGATCTTATGCGCCATGTCTATAAGCGCGCAGCCGTCGGCCTGGAAGCTGCAGCAAATCGCGAGCTCTCTGCCGAACCGCTCAATTGCCCACGCCAGGACTTCCTGCGGCTCCTTGTCGTCGAGCTCAACGGCAGCTTCGCCCGCCTCCAGCTCGTCCATGCTAAGACTCAGCTCGGGCGTTTCGGGCTCTTCGTTGAATTGGGTTCCTGCAGCCATGACGAAATCCTCGGGCGCGATACCCTGTTTCAGGCAGCGGCGTCGGCGCCGGTTGAGTTTCCACTTGCGATCGAAATCAGCTCGGCGTCGGGCGTGCGCACGCAAAAATGCGAGAACGTCTCGCCAACGTCGCGCCGCTCGAGGTAAGTCCCGAACAGCCGCGACACGTAATCCTCGACCAACGGCGACGGCACGCGGCGAACGATCGGCTTGCCGATTGCCGCGTCCTTGCCCAGCCCGCCGCGCAGGATAATGTCGAATGCTTCCAGCGGCTCGCCCGCCGGCCCGCGGCTGGTAGTGCCTTGCAAGCCGATGTCGCCTGTCCAATGCTGCGCGCATGCATGCGGACATCCGTCGAGATTCAGCTTGAGGCCGCCGACCTGCTCGCCAAACTGATTCACCAGCCGCTCGATAATCGTCGCGAGCTTGGTCTTGGTGGGAGTGACTGCGTAGTTGCAATGGGGATCGCCGATACATCCGATCGACGACGCGTACAGCCCGTTCGCCTCGAGCGGAAACCCAATCGCGCCGACTTGCGCGGTCACGTCGCCGAGTTGCGCGGTCGGAATGCCGGTGATGATGAAATTCTGCCGCCGCGTGAGCCGAATGTCGCCGCCGAATGACGCCGTCAGCGCCGCAATCTCGCGCATCTGCCGCCCGCTCATCAGGCCGAGGTAAACAGGGAAGCCGACGTAGTTCAGCCCGGTCTGCTTCTGCCCGTGGATACCCATGTGATCGCTTTCGGTCTCGGGTAGCGGCATCTCGGCGAGATTCTCGAGCGCGAAGCCGAGCTTCGCTTCGACCAGCTTGCGAAATTCTTCCGGGCCGTAGTCGTCGATCATGAATTTGAGCCGCGCCTTCACCCGCGACATCCTGTATTCGGTGGTGCCCTGCCAGACGTCGATAATCGCGCGCATCACCGGCATCGCCTGCTCGCGCGTGATGAACACGCCGAGGTGCCGCGACAGCCGCGGCGTCGACGACTGTCCGCCGCCGACCCGCACCGCAAAGCCTTCGCGCCCATCTTTGAGCATCGCGATCAGCGAGACGCAGTTTATTTCTGGCGCGTTGCACTGATGCTGGCATGCGGCGATCGAGATCTTGTGCTTACGCGGCAGGTCCGAATACTCGCGATTGCCGTAGAAAAATCCCGCGGTCTCCGCGATCAGCGGGGTCACGTCGAAGACTTCGTCCGGATCGACGCCCGCGACCGGGCATCCCGTGATATTGCGCACGACGTCGCCGCATCCACCCATCGTCGTGAGCCCGACACCCTTCAGCTTCTCGAGAATCTCGGGGAACTTGTCGAGCGTGATGTAATGGAGCTGGATATTCTGACGGGTAGTCAGCTCGCCCTGGTCGCGCCCGTACGTCTCGGAGATTTCACCGATAGCGCGCAGTCCCTCGGCGCTCAGGATGCCGCTTGGGATTTTGATCCGCATCATGAACGTGCCGATTTTCGGCTTGTCGTGGTACATGCCGAACCATTGCAGCCGCACGATATCTTCCTCGGGGAGCTTTTCGTACGAAGTCTGCGCCAGCCGGTCCCATTGACCGGTCAGCTCGGTGGGAAACAGTTCATGCTTGAGGCGCTCGACCGAGTTGCGCTTCAGCACCATTTCCCACGATTGCGGACTCCTCTTCGGCACGGATCGAATCTCCTGCGAATCCTAAAAAGTAACTTAGGTGACTTACTTAGTCAATTAAGTAGATGACAAAGCCAGTCGCCTATTCCTCTTATCGTGTGAAAGTGCTAAATTCACAACGGAATTAGTGAAAATATGAAGTTTGGCGTCGGTGTCGATTACTCCTTGAAAGCCCTCCTACTGCTGGCAGAGCGCTATCCTACCAGTTCGCCGGTACGAGTCGAGGAAATAGCCGATACCCAGGACATCCCGGAGAACTACCTGCGCCGGCTCCTGATCGAGCTCAAGCGCGGCGGTCTGGTCGCCAGCCAGAAAGGGCCGAGCGGCGGGTACATGCTGGCGCGGCCGCCGGCGAGAATCACGATGGCGGACGTCGTCGAGATAATCGAAGGCGACTACACGCCGGTCGAATGCCTCGAAGAAAGCTCGACGACCTGCCCGCGTGAGCAGCCATGCGCAATGCGCGACGTATGGCGCGAGGTTCGCGATTCCGTCAACGGCATCCTGCGCGGCGTGACTCTGCAAGCGCTATCCGAAAAGCGCCGACACGCAATCAACTATAGTATCTAGGCGTCGCCCACGCGATTGCGTTCAGGCTGGCTCCGCCCTTCAGCCGAGCGCGTCCCCATACAGCACGCTATTCGTTCGCGCTGCAGACCAAATCCACTCCGTTGCGTGAGGGACTGCCAGGTTGGCCAGCGCTCCTTTCGCGCCGCGTTGAATTTCACCTTCGAGCTGGCCGCCCGCATCGACGGCACGTTTGACCGCCTCTTCGATATCATCGACCGCGAAGTCGAGATGGACCGGGTCCAGTGCCGCCGATAGTCGCGCGAGATTTGCCCCTGCACGCCCGCCGGCGCCTTCATGATCCAAAAGGTTTGAGCACCGAGCTTCACCTGTGCCATCGGGATGCTGCTCGACCACCGTCAGGCCGAGACCGCGTCCATAGAACTCAACCGCGCGATCAACATTGTCAACGTCGATGCAGATTGAAAATTCCATCGGGCCTCCTTCAGCTAGATCAGCATCCTGCCTCCATCGACGGTCAGCGTGATTCCAGTGACGAAACCGTTCTTCATCAGGAACAGCACCGCATCGGCGATGTCCTCGGGCGTTCCGATTCGCTTCACCGGCAGCCGCGACGCTTCCCGCGCGATGAGCGCTTGCTTCATCTCGCCCGCGAGCTCGTCGATGAGGGGAGTATCGATGAGCCCGGGCGCGATCGTGTTGACCCGGATTGGCGCCAGTTCGATCGCCAGAGATCGCGCGAACGCCTCGACCGCGCCGCAAGACGCTGCCCCGACCGCCGATCCCCCAGTTGGCTTCCACGCCGACGTACCCGACATGAACGTGATCGATCCGCCGTTCATCCGTTCAGCGCCGTATTTCGCAGCATACAAAGATCCCCAAAAGCGCGTGTCCATCGAGGGGCGGAGGTGAGTGCTGTCCCGGCCGAGGTTCATGCCAACAGCGACCGACGCCGCGGTGATGAACAAGTGATCGATATGACCCAGCTCTGCGAACAGCGCCCGGGTGCCCGCTTCGTCGGCAACGTCGAGCACTTCGGCTCGCGACCCTGCCGGAAGTTGTGCGCGCGCCGCCCTCAATTTTTCCGGCGAGCGCCCGGTGATAACGACTTGCGCGCCCTCCGCGCCTGCCGCCTTTGCGGTCGCGAGACCCATGCCCGAGCTTCCGCCGAGCACTACGACAACTTTTGATTCGAGCGACATGGCTACACGTGCGCCAGCACTTTCTCGTGCAAATCGCGCAGCAGTTTCTCGTTCTGCCCGACCTCGCCAGTAAAGATCACTTGGGACGTGCCCCAATCTTTCGCGCGGCGCTTCAGCTCGACGATGCATTCCTCGGGCGTTCCGATCAGTATCATCGGCGATGCCAGTATCTCGTCTGCGGTCTGCTGGAACATCGGCGCCATCATCTCGGCGGTCTTGCGCGATGCTTCCTTCGATTCCGAGAGTATCGTCATGAACACGAAGTTGCTGACGCGCACCGATTCCGGCTTGCGGCCCAGCTTCTTTGCTTCGTCGCGGATGAAGCTGACCTTCTCGCGGAACGAATCGTTGGTCATCTTCCGCGCGACCTCCATCGAGATGTATCCGCGTTTGCCCGCATCAGGAATGACGTTGACGTAGTCAGCATATTTTGCCGCGATGCGCAGCAGACCTTTGCCGCCGCCACCAACGATTATCGGCGGATGCGGTTGCTGAACAGGCTTCGGCCACAGGATCGCATCCTTGAAATGGTAGAACTCGCCGTCGAAGGTCGTGTGCTCGTTCTTCCATAGCGACAGGATGCAGGCCATCGCCTCGTCGAGCATCCGCAGCCGCTCGGTGATCGGCGGGAACGGAATCCCGGTCATCTTGAATTCCGTTTCGGTCCATCCGCTGCCTAGTCCCGCGACCAGCCGGCCGCCGCTAAGATGGTCCAGCGTCATCAGGCTCTGCGCCGTGATCGCGGGATGACGAAACAGGTTGCAAAGCACCAGATGTCCGACGCGAATCTTTTTGGTCGCGTCGATCACCGCCGCCGCGATCACCATATGGTCGTAGGCCTTCGACTTTGGATCCATTTGCTTGTCGGGACCTTCGTTCACGAGATGATCGGGGAAGACGATCAGATCGTAGCCGAGCGCCTCGGCGGTCTGAGCATGCGCGCGATACTGCGCCGGCTCCAGATTTGAAAGCTGAACTCCGAATTCCATTTGTACCTCTTGAAAGAAACGGGATTTGAGTCGCTTACGTTAGCAAACCGGCCAACATTGAGGACATCAAATTCGATCGCGGTGGTTTCGCAAGCACGAATCGGTGTCGCCTTGACTAAAATGACGGCAGATTCTCGCTGACGCGGCCGAAAAGCGCCCAGGCTTGCCGAAA
This sequence comes from uncultured delta proteobacterium, assembly GCA_963850125.1. Classification (GTDB taxonomy): domain Bacteria; phylum Desulfobacterota; class Binatia; order Binatales; family Binataceae; genus Binatus. The sequence goes on along the minus strand of CAWKKB010000007.1, from coordinate 245,253 downwards.
ATTATAACAGCGCATTCGCTAACTTCTTTGGTTCTCTTCGCTCCTAGGTGTGCGTTTGCCGCATTAACGTGCAGGCCATTTCGATGCCGTAAGTCACAGATGCCCGCGTAATCATCAAAGCTTGCTAAGTGGGACGTTGAACAGGCGGTTAAAGGATGATTATCTTTGATGTAGGGATGAATGGGATGACGATGTTGCGGTTTCGCCCCGCATATGCCCGCGGTTTGAGCCGATGCCCGCGCGAACTGTCGACGAAGGAAACAGATGACTCCAGGTATCGCGCAAGTTTCGACACGGAATAAGTTACCACCCAAACGACCATCAATGTTCGACGCCTTGGGCGAGTTCCGCGTACCGCTCGAGGCAAGTATCTACTGGCTAGGCGCACTGGCGCATCCATGGCCACACGTCAGTCCGCGCGATGCCAAAGTAGTCATGCTGATTCCGGGATTCATGGCTGGCGACATGACGCTCGCGCCGTTGGCGAACTTTTGCCGATGGCTGGGCCATCGCGCGCTCTACGCCGGCATACTTTCGAACTCCGAATGTCCTCGCGAAACGATGGTGAAACTGAATGCGCGGCTTGCTCTCGCCTACGAGAAATTCGACAAGCCGATAGTAGTGATCGGGCAGAGCCTCGGCGGCGTTTATGCCCGCGAGATTGCCCGCGAGCAGCCCAAAATGGTCGAGCGCGTGATCACGCTCGGCTCGCCGATCCGGATGCCGCGCCTTCACGCCAACCTTGCCGTGCAGGCCGTCGCCCGCTCTATCGCCGCAATTCGCGGAAAGGCGAAAGGATGCCTTAGCGAGTCATGCCAGTGCGGACTTTTGTTGAGCGACGATTCGCCCGCCGACGTTCCTACCACGCACGTGTATTCGCGCACTGACGGCGTCGTGCACTGGGAGAGCTGCATCGATCTGAGCGGCGCACCGACGGTGGAAAACGTCGAGGTGATGGGCAGCCACGTCGGGATGGGTGTGAACGCGGACGTGTACCGCATAATCGCAGACCGGCTGGCGATGCCGCGCCGATCGCGATTGCATCCTGTCGCTTCACGCTCGGCAGCCGCGCAGATTTAGCTTGGTCCTAAATTAACCGCAGCGGCACCGTCAGCGTGCTGGCCCTACTCACTCGAACATCAACACCGTGCGCGCGACTTCGCCGGCTTTCATCGCGCGGAAGGCCTCGTTGACGTCCTCGAGTTTCCCGCGGCGCGTGATCATGCCGTCGAGATCGAGCCGCCCTTGCTGATAGAGCTCGATGATGCGCGGCATGTCGATGCGGAAGCGGTTCGAGCCCATGAAGCATCCCTGGATGCGCTTCTCGTACAGGAGCGAGAAGCCGTCGACATCGACTTTCTGACCGAGCGGAACCATCCCGACGATGGTGGCGATACCCCCGGGGGTGAGCGATTCGTAAGCTTGCTCGGCTGCGACCTTGAGTCCAATCGCCTCGAACGAGTACTCGACCCCGCCATTCGTGAGTGCGCGAATCTGATCGACCGCGTCGCCCTTGGACGCGTCGACCGCGTGAGTCGCGCCCAGCTTTTTGGCGAGCTCGAGCTTGGCCGGGAACTTGTCCACCGCGATGATCATTCGCGCACCCGCGATTCGGGCACCCTGGATGATTGCGAGGCCAACGCCGCCGGCGCCGAATACGGCGACGGTTGAGCCGGGAGCCACCTTCGCGGTGTTGAGCGCGGCGCCGACACCCGTCATGACGCCGCATCCGATGAGCGCGGCGCGATCGAGCGGCACATCGTCGGAAATTTTCACCAGCGCATTTTCGTGCAGCAGCATTTTCTCGGCGTAGCCCGACAGGTCGGCGAACTGATTGACCATCGTGCCCTTCTGCGAGAGGCGCGGCTTGTCGCTGGCGCCGCGCTGCGTGGCGGCCTTGTTCGAGCAGAGGTTCGGATGCCCGGACATACATTCCTCGCAGTAGCCGCAGAAAACTGACAGGCAAGCGATCACGTGGTCGCCGGGCTTGAGGTACGAAACCTGCGATCCGACTTTCTCGACGACGCCGGCTGCCTCGTGACCGAGGACCGCGGGTGTCGGCCACATGTAGAGGCCGTCCACGAAATGAAGATCGCTGTGGCAGACGCCGCTGGCGACCGTGCGCACGACGACTTCGCGCTCTTTGGGTTCGTCGATATCGACCTGTTCGATCGTTAGTGGCTGACCGGGACCGTGGAAGACAGCAGCTTTCATCTTGGATTGCTCCTTGGATTCTAATTTCGTTTCGCGCGACGCGAGTCAGTTGAACATCAGGACCGTGCGCGCGACCTCGCCGGCTTTCATCGCGCGGAACGCGTCGTTGACGTCTTCGAGTTTGCGGCGCTGGCTGATCATGTCGTCAAGGTTGAGGCGTCCCTGCAAATAGAAGTCGATGTACTTGGGCATGTCGATGCGGAAACGGTTCGAGCCCATGTTGGAGCCTTGCAGTTTGCGCTCGGTCAGAAACATATAGCCGTCGATTTCGACCTTCTGGCCGACCGGTATCATGCCGATGACGGTCGCGGTGCCGCCGGGCTTGAGCGCGAGGAAAGCCTGCTCGGCGACTTTCTTGAGTCCGATCGCTTCGAACGAGTAGTCGACGCCGGCGCCGCCAGTCATCTTGCGGATTTCCTCGACCGGATCGCTGCTCGATGCGTCGACCGTATCGGTCGCGCCCAGCCGCTTGGCCATCGCGAGCTTGCCCTCGAACATATCGATCGCGATTATTTTGCGCGCGCCCGCGATCCGCGCACCCTGGATTGCCGCGAGCCCGACGCCGCCCGCGCCGAAGACTGCCACGGTCGAGCCGGGCTCGATCTTCGCGGTATTGAGCACCGCGCCGACGCCGGTGGTGACGCCACATCCGATGAGCGCGGCGCGATCGAGCGGCAGGTCCTCGCGAATCTTCACCACCGCGTTCTCATGCAAAAGCATCTTCTCGCAGTACGACGAGATGTCGAGGAACTGGTTGATGGGCTTGCCTTTCTGCGAGATGCGCGGCTTGTCCGAGGGGTTGCGCTGGGTGGCGGCCTTGTTCGAGCATCGATTCGGATGCCCCGACATGCACTGCTCGCAGTAGCCGCAGAATACCGACAGGCAACAGATCACGTGATCGCCCGGCTTCACGTAGGTCACCTGCTTGCCGACTTCCTCGATGATGCCGGCTGCCTCGTGGCCGAGCACCGCAGGGGCAGCGTACGGATATAAGCCGTCGACGAAATGCAGGTCGCTGTGGCATACGCCGCTGGCGACGGTTTTGATCAGGACTTCGCGGTCCTGTGGTTTGTCGAGTTCGACGTCCTCGATACTGAGCGGCATCTTGGGCCCGTGGAAAACAGCGGCTTTCATCCTGAGTGCTCCTTGAGTGTGTCGATAATCTCGGCCGCGCGCGCGAGCAATGCATCGACGCGAGCGCCGTTAGCGATCACCTTTACTACCACACTGACGGTGCATTTCCAGAGCTTGCGAGAATTCTCGCGCTCGGCGGCAAGAATCTACGGGAAGAATGCCGGCCGGGCGGTGCCGGTGAACGGAATTCCGTCGACGCGAGCGGCCGGGGAGTTCGCGCGCGCGTAAAGCCGGGCATCGCCGTCGCTATAGATGAGCCGCCAATCGCGTTGGGAGTCCATCATCTTTGCCTCAGGCTCATCCGGCTTGGTCAGGACGAAGTCAGTGGGGTATCCGTCGAGAACATGCGCGGCGCCGGCCTCGGATCGGGCCAGTGCCAGGAAGTCCGCGATCACCACTGGCGGATAGGCGAGGTCATAGCGACTATCGATGAATACTTTTGTGCCGGGGCCGCTATGCCAGATCACGAACCCGCCCCATCCATAGTCGGCCAGTACGTTTCCGGCGAGTTGGTGGCTGTTCATGAAGTTGAGCGCGTCAGCAGGCACGCCGGGCGCACTTATCCCGCGATTCAGCACTCCGCTCGAACGCGCGAACGCCACGGCGACGATCACGATTAGAAATTCAATGACGAACCGACTCGCGCGCGGCATCGCGGGAGCGCGTGCACCAGAGGCGCCGGCGATCTCATGCGGGCGAAGCAGCAGGGCCAGATGGTTTGCGAATACAGGCACGATCGCAATCGTTGCGATCGCGACATTGCGCTGGGCGGCAAAGGCTGTCGCGAGCAGAACTGCGGCGACAGCGAGCAGAGGCACGTCCTTGCCTTTCGGCCTGAGGATCACGGCCGTGATTGCGGCGCCAAAGAAGCAAAGCACCAAGACGAAATACTTCTTCTCGAGGCTGCCACTGGGCGCCGTGGTCAACGAGGCGATCAGAGGTTTCCAATCGACGATCGTGCGGGACGTCGTCGGGTTTCGAATCGAGTAGATGAGCGTGTACCAGGTTTCGCGCGCGGGCGGGATCAAAAACGTGCACAGCGTGGATGCGGCAGCGGCGGCGGCGATCGCAAGAATGACCAGCCCGCGACGCGGCCCGCGCCCCACATAGATGTCTTGCAAGATGGTCGCTGCTCCGTAGACACCCATCGCGATCAGGCCAATGAAGAATCCGCCATGGAGATTGCTCCATATCACGACGATCGGAATCGCAATCCACAGCTGCGACGAACCGCGCCAGTTGTGCCGGCTCAGCAGCGCGACGATCGCCGACAGCGAGACGAAATCGAATATCTGTGGCCGGAACTGCATCGACGGCACCAGGATCACCGCCGCGATCACCAGGATCGTCGCCTGTACGCTCACGGGTGCGCCGGTTTCGGACTCTGCGACAACCATAAAGGAAATCGTGCCGGCCGTGCAGACAAACTTGAGCAGCTTCAAGCCGAAGGGGCCGTACCTGTCGAAGAGCGAGCGCATAATGACTTCGCTCAACCATTCATGATGCAGCCAGCGAAAGCTCGGCGCCGAGTACGAGTAAGGGTTGATGGACGGCAGCGATCCATGCGCGAGCAGTTCGCGACCGGACAGGATGTGTATCCATAGATCGGGATCGCTGAGCTGACGCATGTCTGCGATCACGATCGCGAAAAGAATGATCGCCGGTGAATAGCGCCAGAGCGAGACGCGAGCGCGACCGGCAGTCATCGTGATCTCATCGGCACTATGGGAAAAATTCGGGCGGCGACTTGCCGGCGAATGGCACGCCGTCGAGGCGCGCGGCAGATGAGTTCGCGGGAGCATACAGTCGCGCGGTGTCGTCGCTATAGATGAGACGCCAATCGCTCTGGGAGTCCATCACTTTTATCGCTGGCGAATCTTTGGAGAGCAAAACGAAATCATGCGAATAGGCCTCCAGCGTGTGCCGCCCCACCCTCCAGGTTGTTGGCAAGCTTCAACCAGTCCCATACCACCGCGGGCGGATAGGCCAGGTCATAGCGGCTGTCGATGAAAACTTTCATGCCGGGCGCGCCGTGCCAAATGACGTACTGGCCCCATCCGTATTGCGCGAGCACGTTGCCATCGAGCCCGTGACTTTTCATGAACTCCAACGCGCGCACCGGATTTCCATTCGCATCGATCCCGGGCGTCAGCACTCCATCGTGCCGCGCGAACGCAATGGCGACGACCGCGATTAGAATTTCCATCATCCATCGTCCCGCCTGCGACACTTCGCGAGCGCTCGCGACGGGTTCGCTGGAGAGATCGCGCCGTCTGACGAGCAAGCCGAGGTGGTTCGCAAACACGGGAGCGATCGCAATCGCGGCAATCGGGATGTTGCGTTCGGCCGCGAAGGCCATCGCGAGCAATAGCGCGCCGACCGCGACCAGTGGAGCGTCACCACCTTTCGGCGTAAGGACCACCGATACGACAGCGGCACCGGAAAAGAACAGCACCGCGACAAAATATTGCTGTGCGACACTCCCGGAAGGCGCGGAGGTCAGCGCCGCGATCAGCGGTTTCCAATCCTCGATCGCGTAGTGCGTCATCGGGTTCATGATCGAGCGGACGAGCGTGTACCACGTGTCGCGCGCGGGCGGGATCAGAAACGTGCACAAGGTAGATGCGGCAGCGGCGGCGGTAATCGCAATTATGCCAAGCCCGCGACGCGCACCGTGGCCGGCAAGGACATCGGTCAGCAGGACAGTTGCTCCATAAACGCCCATCACGACGATGCCTACAAAAAATCCGCCGTGAAGATTGCTCCAAACCGCAACGATTGGAATCGCAAGCCACAGCGGCGCCGAACCGCGCCAATTGTGGCGGCTCAGCAGCGCGACGATCGCGGACAGCGACAGGAAATCGAACAGCTGCGGGCGGAATTGCATCACCGGCACTAGCATCAGTGCGACGATCAGCAGTATCGGGGCCTGCGCCAACACTGGCGCGGCGGTTTCCGACATTGCGATAACCACAAAGCAGAGAGTGCCTGCGGTGCACGCGAACTTGAGTAGCTTCAGGCCGATTGGTCCGAGCGCGTTGAAGACCGAGCCCATCAGAACTTCGCTCAACCATTCATGACGCAACCACAAGTAGCCCGGGGCCGAATACGAATCCGGATTGCCACGCGGCAGCGTGCCGTGAGCGAGAAGCTCGCGGCCCCACAGGACGTGCCCCCAGAGATCGGAATCGCTGAGCTGGCGCGCGTCCGCGATTACGATTGCGAACAGAATCAGTGCTGGAGAGTAGCGGAATAGCGAGACTCGCGTCCGAGCAGCAGTCACCGTGGCATCCCGCTATGCGCGCGCACCGAAGCAGATGGTCTCGTTGCTGAGCCGCACGACGCCGTCAGCCGCCGCGTATTCTCGCGCCGACGCCACTACAGCGTCACGCACCTGGCGTGCGGCCTCGGCATGCATTTTCGAGAGCATCGCGCGGATGCCGCCGATTTGTCCGCGGAAATCCGCGAATGCATCCGCCGACGGAAATTCGAAGGTTACACTAAGCCTTTCGATCGTCACGTCGCGAAAGCCCGCGTTGGCGAGCGCGCGCTCGAGGATCGACGGGTCCGCGAGCTTGGTCGGGTCGGGCGCGTTCGGCGGCGGCACGATTCCGGTAATCCGCCGTATCGCGTCTCGCGCGAGGCCGCACATCGGCACCTTGTCCGCCACCGACCAGACCGCTGTCGCGAAGCTTCCGCCGGGCTTAAGCGCGCGATGCATCCCGCGCACGACGCCGTCGAGATCGGGCATGAACATGAGACCCCATCGGCATAACACGGCATCGAATGAATGTGCGTCGAGACTTAAGGACTCGGCGTCCGACTCGACGAGATCGACGTTGGTCAGTCGCGCCGCGGCGATTCGCTCGCGCGCGATCGCGAGCATTCCCGGCGACATATCCACGGCGACGACCCGTCCCGATTGTCCGACTGCACACGCCGCGGTTAGCGCCGGCTCGCCACTACCGGTCGCGATATCGAGCACGCGATTGCCCGCGCGCACCGCAGCCAGCTCGACCAGCCGATCATTGACTGTCTGCGCGGCGCGCTCGAACGTCGGCCACCATCGCTTCCAACCTTCGGCGCTGTCGTCCCACGCGGCCTTCTGCAGGCCTTTCATTTTCAAATCGTCGGGATTCGGATCGCTCATCGTAATTTCACCCTTTTCACCTTTCACCTTCGCAGGACAGTTACGCCGCGCAGCCGTGCGACCACTTTAGGATATTCCTTTCTATATGATTGAGCGGCACTAGGCGCGAGGTTCTGATCGCCAAGAATCAAGACGGCGGCTGGTGATGCCGACCGATCATAACGAACGGCGCGATCGAGTTGGTCAGGCGGAAGATAGTAGCGCAGCACCTCGATCGCATACGAAGGAACGACGGTCATTACCTCGCCCGGTTTGAGCGCCGACTGAGCCACGCCGATAGCCTCGCGATACTGCGCGTCGTGCGGTTTGCGATCGTACGACACGATATGGCCGAGCGAGAGGGCGATTACGAGTGCGAACGCCCCGACCCGGACGAGATCGCGGGGCAGTTCGTAGATTCCTAGAGCCGTAAGGATAAAAAACGGAACGAAGCTGGATAGTGCGTAACGCTCGACGAACACAGGCGCGATAGTGTACGACGCCGCGACCATCATCAGCGGCGGCGCCCACATCCACAGTAGCGCGAAGGCGATCGAGTCGCGCGCACCACGGCGCCATCCCCGTATCGCCCCCCAAATTGCAAGCGCCGCGAGGATCGGGAATGCGAAGCTGCCTGTTGCCTTGTTGAAGAGCGCGAAGGGCTCGTAGAAAGCGGGCGGCTTGCGCCATCCGCCGACGCTTCCAGCCGATGCCGCATGAAGCGAGGAAAAAAGTCTCGGCACGAGAATCAATCCTGCCGCGGCGAGCGCAATCGCAATCACCCACGCGCGCCTGGCGTTCGCATTGTCGCTGCGCCATCCGGCGCGCGCGATTATATAAACGAGCCACAGACCTTCGCTCGCCGGTATCAGCGCGGCAGCGAAGTTCGAGGCTATTGCCAGGGCGGTCAGGACCACGACCGCCGCGTAGTTAGCCGCACCACCGACCCGGAGCGCGCGCAGGAACATCGCCACTTGCGCGAGGACCGCCGCAAGCATCAGCGGATACATCCGCGCCTCATGCGAGTATTTGATCGTGACGAGGTTCACCGCGAAAAGCATCGCGCTGATCCCTGCGACTACGTTGACGTCGTCGCGAGTCAGCGCGGATTCCCCGAACAGTTCGCATACAACAAGATAGACGAGCAGTATCGACGCAACGCCGAAGGCTGCTGAGAGCGCGCGCATCGTGGCAAGGCTCGATCCGAAAAGCGCGATCCATTCGTGCAACAACAAGTCATGCACCGGCAGCTCGCCCGGATTCAGCGCGGGCTGCCGTGCGATCACTTCGGCGGCAGTCGGCGCGGACGCGGCCGCCCATGATGCGCCCTCATCGGGCGACATCTCGAGACTGCCGAGGTTGGTGAAGCGTAATGCGGCGCCTGCGGCGAGAGCCACGATGAGCAGGATGAGACTTAGCGCGCGGGCGGAAACGATCGGGCGGGAGGTCGTTTGATCGAGCGGATGATCAGATGGTTGATCGCGCTCGTCGGCTTTGGATGCGGCCGTGGTCAGAGACCTTTCCTTAGCTGCGGCGCGGGACGAAAGCCTACCGTGCGAGCTGCGGGAATTGTCATCGGCGCGTTGGTGCGTGGGTTGAAGCCCGCGCGAGCTTTGCGCCGACGTACGGAAAAAGTTCCGAAGCCGGGCACCCAGAAGCGTTTGTCTTTGCGAATCGAGCGCGCGATCTGTTCGAAGGCGAGGTCCAGAGTGGCGGCGACCTGCTTTTTCGGCTGGTCGGTGGACCGCGCGATCATATCGATCAATTCCGCTTTGGTCATCGACGGGACCTCCAGCGATTTTCTATAGCCGAACTTCGCACGGAGCCATAGATGTGGGCGGTTGGATCTGATTGCGCTTGATCCAACCGTCGATTGCCGTCAGCGCTCGAGCACCCATCTCGGTTTTCTTCTCGCGGCCTCGCGCGCGGATCTTCAAGTCCGGCATCAGGCCGTAGTTCGCGTTCATCGGCTGAAAATCGCGCCGCGTCGAATCGGTGATATACGCGATCAGCGATCCGACTGCGGTCTCGGGCGGCGGAACGAGCAACTCGCGGTTCATCACCAAGTTTGCCGCGTTGATCCCGACGAGCAATCCCGCGGCCGCCGACTCGACGTAACCCTCGACCCCGACCATCTGGCCGGCGAGGAACAAATCGTCACGCGTTTTGAGCTGGAGCGTCGGACGAAGCAGGCGCGGCGAGTCGACAAACGTGTTGCGATGAATTGAGCCGAGGCGCACGAACTCCGCCTTTTCCAGTCCGGGGATCATTCGCAGCACGCGCCGCTGCTCGGGGTACGTCATCTTGGTCTGGAAGCCGACCATATTGTAGAGACGGGCTTCGGCGTCGTCCTGCCGCAACTGCACTACCGCAAATGGGCGCCGTCCGCTGCGTGGCTCTGAGAGCCCGACCGGACGCATCGGGCCGAACGCGAGCGTCATCGGCCCGCGACGCGCCATTTCCTCGATCGGCATGCATCCTTCGAAATAAACCGGCTTCTCGAACTGATGCAGATCGATTTTTTCGGCCCCAACCACGGCCGCAACGAACGCCTCGTACTGAACTTCAGTCATCGGGCAATTGATGTAATCGTCGCCGCCCTTGCCGTAGCGCGAGGCCATGAACGCAACTTTCATATCGACCGAATCGGCAGCCACGATCGGCGCGATCGCGTCGTAGAAATACAAGTTGCGCGGACCGATGACGCGGTTCAGGGCTTCGCCGAGATCGGGGCTGGTCAAAGGGCCGGTAGCCAGGATCGTGAGGCCGTCGGGAATCTCGCATGCCTCAGCGCGCGAAATCTCGACCATCGGATGATGCTCGAGCGCCGCGGTGATGGCGCGGGAGAAATCCTCGCGGTCGACAGCGAGCGCGGAGCCCGCCGGCACCCGCGCGCGATCGGCGGACGCGATCACCAGTGAGCCGAGCCGGCGCATCTCTTCCTTCAGCACGCCGACCGCCGTCTCGATCGAATCGTTGCGAAGCGAATTCGAACACACCAGTTCCGCGAAATCCGGCGTGCGATGAGCCTCGGTCATTTTGACCGGACGCATCTCGACTAGCCGCACCCTGATCCCCCGGCGCGCGAGCTGGTAGGCGGCCTCGCTGCCCGCGAGTCCCGCTCCGACAACGGTTACCTGGCTTTGTCTCATGGCCTAGATGCGGCGAAACGTGATCGTGGCTTTTTTTGGCGGTCGTGTAAACCGGGGTGTCGATCTGGCGAATCGCCGTTCGACTAATATGTGAAAACCCAAATCGGGCAACAAGGAGAGACGCAAATGGAATACATGCTTTTGATTTACAGCAGCGAGGCGGATGGAAAGAAGATGAGCGAAGCCCAACATGCCGAGATCTTCCAGGGCTACATGACCTTCACCCAGGACCTGACCAAGAGCGGCAAGAACAAGGGTGGAAATCCGCTCGAGCAGACTACGACCGCGACCACCGTCCGCGTGCGCAACGGCAAGACAGTGGTGACCGACGGGCCGTTCGCGGAAACGAAGGAGCAGCTCGGCGGTTACTACCTGGTCGAGGCGAAGGATCTCGATGAGGCGATTTCGATTGCCGCGAAAATTCCGGGGGCGAAGCACGGCTCGATCGAAGTGCGTCCGATCATGAAGATGAACATGTAGGCGCGGTTAGCGTTCGAGCAGTCGGGGAACGTGGAGCAGGTTAATGGAATACATGCTTTTGGTTTACTACAACGAAGAAGAGGCCACGCAGCGGCCTGAACCAGAGAAGCATCGAATCTTCCAGGAATTTGCTGCATTCAAGCAGGACATCACGAAGAGGGGCAAGCGCAAGGCTAGCGCCCCGCTCGAGCTCACGAAGACGGCCGCGACGGTTCGGGTGCGCGACGGCAAGACGATAGTGACGGATGGGCCGTTTGCGGAGACCAAGGAGCAGCTGGGCGGATACATCCTGATCGAGGCTAAGGATCTTGACGAGGCGATTTCGATTGCGGCGCGGATTCCGTCGTCGAAGTACGGATCGACCGAAGTGCGGCCGGTTATGAAGCTGAACATGTAGTCGAGCCGCCAGAGGCAATCGCCATGAAGTACATGATCACTGGCGGGGAGATGCGCGGAGACTCGGACAGTCTCGACGTGGACGAATTGATGCTGGTGGGTTTATCACGAATGACGCCGCGGTAGCGGGATGCGCGGCGCGCGGCTAGCCTGCCATCGGGACGGATTTGCCGATGGACAACACCGCCGCCGGGATCGAGCACTTTTATCGTGAGGAGTTCGGGGGAATACTCGCCACGCTCATTCGCGTGCTGGGCGACTTCGACCTCGCGGAAGATGCGGCGCAGGACGCGTTCGCAAGCGCAGTCGAGCAATGGCCTCGCGACGGACTACCGGAGAATCCGCGTGCGTGGGTAATCGGTGTCGCGCGCCACAAGGCGATCGATCGTTTGCGAAAACAAGGCCGGTTCAACGATCGCCGCGAGGAATTGATCCGCATGGCTGAGAGCGGTGGCGATGGCGAGGAGAGCGATACGTCCAGCGCGTTGCCCGACGAGCGTATGCGCCTGATTTTTACATGCTGTCATCCGGCGCTGGCCGACGACGCACGGGTCGCGCTCTCGCTGCGCACGCTGTGCGGACTTACCACCGAAGAAATCGCGCGCGCGTTCCTGATGGCGCCGGCCGCTATGGCGCAGCGGCTGGTCCGCGCCAAACGCAAGATCCGGGCGGCGCGGATTCCCTATGAAGTGCCATCAAAGGAGGTGCTCGCGGAGCGGCTCGACGCCGTGATGGCTGTAATCTACCTGGTTTTCAACGAAGGTTACGCGGCGAGCTCCGGCGAACGCCTGCTGCGAACGGATCTTTGCGCGGAGGCGATTCGTCTCGCTCGCATCTTGGTCGCGCTGATGCCCGCCGAAGCGGAGCCGCGTGGTCTGCTCGCGATGATGCTGTTGCATGACGCGCGGCGCGAGGCGCGAATCGACGAGCGCGGCGAACTCGTGCTGCTCGAGGAGCAGGATCGCGCGCGCTGGGATCGCGCGCAGATTGCGGAAGGACTCAGTCATTCGGAAGCTGCGATTCGCGCCGACGCGCATGGACCGTACGCAATTCAATCCGCGATCGCGGCGGTTCACTCCCGTGCCGAGCGTGCCGACGCAACGGACTGGCGCGCGATCGCAAATCTCTACGCGCGCCTCATCGCGATTCGCCCATCGCCTGTGATCGAGTTGAATCGTGCAGTCGCAGTCGCGATGGCGGATGGTCCAGCGGCCGGACTCGAGTTGATCGATGCGATCGCGGCAAGCGGCGATCTTCGCGACTACTACCTGATGTGGTCCGCGCGCGCGGATTTGCTGCGACGTATGAACAGATGGAGTGAAGCGGCCGAGTCGTACCGGGCGGCATTGGCGCGAGTGGGCAGCGCGCCCGAGCGCCGATTTCTACGTCGCCGGCTCGAAGAGATGGCAGCCAAGAAGCCCTCACGGCCGTGAACAACGCGCTTACGAACCTGGCTCCGGATCTTTGGATCGCGACGCGACAGTTCACCAATGAGCTTGGAGTGGTCACCTCGCGTATGACGGTCATTCGCCTGAAGGACGGACGCATTCTCCTTCACTCGCCGGTACCGATCGAGCAGGATTTGCTTTCCGCAGTTGAAAATCTGGGGCAAGTGGCAGCCTTGATCGCGCCCAACCTGTTCCATCACCAATTCGTCACCGAATGGAGATCGGCGTTCCCCGAGGCAAAGGCGTTTTGCGCGCCAGGCCTGGCGGCGAAGAGGAGTGATTTCAAATTTGACGGAATGCTCGAAGACGCGAGCCCTCCCGAGTGGAGGGGACAAGTTGACGAACTCGTGATTAAGGGCGTCCCGGAATATGGCGAGGTGGTCTTCTTTCATCGGCCAAGTCGCACATTGATCGTCAGCGACCTCGTCTTTAACTACACACCGGCTCAGGCGGCGTCAGATCCAGGTGGCGCCGACGGTCTTGGACCTCACCGCAGAATACGATCCGCGATCAGCGATCCGAACGCTCTTCGCGATTCGGTAGAGAGTATCCTTCGATGGCCGTTCGCACGCGTCATTGTGGCTCATGGCGAGATCGTCGAGTCCGACGGCCACGCACGCTTCCGAAAGGGATTCGCATTCCTTACGGACGGCTCAACATAGCCCCGGTAGCTCTCAGTGGCAGGCCTGGATACTACTTCTTGGCAGTGGGCGACAGGCTGGCGGATTGATCGCTCTTGTCGGCAGCAGGCTTCGACGAATTCATCGCTTCGACGGCGGGCCAGTAGGTACTCTTGGCGAGTTGCGCGCGAAAGTCGCGCGCGAAGACATCCTTGCCCTGCACCTTCGGCGGCCACGCGTCGTCAAGGAACTTCCACGCATCGTCCGCGTGCCCGCTGTAAATCAGATCGAGCATCGTCGCCCATAGCTGCGGCGAAACCTCGGCATGAGGCCACGTACCGCCCTTGGCGCTGGGCGCGTAATCTCTAATCGCTGCCGCGCGTGTCGCGAGGTCGCTGGCCGCAATCTCCGGTGTACGCATCAGGTCGGGCGCAACGCGATATGCGCCGCCGGAGAACTGCAGCATGACCTTGGGCGCGGGCGAATCGGCGAAGTCGGTGTTCCAGTTGGCAAAGGTCCAGTCATGAATCTGAACGGCCAGCCCGGTGCTCTTCGAGTCCTTGTCCGGATGCAAGAAGTGCGGGCCAGAGTCTCCGAACTCGGAGTCGATGGTGCCGAGTTTCTTGAAAGTGGGGCCGATCTCGAAAATGTGCAGGACCAGGCAGCAGTTCGCGTAGCCGGTAAACTCCGAGATCACCAGGTCGGGCTGCGTGTCACCGGTGATGGGCATCCCCATCTTGACCAGCGACGCATCGGGATCGTCCTTGTACATCGTGCCGATGAAAAATTTCTCGCCCTTGGTCCTGGCCTTCTGCAGGTAGACGGGTTTGCCGTCTTTCAGAATTTCGAAATAGGAATCGCTGCCATCCTTCGCCTTAGAATCGAAGTAGACGCGCGCGACGTATGGGGCGACCGTCTCCTCCTGATGCGGAATCACATCGACCGGGGTTTCGCTATAGGCCTTGGCCGCGAACGCCGCGACTAGAGCGATGCTCAGAAGGGGCAGCAGCGCATGTACGATGCGGTCGACGGTTTTTCTGCGCGAAGCTGACACGGTCAAATGCGGACTGAAGTGCTACGCAGGCGGCGTCGAGGCGGGAGCCGGCTCCGTTTGCGCAACCACCGGAGCGGGAGCTTTGTAGCCGCATTCCTTGTTGGCGCACTGCCAGGTGATACCGGTGCGCTTCAAGTCTTTCTCGACCATGTAGTTCGCGCCGCACGACGGGCACGGATGCGGGACTACTTTATTCCATGCCGCGAACTTGCACTTTGGGTAGCGGCCGCATCCGTAGAAAATCTTTCCGCGGCGGCTGCGGCGCTCGAGGATTTCGCCCTCTTTGCATTCCGGGCACGCGACCCCGGTCTTCACCGGATCGGATTGCAGGCGCTTGATTCCGTCGCAGTCCGGATATCCCGAGCATCCCAGGAATTCGCCGAAGCGCGAGCGCCGTTTGACCATCGGCTTGCCGCACTTCTCGCACACTTCGTCGCTGGGAACCGGCGCCGACGGCGCCTTCATCGTGATATTGCCCTGATCGTCGCGCGCGATCTCGCCGGTGTTGGTGCATTTGGGGTAATTCGAACAAGCGAGAAACTCGCCGTTGCGCCCCCATTTGATCACCATGTCTCCGCCGTCGAGCTCGCATTTGAGCCCCGTGGGCAGACCCTTGTGCTTGACCTCGGGCATCTTCTTCTTCGCGTCAGCCAGATCCTTCGCGAACGGGCCATAGAACCGCTTCATCGTCTTGACCCAGTTCTCGGTGCCCTCTTCGACCTTGTCGAGGTCCTCTTCAAACTGCGCGGTGAAACTGGATTCGAGGATGTCGGGGAACGCCTTGACCAGCATGTCGTTGACGACGCGGCCTAGCGAAGTCGGACGCATCCGCTTGCTCTCGTCCTCTTCGACGTACTCGACCCGCAGGATACTCGTCATGATCGCGGCGTAGGTCGAGGGCCGCCCAATCCCCTGCTCCTCGAGCACCTTGATGAGCGTGGCCTGCGTATAGCGCGGAGGCGGCTGCGTGAAATGCTGCTCCGGGTCGAGTCCCAGCAGTTTCAGTATCTCGCCTTCCTCGAGCGGCGGCAGTGTGCCTTCCTCGTCCTCAGGCTCGTCCTGGCCTTCGATATACACGCGCATGAAGCCGTCGAATTTCATCACCTGGCCGGTCGCGCGGAAAATCGCGTCGGCCGATTCGATGTCCACGGTTGTGCGATCGTATACCGCCGGCGTCATCTGGCTCGAGACGAAGCGGTTGTAGATAAGCGTGTAGAGCGCGAGCATGTCCTTGTCGAGGTAGCGCGCGATCGACTCGGGATCGCGCTCGACCGCAGTCGGGCGAATCGCCTCATGCGCGCCCTGCGACTGCTTGCCGGACTTATAAAAGTTTGGCTGCTCGGGAACGTACTCCTTGCCGTATCGCGAACCGATATGGCTGCGGACGGACTCGAGCGCCTGGTCCGACACGCGCGGCGAGTCGGTACGCATATAAGTGATAAGGCCAACCGCGCCTTCTTCGCCGAGCTCGACGCCCTCGTAAAGCTTCTGTGCAATCTGCATCGTGCGCCGCGGCTGGTAGTACAGCTTGCGCGATGCCTCCTGCTGGAGCCGCGACGTGATAAACGGGGGAGCGGGACTGCGCCGGATTTCCTTGCGCTCGACGCTCTTGACCTTGAACGGCGCCGCCCCGACGGCCGCGATAATCTCGCGCGCCCGAGCTTCGGGCAGCTTGTATGCCTTATTGTCGATGCGGTCGTCTTTGTAGCTGTAAAGCCGTGCCTTGAATGGCGGCGGATTTTTTCCTGCGAGGCGCGCATCGAGGGTCCAATATTCCTCGGCGCGGAACGCCTCCCGCTCGCGCTCGCGGTCGACGATTATCCTGAGCGCGACCGACTGCACCCGACCCGCGCTGATCCCACGCTTGACCTTGTCCCACAGCAGCGGGCTCAGCTTGTACCCCACCAGCCGGTCCAATACCCGGCGGGCCTGGTAGGCGTCGAACAGGTGATGGTCGAGTTTCGAGGGATGAGCCACCGCCTCTTTGACCGCGGCCGACGTGATTTCATGCAGCAGCACGCGGCTGACCTTGGACTTGGTCTTGCCGAGATGCTCGGAAATATGCCACGCGATGGCCTCGCCTTCGCGGTCGGGGTCGCTGGCGAGGTAGACGTTATCCTTGCCCTTCGCGGCGCTCTTGATCTCGCTGATTATCTTCTCTTTGCCCTTGATTACGACAAAATCCGGAGCGAAATTGTGCTCGATATCGACCCCCAGCTTACTCTTGGGCAGGTCCACGACGTGGCCGACCGAGGGCATGACCTGGTAGTCGCTACCGAGATAGCGCTTTATAGTTTTCGCCTTTGCTGGCGATTCGACGATTACGAGATTTTTTGCCACCGATCAGGCGCCTCCAAGTTCCCGAATCCCTCGCAGGTTTCGCGCCAGCTAATTTCCCGGCGCTTCAGGGCTTACACCCTGCCAGACTTACGCAAGCGAGAAAAGCTTGCCGGGATGCTGGGTGACACGACCTTCGAGTTCGAGTTCCAGCAGTAACCTAAGCACGGTCTGGGCATTGAGCCCGGAAGATTCAATAATCGAATCAACATGGAGCCTTTCAGATTCTTTTAGATTGTTTAAGACTGTCGTGAGATCGTCAATTGGTTCTTCGGAGCTTTTGGCATCTTCAGGCGCCTGAAACAATGCAACTACTTCAACAGTCCCACTTCTATTAGACGTTAGCGCCGTCCGAACTGATTCGGCGGAAGGCTTGGGTTGTACTCTTTCGGCCACGAGCGGTCTATCAACCAGCTGAGGCGCGAGCTCCTCGATCACGTCCTCGACGCATTCGACCAGCTTCGCGCCCTCCTTTAGAAGGCGATTGCTGCCGCGAGTCTTGCCGCTGAGCGGACTGCCGGGTACGGCGAAAACCTGGCGATCCTGCTCGAGTGCCATTCGCGCAGTGATCAGCGAGCCACTTTTCTCGGCCGCCTCGACGATTACGACCCCAAGGCACAGCCCCGACAGGATACGGTTGCGGGTCGGGAAGTTCTCGGCGAGCGGCTGGGTTCCAATCGGGAGCTCACTGATGAGCGCGCCGCCGCCCGCTATAATCGCCTCGGCCAGTTTGCGATGCTCGCCGGGATAGATGACATCGACGCCGCATCCCAGCACCGCGAGCGTTTTGCCATGCGCGTCGAGCGCTCCCTGATGCGCCTCGCCGTCGATTCCGCGCGCCAGCCCACTCACGACGGTGAAGCCCTTGGCGGCGAGCTCGAGACCGAGCCTCTGCGCCATCCGCCGCCCGATATCGCTGGCAGCGCGGGCGCCAACCACCGCGACACAGTTGCTGTCAGTCAACTGCGCGGGGCCGCGTACGAACAGGAACGGGGGAGGGTCGGCAATCTGGCGCAAATTCGGCGGATAGTCGGCATCGCTCCATTTGATGAGGCGCGCACCGATATTCGGCAGCTCGCAAAGTTCCTTCTCGAGCGGCTCGAAGTCGCGAAACTCCACGATGCTGCGGGCGGTGTTGCGCGGCACGCCAGCCGCCGCGATCTCGTCAGAATTGAGCTGAAATATTCTTTCCGGAGTGCCGAACTTTTCGATCAGCAGCTTGCAGGTTCGCGGCCCAACCCCGCGCGCCCGTCTCAATGCGAGCCAGTAAACGTCTGGTGAAGGCATCGCTCATCGCCCGCGACAATCGCGGCTCCCCCCTTTAATTCGATCGACAGCCCGTAATTTTGCGAGCCGTTACATAACAACAAGTTGTTCTCAATGACGAAGATTCGCAACCTTCTCGTCGAAGCGGCGTAATGTAGAAGCGGTCACGCGGCGTCGTGCCGGGTATTTTTTATTGACCATCCAAACCGAATCGCATAAGTTATGCGCAACCGTCCTATCTGATACTATTAGACATTGGCCGTGTTGTGCTGGCGGCTGACGGGAGGATTTAGGTATTGAGCGCATCACTTGGAACGATGAATTTCACCGGAATGTCCGCGGCGGACAAGCAGATTCTCATATTCAGCTTCTATCGCGACGCCGAATTGCGCGGTGCGCGTTTGCTCTTCAATCTTCTGTCACACATGAAAGACGGCGAGGCGCAGCTCAAGATGACGGCTCACCTCGCGGATGAAACCCGCCACGCTTATCTCTGGACCAAGCGAATCTCGGACCTCGGCGGCGCGCCCATCCTTATTGACGACGGTTACCAGCGCCGGCTGGGTCTGCGAACCGGCGTGCCGAAGACAATCATCGACCTGCTCGCGTTGACGGTTGTGGTCGAAGAGCGCGCGCAGAGCCGTTACAACGCGCACATGGCGCTGCCCAACGTCGATGCGGAGACGATGGAAGTGCTGAAGTCGGTCACCAAGGACGAATCGTGGCATCTGTCTTGGATCGAAAAAGAGATGCGCGAGATCGCCAAAGAGCAGGGCCACGAGGAGCAGGCGGAAAAGTCGCTCGATCGTTACCGCAAGATCGATCGCGAAGTCTACGCCACTATCGCCGCCGACGAAGCCGAACTGATGCGCGCGTAATCCGCCAGCCCGCGGCTCGATTCGATCACGGTGCGTTCGTTACAAGCCGCATGCGGCGCATTCGCAGCTGCAATCCTTATGTTCGCCGCGTCGAATGCCAACGGCGCATGGGTCAAAGGCGAATTCACTTCCAGCGGCATGCCAGTTCAGGAATACCATTGTGTGCCGAAAGGCGGCGGGCCGCATCCGGCAGTCGTGATGCTGCATGGCGCATCGCAGCGAAAGGATTCCGGCAATCCCGAGTACGAAAAGATGTGCGGCGAGCTCGCCGGCCTCGGCTACTACACGGAATTCATCGAGTACTACAGCCAGACCGACGCGGTCGGCCCGGGACAGCCGGAGCAGATGAAGGAAGACTTCCCGATCTGGCTCGAGGAGATCCATTCTGGGCTCGACGCGCTCGACAAGAATCCGTTGGTCGATCCGCATCGGGTCGCGATGATGGGATTTTCGCTCGGTTCGTTCCTTTCACTCTCAGTTGGCGCGATCGATCCGGACCAAATCGCCGCCATCGTCGAGTATTACGGCGGATTGCCGCCGGCCCTGCAGTACGGGGCCAAGTCGATGCCGCCGACATTGATTCTGCACGGTGACAAAGATGTGCTGGTGCCGGTGGCCAACGCGCACGAGCTGGACGACTTGCTAACGAAGGAAAAACGCCCGCACGAAATGAAAATCTACGAAAGCGCGAATCACGCCTTCAACTTCCCCGAGCTCGCGATCTGGTACAACGCCGACGACGCGCAAGACGCGTGGAATCGCAGCGTCAAGTTCCTGGCGTCGAATTTGAACGGTAGCGCCGCGGCCGCCAAGTAGAGTCCGAGTCCTTCTTCGCCTCGCCCCACGAGGGGAGAGGCCGACGCGAGACCTTGAGCGGCGGGTGAGGGACCGAAATTTTTCAGTTCTGCGAGCTTTTCAGGATGTGGGGCGCAACAGACAATCGCGCCACAGAATAGTCTGTCACGCGGTGCGCGCCAGTCCTTCCGTGCGGCGTGCCTCGAGCGCGGCATTGAGCTCCAGGCGCATCGCTTCAGCATATTCCGCAGCTGCCTCGACAGGCTTTGCCCCGTCCTTCTTCCGATACGCGTACATCAAGCTGCGGCTCGCATTCACGATGAACCCCGTACCGTCAGCGCGCGCCGACGCGACTGCGTCAGTGGCGGTGCCGCCTTGCACGCCGTATCCCGGCACGAGGATCGTCGCGGCAGGCATCAACTCGCGCGCGCGGCGCGCTTGCACGGGATAAGTCGCGCCGACCACCGCGCCGACGGAGCTGAATCCGCTTGCGCCGATGAAATCGCCGCCCCATCCATTGACGCGCGCCGCCACCGACTCCCATATCGGTCGACTGGGCGCATTGAGATCCTGAAATTCCCCCGAAGAGGGATTCGACGTCTTCACCAGCACGAATACGCCGCGGCCGTTTTTGACTTTCGCGATAAATGGCATCAGCGCATCGCTGCCCTGGTATGGGTTGACCGTCACAGCATCGCAGTTGAAGTCACCGTCACCGAGAAAGGCCTCCGCGTATGCGGCCGAGGTCGTGCCGATATCACCGCGCTTCGCATCCGCGATTGTGATCAACCCGAGGCGTCGAGCCAGCTTGACGACCTCGCAGAACGCGCGCATCCCTTCGAGCCCGCGCGCTTCGTAAAACGCGAGTTGCGGCTTGACCGCAATCGCAGAAGGCGCGCAGGCCTCGACTATTTCGCAGCAGAAGCGCGCCAGCGTGTAACCGGGTGGGATTCCCGGAGTGCCGGGAGCGTCGAGTTGAGGATCGATTCCGAGCACCACGACGCTGTCTTTTGCGCGCTCAGCCTCGGATAGGCGATCGGCAAAGTTCATCGCGCGCATTATTGCATACCGCGGCAACGAGATCATATCGGGCGTTGCGTTTTCGCATCCGCCGCGGGCATCCTTTGAGACAACGACAGGAAAAAATTGCATGAACAACCTGACTATCGTTACCAAGCTTCGTTTCGTTGCCGCGCTCGCGCCGGTGATCCTGTTGATCGCGGCGGCCGTCATTGCGGGCGCGTTTCACTTTTTCGGCACGTTGCCGCGCGAAATACACGACGACGAATATGCAGCCGAGCGCGCGGCCCAGGGGATGGAAACCGCGCTCTACAAGATGGATTGGGGGCGCACGCAGCCCGACGCCTCGCAAATCGTGATGGATCAGCAGCGCGGATTCATTTCCGAAATCGAAGTCGCGCGCCAGCACATTGCCACCAAAGAGCAGGCTGAACTAATCGAAAAAATCGCCAACGACGCGCGGCCGCTGTTCGACGCGCTTCGAACCGCGTCGCCCGGCGACGACAGCCTCGAGCCGAAGCTCCGCGATCTGCAAGGCACGGTCGCGGACCTGATGAGCGTAGACGATGCCGCTGTGATAGCGGCCGACAACAGCGCCGAATCGCAAGCTCGGCTCATGATCGCAATTACGCTAGTAGCCCTGGTAGCAGTCCCGTGGATTTGCTTCGTTGCGATCGCCCGCCTGTCCGGCAATCTCTACCGGGAACTAAAAGAAATGCGCCGCCGGGTAGACGATCTGGCAGAGCATTCGCCAACTCCGTCTGACGACATCAGCGCCCTCGACCAGGCCCTCACAAAACTAGGCTTCGCAAAACCAAACCCGATGCTCGCCGAGTAATAAGAGTCGTAGAGGAGACTGATTGCCAGCTTCGATTTTTGGTGGATGCGCCTGCGGTGCTATTCGCTACTGTTATGAGGGGGAGCCGGTGTTGGCTCTGAATTGCCACTGCCGGGATTGTCAGCGTGAAACCGGGAGCGCCTTCGCCTCGATTCTAATTGTTCGCAGAGCCGCCTTCAGGCTAATCCAGGGGACGCCGAAGTACTTCGACCTCAACGCCGACAGCGGGCGCACGACCAGGCGAAATTTCTGCGGCGATTGCGGGTCGCCGCTGTTCGGCTCAGGCCTCGACTTCGTCAACATCCGAGTAGGCAGCCTGGACGACCCGAGCGCCTTTCGTCCCAGTCAGGACATTTACACTGCAAGCGCGCAGCCATGGGACTACATGAATCCAGCCCTGCCAAAATCCCCAAAGCTACCAGGCAAGTAACTATCGCCTCTTGCGCTTTGCGAGCTTCTTCGCGGGCGGCTTTGCGCGGCCGTCGGGGAGTACGATGTCGAGGCTGCGCCATAGGTACCATGCTGCTGCGGTTCGGTACGGCCGCCATCGCTCGGCATGCTTTAGCAGCCGCTTCCGATTTGGCCGTTGGCGCATCCTGTAGTGCCGCCTGATCGCGTTCTGCACCCCGAGGTCGTCGGCGGGCATCACGTCGGGCCGGCCCAGGTTGAACATCAAAAACATCTCGGCGGTCCATCGGCCGATTCCCTTGACCATGACTAGATGCTCGATGATCTCCTCGTCGGTCATTCTAGGGAACAGGTGGAAGTTGAGCTTGCCGTCCCGGATGTGCGCGGCGAGGTCCTTTATGTAAAGTGCTTTTTTTGCAGAGAGGCCTACGGCGCGGAGCTCGGCGTCGGACTTGGCCAGAACTTGTTCCGGCGACGGGAATTCCACATCGGGAAACAGCGCTACGAAACGGCCATAGATAGCATTGGCGGCCGCGCCCGCGAGCTGCTGAAAAATTATCGCCCGCGCCAGTGCTTGGAACCTTTCGCGCCGCGGCTGAATTCCAAGCGCGCCGACCTCCGCAATTATCCGCGCGAGGATCGGATCAGCCTTGCTGAGATGCAGCCTGGCTTTGCGTGCATAGTCGACTTTGCTGGTTGCCATTTGACTAAAAGACTGCGGTTCGCCGAATCTTGCACGCCTGCTAAAGTCATTCAATCGGTTACGATGAGCGAAGAAACCAGACTCCCGATGTGCCCCGAGAACCTGCGCGAGGGAATGCGGCTCGGGCCAATCAACTACGTCGTCACGCCGGAGCGGGCGCGTGCGTTTTCTGATGCGGTCAAGGCCGCCAATCCCGACTTCATCCCCACCGCGCAGAACCCAAGCGCGATCGTGTCGCCCACGATGCGCCTGCAGGATTACGCGCTTCTCATCGCCACTCTCCTGAAAGGCGGCAAGGGTGGAGTCCATGCCAAGCACTGGTGCGAGTTTCACGAGCCGATGCGCGTCGGGCAGGCGGTCAAGGTCGAGGGCACGATCACCGCGACCTATCGCAAACGCGGCAAGTTCTACTTCACGCTGGAATATGAATCTCGCGATGCCGTCACGGATCAGTTGCTGGTGCGGCAAGCGATCACGTCGGTGCTGCTGAACGACAAGGGGGAGATGCAATGAGCGCTGCGGGTGGCGAGATTCGAATCGGCGCGGAGCTGATTTCGGCACCCTACCTCCTCGATGAAGCCGCGGCGAAAGCCTACCACGACGGAATCGAGCGGCCGGCGCGGCGCCGCCCCCGGCGCAATATCCACGACGATAAGGACGCTGCGCGCAAAGCGGGCTTCGAGGCGCCAATCGCCGGCGGCGAGCAGACTATCGCGATAGTCGCGCAATTCCTGGCCGACAACTTCGGCATGCGCTTCGTTCGCGGCGGCCGTATCGAAGTATCGCTCACCAGGCCGGTGCTCTACGGCGACACGTTGACCTCGCACGCGAAAATTATTTCCGTCGATCCCAATGCGAATCGGGCCGAGCTGCGGATTCACATCGCCAATCAGCGCGGCGAACAGGTGCTGATGGGCACCGCCGCAGTCAGGATCCACGGCGCATGAGCGCAGGAACCAGTCCAGGTTCGAGCGCCGCGACACGCGATGACGTCCCAGCGGCGCGCGCGACACCGCTCTGGCGCAAGGCGATTCCGTATCTCGGCACTATCGCGATCTTCGCGCTGATCTTCTGGCACGTCCAGATTCGCAAAGTCGAGCAGGCGCTTTCGCAGGTGCCGGTGTTCGAGTTCCTGGCGGTGTTCATGCCGTACTCGCTGTTCTATTGCGCGATGGATTCGGCGTGTCTCGCCTGGGTCGTGCGGCGTTTCAACGCACGGATGCGCTATCGGGATATTCTGCCGATTCGCGCCAGCATGTACGTACTGGCGATGATCAATACGAGCCTCGCACAGGGCGGCGTCGCGTATTACCTGCATCGCAAGGCGGGAATCACCTTCCTGAGCGCGCTCAGCTCGGTGCTCTTCATCGCGATGCTCGAAATTTATCAGCTCTTTCTATTCTCGACGCTCGGCGTGATTTTTTACACGCCGGTCGGCGCCGCCCAGATCAGGATCGTTGCGATACTTCGCATCGTGTACATCGCGGCCTGGCTGCTGCTCGCGGGAATCATGATTTTCTTCGCGATGGCGCGGCGCAGCGCGCGGATTCGCAACTGGGTCGAGACCGGAAGAGCAGGCGCAGTGCTCGCGACCTTTATCAAGGCGCGTCCGCTCGACTACCTGGCGGTGCTGGCGATCAAGGCGCCGACGTTTCTTGCTTCAGTCGTCGCGCAGTACTACGCGTTGGCGCTGTACGGAATCGCGATTCCGTTCGTGAAGCTGATGCTGTTTCTGCCGCTGGTGTTCCTCGCCGCTGCGTTGCCGGTCGCGATCGCGCATCTAGGTCCGAGCCAGGCTGCGTGGCTGCTTTTCTTCTCGAGTAACGCGCCGGAGGCGAGAATCGTTGCATACAGTCTCGCCGCGCAATTCACGTTCATGCTGTGCAACGCGCTGATCGGGCTGGTGTTCCTGCCGCGCGCCAGCCGGGAGCTGACGGCACTGCGCGCAGAGGACGCGAGCGCCACCGCGTGAGTTCTCGATCAGGTCGAGAAAAGTTTGCCTAGAGCAGCCGCCTCGAGCCGGATGCCGACGTAAAAGGTGCCGAACTTCGCGTACGACGCGCTGGCCTCGTCGAAGCGCATCTCGTAGACCAGTTTTTTGAACACGAGTGGATCGTCGGCGAAGAGATCGACGCCCCATTCCCAATCGTCGAAGCCAATCGAGCCCGAAATAATCTGTGTCACCTCGCCGGCGAAACGCCGGCCGACCATCCCGTGGTCGTGCATCAAGCGCTGGCGATCCTCGATCGGCAGGCGATACCAGTTGTCGGCGCCGTCGCGTTTCTTGTCCATCGGATAGAAGCACAGATATGGCCGCGCGGGGATTTTCGGAAACAGTCGCAGCGAAATCTTCTCGCGCTGCCGCGCAAGCTCGGACTCGATTTCGGACTTCCATTGCGGCGAATACGGGCCGACGCCATTCTCGACGAGCTTGCGATAGAGCGCGACCGTCGCTTCGTAAAGGCCGATTTCGATCACCGACAGATACGAGGTGGTTGGTTCCAGGTGGTCGCTGAGTGCGAGCGACGCGACCGCGTGCTCGGCCTGGCCGAGTTCCTCGAAGCCGCGCCGGAAGTGGATGATCATCAGATCGCCCTTGTGCCCGAGCGCGGTAAAGAGCGCGGTCTCGCCGTCCTCGCGGCGCGCCATCTCGCCGAACAGCTTCGACGCGTCGTTGATGGCTGCGTCGCGCTTCGTGGCGTCGAGCG
Source organism: uncultured delta proteobacterium (assembly GCA_963850125.1). Classification (GTDB taxonomy): domain Bacteria; phylum Desulfobacterota; class Binatia; order Binatales; family Binataceae; genus Binatus. The sequence goes on along the minus strand of CAWKKB010000007.1, from coordinate 219,673 downwards.
CGCGCAATTCGCGGCGCCGCACACGGAACATCTGATGGAGAATGCCGTAGCCCTCGAGCGTCAGCGGCGCGGCGGGAAAATCGGCGGGAATCTTCGCGCGGTCCTTACTTCGACTTTGCTCTTTGCCTCGACTTTGCTCTTTGCCTCGACTTTGCTCTGCGCCTCGATTTTGATCTGACCGGTCGCTGCTCATGACGGCAATTCTAGACGCTACGCAGCCGGTTGTCTTGATACTCGGGACCGAATGCACGCGTCGACCAGGGCCTCTGCGACCGCGGGGTTCGATGCCCAGTGCGCATGAACGTAAGAGGCGACAACATTTCCGACGCGATAGCCTTCGGCGAACGCGGCGCCACCCCATCGCGGCTTTACGTTGTAGATGCGATCTATCTGATCGCCGCCGTCAGCACCTTCGAGAGTCGAGTGTCGGAACTGATGACCTCGGAATCGCGTTTGCGCCCGACCGAGAATCGAGTCCGCGCGCGACTCGACCTCGACGTAGCCTATAGCCTGCAGCCTCTTAGACATCACCGCAACTCCAGGAATGATCGCCGCCATCGGCCATCGCGCGCCGTCGAGGGTGCGGATCGCGTCCGTCAGGTACATCAGGCCGCCGCATTCCGCATAAATCAGGCCGCCGTCAGCTGCGAAGCGGCGAATGGCCGCGAGCATCGCAGCGTTTGAAGACAGTTCTTTCGCGAACGCCTCGGGATATCCACCCCCAAAATAAAGTCCGTCGACGTCGGGCAGTTCGCGATCGCGGATCGGCGAGAAATTTACAATCTCTGCGCCGACCGATCGCAGCCGATTCAAATTATCTTCATAGTAAAAGTGAAACGCGGCGTCGTACGCCATCCCGATTCGGCATCGAGGCGGCGAACTCGAATCGATGTTCCTCGAGCCAGACGCGTGATCGACTCGGAGTGCTGGCGCCGAGCGGGCGATTTCGGCAATCGCGTCGAGATCCAGCCAATTGGCCGCGAGCCGACTCCATCCGTCTATCAGGCGTTGCGGCACATTCGATTCGTCCGCCATCAGCAGGCCGAGATGGCGCTCAGGAAAAGCAAGCTCGGCGCTGGCAGGAAATCCGCCGACAATCGGAACTTCGGGTTCCGCGGCGCGCAACAGGTCGAGATGTCCGCGCCCGCCAACGCGATTGCAGATCATGCCGGCCACGCGCACGGCGGGATCGAAGCGCGCAAAGCCTGCGGACACTGCGGCGATCGTGCGCGCGACGCCCGACGCGTCGGTGACGAGGATAATCGGCGCGTCGAGCCACTTCGCAATCTGGGCGGTCGACCCTTCCTCGCCGGTTGGCGTCGCGGAATCGAACAGACCCATCATGCCTTCGATCACCGCGATGTCAGCATCGGCAGACGCGCGCGCAAAAGTCGCGACCACCGCAGCGCGATCCATCATCCAGCCGTCGAGGTTGTGCGAGCGAACGCCCGCGGCGCGTTCGTGATAGGTCGGATCGAGATAATCAGGGCCGCACTTGAATGCCGCGACCTTGAGCCCGCGCGCGCGCATCGCACCGATCAATGCGACCGTCGCGGTAGTCTTACCCACGCCGCTGGCAGTCGCGGCGATCACTACGCGAGGAATTTTGCCCGACGGAACCATCGCAGTCGCGATACTACTACAACGACAGCGGCTATACCGCCGGCTGAGTGCGGGCTAGGCGTTTACGCGCGGCAGCACTTCGTTAACCAGGCGTTCAAACTGGCCCCGCTGATCCCATGACGTGATTCTGAGCGCGATCGCCTTGGCGCCGTCGCGCACCAAATCGCGCAGGTGCTCCACACATTGGGCCGGCGTGCCGGCCGCGGTCCATGCCTCGACCATCTGCGGAACGAAGATCGGACCGTAGTACTCATCCAGGAAGCGTTTTGACTCTGCGAGCGCCGCTGCCCGATCTGGATTGATGTTGATGTTGTGGTACGCGAGATTCGGGAACGCGGCCGGATCTTTTCCTTCTTCGCGCAAGCACTCCGACAGCTTCGACCACAACCCGGCGAGCATCTTCGGAAATATCTGCACCGTCATCCATCCGTCGGCGATTTTCGCAACTCGGCGCATCGGCTTTTCGGATTGCGCGGGCGCAGGATTCGCAGCGATCCAAATCGGGCACGGCTGCTGCACCGGCCGCGGCTTGATCGTCACTCCCGTGAACGACCGATACTTGCCCGCGAAACTGACGTCGTCTTCGCTCCACAGGCGGCGGCAGATTTCGATGTTCTCGGCCATGCGGTTGCCGCGCTGCCCATCGGTGATTCCCCAGGGCCCGCCTTCCTTCGCGCTGGCGCCGGCGGCCGGGACAATTCCCGTGCACGCGGCAAGGCGCATGCGGCCGTTCGAGATGAGATCGAGCGTGGCCCATTGATACGCGAACAGAATTGGGTCGCGAATTGGGAAACTCGCCATGCATCCGACGCCGAGTTTGACGCGCGAGGTCGCAGCGGCGAGCGCTCCCAGCAAGGAGATGGACTCCGGCCGCGGTTTCGCCATCACGCTGTCGCCGACCCACACAGAATCGAACAGCGAAATTCGGTCCGCTTCGGCCGCCATCGCAATCATTTCGGGCCAGCTTGCGATGCCAAAAAACACGCCGCGCTGCGGAATCGTGAAACCGAAACTCACTTTGCCGGCTGACATCGTAGTGCTCCTTCTCATGCGAACCTGATACGCGCGCCCTGCAGGAGCACGGGATCAAGCTTCGTTGCGCCGCTGTCCGCATTTGCGAGGATGACTTCGAATGGCGATTGAGCATGATCGCGAATCCAATCCGCCAGCGGTCCGTTCTCCGTTTTCGACGCGAGCAACTGCACTTGGTTCGGACCGATCACGAAACTAACGCCCACGGCTTCGAGGTCTGGACGCTCGATAGGCGCGCCGGGGCGTCCGAGCACGCGCGCATAGTAGCGGCTGGTCATCCCAGGATCATTCACCGCGATCGCAAGAGTGCGGATGCCAGTTGCGCCATTCGAATGCGCACGTTCGCGCGGAACGCGCTCGTCGCGCGGAGTGTCATCCTTGATTAGAAACGGAAGCTGACCATTGAACGGAGGCTTGGGATCCGCGAGCAACCAACTGAGATGATAACCGTCGGGACGATCGCGGGTCAGCGAATAAGGATCGCCAATCTTCGCGCCAGCGCGGCGCATCGAGTCGACATCCGCCGCGAGATCATCGGTACTCATGCAAAAATCGACGATGCCGCCGCCCTTCGTGAGGGCCTGTTGCCAGCGATGCCCGGTGTTCGGTTTGAAGAATGCGATCAGTTCAAAATAGCTGCCGTCGGCGAACGCGATCAGAGCGTTGTGACTACCGATCGGGTGTTTTCCGCCACGAACCACCGTGAATCCCGCGCGCGAGTAACTTGCAATCGCGAATTCGAGTTCGTTAACGACGACTGCAACATGGTCGATACCGGTGAACATGCAGTCCGAATACTAAAATTTCGTGCGAGCCGGCAAGCGACCGGTCAAACTAACCGCTGAGTCGAGCCTCGGTAGAAAAGAAGATTCGCGGTTCGCTCGCCTGAACCCTGCGGGCGTAGCGCGCGCCGAGATCGAACCATTCCAAACCGGGAAGGCGCGCAACCGATCTATCGACCACGTCAAGACGCTCGACGCCGCTCTCGCCGGGAAACAAGTAGGCGCACACGCGGCGCATCGCAGGGTCGCCGCGCACCGTCACTCCGACCGGAGTCCAGAAGTTTCGCACCAGCAATGCGGTCAGGCGTCGAGCGGCGGGCGCGCGAAGCCGTCGTCGCGCCTGGTTGAAGTAGAAGGCGAAGTGGCGGCGTTCGTCCTTGATGATTCGTTCCAGAATTATCGTCAGAAGCGGGCGCTGGCTGCCAGAGCGGCCGTGCGCGAAGTCGGTCCGGCTGATCAACGCCTGGTAGCCGGTCAGCGTCGAGATTTCGTTGATCGCACCGAACGTCATATGCACAGCCGGAAAATGACGCGTCATACGCGACAGGATTGCGATGCCAGGACGTATCACGCGATCGGCGAGACTGGTTCTGCTGCGCAAATCGGCAAAGCGCTGATCGTCGATCGCAACTCCCTGCGTCGCGAGAAACCGGCGCAGCAGCATGGAATGGAAAAATTCCTCGTAGGCCCAGCATGACAGGAATGCGGTGACTTCGGCGTCGCGCACGACGCGGGTGGACAGCAAGTCGCGCAGATAGACGATAGTGTGCGACTCGATGTCCATCATGTAGGCAATCGTGAATAGCGCGTCGTCACTGAGCCGCGGTTGCGGCGTCGTCCAATCGAAACACTCCGGCTTGGTTGCGCCGGATACACGCAGATAACGATCGAGATCGAAGGCGGTGTCATTCGGATCCATGCCCGATATACGCAGGTGTGAGCGAGTCGGATTGGCTGTGCAAGAAATTTTCTAACGGCGCGGGAAATCGCCCTTCAGATACATCGCGCCGCTCGGCTTCTCAACGCCGCCGAGTGGCTCGAGCGTGATCGCACTGGCGATCACGTTTTCACCCGGCGGCGGCAGGTCGAGCGAAACGATCGTCGCGCCATGACTCGACGGCTCAAACAATCCCGCCTTCAGCAGGCCCTGCTTTTCGCCGATCCACCAGACCTCGTACTCCTTGTAGTCGGGCGTTGGCGGGAGACCGTTTACCTCGAGCATTGCGGTGCCTTGAGCGGGACTTAGCGCGACGGTACCGGTGGCGGAAGGCGACGCGGGCAGACCGGCGAGGCGAGCGACGTGCGCGTCGGGACCGAGGCTTGCGAGCGTCAGGTCGGTGGTCTGCGCCACCTTGGCCTGGAGCGCCGCGAGTTGATCGCCGGTGGTATCGACGTTGCGCTGGACCTCGATAACTTTCGCGGTGAGCGCTGCGATCTCATTCGAAGTTTCGGAAGTGTCACTGCGCAGTCGCCAATTGACGAGCGCATGGCTGACGACGATGGCGACGAGTGCGGCTGCGGCCGCCGAACCAAGCATCGCAAAACCACGGCCACGCGAAGACTCGCGCGTCGACCGATCCTCGATTCTCTGCACTGGACGGCTCGCGTCGAGGCGAGCTTGCAGACGACTCCAGATTCGATCTGAGGGACCGTCGCCGCCAACTTCCGCGATCGCCATCTCCGCGAGCGCCTGGTTGAATGACGCAAGCTCGCGCTCGCATTCGTCGCATCTCGCCGCCAGATGCTCGTCAACCGCGCGCGCCTCGTCGCCTTCGAGCCGCGAGAGTGCTTTGAGCGGTATCAGGTCTTTGATTTCCGCGTGTTCCATCCCGCCTACTCGACATTCCCTCGAAGCGTGTCCCGCAGTCTGATCAATCCGGCGCGCGTCCGGCTCTTTACGGTGCCGAGCGGGATGCTGGTGCGCTCGGCAATCTCAGATTGCGAAAGATCGGAAAAGTACGCCAGCCTGAGCAATTCGCGTTCGCCGTCGTTCAAGGTTGCCAACGCACCCTCGACCTTGCTACGGCGCTCGGCGCTGTGAATTTCGTTTGACGGATCGGCCGCGGCCGCGGGCTCGGCAGGATCGCCGCCGCGCGGCTCGCGGGCCTTGCGGGCGCGCAGTCGATCGATTGAGCGGCTTCGTACCGTCATCATAATCCACGCGCCAACCGAGCCGCGACCGCGATCGAATCGCGACGCCTCGCGCCACAGCTGCCACAAGACGTCCGCTGCGACTTCTTCCGCGTCGGCCTGGTCGCGCAGGATTCTGTCCGCGACTGCGCAGAGCGCGCGGCCGTAACGCTGATTCAGCGTGGCCAAGGCGTCCTGATCGCCGGCGGCCATAGCAGACACGAGTGCTTCATCAGAAATCCTGTTGTCGGCCGGCATCACCACCTGGCTTCTAATTCGAAGTACGTCGCGCGGCGGATGCTGGATTGATACGGCTAGCCAAGTGCACCGGACGCCACCAATTCGCTGATTCGCGCTTCGTCGTAGCCGAGGATGCTCTCGAGCACATGTTGATTATCCTGCCCGAGTGACGGAGCGGCGCGGCGGACGGTCGCGGGGGTGCGCGAGAGTTTCGCGCGAGGACCCTCAACTGTGAATTTTCCGAGGCTGGGATGATCGAGCGCGACGAAGTGTCCGCGATGCCTGAACTGCGGATCGGCTAACGCGTCGTCACTGTTCTGCACCTGATGAGCAGGAACGCCGTGCGATTGAAGGCGCGATTCGACCGCGCCACGCTCGAGTTTGCGGCTCCAGGCCGCGATTGACAAATCGATCGCATCGCGATGCTCGAGTCGTCCCGCAGCCGACGCGTAGCGCGAGTCGCGCGCGAGGTCGTTATTTTCCATTGCGGCGCACAGGCGGCGCCAATCGTCGTCGTTGCGACAAACGATCGCGACCCATTGGTCATCGCCGGCCGCTGGATAGACGCCATGAGGCGCGAATGCGGCGTCGGAATTTCCGACTCGTTCCTCGACCCGGCCATTCACCGTGTAGTCGAGAATCGCAGGCCCGAGAAAGTGAATCGCGCACTCAGCCTGCGATTGATCGATGTACTGGCCATGCCCGGTGCGCTGCCTATGATCCAGCGCCGCAAGAATCGCGACGGCAGTAAACCGGGGAGCAACGTAGTCGGTGTAGGCGCCGAAGACACCCGCAGGAGCACGGTCGGGCCATCCGGTGAGATTGGTAAAGCCCACAATCGCCGCCGCCATATTCCCGAAGCCGGCGATTTTCGCGATCGGTCCCGTCTGTCCCATCAAGCACGAGCTCAGCATGATGAGGTCGGGATTGACCTTGCGCAAGGATTCGTAGTCGAAACCCCACGCGCGCATCGCCTTGGGAGAGAAGGACTCGGTGACGACGTCGGCCCATCGCACCAGATCGTGCACGACCTCGCGCGCGTCGCGATTGCCGAGGTCGAGCGAGATTCCGAACTTGCCAGCGTTGCAGTTGGCGAACAGTCCCGAGCTGTCGGGGCCGAACTGGTTGCCATGATAGGGCTGGAGCGTGCGCGCGGTATCGATACGCGTCGGCGATTCGATTCGCACCACGGTCGCGCCGTAGTCGGCCAGAATCCGCGTCGACGCCGGACCGGCCATCACCCACATGAAATCGCAAATCTTGACGTCCTTCAGCGGCAGGTCGTTTGGCATCAGATGACTCCCGCGCGCGTGAGTTTGGCGATCTCGCCGTCGCTCAAGCCGAGTTCGTCCCGATAGATTTCAGAATTGTGCTCGCCGACAGTCGGCGGCCTCCGCCGATATTCGATCGGACTCGCGCTGAATTTCGCGAACGGGCCCGGATACCGGAACGACTCGCCAAGTTCGGGATGCGCGACCCTCTGAAAGTAATCGCGCGACGCGAATTGCGGGCTTTCGACTACTTCCTCGATGGTGGTGACCGGTGTGATCAGGAATCCGCGTTCGACTGCCATCTCGAGCAACTCGGCTTTGGTATGGCTCCGAGTGAAATTTCTGACGACTTCCTTGACGCGCTCGAATTCCGGAAGCGGCTCCGCACCGCTGAATAGCTGCTCGCCGTATGCGATCCAATCCTTGTCGCGCGTGGCTTCGTCGCAAAATCCCTGCTCGCAAACATACCGCATCAGCTTGGCGGTGAAGACGCCGAGTGCCGATCCGAACAGAAAAGTCATCGCGACGAAACCGTCGCTCGCCGGCCAGACCAGTGGGATTTCGATCGGCCCCACTTTCACTCCGCCCGAGATCCGTCGCGGTTCAACAGCACCGAGCGCCGCCGAAAGGATGTTTGACTGCGTCGCCATCGAAACCGATTGAACAGCCGCCACGTCGATGTGCTGCCCCAGGCCGGAGCGCGTGCGCTCATGATGAGCCGCGAGCGCTGCCACTGCGGCGTCGGCGGATGCGTGCAGGTAAGCTTGCGGGATACTCAGCCGCACGGGCGGGCGGTCCGCGTCGCCGGCGAGGATCAGCGGTCCACCGGCAGCCATGATGATCAGATCGCTGTCCGCGTAACTTGCTTTGGGACCGTCCTGTCCGAACGGCGTGATCGAAACGAAGATGAGAGCGGGATTTATTTTCGCGAGATCGGCGAAACCGAGATCTTGCTGTGCCAGGTGGCCGGGATTGTCGGACTCGATCAGAAAATCAGCGCGCTCGACCAACGGACGCAATAGATCGCGGCCGGCCTCGCTTTCGATGTCGAGAGTGATCGAGCGCTTGTTGCGATTGTACGCCCACCAATACAGCGAACGGTCGGGATGCGGCGCGTCCTTGTAGAACGGCCCGATAGTGCGCGCAGACGATCCGCCGGGCGGTTCGATCTTGATCACGTCGGCGCCCAGGTCGGCGAGCATCTGGCCGCACAACAGGCCGCGCTCGGTCGTGAGATCGAGCACGCGATATGGATTGAGCATCGACATTGAAATTTCAGCGCCGCTCGATTCTTAACACTGTCGGACGGGCAGGCGTCAACGGGAGATGCGATGGCGCCCGGCGCCGAACTGGCCGCCGGTGAGAGGCGCGTCGTCGAATCGCACGTGGACAGCGACGCCGTCCGGGATCACAATGTCGCCGCCGGCTTCGCGATCCAGCTTCACCTCGATGAGCCCGTACGGACTCGGGACACGGCCTTCGAGATGCCTCAGCGAGCCAAACCGCGGCGCGATTTCCGCGCGCGAGTAGCCGGGTGCGGCCGGCCGCACGCCGAGAACCCAGGTCGTCAAATCATAGGTCGGAGTGGCCGACCAGGCATGACAGCGGCTCCCAGTGCCGGTGCGCGCGTCCCAGTATTCCTCGAAGGCGGTGTCGCCGCGCTCGATCTGCGGCCACCATTTCATGCATCGCGCGGGAATCAGGTCGCGACGGCCCGCGCGAACGATTGCGTCGTGAACGATATGCGAGAAAAACGGTTGCGCCGCGACGACGTCGTGCTCAACGTCAAACGTCATGTGCTCGGCGGGATCCATTCGCTGCTTGCGGTACGCGGCCATGTTGTCGGAAATCGTGGGTGTGACTACGACGCGCGATTCATCGAGCACGTAGTCGAGGATTCGAGACCACCGCTCCCGCGGTGCGCATCCGGCGACGATCGCAATCGCATTGGTCTGCTGGCTGACTCGACGACGAGGACCATTGCGGTCGGCGGCGTCGACATACACGCTCGCAGCCTCGTCCCATAGCAAGTCGAATGCGCGTCGGGTGCGCTCAGCGCGTGCGCGAGCATCAGTGGCGGCACGCGGATCAAACATGACGGCATCTGCCAGCGAGGCGAAATCGTCGAGAGCCGCGGCGTATAGAGCATCGAGCGCGCCGGTCACCTCCGATCGCTCGGTCATTGCCCAGTCGATAAAAATCCATCCTGGCATCCCGCGAATGAGTCCGTCTGATGCGCGATAGCGCTCGAACGCCGACAGCACGGCGGCCGCGGTCGGCATCAGCTCGCCAACTGTCGCGGCGTCGCCCGAGTATTCAAAGTAGCGGGCGAGCGCGCGAATCCAGTGCAATGAGTAGTCGGGGATCGTGGTCGACGAAATCGAGAAGTCGCACGCAGCGGCCATCGCCAGCAATCCGTCGCCGCGCCGCGAATGCGCGCAGATTCGGAGATGGCGTCGCACGAGGCGCCAGTCGGTGTTGGTCACATACGTCAGCAGGGCGTGGATATAGGAATCGCCGAGCCATGCGCGTTGCTCGCGGCCTGGACAATCGATGAAGGCGTCGGTCGAGCAAAGTTCCAACGTGCGCGCGCCAAGCCGCCAGATCTTATTGAGCGCCGGGTCGTCGCATTCGAAGTACGCCGCGTCGCCGCGCGGATAGCGCCGCTCGATTGCGCCTGCCGATTCGATCTGCGCGCCACCTCGCGCGACGATCGACAGATAGCGGAATCCCACCGACTCGTACGACTCGAGCCGTTCTGCCACGCCGCCCCGCAGAATGTAGCGCATCGCAAACTGGCGCGGATTAGTTTCCGCGCTGCCATCGGCGCGGATGTCCTCGCCGCAATAGACGTCGACGGTTGAGCCTGCGGGACCGCGAACGACGGCCCACGGCGTCGCGAGCGTGATCATGCCGGCATCGAAGTTGACGATAGTGTCGGCACCGTCAGCGGATTGCTCGACCGTCGGATACGCGACGCGCGGATCGTCGCTGGTGAGTGCTGCGACGCCACGACGCGACAGTTCTTTCACTGCGATCGGTATCGAGGTCAGCGGCGCGATCTCGTCGGGCTCAGGGGAGGTGTAAGGCTCGACCGGGATTCGCGTGCGATTGTGCGAAAAGGTGGCCGCCGACAATTCTACCGCGGGCAGCCAATCGGAATCGTCGAATGCTGCTTCGTTCCAGCCGGTGGGAATCGCCGTGCCGTCAAGGATTTCGGTCGGCGGCACCGGCAGAGTTGCGCCCCGCACGACATCCTGCCGATAGGGCGCGGAGCGTCCTTTCCACGTCGCATCGGAAATCACGCCGATAGCCGGCGATTCAATCGCGAACGATCCAAAACCGAGCAGGAAGCTCGGTGCCGCCGGACGCCACCACGGGCCGGGCAATCCGTAAAAGCGCACCAGCGCCGCAATCGCATTTCGGCCCGCGCGAAGATTCTGGGCGAGATCGAGCTCGGTCCATGCCAGCCGCTCAGGTATCGAGCGCGCGGGCCCGCGAGCGACTTCAACCCCGTTGACGAACAGCACGAAGCGCGAGTCGGCCGTCACTCGCGCGGGAACCGATGCGGGAATCGTGTCGAGTTGAAACGTACGGCGCAGGTAGCAGAATCGATTCCAGGTTTCCTTCGGAGGGATGCCGGCGGCGCCGATGGGCGATACCGGCAAGGGCGCGGGGCCTGCCCAAATCCATCGCGCGTCCCAGGTAATCGGCCATTTCGGTCCGTCCATCAAAGGCATCAGCTAGTACGGGCGAGCGGTCTTGCCGACAATCTCGCGTGCGACCAGCGTCTTCATGATCTGCGCGGTGCCGTCGCCGATCTCGAGTCCGATCACGTCGCGCATGCGCTGCTGATGCGGCAGATCGAGGCTGAATCCGAGATGCCCATGAAGGAGCAGGCATTGATGCAAAACGTCGGCCGCCAACTCGGGCGCGAGCCACTTTGCTCCCGCCGCAAGCCATCCGTGCGGCTCACCGCGGTCCTTGAGCCACAGCGCTTCGTAACAGAGCAGACGCGCCGCGCGCAGCCGAACCGCCGCCTCTGCGAGGGGGAACGATACGCCCTCGAACCGCGCAAGCGGCGCGCCAAACGCCTGCCGTTCTGCCACGTACGCGCAAGTTTCGTCGACGCTTTGCTCGGCCGCGCCGATGCACATCAGGCCAATCAACGAGCGGCTGAAATCGAATCCCTGCATCACGTCGATGAAGCCCGCGCCTTCCGCGCCGATGCGAGCTGATGTGGGCACGCGCACGCCGTCGAAAAATAACTGGCCGCGGCCGATTGCGCGCGATCCCATGTCCCGAAAGCGCGTGCGCGATACGCCCGGCGAGTTGAGGTCGACGTAAAATGCGCTCACCCCTCGAGCGGACTGTTCCAGCGTGCCGGTTCGCGCGAGCACTAGTGCGGTGCCGGCCGACGACGAGAACGAAATTGAAGTTTTCTCGCCGCTCAGGACGTAGTTGTCGCCGTCGCGACGCGCTTGCATCACGATATGTGCCGCGTCGGAGCCGCCGCCGGGCTCGGTCACCGCCAGCGCCGCAATAGTTTCGCCCCGGCAAATCGGTGGAAGAAACGCGGCCTGCTGACGTTCGTCACCGCTGCGCGAGATTATCGCGCCGACGAGCGCCGCCAGCAGCAACACGTACGCAGCGTTGAAATCGCCGCGCGCGATTTCCTCATGCGCGATTCCGAGCGATACGTAGTCGAGCCTCGAACCACCGAGATGCGTATCGACCATCGGCGCAAGCACGCCCATCTCGCCAAGTTTCCTCACCAGAGCCGGCGGCAGATCTTTGTCCGCATCGCGGGACGCGTAATTCGGAAGCAGCTCTCGAAGTGCGAAGTCCCGCAGCGTTTCATGCAGCAACTTCTCCTCGGCGGTGAGGCCAAACTCCATCGTGGCGAACCTCAGTGGGACGGCGCGGTCTCTGCCGGCACCGTGACTGCTTGCGGCGGCGCTCCCGACGGACCAACCCATTCGGGCAGACTCTCGAGTCCGCCGAGATGCACGTTCGGCGTCGGCTTCTCGACGGTCTCCCCGCTTTCGTCCTCCTTGCCCATCTCGTCCTGGTAGTGCTCCATCACCTGCTTTTTCACGTCGTCCGGGGACGTGTTCGGCTGCATCCCCTCGTTATGCGAGAAATCGGCACGGCTCTTGGCGTCCATGTGCAGCCAGATCTGGCTGGCCTGAGCGCTGTTGCCATGACTCATCGCGTCCACAAACTTCTGCTGCTGCGTCTCATGCGAGCATCCCGCGAGCACAATCGCACACGTGGCAATTGAGAGTACCAACGCGCGTTTGATCTTTGCTGGCATCAGCCTGTGAAAAACTTAAAACGTCACCACGCTTCGAATCGACTTGCCTTGGTGCATCAGTTGGAAGGCGTCGTTGATTTTGTCGAGCGGCATCACGTGCGTAATCAGATCGTCGATATTGATCCTGCCTTCCATGTACCAGTCGACGATTTTCGGAACATCGCGGCGTCCGCGCGCGCCGCCAAAAGCGGTGCCCTTCCAGGTGCGTCCGGTCACGAGCTGAAACGGCCGCGTCGAAATCTCCTGTCCCGCGCCCGCGACGCCGATGATCACGCTGGTGCCCCAACCGCGCTGACAGCATTCGAGCGCCTGGCGCATCAGCTTGACGTTGCCGATGCATTCGAACGAAAAATCCGCCCCGCCATGGGTCAGGTTTACGAGATGCGGCACCAGGTCGCCCTCGACCTCCGCGGGATTCACGAAATGGGTCATGCCGAACTTCTCGGCGATCGCCTTGCGCGCGGGATTGAGATCAACGCCGACGATCATCGACGCGCCCGCAATCCTGGCGCCTTGCACGACGTTGAGACCTATTCCACCGAGCCCGAACACGACCACCCGGTCGCCCACTTGCACCTTTGCGGTGTTCAGAACGGCGCCGATTCCGGTCGTGACGCCGCATCCGATATAGCAAATCTTTTCGAACGGCGCGTCGTCGCGGACTTTTGCCAGCGCAATTTCGGGCACCACGGTGAAATTCGCGAACGTGGACGTGCCCATGTAGTGATGCAGTGGCTGGCCGCCGCGCGAGAATCTACTGGTGCCGTCGGGCATCACGCCGCGGCCCTGCGTCTCGCGAATCGCAGTGCAAAGATTAGTTTTTCCAGAGAGGCAGGCGGGACAGCTTCTGCACTCTGGAATGTAGAGCGGGATGACGTGGTCGCCGCGCTTCAGCGTCGTCACTCCCGGCCTCGTTTCGACTACGACGCCGGCGCCCTCGTGCCCAAGGATGGCAGGGAACAAACCTTCGGGATCCGCGCCCGACAAGGTGTATGCGTCGGTATGGCAGACGCCGGTGGCCTTGATTTCGACCAGGACTTCGCCGGCCTTTGGACCTTCGAGGTCGATGCTGGCGACTTCGAGCGGTTCGCCGGCCTTGTTCGCGATTGCTGCTTTTACTTTCACGATTCCAGCGCGTCGTCCGCAATATAATACGCCGTCCCATCGCGCGGCGAACACCTCGCACGGCGCGCTTGATGGCGGTCGCGAATGGTGCCAAACCTCATCAGCCCATTACCAATCGCACCAATGGGAGGAACAAAATGGCCGATAAAGCACTCGCACCCGACCAGGTGATCGCATCGCTACTCGAAGGCAAGTCGCGCCGCGAGATGATGGTGATTCTCGCGCGGCTCGAGCACGGCGGCGCTGGGATCTACAAATCCTTCGCCGCGAGCGAACGCAACGCGAAAGCGCGCGCCGCTCTGCTGGCCGGCGCCGAGCGCGAGGAGCAGAACTCCGCGCTGCTCAAGACCATGACCGCTATCAAGGACAAGTGCGAGAAGTGCGGCAAAGCGCTGGCTCCTCCGGCTCCCGCGCAGTGTTGTTCATTTCAATGCACCTTCTGCCCCGACTGCGCGGACGCGCTGAAGCACGTATGTCCGAACTGTTCGGGAGAGCTGACGGCGCGTAGCATCTGAGTCGAGGTTTTCGATGCAAGTAGTCGGCAAGGTCAAGGAAATCTGGCGATACCCTGTCAAGTCGATGGCCGGAGAACGGCTGCAGCGGGCGAACGTCGGCGCGCTCGGAATCTACGGCGACCGTGGATGGGCGATTCGCGACGAAAAGGCCGGCGAGATTCGCGGCGCGCGCAAGCTGCCCGTTCTGCTGCAATGCACGGCGGTGTATCTGCGCGAGCCATCCGGGAGCGACGTGCCGCCCGCGCAAATCACGATGCCCGACGGGACGACGTTTCGCTCTGACTCTGCTGAAGCCAATGCGCAACTCTCCGAACTGCTGGGGAGACCGGTTTCGATTTGGCCGATCCAGCCGGCATCCGAGCGCGACTTCCTGCGACGCGCCAGGCCCGACAATCCCGACATGACGGCTGAGATACGCGAGGTCTTCGGCCGGCTGGAAAGTGAGCCGCTGCCCGACCTATCGACGCTGCCGCCGCAGATTCTCAAATTCACGTCGCCGTTCGGCACCTTCTTCGATGTGTTCCCCTTCCAGCTGCTGACCACCGCGTCGTTGAGCGCGCTTACCAAATGCAATCCTTCCGCTAATTTCGACTCGCGCCGCTTTCGTCCCAACGTTTTGATCGAGACCGAGCGCGGAATCGAAGGACTGGTAGAGGCCGAATGGTCGGGACGGACGCTTCGAATCGGCGCGACGCGCATCAAGGTCGAGATTCCCACCGTGCGATGCGTAATACCGACGCTCGACCAGCCCGGAGTGAAGAAGGATCCGTCGGTGCTGCGAACCATCGTGCGCGACGCGGCGCAGAACCTCGGCGCCTACGCGACCATCGCGAACGGCGGAACCATCGCGCTCGGCGACGTAGTCGCGCTCGAATAGCAGGCGAACCAAACCGCGCAGAACCACGGTCCCAGCAAGAGCTACACTTTTACGGGTTGCCTTTGTTGGAGATAGTCGCTGTCGTCCCGTCGAACTTGGTTATATGGATCGTGAACGGCTCATTGTAGGTCCGAGCTCTATCCTTCAGGCAACTGAGCGCCACGGCCTCCCCCAACAACAAGGAGGTGTCCGTGTCGCTGCGCCAGTGAATGCCGGCGTGGGTCCCGTGACCGAAACTGACGTTATGTCCGATCTTGTTGAGCTCACCGTTGACAGTTAGCTGTCCCGCGTCCGAGCCCGTATAAGACAACAACGATAGTCCATCGTCGGAAGGCACTTGCGGATTTGGAATCACGAAGGTGCCGTCGAAGAAGAACTTCAGCACCGTGATGCAAGCGCCTCCCACTACACCGTGTCCCGTGGGGTAGGCCGGATGCATCGGCGAGCCCTCGGGATACGCCTGCGAAAGCAGCCACGTCCCATACTTGTTGAAACTCTGCTGAAGTCCCACCGAGTTCAGGATCACCGGACTCAAGGTGACGTCGGTCTCGGCCTGTTGCCCGGTCTTGATCAGGTGGACGATACCGCCGATCGCCTCTGGCCGAGGACGTAAGTGCACAAACCATTTCTGGTACCAGCAGGCATTCAGAGCCTTGGTCGCCACTTCGGTGAGGGTCGTCGCGAAGTCGGGCGCGCCGAACGTGCCGAAGCCGTTTTCCGACTTCGAGCCAATATAGGGGTTGCCCGGATTAAGCGGCGCGCCAATCGAGGTGAGCACGAGAAACGCCGTGAAGTAGGCCTGGTAAAGCACGTCGACGTGGGCAAACGCCGCGATATCCCGACCGTTGCGCAGATACCGAACTTGGGGATCGATCTCATTCTTAAGGCCGGTGACATCGCCATTCTGCACTGTCAGCCAGTCGGCAAAATTTGCCATGTAATCGATGTCCGGCAGATAGGTCACCAACTGCTGGCTGATAGGTTGGGCGCCGAACGCGGTCGGCTTGATAAAAAATTGAGAGATGTAAGGCCCCAACGTCTCGCCGGGAAAGGCGCCCCGGAACAACAGGTTCGGCGTCACCTGGCCGCTACTGTTCCTGGGTCCAAAATAAGTCGGTTGTGCCCCCATTTCCGCTGCTGCCGCTGCGGCCAGCGCGCTCGATCCATAGTCGGTGAAAGCAACGTCACGGAGCAGTGCAGCCCAGTAATGTTCGAGCAGCTCGGTAGCGTTCTGGTCGCTGGCCGTTTTGGGGGCGGGAGGCACCTGAGGCTGGCCGAACTGCACGTTGTCGAGCGCTTCCAGGTCGAAGGCCAGACCGCCTTGCGGGCCGTTGAGCGTGCGTGTGCCGCCGACAATGATTTTTTGGAAATCCGAAAAACTTCCGCTGTTCAATGCTTCTGTGAAGGTCGCGAATGCTTGAAGATCCACCCGCCCAAAGTCGTCGTGCGGAAGACCCTTGGTGTAGGTGCCGCCCTGGTCGGGATAGAGTGCGGGATCGCCGTTGTTGACGTTAACCGCGGGCCCTGCGAGTGCGTCCTGGGTCGCTTCACCGACCCGGAGTGAGAAAGCCTGGACCAACCTGTTGTGGGTAACATCCGCCGGCAGTCCGTTGCCGGAACGGGCGGCGTCGAAGTCGGACTGCGTCGTTAAATCAGCTGTCTCGCGTGCATTGGCGGAAGTTGCGGCGACGAGCGGAGCCAGGACTCCGCTGGAGACGGCAGCGGTCGCCGCTCCTAGCCCTGCGATGAAGCGCCGGCGTCCCGGCGACTTCGGCGCCCCGCTCGATTTGAGAGTTTTCTCAGAAGCGTTTGCGTCGCTCGCCGCTCGGCTCTTAGCGGAAATATGATCAGCCATAAACCCCACCCCATGGCTGCCCTTGTGACGTGGACCGCCTTTAGCAATTTGAAAAGCTATAATCCACCCACGGCACTGAAAATTCACCGCAATTGCGGTTTACCCGGTTCGGCAGAGCGGGAGGCTGCCAGGCCGTTTAGCAGCACCGCCAACTGGACCGGATGCAAAACTATCAAACCGTAATCGTATTACCGTTGAAGCCGGTGAAGGTGAAGCCGGTATAATTCTCGTTGTACAAGTGCGCCTGGTCTCTTAGCAGGCTTATCGCGACAGCCTCGCCGAGAAGCATTCCCTGCTGGATGTCCTGGCGCCAGTGGATCCCTGCGTCGATCCGGCCGAATCCCACGTTGGACGCCAGCTTGTTCAATTCCCCGCCTACTGTCATTTGACTGGCGTCGGAACCGGTATAGGGCATCACTCCCGTGCCGTCGGCGGTAGGAATCAGGGGATGGGGAATTACAAAGGTCTCGTCGAAAAACCATTTGAGTACCGTCACCGAGGCGCCAGCTGCAGTTGCATGTCCGGATGGATAAGCCGGATGCAGCGGGCATCCTTCGATATAGGACAATGGAATGAAATAGTTGCCGTTGCGAGAGAAGACCGTCGCGGCCGCATTCGAGTTCAGCACGCTGGAATCGAGCGGATAAGTCTTCTGACCGGTAAGCGTGAAATGAACCAGTCCGGCGGTTTCCTCGGGACGCGCCATGCGATGGACGAACCATTTCTGGAACCATGCATTCTTGAGCGCGCGCGCAATGACTTCGGCGACCAGCACTTCGATCATCGGGAAGCCGAAAGTGATGAAACCGGTTTCGGATTTGAGCGTCGCCGGATAGGGATTGCCGGAATTCAGCGGCGCTTTCATCTTGATCAGCATCAGCGCCGCGTTCAGGTATTCCTGGAACAGCACGTCATTGTGGACATACTCCGCGAGATCGCGAGCAGTGCGGAGATATCTCAACGTCGGATCCGGGTTCGCTGTCTGGAGCGGCGAGGGTGCGCCGTTTTGAAGGTTCAGCCAGGTCGCAAGGTCGGCCCCGAAGTCGCCAGGCAGGGTGGTCATGTAGCCTACAAACGGCATCACGCCGTAGGTGAACGGCTGCAGGAAGAACTGCGAGACGTAGGGTCCGATCACGTCGCCTGCGGTGAAGCCGCGAAATATCGACTGCGGCGTGACATTGCCGCCGATTCGTGGACCAGCGAAAGCCGATAGACCCGTCAGCTCCGAGGCGGCGGCGGCAATTGTCCCGTCGGTTGTGTATTCCGAAAATGGGACATCGCGCGTCAGCGCCTGCCAGTACGTTTCAATCATTTGGGCGGCGAGGCCGGGACTCGTCAGGGTGTCGAACGGTGGAATCGAGTTTTGCGATGGATCGTAAGTCTCGAGATCGAAAGCAATGCCGGCCTGCGGATCTACCAGCTGTTCGGTACCGCCCATTGTCAACGCGTCGAAATCCGCACGCTTGCCGGTCTTCAGTGCCGCCAGGTACGCCGCATATACGCTCGGATCGACCTCGCCAAACGAGTTGTGCGGGAAGCCCTTCGTATAATTCGCGATTCCCGATGGGTAAAGGGCCTCATCGCCGTTGTTAGGATGACGAGGGACCGGGACCTTGCGGTCGTCCTTGGCCGCATGGAGACGTTTGTTGAATGCCTCGTTGCGACGAGTTTTAAGGTCGAGCACCTTAGCGCTGGGATCCGAGAGGACGTCGGGAATCCGTGGCGCGGCACTGGCAGCGATCGCTGCGAGGGGAAGCGAGACTCCAGCGGCGCCGATCCCTTTCAAAAAGGCGCGCCGGCTGTGCGCAGGAGTCCCATTCGCGTGTTTGTCGGACCTATTTTTAGCCACTACGAAACCTCCAAGGCTGCCGCGGAACGTTCCCGCAGGCCGACAATGAGGACCGCTTCTAGCAATTTGAGGCCCTACAATCCACTACAATCTACTCGCGCGAATGTCAGAATTAACCCGCGAATCTGGCTCACCCGGATCCTTCTGGATGCGATGCTGAGAGACCCTTGAGCAGCGCCGAGACGAGCCAGTCGAAACTCTTATCGACGTCGAGCGGAATGCCGAATCCGCCGGCAATTTCGAGAGCCGCAAAGCCGTGTACGGTGCTGCGAAGGGCGCGGATGGCGTGAAGGCCTTCGCGGCGATCCAGTCCGTAGCCGCTGAGCACAGACAGGATCGTCTCGACGATATGGCTGGCTGCCGCTTCGAGAACGGGATCGTTTTTGGGCGCGGCGACCATCGTGGCGGCGTAAGTTCCGGGATGACGTTTGACGAAGGCGCGATAGGCGGTGGCGAGACCGCAGACGGCGTCGTCGCGCGATTTGCCGATCGTCGCGCGGCTGAGGGCCGCGTTGAGGTCGCGCAATGCAAGCAGTTTCAATTCGCGTCGCAAGCCCTCGAGGCCGCCGACGTGGTTGTAAAGCGAGGGCGAACGAATCCGCAGCTTCTTCGCGACGCGGGCAAGCGTCAGCGCGTCCCATCCGTCGTCGTCGGCGATTTTGGCCGCGGCGCGGACGACTGCGTCCTTGTCAATTCCGACGCGCTTCGCCATCCTGAGCCCCTTTCATGAAACCGATGACCTCGCCGGCGACGACGTCGGGGTACTCGACGTGCGGGTAGTGCCCGGCTCCATCGACCATCAATTTTTTTCCATGAAGATGGGTCGCGACCCAATCGGCTTCTGGGGCAGGATCCTCGAAATCAGAGTCGCGCGTGCCCATCACGACCAGCACTTGGGCATGAACCTCCGGAATGCGCGCCTCGCACGGCGCCTGCGATGCAAAGATCAGCGCCTTCGTCGCCTCGATTCGTCCGGGCCGCTTGAGATTGGCAACCAGCGCGGCCCGATATGAATCCAGGTCCGCGGGCGGCGCGCTCTTGTACAGCGACCCGTAGTACATCGACCAGAACGACGGACCCCACGGACGCGCTATCGCTACTTTGAGAAACGCCAGCATGAATGACGAAGTCGGAATCACGTGCACGAACGGATCGATGAGCACGATACCGGAGACGCGATCGGGAATCTCTGCAGCGGCCCATACCGCGGAACCCCCGGCCATCGAGTTGCCGATGATGAACGCTTTGCTCGCGCCGAGATGACGAATCATCGCGACGATATCTGCGCCGACCTGGGCAGCCGAGTATTCGGGCCAGTCCACGCTCGACTCACCCTGGCCGGGCAGATCCATCGTGACGACACGGAAGCCGGCGGCGACCAGTCGAGGTGTGAGAAATCGATATTGCTGGCGCATGTCGCCAAGGCCGGGAACGCAAATGACGAGCGGGCCGTTGCCGCCGGAGTCGTCGAAGGCGATTCGGCCGTCCGGCAGTTTCAGGAACTGCGTTGCGGAATGGGTGGTCCCGGATGCTTGATCGGCGCGCCCAGGAACGGCGACGGCGAGCGTGAGCGCGGCTGCGAACAGGAGATTGGTCGTGTTGCTAATCATCATAGACACTTAACTAATATAATTAGTCTCGCGACGCAAGCGCTGAAGAGGTGCTCGAATCGCAGCACCCCTTCAATCTTAATGAGAAGCGTCAGTCATCAAGCACGGGCGCGCGCCCATGCCTGGAGTTCCTTGATTCTGGTATATCCGCCGCTGCCCTCGACGATGCCCTGCTTGCGCGCATCATGAATGCAATCCACCGGACACACTGGAACGCAGAAGCCGCAGTCGATGCATTCTTCGAGCACGATCGCGAAGCGGCCAAGGAAGTCGTCCTCGACGCGGTAGATCGCATCGACCTTGCCGGGGCAGGCGTGATCGCATGCACCGCATCCGATGCAGGTCTCGTCGATATAGAAATGTCCCGGCTTGTGCGCCATTTGAGTCAGCCCTCAAAGATTGTTCGGAACGCCGCCGACGCGTTGATGAACTCCTGCAGGCTCTGGTTGTAGCGGAAGAATAGATCCTTGCGGAGCGGATCTTCCGACCAAACGCGTATCGGCGTTCCGGGATGGCTCAGATAGTTGAGCGTGTGAGTCAGGTCGGGGCGCCCCCGACCCCGCGCGATAACCTCGATCATCTCACGCCACGTCGCGAGCGATGCCTCCAGCGTGAAGTCGGCGCGCGCGATGTCACCCGCGCGGGTTTCGCGCACTTCAGTCGCATCGAATTCCTCGAACGTGACTTGCACGCTCCACGGCTTCCCGCCGAGACCGCCGTCGATCACGGTAAACTGCGCAACACAGTCGATGTAGCCAAGATGCTCGTGCAGAGTGCGGTTTAGTTTCATCAGCTGCGCGAGTCGCTCGAACCATTCGCTCGACGGGAATGCGATCGCGCGCTCCGCCTGTTCAGTTTCAGCCTGTGCTTCCATCAGTTTTGCTCCCATGGCGATTCGAGCGGAATCGTGCAGCGCGCGCGCCGGTCGAATCCAGCGCGATCGCATCGCTGCAGATACTCTTCGACCGACATCTTCCAGAGCCGCCCCTGGCCTTCCATGCCCTGATCGATTTTGTCGAGCCCGCCGCCGAGCAGAATCGCAACCGGCTCAACCAGCGCGGCCTCGGTGAAAGATGTGAGGATCACCTGCTCGCCGATGTCGGCAAATCGATGCATCTCCTCGACCGCCGACTCGCGATCGGGAGCGTGATCGAGGTAGTTCTTGAGTTCCAACACGCCGTAAGAAACGTGGCGCGCCTCATCCTGCAGGCACCGTCGGAATATTTCCTTATCCACGTGGGTCTTGGCGATCATCTCGCCCGAACGGAAAATCGAGAGCACCAACCCTTCGCCCAGCAGGTTCAACAGGAAAGTTCCCATCGTGTGCGTCGGTGCGTCGATGATCGCCTTAAGTGCCCACTCGAAACCGGGCGACGCATGCAACAGACCGCCACCCGCGATCGCGCGCTTGCGGAAGACCTCCTGGTGACGCGCCTCGTCCATCAGCTGCGTCACCAGAAAGCTCTTCACTTCCAGGAAATCCTGCGGGATTCGATACAGCCACTTGGCCGGGAAGTCGCCCGCAACGAATTCGACCTCGGTGAGAAAGGTGCAGAGCTGGCAAGTCGCCTTCTCGAGATCGTCGGGCAGCCGTTCGAGTTCGCTCCAGGGGATGTCGCGGGTCGCGTTCCACTGACGGGCCTTCGCTTCCTCGTAAAGCGTCACGACGTTGTCCGCCCATGACTCGTCGCGATTCACCAGCGTGTAGGCGTCGACCGTCGGCATCTCGGCTGCGTACTCGTCGCGGACTGAGCCGCGTGCTGCGAAGTTCAGCCAGGTTGCTGTCTGCGGAATCACGCCGTAACCCGGCACATGGTTAACGTCGGTGTAGGTAAGTCCGCGCGAGGACGGCTTTGCGCGCTTGCCCCACGCCGCCTTGTCAGTGTTCATCCAATGCAGCGAGTAGGAACCCCTTTTCATCCTCTCCGCGTTGCGATCGAGGATTTCGGCCCACTTGGTGGCGTACTGCTTGAACTCGGATTCGTAGCGCGCCACTTCCTCTTCATTCATTGAGCGCGAAGGCGGTAGCGGGCGTAGCGACTCGACATGTGATGCGTTTGACATAGACGACCTCGCTCTGAAGTTTGGTTATTCAGAACATAGGAGATATTGATAGTATTGTCAATAGCCGATATGATGGACAAAGTGAGACGCAAATCTTCCACAAAACAGGCAAGGGCTCGCCGACTCGATCCCTCCGAGCGTCGACCGCAATTACTGCAGTGCGCAATCCGGGTCTTCGCGCGGCGCGGCCTCGGCGGCGCTCATCATGCCGAAATCGCCAGGGAGGCGCGCGTCTCCGTTCCGGCCGTGTTCTTCTACTTCCCGACGCGTGAAGCGCTGGTGATGGCGGTGCTCGACGAGGTCGCGCGATTTTTGACCGAGATGACGATAAGGATTCATTCCGGCGGCGGTCCAGCTCCCCGGATTGTCCTCGCCCATGCGAAGGCGTTCGCCGACTCAGTCGACACGCATACCGATTACGCGCGCGTCTGGCTGGATTGGAGCACTGCGATACGCGAAGAGATCTGGCCGCACTATCTCGAATTTCAGGAAAATATCGTAGCGATCATCGCCAACACCGTTCGTCGCTGGCGCCTCGAGCGCGGAACCATCGATGACGAGGCCGAAGACGACGCACGATTAATCGTAGGCTCGGCCCACATGATCGCGCAGTTGAAGTTCACCCGCTGTCCGGCAGACAAAGTCGATCACTTCCTGCGGACTCTCGTACGGTCAACTCTCGGTGCCGCGCCTTAGCTCGGTCCAAGTCAGGCGGTTCGGCGTCTCCTGCGGGAGTTTGACGAGCGAATCATCAACCCTGATACAGTAGCGATCGAGAAGGAGAACAATAATGCGCGCAGCAATAATGCGAGACAAAAAGCTCGTGGTCGATAATGTTCCGACACCGGCTCCTGGAGCGGGTGAGGTGCTGGTGAAAACGCTCGCATGCGGGATCTGTGGCTCCGATCTGCATGCGCTCAAGCATGCGGAGAAGATGGTCGAGGGGTCGCGAAAGGCAGGTGCTACGTTCGTGATGGACCTGAAGCGCGACATCGTAATGGGTCACGAGTTCTGCGCCGAAGTTGTCGACTACGGGCCGGAGACGCAAAAGCGACTGAAGGTCGGGACGCGGGTGTGCGCGATGCCGGTGCTGATCAGTGCTCGCGGGGTCCAGGCGGTTGGCTACTCGAACGACAATCCCGGCGGTTACGGTGAGCTGATGCGGCTGACGGAATTTCTTCTGCTCGAGGTCCCCAACGGGCTTTCCACTGAGCGCGCCGCGCTGACCGAACCGATGGCGGTCGGATATCACGCGGTACAGAAAGCGCGGCTCGGGATAGACGACGCGCCGCTGGTCATCGGCTGCGGGCCGGTCGGACTCGCGGTGATTGCCGCGCTCAAGCTCGGTGGAGTGCATCCGATCGTCGCGGCCGATTTTTCGCCGCGCAGGCGCGAGCTCGCGCTGCAGATGGGTGCCGACATCGTCGTCGATCCAAAAGAAAAATCGCCGTACGCGAGTTGGCGGGAGATGGCGGTCTACAGCGATCCCTCGAAGGCGCCGATGCTGCCGCCGTGGATGCCGGGGCCGGCTGTCCGGCCCGCTGTGATTTTCGAATGCGTAGGTGTGCCGGGAGTGATTGAAGGGATCATGTCGGCGGCGCCGGGCAACGCGCGGATCGTGGTGGTGGGAGTGTGCATGGAGCGCGACCACATTGAGCCGCTGACGGGAATCAGCAAAGAGCTGAGTATCCAGTTCGTGCTCGGCTACTCGCCCGAAGAGTTCGCGGCGACGCTGAGCCATCTCGCCGAGGGACGCGTCAACGGCGACCCGTTGATAACCGGCAAGGTGGGTGTTGAAGGAGTGGCGAAGGCGTTCGAGGATCTCGCGTCACCCGAGACGCACGCGAAGATCCTCGTGGAGCCGTGGCACAGCTGAGAGCGCCGTGCCGTCAGTGAAAGAGTCGATGCGAGGCGAGGTCAGCGCCCGCGCGCATCGCGCGTAGCTTTGCCCACACTATTTCCTCGGCAACTTCGCCAAGCCCGGCCGAGGTCTCGAAGCCGCAGTCCGTCCCGGCCATCACGCGATGCGGATCGCCAATCGCATTGGCAGCGCGCTCGAGCCGATCGGTGACCACTTCGTGATGCTCGACGTAGTTGGTCTTGGTATCGATCACACCGGTGACCAGGCTCATGTGATCGGGCAGCGGGAATTCCTTGAAGCAGCGATATTCGTGCTGATGGCGCGGGTTGGCGGCCTCCAGCACCAGCGCACCGACGTTGGCATGGTAGAGCAGCGGCAGAATCTGCGCGAGCGGCACGTCGAGATCGTGCGGCGCCTCGTAGTTGCCCCAGCATACGTGCATGCGGACGCGATCGGGCGCGATTCCGTGCAGCGCGCGATTCATCGCATCGATGTTCAGTTGGACGTGGTCGAGAAAATCGGTGAGCGGGCGATCCGCGTACGAGGTGTGCCGCTCCATCGCGAGGTCCGGACAATCGACCTGCAGCACGAATCCCTGCGATACTATGTACTCATACTCAGTATGTAATGCCTTGGCGACTGCGATTACGTACTTCTCATAGTTCTCGTAATACTCATTGAGCATCGCGGACGCGATTATTCCCGGCGACGGCGCGGTCATGAACGGCTCGATGAATTTGTCCGGTTGGTCGTCGAGGATGCGCAGGGTATCGGCGCATTCGAGATCCACCCCGGCGCGATCGCGGTACTCGACCTCGCCAATTGCCTTCGGCGCGTGCAGCAGATCGACCATCGAGCGCTGAAACACCGGCGCCAGCATCTTGCGGAAACTTGGGTAGCGGACGAGATCGCGCATGATAGGGCGCTCGCTGCGGCCACCGAAGCCGGTCATTCGATGTTGCACGTAGGTGAAAAAGCTCTCGCGCGATTGCTCGCCGTTGTTGCCGACATCGATTCCGGCTTCGAGTTGCTTCTGTACAACGTAGCGAGTCGATTCCTCGATCTCGCGGAGCATCGCGGCACGGTCCACATCCTCACCGCGGCTAATTTTCACGAGCATCGCGGTCAGGCTCTCCCGGCGCGGCAGACTGCCTGCGTGCGTGGTTAGAATACGGTTCTCGCTGCGAAGCATCGTTCGTACCTCCCGGCTCGTTCACTGGTTCGCGCTGCAACATATTGGTAGATCACGAACGATGGTGGCACAATCGCGACGAAGCGGAAGATAAGACGAAGCGGGAGATAAGTCGATGGCATTACTCGCTGGCAAAAGCGCGCTGATAACAGGGGCGGCATCGGGAATCGGCAAAGCGGCTGCAATCGTTTTCGCGCGCGAAGGTGCGCGCGTGATCGTCGCCGATATGGCCGAAGAGGGCGGGGAGCAAACCGTGCGCGCGATTCGCGTCGCCGGCGGCGATGCGCGATTCGTGCGTTGCGACGTGTCGAATGCAAACGATGTCGAAGCGCTGGTCTCCTCGGCGGTGAAAGCATTCGGGCGCCTCGACTGCGCTTTCAACAATGCCGGTATCGCCGGCACTCAACGCAAAACGGCAGACTACGATGAAGCTGAGTTCGACAAGATCATCGCGGTCGATCTCAAGGGCGTGTGGCTGTGCATGCGCGCCGAGATTCGTCAATTTCTCGCGCAGAAGGGACCCGGCGCGATTGTCAACACCGCGTCGGCGGCGGGTCTGGTCGCGTCGCATTCGATGCCCGCGTACACGGCGGCCAAGCACGGAGTCGTCGGGCTGACCAAATGCGCGGCGCTCGAATACGCGCGCTCGGGAATCAGAATCAACGACGTGTGCCCTGGCGTCGTCGACACTCCGCTGGTTGAGGGGATGGTCGCGGGACGGCCGAAGCTGGCGGCTCGACTCGACGAAGTGGAGCCGATTGGACGCAAGGCGCGCCCGGAAGAAATCGCCGAA
The DNA here is from genome assembly GCA_963850125.1 of uncultured delta proteobacterium. Classification (GTDB taxonomy): domain Bacteria; phylum Desulfobacterota; class Binatia; order Binatales; family Binataceae; genus Binatus. The sequence goes on along the minus strand of CAWKKB010000007.1, from coordinate 193,537 downwards.
GCCGTCGTGTGGCTATGCTCAGATGCCGCCTCGTTCGTCACCGGATGCTCAATGTCGGTAGACGGCGGACTAACCGCGCAATAGTCAGTAGCTATACGAGTAACTATTGTGTTCGATCCCTTCATCGAGGCTTGGCAACTGCGCGACTTAGTAATGAAGGGCGCGGTGCGCCCGCGCGAGGTCGCGGAGCTCTACCTGGCGCGAATCGAACGGCTCAATCCGGGACTTGGCGCGTACATGACGGTTACCGCCGACCGCGCGCTCGCCGACGCCGCACGACTGGACGCGTCGCGCGCGAATGCGGCGTCGATGCGCTTGTACGGCGTCGCGTATTCACTGAAAGACCTGACGCCGACCGCGGAAATTCGCACCACGCTCGGATCGCATAACTACGCCGACTCGTTTCCGCCGCAGGATGCGATGATCGCGCAGCACCTGCAGAAGGCCGGCGGAATGTTGCTCGGCAAAACCACCACCCCGGAATTCGGCGGACGTCCCACCACGGAAGGCGGCCTATGCCCGACTGCGCGCAATCCGTGGAATCTCGCCTACAACGCTGGCGGATCGAGCGGCGGCGCGTCGGCCGCAGTCGCGGCAGGACTCGGGCCATTGGCAGAAGGCAGCGACGGCGGAGGATCGATTCGCGGTCCCGCGTCGAACTGCGGCGTGGTTGGACTGAAACCGTCGCGCGGACGGATAACCTATGCGCCGCATAGGGGAGAAGCATGGGGTGGGTATGCGACCCGCGGCCCGATCGCGAGATCGGTGCGCGACGTTGCGATGATGCTCGACGCGATAGCGGGCCCTGCGATCGGCGATCCGTACTGGGCGCCTCCGCCCTCGCGTCCGTTCGAAGAAGCAGTGCAAGTCGTGCCCAAAAATCTGAAGCTCGCCTCGATCGCGACGTCGAAACTTGGCGATGTCGATTCTGAAGTTGCCGCGTCGTTCGATTCGGCGTGCGCGACGGTGCGCGAGATGGGACATCGGGTAGAGCCGATCGATCTGGATCCCGGTGCAATGCTGGTCGAGTGCACGCGAATCCTGATTTGTGTGGGAATCGCGGCGATACCGGTGGCCAATCCCGATTTGATCGAGCCGGTCGTGCGCGAGATGTACGAATTCGGGCGCAAGGTGAGCGGGGCCGAATACGTCAACCTGCTTGCAACGATGCACAATATCGCGCGCTCGATTGTCGAGCGCCTCGAGCCTTACGACGGGTTGCTAACGCCGACGATGACCCGGCCAGCGATGAAACACGGGAGCTTTCCGTCGGCGCCTGAGCGTTACCTCGATGAGTTATGGACTTGGATAGCGTTTGAGTATCCATTCAACGCCACCGGTCAACCCGCAATTACTATTCCCGCGGGATTCAGCGGCGCGGGACTGCCTATTGGACTTCAGCTCGTTGGACGACCCAACGGCGAGTTCGATCTGCTCGCGCTCGCGGCGGCATTCGAGGCCGCTCGCCCGTGGAGTCATCTGCGGCCGCCGCTCCAGGGAGATTGATCACTCTAAATATTTTCAAGGAGTCTGCGATGCCAACATTCAAGCGCGACGACGTGTCGATATATTACGAGGAGTACGGATCAGGATTTCCGATTCTGCTGTTTGCGCCCGGCGGGATGCGCTCGAACATTGAGTTCTGGGCCAACAGCCCGTTCGATCCAACCAAAGAACTCGCCGCCAACTTTCGCGTGATTGCGATGGACCAGCGTAACGCCGGCAAGTCGAGCGGGCCGATAACCGCCGGCGATGGATGGGATACTTACACTAGCGATCACATCGCGCTCCTGGATCACCTTGGGATCAAGCAATGTCACCTGATGGGCGGGTGTATCGGATCGTCATATAGCCTCGGCGTGATCAAATCTGCGCCGGATCGAGTCAGCGCCGCGATTTTGCAGAATCCCATCGGCCTCAGCCCGCGCAATCGCGAGATGTTCTTCAGGATGTTCGATACCTGGGCCGACGCGCTAAAGATTGACCGGCCGAAGCTTACCGACGCCGCACTGCGGCAGTTTCGCGACCGGATGTACGCCGGCGATTTCGTGTTCAACGTTTCGCGGGAATTTGTGCGCACGTGCAAGACGCCTCTGATGATTCTTTGCGGCAACGACGACTATCATCCGACCGAAACCTCGAAGGAAATAGCCGCGCTCGCACCAAACGCCGAACTGGTCGAGAACTGGAAGGCGCCCGAGGTGATCGGCGCGACGGTGAAACGCGTGCGCGAATTTCTGATCTCGCACACGCCAAAGAGTTAGCTGGAGAGCTCCAGCTTCAGCCGATCGGCGAGTCCGGAGAATCGCTCGACGCGAGTGCCGATTGCATTGCCGAGCACCGCTTCGTCGCCGACCATGACGACCGAAGTCCTGCTGCGGCTGACCGCAGTGTAGATGAGCTCCCGGGTCAACAGCGCGACCGGTTTCTCGGGTAGAACGATCGCGATCGAATCGAACTCGGAGCCCTGCGCCTTGTGCACGGTCATCGCGTAGCTCAGCTCGACGAATTCGCGCAGCGCCTCGAACCGGAACGCAACGAAGTTGTCGCCGCGCGGAAATATCGCCATCCGGACTTGCGCACCCTTGCCGCGGCGCACCCATAGCAGGATTCCATTGTCGCCGTTGAACAATCCACGCTCGTAGTCGTTGCGCAGCACGATCAGCGGCTCGCCGACGACGAACGAGATGCGCTCGGCTGCGACGCCCGCGGATTCAGCGGCGCGCGAATGGAGGCGCGCGTTTATTCGCTCGGCTCCGGTCTCGAACACACGGGTAACGCACAAGATGCGCGATTTGCCGACGTGCGCAAACAGGAGCCGCAATCGCTCGCAGTCGGCATGATCGAAGCCGCCCTCGCGCTCGAGATATTCATGCTTTATGAGGTCCGCAACATCCTTCGCGCCGCACACTTGATCGGCATACCAGCGATCCAGGAATGGACCGAGCTCTCGCGGACCGGCGGCGAGAAATTCAACGCCGGAGAAGGCCAGCTCTTTCGGTGACGAGCACCGCACGACGATCGGCGCATTCGCTTCGTCAACCGAGTTTAGGAGATCGAAGTCGCCGTGGTTAATCGAACGGGCCGCGAGCAAAATCGATCGACCCGACGCGTCGTCGCTGTTCATTCGATGGTTCACTTCGAGCCGCATCGACGCCGCAGCGAGTGGGCCGAGGCCATCTTCGCCAGATGGGACCAGGTCGCGGAACACGGAACCCGCGGCGACCGACGGCAATTGATTCGCATCGCCGAGCAGGATCAAACGCGCACCGGGTTGAATCGCGTTCGTCAGCCGTTCCATCAAGGTTACGTCGAGCATCGATCCTTCATCGACGATAACCACCTTTGCTGAAAGCGGGTTGTTGCGATGATGCCGGAAGCGGCCGGAATCGGGCGAGTAACCGAGCAGACGGTGAATCGTCGAGGTCTCGAGACGCGCATCGACGAGCGCCTGGTCCACCGCGTCGCGCTGCTCGATTCGAGTCAGCGATTCTCTGATGCACTCGCCCATCCGATAGGCGGCTTTCCCGGTTGGAGCTGTCAGGGCAATCAACGACGGATCGACGCCGAGACGCACCATCAGGCGCATGACCGCAACGACGATCGACGTCTTACCAGTACCAGGACCGCCCGAAATAACTGTCAGTCCCGCACGCGCTGAAGCAGCAACGACACGGCGCTGTTCGTCCGACATCACGATCTGCTTGCCCTGCACGATTACCGGACGAGCAATCACATCTTGAAGCGCGCGGTCGAGTTGGTCAGTGTCCGGTCGCTCCTCGGAATGAGTACTCAGGAGGGCCGCTAACCGAATAGCCAGTTCGCGTTCGCAGGAATAGATACTCTGATGCACTATGTAGGGCGCGATATATAGCAGGGGCTTATACTCATCCTCCCGTTGACCTACTACGGCCGGTGCGCGGTTCGATTCGAGAAGAACTTCGATCGCACTGGCTGTTGTATCGATTGCGTCCTGACCAAAACCGCTACCATACAGAGAACTCAGGACGCGTCGCATTGGAGCGTGGGAGAGCGGGCCAGTTACTGGAAAGCGGGTGCTTCCCTCCTGGAGCGCAACCAAAGAAATGAGAATGAGCACAATCAACGCCATTCGATCGTCGGCTTCCAGAGCCGGTTCCAAAGCGGCTAACTCGGCTGCCAGATGGACAGTTTCAGGCACAAGATTGAGCCCCGCGACCGCATCCTCGAGCGCGCGCATGCGAGCGTCGAACGACGGACGGCCGCCGCCGCGGGCGGACTCAAAGCGTCGCCACGCGGTATCCATTCCGAGTAGTGAGTATCTGTCGCTCACGTAAATAGCTCAGCGTCAGATTCGTGATTCATAAGTTCGGATTCATAAGTGACTATTTCACTCCACGCCGGTCGCGCGAAGTAAAATCCAGTCTTGCCGTCGCCAGCGTGCGCGACACCGCGAAGAAATACATAGAGGAGGCCGCCGAACCTCGAATCGTAGTCGCGCTCGTTATGAACACCTAGCAGCCGCACCACACCGACCGAGTAGATTCGCGCCTGCAACCGGTAGTGATTGTCGACGTGCCGTGCGATCGCGGCTGGCTCGTACGACGGCAACAGGTCGCCCTTCCAATCCGCGAAGTACATCAGCTTGTCACGCCGGAACACCAGGTCGATAAACCCCTTGATGAAGCCGCGCCCAACCGACCACGCACGGCCGGGACCGTCGCCCATTAAAGTGTGATGTCCTTCGGGAATCGGATACGCGAACTCCATTTCACGGACTCCAGGGAGCCGGAAAAGTCCGCCGTCGAGTTCCGTTTCGCCGAGTGCGACCCGCGAGGTGAGAGTGTTGAAGACTATTTCGCGGCCGCGGTCCAGCCATCGCCGATCGTCCACTCCGTGGCGGCGCATCGTTCTCGCGAACAAATCGCGCACGTCGTCGCGCGCCATCCAGGATTTCAGATCCGGTGCATCGCCAAAGAATTTGAAATCGAGCTTCTCGATCGCCTCATGCAGGAAAATCCCAACCTGACGCCCGCCGGGCAAATCGATGGCGTCGGCGCGCGCATCGATTGTGTCGACACTGGTTTTGAAGTCGTCGGGTTCCGCCGCCTGCAGCGAGGTGTAAGATTCGACGATCAAGCCTCGGTGCTTTATGCCCAGATCGGTGAATTCGCTGCCGCGCGCGACGGGTTGAGACGTCGATTCGAGCCAGTCGCACAAGCCGTTCTGGTCAAGCGCTGGCTCGATCTGTTTTCGCGAATCCTCTAAAGGTGCAATGGCCATCTCGGTCACGAACAGCCGCTCCAACTGAGTTTCACGATCGATGGTGCGCAATCGATCATTCAGCGGTTTGTAGAATCCGGTGAGGTCGCGATTTCGATTTAGCGTCCCACTCGGGACGCAGGGCAGTATCAGTTTCGCGCGCGCGCGGGTCAGCGCAACGTAGAGCAAGCGCTGCTCATCTTCGGCGCGTTCCCGTTTGATGTTCTCATCCGCCAAAGCCTGCGCCGCCCTGCCGATTGCAAGGCGGCGTTCGTTTCCCAGATGAAAAACGCGCACCGGATCGGACATGTTGTTTGCGAAAAATCCGCCGAAAAGAGCGACGACGTCAGCTTCGAGCCCTTTGCTCTTATGAATCGTCATGATTTGAACGGCGTCGCGATCGTCTTCGATACGCTGGATATTCGGATCGTCGCCCGCGGGTGTCGCGCGCTCCGCGATGTAAGCGTCGAGCAGGTCGATTATTTCCGTCAGCGAAACTCCGCGCCGCGATGAATCGCGAGTCAGAATCTCGAAGATGTGCTCGAAGTTCGTGAGCTGACGGCTGCTGTCCGAGAGCAGCAATTGGCGTTCGGCCAATCCGCTCTGGTGGAGCAGGGCGTCGAACAAGTCGGCAAATCGCTCGGCCTCGGCAAGCGCGCGCCACTCGAACAACCGGTCCAGCATGGGCTGCGCGTTGCGGTCCTCATCGAGCCGCGCAAGGTCGGCGTAATCGACGGCGAAGAACGGCGACGCCCACGCCTTCAGGCGGTTTGAGCGGCGGCCTGGTTCGTCGATTCCCCTCAGCACGTCGAGAACGTAGGAAGCTTCGCGAGTCTGGAACAGCCCGTCCTGCTTGTAGAAGGCAAACGGAACGCCGGCCTGGCGCAGGTACTCGGCGATTTCGGCGCTGTCTCGGTTGGTCCGGGTAAGGACGTAAACATCGCGGGCCGTGATTTCGCGCGGCGGCTGCCCATCGTCGCAGATTTTGATCGCGTGATCCGGTTCCGCGAGGATCCCTCGAATTGCGTGTGCGATTCCAAGACCAATCGCTTCGCGCATCCGGCGTGAAAACATGTATCGCTCACCCTGCGGCGCGAATTTGACGAAAGTCACTGGCGCGATCGAATTGCCATTTGATGCGATGGCTCTCAGAGCGGGTCGCCCGCATTTTGCCGGAGGATCGTATTTTATTTCGCCGGTGAACAACGGCGCCTCGGCTCTCTGATCGAAAATCAGGTTGCAGGCGTCGATCATATCGGCGGTCGAGCGGAAATTTTCGCGCAAATTAACCGTCGCCGCCCCGGAAGCGGAAAGTTGCTCGCGCGCTTCCAGGTATGCGTGCACGTCGGCGCCGCGGAATCCGTAAATCGCCTGTTTTGGATCACCGATTACGTGGACGATGTTGCCGCTGCCAGCCTCGACGAACACGCGTCGAAAAATTTTCCACTGAAGCTCGTCGGTGTCCTGGAACTCGTCGATCAGCGTCACCCGGTAGCGTTCGCGCAATGTGGCTGCAAGCGATTTGCCGCGCGCACCGTCGAGCGCGTCCGCCAGCCACGCCAGCATGTCTTCGTAGTCGAGCGTCCCTCGCTCGCGTTTTCGCGCTTCCGTCCGCGCGACCACGGACTGCAGCAGTTCGTCAACCACCCGTTGTTCGATGGCCATCGCCGCTTGAACTCGCTTGGCCGCGTCGATGATCTTGCGCACCTTCTGCAGCATATCGTCCGGGAATCTGTCGGTTCGCTTCGACGTTTTGGCTGGTTTGCACAGGAGATCGAAATTGAAGTCGAGTAGACTGTCGGCCAGCGTTGCGGTCGAGCGATCGGGACGATTTACGATAGCTTCGAGCTCGCCCGTCGCGATGATTGCGTCACGGCGCGCATCATCTCTAATTGCGGCGATGCGAAAGGCATTCACGAGCGCGTCGGCGTCGAATGTATTCATCAGATCGGTCAATGCGTTCTGATTGAGTTCGCGCCCGGTGGTTCGCAGGTAGCGTTGAGAGTGAGCCTTCCAGAGAAGATCCTCGAGACTCTTTGAGTCGCGCTTCTCGTTCGAGAGCCACTCGCCGACAAGTTGCTGGACGCGACTGTCCGACTGCAACCGCTCGCGCAACTCGGCGCGCAAAGCTTCGTGGAACTCGCGACGGCCGCTGGCCAGATCAAGTCCGAAGCGCACACCGCTGTCGAAAGCGAGCTCAGTGAGCATCCGATGGCAGAAGCTGTGAATCGTATGGATCGGCGAATGATGAAACGAAAACAAGGCCGACTTGAGTCTCTCCTGCTGGTCGGCGGCGAGGCGCCGGCGATTCGAGGGCTGCGCGTTCTCGGCGCTCATCCCGGTCATGACGTCTTCGATCGTCGCGCGGATTCGCGCACGCAGCTCGGCCGTGGCCTTTTCGGTAAATGTAACGACCAGGATCTGATCGATTTGAGCGGCGCCAGTGAGCAGGAGCTCAACCACGATGCGCTCGATCGTGAAGGTCTTGCCGGTGCCGGCGCTGGCGTCGATTACTTTGTGGCCGCCGTCGAGAATCCGGTCGAGGATCGCGGGGCGGAAATATTCGAGCTCGGCGGTGGGCGCAGTCACGCTCATTTGAAGATCCCGGCGATTGGTTCGAAGCGACGTCTGAAAATTCGCTCGATCTCTTCCTCGGCCGGTGGCTCGAAACTGGTGGCATTTCGAACCGGCCCATATTCGGAGCTGCTCTTATGGGAATCGTTCAAGAGCACCTGCTCAACAGCTTCAACCAGGTCTCTACTGTTCTCGCGCTTGCGGCGTTCCTTGTCGACTTCGGCGACTGCCTCGATCGGGAGAAAGTAATCATTGCCGGTTGAGAGGAGATCCGAGACGACATCGGTGAGCCACGCGAGCGCTGAGCCTTGGTCCATCGTGGGGTACTCGCGCATCCATGCGGTGTTCTTTTCTTCAATGCCCAAAACGATCGCGTGAAATTGCTCGGGAAGTTCGCGCCCGATGGCGGCCAGCACGATTGCGTTGACAAACAATGGAAGAAAATCCTTCGGCCTGACGGTCTTGCGCAGCACGCAGTTGACGGCCGCGCCCCCATCCTGCGAAAGCCCGCGAAGCGTGCCATAGAGGCTGACGCGCTGGGTCACAACAGTTCCATCGTGACGGTGGACGTGAGCTTCCACTTCGATTGGCGCGAGGATCTCGTCGGCGTCCGCAAATTCGTCGTCGCGCCCAATCCGGATGTCCTTCCATCCTTCGAAATCGTTCACGCCGGCTTCTGAAGCCTGCGCAATCCATTGGCGAAGAGCTGAATGGTCGGATGCTTTCGCGGCCTCAGCGAACTGGCCGGCCGAGGCGTGACCGCGGGCTTGGGCGATGCGGACCTCGCGCGCGTATTCTTCCTCGATCGCGTCGAGCTTGCCGCCGGCACGCCAGAAAACATTGCGCAGCATGACGGTACGATTGAGCCGCGACTGCTCGATTGGTTCGTCCTCCGCTTCTTCCGGCGCATCCTCGTCTTCGAGCATCCCGAGCGAGTAACGCGCGGCACCCTGTAGAGGACATTCGAGATATCTTCGAATCGCGGCTATCGGCAGCGCGAGCGCTTCCGCCGGCGCAGGATTTGTCACGGCAGGCGCTGATCCAAATTTAGCGAACTGGAGATCCTCTTCGACGCGTTCGCGCAGTCTCGCGTCAAAGCTATCCAGCAGCTTGTCGCCCTCCCGCTTCGTCCAGCCAAGCGCGGCCGCACCGATCTTCTTTCGGAGTGCGAGCATCCGTGCACCGCGGCGCGCGTCGGGATCGAAGTTTGCGAGTTCAGGCTCGCAGCCTGATGAGGCGCCGGTGCTAAGTTCAGGAAAGTACTTCAAATCATAGCGGCTGATCGGATGCTTCACTGTCAGCTTCGTGAGCGTCTGCTCATCGATGAATCCGCACAGAATGGACTGCAGCTCGCGTATGACTGGCGAAGGCTCCAAGTCGTCGCCGGTCTTCGCATTGCGGGCAACGTAGGAGAAAAAAATCCGCTCGCGCGCGGCCAGGATCGTCTCGAGGAAAAGATAACGGTCGCGCTCCGCGGGAGAGACATCGCCTGCCGCGCGCTTGAGCGTCCGCAAATCAATCGGCTCGCTGTGTTCGCGCTCGGGAAAGACGGCATCATTAAGCCCAAGCGCAAAAATCACTTTGAACGGAATCGATCGCAGCGAGCTGAATGATCCAACCGCTACGCCTCGGCCCGTATATTGTCCGCGACGCGATTCGAGATCGGTGACTTGCGCCGCGATCACCTCGCGCGCCGACTCGTACGACATCGGACCAAGGCTCAGTTCCGATTCTCCCATCGCCTCGATTGCCTCGAGGAACCTGTCCCTGACTTGTTCATCGAGCGCGCCCTCAGGCCGTATGTACACGCTCACGAATTCGGCGAGCATCAGAGACCACTCTCGAGGCGTCAGGCGCGCATCGCGAATCGCGAGCGCGTCGGCTATCAGAGATCGCGCGATGCGGATGAATCGGGCGGCCGTCTCGAGTTCATCCTGCGCGACTTCACCTGGCAGGTAGCTCGGTCCCGCTGCTCCTGCCCGATAGAATGCGGGATTCCCGCCACGCTGACCTGTCATCATAGTGCCCAGCGCGAGGCGTTTGATCGCCTGATCCCAATGGTAGAGGCCGCGCGGGATGTAGGTGTCCTTCAGATCGTAGTCGTCGGCGCCGAAGAAAATCCCCAGCGTCTCGCTCCAACGCCGCCACTTCTCGATATCGATTCCGTTTTCGCTTTCGCGGTTCAAAGCTGGATGCGTCAGCAGCCGGATCATTTCCGTGCGCGAGAAACGTCCGGTCGGCAACTGGAGGAGCAGGTCGACGGCTTCAGCGACGCGGCTCGCGCCCGCGATACTGCGGCTGACCAGATCGATCGGCAGCCGATGCTGCTTTCGAAAGACGCTGTCGATTTGCGCCACGTAGTCGTCGACCGCCGAGTCTGGAATCAGCACCGCGATTTCGTGAAAGCGAACGCGCTCGGCCTTGCCCTCGGCGGCAAGTTTTTCGTTGTGACGAACGATCGACCAGATTTCGTTCGCGACGATTTCGGCTTCGCGTCGAATTCCGAGGCAGGCAAGAAAACTGATTCGCGATTCCGCCAGCCTGCCCTTGCCGTTTTCGATATTCGCGGGCTGCGGCTCGCGATCGAGGATGTTCTGCTGAAGCTGCTCGAGCACCGACGCAGTTTCGTCGCAAACCGCATCGGAAAAGAGCGGCGCGAAATCGCACTGCGACAGTTCGTTGAGCAACCTGATGTATTCACGGCCGGGCCGCCCCCAGAGCCTAAGAGCCGGCGGGTCGGACGATTCATTCAGCGAGAACGGGTCTTCGGATTCAGCGAAGTTCTCGCCTACTTTGTCATGCCGACGAGCCCATCCTGCCGCAAAAGCGCTGCGGCGCGAGGTGTCGAGGTCCTCCCAAAACTCGCGGCACGGATTAAGCGCGTAGATCCGAACGTCTCCGAGCGCGCCGAGCCTCGCGAAAATATCCGCGTACGCGTTTCCCGCGTACGAGGAACTGAACACGTGAAACGTGTCCGGCAAAGCAGCCTTGAGTTGCAGGTCTCCCGTCGCCTCGAACGCGTCGGGCAGCATCATCAGTCGAGCCTCGCGATGCCGCAGCCATTCTTCGCGGACCCGGCCGTGCGAATCGAATACCAGCTGCCACAAATGTCGCTGCCATCTTTCGGTCTCGCCCATCGCGTCAACGTCGGATCGCCGGGCGGCGCGCCATCTTCCGATCATGCGCCGTCGCGAAATCGAGTATTCGCGAAACAACCGCGCCAATTGCGCGGCGAGCAGGAGCGTTCTGAGTTCGACGTCGGCGTCGGTTTTGGACCCCCCAAGAATATAATCGCGCGCGGGTTTCAAGCCGGGGTCCTCGCGATGGTTCGCGCTTCGAAGGCACTCGAATAGGACCAGCTGGAGCTCATCGGCGTCCATGATCTTGAGATTCTTATCCGTTGATTGGAGAAGCTCGGCCAGGAAGCTGCGCAGGAACGGGAATCTCAAATTTGCCGCGACGCCGATCGATTCAGCAATCCGATAACGCACGAATTGCTCGACGACCCGGTTGGGCACCACGATCGACACCCGCTCCAGCGGATCACGTCTCTGATGCGCCGCGACAGCCTCGGCCAGCGGCGCGATCAGGTTTTCGAGTCGATTGGAGTAATGAAGACGAATCATCGCGGGCACAACTATGGATCGCGGGTCGGCTTTTAGGAACCTACATCGGCGTAATGACAACGGTTGTCATCCAGCCAATGAGATGATTGGATCCGAGCATGAAAAAACTTCGCCGCAAGCCGACCTACGGCGCCGCGATCCGCTTGGCACGAATCGCCGCCGGGTTATTCTCAAAGCCATACGGCTGGAGTTTCAAATCGATCGCCGAGGACCTGGAAATTTCCGAGCGGACGCTTGCCCGTTACGTCTCGGTGCTGCGCAGCGAACTGCTCGACTGGCATGGCGGCCCGCTGGTCGAAGTTGTCGGCAATGGCGGCGATCGCAAACTCCGACTGGTCAGTTCGATGAAAGCCGCGGAGGCATCTTCGTACCAGGTCGCGCTCCTCTACTTCTCGCTGACTGTGCTCAAGTTCCTGGAAGGCACGGTGTTGAAGGAGGGCGTCGAGGGCCTGTGGGAGAAGGTTTTTCAGAATCTGAGCATGACTCAGCAGACGCGGCTGTCCGATCTCGAGCGCAAGTTTTACGCCGTGCCCTATGCCCCCAAGGACTACACCGATTTCAGCGAACAACTCGACGTAATCTTGCGCGCGCTGCTGGACCAAAGCCGGCTCCGGGTCGACTACGCGGGTCTGACCGGCGAGGGCCATCAGCACGACTTCGACCCGTACTCGCTGATCGCCTATCGCGGCGGCCTCTATCTGCTCGGCCACAGCCATCGAAGCAACGCGACTATTTACCTCGCGGTGGAGCGAATCCGCTCGGTCGAATTCATTCGCCAGCCCGGCGGCAGTCCAGAGCGGTTCGTCTATCCGCCCAGGTTCGATCCGGAGGCGCACACCGAAGGGACTTTCGGAATTGTCGACGGCCCCGAAACGAAAGTCGAGTTGAAGATCCACAGCGAACAAACCGAGGCGTACGTGCGTTCGCGCACGATTCATCGCAGCCAGCGTTTCGGACACCGCCGCGACGGCACGACGATCCTGACCATGACCGTCAAGGGCACGACGGAGTTGGCGAACTGGATAATGAGCATGGGGCCGTGGGTCGAGGTGCTCAAGCCTGTCGCTTTGCGCAAGGAAATCGCGCAGCGCCACGCAAAAGCGGCACGTCTCTACCGCGTCGCCTAGCATGCTTGCAGGCGTCCGATTCGCGGTACATCCTGTCACGAGATTGCTAACCCATTAGGACGTTGGAAGCCCACGTGTACGTCGTGGTTGTCCGGGAGGAACTCCTATCAATAGCTTGCGATCGGATTTTCGTCGGCTGATTCCATCCACACTTTTATTTGCGCGCATCGTCGCGGCCGCGTTGGCAATCTGCACAGCCGTCTCGCTGTTCGGAGTCCCCGCAGCTATCGGCGGAGGATCGCCGTCGGTGGTGCGCTTCTCGCCGCGAGGAACGGTGAAACAGGTTCGGCAAGTGACGGCGCGATTTTCCGAATCGATGGTTCCGTTGGGGGATCCGCGCGATACGACTGCGCCGTTCGTAATCGATTGCCCGGCGAAGGGCGCGGGCCGATGGATCGACAGCCGCAACTGGTCGTATGACTTCGATCACGATTTGCCGGCGGGCCTGCGATGCACCTTTAAGCTGCGCGCCGGCTTGAAGTCGCTCGCGGGGAACGCATTCAGCGATCTCCGCGCGTTCACCTTTGACACGGGTGGACCTTCGATTGTCTATCAGCGGCCGTGGTCCGAGAGCAACAATATAGATGAGGAGCAGGCGTTCGTGCTGATCCTCGACGCTGAGCCGGATCCGGCGTCGATTCTCGATCACGCGGGCTTCTCGGTTGAAGGAATGCCGCAAACGATTGGCGCGACGATCATGGGCGGCGCCGACCGTGAGACTTTGCTGAAGCGATTTGCTGATCTGACCGCGAACAAGCCGGTCGTCATCCTCCAAGCCCGGCAGCGTTTTCTGAACAACGCGGCGGTGACCTTGATCTGGGGCAAAGGAATCAAATCGAAAACCGGAATCGCGACCGTCCAGGATCAAACAATCAGTTATAAGACGCGCAAAGTTTTCGAAGCGAAAATACAATGCGAGCGCGAAAGCGCGACGGCCGGATGTATCCCGCTGACGCCGATTACACTTTCATTCTCGGCCCCGATCTCGGCGGAGCAGGCAAAACAGATCGCATTGGTCTCGTCCGACGGTGCGCGACAGTTCGCGGTTCTCACCGATCCGGGCGAGACTTCATCGCTTTCATTCAACGGCCCGTTCAAGGAATCGTCACAGTACAAAATCGAGCTTCCGCCGAAGTTGGTCGATGGCTCCGGACGCGAACTCGCCAACGCATCGCGCTTTCCGATGATGGTCGAGACCGGGGAGTTTCCGCCGCTGGCAAAGTTCTCGGCGCGCTTTGGAATTATCGAGCGCGCCGATCCCGTGCTGCCGGTCACGGTGAGAAACCTCGAAGCGCAAATAGCCGGCGCTCAACTGAACCTCGGTGGCGACGCCGACAGTTCTCTGCTGACTCGAATCGAGGCGACGCTCTGGCGCGTCCCGCAGCCCAAGGCCGGCGACGTTCTTTCGTGGCTCAACCGGGTAGCCGAAGCAAAGCGCGCCGAGTCGGTGTTCAGCGGCCAGAATGCCGACGGCGCCAGTCAATTCGCGATGCCGAAGCCCAACGGGCCCAACTCATTCGAGGTGATGGGCATTCCGCTCAAGCACCCCGGATTGTACATCGTCGAGCTGAAGAGCACTCGCCTCGGCACCGTTCTGCTCGGCGCGCCAAAGCCGATGTACGTTCCGACGGCAGCGCTGGTCACCAACCTCGCGGTTCATTTCAAACAGGGACAGGCGAATTCGCTGGTGTGGGTGACCGCGCTCGAGTCTGGCCACCCGGTCGAGGATGCGGATGTTGCGGTGGCGGATTGCCACGGGACCGAATTATGGACCGGCCGAACCGACGCTCGCGGGCTCGCGATGGTTCCCACGTCGGCGGCGTTCGCAAATCTTCCCCAGTGCGATTCCACGCAGACGGATCACGAGAGCGACTATTTCTCCAACCAGGTTGAAGCGCTTAGCGGTCTGAATCGTGGCTTGCTCGTCACCGCGAGCTCCGGCGAGGACTTCAGCTTTGTGCATTCGAGTTGGCAGCAGGGAATCGAGGCGTGGCGCTTTCATCTGCCGACTGACTATCAGCCGTCTCCGTACATCGCCGATACGGTTTTCGATCGTACGCTGTTGCGCGCCGGTGAGACGGTTCATATGAAGCATTTCATCCGCGCCAAAACCGCCGATGGATTGTCGCTGGTAGCCGAGAACGACCTGCCTGACACGCTCACGATTATTTTTGCGGGCGGCGATCAACACTACGATTTCGATCTCAAGTGGAATAATTCGGGGAGTGCCGAGAATGATTGGCAGATTCCGCAAGACGCCAAGCTGGGCACTTACAACGTTACGATGTCGCGTCGCAAGGCTACTGCCGCGAGTCCGACGCCTGGCGCAGGCGGCGATACGGGCGATCAATCGGCCCAGGAACTCTCCACCGGGAATTTTCGCGTCGAAGAATTTCGAATCCCGTTGATGAAGGCCGCGATTAGAATGCCGACGCAACCGCTGGTAGCCGTCACCGAAATTCCGATCGATCTGAGCGCCGAGTATCTGTCCGGAGGAGCCGCCAAAGGCCTTCCCGTCACGCTTCGGAGCCAGATCAACAAGAACGCGTCTCCAACCTTCGCCGACTTCGACGATTACGTTTTCGCCAACGGCAACGTGCAGCCGGGGATCGTTCACACCGAAGGATTTTCAGAAGGGACGGGGGCCGAGCAGAATCCGGGCGTGCATCAGCGCAAGGATCTCGCGCTCGACGGCGC
Organism: uncultured delta proteobacterium; assembly: GCA_963850125.1. Lineage (GTDB taxonomy): Bacteria > Desulfobacterota > Binatia > Binatales > Binataceae > Binatus. The sequence goes on along the minus strand of CAWKKB010000007.1, from coordinate 178,272 downwards.
TGGCGGCGCGCGCACCGACATCAGCGACATCCCGCGCGAGCCCACGCCGGTCGAGGTGCACGCGGAGCTTGAATATCGCGACCCCAACGGCGAGAGCCACACGGTGTCGAACAACGTCATAATTTGGCCGGCGAAGCGGCTGGTCGGGATCCAGGTCGAGGATTGGGCGTCGTCGCCTGGCCTTGTTCACGCGCATCTCGCGGTGGTCGACGATTCCGGAAAGCCGGTCGCGCACGTGCCGGTGCGCGTCGATATTTTCAGTCGCCTCCAATATTCATATCGCAAGCGGCTGATCGGCGGATTTTACGCATACGAGAATACGCAGGAAACGAAACTGGCTGGCACCTTGTGCTCGGGCACAACCGACGACCTCGGACGACTTTCATGCGAGAGGAAGCCGCCAGCGACCGGCGACGCGATTCTGCAAGCGACGGTGACCGACGACGCGGGCAACTCGAGTTCGGCGAACAGCGAAATTTTCATTCCCGGAAATGAGCGCGAGTGGTTCGCTGGCCGCGACGATGACCGCATGGATTTCATCCCCGAGAAGCCCGCCTACGAGCCGGGCGACGTCGCGCGCTTCCAGGTTCGGATGCCGTTCGCGGAGGCAACTGCGCTCGTCACCGTCGAGCGCGAGGGCGTGCTGGCCGCGTCGATCGTGCACCTGCCGGGACGCAATCCCGTCATCACGCTGCCAGTGCGCGACTGGGCGCCTAACGTTTTCGTCTCCGCGCTGGTGGTTCGCGGCAGAATCGCCGGCGTGCAGCCGACCGCGATGCTCGATCTCGGCAAGCCGGCATTCAAGCTTGGCATAGCCGAAATTCGAGTGGGATGGCGGGACCATCGATTGAGCGTGAAGGTCGCACCGGAAAAATCCGTCTATCACGTGCGTGACAAAGCGCTCGTGAAAATTTCGGTTAGAACCTTCGACGGCAAGGCGCCCTCGCCCGGTGGCACGATCGCGGTCGCCGCGGTTGACGAGGGCTTGCTCGAGCTTCGCGCCAACGACAGTTGGAAACTGCTCGACGCGATGATGGGTCGGCGCTCTTACCAGGTCGAAACTTCGGTAGCCGAGATGCAAGTCGTCGGCAAGCGCCACTTCGGAATCAAGGCGATTCCACCCGGCGGCGGCGGTGGCCATCAGATTACGCGCGAACTGTTCGACACTCTGCTGCTATGGAAAGCGTCGGTCCCTCTGGATTCGAACGGAGATGCAGCTGTCGAGGTGCCGCTCAACGATTCGCTGACCAGTTTCCAAATCGTCGCGATTGCGGATTCCGGTCCCGATCAGTTTGGCACCGGCTTCGCGAGTATCCGCTCCACTCAGGATCTTATGTTGTTGTCCGGCGTGTCGCCAATCATCCGAAACGGCGATTCGTTTGCCGCCGAGTTTACCGTGCGCAACGCGTCCGAGCGCGCTTTCGACGCGACTGTGAATGCGAAAATCGACGGCCTCGCGCAGGTGCCGCCGCCGCAAAAGCTCGCGCTCGGACCCGGTCAGGGCACGACCATCTCATGGAACGTCGAGGTGCCCGCAGTAGTCCGCGAACTCAAGTATCACGTCGATGCGAGCGTCGAGCACGGACCGTCCGATCACTTGCTGATCTTTCAGCGCGTCATACCCGCGGTCCCGGTCCGCGCACTGCAAGCCACGTTGCTGCAAGTCGACAAACCGATCGTACAGCCTGTCTCACGGCCGGCGGACGCTCTTGTTGGCGTAGGCGGCGTGCAAGTCTCGCTAAGCCCTTCGCTCGCCGCGGGACTCGACGGCGTGCGCGATTGGATGCGCCAGTATCCTTACGGATGCCTCGAGCAACGCGTGTCGGTTGCGGTTGCGCTCGGCGATCCAAAATTGTGGAGCGCGATCATCGCGGACTTGCCCTCGTATACCGACGCGGACGGTCTGCTCAAATATTTTCCCATCATGGACAATGGAAGTGAGGTACTCACTGCCTATTTCATTTCGATCGCGCACGAAGCCGGACTGACTATTCCGGCGGAGTCCGAGGCAACGCTGGAGAAAGGTCTGAGCGACTTCGTCGAAGGCAGGATCGTGCGCGAGGGACCGATCCAGGCCGCCGACCTGCCATTGCGCAAACTCGCCGCAATCGACGCGCTCGCTCGCGCGGGACACGCCGATCCCGCGATGCTCGCCAGTATCACGATCGATCCAAATCTGTGGCCCGATTCAGCCGTGATCGATTGGTGGAGTATCCTGCTCCGCGTTCCGCAGATTCCCGATCGCGATCAGCGGCTCAAGGACGCGGAACAAGTCATGCGCGCGCGCCTCAATCAACAAGGAACGGCGATGCATCTGTCGAGCGACCCGCGCAACGACATGTGGTGGCTGATGGTCTCGCCCGATTGCAACATGGTGAGGCTCGCGCTGTTGTTGCTCGACAACAACTTGTGGCATGACGATCTGCCGCTCGTGATGCGCGGCGCGCTGGCGCTGCAGGCGCACGGAGCGTGGACCGAAACGATTACCAACGCCTGGGGCACCCTGGCGGTCGGGAAGTTTGCAAAGGCATTTGAATCGACTCCGGTCGCCGGCGTCACGAGTGCGTCGATTCAGTCCACGACTGAAAAGCTGGATTGGGCAAGCGATCCGAAGGGCGGAAATCTAGCGTTCGACTGGCCCTCGACCGAATCAGATTTGAAGATCGATCATTCCGGAAGCGGCAGTCCATGGGCGCAAATTCGCGCCCTGGCAGCCGTGCCCATTACGCAGCCCTTTTCGAGCGGCTATCGAATCACGCGCATGCTGCTTCCGGTCGAGAGTGCGAATCCTCATGGATGGAAACGCGGCGACCTTGTGCGCGTGCATCTCGAGGTCGAGGCGCAAACCGATATGACCTGGGTGGTCGTGAACGATCCGATTCCAGCCGGCGCGTCACACCTCGGCACCGGACTCGGGCGTGATTCGGCGATTGCCACCTCTGGCGAAAAAATCGACGCAGAGAGCTTCGTGTGGCCGATTTACTCCGAGCGCGCCTTCGACGCCTTCCGCGCCTACTATGACTACGTGCCGAAGGGGACGTTCGACATCGAGTATACGATTCGCCTCAATCAATCGGGCACCTTCCAACTTCCCGCGACGCACGTCGGCGCGCTCTACGAACCCGAAATGTTCGGCGAACTTCCCAACTCATCATTCGAGGTCGCACCCTAGATGTTGCGCCGTCTCGCAATTTTCAGCATTCCGATCGCGGCACTCGGGGCGCTGATGCTGGCTATGACTGCACCGCCGACGCCGACTTTCGCCGATGTGCGCGCTCGATGGCATCCGTCGGAAGCGCAACTGCTCGACCGCAACGGCGATCCCGTCCACGAATTGAGAATCGATCGCCACGGCCGGCGGTTCGCATGGACGCCCCTCGATGAAATCTCACCTGCCCTCACGCAAGCGATCGTAACCTCCGAGGACCATCGCTTCTGGAGCCATCACGGCGTCGATGTGATCGCGATCGTGAGTTCCGCGGCGCGCGCCGTCCTTGGCGGACGGAGTCGTGGAGCGAGCACGATCACGATGCAGCTCGCATCGATTCTCGATCCCTCGCTCGGAAGATCACAGTCGCGCAAAACGATCTCTCGAAAATTCAGGCAAATCTTTGCCGCGCTCGCGCTCGAACGGCGATGGTCAAAGCAGGAAATACTGGAAGCTTACCTGAACCTCGTGACGTATCGCGGAGAGTTGCAGGGAATCGGTGCAGCGTCGCGCGTGATGTTCGGCAAAGCGCCGCACGGTATCGACTCTGCGGAGGGAGTGGTGCTCGCCGCTCTCATTCGGGCGCCGAATGCACACCGCGAATCTGTCGCGACTCGCGCGAATGCTCTGGCACGTGTGCTCGGATCGTCTGGCCCATCGCGCGCCGCAATAGACCCGGCACTTGACAGCGCATTCTCGATCCACGGCAGCGACTATGCGCGAATCGCGCTCGCACCCCATCTCGCCCAGCGTTTGTTGAACGGCGAGCGCGGATCCGCGCGATGCACCCTCGATCGCGAACTCCAGCGCTTCGTCGTCGACACACTCCATCGACAGATAATCGATGTTCGCGATCGACGCGTTGACGACGGCGCGGTAATCGTGGTCGAAAACACTACCGGTGAAGTTTGGGCGTATGTCGGTGGCGCCGGCGACCTCTCGAACGCGCCGGATTTCGACGCCATCCGCGCCTTTCGCCAACCGGGATCGACGCTTAAGCCGTTCCTGTATGCGCTCGCGGTCGACCAGCACTTGCTCACTGCTGCCTCGTTGATCGAAGACACTCCGCTCGAGCTGCCCGAGCAACGCGGCATCTACCGGCCTCTTGATTACGATCGCGAGTTCAGAGGGCTGGTTTCGATGCGCACCGCGCTTGCGTCGTCGCTGAATGTGCCTGCCGTCCGCATTACGGATATGGTCGGCGTCGAAGTCTTCGCTGACCGGCTCCGCCGGCTCGGTTTCAGCGGTCTGGTCGAGGAGGGCGACTACTACGGCGCAGCCTTGGCGCTCGGATCGGCCGACGTGAGCCTGTGGCAGTTGGTGAACGCGTATCGCACACTGGCTAATGGCGGCAAATACTCAGAACTGCGACTGACTACTGATGTCAATACTCACTCATCGATCCAAATATATTCGCCTGAGGCATCATTCGTGATTTCCGATATACTATCCGACCGAGCGAGCCGCAGTACTACGTTCGGCCTCGAAAACAGCCTCGCGACTCGCTATTGGAGCGCAGTCAAGACCGGCACCAGCAAAGACATGCGCGACAATTGGTGCGTGGGTTACACGGACAGGTTCACAGTGGGGGTTTGGGTTGGCAATTCTTCCGGCGCGCCAATGCAAGACGTGACTGGAATTACTGGCGCCGCGCCCACCTGGCTCAACGTGATGAATTACCTGCACGACCGATTCGGTAGCGGCCAAATTGCGCGACCGACGGATGTAGCTCTCAGCCAGGTGAGCTTCCCCGGCGCGGTTGAGCCGCCTCGTGAGGAATGGTTTGTCGGGGAAACCGAGCCGACCTCTTCACTCAGCAATCTCGACGACGCGAATCCGCAAATTCTTTCGCCCGCGGCCGGTACGATCATCGCGCTCGATCCCGACATCCCTGCAGCTGCGCAGCGCGTCGTCCTCGAGGCCAGCCAAGGCGTGAGAAATTCGCGGTGGATCCTGGATGGACGTCCGCTGGCGCCGGTTCGGGGTTCGTTGCTCTGGACACCGACGCCCGGCGCGCACACTCTCTCTATAGCTCGCGACTCGGGAAACGCGCTCCAGACAATTCAATTTATTGTCCGCGGCTCGAATAACCCAGTCGCAGATAGTGATCCGAGGATCGATCAGCAGCTACAATGACGTAAGACGTGTGCGATACTCGCGGACTCTGAACCAGAGAAGCAATGATCATAGTAACCGGCGGTGCAGGCTTCATCGGCAGCAACCTGCTCAGCGCGCTGAATGCCAAGGGCGTCACCGACGTCCTGGTCGTCGATCGCCGCGGGGATAACTTTCGCAACCTTGACGATCTGGAGTACTCGGACTTCATGCAGCCCGCGGAGTTCGCCCGCGCCATCGATCGCAAACTTTTTCCCGATCGAATCGAAGCAATCTTCCATCAGGGCGCATGCGCCGACACCACCTGCACCGATGGCCACTACATGATCGAAAACAACTTCACGTTTTCGAAGTTGCTTCTGCATTTCGCTCTCTCCCGCAAAATTCCATTGGTGTACGCGTCGAGTGCGGCCGTCTACGGCTCGTCGAGCGCATTCGCGCCTTCGCGCGAAAACGAGCGTCCACTCAATCTTTACGGGCTATCCAAACTCGCGTTCGACAACCATGTCCGCAGCATCGCCGCCAGCTCTGAGAGCACGGTTGCCGGTCTCCGATATTTCAATGTCTACGGCCCACGGGAGTCTCACAAGGGCAAGATGGCGTCGATGGTGTATCAGCTCTATCGCCAGCTGAAGACGAGCGGGCGCGCGCGACTGTTCGAGGGCACCGGTGGATACGCCAACGGAGAACAGCGGCGCGATTTTGTTTTTGTGAACGATATCGTTCGCGTAAACCTGGCGCTTGCCGAAGGTCCCGTCCGCAAGGGAGTGTTCAACGTAGGCACCGGACAAGCGCGCACTTTCAACGACGTCGCGAGGATACTGATCGCGCGGCTTGGCGCGGGCGCAATTGAGTACGTGCCATTTCCCGAGAGCCTGGCCGGCAAGTATCAAAGCTTCACGCAAGCCGATCTTTCCGCACTAAGGAATTTCGGCTACAACGAGTCCTCCTCGACGCTGGAAAATGGAATCGCGCAGTCGGTCGACGCGTGGAATCGAGACTATCAACTAGCAGCGACTGACTAGCTCGGAGGGCGGTCATCATGGAAAATCCGCGAAACCATCGAATTGAAACAGTCGCTCAACTTCAGGCTTTGCTCGGCGAGCCGCATCCGATGACTCGGGAAAAGCTTTTGTCGGCGCTCGATGAAGCCGCTATCGATTTCATTCGCAGATCGCCATTTCTTGTGCTGGCAACCGCCGACGCACAGGGCAACGAGGATGCTTCGCCGAAAGGCGACAGCCCGGGTTTTGTGGCGGTTGACGACGCGCGCACGCTTCTCATCCCTGAGCGCAAGGGCAACTGGCTGATGTTCAGTCTCAGAAATATTCTAGCCAACCCGCACGTTGGTTTATTTTTTTCGCGCCCGGCACTGACGAAACCTTTCGTGTCAACGGTACCGCGGAGTTGAGCGCTGATCCCGACCTGCTCGTACGGCTGAGCGCCCGAGGCGCGCCCGCGCTGCTCGCGATTCGATTGACTGTGCACGAATGTTTTTTCCACTGTGCCAAGGCTTTCATCCGCTCGCAGCTGTGGAAGCCGGAGACATGGCAGGAGCGCCAGAAGATTTCCTTCGGGAAGATGTTATCCGCGAAGGTTGGCGGTGGAGACGAACTGGCTCAGCAAGTCGATCGGGCGATTGATGAGGATTACAAGAAGAATCTCTAGTCAGTAGCGTGCGCGCGAGGCTAGTTCGCGGCATCGCTTTTCATTCGCGACGATTCCCCTGACGCATCGCTCGGCGAACAATCCGACCGATCGCTCCATCATCTCGATCGCATCGAAGATGTTCACAGCTGCCGCGCCCTCGAAGACGTTCAAATTGAGTTCGCCGCGCTCCAGCGCAAGTCGCGTCGCGCGCTCGCATCCCAGCACCTGGAAGCAACATTGGAGCATCGTCTCCGGAATCGCCGGATTGATCTTCCCCGGGAAGATCGACGAGCCTTCCTGGACCGCGGGCAGAATGATGTCGCCGAATCCTCCCTCCGGTCCCGACGACAGCAAGCGCAAATCCTGCGCCACCTTGATCAGCACCTCCGCGATCAACGCCAGCTGCGCAGAGACCGCCGCGAGGTCGTCGATATTCTGCGCGGCATCATAAAGATTGGGCCGCAGTGTGAATTTGTGGCCGGCGATCTCATTCAGCCGCTTCACGATCGTGCGCCGATAGGACGCCGTCGCTCCGCTCCCAGAGCCAATCACAGTGCCTCCGAGGTTTATCCGCGTGAGCGCTCCCAGGCTTTGCGCCAGTTCGTCCATGCGTCGTGCAATCGCCGCCGCATGCCCACCAAAAAGTTCGCCGAGCGAGACGGGCGACGCGTCCTGCAGGCAGGTGCGCGAGATCGTGACTACCGGCCGCAGCTCAGCCGCCTTCGCGCGAAACGTCACGACGCATTGACTAAGCGCTCGCTCCAATCCCCTCCACCGGCCCAGCACTGTCATTCGAACCGCGGTATGACAGACGTCCGCCGTCGATTGTGAAGCGTTGACGTGTAACTTCGGATGCACCGGTTGGTACGAGCCGCGCGCGCCGTCGAGACTTTCGCTGGCGAGATTCGCGATGACCTCGTTCACGTTCATGTTGACCGCGATACTTCCGCCGCCGGCGAGCATGTCGACTGGAAACTGTTCGAGATGTTCGCCGCGCATCAGCTCGTCGCACGCGCGTTCGATCGCGCCCGCGCGCCGCGCGTCGATCACGTGCGCATCGCGATTGGCGCGTGCCGCGGCCTTTTTGACCGTCGCCAGCGCGCGAATGTAGTCCGGATAGTTTGCGAGGATACGCCCCGAGAATCCCAGGTTCTCGGCCGCTCTGACCGTGTGAATTCCGTAAAGCGCGTCTGCTGGAACCGCGCGTTCGCCGAGCAGATCTTTTTCGATGCGAGTCCCGGGTGCCTCGAGCAGCCGTTTGCGAATCGATCCGCGCGATCTTCGCGGCGTGGCCGAGCTACGCGGTGCGGCCATAGCGGGCCATCTGCAGTCCTTTGCTGCTCCGCGTTCCGGGCTTGGTGTCGTAAGCGAGCAGCGCAACCAGCCGCGTCGTCCGTCCAACGATCGGCGTGACGCGATGAATTGAGTTACGTCCTTCGAACAGCAGCAGCGTCCCCGGATTCATCGCGACGCGCACCACGCCTTCGCCCGAACCCTCGAGCAGGCGCTGGACGCGCGGATAGTTTTCATCGATGGCGCTGCGAATCAGTGGCACGTATTCGAAATCGCCGCCCGCCTCCGAAGGTCGCAGCGCAATCGACGTCACGAAGTCGGTCTGATCGTAATGCCAGTGCAGGCGTTCACCGTCGCCCATCACGGCTAGATTGAGGGCGCCCATCGGATCGGCGTAGCGATAAAGGTGATCCTTTTTCAGCGCTGCCGCAATAAATTCCATCAGCGGATCCCATTCGAACAATTGTCGCATCGCCGAATCGCCGGGAAATTGATCGTAAGCGACAACGCCCACCGAGGTCGGCTCGAAAAATTTACGCGGATGATCATTCGGCCAGGAAGAATCAGGCGCTTCGAGGTAGGGCGTGCCGGTAACGACACTGTGATAAGCGCGCGACGCGAGCGAATCGCCCTCGCGCACGAGCGTCGCAACCGCTTCTGGCTTGAGAAAGCCAGGCAGTTCGCATGCGCCAGTCCGATCGAGCTGCTCGCGGCAATGACGCGTCAGCTCGCGCGTCCGCTCACCGCTCAGGTCGAGAATCGGGTAGCGTTCGAGATCGATCAGATTTGCCGGCGACCAATTTTCACTGACGGTCCTGGTTTGCATGCTCAATCCGACCTCGTCTTTTCGACCTCGTTTTTCCGACCCTACGAGCAAGTTCTGATTAGCACAGTCGCGAAACTGAATATCGTCCTATGGCGCGCTCTTCAACGGATGCTGCCGCATAAAATCCAGCATCGCGGGCATCCACTCCTTGGGCCATCGCGTGTGGTTGCCGAGACCGATCAGAGCTCCGGTCATACTCGCAGTGGATTTCTCGGGAGCCTGTGGATCGGTCCCGCACGAATCTGTGCAGGCGTGGACCTGGTGATGATGATTGTCGAGGATCACGTCATCGACAAACACTCCGGCTGCATTCAGCTCACTCGCCATCAGCTCATCGTTGGGACAGATCCCGCCGACGTCGCAGGCGTTATGAACATGCATCGTTCGAGCGCTCGGGTTGAAAATCTGAATCTTTCTGATGCTCGCAGGCGTTCCGGCGACCGGCTGCTGCGGACAAGGATCGTCGAATGCGCCGAATGGATTAGGCGCGGAATAAACTGCGGCCGCCGCGATATTCGGGCGATTCACCGCATACAAAAGAGCCATCGCGGCGCCGTTGGACCATCCGGATACGTAAATCCGCGCAGTATCGACCTTGCCGGTCGCGACTTCGGCCGCGACGAAATGATCGATCGTTGCCGCGTCCGCATTTTCCCGCCAGATCGTGTCTCCGATCCTTACGTCACCCGCCGGGTTAAACTGGCGATACCAATTGTCCCATCCGACTCCTTTGTTATCCGGGAACGGATAGTAATGGGTCGTCTTGCGTCCCTCCGGCGCCAGAACTACGTATCCGACATTCTTCGGATCGTCACTGAGTGAGACGGAGTTCTGGAGGTCAAGTATATTGGTCTGAGTAATCCATCCGGCGGAGAACAGCGATGGATGTAAGTATACGACCATTGGTAACTTGCTATTAGGTGTGGCGCCTTTCGGCTCGTAGAGGCATGAGTATCGATCTATTTTGTCCGCGTCTTTCCACGGGCCGAGCAGCTTGCCCTCGCCGCAACTGGGTACGACTTCGGAAATTACCGCCGCCGACGGAGCGCCAAACGGCCCGCACGCAGTCGGCGGATCCGTCGCCGCACTGCCGCACGAAAATAAGAATGCGATCATTACCATGCAAAACGTTTTCTTCACGGCTGGTCTAACATATCAAGGAGCCGTGGCCGATAAAGCCAATTGAATCAACATCTGCTTGTCAGTCTCCGCTTTCGAGCGTAATGGTCGGAGTGACCGCGAGCCATTTGCTTCGTGGAGGTTTCATCCGATGAATCTTGGCACCGTCGGCGTTGATGCATTGTTGGATTCCATGGCGGGGGCCGAGCTCGCGCGATTTGCGCGCAAGGTCGAGAAGCTCGGTTACAGTGCGCTCTGGTTTCCCGAAGCCTTCGGCCGCGATCCGTTCGCGCTGGCCGCGCACCTGCTCACGGTTACTGAGAAATTGATCGTCGGCACCGCGATCGTCAATGTCTGGAAGCGCGAACCGGTCGCTATGCTGAGCGGCGCGCGGACGCTGGCCGAACTATTCCCCGATCGCTTCGTCCTGGGCATCGGAATCAGTCACGCACCAATGATGGCGCGAGTGGGAATCAACTACGCGAAGCCTCTGACCTTCATGCGCGACTATCTTGCGCGGCTCAAGGAGGCTCCGTACGGTGCGGTGCAGCCGTCGTCCGAAGCGCCGATCATCGTCGCCGCCCTGCTTCCGAAGATGCTCAAGCTCGCAGCGGCCGAGGCGGACGGAACGCTCCCGACGTTCATTACACCGGAACGGACCGCGCAGATTCGCGCCGGGATCGGACCGGACAAATTGATTTGCGTGCAACAGATCTTGATGCTGGAAAAGGACGCCAGCAAGGCGCGCACCGCGATTCGAGGGTTGATCCGCTTCTACCTCGGGCTGCCTAACTACCTGCAAAGCTTCAGGCTGATGGGCTTTAATGATTCGGACTTCGCCGACGGCGGCAGCGACCGGCTGGTCGATGCGATGGTTGCGTGGGGCGACGAGCAGACGATCGGCGATCGCGTCGCCGCACACTATAAGGCCGGTGCGACGCACGTCTGCATCACGCCGCTTAGGCCTGAAGGCAGCGCCGGTGCGTGGAGTCTTGCTGCAGGCGGCAATCGCGAACGCGCGACGCCCGAAGAGCGCGCGCTCGAAGCGCTCGCGCCGCGATGAACTGGCTATTGCTGATAGTCATTTGAAAAGCGATCTGACTACTGGAGTGGCTATGCAGATCGATCACGATGAAATCATGCGCCGCGCCGCCGCGATTTCGCCGACGCTCTCCGCGCATGCCCGCGAATGCGACGCCGCCCGCAAGCTCACTGCCGAAAGCATGGCCGCCGTCGTCGATGCCGGCCTGTTCCGGATTCCGCAGCCGCGCCGCGTCGGCGGCTACGAGCTGAGTCTGCGGACGCTCGCCGACGCCGTCACATTGCTCTCCGAGGCGTGCCCCTCGAGCGGCTGGGTGCTGATGGTCATGGGTGCGCATCACTGGTGCCTCGGTTCGTTTCCGGAGGCTGCGCAGGACGAAGTCTTTGGCGACGGTCGCGATGGCCTGGTCGCGGGAACCTTGTCGTCGCAGGGAACCGCGAATCCGGTCGATGGCGGTTTCCGCGTCGAAGGACGATGGCAATTTTGCAGCGGCGTCGATCATGCCGATTGGGTAATCCTCGGATGCGCGGATCCCGCGACGCATCGCCCCTCGGTTCACGTCGTGGTGCCGCGCGCCGATCTCGAAGTCGATGACACCTGGCACGTGATGGGCCTGCAGGGGACAGGCAGTAAGGACGTGCTGGCTCACCATGTCTTTGTGCCTTCCGTTCGAACCATCGACACGCGAATTCTCTTTCGCGGTGCGAGTCCTCACGCCGCCAATCACCCCACCAATCTGTATCGACTCTCGGCTGAGGCGATGCTGTCAGTGTCGGTCGCGACCGCGGTGCTCGGTTCCGCGAAGTTTGCGCTGCGTCAATTCATCGAACGCACGATGGAGCGCCGCGTCATTTTGACTGGCGCGCGAAAGGCCGAACACGCGCCGACGCAAGTGCGATTGGCGGAAGCCGCCGCCGAGATTCGCTCTGCGGATCTTTTGATTCACGACATACTCGGCGAATTCGATCGCCTGGTGACGACGGGCGAGAGCTTCGACAATGATCATCGCGTGCGCGCAAAATGGCAGGCGGCGTATTCCGCCGAGCTATGCCGTCGCGCCGTTGCGCGAATGTTCTCAGGTTCCGGCGCGCACGCGGTGTACTCACCGAGCGCGCTTCAGGCCGCATTTCGGAACGTAAATGTCGGCGCGCAGCACGCCAGCATCGATTTCGACAATTCCGCCGAACTCTATGCCCGCGCGCGGCTCGGCTTGAGCTAGTGCTGCTACCTGGCAGGCCTGAGGCAAGCGGAACCCGAAACGCGGCTCGCTCTGAGACTTTGGAGACCCTGTCCGCGGCGCGCCTCGATCAGAGGTAAGGGCCGCATTTTCGGCCATACCGCATCGTTGAACTCGGCGACCAGCCAACCCTCGAGCGCCGCATGCAGCAGGTCGCCTGGATTTGGCCATGGATCAACTTTTCTGTTCATATCTCTCTCGCATCGCGCCGCTTCAGGGCATTTCGAGCAGACAGTCCGCGCACAGCGCCCACCGCGCGTGTCCTCCCGCCGGCACTACCAGGATTGCGACGATCACCCGTTGCGCGTCTGCGCATCGCCGGCAGATCAAGTCGTCGCCGTCGCATCGGGCCTCGAATCCGACCTCGGCGATCGTGGCGGGATCGTCGATCAACTCGACTCGTATCAGATTGAGTTCAGTTTCCAAAGCTTGCCCTTCGCGCGCGGCATGGTCAGCGACGCGATCAATTGAGATGCGCACCTGCCTGCGCGTTCATCGAGTCGAATAGTTTGGCGACCTGCACCACAATCTGCCGCCCTTGCCGTATCACGAACTTCTCGCGCTCCAATCGCGCCAGATGCTCCGTTACCCTGGGCCTTGATGCGCCCACCAGGTTGGCGATGTCCTTGTGGCTGAAGGATACGCGCAGCAGCGTGCCGCGCGACTCCTCGATTCCAAAGTCGGCGCACAATTCCAGCAGCGCGATAGCGATTCGCTCATGGAGTCCAAGGTTCAGGAAGCTCGAGCTGCGCAGCAGGAGGCGATACCACTGCTTCAAATCATTGCGATGAAACTGTTTGAAGGCCGACTCAGTAGCATTCACGGTGATGCCGTCGAAGTCATCCCAACTGACAGTGCCAACCCGGCAATCGTTGTAAGCCTCGCACTGGAACCTTGACTGACTGAGCGGCAGCGCCGGAAATTCGGGAATCGGCCCCGGTGCGAGCATCGCAACTGTGACGCGCTCATTGCGCGCGTTGCAGCAGGTGATGCGCGCGATACCTGCTAACAAAATGTGTGCATCGCGCGCGAGCGCGACCTCGCGCAGAATTACCGAGTGACGTTTGTAGTTGGCCAGCGCCATTGCGCCGATGAGGAGTGTGAGTTCAGACTGCGACAGCCACGACAATGCTTTGAGTCTGCTCAGCCGATCCAGGTCCGTTTCGCGTGAGGTGTTCCGTTCATTCAAGTTTGCACCCGTGCCCACTAGAAACCATACGCTGTTGCATGCTGGAAAGGAAATGAGATGTAACCGGCATTACATATACTTTGTGCTAAAAAGAACCTAAGAAAGGCGCGGTAGAAGCCGTAGGCAGCAGCCGTCAACTGTTTGCTAGTCCAAACTTATGATGCGCTGGCACGGAGCGCGACATCATCGCTCGCGATATGAGCTTCCGACAAGAAGGTTTCCAGCCGTTCTCTGTTGACTACCAGTTGACGACGATTCCGGGAGATCAGATGCTTTCGTTCAAACAAGATCAGATGTTCGGTGATTCGCGGCCGCGAGGCGCCGACCAGTTCGGCGAGATCCCGATGCCGAGCCGGCAACGTCAAACGTATCCCTTTGGGGTCGGGAGCGCCGAAATTTTCGCAGAGCTCGAGCAGGATCAGAGCCAGCCGCTCTTCCAATGTGCAGCTCATGAAGTTTGCGCAACGCAGTTGAACCAGATCCCAGCGCCCCAGGTAGCTCGACGCCATCCGCCTGAAGTCCGCCGAAGCTATCCCGAGCGATATTTCGATGAAGCTCTCGAGCTCGACTGCGCCTATGCGGCAGACGGTGACCGCTTCGCAGCGAAAATTATAGCTGATGCCGGGCACCGGCGGCGGAAAGCCGGGAACCATGCCGGGCGCGACCATTATCACCAGCGTGCGCTGGCCCTTGCGATTGCGGCACGTGATCCTGGCTACCCCTGAAAGCAGGATGTATGCGGAGTTGGGTGAGTGCTTTTCATCGAAAATGATCCCGCGCTTTTCCACGATGCTGATCGTGAGCGCGTTGTAGAGCTTGTCGAGTTGGCGGGTCGTGAGCCACGAGATGTTCTTGAGCCCGCGAAGTCTTCGGGCGTTCGATGCTCGCGAGGGACTCATTTCCGCACAGTATCAGACGCCTCGGTCTCAACGCGGAAGATGGCCGTGAGTAAAAGTTTATTCGACGGACTTGGTTCTTCGGGTGACCGGAGCACGGCGGGCGCAAGATCGACCCGCGAGTCAGGCGGATATAGAATCTCGCCGTTTGTGCCACGGTGTAGGATCCCGCCGCGCAATCCAGACCAGCAGCAACAGCGCTGGAATCGTCGCTACTGTCGTGAGCAGAAAAAACTGCACCCAGCCGAGCTTGTCCGCGAGCACTCCTCCGAGCGACGCGACCATCGTGCGCCCCACCGCCGCCAGCGACGACAGTAACGCGTACTGAGTTGCGGTGAACGCGGGCGAGCACAGGTCCGAGAGGTAAGCTACCAGCGCAGTGCCTGCCATCGCTCCGGTAAGATTCTCGGCGGCCACGCACAGCGCGAGATAATCAAGCCGATGCCCGCCCACGGCTTGCAGTACATAAAATAAATTGCCGGCGGACTGCAGAATCCCGCACACGATCAGCGCGCGCATCGCGCCCAGCTTCGACGTCACCACGCCACCGATAATCGCGCCGGCCACAGTCGCGAAGAATCCGACCAGCTTCGAGATCGCGGCGATCTCGTTGAGCGAGAACCCGATCGAGATGTACAGCGGCATCGCCATCACGCCCGCCATCGCTTCGCCGAGCTTGTAACCCACGATAAAAATGACGATCGCCGGCCACACTGGCCGTCGCATGAAATCGGCGAACGGACCGGTCACCGCAGTCGCGATCCATTCGCGGACCGCATCCCATCCGCGCGCGCCGATATGCGGCTCTGCCTCGGGCGGTATCGCGGGCTCGGGCCCGAAAATGAACACCAGCATCCCGACGCTCACCAGCGCCGCCATCGTCGCGTAGGCCGCGAACCATCCGAAGCGGGCCGCGATAATCAGCGCGCCCGCGCCCGCCACCAGCATCGCAATCCGGTAGCCGGTCTGGATCATCGCAGCTCCGGGACCCTGCTGCTCGGGCGTCAGGATTTCCACCCGGTACGCGTCAATCACGACGTCCTGGCTGGCAGACAGGAACGCAACCAGGAGCGCCAGCACTCCCATGCGCTCCAGATCGACTTTGGGATTGCATGAGCCCAGCGCAAGCGTCGCCGCGATAAGCGCAAGTTGTATCGGGATACCCCATCCGCGCCGGCGGCCGATTGGAATCGGCGGCGGGAGACGGTCAATCAACGGTGACCACAGAAACTTCAGCGCGTACGGCGCACTGACCAGCGCAAAAGCGCCGATTGTCGCGCGGCTCACGCCGGCAGTCGCGAACCAGGCCGAGAGGGTCGAAAACGTCAGCAGCAGCGGGAGTCCGCTGGCGAAACCCAGCGGCAGGATAAGCAACACGCGTCGATCGCTGTACTCGGCGATCGAGCGCCGCCAGCCCGTCATGCCCCTCGCTCCCACCGTCACACCCTCACCGCCGGCATGATGAATTCATATCACGTGGAATAGCGATATTCTTGCAGTAGCGGTCCTAATCCCACCGTCCAGCGAAATTACTTGATAACAACTTACAGTCTGCTACGATTGCGGCGTTATGGGCTCCCCTTCACCAACCAACCTCAGACAACGGCTCACGCAGGACGAGAAAACCGCCGAAACGCGCCGGCGCCTGCTCGACGCAGCTATCGGATGCCTAATTGATCGCGGCTATGCGAATACGACGACTTCTGAAATCGCCGAGCGTGCCGGCCTCTCTCGCGGTGCGCAGCTCTATCATTTCCCGAAGAAAGAAGAGCTGCTCACCAGCGCGGTCGAGCATCTGTTCGAGTTGAAGTTCGGCGAGATAAAAGAGAAGGTGAGCCGCCTCACAAATGAGAACGATCGGCGAGCGACGGCGATCGATATGTTGTGGGAAATTTCGAACGGCCGGCTGACGACGGCGTGGATCGAACTGGTGGGCGCGAGCCGCACCGATGCGTATCTGCAACAGTCGGTGAGCGCTGCGAACGATCGGCTTACGGAGTTGATCAATCGATCGTTCGAGGAACTCTTTCCACGGCCCGAAGGAGCCAGCCCATTCTACGAGTTGATCCCGCACATCGTCTGCCTGACGCTCGAAGGGATGGCGCTCGAAGGCATGACCCTGAACAGCGAGTTGACGACCAAAATCCTGACCGCGCTCAAAACCTTCAAACCCTAGCCGCGCCGCCTGCCCCCTAATGCCCGACGCCGCTGAGTTGCACCGTCTGCGGCGTACCCTTTGCATTGTCGGTAATCTTCACCGTGGCCGTCTGCTTCGCGGGGGCGCTCGGAGTGAATGTCACTGAGATTGTACATTGCGCGCCGGCCGCCAGAGTCGCGGGACAGTTGTTGGTCTGCGTGAAAATCCCGGGGTTGGAAATCGTCTGTATCAGCACCGGATTCCCTCGATGCTTCGTGCTGCCCTTGGGATTGGACACCTTCACCGTCTTCGGCTTACTCGATGTTCCAACCGCAGTCTTCGGAAACCTGAGCGCCTTCGGATTGATCTCGAGCGTAACCGGTACCGGCGTCGGCGTCGCTGTAGCGGTGGGCGTTGCGGTTGGCGCGATACTCGGAGTTGGGGTCGGGGTAGAACTGGAAACACCGACCGCATAAATGTTGTTGTCCTCGGATCCCACGTAGACAGTCCCGTCGGCGCCGATCGCCGGCGAGGAATAAACGAATGCGCCGGTTGCGAACTTCCATTTGAGGGTGCCGTCGGGATTTATTGCGTAAAGGTTATCGTCGTCAGCGCCAACGTAAATAGTCCCGTCGGCGCCAATCGCCGGCGACGATTCCACATCCTCACCAGCCTTGAACGCCCACTTCTGCGTGACCACGCCCTGGCCGCCGTCAGTCACAGCGTAGATCAGGTCGCTGGTGTCGATCGTGCCGACGTAGATGGTTCCGTCGGCGCCGATTGCCGGCGAAGACTCGACCCCACTTACAGTTGCGAACTTCCATTTGAGCGTGCCGCCGGGATTCAACGCGTATAGATGGTCGTCGTAGGATCCGAAGTAGATGGTTCCATCGGCGCCGATCGCGGGCGAGGATGTCAAAATAGCAGCGGTTGCGAACGACCAGTTCTGCGTGCCGTCCGGATTTACCGCGTATAAGTGTTCGTCAAGCGAGCCGACGTAAATCGTCCCGTCGCCACCGATCGCCGGCGAGGAATCCACCGCGGCTCCCGTTGCAAACTTCCATTTGAGCGTGCCCGCCGGGTTTACCGCATAGAGATTGCCGTCATAGCAGCCGAAGTAAATGGTGCCGTCAGATCCAGTCGCCGGCGAAGAGGACACGTCATCTGCGGCTGTGAAGGCCCATTTCTGCGTACCGCCAGGGTCTAGCGCGTAGAGATTGTGATCTTCCGAGCTGGCATAGATGGTTCCATCGAGGCCGACCGCCGGCGAAGCGGACACGTCGGCTCCGGTTGTGAACGCCCACTTCTGCGTGCCGTCGGGATTTATCGCATAGACATTGCCGTCGTAAGAACCGACGTAGACTGTTCCATCGGGTCCAATCGTCGGCGAGGAATATACAACTCCGCTGGTTGCGAACGACCACTTCTGCATGCCGGGATTGGTGCTGGTATCAAACTGGCTCAATCCCGTGTGCGTGAGATCGTGATGGAACATCGGCCACTGCGAGGTAGCAATTTGCGCGTACGACGCGGTGAAGGCCGCGACAATCGTAATCGCAAATGCGATCGCGCCGAGGACTACGCAAGTCCGATAAGTCCGAATCGATCCTGAGCACCGCATTCGGATCACAAGGCCTTCACCCGGCGACGATTGCCAGGAGAGTGCCGGTCAGAACCAGGAACATCAGACCGCCAAACAGCTGCGTTCGCGTCTCCCCTGTTCCGGTGACGCCGTAATCGCGATCGCGCTCGACGGTTCTGCCGTTCACGCACCACGCTGCGGTTTTCTGCGCGTATGGCCATCCAATTGAAGCGAGCAGCGTGTGGAATTTCCCGTACGGACCAAACCATCCCGTTTGGGCGGGAAGAACCCGAATGATCGCCATCATCCCGCCGTCTTCATGCGCCAGGATGTGACAATGATAGACGAAGTCGCCGATGTCCGGGCCCCGAAAATCCATGCGGACCGTTACGTTGGGGTATGGTCCCGAACCGGTCCAAAAAGGGATTTGAACCATATCATGGAGTTGCTGTTGCGCCTTCGGCACCGGCACGCCGTTGATTGCGAGCAGCAGGAAGTGAATCTGGTGCATGTGAAATTCATGGACTTCCTGGGTGCGATTCTCGATGGTCCAGTCTTCCACCGATCCTTGCGTGGTCGTGATCGCGGGAGGGTTGTTGGGGTTAAATATTTGCGGCGTCGCCCCCACCACGGTGATGAAGAATTCGGTGTTGAACCAGAAGGTTGGATTGCGCTCGTCTATACTCTCCTCGGAAAAATACAGCGTGCGCTGAGTCGTTGGCGTCGCTTCCGCCAGACCCTCGAAGCGCTGCGGTCCCGGCGCGCCCGATACCGCCGGCATTTTCAATTCCGCTGTCTGGTCGGTTGACTTGGGGTTGGTGAGAGTCGCGAGCGGGCGCTGCGGATCGACGTCTCCGATCGGCCCGGTTTCGACATTGAGGGTCAGAAAAGTTGCGTTCTTCACCGACTTCGCAGGGCCCTTGACGATAAATTCCGCGCGTCCCGCATTCGGAATAAAAACATCGGTCATCATGACGTGCTTGCCCTTGCGCGTGCCGTCCTGAGACCCGGTGGGAACGCCGTCGAGGCCGACCACTTCCACCGTCTGCGGCTTCCCATCGTACTGGAGTTGGAGATCCACTTGCGTATCGCCGCATGCATTGACGACCCGCCAGAGCTGTTTTTCGCCCGGCTTGATTTTGACGATCGCCGGCGTGTAGGCGGGATAAGGAATCGGAACGTAGTTCAGCGTAACGTCCCATGAAGGCACGTTATTCGGACCGCCAGGCGGCGGCAGGCCGGCTACGGTCTGATCGCGAATGACAAAGATTCGCTGCGTCAGCCCCGCCACTGCCGGCTGCACTTTTTCCAGCCCCTCCACCACGATTGCGCCAGACGCTCCGCCCAGCACGGCCGCGTTAGCGAGTCCATGAACGTGCGGATGGTACCAGTAGAGTCCGGGAGGTTCGTTTTTCGGAAATTTCACGTCGTAGGTAAATGTCTCTCCCGCATTGATCAGGGTGTGGATCACTTCGTCCTGATGGCAGACCGGCGACGTGTTGGTCCCATGAAAATGAACGTTGACGGAATCCGGACCCATCGACGACGCTCCGCACACATCCGATGCCGACGTGGCCATCCGCAAAGCGCCGTCATCAACCGGAGCAGGAAGATTGTTGGTGATGTTTACGACTAGCTGATCGCCCGGATGCACATGAAGCGTCGGAGATTCGGTGCCGTCAGGCATCGTGAAGCAATATAAAATGCGGCTATCCGCGTCGACCTCGGTGTTGTAGGACAGGTTGACCGTGAGGATGCCGTGCTTGCTGAACAGGTCCGTCGGATTGGTCACTACACTGCCCGGCGCATAGCGAGTGCATGGGCTGGTAGCGTCGCTATTCGCGGGACGGCTCGATTCATCGCCGAAACCAACCGACGGAGCCGCCACCACGAGCAGCATCATCAACGGGAGAATTCCGCTTCTTATCATTTGCATGTTCGGCTCAGCAGGCTTTGTGAAGAACGTTGCCAACCTTCAGAGTTTGACCATTGAAGCTGATTCTCAAGCTCAAGTCGAATCTTTCAGCTCTTTATCTGATGTCTCGCTACGCTTGGACGCGGTATGCCGCTGGCACCTCCGGTGAAATCACGGGCGCGGCGGCTCTAACGATTGCGATGCAGCCCGCTGCTATCACGCCACCGGAAATCATGTCGATCAAATAGTGATGCCCCTCAGACGGTATCCCCAGAATCATCAGCCCGTTCAGGATGGCGACTGGCAGGAACGAGCGCGACGGCGGACGATGCACATAGATGAAGACGATCGCCAAAATTGTGTGGAACGATGGGAACGTGATGATTCCTTGCATGCGGTCGATTGCAAAGGTATGCGCACCACCCGCCCGCAAACTCATCAGCACCACGATATCCGGGGTCTGACGCCCGAAGAAATGCACATACGGACCTACTGCAGGAAGCACTGCTGAAACGATCGTCGTGACGATCAGCGCGGGCATCGCAATCCATATCATCTCGGCGTTTCGGACGGTCTGCTCGGAGTGCGCAAAGTACAGGATCGATCCGACGATTTGCGGCAGGAACGTGAAGTAGGCGAGGAACAGCGGGAGTTCGATCACGCGATGGCTTTGGAAGAATTGGAACCACGGGAGCCAATGGAAGCCCATCGACGCGTCGATCGCGACAAATTCGGCGTCTCGCAACGGCATTGCGATCGTCGCAAAGAGATAGGTTGAAATGGCGCCCGCGGCTGAGAACGCGACCCACATTGCGGCGTAGTTGCCAGCGTCCGACAACCTGCGGCTGCGTCCCGAGTATCCGTAGATAAATCCGACGGCGAGCAGAAGTATTACAATGCAGGAGACGCGCGTCCAGCCAACGAACCTCAGACCCAGCCGGTCCGCCCAGATCAAGTCGACTCCGCCAAGTAGCAGAGTCAGCGCCCATCCCGCTAGCAAGGCCCCGCGATCTTTGCCGGTTTCGATCTGCCCGCTCCCCTCCACCGCTCTCAGCGAACCTCAATAGCAGAGGACGCGCGCTACAACCAGTAGTGGTCATACGGCGCGGAAATACTGGCCGGGGGTTTTGCCGAAGGTCATCCGAAACGCCGAGATGAATGCGCTGATGCTCTCGTAGCCGACGTCCATCGCGACCGTCGTCACCGCGTCGCCGGCGGCCAGCAGTCGCAGCGCGTGACCGAGCCGGAGTTGCTGACGCCATTTGCCGAAGCCGAGGCCGGTTTCGTGCTTGAACAGCCGCTCGACGGTGCGCTTGCTGGCGCCCGCGAGCTTCGACAGCTCGATCAGCGAGCGGGTATCTGACGGTTCCTTCTGCAGCATCGTGGCGATCCGCTTCGCGCGCGCATCACGCGGCAACGGAAGATGGACCGCGTCGGATTGCATCACGTGAAGATGATCGAGCAGGACCGAAACGAGGTGCGCATGAGCGGGAACCCGCACGTTCAGGCCGTCGAGCTCGACGATGCGGAGAATCAATTCGCGGAGCAGGGGAGACACGCCGATGACGCGGGTCTCGTCGGGCAGCGCGCGGCTGAGCCGCGGCACGAGGTAGAGCGTTCGCAGCGAGACGGGTCCGGACATCTGGATCGAGTGGCGCGTGCGGGCAGGGACCCAGACGCCGCGATGGATAGGAACCACCCACGCGCCTTCCGGCGTCCGCACGGTCATCACTCCCTTCGACGCGTAGACCAACTGATGCCACGGATGCGAATGCGTTTTGATGACGTGGCCATCGGGATACTCAGGAACAATTCCAGTGCGGACCTGGTACTTATATGAGTCGAAAAACCAATGGCGCTTTTTCGGCATCGTTTGGCAATCTATCGCAAGACGGCCATCCGCCCAAATGCTACCATGGCCCAGTTTCATGAGGAGGTTCTCATGGTCGCGAGGAACATTTCGCACTTTGATGTTCGCGCCGATGACGTGGCGCGCGCGCGGAAATTCTATGAGCGCGTGTTCGAATGGCGCTTCTCGCCGTGGGGACCGCCGGACTTCTTTATGATCGCGACCGGCGACGAGAGCGACCCCGGCATCCACGGCGCCGTGCACGGCCGTCCCGATGACGGCCATCGCAGCGTAGGCTTCGAGTGCACCATCGCGGTTGATGACGTCGACGCGATCGCCAGGCTCATCGAGAAGGAGGGCGGTCAGATCACGGTGCCCAAGATCGTGATTCCCGGCGTCGGCGAGTTGATCCAGTTCAAAGACACCGAAGGAAACATCGCGTGCGCGATGCGTTATTTCGACGAGACAAAAGGGCGGCCATAAATGAGGGCGTGCGATGGCGATTCAACTCGATCATATGATTCTCGCCGTGAACGATCGCAAGAAGAGCCCAGGATGCCGACGTAAAAGAAATCGCGTTTAGCTGCGTCAGTGGCGGACCTCGTCGCCGCGCGAGACTTCCATCCATGCGTTGATCAGGTCGTCGGCTTCGTCCGGCTCGAGGCGGCCGTCTTTCACGGCGGCGAGGATTTCCAGGATCGCATCGTCGTGGCTCAGCTTCTCGGTTGCGCCGGGCCTGAATTGCGCCGACTTACTACTCGAGGCCGGCTTTTCAGCATCGGACTGAGTAGTCGATTGACTATTCGACTGAGTAGTGCTTCCGGACTGGTCGTGCGCACGGCGGACGTCGCGGGCCGCTTCGCGGATTTTGTCGCGCATCTCGCGCGCGGCCTGCCGCACCCGCTCGCGCATCTCGGTGCGCGCTTCGCGCGAGCCGCCGCGCACGGCCTGCGCGATCAGATCGCCGATTTCCTTGCCGAGTTTCGAGAGTCGCTCGCCGACGTCCTCTGGCACCCGCTCTTCGATTTCCGAAATGGCGCGTTCGACCTCGCGCAGCCCTTCACTGACGCTGCGTTTCACGTCGCGGGTGACCTCGCGCACGATTCCGCTCGAAAGACCGCCGCTCTCGGCCACGAACTGGCCGGCCGCATCGAGCACGCTGCGCACGAATGTCGGAATCTCACCGCCGAGGTCGTCGACCAGGTCTTCGAACGGAGCCGAGAAGCCTCCTGCGCGCGAGCGATAGCCGCGGCCGGAGAAATCGCGCTCGCGGGCGTCGGCGCTGGCGACAATCACGTCCGCACCGCGCGTCTCGATTGCTATTTTCGTGCGCGCGCCGGCGGCGGGGTCGGGACCGATGGTTCCGTGAATGTGGTTGCGGTCGAGCCACTTGAGCGCGGAGGCGTCGATGCCGTAAGTGCGGATTCGGCCCCATCCGGCGGAAGCGTCGAGCTCGAGCGACGCACTCGCATCCACTTCGAGGTTGACGCGGCCGCGGCTGGCGACGCTCCAGGCTTTTTCGAGCGGAAACGGACCCGCGAGATCGATCGCGCCGCCCACATCTTCAAGATTCAGCGAGCCGCCAACGTGGCTGATGCGCGCGTTGCCGCCGACAAAGCCGACCGCGACCTCTCCGGCTACGTTGTCGGCCGCGAGCTTGCCACCGATTTTGCCGATCTGCAGCCCGCCCGACAGGTTCGAGGCGCGCACCCTGCCGCCAACGACACCAGCCTCGGCGTGTGCGGCATCTTCGATTTCGAGATGTCCGCCGATGACGCGCGCGATGAACGGCGCGCACAGGTTGGTCAGACGCGCGCCGCCGGCAATTTTTTCGATCGCCACTTCGCCGTCGATTGCGCGGCAATCCAGTTCGCCGGCGACGTGGCTGAATGTGATCGCGCCCGCCGATTCAACCGAGAACGCGCCGCGAACCTTGACGCCGTCAACAGCGCCGGCTTCCTTGATAGTGACGTTGCCGCTGACGGTGTCGCGCATCGAGATGGCGCCGATACGCCGCGCGTGCAGATTGCCGCGCACGCGAGTGACGATGAAGGGAGTGGCGAGATCCGACAGGTCGAGGTTGCCGGCGAGGTCTTCGACTTCGACCGTGACGCCCGCGGGAACGGTGATGACCGCGTTGTCGCGGAGCGTCACTTCGGCAGCGCCGGCGTTGGTGGTCACTCTTGGCTCGACGCCCGAGTCGATCTCTATGGCGGCGCGATCGCTGCCAGTGATTTTCAGATTTCCGCCGGCGCGCAGGATTCGAATTGATTCAACTCCATCGATTGTCGAGATAGCCATGGTGCATTCCCTTTTTCAGTCGCCTGAGCGTTTTACGTTTTAGTCGCCTTTAATGCTTGGTTCATTGAGCGCGGCGAGCGCTTCGTCTGGCGTGAGTTTGCCGTCCTTGAGATCGGCCAGGACCGAGCGGCGCCGCGAGCCGGTGTCGTCGGAGGTCGCAGCCTCGGCCCCCGACTTCGGGGAATAGCCGAGCGCGGTGATGACGTCGTCGAGGCGCGCGCGCACGGTCGGATACGAGACGCCGAGTTCGCGCTCGACCTCGCGAATGACGCCGCGGTTCTTGATGAATACCTCGACGAAATCGATTTGCGCGCCGCTGAGCTTAAGGAGCGCGGGCGGCGCGAACTCGCCATCGATAGAGATCGAGCAGTCGGGACATTCGAGACGCGAGACGGTCAGATTGCCATCGCATGACGGACATTTCAGAATAATAGGCCTCATTGAGGTCTAATATTGATCTAAATATTAAGTCTGTCAACTTCAAACTCAAAATTTTTAATGTTTGTTATTCTGACGAAGCAAGCATCGCCGAGCGGCAGGATGACGAACAATTATGCGCCGCGGTCCGAGATCCATGTCACACTCAGTGATCGCTCCGTCACGATCACAGATGACCAGGGCTGGAAAGTCACACGGTCGGGGGAGCGGGGTGTTGCTGGCTCAGGCAGTGGACGGAGCCGAGGCCCCACACCAGGTCGGTCGACGGGACGCTGACCACCCGGCGCCCGGGCAAAAGGCGGGACAGCGTTGCGGAGGCTATCGCGTCCGATGGGGAGTCGAAGGTCGGCATCAGGACGGCGCGGTTCGCTATATAGAAGTTCGCGTACGAAGCGGGCAGGCGCGTGCCGTCGTGGATGACGGCCGGGGGCATCGGGAGCGTTTCGATTTTGAAGGGGCGGCCGTCCTGATCGCGCATCGCGCGGAGGCGCTCGAGGTTGTCGCGCAAGACGGCGTAGTTCACGTCGGCCGGATCGTCCTCGACCACGGTAACGATAGAGTCGGGGGCGACGAAGCGCGCGAGGTCGTCGATGTGTCCGTCGGTATCGTCGCCGGCGATTCCGTCGCCGAGCCACAGCACCTTGGTCACTCCCAGGTATGTGCGCAGGTAGTCTTCGATGTCGGCGCGGCTGAGCGTGGGATTTCGATTGGCGTTGAGCAGGCACGACTCCGTGGTGAGCACGCAGCCCGCGCCGTTGACGTCGATCGAGCCGCCTTCGAGCACGATGCCCGGCTCAATCACTTCGAAGCCGTACCGCGCACCGAGCTTTTGCGGAACGACGTCGTCGAGATCGAATGCGCCATACTTCTCGCCCCACGAGTTGAAGCGCCAGTCGAGCGCGATCTGACTTGGGCCGTCGACTGCCGCATTCGCCAGACGATTGACGAAAATCGGGCCGTGGTCGCGAACCCACGCGTCGTTGGTCAGCAGATGAAATATGTCGATCGGCAGGATCGGGCCGGGCGCTTCCTGTTCCGTGCGGCGGGCGGCCTCGTGAATCATCGCGCGCACTTCCTCAATTTGTTTTTCATCGGTGACCGCGAGGCGGACGGGCTCGAAGCGCGCTATCTTCGCGACCATGTCCGCGTAGATCGGCGGGATTACGTCGAACTTGTCGGGCCAGGTGTCGCGATTATGCGGCCACGCGAGGTAGCACGCGAGATGCTGCCCCCACTCCGGGGGCATCCGGTAGCCCGCGAGCAGGCGGCGATGCTCAGGTGGGATAGCGGTCACGGCTATGAGCGGTAGCGGCGCGTGAGATCGGCGTAGGCGTCGATGCGGCGATCACGCAAAAAGGGCCAGTTGCGGCGGACCTGCTCGATCTTGGCGAGATTGCATTCGGCGACCAGCGTCTCCTCGGCGGTGGCGCTCGCGCGCGCGATCACTTCGCCGAATGGATCGGCGACGAACGAATCGCCCCAGAACTCGAGCTCACCTTCGACCCCGACCCGGTTGACCGCCGCGACGAAAACGCCGTTGGCGATCGCGTGACTGCGCTGAATCGTTTCCCACGCGTTCATCTGCTTGGGCCGGACTTTTTCCGGCTCGCCATGCCACCATCCGATGGCCGTGGGATAGAAGAGGATCTGCGCACCCGCCATCGCGGTGAGCCGGGCCGCCTCGGGGAACCATTGGTCCCAGCATACGAGCACGCCGACCGCGCCGCGCGAGGTCGGATGCGCGACGAAATCGAGATCGCCGGGGGTGAAATAGAATTTTTCGTAGTAGCGCGGGTCGTCGGGGATATGCATCTTGCGGTAGCGGCCGATAATTTTGCCGGCCTCGTCGATAACCGCCGCGGTGTTGTGATAGACGCCGGCGGCGCGACGCTCGAAAATCGACGCGACGATAATTATTTTCCGCGCCTTGGCGACGGCGCCGAGCGCGTCGGTGGTCGGGCCGGGAATCGGCTCGGCGAGATCGAAAAATTTGGGATCCTCGACCTGACAGGGATAGTGCGCGCCGAACAGCTCCTGGGTGCAGACGATTTGCGCGCCACGCTTGGCCGCGTCCTCGATTTTCGCAATCGCCTTGTCGAGGTTGAGGCGCGGCTCAGCCCCACAACTCATCTGGATAAGCCCGATTGCGACCTTGTCGGCGTGCGATGCCATCACAACTGTGATAGCAACCGCGCAAGTCCCACGCCATCGCATACGAAAATCGAGTCACCATTAGCACCAAACATTTTCGTCGTCTGCAGTTGCATGAGCGCGGCTGTGATACTGTAATAGGGCGCGCAAAAGAAACCGCGCTGGAGAATTTTCGGGACTGCCCGCCGCTGATAGCCGGGTCCTGCGCAAGGGAAGGCCGCGAACCCCGCCAGGTCCGGAAGGAAGCAACGGTACCGGCTGCCACCCTGTGCCGCAGGGGTGCCTGGCTATCATTCGACGGGCAGTCCCCGATCGAAAAGATTTCGCGATGGCCGAATCCCAAACTCCCCATCTCGTACTCGCGCGCAAATGGCGACCCGAACGCTTCTCGGAACTGGTCGGCCAGGAGCACGTGACGCGCACGCTCGGCGAAGCGCTGAAGCGGGGCCGAATCGCGCACGCGTTCCTGTTCACCGGGATTCGGGGCGTCGGCAAAACCACGGCGGCGCGCATTCTTGCGCGATGCCTCAACTGCGAGAAGGGCCCGACCGCGGATCCGTGCGGCGAATGCGCGGCCTGCGTCGAGATTCGCAGCGGCAGCTCGCTCGACGTGAACGAGATCGACGGCGCCACTTACCGCAAAATTGAAGACGCGCGCGCGATTATCGAGAATCTCAGCTACCGGCCGGCCCGCGACCGCTTCAAGATTTATATTATCGACGAGGCGCATCAGCTTACCGACTCGGCCTTCAACGCGCTGCTGAAGACGCTCGAGGAGCCGCCGCCGCACGTCAAGTTCATCCTCGCAACGACCGAGCCGCAGAAGATGCCCGAGACAATCCTGTCGCGGCTGCAGCGCTACGACTTCCGGCGCATCCCGTATCTGAAGATTCTCGAGCGGCTGCAGGATCTCGCCGGGCGCGAAGGCGTCGAGGCCGAGGAGAGCGCGCTGCGGCTGCTCGCGCGCGAGGCCGGCGGCAGCATGCGCGACGCGGAGCGGATGCTCGAGACGGCGATCGCGACGGCGTCGGGCAAAGTGACGGAGGCCGAAGTGGCGTCGTCGCTGGGCGTCGCCAGCAGGACCACCGTGCTGAAATTGGCGGAAACGATTTTGCAGAAGAACGCGGCGGGAGCGCTGGCGCATGTGCGGGAGCTCGCGAGCCGCGGCGCAAACCTCGAATCGTTGGGCCGCGATTTGCTCGAGACGCTGCGAAATCTCGCGGTCGCGAAACTTCCCGCGGGCGACTCGGACAGCCCGCTCGATGATATCCCCGACCATGAAGTGGCGGAGCTGAAGCGGCTCGCGGCGGGTGCGAGCGCGCGCGATATCATGCGGCTGTTTCGGCTGATGGCCGATTCGCAGGAACAGATTCTTAAATCGCCCTACCCCGACCTGCTGCTCGAGATGGCGGTGGTGCGGATGGCGTCGCTGGCGGCGGTGGTCGACGCCGACGAATTGCTGCGTGCGATCGGATCGACGCCGCCGGCGTCGAACACTCCGCCCGCGTCGTCTGGCGGTGGCTCTGGAAGCCGCGGCGCGAGACCGGAGCCGACGCAGAATCCGCAATCGAGCGGCGCGCGGCGCCTGCGCGTCGAGGGCGAAGTCAAAGCCGACGCGCCGCTTCGTAGCGAGTCTCACGATGAAGGTACGCGCGAACTTCCCGAGCTGCGCGATTTTATCCGCGCTCGTCGCGCGGCGCTGGCTGGTTTCATGGAGCAGGGCGCGGGGCTGATGCTCGACGGCGACACTTTGACCGTCACCGCGCGCAACGACATTTATATTCGCTATCTGAACGACAACAAGAATGTTATCGCGGAGCTTGCGAGCGAGCATCTCGGGCGCGCGGTTCGAGTCGATCTGTCGGCCTACGGCGCGGCGAGCCCGGCGGCCACTCGCACGACGACGCCCCTGGCTGAGAGCGTCACGCGCGAGTTGCCATCTACCGCGACGGCCGCACGCAATCCCGTCGCTCCAGAGAACGCAGAGAATGGGCGCAAAGAAACGGCGCCGTCCAAGCCGATCGAATCGATCAGAGAAATTGCGCCCTCATCGCCGACGATAGAGGCCGCCCGACGCTCCGCGACACCAGAGGAGCGGCAGGTGGTGCTTGCGGATCCCTCGGTGCGACGGGTGTTCGATACATTGGACGCGCGGCTTGTGGAATTAAAAATGCCGAATTCAGCGCAGGCTTCGGCCAAGGAATCAAAGTAATGCGCCGCGTGCCGGGGAACACGCGGTAAGGAGCAACCAGTGTGGCGGAAATAGATTTGTCGGCATTGATGCAGCAGGCGCAAGCGCTGCAGGCGCGCATGAAAGAGATGCAGGAAAGTGCGGCGACGAAAACGGTTGAGGCACAATCGGGCGGCGGGATGGTGCGAGTGGTCGTCGACGGCACGATGCGTGTGCGCAAAATCGAAATCGACCCCGCGATCGTCGCGGCCAACGACAAGGCGATGCTCGAAGACCTGATCGTGGTTGCAGTCAACGACGGGATGGCGCGCGCGCAGAAGATGCTCGCCGACGAGATGGGCAAGCTCGGTCCGCTGGGCGGCATGCAGATTCCCGGCTTCAACAACGAATAACGGAGCGCGCTTGATGGCGGAAAACCTGAAGCGCCAGGACGGACTGCCGCCCGCGATGACGCGGCTCGTCAAAGAGTTGTCGCGCCTCCCAGGGATCGGCGAGAAGACCGCGTCGCGGCTGGCGTTCAACCTGCTCAATCGCCCGCGGGACCAGGTGATCGCGCTGGCGGAATCGCTGCTCGAAATGAAGGAACGCGTCGGTCTGTGCTCCGGATGCTTTGGCCTGTCGGACCATCCGCGATGCCAGATTTGCGACGACGAAGCGCGCGAGCGCGAAGTGATTTGCGTCGTCGAGGGGCCGGCCGACCTGATGGCGATCGAGCGGGCGCGCAGTTTTGGCGGCGTGTATCACGTGCTCAACGGCGCACTCGCGCCGCTGGACGGTATCGGTCCCGACGACATCAAGATGAAGGAACTGATTGCGCGCGTTAGTCCGCCCGCGGTCGTGCGCGAGGTGATAATCGCGACCAATGCGACCGTCGAGGGCGAGGCGACCGCGCTCTACATCGCGCGCATACTGAAACCGCTCGGGGTGAAGACGACTCGGCTCGCGCGCGGATTGCCGGCGGGCGGCGACCTCGAATACAGCGATTCTGCCACTCTGACCAGTGCGCTAAGCGGCCGCCGCGAACTCTAAAACTCGCTGCTACCAGGTTCAGCAGCTCGGAGCTAATCTATAATCGTGGCTGATTTACCTGCGATCCTCACGCCGGGCGAAGACGGTCTCCTGGTTGCCGAGTGTCCGATTATCCCCGGATGCATCAGCAAGGGACGAACTCGCGACGAGGCGCTCAACAACATTCGCGAAGCGATCGAGCTTTGCCTGGAAAATCGCGAGAGCGAGGGCTGGGAGTTGCCGGCGGAATACGAGGTTGTTCGTGTCTCATTGACGGAATCGAGTTCGCCTAAGTTCATCGCGCTGCTCTGATCGCAGTGCATGGCTTACACGACGAAAATCCTTCGCTAGAATTCTGAGGCGACTCGATCCTCGCATTTCATCCGTGCAAACAATCTTCGGCCACTTCAGGTCATCAAGGCGATTCAAGCTTACAGTCGTGACGATGCTCGCGATTGCGCTGTCGTCATGCGGCGGGCCGTCGAAGCCGATGACGCCGGCGGAGCGAGGGCGAATCGTGTACATGACGAACTGCGTGGTCTGCCATGACGCGGACCCGAATTTGCCTGGCAGCCAGGGACCGCCGATCGCGGGTTCGTCGCGCGAACTGATTTATGATCGAGTGATATTTCTAAAGTATCCGCCCGGGTACCAGCCCAAGCGCACCACGCATGCGATGCGCGCGCTGCCGCAGTTGGCCAATCGTATCGACGATTTGACGGCGTTTTTGGCGGAGGCTGCGAATAATAAGTAGGAATCGGGGTCGTGCTTGAAGGCGAAGAACCTAACCCCTAACCCCTTCCCCAGGTGGAAGGGGTGTACGGACTGGGGACATAGATAACGCAATGTGCGAGGACATAGGTAACACATTTTAGTTGAGATCATTGGTTGGGCTGAAGGTGATCGAGGTCGATGGTGGTGAGGACCTGGTGACAGAAGAGGACCTCACGCAGGGAATCGCCGGCGTCGGACTGACGCAGCGCTATCGGATAGCCGCGCAGGGCCTTGGAGAGGCGGAAGAGCTTGCCGCGATAGCTGAACCAGCCCTCAGCCTGAACCTTGCGCAGCTCCAGACCGGACGGATACTGGACCGGCGGCAAGGTTTCGGGAAACGGAATCGGACTTGGGCGATAACGGGAAACGGGAGGGTCGAGGCCGAGCGCATCATGCGGGCGCACCAGGTTGTAGCGCGCGCGAAAGGCGTCGAACTCGCGCTGGCAATGATCGAAGCTGGTGAAGTTGAAGTGGCGCAGGACTTCGAACTTAAGCGTGCGATGGAAGTGCTCGTCCTTGCCCTGGGTCTGCGGATGATAAGGACGATCGTGGCTGACTCTGATGCCGAGCCGAATCAACCACAGGCAGAAGGCGGTGAAAGGGTGATTAGGTTGCGCGCCCCATGGCGCGCCGTTGTCCATCAGCATCGCGGCCGGCAAGCCGTAGCGGCGAAAGGCGTCGACCAGCACGGGGCGTACGGTTTCGCCGCGCTCGTCGGCGCAGGCTTGGAGCACCAGCGAGGAGCGCGAATGGTCGTCGAGCACCGTCAGCGGATGGCAGCGGGAGCCATTGAAGAAGGGGAAGTGACCCTTGAAGTCCATCTGCCACAGCTCGTTGGGTGCCGCGCGCTCAAAGCGCTGAAAGGGACGCGGCGGCGGCGCGGTCTGATTGAGCAGACCGTGGCGGCGCAGGATGCCGGTGATAGTGCTCGGCGCGAGCTCGGGGCCGCCCGCGCGCAGCAGCCGTCGCGCCAGCTTGCGTCCGCTCCAACAGCCGAGCACCTCACGTCGCATTCGGAGCACCTGCCCTTCAACCTCCGACGCGGTGCGCAACGGCGAGTATCGCGGCCGCCGCGAGCGATCCTTGAGACCGCCGCTGCCTTCCAGCGCATAACGCTGCAGCCACTTGTAGCCGGTCTTCGGCGCGATCCCGAACCGCCGGCAGAGCTCGCGCCGATTAGCGCCCGCCTGCATCGCCAACTTCACAAACTCCTCGCGCAACGACATTCGGGTAACCTCCTGCCACGGCATCCTGCTCACCTCCCATTGGAGGTCCAGCATGCCGCTCAGGTGTTACCCATGTCCTCGCACACCTGTTACCCATGTCCCGCGCACATACACCTCTGGTGGAAGGGGGACCGGAGAAAGAGCGGCCCTCACTGCACAACGAAGGGGGACCGGAGAAGCGAGCCTTCCGGCACCGGAAAGGGAACCGGATTAAATAAAAAATGCGGAGCCGCCGATGTTTCGTCGGCGGCTCCGTTGTTCTGAAAACAGTCGATAGGTGGGCGTGGTCAGCCTAGAGTGACCTTGATGATTACGATCAGCAGGATCCAGAGGCCCAGGCCTGAATGGATCGTTCCTGCGATGGAGTCGAGCGGCTTCTTGGTCGCGCCCTGGGTGCCGATGAGCGCATTTGCTTCGACCAGGAAGATCACGATCAGCGTGACGACCAGCCAGCCCGTGATGCCGCCGGGGGTCGCCTCGGTGAAGAGTGGGTAGTGACTCGCGGCGCCCATGAAGAACAGCATCGGAATCGAAAATAGCGTGTTGGTGCGCGAGGCCAGTGCGGCGCGCCGTCCGCAGGCCGCGGCCGCGGGATTGGCGGGCGCTCCGCCGGCCATCGCAACCGCGTTGGCGATCACCACTTTCTGATTGGGCCAGATGACGAACCAAACGTTGGCCCACATGACCAGACCCATTATGCCGCCGGTAAAGATCGCGACGGTCCACGGCGTCATCGCGAACTGCAGGCGCATCCCCCACCACATCAGCAGGTAGAGCAGGCCGAAAATCACCGTCCCCATTGCGCCCCATCGAAACCACCAGAGCGCGCGCGGGACCAGTTTCTGAATCGCACCGCTGCGGACCGCGGGCTCAGTCTCGCCGAAGAACGGCGTCTGCACGAAATTGAAATAGTAGAGCAAGCCGATCCAGGTGATGCCGAACAGAAAGTGCAGAAATCTGAGCAGCATGAGAACGAGATCTTGCATTAGAATCCTCTCCCTCCAGTTCGCCTCCAACTAATGCTGTCTAAATCGAAATCTGTTTTTCACAGCGTGAATGTTTTTGCAATAGAGCAAGATTTGCTTTCTCGCAGCCAAAAAATTCGACTCAGAACCGGCTCGGGCGTAAGGTCAATTAGAGACCCCAACCGGGAGCTGCTTTCAACATTCAGCGGGGCCGCGAATCTCGATTCCAGCCCGAAAGGACGGTTTTCATCATGGCATTCAAACTTCCAGAACTTCCCTACAGCATCGATGCGCTCAAGCCTCAAATTTCGTCGGAGACGCTCGAGTACCATTACGGCAAGCATCACAAGGCCTACGTCGACAAGCTCAACGAGCTGATCGAGGGCACCAAATTAGCGAACTCATCGCTCGAAGAGATCGTTAAATCCGCTGAACCGGGGCCGCTGTTGAACAATTCGGGACAGCACTGGAATCATTCCTTCTACTGGAAGTCGATGAGTCCCAAAGGCGGCGGCGAGCCTAAGGGAGCGGTCTCAGATGCGATCAAGAAAGGCTTCGGCGACTTCGCGTCGTTCAAGAAAAAATTCAGCGACGCGGCGGCCGGCCATTTCGGCAGCGGATGGGCATGGCTGGTGCGCGCGAAGGACGGCTCCGTCCAGGTTATCTCGACGCATGACGCGGGATGCCCTATCCGCGAAGGTCAGACGCCGATTCTTACCTGCGACGTATGGGAGCACGCGTACTACATCGACTATCGCAACGCGCGGCCAAAGTATGTCGAGGCGTGGTGGAACCTGGTTAACTGGGATTTCGCGAACGAAAATCTGAAATAGGCGCGTTGAGCGGCTACCTCGCTGCAATAGTCGCGATGATCGCGCCGACCGAGAGCGCCATCACGATCCAGAACAGGAAGGCGCCGCCAGATCCGGTCCGCCGTTCAACGATTGCGACACGGATAGCGGGCTCTTTTGAACGCATCGAGGCCGCAACCGGAGCGAGGAGCTTCGCGAGGGCCTCGCGCTCGAGCTCTTCGGTGGCTGCGGAATCAGGCAGGCCAGCTTCCTTGCGGCTCGCCGGATCGGCACGCAATTCCGGCGGCAACGATGAATCCAGGACCGCGTCCCGCTGGAACCACGATGCGATTCCTGATGCATAAGGCTTTTTCGCGGTGCTGAGCGCCGCCTGCAAATGGCCGGTGGATGCCAGGTTCGCTTCGTAGAGCTTTTGCTCGATTGGGTCGCGCGAGGTCGATTCCTCGACAGTCTGAGTTGCGCCGATATTTTCCTCGAGCAACTTTCGTCCGGCGGGTAGAGCAAGCAACGCCGATTGCATGACCTTGGCCAGGACCTCAGGATCAGTGCTCGCCGCGTCGCGGACGAACGTAGCGCTCTCGGAAAACTTCGCTTGCAGTTGCTCGTCGGTTAAAGCGGAATTTTGCGAGACATCCTGTCCCGCGCCAGGCACTGCGCCAATCAAGGCCTGCAGGCGCGCGATACGTTCGCGAAGCGGCGGGTGGCTCGATATCGCTTGCACGACCATGTTGCGTGGGTATTCATGCGCGGCGAAATTCTTTGCCTCCTCGTCGCGTTGCTCTTCGGTTTTGTCCGGCTGCGAACGAATTCGGGTTATCTCGTTGACGAATTCCTGGTAGCTCCGGCCACCGCCACCGCTCGCGCTTTCGAAAGGGTCCACGATGAACAGCTCGGCGGTACCTTCGGTGGCGCACCTCAGCGGCGATTCGGTCTTCGCGATATGTTCAAGCGCGCGGATCAGCGCCGTCGGGTTACGGGTGAATTCGACCGCGGTCGCGTCTGCCAGGAACTCCCGCTCGCGCGAGAGCAGTATTGAAATCAGGCGGCCGGAGAGCGCGCCGAAGCCGCCGAACATCGCCGTGACCATCGTCCTCGGCCGGGTATCGCAGTTGCGTATATGCGCCATCTCGTGGCCGATCACGCCTTGCAGTTCCTCGCGATCCAGCTGGTCGAGCAGCCCCTGGGTGACACAAATCCGGGAGTGTTCGGTATCGCGTCCGAGCGCTAATGCGTTAGGCGAAGGATCGTCGATCACGTCGATGCGCGGCGAGGGTATTCGCGCCGCCAGCGCCATCTCGTTCACCACGTCGATCAGCGCTTGATTTTTCGGCTGGTCGGCAGAGATCGGATGCGCGCCCATCGCGCCCAGCACCATCTCTGCGCCGGAATAATTTGCACGCAATGAGTGAGCGACGGCCAGGATCACGGCGGCCGATGCGAACCACGGGAATCCCGAAAAGTGCCCGTCGCTGAAGCGCAACGTGTGGAACAGGAAATCGAGTACGAGGCCGAATGCGGCCAGCGCCACGATGAAATTCACCACCAGCGCCGTGGTATCCCGCCGATTAACCCGCTCCAGCTGCCTGAAGCCGCCGGACTCCTTCGCGATTTGCCGGTCCCCCACAAGCGGCAGCTTATGACGCCACAAAGTATGAGTCACCTACTGTCGCGGCATCCTTCGCGGCATCGTCAGGCGTTTGCGATGAGCGAACTTCGCACTAGAATCAGCGCTGCGCTGAGGGCGTCTATATGCAAATCCTTGAAAATCGAGTCGCGATAGTCACTGGTGGCACCGGAGCGCTCGGCCGCGCGGTGGTCGAGAATTTCCTGATCGCTGGCGCGAAGGCTGCGGTACCGTACGTCGTCGATGCGGAAGTGCCAATTCTGCAAAAGCAACTTGGCGATCGTTTCCCGGCGTCGGAGATTTTTCTGAAGAAAGTGGACGTCAGCGACGAGGCTCAGGTCGCGAAGTTCGTGGCGGACGTCACGTCGAAGTGGAGCAAGATCGACATCCTGGTAAATCTCGTCGGCGGATTCTGGGGCGGCAAGCCGATCGCCGAGACTTCGCTGGCGGAGTGGCAGGCGATGTACGATCTCAACGTGAAGCCGACGTTCCTTTGTTGCCGCGCGGTCGTGCCGATAATGCAGCGCAACAAATGGGGACGAATCGTGTCGGTTGCGTCGCGCAGCGGTCTGCAGGGCGCTGGCGACTACGCGGCTTACGCCGTCGCGAAGGGCGCGATCGCGACGTTCACCGCGTCGCTCGCCCAGGAAGTGCTCGACGACGGCGTAATGGTCAACGCGATCGCGCCGAGCACGATAGACACGGAAGCGAATCGGGTCGCGATGCCGAAGGCGAAGCACGAGAATTGGGTGAAGCCGGCTGAAATCGCAAGAACGATCGCTTATCTGTGCTCGGATGATTGCCGCGTCACGTCGGGCGCGGTCATCCCGGTTTACGGCCGCGCCTGAGAGGGCGGGCCGAGATCTCCGGCAACCTAATCCCTAACCCCTTCCCGAGCGGGAAGGGGAACCGGATTTTTCGGGAGAGCGGGATTTGGACGAAGATCGACTGGAGTTGCTATTGCTTCAGCAACTCTGCGATTCCCTGCTCGATTGACACGCGCGGATGCCAGCCGAGGACGCGCTCGGCTTGCGCGCGATCGGCGAGCGTATCGCGCATGTCGCCGGCGCGTCCTTCGCGAAGGACCGTCGGGCCGCCGATCATCGCGGCGATCCGGTTGACGCTGACGTTCTCGCCGCGCCCGACGTTGATCGCTCGCCCGTCGGCGAACTCGCAGTCCATCGCGAGCATGTTCGCCGAGACCACGTCAGTGACATGGGTAAAATCCCGCGTCTGTTCGCCGTCGCCGAAAATCTCCAGCGGCCGTCCCTCGCGCCGCGCTTTCAGGAACGCAGCGATCGCCAGCACGTACGATCCCTCGCTTGGCATTCGCGGACCGTACACGCCGAAGTAGCGCAGTGTGATTGTCTGCATCGCGAACAAGCGATGAAACATGCGCGCGTACTGCTCGCCGACATATTTCTGCAGCGCGTATGGATTCAGCGGGTTCGGCGTCATCGTCTCGACCAGCGGCATCTTCGCCTGCTCGCCGTATACAGACGACGATCCCGAATACACGACGCGCCGGACCTTTCGATCGCGCGCGGCGATCAGTACGTTCAGCGTCCCGACCACGTTGGTCAGGTGCGTCTCGACCGGCTTCGCGATCGAGAGCGGAATCCGCGGCAGCGCCGCGACGTGGAAAACCGTATCGACGTCGTCGAAGGCATCGGCGATCGACGACGCGTCACGGATGTCGGCTTCGACCAGCTCGGCGGCACGATTCACGTAGTCGCGCCGGCCGGTGGCGAAGTTGTCGATCACTCGAACTCGCAACCCCGCGGCGACCAGCGCGTCCACCAGATGCGAGCCGATGAATCCCGCGCCGCCCGTCACGAGCACAAGACGTCCTTCTGACTGCGAATTAGTGGTCATCGACGGAATCGCACGCACGATGGGCAAAATTGCGTGGTTGGCATCGCTAGGATAACTTAGTTGGTTACCGCCCGCATCCGAACGGGCATCCAACAATGACCACCGATGCGCACAGGATCAAGCTCCTCAAGGAGTTGCTCGCTGAACGAATCCTCGTTTTGGACGGGGCTTTCGGCACCTTTGTGCTCGGCGAAAATCTGAGCGCCGCAGATTACGGTGGCGCTCGATACGAAGGATGCAACGAGAACGTCGTGCGCACGCGGCCGGAGCTGATTCGCCGGATGCACGACGGCTTTCTCGAAGTGGGCGCGGATATAATTGAGACTGCGAGCTTTCAGGCGAGCCCGATCGTGCTCGCCGAGTACGATCTCGAAAAGGACGCGAGAGAGATCAACCGTCTCGCTGCGATTCTCGCGCGCGAGGAAGCCGCTCGATTCAGCACCGCGGACAAGCCGCGCTTCGTCGCGGGTTCGATGGGCCCGACGACCAAGAGCATCTCGGTCACCGGCGGCGTCACCTTCGAACAGATGCGCGATGGTTACCAGGTGCAAGCCGAAGGGCTGATCGAGGGCGGCGCCGATATCTTGCTGCTCGAAACCGTCAACGACACGCTCAACTGCAAGGCCGGTCTGGTCGCCATCGAGGCCGCGATCGCGAAGCTCGGCGTCGCGCCTGCCGTCGCGGTGTCGGGAACGATCGAGACAATGGGCACTCTCCTCAGCGGGCAGGACATCGAGGCGTTCTACACCTCGCTCGCGCATCGCGATCTGCTCTGGATGGGCCTCAACTGCGCGACCGGCCCCGACTTCATGACCGATCATTTGCGCACTCTGTCCGGCATCTCGAAATTTTTTGTCGCATGCGTGCCGAATGCGGGTCTGCCCGACGAAGAGGGGCATTACAATGAGACGCCCGCGATGCTCGCTGGGAAAATTGCGCGCTTCGCCGAGAATGGATGGGTCAACCTGGTCGGCGGATGCTGCGGCACGACGCCGGAGCACATCCGGCTGCTGGTGCAGGCGGTGGCTGGCAAGCGTCCGCGCGAACGATCGACGCTGAGGCGCTCGGTGGTTTCTGGAATCGAAACGCTCGTCATCGACAACGATACGCGTCCGGTGATCGTCGGCGAGCGGACCAACGTGCTTGGCAGCCGCAAGTTCAAGCGGCTGATCGCAGACGGCAAGGTCGAGGAGGCCTCCGAAGTGGGGCGCGTGCAGGTCCGTCGCGGTGCGCACATCCTCGACATATGCCTGCAGGACCCGGATCGCGACGAGATGGCCGACGTCACGCGCTTCCTCGAAATCGAAGTCAAAAAGGTCAAAGTGCCGCTGATGATCGATTCGACCGATCATCGCGTGATCGAAGAGTCGCTCAAGCGCACGCCGGGCAAGTCGCTGATCAATTCGATCAACCTCGAAGACGGCGAGGATCGCTTCCAGAAAGTCGTGCCGCTCGCGCGCCGCTTCGGCGCCGCGCTGGTCGTCGGATGCATCGACGATGACAAGCAGCAGGCGCAGGCCGTCACGCGCCAGCGCAAGCTGCAGGTGGCCGAGCGCTCGTTCAAGCTGCTCACCGAAAAATACGGCGTCGAGCCCGAGGACATCATCTTCGATCCGCTCGTCTTCCCGGTCGGCACCGGCGACAAGAATTATATCGGCTCGGGCATCGAGACGATCGAAGGCATTCGGCTGATCAAAGAGGCGCTGCCGAGTTGCAAGACGATCCTTGGCATCTCCAACGTCTCGTTCGGACTGCCCGAGGCGGGACGCGAAGTTCTCAACGCCGTGATGCTCTACCATTGCATGCAGGCGGGTCTCGACCTCGCGATCGTTAATTCAGAGAAGCTGCACCGCTATCCGTCGATCCCCGAAGAGGAACGCAAACTCGCCGAGGATCTGATCTGGTGGCGCGGTGACGATCCAATCGCTGCGTTCGCCGCGTATTTCCGCGTGCGCAAAAGCACCGTCACCGCCGAAGATCGCAAGTCGATGCCGCTCGACGATCGGCTCGCTCGCTACATCCTCGAGGGCTCGAAGGACGGCTTGATCGAGGACCTCGACGAGGCGCTGACGACGCGCGGTCCGCTCGAAATCATCAACGGCCCGTTGATGAAGGGCATGGACGAGGTCGGACGCCTGTTCAACGCCAACCAGATGATCGTTGCCGAAGTTCTGCAATCGGCCGAAGCGATGAAGGCCGCGGTCGCGCATCTCGAACCGCACATGGAGAAGTCCGAGAGCGCGACCAAGGGCAAGATTATTCTCGCGACGGTCAAGGGCGACGTTCACGACATCGGCAAGAACCTGGTCGAGATTATTCTCAGCAACAACGGCTACCGCGTCGTCAATCTCGGTATTAAGGTTCCGCCCGAGGAACTGATCAAGGCGTTCCGCGAGCACGGACCCGACGCGATCGGACTGTCGGGCTTGCTCGTGAAGTCGGCGCAGATGATGGTCGCGACGGCGCAGGACTTGAAGACCGCGGGAATCGATTGCCCGATCCTGGTGGGAGGCGCCGCGCTGTCGAACCGCTTTACGCGGATGAAGATCGCGCCCGAGTATCCGGGCCTGGTCGCATACGCCAATGATGCGATGAACGGGCTGGACCTCGCGAATCAGATCATGGACTTCGAACGGCGCGAGTCGCTCAAGGGCGTGCTCGCCGAACAATCGAAAAAGATGCTCGAGGCCGCGCCGAAGGTCGTCGATGCGCCCGCGGACGCGACCCCGCGCACATCATCGGTCCGTCGCGACGTCGAGATTCCGAAGCCGCCCGACCTCAAGACTCATGTGATCCGCAATTACGATCTCGGCGAGATTTTCGAGTACATCAATCCCAAGAGTCTCTACTCGAAGCATCTCGGGTTTCAGAACTATGTCGAGGCGTTCGAGGCCGGCGATCCCAAGGCGCGCGAGCTGCACGATCGGGTCGAGGAAGTGGCTCAGCAGATTCTCGCGCGCAGCGATATTTCCGCGAACGCTGTCTACCGGTTTTTCCGCGCGCAATCCGACGGCGATCGCACAGTGATGATCTATTCGCCCGACGGCAAAACGGCGCTCGAATCGTTCACCTTCGGCCGCCAGAGCGAAGCGCCGCATCTCTGCCTGGCCGACTACGTCGCCGCGCGGGATTCCGGACGCACCGATTACCTGTGCATGTATGTCACAACCATCGGCACGGGAGTGCGCGCGCTCGCCGAGGATTGGAAAGACAAGGGCGACTATCTCCGCTCGCACATCCTGCAAGTGCTCGCGCTCGAGGGCGCGGAGGCATTCGCCGAATTGCTGCACGTAAAGATTCGACAGATGTGGGGAATCGGAGATCCGCCGGAACTCTCGCTGAAGGATCTCGTGCAGGCGCGCTACCACGGCAAGCGTTTCTCGTTCGGCTATCCTGCGTGTCCCCGGCTCGAGGACCAGGAGCCGCTTTTCCGCCTGCTCGAGGTCGACAAGAATGCGATCGGCGTGCAACTCACCGACGGCTTCATGATGGACCCCGAAAGCGCCGTCAGCGCCGTCGTGTTCCATCATCCGGAGGCGAAATATTTCAGCCTCTCACCGGCCGACATCGAGCGGCTCGAGCGCGAGTTCGAAGCCGCCGCCGTCAAACGGGCCGCCAGCTAGCCGATTATTTTTTTGTTATTGCGCTTTGCTGCGCAGCTCGCGCTCGGCCAGTTCGAGATCCGCCTCGATCATCAATGCGGCGAGCTTCTCGAACTTGACTTTGGGCGCCCAGCCGAGCTGACGCTTCGCCTTCGACGCGTCGCCGATTAACAGATCGACTTCCGCGGGACGGAAGAAGCGCTGATCGATCTCGACGTGATCCTGCCATTTCAGTTTCAGGCGATCGAACACGACCTCGAGAAATTCCTGGACCGAATGAGTCTCGCCGGTCGCGATCACGTAGTCGTCGGGCTGATCCTGCTGCAACATCAGCCACATCGCCTCGACGTAGTCGCCGGCGAATCCCCAGTCGCGGCGCGCGTCCAGGTTTCCGAGTGACAGTTTCTCCTGGACGCCCAGTTTGATTCGCGTCGCACTGCGCGTGATCTTGCGCGTCACGAAATTCTCGCCGCGCCGGGGCGACTCGTGATTAAAAAGTATCCCGTTGCACGCGAACAGGCCGTAGGCCTCGCGGTAGTTTACCGTTTGCCAGTGCGCGTAAACCTTGGCGCACGCGTAAGGACTGCGCGGGTGAAACGGCGTGCTCTCGCTCTGCGGCTGCTCTGTTATCTTGCCGAACATCTCCGACGAGCCCGCCTGGTAAAGCCTCGACGCTCGCCCGCGACGTTTGTTGTGATCGCGCAGAGCCTCGAGCAATCGGAGCGCCCCCAACCCTACGACGTCGGCGGTGTATTCAGGTTGATCGAACGAAATCCGCACGTGCGACTGCGCGGCGAGATTGTAAACCTCGTCGGGACGCACCTGCTCGATAATTCGACGAAGACCGGTGCCGTCGCCAAGGTCGCCGTAGTGGAGTTGCAGACCTTCGGAGCCCGGACTGAAGCCCTTGCGCAGGTGGTCGATTCGTCCGGTCGCGAAACTCGAAGTACGGCGCACCATGCCGTGCACTTCGTAACCCTTTTTCAGCAGCAACTCGGCGAGATACGA
This sequence comes from uncultured delta proteobacterium, assembly GCA_963850125.1. GTDB lineage: Bacteria > Desulfobacterota > Binatia > Binatales > Binataceae > Binatus. Next base: position 136,239 of record CAWKKB010000007.1, on the reverse strand, counting down.
ACCGTCCTGTCCGGTCACACCGGTGATTAATGCTACTTGTGCCATCTAGATTCCTTGTCGCACTGTGGCGGAGAACTATACCACGTCCTTTCGAGTTCAAACCAATCCCGCGGGCGTAAACAAAAAGGGCGAGGCGTATTTCGCCGCGCCCATGCAGGCATATCGATAGTTTTTTGGCAGTGCAGGGTTCAGTCGCCGGGCACCAGCCGATGCGAATCGCTATCAAAGTGCTGGGTGGAAAATTCGAATAGCTCAGCGTCCTCGATCGCTTCCATCTGATGCACGAGTCCAATCGGGACGTCCATGCATTCACCCGCCACCAGCTCGAACTCGTGGATCGTGGCGCTTTCCGGCGACTCCTTCACCCGCACGAGCAGCTTGCCGCTGCGCAGGTAAAACGATTCGGTCTTGAGCTTGTGGTAATGCAGCGAGCACTTCTTGCCCTTGCGAATCTCCAGGATTTTTCCGCAGTAGAGATCGCCGTTCGCGATCCACACTTCGCGGCCCCATCCCTTGGGAACGATCTTCACCGGTTGTCTTGCTCGATTCATCAGTACTTCAGTTAATTCTACAGCGTGACGCCGGTCAACATCGAGCCGAACATGCTGGTAACCTTGAATCGATCGAATCTTAGCTCCGCCAGCCGGCGCGCCCGCGCACCCATCTGCCGGAGACGTTCCGGCGAATCGACGGCCTCGCGAATCGCGCCGGTCAGAGCCTCGACGCTGCCGGGGCGTACGACGAAACCAACCTTGTCATCGCGCGCGATCTGTGCGACCTCGGCGTTCTCTTCCATCATCGCGATGAACGGGCGGCCCGCCGCCAGGATTCCATAAATCTTGCTTGGCACCAGGCATCCGGCCGCGCCCGGTGCGAGCGGTATCAGGTGGAGGTCGGCGGCACTGAGCGACTCGCTGAGTGTTTCCAGCGGCTGAAAAGGCAGGAAGGTCACGTTGCTCAATCCCATCGCGCGCGCCCGCTCGCGGAGCCAATTCTTGCGCGCGCCTTCGCCGATTATCGCAAACAAAATTCGCTCATCATCGCGCAGCCTTCCCGCCGCCTCGAGCACGGCTTCGAGCTGCTGCGACAATCCGATGTTGCCTGAATACATCACAACGAACTTGTTCCCGAATCTGCGGCGGAACGGGTTGGCGTCGAGCGGATGGATCCGGCCGCAGTCCACCCAATCCGGAACCACCACCACCTTGCCCGGCGGCACGCCCTTGTCGGTGATTCGCCGCGCCATATCATGACCGAGCGTCACGATCAGGTCGGCGCGTTGGTAGGCGTAATCGTTGCCGCGGCGCAGCAACTCGAGCAGGAACGGACTGCGCACACCGCCGGTAACTTCCGCGATGTCGGGATATAGATCCCGCACGTTGTAGACCAGCCTGCATCCCCAGCGGCGTTTCAGCACGGCAGCCAATGCGCCGAGCAGCGGGGGATCGGTCTCCGCGACTATCACATCCGGCCGTGGCAGCCGGAATGCCACTATCGCCGCCAATAGGTAGTAGGTACCCAGATTGACCAGTCGACCGGCGAGGTTCGTCTTTGAGAATCTGGTCCCCCAGGTGCGAATGACCGTAACTTTGCCACGGCGGTCACGCGACCATAACCGAAAGCCGGCGGAGTTCCTGTCCTTGGTGTGATAGGAAGGTCCGGCCACGATTGTGATTTCGTGGTCGGTAGAAAGATCGTCGCAAAGTTCTGTAAGGAATTGACCGGTGGCTTCGCGGTCCGGCCAGAACGAACGGTTCAGGAACAACACCCGCGTTCGACTGGCTGGAATATTCGATACTACGGAAGATTCGCGATCGGATGCCTCTTCGAAAAAATCCAGCCCACGGGCCGACTCCGCTGGCGCCGCGGAAAAGGCAGTTTGTTTTTCAGCGCCTGCCATACGCGACTACGATAGTGACACTCGGCGCCCAGCGCTGGATGGATCCTGCAATGACTGGGACGCGCCGCGCTCGGCCGCGCGCACCTGGCTATCGATCCATAGATAGGTGCGTCTGAGACCTTCTTCGAGGCTTATCTGCGGCTCCCACCTGAGGACCTCGCGCAGCCGTGTGTTATCCGAATTGCGTCCGCGAACTCCTTGCGGTCCCGGTACGTACTTCCTGGTTATTTTGATCCCGGCAATCGCGGCAACCATATCTGCCAGCTCGTTGATAGTTACCAACCGGTCCTGCCCCAGGTTAAGCGGATGCTTGTAGTTCGAGCGCATCAACCGGTAAATGCCATCGAGGCAATCGTGAATGTAACAGAAAGAGCGCGTCTGCTCACCGTCGCCCCAAATCTCGATCTCACGGTTGCCGCTATGCTTGGCGAACGATACCTTGCGGCACAACGCCGCCGGCGCCTTCTCGCGACCGCCATCCCAGGTGCCGAGCGGGCCAAAGATATTGTGGAAGCGCACGATGCGCGTCTCTAACCCATAGTCTTGCTGGTAGTGCGTGCATAGCCTCTCGGTTATCAGCTTCTCCCAGCCATAGGCGTCCTGTGGTTGTGCCGGGTATGCGTCTTCTTCCTTGAGCGGAGTGACGTTCGCGTCGTTCTGCCTATATTCGGGATAGACACATGCGGACGAGGTGTACAGGTAGCGCTTCACGCCGTTCTCACGCGCCGCGTCCAGGGTGTGAATGTTGATCAGCGAATTGTTGCGAAGGATCTCAGCGTGATGCGCCGAGATGAACCCCATGCCGCCCATGTCGGCGGCCAGCGCGTAGACCTCGTCGATTCGATCCGTAGCTTTCAGGCAGTCTTCCCAGCGGCGCAGGTCCAGCAGGGCAAAGTCGTGCGCTGCGCTCGGCTCGTATTCGGGATATTTCAGATCGACGCCGCGGACCCAGTAGCTCTTTTTCCTGAGATAACTCACCAGGTGGTGGCCGATGAAGCCGCCAGCTCCCGTCACCAGGACTCTCTTCATGTAACGTTCCCCTCCCCTCCGCCGTTGCATGAGACCAAACCTGCTCCGTCACACAGCCTCTACGATCCTACTCGCGGGAGGACGATAGCTGATTTTCGCGGTCTCGGCGAACGGTGAAGTGCCCCATCACCAACAGGTCCATCTTGGTTCTGAGAAAGCAATCCAGTGCTTCTTCCGGCCCGCAGACCACCGGTTCGTTCTCGTTGAACGAGGTGTTGAGCAACACCGGCACGCCGGTCTGACGGCCGAACTCGCGGATCAGCTTGTAGTACAAGGGATTCTGGCGAGCATTCACCGTCTGCAGGCGACCCGTTCCATCAACGTGAGTGGTGGCAGGAATCGTCGCGCGCTTCTCGGGCCGTACCGAATACGCCATCAGCATGAACGGCGACGGATACGATTGTGTGAAGTAGTCGCCGGCGGCTTCCTCGAGAATCGAAGGTGCGAATGGCCGGAACATCTCGCGTCGCTTGATTTTCGAATTGAGAATGTCGCGCATCTCGACTCGTCGCGGGTCTGCCAGGATGCTGCGGTTGCCGAGCGCACGCGGACCCCATTCCATCCGCCCCTGGAACCATCCTACCACCAACCCATCGGCGATCGTCGCCGCAGTTGTGCGGCAAAGTTCGTCTTCATTTTCGATCTTGCTAATCACGCAGCCCTGACTGGCTATTTCAGATTCGCGCGAACTGAGTATTGTAGCTATTTCATCGGCACGGAATTCGGGACCCCAGTTTGCGTGCTCCATCACGAACTCGCGCGGTCTGGAAGCGCTCGAATGCCATTGATCGAAGGCCGCGCCAATAGCCAGTCCCGCGTCACCCGCGGCTGACTGTATATAGACATCGTCGAAGCCGGTTTGCTCGAAAATCTTGCCGTTGACGACGCAATTGTAAGCGACCCCGCCCGCAAGACACAGCTTCTTTAGTCCGGTCGCGCGCTGCAAGCTACGAAGCCGATCAATGATGACTTCCTCGAGCCGCCGCTGCATCGATGCAGCGATCGCGATATGGCGCTGGCCGACGGGCTCGGCCGGATCGCGCGCCGCACCCAACCTATCAGCAAGGAAATTCGAGTACAGCCTTCCGATAGTGGGCTCACCGGCGTTCCACGTCATCTCGGCGCCCGACTTCTGGTAGGTGAAATATTCCGGTGCGAGCATGAAGTCCATGCGGCCGCCGTTGGGCGCGAGCACGATTTTGCGGAACTCCTCGACCAGCTCCGGCTCCCCGTACGACGCCAGCCCCATCACCTTGTATTCGTCGCCGTATTTTGGAAATCCAAGGTACTGCGTGAGCGCCGTGTAGAACATTCCGAGCGAATGCGGGAACGTCACCACGCCCATCGGCGAAATCGCGGCGCCGCGCCCCACTCCCCACATCGCGCTGGCAAAGTCGCCCAACCCGTCGATCGAGAACAGCGCCGCCTCATCGAACGGCGAAACCAGGAACGAGCTCGCTAGGTGCGCGCGATGATGCTCGACGCGTCCTACCGGTATGGAGCTGTCTCCTGCTCCCAGAGCGCGCGCCGCTTCCGCGCCGATCGACGCAAAGTGCGATTGCGCACTCAACCTGTCCCGCGCGAGCGACGGCATCTTGAGCGCGTGCCAGGCCTTGCGCATGATTCGCGCCCACGGATCGCGCGCGACCGCCAGCAGGTCGATATCGCGCGGCGATGCGCCGACCGCCTTGACCACATACCTCAAAGCCTCGGCAGGAAAGCCGGCCGCATGCTTGATGCGCGTGAACCGCTCTTCTTCAGCAGCGGCAGCAAGCTTGCCGTCCACGATCGCGGCCGCGCTGGCATCCCCGTGATAGGCATTGATTCCGACGATCAGCATTTAAGACTACGAACCGAGTCCTTACATCTGATGCGCGGCAGCCAGATGCCGATCACTGCTCTGCGTCAGCAGATCTTTGTAGAGCGCGATCATCTCTGACGCACACTTCTCCCATGAAAAATCTGCGGCCATCCAGTGACGACCGCGCTCGCCCATCTCGGCGATTGGCATTGAACTAATCCTGATGATCGCATCCGCGAGGCTCGCAGGATCGTTGGCGACCCAGAGCCCGCAGCCGACGCGCTCGACGTCCTTCCACGGAGTGCCGGTGCTCGCAATCACGGCGGCGCCGTGAGCAAGCGCTTCGGCTACCACTATCGCGAAATTCTCAGTGAACGACGGCACCACGACGACGTCAGTCCGCTCGAACATCCGCCGTTTTTCTTCGCCGCGAATATCCCCGAGCATTGCGACCTCGTTGCCCAACCCCAGACGATCGATCTCGCGACGAAGTTGCGCTTCGTACTCGATTGAACCCGAACCCGCGATTGCGAGCGAAAAGGCCGGCCCGCTTTGTTCCTTCAAGATGCGGCAGGCAGCCAGCAGATTCTCGATTCCCTTCTTGGGATCGAGACGCCCGACAAATCCGAGCCGCAGGCGCGCACCTCGGGGTTCGCGATGCAGTGTCTGCGGAATTTCGACGCCGTTCGGAATCAGTCCGATGGTCGCGCGAGGAAATCTCGGCTGCGTTTCCGCAAGCTCGTCCTTCGAAGTCAGGTGTAGGATCAAATCGCGCGACGCAACTGCTATACAAACCTTCTCCCACAGCGACTTGAATCCCACGCGGCGGCTGCCGCTCCAGCGTTGCAGCGCGCCATGCGGAGTCCATACCACCGGCCGTTTGAGCAGGCGCGCCGCGAGCAAAGTCGGAATAGTCGGAAACGAATACGCCGCGTGAAGATGAACCACGTCGGCCCATCGAATCTGTTCCGCCAGTGCGCGGATCAGTTCGAGCGATGCCGACTGACGCACGACGCGCGCGCAGTAACGCACCTCGATTCCGTCGCGATGCGCATATACTGCCATCGACGCTGCGTCCAGCCGCTGTCCCCATCCATTCGCATCCGTAGTCAGCACCCGAACCGTCGCGCTCGCGCGCGCAAGATGCCGAGCGAACTGGTATGCCGACTCGGTCAGCCCGCCGTAAACCCACGCCGGCGCGAAGAACGGAGTCACGTGCAGCACGCGCACACCGGCGACGTCTCCGCCGTGCGATGCGCGCGCATCGATCGATGTCAGATTCGCGACCGCGTTTTGGGTCGACGGCCTCATATCGCGCGAGCCCTGGCGCTCACCGGCGCGCGCGATCCGAGCGACCTCGCGTCAATTTCCGCCAGCTGTACGATAAGGTTAATCAGCCCGATCAAAACCATGCTCCACGGAATTACCCCAAAGGTCAGCGAGGAGGCGGATCCGATATCAATCAACTTGGACGAAACGTAAACTCCGCCGACCAGCGCGCCAAGCCCCATGCCGGGGTGAATATAAATCTCGAGCAGCGCGCGATAGATCAGGCCGAAGATAAACATCCCCGCGAGCACTCCGATGAGTCCGAAGTTCCCGTACAACTCGACTATCTGCGGAAGATTGATCGACGTCGTAGTGTTTCCCGCGGCGATCAATCCATATCGATGCCCAAACCAGCTTCCGCTCACTTCTTCAGGCTTGTCAGGCATGATGAAGCGCGGAATCGGCTTGAACAGGATCGGATAGAAAGACGCGCCCGACCAGAAAGGCACCATTGCCGGCGTGTCAGCGATTACCTCGCCGAACACCGTGAACTGCGCCAGTCGCATGCTCGCCATGTCGATCAGCGCTTGCGGCGGCACCGCACCGCCGAGCGTGATGCGGTAGACAATTTCTCCTAGCACCTGCGCTTTCTCGATCACGCTTGCGTCTTCCAACCTCCCGCCCCAGGTCACCATCCGATACGGGGCCTCCGCCGGTCGCAGAACGAACAGTGCGACGGTCCCCAGCGCCATCATCTTCCACGGGATCGACCGGCGCACGGAAGCAAACATCATTGCGACCGCGATACCAACGATCAGGCCGCTGGCGGCGGAACCCGTGCCCAGTCCGATTGCGATTCGGACCGGAATCAGAAATCCCCAGAGAAATGCCGCGGTGATCCAATCGAGTCTTCCTGCAAGGTGAAGCGCCACCAGCGTGCAGATTCCGACCATCGACAGGTCAGCCGCGAACACCCCAATCTGCGCGAGGTTCTCCGGCAGAAATTCGGCTGCGTGCGACGCGAACAATCCGCCGAATCCCAGGATCAGCGCGACCGGCTTTACAGCCCGCATGTCGCGCCACTGCAAGTTGAATCGAGGTAGTATTGGTCCGAATAGCCATTTCGCCGGTCCATAGTATCCGGCAAACATACAATAGAGACCTACTAGTGAGTATCCAAGTGCGAGCGTGATGTAGTATTCGGGAACCGGCGGTCTGAACAACCCGGTGGCAAATTTTCTCAACAGGAAGACCGGTAGCGCGAAGTAATAACCGAAGACCAGCGTCAGGAACGGCATGAATGGGATCGTTGGATCGGCACCTGACATCCACAGCCAGACCGGAAGCGCGAGCGATGCCAGTATTGCGGACGCAAACGCTCGCTCGAGCAGGGTGGGCGAACCCGGCGCGTACAGGTTCAATGCGATCAGCGCGAATGCTACCGCCGCGGCCAGCATCACCGCCTTGCCGAGGGTCGCGGATCCCGGCCTCGGCACGCTGACCAGCGCATACCACTCGTCGTCCGGATGTATCGATGCCGATACGAATCGTTCAGCCATTCGATTCGATCTCTCTGGTGCGCGGAACGCCGGCGGCCGTTGGCTTCTGCGATCCTCTCAGAGTTCGCACGAGGTCAATAATTTCCGCGAGCCGATCGCCGTAAGTATGCCGGCCTTGTGTAATTTTGCGGTGCCCCGCTGCTGCAACGCCGGCGCGGTCTTGATCGCGCCCGAGATAGCTGCTGACCTTGGCAACGAATTCATTCGGCGATCCGAAAAAGGCCGCTTCATGGTCTTCGCGGAATAATTCTTCGTGAGTCGAGGATCTCTCGGTCAACATGAAAGCGCCGCATGCTGGAATCTCGAACGTGCGCATCACGTGGTCGTCACGATTTGCGCGCCGCACGAGGTTCACCGCGATCTTCGCGCCGCCGACCGCGAGCCGATAGTCTCGCGCGACGGCAAATCCGCGCGCATACGGTCGCAGCGCTCGGTCGCGCTCCCAATACGCTCCGTACAGCAGGAGCTTCACGTCGGGCATCGCGCGAACCAGTGTCTCGAAATACTTAACGCGATGCGCGTCGCGTCCGCCGACGAACATCACGTCGCATGCGGATCGGTCACGCTCCTCGTCAGTCGCGGGCGCCTCCGGAAAGTGCACCTCCGGCTTGTAGCCGAATCGCACATACTCGACGTTCGCGCATCCCGCGCGCCGCACGTCGCTCATGATGTCCTTCTTGGTGCAAACGTACAGATCGTACAGCGGAATCGATTTGACCAACTCACGCGAGTTGTCGGCGCGGTTGAACGGATCGTCGGTCGCCCAGTTCACCAGAGTCGCGCCGCTGACTTTCCGCGCCGCTTCGATCACCGCGGGCGTAAACCAGCGGCCCTTGCCAATCAAAATCAGGTCGGGGAGAAAGGCCGCCGCATTCTCGACCAGCGCGCGATTCAATCGCTGATAGCCGCTCAGCGGGCGCCCCGCGACTCGATCCGCGATCCGCCCTGCTATCGATCGCGAACTTTTGATGAAGTCCGCCTCGTCGAGAAACCGGAACTCATGCTCGCCGCGCGCCGCACTGGCTTCCAGAGCCTCCAGGAAGTGCGCACTCGACGGCGCGTAGGCGGTGGTTTCAGCGTAGAGAATCCGCATTGGCCCCGCTAGCTCTCATATCCAGCGCCTCGCGATAGTACTGTGCCGCGCGCGTGCCGTAGTCGTCCCATCCACCGATTTTTCTCACGCGCGCCAGCGCAGCTTCGCCCATCTGTTCGCGCATCGCGGGATTCTCGTACAGCGTTAGGATCTTCTCGCGAATCGCACGGGCGTCGCGAATCGGCACGATGAACCCCTCGACACCGTCGGTGAACAAATCCGCGGCTCCCGTATTCTCGGTTGCGATCACCGGCACGCCGCAAGCCATCGCTTGTGCCTGCACCAGGGCAAGCCCTTCCTCGATCGACGGCAGCACCAATACCGAGGCTTGACTGTAATGCTTGTGGAGATCGCCGCGAGCAACGGCGCCGAGATACCGGAATGTGCCCTCATACTTTGCCATGATCGGACGCATTTCAACTTCGAGAGTCCCGATCACGCACAGCTCTACGTCGAGATGTCCAAGCTCTGACATCGCTTCGAGCAGATAGGGCAATCCCTTTCGCAGCGCGATCGTCCCGACGAACAACACGCGGAATCTGCGATCGCTTTTCGGCTCACGATGAAACATCGCAAGGTCGACCCCATAGGGATTGAGCCGCAGCTTCTCGCGTGGCACGCCCTTGGCGACGAACGTGCGCATCGCAAATGTCGACGGCACGAATATCAGATCGCAAAACGCGTACTCCTCGAGTTCACGATCGACGAGGCGCGAATCGATCCCGCGGAAGCGAACGCCGAAGCGCGCGAATTCGTCGCGCAGAATCTCGTTCTGATATTCGATATGCGCTGAGCCGCGGTCGCACACTGTAATCGCACTGTGCCTCGCCCGCGCCGCTCGATGGCTCTGCAAGCCAAAGCTGGAGAGGCAATGGAACACGTCGCAGGACGCGAGCCGCTCCGCCATCCAGCGGTCGAAGGTTTCGATCATCGGAACATTCAGGCCGTCTCGCACCCGGTTGAATCCGAATCTGTTCGCAAGCATCGCCGGCGCCATCAGCCACGGAAACGTGCTTACTTTTTCCTTCGGCGTTCCCTCAACGCGCCACGATGGATATGCCGTGTACAGCTGTTCGAGATGTCCCAGGCGCTCCATCTGTCGCGCGAGGTCGAACGCATGAAACGGACCGGCGCTGCCGATGCAGATCTTCAATTGCGTTTGCCAGCACGCGCGTAGATTTCGACATCGAGCGGAGCGATTCTCGCCCACGGAAGGGGCGCGAAAGTAGGTCTCACCGCGGCAAGCAATCGGAAATTCGTGCGAACGTAGTCGCGTAACCCCTGCAAACGGTTGGCAGTCTCGCGTTCATCAATGACTATGTGCGTGACATGCGCCAGTACGTTCGGATCGTTCAGCGCGTCCTCGCCGGTCTGTCGCGCAAATCTTGGCTCGCCTTGCGTGTAAAGCCATAGGTCAGCGTCCTCATCAGCCAGCGCATAAAAAATCGTTTGCGGTCCGATAACTCTTGCGTCATGCGGAATCAGTGCACGAACTTCAGCATCGAAGGTTCGAAAGTCGCGGCCCTGCCATTGGTAGATCAAGGTGAACGTAACTAAGGCTGCCCGCAAGATACCTACTACGATACTCAGGCAGATTAGTGGCTTCACTAGCCATAGGCCCAGGTTAGGAAATGCTCCCGAATCGATTTCGCGATATAGTACCGCCAGTCCTATGCAGCCGAGTAACACTAACGTTCCAAGGTATCGGCTGTCCTTTTGTTCATAGATCGACAGAAACGCTATAGCTCCAATTGCTCCTATGAAAGGTAGTGCTAGTTCCCACCTTCGTCGTGCTACCCTGGGAATCATAGCTATCGAAACTATACCTAGCATCAGATTCGGGAACCCAGCCTCGCGCGTCGCATAGTCCCAGTATCGCCGCCACTCACCGAGCATGACCTGGAACTGGCTCCGGAATCCTCCGCCGAGATAGTTAGGAGCCATGCCCAGGATTTGCTCGCGGCAATACGCAAGATGGGCGTATACCCATACACTCATTGCAATGATCACGACGGCCAGGCCGGCTACAAAGCCCGCTGACATCGTCAGCCTGTCGCGCAGGCGCAAGCCGCGGTCGCACCACACCAGGGCCCAGAGACTTAGGAGTGAGATCAGCACCGCTACTGCTGCGAATGGATAGTATGCAGCACCAGCAATTCCTGTTAGGACGCCCACCAGAAACCAGATGATCTCTCGTCGGCCTTTTCCCATACCTATGGTCAGGTAGGCCGTAAATATCGAAGCAGCCACCGCGAACACAAAGGGTCCTTCCGTTCGACCCGTCTGCCACGTGGTGAACGTGACAGGATCGAGTATGAATACTAGCGTAGCAATGACTGCCGGACGTTGGCCCGCTATGCCCGTAGTAACCGCGAACAGAAGCACGGCGGTAGCGACACCCAGGATGAGCCCTGGAAGTCTAGTCTGGATCACACCAAACCCGAACACAGCGTACGACGCGGCGATGACCAGCGGGGTCACGGGCGGCATACAATCGACGACCGGAAACCCGGCCCCATGCTGAATCGGACGCGCCAGTGTTTCGTGGTTGACAAAATTCAGCGCGGTGGATCCCATGATCACATCGTCTCCGCCAATCGCCGGATACCTTCCAAGGCAGAAAACGTTCAGTACGATGATCAAGGCGAAGACCGCCACCAGTACGCGCGGCGTTACAAATCGCTCGTACACTGCGCCCGCTGCTTCGAGTATTCGAGCAGCTTGGCGAGCACCGGCTCGAAGACCCGCTCGTAGTTGTATTGACTCTCAAAGGCGCGGCGCGCCGCGCGACTCATCGCCAGGTATCGCTCACCATCTGCGAGGATCGAATTGATCGCGCGCGCGATCGACTCCGGCTTTTCGAGGTCGGCATAGGTCACCCACTCCGCATCGCCCAAAAAATCGCGATAGCTCACGCGATCCGGCACTACCACCGGCAGCCCCATCGCCGCGTATTCGAACAGCTTGTTGCTCGCCGACGCCACGTATTCAAGGCCTTTGGTCGCTGGCTTGTAAATCGAGAGTCCCAGCGACGCGCGCGAAGCACGCGCCTGCAACTCATCGAGAGCCAACCATCCGTCGAGGCTGACCCGGTCCCCGACGCCAAGTTCTTGCGCGAGCGCGTTGAAGGCCACCTCGAACTCCGCACGATAGCCACCAATCACGCGCAACCGAATCCTGTCCGTCATTGCAAGTGCGCGCAACGCTTCGAGGTGTCCGTTGTCGGCGCTCGCATAGCCGACGTAAACTGCTTCGCGCGCCCGGTATCTCCTGGCGATCGTATCGCTCCAGTCCGCCGGTGCCGGAAAATAACTTTTCTCAGGACAATTCGGCACGATTATCGCCGCGCGCGAGTCTCCCGCAGCCCTCAGCCAGTGACGCGCACGAAATTTTTCCGGACACACTACAGTATCGGCCGACCTGGTCCGCGCCAACGCCGCCCATACGACCCATCCTTGCAGGGAGTTCCACGACAGATTCTGAGTCTCAGGCAACTCGTGCAAGTGAAATACGAGCGGGGTCGGCTGCCGGCCGATCCGCCCGAGCATGCTCGCGACAAACGCGTGCGGGTCGTACGAATGGACGACCGCAGGTTGCATTTGCTTGATCAGAGCACGCGTGCGCGCGGCGAATTTCACATACTCGATCAGCTTTGTTCCTGCGCTCGCTGCCTCTTTTTCTCGCGCCGAAGCGTACTTGCCGAATCGTTCGATAGTCACATCGGACGGCCATTCTCGAGCGGACGGCTCCATGTTCCGGCAGAGAATATGTATCTTGAAATAGCTACTTAGTATCCGGACTGCATACACAGTAGGCGGATAGTAATCCGGATTAGCGTATATCGTGATTAGTAATTGAAATTTCATTTGAGGGGCGCCGGCCGCATCGCGGTTCGACCGGCGCTTTCAAGGCGCCTGATCCTCAAAGATGGTGAACGGCGGACCCGCCAGGCTTCGCCGCAGCCTTGGCGCGAGCATCGGCGATAGCCACCGCGAAACTTCGGCGGGAAGCATCGCCCATCCCAACCTGAAATATGTCTTCAGCCGCAGCGGACGATATCGTATCGACGCGCGATAACACCGGCGTGCGAACCGTGGATTGCCATCGTGCATCGCCATCAACCCGACCGAGGCCAGCTCGTTCGCGTTCCTGTCGGCAGCCCATTCTGCAATCTTGTGGCCGCGCGCGCCGAAGTGCTCGAGCACCAATTGCGCGAGGAAAGAGTGTCCCTCGAATCGGCGCTCGAATTCACTGAACGCTTCTGCTGAATCGTTCTCCACGCGCCGGCTGCGCAACCGGTTGAAATAGTGCGCATGGAACTTTCTGAGCCGGTGCCGCACCAGCACCTCAGGCAGGTAGATGAATTCGCCGCGCTCGCGCGCAAGCAGATAGATGTAAGTGTCCTCGCCGCCCCACTGTCTCGGCGTAATTTGCTCAGGGAAGCCGCCAATCTCGACCAGCGTTTCGCGCCGTATGACGAACGATCCAATCAGTATCGGCCAGGGACAGCCGCCGAGCATCTCATCGAGCGTCGGCGAATGATCGCGGCCGGGCTCCGCATAGCTCGGATTTATAACCCGGCCAGCGCTGTCTACCTCCGTCCCATTCGTAAATACCGCCACGCACGCCGGATTTTTGTCGAGCGCCGTCGCCGTCTTCTCGAGCATCTCATCGGTCCAGGTATCGTCGCCATCGAGTAGCGCGATATATTCGCCCGTCGACGCTCTGATGCCCGCGTTGCGCGCTGCTGAGACGCCCGCATTTTGCTGATCGATTATTCGGATTCGTTCTCCAAATTTTTCGAGCACGGCGCGCGTGCCGTCGGTCGATCCATCGTTGACGACGATCACCTCGAAGCCGCCGTCGAAGCGCTGCGCCAACACACTCTCCAGCGTCTCGGCAATAGTTGCCTCATCGTTGTGCGTGGGAATCACGACCGAGACTTTCATTGCGCGCGCCCTTCCACGAACGGAGGACCTGAAAGGCTGCGCCGCAGCCCCGGCGAAAGCATCGGTGAGAGGCACCGGGAAACGCCGATCGGCAGCATCGCCCACCCGAGCCGGAAATGTGTTTTCAACCACAGCGGACGGCGACGGATCGATGCGCGGTAACATCGGCGCGCAAACTCGCGATCGCCCTTGTCCATCGCCATCATTCCCAGCATCACTTGCTCGTGCGCGGTGCGCTCGATTGCATAGTCCGCCAGCTTACGTCCGCGTGCACCGTATCGCTCCAGCACCAGCCGCGCCAACAGCATGTTCCCTCTGAAGTACTGTTCCGGGTCCGGCGCGCCGGGCGATGTTCCGTTCCGGTTGTACGCGCGAAGACACTTTGCCAGCCTTTCCTCGAACATCGGCATTCGATAACGCACCAGCTTCTGTGGCAGGTAGATGATCTCACCGCACTCGCGTATCCGCAGGAAAGCAAACGAATCCTCGGCGCCGTATTCTCTTCCAAATTCTTCGGCAAAGCCTCCGATCGCGAGAAGCGTCTCCCGCCGAACGACGAATGTGCCAAGCAACATCGGCCACGGTCCGTGGTCGAGCATTTCATCGAGCGTCGGCGAATGATCGTACCCGCGCCCTACGTAGAACGGCGCGAACACCCCGCCAGTGCTGTCCAGCGTGATCCCGTCCGAATATACCGCGACGCACTCCGGGTTTTGGTCGAGTACTGGCACCGTCTTCGCGAGCTTGTCGTTAGTCCAGGTATCGTCCGCGTCCAGCAGCGCAATATATTCACCTGCCGCCGCCCGGATACCTGCGTTTCGCGCCGCTGAGACACCGCGGTTCTCCTGATCGATCACGCGAATCCGATCGCTATATCTGTCAAGCAGCGCGCGCGTGCCGTCAGTCGATCCATCGTTGACGACGATCACCTCGAGCGGCCCGTCGAACCGCTGCGCAAACACGCTCTCCAGCGTCGCGGCGATCGTCGGTTCGCCGTTGAACACCGCGATGACGACCGACACTTTCACCACTTTCCCTCACGCATGCGCCGGCCCCGAGACCGCACGTTGGATGCGCGGCGGTAACGCCGCCGATATCGTCCGCGCAACGCGAACCGGCAGGAAAGTCCACGCGATACGCACGTAAGTTTTCGCGTTGATGGGATCGTAGTGCAGCGCGAGCCGATAGCACCGGCGTGCAAAGACGCGATCGTACTCGAGCATCGCGGTAAGTCCGACGCTCACCAGCATGCCCGCCGTCTTGCGGCGAATCGCGGCGAGCAATCGCGACGCGCGCTCGCCGTAGCGCTCGCGTACCAGCCGAGTCATCAGTTCGTAGTTGCGCACATAGCGGTCGACGCGCATCGTTTCCGGATTCTCCGAATCATTCTTCCACACCCGCCGCCGCTTCAGGTCCTCTTGCACGGAAGCCGGGACGCGATAAAGCACCGCGGGCTCATCGAGATAGACGAACCGTCCCTGCTCGCGCGCGACGATCATGAAATAGCTGTCTTCCCATTGCGGATGCCCGGTCGCAAACTCTTCGCGGAAGCCGCCGGTCTTGTCGAAGGTCGCGCGCTTCATCAGCGCCGTGCTGGGCAGGATATTCCACAGCCCCGACAGCAGATCCTCCATCGCGGGCGCGCGCTTTTGATCTTCAGGAGTATAGGTGGCGCCCAACATTTCGCCGCCAGCCGCCATCATCGATGCGTTCGTATAGACCATCGCGGCGCCGCTGTCGTTGTCGAGTGCCGCCAATGTTTTCGTGAGCTTATCGGGCATCCAGATGTCGTCAGCATCGAGAAACGCGACGTACTCGCCGCGCGAGGCGCGCACGCCCGCGTTGCGCGCTGAGGCCGGGCCGCCGTTGACGCGATCCAGCACGGTCACCCGCCCGCGATAAGCGTCGAGCACGCTCGCGGTCGCATCGGTCGATCCGTCGTTGACGACGATCACTTCGACGTCGCCGCGAAATTCCTGCGCAAGCACGCTGTCAATCGCGGCCGCAATCGTAGCCTCCCCGTTGAAGACCGGAATTATAACCGAGACCGTTTTCCGCAAGCTTCCGATTTCTTAACCCCGGTTGCAGGGGTCACCCCTGCCGAAGGAAGCAGCGAAAAATGAAACCCGCCGCGGTTTCACATTAAATCGCGTCATGCGGCCACCCGGGCCTTCTTGCCGACAATTGAATCGAGTGCGGCAAGCAAGCCGTCGCGATCTGCGCCGAAATCGAATCGCGTGACCTTTTCGAGCGCGCGCGTGCCCATCGCAGCGCGATGTTCCGGGTTCTCAATCACTAGCCGCAGCCTGTTTGCAAGCGCGGCAATGTCGTCCGCCGGATATACGAAGCCGTTGATACCGTCCTCGATCAAATCTGATCCTGCGCCGACGCGATCGCTTACTATCACCGGCTTGCCGGCGTTCATCGCCTCGTTGACGACGAGGCCCCACGGCTCGTGATAGGAGGGCAGCACGAACACTTCGCATAAATCGTACAAGGCCGGAAGTTCGGATTGGTTGCGAAAGCCGATGAAGCGGATCGAGTCCCATTTTAGTTCGCGCGCGCGGCGCTCGAGGTTGGCCCGCTCCTCGCCGTCACCGGCGAAGACCAGATAGGCGGCGGGCTCGGCAACTCCGTCAGGCGAGATCCGCACATATGCTTCGAGCAAATCGGCGGGGCGCTTGTGCCGCTGCATCTTCGACGCGAACAGGATCACGCTGCGTCCCGGCTTCAATCCAAGCTCGGCGCGCAGACGTTCGCGATTCGGCCGCGCGCGCTCCGCCGCAGTCCGAAAAAATTCGTTGTCGACCGCATACGGCATCTGGAAGATTCGCCCGGCTTCGACCCCATAATGAAGATAGTACTCGCGATTCAGCCGCCCGATTGCGAGCAAGCCGTCAATCGTACGCAACAGAGCCGGCATCGCGATCCGCTTGACCCCCAGTTTCAGAGCGTCGTCAGTCTCGCTCAGCAGATTGGATTCCCCGCGGAGCATCACCGGTATTGCCAGCGACTTCGCTGCCCCGATTCCCGCCAGGCATCCGCGATGCGCGTAGCCGTGGACCCACAGCGCGTCGAATTGCCCACGCCTGAGACGCGCGCGCAGCCCGAACGTCCACGGCCGCCAGAACGAGAGCCCGCTTCCAGAGCCGACCCGCGGTAGAAATTCATGGCGGTAGCCGTCGAGCAGCGGCACGTCCCATTTCACGCTCACGCCAAAGCCGGAATCGCGATACGCGTGGACCGAGAGGTCGCTCAGAAAGAAAACTGTCAGATCGATTCCCGGCCGCGCCGCAAGATAACGGAAGAGCGGCGCCTGGTACTGGATCGGATGGCTGACCAGGCACGCAAGGCGGTAGCTGCCGTCCATCTCAGGCCACCTGCGGTTTCGATTCAGGCTGACGCGCGAGCACGCGACCAGCAGCCGCGATCACTTCGTCGACGCCGATAGCCTTGATGCATTTGTTGTCGTACGGGCACGCGTCGAGAAAGCAGGTGTGGCATTCGACGTCCTTCAAAAGAACTTCGTGCTGCGCGCCGTGCGGCCACCACATTCCCGGAAATTCCCGCCGCGTGAAAAGCGAGACGCATGGCGTCCCCACCGCGGCCGCCAGATGCTGCACCCCGGAGTCATTGCAAATCAGCATCGCGCAGCGCGCCAGCACCTCGCATGATTCGCGCACGGTGGTCTTGCCCGCCAGGCTGACGGCATTGCGACCGAGCGCTTCTGCGATCCGCTCGCACATCGCCACCTCGGAACTGCCACCGAGCACGACGATCCGATAGCCGCGCGCTGCCAGACGGTTGCCCACCTCGATGAACCGTTCGACCGGCCATCGATTCGGCTCCAATTTCGCGCCAGGTGCGAACCCAATCATCAGATCGGAGGCAGCCACTCCCGCATAGAGCAGATCAGTCACGGTCCGCTGATTCGAGTCGGTGAGCTCGAGCGGAAAATAGGTTTGGTCGCCTTCGTCGTCCGCGGCGAGGCCTGCCGCTCTGACAATATCGAGCAGGCGCTCGACTTCGTCGGGAAAGTCGAAGAACAAGGACTGCGCCGGCGCCGCGAACCTGGGCTCGTATCGCCAGCCGAATCCCCACCGCACGCCGGCTGATCGCGCCACCATCAAATTGCGGAACAAGGTTGCCAGCGGCGCTGCGACGACCGGCAATTCGATCCATAGGTCGAACTTGCGCGCTCGCAAATTGCGCACAAACTCGATACGGCCCCGCGCAGTCGCGATATCTTCGGCGTGATAGACGACGATTTCATCGATCCAGCTGACCCCATCGAGCAACTCGCGCGCGCCTGGAGAGCCCGCCTTGCCTGGCGACGTCAGGATTGTGAGATGCGCGGCAGGGTACGCGCGCCGAATCGCATGCATCGCGGGGATTGCGCAGGCGGTGTCCCCGATATTTCCGATGCGGTAGATGCAGACGCGCTTCGCATCGAGCGGTCGTCGCCGCGGCCACGCGCATCGCGCCGCGCCCTGGAGGATCGCGTTGGCAGACGCTCGAAGCGCACGGGCCGCAAGCGCTTGCTGTCTAGCCAGCGGCATTTCGAATTGAAGGTGACGCGCGCGATGCGCCGTCAGGCTTTGGGGCGAAGGTTGCGAACAAAGCGAGGATGTACTTCCTCGCTATCATCGGGGCGAGGCGGCTGATCGTCAGCGGTCGGCGCAGTCGGAGTCTGATTTATAGCTGCGAATTGCTCTTTTGCGCGGCGAATGAAATCCGACGCAAGAATCCAGGTGCATGCGAGCACGAAGGTAATCGAGGCTGCCAGGATCGCGTTGTGGCGCGCTTGCGGCAGAAAATAGTTGTCGGGCACCACCGGCGGCTCGACCACCTTGAACGCGAAGTCGGATTGCACTTCCGCGATTTTCTCGCGCTGAATCTGCCGCGCCATCAGCTCGTAGAGCTGAGTCTGCAGCAGTGCGTCGGAACTCTTGCGGACTTCTTCGTCGAGCGACGCGGCTGCGCTGGCGCCCGCCTGCACTTCCTCGTTGCGAAGCTTGTCGCGCAGGCTGTCCAGGTAATATCCGAGCACGTGTTGAGCTTCCGCCGGCGAGGGATCCAGGAAGTACAGGGTCAGATTGCCGCTCTTGTAGTCGTACTCGGTACTGAAGCGATCGGTGATCATCGTATGCATCGACCACTTCGTCACGGTCGGCGCGCTCGGGCTGCGGGCGCCGACGATGTTGTGCTCGAGATGATATTTATTGACCAGGTCGGTCGTGAACGCGTAGCTGTTCATGATCGCCGTGTAGCGTTCCGCCAGCGTCACCGTGTCTGCGCTGCCGCCTTCGAGAATCGACGCGATGCCGCCGCCCAATCCGTCGACCATGTCCCCCGCGGCTCCTGTCCCCATCGAGAGACTCTCTTCAGGCGCGACTGGAGTTACGATGGCCTGCGCGCGATACCATTTCACGGTCAGGAATTTTGTGTACAAGCCGTAGCCGAGGCCGATTCCGATCGTCAGCGACGCAATCAGTAGCCATCGCGATCGCAGCAGATCGACATAATAGAGAAACTGCAGCGTCGCGTGTTGCGCCTCAGTCAGATGCGGATGCGCGCCGACGCCGGAAGCGTCGCCGCCTGCGGACGGAGTCGAATGTCCGTTGCTGCCTGAGGGATCCGTCAATTTCCCGGACCGACGTTTCTGTTCAGTGCCAGACGAAGCCGCCCCATGACGGGTTGAACGCGAGGCTCAACTGCACCAGCGCGCGGAAAGAGTCGTTGTTGGTGTAATTGATGTCGGTCACGTATTCGATTCCCGCGCGCCCCTTCATCTCGGCGAGCGAATTTGCCAGCGGCGCGATCTCAACCGGCAGGCGCAGGAAATCAAGCGCGAGGCCGTAACCGGTTTCGGTGTTGCGGGTAGGCGGCGTATAGGACGGCAACACAATTGCCTCTCGACGAGTGTAGAAGGTGTCCATCCCCAGGCGGGACTGCAGATTCAGCCATCGATCGACCTCGAAGTTGACCTGCCACGCTCCCGGCCCGAGCGAACTGCCCATCAGGGCGTTATTGTAAGTCCAGTACAGCGAGTCACTGTGGACCGAATACTCCTTGTCGGTCAGTGCGTATTCGAATCGCGCAGTAGTTCTCCCGTCGAGCGTGAGCCGCGGCAAGTAGATTCCGGCGGTGTACGACGGTCCCTTGAACGGGAGCTTAATCGAGCTATTTCCGCCCAAGCGGAAAAAGTCTTCCGCCAGATCCTCTGCGTAGATTTGCGTATCCCGCAGTTGCGGGATGTAGACCTTGCCGAAGATACCGAAGCGCGTGTTGGTGTTGGCCGTCGACGAATTACCCGTCGACAGACCGGTCAGGTCGCCGATGAATCCCTTAGCGCCGTAGTCGTCGTTGCCGCTGCCGCCGAACATGATTGTATGCTCGAGGCCCCATTCAAACATCGGCAAGGTCCTGAAGGTGATTATCTGACCTGAGAGCCACGGCCGCGAAAAGGTTCGTCCCGAGTTGAGCTGACCGAGGAACGCCTGGTACCGGTACAATCCCAGGTAACGCAGAATGCCCGGCAGATGTCCGGGATGGATATTCTGAATGCGCAGGGCCGGGAACGGCTGCCCGTTATTGGACTGCGAAAGCTGGTTGTAGTGCGAGACGCCCCACGACATCTCCTCCTGCCCGAAGGAGATCGCAGTGTTGCCGAGACTGACGACCATCGCACCCGTCAAAAGTTGCGCGCGGCTTGCCTGGCTCGGACTATCGGTCAGCGGACCGGCTAGAGCGCCTTCCCCGTAACCGGTGATAAAGCCGCCGACTCCGCCCCATCCCGACCACCGCAGGATTTCATTGCTGCCCTGGTCGGTCGAGAGGTTGTCGTTGTTCGGCAGTAGCGGAGTCCCCTCCTGGAAGTCGATACCGCTGGCCCCGCTCTCAATCGTCCGGCGCTTGCCCTCGGACAAAACGTACTCACCTTCGATGCGATCGGCCGGATGGAACATCGTGGGCAGGTTGTCTTCGTGGTCCTGCTCGATCCATTGCACTTCGTCGGGCAACTGGAGCCGCAGTTCGGCGATGATACTGCGTGCGAGTTCGTTCGGGCTCTGCATTTCAGACAGCTTGGATTCCGCTTCCACCGTGATCCGCGCCGCCTCGATGCGACTGATCGGCTGAATTTCCGAAAGGTAGCTGTCGGCCAATCCGAGGTCGTTCAGCGTATCGAGTTCGTCGTAGATCGAGCTGTCGAGCGGGATGTAGGCTGCGTAGGTCGAAGCGAAAGCAGGGCGCGCGATCAACCCAATCGCAATCGCGATCGCCGCCAGCATCAGCTGGAGTTTAATCCGGCGCGCCGGCCGCGCGGCTCTAGCGTGGACCATCGGATTCACCCGAGCGGCTGGCGGTCTGTTGTTTGCTGAGCTCGATTTGTCGAAGGCGCTGAATTTCGGTCAGCTGGTCGATCGAATCGGTTGGCGGATTTTTCTGCTGCGTCAATACCGGACGCAGATGGCTCGCCGCCGGCTTCGAACGAATCGGCTGGACCGCGGGATCCCTCTGCTCGACCGGGCGCGCACCCAGCCGCTCCGCGAGAGGACTGTGGCTGTTGCGGAACAGGTACGCGATCAGCACCTTGCGCACGTATTCCTGAGTCTCGGGATACGGCGGGACCCCGTTGTACTTGTCGACCGCGCCCTCGCCCGCGTTATACGCCGCGAGCAGCTCGGGCAGGCTCAAGGGCGTGCCGTCGCCATGAGCGGTGCGATACTGTCGCAGAAAATTTATGAAGCGTACGGCGCCGAGCGTGTTACTGACGGGATCGAACGGGTCGAGCACGCGAAAACGGTTCGCCGTCGCGGGCATGAGCTGCATCAGGCCTTGCGCACCTTTCGGCGAGACCGCATCGGGGTTGCCGCCCGACTCGACGCTCGCAATCGCGGCCAGCAAATCGGGATCGATGCTGTATAGCTCCGCCGCGGCGCGGAACAAGCGATCATTCTCCGCGCGGGAGCTTGCGGGCTCCTGTGCCCGAACCGACGCCGCACCGAATAGTGCGAACGACATCGCTGCCGCGATGATTGTCTTTCGAACCCCCACCCCGTTGGCCCTCTTCCGCTACAAACTTGCCCCCAGTATTCCTATCACAGCCAGCGACGACGCTGCATTAGCTATGATCTGCGTAATCGTCGCCGTCTCCTGCATTTTATTTTCGTAAATCAGTTTCTCAGGAACGTAAACCGTATCGCCAGGGTCGAGCCGCGCCGACATCAACCCGCCCGATATCACCGGCAACAGCGGGAACATGGTCGATTCCTTGCTCGCCTTAATCCCCTCGTCGGTCATCACCGATCCGTCGGCCCTGATAACCATGATGTGGTCGGGGTCTGCACCCTCGTTGGGCCCGCCGGCCTGGTTGAGATAGTCGCGCGTAGTCAGCCCGGGGCGAAAGACGATCGCGTTGGGACTGTACACCTGGCCGAGCACGTTCACCGCGTCCGGACGGCGCGGAATCGTGATCTGGTCCTGATCGATTAGCACCACGTTATCCGGCGAATTGGCCAGCTCGTTGAGCGGATGCATATGGATTACGAGGCGTCCCTGCGCCTGCTGGCCCTCGGTCTCCGACAGCACGTGCTCGAGCGCATTGAGCGTTTGCGGACTGGTGGCGGGATTTTGATTCTGATTCTGGGTGGCAGCCAACTGGTTCATCGTGCCCGGATTCATCTGGATGCGCACTATTGACTGCTGCAATCGCGCGCGGGCTTCGTCGAGGCGCTTTTGCTGCAGCTGCCTTATCGACTGGCGAATCAGCACGGTGGCGGGCAGATACGCATCCGGCAGCAAGCCGCCCGCGCGCTCGAGCACCGACGCGATTCGCTCGCCGTCGTGAATCGTGTAGGGCCCCGGCCGCGCGACCAACCCCTTGACCAGCACGACCCACGGCAGATGCCAGTCCGACGCGCGTCGCACGAACAACTGATCGTTCGCCACCAGTTCGGGATTATGCTCGTCCGCGCCCGACAACGCCGCGCGCAGATCGACGTCCATGAAGGTGTGACTGGTATGGCTGCCGTTGATGACTTGGGTGCGCGCGATTTCGGCGCCCTTCTGATACGCGTCGTCCTTGAGACCGCCCGCGAGATAGATCAGGTCGCTCACATGCATGCCCTGGCTCATCACGTAGTAGCCGGGATTTCGCACTTCGCCGAAGACCTGCACCGTGGGCAGATACTTCATCTGCGATTCGCTGAACACGGTCAGCTCGTCTTCCTGCTCGAGCGCGATGTTCTGCGGCCCGCCGACCACGTCCGACATCGCTTCACCGAGATCGACCGGCACCAGCCGCACAGTCTTGGCCTTGCCTTCCTTGCGCCGAATCAGCGCGTACTTGAAAAAAGTATGCGGCGCGGGCCCTTCGGCCAGTTGCACCAGGTCGGCGACCCGCATTCCCTGATGCCATTCGAACTTGCCGGGGCGATTTACGCTGCCACGCACGGTCACGATGTCCCGCTGGGTGGGCAGCACCGGATAAATCTTGATCAGATCGCCGTCGCGGATGTCGAAACGCTGTGAGCGGATGTCGTCGAGGTCGACGTCGAGCGCGATCCGCTTCTCATGAGCGTCCACCCGCTCGACCTGCACGCGCTGCGAATATCCGAATGCGCTGATTCCGCCGCCGAGCTTGATTACAGAATTGAGCGGCTCGCCCGATCGGCCGAGCTCGTAAATCGCGGGACGCTTGACGTCGCCGATCATTCCAACCACCGGTCCGATGACCGGCACGAAGATCACATCGCCCGGCTGTAGCTGTTCGTCGCCCTGCTCATTGCCGGCGAGCAGCAGCGAGTAAAGATCGATCGCGCGCACCAGTTGATTGCCGCGCCGAAGCTCGACTTTGCGCAGGCTCCCGATCTTCGTGATACCGCCGGCGGCGCTGAGCGCGTTCGATACGTGCGACAACGCGCTCACGGTGTAAGCGCCGGGCTGCGCGACTTCGCCGACCACGTAGACCTGGATAGTCTTCAGCTTGCCCATCGTGACGTCGACTTTGACGCCGGTGATTTGTCCCGCGTGATCCTCGATAAGCTTCTTGGTCTGCGCGAAGTTCAAACCCGCAACTTGCAGCGGCCCAATTTCGGGAATGCTCACCGATCCGTCGCGGCCGACCGTCAGATTCAGCGTGTTGTTGATTCGTCCCCACATCAGCATCTTGAGCTGGTCGCCGGGACCGATCACGTAATAGTCGGTGACCGGGACGTTGGCTACAGGAGCGAACGTGGAGACGCGCGAGGCAAACAGCGAGTAGCCGAATTGCTGCAGGTTGCGGGTGCTCGGCGCGGCCGGCGCGACCGCGGAATCGAGCGCGCGGAATTGCGATTCAACCGACGACGCCGGCTGGTTCGAAGTCGCCGGCGACATCGACTGCGGCGGTATCATCCCCATCTGCTGGCCGGGCGAGCCGGTCGAGCCGGTCTCGTCCGAGCCGCCTTGCCCCGCGAGTCCGGTGCAACTCTTAAGTTGCGCGAGCTGTTGATCGGTGAACCTCAGGCCGAGCGCCTTCGTGATGCCGCTGACGTCACTGCCGCTGAGCTGCTTCGCTGCGAAATGGAGACACAACTCCTGCATGTCGTCGGAACTGAGACCGCCCGACGCCATTTCACCTTTCAAGCTGCCGAGTTCGTCGGGCGAAATTCCAAGCTGCTGGATCACCGCCGCCATCGACTGCTTGTTCATCGTGTTGGCGAAGCCCTGCATACCGCCGAGGCCTTGCGCACTGCCGTAGCCCTGCCCACCGCCGTAACCTTGCGCACCGCTGTAGCCCTGCGCACCGCGCATCGCCGGCGAACCGCCCGCGCCTGCAGCGCCGCCGGAAAGAGTCGACGGATTCCCCTGGGAGGACTGATCGGAATCGGAATCGCCGCTGTTATCTGAATTGGTGCACGGCGGCAGTCCGGAGTCTGCCGCATTGGGATCGCTCGGATCGACGCATCCGCGGCGCATCGTGTTGCCCACCGATCCATTTTGTGAATCGCTGTCCGAACCGAAGTTCTGTCCGGCCGCCGAGCCGTCGGAAGGATCGGATCCACCGCCGAGCGCTCCACCGTCCGAATCGTTCATTTGCGCGCGCGCGGCGGAAAAGAACAGGAGCACCGTGAGCAACACGACCAGGGCTTTCAGCGTGGCGGGAAGCGCGTGTTTAATATTGCTACTCATAGTAGGAGACCCTCGGCCCTCGCAAAAGCGCGAGACGCCTCGGGTTCCGTTAGAGCTTGAGCCCCGGCCATGATAGCTAAAATTTCGATCAAAGAAACCTAGGGAGCTAGTCGTGGGCGGACAGACGGTGTTTTAGTCCGCTTCCCTTGATTCGATTTCAAGAACGCGTCCGCCGCCCCGTATTGCAACGGGTTGGCGCTATAATTCACCGAATTTGAGCGCTCGCCTTCCAGATTCTGAACCCTTACACCGCGACCCCGCACGTACTATGGCAGTCGAATCTGGTTAGCTTAATACCGTCGAGAACTTCAGAGGCGCGTTATAACACGCTAATAAAACGAGGATCAAGCAACCGTTCATCTTCGCACGCGCCACCAGCAAAATTTCGTCAAGGAGCAGGATTGTCGAGCGATTCATTTTCTACGGCGTCCTGCTTGAGCGGACCACCACCCGGACCCACCACCGCAACGAATCGCTTCGGACCGTCGTACACCACCCGTTCCCCATGCGGCAGCTGCCAGAGAGCTTTGGTGTCCGCGGGCGCGCTACCCTTGGCGCTATTCTGCTCTGTCGGCGGACCAACAGACGCGACCAGTTTCTCGATCACCTTGCCGCTCGAATCAGGGGTGAACCAGGCCATCACCAGCTGCATGCCCGAGTAAGTAGTGAACTCGTACTTGACCTGCTGATAGCGGATTCCATCGACCTCGATGTTGTTGATTCGGTAAGTGTCGGCGCCGTAGGGAGCGGTTTCGAGGCTGCCGTTGGGAAAGCGGTTCTGCACCCGATAGAGAGAATCGCCGAATCTCACATCCAGAAACGACGTGACGTTCGGCTGTCCCAGCAGCCCTTGCACTTTTTTTTGCACCGATACGACCGCGGGCGCGCTGGTCGAGCAGGACGCGTTCGCCAGCGTTCCCGCGACCACCACCAGCAATGCGCGGACATTCGCGAGTAGGCGCGCCGACCGCATCCCGTCAGGAATCTTTAACGACCGCCGACGCCGACAGCACGACCCGCAGGCCGCCCGATTCGACCGCGCTGAGCAGAATCGCCACCCGCTCCGCGCCCGCGAGATAGCGCTGAAAAATCGCTTCGAATCCGCGGAAGGGACCCTCGACGACGACCACGCGCTCTCCCGTGCCAATCGGTTTGTCGGGTATCTCGATCACGTCGTTCACGCCGCGGCTGCGGATGTCCGCGACTATCGACGGGGGCACCGCCAGCGGATCGGTTCCCGCTGACACGATTGCGCGCACCCCGGCCATGTACTTCACGTCGAAATACTGGCTCTGAAGATCGAACCTGGCGAACACGTAACATGGGAACAGCGGAGCGATCGACACCGCCATCCGTCCCCATCGCGGCGTCTTCGCCTTGAGCATCGGCAGAAATACTTCCGGCACAACGTGGGCTAGCTGATCGCGGACCCATCGTTCCTTGCCAGTCTTAGTGCGAACCAGGTACCAATGTGTCTGTGCGTTCTCGTCCATCGCGGCACGCAGCGGCGGCGCATCGGCAGTTAGGTGAAGCAGCCAATCGAAGGAGGCATGCGGCAACGCCCTCAATCCAGCCGGAAAAACAAAGGCGGCTGCAGCATACGCTACAGCCGCCCTGTCAGTCGAATCAACTTCTAGATTTCGTACGTGAACGTGAACTCGAGTTCGTTGAAACGCTGCTGGCGGCTCAGCAAGTACGGATCGGTGTAGCGGCCGCTGCGTCCGATGAACCACTGGGCGTTCACCCCCAACAGTACGTTTCGCGAATAGCGGTAGACGTTGGTGGTCGAGAGTTCGCCGACGTTGTCGTCGATATCCCACAGGATTACGTTGCCTGCCGTCAACTGTCCATTCATCAGCCAGTTCGTCGCTGCGAGAAACGCCAGGCTGCTGAGCTCACGGACCTTGCCGCTGGTGGTCACCATTGGCACCGCGTCGGTCGGACGATCGGGATACCAGGTTTCCGTGAACTGAGCGGTCAGGAACGTGTGCTGCTTCGATATCCACGGGATGTAAGTCGGACGGTCGGCCGCGATGATCCAGCGCGTGAACTCGGTCCATTCTCCCTCGTTCGGATTGACGAAGGCCGGAACGGCGACGCCAATTTTCGGCTGATACAGAAAGTCGTAACGATACACGATGTCGGTCAGATCTTTGTCGTAGTAGGTGCCGGTCAACCCGAAGAAATGGTTGCGCCGAAAGTCCTGCGACGAAACCGCCACAACGGTTCCGCCCACAGGAACACCCCGACGGGGACGGTTGAGATAGACCCCGGGGGCGAGGAAGGTGCCCGGTGCAATCGCGAACGCGCCCGGCAACCCTGTGACTGCGCCGGTGCAGGCGTAGCAGGTTTTGACCAGCGAGCTTCGAAATTCATACAAGTAGATGAAGCTGGCCTGGAGTCCGTTTCCGATCGGCAACAGGCTCGAATAGCGCGCTCCGAATTCGCTGTTTTCCAGCGAGTTCGACGGAGGCTTGCTGATATCTTTCGAAAAAAAGTTGTAAAATTGACCCGAGGGCTGCCCTTTAGGCCCCAGGGGCCCGATCGGTATGAAGATCATCCCCTTCGCGTCCCAATTGGGTATCTCACTAGCGTTGATGATCTGGCCCTCTTGGTTGATATTCACCGGGAATGGGCCCGCGAACGGAGCCGTGACCGCGCTGCAGGTGGTGCAGGCACCGTCAAATGTGGCCGGGACAACGTACGGATTGCGCGGGTCAGCTTGGGTGAGAAGTCCGGCCCCGGGATTACTGGCCTCGAAGTCGCCCGGAATAACGAACGCTTCCAACTCGTTGTTGGCGGTCCTAAAGTAGTCCGGCAGGATGTAGTTGAGCTTGATCATCCTGAGGTTCGTGCGCACGTCCTCGGCCGCTTCTGCGCCGTAAACTCCGTGCCACTCTGCATCAACCGGGTTAGTGACTTCGGTACCTGACAGCGCGTCGGCTTCCGACCAGATGATTTGCTGCTTGCCGATGCGTGCCGAGAAGTTGTCGGTAAAGTTCAACTGCGCATAGTATTCGCGGAGATCGTTCTTGAAGTATTCGTTCTGGAGTGAGCCAACGTTCAACAGTCCATTGTTCGAGCTATCGCTGTGTTGGTACGGCGTGGCGTCGGTGTTCGGCTCCGCGCGGCCTTTGGCCTTCAGCGTTCCTACTGAATCGTACCACGGGCGGTAGTACGCGAAGAAGTCCGCATCCTTGATTATCAGCGTGTCGAAGCGGCCGAGCATCTTGTAGTTCTTGATCATGTGATAGTCGGGACGTACGTCTGCAAGGTTGCGCTGCTCGGCCAGATCCCAGTGATTGAAATCGAAACTGCCGCCGGTATAGCCGAACGACTTGCCGGGAATCGCAAAGGTCGTCGTGGGCGTCGGATGGATGAGCGTCGTGGCCGTCGAGTCACGGCTCGCACTGCCTTCGCCCCAGTGACCCGCGTTGCGAGTTTCGAAAAATCCAAAAACCGAAAAGTCGCCCTGCGTGATCGTCGCCATCGCGACTGAGGTCCAGAGCGTCCCGATTACCGCTACGGCGGCTACCATCAAACTCCGCCACCGCGTTCCTCCGAATCCCGAATTGCCCTTCTGCATAGACACCCCCAAGCTGGAGCCCTCGTGGTTACGTCGAACTCCTCGCCTGATTTTCCTCACCAGGCAAGCGTCAGACCCTCATTTCCCCATACGCGCAAGGAAACCTACGAACGCGGCTTAGCTACCATTCCGCCGACTACCTTGTCAAGAAGGGTGCATGCGGCGGTCACGCGCTCGCAACAGTCCGTTAAGCGCTGCGTGACGATTGGCGATCGCGATTACGAGGCGTCGAGTTTGAATAAGTTACATTTGGCTTGCCGCAACGATTCGGAATGAATCGCGCGCCGCGCCGCCGCCGCTGTCGTGGTACCCAGGATAGAATCTTTTCGGATTGAGTCCGCCTCCATCTACCCGGATGCAAAGGAGCGTCTCCGTTTGTGCGGCTTCCTGTCTGAGCATCGATGCCCAAACAGGCGGCTGATTGCACGCCGCAGATTCGGAAGCGCAGCGCCCGCTCCTCTGGATGAAAAGAGTTCCGGCTCGATTCGCTGCAATTCGCGAGGCTCAAGAATGGGTTAACCGTTCGATGCGATCATGAACGAACAATTACGACGCACTTGAATTTGTCATCTGATCAGTGTAGGTACGACCACCGAATGCGCGTCCGGGGGGATTTCCGGACCTTGGCGGGGGCTCTAGCATGCCTTGCCCGGTTAGGAACGAACCGATGGCCGCGGGGGTTTCTTGGTTTGATTGGTCGGCAGATGGGCACCGATTCGACTCGGCGGGGGTTAGATAACATGACGCATGGAAGGATGCAGACGATGACTCAGGGTAGGGATGGGATCTCGTTGGCGCCGGAGGAAGCGCTAAGGCAGATGGGGGTCGCTCGTCGCCGATCGGTCGTAGCCGCAGTGTTGTTGCTCGCTGCGGTCGTCGCGGGGACTAGCGGCACCAGCTACGCGAAAAGAGAGCTGCAGGACACGGTCATAGTTTCGAACTACGGCAGCGCGTTCGGTGGCAGCGTCGAGACGTTCGTCGCGGGCTCGCTCATCAATGCGAGTCCGTTCAAGGATATCAAAGGCGGCAACACTCTGTTGGGTGCTGCCACCGGACCGGCCGGCGATTCGCAGAGCTCGCTCAACGGTCAAATAGCGGTGGCGAATCCTCTCCAGCTTATCGCATTCACCCCTTTCCTCAACGGTTGGATTTCGATCTTCTCCGCCGGAGCCAATGGTAACTCGCAGCCCGACGCAGTCATCGCGTCACCGACAGGGTTGGGCGCGCCCGATTTAACCGGCCTGGACCTGCCCCAGAGTACCGCGTATTCGGATGGGTTTGTGACGGGATCGAATGAAATCGCGGTTTCGAATTTCGCCGTGGTAGTGGTTGCCCCCGATCTCGATATCCCTGGGGTCGGGCTTTGCACGGGCGACACGCCTACTGCGCCGGGTTTCAGTTTGGGCACAATAACCGAGTATCCCACCGATGGCTTGACTCCTTTTTCTCCAGGATTTAACGGCGTCAACGACATCCTTCCCACCAACAACAGCCCGGTGACAGCCCTCATCACGCCGCCGCCCCCTGCGGTGCCTTTTGAAATCACGCAGAACGCCACCATCGGCGGATGCGACACTTTTCTCGCCGGTCCGGTGGGTGTTGCGTTCGACAGCACCAGCGTTCTATTCGCGGTGAACGCCGGTTTCGTGCCGACGACCTCCTACGTAACCGCGTATGATCCGAATCTGACAGCCCCGTACGGCGGCTTTGGCAACGTGTTGCCGATAGCCATCGTAGGCCAGGGAGAACTTGTCAACCCGGCGTTCGTCGCAGTCGAGACAGGTCCGATAGAGTTTGTGGACGATGTCCCGCTCCCGCAGGACACTATTTTCGTGACCGACGTGGGCGACAACAGCATCAAAATCTTCGCTCCTTTCGACCCAACAACTTGCTTTACGGAGGCGCTCCCATTTGGCTGCTTTGGCACGGAGCTAGCCGAAATTAAAGGCTCGGTCACGAAACTCAAACGGCCGCAAGGAATTGCGATCGACCCTGCTGGCAATTTGTACGTCGTAAACAATAATACAAGTTCGCTGTCGGAGTTTTTGGCATCTAAGGTTACGAGTGTCATTGCCGGCGGCGGTCAGCAAAATGTTGCTCCGGACTTTATGCTCCCCGGGGTCAAGGGCAACAGGAATAAATCGAAGATGAACTTCCCGGTTGGCCTCGCCCTGCAGGCGTTCACGCCCACGCCCGCGCCGACCGGCACTTCCACCGTGATACCACCGACAGCTACGCCGACCGCGACCGCGACCGCGACGGCCACTCCGACCAGCACACCCACCGCGACGCCCACGGAAACAATCGGCGAGGTAGGCCAGCCCTAACTAGCCTCTTACCGAAACCACTAAACGGCGAACGCCGAATCCGACTACCGGATTCGGCGTTCGTGTTTCTGCGGCATTCTTGCGATTTCTCTAACGCAGATCCTCAGCCAGCGACGCCGCCAGCAGACCGCTGATCTCGGCGCGAGCCGCCAGGCTCGGATGATTCGCTTCGACCGCTACCTCGCCCCTGCCGGCGAGTTCCAGAAATTTGGCAGCATCAACACTTTCGAGCGCGAACCTGACGAACTGCACCGCGCTGATCTTTTCGTCTGACACCTGGCGCTCGTCGATTCTGGCCGCGATCTTCTTTTCACCGATCCTCAGCCACAGGTGATTCTCGAGCCCGACCAGCCGCGCCAGTGCGGCGTCGCGTTCCTCCCGCTCGCCGTACTCGATCAACAGCGTCGCAACCAGCTCGCCCGGGACTGGAATCAATTCGTTGTAGGTATCGATCTCATGCTGAATTGCTTCGCGGTCGGTCATTTTCTCCGACCTGATCATTTCCTCGATCTGGTACCACTCGGTCTGCGCATTCTCGAAGATAAATGTGAGATGCGATCCGACGTGCAGCCGGCGCCGCTCCTTCTCATGAATGAACAACGGCCGCAGCCGGTTGCGCACGCGTTCATAGTCAGCCAGACCAAGTATTTCGTCGGGCGAGATTTTCTTCATCGTCATTCTCCTTGCGGCGGATCGAGCGGCGGCACCGCATCCGGAAATCCGCCGCGCTGGTACGCGCGCGCCAGCACTTCGATCGGATGCATCGGATGCACTCCGGTCGCCTGCTCGATTTGCACCGCAGCCAGCGGACAGTCGGTCGCCATCACGCGCGCGCCCGCCTCGCGCATCCCGCTGAAAGCCTTCTCGCCCCATTTCATCGAGAGCGCGAAGAATTCCTTCTTCATCGCCCAGGTCCCATCATGCGCCGTGCATGCATCGACCGTCGTCACTTCGACTCCGGGAATCTGGCGCATCAGGTCTCGCGAGCGCATCCCGATGTCCTGCGCCTTCAGATGACATGGGACATGATACGCGACCGTGCCGGGCGTCGACTGAAATTCCGTGTTGAACTTTCCCGCGCGGCGAAGCTGATAGAGCAGCTCATGCGGATCGACGATCGCCGCCGCGAACTCCTTGACCTCGTCACCGGCCAGCAGCTTCGGATATTCCAGGCGCATCATGAGCGAGCAGGTCGGGTTGATCGCGGCGATTTTGTAACCCTGGCGCACCAACGGCAACATCGAATCGATATTCGCCCGGGCTTCCTTGCGCGCGAACTCGAGGTCGCCACCGTCGAGCGCCGGCATCCCGCAACAATTCTGTTTCGGGCATTTCACCGCGCATCGGTTTTTCGCAAAGACCTCGACCGCCGCCTTGCCCGGCCCAGGGTTGTAGTAATTCACAAAACAGGTCGGAAAAACCGCAACCTTGGCCGTCGGCTCGGCCGGCGACGCCGGGAGCGGATTGCGCTCGAGCCATTTGTCGAAAGTCTCCTCGGCAAAATCGGGCAGCAGCTTGTCGCGATGAATCCCGATCATCTTCTCCATCACCACCCGCTGAAACTTCTGATGGCATCCCCAGTTCGCCAGCCGCGGCGTCAGCGTTCCCACCTTGCCCAGTTGATCTGGATGCGCCAGCACGCGCTCGCGCAGCGCGACGCCGTCTTCCTTGGCATTCACCGCCTTGGCGCGAAGAATCAGGCGCGGAAAATCGAGCTGAAACTCATGACCGTCGTGCGGCGTATAAGGACATTTGATCTCGCAGAGCTTGCATCCGTAGCACAGATCGATGACCTGCTGCTTCTCGCCCGCCGTCAGCGCTCGCACCTCGCCGTCGTTTCGGTCCACTGCGTCGAACAGCGCCGGAAACGACGGGCAAAGATTGAAGCACAGGCGGCAGCCGTGACAGATGTCGAAGACGCGCTCGACTTCCTTGTCGAGTCCGGCGCGGTCCCAATACTTCGGCTCGGTAGAATTATAGGAGAGGCCGTCGGTCGGCCGAGACTCGATTCGTTTACCCATCAATTTCCGTGATTTGGTCCCCTCCACTATCGGAAGGGGTCAGGGTTAGGTGAGGCGGGCGCTGGACGCCCGCCCCGTTGTCACGATGCTCGCGTTGATACCCGTTTAGAGCGTGGTTTGCGCCTTCGCGAAACGTCCCGCGTGCGACTTCTCAGCCTTGGCGAGAGTTTCGAACCAGTCTGCGATTTCCGCGAAGCCCTCTTCGCGCGCGGTCTTCGCCATCCCGGGGTACATGTCGGTGTATTCGTGCGTCTCGCCATGGACGGCGGCTTTGAGGTTGAGCAGCGAATCGCCCATCGGCAGGCCGGTGGCAGGATCGCCGACCGACTTCAGATAGTCGAGATGACCATGAGCGTGTCCGGTCTCGCCTTCCGCGGTGTCGCGAAACAGGCCCGCGATTTCCGGCTGGCCTTCGACGTCAGCGATCTTGGCGAAATAGAGATAGCGGCGATTAGCCTGGCTCTCGCCCGCGAACGCATCTTTGAGATTCTGATGAGTTTTGGTTCCTTTGAGACTTGCCATTGTTCTCTCCCGTTTCGAATCCGTTGGTCTGATTTGATTGGTTTCGAAAATCAGCCCCGCGGCTTTTTGGTCCGATTTGCCTTTGCTCGTTTCGCGCCGCATTCATCGCACAGCGCGTGAATCTCCAGCGACGATCCGAGCACCGTGAACTCGCCCAGCGCCGATTGCCCAGCAAGCACGCGGTCGAGGCGGGGGATCTCGATATCGCGGATACGCCGGCATTTCACGCACACCACATGATGATGCGGGGTGATGTTGCCGTCGTAGCGTGCGCTGTCGTGCAGCATCGTGACCTTGCGCGCCTCGCCGATATCGCACAGCGTTTCCAGCGTGCGATGCACGGTGGCGAGCGAGATATGCGGATGCTGCTGGCGCACCTCGGCGAAGATCGCGTCGGCGCGCGGATGGTCACCCGATCCGAGCAGCGCCTTGATGATCGCGAGGCGCTGCGGGGTGACGGCGAGCCCGCCGCGACGGCATCGCTCGGCGAATTCGGACAGGCGCTCGGCGGCGTAAGGACCGCGGCGCCGTTCATTTACCAGCTGTAGTTCCATAACCTAGGTGATAATAATTACCATCTAGTTATAAGTGTTGCAAGCGGAGGGGAACCGGATTTTATGAGCGAGAGCAAAGTAGTGCGCTGCGCACAACTTTGCGATTGACACCGGGTGCAGGGGTCACCCTGCCGAAGGAAGCGTGAAACCCACCGCGAGTTTCACATTCGATTAGTGAATTACAGCTTTGGCAGAATCGGCGCGCGGCGGCACTCGGGCTTCGTCAGCAGCATCTGCACGTCGCCGATATAACGCTCACGGAAACCAGCCTCGCAGTAGCAGAGGTAGAACTCCCACATCCGGATGAATTCTTCCGGGTAGCCAAGCGCTCGCACGCCATCGAGGTTCTTGAACATGCGCAGGCGCCAGCTCTTCAGGGTCTCGGCGTAGTTCGGCGTGAGGTCCTCGAGATGGAATACGCGCAGGTCGCTCGAGCGCGTGAGCGAATCGCACAGCGCCGTCACCGACGGCAGAAAGCTGCCCGGGAAAATATATTTCTTGATGAAATCGACGCGCCTGGTCGCAGCCTCGTACTCGCGATCGGTAATCGTGATCGCCTGCAGCAGCATCATGCCCTCAGGCTTCAGCAGCTCGCCGCATTTGCGGAAATATGAATCGAGAAAATGATGGCCGACCGCTTCGATCATCTCGATCGAGACGGCCTTGTCGAACCGGCCGGTCAAGTCGCGGTAATCCTGGAACAGCACCGTGATGCGCTCCGACAAGCCCTCGGCGGCGATTCGCTTGACCGCATAGTCGTGCTGCGCGCGCGAAATCGTAGTGGTTGTCACCCGGCATCCGTAGTTTTTTGCCGCATGAATCGCGAACCCGCCCCATCCTGTGCCAATCTCGATGAGATGATCGTGCGCGCGCAGATCGAGCTTGCGGCAGATGCGATCGACCTTGGCCGTCGCCGCTTCCTCGAGCGTGGCGTCGGGGCGCTCGAAGATCGCGCACGAGTACATCAGCGAGCGGTCGAGCATTAGCTCGAAGAAATCGTTGCCGAGATCGTAATGCGCCGCGATGTTGCGTTCGCTGCCGGTTTTGGTGTTGCGATTTAGATAGTGGATAAGGCGGCGGACGGGATTGGCCAGCCGCGCGAGGCCGCTGTCGAGCCCTTCGGTCGCCTCGCGGTTGCGAAGCATGATCTGCACGAGCGCCGTCAGATCGTCGGTCGTCCACGATCCGGCCATGTACGATTCGCCGGCGCCCATGCTGCCCGCGAGCGCGAGGTCGGAATAGAAGCGGCGGTCGAGGACGCGGATAGTCGCGCGCAAATCGGCGTCGGACAATTCCTGGCCGAAGGGGATGCGGTCGTCGCCGTCTTCGATCACGATTCGGCCGCTTTTGATCGCCGCCAGGCGGCTGAGCACCGCGCCGCGCGCGAATCGATCGACTATCGCCGGACGGCGCGCCCGGGCCGCATCGACACCAGATGCGACAATGGAATCAGACTTGGCCATCGCGAAAATCCACCATGTGACACGTCCCCGCGTGGGACAGCACCGCATCGAATACACGCGGTCGCATCGTGGTGCAAGCGTACGCGAGCCAAAAAATGAAACCGCCCGGCGCGCGATGGGGCCGGGCGGTTTAAGCAATGCTCGCCAGCTTCTAATCAGTGTGTGTCCGGACGTGACTACCTATGCTGCTGGAGTGGCAACATCCAGGTCGGTGGGTGCCGCACCGGTTGACGAATCCGTCGACGAGCCGGCCGCCGCTGATATCGCGAATGACTTCGCGGCGCTGGCCGCGGCGACCCGGGCGATCTCGATGCGAGACTTCGCAACCCGCGGCTCGAGCAGGTGCTCCTCGAGCAGCTCGGGCGGGACCTGGCGCAGGTCCCAGATTATTCCGCAGGCCTCGAGCAGCTTGAGCCCGTAGTACGTGATGTCGATCTCCCACCAGTAAAATCCGTTGCGCGCTGCGGCCGGGTAGTGATGGTGGTTGTTGTGCCAGCCTTCGCCGAGCGTGACCATCGCCAGGGTGAAGCTGTTGCGGCTGTCGTCGTTGGTCTCGTAGCGGCGCCGCCCGAACACGTGCGCAAGCGAATTGATCGTAAAGGTGCCGTGCGCGAGGACTACGGTCGAAATAAAAAAGCCCCAGATGAGCATCTGCGCGCCGGTCGTGTGCAACCCCGGCGCGTGGCGCTGGAGGAACGCCCCCAGCCCGAACAGCGCGAAGCCGAGCAGGGTAGGGACCAGCACGTCAAAGCGATCGAGAAACATCAGCTCGGGAAATTTCGCGAGATCGCGGACCACACGCAGCTCCGATCGGAAGTTGGCCTCCGACGTGATCCATCCAATGTGGCTCCAGACGAAACCATTCTGACGCGGCGAATGAACGTCGGTCGGTTCGTCGGATCGCTGATGATGCAGCCGATGATGCGACGCCCACCATAGCGCTCCACGTTGAACAGCGGTCGCGCCAATCGCGGCGAAGATGAACTGGCCGGCGCGCGAAGTCTTGAATGAGCGATGAGAAAAATAGCGATGGTAGAAGCCGGTGATCGCAAACATCCGGATGAAATACAGCGCGATGGCGACGCCGACCGCGACCGGGCTCCATCCCACCCAAATGACTCCGAGGCACATCAGATGAACCACTACGAACGGGATGCATCGAAACCAATCGGTCTTCTGCGGCCCGTCGGCATCCGGACTGCCGCCCGCCGACGTATCAAACCACCGCGCGATCGCGATAAGAAATCTGCGGGATTTCCCCGGTACAGCTAACGTCATCTGTCTCCCCACCCATGCACGGTTTTCCCCCTACGCATGGACGTAGTCATAATGCCCAGATTTGCCGAGTTATGTGAACAAGCACCAAAACGCGTCATTTGGCGGGCGTAAGCATCTCGACGTCGTCAAATCTCGTGTAGTCGACGCTTCGGCTACCGTCGGGGTGGAGCACCAGCACGTCCGCAAAGCGTGCGCCCCAGACGATCTCATCAAGTTCGTAAGTATGTCGGGCGTGAATAGTCTGAGAGAACGTCTCGTCGAGGCCAATGATAGACACGATGATCTCGACGGCGCAATTGGCGAGCGATTCGCGCGTCTGGCCGAACAGCGGACTACCCTCGACCAGCTGATGGGCGGCGGTCCACGACAACGCAAACATCGCGCTGCGGCTTCGCGTCATCGTCAAATCGTAGAGGCGGCGAATGCTATCGCCCTCGGCAGTGACTTCCTGGCGCGCGAGCACCACGTGCATGTCAGCCTCGACGATCCTGTTCGCGCGCAAGTTGGCCGCGCGGATCATCAGGCTGTTAACGCCGTCGCGCGGACCGATAACCACGTAGCGGCTGAATCTTACGCGCGCGGTCGGCCGCGAGAATTTCGAAAATACCAGGCCGGTCATCAGCGCGAGCGCGAGCAATCCGGTGAGCGCCTCGATCGAGACCAGGATGTTCGAGAACAGCGTGACCGGCTCCATCTTGCCGTAACCGATCGTCGCCATGGTCTGCACGCTGAAAAAAAACATGTCGGCGAACGATCCGGAATGCGCATTCTCGATTCCCTGATCGAAGTAGTAGCCAGTGGCGAACAGCAGGTTGGCAAGGGTGAAGGCGGCGGCGATCCAGCCGATTAGCGCGGGCCACGAAGACGTCACTAAGAAGTGGTAGAGATCCTCGAAGACGCCGGTCGGCGCGCCACGAATCTCACCGTCGCCCCTTAACGACCCCACTTGCACTGTTCGCTTCGCCATCGCGGAGGAATATAGCGGAGCGCGCCGCGGGCAGGCGAGGAGGGAAGGTCAGCTGAATGATGCCGTCATGAGGCTGCCCTGGTCCCGGAGTCTCGCTGGTACCATTCGATCGTCCGCCGCAGCCCGGTCTCGAACGCCGTGGTTGCGCTGAAGCCGAATTCACGCTGAGCGCGCGATACATCCAGGCATCGCCGCGGCTGGCCGTCGGGCTTGCTCGCGTCCCACGCGATCTCGCCCTTGAAGCTGGTCAGCCGCGCGATCAGCGCGACCAGATCGCGAATCTTGATTTCGGTCCCGGCGCCCAGGTTCACCGGCTCCGGCTTGTCGTATTTTTGAGTCGCGAGAACCAGCGCTCGCGCGCAATCCTCGACGTACAGGAACTCACGGCTTGCGGCACCCGTGCCCCATACGTCAACGCGCGGTGCGCCGGTCGCGGTCGCTTCGAGACACTTCTTGATGAGCGCTGGAATCACATGCGACTTCGCCGGATCGAATGAATCGCAGGGGCCGTACAAATTTACCGGCAGCAGATAGATCGCGTTGAAGCCGTACTGTTCGCGATATGCCTGCGCCTGTACCAGCAGCATCTTCTTCGCCAATCCGTACGCAGCGTTGGTCTCCTCGGGATAGCCGTTCCACAAATCGTTTTCGTTGAACGGCACCGGGGTAAATTTGGGATAGGCGCAAACCGTGCCGACCGCGACGAACTTCGAAACGCCTCGCAGCCGCGCCTGCTCCATCAGCTCGACCCCCATCGTCAGGTTGTCGTAAAAGAACCGTCCCGGATTTTCGCGATTGGCGCCGATGCCGCCGACCGTCGCTGCCAGATGAATCACGACGTCGGGGCGCGCGTCGGCGTACATCCGCGCCACTGCATCCGCGCGGCGGAGATCGTAGTCGCGTGAACGCGGCACGAATACCTCGACGCATCCCGCCTTGCGCAACTCCTCCACTACGTGGCTGCCCAGGAATCCAGCACCTCCAGTGACTGTCACCCGTCTCCCAGCCAGCCAATTTCCCGCCCGCTCAGCCATGATTTCCTCCCCGCCGGAATACTAGCGTAGTCGTCCCCATCGTTTCACTACTGATAGTATAATTACACTACTCAAGCGATGATGCTTCATGGCGCAGATTCAGCAGTTCAAGCGGGTTTTTCCAGAACCACGATCATTCGCATCCCGGTCAGCCAATTGGCGAACGGTCGCATCATCCGATCCTCGAGCTTTTGCAAGGTCGCGAATCCGGCACTTGGGATGTAGCTTCGATAGCCAAAACCGCCGGTCAGCGGATAAAGCAGAAATCCGAACTTTTGCGCATGCACCAGACGGCAGGGCTCCAATAGACGCACAGTCGTCTCCCGGTTCGTCCAGAACAGCAACTCAGGAATGGCGGCGTTGGCAAATTCATGGAGCCGATCCTCGGGCGGCGGCTGGCCGTCAAGACCGAACAAGTCCCAATTGTTATCAACCGGTTCGTGATGAAAAACGCCGTAGATGAATCGCGACCATGGCGACAAGGCCGGCTCGCACACGACGAGTCGTCCGCCCGGCTTAATCGACGCGACTGCGCGGCGCAAAAACTCGAGCGGTCTCTGCAAGTGATGCAACACGTCAAACACGAACACGTTTCCGGTCGTGTTCGGAGCCAACGCGAGCGCGTGCGCGTCCATCACCACATCGATCCACGAACCCGACGGAAAGACGTCGGTCGAAATGACGTCTTGATAATAGCTTTTGAAGTTGCCCGATCCGGCGCCTATTTCGACCACCGGACGCTCGCTGGAAAAGAAAGCGGCGCACTGTGAATACCAATGGTTGTACAACAGGCGCAGTACCGGCTTGTTCAGCCAGACGGTTCGCTGGCGGCGGATCTCTTCAGAATAGTCCGCAGGCCGGGGGTCTGACTCGCTCGCTCGATTCAGCTCCTCATGTGCGGGTGAAGTCACTGATTCCAAATGGTTCAGACGAATTTGATTCGCGTGCAGGCGAACATCACCATCCGGATCAACAGCCAGCCATGCCTCCAGCGCGCGATGTTGGTCTCGCCGTATGTGCGTTCGGCGTAGCGAATCGGCACATCAACGATTTTTAAATTGAGCTTGGCTGCGCCGAATATCAGGTCGAAATCGCCGAATGGATCGAACTCCCCGAAGTAGCCGCGATTCCGTGCTATCAACTCGTAGTTCTGCCGGCTCAGCACCTTGGTCCCGCATAGCGTGTCCTTGATTGTCTGCCCCAGCAGCCACGAAAATGCTCCCGCGAAAAACTTGTTTCCGATCAGGTTGAAGAAGCGCATCGCCTGCGCCTCCATCGGGTAAACCAGCCTTACGCCGTTGACGAATTCGCCCTTGCCCGAACGCAGTGCTTCATAGAAACGCGGCAGGTCCTCCGGCGGCACCGTCAAGTCGGCGTCGAGTATCATCAACAGGTCGCCCTCGGCCGCCGCGAATCCCGCGCGCACCGCGTCGCCCTTCCCGCGTCCGGTCTGTCGAAGGATCTTCACGCGCCTGGCTGGATATTTCGCCGCCGACCGCTCGATAGCAGCGTAGGTGTCGTCAGTGGAATGACCCTCGACGAAAATCAGTTCCGTGCCTGCGCCCATCTCGGGGACGCGGCGGAAGACATTCTCGACGTTACCGGCTTCGTTGCGCGCCGGGACCACCACGCTGACCAGCGGTTTTCGATCGCTCCCGGCTTTGTCCTGCCATGAGGGGCGTGCGATCAGGAAATTCGTGAGCGCTGCCAGCCGAAACGGCGCAATCTTGACCAGGTATTTATTGCAGACCGCGTCAATTCCCGGGACTCGCAGCGGAAACAGAATCTCCTGCCACCGCCGAATCATCTCGAACCCACTTAGGTAGAGCATGTTCTCGAGGTCCTGCGGCGTCAGCCAGTTCTGTGCGATGGTTGGATTGGCGAGACCAATCCGACGGACCACCGCGAGCGGAAGCTCCCACAGACGGCTGTAGGTATTGATCGCGATCCGGGTCTGCGGCCCGCTTATCCGAGCGATCAGCTCGAACACCGCTTCGACGTCCCACAACTCATTCACGAGATCGGAAACGATGATGTAATCGAACGTTCCGGACACGTTCAATTCGTGAACGTCCTGTTCCAGGAATTCTATCTCAGGATATCTATCGCGAGCGCCCGCTATCATCTCCGGTGAAAAATCGACGCCGATACCGGTTGACGGCTTGAGCGCCGCGATCAGGTCTCCTTCGCCGCACCCAAGTTCCAGCACGCGTTGCCGGGGCGGAATCAGAAACTGATATATCTCAGTGAGTCGACGATGGTAGTAGTTGCTCGAACTGCGGCGAGTGTAACTGTTCCAATACGCAATTCGTTGGTCGCGATATAGCGCCGCTTTCTCGCCGGCGCCGCCGCCATGCGCGTGCGGAAATGGACTCGAATTCGATCCATCGCCGGGACTCGAATCGCTTCGGGCTCCCTCGCTGATTCCGTGCCTCACGCCCTAGTTGTATATACTACCAACGCTTCGCATTGTAGGTGGGTTAGCGAAGCGCGCAAGTTTATCACGTGCTAGTCTGCGAGACCGATGGCGGTCATGGGGGCTGAGGCGTTGCAGGGCACGGACGCATGGAGACTCAAAAGGCTTCAGATTCTCCTGTTCCTTACCTCTCTCTCAATTTTCCTGGTCTCGCCCGTCGTACAGGTATCTGATTCACGATACACTGCGCTCCTGAGCGAGTGCCTGCTCTACCATCACACCGCGGCTCTCGACGTTTACTCGGTGCCGAAGCCTCGCACCCCGGGATGGGGTTCCGGCCCGCGAGACGTGAACGCATACGAACTCGAGTATGGGCGCGGCGGCAGTACTACCTACTTCTTCCCACATGGCAGCTCGATTCTGTCAATTCCGCTGGTTGCGATGCTCAACGCAATCGGCATTTCGGCGGCGACGCCGGAGGGCAAGTTCAGCTTGCGTGGCGAGGTTGTCATCGAGCGGGTCGTCGCATCGATCCTGATGGCGGCCCTGACCTGCGTATTTTTTCACAGCGCAAGCCTGATGCTTCCTGCGACCTGGAGTTGCGTAGTAGCGCTTGGCGCCGCGCTCGGCTCGCAGATCTGGAGCACCGCTTCGCGCGGCTTGTGGGGACACACGTGGCTGGTTCTTTTGATTGGACTGGCGGTGGACTCTATCCTGACAAGTGAGCATCGTCGCACTCGCTTGCATCCGATTTGGATCGGAACCATCCTCGCGTGGAGCTATTTCGTTCGTCCCACCGCCTCGCCTGCGATCCTGGCGACTACCATCTACGTATGGATCGTACATCGCGATTGCTTCCTCGCGTACGCGGCGACCGGCGCTGCGTGGGCGGCAGCGTTCGCGCTTTACTGGTTGTGGAGTTTCGGAACTTGGCTGCCGCCTTACTACTCCGTGTCGCGACTTAACTTCAGCCAATTCGGAACGGCGCTGCAGGGCGTCCTTATAAGCCCTTCGCGCGGAATGTTCGTGTACTCACCCGTCGCATTATTCGCGCTGTATCTCATCGTGAGATATTGGCGACACATCGAGCATCGCAGGGTGGCGTTACTGGCTTTGGCAGCAATCGCCATTCACCTGACCATCATCACCGGCTATCTATGGTGGGATGGCGGTTATTGTTACGGACCACGAGTGCTTACCGAAGTGATCCCATGGTTCGTGCTGCTCGCCATCCTCGGGCTCGATGCGATGCGGCGCGCGCAGGTTGGGTCGCGTCACAGGATCGAGTTTGCGGCCGGGTTTTTCCTGCTTGCGATAAGCGTCGCGATCAACGGACGCGGTGCGTGCTCATTTGCGGGCCTGGATTGGAACCTGAGCCAGTCCTTCGTTCATTCGAACCGCGTCTTCGACTGGCGGTATCCACAATTCATGGCGGGACTGATCGCGCCGCCGAAGAACTGATCCTGCCCGACGTGCCGACTACCGCGCGAAGGCTGCTCGCAATGCGTCGGCAGCCTGACGCTGACCCTCTTTGCCCTTGTCTAGGCCGTCGGCGAAGCTGACGAAGCCGTGGGTGACACCTTCGTAGCGGGTACAGGTCGTCTTGACCCCGGCGGCGATCAGCCGTTCCGCGAAGCGCTCGCCTTCATCGCGCAGCGGATCGTGACTGGCGGTCAGCACGAGCGCCGGCGGCAGGTTCTTCAAGTCCTTCGCCCGCAAGGGGCATGCGTACGGATTGTTTTTCTCAGCAACCGGGTCGGTGTAGTTTTTCCAGAACCATTCCATGTCGGCGCGAGACAGCACGTAGCCGTCGGCCGCGAATTCCTTCTGCGACGGAGTGTCGAGCGCGCAATCGGTGACCGGATACATCAGCAACTGGAACGCGATCGGGGGACCGCCGCGGTCACGCGCCATCATCGAGACCACCGCCGCCAGGTTTCCACCCGCGCTGTCGCCGCCGACTGCGAGCCGCGCCCCGTCTGCGCCGAGCGAGGCCGCGTTTTCCGCAACCCACTTGGTCGCGGCGTAGCAATCCTCGGCGCCGGCCGGAAATACGTGCTCCGGCGCGAGCCGGTAATCGATTGCTACTGTGACGCATCCCGCCTGGTTGGCGATCGCGCGGCACACGCGGTCATGACTCTCGAGATCGCCGAGCACCCATCCGCCGCCGTGAAAAAAAACCAGCACGCCCATCGGCGGATTCCCCTCGGGCGTATACACGCGCGCCGCAACCTCACCCGCGGCGCCGGGAATCCGGCGATCCTCGACCCGATAGATCTCAGGTGGCGGAATCGGATTCGCCTCGAGCAAGGCGCGCATCTTCGCCCGCGCCTGCTCGGCAGTCTCCGCGCGCAGAAACAGCGGGCCCGCCGCGTTGAACACGTCGAGCATGATCTTCATCTGTGGATCGAGGGCAGTAGCCATGCGAGATCATTAGGCGACGCGTAACTGAGAGGCAAGCACGGAAGCGTCGTTAAATTTGTAGCGGTGAAAGCTGGCGTTCGAAAAGAGCGCGGGATTAATCGTCGAAGACGCGTCCTCCGCTGGAGCCGAGCCGCAACACGAAGGCGAAACAGTTGGCATCATGCGACAGCTAAAGACGGAAGCTTATATCGCGCTGGGGTTGTTTGTGTTCGCGCTGCAATTCGCGCTCGCGTATCAGCAACCGTCTTTGGGTTTGTGGAGTCCGTTCCCGTTCTCGGTCCTGCGCAGTATCGAAATGCCGATCTTGCTTTGCGTTGCTGGCGCCGTATCCGCCTTCTCGGCCAAGTCCCTGGTCGAACGAAAGCTTTTCTACTCGGTCATTGCAGCAAGCCTCGCAGAGATTGCGATCATCAAGGCGATGGTGTGGCTCGGCCAGCCCCTATTGATGCTCGCGATTTTCTCTTTGAATGCCTTCATGACCATTCAGTTTCTAAGATACGGATTGTTGGTATCTGCGATGAATCTTCCGAAATTGAGCGATCGAAATTTCCAAATGCCTAAAGAACCCGCGACCGCTCTCGGCATGACTTTAAGGTTTGGGATGGTAGCAACCTCTATAATTCTGATCGGACATTTTTTCATCGTCCCAACAGTTCCGATAAAAGTCTGCACTATCATTACCGCCGCAATTCTGGCGCCCGGCGTCGCGCTGTCGATCT
The DNA here is from genome assembly GCA_963850125.1 of uncultured delta proteobacterium. Lineage (GTDB taxonomy): Bacteria > Desulfobacterota > Binatia > Binatales > Binataceae > Binatus. The sequence goes on along the minus strand of CAWKKB010000007.1, from coordinate 92,153 downwards.
ATCAGCAGATCAGATTGAGAAGGGCGCTGGCCCGCGAAAAGGGTTTCGTGAAATAACCAGATCGTCTTGCTCGAAGCTGAGCAACAATCCGAAAGCGAACCGGCTAATTCTCGAACCTGCGGAAATCTGCGCGCCAGTGCGCGCGGAACCACGGGTCGCCGTCGCGCGTGCCGAACACGTCCGCGCTCACGAGCATGTCGTCGCCGGCGATTCGACAGTCGAGGTTGGTGATTTCGTCGACCGCAAATGTATTCGAGAACGAGAAATCGTCCCGATGAGTTTTGTATTCGTTGAAGTCCAGCCGCGAGCGCATCGTGGCGTAGGCACGGCCGTCGGTCGAAATCGGCACGACCAGGCCGCGCGGATTAATAATCTTGTCGTTCGCCTCGACCCCGGTTTCGGTGAAGGTGAGCTCAAACGGTTGATTGCCGATTTGCTTGTAGCACAGCCGATAAGTCTTCGGCGTCCAGAACCCGATTTTATGCGCGCCCGGCTCACTCCTGATCCAATCGAGCTCACTTACTTGTCCCTGCCAGCATCCGCGAAAGACTGCCGGCAACGCGGGCGCCGCTGGCGCCGTCATCGGCGCGACGTTCACATGCGGCTGCACCGGCGGCGGCGCAGGCTGAGGCTGCGCAGGTGCGGGATTGGACCATTGCGGCAGCAGTTGAATCGTGTCGCCATTGTCACCGCCGGAGGGCGCCAACCTGATTACCGGTGGCGGCTGACTCGGTGGAACATACGGCTGATATTGGTTCGAAGGTCCGGGAACTTCCAGCGACGACTGCGCGCGGGCCGATCGGATACCCACCGAGGCGAGTCCGCATATGAGCGCGCAGAATATAAGAATACGAGTGAGCATCGAGCAGCCTGGTTCCACTCTATTATATACGAAGCATATCCAATGCCGCTTCATCTCGCCGATCGCGGCGTAGCTTGAGTGCGAGGCGACGGTTACCATCGAAAAAAGTTCGCAGCAGTCTCGTGTAAAAGTTGCCGATAAAGATGAACGATCAAATCATAGATTTCGAAGCGGCATGGGCTGTCAGCCAGGCGCCCGCAACCGGCCGGCGCGCGCAGGCGCATCGATTGGCCAATGCGATGCGCCGGGTGATTGACCATTTGGTGCAGGTCGCCGCCCCCGAGGAGGATTTGTCAGCCGCCGCCGACGCCCTGGAGCGCTATGCCAAGCGTCTGTCGAAATACCCTGTTTCGCGCAGCTACGAAGGCTTTGCCGAGAGCGCCAACGCCGGCGATCCGCACGCGTTTTTCGATCACAGCCCGCTGATTGGAATCTCAAACCCGCTCGCGCCGCCGATTCGGCTGGCCGTCCTCGGCGACAAGGTCGAAGGGCGGGTGACTTTCGGCGTCGCGTACGAAGGACCTCCGGGGCACGTGCACGGGGGATATCTCGCCGCCTCATTCGACGAAGTTCTCGGGATGGCGCAGTCGCTGACGGGCAATCCCGGCATGACCGGGACGCTCACGATTCGCTACCGCCGTCCGACCCCGCTGCTGACGGAACTGGTATTCGAGGCACACGTCGACCGCGTCGAGGGCCGCAAAATCTTCACGCACGGAACCCTGTCAGCCGACGGCGTCCTGACCGCCGAAGCCGAAGGCCTCTTCATAGCAGTAGGACAGGAACGCTTCGCCGCCATGGCCGCGCAAGTAACCGACCGCACAACCCCACAGCGCAAAAGTAATCCGAAAAAGTAATCTATCTGCCTTTTGGTTCTCCTTGTGGCTCGCTTAAATCCGGTTCCCCTTCCCGCTCGGGAAGGGGTTAGTTGATTATGCGCTATACGCACCCGGATGGATGAAAGCCGAACAGTACATCTGTCACGCACGCCATCTACCTATCGACCCTGAGAGCAAAGTAGCGCGCCGCGCGCAACTTTGCGCTTCACACTGGGTGCAGGGGTCACCCCCCGCGACGGTGTCGATGCCGCCCGCCGCGCAGGCGATTCGGTTCCTGCATTTCACGGACCTCGCCGCCGTGTAAGTCTTCACCTTCGATCCAGGTATTTCTTTCGCGCAAACATCGCCGCATTATCAGCTTTTTTCCGCGACCCCTATTCGGTGTGAACATTGTTCCAATCACGTGACATCGATATTCGCGCCCGTTCGAATCAAAACCGCCGGAACTCAAGCACTTTTCATTTCTGGCCGCGCTTTTGCTGCATCACTTTCACGCTCAATTTATTCGGAGGACGAACACGTCTGCGGCAATATTGAGGGCCCGCTTATCGCCGCGCGATTTATGACTGGGCCAAAAAGTGAGGTGACCCTATGACTGTAACCCATAAACTGCTCGCAGCTGGCGCACTGACAGCCTTGATCGCATTCCCGATTTCCAGCGCCTTCGCCCAGGGTGCTGGCTCAATGAGCGACAGCGGCTCTAGCACTTCCAGTGCGGACTCGATGGGCGCTTCGTCGGCTGCTGCACCCGCGCAAGGCGGGCAAATAGATGACGCGACCCTGCAGAAGGCGGCCAAGGCGTACGTCAAGGTCAAACAGATCGTGCATCAAAGCAAGCAGGCGGATTCCGCCGCGAGTGCACAGCCCGCTACGCAGTCAGACAAGCTGAACGCAGTCCGCGACCAAGGTCTGGATCCTCAACAGTACAATCAGATCATCCAGATGGTTCAGAACGATCCTCAGCTCCAACAGAAATTTGCGACCTACGTAAATCAGAACGGCGGCGACGCCGACTAACGTTGATCGCCTCACGTTCCCGCGAAGCGACCTCTCCCGCAATTTCTGTGGGAGAGGTCGCAAACCGAACTGCCATCCCCGACGCACGCCAACCTAGCCACCGACCCTGAGAGCAAAGTAGCGCGCCGCGCGCAACTTTGCGCTTCACACTGGGTGCAGGGGTCACCCCCCGCGACGGTGTCGATGCCGCCTGCCGCGCAGGCGATTATTTGCGTTATTTTCATCGCGAATTTCTTGATACGGGTTAGGTCGCATTTTTCTTCTAAACCTCAATCGGGCCGCACCAATCCTGACAGTCCTGCGAATAACAACGGTGTGATCGTCCATCCCGCCAGGATATGCAGCCACAAGTACCATCGCAGCAGCCGGCTCGGGACTGCGCTCGGATCGCGTTTTTCGCCGGTGCGCGTCGCTCGGCCACTTACACGATGGCGCGGATTGGGGCGCCAGTATTTATCCTGATGCAGCTCGACTACCGGCAGAAAATTTTCCAGCGAGTAAACGATCGGATTGAAAACCGGATAGTGCGGCGGCGCTTCTCCCGTCTCGACGAATTCGCGATAGGCCGACTCCTCGGTCGGCGTGATGATGCGCATCCGGTAGCCCCATCCGAATAGAACCGCGCCGAGGCCGACGAACCCCGCGATCCACCACAGCGCCCGCAGCGGCACGTAGCCGAAGCCGATCGTCACTTGCATCATCACGCTCCACGCACGCTGCAAGAGGCTCTCATGGCCGAGCCGCCGCTGCGCGATTTCCTTCGCGATGCGCACCTGGGTCGCGCCGTCGTCGCGCCCTATCTCGCTCAGGACCTGTGCCAGCTGCCGATATGGCTGCGGATGGTATTCCGGCGGCTGCAGCCCAAGCCATCGCAGGCGCGAGTCACCGTCGCTCGGTCCGCCGGCGATCGCGCCATACACAAAACCGTTGATTATCAGGTTGCCCGGCGCGGGCCAGCTCGCCTCGTCGTCCCAGATTGCGCCGGCGTGAACGTCCTCGAGGTCGAGCACGGTCTTTGCCGTATGCTTCACCTCGACCCAGTAGAACGTGCCATCGATAATCGCGCGCTCGGCGTCAAGTTCTCCGTCGCCGATGAACTCGGCGCCGTGAAAACTGAGATCGTGTCCGATCTTCGCCAGCCGCGCATACACGATACCGTCGGTGGTGAAGCCGTCATGAAATAGCACGTCGCCGGAGATGTTCGCCTCGACCAGGTTGACCGCATCCTCGCCCGCATCGAGAATTCGCGCGCCGGTCAAATCCAGCGTCCCATCGATTCGCGCACGCATGAAACTTACCGGCCCGAAGTCGCCCGTTATAAAAGTGGCGTCGCCGTGGATATTCGCCATGTTCCCGAAGACCGCACCGGTGCGCGAGCGCCGCACCGTGATGTCCTGCAGATGGGCCGACATCAGGTTGATTTCTTCGGGGATGTAGCATCGGATCAAAGTCAGCGGCTTGTTGACGGTTGCGTAGGAGAGATCGAGCGTGCCCGTTATCCGCGCGCCCGCGAGTGCAAGTCCACTGGGATGAATGTATTGCGAGGGCTGCGGGTCGCTGAGGATCCAGTCGATAACCGCGGCCCGGACCGTGCGCTCGGCGCCCCACGTGTCGCCGTGCGCGGTATCGTTGCTGGCGTTATCGGGATCGTCGCTGGGACCGAACCACGGCACATCGCGCAACGGCGCTGCATGCATCAGTTTTCGCTCGGCCACTGTCAGCCCGGCGCCGAACCTCTGTTGCGCCATCAACTCGAGCGCGGCACCTGGGTCAACCGCGTGCGAATCAGCTCTATCCGCCCCAGCCACGAGCGACGGCGATGCGACGAAAATCAGCAAGGCGATCGCGATCGTGGCTGCGATTGCTTTTCGTTCTGTGAACATTGGCGGGATCAACGCGCCGACTCCGCATCGGCGCGAAGGTCGAACCGGGAATATCAGCGGCGAGCCCGGATGCGCAACCATGAAAAGACGGTCGGCCGATCAGATCATTTCGGCCCATCGGCGCTCGAGCGCGGTCACCGGCCGGCGCGCGATATGTTCGCCGAGCGCCGTGCGCGCCTCTGCCTTGCGGCCTGCTCTGATGAGCGAAAGGAGATGCGACTCGGCGAAAACCCCGCGCTGCTCATCGCTCCCGCCCACGCATGGCACGTCGTCCAGGATTGGCCGCAGAAGTTCGCTCGCGCGATCGTAATCGCCCGACGCAAACGCGACGCATCCGCGCGCGAGCGGCACCCCGACCTCGTTCCACACATGCGCGAGTCTGCCGGTCTGCTTCTCCGCGTGCCGCTGCATCCCGTCGAGTGCGCCGCCGGCCTCTCCCGTCTCGCCCGCGCGGGTGAGCGCGTACAAGTAGATGCAGTTCAGGAATGGGAACAACGTGTCGTGCGCGTTGGCGCGGATATGCGGAGCGATCGCGCGCCATTCGGCGGCAACTTCTCCGCCCGCGAGCTCCAGGTACCATAGCAACAGTATCGCGTCGGTCTGCTCGACCACGGCGCCGGGTGAGTATCCCCAAATATACTTTCGATATGCATTCCGAACGTCGTCAAATCTCAGATCGCTCAAATACAGAGTAGCCAGATGGAACCAGTTGTGCGCGACTGTGTAATGGCTGAATTTCTGCCATGACGGCGCGTATTGCTCCATCGCCGCTATGCCTTCGGCGATTCGCGACTGCCCGGCGAAGACGTGCGCGCGGCAATGCTGCGCCCACATCGTGTTGGGATCGATCGCAAGCGCTGACCGCGCAACCTCGTCGGCACGCTCGCGCTCGGCATTGAGTTCGAGCGCGAAGGCATGCATCGCGATCACGTGACTGACGTCGGGATTTGCCGCCGCCGCCTTGCGCATCAGCTCGAGCTGACGGGCGGCGAGCCCGGTTTCGAAAAAGTGAAATTCAGCGAGCTTGGCAGCGACGATATCGCGCGGCCATCGGTCGGCGATTTGTTCGTAGAGCGCGAGCGCCCGTTCGAAATCACCGGCGCATCCGGCTTTTACCGCGTTGATAAAAACCTGCTCCCGCTCGGTCAAATCGCCAATCCGACTCTCTGCGCGTGCGAGATAGGGAATCGCCTGCTTGGCGCCGGCTGTCGTCTGGGAATAGAGAAAAGTCGACGCGCAACAGGCCTGCAGCATCGCGCAGTCCGGATCTGCGTCGGCGGCGGCCTGGACCGCAGCAACGTCAGTGCCGAGCGAGAGCAGTTCGTGGGCGTAGTGATCGATCGCGCGGATCGCGTCGTCAGACTCGGTGCTGACTTCGAGGCCTCGGCTGTCAAACTTCATCGCAACAGTTCATCCCTGGCGACCGTGCCACGCCAATTTGCGATGTGTCAATCGGCGCATCGTGGCATTTGCTTCGATCGCAGTGTCGATGCTTAGACTTTTCTCTCGTGCACCGAGTTGCGCGTTCACTTGCCGAAGGAGTCATCCGTGGAAGCTGCACAAAAGGAACGAGTCGCCGCGCTGCTGGCCGAGGTCCAGGTCGCAATCATCGTGACGCAAGGCGATCAATGGCCGACCGCGACGATGCAGGCGTTCGCCGAGACGCCGAATCTCGATTTGCTGTTCATCATGAACGATGCCACCGAGAAGTTTCAGAATCTGCTCAAGCATCCGCACGTCACCGTGTTCCTCGACGCGCGCGAAAAGGGCAAGGTCGAGACCTTCGAGATCTCGCGCGTGCTGATCCAGGGAGTCGCAAGTGAGATCGCGCGCGACGGCGCCGAATGGGATCCGATGAAAGAAATATTTCTGAAGAAGAGTCCCTTCGAAGCGCCGTTCTTCAAATACCCGACCCTGCGCATGATGCGCGTGCGGCCCCAGCGCCTATCCTACGCCGGCGCCGACCGCGTCACCTTCAAGGCAGAACTCTGAGAATTGCGGGCGCGCATCGCGTACTATAGAACAGGCTCTGAAGAGGATTCTTAAGTGACGACGCTGGCCGACAAAATCGCACCGTACGCCGCCGCGTTCCGGCGCGACGGTTTCGTCATGGTGCCCGATTTGCTCGGCACCGATGAACTCGATCGCTACGGCGCCGCCGTCGATGAAGCGGTCGCGCGCCGCAAACGTTTCGACAATCGGAAGCTCGGCGACAAGACGCCCTACGAGCAGTCGTTCATTCAATGCATCAATCTGTGGGAGGACACGCCCGCCGTCCGCCCGCTCACTTTCCATCCAATTGTCTGCGAGACGGCCGCACGACTGCTCGGCGTCGAGAAACTCCGCCTGTGGCACGACCAGGCGCTGTATAAGGAGGCGGGCGGCCGGCTGACCGACCCGCATCAGGATCAACCGTACTGGCCGATGGTCGAGACCGACACGATCACGGCGTGGATTCCGTTCGACGGCTCATCGCACACCACAGGATGCATGGGCTATGTGCCGGGCTCGCACGCGGTCGGACTGCGAGTGTTCGTGAACATCTTCAAGCCCGAGGACGCACTCGAAATTCTGAAGATGCCTGAAATCAAGGACACGCCGCCGGTCTGGGTCGAAGTTCCGCGCGGCGGAGTCGCGTTCCATCACGGCCTTACGGTGCACATGGCGAAGCCGAATCTCGGATCGCGGACGCGCCGCGTGCATACGATGATTCTTTTCCGCGACGGCTCGACCCGCAAGAATAATTTCCCGCATGACTCGGTCGAGCGCTATCACATCGAGATCGGCGCGCCGATCGACAGCCCCGTCACTCCGATCGCATGGCCTCGAGCGGCAGGCGATCTGCCCGAACCGCCCGAGGCTCCCATCTCGACCCTCTTCGCCAAGGCAGTCGAGCTCGGCGCGTTCCCCGACAAGGCCGGCCGCGCCGACCGCTAGCCTTTCGCCAGCAAAGTCGGACGCGGCCAGCGGGTTCCTACATCATCGGCATTCCCGGCATTGCGGGCATTGGCATTGGGGACATTGGCGTATAAGGCGTCGGTGTCGACTTGGGATCCTTGGTCTTGGGTGCCTTGACTGCGGGACCGGACTCGATCGTCCCGAAGACTCCTTCCGCGTACCCTGCCGTCCCCGCCGTAAAGTAGACCGCGTCTGCGCTGGCATTCAACGCGCCCGCGCCGTCGACCAGCGTCCACAGGTCCTGAATCACAATAGGCTTGGCGTCCCGGGCCTCGAGTTGGCCAAGGAATTCGCCGTTGGCCGGATTGAACACGCTGATAGTGCCGTCGCCTTTATTTCCCACCAGCAGATCGTTGCTGAACGTGCCGAAGTGGCTGGGCGCCAGCGCCAATCCCCACGGCGCGTTGAGCGAAGGGTCCTTGAAACTCATGATCAGGTTACCCTCGGTATCGAACTGGTCGACCTGGCCGACCGCCTGCGTTCCATCCGAGTATGTAACAAACAAGTCGCCATCGAGGGCGGCGATATTGTAGGGGGTCAAACCGGTTGGCAGAGCTGGATCCGAAAATCCGCCGGTGGTGGTAACCGGATTAAAGTTCGAATCGAAGGCGTCAATTGACCCCTTGGAATTGGCGGCATATAGCATGTTGGCTGTCCCATTGGTGGCCATCGCCAGTCCGGTGTACACCTCGCCCGCATTGGTCACTATAGTGGTTGCGGTAGCGCCGAGACTCTCATTCCATCCCGCGATCGTCCCTTCCTCGGTGGCGAAGATGAACAACGCCGACGTGCTGGCGGGAATCGGGAATTGGCCGGTGGCGTTGCCGACGATCCCGGTTGGTTTACCGGTACTGCCAGCAGTGGCCCCGGGGACCGTAACAAACGGCAGCGCCTTGAAGATCTTTCCCTTGCCGTCAATCAGTTCGGAAACTCCCGTCCCTTCGTCATTGATCCAGAAGGGAGTATTAGCAGAGGCGATGAATGTCGCTCCCCATGGATTGATCATCTTCGAATCGGTCTTCTTCGCGTGGGTGCCCTTGCTGCCAATCAGATTGACGACCTTGAACGACGAGACTGACTCAGCGACGGTGCTGCGAACCTGCATCGCCAGCATCGCTACAGCAAACGTGAGAATCGAAAGCACCACAAACCTGTGGCGCCTTCGGGTTACATGCCTATCCAACTGACCTTGCATTTGCGTTCCTCCATATCGAAAAATCCGCCGGAAAAAATTGGTCTGGCTCGTCGAGATAAACAGGCGGTGGATGAGAATGGTTCCCGCGGCGCGAATTCGTAACGGCCTGGAAACATTCCGTCTTGACTCTCGCGAGTCTCAGAGGAAATACTATTCAGATGCAAGGAACGACTAGGCAGTAGCGGGCAAGAACCTATAGTAACGACTACTCAGTACGGTGTGCGCAATCATAGCACATGTAACGCGACATACTATTCAATTGTATAGTCAGTTCAGCCGCTAGATTGGCTATTCGCAGTTCACGCTCTTGACTACGTTGCCGCCGCCGCCAAAGCGCATGTTGCGATCGTAGACGACGTCGCATCGCGTGACGCTCGCCGGCAATCGCCGCGAAATCTGCGCGCTGGTATTCGCGTAATTGCACTGCAGCCAGTAGCCGCGGTCGCTCTTCGGTAATTGCCAGATCTGAATGACGTTGTCGCCGCTGGTCTTCTCGCTGTCCGGCACCAGCGAGGCCTGCTCCGCCGGCGGCCCGTCGAAAATAGTGACGCCCGCGACCGCCGTCTGGTATCCGGAATACGTAACTATCCAATCGGGCGAGGGTGCCGATGCTTTCTGTTCGACCGCGATTGTCGCGGGGCAAGCAGACTCGGCGCGCGCGAAATGCACCGGCGCAATCGCCCACGCGAACCCGATCAGAATGAATGTAAGTCGCTTCATCTCGTTACCCCTCGCATCCGAGGCGCAAGTCTAGAATGCGGCGCGAGGAAAAACGAGTGCGGGGCGGACTCGCGATATGTATTCGCGATCCCGCCCCGCGGATAAAAATTCGCTCGCGGCGTCTATCGCCGCGCTTTGCCGAATCAGGGTTACCGTTCGACCCCTGGTCTTTTGAAATATGGTCTCGCCGGCCGCGCGATTATCACGATCGCTATAGCCACTCCCGCCAGTAAAGATAAAACTTCCATGATACTAACTCACTTGCGCGCGTCCGACTCGTGTAGTCGATTTCTGACGGCGCGCGATTTCAGATCGATTCTCATTTGCTCCCGACCCGCACTTGCTAGTCGCAAGTAGCGGTCGTACCGCGACGCGCGCATCTGTCGAAGAGGTGGTTGAGGAACGCTGCGGGAACCCGATTCGAAGTCGAGCTTGTTTCGATTCGCTTGAACCGGTTTGTTCCCGTGCGTGGTTATGCGATGCGTCTTTGCTTACAGGCTCACGAACGAGAGAACGATGTACGCCAGGGTCAGGAATGCGAACGCGACACCGGGCAATTCGCTGAGCAAACTGTTCTGTGCGATCCGATCTGCGGCGACAGTCTCGGTCTGCTCCTTCACCTGCTGAAAACCCGCGAGCGTCTGATTGATTGTGGTAGCAGCCATTTTCCTTGCCTCCCGTAAGTTCGTTTGACAGCAGGGGTAGAGCAAGGCCGATGCCAATGACTGAAGCCTTTGTTTCGTTCAACTATTTTCAATAGGCGCAGTCGCCGTCATTTGCGTTTCGCAAAACCCCGGCCTTTTCTCGCGAAAACTCCGCTATTTGCGGATATTCCCGTCGAAGCAGCCCCGCGACTGCATGCAGCGCAAACCCGTCCCCAATATGAAGCACCGTCTGTTAGGCGCACGCCATTTCCCCATCGACCCTGAGAGCAAAGTAGCGCGCCGCGCGCAACTTTGCGCTTCTCACTGGGTGCAGGGGTCACCCCCCGCGACGGTGTCGATGCCACCCGCCGCGGAGGCGATTATTCTTTATTACCGACGCGGCATCTCGATCGCTCCCACCGCGTATGCGACGGCCGCCGATGACGTCAGCAAGTCCGCCCGACTCTGGACTATAGTGTACCGCGCATTCGCGAGATCGCGATCGGCGGTCAGCAACTCGACGATCGTGCTGAGTCCCTGCCTGTATGTGTCGAGGTTTGCGTAATACGACTCCTGCGACGCCGCCAGCAGCGCCTTCGCATACTCGTAGCGGCTGAGCGCGGTCTGGAATTCGTAATACGCGCGCCAGACCGAGCTTATCGCCTCGACCTCGAGCGACTTGAGCTGTGCGCCTGCCGCGTCGCGATCGGCCTCGGCCTGGCGGACGTCGTTGAGGCGTTTGAAACCGGTGAAGATGTCCCAATTGATCGTCAGCAGCGCGGTGTATTGCGGCTGGTTGTCGGTTTGCGAGGTCGAGCCGTCGTATTTGAATTGCCACGACTGCTCAGCGTAACCGCCCAGGATTCCGACCGTCGGATAAAACTCGGCCTTGGTCCTTGCGACATCGGCGCGCCGCGCGTCAAGTGTCGCGACCTGCGCCGCCAGATCGGGACGACTGCGCACTGCGGTTTCGATCAGTTGATCAACCTCGCTGCCGAGTCCCGCGGGAATCGGGATACTGTCGAGATTCGGCACGTCGAGTGGACTGTTGGCAGCCACGCCCAGCGCGACCGCCATGTTCGCCTGCGCTTCTCGCACCAGCAGATGCGCGCTGGCGAGATCGTATTGCGATTGCGCAACGCGCTGGCGCGACAGCAGCAGCTCGGGCTCGGTCGCGAGTCCAAGGTCGACCCGCCGGCTGACGGCGTCATCGTCGGTCCTTGCAAGTTCGACGTTTTCTTCCGCGGCCTGCACCGCGGCCTTCGCTGCGCCGATCGAATAGAACGATCGCTGCGTCGCGAACACGACATCCTGCAGCTTGCGATTGAACGAGAAGTTCGCTGCCGCGAGTTGCGCGCGCGCGGCGGCTGCGCCGGCGTCGCGCCGGCCGAAGTCCAGCAGCGTGTAGGTGAACTGAATCATCGGAGTTATCTGCCATTGCTTGAGGACGGCGTTTTTTCCGGGCAACTCGAACAGTTCGCGCTCGTATCCGCCGGGAATCTGCGCCCTCGCCAGCGGATAGTACGGCGCCCGCGAGACGCCGTATGCGTCCGCCGCGGCACGAGCTTGCTCCCAGGTCTGCCGGGTGTCGGGATTGTTGCTAAGCGCGATATCGATCAGCGCGGGCAGGTCGTACTTGTGCCCTGCGCTCGCGGTGCGCGGCTCCGGGATGGTACTCGCCGGCCGCGCCTGCATTGGTATCGCGTATTCGTTTGACCTGGGCGTCCATGCCCGATCCGATTCCGCCGGCGCGAATTTATCGGGATACACTTCCGGCTGCTCGGCAAAGTAGGTGCAACCGCTGGCGCATAGCGCGATCCCGATCGCGGCAAGCACCAGCGTCCGACCGGCGCAACCCATTTCAAAATCGAATTTCATAGAACATCCCACCTGCCGTAAAATGCGCTCCGGGAACATTGAATCCCGCAACGTGCTTTTGCACAATCCGCCACGTAGAATCTTCGACACATGCGATTCTCCTATGCCACACGCAGATTCGCGCTGCCGGCTGCCGCGGCTTTCGCGCTTGCCGGATGCGACCCGGTCATCAATATCGCGGGTGCGAATTTTCCGAGCTGGCTCTTCTGCGCAATCTGCGGCGGTATCCTGACGATTGTGATTCGGCCAATCTTGGTCGTGACGCGCCTCGAGCCGTACCTGTGGCCGCTGCCGATTGTTTATTCGAGCCTCGCGGTCCTGATGGGATGCATCGTGTGGCTCATCTTCTTCAACCGAATCTGATGAATACCGCGACCAGGATCGAGACCGAGACCAAGACCGAATCGTCGATGACCTTGCGCTTCGCGGGCCGCCTGCTCAGCGCCGCGATTGTAATCGCGACCATCATCGTCGGCCTCTACGTCACGCGCCTCTACTACCTGTATCCGCGCACCGACGACGCATACGTTCGCGCCAACTGGGTCGGAATCGCGCCGCACGTGAGCGGGCCCATTACGGAACTGCCAATCGTCGACAATCAGTACGTCAAGCAGGGCGACCTGCTGTTCGTCGTCGATCCGCGGCCCTACCAGGCGGCGCTGGACGCCGCGACTGCCAAGCTTCAATTGACCGAGCTCGATATCAGGGCGCTCGAGGATGCGATCCGAACCGCGAAGTCCGATCAAGTCCGGCTCGAAGCTGATGCCGCCTACGCCAAGCAGTATCTCGGTCGCATTCAGCCGCTGCTGGCCAAGCATTTCGTCACCGCCAACGACGTCTTCAACGCGCGCTCGCGCGTCAGCGCCGCGGAGGCCTCGGTGGCGGCCGCGCACTCCGACGTCAGCAAGGCGCAAAACCAGCTCGGCCAGTACGGCGACATCAACGCACTGCGCAAAGCCGCGGAGGCCGCCGTTTACAACGCGAAACTCAACGTCGGCTACTGCTACGTCCGCGCGCCTTACAACGGATGGGTCACGAATCTCAACATCGCGGAGGGCCAGTACGCCAACGAAGGCGTGCAAGTCGTTAGCCTGATCGACGATCGCAAATGGTACGTGATCGCAAATTTCCGCGAGACGTTTCTCTCGCACATCGAACCCGGGATGACCGCCGAGGTCTTCATTTTGGCCTATCCCAACAAGCGCTTCCGCGGCCGCGTGCAAGGCGTCGGATGGGCGCTCTATCAGCAAAACGGCGCGACCGTCGAGGGCCTGCCGCAGGTTGAGGCGACGCTCAACTGGGTGCGTCTCTCGCAGCGCTTCCCGGTGCGCATCGTGCTGGAGGACCGCGACCCCAAGTGCCCCTTCAAGACCGGCTACACCGCGGTCGTAACGATCCAGGGCTTCCGCGACCAGGACAATCGCGAGCGGCCGTCGCAACCGATGCGACCTAACCCCTAACCCCTTCCCGAGCGGGAAGGGGAACCGGATTTTATGACCTAGAGCAAAGTAGTGCGCTGCGCGCAACTTTGCGATTGACCCCGGGTGCAGGGGTCACCCCTGCCCAAGGAAGCATGAAACCCGCGGCGGGTTTCATTTAAATAAAGTAAATCCCATTCCAGTTGACGGCATCGCCGAACTCGGCCTTTAATGCCGTCATGGCTGGAATTGTTTCCTACGGTTCATACGTCCCCTATCGACGACTCAAGCGCTCCGCGATAGCCGCCGTCCTCGGCACTCCCGCCGGCAAGGGCGAGCGCGCAATCGCGAGCTTCGACGAAGACAGTGTCTCGATGGCGGTAGAGGCCGTCCGCGACGCGCTCAAATCCGCACCACCCGGCGACGTCAATGCGCTCATCTTCGCCACCACGACGCCGCCCTACGCCGAGAAACTCAGCGCTGCTGTGATCGGCGCAGCCGCGCAGCTCCCGGCGGAAATCCGCGCGTCGGATATGACCGGATCGGTCCGCGCCGGCATGTCTGCGCTGCTGCAAGGCGCCGACGCGGTCAGTGGCGGTGCCAAACGCGCGCTGGTTGCAATCGGCGATTCCCGACTCGCCGCGCCCGAGGGCAGGGCCGAGCAGACCACCGGCGACGGCGCAGTCGCGTTCGTGCTCGGCGCCGAGAATGTGATCGCAGAAATCGTTGCGAGCGCCTCTCTCACGCGTGAGTTCCTCGACACCTGGCGTGCGAATGGCGAGCGCTTTGCGCATTCATGGGAAGAGCGCTTCACTCTCACCCAGGCGCATTCTCCACTGCTCGGCACCGTCATCAAGAACGTACTCGAGAAGGCGAAAGTCGCGCCGGGCGATCTGTCGAAGGTAATTCTCGACGCGCCCAACGCCCGCGCAGCCGACGAGATCGCGCGCGCACTGAAGATCGATCCCGCGAAGTTCTCCGATTCGTTCGCGTTGACCATCGGACAGACCGGCGCCGCGCATGCGGGCCTGATGCTCGCGGCTGCGCTGCCGTCCGCCAAGCCCGGCGATATGATCCTCGTCGCGACGGTCGCCGACGGTGCCGACGCTATCCTGTTCCGAGTCACGCCCGCCAACGCCGGCTTCAAGCCGGTTCATTCTGTGGGCCGCATGATCGAGTCCAAGGGCGACGTGTCGTACGCCAACTATCTCAAGTGGCGCGAGATTCTGCCGACTGAGCCGCCGCGCCGTCCCGATCCCGACCGCCCCGCGGGACCGCCGATGATGCGCTCGGAAAAATGGAAGTTCGGCTTCATCGGTTCGCGATGCACCAATTGCGGCACGCCCCAGCTTCCGCCTCAGCTGGTATGCGTAAAATGCCACAAGCGCGGGTTCATGGAACCGTACCAGTTCGCCGACCGCACCGCGAAAATCGCGACCTACGCAATCGATCGCCTCGCCTATTCTCTGAATCCGCCGACTGTTAACGTCGTGATAGACTTCGACGGCGGCGGCCGCTTCCTGTGCGAGATGACCGACTGCGAGCCCGACAAGGTCGCGATTGGCGACGAAGTCGAAATGACGTTTCGCCGGCTCTTTACTGCCGACGGGGTTAACAACTATTTCTGGAAAGCGCGCCCCAGGCGTTAGCACCGAGGAGAAAATCGATGGCAAGCAGAGGAATCAAGGACCGCGTCGCGATCATCGGGATGGGATGCACCAAGTTCGGTGAGCATTGGGACAAGGGGCCGGATGACCTGCTCGTCGATGCTGCCTACCAGGCTTACGAATCGGCCGGCGTCGAGCCCAACGACGTCGACGCGTACTGGCTCGGCACGATGGGCTCCGGCATCTCGGGCCTGACGCTCAGCGAGCCGCTCAAGATTCAGTACAAGCCCGTGACTCGCGTCGAGAACATGTGCGCGACGGGATCCGAAGCGCTGCGGCAGGCCTGCTATGCGGTCGCGTCGGGCGCGTTCGACATGGCGATGGCGATCGGGGTCGAGAAGCTCAAGGACTCCGGCTACTCGGGCCTGGTAATGAACGCGCCCCCCAACGACGGCACCGAGGGCAGCATGACGGCGCCCGCGTCGTTCTCGCTGCTCGCGCCCGCGTACTTCAAGAAGTACGGACTCGACCCCGACAAGGGCAAGGACGTGCTCACGCGCATCGCCTGGAAGAATCACAAGAACGGCGCAAAAAATCCCAAGGCGCAATTCCAGAAGGAAGTGTCGCTCGAGACTATCAAGAACTCGCCCAAGATTGCCGACCCGCTCGGAATCATGGATTGTTCGGGCGTGTCGGACGGCTCGGCGGCCGCCATCGTCGTCCGCGCCGAGGACGCGCACAAGTACTGCAAGAACCCCATCTACATAAAGGCGCTCTCGTTCATCGCAGGCCCGGCCGAAGGTCCCCTGTCGCAGGACTACGACTTCACCACCTTCCGCGAAGTCGTCGCGACCGCCAAGGACGCCTACGCGCAGGCGGGCATCACCAATCCTCGCGAGCAGATCAGCATGGCCGAGGTTCACGATTGTTTCACGCCGACCGAGCTCGTGCTCTACGAGGATCTCGGCTTCAGCCCGCGCGGGACCGCATGGCAGGACGTGATGGACGGGTTCTTCGACCTCGAAGGCAAGTTGCCGGTAAATCCCGATGGCGGCCTCAAGTCGTTTGGGCATCCGATCGGCGCGTCGGGCCTGCGCATGATGTACGAGATGTGGCTCCAGATGCGCGGAGAGGCGGGCCAGCGCCAAATCAAGAATCCAAAAGTAGGACTGACGCACAACCTGGGCGGAGCGCCCGGCCGATGCGTCAGCTTCGTCTCGGTCGTAGGCAGCCAGGTCGGCTAGGGCAGGGTGTCAGCGAAGCGAAGAATCCCGGTTCCTTTGTCAGACTGATCACAACGGCCGGCATCGTAGAGATGCCGGCCGTCTTTCTTTTGCGACCAAGATGCAGGACGTAACGCGACTACTGAAACGAATGGCCATCGCAGCAGTGGCGTTACTAATCATCTGGTACACCGGCGACTATATTTCGCTGAGGCTAAGGCGTGAGCCGTTGAGCAACATCCAAATCCTCAAGTTCTACGCAGTGCCCCAGAAGGACGGTAAAACCTCCTACGAGCCGGGCGATCAAGAAACCCAAACCTGCGTCAATTCGATGTTCCCGCACATGGGCTACAACCCATGCTGGTACGTAAAGCGCCATCGAACCCAGCAGGTAAATCTCTGATCGTCGGAACAAAAACGTATCGCACTCTTCCCCTCTCCCTGTAAGGGAGAGGATCAAGGTGAGGGTTCTACTACAGCGCCCTGCGCGATTCACGATTCTGCAAATCGCAAAACCAGCCTCACGCTGCTCGTTCACGCGGTCGGACCTCGCGATGAATCCTATCCGCCAGTTCGTCCTCGGCGCTCTCCAAATCGTAACGCGCCTGCAGACTGATCCAGAACTGCGGCGAAGTTCCGAAGTAACGGCCCAGCCTGAGCGCAGTGTCGGCAGTGATCCCGCGATGACCCGCGACGATCGCGTTAATCCGATTGCCCGGCACCCGCAGCGCCAACGCAAGCTGATTCATACTGAGCCCAAGCGGCTTCAGGAATTCCTCGCTGAGGATTTCGCCGGGATGAACGGGAGAAATCTCTCTCTTTTTTTGTGCCATATTCGCAGCCTCTCTAATGATAGTCGACAATCTCGACTTCTTTGGCGCTGCCCTCGACCCACACGAAACAGATGCGCCATTGCTGGTTGATCCGGATGCTGTGTTGGCCCTTTCTGCCCCCTCGAAGGAGCTCCAGCCGATTTCCGGGAATTGCCCGCAGATCCGCCAGCGCGGTCGCGCCATCTATCATCGCAAGCTTTCACAGCGCCGCCCGCTCGATGCTCTGAAAGCGCAACACCCGCTTCCCATGGAACAACGCGTTCGTGTCTTTTGAGCGGAAGGACTTAATCACTACGCGTAATATACTACGCGTAGCATAGCAGATAAACTGGGCGAGATTGCTAGCTGCTCTCGAACTCTGAGAGTTCTGGAAGCGCACCGGCGCTGCTCTTTTGTCATCGAGACGAAGCGAGCAGCGCGAGCGGTAGGAAGGATCTCGGACACAAGTAAATCTGTGATCGTCGGAACAAGAACGTATCGCACTCTTCCCCTCTCCCTGTAAGGGAGAGGATCAAGGTGAGGGTCCTATTACAGCGCCCTGCGCGATTCACGATTCTGCGTATTCCAAAAGAGTGCGCGCCGGCGCTGCTCTTTTGTGATCCTGACGAAGCGAGCAGTGCGAGCGGATGGACATGGCTCCTGGCCTCCGGGGAGCTTCGCGCCAGCGAAGCCGGTTCCGGTTTCGAACTCGCGAGGCGCTCCTTGCTCAAACGACACAAGGAGCGAGCACACTGGCATTTGTGATGCGCCCAGAACCCTCACCTACCGGCCGCGATACGGCCGGCCGCCTCTCCCGTAAAATAACGAGCAAGGTAATTTCTCGGAGCGCGCTGCGCGGAAAATTTCTACTTCCTGCTCTCCAATCCCATCCGACGCGCGATGATCACCTTCATGATCTCATTGCTGCCCGCGTAGATCGATTGCACCGCTGCGTCCGCGTAATCCGTCGATACCGGATACTCCATCATGAAGCCGTAGCCGCCGTGTAGCTGCAGGCATTGGCTGGTGATCTTCTTCTGCAAGTCGGTCGTCCACCACTTCGCCATGCTCACCTCGGCGACTATCTCGTCGCCGCGCACATGCGCCTGCAGCAGCTTGTCGACGAAGGCCTGTCCGACTTCCACTTCGGTCATCATCTCGGCGAGCTTGAACTGAGTGTTCTGAAATTCCGCGATCGGCTGCCCGAATGCCTTCCGATTCTTGCAGTACGCGATCGTGTCTTCGAGCGTGCGCCGGCAACTTGCCATCGAAGCGACTCCTACACATAGCCGCTCCTGCTGCAGCTTCTCCATCAGCATCTTGAAGCCCGTGCCTTCCTTGCCGAGCAGGTTGCCGGCCGGGACGCGGCAATCCTCGAAGAACAATTCGCTGGTGTCCTGGCCGCGCAGCCCGAGCTTGTCGAGCTTGCGCCCGCGGACGAAGCCGGGAGCGCTCGCGTCGACCAGCATCAGGCTGACGCCCTTGTGCGGCGGATTCGCCTTGGGGTCGGTCTTGCACACGACGATCACAAGATCGGCGATTTGCCCGTTGGAAATAAAAGTCTTCGATCCGTTGATCACATAATGGTCGCCGTCACGGCGCGCTGTCGTCTGCACGGCGGCGAGATCGGATCCGGTGCCCGGCTCGGTCATCGCGATCGCGAGAATTATCTCGCCGCTGATCGCGCCGGGCAGGTAGCGGCGCTTCTGCTCCTCGTTGCCGAAGCTCTTGATATACGGCATGCAGATGTCCGAATGGAGCGACATCATCAGGCCGTGCGCGCGCACGCGCGACAGCTCTTCCATCACGATAGCGTCGTAGATGAAATCCACGCCGCCGCCGCCGTATTCGGCGGGTGCGTTGGCGCCAAGAAAGCCGGCCGCACCCATCTTGCGCCAGCTCGCGCGATCGCTCATCCCAACGCGATTCCATTCGGGCACCTTCGGCTCGATCTCGGCATCGACAAAGCGGCGCACCTGCGCGCGGAACATCTCGTGCTCTTCAGTAAAAATATCTCGTCGCATCATTCAGGCATCTTCATGTTGCCGCGCAGCGCAAATCAAGCCCGGAGATCGTATCTCGTATCTCGAATACCAGTGGGGCGGGCCGCTGTGCCCGCCGCGGTCCATAATCATCGCCTGCGCGGCGGGCGGCAGGGGTGACCCCTGCACCCAGCATGAAGCGCAAAGTTGCGCGCAGCGCACTACTTTGCTCTCAGGGGCGATAGTCCGACGGTACGTAGCAGATATGGCTGCTCGCTCGATGCGAGAAGCTAACCGGGCGAAAAGAGGAACCAGACTTAAAAGGGAAGCGGAACAGATTCATGCGGACCTGGAGCAAAGTAGTGCGCTGCGCGCAACTTTGCGATTGATCCCGGGTGCAGAGGTCACCCCTGCCGAAGGAAAGCGTCAAACCCACCGCGGGTTTCACATTAGATTAATTCGGCTTTCAGATTTCTGACGAGCGTCTCACGCGGCCTTGAATGACCTCACCCGGATTCGATTCGCTCGCCGGCGCGCATGCCAAAGATCGTACACCATCTGCATCCCGAGCCACGTCTCCGGGCTGGAACCGAACGCCTTCGAAAGCCGAATCGCCATCTCGACCGACACCGCCGCCCTTTCGTTCACCACATCCGACAGCGCCTGCCGCGTGACGCCCAAAGCCTTCGCCGCTTCAGTCACCGAAAGCCCCAAAGGTTCGAGACACTGTCGACGAACGATGCCACCGGGATGCGGCGGGTTGTGCATAGCCATAAAGGTTCGCTCCTAGTGATAGTCGGCGTAGTCCACGTCGACGGCGTGCCCGTCCTCGAAGCGGAAGGTATCCCGCCAATTCCCGGACACCGAAACAGCATAGTGCCCCTTCAAAACTCCCTTCAACGCGTGCAGCCGAAAGCCGGGAAGGTCCATATCTTGAGCCGTTCGACTGCGGTCCAGGACCGCGAGAATGTCGCGCAGCTTGTCGATATGCCGAGGAGCCACGCGTCCTGCCGTTCGTCCATCGTGCAAAGCCTTCAGTCCGCGATGTTTGAACGAACGGATCACTCTCCCGACGTGTAGCCTGTCACTTGTCGCTTGTCAATCAGGCATCTTCGTGTTTGCGCGCAATCGGATCAATGCTTGCAGATCATATTGCGGTAAGTCATCTGTGATTTCGAACCACGGCGGATTCAGCTCGACGAAGATGTGCTTGTCAGGCTTCATTCCTGGATCGTCGTCGAGAAGGCCCCCCGGAATTTCGAGCAATCCTGACCGCCCGCGAGTCCTTTGTGGTTCTGGATCCGGATTCGGCACCGATGAGCCGCATCGGCTGCAGAAAGAAACGCGATAAGCGGGCGGCTCGCGTAGAATCGGCGCCTCGTAGCTGCTAATCAGCTCTCTGCCCGCGACGAGGCGAAAATCTTCGATCCGCACGTAGAGCCCCGCGAAGAATGCGGACCCGGTGACCTTGCGGCATCGCATGCAATGGCACAGCTCGAAGGGACCAGCCGGTCTGACAAATTCAAACCGGACGCCGCCGCAGAGGCAACTCCCGTGGATCATACGAACGCTCCCTTAATGATTCGTTCGATGCAAAGAACCTAACCCCTAACCCCTTCCCGAGCGGGAAGGGGAACCGGATTTTTATGAGCGAGAGCAAAGTAGTGCGCTGCGCACAACTTTGCGCTTGACCCCGGGTGCAGGGGTCACCCCTGCCGAAGGAAGCGTGAAACCCACCGCGGGTTTCACTTTGATAAAGTGATTTCCCCTTCCCATTCTAAGCGCGCATCGACGCCCGCGAATTCCCGAGCAGCATCTCCGCGACCGCCGTCAGGTCGTTATCGTCGTAGAAATCGATTTCGATTCGTCCTGGACTGCGGCCGCGACGCTTGAAGATTCTTACCTTGCGCTTGAGTGCGCGTTGCAGGCCCTCGGCCAGCGCGTTCATATTCGCGTCTCCGGAGGAGCGGGAGGCGGCCGCGCTTTTGGTACTGCGCGGGCGATTCGCCGTCGCCATTTCTTCGGCGCCGCGCGCGGAGATTCCGACCGCCGCGATTCGACGCGCCGCGGACAGCTGCGCGTTAGGCGATTCGATGGAGAGCAACGGCCGCGCCTGCCCCGCGGTCAACTCACCCTTCGCGATCATATTCAGAATCGGTTGCGGCAGCTCAAGCAATCGAATCGTGTTGCCGACGTAGGGCCGACTCTTCCCGACCCGCGATGCGATCTCGTCATGGGTCAGCCCGAAATGGTCGACCAGCCGGAAAAACGCGAGCCCTTCTTCGACCGCGTTCAGGTCTTCGCGCACGATATTCTCGACCAGCGACATTTCCAGCGCCGCGCGATCGTCGAGCTCGCGCACCACCACCGGAACCGTCTCGAGGCCGGCCGCGCGCGCCGCCCGCAGCCGCCGCTCGCCCGCGATCAGCTCGTAGCGCGGCCCGTCGGCTTCGGGCGCGTCGATACGCCGCACGATCAGCGGCTCGATGATCCCCTGACTCTGGATCGCGCGAGTGAGTTCGGCCAGCCGCTCCTTGTCGAAATTTATTCGCGGCTGAAACGCACCCGCTGCGATACTGCCGACCGCCGCCATCTTGAATTGCGAGTCGCCACCGCCGTCGATAGCCGCGCCGATTTCAGTTCCCACCGCCGCATTGCCGATCAGCGCATCGAGCCCGCGTCCCAATGGTTTCCGCATCATCCTGGTAGTCCTCTAAGATTTCGAATCGTGATCGCCACTCATCCAGCATCGCGGACGATGCAAGGAACCTAACCCCTAACCCCTTCCCGAGCGGGAAGGGGAACCGGATTTATAGGTAAAGGAACCCGATTTAAACGGAGCGAGAGCAAAGTAGTGCGCTGCGCGCAACTTTGCGATTGACCCCGGGTGCAGGGGTCACCCCTGGCCAAGGAGGTGTGGAACCCACGGTGGGTTCCACATTTAATTGGTTCCTGCTCCATCCCCTCCACGCGCAATTATTTCCGCCGCGAGCGCGCGGTAGCTTTCGGCGCCGGACGACTTGGGCTCATATTCGAACACGGACAGCCCATGACTCGGGCTTTCCGACAACCTCACGCTGCGCGGGATCACGCTGCTGAAAACTTTTTCCGGAAAATGCTTTCGTACCTCGTCGGAGATTTCGTGGCTGAGGCGATTTCGCGAATCGAACATCGTGAGCACCAGGCCCTCGAGTTCCAGCCCCGGCCGGATAGCCGCTTTCACCTTGTTGATCGTACCGAGCAGCGAGTTCAAACCCTCGAGCGCGTAGTATTCGCATTGCATCGGAACCAGCACCGAGTCGGCGGCGACGAGAGCATTCAAGGTGAGAATCCCGAGTGACGGCGGCGTATCGATTAGAACATAGTTATATTCGCTCCTCGATGGCTCCAGGAGCGCTCGAAGGCGTCGTTCGCGTCCCTCCATCGTCACCAGCTCGATCTCGGCGCCGACCAGGTCGTCGCCAGCCGGGGCGAGCCACAATGCTGGCCGCACCTGCCGCACGATATCGGCAATCGCGAGGCCGCCGATCAGTGCCTGGTAGATAGTCTTGCCCTCGCCGCGCGCGGCGATGACGTCCTCGGGCGTAGCGATACCGGAAGTGGCGTTGCCCTGAGGGTCAAGGTCGATCAGCAGAACTTTCCGGCCGGTGTCGGCCAGCGCGAAGGCCAGATTGATAGCCGTCGTAGTCTTGCCGACGCCGCCTTTCTGATTGGCTATTGCGATTACCCGCCCCACAACCTGCCCCGCAGGACTTGCCCCTGCATCCACGCAATTGAGAAGACCGGTCCCGAACCGCACGTGAACGTTTCACGCGAAACTTCCCGCAATCATTAAATCCGCGCAATCAAATAAAAGCAAATCGCGCGATCTGATTTGCACAACTACCTGAATTAATTAAATTTTCGCGATAGAACGTTTCACGTGAAACGTTCAGGTGAGGCGGCTATCTGCGAGTCCAGGTCGCGATTGCGCGATGCATCGTCTGCTGGCCGTGGCGCAAGTCGTATCCCGAAATTGCAGCGTCGACCAGCCCCGCGGCGGCGGCCGCTGGGCCAGCGCCTTCGTCGAATTTCTGATCCGCGCTGACGTAGAGCATCAGCACGCCCTCGAGCCGCAACGCACGGCCGGCGATCTCGATAAGGCCTGCAGGATTCGCGGCGACTGCCCGCGAAGTGACGAGGTCAAAGCTGTCGCGGAGGTCAAGCGACTCCGCGCGGGCACATTCGACCCGAACACTCTGCAAGCCCATTTCGATCGCAGCCTCGCTCAGGAAGGTCGCTCGCTTGCGGCGAGCTTCGACCAGGGTCACCTGCGCATTGAGCGCCGCCGCGATCACGAGGCCAGGAAATCCTGCGCCGCTGCCGACATCCAAAATGCGATGGGCGCGGCCCAGCCGCAGGATCTTCGAGCTGACCGCGAGTGAGACCGGAATAATGCTATCGAAGACGTGGAATACGATCTCGTCGGGGTCATTCGGATGCGCCGTCAGGTTGATTTTCGGTCCCCACACGGCGAGCATCGCGGCCATCCGCTCGATCCGGTTCAGGAACTGGACGGTGTTGCTGACGACGCCGAGCGGCGCGATCGCCGGTGCCAGCTGAGCCCGTACCGCCGCCGCAATCTCGTCGGGGGTCAGCACCTTTTTTCTGGCCGCTGCTTTGGATTTCGGCTTCTTCGGCCCCTTTGCCGTGCTCTTATGTTTCACGTGAAACGTTAGCGGCGAAATATTAAGTGCCTGATTTTATTGGTTAATCGTGCCAAAACGTTTCACGTGAAACGTCGGACTGAGCCTCAAATCGCGCGGGCGTCGCGGTCCCGGCGGCTCTTAATATGCACCGCCAAAATCGAGATTGCAGCGGGCGTGATTCCCGGCATCCGGGCCGCCTGTCCCAGCGAGCGCGGCCGCACGGCGGTCAGCCGCTCCGAGACCTCGGTCGAAAGGCCCATCACGCCCTTGAAATCCACCCAGTCGGGAATCGTGGTGTCCTCGAGCCGCGCGAACCTCTCGACGGCCTCCGCCTGCCGCCGCACGTAGCCCTCATATTTGATCTCGGTCTCTAGCTCGGCGGCCTCGTCGAGGTTCAACGTGGTCGTGACCCCGCTCATCTTGATCAGAGCCTCGTAGCCGATTTCGGGACGCTTGAGCAGCTCTATCGCGCGCACCGGTTGCGCAATCGGCGTCGAGCCATGCGCCACAATCGCGGCGTTGACCTCGTCAGACGCCGGTATCAGCGCCGACTTCAGCCGTTTTATCTCCCCCGACACAGCTTCCGTCTTGGCGCGGACGCGTGCGCCCGCTGACGCGTCGAGCAATCCCAGCCGCTCGCCAATCGGCGATAGCCGCCTATCCGCATTGTCCTCGCGCAGGAGCAACCGATACTCGGCGCGCGAGGTGAACATCCGGTACGGCTCGCCACCGATCCCGCGCGTCACCAGGTCGTCGATCATCACGCCGATATAGGCCTGGTCGCGTCGCAGGATCAGCGGCGACTCACCGCGGACTTTGAGCGCCGCGTTGATTCCCGCGATCAAACCCTGTGCACCCGCCTCCTCATACCCAGTAGTACCGTTGATCTGGCCGGCGAAGAACAGCCCGCACACCAGCTTGGTCTCCAGCGACGACGTCAGTTGAGTGGGGTCCGAAAAATCGTACTCGATCGCGTAGCCGGGGCGCATTATCTCGGCCTGCTCGAGCCCGCCGATCGAACGCACCATCGCGAGCTGCACGTCGAGCGGCAGGCTGGTCGACAGGCCGTTGGGATAGACCTCGACGGTGTCGCGGCCCTCGGGCTCCAGAAAAATCTGGTGGCGCTCCTTGTCCCGAAAACGCATCACCTTGTCCTCGACCGACGGGCAATAGCGCGGCCCCTTGCTCTGAATCACGCCGGAGTACATCGGGGAGCGGTCGATACCGCCACGGATTATTTCGTGGGTGCGCGAGTTGGTGAACGTCAGATGGCACGGGATCTGTTCCTCCACAATCCGAGCGGTGCGGAAGGAGAACGGCGGCGGCGGCTCGTCGCCGGGCTGGATCTCCAACGCGGAGTAGTCGATTGTGCGCGCATCCAAACGGGGGCAGGTGCCGGTTTTCAGGCGGCCGATTCGAAAACCCAACTGCGCGAGATGCTCGCTCAGGCCCATCGCGGCGAAATCGCCGGCGCGGCCGGCCGAATAGTTCTTCATCCCGATATGGACGAGGCCCTTCAGGAACGTGCCAGTAGTCAGGATGACAGCCCGCGCCTCGAAGACCTCGCCAATCTGCGACTCGACTCCGCGCACCGCGCTGTCCTCGACAATCAGGCGCTCGATGCTCGCCTGGCGCACCTGCAAGTTCGCGGTTCGCTCGAGCACGCGCTTGCTGCGTGCGCGATACGCGGCCTTGTCGGCCTGCGCGCGCCGCGCACGCACGGCGGGGCCCTTGCGCGTATTCAGAAATCGAAACTGGATCCCGGTCTCGTCGGTCGCCAGGCCCATCTCGCCACCGAGTGCGTCGATCTCGCGGACCAGGTGGCCCTTGCCAATACCGCCGATGGCCGGGTTGCAGGACATCTGGCCGATATGGTCGAGGTTGAGCGTGAGCATCAGGGTGCTCGCACCCATCCGGGCCGCGGCGAGCGCGGCTTCAATACCGGAGTGTCCGGCGCCGACGATGATGACGTCGTAGTTCATGGCGAGCAGCGATTATGGCCCGCCTCGGAGCGCCGCGCAAAGTGGCGCGAACAGTTCGCATTGTCGGAAAGTAGAATAATAGTACAATAAGATTTATATGTGAAACCCGCGGTGGGTTTCACGCTTCCTTCGGCAGGGTGACCCCTGCACCCAACGTCAATCGCAAAGTTGCGCGCAGCGCACTACTTTGCTCTCGGTCGCATAAAATCATAGATCCGCTTCCGCTTCCCTTTTTAATCCGGTTCCCCTTCCCACTATGGAAAGGGTTAGGGGTTAGGTTGTTCGCGGCATTCGTGGCGCTGGCCGCGTTTTATTTGCCGATGCAGAAGTCTCGGAAGATTGCGTCGAGGATGTCTTCGCCGCTTACTTCGCCGGTGATCGAGCCGAGTGCGGATGCGGCGGCCATTATGTCGACCGCGACGATCTCCGGCGGCATCAAGGATAGCGAAGAAGTGTGAGCGTTCTTGAGCGCTCCCAGAGCCATCGCGAGCGCGTCGCGATGACGCTCGCGCGAGATTGCGATTTGATCGTCGGAAGAGATGGCGCTCGATGGCGAATAACCCTCATCTGCCTCGCTGCGCGAGGCCGCCTCTCCCACGAAAGAACCGGAGACGTGCGGGGAGACTAGCGCGGCGATCGCTTTGGTCAGTTCAGTGCGAAGGATTGCGGCTTCGTCGAGGTTGATTGCCGAGAATAGGAGGATCGGAAGCGTCAGGCCGCGCTCGCGAAGATCGGCGGCCGTGATCGCAGCGGGCAGGTCGCGCTTGTTGAGAATCGCGAGGCCGGGACGGTTGGCGATCAGGCGAATCACATCTTGATCGGCGGGGTCGAGCGGGCGCGACGCGTCGAACATCGCGATCAGCAGGTCGGCGTCGCGGGCCGAGCGCAGCGTGCGCTCGATTCCGATTCGCTCGACGTCGTCGGTCGATTCGCGCACACCCGCAGTGTCGTTGAGGACGAGCGCGTAGGGGCCGAGCTGGACGGTATCCTCGATCACGTCGCGGGTGGTGCCGGCGATGGCGGTGACGATGGCGCGGTCGGCACCCAGTAACAAATTTAGCAGGCTCGACTTGCCGGCGTTGGGTTTGCCGACGATGGTCGCGCGCACGCCCTCGCGCATAAGGAGGCCGCGCGCGAAGCTGTCGTGCAGAACTGCAACGTCGGCGATGAGGCGCTCGATTTCGGCGGCGACCTCGCGCCGCGACGGAAGCCGGATGTCCTCGTCGGAGAAATCGATTTCGACTTCGAGATGCGCGCGGATCGCGATTACCTGGGCGCGCAGTTCGGCGACACGCGCTGAAAGTGCGCCGGAAAGTTGCGATAACGCGTTCGCGAGTGCGAAATCGCTACGCGCGGCGACGATATCGGCGACTGCCTCGGCCTCCGCCAAGTCCATTCGGCCGTTCAGGAATGCGCGGCGGGTGAATTCGCCCGGATCGGCGATTCGCGCGCCCGCGTCGAGCGCGAGTGCAACGATGCGACGGACTACGAACGGACCGCCGTGGCATTGGATTTCCGCAACGTCCTCGCCGGTCAGGCTCGCCGGATGAGGCATCATGACTGCGAGCGCGCGATCGATACGCGCGCCAGTTGCGGGATCGCACACGTCGCCCAGGCGCATCATGCGCGGCGTGAACTCGGCGGAATGCGCAGGGCGAAAGATCGCGTCGAGGATTTCGAACGCGCGCGGTCCCGAGAGGCGGACAATCGCGACGGCGCCGAGGCCGGGCGCGGTGGCGGGAGCTACGATCGTGTCAGGGAGGTACATAGTGAGAGAGAAGATTGAATTGTATGTGAAACCCGCGGTGGGTTTCACGCTTCCTTCGGCAGGGGTGACCCCTGCACCCAGTGGGAAGAAATCGCGAAATGTCGAGGACGACATTTCCCTCTCAGGTTCTGTCCCCATGTCAATCTAGAGTGAAGCGAAGAATCCCGGATCCTTCTTTACCTCTCACTTCGGGAGAGGTCGACGTGAGTCCGCGAGCGGCGGGTGAGGGCGCCGGCATTGAGCGCAATGCCAGGAACCTAACCCCTAACCCCTTCCCGAGGGGGAATTAGCGGGCAGTTGACTACCGTTACGGTTTGAGCTATTCTGTGTCGCATGGCAAACAACGGCGCTACCACAGAACCGCGATTCGTTCAGCAGATGACTCTTGGCGACTTCGAGCGCATGTTTCCCGATGAGGAATCGTGCTGGACATATTTGCTGCTGCAACGCTGGCCCAGCGGTCCCCGATGCCCGCGTTGTAACAACGATCACGTTTACGAAAGTACGGCGCGCCCGTGGCACTGGCAGTGCAAGAAATGCGGCAAGAACAATCGCTCGCCGTATCGGTTCTCGCTCAAGACGAAAACGATTTTCGAGGAAACCAAGAAGCCGCTGCGCCAGTGGTTCAAAGTGCTGCATCTCATGCTGACTTCCAAGAAAGGAATGAGCGCACTCCAAATTCACCGGCTGCTCGGAACCGGCACCTATGAATCGGCGTGGTATATGTGCATGCGTCTGCGCGCCGGAATGCGCGACCCTGAATTTCGGCGTCTGGTGGGTATCGTAGAAGTCGATGAGACTTACATCGGCGGAAAGGAAGGAAATAAACGCGCAAGCAAGCGCACTGGAAAGAAGCGGGGCACGGCTGGGAAAATTCCAGTCATCGGCGCGATCAGCCGCAAAGGAAACGTAGTCTGCAAAATGATCGAACGCGCCGACACTGAGACACTGACTCGATTCGTTCGTCTGGCCGTGAGCGATAAAGTTGAACTGGTCGCAACGGATGAACACTCTGGTTATCGCTACCTCGGATGGGTGATGCCGCATCAAACTGTCTCGCATACTCAAGGCGAGTACGTTCGCGGCGAGATTCACACTCAGAATATTGATTCGTTCTGGGCATTGCTCAAGCGCGGAATCATCGGCACGTATCACAACGTGAGCAAGAAGTATCTGCCGCTGTATCTCGCGGAGTTTCAATTCCGATTTAACAACCGCAAGGAAGCCGACATATTCGGCAAAGCGATAGCAGGGTGCTGAGACACGAACACTGGCGAATGTCTCAGCTATCTGAGAACGTCGCCAGCGAACCTGTTCAGTTGGAGTTGCCATTGATAGTTACCGACGCTTGACAAGCCATACGAGCAAAAGGGCGATAACTGTGATCGCACTGTCAATTTGTTCATGTCGGTGGAACTCCTGCAACGCGAGTAAGTCGCGATGATTTTGCATACGTATGGATAATGGTTCAATCGAAAGTTCGCTTCGCTGGTATCGCAATGCGATGGATTTCGCGACAGCAGCTGTCGTTATTGGCTTGTTCGGCGAATATCGAAAAGAGTTTAGTTCGTTATTTAGCGCGATTCGGGCAAGGTGCTGGTCGTGCACTAAACGCCGTGCGTTCCTTCTGTTGTTTCCCATGCTAGTCGTTCTCGGAGTCGCTGGTGAATTAGCCGTCCAATTTCGAGCAGCCGGATTGGAGAGTGCGTATGAGACAAACGCTGACGAAGAACTCGCCCAAGCAAGCACAGCCCTCTCTGAGGAACAACGCACCACAGTCGAGTTGAAGTACATACTGGCGAGATTTCCAAATGGCCGGCACGTGAAGGTAGCTATCACGTATAGTCGCCTGGTATCTCCAATCGGATATCCGTCAGCCGTGTCCATCCAAAATATTAACGATCCGGAAGCAGCCCGATTTGCTTGCGAGTTAGCTTTTCCGTTGCAAAGGTGGTGGACCGGCCATCGCGTAGATGAAAGCGTCACCCACATCTCCGACAGTAACATCCGCGACGGCGTCACTATCATGTGTTCAGGTTGTGGCGGCTCTGAAGACAAGCCAGTCAACAATACTGTGGCCCAAGCAGAACAGCTAAAACGATTTCTTATTGATTGGCCAAATGTTGTTGCTGCAAAGGTAGTATCTTCAACAAATGGCGTCCCAAAGGGCGGCATTCTCATCCTTATCGGCAAGCATTCGATAGACTTCGATATGGACGTGCTGGCTCCTGAACCTCTCGCTAAAGATGCAGGTGCCGATGCAGTAGATCGACAACGTACTCTACGCGAGGATACGCCTTTTACTCTAGAATCGGGGTGTGTTCCAAAACCATAGCGAGCGAATTCCTTATGGCTAGATACGCTCAGAAAATTTTGTTCTTCTTCTGCCGCAAGTGCGGCGACTACCACGAAAAGACGCACCCGCATTACAGGGCGCAGAAGCAGCGGTCGTATCGACGCCGCAAGAAACAAGAGGCCGCTCAGATAGAGCAGCCCCAACAGCAGACCTAAAGAAGCCCAGCCCGCCGACCTGTCACGCCGATGACTAGAATAGCGGCTTCGGTCAGGGTAGTCTACACCACGATCATTCCCTTCCCGAGCGGGAAGGAGGACCGGATAAAAAAGGTGACCGGCGCGTCCTCTCCCGCAGGGTGAGGTAAGAGGTCGCTTGCGAGGCGGCATCGATACGGTGATAAGCGATCTGATGAAGCTTGGGCGTAGCGCGGCGGTTGTGTTGGCGGGGTGGATTCTGCTTGCGCCCTCTATCGATTGTGCGCGGCGGGGGTTGCAGCGGGAGACGCCGCTGTCCGAGTGGGAGCGCGGCGACCATTTCTCGTCGCGGGAGAGTTGCGAGAGTTATCGCGCGATTGTGATCGATGCGGAGAAGAACGATAGCGAGAACGTTTATGTTCAGCGGTATTCGTATTCGATTTGCGTGGAGGATGATGATCCGCGGTTGAAGGGGGAGTAGCGGGGAGAGGAACCTAACCCCTAACCCCTTCCCGAGCGGGAAGGGGAACCGGATTAAAAGGGGAAGCGGGACGGATTCATACGACCGAGAGCAAAGTAGTGCGCTGCGCACAACTTTGCGATTAATCCCGGGTGCAGGGGTCACCCCTGCCGAAGGAAGCGTGAAACCCACCGCGGGTTTCACATACGACTAGTTCCCTCCCCTCGCCGGCTTCTGCCGCTTGCTCAATGGCGTGCGGTATGGTTCGATTGCGTGTTCGGGGTCGATCTTAAATACCACTGCCGGAACAATCTGCGGACGAGAGATACCCGACCTACTAACCGACCTTGCCGGTCGGAATTAAAAACGAGTGAAGCTGGCCCCGCGCAATGAAAAGGACCTACCAACCGCATAACCGCCGACGCAAACGAACTCATGGATTCCTGGCGCGGATGGCCACGCCGGGCGGACGCAAAGTGCTCAAGCGCCGCCGCGCGAAGGGCCGCGCACGCCTTGCGATCTCGATCCCGCCCAAGCAGCCAGGCTAACAATCCGGTGCACGCGCAATTGAGCTTCGCGGCGGCAGACAGGCTGCATCGGAGCGCGGAATTTTTGCGCCTCCAGCGCGATGGAGTGCGATTCCAGAGTCCTCATTTTGTGATGTACGCATCGCGGCTCGAAGGCGAGCCCGCGCGATCGCGGCTCGGGGTTACGGTGTCGCGTCGGATCGGCAATGCGGTGGTGCGAAACCGGGTAAAGCGGCGGGTGCGCGAGTGTTTCAGGAAAGCCTTGCGGGCGCGTCTGCCGGTCGGGACCTCGATCGTGGTGATCGCGCGCGGCGGTGCAGGAGTGCTCGAGTCGGCGGTGATCAGCGATGAACTCATGATGGCGGCGCGCAATGTGAGCGCGCGAATCGCCGGGCGTGGTGATTGATGGCTGAGAACCTAACCCCTAACCCCTTCCCTCGAGGGAGGGGGAACCGGAGAGAGAGGATCTCCTTCCTGAGCGGGAAGGTGGAACGGAATGAGAGCATCCTCTTGCCATGGTGGGAAGGGGAACCGGAAGTGATGGCGCGGAAGATTGATGCCTCGCTACCGGCGCGGGTGCTGCGAATCGTGGCGGTTGGTGCGGTAGCGATTTATCGCGCGGCGGTGTCGCCGGTGATTCATGCGATGAACGGGCCGGCATGCCGCTTCGAGCCGAGTTGCTCGGCGTATGCGCGCGACGCGATCGCGGAGTATGGGATCGTTCGCGGCGGCGCGATGGCGATTTGGAGAGTCGCGCGGTGTAATCCGATCGGTGGGCATGGGTTTGATCCGGTGCGGCGGCACGCGGCGGAGAAAAGATGAAGCGTAAGCACGCACCATTGTCCGGCTCCAGTGCCCTCTCCTTGTCCGAGGAGAGGGTTAGGGAGAGGTGCCACGCTCGACGCCGCAGCATCTTTGGACTTGCAGCATTAAGCAGGCATGGGTGCACGGTCTGGCGTTGTACCTCTCCCAACAACACCGCGTTTCACGCGGCCTTCGCCGACCTCTCCTCGGACAAGGAGAGGTTAGGATCACGCCGCGGAATTCGCGCGCGGGCATCGCGAGCGATGTTGAGCAACCTAACCCGTAACCCCTTCCGATTGTGGGAAGGGGAACCAGAGTAGAAAAGTTGGATTCCAGTCGCGTACTGATTGCGGTCATTTTGTCCATCATCCTGGTGGTTGCTTACCAGGAACTGGTGTTGAAGCGGTTTTTTCCTGCGCCTACGCAACAGCAGCAGAAGGCTGCCGAGCAGGCGAAGGCTGCGCAGGGGAATTTTGGCCAGGCGACGGCGCTGCCGCCGAACGGCGCTGCCGCTCCTGGAGCGGTTGGGAGTCCTGCGGTCACGCAGCAGCAAGCCGGGGCTATGACCCCGTCGATGGCGTTGGTGCCGGAGAGGACGGTCGAGGTCGATTCGGATTTTTACGTCGCCGTGTTTACTACTCACGGCGCGCGGCTCAAGAGTTTTCGACTCGACAAGTATCGAGAGACTGCCGACAAAAACAGTCCGCCGTACGAGATGGTGCAGGTGCAGCCGGGAGGGCATCTGCCGCTCGGCGCGGTGATGACGCGTGGCGACCAGGTTCTGGACGACAGCGATCTCAATTACGACACGAACGCGCCCGCACAGATCAAGACAGCTCCCGGTGCGGACGCGACGCTGGTATTTGTGTCGAAGAACGCGGACGGCAGCACGATCACCAAGTCTTTCACGTTCAAGCCGTCGAGCTACGTTTTTTCGATGGACGTGGCGGTGAGCGGCGGTCCTCCGGCGAATCAAATTGGCGTGTCGATGAGTCAGCCGCTAACGGCGCATCAAGGGTACTACGATATTCCCGAGCTGCAGGCCGACGTGGGCGACAAGGTATTCACGGCGAACGAAAAGAAGCTGAAGGGCCTGAAGAAGGAAGACTCGACCTTGGTGGGTCCGATCACGTATGCGGGCTTCGGCGATCGGTATTTCCTGGCGGTATTTTTGCCGGTGGATCCGAAGTTCGGCACGCTCACGATGGCATTCGTGGGTGACGAAGCTGTGGCGCGAATCCTGTTTGATGGCACCACGCGCTCCCATGATGAGATCTACATGGGGCCGAAGCTGCTGGATGTGCTGGACCAGGTGAACCCGGCGCTGCACAAGGCGATCGATTTCGGCTGGGCGGGAATCCTGGCGATCATCTTTTTGCGCACGCTGAAAATATTTCACTACATCGCGCCCAACTACGGGGTCGATATTATTCTGCTGACGGTGTCGATCAGGATTGCGTTCCTGCCGATATCGATCAGAAGCCAGCGATCGATGATGAAGATGCAGCGGCTGCAGCCGCAAATTCAGCGGCTGCGCGACAAGCATAAGGACAACAACGAGCAGTTGCAGAAGGAGATGGTCGATCTCTACAAGCGCAATCACGTCAATCCGCTGGGCGGATGCGCACCGATGGCGCTGCAATTGCCGATTTTTATCGGGCTGTACGAGGCGCTGCTCAACTCGGTCGAGCTGCGGCATGCGCGGTTCGTCGGCTGGATCAACGATTTGTCAACGCCCGACTGCCTGCATATTTCGTGGATGCCGCAACTGCCGCTGACGCATTGCCATGGCCTGCCGGTGCTGGTGCTGCTGATGGGGCTGACCAGTTTTCTGCAGCAGTACATGACGCCGACCACGCCCGATCCGAATCAGCAGCGGATGATGATGCTGACGCCGCTGATTTTCACGATCATGTTGATAAACTTTCCCGCGGGCCTCGCTTTGTATTATTTTTCGTCTAACCTGCTAGGCGTTATCCAGCAATACTTTCTCAACCGTGAATTCCAACAATACACGCCGGCTACATGAGCATTATGGACTCGAAAGAAGTGGAGGCCGCCTCGATAGAAGAGGCGACCCGGGAAGCCCTCGAGCAGCTTGGTGCGCGCGAGGACGAAGTGACGATCGAAGTGATCGCGACGCCGCGCGCGGGCGTACTAGGACTGGGCGCGCGCCAGGCGCGGGTGCGAGTGACGCGCAAGGGCGCGACGGGCGCGAGTGCGAATCCGGCGGCGGCAGAGCAAGCATCGCAAGCGCCGCGAGCGCGCAACGAAGGCGCGCCTGATGGGCGTGGGCGCGGGCGCGAGAATCAGCGGCGAGGGCGCAATGACGGGCGGCGCGCGCAGAGCCAGAGTCCGGCGGCGCCGGGCGGCGACGATGACAGCGGCGCGGCAGGGCGCAAGACCGCGGACCTCGAGGAGCAGCGCCGCGAGGCGATGGTTATCCTCAAGCAGATCCTCGAGCAGATGGGCGAGCCGACGGAAGTGCGGCAAGTAGAAGTCGATGCGGAGACGGTCGAGATCGAGATCAAGGGCGACGGTTCGGGGATTCTGATCGGGCGGCATGGGCAGACGCTTGATGCGCTCGAGTACATCGTGAATCGGATCCTGGCGCGCCGAATCAAGGACGCGGCGCCGATATCACTCGAGACCGAATCGTATCGCGCGCGACGCCGCCAGCAATTGCATCGGATGGCGCTGTCGATGGGCGAGAAGGCAAAACGCGAGCATAAGCCGGTGCGGCTCGAGCCGATGCCGCCGCGCGATCGCCGCGCGGTGCATCTGGCGCTGAAGGACGATCCGATGATCACGACGCGATCGGCGGGCGACGGAATCATGCGATCGATCGAGATCGTTCCGACCGACAGCGGCGGCGGGCGTCGCGAGCAAAAAGGCGACGGGCAGAATCGCGGGCGTCGGCGCGAGCCTGAGCGGGAGACGCCGCAGCGCGAGCGCGAGGTCGAGCGGATAGAACCCGAGCGCGGCAACGAGGCGATTGGCGAGCAGGGCGGATTCAAGCACGGGCAGAAGCGGATTGTGTAGGGGCCTCGCAGCACGCGGCAACCTAACCCTAACCCCTTCCCATAGTGGGAAGGGGAACCGGAGTTAAGAATACATTTGGGAGAGGGGAAGACGGGGCGCGGCGCGGGCGGTTGTCAGTTTGTGGTGCGTCGTTGGTTGCGCCACATCTTTTCGGAATTTTCAGAAAATTTGGTCCCTCACCCGCCGCTCGATGACGAACGGCGGCCTCTCCCCTCGTGGGGCGAGGCGAAGAAGGAGCGCGACGCGAAAGGGAAGAACCTAACCCCTAACCCCTTCCCTCGAGGGAAGGGGGACCAAAAAAAAAGAAGGTACGGGCGGCGCGACCTTTCCTGGAGGGGCGTTGTTTCCTGGAGGGCGTTGTTCGGCAGAGCTGCTGGAGGGAGAGGGGACGGGCGCGATCCAATTGGATCGCGCCCGTTTTTTCATTGGCTACGGATGCGCGACTAGAACGACGCGGCGCGGAACATCGCATCCGTGGTGAAGAAGCTACGATCAACTGCGCCCATGTTGATGTACCAGCATTCACGCTCGGGCGTTTCCAAGCCCGGCAGATAGCACATCGTCGCGAGGCCCGACTGCACGTCGGTCGAGACCGCGCCTACGACGAACGATCGCTTGAACGGATAGATTGCGACCTTGGCGTCGGGCACCGGGCGATCACGAGTCGCCAGCCAGTAGATGTGCGAGCGGAACAGATGACCGGCGCGATCGTAAGTGTCGATGTAAGGCTCGAACCACATTTCGCTGTCCATGAAGATGACGGTGCGCGAATCAAGCGCGTTGACGCGCGAGCGATCGGGCAACGCCTGGACAATGTACATGTGGCGCATCTCCCATGCCTCCGGGCATGCGCTGGCGCCGCCGTCAGTGGGGCATCGCTGTTCAGGAGAATGCTCGGCGTGAATTGTCGCGAGCATGTTTTTCTCGCCTAGGAATTTGTAGAAGTACTGCTCGGTCTTGGGATTGAAGCCCGAGTAATGATCGGGATCCCACGCATGAGCGGAGGTTCCGCCCGCGGTGGTTGAGGAGCTCATGATCGCTTCGTTGACGCGGCGTAGGCGGCGCGAGCCGGCGTCCAAGCTCCAGATGTCGTCGCCACGCTTCGGATCGGCGTAACGCCATCGGATGAATCCAGTCCCGCGAATTTCTTGCGGCGCGAGAATCGGGTACAGGCCGAACAGCCAGTAGCGGCCGGTGGTCTTGAAATCGGGATCGGTCGGGATCGGCTCGACTTCAGTGCGGCCGACGAGATCGTAGCCGGCGTAGTGACCGATCTGGAAATACTCGATCTGGCCGGTCTGCGCGCCCTTCTTCTCGTACTCGGAATCGCAGTCGTAGAAGCGCAGATCGTAGTCATCCGAGGTGATCGGGCGGAAGACGTTGTTCCAGATGATCTTGACGGCGACGTCAGGATCGTTGGCGTCGATCAGCGGGAACGGCTGGCCGGCGACGAAGCCGACCACGGACTTTTTGTCCTGCGAGAGACGGACCTGAGAAGAATACTTCTCGGTCGCGTCCTTATAAGGAGGCGGCCAATCGACGCGCTCGGTCGGCACGATCTTCATCGTCATGCCGCGCTGGACCTTGTAGTAGACGCCGGGGCCTACCAGGTCCTGGACCTTGTTCGCATTCTCGGGCGTGATGAAATCACCCGGCTTAACCTGAGCGTAACCCCGAGTGCTGATCGCGCTAACTGCGAGCAGCAGCAGGGCAGCCAAGGCCGTCGCGGTGCATGACGACGAACTCTTCTGCCTTCGCATAAAACAGAGCCTCCCTGAATAAGTGGCGCGGCGGATTTGCCGCTGTTGTGCTAATCGCAGCATAAAAATAATAGGTGTCGGGCGTCAATCGATTTTTTGCTTGCGATAGACCGCAACTTTCGTTCTGTGACGCTTTAATTCGGCTAGCAGCTTCAACTCGCCTTTAGAGAGTCTTTCCCAGACACAGATTGGTACACCAAAAACCAAGCTCGGGGACTTTTTCGCGGATATTTGATCCTGAATCACAGAAATGTGAATGTCGCGTAAAGCGAATTCACCCACGGGCAGAAGGGGATTTGTGCAGTTCGCGAAGAGTTGGGAACTTACGTATGTGAAATTTACACGAGTCCCCGAAGCGGCGTGAGGGTTGATCAGCTCGAAGCTGGCGTTCCCAGCCGCGCCACTGGCGCGACCTCTCCCGGAGAGAGGTAGATCTGTAGCGGGCGCGATCCAATTTGGGATCGCGCCCGTTTTAATTTCGAACCGCTACGCGCCTAGAACGACGCGGCGCGGAACATCGCCTCCGTGGTGAAAAAGCTGCGATCGACTGCGCCCATGTTGATGTACCAGCATTCACGCTCCGGCGTTTCCAAGCCCGGCAGATAGCACATCGTCGCGAGGCCCGACTGCACGTCGGTCGAGACTGCGCCTACGACGAACGATCGCTTGAACGGATAGATTGCGACCTTGGCGTCGGGCACCGGACGATCGCGAGTCGCCAGCCAATAGATGTGCGAGCGGAACAGATGGCCGGCGCGGTCGTAAGTGTCGATGTAAGGCTCGAACCACATTTCGCTGTCCATGAAGATGACGGTGCGCGAATCAAGCGCGTTGATGCGCGAGCGATCGGGCAGCGCCTGGACGATATACATGTGACGCATCTCCCATGCTTCGGGGCATGCGCTGGCGCCCCCGTCGGTGGGGCATCGCTGCTCGGGCGAATGTATGGCGTGGATCGTCGCGAGCATGTTTTTCTCGCCCAGGAATTTGTAGAAGTACTGCTCGGTCTTGGGATTGAAGCCGGAGTAGTGATCGGGATCCCACGCGTGGGCCGAGGTTCCGCTGGCGGTGGACGAGCTCATGATGGCCTCGTTTACGCGGCGCAGGCGGCGCGAGCCGGCATCAAGACTCCAGATATCGTCGCCCCGTCTCGGATCGGCGTAACGCCATCGGATAAATCCGGTCCCGCGAATTTCCTGCGGCGCAAGAATCGGATACAAGCCGAACAGCCAGTAGCGGCCGGTGGTCTTGAAATCGGGATCAGTCGGGAGCGGCTCGACTTCAGTGCGGCCGACTAGATCGTAGCCGGCGTAGTGACCAATTTGGAAATACTCGATCTGGCCGGTCTGCGCGCCTTTCTTCTGGTATTCGGAATCGCAGTCGTAGAAGCGCAGATCGTAGTCATCCGAAGTGATCGGGCGGAACACGTTGTTCCAGATGATCTTGACGGCGACGTCGGGATCGTTGGCGTCGATCAGCGGGAACGGCTGACCGGCGACGAAGCCGACGATCGACTTCTTGTCCCGCGACAGTTGCACCTGCGAAGAATACTTTTCGGTCGCGTCCTTATAGGGAGGCGGCCAATCGACGCGCTCAGTCGGCGCGATCTTCATCGTCATGCCGCGCTGGACTTTGAAGTAGACGCCGGGGCCTACCAAATCCTGGACCTTGTTCGCATTCTCGGGTGTGATGAAATCACCCGGCTTGACCTGAGCGTAACCCCGAGTGCTGATCGCGCTAACTGCGAGCAGCAGCAGGGCAGCCAAGGCCGTCGCGGTGCATGACGACGAACTCTTCTGCCTTCGCATAGCGAGCCTCCCTGAATAAGTTGTGACGGCGGGTTTGCCGCAGCTGGACTTATAAGAACATAAGAAATTTAGCTCAGCACCGTCAACCTTTTTGCGATGAGAATTTACAAATGCATTTGTTATAAGATGCTCTACGTTGGTTAGCAGCTGCATTTAGTATTTAAAGACTCTCTCGCAGAGTCACATTGGGACACTTCAATACTCAGTTTGGGACAGGTTGGCCGATATTCCGAGGCAATCAGCGGAATATCGAATGGCACGGCGGGTGCTGTATGGGCTGGAGCAGATTGAAAAATGACCAGAAGAGTTTTTCCGGCCAATCCTGAGGCAATCCGTCCGGATACTGGCAACAGAATGTTTACGGTGGCGGCGAGCACTGGCGGCCAGGTGATGGTGCTGATATGCGTCTCGCTGATCGCGATCATGGGCATGATAGCGGTGGTGACTGATTTCAGCTTCATGCAGCATCAGCGGAACATGATGCAGACGGCGGCGGACAGCGCGGCGATGGCGGGAGCGGCGGAATTGAACTACGGCGATCAAGTGGCCGGAGGCCGCGCGGACGCCGCGACCAACGGATATACCAACGGCAGCAACAGCGTGACGGTGGCGATCAACAATCCTCCGACATCGGGACCGAACACCTCGAACTCGGGGTACGTCGAGGCGATCGTCACTCGGCAGGAACCGACTTATTTTCTGCGCGCGCTCGGGGTCAACACGATGACGGTGTCGGCGCGCGCGGTCGCCTACGAGGGCAACGGTCCCAACTGCATCTACGTGATGAATCCGTCGGCATCGGGCGCGATGTCGGCCAACGGCAATGTGACAATAGATAGCAAATGCGGTCTGCTGGTGGACTCGAGCTCGTCGAGCGGTTTGTCGGTCAACGGCAATTCTTCGATCAGCGCGACGACTATCGGGGTCGTGGGGGGCTACTCGGCCAACGGCAACACCAGTTTTTCGCCCACGCCGAAGACCGGGGTGATCGCGGCGTCGGATCCGCTGGCATACGTGCAGGCGCCGACGGTGGGATCATGCGCTCACACCAATTTTTCGCTGAACGGGAACAACGGGAGCAGTGGCAGTCCCTACCAGCTCTATGCCGGCACCTATTGCGACGGCATCTCGGTCAACGGCAACTCGGTCCTGCATTTCAACGCGGGAACTTACGTGCTAGCCGGTGGCGGGATGCTCATCAATGGCAACTCGACGATGACCGGCACCGGGATCACGTTCTACAACACGACCGGGACCGGCAGCTACGGGGCAATCACGCTGAATGGTAACTCGCAGGCGAACTTCAGCGCGCCGACGTCGGGTACACTGGCGGGAATCCTGTTCTTTCAGGATCGCTCGATCCCGGCCAACAGCGCGGCGAGCACGATAAACGGCAATTCGAGTTCGACCTTCGATGGGGCAATCTACTTCGCGACGACGACAATCAACTACAACGGCAACAGCAGCGCCAGCGGCTACAGTATCGTGGTGGCGAATCAGCTGGTGATCAACGGCAACTCGACGCTCGGCAGCAACTACTCCTCGCTGACGAACGGATCGCCGATCAAGGGAACGATACTGGCCGAATGAGTGCGATGAGCAAATCAAGGCGGCGCACGCGTGGGCAGGCGTCGGTGGAGCTCGCGCTCAGTCTGCCGCTGCTGCTGATGATGTTCCTGACGGTGGTGGAAACGGGTCGCGCGTTCTACATCGCGATTTCGGTCGCCAACGCCGCGCGCGCGGGCGTTCAATACGGATCGCAGAACCTGACGACCGCGGCCGATACGGCAGGGATGCAGTCGGCAGCTACGGCAGACGCGCCAGGTCTCTCCGGCATGACTGCGACCGCGAGATATTACTGCATATGCTCCGACGGAACCGCCTCGACCTGCCTTGCGACCGACTGCGCCGGTAGTCATCGCTTACTGTACACGCAGGTCAGCACCAGCGCGTCCTACGCGCCGCTGATCAACTTCATGGGGATACTGCCGACGATGACGGTGCCGGGCAAAGCGACTATGCGGGTCCCGCAATAGTCAGATGAACGCGGGCGAGATCAAATCGATCAAAGCGTGGCGGCGATGGTTGCGCGCTTTGAGCCGGTCTTCGCGTGGAGGACAGGCGGTGGCCGAGTTCGCGCTGGTGATCACGCCGTGCCTGACGCTGTTTTTCGGCGTGATCAACTTCGCGCTGGCCCTCTACTGCTACGATTTCGTCTGCTACAGCGCGCAACAGGCGGTTCGCTATGCGACGGTCCACGGTTCGACCGCGACGACGCCGGTGACAGCATCCAGTATTCAGACTTACGTGAACAGTCTGGTCGTCGGCGTGCTGAAGACGAGTTCGATGACCGTCACCACCACCTGGTCGCCTAACAACAATCCCGGGAGCGTGGTCACGGTGGTGGTCAGCTACAGCTTTCCGCCGCTGACGAGCCTGGTCTCCTCCGTCACCATCCCGCTAACCCGCACAGCGGCGATGGTCATCACGCAGTAAAAATCCGGTCTCTTTTTTTTCAGTCCTCATAAGAATGCCGAGCGCGCGCATTCACAAATGCAATCCGAGATTGCTATTTGTCACAGAGGTGCGTCGGGACTAGCATCGACAATCCGCGAATCGGTTCGGACCCACCGGAAATTTCAAGGAGAGTCGCGAAGATGGCCACAGAAAACCCGAACAAGATACTCGCTCCCGGTACCGCAGCGCCGGACTTTTCGCTGCATAGCACGCCCGACCAACTCGTCTCGTTGAGCGACTTCCGTGGCGCTCCTTTGATAGTGGCGTTCTACCCGGCTGACTGGAGCCCGGTGTGCGGCGATCAGATGGCGCTATATAATGAGGTGCTCGCCGAGTTCCATAAGTTCAAAGCCGCGATCGTCGGCATCTCGGTCGATGGCTCCTGGTGTCATGCCGCTTTCGCCCGCGACCGCAAGCTGCACTTTCCGCTGCTGTCGGATTTCGAGCCGAAAGGCGGGGTCGCACGCAAATACGGCGCGTATCGCGAGGGCGACGGCGTCAGCGAGCGGGCGCTGTTCGTGATCGATCCGAAGGGGACGATTAGCTGGAGCTACCTGTCTCCGCTCGGCGTCAATCCCGGCGCCGACGGAATCCTCGACGCACTCGAAGCGCTCGAATCGAAAAAGTAGGAGGGCCCGATGAGTCCGACTGCTACCGCCAAACTCAAACCACCGGTCGGCCCCAACGATCACATCCAGGGTCCCGCGAAGGCGCCGGTCACGCTGGTCGAGTACGGAGACTACGAATGCCCGTATTGCGGCGAGGCGTATCCGGTGGTGAAGGCGCTTCAGAAGCGCCTCGGCGATCAGATGCGCCTGGTGTTTCGGAATTTCCCGCTCGCACAGGCGCATCCGCATGCCGAGCATGCGGCGGAAGCGGCGGAGGCCGCCGCCGCCCAGGGCAAATTCTGGGAGATGCATGACCTGCTCTACGAGAATCAGGATGCGCTCGAGGATGAAGATCTGGTGAAATATGCGCGTGCGCTTCATCTTAACGTGCCTCGATTCGTCAAGGAGATGGAGGCGGGCACCTACCTCGAGCGAATCCGCGAAGATTTTCGCAGTGGGGTGAGGAGCGGGGTCAACGGCACGCCGACGTTTTTCATCAACGGAGTGCGTCACGACGGGCCGTTCGATCTGGGGTCATTGCTGGCGGCGATTGAGGAAGCGGCGTAGCGAAAGTTCCTTCGTGGTTCCCTCGCCGCTAGTTTGACGCGTGGCACATCCGGGAATTTCGGAAAATTCGGTCCCTCACCCGCTGCCCGAAGACGAGCGGCGGCCTCTCCCCACGGGGGGCGAGGCGAAGATCGTTGAAGACCAGAAGTATGTTGCCTTGCGTGGCTCGATGGGCTGATGCTCAGCGCAGGATCTCGACCAGCAGGACCCAGGCGTTCGCTACACCGATACTCAACCCCAAGATCACTCCCGGCACGAGCCAGTACAGTCCGCTGCCAAACCTGGTCACAAGGGAGATTCCGGCGATCAAAAACATGAACGTGGCAATGTGCGACAGGACGTAGGAAACGAGGGGCCGGGGCCGGTCCCGCGCTTTATCGTCCGAGCTCGAACGGCGCTGAAGCTGGATCTGAGCTAACCAGATCACTACCGCCCCAATCGCGAGCTGGATTCCAAGCGACGACAGCGACTGCCCCGGAACCAACGCAACCATCGAGAACATCACTACGCAGACAAGCTGCAGAATCGACTCGGCCGCGCGCGCCGACAGGCCAGGGAACTCGAGGATACGGCTCAGGTTGATCGAAATCGCGACGAAGATGAGCCCGGTCAGAGTCGCCGCCACGCCGGCCGCCACCGAAAGAAATACCGTCCAGTTTGCCAACTGGTAGGGATACATGGCGGCAGACCATAGCAGTAAGTGCAGAGCGCTGCCGAACCGGACCAAACTCCGAGGCGAACGCGGCCTGCAGGAAATTCCTGAGGGCGGACGGAATCAGTTCATGAAAGATATCCGCCCTCCTGGAGGCCGGTCAGCAATCCATGCTCCTGCGGCTGCCATCCCATGGCTTCGCGCGTGAGGGTGCTGGAGGTTGGATTGTCGAGCGTGACGAATAGCGCGGTTAAACCGAAATGCGCGGTCGCATCCTCGGGAGCGATGCTGCGGACCGGAACGTCTAGCCCTTTGCCGATCGCCTCGGCGATCGCCCGCATCGGTATCCCCTCCTCAGCCACCGCGTGCAGCCGCGACCCCGGCTCCGCCCGCTCCAGCGCCAGCTGGGACAGGCGGGCCGCGTCGAGACGATGGACCGCAGGCCAGCGGTTCGCGCCGTCGCCGACGTATGCCGAGATACGCTTCTCGCGAGCCAGCGCGATCAGCTGCGTGACTAATCCCTGCTTGCGTCGGTCGTGGACCGACGGCGCGAGCCGTACGACACTGCCGCGCACGCCGCGGCCGGCGGCAGCCAGGACGATCGCCTCTGACGCGGCGCGTGGGACGTCGACGCTCAGGGGCCCGTCCCGTTCGGTGCCGGGACGGGCGTGCGAAACCATCAGGGTTCCGGATGCTATGACCAGGGGCTTACCCGAACCCTCCAACGCGCCGGCCAGCGCCTCGACCGCGCGCCGGTCGGTTTCGACGGAGGCCGCGAAAGCGGAGAAGTCGTGAATGAAGGCCATGTGGATCACTCCGTCGCAGTCCCTCGCACCCGCGGCGAGGCTCTCAGTGTCCGACAACTCGCCCCTATGCACGTCGACCCCCAACAGCGCCAACGCATCGGCGCCAGCGTCGTTGCGCGCCAGTCCGAGTACCTGATGGCCAGTGTTAATTAGATCCTGAACAATGGCAGAACCGATAAAGCCTGTAGCACCGGTGACGAAAACGCGCATTGAGACTTCTCCTTTGCTTGATTTTCATGACGATGACCGCATTCGCAGTCCCGCTGCGAGCAAGATAAGTAGTTGAGAGAATACAATCTATGCTGTAGGGTCCGTATTATCTTCGCGATCGTCCGGGATGGACCTATGGACCCGCTTTCAGATGTGCTGTCGCTGCTAAAGCCACGTAGTTACATGGTCCGTGGCTTTGACCTGGCCGGTCAGTGGTCCATCCAGTTTGGCCAGCATGAAGGCATCAAATGCTACGCTGTGGTTTCTGGCCAAGGGTGGCTATCAATGGATGGCGTTCCTGACCCGGTGCGGCTAAAGGCGGGAGATTGCCTGCTCCTGCCGAGGGGGCGGCCTTTCCGCCTGGCGAGCGACCTGACTTTGGCGCCTATTGATGCCGAGACAATAGCTTCGGTTACACGAGACGGCGGCATCGCTTCGCTCAATGGCGGGGGAGAATGCTTTGGGATAGGCGGGTACTTCGCCTTCGCCGGCAAGCATGCCGGCATGTTGTTGGGGGTGCTGCCGCCCATCATCCATATCAGTAAAGAAGGCGACAAGGCTGCGTTACGTTGGTGTCTCGAGGGAATGATGCAGGAGCTGCGCGAGCCCCGCCCGGGCGGCATTCTGGTCGCGCAAGACCTCGCGCATATGTTGCTGGTTCAGGCGCTGCGGCTGCATCTGGCGGAAGGGTTGAGGAGGGGAGTTGGATGGCTCTTCGCGCTGGCGGATAAACAAATGAGCTCGGCGATCAACTCGATGCACGACGATCCGGCGCATCGTTGGACAGTGCAGAAGCTTGCAAAGCGTGCCGGCATGTCGCGATCGACCTTTGCCCTGAAATTCAAACAGACGGTTGGGGCATCACCGATGGAATACCTGGCGCGCTGGCGAATGCTGGTGGCCGGGGACAGACTGACGAATTCAAGCGATCCCATTTCCGCCATCGCCCTGTCGCTCGGCTACGAATCCGAAAGTGCCTTCAGCACAGCCTTCAAGAGGGTCATGGGCAGTTCGCCACGGCAATATAGCCGGGGCAGGAGTCCGGCTTTTGCTTCGCAGAGCGAGGGGGAAGGCGCGCGAGCCAATCGGCTCGAACCTGTCGCCGGTTGATATGCGCAGTTGGGAATCGGGGATGCAGAGCGTATATCGCAGAAACCGGAACCGGCATCGCTGGCGCGAGGCTGTCCGGAGGCCAGAAGCCTGCTCCAGCGGGCTACACGTTGCTCTGCCCGTCA
Source organism: uncultured delta proteobacterium (assembly GCA_963850125.1). Classification (GTDB taxonomy): domain Bacteria; phylum Desulfobacterota; class Binatia; order Binatales; family Binataceae; genus Binatus. The sequence goes on along the minus strand of CAWKKB010000007.1, from coordinate 47,191 downwards.
AGCGATGGACACAAAAGAGTTGACGGCGCGCGGCGCTGCGTTTGTGCGGGGCGGTTGTCTGGTGCGCCGCATCATTCAGAATCTCGGAAAATTTTGTCTCTCACCCGCCGCTCGAAGACGAGCGGCGGCCCTCCCCACGAGGGGCGAGGCTATGGAGGAGCGCGGACGCTGGGTGAAGAACCTAACCCCTAACCCCTTCCCTGGAGGGAAGGGGTTCAATCGCATTTGGGAGATTGCGTCAGCTGTTTGGGTCGAGGCCCCACTTTTTCTTGTTCTCGGCGACCTGCTCGGGAGTGGGGTGCTCTTTTTTAACGAACGGCATCACTTTGAACTGATCTTTGATCTCTAACAGCGCGTGGTTGAGCGGGATGTCGTCCTTGAGGACCTCGGGAACCGCGGGCTCCTCGAAAATTGCCTGCCACGGGCATTCGGGCTCGCAGGCGCCGCAATCGATGCATTCGTCGGGATCGATGTAGAGCTGGTTGGGGAATTTTTCCTTGTCGGGGCCGACGTATTCGTAGATGCAGTCGACGGGGCATACGCTGACGCATCCGGTGTCAACGCAGTCGCGGCAAAGACGGGTTATAGTCCAGGGCATGGTGGGCAGCCTCGCTTAGGATCCAGTCCTTAGAATATTCGATTAAAATCGTACTCCCTATTGTCGAGAGTACGCGCATAACCTATATCGGCACAGCGCCTCTGAAAAGGGTATCGCGGGTCGATTGACGGGGGCGGGAAACCGCTGTCATCGGGGGCAGGTCGGACTAGAATATTCGGCGCGAGGGGATAGGAAAATACCGTGAAAGACTCTGCACGATTGCTGGCAGAAGCAGAATCTTGAATCGCGCGAGGCGCTGTAATCGGACCCTCACCTTCGATCCTCTCCCTAACAGGGAGAAGGGAAGAGCAGCGAGCCTGCTAAAGCAAAGCTCTCCTTACACGGAGAGGGGAGAGAAAGATGGCATCTAAATCGAGAGCGAAGGTGCGCAAGGCGAGCGTCGGCAAGCGCGCGATGACCGCAAAGCCGTCCGTGGTGGGCACGGCGCCGCCGACGGGCAGGCGCGTCGAGACTGACAGCATGGGAGCGATCGAAGTTGCGAACGATCGCTACTGGGGGGCGCAGACGGAGCGATCGCTGCTGCATTTCGCGATCGGCTTCGATCGGATGCCGCGATCCGTGATTCGCGCATTCGGGATTTTGAAAAAGGCGGCGGCGGAAGTTAATCGCGATCTGGGCAAGTTGCCGGCCGACAAGGCCAGGCTGATAACCGCGGCGGCGGACGAAGTGATCGCGGGCAAGCTCGACGATCATTTTCCGCTGCGCATCTGGCAGACCGGTAGTGGCACGCAGACCAACATGAACGCCAACGAGGTCATCTCGAATCGCGCGATCGAGATGGCGGGCGGCGTGCTCGGGAGCAAGAAGCCGATTCATCCCAACGACGACGTGAACATGTCGCAGTCGTCGAACGATACGTTTCCGACCGCGATGCATATCGCGGCGGCCGAGGAACTTACGCACGAGCTGATTCCGTCGGTGAGGAAACTGCGCGACGCGCTCGCGCGCAAGTCCAGGGAGTTTGCCGACATCGTGAAGATCGGGCGCACGCATCTGATGGATGCGGTGCCGCTGACGCTTGGGCAGGAATTTTCGGGATACGTAGCGCAGCTCGATTACGATTTGAAGCGAATCGAAGCGGCGCTGCCGGACCTGCTCGAATTGGCGATTGGCGGAACGGCGGTCGGCACCGGGCTCAATACGCACCCGGAATTTGCGGAGCGCGTCGCGAAAAAAATCGCCGAGTACACGGGACTGCCATTCAAATCGGCGCCGAACAAGTTCGCGGCGCTGGCGGCGCATGACGCGCTGGTGGCGGCTTCCGGAGCGCTCAAGACGCTCGCGGTGTCGCTGATGAAAATCGCCAACGACATCCGCTGGATGGGTTCAGGGCCGCGCGCCGGGCTTGGAGAATTGCTCCTGCCGGAAAATGAGCCGGGATCGTCGATCATGCCGGGCAAAGTGAACCCGACGCAGTGCGAGGCGATGACGATGGTCTGCGTCCAGGTGATGGGCAACGACGTTGCGATCACGATGGGGGGGTCGCAGGGAAATTTTGAGCTCAACGTGTTCAAACCGCTCATCGTCCACAATTTTTTGCACTCGACGACGCTGCTGGCGCATTCGTGCGCGTCGTTCGCGAAGTATTGCGTCGAGGGGATCGAGCCGAATCGCGAACAGCTCAAGCGCAACGTCGAAAATTCGCTGATGCTGGTGACGGCGCTGAGCCCGCATATCGGCTACGACAACGCGGCCAAGGTCGCGAAGAAAGCTCATGCGGAAAATATCACGCTGCGCGAGGCCGCAGTTGCGCTGAAGCTGCTCTCGGGAGAGGAGTTCGACCGGCTCGTGCGACCAGAGAAAATGCTGGCGCCGGAAGGCTGAGGCGGGATGCGGCGGCGGGGGATAGTTCTTATTGCGATCGCGATAGCGATCGTCGCAATGCTGGCGCCGGCGTCAGTTCGCGCGGTGCAGATACCGCCGACTCCGGGCGGCTTCGCAACCAATCCGATCCTGCAGCCGCCATATGAAAACGGCGAGCCGCTCCCGATCAAGATTGGCCTGCACATCGTGAACATCGCGTCGATCGACGAAGTGAACGAGCAGTTCCAGTTAGATGCGTACTTGTTTGCGGAGTGGAACGATCCGCGGCTAGCCTACACTCAGGAAGGTCCGTCGGATCACCATCGACATTACGCGCTCGGGCAGATTTGGGTTCCGCAACTCGAGATGATCAACGCGGCCACGCCGCGCACGCGTGCCGATACGTCGATTTGGGTCACTCCCAACGGCACCGTCAGCTACGCCGAGCGATGCAAGGTGACGCTGTCGTCGAAGTTTGAGTTGCGGCGTTTCCCGTTCGATCGGCAGTCGCTGATCATCCTGATACATCCGTTTTTGGTCGATGGACCTGATATCCAATTTGAGCTGGTCGAGAACTCGGCCTGGACGGCGAGCGAGTTCACCAGCTACTCGTCGCTCGCGCAGTGGGAGCTGACCGCGGTCCAGCCAACGATAGGAAGGGCGCTGACCTATGGCGGGTTCACGATGCCGGAGGCACGATTCGCTATCTCGGTCAGGCGGCGATCGAGTTTCTATTTGTGGAAGGTATTTCTGCCGCTGCTGCTGATGGTGTTCCTGTCGTGGGCGGTGTTCTGGATCGAGGCGAACGATCTGTCGAACCAGGTGCAGGTCGCGGTTACGACGATTCTGACGGTCATCGCGTTCGCGTTCGCAATCTCGGCGACGATGCCGCGGCTGCCCTATCTTACGTACATCGATGCGTTCTTCCTCGAGTGCTACATCTTCGTTTTCCTGGCGGTGGTGGAGTTGATGACGGTGCACGTGACGCATCGATCGGAGGTGCGGCGCGATTTAGGCCTGCGGATTCGCAAGTACTCGCGCTGGCTGATCCCCGCGGCGTTCGCGGTGACAAACCTGATCATCGGGATACATTTCCTGGGATGGTGAAGATGCGCTAGCGGCGTTTGGCGCCTTGCAGAATGTCGAAGGGGGCGCGGCTCTTCTCGCGCTTCAACAATACATAAGTTGCGCCCGCGCCGCCGTCTGCGGGACGCGCGCTGGTGAATGCGAGCACGTGACCGCCGATTGCGCCGTGCGAGAGCCATCCTGCCGACGCGTGCTTGAGGACGGAATGCCCGCCCGGTGAGCGCAACCCGCGTCCATGCACGACCAGCACGGTGCGCAATCCCTTGCGGACCGACGCGATGATGAACTCCTTCAGCGCTTCCTTCGCGGCGCCTTGGATCATCCCGTGCATGTCGAAGTGCGCCTGCACGGCGAACTCCCCGCGGCGAAGCTGTGACACGAGGCGCGGATCGAGGCCGACGCGGTAACCCTCGACGTACTCGTCGGACTCGGTGATATCGAACGGCGCCTGTCCCGATACGAGGTCGGACAGCAGAGCGATTACCTCGGCATCTTCGTCGACAATCGTGTGAGTCGTTGGCGGGTCGAGCGGAATTCGCGATCGGACGGTTCCGTTGCGATGCAACGGGCGCACGCCCTCGAACGCCTGCCGAAAAAAGGATTCGTCGTCGAGCGGTTCCAATTCGGCTGGCGTGGATTTTTCAACGATTGGCGCAGGCGGGGCCTTGGACTTGAGAACCGGCTGCGACTTCGGCAGCACGCGCTCACGATCGGCGAGCATTTTTTTCAGATCCTTGAACGGCGACGAGAAGACTTTAACCGGCGCCGGCGTCGCCGTTCGTTCGCCCTCTCGTTCGTCGGCGAGGCGATCGTGATTTCGCTTTTTTGCCATCGGAAGGGACCAGCCAGGATTCGGACTAACGCCTGTTCGATCAGACTATGCCGAGGACGCAACGCGGTTCAAACTGCGAACGTATCCGCAAAAGGAGCGGAAGTTGAACTCGCCAGAAAAAATGATGCGCGTCCGGCGCGCATCGACTAGACTTGCCTGCGTGTCACGAACCACTTCGAAGTTGCCTGACGTGAGGGTCCTCATATGCGCCGTGTGATCGTTGTTGGTGCCGCAATTGTCGGAACCGTCGTGATCTTTGCCGGCGCGATCCTGTTCTATGCCGCCATGAATCTCAACTCGATCATCGCCGAGCGGCGCGAGAAAGTCCTCGACAAAGTCAGCATCGCGCTCGGACGCCAGGTGCATGCCGACGACATCAAGGTGAGCCTCGGCTGGGGAATCATGGCCGACGTGACGGGCGTACAGGTGGCAGACGATCCCGACATCTCAAAGAAACCGTTCATCGAGGCGAACAACGTTTACGCGCGGCTGGAACTGGTGCCGCTGCTGGCGCGGCGAATCGAAGTCACCGAAGTCGTGCTCGACAAGCCGGTGATCAGAATCGTTCAGACGCGCGACGGTACGTTCAACGTGTCGACACTCGGCAGGAAGAAGGTGCGCACGGAAGAGGAATCGAGCGAAGGCGAGGGACGGGGCCGGCGCGGGAAAGGCAGAGGCGGGAACGAGGAAGAATCGCCGATGGCGCAGGCGGGCCGGGCGCCGGCGACGCTGGGCTCGTTGCTGGTGCAGAATTTCTCGATCAAGGGCGCCAGTTTGATTTTTCAGACCGAGGGCGCGGAGGAAAGTTCCACCGTCAACGATATCGATCTCAAGGTTCGCGATTTCGGCTTCAACGCGCCGTTCACGGTCGCGGTTACGTTCGCGGCGCTCAGCGATCGGCAGAACTTCGATCTTTCGGCGACGATTGGCCCGCTGATCAACAATGGGGTTATCGACATCGACGCGATTCCGCTGTCTGGCAAGGCCAAGGCCGGTCCGATTCTGCTGTCGCAGCTCGAGACGATCCCGATGCTGGCGAAGGCGATACCGCCGAAACTTTCGGTTTCCGGGCCGGTGACGGTAGATGCGACGGCTGAGGGCACTATTCAATCGATCAAATTCAACGTCTCGAGCGATTTGAGCTCGCCCGCAATCGCGTTTGGCGACAGCTTCAACAAACCGGCCGACACTCCGCTGAAGGTTTCCGCCGAAGGTTCGCAGACGGATTCTGGAGTTGCGGTGACGCTCGCAAAGGTCACGCTCGGCGACCTTGACGCGAAGGCGACGGATATCAAAGTCGGCGGCGGCACGACCGCGGCGCGGGTCGATACCAACAACTTCGATCTCGCCGCGCTCGCGAAGATGATTCCCGCGCTCGGCAAATACAACCCCGCAGGGAAGACCGAGATTCATACCGCGGCGACGATTGCGAAGGGCAAGGCGTCGGCGGACGGCACGGTCACGCTCGCGGGGGTCGGATTGTCAATACCCGATCGGAAGGCGCCGCCGATTAGCAATATCAGCGGCGATATCAAGCTCGCGGGCACCAGTGCCGACGTCGGGCCGCTGACATTCAATCTTGGCGCGCAGCACGCGAGGTTGAAGTCGCACATCGATCAGTTCCAGCCGCTGGTCATGAGCTACGAACTGAATGCGGCGGCGGTTCGGCTGGCGGACCTCGCGCCTTCGCGGCCGCCTGACGAGGTTATCAACCAACTTTTCGCCAAAGGTGCGGTCTCGATTGGATCGACGGCCGGTCCCAGCGTCGATTCTGAAATCACGTCAGCGTCGGGCAATCTCGCGAATGTTCCGTATCAGAATTTGCGGCTGTCGCTGTCGCTCGCGGACAAGCTTGCCCGGGTGACTACGCTCAGGCTGAAGGCGTTCTCGGGCGATATCGCGGCGACGGGGAACACGCGGCTCGAAGCGTCGGCGCCGATGGAGGCGTCGATCAGTTTCACCGATCTCGATATTCAGCAGGCGCTCGACTCGCAAAAGTCCAAGGCAGCCGGGACCGTTCGCGGAACGCTCGGTGGGAATATCAAAGTCAGCGGAAAGACCGGCACCTTCGACCAGATGAAGCCGACGCTTAAGGGCAACGGCAATCTCACGCTGACGAACGGCAAGCTGATCGGCGTCAATGTCGGAGGACAGGCGCTCAAGAAGGTGCAGCATCTGCCCGCGATCGGCAAGCTGGTCCCGGACGCCGTGGTGAAGAACCATCCGGAACTTTTCAGCAATCCCGACACGGACATCCAGCTTGCGAGCCTCACGTTCGTGCTCGAGGGTCCGCGAATCACGTCGCACGACATCAAGGCGCAGACGGTGGATTACAATCTGCTTGGCGACGGATGGTTCGACATGGACAAGAACATCGACCTCGCGGCGCGAATCGTGCTGGCGCCGCAATTCAGCAAGGAGCTGATCGAGCAGAAGCAGGAAGTCGCGTTCATCGCGAACAAAGACGGACAAATCGTGATCCCGCTGCAAGTGGTCGGGAGATTGCCCAAGCCGCAGGTGCTGCCCAACGTGACGGAGCTGGCGCAGCTAGCGGCAACTAACGCTACCAAGTCCCAGGGTCAGAAGTATCTCGGCAAAATCTTCGGCAAGAAGGGCGTCCCAAAGGGATTGAGCAAATTTCTCGGCGGCGATTCGAGCGATGACGGCTCTGGCACTGGATCCGGCGGCGACAATGGAGGCGGCAATTCAAAGCCTCCGCCGAATCCGCTGGATCAGTTGAAGAAGTTGTTCTGAGGAATGTTCGTCATCCTGACGGAGCGAGCATCGCGAGCGGCTGGAAGGATGACGCCCAAAAATGCGCGAATGTCCATGCGACCTAACCCTTCCCATAGTGGGAAGGGGAACCGGATGGGGGAGAGCTCGCGCGGGCACTTTCTTGCGTCGGCGCAGCAGATCTCTTTTTTACAGATTCATCTGGACGATGGTGGCGCCGGCGCCGCCGTGATGGGGTTCTGCGCCGCGGAACGACGCGCAGTATGGCGACGTGCCCAGGTATTCGGCGACGGCTTTGCGCAGAGCGCCGGAGCCGATGCCGTGGACGATTCGGACCTCGGCGCGATTGGTGAGGAATGCGGTGTCGAGAAACTCTTCGAGCTTGCGCAGCGCGTCCGTGGTGCGCATGCCGATCAGGTTCAGCTCGCTGCCCTCGGCACCCTCGACGCTGAAGGTGACGGTCGCCGATTTCGATTTGGCCGGCTCGAGGCGATTTTCGGCGACAGTCGTCGCCGACCTGCGCAGGCGCTCGGGCGCTACTTCAATCCTGAGACCGCCGCGGCTGATCACGGCGCGTCCAGCATCGAGGACGATCAACTCGCCGCGGATGTCGCCGACTTCCACACTGTCGCCGACTTTCAGCGGCGCGTCGGAATCCGATGCGGCATCCGCAGGCGCGAGGCTTTCAAGTTTCGACGACGCCCTGGTGATGAATCCTTTCAAGTCGGTGCGCGATTTGGTTCGCGTCTTCAGTTCATCCATCAGCGCGGCGCCGTCGCGTCTTAGCTGTTCGATCAGATCCGAGCCCTCGGCGCGCAGCCGCTTGCGCTCCAAATCGGCGCGCTCGCGAGTTTTTTCAGCCCTTTGCAGGACGTCTTGCTCGATCTGCGCGAGGTTGAGTTCGCGCTCGCGCAATTTTTCGAGCTGCGCATTCAGCTTGGCGCGCTCAGCGTCGAGTCTTCTAAGCGAGTCGGTCAGCTCGATAGTGCCGGTGCCCATAGATTGTTCCGCGGCGCGAATTATTTCCTCGGGTAGTCCGAGCCGGCGGGCGACCGCCAGTCCGTAACTCTGCCCGATCGTATGCGGCTTCAGGCGATACAGCGGTGCGAGGTGCTCGGCGTCGAAATCCACTGCGGCGGCCTCGAAGCCGGCCTGCGAGTATGCATGCAGCTTCACCGCGGTCGAATGCGTGGCGATCGCGAGCATGCAGCGCCGCGTCCCGAGATGGTTCATCAGCCCGATGGCGAGCGCCGCGCCTTCGGCGGGGTCGGTGCCGGCGCCAGGCTCGTCGAGAATCACCAGCGCCGGTTCGTCCAGCGACCTGACTATCTCCGACAGGTTCGCGATATGCCCCGAGAAGCTCGACAGGTTGGATTCGATCGACTGCTCATCGCCGATGTCGGCGAACACGCTGCGAAACACGGTCGCCTTGCTGCCGGCGAGCGCGGGAATCAGCATCCCGGCCTGCGCCATCAGCGACAGCATCCCGACCGTCTTGAGCGCGACGGTTTTCCCGCCGGTATTCGGGCCCGAGATGACGATGCCGCGCTGGCCGGCGCCAATCTTCACGTCGATCGGAATCACGTCGCGTCCGCTGGTCATCAGTAACGGATGCCGCGCGCCGATAAAATCGATTCCCTCGTCGACCAGGTGCGGCTCGACGCATCGAAAGCGCTCGGCGAAAAGCGCGCGTGCGTTGAGGGCGTCGAGCGCGACCATCGCGTCGAAGGTGAGCTGGAGTTCCGGCGCGTATCCACCGACCATAGCAGTCAGCTGCGCGAGGATTCGTGTTTCTTCCGCCTCCGCCTCGCGCTCGAGCATCATCAGCCGGTTATTCAGTTCGACCGCCCACATCGGCTCGACGAACAGAGTCTCGCCGGAAACGCTGCGGTCCTGCACGATTCCCTCGAACCGCTCCGAGTAGTTGAGCTTCATCGGCAGCACGAAGCGGCGGTTGCGAATCGTCACGATATAGTCGGATACGAACGACTCCATGCCCGACGCGTTGAGCGAACGAAGGAGGCGCGCCTCGAGTTCGGAGCGCTCGTCACGCAACCGGCTGCGCAGGCGTCTAAGCTCCGGGCTTGCGTCGTCGAGGATTGTGCCGTCGTCGGCCAGCGCACTTAGCATCGCGTCGGCGAGTTCCTTTGGCGCGAGCAGGTTGTGCACGAGGGCCGCGACGTGCGCAAAGCGTTCGACGCGCGAGCGCAGGAATCCGCTGACGTGGCGCGAGCCCGCGATAAAATCGCGCACCTTCACCAGCGCTTCGCCGCCGAGAATCGCACCCGAGCGCGCCGCCGCGAGCAGATACGGCCGCTGATCGGAAAATTCGCTAATCGGGATCGAGCCGGCATGCGATCTCAGCTCGACCATCTCGGCGGTCGCCGTCAGCCGGCGTTGCACTTCGGCGGGCTCGATGGATGGGCGCAACTCGGCGGTCGCCTCGCGCCCCGGCTCGGAGGCGCAAAGATCCATGACGAGGTGAATCACCTTGTCGAATTCGAGTGCTTTCAGATCGCGTTCGCGCATCGCTAATATCCAGCCAGCTTTCTAAAATTTAGCCCAACTTTAGTCCGTAGGCATCCCGGATTTTTTAACCGGTCGCAAGGAAAACGAAATGGATCGAATTGAATCGCGGCTGAACATCAACTCCGACGAGTTTCGCCGCAACCGCGAGGCGATGGAGGCACTGGTCAAGCGCCTGCGCGACGCGATCGAGCGGGTTCGCCAGGGGGGGCCGGCGGCAGCGCGCGAGCGTCATGTCGAACGTGGCAAGTTGCTCGCGCGAGATCGCGTCAGAAAACTTCTCGACCCCGGCAGTCCGTTCCTCGAACTGTCGCCGCTGGCCGCATTCAATATGTACGACGGCGACTCTCCTTCGGCGAGCATCATCACCGGGGTCGGCAGAATCCACGGGCGCGAGGCGGTGATTGTCGCCAACGACGCGACCGTCAAGGGCGGCACTTATTTTCCGATGACTGTGAAGAAGCATCTGCGCGCGCAGCAAATCGCGATCGAAAATATGCTGCCGTGCGTTTACCTGGTCGATTCGGGCGGCGCGTTCCTGCCGATGCAATCCGAAATTTTTCCCGACGAGCAGCACTTCGGGCGCATCTTCTATAACCAGGCACGTATGTCGGCGAAGGGCATCGCGCAGGTCGCGGCCGTGATGGGCAGTTGCACGGCGGGTGGCGCGTACGTGCCCGCGATGTGCGACGAAAACATTATAGTTCGCGAGGAGGGAACGATCTTCCTGGCGGGACCACCGCTCGTGCGCGCCGCGACCGGAGAAGAGGTGAGCGCGGAGGAGTTGGGCGGCGGCGACGTGCATACGCGGCTGTCGGGCGTAAGCGATCACCTGGCCGACGACGACGAGCATGCGCTCCAGATTGCGCGCGCGATTTTCGAGAACCTCGGACCTCGCACCACCGCCGCGATCGAGCAGGACGCGCCCGAGGATCCGCATTACGATCCCGCCGAACTCTACGGCATCATCCCGGTCGACACGCGCAAGCCGTACGACGTGCGCGAGGTGATCGCGCGGCTGGTCGACGGGAGCAGGATGCACGAGTTCAAGGCGCGCTACGCAACCACGCTGGTCACTGGATTCGCGCGAATCTACGGCTTTCCCGTCGGTATCATCGCCAACAACGGCGTGCTGTTCAGCGAGTCGGCGCTAAAGGCCACCCACTTCATCGAGCTGTGCTGCGCGCGGCGCATCCCGCTGCTTTTCCTGCAAAACATCACGGGCTTCATCGTCGGCAAGCGCTACGAGCAGGGCGGTATTGCGAAAGACGGCGCCAAGATGGTCAACGCGGTCGCCAACGCGCAGGTGCCGAAGTTCACGGTGATCATCGGCGCGTCGAACGGCGCGGGAAATTACGGGATGTGCGGGCGCGCATACTCACCGCGATTGCTTTTCATGTGGCCGAACGCGCGCATCTCCGTAATGGGGGGAGAACAGGCCGCGAACACGCTGCTCACAGTCAAGCTCGATCAGCTGAAACGGGAGGGCGCGACGATGACCGACGCGGAGCGACAGGAATTTTTGCGCCCGACGCTCGAGAAGTATGAGATCGAGTCGAGCGTCTACTATTCGAGCGCGCGGCTGTGGGACGACGGCGTGCTCGATCCGGTCGAGACGCGCGCAGCGCTGGCACTGGGCATCGCGGCCTCGATGAACGCGCCGATCCCCGCGCATCGAGGCTTCGGGGTCTTCAGGATGTGAGATGGCGGAAAAAATAATCGCCTGCGCGGCGGGCGGCAGGGGTGACCCCTGCACCCAGTGTGAAGCGCAAAGTTGCGCGCGGCACGCTACTTTGCTCTCAGGGGGCGACTCGATGGCATGCGTTTATGCGTGCCGTGCGCGCAGCGCATGACGCTATCGAGAAAAAGAGACGGGGCCTGGATGGGCCCCGTTGTTTGCGGACAATGTCGAGCCTTCAGATCTTCAGCTGCAGCAGGAATCCGATCACGAGCGCATACAGGGTCAGCGCTTCGATGAATGCCAGGCCCAGTAGCATCGGGGTGAAAATCTGGCCCGCTGCGTTTGGATTGCGGCCGATCGATTCCATTGCCGATGCTGCCATGCGGCCCTGACCGAGCGCGCTGCCGAACGCTGCGATGCCGACGCCGAGGTTGGCGGCGAGTGCGATCAATCCTACGCTGAGCGGCGACTGGGTCATGCGGACCACGGGCACCGCAGCCTCCTGCGCCATCGCGAGCAGCGGTGATGCGACAATCACCAGCGAGACAATCCCCAGGACGTTTCCAATCTTTCGAACCATTTCTCGATCCTCCTTGTTTCGCACGCCTCTGAGTGCCGGAGCCGGCCGCCTCTCTTCCTCTACCACCACAATTTCCGGGCGGAATCCCGGGCGCATGAAATCTTTATTTTTCTTTTTCGGCTTCGGCTAATGTTCGTGTTCGACCGCGAGCCGCACATACGCCATCGACAGAATCATGAAGACCATCGCTTGGATGATGCATACGATCGAGCCGAGCGTCAGAAAAGCCAGCGGGACGATCAACTTGGTCAAGCCGGTGAAGATGCCGAGCACCATGTGATCGGCAAACATGTTCGCGTAAAGACGTACACCGAGCGAAAACGGGCGGAACAGGTTGTCGGCGATCTCGATCATGAGCATCAGCGGCGCGATCGCGATCATCGGGCCGAGATAAGTGCGCAAGTATCCGAGCACTCCATTCGCCTTCATCCCCTGGTAGATGTAGTAGACGAAGCAGATCGTGCCGAGCGCGAAAGTCAGGTCGGAGTCGGCGGTCGGCGGTTCCATCCCGGGAACGAGACCCAGAAAATTCGCGAGCAGGATGAACAGGAACAGGGTGCCGAAGAACGGGACGAACTGGCGATAGTGATGAAGCTGGGTGACTTCGTGGACGAAACCGTCGGCCCATTCGACGATGGTCTCGGCGACCGAGCGCACCGTGATCCTGTCGTCGGGAATGATCGGGTCGGTGGCTGCCGCCAGAGAGCGTCGCGCAAGGAGGCCGAAAATCAGCAGGATGCCCATCACCAGCCAGGTGCCAACCAGGACTTCGGGGATTTTTCCGCCGCCGATTAATTCGAGAAAGTTTATTGAGGTCTGCAAAAGCTTTTCTCCGCCGCGGCAATCTTAGCTGGAGCCGCGGAGCGAAGCACGCCCGGTTTCAATAATTGCAGCGGTCATCTGAGTCAAGACTCCGAGCGCGAATCCTACACCGTCGACGTTGGTGCGCCTGAAGATGAGAAAGACCAGGCCCACGACGATCAGCATCTTCAGCGGTATCGCCATCACGCCGAATTTGGCGGCCGTACCCGAGATGCCGGCGCCGGCGGCCGCGAGGATTGCCGCACCGAGGAGGCTGAGCACCCACAGATTGACGATCACGATCGCGCCACCGAGCAGGCATCCCAGCGCGGCCGGGGTCGAGTCGAAATAAAAGAGAAGCGTGGCGGTGACGGCGACGAGAATCGCGTTCATCCGCTGAATCGCCGGGATGGTCGGGATCTGATCGTTGCGCACGCGAGGCCAGTCAGCTTTGCGAAGTGGGCGGTATTTCTTTGGCGATCCTGATGACCGTCAGGACTGAATGAATGAAGCCGGCGAACGCGAGAATTCCGGTGAACCATGGCTCGGTGTGAAAGTACATGTCGATGTAGTGGCCGAGAATCCCGCCGGCGATCGGCGACATCGGAATCTCGAGCGCCATCGCGAGCGGCTTGGCGTATTTCCCCTGGATCAACGGCAACGGTGATTCACCTTGAGCGATCAGGTACCGAATCTTTCCGCGGCGCGGGCTTTCGCCTTCGCGGCCTCTTCGTCGCGATTTCTCGAAGGCGCATTCGTCTCGAGCGAGCGAAGAAGACGGGCCGAGATGTCCGCTATTTCATCGACTGCGGCTATAAAGGAGTGTTCGTTCGCCTTCGACGGTTTGTTGAAGCCGCTGATTTTCCGCACGAATTGAAGCGAGGCGGCACGAACCTCTTCGTCGGTTACCGGCGGTTCGAAATTGAAAAGCGTTTTGATGTTCCGGCACATTCGCTTTGACCTCGAGATCTCAAGAACTCTCAGGCGCTGAAGAAAAACATTAGTCGGGTTTCACTTGCCTCGCGAGAGATCGCTGAGGGATTCGTGAGCGGCGGCTATCGTGCGGTCGATGTCGGCGTTGGTGTGCGCGGTCGATAGAAACATGGCCTCGAACTGCGACGGTGGGATATTTATCCCGCGATCAATCATGCCATGGAAAAATCTGGCGAACTTCGCCGCGTCGGACGTGCGAGCTTCGTCGGCGTCGCGCACGCGATCGGGACCGAGGAACATCGTCAGTAAAGAGCCCGCGCGATTGATACATCCAGGCTGTCCGGTTTTTTTTAGAGCGTCGCGAAGTCCGGCTTCAAGGCGCGCGCCCGCGGCGTCCAGCGCGGCATACGGATTGCTCTCCTTCAGAATGCGAAGCGTCTCGAGACCGGCGCGAACGGAAAGCGGATTTCCCGACAGCGTTCCCGCCTGGTACACCGGACCGACGGGCGCGAGCAGGTCCATGATTTTCGCGGGGCCAGCGAGCGCGCCCACCGGCATCCCACCGCCGATTATTTTTCCGAGCATGATCAGGTCAGGCATGATGCCCATACTTTCCGCAACTGCACCGAAACCCAACCGGAACCCGGTTATAACTTCGTCACAGATCAGAAGCGCGTCGTGGTTGCGCGTGACTTCGGCGAGCACTTTCAACGAACCTGCATCAGGATTCACCACGCCCATGTTGGCGGCGACGGGCTCGACGATCACAGCGGCGATTTTTTCGGGTGCGGCGCGGAATAAACCTTCGACTGTCTCAATCGAGTTATAACGCGCAACCATCGTCATCGCGGCGAGCGCTGACGGAACTCCCGCGCTGTCGGGTTGACCAAGAGTCATCCCGCCTGAACCGGCACGTACCAGCATCGAGTCGCTGTGCCCGTGATAGCATCCGTCAAACTTGATTATGTTCGAGCGGCCGGTCGCCGCGCGCGCGAGCCTGAGCGCGGTGAGGCCGGCTTCCGTTCCCGAAGAAACCAATCGTACTTTTTGTGCACATTTGATCGATGACGAGATCAATTCGGCGAGCTCAACTTCGAGCCGCGTCGGTGCGCCGAAGCCGAGACCGAGTCGCGCCTGCTCTGCGATCGCTTGCGTGACACTCGGATGCGCGTGTCCGAGGATCGCGGGACCGTAGGAGCAAACGTAGTCGATAAAAGTGTTGCCGTCCGCGTCTGTGATTGTTGCACCGCTGCTACTTTCGATGAAGATTGGCGCTGCGCCGACGGCCTTCCACGCGCGCACGGGAGAATTCACCGCACCAGGAATCTTAACACTGGCGCGATTGAAGAGTTCATCTGACTTTTTGTGTGAAGTCACTGCGATTCCTTGAAAATCTGGAGCGATCGAAAATTTTTTTTTGCGCGCAAAGAAAAATTTGCTTGCGCACGGTCGTCTCGCGAGAAAAATACGACGCGACGCGAAAAACTGCGATCGCGCACGATGGCTTCCAGAGCAGATTTGCACGATCGCGAGATCGGCGCGAAATTTCGTGAAGATTGTGCGCGATCGCTCGCGCGCGAAATTTCCTTTTCGTTACGCATGTATAGCGACGAAAATTTTTGCGCGCTTGTCCTCCTCACGAAATAAGTTTATCACGTTCACTTGGCCGCATACTTCGTACTCACAAGAACCAATTTCCACTGACAGGTTCGTCCCGCGGCGCATGAGCTATGGCTTCCAAGCGCATGTATATCGAGCTCATTCTCAACCAGAATTTTCCACACAACAGAACTGATCGTAACCCGGACAAGTTGATAGTCCGGCGTCGTGGGTCGTCAAATTGTCGAAGGTGACGAAGGAAATTCCGCTTATCCACAGGTGTGGATAAGACTGTGCGTAATTCGCGCGGCATCGATGCCGACGCGCTAGTTCCGGAACCTGATTTTGCTTCCGGTTTTGTGGCAGGGGGAGACGATATGAATGGTTTGTGGCAACGGGCTGGGGACCGTATGCGCGATGAGTTGGGTCAGGTCGGCTATGAGACGTGGATCGGACCGCTGAATTTTGTCGCTCATCAAGGATCAACCGTCACGGTCGAGGCGCCCAATCGATTTTTTCGCGATTGGATCAACGATCGTTACCTGAGCATGATGCGATCGGCGCTGTCGGCGGAGGCTGGCGGAGAAGTCGAGGTGCGGCTGACGCTCGGCGAGAAGGCATCAATTGCACCGCCGCAACAACGTCCGAGTAATGCTCATTCGAATGGCAATGGTCATTCAAACGGCAACGGCCACGCCAACGCAAATGGCAATGGCAAGGCAGTGGCGCCAAATCGGGCAACTACGACAGGCGCGCCGCGTGGAGATCGGCATCCGACCCTGAATGCCCGCTACAGCTTCGCGGAGTTCGTGGTGGGATCGGCCAATCAGTTTGCGCATGCCGCGGCGCAGGCCGTCGCCAACCAGCCGGGTGAAAAATACAACCCGCTTTTCATTTACGGCGGGGTCGGCCTGGGAAAGACTCACCTGGTCACCGCGATCGGGCACCATATCTACGCCAGCGGCGAGCGCCCGAAGAAAGTGTTGTTCATGCCGGCCGAGATCTTCATGAACGAGCTGATCGGTTCGTTGCGGCGCGACAAGATGAACGAGTTTCGCGAGAAGTTTCGCCGGGTCGATACGTTGATCCTCGACGACGTGCAGTTCCTGGCCGGCCGCGAGCGAACCCAGGAAGAGTTTTTCCATACCTTCAACGTGCTTCACGCCGAGCGGCATCAGATCATTCTGACTTCGGACAAGATTCCCCGCGAGATTCCCGGCCTCGAAGAGCGGCTGCGCAACCGGTTCGAGATGGGATTGATCGCGGATATCGCGCCGCCCGACCTCGAAACGCGGGTGGCGATCGTGCAGAAGAAGGCGGTGCTCGAGAATCTGCGGCTGGCGCCCGAGGTCGCGATGTATATCGCGCAGAGCGTTTCGTCCAACGTGCGCGAGCTCGAGGGATGCCTGACGCGGCTGGCGGCGCTGGCCTCGTTCGACGGATCAGCAATCACGGTGGACTTCGCGAAGAATGCGCTGCAGGACCTGGTTCGAAATTCCGAGGCGAAACCGGATATTGAATCGATCCAGAAGACGGTTTCGGATTTTTTCCATATCCGGCTGGCGGATTTGAAGTCGAAGAAGCGCACCCAGCACATCGCGTTCTGCCGCCAGGTTGCGATGTACCTGTGCCGCAAGCTGACCGACAGCTCGTTCCCGACCATAGGCGAGCATTTCGGGCGCGACCATTCGACCGTGATTCACGCGTACAACCTGATCATGCGGCGGGTCACCAGTGATTCGGCTTTTCGGCTCTCGATCGAGAAAATCGAACGCGAGCTTAAGTCGATTCGCGCAAATGCGGCGTGAATCGATTGTGGGGGAGGTGTGGACGAGGGGAGCATAAAGTTGGAGCTATCGACAGGGCCGGTGCGCGCAAGGCCGGCCCTGTCGGTTAGCCGCCGTTCCGCCGACAGTTTTTCAACGATCGATCGGCGTTTAATTTCGGGCGGTTGCGGCTTCCATCAACAAATCCACAACTCCTACTATTACTGCTATTCTTTTTAGAGATCTAAAGATCCGGAATAGGAAGACGGGCTAACAATTCATGGGACTCGCAATCGAGCGCGCTTCGCTGCTTAGCGGTTTGGGATTGGTCCAGGGCATCGTGGAACGGCGCACGACAGTTCCGATACTTGGCCACGTTCTCATCGAACCAAACGGAAACGCGCTGACGCTCGGCGCGACCGATCTCGAAGTCGGAATCCGCACGCAGGTCGCGTGTTCGGGCAAAGAGAAAAGCCTGACGCTTAATGCGCGCAAACTTTTCGAAATCGTGCGCGAGACCGAAGGCGACGAAGTCGCGCTGACGACGCTCGACGGCGATTGGGTCGAGCTGAAGTGCGGCCGCGCGAAATTCAAAATGATGGGTCTCGATCCTCGCAGCTTCCCCGCGATGCCGAGTCAGAGCACCGGCAAGGATGCGGGCGCTGCGAAGAAACAACTCAAGGCCGAGCTGGTGATTCCAGCGACTGTGCTCGCGCAGATGATCGACAAAACGATCTTTGCGGTCAGTCCCGATGAAGCCCGCTACAACCTGAGCGGCGTGTTCGTCGAGTCCAACGCTCCCGGAGCGGTCCGGATGGTCGCCACCGACGGTCATCGCCTCGCGATGATCGAGCGCGAAGTGCCGGGATTCACGATGCCGAGCGGCGCGATCATACCGCGAAAGGGTCTCACGGAGCTGCGCAAAATTCTGGATGTCAGTGGCGACGCCGAAGTGCGGCTCAGCCTCGAAGGTCAGCTCGCGTACCTCAAGCGCGGCGCGACCGAAGTCTCGATGCGCCTGGTCGAGGGTGAATTCCCTGACTACCGCGGCGTAATTCCCAAGCAGTCGAAGTACAAGATAACCGTCAAGCGCGATCTGTTGTTCGCAGCAATCAAGCGCGCGGCGATCTTCTCGAGCGAGCGGTATCACGGGGTAAAATTCGCGCTGTCGGCAGGCACGCTTACAGTTTCGTCGACGAGTCCGGAAACCGGAGAGGCAAGCGAGTCGCTCGACGTCGATTTCAAGAGCGAAGAATTCGCGATCGGATTCAACGCGTCATACGTGCAGCAGGCGCTCGGGGTGATTCCGCAGGGCCCCGACTCCACCGTGGAGCTCGGTCTTACCGACGACGTCAGCCCCGGGGTGATCAGGACGGAGAGTGATCAGCAGTACACGTACGTCGTGATGCCGATGCGTCTCTGAGGCGCGGCCGGCGAATTCACTTGCAGTGGATCATTTAAGTGGCGCGGGCCGCCGTGCCGCGGCTGGATTCGCTGATGCGAACAATCCGAATCGACTGCAAGTCCACCCAAGCGGCGGCCATCACGCGGCAATGGCACCCGAGGATTGAATCGCGGGCACGGCGGCCCGCGCCACCCTGACGAGGCACGGAAAGAGTCAATTGCCCAAGTGCACCAAGACTACCTTGTTTCGGAAATTGTAGTCGGTCTCCCACGGATATGATGCTTCGCTGAGATCGATTGTTGTCGGCGTATCGAGCTTGGGGATGTCGCGGCGGCGGACGATCATCCATTTGGCGACGCCGTTTGCGATCGCGTTCTGCAAGTCCTGCTTGTTCTCGAACTCGGGAAGCGGCTTGGTCGGATTGAGATAAAACAGCGGCCCCTCGGTCTTGTACAGGACCAGGTGGTCAGTCGAACCGCCGATTTTGTTCAGGACCGCATAGCCGAACGGTTTTTCGCCGCGGAAAGCCTCCGCCGCCGGCATCGCGAAGATATATATGTAGGCCATCGCGAGATAGGCGATCGCACCCATCGAAATTGCGACGCGATACGCGCTGAATTTGCGAATCGTATAGATGACCGCGGCAACCGGCACAATCCAGAACAGGATGAAGGCGGGCTTGGCGGGTAGGTCGGGGAGCGCATCGTAGGGGCTCGGCAGAATCGCCCAGGCTGGAACCAGCAAAACGATGCCCGCGATAACGCCCAATGCGACGATCGCATAGCCGACAATCAGCAGGCGGCGGGCGATAGTCGAGCGGAGTTCGCCGGGATATGCGAGTGTCCTGGCGACCAGGATCGCGGCGGCGGGGAGAATAGGCAGGATGTAGTAGCTGCGGCGCGACCCCGAGAGCGTGAAAAATATGAACGTTGCCCAGAAATAGACCAGCGCAAATCGATCCGCGCGGGCGGGCTCGGCGCCGGCGCGTCGGAGGCTGTGCGTTTCGACCAGTGCCGCGGGCAACAGCGCTGACCACGGCGCCATCAGGCCGAAGATGACGTAGACATACAGGTAGATAGGCCCGCGATGGTCGAATGGATGGAAAAAACGCACGACGTTCTCGCGATAGACCATCGCGAGGCCTTTTTGCGAGCCCATCATGCGCGACGAAATTTCGAACGGCAGCCAGTACACCAGGCCGCCAACTGCGATGCCGGCGACGGTGTACCAGTTGAAGAACCATCGATTGCGCTCGATGAGTTTTCCTACGCGATCGCCTATCGAGCCATGGAGAATCTCCTGAAACAACTGCGCCCATCCGTCGCGCAGGCATGAATACGCACCGATCACCAGCAGCGGCAGCGCGAATCCGAGCAGACCTTTAGTGAGCGATGTCGCCGCCATGATCAGCCACAAGCCGACGACCCAGATTCCACCGCCGCGCTCCTCGTTGTGATTGAAGAGCAGCAGTGCGGCGAGCTCACCCGTTAGCGTTTCGACGTCGGCGCTGGCGTGGCGCGAAAAGAACACGAAGCTGAAGCTGGTCGCGAGGATGACGCCGGAGAGTATCGCGGTGCGAGCGTCGTAGAGGCGTCGCACGAGGAGCATCAGTAGCGCCACTGCGAGAAGTCCCGCGATTGCGCAGGGCAGGCGCGTTGCTGCCTCGTTGAGGCCGCCTGTGAGCGGTGTCGAAAAAATAACGAGCCAGTATGAACCCAGCGGCTTGTCGTAATAGACGTGCCCGTTGATCGTCGGCCAGAAATAGTTGTGCGTCACGAGCATCTCGCGCGCAATTTCGGCCCATCGGAATTCCGACGACCACAGCGCGCGCGCACCGAGGCGGGCGAAGAAAAGGATCGCGGCGAGAACGAGGACGCATCCGGCATGCAGGCCGAATCGCGAATCGCTCGCGGCCGATACCTGTGATGCGGTCGAGTCGCGCGGTGCGGATGCCGTGCTCATAGCAGCGAATTGTAACTGGCGCGCTCGATACTCTGCCATACGGCGGCTCGATCGGAATGACAGAGCGCGGAGAGGCAGATAGGATGATACGAGATTCATGAGCCAGCCGAAAAATCCCGAGAGTCATTCCGGCCGCAAACCGAACCGGTTGATCAACGAACAAAGTCCGTACCTGCGCCAGCATGCGTACAATCCAGTCGATTGGTACGCGTGGGGACCCGACGCGCTGGCGCGCGCGAAGGCCGAGAACAAGCCGATCATGCTGTCGATTGGCTACTCGGCGTGCCACTGGTGCCACGTGATGGAACGCGAGTCGTTCGAGAACGACGCAATCGCGCGGATGATCAACGAGAACTTCGTCCCGATCAAAGTCGATCGCGAGGAGCGGCCCGACCTCGATCAGATTTACATGGATGCGGTGCAGCTGATCACCGGGCGCGGCGGATGGCCGCTGACGATGTTCCTCGCGCCAGACGGCCGGCCGTTCTTCGGCGGGACCTACTATCCGCCCGAGGATCGGCAGGGGATGCCGGGATTTCCGCGAATCCTCGCCGCGGTATCGCAGGCATATCGCGACAAGGCGAAGGAAATCACCAACAATCTCGAGAAGCTGACCGAGGCGCTCGGCGCGATTACCAACTACGTGCCCACGGACGGCGACTTGAAGCCGGGGTTGTCGACCGAATCGGCACGCGCGCTCGCGTCGCACTATGACAGTATCAACGGCGGGCTGGGGCAGGCGCCCAAGTTTCCCAACACGTTCGTGTTCTCGCTCTTTCTTCGCGTGCATGCCGCCGACGGCGACGAGGCGATGGCCGAGATGGTTCGGCATACGCTGTCGAAGATGGCGCGCGGCGGAATTTACGATCAGATCGGCGGCGGATTCCATCGCTACAGCGTCGACGAGCGATGGCTGGTGCCGCACTTCGAGAAAATGCTCTACGACAACGCGCTGCTGGCGCGCCTGTACCTCGACGCCGGCCGCGCGCTCAACGAGCCGGAGTTTTTGGGCGTCGCGCGTGAAATCCTGGACTACGTTCTGCGCGAGATGACGAGTCCTGAGGGCGGCTTTTACGCCGCACAGGATGCGGACAGCGAAGGCGTGGAAGGAAAGTTTTTCGTCTGGACGCCGGAGCAGGTCGACGCCGTGATTGGTCCCGAGCTTGGCGCGATAGCCGAGCGCTACTTCGACATCTCGATCGAAGGGAATTTCGAAGACGCGAACATTCCACATCGGACGATCGAGCTGGCCGACGCCGCGCGGATGTTCAAAATTTCTGAAGAGGAGATGGCGTCGAAGATTCGCGAGATTCGCGAGAAGCTGTTCGCGGCGCGCGAACAAAGGGTGAAGCCGGGCCGCGACGAAAAGGTCCTGGTGGCATGGAACGCGATGATGATCGGCGCGTTCGCGGAGGGTTATCGCGCGCTGCATGAGCGCCGGTATCTCGATACGGCTGAGCGCGCGGCCGATTTTATCATGACGACTATGTGGGACGGGCGGGCGCTCAAGCGGTCGTTCAAGGACGGCGTCGCCCGGCACAACGCCTACCTCGAGGACTATGCGCAGTTGGCGGGCGCGATGCTCGACGTGTACGAGGCGTCGCTCGACGCGAAATACCTGGCGCATGCGCGGACGCTGGCGGACGTCATCCTCGATCGATTCATCGACCAGGAAAAAGGCGGATTCTATTTCACGTCGGACGATCACGAAGCGCTGATCATGCGATCGAAAGCTGCCTTCGACGGCTCGACGCCTTCGGGCAACAGCGCGGCGGTGATGGCGTTGCTCAGGTTGCACGGCTACACCGGCGACGAGCGTTACCGGGTCGAGGCGGGGCGAACGCTCAAGCTGTTTCGCGAATTTATCGAGAAGCAGCCGTTCGGTTTCTCGCACATGCTCGAAGCGGTGGATCTCTATCAGCGCGGGCCGACCGAGGTCGTGATTGTCGGCGACCGCAAGTCGCCCGAACTGATCGAATGGACCGAGCGGCTCGGCCTCATCTACGTTCCGAATCTTGCGGTGTTCGTTGCCGATCCAGCTGACGCTCAAACGGGGTTCATCCCGGAGCAGGTGCGCGACAAGCGGCAGATAGACGGCCATGTGACCGCCTACGTGTGCCGCGAGCATACGTGCACGCCGCCGATTACGACCTTCAAAGATCTTCAGAAGGAATTGGCCGACTAGTTCCCGGCGATGCATCGCGACGCGCTCGATCTTACCGCGACGGGCTCAAAGCTGACGCCGCATTTTCAGCCGGTCGTTGTGAATCGTGCGGCGCGCCCGCCGGCCTCGCGCATTCGAGTCGTGCTGCTGAACGCGGCCGGCGGGGGAGGCCTGCGCGAAATCGCAGGATGCCTGAAGCGTCCGCCGCTGAATGACGCCGATGTGATCCTGCTGTGCGAGGTCAACTCGAGGAAGGAAACGAAGCGGTCGCGAGGCCGCGAAGTCGCGCTCGAACTGGGCGAGATGCTCGAAATGAGTTGCGCGTACATCCCCGAGTTCGGTTTCTGCCGCGCCGACGGCGAAATGGTCTCGCACATTGGCAACGCGATCCTGAGTTCGGCTCCGTTCGAGGACGTCACCGCCGTCGCGATGCATCGACCGCGCGCGCCGATGGCCTGGCCGATCCGCGCGCGGGGGCGGGGGTTCAAGCGCGTGGGCACGCCGACCGGATTGGTCACCACGGTGAAATTCGGAGGCGAAGATGTGAGCGTCGGCGTGACCCATCTCCATAGCCGCTGCACCCCTGCGGAGCGCGCTCGCCAGATGGCGACATACCTGGAGTCGTTCCCAATGTCGGGCCGCGCGATTTTCGGCGGAGATCTGAATTCCACGACCATGGAGCTATCGAGCCGGGCGTTTCTGTGGGAGGCCGCGCGGCGGATGATCGCCGACCCGGATCGGTTCCACGCACCGCAGGCATACGAGCCGCTGTTCGAGCATTTGCGGCAGCACCGGCTCGAGATCGATGGCGCTAACGTTGTGAATCGCCCGACCTTCACCTTCTCAGGACTGATTCCACGATCGATGAGGCCGAAACTCGATTGGATCGCGGTGCGCCAGCTCCGTCCAATCGCGGGAACGGCGGCGGTCGTCACTCCGCGGTCGCCGATTCTTATGCGTCGCGTATCCGATCACGATTTCGTGGCAGTCGATCTCGAACTGTAGTCGCGTCCCGCCACTGAAATAGCGAAATCCTTCCGCAGCGCGAGGTGACCTGACTAGAATTGCGCGGCTCGTCACCAGGAGGCGCACGCGATGGCATCGTTCAACGGACTCGGCATGCACATGGGCAATCTCGCGATCCTTTCGGACGCGGAGAGCCGCTCGATAAGTGCGGAAAATCCGACCGGCGAAAAGGGCAAGGGCGCGATGGCGATTCCCGACCCGGCCAAGAGTCCTGCGCGCAAGCTCGGCCGCGGATGGAAGGCCGCGCCGTACGTCGTGATCGAGCCTGGCGAAGTGAAAGTGCTCGCCGACATCGCGGGCGCGGGCGCGATCGCGCAAATCTGGATGACGCCGACGGGAGCGTGGCGCTCGAGCATCCTGAGAATTTACTGGGACGGATCGGCGGAGCCGTCGGTGGAATGCCCGGTCGGCGATTTTTTCGCGTGCGGATGGAACGAGTACGCGCAGGTTTCCTCGCTGGCGGTGTGCGTGAATCCCGGCAGCGCCTTCAATTGCTATTGGGAAATGCCATTTCGCAAGCGATGCCTGATTACCATGACCAATACTGCGGACGCGGCGATGATACTATTCTATCAAATCAACTATATACTCACTGAAGTACCTAATGACGCGGCTTACTTCCATGCGCAGTTCCGGCGCGTGAATCCGCTGCCGTACAAAGGGGTATACACAATCGTCGACGGAATAACCGGAAGCGGGCAATACGTGGGCACCTACATGGCGTGGGGAGTTCACAACAGCGGATGGTGGGGCGAGGGCGAGATAAAATTCTTCATGGACGGCGATGCGGAGTTCCCGACCATCTGCGGCACCGGCACCGAGGATTATTTTTGCGGCTCGTACAACTTCGATGTCGGCAAGGAAAACGGCGGCTATCGCGAGTTCACGACGCCCTACGCGGGATTGGCGCAAGTGATTCGGCCCGACGGGCTCTACGCGTCGCAGCAGAGATTCGGAATGTACCGCTGGCACATCATGGATCCAATCAGGTTCAAGCGCGACTTGCGGGTGACGATCCAGGCGCTCGGATGGCTGGGCGATCCGCGCAAGGGCGCCGAGTATCTGCCGCTGCAGGACGACATCGCGTCGGTGGCGTACTGGTACCAGACGCTGCCCGCGGCGAAGTTCCCGCCGCTGCCATCGCCTGACTATCTGCGGATCATTTAGGGCGCTTCCTCGAATCCGTCCCACGCGTCAATGAGCTTGTCAGTCCTTACCTTCGAATGATCTTAGCGCGGAAGGACAGTCCATAGTTCGGCTTCGGCCAAGCGCCAAGCGAACTCCTAAATCAAACAGCACGAAAACAAAGACCCGGCGTCTGTGCGTCGGGTCTTTTGTCTTCGAACTGACCGGATATCGGGTAGAATCAGCTACCAGCCGAGAAGTTTTTTTGCCTCCTGAATTGTCTGCATATCTTCTTCGGCTCTCTTCTTTAAGCTCTCAAGTAGGCGCGGTATCCTCTTCAATGCTGCGATACGCACATCGCGTCCGGCATCCATCAACTTCCTCGGATCGCCAACATAGTCCACCACATCCCAACGATCCCGACCCTTATCATACTGGTATCTGACCACACGGACCGCGAGGCACCATTCGCCCGCTACCTTCGCAAAACCAAGCTCAGCGTCCAGGCTTACGTTAGGTCTCTCGATTTCAGAAGCCACGCTGTCTCGTTCGAGCCAACATTCCAAACCAAGATTCATTACCTGCAATCGCGTTTCGACCTGCTGGATGAGAGTGTTCACTCCAGAGGTTTCTGAATTCAATCGATTCGCAGTGTTTTGTAGATCGATCAGTAGAGACGACAACTCGACGTCAGTCATATTGAGATTCCCTCGTGGCCGTTCCGGCCTATGTTAGGGCGACGTTCCCGTCGCGCGTTCCTAGCCTTGACCCCGGTCAGAAGTCGAGACCACAAGAGCATATCAGACCTCTTGATCTCAGCTCAAGCTCACATCGCTCGAGGATTTCCTTTTTTCCGACTGACTATTCGAGTTTGTGGGCGGACTCGACTATCAAGTCATACACATGGCGCGGGTCCTCGAGCGCGAGGAGCCGGTACCACTCGTTTCCAGTCCAATCCGGTGGGACCGAAGGGTTCGTGAAAGGGATAGCTCCCGGACGATTGTCCGGTGGGCTCAATTCCACGGTGCGATGGATGCGCCGAACGCGGAGGAGGGGCGTATTCAGCACGTCCAGCAGAACCGCAGCCACTTCCGGTTCTCTCAATCCCGACGCGATGATCACGCGTTGATTGGTGACGCCGTAGAACGTGTTCGAGAGATAGCTATGGAAGACGATCGCTTCCGCGATTAGAACGCAAACCAGCACTGCGAGCAGGATCGAATTGATATCGGCACGCTGGGCGAGACCAGACTCAAGCGGCAACGATCGCAACACGAGCGCCGCGATTCCGACCAGCACGACGATGCCGGCGCGCCATCGGATCGCAGTCGTGTCGTGCGGGCGTCCGCACCAGAGTAGCTGTTCGCGCGCAAGCAGATGCGGCGTGATGACGGCAGCCGCCTCAGGATCCATCGATCACTTGACGATGCCGGCGGCGCGCAGGGTTGCGATTCGGTCAGGCGAGTAGCCCAGGTAGTCGCGCAGGATCTCGTCGGTGTGCTCGCCGAGCATCGGCGCGGCGCGATCGATCGTGCCTGGGGTCGCGGAAAACTTCGTCAGCATTCCGGTTTGATTCACGCGGCCCCATTGCGAATGAGACAACTCGGCGATCAGATCGTTCGCGACGACCTGCGGATCGTCGAACAGTTCGCGGGTACGATTTACCTTGGTCGCCGGGATGGCGGACTTCTTGAGCGCCGCGAGAGCCTCGTCGCGGTCGAGCTTCGCAAATTGTTCCGCCAGCGCCGCTGCGAGTGCGCCCTCGTGCGGCTCGGTAGAAGCCGTCTCCCAGTTCGTACTCGGCAGCCCGGGCAGAATAGTCAGTAGCGCGTTCAACTGAGTACTGGTTGTTAGCGAGATGAATAGCCATTCACCGTCGCGAGATTGATAGGCGCGGGAGAGAGCCGAGCGTCCGCGATACTCAGCGGCGCCATTTTCCATGTCGGGCCGGCCCGGATAGAACGCGAACTCGCCGGCCTGAAAGGCCATCGCGGATTGCAGCAGCGAGGTCTCGCAAAACTGGCCGCGTCCCGTGAGCTCGCGTGCACGCAGCGCGAGCACGCATCCAAACGCGGAGAGCATCGCGGCGCCGTAGTCGCAAATCGCGCAGGTCAGGTAGACCGGATGCCCATGATGACCGCCCTGCGCCGCCATCACGCCCGATCGAGCTTGCAGCAGCGGATCGAAGCCGGGCTGATTGTGCTCGGGCCCGCGATTCCCGAACGCATTCACCGACATATAGATGATACGCGGGTTGCGCGCCGCCAGCGTTTCGTAATCGAAGCCGAACTTGCGCATCCGGCCCGGCCGAAGATTCTCGACCACGATGTCGGCCCTGTCCACGAGCCCATGGATAATTTCACGGCCCTCAGTGCTCGCGAGATTCAAAGAAATACCACGCTTGCCCTGGTTCCATCCGAGGAAGCCAAAGCCGAAATGGCGAAACGAATCGCCCTCGAGGCTTTCGATCTTGATAACTTTGGCGCCGAGCTGCGCGAGGATCATCGGGCCGTACGAACCCGCGATGTAGCTGGCGAAGTCGAGCACCGTGACGCCATCGAGCGGAGGTCTTTCAGCGATGTGCCGCTCGCTTTTCGGCGACGTGTTGCGCGTTGGCTCCGCAAGCCATTGTAGTGCCGCGCGATCGTCGCCTTTTTCAGGAGCCGCCCCGCCGATTTCGCCGGGAGTGTCGTTCAGGAA
This sequence comes from uncultured delta proteobacterium, assembly GCA_963850125.1. Taxonomy (GTDB): domain Bacteria; phylum Desulfobacterota; class Binatia; order Binatales; family Binataceae; genus Binatus. The sequence goes on along the minus strand of CAWKKB010000007.1, from coordinate 19,850 downwards.
CACCGGCAAGCCCATCTGAACCATGCGGCCAAGCGTGGGGTCGTCGATTTCCTGACGCATCGCGAGCGCGCGCGTTTGTGGATGATCGATAAACTCCTGGCGGGACATCACCGGCGCGCACGGGACGTCGGCCTCGCGCAGGATGCTCAGCCAAACGTCGCGCGGCCGCGTGCGGATGATCGGCTCGACGATGTCCTTGAGCGGCTGCCAGTGCTCCTGCGCGATGCCCCACGGCGCATTTTCGAAACGCGGGTCGCCGACCAGATCGGGGCGATCGATTGCGATCGCGAACTTGCCCCAGAAGGTCGCGTTGCCGCACGCGGCGAACAGGTATTTGCCGTCGTCGGCCTCGAACAGACGATAAACCGGAATCGGGCCGAGCGGATCCTGCGGACCGTGATAGAGCGTGGTCATTTTTTCGTGGCGCAGGATTCCGCCGGTATGGAGCGAGAAGGCGCCGGCCAGAAGCGACACTTCGACCGCCTGCCCCGCTCCGTTCGGACCGCGCGCGAGGATCGCGGTGACGGCCGCAGTTGCGGCCATCACGCCCGCCGAATAACTTGCCGCCGGAAAAACCAGAGCGACCGGATTTCCGCTGCGCGCCCACTGGCTGCCGGTGATACCACCGCGGGCAGCGACCAGATCGTCGTTGGCGTCGAAGTCAGCGTCGGGACCGTGGCTGCCGAGCGGAGGCACGCCGAGCGCAATCGCGCGCGGATTTATCCGGCGAATCGATTCGGGATCGAGCTTCAGTTGACGCAGCCGGGCCGGCGTGAAGCCGGTGACGACGACGTCAGCCCATCGAATCAGGTCCGCGACGCGGGCCTGCGACGCGCGATCGTCGAGGTCCAGCTCGAGCGCGCACTTGCTGCGGTTGAGGACGTGAAAGTGCGGCGCGCCGCGCTCGCGCGAGCCGCCGCGAGGCTCGACCTTGATGACGTGCGCCCCGTTTTCCCCGAGCAGCATCGCCGCGTAAGCTGCGCCCAGGTTTGAATCGAATTCAACTAGGTTGATTCCGTCGAGTGACTTACTCATTGAAAATTGCCAAGCATTGGTTTGCGATTTGAATTGTCGTTGAGCGGCGCTAAGAAAAGCAAACGATCGCGCCAACGCACGATTATGCACGGGAATCCTGCTCCACGCGGACGAATTCAAACCGAGGACACGCCGGGTTCATCCTCTGTTAATGTTCAGTGCATAGCTTTTTGCGCGCCGCATTCAGATCCACGGAACCGACACGACTAAATTCGAGGCAAGATCAAAAGATGATCAAGCGACGACTAATCCTGGCCCTTTTCACAGTCCTGGCGATCGCGGGGATCGCCAGCACCGGGTTTGCAGATTTATTAATCAACGGCGCCGGGGCGACCTTTCCATACCCGATTTATTCCAAGTGGTTCGACGTTTACGCGAAGGAAAATCCTGGCATCAAGTTCAACTATCAATCGATCGGATCGGGCGGCGGAATCAGGATGCTCTCGAATCGCACCGTCGACGTTGGCGCCAGCGACGCTCCGCTGACCGATCAGCAGCTGGCCGACGCGCCGGGAAAAATCTTGCACTTCCCCAGCGTAATGGGTGCGGTTGTGATCGCGTACAACCTGCCAGGCTTCACCGGCACGCTGCGCCTGACGGGTCCGGTGGTCGCGGACATCTATGCGGGAAAAATTACCAAGTGGGATGACGACAAGATCAAGGCGCTGAATCCCGGCGCAGCAATCCCGTCGCAGGATATCGTCGTATGCCACCGCTCGGACGGCAGCGGCACCTCGTACATTTTCACCGATTACCTGTCGAAGGTGAGCCCGAGCTGGGCGACCGACCCGGGCAAGGGCACTGCGGTCAAGTGGCCGGCCGGACTCGGCGGCAAGGGCAATGAAGGCGTCACGGCGCTGGTTCAGCAAACGCCGGGTTCGATCGGATACATCGAGCTGATCTACGCGCTCAACAATAAAATTCCATTCGCGCAATTGCAGAACAAAGCCGGCAACTGGGTCGATGCGAGCCTGGCCGGCGTGACGGCGGCAGCGGCGTCATCGGCGGGCAACATGGCGCCGGACTTCCGCGTTTCGATCACCGACGCGCCGGGCCCCGACGCCTATCCGATCTCGTCGTTCACGTGGCTGCTCGTTTATCAGAAGCAGACGAACAAGGATGTCGGCGAGCAGATTAAAAAGTTCCTCGGCTGGGCGCTGACGGAAGGACAGAAGGAAGCGCCGGACCTCAAGTACGCGCCGCTGCCGGCCGAAGTCGTTCAGAAGGAGACTGCGCAGATTCAGGAGATCCAGGTCCCGTGACGCGATAACCGTCGAGCACTAAAGAGGCGCGGGCGTCGAACATGGGCGCCCGCGCTTTTGTTTTGAGCGGATGCATTCGCGACCGCGGGCCTGACGTTGCCGTAGGTAATCGCGGCGCGCGGCGTGGTAGGATCGCGATTGCCGTGGCCGACAAGGTAATTTACCTGCGCGAAAAGCCGGCATCGCCGGCCGACGAGCGCAACTTCAAGATCAAATACGCCGAGCTGCTGAATCCCGCGCAGCTAGCCGCCGTGACGCATCGCGACGGCCCGCTGCTGGTAGTTGCGGGCGCAGGATCGGGCAAGACTCGCACGCTGATCTATCGCGTCGCGCGGCTGATCGAGAGCGGAGTGCCGCCGGGCGCGATCCTGCTGCTGACGTTCACGCGCCGCGCGGCGCAGGAGATGTTGCGTCGAGCGGAGCAGCTCGTCGGCGATCGCGCGGGCGCCGTCGCGGGAGGCACGTTTCATTCGTTCGCCAACAATGTGTTGCGCCGGATGGGCGCGCCGATGGGCCTCAAGCCCAACTTCACGATTCTCGATCGCTCCGACATGGAAGACGTCATCAACCTGCTGCGGACGCGGATGGGACTCGCGTCGCGCGAGCGCCGGTTCCCGAAGAAAAGCACGATTGCCGAGGCGATCAGCATGGCGCGCAACAAGCGGCGCGCGCTCGAAGAGGAAATCGAGATCGATTTTCCGCATCTCGGTGAGCATGAGACGGAGATTCTCGAACTCGCGAAAAATTACGAGAGCTACAAGCGCGAGCGCGGCCTGCTTGACTACGACGACCTCCTCTATCGGCTGGCCGAGCTGCTTGAGCAGTATGAGAACGTGCGGCGCCGGCTGTCGGACAGCTATCGCTACATCATGATCGATGAGTACCAGGACACCAACCTGATACAGGCCGACCTGGTGCGGCTGCTCGCGATGAATCATCGCAACGTGATGGCGGTCGGCGACGACGCGCAGTCGATCTATTCGTTTCGCGGCGCCAACTTCCGCAACATCATGGATTTCCCGGCGATTTTTCCGGGCGCAAAAATAGTGAAGCTCGAAGAGAACTATCGCTCGATCCAGGGAATCCTCGACGTTGCCAACGACGTGATTTCGCGCGCTGGTGAGAAATATACCAAGGCGCTGTTCACGCAGCGCGAGGGCGGCTTCCGGCCGTTCCTGGTGCGCGCGCAGGACGAGCACATGCAGTCGCGATTCGTCGCGCAGCGAATCCTGGAGCTGCGCGAGGAGGGGGTCGAGCTCAACGAGATCGCGGTGCTGTTCCGATCGAGTTTTCACTCCTTCGATCTCGAACTCGAATTGCAGCGGCGCGACATCCCGTTCATCAAGCGCGGCGGATTCAAGTTCATCGAGACTGCGCACATCAAGGACGTGCTGGCGCATCTGCGGGTGATCGCGAATCCGGCGGACGCTGTGTCGTGGCTGCGCGTGCTCACGCTGGTGAAGGGCATCGGGCATCGCACGGCTGAGAGAACGATCGATTCGCTGGTGGCAACCGATGATCCGGCGGCCGCGATCGCGAAGTTCGCCGAGAAAGCGCGCGGCGGCTCAGAAGGCGGCCTCAAGCGCCTGGGCACGTTGCTGGAGGAATTGCGCGCCGGTGAAAAACGGCCGCCCGAGCAGATTGCGATGACGCTGGAATACTATCTGCCCGTGATGCGCGAGGCGTACGCCGACGATTATCCGAAGCGCGAGCGCGACCTCGAACATTTTCAGAATCTGACGGAGCGCTACAAGAGCCTCGAGCAGATGCTGGCGGACATGGCGCTCGAGCCGCCGAGCGATTCACTTGACGGAGTGCTCGCGACCGATTCGGAAGACGAGCACATGACGCTCACCACGATTCACTCCGCCAAGGGACTCGAATGGAAGGTGGTCTTCCTGATCTGGGCGGCCGACGGGCGCTTCCCGGGGCCACAAAGTGTCGGCGACGACGAAATCGAAGAGGAGCGGCGCCTGATGTACGTCGCGAGCACTCGCGCGCGCGACGAGCTGTACCTCTCATATCCTATACATATGTTCGACCGCAGCTTCGGCTTCGTGATGGGCCGCGTGTCGCGCTTCCTCGAAGACGTGCCGGCAGGGCTACTGCAGACCGCGACGCTGCAGGAGTCCGAAAAGTCTTAGTCGAGGTCTGGCGGATGCTCGACGATCGATCCGTTCGCGTCGCGCGCAACAATGCCGAATGGTGTGACGCAGTTTGCCGCGCGCATGGAAATCCCGGCGAGTTTCGCGACGACATTTGGCTCAATCGCAAGCCGGTGCCGCGCTTCTATCCGAACGCCGGGACACTTGCGAAGCCGAGTCCACGGCAGCTTGCTCTGATCGATGAGTTGATTGCGGCACGCCTGCCGTCGGGATGGGCAGTCAAGGACAGTTTCTCGATGCTCGACCTCGAGCCGCGCGGGTTCCGATTGTTGTTCGACGCGGAATGGATCTACTTGGCGGCCTCGCGAGCGAAGGACATCGCCTCGGCGAGAACTTCAGCGCGATGGGAAATCGTGCGCAACGATCTCGCGCTGGCGCAGTGGGAATCCGCGTGGAGCAGATCAGCCGGCGATACGAGCAAGGATAGAATTTTCCTGCCGTCGCTACTCGTGAACAAGGACGTCGCGATGGTTGCGGGGTTTCGCGATGGCGATATCGTCGCAGGTGCGATCGCGAATCGCAGCGATGACGTCGTTGGATGGTCGAACTTTTTTGCGCCCGCGCGCGAGACTCTCGATCAAGCCAGAGCCTCGCTTGCGATGATCGCCGAGATATTTCCGGGTCTGCCTGTCGTCGGATACGAGCATGGAGATGATCTGCGCAATGCGCATGCCCTGGGTTTCGAATCACTCGGCCCGCTTCGAGTCTGGATGTTTCAGTAGATTTCGATCATGAGAAAAAACAGCCGCTTGTCAGCACTTGAAAAGCCTTGGCAGATGGCACTGACACTGGCTTGGGAGGCATATGTAGAAGGCAATGTTGGCGTGGGCGCGGTTCTGACTGATGCTCGGAGGCGGGTTGTTGCGGTAGGACGAAATCGTGCGTCCGATAGGAAAGCGCCGCCCGGACGGCTCCGATCGACGCCCATCGCCCACGCCGAGCTCGACGTTTTGGGGCAATTGGTTCCGGGTGATTATCGGCACCACACGCTTTGGACGACGCTCGAACCCTGTCCGCTCTGTTCCATCGCGGTCGTAACGAGCAACGTCGGGAGCGTCACGTTCGCCGCACGCGATAGGCTCTGGGACGGGATTTCCAGGCTCGCAGAACTCAACGAATTCATCGGGAGCCGCTGGCCTGTCAGGAGCGGACCCGTCGGCGGCCCGGTTTCCGTCTTCTCCGAATTGCTTCCCCTCCTCTGGTTCCTGGAGCACAAGCCGAATGGAACCGTCGTTCAAAAGTACGAAAGCCAGCATCCGGGATTGCTCGCGCTCGCCAGGAGTCTTAGCACCGACGCACAATTCGCCGGATTGAAAGCGCATTCGATCAATGTGGCGTTAGATCAACTTTGGGCGGATCTTGCTGCGATCGAGGTCGAGTAATCGTCCGATCAGGAAGAGTTACTCGCCGATCACTTTGATCAGAATGCGCTTGGGGCGGCGTCCGTCGAATTCGCCGTAGAAGATTTGCTCCCACGGGCCGAAGTCGAGTTTGCCGGCTGTGATTGCGACCACGACTTCGCGGCCCATCACCTGGCGCTTGTGATGCGCGTCGCCGTTGTCCTCGCCGGTGCGATTGTGATGGTAGCGCTCGGGACTCGGGTCGAACGGCGCCAGCCATTCGAGCCATCGCTTGTAATCCTCGTGAAGGCCCGGCTCGTCGTCGTTGATAAAGACCGACGCGGTGATATGCATCGCATTGACGAGGCACAGTCCCTCGCGCACCCGGCTTTCCTTCACCGCCTTCTCAACCTCGCCCGTGATGTTCACGAAATCCATCCGCTCTGGCACCTTCATGGTGAGATATTTCGTATACGACAGCATGCATTCCTCCGATGTTTTCGATTGATGCTGGATGAACGGAAAATGGCCCGTCATCCAACCATTTTCCTTCATTCTGGAGAATCCTAGAAATGAAGGAAAAATTCTCTTAAGCGCTATGGCGATGGAGTCGCAGGAACCGGTTCGAACTTCGCGTAGCCTGATAGGTCCTGGTCGGGGGTGGTGTGCATCGGCATTGAGACTTCGCGCACGACTGGGACCTTTTCGGTGATTGTGCCGGTGGCGGGCGCGTCCTTTGGTACCGTGATTATGCGTGTGCCGACGAAGCGGACGACCGTTGGGAGCATCCCGCCGGTGTCGACGTAGTGCGTGTGGGTTGCTTCGAAGACGGTGTCGCTCTTGAAGAGCTTCGAGCCGGCGCGAATCAGGTACTCGTTGTTGCCCAGCGGACGGACCAGGATCGATTGGCTCATCACATATAGATGTCCGACGGTCGGGCGCAGAAATCCCGGGTAGAGCGGATTCACGCCGAGCCAGTACGGCACGATGATGCGGCGGCCGGGCTTCCAATCGGTGAGGCTGATGTGCGCCTCGTGATCGTTGTTGGCGAGGATAAAATCGCGGCCGGCGAAATCGCGCATGATGTCGCGGCTCAACTGATCCTCGGGCGGCGTGGTGATTTCGCCGGTGGGTCCGAAGTCGAGCGCCTTGTCAGGCGTGCATCCGCCGGCTATCGACATGAGCGTTAGCGCGATTGCGCCGACGATCGCTTTGCCGCGACGAGTCAAGTGCGGTATCTCGCGTACTCTTTCGGGATATGGCCGCCGAGCGTCCATTTCATCGGCAACGAGACCTCGCGCAACACGGGAATCTGAACCGTTTTGCCGTCGGGACGCTTGAATTCGCGCTTGCCGATGTATTGCACGATGGTCGGCAGAATTTTTCCGGTGCCTACGTACTGTGTGCGGGTCGTGACGAACACCGTCTCCTGCTTCACCAGCGAGCTGCCCGCTTCGATCATCCATTCGCCGGGCGCGTCGAGCGGCTTTTCGAGGGTCGCTTCGCTGATGACGTAGAAGTCGCCCTCTTTCGGCGCCATCACCCCGGGCACGAGGATGTTGACGCCGAACCAGAACGGCAGCTTGAGGAATTGGTCCTTGCGCCAATCGAGCGGGCGCACCTCCGCGATTTCATTGTTGTCACCGAGCACGAAGGTGCGGCTGCGAAAGTTGAGCTCGACATCTTCGGCGCTCGCATAAATGCTTGGCGGAGCTTTGACCGGCGGAGACTTGGCGCATCCTGCGAGACTGGCGACGACAGCGGCGAATGCGAACGCGGCCGCGAACCTCACCAATGCTTCAGGTCGTCGTTTGGTTGTAGTGCGAGGCAATTTCGCGGCCGACCAGTTCGATTTGCTTCGGCCACGCATCGGGTTCTGCGATTGGCCAGAGTACAAACTTGTCGAGACCCTTCGCAACATATTCGCTGAGGCGCGCGATCACGTCGTCGGGCGAGCCGTAAACAGTGCGCTCAAGATAGGCTTCCGCGCCGCGGCCCATCGCAGTCAGCATCGGGCGCATTTCTTCGAGCGCGCGCTCGCGTGACGACGAGATACGGCAGAGCAGGATCAATCCCGATTCGATATGCGCGTTGGCGCGACCGTAGCCGGCTGCGTAGTCGTGAATCTTCGCCATGCTCGAGCCGAATTCTTCAGGCGTCTGGAACGACGCGAAGAAGCCGTCGGCCAGGCGCGCCGCGCGTTTCAGCGCCGCGTCGGAGCGTCCGCCGACCCAGATATCCATCGTGCCGAAGTCGTTGTTGGTGCGCGCGACCGGACGCGGCTCGATGGTGACGTTGTCGAAGTTGAAGAAGCGCCCGTGATAGCTCGCGACGCGCTCGCGCCAGACGGTGCGCAGCACCTCGATTCCTTCGTCGAGGCGTTTGCCGCGGCCCTCGAGTGGAATTCCGCACGCGGCATAGTCGGCGAGATTGGCGCCGGTGCCGACCGCCATCACCATCCGGCCGTTCGACAGGTAGTCGAGCGACGCGAACGATTTCGCAACCATCAGCGGGTGGCGCAGGTTGAGCAGCAACACGCTCGGCCCGAGTTTCATCCGCCGGGTGCGCGAGGCGAGCAGCGAAAGGGTCGCGACCACGTCGAGTTCCGGCGACGGTGCGAGCAGATGATCGGAAAGCCAGAACGAATCGAGGCCCCAGTCTTCGGCGTGCTCCGCGACCCGCGCGATCGTTTCCGCCGGGGGCATCCCGAGCCGCCAAAGTCCGAAACCGACACCGATTTTCACCTGTTTCATCGCGGGCGCTCCCTCGTTTGCGCGGCTAACCCGATGATAATAGCATAGCTCGCCTGAATGAATCAGAATCCTACGGCATCGAATGGCGCGAAGGTGACCGTGACTCTGTTGGGCACCGGAGATGCCTTCGCGAGTTTCGGCCGTTCACAATCTGGTTACCTGGTCGACGCGCCCGCGGGCCGAATCCTGATGGAAGCGGGGCCCGGCCTGATGCAGGCGCTCAAGGGCAACGGGATTTCCACCGACAGCTTTGATTTGCTGCTGATCAGTCATCTGCATGGCGATCATTTCGGCGGGCTGCCGTTTTTGATCCTCGACTACATGTGGGAGACGCGCCGCAAGAAGGCGCTGACGATCGCAGGCCCCGCCAAGCTCGAGGAGCGGACGTGGACGCTGGTGCGCACGATGTTCCCGCATTTCGAGCTCGACAAGGTTCAACACAAGCTGAAGTTCGTGGTGCTCGAGCCGGGCAGCTCGACGCGGCTGGGCAAGTTCAAGGTCAGCGCGATTCGCAGTCCGCACACCAAGCCGGACATTTCGCTATCCTTGAGAATCGACGGCGGCGGCAAGTCGATAGTTTTCTCGGGCGACAGCGGGTGGAATGATGAACTGGTGGAATTCAGCGACGGCGCCGATTTGTTCCTGTGCGAATGCACGTACTTCGAAAGCGCGCACCTGAAATTTCATCTCAACTATCCGCTGCTGGCGGCGAATCGCGACAAGTTCCATGTGCGTCGGATGGTGCTGACGCATCTTGGGCGCGAAGTGCTGAGCCGCGAGGATGAGATCGCGCTCGAAATGGGCTATGACGGAATGAAGATCAAGATATAAGCATCGAGATCTGAGCCCGCGCACCTCCGCATACAAGGAACTCTCATGGGCATAGTACAGGGCAAGCGAGCGTTGGTCGTCGGCGTCGCGAACGACAAAAGCCTGGCGTGGTCGATAGCGCAGACGCTGGCCGCGGAAGGCGCCGAGATAGCGATGACCTACCAGGGCGAGATCCTCGAAAAGCGCGTGCGTCCGCTCGCCGCGCAAATCGAGGCGGACGTGATCGGCGAGCTCGACGTCAACGACGACACGCAAATCGAGTCGGTGTTCGCCGCGCTCAAGAAAAAATGGGACGGGCTCGACCTGCTGGTGCATGCGGTCGCATTTGCGGAGCGTCAAGATCTGCGCGATCGATTTCTCACAGTCACTCGCGAGAATTTCAAGAAGTCACTCGAAATAAGCGCGTACTCGCTGGTCGCGCTCGCGCGCGCCGCGGAACCTTTGATGGAAGCGCGCGGCGGCGGATCGATCCTTACGCTCAGCTACCTCGGCGCGGTCCGCGCGATTCCCAATTACAACATGATGGGAGTCGCCAAGGCGGCTCTGGAAGCCTGTGTGCGTTACCTGTCGGTGGATCTCGGGTCGAAGAATATTCGCGTCAACGCGCTCAGCGCCGGGCCTGCGCGCACTCTATCGTCGGCGGCAATCCACGACTTTCACTCGATGCAGCATGAAGTCGAGGCGCGCTCGCCGCTCCGTCGCGCGATGAAAACCGAGGAAGTCGGCAAGATGGCGGCCGCGGTGCTGAGCGATTTTTCGAGCGGCGTCACGGGCCAGACGCTTTACGTGGACGTGGGCTACAATATAGTCGGCGTATAGCTGCAAGGAGTATCGCGATGGCTATAGTTACCGTCCCACAGTTATCGGACAACTACGCGTACCTGGTGATCGACGACGGCAGCAAGGAATGCGCGGTGGTCGATTGTGCCGAGGCCGACACGGTGATCGCGGCGGCGAAAACACACGGCGCGAAGATCGTCGCGGTGCTGACCACTCACTGGCACGGCGACCATTCTGGCGGCAACAACGACATCGCGTCGAAAGTGCCGGGCATCAAAATTTACGGCGCGAGTGCGGAAGGCGGGAAAATTCCTGCGCTGACGAATCCGGTGGCGGACGGCGACAAAGTCCGAATCGGCGCGCTCGAAGGCCGGGTGATCGGAATCCCGGCGCATACCAACGGCCACGTCGCCTACTATTTCCCAACGCTCGGCGCGGTGTTCACCGGCGACACGATGTTCGTCGGCGGATGCGGCCGCGTGTTCGAGGGCAAAGCCGCGACGATGGTGACGTCGCTGAAGAAACTCGCGGCGTTGCCCGACTCGACGCAGGTGTATTGCGGCCACGAGTACACCGAAAAGAATCTGCGCTTCGCACTGACGCTGGAACCGGGGAACGAAGCGCTGAAAAAGAAGCACGACTGGAGCGTCAAGGCACGCTCCGAGAATAAGTTCACGGTTCCATCAACCATCGGCGACGAGAAAAGGACCAATCCGTTCCTGCGCACCGACAGCCCCGAGCTGCGCGCGAATCTAAAGAAGCGCGATCCGTCGGTGGACGACGATCCGATCGCGATTTTCGCCAAAACCCGCGAACTCAAGGATCATTTCTAGCGGGCGAGGGAACTGGAAGAAAGCGGGCACAGATTAGAAAGGTTTGATCACTGTCAGTACCAGGATCGCGATCAACAGCGCGCTCACCATCCCGTGGACAACGTTGAACTCGTGACTCGATGAATGGCTCGGATGGTTCTCGAGGAACTTGATTCGGCGGTAAAAGCGGACGTGATAAAAAAGCAGGATCGCGACCAGCAACAGCTTCGCCTCGAGCCATCCGTGCCGCAGCACCGACGGATTCATGAGAATCAGCACCAGCCCCAGCACGATGCTGATGGCGGCTCCGAGGTTGATGGTTGATTCGAATAAGGCGCGCGCCGCGCCGAGAAAGCGTTCCTTGGGCAGTCCGACTTCTTCGGGCACGCGCGCGAGCAGACTCGTGATCATCAGCAGTCCTCCCATCCAGAAGATCACGCCGAAGATGTGAAGCGCGAGGACCAGCCCACGAAAAAAGTACATCATAATCCCCCGATTGCGTCGGATAGCGCGCGGGTCGAATCCGCGATGCTTGCCGATGCGAGCATAGCGACCGCCGCTCCGCCAAGGTAGGACGCCGTCCTGCTGATGGGCGCTTGCGTGGCTGGTTCGATACTTGGCATTGATTGGAGTACGCGGGTTGAAGAGAATCCTACGCCGGCCGCGCAGTCAAGCGAATCTTATCGGAATCGACACGAGGACGTTCAGATGGCGACTTCCAATCAGGGAGAACTCAAACGCAAAAAAATCGGCGCCGATGAAGCGGCGGCGCAGGTCAAGTCGGGCGATTGGGTCGAGTACGGATTCGGACTCGGGCAGCCGGACGTGTTCGATCGCGCGCTGGCGGAGCATGCGCAAAAGCTCGAGCGGGTGAAGATTCGCGGCTGTCTCGCGATGCGTCCGCGCGCGGCGGTCGAGGCTGATCCCGACGAACGTCATCTTACGTATCTGTCGTGGTACTTTTCCGGCCTCGAAAGAAAGATGCACGACCGCGGCCTGGCGCATCATATTCCGATGAACTTCGGCGAGGCGCCCGACAACTATCGGCGCTTCATCGAGGTCGACGTTGCGGTGCTGAAGACAGCGCCGATGGACGAGCACGGATTTTTCAACTTCGGCCCGTCGGTCACCTATCACAAGGCGATTACCGAAAAGGCGAAGACCGTGATCGTCGAGACCGACGCGAGTGTGCCGTACGTTTTCGGAATCGAGAACGCGGTGCATATAGGTGATGTCGAGTATGTGCTCGACGCGGGCGCATCCGAGATGCCGGAGCTGAAGAATCCCGCGGCGAACGCGGTCGATCAGAAAGTTGCGGAATTGATCGCGCCCGAGATTCCCAGCGGCGGGTGCGTGCAGATCGGAATCGGCGCGATGCCCAACGCGGTCTGCGAACTGCTCGCGACGGCGCCGATCAAGGACCTCGGCGTGCACACCGAGATGTTCGTCGATTCTCTCGTGTCGCTGTTCGAGGCCGGCAAAGTTACCGGCGCGCACAAAGCGACCAACCGCTACCAGATGACGTACACTTTCGCGGCGGGCTCGAAGCGGATGTATGACTTTCTCGATCGCAACGCCGCATGCTTCGCCGGACCGGTCGATTACACCAACCTGCCGAATCACATCATGCAGAACGACCGCGTCATCTCGATCTGCAACGCGGCGCAAATCGATCTCACCGGGCAGGCGTGCTCCGAGTCTGCCGGCGTGCGGCAGATAAGCGGCACTGGCGGACAACTGCAATTCGTGCGCGGCGCATACGCCTCACGCGAGGGCAAGTCGTTCATATGCCTGGCGTCGACCTACGAACGCGATGCGCGTCGCGCGAGTCGAATCGTCGCGCGAATCGACGACTGCAATATCGTGACGACGCCGCGCACCGACGTGATGTACGTGGTGACCGAGTACGGGATCGTCAATCTGAAAGGCAAATCAGTGCCGGAGCGGGCACGCGCGCTGATCTCGATCGCGCATCCTGATTTCCGCGAGGAGCTGGAACGCCAGGCGCGCGACTACCGGCTGATCTCTCGCGCAATTTTTTGAAATTCACTTTTCACTTTTCATCGACACTCAGCGCGCCGGCGTCTCGTCCTGTTTGTCGTCGGCGAACTTGTACACGAGCTCGTCGGGACGCGCGTAGCCGAGTTCGCGGCGAATGAGGCGCTCGAGGTAGCGGTCGTCTGAACGAAGCTTCTGAATGCGCGTTCTGAACGCCGCGTTGTCCGCCACCAGTTGATTGTGGCGGGCCTCCAACGCGGCACGATGGCTCTGGAGGGCAACGAGGTCGCGCGGCCCCAGGTTGCCCAGCAGGGCACTTAAGATAAGCATCACGAGCACCCCGGCGAAGATTAGGCTGAGCCACTCGCGGCGGAGTACGAAGCTTAACCGGGTCATCCCAGCAATCGTAATTCAGGGGTCGGGCTGAGTTCAAGAGATCTAATTTTGAACGTCATTCTAAAGACCTGAAACACACCGGTTCGGCTGGACTCTTCCGACTTTAAAATTTCTTTATAAATCACGCCGTGGCCCTTGATTTGAGAATAACATGTTTCTATAATCGGCCCGAATCGATGAGAGGTTAGCTCTCACGCATAAGAAAAGGCGCTTCTCCAGCAGCAGCCTACGAAGAGGAGGTACCTATGCCAGGAATGAAGAAACGGGCCAAAAAGGCCACCAAGTCCAAACCGATGCGGAAGAGCAAAATGGCAAAAAAGAAGCCTGCCAAAAAGACCAAAAAGAAGTAGTCACTTAACGAGTTTACCTTCGGGCTAATACCCCGAAGGCTGGCTAAGGATGCCAGGGATTGCTGCTGGAATAAGCCGAGGCTGAGAGGCCTCGCAACACGGGAGAGCCCCCTTGAAAGAGGGGGCTCTTTCCTTTTGTGGCGCTTGCGGGCGTGCGCGTTCAACATGATAGGGTTCGATCGCCGCGAAGCCTCGCGAACCGTGATGTCCGAGTCATCGAAAAACTTTGACGCGATAATTGTCGGCGCGCGCGTGGCCGGCAGCGCCGCTGCGATCTTGCTCGCGCGTGACGGGCGCCGCGTTTTACTAATCGACAAGGATGTATTCCCGTCGGACCGGCTGTCGACGCATATCGTGCTTGGCGGTGGAACCGAAGTGCTCGAGCGCATGGGCGTAATCGACACGCTCGAGCGCGCGGGCGGCGTCCGCTTCGCGAGATCGCGCACTATTGGTCCCGACTTCGATTATAGCGGCGAGCTCGCGCGCGAGGGCGCCGATTATCGCGGACTGTGTCTCGGGCGCGTGCTGATGGATGCCGCGATGATCGATGCTGCGCGAAGTTTCGACGGCGTCACGTTTCGCGAAAGAATGAGGCTCGTCGATCTGCTCATCGAAGATGGCGTCGTGGTGGGAATTCGCGGCGAGGATACGTCGGGCGTCCACGATTTTCGCGCGCCACTGACGATCGGCGCTGACGGGATGCGTAGTTCGGTCGCGCAAATCGCGTCGGAGCGTATCGACGCGTTCAAGCGCGTCGACGTTCAATGCGCGCGGGCATATTACTACGCGTACTTCGAAGGCGTCGCGCGGAAAAATCTTGGCGACGAGCTGGTCGCGGAATTCGAATCCGCGCCCGGCGCGGGCAACCTGGTTTGTCGATGCGAAAACGGACTCACGGTCGCGGCGACCGCGTTCGACGCATCCGAGATGCAAACTTTTCGCACCGACCTCGCATCGAATCTGCGCAGCTATCTGAATCGCTCGGTCGAGGTCGGAAAGATACTCGACGGTGCGACGATAGTCGGCAAAGTGTTTTCTTCGAGCATCCTCAACAACACGTATCGCGATCCCGTCACTGACGGCGCAATCCTGATCGGCGATGCGGGCCTGCACGTCGATCCGCTGTTCGGCCAGGGGCATTCGATGGCGCTGATCAGCGCATCGATCGTCGGCGATCTCGCGAGCCGGTGGTTCTCCAACGGCCGAGGCAATGCGATACCGGTCGACATGCTGGCGGATTTTACACGGCGGCGCGACGCGCAGTTGATGCCGTACTATAAGGCGAGCGTTCGCGCGTCGCAGGAACTCGGCCTCGATCTCGGAAGCCGCCTGGCGCATCGCGCGGCCAACCGCGAACAATGGGCGGCAGACGAGATGATCAGGTTCGCGCAGATGCTCACGCCGAGCGCCAGGTTTCCATCTTTCCGATTCGCGCGCCTGATGGCGGCCGCGTCGCGGACCGCATAGCCTGGGCAAGCCAGTGGACGACGTCGACCTCGGCCGCATCACCGCGCAACGCGAGCTGCCCGAGCCGGTCAAGTTCGCGTGGCCGATAATGGTGTTGCCGGAACTTTTCACGACGCCGCGGCATCTCGCGCTCGTGCTCGGCTATCTCGCGTCGATCGGATGGGAAGTATTTGTGCCGAATCTGCGCGCCGTATTCGGCAAGGGATCGACGCCGGCGCTCGAGAAACTTCGCTTCAACGATCTTGCGGTACTGGCCGGCGAGGCGATCGATGGAATCGGCCGCGATGCGGTCGTGCTCGGTCACGGCGTTGGCGGATTGATCGCACTCAAGCTTAGCGAGCATCGCCGAGTGAAGGCGTCGGTCGCATATGCGCCGCCGGTGCCGGGCTTTCGCACGCCGCTGGTCGGCGGAATCGGAAATCGCATCGCGATGATGCTGGGCCGGCCGATCAAGCCGCCGCGCGGCCGAATACTGTTCGAGCTGATCGCGGATTCCGATCCGTTCACGCGCGACGGGCTGATCAATGCGATGGTGCCTGATTCAGGCCCGCTCGCCGCCGACGTGATGTCGGGTAAGATCGAGTTTGCCGCATCGGACAAAGCGGCGGCGCGCCTCGTCGTCGCGGGTGATTCGGACATCTTCGCGCCGCTTCCCCAGACGACAAAGTTTGCCGAGTCGATCGGCGCGAAGCTGGCGACGATCCGCGGGCGCGGGCATTGGCTGATTGGCGGGCGGGCGCTCGAGCGCGCGATCAACGAAACGCAGCGATTCCTGGTGCGCGCGCTCGGCCAGGATTTGCTGCTGCTCTATCCTGAAGAGTGGAAAAACGAGCCGCGCGAGTGAGAGAGTAGAATCGAAGACAGGTGAAAAGCGATGGCAAATGAAAACGGGCAAAAAAATCTGATCATCGAGGAAGAAGCCGGGCTGGTCACGCTGACGATGAACCGTCCCGAAAAGCGCAACGCGCTTTCGACCGCGATGATGACGGAACTCAACGACGCGCTGGTCGCGATTGGAAAACGCAGCGACGCGCGCGCGGTGATTATCGCGGGCAACGGCCCGGCGTTCTCGGCCGGTCACGACCTCGGCGAACTGAAGGGCCGCGACCTCGCGTTCTACCGCTACGAGTTCGATCTATGCGCGCAGTTGATGCTTACGATTCAAAGAATTCCGCAGCCGGTGATTGCGCGCGTGCATGCGATCGCGACTGCCGCCGGATGCCAGCTTGCGGCGACGTGCGATCTCGTCGTCGCGGGCGAGAGCGCGAGCTTCGCGACGCCGGGCGTGCGGATAGGACTGTTCTGCTCGACGCCGATGGTCGCGCTGACGCGCGCAGTCGGCCGAAAGCATGCGATGGAAATGCTGCTGACGGGACAGCCGGTTAAAGCGCGCACGGCGGCCGAATGGGGCCTCGCGAACAGAGTGGTGGCAGACGCGGACCTGGTCGCGGAGACGCGCAAGCTAGCGATCCAAATCGTCGAGGCCAGCCCGCTAATCATCGGAATCGGCAAGCGCGCATTCTACGAGCAAATCGATCTGGATACCGCGAAAGCCTATGAATACACGAAAGAAGTGATGAGCCAGAACGCAATGGCGATCGACGCGCAGGAAGGAATCGGCGCATTCCTGGAAAAGCGCAAACCAGTGTGGTGCGGCAAGTGAGGGGGCGAGTGAGCGGCGGAAATGCTCCACCAAGGGCAGCTTCGTTCCGTCAAAATTATCTTTCGAGCAGATGCGAGCGGCCTCTGCGTCGATAGGGCGGGCCGGGAGGGTGGGGAGTGATCATGAGAGTATCCATGGCAGATCGTATCAGCAGGCAAGGGTCGGCGCGGCAGGCTTAATAGTTCATCCGTGAACTCTGCCCTATGCTGTGAGGTGTAAAGTGAAGCTGCTTGGATGTCCGGGATTGTGGCTCGCGTATTCGACCGGGCCGAGGTAGCGAAATCCTGAGCCCGAGTATTGCTTGGGCTCTTCTCGATAGAAGAGGAGCAGCTCCAAATCGCGGTTTTTGTGCTCAACGATCAACTGATCGCTTTTGCCTGAGGTCTGTCCCTGCCAGTGAAGGGTCCTTCCACATAGATAGTCGACGTACTTCGGCTGGTTCGGTGCTTTTTTGCGCGTGACGAAGAGCCAGACGGAGGAGTAATTCTTCGGTCTGAAAACTCCGGTGTTTAAGGTCGCGTCCGAGGTAGGGAAAATCTCTCGGAGTGTTTTTCGAGAGTATATTTCCCCAACTTTGAGCTTCGCCGACGCGAACTTCGGATTCATCAATCCTCCCCTTGAGATGCACTAAGTTTGTTTTTCACCGTCCTCGATTCGGCGGTAATATTGGCAGCAGATTGCGCCGTCGCCGCCGCGAGTCTCCAGGAATGCATCGTCGAAAAGCAAGGCCACTGGCTCTTCGCATTCGTCGCAGCGTTTTGTCTCGGCCCATCCTGCGATGGTTCTCACGGCGTCGTCGATGCTTGTGATGACGTATCGAAGGTCGTCGTGATCGTAGTTCGTCGCATCCACTTCGACTATGAGGGCGCCGTGAGTGACACTTCCAGCGCCGGTGCGTGACGGCGTAGCGCGTGCTACTTGGAGCGCGAGATCGATCGCGTGAGCCAGAGCCTCGAGCATTTCGCTTGAACCTTCGACTCTGAATTTTTTTGGTTCATTAACAACTGAGCTCATGTGGACTTCCTCCGCAGTTGAATTCTCCGGTCGGCGTTATCTCGAACCTTGCCGGCAACACAAGCTGTCTAAAAGAGAAGGAAGCGAGAACCCTAGCTGTCGTTCAATCTCTCTTTGAGAAGACGACTTCCTCCGTGTCCGGCGGTCGTTGCATGAGTCCGAACCTGGCCTGGATCCGATGAAATTGGAAGTGCCGGATGTTCGAACCCTGCTCAGCGGAGAATCTTGAATAGCGCGCGAATCGCGCGCCGCATTCGGACCCTCACCTTCGATCCTCTCCCCATTCTGGGAGAGGGGAAGAACGGGATTCTTCGGTGCGCTCTGAATGCCACAAAGGGCCCGACCAAAGGCCAAGGCGTATTGATTAGATGTCCGGCTCTTGTTAGGGTCGGTTATGGCGCATCTGATTAAACGGACTGCGTGTAAAAACTGAAGGGCGACTTGGGCCCGCGGAAAAACCGCGGGCTCTTTTTTTATTTTGAGGAGGTTATTTTTATGGCGCATCAGGAGCTCCGCGAAGCACTTACCTTCGACGACGTTCTTCTGCTGCCTCAATCGTCTGACCTGTTGCCGGCGAATTGCGACGTCTCGACTGCGCTGACGCCCAAGATACGGCTGCGCATCCCACTTGTCTCGAGCCCAATGGATACCGTCACCGAATCGCGCACCGCGATCGCGATCGCGCAGATGGGTGGCTTTGGATTTATACATCGTAATCTTTCGATCGAAGAGCAGGCGGCCGAGGTCGAGACGGTCAAGAAATATGAAACTGGAATGATCGTCGATCCGATCACCGTCAGTCCCGAGCAGAAAATCGGCGAGGCGTTGGCGGTGATGGAACGTTTTCGGATCTCGGGACTGCCGGTCGTTTCGGACGGGCGGCTGGTCGGGATTCTGACCAATCGCGACCTTCGCTTCGAGCGGCGGCTCGACAAGCAGGTGCGCGACGTGATGACGAGCAAAGTGATCACGGCGCGGCCGGGGATCGATCTCGAGCACGCCAAGGAGCTTCTGCAGGCGCATCGGATAGAGAAGCTGCCGCTGGTCGACGATCAGAATCGGCTGCGCGGGTTGATCACAGTCAAGGATATGGACAAGGCGATTCGGCATCCGCATGCGAGCAAGGATCAGATGGGGCGGCTGCGCGTGGGCGCCGCGGTCGGAGTCGGTCCGGAACGCGAGGCGCGAGTGGCCGCGCTGCGGCGTGCGGGAGTCGACGTGATTTGTATCGACACCGCGCATGGGCATACGCGCAACGTTATCGACGCGATCAAAGCGACCAAGAGCGAGTGGCCCGGAATCGAAGTGGTGGCGGGAAACGTCGCGACCAGCGATGGCGCGAAGGCATTGTGCGACGCCGGCGCCGACGCGCTCCGGGTCGGAATGGGACCGGGATCGATTTGCACGACGCGCGTTATCTCGGGAGTCGGGGTGCCGCAGATCACTGCGATAATGGATACGATCACGGTGGCCGAGCCGCGCAATATCCCGGTGATCGCGGACGGCGGAATCCGGTTCTCGGGCGATATCACCAAGGCGATTGCGGCCGGGGCGAACAGCGTGATGATCGGATCACTGTTCGCGGGATCCGAGGAGAGTCCCGGCGAGACGATTCTCTACCAGGGGCGCACCTACAAACTTTATCGCGGGATGGGATCGCTCGGCGCGATGAACGAGCGCACCGGGGATCGCTACGGGCAGCTCGCGACCGACGGCAAGCATGTGCCGGAGGGAATCGAGGGGCGCGTACCGCATCGCGGGTCGCTTGCGTCCAATATAGAGCAGCTGGTGGGCGGTTTGCAGTCCGGGATGGGTTACATCGGCGCGGCAAATCTGGCGGAGCTGCGCAAGCGGGCGAAGTTCGTCAAGGTGAGTGACGCGGGCATGCGCGAGAGTCATGTGCATGACGTGTTCATCACGAAGGAAGCGCCGAATTATCGGCAGTAGGATGCGGGGCTCCTCGCCCCGCGCCCCCGGCAGGGGT
>CAWKKB010000006.1:0-55920 GCA_963850125.1 uncultured delta proteobacterium | reverse complement strand
ATTGCCTGACCTGCTTCAATTGCTTCTACAATCGACCATAGCCGATCCTCACGGCAGCGGCCATCGGGGGCGTCGAGAAACACTTTGGGCCAGTCTCTTAAAGGCGTACTGTACCGCGCCATTGTCATCGGGCGGGAGCGACCTGTCAGACCACATTCGCAATTTTGATGGACCGCCTCGGAAAGAAGAGGTGCAGCTCCGGTCTAGCGAAATTTGGGAACCGTGCGAACTTGGCACTGTCCAATGACAACAACAAATGCACGAAAGAATTACGTAGAGTCGGGCTCCCTTGAGGAGAATAGAGCCATGCGAAAAAAAGTGATTCGTCCGGATAGAATCAGCCAACGCCCGCGATCAAAACGGGAATGGCTCGATCTCGAAGAAATCGCCAGAGTCGAGGTCACCTCGGAGGATCCGCACTTCCCGATTGAGTTTGCCTTATCCGCAGGCGGGAGACCGGGCTGGAGGGCGGCCGAGAAAGGTCAGCAGATCGTCCGCATCGTTTTTGATATCCCGAGAACGCTGCGTCGGATTAGACTCGAGTTTTCGGAGACAGAAATTGAGCGAACCCAGGAGTTCACACTGCGTTGGTCTGCTGAGATAGATGGCCAGTTTACGGAGATCGTTCGCCAGCAGTGGAACTTCAGTCCACAGGGGTCAACCCACGAGGTCGAAGACTATCAGGTCCAGTTGGAGAA
Source organism: uncultured delta proteobacterium (assembly GCA_963850125.1). Lineage (GTDB taxonomy): Bacteria > Desulfobacterota > Binatia > Binatales > Binataceae > Binatus. The sequence continues at coordinate 55,222 of CAWKKB010000006.1, read as the reverse complement.
TCTCTCGACCTTGGAGTTGACTCTCAAGCCTGACCTTACGGCGAATCACGCATTTGCGAGTTTAGCCAAGTGCTGGGTGGCATAGGCGTGATAGCGCGAGAATCGTCCGGTCTCATCCCGCCCGAGGACCGTGCATTCGCTGCGAAGTCTTAGCGCCGCCCTATCGGCGGGTCAGGCCTTGAGTCGTATCGTTGTCGGTGATGCCTGAAGACTTAAGGACGTGATTACGCATCGGCTGTCGACAAGGGCGGCGCGATCTCTTCCAGGCTGGTCCGCTCAGAATTCACCCCTAAACTGATCTCAACAATCGCGGCAGCCAGCATCAGTCCTGCCGCCAGCAGATATCCTTCGAATAATGCCGCGCGCGAACCAGTATCGATCAACCGGCCAAAAAGCCACGGCGCGCCAATCCCGCCGACTGCGGTGCCTGCCGAATAAAATACCGCGATTGCGAGTGCGCGCGTTTCTAGCGGGAAGATCTCACTGACTGTCAAGTAGGCCGAACTTGCAGCCGGCGACGCGAAAAAGAACATCACGGTCCACAATGCGGTCTGCGAGAAAATTGTGAGCTGATCGCGGCTGAACAACCATCCGGTGAGAATCAGGATCACCGCGGCGATGGTAAAAGTGCCCGAGATCATCCGACGTCGCCCTATGGTGTCGAACAAATGACCCAGCAACAGCGGACCAAGGAAATTCCCGGCGGCGAAGGGAAGCATGTAGAGCCCGGTGCGATCAACCCGCGCGCCGTAGTAGCGGGTGAGAACCAGAGCGTACGTGAAGAAGATCGCATTGTAAGTGAACGCCTGCGCGACCATCAGGGTTAACCCGAGAAATGCCCGCGACTTGTATTTCGTTATTGGTGGTCGGACGAACGCGCCGATACCGAACCGGTGGCGCGCTTTCAGCCGTAGCGCGGATTTGGCCGGCGGCGCTTCGAGCTTCTGGTGCACTTCCTCAGTGACAGTGCGTTCGATGTCGGCAACTATTTTTTCGGCTTCCAGCGAGCGTCCATGCACCAGTAGCCAGCGCGGGCTTTCCGGAATGAATCTGCGCAGGTACAGAATTCCGCATCCGATCACGGTACCGATGCCGAAGCCGAGTCGCCAGCCGAGACGATACGGAACGATGTGCGGATTCAGGATTACAATCGTCGAAGCCGATCCCACTGCCGCGCCGAGCCAGAAGCTGCCGTTGACGATTAGATCGACGCGTCCGCGCAATCGCGCGGGTATCAGCTCGTCGATGGCCGAGTTGACGGCTGAGTATTCGCCCCCGATTCCCGCGCCCGTGATGAATCTAAAAAGTGCGAAGCTCGCCAGGTTCCACGAAAACGCGGTAGCGCCCACGCCAAGCAGATAAATTGTGAGGCCTAAAAAGAAAAACAGGCGCCGTCCAAAGCGATCGGTCAGATGGCCGAAAACCAACGATCCGATCACAGCGCCGCTCAGGTAGCACGATCCGATGAACCCGATTTGCGCGGCAGTGAAGTGCATCACATCGGGCCGCTGCAGCACGGCGCTGATCGCGCCCATCAGCGTGACTTCGAGTCCGTCGAGAATCCAGGTTATGCCGAGGCCGATCACCAGCAGTGTGTGAAAAGGGCTCCAGGGCAGACGGTCCAGCCGTGCCGGTATCAGGGTTTCGAATGTTTCAGTGTTTTGAGCGACGGCCGCGGACATGTTGAGTCTCAGCTAACGCCGATGTCTTCGAGGTTCTCGAGCATCTGTTTTGGATCGTCGTAGACGCGGTAAGCGCCGGCGCGTTCGAGTTCGTCGCGTCCGTAGCCGCCGGTCAGCAAGCCGATCCCGAATGTTTTTGCGCGACGCGCCGCCAATAAATCCCAGACGCTGTCGCCGACGACGATCGAATCTTCAATTGCGACGCCCAGCTTTTCGGCGGCCGTAAGAAACAGATCCGGATTGGGTTTCGCGGCTTCAACTGAATCCCGGGTCACGATCGGCGCTGACTTGTCGATCCCGAGCAGCTTGAGCGACGACCGTACGTCGGCGAGGCTGCCGCTGGTCGCGATGGTCCACGGGACCTCAAGCCGCGAGAGCTCGGCGAGCAGCTCTTTGGCGCCGGGTAAAAGCCGGACGCCGGGCTCGAGTCGTTTGAACGATTTGGTGTGAAATTTCTTTACTCTTTCAATCAACTGAGCGGTCAAGCGCTTTCCGGCAAGGCTCAGAAGCTTGTGCGCCAAGAGCCCGCCGCTCATCCCTATCTGCCGATGAATCGTCCACAACGGAATGTTCACGCCAACGTGTTCAAGCGCGTCCCTCCAAGCAAAAGCGTGCTGGTAGACGCTGTCAGTCAGGGTTCCATCCAGATCGAACAGCAACGCGGGCATCTTCCGCGTGGCGTTGGTTGGCGAATTGGGCGTCAGCTTCTTCATGATCTTTCGTGCGGGTCATAAAGAAAGAGCAACTTTCGAGCCGCGCACTGGTATACGCGGTTATCGGACCGGGCGACGCCGGTCGAGCGGCGGATGGCTGAGATGATCCGGGCGGTCTTCGCCTAGTTGGAGGGCATTGCCGCAAACCCTTCCTGAACTCACGCAAAACGCCGTGCGGACGCAACTCGCTCGCCTCTATTTTGATACGGCGTTCGCAGGCACAGCGGCGTCGATCGTTCCGGTGCTTGAATTGACGGAGCCCGATCACGCACAGAAGTCCGCGATCAACCAAAACGCGAGGCGCCTGCGTGGAGCATGCTTCTCACGTCGAATTTGAGCGCGATCTTCAGCCGTTTGCGGAGCGCGAGGAGGTTTCTAGACTTTCAACTACCACCTACCTCGCCACCCCACTTTTGGCAAGGAATGCATCAGCGTCTCGGACATGCTGCTCGGTTGGACCTCAGGTATGAAGAGCTGAGCGCACTACCTTCAGAATGGAATGCGCGCGGTCAGAACGACGTTGTGGTTATAGTTGCGATGGAACGTCGCCGCGACCTGGTAGCCTGCGCCGAATGTCAGTCCGATGCGATCGTGAATCGGGATACGCCCGACAATCAAGCCAGGCGTCAGGAAGAGCATCTGATGACCGGTGTCGGAGCCGTAGGACTGCCACGTGTAGTTGGTCTCGAACTCCGGCCAGAAATATTTGAAGACGCGATATTGAAAGGTCGTATTCCACGCCAGCGGCATCCCGAGCCGATCGAGTCCGCCGCTCGACCATGTGACGCCCACCGTGGACTGGATATCGAAGTCACCCCATCCCTTGCCGCCCGCCAGCGTCGGAGTGAAGAGAAAATGCCCGTTGCCGTTGACGTTCGAACCGGTCGGCACGCTGAATCCCAGGAAGCCGGTGAGGATGTAGTTGCCGTTCTCCTCGTTGGCGGAGAGGAACCGGTATTTCAGCAGGAACGGCCAATCGGCGAAGCCGTCTGTGTTGCGCGGTATATTGCGCTTCAGGAACGCCGGGATCCCGATTATGACTTCAGTATTCTGAAAAGGGATAAGCTCGATTCCCTTGCCGCCGCCGAAGTTGTCGGTCGCGACGCCGTTGCGCATCGACTGGAAGAACTGGTCGTAGCGCACTTCCTCTTCGAGCCGCGGGGTGACCGTTACCAGCGGTGTGATCCAATGCGGCTGCTCGCTCTGGATTTGAGTGACACGCGGGAACCAGTTTACAAAATAGTCTTCGATCTCAGACCCGAACTGCGAGAAGGTCTGTGCGCGACACGGTGTCGCCAAAGTGAGCGCAACGGTCAAGACAAACGATACGAAAGTTGAACGCGGGAGGACGAACGAGCTTTTGAGTTGGTTCATAGTCGGAAATTTATGCCATGTTAAGAGCGGATTGACAAGCAACTTGGCATCGATTGCCGATTCCGATATGCGCACGGAAAGCGCGCAACTTCACGCAAAGGAGCTGGCGCGGCGCGCCGGCCTTATGGCGGACACGCCCGGGGCAAAGGCGGTTCGACTGCCAGTGAACTTTGCGCGCTGGGGAATTGGGCCTGGCGACGGCGCGACGGCGCCCGGCTATCCGCTGACGATTCGCGGCTTCGCCGACCTAGGCCGGCGGGATTAAGAATCCATGAACTGCGAGGACGGCCTCGGGCGCGCTCGGCGCTCGACCACGCGCTGGACGAGCTTTGGTATCCAGTCGGCACGCACCGCAGGGGGTTCAGTTCGAGGTGGGGGACCATCTCGACGCCGCCGCGACCGCGACCGGACAGACCCACGCCGGAGTCACTATCAGACTTGGCGCCGACGCCTAGGGACTGCATTTTATCCCGCATCGCGACAGCGCTACGACCTCATGATCATGGGGCAGGACAGCGGGTCGGTGCCGATCAAAGCGAGGCTCGATGCACTCAACTCGCGGCGTTTTGCGCGAAATCAGCCAGCTATGCGCCTACGAGACCCGACGGATGGGACAGATCGTCAGCACCTGACCCGATAGCGCGATCCGCTAGTCACTCCGCTTCCTGGCTGTGAATTTCCGCTAATCTTCGACCCCTAGCAGCGTAAGAATTCGCAAGTTCGTAACAATCGACTCATCATGTCGTAACGACGCCTCTTTAGTTTGCCCGTGCCGCGGAGGGAGGACGTTATTTTCGTGCATTGAGCGCGTCCTAGAGGTTCTCGTCAAGAGCAGTTCGGCCGGCGAGAGTTTTCGCATCGTGGATAGGGAGAGTCCAGGGAGGACGATGATGAGACGAACGATACGATTGGTTGCGCTATCGATGCTTGGCGCGGCGTTGATGCTCGGCGCCGTCGCGATGACGCCAAGACCGGCTGGGAGCGAGGAGGTGCGGTCGATCACGCTGTACTCCGATCCTAACACCGGGCAGGTGTTCACCAAGCGATGCAAGCGTTGCGTCAGGCTCGGCGAGTACATCCCGGCCGGATCGACCGAAGAGATTGAGCGCAGGGTCGAGCGGCGAGTCGCCCAGAAGACCCAGGCCCAACTGGATCAGGAAACCGCTGCGATGGAGGCTCAAGAAGCGCAAAGACAGGCACAGCAACAGCAGTGGAACGCCGAGATGGCCAAACAAGTCTCGACGATTCAACCGTGGGCACAGGAGTTCGGAGATCGCTGGTACAAGAAAATCTCGGTCGGCACGCTGGTATACGCATACTACGGCTTCTGGTCGCACACCGGGTTTGGTCCACAGTTCATGGACGCCAACATGCAGTGGCCAGGACCGGGGAACAACTCCTTCAACGAGTTCGCGATCAACCGCACGTATATCGACTTGAAATTCACGCCGATCGACGACGTTTCGTTTCGTCTCACGCCCGACATGTACGCGATGATTAATACCGGGACTACCTGCACGACGACCGCGCCCATAAAGTGCACCGCGAGCAGCGGCGACAAGATCGGCACCAACACCGGATACGCCCAGACCGATGACGGCAACCTGGGACTTCGTTTGAAGTACGCCTATCTGGACTACAACACCTTCTTCCAGAAAGTGGCGAAAATAGACGCCATGCACGACGATAAATTCACCTTCGGCCAGCAGCAGAATCCGCTGGTCGATTGGGAAGAAAATCTGTGGGGCTTCCGCTATACCGCCTTGACCCCGTGGAACTACCTGAGCTTGAGTTCGGCACAGGTCGGCGTCGCGATGAAGGGACCGATCAAATTCAACGAGAAGCAATACGCGGACTACGACTTCGGCGTGTACGACGACGCCAGTTACCATGCCCTCGAGGGAAGCGCATACAAGCAGGTGATGGGCCGCGTGACGATCAATCCGTTTGGCGCAAACTCACGCTACGACGGCCTTGGTCTCACCGGCTTCTACGATTTCGGTTACTCGCAGAAGTGCACGCCGGACGAAAATGAACTGAATGGCAACAACGGCACTTGCGGGCATCTCGCGCGCGCCGCGGGGATCGCGCACTACAACACCGAAACCTGGGGCGTCATCGCCGAGTGGGATTACGGTCACAACGCGTTCACCAGCTCCAACCTGTACTCGGGCAGCGGACCTGCGGATGCGATCGGCATTCCGACCACGGGACCCAGCAGTTTTACCGCTTGGAACCACATGGTCGGCACCATCCTGAACTCTCAGTCGGTGCAGATGGGAGCAGATTTACTGGGCCACTTTGATATCCCGCACACTCCTTTCACGCTCTTCGGCCTGCTGCAGTGGTTTCAACCGAACACTCGAGTACAGAAAGACCCGCTCGACTTCACCCGTTACGACCTCGGCGTGCAGTGGCTTATCAACCGGTACCTGAGGGTGGCGTTCGATTCACAAGCCATTCAGTACTACCACAGCCAGTTCACGTTCCCCGCGGGAAGTTTGTTCGCACACGAGCCGGCGGTGCCATTCGCAGTTCCACGCGACACCCACGCATTCTTCCTGCACCTGGAGTTCCGCTACTAGTTTCCGATACTAGCTATCGATCAAGGGCCGGCGTGAACATTAACAATGCTCACGCCGGCTCCGTTTTCAAGCAGCTCAATCTGGAGAACGGAAGGGAGCAGTTTGTCTCATCTTTCTATCGGCCGTACGATCTCAGTCTGGGGAGACCTGCAGCAGCTTCGATCGTTTCAAGAAACCGAGTTCCGCTCGACCTACAGTTCTGGGTCTCCGATCGAGAAGGTTGGCTTCCATTCAAAATGTGATAGAATCCCGATGGATTATTAGAATGGTTTTTTGTCCATACTCGCGGCTCGTCGCCACGATTCTTGTCGCGATGAGCATTGTGGTCTTCACTCCACGGGTGCTACATCCGCATGTTCGCCTTTCCTGCGGTTCGACCGACGGTACAACTTTCAGCGGCCCGCAGCGCTTCACCGATGATTCGTCACGTATGCCCGATCTCAAGGCTGGCTACGAGGCGAATGGCGTTCCTTTGCCGCAGGATCTGAAGCTTCTTTCGGAAGACCAGGCCGCCACTCCATCACTGGGGTTCAGATTCGAGACTCCTTTCGTACGGCCGATAGTAAGACGAAACAAACTGCTCCCTTCGCGCGCGTCAAGCCAGGACCCGCTCTAAGCAAACTCTAGACTCGTCATTAGCTAGCACGCGAGCAGGTTTTCGCGGGCAGTAGTGTTCAAGTTTGAAATCCATCGGCTCCTCTTAGCCGGGGGTTGGGAGTTTGCATCGTGCCAAGTTTCTCGTTGCGCAATCCGTACATAATCATTGTCGGAGCGCTTGTGATTGTCATCCTGGGTGCAACTGCGTTTACGCGGATGCCGACGGACGTCTTTCCGGACATTAAAATCCCGGCGGTGGTGGTGGCTACTTTCTACCAGGGTATGCCGCCGCTCGACATGGAAGACAACATAACCTTCCGCTATGAGCGATTTTTCACGCTAGGCAGCAACATTGAGCATATCGAGTCGCGTTCGCTGTCGGGCGTGAGCATCATCAAGGTCTTCTTTCAGCCAGGCACCAACATCGAATCCGCGGCTGCGCAGATGGGAACCCTGGCGATGGCTGATCTGGGAATCATGCCGCCGGGCACTCTCCCGCCGTTGGTGTTGCAGTATGACGCGTCTTCTCTGCCGGTGGTGCTGGTCACGCTCGAGGGTAAGGGTTACGACGAGACTCAGCTCGAAGATCAAGCCCGCTATAATGTTCGGAATCAGCTCGCCACGGTGGCGGGCGCGTCTGCGCCGATTCCGTTTGGCGGAAAATTTCGTCAGGTGATGGCATACGCAAATTCGCAGGCACTGCAGGCGCGCGGCCTGTCGCTGATGGACGTCGTGCATGCGCTCGACAGTTCCAACCTCATCCTGCCCGCAGGCGACGTCAAGATCGGATCCAAGGACTACTACATCTACTCGAACAGCATGATCGAAAAGGTGCCTGACATCGGCAAGATACCGGTGAAGATAGGACGCGGTCAGGCTCCCGTGCTGATGGAAGATGTCGCCAAGGTCGAGGACTCTTCCCAGATTCAATACAACAAGGTGCTCATTAACGGGCAGCCGTCGGTATATATCCCGGTTCTAAGGCAGGTTGGCGCTAATACCATTTCGGTAGTGGATGGAGTCAAGGAACTTCTTCCGAAGGTCTTCGGGCTGCCAGCTGGAATGAAACTCAAAACTATCTTCGACCAGTCCATTTATGTCCGGCAAGCGGTGTCTAGTCTGGAACACGAGGCCATCTCCGGTTCGGTTCTGGCCTCGCTCATGATTCTCATATTCCTCGGTAGCTTCCGATCGACCTTTGCGATTTTCTTGTCCATTCCACTTTCCATTCTAGCTGGCGGCTTCGGTCTTTTTATGAACGGGTCGACCATCAACATCATGACGCTGGGCGGCTTCGCGCTTGCGATAGGCCGGCTGGTCGACGACTCGGTGGTCGTGCTCGAGAACATCAATCGCCATCTGGCAGAGGGCAAGGAACCGCACGTCGCCGCCCGCGAAGGCGCCGAGGAAGTCGCCCTTCCGGTGCTGGCGTCGACGATAACTACCTGCATCGTTTTCTTCCCGGTCATGTTTCTGTTTGGAGTCGCCAGGTACCTGTTCAGCGCGCTGGCGTTGGCGGTAGTGCTATCGATGGCCGCATCGTATCTGGTCGCCATGAGCATCATCCCGCTGTACTGTGCTCGTTTCCTTACCAGGGAACAGGCACTCGCTACGGAGCATGGCGAATCGTCTGGCGTATTCGGCGCCTTCAATCGTGCGTATGAGCGCTTTGCCACCGGTTACGAACGTCTTCTTGAAAAGGCGTTGAACCATAAGGCTGTAGTCGTTGGTGGAGTTGCGATTCTGTTCGTCGTCAGCCTCGCGATGTATCCCTTACTAGGTACCGAATTGTTTCCCGAGACCGATGCCGGAACCTTCACCATCAATTTTCGCGCGCCAGCGGGTACCCGTATCGAACTGACAACTGACATGGCACGCCAAATCGAAGCTCTCGTGCGCCAGGTAATTCCACCGAGCGATCTCGATATGGTTGTCTCGAATATCGGAATCGCGCCCAGCCTTTCCGCGATTTACTCGCCGAACGCCGCCCAGGACTCAGGTTTCATCCAGGTAGCGCTCAAGTCCGGTCATAAGTATGCGACCAAGTACTATGTAGCGAAGTTGCGGAAACTCCTGCCTTCGCAGCTTCCGAACGCGCGCACCCTCTTTTCCTCGGGCAGCATCATCGACTCCGTTCTTAATCTGGGAATGATCGCTCCAATCGATGTTCAATTCACGGGTAACAGTTTCGACGAGCTTAGCATGACCGCAAGAGAACTCGAGGAGAAGATTAGTGGTCTTCCGGAGGTCTCGCAAAGCTTCATCGTGCAGGAGTCGAGCTATCCTACACTGAACATCAAGGTTGACCGCGTAAGAGCGGCGCGCCTGGGTGTCCAGCAACAGGAAGTTATATCGAACGTGATCACCGCGCTCGATTCGAACTTGTACATAAAGCCTTCGATCTGGATCGATCACGCGAACAAGGACGACTATTTTCTGACGGTCCAGTATCCTGGATCTAATAAGGGTTATGATTCCGTAGAAGTTCTGCAGAACATTCCCATCGAGACGATTAACCGAGAGAACGGCCACGCTCAGAGCCTGTTGCTTCGTGATGTCGCCACGATTTCTCCAGAGTTCCACCCCGCCGAAGCCGATCATTACAGCATTCAACGCGTCGTCGACCTCCTTGTCGCGCCCAGCACCGAGGACTTGGGCGGCACACAAGCGAAGATCCAGGGCCAGGTGAGCAAGATGACCCTGCCGCCCGGCGTCTCAGTCAGGTATCGCGGCGCCGTAGCGTCGATGCAGAAATCCTTTTCCAGCTTCGGTTTCGGCCTCTCTCTGGCGGTCGTTCTGCTTTACCTCGTGATGGTTGCGCAGTTCCGATCCTTCCTAGATCCGCTGATCATCATGTTCGCGGTTCCCATGGGATTGATAGGAGTCATCTGGACCCTGTGGATAACAGGCACAACGCTTAATATCGAGTCCTTCATGGGGATCATCGTGATGGTCGGCATCGTCGTGTCGAATTCGATTCTGCTCGTCGACTTCGCTAACGAACGACGTCGCCAGGGACACGAGCTAAGGCGCGCGGCGGTCGACTCGGCGCGGATAAGAATGCGGCCGATCTTGATGACCGCCTTGGCTACAGTGGCTGGTCTTATGCCGATAGCGATGAAACTCGGCGAGGGCTCCGAGGCTTCGGCCCCCTTGGCAAGAGCCGCTGTGGGTGGCCTCATCGTTTCCACCATGCTTACGCTTTTCCTGGTACCTTGCGTGTACGAGTTCTTCTATCAGCGGATCGACGCCGCCGCACAACCAGTCATCGACAACTGATAGCTATGAGTAAAGCATTGGAGAACATTCGAAAAGTGGTGGTTACGGCTATCTTATCGATCGCCGTCTTAGGGCCGGCCGGCTGCGATACGCCTGTTACTTCGATGACGACAGTTCAGAAAGTCACGGTGGACGTCGTTCATCCTATCCGCGGGCAAATAGCAAAAGATATTGATCTTCCCGGCGACGTCGTCGGCTTCTATGAAGCTGCGCTCCACTCGAAGGTCACCGGGTACTTGAAGAGTATCCCCGTCGACAAAGGCGATTCGGTCAAGAAGGGTCAAGTTCTGGCCCAGATCGAAGTACCAGAACTGCAGTCGAACCTGGCGCGCTCGCAAGCAAGCCTCGAAATGGAGCGCATAACTTACGATCGTCTGAGGAAGGTTCAAAAGGACGATTCACGACTAATCTCACAGCAAGACGTCGACATGGCCTATGCCAAGTATCGTGAAGCTCAGGCCGCCGTTGCAACTCTGCAAACTATGTATGGATACACGAAAATCATCGCCCCCTTCGATGGAGTAATCACGGGACGATTCGCAGATCCAGGCGCGCTGATCCGTGCAGGCGGTGGCGATTTCGGAGTCGATGAGACCTCAGGATTGATCTCCCCTGGAGCTAGCGAAGGTGCCGGCGGGCATCGCGAAGGCGGTGGTCCAATCCTGACCATCGCCGAGATAGACAAATTGCGGATCTATGTCTATGTCCCGGAAGCTTCTTATCCTTTCATTCATATCGGCACCCCGGCCAGCCTGCACTTCGACGAGTTTCCGGATCGAGTATTCAAGGGAACTGTCGCCAGGTATGCGTCTTCGCTCGACCTCGCAACCCGGACAATGCTGACCGAGGTCGACATCGACAATCCGAAGCGCCTGATCTATCCGAGGAGCTATGCGCACGTCACCATCGAGCTGGTCCGCCACAATGACGCTCTGAGTGTACCCGCCTCAGCAATTCAGGGCTCGGGCAATTCGGCGCGCGTACTGGTTGTAAATGATGGCCGCCTGCTCGAGGTTCCGGTGAAAACCGGGATCAACAATGGCGCTGATGTCGAAATAACGTCGGGCCTGTCGCCCGGGTCGATGGTAGTGACGACCTACAATAACACTCTTACTCCGGGACAACCGGTGGATTGCCGGATCCAGAATGAAAACATCCAGGCCACGTCAGCGGTTCAAAGTTCCGACTGACCTTAAAATACCACGCATCAAATCGATTGCGAACAGACGGGTAGGCTAACAATGGAATCTGCGCGAATCGTGGTCCTTGTCTCGTGCGTGCTACTCTTAGCGCATCCAATCGCCAACGCGGCCAGTCCTACGGCAGTATCAATCGGTGAGCCGCAGGTCGCGGCCCCAACCGCTGGAACTCCAATGACGTCAAGTGGGAATACGCCTCCAGGCATAACCCTGGGCCCGGCGGCTCAAACCTGGTCGCCCAACTCAAGTGGAGCGCCAATTCCACCGGACTCTCAACTGACACTCAAGGAGGCGATCCAGATCGCTCTGAAGTATCATCCCAGACTCCAGGAGGCCGCTGATAACACGCGCGCCGCGCAGCAACAGGTCGGCCAGGCGAGATCATACCTCGGACCGCAACTATTTGGGGCCGCACAATATCTGCGCAGTACCGACAATGGCATCGGTAATACCAACTACTACAATGCGGACGGTGCTTTCCCGCGAATAAGCGGAACGAATCATAACCTGCCAGCAAATGATACGTCGCAAAGTTGGGACACCGACAATAACTACATGGGAGGTGTGATGCTCTCCCAGTTTCTGGTCGACTTCGGCCGCCGGCATGGATTTGTTTCGGAACGGCAGTTCGAGGCTGCAGCCGCAGCTGCCAATCAGCAGCTCACCGAGCTGGATCTGATCTACGAGGTCTCTCAACGGTACTTCGAGTTGTTGGAGGCTAAGCGATTGATCGCGGTTTATGAGAAGGCACTCGAGCAGCGCCAATATCACCTGCACGAAGCCCAGGTTAAGGCTAACGCCGGTCTGCGCCCGCAACTCGATACCTATGTCATGGAAGCCGAGGTCGAGCGAGCCCAGTTGCATCTTGTCGACGCGCGTAACGGCGACGAAGACGCAAAAGTCGCACTTGATAACGCCTTGGGTCTTAGCGATTCCGCGCCCGCCTACGAACTCGCGGACATTCTAACCTACTATCCAGTCAACGAATCATTGAAGACTCTCCTCGACGAGGCTTTCCGAAGCAGGCCTGATTTGATTGCACTCGATGATCAGGCAAAGGCTATGGGAGCCAGGATTGTCCAGTATCAAAGTGATTACTATCCTAGCGCTAACGCAGTGGCGGGGTATTCGGCGATGGGAACTGGAGCTCCTGCTGTCAACAATTTCAACGCCGGGATAGTAATCACATGGCCAATCTTCAACAGCTTTCTTACCACTGATCAAATCGCGGAGACCAGGTTTCGACAACACTCGATCCTTCGCGAAATCGAAGACCTGCGGCAAGAAGTAATCCTGCAGGTTCATACCGCGTTTCTCAATTGGCAGGCTTCTCTTCAGCGAATCATGCGCGCGGAAAAGACACTAGCCGCGTCCCGTGCAGAACTGGAACTCGCCGAAAAGCGCTATGAAGCAGGGCTGACAAGTATTATTGAACTTGAAGATTCGCAACGCAGCTACACTAGTGACGATGCCGCGTACGCCGACGCTCTTTACGGATTCTCTGTCACCAAGGCAGCGGTCGATAGAGCCACCGGTCGATCGCTGGCAAACTTCTAGCGGCGTTGAAAATTGGGACGATGCTCATGTCCCCGGGAACCTATGCTGAAATACCGCAAGATATTGTGTCCTATCGAATTCGATGGAAGTTCAAAGACCGCGTTGCATTTGTCCGGTGCCTTGGCAAAGGAAAGTAACGCCAATCTTCTAGTGCTTCACATTGCCAGAGTACCGACGCACGACATGGACGTTCCGCTTCCCTTTGATTCCGATCCGCGCTGGGAAAAGGAGGCCAGGGCCAAGCTCGCCCGGATAGTCCGCAAACACCTCAAGGATGAAGTGCCATATGTTACCGAGGTCAGAACTGGCGCGCCTGATATCGATATCGTGCGGGCTGTGAATGAGCTAGGAGCAGACTTGATCGTAATGTTTACGCATGGACGCCACGGCTTCGAGCATTTCCTTCGTGGCAGCGTCACGGAGCAGGTCATTCGCGATGCTCTTTGTCCCGTGCTGGTACTGCACCAGCCTCCATCGACATCAGGATAGGAGCGGGCGGGCTCGGTACACTACGTACAGCGCAATCAACAGCACCACCGGCGCTTCGGCCGACGCGATCTTTACGTGGACGCGCTGCGAGTCGACCCCGAGGTTCGACGCGATAAATATCACATGGCCTGCGACCACTTGCGCCATGTAGAGCAGCGCCAGGATTGGACCCCAACTCTGACGCATCAGGATTCCAATTCCGAAGGCGGCGATGACGACCGCTTGCAGAGCCATCGTGAGGCGCGCCTCGTTGCCGTAAAACTTGATGCCGAAGACTACGTCCTCGATCGGCGCTCCCCCGGCGGACAGGTTGAAGATTGAGCGCGCCATCAGAACTGCCGACCAAAGAACGCAGAGGCCGGCGAAGATTCGAAAGTCGCGTGGCCAGCGAGCGGGGTCTGCAGCTGCTAGCGAGTCAGCCATTTTGGATTATTGATCGCGAGCGCGTCGGCGAGCGATTGCCTAACATGCGCGCGCAGGGCGGGATCTTCAATCGCGATAGACCCTGCGCGAATGCGTTCAGCGAGTTCAACGCTCAACGCCTCGACCTCGCCATCTTGGCCAAGCATTGCGACGAGGCGCGCGTGCTCGGCTTTCGCCTGCGCACCCCGCAGCGCGAGCTCGCGCCGCACTGTCTTGAGCACGTTGACGGTGACCCGGGTCTGGAAGCGATGGTAGCCGTCGAGCGTCGGCATCAGCTCGGTTTCCAGGTATTTGACCGCCGCTTCGAGCAGAACGGCGGCCTTTGGGGTACTCTGTGGCATAGTCAGTCCTATAGTCAGTCAGATAGTCAGTCGCGGCCTTCGATTAGATTCAAAAAGTCCCATAGCGGCTCCTCGACGCGGCGCCCGATCGCGCATCGCTCGATTCCCACTTCTTCAGTGCCGCGAGTACCCATGCTGAAGCATCCTATCCCCCAGCGCACACTGCCGTAGGCCTCCCAGAAGCGAACATGCGCGGGATCGACCGAGTGTCCGCTGGCTTTCTCGTAGGCCTCGAACAGATCTTCGCGGGTGCCGAAGCCGCCGACCGGTTTCTTACCGCCGAAGCGCCAGGTCTTGACGCAGACCCAGCCGAGATCCTGCATCGGATCGCCGCTCTGACCTATTTCCCAATCCAGCACGCAGCGAATGCCCTCCTCGCCAACGATGAAATTGCCTGCGCGGAAGTCTCCATGAACGACGGTATGACGAGTATTCCGCGGCGCGTGCTGCTCCGCCCACTTGAGCCCCAGCTCGAGGGCGGGCGAGTGAAAGCCGTAGAATTCGATGATGCGGCGCTGCGCCGCGATATGTTCCGCCGGCGTCAGCTTCATCAGAAACGGAACTTCGGCTACCGGGATGCGATGTATTGCCGCGAGGATTGTCCCGCACTGTTTCGCCATCGTCGCGCGCGCAGTGGCGAAACGTTCTTCGCGCAGAATTTTCGTAGCGAGCGTCTCACCTGCAACTCGTTCGGTGACGTAGCCGGGGCCGAGTCCGTCGTCGTTCTTGAGAATCGCGCGCACTCGAGGAGCCGGCACGCCCGCCTTCACCGCCGCGATCATCAGCCGCGCGTCTTCCTCGGCGACCAGATGCGGCGATACTCCCGCCAGCGGATTGCTTTCGTCGTTGGCGCGCGGGCTGGCGAGTTGCAGGATGAATTGCGCGCGCGTGCCTTCGACGTCCGCATCGAACGACCACGTAGTTTTGTTCGCGCCGCCCGTCAATCGTTGCAGGTCGTGGATTGTCCCCGGCGCGCCGACGTAACGCGCGATTGCCGCTTGCAGAATCAAGGTGAAATCTTCGTTGCTCATGCTGGCGACTAGGTAGTCCCTACTTTGGAAAAGGACTTAGTGGGCCTGCTAGGAACATGATCGAGAAATAGGTAGTCACGAACATGATGAAGATCGCTAGGATTATTTTGTCGCGACGGCTCACCTCTCTTGCTCTCCGATGCTGCGAGCGGCCCTACTCCTCCGCCACCTTCCGATCCTTGAAAAATCCGAACAGGTATTGCGCGACCCGCCGCATCTGGATTTCCTCGGAGCCCTCGGTGATTCGATAGCGCCGGTGATGCCGGAAGATGTGCTCGAACGGCTTGTGCCGCGAGTATCCGATCGCGCCATGCACCTGCATCGCGCGATCCGCCGCTTCGCACACCAATCGGTTAGCGCGGTAGTTACACATCGCGACCTTGTCGGAAAGTTTCAGCGCGACCTCGGGCTTCGACATTTGATCCATCTGCCACGCGGTCTTGTGGATCAGATTGCGAATCATCTCGGCTTCGGTGTGCAGCTCGACCAGCGGCCATTGAATCGCCTGGTTGCTCGCGAGCGGTTTGCCGAACGGCTTTCGCTGTTTGGCGTATTTCACGCTCTCGTTGATGCAGTATTGCGCCGCACCCAGAGAGCCCGCCGCCTGGCGAATGCGATTCTCGTGGACGAAATGCTGCGCGACCGCGAGTCCGTTTTCCGGATCACCGAGAATGGAGTCGGCCGGCACCGCGACGTCAGTCAGCGAGACGCGCGGATGATCGGTCGGCATGTTGAAGGTCCACAGGTATTCTTCGATTTTGAAGCCCGCGCTCTTGGTCGGAACGATAAAGCACGTGATGCCGCGCGGGCTGCCGTCCTTGCCGCTGGTGCGCGCGAAAACAAAATCGTGGGTGGCGACGTGCAGGCCGGTATTCCACATTTTTGCGCCGGTGATTCGCCAGTGATCGCCGTCGCGAACGCCGCGCGTTTCCATCCAGGTCGCATCGGAACCGTGATTCGGCTCGGTGAGTCCAAACGCGATTCGCATCGAGCCGTCGAGCAGCTTGGGAATGAATTCCTTTTTCTGCTGCGCGTTGCCGAAGTCGCGAAACATCAGCACCGTTGGCAGATTGCCGACGATCGAACTTTCGTTCTGCAAATCGTTGTGCAAGCCGAGCCCCTTGGCCGCGAGGTACTCGCGGATGATCGCCATCGCGAGGTTGGTGCCGTCCTTGCCGCCATATTCCTTCGGCAGCGCGTAGCGGTAGTGGCCGGCCTTGTCGGCGCGACGGCGCATCTCGCCGAGCAGGGCTTCCCATTCATGACGCGGCAGGCCGTCGCGCTCGAAATCGGTGCGCGCATATTCGCGTCGATGGTCGAAAAAGCGGATGTTGTCGTTCTCGCGTTCGAGCGGCTTGATTTCTTTTTCGATGAACGCGTCGAGCTCCGTCAGGTAGGCTGTTACATCTGCGGGAATATTAAAATCCACGGCATTTCTCCTGAAGCGACTGCATTATGTGCGAGGCGTACCAGAGTGCGAGTGCGAACGAAAGCAAAATCTACTTCGCGAGGAACTCGCGCAGGTGGTTGGCGAGCTCGACGGGTTTCTCCTCGGGAATGAAATGACCGCAGTCGGCGATAGACCCTCCGGATGCGCGAACTGCGACACGGCGGAGTGATTCGACTACCAGGTCGCCGCGGCCGCGCGGACCGCCGCCGCCGAGTCCCAGTGTCGGCATCGGGAGCTTGAATCCCGCCGCAAATGTGGCGCGGTTGTCGGCGACGTCTTTCGGGAGGGCGCGATAGAAGTTGAACCCCGCGCGCATCGCACCCGCTTGAGAGTAGGTCCGCACGTATTCCGCGATGTCGTCGCTGCCGATCGCTCCGGCCTGGTCGCATCCGTTCATGTAGAAGAATTCGAGGTAGAGACGCTCGCGGTCGTAGACAAGGGCCTCAGGCAGATCGGGCACCTGATGGAACAGGTGCCACCATCGCTGCCCGCCGCCGATCGGGGAGCCGGCGGGTTGATCGCCAGGGACGGGAACGTCGAGCATCGCAAGATGCGTCACTTCGGCCGGATGATCCGCGGCGAGGCGAAATGCGACGGGCGCACCCCAATCGTGCCCAACGACGGCGAAACGCGTGTGTCCGAAATGGCTGTGCATCAGCATCCAGATGTCGTTCGCGACGGTCTTCTTGTCGTAGCCGGATGCGGGCCGCGACGAATCGCCGAGGCCGCGCATGTCGGGCGCGACGAGCGAGTACTTGTCCGCCAGCAGCGGCATCACGCGGCGCCATTCGTACCAGGTCTGCGGCCATCCGTGGAGCAGGACGACCGGCGCGCCCTGCCCCATCGCGACGTAGTGGATTCGGACGCCCTCGAGGTTGGCGTAGTGATGCGAAAATTCTGACTCCATCCAACAGGCTCAGTTCGCCGAAGCCACTCGAGCGCGGCGCGATTTCGTCAGCGCGTCCACGTCGAACTTGAACAAGCGCGCCGCATTCAGGCCGAGGATTTTCGCGCGTGCTTCTTCGGGCAGGCCGCCCATCTCGCGCTCGACCGCTTCCGCCGAATGAGGCCAGCTTCCCTCGTGATGCGGATAGTCATTCGCCCACAGGAAGTTGTTGGTCAGATTGTATTTGACCGCGAGATCGAGTCCGACCGGATCTTCCTGGAACGATGCGTATCCGTGCGCGCGAAAATACTCACTCGGCAGCATCTTGAGCCGCGGCAGCGCCCACATGTGATGCTTGTGATAGGCCTCGTCCATGGCTCCCAGAGCCCACGCGACCCATCCGATGCCCGACTCGATCGCGGCGAACTTGATTCCCGGGAATCGCTCGAGCACGCCGGAGCCGCAGAGATTCGCGACTGGTTCGATCGTCGGGACCAGCGAATGTGAGACGTAATTGATCACGGCGCCGCCGTCTTTGCGCGCCGCGCGCGGATCGCGGCCGGTCGAAACATGGAATGTGATCGGAAGATCGGCTTCCTGGATCACCGACCACAGTGGATCGAAAATCGGGAGATTGTAGTTAGGATGGCGCGCGTCATGCGCACCGAAAATCGGCTTGCACGGCAGAGTCAGGCCGCGAAATCCCAACTTGGCGACGCGCTCGACTTCCTTGATCGATCCCTCGAGATCGGCCGTCGCGATTGCGGCGAGCGGCGACATCCGATCGTTATACTTCGCGAAGGTCTCCCACGCCCAGTCGTTGTAGATGCGGCATTGCGCATGCGCAAAGTCGGCGTCGGGTGTCGCCCACATCGTGAGCCCTTTGTTGGGAAAGATAACTTCGGCATCGACCCCGTCGCGAATCTGGTCTTTCAACCGCTGCTCGGGATCGGCGCCCGCCTTCGAGCGCAGATGATCTTCGCCTTCGAGCCGGCTGTCGAGCAGGCGCGAGCGCGCCCATCCTTCGGAGATGGTCCACTTGACGCCGTTCTCATCGACTTCGATTCGGGGCAGGCGATCACGAAACTTGCGATCGATCCGATCGTACCAGAGATTCGACGGCTCGTTGCAATGACAGTCCGCCGAAATCATCAGGTATTTGTCGGGATCGTCGGGGCGCGCGGTGCGCTTCCATCCGGAATGCCCGGGAGTTTCCAGTCGCCAACGGTTGGGTTCGTTGATTTCGTTTCCACTGATATTTGGGTCAGACATTACGATACCTCCGAAGCGGCTACTTCGATTCGTGTGACAATCCGTATGTTAGACGGACTCTGCAAACTGTCAAGGAAGCCTTGTACCCGTTCGCGCAGGCTGGTCATGCGGTTGGCGGTGCCTTTCCCAAGCGGCACGGGAACCGGAAGGAATTTGCGCGACGAACAGGGTTAGGAGATTTTAGGAGCGCCATGGTTGTAATTGTTATGGGCGTCACGGGGGCCGGTAAGACTACGGTTGGGCGCGCGCTTGCGGCGGCGCTGGGGTGGGAGTTTCACGACGGCGATGAACTCCATTCCGAGGCGAGCAAGCTCAAGATGCATCGGGGGATCGCGCTCGATGATGCCGATCGCGCGCCGTGGCTGGCTGCGCTTCGAAAGTTGATCCAGCGCATGCTGACCGAAGGCCGCAACGGTGTCGTGGCGTGCTCCGCGCTCAAGCAATCGTACCGCGACGAGATCGTCGTCGATCCGAAGTTGGCGAAGGTTGTTTATTTGAAGGGATCGAAAGAGGTAATCGCCGAGCGGCTACGAGCGCGTACCGGACACTTCATGAATCCCGACCTGCTCCAGAGTCAGATCGACACGCTGGAGGAGCCGCGCGACGCTGTCGTCGTCGATATCTCGGGCACTCCACAAGCCATTGTGAGCGAGATCAGATACCGGCTCGGACTGTAGGTCGGGCTCGATTTATTCTGTCGTGAGCGGCGGACCTTCGATGCCCGGGGATAGTTCTTCGAGCGTCTTGCCGCGAGTCTCGGGGACGAAACAGTAAACGATCACGACGCCGATGATCGGGCCAATGGCAAAGAGCGATGCGGCATTGCCCAAGCTGCCAAGCGGACCCGAGAGCAATCCGATAACGACCGGCGACAACATCCAGCAGATCTGCCCGATCACCTGCACGCACAGGCTGTAGCCGGTCGCTCGAATCGCGGTCGGAAACAACTCAGTCGAGAGTGCGGAGGTTGCGGTGCGCGCCGCCTGGTACGCGAACATCGTGAAGACTTCGGCCAACAGGATTGCGCCGTATGTGTCGCTGGTGAACAGCACGTACATCGCGACCGCCGACATCAGGTAGAAGAAACTGGTGGTGAACTTGCGTCCGAGCCGGTCCATCACGAAGCCGCTCAACATGCTGCCGATGGTGCCCATCGCGTACGCGAGGATTATTGCCGCGGCGACCTGGTGCGATTTCCAATGATGGTCGCGACGGGCGTAGAGGCTGAAGTAGGTGACGGTCGGACCGCCGATCAATCCGATCGAGTTCCATAGTCCCGCCATGATCAGCAGGCGCGAGCGATACGGCCCGGCCAGCGGGGCGAGACTGTTGCGAATCGAGGTCCAGAAGACAGGACGCTGCTGGCCCGAGACGGCGCGCGCCCGTTCATACGCGAGGAAACGCGCAGTCTCGCGCAGCCCGCGCCTTAGAAAAAAAACCATCACCAGCGGCGCGAGTCCCAGCAGGTACATCCCGCGCCATCCCCACGAGGACTCCGCCATCATCGCGTAGGTGAGTGCCGCGGCAGTCACGCCGAGGAACGCCACCATGTGCAGTGCCGCGATCGCGCGCCCGCGCCTTTCGTCAGGAAACTCCTCGCTGATCATCGTCACCGCGACGCCGAACTCGGCCGCGAGGAATATCTGCGCCAGGCTTTGGAAAATCGTAAACGAACGGACGCCTACCGACAGCGCGGTCAGCAACGTCAGCCCGGTGTAGCACAGTATGGTGACGGAGATGATCGGTTTTCGGCCGTAGCGATCGGCGAGGATTACCACGAAAAACGAGAGCATCCCGCCAAAGCGCACGACCGAGGCCATCAGCCCGATGGCGGGATCGGCGAGGTGAAAGGTCCGCGCGATTTCAGGGGTCGCCAGGTGGAAGATCGTGATGTCGTAGCCTTCGAAAATCGTGGCCGACATCAGCATTGCGAACAGGGCCGCGAGGTAACGGCGTGGTCTCGGTATCCACGACGCTACTTTTGGCTGTTGTGACGGACTGTTTGGTTGAGCGGCCTGCATCGCTGGTCTGCGCGCGCCAGGCGCGTCGATTCACTTAGGGTTTCAGATCATGAAACCCCCAGCAAGCAGGGTCTCCGGGCGCGATTGTCTATTTGGTACTGCCGAAAAGCTTTACGTGTTGCGGGCTGTTAGCCGCGTTGTCGTTGATTTCGAGGACGCCATGGTATTTGCCGGCCTTATTCGGGGCGAACTCGACCGAGATAGCGCAGGTCCCTCCGTTCGGCGCAATTGTCTGGCACATGTTTGCGATCACATTGAACGGCGGAGTGGCCGCAGGAGCGGTCGTCAACGAGATCGGCACCGCACTCTCATCGACCAGGGTGATAGTCCGTGGCGAGCTGACGCCGTTAACCGCCACTTGTTCGAAGCTCAGCGATTTTGGCTTCGTCTTCATCTTCGGCGCGGTGCCCTTGCCCTTCAGCTTGACTGCGCGCACTCCGAACATGGCGTTGCTGTTCAACTCCAGCTGACCATGTTGTTCTCCAGTTGCGGCCGGTGCGAATGCGACTTCGATCGTACAGGAGCTTCCCGGCGGTATCACCGATGCGCAAGTGTTCGAGGTCACGACGAATCCGGTGGTGGCTGTGGGTGGTGACAAGGTCACGGATGCACCCTTAGCGGTGTTGCGCACCGTTACCTTTGACGATTTGCCCTGAAGGTTCACCAGCTCGCTCGAGAACGAGATCGATGCCGGATTGGCTTTTAGGGTCGTGAGGACCGGGCTCGGCGAAGCGGTCGGGATCGGAGTAGGCGTGGCGGTGGGCATGGGAGTGTGAGCAGGCGTCGCAGTCACTGTATGAGTGGGCGTTGCAGAAGGCGTAACCTTGATGCTCGCAGTCGGCGTCGCAGTTGCGGTTGGATTCCCTCTTCCATTGGGAAACAAACCGAACACGCCCAGTTGAGTCTGCGTTCCGACGTAGACCGAGCCGTTGGCTACTGTGGGCACGGTGAACTTCACCGCAGGTCCGGGATTGTCGGCGGGATACTGGCTGCTCTGGTACAGCACATTCTGCAGGTTGGTTGCATCGAAGGCATCAAGAATCGCAGGACCAGCTCTCCCAAACGCCGAATTATCGAGCGCCCACAAGATACCGCCGGTGGCGCCATTGGCGGAGATAACCGGCGACGCGCCCGGGAAGCCAATGGAGATGGTCGCAGTCGAGGCCGGCGGCGTCTGAATCATTCCATTGGAAAGGACGAACATCTTGGGGTAGTCGCCAAAGCCCATAGCGTAGAACATGTTCTGCAGGCCGACATTGGGCACTGTCCCTTGCCAGTACGCGGGGGTGCTGAACATTCCACCCACCGCGCCAGGCAGTTCCTGCACCATCTGGTCCGTACTCGCATTGAAGCCGCCCATGCTGTCGCGATTCACCAGATAGATCGTGCCCAGCTTGCCCGCGCCGATCATCAGATTGGGATTTGGCCCGGGCTGAACGGGAAACATCAGGTTGCCACCCGAGCCCATGTCCAGGTCCTCGTCCTCCAGCATGAGCTCGTCGAGCGGCGTGAAGGAGCTGGTAACCGACAAGGTTCCAGCGCCGGGCGTCAGCCGCAGAAAGCTGTCGCCATAATCGATCGTGGGCGTGCTGGTATCGAAGATTCCGTTGCCGGTAATCGTGATCAAATCGCCGTTAGTATCGACCCCCGGACCGCATCCTGACTCCCAGATGCCGCCCTGGCTGCCGTTGGGCGTGGTGTTATACACAACTTCCTGCGCCAAGGTCGTTTCGTCGTAGCCGAGAATCCATCCGTGATACGGG
Organism: uncultured delta proteobacterium; assembly: GCA_963850125.1. GTDB lineage: Bacteria > Desulfobacterota > Binatia > Binatales > Binataceae > Binatus. The sequence goes on along the minus strand of CAWKKB010000006.1, from coordinate 32,560 downwards.
ATAATATCGCAATGCGACGCGAAGGTCAGATAAACCACGCCGTTTGCCAGCGTCAGCGCCGCCCGATCGTGCTGCAATAGCGGATCAAAGGAAACTACTCCTTTGACCGCGTCCGGCGCGGTTCCGGTGACCTGCGCCGCAATTGTCACGGGACTATTGGCCCTCTCGAGACCGGTGGTGATATCCAGCGCGTGGAGTTGCTGCTGATATTCTCCCACACCCAGCTTGACCTTGGACACGACGTAGAGGGTCCCGCTGGTCGAATCGATCACGGGTGTAGCGGTAATCCCGATGATAGGAACCAGGTCGGTGCATGAAGTACCAAGATCAGTTGAGGGCACCGGAGTAATTCCATTCTTCGTATCGATAAAGCTGGTCTGCCAAAGCGGAGGACCCTGCTGATCCGCGTCGAATGCGTACACGCTGTCGTTTTCGGTCGCGACGTAAACCACGTTGTGCGTTCCTTGGTTCGGGATCACCACATTTGGCACGTACAGCGGCTGCGCGTAGGCGGCCGCGTCGATTGTATCGGTGAACTGCAGGCCGAATTGCGTGCCATTAACCGTCGTAGGAGTCAGGACGGTTTCGGCCAGGTTCTGGCCGGTGCGAAAATTATCGTTGCGATAGAGAAATGTCCCGGTGTAACCCGGCTCCAACGCGCGCGCGGCCGTCTGTGCGTGAGCCGAGGCCGATTGCCCCGCCGCCGGCGCGTGGCCCATCAGGTCTAAGCCTGGGATGACTGCGACCAACGCCGTCGCACCCAGCACTAAACTCCTCAACGATCGCGCTGTCACTTTCCCCGCCGAATCCTGGAACACCTTGCGCTCGCATCTTACTTACCTCAGCGCAGTGCGTCTATGGCTAAATAAAGATGACTACGCCCAGATTTGCGGTGAGCAAGACCACGCGGAGCCAAAACGGAGAAAGGCCCGGCATTCCGGGCCCTGCTCCTGGTCCAAGGCTTGGTCGCGATGTGTCTCCCCTCCCCCCGCATCGCGCGATCCGAACAGAACTCAATCAGCGTCGCACGTCACTGCTGTCCGCAACCATGACCGCCGCAGTACTCATCCCCAGGCTCGGCGGCATCCTTTTCCAGTTGTGGACCATCTTCGAGACGATCATGGCTAACGCAATCACCGCGCCAATGACCAGAAACAGATCATGCGACGACTTTATTCTTCCACTGATTCGCAGCATAAACCCCTCCCGATACGTTGCATCAAGACCTAACGCACCATCACAAGAGGTGTTTTACGCAAAGTTGATACCGTTAAACCGCGATGACGAAAAACAGAACGGCGCAGACGCCAACCAGCGTCTGAAGTGAATTTTTTGCTTCAATTTGGCGGTATTTTCGCTAATCCTCACCTCATGGTGATGATGTCGTCCTGTTATATCAATCCGTCTATTTGTAGCATACGTACAAATCCAGTTGCTCCCGTGCACCTCTGCTTCTTTTGCCTTGTTTACGCCGACGTCACTCCGCTTAGTAAAACCAATACCCCGTCTGCCGTTCCACCCAACCGCGGTGATATATGGAAAATCGACATCTATAAGGAGTCCGCAGATGGGCAAGAACATCGAGATCAAAGCGCACGATGGCGGAACGTTCGGCGGCTACCTCTCGACCCCCGCGTCGGGATCGGGCCCAGGGATCCTGGTGCTCCAGGAAATTTTCGGCGTCAGCGCGCACATCCGCTCGGTCGTCGACCGGTGGGCCGAGGAAGGATACGTCGCGCTCGCGCCCGACTTGTTCTGGCGATTGAAATCCGGCGTCGATCTGGGTTTCAGTCCCGAAGACGTCAAAACTGCGCGCGAACTTGGCGGACGCTTCGATATCGATCAGGGCGTGCGCGACATGGGCGACGCGATCGCAGCGATGAAGGCGCGGCCCGAGTTCAAGGGCAAGGTCGGCGCAGTCGGCTATTGCCTCGGTGGACGGCTCGCATTCCTCGCCGCAGCGCGGCTGGGCGTCGACGCAGCAGTCAGCTACTACGGCACGCGCATGGACGGGCATCTCGACGAAGTGAAGTCAGTGCGATGCCCCATCATGTTCCACTTCGGAGGCAAGGATGCTGCCGTGCCGCCGGAGACGCGCGACAAGATTCGCGCCGCGTTCAGTGCGCATGACGACGCCGAGTTCTACGTCTATGCGGACGCCGGCCATGCCTTCAACAATGACAGGCGCACTGAGGCATACGATCCGTTCGCTGCGCAGCTTGCCCGCTCGCGCTCGATCGGACTGTTTCGGCGCACGCTCGGTCCGCGCTATGACCTGAGCGCGCTGTGGGACCATCACGTCGATCAGGAATTCAAGGATCGCGATGCCGATGCGACCATCGCCACGATGACCTCCGACGCCTACGTCAATCACGTGCCGACACTGACCGGCGGCTACGGCGTCAAAGAGTTGCACCGGTTCTACAAGTATCACTTCATCTCGCGCCTGCCCGCCGATACCAGGGTCGTGCCGATTTCGCGCACGATCGGCGCCGACCGCGTCGTGGACGAATTGCTTTTCTGCTTCACGCATGACCGCGAAATCGATTTCCTGGTGCCGGGCGTCGCGCCCACCGGAAAATACGCCGAGGTTCCGACCGTGGTCGTAATCGAGTTTCGCGGCGACAAGCTCTACAACGAGCATATCTACTGGGATCAGGGGACGATGCTCGCGCAGCTCGGCGTGCTCGACCCAAAGGGTCTTCCGATCGCGGGTATCGAAACCGCGCGCAAGGCGCGTGGCGAGCCAGTACCGTCGAACACAATGATGCCGACCTGGAAAAGCAGCGAAGGTAAAAGCTAGCGGATATCTGGATGGGCGCGAATCGGTCTTGATACGATCGCGCGATGGCTATCAAGCGAGTTTGTGTTTATTGCGCGTCGAGCCGTCAGTGCGACGCCGCCTATCACGACGCGGCGGCGCGGCTGGGACGCGAGTTGGCGCGCAACCAGGTCACGCTGGTCTATGGCGGTGGCAGTGTCGGCTCGATGGGGCATCTGGCGGACGCGGCGCTGGCGGAGGGCGGACGGGTCATCGGCGTGCTGCCGCGTTTCATGTACGACCTCGAATGGGGCCATCGCGGGTTGAGCGAATTGGTGATCGTGAACGATCTGCACGAGCGCAAGCGCATGATGATGGAGGAAGTCGACGCGGTGATCGCGCTGCCCGGCGGATGCGGCACGCTCGAGGAGTTGTTCGAAGCGATCACATGGAAGCGGCTCGGACTATTCGGCGGTCCGATCGTGCTGGTAAACACCCTGGGCTTTTACACTCCGTGCGTGAAGTTCCTTGAGAGCTGCATCGAGCGTCATTTCATGGACGAGCGTCATCGCGAGATGTGGTCGCTGGTCGAGAGGCCTGAAGAAGTGATCGGCGCGATCGCGAATGCGCCGCCATGGCCGCACGAAAATCGCAACTTCGCCGCCCTGTAAGTCATCTAGCGTTCGATTTTTTTAATGGCGTCGGATTGGTCGCGGGAGAGATCGGCTTTCAGAAATTCTTTGGTGCCGGGCGTGCCTAGTTCGAATTCGGGCATGTGATGAATTTTGATCGTCACGTCTTTGGTGCGACAGTCGAGCGTGTGGCCACCCGCTGAGCGATCAGCGGTGATGAAATGCAAGTGATAGCCTGGCACGTTGACGCCGCGCAGGTAGTCTGGGGTAAAGAAGCCGACTATGGTGCCCTCGACGTCGTGGAACTCGAAGATTGGTTGTTCGCGCGCCGCGTCCTCGAGTCCGACTGACTTGTCCTGCCGGGCGACGGCACGAGTCTTCACGTATTCGAAACGGCCTTCGATTCGGAGCGCGTGGAAGATGTTCTGCGAGGGGAGCATCGCGGCGACGGCTGCGAGCATCGCGGGCTGATCGCACGGGCGATCGAGGCGCGCACTCTCGTCGGCTTTGAAAAAGCTCACCGTCGCAAACGGCGTCCGTGCGGAATCTTCGACCGGATGCGCATGGCCGTCGGCGCGCACCTGGAAAACCTTGCCGTCGAGCTCGATCATCTCGCCGTCGAGTCCGTCGAAAGTTCCGAGGCCGAAATCGCCGTGAGTCTTGAGCTCGCCCATCGTCATGTCGCCGGTGGAAGCGCCTTCCATCAGGGCGTTGACGGTCGAAGTTTGGAACACCGTCTTATCTTCATCGCCGAGCAGACGCTCGAGTGCCTGGATGACGATTGCAGACAGAGTTTGTCCGGTTTGTTTGCGCCGCGCACCGAGCTGCCCCGCGAGCGCCGGCGGCAAATGAACTCGGAGCGTTAGATGCTTGGGCACCGTGCGAGTTTATCGGACTCGCTGAGTGAATGGCGACCTAATCCCTAACTCCTTCCCATAGTAGGAAGGGGAACCCAGACACTGGAGCGGTCTGCTGCCTCTAGTTGTTTGGCACCAGGTGGCATTCCGGGGTAACCGACTTGAGGCCGCCGCTTTCTGTCTGAAATGAAAACGCCTCACCATTCCCTGCCGTGACCACGTAGTTGTCGCCATCGCGCGAGTAGGTCACCGCCATCGATACTGGAGCCAGCGGCGTGGCCATCGTCATGGTTTTGTCGCCGAACTCGATTTGACTGAGCGCAAAGCATTCGTTGCCCTGGTTCGGAGCCAACTTCCATTTGCCGAGCAGAGGATTCGATTTCGAGCATCCCCAAGCAACAAGGATCAGACCGGAGGCCACAATCGTCCGCAGATACCGCATGTAATTCGCTCCCTCCCAGGTTTTCGGAGAATTAGGTGTTCCGCACACGGATACCATCAGTTCTTTCCGCGAGCTTCGGGCCAGCAGAGCAGATTGCGAGCACTATGAAAAGAGCGATTCGATCGGATTCCCAAGGTAAGACTGGGAACAATCGCGCAGATAAACCCTACTTGGTGTTTTCTACTGGTTGGACATTTTCGCCATCGCGAGCGGCTTGGCCTACGTTCACTGCTACCTTGTCTGTAGGATTTATGCCGGATAGGACTTCTACCGTCTGGCCGTTGTCGTAGCCTAGTGTTACTTCGGTCAGGTGTAACTGGTTATTGCGGACGACGGGGACGTAGACTTTGCCGTCGCGGAATACCAGCGCGTCATCGGGGACCATCGGGGATCCGGTGCCCATCGCGACGGTGAACTCGGCGGTGGCGTACATTCCGGGGTACAGGACTTCATTTTCGTTGGGCAGGTCTACTTCTACCAGCATCGTGCGCGTGTCGGCGGCCAGCGCTTCCGGATGGCGCGTGATAGTGCCGGTAAATTTCTGGCCAGTGTAGCCGATGGCGGTGATCGTGGCCGCGTCGCCATTCTTGATGAATGGCGCGACGTTCTGGGGCACGTAAACGAAAACACGCAGTGGAGCCATGCGGGAGACCGAGATGATCGCGCCTGACCCCGGGGTGCCGGGGGTGGTGTTCGCGGGCACCAGGTGGCCCGGGTCGATGTAGCGCGCGGTGACGATGCCGTCGAAGGGCGCCGTGATTATCTCGTAGGCCTGATCGGCGAGGTCCTGCTCAAGGGTGGCCTTGTACTGGAGCATCGTGTAGTGCGTTTCATCGGCGGACTGCTGCGGGATGACCTGGTTGCGTACCAGGACCTGATTGCGCTTGTCGGTGACGAGAGCAAGGTTATAGTTCGCGCGCGCGTTGGCGACCTGTTGATCGAGTTCGGGCGAGGTCAGGACCGCGAGCAGTTGGCCGGTGTGGATGCGGTCGCCCTTGTCGACCTTGATGGTCTTCAGATAGCCGGGAACCTTGGCGTAAATGTCAGTTTCGTCGTAGCCGCGAATACTCGCCGGCAGCTTCAAATCTCGCGTGGGCGAAGCCTTCAGAACGTCGGAGACGAGCACATGCGGACCGGGTGCCTGCTGCTGCGCGAGGTCCGAGGTCTGGCGGCCGAGCCACAGCTCGCGGGCGAGCACGAGGCCGGCTGTGGCGACCAACGCGACGATGATTGCGATCGCCCATCCGGCAAAGAAAAATCCGCCCGGGGCAGGCACACTGAAATTTTTCGGATCGTCTTCTTGTATCTCAGCCATAAATTAGATTCTAAGCACCCGGCAGCGTGACTTCTTCGATCTCGCGGTCGCGCTGCTTTTTGCCGATCACATCGCGACCGAAGATCGAATAGACGGCCGGCACGACGAACAGCGTCATCATAGTGGCTGCCATCAGCCCGCCAATCACGGCCCGCCCGAGCGGGGCATTCTGCTCGGATCCGGAGCCGAGCGAAAGCGCCATCGGGAGCATCCCCAGGATCATCGCGAGCGCGGTCATGATGATCGGGCGGAAGCGGATGCGGCCGGCTTCGACGGCGGCGGCCAGCGGACTGTAGCCTTCCTCGCGCAATTCGTTGGCGAACGTGATCAGCAGGTTGCCGTTGGCGACGCCGACGCCGACCGCCATGATCGCACCCATCAGCGATTCGACGTTGATAGTCGTGCCTGTAATCGCGAGCATCCAGAGCACGCCGGCCAGCGCGCCCGGCACCGCCATCATGATGACGAAAGGCTCGAGCCACGATTGGAAGTTGGCGACCATCAGCAGGTACACGAGAATGATCGCGAGCACGATGCCCTCGCCAAGGGTGCGGAACGAATCGCGCATTGCCTGGCTTTGACCGCGGATGACGACGTGGGTACCGGCGGGCAGCTTACCGAGGTGGTTTATCTCGCGCTGGACGGCGGAGGCGACGCCGCCGAGGTCGCGGCCCTGCACGGCAGCGTCGACGTCGATGACGCGCTGGACGGTGTAATGCGCGACGACGGCGGGATCCCATCTGTGGGTGATGGTGCCGAGGTTGCCGAGCAGCTGGGCCTGGGCCTGCGTGTTGTCTGCTGCGGTTGAAGAAGCAGGCGCGGGCAGGCCGTTGAGTCCAGACGATGAACCCGGTGTGCTCAGCGGAATGTTCGACAGCGCGGCGACCGAGTCGATCAGATGTTGCGGCGACTGCGCGATGACGCTGTAGTTGACGCCATTTTTTGGATCGAGCCAGAAGTTAGGCTGCAACAGCGAGGCGCCCGACAGCGTCGCAAGCACGCTCGAAGTGACCTGATTCTGCGTGATGCCGAGTTGGAGCGCCTTGTCGCGATCGACGTCGACAAAGAAGCTCGGATAGTCCTGCGGCTCGGCGATGCGGAGATCACTGACGCCAGGAATGAGATTCATTCTGTTCTTCAGGCGCAGCGCGATGTCGTAATCAGCTTGCAAATCGTTGCCGTTGATCTGCGCGTCGATAGCGGCGGGCAAGCCGAAATTGAGTACCTGGCTGACGATGTCGGCGGCCTGAAAATACACGGTGACATTCGGAAACTTGCGCCCGAGCAATTCGCGAATTTGCTGTTGGTAGCCGGCGGTCGGCTTATGATCGGGCTTCAACTGGATCAGCAGGTCGGCATCCTGCGGCCCGATCGTGTCGGTTTGATAGAACGCCAAATCGTAGGAGAGCGGCAGCCCGATGTTGTCGCTGATGCCCAGGAGTTCACTGTCTGGCACCACGGTACGAATCGCTTGCTCGATCCGGTCAACCACGAGCTCGGTATGTTCGATGCGGGTTCCGGTGGGCATCCGCACGTGCAAGCTCATCATGCCGGCGTCGATGCGGGGGAAGAAATCCTCGCCTATCACCAGCAGGAGGGCGGAGGAGGACAGGATGATGATGGCGACGAAGACCAGCGAGAAATTTCGGCGCGCGATGAACCCGGCGAGCGCGTAGCGATAGCGCTCCTTGAGCCTCTCGAAGCGGGCGTCGAAACCGCGCACGATGCGGCCCCATCGGCCGTTGCCGAGGGTTTCCTCGTGGTCCTCGGGGAGCAGCAGGCGGGCCATCGTCGGCACGAGCGTGCGCGAGAGCAGGTACGAGGTGAGCATCGCGAACACGACCGAGAGCGCGAGCGGGGTGAACAGGAACTTCGCGACTCCGGTCAGCAACACCACCGGGAAAAAGACGATGCAGATGGCGAGCGTGCCGACGAAGGTCGGCGTGGCGATCTGCGACGCGCCGTCGAGAATCGCGACCAGCAACGGCTTATCCAGCGCCTGGTTGCGATGGATGTTTTCGACTTCGACGGTAGCGTCGTCAACCAGCATCCCGACCGCGAGCGCGATCCCGCCCAGCGTCATCGTGTTGATGGTCTGACCGCTCAGATGAAGGAAAATGATCGCGGTCAGAATCGACAGCGGAATCGAGGTGATGACGATGAGCATGCTCCGCGGCGATCCCAGGAACAGCAGCACCATGATCGCGACCAGCCCGGCAGCGGTGACCGCTTCCTGTACGACGTCGCGCAGCGCGGCGCGCACGAATTGCGATTGGTCGAACGTGAGCATCACGTTCAGGCCCTTGGGCGCGGTGGCGCGGATCTCAGGCAGCTTCGCTTTGACCGCGTCGACAACCGTCAGCGTGGAAGCGTCGGCGTGCTTGACGACGAGCAGGTAGGTGGCCTGCTGGCCATTGAAGCGCACGACGTTGGTTTGCGGCTGATGGGTATCGGTGACGTGCGCAACGTCATTGAGGAAAACGGGCGCGCCGTTGAGGTACTTGATGGGCAGCTTATTGAAGTCGGGGACTTTGTTCACCGACATGTTCAAATCGACGTTGTATTCGTAGTTTCCCATCTTGGCGGTGCCCGACGGGATGACGACGTTGGTGGCATCCAGGGCGTTGCCGACGTCGTAGGCGGAGATCCCATTGGCGTAGAGCGCGGTGGGATCGAGGTTAGCCATCACCGCGCGTTGGACGCCGCCCAGCGGCGCGGGCGATGAGAAGCCGGGAATCGTGAAGAGCTGGATGCGGATGAAGTTAAGGCCGTAGTCGAAGAGCTTGGCGGTCGAGAGCACGTCGCTGTAAATGTTGAGCTGCGCGACGGGGACGTTGCTGGCGTTATACGAAATGATCTGCGGCGGCTCGATGCCGCGGGGCAGATTGCTCAGGATGGTCTCGGAGACGGCGTTGATCTGCGCGATAGCGGCGCCAATGTCGCTGCCGGGTTGAAAATAAACTTTGAGAATCCCGATGCCGTTGATCGATTCGGATTCGATGTGCTCGATGCTGTTGACGGTAGTCGAGTAAGCGCGCTCGGAGATGAAGACCATGCGGCGCTCGACGTCGAAAGCGGAGAGGCCGGGGTAGTTCCAGACCACCAGCACGACTGGCAGATCGATCGAGGGGAAGATGTCGACGTTCATGAGGCTGAACGAAAGGACGCCGAGTACCAGCATCAGGAGCGCCATCACGGCGACCGAAAGTGGCCGGCGAAGCGCGAGACGGACAATCCACATAAAAAACGCCGAAGACCGAGGTCAAAGGATTCGATGAAGGTTAAGCATATGGAGCGAGTGCATTTTTCAAATTATTTGAGGCCGTCGTGCAAGGCAAGTTTGAATCGCTGAACGGAGCATCGGGGAAAGTCATTTCGGGAGTCAGTCAGTGCGAAAATCCAGACGGCCAGCCATTGGTGGTCCGGCGTCTGGTTTACTGACTGTGACGGATAGGCTGGACGGTTTGTTCTAGTTCGGGTCCGCGACGGACTCTATTCCGGATTTTTTCAGTATCGCGACAGCTTGTTGTGCGTCGGGCGCGGAGACCAGCACGACAGCACGGTCATTCACGATGCCGCCCGGACGCGCGGATAAGATCATGTGGTGACGAAGCACCCGACACGCGCGCATCTCCAATTCTCCGGTCGGGAAGTCGGGATCAGAAGGCAGTAGGAAGATTCGCATCAGTCCAACCTACGTTCCCAAAAAATTTTCGTTACAAAAAAAATTTACAACAACGGCCAGTTTTAAGACAAGCTGAATGCATTCCCGTCGCTACAAAATTAGAGCCTTGCGGATCTAAATCCCGCGATTGTTTCCCGGAGACCGAACGAGACTCAGTGTTTAAACGATTCGTGCGACGGCCGGAATCCGGCGGATTGACGCGCTGGTGCCCCAGCTCAGCAGCAGCACGCCTGCGAATACGATCACTCCTTTTGCAATCGCCGGCAGCGGCGCGGCTAGAATCGCGAGCTGCAGCCACGACACGAACATGTAGTGGATCAGGTACATCCCGTATTCGTTGTCGCTCAGGCTGTCGAAGATCCATACGCGGCGCGTCGCGAATCGCACGAACAACGCGATGAACGCGAACGATATCGCGCCGCAAGTCAGCGCGAACATCGCACCGCCGACACCGTTCAGGAAGATCGGCGACATCGTGGAGCCCTTTGAAATCACGATCAGCATAAACACCACGCTCACCGCGAATGCGACGGCCATTCCAATTGTCCACCGCATCCAGTGGCGCGCGAGCATTCCGTCGGGCGCGAGCAAGCCGCGCTCGATGCCGTATGCGCCGACGCCGATTCCCGCAAGAAAATAGAGCGCGTAGTGAAAAAGCCTTGCGGTCTGGAATTGGAACGGTCCTATGCTGGTCCACGCCATTGCGCCGAAGATGACCAGCATTGGAATGAACACAGCGGCAGAAGCCGTGATGAGCATCAGAAAGAATCGCACCGGATGGAGCCGCGCGTTCGATGCCAGGCGGCCGAGCATTTCGCCGAAATTCGGGAATAGCGCGAACAACGCGGCGGCGCAGAGATCGAACGCAAGCAGCAGCCAGATGAACCACGCCGGTCCTGTCGGCCAGTCGCCAAACGACAGCCAATCGTGAATGTAATCGGTTACGCTATGCGGCCCGATCGTCAGCAGGTAAGAGGGATAGTAAGCGATGGGAGCGATGATCGCCGCCGCGAACAGAAACGGAATGCCGAGGCGGCGCAGCCGCTCGCGGACGAAGCTTGAGTTTCCTTTGCGCTTGAGGCTCGACCATACGAACAGACCGGAAACGAAAAACATCAGCGACATAAAGAAGTCGTCGTTGAAGGCGGTGAACAGACCGAATCCAGCCCAGTGGTGAGGATCCACCACCATGAAAGCGCGCCAGTATGGCGGCTGGGCCAGCAGCGACTTCGCTTGCGGTACCGGCGAGTCGATGTAAGCGAGCACCGAGTGATGCGCGAGCACCAGCACTACCAGGAAACCCCGCAGGTAGCCGAGCGCGACGTTGTGCGCAGGCCGCGCGACGCCGGCGTCGCGCATCTCGTCATTCTTGGCGACCGCCGGTCTGACCAGTGTTGCTCCTGACGATGCCATTGGAATTACCTCTGCTGCAGCGAACTACTTGCGAGTCGCTACGTTGAACAGCGTCGCCAATTCGTTCGCATAGATCTTGAGATCCAATTCCGGGTATGCGGCCAACTGTAGCGAGACCGCGTCGATAGCGTTCCTGATCGTCACCGCCATCACCCGGGTCGAGAATTCGCGAAACTCACCCTGCTCCTGTCCGGAGCGTAACAGGTTTTCCAGCGCGCGCACCGCAGGCTCGAAGGTCAGCGTGAGATCGACCATCGGCTTGCCGTCATCGCCGCGGATGCCGCCTGCAATGTTCATCACCGCCATGATGTGGTTGCGGTGAGCATTAATAAATTCGATGTTGCTCTCGATGTACGCGCGCAGCATTCCGGCGGCGCTGTGCTCGGCGAAGATCCGGGGCAGCATCACCGCGCCGGCTTGCTCCATCACCGTGTTAACGACCTGGTGCATCAACTCGCCCTTACCGGCGAAGTGATAGGAAATCACGCCCTTGCTGACGCCAGCGCGTTTGGCGATTTCGGCCAACGAAGCCTTCGCGTATCCGAGTTCTGCGATCACATTGATTGCGCATTCGATTATTTGTGCGCGGCGCGCATTTTCGATGAAGGAGCGCTCCTCCTGACCGCTTGTGACAATTTCTGACTGCACGGCCAAAAAATTAGCCGTCTGGCCAGCAGAGGTCAAGACCGTTGCGAAGTGCCGAGAGTCTGGGTCCCCAGAACCCTCAACCTACCGATCGCGATGCGGTCGGCCGCCTCTCCCGTAAACGGGCGAGGTATCCGGGAAGAGAACCGGTCTCGTTAGCGGCGAGCGAATTAGGGGACGGGGGCGGCGTTTAGGAGACCGGCGGCTTCGTCGAAGCCTAGCATCAGGTTCATGTTTTGGACGGCCTGGCCTGAGGCGCCTTTGCCGAGGTTGTCGATCGCGGTTAGTACCAGCAGCGTTTCGCTCCGGCGATCAAGGATGAAGGCCAGCTCGCAGTAGTTGGTCGCGCGCACGTTGCGCAGCTCGGGCAGTTCTCCGGGTTTGAGGATTCGCACGAAGCGAGACTTGGCGAAGCTTGCCTCGAAGGCCGCGTGAACGTCGCTCTCGGTGGTGCCTGCCCGCGGGCGCATGAAAATCGAGCTCAACAGGCCGCGCGTGATCGGCAGCAGATGCGGGACGAACAGCAATGCGATGTCCCGGCCGAGTGCTGCGGAGATTTCCTGCTCCATCTCGGGCACGTGGCGATGATTGCCGACCTTGTAGGCGCGGAAGTTTTCATTGACCTCGGCGAACAGCTGCTCGATTGAGGCAGCGCGGCGTGCGCCGGTCGTGCCCGACTTCGCGTCGATGATTATCGATGACGGCTCGATCAAGTCGCGCCTGATGAGCGGCAGCAGCGCGAGCAACGCGCCGGTCGGGAAGCATCCGGGGGTGGCGACCAGGCGCGCCTCGCGAAGTTCATGCCGATGGAACTCGCTGAGCCCGTAGACCGCCTCCTTGAGGAGTTGCGGTGCGGGATGCTCGATGCCGTAGGTCGTGCGGAACTGTGCCGCGTCCTTGAAGCGATAGTCGGCGGACAAATCAACTACTTTGATGCCAGCTTTGATCAGTTCAGCAGTGTGCGCGGTGCCGACCGTCTCAGGCAGACACGAGATGGCGACTTCGGCGCGCCCCTGCACCAGGTCAGGACGCAATTCCTCGAACGGTGGCAGGTCGACGCCGGCCATGTGACGATAAACGTCGGCGACCTCGCGCCCGGCGTAGTGTTCTGACGTGAGCACGCTCAGCTCGACGAACGGATGGGTCGAGAGGATGCGAACCGCCTCGATACCCGAGTATCCCGAGGCGCCAACCACTGCGACCTTGACCTTGTCGTGCGTAACCACTTGCGGGATTTCGATGCTCCTCTACGAGTTGAGGTAGAAGCTACTCTGTTATCACGATTGCGCGCGGCGAACCAGTTAACGGCTACTTGCTCTCGAACTCGAAGACCATCTCGGTCGGTGGATGATCGGGGTCGGCGGCGAGTTTGTCGAGGTAAATGCGCACCGGAGTATCGTCGGGACTGGTCTCGCTGAGGCGCTCGAGTTCCTGGCGCGCGGAGAATACATCGCCTGCGCGAATCATCGTGAGCGCATCGCTGAAGTGGCGATAGAACGAAGGATCGACGCTGTCGTTGGCGCGTCCTGCGACGTGGACAATTGGCACGAAGAGCTGTTTTCCCTTGACCTTCACCAGCCCGAGCTCGCGCCCGATATAACCTTCGCCCGCTTCGCTGTAGGTTTGACGGCTTACCAGCAGATGCACCTTGAAATGGCGCGTGAGACCCTCGAGCCGCGAGGCAAAGTTGACGGTGTCGCCGATGACGGAATAGTCGAATCGGTTTTCGCCGCCGAGATTGCCGACCACGACGTCGCCGGTCGAAATGCCGATGCCGATGTCGAGGTCGGCGAAGCGCGGATCGCTGGTTTGCAGCACGTGCAGGTTCTCGAGCATCTTGAGCGCACAATCGATCGCGGAGCGGGAAGGATTTTCGAGATCGTTGGGCGCCCCCCAGAACGCCATGATTCCGTCGCCCATCAACTTGTCCACCACTCCGCCGGTCTTGAATATCACGTCGATCATCGAGGTCATGTAGGTGTTCAGCAATGCAAGCAGGTCTTCGGGCTCGGTCTTCTCGGCGCGCTTGGTGAAGCTGACGATATCGGCAAAAAGGATCGCGAGATGACGCTTCTCGCCGCCGAGTTTCAAGCCCTCGGGCGATTCCAGCAGCGAGGTGATGACGTCGGGGTTCAGGTAATGCTCGAACGCCGTGCGCAAGTAGCGCTTCTCGCGACCCTCGGTGATGTACCGATAGCCGGCCAGGAACATATAAAGGAGAATCGCGGCGAACATCGGGAACACGATCCCGATTACGATGCCCTGGCCAAGCAGCCGATGTTGCGCGTACGCGTAGTAACCGCCCAGCAGGATCACGCCCAACGACGCCGATGACGTCGCGGGCAGCCAAGCGACCCCCAGCGACATCGCGATTCCGATCAGGAGGGTGGCGACCAGCGAGATTTCCTGTGCCTCGATCGGCCGACGCAGGAAGTCGCCCTGGAGCATGTTGTCGATTGCGTTGGCGTGGATCTCGACCCGCGGCATGTCGAGGTTGACGGGAGTGACCGCGCGATCACCGAGGCCGTGAGCGGTCGCGCCTACCAGCACGATTTTTCCCGCGAGTTTCTCAGGCGCTACCTTGTGATTGATAATGTCCGAAATGGAATAGTACGGGAACGGGTCGGCGCCACGGCGGAAATTCACCAGCATCCGGCCGTCGTCATCGACCGGTATCCGCACCCCGGCGAGTGACACGCCAGACACCCCGTCTTGATCCAGTCCCAGCACCATCGTGGCCTTGCCGGCGAACGTGTCGGTGACCGCCATAAACAGCGGCACGCAGAATTGGCCGTCGAAGTGGATGGCAGTCATCTCGGTGCGGATTACCCCGTCGGCGTCCGCATCAACGTCGAAAAATCCCATGGAGGCGGCCGAATCGTTGAGCAGTGCGGTGGGCGGCTGATACGCAGTCGCCTCGATCAAATCGTGAGGTTTGCCTGGTGCCCGCCGTATGATTCCGTAGGTCAGCGGCCCCGGCGCTCGAATCTGCTCGAGGAACCCGACCGTGGTGGGGGCTCGGACATGTCCCTTCAGATGGTGCGTCTGAAACGCGTACCCGAGCACCGTCTGGCCTTGCGCTTTCATCGCCGTGGCAAATGCCTCGTCCTCGCTCGGACCAAGCACGTCGCGAATCGACTCCCCGGTAAGGCCAAGCGCCGCCAGCTTCTGGCTTATGTCACTGCGGGCGACATCGCTCTTGTCGGCTTCGCTCAAAATAACATCGAATCCGATCACCTTGACGTTGTAGTCCTTGAGCGCATCGACCAACTGGCCGAGCACGATCCTCGGCCACGGCCATTGCCCAAGTTGTCCGATGCTGCGGTCGTCGATAGTCGCGATTGCGATCATGCCGGAAGACGAATGCGGGGCGATGGTGTTGATTCGAAGGTCGTAGGCGATCAGATCCATCCGATCGAAAGCGGAATGGAACCGGTCGTGGGCGACGAACACGAAACCGAGCAGCACGATTCCGAACAGGAACGTGCGCCACGAGAACCTGGGACGTGACGATTTCGCGCTCGCCATCTTAGCGGTTCGAGCTTAGCTCGCCGCCGCTCCCACGGCTAACCACGTCGGACCACCGCTACCAACATCCGCCACGCGAGCTTTGCGCTGAGCGCTAGAGTTGTCCCCTACTCGAACCAGCTGAGCTGTTTGTACATGCTGATCTGGCCGTATTGGTGAGCGTTGCCGTAGCCGGCCTGCGCGCTCACGCCAAGCTGCCACGGCCGGTAGTAGAACCCGAGATCGGGGCCGCCCTGCCCCTGCGTGTTGCTGAGGAAGCCACCGAAGTACATCGCCCCGCCGACGCCGCCGAGGATCATGTACTTCTCGGTTGAGAGCAGGATTGCCTCGAGATCGATTTCGCTGCTTTCGACGCCGTTCTGCCAATCGTAAATCGAACTGAAAGATCCATTGACCGGATGCGCACTGTGAAGCATCCACCAACTCGAGAAATCGCCTTCGATCACGCTCGCATCGCTATCGGCGACATCGTGGCCGCCTGAGACATATAGATGCGTACCGGGGAACAGCGTGAAATCGGCACCACCCTGAAAACGGCCGAAGTTCAGGCGCGGAAAACTCCCGCTGCCCGGCGCCAGGGGACTTTCGAAGCCGTTGCCGATCCACAATTGGTAGCCGGTCGCGCGGCCAAAGAACCCTACGTAAGGGGTAACGCTTTGCTCGACCTGCACACCCTCCTGCAGGACGCCGTATTTGTCGCTGACGAAGCCGCCGCCGAACAGTGTCGCCTGTAGCAAACCCGGCGTTTGAAGCGAAAAGAATCCGGGATAGGTGTCTTCGAACCATTGCGCATGCGCAGGCCTTGCGCTCACCAGAGCGCTTAGAGCCAGCGCGAGCGCGCCGATTACGCCAACGCGGGAAATCAAATTTTTCACCACGTTTCCACCTCCTCTATGGTACTAATGCCCTCCGCCCGAGCCGGTCAAGACAGTCGTCATATTTACGCATACCGGACAGGCCGGAACCGGCGCAGCGCTCGATCCCGGCGCCGCTCCCGCGAAACTCGCGCCGCCCGCGTTGGCGCTTTCCAGCGACACCGCGCCGGTCATCGACAACGGTCCGGCGTCAGTCGGAGGCTTGTCGCATGGCAGCGTCGCCTCATAGCCTGCGTGGACATCCTCACCGGCGGTGGGAGCCCCGATGGGCGCGAGGTTGACCGTCCCCTGGTATACGGAGACGTCAGTATATTTTTCGCATCCCTGGTAACCGGGCCGAATTACATTTTCGCTGTACGCGGTGTCGAACCGGGTCCCTCGAACTGCGGCGACCGCGTTAGGGGTATGCACCTGATAGTTTGCGGGCGCACCGCCGGACGCGGCATTCACCAGCGATCGCATCACGCCGGAGAACAAGCTCACTCGGGTTGCGGTGGCTCCGCCGGTGACAGTGAATTCATCAAGCGTGATACTGCTGGCGGGTCCAAGTTCGAGGCGGCTCTGGTCGTTCAATATGATGATGGCGTGTCCGTTGGCGCCGGTGATGATCCGATCGCCAACATTTACGCCCACCCCGGAGGCCGCGCCGATGGTGGCGCCGCCGACGCGCTGAATCTGCACCTGGCCACTTACGGACTGGAAGGAACCTGCGGCAGTTTGGGCCATCGCCGTTCGAGATACGAGAAACAGCACGCTAAAGAGCAACAAGGCAGCAACCGCCCCGGCTCTATAGTTTATTCGGTCTCGACCCATCTAATGGCGCTCCTTTGACGCTAGCGCCTACCTTGTATTTGTCGGCGTGATGCTTTGTCAAATGCCCCTGCTAAGCACCTGTAATCGCAGCATAAATGAAAAGGGCGCGAGCATCAGCCCGCGCCCTTGATCTTCTTGTAATTAGTTCCGTGCTGCGTTCGCGCGACCGATCTTCTAGCGCTTCGAGTACTGTGGCCGCTTGCGCGCTTTGTGACGGCCGTATTTCTTGCGCTCGACTTCGCGCGGATCGCGCGTCAGCATTCCACCTTTGCGCAGCGTCGGCCGCAGTGTCTCGGTCGCGCTGATTAGCGCACGCGAAATTCCCAGCCGGACGGCATCGGCCTGCGCAGCGATTCCTCCGCCCTCGACGCTCACCAGCACATCGTACTGCCCGACAGTTTCGGTGACCTCGAAAGGCTCGAGGATCCGCATCCGGGACGTTGGCCGGGGGAAGTAGTCTTGAAGGGTGCGCTCGTTGACTGTGATGGTGCCGCTGCCGGCAAACATTCTGACGCGCGCTACCGAAGTCTTGCGGCGTCCTGTCGTCCAGATGATGTTTTTCTTTTCTGCCATTTGAAAGATCGTACCTTGTTATACGCTGACCGTTTTAGGTTTCTGCGCGGTGTGCGGATGATCGGCGCCGCGATAAACTTTCAGCTTGTTGAAAATCTGATGGCCGAGGCGATTCTTCGGCAGCATCCCCTTCACTGCAATTTCGAGCAGGCGCTCGGGCTTCGCTTCGAGCATCTTGCCCGCCGAGGTCGTGCGGATTCCGCCGGGCCATCCGGTATGCCGATGGTATTGCTTGCTGAGCGACTTCGATCCGGTCAGTCGAACCTTGGCGGCGTTGATGATAACGACGAAATCGCCGGTATCCTGGTTGGGGGTGTAGTCGGGGCGCGTCTTGCCGGTCAGCAGGCTCGCGGCGCGCGACGCGACGCGTCCGAGTGCGCGCTCGCTCGCATCGATCACGACCCATTGGCGGTCACGCAGTCCACTCTCGCGGGAGATGCTGCGGGTTTGCTCGGTCAGTTTCAAATTCCTACACCTGATATAGTCAATTTTTGGCGGGGCCGATGGGATTTGAACCCACGACTTCCGACGTGACAGGCCGGCGTTCTAACCGGGCTGAACTACGACCCCGCCCGAACCATCTCTTGTTACATTTTCCAGCCTGCGTAGCAACAACGTGTTTCGCGAAGACCGCGGCTTCAGTGCGAAACGAGCGTCGTTATCTTAACCTCCCCTTGTCCGAGGGGAGGTCCGCGAAAGCAGCTTGAAAAGCGGTGTCGCCGGGTGAGGTGCTACGACGGACAGCGGAGAGTGCTTACTCGTTTGGCCGCAACTTGGTACAAGCCTCGCTATCGCAAAGTCTCGACCAAAAGATTTAGCGACGTGCGATGTGTCAGGCGCTGCACCTCTCCCGCCGCGCTCCTTCGGCGCGCGGCGACCTCCCCTCGGACAAGGGGAGGTTATGAGAATCCTACGCGACGCGGCGCATCAGCTCGAGGATGTCGTAGCCTGTGATCTCGCGGCTCTTTGCGGACCAGTCTCTCAGCTCGGTCTCGGAGACCATACCCGCCTGAGCTCCCTTGGCTAGATCCATCAGGCCGATTTTTATCGTCGCTTCGTCGATCATCTCGCCCGATTTCGGATCGGCCATCGAGCCGCCGCCCTTCTCGTGGTAGAGCTTGATTACGCGGCGCGCTTCTTCGACCTGATCGACGCTCGGCGTGTAGCATGCGTTCGCAATCTCCGCCTGCTGCGGATGGATCACCCACGTGCCGTCCATCCCGAGGTTGGCGGCGCCGACGTTCTTTTCGCGCAGTCCCGCCTGCAGTTCCTTGACCCGCTCGGGCGAGTCGGTGTTGCGCCACAGGCGCAAATAGACGTTGTCGATCGCATGCAGTCCGGCGGCTTTCGCGGCGACGACCACCGCCTGCTTCGAGTAGTGAAAATTCTGGTTCTGATTTTCAACGATCTCGCGGATGCCGAGATTTGCGGCGTAGTCAGCAATGCCGAACACCAGCCCGCACATCCGGTCCGACGCGGTCGCGATTTCGTAGGCGTGGATCAGCGCGTGCGGCGTCTCAATCAACGACTCGATCTGGATGCGGTACTTCCAGTCGGCGCGCTTTTCGAGATCGTCGAGCAGCTTGGACACTTCGCGAATCTCTTCGGGCCCGCGGGTCTTCGGCAGCATGATGCCGTGGAAGCGATTTGGCGCGCCGAGCACGATTGCCTCCATGTCGCCCTTGAAAAACTTTGAATGGATATTGTTGGGGCGCACGGTGACGACCTTCTTGCCGAAGTCGAGCGTGTTGAGCGCCTCGACCATCACCTTGCGGCTCTTCTCGCCCTTGAACTCATATGGGCACGCGTCCTCGAAGTCCGCCATCACATGATCGACCGGCGCCTTGACCGGGTCGGCGGCGGTGACGTGGAGCTTCATGTTGTGGCCGGGGTAGGTCATCTCGGTGCGCGGAATTACGAAGCGTGTGCCTTTGTCCAATACGTACATTGATGGATTTCTCCCGCTGATTTTTGTTGAGGGTCAGGCCGGCAGGTAATGAGTCTTGCGCTTGATCAGAACGGTGCGCTCGATTTCGACTACGACGGTGCCGTCCGGTTTCTTGCCTATCAGTTTGAACTTCACAAGTCCCGCATCGGGCCGATCGGCGTCGCGCTTCTCGAGCACAGTCGACTCGGCGTAAATCGTATCGCCGTGAAACACCGGGTTGGTATGTTTGCCGTTGTCCATCTCGACTTCGGCGATTGCGTTCTCGCTGGTGTCCTCGGACGCGAGCCCGACCGTGAACGCGAGCACGACGCCGCCATACACCAGCAGCTTGCCCCCGACGTACGCGCCGGGATTTTTGTCGATCAAATCCTGGTTGAAGTGCAGCTCGGCCGTATTCATCACCAGCGAAGTGAAGTTGTGATTGTCGGCCTCGGTAATCGTGCGGCCGCGCTGATGGACGAGCGTGTCGCCGACCGTGAAATCCTCGAAGTAGCTGCCGTCGCCGGTGATACTCACGTTCAGTTCTGCTCCATTATACGCCGGCCGATGACCTCGTACTGAATTTCGCTGGTGCCCTCGAAGATCGATAGCACGCGCGCGTCGCGCCAGAAGCGCTGCGCCTCGAACTCCATCGAGTAGCCGTAGCCGCCGTGCACCTGCATCGCCTCGCGCGTGACCCGCTCGGCCATCTCGGCGGCGAACGCCTTGGCGAGGCCGGCCTCGTAGTCGCATCGCTTGCCGGTGTCTTTTTCGGCGGCGGCGAAGTAGCAGAGCTGGCGCGCCGCTTCGATCTCGACTGCCATGTGCGCGAGCTTGTGCCTGATTACCTGGAAGTCACCGATCGGCTGTCCGAACTGCTTGCGATCCTTCGCGTACTTGACCGCGCATTCGAACGCCGCCTGCGCGACGCCGACTCCACGCGCCGCGGTCTGAATTCGGGCCGCCTCGTAACTCGCCATCAACTGGTAGAATCCGCGGCCTTCGACCCCGCCGATCAGGTTCGCCTTGGGCGCGAACGCGTCGTCGAACTGCAGCGCGTAACTGCGCATCCCGTGATAGCCGATGGTCGGAATCGGGGAGCCGGTCAACTGCGGCGGCATGAAGTCGTCACCAGGCTGCTTCTCGAACAGTATCAGCGACAGCCCCTTGTGCTTCTTGGTCATGTCGGGGTCAGTCCGCGTCATGACGGTGAGCACGTGCGCGCGATTGGCAAACGTACACCACATCTTCGATCCCTTGATGAGGTAGCCGTCGCCATCCTTGACCGCCCGGGTCTTGAACGACGCGGTGTCGCTGCCCGAATCGGGCTCGGTGAAGGCGGCCGCAGTCAGAATTTCGCCGCGCGCGATCGGCGGCAGGAATTTCTTTTTCTGCTCGGGCGTGCCGTTCGCGCTGATCAGAGTGCCGGTGATGATGTTGCGGGTCATCACCGATCCGACGCTCAGCCATCCGCGCGATAACTCTTCGGTGACAATCGCCATCGAGATGTAATCCAGCCCCATGCCGCCGTCTTCGGTGGGAAAGATCACGCCGAAGTATCCGAGCTCGGCCATCTGCTTGAGGATTTTTTCAGGGATTTCCTTGTTCGCGCGATCGAGGTCATTCGCTATCGGCTTGACCTCGGCCTCGACGAACTCGCGGACCGAGCGCCGGATGAATTCATGCTCAGGCGTAACTAGCGGCATCGTCTACTCCTGCGCAGGATTGCGCTTGCGAATCAGGACCGGGCGCTCGTACTCGAGGACTTTTTCGCCGCGTTGGTTGTAGCCGGTGGTGCGGAACTTGACGACACCGCGATCGGGCCGCGAGGTGTCGCGCTTGGAGAGCACCAGCGACTCGGACGTGATCGTGTCGCCGGGATAAACTGTCTCGTGCCACTTCATTTTCTCGTAGCCAAGATGCGCGATAGCGCGCTCGCTCAAATCCTCGACCGAAAGCCCGAACACCACGTTCATCACCAGCATGTGATTGACAACTACATTCTTGAAGCCGAGGCTTTGCGCGTACTCGCGATTGAAGTAGCTCGGGTTGAAGTTCATGGTGACGCTCGAGAAAAAGCTGTTATCGCCCTCGGTGATCGTGCGACCCCAATGATGCTTGAAAAGATGGCCGACCTCGAAATCCTCGAAGTAGTGGCCACGCTCGATTTTGCGCACCGCCATATGGGTCAGGCTGCCTTGTCTTCCTATGATCGTAAAATAGCGAAAGAGTCTTGAGGCCGAACCCGTTTTTTATGGAATTAACAGCAGCAGGTCAATCTTAATACCAAGGTGCAGGGCTTAGCCCTGCCCAAGGAAGTATGAAACCCACGGCGGGTTTCATTAAAGTTAAGTCGCATCATGAGCGAGCGCATTCCATTCCGGGTCAATCCGATGCTCGCGTCCCTCGTGCCGAAACCTTTCGATCGGCCCGGATGGGTCTACGAGGAAAAATATGACGGCTACCGAATTCTCGCCTACAAGGAAGGCGCGAAGGTAACCCTGCTGTCGCGAAATCAGCACGATCGCACCGCTACGTTCGCCGTCGTCGCTGACGCCGTCGGACAGCTTCGAGAGCGCACGCTGCTGCTCGACGGAGAGGTCGTGGCGTTCGACTCGAAGGAGGTTTCGCGATTTCAATTGCTTCAGCGTGGCGACGTTCCGCAGCGTTTCGCAGTCTTCGATTGTATTTATCGCAACGGTCAAGACCTTCGCTCCGAACCGCTTTCGCGCCGACGGGAGGAAGTGGAAACCGTACTTGCGAAGGCGTCAGAGCAATTGCTGGTTTCGCGGCGGCTCGCAAAGAACGGCCTCACCGCCTTCAATATCGCCAAGCGCAAAGGCTTTGAAGGGATCGTAGCCAAGGACGACAACGCGCCTTACGAAGAGCGCCGATCCAGAAAATGGCTCAAGATCAAGGCGCATCAGGAAGAGGAGTTTGTAATCGGCGGGTTCACGCCACCCGAAGGTAGCCGGCAGTATTTCGGCGCGCTGCTGCTCGGCGCCTACCGCGGCAAAGACCTGCACTATGTCGGCAAAGTCGGCACCGGTTTCACTCAGCAGACCCTGTCTACCCTGGCGAAAGCGTTTCGATCTCAGATTCGAAGCTCAACGCCGTTCGTCGATCCTCCTCGCGAGAAGAACGTGACCTGGCTTGCGCCGCTACTGGTAGCGCAAATCGCTTTCCAGGAATGGACCGCGGACCGAAAGCTACGCCAGCCAGTCTTCCTGGGCCTGCGTGATGACAAAAAGCCGACCGAGGTTGTGCTGCCCGAAAATCTTTGATTTTTCGGCAATATTGACCTCAGATTCTCGGCAGATACGGTACGTTCCCTAACATGCGAAAGGTTAGTATTGTCAAATCAGCGGCAAACAGGTAGCTAATTCCGGCGCGCAATGCCGCATCCTCGAACAGGACTGCAGCCTGGCCGGCCCGCATCGCGGAGCAGGTAACCTATAAACAACTGAGATGAGTCAAAAGGAAATCTACGAGATCGGGCAGGTGCCCCCTATCGGGCACGTGCCCAAACATATGTACGCGCAGGTGATCCGCGCGGACCGCTTCGGTGAACCCAAGCACGCGTTCAAGGTCGAGAAAATCGCGGTGCCGGAAATCCGCGCCGACGAAGTGCTCGTCTACGTGATGGCGGCGGGCGTAAATTTCAACAACGTGTGGGCGGCGCTCGGCTCCCCGGTCGACGTGATCGGCGCGCGTCAGAAAGCCAGGTACGATCATTCGGATTTTCATATCGGCGGCAGCGACGCGTCGGGAATCGTCTACGCGGCCGGGCGTGACGTGCACAACGTCAAGGTTGGCGACCGCGTCGTGATTCATTGCGGCGTCTGGGATCGCCATTCGCCCGCAGCCCGCAACGGCGACGATCCGATGTACGATCCGTCGTTCAAAATCTGGGGCTACGAAACCAACTGGGGCAGCTTCGCCCAGTTCGCGCGCGTGCAGGGGCATCAGTGCATGCCCAAGGCGTCGCATCTCACGTGGGAAGAAGCCGCAGGCCCGACGCTGGTCGGTGCGACTGCTTATCGGATGCTGATGGGATGGTCGCCGCACGTCGTGCGCCGCGGCGACGTGGTGCTGATTTGGGGCGCGTCGGGCGGGCTTGGATGCATGGCGATTCAGATCGTCAAGGCCGAGGGCGGAATTCCGGTGGGCATCGTCGGCGACGATCGCAAAATAGATTTTTGCATCAAGCTCGGCGCCAGGGGATGCATCAACCGGAAAAAATATCTGCACTGGGGCATGATGCCGCATTGGAAGGACACGGAGGCCTACAACAAGTGGGCGGCGGAATGCCGCGCGTTCGGCAAGGCGATTTGGGACATCGTCGGCGAGCGGAAAAATCCGCGCATCGTGTTCGAGCATCCCGGCGAAGACACGATTCCGACCTCGGTGTTCGTGTGCGACACGGGCGGGATGGTCGTGATTTGCGCGGGCACCACCGGCTACAACGCTGTCGCCGACTTGCGCTACCTGTGGATGCGGCAGAAGCGCCTGCAGGGCTCGCACTTCGCCAACGACGAGCAGGCGTACGCGTTCAATCAGCTCGTGCTCGACGGCAAGATCGATCCGTGCCTCGCGAAGACGTACACCTTCGCCGAAATTCCGGAATGCCACCAGGCGATGCATGAAAATCGCGCGCCCGAGGGCAAAATGGTCGCGCTGGTCGGCGCACCGAAGCCCGGCCTCAAGGATCTTCCGCTATAACTCGAGACTTGCGCTCCGCCTAAGCAGCTATCCTGGAGATCAGGAACACGTAGACCGCGACGGTCGGGTAGAATGTGGTGCCGAAGCCGAACGCGCGCGCGGGGCCGGAGCGATGGTATCCGAACCAGAACGTGATGCGCCCGATCACGAACAGCATGACCAGCACCGCGACCGCGCGAATCGATTCGGGCGCGACGATCGTGACAAGCGCCAGATGCGCGACGATCGCGAGCACCAATTGCTCGAGCGTGTTCTGAATATAGCGCTGGTCGATCTCGATTGATGACGCGGAGCCGCCCTCGATCGCTTCGGGGATGAAGAACCGGCGGTTCGCGATTTTCGCGACACCCGCGAGCAGGCATAGCGCCGCAAAGACTTCCCACCTGAGCGCGTATTCTATCCGCCAGGACGTCTCGATCCCGCCGGGCGGCGTCAGGCCTAAGTCCGTGAGTCGAAAGACGACCTCGAAGAACGCCACGCTGAACACGGCAGCCGCGACCATCCCGGCCAGCACTTTTCTCTGATCGTTCGACATAGCGACCTCCAATTCGGTCGGCTGAGCGCGCGGCTCACGCTGGATATTCGACCGAATTGCAATCATCGTCGATCCATGGCGTCAGTCGCAGCGCTCGAATCTCACCTGCGCAACATAATCGAAGGCGAGGTTCGCTTCGATGTGGGCACTCGCGCGGCCTATGCCACCGACGCGTCGAACTATCGCCAAGTACCGGTGGGCGTAGTGATTCCGCGGCACGAAGGCGACGTGATCGCGGCGGTTTCGCTCGCACGCGAAAATTCGATGCCGATTCTGGCGCGAGGCGGCGGCACCAGCCTCGCCGGCCAGGCGTGCAATGCAGCGCTCGTGCTCGATTTCTCGAAGTACATGAATCGCGTGATCGCGATCGACGCCGGCGCGCGCATCTCCCTGGTCGAGCCCGGCGTCGTCCAGAGCCATCTCAATGCCGCGCTCGCGCCGCACGGCCTATTCTTCGCGCCGGATCCGTCGACGAAAGATCGATGCACCATGGGCGGGATGATCGGCAACAACTCATGCGGCGCGCATTCGGCGGCTTACGGCAAGACTGTCGACAACGTCGAGGCGCTCGAGGTCATCCTCTACGACGGCACGCAACTTTCGCTGCCGGGATCGATGGCCGACGCGAAGCTCGCCGCGGCAATCGCGCACGGCGGCCGCGAAGGCGAGCTCTACGCGAGGCTGTGGGAACTTCGCGACCGCTGCGCGGAGTCGGTGCGCGAACATTTCCCGAAACTGCCGCGACGCGTGTCCGGCTACAATCTTGACGAGCTGATGCCGGAGCGCGGCTTCAACCTCGCGCGTGCGATCGTTGGCTCGGAGGGTACGCTCGCCACGATTCTGCGCGCGACGATTCGTGCGGTGCCGCGCCCGAATGAAGTCGGACTGGCGGTGCTCGGCTTCGACGACGTGTTTATCGCGGCGGATCAAACTCCGTGGCTGCTCGAGCATCGCCCGGAAGCGCTGGAAGGTTTCGACCAGAATCTGCCGGAGTTCGCGCGCATCAAGAAGATGCCGGGGGTGCGGTTTCTGCCCGCCGGGCGCGCTTTTCTGCTCGTCGAGCTGGGAGGCGCGACACGAGACGAAGCGCGCGAGCGTGCGGAGCGAGTGATTGCGCAGGCGCGCGCGATCCGGGAATGCACCGGAGCCGCGTATCTGTCGGATGCGCGGGAGCAGGCTGCGGTCTGGCAGATTCGCGAGTCGGGGCTGGGCTCGAGCGCGTTCATCCCGGGCCGCCCGCGCAGTTGGCCGGGCGCCGAGGACTCCGCGGTGCCGCCGGCGAATCTCGGCGCGTTTCTGCGCGGCTTCGATCGGATCCTCAGCAGCCGCAATCTCAAGGTGGCGACTTACTACGGGCATTTCGGCGAAGGATGCGTTCACGCGCGCGTCAATTTCGATTTGATGAGCGCGCCGGGAATCGCGACGTTCCGCGCCGCGATGATCGAGCTTGGCGAACTGGTCGCGAGTCTCGGCGGTTCGCTCTCGGGCGAGCATGGCGACGGGCTGGCGCGATCGGAATTGCTGCCGATGATGTTCCGGCCCGATCTGATCGACGCGTTCCGCGATTTCAAACGAATCTTCGATCCCGATTCGAGGATGAATCCGGGCGTGATTGTCGACGCCGCATCCGCTCGACTCGCATCTGAAGCTCGGCGCGAATTATCGGCCGCGCGAAATCGCGACGCACTTCAATTTCAGCGCCGAAGGCGGGCTCGCGGGCGCCGCGCTGAAATGCGTCGGAATCGGCAAATGCCGCAAGACCGAAGCGGGCACGATGTGCCCGTCGTACATGGCGACGCGCGAGGAAATCCATTCGACGCGCGGGCGCGCGCGAATCCTGTTCGAGGCTCTGACCACCGACTTGCTGCCCGAGGGTTTCGCCGATCGCTGCCGTCAAGGACGCGCTGGACCTGTGCCTGTCGTGCAAAGGATGCAAGGGCGAGTGCCCGTCGTCGGTGGATATGGCGGCGTACCGCGCGGAATTTTTCTCGAACTACTATCGGAGTCATCGGCGTCCGCTGTCGTCGTCGTTCTTCGGGAGGCTCAACGAAGTTGCGCGGATCGCGTCGTACGCGCCGTCGCTCGCCAACGCATTGTCGCATGCGCCGATCGTCGGCGACGCCGTGAAAAAGGCGCTCGCTATTCATCCCGAGCGCGAAGTTGCCGCGTTTTGCGCGGCAGACTTTCCGCTCGTGGTTCGAGCGCAGGACGGCTCCAGGAGCGAGCATGCGCGAGGTCGTGCTGTTTCCCGACACCTTCACCAACTTCTTCGAGCCGCACGTCGCGATCGCCGCGGTCGAAGTCCTCGAGCGGGCCGGATTTCGCGTGATCATTCCGCGCTAGCAGCTGTGCTGCGGCCGCCCGCTCTACGACCAGGGGATGCTCGATCGCGCAAAGGCGCGGCTGAGCGACGTGATGGACGCGCTCGATCCGTTTGTCGCCGTGGGTATTCCGATCGTCGGGCTGGAGCCGAGTTGCATCCTGACGTTTCGCGACGAGTTGCCGTCGCTCTTCCCGCGACGATCCTCGCGCGAAGGCGATTGCGTCGAACGTCGTTTCTGCTCGACGAGTTTCTGGCGCGCGAAGCGCCGGACTTCGCGCCGCCTGAGCTGCGGCAGCGGACTATCGTGCAGGGACATTGCCATCAGAAGGCGCTGGCGGGAATTGGCGGCGAGGTCGCGCTGCTATCGCGTGCGGCGGGCGCGGAACTCGAAGTGCTCGACGCGGGATGTTGCGGGATGGCGGGCGCGTTCGGCTACGACCGCGATCATTTCGAAGTTTCGAAACGATTGGCGCGCGCGTTCTGATTCCCGCAATCGACAAAGCGCCGCCCGACGCGATCATCGTCGCCGACGGGTTTTCGTGCCGCTCACAGATTCGCCATTTCTGCCCGACGCGCCGCCCGATGCATCTGGCGGAAGTCCTGAACCTACGGTTAGGCTAATTTCGTCCGGCTGCGCTAGATTCCCGTCTCTGAGGAAACAAAAATGCGACTTGGACTCACTATCCCTTCGATCTTTTCAACGACACTCATTTTCCCGAGATCGTGCGCACGGCCGATCGATGCGGCTATACCGACGCGTGGTCGTACGAATCGTTCTCGACCGACGCGTTCGCGCCGATTGCCGCGGCGGCGATGCTCAGCGACCGGATGCGCTTCGGATGCGCGATCATCCCGGTATTCACGCGGCCAGCACCGCTGATTGCGATGTCGGCGGTGACAGTCAACGAGCTCGCGGGCGGCCGCTTCATCCTCGGCCTCGGAATCTCGACCCCGAATATCGTCGAGCAATGGATGGGCGTGCCGTTCAACAAGCCGGTCACGCAGATGCGCGAAACGGTCGAGGCGCTGCGCGCGATCTTCAAGGGCGAGAAGGTCACGATGACGGGCGCGAAGGTCAAGATGGACGGCTTCCGGCTTGACCCGCCGATCACGAATCCGCCGAAAATCTATATCGGCGCGCAAGGTGCGAAGATGCTGCGGATGGCGGGCGAGATCGGCGACGGCCTGATCATCAACTTCATCACGCCCGAGACGGTTGGCGCCGATGCTCGACAACACGCGCGAGGGGATGCGCGCGGCGGGCAAGGATCCGGCGAGCCTCGACGTCGTGTGCAGAATCATCTGCGCCGTCGACGAGGACGAAGACGTCGCGCGCACGCTGTTCCGCGCGTCGCTGACGGCTTACGTGACGGTGCCGCAGTACAACAATTTCTTTCGCGAGATCGGTTACGACAAGGAAGCGGGGATCGCGATCGACGCGTGGAACGCCGGCGATCGCAAGAAAGCGCTCGAGACGATTCCCGACGAGATGGTCGAGAAAATTTTCATGTTCGGCGCGGCGGAGAAATGCCGGCGGCGGCTCGACGACTACGCGCGGGCGGGAATCACCACCACGGCGCTGCAATTTTCGTCGTTCGCCAGGACGCCGGAAGAGCGGCGGGCGAAGGTGCTGAAAGCAATCGAGCGGCTCGCCGCGGTGTAAAAAGAGACGCGCCCCGCCGGGAGGGGACGGGGCGCGCTTATCGTCAAGCGAACGCGCGGGAGGCGCGCGTTCGCTGACATTTCACTACTCAGTTATCGGACATACCGCGAAGCAGGGCGAGAGCATCGAGCCGCCGCCGTTAGGCTGGCCGTATCCGTTAATACCGCGCGTTGCCATACGCGGGCGCTCCACGGTATCCACCGAGTCCTCCGAGCAGTCCACCGTTGCCGTTGCCGCCACCGTAGTTATTGTATGCCGGCGCTCCACGGTATCCACCGAATGCACCGAGTAGTCCGCCGTTGCCGCCGCCGTAGTTGTTGTATGCCGGCGCTCCACGGTATCCACCGTGTCCACCCAATCCACCGAGCAGTCCGCCTCCGACAGGCGCTCCGGCCGCACAGCCGCTATGAAGAGCCCACTGATTCTGACGGAGCACGTCATACGCAGCGGCTGGATGGCCGGTCGCACGGTCGCGCGCATAGGTTCTCATGACGCGCTCCGCTCCGCCGCATCCGCCGTCCACCACCTGCATAACCGCCACCGTAATAAGGGGCAGCTACGGGATAAGCCGGGGCCGCTACATAAGCGGGCGCAGCATAGTAACCGCGATTGCCGTAATTCCGGTAGGCGTTGGCGTCCCATGCGCGATGTTCGTACCCGTGGCGAGCGACCGCAGACTCGCCGGCGCTGGCATCCAGGTCGCTGTCGGGCCGCGCACGCGCGCGGCGCGCATGCGATTCGTAGTGGTTGTAGTCCTTGGCAGCCGCCGTGATCGGCGTCGCGAGCATCGCGAGTCCAACCAGCACCGTCATCAGACCTCGTTTGGAATTCATTGTTGGGTTACCTCTACCCGGGTAAGAGAGCATTAAGGATGCCACCGACCTGTTTCTGAAAATCTTATGCATTGCACATGGACATACGCATTCAGACGAATTAGGTTGCACTAAATTCGAAATAAAAAAACAAAAAACGTCAACGGAGAGAACGGGTTAACGCATGTTCAGGTTTGGGCGGCGTGGGATAAATGAACGTTCAGACAAGAGCCGTCAGATGCGGGTTGAGGCGGAGAAAATAAACGAACGTTCAGATGCGGGTCACTGAAAAATCAGACGAAGGTGCGGCGCGCGAGGTAGTACATGACCGCCGCCGACGATTGCGTAAGCGGCGATTCCTTCGAGTAGCGTCGCGCCGCTGGTGATCACGGCCACGCCGACGACCAGGACGGTGCTGACGACGGCGACGACCTGCTCGATGCGCTTCTCGCGAGCGCGGACGCGGGCGACATGCTCGGTGATGCGGGCGCCGCAGTTGGGGCATACGCCGCCGCGCTTGACGACCAGGTCAGCATCGCATTCGGGGCATTCGATTTTGGTTCGGAGCGGCATCGCGGTGACGACCAAGACGCTACGGGGTACGGAATTCGCTGGCAAGTGGTTCTATCCTCGCGAATCGGGCGCTGCTAGTCTGATTGACCGTTTCAGATTAATCGGTCATTTGGTCATTAAAGCAGTCACGGAGGATTCGAATCATGGCAGACAATCAATCGCTCAAAGGCCGGACCGCAATCGTTACCGGCGGATCGAGTGGAATCGGCCGCGCAATCGCAATTCGGCTGGGAGAGGCGGGCGCGCACGTTTTCCTCGCGGGGCGTAGCCGAGTCGGCGCTCAACGAAGGCTGCAAGGCCGTCGAGAAGACTGGAGGACGCGCGACCCCGGTCGCATTCGACGCGCGCGACGTGAAGCAGGTTCAGGGCCTGGTGGACAAGGCGGTCAAGGCGACCGGCCGGCTTGATATCATGGTGAACAACGCGGGGCTCGAGTTCCCGAGCTCGATAATCGAAGGCGATCCCGAGCGATGGCGCGAGATGCTCGAGGTCAACGTGCTGGCGCTCCTGGTCGGATCGCAGGCGGCGATTCGTGCGATGCGCGCTTGCGGCGCCGCGGGGCACATCGTAAATATCTCGTCGGTGGCGGGACGGCGCGAAGCCTCGGGAGTGTAAGGCGCGACCAAGTGGGCGGTGAATTCGATCGCGACCACGCTGCGCGAGGAACTCGAGAACGACAAAATTCGGGTGGTGAATATCATGCCGGGCGCGGTCGCCACCAACTTCGCGCGTAACTTTCCGCCCGCGGTCGTGAAGGGAATCGTCAGCTCACTGGGAATCGAGGCGGACATCCAGCCCGGCGCGCAACTGCCGCCCGAAGTTCTCGACCAAATAGCGGCGGCCGGCAAATTGTTTCTGGCGTCGGCGGACGACGTAGCGCGCGCGGTGCTGTTCGCGGTGACGCAGCCGATAGAGTTGAATGTGTTCGAGATGGTAGTGCGGCCGCAACGGGCACTGCAGTTGCCGGCGTAGGTAAGGCACGCATCCGAAAAGACACTGAGATGAACTCTCCCAAAAAAGGTGCGCCGGAAAGCAAGCGCGCGGCGATTCTGGACGCGGCGCTGAAGCTGTTCAGCCAGTATGGTTACCGGCGCACCTCGATCGACGACATCGCGCGCGCAGCCGAGATCGCCAAGGGCACCGTGTACCTGAGTTTCAAGAGCAAGGAGGAAATTTTTCGCGCGTTGTGCGAAAGCCTGATCGAACGCACCGAGTCGGCGGCGAAAGTCGCCGCGCGCAAGCGATGGTCCGATCGACGAGCGGCTGGTCGCCGTGCTCGAGGCCAAGTTCGGGCTTCTGTTCGAGACGGTGTATCGCTCAGCGCATGCGGCGGAGCTGATGGACTCGAAGAACCGGCTGTCGGCGGATCTGTTCGCGCAGTCGGGACGCCGTTACATGAAAGTACTGCGCGAGATGATCGAAGAAGCGACCCGAGCGGGAGAACTGGCGCCGTCGCGGATGGATCTTGATGCTGACGACCTGGCGCAGATGCTGGTGGCGGCGGCGCATGGAGTCGAGAACAACGCGACGACTCCCGCGCAGTACCATCGCAGGCTCAGGGAGATCGTGCGGGTGATTGTGGCGGGGTTGTCAGTCGCGGGAGGGCGCCAGAACCCTCACCTACCGACCGCTGAGCGGTCGGCCTCCTCTCCCGCGAAGTAACGACGAGCTATAAAGAGCGGCGCGCGGGTCGAAGACCCGCGCGCCGCTTTGCGAATGCAAAGAGCCGGCGGCCGCGTATCGCGGCCGCCGGCTCTTGTTATCTGGAATTATGCGCGCGCTTTGCGCAGCTTGTGCGCGGAGGCGCGCTTCGCGATGCGAACGCGCTCCGGGCGGCGCTTGACGCGCGCCGCCACCTTAGCCGCGACCTTGGTCGCGGGCTTCTGCATTGCTGCCGCGGGAGCGGCCGCAATCACCGGCGCGGCTACCGCCGCGACTGCCATAGGCGGCATCGCCGCCTCGGCTGCCGCCCGCTCGGCCTCGAGCACCATTGCGGCGCGTCGCCGCGCGATCGCATCCAGGCGCTTGTCCTTCCACTTGCGCAGGCCCCTCCGCATGTACTCGGGATTGATGTCGAGCATGTCGCAAACGTTGTCGAACGAAAAAACCCAGCGCTTGTCTTCATGCGCGATCCACTCGTCCGCATCGCGGAACAATCGCTGACCCTTGCTGGTGGACGCGTCGATGCACTTCATGAAGCATTCGATCGCGTCCTCGAGCACGCTCAGGATGAGCCGCTTTTCCCCTTCGAGCAGATGCTTCTTGCGCATCGCCTCGAAGTATTGAATGGGCAAAAGGGTGTCGGGCTCGAACAGCCCCGGCAATCTCTCGTCCAGTGTTTCCTTTTCCTGCATCTTCTCTCCGTTATTCGTCTTCAATGTCGTGCTACGTGCTTCTTCCACCGGCCCCACCTCCCCGTAAGTTTTGGACGTAGACACCTCTACGCCTATTCAGAGTCGTCTTCGT
>CAWKKB010000005.1:0-248757 GCA_963850125.1 uncultured delta proteobacterium | reverse complement strand
GCGTGATTAGCCGCATGGAAGACCAGGTCACGGTGACCGGCAAGGAGTACAACAAGAACGGTACCCAGTTCCTGGTCGTCGAGTCTTGTGAAGTAGCCGCGAGCGAACGCGTCGTGCTAGAGCGCATCTTGCCCGGCGCATCGCAGCTACAGAACTACCATCCCCTACTGGTGCATTTTCCGATCGCGTTTATCTACGGCGCGGCGCTGCTCTATTTCGTCGCCTGGATAAGCGCAAGCGAATCACTGAAATGGACCGCGCTTGGGATGCTGGCGCTCGGCGCCATCAGCGCCGCGGTCGCGCTGACGAGCGGCTTCTATGCGGCCCCGGGCCTGATGGTCTCGGAATCAGTGCGCGCTGAACTACTGCAGCATCATAAACATCTGATGGTCGCGACGTCGACAATAACCGCCGCGCTGACGATCTGGGCAATCGCAACGCGCCCGATGCCAATCCGAGGGCGCTACGCGTTCCTCGCCGGCCTAATCCTGGTGATGGGATTGATAGCCGCAGGCGCAGACTTAGGCGGCGAAATGGTCTTCACCTACAACGCAGGCGGCTCCGCCTGCGCCCAACCAATAGACTTCAAAAAATAGCGCGTCCGTCTCCTCTCTCAATAAGAAAAGTTGCGCGTAACTTTCTGTCTCCTCGCCCTGCAAGGGAGAGGATGAAGGTGAGGGTCCGATGAGAGCGCCCCGCGCGATTCAGATTCGCTCCTTTCCGAATCCATGCACACCGGTCGCTTTCGGAGCGCGTGATCGCGTTGCTTGTTCGGGGAGTCGTCCCGCAATGCATGTACGCTCCCTCTTCCTGGATGAACTTGTTCACCTGCCCGCGCCGCGAATTGAATGCTAATTGATCATT
The DNA here is from genome assembly GCA_963850125.1 of uncultured delta proteobacterium. Classification (GTDB taxonomy): domain Bacteria; phylum Desulfobacterota; class Binatia; order Binatales; family Binataceae; genus Binatus. The sequence goes on along the minus strand of CAWKKB010000005.1, from coordinate 247,893 downwards.
ATGGACTCCGCTCCTACACTCAGAACTCGCCATCCGTCCGAAACCATCCGACCAGATTCGGCGTCGGCGAGCGTCCCATCCCTGAAAATTAATTTTGACGGAACGAAGCTACCGGTAGTCGTGGACGGGTCGTCGGACCACTACAGGTGGTATGAAGTCGCTTACTGCCTAATGGACCTTTCGAGATCGGTCTCGTGCTGACCCGAGGGGCCCGATCAAAGATTGCTGCCTCAGTCCCTCAAACGTCTGGATGCGTCAATCGTCGCCGGAAGTTCCGGTTCCTCTTCAAGTGCCACTCGCGGCTCATCGCGTCTTCGCGCGAGTCGTGGCGCTCGGCATATAGCAGAAACCACACGCGGCCGCGTGTCGACCGCGCGCCTGTCCCCGCATTGTGCCGCGCGAGGCGCCGATCGAGATCGTTAGTCCAGCCGACGTAGGTTCGATAGCCGTCGACGCCGATGCTGCCGAGAACGTAGACGAAGCATCCCGTTGATTCCACCACCGCGCGACCGTTCGCCAGCGCCTTGCTGCTTCGACTATGTTCGACCTGAAGTAACGACACTCTGGAGAATTCTATGGGAAAGGCTAACGGCCGCAAATCTATCTTCATCACCGGCGCCGCATCCGGCATGGGCCGCGAGACTGTGCGCCTGTTCAAGCAGAAAGGATGGTTCATCGGCGGCTACGACGTTAACTCCGACGGACTGAGCGCGCTCGAGAAGGAATTGGGCGCCGACAACTGCGTGGTGCGCCGTCTCGATGTCACCGACAAGGCCGACTATGAAAAAGCGCTCGCCGAGTTCGGCGCTGCTACCGGCGGCAAGTTGGACATCCTCTATAACAATGCGGGCATCGGCGTGGGCGGCTTCTTCGATGAAACCCCGTTCGAGGACATCCTGCGCGTGGTGCGCGTGAACTTCATCGGCGTGCTCAACGGGATTCATTCCGCGATCGGCTTGCTGAAAGCTACGCCCAACTCGCTGTGCTTCACTACCTCGTCCTCGTCGGCCACCTACGGCATGCCGGGAATCGCCGTGTATTCCGCCACCAAGCATGCGGTCAAGGGTTTGACTGAGGCGCTTTCGATCGAGTTCCGCCGCTACGGAGTGCGCGCCGCCGATACACTGCCGGGTCTGATCGACACGGCCATTCTCCCGCCGGGAACCGCGGAGCGCGCGCCGAAGGAAGGCATGTTCCGCCTGATTCCGCCGATCGAAGTCGCGAAGATCGTGTGGGAGGCCTACAACTCCGACAAGCTCCACTGGTACGTGCCGGACGAGATCGGCGACCTCGACAAAGCTGCCGGCAACAATCCCGAGCTGGTCCGCGAGCAGATAAGCCAGATGATGGCGTTTGCCGAGGCCAACGCAACCCAGAAGAAGTAGCCAAGCCTCCGAATACTGGGTGCAGGGGTTATCCCAGCTTCACATTGAATAGAAGGAGTACTCACATGGCCAGCGGACACATTCTGAAAGAAGTCAAAGACGGCATCGCTACCGTCACGCTTAATCGGCCGGAGAAGCTGAACGCATTCTCGGGCACGATGGCCGCGGAGCTCTACGCGTCGTTCGCCGAATACGACAAGGACGACGACGTGCGCGTGATCGTCGTCACCGGCGCAGGCCGCGCGTTCAGCGCGGGCGCAGATCTGTCGGGCGGCGGCAACACCTTCGATGCCGACGCGCGCGCCGAGCGTCGCGATCGGCCGGCGCCGGAGATTCGGCCGTGGAACGTGCGCAAGCCAATCATCGCGGCAATCAACGGTCCCGCGGTTGGGATGGGTATCACACTGCCGATGCAGTGGGACATCCGCGTCGCGGCCGAGAGCGCGCGAATCGGATTCGTGTTCGTGCGGCGCGGCGTTATTCCGGAGGCGCTCAGCCTCTGGACCGTTCCGCGGATGATCGGCCTGGCCAAGGCCAACGAACTGCTGATGACTGGGCGGATCATAACCGCGCGTGAGGCGCTGGAGTTCGGCATTGTCAGCCACGTCTGGCCCGACGCGGAGTTCATGCCCAAGGTGCGCGAGATGGCGCTGGATATCGCGCAGAACACCGCGCCGGTGTCGGTCGCGATAACCAAGCGCCTGATTTACGGGTTGCTCGCGGAGCCCGAGACCGAGAAGGCGCAGAAAGCGGATACCAAGGCGTTCGTGTGGGCGGGCAAACAGCCGGACGCGTACGAAGGCGTCAGCGCGTTCGTCGAGAAGCGCAAGCCCAAGTGGAAGATGAAGCCGTCAAAGGACATCCCGGAATTTATCCCGACGATCAAGTGAGCGAGCCGGCGGCGGAAATTCCGGTCGATTCGGATGGATCGCGCAGATTGTGGCGGCGCGAGTCGGCGCTGCTGATTGCGCTGACTATTGCCGGCGCGGTGACCGAGTATCCGCTCGCGCTGGCGATCAAATCCTTCGAGCTGTCAGAGCTCGTGCGTCTGCTGCCGTTCATGGGCGTCACGTTGGTGCTCGCATCGTTGATTCCGCTCGCGCTTCGACTCAATCAGCAACTTGGATTACCCGGTGCGCCGCTGATCGCAGCGAAGATCGCGGGCGAGAAGCTGCATTTTTCGCTTCGCAACCTGGTGAAAGTCTCGCTCGGCTACGCACTGCTTGCAGCGGTTGCCGGCGCGAGCGTGTTGGTGATCGTGATCGTGCCGCTGGTGGTTATTCAGCACGGCAGCGCCCTGCCGAAGCCGCCGATGCTGACGGTAGCGCCGGGACGTATCGCGATCGTCGGAGCGTCGGTCGCAATTGCGGCCGCGGTCAGCGAGGAGATCCAGTTCAGATTCGTGCTCTATGCGATCCTCGATGGTTCGCAGCAATAATGTCGCGCGATCCGCGCGGATATCCGCGGCGCGGCGCACTATGGACGGTGACGATAGCGCAGGGCTATCTGTTCGGCTTGATACACCTGGCGCCGGTGGCTGGGACGCTGTTTCATAGCACGTGGCAACTTCTGCTCGGCGGATTGCTGATGCCGCAAACGTGGGAGGGAGTCGTATTCGGCCGCTTGTATTTGCGCCGAGGTCTCGAAGCGTCGGTGATCGCACACGCGTCGATGGACGTCACGCTGTTTGTATTGGCGGCGATCGGTATGTCGCGATCTCATATCGGCGCTGGATGAACGCACGTACTAAAGGAGAAATCGAAATGACGGAAATGGGAGTTTATGAAACGATGCGCACGTTGCGCGCCGTGCGCCGGCTGCGGCCTGACCCGATACCCGACGACGTGCTGCATCGCGTCCTCGAAGCAGCGACCTGGGCGCCTACCGGCGGAAACGTCCAGCCGTGGCGGATAGTGGCGGTGAAAGATCGCGCGCTCAAGGAGCCGCTCGGCAAGCTCTATAACGAGCGTTGGCTTGCGTACTCGAAACAGTACCGCACGGCGATTCCCGCGAGTGCGCCTGCCGACGTTCGTGCTCGTGCAGAACGCACCCTTGCGGCGGGCGACCACCTCGGCACGCACTTCGGCGAGACGCCCGTAATCGCAGTATTCTGCTTCAATCCTAAGAACATGGCGATCACGGACGCGAAGCTGGAGCGAGTCTCCGTAGTCGGAGGCGGATCCGTTTACACCGCGGTCGAAAACCTGTTGCTCGCGTGCCGCGCCGAAGGTCTCGGCTGCGTGCTCACGACGCTGCTATGCGAATGCGAGCCCGAGGTGCGCAAGCTGCTCGCGATTCCCGACCCGTGGTACACCGCAGCCGCGGTCCCGATTGGCTATCCGGTGGGGCGCGGGCATGGTCCATTGATTCGTCGCCCGGTCGAGCAGCTCGCGTACCTCGACACCTGGGGCAAGCAAATCTGAAGTGAAGGAGAAATCGTGATGCGTGTCTTTGTACCGGTGCTACAGGGTTTATCGGTACCGCGCTTATTCCGGAACTGATCAACGCCGGCCACAATGTGATCGGTCTTGCACGCTCCGATGCGGGCGCGAAGTCGCTCGTCGCCGCTGGCGCGCAGGTGCATCGTGGCGATCTCGAAGACCTCGAAAGCCTGCGCAGTGGAGCGGCCATGTCGGATGGCGTGATTCACCTCGCCTTCAATCATGACTTCTCGAAGTACATGGACAACTGTCAGGCGGATCGGCGCGCAATCGAGGCGCTCGGCTCCGTGCTCGCCGGATTGGACCGGCCCCTGGTCGTGACCTCAGGCACGGGGATGACCTCACGCCGGGCCGCGCCGTGACCGAAGACGATCCGCCTCTGCCGAGCTCGATGAGCCCTCGCAGCGCGTCGGAAGAGGCTACCACTGAGATGGTGTCCCGCGGCGTGCGCGCGACCGTGATGCGCCTGCCGCAGGTTCACAATCGGTTCAAGCAAGGTCTCATCACCCCGCTAATCGAGATAGCTCGCGAGAAGGGCTTCTCGGCGTACGTCGGCGACGGGCGCAACCGCTGGCCCGCGGCGCACCTGATCGATACTGCACGCTTATACCGGCTGGCGCTCGAGAAGGGTTTCGCTGGCGAACGGTTTAACGCGGTCGCCGAAGAGGGCGTGCCGCTTCGAGACATCGCTGAGGCAATCGGTCGGCGCATCAACGTGCCCGTATTCTCCAAAACCCCCGAGGAAGTACCCGAACACTTCGGCTGGCTCGCGTTCTTCGTGGGTCTCGACCTTCCGGCATCAAGCGCAAAAACGCAGGAACGCCTGGGATGGCGCCCAACGCAGACCGGGCTCATCGCCGACCTCGAGCGTCCGGCATAATGTTCGACGTGGGAATCCACAACTCGGCAAACGCGGGAGCGGCTGAGATGGCGAAACGGAAAAAGTGTGAGTCGATTGGTTGCGGGGGAAGGATTTGAACCTTCGACCTCCGGGTTATGAGAGCGATAACAACCGCCGTCCTTTCCCAACAATCTGTGGATTGTCAGCACTTTTCATCGCTAGAGCTCGTTGGAGGCCGTTGTATTCGAGAGATCAACTGCCACCAAAACTGCCACCGCCGGAATCGTCATCGGCCCTCTCGGACCGCTGCCGCCAACGGTCGAGCAATCGTATCGCTTCACGCTGATGCGCCGCGCTGAGATGTGCATAGCGCTGGGTCATCTGGGGACTGCGATGTCTCATTAGCGCTTGGAGAGTGTACAAGTCGACACCGCTCATGGCGACACGTGACGCGAAGGTGTGACGCAGGTCATGAAATCGGAGGCCCTCGATTCCAGCTCGCCGTAGGGCTGGGTACCAGTAGCGATTCAGGACGTGAATATAACCGCCTTCCGGGGCGGTGAACACGTAACAGTTTAGATGTCGCTGGACAGCATCTTTCAGATCGATCACCCTAGTCCGGTAATCCGAGAGGGTTTTGAGGGTGCGCTTGGTCGTTTCGTTCATGAGGACGTGTTCATCTTCACCTGACTTCGGATCGCGCACGTGGATCGTCCATGTTGTGAAATCGACATCTGACCACTTTAGCGTCAGCAGCTCGCTTTTGCGCATCCCTGTGTGAAGCGCGACAGTAACGAGCGGATGAAGCCAAGTTGGAAGCTCCTCAAACAACCGACGTTCCTCATCGTTGGATAGGTAACGCTCGCGCTTGTTGTTTTCGCGATGGAATCGGACCTTGCTGGTAGGAGTTGAATCCACCTTACCATCGCGTATCGCCCGCAAGAAAACGGCTCGGAGTAGCTGCAGGTGCCGATTGACGGTAGCCGGCGCATGGGTTTCTGAGAGTTCGTCGCGGAATGCCTCCACCTCCTCGGGAGTAATCGCCGCAGCTGGTTGAGCCCCGAATGTTTCTCTCAGCCGTCGGTACCGCTCCGGGCCCCATCCATCACCGCCTTGCTGCCTCTCCACCGCTCGGCGGTAATTTTCAAGGACTTCTTCGAACATCACGGGCTTTCGGCGTTCTGGCGGAAAATATCGGGCCTCTCGAATCTCCGTCTTCCGTTTCTCGTAGAGTCGTCGCGCAAAGCCCTTAGAACCCGCTTTCTCACGATGTCTCCGGCCGAAGGCGTCGAAATAACAGATCCACCAAACGGCCGATCCTGAAGGCTGTTCGAACAAGCCACGATCCTTAGAATTCTTACGTGCCATTTGAGGAAACTCCCTATGTGTACGGCAATTGCGTCCAAATTCTTGATGTCAGCGCTGACGATCGAGCTTTGCGGGATTATCAAAGTTCGTTGACCATACGTCGATCGGTCCAACCGATCAGATCAATGACGCGATAACGAACTCCACGTTTCCCAATCTTGACGCACGGCAGTTCGTGTCGATAAGTCATGTCCCGAACCGTAGGTTCGGCGAGGCCCAGAAACTGCGCCGCTTGTTCCGCAGTTAGGAGCTTGTAAAGCTCCAGCACCCTGGCTTCACCGCCGGTCGCCCGCAGTACTGCGGTCAGAGCGGCGTCGCGAGATTCAACATTCTGCTTGTTGCGGTCGTATTTGAGGGTCGCAGCCACGGGACAAAATGGCTGGCTTTATCCGCCAGGCTTCCTGAAAATTGATACTAGCTACTTAGCTAATTATAGTGCTCAAGTCAAGCATTACTTATAGCAACGTCTACGGACACTGCGACTCCGCCCGCGTGCCCGAAGGGCCAGGGCCGTGCCGGTGCATGTGATGGCGCAGCATTTTGAAGGCGCCGCCCTCTCAACCGAGTCTGGAGGGCGGCGCTGGATTCTGAGTTGCGCGCAGTGGAGCGCTGCAACCGTGCCGAGCGCAGCGTCCGGGACCTTAGTGCCGGCGGCGCGGTTGCTCGCGGAGCGAGCGCTACCTTTACAGCGGTGCGCAGCGGAGCGCGAGCGTCGCCTTGCGCCGCGTGGCCGAGCGGCGAAGCTTGCGGAGCTCGAGCGCCCGCGCTCATAGCGCAGCGCCGATGAACAAAATGATTCGACGGCAAAGCTCGGCATGACGGTCACCTGCGGATTCCGTAGCTAGGCGCGATGTTGTGCCGCCGTGGTCCTGGAACCATTTTAATATCTCGCCCCGGGTTCAGGTTGAGCCGTTCCATGGCAATCGATTTTTCGCGGGTGCGGCCGACCGCATGCCGGAGGGCCGAGCTGTCGTCGGTGTAGACCGTGACCCTGTGCCGCGCGCGGCTGATCGAGACGTAAAACTGTTTGCGGTTCACGAGGTCAACCGAGCGGGCGGTATCGATGTTGACGATGACGCGGTCGACAGTCGCGCCCTGGCTGGAATGCGAAGTTGAGGCGTAACCGTAGTCGATGTGGCGGAGCCGTGTTACGGCAGCTTTGACTTCGCGCCCGTCGTCCATCCGGAGCGTGGCCTTGCGGTCGTCGATCGCAACGACCTTCGCAAATTCCCCGTTGACGACTCCGAGCGCACGGTCGGGTGCGCGGAACTGGATGCGGTCGCCCTTGGCGATGAGTCTCCGCTCCTCTCGGAACGAATCGGCGCCGGTGAGCCGCGCTACGTTATATTCAACTGCTCGGCCGTCTTCGGTGCGCACGGTGATCCGATTGAGATCCGAGTCTGTGCTCTCGACCCGTGCGTAAGAGCCCTTGCCGAGCCTGAGACGGCGGCTGCCGCGCCGGTAGCGGATCATGTCGCCGATTTCATAACTTTGGGCGCGAAGGCGCTGCGCGGCGGTGAGGTCGCGGTTGACGAATATGACTTGTTCTTTCTCTTCGGCGGCAATATGGGAACGCCGCTTCAGGAGCTCGCGAATGGCGGAGTTGAGTTGCCGGCGCTCGTCGTTGGTCGGACTGACGACCAATACGCGCTCCCCAGCCTCGTGCGCAGCGACGTATTCGCGGGCGATGAATTTGTGTCGCACATCAGGATTTTCGATCTCGCGGATGCGGTCATGCTTCTCGAGCAACGCGAGCGCGCGATCGATCTCTCCTTTGGCCGTGAGCTCCACTGCTTCGCGAAGCATCGGGTCCCGCTGGCGGCGAATCGTGTCCAACCGCGCTACCGGCATACCGGCCTGCTGCATCTGGTGGATGGGTCGTCCAGCCTCGATCGCATGGTGCTGATGCTGGTCGCCGACGAACACGATCCGTTCGACCCGGGCTTCGCGGGCCCGACGAAGAAGGCTGTTAACCTGCCGCGTCGCAAGCAGACTCGACTCATCAATGATCCATAATTCCTGACGGCCAGCATTGGAGATTTTGTTTTCAATCAGACTTGCCACTGTTCGGGACTCGACTCCGGTGTCGGATAGCGCCTTGACTGCGCGCGTGGTCGGAGCAAAGCCGCGCACGGCGTAGCCGTGCTCCTCGGCGAACTCGCGAATTGCTCCAACCGTGGTGGTCTTCGCGCTGCCGGCGCGGCCTTCGATGGAGGTGAGCCAGTCGCGCGTCGTGAGAGTAAATTGCGCCACCTCGATCTGATCGGCGAGCAGTCCCCGGTCCGTTGCCCATTTGCGAATTTCTTTAGCAGCCGCGATGGGTGGGTTTTGGCCTCGTCCAACGCGCATCAGGTCGAGGTTATCGCGCTCAAGGGCGACCATCTTGGGCGTGGTGAAGGTGCCGTTGGGTGAAGAGATCGAAGCGTCCAAGGCGATTAGAGCGCGGCGTTCTTCCCAGGCACTGCTCTCGCGGCGCAGCTCGTCCAGATCGATCGCTCCCATAGCTTGCTGAAGGGCGGCTGCTTCAAGTGCACGACGGTCGATCACCGCCTCGCGCTCGGTGCTGTGAGCGACGGCGAAATGAAGAGCCTCGTTAATCCTTGCCGCGTTCGTAACTTGGAGCGTGTGCATTCGCGAGGGTCGTTCAAGTCGGATTCCTTCATTCTGTGCGCGTGCCCGCCATTCCTGACGCAGCTGACCCTCATCGTGCTGCTGCTTTGAGAGTCGGCTCTGATGCGCGATGTTCTGCGCCGCGGCTGCTCCGCTGAGGCCGTTTCGCGCAAGCGCCTGCTCGATGTCCTGGCGGCGGCGCGAGAACGCCATCACCTGTTCGCGGCTGTAGCCTTCGAGCTCCCAGCGTCCGTCGGCGCCCGTGACTTTGATGTCGTAGCCGAGCGAACGTACCTCGCGCGCCAGCTCGGAGCGATACACCGCACTGGCGAAGCTCTGTGAGCGATAGATTTCAACGGGATCGAGCCCGCGCCATGCGCCGTCCGGCCGGCGCGTCATGTTGGCGATCACGACGTGGGTGTGGAGATGCGGATCGGGACCGTAGCCGTCATCGGCACCTTTGGCTGGACGGGCGGCGATGTGATCGAAACGGGCGGCGACGATGTTCTGCGCGAGCACCCATTCGCTGCCGCCCTTCTGACGCGACAGCGCGTAGTGCTCCAGCTCCGTCAGCGCGCGGCTGACCGCGCGGCGATGCGCGTCGGTCAACTCGGCGTCTCCACCCGCCAGCGCCTGAATGCTGATCGACTTGGGCGCGTTAAAGGTCGCGTCCCATCCTGCCCGCCGTTCGGTTCGTCCGTTGGCGTTGCGGACGAGAACTTCCGCGCTGCCCGGCCGTTGGCCGCGAAGTATCGCGCGAAAATCTTCGGGAGCGACTTCACCGGAGAGTCCCAGGGCGGCGGCGCCCTGTCCGAACCACTGACCGGCGACTCGATGCTCTTCGGTGTAGTAATCGTCCTGGGAGTATTTTTCCTCGTAGTAGGTTTCGGCTTGGCCAGCGCTCAGCGCACCTCTCGACATGACCAGCATGGCTCACGCCCTCAATCTGCGCGGAGAACGTGGCGGTCGCGAGTCGCTTCCCGGCGGCACAAGGACGAGGCCGCTGCTCTCGTTTGAGGCCGGATTCGGAGGGATGCCGGCGGGTTCAGTCCGACAGATGAACCCCAGATGACGCCTCAACGGTGCGAGATACGGAATCGTGACCTTCGCTCGACGGTAGCCGGTGATGCAGAGATAACCCTCGAAGGGGCGCAGCATCTGGATCTCGCTCGCGAGCGCGACGCTCTCTACCTGCCGATGCGGATGGATGGTGAAGCCGTCGCGAGACTCGCCCATCCGGGTGCTCTGACCGACAAGACCGCGGCTGACTTCGCGCTCACCGATCTGCGCGCTTGACCAGCGCGCGGTCTCGGCCTCGCCGGTGCGCAGAATCAACTTGGTGGCGGGCGCGGCTGCCATAGTTGCGGTCTGGTCGTGGCCGTAGATGGCGCGAAGCTGGGTGATGGCCTGAAGGCCGAGCACCGCGCAGAGTCCGCGCTTGCGTCCGCGCACAACCAGCGTCTCGAGCTCGGCCTGACGGCGGAGCACGGGCAGCTCGTCGGCGATGATCCAGACTTTGCCGCGTGACCCCTCGTCCGCCATCAGGCGGCGCACGATGCAATCGAGCCAGACGCTCTGGAGCGGAAGCGCCGCCTCGCGCGAATCCTCGGTTGAGCTGAGAAACAGCCAGCCCTCACGCGTTCCGGCCCATTCGAGAGCACTCCAGGCCTGCTCGGCGGGTTGCGGAAGATGGCGAAACGAACTGGTCGCGTTGAAGGCCGTCGCGACGATCCCGGCGCCCTGCTCGTGCGCGCCCGGGTCGATCAGCACTTCTGCCGGAGTTCCCTTGAGCGCTTCCTTCAGCTTGGCCCGCGGCAGGGCGAGCAGCTTCGGAATCTCGCCCGGCTCTTTGGACTTGACTGCGTTCAGTAGCCCGACGATCAACGTACGCGCGGACTGCCGGAAGAAGAAGTCGGCGCCACCCTGGCTGAACGTGTTCGCCGGATCGGGAACCAGCGCCGCCGCGAGCGCCTCGGCATCCATCGCCACGCTTCCGGGTCTGAGCTCCGACCACGGCGACCACGCCGGGCAGCGGGTATCGAGCGGGTTGAGGATCAGATCGCCGCGCGAGGGACGGCAGAACTCGGGCAGGTACTCGCACTCGGGATCGAGGACGACCGCGCACTCGCCACGCGCTTCGATCTGCCGGAGCATCCGCCGGATGGCGGTCGACTTGCCGGAGCCGGGCGCGCCGACCAGCAGAAAGTGTTGCGACTCTAATTCGCGGGGGATCAGGATCCCGCCGAGTTCGACACCATCGCCTCTCAGGTCCCGGCGCAGCCGCCGGCACGAAATCACGTCGGTCCCGCGCACGTACTCGTCGCCATCTCCGCCGCGGGGCGGGAAGATGATCAGGAGGCAGGCTCCGACCATTAGAGCCGTGATGACCGCGCCCCAGGGTGCGTAATGCCAGAACCAGCCCGCGAACGAGCCCCCGAGGTAGTACTTGCGATTGAGGAAGTTGTACATGCTGGCGATGGTGTAGCGCTGGCCGTGGTACGGCAGCGATGCGAACGTCAGTGGAATCTCCTGGGTTAAAAACCACGCCAGGAACCAACTTCCGAAGTACTGGTGCGCTGCGCGCCCGCCGTATTGGCCGGTCCAGTACCAGACCAGCGCAACGGTCAGAAGAGCCCACAAAAGGACGATGAGGAGCACGGTGCGGAGCGCCGTCTGTGCCCAGATGTGCAGTGATGCGAGGTCGGCGCGGCGTCTGACCGCCCGATCGACGTATGCATTCATTGCTTGCTACCTCCCTCAGCACCGAGACGATCGATGTAGTCGCGTGCTGTCTTCTCCGACGCCTCGATGATCTCGTCCACCACCGCCTCGCTGAGGCTCTGGTCGAGCGCGTGCAGGAACGCAGATCGAGTCTTCACCGCCTCGAATAGCAGCCGCGTATATCTCTGCGCCGCGTTCTGTTCGAGCCGCTCGCAGGCTCTGATGAGTGCGTCGAAGTTGCCGATCAGGTTGGAAGCGGGACCGCCAACCGCTGTTCCGGCGAGGCGCACGCATGTATCGACGACCAGTGACTGAATCAGCGTGGTCGGCGCGATGCCTGAAATCGCCGCCTGCTTTTCGACTCGTGCGGCGATCGTCTCGGGTAGCCTGATCGTGTATGTTCTCTTGCTCTCCTGGCTCATCTGACCGGACCTCTGCGCCGCAAGCATGTGTTTACACTTGAAAATCAAGGGTTTCCGACCGTCCAATGATTCGCTTCCGTTTCTGTGTACACGTCACGAAGCGCGCGTTTACCCCGAAAGATTGCGGGCTTATCTCCATTGCCGAACTCGTTGCTGCAAGCAGCCTTCATTCGCGAATGAGTGACGTGTCAAACATGTTCACGCGCGAAGCGCGTCTGCGACATGGCACCGCCGCGAGTCAGTCTTGCGACTTGGCGTCGCCGTTGATTGAAGACGAACCGGGGCGGCGATGATGACTGCTATCGCTCGAACGTGACCAGGTCTGGAACTCACGGTCAGCTTCAAGGAAGGCACTGAGAATCTCCGGAATCAGCGCCTTCGAATCCACGGAGTCGCCGTGAACGTGTTGGTAATATTGTGCGTAACGTTCGAGGCTCGCGTTCAGGTCGCCACCGAGCGTGACGCGGACTTGGACGGAACGAAGTGGCTTTGAAATGCGTGCGAGTTTCATATGCACCTCAAAAAAACTGGAAATTTCGTGTCGTCCGACGCGCACTGGACTCAACCATAGAGAAAGCCCGTCAAGGAACGAGGTAGTTCAGAAGCTGAACCGCAATAAGGGCGGCGCCGGTGCCGATCACCGTCTTCGCGAAACGGCGCGCGAATTCGCTGTCACCAGCCAGCGCGAAAGTAAGCATCGCGACCGCTGCGGAGATCGCGAGCACCGAACCAGCGAGCGGGCCGGCGACGAAGTTTTGCATAACGGTGAGCGTCTGGTCCCACGGCAGGGCGGCTTGGCTTTCTGCCCACGACCGGATGGGCGTGAAGAGAGTCGCGGTCACGCCGATCACCCCGATGAGAGAATACTTTGTCCAAATTGACGCTCTGTTCATGACGGCCTCTCGGATCGAATCGGTCAAATAAAGTAGCGGAACAACTAACTAGCTATGTAGCGAGATACAGTAAAAATGTCAAGGGCAAGAGAACGCTAGCCAGCTAGTGCGGTCGATCGGACAGGTCTATTCGGTCAGAAAGCCGAGCTGATTGAGGCGCACCGTCGCGGCCTCGGGCGAGACCTCAAAGGTGAGCGCAATGCGCTGGGTTAGTTCCGAGGCTTCAGGCGACCTTCTCGATACCGATGGGCCCCGCGCTTGGCTCCGGAAAAAGGCGCTGACTGCCCGGCGCACGAAGCTCGCCGGCATCAGCAGAGCGCCGCCAGCGTAGCCAGCCTGCCATTCGGCCCAGTCAACGACCCGGCTGGTCGGGAAAAGGTCCTTCCAGTAGCAACGCTGCGGGCCATCAGACACGGCGTACTGGTCGTACAGCGACGTGTGGAGCATCACGTGGCCGTACTCGTGGGCAAGTGTCATGCGCAGGCGATTGCTGCGATTGAGCTGTTCGAAAAGCTCCCGTGCGATCTTGACGGTCGGCTTCCCGCCGCGATGGAACAGGGTCACGCCGAAGGTCTCGTACGTGTCGTCGGAAAGGTCCGTGGCAACGTCAAAGTCGGCGGCCTCGCGCTCGATGAGCAGAGTAAAGGCTTCGGTCGGGACTGGAATCCGGTCAAACCCGTAACGCTCGCTCAGGAACGCCGTGATTGTCTGCTCGCTGCGCTCATCCAATTCTGACGATTCCCAGTATGGACGCTGACGGAAACGACCGGTCCTGTCTGGGATCATCTTCACGGCTTCTTCTTGCGCTTCACTTCTCGCCGAAACGCCTTCCAGCCCGCGGCGAGTTCCTGCGCACTGTTGACGGTCGTCGCGCTGAGGTCCGCTGGGAACCGTCCCGCCAGAAAGTAGAGCACATCCGAGTCCACTTTGAGAACCTTCGCGAGCTGCTCAAGGACTTCGTCGGAAGGCTTGCGCCGGTCATGCTCTAAGTCGACCAGATACGGAATCGAGATTGGTTTGCCATCTGAGTTGCGCACTCCCGCCACCACCTCTCGCCCCGCCAACCCCAGCTCCTTGCGTCGCTCAACGATGAACTGCCCCAGTGTTTTCATGATAAGCTATGTAGCATATCAGCATAGGCATGCGTAAGTGGTCCGAGCTTTGGTGCCAATGGCTATGCGAACAAGCCGGTCGAGATCGCGAACTGGGGACCCGGACTTCAACGGCTGTGCGGTGCGCGCCTAGGCCATCAGGGAGCCGCGAATATCGCCGGTCGTCTGAGAGAGCCGCCTTACGAGGGAACCGGCTTCCTTAGCAACCTTAACAGCGCGCTCGTACTGGACGTGACGTTGCAAATGAACGCGACGATCGCTCTAGCGCCGCCTCCTAGGAGGATGAGTTATGGCCCCCGCTGCACGAAGCAGCTAAACAGGTCTATAGCCGTTCCAAGTCCATCCTCAGAGCGGATACGCCTGCCTACGTCAGAAGCGCGTAGCCGCATGGCAGTGTCTGACGCCGCCTGACGAATGGCGTTTGCCAAGAGATCAGCGGTAAGTTCTCTGAATGGAATTGCGCGAGGTCCGACACCGAGTGCCTCGATCCTCCTCGCCCAGTTCGGCTGGTCCGCAACAAATGGCGTGATTATCGACGGAACTCCTGCGCGAAGACTGGCACCAGTCGTGCCCGCGCCTCCGTGGTGAACGACGGCACTCACCTGAGGAAAAAGCCAACTGTGCGGAACGCTCTGAACACCGAACGCATATTCCGGCAGCTTGCGATCTTCTCCGATGCCCGCCCAGCCGGAAAGCAAGATGCCACGCTGATGTGACAACTCCAACGCTTTCAGTATCAACTTGAGCGTGTCCTCGGCGCTGCCGCTCGGCATGCTGCCGAAGCCCACGTAGACGGGAGGAGGTCCGCTCTCCAAGAAGGCGACCAGGTCAGCCGGAGGCGTCCAGCCTGGCGGCGGATCAGAAAACCAAAATCCGGTTACATGAATGCGGTCCGGCCAATCCGCGGGACGAGGAATCACTGTGGGACTGTAGGCGTAAAAGAGCGGAGTCCGTTCCAATTGCCGGGCAGAGGGCCCCCAGAGTGGCAATCGTGGAAGGTCCAGGAGTTCGTTGCGCATCTTGTTGTCAAAATTCCGCGATACCTGCCAGATGAATTGCTCCGTGATTCGCCATATCAACGAATTGATCATCGCGCCGCGATCCTTGCCATTACCGATGAGAAAGCTGGGGAAGGAACGCGTCCTTGTAAGCGGCATGAACATCGCGGATGCGGAGGGGACGCCGAGTTTCGCCGCGATACTGTAAAAAGGAATCCAGCTGCTCTTGTAGATGATTGCCTCGGCGCCCTCGACCGCGCGCATAGCATCGGTATCGAGCCCGTCGAGGAAAGCCTTTCTTTGTTTTGAGTCCGAGGCCTGCTTTATGAGCATCTTGAGCATGTTCCCGGATCCAATAGCCGTTGCTACCTCTTCGCTCCGCATTAGAGACTCGTATGGATTCCCCAGCGGAGCGAACTCAATATCGTATGAGGCCGCGAGGGTCGCGAAATCCGGCCGCGCTGCAAGTTTGACGGTATGCCCTTGCTGTTTTAGCCGCACTGCGAGCGAGACGAAGGGTTGAGTATCGCCCATCGCCCCGATGGTCAGCAGCGATATTTTCAATTTCTGCCCCACCGTTCGCCCATGAACTTGAACCTCCGGTTTCGCGTTCCGTTATGATGAAGATGCTTAAACGGAAGCGAGTCGTTTCAGGCTGTCGATTCGCCGATCACGACTAGCAGGTCATCGGGTACGATCCTCGTTTCGGGACTGGAATCATCTCGAGCCGCTTGTCCTCCCGCTTCAACACGCGATTCGAAGCTTCGGATTCTCCCGTTCCACCGCCGCGATCGTCATGCCGGCCGGCGGCTGTCGCGGCGAGGCCGAAAGTCACGCCGAAACCCGATGACGTTCCCATCGATGCGCTTGGCAGACAACCATCACTAGGAAGCTAATGCATTGTGGCCACCCAGTCAGGCATTTCTGTACCGAGCTAACGTGCGTGGCCCCCATCCGACTGCGACGATTGCAGCCACAACAGTCATGATCACGCCGGTAGTACGCGGATCGTAGAATGAACCGTGTATCGGGAACAGTTGCCAAGTGACGTCGAGCGTGGCGTGAGAGAGGGTCGCGGCGAACACGCTCTTGCCCGTGTTGTTGTACAGCCAGACGATAATGACACGCGCTGCCACCGTGCCCAGCGACCACCAGGCGATCCACGGAAGCGATCGGTGAGCCTGCACCAACGGCACGAAGTGCCAAATCGCCCATACCAACCCCAAGACGATGCTGGCCTGGAGCGCGCTCCAGTGATGCTGCATAGGGTCAATGACGTATCCCGACCAGCCCAGTTCCTCACACAAAGCGCTGATGAAAAAAATAATGCACAAGGTAAACGTCGGCAGAGCCGCGATTTGCGCCGCCGGAACGGACTTCCCCGCAATGCGCATCACATCGTACGACAACACCATCACGCCGGGCATCAGAAGGAGGATCGGTACATACCAGACTTTCGCGCTGATTCGCTTGTAATCGAAGGATCTCTTAAGCAGCTCGGTCACGCTCGCAGTCCTATCCTCTCCGTGAACAAGAATCGAAGCCGCGATCGTCGGGCAAACGAACATGAGCGCAGCCACCGGAATCCCCGGTAACAGCTGTCGTTTGGTCGCCGCGCCGATCAACCAGAACGGAACAGACAGAGCGAAAACCAACAAGAAGAACTTCAGAGGTGACCTGTACCGCGATGTGAGGATATTCGAGAAACTCTCATCAGCTGATTGCGGGAATGGTGGCATCTGCGACTCATTGGGGCTCACAGCGAAAGCGAACAGTGATTCCGGAAGGAACGCGAACGCCTTCCGGCGCCGTAGGTTACATGCTGATCGAGCAAATAATCCACCTCTCTAACATTGTGTCCTTCGGAGCCACTTGGCGACATCGCTGGCTCTTTTCATCACAAGTCGCCACTCGAACGATTGATTTCACGATCAGTCATTCTCCCGGTTGCTGGCACGTCCGATGCTCTTCCCTGGTATATCGAAAGCTCAAAACAGTTCCCCTAAGGAGGAACGTCCATGGATATCCGCAGGATATGGAATCCGTCAACTGAGCTTGAGGGGATGCGGAGTGAGTTCGACGAGTTGATCGAACACCTTGGCTCTGACCATCGCGAGCTCAAGGTCGGGCGCACCACCTTCAATCGCCCTCCAGTTGTATCGTCCATCGACGGGAGCAAGTTCGTGGTGCACCTCGATCTGCCAGGACTCGATCTCAAGAACATTGACTTGCAGGTCGTAAACGGGATTCTGATGGTCAAGGCGTCCTTGTTCTGCGGTGAAATCCGTTATGGCTCATTCCAGCGATTCATCAGACTGCCCGAGGGAATCAGGGCCGAAAACCTGAGCGCCGCGTATCGCCACGGTGTACTCGAACTCAGCGCCCCCATAACCGGGGAGTCAGTCGGGAGGACCTTCAAAATTCAGGTCGAAGAAAAGCAGCCTCCGGGCGGAAAAAAGGCTCCCTGATCCGGAGCCCGCAGCGGAGTTTGGTGTAGCGATCGCAACGCACTGATGACTATCGGGAGAGATGGCCGCGGTTTTTTCAAGAATAATTTGCCCGATCGATTTCGAGCGTGACTCGATGGACGCACTCGAGCTTGCGTACCAGCTAGCGAAGCAGAACTCCGCCACAGTATACTTGCTGACGGTTATCAGCATCCCGGCCGCTGCCGCGACCGCGCTGCCGCCTGTCCCTATCTTCTCTAATTCTGAATTTGAGGCCGAGAGCCGGCGCCGGTTGGAAGCAATTGCGCAGGAAAAACTGGCCGGGGTCTCGCAACGAGCTGTTCGTCGCAAACGGCAACGCAGCGCCAGAGATTATCAATTTCGCCGCCGGATGGAAGATCGATTTGGTTGTAATGGGCACGCACGGCCGCACCGGCCTGAAGCACTTCCTTCTCGGCAGCGTTGCGGAGCGCGTCGTTCGCGAATCGCCGGTTCCGGTCCTGACGATCCATCCCGAGCCCGCTGAGTAAATTACGCGGCCTTTCGGACGCGCGCCTTTGAATGTGCCGTCAAAACGGGTATCCGTGACTCTCGCACGACCTTCTCGGCGACACTGCCGAGGACCAGGTGACTCCACGCCTTGCGGCCATGCGTGCCTAGCACGATCAAGTCGGCATCGATAGCGCGCGCAGCCTCAAGAACTCGCTCTGCCGGATCGCCGCTCATAACAAGTGTTTCGTAGCGCACCGAAGCGGGAATCCGTTGCCGCGCGAGCTTTATGAGTTGCTCCTGTCTATCCTTCTCAAGGAACGGGTAGGGATCCATTGGCACGGGCTGGAAGCCAGCAGCGCCGGCTGGCATCGGCGCGACAGTGAGCAAGTAAAGCCTTGCGTCGTTCTGCTCTGCTACTTTCAGTGCGACTGCGAGCGCCTCCAACGAGTGCTCCGAAAAGTCAACCGCACAAAGAACCTTCTGAAATAGCTGAATCATGGCTGTCTCCTTCCTCATGGATTGGATCTACTCGTCCTGTACCTCATTCAGCTCTTCAGGCGGCGTCCATACATGACGCGACGGCTCGTCGACGTCTCCCTCGCCCGGGCGCCTCAGCTCGTTCCGTTTCTTCTGGCAATCGAGGCAACACGCGGCGAACGGCACGGTGCGCAGGCGCCTAGTCGGGATCTCCTGCCTGCATTCCTCGCAGATTCCGTAGTGGCCGCGTTCGAGCCGGCTAAAGGCATCATCTATCGCCTTCAGCCGATATTCATAGCGTTCGATTAGGCCGGCAACTGTCTCTACGTCTTCAAGCGACCGCGCCACGTCCAGTCCGTCAGCGGGAAGTTCCACGGCATCTTCTTCCGCCTCCTTGCGGAGCACCTGTATTCGAGCGAGTGCCGCCTCGCGCGCCCGGTCGAGTACTGCGACCGAATCCGTTGCCTGCGGTTCGTTTGCGAATTGCCTCGGCGCCCTGGTTTTTTTGCCGGTCCTGGATTTCATAGACACTCTCCGAGTCGCCCTTGAAACTTCGTCGATGAATGCCAAGCAATTCGCAGACCAATAATTGACTCGCAAATCGAGCCGAAGGAACTCCTTCAGGTATCGGACGATTGGTGCGATCGGATACACAGCCTGAACCTCGCCGTCGCCTAATGCCGCATTCGATGTCTCGAAGCCTGAGCGAAGTGCCAATACGGCTCTTCAAGGCTGGGGTTTCGCAATGGCACGGAAGCCGCAAGAGGATTCTCAAGTACGAATACCGTAATTCGGACTTCGTTTCGGCGCGCGGCAATTGGGTTATCTGTAAAGGGATTTCGGAGAAACTAAAATGAAAGAACTGAAAGTTCGCGATGTAATGACCGCCGATCCCACAACCCTTAAACGCAACGACAAGCTCACGCTGGCCGACGACATCATGCGGCTGGGGCGAGTTCGCCATTTGCCTGTTCTTGACGATGACGATCAAACCCTCGTCGGCATCGTGACCCAGCGCGATCTCTTTCGCGACGCACTCGCACAGGCACTTGGCTATGGCAGGCATGCTCAGCGGAAGATTCTCGACACGCTCGCGGTTAAAGATTTGATGGCCACCGACGTGATCACAATCAAACCGGATGCTCCTCTGATCGAGGCCGCGAGACTCCTGACCAAGCGCAAGATCGGCTGCCTTCCGGTTATCGAAAATGGGCGCCTGGTTGGCATCCTCACCGAGAGTGATTTTGTAGCTTTGATCGCGCGCGCAGACCAGTAAGATGCCGACTAGATTCCTGATGCTGGTCGCGCTGCTCGCGCTCACCGCCCCGACTGTTGCAGCTCAGTCTGGAAAACCAGACTACGAAGCTTACTGCGCCGACTGCCACGGCTCCGACGGTAAGGGTAATGGCCCCTCTGCCTCGGTCATTCCGATGAACCCGCCGCCTCCCGACCTCACTCTGCTGGCGAGGAAACATGACGGGAAATTTCCTTTCGAGGAAGTGGTGGACACGATCGACGGCCGCAAGAATATACCGTCGCATGAGCGAATCCAGATGCCTTTTCTGGGAACGACCCTTCAGAAACCGGGCCAGGAGTTCACGCCGCAGAGCGATGCCGAGGTGAAGCGAAGAATCGAAGCGATGGCGCGATACGTCGAAAGCCTCCAGCAGAAGTGACGGAAACCAGTTAGTGTCTCACCCACTCCGGCAAGGGCCGCGGCTCGGGGAACCAAAGATTGATCGCCGTGATGATGCCTATCAGGCGCCCTCGATCAACCACGGGCAGGGCTCCAATCTCATTTCCCTTAAGCAACGCCACGGCATGTTCGAGGGTTGCCGAAGGTGACACCGTAACAGGATTGGGCGTCATCGCCGCAACGACCAGAGTCGAATCGAGAGAGTCGAGGTAACGTCGCAGGTCGTACTCGCTCAAGATGCCGATCAGCTCGCCTTCGTGCACGACCGGCAGCCGACGAAATCCCCCTGCCTTCATTTTGGCATCGGCGCGAGCGAGAGTATCGCCCGGCTCAATCGTAACTGGATTTTTCGTCATGCATTCCCGGATGAACATATCTACCTCCTCGCGAAATTCGTGATAGTCAGGCTTTTCACCAAGTGCGTTTCATCCTGCCAGATGGCCGTCAGCGCGCCGTCCTGATCAGACCAGGTGTAGCGTGCGCGTCCGCCGAACGCTTTCTCAAGTTCGCGCGCGATACGATGCGCGAGCTTCTGCGACGTGGTCAGCACCTCGAGCGTGGCGCCGTCCAATTTGCTGGAGATAATTCGCCGCTCAGGCTGAGTGAATTCCGCGCGTCGTTCGACGTTGGCGATCCGCGAGCGGATCGCGTCCAGGTTCGAGAGCGAGTCCAAACCGTGGATCAACACCCGGCCGAAGTACTTGCCGCTCTTCGCTTGCTTGCACGCAGGGCAGATCGTCCATGCCGCGACGTCGATCACCTTCGCGGGGAGCGGCCGATTGCGCCGCCAGGTTTTGGCCGTATAGACGCTTCCACAGGTGTCACAAACGGACGGGTCTTCGGGTGTGTGCCCCTTCTGCGCGACGGGCGGACTCATGTTGGAGCGCGTACCGCGGCGACTGAGGCTCCGGATGAGTCCCCTGCTGGTGTTGCCATTCATGTACTGCTTCATTCGATTCCCTTTCCTTCAAGTAATGACTACTCAATTTCGGCATGCAATCGCCGCAAAATCTTTTGCAGCCAACCATTTTCGCAAGAGTTGGCCGTCGACAGCCTCGCATCAAGTGATGGCTCGCGGGTCGCGCGGCGGCCCGTGATCTCATCGATATGAATGCGGTAAAACAGAGGCTCCAGCGAGCGCACTCCGCCCTGGATGGCCTTTTTCGCGTAGGCCGGTTCCCACCACATCGCCCGGCGTCGGAGCAGACCGAAAGCGGTGGCGCGCTCTTTCGACCACTCAGGTGTATTGGGCAACTCCTCGTAGCTACCGAAAACGATAACGCTCGTCCATTTCTGCGGCCCGACCACTTCGTCAGCCTCGACACAGACCAGCGGGTTGGCGCGCATCCACTCGATCTTTTTTCCGATCATCGAAAAGCTGTAGACATAATTGGCGTCGCAGGCGAAATAGAACGGCACCAAGTAAGGCCGCGTTCCTTTGCAGCAGGCCAGTCTGCCCAGATGCGTGTGTGACAACAGGTCCAAGCACGACTGCCTATCTAGTTCTTCAATCAACACTGCGGTTCTCCCGCATCCAGACGATTCGGCTGTTCTCATTCCTGCATGATCTCTCCGGTTGCCTTGACAACGACTAAGAACGCTCTGAGCAGATCGGTCGTTGTGACGATGCCAACCAGCCGGCCGGCGGCTACTATCGGCAGTCCGCCGATCTTGTGCTTCAGCATAAGGCGGGCCGCGTCTTCCACGGTGTCGTGCGGCGTGATGGTGACGAGCGCGGTGCGCATCGCCGCGTTCACCCGCGTCGATTCAAGAAAGCCCGAGTGTTTGTGCAGGTCGCGTTCGGTCAGGATGCCCACAAGCCGCCCGTTATCCACCACCGGCACGCGCCTGAAGCCGCCGACGTCCATGATTGCCTTGGCCTTAGACAATCTGTCGTGCGGATGGATTGTTACCGGGTCCGAAGTCATCAGATTGACAAGCTGCATAGTTCGTCCTCCAAGGGAGTTAATCAGTAAAAGTGCAATTCGCCTGCCAGCAGTAGATTGAGCTTCGACCGTGCCAATTCGCTGCATCCACCTTTGCGAGTGGTGCGATCGGATACAGATCGGCGCGCCATGTCACGAAAAGCTCGACATGGTCGATGGCACGCCATTCGCTAATACGGCGAGACGACTACGAAGGAGCAGACTTCTATGGCACAGGCACAGCAATTCAGCAGGATTCTTTGCCCGGTGGATTTCGACGATAACTCGATGCAGGCGCTCGATACCGCCGCGAACCTCGCGCGCGAAAACAACGGCACTGTGTTCGTCTTGCACGTCGTTCCGATGATCATCGCGCCGACCGGAATGCCGGTCTATGTGGACCTCTACAAGGGGCAGGAAGAGGCTGCTCGTGCCAAACTGCTCGAGATCGCGCACAAGCGGCTGGCCGGGCTCAAGTACGAACTCCTGGTCCATACGGGCGAGCCTGCAGGCTCCATCTTGAACGCCGAGAAGAAAATCGATGCTGACGTAGTCGTAATGGCCACGCACGGGCGTCGCGGCTTCAAGCGCTTTTTCCTTGGGAGCATCGCCGAACTCGTCCTGCGCGAATCGATCTGCCCCGTACTGACTGTCCGCTGCACTCCGTCTCAAAACGACCTGGTCGGCACCTGGATGACCAAGAATCCCGTCTCGGCGACTCCTCACGAGAAGCTCGATACAATAGCGGCGAAGATGCACGCGGGGGATTTTCGATGCGTGCCCATCGTGAATGATGGCGCGGCCGTCGGAATCGTCACCGACCGCGACATTCGCCAGCACACCGGTTACCTCGATCAAACCGAGGCGTACAAGGCAATGAGCGAGGCGCTGATAACCGTGACGCCAACGACTCATATCGGTGAGGCCGCGCGCTTGCTTCGTGAGCGGAAGGTTGGCGGATTGCCAGTACTCGAGGATGGTAAACTTGCCGGCGTGATAACGACTTGCGACGTGCTCCAGGCACTGACCCACGTGGCCGAGCACGCCGAATAAGGAGCGACGCGTGTATTCAGCGGCCGAAATAGCGGACGCACACGGACCGCAGAAGCATCGCGGACCTTCGACTGGCGGCTTGCCGCCGTTGGTCGAGGCAATGCTGCGGCCGGAGTTCTATCCGGATTCGCCAGAGCGCGTCGAGCTCAAGCAGACCCACATTTCTTACGTCTTCATCGCCGGTGACTTCGTTTACAAAATAAAGAAGCCGGTCCATTTCCCATTTCTGGATTGTTCCAAGCTCGCCGATCGATTGCGTTACTGCCGCGAGGAGGTGCGGCTGAACGCGCGCCTTTCGCCGCGTGTGTATCTGGGCGTGTTCGCCATTCTTAAGCAAGGAGATTCGTTCGTGCTCGGACCTGCAGTAGATGCGGAGCATCCCGAGGCCGTCGAATACGCAGTCAAGATGCGACGGCTGCCCGAAGACCGGATGCTCGACGTGCTCCTTGCGGCGGGCAAGGTGGACCGCGACACGATTAAAGCGATTGCCGCGCGAATCGCTCAATTTCACGCAAGCGCCGCATCGAATCATGCGTGGATCCATGGTTCGGCGGCGGCGATTTGGCGTGGCGTCGTCGAGGATATCGCGCAGAACGAAACGTTCATCGGTCATACCCTTCGTCAATTTCAATTCATCGCCATCGACTCTTTCTGCCGCGCCTTTATCGCCGCCCATTGGCGGCCCTTGAATGACCGCGCGCGCGAGGGCCATGTCCGCGAAGGCCATGGCGACTTGCGCGCCGAGCATATCTGCCTGTTGGGAACCGAAAAACCCGAAAGCGAAATTGACGTTATCGATTGCGTCGAATTCAGCGAGCGATTGCGCTACAGCGACGTTGCTTCGGAGATCGCGTTCCTCGCGATGGATCTCGATCGGCTCGGCGCGCCCGGACTTGCCGATGAACTGGTCGAGGCTTACGCGGAGACTGCGGGCGATGAAGACCTCGTAGTGTTCGTTCCCTTCTACAAATGCTATCGCGCGTGCGTGCGCGGCAAGGTCGAGAGCCTGCGCAGCCTCGAACCTGAAGTCGAGATTTCCGAGCGCGAGCGCGCTCGCCGGGCCGCAAGCACCTACTACGCACTTGCGTGGCGCTATGCGCGAGCCGCGTCCCCCGCGTTGATCGTGGTATGCGGACTCTCCGGGACCGGCAAATCTACGATCGCGCGCATGCTGCAGCATCGCAAAGGCTTCAGAGCGATCAACTCCGATCGCGTCCGCAAGCGGCTGGCGTCGGTGCCTCCGCACGAGCACGTCCGCACCGACTATGGCGCGAACATCTATTCGGACCGCTTCACCAAAATCACCTATGACGCGATGCTCGCGGAGGCCGACAACCTGCTGGGCGATGGCCGCGGCGCGATCCTCGACGCGACGTTCAAGGGGTCGGCGGACAGGCAACTCGCGCTTGCGCTTGCTGCGCGGCGCCAGGTACCGGTGCTGTTCGTCGAGTGCGTTGTGGATCCGGACGAGGCGATCCGACGGCTGAACGAGCGCGCGTCGAGCGAGGGGGAAGTTTCGGACGCGACGCCGAAGGTCTACAAGCAGCAGCGCGCCGAGTTCGAGCCGATTCGCGAGCTGCCGCCTCGAAACTACCTGCGAATCGACACCACTCGCCATCGCGAACACATCGTCGCTGAAATCGAGGATGCGCTCGAGCCTTTGGTAGCGTCGTAGGATACTGGGCGATCGATGAGTCCGTATGTGCTAGTGGGATTAATCCTTCTCAGTTCCGCGGTCGTTTTCTTCACCCTGCCCTGGACGTTG
This sequence comes from uncultured delta proteobacterium, assembly GCA_963850125.1. Classification (GTDB taxonomy): domain Bacteria; phylum Desulfobacterota; class Binatia; order Binatales; family Binataceae; genus Binatus. The sequence goes on along the minus strand of CAWKKB010000005.1, from coordinate 223,247 downwards.
CCGCACTCGTGGTTCAGGGCGCTCTTTTATCCCGGCGGCAGGCCGAAGGCGTTCACCAGGCGCCTCAACTCCGTACAGGCGCGGCTAACCGCGCGCGGCATTTTTCCGGCACTGTTGGTTGCTCTCGAAACCAAAGGGCGTCGAAGTGGCAAGGCCTCCCTGGTGCAGTTGGTCGTGGCTCATGTCGGCACGGAACGATACCTGGTGTCGATGCTGGGCGATAACGCCGACTGGGTGCGCAACGTACACGCCAGCGCGGGAACCGCCGTGCTCCGCCATGGAACAACGGAAAACGTGAGATTGGAGGATGTGCCAGTGTCGCGGCGCGCGCCGATCCTCAAGGCCTATCTGCAGGTGGCGCCCGGCGCTCGCCCGCACTTCGACGTTAGCCGTGACGCGCCGCTGGCGGAGTTCGAGAAGGTGGCTGCGCGCTATCCCGTATTCCGCATCGTCCCGGATTGAATCACGTCAATCGCAATTATCGCATCGCTGTGCGACGATCTTGAATGGTGTTGAGGTAGGCAATTAATTTCGCGATCACATCGCTGATTCCGGCTTCACCCTTTTCACCGTGGCCAAGTTCGTAAAACTTCTCTCCCCAAACCGGCATCTCGTGACTCCCATGCGCTCTGGCCGTATCTCGACCGTCGATCAGCTCGGCTATGCGATGCGCCGGCAGTGGCATGCCGTATTTATCGCCGAGCTTGCGCAGATTCGCCGGCGGCGTCGCGAGGCTCTTCGCGACCGGACCGTCTCCGAGCGCCTCTGTCCCATGGCATGACGCGCAGTAACGGACGAAATACTTGTGCCCTTCGGCCACGTCGTTGTCCGCAGACAGCGCAGGCAGCGCGACCGACAGCGCGGCACCCAGTATAAATATTAACTCCAACACTTTTAGTTTCATCGATTCACCATTTGATTTGAATTGCTCAACGCGCGATAGGCGTCGCGCTCGGAGCCGCAGTCGCGGTTGATGTTGGCGACGGTTGCATGGCGGCTGCGGCTACTTCGGGATCGGGAATGTACTCGGGCGGGTACGTGAGGCGCCGCCAGCTCAGCAGCAGGAGCGTCAACGCTCTCGATTCCTCTGGCTTGAAGTTGAAGTCGGGCATCGCGGTGTTCGGCGATACCGCGCTGGCCTTGATCAGATGCTGGACGTTCCAGTTGAACATCGTGTGCTCGCCGGTCACGTGCACGAAATTCAGCAATTCGGGATTCCGGTCGCCCTCGTAGGTCAGCTCGGGTCCAGTGGCACCGCCGCGCGCTTCGACGACGTGGCAGAGCAGGCACTTTTTCTTCTTGAAGAGCACCTTGGCAAGATTGATCTGGTCCATCCCCGGCGTCGCCGCATCGTGGCGATGGCAAAAATTGCATCGCATCTGGATCATCTCGTTCATCGTAAGTCCGTTTTGCGCTGCGAGGGTGTTCGACAGCATCGGATCTTCCCATCCACGGCCACCTTGATGCGCCCCCGCGACAGTCGTCGCCGCGCCGTCGCCGCCGTGACATGGCGTGCATCCGAATTTCGCGAACTCATGCTTCGTCATCCAGTCGCTCATCGGATGCGGCTTTAACGGCTCCGCGATCGTTGCAGGCAGGACCGAAGACCATTCGTAGCCGAGATGGCACGTGATGCAGCGATCAGTAACGCCAATCTTGGGAATCCAGATCTGCTGAATACCCGACCGGAAATCGCGCGCTTCCTGTCCCTTGCCGTAATGACCGAGCAATTGCGGAAACTCACGCTGATAGGATCCCCATTCGGTGCTGAACTCTCGCCAGAAACAGACTACGACCAGCACCAGGAACAGAATCGACATCGCGACCATCCAGCCGAAGTCCTTGGTCTCGAACGATTCGTTCCTGTCGGCCATATCAGTAAAGCCGGGGCGTCTCGGGGCGCGCCTGGCCGGGCCAGTAAATCCGCCAGTAGGGACCGCGCAAATAAACCCCGACCATTATCAGGATGATGATCGCGAGCGTCGCGACAGCGAACGTGACGTTCTGACGCTTGCGCTCGGGCGCGAGCCATCGCCCTTCTGCGCGCAGTGGCGAACGATCGAGCCACGGCCACGCTGTCAGCACCGCGAGCAAAAATCCTGGCAGCAATATTCCCCCGAGCAGTGCGCCGCTGACAGTGAAATCGCCGAACCGAACGGTCGTCGAGGCGACCAACTCCTGCAGCCAGACGAAATACCACGGCGCCTTCGCGGGATTCGGCGTCACCGACGGATTCGCGAGACCCTCCAGCGGTGCGTTGAACAGGATCGCGGCTAGCAGCGTGAGGTTGAACACGATCAGGAACACCAGCGCGATCCGCCGCGACATATTCGGCGACGAGAACACCTGGTCGGTCTCTTCGAGTCCGGTTGAGCTCATCACCGCCACCGAAGTTCCCAGCGTAATTCCGAACAGCGAGTAGCTCTTCGTCTTCGGCGTCAATTTCGGCACCATCACGCGTGCATTGCGCACCCGCTCGACCGCCGCCAGCCCGCCGTCCTTGCGCACGCGCCACATGTGATAGGCGAACAGGATCCATACGAACACCGGCAGGAAGAAAACATGCAACACGTAAAATCGCAGGAGCGTCTGCTGGCCGATTTCATGGCCGCCGAGAAGCAGGAACTGAATCGTCGGTCCTACGAACGGCGCCTGCTTCGCGATGCTCGTCCCAACCGTGATCGCCCAGAATGCGAGCTGGTCCCACGGCAGAAGGTAGCCGGTGAACGATAGGAACAACGTCGCAAGAAAAAGAACGACGCCGACCACCCAGTTGATTGCCCGAGTGCCGCGGTATGCGCCGGTGAAGAAAACTCGCGCCATGTGGATGTAGACGATGGCGACCATTCCTTCCGCTGCCCATCGATGCTGATTTCTGAGCAGACGGCCAAAGCTGACGGCGTATTGCAAATCCTTGATGCTGCCGTACGCGCGCTCGGTGGACGGCACGTAGAAGAACATCAGCATGACGCCGGTGACGGTCAGGATCAGCAGCAACGACGCGGATGCGGTGCCGAGCCAGAATGAGTAGTTCCAGTCCATGCTCGCGCGCGCGACTTTTGCGGGGAACCAGTGGAGCCAGAAGTTCTTGACGATCGCTTCGGACGATTCGCGATCGCTGTCGGGCGACCATGCCCACGACGTCTTGCGCCACAGCGCCTTGATCCTGTCGCCCATCGCTAGGCCTTGCCTTTGCCGCCGATGACGAGCCGGAAATCGCGCGCGACGTCGCTCGCGCTATCGACTTCGAGGAACCCATCGGGCGAAACCGTCGTTGCGAACCAATCGAGTGGACGCGGCGCGGGTCCTGAAATCACTGTCCCGTCGGGACGAAAGCGGCTGCCGTGGCACGGACAGTCGAACTCGGTGTCGCGCCACTGCACGTTGCATCCGAGATGCGTGCATATCGCGGAGATCACGTGGAACGCATCCTTCTGACGAATCACGTACAGCCGATGCGCTTCGTCGAGAGTGTAACCGTCGGGGTAATCATCGGGGCGCTTGAGCTTGAAGCGGCTCGGTGGCTCGTAAAGCACGTTTGGAAAAAATGCCCGGCCGGCAGCGCCGATCTGCGCAAGGAACGCGGCCAACACCGATCCCTTGCCGATGAAGCGCAGGATCTTTCGACGATCACCGTCCATCAGCCGGCCGTTTCCTCGAACCGAAAGCGCTCCATAGTAATTGCGGAGGTCGGGCACCGGGTCGCGCACAGGCCGCATCGGATGCACTTCGCCTCGTCGTAGAGGAAAGCACTACGCATCTGCGTTTCCGCCATCACACCTGCAACCCTCTCCTGATCGGCGATTTCATCGGCGAGCGTGAAGTGCAGGCAATGCTCGGGGCAGATGTCGACGCATCGATTGCACAGGATGCATTTCGAGCCGTCGTAGATCGGATGGATGTGGCAGTAGAGGCACCGCTCGGCCTGTTCGCGCGCGTCGTCGGCAGTGAACGTACTCTCGACTTCGGTGATTCCCGTGCGGCGCGAGAGCGGCACCAGCGGAATATCGCGATGCTTCTGCTCGTAACGGTCAACCATCTTGTAAGTGTCGGTCGGCAACTCCTCGATCGTGACGTGCATCTGCGGCTGGCCGAGCGGCTTGCCGCGCAAGTACGCATCGATTCCGCGCGCAGCGATCTTGCCATGCTGCGCGCATGTGATCAGCAACGACGGCGGAAAGGCCGCATCGCCACCCGCGAACACTCCCGCTATACCGGTCTCGAGCGTGATTGGATCGATCTTGAGCGTTCCCGCCGGAGTGACCGTGACTCCATCTTCCGGCGTCACGAACGACAGATCCGGCGCCTGCCCGATCGCGAGGATCACCGCGTCCGCATCGACGACCCGTTTATCGTTCTCGTCAAATCGGGGACGGAAGCGGCCGGCTTCGTCGAAAACCTTGACGCATCTCACCAGCTCGATTGCGACAGCATGGCCCTCGCGGATGACGATTCGCTTCGGTCCCCAGCCGGGCATGAAGGTGACGCCCTCTTCGCGCGCGATATCGAGTTCCTCGCGACCCTGCGCCGATTTCATTGCCGGCATCTCGGCGCCGGACTCGAGACTCGCGACGGTGACTTCGAGCGCACCGCGCCGCGCCGCTTCGCGCGCCGCATCGAGCGCCACGCGCATCGTGCCGGCCGCAACGCTCTGTTCTTCCTCTTCGGACACGACGAGTCCCGGCACGAGCGCGCGCACCGCGGTTCGCGCCGCATCGATCGCGACGAGGCCGCCGCCGATGACGACGACCTTGCCGCCCAGCGGAACGCGGTAGCCGCGATTTATGTTGAGCAGATAGTCGATCGCTTTGATCACGCCGTCGGCGTCGCTGCCCTCAATCGGCACTGCGCGTCCGCGAGAGGCGCCGACGGCGAGAAAGATTGCCTCGTAGCCATCCGCCTTCAGCTCGCGAACTCCGAAGCCGGTGCGCAAGGGAGTCGAGTAGCGGAATTCGACGCCTAGCTCTTCAATCTCGCGCACCTGGCAATCGATCACGTCGCGTGGCAGCCGGTACGCGGGAATTCCGTATCGAAGCATCCCGCCTGCATGTTCCATCGCTTCGAAAACCGTGACGCTGTAGCCCATCAGCGCCAGATCGTTTGCGCACGCGAGACCGGCCGGCCCGGCGCCGACGACGGCGATCTTGCGCTTCGACCCGACGGCGTCCGGTCGCGCTCCGGGAAAGTCGATATGACCGGGAGTTGTGCTGCCGCCGCCGGAAGGACCGGCGATCATGTCGCGGATTCCCTTAGGCGAGAGCGCTTCGGGGCCGAATTGCTCGGTGAGAAAACGCTTGAGAGCGCGAATTGTTACGGGCGCGTCGATCTTGCCGCGCCGGCACGCGTCCTCGCACGGAGCGCCGCAGGCGCGGCCGCATATCGACGCGATCGGATTGGGCGAACGCGCGACGCGATACGCTTGCGCCAGGCGTCCTTCCGCGATCAGTTGAACGTAGCGGCCCGCGTCGGTCTTGACCGGGCACGCATCAAGGCACGGCACGTTCTTCCGGAACCACCACAGGTCGCGCGGCGTCGCGTCGATCGAATTTCCATCGCTCATCGCGTTACTTCTTGCAGAAGGTCCTGACGTAGGCGACGAGGTCGTGCATTTCGCCGTCCTCGAAGCCCGAGCTCCAGGCCTGCATGTCTTTGCTGAGACCGTTGGCAGCGCCGCCATTCTTGATCACGTTGAACATCGTGTCGTCGGAAATCTTGCCCATCGCGGCGCAATCGGTGAAATTGCGCGGGCTGGTGGACAATGTCGCCGCGGCAGGACCATCGCCTTTGCCGCCGGGGCCGTGGCATTTTACGCAAAACGTATCGTAGTTACTCTTGGCGGCGGCCATGTCGCCTGCGCGCACCGGAGCAAAGGCGCACGCGATGATCGCGCACGCGATGATCGCGTATGTTCCCGGGATTGAGATGACTCGATTCACTTCGTCCTCCGTTTCAATACTTGGGCAGTAGGTCTGATTCAGCGGGCCTTCAGGTATTCCAATATCGCATTAGTGTCTTCTTGCGGAAAATTCCCGAGCGTACGCATGTGCATGATGATCATGTCCCACTCGTAAGGCGCCTTTTCTCCACCTGGCCGCGCATTGTGGCAGGTATTGCAGTAAACGGGCCACAGCTTTGCGCCCTCGCGGAACAACCGCTTGTGCTCGGCCGGCGACATATTGTCGGGCTCCTGCGCCGAGACTCGGGCGCCCGTCCATCCGATCGCGAGAGTCGCAAGTAAGATTGCCACGAATTTTTTTTTCATCATCGCGACTCCGCTCAGAATCCGATCGTGAACTGGCTTAAGAAGGCGTGATCGTTCGGGATCGAACCCGCGGGCGTCTCCGCGCCGGTGGGCGAGACGAATAGCCCTCCTGCGCGCGGCAGTTCGATATCGAATTCGTTCTGCCACACAATCGATGGTGCGATCCAATAGTCGAGCGCCAATGCGACTTCTCGCGAATGCGGCGCGTAGGTAGCCGGCGACCCGTTGATGCCGAAGTCGGGAACCAGTCCTACTTGCGTGCCGCCCAAGCCGACGCCGGTTGCGCCCTGGATGTCGGCGGTGGAAACTCCGCGCTGGTTGACGCCCGAATAACGCACCAGCGGCTCGAATCGACGCAGGTAGTTGTTGATCACCTCGGGCAGGCCCGGGATTTTAAGGCCGGTCAGGAAGTAACCGGCTTGCACGTACCATCCCTGGCGATGGTCGGTGCTCTGTCCCATCGGCATCTGCCGATACGATTCCAGCCATTCACCGCGGGTCTGCAGGTTGCCGATGAAGTAGTTGAAATCCACGCCCCAGGAGTTGAACCAGTTTCCATTCAACCACTTGCCGTTGTAGGTGGACGCACCGAGCTCGAGCCGGCCCATCTCGGAGTCGACAGGTAGCGGATAGATTCGGAATCGTGCGCCGATCGATTTCCCGTTGCTCTCGGCGGACGCAATCGACGTCGGACTCGACATGGCAGCGCCGAGGACGTTCGAGCTGAAGTTGGGACCGTTCCCGCCCCAGACCGTGTAGTCGAGATCCTGACCGAGCTTGCCGAATTGCAGGCCGCCCCGAAGCTGGAGTCCAAGCTCACCCGGCGGCACCACCGGCTCGACCCCGAACGGCAGCGGCGCCGTGACAAACCGGTTCACCCACATCGGGCTCTGAGCCTCGTACCAGTCGCCGAAGGGCTGATCGAAAAGACCGGCCACGACCTCCATGTACTTGTTGAGAAAAATCTGGAAGTCGGCGGTGGACAGGTCCACTCCCGTCCCGGTACTGCCAAAATTCGTGCTGATGACGCCCTCGAACAGCATCCAATCATTCGGGCGGTAAAGGATCATCGGCTCCCAATCGAAGAAGAACGAGTTCTGCGACGCATGATGAAGGTCGTCGAGCGCCCCGCTTTGCTGGTCATAGATGAAGTCGCCGCCGGCGGCTCCGGTCACCGTGAACGAGTGCGATCCGAGATATCTCTCGACGGCGTCGCCGAATTGTGGCGTCGCGATCGGCGCATTGACCTTCGTCTGCAACGTCTGCACCTGCAGGTTGGTCTGCTGAAGCTCGAGCGTGGTTTCCTTCAGCTTCTGATCGGTGCTTTGAAGTTGCTGGGTGGTGGTCTCGACCCGAGAGTCCTTGGTTTCAAGCTGCTGGACCGTTACTTCGAGCGAGCGAATTACTTCGCGGTCGCGCTTGCGCTCCTCGCGCATCTGGCGCATCTCAGCTCTGATTTCCTTGAGCGCGGCCGCGGCGTCTGCATCGCTGTCCGCTGCCCGCGCCAGCCCCCCGATTGACAATGCCGCCACACCAAATGCACACAGAAATGTCGAGAAAATTCGTCCGGCTCGCATAATTTCCCCCGATCTGCGCCGAGTCACTCGGCGCGTTCGTCTGAGAGCAACAGTTGTGCCCCGGCCAGCGTCTGGAGTTATTCGCTATTTCGGAAGGTTCACCGCCACTGTGTTGCCAAGGGCATCAGGACGTGTGTATCGGAAGGATACACACGCTCACGGGCCGCTCGAATTCCCCCCGATATCAGGTGTCGTATCGCCTCCGGAGACTCGGCACGAAGTATGGATTGGGATGACAGAGTCCCTATGAACGATCCGACGGAGGGGAAAATGCAGATCCAGATCGGCTCATCTGAATCGGCCATGACCGAACCGGTCGAGACGCAAGTCCTGGCGCACGTCAAAGCGCTCGAGGACTACGTCAACGGCCTGACCGGATGCACCAGGTGTTTGCAGCACCTGCGGTTCATCGTCATCGAAAAGGCGGGCCGCGTTCGGATTCATCTGGACGTTCCCGGCGGCGAGCTCACGATAGACAAGCAAAACAGTGTCGACGTGCCGATGGCGATAACGGCGGCTTTCGCCGCGGCGCGAGACAAACTCGAGGAATACGTACACACGCTGCGTCACGATGTGGAAATCCAGGGACGTTCCCCCGATGTTCGAGTCACCACTATCTTTCCGCCGGACGGTTACGGCGTGCTGGAGACTCTCGACGGGCGGGAAATCTATTTTCGTCGCGGCGCTGCCGAGGCCCGCGCCGGAGTGGATGAGTCGCACCCGTGAGTACTATGAAAACGAATATGAGCGCTGCCAAGAAGCTGTCATCAAAGCGAGCCACGAAGCTCACCGGCACGCGCAAGATTCGAAACCTCACCGAAGAGCTGAGCCGCGAAGAATACCTGCTTGGGATGCCTCTGCTGGACGCGGCGGTCGCCGGCGTGATTCTCGGCTTCAAGCCGTCGGATCGCGAGATGCGCACGCAGGCGCAGCGGTGCTGGGAGAGTCTGAAGCCGCGACTCAATCAGCATCTGCTCAGCGAGGATGAAACCCTGCTGCCATGGGCTGAAGGTGCAGGCGGCATCTCTGCCGAGGTCATGGATCGAATCAAAAAGAGCCACGGCGAGATGCGCGCGCTCATCGCCAAGCTGGTGGGAGTCTCGTTCGAAGAAGATCCGGACAAAGTCGTCGCCGCGGCCGGCAAGGCTCTATGTGTGCTCGCCGTCAAGCTCGACGACCTGATCGACAGCGAGGAAATGCGCCTGCTGCCGGCGCTCAGAAGGATGCTGTTCGCGTAGCTCAGCACCAGTTGCTCCTGAACTTCCTATAGGCTTGAGGTTACAAAAAGAGCTGGCGCATCTGCGAGATAACGCGAGGCTGTTAAGAGTCAGGCCTTTTGGTACAGTCCTGCGCCCATGAGAACCAGGCCGAGGACGAGTGCGCCAGCGCTCAAAAGCAGAGGAACCACGTGCGTAGTTTGCTCGGTGTTCTGGATTCTAAGGTCGCCCAGCTTCACTACGTCCCGGGTTTCTGCGGTCGTAAAGGCAGGAATCGTGAGACCTAGAATCCCTAACAACGCCAGCAGCGCTCCAAACCAGACAATCGATTTCATCAGTGTTACTCCTTAGATGTGGTGCTGCAAAAATGATTGCAACACGTAACCGAATCGTTCGAGCGAGAGTGGCTTCGAAGCGTAGTAGTGGGCGCCGTTGATGCGCGCCCGGAGCTCGTTGTCATCGCTTTGGCTGGCGGCGACATAAAGCAAAGAAGTGCCTGAGAAGTGTCTGCGAATCTGAGCGAGCAGCCAGCCGCGCTCGTTTTCTACGACTGTTTGGTCATCGAGTATTACCAGCCGCACGTTTGGCTGGGTGAATACCTCGCGATTGCCGTATTTGTCGGCTCCATGGCGAACCAGCCTCCAAGGCCGCTTAACGATTCCGCTTATGAAGTCGGTCAACGCCTCGTCGTCAGAAAGAAGCAGAACCGAGGGCGACAGGCGATTTTCATCCAACTCGTGGTTCATTTTCAATCGGGCGCTGTTTTGGCGGTGTGGCATTGGCGAAAAAACCTGATACTGTCCAGCTAATTCTGCGGACACGAAACATGAGCAGCAAATGTGCCAAGGCTGCTGTACGCTTTAGACAAGATTCGGGTAACAAAAGGAGGCAATTTTCGCCTGTATGTCTCCATCGGAAACAGTGGAAAAGGGCCACGTAAACGACGCCAATCTCAACGAACCTGCTGCTCGGCAGGATGCGAGTGCCGTCCCATCTTCAGAAGGAGGCCCGCGTCACTACCATCTTCTGTGGGACGAGGAGTTGGAGGCGCTTCGGCCGGTACTCAGACTAGTGCTCGAACACTTGGAGGAAGTGATAGCGTACTGGTATCAGCTCTACGTTCTTCACTTTGGCGACACGCGGAGTCTATCGGAGCCTGAGTTTCGCGATCTCTTCTACAACGCGCTTTCGCGAAACACCAAGCACCTGCTCGAAGGAGACATGGATCGCTATTCGATCGATACGATCCGGACGGGCGAACTGTTGTGCGAGCGCAACGTGCCGTTTGCGGAAATCGTCGCGTCGCTTCATCTGTACGAGGAAAGCGCCTACACGGCCTTCCCCAAGGATCCGGCGCCACCGCTGGAGATCTACACGGCTTTCGACAAGCTGAGCCACATTCGCATGATCCTGCTGGCCGACGCATACTTCCGGTCCGCATCGGCCAGCGCGGGCGCGCGCATACAGGCACTCGAACGGCAAGCAACCTTGGTGGCGCGAGAAAGGCGGAGGGTCTTTCACGGACTTGTTGGTTCCAGCCCATCGATGCGGCACCTCTACGACCGAATCGAAGCTGCGGCAGCCACCCGCGGCACGATGCTGATTGTCGGCGAAAGCGGAACCGGGAAGGAACTGGTAGCGCGCGCGATTCACGAATGTGGCGCGGTGCCGACGGCCCCATTCGTTGCACTCAACTGTGCCGCGATTCCGAAAGACCTTATCGAGAGCGAGCTATTTGGATACAGGAAGGGTGCGTTCAGTGGTGCAAATGCCGACTACCTCGGACTCTTCCGAGCGGCCGAGGGCGGTACGCTGTTTCTCGACGAAATTACCGAGATGGCGCCGGAGACGCAGAGCAAGCTCTTGCGCGCCGTGCAGGAACGGACGGTACGTCCGGTGGGCTCGACGAAAGAGATGGCGGTAAATGTACGCCTGATTGCGTCGACGAATCGCGATCCCGAGGAGGCTGTCCGCGTCGGTAACCTGCGCCAGGATCTCTATTACCGATTGCAGGCTGGTGTCCTTGACGCGCCGCCGCTCCGGGAGCACTCCGATGATATCCCGCTCCTGGTCGAGCATTTTATTGAGTACTTCAATGAGAAGCTCCAACCGCGAATTGCGGTGCGGGGTATTGAAGAAGATGCGCTCTCGGCGATGACAAAATATTCGTGGCCCGGCAACGTCCGCGAACTGTCCAATGCTATCGAAAGTGCCTTCACCTTCGGCCGCTCACCAATGATACGTCTGCAAGACCTTCCTGCCGGCATCGCCGGGATTCGGTCTGCAAGGCCTTCGCTCCAATCTGAAAGGCCCGCGCCGGAACCAGAACCATCGATTGGCACTTTTGCCGAGGCCGAGCGCCAACTTATCGCCCGCGCCCTCAAGGCTACCGAGGGCAACAAGGTGCAGGCCGCGGCTCTGCTTCGAATCTCCCGCAAGAAGCTCTACGCGAAGATCGAAAAGTACGGTCTGTAGAGTAAGCGCGTCGTGCCCGCACCCGGTTATGCATGCGCTCTGCGTCACTATGGAGAACGCAAGCCAACGCGCCGGGGTACCTCTCTCGTGAGCCTGACGTTTGAAGTGCGGAATCACATGGGTTTGCATAAGCTCCATGCTTCTCAGAACCTTTCGGTTCTCGAGACCGGATAACCTTGTCCAGCACAGTATCTGGGTGAAACCGTACTTCGTCCGCAGCTCCTCAATCTGCCGGATGCACGACGCAGGGTTTCCACATATCAAGGTGCCACTGCTGAGCAGCTCGTCCCACTGCACACTTTGCACCGCCTTGCGAATGCCCTGGTAGGTCTCGTATCCCTCCGGAGCCGGCTGGCTTAGCGGAGGAGCTACGAGGTTCGCAACGTTTCGATAGTACCATAAGACGGGACCACCGAAATCCTGCCGAGCCTGTTCTGTCGACTCGGAACAATAGACCATGCACAGGGCACCGATCTCGCGCTCATCCGGGTTGTGTCCTTTGTCGCGTAAAGCATCATGGTACTCTGCAAGAAGCTGGTGAAGGCGCTCGGACTTGAAGCCGTAGACCAACGAACAGAGCAGGTTGAACCCCCACCTACCCGCCAATTCGAAGGAAGGATCGCTGATTGCGGCGATCCATATCGGCGGGTGAGGTTTCTGCAGGGGCTTGGGACGCACCGACTGCCGTGGAATATCGAAGTGACCTCCTTTGAAGCTCATCGGTTCTTCCGTCCATGCGCGCACAACTACGTCGAGAGCCTCTTCAAAAATCTCGCGCGATTTGGACTGATCGACTGTGAAACCGTGGTACTCGATTGGCTGGAACCCTCTCCCAACCCCGAGGTCGAGCCTGCCGTCGCTCATCAGGTCGACCATCGCTCCTTCCTCGGCCACACGGATCGGGTCGTTAAACGGCAGAACCAGAACTCCGCTTCCCAGTCGTATCCGTTTCGTAACCGATGCGATGGCAGCCAGCGTCACCATGGGTGACGCGCAGAAGCCATATTCGGTGGAGTGATGTTCGGGCGCCCAGATGGAGTCAAAGCCCATGTCCTCGGCCGCGCGCATGCAGTCGAGCTGCTCTCTGATTATTTGGTGCTCGCTCTTGCCTCCGGCCGGATGTTCAAAGAAATGCAGCATCCCGAACTTCATATGCTGCTCCTCCGTCTCGGGCTATTCGCTACGAAAGAACGCATTTCTCATGCCGCTTAATTTCTCGCCGCAACTCGGCGTACCGAAGCGGCCTTATCGCCAGCATGCGGTTGCAGTCGACGATAACGCGAGGATCCGTATCTCCGCTCACGGTTGCCGGATGCGTCCGACGGAGCCACCTGTGCCCTTTGGTGACAGGCCGGTTAGTCTTCACCCCCGTCATCCTGCGCATGATTTGGGACCAGTCGGTGGCGCGTTCCTTGCTGTCTAATCGTTGGGAAAAAACAACGAGTTGAGCGAAGGAGCCGCGTCAACAGCGACGCGCCTCGAAAGAAGGGATTTAATCCATGAAAGCTCCCTTGACGACCGCTGTTCGTGTGGTCGCGACACTGTGTCCATTCAGCCCTATGGCGACCGACATTTACTCTCGGTTTCGTGAACCACAGCAGGTTCTTTGCCAAGAAGAGGGTGAGTACGCGACGGTTCAGGTAGACGCGGAAATGGCCGCAGCGACCGCTGCGGTGAGAATGCCCGGGCTTCGAATTGTTCGGTGCACGCAGTGGCCTCGCGCTTGTGGTCGAGGCTGCCTGGAGCAACTCAGCTAGATTCACGGCCGAGCTTGACGAGTGCCCAATTAACTTGGCGAGCGCATTGGAGGCGAGAGAACAATGGCTGAAAAATCTATCGCAATTGAAAAGCTGAGCCATCGGCTCACCGGTCAGGACGCCTCATTCATTTACGGCGAGTCGCGCAACGGACCACTGCATATCGGCTCGCTATCGTTCTTCGACGACCAGATCGCGTATCCGAAGTTGATTCGGCATTTCGAGAGCAAACTGCATCTGATTCCGCGTTACCGTCAGCGCCTGATCGGGGTACCTTTCAATCTTGATCACGCGACGCTCGAGGACGACCCCGATTTCAAGATCGAGAATCACGTCAAGCTTCATCAACTGCCGCTCGATGCTTCCGAAGAGCAGCTGATCGAGGCTGCGATGGCTGTGTTCCGCAAACCGCTGGACCGCAGCCGGCCGTTGTGGGAGGCGCATCTGTTCAATGGCTTCAAGGGCAATCGTTCCGTCATTCTGTGGCTGATTCACCATTGTCTCGTCGATGGCGTGTCAGGGATGGAGCTGCTGAACGTGGTCATGGATTTCCGGCCTGACCCGCCGGCGGCAGAAACGAAAGTCGAGCCATGGTCTCCAAAGCGTCTTCCAGGGCCGATCCGACAGCTGCTCGGTGTGGCGCTCGACCGCGCGCAGCAGCAGGTCGATTCAATCCGCCGCCTGGCTCAAGCGGCGCCAAATGTTCGATTGCTGGTCGAGGAACTCGGAACGGACGCGGGCACCGTCGCCAGGTTGGCTCAACAGATGGCGCGGCCGATCGCGGCGACGCCGTGGAATGCCAGTTTCGTAAGCCAGGAGCGGACGCTGGCCTGGCTCCGCACGTCGTTTGCGGATATCCGGGAGATTCGCACGGCTTTCGGCGGCACGATGAACGACGTCGTGCTGACGATGCTCAGCGAGGGAGCAGCGCGCTATCTGCGCTATCACAACGGTCGTCCCGGCGCGCCATTCCGAATCGGATGCCCGGTCAACGTGCGACGTGACCATGAGAGCGGGGCGCTGGGAAATCGGGTTTCGATGATGTTCCCCGAACTGCCCGCGGAACCGATGGATCCAGTGGCGAGGCTGAAACTTGTCACTGCGGAGACTCAAAGAATCAAGGAGGCCGGAGAGCCGCAGGCGCTCGAGAGATTGATGAGCTATAGCGAGAGCGCCTCGCCGGCAATCGTCGCGACGCTTGCGGGGATGGTGACCACGGCGATGGATGCTGCTGCGTCGTTGCAGCGATACATCCCGGCGTGGGCCAAACCCGCGGCGCCCGCACCCGGAATAAATTTCATCGCGACCAATGTTCCCGGCTCACAGGTGCCGCTCTACCTTGCGGGCCATCGGATGGTCGATTATGTCGGCCTGCTTCCGCTGGGTGCCAATCTCGGGTTCGGCGTGCCGATCATCAGCTACAACCAGAATCTGTACTTCACGATGATGGCTGAGCCGAAACTGATGCCAGATCCCGATCGCATGAAGGAGCTGGTGGAGCAGGTCTTCGAGGAGCTCAAGCGGGCCGCGATCGCGCAAAAAGTGCCTGTGCAGGAGCAGGCGCCGCCCGTGAAGAAACCGAAGCGTGCGACAGCGCATGCGGCGAGCGCAGATGGCTCACCACATCCGATCGCCGCATGAACGCCCATGATAGCGGCCGCGCGCGCCGGAAGTCGGAGATCGCGCGAAGCAGCGGTGTGGAAAGTGTCCAACATGGCCCAAAACAGCCGTCATAAAATCCTTATCATCGGTGGTGGCACTGCCGGACTCACTGTCGCGGCGCGGCTCCGACGCGTAGGTGAGTCCGATGTGGCAATCATCGAGCCGTCGGAGAAGCACTTCTACCAGCCGCTATGGACGCTGGTAGGCGCCGGCGCGGTCCGTAGAGAGGCGACCGCGCGCTCGGAGAGCGATTACATCGCGGCGGGAGTCACATGGATCAAGGACTGGGCGAGCGAAATCTCTCCCGAGTCCAAATGTGTCGCGACTCGCTCCGGTGCGCGCATCGCGTACGATTTCCTGATCGTCGCGCCGGGTCTCGAACTCAATTGGAAAGCGATCGCGGGCCTTCGCGAGGCGGTCGGCGACGGTTCGGTATCGACTAATTATACTTACGAGAACGCGCCCCAGACCTGGGACCTGATTCGCAACTTCAAGGGCGGCACCGCGTTGTTCCATATGCCGGGGACGCCCATAAAATGCCCCGGTGCGCCGCAGAAAATCATGTACCTCGCGGCGGATCATTTCCGCAGGAACAAAATCTCCGCCAACGTCATCTATGGATCGGCCACTCCAACGATTTATGGAATCAAGGAGTACGCCGCGGTCCTCGACACCGTGGTTCGGCGCTATGAGATCGACGCGCGGTTCAGTCACGACCTGGTGGAAATTCGGCCGGACAAGAAGGAAGCGATCTTCGTCCAGAAAAACGATCCCGCCAAGGCGCGAGTCACGATTGGATACGACATCATGCACGTGACGCCGCCGCAGGTAGCTCCCGAATTCATCCGCAACAGTACGCTACCTGCGCAACAAGAGCCCGGGCTCGGTTGGGTCGAGGTCGATCAATATACGCTTCAGCACAAGCGTTATCCGAATATATTTGCTTTGGGAGACGTGGCCAGTTCGCCCAACGCAAAAACTGGTGCGGCTGCCCTCAAGCAGGCTCCGGTCGTCGTCAGCAACCTGCTCGCGGTGATGCGCGGTGCTTTGCCAACGGCGAAATACAACGGTTACGTCGCGTGTCCGATCACGACCGCGTATGGAAGACTGCTGCTCTGCGAGTTCGATTACACCGGCAAGCCGACGCCGACTATCCCCTTCATCAACACCGCCACGGAGCGCTACGACACCTGGCTTTTGAAACGCTACGGGTTGCCGTGGCTGTATTGGAACCTGATGTTGCGCGGCCGTGACGTGCCATTTCTGGGAGCGCGCGCAATTCGCAAGCAGGACCCTACGCGGCGCGCGAGGCAATACACGGCGAGTGGGGCTAAATAGCCTTTTGGAGTTCCGGGGTCAGAAAAGTGCTGTCCGATGGGCTTATGAGCTCGTAGACCTAGACCAGCTAAGACCCTGATCGGCGTCTATAATGTCGAACGCGTCGTGGGGGGACGGGGCAGTAGGCCAGGCGCGGAAAACCTAACTTGATAATGCTGCACCTAGGAAGTGACCTAGCGTATAAGTCACGCCCGCAGCGGCCAGTCCAACGATGAGTTGTCGAATTCCGGAGAAAAAGAAGCTTCGCCCGGTAAAGAGTGTCGCTCCCGCGCCAATCAGAAAAAGCACAGCCGAACTTATTACGACGCTCACGAGCACGGCAGTAGTACCCGACACGAAAAAGAAGGGCATTACCGGAAACAGAGCACCGGTTGCAAACAAGAGAAAAGACGACATAGCGGCATTCCATGCGTAGCCGCCGAAGTCCTCTCGCTTGGGGCTAGCCAGGCGGTCAGCTAATGCTCTAGCCTCATCGGTCCTGAACCCATGGGCCGAATAGATATTGGCCAGGTGCTCCCTCTCCTCGTCGGAAATATCGGCTGGTTCTCGAGCTTCAACGTCAACCCCTGTCTCGTGGCTCTCCCGAGAAGTGGTGACCGACAACCACTCACCCATCGCCATCGCGCAGGCGCCTGCAACCAAGCCCGATAGCCCGGTAACCAGGATTGCGCGGGACGACAGATTTGCTCCGGACACTCCCATGACCAGGCTCAAGTTCGATGCGAGCCCATCGTTGGCGCCTAGCACAGCCGCACGCAAAGCATTTGTTAGCGGACCGATTGACATATTCGGCATGGAAGCCGCGACCGCTCTGATGATACGTGCGTGGGATCTCTCGGCAGCGCTAAACCCGCCGGCGACGGCTTCGGATTGAGCATCGTAGTGCCCGACATCAGCCTGCTCGCGTGTGCTAACGACCGGAAGCACGAAGTCTGGACCGTGGCGGCGGGCAAGCCGGATCAAGATTCTAGTGCGCCAGCCTACACTGGACTCGGGCATCTGCTGACCAAGCTCGGAAAGTCGTTGGTTCCAGAAATCCTTGTGAGCTTGCTCGATCGCGGCAAGGCGCTTATAGACCTCTGCTATTTCGGGTTTGCGCTCTTCAACTGACAAAGCTCGATATAGCGCAGCGCTGTCGGCCTCCCGCTGAAGGTTATCCAGATATCGCCCGATCAGGTTCTTGAGGTCTCTTGAATCAGTTGGCATAGCAGTAGCGGCCTCGATCGCGAGGACGAAGGTTTATGAGGCGGTAGAAAGTAGTTGACCGCTTGGAGCGCTGGTCGTCATACCGTTGGCAGTTGGCACGACTATCCTCGTGGAGGTGCGCCGATGGTTTGTGCGCGGTTGGTGTCCTTAGCTCGATTTCGATGCGGATCGTTCACACGGCCCTGCATCCTTAGGAAGACGGTTAGAGTCTCTGAGTGCTCAGGAGACAGGACTTTTGCATCCAGCGAGGGAATTTCGAAATCGAAATGCATGGACGGATCTTCCCCATGCTCCTAGACCTGGACCAGTACACCGTTGTGGATTAGAAAACTCAGCACGTTTGCCCCAAGGCGCTGTGACTCCGGGTCTGGGTTTCGTTCGCGAAACTCGCGAATCTTTTCTGCGTAGTGGGCGCGCCATTTTGCGCTAATTACCTGCTCCCCGTCCGACTTCCGAACCCGAAAGCATCGCGCGATAATCGCATCGGGATTCTCACCCACGAATTCACAGAATTGCGCGAGCGCGCGCAGCTTGTCGGGCTCCTCGACGATCGGGTCGCCTCCCCACTGTTCGCTCAGATCGCGCCGCCAAGTCCTGACTGACTCGTATGCTTCGATAGTTTGCTCGGCCATCATCTCTACTCCGGAAGGTTCAGGTCTCGCGCGATCTTACGAACTTCTTCCCTACGCCCGGGCAGAGGAGCCGGCGCCTGCAACATCTTCGCTCGCCGTAGCTCTTCGACCACTTTCGGATCGCGCGGGTACGGCTTTCCATATTGTCCAAGAAAGTACTGCTCCTCGAACGGCGGACGCGGTCGCTGGCCGCCAGCCTCGCGCGATTCTAGCGGATACCCGACGTTCATCGCGTACAGCGGCATCCATTCAGCGGGCGGTTTGACGTGTTCAGCGACAATTGGCGCGACGAACGCGCCCAGGCATGCACCGAGTCCCAATTCGAATGCCATCAGCAGTCCCTGGCACGCTGCGACCCCGCAGTCGAATGCGGCGAGCACCGGGTAATACGGCGATTCGGTAAGCGGCTTCAGGAGTTGGGGGTAGACGAGCTCGTCAACGAACTTGTGACTCCATCCGTGAGTGGCATTCAGCGCGCCCACGTCAACCAGTTCCTTCAGCCGCGCGCCCTTCTTTCGGTTTACGACCGACAGATCAGAGTAGAAGTAGATGTGAACTGGCGCGAGCTCGATGATGAGCGCCTGGGTGGGACTCTTCATCTTTTGTAGCTCAGCCTTGGGAATGTCATCGCGGTTGACGACGATCGCCCGCAACCAATGCGCGTTGACCGCGCACGAGGCGATCAGGCACGCCTCAAGAATCTTCTGAATCTTTTCCTTCTCGACGGCCCGCTTGGGATCGAAGAAGCGAATCGACCGCCGTGAACCAATCAACTCCTGGTATTCCATCGCGCTTCTCCTACGTCGAGAAAATGTGAACCGACATCGCTGCCGCGTCGTGTCCAAGGAAGCCGCCGCCGTTTTCGGTGAGCCCCACGCGAGCGCCCTCCACCTGACGTGGACCGGATCGCCCGCGCAGCTGATCGACGATTTCCACGATTTGCGCGATTCCGGTGGCGCCGATCGGATGGCCCTTCGAGAGTAGTCCGCCGCTGGGATTGACGACGTGGACTCCGCCGAGATCCAGCGCTCCTGTTGCCAGAAACTCGGGACCCTCGCCCTTGGCGCAGATTCCGAGTTCCTCGCATGCGATTAGTTCTGCGGGCGCGGCGGCGTCGTGGACCTCGAGCACGTCTATGTCTGACGGCCCGACGCCTGCGATTTCGTAAGCGCGCTTGGCCACCCGCTCGAGCGCGGTGGGTTCGTCGGCTGCGCGATCGCGCCCTGAAAAGATTACGGACGCGCGCACCTCAACCGGCGATGTGATACCCAATCGGCGCGCATACTTCTCCGACATGAGCACTGCAGCCGCTGCACCGTCTCCAATCGGCGAACACATCATCACGGTCAATGGTGGCGAGACCTCGCGCGCGGCGAGAACCTGCTCGCGTGTGACGCGTTCGTGGAACTGCGCCTTGGGATTCAGCGCGCCAAAGGCGTGACTCTTCACCGCGATATCGGCAAAGGTGCCCGCGGTCGCACCGCTGATCTTCATGTATTCGCGCGTCGAAGCCGCGTAGATGTCCATGAAGAACGATTTCTTTTCGCCTCTGCCCTCGATTCCCAGTTGCTTGTCGCTGGAGTCCATCCGGGCCTTGAGTTCGCGAAGTTGCTCCAGATCGACGGCGGTGCCGATCGCGCTGAACGTCAGAGCTTTATCGGGATGTGTCATCTTCTCCGCGCCGACGGCAAGCGTAACGTCGTAGAGTCCCGATTGAATCGCCATCCACGCGAGATGAAATGCGGACGAAGCGGAGGCACACGCGTTTTCCACGTTGAATAGCGGGACGCCAAGAATCCCGG
Organism: uncultured delta proteobacterium; assembly: GCA_963850125.1. Lineage (GTDB taxonomy): Bacteria > Desulfobacterota > Binatia > Binatales > Binataceae > Binatus. Next base: position 203,319 of record CAWKKB010000005.1, on the reverse strand, counting down.
TGTTTCGAAGTGCGACCTGTCCACGGATCATTTCCTGGCCGGTGATCAATCCGGCGATCGCATTGGAAAAGAAAACCGCCTCGATATCCTTCGGCGCGATGCCGGCGTCCTTGAGGGCGTCGCGGACCGCTTCTTCGGCCAGCGAACGAACGCCGCGCTCCGAATACTTGCCGAAGCGCGTCATCCCGACGCCGGCGACTGTCACACGCTCTCTGTTGGACATAGCGATTCTCCCTCTCAGACGCGGGCGACGTTGATTCCCGCTTTCTCTCGATCCCACGCGTTGCCGATTCCGCGCTGTTTCAGCGCGGCGTACTGGATTCGTTGCGTACCAGTCTTGGGAAGCTCATCAACGACCTCGACATATCGAGGGACGGCGTAGTAGGCCATTCGTCCGCGGCAGAACTCGATAAGTTCTTCTGGAGCGAAGCGCGCACCATCTCTCACGACGACTGCGACTTTGACTTCATCCTCGCCAAGCTCGGACGGCACCGCATAAGCGGCCGATTCGAGTACCGCGGGATACTCGTTGACGACGGTTTCGATTTCCCAAGCGGAAATGTTCTCGCCACGCCGGCGAATCGACGCCTTCTTCCGGCCACTGAAATAGAAAAACCCATCGTCGTCAGTTCTGGCGAGATCGCCGGAATGAAACCATCCGCCGCGATATGCCTCGGCAGTCGCGTCGGGAAGCTTGTGATATTGGCTGAGCTGGCCCTTTGGATGGCGGAAGACTAACTCGCCCACCTTGCCGGCAGCGAGCGGATGGTCGTCGTCATCGACGACCTTGAAATCCACTCCACCAACCGGCTTGCCCATCGACCCGACCCGACCGACGTCGTTGAGCAGGAGTCCCGGCGAATCCACCATACCGTAGAACTCGACGATCCTTACGCCAAAACGCTCCTCGAATTCCTTCCACGCGCTCGGAGGGCATGCGGCCGAAAGCACGACTCGCACTTTGTGCTTTCGATCATCGGGCCGCGCCGCTTGTTTGAGCAGGATCGAAAGCATTCCTCCGAGCGTATTAAATTCGACCGCGTCGAATCTGCGACAGTCGTCCCAGAACCGCGAAGCGCTGAAGCGCTCGCCCAGCGCGAACTTTGCGTCGAGTGTCATCGAGCCGAACCCCGAGATCATCAGGGCGTTGCCGTGGAACAGCGGCAGCGCCGTATACATTGTCTCGCCCGGCTTGACTCCAGTGGCGGCAAGGACGGTGGCAAGAGAGTAGCCGTCGGACCCACTGGCGACGACGCCCTTCGGCGGTCCGGTTGTCCCGGACGTGTACATCATGCCGCCGCCGCCCGCGTGTTGGCCGACCTCCACTTGCGGCTCGCGAGCGGAATGATCGAGCAGTCTTTCGAGGGTCCAATCGACTCCACCTCCAGCCTTGCCGTCCGCGACCACCGCGCGCCTGAGACTCGGCACAGTGGCCTTGACCGCCATCACCGCTTCCTTGAGCGGCTCTTCAAAAATGACCGCGGTTGAATCCGAATCCACGAGAATGTGATGCAACGTGGCGCCGCGCTGCGAAGTGTTCACCGGAACGCTGACGGCCCCGATAAATCCGATTGCGAAGTGAAGCCAGAGAAATTCCGGCCGGTTGCCCATCATGATCGCGACGCGCTCTCCGGGGCATATACCCAAGTCGAGCAGACCGTTGGCGGCGCGTTGAATATTGCTCGAGCACCTGTTCCCAGGTGAAACGCTCGTCCTTGAATTTGAGCCAGACATCGCGCGGATGCTGTGCAACGCGATGCCTGATCAGTTGCTCGATCGGTCCTTGAAGACGCGCCATGTTGATCCCTCCGCGATTCCGTCGCGCTTCCTACGCCGCTGCGTGAGCGGTCACGCCGTTGTGACTCAGAATGTGGCGCGCACCCGCGAGGCTAAGAACATCGGTGGTGCCGTCCTCGATCAACGAGGCCCGTGCGTCGCGAAATAGTTTTTCGATTCCGTACTCCTTGCTGAGGCCATTGCCTCCGAAGACCTGGAGTGCGTCGCTCGTAACTTCGAACGCTGCCTGCGTGCAGAACGTTTTGGCGGCGATCGCATGCTCCAGTGATGGAACCATCGAGGTCTGGTTGTAGATCATCACGGCGCGCGACAGCGCCCGGCATGCCTCGACCTTGGTAAACATCTCGAAGAGGTGCTTCTGGACTAGCTGATGCTCGCAGATTGCTTGACCTCCCTGCACGCGTTGCTTCGAGTACTCCAGCGCTTCCTCGTAGGCTGCGCGTGCGACGCCGGTGAACGCAGTCGCCATCGCGGTATTGGCAAAGGTGAGAGTCCGTTCGAGCTCAAGCTCGTAGCCCTCGCTCTTTGTCAGCATCCAGCTGCGCGGAATCCTCACATTGTCGAAGTAAATTTCGCCCTGATTGAGCGCGCGCTGGCCGAGCTTGTTGAGCGGCTTGCCCTTCGACACGCCCGGCAGGTTAAGCGGGACGAACGCGATGCCGCCGCCGGCCATGCCGGCCTTGCGCTCGGTCGTAAGATAAAGAGCGGCATGGGTTGCGATCGTGCCGTTCGAGACCCATGCCGCCTTTTGGCCATTGATCACATACGAGTCGGCATCGGCGCGCGCGACGACCTGGCCGGTCACGCGCGGATTGTGGAACTGCGGCGTACCCGGGACCAGCTCATCGGAGCCGTGCTGAGGCTCAGTGATCGCCCAGCATCCGATCAGGCTGCCCTCACGATCTGCGATAAACGGCTTGACGAATTTTTCGTAGAGCTCTGGATTGCCGCTCGCGGCGGCAGCAGTAAACGGGAAACTGGCGCAGAGAAGGCTCAGCGCGAGATCCACCGCGCCCCACGACATCTCTTCGATCAGCACATGCATTCCGAGCCCATGCAGTCCCATCCCGCCGATTTCCACGGGAAGGCCGGCCACGTGGTATCCCAACTGATATGCCTGTTTCAAAACGGCTCTCAGAGGCGAATCGAGGGCGATCACGTCGCGCGGATCGGTCAGCCGGTCGAGCACGGCTGCGGCCGGGCGAAGGACATCTTTGGCGAACCGATGCGCGGTTTCTTTGACGGACTCGATATCTTTAGGGAATTCGACATTTAACTCGCGGTAGATGTCCATTCTTCGCTACCCCCGATTGTTGTGTGACGGGTCGCAAAATATGCTGCATACCTCGTGCCTGAAATGAACGATCGTTCAGTGGAGACTTTTCGTTCACAGCGATGTATCCGATCGCCGCAATGATTCCTTTCGGGACAACTCAAGTGGCGCCGCGCGCCTAGGCGAACACGCGTCGCGGGTCTATAAGCTAAATAAAGGAACGCGCATGCTCCTTGCGTGTGAAGGTGCAGACAGCGCCTAGCGCGGCAGAGGGAGATTCACCAATGGCAAAGATAGACGGCGGCGAGATGCTGATAAGGACGCTCGAGCAAGAGGGCGTACGCGAGATTTTCACCCTCCACGGCGGCCATCTGGATGCGATCTATGCGGCCTGTGCTGCACATGGCTTCCGCGTGATCGACACGCGTCATGAGCAGGCGGCGGCACACATGGCCGACGGATGGGCGCGCACGACGGGGCGCCCAGGCGTCGCCATCGTGACGGCAGGGCCGGGCGTCACAGACGCGGTCACCGGAGTCGCCAACGCATTCATGGACTCGATTCCGATGATTTTGATCGGCGGACGAAGCCCGCTGGCTGACGATGACAAGCTGCCGCTGCAGGCGGTCGACCAGATGGGAATCCTGCGGCCAATCACCAAGTGGGCGCGCAGCGTCACGCATACCGAGCGGATTCCGGAATACCTGGCGGCAGCCTTCCGCCATGCGACTTCAGGCCGCCCCGGGCCGGTGTTCCTGGAGCTGCCGATTGACGTGCTCTTCGCGCGCGTTGATGAGGAGCGAGTCGAGTTTCCCAACGACTATCGGCCCAAGGAGCCTGCCGGTCCGGGCAGAGCTGCGCTCGCACAGGCGCTCACCTGGCTTCGCGAGGCGAAGCGTCCTGCGATCCTCGCCGGTGGCGGAGTATGGTTCGCGCAGGCGGCGGCCCAGCTGACGCGCTTTGCCGAGCTGCACCAACACGCCCGTGATGACCAATGCCAAGGCGCGCGGCTCAATCTCCGAAGAGCATCCGCTCTGCTTCGGCGGCTTCGGCGCGATTCATCCCGCGATCCACGCTAAAAGCGGTGGCAGCGCCGACCTCGTAATCCTGCTTGGCACGCGGATCGGGATGTTCACCGGCGGGCGCAACTCGGTGATTCCCGGCGACGCACGCGTAATCCAGGTCGATATCGAGCCCGAGGAGATCGGGCGCAACCGGAATATTGAACTTGGTATCGTTTCCGACTGCGGCGAATTCCTGCGTCAGGCCTGCGAAGCGGCTAAGGACGAAAAATTCGATGCTCACGAGGAATGGATCGAGCGGTTGAGTGCGGTACGCAACGCGAATGCGCCATCGCTTTGACGATGCGCTCAAAGACAGGCCCGGCCCGATTCATCCGGCGCGGATGGTGCACGAGATCGCGAAGACCCTGAGTCCCGACGCGATTGTGGTCGCCGACGGTGGCGAGACCGCCGCCTGGATGTCGCAATGCGTGGACGGCCCGCCACCCGGGACGGTTCCTGTCGCATGGTTATCTCGGATGCCTGGGAACCGGCCTACCGTTCGCGCTCGCGTGCAAAGCGGCGCATCCCGACAAACAGGTTTTCTGCATCGTCGGCGACGGATCGGCGGGTCTCAATTTCTCGGAATTCCATACCGCCGCGAAGAACAACCTACCTATCGCTGTCGTAATCAACAACGACCAGCAATGGGGGATGTCGAAGCATGGGCAGGAGCTGATGTGGGGCAAAGGCCGCAGCATGGCTACCGAACTCGGGATGGTTCATTACGAACGCGCGGCCGAGGGTCTCGGCGCACAGGGCGAACTTGTCGAGCGCGCTGACGGATATCGCGCCGGCGCTGAAGCGGGCGCTGGCTTCACGACGACCCGCCTGCCTCAACATCGTCACAGACCGCGACGTGATCGAGCCGGGCACTCTCGCGATGTACAGCGCCGGCCTTGCCGGACCCACGAAGGAAAACCCCAAGCCAGACGCTGGCAGCGAGAGCGAAACTACGCTGCCCTACTACGGCAAGCGCAAACTGGATTGAAGGGATGGCGGCGCGTGCAGGCGCTCGAGCTGGGCGGGCGAACGCAGGCAGGTTTTGGCTTCGCGAATCGCGCTCGCGAAACACGTTGAGCTGTCGAAATACGGAATCTTATAGTGGCAGCATTCGCGTCGCAGGTAATCGCTGAAGGTGCGAAGCTCGCCAATCAGACTAAGTAGACGGGCATCGTCGAGTTCCTCCGTCCAATCTATTCCGTCCGAGGCATGCTCCCGAATCGCACGCAGCTTCTTTACAGGGTCCACGTCCGCATAGCCTATGAAACATGCCTTGATGCCGGCGTGAGTACTGTGATCAAATTCAATCAAGTGCTTGGGTAAAAGCACGTCGCCTTCCAGCAGGAAATCGTCGCCGCTCTCTAGAACATCGCTGGCGATCTTGCGAATCGTCGGCCAGACTACTTCCATCCGCTTGAGCGCAGGATCACTCACACGCATTCCTAGTTCAGGCTCGGCGCTCGCCAAACTGGCGATCAGAGTATCAATCGAAAAGTACGGGACTCCGTGCTCAGCTAGCATTCGTCGAGCAAGCGTGGTTTTCCCGGAACGCGGAGCACCGCCGATCATGTAGAGCATATGCCTTTACACCTCAATATCTCGCGGAGGCCGCTGCGATTTGTTAAGCAAGGTTTCTGCCAGAGATCGGCATCAGAAAAACGACTGGACCGAGAAGGATTTGAGTTGTGAACATATCTACCAAAAGGTCGATAATGCATCCGAAAGACCCACGCGTGGTTCGTTTCGCGCCATCGTGAGGGCACCTCCGGACAATCGTCTCAGCCGATTTGGGGTGGCACGCCGCCTGCTTTATGACGTCTAGCTTGGGCGAACAAGTTTTGACTGCGGCTGCGCCTGCTACGCTTGAGCCCCAGAGGAGACCACAATGCAGATGAACGTGAAACCCATTCCGACGCTCGATCCGCGGATCAACGATATCCGCGCGCTCACGGCGCAGATCGTCAACCGCGACATCCTGCCCAACGAGCGCAAGCTCTGGGCGGGATGGCGGGACGGCGCGACCGAAGACGAACGGCGCAGCGCTCGGGAGCTGCGGGACTCGATCAAGGATAAGGTGAAGAAGGCGGGCCTGTGGGCACCGCATCTTCCGCCGGAGTATGGCGGCGCCGGCCTCGGCTTCCTCGAGCATGCGTACATGAACGAGGTGCTGGCCTACAGCATGGGAGCGGCGGCGCTCTTCGGCGTGGTCGCGCCCAACTCGGGGAACCAGCAGATCCTGCTCAAGTACGGCACGGAGGAGCAGAAGCGGAAATGGCTGGTGCCGCTCACCGAGGGCAAGATGGAATCCGGCTTCTCGATGACCGAACCCGACTCGGCTGGCTCGGATCCGCGGTCGATCAAGACCACGGCCCGCCGCGAGGGCGACCAGTGGGTGATCAACGGGCACAAATGGTTCACCTCGAACGGGTTTCGCGCCGACTTCCTGATCGTCATGTGCCGTACGGACGGGAGCGGCGCCGACAACGGCCGCATGACGCAGATCATCGTGCCAAAGAACACGCCGGGCGTTCGGATCGTGCGTGGCGTCGAGATCTGGGGCCGGCCGAGCGACCACTGCGAGATAGTCTACGACGACGTGCGCGTGCCGCTCACCAACCAGCTCGGCCAGGCGGGCTCCGGCCATCAGGCCGCGCAGGATCGTCTCGGGGCGGGGCGCGTCTATCACTGCATGAACTCGGTGGGTCAAATGTGGCGGGCCTTCGACTTGATGGTCGAGCGCGCCACGATGCGCGAGGTGCACGGCGGCAAGCTCGAGACCAAGCAGTTCATTCAGGGATTCATCGCCGACTCCTACATCGACATCCAGGCGGCGCGCTTGATGACTATCCACTGCGCCGAGCGCATGGACAGCGGCACCGACCCGCGCACCGACATCTCGGCGATCAAGATCTTCGTCCCGGCGGCCTACGGGCGGGTGGTGGACCGCGCGATCCAGGTGTGGGGCGCGGCGGGAGTATCGGGCGACCTGCCGCTCGCCGGCATGTACCAGGGGGCGCGTACGCTGCGGCTCGCGGACGGCCCGGACGAGGTCCACAGGATCCTGATCGCGAAGAACGTGCTGGGACGGTATCACGCTGGGGAGAGCTGGGACTTTGGAAACTGAGCGATGACCGCGAAGCTCAAATCGAGCGTTAACGAGACCTCGTCGGTGACTTACGTTCAATGAGCGGTGCATTCGGGAAGCACCGCTGAATCGAATGGCTGTGTCGACTGTGTCCGTTACTGCTGGACGCGATCGTCATTGTCCAGCCCGAGAACCCTCGACCTCCCTCGCAACGGCCTGGGAACTGCCACCAGAACTGCCATCAGCCGTGCGACCGCAAATCGTCGCGCGGCGCATGGTCAGCTAAGTGCCTGTGGGTGTTGAAGATTATTGGTTGCGGGGGAAGGATTTGAACCTTCGACCTCCGGGTTATGAGCCCGGCGAGCTACCAGACTGCTCCACCCCGCTTGGGCAGTCTATCTGCCGGTTGCTCAGCCGGTCAACATCGAATGCGTAAAATGCGCGCGGGCGTGTGAAAGCGACGATCGCCGCATTGAGCGGCGATCGTGTTGCGGCCTCGAAATCGAATCTGAAATCAGCCGGCGAGAATCCGGATATTGCACTTGCGATGTATTCTGCCGAACTCGATGATTTCTTTTTCGAGCGGGGTCGCGTCCGGCTTTGCGTCGGTCAGCATCAGTTGCTTGGCGACGGGGTTGTCGATTCCGTCGGCTTCGACGTCAAGGTTGTGGTCGTCACAGATGATAAATGCCATTTGGTTAAACGCACCTCGAACGAACCACGGTATAAGATTTTTTCGACGGATTGAACCGCCCGGCCGCAGACTCGTCGGACCCGATTTGTGGTAGACAAGATTCAAATGCGGGAACCTCAAACGCGGGAGTCGATGCGATGAGCCTAAAAGGAAAAGCCGCGGCGATTGGAATCGGCGAACTCAAACCGGTCAAGGAACCCGGCGACCTGACCGCGCTCGGATTGATGGCGCGGGTGGCGGCCGAGGCAATAGCGGACGCCGGACTGGAGAAAAAAGATATCGACGGATTCCTGGTCGGCGTGCCGTTCTCGGACCCGGGAATGATCTACCCAGCGAGCGCGGCAGAAGTGCTGGGGCTCAACCTGCGGATGCTCAACCAGGTCGATATCGGTGGCGCGAGTCCGGCCGGGATGATCTGGCGCGCAGCGGCTGCAATCGACGCGGGCATCTGCAGCGCGGTGCTGTGTATCGTCGCGGATTTGAACAAGACCGGCGACCAGCGCCCGCCGGTGGTATCCGTGCAGCGCGAGTTCGAGGCGCCGTACGGAAATATCGGCGCGAATTGCGGCTACGCGATGATTGCGCATCGCCATATGCATGAGTACGGAACCACCGCGCGGCAGATGGCGAAAGTCGCGGTCGATCAGCGGACCAACGCGCTGAAGAATCCGCTCGCGACGTTCAACGACAAGCCGCTGACGATCGACGAGGTGCTGAACTCACGCATGATCGTCGATCCGCTTCATCTGTATGAAATCGTGAGTCCGGTGAGCGGCGGCGCTGCGATAATTGTCGCGTCGCCCGAGGTGGCGAAGCGCGCGAAGAATCCGCCGATATGGCTGCTGGGTGCAGGCGAGGCGGCCAACCATTCGACGATCACTTATGCGCCGTCGATTACCACGTCGCCGATCAAGCCGGCGGCTGAGAACGCGTTCAAGATGGCTGGCCTGCAACCGAAGGACATGGACCTCGTGTGTCCGTACGACTGCTACACGATCACGGTGATCGTCACGCTCGAGGACGCGGGCTTCTGCAAGAAAGGGCAGGGCGGGCCGTTCGTCGCCGAGCACGACCTAACGTACGGGGGCGATTTTCCATGCAACACGCACGGCGGGCAGTTGTCGTTCGGACAGCCGGGGCTCGCGGGCGGAATGAGTCACGTGACCGAAGCGATAAGACAGTTGATGGGACGCGGCGGCGAGCGGCAGGTCAAAAATGCCGCCCTCGGCTACGTCAACGGCAACGGCGGAATCATGAGCGAGCAGGCAAGTCTCGTGCTGGAGCGCAGGTCATGAGCGAATACTACAAACCGCTTCCGAAGCCATCGCCGACGAGCCGCCCGTTCTGGGAAGCGGCGCGGCGCCACGAATTGACGATTCAGCGATGCGGCGCGTGCCGCGAGTACGTCTACTATCCGCGCGATCGATGCCCGAAATGTTTCGCGGACAAGCTTGCGTGGGAACGCGTGAGCGGTCGCGGCAAAGTGTACAGCTATACCGTCGTGCGGCGAGCATCGAGCAGGGCGTTTGCCGACGCGCCGTACGTATTGGCGATCGTCGAGCTGGCCGAGGGGCCGCGGATGACAACCAATATCGTCTCGGCGCCGGATCAGGTGCGGGTCGAGATGCCGGTCAAGGTTTTCTTTGACGACGTGACGCCCGATCACACGCTGGTAAAATTCAAGCCCGCGTAACTGACTCGCGATCACGCGAGCAGGACGGCGACGATTCCGGTCAGGAAGATTCCGTCGAAGGTGCCGGCGCCTCCGATCGAGGCGACTGGTGCGCCGAGGTCGCGGAGCTTGCGCAGGTTGAGCAGGTCGGCGCCGATGAGCGTACCAATCACGCCGCTGATGAATGCGACCGCGTCGCGATGGTGTTCGGACGAGCCGAGGAAGTAGCCGCACAGCGCCGCGACAATCGGCGGAATCAGCATCGGGGTTGCGATTCCCAGCCCCGGCACCGGCATCGCGAATCGATGGACGATAGCGGTGACGATCGCGATTCCGATAAATGCGGGCACGACTATCGAGGGCATCTGCATCAGCAGATACACCGAGATGAGTACCGGGACGATCGCGCCGCCGACGTTAACCGCGACGATAGTCGAGTCGGTGGCGTAGCGAGTCGGCACCCGGTAGCGAACCCCGAAACTGCGGACCACCTCGGCCGGATGACGCTGTCCGTTGGCGACGCGCGTGATCGGGATATTGATGTAGCTGCCAATCAGACTCACCAGCAGCGCCGTGAACGCCAGCTCCGGTGGCAGGCCGAGCGTCACGAACGCGTAGTTGATTACGTGGATCTCGAGCAGGACGAAAAAGAACGCGAGGATAAGGAAGAAGACGATCGCGTAGAAAAAAAGGAAGGGTGCGAAAAACACGCGGCTATCTTAGCCATGTGGCAGGCCGGGGAAGAAGCGGCGGCGCGAGCCCAGTGCGTCGGCATACCCCCCGCCCATCGCGCGCTCCTCGGCCGGAATTCGCACTGCGAGTATCAGCGCGTTGCCGATCGAGAACGCAATCGCAGTGAAGATCGCGCCGCCGATCAACGGCACCGCCGCGATCTCGATGACCACGGCCAGGTAGTTGGGATGGCGCATGAAGCGGTACGGGCCGTTGATCGCGGGTGCGCGGTCGGGGCTCACGATGATTCGCGTGTTCCATCGATCGCCCAGCGTCGCGACTGCCCAGTAGCGAAGCGCCTGCGCCACGATTTCAGCGAGCAGCGCTATCCAGGGGATCGCGCGCGGCAGAGAGTGCGGGAAAAATGTGGCCTCGACCGCACATGACACGATGAACAGCGTGTGAAACGCGACCATCACGCGGTAGTGCGCCTGCCCGACTTCGACCGCGCCGTGCTGGAACGCGCGGTGCGCATTGCGTCGCGCGCGATCCAGTTCGAAGATTCGCTCGACGATCAGAATCGCGAGGATGATCAGATAAGTGCGGAGCGAGATCACGACGTCAGCCGGATCACCACTTAAGCAGTACCAGCTCGACCGAGAACCCGGGGCCCATCCCGATGATCAGGCCGTAGTCGCCGGGAGCGGCTTCGTTGTCTTCGAGCAGTTCATCCAGGATGAACATAATCGACGCCGACGAGAGATTCCCGACCGATTGCAGCGAGCGCCACGAACGCGCGAGCGCGCCCTCGGGCAGCGTCAGCGCGCCTTCGAGGGTCTCGAGCACCTTGGGTCCGCCGGCGTGCGCGATCCAATGGTTGATATCCGAACGGTCGATATTTTGCGTCGCGAGGAACGAATCAACTTCATCGAGGATGTTGGCTTGAACGAGGTCGGTGAGCTTCGACGACAGGACGATTTTGAAGCCGCTGTCGACGATCTCCCAGCCGAGAACTTCTTCGGTGTTCGGGAACACGAGCGAGCGCGTGGCTTGTACCTGCGGCCCGGCCTCCGCGTTGGCATTGCCACCTATCAACATCGCGGCGGCGCCGTCGCCGAAGAGGCCGGACGCGATGATGTTGGCGACCGAGAGATCCTCACGCTGCAGCGTCAGCGAGCATAGCTCGACCGACAGCAGCATCGCGACTTCCGACGGGTACGCGCGAATGTAGTCGGCAGCGCGAGCCGTCCCGGCCGCTCCCGCAACGCATCCCAGCCCGAAGATAGGTGTGCGTTTGATTTCCTTGCGCATTCCAAGCGCGCTGATAACGCGAGTGTCGATGCTTGGAACGGCGATGCCGGTGACGGTGACGAAGAACAGATGGTCGACGTCGCGAGGCTTCAGGCCGGCGCGTTTGAGCGCGATTTCAGCGGCCGCGGTGCCAACCTCCGGCGCGACACGCATCCACGCGTCGTTGGTTTTGGCGAAGGTGTCGAGCGGGATGTATTGCTCGATCGGCAAGGCGAGATGGCGCCCGGTTATGCCGAGCGCGCCCTGGATTTTGTCGAAGCGGCGCAGATCCGACCATCGCGTCTGCCAAAGCTCCCGAAGGCGCGAAGTCAGCTGTTCCTGATCGACGTAGTTGGAGGGTAACGCGGTGCCGGTTCCGATCACACGGGGTGAATCGCTGCTAATCACTTATATCGCGTGCCGCCCGAGTCACTGGACTCATGCCGACGTCGCTATCTCTCCTTTTGACGCCCGACGAACCTGATATTGTTCCCTTCGTGCATCTTTGAAGCTATCACTAGCGCGACCCGAATTATATCGCTCTTGTGCCCTGCGCTACATCCGTTAAGATCCCCTTCAATCATGAAATCTGAACAACGCAGTGAATTGCTGGCGATGCTCGCCCGGGAGTCGTACTTCGAGCGGCAACTAACGCTCTCATCGGGGCGCGCGTCCAATTACTACGTCGACTGCAAACGCACGCTGTACCTGCCACGTGGCGCGTACCTTGCTGGAGAACTCGTGCTTGAACTCGTGAAAGCGGCAGGCGTCGAGCAACTCGGCGGGATGGCTGCCGGCGCGTTGCCGGTGACGGACGCGGTGATGGCCGCGGCGCATCGCAATGGCGTCGACATTCGCGGTTTTTTCGTGCGCAAAGAAACCAAGCAGCACGGGCTGCAGCAGATGGTCGAAGGCGCGTTTAAGCCGGGGCTGAAGACCGCAGTGATCGACGATGCGATCACGACCGGAGGATCGAGTCTGCAGGCGGTGGCCGCGATGCGCGAGGCGGGCGCGAACGTAATCGCCGCAATCGCGCTGGTGGAACGCGGCGAAGGCGCGGCCGAGGCGTTCGCGCGCGCCGGGCTGAAGTACAGCTGGGTGTTCACCGCGGAAGAGGTGCGCGCCGAACGCGCCGCACATCCCATCGCGAGCTGATATCGATTGGCCAACAATCGCGACATCGCGGTCGCGGCGATCTTTGGCGATCCCGTCGGACATTCCAAATCACCGGCGATGCACAATGCCGCCTACGCGGCGCTCGGCATGAGCCGAACGTATGCGGCGTTTCGGGTCACGGCCGCCAATCTCGCGGCGGCGCTTCGCGCGATTCCCGCGCTCGGAATCATTGGCGTGAATCTGACCGTGCCGCACAAGGAAGCCGCGGCGCGCCTGATTAAGGATCTGAGCGGGGAGGCGCGGATGCTGGGCGCGGTCAACTGCGTTTTGAATCGGCGCGGCGTACTTCGCGGCGACAATACCGACGCGCGCGGACTCGAGCGTGACTTGCACGATCTCGGATGCGAGTTGCGCGGGCGGCTCGCAATCGTGATCGGCGCGGGCGGCGGCGCGGCGTCTGCCGTCCTCGCATGCATCCGGCTGGGAGCGAGCCGGGTCGTGATTGCGAATCGCACTCCAGCCCGCGCAGCAGCGCTCGCGCGGCGCTTCTCGGCGAAGGGAGCGCGCGCCGCGGGTGAGCCTCGCGGGCTGGACGCGCTGATGGACTCCGAGCTGCTGGCAGAGGCGCGATTGATCGTCAACGCGACTTCAATGGGCCTGACGACGGGCCGTTTCGCGCGTCTCGATTGCGATTCAACCCCAGCCGATTGTCTGTTCTACGATCTGATTTATGCGGCGCAGCCGACCGAGTTCATGAAGCCCGCCCTAGCCGCCGGCCGGCACGCGGCGGACGGTGCCGGGATGCTGGTAAATCAGGGCGAGCTCGCGTTCAAGCTGTTCAATCGAATTACGCCGCCGGCGGGCGTGATGCGCGCGGCTTTGTTCGACGCGCTGGGACGAACCATCAGCACCCGCTGACCTCGATTCTCCGGTTCCCCTTCCCGCTCGGGAAGGGGTTAGGGGTTAGGTTATCTGCCACAAGCAACACGCTCATGATTCGCAACCGCAAAATCACCAGCGCGAAAAGCATTGCGTTCGGTCTCAGGATTGCAAGTGACGCGATGCTCGACTTGAGACGGTTGTTGCACGTATGAAGCAGGCGCCATGATAGCGCCGAAGAACCTAACCCCTAACCCCTTCCCCAAGTGGAAGGGGAACCGGATAAAAGGAAGCGGGTCGGTCGCCGGCAGGAAGAGGAGCCAGATAGACGAGTCGGGCTAGCCGAACATCTCCTTGAGCTTGTCCACGAAGCCCTTGGAGAGCGGATGGTTGACGGCTTTACCGTCGAGTTTGGCGAACTCTTCGAGCAGTTCGCGCTGGCGCGCGGTCAGACTACGCGGCGTCTCGACGATTATCTTGATGAGCTGATCGCCGCGTCCGTAGCCGTGAAGATCGACGATGCCTTTGCCCTTGAGGCGCAGGATTTTTCCCGATTGCGTTGCGGGCGGAATCTTGAGCTTCACTTTGCCGTCGAGCGTCGGCACTTCTATCTCGGTACCGACCGCCGCTTGCGGAAAGCTGATCGGCGCCTCGATTATCACGTCGTTGTCCTGGCGCACGAACATCTCGTGCTCCTTGACGTGGATGACGACGTAGAGATCGCCTTGCGGTCCGCCGCCGTAGCCGGCCTCGCCCTCGCCGCGCAGCTTCAGGCGCGAGCCGTTATCGACACCCGGCGGAATTTTCACGGCGAGCGATTCGGCTTTGCGGATTCGTCCCTGTCCCTGGCACTTGGGGCACGGGTCGGAAATGATCATACCCTCGCCGCGGCATTGCCCGCAGGTCGTCGAGATCGAAAAAAATCCCTGCTGCGTGCGTACCTGGCCGCTGCCGCGGCAGTTGGGGCACTGGCGTGCGCCACTGGAGCCGCCGCGAGCGCGCGTGCCGTTGCAGGCCTCGCATTGAGTCAGGCGCTGAAACTTTACGACTTTCTCGATCCCGCGCGCCGCATCTTCGAATTCAATTTCGAGATCGTAGCGCAGGTCGTCGCCGCGCCGGGTGCGCGAACGCGAGCGTCCGCGGCCGGTGCCGAAGAAATCGCCAAAGATGTCGGAGAAAACCTCTTCGAAGCCCTGGCTGAAGTCGAAGCCGCCGAATCCGCCCGGCCCGCCCTGCGGTCCCTGGAACGCCGCATGACCAAAGCGATCGTATTGCGCGCGCCGTTCGGGATCGGAAAGGACCTGGTACGCCTCGTTGAGTTCCTTGAAGCGCTCTTCTGCGTCCTTGTTGCCGGGATTACGATCGGGATGAAACTGAATCGCGAGAGTGCGGTAGGCTTTCTTCAGTTCGACTTCGCCGGCGCCGCGATTGACGCCGAGGACTTCGTAGTAATCACGCTTTTGTGCTGACGGCATCGCGCAGAGATTCTATGCGAACATCACCGGCGACGCCATTGCGCGGTAAAGATAAGCGAGGCCGCTTTCGCGCGGCCCCGCTCGTCACTATTGATCTTTGACTTCTTTGTAGTCCGCATCGACTACGTCTTCCTTCGCGCCGCCTTCGCCATTGGCGCTCTGGGAGCCACCCTGGCCGCCGCCATCCTGCGGACTCGCGCCGGCTTGCGGTCCTGCGCCAGCCTTGGTCTTACTGTACATCGCCTCGGCCAGCTTGTGCGACGCAGTCTGCAACGCCTCGGCCGCGCGATTAATCTCGTCGGGGTCCTTGGATTCGAGCTTGGTCCGCGCCTCGGTGAGCGCGTCCTCGACCTGCTTGCGCCCGGCCTCGTCAATCTCGCCGCCGTGATCCTTGAGCGTCTTCTCGGTCGTGTAGATCAGATTGTCGAGCTTGTTGCGAGCCTCGGCCTGCAGACGGCGCGTATGGTCCTCGGCGGCATGCGCCTCGGCCTCGCGCACCATCTTCTTGATCTCTTCCTCGTTGAGTCCCGACGACGCGGTGATCTTGATCGACTGCTCCTTGTTGGTGCCGAGGTCTTTCGCATGCACGTTCACAATTCCGTTCGCGTCGATGTCGAAGGTGACCTCTACCTGCGGCATCCCGCGCGGAGCCGGTGGAATTCCAATCAAGTCGAACTGGCCGAGCAGCTTGTTGTCCGACGCCATCTCGCGCTCGCCCTGGAACACGCGAATCGTAACCGCGGTCTGATTGTCCTGCGCGGTCGAGAACACCTGGCTCTTGCGCGTCGGAATGGTCGTGTTCTTCTCGATTAGCTTGGTGAACACGCCGCCAAGCGTTTCGATTCCCAGCGACAGCGGAGTCACGTCGAGTAGCAGGACGTCTTTGACTTCGCCCTTGAGCACGCCCGCCTGGATCGCGGCGCCAATCGCGACGACCTCGTCGGGGTTGACGCCCTTATGCCCTTCCTTGCCGAACAGGCGCTTCACGCGCTCCTGCACCGCGGGCATGCGGGTCATGCCGCCGACCAGCACGATCTCGTTGATCTCGCTCGCCTTGAGGCCCGCGTCACGCATCGCGGTCACACACGGCGGCTCGAGCCGGTCGAGCAGATCGGAGCACAGCGACTCGAGCTTCGCTCGTGTCAGCTTCATATTGAGATGCTTGGGGCCGGACTGATCCGCAGTGATGAAGGGCAGATTGATATCCGTCTCAGTCACGGTCGACAGTTCGGTCTTGGCCTTCTCGGCAGCTTCTTTGAGCCGCTGCAGCGCCATCCGATCTTTGCGCAGATCGATTCCCTGGTCCTTGCGGAACTCGTCGGCCAGATAATCCATGATGCGTTGATCGAAATCCTCGCCGCCCAGGAAGGTATCGCCGTTGGTCGCCTTGACCTCGAACACGCCTTCGCCCAACTCGAGAATCGAGATATCGAACGTACCGCCGCCGAGATCGAACACGGCGATCTTCTCGTCCTTCTTCTTGTCGAGACCGTACGCCAGCGACGCCGCCGTCGGCTCGTTGATGATTCGCAGTACGGTGAGTCCAGCGATACGGCCCGCATCCTTGGTGGCCTGGCGCTGGCTGTCGTTGAAGTACGCAGGCACGGTGATAACGGCCTCGGTGACTTTCTCACCAAGGTAGTCTTCAGCCGTCTGCTTCATCTTCTGCAGGATGAACGCCGAAATCTCCGGCGGGCTGTATTTCTTGCCGCGGACTTCAACCCACGCCGCACCGTCGTCGTTCCGTACGATCTTGTATGGCAGCACTTTCATCGCCTTCTGAACTTCCGGGTCATCGAATCGCCGGCCCATCAGGCGTTTGATTGCAAATATCGTATTGGTCGGATTGGTGATCGCCTGGCGCTTGGCGATTGTGCCAACCAGACGCTCGCCTGATTCCGTGAATGCAACCACCGACGGCGTCGTACGACTGCCTTCGGAGTTGGCGATAACGACGGGATCGCCGCCTTCCATGATCGCGACGCAGCTATTCGTCGTCCCCAAGTCGATACCAATAACTTTTGCCATGTTCCTAAAGGTCCCCTGATATAAAACTTAAGACAGAAATAATCACGCTTCAGCTATTTTCAACGTCGGAAGCATCACTTTCGCCTCCGTTTCGCTTTCCTGACTCAGATTCATTTCCTTTCGCGACCGAGACCCGAGCCGGGCGCAACGTACGATCGCCGATCAGATAGCCGCGATGGAATTCATTAACGACCGTGTTCGGCGGATGTGCCTCCGACGCCACGTGGTCGACGGCCTCATGCCGATTGGGATCGAAGGGCTGGCCGACCGACTGTACCGGTGTCACGCCCTGCGCGCGAAGGAAATCGATCAGCGCCCGCACCGTCATCTCGACGCCGTCGACGATTGTCTTGGTGTCGGTGCCACTGTGAGCGGCCGCAAGCGCGCGCTCGAGGTTGTCGATAATCGGCAGCAGGTCGCGCAGGATGCTCTCGCGCTGGATACGCACGGAATCCTCGCTCTGCAGGCGGATTCGTTTGCGCGCGTTCTCAGAGTCGGCGAGCGTGCGCAGATACTTATCCTTCAGCTCGGCGATTTCCTTGTCCTTCTCGGCGAGCTGCGCCCGCAGGGATTCCACCTCGCCGCCCTGTTCTGTTTCGGGACCGGCATTCGCCGGGTCGAGCTCACCGTCTTGCATACCGGTATTTCCGTCCTGAGGATGCTTGTGCCGCTTGGTCATCAGACCCAACCGGACATAAACGTAATCACGATTTAAGGTCGCGCCAGTGCAGGCAAGGGACGAATTATCAAGGTGCAGGGGTTACCCCTGCAGAAGGAAGTTTGAAACCCTGGCGGGTTTCATTTCAATTAGTTCTTCAATATTCCATCAGGCGTGACAATGCGCGCGCGGTGTACTCGACTAACGGGATGACGCGATCGTAGTCCATCCGGACCGGGCCGACTATAGCCAGGCTGCCCAACGCGCTCGAGCCGCTGGCGTACGAGGCCGCGACCACGCTCAGCGACGACAGGCGCGGGTCATAGTTTTCCGAGCCGATCGAGACGGTGAGCCCGGCGTTAGTGAGGCTGCGCTCGAGCAATTCGAGCAGCGCGGTCTTATCGTCGAGCGCGCGGAGCAATTCGCGCATCTTGTTGCGATCGGAAAATTCGGGCTGCTCGAGCGCCTGCAGGCTGCCCTCGACATACAACTCCGGACGCCCGACGTAATCGGAGATGGCCTCGCCCAGCGCAAGCGCGTCGCGCATGAAGCGATCGTAGTTCGCGCGTTCCTCGCGCAATTGCGCCTCGATCCATCGGCGCGCCTCGTCGAGTGTGCGGCCTTCGAGCGATTCGTTGAGGTAGCGAGCCATGCGATCCAGTTCGTCCTGCGAATGGTCGCGCTCGGTGTCGACGATCCGATTCTGGATCGCGCCTTTAGACGCGACGAATACGGCGAGCACCTGGTTGTCGCGCAGGCGCACGAAGTTGACCCGCTCGAGGATCGACGCCTCCAGCCGCGGCGCCATCACCAGCGCGGCCTGTCCCGTCAGCAGAGAGAGCAGCTTCGGGGTGTCGCGGAGGGCCCCGCCCAGGTTTCGGACGCCGCTCGAATAATGGAGCTCTATCTGCGCGCGATCCTCGAAACCGATTCGCGTCGCGGTCGCGAGATGATCGACATAATAGCGAAACGCTTTCTCAGTCGGGACGCGGCCCGCCGAGGTGTGCGGCTGGCGCAGGTATCCGCCGTCCTCGAGCTCGGCCATCATGTTGCGGACCATTGCAGAACGCACTCCCAGCTGATGGCGCGCGACTATCTGCGCGGAACCGACGGGCTCGGCAGTCGAGATGAATTCCTGCACGGCCGCGATAATCAGCGCGTGCTGCCGGTTCGAGAGCGGGTTACTGGTGGATTCCTGTGCCATCTCGTTCTGTTTCAATTCTGTTACGCATCCAGCGATACATTCAAGAGACACCGTAACGCAATGGCGCTAATTTGAGCGATGGCGAGCTGGTATTCGGTGACGTAGGATCGAGGCAATGGCGCGCAAAGCCAAAATCATCAAGCCGCGACGTATTTATGTCCCGGTCGTGCCCGCCAACGCGTCGTGGCTCGAGAGCGACAGCTACGATCGGCGAACGTGGAATGAAATCGTGGCTGATGCGCCGTCGCTCGCCGACCTTGCGGAAACCGGCGAACGGCTGGTGCCGCATTTCGGCGCGTTGGTGCAGGATCTTTTTTTCGCGCTGTTCAAGATGAATCCGGTCTTTCGCAAATCATCCGACGTACGCCTCGCGGCCGCGCTCAACCGAACAATTCTCGAACAAATCGTGCCTTCGGCGCCGTTCCAGGCTCTCCGCTCGCGCACCGCGCTCGAAGAGGACAAGGCCGCGATCGCCGCGATCGTGATGAGCGAGCATGCGCTCGATCTGGTGAAATCCGAAAAGCTCATCAATCGCAGCGAGATGCTCGACCTGTGGGACCTCGCGCGGCAGGAGCAGGATCTCGAAGCGCGGGCGGAGGCGGTGAAGGCCGTCAACGAGATCAAGGAATCGCAAGAGGGCGAGGACGAATCCGCGCCCGGCGAGGAAAAAAAGAATCGAGCGACAAAGAAAGAGCTCGCGGAGATGGCCGATGCGGCCGAACGTGCGGCCAAGGTTTCCGAGGCCCGACTGAATCAGAAGTCGCGCCAGTTCGAGACTCAACTCAAGGGCGCGGATCAGAGCGCGCTCAAGCGGATGCAGCTCAAGACTGCCGAGCTGGCCGGCGAAATCGATCAAGCCGCCGAGGATAGTCACGACTTCAGCCGCGAATTCGGACAGGGCGGACGGGTCGCAGCCGGCGCGCGCCTCGAGCTCGGGCGGCGTCTCGCGCGCAACAAGAAGCTCGGCGAGCTGGCGCGGATGGTCGGGCGATTCAAGCAGGACGCGCGCGCGCTCAAGCGCAAGACGCTCGAGCGCGGGGTCGCCGAGGCTTACGACATCGAGCTCGGCTCCGAGCTCGGACGCCTGATTCCCGCCGAGCTGCTCGCGATGCATCATCCGGTGCTCAAGCGGGATTTCCATCGCCGCGTGCTCGAAGGCACCGTCCTTCAGTACCGGCTTCGCGACGACGAGCAGAAGGGCAAGGGTCCGATGGTCGTGTGCATCGACGTGAGCTCCTCGATGCAGGGCGACAAGGAGATGTGGTCGAAAGCGGTCGCGCTGACGCTGATGGATATCGCGCGGCGTCAGCGCCGGCTGTTTCGCGCCGTTATGTTTTCCTCTGGCGATGTGAGCCTCAAGGTGCTCGACCTCAATCGCGAGCGGCGCTATCAGCCCGACTTGAACAAGGTCGTCGAGATGGCGGAATACTTTCCCGGCGGCGGCACCGATTTCGAGTCGCCGATCGACGCCGCGGTCGAGCTGCTCGGCGAAAAGAAACTCAAGCGCGGCGATATCGTGATTATCACCGACGGCGAATCGCAGGTCAGTCCCGAATGGCTGGGGCGGCTGCGCGAGCGCAAGGACGAGTTGGATTTTTCGATCTTCGCGGTGCTGGTCGACGTGGGGTCGTCGGAGACCTCGTCGCTGGCGCAGTTCGCGGATAGAATCACCTCGGTCAAACGCATCAGCGACGAGCACGCCCGCGACATCTTCCTGCACGTGCAGTCATGAGGAAGAGCGATCAGCAAGTAGTTCTCGAGCCAATCGATCGGAACAACTTCCGCAAGTTGTTCAACATGCAGCTGCGGAACGATCAGGTGACATTTGTCACTCCCCCGCGATGGACTTTAGCGCGATGCTACGTACGTCTGTTCGGCGATGAGTTCGAGCATCTGCCGCATCTAATACGCGCGGGCGATGAGGTAGTCGGCTACGCGACTACCGCATGCGATCCGAACAGCCCCGAGAGTTACTGGATCGACGACATCATGATCGCCTCGAAGTACCAGGGCAAAGGCTACGGCCGCGCCGCGATGGTCGAGTTGCTCAAAATGATCGCCGCGCGCTATCCGCGATGTGAAGCCGTGCAGCTAACCTGCTTCCGAACCAACACTAATGCGGCGGCGCTGTATGTCAGCCTGGGGTTCAGGCCGACCGGCACCGTCGACGAAGAATTCGGCGAGCCCAACTACAAGCTGAGCGGCGAGGCGCTCGCAAAGTTTCGGAAATATGGCAGCTCGTGAGGAGTGGTGGTCATGACTTCTTTTCCGGCTGCAGGTTCTCGCCATTGTAGAAGCCGAATTTCAAAGAGACTCCCAGTTTACCGAGTGCTCGCATCACCTCAACCGAGACATCCACATAAACGACGGGGCCTTCGTCGATAAGGCAGTCAATCATCACGTCGTATCCGCGCGCCTGTAGTTCACGAATTGCAGTCGCGCGACTCGTGAGGAAGACACACCAATAGTCTAGTTGTGAGGCTGCATCCCATGACCATTTCTTTTCGTTGTCTACCTCGAGCCGCCATAGTCCCGACCGGACGATCAAGTCGCTAGGTTTCCCCGCATCCTTGTGGTTGGCAGGAAAGGGAAGACGCTCGCCCCTAAAATAGGCCTCAGTTGGCGCGATCCCTAGAAGTGCTGTTACTTGCTGAGGATCTAGGTCGTCGCCTCGAACAGAAAGTTTACACGAGCAGAACTCTAATTCTTCAGACATACATTACTCAGTCTACGCAGGTCTGCTCATTGACCGTCAAAGGATAGCTAGTACTTTTCTTGAGATCACGCGTTTCTCATGGCCGCGGAAAAAAGAAGGGGCCGGTCGTTGCCAACCGGCCCCTTCATCATTCAGATTTGTGCTGATTGCTCGCCTACGCCGCCGATGCCATCTGCATCACGCCCAACTGCTGGTACCACGACTCGGTACGATCGTTGATCAGATCGATTTGGCGCAGGCATGGGATGATCGTGTCGACGAACAGGAACGAGTTGAACTGTTTCTCCATGTCGTTCTCCGCTTCCGCCCACGCCGGGTTGCGGTGCATCTCGTCCTCGATGTCCTTGAGCGAGATGCCGACTTCCTCGAACACCATCGAGCCCGACAGGAAGCCGTCCTTCGGCTGGCCGTCGACGACCTTCGTCACCATCATGTCGCATGCCGTGAAGGCGAACTCCTCGAGGTCCTTCTTGTCCTTGCCCTTGAGCTTGGTGACCGCGTCGCGCAGCGCGAGCATCCCGAAGCCGACGTGGCGCGCCTCGTCCTTCATGATGTACTCGAGCAGCTCCTTGAGCAGCTCGTCCTTGGTCTCGCGCTGCATGAAGCGGAAGGCCGCGATCGCGAGTCCCTCGGCCACGACTTGCATCCCGACGTACTTGGGCTCCCAGCGATCGTGTTTCATCACCGTCGTCAACAGCCGCTCGAGCGTGGGATCGATCGGGTAGATGCGATCGAGCTTGGTGATGTATTTGCGGAAGCCCTCGACGTGTCGCGCCTCGTCGAAGACCTGCGCCGCCGCATTCATCTTGGCGTCGAGGTCCGGCACCGCGTCGACCAGCTGCCCGCAAACCATCAGCGCACCCTGCTCGCCGTGCAGGAATTGCGAAAGGCGCCATGCCGCAAACTTGCGGCCGAGCTGGAGCTTGTTCTCCTCGCTAAGCGATCGATAGAGCTCGGTCTGGAACATCGGCATCATCGTCATGTCCAGGACTTCTTTCTCGATCGGGCGGTCCCAGTTGATGGTGGTCGAGACGTTCCACTGATCGCGCTTGGCGTTCTCGTACAGCCGGTCCATCTGCGGGAACTTCACGCTGTAGTCCCAGTGGAAGACGCTTTCGAGGTCGGTGTTAACAATCGTGTGGTCGTGGGCCATGGTGGAAATCCTCCAACTTTATGAGGCGGCGAGCCGTACTGCGCGCTCGAGTCCGCCCAGGGCAAAATTTACCGTGATATTTTTCAGTTCCGCGTGAGAAAGGTCGCGGCTCGCGAGCAGCCACGAAATCGCCTGCGACAGCATTCCAATCGTCAGATGTGCAATCGCGTCGGCGCGCTCGCCGACTGCGGGCGCGAGATCGTCGCGCAGATCGTCGATAAAGATATTGTGGACGCGGACCATCAAATCGAGGAATGCGGGGCTGTGTCCGAACACAATCCGGAAAAGTTCGGGCGCCTCGGCGGCAGCGTCGAGAATCGTGTCGATCGTGATCTTGAGTTTCTCGGCCGGCGCATCGACTCCCGCCTTGGCCTCTCCCAGGTTGCGTCGGAGCTCGGCCGCGCCATGCTCGATAAGCTCGATAAAGATTTCGTTCTTGGTTTTGAAGTGCAGATAAAAGGTGCCGAGGCCAACGTCGGCTTCGCTCGCGATGTCGGCGATGCGGGTCTGATGGTAGCCCTTGCTCGAGATTACGCGCTCGGCCGCTTGAATAAGATCGACGCGCGTCTTTTCGCGACGACGATCAAATCGATTCGGAGAATCACTAACTTGTCGCACGACTTGCTCCATGAGTACCAAATCTTAGTCGAAAAATGAATCGTATGTCAATTACGAGTATGCATTCATTCCTGAATCCATCTTCATTAATGAGGCGAGCGTTTTGATCTGTCTAACAAAGCGGATTCATTGGACAATCCTCGTGTAGGCGGGAGGACCAATCAGGCAAGGAAAAGTCGAAAAAGCGCAGCAAAGGTTATGGCGCCGCAGGACCTAGTGACGGAAGGGATTCCTCTGGAGGGGCGCCAGACGGGTCTGCCGGAGCGGCGGACTGCTCAGGGGATTCGTCCGGTGTCGGATTGGCTGTTCCCGCATCTTGCGTCGTGTCGGGAAGAATAACAGGCTCCGGAAAATCCGACGTCACGTTACAACACAGCAGGTAACTGCTGCCCGCGCGCGGCTGGGCGTTGTAGGCCTGCAGCGATCCGTCGGCGAGCACCTTGACCGCCTGATAGCTGGTGGAACCGGACGCCCGCTCGATTTGAAAGACGTAGTAGGCGCCGCGATCGAGCGGCTCCGGCGGCCCTTCCTCGGGAAGAACCTGCGAGAAATGCGTCGGCACTTTCGAGTATTCGATACTCTTGAGCGAATACTTGGACGCCCCGACACCGGTGAGCGAACCGAAGGTTCCTTCGTCGGCCTTGAACTCCCAGATGGGAACGCCGCCGTCGAAACGCACTACCGACTCGGTCCGCGTCGCATCGCGCTGATGGTTCGCGATTACTTCGGCGCCGAAAAACTTGATCACGGTGGCGCGTGCGAGTGCGTCGCCGGGACGCCGGTAGCTGATCGCGACGTTGGCGACCGGAGGCGGCAGCGGTTCTCCCTCGTTGGCATTGGCGGCGTCGTCGAGATCGGTCGAGTCATCATCGCCACCCCACCACGACTTAATCTGCGAGCATCCCGCCGTCGCCAGTGCGATCGACAAAAGAAGGACTACCGGCAACAACATCCATCGGCGTTCGCGCATCAAAGCTCGCTCGAAAATTCTCATCGCAATCCCGATAGCTGAGTCGGGCCCGCAATCGCAATCGCTTTGTATATCGGCATGTCCATCGAGTAGTCTTTGCGGGTCGTGGCAAACCGGGATTCGAGCGAAAAGATTGGCCTTCGTCCCCTGCTAATCTACGCGCAGGCGCAGACCGGCCTCAACCTGTGCGTGACTTTGGTCGGACTTCATCTGCTCTATTTTTATAGCGATCGTATGGGCCTCTCTCCATCGCTGGCCGGCCTTGCATTCTTCCTCGCGCTGGTGCTGGACGCGGTGACCGATCCGCTGGTCGGCAATATTTCCGATCGCGCGCGCTTCAAGTCGGGCCGCCGCCGGCCATTTTTCTTCGCGGCGATTCCGATGGCCATCTGCTACTACCTGCTGCTGTCGCCGCCGCGGCTGCACGCGGGCCTGTTCGTCTGGTTCTTCGGCTTCTACTTCCTGATGCTCACCTCGCGGAAGATTTACGAGACGGCATACAGCGCGCTGATGCCGGAGCTCACGCTCGACTACGATGAACGCACCAAGCTCTCGACCTTCCGCATGCTGCTCGGCACCGTCGGCGACATCAGCGGAGCGCTGTTGCCGTTCGCGGCTACGTACCTGTTCGCGCGCGGTACTGACTTCAAGGTGACCGGCGCAATCTGCGCGATTGTCGTTGCGGGCGGTGCGATGCTCGCATATGCGGGCCTGCGCGAGCGCGCCGAGTTCTCGACGCTCGAGCGCTCGAGGCTGTGGGCGTCGATCAAATCGATGGCGGGAAATCGACCGTTCATCATCCTGCTGATCGCGACGACGCTGGCGATCATGGCGATCAACATCCCGACCGTGCTGATCCGCTTCCTCGCGAAGTACTGGTATCACGACGAGAACGCCGCCGCGCGATGGCTGATAGCGTACTTCGCCGGCTCGGTGATCTCGTATCCATTCTGGTTCAGGATCACGGTGCGGTTCGAAAAGAAACCGGCGTTCGTGGTCGCGATGGTCTGCAACGCGCTCGGCTCGCTGCTGTTCATGACGATGACGCCGCAAAGCACAATCGCGCTGTACATCTTGATGGCGTTTACCGGCTTCTCGGCGATTGGAATCTGGGTGACGCAAATGTCGGCGTCGGCGGACGTAATCGAATGGGACGAGGAGCGCACCGGCCAGCGCCAGGAGGGCGCGTACGGCGGAATCACCTCGATGTCGATAAAGCTGGCAGTCGCAATCTCGCTGCTGATGGTCGGGCCGGTCCTAAGCTGGGTCGGCTACAAACCGGGCGGCGGCGGAATCACGCCGCAAGCGGGAGAACATCTGCGCGCACTGTTCGCGCTCGCCCCCGCCGCAATCTACCTGATGAGCGCGCTGGTCTTCTCGCGCTACCCAATCACCCGCGAAAGCCACCGCGCAATGCGCGACCGCCTGTCCGCAAGAAGCGCCGCCGCCGAAGCAGAGAAATCAAAAGCCATCGCGTAGGGACTGTTTCTCAGTCGCTCAAAGAAGCGACCTCTGCCCACCTGGAGCAATCTTCTTAATGTTGTTCCAAATCGTCAGCCCGGTCTTGTCATGAGAAAAATAGAGTAGGTTTTTCGTATTGCTGAAGGGTAGAACCTCTTTCGTCCTGAAATTGAAATCCAGCGTTGCCTACCTTCTTTCGAAATGCTGACACGAACGATTGGAGCACCTTTTCAGCCGGTTCTTCGGTAAACTTACCCGACGCCCATTTCGCTGCTGGGAGATCTCGCCAACCCTTTTCTCCCCACCATTTATCCAAAAGGCTATTTGCAACCGAGAGTTCGTTTTTCAAATTGCGTCGAATACCAATTCCACTAGCGAAGAGATAGAGCAGGTCGACTC
The DNA here is from genome assembly GCA_963850125.1 of uncultured delta proteobacterium. Lineage (GTDB taxonomy): Bacteria > Desulfobacterota > Binatia > Binatales > Binataceae > Binatus. The sequence continues at coordinate 177,095 of CAWKKB010000005.1, read as the reverse complement.
TCTTTTTCGCCAATTTTGCCAACGTCTCAAAATGGACTTCGAAACCTTCGGGATCGATAAAGGCGAGGCAGAGAGTGCGACTCGATAGTCGATTCAAGACCTCATCGACCAAAACGTTGCAATCACCGACTCTGAACGTGACCCGATTGGAGTCCTTAGCGGAGACCCTACTTTTTAGGGCAGCTATGTTCTCACGATTCAGATCTGCGAAGTAAAGATGATCAAAAGCGGGCTTAGTCTTCAAAGCTATTAGCGCTGAACCATCGAATTCCTCTTTCGTATCGGGAACAACGCTGAGCCCAGGGCCGCAAAGAAGATCGATATAATCAAGCTGTTCCCATAGTCTTTGCGACCTCTTCGGTGCCATCGCCGTCATAAATGCCTGCGCGTATTTCTGCAGGTATCTAAGTTTCTCGCGAGTCCAAATCCGCGCGGGACGCGCTATCAGTCCATCACTTGCAAGGAGTTTCACTGAGCGGCGTAAGACCGGGTCATGGCGGGATCACTAGCCCTGGGCATTCCGTTCCACTCGCGGCCGTTTAGCTTACGACCAAGTTGCTTGGGACTACGTCCTCCCCACTGTTTGAAGAAGAATGGTACGCGCGCTTCGTGGCATTGATCGCGTATCGTCTCAGCCCAAGAAGCTGCCATTGTTCGAAAGTGTGGGCCGCTTTCGCCGCCGACTATTACCCAATCGATTCCCGATAGATCGATCTTGCCCAAATCTTCCAAAAGCGGCTCGATGGACAGGAAGCGAAGGCGAGCATTTGTCGATCGCAGCGAGTCGATTCTTGGCAGGCCGTATTCTCGGTCTTCTACGCTCACTCCCCACCAGACGTTCGAGAGCGAACTCATCCAAGCGAGCTCGCCATTCAACAGCGATCGCAATCGCTCGTGGCGTTTCGTGAGAACTTGAAACGTGTGCCACTCTGCTTTCTGCATGACGCGGCCTACCCGAGAAATGTATTCCGTCGACACGCGATCGTGGAACAAATCGCTCATTGAATTTACAAAGATCCGGCGAGCCGAGCGCCATCGAAGCGGTTGGTCCAGCTTCTCCGGCACGAGTCGGATGTCGAAGCCCTGTTCGAACGGATGGCCGGGTACGCCGCGGAATCTTTCGGCGAATCTTTCCGCGTAGCAATGTTTGCAACCCGGGCTTATCTTTGTGCAGCCGCGCACCGGATTCCATGTGGCGTCGGTCCACTCGATCGCACTGCGATCACTCACAAATTGCCCTCCGGCTCATAGGCGAATATAAGGCGAAACTCTGGTTGGGTCAACTTGCTGTTGTGCAAGAAAACAGGAGAGCCGCGACCAAGGATCGCAGCTCTTCTTTGTACTCATTTTGTCGCGATCAGCCTAGCAGGGACTTTGCTACTGTCTCGCGATGTACCGGGGCGTTGCCGAAGTTTGCTTCGCCGGCCAGTGCGCGGCGATGGAACAGATGCATGTCGTGCTCCCAGGTGAAGCCGATGCCGCCGTGGACCTGGATTGCTTCCGACGTGACGTTCTTCGCCATGTCAGATGCGTACGCTTTCGCCATCGGCACCGCAGTGGCCGCTTCCGCGCCCTTCGTATCCACGGTCCAGCACGCGTAGTAGGTGAGAGAGCGCGCGTTCTCGACCGCGACCATCATGTCGACGCACTTGTGCTTGACGGCCTGGAACGATCCGATCGGTTTGCCGAACTGCACGCGCGTCTTGGCGTAGTCGACCGACATGTCGAGCGCCTTCTGCGCGGTGCCGACCATCTCGGCCGCGAGCCCGGCAGTCGCGATGTCGAGCGTGCGCCGCAGAATCGGCCATCCCTCGCCTTCCTTGCCCACAATTTCGGAGGTCTTCACGTTGTCGAATTTCACGTGGCACAGCCGCCGCGTCATATCGACTGTCTTGAGCTGAGTGATCGTGATGCCTGGCGTCTTCGCGTTCATCGCGAGGATCGTGATTCCCTTCTCGCCGCTGCCACCAGTGCGGACCGCAACCGCCATCCCGTTGGCGACGTGGGCATCGGGCACGAAAAATTTCTCGCCGGTGATCGTGTATTCGTTGCCGCTCTTGGTCGCCTTGAGCTGGATTCCCTCGGCGTCGAAACGGCCCGCAGCTTCGGCAATAGCGACGGTGCCGATAAACTCGCCCTTCGCCATCCGCGGCAACAGGTCTTTCTTCTGCTGGTCGGAACCGCCCTCGATCAACAGCGGCGCCGCGAGCAGCGCGGAAGTGAAGAAGGGTCCCGGCACGAGCGCCTTGCCTGCTTCTTCAACAATAACCGTCATGTCGAGGAAGCTGCCGCCCTGTCCGCCGTAACTTTCCGGGATGAGCAGCCCTGGCCATCCGAGCTCGACCAGCTTTTTCCAGAAGGCGGGGTCATGTCCGGTCGGGTCCGCCATCATTTGGCGGACAAACTTGGTCGGGCAGTTGTCGGCCAGAAAGCGCTTGGCCGCGTCCCGAAGCATCTCTTGTTCTTCAGAAAATCCGAAATCCAACTTGCGTGCCTCCGTTTTTTCGATGGGGAATCCTGCGGCTTGAAACCGCTCAGATCCATGTTTCAGGTACCATTAAGGCTTTCAGGCGTGCAAGCGGCGGGGATGCCGCGACAACGGGGTCTCAGCGCTTGATTCGCGCACCGGAACCGCGACAATAGGTGACTCGGACCATCGATATGGAACACAAAGATCTCGTCCGCGAAGAATTCACCCGGCAGGCGAACGACTACGCGACCGCGCCCGCGATTCTCGACGCCGAGCATCTGCGCAAGCTGGTCGAGATTGTCGCACCGCCGGCCGATGCGCGCGTGCTGGAAGTCGCGACCGGTCCGGGACATGTCGCGCTGGCGTTTGCCGCGGTGTGCCGCGAAGTAGTGGGAATCGATCTCACTGATGCGCCGCTCAAGATTGCCGAGAAGATGCGCTTGGAGCGAGGACTCACCAACGTCCACTTTCAGAAAGGCGACGTCGAGTCGCGCCTGCCGTTCAAGGACGGCGAATTCGACGTCGTCGTTTGCCGGTTCGCGATTCATCATTTCGCTTTTCCCGCGAAAGTTATTTCCGAGATGGCGCGTGTGTGCCGTGCCGACGGACTCGTGGCGATTGAAGATCTAATCGCCAGCGAACAGCCCGAGCGCGCGGCGTACTACAACGAATTCGAGCGGCTGCGCGACACGTCGCATACCAGCGCGCTCGCGATGAGCGAGTTGATCAAGATGATGGGCGCGGCGGGCCTTGAGATAGTGCGATTCACGTCGCACGGCTACCGGACTCCTGTCTCGCAATGGATCAAAGCGGCGCATCCGTCGCCGGAGCGCGCGGCGAAGGCGATCGCGATGGTCGAGCGCGACGCGGCCGAAGATCTGAGCGGCGCGCGTCCCGTGCGAATCGACGGTGAGCTGTATTTCACGTACCGGATCGCGCTGCTGGTCACGCGTAAGCTCCATGCACGCGCGGCTTAAGCGAACCCGCGAACGGTCGTTTTTTTGCGTCATCCTTGCAGCCGCTCGCGTTGCTCGCTCCGTCAGGATGACAGAGGCAGTGCAAGGCTTACATTACGTTTTCTTTCCCGATATCAGCGCCAGCACTCCTGAATACTGGAGCAGCGAGGTTTGCTCGGCGAGCGAGCCGATTTCGAAACCGGTGAAGAAGCCGGCGATGGGGACCGGGCCGAGCGCGCGCCTGATGTAGGCGGAATCGTGGCCCGGGATGTTGTACAGGCCGGCGCCGCGCGAGACGCAATTGAAGTACAGGCCGAACGCAGGCGGCGTTTTGTGGTCGAGGCGGTCGTTCAAGTCGTCGAGCGTCGCCTTCAGGTCCTCGCGTGAGCGCTCGGCGTCGCGCAGCACGAACCCGATCGTGTCGCCGACCTTAGGCTGGAACGCGACTGCGATAACGCCATGCTCCTCGCTGGCTCCGACGATGTTGCGCACGACGAATTGTCCGCGCTCGATCGTATCCGCGTTTTCGTAGACCGGGATCGCGACGAAAATGTACGTCAGCGCGCGGCGCAGATCGGCGGCCAGAGGACCGGCGGCTTCCGCGAACACTTCGTAAGCCGGACGGCCGTCGAGCTCGATTAATATATTGTCGCGAGCGGCGGTCACGCGATGCGCCGTGCCGATCAGGCCGCAGGCGATACTGTTAGCGAGTGTAAGTTCGAACTCTCCAGAAAAAAGCATGCCGGAGACGGCGTTCGAGCTGATCGTGTCGCCGCAGAAAACAAAGGTCTCACCGATCGAGCCGTCTTCGCTGGCGCCGCCGCCCGCGATCGTCACGCCGGGCAATTCAGTGGCGAGCGCTTCCAGCGTCGCCTCGGCCTCGAAGTTGTAAGTATCGGCGAAGAGAATCAGCAGGTTCGATTTGCCGAGCTTCGGGCGCACCGCAGTTGCTATGTCAAAGGCGACGCCGTCGGCGCGGCCGCGAAGTGTCGGCACGAAGAATCGGGTTGCCTTGATTTCGTCTTCGTCGCCGCCAAAGACCAGCACGGCGAGCGCGTGTCCGGATTCGATTTCGGTCTCGCCCGCGATGACGCCCATGCTCGAGCATCCCGCGACTTCGCGCGTGTGCGCTTCGGAAGCCACCGTGCGCAGGATCATCGGATACGCCGCACCGTAGGCCGGGGTCGCGAAGCACAGCGCGCCCGTCGCGCGGCTTATCCCCGCCTGCGCCAGAGCTGCGGCCGTTGCCTCGGCGGCGGCGCTGCGCGGGTTGCGCGCGGTCGAGTAACCGACGCCGGCTCGAATCATCGCGACACCTGCTTACTGGCCTCCGAAAATCTTAAGCAATTGTACCATCCGCTGAATTCCGTCGGCGAGTTCCTTCACCCCGATGCGTTCGTTAACGCCGTGAATGCCTTTGCCCTCGGTCGGGAGAACCTCGATGGGAATGAAACCATATGACACGATTTTTTTCTGACGGAAGTAGTGGCTGTCGGTGAACCCGATGACCATCGACGGCACGACGGTCGCCTGGTCGTGGACCCGGGCCAGCGTCTCAATTGCGTTCATCAGCGGCGAGCGCGACGGCGACGAGATCGGCTGAAAGTTCAGCAGCACATCGATCTTGATCGTGTCGTCGCCGATCGCTTTCTTGATGTCCTTCATGACGGTTTTGGGATCGCTGCCCGGCAGCAGCCGGCAATCGATTTCCGCGTACGCCGTCGCGGAAATCACGTTGGTCTTCTGGCTGGCGGACAGCACGGTGGGCGTGATCGTGTCGCGGACCTGCGCGTTCTGGCTCGGATCGGAAAGAAACCTGGCCTGGAATTGGGGATTCTTCAGCGCGGCGGCGAGATCGAGTTGTTCCCTGGGCCCATGATCGAGCTGGGCGATCGAGTGATAGTAGTCCTGCACCGGCCCGATAACGCGGATGGGCGGCTTGTACTCAGTCAGTTTATCCAGCGCACGCACCAGCCGCGTAACTGCGGTTTCCGCCGGCGGATCGGACGCGTGTCCAGCCGGGCCGCTGGCAGTGAGCCTGAGCCAGAGCGGCGTTTTTTCGGTGACCGACACGACGTAGACCTTGCGCTTGTTATCAGCCAGCGCGTGAATCCCGCCGCCTTCGTTGAGCAGATAGCCGGCATCGGAGAAGACGCTGGCCGCGTGATCGACGAACCATCCTGCGCCATTCTTGCCGCCTTCCTCCTCGTCGCCGGTGGCGATAAACAACACGTCGCGATCGAGCAGAATACCCGCGCGCTTGATCGCGAGCATCGCCATCAGCTCGATAACCCCGGGACCCTTGTCGTCGATCGCGCCGCGTCCCCAGATTTCCCCGTTCTTGACGGTGCCCGCGAACGGCGGCACCAGCCATTCCTTGGGATTGGCGGGCACTACGTCCATGTGGCTCAGCAGGATGATCGACTTGTTATGCTTGCCGATACCGCGCAGCCGCGCCGCTATGATTCCGCGTCCATGCTGCGGCTCCCAGGTGGTCGCGGGGATGCCGTCGGTGAGAAATTTTTCCTTGAGCATCCGGGCCGCATCGATCTCGTTGCCGGGCGGATTGGTGGTGTTGATCTGAATGTACTTCGACAGCAGGTCGGTTGCTTCCTGCGTGACTCGGTCCCAATTGATTGGCTGAGGGGGAGGCGCCTTGGTGACGCCCATCGACTCAGCCGGCAGCACGTTGGGCGATGGGGACGCGGCGGATGCGAGTCTGGAAAATGCCAGGAAGGCCAGCAGCGAAGCGGCAGCGATAGCAGATGCGCCAATGATCGAGCGCCGCGGCAAGACTTTAATCACGCCATGAAGCAACACGGTCGCGAGCGCGCCGTCAACCGCCTCGAAGGGCTGGATGGTCCGTGGCCTGCGCCGGACGCAGGAGCGTCCGTCGAGATTCTTCGCAGCAGCAGCTCAGAATGACGAATTGGGCCGTTCAGTTTTTTGTGTCATCTTGAGCGCAGCGAAAGATCTCGCGCGGCAGCGCGTCTCCCCACTCAGCATCGACTATTTTGAGGGCATTTTCCCCTTTTCGCGTTAAAAATTCCTTCGCGGAAAAGCCAAGAGTAAACAAGACAGAGTGTGCGTGATAGATCGGCTCGACGGATGGACTGGATGGCATCGCCAAAGAAAACTGCAACGACGCGTCGCGCGCTTGATGCACGCGGGGTCAGCCAGGTGTTGACCGTGCTGAGGCGTGAGGCACCCGGGTGGAATGCGCCGATCGTTAGCTTTATCGCGGTCCAGCATCGCGATCCGTTCCGCACCTTGATTTCGTGCATTCTGAGTTTGCGTACCAAGGACGCGACTACTGCGGCGGCGTCGACGCGATTGTTCGCCCGAGCCCATACGCCCGAGGCCATACTCGCGCTGGCGCCGAAGACGCTCGAGCGGCTTATTTTTCCGGTGGGGTTCTATCGCACCAAGGCGCGAGTCATCCGCGGGATTTGCCGCGACCTGATCGAAAAATTCGACGGACGCGTGCCCGACGACATCGACGCTCTGCTGACGCTCAAAGGCGTGGGGCGTAAGACTGCGAACCTGGTCGTGACCGAGGCCTACGCGAAGCCGGGCATCTGCGTCGATACTCATGTGCATCGCATTTCGAATCGATGGGGGCTGGTGAGCACCAAGACTCCCGACAAGACCGAGGTTGCGCTGCGCGCGGTCCTGCCGTCGCGACATTGGCTCGAGTACAACGGAATCCTCGTCGCATTCGGCCAGACAATTTGCCATCCGACCTCGCCGTGGTGCTCGCGATGCAAAATCGCGGCACAGTGCCCGCGCATCGGAGTCGTGCACTCGCGCTGACTCTCTCTCCGTCTGGTTCCCCTTCCCGCTCGAGAAGGGGTTAGGGTCTTTATTTTTTCATTGCCCCACGTGGGACGAGTGATAGCCTGAGTTCATGACACAAAAAATCGGATTCGTCGGGTTGGGCGCGATGGGTCTGCCGATGGCGACGAACTTGGTCGCAGCGGGGTTCCATCTGACGGTTTACAATCGAACTGCATCGAAGGCGGAGCCGCTGGTTGCCAAGGGCGCGCATCGCGCGGGCCGCGCCGGCGATGTCGCGCAGCCGGGAGGAATCGTCGTCTCGATGCTGGCGGATGACGCCGCGGTCAAGGCGCTGGTGACCGGTCCGGACGCGCTCGCCGAGCATCTTGCGCCCGATGGAATTCACATTTCGATGAGTACCGTCTCGCCGGCAACGACCCGCGAGCTCGCCGCATATCACGCGTCGAAGGGGAGCGTGATGGTTGCGGCGCCAGTGTTTGGACGGCCTAACGCCGCGGAGGCGAAGCAGTTGAAGATCTGCGTTTCGGGGCCCGCTGGAGCCAAAGCCAAAGTGAAGCCGATCCTCGAGGCGATGGGTGATGGACTATTCGACTTTGGCGACAACGTCGGCTCGGCGAACGTGGTGAAGCTCGCGGGCAACTTCATGATCGCGGCGGCGCTCGAAGCGATGGGCGAGGCGGTCGCGATGATGCGCAAGAGCGGCGTCGATCCGACGGCTGCGCTCGAGATGTTCGCCAAGACGCTATTCGCGGCGCCGGTGTACCAGGGTTACGGTCCCGCAATCGCTCAAGGGCGATTTACGCCGGCGGGATTTCGACTGCCGCTCGGACTCAAGGATATCAACCTCGTGATCCAGACCGCGGCCGAGGCGAACGCGCCGATGCCGACCGCGAGTCTGCTGCACGACAGGTTTGTCTCGGCGATTGCGAAGGGGCGCGCCGAGATGGACTGGTCGGCGATCGCTCTGGGAGCGGCCGACGACGCCGGGCTCAAGGAATCGCACTAGAGAATTTCATCCGGGACGCGAGCCGAATCGCCTGCGCGGCTGGCGGCATCGACACCGTCGCGGGGGTGACCGTGCACCTGGTGATGAGCGCAAAGTTGCGCGGCGCGCGCTGCTTTGCCTCCGCGGCGGTAGCTCGATGGCGTACGTAACAGATGTGCTGTGCTGGCGTTCATCAATCGGGATGCGCGCGGCGCACGATCAACTAACTCTTAGTTTGCCGGAGTTTTGTCGTTGCTTGAGCAGGGAAGCTAAACTATCCTCGATCTACGCGCTTGGCGCTTTCGATGTCGTTCCCCTCACAAGACAAGCAGGCTGACGAGAAACTCGGGAAAATCCTGCGTCGAGTAGGTTCCGTTCGCACGCGACTCAACTCGCTGGCCTTGCAGCATGCGATTTTCTACACGCTCGCGATCGCGATTGCGTCTGGCGCCGCAGTTTTTGCGATGGCGTATCTGCTGTCGCCACTCGCATTCCTTATTGGCGGCGTGGCGCTGGTGATCATTGCGGTCACCGGTATCGCGAGCGCCGTCTCGGCCGGGTGGCGAATGCGCACCAGCGCGGTGATTGCCGCCGCGGTTGCGGACGATCGCGCCGAGCTGAAGGGGCGGCTCTCGACGATCGTCGCGCTCGCGAATATCGAAACGCGCGGCCCGCTGTGGTCGTACCTGGTCGAGGATACTCTCGGCCATCACGATGAATTTGCGGCCTCGAAGATCGAGCGTCGGCGCGTATCGCGCGCAATCTATCCGCTGGCTGGAGCATGCCTGCTGGCGGCGCTCGCGTTTCCGATTTCGAAAATCAAGCGGCCGCCGGTGGTCACTCCGGGCGACGGGCAGAACGATCTGACGGTCGATCTCGACGACCTGCACCTGCGGCCCGCCGAGCCGGGCGATGAAAACGGGATGCAAGTTACCGCGGACGCCGAGACCATGCGCCGGCTCCAGGACAAGCTGGCTCGCGAAGGTGCGGGCGGTGGTGACGTGAGCGGCAATTCTCTGAATCAGCTGGTGAATCGTGCGCGCGACATGGCCGGGAATCTGCAAAACAAACTCACCGGGCAGCAATCGGCCGCGAAGCAGCGGCTCAATTTGCGGCTGGCAGACAATGGACGCGATCAGGGTCAAAACGAAATTCATCGCGCCCCCGATGCGCAGAAGAATCGGCACGGCGAAGTCGCGGGACAGTTCAAACAGGACCAGCCTAAGTCCAATCACGAGTTCGATCTGCCGCCGGAAGACGATTCGCGACAACCAAGGTCGCAGCCTTCGCCGGGCGGCAGGGGTCAGGCGGGCGTCGAATCCAACTCCGGCCTGGATAACCCCAACAAGGACGACAACGCTGGCGATCGCAGTATCCAGCAGAGCGGTGAGAACAGCAGCAATGGCGGCGAGGCGCATGGAATCGGCGCCGATCCCGACAGCCTGTTTGGCGCGCCCGCGGCGTCGAAGCTGGGCAACGAGGGATTCGAGATTGCGATCGAAGCGCGGCCGGTCGATCACGGTGCCAAGGGCGCCGGTCACGCTTACGTCCCGCCCAAGGTTCGCACTCCACTCAGCGTGAACCAGGAGCCGGACGAGCCGGTTGCACGCGCCGCAGTTCCGGCCGATGACCGAACTACAATCAAACGGGTATTCGAACGATGAGCGACGTACAGGCGGAAACGCCAACAGTGGCGGATTTCGCCCGGACGTTTCGGCGGATTCAGGCCGAGATCCACAAATCGATTATTGGGCACGAGCAGGCGGTCGAAGAATTGCTCTCGGCGCTATTTGCCGGCGGTCATGTGTTGATCGAAGGCGTCCCCGGAACCGGCAAGACCACGCTGGTCAAGACGCTCGGGCTCGCGCTCAATCTGAGCTTCAACCGAATCCAGTTCACCGTCGACCTGATGCCGGCGGATATCACCGGCACGCGAGTGATCCTGTCGGGTGAGGACGGTCGGCGCGAGTTCACCTTTCAGCCGGGGCCCGCGTTCTGCCATATCCTGCTCGGCGACGAAATCAATCGCGCGACGCCCAAGACGCAGTCCGCGCTGCTCGAGGCGATGGCCGAGTTGCAAGTGACGGTCTCAGGCACGACCTATCGCCTCAAGCCCCCGTACTTCGTGATGGCCACACTGAATCCGATCGAAATGGAAGGCACCTATCCGCTGCCCGAGGCGCAGCTCGATCGCTTCCTGTTCAAAGTCCGGCTGAACTATCCCGACGAAGCCGAACTGACGCGAATAATTTCATCGACCACCGGGCCCGAAGACGCCGGCATCGAGCCGATCTTCCACGCCGCCGAGGCAGCCGAGCACGTTGAAGGTCTCAAGCGGCTGGTGCGCGAAGTGATGGCCGCACCCGCGATGGAGATTTACGCAGCGCGCCTGGTGCGTGCGACGCAGCCGCAGAACTCGCGCTTCGTGACCGACGAGGCCAGGGCCGTGCATGACGAGATGGTCAATCGCTACGTGATGTTCGGCTCGAGTCCGCGCGGCGCGCAGGCGCTTATCCTAGGCGCCAAAGTGCGCGCACTGCTCGACGGGCGCGCCAATATCGCGCGTGAAGATATCGAACACGTCGCAGTCGCCGCGCTGGCCCATCGCATAATGCTCAACTACGCCGCGCTATCCGACGGAATCGATGCCGCGCACATTGTCGAGCGCGTCATCAAGTCGGTTCGCGCGGCGAAAGTATAGGCGGCCGACGATGCTCGAGGCACGCGCTTTCGAGCCCGAATATTTGCGCAAGCTCGACCGGCTGGTGCTCGGTATCAAGCGCGCCCGCACAGTCCGCGCCGGCCAGCGCGCGCTAGGTCGCGTCCAGGGGCTCGGAATCGAACCGGAAAATTACAAGGAATACGCCCCAGGCGACGATTTGCGCTTCCTCGACTGGAACGCATTCGCGCGCCTGGACGAATTGATGCTGCGAACTTACCGCGCCGATCGGCAGGTCGAGGTGACCTCCCTAATCGACGCGAGTGCGTCGATGGGATTGCCCGAGCGCGACGACAAGCTCGGGCTCGCGCTCGCAATCGGCGCGTCGCTCGCGTACATCGGGATGGCCGACAACGACGCGGTGCGAATCGGCGCGTTCGCGATGCATCGCGGGTCGATGAAGCTTGAAGCCACGCCGTTTCATCGCCGCCGCGAGTCATATCTCAATTTCAAATCGTTCGTGACCTCGGTGCGAGCCGGCGGGGAGACCCGCCTTGGCGCGGCCGTCGATGAATTGCTGCTCCAGCGGCGTCCCGCAGGAACGGTTGTCGTTATCTCGGATTTTCTCGTGAACGAAATCGATATCGAAGATGCGCTCAAACGGCTGGTGGCCGCGCGTCATGACGTAAAAGTAATCCACGTGATGGGCGAGCAGGAAAGCACTGCCGCGTACCCGCCGGGCCTGTATCGCATTCGGGATTCCGAAACCGGCGAGGTCCGCGAGACCGTGCTCGGTCCGACGATGATCGAAGCTATACGGCAGAAGGTGCAGAAGATCGTCGCGCATCTGCGCCGCATCTGTACGACGCACGCGATTACTTATGCGCAGGCGTTCGGCGCCGCCAACCTGGATAGTTTCATGGAACGCGAACTCCCGCTGCTCGGAATTGTGAGATAGCCGTGGGCCTCCTGAATCCGCAGAACATCATATATGGACTCAGCCTCGCGCTGCTGGTGCTGATTTATCTGCGATCGCGTTCGCGTCCGACCATCGAAGTGTCGAGCCTGATGCTTTTCGACGAAGCGCCCGCGCCGGTCGTGAGCGTTCGCCAGGTACGGCTCGACCCGCTGTTCTGGCTCGAGATGGCGACGCTGGCCGCGTTGACCTTCGCGATCGCGGGACTGTACGTGATGAGGCCGCCGGCGCCCGGCCACGGCCGCAGCCACGCGCTGGTGTTCGATCTTGGCGCCGGGATGAGCGCGCACGACGTCTCCGGTACCCGGCTGGACCAGGCACGCCACGACGCGCTGGAAATAATCGATCAGGCTCCGATTGGCGACGAGTTCAGCGTCATCGCATACGCACTCGAGGCGCAGGTGCGTCATCCGCAGACTGCGAATCGGGCCGAACTGCGCAAGGCGCTCGGCGATCTGGTTCCGATGGCGGTCCCGGCACGCACGGCGGCTCTGAGAGCGGCGCTTATTCGAGCGCATGGCGCGTCGGAAATCGATTTGTTCGCCGACCGCCCGCCGGCGCCTGCGATTCTTGCCGACGCCGCTTCGACCGCGCGGGTAAATTTCCACCAGGTCGGCTCCGGCGATATTAACCTGGCGATCGTGTCGCTCGATCCCGGCATCCCGGGCTCGACCCGCGCCCGCGCGGTAATTCGAAACTTCTCCGCGCGGCCTCACCCGGCAGAACTTGCGATCGATCTCGGCGACGCCGAGGAGTTTCATCAGACCATCATGCTCGCGCCGCGCGAACAGGTTCTCGCGTCCTTCGGACCGCTCAAGACGGGCGGCTTGCTGCACGCGCGAATTCTGACCGCCGACGCGATCGACGCCGACAACAGCCGCTACGCATACGCGCCATCTGATCTCGCGGCGCGCGTGCTGGTGCTCTCACCCGACGCTGCGGTGCGCGACGATATCGCGCGCGTGCTGCTCGCGGTCAACTCGAATTTCCAGATCGAGACGGCCGATCCCGCAACGTATGCCGCGCAATCGAATGCATCCGGCGCCAATGCGAAGCCGCTCGAGCTGGCGGTGATGCACGACTGCTATTTGCCCGCGGTCAAGGCGGCGTCGACGCTCCTTATATATCCGCCGCCAGCTACGAAAGGTTCGCCGTACGGTGCCGGCGTGGGAATCTCGGTCAGTGGAACCGTCGCGAGCGCCGATATTCGCGGTGACGCGATAGGCAAATCACCCGCCATCGAGTCTCTGACGCTGGGCGCGACCCGAATCGTCGCGATTCCAGAATGGATGGAGCTGATCGCCACTGCGGCGGGCCCCGGCCGTTCGTCGATTCCGATTGCCGCGATCGGGCGCGCCACCGGCGGGCCGGTCGGCGTCCTCGCGTTTGATGTGCGCGATCATCTGCTGCTTGCGCCCGATCATCTCGACGCCTTGGTGTTGACCGTCGATCTGATGAAGCAACTGACCGCCCCGCGCGATATTTTCATCGTGCCGACCGGCGCTGACGTGAGCGTGCCTGCGAACAGAACCGCGCGCATCACCCAGCCCGACGCATCCGTGCGCACGCTCAATGCCGACAAATGGGGTCGCGTGCGAATCCGTCCGCTGCAGGCTGGACGCTATACTGTCGAGTCAGGGGGAGTGACGACCCAGGTGCTCGCCAACTATTACGATGCGGTCGAGTCTGACCTTGGTGCAAAACCTCAGGCCGATGCGAGCGCGCCCGCGGAAAAATCCGTCGTCGCATCGAATCCGCAAACCGCGAAGCAGGTACAGCCGCTAACTTTTATTTTGATTGCGCTGGCGCTGCTCGCGCTGATGATCGAATCGGCGATGTTGATCAGCCACGCCGGCCGTTGGGGAATGCGTCATGTTTGATCGGCTGGCTCTGCTATGGCTGCTCGTGCTCGTGCCGGTCGCGGCGACGCCGGGGATTCTCGCGATGCGCAGTGGACTGCGGTGGGCGGGCGCTGCGTCCGCGACGCTTCGCGCGCTGTGCGTCCTGGCGCTGGTCGCGATGCTTGCCGGATTGCGCATTCCCGGGCATATCGCGGCGCAAAGCGTCGCGGTGGTCGCGGTGATGGATGAGTCGGGCTCGGTGTCGCCCGATCAACAGGATTGGATGCGCGGACAGATCGAACGGTTGAAATCCGCGATGGCGCCGACCGACCACCTTGGAGTTGTCGGCTTTGGCCGCGACGCGCGCCTGCTGGCACCTTTGACCGATCCCCGTCTGCTGAGTCACTTTGGCGACGGTGCCGACGGCGGTGCGACCAATATCGCGAGCGCGCTGACTGCGGCCGAGAGTCTGTTTGCGCCGGAAGCGGACAAGCGCATCGTGCTGCTGAGCGACGGCAACGAGACCGAGGATTCCGCGATGTCGGAAGTTCCTGCGATGCTCGAAGACGGCGTGCGAATTTTCGCCAGTGCGCCGCCGCCGTCGTCCACCGAGAGAATTGCGGTCACTAATTTTTCTTCCCCGGATACGGTGCGCGCCGATCAGCGCTTTGCATTCAAAATCGGGGTTGAAAGTGAATCGCAATCTCCGGTCGCCGCGACGCTGAAGCTTTACAGCGACGACACCGCCATCGGCGGTGAATCGATTACGCTGAAGCCTGGGCTGAACAATTTCGAGTTGCCGTATCGGCTCGAACAACCGGGCGCATACCTGATGAGCGCGGAAGTTTCGATTGCGCCTCCGCGCGTCGCGCTCAATACGCGGGTCGAGGCTCCGATTTCGGTGACCGGTGCGCCGCGAATTCTGATCGTGTCGAATACCATGCCGGAAAGCCTCGTGACCGCGCTCAAGACTCGCAACTACAAAATTGATTTCGTCTCGCCGCGCAGCTTGAGCGAGCATCCGGCGGACTACCTGCCTTACCAGCTCGTGATCCTTGACGACGTGCCCGCCGGATCGCTTACGCCCGCGGCGCAGCACGCGCTCAATCGCTACGTCGCGGATTACGGCGGCGGATTGGTCGCCACCGGAGATACGCTGCGCGAAGAAACGCTGGCGGGCGGCGATCTGGAAAAGGCGCTGCCGGTCAAGTTCGTGCCGCAGCCGCCGCCGCCGTCGCGCGAGCCGATCGCGGTTTATCTCTGCATCGATCGATCGAACTCGATGAGTTACGACTCGCGCTATCCCGCCGTGCGCGACGGCGAGCGGATTCGCTACGCCAAGGAGGCCGCGATCGCGCTGTTGCGCCAGCTCGACGACACTGACTTCGCCGGCGTGATTGCGTTCGATTCGCAACCGTACGTGCTCGCGCATCTGCAGCCGCTTGGCGAGGATCGCGGCGAGCTCGAGAACCGCATCGATCGCCTGCAACCCGGCGGCGGCACCGACTTCAAGGACGCGCTGGAAATAGCAGAGCGCGAGATTCTGCAGAGCGGCATCCCGGTGCGCCAGGTGATTCTGCTGACCGACGGCGACACCAACCGCCAGTATCACGACCACGACGATCTGATCGCCGAGTTCGCGCGCCAGCACATCCCGGTCTCGACCATCCGCATCGGCCCCGACCTTGCCAACCTCGAATTGCTGCAGGACTTCGCGCAGGCAACCGGCGGCATCTTCTATCGCGTGCAGGATATCGAGAAGCTGCCGTTGCTGCTGGTCGGACTGACGCGCGAGGCGATGAACCGGCGCAAGCAGGATCGCACCACTGTCGAAGCCGGCGACGCGACCGCGATGCTCTCCGGCATCGGCATCAAGGAGATTCCGCCGATCGACTTTTTCGCCGCGACCGAGCCCAAGGACGGCGCGCAAGTCACGCTCAAGGTCGCGCGCGCCGACAAGACTGCGCCGCTGCTGGCGTCGTGGCAATACGGACTCGGCCGCACCGCGATCTTCGCCGGCGATCCCGATTCACTCGCGACGCTCAGCTGGATTCGATGGAACCGCTACGTCGAATTCTGGTCGCAGCTGGCAAACTGGACGATGCGCCAGGGCGACTCCGGGGTGTTCACGATGCGGGTCCACGGCGCGCCTGACGGGTCGATCACGGTCGAGGCTGAAAAAGCCGATCCCGATCCCGTCAGCAACCTGGTCTGCCGGATTACCGGCCCCGGCCGCGCCATCGACGTTGCGATGACCGAGGCTGACGCCTCGATCTACCGCGGCGAAGTCGGCCCGCTGCCACGCGGCAAATACGTCGCCACGCTGATGTTCAAGGCGGGCGACTCTGAGAAAATCCTCGAGCAGCGCGACTTCGCAGCCGCCGGATCGATACCGGCCGACAGCGCCGAGCTTCGCATCAAGCCGCCCAACCTCGAATTGCTGCGGCGGCTGTCGACCGCCACGCACGGCGCCTTCGACGCGGATGCCGCGACCATCGTCCGCCATACCGGCCAGACCGTGGCGTTTCGCCGCAGCGCAGATCCATGGCTGATTCCGCTTGTAATCATGCTGTTCCTGGGTGAAGTGTTCGTGAGACGCCGCTATCTCGGCGATTGACGATGCAGCCATGAGAATTTCCGCCGCCAGTCTTCCCTATCTCATTGCTTTCGCAGCAATTGTGGCTGCCATCGCCGCGCCTGCCCTCGCCACAACTTCGCCGCGCGACGCCGACGCTCTCGCCAAGGCCACCTACATCTATATCGCGACGGTTCGCAAAGACGGCAATCAGAGCAAAGCCGCGCCGGTATGGTTCATCACCACCGCCGACAAGCAGGTCCTGATCGAAACATCGCCGACCAGCTGGAAGGCCAAGCGGATCAAGCGCGGCAGCCCCGCGATGATTTGGATCGGCGCGCGCACCGGCCCGGCGTTCATCGGCAAGGCAGAAATCGTCATGGACTCGACGCTGCAGGACCAGGTGATCGCGGAATATCCGAAGAAATATCTGCTCGCACGAATCGGCTTCGCGCGACCGTCGCGCGCCAAGCTGGACTCAGGGCAAATCGTCGTCATCCGTATTTCGCCGACGCGCGATCTGCCCGACGGATTTCAATCTGCGCCCGGGACCCCCGCGCCGCAGCTTGACGAGCACGCAAAACCCGCCAGCGCTCACTAGACCATCTTGAAATTGGGTCCTGACTAGACCACCATGCATTCCCATGCGTTTAGTCAAACTTGCTATAGCTTTAGTCGTCCTCGGATTGCTAACGAGCGCCAATTGCTACGCGACTGACTTCGGATCGATGCGCGTGTCGGAGGGCGTTTTGCTTACCCCCGCCCCTCATCAATTCGACATCGAAACCGACGACGCCTACCAGTTTACACTCGGCTCCAATACGCTGAGGCGCCGGATTAACTCATTTGCTGACAGCGCGATTACCCTGCAGCACGACCTCGGCGTCTCGCAATTGCAGTTGCCTGAGGTGCTGCTCAGCTACTGGTTCGACAGCGTCAATGCGTTTCAGTTCCAGTTCAGGTACTACGGAATCTACGGCAGCAAGTTTGAAACTCAGCCGTTGGCATTTGGCGGGACGATCATCTCGCCGAATCAGAAGCTGAATCCCGGCGGCACGCGATGGTACACCTTCGGCGGATATTACGAGCGCCGGCTGACGCCGCTGTATCAGAAGTATGAATCCGGGTTGCCCGAATTTCTCCAGGGATGGGACTCGCGCGCGAAGATCGGCCTCGAGTTCACCTACAACGATTTTCGAATCAACGACGGCGACCCGCTCTTCAGCCAGGTCTCGCCATTCGAGGCGCGAATCCGTTTCCACGACAAGGGACTGCCGATACCGGTGATCGGGCTCGAGGAGCGTCATTACCTCGGGCACAGCTTCGCGTTCGAGGCGACCGCGCAAGGCTACTGGGCTAACAAGTGGGACTCCGGCCGAAGCGAAGGTGGTACTGTTTACGACTCGCAGTCGGGCTTCGAGACTCACTGGCGCGTGATTTACGCGAGCCCCGAGTGGCGCGGATTCTCTCCGTTCGCAGGAGTGAACTACAACTACACGAAGTACACCCAGACTTCCTCGGGAGTCGGCAACTTGTTGCGCATGCAGTTGTTGGGTCCCGAGGTCGGCTTCAACTGGAGCATCTGATCGTCGCGCGAGAAAATCGCTAGCCTCAAGTTTGCCGCGGAGTAATATCACAGTTGTGGCGAATGACTCTGCATCTGCTCTGATCAAGTGCGCGCTCAACTGCCGATGCCCGGTATGCCGCGACGGCGCGATTTTCCGATCGCACTTCAAGATGAATCGCGAATGCCCGCGATGCCACGTCATCTTCTGGAAGGATCCCGGCGAGACGCTCGGCGCGATGTATCTCGACTTCGCGGTCGCGGCCGGATCGTTCCTGGTATGCTGGGCGATTCTCGCCCTCGCCACGCATCTGTCTGACGCCGCCGAGATCTTCATTCTGTGCGCGGTCGCATGCGGCAGCGTCCTGCTCTGCTACCCGCTCACGCGCAGCGCATGGACCGTGCTGGTCTACCTCTCGGGCGGAATCGAGCGCCAACGTCCGCGCCTGCGTACAATCCAGGGCGGCAAAAAATCCGCCTGAAGCCGGGTGTTCTTAATCCGGTTGCCGTTCCCCTTCGGGAAGGAGTTAGTTGGTACGCACGCCGTCTAGCAATCGACCCTGAGAGCAAAGTAGCGCGCCGCGCGCAACTTTGCGCTTCTCACTGGGTGCAGGGGTCACCCCCCGCGACGGTGTCGATGCCGCCCGCCGCGCAGGCGATTATTCTTCTCAGGACGACAAGCGATGCCGACTCGCCAGTTTCTCCTGCAAAAGCGCCAGCCGCTCGGCCGCAGCCGCAATCGTCTCGTCGCTTTTCGAAAATGTGAATCGAATCTTCCGATGCCCCAATTCTGCGCGATGGTAAAAGCTGGAACCGGGCACCGCAGCGACTCCGACCTCGTCGAGCAGAAAATCCGCCGCCGCGAAGTCATCCTTGAATCCCAGGCCGCCGATTTCCGCCACGATATAATACGCGCCGTCCGGCTTGCTGCATTCCAATCCCGCCCGCGTGAGGGCAGTGTACAGTGCGCCGCGCTTGCGCTCGTACATCGCAGTCAACTCCGCATAAAAGGATTCCGGCAAACGCAGCGCGACGGCGCCGGCCTCCTGCAGCGGATGCGGCGCGCCGACCGTCAGAAAATCATGCACCTTGCGAATCGCCCCGGTGATTCTCTCGCTCGCAATTGCGTACGCCAGCCGCCAGCCTGTAATCGAGTAGGTTTTCGACAGCCCGCTGATTGTGACTGTTCGCTCGGACATTCCGGGAAGGCTCGCGATCGAGATATGTCGCGCGCCTCCGTAAATGATGTGCTCGTAAATCTCGTCAGTGATCGCCAGCGTGTCATGCCGCTGACAAAGCGCCGCGATCGCTTCGAGCTCGGCCCGCGTGAACACCTTGCCGCTCGGATTGTGCGGAGTGTTGATCACGATTGCCTTGGTGCGCGGCCCGAACGCCGCCTCGAGTTCGGCGCGGTCGATCGAAAAATCCGGATCGCGCAGCGCCACATAGCGCGGCGTCGCTCCGGCCAGGATCACGTCGGGCCCGTAGTTCTCGTAAAACGGCTCGAAGATGATCACCTCGTCGCCCGGGTTGATCACCGCCAGCATCGTCGCGATCATCGCCTCGGTCGCGCCGCAGGTTACCGTGATGTTACGGTCGGAGTCGCATGAGATGCCATTATAACTGCGAACCTTGTCCGCGATTGCGCGGCGGAAGTTCGGCGAGCCGTGCGTGATCGCGTACTGGTTGTATTCTTCGTCGATCGCGCGCTTCGCCGCTTCCTTGATTTCGGCCGGGGCCGCGAAGTCGGGGAATCCCTGCGCCAGGTTCACCGCGCCGGACTTCAGCGCCCGCCGCGTCATCTCGCGGATCACGGATTCGGTGAACAGTCGTGTCTTGGCGGAAATATCAGTCGGCATAGTCTGCGCGATTACGCGCGAAGTCGCAGTCTAGCCGCGTAGGCGTGCGCTCGACAACTTGCTTGATTGGTGTTCGCCTGAAATCGAAGCCAGGTGAAAATTACAAACCGGTGGCCTCAACGGCGGGCCGGGTCAGCTGGAGGATTCGGGCAGTTTTGAAGCTCGACGGAAATGTTACCGTCGTGTTTCAAAGCGGTCCGCTAGTCCACCACTTCTTCTTCCAGCACACCCGGACCCTGGCGCAGCCGCCACTCGTCGATTACTTCGACGTTGAAGCGCCAGTCGCTCCCAATCTTGAAGCCCGGCAGTTGCCCCTTCTTGAGCAGCCGATAGATGGTCGAGCGATGTACTCGGAGATATTCGGCCAGCTCGTTTACGGTCAGGACTTTCGTCGACGATGGCATTCGTTCACTTCCTCTTTAGAGCGCCTACTCGTTCTTAGTATGGCAACAGGTTATCATAAAACCTGTACTACGCTATAGGTCCTCTTATTGTACTATTTCCCGCCTTGCGTCAAGCCTTACTGGGGTATACAGCGCGACATTGTGCTATCGAGCACTCAATCGGAGTTTCCTTTGTATGTTTGGAATCGGCGCAGTCAAGCAGTCTACGACTACTTTTCGGAGCTTTAATCACACCCGATGTCGTGCCGAAAGCTCTAAAAGTGATGGCAAAACCGGCAATTTTTACACGCGGCAAAATTTACATCAGCAATATTGCCATCGGCAAGATTTACAATAGTCGGCTAGCGGCTTCCCGCAGGTCGGCGCGATGGTCCGGGTGGGCAATCGCGATCAATTCGGCGGCACGCTCGCGATGGTTCTTGCCAAGCAGTCGCGCGATTCCAAATTCCGTCACCACGGTATCGGCGAAGTAGCGCGGCACCGTCACCAGCGCACCCGCCTCGAGTTGCGGCACGATTCGCGAAATCGCGCCGCCCAACGCGGTTGATTGCAGCAGCGTAATCGCCCGCCCGCCGGGACATAGAAACGCGCCGATATGAGTTTCCGGCTGGCCGCCGGTCCCATTCATCATCCGCGCGCCGAGCACGCTTTCCGAATTGATCTGCCCGGTCAGATCGATCGCGAGCGCGTTGTTGATCGACGTCTGCCGGTGATTCGCAGATATCGTTGCGAGCTTGAGCACGTAATCCGGATCGTAGATCTCGAACGCCGGGTTGTCGTCGATTATCCGCAAATCGTCCGGATCCGATCCCGACCACGCGACCGCCACCGCCTTGCCCCTATGGATCGTCTTGCGCAGCCCGTTGATTATTCCCGCATCGACCAGCCGCGCGATTCCCGGCGCGACCATCTCGGTATGCAGCCCGAGGTCGTGCTTGCCGTCGAATGCGCCCAGCCGCGGCATCTGCGAACTCGGATCCCCGACCCCAATCTGAATCGTCGCGCCGTCTTCGATCAGTTCGCTGAGGTATCCAGCCACCGCTTTGAACTCCGCGGGCGGCGGCGTGAGGCCGAGCAGGACGCGCAAGTCCGCCAGCGGCGTGCGTTGCAGATACTGAACAATGGGCCAGATACGCTCGACTCCGACCTCCGCAATGATTACGCGTATGCCCTCGCGCTTCGCAGCGTCCGTCGAGGCCAGCGCGCTTTCGATCACTGCATGATCGGGCGGCGGCGGAGTCCCCTCGACGAAATAATCGAACTCCGAGACGTGCATATACACGTCGCCATAAGTGCGCGTCAGGTTCGCGTCGACCTCGGCAATCGCGTGACGCGCGCGCCGCGCGTACATCCGCTTATTCCACTGATGCGGCCCGAAGCTGACGAAGCCTTTCGAGTTGGGCTTGGTGACGTTCACGAAAGCAAAATCTATCGGCTTGTCTTCTGCCGGTCGCTCGTCGTGCGGCTTGAATGCGGTCGAAAATAAATTGGGCAGATACGTCGCCTGATGCCGGTCGTGCGCGGCACGTCCCAGGTTGCCGATGAACAGCTCGAACTCGATCCTGAAATGCGGCGCGACCTCTCCGCCCAGCCATCCCGGGTCGGTAAGCGGCGACGACATCCGGAGATCGACTACACCGTCGATCTGCTTGCCGCGCGCCGCCAGCGCACGCTGCATCACGGTTCCCGCCGCGAGCGGGAAATCCACCCGCATCCCCGGCTTCACCATCGCAGCCGCTTCGTCAGCCGAAATCGTGCGCGCTCGGTAATACTCCTGCCAGTTCATTTGCCGTTCCCTCTTGGCGATTAGAGCCATCGGCAGCCACAATGGCCCAACTCGATAACGCTGGCAAACTTGTCCGCCTCCAGCCGAGCGGTTAGCTTTCGAGCATGCTCATCGCCGACGGTGATTTCCGCTACGAGATTCGCCGCGCGGGCGAGTTGATAGCCGTCGAAACCGAATCGCTCGCGTGGGGGATGATTCGCGGCACCCGGCGTCCCGCCAGCGGCTCGAACGTTTACGAAGTCGAAGCTGAACTCGACGACGCCGGCCTCGTCCGCCGCGTAGCCGTCAGCTACAATCGCGGCCCCTTCACTCGCAACGCCAGCTACGAATCGATCGATAGTTTTCTGCGCGGCAACATCAGCGCGGGTGGCAGCCGCAACGATCTAACCACCAAGCTCGGCCGCTACTGCGAAGTGGACGCCGACCTGGTCATCTTCCGCGCGCTCACAATCGCGCACATTCGCGCGCGCGGGCAGACGCGATGGACCGGGCGGATAGCCGCAATCGATCCGAACACACTTGTTGCCACCACCAGCAAGCAGTCCTGCCGCCAGCGCGGCAGCGATCTTCATTTATGGATCTACGAGCCGCGGATGGGCGACTCCGAAGATATCGAGATTGACGATTCAGGAGTGGTAGTGCGCCGTCGCGACTCACGCGGCGTGGAGACTGTTCTGGTGTCGAAGACGACCCATGAGGAAGGAGAACCTAACCCCTAACCCCTTCCCGAGCGGGAAGGGGAACCGGATTTTTCGGATGTTCGCGGTCGAGCTTGATTCCTTGCAACCTAAACCCTAACCCCTTCCCATGGTGGGAAGGGAACCGGAATTTAAAGGGAAGGGGAACGGATTTATATTGAGAGCAAAGTAGTGCGTTGCGCGCAACTTTGCGTTTGATACCGGGTGCAGGGGTCACCCCTGCCGAAGGAAGCGTGAAACCCAGCGCGGGTTTCACATTAAATAAAGTGTATTTCCGGCGGGTGCCTACGCCGCGAGCTTCTTCGACGGCATCTTGCAGTCGCCGTCGAACTGAGCGCCTTCGTTAAGCACCAGGCTCGGCGTGTTGATATTGCATTGCACGCGCGCGGTCGCCAACAACTCGACGCGCTCACGCGCGGTCACTTCGCCGCTGAACGCTCCTGCGATCGTTACCTTGGTCGCGGAAATCCGCGCGCTCACGACAGCGCCGGTGGTGATGACGACTTCGTCACCGGTGATCTCGCCTTCCGCTTCGCCTTCGATTTTTACCGGGCCGCGAAAGTTGAGTTTCCCCGATGCCTTGGTGCCTTTTCCGATCCGTGATTCGAATTCTTCGTGCGCCATACACCGATTGCCTTTCCCAATTTGGGGTTTCACTATTGCGGGAATGCGCGCGCATACGCAATGCTGGCTGATTGGATCACTAATGTGCACAAAACATTAAGTAGTGTGCTGTAACTAGCTTGCACTCGTCATGCCGCGTGGAGCAAGGTTTTTTTTGACAAGGAGACTCGAGAAAAAAATGAATCGCGAAACCGAAAAACGGCGCGAACTCGGTCCTGAACGCCGCGGCGGACAGGGACTCGATCCGCATCAGTACGATTCCGGCGACGCGACCATCCTCGCGCTGCTCGCCGAGACTCCCGCCGCGGACTTTGTCGATCTCGCGATCACCTGGCGCGCCGACGCGTACGAAGTATGGTCGCGGCGCGGGATGATTCGATTCAAGCGCTTCGCCGACGACCGCGGCGCGCTGTCATTCGAAGTGGTCGAGCAAGTTGGCGAAAATCCAATCGCGAATCAGGATCCGTTCATCGTCTCGACTATCGACGAGGAGCTCGAGGCCGCCGCCCGTAGCGGCAACCGCACCGACGATCCCAATCGCGCGTACTTCGAACCCCACGTGCTAAGCCATCCGTACGCGTACGAGCGGATTGCACAACTGTTCGACAGTCCGCGCGCGCCCGATTTGATCGTCAGCCCCAAGGCTTACGCCGACGGAATCCAGGCGGGCCAACACGGCGCGCTCGACGTCGTGCAATGCCGTGCGCCGCTGGTGTTCAGCGGGCCTGGCGTCCGTCGCGGGATGTTCAAGCTGAATGCCCGCCAGGTTGACGTCGCGCCGACGATCGCGCGCGTTGTTGGATTTCCTAAAATCGCGGGGCTCGACGCGTCGGGTTCGCCCGCCCAAGTTTACCTGAAACGCCAGGACGGGAGACCGCTCGACGAAATAGTCGACGACAATGCCGCGCGCCCGAAGCGCGTGTACATGTTCCTGCTCGACGGCCTGTCGCATTCCGAACTGCGTTATCAGCTCGATAACAATCGCGACGCGATTCCAAATCTCGCCGGCCTGGTCGAGCGCGGCGCGATGCTCTCGCACGGCTCGATCGTCAACTTCCCGAGCATCACCTGGCCCAGCCACTCGACGATTCTGACCGGCGCGTGGTGCGGGCATCACGACGTCGTCAATCCCACCTTCTACCTGCGCGAGCATCGCGAGACCGTGCCGATCCAGGGCAACGTTTTCGAAACCGAGCGCTATCTAAGTCCCGACGTCGAGACGCTCTACGAGGCGTTTAAACGCGCCGGCGGCGAGGGGACGATCACGGCGTCGATCCACGAACCGCAGGGACGCGGCGCCGATCACGCGGTGTTCGAGCGGCGTATCATCGGCGACAAGGCGCGCCTGAAGGCGCTCACCGCCGAGATGGCTTCTGACGTGAGCCCGCGATGGGCCGCGGACGACATGGCTGCGATGACGCGCGAGGAGATCGTCGACATCCGCGGCATGGCGCAGGTCATCAACCTCTTCGACCATTGCGGCGATAAGCTTCCCATGTTCGTCGCACACGAGTTCGTGCTGACTGACGGCGCCGGCCACGACTACGGCCCGCATCACGAGGGCCTGCGCGAGGCGCTCTATCGCACCGACAAGAGAATCGGCGCCGTGCTCGAGATGTTCCGTGCGCGCGGCCTGATCGAGTCGACGTTGTTCGTCGTCACCTCCGACCATGGGATGGCGGCGCAGCGGGTCGAGCTCAAGGCGAATCCGGCGCGCGAGCCCGAGCGCGCGGGAATCCAGGGCGTGTTCGCCGAGCCGATGATCTACCTGCGCGATCTGCGGGTCGAGCTCGAGCGCGCGCGCGACCTGCGCAGCCTCCGCGTCACGGTGCTCGACAACGATCACCTGCCCGACGGCGAGCATCCGCCGCTCGCCGGCGCGCGCGTCACGCTCCACGGCCGCGGCGACGCCGTCATCGCGGAATCGCGAACGCCCGACAACGGCCGCGTCGCATTCGCAACACCGGCCGACGTCTCCGACGCCGAGCTGACCGTGAGCGTCGAGTTGAAAGGCTTCAACTCGCGCAAGCTGCGAGCCGACGGCAAGTCGCTCGCCAAAGACATCCGCCAAATCCTCTACGCGAATCTTGATTCATAGAAGCGAATGGTAAACTCGAATCGACTTTCGAGATCAGGAGAGCCGCCCGATGTTTCTTCCCCTCTCCTGAAGGGAGAGGGGTTAGGGGTGAGGTTGCGCGCGCGATTCGAGATTCTGCTTCCTAACGCCGCTTTAGAAAGATGATGCACGACCACAACCTCAACGGAAAAGTCGCAATCGTCACTGGCGGCACGCGCGGCCTCGGCCGCGCGATTGCGCTCGGACTGGCGCGCCTCGGCGCGACTGTCGCGATGAACTATCGACGCGACGAAGCGAGCGCCGCGAAAACGCTCGACGAGGTCCGCGCGATCGCGCCGCGCTCGATTCTCATCAAGGCCGACCTCGAGGACGAGACACAGGTGCGCGCGATGGTCACGCGCACCGCCGCGGAGCTGGGCGGGCTCGACATTCTGATCGCGAATGCGGCCGCGACCGCGTTCAAACCTCTACTCGAAACCAAGCCGCACAATCTCGCGCGAACCTTCGCGCTAAGCGTCAACGGATTCGTCGCTGCCGGGCAGGAAGCGAACCAGGTGATGGGCGAGGGCGGCCGCGTGCTGATGATTTCGGGCATCGACTCGATTCGCAATCTTCCCGGTCACGGCGTGCTCGGCGCCGCGAAGGCCGCGCTCGAGAGCATGGTGCGCGACTTCGCCTTCGAGCTCGGCCCGCGCGGCATCACGGTCAACGGCCTCAACGTCGGCTATATCGACACCGACTCCGCCCGCTTCTACGCGAACTACCTGGGCTACTCCTACGAAGACTTCCAGCGCCGATGCGCCGAGCGCGCCGCCCTGAAACGCCTCCCAACCCTCGACGAAATCGCCGGGGTAGCCTGCCTGCTCTGCTTGCCGGCCGCCAGCTACCTGACCGCGCAAACAATAATGGTAGACGGCGGCTTCACCCTAAGCTTCCCCGGCGTGAAGTGATCGGACTCTACGCAGCGTGGCTCGTAGCGAAGCCGGCAATGAAGTTCGGTAGGAATTCCACGCAGACCGGAAGAGCAGGGATCCGCATCAACCGATGGAACAGCGTGCGGTCGTGAGTTACAAAGACATCTGAGGCTGTGGAACACACGGCTAACCGATAATCGGCAGCATCGCTTCGGCGCGCTTCTGGACCTCGTACCTGCCCGTAGAGCTGCTCCCACATCGTAGAGAGAGTTAATCCAGTTAAGACCCGCACACTGGGAATTTGGAGCAAGCCTTCGAAGCCACGCCTTTCGACCGCTTCGAGCATCCCAGGATGGTTGTGGTCGTACTCTAAACTCTCAATCAGTGATCGCACAGTCGTGATAGCCTGCGCTTCCCACAACCGGACGAAACCGATTCCGTGGTATTGGGTAGCGTCTGGCCGCAGTTCCTCCACGGTTTGGAGGGTAGTTTGACGGAAGTGTTCACGCCTTTGCCTCACCTCATCAATTTGATAGTGCCAGTCTTCGTAAAGCTGCTCCACGCTTTGATTCCTGAGTGCGCGCAGACTGGCCGCCACCCAACGGTGCGGGTCACCTTCGATAAATCCACCGGCCGGTCCATCACCGCACGAATAGGCCCGAATGTCGTCGACGAGCATTAAATCAGCGGTTTTCGTGATTCTTCGATAATCGCACCATTCATGGAGCCGCCGAATTTGAACGCGTACTTTTTCCGCTCCACCCAGGTCCGGCGATTGCAGACCAAGCAGGCATTCTTCGAAACAGTCGACCTGAAAAGGGATCCGAACTCTACGGCTCGCTAGAGCTGAAAACAGGCCGGCTTCCTGCTCCTCAGTGATGCCGTCGCGGGGATCAAAAACGTTTGTATCGAAAGACAGTAGACCATCATGAGCCGCAAGCATTGCGAACTCCCTCCTCATCACCACGAAAACGCTCCTGTTATGATGAACCGCGCTGAAACCTGTGACAATCTTCAGTTCGGGAAGAACTGTCTCAAGTCGCGCGGTCTAAAATACTGCGATCGCTATCGCGACGGTTCCCCATCCAATGAGGCCGACGGCGGTGACGCGTGCGAGGCGCACGCCCCACGGGAGTGTCTTTTCAGCCAGGACCCAGACAGCGATCGCCGCTATCCAGACGATGTTCATCACGCCGACGACGAACAGCAGGCACATCAGCGCCCAGCAACAACCCAGGCATGAAACGCCGTAGCTGATTCCTTGTCGCATCGCGGCCGACGCGCTGGTCGTTCGATCGCCACCGGGAAGAGTTTTCGACGAGCAGCAGCGCCGCAGGCAATTTCGTTTCACCGGCGACAACTGGTACAGTCCCGCCGCGATTACGATCAGACCTGCTCCGAGTTCGCTGCGAAGAGCCATCGAGTCGGACAGCACATGCGCGGAGTCGAAGGCCCACTGCGCCATCGTGGCGACGGCGCTGAATCCCGTCCATACGATCAGGTAGCCTGCGGTGAAGAATGCTGCGATCGAAGCTCCGCGCGCCTCATTCGCGACACGAACGATCGTTGGCGCCGCGCGCGGCAGCATCATCGCGACCATCATGATCGTCCACATCACAAAAATGATGGCCGCGTAGCTGATGCTCCACGAGGGCGGCGGCATCAGCATCACATTGCCGCCGCCCATATCCATCTTCGGCATTCCCGCGCCGGCGAGAAGATAGATCCATGAGACGGCGACGATGCACGCGATGGCGGCGAGGATCGTCTTCATCGATCGTATTCGTCGCGGCGGCGCACCCAGAATTGCCGAAAGTCGTGGCCGGCCTCGTCGCGTCCCTTGGACGTGAGATCTATGTAGTGATACGCGCCGTTGAGCATGAAATTTGGATCGATCGTGCGCTGGCCGATTGCGCAGCTCCATTTACGATTGAGATTTACCCTGTGCGATCGCGTCGGCTGCCGCGGCGACTGCCTTCCAGCCTTCGGGCGGAATGTAGTTCATCTCGAGGCGGGTGCCGTCGGGGTCTTCGAAGACCACCGAATAGTAGCCCGGCCAGAATGGGCCGGGCTCGGCGGGGAAAATAATCTTCGCGCCGATTTCTTTGAGCATCGCGTAGCACGAGTCCACTTCGGCGCGGCTGCGTGCGCGGAACGACAGGTGATGCAGTCCCGTGCGCCATTGCGAAAATCGATCGCCCGCCGGCGCCGCGTGGCCCATCACGAACATGTACTCGTCCGCGAACCATCCGACACCGAGCGGCGACTCGAAGTAACGGCGCATCCCGATGTGAGTCATCAGGCGATCGTAAAATTTCAGGCAAGCATCGTAGTTGCTGACCGTCAGCGTGATATGTCCAAACCCCGCGAACTCCATTTGAGTACCTTAGTGTGGAGCGGTGGTTGCGATTCGGATGTTGCCCCATTTGCCGACTGCGCCCTGCCCGTGGCATGACACGCTGCCCTTGCCCGGCGCGATATCTTTCTCGCTCATCAGGCCCAGCGCGAGCGTGCACGGTCCCAGCTTGAACGGGACGTTTGAATACTGGCGCACCTGTTTGCCGTCAACCGAGAAGGTTACGCGATCGGCGGCGGAGTCGTACGCGATTTCAAAATGATGGAGGCGGCCGGGCGCGCTCGCCTCGCGAATTTCCTCGAACAGGCAGAAGTGGCGCGGTCCGTGCGCGGGATCGACGATCGGCACTCCCGGGAATGGGAGTTTGCCGTACACGGTCGCTATCGTTTCGTTGCCGACGAAAAAGTCGAGCGCGGCGCCGGTCGAGAAATCGAGCACGTTGAATGAAACGAAGCCGTCGTAAAGATCGCCGGGTGCCCCGTCGACTATCGTGGCGGCGAGGTCGATCGAAAACGTAATCGTGCCGCCGTCGGGGCATGCGAAGGTGCGCGTGCTGAAATACATGTGCTTGGCGTTGTCGAGAAACTGGATCTTGTCGTGGCCGCGCGTGTACGGCACCGCGGCGACGCGCAGAAAACCGTCCTGCACGATGACGACCGCGTCGGGCTCGCGATATTGCCAGAAGCCGCCGTCGGGCAAGGGGAAGCCGGCGAGCATCCAGTCGCCCTCGCCGGTGACGGCCGACGCGAAGTTCGAGTATTCGATGATCTGGTTGTCAGAAGGTGATGGGGACTTACTCATAACGGGGAAGATACAGAATACGGAATATTGAATCACCTGCGCGGTGGGCGGCAAGGGGTGACCCCTTGCAACCCAGTATCCATGCGAAGATGCGGTGCTACGCACCCGTTAGAACTTTTTCGAAAAGATCTGTCCTCAGAGCTTTTCGGTGTGGACACTGGGTGCAGGGCTCAGCCCTGCCGCCCACCGCGCAGGTGATTGCGTGGATTTATGGGTCAGGAAACAATGGGTCGTAGCGGAGGTTCTCAATGGCGCAGCGAACTAAAGACTCCGACCGTGCGAGGCAGGCCGATCAGGAAAAGCATCACGCCAGACATCCTCACAACGAGAATTTTTTGGCGCAAGGTGGATTGATTGCGGTCGATGTCCGCGCGGAGATTGCGCGGCTCAAAAGTGAGCCGGCGTGGACCGATAACGATAGGCATGGCAGCTCGCTGGTCAAAGGCGACGGGATCAACGTGGCGCTGATGATGCTGAAGAAAGGCGCGAAGATGCAGGAGCATCACACGCGAGCGCCAATCACGGTGCAGGTGATCGAAGGCCGGATTAATTTTGTCTCGAGCGGGAAGACGCAGCCTGTCAATGCTGGGATGATTGTCGCGCTGGATCGTGGAATCGAGCATTCGATCGAGGCGGTCGAGGAAAGCGCGCTGGTGCTGACTGTAGGCGGAGAGCAGATGTAGTGGCGCTGTACGATCGGATTGGAGTCGGATACGACACGACGCGGCAGGCCGATCCGTATCTGCTGTCGCGACTGATTCATCATCTGCGTCCGCGGGCGAGCGGGCGCTATCTCGACATAGGATCGGGGACCGGAAATTACACGATCGCGATGCATCAGGCGGGCGTGCCGATTCGCGGACTCGAGCTGTCGGCGACGATGCTCGCGCGGGCGAAGGAGAAGGCGCCGGCGATCGCATGGCATAACGCGCGCGCCGAGGCGATTCCGTTTGCGTCGGGAAGTTTCGACGGCGCGACCTGCACCTTCGTGCATCATCATATGGCGGACCCGCTCGCGGCGTTCAAGGAAGTCCATCGCGTGCTGAAGCCTCACGCGCGCTTAGTGATTTTCAATTGCACGGCCGAACAGATGCGGCATTGCTGGTTGAACGAATATTTCCCGCGAATGATGGCCGAAAAAGCGACCGCGCCTTACGAGCGATTCGTGACCGTCGACGTGCTCGAGTCGGCGGGTTTTCGGAACGTCTGCGAGGAAAAGTACGACGTCGCTCCTGACCTGAAGGATCTCTTCCTATATTGCGGGAAGCATCAGCCTGAGCGGTACCTGGACCCACGCATCAGAAGCGGCATCTCGAGTTTCGCGGACGCTCCCGATCAGCAAGAAGTCGAACGAGGCGTGCAGCGCATCGCCGACGACATCAAGTCGGGACGCATCAACGATGTGATTCGCAAGTACGCCTGGGACGGCGGCGATTATATGTTCACGGTCGCCGAGCGATAGCGCGAGACTCACACGCGGGCGCGTACGGCGCCGTCTACCGCGATCGATTCTCCGGTTACGAAGCCTGCGGCGGAGGAGACCAAATAGAGCAGGGCGCCGCCGAGCTCGTCGGGCTTCACCAGACGATTGTCGGGCAGGTATTTGAGCAGAGTCTTGCTGAAATCGTTGTCTTGCGCGGCCGGGCTAGATTCGTCGTCGAGCCATCCGGCCTCGATCGCGTTGACGCGGATTCCTTTGCGGGCCCATTCGAGCGCGAGCGCGCGCGTCAGATTCAGAACCGCTGCCTTTGCCGCGCAGTATAGCGCCGCGTTGGGGACGCCGCGTTCCGCCATCACCGACGTGATGTTGACGATGGCGCCGCCGCCCCGCGAGAGCATCACGCGCGCGCCTTCCTGGCACGACATCCACACCGTCTTGAGATTGTTCTCCATGATTTTGTCGAAGGTGGTGTCGTCGCCGGCTTCCGCCGGTCCGAAGGCGGGACCGTCGAGCGCATTGACGAGGATGTGCAATCCGCCGAGTTCCTTCGCAGCGAAATCTGCGGTGGCGGATACGTCGGCGCGCGTCGCCGCGTCCTGCACGCGAACGACGGCCTTGGTTCCAGCGGCAGTCACCAGCTTGGCGACTTCCTTGAGCTGCTTGTCGGTGCCGGGCTCCTGCGAGGCGATCACGATTTTCGCGCCAGCCTCTGCCAGGGCGACGGCGGCCGCGCGGCCGACGGGATGCTCGGCGCCGACGACGAGCGCGCCTTTGCCTTCGAGCGAGAAGTCATTCGACGAGTTGGAGGAGGGCATTTTAGCTCCGCTGTTTCCTAGTTCGAATTTTCGGGCGACACCCCGGTCGGCGCGATTCCGCCCGCGAGTCCGCCGCCATCGATTGCGATCAGTTCGCCGTTGACGTGGTTGGACGCATCGGAAGCCAGGAACACGGCGAGCGGGCCGAGCTCGCTGTCTTGACCGACGCGCCCGATGGGAATGAACTTGCCGCCCTTGAAAAACTGCAGCATCTCTTCGTTATGCGGGAAGACGCCGGGCACGATGCAATTGGTCTGGATGTTGAACTGCGCGTAGGTCAGCGCCATCGAACGCGTCAACTGGATGGTGCCGCCCTTCGCGCACGCATACATGAAGTTGTGCTTGCCGCCGCGGAGCCCGTAGCCGGACGCGATGTTGATAATCTTGCCGCGCTTCTGCTTGACCATCTGCGGGGCGACCGCACGGCATCCGTAGAATTGGCTGCTGAGGTTGGTGTCGATACCGCGGCGCCAATCTTCGTCGGTGATTTCTGGGAGCTGCTTGCCCGCTCCGCCGTCGCCGCCACCGGCGTTGTTAATCAGGATGTCGATTTCGCCGAACTCCTTGATGGTCGCCTCGGCAAGGGCGTTGACCTGCGCCGAGATGGTCACATCGGTCGGCACGATCAGACATTTGCGTCCGGTTTTTTTGACGGCGTC
Source organism: uncultured delta proteobacterium (assembly GCA_963850125.1). Lineage (GTDB taxonomy): Bacteria > Desulfobacterota > Binatia > Binatales > Binataceae > Binatus. Next base: position 144,837 of record CAWKKB010000005.1, on the reverse strand, counting down.
GGCGGTCTCCTCGAGCTGCGACTGGGTGCGAGCGGCAGCAACGATATCGGCGCCAGTCTGAGCAAGCTTCACCGCCATCGCGCGGCCAAGACCGCGGCCGGCGCCGGTGATGATGGCGACTTTGCCATCGAGTTTGAAAGAATCAAGAATCATGGCGTCACCTCAACCGAGCGCTACCTGTTTCCAGTTTTCCACTATAGCGGGCGCGACGCACGCAGCGTTTGCCAGCTCAATAACATAGCTGCGGCGTTGCGGAAACATAGCTGCGGCGTTGCGGAAAACGACGCGGGCGTCGGCGGTTTTGACGGCGCTCGGGCGACGGTCCTATATTGAACGCAAGAGGATTATGCGATGGCGCTGAAGATCGTGATGTTCTCGGACTACATCTGTCCGTTCTGCTACGTCGGCTTCGAAACGATTCGACGGCTGAAGCCGGAGTTCGATTTCCAGCTCGAATGGCGCGGCTTCCAGATTCATCCCGACTGGCCGGCCGAGGGAATTCCGGCTGACAAGTTGCGCGAGGCCGGTGACGGTGCGTCGCGACAGGCGCTCTGGGAGCGGATCAGCGCGATGGCCGGGGCGGTGGGGTTTTCAATGAAGCCGCCGACTGTGCTGACCAACTCGCGCGCTGCCTTGGCGGCTACCGAGTTTGCGCGCGAGTCGGGCCGCGACGAAGCGCTCGAGGAACGAATCTACCGCGCGTACTTCAACAACGGTGAGAACATCGGCGACCGGAGCGTCGTCGCGCGGCTGGCGGGAGAAGCGGGACTCGACGCCGGCGAGGTGGCGGACGCGATAAAATCGCCGAAGTACGAGATGCGGCTGAAGAATAATTCGCTCGCGGCGAATAACCGAGGAGTCAGCGGCGTGCCGACATTTTTCATCGGCGAATATCCGCTGGTAGGCGCGCAGAGCCTCGACGCGATGCGCGCGATTCTGAAACGTGCGACCGAACGGTTCGCGAGTTGACGGCAATGGCGAAATCAATCGAGCAACGCGTCCAGGAGCTGGAAGATCGTGACGAGATCAAGGAGCTGACGGCCCGCTATTGCTGGCACGTCGCGCACGGCGAGGGCGAGGCGGTCGCGAACCTGTTCACGGACGACGGCGTCCTCGACGTGCAGGATGCCGACTTCAAGGCGGTACGCGGCCGCGAGTCGCTGCTCAAGTTTTATCGCGCGTCGGTGCGCGAGCCGGAGGTCGCGTTGCCGTTCATCCAGAATCACATCATCGAGCTGAGTGGCGACGAGGCGCGCGGTACCTGCGCGATTGAGGCGCGTTTCGCGCGAAACGGCGAGAGCGTCACCGCGGCGGGATACTACGAAGACAAATATCGGCGCGAGCGCGGGCGATGGCGCTTCGTCGAGCGCAAATTGTTTTTCCATCATGTGGTGCCGCTCAAGCAGGGATGGGCGGAGGCAAAGGGCCAAAGCCGCAAGGTGTAACATTTTTCTAAAGTGAAACCCCCGGTGGTTTCACGCTTCCTTCGGCAGGGGTGACCACTGAACCCAGCGATCAAGAATGCGGGCGCGCGATGTATAAGCCGCGGCCCATCAGGCCTTCGGTGTCGTAGCGGACGTCCATGTTGGCCGATTCGAATGCGCGCGTCATCTCGTCGCGGGTGAACAAGCCGAGCTCGAGGCTCTCACTGTAATGCTCGATGCCGTCAGGCGTGCTCCTCAGATAGTGCATCTGCGTGATCGACAGGTTGCCTTCCTGACCGCTCTGGCTCATGCGACAAACCTTGTCGGCGCCGATCTCGCCGGCGTGGATGAAAGTATTGCCGGTCTTCCAATTGTCGGGAGTAATCCACGGCTCGACGATGAGCACGCCGGTCGGTTTTACGTGACGCGCCATGCATGCGACGGCGCGATTCATGCGGTCGACGGTGCGCACGTATCCGATCGCGCTGAACAGGCACGTCACCGCGTCATAGGTCGTCGCCAAACTGAAGTCGGTCATGTCGGCGCGCGTATAGCGGCCCACAGGATTTTTCACCCGCGCGGCGCGCAAATAGTTTTCGTTGAGATCGATACCGTCGACTGCGTAATGACTTTTCAGAAATTTATCGTGCTCGCCGGTGCCGCAAGCGACGTCGAGCACCGTGCGCGATCCGGGCGCGGCAACAGCGATCACGGCGCGCAAAATCTCGCATTCGTGCGCGTAGTTCTTGAAGTGATAAATGGCGTCGTAGAGCTCAGCACTTTCGAGGAACATCGTCGCCAGCTTAGCGATTTCGCGGGGCGGATTCACTGATTCCCTGATTCACTGATTCACGGGCGCCGTGTGTGGTAAGAATCTAGTGGGATGAAAGCGCGCGAAGCCGTTCGCCTGGACCTGCGAGGCGTCAAATGTCCGCTCAACTGGGCGCGCGCGAAGGTGCGCCTCGAGCGGATGGCACGCGGCGAGGTGCTGGAAATCACACTCGACGATCCGCGCGGCGCTCGCGACATTCCCGGTGCGGCAGAGGCGGAAGGCTACGTGATGATCGAGTCGACCGCGCGCGACGGCATCTTTTATCTGCGCATCGAAAGGTAGTTTGCACCTCACGGTCGTTCGCGTTAGAAGTCACGCCGATGCGGGTAAAAGTCGGCGACGTTAGCCTGTTCTTCGATGTCGAAGGCGCCAAGCTGCGGCCTGACGGCGCGAAGATGCGCGAGGTGCCGACGGTAATCTTGCTGCACGGCGGCCCCGGCTTCGACCATTCGAACTTCAAGCCCGACTTCTCGCGGCTCGCGGAAATCGCGCAGGTTGTGTATCTCGACCATCGCGGCAACGGGCGCAGCGACCGCGGCGATCCGGCAAAATGGAATCTCCCGCAATGGGGAGATGACCTGCGCGCTTTTTGCGAGGCGCTGGAAATCGAGCGCCCGATTGTGCTCGGCGTTTCGTTCGGCGGGATGGTTACGATGTCGTATGCGACGCGTCATCCCGATCATCCCGCGAAGCTGGTGCTGAGCAGCACAGCCGCGGTGAGCCGGCAGGATCGATCGCTGGAAATGTTCGAGAAGCTCGGTGGTCCCGAAGTGCGCGAAGTAGCGCGCCGATTTTTCGAGAATCCAGGGCCGGAAGCGATGGCCGAATATCAGAAGAAGTGTCTCCCGCTGTACAATCGGACGCCGGCGATCCCGGAGTCGATGCAGCGCTCGGTGATGAATCCGAAGGTGACGGCCGAATTTTTTCTGCACGAATCGCACACCTTCAATTTTCTGCCGGACCTCCCAAAGATAAAATGCCCGACGCTGATTACGGCTGGGGAACTCGATCCGATTCTGCCGCTAGCCGATTCCAAAGACATCGCAGCCGCGATGACGCCAGGTGTCGCGCGGCTCGAAGTGTTCGAGAACGCCGGCCACGGGGTGCATCGCGACCAGCCGGATCGTTTTTTCAAAATGCTCAACGAATTCATCCTGGCGTGACGCGCGAGCGATGGCACAGGGCTACTTTACTCCGCGTTTTTTCGAGTTTCTCGAGGAACTGAGCCGCAACAACAATCGCGAGTGGTTTATTCCGAACAAGGCGCGCTACGAGCATGACGTGCGCGAGCCGATGCTCGCATTCATCGCGGATTTCGCGCCGCGCCTCAGAAAGATCAGCGCACGCTACGTCGCCGACCCGCGCCCGAGCGGCGGATCGATGATGCGCATCTACCGCAACCTGCGCTTCTCACGCGACAAGACGCCGTATCACATCAACGCGTCCGCGGCGTTCGGCCATCGCGATGGCGCGCACTTCAACTCGCCGTCGTTCTACCTGTCGCTGTCGCCGGCCGAGGCCTTCGCCGGAGTCGGCGTGTGGCATCCGCAGGCCGACACAGTTGCGAAGATTCGCGATGCGATCGTCGCGCACCCGTCAAAATGGAAAAGCGCCATCGACGATAAAAAGTTCAAAGCGCGATTCGAAATGATGGGCGACATGCTGTCGCGACCGCCGAAGGGCTACGACGCCGACCATCCGATGATCGAAGATCTCAAGCGGAAGGATTTCATCGGCGGAACAGAGTTTACGCGCAAGGAAGTCTGCTCGGCAGAGTTCACGGATCTGTTTTCCAAAACGTGCGCCTCGTCGGCGCCGTTCATGAAGTTCCTCACCGAGGCGATGGGCTTCAAGTGGTGAGTTCGCCTGATCCTCGACCATGGTTTGTATTTCGGCGATGCCCACCAGCTGTGGTGTCGTTCCGTCCAATCCAGTTTCGCGCTAGCTGAACGTTTCACGAAAAAACCGAGCTTGAGTGTGGCCAGCTTGCGGCCTCGTGTATTTGGCCATCCCGTTATGGGTTACCCAAGGGAGCCCAAGCGGGTGCGTTGCTGGTGGATTTGTGTAGATATCGCAAGTCAAAAGCCAGCGTGCCTCTTCACGATTTGACTAAAGATACAGATTGTAGAATAATCATACGATACGGCAGGCTATCATCATGTGGCAACGGCCAACTGCCACAAGATGGAGGCCATGCTGCAATGTCATCGGTAGTGCTGGACACCAAGTTATAAGGGGGATGTGTGACGCGTTTCATTACGATCTTGGCTGCGGCCAGCGCGGCGATGTGGATTCATCCGTCGGCTGCCGTTGCCAGCACCTTGAAGGTTTGCCCCACCGGCTGTACCTACCCCACGATTCAGTCCGCCATTGACGTCGCGCAGACGGGTGACAGCATCAAAATCGCCCCGGGCACCTACACCGAAAACCTTCTCATCGATTCGCCGGTAGCGGCCACGAAGCTGACTTTGATCGGGAACGGCCCAACGCAAACGATCGTCGATGGCAACCAGCAGGACACGGTGTTGGAGGTTGGTACCGACTACGATGTAACCATCAGGGGCGCGACATTCACGAATGGTAAAGCTTTGCCGGCCGGCGGGATCCTGAATCACTGGACGCTGAAGCTGATCAGCGTGACCGTCAGGCAAAACGTAGGGCAAGAGGCTGCTGGGGGCATCGCCAACGACATCGATGGAACCCTTACGCTGATTCGTTGCACGGTGACTGACAACGTAGCCACCTTCCCTCCCCCACCACCGCCGCCCTACCCGCCACCGATCGCACTTGCGGCGGGGGCCGGCCTCCGCAACTTCGGCACAGCGTCCCTGACTGACTCCAGGGGTAAGTGGCAACAACATAGTGGGGACCGCCGGGGGCGGAGGCGGCATCGAGAACCACGGTCAACTTGAGGTGACCCGCTGCAGCATCGTCGACAACCACACGGACGACGTCTCTCTAGGCGGTGGTGGCGGGCTCGACAACAACCGCATGGCAGCGGTGCGCGACATACCGATCATGACCGTGAAGGACAGCTTGATCACTGGCAATACAGCCGCTATCGGGGGCGGCATTCATAATCTTGGCGGCATGCTCTCGGTTACATCCACCCCGATTCGCGATAACTCGGCATCGCTCTCCGGTGGCGGTCTATACAACGACTTCCAAAGCGCGGCAGAATTAATTAGCAGTCCAATCGCTCGAAACGTCTCGGGCGTCGACGGCGGCGGGGTAGTCAATGATCGGGGCACGCTAACCGTGACGGACAGCCCGATAAAGAAAAATCGAGCTGTCTCGACCACCACCGGCCAGAAGGGCGGTGGGTTGGCCGTCTTCGGCGGCACCGTGAAGTTGAATCGCAGCCCGGTGATCCGCAACACTGCCAGCGGCCCGATTGGGGGGCGGGGGGGCGGGATTGTCATAACAGACGACGGCAGCTTGACGCTGAAGGATAGCCCGGTCACTGCGAATATGGCGAGCACGGGCGGTGGCGGCATCTATCTCTTCACAGGCAGCGCGAGCCAGCAGAACAGCCCGGTGAAGGGCAACCAACCGGATAACTGCGTCAATGTCCCGGGTTGCTGAGACTAGCTGACACCAGAAGACGCAGAATCTTAAATCGCGCGCGGCATAGCGCGCTGCAAAAGGACCCTCACCTTCATCCTCTCCCTAACAGGGAGAGGGCGGAGAAAGAGTCGATCTCCGTGGTCTAATCGGTTAGGCCAGAACCTCATTGCAGGGATAAACTCATCGCGATGCGATGTTCCAGTTGCGGCACGGAAAATCCGGGCGGGATGAAGTTTTGCGGCGGCTGCGGGGCGGCGCTGCGGAATAAGTGTTCGCGCTGCGGGTTGGAGAATCCGCCCGAGTTTAAGTTTTGCGGGGAATGCGGGATGGCGCTGACGGCGGCTCGGGAAGCCATCGCTAACTCCAAGTCACCTTCGCCAATGGTCGAGCCTGCGGTTCGCGTCAGGCTCGAACAGGACGCCGCGGACGCGTCGGGCGGCGAGCGCAAGACGGTGACGGCGCTGTTCGCGGATATCAAGGGATCGATGGACCTGATGGAGAGTCTCGATCCTGAAGAGGCGCGGGCGATTGTCGATCCTGCGCTGAAGCTGATGATCGAAGCGGTCCATCGCTACGACGGTTACATCGTGCAGTCCACCGGCGACGGAATCTTCGCGCTCTTCGGGGCGCCGGTCGCGCATGAAGACCATGCCCAGCGCGGACTCTACGCTGCGCTGCGGGTGCAGGAGGACATGGCGAAGTATTCGGCCGGTCTGCGCGCGGCGGGAAATCCGCCGGTCGAGATTCGGGTCGGGCTCAACACCGGCGAAGTTGTCGTGCGTTCGATTCGAACCGACGACGCGCATACCGAGTACACCCCGATTGGGCATTCGATGAGCCTGGCGGCGCGGATGCAGACGCTCGCGCCGACCGGATCGATCGTGATCACGGAGCAGACGCAGAAACTCACGGCCGGCTATTTTGATTTGAAATCGCTCGGCGCGACGCGAATCAAAGGCGTCAGCGATCCGATCAACGTGTACGAGGTGATCGGGATCGGCCCGCTGCGGACGCGGCTTCAGATGTCGGCGTCGCGCGGGTTGTCGAAGTTCGTGGGCCGTCGTGCGGAGCTCGAGCAGCTCGACAAGGCCCTCGAGCATGCGCGCGGGGGGCATGGGCAGATCGTTGCGGCGATGGCCGAGGCAGGAGTCGGCAAGTCGCGCCTGTTTTACGAATTCAAGATGCGCCGGCAGAGCGAGTGCCTGGTGCTCGAAGCGTTTTCGTTCTCGCACGGCAAAGCGTCCGCGTACCTGCCGGTGGTCGATCTGCTCAAGACTTATTTCCGAATCGCGGATCGCGACGATGAGCGCACGCGGCGCGAGAAGGTCACCGGCAAGGTGCTGGCACTGGACCGCGCGCTGGAGGATACGCTGCCGCATCTGTTCGCGCTGCTCGGAATTCCGTCCGGCGACTCCGGTCTGGATGGGATGGATCCTTCGATTCGGCGCCGCCGCACGCGCGAGGCGGTCAAAAGCCTGATCGTGCGCGAGAGCCTCAATCAGCCGCTGATTCTTATTTTCGAGGACCTTCACTGGGTCGACGCGGAGTCCGAAGCGCTGTTGCAGCTCCTCGGCGATTCGATAGGCACCGCGCAAATTCTGCTGATGGTCAACTACCGGCCCGAGTATCGCCACAACTGGGGCAACAAAACCTACTACACGCAGCTGCGTCTCGATCCGCTCGGACCGGACAACGCGGCCGAGCTGCTGACGGCGATGCTGGGCGACGCGCCTGCGCTGGCGCCGTTGAAGGCGAGCATCATCGAGCGTACCCAGGGCAATCCATTTTTCATGGAGGAGATGGTGCAGGTGCTATTCGATCAGGGCGTGCTGGTGCGCGACGGCGCCGTCACACTTGCCAAGCCGCTGACGTCGATCCAGATACCGTCGACCGTCAAGGGCATCCTTGCGGCGCGTATCGACAAGCTCGCGGCGGCGGACAAGGACCTGCTGCAATCGCTCGCGGTGATCGGCAAGGAATTTCCGATGGGCCTGGTGCGCCGCGTGGTCGGCAAGCCCGATGATGAGCTGGCGCCGATGCTGTCGAATCTGCAGGCGGCCGAGTTCATCTACGAACAACCGGCCTTCCCCGAAAACGAATACACCTTCAAGCACGCGCTGACGCAGGAGGTCGCGTACGACTCGGTTCTGATGCAACGCCGCAGGACGATTCACGAGCACTCGGCGAAGGCGATCGAAGAAATATTCGCGTCGACGCTACACGATCACGTGGCAGACTTGGCGCATCACTACAGTCGCAGTGCGAACGCACCGAAGGCGATCGAATACTTGCGCCGCGCGGCCGAGCAGGCCGGAGCGAGGTCGGCCTACAACGACGCGATCGGCTATGGGCGCGAGGCGTTGCGCCTGATCGCGACGATGCCGGAATCGCGTGAGCGCGATCAGCAAGAACTGAAGGTCCAGATGATGATGGGGCCGCTGCTGGTTGCGGTCCAGGGATTTTCGTCTGCGGAGCTGGCGACCAATATTCAGCGCGCGCAGGAACTCTGCCGCCATGCCGGCGAGACCCCAGAAATGTTCGGTGTGCTGGCGGGGCTCTGGAGTTTCGACCACGCCAACGGACAACTGCGCGAGAGCCGCCTGCTGGCGGAGCGATTGCTGGTTATGGCGTGGCGTATGGAAACCGATCTCTCGACGGCGGTCGCGCACAACGCGATGGGGGCTTCGCAGCTCTGGTTAGGGGAATTTCCGGAGGCGCGCGAACACCTGGAGATCGCCGCCAACGTTTTCGACCGCGACCTGCCGCGCTACGTGCCGATGCTGCAGACGCCGGTCACCCCGTCGCGCTGCAATCTTGCCTGGGCGCTTCATTTGGCCGGATTCCCCGACCAGGCCAAGCGCAGGATGGACGAGGCGAACGAAATGGCGCTCCAGCTTCGCCGTCCCTTCAGTGTCGCGTTCGCCAACATGTACGCGGTCGTGCTGATGCATTTCCGACATGAGTATGACGAGGTGCGGCCCCGTTCGGAGGCGCTGATCGAACTGTCGCGCGAGAACGGACTTCCGTTTTGGCTGGCGGCGGGAGAAATGTGCCTGGCGCGCACGATCGCCGGTGAAGGCGAATTTCGCGGCGATGAAGCGATGATGACTTCCGGGCTCGCGATGCTGAAAGAGGCGGTCGAGAGCCTGGCCGCCAGCGGCGCGGACCTGATATACACGTTTTCATTCATCATGCTGGCGGAAGTTTATCTGACGATGAAACGAGTGGACGAATGCCTGCGAGCGCTGGACCAGATTGCGGAACGAGTCGAGCAAAAGGACCATCGCCTGCTAGAGGTTGAAGTTCACAGGATCCGCGGCGAGGCAATTACTCTGCGTCCGGACGGAGCTGCCGATGCCGAGCGATGCTTCCGGCGCGCAATCGAGATTGGCGTGCGTCAGCAGGCGAACTCGTGGAGACTCCGCGCAGCGACCAGCTTGGCGCGGCTGTTGTTGAGAACCGGCAGGCGCGACGAGGCTCGCGCAACGCTGACGCCAGCGTACGCGTTTTTTACCGAGGGCTTCGACACCAGCGATCTGCGCGAAGCGAAGACGCTGCTCGACGAATTAACAGGGTAGCGCGCCGCCGCCTACAGCATGCGGCCGATCTTCTGGCGCAGGCGGCCGAAGAATCCAGCGCGCTCGACGCTCGCCTTGGTGACGATTGGAGTCGTCGATTCCGGCTTGCCCGCGAGCAGAACCGTCAGGTCACCGACCTGGGTGCCGGGATGAACGGGAGCGTCCACGTACCTTACCGATGGCTCGAATTGAACCGTCACCTTGGTCTCTTCGCCGCGACCAAGCGTGAACACCGCTTCACCGTTGGGCCCGATCGCAACCGCCTCGGCGACACCGTCGTGCACCGGTATCGCCGGAGGCATCGCCTTTTTCAAATCCGGCCGGTAGCTGACAAAGGTCCGAAACGCCCAATCGATTAATTTTTCGGACTCGGTAACGCGTCGTGCCTCGCTCGGAGCGCCGAGCACGGCCGACAGCAGATTCATCCCATTCGACGTCGCCGACGCGACCAGGTGATAGCCCGCCTCGTCGACGTGACCGGTCTTGATTCCGTTCACGCGCTGGTCGTGGAGCAGCAGCTTGTTGAAGTTGGGTTGCGAGATTTTGGCGAAGGTGAATTCCTTGGCCGAGGTGTAGGTGAGCGCCTCCGGATGATGAATCACGAGCGAGTGCGCCAGCGCGACCATGTCGGCCGCGGTCGTGAACTCGCCTTCGTCAGGCAATCCATCGGGGTTGTTGAAGTGAGTCTCCTTGAGCCCGATTGCACCGGCCTTGTCGTTCATCATCTTGGTGAACGCGTCGGTGCTGCCTCCGAGGTATTCCGCAAGCGCCACGGCGGCGTCGTTGCCCGACGAAACCATCAGGCCATACAACAGATCGTTCACCGCGACCTTTTGCCCGACCCCAAGGAACATCCGCGAGACGGTGTCGTTCATCGAGAGCCGCCATGCATTCTCGCTGATCGTCACGTCGGTCGAGGGAGAAATTTTGCCGGCCTTCAGCGCGTCGAGCGAGAGGTAGAACGTCATGATCTTGGCGAGGCTGGCGGGCTGCATCTTCTCGTGCTCGTTGTAGGCGTACAGCACCGCGCCAGTGTCGGCGTCGATCATGAAGGCGGCCCTCGCGTCGAGGGCGAAGGGAGCCGGCCGGTCTCCGAGCACGTGAATCGAGCTCAGCGGAACGGCAGGGGCTTCTTCATGCGGCTTCGGTTCGACCGGATGGCGATGAAAGACCTTGGCAAACGAAGATGTGGAGCTCGCGGCCAGAATAACGATCACCGCAAGCGCGATAGTTTTCGAGATTGGTTTTATCCGCACGCCCATCCTCATCCGCCGAAGAGAATACTACGCGAGCGCCCGGCGCGCGACGTTCGCAACTCGTCATATTCCATTTTGTTGGAGCATAAAGGAAACTGAAACCCGCATGGACATGTCCGTAATCTTACCGGTCATGAACGAGGCCGAAAACCTGCGGGTGCTCCTCCCCAGGCTAACCGCGTTGCTCGACCGCGAGCGGATTACCCACGAGATCATCGTGATCGATGGCCCGTCAACGGATGGCACTCGCGAAGTGGCGCAAGAGCTCGGCGCGCGCGTGGTGGAAGAACGCCGGCGCGGATACGCGGGCGCGATGGTGACGGGGATTGCCGAGGCGCGCGGCGACTACGTGCTGACGCTCGACGCCGACCAGTCGCATGACCCGGATTTTGTCGTCAAAATGTGGCGGGCGCGACCCCGCGCGGACATCGTGGTCGCGTCGCGCTACGTGCTGGGCGGGGTTGCCTACTCCGACTTCATCCGCCGATCGACCAGCTGGTTTCTGAACCAGGTGTTGCGCCGGATGCTCTCGATACCGGTGCTCGATATGTCCAGCGGATATCGCCTGTACCGGCGCGAGGTGTTCGCGGACCTGGAACTCACGTCGGCGAATTTCGAGGTGCAGGAGGAAATCCTGGTCAAGGCTTACGCGAGCGGCTTCAGCGTCGTGGAAGTTCCGTTCACATATTTTCCGCGCGGCGCGGGGCGCTCGCATGCCAAGCTGTTCAGCTTCGGCTGGAAGATTTTCCGTTCTTCGCTATCGCTGTGGAAAATCCGCAACTCGCTCAAGTCCGCCGATTACGACGAACGCGCCTTCTACAGCCGGATTCCGCCGCAACGCTACTGGCAGCGCCGGCGCCATCGCATCACGGTTTTATGGGCGCGCGGTGCGGATCGCGTGCTCGATGCGGGATGCGGTTCGAGCCTGATCGTGCAGAGCCTCAACAACGTGGTCGGGATGGACTTCAACTACGCAAAATTACGGTTTCTGCGGCGCTACGGAATTCCGCTGGTCAACGGATCGGCCTTCGCGCTGCCATTCAAAGACAATTCCTTCGACTGCGTGATGAGCTCGCAGGTCATCGAACACATCCGATACGACGAGTCGATTTTCAGTGAGATGCGGCGGGTGCTCCGGACCGGTGGCACGCTGATCCTTGGTACGCCCGACTACGCGACCATCGGCTGGCGGGTTATCGAACCGATTTACGGCTTCCTGATGCCGGGTGGATACAAGATCGAGCACGTCACGCATTACACGCTCGACCAGCTCCGTGAGATCCTGGCGCGCCACGGAATCATGATCGAGGAGATCGCTTACATCGCGCGCAGCGAGCTAATCCTTCGATGCCGCAAGACGGGGAATGAGGAGCGCGCGCAGAGCGAAGTCGCCGCGGTCGCATCGACGGCGGCTTGAAGGGCGTGAGCGAATCGTGATGATCACGGCGAGTAGGGTATCGAGAGTGGCCGGCGCGCTCGCAATTCTGGCGGCGATCACGACCTGCACCGCGTCGTGCTCCAGCAAACAGGAGCAGCAATCGCCGATGATGAATCTGGCGAGTATGCAAATGTCGACCGCACCACCGGGCGCCTGCAAGATCGATGCGATCAAGATGTGCGAGGCCGAGGGTGGGACCGCAGCGCCGCAGGCGGAGCAGAAGGCGACGATGCCGATGCCTTCCTACGGACCGCCCAATCTTCCCGATTCAATCGAATTTCAAATTCCCGCGGGCCAGAGTATCAAGCTCATGTGCTATTACGATCCGCAGCATACGTCGATCTACCGGGCCGACGCCACGCCGGAGTCGGCGCTGACCGATAACTCGGTCGATTACATGAAGAAGCAGGGATTCTGCGTTAACAAGTGAGGATGTCGAGATGCCAAAGATTCAAGTCCGCGACGTGAACCTCAACTACGACGTTGCCGGGAAAGGCGAGCCGCTCCTGCTGATCATGGGTCTCGGCGCCAGTTCAGCGGCGTGGGATCCCGAGTTGATAACCGAGCTCGCGCGCACGTTTCGTGCGATCACGTTCGATAATCGCGGAACCGGGCAGAGCGACAAGCCGGACGCGCCGTATTCGATCGAGATGTTTGCCGATGACGCGTCGGGCGTGCTCGACAAGCTCGACATCCCGCGGGCGCATATTTTCGGCGTGTCGATGGGCGGGATGATCGCGCAGGAATTCGCGCTGCGGCACGCGAAGCGAACGGCGACGCTCACGCTCGGATGCACCACCGCGGGTGGCAAGCATTCGGTGCCGCCGCCGCCCGAATCGCTGAAAATTCTGACCGCGCCGCGCGAAGGCGTTTCGCCGGAGGAGGTGATTCGCCGCGGATGGCCGTTGGGGCACACTCCAAAGTACATCGCGGAGAATCGTGCCGTGCTCGAGGCCACTATTCCGCGACTGCTCAAGCATCCGACGCCGCCGTTCGCGTTTCAGCGCCAGCTCGAAGCGACGTACACGCTGCAGACGTTCGAGCGTCTGCCACAAATCAAGGCGCCGACCCTGGTCGTGACGGGAGCCGAGGACGTGCTGATCCCGGCGAAGAACTCGGAGATACTCGCGGAGCAAATTCCCGGCGCTAAATTGCATATCATCCCAGGTGTCGGGCACGCGTTCATGTCGGATGGCAGCGACGAATTTCTGAAAGTGTTTCTGCCTTTCGCGAAGTCGCACCAGATTGCGAGCTGAGAGCGTTCAGATATTCTCCCGCGATTGTTCCCCTTCCCTCGAGGGTAGGGGTTCCCCGTTTCGTTCGGAACGGCCCAGTAAAGGGCCGCTGCGCGATTTCAGAACCGGTACCGGCGGCGCTTACGCGCCGCTGTCCGCAGGCCAGTAGCCATGTCCATCCGCTCGCGTTGCTCGCTTCGTCAGGATGACTAATGCCTTCGTTTTATGATTTCGCGGTCGTTTGCCAGTCGCTCAGCCAGACTCAGAGCCGGCTGCAGATGGCCGAGGAGGTCGGCACGTTCCTCGCCTCGCTCGACATCGATGAGGCCGAAATCGCGGCGCGATTCATGGTCGGGCGCGCGGTCGAACAGGGCGAAGAGAAGCGCCTGCAGATAAGCGGCCGCGCAATCTGGAAAATCGTTGCCGAGATGACCGATAGCGCCGACCAGGGCGAAGATATCTTCACCGCCGCCGAAGACTTCGGCGAGGCGGTCGAGATGACGCTCAAGCTGCGCGGCACCGATCCCAAACCGACGCTTATGATTCGCGAGCTCAACCAAAAATTCGCGGAGATCGCCGCGATTGAAGGGCGCCATGCGCGCAACCGCAAGCTCGACGCGTTGCGCGAGCTGTTCACGCGCGCCTCCGCGTTCGAAGGCAAGTACATCGCGAAGATTCTGATCGGCGAGATGCGCCATGGCGTGAGCGAAGGGCTGATGCTCGAGGCGATTGCAAAAATGAGCGCGCGGCCTGTTCCTGAAGTTCGCCGGCTTCACATGCTGGAGGCCGACCTTGGCCGCGTCGTGCGAATGATCCGATCGCCAGCCGGTACCGAAAAGTTTCCCGGGAGCGATTCTTCGCCGGGCACGCACGCGGTCAAGCCGCTCAAGCCGATGCTCGCGTTTCCGGTTGACGATATCGCGGAGGCGTTCGCCACGCTTGGCCCGGAACTATCGCTCGAGCACAAGCTCGATGGCGCGCGCGTGCAGATACATCACGGGGCCGACGGCAGCGTGCGAATTTTCTCGCGCCGACTGAACGAGATTACCGAGAGCATTCCCGATGTGGTCGAGGTTGTGAATCGAATCGGCGCGCGTCACGCGATTCTTGACGGTGAAGTGATCGGCGTCGACGCGTCAGGGCGTCCGGCCGCATTTCAGGATCTGATGCGCCGGTTCGGACGCACTCGCGAGGTCGAGAAAGCGCGCACGGAGCAACCGTTGAAGCTCTACGTATTCGACGTGCTCGCGCTCGACGGCGCGCTCACGATCGATCGTCCGTGGGCGGATAGAATTTCGATGCTCGAAGAGCTGCAGGCGTCAGCCGGGCTGGAAATCGTTGAACGGATCATCAAGCCGAATCTCGCCGAGGCCGAGAAATTTTACACCGACGCGGTCGCCGCCGGCTATGAAGGCGTGATGGCGAAGTCGCTCGCGAGCGCGTACACGCCGGGCGCGCGCGGCCGCGGATGGCTCAAGATAAAGCACACGCGCACGCTGGACCTGGTGGTCGTCGCGGCGGAATGGGGCTACGGCCGCCGCCACGGTTGGCTTTCCAATTACCATCTGGCTGCGCGCGACCAGCGTGGAGGTTTCGCGATGCTCGGCAAGACCTTCAAGGGTCTCAGCGACGAGCAGTTCCGCGCGATGACGGAGCGGCTGCTGGCGCTCAAGACCGCGGAGGCGCACGGAGTTGTCACCGTTCGTCCCGAGGTCGTGGTCGAAGTTGCTTATAATGATATCCAGCGCAGTCCGAATTATGACGCGGGCATGGCGTTGCGATTCGCGCGTATCGTGCGTATCCGCGACGACAAATCGCCCGAGCAGGCGGACTCAATCGATACTGTGACGGCAGATTACGAGCGGCAGAAAATTCTGCCGTCGGCGGGAAAAATCTAATCGTTCAACGGTCAGCGCGGCGCGAATCAGTGATGGTGATGCTGGATGTGGTTGGGCTCGTGCGCGTCGATGAGCGCCATCCCGATCGCTTCGATTTCCGATTGGCCGAAGTCCTCGAGCACGAAGGCCTCGACCGCATCGGTGTCGACTCGCTCATAAAGGTCGCAGCACCACCAGTCTGGACCCAATTGGCGCGTGCGAATCACGAAAACATTGCCACCAACTACCTCAACCCGTTCCATAAAAGCCACCTCCTCGGTCTTGGAATGGCCCGCAGGTGCCGGGGTATCAGGATAAATTAATTAGCATACTTACGTCAGTACAGCTAATGCTCGACGCCGGAAATTTACGGCGATTGGCGGGATTTTCGGATCGAGGCGACCCAAGCGGTCACAGCTTCGGTCGTCGTCGGGAAGGCGAGGTCGGGCCACGGAATGTCGTCGGGCGCGAAGTAGCGGACTTCGGTCGCCTCCTCTGAGAGCGAGGGAGGTTCTTTGCCGGGCGTGGCGAGATAGACGACGACGGTGATCGCCGAATCGTTGAAGACTCCGAGCAGAGCACCGAGCCCGACGCGCATGCCAACTTCCTCGCGCGTCTCGCGAATCGCGGCGTCGGCGGCGTTCTCGCCGAAATCGACGTAGCCGCCGGGGAAGGTCCACTTGCCGACGGCGGGTTCGATACCACGTCGGAGGAGCAGCACGCGCCCCGCGTCGACGACGAAGCATCCAGCTACCAGCTTCGGTCCCGGGAACAGCACGAAGCCGCATCGCGTGCAGACTTTGCGC
Source organism: uncultured delta proteobacterium (assembly GCA_963850125.1). GTDB lineage: Bacteria > Desulfobacterota > Binatia > Binatales > Binataceae > Binatus. Next base: position 128,824 of record CAWKKB010000005.1, on the reverse strand, counting down.
TCGGCGTTCTCGGGTATCAGCACGCGCGACTCCATCGCGGCGCCGCATAGCGGACAAAATTTCACCTTCGCGGGATAGTCGCGCTGCACGCGATGGTTGGCGTGAATTGCGGCGTGCTTCTTCATGTTGTCAGGCGGCGAACGAGAGCTTCACCGATCAGCAGAATCATCGCGGCGACGAGCAGGTACGGATTCATTGAGACGCGGCGCTCGAGCGTGGCGCGCTCGGTAGAAACTTCCGCCGGTGACGGATTGAGACGCCCGCCGGTCGCGGACGCGAGCTTTTCCAGCAGTGCGTAGTTGGGCTCGGGGCGAGGCAGTTCGGCATTGACGCTCGGGCTGACGGTGAACGCGAGCGGCGGGAACTTCTTGTCCTTGCCGGCGGGCGAGCGCACCTCGAAGTAGTAATTGCCGGGCGCGGGCGCGTCGATCGATCCCGACAACTCGCCCACGACTTCTTCAGTTAGCGCGGTCTCGGTCCGAGTCCCGTCCGGCCGCGTCACGATCACAGTAACCAGGCGCGCGGCGTTGCCGGGCTCGGCGCTGTAGTCGGTGAGCTTGATATTGATACGCCCCGCGTTATAGCCGAGTGCCACGTCGATCTTCGGCTCGGCCGGCATCTCCGGTGTCATCCACGCTAGCAGCCGATCCCACAGCGGCGCAAAAAGATTGGTGGTGATCCACGTCCCGGACCATCGCCCGCTGGCGTCCGTCGTCACCGCCATCACCTTGCCCGCGCCGTATTTCCAGCTCGCGATGACTGGCTCGCGCGTGCCGCTGCGATCGACGTACATGTCCATCGTGGCGCGCGGCTTGATCTCCGTGGAGACGTAGCCTTTGAGCGGTGGCATCTGGCGTGATGCGAGGTCTTTCAGAATCGCGTCCGGGCTTTCGGTGAGCGGGGTAAATTCTTTTTCCACCATCGTGATCTCGCCGCCATGCGCTTTGAAGTCCTCGACGAAAAGCTGCGGCAGATTGCTCGGACTGTCGGTTTGATAATAGGAACCGCCGCCATATTTCGCGATCGCCTGCAGCAGGTCGACGTTGGCCTCCGTGCCGACCGCGATGGTCGAGATGGTCGTGTTGGAATCATGATGCATCCGCGAAACGAGGTCGTAGTACATCTCGGCGGTGCCTCCGGTCTCGCCGTCGGTCAGAATCACGACGTGCTTGACCTGCACGCCGCTGTTGCCGAGCGTGCGTTCGGCCTCGCGCAGTGCGGGGATCAGGAAAGTCTGGCCGTGCGCGGACAACCGGTTGATCATCTGATCGAAGTACGCGCGACTCTGCCCGACCGATTGCAGCGGGATCACGACGAACGGCTGCGAGTCGAATCCGATGACGCCGATGAGGTCGTTGTCCTTGAGACTTTTCGTGACGGTCTCGGCGGCGGCCTTCGCGTAAGTGAGTTTGTCGTTGCGGCCCATCGATCCCGACTTGTCGATAATCAAAACCAGCGCGCGTTTCTTTTCCTTATGCTGCGGTGGCTTCATCGTCACCGGCATCACCGCCGCGAGCGGACTGTCGGCGTAACCGCCGAGACCGAAACTCGAATCGCCGCCGATCATCGCGAGCGACCCGCCGCGGCTGACGTACGTCACCATCGCATTCTGTGCGGCCGGCGCGATTCGTTCGCTCGAGACGTTGTTGATCAGCACCGCGTCGTATCCCGCGACGGCACCGTCCCACGACCCGCCTGTGACGGGCACGACGGTGGGATCGAGTCCCATCCGATTGACGACGGTGCCGAGGTAGTTGGCGTCCTTCGCACTGTCGGTGAGGATCAAAACTTTGCGCCGCGTCCCGACTCCCACCCATCCCTTGAGCGAGTCGTCCTCCAGGTAGGCGTCGAACGCGGGATTGTCGGGCTTATAGGTCGCGGAGTACGAAGCCAGGCCGGCAGCTTCGGTGCGGACCGGGAAGTCGAAGCGCTGCGAACCGCGCGCCAGCGTCACTCTTCGCTGATCGATCAGCGCGCCATCGCGCTCGATTGCGATTGTGCCGGTCACCGGAGTGTCGTTGAGATTTTCCATCGTAACGCCGAGCGCGAATGGTGCGGCTTTTTCGAGCGCGGGCGGAAGCGAAAGCGCCGTCATCGCGACGTTGGGAATCGATCGCGCACCGGGCGGCGTGAAGATGTCGAGGCGAATCCCGGCGTTGACAATCGCGCTTGTCGCACGGTCGGCGTCTCCGCGATTTTGCCATCCGTCGGTGACCATCACGGCCGGCCCGCCATGAGCATCGGGATCCGCGGCGATACGATAGAGCGCTCTCTCGAGATTGGTGGCGCCGGGACCGCATTCGGCGCATCCGGTCCCGTTGCCGAAGGCCGACTCGACCGCGCCGATCGATTGTGGCGCCGCATCACTCGCGAACATGTACGCTGGGTCTCCCGCACGCAGGCCGAGGTCGTCGCGCAGCAACTTCAGCGTCCACGCGCGCATCGCAGGGGTGATACTCGCGCTCGCATCGATGATAGCCGGGCGCGCCGCGCCTTCTGAGTGCATCACCTGCTGAGGATTTGCGAGCGCGACCACGAACAGTGCTAGCACCATCGCCCGCATCAGCGGTGCAAACACGCGGCGAAGCTCGCGCGCATTGATAAGAGTCCAGAGCAAGACGACCGCGGGGATCGCGAGCAGGTAGAGCACCTCGCGATGAGCGAAGGTCAGATCGTGCGGGATGCCTGCGGGTATCATGGGGCGGCCTCGACCATCCGCCGGCGCCGATACACGATGACCGCTTCCAGAGCGGTCAGCGCGATAATCGCCAGGAGCAGGTAATCGCTAAGCGAGGATTTTTCCATCACCGGCGCGGCGCTGGAACCCGAATTTGCGGCTTCGACTTTGAGGAGTGGCAAGCTCGAGAGATCCGACTCGGTCAGGTCGGCAAGATTTACCGCGCGCGGCGTCTGCGCGCCGCCGGGACCTACCAGTTCATAGACTCCCTGCTCCGAAACATCGTTGAAGAGCGTGCCGGGACGCGCAGTCTTTTTCCTTCCCGACGGAAGAATCACGCGCTCGACTCCCGCCGGCACCAGCCACGGCTGCCCCGTCCTATAGCCGCTGCTGCTCCCGCCCAGGCCCGCCAGATAGCTGATCGCGTTGAGCGTCAAGACCGACATCGGCAAGTTGCGCCGTCCCAGATACGGGAACGGATTGAAGCCGGTGGCGACGAAACGATGCGCGCCGCGTTCGCCCTTTAGCAAAAGTGCTCCGCCGTTGCCGCCGACCACCTGGCCCATCCACGGATGGGTCCCGAAATACTCGCCGCCGCGCAGACTGAGCAGGCGGAAGTTCACAGAATCAGTGAGCGTATCGGTCGTACGCCATCCTGCGATCTCGACCTTTGCGGTCGGCGTCACCGTCAATCCGAATACCGGATCGCCCGCTGGCGGCATCACGAGCATCGTGTTCACCGCGGGGATTTCCTTGGGCGTCGCGTATTCGAAAATCGCCAGATCGTAGTTGCCGAGCTCGTCAGGTGAGTATGAATCCGGACTCTTTGCGGTAACCGCGACACCGGGAATCGAATTCAGTCCGGCGGCATCGGCGGGAGTCGGGCTGACAAAGAGAATCGACAGGTTCTTGACGGATCCTGCCGTCGCGTAAGCAACATTGTCGAGTGCGAGCGCGTCGTCGGGCGCGAGTGTCGCCTGGTAGATGCGCGCGGGCGGTATCGCGGGAAATTCGAGCGTGGCGGTCTCGCGCGCGCCGAGCGCCTCCCGGGCGTGGGCGACTTCCTTGCCGTCCCCGGTCACGACCAGTTCGAGGGTGCGCGTTTCAGGGCTGAAGTTGGCGATGGTCAGACTCGCATGAAGTGCTTCTGCGCCAAGGACTTCGCGCCTCAGCGTAAACGATCCAATCGCCGCGTTCGCGACCGCGTCGCCCACCGCAATCGGATGAATGCGCGCTGGCACCGGCGCTGCGAGCGCGTTAGCCCCGGCGAAAATCACCTTCGCGACGCGCGCTTCCGACGCAAGATTGCTCAGAAAGTTCTCCAGCGTCGTTTGATCGTTGGGCGCATCTATCGGCTTGATTCGCCGCAGCGCCAACCGCGCTTCCGTCAACGTGATGAACGGCGGCGCGATCCGTCGCGGCTGCGGTGCGGTGACATAAACCGAAATTTCGCCGCCGCCATTTTCGACCGACAAGTCGGCGTCAAGCTTTTCGCGCGCGATATCGAAGCGGCTTTGGCCCGAGGGCGTCAGCGCCTGCATCGCGGCGGAATTGTCGATCACGACGGCGAGCGGAGCGGTTCTCTTCCAGATGAATGGGCCCGCCAACGCGAGCACCACGAGACTCAGAATTAAAACCTCGGCGAAGAACATCCAATCCAGCCGCGGCCATCCTCCGAAACGCTCGCGTCGAAAACCGCGCAGCGCACGGAACGCCAGCACGCTCGAGACCGTCACCCGCGACGGCCGCTCCTTGGCCAGGTACGCCAGCACCAGCGCCGGCACGAGGGCGAAAAATATGAGCGCGCCTGGATATAGAAGACCCATATGAAAACCCGTCAGTGCGCCAGGCCGAGGTCGCGCACCGCGCGGACGAAGAACTGCTGGAAGTCGTTATCGGTCGTGTAGAGCGAGTAATGCAGCCCGCGCTTGAGGCAGAACGATTTTATTTCGCGCGTCAGCCGCAGCATCGTCTCGCGATACTGTGTGCGCTCGCGATCGCCAATAGATACGCGCAGCCGCTCGCCCGATTCCGAATCGATAACCTCGACGTCGCCGGAGAGTCCTTGTCCATTCAGCTCGCGACCGCCAAGAATTTGCACGGCCGTCAAATCCATCGAGGCGGCCGTGAACATTCCAAGCCCGCGCGTGACCGAGTTGAGCAGCATCAGGAAGTCGGAAACGATAAACACTTTGCCGGCGCGCCGAATCGAGTGCAGCTCGGTCGCGAGCGAACTCGCGAAATCGAACTGCCCGCCGGGCTTGAGATCCTGAAGGCGGCGCGCAAGCTCGACGATTCGATGGCGCCCGTTGACGAACGACGGATTCACCTTTGCGCCCTTGCCGCCGAGCACGCGCAGCATCACGCGATCGCCGCTGGCCAGCGCGACGTAGGCGAGCGCGAGCGCGGTCAGCATTGCGGACTCGAACTTGCGGTCGCCCGCCGGAAACCCCATCGACGCACTCGCATCGACGAAGATGTAGGTGAGCAGATCTTCCTCTTCCTGGAACAGCTTGATGTAGAGTTTGTCGCTGCGCCCGTAGAGTCCCCAATCGATGTAGCGGAAGTCGTCGCCGGGCGAGTAGTGGCGATAGTCGTTGAACTCGAGCGACGAGCCGCGCTTGGGCGACAGGTGCATGCCCCGGCCTAGCCCGGCATAGCGCTGGCGGGTCCTGATCCTGAGCTTTTCCAGCCGGGCAAGAAATCCCGGCGTAAACTCATCCGGCAATCCGAACATTGCTACGTGCGCGGCTTCTTGAGCCGCTTTATCACCTGCTCGAGGATCGATTCGGAAGTGACGCTCTCAGCCTCGGCCTGGAAGTTGAGCAACAGGCGATGGCGCAGGCACGGGATGATGGCATCGTCGATGTCGTCGTAGCTCACGCTAACGCGTCCAGCCAGCAACGCGTTAACCTTGGCGCACAGAATCAACGCCTGTGCACCGCGCGGGCTCGGCCCGAAGCGCAGATACTGCGAGACCTCGGGCAGAGTGCCGGGGCCGCCGGGAGTGCATCCGCCGATCACGCTGATGATGTAGCGCTCGAGCGGCTCGGCCACCATTACCTCGCGCACCAGCGCCTTGAGATCTTCTATCGCCGCCGGCGCGCGAGACGGCTCGAACAGCGGCTGAATCTTGTTTTGCGCGGTGCCGGTGGTGCGATTGAGGATTTCGCGCAACTCGTCGGGCTTGGGCGATCCCATCACGACTTTGAAGATGAACCGATCCATCTGCGCCTCGGGCAGCGGATAGGTTCCTTCCAGCTCGATCGGATTTTGCGTCGCGAGCACAATATACGGCGGATCGAGAACGTAGGTCGTGCCGAACACCGTGACCTGATGCTCCTCCATCGCTTCGAGCACGGCCGACTGCGTCTTCGGCGTCGCGCGATTGATCTCGTCGCCCAAAACCATGTGCGCGAAAATTGGGCCCTCCTTGAACTGGAACTCGCGATGCCCATCGGCCTCGGTCAGCACCTGGGTACCGATAATATCCGAGGGCATCAGGTCGGGCGTGAACTGGATTCGTTTGAAGCTGAGTCCAAGGGTTTCGCTGGCCGCTTTGACCATCAGGGTCTTGCCGAGTCCGGGGACACCTTCGATCAAAATATGGCCGCCGCAAAACAGCGCGGTCAGCATTTTTCTCACGACTTCGCGATGGCCGACGATTACGCGCGCGACTTCGCTCTCGGCGCGCGAGAAGATCTTGCGAAAATCCGCCACCCGCTGATCGGGTGAAATTTGCTGAGGAGCCGCTCCCATCCGTTGTCCTTCCTTATCGTGAATCTAATGAATCATGTCGCGATAGCGCGGCGGCACCAGTTGCCGCTCGTCGGGCGGCGCATCATCGCTGGTCGGCGCAAGCGGAGCATTGACGTAAGCCGTCGTCGCCTTGGGCCGATCGGTATCGAGTACCGTTTTTCCGCCGTTACCGGAAGTGGGCGCGCCCGGCAGCCGGAACATGACGTAGCGCGCGTCCTTGATGTCCACCGTCGAGCCTTTCTCGCCCGGCTTCAGAAAGCGCTGCGCATTGGTAGTCGTCGGCATCTCACCGAGATGCGTATCGCCGAGGTTCGAGCCCATGTCTTTGTTGTTTTTTGGATTGCCGCCGGCGTTGGGAATATTGCGATCGCCGTTGGCGCCCGGCTTCGGGATGTCGCCGGGCCGGTTGGGATCGAGCTGGCTGCCGCTCTTCTGATCGGGCTTGTCGCCGGGCTTGTTGGCGCCGCCTTGATTCTTGTCGTTGCCGGGCTTGCTGTCGGGGCCGGGATTTTTTGCGTCGGCGGTCTCGACCTGCGCATCGGCTTTGGCGAGCTCGTTCTGGAGCTCGATGTTGGTCTGGTCGCTCTTGTTCTTGTCGTTCTTCGCCGGTCCTTTTCCGCCGTCGTTCTTGCCGGAATTGTTGGCCGTGTTCTTGCCGGAGCCCGAGTTATTGCCGCCCGCATTCTGACCGGCCCCCGTCCCACTCTTGCCCTGGCCGCTGCCTGAGCCCGATGAGTTGCCCTGGCCCTTGCTGTTGCCGTTGCCCTTGCCGTTCTGCGCGGTCGACTTGCCGGTGCCTTGATTTTTACCGGACTGGCTGTCGTTGCGCTTTTCGGCGGCCTTCCTGGCCAGCTTCATCGCTTCCTCGATGCGCGCCTTTTTCTCTTCTGGCGGCAGCTTGGAATTTTCCAGTGCGTCCGCTGCCTGGCGAATCTTGTCTGCCAGCGCGGTATCATCGGAACTGGTCGAGGTTCGTGCGATCTCCTGGGCGATAGCGCGCAGCTTGGCGGCTTCTCTATTCTCGGGCGTCGGCGCGCGCACCAGCCCGAGAGTCGCCAGTATCATCGCGAGCGCGACCACGCCCGCAAAAATCGACGAGCGCTTGAGCGGCTCGCCGACCTCGAGTCTGAATTCCTGGCGCAAGTCGAGGCCGCCGAACAGTGCAATCGCGCGCCGCCACAGAATCGGGAACAGCGGAGTGCGCCGCGCACGGCTGGCGTCCGGCGTCGACGGATTCGCCAGCGTGGCGAAGGTCACGATCTCCTGATTGCAGTCCAGCAGGTCGTCGAGCTCGGCGGCAGCGGCGACGAAATCGTGGGCGCGCCGATAAGCGCGAAACGCCAGCACCATCCCGGCCGCAAGTACGACAAGTCCCGCGACGATCAATGCGAGGCTCAGCATCGCGCCGCGGTCGGGCGCAAGCGAATACCCGTACTGCCCCCATGTCGCGTCGCCGATCGGCTCGAGCAACACTCCAAGCGCGATCGCGGTGAGCGCTGGCGCAACCGCGCACAGCATTGTGCGGATTGCCGCCAGCCGCGCGATTCGCGCGCTCGCAGTGCCGATTGTCTCGACCGGATTGTTCACAAGAATAGAAATTATAGCGTACTCGACGCAGATGCGACCGTCCAATCGGCGGCTCGAAGGACCTTATTTTACCGGGCGGGGGGTGGCTTGCCGGCGGGCTCTTTCCGCTCCAGCGCGATCACGTGCCGATGCTCGTCGTACGATTTCGAAAAGACATGAGTGCCGCCTTCGCGCGCCACGAAATAAAGAAATTCTGTCTGCGTCGGGTACAGCGCGGCCTCGATTGATTTTAATCCCGGATTCGCGATCGGTCCCGGCGGTAAGCCGGTGAAATCGTACGTATTGAAAGCGGAGGTTGTATGGACCGCGCTTACGACCGACTGCTTGGCGTCGTCGAGTTGGTACTCGGCGGTAGGATCGGATTGCAACGGCATATTGAGCCGTAATCGATTGTAGAAAACGCCCGCGATAAGAGGCCGTTCATCGGGCGCCTTGGCTTCCTTCTCGACAATCGAAGCCATCGTGACCAGCCGCCGCGCGTCGAGGCCGACCTCGAACATCCGCTCCTCCACCTTCGGGGTCAGCACCTGGTAGAACCGCGAGAGCATCGCGACCAGCACGTCGTTGACCGTCGCGTGCGGCGAAAATTTGTAGGTCGCGGGGAACAGGTAACCTTCCGCGCCGAGCGGCATCAGTCCGAGCGCGCGGACAATCTCGCCGTTGCGCGCGGCGTTCTCGAATTCGTCCTCGCAGACCAGCCCCGTCGAGGCCAGCCGCTCGGCGATTTCGTGCACTGTCAGGCCCTCGGGAATCGTGACCATCACGACGATAAAATCGCCCTTGACCAGATGACGCATCACGTCGGGAATCCGCTCGCCGCCCTTGAAGGCATAGTCGCCTGGCTTGATCTGGCTCGCGGTCCAGCTCATCCTGCCGTACACTCGCAGCGCCAGCTCGCTCCGAACGACGCCCGCATCGGCGATCGCGCGCGCGATTTGGCGGAACGACTCGCCCTTTTCAATCGTGACCTCGCGCGGCGGTGTGAATCTTTCAGTAGGACTAAGCCAGAAGTACGAAAGCGCCGCGTAAGACACACCCACGACAATCGCGATCACGAGAATTGTCGTCGCCCGCTTCATCTACTAGGAAATTATATTCCATGCCGGGATTTTTCATTAACTGCCGGCGGTCGGGATTTTCTCTGGATGCGCCTGCATCCAGCCCTCGAGAATTACCACCGCCGCCAGCGCGTCGAGACCGGTCTTGCGCGCGCCCTTTCGCATCGGCACGTCCGCCAGACGCTCCCGCGCCTCGAAGCTTGTCAGCCGCTCATCGAACATCTCGACGTCGAGAGCCAGCACTTCGCGCAAGCGCTCGGCGAACTTCCGCGCTGACTGAGCGGCAGGCCCCTCGCTGCCGTCCATGTTGAGTGGGAGTCCAACGACGATCGTGCTCACGTGACGATCTCGCAGCATCGCAGCAATCGCATCGAGGTCGTGCTTGAGCGCGCGCCGCTCGACGATACCCAGTGGATGCGCGCCCATCGAGGCTGCGTCGGAAACGGCGACCCCAATCCGGCGGCGGCCGAGGTCAATTGCGGCGAATGGCATCGGTTTACCAGTCGAGTTGTGAAGAAGCTATACTCTCAGCCTGAGACGACGAATCAGGCGGTCGGATCTTCGGCCACTCCTCGTGCCCATGGTTTTTCACACAGGGCTGCGTCGAAAGTCGCCAGCTTCAAGCGATGGCGCCGCGCCAGATAGACGAGCTGGGCGTCCGTAACATCCTTGCTGGTGGTCACCATCGGCAACGATCCCGCACGAGTATCGTCGCGTACGAACCGATGCCCTCGCGTCCGCACGATTGCCTCAAGCACCGCGATCGCATCCTCGAACCGCGCGCCAAAGGCTGGACTGAGGCTGACTCTGAGAAAGCCCATCTCGCTGACCGGGCTGGTCGCAAACGACTTTGTGCGGCTGAGCCATCGGCTCGCTCGCACATGGTTGGCATGCGACTGCCATCCACACGCGATCAGAAAGTTCACGTCGAGCAGATGACTCACGGAAGATCGTCGAGTAGTGCGTTGACGGTCTCGGTCGTTATCGCCGGGGCTCCCGGCGCCGAAACCAGCACAGGACGCCCGAATTTTCCGCGCGTCAGCTTCGCTGCGCGTGGGGCGCTGCGCTCCAGTATCAATTTCCGTCCTTCAAGCGTCACCTCGACCTTGTCCCCCGGCCGCAGGTTCAACGCCCTTCGATATCGCGTCGGGATCACGAGTTGCCCCTTGGTCGAGAGTGTCGACGAGCTCATAATGATGTCTTACACGTCTTACCCGACGAAGGAAAGGTACAGCTCAGGAAGAATGGCTCCATGCTAAGAAAGAAGAGAGGGACGCTGCGGCAATTGCATTCACCTACGCTTCGAATCGCGAATGTCATCCTCGCGGTGTTGCTCTGCCCTGCGCTGGCGTGGGGGTGGGGAGATGATGGGCACAAAATCGTCGCGGTCATTGCGGCCGACAATCTCACGCCTGCGGCTGGGAGCCATGTGGCAAATATCCTGGGCGTGCCCGCGAACAAAACAGCAATTGCAGCGGCTATGGAGGCGGCTTCAATCCGACCGGATACCGAGTTTCGCGAGGAAGATAAGTCGACGGCGGCATGGCATTTCATCGATATCTGTTTGCAGGATCGGCGAGCAGATGTTCCCGCGCGATGCCCCGGTGGAAACTGCGTAACCGGAAAGATCGACGAATACTCCAAGCGCCTGAAAGACAGCCAATACGACCGTTGGGGCGCGAAAGGTGATCTGGCGTTCCTGATCCATTTTGTCGGCGACATCCATCAACCGTTGCACGCGGCGAACGATGCGGATCGCGGCGGCAATTGCGTGCCGGTCGATTCGCACTCGCGACAAACCAATCTTCACGCGACCTGGGACGGCACCGTCGTGCGCGGTCTCGAATACAGCGTCGATTCAGGAAGGCCCGAGACGACAGCCCACAAGTTGGAACGAACGTACGCCGCTGAGAAAGATGCCGATTCGTGGATTGCCGCGGACGACATCGCGTGGGAATCGAATCAGGTGGCGCGCTCGGATATCTACGGCGCGCTGCAAATCCCTATCGAACCATGCCAGCCCACGGCCAATCTCTGCATCAATCCAGCGGGGCATCTTGTCGAACTCGACTATTCGTACCTGGAACGCGCCGACGGAATCGCGGGTCATCAGCTTGCGAAAGCCGGATTCAGGCTGGCGAGTCTGTTGAATGAAATCTGGACACAGCCCACTGTTCCGAGCGATTCGACGCACGCGGAAGGCTCGGCTGCGGCAAAAGCCCCTTCAGCGAAGAATGTCGCCAGCCAAATCGCTTTCGTTGGAAATCGCAGGAGCAAGATTTACGCGTGGCCCGGATGCGGCAGCTACGACAGGATGGCGCCCGAGAATCGCGTAGTGTTCCAGAGCCGCGAAGCTGCTGAGCAGGATGGATATCGGGCGGCTCGCAATTGTCCTTAGTGAGCCCTGTCTTCGTACCACGACGCTGATTCATGGTGTTGGTCAATTTGTGCTGTTTGTAACCGGAGATGTGTGAATTCCTGTCGCTGTCGTAACCAGAACAGCACACAACAGACACGTAAGGGTTGCGTTGGGTAGTCGAATCACCTAGCTTCGGACGTGATGGCAGCTCGGGGGAGAAGCTTCGTGGGATATCCACGCGCGTTAACGGGTATAGTCGTTGCCCTGATCGCGACGACTGCCGCGCTGTTTTTCTTTTTTCAAGCAAATCCGCAGACTTTTTCCTCCCCGCTCGATTCACTCAGCTACGAGATGGACGCCGGAAGAGACGTCCCCGACGTTGTCGAGCAGCCTGAGTCTGCCGAGCCTGCGCCACCGTCGATCACCATCAGCACGATGCTCGACCGCACTGCGCCTATTGAAAGCTACCTCCGCGAAGCAGGGATGGAAGCTGACGACGCTCACCAGTGGGCATCGTACATCCAGCAGGTTACATCGAATCGGTATTTTCACAGCGGGCACCCGCTGACGCTGTATAAGGATCCCGAAACTGGCGAGATGCGCGGCATCAAGTACGATCTCGACCAAAACAACACTGTTATCGGGGCGAGCCTCGGCGCCGGCGTGCTCAAGGCCGCAATTCGGCCCATCGAGTACTACATTCGTCCGATCAAGATGACGTTTGCGGTCAAAGACAGCTTCCAGCGCGCCGCCGCGGAGAACGGAATCCCCACGCCAATCGTCAAGTCGCTGCAGGATGCCTTCTCGGATCGGCACGATCTAAACCGGCTCGCGCCGGGGTCTGCGGTCAAGCTGATTTATCAGGAAAAGGTTAGCCGCGACGGTTCGTACACCCTGGTTGGCGACGTACAGGCGGCGCAGATTCGTTTCGGAAGCCGCACGCTGACGGCGATTTCGTTCAGCGACGAGCACGGCCGCCCTCACCTATATGACGAACAGGGGCACGCGCTCGGTCCGCAATCCCTGCGGTTCCCGCTCAATTTCCAGTACATATCCTCGGGCTTCACGTTTCATCGCTGGCATCCGATTCTCCACGAGTATCGCCCGCATGTCGGCGTCGACCTGGTCGCCAAGTACGGGGAGCCGGTCAAATCGGTCGCCGATGGCACCGTCATAAGCGCGGGATGGCAGGGCGAGCTCGGCAACTGCATCCGCATCCAGCATCAGCATCAGATGGTCAGCATCTACGGTCACCTGTCGAAGATCAGTCCCGATGTGAAACCGGGCAGCTATGTTCATATCGGACAGCTGATTGGAAACGTGGGCTCGACCGGTCTTTCGACCGGACCGCATCTCCACTTCGCGATGGAAAAAGACGGCGCCTGGGTTAATCCTCTGACGGAGAAACTCGGCGAGAACCACGAGGTCTCGCCCCGGATGAGGGCGATCTTCGACGAAATCAAGGACCAGTACCAGTCCGCACTGGCGGAGTTGCCCGACCTCGGCAGCAACTTCATCGCCAGCGAAATGCGCAAGCCGGCGATCTCAAAGTTCGGCGACATGTATCACGTGACGATCGATCACAGCCTGAAGATCAAGCACCTCCGCGGACCGCGAATTTCGAGCGGCCACTACGATACCGACGGCGCGCTCTGATCTGAACGTCTCACCGGTTCCGCGGCAATTTTCTTTCGCCATTGTCGTTTCGTTTTCCCGGCCACTGCGCTCTGAATGCGCTCTTTTCTGTATGCCGCCGGCTTTGCCAGTTTGCCGCGGGCTTTGTTACGATTCCGCCCGCTCGTTGAAAAATTTACGCGGGAGCAAAAAATATGAAGCTCGACACTGGTCTCTCGACGCGCAATTTGCGCGACGTTCCTGCCGCGGCGCGCGCCGCCGAAGCCGCCGGATTCGATGCAGTCTGGATTCCCGAGGCCGGCAACGACGGCTTTCTCCCGGCGGCGTTGATAGCCGAGCACACCAAGCGAATCAAAATGGGAACGTCGGTTGCGATTGCGTTTCCGCGGAGCCCCATGATTACCGCGGCCACCGCGTGGGACCTCGCCGGACTTTCCGAAGGCCGCTTCATCCTCGGGCTCGGCACGCAGGTCAAGGGTCATATCGAGCGTCGCTACAGCACGAAGTGGGACGCGCCGGTGCCACGTTTGCGCGAGTATCTGCAGTCGCTGCGCGCGATATTCAAATGCTGGGCGGAGGGCGGCGCGAAGCTTTCATTCCAGGGCAAGTACTACAACTTCTCGCTGATGACGCCGTTCTTCACCCCGGCGCGGCACAACTTCCCGAACGTGCCGATTCACATCGCAGGCGTCAACGAACATATCATCCGGCTGGCCGGCGAGCTGTGCGAAGGCCTGCATGCGCATCCGTTCAACTCGCCCAAGTATCTGAGCGAGTACGTGCTGCCGAACGTTGAGAAGGGTCTCCAGAAGGCGGGACGCGAGCGCAAGGACTTCGAAATCCAATCGATGGCGTTCGTGATCGTCGGCAAAAACCAGGAGGAAATCAAGAAAACGCGCGAAGCGGTTCGACAGCAGATATCTTTTTACGCCTCGACCCGAACCTACAAAATCGTGCTCGACATGCACGGATGGGGCGACGTCGCGCAGCGGCTGAACGAGAAGGCGGCCAAGGGCGAGTGGGTCGCGATGGCGAAAGAAATCACCGATGAGATGCTCGACGTGTACACGGTCTCGGGCACCTTCGACGATATCGCGGACAAGGTCAGAGAACGTTACGACGGGCTGCTCGACCGGGTCGCGTTTTACATTCCGTATCGCGCCGGGACCGACGACGCTGAATGGGCCAAACTCGCGAAGCGATTCAATGGCTGAGTTGCGCCGTTGTCGTGATACATTCGTCTGCTAACAAGGAGAAAACTTCCGATGACCAAGACAATGTTGAAAACGATGGCCGCGATTGCGGTCGTGGCTTCGTTCATAATCGCCGGCGCGAACCGAATCGCGATGGCTCAGGGAGCGGCTCCCGCGGCACCGGCTCCCGCGATGGAGGAACCGGGCACCAGGAGCTTTACGCTCGTGTCGGTCGAAGTGGACGACACGAAGTTCTGGCTGCCGAGTGTGATCGCGGTCGAGCAGGGCGACAAGGTTAAGCTCACGCTCAAGAACCAGGTGCCGGGCGCGTCGAATCAGCATGGCTTTACCATTCCGGCTTACAACATCACCGAAGTTGTGACGCGTGGCGAGCCGCGGACGATCACGTTTGTCGCCGACAAGGCGGGAGTCTTCCAGTATTCCTGCCAGCTGCATCCCGCGCATATCGGAGGTTCGCTGATCGTCGAACCCAAGAAGTAGCTTCGTTGCCGAGGGATTCGGGAGGTGTGAGGGATGCCTCGCGCTTCCCGCATTGGCGCGCGCGTTGTTGGAGGCCAGATGACGGCGATGTCGGCGATGTCGTCGGTCCGGTTGTTCGCGCCAGAGCCCGTTTTGTCGCCGACTCGCCCGCCTTTCGGCACGGCGACGCGCAACCGTCTGTCCCCGGTCTGGTTGGCGCCGAATCAACCTGTCAGTTGCTCGCGAGACGTGTAATGGACCAGCGCGACCAGTCGAAGGGAATTCTACTCGATCCGTCTCGCTAGGGTGTTCCGCCCCAACTGGTGGAGTATGAGTTGGTTTGCCATGCTGGCAGAGTCTACTTCGAAGGTGATTTGAGCATCGACAACCTTTACAAAGTAGTCCTTCTCGCCTTCCGCGAATAACTCAAATTTCGACTGCCCTGTGGCCTGCCCAAAGAGGCGGTCGCCTTCACGCGTGATGGTCAGAATGAAATTCGGTCGCAGCTGATAACGGCCCACGTAGTTGTCGAAGAGTTTCGAATCTACGGCGATCTCCCTGCGCTCCTTAGCGAGCGGAAACGCGTTCTCATCGAGCAGCGGAGCTTGCGGATTCAACAAATGCAGGCCTACGTCATCGACACCCGCGGTCGTTTTGGCGTTGGAGAGTGCCACGACGCCAACGCGTGCCTTTGGATCATAGCCCAGATACGAACGGTAGCCACCGGTACTGCCATTGTGCCAGATGATGACACCGTTCTGATCCGCTGAATTAAGGACATGCCAGCCAAGCGCGACTTCCATTCCTGGCGTGCCCTTCGGTCTTCGCACGTCGACCATCGCGGACATCGCGCGAGCGAGCGCCGTTTTGGTGTAACCGAGATTTGCCGCCAGAAACGTCAGCATGTCATTCGCGCATGACCGGAGTGCGCCTGCCCCAGCCAGCGTCGGAAAGTCCCAATTCGCGGCAGGCGTAAGCTTCCAGTCGTGTCCAACCGCTAGACACTCTTTCATCTCAGGTGACAAAGCGATGCAAGTGTTCTTCATGTCCAGCGGCGCGGTAATGCGAGCGCGCACCAGCGTTTCGTAATCCGAGTTGGCGCACAGCGCCAATACGTGACCAAGCAGCCCAGCCCCTAGATTTGAGTATTCATATTGAGAGCCGATGTCGCGCGACAATTCGTACGAGGACAGGAATTCGTATAACTGCGCAACCGAGAAGTCCAAATAAGGGTTGGCAGCATCCTTTGGATTCCAGTTTGCCGGCATTGTCGGCAAACCCGACGTGTGAGTTGCCAGGTCCTGAAGTGTGATTTGTCGTCCGCTCCGTTGCGGCACTTTGACACCGGCTGGCAGGAATTTGGAGAGAGTATCAGTCAGCGCAAGGTCGCCGCGCTGCAACATATCGGAGAGCAGCAGCGAGGTGAAAACCTTTGTGATCGAACCGATTTCAAAAATTGTGTCGCCGCTCAGGACGCGTGCGTCATCCTTTTCCAGGGCGCCGTAACTAACCACCGAGCGGCGGTTGGGACCGATCACTCCAGCCACAATCCCGACGCTTTGATGGAATTGGTCGACCCGCTGAACCAGAATCTCGAGGATTTCGGAATCCGAAAGAATCATTGGGTGTGCGGATGCCTTGTTGCCCAGTGTACCTCGGGTCTAGCGATTCAATTAATACACTCGCGGCCGCAACTTCGTCGACCAGAAATCAGCTCAATGATTCTCGCGCGACTTCCCTCGCGACCCGATCCTCGCGGACCTTGACGAATTTCGGACCTCGCCCCTCCCGCCGCTTCCCCGATGCTAACGGCGCGCGAAAGGGCTAGGCTTGATCGCGCATGCGCAAGCTGGTCCTCTATGCGCGCTCGCCGGATTGGCGCGAAGTCGTCGAGCGCGCCGACGAGCTGATGGCGTCGCCGCATTTTCGCGTGCTCAAGTCTGAGGCGCGAACGATCGCAGGTTTCATCGACGTCCCTGGCGCGGGAAGCGCCTTCGTAAAGCGCGTCGAAGTTGCCTCATGGAGTCGCGGCATCTACGCGCGAATCCGCGGATCTCGCGCCGCGCGATCGCTCGCCGGCGCGGCAATGCTGAAAGCACACGGCCTCGCGCATCCGGAGCCGCTCGCGGCGATGGATTTTTACAAAGCAGGCGCGATTCGAGCGTCGTATCTCGTCAGCCGCGCGCTCGTCAACGCCGACTCTTTGAGCCGCTTCATGCTCGGCCCCGGAGAAATCAAGGGACGCAACGTGCATCGCCGCAAGCAAATTTCCGACGCGGTGGCGGCGCAAATCCGGCGGCTCCACGAATCCGGGCTTTACACGCGCGATTTGCAAGAGACCAACATCATGGTCGAGGACGGCCAAACCGGCGGCTTCAACGTGTACCTTATCGACCTCGAGGACTTCCGGCGCGCCGCCAACGTCTCGTGGAGGCTCAGAATTCTGAACCTCGTGCATCTCGATCGCAGCATCGGGCGATTTCTCTGTCGCGCGGCGCGGTTGGATTTTCTCTACTCCTACGTGGGGCACAAGCCGGATCGCGCGGCCGCGCGCAAACTCGTTGCCGAAGTCAAAGCGGCGCGCGAGGCGATCGATCGCCATAAGCGCCGTGACATGCCAGCCACCGAGCGCATCGTGGCTCCCCTCGCCGGAGGAACCCGCTAGTGCCTTTTTCGATCCGCATGCGCGAGTACGACCATCACACGGAGCAGGTTCACGCTGCCGGCGGAAGCTGGGTGCGCGACGTGATGCTCGGGCTGAACGACGGACTGGTGGCCTCGTTCGCGGTTACGTCGGGCGTGGCAGCCGCGTTCGCCACGGGCAACGCCGCGATGATGGCGGGACTGTCCGAGATGGTTGGCGGCGCGGTCGCGATGGGACTGGCGGCGTACATCTCGGCGCGCTCGCAAATCGAATTTTACCAAAGCGAAATAGAACGCGAGCGCGAGGAAATCCGCCGATGGCCGGATCGCGAGCGCGAAGAGATCAGTACCATCTATCGAAACAAAGGATTCACCGGACCGCTGCTCGATCAGATCGTCGCGCACATTACGTCGGACCCCGCGCGCTGGAGCAACGTGATGATGCGCGAGGAACTGGGCTTCAACGAAGAATCGTTCGACAGTCCCGTTCGCTCAGCATTCGCCGTCGGCTTGTCATATCTCGCGGGCGCGGCGGTGCCCGTCTGGGCCTACATTTTTTTCGAGCCGGGGCAGGGCCTGCGCGTGTCCGCCATCTCAACTGTCTTTGTGCTGTTTGCGGTCGGCGCGCTCAAGACGATCATCACCAGCCGCCCGTGGTGGCGCAGTGGACTGGAAAGCATGCTGGTGGGAATAGCAGCCGCGGGCGCGACGTACGCCGCAGGCCGGATATTCGCGGCGCGCTGAATCTCGTCGGCGCGCGCGTCATGCTTCGACGAGAATGTCGTCGCCGTCGGACTTCACCGGGTAGCATCCGAGCTTGATGCTCGCGTCGTCGAGGTTCGCGCCGGTGGTGATGTCGTACTCCCATCCGTGCCAGGGGCAGACTATCGTGGTGCCGTCGAGTTCGCCCTCGGCCAGTGGGCCCCCGCGATGCTTGCAGGTGTTGTCGATCGCGTAGAACTTGCCGCCCGCGTTGAACAGCGCGATTTGTTTGCCGCCCGCCTCGACCAGTTTGCCGCTGCCCTCGGGCACCTCGGCCACCTTCGCAACTTTGACGAAGCTTGCCATCCGGATTTGCCTCCGCTCAGGTCGTATACTCCGCGTTGATTCGCACGTAATCGTAACTCAGGTCGCAAGTCAAAATCTTCGCCGTCGATTTTCCGAATCGCAGATCGAGCCGCACCTCGAATTCTCGCGCCTTCATCGCAGCGCCGGCGTCCGTGAGCGCTTCCGTCAGCAGACGGCCCTGCGCGGCGACCTTCACTCCGCCGATCCACAGTACCAGCCGGTCAGACTCGAGGTACGCTCCCGACGATCCCGCGGCCATCAGGATTCGGCCGACATTCGGATCGCATCCGAAGAACGCGGTCTTGACCAGCGGCGAGTTCGCGATTTGTCGAGCCGCACGCTCGGCGTCGGCGGGATTGCGAGCGCCGCGCACCTCGACGGTGACGAGCTTGGTTGCGCCCTCGCCGTCGCGCACGAGCTCGCGCGCGAGCGCAGCCGATATTTCCTCGACCGCGCGATCGAACACGGCTTGATCGCGTGCGCCGAACGCGCGATTCTCCGCCGCGCCGCTCGCCATAATTATCACCGTGTCATTGGTCGACATGTCGCCGTCAACCGTGATCGCGTTGAAGCTGTTGGGCAGGGCGGCCTTGAGCGATTTTTTCAGGAAAGTCGGAGCGATCATCGCGTCCGTAACCAGGTAGCCGAGCATCGTCGCCATCTTCGGCGAAATCATGCCGACGCCTTTCACCGCGCCGGCGAGCGTGATCGTCGCGCCGCCTGCCTTAAAACTTGTCGACGCAGTTTTGGGACGAGTGTCGGTCGTCATGATTGCCTGCGCGAAGTCTGCAAGACCGTCGTCACGCAACGATCGGACAGCGTCGGCGGCGCCGTTTTTGAATTTCTCGAAATCGTAGAGATGGCCGATTACGCCGGTCGACGATGGCGCGACGAGTTCCGGCGCGCATCCGAGGAGTTGCGCGACGTGCGTGCACGAATCGCGCGCGAGCTGCATTCCCTCTTTGCCGGTGAAGCTATTGGCGCATCCCGAGTTCGCGACGACCGCCTGCAGATGGCCCGATTTGACGCGCTCCGCCGTCACGTAAACCGGCGCGGCTTTCACTCGATTCGCGCTGAATACCGCGGTTGCTGAGACTGGCCGGTCCGCGGCGATGATGCCCAGGTCCAACGCTCCCGCCTTGGCCTTCAGGCCCGCGCTAACACCGGCGAATCTAAATCCGCGCACGGCGGTGGGCTCGAGTGCGACTTTCAAGTTTGAGAATCCTCCGTGCGCCGAACTATACGCGGACCGACCGCTCACGCAAGAGTGCGCGCCTCACGCGCCGCTCGAGACCTTCGAGAAACATGCGCAACTTGGCATCGGGTGCGCGACTTCGTAACGCGCCGATTTTCTTTAGCGCCGCTTGAGGCTGCCCGGTCTTGTACAAACTACTTGCCAGCCATGCGAGCGCTTCAGCACGGCGTGACGAAGCGAGTCCCAACTTTAGCGCGGCTTCGTAATGCGGGATCGCGTCGCGCTCACGAGCGTTGTTGTCGTGGAACAGTGCGAGATGAAAATGTGCCAGGGCTTTTGCGCGATGCGTGCGCGCGTCCGCGACCGCCCGCTCCAACTGGACTCTGTTGCGCGGCGCCTTCTGCGTCACTTGCCGTGGCAGCGTTTGTATTTCTTGCCCGAGCCGCACGGGCACGGATCGTTGCGCCCTACTTTGTTTTCTTCGCGCTTGGCGGGCGCCGCGGCTTGAGCCTCGGTCTCGCCGCCATGGCTCATCACGACGCGCTGCGGCTTGGGCTGCTGAATCTGCTCGACGTCCTGCTGGCGCTGAACCTGGACCGAAAAAACTTTCTCGACCACGTCCTGTTGCATCACGGCCATCAGCGCCTCGAACATCGTGAACCCTTCTTTCTGGTATTCGACCAGCGGATTCACCTGCGCGTAGCCGCGCAGCCCGATTCCCTCCTTCAGGTGATCCATCGCGAGCAGATGGTCTTTCCACAACGCGTCGAGCGTCTGCAGCATCACGATCTTTTCGATCTGACGCATCACCGGCTCGGTGAATTCGGCTTCGCGCTGATCGTAGAGCTGACGCACGCGCGCGGAAGCGAGGTCGATCAAATCGTCCGACCCGTGGATCGGCTTGCCCTCGATTTCGCTCTGCGCGTCGAAACCGGGACGGAACTTGAACTGCTTGAAGAACGCGTCGTCGATCGCCTTCCAGTCCCATTCCGCGGGATCGATTTCGTTATTCCCATGTGCCCCAGCGATTTCCTCGATCAAGGCGTCGCACATGTCGAGCACGTCGTCCTTGAGCGACGCGCCGCTGAGCAGCTCGCGCCGGCGATGGTAAACCACCTCGCGCTGCTTGTTCATGACGTCGTCGTATTCGAGCAGGTGCTTGCGGATATCGAAGTTGTGCGACTCGACTTTCTTCTGCGCGTTTTCGATGGCGCGCGAAATCCATCGATGCTCGATCGGCTCGTTATCCTCCATCCCGATTTTGCTCATAAGGCCCTTGAGCCGATCGGCGCCGAAGATGCGGAGCAGGTCGTCCTCGAGCGACATGTAGAATCGCGATGAGCCGGGGTCGCCCTGGCGTCCCGAACGCCCGCGGAGCTGGTTGTCGATTCGGCGCGACTCGTGGCGCTCGGTGCCGAGGATGTGCAGGCCGCCCGCCTCGAGCACTTTCTCGCGCTCTGCTTTGCACTGCTCGACGTACTTCGCGAGCGCGGCCTGAAAATTCGGATCGCTCGGTTCCTTGGTTCCGGCTTCAGCCGCCGCCATGAACTCGGGATTGCCGCCGAGCACGATGTCAGTGCCGCGGCCGGCCATGTTGGTCGAAATAGTGACCGCGCCGAAGCGGCCGGCCTGCGCGACGAACTCCGCTTCGCGCTCATGATTCTTGGCATTCAGCACGGAATGCTTGATAGCGGTTTTTTTCAGTTTCTCGGCGACGCGCTCGGATTTCTCGATCGACACGGTGCCGACCAGCACTGGCTGGCCACGTTCATGGCAGTCCTTGATTTCCTCGATCACGGCGTCGAACTTTTCGTCTTCGGTTTTGTAGACGACGTCGTGATTGTCGATGCGGATCATCGGCTGATTGGTCGGAATCACGACCACGTCGAGATGGTAAATCTCCTTGAACTCGACCGATTCCGTGTCGGCGGTGCCGGTCATCCCCGACAGCTTTTTGTACATGCGGAAGTAGTTCTGAAACGTGATGGTCGCGAGGGTCTGGTTCTCCGACTCGATCTTTACGTTCTCTTTCGCCTCGACCGCCTGATGCAGTCCGTCGCTCCATCGCCGTCCCGGCATCAGCCGCCCGGTGAATTCATCGACGATGATCACCTCGCCATCCTTGACGACGTAGTCGACGTCGCGCTTGAACAGCGTATGCGCGCGGAGTCCCTGGTTCGCGTGATGCAGCAGCAGGATGTTGCGCGGGTCGTAAAGGTTCTCGACCCCGAGCAACTGCTCGACCCGCGTCACGCCTTCCTCGGTGAGCGATACGGTGCGCATCTTCTCGTCGATGGTGTAATGCTCTTCGGGTTTGAGCCGCGGAATCACGCGGTCGACGACGTAGTAGGTGTCGGTGGATTCCTCTGACGCGCCGGAAATGATCAGCGGCGTGCGCGCCTCGTCGATCAGAATCGAGTCCACTTCGTCCACGATCGCGAAGTTGTGCTCGCGCTGAACGTAGTCCTCGATATTGAACTTCATGTTGTCGCGCAGGTAGTCGAAGCCGAACTCGTTGTTCTGGCCGTAGGTGATATCGGCGCGGTAGGCGAGCTTGCGTTCCTGGTCGGTCAGGCCGTGCACCACCACGCCGACGGTTAGACCGAGGAAGCCGTAAATGCGCCCCATCCATTCGGAGTCGCGCCGCGCCAGGTAGTCGTTGACGGTGACGACGTGAACGCCCCGTCCCGAGAGCGCGTTGAGCACGGCGGGCAGAGTCGCGACGAGAGTTTTGCCCTCGCCGGTTTTCATTTCGGCGATTCGGCCCTGGTGCAGGATCATGCCGCCGATGAGCTGCACGTCGAAATGGCGCTGGCCGATGGTCCGCTTCGCGGCCTCGCGCACGACGGCGAAGACCTGCGGCAGAATTTCGAGCATCGCCTCTTCGCGCTGATCGCGCTCTTCGATCGCGCTGATGTTCGCCTTCCATTCGACGATTTTTGCGAGCAGCTCGTCGTCGCTAAGCGCCGAGATCTCAGGCTCGAGCCGATTGATCTCGTCGACGTCGGGACGCAGCCGTTTGATTTCGCGTTCGTTCTTCGAGCCGAAGATTTTTCGCGCTACGAGGGAAAAAGCTGAAGCCATCTTATATGAGCAATTTATCCGGCAAGTTTGGGTTAAGTTGTGGGCGCGGTGCGATCCGCCAAGTTTAGCTATTTAACTGGAAATCATCTTATCGCGAAATCGGTCGACAGGAGAGGGGCTTTTGCTAGCGCTCGATGCGGACGGCGGACTCGACCTGCGGGCCGAGAAATCTGCGGCCGACGCGGACGAAGCGGTCGGGGGTTTCGGTGACGAAGAAACTCTGGCTGCCGTCACGGCCGCGCCGCGCGAGCTTGAGAATTCGCAGCCGATCGCGCACGTCGGCGGCGGTCGCGGTAGCGGAATCGACGATTTTCACGCGGGGGCCGAGAATTCGCGCGAACATTTCGCGGAGCAGCGGGTAGTGCGTGCATCCCAGCAGCAAGGTGTCGATGCCGCTCTGCTTCAGACTCTCGAGATAGTGCGCGACGGTCAGTTCCGCGACCGCGTTGTCGGTCCATCCTTCTTCGGCCAGCGGCACCAACAGCGGGCATGCGCGAGTGTAGATTTCCGCACGCGGGCTGAGCCGTTGAATCGCGCGGGTGTAGGCGCCGGACGCGATCGTCGCCTCAGTGCCGATCACGCCAATCTTGCCGACGCGCGAGGTCTTGGTTGCCGCGCGTGCGCCCGGCTCGATCACGCCGATGACGGGCACCATCGTGTCCGACGCAATCGCCTCGAGCGCCACCGCGCTGGAAGTGTTGCATGCGACCACCAGCATTTTGATTCCCTTGGCGAGCAGGAAGCCGGTGTTCTCCTTCGAGTAGCGGACGATGACCTCGTTGGATTTGGTGCCGTAGGGGAGCCGCGCCGTATCGCCGAGGTAGATGAAATCCTCGGTCGGCAGCGCCGCGGTCAGCGCCTTCAGCACGGTGAGTCCGCCGATACCTGAATCGAAGACGCCGATCGGCCGGTCGATCGCAGAGCGCGCGCCGCGCAGGTTTCCGTTCGAAGCCGCGATTGAATTCGAGCGTGCGGGAGATTTTTTGCGTGCCGGCATCTTAAGCGCGCGCGAGGCGCTCGCCGATTGTAGCCGGTCGCGAGGGCACTGCGCCAAAGACATGTTCGTGGACGCTGGCCGGTTCCATGCACAGGTAGGCGGGAATTTGCGCACCGGCTTTTTTGAAACGATCGGCCAGCGCGCGGTAAAGACTCAGGCGCAGCGGCGTGAAAGTACGAAAGCGGCCGTCTGACGCGAGCACGTCCTCGCCACACAGCATCGGATCGCCGGGAAAACGGCTGCGCGCGATGCCGCGCAGTCGCGGCGTCATGCGGAGACCGCCCATACTGATGAAGGAGATTTGTTTGGGCGGAACCACGTCCAGCAGATGGTCGATCAAGAGCAGGTAGTCGCGCTCGGCGTCGGGATAAGCGATCAGCGGATCGAAGTGGAATGCGACGCGGTAGCCGGCGTCGAGCACGGCGCGCGCGGCCGCAATTCGCGCTGCGGGCGACGCGGTCAGATGCTCCGACGTGCGATAGACGGCATCGGGGGACAAGGTCCATGAAACGAGGACGCGTCCGCGCGGATCGACTGCGAGAAGATTTTCGATTTCATCGGTCTTGGTCTTGAGCTCGAGCGTCAGATTTTCGCGCGCGGCAAAAAATTCGATCAGGTCGCGGCTTATCGACGTAAGCGAGTCGAATGCCAGCGAATCCGCCAGTTCACCGGTGCCTACGCGGAAGCTGCGCCCGCGAGCGTTGGCGCAGAGCCGATCGAGTTCCTCGAACGAATCGGTGTAGTTCGCATAAACCTGGAACGCGGGATTGTCGGCGAGATATTCCTGCAGGAAACAGTACGAGCAATCCATCGGGCAGTTCGACGCGAGTGTGAGCACCAGGTATCCGCAGCACGCGAACTTCGAAGAGCCCGCAGGACACGGCATCAGGAACGGAGTCTTACGGCGCGCGATCAAGAGCCGGCGCTTGCCCGCCCTGAACGGATCGAGCGCGCCCGAGACGGGCCGGGAGGCTTCGCGCGCATCGACGATATGCGTCACGGGGACGTCGCGCGAAATCGCACGGAGGACGCGAGTGGCCAACGCGGAATCTGCGCATCCATTCTCGACATAAAGGGCGTCGAGTTCGAATTTCATCTTTTCACGTTTTGCCGCCGAGCATTTCAATAATCCGGGTCAATCCCTGGCGCGAGCGATCGAGCGCGTCGAGCAGATGCGCCAGCTCAGCGCCGCTGTGCGCCCGGAGCGAAACCGTCAGCTCATCAGAGCCAAGCTCCTTGGGCAAGTCTATCGAAATGCTGCGTGGGAGTTTAAGTGCTGCGACTTCAGAGCGTAGCTGCTCCTGCATTTTTTTGAGCCGGGGATATCGAAGTGTCCGCAGCACTTCGAGGAGAGCGCTCGCGCGCGAAGGCGCAGAACCCGAGCCATCCGCTATGCGCCGGACTTCGGGCCGACCGAGAATAGCCGCGACCGTCGCGTGTTCGCGCACCGCAATTTCGTCGAGTGTGTCGAGAATCGTCACCAATTGACCGGTGCGAAGACGCAGCGCCCGCGCGATGTCGAGCATCGCGGCGCGCGAGGTCGAATCCATCGCGAGCCATCGTTCGAGATGGCTCTGCGGCAGCCGTCGCTCCGCTGCAATCGTCCGAATCTGTGCGTCGATCTCGTCAGCATTCATGCGAAGTTTCGTTGAGCGCCGATCTGATGGATTTGATAGCGCAACCGATTTCAGCAGCTCCCAAGTCTTGCGCCTCATCAGCGACACGCTCGTACAGACGAGCCTGATCGATTCTGTTTCGATGCGCGAGGCCGCCGGCGTAGATGCGGCACTTCTCGGCGAGCACCTCGATGACCGCGGTTCGGCGCATCGGCGAGAGCCGACCGTCCGCGAGCAATTTGGTAAGGGCGAGAATGCGGAAGCGATCGATAGCGGGAGTCGTCGCCGACGTTTGATCGCGATGCCCGCCGCGCCGCGTCACCAATGGGTCGTGGAGCAGCCCGGCTTCGTGGTCGACTAGGATTCGCAACCACAGATCGTAATCTTCCGCGGCCGCCATGATCTCGTCGAAGCCGCCGAGCGAGCGGAAAAGATCGGTCCGCATCATCGTGGCGGACATACTGATCAGGCAGGTGCGGAGCGAGTCGATGAAAATGTCGCCGGCGCGCTTGCGATGCCGCACGCCGGGATTCACGCGGCGACCGTTGCGGATCCAGATTTCGTTGGTCTGCAAAATGGCGCAGGCAGGATTCGTGCGCATGAAGGCGAGCTGGCGTTCGAGCTTGGACGGCGCCCAAAGATCGTCTGAGTCGAGAAACGCGATCAACGGCGCTCGCGCGATCGCAACTCCATAGTTCCGCGCCGCCGCCGGACCGCGATGGTCGATGCGCTCGATTCGGATCGTTTTGCCGAGGCGCATCAGCTGTTCAGCAGTACCATCGGTCGAGCCGTCATCGATGACAATCAACTCGAACGATTGGGTCGATTGCGCGAGCACGGAATCGATCGCCTCGAGCAGCATCGCGCGCCGATTGTACGTCGGGATGATGATGGAGATTTCGGGAGTCACATTACTTTGCCCACCAATGCAGTCTGCGCGTACTCTCGCAGGTCACTGCGCAAATCTGGATTGTCGTCCAAGAATTGCTGTATGACGCTCGACCCTAGCCCAGAGAAGTCCACCAAGTGGCCAAGTCCATGGAGAGCAGATTGCTGACATGCCACACTCGGCATCGCCAGTATATAAGAGAGGGTATCAAGAACTTCCTCGTCAATTTCGGGATTTCGAACACCCCATAGAGCTCCGTTGGAATTCAAGTCCGTGCTGTTGGAGCAGTAGACGACCAGGTCCCAAAGCAAATCGCATATATGATTGAGCGGTTTCGTGTAGATCCACACATTGTCTGAGCATCTCGGCGCGAGCAATTCGCGGGTGAGGACCTCAATTGAGCGGATGCACCTTCTCCGCAGCGCGATATCGACGTCGCCTTCGACGAGGCAGTAGAAATGAGCCGAGCGCGCAGTGCTGACGATAAAAAACAGCCCCTCGTTGATTTGCTCGTCGCTATAGCTAGAGAGATACTCGAGCGGATTCTCGAATAGCTTACTAACGAACTCGAGCCCAACTGCCGGCGACTGCTCAAGCCATCTTCCGCTTTCCCAGGTGTAAGACGTATGTGACCATTCGCTGTTCCACTCCGTCTCCCCAGCATGCTCAAAGGCCCATTTCAGCCATTGATGGAAGGTCGGTGCGGCTTCGGGAGTCATCGCGCCTCCGCGCGTTTCGCGGCGCCAGTGCGATCGACGACGAGGATTCGGCGGCGGAGGTCGTCGATTCCTTCGCCGGAAGTTGCCGAGCAGAAAATTGGCGGCACGCGCATCAGGTCGAAACGTTTGAGCGCGGCGGCACGCTCCGAGCGGCGCAACTTGTCGCACTTGGTCGCGACTGGAATCACCTCGATTCCGCGCTCCGTGGCCATCGCGGTAAGATCGAGTTCGTCTTGCTGAAGGCCGCGGCGGCAATCGATCAGAATGGCGATGGCGGCAAGATTGGCGCGGCCGTGGATGTATTCCTGCATCATCGCCGCGATTTTCGCCGCGTCCTCGTGACTCATTTTTGCGTAGCCGAAGCCGGGCAGGTCGCACAGGGCGAGCGTATCGTTGACGGAAAAGAAGTTCAGTGCTCGTGTGCGGCCCGGGGTTTTGCTGGTGCGCGCGAGGCCTTTGACGCCTGCGAGTGCGTTGAGCAGCGAACTCTTGCCGACGTTGGAGCGGCCGGCGAGTGCGACTTCCGCGCGTTTCCATCGCGGGCATCCGTCGAGCGCGAATGCGGACGCGACGAATTCTGTGGTGAACGGAATCATCAGCCGGCGAGCTCGATACGTGGCGGCGTGACCGTGGTTGCCTGGGAATCGAGGCGCGCCAGTTCTGCCGTGAGCGCGCTGCGGAACTCGCGCAGCTTGATGCCGCGATGGCGGTCGGGGTAGGGCGCGAGGAATTTCAGCGCGGCGCGCAGATGCAATCGCGCGCTCGCGAGCTCACCGTCGCCGAGCTTGTGATTCGCGACCGAGGCGCGCAGCAGGCCGAGATAGAAATCCCAGTCAGCGGTGTCGTCATCGAGCAGGTTCATCGCATCTTCCATCGCTTCGTGCGCTTCGAAGAATTCGCCGCGATTGAACAGCTCGACGCCAAGGGCAAGTTGAGCGTCGATTTCGTTCATCGCGATATTGGTATTTGCGGGCAACGGCAATCGCCGCTCAGGGTTCGTCGTCGTTGTCCGACTCATCCGCGGTCTTGACGTGGAGCTGGCGCTTCAAGGTCTCGAGCTGCGCAACAAAGATGCCACGAATCACCTGCTTGATGACACCGTCGGGAACGGGAAGTGACTGCAGCATATGGGTGTTCTGATGATAGTCGATGAACGTGCTCGAGCCTTCATCGCCGAGCTGGTACACAGCCTGCGTATCAAACATCGGATTGTTGACCGTGTTGTAGACGATCTTTTTTTCATCGGGCAGGTACTCGAACGCGAGCTCGGTCGTGATCACTTGCCCGCCGGGACCATCAATGTCCATGTCGACAGTCTTTTTGTTCCCGCTCTGAGATACGACGCGCACTGCCTTGACCTGATCGCTGTGGGTGCTCTCGACGTTTTTGATCGCATCGAAGACGGTCTGCTCGGGAGCGGGGATGCGCGCGGTAAAATCCGCCTTCCAGATATCGCCGTCATGCGTGATGTTCTCGGTGAGCAGGCCGGCCTGCCGCGCGCGCCGCAATTGATAGTAGTGCCATCCGACGATCGCGACGACCACGAGCACGATCACCCCAGCCAGGACTTTGACTACCGTCTTCATCGTGAATCGCTTTCACCTCGTCGCTTCGAATGTGCCGACCAACTCCGCGGTCGCGAGTACGTGACCTTGCATCGCGGATTCGACCGCAGCCGCATCGTCCTTGTCACCGGGATGCAACATCGAATCGAGCGCGTACAGACGAAAATGATAGTGATGCATCTTCCCGGGCGGCGGACACGGACCATTGTAGCCGATATGGTCGAAGCTGTTGATTCCATTTTTTCCGCCACCGGCAATTTCTGCGGTTTTTGGCACGCCTGCGGGTAGCGATTTCGTTTGAGCCGGAATATTGTACGCTACCCAATGAATAAATGTGCCACCGGGTGCGTCCGAATCTTCGACGATAAGCGCGTACGATTTCGTCGCTTGCGGTGTATTGCTCCATGCGAGCGCGGGGGATTTATCAGAACCAGCACAGCTATAGTCAGCGGGAATCGTCGCTTCGGAAGCGATAGCTGGGCTGGATAGTGTAAATTCTGCTTGCGCGGGACGGACGTAAGCAAATAAACTAGAAATCAGCACGATTGAGAGTAGATGGAGATTACTCATACTTATGATCTCTTCAGGGCTCGCAGAGGCAGTTTAGAGCTTTGATAAGCATTTTGTATCGATTTCTCTTCGGAAAATTGTGATTTCACACGAATTAAAGGGGAAGCAACCTGCGAAAAGTATCGCAAATCCCCTTAGACTGCTCTTGACCCCCATCGATGATTTTGAGACATTCAAAGAGACTCATGGTGGGCGTAAGGGGCGGATGAATCATTCGAACGATGCGAAAAAAAGCATCAAGTCCAGGCAGTAGGCGGGTGACGGGGCTTACGTTACCGGGAGATAACATGGCAAATGAAGCAAAGTATAGCTTGCCGCGCGTGATGACGGTCAAGGAATTGTCCGAATACCTCCGTGTGCATCCATCAACGATCTACAAGCTGCTCCGGCGCGGAGAGTTGCCGGGCTTCAGGATTGGCACCGACTGGCGTTTCAATGCCGAGGTGATCGATCGCTGGTGCCTCGAGCGCAACATGAAAGGTTCCGACGGCGGGCCTTCCAGCCAGAACTGACACGCGATCATCTGATCGCATCTGATCGTTTCTCATCGGCCGCGTTCTCGGCGGAGTAATCTCCGTCTCTTGGTCGACTCGAATTGATTGCAGCCATTTTTGGTGGGTGCTGGTCTCGTTGAATTCGCACTTGACCGCGACACCCGCAGTGTCTCACCATACCGATCGTTCAGATGATTTCACCAGCTCGCAAAAACGCGGCGCCGGCGCCATCGCCAGCACGCCGGCGCGGCTCGCTCGATCAGGTGCTGATCGACGCGGCGATGGATCTTTTCGCGTCATACGGATATCGCGGCACCTCGCTGGCGCGAATCGCGCGCGCCGCCGGCGTCACCAAGGGAGCGCTGTATTGGCATTTCGCCGACAAGGAAGAATTCTTCATCGCGGTCGTCGCCAAGGTGCTGGGCGAATGGGAACTTATATTCGAAAAATCCGCGCACGCGACCAACGCGGTCGAGTTCCGCGCCGAGTTCGGGCAGCTGTTCGATACGATCGCGGAGCTCAATGAGAAGAATCCGTGGGTCAGCCGGCTACTGCTGATCATTGCGCTCGAGTCGCACAAGATTGGACCGCGGGTGCTGCGCTCGATGCGCAAGGTAAACCTGGACGGCATCGCGAGTTTTCGCGAGCTGGTCGAGCGCGGGCAGCGGTTGGGAATTTTTGACCCGGAACTCGATCCGGGTTGGGCCGCGACGCAGATTTTCTCGAGCTACCTGGGACTCGCGATGCTCTGGTACCTGCACGGCCCGCGTTTCGATTTGCGCCGATCGCTACGCCGGCAGGCGCGCGAGTTCATGCGCCAGTGGAGCGTCACAAAGTGAAGGCGGGACTCATCTACGAAATCGAGTCGGTCAAGCCGCACGCCGCCGATCATGAGTACCGCGTGTTCCGGGAAACGATGGCGCAGATAGAGCTGGCCGATCGGCTCGGTTTCGATTCGGTGTGGACCGTCGAGCATCACTTCCTGAATGAATTCTCCTACTGCTCGGCGCCCGAAGTTTTCCTCGCCTGCGTCACCCAGCGCACAAAAAAGATTCGCGTCGGGCACGGGGTCGTGGTGCTGCCCTTCAATCATCCGGTGCATGTGGCGGAGCGGATCGCGACGCTCGATATCATGTCCGACGGACGCGTCGAATTCGGCACCGGGCGCGCGACCACGATGGATGAGCTGCTCGGCTTCGGCGTTCGTCCCGAGGAGACGCGGCCGCGATGGGCCGAGGCAGTCGAGGCGATCCCGCGGATGTGGCGCGAGGATCCTTTCTCGATGCACGGCAAGTACTGGAGCGTCGACCCGCCGGTATCCGTGATTCCCAAGCCGATTCAGAAACCGCATCCTCCGATGTGGGTGGCTGCCACCAATCCCACCACCTTCGAGCTCGCCGCGGAGCGCGGGCTGGGCGTGCTGTGCTTCACCCTCGGCGTCGAGCTCACGCAAGTGGCGGAGCGAATCAATATTTATCGCGAGGGAATCAAGAACGCGCGGCCGGTGGGACAGACGATAAACAACCAGGTCTCGATGAACATCATGGGTCTGGTCGGCGACGATCCCTACGAGGCCGAGCATATCGCGCGCGAAGCGGTGTTGTGGTACGTGCGCCGGGGTTTCGAGCTGGTATCCAGCGTCGCGGCGGCAAGCCAGACCGATGAGTCGTACAAATACCTGAAGACCGCGTCGAAGTTCGATCCCGCCAAGTTCACCACCGACTATTACGATTTCCTGAAAGACGGCGACCTGATCGCGGTCGGCGCGGTTGACGAAGCGGTCCGCGTCGCGTGTCGCTACCGCGAGCTAGGGGCAGACCAGGTTCTATTTTTTCTGCAGTACGGCGGCATCCCGCACGATCGGATTATGAAGTCGATCGAGCTTATCGGCCGTCACGCGCTCGACGAGATTCATTCGTGGAAAACACCGGGCGGAATAACGGCCGCACAACCCGCCACGCGCCCGGACGCGGCTCACGCCTGACAGACTGAGGGAGGAACGAGTTGATGGAATTTGCGCTGCAGTACGAGATTCAGCGGAGCCGGCCGCACTACCCCGGCTTCATGTACGACATCTACCATCAGGCCACGGAGCAGGTGAAACTTGCGGACCGGCTCGGCTACCACTCGGTCTGGACGGTCGAGCATCATTTTCTCAGCGAATGGTCCTACTCGTCGGCGCCCGAAGTCTGGTACGGCGCGCTCAGCCAGGTGACGAGCCGTATTCGGCTCGGCCACGGCATCTGCCTGCTGCCGATTCCGTTCAACCATCCGGTGCGCGTGGCGGAGCGAATCGCGGTGCTCGACATCATGTCGAACGGGCGCGTGGAATTTGGATCGGGCCGATCGATCACCGAGCAGGAATTGGGTGGTTTTCAGGTCAATCCCGAAGATTCGCGCGCGATGTGGGAAGAAGCGGTCGCCGCGATCCCGAAAATGTGGATGAATGAGACGTTCAGTCACGATGGCAAGTTCTTCAAAATGCCTGAGCGCGAGGTGATTCCGAAACCAATCCAAAAACCGCATCCGCCGATGTGGGTGGCGGCGACGCAGCCCGTGACGTGGGAAATCGCGGGTCAGAAAGGAATCGGCGCCCTCGGCTTTGGAATTTCCGAGCCCGGTATGCTCGACAAGCTCATTGCGATTTACAAGAAAGCCATCAGCACCTGCGAGCCGGTCGGCGCGTTCGTGAACGATCGCACGGCCGCGGCCACGGTCTGCGTATGCGCGCCGACGCGCGAGGAAGCCAAGGTGATCGCGAAGGATGCGATCGATTTCACCACGCGCAAGGCCGCCGAGCTGTTCACGCCGTTCGCCAAGCAGGAAGTGAAGGGCTACGAGTACTACAAGAAGATGGCGGAGCAGGCGGTCGCAATCGGCGACTACCGCCTCTCGCTCGCCGACCTGGACAAACGAATCGAGGCAGGCGCCGTAATGGTCGGCGACCCGGAAGACTGCCTGAAGGTCGCAAAGATTTACGAATCAGCGGGCGTGGATTTGATCCTGATGCTGGTGCAAGTAGGCGCAATCCCCCACGAAAAGGTGATGCAAACGGTCGACCTAATCGGCAAGCACGTAATGCCAAAGCTGAGCGCAAGCTCAAAGGCCTACCAGGAGGAATCAGCAGCAGCAGCCGGCGCGCGCTGAGCATGATGATCACCAAGCGGAATGAATATTTACGGAGCGGGTTGGTCACTATCCCGAGGCTTTGCGCGCGAAACGTCTTTCTTCGAACAGGTCTTTCATCAGCGAGGCAGCTACGTGCAGCATCTCGTAAGCGCAGAGCTATTATCGGACTA
The DNA here is from genome assembly GCA_963850125.1 of uncultured delta proteobacterium. GTDB lineage: Bacteria > Desulfobacterota > Binatia > Binatales > Binataceae > Binatus. The sequence continues at coordinate 95,937 of CAWKKB010000005.1, read as the reverse complement.
TGGCCGAGAAGGTATCTGTAACGCCCGAGATGGCCGCGCGGCTATGCAGGTTCTGCGGCAACGGACCTGGAATATGGTGCGAATGCAGAAGCCTGTGACCTTGCCGGCGAGGTGAATCTCACGCCCAACTTGAACAAATTCTGATTTCATAGCATCAGCTCTTGCAAGTCTGTCATGTTTGGGACATGACTCGCTACCTCGGATCTGATGAAGCAAATTCAATTTGTCGAGGTCAGATTCCAGAAGATCGGTTGCCATTTCGGGCTGTTCGAAAGTGTCATTGATTCTTATTGTCCAAACGTCTTTGAAAAGAACCGAACGCAACTGTTCCATCGATTCAGTATGAAGTTTGAGCGTTTTCTCATAAGCGCAAGAATGAAAAGGCTGGGCAGCAGTAGCGGACCAGTGTCGTGGCTCTGGATATGATCCCACGCCAATACTGACGACACGAACGTCAGTTCGGGATTTCGGCAGCATGCATCAAGCGCTTAGAATCTGGATTGTTTGCGCAATAACCTCCGTCCATTACCTCAATCTGATCTCCAGCGCTCGTTCTGATGGTCGGTCTCTTAAAAACGGTTACTCCGGCCCCGAAGCATAACCGCTCCGCTACATATCCGAAACCACCAAAAAAGGGCCGTGGCTCCAAGTTAGCCGCGTGATGGCCCAGGAAGAGCATTGGCTTTTCTAGCTGCCCGGTGGCTACGATTCCCTCGGTATTGAACTGATCGAACCCTCGATCTCCAAAAATGTTTTTTGCAAGACGCTTGAGAGCCCGAGACCGGCTCGACGCGTGCCATTGCTTCATAACTATTGGAACGTATTCCCTGTACGCAGCGTGAATTTCGTCAACAGAGAACCCGAGACCCAACAGCGCCGCGATAATGCTACAAGCGCTCTAATAAGCTCGAATACTATTCAGAATGGCACAGAGACGATGGCATCTATCGCGTAAGGATTGCACCGTCATCGCTGTGAACTCGTGCCGCCTTCAAGAGTATGCGATGAACGATTTGGGAGTCAGCGGATTTCCGTTTGCCGTCGAGGCGGTGTTTCCAATCGGTCCTATTGCTTTGGTGTTTACGCCAGAAGGTGAGCCTGTTGGCGAACCGGTAAACGTTCCACAACACGCAATCAAAAAGCCCAACAATTCCTCAGTTGCGACCGCAAATTTTCTCGATCCGAACTATGCTAACGTGAGCGCAATCATCGGATGCTGGCGAAAAGACACGCTGGATGAGGGTCTTCAGTTGACCGTTGTGCACAATCCACTTGCGACCATTCCCCTCCCCACTAGAAATTTTGGGCGCGGATAAGGAGTACGCTGCCGACCAGGAGGGCGACCACTATAATTTACGGCTATTGAGGAAAAGCGTTTGAGTGTACTCAAGAGCCTCCGAACGCTTAAGGGCCGCCACGCGAGACTTCCGCGGCGCATGCTTCCCTCTCAAGCATCATCGCGTGCCCGTCCTTTTTTTGTGTCATCCTGAGCTTCGCGAAGGATCTCGCGCGTAAGCGCGTACTGGCCGACGCCAAACACCTGTAACTTTCAAACTGCCGTCAAAAGCAATGATTCGCGCTTCTGGAAGTACAACTATGATCACCAAGCGAGCAGCGAGAAGCGATGCGCCCCGAAGGCCGACCCATCCGGGTGCTATTCTGCGTGAAGACGTCCTTCCTGCGCTCGGTCTTTCGATCAGCGAGGCAGCTCGGCATCTTGGCGTAACGCGGCAGACGCTTCATCGGATTATGGCCGAGAAGGTATCTGTAACGCCCGAGATGGCCGCGCGGCTCGGCCGGTTTTGCGGCAACGGACCTGGAATATGGCTGCGAATGCAGCAAGCCTGTGACCTCTGGCGCGCCGAACGTGAACTCCGCTCCGAACTAGAACGAATTCCGGTTCACAGAACGTCCTCCGCAGCCTGAGCGAGAGCGACCGCCGATGGCTGGAAGGGGCAGCATCCGGTAACCCCAGCCGTCTAAAGCGGCCGCGATCATCTGCGTGAGCCGGGGGCGGGGCGCGGATCCACGATTTGGCGGCCGGTGGGGCGTACCTCTAGTGCGCAGCCGAATAGTGAATCGTCGCGCACGAGGCTTACTACTCGCATCGGCGATTTCTTCGGGCTGGATTATTTTTGATGGCATCCAGCTCTTCATGCCGAGTTTCTTCGCTGCTCCAGTCCCCTTCCGTACCAAAGGCGTATCGACGACCCCGGGGCAGATGCAGTTGACGCGGATCTTTCGTTCCGCCTCCCATGATGCGAGCGAATGCGTGAAGTTGACCACTCCCCCCTTGGCTGCGCCGTAAACTGCGTCCTGGCGATGCGGATACAGGCCGGCCATCGAGGCCGTGTTGATGATGACGCCGCCGCCGTTCTTCTGCATCAGCGGTGCCGCGAGGCCGGTGCCGAGAATCACCGCCTGCAGATCGATTTCGATCACCAGATGCCATCGCTCCGGCGGTGCGTCGGGAAAGCCGGGTGCACCGACGCCGATGCCGGCGTTGTTGTGCAGGATGTCGAGGCGGCCGAACTTCGAGACCGCGGTGTCGAGCATCCGGCGCGCGTCTTCGAGCCTGGTGACGTCCGCCTTCACAAAGACGGCACGGCCGCCGGCGCTCTCGATTCGTTTGACGGTTTCGGCACCGCCCGTCTCGTCGAGATCGGCGACCACGATCGCCGCGCCTTCTTTCGCCAGTCGTTCCGACGTTGCGCGCCCGATTCCCGATGAGCCGCCGGTGATGACGCCGACCTTGCCTTTTATTTCCATCGCGCGATCCTCCGTCCGAAATTCTAATCGATCACTAACCAACACTCCCAACCAGCACGCCAACTATCAACCCCGCGAGCACGTAGGCGGTGAAAGCAACATAGGTCCAATCGCGTTCGCGGATGAAGAGCATGAAGCAGAAGGCGACGCGCGCGAGCGGGACGAGGGTCAGCTCGAACAAGCCGATCGTCAACACCGCGTGCGGATTGCCTTCCCGAATCCGTTGAAGCAGCAGTCCGAACTTTTCCTTGCCGATCAGATGACCCTGCTCCACCGCGCGGTAGCGGTCGACATAGTAGTCGGGGGCGAAGGTGTAGGTCAGGACGACTCCGATGATGAGTGTGATCATCGCGAGGATCAGAATTGTCCGCAGCAGAATCGGCGTCCAGACTCTGAGTATTCGATCTTCGTCCTGCTTCGGCATCGCTTAGATCCCCGACAACGCGCGCCATCCCATCTCGGCCGCGATCAACAGAAGAATTATCACGAAAACGATCCGTAGCGACTCCACCTTGAGGTGCGGCAGGACGCGGCTGCCGGTGAGCGCACCTGCGGTGACGCCGATCGCAACCGGCGCAGCGATGGTGGTAGAAACGTCGCCGCGCGCGAGGAACACGAGTGCGCCGGCGCCGGCGGTGACGCCGATCATGAAGTTGCTGGTCGCGCTCGAAACTTTGAGCGGCAGGTGCATGATGTAGTCCATCGCCATCACCTTGAGCGCACCCGACCCGATTCCGAGCAGACCCGACATGAGGCCCGCGACCACCATCAGCGCGGCGCCCTGCGGTACTTTCACGACTTCGTAGTGGATCGGTTTTCCGCTGGGATCGGGGACTTCGCCTGCGAGGTCGAGCCGCTCGGCGAGCGGATCACCCTTGGTCAGGATGTCATCGCCGCGCTTGGTGATCGTGAAGTATGCCGACTGGAGCATCATCGCGGCGAAGAGCAATTCGAGCACGACGGTAGGCACGACGCCGGCCAGATAAGCGCCGATTACGGCGCCGGTGACGGTCGCGCATTCGAGGACCATCGCGACTTTCAGGTTGGTCCATCCGTCGCGCACGAACGCGACGCTGGCGCCGGCGCTGGTCGCGACGACCGAGATCAGGCTCGCGCCAACCGCGACCTTCATCGGCATGTGCGCGAGAATAACCAGCGCGGGCACGATGAACACGCCGCCGCCGAGGCCTGAGATTGCGCCGATGAATCCGGCGCTGATTGAAAGCGCCAGCAGGCTAATCAGGATTTCAAGCAAGAACAGGCTCCGGATGCTGGCATTGCGCGCAATCGCAGTTTGCTTCGAATCGGAAAGGGCAAACGCGGATCGATCGGACCCAGACTATACGGGACGGGGGTTGAGAATTTCAAACGTGCGGCGGGGACTGTTGCGCAGTCCGCGCTCGATGTCATCGGTAATCTCGCGCACCGCGTGCAGCGGCTCGGCGGCGCGCCAGATCGGACTGCCGATGACGACATAGTCGGCGCCTGCGCGGATCGCGTCGGCGGCCGTGATTGTATTCGAGGTCGTGCCGCCCGGCTCGCGAAGCTGCACGCCCGAAGTCACGATGATGAATCGGCGTCCGCAAGTGTTGCGCACGCGGGTAACTTCTTGCGGCCAGGTGACGACGCCGTCGAGCGACGCGTCGGCGGCGAAGCGAGCGATTTCGGTGACGCGGTCGGGCGAGCCGGGAGGACGCGAAGTCGAATTTAGCGATTTCGTATCGGCGAGCGTCGCGACCGCCAGGATACTCGGCCGGCGAAGCCCCTCCGTCCTGCAGATGCGCGCGACCTCGGCGCGCGTCCGCGTCATCATCTCGTTCGAGCCGCAATTCGAGCCGTACGGATGGATGTCGAACATCTTGACCCCGAGCCGCGTCGCCTCGACCGCCGCACGCAGCACTTTTTGCGGGCTGTCGTGAAACTTGAGGTCGAGAAAAACTTCGGCGCCGCGCCGGCGTATCTCGCGAATGAAATCCGGGCCGCCGCCGATGAACAGCGCGCGTCCAACTTTGAACATCCCGACCACCCGCGCCAGGCGGTCAACCAGCTTGAGCGCCTCGGCCCGGTCGCGCAGGTCCATCGACACGATCAGCCGCTCGCGCAGAGCGTTTTGTCGCACCAGACCTGAAAATGGCCAGTACTGAGTCATCGAATCCCTCAATCGCGGGCAACCCCGGCCAGCTCGACTTATGAAAATATTCCGATTGCGGTCGAAGTCAAGGAACCGCGAGGATCAAGCTCGATGCAGTGCGAGGACTGCAATGGCGCGACTGCACCTGGACGCCATCTTTGCGTGTATGATCCCTGGAATCGGCGCAAATGCTGGGTTTTTCAAGCGATCGTGCGTCGGCATCCGCTTTGCACTTAGAGGTCAGGACCAGCAGATGAAGGGCGATTGTTTTAGTTCTGGCGACTCGATAGGTCAATTACACGGACCGGCATTTCCGGCCGCAGGTGAGGCAGGATGTTCGGCATCTTTATAATAGCACTAATCATTTACGCGGTCGTGCAACATCGAAAACGAAACAGAATGCGCTGGATGAAGTACGCCGATTGGTCGCAGTACGGGCGCGGCTCGCGATGGTCGCGCGACTGGTCGAAGTGGACGGAGGACGCGAAAGCTTCCACAGCGGCGTCCGCGGAGCGCTTCGCCAGTGATCTTCACGCCAAGATAAAGCGCGATTTCGACTCCAAGATGGCGCGCAAGTTCGAGGCCAAGGCCGAGAAATTCGAGCGCAAGATGCGCTCGCGATTCGACCGTCAGACAAACAAATACAGCGGCGTCAGCGCGGACCCTGCGCAGGATATGCCGCCGCCACCGCAATTCAAGAACGACGCCGAGCGACAGACCTACGAGCGCGCCCGCAAACGAGCACAGGCCGAGGCCGGCTTCTTCGTGCATCTGATGTGGTACGGCATCATCATCGGCTTCCTGTTCATCATCAATCTTATGACGACCGGGTTCGGCGGATATCCGTGGTTCATCTGGCCGGCGCTCGGCTGGGGATTTGGAATCGCGAGCCACTTTTCGGCAGTGTACGGCTGGCGATGGGTCCATGATCGCGTGTTCCAGCCCGCGGTCGCACGCGAAGTTCAGCGCGAAGTTCTGCAGGAAAAGGAGCAGCTCCGGACCGAAAAGCAGGCGTCGCTCGATGAGTTGACCGCAACCTTCGCCCACGAAATCCGAAATCCGATCGCGGCCGCGAAAAGCTTGGTGCAGCAGATGGGCGAGGATCCCACCTCGCACGAGAATGTCGAGTACGCGAAGGTCGCGCTCGATGAGCTCGCACGCGTCGAGCGCAGCGTGTCGCATCTGCTGAAATACGCGAAGGAAGAGGACTACAAGTTCGAGAACGTGAACCTCGCGTGGGTGCTCGACGGCGCGCTGACGCAGATGCGCAGCAAGCTCGAGGCGAACTCGGTGGCCGTTTCGCGCGCATACCTGAGCGGTCCGACCGTGCGCGCCGACGCTGACAAGCTGCGGCAGGTTTTCTCGAACATCATCGACAATGCGATCGACGCGATGGAGTCGACAACCGGCGAGCGCCGGCTCGAGTTCGCGATCCAGAATAACGGCGCCGGCATGGCGGCGGTCCGGATTCGCGACAACGGCTGCGGGATTGCCGACGACAAGATCGCGAAAATTTTCAATCCCTTCTACACCTCGAAGACCAACGGCACCGGGCTTGGCCTGGGCGTCGCGAAAAAAGTGATCGACTCGCATCGCGGAACGATCGAGGTGCACAGCAAAGTGGGGCAGGGCACCGAGTTTGTGCTCGCGATTCCGCTCAGCGACTCGGTTCGCGACAACGACGACGTAGTCCAGTCGTCGGCCGAATCGCCGGACATCGTGGGTGAAGCGGCCGCCGAACCGGCGCCGCAGAACAACGCGGGAAACAATAATAGCGGTGCGGTTACCACGCCAATAGTTCCGCTCGCGGCGGGGGCGCCATCCGCTCAGACCTCGAGGCTACGAAATTGAAAGGCCGATTGCTGATAGTTGACGACGAGCGCGGAATCGTAATCGCGCTCAAGGGGCTCTTCACCAAGGAGGGCTACGAAGTCGAGACCGCAGAGTCGGGCGAGGAAGCGCTCGAGAAGGTCAAGGCCGGGCTGTTCCACGTGATCATCACCGACCTCAGCATGAAGGGAATGAGCGGGCTCGAGTTGCTCAAGCACGTCCGCGAGCTCGATCCCACATGCGCCGTGCTTATGATCACCGCGTTCGGCACGCAGCGAATCGCGGTTGAAGCGATGAAGGCCGGCGCCGAAGACTACCTGCCCAAGCCGTTCGACAACGACGAGTTGCGCATGAAAGTGCGCAAGGTGATGGAGACGCAACTGCTCAAGCGCGAGCACAACCAGCTGCTCGAGCAGGTGCGGCTCGAGACCGGAGTTTTCGAAAATATGGTCGGGCGATCGCGCACGATGATGCGCGTGTTCGAGACCATCGACAAGGTCGCGCCGACCGACGTCACGGTCTTGATTCGCGGCGAATCGGGCACCGGCAAGGAGCTGGTCGCACGCGCGATACATTTTCGAAGTCCGCGCGCGCGCAAGCCGTTCATCGCAGTAAATTGCGCGGCGTTCTCGCGCGAGCTGGTCGAGAGCGAGCTGTTCGGCCACGAGAAGGGCGCGTTCACCGGCGCCGTCGCGCGTCGCGAAGGAAAATTCGAAGCCGCCAACGGCGGAACCTTGTTCCTGGACGAAATCGGAGACATGGCGCTCGAGACGCAGGCCAAATTGCTGCGCGTGCTGCAGGAGCAGGTGTTCGAGCGTATCGGCGGCAATCAACCGCTGAGCGTGGACGTGCGGATAATCGCGGCGACCAACCAGGACCTCGAAGCGATGATCGAGCAGGGAAAGTTTCGCGAGGATCTCTACTACCGCCTGAAGGTCGTCGAGATTCGCGTGCCTCCTGTGCGCGAGCGGCGCGAAGACGTTCCGCTGATGGTTCAGCACTTTATCGCGGAGGCACGCCAGCGTTTCTCCGCCCCCGAGAAGCAGCTGACGCCCGAAGCGATGCGCGCGTGCGTCGAGGCTCCGTGGAAGGGCAACGCGCGTTCGCTCAAAGCGGCGATCGAGCAGGCGGTGATCCTGTCGTCCGGGGCGGATATTACCCCCGAAGATCTTTTCGCCGGATCGGAGCCGGAGGGCGATCACTCGCCGGCCGCGAACGCGTCGAATCATGCGGCGGTCTCCAGCGACAACGGCGAATCGGCGATGACGTTTCGCGAGGCGAAAGAAAAATTCGTCGGCGATTGGGAGCGGGATTTTTTTGTTCGCGCTCTGCGAGCGACCGGGGGAAATATTTCGCGCGCCGCGGAACGCACTGGAATGTACCGGCAGAGCTTTCAACAAAAGATGCGCGAACTGGGGATCACGCTCGCGGATATCGGGCTCGCGCCCAAGAGCGACCCAAATTGAAACGGGGAGACGATAAGCAATGAACTCGACAGAACCTCAGGCCTCCAGCACCACGCTCACGACCATGAAGATTCATCCGCCCCTGCTGGCGGGCGCTCTCCTGCTGGTCGCGCTCGCGCTTCATTTCATCCTGCCAGAGGAGCGCACGGTCGGATGGGAGCAGTTTATCGGTCTGCTGGTCGTTGCGGCCGGCGCGGGAGTGATTTGTTTCGCCGCGGCGATTTTCGGCGCGCGCGATACCACCAGGAACCCGTACGGCGAACCGACCGCATTTGTCGTGCGGCCGCCGTACACGTGGACCCGAAATCCTATGTATCTCGGCCTCGCGACGACGTTGTTGGGACTGGCGATTTTCTTCGGATCGATCGTGATGCTGCTGGCGCCGGCGGTTTTCTTCGCGGTGATCGATCGGATGGTGATTCCGCGCGAGGAAGAAACGATGGAGCGGCTCTTCGGCCAGGAGTACCGCGACTACACGTACCGCGTCAGGCGTTGGATCTGAAAATTCAGCAACAGCCGGCTGCGCAAGCGGATCGCGCTCGCGGCCGCAAAGGAGAACGAAGGTGTTATCAAGATTTTTCAAATTGCTCGGAGGCAAGTTAAGCCGCTGGATTAAGGCGCGCGAGGCGCGCGACCCCGAGGCGGTGTACGAGTCCGCGATCTCGGATCGCGTGCACCGATACCATCAGCTCAAGACCGCGGCGGCCGGCGTCATCTACATGCGCAACAAGCTCGAGCGCGAGCTGCGCGAAAAACTCGCCGAGATGAAGGAAGTCGACGAAGAAGCAGGGCAGGCCGCCGACATGAACGAGGATCAATGCGCGCTGATCCTGATTCAGCGGAAACATATCCTCGACGGCGATTGCACGCGGCTCCGCGAAGAGCTCGGCGAGCTGACTTCGGAAGCGGAGGACGCGAAGAAGAATTTGATCTCGTTCAAGGGCGAGATTGAAAAGCTCAAGGTCGAAAAGGTTCGGATGATCGCAAGGATGAGGAACGCGCAGGCTCGCGTCCGAATCCAGCGAGCGCTCGAAGAGATTTCGTCCGACGACGACGTGCGCGCGCTCGAAGAAGTGCGCGAGTCGATCCAGCGGATGCTTGCGCAGGCGGGCGTAAATCACGAAATCGCGGGCTCCGAGCTGGGCGACAAGCTCGAAGCAATTCGGATGCGCAATGCCGAAGCCAAGGCCCAGGCCGAGCTCGCGGACTTGAAGCGCAAGCGTCGTCCACCGCTGGCGCCGATGGATATTTTCACAGCAGCGGCCAACGCCGCCGCCAACGGCGACATCAAGCACGCGAATTGATGCGATCATGGTGAGCCTAGCCATTTTTTCCGGAAACAAGATCGACGGGAGCATGCTCCATCGTGGAGAATCGTTTTTTGGCCTTGCTCTTTTCGGAGGACTTGACTTGGACCTCACCTCTGCGCCGCCCGAGCTTGCCGTTACCGTCGTCGCGATATTCGGCGGTGCCAGAGTGAGAGTGCGCCCCGACGAAAAAGTGGTGTGCGACGGCTTTAGCGTGTTCGGAGGGCGCAAGATCGATCTGCGCAGCCGGCAAACAGCCGCGAACAGTTCGGACTCGAGCGCCACGATAGATGACGACGAGGATGCTCCTCTACCACTGGACATTCTTGCGTACTCGCTGTTCGGAGGCGTCAGCGTACAGCGGGCGAGTGCTGAATTTGCCTGATCAATCACCAAGATTGGGGAACATGAAAACAGGAACGACAATTCTTGCGGCACTCTCCCTATTCGCGATGATTGGCTCTGGATGCGGTCGTGGGTCCCATCCAGAGCCGCCGGGGCGGGCCGGCGAGCCTGGATCAGGGGCGAAGGAATCGCGCGACGTCTTCGCCAACAGCGTCTTCGGCTCGGTCGATGTGAGAGAGACGGTCAACGTCTGTGCGGGACGCGTGCAGCTCGCTCAAGGCAACGCGACCGTCAACGATGCGTGCTTCACCGGCGACACCAACGTCGTGCTATGCACCGACGCATCGTCGGCGAGTGCCGTCCAATGCGCGGCCACCAATGGGAAGCTGGCCCTCGCCGGCAACGGCAGCGATCTGATCAACTACGCGCGTGTCAGATGAGTGACTAGCGGCGGAATATTGCTGAGTCGGCGATCGGCAGACCGAGCGCGTAGCGCCGCAACCAATCGAGCGCGACCTGCGACGTGATCAGCTTGATCCAGTCGCGAGTGCCGCGGAACTGGTATCTGCGCGTGATGCTCTGATCATCGGCCGACAGCGCGACGCATACCGTGCCGACCGGCTTGTCCGGCGTGCCGCCGTCGGGGCCTGCGATGCCCGAGGTCGCGACCGATACGTTCGCGCCAGTGCGTTTGCGAGCGCCAGCCGCCATCTCGCGCACGCATTCCTCGCTCACAGCGCCATGCGCCTTCAGCGTCTCATCTGAAACACCTAGCACTCCCTCCTTCACATCGTAGGTGTAGGTGACCAGGTCGCCCTTGAAGTATTGCGAGCATCCCGGAACATTGGTGATCCGATGCCCGATCAGTCCGCCGGTGCACGATTCCGCAACTGCCAGCGTGAGTTTCCTGTCTATGAACAGGCGGCCGACGACTTCCTCCATCGAAGTGTCGCCTTCGCCGTAAATGAACTGCGAGATTTTCTCGCGTACGCGATGCGACAACTCCTCGAGTTTGCGTTCGACTTCACCCGGTTTCCCCTCGACTCTGATCTTCAGCGAAATCTGCGGGAAGCTCGCGCGAAACGAAACCTTCGCTTCCTCCGGCTTGATCAATCCCGCCACCGCTTCATCGAGCGCCGACTCACTCATCCCGAATGTCTGAAAAATTTTCACCGCGTAAACCTGGTCGGTGCCGCGATTCGCCGCGATCCACGGTATCACCGTGTTTTCCATCATCGGTTTCATCTCGCGCGGGACGCCCGGCAGCACAATAAGATGCGCGGTATGACCACCGAGCGTCACCGGAATCCTGAAGCCGGGCGCGGTGCCGAGCGGGTTCTGGATGACCGTCGCGCCCTCGGGAAAATCCGCCTGCTTGAGATTGTTCTCGGGCATCGGGCGGCTGATCGCCGCGAACAATCGCTTCATGTGATCGACGGCATCCTCGTCGCGCCGCAACTTCACGCCCGCGACGCGCGCGATCGTTTCAGTGGTCAGGTCGTCGGCCGTCGGTCCGATGCCGCCTGTCGAAATCACGACGTCGCCCTTTTCGATCGCGGTGCGCCACGCCCATTCCAAACGATCGGGAACGTCGCCGACAGTGATAACCGCGATCAGATCGATTCCAATTTCCGCGAGCTTGTCGGAAAGATAGTTGGCGTTGGTATCGACGACCTTGCCGGTGGTGATTTCGTCGCCGGTTGAAAGGATCACAGCGTTCTGAATCATCGAGAACTCCTTGCGGGCGTGCAGCTTCAGAGAATGCGCACGAGCACCTGCAACACGATATTCGCATAGATTGCGGCAGCCAAATCGTCGAGCATCACGCCCGCGCCGTTGCGCATGCGGCGATCGATCAGGTTCGCCGGCCACGGCTTGATCACGTCGGCGATTCGAAACAGCAGGAATCCCACCATCATCCATCCGAACGTGATCGGATTGCCGAACATCGTCGCCGCCATCCCGAGCACTTCATCGATCACGATGCGCGAATCGTCGTGGTTGTCGAAAATTTTCTCGGCGCGATCGGAAATCCAGCACGCGATCGCAAAAGTGATCGCGAAGACGATCAGGCACAGCGCCGGCGAATGCTCCCAGAGCGGTCCGAACACGAGCCACACTACGGCCAACCCGACCACCGACCCCGCAGTCCCCGGCGCGATTGGAGCGTAGCCGGAATATATTCCAGTGGCGAAAAAAAGGATAAGTGCGCGCATCCGGCAGGCAGCTAGCTGGTCGTCAAGGTTACGGGATCGTCTTCAGCGCCGACCTCGACCGATGCGACACCGGCGACACTCTGCGCGACTCCGATCACGAGGCCGTCCCACGGCGGCACCAGGCCGGGACCGCTCACGCGCACGCATCCCGCCGAGCAATTGACCGACATCTGCGCGTCGCCAATTTTCGGATGTGCTACCAACGCCGCGTGTACCTGCGCCGCGATCGCTGCATCGGCCATGCACTTGGTTCGTTCCGGATTGATCTCGCTGTCGATATGAGTCGCGAGCGCCGCAAGTGTGATCGCGTGCGACGCCAGCGAAAGCCGCGCGGTGTTGATCACGATGTCGTAAATCGCGGGGTCTTCGATGTCCTGCCCGAACAGGCTCTGAATGCGCGCCTTCACTTCCGCATCGAAATCGCGAACGCGCTTGTCCGCCGCCGCTGGCGTGAGCTTCTCATCCTTTGCCACGTGCTTGATGCGGTCGGCCACAGGAGCCATCGTGCGCACCCTGATGCCGCATCCGCCTTCGGGAAGAAAGTGCGCGGAGCCGCGGCCCGCGACGACGATCCGGTCCTGTGCCGCCTCCTGCAGGAAGACGGCGCGGTAGTAAGCGGCGAAGCGGGTGCCGTCGGTCTTGCGCTCCCAAAAATGCGGGTTGTGCACGTCAAACCATTTCGCTTGCTCGGCGCTGACGTTGAAGCGCTTGGCAGTTTCGGCGATCAACTGCTCGCCGCTCTGGAAGCGATACCCCAGTTCGCGCGCCGTGAGCTCACCGAGCTCGATACCCCTGCTGCCTATCTGCTGGCTAATCGCGATTACCGCCATCGATGCTTTCCCCAAGCTGGCGAGTCGTTTGGTCCCCGGAAGCCATCTTAGGTTCATGATCGCAGAAAGGGCAAACAACTCCGCGATGGAATCGACGCCGAGGTGAAGATAGGATTTCCGCGGCTGGAAGGAATGATGGAAGACAATGATTTGACGCGCGAGCTCGCACTTGCAAAAAAGGCGGCGCGCCAAGCGGGCGAGATTCTTCGTGGCTATTGGAAGCGCGAAGGGCTCAAAATTGGATCGAAGGGCCACGACAATCCCGTCACGCAGGCTGACCTCGAGGCGGACAGCGCGATCAAGAAGGCGCTGCGCGATCCGTTTCCTTCCTATGGGTGGCTGTCCGAGGAGACTGTCGACAACGACGACCGGCTGAAATGCCGGCGAGTGTGGATCGTGGATCCGCTCGACGGCACCAAGGAGTTCATCAACGGCATTCCCGAGTTCTCGGTCGCAATCGCGCTGATTGAAGATGAAGTGCCGATTCTTGGCGTCACCTACAATCCAATCAAGCGCGAGATGTACTGGTCGGCGCGCGGCGTCGGATGTCATCTGAATACGCGGCGCGTGCGCGTCACGCGCGTGCGGACTCTCAAGCGTGCGACCGTGCTTGCGAGCCGCAGTGAAACGGCGCGCGGGGAATGGCAGGTGTTTCACGGGATGCTGATCGTGAGCCCGACTGGCAGCGTCGCGTACAAGCTAGCGATGGTCGCGGCGGGCAAGGCCGATGCGACTTTCACGCGCTCGCCGAAAAGTGAATGGGACATCGCGTCGGGTGCGGCGCTGGTGGTCGAGGCTGGAGGTACGATCACGGACATCAAGGGGCGGGCGCTTCGGTTCAATCAGCGCAACGTGAAGCTCGAGGGGTTGATCGCGGATAATACCATGCTGCACGCAGCGTTGATGAAGGTCGCGCCGAAGCAGGCGCTAGGAACCTAACACCTAACCCCTTCCCATAGTGGGAAGGGGAACAAGATAGAAAAGACCCTTTCCGAGCGGGAAGGGGAACCAGATCAGGAGGAGATTCAGAATCTTGAATCGCGCGCGCAGCGCGCGCTGAATAAGGACCCTCACCTTTGATCCTCTCCCTTGCGGGGAGAGGGGAAGAACTGCACGCCAGGTTGCGCGAAGCCTTTGTTCTATGAAGGGAGATGGGTGTCCTCGGGGCGCGGGACGCCGGGGACGTAGGATGTGGACCCGGCTTCGATTTCGTAGCGGGTGCGGCCGGGGCCGGTCTCGGGCAGGAAGTACATCGTTACGATCGGCAGGAACTGGAACACCAGGAACCCGAGCATCACGGCGCGCAATCCGATATGCGCGGCGAGGGCGCCGCCCAGGAACGGCGAGATGAATGCGCCAAAGTAACCGATCGCCCATACGAAGCCCAGTGCCGCGCCCACGCGGGTCGGATTCATGCCCGGCAATTCCATCAGCAGTGTCGTGATTGCGGCGAGCGATCCGGCGGAACCGATCCCCACCAGCACCAACGAGAGGCGAATCCAAGTCGGATCGGGAAGCGTCAATGCGCCGGCGCATCCGACCAGCGTCGCAAACGCAATTGGCCAGGTGAACGGTTTGCGCAGTCCCGACATCCCCGTGCCGATGCCGCCGCCCAGAGCAGCGAACAGTCCCGTAAACGGCAGCACCTGCGTCATCAGCGAGGCTTCGGCGAGCGACATGCCGCGGTAGGTGCGGAAGAACTCAGGCAGGAACGCGGTGTAAATCTGGAAGACCCACATCCCGCCGAAGAGACCGCCGGCGATCAGCAGCACGTTGCGCATCTTCGCGACTTCCATCAGCGCCGACCCGCGCTCGGCCGGTGCTTCGATCGCGCCCGGCGCCGGCGCAGCGATCTCGGAGCGACGCTCACGCCCGAAGACCGACCACAAAAGCGCGACGCCCGCCGAACCGACGCCGTACCACAGCAGCGTCATCCGCCACGATCCGACCGCTGCGAACAACGCAGGCGTCGAGCGGAATACCGCGGTGAGTCCGACGTAGCCAAACGAGAAGTTGACCATGTTGATGTACGGCCACTCGCCTTCGCCGAACCATTGCATCACCAGAGTGCCCGGCGGCGCGATGACGAGGCCGTAGCCGACTCCCTCGAGCACGCGGCATGCGAGCAGCGCGGCAAAATTCGGTGCGTAGCCGCTCGCGACCTGCCCGATTGCCATCAACCAGATTCCGATGATCAGCGCGCGCAGCGGTCCAATCTTCTCGGCGACGACCGCGCCGAGAAGCGAGAAGATGCCGATGCATAGCGCGATGATCGAGATGATCAGGCCGGCGCTACTGAGCGAGATTCCGAGCCCCTTCCGGATTTCCTGGAGTATCGGCGCGGGCGCGAGCCAGGCGAACGACTGCGCCGTCAGCAGCAGCAACAACAGGACTTCGATAACCCATCGGTACGACGAGAGTTTGCTTGGCTGGCTCATCTGATCGCGCTCCAGTTTGTCTCACGGGTATATCGCGACTCTTGGGCACTGCGCCACCGCAAAAATTCAGATCCTTTGCTCGCCGCTGGCCCATCGGAGGTAGAAGAACATCCCGAGGCCATAGAACGCCGCGATCAGAAAAAAGACCGCACTGAACGACTTGGTCGCCTGCACGATCATCCCGGTCGCGGCGACGCCGATGATGCCCGGGACGGTCGCGAAGGTGTTCGAGATTCCCATCAGGATTCCAGCGTAGGTCGGAGCGACGTCCAGGTGATTCACGCCGAATGCCGCCGAGCCAATGCCGTTGGAGGATGCGGCGAGCGTGAGCAGCGCGACCGCCATCGCCGGTGAATGTGCAGCGGGTACCAGGATGAGCGATATCGCACCGAGCGCGAAAGCCGCGGTCTGCATCGACTTGCGCACGGTGCCGATTGCGAGGCCGCGCGCGATCAGTGCGTCAGCGAGCCAGCCCGAGAAACTTATCGTGAAGAAGGTCGTGATCCACGGGATGATCGAATACACGCCGACACGCTCGAGCGGCACCCTGAACGTGTGATGCAGATAGGTCGGCATCCAGAGCAGCAGGATGTTGAACCCGAAGTTGCTGCAGAAATGCGCGACGACGATCGCCCAGACTGCCGGCTCGCGGGCGATTGTGGCCCACGGCACTCGGATCGCGCGCGGCTCCGCGGTGCGCATCGAGATGATCAATTCGAGCTCGGGCGTGGTCATGCGCGACGACGTCTCCGGCCGGTCGGCAGCGATGAGCATCCAGACCGCGACCCAGACCAAACCGAGTGCGCCCGAAATGTAGAACAGCGCGGGCCATCCGAACGCCTTGATAATCAGCGGACTCACACTCAGCGCCAGGACCGTCCCGACGTACATCCCGCTGTAGTTCACGGACAGCACGCGTGCGCGCTCGGACGGCAGCGTCCATCGAGCGGTCAAGCTGTGGATCGAAGGAAAGTTGACGCCCTCGCCAAGACCGAGCAGGACGCGCGCCGCGAGCAGCGCGGCGAATGACGCGGCAGCCGCGATCGGCGTGACGAAGGTTGCGATCGACCAGATAGCTACGCCGGCCGCGAGCACGCGATGGCCGCCGAATCGATCCGCCATCCATCCGCCGACGAGTTGGGTCCACAGGTATCCCCAGAACACTGCTGAGAGCACGAGTCCCTGCGCGGCCGAGTCGTAACCGAATTGATGGGCGAGCGGGATTATCGCGACCGAGATGCTGATGCGATCGACGTAGCAGAGCGCGGTGCCGAGAAAGAACAGCGCGACGACCGTGTACCGTTGCGGCCATCGCGGGATTCCCGGCGCGGTCTCACGCGCTCGTGCAGGCTCGCCCATGATGCGATCGAGCTTAGGCAGCGCGATGCGCAAAAAAAAGACGCGAGAGGCAAAGCTCCCGCGTCCTTAACGAATCGGTGGTACGTGTGTTCGAATCGGCGGTGCTGCTATCTCCCGACGGCGTGGCGCACGGTATTGAGTATGTAGATGAAATCGCGGGGCGAGCGCACGTCGCCGAGCAGCGCCACCCGGGAAAGCATTTCCATCTCGCTGGCGGTAACGTTGTGAATGCGCCGCAGCTGCTCGTTCTTCTTGAAATCTTCCCAAGCGGACTCGGCCGTGGTCTCGATCTCGGGACTCAGCAGGGCTTGCGCTCGCGGATTGGCGAGGAAAAACAGTTCGCGGCGATCGAGTCCGAGCACTTCCGCCAGGCGAGTCAGAATCTTGTCGGAAGGATGGCGTTTGCCGGACTCGAGATGTCCGACATACGGCGTGGAGGTTTTGATGCGGCGGGCGATTTCTTCCTGGGTGAGATCCAGTTGCCGTCTCCGCTCACGGATGACCTGTCCGAACGTACGTTCCTTGATGCGTGCCATGATAGAAACCTCTTTCCCCTTTTTCAAAATGCGCCGATTATGCGGTCGATCTGCCGATACGAACACACGTCCACCAAAATGGTGTTATTCGACACTTACAGTTAGTACCATCAGGACGACTTAAAGGCAAGCGTACTAATTGCGGAGTTATTTCAAGTCTTCGGACTACATCACACAAATAGATAGCATAAGCCTACAAACTGTTTAGACGCGGTTCTTGCGATATTATTCAGTGTCTTAAAGAGCCCGGATTTCGGCCCGTTTTCAATTTCCATAGGGATTTCGGCCATGATTCAAATAGATGGAAAAATCCGCTACGCCGTCGTCGGGCCGCGTCGAGCTCTTGAAATGGGCCGCTGCGCCGTGGCGGAGGCCGTCCACCGCGACCACGTCCTTGCCAATCGAACGGCCATCGCGATCGAAATAACGCACCTCGAGCTGGAGCGGGCCGGTGTCGTCGCCGGTGTTGTGAAGCTCGCCTTCAACCGAGACCCGGTCGCCGCTTCGCACCAGCCGAGTGTCTGCCACCTTGACCGGTTCCACGCCAGTCAGCGAGTAGAGCACATAAGCCGCGAAGCATCCCGCGCCGAGCAAAACGACGATCGGGCCCTTACGCATCGGTGAGCGCAGCTAGTACGACCGCGGCAGGCCGAGTACGTGCTCAGCGATCGAATTCAACACCATCTCCTGCGACACCGGCGCGATTTTCAGCAGCCGGCATTCGCGGAAGTAGCGCTCGACGTCGTACTCGCGAACGTAACCGTAGCCGCCGAGCGTCTGCACCGCGCGATCGCAAGCCTCGAACGCGGCATCGGCGGCGCGCAGCTTTGCGGTATTGGCTTCGGGGCCGCATGGCTTGCGATTGTCGAACAGCCACGCCGCCTTCAGCATCATGAGTTCCGCCGCTTCAAGCTTGGAGTATGAATCCGCGAGCGGATGCGCGATTGCCTGGTTTTGTCCGATTGGACGGCCGAAGACGACGCGTTCTTTCGCATATTGGACCGCCCTGGCAACCGCGGCGCGGCCGATTCCAATAGCTTCGGCTGCAACCAGGATACGCTCGGGATTCAATCCGTCGAGCAGGCAGTGAAAACCGCGTCCTTCGCCGCCGATCAGATCCGAAGCCGACACTTTTAAATTGTCGATGAACAGCAAGTTGGTATCGACCGCCGCGCGGCCGAGTTTTTCAAGCTCGCGAATTTCGACGGCCGAAGGCTCGAGCTCGGCGAAGAACAGACTCATACCGTCGGTCTTTTTAGCGACTTGCTCGAACGGCGTGGTGCGCGTGAGCAGGAGCATCCGTTTCGCCTCGCGCGCTTTGGTGGTGAAGACTTTGCGGCCGTTGATTATGTAGTTGTCGCCATCGCGGCGCGCCGCTGTCTTGATATGTGTGATGTCGTTGCCGGCGTCGGGCTCCGTGACCGCGAACGCGACATGCATTTCGCCGCTTACGACTTTCGGCAGATAGCGCAGCTTCTGCTCCTCGCTGCCGTGGAAGACGAGCGGACTGACGCCGAAGATCGACAGATGGACCGCGCTCGCGGCCGCCATCGCGCCGCCCGAGGCGGCGACCTCGCGCATCACGAGCGCAGCTTCGGTGATTCCAAGCCCGCTGCCACCGTAACGCTCGGGAATCGCGACGCCGAGATAGCCGGCGGCGGCGACCGCTTTGAAAAAGTCATGAGGAAATTCGGCGCGCCGATCGTGCTCGCGCCAGTATTCGTCGGGAAAGTTGGTGCACAGGGTGCGGACCTGCCTGACGATCTCCTGCTGGGCCTCTGTAAGTTCGAAATTCATGTTTACCCGGTTTCGAATTTTAACCCTTTACGCGGTTTTTGCGAGGTCTCTGCTTACCTGCGCTCTCTTGCGATAGGTCGCTAAAACTGATTAATCACCCGGCAAATGCATCACATCCGGGCATCACCAACCGCTGACCGACTGCCGAGAATGCTTATTGATACAAAGAATTTTCGGCGTCGTTCAATTATTACACCGGTATGAATCTTGTAACCAAGGCAGCCGGTTAATCACCGTAGCTCCATACGTGTGGGCGCGGAAAGCCGCGGCTAAAGGCCGCGCAGTTCGGGAGGGAGGAGATCGTGAACAGAACGAAAACGATCCGGGGCGCTGTATGGATCGGCCTGATTTCAGGCGTTGCACTGATCGGATTGCTGTGCAACGCGAGTGTCTGGGCGGCAGATCCAGGAGATCCGGCCACGACGACGACTACCACGAGGAGGCATCATCATCACGTGGTCACTACGACCACAACCACCACAACCGGTCCTGATGAGGAGCAGCGGCTCAACGCGCTGTCGGGCCAGGTGGGCAATCTGCAGAAGCAGCAAGACGACACAACCAGCGAGGTCAAAAAAATAGAGGCAGCGATGGTAGTCGCACAGCCGGCGGCTTCTGTGCCACCAGCCACCATCGGCCAGCATGTCGGCTTGGCCGAGACCAACATTGCGGCCATCCAGAAGAATCTCTCGGACAACCTTGGGATCAGCGTGCATGCGCTGGTTGATGCGGGCTACGAGCATAACTTCAATCAGCCCAACGGCAACGTCAATACGTTTCGCGAGTGGGACATAGACGGATTTTCGCTCACGCAGGGCAATCTGCACATCGAGCGCGATGGCACGGTTGGATTCGTCACCGACCTCAACTTCGGCCAGGTCGCGAACTCGATTTCCTCAGTTACCAACTACTCGAACGTGGCGCACGTCGGTGGGCAATGGTTCGATCCGACGCAGTACTACCTGACCTACACTGCGCCGATCGGATCGGGCGTGAGTTTCGAAGCCGGTCGTTTCGTGACACTGCTGGGCGCCGAGATTGTTCCGGTTTACAACAACCAGAACTTCAACGAGAGCCGCGGCCTGCTCTATACCCTGGGCGAACCTATCGCTCACACCGGTATCCGGGCCAGCTATACGTTCAACGATTACGTTTCGGCCACCGCCGGTCTGAACAACGGCTGGGATGATCCCGCCAGCACCTCAAATGGCGGTCCGAACTATGAAGGTGAGCTGACGCTCAACACCAAGGATAAGTCGCTGAGCTTTGTTCTCAACGGCATCTGGGGACCGAATGTCCAGCCCTCGAGCGCGGCAAGTACCTTTCCGTCGCCTCCGGGCTTGGGTACGCACTCCAATATGAACCTGGGGGCGATTGATCCGATCGGAACCTGGAAGCCGGCGTTCGTGCCTAACCTGACGCTGCAGGCCGAATATCTGTACGCGTCCCAGTCAGGTCCTGTAATCGACGGTCACAGCGCCACGTGGCAGGGCGCAGCGGGGTACGTTGTTTACGATTTCACCCCTGCGTTGGAGTCGGCGACACGCGCCGAATTCTTCGACGACATGGACGGCGCGCGCACCAACGGCGAGGCGCAGACCCTGTGGGAGATCACCCAGACGCTAAGCTACAAGATACCCGAGGTGACCGGGCTGATCGCACGCCTGGAATACCGGCATGACAACTCGAGTCAGAACTCGTTCGCAAACAACAATTTTGTCAACCCGGTAACCCTCACGCAGCATACTTGGCACGGACAGGATACCTTGGCTGCCAATATCATTTACGCCTTCTAACTCGGGGAGGAGCTAGAGAAGCAGACGCGCAGCGATGCGCCCAGCGGCGGGTCCGATAAAACCGGACCCGCCGCTTCTCTTTGGAGAGCACCGCGACATGACGCCCTCAGCGTGATAGTTATTTCGCGCCCGCTGATGAATCACGCATCCGCCTTCGTAATCCTCGCCCTGTTGCTGTTCGGGCCGCTCGCCGTTACGACGATCGAGCACAATATCGAGATCTATTGTCTCGCGCTCGGCGTGCTCGCGACGATGCTCGGCAACGGTTTCACGCACGAGCTGGTGCTCGAGGCGCTGCACGAGCCGATCGCTATCAGCGTTGCGGTGATCGTCGCCGCGCTTCTGTTTGGATGGCTGCGGCCGGGGCTCGACCGTGTTTTCGAGCGGACGCGCCGGCGAGTATCACGTCCCGTGCTGACGGCAGTCTCGGTCTTCCTAATCGCGTCCATCTCGAGCCTCATCACGGCGATCGTCGGCGCGCTGGTACTGGTCGAGGTGATTGGCCTGCTTCGTCTTGCGGACGGCCAGCGGGTGCGCGTGACGGTTGCGGGATGCTTCGCGATCGGGATGGGCGCGGCGTTAACGCCGTTGGGAGAGCCGCTCTCGACGCTGGCGGCCCGAGCGCTGGATCTCGAATTCATGGGATTGTTCCATTTGCTGGCGCCGTGGGTATTTCCGGGGGTGCTTGTCAGCTCGATGGTTGCAGGCGTATTTGCGCGGGGCGAATACGACCAGGCGCCCGCGGCTGCGCACGGGGGGCAGACCTACGGCGCGATTTTTTTCCAGGCGGCCAAGGTGTTCGCGTTTATCGCGGGCCTGGTGATGATCAGCAGCGCGTACGGCCCGATCGCGAACGAGTACGTCACCAAGATGAGCAACGATCTTCTGTTCTGGGTCAACACCGTGTCGGCCGCGCTCGACAATGCGACCCTGGTTGCGCTCGAGGTCCACGACATGACGTTGCCGCGCGCGCGCGAGGCGATTTTGTCGCTGCTGGTTTCGGGCGGGATGCTGATACCCGGCAATCATCCCGAACATCGTGAGCGCTGGCGCGCTCAGAATCGGCAGCGCCGCATGGGCGAAGATCGGCGTGCCGATGGGTCTCGTCCTGCTAGGCATTTATTTTGCTGTAATCAAGTTGCTGGGCTGATAGGGGAGAAATAGTTGCACAATGCACGGGTTCCTTAATCGAGGCGCGCTTCTTCGGGCCGGTTGTGCTGCTTTAATATTCGTCAGTTGCCCACAGGATTAGCGTTGCGTTAGCGGAGCTTTCGTGACAGAAAAAAAGATTCCGAAATCGATCAATCAAACGATTACAAATATGCCGCCCCGTTAAGCGGCCAGGAGGGTTACGGGTTCGATGACGCCAAAACAAGTACTGGCAATGATCAAGGAAAAGGGCGTGGTCATGGTCGATGTGAAATTCATCGACCTGCTCGGCACGTGGCAGCATTTTACTGCCCCGATTTCCGAGTTCAAAGATGAAGCGCCTTTCGATGAAGGCCTCGGCTTCGACGGATCGTCGATTCGCGGATGGCAGGCAATCGACAACAGCGACATGCTGGTGATTCCCGACCCCGAGACTGCGGTGATGGATCCCTTCACCAAGGATCCGACACTGAGCATCATCGCGAACATTTCCGATCCGATCACCCGCGCCGACTACACGCGCGATCCGCGCAACATCTCGCGCAAGGCCGAGGCGTACCTGAAGACCACCGGCATCGGCGACTCGGCGTTCTTCGGACCCGAGCCGGAATTTTTCATCTTTGACTCGCTGCGCTACGACACCACTCAGAATTCGAGCTACTACTACATCGATTCGAACGAAGGTAACTGGAACAGCGGGCGCGAGGGCGCGGTCAAGCTTGGCGCGAACCTCGGCTTCAAGGTCAAGAACAAGGCCGGCTACTTCCCGGTGCCTCCCGTGGACACTCTACAGGACATCCGCACCGAGATGGTGCTCGAGATGGAGCGGGTCGGCATCCGCGTCGAGAAGCAGCATCACGAAGTCGCGACCGCCGGCCAGGCTGAAATCGACATGCGCTTCCAGACGCTGACCAAGATGGCCGACTGGCTGACCTGGTACAAATACATCGTCAAGAACGTAGCGGTGCGCCATGGGATGACGGCGACCTTCATGCCCAAGCCCATCTTCGGCGACAACGGCACCGGGATGCATACCCATCAGAGCATCTGGAAGGGCGAGACGCCGCTGTTCGCGGGCAACGGCTACGCGGGGATGTCAGAAACTGCGATGCACTACATCGCGGGCATTCTGCATCACGCGCCAACGATCGCGGCCTTCACCAATCCGGGGACGAACTCCTATCGCCGGCTGGTGCCGGGCTTCGAGGCGCCGATTAACCTCGCGTACTCGTCGCGCAACCGCTCGGCCTCGGTGCGAATCCCGATGTATTCGCCGTCGCCCAAGGCCAAGCGCATCGAAGTGCGGTTCCCCGATCCGACCTGCAATCCGTATCTCGCATTCTCCGCGATGCTGATGGCGGGAATCGACGGAATCCAGCGGCGGCTCGATCCGGGCCAGCCGCTCGACAAAGACATCTACGCACTGACGCCGGCCGAGCTGGCTGAGGTGCCGAGCATGCCCGCGTCGCTCGAGGAATCATTGGGCAACCTGAAGAAGGATCACGAGTTCCTGCTCAAGGGCGACGTGTTCACCGAAGACCTGATCGAGACCTGGATTGATTACAAGATGGCGAACGAAGTCAGCGCGATTCGGTTGCGGCCCCATCCGTACGAATTCGCGCTCTACTACGACGCGTAAGCACACCACTGCGCGCCGACCAAAACAAAAGCGGCGGGCCTGATGGCCCGCCGCTTTTCATTTCGATTTCGATACTCTTGGGAATACGCGGGCAGCCTATTTCCCTGTCCCGGACAGCGGAACCATCTGCGGTGCGCCTGACGCGTTGTCGTTGACAATCAGATCACCCATCTGCGCGCTGGTGTCGGGCGGAGTGAAGGTCACGGAAACCTTGCAGGTCTTGCCCGGCTTCAAGGTCTTCTTGCATTGGCTCTTCACCGCGAATGGCGGCGAAGTCGTTTCACCGGTGATCGACACTTTGATCTTCGAACCCTTCGAGCTGGTGTTCTTGATCGTCAGGTTCTTCGGCTTGCTTTTCTTACCAGGGGATGTGCTGTTGCCAAAACTCACAGTGCTCGGGCTGAACGACAGCGTGCCTATCGGTGTCGGAGTAGCAGTCGGTGTTGCAGTTGCAGTGCGAGTCGGCGTAGCCGTGGCCGTTCGAGTTCCTGAAGTCGCGGTCGCAGTCGGAGTTGGGGTTGCCGTCTTGGTCGGAGTCGCGGTCTTCGTCGGAGTGCCGCCGGTTGCTGTTGGTGTAGGAGTTGGGGTGCGCGACGCGGTTGCGGTCGCCGTCGGGGTCGGCGTGCCGCCGGTAGGAACCTTCAACGACACTGTATCAATCGCAAAGTCGCTGCAATCACCGGTGCAACTCGTGATGCTGAAAACCACCTGCGTGATGTTGGCTGCCGTACTATCGAGGACGCCGATGAAAGTGGCATCGCCGCTCGCGTCGCTGACTACAGGGAACGACCCGAGCGAAGTGCCGCCGTCGAACGCCTGGATATTCGCCGTGAACTGAGCGGGACCATCAGACTGGATGAGCGCGCCCGCGCCAGACACGTTCTTCGAAGTGAAATTCAGGGTGAGCGGCCCGTTGCCGCTGTTGCCGGCATCCGCCGTCCAGATCAGGCTGTCGCCCGTACTGAATCCTGTCGTGCCCGCCACGTTCCAACTGCATAGAGTCTCGGGGCATACCACGGCGACCAGGCTGTTCGGACCATTCAACACAACCGAGCCGGTCAATCCATTGGTGGAAGTGAAAGCGGAAGAGGCAGTCAGCGTAGTCGCGTCTGCCCCCAACTGCGACCATTTGATCGTATCGTTCGCGCCCAGGGCGCCGAGGCTGGTCACAACCGCGACGCTATCCGCGTGCGCGGCGGCCGTCGTGAGCAGGATTAGCATTATCGTGGCGCAAAGGCCCCCCAAGCTAGGTTTTTGCATCGATGCCCCCATTCCGTGATTCCTCCGTCCAACCGCCCCAAGTCCTACGTGCATGGCGCGCCTGCATCCGTCGTGAAGGTATTGTTGTCGGAAAAAGTGCCGTCAACCGCGATCGATGGAGCTCCATAGAACCAGGAGAAGAACACCAATTCCTGCAGGTCGTACTCCATGCTGTTCAGCAATACCGGCGGAACGATTGTCCCGCTGAGGGCGTCGCCCACCTCGAGGTTGTCCTGGCAACCCGGCTGTTGTCCGATGTGTCCCCAAGATGGGACCGGGTTGTCGCCGAGGGGATCGTCCATCCATTCGTCGACCTCATGCGACATGACCGAACTGTTCCCTGTCGTCTGGCCATCGCCGTCGAACAGCAAGGTGGTATCCCAATCAGCTACCCCATAGGTCTGGACCGGAAGACCTTGCGCATTGTGATAACCGAGTGCGCAACCAGAGCCGCAGGCGGACTCGCCGGTCTGATTGATGACCACATTGTAAAAAAGAAAGATCGGGAACTGGGTCGGAGAGATTTTTCCTGCGGTGGTCAACGAGCTGATCAGTGTTTGAGCCTCGCCGCCGCTCCCTCCGGTAAAAACCACGGGATCCCACCACGATCCATCCAATCCACCCAAAGTCCCACAGAACCCGGTGCCGAAATCGCTCGAGAGATATCCCTTACCGTGTCCGGTCGGCACCGTCACAGATTGAACGGCTAGAGTGGTGACCGGAGAAAGCGTCGTGTGGTAGCGATTTCCCGTGACGGACACGCTCGACCAGAAGTTTGCGCGTTGGAACTCGTCGGAGTACTCGCCGCTGCCCACATTGATGCCCCCGCTGAAAGGCATGGTGAAATTGACCGGATTCAAGATTGGCGAATTCTGAAACACCGTAACCGCTGACCCATGAGGCGAGCAGGTGGGATCGGCGGCAGTAGGATCAAATACTTGTGCGCCAGTTTCGTGATCGGTCATCGTGAACTTAACCGGAATGATGACAACCGGGATGCTGGTGGTGCGGGCACCGTGGAAGAATGGGCTGCGTCCCACCATCACGCCCGAATAGGTATTATCGTCGCGAGTCGCTTTGATGGTGTATCCCCACATCGGTACCGTGGTAGCGGCAGTGGCCCCGCTCATTGCTTCGTCCGCGGTGACTCCGCGCAGCTTTCCGTAAGTGTAATATCCATTCAGTGGAGGCCGGGGAATTTGTGAGGCGTCCTGTGCAAGAGCGAACGACGCTAGAGTGAGCATGGCCGCCGTCAGCAAAAACAACAGTGACAATCCTGTGCGCTTCATCTCGGACCTCCCCAATCTCCCAAGCCGGCAGTCGAACGGGTGAATTCCTGTGAAATATCATTTGGCTTCGGTTGTGGCAATACGACTAGCCAGAAGATAAGAAATGAAGGCTAATGATTAGTTTGCTGATAAGGACGCCTAAAGCGACCATGAACTATAGTAAATAGGCAGAGGCGATGCGTGGCTCACGTTTGCGTGCCAGTCTCGAGCGGATTGGCTTGCTTCCACGCGTTGGCGACCTCCAGCATCGTGCCAAACTGGACGCCGCGATGGTCGCGGATGTGACGTACCAGCCGCTCGAGCATCAGCAGACGATGGCCCCGGCCGATCACTTGCGGATGCATCGTCAGCGTATAAACGCCCTTGCCCAGCCGATTGTAGAGATAGTCGAAATCGCCCGCCCAGATTTCATAGACGGCCGACGGCGAGGATAGCCCCGGCTGGATTCCCGCGCGGCTGGTCACGTACTCGAAGGCGGGAAAGTCGTCGAGTCCCCAGGTGAACGGAATCTCGACAACCTCGATGCTCTTGCCGAAGATATAAGCACCGTCGGGGGAAACCTGATCGCCGGCGCGCAGGTAGTAGGGCGAGAAGTCGTCGCCCATCAGGCTCGAGTCGTAAAGGAAGCCGCGATCGCGCAGCAAGTCGACCATGTTGTAGCTGAGCCCGGCGCCGGGCGAACGGTAGCCGACTGGGCGTCGCCCCGTCATCCGCGTAAGCACTTCGTTGCCGCGATCGAGAATCGCGGCTTCGTCCTCGGGGCCCTTCGGATGCGCGTGCAGGTAGCCGTGATTTGCGATCTCGTGCCCGTCGGCCACCAGCCGCTCGACAATTTGCGGATAGGTCTCGGCGCTGTGTCCGGGGATGAACCAGGTCGAGCGAATTCCCCATTCGCGCATCATCGCAATCAGCCGATCGGCGCCGACGCGGCCGAATTCGCCGCGCGAGATTGCGCTGAGCGAGCTGGCGCGAAATCCGCCGATCCACAACGAGATGGCGTCGAAGTCGAAGGTCAGGCAGACGGAGATTTTCTTTTCACTCTCCATCGCGATCGCTCCCCTTCAGACCGGCTTGTCGCGCGCGAGCGCCTCGACCTTTTCGAGCCGCTCCTGCAGCTTCTTGTTGTCGTCGCGCAGCTTGTCGATATCTTCGCGCAGGCGTTGTCCTTCCTCGACGCGGCTGCGGCCCTCGCTGATCGATGTGATCGCGTCGTTCGCATGGCGCTGGATGCGGCCGTCGAGATCGCGATCGGCCAGCCGTCGCAGCGCGGGCAGCGCGCGCTGGTCGCCGATCTCGGCGAAAGCGGACGGGATACGCATCCGCATCATGAACTCGCGATCGTCGACCAGGGGCGCCATGAAATCGAGAATCTCGACGCGGCGGTTGTCCTTCAGCGCCGCGAAACGCGCCAGCGCTCCCACCGCAGCCACGCGCGCCCGCGCCGGTTTGCCGTATGCCGAGTAATCGCGCGCGATGTCGATTGCGCGCTCGTCGCGCAGCTCGGCCATCCCGGCGATCGCGTGCGTTCGAATCACTTCGAGATACGAGTCGCGCTTCAGGGCCTCGGTCAGATGCGCGAATGCACGCTCGTCGCGCGTCTTGCCGAGCGCGAGCACTGCCTCGGCTTCGACGAAGTAGCTTGCGTCGCCAGCAGTGACGACGCCCGCAAGGGCTGCCGCCGCTCGCGCGTCGCCGCGAAAATTGCCGATCGCGCGCACGACTGCGCGCCGCGCCTTCGGGTGCGGCAGCTTGAGTCCTTCGAGCAGCGCGTCGAGCGCCACGGTCGTGCGAATCGCGCCGAGCGCGGTCGCCGCGTCTGCCTGCACGCCCCAGAACTTGTCGGTGAGCATCGCGTCGCGCAGGGCCGCGGTCGCCTGAGGACTGCCCTCGTTGCCGAGCTCGCGCGCGGCCGCGGCGCGGCCGATCGCTTCGGGCGCATGGCGCAGCGTAGCTTCGAGCGCCTCGCGCCCGCGCTTGTGCTTGAGCGTTTTCAGGATGTCGTGTTCGGGATCGAAGCGCACCGCCTTGGGCGCCTTGTCCATCGCAAATGTGAAGCCCTGCTCGCGCTCCTTTATTTCAACCCGATGGCGGGTCTCCTTCCCGTCGGCGTCCATCAGCGCGATCGTGACGGGAAAACTGAACGCCGAAGCGATCGTGTCGCCGGTCTTGTGGGTCTGCTTGACCGTGACGCTGAGCAGTTTTTTCTTGTCGTCGAAGGAGCTGGAGACTTCGATTTCGGGATGCCCTTCCTTGTAGACCCACTGGTCGAAGAAAAAATCGAGGTTGCGCCCGGTGGTGTCCTCGAACGCGCGCTGCAGATCCTGGGTTATGACGTTGGCGCCGCGATGCCGCGTGCAATAGAGGTTGAGCGATTTGAAGAACAGATCGTCACCGGTCACGCGGCGCAGCATGTGCAGGACCAGGCTGCCTTTCTCGTAGAGATGGCGATCGAACAATTCGATCGGCGTGCGATACCGGTTGCACACGATCGGCCGGCGGTAGTGATTGGCATCCTCGTCGAGATAGGCCTCGCGATCCTGGCGCACGTTCCATGCGAATTCGTCCGCGCCTAGATTCTCCTCGCACCAAAGCGCCTCGAAGTAAGTCGCGAAACCCTCGTTGAGCCACGCGTGGGCCCAATCGCGACAAGTCAGCAGGTCGCCCCACCATTGATGAGCCAGTTCGTGCGCCACCAGCGGATCGCTCTTGAAGTCGAGATGCGCGCGTGCGTCGTGCAAGGTGCTGTCGGTTTGAGTGGTCGCCGACGTGTTTTCCATCCCGCCAAAAATGAAATCGCTGACCGCGACCTGCGCGTACTTGGCATAAGGGTAGGGCACGCCGATCGCGCGCTCGAAAAACTGGATCATCTTAGGCGTGTTGCCAAACGCGCGGCGTGCGTCTTCCTCGCGGCCGGGCGCAACGTAGTAGGTGACGGGGGTGTTGCCGGCGCGTTCTTCTATCATCGTGAACTCACCGGCCGCCAGGGTGATCAGATACGCGGAGTGCGGAACGTCATGACGCCAGTGGAAGGTCCGGGTCTTCGCGGCGGCATTGGAGGACGTACCGATTAGCGCGCCATTGGAAACCGCGGTAAATTTTTCGGGCACGGTCGCGATGACTTCGCTGGTGGTTCGATTGTTCGGATAGTCGTAGCAGGGGAACCAGTAGCGCGAGTCTTCGTCTTCGCCCTGCGTCCACGCTTGCCGCGGCTTGTTCGGATACGCGTCGTCGGGGCCGACGAAATACAAACCGCGGCGCGGCTGACTCGCGTAATCGATCGCAATCTCGGTTTCTTCACCGGCGCCGAGCGCGCGCGGCAGCGTGATACGCAGCTTGTCGTCGGAGGTCTCGAAGGTCGCGGGTTCGCCCCCGGCACGCACGGCTTTGATCTCGAGCTCGGTGGCGTCGAACTCGAGGCGATCGAGCGGGCCGGCGATCGCCGAGAGTCGATGGGTCGCGGTGCCGGAGATTTTTTTCGCGTCGAAGTCGAGCGCGACTTCGAGCTTGATATGGTTGATGTTGGCGGCGCGATCGCGCGCCCATTTCGCCTCGACGTGCGCCGGCTGAAACGCACGCCGTCCACGGGCGAACGCGACGGTAAAGGCCTCGCGATTGCCCAGCTCTTCTGCCAATTGATCGAAAAATCGCGGCTTGTGCATGGCCGTGATGTTATGAACCGCGGTGCCCGCGCGCAAACGGCAGAGTTCAGTTTTTCAGTTCGTTTCGAGGATGACGGCCTCATTCGGCGCGAGCGTCAGGGGAGACTTCCCGGAGTCTGCGGGGCGCGAGGCGATGGTGCTCAGCAGGACTTTGCCGGCGGCCAAATCGATCTCGCGCGGCTCGGCCGTGAAATTCAGCGCGACTACAACGTGCTGCGCAGGCGTATCGCGGCGGGACACGAGGCAATCATCCGGCGCGTCGTCGAAGGCGCGATAGCTCCCCTCGACAATCGCCGGGGTTGATTTACGCAGTTGAATCAGCCGGCGATAGAGCGAGAGCATCGAGTGCGGGTCGTTCAACTGGCGCGCGACGTTGACGGCTTTGAAGTCTCCGCACGGCAGCCAGGTGTTGGGGTTCGAGGAAAATCCGCCGTTTGATGCGTCGGACCATTGCATCGGCGAGCGGCAACCATCACGCCCGACCGGATCGCGTTTGCGGTCGGCGGGAATTTCCGCATCGCGCATCCCGATTTCTTCGCCGTAATAAATGAAGGGCGTGCCGCGCAGCGCGAACAGCATCACCGCTGCGACCCGCGCCCGCGCCTCACCGTCGCCATCGCGCGAGTAGCGCGAGATATGCCGCGAGAAGTCGTGATTCGACAGCGTCCAGGTCGGCCACGCGCCGGGTCCGAAGGATTTTTCGGTCAGCTCAATTGCGGCGCGGAAGCGGCGCGCGTCGTAGCGCGCAAGCAGAAATCGGAAGTTGAACGCGAGCTGAAGCTCGTCGGGACGTAGGTAATCGGCCAGGCGTGCCTGATCGCGCGGCCAGGTCTCACCGACCAGTATCCGCTGCTCGTATCGGTCGGCGACGCGGCGAAATCCCCGAACGATGTCATGGACCTCGGGCCGATCGGTGCTGTAAAGCGGATCCATCGTTCCCTGCCCATGCCCGGGCATGTGAGGATCGGCCTCGGCGCGTATCGGATTGTCGCGCAGCTCGGCATCTTTGATGAGACTTGCGATCACGTCGATGCGAAAACCGTCGGCGCCCCGATCAAGCCAGAAGCGGATGACGTCGTGCATCGCCTCCACCATTTCGGGGTTTCGAAAATTCAGGTCGGGCTGCTGCTCGAGAAACGTATGCAGGTACCAAGCCTGGGTGGCGGCGTCGTACTTCCACGCGGGACCGCCAAAGGTGCTCACCCAATTGTTCGGCGCGCGATCGGGCGTGCCGGGCACCCAGATGTACCAACCACGTTTTGGATTGCTGCGCGACTCGCGCGACTCGATGAACCACGGATGTTGATTCGAAGTATGGTTGGGCACCAGGTCGACGATCACGCGGATGCCACTCCGGTGCGCCTCTCCGAGCAGGCGATCGAACGCAGCGAGATCGCCGAGGTCCGGATGAATTTCGCAGTAGTTGCTGACGTCGTAGCCCCAATCGTCGAGCGGCGACGGGTTGATCGGATTCAGCCAGATGGCGTCGATGCCGAGCGCTCCCAGATAGTCGAGATGCGCGGTGACGCCGTCGAGATCGCCGATGCCGTCGCCGTTAGAATCGGCAAACGAGCGCGGATAGATCTGGTAGAAGACGGCGCGCTGCCACCATTGTAGAGCCATCGCGGAGCCGCCGAGCAATCAGCCGGCGCGCGAGCCCATCATGTCCGCATAGTTGGTCGCGTAGAATCTCTCCCTGGCAGCCTCCGAAAGATTCGGCGTCGACAGCTCGAAGCGCTTGAGCGGATTGCGTCCGCCCTCGATGTGCGGGTAGTCCGACGAGAACATGCACAGCTCCGGCCCGGCCTGCTCGACGATCCATCCTACCGGTTCGTGCGGATAGGGTGTGAAGCGCAGGTTACGGCGCACGTAGTCGGACGCCTTCATCGGCAAGCTCAGATATTTTTCCGACTTCACGAACGCCTCCTGCGAGATGTCGAGACGCCGCAGCCACGGCACGATCCACATCGCACCCTGCTCGATACATCCGCCGCGCAGCCGTGGGAACTGCTCGAAGATGCCATCGAGGACCATCGTCGAGAGAAAAATTTCCGGCATCATGTGGATTGCCACGAAATCCTTCGAGCGAATGTTCTCGCCGCCGCCGAGGAAGTCGGTCACCGGGCGATCGTTGTTGTGAAATGCGCGCGGAACCGGGCGGCCGCCTCCGCCAACATGGAGCATGAAGGGAACGTCGGCGTCCTGCAGGCGCGCCCACACCCCGTTGAAGTCGGGATGAGTCGGCGATTTTTTCGCGGGCGGCAGCGAAGGCAGATGAATCGCGGCGCATCCCAATTTGATCGCCTCGTCGATTTCCTTTTCCGCCAGCTCCGGAACGTCGAGCGGGATGAAGCCGACTGCGAGCAGCCGCTTGTCGCCGCGGCAGAAGTCGGCGATGGCGCGATTGTGCGCGCGAGTGCCGCCGTAAAGGACCTCGGGAGTCGAGCGAACCTGGTCGAACTCGCCCCAGAAATGCGTAATCGCAAAGGTGGTGAAGACCAGTTGCGAGCTGAAGCCGAGCAGATCGAGCGCGCGGCGGCGTTCGTCGGGATCGAAGGCGCCGAGCGCTTCCCATCCCTTGCGCAGCATCAGGTTCTTCTCGGCGTCGGCGACGGCGGCGGGGTCCTTCTGCCGATCGTTGGCGTGCGCGATCGCCTTCTCGACCATCCTGCCGCCCGACCCGATCGCGAGCGGATGCAACTTTTCGCGGATGTCAGGATCGGCATGGGAAATCAGCCAGTCGCGGGTCTCCATGATATGGCTGTCGGCGTCGTTGAAGATTCGACCTTCTGCGTATGGCATCGCGATAACCTCGGTGTTCGTCGAATTCGCGCGGCATCCCGCCTGCGCGTTTCGGCTTCAAGATAGTGCAGGAAGGCTTTGGCGTACAGGGGCAGCCGCGTAGGCGGAGAATCCTGTTCGATACCTCCGCGCGAACTCAGAATACCTCACTTTTCCGTGAAGCCGAGATCGTTCAGGCGGTCGCGCGCGTCTTTCGCGGCGTCGCGATGGACCATCAGGCGCACCGGAACGCCGGCGGTCGTGCCGAGCATCCGCGACGACGCCGCGTCGAAGACGAACGACTCGATGCCGGCTTCGTTCAGGTAGTCATGCGCCATCCGGACCGGAGTCGGATCGATACTGGCGAAAATTTCCTCGAGTTCGGACGGGTCGGGCGTTTCTTTGTCGGGCATTCGGTTCTGTTCCTGCTCGCGATTGGATCAATTGGCGGAGCTTCGCGCGGTCATGATTCCTTTCACTCGATTGTAGACGATGGCGGCGCTGCCGACTATCAACAGGACCGCGAGCAGTGCGTCGAAACGATGAAAGTACGGCGCTAGATCTTCCCAGTGCTGGCCAAGTTTCATCCCGCCGTATGCCAGCGCAAGGCACCATAGATACGACCCGAGCAGGGTGTAGATGGTGAATGGCAGGAGCTTCATCCGCGACACTCCCGCGGGAAACGCGATGAAGGTGCGGACAACAGGCAGCATCCGGCTCCAGAAGACGGTGTGCGAACCCCATCGCTCGAAAAAGCGATCGGCGATTTCCAGTTCGTGCTCTGCGATCAGGACGTAAGGGCCGTAGCGCTCGATGAAGGGGCGTCCACCGTATTGTCCGACGAAATACGCGACATACGAGCCGAGCAGGCATCCAACGGCGCCCGCCAGCGCGACCAGAAACAGATCGAAGCGTCCGGTCGCGACCAGGTAGCCGGAGAACGGCATGATGATTTCTGACGGCAGCGGGATGCATGCGCTCTCGATCGCCATCATCAGCACGACGCCGCCGTAGCCGAGCGCGGAAATCGTCGCGATGATAAACGCGGATAGCCCGCTGATCAGTTTGTCGATCATTTCGGACAGAGTGGCATGGCGCGCCGCCGGTTGCGAGATGAGCCCTACGTGTTAAAAAAAGCAGACTGGTCCTTGGACATAAAATCGGGTGTACTGTATTTATGTTGAACGCGAACATCATGAACAAGTCGAGGGAACGTCGATGGCAAACAATACGCTGACCGTGACCGACAATCGGACCGGCAAGAAATACGAGTTACCAATCGAAGAAGGCGACGTGATTCGCGCCTCGGATTTGCGTCAGATCAAAGTCGGCAAAGACGACTTCGGCCTGATGTCTTACGATCCCGCGTTCACCAACACCGCGTCATGCCGCAGCCGGATCACTTACATCGACGGCGACAAGGGCATCCTGCGCTACCGCGGATATCCGATCGAGGAACTGGCCGAGAAGAGCAACTACCTCGAGGTTGCGTACCTGATCGTCAAGGGCGAGTTGCCCGATCGCGAGCACTACGACCGCTGGGAGAACAACATCAAGATTCACACGATGGTGCATGAGAATATCAAGAAGTTTATGGAGGGATACCGCTACGACGCGCATCCGATGGGAATGCTGCTCGGGACGGTCGGCGCGCTCTCGACCTTTTATCCCGACGCCAACGATATTCATGACCTCGAATCGCGCCGGCTGCAGACGCGCAGGCTTATCGGCAAGATGCCGACGCTGGCGGCGTTCGCGTATCGGCACATCAAGGGCCTGCCCTACGTCTATCCCGACAACGACCTCAGCTACACCGGTAACGTACTCTCGATGCTGTTCAAAATGACGGAGCTCAAGTACAAGCCCAACCCGGTGCTCGAGCGCGCACTCGACGTGCTGTTCATCCTGCATGCGGATCACGAACAGAACTGCTCCGCCAACGCTATGCGTGCGGTGGGTAGCTCGCAGCCCGACCCCTACGCGTGCGCGGCCGCGGCGGTAGCCGCGCTTTACGGCCCCCTGCATGGCGGCGCGAACGAAGCCGCAATCCGGATGCTGATGGAGATCGGCTCGGTATCGAACATTCCCGCCATGATAAGGAAGGTGAAGGAGGGCGAGCGCCGGCTGATGGGCTTTGGGCATCGCGTGTACAAAAACTACGATCCGCGTGCGAAAATCCTCAAGGAGATGGCGGCGCAGGTGTTCGAGGTAACCGGCCGCAACCCGCTAATCGATATTGCAGTCGAGCTGGAGCGGATCGCACTGCAGGACGACTACTTCATCTCGCACAAGCTGTATCCCAACGTGGATTTCTATTCGGGGATTATCTACCAGGCGATGGGCTTCCCGATGACGATGTTTCCGGTGTTGTTCGCGATTCCGCGGACTTCGGGATGGATGGCGCAATGGGCTGAAATGGTGCGCGATTCCGAGCAAAAGATCGCGCGGCCGCGCCAGGTCTACGTCGGCGAATCGATTCGCCACTACTCCCCGCTGGCATCGCGGCCGAAGCCGACCCAGCGCGAAGACGCGGTGAGCGAAGCTATCTGAAGCTATCTAACGATAGTTAGATCACTTCAAAAGCGCCTGGTTATTGCTGTTAGCAATTGTCCGATCCATGGTTGGCCTAGACATAATTCCCTGCTATCTGTAGTAGGGGTCCTCCGATTAACTTCGGGAGAACCTAATTAAACTAGGAGGCGGTGCTGCGATGAGCAAGAACGGAGGCAGCAAGCCAACTGAGACCATCTTGACGCTGGAAGAAGCGCTCATGCGTTTCAAGCGGAAGAGGGAAGAAGCTGGCGAGCTCAGGAGCGAAACCGTAGCTGAGGGCAACGTTCAATACGTCGACTTTTCAGCCACGGCCGAGCGCGAGGACGAGAGAACGGTGATAGGCGATCTCGAGTCGGCAGATGAAAGCGCGAGTGTTTCCGCTCAGCGCGACGAAGCGAACGCCGAGTTTTCGGCGAACAGTGATTTCGTCGCGGTGATCGACGGCATTCCGCGCACGTTCGAAGATCTCGAGCGAATCGCGGCCGCTGAGAAAGCCTACCAGCAGGACTTTCCCGAGATGACGACGGAGATTGCCGAGGTTCAAGAAGACGATGACCTCGAATCGAGCATGGCCCTGGTGCCTTACGAGGCGATTCGTAATCGTCATGCACTGAGGCGCGACTACGCCTTCACCGCGATGGGCACTGCGCTGATGGTGCTGGTGGCGGTGCTGATGATGCACGTGCCGATCGTCAACGAGCATCCGGGTCTGATGATGGCGCAGAGCATCGCGACGCCGGCGCTCAAGGCATCTTCGCCGATCAAGAATGAGGACGACCTGATATCGACGCTGGTCATCGTTCCGGATATCGATGCGCAGCAGGCGTTGGCGTCGGCGTCGGCGCAGCCGGCTCTCAAGACCGACGAGCTCGAAACAAAAATCAAGGACACGCTCAAGACGCGTGCCTTCCCCGACATCGGCGTGTCCGTATCGAAGAAGGGCGACGCGTACCTGGCGGGCGAAGTCTACAGCCTGGATGAAGCGCGCAAGATCTCACATATCGTGCACACCGTGAACGGCGTGAATCAGGTTCACTTCCTCCATCCGGATGTTCGGCCTGCCGGTGGTCCTGCCTTCTTCGGTGTAGCGACGGCGTCGGCTCCCGCAGTCTGGGGCGCAAAGGTCAAGAGCGTGATCATCGGATCGCCGGCGGACAAGGCGGGGATCAAGGCGGGCGACGTGATCAGCGAATTTGACGGCAAAACGATTCCCGACGGGAAGGCGTTGACCAACCTGGTCGCACAGTATTCTCCCGGTCAGCGCGTGCAATTCCGCGTATGGCATAACGGCCAGCCGGAATACCTGATGGCGCGGATGGGCGAACTGCAGACGGTGGCGAGCCGGTAATCGACCGGAGCTTTGTAGTGATCGATTCAGGGGCGGTTCATCGAACCGCCCCTTTCTTTTTCATCTTCGCGCAGAATTAGGGCTCTTCCGGCCAGGGCTCTTTGGGAATCGGTGCTTTGAACGCCCATGTGAACGAGCCATGAGCGCGCCACAGGTTGCCGCCGCGCTCGACCTGCGGCCGCAGATGCTGTTCGAATCTCGCTTGCTCTTCCGCGTTGAATACTTCCCGAATCACTTCTCCGTTGGTCGGAATCAGCGGATTACCCGATGATTTCATCAACGTGTCCCAATTCATCGGCGGCATCGGGCCGGCGCCCAGATCGAGTTCAACGTGTACGCCCGCGAAGCCCGCGGCGATAGACATCATTACAAGATCGCGTTCGTTGAAGTTGAGCATCGCCTCGTTGACGTGCCCGTATCGTTTCTCCCAATGCTGGTCCAGGCGCTCGAGCAAGTCCCTGACCGGCGCGCCTTCCTTCGAATCGGGATCGACCCAAAACCTTCTCCGCCAGTATTGGGAATACTCGGTCATCCGTCGATCGTCGATCGGCTCGAACAATGCCGTCCGTCCTCCGGGCTTCAGCACTCGGAGAAATTCCCGGAACGCGCGCGGCTTGTCATCGACATAAATAAGGACCGAACGGGTCGTGACGAGATCGACCGATTCACTCTCGACAGCGCTCAAGTCCTCGGCCCCGGCCACCACGAAGGAGCATCGATCGAGCACTCCCATCTGTTCGGCCGCCGCGCGAGTAAACTCGACCAGTGGTTCCGAAATATCCGAGAAGATGATCCGTCCCGTCGCGCCGACCGATTCCAACGCACCGAATCCCATCAATCCTTCGCCCGCGCCGACGTCGAGCACGACCTTGCCTTCGCCGAGTCCCGCCTTTTTGAGCAGCCTGTTTCGCAACTTGGTGAGGCCGCGCATTTGCAATTCCGCGGCTTTCTGATCGCTGCCGAAGCGCGTCTCAGCCAGCCATCGCGACCATTTGTCAGGTTCGGCCATTGCCCGGTATCAATCAGGCGCGCGGAGCATACCGAGGTTTGCGCTTCTCGAGAAACGCGCGCGCACCTTCCTCGATATAGCCGGCGCGAACGCATAACACCTGGTTGCGATCTTCCATCGCGACCGCCTGCTCGAGGCTGCCGGCGTCGATGCTCATCGACAAACATTCCTTCGTCAGGCGCAATCCCAGCGGCGAGGTTTCCGTCATCTCGAGCGCGAGCTTGGCCGCCGCCGCATCGACTTCAGCGTCAGGCATCAGCTCCGATACCAGCCCGGTCGCGAATGCGCGCTGCGCGTTGATGAAACGTCCCGTCAGCATCAGCTCGGACGCGACCGAGGTGCCGACCGCACGCGGCAGAAAGTAACTGACACCCATGTCACACGCAGTCAGTCCGATCCGGATGAAGGCGGCGTTGAAACGCGCCGACTCGCCCGCGATGCGCACGTCGCATGCGAGCGCGAGCGCGAAGCCGCCGCCGGCCGCGGGTCCGCGGATTGCGGCGATGAACGGCTGCGGCGCGCGTCGAATCGCGACGACCAGATCGCTCATCCGGCGCTGGCTTTCGACCGTGTCGGTGGTCGATGCACCCAGTCCGGTGCCGCCGCGGTTTTGTTCCTTGAGATCGAGCCCGGCGCAAAACGCGCGGCCCGCACCCTTCATCACGACCACGCGCGTCTCGCTCTGCTTCGGCAGCCGATGCAGAAAGTCTTCGAGCTCGGCGACCATTTGCGCGCTGAGCGCGTTGAGGTTGTGAGGACGGTTCAGCGTCAGCCACGCCACCGCGCCGTCATTTTTGATTTCAATCGCCTGGTATTCCATTGCGGGTCGCCTCCACGATGTGAGCATCGTGCTCGATGAATCGCGCCTTGAAGAAGGCCGAAGTAGCCTCAGCCTCCTGGTTTACTGTTCTCAACTAGACTCCAGTCGCTGGCGTATTGCACGAGACCCAGCTTACGGGCAACCGCGAGGGACGCCGTGTTGCTCCACCAGGTGCTGTAGAGCGGGATTCGTCCAGAGGCTCGAACGGCGCAAGCCCACGCTGCAGTTACTCGTGCTGCGAGTCCGCGTCCGCGAAAAGCGGCGGCCGTTTCCACGCCCGCCTCGACCGCAGGCGCTG
The DNA here is from genome assembly GCA_963850125.1 of uncultured delta proteobacterium. GTDB lineage: Bacteria > Desulfobacterota > Binatia > Binatales > Binataceae > Binatus. The sequence continues at coordinate 57,312 of CAWKKB010000005.1, read as the reverse complement.
AATTCTTTGTCGCGCAAAAGCAAACGCTGACCGGGTAACCGTTGTCCATGACCGTTACTATCGGTGAACATCCGGGAATCTCGCCCGCGATCCATCCTCGAAAATTGCGTTCGAGCAAATCCAACCTGTCAATCAGCTTGATATCGGTGGGCTGCACAATTTCGCCGGGAAATCCGAACGCCGGACCTGACGAGATGTGACCACCCGCGAGCGCCAGGTATGCATCGGCATGTATCGGCGGATCATGAAAATCTGTGATTGGCGGTTCCTCGCTGGCCAGCCGATCGAGTTCATCGGCAATTTCTCTGGCGACATCGTTCCGCACGCCCCAGGCAACGTTTGATGTGCCGCGAATCAGCACGAACAAAGGGGCGGGGCGCGCGCTCGTGTCAGCAGACGCCGTGATCCGGCGGTGCGAGTCCATCGCGAACATCGTTCTCAACTGAAGATCGGGAGTCATCGTTGTCGCCTTGAACCAAGCCTCTCTTCTGCGTATCTCTCGCTAACCATAACGCACCCTGACTCACCTTCGCCAAGATTGGCGACCCCTGATGGGCTGAAATCAGCAGTATTGACTTAACCGTGGCACGGTTAGAGGCTGGAAGGCGGGTTTTTATGCGACATTGAGCGATATGCTTGGTTAAAGGGGAACCCGGAGATCTTCCAAACGGGACGCTTGGCGTTTACGATGGCATCCGCCGAAGAAATCTTGACCATCACAGAGTTGTCGGCGCATCTTCGGGTTCATCCGACCACGATCTACCGCTTGCTGCGCGAAGGACGAATACCTGGCTTCCGCGTCGGCAGTGCGTGGCGCTTCAGCCGTGCGGCAATCGAAGTATGGGAGCACGAGCAAGGCGGTCCAATCGAGGACGACGGACACACCACGCCGACTCGCAAAGCGAAAGGCCGCAAGCCGCGCAAGTAGCCCGCCAACTTTTCCAGGCGTCCGCTTTTCTGCCATTCTCGCCGATATGGCCGCAGACGAAGTTTCGCTAAATAGAAGGCCTGCACAGATAGCCGCGTACTTCAGCCGTTTGTCCGACACTTACGGCGACGGCGCGTACTATGGGAATCGACGCAGTGCCGTGCTCGAAGCGATCGCGCCGGAGTTCGCGGATGCGCGCGAGGTGCTCGACGTCGGATGCGGCAACGGTGCCTACCTGACGAAGTTCGTCGCGGCGCCGGGTAGTCGCGGCGTCACGGGCGTCGACCTGACCTTCGACATGCTGCTGTCGGCGCGCAATCGAATCGGCGCGCAATGCCGGCTGGCGCGCGCGAACGTCGCGCAACTGCCGTTCAAGACTGAGTCGTTCGATTTTATTTTCGCGAGTCACGTACTGCAGTTCGTCGGAGACGTCGAGGGCGTCGTCGCGGAGTTCGTGCGATCCCTCCAACCGGGCGGGGTGCTGATCGCAACCGGACAGCGCGACGACGGCGTACGGCAGATGCTGAGTGCGCTAGTCGGCGAGCAGCGATGGCGCGAATATCGCGAAGTGATCTTCCGGCGCGCCGCGCGGCGCGAAGCCGATGCGCGGCCCAAAGATCGCTACCAGAATGCGTTCGTCAAGGCGGGTCTGCGGGTCGAGGAACGCGCGGCGCCGTTCACGGTCACGTGGGCGGATATCGACGAGTGGATCAGAATCAGGTGGATGCCGTTGATACCGGAACCCGAGCGCGACCGCGCCGACGCGATGCTCGCGGAACTCGCGAAGGCCGGCGTGCCGCAAACCCTGACGCAGCACGAGCCGCTGATCATCGGTCGGCGCGATAGCTGAGTCCGGCAGTTTGACAAGCGCGCGGTCAACCTAATAGCTAACGCACAAAAGCACATGGCGGAGAGTTTCGCGCCGATGGCAACGCAGACCAAATACACTGAGGTTAAGGGATACGCGACTTACTACTACTACAATGGCGCGACGACGCTGCCGGACGTGGTGCCGGACTTTTCGCGCGGGCGCAAAATTTTGTTCGTGCATGGCGCCGGATCGAACGGTCACACGTGGCATCGGCAGATAGAGGCGTTCGGCGGAAAGCACAGTCCGATTGCGCTCGACCTGCCGGGGCATGGACGATCGGCGGGGGTCGAGGGGTTGCGGACGGTCCAGGACTACGCCGATTTTGTTGCCGCGTTTCTCAACGCGCTGAAGATCAAGTCGGCGGTGATACTGGGGCATTCGATGGGCGGGGCGATTGCGATGGATCTCGGGCTGCGGCATGCCGCGCGCGCCGAGGGGTTGATCCTCAGTTGCACGGCGCCGAAGTTCAACCTCACACCCGATCGAATCGAGGAATTGCGGGCGATCACGATGGGTCGTGCGCCGCAGGCATTCAATACCGACGGCTACTCGCCTAAGACGGTTAAGGAAAACTTCGACGTCGTGCGCGAAGGCTGGATGGAACAAATCAAGACTGACCCGCGCGTGCGCTACACCGATATCCTCGCGTGCTCGCAAGTCGATCTGCGCGACGCGATCGGAAAGATCGAAAAACCGACGCTGGTGATCGCCGGCGCCGACGACAAGGGGACGACTCCGGCCGACGCGGAGTTTATCGCGGGCAAAATTCGTGGCGCGACTGCGAAAGTCATCGCGGACGCCGGTCATTACATTCCGCGCGAGCGCCCTTCCGAGTACAACGCCACCATCGAACAATTCGTTGATTCGTTGAAGGGGTGAAAGAGAGAGCTTTGCGTAAGATCGCTGGACAGATTCCGAACAGAGACAGAATCTTGAGTCGCGCGCGAAAGAGCGCGCTCTACAAAGACCCTCACCTTCGATCCTCTCCCTTGCAGGGAGAGGGGAAGCCGCGAGAAGGAAGAAACCGATCCGGGTTTCGCAGAGCTCTCTCAAGTAGGAATTGAATCATGAGTTTAAGCCGCAAGACTGCAGTGGCCGGAGTGTTCGAGCATCCGACGCGATTCGCGCCGGACAAAAGCCTGTTCCAGATAATGGCGGAGAGCGTGCGTGGCGCGCTCGACGACGCCGGCCTGACGATCAAGGACGTCAACGGGCTCTGCACCACCGGAATCGGGATGAGCGGGATGGGGATCGTCGGCTTCTGCGATTACCTGAACCTGACGCCGAACTTCGTCGATTCGACCTCGATCGGCGGGTCGTCGTTCGTGGCGCATACGGCCCATGCGGCCGCCGCGATTCATGCCGGGCTGTGCGATGTGTGCGTCGTAGTTTATGGATCGACGGCGGCGTCGTCGCGGTTCGCGATCGGGACGGGGGGCGGCGGAGCCGGCGGCAGTGGCGATCCATGCGACCAGTACGAGATTCCGTTCGGGCCGACGACGGTAGGGTCGTACGCGATGATCGCGCAGCGGCACATGCATGACTACGGGACGACCTCGGAGCAGCTGGCCGAGATTGCGGTCACGATGCGGCTGCATGCGTCGATGAATCCTGTCGCGAAGTACCGCGATCCGATCACGGTCGAGGACGTGCTCGCGTCGCGAATCATCTCGTCGCCGCTGCATCTGCTGGATTGCTGCATCATCAGTGACGGCGGCGGCGCGCTCGTGATCACGTCGGCGGAACGGGCGCGCGACTTGAAGAAGAAGCCGGTGTACATCCTGGGCACGGGCGAGACGGTACGGCACGCGGCGCGCGGGCAGCGCGATTTTCTGGAAATTGCAGCGGCGCAATCGGGACGCTTGGCGTTCGAGCGTGCGGGCGTCGCGCACAAGGATATCGACATGGCGATGATCTACGACTCGTTCACGATCACCGTGCTGGCGACGCTCGAGAATCTCGGCTTCTGCAAGCGCGGCGAAGGTGGCGCGTTCGTATCTGGCGGACGACTGCGCTTCGACGGCGAGTTCCCGATCAACACCGACGGCGGCGGCCTGTCGTCGAACCATCCGGGGATGCGCGGAATTTTCCTGGTGATCGAAGCGACCAAACAACTGCGCGGCGAATGCGGTCCGCGCCAGGTCAAGGATTGCAGAATCGCGCTCGCGCACGGCACCGGCGGCTCGCTTGGCATGCGGCATTCGGGCGCGACGCTTATCTTGAGCAATCAGTAACCCAGGACACAACCATGGCGGAACAGACGCAAGCAAAGAAATACTCGAAGCCACTACCGCATCTCGACGAAGAGAATCGCCCGTGGTGGGAGGCACTCCAGCGGCACGAGCTGTACATCCAGAAATGCGGGAAGTGCGGCGATGTCCGCTACTATCCGCGCGCGCTATGCACCAACTGCATGTCGTCGGACACGCAATGGATCAAGTGCAGCGGGCGCGGCAAGGTGTACACGTTCACCACGACCTATCAGAACCAGACGCCCGGGTTTCGCGAATCGCTGCCATACATCATGGCTTATGTCGAATTGGACGAGGGCGTGAAGATGCTCACCAACCTTGTCGACTGCCAGCCGGAACAGGCTAGAATAGGGATGCCCGTCGAGGTCGTATACGAGGACGTCACGCCCGCGGTGACGCTCGCGAAATTTCGCCCGGCGAGGTGAGGGCACATTCCTGGTGACTACAATCCTTGATCTGCACACGCATAGTGAAGCTTCCGAAGACAGCCGCGCACCGGTAGAGGCGTACCTCAACTGGATCAAGCTGCGGGCGGCCGAGCGGCCGGTCGACGGAATCGTGTTGACCGAGCATCGCCAATTCAATCGCGACGCCGACTACCGCGCGCTCGAGGACAAGTTCGGCACGTTGGTGCTGCGCGCGTCGGAAGTCGAGACCAACTACGGGCACATGCTGGTGTTCGGCGTGAACGACGACATGGTCAAGCGATTCGATTTTGCCGACGTGCATCTCGAGGCGCAGACGCTGATCGACGAAATCGCGCGGATGGGTGGAATAGTAGTGCCGTGCCATCCGGGGCGCCCGAATATCGGGCTCTACGAGCACTATCAGAGCAAGGGGCCGCTGGAGAATATCGTCGCAGTCGAGGCGCTGAACGGCGGATCGCGCAAGGGCGAAGACGAGCGCAGCGCGGAGTTGATTGCGAAGTACGGGTTCGCGGCGACCGGCGGTTCCGACAGTCACCTGGTCAGCCTGATTGGGCTGTGCGCGACGAAGTTCAGCGCATACATCAAGACGATCGACGACCTGGTGCAGGAATTGAAAACCGGCAACTACGAGCCGGTGGATTTCCGGCCGCGGCGCAAAGCCGTGCCACATGCGGTCGCGATGGAAACCCGCTAACTCGACAGCGAGACTAGAACGATGGCAGTCAACTACGATCCGGCGCTGATCAACAAGGTCTTCGAAGTGACCGAACCCGTCGAGGTCAAGGCCGACAAGATCAAGCGCTACTGCGCGGCGCTCGGGGAGACCAATCCGATCTACACCGATGAGGAAGCTGCGAAGAAAGGGCCGTACGGCGGGATCGTCGCGCCGCCGTCGTTCGCGGTGACGTTCCGCAACGGGCGGCATTTTTTTGAGAATGTCCCGCGTTTCGGACGTCGCGGCTTCGACGCGGGCAAGGACGTCGAGTTCGTTTCGCCGATAAGGCCGGGCGATCAGATCACGCTGACCTCGCACGTGAAGGAAATTTTCGAGAAGACCGGACGCACCGGCACGATGGTGTTCGTCGTGATTCGCTCTACACTGAAGAATCAGAAGGACGAAGTGCTGGCCCATATCGACCATCGCTTCATGAACCGCCCGTGAACAATTTCGAAGAGATCAATATCGGCGACACGCTCGGCCCGCTCGAGCTGTTCGTCAGCAAGGATCAGTGCCGCGCGTACGCCAAGACCATGGGCATGGGCGATATCGCGGGGCGCTTCACTGATGATGAGGCCGCGAAGAAAGAAGGACTGCCCGGGATGATCCTGCCGGGCAACATGAGCCTCGGCCTGCTTTCGAAGCTGGTGACGGATTGGATCGGCTCGAGTAACGCGTGGCTGTCCCGGATGAGCACCACCTACCGCGTGCCGGTGCAGCCCGATCACACGATCACGATTCACGGCTTCATCACCAACAAGAATCCCGCGGACCGCATCGCCGAGATCGACGTCTGGATGGAGAACGAGGAGGCCGAGCGCCTCGTGACCGGAACAGCAACGGTCGAGTTCAGGAAGTAGCCGACAAACCAGGAACCTAATTTTAGTGAAACCCACCGTGGGTTTCACGCTTCCTTGGGCAGGGGTGACCCCTGCACCCAGCACAGTCGCAAAATGGCGAGGACGCCATTTTTCTCTCAGGTTCCTTTTGGCAGGCAGGCATGGGCGAGCAATCGAGCTTGAACTAGATGGCGCGGAGTTCGGTTGCGATGGCGCCGCGGGTGGCCAGGGTTGCGGGGATGAAGCCGCTGGCTGCTCCTATTAGGGCGGCGATCATGAAGCTGTAGGCAACTATTCGAGGCTGCAGCGTCATCGCGAGCGCGAGCGGCCCCAGCGCTCCGGACACATGCGGCAGCAGGTCGAAGCCCAGCAGCGCCAGCACACATCCGAGTGCACCGCCCGTCACGCCGACTATCAGTCCTTCGACCAGGATACGCGCAACGATCGAGCCGCGGGTGAAACCAATCGCGCGCATCACCGCCATTTCGTGACGCCGCTCCCGCACCGCCATCGCGGCCGTGTTGGCGGCAACCAGCGCGATCGTGAATATCACGATCGCGGCGAGGAGCTTTGCGCCGTTGAGCATTAGACCGAGGTTGCTGCCGATTTGATTCTTGATCAGAGTGACTTCGGTTTCGGTGGCCGTCTCGTTGGGCGAGTTGGCGAACATCTCGTCGATAGCGGCGATCACTTCGGGCGCGGATTTGGAGCTGTCTATTTTCACCCAGAACAGGTTGGCGGTCCCGGGCCGGTGCAGCAGTTCTTCCATGTAATCGCGTCGGAAGATGATACGGGGGCCGGCGGCTTCCTCGTTCAGCACGCCGACGATCGTCAGTTGCACATCGACCGGATACAGTGTGCCGCGCAGCATGATCGTCTGGCCGACTTTCCAGCCGTAAACTTTCATCAGGTTGGTCGCGACCAGGGCCGCGGTGCGCAGGCTTTTGAATTCGTTATTGGTTTCCGCGCTGACATCCCAATCGGGAAAAATTTCGGGGATGTGGTCCTCATCGACGGCCAGCACGCCGAGCTGGTTGTTCGGATCGCGGTAAGTCGCGAGGAAGACGCTGTAGGCGGCGACGGCCTGGACGTGTGGCAAGGTTTCTATACGGCGGCGGTAAGACTCGGGCAGCATGTAGAAGAGACTTGCCTTGCTGTGACAGATGAGGCGCAGCGAGTTGGCGCGATCGCGCAGGACCTTGTTGAGCAGTCCGGGCAGGCTGATCAGCGACGCGAAGATGAAGACCGAGACGGTGATCGATAGCGTCGTGAGAATCGTACGGCGCTTGTTGCGGGTGAGGTTTCGGAGCACGAGGGAGAGATAGTTCATGGCGCAAACTTAATCTTAGTGAAAGCCACCGTCGGTTTGCAGGGGTGTCGCCTGCACCCAGTGCGGTAAAGCTTCTAGACCAGCAGGGCGCCGCGGAAGGGTTCGTCTCTTGGGGGTGGGAATTGGAGCAGGTTGATGGCCCATTTGCGGGCCTGGCGCAGCGCGTCTTCGGCGCGGCGGAAGATCCTCTCGCGGTACATCACCGACCATACGTACGCGTCCACCGACGGTTCGTCGCCGAGCGTGATGTCGAGCATCCAGTCCTCGAGTTGCGGGCCGCATATCAGCAGGCGCACGACACGGCCGTGATCGATCACGATGCCGCGGGCCTCGCGCGGGATGCGGAACTCGTCCTTGACGCGCTTGATTACGTTGGCGGGCGCGTGCTGCTCGGTCATCGCGAGGTAGGCCCAACCGCCCTGCGGAGGATTCGCCTCGCGCGCGATGCGCAAATTATTGTCAGTGAGATCTTCCTTGGCGCGATCCTGATCGTAGTCGCGCGCGACCTGGTAAAAGGCCATCGCGACCGGCAACTGCGGCATCTCGGTTTCGGACTTGGCTTTTTTCGGTTTCTTGAAGGTGGTTTCGACCCACCAGCGATTTTCGACGGTCGGCTTCTGAGGCATCAGGCGGCCCGCCGGGATTTGCGAGTGGTGTTGCGACGAGACGCGATACGTGTAGCCCGTCGCGATTTTCGAGCGCTCGCGATATGCGGGCGGCGTTTGCGCAGCCGATTTGCGGGGCGACGCGTGCTCGAAATTCCAGTGCGACTGCGCGTGCGCGTCGTTGTGCGGCGCCCGCGGACTTTGAGGCCGGTGATCATTCGGCGCGAGAACAAGTCGGCCTTGCGCTCGGGATCGCTCCAGAGCAGGAAGTGACCGAGCTCGTGGTAGATCATCTGGATCCATTTGCGCTCGCTGAAATAGATGCGACCGCGTTTCCAGTTTTCGGGATGCACGAGGTGAATGCGGCCGTCTTCGTAGGTGCGGCCGGCGGTTTTGCCCCAGTCGATGTACTCGTACCATTCGATGCGGGGGCGGCGCAATTTAAAATATCGGCACATCGAGGAGACGGCGCGGTTGAAATGCGCAGCGCGATGGCCGCGGAAAAATTCGGCAAGGTTGCGATCAATTTCGCGGCGATGAGCCAGGGGAGGGACAATCATTCGCACCAGCAGGCGACCTCCGGGAACGGGTAACAAGATCATATGGAGGGGCGTTCGTCAGAGTCAAACAAAGTCACGAAAGCGACAGTTTATACCGATGTTTGATTGCCCAAGAGGGGAGAAAAAGCCAGTCAGAATCTCGTTTAATTCGTTTATCTGGACCAAGGCTAACCGAGCGTGCCGGAGGCTTTCAGACGCGCTATTTCGTCCCAGGACAGCCCAATTTCGAGCGCAATTTCCTCGGTATGCTGGCCGAGTTCGGGTGCGGCGCGATGCGGTTGCAAAGGCGCGTCGCCAAACTCGACCGGGCTGTTCACGACGCGGCATCCTGGGATATTTGGGTGGTCGACGACGGCGAAAGCGCCGATGGCTTCGGCTTGCGGATCGTCGAGTACTTCGGCATCGGTGCGGACCGGCGCCCAAATCAGATTGTGGCGATCGAAAATCGGCGCCCATTCGTCGGAGGTGCGGGCGGCGACGGCGCGATCGATTTCACTGGTGAGCATCGCGCAATTTTCCGCGCGAGCGGTCGCGTCCTTGAAGCGCGGATCGTCGAGCCATTCGGGTTTGCCGAGTGCACGGCAGAAATCCGGCCAATGGCGGTCGCTCTGGATCATCACGAAGTAAACCCATCGCGCGTCGCCGCACTGGTAGGAACTCCAGAGCGGATTCACGCGATCAGTGCGCGACTCGGAATGGGGTGAGCGGCCGGTCATCAGGCCCACGGTGAGGTCGGACGCGTTCATCCACAGGCCCATCGAGAACAGCGAGATGTTCACCTCGCGGCCGCGGCCGGTGCGTTCGCGCGCGAGCAGTGCCGCGGAGATTGCGCCTGCCAGGCCGAGGCCGACCGCGTGATCGATCATCGCGGGACGCTGCGCAGGCGGGGACTGTCCCGGTTCGGCAATCGTCGCCATCAGGCCCGATCGTGCCCAGGCGGCAGCGTAGTCGTAGGCGGGGCGATTGCGATCGGGCCCGCGATGCCCGTAGCCGTTGATCGACGCGTAGATCAGGCGCGGATTTTTTGCGGACAGCGTTGCGTAGTCGAGATTCATGCGCTCGATGGCGTCGAGTCGCAGGCTGGTGACGAAGACGTCGGTCCGTTCGATTAACTTGAGCGCGAAGGCGTGGCCCTCGGCGGTGCGCAAATCAACCGCGACCGATCGCTTGTTGCGATTGTCGAGCTCGAACGGCGGACGGATGCGTGCGTTGGGATCGCCCATCGTGCGCGTGACGAAACCGCGAATCGGATCGCCGGTGGTCGGGTCCTCGAGCTTGATGACGTCAGCCCCCCAATCGCCGAGCACGGCGCTAGTGGAGGGGCCAGCGACCCACATTGCAACTTCTACGACTCTGATTCCTTCGAGCGGACGGTCCATGGGAACGTAATCTTATTGAAACCCGCCCGAATTTTACACTTCCTTGGACAGGGCTATCGCCACCGGCGCGGACCCCTGCACCTTGGTATCGTGAGATGAGGAGATGCGAGATGCCCGCGAATGATTTCGACGTTGTCACGGGCGCATCGGGATACACCGGTCGATACATCACGCGCGTTCTGTTGGCGCGCGGTCGACGCGTCAAGACACTGACAGGACACCCGGCGCGCGCGGATCCATTTGGCGATCAGATCGAAGCGGCGCCGTTCAATTTCGATCGCCCCGACGAGTTGAAGCGGAGTCTTGAAGGCGCCCGCACGCTGTTCAACACATATTGGATCAGGTTTCCGTACGGCGGGCAGACCTTCGACACCGCGGTTGCGAATACTCGCGTCATGCTCGATGCGGCCACAGCAGCCGGCGTCCGCAAGTTCGTTCATATCAGCGTGACCAACGCGACGGAGTCGTCACCGCTGCCGTATTTCCGCAGCAAGGCGATGGTCGAGGCTGCAATCAAGAGGTCGGCTCTCAGCTACGCGATCGTTCGGCCGGCGCTGATTTTCGGCGTCGAGGACATTTTGCTCAACAACATCGCGTGGTTGCTGAGGCGCTTCCCGTTCTTCGCGATTCCGGGGCGAGGGGACTATCGCGTTCAGCCGATCTTCGCGGCCGACCTTGCCGAGGTAGCGGTGAACGCCGCGGACAACGAAGGATCCGTCGAGCTGGACGCAGTCGGCCCGGAGATTTTCACCTTTGACGAATTGGTTCGAATGATTGCGAGCGCGGTGCACAGCAAGTCGCGGATCGTGCATGTCGATCCGCGGGTAGCGGTCGCATTAGCGTGGATTGTCGGATGGTTCGTCCGCGACGTTACGCTCACGCGCGACGAAGCTCGCGGCTTGATGAGCGATCTGCTGGTTACGGATTCGGCGCCGAACGCTCCGACGCGCTTCAGCACATGGCTCCGTGAAAACGCCGACCAGATTGGAATTGCATATGCTTCGGAGCTGGCGCGGCATTTTCGATAGTCCGACACGAAACCCGCGCGCGGATTTCTCCGCGCGCGGCTCAGGAACGCGATTGCGTGTGACGAAGCTCTAGCGGACGCGGGTTGCGCGATGCACCCGGCGCGGGTCGCGGCGGCGCACTCGATTCACAGTCAGGCGCTGCATCCGGCTCGCTTCCTTCAGGCGCAAACGGAGCGGTGTGCCTCCCCGTCCCGCAACCAATTCCGACAGACGCCATCGCAAGCCCTGCGCGTCGATTCCGAGCGCGTCGCATACGCTGTCATACGACAACGGGCATGCAACGCCCTTAGTGAAGAACCAGTTCCAGGCTTCGTTGAACGAATTGCGTTTGCGCATGCTCGAGGAGCCGCCGAATTCCTGCACGACGTTGATCGCGTCGGCCAGCACCGCGAGCATCAGGCGCTGTTCGCTAGAGAGCGATCGCGTCCCGACCATCTCGAAGAACTGGCTGCGAAGAATGACGTCCGGGAACGGACGCGGATCAGCGACGGCGATTGTGGAGATTTCGGTACTCATTGTTCAGCTTCCTCCCTCCCCCGAGCGAAGAGCTTGAACGAAAAATGTTGGATGAGGGCGATAGGTGAAGTGATCACCATCTCTTATGCGACGCCCCTTTCCGTCTAATGTGTATCTCGACGGAGAAAGAAACTTAGTCAGAATGGTGACTCATTGCAAGTGAAAAGTCAGAGATAAAATTCGCCGTCGCACGCCTAAGATAAGCAAAATTTGTCTGAGACAACTAACAGGATTAGCACAGGCGAACGGCTACATCGCTAGATAAACAATTGTTTATCTATTTCAAACCATCGGTCTGCTATAGTCGGAACCGACCCTCAAAAACATTCAGGAGAATTTACGATGGCAGATTTTTATGGCAAGGAAACTTCGAAGTATCTCCGCAACCTGCGCCAGAACGCGCCCGACGCCTTCAAGGGCTTCATGGATTTCGACAAGGAAGTTTTCAAGGACGGCGCGATTCCGAGCAAAACCAAAGAGCTGATGGCGATTACGGCTGCGCATGTGACGCAATGCCCGTGGTGTATCGAGGCGCACGTCACCCGCGCCAAAGAGAAAGGATGCACCGATCAGGAAATCGCGGAGGCCGTCTGGGTCGCGGCGGCGATGCGTGCGGGAGCGGCGTTCAGTCACGGTGCGATCGCGATGGCGGTGGCGGACGAGCACAAGCACTAGCAAGCGCGGCGCGCATTCGGCAGCATAGGTAGCAATGGATCAGGCACTAAAAGATCGAAAGACACGGCAGATAACGATTGGCGGCACCAAGGTCGGCGGCAACGCGCCGGTAGTGGTGCAATCGATGTGCGCGACGCGGACTATCGATGTCGATGAAACGGTGGCGCAGGCGCATCAGCTGGCGAAGGCCGGCGCTGGCATCGTGCGCATCGCGATCGACAGCGAAAAAGAAATCCCGGCGGTCAAGGAAATCCGCGCGCAGACCGAGGGCATCGTGCTGTCGGTCGATTTGCAGGAGAACTACAAAATTGCGGATCGGGTCGCGCCGCATGTCGACAAGATTCGCTACAACCCGGGGCATCTGCACCATATCGAGAAGTCGAAGACGATCGAGCAGAAAGTTAAGTGGCTGGTCGACGTGGCGCGCGACAACGACGTCGCGATTCGAATCGGTGTCAACTGCGGATCGGTGGCGCCGGCGTTCCTGGACAAGTACCCGGGCGATCAGCTCGCCGCGATCGTCGAGTCGGCCGCGTACCATTGCGATCTGATGGACAGTTTCGGCTTCACCCGCTTCGTCGTCTCGCTGAAGGATTCCGATCCCAACAAGGTGATGGACGCGAATCGGCGCTTCTCCAAGCGCCGGCCCGACGTGCCGATACATCTCGGTGTTACCGAGGCGGGATTGCCGCCAGACGGGATTATCAAGACGCGGATAGCTTTCGAGAAGCTCCTCGCGCAGAGTATCGGCGACACCATTCGCGTCTCGCTCACGCTGCCCAACGAGCGCAAGCACGAGGAAGTTCTGGTCGGCCACAAGATTATCGAGGATGTCGCCGCCGGCCGCTTCATCTCGGTGCCTGACTTCGGCGCGGGGCTGAATATCATCTCGTGCCCTTCGTGCTCGCGGGTCGAGAACATGAAGTTCGTCGAGCTGGCGCAGCAGGTCAAAGAGCTCACGGTTTACGCCGAGCAGTACAAGATCACGATTGCGATCATGGGATGCCGCGTGAACGGGCCGGGCGAGACCGACGACGCCGACCTCGGCTTGTGGTGCGGTCCGACGACCGTGAATCTCAAGAAGAAGGATCGCAAGCTGGGCTACTTCGGCTACGAAGAGGTGCTCCCGAAGCTGCGCGCCGAATTGGATCGGCTAATCGCAGAGCGCTCCGCAGTGGCTGCTACTTGAAATCAGCCTATATTGTGCCCCTATCTATATTCCTGAGTGCGATTCTAGAGTTCGCAGCGTTATTTGTCGGGGTTGCCTTTTCCGGGGTCAAAGACTTCGGGACACACTGGGGGTTTGCGGCTATCTATTTTCTGGGGTTTTGGCCGGACCGCCTTCTTCCCACTCTCCCACAGCGATGGAACGATCTTTATTTGATTGCTCCGATCGTGGGTTGGGCGCTGGTAGGAACGGTGATTGCTTTGTGGATGGAACGGAGAGAAAAAGCAGATTACGGAAATTAAGACACTGTGGAAAATTTCTGGGCCCTATGAAGCATCTGCGCCAAACACTATTGTAGATTGATTGCTCAGCCGCAATTTTCGACGACTGCGCCGGGAAAGCGGCCTCCTAGAAGGGATTCATGACCACTAAAGGAAATTGTAAAGCGAAAGATTGCGCGCGCGAGGCGGTCGGCAAGGGCTATTGCCGCCAGCATTTTCGGCTCTGGAAGGCGGGCGAGATGCCCAAGGCGCGTTTCAAAACCTGCACCTTCGAGAAATGCCGCAAGCATCGCCACGGCACCTCGAGCCTGTGCGACGAACATTTCAAGGCGAAGCATGGCAAGGCGGCAGATGCAGCAGCGGCCGCGCCCGCAGCCGAAGCGGCGCCGGCAGAAGCACCAGCAGCCTGATACTGCGGACAGCGTTCAGCATCGCGCTCGCGTCGTGCGGGCAGCGTAAAAAAAGTGATCTCCGATGGCTAATCTAATCGTGGCTGGAGCAGGGGGCCGGATGGGTCGTCTGCTGGTAGCGCTCGGGTCGCGCGATCCCGCGCACAAAATCGTCGGCGCGCTCGAAGCGCACGGCAACAGCGCGATCGGCTCCGACGCGGGCGAGCTAGCCGGCGTCGGAAAGCTCGGTGTGAAAATCACCGATGACTATGCGTTGCTCGCAAAGCCCGAAACCGTCACGCTGGATTTCACGACGGCCCCGGCCTCGATGGAGCATCTCGAAGTCGCGTCGAAAGCGGGCGCCGCAATTGTGATCGGATCGACCGGCTTCACGCCCGAGATGGAAACCCGCGCGCGCGAGCTCGCGCAGAAGACGCGTACTGTTATCGCGCCCAACATGAGTATCGGGGTCAACGTGCTCGCCAAGATTGTTGCCGAGGTTGCCGCGATTCTTCCCGACTTCGACGCCGAAGTTCTCGAGATTCATCATCGCACAAAAATCGACGCCCCCAGCGGCACCGCTCTGTCGCTTGGCAAGGCGATCGCATCGGCGCGCGGCGCGGACTTCGCCTCGAATGCGATTTACGGCCGCGAAGGAATCACGGGAGTCAGGCCCGACGGCAAGATTGCGGTGCTTGCGATACGTGCAGGCGACGCGGTCGGCGACCATACCGTGATTTTCGGCGGACAGGGCGAGCGCCTCGAGCTGACACATCGCGCACAGAGCCGCGACTCGCTCGCGCGGGGCGCGCTCCGCGCCGCGGGCTGGGTGGAAAGCCGCAAGCCCGGTCTGTACACGATGCGCGACGTCCTCGGAATTTAAGTTTCTTTATCCGGTTCCCCTTCCTTTTTTTGTGTCATTCTGACGATGCGAGCAACGCGAGCGGAGTTGCTCGCATCGTCAGAATGACACAAAAAAACGCCGTCCCTCGCCACGATGAGTGCGGGCGCTCGCGTTGCTCGCTTGGGTCAGGACGACGGGTGAGGCTCGCGTTGCTCGCTTCCGTCAGGAGACACTCTAAATTCGGTCAGGAGACGCTCTAAAGATGTGACGGATGAGTTGGTTCGTGGTCGTGTGGCGGGTGATGCGGAGGTTCGCCCATCTCTGCGCCCTCGTGATCGAGCATCGCCCATCGCTCGACCAGCTTGACGCCGAGTCCGCGATGGCTGCGGATGAAATAGGTCGCCATCGCGATCAGCGCGAGGATATTTCCGGCGACGATTTTCCACCATCCAAGGGCTTCGAGCGCTGACTGATCAATTAACGAAATGAATCCGACAAAGAAAACCTCGAACACTGCCAGCAGCAACAGCGCGCCGAGCACCATGAACGGTTCCCACTCCGATGCCGCGAGCAAAACCGCCAGCGCCAGCCCGAACATGACAAACGCGAAGAAATGCAAGATCGAATAGCCCAGCACGAGAGGCAGCGTGGCCTGGATACCGTCGCTCACGGTTGCGTTTTGGAAAACCATCGCGCCCAGAATCGCCGGAGTGTGAAACGAATTGCCCGACGCGAGGTCGTAGCACATGAACCAGAGCGAGACGACGATGCCGCCGACGAGCCCGGCGGTAATACCTTCGCGCGCAATCGAGATCCAGCCACCAAGCAAATTGAACGCGAGCGCCGGGTGCCGCCAGAAGAAATACGAGAGCATCGCGGCGGTGGCGAGCAGGTTGCCGACGATGATGCCCCACCAGGTCAGCTCGACCATCACGTTCGGCCCGAGGAACAGCACGACTGCGATGAAGAAAACCTCGAACGCGACGAAAAAAATTACCAGCGAAAACAGCAGCGACGATTCAGTCTCGCAGGCCTCGAGCAGCAACCCGCCGGCGATTCCAAAGGTAATGAACGCGCCGAAATGGATCAGCGAGTATTCGAGCGCCAATAGCGCCAGGCCGTGATGAACCTCGTGGCTGTGCGAGCCGTGCAGAATCGTGGCGGCCAGCAACGCCGGGGTTTCCAGTGCGTGGCCGCGAATAAGATCGAAGATCAGGAACCAGACAGCGACGACGACGGCGCCGATGATGCCGGCGATCGCTCCGTCGATAATGATCCGCGTCCTCGAGTGTTCCATCTTCCTCGCCACGCGCCCGGCCAGAGAGCCGGTATAGCCTTGTTCCTGCTTAGACTAGTAACGCACTGGATCGGCACCCGGCAAGCATCGTGATCACCGGTCGCCCAGCCTCACCAACGCTGGCGTAGTTCGCCGTCGCATTCGTGAGCGGTTAGACTTCGGAAACAGTGCAGAGTAGCCGTAAATTCATGGTGCCGACGTACTTCGCTCGGATTTTAACTTTGCTGGTACTGCTGATGAGCATCACCGTCGGCGGCTGTTTGCTGAGCCCGATGTCGGTGCCGATCACTTACCAGCCCGCATCGAAAGTTACGCCGGTTCCAGGGGCGGCTTCAGTTCACGTGTCTGTCGTCGGAGAAGATCAGCGGGCGAACACGAATACGGTCGGTCAGTACGACCAGCAAACCGTCGTTACCAGCGACGATGTCGGCGAGACCGCTCGCGACGCGGTGCGATCGGAATTGAAGGCGCGCGGATTTGTTATCGACAATGGATCGGCGAGTTCAATAGTGCGCGTTCAAATTCTCAGGCTCAACGGTCACTTTTTCAGCTCGCTCTTCTACTCCAGTTACACCGCTGAGTTGATCATGCACGTCGAGGTCGAGCGCCCCGGCAAGGTGATCGTCTACTCGCAGAGCTTCGACGTGACGGATACGATCCATCCCACTGTCTTCGGCAGTGTGTCCAAGGATTTCGGTGATTCACTCAGCGGGGCGCTCCAGAAGGGGGTCGCAAAGCTGTTCGATGATCCCGCGTTCATGGGTGCGCTGATCGCGAAACCCTCATCAAAGCTATCGTAGCTGCGGGTGACGACGAGCGTTGCGTTTGTAAACCTTTTGTGTGCGTGCGACTGTGATTCGGAACAATAAGGAAGTCCCGGCTAAGGCGAATACCTGATCGGAGGTTTCGATGGCAGCAGCACAACTTCAACAACTTGAAACTTTCGTTGGAGAAGCGCTCCGGGCGGGAAGCACAAAAAGTGACATAGCAAAAGTACTGGAGAACGCAGGATGGACCAGCGCTCAAATAACCAGCGCACTGGATACCTATTCAGATGCGTCGTTTCCCGTCCCAGTACCAAAGCCACGACCATCGCTTTCCGCGCGCGAAGCCTTTCTCTATCTCGTGATGTTTAGCACCTTATACTACGGTGCCTGGAATCTAGGGAGCTTGTTATTCACTTTTATCAATCGCGCCTTTCCCGATCCAACCGAACCCAATTATCCTACCTTCTGGGATGAACAGCGCTGGTCGACCGCCGCAGTCATTATCACTTTCCCGGTCTTCCTCTTCATGGCGCGGTACATCGGCCGGGAGATCGAGCGCAATCCTCTGAAGCGACTCTCTCCGGCGCGGCGCTGGCTCACATATATTACCCTGTTCTTGTCGTCGGTTACCTTGCTAGGTGACACCACGACACTGATTTACAATCTGCTCGGCGGCGATCTGACGATTCGGTTTCTGCTTAAGGTTTTGGTAGTTGCAGCTATCGCCGGCTCAGGGTTTGCCTACTATCTTCTAGACTTGCGCCAAGAAGAAAAAGAATGAGTCTGCAAGCCAACAGTGGGAAAGTGTTAGCTATCCTCGCCGCGCTGGTAGCGGTTGCGGCAGTGGCGACATCCATCTGGCTCGATCCTCCCTCGGAATACAGAGCCAGGTCTCTTGACCAGAAACGTCTACAAGGTCTGAAGCTTACCGAAGGAGCTGTCAACAAGTACTTTAATATCCACCAGGCTTTGCCAGCAGACCTAAAGGCACTCGACAGCGAAAAAAACCAGGCTATACAAGCGTGCTGGGAGGACCCTGAAACGCATCAACCCCTTGAGTACCAAATCAAAGGTCAGCGGTCTTACTCCCTATGCGCTAACTTTGCGCGTAATTCTGACTGGCAAAATCCTCAAGACTATTCATTCAAGAAGCACAACGCCGGCCGCGACTGTTTCGAATACGACGTAAGTCTGAAAAGACACTGACACTGGAACGTATCGCCGTCTTAGGAGTGTGCGACGCGTCGCGGCCGCACGACGCGCAGATCTGGCGTCGTCGGCGTCGGCAGAACAGGAATGTCACTGTCCTCGTGCTGCTGCCATCGGTAGAAGATGAAGGTGAAGACGAACATCAGGTAGGTGCCTTGGCCAATCCACATGATCAGGCCGCCTAGCACCTGATCTTCGAGCGGCTTGAGACTCCATCCGTGCGCGCCCTCGGTGTACCACGGATAAATGACACGAGTTGCGAGCGTGATCGGCGCGGCGACTGCAGTCATCGGGATCATCAGCAGGAACAGGTAAAGAATTTGCGCGGGATACGACAGCCGCGGCAACTCGGGGAGCGGACTGAGGATCGGCCACCACAACAGCATCCCCAACGCCATGAAGAGCAGGTGCAGAAAAATGTGAAAGTTCTCGTCGCGGCACATCCGGTCGAAGATCGGTGGAAAATGCGCGGTCACGAACACCGCCGAAAAAATCAGGAATGCTACTACCGGCGTCGTCAGCAGGCGGGCGACCGCCTTGATTGGACGGCTGAGAATCCACGGTCGCAGCATCCAGCCCGGGGTCCCGAGCAGGATTAGCGGCGGGATCACGAAGGTCTGCATCAGATGCTGCAGCATGTGCATCGAGAAGATTCGCGCGTCCGCAAGTTCATCTAGCTCAGTGTGGGTGAATAAGATCGCGCCCATCCCGATCGCAAACCACATCGCCTGACGCCGCGTCGGGTGGCGGCCGGTCACACGGCATGCGCCAAGGTAAATCGCGATCAGGATCGCGACGCCTATGGGAATGCTTGGATGTTCGCCGAAGATATCCATCGTCAAAGAGCAGCGCCTAGCCGATCGGCATCATGTGTCTCGACAGGTATGCGAACAGCAGGATTAGCGAGACCATCAGGACAGTCGCGATCATCAACGGGAAGACGAACACTCCCGTAAGCAGCCAGCCGTCGTACTTCAAGTGCATGTAGAACATCGCGACCAGCGCGAACTTGGCCGCGGCCAGCACGATCAGCACCGGCACCAGCACAGGACGGAGCGCATGCACGTAGAAGACGGTGATCTCCATGGCCGTCAACACGACCAGGAACGCCGCGATGATCAGGTAGGTGGCAGCACCGGGATGACGAACCTGGCCGCCGTGGGTGTCTGCAATATCGCTCATGCTCCGGGCACCGCCTGCATCAGATAGACGAGAGTAAAGATGATGATCCACACGACATCGACGAAATGCCAGTAAAGTCCCGCGAGCTCGACTGACAGCGCGCGCGACTGGCCGAGCTTGCCGGTCATCGCGGCGACCAGCAGCACCGATAGCCACAGCACTCCGATCGCGACGTGCGCGCCGTGAAATCCAACCAGCACAAAGAACGACTGCGAGAAGAGGTTGGTCGTCAGGCCCATGCCCTCGTGGTAGAAGCTGGTGAATTCGTAAACCTGGCCGCAGAGAAAAATCAGCCCGAACAGGACCGTGCCGCCGAGCCAGATTCGCTCCCAGCGCTTGTCGCCGCGCTGGGTGGCCGCAAGCGCCAGCACCATCAGCAACGAACTCATAAGCAGGATGAAGGTGCTGAAGGAGGTCAGCGGGATATTCAGAATTTCGGGTCCGGGACCGGTAACGCTGCGCGATTTGTACACGATGAACGTCGAGATCAGGCTCGCGAAGAACACGCACTCCGATCCGATGAACGACCACACGCCGATTTTGCGAACGTCGATTCCGCCCGACGACGGCGCGTGCTCCGGATCATGCGACTCCTCGCCGAAATCCGGATACTCGAATCCCATCCCGATGATCGACATGATAACGACGGCCACGCCGATGAAAACAATGCGATACCAGTCGATGATGAGTCCGAGGCCCATCATGCCGACGCCAAGACTCAGCACCAGCGGGAAGATCGAAGGCGCCGGCATGTGGATGTGCTCGACGGATGCCGGCTCGCTGGGCTGCGGTTGCGAGGGTGCCTGTCCCGACATATAGGCGGCGACGCCGCGCGAGCCGGCGCGTCCATATTTCAGAATCCACCACGCGTCGCGTCCGCGGATTTGCGGAATCGTCGCGAAGTTGTACGCGGGCGGCGGCGACGACGTGGCCCATTCGAGGCTGCGTCCGTCCCACGGATCAGCGGGCGCGCGCTCTCCGCTGATCAGACTTTTGAAAATGTTGATGTAGAAAAGCAGGAACGCGATGCCGAGAATGAACGCGCCGACTGTCTCGAGCTGGTTGACGTGCGTCCAACCCATGTCGGCGCCGTAGGTGTAGGTGCGCCGCGGCATCCCCCACATCCCGACAATGTGCATTGGGAAAAAAGTGAGATTGAAGCCGACGACCGTCAGCCAGAAGTGCCACTTGCCAATCGTCTCTCCCAGCGTGCGGCCGCTGATCTTCGGCCACCAGTAGTAGAACGCCGACAGGATCGCGAACATCGCGCCGCCGAACAGCACGTAGTGAAAATGCGCGACGACGAAGTACGAGTCGGTCTGCTGGAGATCGATTGGCGCCGACGCGTGCATGATTCCACTCAGCCCGCCGATGGTGAACTCGAGCACCATCCCGAGCGCGAAATAGAATGCGGTCGTCATGCGCAGCGAGCCGCCCCAGACCGTCGCGATCCAGCTGAAGACTTTTACGCCGGTAGGAATCGCAATGAGCATCGAGGTTATTGCGAACGCCGAGTCCGCAACCGGGCCCATCCCGGTCGCGAACATGTGATGTCCCCACACCCCGTACGACAGGAATGCGATCAGGCAGATCGAATAGGCCATCATCGGATAGCCGAACAGCGGTTTGCGCGAGAACGTCGGCACGACTTCCGAGATTATCCCGAAGGCCGGCAGCGCCATGATGTACACCTCGGGGTGGCCGAACAGCCAGAATAAATGCTGCCAGAGGATCGGCGTTGCGCCGGCAGACGCGATGTAGAAGTGTGTGTCGAAGAAACGATCGAAAAGCAAGAAGATCAGGCCGATCGTGAGCGCCGGAAATGCGATCAGGATCAGGATCGACGTCACCAGCATCGCCCACATGAACATCGGCATGCGCATATACGTCATGCCCGGCGCGCGCATCGATATGATCGTGGTCAGGAAGTTCAGGCCGGTGAGGACCGTCGAAGTGCCCGATACGAGCAGACCGATCACCCACCAATCGATCGCGAGGCCGGGCGTGAAATAGCGCTCGGTCAGGTTCGCGTAACCGAACCAGCCGGCGTCGGGAAGTCCGCCGCGGATCCAACCGAGATGCAGCAGGATTCCCGCGACCAGAGCCAGCCAGAAGCTGAGCGCGTTTAGGCGAGGAAACGCGACGTCGCGCGCGCCGATCTGCAACGGGATCAGAAAGTTGCCAAAAAATCCAAGCAGCAGCGGCATCACGACCAGGAAGATCATCGTCGTCCCGTGCATCGTGAAAAACGCGTTGTAGGTCGCTGCCGACAGCGCGTGATTGTCGGGACGCCATAGCTGTACGCGAATCGCCATCGCCTCGAGTCCGCCGAACGCCATGAAGAACAGCGCGCTCGCGAGATACATCACGGCGACGCGTTTGTGATCGATGGTCGTCAGCCATCCGACAATTCCGCCGCCTTCGAGGTAGCTCGGCTGATGTACTGGCAATGGTTTCGGCTGGGCAGCCATTGGATGCTCCCTATTTCAGACTCTCGAGATAAGCGACGAGCGCGTTGAGCTCCGGTCCTGGCAACAGCAGCGGCGGCATGTTCGCGCCCGGCTTGATTTCCTGCGGGTCCTGGATCCACCTCGCGACGTTCTCGGGCGTGTTCTTCAGTACTCCGGCGGCGAGAGTCGTGCGGCTGCCGAAATGGGTCAGGTCGGGCCCGATGTATCCCTTCGAGATGCCCTGGATCATGTGGCAGGTCGTGCACGGACTGTCGGCGAAGACTTTTGCGCCGTCTGACGCCAACTGATCGCCCGCCGAAATCGGGACCGGCCCCGCAAGCTGATCCGCATCCCACTTCGCAAAATCATCCGGCGAATCGACGAAGGTTCGAAATCGCATGTTCGCGTGTGACAGACCGCAAAACTCCGCGCATTGTCCCGGATACACTCCCGGCACTGTCGCGACGAAGGTCAGCTCGTTGATTTGGCCCGGCACCACGTCGCGTTTGCCGCCAAGCTGCGGCACCCAAAAGCTGTGAATGATGTCGCCGGACTCCAGCGACAGGCGAATCGGACGATTGATAGGGATATGCAGCTCGTTGCTGGCTTTCGCGCCGTCGGGATAGTCAAACTCCCACCACCATTGATGCGCGACTACCTTGATCTCGAGCGCACCCTTGGGGGCGACCGCCGGCTGCGAGCGGAAGATCGTGCGTATCGTCGGCACCGAGATCATCAGCAGAACGAGCGTGGGGCCGAGCGTCCAAGCGATCTCAAGGCCGAGGTCGGACGACGCGGTCGAGGCCGGAGCCGCTTCGCCTACGCGTGAAGAAAAGACGAACACTGCCAGGAAGAACGCGCCGATCACGATCGCCAGGATGATCGCGTCCCAGATGGTCACTTGGATGTAGAGACTCTGGATCCACTGCGCGAGGTCCGACTTTGGGGCGAGCGTCGTCATCGGACGGTCGGTGTCAGAGCATCCCGCAATAGCCAGTGCAATAGTCACTCGCATGGCTACTGAGGCGATCGAATGCCTATTTGGAGCGGACAGGCTCATTCCTCATCGTCTCCGACTGGTTCTCCCGAGGTCGCGGCTTGCGCGGCGCGGTTAAGTCCCGGCACCGCCGAAATTAGAAAGGCGCCAAGGAAGCCAATCGAGATTAAAAACTGCGTCGGCCCGAATGGAATCGCGTCGAGTGAGAGCGACGGAACCACTAGCACGTATCGCTCGAGCCAAATCCCGCAGAGCCCCAAAGCCGACACGGTGCCGAGAATCAGCGGCGATTTTTTGGTCCGCACGCTCATCAGAACCGTGAATGGAATCACCCAAATCAAAACCAGGCACGCCACCGATAGCGGCGACCACGGCATGTGATGTACCCGCTGAACGATAAAGAAAGTCTCGACCGGCAAGTCGCCGTACCAGATGACGATGTACTGCGCGAACAGCAGGTATATCCAGAACACCGAGAACGCGAAGACCATCTTGCCGAAGTCGTGCATGACGACGGGATTGGTGAACAGGTTGTGCTCGCCGAGGCGGCGGCGCAGCACTGCCGCTGTGAGAGCTATCGCGGTCAGTCCACTCCAGAAAGCGCCGCCGAAAAAATACCAACCGAAAAGTGTGCTGCGCCAAACCGGCGCGAGCGACATGACCAAATCGAATGAGATCAGCGTGTAGACGACGGCGAACAGCACCGCGACCAGGGGCGCGAACACCCGGATCGAATGC
Source organism: uncultured delta proteobacterium (assembly GCA_963850125.1). Classification (GTDB taxonomy): domain Bacteria; phylum Desulfobacterota; class Binatia; order Binatales; family Binataceae; genus Binatus. The sequence goes on along the minus strand of CAWKKB010000005.1, from coordinate 33,861 downwards.
GGCGGCAATTGAATCTCGTCGGTCGCGATGGTCCACGCCCGAGCGTCGTCGCCGCGCGAGACACGAATGAAAGCGAAGCTCGCCGCAGCCATCAAACCAAGCCCGATTCCATCGCGCGCGAAAAGAAACGGAACGTTCAGCCACGCGGCCTTCTGCGCAATCGGATGCGTCACCCACGGAAAGATCGAGCTGCGGCCGAAATACAATCCGAAAAAGAGAAAAAATCCCACCCACAGAAACGGCGCGAATGCCTCGCCGAGGCGATACGGTGTCGAACCGCCCCATTTTGCCTGCGTCAGGTAGAAGGCAGCCGACGCGACCAACGCGCCCTGCGCGACGCCGAGGAAGAACAGCAGGTTCACGAGGTAAGCCTGCCATGCGATCGCGGCGCCGCCTCGCAACAGAGCGAGTACGAATGCGATCGTGCCGACGACGATCATCGCGCCTGCCACTGTCCGCATCGTCGCGCCGGCCACTGACTTCACTGGTTGCGGCTTCATCGACTCGCGCTCGCGATGCGCTGTTTGAGGATTGGTGCTCATCGCCGTTGGTTACACGCCTTCACGAATGACGTCTTCTGCGCCCGATTCCTTCATCATTGTCTCTACGCGCGTGGCTTGCGCCTCGTCGCATCGAACCACGATTCCAAATCGATCCTCGCCGAAGCGTCCGTTGTATCCAGGTTCGATCTCGGTCGTCGGCACACCCGACAGTCCCAGCACTCCGAGGAAGCCGAAGATTCCACCGAGCAGGACCATCAACTCGAAGCAGATAACGATGAATGGCGGCCACGACAGCAGCGGCTTGCCGCCGGCGTTGAGCCGCCACTCGTAAGTCGTTCCGATGGTGATAGCGAGCCCGGTGAGCACACCGGAAATTCCGCCCAGCAGCACGATCCATCGCACTGGGCTTTTCTTCAGACCGATTGCGTGTTCGATCTTGTGGCTGGGAATTGGCGAGAACGTTTTGAAATCGCTGACCTGCGCGGCGCGTAGCTCTTCAATCGCATGAGCCGCCTGGGCGTCGTCTGCAAACGAACTAATGATCGCAATCGTGCTCATGCCGCCTTGACCCGATCCATCTTGAGCGCCTTCCGCAGCCACACGATTCCTTCCTTGAGTTCCGTCATCGATATGATCGGAAGGAACCGCGAGAATAGTGAGAACAGCCCCACGAACCATGCGAAGCTGCCGACCGTGATCATGATTTCTGTAATCGACGGCCGGTAGCTGGCCCATTGCGAAGGCTCGAAATTCGCCGTCAGCGAACCCGCGATAATCACGAAGCGCTCGAACCACATCCCGATGTTCACGAAAATTGTGATTACCCAGAGCGCCCGCAGGTTAACCCGGATGCGCGGCGAGAATAGCAACAATGGTATTACGCAGTTGCATAACACCATTACCCAGTACATCCATCCCCATGGCCCGAAGTAGCGCATGTGGAAGGTCATTTGTTCTATTGGATCGCCCGCGTACCAGGTCATGAAAGCTTCCGTGATATACGCGTACGAGACCACCAGCGAGGTCAGCAGCACGACCTTGGCGAGGTTGTCGAAATGCCACTCGGTCAGCAGGTCCTCGATGCCGAGCAGCCTGCGCATCGGGATCAGCAGCGTAATAACCATCGCGACACCGGAAAAGATCGCGCCGGCGACGAAGTAGGGTGCGAAGATCGTGCTGTGCCAGCCGGGATTAATCGCCATCGCGAAATCCCACGACACCACCGAATGCACCGACAGCACCAGCGGCGTCGCCAGCCCCGCCATCAGCAAGTACGCCATTGAGTAGTGGCGCCATTGGCGATCGGTTCCTTGCCAACCCATCGCCAGCACCGTGTAAAACTTCTTGCGCCAGCCAGTCGCGGCCTCGCGCGCGTTTGCGATGTCGGGAATCAGACCCATCGTCCAGAACAATGAGCTGATAGTCAGATAGGTACTAACTGCGAACGCGTCCCATACCAGTGGCGAGCGGAAGTCGGGTTGCAGCGATCGCTCATTAGGATATGGCAATAGCCAGTAGAAGAACCATACTCGTCCAAGATGTACTAATGGGAACAGTCCCGCAGTAGCTACTGCGAATATAGTCATTGTCTCTGCGGCGCGATAAACCGCGGTTCGCCATTTCGTGCGGAACAGAAATAGTATTGCGGAGATCAACGTCCCGGAGTGCGCGATACCGACCCAGAAAACGAAGTTAGTAATGTATATCGCCCACATCACGGGCTGGCGAAGGCCCGTCACGCCCAGCCCCGTGTAGATCTGGTGGATCCAGCACCCGGCCGCGATTGCCACCAGCGTGAAACAGAATCCGATCCACGCCCAGTACGCGAGGCCCGCCGGTTCCATCACCCGCAGCACGCTGCGATCGATGTCGCGGTAACTGGGATCCGTGTTTATTTTCGGCGCCGCTGCCACTTACCCCTTTCCTTTCTCGCGATAGAGATCGCGCAGATACGTGATCGCGGGTTTGGTATTGAGTTCTTCCAGCGCACGGTAGTTGCGCAGCTTGTTGTCATCGCGACGGCGAATCATCGCGCTCGCGGGATCGTTGCTGTCGCCGAAGGTGATTGCTCGGGTCGGACACGCCTGCTGGCATGCGGTGACGATTTCGCCGTCGCGCAATTCGCGATCTTCGGTCTTCGCGTTGAGCTCGGCAAACTGGATTCGCTGCACGCAGAACGTGCATTTCTCCATCACCCCCGCGCCGCGCACCGTCACGTCGGGATTAAGCTGCAGGTTGAGCGGCGCTGGCCACTCCGGCACGAACCAGTTGAATCGGCGCACCTTGTACGGACAGTTATTTTCGCAATAGCGCGTGCCGACGCATCGATTGTAGATCTGGCCGTTGAGTCCTTCCTCGGTATGATACGATGCAAACACCGGGCAGACCGGCTCGCACGGCGCGTGATCGCACTGCTGACACAGCATCGGCGCCAGGTAGAGTTGCGGCGCTTCCGGGGCTTCCTTCTCATTCGGGAAGTAACGTTCGATCCGAATCCACGACATGATTCGGCCGTTGTTGACGCCTTCCTTACCCACCCATGGAACATTGTTTTCTGCGTAGCAGGCGGTCACGCACGCGCTGCACCCGGTGCATGCGTTGACGTCGATCGTCATGCCCCATTTGTGTCCCGCGTATTTCCACGGCGCATACATTTCGGATGGTCCGGTAACTTCCTCGGCCGCGCTTGCTGGAACGACGCCGGTCGCGAGCTGCTCGATGCTCATCGCCTCGATGATCGATCGGCCCATCATGTCGCTGTTGCCTAGCGGCGTAACCAGCGTGCGAGTCTTGCCGCTCGGGCTTGCGGTCGCGGCGGCGTAACTCGCGCCGGCTGCCAGAATCGCCCACGCATTTGCGCCGACGTCTTTTGCATAGCGGCCGTACGCGCGATGCCCCTGCCCAATCGGCACCGCGATCACGCCGGGGCGGACCGTGCTCTCGACCAGGACCGGGGCCTCGATCATGCCATGATCCGTTTTGATCTCGATGACATCGTCCTTCGCGACCCCGAGCTTGCGCGCGGTCTCGGGGTGAATCTCTGCCCAGCTATCCCACACGATTTGCGCGACCGGCTCGGGCAACTCCTGCAGCCACGGCTTGTCCGCGCCGCGCCCGTCGTAAAGGAAAATATGAGGATAAGCGTAAACCGAAAGTTCCATCTGCGCCGCGGTCAGTACCGCCGCCTTGAACGGAGACGTGTCGAGCTTGAGGGCAGACAGATGCTGCTCCTCGAACAGTCCGCCTTCACGCCGGACGTTTGACCAGAAATCTTCGGGGGTCGCATTGTCCGCTTTGGGAGCCAGCGCGAGCCATTCAGTCTTGACGGCATCCGCAGTGGTTGTCCACGGAAGTTTCGTGCTGGAGGTGTTCGCCGCAGCCGCGAGGAGGATGTCGCCGACCGGCTTGCTCTCGAATACCGGCTGCATGACGGGCTGTCCCAGTCCGCGAATTCCGGCGCGTGGCGCGGTGTCGCGCCATGATTCGAGCGGATGATGCGCCGGCAAGAGCAGACTGGCCATCGCGGCAGTTTCGTCCGGCACGCCTCCCGCCCAGACTACGAACGGAACTTTCTGCAGCGCATCGGCGATTCGCGCCGACGGCGGCATTGTGAAGACAGGATTTCCGCCGGCAATGAAGGCCACGTCGATCTCACCGCCGCGCATCGCATCAACCGTCGCGTCGACCTCGTCCGGCGTGGCGGTCTGTTCGGCCGGCGAGTCTTCGAAGAACATAATGGTCTTGCCAAAGTTGCCGGTGACCGCATTGAGGATCATCGCCGCGAGATGCGCCGACGAGTCATCGGTGCCCGCTATTGCGAGGGCGCCGTCCGCCTTGCCAAACGTCTCGCCGAGTTGAGTGATAGTCTCGACCGGCACGCCGGTGCGCGTGCTGGTCGCGGCAGGATCGAAATTCGCGACCGCCTTGCCGAGCGCGTCGAGATCGAAGCCGGAGCTCGGCGAAACTTTGCCGTTCTTGACCAGCACGTTGAGCACGCTCCACGCAATGTCGGCCTGCGCTCCCGGAGCCGTCGCGATCCAATCGTCGCACTTGGACGCTGTCATGCTGAGCCGCGGGCCGACGTAGGTGGCCCGTCCGATCGTCAGCGCGCCACGCCGCTTTTGCGGCGTGCGGAACAGCGAGTACTGGCGCGCGAGTTCCACCGGCGATTGCCACGTCTCGAGAAAGTCCGCGCCGAACGAAATCAGCACTTCGGCCTGGTCGATTCGATATACCGGCAGATCTCGCCGGCCGAACAGGGTCTTGGCCGCGGCGCGCGCCGGTTCGTTGTTAATAGCTTCGTAAAATATCGCGCGTGACGAATTGTGGGCATCGAGAAACGCGACCACGATTTTTCCGAACGTCGGCCCATTCGGCGATCCAAAGAACGCGACGCGATCCTTTCCGGCCTTGGACGCTGCCGCCAGCTTGTCACCGAGCACTTTCTCAGCTTCGTACCACGACACTGTCCGCAGCGCGCCGTCGCCGCCGCGCACTTGCGGATGCGCCAGTCGGTCTGGATTGTACAGGCCTTGCAGGGCGGCCTGTCCGCGCGCGCATAGAGCGCCCTGGCCAATGGGATCCTCGGGATTTCCTTCGAGCTTGACCACGCGCCCTTCGCGGATTCGCGCCACCATGCCGCATCCGGACGGGCACTCGTTGCACGTCGTCGCGAAGAAACTCGGCACGCCGGGGACCACGTTCTCATCAGGCACGACGTACGGGATCAGCTTGCGCGCTGCCGGCTCGCAACCCGGGATCGCCGCCGCTGCGCCCGCGGTCGCGGCCAGCTTGATGAACGCTCGCCTGGATATCGAAGGTCCCTCGCGCATCTGTTTTTTCACTCTTCTCACTCAGTGATGACAGCCGACGCAGTCGAGCGTCGCTTTTTTCTCCGTGTGACAGTCGATGCAGAAGCCCATGTTGATTTCATGCACCGGCACCACGCGATCCATCGTCTGCACCGGACCGTGACAGCTCTGGCATTCGATACCGGCATGTATATGCGGCCGATGCGTGAAGCGCACGAAGTCGGGCAACGTGTACACCCGATTCCATTGGATCTCGAACGACGCGGGCGTGTCATCCGTCCACGGCCGCGTTACCGGCTGGATCCCGCCGCCGGCAATCCCGTTGCCGTGACATCCCACGCATCGCGCCACCGCCGGAATCCCCGGTTCAGAGGAGCGGCTCGCGTAGGCATGGCAATACTGGCAGGGAATCTTGTTCACCCCGGCGTGAATCCGATGGCTGAAGGGAATCGGCTGGACTACGTCAGCGCGGGGCGCCCACGGCCGCTGCGAGAGCGCGATGACGGCGCAGCCCAGCACGAGCATCAAGAGCGCAAGGGGAAGCAGAATCCGGTTCATGCTCACGATCAGGCCTTGAGGCTACGACCGCGCAGTGCGATTCAACGACGAAACACCAGGCGAGTCGGAACGCATCGTCGAACGACCAACCGTATCCTAAGGAACCGCAATCCGAATCAGGCGGCAAGCTTGCTTCACACTCAATAATCCCAAACCACGTCCCACGCCACCGCTCACGATTAAAAATTTCTAACAATACGATCGTTCCGGATCAAGCAAAATTAATAGTGCCCGCGCCGAACCCATCCTAATAGCTAGCCGCCCCCTGTGGATTCCCATTGTGCGAGAACGCCGATTTATTACAGCGGGTAGTTCCGACTGTCCCGAAACTATGTTACTTATGACTGGATCATTAGGGTTTAAGGCTGCTTCGACAGGTGGAAATCAAGACTGCTTCCCGACTGGCTCTTTTACCGCCCTACCTTTTTGCCGAGCTTGATCGCCTCAAAAAAGAGGTCGCAAGCAAAGGCGTCGACGTAATCAGCCTCTCGATCGGCGATCCCGACTTGCCAACTCCCCGTCACATCGTTGAAACTCTCAAGCGCGCCGCCGACGATCCCAAGAATCACCGCTATCCCGACTACGAAGGCTTGCCGCAATATCGCGAGGCCTCCGCGCAATGGTACCGGCGCCGGTTCGGCGTCAGCTTCGACCATCAACGCGAGGTCTGCGCGCTGATCGGCTCGAAGGAAGGCATCGCAAATTTCTCGACCGCCGTCGTTGAGCCTGGCGACATCGCGTTGATTCCCGACCCGGGCTATCCAGTGTACTACTCGGGATGCGTCTTCAATGGCGGCGAGCCGTATTTCCTGCCGCTCCGAAAAGAAAACGCGTTTCTTCCCGATCTCGCCTCGATTCCCGCTGAAATCGCCCGCCGCGCGAAGATGCTGTGGCTCAACTATCCGAACAACCCGACTGCCGCGACGGTTGACCTCTCGTTCTTCCAGGAGGCAGTAAAATTTTGCCTCGAGCACGACGTAATCCTCGCCCACGACAGCGCCTATTCTGAAATTGCCTACGACGGTTATCGCTCGCCGAGCGTTTTTCAGGCCGACGGCTCACGCGATTGCGCAATCGAGTTCCACTCGTTGTCGAAGACCTTCTCGATGACCGGATGGCGCGTCGGATTCGCAATCGGTAACCCGCAGTTGATCGGTGCGCTGGGCAAGGTCAAGACCAACATGGATTCCGGCGTTTTCCAGGCCGTGCAAGAAGCCGCGATCACCGGCCTCGAAGGAGGCGACGGCGACAAGCTCGCCGAATATTGCGCAATCTACAAGCAACGCCGCGACCTGCTGGTCACCGCGCTGCGTGCGCTCGGGCTCGAATGCGAGAATCCGCGCGCAACGTTTTACGTCTGGACCAAAGTTCCACGTGGTTACACCTCGGTTTCATTTACCGAGCGCGTCTTGAAGGAAGCCGGCATCGCAATTACGCCGGGCTCCGGGTTCGGCAAGGGTGGTGAGGGGTACGTTCGCTTTTCACTCACGAGCGAACGGTTGGTCGAGGCGGTGGACCGACTAAAAGCGCTGCGGTTGTAACGGCGAGGATGCCCAATCGGGCTTTCATCGGAATAGGCAGTAACCTAGGCGATCGAGCCGCCAATTATCGCGAGGCGATTCAACGGATCGCGTCGATCCCGGACACCAGGGTCGTGCGCCAATCCTCGATCTACGAGACCGAGCCGATAGGCGATCTCAAGGGCGCGTTCCTAAACGGCGTCATCGAAGTCGAGACCGAGCTCCCCGCCGAAGTCCTGATGCGCCGCCTGCTCGCGCTCGAGCGCATCATGGGACGCAAACGGGTCAAGGGTCGCAAGCAGACTCGCGGCAAGTACCGGCCGCGAATCATCGATCTCGATTTGCTGTTCTTCAACAAGGAGACGATCGATACGCGCGTCCTCAAAGTGCCGCATCCGCGCCTTCACGAGCGCCGCTTCGTGCTCGCGCCGATGAGCGAGCTGGCGCCTGCGCTGATCCATCCGAAGCTCAACGCGTCGATTTCAGAAATGCTGGCAGGACTAAAGTCGCCGTTTCGTGTTACCCTTGCAAGGGCGGACCTGCTGCGGCCGCCGCAACCTTCGAAAAAAGAGGCTTCCCGATGAAATATTTTATCGATACCGCCGACGTGGCCGAGATTCGCGAGGCCGCAAGTTGGGGACTTGTCGACGGCGTGACGACCAATCCGTCGTTGATGGCGAAGACCGGTCGCCCCTATCACGACGTGCTGCGCGAGATTTGCGAAATCGTCGACGGGCCGATCAGCGCCGAAGTCGTCGCCACCGAAGCGTCCGCGATGATCGAAGAGGGCGAGAAGCTCGCCAAGCTCCACAAGAACATCGTGGTCAAGTGCCCGATGATCATCGAAGGACTGAAGGCAACCCACGCGCTCGCCAAGCGCGGCATCCGCGTCAACGTCACTCTGATCTTTACTCCGCTTCAGGCGCTCGCCGCGGCCAAAGTGGGTGCCTCGTTCCTGTCGCCTTTCATTGGACGCCTCGATGACATCGGCCAGGACGGCTTCGCGCTGGTCGAGGACATGGTGCAAATCCTGTCAAACTACGACTATCCAGCCGAAGTGCTGGTAGCGTCGGTCCGCAGCACCACGCACCTGATCCGCGCTGCCGAAGTAGGCGCCGACATCGCGACAGTCCCGTTTGCAGTTCTGAAGCAGACACTGCATCACCCGCTGACAGACCTGGGCCTCGAGCGCTTCCTGGCTGACTGGCGCAAGACGAATCAGAAGATCTGACGACTCTCTCCGCGCCGATCCTAACCTCCCCTTGTCCGAGGGGAGGTCGGCGTAAGCCGATTGAAAATCGGTGTCGCCGGGAGAGGTGGAATTCCCGCCGTCGCACCGACGCACGCTCGATTTCGAAAGTCCGAAAGTGGTGCGGTTGCTTGGCACTGTACCTCTCCCTAACCCTCTCCTGGGACAAGGAGAGGGCACTGGATCAGGTCAAGATTCGGTATCCAGTTAAATCGAGAGTTCTTCTTTGCGCGGGCTTTCAAACGCGCGCAGCGAGAGTGACAGCGCTGCCATCGCGATTGTCAATGCCAATGCTACCTCCATGCTCGCGCGGGCGCTTACATGCGCGATTGCTTGCCCCATTATCCACGGTGCGACGATCGCGCCGAGCGCGCCGCCTGCTACTACGATCGAGGTCATCCTGCCGACCTCGGCCGGGAATCCCGCCGCGCCAACCGCGATCATGTTGGGAAAGACCGGGCCGTAGCCGAAGCCGATCAGGAATATGGCGGATGCCGCAATGCCGCCCGCCGTCGGCGCCGCGATCAAAATCACGAGCGCGGCGGCAGACACTGAGGACGCCAGCATCGTGAATAGCGGCAACGCGATCCTATGCCCCAAGCGTCCGCCGAACGCGCGCCCGCATACCAGTCCGAGCCAATACAGCGAGACGCCGGATGACGCGAGCATCGGGCCGAGCGCGCCCGCCATCCGCAAGTACAGAAAAAGCCACGCGCCGATTCCGATTTCGGCGCCGACGTAAAGGAACATCACGCCGCTTATCACCCAGATCAGCGGACGCGACAGCATCGCGATAAATCCGTTGCCAGGCGCTGGCGCCGTTCGAACTTCGAGCGCCGGCGTCACGCCCAAACGAAATGCAATCGCAGCGCATGCCAACGCGCCTCCACCGAACACCCACCAGTATTGCGCGCCGCTCGCAAACGCGACGCTCACGATCAGAGGTCCGAGCAAGGCACCGACCCCGAACAGGACATGCAGGTAGTTGAGCGCAGAGGCCAGCCGCTCCCGATTGAGCTCCACGATGAGAGCATTGGCGCCGATGTCGATGCCGCCGTTGGCGAGACCGATTAGAAATCCCGCGCATAACAGACCCGCGAGTCCAGGGGACGCGGCGAGCCCAGCCAATCCTGCAGTGAAGAACGCCATCGCGCCGACCAGGATCCTCTGCGCGCTCAGTTGTTGATTGATCTCGCCGGCGATCAGCACCGATATGAGAGAACCAGCGGCCGAGGCGCTGACGATCAATCCGGCGCGCTCGATCGGCAAATGGGTTGCGTGCGAGATCTCCGGGAGAAAGGGGCCGATCCAACCACTGTTGATGCCCACCATCAACATGCACGAATAAGCCAACCGCGTGATGGTTCCGTCGCGGTTCAACGAGCGCGCGCCGCCCAATATCCCGACGCGGGCCGTCACGACGCGACCGGGAGGATCAAGCGGTAGAGCGGTTCGAGCTCGCGAAATGCGTCGATCACCTCGGCGCGATCGACGGTCAGCGCGTCGCGCACCGGCCATCCGAAGCCAACGTCGATGCCGCCGGATTTTTTTGCGAGCGCGTCGCCGAGTCCGTCGAAGAAGCCGGCGCTCGCTAAAAGTGAATCTGGCAACTCGCAGCCCGACCAGTTCTGGTACTGCTGAACTTTGGTGCCACGAAAGGATCTCTCGAGGTCACCCGACTTGCACTTAATCGCTCGCACCATCTCGGGACGATTGAGTGCGGTTGATTTGACCACGGCGCGTGCGTGGAGGCCTGCCCCCGAGACGCACAGCGCGAGATATCCGTAGCGTGTATATCCAGTCGGCGACGGCCCAAATGCCGCCCATGTTTCAGTGGGAGGATTTGCCGCGCGGCGCATGTGCCGGGCGATGTGCGGAAACAAATCCAGGTGCAGGTTTCGCGACAACTCCCGGTTGAAGTCGGGCGCGAGCTGCGTCAGGCGAGGCGTCACCAGCTCGTCTATTTTCGCTAGGCGAGCGCTGAAATCCTTGATCGCGAAAACCTCGAAGTTGCGGCCCAGAAAACCCAGCGTCGCCATCAATCTGATCCCAACTTCACTTCGCGACTCGGCTGCGCTCGCGCTCCTGAAAACTCTTTTCCCAGTTGCGCCCGTCGAACTGGTCGTGCTCCAGCTTGTGAAGGTTCACGCCTTCGAGACATCGCACATTGACGTCGACGCCCTCGGGATCGGAGCGCGGAATGTAGAACGACGCGACGCCGCAATTGGGGCAGAAGAGATGCTTTGCGATTTTCGTGTTGAATGTGTACGCCGCGATATTGTCCGACGGCGTGAGCAGACGGAACGCGGCTCGCTCGACGATCCAATGGAGGTAGCCCTTCTTGCTGCAAATCGAGCAGTTGCATTCCGATACGCGATCGAGCTTGCCCCTGACTTCGAAGCGGACGCGTCCGCAATGGCATCCGCCGCGGTAGGTTCTTTCGTTCGGCGTTTTTTTCATTAGCGCTCTTTTAACCCAGGGCTCGCCGCAAGGAAACCGGCCAGGCTGTGCGGAACCCGCTCGTCGCGTTCGAGCACGTAAATTCGTAACGCTACCGCTTCTTTGCCACCGAGAATGCCTGATTTTCAAGGGAAAACGTTATTCGCCGTCGTGGCATACAAATCGCTCCTACTATGGCTGGCTGCGGATTCTGAAACGGGACATCACGAATGTCGTACTAACTTACGGGCGGCGGAGGCCCATGAAGATGAAACGAGCAACGATGATTTTTTCTGCGGTGGCGCTGACTTTTGCGATGGCGGGTCCGGTGTTGGCACAAATGCCGATGCGTCCCGCCGCCGCAAATGCAGACACCAGTTATTTCGACGAACATCCGGATCTCGCGCGGAAACTTCAGAAAGACCCGACGCTGGTCGACAACCAGGCGTTTCTGAACTCTCACCCTGGCCTTCATGAATATCTAAAGGCTAATCCGAGTGTGAAAAAGGACTTCAAGTCGCATCCGTACCGGTTCATGCATCGTGCGGAGGCGTACAACAAGCATCACAATTAAGACTGTCGGCTGGTTGGTTCCCCCCACTAGCGCAGGAGGCCGGCTGTCCGGTCTCCTGCTTTTTTATTTCGCAATCGACGGTTGCGACTTCTGCCGGTGACGTTCACGCGATGCGCGTGTTAGAATCGCGCAATGGCCGCGGTATCCGAGTCAGGCTCAAATCAGGACTTCGGCGCGACGCTCGCGAGTCAGGGACTTCGTGCGCTGAGGCGCAAATCCCCTGCGACTATCCAGGTTAACGTCGGCAAGCTGTGCAACCAGGCTTGCCATCACTGTCATGTCGATGCGGGCCCGCGACGTACCGAGCGGATGACGCGGGCGACAGCGGGGCGGGTGATCGAAGTGCTCGCGTCGAGTCCTCGCGTCGAGACGCTCGATATCACCGGCGGAGCGCCCGAGCTGAACCCGAACTTCGTAATGCTGGTGGAGCGAGCGCGCGCGCTCGGCCGCAAGGTAATCGTCCGATGCAACCTGACAGTGACGCTGGAACCCGGGATGGATTGGCTGGTGGAATTTTACCGGCGTCTGGGCGTCGAGCTGGTTTGTTCGCTCCCATGCTACACCGCCGCGAACACTGATCGTCAGCGTGGCGCCGGCGTATTCGACAGGAGCATCGCGGCGCTGAAGAATCTGAATGCCGCCGGTTTCGGCCGCGGCAAATTGCGCCTTGATCTCGTGTACAACCCGATTGGCGCGTCGCTGCCGCTGCCACAGGCCGAGCTTGAGGTGCAATATCGCGACGAACTCGGACGCAATTTCGGGATCGTTTTCGATCGCCTGCTGACAATCACCAACATGCCGATAGCCCGCTTCGCCAACCAGTTGAGCAGCGCCGACAATCACTCGGCGTACATGAGCCTGCTGGTGAATCACTTCAATCCGGCGACTGTGGACGCGCTGATGTGCCGCGACCTCGTCAGCGTCGGATGGAACGGCCAGCTCTACGACTGCGACTTCAACCAGATGCTGGAAATCCCGATAGGTGGCACGGCAGCATCGACAATTTGGGATGTCGGCGATGTCGGCGAACTTGCCCGCGCGCGCATCGCTACCGGATCGCATTGTTTCGGATGCACCGCGGGCGCGGGCTCGAGTTGCGGCGGCGCAATCGGGTGACACGCCCGCCTTTTGGTCCTGCTTTCATATAAATGGTATGAGGAATGAACGCTGCGTGCACGATCAGCGCTCGCGCACCCATAGGAGATTGTTTCATGGCGGTGAAAATCGAAGGTACCTGCGATCCTAAATTCAATCGCGTCAAGGACGCGTTCGCCGAGAATTTCGAAAAGCGAAATGAAGTCGGCGCGGCGGCGGCCGTTATGCTCGACGGCAAAAGCGTTGTGGATATCTGGGCGGGGCACGCGGACAAAGCGCAGACCAAGCCGTGGACGCGCGACACGCTGGTCAACGTTTACTCGACCACCAAAGGCATCACCGCGATTTGCGCGCATGGGCTGGCCGACAAGGGCCTGCTCGACATCGACGCTCCCGTCGCGAAGTACTGGCCCGAGTTCGCGCAGGCCGGCAAGGACAAGCTGCCGGTGCGGTTTCTCCTGAGCCATCGCGCGGGTCTTCCCGCGGTGCGCAAAATTCTGGACGATAACGCGCTGTTCAACTGGAACACGATGACGACTGCGCTCGCTGAGCAGGAGCCGTGGTGGGAGCCCGGCACCAGGCATGGTTATCACGCGGTTACGTTCGGCTATCTGGTCGGCGAGGTGATTCGGCGCATTACGGGCAAGAGTCCGGGAACGTACTTGCGGGACGAACTGGCGGGGCCGCTCAATCTGGATCTTCATATCGGACTCGACGCGAAGCACGATGCTCGCGTCGCAGGCCTGATCGCCGCGGCACCTCCGGGACCGGGCGAGCCAAACATGTTTGCCGAGATGATGAAGAATCCGGAATCGGCCGGCGCCAAGGCGTTTATGAATCCGCCGGTGCTGACCAAGCCGGGACTGGTCAACTCGCGCGAATGGCGCGCGGCAGAAATTCCCGCGGCCAACGGGCATGCAACTGCGCGCTCGCTGGCGAAGTTGTACGGCGTGCTGGCGCGCGGCGGTGAGCTTGACGGCGTCCGCGTGATGTCGAAGGACCAGGTCGCCAAGTGCTCGATAGAACAATCAAACGGGCCTGACGCGTTGCTGATAATCAACACGCGCTTCTCGCTTGGCTTCATGATGTCGCAGCCAGGCGCGTCGTTGGGACCGAATCCGAAATCATTCGGGCATCCGGGCGCGGGCGGATCGCTTGGCTACGCCGACCCCGAAGCGAAGATCGGCTTTGGCTACACGATGAACAAGATGCAGAACAGCTTGCTGATCGATCCGCGCCCGACCGCGCTGATCGACGCGATTTACGCCTCGATGTAGTCGAGCTGTGCCGCAACTAGTGTCGTCAGTCGCCGCTAGTTGATAAGAAAGTAGATGGGACGCGCGCGTCGTTGCTTGTCTGCGCGCGCTACCCTCGGAGGACTTGTCGATGCCGTCAATCCCCGTAGTCAGTGCCAAGGATTCTCCTGCCAGGGTCGTCGAATGCCTTGAGCGCGACGGCGCGGTTGTCGTCTCCGACGTGATCGATCGCGCCACTCGCGACGCTGTACTGCGCGAGCTCGCGCCGCATCTCGAAGTCGTGGATCCGGATGCCAGCATCAACAAGGTTTATGAGGCTGACGGCGGTACCGCGAACTTCTACCCCGGCAAGACCAAGCGCATCACCGCGCTGGTAGCCCGCTCCGAGACTTTCCGAACTTTCGTGACGCATCCGTTGATGCTGTCGGCGTGCGACGCGATTCTGAAACCCAACTGCGTGCATTACCAGGTACATGCGACCGCGGCGCTCAAAATCGGTCCCGGCGCGCGCGAGCAGGTACTTCATCGCGAGGAAGATCCGTATCAATTCTTCAAGGTGCCTCGCCCGCGGATGATCCTCGCCAGCATGTGGGCGATTACCGATTTCTCCGAGGCCAACGGCGGGACCAAAATCGTCCCCGGCAGCCATCTCTGGCCTGCCGATCGCACCGCGCGCCCTGACGAGATCGTCGCGGCAGCGATGCCGGCGGGATCGGTGCTGCTCTGGATGGGCGGCACTCTTCATGGCGCCGGCGCGAATCGAACCGACGACTGGCGCTACGGCATCTTCCTTTCTTATTCGCTCGGATGGCTGCGACAGGAAGAGAATCAGTACATCGATGTCCCCGGCGAGATCGCCCGGACACTCGACAAACAGGTGCGCGACCTCGTCGGCTACCGAATGCACCTCGGAATCGGCTACGCAGACGTATCAGTGAGAGATGGTCGCGGCGAGAAGCGGTGATGCCCAAGATTTCGTACCGAGTGCGGCCTGAGACCGCAGTCCTGACGCGCGGCTTCGATCCGGAGTTGTCGGTCGGATCGGCGCGGCCGCCGGTTTATCGCAGTTCGACCTTTGTCTTTCCGAGTCCGGAAGCGGCCGAGCGCGCGTTTGGGATCGTGCTTGGAAAAATCCGGCCGCTCGGCGAGGATCGTCCCGACCTGATCTATGCTCGGCTGAATCATCCCAACGCTGAAATACTCGAGGAGCAACTGGTGCCGCTCGAGCGGGGCGCGAACTCCGCCGCCATCTTCAATTCCGGGATGGCCGCGATCTTCACCGTGATGCTCTCGTTCCTCGAGCGCGGCGGATCGGTCATCTACACCCAGCCGCTGTATGGCGGCAGCCAGCACTTGATCCACCAGGTAATCGAGCCGCTCGGTTTTGAGGCGCGCGGCGTGCCGGCAGGCAATACCAAGGCGCTGACCGAGGCGATTGAGCAGGCGACGAATCTGAGCCTCGTTCTGATCGAGACTCCCGCAAATCCCACGCTGGTGATGACCGATATCGCGCAAGCGGCTGCCGCGATCCGCAAACGGCCGAAGCGCGCGCTGCTCGCGATCGACAACACCCTGCTAGGACCGACGTTTCAGCATCCGCTGATCCATGGCGCGGACCTGGCGATTTACTCGGCGACAAAGTTCCTCGGCGGATTCAGCGACTTGCTGGCTGGCGCCGTGCTGGCGACTGATCCCGAACTGATTCAGACGCTGACTGGGATGCGTGCTCTGCTCGGCAATATCCTGCAGGCTGACGAATGCTGGATGCTCGACTCACGGCTATCGACGGTTGCACTGCGGATGAATCGGCAGAGCAAGAACGCGCAGCGAATCGCCGAACAGTTGGCGAAACATCCGCGCGTGAAGCGCGTTATCTATCCTTCATTATTCACCGATGCTGCACAAATAGAGATTCGCGACGCGCAAACCGACTACCCGGGATCACTGCTGTCGTTGGAGATTGAAGGGGGGAAAACCGGCGCGTTCGAGTTTCTGCGCCGTCTGAAAATCGCCAAAAACGCGGTCAGCCTCGGCGGCGTCGAGACTCTCATTTGCCATCCGATGACGACCACTCATAGCGAGCTGTCACCCGACGAGATGTCCGCCGCGGGAATCAACGAGGCGCTGGTCCGTATCTCTGTCGGCACTGAGCATTGGCGCGACCTGCTGGAGGAATTTACCCGCGCACTGGGCTGATCGGGCCAGCTCGTCAGGTGCGGATCTCTTCCAGACGGCCGGTATGGTTTGAGATTCCCATGCGCAGGCAATCCGCGTCGATTCCCAGAGCCTCGCAGACGTTGAGGAAGGTGAACGGGCTGGTGTCGTCATCGACACTCAGCCATTCCGCCACCTCGAGGAAATCTTCGTTATTGTGCGCCGTTGGGACGTCGCGATGTCGCAGGTAGGTGCGGATTGCGTCCTCGAGCACTGCGAACAGCAACTTGCGCTCGCCTTCCGACGGCAGTTTCCTGCGTCGGGATTCGCCGAACTGAACCGGCAGGATTCCCACACCGCCGAATATGGTTGGCAGGTCGTCGTGAGCTGCGTATGTGGTAGCTTCCATGATTATCCTCCGCTTCTAGCTCGTCGTCGTGAGCCTCACCTGTGTGAGCAAAAGCGCTGCCAAGAGGATTGTAGCCAAAACGCCCCAATTTGCCGTGATCTTTGCCCACGACCGGTGAAGCATGAAAATTTTTCACAACCTGTTAGGCGGGGAGAAAGCTACAGGAGGTGGTGCGATCAAATTCAGATCAATTTCATTCCGGTGGCGGCTTCGAGTTCGGAAATCGCTTGCGGACCGCTCTCGACTTTGATCGTCGTCATACCGAGCGCACGCGCCGGTTTGAGATTGCCGCCGAGGTCGTCGAGATAAACGCATGCATCCGGCTTCACCCCGAGCTTCTCGCACATCATCAGGTAGATGCGCGGGTCGGGTTTGCGGATTCCGATTTTTGATGATTCGATCAGCTCGTCGAACAGTTCCATAATCTCGCGCGAATAGATCGAGCGGCTGGTGGTGACGGCCGCGGATCCATCCGACGGCATGTTGTTGGTGATGCATCCGGTCTTGAATCTGCCCTTGATACGTCGCAAGGCTTCGATCATCTCGGGCCGGAAGTCGCCCGCCAGCAGCGCGACGACGTCACGCCCAGGAATCTCGTAGCCGAGCATCATGGCTTCCGCCGCGAACGCAGCGTCGAAGCCGGCGAAGTCGATCGCGGAGCGCTCGAACATCGCCCACGCATTGCTCTCGTGATTGGTGGAATTGATCTTACGGATCACACCGACCGGTATGCCGCGTTCGCGCTCGTAGCGCGCGAAGGCCTCGAACGGCGAAGTCGTGAAGACGCCGCCGAAATCCCATATGACTGCTTCGATCACATCACTCTCCGCGCAACTGCATTATGCACGACTCGGTTTTCTCTCGCTCATCATCATTCGTAACCAATCCAGTTTTCGCAAGCGAGTACCGCTCGTTTGCCGCGCATCATGTTGGAAATTGAGGCATCGCGCCGCGGCGAGCGATCGAAATCTCGTTTCGTTGCTTGAGCCTTACCCGTTTCGCGCGGGGCGCGGTCCTTGCAGTGTCCGACAGGTTGACCTCGTCAGGATCGTCGCCTGCGAGATCAGAAACTAAAATTCGGAGGATACGATATTGAGCGGAAGCTCGGCTCGCTTGCAGGCTATCGAGGCCGTCACGACCTACCGTCCCTCCTCGGCGCCCCTGTCATTCGCGAACGTCTCGGCCAGTGAACTATTCGGTTCCAACGTCTTCGGCAAATCGGCGATGAAAGAGCGGCTGCCCAAGCCGGTATTCAAGTCGCTGATGAAGACGATAGAGACGGGATCGCGCCTCGACCCGGCGATCGCGGACACGGTCGCGTCGGCGATGAGGGACTGGGCGATGTCCAAAGGCGCGACGCACTATTCGCACGTGTTTTATCCGCTGACCGGGTTCACCGCTGAGAAACACGACAGCTTCTTGTCGCCCGACGGCGACGGTGGCGCGATTGCCGAGTTCTCGGGCAAGACTCTCATCCAGGGTGAGCCCGACGCGTCGAGCTTCCCCAACGGCGGCATTCGCAACACGTTCGAGGCACGCGGCTACACGATGTGGGACGTCACGAGTCCCGCCTACATTCTTGAGAACCCCAACGGCACGACGCTGTGCATCCCGACCGCGTTCGTTTCGTGGACCGGAGAGGCACTAGATAAAAAGACGCCGCTGTTGCGCTCGATGCAGGCGCTGAACAGCCAGGCGCAGCGAATTCTGAAACTGTTCGGACATGAGAATCCTGCCCATGTCGTATCCTTCGCCGGCTGCGAGCAGGAATATTTTCTAATCGACCGGCACTTCTACTTCTCGCGGCCGGACCTACTCGCGACCGGGCGGACGTTATTCGGATCGCCGCCGCCCAAGGGCCAGGAGTTCGAGGATCATTACTTGGGCGCAATTCCCGAGCGCGTGCTCGCCTTCATGCTCGAGAGCGAGCGCGAGTTGTTCAAGCTCGGGATTCCGGCCAAGACGCGGCACAACGAAGTGGCGCCGGGGCAGTTCGAGCTGGCGCCGATGTTCGAGAACGGAAACATCGCGGCCGACCATCAGCAGTTGACGATGGTCACGCTGAAGCGAGTGGCCGAGAAGTACGGGATGACTTGCCTGCTGCACGAAAAGCCGTTCGCGGGCGTTAACGGATCGGGCAAGCACGTAAATTTTTCGATCGGCAACGCGACCCAGGGTAACCTGCTCGATCCGGGCGACAACCCGCACGACAACGCTCAGTTCCTGGTATTCTGCGCGGCTGTTATCCGCGCGGTCCATCGATGGGGCGGGCTGCTGCGAGCGGTAGTCGCCTCCGCCTCCAACGACCATCGGCTGGGCGCTAACGAAGCGCCGCCGGCGATCATTTCGGTCTTCTTGGGCGAGCAGCTCAACGACATTTTCGAGCAGGTAACCAAGGGCGGAGCGAAGAGCTCAAAGGGCGGAGAGACGCTGAAGGTCGGCGTCGACTCGCTGCCCGTCATTCCCAAAGACGCCGGCGACCGGAATCGCACGAGTCCCTTCGCTTTCACCGGCAATCGTTTCGAATTCCGCGCAGTCGGATCGAGCCAGTCGATCGCGGGCGCGATGATAGCGATGAATACGATCGTGGCGGAGTCCCTGGACTACATCGCAACCAAGCTCGAAAAAGCGGCCGGCAACGATTCGTCGAAGCTCAACGGCGCCATCCAGAAACTGCTCGAAGAGATCATGGCCGAGAACGGCAGCATCGTCTTCAATGGCAACGGCTATTCGGAGGCATGGCACAAGGAAGCGGAAAGTCGCGGCCTGCCTAACCTGCGCTCGTGCGTGGAAGCGCTCCCGTTGCTCGGGTCCAAAGAGGCGACGGACCTCTTCGCCAGGTACGGCGTGCTGACGGAGCGCGAGACGCATGGCCGGATGGACGTTGACCTCGAACAATACTGCCTCGTGGTGGGGCTCGAGGCGCGGACCGTGATCGAAATGGCCAAGACGATCATCTTCCCAGCGGCGATTCGTTACCAGGGTGAACTGGCGCAGACCTGTGCGAATCTGAAGGCCGTCGGCTACGTGTTCGATACCGACACGCTCGATAAAATCACCGTGCTGGTAAAGGACCTGCAGGACGGAATCCTGAAGCTCGAAGGGATGTTGGCCGAGGGTGGAGGTCATAGCAAACTCGATCACGCCAAGCATCTGTGCAACGCGGTGCTTCCTGCGATGGGGGCGGTGCGCAAGACCGCTGATACTCTCGAAGGCATGGTGGCAGACGACCTGTGGCCATTGGCGACCTACCAGGAGATGCTGTTCATTATGTAGGCGTCGAGGCTCCCGTGAAAACGAAGGAAAAAAAGCACAAGAAAAACAAAAAGAAGGAGACGCTGAACGGCGTCGTCGCGGACGGCGTGAGCGCGATCGTCGCGGCGACGCAGAACGGCGCGGCCAACGGCGTGCCCCTGGAAATTCACCACGGAGACGTCAAGGCCGAAGCTCGCAAGATCAAAAACGACGTCTACGAGAAGGAGTTGGCGCGCCTTCAGATCGAGCTCGTCAAGATGCAGAATTGGATCAAGCACAAGGGCTTGAGGGTGCTGGTGTTGTTCGAGGGGCGCGACGCGGCCGGCAAGGGCGGCGTCATCAAACGGATCACTGAGAGCCTCAATCCACGAATCTGCAGAGTGGTCGCATTGGGCACGCCGACCGAGCGCGAGAAGACCCAGTGGTATTTTCAACGTTACGTCGCGCAGTTGCCCTCGGCTGGCGAGATGGTGCTGTTCGACCGCAGCTGGTACAACCGCGCCGGCGTTGAGCATGTCATGGGATTTTGCTCGGACGATCAATACCAGGAGTTCTTGCGCAGTTGTCCGGAATTCGAACAGATGCTCTGCCGCTCCGGCCTGCTCATCGTCAAATACTGGTTCTCGGTCAGCGACGATGAGCAGGAACGGCGCTTTCAGGGCCGCATGAACGATCCCACACGCAGTTGGAAGCTCAGCCCGATGGACATCGAGTCGCGCTCGAAGTGGGTCGAGTACTCGATGGCCAAGGACGTGATGTTTCGTCACACGGATCACAAGATGGCGCCGTGGCGGGTCGTGAAGGCAGACAACAAGAAGTTGGCGCGGCTAAATTGCATTCGGCATTTGTTGAGCCTGATTCCTTACGAGGACTTGCCGCCGACTCCTTTCGCGCTCGCGCCGCGGCCGGACATGCCGACCGAATATAAGCGTCCGCCGCTCGAGGATCAGACGTTCGTTCCGGACTACTACTGATCGATCTTCTCGTTCACTTGAAGCCCTCGCGCGGGCGTGAACGCGCCCTAACGATATATTCGTGATCGTGAATCTGCGGCCGGTCTCCGGTCTAGTGACTCGATCGCGCCTCACAACCCTCGTCTAGCCGGGCCGGCCTCATCTGCCGTATAAGTAGCGTGGAAAGGCCAGACACTCGGAGGACAAAAATGGATTTCGCCGAAATCATTTATGACAAGAAGGATCGCGTTGCGACGGTGACGATGAACCGGCCCGAGAAGATGAACGCGTGGACGCCGAAGATGGGCGCCGAGATGCGCACCGCTATGCTCGATGCGGAGCGCGACCCGTCGATCGGCGCGATCATCATCACCGGCGCGGGGCGTGCGTACTGCGCGGGCGCGGACATGGGCGCGCTGTCGAATATCGCAGCCGGACACGCGGGAGCGCGCAGTGCGGAGACGCCTGATGAGTGGCTTGCCGCGCAGCGCGCGGATTACCGCACTTCGTATTCGTGGCCGCTGGCGCTCAATACCCCGGTGATTGGCGCGATCAACGGCGCATGCGTGGGGCTCGGATTCACCACCTGTCTCTACCAGGACATTCGCATCGCATCCGAGAACGCGCGGATGGGATTGATCTTCACGCAGCGCGGGCTCGCGATCGAGCACGGCAGCAGCTGGATGCTTCCACGAATCATAGGGCTGGCGCGCGCGACCGAGTTGGCGATTACGGGCCGGCTGGTCGATGCCAACGAGGCACTCGAGATGGGGCTGGTAAATCGCGTCGTGCCGCAGGACAAGCTGATGGCGACGGCGCGCGAGATAGCCTCGGGGATCGCAACCAAGTGTTCGCCGCTGGGAGTCGCGCAGGCAAAAAAGATGATCTACCAGCATCTGTTCACCGACCTCGCCACCGGCGTGCGCGACGACGACGCGTCGATGGAGATGATGACTCACTCGGAAGATTTCAAAGAGGGGGTAAAGGCGTTCGTCGAAAAGCGCGCGCCAAAGTTCACGGGGAAGTAGCGTCTTTCTGTAATCCTCACGGACACCGGCGCGCAAGCGCCGCCGGTGCCGGTTTTGCGTTGCCGTATCCAATGAGATCTTGAGGCTTGCGTGACGGTATCAGCAGAGGACCGCTTCGCGATTTCAAAACCGGTACCGGCTTGGCTGGCGCGAACCTGTCCGAGATCCTTCTCTGCGCTCGCGCTGCTCGCTCCGTCAGGATGACAGATGACACTCGCGTTGGCCGCTGCGGTCAGGATGACAGAAAGGGCCGAGGCCGCATCGAGACTTCGATCTACTTATCGAGCGGGTGCTTGAACTTGCGGTCGGGGTGACGAATCGTCAGCACCGGGCACGGCGCCTTTTGCACGACGCGTTCGGCGACGCTGCCCATCAGGACGTGCGCCAGACCCGTGCGGCCGTGAGTGCCGAGCACTATCAGGTCGGCGTTCTCGCTCTGGGCTGTGTGCAGAATTTCCAGGAACGGTGAACCAACCTTGAGCTGGACCTTGACCTTCAGTCCGGCGTTGCGGAGGTTGCCGGCGAGCTTGTCGAGCTCCTTCTGCGCCAGCATCCGCTGCTCTTCGGCAATCCGGCCCATCGCGCCAACGTCCATCGACGGCCCCAACTCCGGCGTCATCATTACCGGTGCGAGCGGCTGATCGACGTGCAGCAGCACGATATCGGCCGAGAACTTGAGGGCAAGCTCCTGGGTGTAGCTCAGCGCGAGGTTCGAATCTTCGGAGAAATCGGTGGCGGCGACAATTTTTGAAAAGGTTGGCACACCAAACCATAACGCCGGGAGCGCAATCGTGGCAAGGGACGTTTGATCCGGCCGCGGACTCGACCCACGCGGTGGCGCTGCATTACAATTTACACAAAATCGTGGGAAACTAGCTTTCTATGCCTATCAGTCGCGGATTTGGGATTGCAAACTTCGAACGCGCCTTCGACGAGTTCTTCGACGAACTTCTGATCGACAGGTGGAAGTGCGGGACGTCCCCCGTTGAGTTCGAACGCGCGCAGGTTATCGACCATCCCGATCGTTACGAATTGCGAGTCGCCGCGGTGGGTGTCGATCCCAAAAAGATCCAGGCCGAAGTCTCAGGTCAGCGGCTGGCGCTTCGCATGCTGGACCAATTCGGCGGCACGCTCGCAAGTTCATTTGCATTCTCCGACTCGATCGACGGCGAAGCCTCGACCGCGAAATGGTCTGAAGGAACCCTCGTCATCACCGTGCCGAAAAAGAAGGGCCGGCGAATCGCGCTCAAGGATTAGCGGCGCGCGCGAACACCGCAAAACAATATGACCGACAAGGGCGACCTCATCGCTAACGACGCCAGCGCTGCGCTGATTCACGTACCGCCTCCGCCGGAACTGACCGCCTCAGAACTCAAGGGGCACGCGCCGCTCGATGCAGCTTCGCTCGAGCGCGCTGCGGCGAGCGGCGGCGACGGCGATCTGTTCGGGCAGAGCCGCGCGCTCGATGCGATACGGCTCGCGATCGGAATTGACGCGCCCGGCTACAACGTTTTCGTAAGCGGCTTGCGATCGAGGCCTGAGCGCGAATCGGTCTTGCGTTTGCTCCGCGAAAAAGCCGCGACAATGCCGACGCCCGGCGACTGGGTCTACGTAAACAATTTTCGCAATCCCGAATCTCCGGTTGCGATCTACCTGCAGCCGGGCCAGGGCGTCGAGCTGCGCACGAAGATGGCGGAGCTGGTCGCGTTTGTGCTCGAGCAATTGCCGAAGGCGTTTCGGCGCGAAGATTTCGATCAGGAGCGCGCGGCGCTGCGCGACAAGTACAACAAGCGCGCGCAGGAACTGTTCGGCAATCTCGATACGCGGGCGCGCGAGCGCGGCTTCGCGATTCAGACCGCGCCCACCGGCCAGGTGGTTTTCATCCCGCTGATCGACGGCAAGATGCCCGAGTCGCCCGACGCGCTCAACAAGGCGATGGCGGCGAAGACCGACGCCGAGCGTGAGCAACTCGCCAAGGCCCAGGGTGAGCTGCAGGACGAGCTGGCGACCTTGACGCTGCGCCAGCAGGAAATGATGCGCGAGCTGATCGACGACATCCGCGCAATCGAGCGCGCGTTCGCGGCAAGGATGATCACGCCGTCTGTCGCAGACTTAAAGCATCACTTTAATAACCCTGCAGTCGACAAATATCTCGATGAAGTCGCGGAGCACATGCTCAACAATCTCGATCGATTTCGCGAGCAGCCGCCGGAGCAGGGGCAGGGTCCGAGGACGCCTGCGATCGAAGAGGCGCGATGGTTCGATTACCAGGTCAACGTGCTGGTCGACAACTCGGCCACGCACGGCGCGCCGGTCGTGCTCGAGGACGCGCCGACGTATCGCAACCTGTTCGGCACGATCGAGCGGTGGATCGATCCGCTGGGCCGATCGGGCACCAACTTCACGCGCATCATCGGCGGATCGTTTTTGAAATCGCACGGCGGCTTCCTGGTCTTCGATCTAGAGGACGCTGTGGTTGAGCCTGGCGTCTGGCAAACGCTCAAGCGCACGCTTAAGTCGGGACGCATGACGATCGAGACTTTCGAGCCGCTGCCGTTTTTCTCGATGAGCGGTCTGAAGCCGGAGCCGATAGCGATTCACAACAAGCTCGTGACGCTGGGCGGCGCGTACCTTTACAACACGCTTTATTTTTACGATTCGGATTTTTCAGGACTGTTCAAAGTCAAAGCCGAGATGCGGCCGTCGGTGGCGGTTGACGGGGCGGCCGCGGCGCACTATGCGGCGCGCGTCGGAGCGCTGACGCGCAGAGAAAATCTGCCACCGTTCGACGCGGGCGCGCTGGCGAAGATTGTCGAATTTGGCATGCGGATGGCGGGCGATCGGTCGCGCGTGCTCGCGATGCTCGAGCCGATCGACGACCTCGCGCGCGAGTCGGCATACTTTGCGCGCAACGAAGGGGCTCAGCGCGTGACTGCGGCGCATGTCGATCGCGCGCTCACGGAACGGATGCTGCGGCTGAATTTTATCGAAGAGGAAATCCGCAGGCTGATCGCCGAAGGCACGCTCATCGTAAATATTCGCGGCGCCAGCGTCGGACAGATCAACGGCCTGGCGGTGCTGGACGTCGGCGGTTACAGCTTCGGCCGGCCGTCGCGCGTGACCGCGACCGTCGCGCTCGGGCAGGCTGGCGTTATCAACATCGAGCGCGAGGCGCGGATGTCAGGATCGACGCACGACAAGGGCATCATGATATTGAGCGGATTCCTCCGTGCGCGATTTGGACAGCAGCATCCGATCGCGATGTCGGCCAGCATCTGCTTCGAACAGTCCTACTCGGGAATCGACGGTGACAGCGCGAGCTCGACCGAGCTCTACGCGCTGCTGTCGGCGCTGTCGGGCGTTCCGATCCGGCAGGATCTCGCGGTGACCGGATCGGTCGATCAATACGGCACGGTGCAGGCGATTGGCGGGGTCAATCAGAAGGTCGAGGGCTTCTATCGCGTGTGCAAGGCGATCGGCTTGACCGGCACGCAGGGAGTGATGGTTCCGCGCACCAATGTCGCAAACCTGATGCTCGATCCGGAGACTACGGCCGCAATCGAGCGCGGCGAGTTTCACATCTACCCGATCGATACGATCGATCGCGGCATCGAGACCTTGACTGGCGTGCGCGCCGGAACCATCGATCAGCCCGGCACCATCAACTATCTCGTAGATCAGCGGCTCAAGAACATGGCCAACATCCTGCGCGATCGTCCGCTGGGCGAAACCCGCATCGTGCAGGAGCCTTCTACGAACACGCCCGCACCGAAACCGCCTGCACCGCCGGAGCCTCCGAGCTAGAAAGGGCGCATCCCTTTCGGAAGAGAAGGATAGATCACGGATGCCGATAGATCTCCGACTCGACCCCGCGGAGGTTGCGCTATTCACCGATCTCTACGAGCTGACGGTCGGCGCGGCGTTCTTCGAGCACGGCTTCAACGATACGGCCTCATTCGAAGTTTCGATGCGCCGGATGCCGCCCGGGCGCGGCTACATGATCGCGGCGGGTATCGAACGGCTGATCGAGGCGCTCGAGGAATATCGTTTCGACGCGAGCGCGATCGAGCATCTCGCGTCGCTGCAGATCTTCAAGCCGGCGTTTCTGGAATTTCTTTCGATGCTCCGCTTCACCGGTTCGGTGCGCGCGCTTCCCGAAGGCACGATCTATTTTCCAGGCGAGCCGATCGCCGAGATTCGTGCGCCGCTGATCGAAGCCCAGCTCATCGAGACGCTGGCACTCAACCAGCTCGGCTTTGCTTCGGTAGTCGCGACCAAGGCGGCGCGATGCTTCGCAGTCGCTGGCGGCAGGAGGCTGGTGGACTTCGGTCCGCGACGCGCACAGGGCGCGGACGCGTCTCTGATCGCGGCGCGCTCGAGCTACATGGCGGGCTTTCACGGCACCGCCAGCGTGCTCGCCGGCAAGCGATACGGCATCCCGGTTTTCGGCACGATGAGCCACAGCTTCGTGATGGCGCACG
Source organism: uncultured delta proteobacterium (assembly GCA_963850125.1). Classification (GTDB taxonomy): domain Bacteria; phylum Desulfobacterota; class Binatia; order Binatales; family Binataceae; genus Binatus. Next base: position 7,576 of record CAWKKB010000005.1, on the reverse strand, counting down.
AAAGCGAGCGCGATGCGTTCGCCGATTTCGTCGCGAGCTTTCCGACTCTCAGCACGCTGCTGGTTGATACTTACGATACGATCCGCGGGGTCGAAGACGCGGCCGCAGTCGCTGCGAAGGTTCGCGAGAGCGGCGCGAAAATCCAGGCCGTGCGGCTCGACAGCGGCGACCTTCACGACTTGAGCCGCAAGGCGCGCCGGATTCTCGATCAGGCCGGCCTCGGTGACATCGCGATCGTCGCGAGCGGCAACCTCGACGAATTCCGAATCGCGGAACTGGTTGACGCCGGTGCGCCGATCGACGCGTTCGGAGTCGGCACCGCCCTCGCCGTCAGCGACGACGCGCCGTCGGCCGATTTCGTCTACAAGCTGGTCGAGTACAAGGATCGCGCGCGGCTCAAAACCTCGACTGGAAAAAGTTCAACGCCGGGCCGCAAGCAATTGTTCCGCGGCTATGCTCCGAGCGGATCGTTCTTTGCCGACATGGTCGGAATTGTCGACGAGGGAGCGACCACGGTCGCCCGCGAATTCAAGCCGGTCCCGTCGAAAACGATTCAGTTGATGGAGACTGTTTTCGAAAGCGGCCGACGCGTCATGCCCCGCCCGACGCTGGCCGAAGCGCGCGAGCGCGTGATGAACGGTCTCAGGACCCTCGACGCCCGCTACAAGACGCTGCGGCGTCCCGCGGAGTTTCCGGTGCGCCAGACCGCGGCGCTCGGCGCACTGACGATCAGCGAAAAGCTGCGCGCGCAAAAACGTCGGGATTAAATCTTTACAAGCCTGCCGTGACGCCGGCGACGAACGGCGTCGTCCGCTCAGGCGGCGGCGAATTGCGAAGCTCGAGCGCCGCGGCAACGAGACGGGCGGAATCGAAAGTCATGAGCAACGGCTTGATGACATCGAGGCGGGGGTGCGAATCGGGCGTCCATCGCGTCGGCGCGGGATAGTCAATTTCGGAGGCAATCGCTCGATAGCGTTCGATCAGCGGCCGCACTCCTTCATACGAACCGACCACGATGATTCCGACCTGGCGGCTACGCGCCGGCGCGATCTGCCAGTCTCTATATGCGTCGGGGTCGGCATCGACCCGCCAGTCGCGCGGAAGAAGGTCGAGCCGTTTGAGTTCAAGGGGAGAGAGCTTCGAGAAATCGTGTCGATCGGCGAGATATTTTCCCGCAGCCTCGACGATCGCATCGAATCGCAACGTGTTGGCACGCGCCTCGACTTGCGCAGCCGGAAGTTCGGCATACGCGGAGAACGAATCGCCTGGGATTTTGTAAATCCACACGCCTTTTTCGTTCTGACCCGCGACTCCGAGCGAGTCGAGGGTTTGCTTGAAACTGTCGAAGTTTTCTTCTTTCGGGTCCGCGATAACCGCGCGCACACCGAAGCGCACGAGGTAGGCCTTCAATTGATCGCCCGCTTCAGGCAGGTCGATGCCGCCGTAGAAGTAGTTGGCCACCGGCATCCGAGCAAACTCGAATGGCACGAATTCTCCCGTGTACCCTCCGGCCATCCTGAAGTACATGCCGCTTTGCAATTGCCAATACATGCTGTTGCCTTTCTGCCCCCACGGCAACGGAAAAATGATCTCGCGCGGTTGAAGCTCAGTTGCGTATGTTCGATCTGTGAAGAATACGGGGACGTCCAGGCCGCTCACCCAGAATGACGCGTGCAGATTCGGCGCAAGCGACACCAGGATAAACGCGGCGGCAATCCATTTCGTCAGCGCGCTAGCCGACGACGCCGAGAACCACATCGCAACCATCACGGCCACGACCAGGAACTCATACATCATGAAGCGCACCGGCAGCGCGATCGAAAGCAGCGGCAGCCGCTGGAATAGCGCCCACGGCATCCAGATTCCCTGCTTGCCGGCGACATGCAGAGAGGGACCCATCGCCACGATTGCGAGGACGACGAAGAGGATTGTCAGGAATTTTCCGACTGCCTCGCGCCAGTACCGCCGCCGAAAGATCTCGACGAAAATGATTATCGCGATTCCCAGGTAGGCGCCGTTCTCAGAAATCCGCGTCTGAAACGTTCGCGAGATGGCGGTTGCTGCATGCCAGGCGCCGAGCATAAGCGCTTGCGTAGGTACCAGGAATGCCAGCGCATCGGCTGAGTAGTTACTGGGATTCCAAACAGAGCCGTGAGGAAATCCGTGCGCAAGCAAATAGAACAGGTACGGCGATAGGACAGCCGCTGCGATCGCATAGCCGGCCGCCGCGGGTGCGAGGAGTCCCGCAAGTCGAGCCCGCAGTTCGCCGTCGAACAGCACGAGTGCAAGCATCAAGGCGAATCCGCCGACGATCGTGACGGTCGCGAAGAGTTCGACCGAACACAGAAACTGAACTGCGAGCAGTGCGGCGAACAGCATCGCGAAGCGTCGCGCTGAAATCTCGGCGTCGAGTCTTTTCAGCGTCACCAGAACGACAAGCGGCACCGGAAAAACGGCGATCAGAACCAGGTGTTCGAGAACCTGGCCAAGCATGTAGGGAGAAAAGCCGAAGACGTAGCCGCCCAGAATCGACGGCCAGAAAGCGCTGGTCACGCGCCGGCATAACAAGAATGCGCTGAACGCGGCGAGCGGAAGCGCGAGCATCGCGATGATGTTGTAAGCCGCGGGTTCGCCCAGCGTGAGCTGCAGAGGTATCGAGGTCCATGCAAGCAGCGGGACGATGGCCGTCCAGGCCAGGTTGATTCCGAGCGGCGCCCAAACCAGGTCGGTCACAAATGGATTCAGTCCATGCGAGAGCGAATAGAGCCACCAATTGAAGAACCACATCGTTTGCGGCGGATCGGTTCCGCGCCCGATCGTAAAGACAGGATGCCTCGCGAGGCCGCGGTCCAGCACAACCGCGAACATCAGATAGAGCGCGAAGGCTGAGCACGATTGCAATCGAAGTTGCGCACGAGTCGGCGGAGTCATCAGCGAGATTCCGCGCCGTCGCGTTGGTAGACGTCGAAGTGCTTCCCCCTGGTCAGTACAAAGTTCTTCATCGCCGCGTCGAACTCGGGCGCTTCTGGAACTCCGCCGCAGTTTCCCATCGACATAGGCACGATTACGATATCGGCGCCGGAGATCTCCGCAAGCTTTCGATGGATATATTCGGGCGGGATCCAGCCTTTCAGCAGAAACATCGAAACAGGATCCTCGAATCCGGGGAAGAGAAGTTCTGTCGCACCCTGGCGGTCCAGCATTACAGCCTTGTGCCCCCGAATTTTCGCGAGGACCGAGAGCCATTCGGCACGCTCGTCCGGCGACGCCCACAAGCCGGCAGTAGACGAATCGGGCTCAGTCGTTCGCCACCATCGATAGTTCCAGTAGACAACATCGGTCCATGAGAATAGTGCCAACGCGCAAAGCACGACCCCGATTCGACGACTTGTATTGCCTAGCTCGGCGGCGATCGCGCAACCGATCACAAGGAGATAGGAATAGTAGAACCAGGACCACTGGTTTCCGAAAAATAGGGCCAGGAACGTAAAATAAAGAATGGCGCAGGTTAGAAGTATTTCTCCCCGGGAGTCTAACGAACTGTTACCAGCAAAAATCTGGACGAGCTGATACGCAGCGGCGGCGAAGAGAAAAATCGTTCCCACAATCAAAAAACCTGAAACATCCACCAGGTAGAAACTCCACGGCAGTCCCTTCGGGTCCCATAGATTTGCACCATCCCGAGTAATGCCGTAGTTGCCGGCGCGATAGGCGACCGCTCCTTGGCCGGGTAACACCGTATGAACAAGCGTCGTCCCGCCGTACGTGAAGGCAAGAACCAGCGCGAGGCAGACGAACACGATCATCGTCGGAGCAAAGGCAATCAGCCAACGGCGCATACTGAAATCATGTGGGACAAGATCGCGGACGATCAGGACGACCAGCAAAAGCGAGTAGACAAATCCCATCGCCGGTTTTGTGAACACCGCCAAGGACGCCAGCAGCAAGGCATTAGCGCGTCTCCCGCTGGCTTGCTGGGCGACAGCATGACTAATCAGAACGGCTTCGATCCCATGAGCGAAATTGGGGTAGGTTGCCTGGTACGCGTAGCCGACAGTCACGATCGCAATGGCGATGCCTACATATCCGATCTTTAACTGCGCCAATATCCTGGCCAGCGCCCAGGCCGAGAGCACCGCAAAGACTTCCATCGCGAGCTGGTAAGCCCATGGCGTCGCGCCGAAAATCGCAAACCACACGCGGCCGAAGATCAGAGGCAGCAGGCCGTAGGCATAACCGAAATCGATCGCCGGCCGCAGGCCCTTCGAAAGGAGATACTGCAGCGTGAGATTCGCGCCCTGATCGCAGAACGCGAAGCTGTTGAGGGCCATGCTGTTGGGAAGGCGCGCGATGCTAATCGCGATCAGTTCGACTGAAAAAACAAGGAACAGTAAAGAAAAAGTGGCGGAGCCTTGCGCGACTTTGGGCGAACTCATGGGTAGGAATCCGCGGCGACTCCTGCTCCGTGCGCCGAACGATCACCCGAGCCAAACTTGCGAATCGTCACGAATGGCTGCCGACGAAATAGACGTCGCACCCCGCGATCCGTTGTTTCGAAATGTGCGTGTCGAGGTCGGTGAAGATCCGGTCGAATTCGGGGAACCGGTCGAGTTCCGACTTGCATCGAACAACAGCTTCAACTGAATGCCCACCTTGCGGCGCCAACATGTTATGAGCGCGCGCAATCCTCTCATCGACAGGGACAGTGTCAGGTGCCATCAAGGCCCGTCGCCGCGCGTAATAAGGAATGACCGATGACCAGCTCTGTCCGTAAATAACAACAACGCTCTCGGGATCGGTTTTTTCGTCGACGGCCTGTGCGATCGCCAGCAGCGGACGATCCAAGGGATTGCGAATGTCGCGGACAAAGAACAAAGCGAACCAGACCAGCTGTGAGGCAACAATCAGCGCCAGCAGATTCCATCCCCCCTGCCGATGGCCAGTCGAAAAAAGCCTCCTGATGACGATTGACTGCGCGCAGATCAGAAAGATCGCGTTCGCGGTATCGTAATAATTGTGCACGATGTGGGAGTTCGCGAAGACCACGAAGGGCAGCAGGAATGCGCCCAAAGCTCCCAAAAGGACAATCCCACTTCTTCGATCAATGATTTTATAGGAGAGCGCAAGGACCGCAGACGCGACTACGATTGGCAGCGCCAGGACACCCAATGTGTCGGTAATCGCGCGGAGCAAAGTTTCCAGCATATCGAGCGAGAAAACCTGCCCCCACGTACCCATATACCAGAGATGCGTGGACGGCAGTGTGGAGATCATGTGGATCGCTATTGGATTCCGCTGCTTCTGGCTGTCTGCAAACCGCGTCCAGATCTCAAACAAAGTGAAGGGTATCGCGAAGAACGCGCCACCAGTGAGAATTGGTCGCAACAGGGACTCTTGCCGACGAAACCGCCCTATCAGGTCATCGAGAAGTATCAATCCCGCCAGGCATGCGAAGGGGAGGAACGTCGTAATCTTTGCCAACGCCCCCACAACCCCGGAGAAAATGCCGAGAATCAACGGCGTCCAATGCGATGATCGCGTAGCCAGTTCGACCTCAGCCAGGAACCAGAAGCAAAAAAATACAACGAAGGTCTCAATCAGAAATGTCGTTCCCCAAAAAAGATAGATCGGAGAAGTTAGTAACAGAATCGCGAAAACGTAGATGTAGCTGTTATCCAGGTTCAACGCCCGGGCCAGCATCCCAACTGGAATTAATGTGAGGACGACGAATAGATAGCTGACGAGCCGGCCGATTGAATCCAGCGGTATACCGGTCGACTGCGCTAACCCGGCAACCAGCAGTTGATAGAACGGAAACTCGAAAGGGACGGACCAGGGGGCTCCGAGCACGGGGGTTTCATACGCTAACCAAGGCGATCCATGCATGAGCCAATACGCAGTGACCGCCGTGTGCGTCTGCCGAAACGAATGCATTCCAAGCAGCGGAAGATTCCAGCGCATCGCCAACACGGCGAAGCCCAGCAGAAGTGCGGCCGAAGCGGTCAGGGAAAGCGCAAGTTCGTGATATCGGTCGGCGTTAGTATGTTCGATGAGATCAGGTGTCAGCTCAGCCGGAATTCCATTTTGAATCTTGCTCGGAGCTTCCACTTTTCAGACCCGCAACGAAAGTACGCGTTCTGCAAGTGCGAAGTTCGAGTCAGGTGAAGGGAGCATAGCCCGCAGAGATCATCCCAAGCGCGGAGCGGCCGCCTTCGAGGATCGCGGGCCATCCGATCCGCCCAGCGCCGCAGCGGCGTCGAGGAGGCATCGCTCGGTCGTTGTCCAGTCGATGCATGGGTCGGTGATCGATACGCCGTACTTGAGCGAGGCGCGATTCGAGCTGACCGGCTGGCTGCCGGCTTCGATATTGCTCTCGAGCATCGCGCCCATGACCGCGCCACTGCCGGCGCATACCTGCTCGACCAGCGTTCGGAGCACCTCGGGCTGCCTGGTGAAGTCCTTGCTGGTCTGTGCATGCGAGCAATCCACCATCATGCGCGGTTCGAGGGCGGCGCCCGCCAGCATCCGGCGGCACTCCTCGATACTGTCGGCATCGTAGTTCGGCTTGCGTCCGCCGCGAAGCACGACATGCGTATCCGGATTTCCCGAGGTGCGAATCACCGCAGACATTCCCTCCTGCGTGATGCCGAGAAAAGAATGCGGCCGTCGCGCCGACTGAATCGCGTTGATCGCAGCCTGCAGGTTTCCTTCGGTGGTGTTCTTGAACCCGACCGGCATCGACAGACCGCTGGCCATCTCGCGATGGGTTTGCGACTCAGTCGTACGCGCGCCGATTGCAGCCCATGCGACCAGGTCCGCGATGTATTGCGGCGTGATCGGATCGAGCAGCTCGGTTCCCGCCGCGAGACCCAGCCGATTTATTTCGATCAACAGGCGGCGCGCGATGCGCAATCCTTCACGCATATCGCAGCTGTCGTCCATATGCGGATCGTTGATGAGTCCTTTCCACCCTATGGTCGTGCGCGGCTTTTCGAAATACACGCGCATGATTATGTAGAGCCGATCAGAAGTGGCGTCCTTCAGCTTCGCCAACCGCCGCGCATAATCAAGCGCTGCGTCGGGATCGTGGATCGAACATGGGCCGACGATGCAAAGCATCCGACGGTCGCGCCCTGCCAGAATTTCGCGAATCGTTTCGCGCGCCTCGACCACGGTTCGCGCGATTCCCTCGTCCACCGGCATCTCGTTCTTGAGCAGATTCGGTGCGATGAGCGGCTCGGTCGCGAGAACGTGAATGTCCTGAATTCGGCGCATAAGTAATCCATATTTCTATAAGAAAGGGTGCGGCTAACAAAGACGCCACCTATTCGGCATAATACCGGCGGATAGACCTTTGGACCCGACGCGAAATATCGTGAAGGAGCCGGGTGAAACCCAGCCCGTTTCCGGAGAGCGTCTGAACGGAGAGGCGCCGCCGATTGAGCGGCCGCCACGGCTTCTTCGGGTCAGGCTGTGGCAGGCGATTGCGGGGATGTCAGCCGCAATCGCAATTGCGTCATTCATCGTAATGTCCGACCTTGCCGTCTCGCTCGCACGGCGCACCAACTATGTCAAT
>CAWKKB010000004.1:0-84933 GCA_963850125.1 uncultured delta proteobacterium | reverse complement strand
CCGTTCACAAAGTGTGCGTGCCAAATCTGCACATAGCACACTTTCGGAAGGCGCAAGATGAGGCAAATCCTACAGTTCGTCGGATTTTCTGTCTGGCATCGAGTTTGCGGTACTGCTCTCCGCCCCAGTCAAAACAAGCTCATCGACCCTCTCCCGAGAGGCGATCATGAGCAGGCAAGAAACCGAAGACCGGAACCGCCGCCAGTGAGTACCTCACCGTACCTGAACTTGCGAAAATGGTTCGACGTAACCGAAAGACGGTGTATGGCTGGATTGCGGCGGGCGAAATAGGGGAAGCGGACGGGCTCTTCGTCGTGCAAGGGCGTTTTCTGATCCATTGGCCGACGTTCCGCGCGAAGCAATTCAAACCTCTTGAAAAATTACGCGGCCAGGTTCCAGATTTCTCGGAGGAAACTGAAAATGGCGTGGCTCGAAACGGACAGACACGGTCGATTACGGATCGCGTTTAAATACTACGACGGCCGTACATACCGCGAGCCGTTGGGCGTCGAGGCGAGCAAGCGCACGCGAGTAGATGCCGAACGATTGAGCTCGACGATTCAACTCGAATTGTCGGCCGGCACTTTCGACTATGCGAAACGTTTTCCCAACAGCGAACGCACAAAAAAATTGGGTCTCAAGCGACCTGAGCAACGATCCAATCAAACCCTGAAAGAATTTGCCGAGGCCGCTTGGTTGCCCGAGAAGCGCCTCGAGGTCAAGCGCTCGACGTTTGTGTACTACAACGAGATTTACAAACCTCACATCGAAAAGGCCGAGATCGGGAAGAAGCTTCTCTCTGAAATCAATGACGAGGACATCAATCTCTGGAAACTGGAGATTGAGGGGAAGCGAACGCCGCAGAAGAAACCGCTCAGCACCCGGCGCAAGAATATGAGTCTTGACGTGCTCTGCCAGATTTTGCGCCTCGCCAAACGGCGCGGCTTGGCGAACGACAAGCTTCTAATCGACGCGCGTCCTTTCAAGAACGAGGAGAACGAGGACGAGGTTAACCCGTTTACCGAGGATGAGGTCGAGAGTCTTCTAAAGGCGTCGGAAGGATGGGAGCGTTCGCTCCTCTCAGTCTGCTTTTTCACCGGCATGCGCCGCGGAGAAGTCCTCGGACTGCGTTGGTCCGGTGTCTTCTTTGACCGGGATCGCATCCTGGTCAGACGGAGTCTGACGCGCCATGGAGAAAGCTCGCCCAAGAGCAAGACAAGTTTCCGTTACGTCCAGATGCTGCCTCGCGTCCGCGAGGAATTGCTGAAGCAACGAGACCGGATCAAATTGAGGAGCGAGTTCGTTTTTCCGAACAGAGCCTGGAAGGCATTGAACGTGAACTGGGTGACGAAGGCGTTGTGGCCAAGGTTGGTCGAGAAGGCCGAAGTTCCGTATCGGCCGCTCATGCAAACGCGGCATACATACGCGACCCTCATGCTTCAGAAGGGAGCCCCAATCGATTGGCTCCAGAAGCAGATGGGCCATCGAAACCTCACCATGCTGATCCGTCATTACTGGCGCTGGATCAATCCGGGCGAGCTGAGCCAGGAGACGTTGGCCCGATTGGGAGCGGTCAAGAATTCGTCAAATCAACCCCACCCTGACCCCACCCGCGCCAATCAGGGCGTTTCGAGAGAGGCTTGACCACGATGCTCAATGCCAAAAAGTGCAGCAATTTGGCGGAGAGGGAGGGATTCGAACCCTCGGTACCGGTTACCCAGTACGCCAGATTAGCAATCTGGTGCCTTCGACCACTCGGCCACCTCTCCGCGTCGTAAGACAGCGATTGTTCAATATCGATCACTGGCGCGCAAGCCGGCTGCAACTTCAAATCAGCCGTTGCGGCAATTCATAAACGAATGAACTGTTGTAATACGCGGCTCGTGAGTCGTAGGCTCGGCGACACTGGAGCTGAACGCATGACAGCGAATTTTCTGGTCGACCACGACGGTCCGATCACGACTATCACCTTCAATCGGCCCGAGCGCCGCAATTGCCTCGACCAAGCCGTCATCCTCGAGTTTGAGCGTCACCTCCATGCGGTCCGTGACGATCGAGATTGCCGCGTGCTGATAGTGACCGGCAAAGGCAACGCGTTCTGCGCGGGCGCGGACCAAGCGATGTTCAAAGCTCCTGACGGCGCGGCCGTCGATCCCGCCGAGCGCCGCCGCCGCATGGGCGAGTTCGGCAAACGATGGCCGCGGCTGATAGGCAGGGCCTTCGACGTCCTGGCGCATCTCGATCAGATCACGATTGGCGCGATCAACGGCTACGCGGTCGGCGGCGGATGGTCATTCGCGCTCGCATTCGATTTTGCGATCGCAGTCGAAGGCGCGGAGTTCTGGGTGCCCGAGGTTGACCTCGACGTACCCTATCGCGGCGCTCCGGCCAGCGTACTCGCATCCACGCTCGGACCATGGCGCGCGAAGGAAGCGATCCTGATGTGTCGCCATTACAAGGCGGAGGAACTGCTCGCGATGGGCGCCCTCAATCGTGTCGTCAAACCCGACGCGCTGATGCCGGCCGCGCAGGAGCTCGCAGAAACGATGGCCGCGAAGTCGCGCGACGCGATCGCATCGTCGAAGCGCGATATTAACGCCGTGTTCTTCGGCAATCGCCCGTTCTAAATACTCACTCGATGCAGGTGACGACGGCGAAGCCGCCGGCGCTTGCGTCGAGGTAGAATTGTCGCAACCGTCGAAACTCGTCCATCAGCCAATCGCGGTCATCAGGATCATCGAACTGCACCGGATAGATGCCGAGCTGCATCATCTGATCCGGATCGAATCGAGCATACATCTCCGCTTCGAGATTCGGGCGCGACAGTTCGCGGGCGATTGCGGCGACTTGATCGGGCTTGAAGTATCGCGCCGACCCGTAACCAAGGTTGTCGCCGACGTCCGTCCCGCCCATGACCACCTGACTTGCGAGGTCGGATCCGGGTACCGCTTGACCGCACAACAGGTAGTGCACACCGTGCCACGCCTTGTCGATCGATATGTCGGCGCCCGTGCCTGAGGTTTGCGCACCGGCAACTGACAGCGGCAGCTTTTTCGGTACGCCGGCTGCGAAGCGGACTTTGGCGCGCTGGACCAACAGCTTGGCGAGAGCGTCGCGGCCTTCGCCTCGGGCGATCGCGTCGCGATCGACGCCCAGCTCTTTGAGCGCGTTGGTAACTCTCTCACGATTTGCGGGATCCAGTGAGTCGATTGCGCCCATGAGAGCTGCCGGCGCGCGGCTGGCCAGAGCCTCGCCGAGCGCTGCTATCCTCTGAGGAGAATCCTGCCGATCACCCCTCAGGAGCCCCTCCACGCCGGAAGGATCGTCAAGAATCTGTTTCAGGCGGTCTGGCGAGACCTGTATAAAACGCCCCATCATCGACATGCGTGGTCTCTCCCTGCTATAAAATCCTACAATTAGTATTCCAACACCATTCGCATGAAACCAGCGGCGCCGAGCGCGGCTTCGAAGTCAGGATGACGCTTCTGGTCGATCGCGCGGAATCCAGCCTTCTCGTATGCGTGTTGCGCCGCGAGGTTGCCGATCAGGATCGTGAGCTGCGCAATGCTATGGCCGCGGGCGCGGCCGGTTTCCAGAATTTCCGCCATCAACGCGTCGGCATATCCGCGGCGGCGGCACTCGGGAATCGTCGCGACCGACTCGATCACCCACGCGCCGACGAGTGTGTCGAAGGTGCATTGCCACACCGGTGCGGTTCGAGCGGCGGACGCTTTCTCGTCGACTTGAGTCCAGCCTTTTTCGCTTTGGACATTTTTCATCGCGTCCGCCAGAACTTCCCATCCGCCCGCGCGGGGGTCGAAGCCGCACAGCGCCGCGGCCGGCCTGCCGTCATGCTCGGCGACGATGAAACTCGAGTAGTGGCACAATGACACCGGCTCGGAGAGCGCGAGCCGCCGCAGATAGTCGAGGCAGTTTTCTTCGGAACCGCCGGCAATCAGGTCCCATACACCACGCCGCAGATGGCCTCGCGACGCGAGCATCATCACGTGCGCCAGAAAGTCCGCATCGTCAGGTTTGCCGGGGCGAATTTTTGCCTTCATAAGTCTGACGGGACGATATTAGGATTTCATCCGATTAGGCGCCAACCTCGGAGCCGCGCCGGGCGCGCGGCTTAAGAAGGATCCAGGATTCTTCGCTTCGCTCTGACTGACACAAAGACCTTAGGTGCAGGGTCACCCCAGCCCAGGGTGTGAATCCCGCGGTGGGTTTCATCACAATCAAGTTCCTTGTTTGGGGGGCGCTTATCGGCTAAGTCCAAGTCACACTCGCAGTGAGGGGAATTCAAGATGGCAGAACTGAAAAATCGGCAATGGCTGCTGGCAGAGCGTCCGCAGGGAATGATCAAGGAGAGCGATTTCGCCTGGAATGAAACGTCCGTTCCGGCATTGAAGGATGGCCAGGTGCTGGTGCGCAACCTAGCGTTCTCGTTCGATCCCACGCAGCGCGGATGGATGTCGATGGATACCTACATACCGGCGATTCCGCTTGGGCAGACGATGAAGGCGGGCACGGTGGGACAGATCGTCGACTCCAAGCGGCCGGGATTTGCGAAGGGCGACCTGGTGCAAGGACTTTTCGGATGGGAGGACTACACGGTCAATGGCGGCGAAGGCCTGATGGGATTGCAGAAGCTGCCGCGCGGAACCGATCCGATACTGGCGCTGTCGCTGCTCGGGACCACCGGACTGACGGCATACTTCGGCACGCTCGCGGTAGGTGCGGTAAAGGCGGGAGACACGTTCGTGGTCTCGGGCGCCGCTGGCGCAACCGGTTCGGTGTCCGGGATGATCGCAAAAATTAAAGGATGCCGCGTAGTTGGTATTGCGGGTGGACGCGAGAAATGCGACTGGCTCGTGAAAGAGGCGGGCTTCGACGCCGCGATTGACTATAAGAATGAGAATGTTGGCGACGCGCTGACCAAGCATTGCCCGAAGGGTATCGACGTCTACTTCGACAACGTGGGCGGCGAGATCCTCGATCACGCGCTCGCCCGAATTGCCAATGGCGCGAGAGTAGTGCTTTGCGGCGCGATTTCACAATACAACAACCTTGGCGAGAGGAATCCGGTCGGGCCGAAGAATTACTTCAACCTGATCTTGCACGGGGCGCGGATGGAAGGCTTCCTGGTATTTCATTTTCTTCAGCGCTATCCCGAGGCGATCGCCGAGATGTCCAAGTGGTACGCAGACGGCAAGATCAAGAACCAGATCGATCTGCAGCAAGGACTCGAGAACGCGCCCAAGACGATTATCCGGCTGTTCACCGGCGCGAACTTTGGCAAGCAGTTGCTGAAGCTGGGCGATCCGCAATAAACCGGTGCAAGCGCGATGATCGATCACATCTCGCTCAGAGTTTCGGATTTCCAGCGCAGTCGCGCCTTTTATGAAAGCGCACTTGCACCGCTGGGCTACACGCTGGTCTTCAGCAACGATCAAGAGCAATACGCGGGATTCGCGGGACCGGATCGCGAGCGAATCTGGATCGGGCGCAACGAAGGGCCGCGCGGCTATGCCCATATCGCGATCCTGGCGAAGGATCGCGCGACCGTGCGCCGCTTCTACGAGGAGGCGATAAAGGCGGGCGGGCGTAACAACGGCGCTCCCGGTCCGCGTCCGCAGTACAGCCCGACCTACTACGGCGCGTTCGTACTGGACCCTGACGACCACAATATCGAGGCGGTCTGCTTCGCCAAGGGAGAGTGATCTGACTCGTCGATCTGGCCGGTAAGCATAGTTTCGCGGCAGTCGTTATTCTCGATGCCAAGTGTATTTCATGGTGAGCAATAACGACCTCGGCGAGTTGACCGTCGTGCGCGCTGGCATCGCGGACTACGATGCGGTGATGACGATACTGCGCGAGGCGGCGGATTGGTTGAGCGCGCGCGGCATTCAACAGTGGTACCACTGGTATATGGACGTAGGCGAACAGATGCTGCGCGAACGCCTCGAAGATCATGAGGTCTATCTGTTCCAGCGCGATAACTCTCCGATCGGCACGCTCACTATCCAATGGACTGACCGGGAAGTGTGGGGCGAGCGCGGGCTCGACGGCCTGGCCGGCTATGTTCATGGCATCGCGGTTGTACGGAGTGCGGGCTGGATGCGAGTCGGCGAGCGGATGCTCGAATGGGCGGTAGCTACGATCGGCGCGCGGGGCCGACGCTTCGCGCGGCTGGACGCGATGGCGTCGAACGAGGCGCTGTGTCGGTACTATGAGCAACGCGGCTTCCATTCGGTGGGCACCGCACTACTACCAGGCATCTTCAGAACCCGCCTCTTCGAACGCGAACTGTAGCGACTTCGTCATCCTGAACGCAGCCAAGGATCTCGCGCGTAGCGCTGTCGCATGCGCCGGACGTAGGAACGTCCGTCGAGATTCTTCGCTTCGCTCAGAATGACGGTAAGCCGTTGTGGGCCAGGTCCGGACGGACTACCCGGGTAGCTACTTCACGCCGAGCAGATCGACGTCGAAGATCAGCGTGGCGCCCGGTGGGATGTCGTCGCCGGCGCCGCTCGCGCCATAGCCCAGGTCCGGCGGAATAATCAGCGTGCGCTTGCCGCCCACATGCATGGTGGAGAGGCCTTCGTCCCAGCCCTTGATGACCTGGCCCTGGCCGAACGTGAAGGAAAACGGCTGGCCCCGGTCGAGCGAGCTGTCGAATTTCTTGCCCTTCTTGCCGTCGACGAACAGCCATCCGGTATAATTGACCGTCACGGTCTGGCCGGCCTGCGGCACGGGTCCGGTCCCCGGCTTGACTTCGATAATGCGCAGGCCGCCGGGCATGGTGACCTCGCCGGCGGCCAAGGCGGAGCGAATAGACAGGGGCGCTACGGTAAGCGCCAGCAGGATTGCAGACATGAAGAGACGGGAGTGGGACATAGGACCTCGCGACTGAATGACAGGAGTTCAAGGACCGGCAACCGCCGGCCCCGATGACGCCAGAAAATAGCATTCATCGAAGCCGGTGCGCGAGAGGATGCGAAGCCTTGGTAGTTCCTGAAGAACGCTCTATTTCTGCGCGGAGCCTGTAATCGGAGTCTTCAGGAAACTGGCGGATTCCTGGGTTTCCACGACTGGGCGGAAGCTGCACTGCTCCCAGCATCTTCACGATGCAGACGTTCTTACGGACGACCTGAAGGCCTCCGTCATCCTGAGCGCAGCGAAGGATCTCGCGCGTAGCGCGTTTCTCGCAGCGCCGGACGTAGGAACGCCCGTCGAGATTCTTTGCCGCAGCGGCTCAGAATGACGGGGAAACAAGAGAAGCCGACACGATTGTCAGTCCTTCGCATTCGATCCTTGCGATTGAGGCTTCAGAAAACTCCCGGATTCCTGGGTTTCGAGGTCGGGGCGGAAGCCGTTGCGGGCCAGGTCGGGGCGGACTACTTCGATCGGATCGCGCGTGTCGTCGACGTAGCCGAGAGCGTATGCGCCCAGCCGGTAGCCCATCAATCTCAGCAGGTCGACTGGGAGCGTGCGCGCGATTTCCAGCGGTACGGACAAATACTGATTTTCTTCCTGGCGGAGCCACGAGACGTTGTAGGTGATGTTGATCCCGGTGCGGACGTGTTTCGAGCGATTCGCGCCGCCGCCATGGTAGATGCTGCCGGTGTAGAAGAGCACCGACCCCTTGGTCATCTCGGCCGGCTCGGTGTCGGCTTCGGTGAATCGGAGCTTGTCGTCGAAGCGGTTGCTGCCGGGGATCACGCGCGTCGCGCCGTTTTCTTCGGTGAAGTCGGTCATCGCCCAGATGGTATTGCACTGGACCTCGTAGCCGCGCGGGAACGGGAAGAAATCGAATGCCCACTGGTCGCGATGTATAGTCTGGGCCGGCTCGCCGGGACCGATCGAGATTATCTGCGTGAGATGGAGTTGGAAGCTGGTCGCGTGTCCGAGCATTTTGCCGACCGCGCCGATCACCGTGGGATTCATTACGAGTTCGCGGGATTTTGGCGAGCGCGCGATCAGGCCGCCGGTCCTGCGGGTGCGGCGGCCGCTGAACTCGTCGGCACCCAGCGGAGTTTTTTCGGCAAAGGGACGCAACTCCTGCGCAACTTCGTCCATGACCTCGGGGCGTACGACGCGATCGACGACGACGCATCCGTCCTCGCCGAGCGCCGCGCAAATCTCGTCGGCCGAAGCCGACACGGGTAGATGTATGATGCTCATCTTTCTTTTCAGTATTAAGACGCGCTCCGTTGTCGCGCGGGCTCCCGCTGGATTCTATCTTTAAATCATTCGCTAAATCGATGCGATGCGATAGGTTTTGAAGGTCGAATGGAGGACCGTCCCAATGGCTGATCTGCTCGTCGAAAAAACCAATCACCTGGGAATTTTGAAGCTCAACCGCCCCGACCGCATGAACGCGATCAGCGTCGAGATGCTCAACGACCTCGGTGAGGCGCTGAAGGATTTCGATAGCGACCCGAAGATCCGCGCAATCATCCTGACTGGCGAGGGGCGCGGCTTTTGCAGCGGTCTCGATCTCAAGGACACCGCCGCCGGCAAAGGCATAGGAGCGGGACTGGCAGCGCCGGGCGCATCGCACGTCAGCACGCGCGAGCTGCCGACCGTGACGCTGAATCGAATCGACCTGCCCGTCATCTGCGCGATCAACGGCGCCGCGGCAGGCTACGGATTCGACCTCGCGCTCGGATGCGACCTGCGGCTGATCAGCGATCGCGCCAAGCTGGTGCCGGCATTCGCCAAGCGCGGGATCGTGCCGGAAAGCGGCGGCACCTGGTATCTGCCGCGGCTGGTGGGATGGGCGCGCGCATGCGAAATCGGATTCATCGCCGACGACATCGCGCCCGCCCGCGCGGTCGAGCTCGGACTCGCAAACAAAGTCGTGCCGCACGAAGAATTGATGGAAGAAGCGACGCGATGGGCGTCGAAGATTGCCGCCAACGCACCGCTGGCGATTCGCGCGATGAAGCGATTGTTCCGCCATGGTCTGAGCGAGGACTTCGAATCGCACACGCATCATGTGTTGATGCAACTGCTGGTGCTGTTTCGATCGGGAGACTTCAAGGAAGGCCTCGAAGCCTTCATGGCGAAGCGCGGTCCGAATTTCAGCGGCCGATAGTGATTTCGGTCAGTCGTCGCGGCGGGGGCCGGGCTGCATGAACGCGATCGCGACGCCGTCGAGCGGGTCGACGATTCGGGCGATCTGGCCGCCCTGAATCGCGAGCTTTGGCTCTGTTGCTTGCAGACCGTTTGCGCGTGCCGTTGCGACTGCCTCTACGATATCCGAGCACATCAGCGCGAGACCCCAGCATCCGGGCCGTCCGCGCGTCGCCGGCCCGACGACTTCGAGCACGGTCTGCTCGAGCTTGAAGAACGCCTGCCGCGCACCGTTGCCAACTTCGCGGATTCGCTTGCATGGGACGCCAATCGCCTCGTTGGCGGCGATCGCGTCGTCCAGCACAGGAGTCATCACGACGATATGCTCGAGATACTCGACCGTGTTTGCGTTGGTCCCGCACAGCCGCGCCAGCGCCTGGCGCCGCGATTCGATGTCGAGATCAATTGGCGCCGCGGCAGTTACGACGCCCGGCAATCCCGATGAAAGCATCTCGGCCTTCACCGACGGCTGCGCCAGGCCCGGTAGCTGGATTGATTTTATGGATGTCACTGAGCCCGGCTCACGCTCGTCCGAGATCAACATGCCCCTCACGCCCCAGACCCATCCTATGATGCCGCCAGCGCTGTCGTTCCCGGTCGCATCGCGCAGATGTCGAGCGAGAGGCGATTTGGATTCGGCGGATGGCGCCGCGCAGAGATCGATTTCCACAGCGCCTGTCGCCAACCGGGCGATATCGACACGGTCAGCCGCAAATTCCCCAGCCGCGATAGAGAACCCGGCACGTCGCCAATTTTCGCGCGACGCCGCCAGATCACGGACGGCGACGAGAACTCTTTCGACGCAAATTATGCCCACGATCTACAACCCTTGAGCGAGGCTATCGTCAGTTAATACAAGATGCCACAGGTCGCGAGTTACTGTTGGCGACCCTTGCGGGGACTTTTAATGCGTCGGTTTACTAACGATAATTGACGTTCAAAGGCCTATGCTGACGTTGTGACAAGTTGTAGTATTTTATGACTACTAAGGACTCATTCGAAGGGGGTATTCGATGACGATCTCGTGGCAAGCGTTCCAGAAAGAAGCGCTCGATAGTTTGCGCGCGCTGGTCAGGCTGGACACCACCAATCCGCCTGGCAACGAACGAATCGCTGCAGACTACATGGCGGAAGCGCTGGGCAAGCACGGGATCCAATCCGTGATCCGCGAAAGCGCACCGACCCGGGCCAATCTGATCGCGCGCCACAAGGGCACGGATTCATTGGCGGGCGCGCTGCTGCTCTCGTCGCATACGGATGTCGTTCCGGTCGAGCGATCGGGATGGACTCGCGAACCGTTCAGCGGCGAAATCGCGGACGGCTGCCTCTGGGGCCGCGGCTCGATCGACATGAAGTCCAAATGCGCGATGGACCTGGTGATGATGACTGCGATGAAGCGCGCGGGTGTGAAGCCGAATCGCGACGTGGTAATCGCGGCAGTCGCGGACGAGGAGGCGGGATCGGATTTCGGCGCAAAATTTCTCGTCGAGCGGCATCCCGAACTGGTTCGCGCAGGTTACGTGCTGAACGAAGTCGGCGGCTTCACGGTTCATCTCAGGAACAAGCGGTTCTACCCTATCCAGGTGGCGGAGAAGGGTTTCGTCACGATCAAGATGAAAGTGACGGCGCTGCCGGGGCATGGATCGATGCCGCGATCGGACACCGCAATCTCGCGAATGTCGGAGCTGATCACGCGAATCGTGCGGACCCCGATGCGCAAGAACGTTTCGCCGTTCATGCGTCAGACGCTGGAGGATATGGGCGTGCCGGTTGAGTCGCCCGGGCCGCTGTTTGCGCCGATGCTCTCCAACACGGTCTCGCCGACGATTCTGCGCGCCGGCTACAAGGACAACGTGATTCCGGGCGAGGCGACGATCGTGCTCGACGGGCGCACGCTGCCCGGCGAGGATCCCGAGAGCTTCATGGCCGAGCTGCGCCAGATAGTCGGTCCCGAGCCGACCTTCGAGTTGCTCAAGACCGCGCCGCCCGCAGAGACCAGTCCGGACACCCCGCTGTTCGAGTTGATCAAGCAAACTGTCGAGGCGGCCGATCCCGGCTCGCTCGCGATTCCCTGGATGATACCGGGCGCGACCGACAGCAAGTTCTACTCGAAGCTAGGCGCTGCGTGCTACGGATTTTCGCCGGTCAAGCTCGACCCGAACATGCCGTTCGGATCGCTGTATCACGGCAATGACGAGCGCTTGCCAATCGAAGGCTTTTACTGGGGATTGAAGGTATACGCCGAGGTGGTACTGAAATTTTTAGGCATCAAGTTTGAGGATGTGTTTGCTTGAGAGTGGCAGGTGGTGGAGAACCTAACCCCTAACGGCTTCCCTCGAGGGAAGGGGAACCGGATCTAAAAGAGAAGCGGGAAGGCTTGGCAGAATCGCCCAGGGGTTTGAAAGAAAATTCATTTCGCGGAGCTGGTTTTCAGGGTGCCTGCTTGGGGGGTGAAGGTCATCAGGAGGCGTGGCGGGCCTTCGAGGGGAACGATGGCGAAATGTGCGACCGGCTGCATGTTCAACCTCACCGTCGTCCCATCCTTGGTGCTCGAGACGCTGCAATCCTTGAAGATCGATTTGTCGAATACGAAATGAGTCTGCAGGGCGACGTCGGGGGTTACATCCTTGAGCACCACCGTCGCGGTCGAACCGTCGGAGCTGCTCTCGAGGTTCTTGTCGAAGCTGACGGGTCCGCTGAGCTCCAGAATCACGGAGAGCGGCGGATCGTTCGATGACAACCGGATGGTCTTGAGGGTAGCGGGGCCGGCCGTGGGCGGCTCGCTTTGCGACAACGGCGGAGCAGCCGCCTCACCATCGACACTCATCTGATGCAGGGTGGGCTCCGGCGCAGACGCCGGCCCGCCACCGCTCGCGGCCATCTGGGACGATGACGGCGCATCCGACGGAGCCGCGTCTGCTACACCGGTCATCGCGCGCGCCTGCGCATCGGCGGCGCCTGCGATGCTGCCGGTGGGCTTCGGCAGGATAGGGGCAGGCGCACGCATCATGTCCGGTCCGCCGGGCTTTCGGCTGGGCAGATCGGGCTGCGATGGATCAGGTGCATTCGCGACGGCCGGTACCTCCGACAATGAATCTTTCCCCGCGGCGCCCGGCGGCGTCGAGGCGTCGAGTACCGGCAATGCGTCGGCTCCGTAACCGGAGCTGCCACCTGACGACGCGACCTCGGTGCCGCGCATGTCGGAGCGCTGGCGCACGACTATCTTGTCCGCGTTGGAATCATCGGGACTTCCGCCGTAGCCAGTCTCGGCGAGCACCAGCGGCAGCGGATCTTCTTCGGTGTCGATCGGTTCGTGGAGCTTGGTCAGCTCGACCTGGGCTTTCTTCGAGTAGCTGGAATCGGGGAAATGCTTCTTCACCGCGGCGAAAGCCTGCGCCGCCGAGTATCGCTTGCCTTCCCTCTCCAGCGAAACTCCCAGATCGAACAACGCGTCCGGCGCGACCGGAGTCTCGGGATATTTCTGCAGCAGCTCGGCGAAGCGCGACTCGGCGGCGCGGAAGTTTGCGCGCTTGTAATAATAGTTGCCGACGATCATCTGGTTGCGCGCGAGCATCTCACGGCATACCACGACCTTGTCATGCGCCAACTCGGCGAAATCGCCCTCGGGGAAGCGCTGTTCCAATTCCTGGAAGCGTTTGAGCGCCGCAATGGTCTTGCCCTGATCCTGGTCCTCGCGCCCGATCTGATCGTAGTAACTGAGCCCGATGTAGTAGCTGACGAGCTCGAGGTTCTTGCTGGTCGGATGCATCCGCTCGAAATCGTCGAGCGCACCGATCGCCTCCGCGTAATCCTTTTGCTGGTAGTAGGCGAGGCCGATTTTCATCTCGGCATCTTCGGCATACGGGCTGAACGGGTACTTATCGATCACCTGCTGATAATTTTCGATCGCCGCCTTGTACTCTTTGGTCGCAAAATTAAGTTGGGCCTGGGCGTAGTAATCCTGGCCGGAGGGCTTCTGGCGCAAACTACAGGCGGCGGCAGGCAGCAGGACAAAAGCCACCAATATCAACAGCAAGCGTTTCATCGGAGAGTCGCGAAAAGGTTAGACAACGCTGTTCGGCATTGCAATCCGCGCGCGATCCCCGATCCACAGGACGGCGGCGACAAGCTGGCGAATTCACATACTTTTGGACTCGCGCGGCCTTCGGAAAGAGGCAGAAAAAACCGGTTTCCCGGCCGCGACGTACTTGCGCGCAAACCCGGTCCGCTCGGCGCCCGGCGCGGCCTCGACTGCGCGGATGAACCCCGCCGCGAGCATCATCGGGAAAATCTCGGCGGCGTAATCACGGACATCGGTCGCGACGTAGGCGGTCGCACCCGGCTCAACCGTGCGAAACAGCCCTGTGGTGAGCGTCGGGGTGAACAGTCGATGCTTGATGTGGCGCTCCTTTGGCCACGGGTCGGGATAATAGATGTGGTAGGCGCTGACGCTCGCGTCGGCGAGCATCAGATTGACGAGCGTGCGCGCGTCCATCCGCACCACGCGGATATTGTCGAGCCCCGCACGGCCGCATCGCACGGCCAGCACCCGCGTGATCGTCGCGGAGAGCTCGACCGCGATAAAATCGCGATCGCGAAATTCCGCGGCGCGCTCGATGATAAATTCGCCCTTGCCGGCGCCGATCTCGATTTCGATCGGAGCGCTGCGGCCGAACATCGCCGGCGGATAGATCGTGAAGAGGTCGTCGTCAGGCGCGAACAGAACGCGCTCGCCAATTTCGCGAGATTTGGGATTCCCCCAGATGCGCGCTGCTTTTCGAAGTCTCGCCATGAATGAGCATGACGATAGCGGGCGCCACCCTGCTCCGCCATCCGCCATGGCTTCTTTGGTGATCCTCAACATGCGAGCAACTCCTAGCGCTTCTGCCAAGCGAGCAACGCGAGCGGTTCTGTCATCCTGACAAAGCGAGCAACGCGAGCGGCCAGAAGGATCTCGGACAGCTTCGCGTCAGCGAAGCAGGTTCCGGTTTTGCGTTGCCGCATCCAATGAGATTGAGGACCGCTTCGCGATTTCAGAACCGGAACCGGCGGCGCTTACGCCCCGCTGTCCGAGATCCTTCCTGCCGCTCGCGTTGCTCGCTCCGTCACGATGAACAAACAAAATGCGCAGCGCTGTCCGAGATCCTTTACTGTGTTCGCGATGCTCGCTTCGTTCAGGATGACACAAGAAAATGACAGAACGAGATGAAGAGAGGACCCGCTCAGTCGGGGCGTTTCAAAAATGCGCGCACTCGATCTGACAGCGGCTTCAGGTCGGTGTTGTCGACCAGGGCGCTCGTCATCCTGACGGGATCGCCGAAGAAAAAACGTTCGTAGAGGACTTGGCGGCCGCCGAAGGCGCTGCATGCGACGTCCCATGCTAATCGATAGAGCGCGACGCGCTCTTTTGCGGGGGCGTCGGCGGCGCCGAAGTAGCGCTCGATATCTGGAAGCTCGGCGGGATTTGCGAAATCGGCCGATGACGGGGTCGCCATCAGCGAGCTCGAACTGTTGAGCTGGATAATCTCGACCAGGCGCGGATACAGGCGCGGGAAAAGATTGCGCGCGGTGTCGAGCGGCGCCCGCGCCGGCGTGAACACGCCCCAATTGTCGGGCGCGGCGTCAGCTTCGGCGGCACGCAGGCATGCGCGCATGGTTTCGGTGGTCATGATCATCTCGGCCAGCCGATCGCGAACGTGCGGCAACGACATCGCGTCGCTGGCCTCGGCGATTCGCGCCGCCAGTCCCAAAACGAATTCGCTCTTCGCTACATTCTTCACGGCCACCTGATGCATCATGTGGACGACGGCTCCGGTTCCCGCGTACAGCGCGTTGCATCGCGCGACGTCGCCGCACAGGAACACGCGCTCCCACGGGACGAGCACGTTGTCAAACACGACCACCGCGTCCATTTCGTCGAAGCGCGATGCGAGCGGATGGTCGAAGCGCGAACGGCCGAGGTCGTAGGTATCGCGACAGAGGAACTTCAGGCCCTTCGCGTTGCACTGAATCGCGAACGAGAGCGCGAACGGCTCAGCCGCCGGTTCGGCCTTCAGCACGGTCGAAGGAAATACCAGCAGCTCCTCGGACAGCGGCGCGAGTGTCGCGAGCATCCGGCAGCCGCTCACGACGATGCCGTCCCTGGTTTTCTCGACGAGCTTGAGCGCGAGGTCGGCGTCGGTGTGTCCCGCCCATCCCGCGGCACGGCTCGCGCGCGGATTGACGAGCGTATGCGTCGCGCACCAATCGTGATGGCGCGCCTCCATATAGTAGTTCCAGATATTGTCGCCGTGCCTAGGATCACTCTCGGCAAAAAAATTGCGCGCGGCAGCCATTGCGGCGAGGCTCACGTTGAGATAATCCGGCGTGCGCCCGAGCATCCCGCAACCGAAGTCCGCCCACGTCTTCATCATGCGCGTTCGCTTGCGCAGGTCGTCGGCGCTTTTCGGGATGATGAACGACATTCCGGCGCGACCGCCGTCCTCGGTGCGGAACGTCATCGTCTCGGGATGCTCCATCTGCATGTCGTAGAGCGACGCGACCGAGCGCGCGCAGTTGGCAAACGCCGGATGGGCGGTGACGTCGCCAGCGCGCGCGCCGGCAATCCAGATCTCCGCGCCGAGCTTTTTCAGCGACGACAGGTAATTGTTGCCCGAGCGCGCGCCCATCTCAGATAACCTCGTTGAGCAGCGGCAGCCGCTTGCGGATTCGTTCGGCGGCGTCTGCCGGCGCCATGTACGGCGGGCGCGCAGGCCCCATCTCGATTCCGGTCGCAACCGATGCGGTGACTTTGGTGGTGCCGAGATGGCCGAGCGTTTCCTCGCCGCCGCGCGGGAAGCATCGATTGAGCCGGCGCTGAATTTCCTCGGCGCGCTGGTAGTCGCCGGCCTTGTGCGCCTTGAGCAGCGCGACCGCGGCAGGCACCGCGAAAATATTGATGAAGCCGCCGGCCGCGCCGAGCATCAGCCCAGCGAGCATCGCGCGAAACGTATTGTAGATGTCCGCGCGGCCGCGGACCTCGTCGTACAACGCCTCGAGATGCTGCAGATCAGTCAGCACTTCCTTGAATGCCACCACGCCGGGAATCGTCGCCAGCTTGCCCGCAAATTTCGGCGTGATGTTGAACTTGCTGAGCGCGGGATTGTGGTAGATGACGACGGGCATGTCACCCGCCTCGGCAATCATCCGGTAATGGCGCTCGACCTCGACCTCGCCGCATCGCCAGTAATACGGCGGGATCACCTGCTGCGCATCGTAACCCAGGCGCGCCGCAATTTTCGCGTAGCGGAGAGTCTCGAGCGTGGTCGCGCCAGAGGTCATCGCAACGGCGGAGAGGCCGGCTCGCTTACGGGTCTCTTCGATCACGATTTCGAACACGCGCGTCCGCTCGGCTTCATCCATGTGCAGAAATTCGCCGATGCTCGGCGCCGCGACGACGCCGTCCGCACCCGCGGCAATCGACCACTGGACTTCGCGCCGGAGCGCATCTTCGTTGAGCCGGTAGTCGTCATGAAACGGCGTCACCAGCATCGCCAAAATTCCGTGTGCAAGTTTCAAGTGCGCACCTCCGGCAGAATCGCGCTAAGCAGCCTCGCGCTCGGCGCCGCTGAACGAGGGTTGAAAGAAAAAGATCGCCTGGCCGGTGCCGATCGCGGCCTCATATTTTCCGAACTGCTCGCCGCGCCACGTCCATGCGTCGCCGCCCATCGCGCCGGCCATCGTGATGTAATGCGAGAAGCGGCCCTCGGGCGAGCAATGCGCGCGGTAGTCGTCGGCGGCGGCCAGGACTGCGTCATGCCGCCCAGCCTTGAACCATTCCATGATTCGTTCGTCGTACAAACGGTTGGCGGTTGACGCGATATCGTCAGGCGACGCCGATGCGCGGTCGAGAATTCGATCGTAGTCCCAGAACCTGTGCGACATGCCGCCCGATGCAACGATCACGACGCGGCGATTCGATTTCCAGATAGCCTGTCCGAGCGCGGCGCCGTAAGCCAAATCATTTTTGACCGACGCGGTTTGACAAACGCTCACCGAGAGCACGCGGCGGCGCGCCTCGTGATTGAAATAGTGCATCACGTTGAGAGTCGGATAGTGTATCGGCAAGTTGGTATGTGCCGACGCGATCGCACGAATCCCCCGCTCCCGCGCTTCCATTTCTACCGCGCGCGCGAGTTCGCAGTCGCCGCGATAGTCATATTCTAAACCATGCAGCATCTCCGGCAGCTCTTCCGATGTATACACACCGGACAGCCGCTCGTGAGCATTGAGTACGTATTCCAAAGTAGAGAACCAGTGAGTATCGATTAGTAAGAAGGTGTCGAAGTCGAGATGACGCAGCCGCTCGCGTTCGAGCTTCGGCATCGCGTCATAGAAAGTCGTCACACTACGTCCCATGTAGACACGGCGCGCGACAGGATCGGTGATCATCAGGCGCGGCACGTGCGTGGTGAACACGGTCGCAACGACCTTACCCATCGTGATCCTCCTCGCCGTATGCGACGCACACGAGTTTCGGTTCGGTCCAGAACTCCATGCTGAAGCGGCCGCCCTGCCTGCCAAGCCCGCTCATCTTCGCACCTCCAAACGGGACGCGCAGGTCGCGCAGAAAAAAACTGTTGACCCACACCATCCCGGTCTTGATCTTTTCAGCGACTCGCAGTGCGCGATCGACGTTCGGGGTCCACACGTAAGCGGCCAGGCCGAAGCGGGTGGCGTTGGCGCTCGCGACCGCCTGCTCTTCGTCGTCGAATCGCTCGACAGTCAGGACCGGCCCGAAGATTTCTTCGGACACGGCGCGCGAGTTCGCATCGACGCCGTCGAGGATAGTCGGCAAATAGTAGAATCCGCGCACGGGTTCGGCGGGAGTTTTTCCACCGGCCAAAATTTTCGCACCATTTGCCACCGCTTCGGCGACGAACGAATGAACCCGCTCGCGATGCGCCGCTGAAACCAGTGGGCCGTAATCCGTGCCGTCGGCTAGCGGGTCGCCAATCTTGAGGCGCGGTATCTCCGCTGCAAGCAGCTCGAGAAATTCTGCGGAAATTTTTCTATCAAGCAGCAATCGCGAACCAGCCACGCACGATTGCCCCTGACTGCGGTAGATCGATCGCGCGACGCCGGCGGCAGTGCGCTTCAGATTCGCGTCGGCGAAAACGAGATTCGGTGACTTGCCGCCGAGCTCGAGCGCGACTCGCTTGAGCGATTCTGCTGCTGACGCCATCACGCGGCGCCCGGTGGCGACCCCGCCGGTGAAGGCGATCGCGTCGACGCCAGGATGCGAGACCAGCGCCGCGCCGGCGTCGCCGAGTCCCGGAATAATATTCAACACGCCAGGCGGCAGGCCCGCCTCGTTCGCGATCTCGCCGAGCGCAATTGAAGTCAGCGGCGCCAGCTCGGACGGCTTGAGTACGCAGGTATTTCCCGCCGCAAGGCAGGGGCCGAGGTTCCACGTCGCGAGCATCAGGGGCGAGTTCCATGGAATGACGATCGCGCCGACGCCGACCGGAGGCCGCTGGGTGACGCTCATCAGCCTCAAATCGCGGCCGAGAAATTTCGCGTCGCTATCGGCAGCCTCGTGGGTCCAGGTCTGTGCGACCGCCGCAAAAAATCGGAAGTTGCGCGCGGCCCGCGCGACATCGTGATTCACGCACTCCGCCACGGGTTTGCCGACGTCGCGTGCCTCGAGCATCCCGAGATCGCGCGCGCGCTTTTCGATCCCGTCGGCCAGCTTGTCGAGGATGCCGGCGCGCGCTTCGGCGCTCATCCGCGGCCACGGCCCGCGATCCACGGCCTCGCGCGCCGCGGCGACCGCGCGATTCACATCGTCGGCGTTCGCACTCGCGACATTGGCCAGTTCGCGCTCGGTGGCTGGCTCAACGTCGGGGAAACGCGCCGACCTGGCCGCGTCGACGTAACGGCCTGCTATGAACAATCTCGTTTCCATGTCGCTGATAGATGAAGTTTCGCGGATTCGCTGAAACATAGCAAAACCGCGCGCAAGTGTTATCTCCGCGTCGCTTTTCCTTGACGGCGGATCACAACGGCCCTAACCTGACGATCTAACGCTATGCGCCGACTGTAAACGTGGCTTCACTACCGACTATCATTCCGATTTTTCCGCTGCCGAACCTCGTGTTGTTCCCGGGGTTGAGCGTGCCGCTGCACATTTTCGAGCCGCGCTACCGCGAGATGATTGCCGATGTCGCCAACGCGCACGCGATGATTGGGATGACGCTGCTCAAGGGCGACTGGGAAGCCGACTACAACGCCTTCCCGGATATTTTCGAGATGGGATGCGCGGGCAAAATCGGCGGGCTCATCAAGCTAGCCGACGGCCGCTACAACCTGGTCCTCGAGGGTATCGGCGAGTTCCGGATAGTTCGCGAGATTCGCGATCGTTCCTACCGGCAGGCGGAAGTGAATTGGTGCCCGGTTCGGCCCGGTGCGCTCGATTGCGACGCCGAAACGATGGACGCGCTGCGCGAGATGCTCTTCAGCTACCTCGGCGACGCCGCGCTTGAAGCTTGGCGCACAATAGTCGAGCAGCGCGGGCTGCGCGGCGCTGAGTTAATCAACTTCCTGTGCTTTCATCTCGACATTACGCCGCTGGAAAAGCAGACCCTGCTCGAAGCGCTGGCAGATCGGGTCGACTGCCTGCTGGATGTGCTGACCTTCAAGCTTGAAGAGCGCAAGCATGGTCCGGCCGGAACCAGCGGCGGTCCGGATACCGTTCAGTAACGTCTCAAAAGTCACGCAGCCAATCTATGGCACCCGCGCGACACATTGCGGGCGGTTGTGGCCGAATCGTAACGCGTGTCGCAAACGAGCCAGCATCCGCACAAACTCCACTTTTTCGCATAATGCGGAATGATTTGCGAAAAGTTGGCCCTGTTTAATGGATTTCCCAATACCTGACTAGAGGAATAGCGGTTCATGATGGCTTAACATGCTGGCGAAATTGTATTAGGGCAGCTGCCAATAAATTCGGCATGATCATTGCGTACTTGGTGGTCGAACGACAAATAGTCGGAATGCCAAGAATCGATCGCTGCACCTCGGCTACACGAGGCAGGCGCGGTTGGGGTGAGGACAAGTACGATGGAATGGGAAAACAGCGCTCTGGGGAATCTCTTCGTGCCGGACGTTCTGACGCCTGAGCAGTTTTATGACAGCCGGCGTGACGACAGTACGATTCGTCCAGTCAAAAAGCTGATGATGGCGATCCTGGAGGACGCGCTTCGATGCTTCCAGAATAACTCTGACGCCAAGGGCGGACCGCGCAAGCGTCTGTTCAGCGAGGCCGAGCAGTGGCTGATTGGGGAAGGCGGAGAGGGGCCATTCTCGTTTGAGACGGTCTGCGAGACGCTGGGAATCGAGCCGCAATTTCTGCGCCGAGGCCTACGCGACTGGCGGACTCAGCAGCTTGCGGGCGTATCGACGCGACGCCTGGCGAGGCGCTCGCCAGTAGTCCGCAGTGGCAGAATCAGTGCTCCGGCGCGTCGTGATGCAAAACGCACGGCGACGGCGGTCGCTCGCTAGGCGTACTACGGCGCGACTCGCGCCATTCGTAAACTCTGCATAATTATAGAACAGCGGCGCGGCATCTCCGAAGAGATGCCGCGCCGCTCAATTTTTTACGCGAACGCGGGCAGGATGCTGCCCTCCGCGCGAACCCGTCCTAAGCCCTCACACGTATCATTGAGGAGCCGGGGCCGGAGCCCCACCGGCTGCTGGAGGCGTCGGGCCTTTGTTTGCCATCGCTCCGCCGGGAGGAGGTGGCACATAGCCCTTGGGCTGCGCCTGAACCCACTGCTCGCAAGCCGGGATGTCGTCTGCTTCGAGCGACTCCTGCTGCTCAATCTGCGAGTCAGACCAACCGTGGGTTTTCTCCCAGTGCACGCCGGGACATTTAACCGCGAGGTTAAAATTTCTCGCAGTCGACGATACCGGCGCGCCGGTACGCGTTGCCTCCGACCCCGTCTGGCCCGGCCCCGCGGGAAACGGGCCTCCGCTTCCCTGACTCGAGCAACCGGCGATCAACAATGCCAGCCCTGTTGCCAGCGCTAATCCGATCTTCCGTTTCATGGCATCCTCCTTCAATCTAGAAACCCCTCCACTGCCGAGCTAACATGCCTATCCGCCGTTCGTTTAAGCAGGGCCAAAATACACCGTCTGAAAAAATTAGCAAACCCCCCATAATCCACTTATAACGCCTGGAACACAGTTTGTTCACCCCTTTCGGAACGCCGCGCGCGGCCTTCAAAACAAGCAAGTTCAAGGTGCGCGAGGGTTTCAAAAGTAGCCGCCATCACGTGGAATATCGGCCTTTCTTCGCCGCCAAAGACTTGTTGCGCAATTTCGAACGCAGTCTGCGGCGCCTTGCGCGTCAGATCGAGCATTTCAGCCTCTCGATATCGGTGATGCTCGATCAGCTGATTCGCGCGATGACGATGGTCGTGATAAACGCCGCCATGTGCCGGCAAAACCAGCTCGACGTCGAACTTCTGCACTTTCAGTTGCGAATTGATGAAGTCGCCGAGCGGGTTGCTCCCCGCCGCGTCCGGATAAATTCCGACGTGTGGCGTAATTTTGGGCAGTAGGTGATCGCCGACAATCATCACCTTTTCCTTGCGCAAATAAATCACGTTGTGACCCGGTGAATGTCCCGGCGTCCAGATCACTTCGAGCTCGCGGTCGCCGATTTTGATTACGTCGTGATCGTCGATGTATTTGTCGGGCTGCGTCACAGGTCCATACATCGAAGTTCCCATCCACGCCGGACGCATCCCAGTCGGCGAGAATTGTTCAATCGGAAATCCGTGCTTGGCAAAAAACGCGCGCGACTCGGGACGATCGTGAGGACTCATCCTGCCGAACTCGATCATCCTGCCAGCGCGCTCCGCTTCCAGGCGATGGATATGCGTCGTGGCATGACTGCGCCGTCGAATCTCGCCTGAGGCGCCGAAGTGATCGATGTGGTGATGGGTCGCGACGATCGCGTCGAGGTCCTCGATCTTGATGTCGAGTTCGGCCAGCGCTTCCTCGAGTGCCTTGATGCTCTCGGGCGAGTTCATCCCGGTGTCGACCAGCGTCCACGCGCCGTGACAGTCGATCAGATAAACGTTGATGATCGTCGGCCGCATCGGCAGCGGCAGAAAAATCTCGTAGATACCCGGATGGACCTCAACTATTTTCGCCATTGATTACTCTCAGCGGCTGGTTTCGCATGACTTGGAAGTCCTTGCGCTCCGCCGCTTCCTTCGTGGCCGCAACTCAGGCGGTCACTCGTGCAGCTCGTCTTTCACCTGGAAGGTCACCTTGATTCTCACTTTCCATCGCACGACTTTGTTGGCCTCGACCAAGGCGTCGATGTTCTCGACATGAGCGGTGTGGATGCCTTTGATCGTGACGCCGGCGCGCGAGATTGCCAATTGCACGGCGTCTTCGACCGAATTGGCCGAAATGCCTGTGAGGTCGATCGTTTTTTCAACCATGACGCTCAACCGCTCCTGCAGGGGCGTCACTCGCGCGCGATTGTTTGACGCTTCCAGGCGCTCGGCGCTACGCTTGCCCCTGCACAGTGGTTAGCGCACGGCGTGACCCGAAACAAGGTGACCCCGCGCGATCCGGCTCTGCCCAGCCTGAATAGAACTGTTCGATTAGTCATCTCATCCGGAGAGTCTGCAGTTGCCAGTCAAAATCGAGTCGCCCTCGGGAGAAGAAGCGCTCACCGAGTTCGTCCTTTTTCAGCATCGTGTCTACGAATACCGCAGCGCGCGATGGGCCGCGATGGTCGGGGTGCAGCTGCCGATCCTGATGGGCGAGGGACCGTTCGCCGCCGGCCGCAAGATTCGAGCGTTCGCGGCCCGGGTCGACGGCAGCATCGTCGCGCGCGCCGTCGCGATAATCGACAGTCACTACCAGCATCACTGGAATGAGCAGCTCGGACATCTCGTGATGTTCGAGGCGATGCCCAATACGCGCGACGCCGTGAATCAAATGATGGACGCGGCGTCCGAGTGGATGAAAGCCAACGGCGCGACGGCCGCGCGCGCCGGTTACGGCCTGCTCGAGTTCCCGTTCGTGATCGACGACTACGAAACTCTGCCGCCCGACATCGCGCGCCAGAATCCCGCGTACTACCACGCGCTGCTCAAGGACGCGGGCTTCGAAACCGAGCGCGGATGGGTCGACTATAAAATTGAAGTGACGCCGGAATTGGTCGCGCGCTACGAAAGTGCACTCGAAGCGAGCCGCCGAGCCGGTTTCCAAATCGTCGCGCTGAAGGATCTGCCGCCCGCGCGACGCATCCGCGATTTCGAGCATACATGGAACACTGCTTTCGCTCGTCACTGGGGCGCGACGCCGTTCACCACCGACGAGCTCGCATTCCTGTTCGACTTCTTCGCGATGTCCGGTGCGCTCGACACCTCCGTGCTCGCGTATCGTGACGACCAACCAGTCGGCGCTCTGATGGTCACGCCGCCGAATTCCGAAGGCGCGATTCTAAAGCCGGGCCGAAAGCTCGCCGACAACGAGAAGCTGAATTTTCTGGGTATCGGCGTACTCGAAGAGGCACGCGGCCGCGGCGTCAACCTCGCCATGGCCGCGTACTCGTATCTGCAGCTAATCCGCAGCGGCTCGAAATTTCTCAGCTACACACTCGTGCTCGACGACAACTGGCCCTCGCGCCGCACGGCAGAAAAGCTAGGCGCCAAAGTCTGCGCGAACTACGTCACGTACAAACGTTCTTTCTGAGTCCTTTTCCCACAAATAGGTTCATCTTCCCAAACCGACTCCTGAGGATTGGCTGTCGAGCCGTCTAAACTTGAAATCACGATTTGTGATTTCAAAGCGTGGAACTCCTCGGGTTCAATCTCGTTTGCCAAACCGATCTGCGATGCTGTAAGTACGAAAAAGTCAGTTCACCCGGCCGCTCAACCCCGTCTTCGAAGGAGGGATCTTTCGATGGCTGATATAGATCTTCACATTAAAGGTGGAACCGTTGTCGACGGAACCCGCGTGCCGCGATACCGCGCCGACGTCTGGATCAAGGACGGCAAGATTGCGCAGGTGGGCGGCCGCTCACCCGGCTTCGCGAAGAAGACAATCGACGCCGGCGGCATGATCGTCGCTCCCGGCTTCGTCGATTTGCATACTCACTACGACGCGCAGATTCGATGGGACCCCTACTGCACCATCTCGGGATGGCACGGCGTGACGTCGGTGGTGCTCGGCAATTGCGGCTTCGGCTTCGTGCCGGTCAAGCCGGATTTCCGCGAGCGCTCGATGCTCACGATGACGCGCACCGAAGCAATTCCGTACGAGTCGATGAAGGTCGGGATGAAGTGGGACTGGGAAACGATTCCGCAGTATCTCGACTCGCTCGATCGCACTGCCAAGGGCGTCAACGTGATCCAGTATCTGCCGACCTCGTCGCTGTTGACGTACGTGATGGGCCTCGAGGCAGCGAAGACTCGCGCCGCGACGGACGACGAACGCGCGACGATGCGCGCCCTGCTCGCCGAAGGAATGGACGCGGGCCTCGGTGGCTTCTCGGTGCAGCGGCTCGGTCCCGATTCGACGCAGGCCGACTTCGACGGATCGCCGATGGTCACAGACACGATGTGCGACGAGGACATCCTGAACCTCGCGCGCGTTCTGCAAGAGCGCGACGAGGGCTTCATCCAGATCACGCAGGCAACGGGGCATATCAAGGACGATCTCGCGTTCCTCGAGCGGCTAGCGGCCGAGGCGAATCGTCCGATTCTGCACAACGCGATCGCGCCCGCCCGACGCGATCCCAAGGTTCATCAGCGAAGTCTCGCGTGGCTCAAGCGATGCCGCGAGAAAGGTCTGCCGATCTTCGGTCAGACCGCGACGCTCCGCACCGGCTTCGCGTTCACGCTCGAGCATTGGAATCTTTACGATGCGAGCCCGGCATGGCGCACCGTTACGACTGGCACCAATGAAGAAAAGATTTCCAAGATGAAGGATCCCGCGCTGCGCGAAGCGATCAAGCGCGAGCACGATGAAGCGAATAAAAAGCTCGAAGCGATTCAGGCGGGAGTCGGCGGACCGATCCGTCATCTGATCGTGTCGTGGGCGGGTGACAAGCCGGAACTCGAAAAGTACGTCGGCAAATCGATCGGACAAATCGCCACCGAGCAAAACAAGCACGAGATCGATGCGATGCTCGATCTCTCGATCGCGGGCAAACTCAAGGTCGAGTTCCTCGGTCCAAATCGCGGCTTCAACGCCGAGTTCTACGCCGAAATGATCAACGACTCGCCCTACACGATTCCTGGCGTGTCGGACGGCGGCGCGCACACCAAGTTCTTCACCGGCGGCGCGTACACGACCGATTTCCTCGGATGGCTGGTTCGCGACGAACAACGCATCACGCTCGAAGAGGCGCACTATCGGCTGTCCGCGCTGCCCGCGCATGCGGCCGGCTTCCGCGACCGCGGGGTTCTGCGCGAAGGGCTGGCGGCGGACGTAGTCGTTTACGATCTCGCCCGGCTCGGGGTCGAGCCGGATTGGGTCGGCGATATCGCGCACGATTTTCCCGGCGGCGAATGGCGTCGCGTGCAGCATGCGCGCGGCTACCGCGCGATAGTCGTCAACGGGGAGATGACCTGGGACGACGGCCGATGCACGGGAGCGACGCCCGGCAGACTGCTGCGTGGCGGCCGCGGATAAATTTCGGCGATGGCAATCCAAATCTACAGCATGACCTCGGTGCCCGACGCGGTCGCGACTGCAGAGGCGGGCGCCGATCTGATCGGGCTGGTGATTGCCGAGCCCGGCGTCGTCGCCGAGGCGATCGGAGCTGACCTCGCGCGCGAAATTCTGTCGACGGTGCGCCCGCGCGCGCGAGGTGTAGCGTTGTCGCTGTCCGACGATCGCGACGAGATTTGCGCGATGGTTGACGCGGTGCGTCCGGACGTCCTGCACGTGGTCGCGCGTGAGATCGAGCCCGAAGACTGCGCATGGATTCGCGAGCATATCGCGCCGGTCATGCTGCTGCGCGCGATTGCCGTGCGCGCCGGCGAAACCCTCACCGAAGCCGACGCGCATCAGGACTGCCTCGATTACCTGATGCTGGATTCCGGCGCGAAGGGCCCGCCGTACGCCGGCACCACCGGAGAGACACACGATTGGTCGATGAGCCGCATGGTAGTCGAGCGCTCACGAATTCCGGTGATCCTCGCGGGCGGCCTTTCCGCCGACAACGTCGCCGCCGCGATCGCCACCGTCAAGCCGTGGGGGGTCGATTCGTTCACGCACACCGACATTCAAGGCCATCGCGGGAAAAAAGATCCGGCGCGCGTGCGAGCATTCGTGGCCGCCGCCAGGCGCGCGTTCGCAGAAACCTGAAGACCTAAATTCCCAACCTCTTCATCAAGCGCCACAGAGTAGCGCGATCGATGCCGAGATTGCGCGCCGCCTCGGCGCGATTCCCTCGAGCAGCCTCAATTGCGGCCTCGATACGCGTTGCTACCACTTGGTCGATTGATTCCTGCAACGTGCCGGTCATGGATGCGCGCGGAGTCGCGCCGCTCTGTTCGAGCAGCAGGTCTTCGGGAGTGATCGTATCGCCGCGCGCGAGCACCGCGCCCCGCTCTATCGCATTTTCCAATTCCCGCACGTTGCCGGGCCATCGATGCGCGAGGATCGCCTCCTCCGCTTCCGGATTGAGCGCAAGACTGCGCCCCGCCTCGGCAGTCTGACGCGCAAGGAAGTGCCGCGCGAGCGGAATGATGTCTTCTTGACGCTCCCGCAACGGTGCGAGCTGAATCGGGATCACATTGAGGCGAAAAAACAGGTCCTCGCGAAATCGTCCCGTCGCTATCTCGTCGCGGATCGGTTTGTTGGTCGCCGCAACGATTCGCACTTCGATCTTGCGCGGCTGCGAACCGCCCACCCGCAACACCTCGCCTTCCTGCACCGCGCGCAGCAGCTTGGCCTGGAACTCGACTCCAACCTCGGCGATCTCATCGAGAAAAAGCGTCCCGCCTGAAGCCCGCTCGAAGCATCCCGCGCGCGCCGCGATCGCGCCGGTGAACGCTCCTTTCTCATGACCGAACAGTTCGCTTTCGAGCACGCCCTCGGCGAACGCCTTGCAGTTCACCGCTACCATCGGATTGCCGACGCGGTCGCTCCAGTAGTGCAGCAGGCGCGCGATCAGTTCCTTGCCGGTTCCACTCTCGCCCTGTATCAGCACGGCGGCCCGGCTGGGAGCCACTCGCCGCACGAGATCAAGCACTTCGCGCGATCGCGCGCTTTCCGCGATTATCGTGTCCGGCGAATATCGAGTCCCGATTTCCTGGCGCAGGTAGCGATTCTCGCGTTCAAGGCGCGTCATCTCGAGTGCTCGCGCGATCGTCGCTCGCAGTTCGTCGTTGTCGAACGGCTTGGTCACGTAGTCGAAGGCGCCTTCACGCATCGCAGCCACTGCCGATGAAACGCTGCCGTAGGCGGTGATCAGAATCACCGGTAACTCGGGACGCCGGCGCCGGATCTCGCGCAGCAATTCCATCCCGTCCATCTCCGCCATCTTCCAGTCGGTCACGACCGCGTCAGCTCCGCTCTGCTCGACCGCTGCCAGAGCCGACGCGCCGGTGCGATACGTTTCGCACTCGTAACCTGCGTGCGCGAGCGCGGTGGCAATCACTTCAGCCACCCGCTCCTGGTCATCGACGATCAGTATGCGCGGTTTCATGCCGCGGCCGTCGCGGCCCGGTCAGCGGCCGGTAGGGTAAACGAGAATCGCGCGCCGCCCGAGGTGCTCTGCCCAACCTGGATACTCCCGCCATGCGCTTCGACGATCTGACGCGCGATCGCGAGACCAAGTCCGATGCCCGCGGCTCGCGTGGTGAAGAACGGCTCGAAGACGCGGCCACGCAGATCGGCGGGAACACCCGGTCCCGAATCTGCCACCGACAGTTCGACCTGGGCGCCGTCAGACCGCGCCTCGAGCCTGACCTCGCCGCCCGCTAGCACTGCCTCGACTGCGTTGTCAAGGAGCCCGACCAGCACCTGCGCAATCAAATCCGGATCGACGTTCGCGTCGATGGCATCGAGCTCGCCTCTGGGCGGACACTCGACTCGAACCTGCTTGGCGGACATTTCCTCGCTGGTCGCGCTCAGGACGCGCTCGAACAATTCTGCTATCGGCACCCTCGTCGGAGATATATGCACCGGGCGGGCGAACGCCAACAGCGCATTGATCAGGTTACCCAGGCGGTCCGCTTCGTCGGTGATAAAAGTACAGGCGCGCCGCGCTTCCAAATCGTTCGCCGGCACCGCATCGCGTAAGTTCTGCGTCGCCGATCGAATCACCGCCAGCGGATTTCGCACCTCGTGCGCGATTGCGGCCGCAAGCTGCCCAAGCGCGGCGAGCTTTTCGTGCTGAATCAATTTTGCACGCGATTCGCTGATTGTTTGCATCTGCGTCCGAATAAGTTGTGACGCCCGCCGTTCGCGACGCCGCCCCTCGATCGCGTCGCCCAGCAAATATCCAAGCACCGCGAATGAGCCTGCGAACCATACCGCCGCGAACATCATTGCGTCGTGGCCGTCGATCGTGAAACTGGTCCCGAGCCACCAGAACGCCACCGTGTCTGCTATGCCGGTTAGCGCACCTAACGCGGCGCCCACCCATCGGAGCGATCCGCTTCGGCTCAACTCGTCGTGTTCCATGCTCGTTCTGTCCCGTTTCGTAGCTACCACGCGTGCGTATTTCAATCGACGCTTCGCGTCCGCGAAAGCAACTGCAAGAATCGTGGCGGCGCCCATTCGCTGAGCTTCCGCGACGATTGTACCGCACCGACCTTTGCGATCACGCAACAGCGTTGAGATTTGCAACGCTTCCTCGGCCGCAAGCTGTCCAATCAGCTCGACATTCCGCGAGAGATCGATGCGTCCCTGCTGGCACGGGCCTTGAGTGTCGTTTCGAGACTCGCACAACGGAGAACACACAATGAATCGCAAGCAGCTAGCTCTCTCAGCCGCCCTGATCGTTATGCTCGCGATGGACGCGTACTCGATCTACCTCTACGGCTACATCGGTTTCTTTCGCATGGTCATCGCGAATTTCGCCGGCGTCACGGCCTTGATCGATCTCCTGATCGCGCTGGTACTCATCGTTGGCTGGATGGGCGGTGACGCCCGCGAGCGCAACGTATCCGCGCTGCCATATGTCGTCCTTACCGTCGCGCTCGGCAGTGTCGGCCCGCTGGTCTATCTGATTCGCCGCTTCGCCGATCGAACCGATCGCGCGGCGTCTGTGACACCGCACGCGGTCCGCAACTAGGTATTCTTGTTTGCCAGTAGCGCAGCGGCTTCCTTCTCGACGCGCGTGCCCTTGAAAAAGTTGGGGTTTGCCTCGCCCCAGAAGCGAACCGGATTGGCGAACATGAAATCGCGGAAGTCGTCCGTGGTGATCAGCTCGTCCTCCACCAACTCGTACGCCTCGGGCACTACGTCCTTCATGTCGGGCACGTCGAAATGCCCGATGTCCGAGCCGAACAGCACGTTCAGCTTCGCGCCGTAGGGATTCGCCTTGCGGTTGAACGCGTAAGCATTGGTCGGGTCGTCGGCTTCGCAGCCAAAATAAAAATTGTTGACGAACAGATCGCGGATATCTTCCGCCCGCTTGATCTTGCATGCGGCGTAATCGTCGAGCTCGCGAATTCCACCGGTGGCGCCGCTTTGATCGCGTTCGAGGATCGTCTCGACGCTGCCCGCCTTCGGCTCGAGCTTGCCCTCGATCCACTTCCCGCCGTACTCGCGGATGAGTTGCGTGAGCATCTCGCGATTCAGGTTGGCCGGATTGGTTTCCTCGAGCGCCTCGCGATTACGCTTCTTCCAATGACCGATGAGATCGCAGTAAAGGCCGCATGCCCATCCGACGCCGCCCTCGAGGAACCCCATCTTGAGTTGCGGAAACCGGCGCGTCACGCCGC
Source organism: uncultured delta proteobacterium (assembly GCA_963850125.1). GTDB lineage: Bacteria > Desulfobacterota > Binatia > Binatales > Binataceae > Binatus. The sequence continues at coordinate 54,820 of CAWKKB010000004.1, read as the reverse complement.
CTAAGAAGATCGCTTTGCAAACCGCCTCGCTCGCGGCGGCGAAATGACCGATGTGGTTGTAAACAAAATTGGTCGGCGAATTGCGCAGTCCAATGCCACGCGAGCCCGAATGAAACGTCGGCGAGATTCCCAGCTCGACGCACTTCGCCCACACCGGATCGTAGTTGTACTCGCTGTCGAGCCCGAGCATGTCGAACCATGTCGCGAATCGCGCCGCGTCCGGGGTCTTTGCGGCGACCGCCGGTATCTGCCGCCGCACCATGCTCGCCATCATCACAACTTTCAGCCCGAGTTCCTTCACCACGTACTCGAGTTCGGCGCATGCCTCTTCGGGAGTATGCATCGGAATCACTGCCGCGGGCGTCATGCGATCGGAAAATTCTCCGAAAAATTCCGCGATGAACCGGTTGAACGCGCGGCAGGTCGCGCGCCGCGTCTCGTCATCAGGATGAAACGGAATGCCAAGCCCGGCGGTCGGATACAACACGGTGAAATCCATTCCGAATTCGTCGAGCCGTTCGTAAAGCAGCCGCGGCAAAATCTCGGTCGCGCGATCGCGCGTGTTCTTCGTCGGCAGCGCCCAGAAGGCTTCCTGCGCGCGCCGCTTGCGCTTGCGTTCTTCCTCCGACGCCGTCAGCTGCTTCGACACGCGGCCGTTGAACGATCGAAATCCCTCGACCGCGCGGCTGCCGCCAAACTTTTCCAACTGCTCGACGATGATCGGCCCGAATTCCAGCCAATGCCCGTCGGCATCGATCACCGGATGCTTGAGACTCGCGCGAATCCGCTGCGCTTCTGACTTGCTCTCGCTGGCCATCGCTTCGCCTCCAAATATTTTCGAAGCTTAGTATTGAACCCGCGCCGCCGCCAAGCGCGGCTGACACCTACACGAAAGCCTCAGGCTCGCCCTCTAGGATCACACCCGCCGAACGTCTAATATCCATCCCTTTCCAGTTCGCGCAAGCGTCCTTTATACCCGGCACAATTTTCCCGGGAGGCTGAAGTGATCCCGATTCGCTACAACTTGCGCAGCCTGATGGTTAGACGCGCCACCGCCGCGATGACGGCGTCAGTCGTCGCGCTGGTCGTGATGCTGCTTTTTATCCTGTCGGGATTTGTCGCCGGCCTGCGCGCGACGGTGATGCAGAACGCGCTCCCCGATAACTGGATTGTGCTCAGCCGCGGCATCACCGATGAGGGCGGGAGCTTCATAACGCACGAGCAATACGAGATCATCAAGAGCCGTCCTCAAATCGCGACCAATGCCGATAGCCGTGCGCTGATCTCGCCGGAAATGATCACCGGTTTCAACGCAAACCCCGACGCGCCCCCTTCACAATCGCTGTTCACGTTCCTTCGCGGCGTGTATCTGATCGCGTACCAGGTGCATCGCGGGATGCGATTGGTCAGCGGACGCTGGCCGAACGGCGGCGCGCCCGAAATGGTCGTCGGCCGAAAGCTGGCCGCGCGTTTTCCCAACCTCGCCGTCGGCAGCGATTTCAAATTCGGCCCGCGCACTTTTAAAATCGTCGGCGTCTTTTCCGATCAGGACAGCGCGCACGAGTCCGAAGTGATGACCGATCTCGGCATCCTGACCCAGGACGTCCACGTCGCCAACGGCTTCAACGTATTGCACGTCGTACTCAAGCCCGCCACGCATGACGACTTCGCCCGGTCGCTGACAACCGACTCGAGGCTCAGGGTCGATACGATGTCGGAGCAGGAGTTTTACGCGAAGCAAACCGGTTTCATCGACCAGTTGCGCGCGCTCGGTCTGATCGTCGCGCTCATTCTCGCAATCGGATCGGTATTCGGAGCGATGAACACGATGTATTCCGCGGTCGCGCGGCGCACCAGCGAAATCGGGGTGCTGCGGGTCCTGGGTTTCAGCCGCTCCAACGTACTCGTCAGCTTCGTGATCGAGAGCATCGTGCTCGCAATCGCGGGCGGCATACTCGGCGAGATACTCGGCGTGCTGGTGGCATATTCAACCGGCCTCAGCAGCCAGCTCATGAACGTCGGCGAGTTCATCTTCAGGTTTCGACTGACCGTAGGCGCGTTCGTGTCGGGAATTGTCGCGGCAATCTTGATCGGAGCACTGGGCGGGTTCCTGCCGGCGTGGCGCGCCTCGCGCATCGGCCTGGTCGAATCGCTGCGGTCGGTTTGAAGAGGCATTATGTTCAATTGGATCAAATTGATCGAACGCAACATGCGCCGGAATCTGCGGCGTACGATTCTGACTATGCTCACCATCGCGCTGGCCACCTTCATCTACACGGTACTGGTCTCGGTGCCGGCCTCGATGGATCGCGTCGTCAAGGATGCTTCCGGCACGCTGCGTCTGATCATCAACAACAAGACTGCGCCGTGGGAGGATCTGCCAGCGCGCTACTGCGACGACATCAACAAAATGCCCGGCACCGCCGCATGCGTCGCGATCACTGGATGGCCTGCGACGTGGCGCGATGTCAGCGACCCGGTCTTCGCCGTCGGCGCCGGCCCCGAGATAAGCGGCGTGTTTCCCGACTACGCGTTGACCGAAGAGCAGCGCCGGGGGAGCTTAAAAGAAAAGCGGTCCGCCATCGTCGGCGAAATTCTCATGCGCAAATACGGCTGGAAGATTGGCGACACCATCACGCTGCGCAGCGCCGACGCAGACCACATGGAGATGACCTTCGTCATCACCGGCGAGATGGCGTCCAAGCGATATCCCAACACCTTTCTCATGCGGCGCGACTACCTGATGGCGGCGCGGAAGGCGCACGGGCTGCCCGACCAGGACATCGCGTGGAACATAATAGTGCGCGCGACCAGCGCCGACACGATGGCCACGCTCGCCAAACAGATCGATGAGCACTTTGCCAACTCCGACGCCGAAACGCGCACCATGACTGAAAGCGACGCGCTTTCGTCCGGCCTCTCCGCTATCGGCAACATTCGCGCGATTGTTTTCGCGCTATGCCTTGTAGTACTGCTGACCGTCCTTCTGATTGCAGCTAACTCCACCGTCATGATGGTCCGCGAGCAAATCAGCGATGTCGCGGTGATGCGCGCGCTAGGCTTCAGCCGAAGCGCAGTAGCATTCCTGCTATTCGGTGAATGCGCCGCGATAGGACTCTTAGGCGGTCTCATAGGTGCGTTCCCCGCCCTTTGGATGTTCTCCGGCGGCATTACACTGGGTGCGGCGCTAGGCGGCAATGGCGCCTTATGGGTAACTCCCGCTCAAACCCTCAATGCACTAATCGCCGCGCTGGCAGTAAGTCTTATAAGCGGGATAGTCCCAATACTGGAAGCAGTGCGAATTTCACCAGCCCTGGCCTTCAGGAAAGTGGTCTAGGTTCGCGCCTCCGTCCGTTGCCACTCCTGTGGCCGAAAACCAGATGCAGACCTTGGCTGTCAGACTAGCTCTCATCGCTGGTTTCGCCGGCATAAGTGTCGGCCTGACCATTCTCGGCATGGGCGGGGTTGCGCCTATCTTCTCTGATCCTCCTTTGATGGCGCTCGCGGTCGTGGCGTGCCTCCTGCTCATCGCATCGATGGTCACCTCTGGAAATTTGAGTTCCGGTGAACGCGAGGATCGTGGCAACCGATGGGTCCTGGTAGCCTTCGGGATACTACAATTACTGGTCGCCTATCTGCCTGCCTACACAGATCGGATAAACTTCTGGACCATCGATGGCGATTCCGTTCGATGGATTGGCGTGGTTCTATTCGCCGCCGGTGGTGTGCTGCGAATGTGGCCAGTCTTTGTGCTAGGCCGTCGGTTCAGCGGACTGGTAGCTATCCAGCCTGATCACACTCTTGTAACTACCGGCATCTATAGTGTTATCCGCAATCCGAGCTATCTGGGATTCATGATAAACACCCTGGGATGGGCCCTGGCCTTTCGTTCCGGCGTCGGAGTGATACTCACCGCCCTGCACATAGCGCCGATAGTCGCACGCATACGAGCGGAAGAGGCAATGTTGCATACGCAATTCGGCGCCGAATTCGATACCTACCGCGCCCACACCTATCGCTTGATCCCAGGCCTCTACTAGCTCTCTCTGCGCGATTGTTGCTCTTCCCTCGAGGGAAGGGGTTAGGTGTTAGGTTCCTTCTACACCTATATCGTGTCCGACACGCCCGGGATGAACAGCGGCTCCATCAAATAGTGCTCAACGTCGGCTTCCATCTCCGCACGCGCTGGCATCACCGCTTTCGCGCTCGCCGCATCCAGAATGTGGCGCAGCAGAGTCGCGTCGCTGGATGTGTTTAGAAACAGACCCGGCCGGCTCAGCACAAAATGCACCCCACGCCGGATCGCGTCTCGATCGCGAAGCGGCTCGTACCAGCTGAACTTCCGCCCGTCGCCATTTTGCCATCGCCGGCGCGCCACCGACTTGATCGTCTGAGTCGCCACTCCGCGCTCGCGGCAGACTTTCAGCAGCGCCTCGACATCTTCCTCGTACGATTTGATATCAAGCATCGTGAAATTGTACGGAAACAGCACCGAGTCGAACGCAAACCGCTCGAGGCTGCGGCGATGCATCGCGGCGACCTGCGATCCGTGACCCGTGACTCCGATAAACCGCACCAGCCCCTGAGCCCGGGCTTCGACCAGAGCCTCGAGCGCACCGTCCGCTCTCATCGCAGTCTCCCATTCATTTTCGGCGACCAGGTTATGCATCTGGATCAGGTCGACCTGATCGACGCGCAACCGCTCCAGCGATCGATGGAGACTGTCGCGAGCGCCCTGATACGTGCGATCGCCGGTCTTGGAGGCGAGAAAAAATCGCTGGCGATGCTCCCGCATCCACGGACCGATCCGCAACTCCGACTCGCCGTAGGACGCCGCCGTATCGATATGATTGATGCCGTATTCGAGCAGCACCTCGAGCACGCCGTCAGCCTTGTCCTGCTTCATCCCACCCAACGCGGCCGCCCCGAAAATAACGCGAGTACTCTGATGCCCGGTTTTCCCAAACGGACTTGTCTCGATCACAATGTCACCTCGATGGATTTCTCCGGTCCCTGATCCTACCGCGAAACGCAAACCATGGCGACGCGATTCCTACCTCATGCGCGCGGATTAACTCCGACGAATTCTACGCAACGATTGAGCGTTATCACGCGATTCAGAATCCAACTTCCGCAGAGAAACTGGATTTGGTAATTCGCTACTGCGCGGTTCGCGACGGAATGCGCATCCTCGATGTCGGATGCGGCAAGGGATGGCTGCCTGAATGTCGATCGAATCCGCAGCCGAACACAATTCACCAACGGATCATCGACGCGTAATCTCGCGAAACTCTTGCGCTTGCTCTTTGTACATGGACAGATCGATCTTGAGGAATAAAATTAGATGGGGCCAACAGGCAAAGCTATTTTTCTGACCAAGGGCGTCGGCAGGCATCGCGAGAAACTCACTTCCTTCGAGCTCGCGTTGCGCGACGCGCGAATCGCCGAGTTCAACCTGGTTCGGGTCAGCTCGATTTTCCCTCCCGGCTGCAAAGTCATATCGATCCAGGACGGGCTGAAGACGCTGACCCCCGGCCAGATCGTTTACACCGTCATGTACGACAACTCGACTGACGAGCCGCATCGCCTGATGGCCACCTCGGTCGGCCTCGCGATTCCGGCCGACAAGGATCAATACGGCTACCTGTCCGAGCACAAGAGTTTCGGGCAGACCGACGAGAAAGCTGGCGACTACGCCGAGGACCTCGCCGCGACGATGCTCGCGACGGCACTTGGCGTCGACTTCGATCCCAACGTCAGCTACGACGAACGCAAGGACGTGTGGAAGCTGTCGGATAAAATCGTGCAGACGCGCAATATCACGCAATCCGCAATCGGCGATCGCGACGGCCTTTGGACGACGGTCGTCACGGCCGCGGTATTTGTAAATCTGCCGACGGACAAATAGCTGCGCAAACTGGTTACAATGGATATCAGCGACCTCGAAAAGCGAATCACGGTTCTCGAAGACATCGAGGCGATCAAGAAGCTCAAGGCCCGCTACTGCACGATCTGCGACGACGATCACAATCCCGCAAAAATCGTTTCGCTCTTCGCGCCCGACGGCATTTGGGAAGGCGCCGGCGTCGGGCGGCACCAGGGGCAGGACGCGATCCGCAAACTTTTCCAGGGTTTCCAGGAACGGATCAGCTTCTCGCAGCACAACGTCATGAATCCGATCATCGAGGTCAGCGGCGATCGCGCTACCGGCGTCTGGTATTTCATCGGGCCGTTCACGATGCGCAATGGAAATCGCGCGATGTGGCTCGGCGCGCGCTACGAAGACGACTACGTCAAGCTGAACGGCGAGTGGAAATTTTCGCACCTGCGCGCGATCGGCCGGATGTCGGCGCCGTACGAAAAAGGCTGGGCCAAGTAGTCCGTCATTTCGAACTGAATAGCTCGAGCCTCGAACTGACTACCTGCTTCACCGCCTCGACCGCGGGCACCAGGATTTTGTAGGGTGCCACTTCATTCGGCTCCGCTGCCAGCCCTGCTTCGAATCCGCGCCGCCATGCGATGCGGATTTCCGTGTTGACGTGGACGATCGTCATCCCGGCTTTGATCGCGCGCTTGAAATCGTCGTCGTTGGTGCCCGACCCGCCGTGCAGCGTCATAAAGATTTTCGCCGCCGCTTTGATTTCCGCGATCCGCTCGATGTTCAGGCGCTTCTGAACGTTGCCGTGAACCATACTTTCGAGCATCCCGTGCATGTTGCCGACCGCCGGCGCCAGCACGTCGACTTTGGTCGCCTCGACGAATTGCTTCGCCTCTTCCGGCGTCGTCAGAGTACCGACACCCTCCGGGACCTTGTCGATCACGGCCGAGGACGCGCCGATCCATCCGATTTCACCTTCGACCAGAATCGCCGGGTTGATCGATTTGATTGCCTCGATCGCTTTTTTCGTCTGCTTGATATTTTCTTCGAAGGGGAGCGCGGACCCGTCGAAGATGACTTCGTCGAAACCCGCCTTCGCCGCGGCCTCAGCTTTGGCAATCGAGTGAGTGTGGTCGGCATTGAGAAAAATCGGATAGTTGTACTCGTCGCGAACCGCCTTCACCAGCGCGGCGGCCTCGCGCACGCCGGTGAACTCCCGCTCGCCTTCGGACACGCCGACCATCACGGGCAATTTTTTCTCGCGCGCGGCGGCAACGATCGCATTGAATGCGACCAGGTCCGAAAAATTGAAATGACCGACGGCAACTTTGTCGGCCTCCGCCTGCTTCAACACTTCACGCAGCGATATCATGTTCAGCTCTCTCTCCATTTGCGGCCGTCGCGTTTGAGCAACTCGTCGGCGGCGCTAGGCCCCCACGAACCTGCCGCGTAGTTGGGGAAGTCGGACGCCGGGGTCGCCTTCCATGCGTCCAGGATCGGATCGACCACGCGCCATCCCGCGTCCACCGTGTCGGCGCGCTGGAACAGCGTCGGATCACCGAGCATGCAATCGAGCAGCAGCGTCTCGTAGCCGATACTCGGCGCGGCGCCAAAGTAGTCCGCGTACTTGAAATTCATATCGACGCCGCCGAGCTTGACCACGGGTCCGGGAATCTTGGCGCTGAAGCTGAGCGAGATGCCCTCGTCGGGCTGAATATGCATGACGAGCTCGTTCTGCGCCAGGTGCTTCACGCCAGTCTGCCGGAACAGCAGCAGCGGCGGCGCTTTGAACCTGATTGCGATTTCGGTGAGGCGTTTCGCCATCCGCTTTCCCGTGCGCAGATAGAACGGCACGCCCGACCATCGCCAATTATCGATCGCGAGCTTCAGCGCGACGTAAGTCTCGGTGCCGGATTTAGGATCGACCTGCGGCTCCATGCGATAGCCCGGCACCGGCTTACCTTCGAGGGTGCCTGGTCCGTACTGTCCGCGCACCGCCCATTTCGGGACGTCCTCGGGTTTGAGCGGGCGGATCGCGCGCAGCACCTTGGTCTTCTCGTCGCGCACCGGCTCGGAATCGAAGGAATTCGGCGGCTCCATAGCCGTTAGAGAAACGAGCGCCAGGATATGATTCGGCACCATGTCGCGCAGCGCGCCGGTCGCTTCATAGAAGGCGCCACGATGCTCGACGCCGACCGTTTCGGCCACGGTGATTTGCACGTGATCGATATAGTTGTTGTTCCACAGCGGTTCGAAGATCCCGTTGCCGAAGCGAAACGCCATGATGTTCTGGACGGTCTCTTTGCCGAGGTAGTGATCGATTCGAAAGATCTGATTCTCGTGCAGGCATGCGCCAATCTCGCGATTGAGCGCATTCGCCGATTCCAGATCATGGCCGAACGGCTTTTCGATGATGACCCGTCGCCAACGTCCGTCGCTTTCTTTGGTGAGTCCCGCGCCAGCCAATAGCTTTACGATTTCGCCGAAGAAACTTGGCGACACCGCGGTGTAGAACAAATAATTTCCCGACGTTCCGTGCGCCTTGTCGACCGCCTCGAGCGTCGACTTCAGATTCGTGTACGTCGCCGGATCCGTGAAGTCGCCCGACATGTACGAAATCCGCTGGTCGAACCACTTCCAGAGTTCGGGGCTGACCTTGGTCGTGGTGAATTGACCGATCTCTTCGCCGAGCTGCTTGCGGAAATCCTCCGAGCTGATCTTTAGGTTGCTGACGCCGACGATCGCGAACTTGTCGGGCAACAGTTTGTTGGCGAGCAGATTGTACAGCGACGGTAACAACAACCGCTTGGTCAGGTCGCCGGTCGCGCCGAAGATGACAAACACGCACGGATCGCCGGGGCGTCCATGAGCAGCTTTGTTGGATGCGTTGGTTGGTTGTTGATTCGGCATCGCTACCTTCTAGGCTTTCTTCTCGATGTGTCCGCCGAACTCGTAGCGCATCGCGGACAGGAGCTTGTCGGCAAAGTCGTTGGCGCCGCGCGAGTCGAAGCGTTCGTAAAGCGCGGCGGTAAGCACATGCGCCGGCACGCCCTCGTCGATTGCCGCGTCGATCGTCCATCGACCTTCGCCCGAATCCGACACCCGCCCGGCAAATTTCTTCAGCTCCGGATCGCCAACCAGCGCGTCCGCGGTCAAGTCCAGCAGCCACGACGCGATCACGCTGCCGCGCCGCCATACTTCGGCGATGTCGGTAAGATTGAAATCGTACTGGTAGAGCTTGGGATTGCGCAGCGGCGTGGTCTCGGCATCGACCGCATGCGTCTGCTTGCCGACGTTGGCGTTTTTCAGAATGTTCATGCCCTCGGCATACGCCGCCATAATCCCGTATTCGATTCCGTTGTGAACCATTTTCACGAAATGCCCGGCGCCGTTCGGCCCACAATGCAGATAGCCGTGCTCGGCAGTGCTGCCCTTGATCTTCTCGCGGCCGGCAGTGCGCGGGGCGGAATCGATCGGTGGCGCGAGCGTCGCAAAAATCGGATCGAGATGCTTCACGACTGGAGTCTCGCCGCCGATCATCTGGCAAAATCCGCGCTCGAGTCCCCACACGCCGCCGCTGGTCCCCGAATCGACGTAGTGAATCCCCTTCGCCTGCAAGGCTTCGGCGCGCCTGATGTCGTCGATGTAATACGAATTGCCGCCGTCAACGATGATGTCGTCGCGCTGAAAACGGCTCGACAGGTCCGCGACCGTCTGCTCGACGACGGCCGCCGGCACCATCATCCATGCGACGCGCGGCAACTTGAGCTTGGCCGCGAAATCGTCGAGCGACGACGCACCGATCGCGCCCTCCTTCGCCAGTTCCTTGACCGCGTCGGCGCTGACGTCAAACACGACGCATTCGTGACCGCCGCGCAGCAGGCGCCGCACCATGTTCGCACCCATTCGGCCGAGGCCGACCATTCCCATTTGCATTTTAAATCGCTCCTTGTTGAACGGATCCCGTATTGAAACAGTCTACCGCATCGCGAATGTTATGGCTTCCGTGAGGTTAGCGACGAAAATGACCTGAATAGTTGCCCTATGCCTGACGCAGCGGTACAGGAAAACCTGGTGCTTGCGAACTCAGCCGTCAACGGAAGGAGAACAAGCCTATGGAGGTAAGGGGCGAGCCACGAAACCGGCGTCCTAAACTTTGATTGAAAGGAGGAGTTCCAATGAAATTCTTAGTAACTCGGAAACCGCGCGTCGGGGCGATTGTACAGCCCACCAGCCAAACGATTCGTGCACAAAAGGAAGGTCTGCTCGCCGCTATCAAACGTGGCGAAATTGACTGTGCCTACGCGTTCGTCAACGGCGGCGGTTGCAGCATCGCAAACGCCGACTCGGCAGAAGATCTGAACCAGCGACTGTTCAGCTCGCCGCTGGGGCTCTTCTATGAGTTTGAGGTGCACCCGCTCTGCGACTACAGCAAATTCATGGACACCGTCGCCCAGGCGTTAGAGACGCAGGAAAAGATACGTCGATAATCAGCTTCTGCTCGCAAGTCGAAACAGAGGGGCCGGTTCGCATCCGGTCCCTTAAAGTTACAGATTAAGCTCAGCAGCCGCGCGATTTACCCTCACTCAACAATCGTGTGATAGCCTTCGTGGAACTGACGAGGAGGAACGCGCGCTATGCCCGACAAGAGAGCCTGGACCGCCGATGACATACCGGATCTTTCCGGCAAGACGATTGTCGTAACCGGCGGCAACAGCGGCATCGGATACGAAGCCGGACTCGCATTCGCGCGCAAACGTGCCGAGGTGATCCTGGCATGCCGCGACCTTGGCAAGGCTCGCACCGCAGCCGCGCAGATAACAGGGTCGGCTTCCGGCGCCAAAGTCGACGTGATGGAGCTTGACCTCTCGAATCTCGCTTCGGTGCGCGGTTTCTCCGACGCGTTTCATCTGCAGCATCAGGCGCTCCACGTGCTCTGCAACAACGCCGGCGTGATGGCGATTCCGTATCGTCAAACTGCGGACGGCTTCGAGATGCAGTTCGGCACCAATCACCTCGGGCACTTCGCGTTGACGGGCCTGCTACTCGATCGATTGCTCGCGACCGAGGGCTCCAGGGTCGTCAACGTCAGCAGCGGCGCGCATCGCATGGGCAAAATTCGTTTCGACGACCTGCAGTGGAAGAATGGCTATCGCAAGTGGATGGCCTACGGACAGAGCAAGCTCGCCAATCTGCTGTTCACGCTGGAGTTGCAGCGCAAAATCGATGCGGCCGGCAAGAAGTTGTTAGCCGTCGCATGCCATCCCGGATACGCGGCTACCAACCTGCAAGCCGTGGGACCGCGGATGTCGGGATCGTCGGTGATGGAATATCTCACCGAGGCGGGAAACAGGCTGCTGGCGCAAAGCGCCGCGATGGGCGCACTGCCGACCGAGTATGCGGCCGTCGCATCCGACGTCCGCGGCGGCGATTACATCGGCCCCGACGGCATCGCCGAGCTGTGGGGAAATCCAGCGCACGTCGGTCGTAGCTCGGCTGCGCAGGACGCCGCGGCCGCCGCGCGGCTCTGGGAAGTGTCCGAGCAGCTCACCAACGTGCACTACACGTTCTGAGCTGAGCCGCGGATCTCGCGCTACGACGTGCGCGCGATCACGAACTTTCCGATCTTGTCGATCGCCTGCTGCCCTTCCGGCAGATACTTCGCAAACACATGCCAGACGTAGGGCATCTCGTCCCAGACTTCCAGATCGACTTCGACGCCGGCAGCCTTTGCACTCTTCGCTACTCGGGTGGCGTCGTCGAGCAGAATTTCCGCGTCGCCGACCTGGATCAGCATCGGCGGCAGACCGCGATAGTTCGCATGCACGGGAGACACGAGCGGATCCTTGGGATCGTTGGTGCCGTAGTACTGTTTCGCCGACGACTGGAGATTGTCCTGCGTCACCATCACGTCTCTCGCCGCTCTCGTGCGCACCGATTCCCCCGTGCCCTCGAGATCCGTCCACGGTGAAATCGGAACGGCGCCAGCCGGCATCGGCAGCCCCGCGTCGCGAATCGCCAGGAGCGCCGCAATCGTGAGCCCTCCGCCGGCAGAATCGCCTGCGATAACAATCTTGCCGGGCTTGTAGCCCTGCGCGAGCAGCCATTTGTATGACGCCGTCGCATCCTCGACCGCGGCGGGAAACGGATGCTCCGGCGCGAGCCGATAGTCAATCGACAGGGCGCGGCCGTTGGATGCGCGCGCGATTCTCGAGACCATCGCACGATGCGTATTGATCGAACCGACCACGTATCCGCCGCCGTGCAGATACAGAATAACTCGGTCCGTGGCCGCACTGGGCGCCGCGATCCATTCAGCCTTGACGCCGCCTGCGTCCACCTTCTCGCAAATCACGTCGGCTGGGACGCGCTCGCTAATCCGTTCCATCCCGGCGCGCCGTTGTTCCATCGACGCGTTAAGGTTCTGCGGCTGCGACTTGATTCGCTCGATTACCTTGCTCAGTTGTTCGCTCGCCATATTCCCTCCGTATCCATGCGCGGGTTACAGCGACCGCTATATCACGAAATCGCGGGCAATGGTCTCTGCGGGATTGAAATAAAAAGCGGGAAAAGGCCCGCCACGCACGATGCGAGACGATGGTCGCTTTTCTACGCTGGCGCACCTTTTCAAGTGGCGCGTGGTGGGAGGCCGGCTGCCCGGTAGACGTCGTCGATCACTCGCATGTTGATGATTCCCTCGGCGCCATCGGTGGGAAATTTTGCTTCGCCGCGCACCGCTTTGATGAACGCGCGCAATTGATGCGTGAACGTCGTGTCGCCCGGGACCGTCTCAGTCTTTTCGCCGGCATCGGTCTTCACCGTGAGCTGATGGCCCCGATGCGGCGCGATCGGATTTATCACGCGCAGTTCTCCCCGCTCGCCGCGCGCGCTGAACGTCGCGCTAATCACAGAATCTTTCTTCATCGCACAGCTCATCCGGGCCGTCACGCCGCCTTCGAGTTCGAGCGCCACGTCCATCGCGATGTCGATATTTTTGGGCCCAGTCTCAGCCTTGGCGCTGATCACGCGCGGCGTCAGGCCGGAAAAGTAGCGGATCATGTGGAGCGGATAGCATCCGAGGTCCATCGTTGCGCCGCCGGCCCAGGTTCCAATCGAAGCGGATGTTCTTTTCCGGAATCGGCACCGAAAAATGCCCCTCGACATGGACCAGCCGGCCAAGCGTCCCGCCGGCGATGAGAGCGCGCACGCGATCCACAAGCGGATGATAGCGATAGTGGAACGCCTCGCCGAGAATCTTGCCGCTGTCATCCGCGGCGTTCGCCATGCGTTCAGCTTCTGCCGCGTTGGAAGCGAGCGGCTTTTCGCAGAGCACGTGCCTGCCCGCGCGCAAGGCCGCGATTGTCCACTCGCAATGAAGCGAGTTGGGCAGCGGGTTGTAAATCGCGTCGAGCTCGGGATCGTTGATGAGATCGTCATACCTCGCGAGCACTCGCGGTATTTTGTGAGTAGCGGCGAATTCCCTCGCTCGCTTCGGATCGCGCGCGGCGACCGCGACGACTTGGGCCTCCGGTACATGGTGCGCCGCCTTGATCAATGCGTCCGGCGCAATTCGCGCCGCGCCCAGTATTCCAAACCGGATCGTTCGTTTTTCTGCCATAGCTCAACTGCCTGCCGAAACCGGTCAATCGTCTTTCTTTGTCATCTTGGATCAGATGCGTTCGCTGCCGCCATCTTGTTCGCTGCCGCCATCTTGTAGTTATCAGCCGCTTCCATTCGCGAGAGCGCATAGCGGTAGGGCTCGTTCGAGATTGTGACGACACCCTGGTAAGGATGCGCCAGTTCCAGGATCGCGAGAATCGTCATGCCGAGCAGAATCGAAAAGAACCCGCACATCAGTACCTGGGCGCGAAAAACGTTGCTGCCAAAGAAGTAGCTGAAACCGATCGTCATCAGGCATCCAAGATAGATTACCGTCCACACGACGGACGGGAGATCTTGTTCGTAGTAGTTAAACCGCTGGCTGCGCGCCTGGCTGATAAGGTTGATTTGATCGATCGCCTTGTCCATCAACATTTGCTCGCGGCTGTCCGCGGGATGATATGCGAGCACCGTGGACCAGAGTTGGTGGGCTCCCACGCTTCCACCCCCAAATGTGTTGTTGGCCATCTCGGGCCATTCTTTATCGATCACGCGATGCGAGTATTCGAGGACTTCTGAATCGAGCTGGGAGCGCATCGGTTCGGAGAAAGCCGCACCGAGTTTGTAGAGGCTCTCCAGCGCGGTCGCTTCCGTAAGCGCATAGGCGTTGGCGTCATTGAAGCGCTCCCAGGCGGCCACAATAACAAAGGCAAGAACCAGGCCGTAAAATGCGCCCAGCACTCCGAAAGTCACTCCCGCGACCTCGTGGTTCTTTTGCAGGCGGTCGAGGGGAACCAACCATCTTACGAGGCACAGACCGGCTACACTGCCACCGCCGAACGCCACGATGACGAATATGATCTGACCGGCGGATCCATAGTAGAGTAGAAAATTCATTGCTCGACACCCCCCGGCGACCCGCTCCATTCCGCGCGAATCGCCTCCACTAGACTAGCTGTTTGTAGGCAAATCGCGCCAGAACTCGCCTGCATGATAAAATTTGCTTCTTAATGTAGATAGTCATGACCGTTGGATGTCGTTGACCGCATTGACGGAACCGTTTGGTGCCCGGCGCCCCACTATTCCTGGACGCTTGTATTATCGCGTCCGCCACCCGAACTCGGCTTCGCAGGCGCGTCGTCGCTGTGCACGGTGTTTTCGACGACGTCCGCGATCGCCTTGAGCAGCGTCGATTTCTTGACCGGCTTGCTGACGTGCATATCGCAGCCGACCTGGATCGCGCGGCGCACATCGCTTTCGAGTGCTGAGGCCGTCAGTGCGATAATCGGTGTCCTGCCGCGTTGGTTCTCCCCCTCCCACTGACGAATCATGCGCACGGCGCTGTATCCGTCGAGCACCGGCATCTGGATATCCATCAGGACCACGTCGTAGGCGCGCGTGATAAAACGGTCGTGCGCAGCCTGGCCGTCCTCGACTTCGTCGAGCAGGTAGCCGCTCTTCTTCAGGTAGGCCGCGATCAACAGACGATTGTCCGGTGAGTCATCAGCCAGCAGGATACTGAGCGGACGGTCGAGCAGATGCGTCCCCGATCCGTTCGACTGCGCTTCAGGATGAGGCTCAGCGGCTGCCTCCGCAGAGCCGGCGACTTCAGCAATCGCGTCGGAAATTGCGGCGTGCAATTCGCGACTCTTGATCGGCTTCACGACGTAGTGATTCACGCCGAGCTCTCTCATCGCATTCAGCCGCGTGGTCAGACCGTTTGAAGTCACGAGCATGACGATCGGCGCATTTCCATTCGGGCCAAGCCGCATCTGCCGGATCATTTCGAAACCGTCCATCGCGGGCATCTGCGAATCAATTAACAGCAGGCCGAACGGCGTTCCGTCGCGATTCGCACCGGCGATCGCGGCCAGACCTTCCGCCGCGGAAGTGACTTCCGTGACGACCGCTCCGCTGGCGCTCAGCATCTGTCTGACGATCGATCGAGTGGTCGCATTGTCATCGACCACCAGCGCGCGGATCGAGGAGAGCGCGAGCCTGCGATGCTCCCGCCTTGCGATTTGGTTGGCGGCCGCAGGTGGCAAGCCGAGTTCCACGGTAAAATGAAAGGTGCTGCCGGTTCCGAGCTCGCTTTCGACCCAGACCCTGCCACCCATCAGCGCGACCAGCCGCTCGACGATCGTCAGGCCGAGTCCGCTGCCGCCGTATTTTCGCGTGGTCGAGGAATCCGCCTGGGTGAATGCGGAGAAGATGTTGGGCAGCATCTCGCGAGGCATTCCGATCCCACTGTCGCGCACCGAGAATAGCAGGCAGCCAGGATTGGACTGGTCGGGGTCCGGATTGTGCGCGACGTCGACCACGACTTCACCGCGCTCGGTAAATTTGATCGCGTTGCCGATCAGATTGGTGAGCACCTGGCGCAGCCGCAGCGAATCGCCCACCAGGGCGGGCGGCAAATCGTCGTTGAATCGCACCGCGAGTTCGATTCCCTTCTCGTGCGCACGTACCGCGAGCGTGTCGGCAACCTTCTCAGTCAGCTCGACCACGTCGAACGCAACCGCCTCGAGGTTCATGCGTCCGCTCTCGACCCGCGCGAGATCCAGGATGCTGTTGATCAGTTCGAGCAGCGCGTTGCCGTTACTGATGATGGTGTCGAGGTAGCGCCGCTGTTCCGAATTGAGATCGCTCTCACCGATCACGTCGGCCATCCCGAGGATCGCGTTCATCGGCGTGCGGATTTCGTGCGACATGCTGGACAGGAATTCAGACTTCGCTTTGGACGCGGCCAGCGCCTTCTGACGCGCCGCCTCGAGGTCGGTGATATCGCGCGCGATTGAGAGCGCACACTTCCGTCCGCCGAGCTCGAGCACCACCGCCGAGATCAGCGCAGGGAAGGTACTGCCGCTGACGGTGCGGAAAGTGGTCTCGAAATTGCGCACCTCGCGCTGCTTGAGCAGGGTCGCGGTGAAGAGTTTGAGCTGCTCCGTGCTTTCCCAGACTTTGACCTCGTCGAAGCGTTTGCCGACGATTTCATTTTTTGCCAACCCGAGCGACCGCACCATCTCCTTGTTCACATCGATAATAATGCCGTCGCTCAGGTCGGTCAGCGCGATGTTGTCGACGCTCGAGTCGAATATCTCCCGCAGCATCTCCTCGCTGCTTTGCAGTTTGCGCTCCTGTTCCTTGAGCGTGGTAATGTCGCGGGCGATCGTAACGACGCGCAGATCGCCGCCCAGCTCTACCACCACCGACGAAAGCAGGACGGGAATCCCGACGCCGCTCTTGCTCTGAATCGTCACCTCCATATTCCGCGCCTGTCCGGTCGCCGCGAGCGACGCTCGATACTCGCTTTCAGTCCCTGCATAGCGGTCGTCGGTGACTCCCGGCGATATCGCTCCGATGATCTCTTCGCGCGAATACTCACTGAGGCGCATAAACTCGTCATTGACATCGATAAAGCGCCCGTCGAGGTCAGTGATCGAGAGAGGATCCAGGATGGAGTCGAAGATTTTGCGCAGGCTGGCCTCGCTGTCGCGCAGTTTCCGCTCCGCTTCTCTCACGTCCGAGATTTCTCGGACCACGATGATCGCGCAGTTCTGATTGTTCAGCCGGACCACGACCGCGGAAATCAGCGCCGGCATCGGACGCGCATAGCCGATGCCGTTGAGCTGCACCTCGAGGTTTTTCACCACACCGCTCTGGTGGAGTTCCTTCATGAACTCCTCGCGCGCGGCAGCTTCCGCAAAGAAATTGAAGTCGGTATCCATTCGGCCCACCACCAGCTCGCGCGGCACCCGGCTCCGCAGGACGAACTGGTTGTTGACCTCGAGAATCGCGCCGGTGTCGAGGTTGTTGACCACGACCATGTCGCCGCTTTGCTGAAAAATCTGGCGGAACTTTTCTTCGCTGTCGGTGAGTTTCTGATCGCTGCTCAGCCGGTCGGAGAGGTTTTGCGCGATCGTGCGCCGATTCGTCGTTTGCAGATAAACGTTTGACTGCCCCAAGCCGACTGCGGTCACCAGTCCCAGCCAATACATCGACGGATCGGAATCAACGATCCCATTCGCGCGCCCCAACAGGTAAAAGCAGATCATTCCAATTATGCTAAGCGCCGCCTGCCAGCCCCAATCCCACGGCGCCAGCGTCCCGGCGCCAACCACGATGACCAGCACCGACACGAACAGCGCTTCGACCCGCGTCGAGTGGGTGCAGATTTCAGTCGTCGATACCAGCAGCGCTGCGCAGACAAAAAAGGCGAGCTGACGCCAATAGCGCGGCATCGCGGCGGTGAAGCTCAACAGAAAGAACACCACCCCGATCACGATGTTGGCCAGGTGGAGGTTCAGCGTCGCGTCGTAGGTCGATGGGGACGCGTAATGGTGCTCCGCTGCATAGATTACCTGGAAGAAGACCACCAGCGCTGCGCCCGTCCTCCACCACCCGATGACGTTCTCATCCGCGACCTGCGAAGTGAACAAAGTACCGCGCGACCGCGCATGCGCCAGCTCATCCAAAGTCAAAGCTTCGGCGCTCAACCGGTCGTGCCCAGGGTTCCTCTCGCGCGAGGCAATGTCATGCTGCGTGGGCGGTTCGCCCATCCGATATCCTTCCCGTCCCCGCACGGCGCAGGGATCCACTTAAGTCCCAGCAAGTCCAATGCCCGAAAATCTGTTCCATATCCGGGAAGAACCGACCGATTGCTCCTCCGTTTCTCAACCCGCGGAAGCGATTCGACGCCAGGTGTGCCATTTTGGGATTTGGCTTGGCTTATGGGCGCGGCGTTTGTTAACTGCGCACCAATTCTGCGACAATCGCCGCAATTCTTCGTACGAGGTCATCCACATGAGCGCGACTGTTTCGACTCAACAAGGCAAACTCGAAGGTGACGACCAGGGCGGATTACTAGTCTTCAAAGGAATCCCGTTCGCAGCGCCTCCCGTTGGCGCGCGCCGATGGCTCCCGCCCGAGGAGCCCGCGTCGTGGACCGGGGTCCGCGATGCTCGCCGTTTCGGCGCGGTCGCTCCTCAGAACAAACTGATGCTCACCGCGCTCTCCGCGATGGTGGTTGACGGCGAACAATCCGAGGATTGCCTCACCCTCAACGTCTGGACGCCAGCGCTCGACGGCAAACGCCGCCCGGTGATGGTCTGGATTCACGGCGGCGCCTTTACGATCGGATCCGGCTCGCAGTCGCTCTACGACGGTTCGGTGCTCGCGCGGCGCGGCGACGTCGTACTCGTCACGGTAAATTATCGTCTCGGACCACTGGGATTCTTGCGTCTCGCCGAGGTGACCGGCGGCAAGATTCCTGCGAGCGGCTCCGAAGGGATGCTCGATCAGGTCGCGGCGCTAGAATGGGTCCGCGACAATATCGCCGAATTCGGCGGCGATCCGGGCAACGTCACGATTTTCGGTGAGTCTGCGGGCGGGATGAGCGTCGGAACTCTGCTCGCGATGCCCGCGGCGCGCGGCCTCTTCCACAAAGCGATACCGCAAAGCGGCGCGTGTCACACCGGAGCTCCGGTCGCGCGCGCAAATCGCACGGCGGAGCGAGTCTTGTCGAAGCTGCGCGTGCAAGCCGGCGACGCCGCCGCGATCCGCGCGCTGACACCCGCGCAATTGCTGACCGGCACTCTGCTCGACGACGGCGTGACGGCTGACCCGGAACTTGGGATGGCCTATCAGCCGGTAATTGACGGCACCTTCGTGCCGCGCGCCGCGATTGAGATGGTCGCGGACGGCTCGGCCTCGGGCGTGGCCGTGATGGTCGGCTCGACGCTCGAAGAATGGAAACTGTTCTCGCTGATGGATCCCTCGTTGGCCAAACTCGACCGCGCCGGCCTCGGTGCACGGATGAGCCGGCGACTCACCGCAGATGCGGCCGACGGCGTCATCGATTCTTACGCGAAGGCACGCGCGCAGCGGGGCGAGCCGGTCACGCCCGCCGAACTGTTCACCGCAATCGAAACCGACCGCATTTTCCGCATCCCGGCCGTGCGCCTCGCGCAGGTCCAGCCCCGTCACGATGTGCGCGTCTACAGTTATCTCTTCACATGGCCGTCGCCCGCGATGGGCGGCGTGCTCGGATCATGCCACGCACTCGAACTCGGCTTCGTATTCGGCACCAATAACGTCCCCGGGATGCCCGCATTCACAGGCACCGGCCCAACGGCAGAAAAGCTCGCAACCGAGATGCAGGACGCATGGCTGGCATTCGCCCGCTCAGGCGACCCCAGCAGTAGGAGCGCCGGCGAGTGGAAGCCTTACGATGAGTCGCGCCGCGCAACCATGATCTTCGGCGCAACCACAAAGCTCGAAGACGCCCCGCGCGACGAAGAACGCCGCGCCTGGGCCGGCGTCCCCGACACAATCTTCGGCTCGCTGTAGCTTTCTTCGCATTCGGTCCCTCTTCCCAAAGTGGGAAGACCATCTTCTATCTGGTCCCCTTCCCACTATGGGAAGGGGGTTAGGGGTTAGTTGATCATGCGCTACACGCACCCGGATGGATGAAAGCCGAACAGTACATCTGATGCGCACGCCATTTAGCAATCGGCCCTGAGAGCAAAGTAGCGCGCCGCGCGCAACTTTGCGCTTCACACTGGGTGCAGGGGTCACCCCTGCCGCCCGCCGCGCAGGCGATTATTTGCGTTATTTTTCATTGCCACTTTCTTGATAGGTGATCACCGCGTAGGTTTCGCCGTTGGTGGCGCGCTGCTCGATCCCTTTGCGTGCGCGGGCTTGCCTTCCATGAATCGGTTGCATCCGCTGTTGCCGGAAACCCGCAGCTTGAATTTTTGCAATTCTTCGTCGATGCAAAGTCCCATCGTTAACGTTTTCACCGGCGCCTTGGGCTCGATCTGCCACCATTTACAGTCTTTGCAGAGTCCCCATGAATTGCTCATCGACTTCGAGCCTCCATCGACGCCTGCGCGTCACTCGAGCGACAAATCGACGCGGGTGGTCTTGCCCTGATCCTTGATTCCGCTGGCGTCCATTTTCGGCGCGATTATGAACATCCGCCCCGAGTCGACCTGCTTGCTGCTGAGGTACGCGCGCACTGCATTCGCACGCGCATCCGCGAGATTCTTCAGGTCCTGATCGGTCACCGGAGTGTTGGCGAGAATTAGTTTCTTCATTTCGTCGGGTGGCTGCGTCTTCGCCAATCCGACCAGGTCGCGCGGCTTCTTGAAATCGCCCGCGCTGTACACCTTCGCGAGATACTTATCGTAGTCCGAGGTCGAGAGCGCCGCGTTTTTCGCGGTCCCATCCGCGCTGTCGCCCTGGGCCTTATGACTGAGCACCTGGATACTGTGATCCAGCGACGCTTCCTTGTAACCGTCCTTGTCGAATTGTGGATCGACGCGTCCCTCGATGTTGAGTTTCAGCGCAGTCCGATCGGCCAACGCTTTCGCGACCGTGTCCAGTTTCTGCTGACTGTCCGGGGTCAGCGTCGAATAGCCGGGCTTGAACTCGATGTAGCCGAGGTCCTGTTGCGCGCTGCCGCCAACGCCGCCGAACGCGGCCGCGATCAGCGAGAATGGCGCCGTAGCGGCCTTGACGATCAGATTCATGAACGCGCCGAGCACGATTGCGCCGATGCTGAATTGCGGGTCCGAAAGCGACCCCGAGATCGGGATTCGCACGTCGATTTGTCCCTTCGAATTCTTGAGCAGCGAAACCGCCAGCCGAATCGGCAGATTAGTCGCGTCGGGGCTGTCCACGTGATCGCCGAACGTCAGTTGATCGATAAAAATATGGTTGTCGGCCGTCAGCTTCCCGGTGTCGAGCAGGTAGTGAACGTCAACCGTGAGCGTGCCTTTGGTGATCGGATAGCCGGTGTACTTGACCGTGTAGGGTGAGACTCCGGTCAGCTCGATCGCGTCGGCCTTCGCTTTGATATCGACGAACGCGGTCGGCGCGAGCGGATTTATCGATCCATCGATATTGATCGGCGAGCTGCCGTTGATCTTTCCATCGAGTGAAACCGGCGCGGGCTGAGTCGACTTGGTCCCGAACGAACCGACGGTGCCCTCCATGTCGCTCAGGTTCGCCGTGTAGTTGGGCTTGATAAAGTTGTCGGTGTAATCGACTTTGCCGCCCTTGAGCGTGATGTTCTTCAGCAGGACGTCGGCGTTCATCGGCTGACCCTGGTAAGGTTGCGCCGGACTCGCCTCGGCCGCTGGAGAGGCTCCAGGAGCGGTCGCGGCTGCGACGCTCGGGGCAGCGGCCGGAGTCGGCGTCGAGGTCGGCGCCGCCGGGACCGCGCCCTTCGATCCGGGCGTTCCCTCCGCACGTGTCAGCGATGTCGGCGCTTCCTGCGGACTCGCCGTAATGTCCTTCAGATTCAGCTTGCCGGTGCTGTTGAGAATGATCCGCGAATAAAAATCGTTCAGCGCGATCAGTCCGACGTGCACCTTCGGCGGACCCTTGCCGAGCGCGAAATCGATTCCGTTCACGTTGAGCGCAGTCATCCGGAAAAACAGATCATTGGTCAGCTTATCGAGCATCCGCACGCTGCCGAGCGACGCGTCGCCCTTGTAGCTGACGAGAAAATCCTTGCGCTGCTGCTCGAGCCCGACCGCGCCGTCCATCGTCAGGTTCGCGGTCGTGATCTTCGCGTTCATCCTGCTGGTCACGTACGGATCGGCGAAGGTCAAGTCGAGGCGTTTGGTGGCGACACGCAACTCGGCCTTGAGCGGGGCAATCGCGGCCGTACCGGTGACTTTGAAAGTGCCCTTGCGATTCAGCGTGCCGTCGATATCGATCCCGAAAGGTTTGGTGAAGTTGCTGGTCACGTCCTTGAGATGCACATTCAACGGCGCGACCGCGACTGTCACCGGCGTCGGCGCGGTTTCGTCGACGAAGGTGGCATCGGTCTGATCGAGCGAAACGGAAGCGACCTGGAATTGAAAACTCGGCGACGCCGGCGTCGTCGGTGCGGCGGGCTCTACTGGTTTCCGCTCCACTCGCCTGCGTTCGTGCGAGGTTCGCCGCGGCGGGCGCGTCGCCACGTGCTCGGCGTGTGGCGGAGATTCGTTGCCGCGCATCAGCGATTCGAGACTCAATTTCCCGTCGCGTTCGCGGCGGACATACAGATGCATCCCGTCGCCTTTGACTTCGGTAACGGTGGCCTGCCGCGATGCCAGATCGAACTGCCCGATCGCGACGCTGAAATTTTTCCACTGCACCGGCTTTTCTTTTTCGTGCGGCGCGTCGACTTCGAAATTTTCGATCGCGACGCTGGCCGGCTCCGAATGCACGTTGAACTTGCCGCTCGCGAAATGGGTCTGCACGTTGGCCTTGGCGCTGAACTTGCCCGACGCCACCGTCGCTGCCAGGAACTTCTGCGCGAACGGCTGCAGCGCCGGCAGATCGACCTTGTCGATCGACACGTCGCTGGTAACCTGCGAACCCGGGAGATCCAGCGCCCCGGTCACCGAAAGCGCGCCGCCACTGTGAATATTGGTGTTCACATAGAAAGTCGCCGGCGACTTGCCGAGCGTCTGAAGATTTTTTACTCCCACCTCGAGCGCATCCAGCGACTCCGTCGCAGGAGTCGGACCGCTGTTGTCCTGCAGGTTCACTCCGCTTTTCGTCAGTACGAATGATTCGAGCTGAAAATCCATCGGCGCTTTCGCCGTCGACGGACCCGCCACCGGCACCGCCGCCTGAGCCACGGTACCCGCCACCGGCGCCGGAGTGCTCGTCGCCGCCGGTTGCGATGGAGGACTCGCGGGCGGAGCCGAACTGCCGCTCGCCAGCGACGAGAGATTGTTGGTGCCGTCGGGATTCAGCTTGACACTCGCGATCAGCCCGTCGATCCAGATCGACCTGAGGTAGAATACCGCGCCGAGCGGCTCGACGTCGGTCAGCTTCACCTCCGCGTGCTTGAGCGCGACCAGCGGCGCGTCGGCAGTGTCGCGCACGTCGAGCTGATCCAGAGCCACGGTGCCATTCAAGCGAATCAGCGGCTGCGATTCCGCCTGCACGAAATGCAGATAAAGATCGGTCGACAGCATACCGCTCGGAATTTTGACCGGCAGCTTCATCGGCGCGTAACTGACGTAGAGCGGGAGGTCGAGCCGATGCAGTTTCAAATCGACCACCGAGTCGCGGGTCACCTGGAACGGCTTGGCCACGCCGGCAATTCGCAGAGGGCTGCCATCGATCACCATCTGCACCAGCGGCTGCACGAAAACGTCGACGTCCGCGGGCAGGTTCGCGATGAACGGCACGTTGATCTGAATCTTCTCGACCTTGTGCTGCTTGCCGAGCAGTTGATCGTCGATAGTCACTTCGCCGTCGCGCAGTTGAATATTGGAGACCGCAAATTTCATCGGCGCGCTCGGCGCAACCGGTTTCGGGTTCGGCGGGGGCGGCGCGCTCTCGAGCAAATCGGAAAAGTTGAATTTCTGCTGCGACAACCGGACGACATGGATCGCCGGCTTGTCGACCACGACCTCACCGACTACCGGCGCAAGTCTGAACAGCGAGGTCCACGAGACCTTCACCGCCAGATGCCCAAGATCGACAAAGGGTTTTTGCGGATCGTCACGATCGGCAACGTGCAGTTGGTCCAGGTCGAGTTTCAGCCGATAAAGATTGAAGCGGATTTTGCCGACGCTCACCTGGCGATGAATGCTGGTGGCGACGGATCCGGTCAGCACGTGCCGCAATATTGGCGGAACCGCAATGTACGTTGCGAGGCCCAGGAACAGCACGACCGCGACAACGATCACGCCGATTTTGCGCACCCGCCGCGAGCGCCCCAACTCCCGCGTGCGCGCCATCCACGGCTTCGAAGGGTGAAAAACTCCCCTCAAGTACTCGAGCGCTCTGCTGAGAAAGTTCCCCATGAACCTTGGTCAACCTGACGCCGTCAGCGTGAGCCGTCGCCCGTCAATAGTCAATTCGCCGCAGATAGCTTAGATGTGGCTATCGGTCGTGGATACCCAGCCAGCGCCGGCGATCCACGACGATCGGCCGCCGGCTCTTCAACAGCGCATACGCTTCGTCAAGCGTCCTTCCACGCCTGGTCTTCAGAAACCATGCAATGACCAGCGGCGCGCGCTCGCATCCTTCCTCGCAATGGACCAGCACGCGATGCCCCAGCTCAAGCTCTTGGTCGATCAGCTCCGCCGTCTTGTCGAGCGTCACGACACCCTCGGCAAGGAACGGCACGTGAATAGCCTGCGGCGGCTCGCCGTCCGGTACGTCGGGCAGCACGCTTATAATCGTCCCGCCAAACTTTTGCGCGTCCTGCAAATCGCCGACGAACAGCCCCGGAATTATTTCGCTCTCTTGCCAACTCGCCGCCATCAGAATGTGCAGCTTGACGGGCGAACGGACATTGCGTCAACCTCGCGCCATGAATCTCCCGCGACTGCACATCGAAGGGCGATGGTTCGTCGAGGAACACGGGCGCCGCGTCATCTTGCGCGGCGTCAACCTGGGCGGCGATTGCAAAGTTCCCTACCCCGACGGCGGCACCAATTTCCCTTCGGACTTTTCCAACCATCGCGATGTCTCCTTCATCGGCCGCCCGTTTCCGCTTGCCGAGGCCGACGAGCACTTCTCGCGGCTGCGCGCGTGGGGCTTCAATTGCATCCGCATGCTGACTACGTGGGAGGCAGTCGAGCATCGCGGCCCGAATGACTACGACGCCGAATACCTCGACTATTTCGCCGAGTTGTGCCGCCTCGCCGGTGACTATGGCTTGTATTTATTCGTCGATTTTCACCAGGACGTGTGGAGTCGCATGTCCGGCGGCGACGGCGCACCCTGTTGGCTATTCGAAAAAGTTGGAATTGACTATAGGTGGATCGCCGAGTCCGGCTCCGCACATGTAATGCAACATCTATATGACTATTCGCGCGGCGGCCGTCAGGAGGATCGCTACCCGACTATGAGTTGGGCCGCGAATTCGCGCCGTCCCGCCAACGGCATCATGTGGACCCTGTTCTTCGCCGGCCGCGACTTCGCCCCTGGACTGACGATCGACGGGGTCAACGTTCAGGACTACATGCTCGAGCATTACCTCGGATCGATGCGCGAAATCGCGCGCCGCATCCGCGACTTGCCAAACGTCATGGGCTTCGACTCTCTCAATGAACCCACGCCCGGATGGATCGGGCAGTCGATCAGTTATCGTCATCTCGGCCCGAGCGAAACCAACCCCCACCGCGCGACACCCGGCCTGGCATGGTCGCCGCTCGACGGCCTGCTGGTATCGCGCGGGGTCGCGCGCTCGATACCCGTGCTCGACTTCGATCGTGAAACGAAGACGGTCGTGCACAAACGGGATCGCACGATCAATCCCGGCCGGGTCTCTATCTGGGCCGACGATCGAAGCGATCCGTTCGAGCATGCTGGTGCATGGAAGCTTAACGGGGACGGCACTTTCGACGTTTTGCGTGACGACTTCTTCCGGCGCGTCGGCGACCGCAAGGTCAATTTCATCGAAGACTACATGGGACCGTTTTTTGCGCGTGTCGCCGAAAATATTCGCGAAATCAATCCCGACTGGATTTTGTTTGCCGAGCTCGATCCTCTCTCTGGCTTTTTCGGGCCGGGATTTCCCGCCGACACTCCGCCCAACACGGTCAACGCCGGTCATTGGTACGACGTGGTCACGCTGTCGACGAAAACTTTCAATCCGAATTTCAGTCTCGGCGCGATGACGGGAGAGGTCGCGGAGGCCGTCGAACATTTGCAGGCGCGCTACGAACACCAACTCGGCAAAATCGCGAGGATGTCGGAAACGGTGAGCGCAGGCGCACCGACCTTAATCGGCGAATGCGGAATCCCATTCGATTTGAACGGTGCCGAGGCGTACCGCGCCTTCAAGGCCGGCGATCGCAGCGATACACCGTGGAGTCCTCACATCATCGCGCTCGATCTAATGTATAATGCGCTGGACACTCTGCTAATCAATAGTACGCAATGGAACTATACTGCATCGAATCGCAACGATCTGGCTATTGGCGACGGGTGGAATCAGGAGGATCTGAGTATCTTCTCGCGCGACCAACAGACTAATCCAGCCGACATCAACAGCGGCGGCCGGGCTCTCGCCGGTTTCGTCAGACCCTACGCGATGGCGACGCAGGGTATTCCGCGCAAGATGAAATTCGATCGAGTCACGGGACTGTTCGATTACACTTTCGAGTCCGATCCAGCCGCGGCCGGCACAACAGAGATATTCGTTCCCCGCCTTCAGTACCCCCGCGGATGCGAGATCGAAGTGATCGGCGGCGTCGCCGAGCTGGACTTCGAAAACCAGCGCGCCGTCATCAAGCTCAAGCAGGACGGCGAGGTCCGCGTCGTTATCTGTCGCAAGCCCTGAACCGGAGGTATTCGCGATGACCAAGGGGAGCTGCCTGTGTGGCGGTGTGGCCTTCGAAGCCACTGATCCAATCGAGCTACGCAACTGTCATTGCTCGCGATGCCGCAAGGCGCGCGGTGCCGCATACGCGGCCAACCTGTTCGTGCCGGCCGGATCGTTCCGGTGGCTCCGCGGCGAAGATCTCGTGATTACCTATAGGCTGCCGAATGCGCAAAGATTTGGAAATTCCTTCTGCCGCATCTGTGGGAGTCCGATGCCCCGCGCGGTTCCGACTCGCGACGTCGTGCTGATTCCGGCGGGTGCGCTCGACGAAGACCCGAACGTTCGGACGAGCTCTCACATCTACGTCGGCTCTAAGGCTCCTTGGCACGAGATCACCGACGACTTGCCGCAATATCCCGAGGGACCCCCGCCCGCGTGACGATCGACTTAGTCCCCTAGCTGTACTTCCGTTCCTGCCACCACGGAAAGTACGCGGGCATGTCCTTCGAGACCTTGTCGGGAAACTTTGCCGGACGCTTCTCCAGGAACGACGCGACGCCCTCTTTCACATCGGCCGACGAGCCGCGCGAAAAGATTCCGCGGCTATCCACCTTGTGCGCTTCCATCGGATGATCCGCGCCGGCCATCTTCCACAACATCTGACGAATCAGCGCGACCGACACTTGCGACGTGTTGTCGGCAATTTCGCGTGCGAGCGAGCGCGCCGCCGGAATAAGTTGATCCGGTTTGTAGATCTTCTTGATCAGCCGGCCTTCCAACGCTTCCTCGGCTGAGAACACGCGCCCGGTAAAGGTCCATTCCAGCGCCTGCGCGATGCCGACGATCTTCGGCAAGAACCAGCTCGAGCACGCCTCAGGCACGATCCCGCGCCGCGAGAACACGAAGCCGAAGCGCGCGTTCTCCGACGCCAGCCGCACATCCATCGCGAGCTGCATCGTCACGCCGACGCCGACCGCGGGTCCGTTCACCGCCGCGATCACCGGTTTCAGACACTCGAAGATGCGCAGCGTCAGCCGTCCGCCTCCGTCGCGAACGGCTTCGTTGCTCCAATCCACGCTGCCGTCGGACTTGATCGCAGCCTTCCTATCCGGACGATCCTCGCGCGTCGAGTCGAAGGTCCTGGGACCTGCCGACAAATCCGCGCCCGCGCAGAACGCGCGGCCCGCGCCGGTCACGATGATCGCGCGAACGTTATCGTCCGCGTCGGCCTTGTCGAACGCGTCGAGCATCTCGTTCATCATGATTCCGGTGAAGGCGTTGAGCTTCTCCGGCCGGTTGAGCGTGATCGTCGCGATATTGTCGTCGACCTCGTAAATAATCTGTTCGTACGCCATCGGCTAATCTCCGCCTACTTTACGAAAAGCATCAGGGCCTCGTAGAGCACTGCCGGTTTCTGCTGTCCAACCACCTGGATTTCCGTCTCGCGCGTAAGCATCGTGCCCATCGGTCGCGGCTCGACCGCGATCAGCCGCGAGCGGGCATGAACGCTGGCGCCGGCGGGCACGGGCGAGACGAAGCGCAGCTTGTTCGCGCCGTAATTCACCACGTTGCGAAATCCGGCGACTGAGTATTCGTCGGTATTCTTGAACGCGGGCAGCAAGCTCAACGTCAAAAATCCATGTGCCACCGGCCCGCCGAACGGACTTTCTTTTTTGCACCGCTCGATATCGATATGAATCCACTGATGGTCGCCGGTCACGTCAGCAAACTGGTTGATTTTTTCCTGCGTCACCTGAATCGGCTCGCTCCAGGGCCCGAACTCCTTGCTGATCTTCGCCGTGAGCGCCGGGATATCGTCAAACTTGATCGTCTGCATAGTGGTCTCCTTTTCGATCGCACGTATACCCTGACCGGGCTTCTCCGTTCTAGTCGAATCGGGTTTCAAAATGCAACTGAAAGAATCGCAAAGACGCGTCGCAGGGACGCGTCAATCTTCGAAATTTATTTTGCGAAGAAAAAATTCATTTTGCGAGGAAAGTGGAGAGAAGCCAGCCGGCCCGGCCCGTAGGCGATATTTCAGTGACGCGGAATTTCGATCGGCCCCGGACAAAGGCTCACTTCAGGAGGACGACGCGTTAATGTGAGCGAGAAGCCGGGGGCGTAGACGGGCCTGTCGCCGGCTTGCAAATTCGCCATCTGCTGAAAGTCGGGATAGTCGTCACCTCGCGATGCGTTGGACGCGCATCTATGGCGACGGACGTCGTCGCTGGCCCCGAGGTCATTTTCAAAGTGCCAATTGTCGTCTGGAGAAATCCAGGACGCGCGAGTTACGTTTGTATAACTACAATTAATCGAACCTACGCACTCTGCGCCCCATGCCTCTTCATATGCGTAACCAAGCGCGATAAACAGCAGAATCGTCATCCAGAATCCCAACGACAAAAACATCTTGCCCATGGTCGTCTACCTGTAGGATCGATTGAGCATTTTCTGTGCCCAATAAACCCCAACAGAGTTGGAGACGCCCTGCGCCGAGATCCTGAAGAATTTACAGCTCGCCGAAGAGTGCGACTGTAAGTCTGACAAGCCTATTGATTCGCCACCTCGAGCTCGATCTTGTCCGCATACTTCTTGATCGCGGCCTCGCGCAGCCGCGGGATGTGCTGAGTCGGGAACAAACCGTCGGTCGCCTTGTAGTCGCGCAACACCTGTCGCGCAAGGGTTATCTTGTGGACCTCGGTCGGCCCGTCCGCGAGTCCCATGTGGAAACTCTGGATCACCTGCTCGACGAACGGCATCTCGCCGGTGGCGCCGAGCGATCCGTGCAGGTGTAGCGCGCGCGCCGCCACGTCGTGGAATACCTTGGGCATCAGCGCTTTCACCGCGGCGATATCCTTGCGCACTTTCAGGTAGTCCTTGTAGCGATCGATCTTCCACGCAGTGCGCAGCACCAGCAATCTGAACTGCTCGATCTCCATCCACGAGTCCGCGATTTTCTCCTGCACCATCTGCTTGTCCGCGAGCCGCGATCCCTGCGTCGTGCGCGACAGCACCCGCTCGCACATCATGTCGAATGCCTTGCGCACCTGCCCAATCGTCCGCATCGCATGATGAATCCTGCCGCCGCCAAGCCGCGTCTGCGCCACCACGAACGCGCCGCCGCGAGGCCCCAGCATATGGTCCTTCGGCACGTGAACGTCTTCATAGCGGATGTACGCGTGACTGCCGCCGCGCTCATGCGTCCCCACGCCAAGGTTCTTCAAAATGTTCACGCCCGGAGTATCTTTCGGCACGATAAACATCGACATGCGGTTGTATTCCTTCGCGTCGGGATCCGTCACGACCATCACGATCAGGAACGACGCGAGATGCGCATTCGACGAAAACCACTTCTCGCCGTTGATCACCCAGCTATCGCCCTTCAGCTCTGCATGAGTCGTGAACACCTTAGGATCGGCACCGCCCTGCGGCTCGGTCATCGAGAACGCCGACACGATTTCGTTGTCGAGCAGCGGCTGCAGATATCTTTTCTTCTGCTCGGGCGTCCCGTAATGCGCGAGGATCTCCGCGTTGCCCGAGTCGGGCGCCTGGCATCCGAACACGATCGGTGCGTAGGTTGCGCGTCCCAGAATTTCGTTCATGAGTCCGAGCTTGACCTGCCCGTAGCCCTGTCCGCCGAGCTCCGGCCCGAGATGACACGCCCACAGCTTGCGCTTTTTTACTTCGGCCTGAAGCGGGCGCACGAGCGCGTTGCGTTTCGGATCGCGCACGTCATAAGGATGGCAATCGAGGACGAACTCGAGCGACTCGACCTCCTCGCGCACGAATTTTTCGATCCAGTCGAGCTCCTTCTGGAACTCAGGCTCGGTTTCAAAATCCCAACTCATGATTATTCTTCCTCCATGTAGAGTGTTGTTCCGCCGATGAGTCTTCGGCTGAAACTCACAAAGCGGATTCTCGCGGATGCGTACAACTTTTACCAGAGCATCTGAATTGCCTCTCCCTGTATCGGGCGAGGCCGCGCTCCCAGCGCGGCTGAGGGACTTTGGAAGAAGAATGTGCGGCGCAACAGACAACCGCGCCACACAGTTGTCCCTCTCCCTAATCCTCTCCCGATAGCGGGCGAGGGCACCAGGCTGGAATCCGCTCGCGCAGCGAAGCAAGATGTTGCTGTAATCGCTGTGAAACTCTCCATCATCGACCAGTGCCCCGTTCCTGCCGGCTTCACTACCGCCGACGCTTTTCGAAACACCATCGAGCTTGCGCGACTCGCCGACCGGCTCGGCTACGAGCGCTACTGGATCGCCGAGCATCATGCGACCGGCGCATTCGCCAGCCCTGCGCCCGAAGTTCTCATCGCGCGCGTCGGCGCAGAGACCTCGCACATCCGCGTCGGCTCGGGAGGCGTGATGCTCCCGCATTACAGCCCGATGAAAGTCGCGGAGAGTTTCCGCGTTTTGCACGCGCTCTATCCCGGCCGTATCGATCTTGGCATCGGCCGCGCACCTGGCGGCAGCCCGCTCGATTCATTCGCGTTGCGCCGCGATCGCAATTCGCAGCAAACCGAAGACGACTTCCCCAGGCAATTGCTCGAGCTGATCGCGTTCCTCCACGGCGGCTTCCGTCCCGATCACGCCTTCAGCCGCATCGAGCTTTCGCCCGCGATGCCGGGCGCCCCCGAGGTCTGGCTGCTCGGCTCTAGCATGTGGAGCGCAGCCGCGGCGGCGCAGCTCGGATTGCCGTATGCCTTCGCGCACTTCATCGATCCCACTCACACGCGCGCAGCGATCGAGTACTATCGTTCGCACTTCAAGCCTTCGAACGAGCTGTCCGCACCGGTTGCGGTCCTGGGAATCAGCGCGATATGCGCACCGACTGACGCCGAAGCTCAACGGATGGCGTCCAGTGTGCGACTATTCGTGCGTCACGCGCGCCAGGGAATGCGCGGACCAATCCCCACGCCCGAGCAAGCGCTCGCCGAACTCGGCACCGGGCCCTTACCCGCCGACGTGACGATGCGCGAGACGGGTGAATGGCCGCGCGCGATCATCGGCACGCCCGACCATGTCCGCGACACCCTGGTCGACATCGCGAGTGTATTGCATATCGACGAAGTGATGATCGTGACTGTTATACACGACCATCAGGCGCGGATGCGCTCGCACGAGCTCCTAGCCCAAGCTTTCAACCTGCCGCCGCGTTAAGGCGCGGCAGCTGAGCCCTACACCTGGCCGGGATTCAGCGGCAGTACCTTGTCGACCGCGATGCGGGCTTCCTCGTCGGGCAGCGGCAGGGTTGAGCGCATCGCCAGCGCCGATACGAGTCCCATCGCGATGAACATAATCCAGGCGCCGGTGTAGCTGCCGGTCACATCGAAAATCCGCCCCGCTATGGCCGGCCCCGCTGCAAACCCGAACGTCGTGAACAGCGCCAACAGTCCCAGGATCGATCCAAGTCGCCGGACGCATCCAATCGATACCTGGCCGCCCATGGCAGACCCAAACGCGGCGCGGGCCTGCGAGGTCATTCTCTTATCAAGTACCCGGTCACGCCGCCGTCTTTCGGGATGCCTTTTCAGGGCGAATCGCTCGAGGACGCCCGCATCGCGATGCATACGACGGGGACCGCCTTCGTGCAGATCAGGGCGGTCGAACATGGAATCGGGATCGGCGAGTTGCCGTGTTGCCTCGCCGACGACAATCCTGAACTGGAGCGCTTATGGCCAAATGAACGGCCGACGATGCGTCAGGTGTGGATGGTCATTCATCAGGATTTGCGACGTGCCGCCAGGATTCGGCTGGTCTCAAACGCAATCGCTGAAGCTTTCGAACGCGACGCTGCAATTCTGCGCTACGGACACCCGCGCAAAAGCCGCCCCCTCACGCGTTGACGCAGGCGCGCGCTCTTCCTAAACAAGAGACAAACGACGGGAGGCCGGAGGATTGTTATGGCTATCGACGAAAACAAACTCCAACAACTCATGGACAGAATGTTCGGCGACATCGGCGCTGCGATGGGTTCGGCGCTGGTGCTGCTCGGCGACAAGTTTGGATTTTACAAAACTCTCGCCGCCGGCGGACCCTTGACGTCCGCCGAACTCGCATCGAAGACCGGCACCGTGGAGCGCTACGTGCGCGAATGGGCCGCTGCCCAGGCCGCCGCCGGTTACATCAACTACGACGCCGCCTCGGGCCGCTTCTCGATTTCGCCTGAGCAGGCGTTGGTGCTTGCCGATGAAAACGGGCCGGCATTTTTCCCGGCGATGTACGAGATCGCAGCCGCGGCCGTCCGCGATGAACCCAAAGTCGCCAACGCGTTTCGTAATGGCGGAGGCGTCGGATGGCACGAACACGACCCGTGTCTGTTCCGCGGCACCGAGCGTTTCTTCAGACCCGGCTACGCGATGCATCTGGTCTCCGAATGGATTCCCGCACTCGACGGCGTCAAGCAAAAGCTCGAGCGCGGCGCGCGCGTCGCGGACGTCGGATGCGGCCACGGCGCTTCGGTAATCCTGATGGCGAAAGCGTTTCCGAAATCGAAGTTCTTTGGCTTCGACTATCATCAACCGTCGATCGATCGTGCCCGCGAATCGGCGCGCGAAGCTGGCGTCGCCGATCGCGCCACCTTCGAGCGCGCTACGGCCAAGGATTACCCGGGAACTTTCGACCTGGTCGCCTTCTTCGATTGCCTGCACGACATGGGCGATCCGGTCGGCGCGGCCGCGCATGTGAAATCAACGCTGGCGGAAGATGGAACCTGGATGGTGGTCGAGCCGTTCGGCAACGATCGCCTCGAGGACAATTTGAATCCTATAGGCCGCGTGTTCTACGCCGCATCGACGATGATCTGCGTGCCGGGATCGCTGTCGCAGGAAGTCGGCCTGGGCCTGGGTACGCAGGCCGGCGAAGCGCGCCTGCGCGAGGTCTTGACCGCGGGCGGCTTCTCCCGAGTCCGCCGCGCCACCGCGACCCCGTTCAACCTGGTCCTAGAAGCGAGGTCCTGAGCGGCTAAGCTCTAACTCAGTACGCGACGAAGCCGCCGTTTTCGATCAGCTTCACGGGCACGCCCTCGACCTCTTTCGGCGCGGCGGCTTGTGCCTGCCGCGTCATCTTCTTGACGTAGACCTCGATTGCGGGCTGACCGGATTGATCGCTCATCCCGATGGCGGTGCCGATCGCGCCCGGGATTTTCATGAGCTCGTCCTCGTGGCGGTCGCGAACCGCAGCCGCCGAAGCGACGACCTCCTTCGACATGCCGACGTTTCCGGCCACCACATCCGGTTGCGCCGTATCCGACGCCGCCGCGGGTGTGCAACTCCCGACCATCGAAACACCCAGCCCGCTCAGCACATCGGAGATTGGGTTGGCTATCGTCTGCTTTTCATTACCTGATCCAGCGAACAGCAGAGCAACCGCCTGCGGGCAAGCGTCCTGAGTTACGATCAGTGATCCGGAGTCGCCAGGTCCGCCAAAGTTATTCGGGGGCGCCGGCCCGTTGATCACAATCTGATGGATGAACTTCGCTACCTTGCCTCCGCCGTAATTTATCTTGAAGTTCCCGCTAACTGACGAAATCGTTCCGGTCGTGAAGCAAGTCGTGCGGCCCATTTTCTGTACCGCAAGTCCGGGTTCTGGCGTCGCCACCGAGTCTGCAATGCCCCCGATGTTGAGAATCTCGGGGCTCACGTCTTCCGGATCAACCGCCGCGATCGCCGCATCGATTGTGTTCTTGCCTGAGAATTTGATTTTGACGGTGCGGGTAAAGGTTGCGACCGCGTCGCCCGGTATCTGCTGGCACGCAATTGCATTTTCCGCCAGGCCGGGCTCAACGATTAGGTCGCCGGGCTTCGCCTTGTTGATGTCCGCGAGCACATGATTGTTGCTCAGGATGTACTGGTTGGCGCTCTCGTCCTGCACCATCGAGCCCAGGGTCCCACTGAAGCAGAATTTGTTGTGATTGGTGAACGCGTTGATATTTCCGCCGGAGACGCCGAGCGGAATCGGACGGGGCAACGTCGCTTGTTGATCGCAGGTGGCCGCGCCTACTGGCACCGGCGCTGCGCCGATCGCCAACACCCACACTGCGAAGGAAGCCGCTATTGCTAAATACTTCGTAGCAATCTCCCCTTTTTGAAAATCGAATCCGGGGAAATTACACCACGTCCGATGGAGCCGCACCAGACAGCAATTTTTTAACGCCCCAACGAGTGGAGGTCACGGAAACAGCATTCAGATCAGCTGGGTTCAGGGGCTGGAACACGCCGCAAGTGTGCTGTCGGGACTGAAGCACGCGTTGAAGCCATCCAGTGTCGAGTCCGGAACCGACACGTTTGAACTGGCGCCAACGTTGGGATCCTCCAGTACAAGACTGTCGCCCAGGGAGAAATTGACGCTTTCCGCATCCGCGGTGCTGTCGCTGAAAGTTATGCTGCCAAAATCCGCCAGCGGCAGAACTCCGTGCTGGTCGCTTGGAGCCTCTTGAATAACTTCCACCGAAAGTTTCGAGGATTTGTAGGTTACGACCTTGCTAAAGCTATCGCCGGTGGTCTCATTTAAAATTGAAAGCGTCCATGACTGCTTGTTCTTGCATTTGCCGGCGCAGCTCAAGGACGCGGTTATGCGGTCGCCGGGATTCACTGGGAGCGTCGTCGGAGTTTCGGCCTGCGGTAGCATTTCGTACCAGGCGTAGTAGTTGGTCACGCCGTCGCTGGAAACATCCTGCTCGGTGCCGAGCTGAATCAGGCTCTTGTCGATGTCGCCCTTCTTACATTTCTTGCTCTTGCAAAACCCGCCGATCCCGATCCAGCTTGATGACGCCGATTCGATCCCGTCCGGGAAAACCTCGGGCACTATCCACGTCGCCTGTCCTGCCGTGTAGTTCTTCTTGGTCAGAAACTTCGGCAGTATGTAGCCGGACCAATTCCCGCTTACTAGCTGACTATCGAGTACGTGCAGGGGATTGCCGTTCTCGTCGCGAAGCATCTCGACCGGCGCGTGCTTCGGGGCGGGCTTTGATTGTGCGGCAATTTGGAACGCACCGGCCTGTATCGACGCTGCGCCGATCATCAACAACCAAACCGCTAAGGAAGCCGCTATTGCTAAATACTTCGTAGCAATGTCCCCTTTTTGAAAATAGAGTTCGCGAGATTACACCACGTCCGGCGTAAGCACCAGATGCAATTTTTCAACGCCGGGAGGATAGGCCGATCCCCGCCCGGAACGCGTCACCACGCATCCGTGTCGAACTTCGATCACGGCTCGCCGAGAGCGCCCGATCTCAGTAGGCGACTGCTTCTCCGCTTTCGATCAGCTTAACCGGCAGACCTTCGACGTCTGCCGGTGCGGCGGCCTGCGCCTCCGGCGAAAGCTTCTTGACGTAAACATCGATCGCGGCCTGACCTGGTTGATCGCTCGCTCCTATTCCAGTGCCTATCGCGCCCTCGAGGCTCATAAGCTGATTCTCGTGCCGGTCGCGAACCGCCTTGGCCGACGCGACGATCTCCGTCGTCATCCCCATGCTCTCGGCCAGAACCTCTGGAGTCGCCGCGTCGGACGTGAGTGCCTCGGTGCAGGTTCCCACCATCGAGACATTCAGGCTACTCAACACCGTGGAGATTGGATTGGCTATCGTGATCGATCCGTTGGTAGAGCCCGCGAACAGCAAAGCGACCGGCTCCGGGCAATCGTCCTGAGTTAAGATTAGCGATCCGGAATCACCAGCAGCGCTGAAGATGGGGGTTTGCTGGTTGCCGGTTATGGCAATCTGGTCCATGAATTTAGCCAATTTCGGCTGCTTGGGATTATCAGAATAATTTATCGTTATGTTGACGAAGAGCGTCGCGATCACTCCAGTCGTGAGGCAACTCGTACGGCCCATTTTCTGCACCGCCAGCCCGACTGTTGGCGTCGCCGGCGTCTCTCCTATCTCGCCGATAAAGAGGATTTCGGGGCTCACCAGTCCAGGCTCAATCGCCGCGATCGCTGCGTCAACTGAGTTCTTGCCACCCCCGAACTTGAGCTTGATCGTCTTGCTGAAGGTTGCGACCGCGCCGCTCGTACCCTGCAGACATTGAACGTCAACCAGGCCGGGCTGCACGATTAGCTGGCCGGGTTTCGCCGCGTTCTGATCCGCGAGCACATGATTGTTGCTGAGGATGTATTCATTATCCGCTGAGTCCTGGACCATCGACCCCAGCGTCCCGCTGAAACAACCGTCCACCTTTCCCTTTTTGTTCTTGAGGAGCGAGTGGATATTTCCACCCGAAATGCCGAGCGGAATCGGGCGGGTCAAGGCTGTTTGCTGGGTTGGCGGTACTGCGGTGCAGACCTGCGCGGACGCCTTTTGTGGCGTTGACGCAACACCGATCGCAAGCATGCAAGCAACCAAAGCTGCCCCATTCGTCTTATAGCTCATAGATTCTCCCCATTTGTCCCCATCTTTCCCCGCCTCTAAAATAGAGACCCGGAGGTTGGTCACGCCCTAGCAGCAAGATTTGCACCAGAGGTTGGCCCGACGAGCAAAAGCGCTTTAATACACGTTAATCCGCCATTAACAGGCATCATACATTGCCCACAACCCGCCGAGCGCGCGATTCCCGGCACCGACAGCCAATTCTCGGTCGCGGTTCAGCAGTGCAATGCGATACAGGTCGGCCCCGGTCCGCGGGTTCCAGAAGTGTCAGCGTAATTTGTTCCCCTCTCCAAAAGGGAAAGGGGGTATTGACTATGCGCTACGTGCACCCGGATGGATGAAAGCCGAACAGTACATCTGTTATGTGCGCCATTTGGCCATCGACCCTGAGAGCAAAGTAGCGCGCCGCGCGCAACTTTGCGTCTCTCACTGGGTGCAGGGGTCACCCCTGCCGCCCGCCGCGCAGACGATGATTCTCCTAAGGGTGAGGTCGCTCGCGTGCGCAGGTAGGCGAAGCTCTTAAAAGGTACGCGAAGCTCTCTAAATCGGAGGATGCCTATCCTTCCAGGGCCGCGCGCGCTCGAACTCCGCCGCCAGCGCGATTATGCCGGCCTCGTCTCCCGGACGTCCGACAATTTGAAGCGCGAGCGGCAGGCCCGCCTTGCTGAATCCGTTGGGGATCGAAATCGCGGGCTGACCGGTCGAGTTGAACGGGAAGGTGAACGCGATCCAGCTGTAGATTTCGTCGGCGCCAGTCGCGGGATCTGTCGCCAGCGTGCCGATACGCACGGCGGGCCGCGTGAGCGTCGGGGCGATCAGCGCGTCGTAGGGCATCAGCGCGTGAATGATTTCCCGCGACGTATTGTGCATCCCGGTTATCGCGCGGATGTAGTCGGCGGCGGAAATTTTCGCGCCCCATTCGTAGCTTCCGCGCACCACCGGATCGAGCAGGTCCGGATTCGGGATGTTCAGCGCCGAGACCGACGAGCCGACGATCACGCGCGCAAATTTGCCGATCATCGCTCCCGGATCGAGGGTGAGCGGCTCGATGCTATGCCCCATCTCGCGCAGCACACCGCATGCTGACTCGAGCGCGGCGAGAGTCTCGGCGTCGACGGTGCCAAGTTCGCTACGGTTGATAAAGGCGAGCCGAAGTTTTTTCGGATGGGCCGAGACCTTTTCGACGAACGGACGGGTATGCGGCCGCGCCGCGTACGGATCGCCCGGCAGCATGCCGGCCATCGCATCAAGCATCAGCGCCGCGTCGCGAACGGTCCGCGCGATCGGACCGGTGGTGGAAAGCCCGCCCCACGATTCGCCCTCCGACGGCGCGCGCGTGATTCGTCCGCGCGACGGTTTGATTCCGACCAGCCCGCAGCATGCCGACGGGATTCGCACCGAGCCTCCGCCGTCGCTGCCCTGCGCAACAGGATGCAATCCGGCGGCAACGGCAGACGCCGACCCGCCGCTCGAGCCGCCCGCGGTATGCTCGGGGTTCCACGGATTTCGCGCCGGCGGACAAAGTCCGCCCTCGGTGGTCGGCCGCAATCCGAATTCAGGCGTGGATGTTTTCCCAAGCAGAATACCGCCGGCATTGGCGAGCCGAACCGCGAGTTCCGCATCGGCGGGAGCATGCCAGTTCTCGTAGTTTTTCGATCCGAAGGTGGTGCGAATATCCTTGGTCCAGAGCAGATCCTTGAGCGAATACGGAACGCCAAACAGCGGCAGCTTGACCGCATCCGCGGGGCTCATCTTCTCGAGCCGGGCCGCGTCCGCAAGCGCGCGCTCTGCAGTGACGGTGATGAACGCGCCCAGCTTCGGATTCAGCTTCTCAACCCGCGCGTTAAAGAATTCCGCAACCTCGCGCGGCTTCACTTCCTTCTTGAGCACCAACTCGCGCAGGTCCCATGCTTCGATGTACGGACTAAGCATCGCGGTGCGCTCCTTTAGTTACGCGTGTATTGGAGGACGGCGCTCGCTCCAGCGAACCTCGTTCTCCAGCTGCGCGGCCAGACGAATCAACAAGTCTTCACGGCCCATCGGCGCGACGAACTGCACGCCAATCGGCAGCCCCTCGCGGTTCCAATGCAGCGGCAGCGAAATCGCCGGCTGCCCGGTGATGTTGAACGGCGCGCACAGCGTCAGCACCTCCGCGCTGCGCCGGAACGCATCGAGCGGCTTGGACGGGTCGGGCACCAGCTCGCCTATCTTCGGCGACGGCCGCGTAATCGTCGGCGTGACAAGAATGTCGCACCCGGTTGCCCACCACGAAGCCATCGAGCGGCTGAAGGTGTTGTAGGTCTCGAGCGCAGCCAGATAGTCGCGCGCTGTGATCGCTTTGCCGACCTCGGTGAGAGCCCAATTGTCGGAGTCCATGTCTTCGGCGCGAATTTCACGGCCGAGCAATTCGCCGAGCGAATCAACCTCATGCGCCTGCCATGCCGCGACGACAGTGACGGCGTTCTCCATCTGCTCCGTGATAGCGGGCGGGTGCGACGCCTCGACGACGTGGCCGAGCCGCTCCAGTAGACGACCGGCCAGACTCGCGGCCTCGCGGCAATCGGCATGAACCAGGCCGTCGGGAAAGGTATCCATCACGCCGATGCGCAATCTTCCCGGCGGTGACCCGACCTCCTCTCGAAACGACCGCGCGGGCGTAGATGCGGTATATGGATCGCCAGGCATCACGCCGTGTACGCAATCGAGCAGCGTCGCCGTGTCGCGCACGGAGCGGGCGACCGCAAACTCGAACACCATCCCGGCCCAGTACTCGCCGGTATCGGGGCCGAGCGAGATGCGGCCGCGGCTCGGCTTCAACCCGACGAGGCCGCACTGGCTCGCGGGATTGCGAATCGAACCGCCGCCGTCGCTGGCATGCGCGAATGGCACGATTCCGGCCGCAGTGGCAG
Source organism: uncultured delta proteobacterium (assembly GCA_963850125.1). Lineage (GTDB taxonomy): Bacteria > Desulfobacterota > Binatia > Binatales > Binataceae > Binatus. Next base: position 14,775 of record CAWKKB010000004.1, on the reverse strand, counting down.
CAGCGGCTCCGCCGCTGGACCCGCCCGAAGAGTGCGCAGGATTCCAGGGATTGCGCGTCGGTCCATAAGAGGCAGGCTCGGTGGTCGACCATGCTCCCAGTTCCGGCACGTTGGTGCGACCCACGATCACCAGGCCGGCGGCGCTGAACTTGTTCACGAGATGCGAAGTGGTCTTGGCACAGTGTCCCGCGTCCTTGAGGAATCGCGTGCCCCAATGAATTGGGTCGCCGGCGAGATTGCCCGCGCCGAGATCCTTCAGCAAAAAAGGCACTCCGCGGAATGGGCCGTCGGGAATCTGGCCGCGAGCCTGGTCGAGCGCGCGCTGGTAGTGCTTATGGATAACGGCGTTGAGCTGAGGATTCAGCCGCTCGATTCGATCGATCGCGGCCTGCACGAGTTCCACCGGCTTCGCGTCGCCACGCCGCACCATCTCGGCTTGGGCGGTTGCGTCGAGTTTCGCGAGTTCATCCATGATGCAGGTTCCTATGTTGCTTGTGATGTCGAATCAGTCGAGCGGCGGATGTTTGTCCTTCCATGGGCGCGCTTTTTCGAATTGCGCGGCGAGCCCGATGATCGTCACCTCGTCGGTCTGACGACCGACGATTTGCATCGCGAGCGGCAGCCCCGATTTGTTGAATCCGTTGGGCACCGAGAAGGCCGGCTGGCCGGTCGCGTTGAACGGGAACGTGAACGGAATCCATTCGGGCAGCTCGTCGAGGTATTTACTCGGATGCGACGGCAAGGTGCCGAGCTTGACCGCGGGCCGGCTGGTGACGGGCGAGATGACTGCATCGTACGGCGCGAGGTCCTGCACGATTTCGCGCGCCAGGTTATGCATCCGGGTGACGTTGGTGATGTACTCGACCGCGGTGATTTTCTGCCCGGCCTCCCACAGCGCACGCACCACCGGATCGACCAGCTCGATGTCCTTGACCGGCGTCGACGCGACGCCGGCGCATATCAGCGACATCACGATATCGCGCATGCGGCCGCCAGGGTCGCAGCTGATGGGCTCGACGCGATGGCCCATCTCTTCGAACAGTTTCGCGGCGGAATCGAGTGCGTCGAGCGTTTCCGCATCAACTTTCGCGAGCGAGGTTTTCGTGATCATTCCGATCCGCAGATGACGCGGCGGTATCTCGACCGCGGCCTTGAACGAAGTAACCGGCTCCGGCGCCCAATACGGATCGCCGACGACCGGTCCGTGCATCACGTCGAGCATCGTGGCGACGTCGCGCACCGATCGCGCCATCGGGCCGAAAGTCGCGAATCCAGCCCACGCCTCGCCTGCCACCGGCGACTGTGAAATTCGTCCCCGCGACGGTTTGATTCCGACCACGCCGCAGCATGCCGACGGGATTCGAATCGAGCCTCCGCCGTCGCTGCCCTGCGCGAGCGGCCCGAGTCCGGCCGCAAGCGCGCTGCCGGCGCCGCCGCTCGACCCCCCTGCCGTATGCTCGAGGTTCCAAGGGTTGCGCGCGGGCGGACAATGGCCGCCCTCGGTCGTCGGACGCCCGCCGAACTCGGGCGTGGTTGTCTTGCCGAGCAATATCCCACCCGCATTGCGCATCCGGATGACGATTTCCTCGTCGGCAGGGGGCATGAAGTTCTCGTAGTTTTTCGACCCCATCGAGGTCGGGATGTCTTTGGTCCAGTTGAGGTCCTTGATCGAGTACGGCACCCCGAACATCAGCGCCCGATGCCGCTCCGCATCGCTCATCTTCTCGATTCGGTCAGCGTCGGCCAGCGCGCGCTCCGGCGTGATAGTCATGAACGCGCCCAGCTTCGGATTGAGCTTTTGAACGCGCGCGATAAAAAATTCAGCAACCTCGCGCGGCTTGATTTCCTTCTTAAGGATCAAGTCGCGCACCTCATGCGCCTCGATATAAGGATTGAGCATCGCAAATCACCTCCGCTGTCAAAAACCCTAGTAGCTCAAAACGCCGCCGCCCGCCAACATCGTCTCCCCTTCCCAAAGAATCAAAGGTGAGGATTCTTATTGCCCTCTACAGAAGGGGATTATCGGTGGCTTCCACAAAGCGTACGGTCCGCACGCCCCGAAAAACACGTTCCAAGCGACGAACAGCGCGCCGACGACGAGCGTCTGAGAAAAAACAGTTTGAGAACCTGCGGACGTGGATATGAAGAAATTCGAGAAGATACTCGTGAAAGCGGTCCGCCCGCTCCTAAAGCGGCCGTCTCTGTCAGCTAAATCACGTCCTGCATCAGTTCGATCGGAAATGTCGCTGCTTCGATCCAATGTGATGGAGGCACACGATAAGACAGTCTGAGCGTCAGCTTGCGGGATCCTATCGGGAGGCCCGGTACATTTGCAACCATGCGTTGCGATGGGCGCGTGAATCTCCATTTCACTTCATTCGCGAATAGAACTTGTCCAGCGTTGTTCTCAAGAGCTAGCCGCTGTTCAAACTCAACTCCGGCGTCGGCTGGATCTTCTTCCTGCCAAAGGCTGATAACCTGCCAGTTGAGGGGGAGCAAAGAGTTCGGCTGCATTGCTGTGCCAGGGGGCACCTTATAGTGAAGCTCCTGCAAAACTCCGATCAGCGTGACCGTATGAGTCAGTTCATCGACCAATACTTTCTCGCATGGAGCGAAGATCAATAGTTTTGGCATCAGCTAGTGGCTTATGCGGCAGCGAGCGGGCGCTTGATAACCACCTTTGTAGTTTTGGTTACGTCACTGTCTGCACTAACCCGTACGGCCTCGATGTCTGCCAACTTCTGCAACTGCTCCAACGCATTCCATCGAGCCGGGCGCGGAATGGCGTGACTGAACCACGGAGCACCTTTAAGCAGCCATTTTTCCCGCAATTCGGACCAACTATGCCCCACATCGTGATAACCAAAATGAGTGCCGCAGCAGGAACAGATACTGTGATTAGCGGGCGGCTCAACCAATTGGTCGTAGCCACATACGGGGCAGTAATATGTTTTGTTCATTTCGCGCATTCCTTTTGGAAGTACTCCAAATTGCTGCTAAACCCGTGCCAGCTTTTCGACGGCCTGAAAAACGTGCGTATTGTTCCGTCCGGCTGCATGACTGCGAAATTCTGGGTTGCGCGGTCATATCGAATCGTGTCGCCGTCGCAACGTCGGACGCCTTCCACCATTGTTGGACTGAGGGGGGCATTCAGAAATTCAGCAGCGCAGCGTTCATACTCGATTTCGTCCGCAATTTCAGGAAACTCCTCATGGTGATCGTACCAGTGATCAGATCGTTTCCATGCGAAAGCGAACGTAGTTGCTAAAATTGCCAAGAATCCAAATAAATCCCCCTCCCAGAGCGCAGCGATTGCGTGTCCAATACCACGTTTTCATCTGCTGTAAAAACACACCATCTGAGGCGCAGCATTGAATCTATCCTACTACAGTAGGAAAGTACATTCCGGCCTGTCACGTACCGCACCAAGCTATTCCCCGCCTGTAGGTGCATTGCAACATATTCCCCTCTCCAGAAGGGAGAGGGGCTAGGGGTGAGGTTGCAGTCGTGCGCGCCCCGGGGATGCTCACCGCCGGGGTGTAATCGCGCGCGAGAATCGTTAGTCTTTTTGCAGTCTCACCGGCGAGGTTCTGATTGCTCCCTTCTGCGATTCTTTGGACGCATGCTGCCGCGGGCGCTATCTGGGTCGGCGCGTGTGCATGCTTTGTCATCGCGGGACTTGCACTTCCGGCGGAGAGCGTCGAGCAGCGGAATTTCGTCGCTAATGCGGGTCCCAAAATCGATTTGCTCGGCCTCGTTGCGGCGATCGTCCTGCTCGTCACCGGATTCATCAACCTGATGACGGCGGGCGTGGCGCGACGCTTCGTGTTCTCGACCGCGTTCATGACCGTGCTTGCGATCAAGGTCGTGTTGTTTATCGTTATGATCGTCGTGATGACCTGGTCGATGAGAATCGGCGCCGTGATCAGAGCGGTCGTCTCGCCCGGGCGCGACGATGCGGTCCCGGGCGCGATGACGCGGATGGTGCGCGCGCACCTCGCAATAGTCGCGATGGGCGGTATCGCGCTGATGCTGGGAACCTGGCTGATGGGAAGTTGAGGACGCGCGATGGCTGAGACACCACCGAAGATCAAGATCGGCGCGTTCACCGTCGCGTTCCTCGCCGACGGTTTGTGGCGCAATGACGGCGGATGCATGTTCGGGGTCGTGCCGCGCGAACTTTGGAAGCACAACCACCCTCCCGACGAGCGCAACCGAATCCGCCTCAACCTGACGTGTCCGCTTATCATGAAGGGCAGCGACGCGATCCTGGTCGATACCGGAATCGGCAATCGGCTGAGCGACGTCGAGCGCCAGATCTTCGATCATGGCGACGGCTGGCTCCCGCAGCATCTGAAGGCCGTCGGGATGGAGGAGGGCGACATCACGCATCTGATCGTCTCGCATCTGCATTTCGATCATTGCGGAGGAATCGTGCGGCGGCGCGGTTCCGGCGCGTTCGAAGCCGCGTTCCCCCGTGCGCGAATCTTCGTGCAGCGCGGCGAGCTCGAAATCGCCGACCATCCGCGCAACGAGCGGCTCCGCGCGGCGTATCGGCATGCTGAAGAAATTCTCGCGCCAGTGCGCCCGATGCTCGAAGCAATCGACGGCGACACCGAGGTCGTGACGGGCGTGCGCGCGGTCGTAACCGGCGGACACACGCGGGACCATCAGGCTGCGATCGTCAGCGACGGCGGCGAATGCTTCATGCATCTCGCCGATATCGTGCCGACGCGTTCGCATATCCGCGGGCCGTGGAACCAGGCGTACGATCTCGATGCGCTCCGCACGATGGAGCAGAAGGCGCACTACCTCGGCCTCGCGATGGAGCAGCGATGGTGGCTGTCGTTCGCGCACGACGACACCGTCTTCGCCGCGACGGTGCAGAACGATCGCGGGCGTATCGTGCTCGGCGACACGGTGCCGGTATCAGAACGTTTGTTCGAGTGATGCTGAATTCAGCGCGCTGCAAGCCTGTTAGCAAAAATTGTGTCTTCGCGAGTTCGTTTGCACCTACCTTACTTGTTGCAAATGACTGGCTCCGATATACTCGCATTCAGGATGGGCTCCAGAAATAGTACGGCCCGACCGGCGCCCGCTCCCCCCAGGCAGTATTCCTGTCCAACATTCTATAACCCGAACCCGAAGGAGATAGCCGATGGCGGATCTCAATAACTTCGAGCGAGTGATCAAGGAAGACCGCGCTGCACGCGAGTCGAAGCAGTGGCGCGGCACTTTGCTCGAATATCTCGAGGTCGTGAAAGCCGACCCGATTATGACCAAGCTCGCACACGCGCGGATCTACGATTTGATAATCTCGGCCGGACTTCACCCCCTGTCCGACACCGACGATCCGCGCACCAAGCGGCTTTATAAAGATGAGCCGCTGAAGGTTTTCGATTTCTTCGCGGAGGAATTCTTCGGGATCGAGCGCACCATCGCGCAGATCGTCCGCTACTTCCATTCCGCGTCGCTCAAGGGCGAAGAGAGCCGCCAGGTCCTCTACCTGATGGGCCCGGTAGGTTCGGGCAAGAGTTCGCTGGTCGAGCGCGTACAGCGCGGCCTCGAGCAGGTCGGCTTGATCTACGCGATCGAAGGCTGCCCGATGAACGAAGAGCCGCTGCATCTCGTTCCGCGCCATCTGCGGCGCGAGTTCGAGAAGATGCTCGGCGTGCATATCGAGGGCGACCTGTGCCCGGTGTGCCGCTATCGCCTCAAGTCCGAGTTCAACAATCGCTACGAAGAATTTCCGGTGGCCGCGCGCAACTTCTCCAAGCGCAACCGAGTCGGCGTCGGCGTCGTACCGCCAGTCGATCCGAACAACCAGGACACCTCAGTGCTGATTGGATCGGAAGACATCTCGAAGCTCGATCAATACTCCGAGGGCGACCCGCGCGTGCTCGAACTGAACGGCGCGCTTAACGTCGGCAACCGCGGAATCGTCGAGTTCATCGAAGTTTTCAAAAACGAGACCGAGTACCTGCACGCGATGATCACGGCGACGCAGGAGAAAGTCATTCCGGCGCCCGGCCGGCACGGCATGGTCTACGTCGACACCTGCATCGTCGCGCATTCAAACGAGGCCGAGTGGCAGAAGTTCAAAGCCGATCACACTAACGAAGCGATCCTCGACCGTATCGTCGTGGTGAAGGTGCCCTACAACCTGCGCCTGTCCGAAGAGGTCAAGATCTACCAGAAGATCATCAAGAACTCCGATTTTCGCGCGCACGTCGCGCCCCACACGCTCGAGCTCGCCTCGATGTACGCGATCCTGTCGCGCCTCGAGCCGACGTCGAAGTGCGATCTGATGACCAAGCTGCGGCTCTACAACGGCGAAGAAGTCGTCGAGAAGGGGCGCACCAAGAAAATCGACGTGCAGGAGCTGAAGGAAGACACCAAGCGCGAGGGCATGTCGGGGATTTCGACCCGCTTCATCATGAAGGCGCTCGACAACGCGCTGTCGGACAACGTCACCGGCAACTGCATCAACCCGATCAACGTGCGCGAGGCGCTGATCTCGATGACCAAAGAGGGCGACCTGCCCGACGACACGCGCAAGCAGTATCTTGAGTTCCTGCAGGACACCCTGCACAAGGAATATCTCGACTTGCTGGAAAAGGAGATCACGCGCGCGTTCGTATACTCGTACCAGGAGCAGGCCGAGTCGCTGTTCCAGAACTACCTCGATCACGCCGAGGCGTACGTCAACAAGACTCGCGTGCGCGATCGCAACACCAACGAGGAACTGTCGCCGGACGAGGGCTTCCTGAAGTCGATTGAGGAGCAAATCGCGATCATCGGATCGGCGGCCGACGGATTCCGCCAGGAAGTGATCGCATATCTGTGGGCGACGTCGCGGCGCGGCGAAAAAATCAGCTACAAGAGCTACGAGCCGCTCAAGGAAGCGATCGAGAAAAAGCTGATGACGTCGGTGCGTGACATTTCACGCATCATCACCAAGGCCCGCACCCGCGACGAGGAGCAGGGCGAGAAGTACAGCTCGATGGTGAAAAACCTGCTCGAGAACGGCTACTGCGAATCATGCGTGGACGTCGTACTCAAGTACGCGGCAAATAACCTGTGGAAGGATTGAGCGCGCGCGGATGAGCGGACGATGAGCGGCGACACTATCTTTCGCGAATACCGGATTTCTGACGCTGAGCGGTCTGATCGCTCGGCCGGGGACCGGCTGCGGCATCGGCAGAAAGTTCGCGAATCTATCCGGGAAAATATCGCGGACATCATCGCCGAAGAATCGATCATCGGCAAAGACAAGGACCGCGTCATCAAGGTTCCGCTGCGCGGAATCAAGGAATACCGGTTCGTGTTCGGCGACAACTCGCCTGGTGCCTCGCAGGGAGACGGCGACTCGCGTCCCGGGCAAGTCGTCGGCAAGACGGGCAAGGACGGTCCCGGCAAAGGCGATGAGCACGCCGGTGACCGGCCCGGCGTCGACTACTACGAGACCGACGTAACGCTCGAAGAATTAATCGAGATCATGTTCGAGGACCTCGAGCTGCCCAATCTCGAACGGCGTGCGCTGCGCGAAATTCAGTCCGAATACTCGTCGCGGCGAAAGGGCTATCGCAAGGTCGGCATTCGCATCAGGCTGGACAAGCGGCGCACCGCCAAGCAGCGCGTGATGCGGATGCTCGCGTCCGACAAACGGCTTAACGCAGCCAACCGCGCGCTCGAACAATCGCAGGCCGACCGCGAGATCGGCGCCGACGCCGACGTTGAAGGCGCGCTCGATGAGATCGCACTCGAAGAAGGCACGCTGGACGGGGAGACGCTCGACGAAGATGCCCTCGCCGATGCGCCCGGCGTCGCGGCATTCCAGCGCGTCCGCCGCCGCTTCCCGTTTCATCAGGACGACTTGCGCTACAAGCACGTCGAAGTCGACACCAAGGAAGAATCGAACGCCGCGGTCATCTGCATCATGGATACGTCGGGCTCGATGGACACGATGAAGAAGTACCTGGCGCGCAGTTTCTTCTTCCTGCTCTACCAGTTCATCTCGACCCGTTACCGCAACGTCGAAATCGTTTTCATCGCGCATCACACGGAGGCCAGCGAGGTCACCGAAGAAGAATTTTTTCACAAAGGCGAATCGGGCGGCACGTTTATTTCGTCAGGCTACGCCAAGGCGCTGGAAATAATCGCCGAGCGATACCATCCGTCGCTGTGGAACCTGTACGCATTCCATTGCTCGGACGGCGACAACTTCGACTCCGACAATCCCGCCGCGCTCAAGGACGCCGAGGAGCTGGCCGGGATTTGCAACCTGTTCGGCTACGGCGAGATCAAACCGTTGGGCTCGCGCTATTACGAATCCTCGATGCTCAACGTCTTCCGCCGAATCCAGGCGCCGAATTTTCACACCGTGCTGATCGAGCGCAAGGAAGACATCTGGCCGTCGTTCAAAGCGTTCCTGGCCAAGGACAGGGTGAAGGAAGCATGAGCGCCACTCCGCATGCGGGCACGTCGCCGCGCATCGCGACCTGGGATCTGCGCGACCTCCTCGAATGGGATCGCAAGATTCGCGAAAAAACTGACGAGTTCGGGCTCGACTGTTATCCGCAGGAGTTCGAACTCTGCGATCACAACGGGATGCTCGGCTACATGGCGTACTCCGGGATGCCGTCGCACTATCCGCATTGGTCGTACGGAAAATCGTACGAGAAACTCAAGACGCTTTACGATCACGGCGTCAGCGGGCTGCCGTACGAGATGGTGATCAATTCCAATCCCGCGATTGCCTACCTGATGCGCGACAACTCGCTGCTGCTGCACATCCTGACTATTGCGCACGTGTACGGGCACAACGACTTCTTCAAGAACAACTTCACGTTCAAGTCGGCGACGCGCGCCGAACTGACGATCGAGAGTTTCAAGGCGGCGGCGATGCGCGTGCGGCGCTACGTCGAGGATCCGTCGATCGGAGTCGAGAAGGTCGAGCGCATCCTGGACGCGGCGCATGCGCTGTCGTGGCAGTGCCGGCGCAATTTTGCGATCAAGAAGCTGTCGCCGTTCGAGCAGATGGCGCGCGCCGAAGACTCCGCGCAGGGACAGCCCGATCCGTTTCAGAAAATCCACGCCCGCAAGACTGTCGAGGTCCCCGACTTCCATAAGGTCCCGCTCGAGCCCGACGAAGATATCCTGCTCTTCATCCGCGATCACAACCCGTTCCTCGCCGACTTCGAAAAAGATCTGCTCACCATCGTCGATCAGGAAGCCAAGTACTTCATCTCCATGATGGAGACGAAGATCATGAACGAGGGATGGGCGAGCTACTGGCACAAAAAGATCCTGGAGTCGCTCGACCTCGACCAGGGGCTGCACCTCGAATTCATCGTGAATCACAACCAGGTCGTGCGCCCCATTCCCGGCCAGATCAACCCATACCACCTCGGACTCAAGATTTGGGAAGACATCTATCGCCGCTACACCGAGCCGACCGCCGACGAAATCAAGCGCGACGGCAAGCCCGCGAAATCCGGCAACGAGAAAATCTTCGAGGTTCGCGAGGTCGAGCGCGACGCGTCGTTCCTGCGGCGCTACCTGACCGAAGACCTCATGCGGGAGATGGATATTTTTGAATACGAGGCGCGTGGTGAGGAACTGGTCGTCAGCAAAGTCGCCGACGACGACGGTTGGAAGGAAGTCAAGGCGACGCTGATCAAGAACGTCGGCACCAACTCGATACCGGTACTGAAGGTCGAGGACGCCGACTTCGGCCAGAACCGAACGCTCTACGTCAAGCACGATCACGACGGCCGCGACCTGCATATCGAGTACGCCGAAAAGAGCCTCAACTACCTGCAACGGCTATGGGGCCGCGAGGTCGTGCTCGAAACCGTACTCGACGGCAAACGGTCGCTGCTGTGCTGCAACGATCGCGGCTTTTCGGTCCGCGCGCTCAAGTAGAAACCGCCAGAACCGCTCTCTGTTCCAACGCACTTCGGTCGGTACGCACACTCAGGAGCGCTGCTGGGCGGCTCCGGCGGCGTTGATGAGGCACGTTGCTTTAGATTTGGTGGTCGGATAATTTCAGCATGGACGATGCGGTTCGGGTCGGCTGTAAGGAGGCGCGGATGATGGAGTGGCCGAAGTGCCAAAAGTGTAACGCTGGCGCGTTGATTCCCCTGTCCGACTACGGACAGGAAGGCGCTTCGGTGTTATTCAAGGCATGGGTTTGCACCAATCCTGATTGTGGTTTCAGCCTGCGCGTGGACAAAGGTGAAGTAACGTACGGCAGGCGAATCGAGACGAAACACTAATCGCTTTTCGGTTTTCGAGTAACAAGGCAGTCCGCGTGGGCTGCCTTTTTTCATTTTTTCACCGTCTTTTCGGCCACTTGAAACGTTCGGCAACGCCCGTCGTCTTTAGGATATGCGCAATTGGTTTCCAAATTGCCGATGCGCGCTCGTGGTTGTCGCGGCGGCAGCGTGCTCGCTGGCCGGATGCATGTCGTACGGCGAATCGGTCGTCTATCGACTCTACCAGGCCAATGCCGACCGATGCTCGCAAAACGAAACTGAGGCGTGCGTCGCCATGCTCCAGTCAAGTTGCGAGGCGCCTGCGCGCGTATGCACTGACTACGTCCCGGAATTCCAGGCGCAGGCGAGCAAGCAGCTCTCGCAAGAGTGTCGGGCTAACGACGAGGCAGCCTGCCAGGCGCTCGACGCGGTCGCATGCGACAACGGCGACGAGGCGGTGTGCGATCGGCTCGGCGAGCGGTATGCGAAACTCTACGCATCGTGCCAGGCAGGCAGCGCGAACGATTGCGAATCGCTCTCGCTCTCGGCGTGGCCGAGAAAGCAGACCAACGTCGCCGACAGTGCGTGCAAGGGTGGCGATTCAATCGCGTGTCGCGTCGTCAGCGCCAGCGCCAGCGCGATGAAAGTGAACGTCGACCGGAACGCGCAGTTCGCGACGTTCTAGCGAATAAACCTCGCTACACTCGGGCGTGAAGCCGAGCACCCCAGCGCAGCCACGCGATCGAACAGTTCCTCGACGTTCATCACGCGCCGGTGTTTGCGTAGGAGAACTTCGTCTTGATTTCCTTTTGCGGCGGTGCAGCTCCGTCGAGCTCGGCGTATGGATAAATCAGGTAGTTGAGCGGCTCACCCTTCTGCGGAGGCTTCAACACGAGATCGCGGCCTATCGTGAATGCGACCCGAGCCGCGTCGAGATGCCCGAAGTAATAGTCGTGGCGGTCGGGATGCTTCCACGCCTCGGACGCGTCGACCGGCACCCACACTCCGCCGGAGTAGAACTCCGCCCAGCAATGGTAGCCGGGAACATCGCCGGACTTCGCAGAGCCAATTGGAAAACCGATCGTAAACCGCGCCGGGATTCCGCGGGCTCGCGCGAGGCCGATGAACAGCGAATGAAAGTCGGTGCAGTTGCCGCGGCGGACGTCGCATGCGTACAGCGCGTCGCCACGGCCCCATCCGGTCCCGCTCTTGTCGTACTTCATGATCGAAGTCACATACTCGTAGTCCACGCGCGCCTGTTGCAACGGCGTCACGTCGGTCTCCGCCAGGTTCGCGCTGACCTGCGCGATCCGGCCCGTCAACGGAACGAGTCGATTCGGTTCCAGGTACGCGGCGAAGTGTCCGTCGGTCGGCTCGGGAACGTCGCGCGCGGCCGCGACCACGTCGGCAGCTTCCTCACGCCGAGTCGTCGCGAACGTCATCGTGACGGGAACAGAAGCCGGCAAGGGCGCAGTGGCCTCGAGATGCGCGACGCGATTTCCGTTCGAACCCTGGTCGACGATTTCGTAATGCACCGGCGTCTCGATCTTGAGATCGCGAACCTGCTGGAAGGCGTCGTCGCGAGGGAGCGGAATCCATGCTTCGAACTTTTTCGCCGCCGGATTCGAGATCGAGATATCAGCGTTATAGACGAAATTGAAACTGCGGACTCGATCGGGCGGGGCGCTCGACTTGGTCGGAGACTCCGCACGCGCTCCCGCACCGAGGCCTAGGAGAAGAATGATTCCAGCGAGCGAAGTGGATAACTGTTTTGCGTTCATGGTGTTCCCTGTGAGAACGAGTAGACGGTCGCATCGGTGGCCGGTTCATACCCCATCTTCTGATAGACATGATTAGAGATCGGATTGGCGAGGTCAGTATACAGAAAGCAGAACTTGCGACCGTCATCGAGCAGTTTCTGGCTGAGCGCGGCGACGCACGCGCCCGCGAATCCTTTGCCACGATTCTCGGGTGGCGTGTAGACCCAGGCCACGCGTATCCCGTTCGGGGTTCGGCCAGCGAATCCCGCCATCGAGACTGCGGTTCCTTCGACCTCCCACAAGACTAGGCGTCGCGACCGCGGCATTGGCAGTGCCGCGGCCTCGCGGGCCTGGACGGGATCCATGCCCTCGGCGTCCACCGAGAGAAACGGCTGAACACGTTCGAGGAACAGTGCGGCATCTGAGAAGAGCTTTATTTGATGAGCCGGGGCCACAATGCTGAACAGTATTTTGCGATCGTGGCCGAGGCAAATATTATCGGCCGTACTTGCGCATCAGGTCGGCGAGGCGATCGTGCGGGATGGCCTCGACGCGATAGCCGTTGATTCCGACCATCGTGCGCGCGGCGATCAGCGCGTTGATTATCGCCTCCTCGGTCGCCTGGACGGCCGCGGTGAACAGCGGATCCATCCGCGAGTTTCGCAGCATCTTCACGTTCTCGACGTCGGATCTTTTCGCGCTCGAAGCATTGGCCGTTGAAAATGCGATGAATAGATCGCCCGAGCCGTTGCCCGACACGCTGCCGGTACGCGCGAGGCCGATAGTGAGTCGTCGCGCGATTCGTTTCAGTTGATGCGGCATCAGAGGCGCATCAGTCGCCGCAACGATGATAATCGATCCGAGTTCCTGAATGCTGAACGGGTCATGGCCCGGGCGCAGTTCTTTGCCGACCGGCACGCCGGCCACTGTCAGCTCGATCGGACGTCCACAATTGAGCTGCACGAGAACTCCCACGATGTAACCGCCGGATTTGCGATCGAGCCGGCGCGACGCGGTGCCGATTCCACCTTTCCATCCGTAGCCGATCATCCCGGTGCCCCCGCCGACGCATCCTTCGGCCACGCGCCCGCCGCGCGCACTCGAAAGGGCGGCAACCGCATGATCGGCAGTGACGTGGAATCCGTCGATGTCGTTGAGCAACCCGTCGTAGGTCTCGGCGACCACCGGCAGCGACCATGGCTGCGTCATCTTGCGCTGCCGCACCTGCCACGCGATCACCGCGTCTCGCACGACGCCTACGCTGTGAGTGTTGGTGATCATGATCGGAGTCGTCAGCATGCCCGACTCCTCGATCCAGGCGGTGCCGGTCATCTCGCCATTGCCGTTGAGCGAGAAGTATCCCGCAAAGACCGGAGATGAGTCGCGCTTTCCGCGCGGCAGGATCGCAGTGACGCCCGTGCGGATCGGCCCGCGTCCAACGATCAACTTGCCGTCGCCGCGAACGATCGTGGTGTGACCAACTTCGACGCCGGCGACGTCAGTGATTGCGTTGAGCGGCCCGGGCTGACCGTCAAATGGAATCCCAAGCTCGCGCGCTCGCGGTGCCAAGGCTTTGCCGGCTTTGTTCGCCATCGCGAAGAGTCATAGCGAAGAAGCCACAAGAGTGACAGATGAGAGCAGAGGAACCGACGTTGGAGTTAGTTCACTAATGAGTCTATAATCGAACTATGATTCGTCTCAATATTCATGAGGCTAAGACTCATCTTTCGAAGCATCTGCGCCGGGTCAAGAAAGGGGAAACCATCATATTGTGCGAGCGCAACGTACCGATCGCCGAGATCCGGCCGATCAAGCAGGAAAATCGCGGGCTTCGGCCCATCGGACTCGACAAGGGACGCCTTGTTGTTCCTGAGAATTTCAACGATCCCCTCCCGGATTGGCTGCTCGACGCGTTTGAGGGCAAAGAGTCGAAGTGAAGCTCTTGCTCGACTCCTGTACCTTTCTCTGGATCGTTGCGGATGACCCACACCTCTCGGCGACAGCACGCGCGATGTTCCGTGATCCAGCGAACGAAGCTTACCTGAGCGCCGTTTCAGCTTGGGAAATCGCGGTGAAAAACGCACTCGGAAACATGCAGCTGCCTGAACCAGCGGATAGCTACGTACCCAGTTTTCGAAAACGAGAGTTGATCGAACCTCTACCACTCAGCGAAGAGATGGTGTTGCAGGTGGTTCGCCTGCCGGCGATCCATCGCGACCCTTTCGATCGATTGCTGATTTGCCAGGCAATCGCAGAAGGTATGGTGATTCTCACTCCCGACCAACGGATCAGGCAGTATCCCGTGCGAACCATTTGGTGAGCCAATGAGAATTCGCCGATCGCATTTGCTGCTGTTCCTCATCGCGATACTTCTAGCGTCGCGGGCGGATGCGAGCGTGATTTTTGTTTCTCAGGAAGACAACGGGCGCGAGTTTGCGCTCGATCGTGGCGACGCGCTGGAGATTTCGCTGCCTGCTACTTCGGGGACCGGGTACACATGGCAGGCAGAGCCCATAGCGGGAGGGTTCGCCAAGCAGGTCGGCGAACCCGCGTTCACGCTCGACAACGCGATGCCCGGTGCGTCGGGGCATCAGATTTTCCACTTCGGAATCGAAACAAGCGGGACCGGCGCGCTCGAGATGCGCTATCTGCGGCCATGGGAGAAGGGCTCGAAGCCAGCCAAGGTCTTCAAGATCATGCTTGTCGTCCGCTAGCTGCGCCGCACGACAACCGGAACTGGCGCCTCTAAAAAAGAA
>CAWKKB010000003.1:0-296486 GCA_963850125.1 uncultured delta proteobacterium | reverse complement strand
TGCAGGTTTCGAACCTGCGACCCCCGGCTTGTAAGGCCGATGCTCTACCACTGAGCTAACCGCCCGCGCCCGAAATCTTAGCAAAAAAAGACGGCCGCGGGTGTCATCGACACACGTGCCGTCTTATCTTATTCAATCAATTGGATCGATCGTTATGAATGCGGGTCACGAACCTGTCGATGGGGATGACGACGCCGGCGCTGCGCCGACGCCTTCATTGAGCGAGTCCTTCAATTGCTTGCCCGGCTTGAACTTTGCCGATCGGCTCGCCGCTATCTCGATCGACTCTCCGGTTTTTGGATTACGCCCGGTGCGCGCCTGCCGTTCTGATACTGAAAACGTGCCGAAGCCCGAGATGTTCACGCGCTCGCCCTGACGTAACGCCGCGATGACGTCGTCGAGCAGGATGTTAATTGCGCGTTCGGCGTCTGCCTTGTTGAGGGGGAGCTTGTTTGACAACGCCTCTATGAGTTCAGCCTTGGTCATATGTACCTTCGGCGGTCTTCCAAAAAACCCCGACCGCTCATTTGAGCCGCGCACTCCGAGCCACTCGGAGTGCGCGAAGTCCCCCGCTCAGAACTTACGAAAGATTCGTCGATACCGTCGTATCGTCTTCGTCCCCAGGCGGCATCGGCACCTTCGGTTCCGGCTCGCGCAGGAACGCCATGTCGCTGTCGCCCTTACCCTGCTTGAAGAACGTATCGGGATCCGTCAGCACCAGCGCGTGCTTGAGCACTTCATCCATATGCTCGATCTGGACCAAGGTGATGCCCTTCATGATCTGCGGCGGGATCTCCTCGATATCCTTGGCGTTGTCCCGAGGTATCAGGATCGTCTTGATACCGCCTCGATGCGCCGCGAGCACCTTTTCCTTGAGTCCGCCAATCGGCAGCACCCGACCGCGCAGCGTGATCTCACCGGTCATCGCAAGGTCGTTGCGAATCGGAGAACGCGTGAGCGCCGACACCAGGGCCGTCGCCAGCGTGATTCCCGCCGACGGCCCGTCCTTCGGGATCGCGCCTTCGGGAATGTGAATGTGGATGTCGATACGATGATAGAAGCCGCGATCGAGACCGAGCACTTCGGCTCGCGAGCGCACGTAGGAAAGCGCCGCCTGCGCCGATTCCTGCATCACGTCACCGAGCTGTCCGGTAATAGTCAGCTTGCCGCGTCCCGGAACGATCGTCACCTCGACGCTCAGCAGTTCGCCGCCGAGCTCGGTCCAGGCCAGCCCGGTCGCCACTCCCACCTGCGGCACAGTCTCCGCGGTGCCATAGCGGAACTTCGGCACGCCGAGGTACTTCCCGAGACTCGAGCTCGAAACCTTGACGTGTGCGTTGCGATCCGTCTTGACGACTTCGACCGCAACCTTGCGGCAGATCGACGCGAGCTCGCGCTCTAGATTTCTGACGCCGGCTTCACGGGTGTAATGGCGGATGATGCCCTGGATTGCGCCGTCGGACACCTCGATGTTCTCCGGGCGCAGCCCGTTGGCCTCCTGCTGTTTCTTCAGCAGGTACTTCTTCGCGATATTGAGCTTCTCGGTTTCCGTGTAGCCGGGAATACGGATGACTTCCATCCTGTCCTGCAGCGGCCGCGGGATTCGGTCGAGCGTATTCGCCGTCGTGATGAACATCACTTTCGACAAGTCGTAATCACAGTCGAGATAGTGATCGTTGAAGGTACAGTTCTGTTCCGGATCGAGAACCTCGAGCAGCGCCGACGACGGGTCGCCGCGGAAGTCGGTCGACATCTTGTCCACTTCGTCGAACAGCAGCACCGGGTTGGACGATCCCGCCTTGCGCACCGATTGGATTACCTTGCCGGGCAGGGCGCCGATGTAGGTCCGGCGATGCCCGCGGATTTCAGCTTCGTCACGTACGCCGCCCAGCGACACGCGCACGAATTTGCGTCCGGTCGCACGCGCCACCGACTTGCCGAGCGAGGTCTTGCCGACGCCCGGAGGTCCGACCAGGCATAGAATCGGGCCCTTCATCTGGCCCACCAGCGTCTCGACCGCCAGGTACTCCAGGATGCGCTGTTTGACCTTGTCGAGCCCGTAATGGTCTTCCTCGAGAACGCGCTCAGCTTCCTTGATGTCGAGCTTGTCCTCGGTGTACTCGAACCACGGCAGCGCGAGGAACCAGTCGAGGTAGTTGCGCACGACGGTGGCCTCGGCCGACATCGGCGACATCATCTTCAGTTTCTTGATCTCGCGCTCGCACTTCTCGCGAGCCTCGGCGGGCATCTTTTTCTGCCGAAGTTTTTCTTCCAACTCTTGAATCTCGTTCTTGAATTCGTCCTTCTCGCCGAGCTCCTTCTGGATCGCGCGCATCTGCTCGTTGAGGTAGTACTCCTTGGACGTTTTCTCCATCTGCTTCTTGACGCGCGAGCGGATGCGTTTTTCGACCTCAAGAATCTCCAGCTCCGAGCGCATGTAGCCGAGAATCTTCTCGAGCCGCTCGGCCGGGTTGGTCGATTCGAGCAACGCCTGCTTGTCTTCGAGCTTGATGCCGAGATGTCCGACCAGCTTGTCGGCCAGGAACGCGGGATCGTCGACCGCCGCGATCGAGGTCACCATCTCGGGTGGAATCTTCTTGTTGAGCCTCGCGTAGTTGTCGAAGGTCGAGACCACCGAGCGCATCAGCGCCTCGACTTCGGTGCTGCGGTCGCTGACCTCTTCGATTTCCTCGGCCTCGACCTGGAAATATTCCTCGTCGGCGACGTAGCGGAGCACACGCGCGCGCTTCTTGCCTTCGACCAGCGCCTTGACGGTGCCGTCGGGCAAGCGCAACAACTGCACGACGACGCCGAGGGTGCCGACCGCGTACAGGTCGCCGGGCGCGGGCTCGGCCACCTTCGGGTCCTTCTGGGTCACCAGCAGGATCGGCGTCTTCTTTGCCTCGGCGGCTTCCAGAGCCTTAATCGACTTCTGGCGGCCAACGAAGATTGGATAGACTTCGTGTGGGAATACAATCAGTTCGCGCAACGGGAACAATGGGACCACGTTCGACGTTGCATCGCGATTATCTTTTTTATCGTTACGAAAAAGCATCTACTTCTCGAATCTCCCCGAGCTATGCGGTTTCGGCGGTCTTTTGATAGACCAGCAGCGGCTGCTCCTTTTGAGTAACCACCTCCTCCGAGATTAGCACCTCCTTGATATTGGGTTGTGACGGGATCTCGTACATCAGGTCCACCATGATCGCCTCCATGATGGCGCGCAGCCCGCGAGCACCGGACTTGCGCTTGAGCGCCTCGCGCGAGATAGCGCGCAGCGCACCTTGGGTGAATTTCAGGTGGACGTTCTCCATGTCGAAGAGTTTCTGATACTGGCGCACCAGTGCGTTCTTGGGTTCGGTCAGAATTCGCACCAGTGCTTCCTCGTCCAGCTCGCCGAGCGTCGCGATGACGGGCAGGCGGCCGACGAATTCCGGAATCAATCCGAACTTGAGTAAATCCTCCGGCTGCACTTCGTATAGAAGCTCGGAAACCGTCTTGGGATCGCGATGGGTCAGGTCGGCGCGAAAGCCCATCGTCTTGCCCGAGATTCGACGGCGGATTATGTCGTCGAGTCCGACGAACGCGCCGCCGCAAATGAACAGGATATTGGTGGTGTCGACTTGCAGGAACTCCTGCTGCGGATGCTTGCGGCCGCCCTTGGGCGGCACCGACGCCATGGTGCCCTCGATAATTTTCAAGAGCGCCTGCTGGACGCCTTCGCCCGACACGTCGCGCGTAATCGACGGGTTGTCGCCTTTGCGCGCGATCTTGTCGATCTCGTCGATGTACACGATGCCGCGCTGGCACCGCTCGATGTCGTAGTCGGCGTTCTGCAGCAGCGACAGTATGATGTTCTCGACGTCCTCGCCGACGTAGCCGGCCTCGGTCAGCGAAGTCGCATCGGCGATCGTGAACGGCACCTGCAGGAAACGCGCTAGCGTCTGCGCGAGCAGCGTTTTGCCGACGCCGGTCGGGCCGATCAGCATGATGTTGGATTTCTGCAGCTCGACGTCGCCGGTCACCATCTGCGAGTCGATTCGTTTGTAATGATTGTGGACCGCGACCGAGAGAATTTTCTTGGCGCGCTCCTGTCCGATCACGTACTGGTCGAGCACCCGCTTGATTTCGGCGGGTTTGGGCACCGCGGAGCTTTGGCTGAAAGCCTCTTCGCTGTCAGTCTCCTCGGCGATTATGTCGTTACATAGGTCGATGCATTCGTCGCAAATATAAACCGTAGGGCCGGCAATCAGTTTTCGAACTTCGTCCTGGCTCTTGCCGCAAAACGAGCAAACGAGGTTGCCCGAGCGGTCGTCATGCTTGGCCATTACTGCCTCCGCGGCTCACTTGGACGGCCTTCGGCTAACGATTACCTCATCAATCAGTCCGTATTCAACCGCTTGTTGCGGCGACATGAAGTAGTCGCGATCGGTGTCTTTTTCGATCTTACGAAGATTCTGTCCGGTATGCTTCATTATGATGTTGTTGATTTCCTCCCGCGCGTGCAAAATTTCCTTCGCGTGAATCTCAAGGTCGCTCGCCTGTCCCTGCATCCCGCCGAGCGGCTGATGCAGGATGATGCGCGAATGCGGCAGCGCGTAACGCCGGCCCTTTGCACCCGCCAGCAACATGATCGCGGCCATGCTCGCCGCCTGCCCCAGGCACAGGGTCGAGACCGGCGGCCGGATGAACTCCATTGTATCGTAAATCGCCATCCCAGCTGTCACCGATCCGCCGGGCGAATTGATATAAAAGTTGATTTCTTTTTCGGGATCTTCGGACTCGAGGAACAGGAATTGCGCGGTCACCAGGTTGGCGACGTCGTCATTGATTTCGGTCCCTAGAAAGACGATGCGGTCCTTGAGCAGGCGAGAATAGATGTCGTACGCCCGCTCTCCGCGCCCAGTCTGTTCGACCACCATCGGTACCAGGTTGCTCATACCTCCAACCCGCGCCACAGCCCGGTTCCGACGACGATTGAGAGAAGGCCGCTGACGCCTTCAAATTGTAACCACTCGGAAATGGTCGAGCAACCGCGATTGGCGCCGAACCGAGTAGCAAAGCTACTACTTCGGCTCAGATGAACCCTCTTCAGGCGTATCAGATGGTGAATCTGCACGCGGCTCTGTGGATGAATCTTCACGCTGGGCGCGGCTCAAAATAAAATCCAGCGCCTTTTCGCGGCGCATCGACTGGCGCAGCGCCTCGCGATTTTCTTCCTTGCGATAGAACTCGGCGGCGCGGTCGCGATTGCGTCCGCTCTGGGTGACGATCGCCGCCACCCGATCGCCGAGTTCCTCGTCATTGATCTCGATTTTTTCCTGCTCGGCGAGCGCGTCGACAATCAGCGCGGTGCGCGCGCGCTTCTCGGCCCGCGTCTTCAGGTCGTCGGCATTCTGCTTGACCCGCTCGGTCGCGTCCTCATGCGAGAGGCCGCCCGCTTCGAATGTCTGATGCAGCTCCGCTTCCATCGCGCTCAGCTCGCGGGCGACCAGGGATTCGGGCAGCTCGACCGGGTTGCGCTCGATCACGAGATCGAGCAGGCCCTGGCGGACGCGCGCGTCGGCTTCCTGCTTCGCATGCGCGAGCAGCTCGCTGCGGACGCGAGTGCGGAACGCCTCGAGGTTCTCGTCGCCGAGATCTTTTGCAAAATCATCGTCGACTGTCGGCAGCTCGCGCCGGTAGATTTCTTTGGGCGTCGCGCGCCATTCGATGGTCTTGCCTGCCAGCTCTTTCTGGCTGTACTCCGCCGGATAGGTCTTCGAGGTCTTCATCTCTTTGCCGATCTCGCCTCCGACCAGCGCTTCGTGCACGCCGTGCGCGAGCGCGCGCTCGGAAACCTCGACCAGGCGATCCTCGGGCTTGGTGTTCGACACCGGCTTGCCGTCTTCGAAGGCCTCGATCGACGCGAGCGCAAAGTCGTCGTCCTGGACGATCGTGCGGTCCTCGATCTTCTTGAGTGTCGCCTGCCGCAAGCGGAATCGCTCGAT
Organism: uncultured delta proteobacterium; assembly: GCA_963850125.1. Lineage (GTDB taxonomy): Bacteria > Desulfobacterota > Binatia > Binatales > Binataceae > Binatus. Next base: position 290,496 of record CAWKKB010000003.1, on the reverse strand, counting down.
CGCCTCTTCAACTTGATCGTCGGAGACCTCGACCTTGGACTCGGGCACCTTGAGGCCTTCGTAGTCCTTGACCTCGACCGTCGGACGCAGGTCGAAGGTCGCGCTGAATTTGAGCGCGAGGTCCTTCTGCAGGTCGGTCTGCTCAGTGACGATTTCGGGCGCGACCACGGGCTTGAGGTCATGCTCCTCGAGCGCCTTTTTGGTGTATTCCTCGACGAGTTTCTGAACTACTTCGCCGCGGATCTGTTCGCCGAAGAATCGCTCGAGCAGATTGCGCGGCGCATGGCCGGGGCGGAAGCCCTTGAGTACGACGCCGCGTTTGAGTTCGTTGTAGGCGCGATCCAGCTCATGCTTGATTTCGTCGGGCTCGACTTCAATCGTAACCTTACGCCGGAGACTGTTGGGTTCTTCGATATTTACATTCATGGCGATTGAACTTCACAGATAAACATACCGCGATTGCCGGAATCAACCGAGTGCGCGCGGACGCGGGCGATTTTAATGTGGAACCCGCCGTGGGTTCCACGCCTCCCTGGGCAGGGGTGACCCCTGCACCCAGTACTAGGAAAAGGAAGATGTGGGACTTCGTACAAAACGGATTGTCGAAACCGGTGCTGATCTCGAGAAAAACCACCTGGCAGCCAACTGAGGTGAGGGATGGGGAGGTGGAAGTTTGGTGGTCGAGGAGTGGCTGCCAGATGGTTTGGAAAAATCGCCTTGGTCTTATCGACGTCCGACGATCGCCAAGATCGTTTTTTGCTTTTTTGGATGGCGATTGGCAAGAAAAAACCGGCCAAAATTCTGCTACCCAGGGATCAAAATTCGCAGATTCTCATCGCGTGAGCCCATCTCTGCGCCTGGGGACGCAAGCGCGACCGGCGGAGGAGCAGCCTGCGCAATTTAGAATGCCTATGATAGGCGATCAGTGTCATTGGAATGAAGGCGCACTATCTTGTATAGAATCTTTCTGAACAGTCTGTAACATACACAACTTGCGAGGGCCCTTGGCTACCTCAAAATCGAATGACGCGGCGGTGGCATCAACCGATCGCTCAACGGGGCTTTTACCTCGTCGCCTTCTTTTTCTTGAGACGGACCCAGCAAGCCTGGCATGGATTGCCGCAGTCGCGATCGCCTATTTCGCCGCCGGGAAGCTCGGCCTCTATTTCGCGTCTTTCGCCGCCAGCGCAACGCCGATATGGCCACCGACCGGAATCGCGTTCGCAGCGGTCCTGCTGCTGGGCTATCGAATCTGGCCGGGAATTTTTCTCGGAGCCTTTTTCGTCAACCTGGCCATTTCGGGTGCCGTCTTCACGTCGCTCGGTATCGCGACCGGCAACACGCTCGAAGCGGTCATGGCCGTTTACCTGGCGGCGCGCTATGCGAACGGCCGCAAGCTATTCGAACATGCTCAGGATTTTTTCAAGTTCGTTGCGATCGGCATGCTTGCGGCGGCGATCAGCGCCACCATCGGGGTTACAAGTCTCGCGCTGGGCGGCTTGGCGCACTGGAACGAATTCGTACGAGTCTGGATGACCTGGTGGCTCGGCGATGTCGGCGGTTTTCTGCTGTTCGCTCCATTCCCGATCCTGTGGATCGAGAATCCCGGGTTGATCGCCGATCGTCGACGGCTGCTCGAAGCTGCGGTGACACTCGCCGTGATAGCTGTGTTCGGGGTTATGGTGTTTGGCGGTGCGCTTCCCGGGATCGAGAAGTATCCGGTCGGCTTCATCTGTATCCCGATACTGGTGTGGTCGGCGTTCAGATTCGGCCAGCGCGAAGCCGCCACCGCGATTTTCGTGCTCGCCGTTTCGGCCGACTGGGGGATGATGCGAGGTCACGGTCCCTGGGCGCGATTTGCCAGCCAGATTTCGTCGCTCATCATGCCGCAGGCGTTCATGATGACGATCGCCGTGATGACGCTGGCGCTGGCCGCGGTGGTGTGGGAGCGCAAACGCGCCCAAGACGATGCGAACGAAGCGCGCAAACAAGCCGAGGCTGCGAATCGATCGAAAGACCAGTTTCTCGCGATGCTCGGACACGAGTTGCGCAACCCGATTGGCGCGCTCGCCAGCGCAGTGCGTGTGTTCGAAAGCAGCGACCTGCGACCGCAGCAATCGGCGCGGCTGCTTGAGATTATGTCGCGGCAGAGTGCGCACCTGTCGCGAATGGTCGACGACCTGCTCGACGTTCAGCGTCTGACGGCGGTACGCAGGGTTACGCTCAATCGCCGGCCGATGAATCTTGCTGAATGCGCCCGCGACTGCGTGACCGCGTTGCGCGTGCGTCCGGAGTATGCCGCACGCAACATCACCATGCAGATTGAAGACACCTGGATCGATGGCGATCCGGATCGCATCGCCCAGATTGTGACCAACCTCCTCTCGAATGCGTGCAAGTACACACGCCCGGAGGGCAGGATTGTTCTCAGCATCCGATCGGAGAACGATCTGGCGGTTATCCGCGTCGAAGATGACGGCGAGGGAATCGCGGCTGATTTGCTGCCTCGGGTCTTCGATCTCTTCGTCCAGGGTGATCGACTGTCCGATCGCCATCCCGGAGGACTGGGACTCGGCCTGACCCTCGTCCGACGGCTGTCGGAGTTACATGGAGGGACGGTCGAGGCACGCAGCGAGGGACCCGGCCGGGGCAGCGCGTTTATGGTACTGATTCCGCGCGTCGAGATGGTCCCGGAAAAGACGGTGACCCGGATCACCCCGGTGCGTTCGAAGCTCGGCCGGCGGATTCTGATCGTCGAGGACAACGTCGACGCGCGGGAGGCACTGCGGGAGGCGCTCGAGATGTCGGGACATGAGATCCTCGAAGCCGGCTCCGGAGCCAGCGGGGTCGAATCCGCGCTGGCAAACCGTCCCGGCGTCGCGCTCATCGACATCGGCTTGCCGGAGTTCGACGGATACGAAGTCGCACGGCGGATTCGTTCAGGGTTGGGGGGGCAGGGGATGCTGCTGATCGCGTTGACGGGTTACGGTTCGCCGGAAGATCGAAGGAGAGCTGAGCAAGCTGGATTCGATACTCACCTGGTGAAGCCAGTCGACTTTGATGAGCTGGAGGACCTGCTGACAGCGCAGGGTGAGCCGGTCCTCAAGAAGTCAGCGGCGAATTAGGGGTCCAGCTGGTTCGTCGAGCACGAGGCGACGTTCTCATTGGATCACGACCTTGGTGACGGAAATCGGCTTCGCCAGGTGACCGAGATCCACGCAGAGCGCGTCCCCCTCCCGCCGCGCAACTTCTTCACTGTCGGTTTCGACGAGAAGTCCCAGCTGTTTGCCACGATACGCGATGCTCACGTAATACATTGGCGCTTCGAACCAGCTGTGCCCCGTGTTCGCGGTCCGTTTGGCCTTGGTAGCGTTGCGGTTTTTAACTTGGGGTTGCATGCGATGTCCGCGAGGCCGAATCAATGGGGCCATCTGACAGCCAAAGGAGGGTGAAGACCAGCCAAGGTGAGGAATGGCTGCCAGATGGTAGGTAAAAGTCGCTATTGCCCATAGGGAGTACGGTTGTCCTTCTTTCGCAGTCTAGTGACAACAATAACACCCGAAACATTGGCCCCCAGGAGAACACAAATCGCCGATCGTTTGTTCTTTTCGGGCAAACTTGTGCCCTAGGAAGCAAGTCATGGCCGAAATTAGCTCAAGTTCAGGCAGGCGGGTCCTGCGGGAACTTTTCAGGCGGCTATTCGACCGTTGGATTTAACCATCGTCTCGAGCCGACGGGCGACCACCGCGAGCTGATGCCCTTCGCGAACGACTATCTTCTTTCGTTCGAGATCGCGCATCACCGCACCCACCTTTGCCCGCGAAGCACCGACCAGGTCAGCGAGTTGCCTCTGCGTGAGAGTGATCCGGATCAGGATACCGCGCGTTTCCTGCACTCCGAACTCGAGCGACAGTTCGAGCAGCGCTACCGCGACGCGTCCCTGCAGGCCCAGTCCGAGAAAGCTCGGATAACGTCCCATCATAGAGCCCCATCGGGGGTTCTCCGATTCCGCGACTCTCACGAAATCCGCCGGACCGATGCCCAGGCTGATACTGATGAAGCTGTTGGTCGTTAGTTGAGCGACCCTGCAATCGTTCAGCGCGATCCATCGGAACGTATGCTCGATTCCATAGGCCATCAAAGGCATTCTGAAGATCACGCCGGGCGACAGAATTGCGACTACGCGCGAGCGTGTGCCGTCCATATGGCACAGTTCTGCGGTGCCGGTTAACAGGATGTGGGTATCGAGGCTGCGTGCGCCGCGCTCCTCGAAGATGAGATCCTTGTGCTTAACATTTCGACTCGTCATCGAGTCGTCGAGGTTCTTCAGTTGTCCGGACGACAGCCAGTCCAATCCTTTCAGCCGGCCAAGCAATTGAAGGTCCGAGAATCTGGTTCTTGGGGCGGTCGCGGCTTTCATCGTCCCACCTCCGGTGCACGCACTTAGAGCAATCGCGTCCGGTGGGGATAGCCGCAAATCCTGGCGACTAAGAGGCGCGGTAAACACGCCGACCGTAAACTGTTCGATGCGGTGATCTACATTAGTCACCTTTTGCGCCTGAAAGCGACCGGGCGACGCTCTAATCGCCGCTGGCTCAGATCTATCTTGTAATAATTACCTGTCGGCCAGAATCAGGAGGCGCCGGCACGTCTGATCGAGGTAGTCGGGACGAGCCTTGTCGTAAAGCTCGGCGCTTGATCAAATGTCTGTTTCAGCGTGTCGTGGACGTCCTCAGCCATCGGGATTCAGCCCGCCGATCCTGATTGGTCGGAAGCGTTAAAAATCACCAAAGATACTATCGCGGATCCTCATTGCCGATGAATTGGCCCTCGTGCTGCCGGTTTCGTTCTCGGGGTTTAACATCCCGCCAATAACTGGACATCGCTTTCAGGAAAACCTAGACTGCGCCAGATACCTAGAGGGTAATCGCCCGGGTATGCGCGGCTATTTCACTGATTCAATTAGCACAGCGGGCGCTGCCTTAATCAAACCTCGACCTTTCAGGAGACTCGGATTGCGATGAGCGAATCGAATATCGTTCTGCCAACTTTAACCAGTTCGCAGGTCATGATTCTGTGGCTGGTGCTGGTCTCAGCGCTGGTCGCGCTGGCCTACGGAGTCGTGTTGATCCGCGTAGTGCTGGCCGCCGACCCCGGACCCAAATCAATGACTGACGTGTCGGACGCGATCGAGCTCGGTGCGATGGCGTACCTCGGACGCCAGGTCAAAACCATGATCTGGTTCGTCGCCGCGATTTTTATCGCGCTGTTCTTCATGTACCGCAACGTGTACCAGGGCTTGTACCTGCCGCTGGGAATCTCGATCGCATTTTTGATGGGCGTCGCGGCTTCGTACGGCGCGGGGTACGTCGGGATGTGGCTCGCGGTCAAGGGCAACGTCCGCAGCGCCAACGCGGCGCTGACCAGCTTCAAGGACGCGATGGAACTCGCGTTTAAGGCGGGCGGAGTCTCGGGGATGTTCACGGTCGGGCTGGGACTGCTCGGCGCGACTATCATCTTCCTGGTGTTCCGCGAAAACGCGATGAAGGTCCTGGTGGGCTTCGGATTCGGCGGATCGCTGGCGGCACTGTTCATGCGCGTCGGCGGCGGAATCTATACCAAAGCGGCTGACGTCGGCGGCGACCTGGTCGGCAAGATCGAGCAGGACCTGCCCGAAGACGACCCGCGCAATCCCGCGACGATTGCCGACAACGTTGGCGACAACGTCGGTGACTGCGCCGGGATGGCAGCCGACGTGTTCGAATCGTACGAAGTAACGCTGGTCGCCGCGATCATCCTGGCAGCTTACGCGCTGCAGGAGTCGGACTTTATCGCGGCCTACGGGCAATACGCAGGCGCGTTCGCGGTCAAGCTGATCATGTTCGCGCTGATCCTGCGCGGCGTTGGCGTCTTTTCGTCGATCATCGGAATCATGGCGGTGCGCGTGCCCGCCGGCAAAATGCTCGACCCGATGCGCCCGATCAACATCGGCTACATGACCTCGGCGATCGCGTCGGTGATCGGATTCTTCGTCGTGAACTATCTCTACCTCGACGACCCGCGCACCGGAGCGACCGATTGGCGCTTCGCATGCTGCGCGTCGCTCGGAATAATTCTCGCCGTCGTGACGCTGTGGCTGACGAACTACTTTACCCATCCGGACAAAGGTCCCGTCACCGAAACCGCGATGGCGGCACGCACCGGCCCGGCAACACTGATCCTGTCGGGGATGGCCGAAGGCCTCGAGTCGTCAGTGTGGGCGTTGCTCGTGATCGCGGCTGCGATTATCGGCGCGATGGCGATTTTTCACGAGTCGCTCGCACTCCAGTTTTACGGAATCGCGCTGACCGGTCTCGGCCTGCTCACCACCACCGGCTTCATCCTTGCGATGGACACCTACGGGCCGATCACTGACAACGCGCACGGCATATTCGAGATGGGCGGAATCCACCAGGAGGAGGCATCGAAGACGCTGTCCTGGATGGACGCGATTGGCAACACGACCAAGGCTCTCACCAAAGGTCTCGCGATTGCGACTGCGGTGCTCGCGGCCGTATCGCTGTTCCGGTCGTTTATCGATGAGGCTCATCTCGGCGCAATCGGCGTGCAGATCAACATGCCGACCGTGTTCGTCGGGCTGATGATTGGCGGTGCGGTGCCGTTCCTGTTCAGCTCGTTTGCGATCAAAGCGGTCAGCCGCGCCGCGTATCAAATCGTGTTCGAGGTACGCCGCCAGCTCCGGATGCATCCCGGAATCATGGAAGGCAAAGAACTGCCCGACTATAGCGCGTGCGTCGATATCGTCACGGCGGCATCGCAGAAGGAGCTGCTCGGTCCCGGAATCCTCGCGATCTTCTCACCGCTGCTGGTCGGCTTCGGCCTCGGCGCGGGCGCGCTCGGCGGATTCCTCGGCGGCACCATTCTGACCGGGCAGTTGATGGCCGTCTTCATGTCGAATGCGGGCGCCAACTGGGACAACGCCAAGAAAAAAGTCGAAGACGGATTCCTTGGCGGCAAGGGCACCGACGTGCACAAGGCGTCGGTCGTCGGAGATACCGTCGGCGATCCATTCAAGGACACGGCAGGCCCGGCGCTCAACCCGATGATCAAGGTAATGAACCTGGTTGCGATTCTCGCGGCCCCGTTCACGACCGTCGAGCTCGGCGGAGTAACGGCGCTGCGCGTTTCGGTAGTAATACTGTCGATCGTCGCCCTGTCGATCGCGGTAATCTTTTCCAAGCGCGGCTCAATCGCAGAAGAGAGCCTCGCAATCGAGACCAAGCAAGCCGCGTAAGCGGATTTCATCTAGTAGCCAGAAAGGGCCGGCCGCAAAAAGCGTCCGGCCCTTTTCTTTTCATCTGGCTCGCGCCACAAGGGGCGAGGCAATTCCTTTTCACTCCTCGTCGATTTCTACGAACGCCCGCAGCCTGCCTAATGCTGCGTCCCAATCCTGCGAGATCTGATCGAGGTATCGCTGTACCTCGGCGAGACGGTTCGCGCGCAACTCCCAGACCGATTCGCGGCCGGCGCGAGAGCCGCGCGCAAGCCCGGCCTCCTCGAGTGCATGCAGATGCTTCGTGATCGCCTGGCGCGAGACCTTCGCTCCGTTAGTGAGCCGCATGACCGAGAGCGGTCCCTCCTCGCAGAGCCGGGCGACGATTCGCAGACGCGTCTCGTCGCCCAGCGCCGCGAAGATCGCGGCGGCGTCGGCCCGTTTCGCGACGGCGCCGATTGACGCTCGTGCCATGACCGGTGGACTCAGCCTTCCGCGCGCTGCGCGAGGTACTTCTCGATAAGCGTCATCTGCGCGGTCCATCCGCCTTCGTTGGAGGCAAACGCTTTGGCGCGCCGCTCGATCGGGATCTGGTCGAAGCCCGACTCGATGACCGTCAGCAGCGTGCCGTCCGCGACCTCCTTGAGCTGGAAGGCGACCAGCGTAGTCGGCTCCTTCGAGTAGTCGACGCTCGAATCCACGGCGGACGGATGCCATCGAAAGGAGAACAGCCGCATCGGCTCGACCCGGTCGACCGCGAACTCGAAACGGTAGCCTTTATATTTTTCCTGGCTCTTCGCAATTTCCGCATCTACGGTCGTCCCAACGAGCTTTCCAGTAGTAGTCTTGCCGGCGACGAAAGGGCCGGCGAGTTCGACGCCGAACCAGGCGCCGAACTGCTTTGAGTCGCTGATCGCGCGCCAGACCCGCTCGCGCGATTCGCGCAACAGGACACGTTTTTCGATCCGATCAGTGCTTGAAGCCATATGCAACCTCTTGGTTGCGTTTACGATAAACCCCACTCGCCCAAAACGCAACCCACAGGTTGCAGAATGTTAGTCAGCCTCCGATCCTGAGCTGATCGGCCATGGTTCGGAACTGCGGATCTTTTTTCTTGCGCATGAGCTCGGCCGCGGTGACGCCATCCTTGTTCTTGATATCGCCGCGAGCGCCGTGCGCGATCAACATCGCGAAATATTTCTTGTCGTTCGATTTTTTCAGCATGTTGTGGAGCGCCGTCATCCCGGTTTGGTCCTGGTAGTTCACGTCGGCGCCAAGTTTCAACAGTTCTTCGGCGGACTTGAAGTGACTCCACTTGATCGCGCCGAGGAACGGCGACTCTTCGACGGCTGACGGATCGTTGACGTTGGCCCCGTGGCGCACCAGCAGCCGGATGGCTTCGAGGTTCTCGACGAACGCGGCCGCCCAAAGGCAGTAGTTCGGATTCGATCCACGCTGCAGCAGAAATTCGGCCAGCGCGAGATTTTCTCCGCGGGCGATTGCAAACCACAACGGGGTCGCCTTCCAGTCTCCTTCAGTGAAGGCTTCCTGATTGATCTCGAGCCCGCGTCCCAGCAGAACCTCGGCGGTCTTCACGCTGTCAGCGGGCTTGAGCTTCGCGCGCTTCGGGTTCACGCCGCAGCAGAGGTGAAGCCAGTTTCGTCCTCTCTCATCAACAACCTTGAGCAGGTCCGGGTTTTCCGCCAGCGCCTGGTCAACTTCCTTCCATTTGAATTCCTTGACCAGCGCCGTCAGCTTCGTCTTCGAAATCACGCGAGCAAACCCTTGCCGGGCACGTGATTCACTTCGAGGCGGATGCCGTCGGGATCTTCGAACAGCACCGAGTAGTAGCCCGGCGCCCACGGCCCATCTTCCGGCGGATGCACGATCTTCGCGCCAATCGTTTTCAGAAAACCGTAAATCTCGTCGATGTCGCCGCGCTCGCGCGCGCGCAGACATACGTGATGCAGGCCGACGCGGCGCTGCTGGAACTTCTCAGCGCGATACGAATCGTCGCCGCGCATGATTCCCACCGCTGTCCTGCCGCCCACGCAGTACAGCATCTCCTCGCTGCGCATGACCGGCTTCATCCCGAGGTACACGAGCAACTTTTCATAGAACGGATAGCACTCCTCGAAATTGCTGACCGTGAGCATCACGTGTGCGACGCCGTTAATCTCCACTGCACTTCTCCTTTTTTGTCAGAGAACGTTAATCCATTCGTGACCCGGATGAGTTTTCTCAAGCGCGTTACGGAGCCACCGGCGCGCGTCTGCGCTCAGAGCGGGCATCGCGTTGTCGAAATCGATTCGATCACGCGCCTCGAGATGCTTCGCCTTGAACAGCAACACGATTTCCGGCGCGAGATAGGGCAGTCCCCACAGCGGATGAAATCCGATCCGCGCGAGCGGCATCCGAATTTCCGGATTGCGGCGAAAGATCCACTCACGGTCCGACGACTCCGCGAGCAACACCTCGAACGCCGGCTCGGATTCGTTCGCGCGATACGCATTGATCTGATGCACCGGGAGTTCGAGCCGCTCGCCGGGATGCCACTCGATAATCGTGCCGGGATTCGGCGGCATCCCATCGGGATGCGGAATGATTTTTTTCAGCGAAAATTGCTTCAGAGCTTTGTGTAGTCCCAGTTGATCGCGCCGCATCACGAGCGCGTCGATATCGTGATGCTCGCGGGTGACGCGGCCGAGATGCAGATCGATCGCCCATCCGCCGCAGAAGTAGAAGGGCGCGCGGAGATTAGCGAGCGCCTCGGCGACTTCAAGTAATGGTTTAAGTTCTGTTTCCAACGTTCAAGGTTTCGGAATTGCGGAACCTAACCGCTAACCCCTTCCCATGGTGGGAAGCGGGACCAGATCCCGGAGGGGGCCTTCCACGAGGGAAGGGGATCCGCGCTAGCCTGACTAGATTCGCGAACCTTCACCGCGACTGGACCATTCGCGACGGCTTGGGCTGTTCGTGGCCGAGGATTGGATGCGGGCGGTATGGTTTTTCGAGCGCCGCTACTTCGTCCGGTGTTAGCTTTACGTCGACCGCCGCGATCGCCTCCTTTAGATGCGCGAGCTTGGTCGCGCCTACTATCGGCGCGGTGACGCCCGGCGCCTGGAGGATCCAAGCGCATGCCACCTGCGACGGCGTGATGCCGCGCTCTTTGGCGATCTGCTCGACGACGTTCAGCACTTCGAAGTCGTACTCGCGGAAGTACATGTTCTTGGCGAAGTCGTCGGTCTTGGCGCGCGCGGTCGGACCGCTGCCGCCCTTTTCGCGATTGCCCGCCAGGAATCCGCGCGCGAGCGGGCTCCATGGAATCAGGCCGACGCCGCTGTCGATGCAAAGCGGATTCATCTCGCGCTCCTCCTCGCGATAGACGAGGTTGTAATGATTCTGCATCGAGACGAACCGGTGCCATCCGTTTTCTTTCTGCAGCGCGAGCGCCTTGGCGAATTGCCACGCGGCCATCGAGCTCGCGCCGAGGTAGCGCACCTTGCCGGCGCGCACCAGCGAGTCGAGCGCCTCGAGCGTTTCCTCGAGCGGGGTCGTGTAGTCCCATCGATGGATTTGATAGAGGTCGATGAAATCCATTTTGAGACGGCGCAGCGACGCGTCGCAGGCTTCGAGAATGTGTTTGCGGCTGAGGCCGGCGCGATTAAACCCCGACGCCATCGGTCCGTGCACTTTGGTCGCCACGACGATTTCATGGCGCTTCGCCATCTCGCCCAGCCATCGCCCGGTGACTTCCTCGCTCGCGCCGAGCGAATAGACGTCGGCGGTGTCGAAGAAGTTGATTCCCGACTCGACCGCGGTCGCGAAATGATCGCGCGCCTCTTCCGTCGTGAGAACCCAATCGCGCCATTTCTTGTCGCCATAGCTCATGCATCCGAGGCAGATGCGCGAGACGGTGATTCCGGTCTTGCCCAGTTTCGAGTACTGCATGATTTCTCCGAATAGTTTTTTCGAGTTTCGAGCTCAGTGCCAAAAGTCCGGCGCGCGGGCGCGCGTGTCAAGGGAGGAGTGGAATCTCCATGAGGAGAATAATCGCCTGCGCGGCGGGCGGCAGGGGTGACCCCTGCACCCAGTGAGAAGCGCAAAGTTGCGCGCGGCGCGCTACTTTGCTCTCAGGGTCGAACTGACTGCACAAAACTAGAGCAGGGCGCGGAGGGGGGAGCCGGACGTGAACCGAACTAATTCGGGAATCAGGGCAGGGCGGCTTTGGCGACGGCTGGATGGCGCGGGCGGAGGTCGTAGCCGTGATCGTGAATGTAGTTGGCGTGGACCTGTGCGAACAGCAAGGCGTCGATCAGTATCGCGACAAAAATTACGACGATGAACAGATAACCTCGCAGCTCGGGCCGCTCGGTCTCGTCGGTTTCGGGCAGGTCGCGCATGTTCATAAGCATCATTAATAACATGAACCGGATTGCGAGGCTCTTGCTGCTATTTCATTGACTCGCCGAGAAGATTAGGATGCTCTTCGATCTGGACTGGCCGATTGGTCAGGCGGAGCTTAATCGCGACGGAAGACTAGCGAATTGGCGGGAAAAGTCTTTCACTGCTTCGAACCGAAAGACGCGGCGCCGGGAGGAATTTAATGCGGATCCTATTCGTACATCCAAGTCCGCTTATGTACAGCGAGATCTATTTGCGGCTCGAACCGTTGGGGATGGAGCGGGTGGCGGCGGCAACGCGCGCGGCCGGTCATGACGTCAGAATTATCGATTTGCAGATTTTTAAGCATCGCGATCTATACGCCGAACTCGACAGCTTCCGGCCGAATGCGGTCGGCTTCTCACTGAATTATCTCGCCAACGTGCCCGAGGTGATCGATCTCGCCAAGGACGTGAAGCGGCTGATGAAAGATTGCTTCGTCTTCACTGGCGGGCACAGCGGATCGTTCGTCGCCGACGAAATCCTCGAGCATGCGGACGGCGCGATTGACGCGATTATCCGCGGCGAGGGCGAGACGGCGACGCCGATGCTGCTCGACGCGATTGGGACCGGCTCGATCGGCAAAGTTCCCGGCGTGCTGACGACGCAAGGGTCGGGGCCGACGCCGGTGATGCTCGACGACCTCGACAAGTTTTTCCCCGCGCGCGATCTCGGGCGGCGGCGCAACAAATATTTTATCGGCGTGCTCGATCCGTGCGCGTCGATCGAGTTCACCCGCGGGTGCCCGTGGGATTGCTCCTTCTGCAGCGCGTGGACGTTTTACGGCCGTAGCTATCGCAAATCGACGCCGGAAGCCGCCGCCGAAGACATGCTGTCGATCAAGGAGCCCAACGTCTTCATCGTCGATGACGTCGCGTTCATTCATCCCGAGCACGGGTTTGCGATCGGGCACGAAATCGAAAAGCGCAAGATCAAAAAGCAGTACTACCTCGAGACTCGCGCCGATGTGCTGTGCCGCAATCCGGAAGTGTTTCGGTACTGGCGCAAGCTCGGGATGGAGTACATGTTCCTGGGCCTGGAAGCGATCGACGAAGAAGGCCTGAAACTGCATCGCAAGCGATCGTCGATGGGCGTCAACTTCAAGGCGCTCGAGGTCGCGCGCGAGATCGGGCTGACCGTCGCGATCAACCTGATCGCGGACCCGTCGTGGGACGAGAAGCGCTTCGAGGTGATTCGCGAGTGGGCGATCAGCATCCCGGAGATCGTTCATCTGACGGTGGCGACGCCGTATCCCGGCACCGAGCTATGGTTCACGGAATCGCGCAAGCTGACGACGCTCGACTACCGGCTGTACGATATTCAGCATGCGGTACTGCCGACCAAGCTACCGCTCCTGCAGTTCTACCAGGAGCTGGTGAAGACGCAGGACGTGCTGAATCGCAAGCATCTGGGGTTTGCGGCGCTGAAGTCGGTCGCGTCGATCGCGGGCAAGCTCGCGCTGAAGGGGCAGACCAACTTCATCAAGATGCTGTGGAAATTCAACAGCGTTTACAATCCTGAGCGGCAGTTCGCCGAGCATGCGCGCGATGTGAAATACGCGATGCGCCCGCCGACGATGCACACCGACGGACGTCCAGCCGCCGACAAGCTCTACATCCACATGCCGAAACCGTCGAGGCCGGCCGCCCCGGTGCCCGCGGCGGGCGGCCGGTGAGGTAGCATCGAGGCAGAATCTTGAATCGCGCGGGAGAGAACCGCGCGCTATATCAGGACCCTCACCTTCGATCCTCTCCCATTCTGGGAGAGGGGATGATGCCTCGGCCAGTCATCTGTAAGTTTTAAAACTCGGAAGAATTTCTTCCATCGCGGTCTTCGCGCTGCTCGCATCCAGGACGCCCAGGGCGACCAGCCGGTAGACGGCATTTTCGATTGCGCCGGGGTAGTCGCGCGTTGGCGGGCCGGGGCAAGGCTCGGCATTCCATAGCAGCATCTCGATCGGTGACAGGCAGGAGACTTCGTCGAGGCTGGGCTCGAACGGTAAATCGAAGGTCATTGTCCATCCGGTCGGCTCCAGCAACCGCAGCCATAAGTAGGAAACGGCATCGAATGAGTTGTCCGCGAGTTTGAAGCGCCAGATTCGACCGCATCCGCGGCATCGGCGCAGCCGCACGTCCTCGAAGATTCGGAGCGGATCGAATTTGTGGCAGAGGCCTTCGAGCGTCGATTGCGTGACTGCGGGACTCATCGTGTTAACCGATAGGACAAATCCACACCAGGGGCAAATCCCGCGGCATCGGCGGTGGAGCTAAGCATCGCGTTGCACCTGACCTTGCTTCGAGAAGAACTTTAGTACAATTTGTTCCGCAGGTTTTGCAGTGGGGAGGGGTTGATTGATGGACCGCTTGAGAATCGTGAGCCGTCGGGTCGGCGTTCTCTCATTCGTGCTGATTCTATTGGTTCTGGCGGGGTGCAACGGTTCTTCGGGCGGCGAATCTCAACACCATCATCACAAGCCGACTGCGACGCCTACCGTCACCACGACCGCGACTGCGTCGGTAACGCCTACTCCGAGTTCGACCGCGACTACCACCGGTACGCCGACTGCCACCGTCACGGCGACACCGACTATCACCGCAACCGGGACCGCGACGTCGACCTCGTCTCACACGGCGACGGCCACTGCGACTGCCACGGCCACGTCAACTTCCGGGACCCCGACCCCGACAGGGACTGCGACAGCGACGCCAACTTCCACGGCTACGCCGCCGGGCACGCTCACAGGTGTCGTCGAGGGTGGGACCACTCCGATCCAGAACGCGACGGTGCAGCTCTACAGCGTCGGAACTTCAGGATACGGCTCGAGTCCCAACTTCCTGGAAGGCACGACTACGAACGCTTCCGGACAGTGGACGCTCAATTTCTTTTCCTGCTCACCGGCGAACGTCCTTGTGTTTGTGATCGCCACACACGGCTCGGCCTCGGGCACGGGGACCAACACCGGACTCACGATGCTGTCGATGCTCGGTCCGTGCAATCAGATCGCGACGCCGACCGCGTTGACGATCAACGAAGTGACTACGGCAGCGTCGACCTACGCGATGTCGCAGTTCATGAGTCCGACGGCAGCGGAGGCGCTGGATATAGGATCTCCGTTTGCCAAGACGGTCGGAATAACCAATTCGGCGGCGACCGTGAAGAACCTGGTGGACGCCGGCGCGGGTACGGCGCCTGGCCCGGCGCTTCCGTCGGGAGCAACGGCGCCGTCGTCTGAGATCAACACGCTCGCAAACATACTGGCGACCTGCGTCACCACTGAAGACTCGATGAGCACTCAGTCGGCCGCATGCCAGGAGCTTTTTTGCGACGCCACCCCGGGCGGAATATGGACGACCAGTTGCAACATCACGCCCTCCATCAAGGATACGCTGAGCGCGACACTGTCGATCGCGCGCAATCCCGCGAGCAATGTCACCGCGCTGTTCGATCTCGCGGTGGTGAATATGCCGTACAGTCCGAGCCTCTTGGCCGCGCCGAATGATTGGACGGTGGCGGTGAACTACATCGGCGGCGGATTGAACAGTCCCTTCTTCATCGCGATCGACTCGCTCGGCGATCCGTGGGTGACGAATTTCGAAGGCGGCAGCATCAGCAAGTTCAGTCCAACCGGAGTCGCATTGACCGGTTCAGGCGGTATCACCGGCGGAGGAATTCAGTCTCCGAGCGGGATCGCCATCGACAACGCCAATAACGTCTGGATCGGAAACTCAAACGGGAGTCTGACCGAGCTCGACGTGAATGGGAATACCCTGTCGGGGACGAGCGGGTACACCGGCGGCGGCCTGGGTGACAACTATGGCGTCGCGATCGATCTGCAGCAGAACGTATGGGTGACAGCCGGCGCCAAGTTGGCGAAGTTCTGCGGCAACACGCCAGCCAACTGCCCGACAGGCGTGACGACCGGTCAGCCAATTTCTCCTGACGGTGGATTCACCGGCGGCGGTCTCACCGCCGGTCTCGGCATGTCGACGGACGCATCGAGCAGCGCATGGATTGCCAACACCGGACCTACTTCCGGCTCGCCCAGTGCAGTCTGCAAGTTCGATCTCAACGGGAATGCGCTCTCGGGTGCCGGCGGTTTTACCGGCGGCGGGCTGCTGTCACCGACGACCTATACCATTATCGACCCCGCCGGCCGTGCATGGACCACGAACATCGGGAACGCGAGCGTGACCGAAATGAGCAACAGCGGCACGCCGATATCCGGCTCCAACGGTTTTACCGGCGGCGGGATCAATAATTCAGAGGCACTGGCTTCGGACTCGGCCAACAACATCTGGATCACGAATGAAGAGGCCCCCGTCGGAAGCATTTCAGAATTGAATAGCGTGGGAGCACCAGTTTCGCCGTCGAGTGGGTTCATGGGCGGCGGCCTCAGCGATCCGATCGGCATCGCGATTGACGCGTCAGGAAACGTGTGGCTGGCGAACGATTTCAACAACAGCGTTACACAGTTCGTCGGGGCCGCAGCACCGACCAAGGCACCGGTTAACGGACCCGCCGCGGCGCCGTAGTAAAGGGATCCCGGCCAGAGTTATCGGCAGTGTATGCGCCGGATTTTCTGCCTGGCACTAGTGAGCCAGACAGAAATTCGGCGTCTGAATGAAGGGCTCCTTCGCGGGCTAGGCTGCGGATTGCTGGAGCGGTCTCTTTCGCCTTTTAGCGTTCAATCGCTCTTAATCGCTCATTAGTCTCTAACCGCTCACTTCTCTTTGGTATATAAGATATAGGGTACTAAAACTGATCCATCCATCATGACCGACGCGGTATCTGAGCCCCCGCTGTCTTCGGGACAGCGCCACGCGTGAACCATTCGCGCGGTAGGGCGCGAATTGCTGCGGTCGTCCTCTGCGCGATCGCCGCGTGGTTGCTGTGTGTTGCAAATTTGAACGCGCCGATGGCTTCCTCGGTTCCATCGGGGACGCCAACTGTCATGCTTATGCCGCCTCCGCATGCGATAGCGAGGCCGCCCGGCGAGCCCATTGAATTGCAGCCGGAGCCAATTGCCCCGTATGGCCCCGATTTTCTGGCCTCGCAAGGTGAGCCGTCGGTTATGTCCGGCGTATGGACGTCGCTGAATAATCAGCCGCCATTTGTCGCCTCTGCCGGCGTGTACCTGCTCAGCGACGGCAGAGTTCTGGCGGAAGATGCCCGGTTGACTCACGTCGCGTGGTGGACGCTGACGCCGGACAAGACCGGTAGCTACGTCAACGGAACCTGGACGCAGGTGTCATCGCCGGGCCCTTGTCCCAACGGCGAGAGTGCGTCATCCACGGTTTACGCCCCGCTCTACTACGCCTCTGCTGTGCTGGCGGACGGGCGGTTTGTCATGGTCGGCGGCGAATACGATTACAGCTACACTTACGTCAGCGGCGGCAGCGAGGTCTGGACGGACCAGGGCGCGATTTACGATCCGGTCGCAAACAGTTGGACCTGTATCTCGGCTCCCTCCGGATGGACTCAAATAGGCGACGCCGAGTCCGTCGTATTGAACGACGGCACTTTCATGATCGCGGACCCTTTCAACGACCAGGTCGCGACCTTGAACGCCACGAGCTCTCCGACCTTCAATGCTCCCTTCACCCCGCCCGGCAAGACCGCTGATCCTTACAATGATGAAGAAGGATGGATCCTACTGCCGGATGGCACCGTTTTCACGCTGGAGATCTACAACTCGAACGATGCGACTGAAACTCCGGCGCTGGTCTACAGTCCCATCTCGATGGCATGGAGCAGCGCCGGCATAGCACCGGATCCGCTCGCTCTACTGAGCTATGGCGGCGTGACTTACGATGAAATCGGACCGGCGCTGTTGCGTCCTGACGGCACCGTGTTCGCGTCCGGGGGGACCGGCTTCAACGACGTTTATGACACGAGCAGCGGCACCTGGAGCAGCGGTCCCAGTTTTCCGACGATCACGGATACTTACAGCGTTAACTCCTGCGTGATTTCCAACAAGACCGAGCAACTGGTGGCGGCCGACGCTCCAGCGGCCCTGCTTCCCGATGGCAACGTTTTAATTGCGCCCAGCCCGGTCGACAACCAGCCGGCTTGCGAATGGGTTCCGCCGACCGTTTTTTTCGAATTCGACGGGACCAGCTTGACGCAGGTGGCGCAGCCGAGCAGTGCGAGCCAGGTCCCTTCTTACGTCGGGCGCTTGCTGGTGCTGCCCACCGGCCAGATCTTGTACACGAACACTTCGAGCCCGGTCGAGTTGTACACCGAGTCCGGGACTCCCAACGCGTCATGGGCGCCGACTATCGCGAGCTCGCCGTCGCAAGTGAACGCCGGCGGGACGAGTTATCCAATCTCCGGCACGCAGTTCAACGGCTTGTCGCAAGCGGTCAGCTACGGAGACGACTACCAGGCTGCGACCAACTTTCCGTTGGTGCGAATCACCAACAATGCGACCGGGAACGTCTTCTATGCGCGCACTCACAGCCACAGCACGATGGCGGTCGCGACCGACAGCGAATCGGTGTCGACAGAATTTGACGTTCCCGCCGGCATCGAGACTGGTGCGAGTACGCTGGTCGTCGTCGCCAACGGAATCGCGTCTACGTCGGTGGCTGTGAATGTGTTAGCAGCGAGTCCGACTCCAACGGCTACGGCGACTGCTACCTCAACTCCTACCGCGACCGCTACTCTAACAGGGACGGCCACGGCGTCGGCGACTAGGACAGCTACTTCGACGGCGACTCCTACTGCGACATCAACCGCAATTGCAACGATGACTAAAACTGCAACGGCGACTGCGACATCGACGGCAACTGCGACATCAACAGCGACGGCGACGGCAACCCCGACCGCAACCGCAACGGCGACAGCGACGAAGACGCCAACAGCAACTGCGACTGCTACTTCGACCGCGACTCCAACCGCGACGCCAACGGCGACTGCAACCGCGACCCAGACCGCAACTACCACTCAGACTGCAACATCGACTGTGACTGCGACGCCAACAGCGACCGCAACTCCGACTGGTACTCAGACGGCGACGTCCACTGTGACTGCCACTCGAACTGCGACGTCCACGGCGACACTAACTGCGACTGTCACCCGAACTGCAACCGCCACTCCTACAGCAACGGCGACTGCTACGCGGCCGCCTACTGCAACTTCGACCGCGACTGCCACTGCGACCCGCACCGCGGGTCCGACTGCAACTGCCACGATGACTGCGACCACATCGAGTAGTGCGACGCCCACTGCCACTGCGACCGCAACCGGGACTCCGACGCCTGCTGCGACACCGACCCCGGTTACCGCGCAGTTGAAGATTAAGCCGTCGCCGGAGAAGTTCGGCAAAGTGAAAGTGGGCAAGGTAAAAACCGCAACCCTGACGCTGATGAATCAGGCCAAAAAGGGAGCGCCGATAACGTTTGGCGTACCTATGGCGATGATCCCGGCGAGCAGTCCCGACTTCTCGTCAAGTGCCACGACTTGCGGCGCACAACTGATGCCGAAGAAGAAGTGCAAGCTCAAGCTGCGATTCCGTCCCGATGCAGTTGGGTCGAAGTCGGCGACACTGACAATCTTCGACAACGCCGGGAATGCGAACCAGACAATCTCGCTGAGCGGGAAGGGCGGATGAAGCCGCCCGATGCTTTCTCGCCGACTCTTACTGAGCCGCAGCGATCTTTTCCGGCGCGTTGCGGAGCGCGTTGAAGACCACCGGTGGCACGCGCAAGCGATCGTCGGATTCGTAGATTTCGCGCACCTCGGCGAACTTATCGTCGCCCGCGAGGGTCAACGCCGCGACGCGATCGAGTAGCGCTTTTTTCTCGCCGGTAATCGCCTCGTCGTTCATATCCATCGCTCCCCAAACGTCCCACGGCAGCATTTCCATCCGATTGAGCGATGCGAGATCGCGCAGCACGTTGCCTGCGATAAACCACAACCCGCTCAGCTGAACGTGCGTGAGCCCGAACTTACTCGGATCGGCGCCGCCGGTGCGGCACATCTGCCACGCGTCGCCCGCAATGATGAAACGATCGCGCGGCACGTCGAGCGGGTTGAAATTGACGTTGAGGGCTTTTCGCTGGATCGCGTCCAGCTGCGCGTCAACCAGGATCCAGCGCTTCTCGCCCGCGTTCCAATGCTCGCACACCCAATGGTCCTCGAAGTTGCCGGGCGTGAAGTAGGCGCCGAAGCCACATCGTGGACGCGCGGGAACTCCTTGAGCGCGCAGGATCGAGCAGAGCATCAGCGAGAAATGACGGCATACGCTGGGCAAACGGTGGCCGACATCGCGGGTGCTGGTGAGAGGACGCGAATCGAGCTCGTGAATACGGGTCAGCATCTGCCCGATTGGACGAATATGCCCGTCGTCGCGCTGCGCTTCGGTGAGCGTGATTCCGTACAACCAGGGCGCGATGTCGCGATGAATCAGCACGCCCTGGACGACCTCGCACAGCGACGCGATGTCCTTGGGCAGTGCGCGGATTTCGTCCGCATGCGCTCCCAGAGCGCTCATGGGGCCGTCGTGCTTGTAGTATTCCTGCGGACTCTGCATGTTTTCATCTCCTGTCGCTTGGGCTCGCAGGCCGATCATGCGGCCGAGAGTGCATCTGCCTCTTTGAACGAGGCCATCTGGTCCGCGAGTGCCTTTTGAAAAGCGGGCCGCGCTTCGCAGCGCGCCAAGTATGGCGCCAGCACGGGATCGGAGGTTACCAGATCCGTGTGCCGCAAGATGCGCAACACGGTTGCCATCATCAGGTCACCGACGGTAAAGCGATCTTCCAGCCAGTCGCGCTCGGCCAGACGTTCCGCCAGATCGGAGAGGCGCTTCTTGACCATGGCTTCCCAGTGAGGTCGGCTATGCTTCGCCCAAGGCTCCTCCCGGCTGAAAAGATCCACATCGATAAGGCCCATGATGAACGGCTCGACGGAATTCAGCGCGGCGAACACCCAGGCTGTCGCACGGGCTCGACCGGCTTGATCGGCCGGAAGCAGCGCCGCGCGGTTGCGGCCGACGTGCAGGACGATTGCGCCTGATTCGAACAGCGCCACGTCGTCATCCTGATAGGCTGGCACTTGGGAAAAGGGTTGCTGAGCGCGGTAAGAGCGGGTCAGTTTTTCCTCATGCGTAATGAGTTTGACCTGATATGCGATCCCAGCCTCTTCGAGCGTCCAGCGCACGCGAAGATCGCGCACCAGGCCTCGTGCAAAATCCGGAACCCAATTGTAGCCAGTGACGGTGATCATGAGTTTTCTCCGTGAATCAACGATGTGGACCTTGCTAGATCTGTTAGTCCCAAAGAATTCGTCCTCACTTGTGAATCGAGCACGCACAGGCAGGGGCGTGATATCGGCCATTCCCCTCGACGATTCCACTCCTGGCATACATGTTCCTCGGTCGAGCCCAATCAGTGAGAGAGTGATGCGGCCCGGTCTCATTCCGTCCTTTCGGCATTACATCAAAAAATCCGTAGATACCGAGAAACTGTTCGCCGCCGCGGCCGTAGGTCGAGTAGGTGTGGAAGATCTGTCCTGATTCGTCCTTGTAGAAAACGCTGTCGCCGGAGAGATCTTCCAGTCCAGCGGCCCATTCCGGCGCTGGTTGGAAATTGTAGAGTGCCCGGCCGGAAGCAACCTGCTCGGCGGTAAACGAGACGTTGAAGTCATAGTTGAAGTCGCTGTGATAGGAAGAAACCCAGCGGAAGCGCCAGCCCATGCGTCTGCGGACGACCTCGATCTCCTCGATCGGCGCACGAGCCACGGCCGCATAGGCCACATCATGATTTTCGAGATGCTCGAGCAGACCTTCGACATGGTCGACCTCGAGCGAGCATCCAACGCATTGGTGCGCTGCGCCCGGTCCCATCATGAAATGCTTGATGAAGAGCTGGCTGCGGCCGTTGAACAGTTGGGCGAGCGTCACCTTTCCGGTAGGACTGTCAAATTCATAGGGTTTGTCGATCTTGACCCACGGCAGCTCGCGACGTTGGCGGCTTAGTTCGTCGCGGGCCCTGGTAAGTTCTTTTTCCCTGGTAAGCAGGAGCTTGCGAGCAGTAAGCCATTCTTCGCGAGAAACGATCGGATTATGATTCACGGTTCGACCTCCCGTTTCTTTTGGTTCGAGCTTTAGGCGTTGGCGTCGCAGACCGAAGCCAGATATCGCGCGAGCTTTCCCAGCGAGCGTTCCCATCCGGGCCGCGCATTCGAATTGGAAATTTCCTCGATGGACGAATGGGCCTCGGCAATCGCGTCGGACTCGGTGGCGGCGGCGCCGATCATTCCGTTGCGATTCGTATTGTCGACCAACCAGAACCAGCTCTCCTGATTGTTCCAGACCTCGAAGCCGATCCCCAGGTGATATTTGCTGGTGCGCATAAATTCATCCTCGCTGACTGCATTGAGCGAAATTTTTGTCGTCCTGCTATCTAGTCGTTCGATCGATCCCCAAATCGACACGTCACCCGCCCGAAAGTGCGGGATAAATCCACACTTCGGAATCATCGGAAACCTGGGTCAGGCCGCCTTGCGCGAAGCGCACGTTCTCGCCGTTGACGAATACGTTGACGTGGCGGCGGATGTTGTTCTGATCGTCGAGCACGCGCTGCCGGATTGCGGGATAGTCGCGGCCGAGCATCACGAACGCATCGCCGATCGTCATGCGTACGTCGGGCGGCAGCCGCATCTCGACGACCTCGTTATCGCCGGCAAATCGACGGAGCGCAGATGGCAGATGAAAGAGCATCACGATACTTCAGCCAGCTCGACCGCCTTGACGCACAGCACCGCAGGCAGCCAATCGGCGATCGAACTCCAGTTTTCGCCTTCGTCGCGCGACGCGAACAGTTGGCCGCCGCGCGTCCCGAAATAGAGACCCGCGGGATCGAGGCTGTCGGAGATGAAGGCGTCGCGCAGCACAGAGAAATAGCAGTCGCTCTGTGGCAGGCCGTTGCCAAGCGGCTCCCATGACGCGCCGGCATCGCGCGTGCGCCACACTTTGACCGCGCCTTCGAGCGGCACGCGAAAGTTATCCGACTCGAGCGGTATCAGGTACGCGGTATTGGCGCGGCTCGGATGCGCGACCAGGGGAAAGCCGAACACCGAGGGCAGTCCTTTAGCGATATCGATCCACGAATCGCCGCCGTCGTCGCTCCGATACACCCCGGGATGGTTCTGGAGGTAGATGCGATCGGGATTTTTCGCATCGAAACGCATCTTGTGCGCGCATTGCGGACCGAAATGCGGCGCGTGCGGCGGGCCGCCGTCCATCTTCACGCCCTGGTTGCGGCGCGTCCACGATTCACCACCGTCGTCGCTGCGATACATACCGGCTGACGAAATGCCGACCATGATGCGCTTCGGATCTCGCGGGTTGGGCAGAATCGTATGCAGGCATAGGCCGCCGGCGCCGGGCATCCAGTACGGACGCTCGTGATGATTGAGCAGGGACTCGATGGGACGAAACGTCTCGCCGCGATCGTCCGAGCGATAGAGCGCGGCGGGATCGGCGCCGGCGAATACCACATCGGGGCCGATGAGTGGCGCGGGTTCGAGCGCCCACACCGCATTCAACGTGAGACCGCTGCCGGCCGGAAATTTCACATTGCCATCTTCAGGCTCGTGCCAGCTCGCGCCGAAATCGTCCGACCAGCTCACCAGCGCTCCCCAATGCATACTCATGTGACCGACGAGAATCCGCGGCGTTCGCTTATCCGGGAGATAGGCCGTCGAGAAAACCGCCTGACCCTTGAAGTAGGGACCGGCGATCTGGAATTCGCGGCGAGCGCGGTCACTTTTGAAGATGAACACGCCCTTGACGGTCCCCACTATCAGAAGGAGGTCGCCGCTGCGTGGCATGATTGAATTGGCGTGCTGCATAGTTATCTCCACGACGCGCCGGCCTCTAGCTGACGGTAGCCAGGTATTCCGCGAGGCACTCGATCGCGCTGTTCCAGCCGTTACGATGGTCGTTGCGGGCCTCGACCGATTCAAAGGTCTCCTGACGCAGCGTCAATCCGGTCTTCCCGCCCAAATCGGCGAAGGTAACCGTAATCAGCGTTTCGTGGCCGAGCGTGCCGCCCGCATTTTCGTGCGCCCAGGTGAAGGCCAGCCGCTCCGGCTCAAGGACTTCCCGAAACACGCCGCGGACCCAATGCTCACTGCCATCCGGCGAGACCATGCAGCAGCGCCAGCCGCCACCCGGCCGCGGATCGAGCGTGTACGACGGTACGGTGAAACCACGCGGTCCAAACCAGTGGAACAAGTGCTGTGGCTCGATCCAGGCCCTGAACACGAGGGATCGCGGCGCATCGAAGATGCGCTCGACGACGAGCACTCGGTCCGTTAATTCGCTAGCTTCGATCGTGCTTGCGGCCATTTGTTTTTTCCTCCTTCAGGCGGTCGCCAGATATTCGGCCAGGCAATCGAGGGTGCTGCTCCATCCTTCCTGATGCATGTCGCGAGCAGTGACCGATTCGAAGATCGCGTTGTGCAACGTAAGCTTGGTCTTGCCGCCGACATCCTCGAACAGAAGCGTCAACGTCGTTTCCGGGCGCGTGGGATTGCCTTGCGCATCGGCCCAGTTCCCGACCATCACGAGCCGCTCGGGAGGTACCACTTCGCGATAGACGCCCTGCGTCCAGTGATCGCCGTCGGGGCCGAGCATGTGGATTCGATACGCGCCGCCGGGGCGCAATTCGTTTTTGAGCACGGTGCTCTTGAAACCTCGCGGACCCCACCAGCGCGCCATGTGCTCGGATTCCGTCCACGCTTTGAAGACGAGGCTGCGCGGCGCATCGAAGACGCGCTCGATCTTGAGCACGCGATCCGCGGGTTCGGTTACGAGATTGACTGCTGCTCCCATGATTTTTCTCCTCTTGGATTTCGTCAGGCGTCCGCCAGTAATTCGGCGAGATGATCGAGGGTTTCGGTCCATCCCTGTGGTGCACCGCGGGTCGAATCAGTTTCGATCGAGTAGGTCTGATGCACGGTGAGCCTGGTCTTGCCCCCCATAACGGTGAAAGTCGCCGTCGTGACCACTTCGTTCGTGTCGTTATCCAACAAGTTGCTCCAGACGATTCGCTCCGGCTTGACGATTTCGCGAAAGACGCCGTTCATCCAATGGTCTCTGCCCAAGCCGCGCATGCACAGCCGGAACTTTCCGCCGTCGCGGAAGTCCATCTCGCACTCCGACACGGTGAAGCCGTTGGGCGCGAACCAACGCATCAGATGTTTGGGTCTAGACCACGCGAAGAAAACCAGCGGGCGGGGCGCGTCGAAGATGCGCGTGATGGTGAGCTCGCGATCGCCAACCGTAACTTCGGTGTTGGAAGTCATCGAATGCTCTCCTTCATATGCGTCACGTACTCGCCGAGGCGTCCGAACGTCTGCCTCAGACCTTCAACTGCGCCGAATTCCTTGACCGTCTTGTCGCGCAGCGCTGCCGATTCGAAAAGCATCCGCGCAGTCAGCTTGGTCTTGTGGGCGTCGTCGGAAAAGGTGACCGTCATTTGAAATTGCGGTGCCGAGACATGCTTGTAAACCAGTCGCTCGGGTTCGGCGATTTCGACATAGACGTTCTCGTTTTTGTAGTCGCGCCCGTCGGGTCCGTGCATCACGAACCGCCAAACGCCACCCGGCCTGAAGTCCATCTCGCGAGTGGTGATCGTAAAGCCGTTCGGCCCCCACCATTGCGCAAGATGTTTCGCATCGGTCCACGCCTTGAAAACGAGTGCTCGCGGCGCGTCGAAAACTCTTGCGACCAGGATCTCGCGATCGGCGGATTCATCGGCGGGGTCACTTCTTGCGCCCATTTTTCTTTTCCTTTGGTTTCGATTCGTTCTTCTGTAGCTCGCGCAGGTAGTCATCGAGGCGATCGAAGGCCTCCTCCCAGAAACGGCGATAGCGCTCGAGCCAGTCGGATGCGTCCTTGAGCGGAGCCGCGGCGAGCCGGCATGGACGCCATTGCGCCTCGCGCCCGCGCTCGATCAGGCCGGCGCGCTCGAGCACTTTCAGATGCTTGGAGATAGCGGGCATGCTCATCTCGAAGGGCTCGGCCAGTTCGGACACGGAAGTCTCGCCCGAGGCGAGGCGGGCGAGGATCGCGCGACGAGTGGGATCGGCGAGCGCGGAGAAGGTCGCGTTGAGATGTTCCGAGGATGTGAGCTGCTGAACCATTCAGTTAAATAACCTACAGGTTAAGTACATCCGGTGATGGTGTATGTCAAGCGCCACTTCGAGCTATTTCAGAATCCGAAACTGGTCAGATCCGGATGATCGTCGGGGCGGCGGCCGAGCGGCCAATGATATTTGCGGTCTTGCTCGCGGATCGGCAGATCGTTGATCGACGCGTGGCGCGCGGTTGAGAGGCCGTTCTCGTCGAACTCCCAGTTCTCGTTGCCATAGGAACGAAACCAGTTGCCCGAATCGTCATGCCATTCGTAGGCGAAGCGGACGGCGATGCGATTATCGCGAAACGCCCACAGTTCCTTGATCAGACGGTAATCAAGCTCGTGCGCCCACTTGCGACGAAGAAATGCGACGATTTGCTCGCGGCCAGCGAAGAACTCGGACCGGTTGCGCCAGCGGCTCGACGGATTGTATCCAAGCGAAACCCTCTCCGGGTCGCGAGAGTTCCACGCATCTTCGACCAGGCGGACTTTTTGAATCGCGGTTTCAAGAGTGAAGGGCGGAATCGGCGGCCGCCTCTCCGGTTTGTTTGTTTCCAACGATTGGGGCCTCCCGTCAACTCGGCTTTCAGATCGCTCCGTACCAATCGGCGAGCGCGCGGCCGATCTCGTGCGGCGAATCTTCCTGGATGAAGTGGACGCCCTTGACCGTCACCTCGCGCTGATTCGGCCAGCGGCGGCAATACTCGCGCTGCGCGCCGGTCAGAATCGCGCCGGGGTCGGCGTTGACGAACAACTTTGGCGTCGCGCTCTGTTCGAGCCACTTGGAATAGCGCTCGGCGATCGCGACCACGTCGGCGGGCTCGCCTTCGATCGGAATTTCGCGCGGCCACGACAGCGTCGGGCGCCGCGACTCGCCGGGCTGCGCGAACGGTTTTCGGTACACGTTCATTTCCTCATCGCTGAGCTTGCGGATGATGCTGCCGGGGAGAATGCGCTCGACGAAAATGTTGTTTTTCAAAATCATGTCGTCGCCGGCCGGGCTGCGCAGCGCCTTGAAAATATCGATCGCCCGCGGCGACCATTCGGACCATTGCAGCGGCCTGACTATCGCCTCCATGTACGCAATTCCCTTGACCGCGTCGGGATGCCGCGCGGCCCAGTGAAAGCCCAGCGCGGAGCCCCAATCGTGCACGACCAGCGTGACCTTGTGCTTGAGATTGAGGCCCTCGAAGAACGCGTCGAGATGCCGGGAATGATCCTCAAAGCGATACGCGCCGGTGGCCGAAGGTCCCGACGCGCCCATCCCGATCAGATCCGGCGCGACGCATCGCGCGTGCGGCGCAAGGTACGGAATGATATTGCGCCACAGGTACGACGAGGTCGGATTGCCGTGAAGAAACACGACCGGATCGCCGGCGCCCGTGTCCGCGTAAGAAATCCAGGTGTTGATGAGCTCGAGTTTTTTGCGCGGTTGCGGATCGGCCGCAGAGATCTGTGAGTCGCTCATAAGGACATCTCCTTAGCGGTGGATAATTCGACTGATACGACTGTGGTCGGTTGCGCGCAACCTTCAGTTTTTCGCCGGTTGCCCTCGCGGGCGGGGCGGGCGCAGAATCGCCGGAGTCAGCAACGTCGAGTATCGCGAGGATCAATCCGATGGCGGAAAATCGCAAGCGAAAGTTCTGGGGATGGGGCTATGAGGACCAGGGGCCGACGCCGGAACAGCAAAAGCATATGGCCGAGCGGATGGCGAAGCGATTTGGGCTCGGGCCGCTTGAGCTCATGCCGCCGCCGAAGGAGAGCGATCTGAATCTGCGTGCGCCGCGGGTGAAGCCGCCGTCCGCGCTCGAGTCGATTTGCTCGACGGCCACGCACGTGCGCGCGGGGCATACCTACGGCAAGGGATCGCGCGATATCCGGCGGGCGTTCCGGCGCTACTATCCAAATCCGATCGACGTGGTCGCGTTTCCGCGCGACGAGAAGGAACTGATTGCGGTGCTCGAATGGTGCGACGGCGCGCAGATAGCGGCGGTGCCCTACGGCGGCGGGTCGAGCGTGGTTGGCGGCGTCGAGCCGCCCGAGGGCGACCGTTATCGCGGCGCCGTGTCGATCGATCTGATGCATCTGGACAAAATCGTCGAGGTCGACAAGGTCTCGCGTGCGGCGCGAATCCAAGCGGGCGTGTATGGCCCCGCACTCGACGCGCAGTTGAAGCCGCATGGCCTGACGATTCGGCATTTTCCGCAATCGTTTGAATTCTCGACCCTGGGCGGCTGGATCGCGACGCGGTCGGGCGGGCATTTCGCGACGCTGTACACGCATATCGACGACTTCGTCGAATCGCTGCGCGTCGTCACTCCCACCGGAATCGTCGAGTCTCGGCGCCTGCCTGGATCGGGTGCGGGTCCGAGCCCGGATCGGATGTTCATCGGCTCTGAGGGGATTCTCGGCGTCATCACCGAGGCGTGGATGCGGCTGCAGGACAGGCCTACGTTTCGCGCGGGCGCGTCGGTGCCGTTTCCGAGCATCTTCAAGGCGGCTGATGCGGTCCGTCAGATTTCGCAGGCCGGACTTTATCCCGCGAATTGCCGCGTGCTCGATGAAGGCGAGGCATTCAACTCTGGCGCCGGCAATGGCGACGAGGCAGTGCTGGTGCTCGCATTCGAGTCGGCGGACCATCCGCTGGAACCGTGGATGAAGCGTGCGCTCGAGTGCTGCGCCGATCACGGCGGAAAAATCCCGGCCGACGCGGGGAAGACTCGCACCGACGCCGACGCGACGCATGAAGGGTCGGCGGGCGCTTGGCGCAACGCGTTCCTGAATGCGCCGTACCTGATGGACACGGTAGCCGCGATGGGGATGGTGAGCGACACGTTCGAGACGTCGATCACGTGGGAGAGATTTCCGGAGTTCCATCGCCAGATGATGGGCTGCGCGAAGGATGTGATTGCGCGAGTGTGCGGCAAGGGCAGCGTCACGTGCCGATTCACGCATGTTTATCCCGACGGGCCGGCGCCGTACTACACGATTCTCGCGCCCGGCAAACGCGGCTCCGAGCTGGAGCAGTGGGACGAGATCAAGGCAGCAGTATCAGACAAGCTGATCGCGCTCGGCGGGACAATCACGCACCATCATGCGGTCGGCAGGTATCATCGGCCATGGTACGACCGCCAGCGTCCTGATGGTTTCGCGCTCGCGCTGAAGGCCGCGAAGAAGGCGCTCGATCCGCGCTCGATTCTGAACCCGGGTGTGCTGATCGATCCGGATTGAAGGCGAGCAGCAAGAAAGAAGCAGAATCTTGAATCGCGCGCGAAAAAATCGCGCGCTGTATAAGGACCCTCACCTTCGATCCTCTCCCTTGCAGGGAGAGGGGAAGAGAGGGCAGTCGATCTAGTCGTCTATCTTCAATTGCCTCTTTGCTGCTTCGGTCATCATGTGCGGGGTCCAGGGCGGGTCCCACACGATCTCGACGCAGGCGTCGTCGCATCCGGGGATGCCGAGGAGTTTTTCCTGGATGTCCTGTGTGATCATCATGCCCATCTGGCAGCCGGGCGCGGTCAGCGTCATCGTGACGTTGACGACCCGGTTCTCGATCTGAACGCCGTAGATTAGTCCGAGGTCGACCAGGTTGACGGGAATCTCGGGGTCGTAGCACTCGCGCAGCACTTCGTAAACGTCGGCTTCGGTCGGTGCGGGCGAATTCTCCATGGTACAGAGTCTAGTATATAAGAGGGTGAGCGCGCGCGGTATCGCCGTTGCGCACGGATTTCATCGGAGGCGGAAATGCCTGATAAGGAAGAGCTCTACGACCAAGCGATCGACGCATACGCCGACGACAAGTTCGACGAGGCGATCGAGTTATACAAGAAGGCGCTCGAGATCGATCCGAAGTACGTCGATGCGATCCACGGGATGACGATGTGCTACCAGGCGAAGGGGGACCTCGACGCGGCGATCGAGCTGACCAGGAAATATATCGCGCAGGAGCCGGAAGACATCCTGGCGTACACCAACCTCAGCATGTTTTATCAGAAAAAGGGCATGGTGCCCGAAGCGGAAGCCGCTGGCGCAGAGGCGCGGCGGCTCGATTGGAAGCGGCAACTCAAGGAAGGCAAGAAGTAGGGCGTCGATGAAACTCAAGGACAAAGTTGTATTGATCACCGGCGGAGGATCGGGACTCGGACGCGAGATGGGACTGACGTTCGCGCGCGAGGGCGCGAAAATTGGCGTCAACGACATCAGGCCGGAGTCGGCGCAGAATGTCGTGACGGAAATCGAGCGCGCGGGCGGAAAAGCGCGGCCGTTCGTCGCGGACGTGTCGAGCAGCGCGGCGGTAAGGAAGATGTTCGCCGAGTTCATCACGGCATTCGGCACGATCGACATCCTGATCAACAACGCCGGGATCGCGCGGGCGAGCGAGGTGGACAACCCGGATTTGTTCATGACCCATCAGAAGAGCGACGAGGATTGGCACAAGATGCTCGCGACGCATCTCGACTCGACGTTCTACTGCACGCGCGAAGCGCTCAAGGTGATGATCCCGAAGCAGTCGGGACGCATCATCAATATGGGATCGATCGCCGGCACGACCGGGCTGGCGTTCGCGTCGGACTACTGCGCGGCGAAGGGTGCGATCATCTCGTTTACCAAATCAGTCGCGCGCGAAGTGGTACCGATGGGAATCCTGGTCAATTGCATCGCGCCCGGATTCATCGAGACGCCGATGACCGCGCCGATCCCGAGCGAGGTTCGCAAACAGATAGAAGGGATCACGCCGATCGGGCGCTTCGGTGAGCCGCGCGATATCGCTGCCGCGGCGCTATTCCTCGCCTGCGACGATTCGAAGTTTATGGTTGGCCAGGTGCTCAGCCCGAACGGCGGCTACGTGATTTGAACTAGAGGATTGATTCAGATGCATCTAACATTCGTCACCTTCAACTATCGCAGTGCGGATCTCGAGGCGGAAGAGCGCAACTATTTGGGGCATCACGTGGAACTGGCGCAGCGCTTTCCGGGACTGCGGCAATACTACACCGGGCGCTTGATGAAGGTTGCGGGCAAGGAACCCGATCGGGTTCGCGCCGCGATTCTCACCTATGACGACGCGGCAGCGGCCGCATCTGCGATGCGATCCGACGTCGTGCCGGCGCTGCTCGCCGATACCCAGGCGCATCTCAAGGATCTGACTTCGACTGCGGTCGACGGGCAGACGATCGTGCCGTTCGATTCGCGGCGCGCGAGGCTGCAATGCTTCGTGATGGTTGCCGAGTTCGATCTCGAGCAGGGTGCGGGACTCGAAGCCGCGGAGAAACACTACCTCGGCACTCACGTGAATATCGCGCGCAGACTTCCGGGCTTGCGCAACTATGTCATCGGCAAGCTGATCAAGACGCCGGGGGTTCAGGACTCCCGCTACCGCATGGCGACACTCTTGTTCGATTCGCTCGAAGCGTATCGGGCAGCGTACGCGTCGCCGGCCGGGCGCGAGTTGCTCAAGGACGAAGAGGCGACGATTCGAAACGCGCGCGTCTTTCGCCTCGACGCGCGAGTCGAAGTCTAGGCATCGCTCGCGCGACGTTCGATGCTGCCGCGGACTGCGGGAATCCTGATTCCACTGTTCTCGATCCGCACGCGCGATAATCTCGGCCGCGGGGAGATTCTCGATCTCGCGCCGATGATCGATTTTGCGCTCTCGATGGGTCATCGCGCGATCCAGCTGCTGCCGTTGGACGAAACCGGTCCCGACGATCTCAGCCCGTACAGCGCGATGAGCGTGATGGCAATCGATCCGACCTACATCTCGTTGAGCGGCTTGCCGGGAGTCGGGCGGGTCGTGCTGGCGCGCGCGCGCGAGGCGGTCGGAAGAGCGCGGTTCGTTGAGCGCAAGATCATTCGGCGAGAAAAGTTTCCGTTGCTCGAGCGTGCATACCGTGCAGCTAAATCGCGCGGCGCACCCGACGAACGTGCGCAGTTCGACGCATTCATCGAAGCCAACGCATATTGGATTCACGACTACGCGTTGTTTCGCGCATTGAAAGAGCGCTTCAACTGGACCAGTTGGGAAACGTGGCCGGCGGAGATTGCCAAGCGCGATCCAGAGGCGTTAGCACTGGCGCGCCGTGAACTGGCCGACGCGATTGAGATGTACAGCTACTGGCAGTATATCGCGCATCGGCAGTGGTCGCAGATGCGCGCGTATGCGGCGTCGCACGGCGCGTTCATCGGTGGAGACCTTGCGTTCTCGCCATGCCACGACAGCGCAGAAGTGTGGGCGAATCAGGACGAGTTCGATCTGTCGCGCACGGTGGGCGCGCCTCCCGATGGATTCAATCCAAAAGGGCAGCGATGGGGCCTGCCGCTGCCGAATTGGAACGCGATGCGTACGCAGGGATTCAAGGTGCTGCGTCAGCGCACGCGTCACGCCAGCACGCTCTACGATTTGCTTCGTATCGATCACGTCGTCGGGCTTTATCGGACATTTAATTTCGGTTCCGATTTTGCGGAGCCGGGAGTTTTCACACCGGTGGACGAACACGATGAGCTGCTGCAAGGCGAAGAGGTGATCCGCGCGATCAAGGAAGAAGCGGGCGCGACAGAACTGATTGCCGAAGATCTCGGCACGGTGCCGCCGTGGGTGCGCGCATCGCTGACCCGTCTCGGCGTGCCGGGATACAAGGTGATGCAGTGGGAGCGCGATTGGGGCCACGGCGACGAACCCTTTATCAGTCCTGCCGCCTATCGGGAACTTTCGCTCGCGACCACGGGGACGCATGACACTGAGCCGCTGACGGTTTGGTGGCGCGCGCAGCCGATCGAAGTGCGCGAGAAATTCGTGCGCGGGCTTGGCCTCGACGGCAAAGTGAGTCCGCGCCGGATGCTCGAGGAGGAGGCGCGCTTTGCGATCCTGGCTGCGCTGTATGCGGCGCCGTCAAAGCTCGTGATCATTCCGATCCAGGATTTGTTCGGATGGAGTGCGCAGATCAATCGACCCGGCACGATCAGCGCGTGGAACTGGACCTATCGAATCCCGCTGACGCTGGAACGGATGCGGCGAAGTCGGGCGATACAAGAGGACGTCGCGAGGTTGCGGGAAATCGCGATCCGTACCGGGCGGTTCACGGCACCGAAAGTCGCGCTCGATCCCAGCCAACCTAACCCCTAACCCCTTTTTTCGGCCCCTCGAGGGAAGGGGAACAATCGCGCGTCTCTCCCGCAGGAAGAGGTAAGTAATCGTCAAGTTGTGGGGTGGCGGCGGGTTGAACTATAAGCATCACTTGGCTGCGAGATTTGATCGCTCATACTCGGGGAGCGATTTTCCTGGAGGCGTCGATGGGACCACTTGAAGGAATCCGCGTACTCGATTTGAGCATGGTGGTGTCGGGACCGTTCTGCACCATGATGCTCGGTGACCTTGGGGCTGACGTGATCAAGATCGAGCCGCCCGAAGGTGACGTCTCGCGCATGCTGACCGGACGCGAGCGCGGCGGCGTGACGATCAGTATTCTGAACTGGAATCGCAACAAGCGCGCGATGATGCTCGACCTCAAGCAGCCTGGCGCCGCCGACGTGTTTCTGAAGATGGCCGAGCATGCCGACGTGGTCGTGCAGAACGTGCGTCCGGGAGTGGTCGATCGGCTCGGCGTCGGCTACGACGCGGTCGCGGCGCGCAATCCGAAGATCGTGTACTGCTCGATCGCCGGCTATGGATTCTCCGGGCCGTCGGTCAACAAGCCTGCTTACGATCCGATTATCCAGGGGATGGCAGGGGTGATGACCTCGCAGCGCACGCAGGGTCGGCCGCGCGCGGTCAAGAATATTCTCGGCGATAAAGTCACGGCGATGACGGCGGCGATCTCGATCCTCGCGGCGCTCAACGAGGCGCAACGCAGCGGCAAGGGACAGCATCTCCAGATTGCGATGATCGACGCGGTCGCCTACTACCTGATGCCCGATACTGCCTCGCGCCACACTTATCTGCCGCATGATGCGGGCATCCCGCCGTCGATGAACACGCTCGAGCCGTTTCAGACGGCCGACGGCTACATTACTATCGCACCGCTCACCGATAAGCATTGGACCGGAATTCTCAACGCGGTAGGGCATCCGGAATGGTTCGAAGGCGACGAGCCACGGCCCGATCGCGTCAAGCGATCAATCAAAAGTCTGATCACGCTGTTCCCGACGCAGCCGTCTGCCTACTGGCTCGAGCGAATCGAGGCTGCTGACGTTCCATGCGGACCGGTCAACGACTACGACTCGATTTGGACCGATCCGCAGTTCGTCGCGAACGAAACGTTCTTCGAATACGAGCATCCGCGGGCTGGCCGCGTGCGCGCGGTGCGATCGCCCGCGCGATTCTCGCGCACCGAGCCCGAGCTATGGCGCCATCCGCCGGACCTGGGGCAGCACACTGATGAGATTCTCGGCGAGTTCGGTTTCGGCGCCCGCGAGATTTCCGAATTGAGAGCAAATCGGATCGTCAATTGAGTCTCCGGTCGATCAGTCGCGCGCTGGCATTCACTATTCTCACCGTCGCAATCGCGATCGTGCAGGGATGCGCCTCGCGACAGACCGCGCCTTCGAAGCCAGCGCCCGCAGTCGCCGAATCGACCCCGAACGCGAAGCCAACTCCTACCGGCGCGCCGGTCGGTACCCATGCGCCGTATGCAATCACGGCGGGCCTCGACGGTAACTTGTGGTTCACCGAGTACCAGGGCGACGGCATCGGGCGGATGACGCCGTACGGTGCCACCAAACGGTTTCCGATCGATCCCGACGGTTTCGCCGAGCGAATAACCGCGGGCCCCGACGGCGCGGTGTGGTTCACCGACACGGTTGGCAACCGGATCGGCCGCGTCGCGCCCGACGGAAAAATCGCCTACGTCAAATTGCCTCACTCGGATAGCGGGCCGGCGGGGATTACCTCCGGTCCCGACGGCAACCTCTGGTTCACCGAGCATTCGGGCAATCGCATCGGACGGCTCGTCACGACCGGGACTCTGACCGAAATCGAGCTGCCCAAGGGCACCGGCCCCGCCGAAATAGTCACCGGCAGCGACGGCAACCTGTGGGTCGCCGAGGACAACGCGAATCGCATCGCGCGCGTCACGACTTCCGGCGTGGTCAAGGAATTCCAAATCCTGGCGCCCAACGGCCAACCGGCGATGATGGCGCTGGGAGCCGACGGCAACGTGTGGTTTACGCAGCCGCAGGCCGGCAAAATCGGCAGAGTCACGCCCGGCGGTTACATTACGGAGTTCTCGCTGCCTGCCGCTGGGGTGCCGCTCGGAATCGCGTCCGGGACCGATAAAGACCTTTGGGTCACCGTGATTCGCGCGCAGCTGATCTACCGCGTGAACCTCAACGGCGAGTTCACCTCGTTCCCGATGCCCACAAACACGATGGCAACGTTCATCACGGCAGCGCCCGACGGCACGATGTGGTTCACCGAGCCCAACGGTAAAGTGGGCCGCATGACAACCGCGGGCTACGTCAACGAATTCATTTTCTCGAATCCATACAGCGAACACGTAGGAAAGTGATTCCGCGATCGCGCCGGGACGCCGTCGATGCGCGTCTGTTCCGTTCGCCAAGTTTTGCGGTATAAGCGCTCTATCACACGAACCAAAACGCTGGGCGCGTTTGGATTCCGGCATTACGCCGCATGGGAGAATTGAGCGATGGGCAAGCTCGACGGAAAAGTAGCCGCCATCACCGGCGGTGGTCGCGGTATCGGCCGCGGCATCGCGAGGGCATTCGCCGCGCAGGGATGCGCAGTTGTAGTTAACGATCTTGGCGTCACCGTCGCGGGTCAGAAGGAAACCCAATCGCCGGCCGACGACGTGGTCAAGGAGATCAAGGGCACCGGCGCCAACGCAGTCTCCAATCATATGGATATCGCCACGGTCGAAGGCGGCGAGGGACTCGTCAACCAGGCGATCAAGGAATTCGGCAAGCTCGATATCCTGGTGAACGTCGCCGGCATCCTGCGCGACCGGATGATTTTCAACATGTCGGAACAGGAATGGGACGACGTGATCAGGGTGCACCTGAAGGGGCACTACTGCACGATGAAGCCAGCGTCGGCGCATATGCGCGAGCGCAAGTACGGCAGGATCATCAACTTCTCGTCCAACTCAGCACTCGGCAGTCCCGGACAGCCGAACTACGCCGCCGCCAAGGCGGGAATTTTGGGACTTACGTACTCGAGCGCGAACTCGCTGCACAAGTACGGAATCACGGTGAATGCGATCATGCCGGGCGCATCGACGCGTATGACTGATACGATACCCGCGGGCCGGATGCCCGGAGCGACCGGAATCCCACAATCCGACAAGGTCGAGGGCACGCCGCGCGATCCCGCCAACGTCGCGCCGATCGTGGTGTTCCTCGCGAGCGACGACGCCGCGAATGTCACCGGCCAATGCTTCGGGGCGTCGGGCTTCCGCATCATGCGCTATCGGCACATCGCGCCCGACAAGGTCCTCTATAACAACGGCCCGTGGAACGTCGATGAACTTTTCGACCGCCTCAAGAACACGCTGCTGGTAGATCTGAGCCAACCGCGCATGTAGCGATCTTGGGCTGACGGTCTAGTTAATCACACGCTACTTTGCTCTGAGAGCAAAGTAGCGCGCCGCGCGCAACTTTGCGCTTCTCACTTTTTCACCGGGTGCAGGGGTCACCCCTGCCGCCCGCCGCGCAGGCGATTTGGTTGATTTTCAATGTCCCTTCGATTTTGCGACGGGCGGTTCAATATCGAAGCTCGCATTGAGGAATTTGATGACGCGGGTCGCGTATCCATTCGGGTCTTCGAAGATCGCGTCGCCGTGTCCGCCCGACGGCACCGTCCACATCTGCGCGTTGAAGCCAGCCGAAGCAAGTAGGGCCTGGCCGTCCGCGAGCGGCGTCATTTGGTCGTCGCGATTCTGAATGATGAGCAGCGAGCAGGCGCCTAGGTTCCCCGCGTCGATCGCCGGCGAGATCTTATCCAGCGGCCGTCCGAACCAAAGCTGCGCTTCCCACATCACCGTTCTGACGAATGCGGGATTCAGCCGCGTCATCGACGGACTCCGCATGAAGAGCTGCTCGAGGTTCGCGTAAGAACTGTCGGCGACAATCGCCGTAAAGACCGGCTGCTCGGCCTGCGCCATGATCGCGCCGGCAGCGCCTTCCCCGATTCCGAGCGCGGCAATCTTGCTAAAACCGTCGTCCATCAAGGTGCGGGCTGTAGCCAGCGCGAACTTCCGTTTCAGCATTCCCCAGTTGATTCCGTACGTCGGATTGTTGGCACTGTAGGTCGCGACCACGGTGTAGCCGGCGCCGAGCAGAAACTTGACGTACGGGATCATCGCTATTTCCGGCGCTCCCGCCGCCGGCACAATCACCACCACCTCGCGCCGCTTGCCCGGAAAATACCATCCGACCACGCTGACCTGGCGATGCCGGATGCCATCCTCCTCGACGATGCCGCAATCCAATCGCTCCGGCTCGACTCCGAGTGCGGCGCCGATATTCGTCACCGAGCCCCGCTTGAAGGGTGGAACATGCTGTCCGAAAACGTCCTGTCCGCCGCGACGCAGGAACTCCGGGTACATCAACGAATGCGCGACGAAGAATGCTGCCCCCAGCCAGAGTATGATCGGAACGCTCAGCAGGATCGCGCCGGTGCCAAAAATGCGGCGCCGCTTACGCTTCGGCACCGCCGGCTGAGATTCCGAAGCATCAGTCATCCGTTATGCTTGTGCACGATTGCGTACGCCACCGCAAGCGTTCGCAAGATTATTCGCAAGGGCATCCAGGGCGCGCGAGGACCGATTTTCGGCCGCGCGGGCTCTTCGCCGAAATCATGCTTGTGAGCGTTGCAGTCGCCACTTATGCTGCCTCACAGGAAAGGCGACGTTCATGGCCGATTGGGATCCCGAACTTTACAACCGCTTTCGGCGCTACCGCGCGGAGCCTGTCGCGCATATTCTGTCGCGGCTGAAACTCGGCGACGACGAGAAAATTATCGACCTCGGATGCGGCTCGGGCGAAAACACGCTCGAACTGGCGCGACGCAGCCGGCATGGAACGGCGCTCGGCGTCGACGGCTCGCCCGCGATGATCGAGGCGGCTCGCAAGGTCCTCGACGCCGAGCCTGCCGAGATCAAACGCCGCGTGTCATTCGAGTTGCTCGACGTTCCCGAGTTTCGCGCCGACCGCACATACTCACTGATCTTCTCGAACGCCACCTTTCAATGGATTCCCGATCATCGCGCGCTGTTCGCCGCTTGCTTTGACGCGCTCCGCCCCGGCGGAACTATCGTCGTGCAGATGCCGGCCAATGAGACCGAGACCGCAAAGATGGAAATCGGCAGGCTCGCACGCGAGGCGCCATGGAACACGATGCTTGGCGGGCGCGAGCGCGCGTTTCACGAAGAGCCGCCGGAGTTTTACGCGGCGATGCTCGCGAAGCTAGGCTACGATCGAATCGACTGCTATCACCTGACGTTTCACCATCCGATGGATCGGCCGGCTGACGTCGTTCAATGGTATCGATCGACCGGGCTGCGGCCGTTCCTCGACGCGCTCCCGAAAGATCGTCACGACGAATTTCTTGCGCTGCTGACGGCGCGGCTCGACGCGGCTTACGGCACTTCCGGCCCGATGACTTTTGATTTCAAGCGGCTTTTCATCTGGGGCCGCCGGCCCGGACCCTAAGATGGCTCGCGCGCGCAATCTTCCCGCGCTCGTGGCGCACGGCGGCGCCGGTAACGCGGGGCCCGGAGCTGAGCGCCCGGAGCGGCGCCGCGGGATGATGGCTGCGATACGTCTCGGTGCGGGAATTCTGCGCGCCAAGGGCAGCGCGCTCGAAGCTGTGGTCGCGACAGTCGCGGCCCTCGAGGATCATCCGCTGTTCAACGCCGGCTACGGCTCGCTGCTCAACTCCGAAGGCAATGTCGAGATGGACGCGTCGGTGATGTTCGCCGAGCCTGTGTTTTCAGACTCAACACGCCGTGGCAGACGCGCTGATCGAACCCATTCTCACGAAGCCGACTATAGCGTCTCGGCGGGTGCGGTCGCCGTGGTCAGCCGCGTGCGAAATCCGATTCTGCTCGCGCGCGCCGTGATGGAGCATTCGCCGCACATCCTGATGGCGGGGCCGGGCGCGGAAAGTTTCGCGCGCAAGGTCGGTATCCGGCTCGTGCGTCCGGAGGAAATGGTGACCGAGCGCGCTCGCGAACGATGGCGCGCGCGCAAGCAGCAGGCGGGCATGCTCGAGGCAGAAGCCGCCGCCCGCGCCGCAATCGGGCACGGCACAGTTGGCGCGGTAGCGGTCGACGTCCACGGCGCAATTGCGGCTGCGACCTCGACCGGCGGCGTTCCCGGCAAACTTTTTGGACGCGTTGGCGATTCCGCGCTGATTGGAGCTGGCACTTACGCGCACGCCTTCGGAGCCGCCTCTGCGACGGGGCAGGGCGAGGCGATCATCCTGACCGCGCTCTGCCGCGAGGCGGTGCTGGCGCTCGCCGATGGATCGCCGCAGGCGGTCGCGCGCGAGGCGATCGCCGAGATGATCGACGCGACGGGCGCGGAGGCCGGAATAATCCTGATCGACCGCCGTGGCAGAATCGGCTACGCGCACAACGCCGCCTCGATGCAGGTGGCGCGATACGATCCCGCGAACGGCGTTCAGCATCTGTGGATCGAGCCGATCGCGACGGCCCGCCGTCCGTGACTCCCGCGCCAGTCGGTACCCCTGCGCCGGCGAATCGCGTCGCGCTGCATCCAGCGCTACTTGCGATCGCCGCGTTGTTCGCCTTCATCGTTCTCGTGCAAGGAATCAGCGCTCCATTTCAGAAAGACGCGGAGCCGCAATCCGCCGAGTGGATTCAGAGCATCGTGCGCGACGGCCACTGGCTGATACCGTACGACGCGTACGGTTATCCCGATCGCAAACCTCCGCTGTTCTATTGGCTGTCAGCGCTCGTGGCCAAGGCGACCGGCGGCACCGTCGACGAAGTCCGCGCCCGCGCAGTGTCGGTCGTTGCAGGCACCGCGCTCGCCGTCAGCCTCCTCATATGGACGGTGGTGAACGTCGGCGCAATCGAAGGATGGATCGCGTTTCTGTTCATGCTCGGCACCTATGGATTCGCGTCGCGCGCGACCGAAGCGCTGACCGACATGCTGCTGACATTTCTGCTGTTCGCCGCGTACTCGGCAATCTATCCGCTGCTCGACGCGCCAACGGCGGCGTCACCTGATTTCACCAGACGAAAAATATTCGTCGGTGCGATACTCGGGCTTGGGATTTTAGCGAAGGGTCCGATTGCGATCGTGCTCTGCGCGCTCGCGGCATCGATCTATCTGCTGATCGAGCGGCGCAATCCAATCGCACTGCTGCGTCAGCGATGGCCGTGGCAGGTCGTCGCGATTGCCGTCGCAATCGGCGCTATCTGGTACGTGCCGGCCGCGCTCGTCGGCGGTCACAAGATCGTGAGGATTATCTTCGCTGAGAATTTCGGGCACTTCATGCCGGCCAAGCTGGGCGGGACAGGGGAGAGTTATCGTCCCTTCTATTTCATCGCCGCGCGATTGATCGGCGGCGCTTTCCCGATGACGCTGCTGATCGTGCCGGCCGCGCTCGCCTTCTACACCGGCGAGATTTCGCCGGAGAAGCGTCGCCCGGTTATCTACCAAATCAGTATGTCGCTGGCGGTCCTGTTGCTTTTCTCGATCGCAAGCGTCAAGCGCGACGACTACATCCTGCCGGCGCTACCGGGGATTGCGATTCTGTGCGCGTCGGTGTTTACGCTGGATGTTCGCGGCTGGGCGGCGAAGTTGCGCGACGTACTCGTTGCCACATGCGTCTTCGCCCCGATCATCGTCATTCTGTACATCTCGTTTTTCCCCGACCATGCGCCAAACGTGAAACTTCAGTCGAGCGACTCCGCCTACTACGCGCTCTTCAAGTCCATGCGCTGGGCCAGTCCCGTCTCGGATTTGTTCGACGTTTGGTTGGTCGCCGTCACTATCGAAGTATTTGCAATGAGCCCGCGCTCGCGACGTAGTGCGATCGGAGGCGGCATCGCTTTCGGTCTCACCGCGCTGGTGCTCTGTCTATTCTGGACCCTGACGATGCGAACCCGTCTCGCCGAAATGCGCAGCGTGAAGAGTTTCGTTCCAATAGTCACGGATCACGTCAGAGGTGATCAGTTGTGCGTTCCGAGCGGCATCAACTACGAACTGTCGTACTACTACGGGACTGCGGTGCCCGATCTCGGAAATCCCAGGTGCGTTTATTTGATCGCGACCCCGCGCGAACTGGACTCGATGACTCGAGAATATCGCGCGCGGCTCAAGCTGGTTGCGCAGTCCAATCTGATAGGTAGTGGCGGGCCGCCGGCCCTATT
Organism: uncultured delta proteobacterium; assembly: GCA_963850125.1. GTDB lineage: Bacteria > Desulfobacterota > Binatia > Binatales > Binataceae > Binatus. The sequence continues at coordinate 249,280 of CAWKKB010000003.1, read as the reverse complement.
TGCAATCTCGCCCGAAGCCGCTAAATAAAGGAACCGATGGCTGACCAAGCTGAACAGGCCGAACGTGCGATTAGCGCGCTGATGCGCTTTGTCGTTTCGCTTATCATCCCGATCTGGGCCCTCGCGATGCTTGCCCTGGGCCTCGAATACCGATCGATTTGGTGGCTTGGATGCGGCCTGGTGGTCGGTGCGATCGGGCTTCTCTTCATGGTCGGCAACCCGTTGGCGGCACCTGTTCTCGACGTGCGCGAAAGCTGGCGTCCGGTATCGGCGCCGAAGCCCGCCGCTGACGAAAATCCTGCTGAAACCACGCATCATTAGCCTGAATTGCGGGCTGTGCCTCGGCAGGATATCCTTTAGATCCGATGCCGATTTTTGAGTACGAATGCGCGCGATGCGGGCTCGTCAGTTCCCATGTCGTGATGGGTTCGTCGCGCCGCCGCGAGCGTCTCGGCTGTCCGCAATGCAAGTCGGCGCGGCTGCGGCGAGTGATGTCGTCGTTCGCGGTGGTCGAGAGCGAGTCGTCGCGGCTGGCGAGCTTCGACGCATCGAAGCCTCGCGACGATTCTTTCTATCGCGACTCGCGCAACGTCGGATTGTGGGCGAAGAAGCGGGCCAAGGAGATGGGTGTCGACCTCGGCTCGAAGTTCGAGGCGACGGTCGAAAAAGCTCGCAGCGGCAAGCTGATCAAGGAGATGACCTGAGGGCGGGAATATGGCGGATGAAAAGGACCGGCTGGGCAGTAAGCTCCACGACGTCGAGAAGGCGCGCGAAAATCAATGGGCGCGGCAGCGCGACGAAGAATTGCTCGAGAAGATGCGCGAGCGCTTGCACCATCACGCCTGTCCCGAATGCAAGGATTTCCTGGAACCAAAAACTGAGCAAGGCGTCGCTATGCACGCGTGCCCGCACGGTCACGGCGCGTGGCTCGATAAGCCCGCATTGAAGGCACTTCTGAAGGATCAGAAGTAGGTTAGCGTCGCGAGGATTTGAATTAAGCCTTGCTTAAGCGAAAACATCTACCGGTGAAGCGATCCTTCTTGACAGCTTGGTCCAGTCCAACTAATCAGGACTCGGTAACATCACATGTATCTTAATTTTGGCGTGCCACTGGCCCTGACGATCATCGGGATCGGCTTCGTGGCGCTGATGTTCGGGCTACAGAAGCTGCTGGCGCCACAAAATCCTTACGATCGAAAACTGATTCCGTACGAATGCGGCGAGCCGCCGACAGGTCGCGCCTGGATTAACTTTAACGTTCGATTCTACCTGATCGCGCTGATTTTTGTGGTGTTCGAAGTCGAAGTCGCGTTCGTTTACCCGATCGCCGCCGTCTACCTGGACTGGGTGCGCTCGGGCCGCCGCTGGTATGCCCTCAGCGAGATTCTAGTTTTTCTGCTGATCCTGTTCGTCGGCCTGGTTTACGTTTGGGTCAAGCACGACCTGGAATGGATTAAGAAAGTACCGGTCGAAGACTGAGGTTTGTCTTATGCCCCTGTTGAACACGCTTCCAGATTACGTTTTGACTACCAAGACGGACGAGTTGCTGAACTGGATGCGCAAATCGAGCATCTGGTACATGCTGTTCGGCCTGGCTTGCTGCGCGATCGAGCTGATGCATACGGGCGGCCCGCGCGCCGATATCGATCGTTTCGGCGCGACGCCCCGCGCGTCGGCGCGACAATCGGACCTGATGATCGTCGCCGGCACGCTGACGTTGAAAATGGCGCTGCGCACGCGGCTGCTCTACGATCAGATGCCTGACCCGAAGTACGTCATCTCGATGGGTTCGTGCGCGAGCTGCGGCGGACTGTTCCAGCTCGCCTACTCGGTTTGCGACGGCGTCGATAAGATCCTGCCGGTCGACGTGTACGTTCCCGGTTGCCCGCCGCGCCCCGAGGCGCTGACCGAAGGCCTGCTCAAGCTGCAGGAGAAGATGATGACCGAGCGCTGGCTGGTTCGCTCGTCCAACGGCAACGGCAAGCAGGTGGCCGCCGCCTGAGCAGATGGAGTCGTTGCAAATACTCGAACGGGTCAAGAACAAGTTCGCGGATCGCGTGCTGGAAATATCCGAGCAGAAGCCGGATCCGTTTGCGGTGATCGATCCGAAGGCGATCGTCGAGGTCGGCCGTTTCATGAACGAGGATCCCGAGCTCGCGATGGATTGCCTGTCCAACGAGACCGGCGTCGATTACAAGGACCGCATTGAGGTGGTCTATCACCTGTTCTCGTACTCGAAGCGGCACGGCGCGGTTTTGAAGGTGAAGCTGCCTCGCGACAACCCAAGCGTGGCGACCCTCGAGGGCGTATGGAAGTCGGCGAACTGGATGGAGCGCGAAATTTTCGACCTGATAGGCGTCAACTTTGAAGGGCATAGCGACATGCGGCGAATCCTGATGCCGGAAGACTGGATCGGTCATCCGCAGCGCAAGGATTTCGTCGAGCCGGCCGAGTACCACGGAATTTCAACAGTCAGGGAGAGCCCGATAATCAGGCTCGACACCAAAAAGAAATGAGCACGCTGCACACCGAAGAAATGACGCTCAACATGGGCCCGCAGCATCCGTCGACCCACGGGGTCCTGCGCTTCGTGGTGCGGGCGGACGGCGAGGTGATGCGCGAGGCGATCCCGGACGTCGGCTACCTGCATCGATCGATCGAGAAAATTGCCGAGAAGGTAGGTTACCACGGCTTCATGCCGTACACCGATCGCGTCGATTACGTATGCGCGATGTTCACCAACCAGGGTTGGGGCATGGCGTGCGAGAAGCTCGCGGGCATCGAAGTGCCGCATCGCGGCGAGTACTGTCGCGTGATTGCGGCGGAGTTCAACCGAATCGCGTCGCATCTGCTGTCGGTCGGCGCAATGGCGATGGATATCGGCGCGGTGACGCCGTTCACGCACGCAATCCGCGAGCGCGAGATGATCAATGACCTGATCGAGGAGCTGTGCGGCGCGCGGCTCACGTTCAACTACATGAGAATCGGCGGCGTGGCGTGGGATCTGCCGCCCGGATGGCGCGAGAAGGCGCTCGCGTACCTCGACCATTTCGATCCGATCCTCGAAGAATACAACGCGCTTATCTCGTGGAACAAAATTTACATCGAGCGGCTCGCGAACGTCGGAGTGATCACGCCGGCGGAAGCGATCAACTACAACCTGGTCGGGCCCAACCTGCGCGCGTGCGGAATCAAGTGGGATATCCGCAAGGACATTCCGTATTCTGTATATCCCGAGTTCGAGTTCGACGTGCCGATCGGCGACGGGCATTGGGGCAAGCTCGGCGACTCGATGGACCGTTACGTGGTGCGGATTCGTGAGATGGCGGAGTCGTCGAAGATTCTGCGCCAGGCACTGCAGAAGATTCCCGGCGGGCCGGTGCTCGCGAAGGTCGCTCGTAATTTCAAGCCGCCCAAAGGCGAGTGCCAGATTCGGCTCGAGAGCGGACGCGGCGACATGGGATGGTACGTCGTCAGCGACGGGACCGGGTATCCATGGCGGGTGCACGTGCGCACGGGGTCCTTCGCGGCGATGGGAATCATTCAGAAGCTGAGCGCGGGCTTGATGATCGCGGACCTGGTGACCCTAATCGCGAGCCTCGACGTGATCGCGCCGGAGATCGATCGCTAATCCTCGATGGAGACGCTGGTAAAAAATCTGATCGCGTCAGGCGCGTTTGGCAAGAATGCTTCGCCGAGCCTGGTTGCCGCGATTGTCGTGTTTGTAATGAGCGCGGTCGTATTCCTCGGCGTCGCGTTTCCGTTTGCGGGAATCGTCAGCTGGGCCGAGCGGCGGGTGTGGGCGCGAATCCAATCGCGCGTCGGTCCTAACCGCGTCGGGCCGCAGGGCTTCCTGCAGTGGCTGGCGGACGGCGTGAAACACGTCTGCAAGGAAGACATCATTCCCGACGAATCCGATCCGCCGCTGTTCAAAATGGCTCCGTACCTCGTGATGCTGGCGTTCACCCTGCCGTGGGCGGTGATGCCGTTCTCGTCGTCGCTGATCCTGGCGGACCTGAACGTGGGCATCCTCTATATGACGTCGGTGACCGCGCTCACCGTGGTTGGCGTGCTGATGGCGGGATGGGCTTCGAATGACAAGTGGTCGCTGATCGGCGGAATCCGGTCGGCGGCACAGATAGTCAGTTACGAAATACCGGCGGGGTTGTCGATTTTCCCGGTCGTGCTGATGACGGGTACCCTGTCGATGCAGGGGATCATCCGCGCGCAGGGCTGGGCGCCGCAGCATTGGTTTTTGTTCGCGAATCCGTTCACCTTTGTCGCCGCCAACATCCTCTATATATCGGCGCTGGCGGAGGGCAACCGGACTCCGTTCGATTTGCCGGAAGCCGAGTCGGAGCTGGTCGCGGGTTTCGCGACTGAGTATAGCGGGATGCGCTACCTGTTCTTCTTCATGGCGGAGTGGGGAAACCTGTTCATCATCGGCGCGATCATCGCAACCTTGTTCCTCGGCGGCTGGCAGTTCCCGCACATGACGAACAGTGTAGTCGCGATGAATATCCTTCAGGCGATCACGTTCAACGTCAAAGTACTATTCCTGGTGTTCGTTTCGATGTGGATACGCGCAACGCTGCCGCGAGTGCGTATCGATCAGCTAATGACACTTTGCTGGAAATACTTCGTACCGATTTCGTTTGTGAATATGATCGGAACCGCGGTGTGGGTAGCAATTTGGCCCGATGGCAATGCGGCGATGGGGTATATCATGTTGGCAGGCGCTATCGCGCTCGGAGCAGTATTCACTCAGCGGGTTGTATACTATCTCAGGCGTTCGCGGATGGAAGTCTACTTCAATCCGACTATATAGAGGCTATTGATGAGCGCGGTTTCGGAATACGTAGGCAATATAAAAGATGCAGTCACCAGCATCTTCGAGGGCATGGCAGTGACGGCGTCGCATTTCATGCGCAAGCCGTACACGGTGCAGTATCCGGACCGAATGCCGGTGCGCGTGCAGGATACGTTGCCGTTCCGTTATCGCGGAATACTGGAAGTCGATCTCGAAATCTGCACGGGATGCCTTGCGTGCGAGCGCGCGTGTCCGATCGATTGCATCGTGATCGTCGTGGACAAGGATCCGCAAACGCGGCAGATGTTGTTGTCGCAATTCGACATCGACATCGCAAAGTGCATGTACTGCGGGCTTTGCAGCGAGCCGTGCCCGACCGGATCGATTCATCATACGACGGAATTCGAAGGCGCTGATTATTCGCTCGAGAGTCTGATTCGCCGCTTCGTCAAGGATCCGGTGCTCGCCTACAAGCCCAAAAAGGGGCCGGAGACTGACACGAGAATCGCGCCGATCCTTAATCGCGGGATGACCTACCTGGATCAATGGGCGCAGCCTGGCGGCGAGAAGCCGGCTGAAGAAGAGCCGGCGTAGCGCGCGCGGTTTGGCAACGAACCCGGGAAAGGCGTATCGATGCTCGCACAGATAATATTCTATGCGCTAGCGGCGTTGACGGTCGGATCGGCGATGTTAGTAGCGTTCTCGCGCAACATAGTTTATTCGACCTTCGCTCTGCTCGGCGCCTTCATGGGCGTAGTAGGTATTTACATTCTGCTTGCGGCGGACTTTGTCGCGATGGTACAGCTACTCGTTTACGTCGGGGGAATACTGGTACTGACTATCTTCGCGGTGATGCTCACGGCGGGAATCGGCGACGTCACGGTATCGAACCGCGCGGTCGGCGCGGGATCGGCCATCTTCACAGTTGGTATTGCCGGGATGGTGATGTTGTACGCTATCGCGCGGACGCAATGGCATCAGGCGGCAGCGGTCACGCCCGCGCCGACAACCTACGCGATCGGAAATGCGTTCCTCGGCGACTACGTGTTGCCGTTCGAGGTCGCGTCGCTGGTGCTGCTGGCGGCCCTTATCGGCGCGATAGTCATTTCACGCCACGAAGCGAGGGAGTAGGGGAGCGGGAGAATCGGGATGGGCGGGGGAATAACGCTGAATCACTTCCTGGTGCTTAGCCTGATCGTATTTTCACTCGGGCTGTACACTGTTCTGACCCGTCGCAACGCGATCGGGATCCTGATGGGTGTCGAACTGATACTCAATTCGGCCAATATCAACTACCTTGCGTTCGCGTTTTACGGCGGCGGGAAATACGATGGGCAGATTTTCGCGATCTTCGTAATCATGCTGGCGGCTGCGGAAGCGGTCATCGGCTTGGCCGTGGTGCTCGCGATTTATCAGAACTTCAAGACGATCGATGTCGACGCGACCGAGACCCTGCGTGGATAGCTGAGCAACGAAACGATGGATCATCCGATTCCGGTTACGTTCATCCGATTGATCGTGTTGCTGCCGTTAATTGGAGCGACGATCAATTTCCTCGCCGGCGCCTGGCTGCAGAAGACTTTCGGCAAGCGCGCGATCGCTCTGGTTGGCTGCGGCGTGGTGCTCGCGGCGTTCGTCCTGGCGACTCGCGCGTTTTACGCGATGCTCCAGTTGCAGCCGGAAAGCCGCTTCATGCTCGACGACTTGTGGAAATGGTTCGACGTCGGCGGACTGAATCTCAACATCGCATTCTGGCTCGATCCGTTGTCGATGATCATGACGCTGATAATCACCGGGGTCGGCGGGCTGATCCATATCTACTCGACCGGTTACATGCACGACGACGACGCGTACTGGCGATTTTTCGGATGGCTCAACCTGTTCACCTTCGCGATGCTGGTGCTGGTGCTGGGCGACAACATGTGGCTGATGTTCGTCGGTTGGGAAGGCGTGGGGCTGTGCTCGTTCGCGCTGATCGGCTTCTGGTACAAGGTCCAGGCAAACACGACTGCCGGCAACAAGGCGTTCATCGTCAACCGCGTCGGCGACCTCGCGTTCGTGATCGCGCTCTACAGTCTCTTCGCGGGATTGCAGGCTCTTGGGCATCCTACCCTGGTGACGCGCGAGGTCGCGCACTACGCGCCGATGCTCGCGGGAGTGCCGATAAATTTCGCGTGCTACAGTTCGACCCATCAACTGGTCGGCTTCGTCACGCTGTTGATGTTCATCGGCGCGACGGGAAAGTCGGCGCAGATTCCGCTGTACGTCTGGCTGCCGGACGCGATGGCCGGTCCGACTCCCGTCAGCGCGCTGATTCATGCGGCGACGATGGTGACGGCCGGCGTCTACATGGTGGCGCGGCTCAACTTTTTATTTTCGATGTCGCCGTTCACGATGGGCGTGATTGCACTGATAGGCGGGCTGACCGCGCTGTTTGCCGCGACCATCGGCGTCGCGCAAAACGACATAAAGAAAGTGCTCGCGTACTCGACCGTGAGCCAGCTCGGATACATGTTTGCAGCGCTGGGCGTCGGCGCATTTACGGCCGGGGTGTTCCATCTGATGACGCATGCGTTTTTCAAAGCGTGTCTGTTCCTCGGCAGCGGCTCGGTGATTCACGCGATGGGCGGCGAGCAGGACATGCGCAAGATGGGCGGGCTGCGGCACAAGATGCCGATAACCTTCTGGACCTTCGTAGCTGCGACTTTCGCGCTCTGCGGCATTTTCCCGTTCGCCGGATTCTTTTCCAAGGACGAGATCATCTGGCAGGCCTTTTCACACGGGCATTTCGTCGTGTGGGCGCTCCTGCTGCTGGGCGCCGGGTTCACCGTCTTCTATATGTCGCGCCAGGTGTACATGACATTCTTCGGCGAATTCCGCGGTACGCATGACCAGGAACATCACCTGCACGAATCGCCGCCATCGATGTCGGGCGTGCTTATCGTACTTGGCATCCTTTCGATCGTCGGCGGATGGCTGAAGTGGCCGGAATTCATGGTCTCGTTCAAGCCGTTCGAGGAATTCCTGGATCCGATCTTCAGTTCGGACGCGACTCGCCAGGTGGTGGCAGCTGGAATACATAACCACGGCATCGAAGCGGGATTCGCAATTGTCACAGTTGTAGTTGTTTTGAGCGGATGGTACCTCGCCGATCTGATGTACCGTCAGCATAGGTTGGATCCCGCGCGCTTTAGTCAGATGTTCGGCGGCGTGCCGTACGAGTGGGTATACAACAAATACTACGTCGATGAGTTTTACGATCGCGCGATTGTGCAGCCGTACCTGTACGCAACTCGGGCGCTGGCATGGTTCGATACCAACATTATCGACGGATTCGTGAATCTCGCGGCGCGCGTCGTAGTATTCCTGGCGTGGCTGTCCGGCCTGTTTGACCATTACGTAGTCGATTGGCTCGTGAACTTCGCCTCGAACGTGACCTACAACGTCGGCGGCAGGCTGCGGCGGCTACAGACCGGATCGATCAACGGATACCTGTATGGAATTCTGGCCGCGGTGATGCTGATACTGCTGGCGCGCGCGGTCACACGAGCTTGACGCCCTATCAAGACAAACGGGAAGAACTAAACTGACATGAGTCACGTGCTTACGCTGATTACTTTTATCCCGATCGCCGGGATGGTGCTTGTTCTCGCACTGCCCGACTCGATGAAGCCGGCGTTCAAATGGATCGCGGTGGTGGCCACGGCACTACAACTCGGGATAGCCGTTTACCTCTACAAAAGCTTCGACACTACCACCAGCGCAGTGCAGTTCGCCGAGAAGGCGTCGTGGATGCCCGCGTACCACATCAGCTACTTCATCGGCGCGGACGGCATCAGCATCTCGATGATCCTGCTGACGGCGCTGATCATGTTCATCTCGGTGTTCGCGAGTTTCGGCATCAATCGCGCGGAGAAAGGCTACTACGCGATGCTGCTGATGCTCGACACGGGAATGATGGGTGTGTTCGTCTCGCTCGATTTTTTCCTGTTCTACATTTTCTGGGAAGTGATGCTGCTGCCGATGTATTTTCTGATCGGTATCTGGGGTGGCCCGCGGCGCGAATACGCTGCCATCAAGTTCTTTCTCTACACACTACTCGGTTCAGTACTCATTCTGCTGGCGATGCTGGGGCTGTATTACTACGGAGCGACTCCGACGTTTGATCTGACTGAGCTGGCGGCGAATTCGAATCATTACTCAATGCACTTTCAGGAAATAGCATGGATCGCGCTGTTCATCGGTTTCGCGATCAAAATTCCCGCGTTCCCGTTCCATACATGGCTACCCGATGCGCACGTCGAAGCGCCTACGGCCATCTCGGTGATTCTCGCCGGCGTGCTGCTGAAAATGGGCACCTACGGCATCCTGCGCGTCAACTTTGCGGTGCTCCCTGCTGCGAGCTACCAGCTTGCGTGGATATTCCTCGGGGTGATCGGCACGATCAATATAGTATACGGCGCGATGTGCGCGATGGCGCAGACTGACTATAAGAAGTTGATTGCATATTCGTCGATTAGCCACATGGGTTACGTGATGCTCGGGCTGGCAGCGTTTACTGCGGCCGGGATCAACGGCGCGGTGCTGCAGATGTTCAATCATGGGACGATCACGGCGATGCTCTTTATCCTGGTCGGGGTGATCTACGATCGTGCGCACCATCGCGAGATAAACGGCTTCGGCGGCCTCGCGCAGCAGATGCCGATATACACAGCGATCACGGGGTTCGCGTTTTTCGCGGGCATGGGACTGCCCGGCATGTCCGCATTTATTTCAGAGGTGCTGGTTCTCCTCGGTGCGTGGCCGACCCATCCGATCATGGTGGCGTTCGGCGCAGCGACCGCGATTCTCACGGCGGGCTATCTGCTCTGGACGTTCCAGCGAATCTATCTCGGACCGTTGAACGAGAAGTACAAGGACTTTTCCGATCTGACGTTTCGCGAGGCATTCACCCTGGTGCCGCTTGGGATCATCGTGCTGATACTCGGTGTCTATCCGCACGCGATTCTCGGCTTGCTCAACACCTCGCTGGTTCATCTCAACCAGGTTGTGCTCTCGACCTCGGGCGCGGCCGTCGCCATGCTTCACTGAGACCCGGCAGGACTTAGATGGATCTCGGAAATCTCGCGAGCCTTGGATACTTTCTCCCGGAGATCACCCTGGCGGCCGGAATTTTGGTCATCGTGATCATCGACCTGGCCATGCGCGACAAGTCGCGACTCGGCGCGTTGGCTCTGATAGTAGCCGCGGTGTCATTGGTCAGGATTGGGCTGGAGCCGGCGTCGTCGGGCGCGTGGCTGTTCCATCGGATGCTGGTGTTCGATTCGTTCGCGATTTATTTCCGCGCGTTGATCGCGCTCGCCGCTGTCGTAGCTATCTGGATGTCGATCGGGTCGGAGGAAGTTAAAAACTGCGACCAGGGCGAGTACTACGCGATATTGCTCGCGAGCACGTTCGCGATGTTTCTGATGGCCGAGTCGGCGAACCTGCTCATGGCATACCTGGCGCTCGAGTTCGTCAGCCTGACCTCGTACATCCTGACGGGATTTTTGCGGCACAACCGGCGCTCGCTCGAAGCGGCGCTGAAGTATTTAATTTACGGCGGCGTCGCGTCGGGCACGATGATTTACGGGATGAGCTGGATTTTCGGAATCACCGGCTCGCTCGACTTCAGCGTAATCAACAAGGCGTTGTCGACGCCGGCGCATCTGCCGGTCCTCGCTGTGTTTATCGCGCTGGTGCTGATTCTGACCGGCATGGGCTACAAGGTGTCGTCAGTGCCGTTTCACATGTGGGCGCCCGACGTTTACACCGGCGCGCCGATTCCGATCACGACGTTTCTTGCGATCGGATCGAAAGCGGCCGGCTTTGCCCTGCTGACGCGATTCTTCTTCCCTGCCATTTCGCACCTGGCGGCAGGAGGGAGCTGGACGGCGCTCGAGGGCGTTGATTGGCCGCAACTTCTGCTCTTCGTTTGCATAATCACGATGACACTCGGCAATCTTGCCGCGTTGCAGCAGACGAACATGAAGCGGCTGCTCGCCTACTCGAGTATCGCGCAGGCGGGATACGCGCTGATGGGATTCGTCGTGCTGTCCAACGACGGTATTCGCGCGATGCTGTTCTACCTGTTTGCCTACTATGTAATGGACGCAGGCGCGTTTCTGGTTGTAATGATCGTCGCGAACTCGACTGGGCGCGAGGATGTCGAGGCATACCGCGGGCTGGCGTGGCGCGGCGGAATCGTTCCGGCAGTGGCACTGACTATATTCCTTTTCTCATTAACTGGTATTCCGCTGACCGTTGGATTCATTGGAAAGTTCTACTTATTTGCAGCCGTGATTAAAGGTCAGTTCTACATACTGGCTATCGTCGGAATACTCAATTCAGTAGTGTCTTTGTATTACTACTTGAAGCCGATTCGAATGATGTTCTTCGAGCAGCCGCGAGGCGACGAGGGCACTGTTCGCTTCGAGGCGTGGAATTACGGACTGATGGGAGTGCTGGCCTGCGCGACGATAGTGTTTGGGCTGTACTGGTCGCCGATTATTTCGTTTGCGAATCGGTCGATCAGTTTTTTTACTGGCCCGACTTAATCGCTTCATTACTTTTTGTGTCATCCTGAGCGCAGCGAAGGATCTCGCGCGTAGCGCTACGCCGGACGTAAGAAGGTCCGTCGAGATTCTTCACCGCAACGGCTCAGAATGACAGACTTGCTAAACGGGCTATTCGAACACGATTGTGCGGTTGTGATGCAGGAGTACCTGTTTTTTCAGGTGGGCTCTGACGGCTTTGGCCAGGACCATCACTTCCAGATCCTTGCCCTTGCGCGCGAGGTCCGCGACGGTGTCGCGATGGGTCATCGGGGTCGTGGCTTGTGCGATTATCGGGCCGGCGTCGAGCTCCTCGGTTACATAATGCGCGGTGGCACCGATCAGTTTGACCCCGCGGTCGTGCGCTTGCTTGTGCGGCCGCTGTCCGGCGAAGGCGGGCAGGAAGCTATGATGAATGTTGACGATCGGCTTGTTCCATGCGCGAAGAAATTCGCCCGATAGCACCTGCATGTAGCGCGCGAGGACGACGGTGTCGGCCCGCAGCTCGCCGAGATGCTTCAGCAGGGCGGCTTCTGATTCTTCTTTGCCATCCTTGGGTACCGGAATCAGCTTGAACGGAACCTCGAACGGGCGCACGAGCGATTCGAGATCCGGATGGTTGCTGACCACGCCGACCACGTCGCCATCGAGCTCGCCGACGTGATGGCGGCTGAGCAGATCGATCATGCAGTGGGGCAGGCGCGAGACCATGATGACGACGCGATCGCGTTTGGCGGTATCGAACAGAGCCCACTTCAGGCGCTCCCACGGCAGCAGCGACGGCATCGAAACGTCGAGCTCCTTCGACAGCTCGCTGATCGGTTGGCGCAGGCTCTCGAAATGGATGCGCCAGAAGAAGTGGCCGTCCTCGTCGTCGGAGTACTGGTCGGAAGTGATAATATTGCAGCCGAGCGTGTAAAGGTGGCTGGCGACTTTCGCTATGAGGCCGGGGCGGTCGATGCATGAGATGAGGAGGGTAGCTTTGCCTGCTGCCACGCTGGTTTCTCCGGGGCGAATAGCAACTCGGATTTAATTCTCGAATTCTGATTTGATTGTAATGGCGACTCGCGCAAATAGACAAACTGAGGGTGGCGGAATTCTGTATGTAGTCGCGACGCCGATCGGAAATCCCGATGACATCTCGGCGCGCGCGATTCGCACACTCGCAGAGGTCACTCTGATCGCATGCGAGGACACCCGCCGTACCGGGCAGATGCTCGCCCGTCATCAGATTGATACACCGACACTCAGCCATTTCGAGCATAACGAGGATCGGCGCGTGCCCGAGCTGGTCGAGCGGCTGAAGGCGGGCGAGAAAATCGCGCTGGTGACAGATGCGGGCACCCCCGCGATTTCGGATCCTGGGTTTCGGCTGGTGCGCGCGGCGTTGGAGGCGAATGTACGCGTGGTCGCACTGCCCGGAGCGTCGGCGTTGATCGCCGCATTGTCGATTGCCGGAATTCCGACCGACCGGTTCACCTTCGAGGGATTTATTCCGACGCGCGACGCGGCGCGGCACAAGGCTCTGGAAGAACTGCGTCGCGAGCCCCGCACGATGGTCTTTTATGAGGCGGCGCGCAGGCTGGCGGATACGTTGGCCGCGATGGCGACAACGTTCGGAGAATCGCGGGATGCGGCGGTGGTCTGTGAGATCACCAAGACTTACGAGCGGACGATTCGCGGGACGCTGGGCGAGCTGGAACGGCACTTTCGCGCGACTCCCGCGCTCGGCGAGATCGTGATCGTCGTAGCGGGCGCGGCCGATGAATCGAAGAGCAGGGATACGGCGGGATCGGTCACGATTGATCTGCGGGAGGCGCTCGAAGTCCTACGCGAGGCGGGACTTGGGTTGAAACAGGCGAGCGCTGTGATTGCGAAGCTGACCGGGATTGGCCGTCGCGAAGTCTACCAGGATGCGCTCAAGTCGCGCGATAACGAGTCAAGTGATGACTGACCGGTGGACACCTTTTGATGCCCGCGCTTGCAGTCGCATTGTGGGTGCGGTTCAATGATGGGTGGAGTGGTGCTGGATGGCGACGAGGGTCAAGGCTCGGCAAATAGTTGACGAACCCGCGTCGCGCGGCACGGGCGGATCAATTGCCGTACTGGTCATTCATGGACCCAACCTTAATCTGCTTGGCGAACGCGAGCCTGAAGTATATGGGCGAACCCGCTTGGCTGATATCGACAAGGAACTGAAAAACCTCGGACGCGAGCTCGAAATGAAGGTCGAAACATTTCAGTCGAACAGCGAAGGCGGGATCGTCGATCGGATTCAGCAGGCGCGCGGCAGGTGTGACGTATTGTTGATCAACCCTGGCGCATACACGCACACCAGCGTTGCGATTCGCGACGCGATCGCGGCCGTGAATATTCCGGTGATCGAGGTGCATCTGTCCAACGTTTATCGGCGCGAGCCCTTTCGGCATCATTCGACAATTGCGGATATCGCGCATGGCCGAATCATGGGATTTGGCGCCGAGAGCTACAGCCTGGCTCTCAGAGCGGCGCGCGCGATTGCCGAGGAGTCGCGCCGACGGAGTGGGTGACGTCATGGCGGTCAACGAACCAGAGCGCAGGCGATCTGCGATTGCGGCACGACACGGAGACGGGATGGAAGTACGCGAACTAAAGACCCTGCTGGTTCTGATGCGCGATTACGGGCTGGTTGAACTCGAAATAGAGGACAAGAAGGGCAAGGTACGGCTGGTGCGCGGCGGCGGCCGTGCGTCGGTGGATCAGACTGAGTCCGGCTCGGACGCGTATATTGCGGCGCGCGCGGCCTCGCCAATCAAGATGGCGACGCGGCACGTCGAGGCGACGGCGGAGGAAGGCTCGAAGGCCGCGGGCAAGGTCGACATGGCGCCGAATCAGAAATTGATTGAGAGCCCGATGGTCGGCACGTTCTACCGCGCTGCGTCTCCCGATGCCGCCCCGTTCGTGGAAGAAGGATCGTCGATTCGCAAGGGTCAGCCGCTCTGCATTATCGAGGCGATGAAGATGATGAACGAGATCGAATCGCCGGCAGCGGGGCGGGTGATAAAAATTCTCGCGGAGAACGGAAATCCAATAGAGTACGGTCAACCCTTGATGATCATCGAAGTGATTTGAAAGGGCGGAGCGCTCATCAATGTTCAAAAAACTGCTGGTCGCTAATCGCGGGACAATCGCAATCCGGATAATTCGCGCATGCCGCGAGCTGGGGATTTCGACAGTCGCGGTTTACTCGACGGCGGACAAGAACGCGCTGCATGTCAGGATGGCCGACGAGTCGGTATGTATTGGGCCGCCCGCGGCCGAGGACAGCTACCTGAACATCCCCGCGATTCTGAGCGCCGCGACCACCTTCGGCGCCGATGCGGTCCATCCAGGATATGGCTTCCTGTCCGAGAATGGTGACTTCGCGGAGGCATGCCAGAAGTCGGGGCTGAACTTTGTCGGTCCGCGCGCGCGTCATATTCGCTTGATGGGCGACAAGCCGCGCGCGCGACGAATCATGAAGCGCGCGGGCGTCCCCGTCCTGCCAGGCAGCGAGGGCACCGGCGTTACTGAGTTACGCGAGGCGCAGGTGGACGCGAAGCGGCTCGGTTACCCGGTGTTGATCAAGGCGGCAGCCGGCGGCGGCGGCAAGGGCATGCGAGTCGTCCGCAACGCCGATGAGCTGACGCGTTTGTTTGCACTGGCGCAGGGCGAATCCGAAGCGTCGTTCAGCTCGAAGAAAATGTACCTGGAGAAATATCTCGAGCGTGCGCGTCACGTCGAGTTTCAGATTCTCGCCGACTTGCAGCGCAACGCGATTCATCTTGGCGAGCGCGACTGCTCGATTCAGCGGCGTCATCAGAAGGTGGTCGAGGAGTCGCCGTGCCCGATTTTGACACCGCGCCTGCGCGAGAAGATGGGCAAGGCTGCGGTGCGCGCGGCCGAAGTGGTCGGCTATTCGAACGTCGGCACGGTTGAATTTCTACTGACGGGCAGTGGCGAGTTTTATTTCATCGAGATGAACACGCGCATCCAGGTCGAGCACGGCGTGACCGAAATGGTCACCGGGGTTGACCTGGTGAAAGAAAGTATCCGGATGGCGATGGGCCAGAAGCTCGCGTTGAAGCAGCGGCAGGTGACGTTCGACGGCGCGTCGATGGAATTTCGCATTTACGCGGAAGATCCCGAGCGTCACATTCCGTCGCCCGGCGTCGTGACCAATCATCATACTCCCGGTGGTCTGGGCGTGCGGGTCGAGACTGCTCTGTACGACGGCTATCGCGTGCCGGTCCAGTACGATCCGCTCATCGCGAAGCTGATCGTGCATGCCGAAACGCGGCCCGAAGTGATCGCGCGAGCCAAGGCTGCGCTGCGCGAGTACGTAATCGACGGCATCAAGACCAATATTCCGTTGCACCTGAAGATTCTGCACGATCCGGATTTCAACCGCGGCGAATTCTCGACCGACTTTCTAAGCCGCTATGAGTCGGCCCATCGCGAGGCCGCGAATCATCCGCCGGTAAGCAAAGCCTCTTGACCGCAACGCTCCGCGCCATGATTGATAGAGTGGCGGTTCGAGGCGCGACAGCCTCGTCCGCGAGTCACATGACCAACTTGAAAATAACGAAACTGGCATTTTTTGTAATAACAATCGGAATACTTGCATGCGCGCCCGCATTCGCGCAGGACAGCAGCATGAATCCGCTGATTCCCAGCGGCAACGGTGCGCCTCCGGGGCATGCGCCCAAGGCAGTGTCTTCTGATGCTCTGTACGATTTCGGCAGCGCGCTCGAAGGCACGATGGTCAAGCATACGTTCACGATTAAGAACACCGGCCAGGGCTACCTGGATATTCAAGGCGTGAAGACTTCATGCGGATGCACGACCGGCGATCCCTCGAAGATGCACGTCGCGCCGGGTGACACCAGCGATATCGCGGTTGCCTTCGACACGCATTTTCAGAAGGGGCACCAGGTGCGCACGATCACCGTCGCCACCAACGATCCCGATAATCCGCAGGTAGCACTGACCATCCAGGGGATCGTCAAAAAGCAGGTCGAGGCGGTGCCGGGCGAAGTTGCGTTTGGCGACGTGAAACGCGGGACCGAAGAGACCAAGGAGCTGCTGGTCAACGATCTGAATCCGGGACGCGGCGCGTTCTCGGTCGGGCCGGTCAGCAACTCGAGTTCATCGATCAAAGTGGTGCAGGAACCGCGGCCCGACGGCAAGCCCGGCGCGCTGCTGAAGGTCTCGCTCCTGAAGTCGATGCCGGTGGGGCCGTTCGACGATACGATCAAAATCACCACCAATCGCGTCCCGTTGCAGGTCGACGTGTTCGGATCGGTGACCGGCGATTTGAATATCGATCCGGCGCAGGTCTCATTTGGGATAGTCCCGCGCGGCCAGGACATCGTGCGAATTTTCAAGCTGAGCAACCAGGGCTCGCATCCCGTGAAAGTGCTGGACGTCGCGAGCAGCAGCCCGGCCGTCGCCGCGACCGCGGAGCCGATCACCCCGGGCAAGGAATACAAGGTGACGGTCGTGCTGAGGCACGGCACTCCGGACGGCCAACTGCGCGGAAACCTGACTATAAAGACCGACGACCCCGACCAGGCAACCCTCAACGTCCCGTTCTACGCAATCGTAGGCCAGTTCAAGACCTGACCTCTCTCCTCCGCGAGCAAACGCACAAACCACATCCGGTTCCCCTCTCCAAAAGGGAGAGGGGTTAGGGGTGAGGTCGTTCCGGCGCCCCAGCTTGTTTCCCAGCCTTAGGGGTTCCTATATTCATTCAGGGGCGGGTTCGCGGCTTCCAACAATCGCGAATTTCGCGAGCTGAAAAAACTGAAATGGCTCGGCGCGAGAAATCGGGGATCATTTCCTGGTTGCTGGACCGGATGAGCGATTGGGCTATTGGTCTGCTCACCAAGCCGATAAAAAGTTACGCGCTTCACATTCCGAACGACATTGCCGCGCTCAAACGTCACATTCGTAAAGGCGATGTCATATTGATCGAGGGAAACGAAAGAATCAGCGAATGCATCAAATATCTGACCCAAAGTTCGTGGTCACATTCGGCGTTGTACGTCGGTGACGAGCCGATTCGCCGCAATCACGCGATGAAGGCGCCGCTGGTCGCGCAATTCGGCGAAGAAGCGAACTTCCTGCTGGTCGAGGCGATCGTCGAGGCAGGCGTGGTGCTATCGCCGCTCAGCAAGTATCGCGACTTCAATATCCGCGTGTGCCGGCCGTTCAATCTGTCCGCGGCGGATTTGGCCGACGTGATGGACGAGGCGATTCGCAGCGTCGGTGACACCTACGACTTGCGCAACGTGATCGATCTCGCACGTTACTTTCTGCCCGTCAGCCTGGTACCCGCGCGGTTTCGGCGCCAGGCACTGCAGTTCGGCAGCGGCGAGCCGACCCGGGTGATTTGTTCGAGCGTGATCGCGTCGTCGTTCCATCGCGTGAAGTTCCCCATCGTGCCGGCCTACGAGCAATTGCCGCCCGAGACGGTGCCGGAGCCTCCCCGGCGCAAGCTATGGCCGTTGGGCTCCAGGTCGACCGGCGGGTTGCAATACGGCGCGCTCAGGATGGTCTCGCCGACGTTGGTCACGCCGCGCGATTTCGATCTTTCGCCCTATTTCGAGATAATCAAATTCAATATCATCGAGACCATGCGTTTCGACTATCACAAGATTTTGTGGGCCGACGACGCGCCGCCAGCACCCGTGAAGAAAGGCGCCTGAGCGCGGAAACACCAGCACCATCTGAAGCAGGGGAGCATCCAGTGAACAACGAAAACGAACAGCAGCACGCCGGCGGCCGCCGCGAACTTCTCGAAAAGACCATCGCGAAAATTCTACATCGCCATTGCAACTTCGGATGGGCCAACTACTACATCCCGAGCGAAAAGTTCCCGAGCCTGATCGAGGAGCTGGTCGAAGTGATGAGCCCCGGCGGCCAGGCCGGCCACGAAGAACTGGTGCAATTCTTTCTAGGCGTGCAACGCCTATCGTCGATCCAGGAGCGAGTAACAAAACTCGAGCAGGAGTTTTCGGTATACAAACGCGGGTGAGCCCGCCTCATCGGATACTCTTACAAGAGACTTTCCAATTAAAGCCTGACACGGCGCCTTTCCCCTCTCCCTGTAAGGGAGAGGATCGAAGGTGAGGGTCCTTGCGTAGCGCGCGATTCTTTTCGCGCGTGATTCAAGATTCTGCTTCTGACAAGCGATCGCATAAAGGTTCTTGGTCAGCAGGTACGATTACTGTTGAAACGGCTATGTCGAAACTTTTGAACAAAGACAACAAGGCGAATGCCCTGTATCAACGCGCCGAGGAGTGTTGGACGGAGGGTAAACTGTCCGATGCGTTCAAGCTGTTCCTGGCCGCCGCCAAGGCTGGCTTCGTCCCTGCGTACTCCATTCTCGCGTCATTCTATGATCAGGGAACTGGCGTGAAAACGAACCGCAGGAAGGCGCTTTCTTGGTACATGCGCGCATATCGCCAGCACGACTCTTGGTACCGACGAGGCGATACAACCTTCGCAAACAACATAGGTTGCATATGGCGCGACAAGCGAAAACCGCGAACGGCAATCATGTGGTTTAAGCGGGCAGTAAGGCTCGGCGATGGTGACGCCAATCTGAACATCGCCCTGATCTATCTCCACAGCAACCGTGAACGCCAAAAAGCTGTCCGTTATCTGCAGAGGACCATCGATGCGAAGTACGTTACCGACGGATCAATCGAAGAAGCAAGGAAGCTGCTATCGGAAATTCGACGGACGAAGAGAAAAATCGTCCTCAGATCGAGGTAGTTAGCGTAGGCAAAAACCGATCCCGCGTCCTGCAGCGCTCCCCGAATCGAACTGGATTCAATTGCCGCTTGATACTACAAGTTGGCTTGACGAAGAAAACCAACGGAGGCGGATTCCATGGACGCACTTGAAGCTATCCTGTCGCGCAAGGTTCAGCGCACGTTCTCGGACAGACCGGTCGAGCGCGAAAAACTTTCGAAGATCGTCGAGGCCGGCCGCCATGCGATGAGCGCGCGCAACCTGCAGCCGTGGCAGTTCGTCGTCATTCAGAATCGCAATACGCTCAAGGAGATCGGCGCGCTGTGTTCGACTGGCAAGTTCGTCACCGATGCGCCGTCGGCGATCGTCGTGCTCAAGGACGTCGCCAACGCGCGCTGGGCCGACGTGGATTGCGGGCAAGCCGTCCAGAACATGGCGGACGCCGGATGGGCATTGGAACTCGGCACGTGCTGGGTCGGCAACTTCGATGGCGCGAAGATTGGTGCGATGATCGGGGTCAAAGACGAATGGGCAATTTTCACGATTCTGCCGTTTGGCTACGCCGACCCGAAGAGTCCGCCGCAGGCAAAGCCGCTCAAACCCCGCAGCGAGATGGTGCATTATGAGCGCGTAGGAAATTCCAGGCCGCAGTGATTTGATAGACGCTCGATAGCCGCAAGGAGAGATTTTTTTCTCATGGCGATAAAACAACAGGTTCCACCCGAAGCGTACGAAACGCTCAAGCAAAATCCCGACGCGCTCTACCTCGACGTTCGCACTGAGGGGGAATTCGCGGCCGGGCACGCAGCAGGCGCGATCAATATCCCGGTGATGGTGGCGAAGGGCCCGGGGCAGATGCAGTTGAATTTCGACTTTGTCGAAGTCGCCGAGAAGGTCATTCCAAAGAGCAGGAAGCTGGTCGTCGGATGCATGGCGGGCGGACGTTCGCAGCGCGCGTGCGAGATGCTCGAAGATGCGGGCTTCACCGACCTGACTAACGTGGTCGGCGGCTTTGGCGGCCAGCGCGACGCGTCGGGCAAGGTCGTCGTCGTAGGATGGAAGGAAGCAGGATTACCGGTGACGACCGACCTCGGCGACGCCGCTTACGCTGCGCAGAAAGCAAAGGCTGGAGTCTGATGGCGATACGTCTCAGCCGGATTTACACGCGCACTGGCGACAAGGGGCAGACCGCGCTGGTCGGCGGCAAGCGCGTGCCGAAAGAGAGCGCGCGGCTGGAGGCCTACGGCACGATCGACGAGCTGAATTCGATTATTGGGATCGTGCGCACCCACCTGCCTCAGTATCGCGACGGGTTCGGTGCCGACTTCGATCCGTATTCGGAATCGTTGCGCCGGATCCAGAACGAATTGTTCGACGTGGGCAGCGAACTCGCAACGCCGCCCGACGGCGAATATCCGCAGATGCACAAGATGGGCGCCGGCGAGATCAAGAAGCTCGAAGAGGAGATGGACGCAATGGAGAAGGAGCTCGAGCCGCTGAAATCCTTCACGCTTCCGGGCGGCGGCGTGCTCAACGCGTTCCTGCATCAGGCGCGCACGGTATGTCGTCGTGCGGAGCGCGTCTGTTGGCGGCTGAAGCGCGAGGAAGACATCAACCACAATCTCATCATCTACGTTAACCGCCTGAGCGACCATCTGTTCGTGCAGTCGCGATGGGTCGCGAAGCGGCTCGGCGAGCCCGAATTTCTGTGGGATCGCGCGCTGCGGATCGAAGAGGAAGAGAAGACGGCGCGTGCCGCGAAAATCAAGTCGGGACGCGGTGCGAAATCCTGAGCGAGGAAAACCTGCAATGGCTGATACCTCAAAAATCTATCTTCGACAGGCGCAGATTGGCCCGATGGCAAATTTCGTTTACCTGATCGGCGATCCGGCAACGCACAAGCTCGCAGTCGTCGACCCCGCCTGGGACATCGAGGCGATTCGCAAATTCGTCGAGTCCGAAGGCTACGACATCGACAAGATCCTGATCACGCACTATCACCCCGATCACCTGGGCGGGCACATGATGGGCCAGAATATCGAGGGCGCCGCCAATCTGCTCGAAAGCGTGAAGGCCAAGGTCTACGTGAACAAGCATGAGGCCGAGGGCGTAAAGCAGGTCGCGGGATTGTCGGATTCCGACATGGTCAAGGTCGATGCGGGCGATAACATCAAGATTGGCGATCTCGAGGTGAAGTTCCTGCACACGCCCGGGCATACGCCGGGCTCGCAGTGCTTCCTGGTCGAGGGCAACCTGATTTCCGGCGACACGCTGTTCGTAAATTCTTGCGGGCGAGTCGATCTACCCGGCTCCGATCCCGAAGCGATGTATCACAGTCTGAACGACACGCTGCGCAATCTCGACGACGCGACGGTGGTGTACCCGGGCCACGCGTACTCGTCGGAATCGAGCACGACGATTGGCGATCAGAAGCGTCACAACATGTACATGCGATTCCCGACGCTCGACGATTTCCTCGACGCGATGGGCTACGCGCGCCGCTAGCCGGTGAACTGATCCCAAGTGGCCGCTGCCATGCGTGAGGACTCGCACAAGTTCGCCGCGGAAGCTGAAAAACTGCGCGACGAGATCAACCGCGCCAATTATCGTTACTACGTCCTCGACGATCCGGAGATTTCCGACGCTGAATACGACAAGCTGATGCGCAAGCTCGAGGCGCTCGAGCGCGAGCATCCGGAGCTGGCCGCGCCGGATTCGCCCACGCAGCGTGTGGGTGCGGCGCCGAGCGAGAAATTCGGCGTAGTGGTGCATCGGCGGCCGATGATGTCGCTCGGCAACGCGATGGACGCCGAGGAGATGCGCGAGTTCGACAAGCGCGTCAAGCGGCTGCTGAAATCCGACGCGGACATCGAGTACGTCGCCGAGGTCAAGCTCGACGGACTCGGTATCGAGCTGATTTACGAGGACGGGCGGCTGACGGTCGGCTCGACCCGCGGCGACGGAGTCCACGGCGAAGACGTCACTCAGAATATCCGCACCATCAAGAGCGTGCCGCTGAGACTGCAGAGTCCCGAGCATGGCAAAATCCCGCGCATCCTCGAGGTGCGCGGCGAAGTGATTTTTCCGCGCGCGGGATTTGCCAGGTTGAATCAGCAGCGCGACGAGGCCGGCGAGCCGGTGTTCGCCAATCCTCGCAATGCGGCGGCGGGCGCGCTACGCCAGCTCGATCCGAAGATTACCGCATCGCGTCCGCTCGACGCATTCATGTATTCGCCCGGTATGATCGAAGGCGCCGCGTTCAAGTCGCAGTGGGAGTTTCTGCAAGGCATCAAGGCGCTGGGGCTGCGCGTGAATCCGCTGTCGCGCGTATGCAAGGGTATCGACGCGATCCTCGAATACTGGAACGAGATCACTGAGAAGCGCCACGCGCTGGACTTCGAGGCCGACGGCGTAGTGGCCAAGGTTAATTCCTACGCGCTCCAGGAGCAGCTCGGCGAGGTCTCACGGTCGCCGCGCTGGGCGATTGCGTACAAGTTCAAGGCGCAGCAGGCGGAGACGGTGGTCGAGAAGATCGACGTGCAGGTCGGCAGGATCGGATCGCTCACTCCGGTCGGCAAACTTCGTCCCGTACAGCTCGCGGGCGTTACGATTTCGAATACTTCCCTGCACAACCTCGACGAGATTCGGCGCAAGGACATTCGCGAGCGCGACACTGTACTGATTGAGCGCGCCGGCGACGTGATTCCATACGTCATCCGGGTCACCAAGGAAGGGCATCCGCGCGCGAAGCCGTTCGAGATGCCGGCGAAGTGTCCGGAATGCGGCGCGGCGATCGTCCACGAGGAGGGCGAGGTCGGCTACTTCTGCGTCAACGCGAATTGTCCGGCGCGGATGCGCGAATCGATTCGGCATTTCGCGTCAAAATACTGCCTCGATATCGAAGGGCTGGGCGACAAGCTGGTCGGGCAGCTGGTCGAGAAGGGCTTGGTGAAGGAGCTCGACGACCTGTTCGGGCTGACCAAGGATCAACTCGCCGGGCTCGAGCGGATGGCCGACAAGAGCGCGCAGAACGTGCTCGATGCGATCCAGAAAGCGCGCGCGACGACCCTCGACAGGTTTATCAACGGACTTGGGATTCGGCACGTCGGCGAGCATACGGCGCGGCAACTGGCGTTGAAGTTCAAGACGATGGACGCGCTGGCCGAAGCATCCGAGGACGATTTGCTTGGCGTGCGCGACATCGGGATGGAAGTTGCGCACAGTATCCGCGAGTACTTCGACGAGCCGCGCAATCTGAAGGCGGTCAAGCGGCTGATCAAAATCCTTGAGGTTGAAGTACCGGCCGCGGTCGAAGGGCGGGCCGCATTGCGGGACAAGACCTTCGTGCTCACCGGATCGCTCGAGTCGATGACGCGAGAGGAGGCCGAGCGCAAAATCATGATGGCGGGCGGTCGAGTCACCTCGTCGGTGAGCCGCAAGACGGACTTCGTCGTGGCCGGCGCAGAGCCAGGATCGAAGTTGAAGAAGGCGCAGGATTTGGGAGTCAAGGTACTCGACGAGAAAGGGTTGCAGTCCGTGCTATCGGGTGATGCGTGAACTGTAAGATTCGTACTTGTGGACAAGCTTGAGCGAATCGTCCATCTTCTTGTTGAGGCGCTATCAAAAGCGCGAGAGCTGAGGATGCTCAAGCTTGATTCGGAGTCGAGGAAAAGAGCTTCAGAGCTTATGAAACGCGTAACGGAAAATCAAAAAACTGTTCAGGCCCTGATTCGGGTTTCCGAAGGAAACGGAAAAGGACTGGATAAGGCGGAACTCGATAGCGTCCTCGACGACCTGATTAAGACGTTCGAAGACACGAACCAAAGGCTGGATCAATTGCTCGCTAAAGCAAAAGCTTAGCTCCTTAAGACCCGAGATCGTTGAAAGAGGCTGGGTTCGCAAATGGTCCGGCCTCTTCTCTTTACGACTCGGAACCTCGACCGGTGTGACTGCTCAAAAGCAAAAAGAGCGCGCGAGGTTGCATCTAGTCATCAGCGGGCGCGTGCAGGGCGTCGGCTTTCGATTCTCGGCTTACGACGAGGCCAAAGATCTCGCAGTTGCCGGATGGGTGCGCAATCTTCCCAATGGAGATGTCGAAATCGTTGCCGAAGGTAGCCGTGAGAACTTGCAGATGCTTGCAGAGTGGGCACATCTGGGCCCGCCGTCGGCGCACGTAACCGAAGTACGCGAAGAGTGGTCCGATTACACTGGGGAATTCACCGACTTCCGGGTTCGTTGAGTTGGGGGCAAAAAAGCGGGCCTTTAATGGTTCCTTTAGATTAGCTATGCTTTAAATCCGCGTGTTCGAGTATTTGCATGGCTTCGATATGATCGGAGTAACTTTCGATTACCTCTTAACTACAAGGAGATTGGACTGAGATGGCTGTACCACCTGAGGCAGCTGGGCAAGCTGCCGAGTCGCATGATTCCGCGACGTCTGCGCTCAAGCCGCATCTGCAGCGCGACCACGTCGTTATCCGGTTTGCGGGCGACTCTGGCGATGGCATGCAGTTGACGGGGATGCAGTTCACGGCCGAGTCGGCGCTGGCCGGCAACGATATAGCAACACTGCCAGACTTTCCCGCAGAAATCCGGGCGCCGCAGGGCACCCTGGCCGGGGTCAGCGGCTTTCAGCTGAATTTCTCGAGCAGCGAGATTTTCACCGCCGGCGACGAGCCCAACGTGCTGGTCGCGATGAATCCGGCGGCCCTGCAGGCCAACATCGAGGATGTCCCGCCCAACGCCGTGATAATCGTGGACCGCGAGGCGTTTACCGATTCCAACATCAAGCGCGCCGGCTACAAGAGCAATCCGCTCACCGATCATTCGCTCGACAAGTTCCAGGTGATCGAAGTCGACGTGACCAAGCTCACCTCGCTGGCCGTGCATGGGATGGGCCTTAACAATCGTGCGGTGTTCCGATGCCGCAACATGTTCGTGCTCGGAATGCTGTCGTGGCTGTATCAACGCCCGATCGAAAGCACGCTCAGCTACCTCGAGAGCCGCTTCAAGAAGACGCCCGAGATTCTCGAGGCGAACGTCAAGGTGCTCAAGGCCGGGTTCAACTACGGCGAGACGACCGAGATGTTCGCGAGCTCGTACGAAGTGCCGGCCGCGCGAATCGCGCCTGGCCTGTATCGCAATATCACAGGCAACAGCGCGACCGCGCTGGGATTCGTGGCGGCTGCCGTGAAAGCGGGGCGTCCGTTGTTCCTGGGCTCGTATCCGATTACGCCCGCCAGCGATATTCTGCATGAACTTTCGGGCTACAAGAATTTTCCGGTCTACACCTTCCAGGCCGAGGATGAGATTGCCGGCGTGTGCGCGGCGATCGGCGCGTCATTCGGCGGATCGATCGCAATCACCACGACTTCAGGGCCTGGTATGAACCTGAAGGCCGAGGCAGTCGGACTCGCAGTGAAGGTCGAGCTGCCGATGGTGATTACTGACATCCAGCGCGCAGGCCCCTCGACCGGCATGCCGACCAAGCCCGAGCAGGCCGATCTGCTGCAGTCGATGTACGGACGGCATGGCGAGTCGCCGATTCCGATTATCGCGGCGTCGACGCCGGCCGACTGCTTCGACTGCGCTTACGAGGCGGTACGTATCGCCGTCAAGTACATGACCCCTGTGATTTTGCTGACCGACGGCCAGCTCGCCAACGGTGCCGAGCCGTGGCTGCTGCCCGACGCCGACAAGCTTCCCGAAATCAAAGTCGAGTTCGCGACCAATCCCGAAGGCTTTTTGCCGTACAATCGCGAACCGGAGACGCTTTCCCGTCCGTGGGCGGTGCCGGGGACCAAGGGCCTCGAGCATCGCGTCGGTGGACTGTCGAGCGAGAACCTGACCGGCAACGTCAGCTACTCGCCGGCTAACAACGAGCTGATGGTGCGGACGCGCGCACGCAAGATTGCCGGCATCACGCGCGAGATTCCTCCGACGCAGGTGTTTGGCGATGCTGATGGCGATCTGGTCGTGCTCGGATGGGGCTCGACCTACGGTCCGATTCGCGAGGCGGTCAAGCACCTGCGCGCCAAAGGCAAGAAAGTTTCGCACGTGCATCTGCGTTACCTGAATCCGCTACCACGCGACCTCGAGGAGACGCTCAAGCGTTTCAAGCAGGTCATGATTCCCGAAATGAACATGGGACAACTCCTTAAGATGGTGCGCGCCGACTACCTGATCGACGCCTTCGGGTTCAACAAAATCCAGGGCCGTCCATTCAAAGTCAGCGAGATCGAAAACCGCATCAACCGGGCCCTGGAGGGCTGATCGAAAATGGCTACCGCTCTTAACCGCAAGGATTTCGTTTCCGACCAGGAAGTACGCTGGTGCCCCGGATGCGGCGATTACGCGATCCTGGCCGCGGTGCAAAAGACGATGCCCGAGTTTGGCATCGCGCCGGAGAACACGGTCTTTATCTCGGGAATCGGATGCTCGAGCCGCTTTCCGTATTACATGAACACCTACGGCTTCCACACGATTCACGGCCGCGCCCCGGCGTTCGCGACGGGACTGAAGATCTCGCGCCCCGATCTCGACGTGTGGGTGGTCACCGGTGACGGCGACGGGCTGTCGATTGGCGGCAATCATCTGATCCACGTGCTCCGCCGCAACGTCGATCTGAAAATTCTGCTCTTCAACAATCGAATCTACGGACTCACCAAGGGCCAATACTCGCCGACTTCGGAAGTGGGCAAGGTCACCAAGTCCACGCCGGCGGGTTCGGTCGATTTTCCCTTCAATCCGATCACGGTGGCGCTCGGCACGCACGCGACTTTTGTCGCGCGCACGATCGACGTCGAGCAGAAGCATCTCGGCGAGATGCTCAAGCGGGCGCATGCGCATCGCGGCGCGTCGTTCCTGGAGATCCTCCAGAACTGTAACATCTTCAACGACGGCGCCTTCAACGACGTCAGCGACAAGGCGCTCAAGGCCGACCATCAGTTGATTCTCGAGCACGGCAAGCCGCTCATCTTCGGCAAGAATCGCGACATGGGAATCAGGATGAATGGGATGCGTCCTGAGTCGGTGCAGCTCGGCGCCGGCGTCACTGAAAAAGACCTCGTCGTGCACGACGAGACCAACCTTTCGTTGGCCTTCATGCTCGGCAACTTCGAGCCTCCGCTGCCGACTCCGGTCGGCGTGTTCTACGCGGTCGCGCGCCCGACCTACGACGGAGCGGTCAACAAACAGCTCGAAGATGCAAAAGCAAAGCAGGGCGCCGGCGACCTGAGGACCCTGCTAGGCAAGGGCGATACGTGGACCGTGACCAGCTGAGCGGCGAATATTAGTTGCGAATGCAAGAAGGCCCGCGAGCGCACCTCGCGGGCCTTTTTATCTTCCCCTGCTAACGTCCCAACGACTCGATCAGCCGCTTGCTCGCGAAGCGGCGCCACGCGTTGCCGAATATTCGCTTCAGCTCGTCGGGATGCACCTTCGGCAGCCGGACCAGCACCATCGGCTAGTTGCGATAGTGCTCGGTGAAGTAAAACGTCTCCGGCTCGCCTTCGACTAGGATCTCACGCTCTCTGAATTCCATCCGAATCGCCAGCGACTCAGCGACTCGCCGTCTTCCTTCATTCTGCAGATTAGTTTCTTACTCACTCGAAACCCCAGCGTCCCATACGAGGTCCCTTCCTCGACGCCGGGAAAGCTGGACGCGATTTGCCGCAGGGTTTCGACATTGCTTGAGCGGCGAGCAGTCTTCGGCGGCGCGGATCTTCGCGGTCCGCCTTTTACTTTCTCACTGCGGGCAGCTCGCACTTGTACACCTTCATTACGTTCTCGCCCATCACCTTTGCGCGCGCAGACGCCGGCAGCTTATGCGCAAGCTCCTCGACCTCCTCGATATAGTTGCCGACGTGATCGGGATGCGGAAAGTCCGACGCCCAGAAAAATTTGTCGGCGCCGCAAAGCTCGACCATCGCGGGCAGCGAGCGCTCGTCGGGGTCCGCCGAGATCCAGCAGTTGCGATTGAAGTAGAAGCTCGGTTTCTCCTTGAGCGACACCGTGCGTCCCATCGCGCTCGCGTAGACCGCGTCGAGCCTGCCCAGCCAGTAGTCGATCCATCCTGCGCCCGCCTCCAGCAGCACCAGCCGCATCTTCGGGAATTTATCGAAGGTGCCGTACTGGAAGAAACTGGTGAAGGCATGCCGAATCGCGTCGGCCGCGACGATATTCAGAAAATAATAATTCCCGCGCATGAATTTGCGATCGTAACGCCCCGGCGCCGCCCACACCGGCTCGAGCGACGGATGTATCCCAATCGGCACGTCGAGCTCCTGCGCCTTGGCGAACAGCACGTCGTGGTCGGGATGTGCATGCGGCTTCCGCGTCATCACGAATTGCGCGACCCATCCGCCTTTGCATCCCGCCTTGACCGCGCGTTCGAGCTCGACTGCGGCCGCCGCAGGATCGCCCAGCGACAGGTGGGCTATCGGTATCAGCTTGCCGCCGCTGTCAGAGCAGAAATCCACGATGTACCGGTTGTAGGCGCGCGTGCATGCCTGCGCGAGTTCCGGATCTTCAGTCTCGGTTTCCCACAGCAGGCTCATCGTGGGATAGAGAAACGCCGCGGCGAGGCCTTCCTGGTCGATTCGTGTCAGCCGATCCTTGGCGTCCATCGCGCCGAACGGAGCCAGCCCGCCGTAAGTGGGGGGAGTCGACCACTGATCGTCGCGCGTCGTACCCATCGCGGACAGTCCGCCGAGCCGTCCGCCACTGAAAACTTTCGAGGGCCGTCCCGCGACCTCGAGATATTCGAGTCCCTTGGCGTCGGTGCGAACTCTGACCGCGCGGTCCTTGTACTTCGCTTCGATATAACGGTCCCAAAGCCCTGCGTCTTCGAGGATATGCCCGTCCGCATCGACCGCGCCGGTGAAGGTCAGTTTCTGGATTTCGTCGAGACGATTCGACATTGAAGCTCACTCCGCATGCGTCCGAGATTCATCACTTATAGTTCACGATTCGGTGCGCGCGCCAGCAACCTAACCCGTATCAAGAAAGTGGCAATGAAAAATAACGCAATAATCGCCTGCGCGGCGGGCGGCAGGGGTGACCCCTGCACCCAGCGTGAAGCGCAAAGTTGCGCGCGGCGCGCTACTTTGCTCTCAGGGTCGATGGCTAGGTTGGCGTGCGTAACAGATGTGCCGTTCGGCTTTCATCCATCCGGGGTGCGTGTAGCGCATGGTCAACTAACCCCTTCCCGAGTGGGAAGGGGAACCGCAATTTTAGAACGGAAGGGGAAACCGGATTTCTGTCGACCGAGAGCAAAGTAGTGCGCTGCGCGCAACTTTGCGATTAGTACTGGGTGCAGGGGTCACCCCTGCCGAAGGAAGCGTGAAACCCACCGCGGGTTTCACATTTAATTCCTAATGCGCCGCGTTGGACATCGTCGTCGGATTGAAAAAATTGTCGGTCGCGATTCCCATGTTGATATACCAGCTTTCGTGCTCGTCGGTCTCAACTCCGGGCGATAGCACCACGGTCGAGAAGCCGTTGGTCACGTCTTCGTCGACGAGCGCCGTCTGGAACATCCGCTTGAACGGCCAGATCGCCACCCGCGCATCCGGAACCGGCCGGTCGCGGTACGCATTGAACGTCGCGATCGTCTTCCACAGCTTGCCCTCGCGGTCGTATTGATCGGACGCGGTAATGAACCATCCTTCCGAGTCGATATAAAAAATCCGCTTCGGAATCGAAACGCCGCTTCCGAGCATTGAAGTCTGCTTCGCGTCCGCCTCGATAACGAAAAGCCGGCGCATTTCCCAGTTCTCGGGGCAAATGGTTCGTCCCCCGTCGGTGGGGCACGCCTTGGCCGGAGAATTCTCCGCATTCACCACCGCGAGCATCGGCTTCTCGCCGAGGAACTTGTAATTGAAATCCTCGATTTTCGCGGCGAAGCCAAAAAACGAATCCGGATCGAGATTGCTTGCGTAGGTTCCGGCGCCTGCGCCTGCACCTCCGCCCGAGGTCGTATCGAGCAATCCCATGACATCCGAGAGTTCGCTCGCCGACGCACGGGTCACATGCCGCGTTCGCCGATTCATCATCCAGCTGTTGTCTTCGATCGTTGGATCGATGCTGCGGTAGCGGATAAATCCAAATCCGCGCATCTCCGACGGCTCCAGGAACGGGTACGCGCCGAAGCGATAGCGGATTCCTCCCCGCGTCGCTTCCGGATCGGTCGGGATCGGATTGACCTCGGTGCGGCCGATGTTGTTGTAAAATCCGACGTTGCCGATCGTGAGATGCTCGACCGGATCGGCGGGCGTCGAACCAGGCCGGTAGCTGGCGATCTCGACGTTCTTCGATATCGCGTCGTCGGTGTACAGCGGCCGGTAGCTGAAATTCCACATCACTTTGATCGCCGCATTCGGATCGTTCGCGTCGACCAGCGGGAACGGAAGCCCGGCCAAATAGCCCTTCAATGTTCCATCGGGCGCGAGACTCACCTGCGGCGAATACTTCTCGGTTGCCGATTTGTACGGCGGCGGCCACTCAAGCCGGTCCGTCGGCACGATCTTCACCGTCATGCCCTGCTTCACCAGGATAAAATTCCCGGGACTGACGAGATCGGCCACCTTGTCGGCCTGATCCGCCGTGACGGTGTCGCCGGGATTCACCCCAGCGCGCGCCAGGCCAGCGGTCGACAGAACCGCAAGAGCAAGCATCACAGCAACTTCAAGCTTTACTTTCATTTTTGTTTTCAACCTGCCTAGAAGCTGAGGCGCTTGAAGCGGCTCTCGGGGATCAGCCGAACTGAGCCCATGATAATTCGCCAAAACCACGGCACATATACGACTTCGGCGCGTTTGCGATACGCGGCGTAAATCAGGTCGGCGGCCCTGGTGGGCGCGATCGTCAGCAGCGCGCCCTCGCGACCCCACGTCATCCGCGTGTCGACCGTGCCGAGCTTGACCGTCATCACATGCACGCCGCTGGCGGCCAGGCGCCCGCGAAGTCCTTGCGCAAAAATAACGAGCGCACCTTTGGCCGATCCGTACACGTAATTTTTCTTGCGGCCGCGCTCGCCCGCGACCGATCCGATCACGATGATGAAGCCCGAACGTTGCTGTTCGAGATGGCGCGCGGCGAGCGTCATCAAAGACACGGCGCCGGTGAAGTTCTGATGAATCGTGGCGAGCGCCTCGCCCGGATCAGCCTGGGCGACGTCCTCGTCGCCGAGCGTGCCGAAGCATACGACCACGCCGTCGAGTCCGCCGAGCTCGCCCGCCGCATGGCGGATGAACTCGTCATGCGAGGCGAAATCCGATGCGTCGAAAGTGCCTGAGAGAGCGGGCAAGCCCGCGCGGACGCCGACGTCTTCCGCAACCCGCTGCGCCTCCTCGGCGTTGCGTGCAGCCAGGTACAATCGGGCCCCATCGAACGCAAAGCGGAGCGCAAGTGCGCGCGCGATCGGGCTGGTAGCGCCAAGAATCAGAACTCGATTCATCGTGAATAGCTCTGGGTGATCTGGCCCGAAGTTCTTCCCCTCTCCCTATACGGGAGAGGATCGAAGGTGAGGGTCCTTATACAGCGCGCGCTTCGTACGCGATTCACGATTCTGCTTCCGCTCTGAACGCGTGAGCGGAGGTTTTGCAAAGAATTCATCGCGACAAACTGCACGTGTCGTCTTTCACGCAGGATACATCCCAAGCCTGCGCGAGAGGCTCGACGAGAAGCGGTTGTCGGGATCGGCGACGGCCTTCGCCGCCTGCCACTTGCCGAGATTCGGGTACATCGCGCGGAACGTCTCGGGCGAAAGCCGTGCGTCCTTAGCGAGGTACACGCGCCCGCCGCGCTTCAGCACCATCACGTCGAGCGAGTCGAGAAATTCGAGCAGCCCGTCGGTCACCGGGAAGTCGAGCGCGAGCGTGTACCCGGGCATCGGGAAGGAAAGCAGGCCGTCCTGCGCGCCGAATTTCTTGAGCACGGCGAGGAACGAACCGCGCCGGCTGCGCGCGATCGCCTCGAGCACTTCGACCAGGCCCGCGCGGCTCTCGGTGGGCGGCCACACGCATTGATACTGCACGAAGCCGCGCTTGCCGTAGATTCGATTCCAGTTGCGAATCGAATCGAGCGGGTAGAAAAAACTTTCCCAGTCGAAGATAGTGTGCGCCGCCTGGTCGCGATTGAACGCCCAGATAAGCGCGTTGAACGCCCTGACGCTCAGCGAGTTCAGCGCAAAGCCGGGAAAATCGAACGGCACCAGCGGGCTGAGCTTCGGCATCGTGTTCAGCGGATTCTGCGCGAGATTTCGCGGCAGCTGCTCGAGCGTCGCAAAGTTGCCGAGGTTCAGCACCGAGCGCCCGAGCGCCGACTTGCCGCTGTTGCAATCGATCCACGCGACCGAATAGCCGTACTGCGCGTCGGTGCGCTCGAAAGCCTCGATCGCGGCGTCGATATTGCGGGCGCGGATCAACTCGCCATCGAGGTACGCGCTCTCAACCCGCCGCATCCTGAGTTCCAGCTCGAGGATAACGCCGGTGAGACCCATCCCGCCGACCGTCGCCCAGAACAGGTCGGAGGTTTCCTCGCGCGAGCATCGAAACACCTCGCCCGACGCAACCATCAGATCGAAGCTGGTCACATGTGATGCGAGCGAAGAATCGCGATGGTGATTCTTGCCATGCACATCAGCCGCGACCGATCCGCCAAGCGTAACGAAGCGCGTCCCCGGCGTGACCGGCGGAAAAAATCCTCGCGGCAGAAAGACGTCGATCAACTCGGCGATAGTGACTCCCGCCTCGCACCGCAACAGGCCGGAGGCGGCGTCAAACGAAAGCATCCGATTAAGCCGGGTCAAATCGACGACGCGATTCTGATCGTTAAGCGCTGCATCGCCGTAAGCGCGCCCCGCCCCGCGCGCAATCAGCGAGGTCGAATCAGCGGTCACGACGGCTTGCAGCTCGGCAATCTTATCCGGCCGGTAAACGTCGCTCTCAGAAAGCGGATACCGCCCCCACCCGGCGAGCAAAGCCCGCCGCGGATTCGGCGCAGAGGTAGTGGTCATCGTCATGATGAAAAGTGTGTACCGATTGAAGCTAACAGGAAGCCCGCGACCGAGAAACGGGCGCGACCGCGCGACCCCGACTCATACCTCGTCCGTTCAAAGTAACGGGCGAGGTAACCTTCGCTACGCTCAGGATCTCATAAAAACAAGTTCTAACAGGAACGAATTCCCGCATCTTTCTTAATACTAAGGTGCTGGGGTTACCCCTGCCGAGGGAAGCGTGAAAACCCACCGCGGGTTTCACATTCGATGTTGGGGTGGTTTATTGATTCAGGAATCCTATCCGTCAGGAGAATCGTTATGTCGTGGGAGAAAGAGGTCGAAGAAATACGCCGTCGCGTCGAGCTTGCGAAGGGAATGGGCGGCGCCGACAACATCAAGCGGCAGCATGATGGGGGCAAGCTCACGGTGCGCGAGCGGATCGAGCGGCTGCTCGATGCGGGCACGTTCCACGAGTACGGCGCGCTGGCGGGAGCGTCGAAATATGAGGGCGAGACGCTCGAGTCGATCATGCCGGCGAACTTCGTCGGCGGTACCGGGCGAATCAACGGGCGGCGCGTGGTGGTCGGAGGCGACGACTTCACGGTGCGCGGCGGTGCGGCGGACGCGAATATCGGCAACAAGCGGAGCTACGCGGAACTGATCGCGCATGAGCTGCATATCCCGATTATCCGGCTGGTGGACGGAACCGGCGGCGGTGGCAGTGTGAAGACGTTCGAAACTGTTAAGCGGACCTACGTGCCGGCCAATCCGGATTTCGACGTGCTGGTAAAATTGATGGGCGAGGTGCCGGTGGTCGCGGGATGCATGGGCTCGGTCGCTGGAATCGGCGCGGCTCGGGTTGCGGCGTCGCATTTCTCAGTGATGATCCGGGGGACGAGTCAGCTCTTCGTCGCGGGTCCTCCGGTCGTCAAGTGGGGCGTCGGCGAGGACCTGACCAAGGAGGAGCTCGGCGGCGCCGAAATCCACGCGCACATGAGCGGATCGGTCGACAACGAGGCCGAGACCGAGGACGACGCGTTCGCGCAGATTCGCCGCTTCCTGTCTTACCTGCCGCAGAGCGTATGGCAGGCGCCGCCGCGAGCGACGCCCGATGACGATCCTGGTCGTCGCGAAGAGGAACTGATCAGCATCATCCCGCGAAATCGGCGCCACGGTTACGACGCGCGGCGAATCGTCGAGCTGGTGATGGATCGCGATTCATTTTTCGAGATGACTCCGTACTTCGGGCCGTCGCTGGTGAATGGTTTCGCGCGGCTCGACGGATTTCCGGTCGGCGTGATGGCGAACGATCCATTTTCGATTGGCGGATCGCTGGACGGGCCGGCGTCGGACAAGATGGTCAAGTTTCTCGACCTGTGCGACACGTTTCATCTGCCGGTGGTGAACTTCGTCGATCAACCCGGCTTCCTGATAGGACGCGAGGCCGAGATGGCGGGAACGATTCGCCGCGGGGTACGGGCGCTGTACGCGATGTTCCAGACGGCGACGCCGCTGGTTGCGATCATGGTGCGCAAAGCGTTCGGCGTCGCTGGCGCAGGGCATGGAATCACGACCGGGCTGAATCTTCGCTACGCGTGGCCGTCGGCGGATTGGGGCTCGCTGCCGATCGAGGGTGGAATCGAGGCGGCGTACAAGCGGGATCTGGCGGCGTCGAGTGATCCGGAAAAATTGCGCAAAGAGCTCGAGGATAAATTCAACGCCGTGCGATCGCCGCTGCGCACTGCCGAGGCTTTTGGAATCGAGGAGATAATTGATCCGCGCGATACGCGGCCGCTCCTCGTCGACTGGGTGCATCAGGCGTACGAGATAGTTCCGACCCAGTTGGGAATTCGCACGCGGACGATGCGTCCGTAGGGCAGGGTGACTAGCGACGTCCTCAGCGGCAGAAGCAGAATCCTGATTCGCGCGCAGAATAGCGCGCTGTATTCGGACCCTCACCTTCATCCTCTCCTTTAAAGGGAGAGGGGAAGAAGACTAGCCTGCGGTTACGCGGTCTGGTGCCGGTGCGGTCTGGGCGTGTTCTTCGACCGCGGCGTGGCCGCGCGAGAACGCCATCGCGACTATGTAGATTATCATTCCGACCAGCGCGACCTTTACCCACTGAGCCCATCCGTAGTGGACCGCGACGTAGAGCGAAAGCGGCGCGGAGATCGCAACCCACGCGCGCGCAACCAGCCCGAAGAAAGCCCAGCCGGTGGCTTGCAGAGCGGGCGAGACGTCCTCGAGGGTCTCGGAGAATTGGGCTGCCCACGGCACATAAGCAATCGCGAGGAAGCATCCCATCAGCGACGCGACCATCGCCATCGTGGCGCGTGGAAGCTCGGCGCCGAACCTTGGAATCCACCAAGCCATCAGAATCGAGGCGAGTACGCCGCCGAAGATTGCGATCGGTTTGCGCGTTTGCAGGCGGTCTGAGACCAGCCCGGTCAGCACCAGGGCGGCGAGATTAGCCAGCCAGAAGTATTCGTTCATCCTCGCGGCTTCGGCAGGTGAATAATGAAACGCCTCTGTGAACATCAACGGCCCGAAGCCCTGGATCGCGAAGTACAGGGTCAGGTTTGCGGTAATGCCTACCACCAGCAGCCACACCTCGAGATGGCCGAGCAGGCGGCGGAAGGCATCTGCGGTGCTGGACGGAAGTTCGGAGGCCGAGGGCAGGCGTCCTTCGGCGGCGAGCGCCTGGATCTCGGTCTTCATGATCTGCATCCGCAATTCGGGACTCAGGTCGCACAGCCATAACACGATTGGGACGTACATCACGACCGCGAAGAATCCCATGATCCAAATCTGCGATTGCCAGGTGTGATAAATCGGCAGGGTCGCGCCGGCAACGTAGTTGGACAGAAAGTTCGCGCCGACCGGGCCAATCGTCAGCAATCCGAATGCGAGTGCGCGACTGAGCCGCGGCGACATATCGCGAATCAGCGCGGCGCCGGCTCCGGCGGTCAGTCCTGCGACGATTCCCATCAGCACGCGCAGGATAACGAAGGTCGGGATGTTGGTGATCAAGACGTTCAGGAACAACAAGACAGTGACCAAGCCGAGGCACACGTCGATGATGAGTACGCGGCCGTAGCGATCGGCCAGTGGGCCGCCGAAGAACGCGGAGATTCCGGAAATCAACACGGTGAACGTGATGAATGCGCCGTACGCGGTGTGGCTCATCTGCAGGTACGGGAGCAGGATCGGCAGCAACGGCGCGAGCTGGAAATCGTAGGCACCAAGTATCGACGCGAGCACGGTGAGGATCAGCAGCGACCATCGATGCCTGCCACGCGGATATTCAGTCAGCGTTCGAGCCGCGACGAAACTGTTCATGCCGTCTCTCCCCATTAGCCGGACAATCGCGCCGATTTAGTTTCTCTACAACCAAGCGGCCCGAAAACACAAGGCGGTTTTTTCGACGCTGGTACATCCGAGTCGCGCCTGCTAAGAGGCCAAGCGATGGATATAAAGAGTCCCGCGGTGGGCAAGGTGCTGCGACTATCGGTCGAGGCCGGCGCGCAAGTCGCGCGCGGCGACGAAGTGATGGTGATCGAGTCGATGAAGGTTGAGATACCGGTCAAGGCCCCCGCCAACGGCCGCATCGCGGAGCTTCGGGTCAAGCCGGGCGATCAGATTCAGCGCAATTTCGTGCTGGCCACACTCGAGGCGTGACGCAAATCAGTCAGGCACCGTCTCGCGCCTGCTGCCCCACTTCTCCCAGAACGTTATCTGGAGCGCAGGCTTTCGATCCGGCCGCGCCCATCGTCCTTTCGGATAGCCCATCGGAATCAGGATGACGTTGGCGTACTCGGGCGGCACGCCGAGCATCGCGTCGATCTCTTTGGCGAACATCGTATGCATCCCGGTGATCGACGTGCCGAGTCCGTAGCCGCGCGCCGCCAGGCACAGGTTCTGAATCGCCGGATAAATCGCGCCCCACATCGGCTGCCCGGCGCGAGCCCGGTCGGTGTATTTCTTCACGCACGCGAAGATCATCAGGGGTACATCGGCGATATGCTCGGCGAGATACTTTGCGGACCGCAGATTTCGCCCGCGCTGGCTTTGAGGATCGTTGGCGACAACCTCGCGCTCGGTCGGGGTGAACACTGTTTCCCAGGCTTTGCGATAGCGTTCAGCGACGAAATCTTTCATCTCAGGTTCCGTCACGACGATGAAGAACCACGGCTGGCGATTATGCCCGCTCGGACCCATCGTGGCCGCCTCGATCACTTTTACAATGAGAGCCGGCGGCACCGGGTCGGGCTTCAACCGCCGCATCGAGCGCGTCGTGTAGATCGCTTCGTACAAATCGAATTCGTGATGGCCATGC
This sequence comes from uncultured delta proteobacterium, assembly GCA_963850125.1. GTDB lineage: Bacteria > Desulfobacterota > Binatia > Binatales > Binataceae > Binatus. The sequence goes on along the minus strand of CAWKKB010000003.1, from coordinate 211,763 downwards.
ATGAGCGCGAACCTATCAGGTTTCCGGTGGCGAGCGGAGCAGGGGTGACCCCTGCACCCAGTGTCAAAGCAAATGCAGGATCTCACTTTTCTGTAGTTACGCAGAAGTCGGCGATGCGCTAGAAAGTAATGTCTGCAAATCGCGCTCGCCGGAGGAAGTTGTGCCCGAAATAATTCTGCACCAATATGCAACCTCGCCATTCTCTGAGAAAATCCGCAAAATCTTCGCGCACAAGAAAATCACCTGGCGATCGGTCGAGCAGCCGGTGATCATGCCCAAGCCCAAGCTGGTGCCACTCACCGGCGGCTATCGGCGAATCCCGGTGCTCCAAATCGGCGCCGACGTATGGTGCGATACGGGGATCATCGTCAGGAAAATCGACCAGCTGAATCCCGAGCGGACGCTTTATCCCGGCGGGCTCACCGCGGCCGCCGACACGATGAATCAATGGGCTGACTGCCGGCTGTTCTGGTCGACGACGCCCGTCATCTTCGAGAAGCTCGCGGCGGTGGTGCCCAAGGAATTCATCGAGGACCGTTCGAAGATGATGCAGGGTGCGAACTTCGGCGAGATTGCCCGGACCGCGCCCGATTCGCGAAACCAGCTGCGAGCGTTTCTGGAAATCCTCGATCGCCAACTCGCGTCGTCGCCGTTCCTGCTTGGCGATTCGTTCAGCCTCGCCGACGCCGCCTGCTTCCATCCGGTGTGGTTCCTGCGGGCGGAGCCGACCTCCTTCGGCCTCGCGCAGAAATTCGCGCATCTCATGAAATGGTTCGAGCGTGTCGACGGGATGGGCTACGGCGAGGTGCGTCCGATGGATCCCGATGAGGCGCTCAAGATAGCGAAGGACAGCAATCCCTCGACGCCTGAGAACGTTGACTCGAAAGATCCGAACGGACTCGAAGCCGGTACCCGCGTATCGGTAACTCCGGACGACTATGGCTTCGATCCAGTAACGGGCAGAGTGGTAGTCAGCACGATTCATGAGATCGCGATCGAGCGCGAGGTGCCGGAGCTGGGCAGAATCGTGAATCACTTCCCGAAGATTGGCTTCCGAATCGCCGCAGTCTGACCGCCGTAGCCCGCAATCCTTCGTGGAGCACTTCGACCCTTCCGCGTACGGCGGCAGAGTCGAGTGCTGCCCGTCGTAGGCAAAGGAATACTCGGATAGACAGGAGCAATACTAAGTAGGTAATGGACTAGGTACTCATTATATAATTCGTTCGTATACATAATGAGAGTAGAGTGACTACTGGACGCAGGACCGAAGGGGGGTCTTCGCTTTGTCCGGACGTTTCTCGCCGGTGCTTTTCGCTACCGCTGGCGGCTTGCTACTCGCAGCCGGTCTCGCCGTAATTCTGTCTTCCCCAATGCGCGCGAGCTCGCGATCGGCGCGCGCTAACCTCAACGCGCCCGGATCGCTGAACGCGCGCGATCGCGTCGCCCGCGAGGCATTCTACCTCAGCAAGCGAGGACTGAGTTTTGGGCTGCCGCCCGGCGCGTATCGCAAGGCGATCGCTCAGATGCGAACCCAGGAACGCAAATCAGTCGGAAGTGCGGCGCTCGATGGGACCGACTCGACGCCGGCTGCTGCCTCGTTCGCGTGGACGGCGGTCGGCCCGCTGCCATTGATAAATGAAATTCCCACCTTTGGCGGAATCGAGATAGGGACAGCTATCGCGGGCGTGACGGGACGAGTTACCGCGGTGGTCGCGGATCCTACGGTCAGCGGGCGGATATTCGTCGGTACGGGAGGTGGGGGAGTGTGGATGCGCGCCAACGCAGACGCGGCGTTCGTGCCGATATTCGATCTCGAGCCGACGCTGTCGGTCGGTTCGCTTGCGCTCGACACGACCACCAGTCCAAATCCAACGCTCTACGTCGGTAGCGGCGAAGGCAACGGCTCGGCCGATTCGTATTACGGCGAAGGAGTGTTCGTCTCGAGCGATCTGGGCCTCAGCTGGACGCAACTCGGCGCGAGTAACTTCGCGCACGCCTCGATCGCGTCGCTTGCGGTCGATGCGACGCAGACGCCGCGCACAATCTATGCGGCGGTGACCTACGGTTCGAGCGCGAACCGGGCGGACGCGTCGTGGGTCGAGGGCGACTTCAGCCAGAACGGGCTGTGGCGTTCGGGCGACGGCGGCGAATCGTGGATTTCGTATCCGGCGGGGACCTTCGGTGCGTGCCCGTACTTTACCAACGATCCATGTCCCGCGGAGTCGGTGGCGATCGATCCGGCGTCGCCGACCGCAGTGCTGGTTTCGATTCTGGGAGTCGGCGTGTTCCGATCGTCGAATTCCGGTTTCAGCTGGACTCCCGCCATCCTGCCCAACTTGACCGGCGGCGTCGGCCGCGCGAGCCTCGCCGCCGCGAACGGGGTTGCGTATGCAATTGTCGGCGCGGCTGACGGGGTCGAGTTCGCAGGATTCTACCAATCCGCCAACGACGGCGTGACCTGGTCGCAGGCGTCGGTGCCGAGCGCGACGGTTGGCGGCACGACGCTCGACGGGTCTAGTTCGAGCGACTTTTCGCAGTCATTCTTCGATCAGACAATTGCGATCGATCCCGCCGATCCGAGCGGCGCAACGGTCGTGTTTGGGGGGGTCGGCATCTACCGCTCAACCAACGGAGGCACCAGTTGGACTTCGCTTGCGCCGAACGGCGGAACCCATTCGGATCAGCACGCGATTGCGTTCGATTCCATAGGCGCGCACAGCTTTTACCTTGGCAATGCCGGAGGGCTATATCGGTTCGACGCTGGCACGCAGACCTGGGCCGCGCTCAACGCGAGTATCGGCGTCGCTCAGGCGCAGTCGGTCGGACCTCATCCGACTAACAGCACCCTGGCGATTGCGGGCTTCCAGGACAACGGGACCGCGCGTTTCGACGGGACGCAGCCGCCAGCGTCGAGCTGGACAGAGGTGGATGGCCTCGACGGCGGTTTCGCGCTGTTCGACACGGTCAACCCGCTGTTCGCCTATCACACTTTCGCGACCACTTCGGCGGGAGCATGGGTTTCGCGATCGACCGACGGCGGCGTCACTTTCAATTCCGCCGCATCGAGCGCGGCGCTGCAGACCGCGATGGCGACGGCGGGCGACCCGGGAGCCGCCTATTTTCCGCCACTCGTCAGTGATCCGGCGGTCGCACAGCGAGTCTTGTTCGGCGCGCATGCCGTCTACGTTTCGAGCGATGGGATGGCAACGTGGTCGCAGCAGACGACCCAGGATTTGACCGGCGGATGCAACAGCGGCGAGTGCGGACTCGAGGATCTCGAGATCGCGCCCTCGGACGACACCAAGGCCTATGCGCTCGCGATGGAGACCAGCACCACTTTTCGTCCGACGCCGTTTAAAATCTTCACCACCGACCAGGCCGACATCCAGGTCAACGCCGGGCAGCCCGAAGGTGCGCGTTGGACCGACAAGACCGCGGAACTGCCGCCAATCGTGTTCCCGGATTCGACGCAGGCGACCGGAATCGCGATTGACCCGTTCAATTCGGCGGTCGCGTACCTGAGCCTTTCGGGCTTCACGTCGGCGACCGGGATGGGTCACGTTTTCGTGACCATGGATTTCGGCGGTTCATGGACGCAAGCCGACGGTAATCCGACGCTTCAGAGTCCGCCCCCGGCGGACGCGCTGCCCGACGTTCCGGTGTTGCGACTGATGGTCGATCGCAACGACTCGACCGCGAACACAGTGCTCGCCGCGACCGACATCGGCATCTTTAGAACGACCGATGGCGGAAACACCTGGGCGCCGTTCAACCTCGGAGTGATTCCTGCGGTTGCGGTTTTTGATATCGAGCAGAATCTGAGCGGGGTGGTCTTTGCGGCTACCCACGGGCGAGGGATATTCGAGTTGTCCGGCGAGGGCACGGCGGGCGCGACGCCGACTCCAACGCCTACCTCCGCCAGTTCTGCAACTCCGACTCCGACGGCCACTCGCACCGGAACACCGTCGCCGACTGCGACTCCTACGTCATCCGCAACCCGCACTGCATCCGCCACGGCGACAGTTTCGGCGAGCGCGACTTCAACCCCCACCGCGACGGTAACTTCCACAGCGTCTGCTACTGGAACAGCCACGACGACCGGCACTCCGATCGCGTCGCCGACGCCGACACCCACGGCGACCCCGACCGCGACTGCGACCTTAACGCCGACGCCGATGCCGACCGTTCCGGCACCGCTGGTGGTCTCGCCGAGCTCTGCGAGTTTCAGTGCGAAGCTTGGCAAGAAGAGCAAGGCAAAAAAGATAACCGCGATCAACAAGGGCAAGGTCGCGATAACGCTGATGGGCGCGATGGTGACCGGCAATTTTCAGCTCTCGAAGGTCTGCGGCGGAGCGCTGAAACCGAAAAAGAAATGCACCTACTCGGTAGTGTTCGCTCCGACCGTCAAGGGAGTGAGTGCCGGGAGCCTGACCATCAACAACAACGGCTCGAGCGGTCCGCGAATGGTGAACCTCCAGGGAACCGGCCAGTAGCAGCGCGCGCTAGGCGAAGGCAGCGCGATACTCGCTCTCGAGAATCCCCATCACGATCACGTCGTGATATTTACCGCGCGCGAAATGCTCCTCGCGCAGCACTCCTTCGCGCTTGAATCCGCACTTCTCGTACGACGCAATCGCGCGCTGATTGTAGGCGTGCACGTGCAGCCACAACCGGTGAAGATTCATCTTGTCGAAGCCGAGCCGCATCAGCACGCGCATCGCGTCAGTGCCGTAGCCTTTGCCCCACAATGATTTGTCGCCGATCACGATTCCCAACCCCGCGCATCGACTGCGCCAGTCGATCACGTTGAACGAAATCGCGCCGATATATCTCCGCTCTGCAAGAGTCTCGATCGCGAAGTTCTTCTGCTTATCGGACGGGCTGGCAGCGGCCTCGATGAACTTTTCCTCAGCCAGCGACGAGACCGGATAGGCAAGCATCTCCCCGCCAAGCAAATCGGTGACTTCCTCGTCGTTGATCCATTTCATCACCGCATCGAGATCGGATTTCTCGTAAGCTCTCAGCCTGACCAGTTTGCCGTCCATGTCTGCCTCCTCACATCGACAAAAAAAGAAGGGCGACCCGCTGAGGGCCGCCCTTCGCCGACTACTCAGTTCGAAGGTTGCTAGCCCTTGGGCAATCCGAGCACCCGTTCGCCGATGATATTGTGCTGGATTTCGCTGGTGCCGCCGGCGATCGTCAGCGCCCGCGATGCGAGCATCCGGTACGACCATTTGCCCTTGTCGAGCGCATGCGGCGCCTTGAACTCCATCTGGCTGAACGGCCCCAGCATCTCCATCGCGAACTTGTTCATGCGCAAATTGAGTTCGCTGGTGCATAGCTTGAGCACCGAGCCTTCCGGTCCCGGCGGCAGACCCTTGAGCCGGCGCGTCAGTTGCCGAAATCCCGTGTAGCGGAGCGCCGCGGCCTCGCACGCGAAACCTCCCAGCCGCTGCCGCACGCTGGTGTCCTCCCACGCCGTGTGTCCGTCGCTGCGGACGGTTTTAGCCAGCTCGACCAGCTCCTTCACCTGGCCCATCAGGTCGCGTCCGCCGCCGATTCCCGAGCGCTCGAACATCAGGGTCGTGATCGCGACCTGCCATCCCTGGTTCTTCTCGCCGATCAGATTCTTCTTCGGCACCTTCACGTCCTCGAAGAAGACTTCGTTGAAATTCGCGTCGCCGGTTATTTGCACCAGCGGTCGCACGGTCACGCCGGGACTGTGCATATCGACCAGGATGTAGCTGATTCCCTTGTGCTTGGGCGCCTCGGGATCGGTGCGCACCAGCAGGATACACATGTCTGCGTGATGCGCGTCCGAGGTCCAAACCTTCTGCCCGTTGACGATAAAGTAATCGCCTTCCTCGACCGCGCGCGTCTGCAGGCTGGCCACGTCGGAGCCGGCGCCGGGCTCGGAGTATCCCTGGCACCATAATTCGTCCGCGGAAAGAATTTTCGGAATGTGCTTCTTCTTCTGCTCCTCGGTGCCCCAATGAATGATCGTCGGACCGACCAGCATGATGCCGAGGCCGTTGACCAGCATCGGCGAATTAACTTTCGCGAGCTCTTCGTTGTAGATGATTTGTTGCGTCAGCGTGGCGCCGCGGCCGCCGTACTCCTTGGGCCAGCTGATCCCGACCCATCCGCCCGCGTGCATCTTCTTGTGCCACTCGACCCGCCGCTTCCAGTCGTCGGCGCTGCTTTCGCGCATGAAGTCGCCGCCGTCGTCTTCGCTCTTCCCCGCCTTGGGCAGGTTAGCCTTCAGCCAGCTGCTGAACTCTGCGCGAAACGCCTCGTCTTCGGCGCTGAACTTGAAATCCATTGGTGCCTCCGCAGGTGACCGGGTCAAAGCCCATCCCTGGCCGCGCCCACGATGAGCGTCAGCCGGAGGCTGCGGTCCCCTAACACTTGTTATATAGAACGTCGATGCGGCCCGTTCAAGAACGTGAATAGATCTCCGGGTCGACGATCTCCATGACCGTGCGCGCGCGAGTGTTGACGATCGGCTTGAAACCGAACTGCTCGTACAGACCTTGCGCGTCGCGGGTGCCGAGACTCCATCGCCGCACTCCCCGCAAATCCCGATGTGCCATGATCGACGCCATCAACTCCTTGCCGAGCCCGCGCTCGCGGTAAGGCTCGAGGATAAAAACGTCGGCGATATACGCATACGTCGCGAAATCCGAAATCACGCGCGCGAAACCGATCTGATTGGCGTTCTCGTAAACTCCGAAGCACAGCGAATTTTCGATCGATCGCACCACAGTCTCGCGCGGGATTCCCGCGGCCCAGTACGAGCGCGCGAGAAACTTGTGAATCATATCGAGGTCGAGCTTCGATCGATCCGTGCTGATCAGAAATCTGCCCATCTCCATCACCACCATCGCCGTCATGTGACTCTTGCTCCTCTATTCGCAGGCAACCGGTACTCCGTCACGTGCGCCGGAATTGGAATCGACGCATCGACTCGTGCATCAGCGACCGGCGTTAGAGTTTTCATCGCAAACGGAATCTGTCCCGCCCAGATCGGCAGCGCGTAGTCGGCTTCGTCGTCGAGCGGGTCGCCGCTCCTGACCTTCGCCGACGCCTCGACGATTGGAATCGACAGGACCGATGTGGCGGCCAGCTCCTTTTCGTTGGGATGCCGAATATGGTCCCAGCGGCCTGAAGCCACGTGATCGATCAGTCCCTTCATCACGGCAAACTTCTCAGCCGGATCGGTGACCAGGGTCGCAGTGCCCAGGATCACGACCGATCTGTAGTTGACCGAATGATGGAACGCGGATCGCGCCAACACCAGGCCGTCGATATGCGTCACAGTGACCGCTATCGGCGTCCCGTCGGCAGCGGCGCCGAGCATCCGGCTCGCAGTCGAGCCGTGAATATAAAGCAGGTCGTCGATCCGGACGTGAAGTGTCGGAATCACGTACGGCTGGCTGTCGATAGCGAAGCCAACGTGGCAAAGCATCGCGGTGTCGAGAATCGAGTAGATCGCCTCGCGATCGTACGACGCGCGTTTCGGCAGGCGTTTTACGCGGGTCCGTGCGGTCGGCGCTACCGCGTTATCAAGTGAATTCAATCTGTCCAGCCCTGCCTGGCTCTGTATCTCTTCCATCTACCTTACCTGTTTGTTACAGTACATAACTATGAACGTATCGGTACAATATCAAATCCGCGGAGATTCAAGCAACCTGATCGCCGCGAGCATCGAAAATGGAATTCGAAGCGGACGGTTGCGCGCCGGAGAACGTCTGCCAACTGTGCGCGCGCTGGCGGCGCGGCTGCGCATCAGTCCGACTACGGTCGCGGCGGCATACAACGCGTTGCGTGTGCGCGGATTAGTGCACGGTTCAGGGCGTCGCGGGACCGTCGTTAACCGCCGCCCGCCGCTGTTGACGCGCGCGGTGTTCCCGTCGCCCGCGCCCGGGCTGCGTAACCTCGCGGACGGCGGACCCGATCCGGCAATGCTGCCGAAGCTCAAGCCGTATCTCGCGCGACTCGACGGAATCCCCGGCAAATACAGCGATGCGGAGAATCGCGCTGCGCTAATCAAACTTGCGGCGCGGCAATTCAAAAGCGACGCGGTCGTTGCCGACTCGATTGCGGTCGTCAGCGGCGCGCTCGACGCGGTCGAACGCGTGCTCCAGGCGCGTCTGAGGCCCGGCGATATCGTCGCGGTCGAAGATCCGAGTTATACCGGCGTACTGGATCTGGTTGCCGCCCTGGCGCTCGTGGCGGAGCCGGTTGCGATAGACGATTCGGGACCGCTGGCCGCGGATTTGAAACGCGCGCTCAAGCTGGGAGCGAAGGCGTTCATTCTTACGCCGCGCGCGCAGAATCCCAGCGGTGCCGCGCTCGATCGCAAGCGTGCGGCCGAGCTGAGGCAGGTGCTGGCTGCGTTTCCGGAAGTCGTGTTGATCGAGGACGACCACGCCGGTCCGGTGTCGGGCGCGCCCGCGATCACGTTGTCGGGAGGCCGCGCGCATTGGGCGACTATCCGGTCGGTGTCGAAGTCGCTCGGTCCCGATTTGCGAGTGAGCGTGATAGCGGGTGACGCTCTGACTGTAGCGCGAGTGCAGGGGCGTCAGAGTCTTGGCCCGCGATGGGTCAGTCATATCCTGCAGGATCTCGTCGCGATGATGTGGGCGGATGCTGAGACACCGGCGCTGTTGCAAAAGGCGGCAGACACTTATGCGCATCGGCGGCGCGCGTTAATCGAGGCGCTCGCGGAGCACGGAATCGAAGCGCGCGGACGTTCGGGTTTGAACGTGTGGGTACCAGTAGCGGAAGAGGCGGGCGTGGTGAATGCTATGGCGTCGAAAGGATGGGCAATTAGAGCGGGCGAGTGTTACCGAATCAAAAGCGCGCCCGGGATCCGCGTCACGGTGTCAACCTTGCCGCCTGAGGAGACGCGCAAGTTCGCAGCCGACCTGGCCGACTCGATCCGCCCACGCTTGCACGCACAGTCAGCATAGGTCACTTCATTTAATGTAAAACCCACTGCGGGTTTCACACTTCCTTGGGCAGGGGTAACCCCTGCACCTTAGTACTAAGGAACTCGACAACCAGGCGTTGCTAGGCGGTTAGGCCTTTTCTTGCTTTGATCTCGTCGAGCAGGGCGTTGATTTTTTGTTCGCGCTCAAGGGCGTGTAGGCGGACGTCGAGATCGTCGCCTAGCAGTTCGCCCTTGGCCATGCCCATTGCTTCCTCGCGGGCTACTTTGTGGCGCATGCGTTCGAAGGTGCCGTGCTCGGTGCCCGATGAGTGTTGCGCGTTTGCCGTGCGATGGGTTGCGCGCGAGCGCCGATGCTGCACGATAAGCAGGTCGGCCTTGGCGCGGGCCTCGGAAAGCTTCAGCTCCAGTCTCTTCAAGGCTGCTTTCATGGATTCGACCTGGGTGTGATGATAGGCGATCTGCTCGTCGTAATTGTCGGCCAGCAATTGGAAGCTGACCGCGCGCTCGAGGGCGGCGCGCGCCAGCTGGTCGTCTTTTTTATCGACGGCGAGTTCAGCCTTGCGCATCCATTCGGCATGCTTCTCGCTATTTTCGGTTTTCTTCTTTTCGAGCAGGTGTAGGTCTGCCAGCGCGATGGCGACCTGCGTCTTGACCTGCATGAACTGATTTTCCATGTCGAGAATCACCTGCTTAAGCATCTTCTCTGGATTCTCGGCCTTGTCGAGTAAGTCATTGAGGTTGGCCCGCACCAAAGTTGCAACACGATCCATGAGTGCCATAACGAACTCCTTGCCCGCCTCGCAGCGAGCGCTAGTTACTTGTGTCCGCCAGCCGCCTTGTCACCGCCGTCGGGAGGTAATAGTTGATCCGGGCGACCCGATTTGTCGCCAATGAGTTTGATCTTGCCGAGCAGCTCCGACATCTTCATGCCGGAAAGTGCTTCGAACAATTCCGGCACCTGTGCGGCGATTTGTATAAGGTCACCGGTGATCTTGTGCATGCCGGCGGAATCGCCGTTGCCGGTCGAAACCACAGTTATGTGGTCGATATTCGCCAGCGGGCTGGCCAGCGCCTTCACCACCTCCGGCAATCCTGTTATCAGCTTGTCCAACACGGCGGCCTGGTTGTATTCCTGGTAGGCCTCGGCCTTGACGTTCATCGCGCGGGCTTCAGCATCGCCTTTTTTGAAAATGATTTCGGCTTCCGCTTCGCCTTGCGCGCGAATTGCGCTAGCGTGGCCTTCCGCTTCAACCATCGTCTTGGACTTGTCGGCTTCGGCAAGTGTTTGAATGCGTTGGCGCTCGATCTCGGCCGGTTTCAGCACGGTGGCGATCAGTTCCTTTTCGCGGCGCAGAATCTCGGCCTCCTGCACCTTCACCTGCTGTTCCTTTTCAGCTTGTTGGACCTTAACCGACTCGACGATTACCTGCTGCTGCATCACGTTGGTCTGGATTTCATAGGCCTTGTCGGCCTGCGCCTGCTGGCGCTTGACCAATTCATTGTAGGTCGCTTTTTTGACATCCAGATCGCGTTGCGCCTCGGCTTGACGCGCTAACGAGGCAGTCTCTGCCGCGACGCGCTCCTGATCGGCCTGCGCCTTGGCCACGGCGGATTCTCTTAGCGCAATCGCGCGCTTGATCGCGGTGTCGCGGTCAGCTTCTGCGGCGGCCACGTCCGCATCGCGTTTGATCCTGACTATATCGGGGCGGCCCATGTTGGTGATGTACTCGTTCTTGTCGCGGACTTCCTTGATGGTGAAAGAGATCACTTCAAGGCCCATCTTGTTGATGTCGTCGGCGCAGGTCGAGCGCATGCGGTCAGCGACCATCTCGGGCTGTTTGACGATCTCTTCGACGGTTAGCTGGCCGATGATGCCGCGCAGGTGTCCTTCCATCACGAGACGAATAAGCGCCTCGCGATCTTCCGGCTGCTTGGTCAGGAATTGCTCGGCCGCGGTCAGTATCGACTCGGGATCAGACTTGACCTTGATCTGCGCGACGGCCTCCACAGTCACCGCGACACCTTGCTTGGTGTATAGGTCTTGCTGCGGCGCAACGTCGAAGGACATCAACTCGAGTGACAGGCCGCGGACATTCTCGACCATCGGCAGGATTACTGTGCCATGGCCCTTGATCACACGAGTGCCGCGAAACCCGTAGACTATGAGTGCTTCATGAGGCCCGGCCTTGCGATACAGATTCGCAAACACAGCCATCAGCAGCAGGATTGCTGCCACTGCGGTCCCGGCAACGATTAATACATCGGCTGGTATATTCGGCATATGGTTTTCTCCCCTTGTAACAGTCGGTTGTCAGCCTCTAGCTCAAGTCACAGTAGTCCTATCAGCCGTATGGCTATCGGCCAGCTCGTCCCATCGCCGGACATAGGCGAGGCCATGCTCATACCGGGTAACGATAACTTCCGTACCACGCGTAAGCGCTTCGCCATCTTCGCTGCGAGCGCCACAGGTTTGACGGGTTCCTTCTTGAGAAAAAACAATCTCGCCGGTGCCACCTTCGCGGATCGTGCTGATGACACGGCCTAAGACTCCCACGCGATCGTAGTCGCTCGGATCGAGCGCCTGATCATGTGTGAGCAGAAACTTGACGATGAACCAGAAGACGATCGCTGAACCACTTACTCCCGCGGCTATCGCCAGAAGGACGATCACTGTAACCAGCAACCCTGAATGGCGGGTAAGCAGGTAGCCGGTGCCGCCGAACCACGCCAGGAAGGCAGTGACGGTCGCGAAGTTGAACAACGGCATTTCGGGACCGCGACTCCCTACCGCATGGCCCCCTACACCGGGAACGGTATGGCCGTGCGACAGGTGGAAGTGCACATGCGGCAGATGCAGGCTGCCGCCGACGAACGCCATGATGCTGAGAGTTACTCCTACCAGGAAGCAGGTTAGATAGAACATTTCCCAGTTCATAGGTTTGCTCCCGGCCCTCGCTTCCTTGCGCCATCGCGATGTGACGAGGTGGCGCCGGCGGGCTTCAGCACTTCAGTTAGACGGTCAACCAGCTCAGGCGCCTCAAGGATCGCACCTAGCAGCACCAGGCATTTGCGAGTGTCCCGATGCCTGGCGATTAGGAGCATTGCGTGACTTAGCTCGGGATCGGCTGCGAACTCCTCGGCGCCGTTAATCAGCCACAGATCAAGGCGATCCTGAGTCGCGCGCAGATCGCTGGTGAGCTCGGTGTGATAGCCCTCGGGATCGTCCACCAGGTAACCCGGATGAACTTTGAAGAAGCGCGCGAGCAACATGCGCGATGAGTTGGTGAGATGTGGCCGGGCGCCGCTCTCGATCTGAGAGAGGTAAGACTGGCTGAGGCCTCCGCCCATTTCCTTTTTGAGCGCGCGGGCGAGGTCCTGCTGAGTCATCTCGCGACCAAGGCCGCGAAGCGTGCCTTCGACGAGGCGCAGGTATCGAAGTTTTTCGCCGAGTTTCATTGGTTGCTTTTCGCGGGGGACGATGGGACTGAGCATCAGCCCTTATTATGATTTGCAATTTATCTATTGCAATCTGTTATGTCAATATAGCCGCAGCGACCGCCTGATTCGCTAGACTGGCAGCGAGGTCAGAGTGATTACGAGCGAATCAAAAAAGACCACAACGGTGAGAATGGTACTCGCGATCGCGTTGGCGACGGGTTTAATGCTTGGCGCGAGTGCTATCGAGGCGCGGGCGGACGATGTGAATTCAATCAAGGTTCTGGTGGTTGGGCTTCACAGCAACAACGGTGAGGTTGACTGCGCCCTGTTCGCATCGGCGGATGGTTTTCCGGGCGACTCCTCGAAAGCAGGCAAGACGGCAAAGAGCAAGATACAGAACGGGCAGGCGGTATGCATGTTCGCGGGCATCCCGCCGGGTGAGTACGCCGTGTCAGTGTTCCATGACGAAAACGGGAACGGGAAGCTCGACCGCAATTTCATGGGGATGCCGAAGGAAGGAGTTGGTGCTTCGAATGATGCGGCCGGACATTTCGGGCCGCCGAAATTCGATGACGCGCGGTTCAGATACGAAGGCGGGCGCAGCGTCCTGGCGATCCACGTGAGATATTTGCTGGCTCCGCTGTGACGCGAGGGAAACTAGCTCGGCGCGAGCCGTTGTAGCTACGTAAATCGTTTGGCGGTGGCCTGGATTTGGTCCATCCAGAATACCAGCCTCGGCGTGTAGGTGTGAGGGACGCACTCGCCGCAAATTTCCTCGGCGAGTCCGGTCACGCGATCGAGCGTAATCGTTAGTGGCTGCGAGCGCTGAAATTCCGGCGGCAGCAGGGCGAGCAGGTCGGCCAGCACGATCATAGCAGAGGCGAGCGTGGCGAGGATCCCGGCCAGCACGACTTCCTCGACCATTAGTCGGGGCTGATAGAGCAGATCGCGGGTGGTGCGCAACTCGCTGGCGAAAAGGATCACGGCGCTTTCCAGCCTGGTGGTGATACGATTCAGCGGCGCCTTCGTTTCGTTCATCGCGGTGATCGAGAGCAATTCTGAAATCACCATGTGCAGATTGGTTTCGATGCGATCCAGCCGTTCTTCAAAAGTGACGCGATGGATTTCGCTCATCAGCTGGTCCTGCCGATGCGAGACGAACTTGGCGACGACCGCGCCAAAAATGAGCAGCGCGGCAATCGCCTCGGTGACCGCAATCACGCGGGCGACTCCGACCGGCACGATGTCGCCGTAGCCAATCGAAGTCGCGGTCACGAAACTGAAGTAGAGCGCGCTCGCGAATCCGTTGAGATCGGCGCCAAGCGGGCGGCCTGCCTCGACCAGCCCATGCTCGCCTATCAGCGCACCCAGCCAATAGCTTACGCCGCTCAACAGGATGGCTCCGATCCAGATCATGAAAAGCTGCAGGGTAGAGCGATTCTGAACCAGGTCGAGAACGGATTTGTCGAGCTGACCCATCCGGGATAGGCGCGCAGGGCCGCGGCCGGCGGCTCCATTCGGCGAAGCCTCGAGCGGAGGGCCGGTGAGCATCGTGGCCTTGGGGTCCGGCTCCGGTGCGGGAGCCGTGTCGGTTACGCTTTCAGTTGGCGATCCCGATTCAACCCAGTCCGCGATTCCTCCGCGATAGTCGCGAACGTTCGCGTAGCCGAGTTCGTGCAGCAAGGCGACCGCCTGCTGGGCGCGAGTTCATGTGAATTTTCCGCAGTAGACGGCGATCTCGGCCGCGAAATCAGGAAGCAGCTCGCGCGCCTGACTTTGAACCTGCTCGAGAGGAATGTTGATCGCGCGCGGGATGTGCGATTCGACGTACGAGGCCTGGGGCAAGACGTCGACGATCGTGAGCGACGAATCGTGCAGCCGGCGCAGTAGCTCTTCGCGCGAAATCTCGGCAACGTCGGAGGAGTGCGCGTTGGCGGTGACTTCGGAAGCCATAATCCAGGAAAAAGACTAATTCAGAAGACAGCACGGCGCCACGTGCTCGGCGGCCCAGGAGGCGGGGCCTCTCCCCGTCGATTTAGGGAGAGGCCAAGCAGCGCTCCAGAAAATCGTAGCCGGTTTATTCGAGGCGCCAGAGGGAGCGGGCTGCGCTGGCGGAGCGCTCGACAAACTTTTTGCCGTACTCGATTTGCGCTTCGAAAATCGGGGCGAGCGGCGTTTCCTTGGCCCACTTGGTGGCCGAGGCTTGCATCTCGATCGCCTGCTTGGCGACTTTCTCGCTGGTGTCGATGTACCAGGCGGCGAACTTCTTCGCGCCCTCGACGCTCAACAGGTTGCTGCTGAGACCCTCGAACATGGAACCGTTCTCTTTCGCTGACATTCCTCTTTCTCCTGGTTCTCGGCGCGGCTCGGGCCCGCCGGTTGGTTTACTGACGTTGTGGATCGAAATCGTTTTTGCGGCGGCGCCGACGGCATCGGCGATCTTCTGGGACGCTAGGTTTCCTCTTAGTCCTTTTTCGGTCCGTTTCTTTTGTCGCTTGTGCGACGGAGACGGTGGTTTTGTATCTTCAGCCATTTCGCTCTCCGTGTGCGCGTGATCCAAATTCACAGACAGCGGCTTCGAGCGTTGGACCTCTCTCCCTAACTCTCCCCTAGGGCAAAAAGAATGCGCTGGATTGCAAGGGGAGAGCAGTCGTTAATTTCAGTCATCGCGTGCGCTCAGCCAATTCGAGATTTGGGGCCATAGCCGCTTGAGCGAGTCGGCGCTGATCGCCGCGCCCATGTGACCGGTTGGATAGTGCAGATTCTGTTTATCGTCGCTCGACACCAGTTCGGGCAGCGGCTCGCTCGACACGGGATTTACGATGTCGTCGCGGTCGCCGATTACGTTGAGCAGCGGGCACGTGATGCGCGTGAGGTCCGCGATCGACTCGCCGACTTTCATCGTGCCCTTCATCAGCGAGTTCTCGCGCCACATCTCGGAGGTCTCGAGGAAAATTCGGCCGGCCATCGGAACGTCGCTATGGAGCCATCGCTCGAACAGCTTGAACGTGTCGAGGTAGCCGGGACGAGCCGAGCTGCGGTAAGCGCCGACGAATTTGTCGAGCAGGTGATGAGTGGGCGCGAGCGTGTTGAAGAACGAGTAGATCATCCAGGCCGGCGCGTTGCCGTACATCTCGACGATCGTGCGGGCGCTGCGCGAGGTCATCGCGGCCGTGAGGTGCTCGATCGGCAGTTGGCGCACGCTGGTGTCGAGCGGGATCGTCAAGGTCACGAGATTTTTGACGTTGCCGCTGTGCAAGGCGCTGTAAATCAAGCCGAGCAGCGCGCCGAAGCAGTAGCCGAGGATCGAGATCTGCTGGATACCGGTATAAATCTGGATCGCGCGTACCGCGTTGGCGATATCCGTGTTTACGTACTCATCGAAGCCATGGTCGCGGTCGTCGGATCGGGGCGGAATCCAATCGATCAGGTAGACGTCGAAGCCTTGCTTGACCAGGTACTCGACCACGCTGCGACCGGACTGGAGGTCCAGAATGAAGGGGCGCTTGATGAGCGAGTAGATGAGCAGCAGGGGCACGCGTTTCTGATTTTCGCCGCGAGCTTCGTAATGGCGCAGGCGGACGAGGCCCGACTCGTAGATGACGCGCGAGCGCGTCGCGGGCGGGGGATCCTCCATGGTGGCACCGAAGCCGGTGCGAAACGCGTCGAGCGTGCGCATCGTGCCTTCCATCCAGAGCGAAGCGATTTCGTTAATTGCCGACATCTTCACCATGCTCCATCGGATCGGCGCCGGGCCATCCCGACCAGACCGAGAATTGGTACACGCCGGGTCTGCGGGCATCCGCTGCGGCGTGCGCGTGTCCGTTGGCTTCGCTGGCGGCAGCATTTTCGACCGCTTTCTGGCTGATGATCGATTCGCGGACTGCGACGTGCAGCTCGCTTGCGAAGTCGTCTCGCGCGTCGCGCTCGGCGACGGCGTCGCGAAGTTCCTCGCGCATCGCCCGCACGTCGCGACTCATCGACTCGACCTCGGTCGCGGACGGCAGGCCTACTGCCGGCCACAGCGCCGAGAAGAATGCGCCGGCGAGTGCGACGTTGAAGCGCTGGTATCGAAGCATGATGTCGATCGCACCGCCGATCACGTTGCCGACCGTCGGACTGGTGAAGACCCGGTTGGTGGCGCTGTTGGCGGCGCCGATCACGGTGTCATACGCCTTCCAGCCCAGTTCATGGAGCTGGCGATCGATTCCTTTATTGGTAATGTCGGCGACCATCCGCTTTACTTTCGAGGTCGGCGGCTCGGGCATCAGGCATTGAGCGAGTTTCAGCATCTCGTCGGAAAAAGAAGTGTCGTTGGAATTCAGTTTGCTCCTTGGGTTGTCGTTGTTATCGGCCATTGTAGATTCCCTCTCCCGCTTCCCGTGAACGTCTCGTCAGTATTAGCGTAAGTAAGTTGCGTTAATATGACAGTTACGTCAACCATTAGATACGCTTACGGTTGTCGCAGCCGTGACAAAAGGGACAGGTAGGACCGAAAAATCGCGTTTGGCTGTCACATTCGCGACAATTGCTTCGGTTGTGCTAGCTATCGCGTATGGTAGCGCAAGGCGCAGTTGATGCCAAATCGCTGCTGCGTCTCAAGTCGCTTGCCTGGATGCGCGATGATCAGGCAGTGCGGCTCGCGGCTGCGTCGGAACCGCTCAAAGTGCGGCGCGAAGGCGCGATTTTCAACGAAGGAGAGGCGTCCAGCCACGTTTATGTCCTGCTGTCGGGCGTGGCGAAGCTGTGTTACGTGAATCGCGAGCAGCGCGTGCTGGTCGGGTTCGTGGGGCCGGGCGAGGTTTTTGGATTGTCATCCCTGCTGCCGCAGACCACGCGGCCGTTTCGATGCGAGGCGTACAGCGACTGCATGGTGGCGGTGGTGAAGCCGGAAATTTTTGTGGATACTGTGCTCGGCGTTCCGCTCGAGCGGCTAAGCATAATCCTGGACGCGACGGTCGGGCGATGGTGGGGGATGCTGGTGCGATATGCGAACTTCGTGGGGCTCGGATTGCGCGAAAGGCTGGCGGGTGCGCTGCTCGAGCTGGCGGAGAAATTCGGGGTGCGCGATTCGCGCGGCACCCTGCTGACGATCAAGCTGACCCATGCGGATTTGGCAGAGTTGGTGGGAGCGTCGCGCCAGCGCACGACCGAGCAGCTCAACGACTTCGAGCGCGAAGGTGTTATTACTCGCGACGGGCGCCGGCTGATAATCGTGCCCGAGAAATTGTGGCAGCTCGCACAAACGCCGCAGCCGGAGTAAGGGACAGCAATGGCATCGGATAAATTCGTCAACGCTAATGGGCTGCGGCTTCACTATATCGATTACGGCGGCGAAGGCGCGCCGTGGGTTGTGTGCGTGCATGGGCTGAGCGCCAACGCGCATAGTTTCGACGCGCTCGCACCCGTTCTGGCGGCGAAGTATCACGTGATCTCGGTTGACGTGCGCGGGCGCGGCGACAGCAATTGGGGTCCGCCGACGGAGTATCTCCCGCAAAATTACGTGACCGACCTGTCCAAGATGCTCGAAGAGCTGGGCATCGCGCGCGCGAGCCTGATTGGCATTTCGATGGGCGGGATCATCTCGATGATGTACGCCGGCGGATGGGCGGACCGCGTCGAGCGGTTGGTACTCAACGATATCGGGCCAGATATCGATCCGGCGGGATTGGCGCGAATCGCAAGTTACGTCGGCGAGGCGCCGGAGCGATTCAATGATATCGGCGAAGTGGTCCGGTACTACAAAAAAAATTATCCGGCATTGGCAAAGCTCGAAGACATCGTTGTCGCCGATCAGGTTAAGTGGTCGGTCAAGCCGGGTGCCGATGGCGGCCTGTTCTGGAAGATGGACCCCAACGTCCGGCGGCCGTTGCGCGGAGGCACTGCGCAGCAACGCTTCGATTTGTGGGTGCCGTACGCGCGTATCGCGTGCCCGACGCTCATCGTACGCGGCGCCGACAGCGATATCCTGGACCGCCCCACTGCGAGCCGGATGTGCAAGGTGCTCAAACGCGCGCAGCTGGTCGAAGTCCCCGGCGTCGGGCATGCGCCGTCGCTGATGGAACCCGAGGCGCTCGGGGCTCTCAAAGAGTTTTTCGGCATTTAGGAGATCTGGCGGGTGAGGGCGCCCGCATCGAGTTGAATGCGAGCGCCATCACCCGCGCCGGAGGCGCGACCTCTCCCGGCGGGAGAGGTAAATCAACCCTAGTGCGGGAATTCCACCATCACTTTGGCGCGGGTGCCGGGGCGCTTTAGTGCGGCGAACATGTCGGGGACCTGGTCGACGTTGATCACGTCGGTGATCATCGGCGTCGCGTCGATGGTGCCGTTTGACAATGCGTCGATGGTCTCCTGGAATTCGGCGCGGGTGTAAGCGAGCGCGAAGTTGATTTGCACTTCTTTCATCACGCAGCTCAGGGGATAGATGCTGTCGGATTCCATGCACACGCCAATCACAACCACCTGGCCGTGACGCCCGACCATCCCGATCGCGGCGCCGAGCGTGGACTTCACGCCGATACATTCGAAGACAACTTCAGGCGGGCGTCCGGTGATTTCTCTGACCGCTTCGGCAGGATCGTTTTCGGTCGGGTTCACGACCCCGTCTGCCCCCAGCTTCATCGCAAGCTCGGTGCGGCCAGGTGCGAGTTCCGAAACAACCACAGCACTTGCGCCCTTGGCTTTGGCCCAAATCAGGGTTGAAAGACCAATCGGCCCCGCGCCCATCACCACTACTCCCATCCCCGGTTCGATCGACGCGTGATTCACGCCGTGAAGGCCGACTGAGAGCGGCTCGACCAGCGCGCCTGCGCGTGAGCTGACATTGGCCGGGAGGTTGAGCAGGCTCGCGGAGCTGCACGCAACGAACTCCGCGTAAGCGCCCGGGAGCTGGCCGAGGCCGAGGCTGCGGAGCTTGGCACAATGCATCGCATCGTCGCGCGTACACCATGTGCATACGCCGCACGCGATGTACGGCAGCGAGGTCACGCGATCGCCGACCCGGTAGCCGTTAACTTCGGTCCCGAGCGAATGGATCTCACCGCAGAACTCGTGACCCATCACGGTATCCGGCGCCATTCCGATGCCGTACTGGACGGCGTGAAGATCGGAGCCGCAGATTCCGCAGTTGTGCACCTTGAGCACGACTTCGCCAACGCCCGCGACCGGATCGGGCACGTCAATGACGGCCATCTCATCTCTTTTCTTGAAAACCGCAGCTTTCATTTCAACCCACCTTCTTTCAATCGCGTGACCGGGTCCGCGACTACTTTTGCTGTATCAGTTCGATCTTGTACCCGTTGGGATCCTCGATAAACGCGATGGGCGTAGTCCCGTGCTTCATCGGGCCTGGCTCGCGCACGACGTTGACTCCTTTTTGTTTCAGGTCGGCGCAAGTCGCGTAGATATCGTCGACGCCGAGCGCGACGTGTCCGTAAGCTGTGCCGATTTCGTACTTCGAAGTCCCCCAATTCCAGGTCAGCTCGATTACCGCGTTCTCCTTTTCGTCGCCGTAGCCGACGAAGGCGAGGGTGAACTCGCCGCCGGGGAAGTCGTGCTTGCGCAGAAGCTTCATCCCAAGCTTGTCGCAGTAGAACTTGAGCGATTCGTCCAGGTTATTGACTCGGAGCATCGTGTGCAGAAGGCGCATGCGATTATCCTTTTGGTTTTTCACTTTGGCGCCGCTCGAAGGCACGCTTCGAATCGATCGCTTTAATGAGCTCGCCTTTGATCTCGGCGAAGATGTCTTCGGTCGGCGCGATGCCCGCGGCCTTCATCCGATCGACCAGTTCATATCGCTCGAGCGCGAGCATTTCCTTGGCCTCATGCTCATGCAGACGCTTGACGCGCACGAGTTCCAGGATGGCGAGCTCGCGGATGCGCGCAGCGAAATCGGATTCGGTGAATTGGGCGTCGAAGAGGTCGTCCGGAAGCTCGATCTTGAGATTGACAATCATGCTTAGGAGTAGGACTTTCCGCAATCGCCAAAGTATTGTCAAACGCGAAGAAGGGTGAGAGGACGCGATTTAATGTGAAAGAAGCGTGAATTCACCTCTCCCGCGGCTGACGATGTGCCAGCCGCGAACCGCGAGAGGTGTGGTTCACAGATACGAAAACGCCGCGGCGAATTTTGCCTTGCCGCCGGATTCCAGCACGTCGCCGTGCGTCACTATCACGCGATCGAAGTCCCACTCGAGAATCTTTGCGACCGACGCACGCGCCGCTTTGCGGTCGCGAATCGCGATTCGAATCAGGCGATGGGGGCCGAAGCGGCCGCGGGCGCCGACCAGCGTGTAGAAAATGCGTGCATCTTTGAAATCGGCCGGCACGTTGAACACCAAGTCCGTGAAGATTACCGAGCGGCTCGGACGGTGAAGAAATACCACCTCGTTCAGAGCCGGTGCGCCCTTGAACAGGTGCTGATCGATTGAGCCGGCCCACACGGATTCAGGTTCGTCGCCTAGAACCGCATCGAGTTTCAAATCGCGTCTTGCACCGATGCGCGTCCTGAAATCCGGGATCTCGCCGACGAGGCCCGGAGGTCCGTATAGTTTCGCGCCCGGCCACGTCTTTGTGTAGTCCGCGACGAACAGGTGATGCGCGCGTGAGGGCGCCACCACTGCGCGGACCTCTCCGATTTCGTCGAGCGCTTGTTTGGTTTCCTCGTCGAGCCTGGTCGGCGAATGCAGGAAAAGTCCACCGCTGGCCAGCTTTATGACCGTCATCCGCGTTCCGATCTTTGCCAGTCCGGTGTTGAAGTCGGGCTGGTCCACAATCCATAGATTCGGGGCGAGATTTTTCGGCTGCGGCATGCGTATGATTTAGCTGGACGCATTAGCGGGAGCCAGCCTTTGCAGAGTGCCGGGCGAATGTTTTAAGTTCAGGCGCGAGTATTCCTTGCTGATCGTCAACCGCCGGTACAGGCGCTTGAGCCGTGCCAGGAGAAGAGTGAGATGGATTTCAATTTCAATCCCGAAGACGAAGCGTTCCGGATGGAGTTTCGCGAGTGGCTCAACGCGAACACGCAGTTCGCGCCGCATATGGGCGAGACCACGATCGGAATGGCCGAGGGCAGGGGCGCGTTCGAGGAGCAGAAGCGCTGGGCCAAGAAGATGGCCGAGGGTCGATGGTTGGCGCCCAGCTGGCCCGAGAAATACGGCGGACGCGGCGCGGGAATCCTGCAGAATATCGTCTACGGCGAGGAGCTTGCGCGCGCGGGCCTCGCGGCCCCAATGGTCGGAATGGGCGTCAGCCTGTTCGGGCCAACGCTGCTGCATTGGGGGACCGAGGAGCAGAAGCAGCGCTTTATCCCGCCGATCATGAAAGCGGAAGAAATCTGGTGCCAGGGATATTCGGAACCAGGATCGGGCTCCGACCTCGCGTCGCTACAGACCCGCGCGGTCGAGGACGGCGACTACTTCGTCGTCAACGGGCAGAAAGTGTGGACCTCGATCGCGCAGCACGCCGACTGGATTTTTCTGCTGGTGCGGACCGATCCCGACGCGCCCAAGCATAAGGGCATCAGCTACCTGATGGTCGATATGCACAGCCCCGGTGTGACGGTGCGCCCGCTGGTGCAAATCACCGGCAACAAGGGATTCAACGAAGTCTTTTTCGAAGACGTGCGGGTGCCGAAGAAAAACCTGGTCGGCGAGAAGAACCAGGGATGGCAGGTCGCGATTACGACGCTGATGTTCGAGCGCTCGGGCGGCGGCGGCGATCGCGGCGGGATATCCCAAGTGCGCGAGCTGGCGGAGCTGGCGAAATCACTCCCGCGCAACGGCGGTTCGGCTTGGGACGACGGCAGCGTCCGCCAGAAAATCGCGGAGTTCGCCTGCGAGGCTACCGCGCTCCGCTACACCGGCTATCGACAATTGACGCGACGGCTCAAGGGGATGCCACCGGGGCCGGAAGGCTCGATGATGAAGCTGTGCGGCACCGAATTGAATATGCGAATCCAATTGTTCGCGATGGAACTGCTCGGGCCTTACAGCCAGATCGAGTACAAGGCGCCGTTTGCAATCGACAAGGGCAAGTGGTCGTTCCGAATGCTGGCGGCGCGCGGTGGCACGATTGCGGCGGGTAGCAATCAGATACAACATAATATCATCGGCGAGCGGGTGCTCGGACTTCCCAAGGGCTAGCGCGCGCACAGAGTCAGGCATCAACGGAGAAGAATTCAATCGATGGATTTCAACTACACGCCGGAAGACGAGGCATTTCGCACCGAGGTGCGCGCGTGGCTCGAAGCCAACAAGAAGTTCGCGCCTCCCCCTGCAAATATCATGGCCGAAGAGGGCGCGGGCGATTGGGAGGCTCGCGTCGCCTGGCACAAGAAGCTCAACGAGGGCGGATGGGTGGCGGTCAACTGGCCTAAGGAATATGGCGGGCGCGGCGCCACCGTCATGCAGCGGATGATCTACCGCGAAGAGCTCAGCCGGCTCGGGCTCACTGAACCGTTCATCGGAATGGGAATCAGTCTGCTCGGTCCGACCTTGATGCATTGGGGGACCGAGGAGCAGAAGAGAAATCACATCCCGAAAATTTTGAAGGGCGAGGAAATCTGGTGCCAGGGATACTCGGAGCCGGGCTCCGGTTCCGACCTCGCCTCAGTGCAGACGCGCGCGATCGATGACGGCGACAACTTCGTCGTCAACGGGCAGAAAGTGTGGACCTCGATGGCGCAGCATGCGGACATGATCTTTGCGCTGGTCCGCACCGATCCCGACGCGCCCAAGCATAAGGGAATCAGCTACCTGCTCATCGACATGCACAGCCAGGGTGTAACGGTGCGTCCGCTGGTGCAGATGACGGGTGGCAAGGGCTTCAACGAGGTTTTCTTCGAGGACGTGCGCGTGCCGAAGAAAAATATCGTCGGCGAGCGCAACAACGGATGGCAGGTCGCAATGACCACGCTGATGTTCGAGCGCGGTGGCGGCGGTGGCAGCGACTACATCGGCGAGGTCGCCGAACTGGCGCGCCTCGCCAAACGCATCCCGCGCAACGGCAGCAACGCGTGGGACGATTCGAGCGTGCGCCAACGCGTCGCGGAGTTCGCGGCCGAGGCTCAGGCGCTCCGGTACACCGGCTATCGCCAGTTGACGCGTCAGCTGAAGGGGATGC
Source organism: uncultured delta proteobacterium (assembly GCA_963850125.1). Lineage (GTDB taxonomy): Bacteria > Desulfobacterota > Binatia > Binatales > Binataceae > Binatus. The sequence continues at coordinate 188,248 of CAWKKB010000003.1, read as the reverse complement.
CGCCCGGGCCTGAGGGCTCGATGATGAAACTGTGCGGGACTGAGCTCGGCCTCAAGATTGCCCTGTATGCGATGGAACTGCTGGGGCCTTTCAGCCAGCTTGAATTCAACGCCCCGTTCGCCGTCGACAAGGGCAAGTGGTCGTTCCGGATGCTCGCGGCGCGCGGCCCGACAATCTACGCTGGGACGAACCAGATCCAGCACAACATCATAGGCGAGCGAGTCCTAGGTCTGCCGAAGGGCTAGCGAATCAGGAATCGCGTTGCTCCTGACCTCTCCTCGTCCAATCTTCCCCTCTCCTAGAATGGGAGAGGATCAAAGGTGAGGGTCCTTGTATAGCGCGTTTTTGGCGCGCGATTAAGATTCTGCATCTCCTTTAGGGCGAGGGCAAGAACTCCGAGCGCAAGCGCTCGTTCGATCAAAATCTTTCGACAATTTTAGCTCCGTGTGACTTTACTGTTAACGTATTTCGTGGCACTGTCGCGCGAACGCGCGCCCAGAACGCGTTGGAAGACACCCGAACCACGGAATGCTGCTCCAACTCACCGCTTCCGCATACCTCGACTATCTTCAACAATTTGCATCGCTCGCTCGCGACCCCATTGGCTACGGCGTCGGAGTTCCGCGCGGCGACGGTCGTCCCGTCCTGCTGATTCCCGGCTTCACCGCGGGCGATTGGTCGCTCGGTACGTTGGCGCGATGGCTCGGGCGAATCGGATACAAGCCTTACCTGTCGGGAATCGATCTCAACGTCGGATGTCCGAGACGCAAGGTCGAACTGGTAGGATGGCGCGTCGAAAAGATCGCGCGCGAAACCGGACAGCGCGTGACAATCATCGGGCATAGCCTGGGCGGCGTGCTCGGACGTGCAATCGCGGCATCGAACCCCGCGATTGTGCGCGAGGTGGTGGCACTCGGCTCGCCGATTCGCAGCGGATGGACGGGAGTACAGGATCAAGTCCGGCCGGCGCTGCAGGCGATCCAGACTTTCTGGCAGACGTTTTCCAGCGCTCCTCAAAATTGCGGCACGATGGAATGCTCATGCGGCATCGCCGACGCAGTGTTCGCGCCGACTCCGCCGCGCAGCCGCTTCAGCGCAATCTATACGCGGCGCGACGAGGTCGTGCAGTGGCAATCTTGCATCGACGATGAGGGCACCAATTACGAAGTGTCGGGGCTGCACGTGAGCCTGATCGTCAATCGCGAGGTCTATCGCCTTCTCGCATCGATCCTGGCAGGCGCAGCGTTCGAGAACACCGCCGCTTGAACCCTTTGCGTCCATAGTTAGTATTCATCGTTAGTCAGGATTCCGAGGAAGAGGAGATTCCGAAGTGGCAGTTCGCGATTTCGCCCAGACCAAGGACGGGTACAAGCTCCGCTACGAAATTCGAGGCGCAGGCGAGCCGGTCGCGCTGATCATGGGATTCAGCGGCTCGGGCCGCGGATGGGGCGAGGCGTTTTTGAAGCTGATGGAAGCGCGGTTCAGGATTTTTGTCATCGACAATCGCGGCACCGGCGAGAGCGACAAGCCCGACGCCGAGTTCACGCTCCGCGACCTGGCGGCGGATGTCGCGGCGGTGCTCGACCATGCGCACACGCCACGCGCGCATATTTTCGGAATCTCGATGGGCGGGATGATCGCGCAGGAGTTCGCGCTCGCGTATCCGGAGCGCACGCGCGGGCTGGTGCTCGGATGCACCAACTGCGGCGCGAGTCACTCGGTGCCGGCCGATCCTGCGGCGATAGCGAACCTGATACCGGCGCCCGGGATGGATCCAATCGAGCAGGCGCGGCGCGCATTTTCGGTAGCATGCGGAAAAGCGTTTCTGAACTCGGAAGTGGGCCAAGCGACGTTGACGCAGGCGATTGCCGAGATGGGCAACTACCCGGTGACTCCTATGCATACGTTCATGCGGCAGGGGCAGGCCATCGGCGGATTCGACGGTTTCGCGCGCCTTGGACAAATCAAGTCGCCGACACTTATTATTCATGGCGATGACGATTCGATCGTGCCGTATCCGAACGCGGACGTTCTGCAAGGCGCGATAGCGGGATCGAAAAAACATACGCTCAAGGCCGCGGGTCACATGTTTTTCTGGGAAGTGCCTGACGAAACGGTGCGCGTGGCGGGCGACTTTCTAGCTGCGGTGAAGTAACCGCCGGAGATTTCACATGGCGAACTACGAAACCGTCATTTACGAAAGGGTCGAGGACAAGATCTACCGGCTGACGCTGAACCGGCCGGAGAAGCTCAACGCGCTGTCGCAGAAGCTGCTCAAGGAACTCGACTCGGTGATGGACGAGTATGAGTCGAACGCCGATGCGAGCGTGCTGATAATCCGCGGCGCCGGTCGCGCGTTCTCGGCCGGCTACGACTTGCAAGGCACGCAGCATCCCGGGTCGACCTTTACCGTCACCAACGATCGGCTGGGCCTGCAAAAGTTGATCGAGCGATGGCAGCGGCTGTGGGCAATTAACAAACCCACGATCGCGCAGGTGCATGGCTATTGCCTGGCAGGCGGCACCGAGTTCGTCGGGCATTGCGATATTGTTTTCGCCAGCGAGGATGCGCAGTTCGGCCATCCGGCCGGCCGCTCGTTGGGCATACTGCCGACGATGTCGATGTGGCCGGTGCTGATGGGCCCGCGCAAAACCAAAGAATATTTTTTCACCGGCGACTATATGTCGGCGAAAGAAGCGCTCGAATGGCATCTGATCAATCGGGTCTTCCCCAAGGACAAGCTCGAGGAAGAGACGATGAACTATGCGCGCCGGGTCGCGATGGTGCCGGCGGAGCTGCTGATGCTGCACAAGGCTGCGGTGAATCGCTATCTCGATATCATCGGGATTCGCGCGGCCGAGCAGTCGTCGGCCGACATCGACGTGATCGCGCATCAGACCGACACGGTGAAGAACTGGATGAAGGCGAGCCGCGAGAAAGGTCTCAAGGGCGCGCTGACGGAGCGCGACCGTCCGTTTGCGAAGAAAGCCTAGTTAGAAGGTCGCCGGATCTCGTCGCCATCGGGGATCATAGCGTCCGCTCGATTTGACCCCTATTCTGTATGCGAATCGCGACAGATGGCATCACGGGGGTTTAGCGGCTCGGACAGCGACGGCACGTTAGCGCGAGACATCGTACTCGCGCTGATCGTCGGATTTCTGACGGGGGCGCTGGCAATCCCGGTCGTGATCAATCTCGGGATCGCGATTAGGATCCCGATTCTCTTGCTGCCTATCATCGGTGCCGCGCTGTTCGCGGCTGCCCTGCTGTTCGCATGCCTGGTTGCCCGCCGAGTTCCCTCATTTTTCGAATTTACTAAATTTTCGGTGGTCGGAGTTCTGAATTCGGGCGTCGATTTTGGCATCCTCAATTCGCTGATGCTGCTGACCGGCGTCGCCTCAGGGTCCGGATTTCTCGGATTCAAATCAATCTCGGTAACGCTCGGTGTAATCAACAGCTACATCTGGAACAAGTACTGGACCTTCGGCGCGGCGAAATCTCCGGGCGCGCGGCGCGAGCTGGTTTCGTTCATGGTGGTGACGCTGATCGCGGTCGGAGTAAACGTAGCGGGCGCCGACGTTATCGTGAACGTAATCGGCGCCCCTAATGGAATCAGCTCGAAGCTATGGGCCAACATCGGCGCGATTTCCGGCGCCGGCTTGACGCTCTTCACGAACTTTTTCGGCTACAAGTTTTTCGTGTTCAGAAAACCCGCGGTCGTCGCGCTGGAATCGTGAATGCTCGCTTTTGCTTCCGACACGTATTTTTAACACCTGACTAGTCAAAAGCCTCTTACGCTGGCATGCTCAATCCGGCAAGCTGGACGTAGTGGCCTCGACATCGCGACCGATGGTTTTTCAATGCATGGGATAACGGACCCCGCGCGCATCGCGGACTTGGTCGCGACGTGGGGTTATCTCGGCATCTTCGTCGCCGTATTCGTCGGCAACCTCGGCATCCCGGTGCCCGAGGAATCGGTGATGCTAGTGGCGGGATTTCTCGCCGGGCAATTGCTGCTCGACCTGCGGCTCGTGTATATCGTCGTGATCGTCAGCGCGGTCATCGGCGATTGTTGCGGCTACGTCATCGGACGCACCGGTGGCCAGCGCGTGCTGACGCGGCTCGCAGCGACCTTCCCCTTCATGCGCACGCGCTACGAACGCCTGCAGCTTTTCTTTCAGACCCACGGCAGCAAGGCAGTGTTCATGGCGCGATTCATCACCGGCGTGCGATTCATGGCGGGTCCGATGGCGGGTGCGTGCGGGATGCCGTTCTTCCAGTTCCTCGGATGGAACGTGCTCGGCGCGATCGTATGGTGCTCGCTGGTCGTGACAGTCGGCTACCTGGTGGGCGATGAATTGTATCCCGCGCTCGCGATGGCGCATCAGGTTTCGCGATGGATCGGGGTGGCTGGATTCGTCCTGCTCCTCGTGGTCCTCGTCTTCTGGTGGAGAGACCGGCATCCTGCAGTATCGCGGCCTCAACCGTAGTCGCATTCGCGGCTGTGTCGCCATCGTGGCGCTCGGGTTCGCGCTGATTGGATGCAAGCCGGGAACCAGTATCGATCTTCATTATCTTCCGGACTTCGTGCCCGGATCGCAGAATGTTTTTCGTCCCGTGAAAATTGCGGTGCCTCCAACCACCGGCAGCGTCGCCAGCGGTAACTACCAGGCCGGCGCTATCTACGATGCCGACGGCGCGGTGCAGACTCCGCTCGTGGTCGCCGATGCGCCTCGGGTTTTCAACGACGCGTTGCTCAAGGGACTCGCGGATGCCGGCCTGGCCCCGGTCGCGCTCGATTCGAATCCGGACGACGGCAAACCGCCTGAGGGCTCGGATTTCATCCTCTCGTCGGAGCTCGAACAGCTCGAAGTGAACAAGCGGTTTGAAGCGACGCAGACGATACACGGCCAGTACTTCACGATGAGAGCGGTGGTGCGCGTAAAATTCGAGTTTAAGAATCGCGACGGCGCCGTGCTCTTCTCTGGCGAGATCGTCGGCCTCGAAAATGAGCCGCCGAATCCGGTCGGGGCCGAGGTCTTTCTGCCGCTCGAGACGGAACCCGCCGAGTCCTTGTCTGTTGCGATGTCGCGCGCGGTCGGCTTGCTGATGCTTCAGCCGAAATTTCGCGATTCACTGCCACAGCGTCCCGCGCCGACGACTTCAACTTCGTCATCCACGCCACAATCTCAACATCAATAGAATTGTCCGCCCGGTAGCCGTGACTGGCAGTAACTGTGGCCGCATGTCTATTGCTGCCAACCTCGCCAGGCGCGACAATTCGCCGGTATGAAGATCGTCTGTTCAGCCAGTAGCTCGCACACACGGCGAATCGTGATGCTCGCGTTTCCTGATGCGCAGATCATCGACATCACCGGTCCGCTCGAAGTTTTTGGACGCGCCGCGCGATTGCTCACCGACGAACGCGGCTGGAAGGTTCCCGCCTACTCCGTCGAAATTGTGGCGACCAGGGCCGGCGCGTTCGCGACTTCGTCCGGCATTCGGCTGATCGCGGATCGCTCGATAGCTGACGTACGTGGGCCGATCGACACCTTGCTGGTGGCGGGCGGTCGCGGAACTACTCATGCGCTCCGCGATCGCGCGCTGATCGGCTGGCTCCGAAGCAGTATCCATCGCACGCGCCGCCTCTGCTCGGTGTGTACGGGAGCATTTTTGCTGGCTGAGGCCGGTCTGCTCGACGGACTTTCGGCGACCACTCATTGGCGGCAGTGCGAGCAGCTTGCGGCTCGGTACCCGGCGGTCATGGTCCAGACCGATCCGATCTTCGTGCGCGTCGGCAAAATATCTACCTCGGCTGGCGTGACTGCGGGGATCGATTTGGCGCTGGCTCTGCTGGAGGAAGACCACGGCCGCGACGTTGCTCTCGCGGTGGCGCGCGAACTCGTCATGTTTCTGCGGCGACCCGGCGGCCAGGCGCAGTTTTCGGTCCAGCTGAGCGCGCAGGTTGCGGACCGTGAGCCGCTCCGCGATCTGCAGCGATGGATTGCGGATCATCTCGGCGCCGATCTCTCAGTCGAAGCGCTCGCGCGTCGCGCCGCGATGAGTCCGCGCAATTTCGCCCGCGTGTTCGCGCGCGAAGTCGGAACGACGCCAGGAGAATTCGTCGAGAACCTGCGCGTCGAGGGTGCGCGCCGCCGCCTCGAAGAATCCGCCGATGGCGTCGACGCAATAGCCGCCGCATGCGGCTTCGGCACCCGCGAATCGATGCGCCGCGCGTTCCTTCGCACGCTGCATGTTCCGCCCAGCGCGTATCGCAGCCGCTTTCATCGAAAACTTAGCGCCTGAAGAAAAAGGAGAACGCCGTGAAAATAGCAATCCTGATTTTTGATGACCTTACCACCCTCGATGCGATTGGACCGTTCGAAGTGCTGTGCCGAATTCCGGGCGCCGAGGTGATGTTCGTCGGCGAGACCGCGGGCATCAAGCGCGCCGATCCGAAATCGCTCGGCATCGTCGCGGACTATTCGATCGCCGACGTGACCAGCGCCGACATCCTGGTCGTGCCGGGCGGACGCGGCGAGGCGCAGGTCCGCGAAAAACCGCACATGCTCGAGTGGCTGCGGAAAATAGATGCGACCGCTCAATGGACGACGTCGGTTTGCACCGGATCGTTGGTGCTAGGCGCGGCCGGGTTGCTGAAGGGACGCCCCGCGACGACGCACTGGGCGAGACTCGAGAAGTTGCGCGAGTTCGGTGCGGAGCCGCGTTCCGAGCGCGTGGTCGAGGACGGCAAAATTATCACCGCTGCTGGAGTCTCCGCCGGCATCGACATGGCGCTGCATCTGGCGCGCCGCGTCGCGAGCGACACCATCGCACGCGCGATCCAGGTCGGCATCGAGTACGATCCGCAGCCGCCCTTCGACGGCAACGCCGGCCACGCGCCCGCGGAAGTCATGGAAGTCCTGCGTCCGCGGTATCAGAGACCATCTGCGTCGAATTGAGCATTCGAATTCAAGCCGGCGGCGGGACTATAAATATTTGCAACGCTGCCGGAGGCCACCGCTCATGACGGATGAATTCACGAACCGCATCGATGTCCATTTCCATTACCTGAGCCCGGAGTATCGCCAGAAAATGATCGACGCCGTCGGCGGTTCGCCGGATGGATTCGCGGCGCCGCAATGGAGTACGGAGGGCGCACTCGCGATGATGGACCGAACGGGAATCGCGACCGGGATGCTATCGGTGTCCTCCCCCGGAGTGCATTTTGGCAACGATGCGAAGGCTCGTCTGCTGGCCCGATCGGTCAACGAGTTTGCCGCACGCACCATCGGGGACCATCGCGGTCGCTTCGGCGGGTTCGCCAGCCTCCCGCTTCCGGACGTTGACGGTGCGCTGGAGGAGATCGCGTACGCCCTCGATACGCTCAAGCTCGACGGCGTCGTCGTGCTGACCAACTTCAACGGCATATACCTCGGCGACAAGCGGCTGGATCCGGTCTTCGACGAGCTCAACCGCCGCGACGCAGTCGTCTTCATTCATCCCACCTCGCCGATATGCTGGCAGCAGAGCGCACTCGGATATCCGCGTCCGATGATCGAGTTCACCTTCGACAGCACGCGGGCGGTGGTCAACCTGATCTTCAGTGGGACGACGGCGCGTTGTCCGAAACTCCGAATCATCGTGCCGCACGCGGGTGGCACTCTACCGTTCCTGGCGCGGCGAATCGGGATGTTCGGCCGCGGTTTCGGTGTCGGCGGCGGGAAGGATCCAATCAGCACTGAAGAGCATTTGCGCAAGCTCTATTACGATCTTGCAGGCTCGCCTGGCTCGAATGCACTCGCGCCCCTGCTCGAGATGACCGAACGCTCGCATATCCTGTACGGCAGCGACTACGTGCACACGCCGGAACCGATTGTGTCGGCGCATCTCGCAGAATTGCTGAGCAGCAAGCTGTTGTCCCCGGAAGACTTCCGCGCGATCGGAAGCAGCAACGCACTCGCGCTATTTCCGCAGCTCAAATAGGCGCGCAACCCGTCGAGCTCTCGCTTTACCTTTTTCGTCAGGAGGACAAATGGCGATAGTCACTTCCTTATGAAGGAAAAGTGCTGACCCATCCGCGCGTTCACCTCGTTGAGGTGGTTGCAGTACTGGAAGAAGCCGCCGTTGTAGTTGCCGTCCTGACGACGCTGGAACTCACCCTCGAAGTTGTAGTAGCCGGGGGTGCATTCCTGGTTGCGGTTGGTCTTGCCACGGTGCTTGATGACTTCGTTCACCCACCACTCCTCCGCCTCCGGGGTTGCGTCGATAGCCTGGATGCCGTGGCGGCGGGCGTACTCGATGCACGCGGCGATGTGATCGCCTTGGGCCTGCAGCATGTCGGTCAGGTTGAATTGGAACGACGCCTGGTAGCCGCCCATGACGAATAGATTCGGGTAGCCCTGCGAATGGATTCCGAGCAGGGTGCGGATACCCTCGCGATACTTGTCGTTGAGCTCGAGCTCGTTCTCGCCTTTGATCTGATTGTAGATGCCGGTCTTCTGTACTTCGAAGCCGGTGGCGTAGATCAGCACGTCCAGCTCGTACTGCTTGCCCTCGAACACCGGACCTTTGTCAGTGATTTCAGTGATGCCCTTGCCGTGGGTATCGACCAGATGAACGTTGGGCCGGTTGAAGGTCGGCAGGTAGTCGTTGTGGAAGCACGGGCGCTTGCACATCAGCATGTACCACGGCTTGAGCGAGTCGGCGGTCGCCTTGTCCTTGACGATCGAATCGATGCGCTGATGGATTTTCATCATTGCTTCGATGTTCGCATTTTCCTGCCGGCGAATTTTCTCCTCGGCTGACATCGCGGCATACTTCGCCTTTTGATCCTCGGTCATGAACGGCATCATCTTGGCTCGTTCACGGCGCTTCGCTTGCCATCCGGGTTTAAGTCTGCGCGCCCAGTTCGGATCGGTCGGCCAATCGTCGCGAACGTCAATCGACGACGGCGTGCGCTGGAAGACGTATAGCTCTTTGGCCGCCGCACCAAGGCCGGGAATCGCCTGGACCGCGGTCGCGCCGGTGCCGATGATGCCCACGACTTTGCCGTCGAGGCCCGAAAGATCGGGCTTGGTATAGGCGTAGTCCCAGCGCGAGGTATGGAACGAGTGTCCCTTGAACGTTTCGAGGCCTTTGATCTTCGCCAGCTTGGGCTTGGAGAGAGTGCCATTGGCGCAGATGACGAACCGCGCCTTCATATGATCGCCGCGGTCGGTCGTGACGTTCCACATCTGCTCGACGGGATCCCACTCGGTCGAGGTGACGGTCGTCTGAAAGGTTGCCAGCTCGTACAGGTTGTACTTTCTCGCGATGGCCTGACAATGCGCGAAAATCTCGGGGCCCTTGGCGTAGTGGTCCTTGGGCACGTAGTCCAGTTCGTCGAGCAGGGGCAGGTAGTCATACGCGACAACGTCGCATGCCACGCCCGGGTATCGATTCCAGTACCACGTGCCGCCGACATCTGCGCCGCGCTCGACGATCCGAATACTCTCGACTCCATGCTCGCGCAGCCGCGCGGAGGTCAACAGGGCAGAGAAACCTCCGCCGATGAACAGGACTTCGACGGTATCGTTGATCGGTTCGCGCGGCGTGATCTCCCCGGCGTACGGGTCGACCTCGTACCTTGCCAGTTCGCCCGAAAGGTCGGACGTGTATTGCGCGGTGCCCTCAGGACGGTAGCTCAGCCTGAGGTCGCGTTCCTCGGCGAACTTCCGCTTGACGCTATCGTAAAACTGTTGCGGCCGCGTGGGCTTCGCGACCATCCCGATGGGCTTTTCCAGCGTCTCCGCCATGTCGATATTCTCCGTGCATGAGGGTCATTGCGTTGCCGTTATCCAGCAGTGTCAATGCCGACGAGCCAATCAATCCGCAGCTTGCCACGAGATCGCCTAGATTTTCCAGCGCGCCTGAGCAAAGCGATTGCGCTATAGCGGGAAGCGCTCGCCGACCATTTCCTCGCTCTTGCGCCACAAGTCGTTGGCGTGGGCGAGGTTGAGAGCGTACGAGCGGACTCCCACGCGCGAGTTCACGTCGTCGTTCACCTCGCATACGTGGCAGTCCTCGCAATAGTGCCCGCCAACCGCTTCCGCCGGCGCGACAAACCCGCTCCAGACCGAGGTCGCCGATCCTTGCGGCACTGACTTAAAACGAAACTCCCGCCCCTGACTGCTTTCCATCTTGCTTATTCGCTCGCGCAGTTGGCCCAGGAGTTCAGGCGTCAGATGCCGGGAGAGCTCAGTTTGAATTCCGCCGGGATGGATTGAGGTCGCGCGGATGCCGCGTCCTTTGAGCCGGTCGTCGAGAGCCACCGCGTAAAGAATATTTGCGGTCTTCGAGCGGCCGTAAGAGCTAAACGCCTGGTAAGGAGTTCGCTCGAAATTCGGATCTTCAAGATCGACGTCGCTAATCTGATGACCCGCCGACGAGAGCGTGACGACTCGGGCGCCGCTTTTCAGCAGGGGCACGAGACGATTGACGAACACGAAATGCCCCAGGTGATTGGTGCCGAATTGCGTTTCGAAGCCGTCCTGGGTTTCGCCTTGCGGACAGGCCATCACGCCGGCGTTCGCGATGATCACATCGAAGGGCTTGCCGCGCTTCAGTAACTCGTCCGCGGCTTTTCGCACGCTGCTGAGCGATGCGAGATCCATTTCGACGAGATCTACTGATGGATTGCCCGCCTCCGCGAGTGCGCGCCTCGCTTTCGACAGATCGCGCGCCGTGCCGACGACAGTGCCGCCGTGCGCGACAATCGAGCGCGCGGTCTCGACTCCGAGCCCGGCCGAAACACCGGTCACGAGTACGCGCTTGCCGGAAAGATTGACGCCCTCGAGGACCTCATCGGCCGTCGATTCCGCTCCAAATGTCTTTGCCATTTTCATTCTCCCGATCCCAAACGTTTAGCGCGTCGTCTCGGCGCGCTCAAACAGATTTGCCCTTGCGCGATTCTTCCTGGCGGCGCAATTCGACGCGGCGGATCTTTCCGCTGACGGTCTTGGGCAGCTCGTCGATGAATTCTATCTCGCGCGGGTACTTGTAGGGCGCGGTGATGCGCTTGCAATGTTCCTGCAGTTCCGTGACTAGCCGATCGTTGGGCTCGGCACCGAGGCGCAGCTTCACGAACGCCTTGACGATCGAGCCGCGGTCCGGGTCGGGCGACGCTACCACCGCGGATTCCATTACGGCCGGATGTTCCAGCAGCGCGCTTTCTACCTCGAAGGGGCCGATTCGGTAGCCGGCGGAGATGATCACGTCGTCGGCGCGACCGACGAACCACAGGTAGCCGTCGGCGTCGCGCGTGGCCTGGTCGCCGGTCAGGTACCAGTCGCCCTTGAATACACTGGCGGTCTCTTCGGCGTTCTTCCAATATTCGAGAAACAGCGACGGCGGACGCTCCGGCGCCACGCGGACCGCTATCTCGCCCACCTCGTCGGTCTTCGTCTCGGCGAGATCATTGTCGATGACGCGGACGTCGTGCCCCGGGGATGGCAGGCCCATCGAGCCGGGTTTCACGGGCATCCCGGGCATGTTGGCGGCGAGGATGGTCGTTTCAGTCTGCCCGTAGCCGTCGTGAATCGTGAGTCCCAGCCTCTCGCGCCAGACCTCGATCACTTCGGGATTCAGCGGCTCGCCCGCTCCGGTGCAATGTCTCAGTTTGGGGAATGAGTAGTCAGTGAGATTCTGCTTAATGAGTATTCGATACTCAGTTGGCGGTGCGCAGAAAGTAGTAATGCGGTAGCGCGCGAGCAGTTCGAGTTCTTTCACGGGGTCGAAGCGGCCGTTGTACATGAAGGTCGTTACGCCGTTCATCCACGGGCCGAACAGCACCCCGTACGCCGCCTTGGCCCATCCGGTGTCCGAGGTTGTCCAATGGATATCGCCGGGCCGCAGGTCAAGCCAGTTCAGTCCGGTGAATTTGTGGCTGTAGGTATACGAATGACTATGCAGAACCGCCTTCGGTTCGCGCGTCGTGCCGGAAGTGTAATAGCAAATCGCCGGCTCCGACGATTTCGTACTCGCGGGTCTGAACGCAGCCGTCGATTGTCCCATGCGTTCCTGCAAACTGATCCATCCGGTACGGGCGGCGCCAGCTATGAAGTATTGCGCGACGTTGGGGCATTCCTTGCGCAGTTCGGCAATCATCGAGGCGCTCTCGACGCAGGCGATTATCGCGCGCGCGCCGGAATGGTTTGCGCGATACACCAGGTCCTTCTCGCGCAGCATCGAGGTGCATGGGATGACGATAGCGCCGAGCCGGAGCGCGCCGATATACGCGGCCTGCCACAGAGTGATTCGCGGCAGCACGAGCAGGACCGCGTCACCGCGCCTGATTCCGTGGGCCGAGAGGACACTCGCGATGCGCTTCGATTGAAACGCGATGTCCGCGAACGTCAGCCGCGCGCGCCGGCCCTCGCCGTCTTCCCACAGGATTGCGACCCGGTGCGGATCCTCGGCGAACTTGTCGATAGTCGCGGCGAAGTTGAAATACTCGGGCGTCTCCCACCGGAAGTCGCGGTAGCTGCGCCGATACTTCTCGAGTGCGTCGACCCCGAATGAATCAGACTTTGTTGGATCGGTCATGGGCGCGAGTTCCCGCGCACCGTGTGCTCCGGCGGTGCTTGCGATCGCTTCGCTGCCGCCTTGATATATTTTACCGTCACGGGGGACAGGTCGTCGCGTTCGACCCGCACGTCAATTATTGCGAACGATTTGCAGTCATGCGCCGCCCGCAGCGCGTCGCGCAACTGCTCGACGGTGGTCGCCTCGAATCCCTCGCCGCCCCAATCGCGCGCGAGTTGCGCGTACGGCCACGGCGGAATCTCGAGCAGTTCGCGCCGCTCGGCAATCGGCCGGAAGATGCCCCATCCGCCGTTGTTGATCAGCACCACGATTGGATTCACACCCTTGGCCGGCGCCTGCGAAATTTCAGGTCCCGTCATCTGGAAGCCGCCGTCGCCGCACATCACCAGCGGCCGAACGCCGCTGCCAATTTGCGCGCCAAGAGCGGCCGGGACCGCAAATCCCATCGACGCGTAGAATCCCTGCGCAAAATAGCCGTTGTTGTGGGGCACCCGGATGTCAAGCCCGCCGAAGAGCATATCTCCCGACTCGGTGACCACGATGTAGTCGCGCTTGTCGGCCAGGAATTCGTTGACGACCGCAAGGATCTGACTGACCTTGACCGGCTTGCCGTTGCGCGCCGCAATCTCGCGAAGATTATCGGCGTAGTGAACGGTCTCATGATGCTTCCGCAGTTTCTGCCGCAGAAGCGCGCGCGCAAAATCGCGCACGCCGACGTCGGTGTAGGTGTGATACTTCACCTCGACCTTGCGATCGACCGACCACACCGTCTTTTCCTGGATCACGTGCGGCGGACGATTGCCGAAGTTCATGTCGGTTTTGAGACATCCGAGGTTCAGCACGAAATCGGCGGCGTCCATCCGCGCGACGATCGACGGCGGACTGATCGGGCCGACGTGCACGCCCATGTACAGCGGATGGTCCATCGGGAACGCGCCCTTGCCGAGCACGGTCGTCAGCACGGGGGCGCCCATCTTCTCGGCCAGCTCGACCAGATCCTGCGACCCCTTGAAGCGATGAATCTCGATGCCGGCTATCAGCACCGGCTTGCGGCTCTCGTTGAACATCGCGGCGGTCTCGTGCGCCGCTTCCTCGACCTTGCGCGCGTCGGATTCCTGGAAATGCAGCCGCCCGTCCCATTCGATCAGATCCTCGGGCACTTCGATTTGGCGGTCGACCATGTCGCGATGAATCTCGACGTAGCCGGGCCGCTGCTCGGCCCAGATGCGCTTCACGACGCGATGCAATTCGCTGGCGGCGTTGCGTGGATCGGTTAGCACGGCGCTTGCGCAAGTGACTTCATCGTAGATGCGGCGTTGCGATTCGATCTCGCGAGCCTGGTGATGGATCAGCGTCCCGAGTTTGCGTTCCTCCTCGCCCGGGCCCCCTGAAAAGATCAGGATCGGCACGCGTTCCGAGAACGATCCCGCGACCGGATTCACCATGTTATGCCCGCCGGCGCCGTAGGTGACGCAGATGACGCCGATTTTTCCGGTCGCGCGCGCGTAACCGTCCGCCGCGAAACCGACTCCCGGCTCGTGCGACAACGTGATGATTTCCATCCCGTGCTTGCGGCCCAGCGCGAAAAACAGCTTGAGCGCGAGGTCTCCCGGGATACCGAAAACGTGCGACACGCCAATCTTGCGCAGGTACGCGACCAGGAAATCGCCCAGCGCCATGTGCCTCTTCACTCCGCTTCGCCCTCCTCGGTCTGACCTAATCCTGAAACTAATATACTGCACCAATCGTCGGGCAACACGCCCACTAGAGGCTGATGAATATTTTCCCCCCGCAGCCTAGCGCCGAATTTTGAGCGTAAAATCGTGGCTAGAAGCGCCGAAAGAGTGATAGATGAGAGCCATCTACGAGTGCTGGGGGAACATGTGGTCCGACAAACTGCTTAGCGCGATTCTAGAGCGCCGCTATTCGAATGCCTGGCCAGAGAAGTTCAAAGCGGGGTTCGAAGCGCTATTCGGTGTTGACGGCGGCCGTTATCCAGAGAGCGCAAAGCGCCAAGTGACCCTGCGCGCTCCCGCGCCTTCGGAAGACGTCGAAGGAATCATACCATTTGCAGCTCTCATTCACCCGAGCAACCCCAGTACCGGACCGTACGGCGGTACCTCGCTTGCCGTTTTCCCCGGCGAGGACGCTCCTTGCATGATCTCGCTCGTGGTGGGGACTAGTGGGCTCGCTCCAGACGAAGAAATTTTGGGGCGACCCGGACACGCTCGGAAAGCAGCGGCAGTTTGCGCGTGGCTGAACAGCGGGCAACGAAAGCTCGTCGCATGGTCGAAGCACGATCCGACTCGCTTGGATCAACGCATTCCTGCTGAGGTGGCCGAAGAGTTTGGGAAGTATTCGAGGGCGATAGAAAGGTATGGCCACGTCCTATACGCCATCTACGCACCGGGGTCCGACAAGAGCAAGACGTTGGAAGCTCTAACCGCATTCCTAGACCTGATGTTCAACGAGCGCGGCATTGGTCCTCTCGCTCGTTATGAAGCTGACTCCCGCGAGATTCGGACACGCTGGTTCCACTACTTGATGCCTCATGTCTCAAACGACGCGGTGGCTGAACTTCTGAACGAACGGCATTACGTCATCCTGCAGGGTCCCCCCGGTACCGGAAAAACGCACATGGCGCGCGAGTTGATCGCGACGGAATACCAGGGGCGCGGGAGGACAATTCAGTTCCACGCCAACACGACTTACGAGAATTTCGTAGGCGGGTTGGCACCTAAAACCTCGTCGGAAAGCCTCGGATTTCAATTCTCTCCGCAAAAGGGTTTCCTGACCCAAGCCGCTGAGCAAGCTCGCACTTCTAGCGGAAAATATTTACTGCACATCGACGAGATAAATCGCGCTGATTTGTCGAAGGTCCTCGGCGAGGCAATCTATCTGCTCGAACCCGATGAATTGAAAGCGCGCGCGATCGACTTACCCTGCAAATTTGAACCGCCAACCGGCGATCGCCTTTCACTGCCCGACAACCTGCACATACTCGGAACCATGAATACTTCGGATCGCAGTCTAGCAATCGTGGATATCGCGATTCGACGCCGATTCGCATTCACGAAGCTCTGGCCGCAAATCTCCGTGGTTGAGGATGCGGGTTGTGACCTCATGAAGCAGGCGTTCCAACGCCTACTTTCTATTTTTGTCGACCATGCGACGGAAGATGCGATGAACCTGGTTCCGGGTCATTCATATTTTCTCGAGTCGAATGAACAGAAAGCTCGTCGTCGGCTCGAAACGACATTGAAGCCGTTGCTAGAGGATTACCTTGAGCAAGGTTACGTTTCGTCGTTCGCGGAGGCGGTTCGCTCATATTTGCAATGGATCGATTCGCAGTGAGCATTGCCGCGAAGAAGGCGCGCGGCCTGCGGCGACAGCGGAACTCTCCGCCTCTAGAGCTAGCGACACAGCTCGAGCAGCGCTGCTTCGAAGCAAAAGACTCTACCGTCACTCGACTTTCCGCGCGCTTTCTGCTTCGAGGCCAACCTTCTCGCGATCCTTCGTCTCAGATTGCGCGGCTCGCCGATCAGTTCATAAACCTAAATCATGGTGCACTCCGCCAACTAGATCTAATCGTTGAGCCGCACTACAGGAACTCGACCATCGAAATGGACATTCGCGCCGGTGCCCGAATAGGAGCGATTTCACTAATTTCTCCGACGAGTGGACGGCACGATTATGGTTTGGTGGTTCGCCCGCGATTCGACTGGCCCGGGATCGGGCCAATCCTCGGTGCGACCGGGTGGCGAGTGATTCCCGCTCCCCTGTCCTTGCCGTTGCTGCCGCGCTCTGAGCGCCGAGTCCCGCCATGGGTACTCTCGACGATCGTTCTGTTCCGGCTGAAAGGGCTGCTCGAACAATTGGAGCGCCGATTCGAGATCACCAGCGAAGAACGCTCCTCACCGCGAGGCACAATTGACTGGGGCCGGTATCTTTCTCGCCAGATCACCCGTGCCCGATTCCTCGACGTTCCATGCAGGTTTCCGGAACTACAGAAGGATCGAGACCTGCGGGCTGCAATCCGTTTCGCTCTGGAGAAGCAACTACGTTCGCTCGAATCGCAGCGCATCGCGGGTTCGTTCGTGCGGGAGTTGATCGAAATGTGCCGCGATCTCATCGGTCAAGTTCTTGACGTCAATCCCCGCGAACCACAACCAACGACTTTTCAAGTCTGGCAAAGGCGCACCTTGCGAACCGATGTATTTCGTCGCGGTGTAGAGGCGATTGAGTGGACCGCTGAAGAACGTGGACTTGCCGGTCTCAGCGATCTCCAAGGGCTGCCCTGGGCGATGTCAATGGAGCAATTTTTCGAGGCTTGGGTCGAGACACTTATGTCGGATGTCGTCCGTCGAATTGGTGGCGCTCTACGCAGTGGCCGCGAGCGCCAGACGGTGGTGCCACTTAACTGGGATCCGCCCTACCTCGGCTCTCAGAAGTCTCTGGTTCCCGATCTCGTTATCGAGCGCGAGGACACCACTATAATCGTCGACGCCAAATACAAAGATCACTGGGAGGAAATGCAGGAGCGCCGCTGGGTCGATCTAGAGGAGGAACTCCGCGAGCGTCATCGTGCCGATCTGCTACAGGTGCTCGCCTATTCGACGGTCGCGCGGAAACCCAAGGTCCTGGTTTGCCTTGCTTACCCCTGCAACGAAGAACGCTGGCTGTCGCTTCGTGCTCGCAACCTACTGATTCATCGAGCGTCACTGCCTCTGACCGAGAGACGCGTTGAATTGGTGCTGGTCGCCTTTCCGCTTTCGACGCGCGTAGTACCCGAAGCCGTCAGCCTAATGACCGCAGAGATACGTCGGATGACCGCCTAGAGACTAGCCTCTCATTCGCTGCGCGCGACACCTCGCTGTGCTGCGGTAGCACCGTCAGGGCCAATCGTTTGTTTGAGCGCTTCTATGCGGGTAATCCACTCTGTGTCCTCTCCGGGTTTATCTTCTGGCGCAAATTTGCCTTGCCTCAACGCCAGCGATTTCGTTTCGAGGGCATAGTAGGTTTCGGCCCAATCTTTTCGCGTCAGCCTGATCATGGCGCCTCCCTTCTCGGTACAAAAGAAATCGCCGCTATTGTAACAAAACCGACCCCAGCGGAAGACATCTTCGGCGCCGCGCTGTGCTAGAGTATGATGCTGGCGGGGAAGACGATGTTCTCGAAGATACTTCGCATGCAGTTCCTCGGGCCGATGCAACTCAGCCGGCTCGTAATGTATCTGCCGCAATTCGTCCGCTTGTTCTATCGCCTGTGGACCGACGAGCGCGTCCCGGCCTTGGCGAAGACGGTGCCGTTCATGGGCGGACTGCTCATGCTGACACCGCCCGCGCTCGAGCTCGACATGATTCCGATCGTCGGCGAGCTCGATTGGCTGGTGATCGCATACATCTCACTCAAAGTGTTCATCTGGCTCTGCCCGCCCGACGTGGTGCGGGAACACGTCATCAATATCGGCCGTGGCGAGTAGCACAGCACGCTGATGCGGCCTCGCAATATCCTGATCGTCGTCGCGGCGGTCGCAATCGTCGCGCTGCTGGTGCTGAGCTTCCTCGATCAGCTGCTGGTCGACTACCTGTGGTACGGACGGCTCGGTTTCGGCGGCGTTTTCAATACCACGGTCGGCGCGGAAATCGCGATCTTTCTCATCGTCTGGCTGGTCGCGTTCGCCGCGATCTTCGTCAGCGGGTTGATTGCGATTGGCTCGAGCCGCAATCACGAGCGGCTGCGCGTGGTACGCCGTCCCGACGAGATGGTCGAGGTCAATCTGCCCGAGCTGATTCGCGCGCTCGGCGAACGCGTCCCGTGGCGCGTGATCGTCGCTGGCGGCGCGGCCGTGCTGGCGCTGTTCGCGGCGCAAGGCGAGGCGGCGAGTTGGGACGTTTACCTGAAGAGTCTCTACGGGGTGCCGTTCGGGATCGTCGAAAAGGCGTTCGGCAACGACATCGGCTTTTACGTCTTCACGGTGCCGCTGCTCGAGGAGATGCGCGATCTGTTTCTGATGCTGATCGTGCTCGCGGCTGGGATGGCGATAGCGGTCTATTGGGCCCGCGGCGCACTCGACTTCAAGGAATCACCGCCGCGGGTTTCGCCGGGCGCGGCGGGGCATCTGTCGGTGCTGCTGGGATTGTTTTTCATCCAGCGCGCGATGAGTTACTGGCTTGGCCGCTTCGACCTGCTGCTGCATACCGACGGCGTCGTCTTCGGACTGCGTTACGTCGATCGAATCCTGTGGCAGCCTGGCATGTGGCTGCTGGTATTGCTGTCGCTCGCGGCCGCCGCGATGTGTATCTACAACGCGCGCGATGGCGGACTGCGAATTCCGGTCGCCGCGTTCGTAATCGTGTTCGGCCCCGCGCTCATCATGAATTTTATTCAGCCGGTAATCGAGCGCCTGTGGGTCAAGCCCGACGAGCTGCGAGTGGAGAAGCCGTACCTGGAGCGCAATATCGAGGCGACGCGGCATGCCTACAAGCTCGACACGGTCGACGTGAAGCCGTTCGCGGGGCAGGGCACCCTCACGCCCGCGGCGCTCGAACAGGATGAGGCGACGGTCAAGAACATCAGGTTGTGGGACCCGCGCCCGCTGATCGACACCTATCGCCAGCTCCAGGAAATTCGCACCTACTACGATTTTCGCGACGTCGACATCGATCGCTACTGGATCGAGGGCAAATACACCGAGGTGATGCTGTCGCCGCGTGAGATGAATATCGACGCGCTGCCCGACACCGCGCAGACCTGGGTCAATCAGCATCTCAAGTTCACGCACGGCGCGGGGCTGGCGATGAGCCCGGTCAACAAGAAGGACACCGAAGGGCTACCGGTGTTCTATATAAAGGACATTCCGCCGCATTCGGATGTGGGATTCAAGGTTGATCAGCCCGCGCTCTATTTTGGCGAGGCGCGCGACAATTACGCCGTCGTCGATTCGGCGACGCCCGAATTCGACTATCCCAAGGGCGCGGACAACGTCTTTTCGTATTACGCGGGATCGGGCGGCGTGCCGGTGGCGGGATTTTTCCGGCGCCTGCTGTTCAGCATCTTCTTTCGCGACATCAATCTGCTCGTTACCGAGAATATCGTCGATAAGAGCAAGATCATGATTCGCCGCAACATCAAGGAACGCATCGCGTATATCGCGCCGTTCCTGAATATCGACCGCGATCCCTACTCCGTGATTCTCGACGGGCGCATGGTCTGGATCCTCGATTGTTACACGACCAGCGATCATTACCCGTACTCGCAGCGCAACGCCGACCAGATCAACTACATCCGCAATTCGGTCAAGGTGGTGGTCGACGCCTACACCGGCGCCACGGATTTTTACATGTCGGATCCCGACGACCCGATTATCAAGACCTGGCAGCGCGTGTTTCCCGCGATGTTCAAGCCGATGTCCGCGATGCCGGTGGGATTGCGCGCGCACATCCGCTATCCGGAAGATTTTTTCCTGATCCAGGCCGACACTTTCCGCACCTATCACATGACCGATCCGCAGGTCTTCTATAACCGCGAGGACCTCTGGGGATTTCCGCGCGAGAACTACGCCGGCGAGACCGTCCAGATGACGCCGTACTACGTAATCATGCGGCTGCCGGGCGAGGCGCAGGCGGAGTACATGCTGATGCTGCCGATGACGCCGGCGGGGCGCGACAACATGATTGCCTGGATGGCCGCGCGCTGCGACGGCGCCGATTACGGGCATCTGTTCGAGTATTCATTTTCGAAAGACCGGCTTTTTTACGGCCCCTATCAGATCCAGGCGCGCATCAATCAGAATCCCGAAATTTCGCGTCAGCTTTCGCTGTGGAACCAGATGGGTTCGAAGGTGCTGCTCGGTAATCTGCTCGTGATACCGATCCAGGACTCGCTGCTCTACGTCGAGCCGCTGTTCATCCGCGCCGAGAACGGCCAGTTGCCGGAGTTGCAGCGGGTGGTTGCTTCGTACAGCGATCGCGTCGTGATGGGCGATACGCTCGACCTGACAATGGCGGCGTTGTTCGAGAATCAAGCTCCACCAGCGCCGACAGTCGCGAAAGCAATCACGACGCAGGAAGCGCCGCAGTCGCTCGCGCAAGGCCCCAGCGTCGGCGCAGGCAAGGCCGACATGCAGAGCGCCGCGCAGCACTACAACCGCGCGATGGATGCCATCCGCGCAGGCGACTGGACCGCATTCGGCACCGAGATGAAGGCCCTCGGCGACGAGCTATCAAAGCCGTCGGATTCCGGGCATCCGTAGAGCATCCGAGTCGCCTTCTTCGCGCCTGACCAACAGGAAGACCATCTCTCCACACAAAGGGTTCTTTGGATAACTGAACGGTTGCCGCATCGCGCGCGCTCACTTAGAACACGCGTTCTCCTCTGTCATTCTCAGGGTATTGAGAAACGTTCTGAAGCATCGCGATCGGCTGCCGATTGAGGCGCTCCGATCCACATCGCCGCAAACATCCTTCGGCGATCGGATCGCGGCTATCATCGAGCTTGGCGCTGCTACGATCGCGGCCGAGCGATGCGCAATCGCGTTTCAATCCAACGGACTGAGCGCCGGCCAAATCGCTCGCGCGCCGCGGGGAGACTCGCGATGGGACGTGGTTGTGAACGCGGTCCTGGTTGCGCTCGACAATCGGTTGACCGATGCGGTTGCCGCGCGCGGGACGAAGCGGGCGCGTGGTGCCCCGAGCTCATTCGAGTCGACTGAGCAGGTTGCGTTGAGCGCGCGTGAACTCGCTGCGATCGCGCGAGTCGAAAAAATAGGCGAAGGATACCAGGTAGCTGGATCGGCGTTCACCGATGGCGTCAATTCGGTGCGAATCGCGGTAGTGACGCCAGTCGATCGCGCCCGAAGTGAACTGGAAGCGTTACTGCAACTGATGGCGCGAGCCGTTTTTGCTGAAATCGCACTGAGCGCGGCGCGCGCGTCGCTCGAGTTCTGGCGCACGCACGGCGCCGAGAGCGGGCGCCAGGCCGTCGGCGCAAAACAAGAGCTGCGGCTAGAGCGGATTGCGACGAACTACCTGGACCAGGCGGTTGATTCGATCCGGCGCGCGCAGCCGGCCGATCGCTTCTGCCGCTTCGGCGAAATCGTCGCGGACGGAGCCGGCTTCGATCAATGGATGGTCGCGATCGCGGACGGCGGTGAGTTGATGCTGGCCGCTTGTTCGCCGGGCGTCCCCAGGGAATTCGATCCGGCGGAGGCGAGCGCGCTTTCGGAAAGCTTTCGGCGCCATATCGTGATCGGGCACTGGTCCGATCGCGACGCGAGCGAGGCCGATCGCATAAAGCAATTTCTCGAGGAAAGAGTTTTCGCCGGGTCGTATGTCTGTATCCCGTTTGGGGCCGGGGCGATCGCTCTTGCCTCACGCGACGCGCGCGCATCCGCATCGAGGGCCGAGGCTATCGTCGAGCGGCTGGCTCCTTTCGCGGCGAGTTGGGTGTTGGAGCGCGATGCGTCGCGGCACGGCCTTCTCGTGCGTCACCTTGCGCTCAGGATGTTTGCCGCTATTGATGAGGAGCGCGCCAGGATAGCTCGCGACCTGCATGACGATCAGGCGCAGTTGCTGGCCGCCGCAAAGATCGCACTCGACGGTCCTCCCGAAGCGGCGCGCTCGATCTTCAAGCAGGTCGAGGATGAGTTGCGCCGCAAGACGCGTGAACTTCGTCCGACCTCGATTGGAAACGCCTCGCTCGATGAAGCAATCGAGCACGAGTTTGGGCGGCTGAATCGCGCGGGCGTGAAGGCGAAGTTTGTTCATCTCGATAACAGCGGCACCGCGGACAAAATCTCGCGCCCGGTGCAGCAACTATGTTTCCAGGTCGTGCGCGAAGCGCTGTCCAACGTGGTTCGGCATGCGCGGGCTAAGTCCGTCAATATCACTATCGAAAACAATTATGCGGCCGCGCGCGTCTCGGTTAGCGACGACGGCCGCGGGATCGGTAATCAGGCTGAAGGCATTGGATTGACCGGTATGCGCGAACGGCTGGAATTGATGGGCGGGACCTTAACTGTGGAATCGCGAAGGGGCCGCACGACAGTGGTCGCCGAAATCCCGGAGTCAGCCTGATGGAAGATCACGGACGGATTCGCGTGCTGCTCGCCGATGACCATAGGATCTTTCGCGAGGCATTGCGCATGTTGCTGGCGAATGAGTGCGAGGTGATCGCAGAGGCTTCGGATGGCGAGCAGGCGGTCGCGATTGCGGTGCAATTGAAGCCACAAGTGGTCGTGATGGATATCGGGATGCGGGGAATCGGTGGCCTGTCCGCCGCGCGTCGAATCGTCAAGGAAGCTCCCGCCTGCAAAGTTCTGGTGCTCAGTGAGTATGACGAAGAGGAATACGTGCTCGAAGCTCTTGGAGAAGCAGGCGCTGCTGGCTACGTGGTCAAGACCGACGCCTCGGCTGAATTGCTGAGCGCGGTGCGCGCGGTTCACGCGGGGCGGCAATATTTGAGCCCTACAATCGCGCCGATCGTGCTCGCGCGGCTGCGCAATGGCACGACCACGAATGGCTCGCGCGCCACGAGTCCGACTCGGCGCGAGCGCGAAGTGCTCAAGTTGATCGCTGAAGGCGCGACGACCAAGGAGGTCGCGAATAGGCTCGGTATCAGCGTCAAGACCGCGCAGGCGCATCGCGACAATCTCAAGCAGAAACTCGAGTTGCGCTCGACCGCGGCGATGGTGCGGTACGCGATCAAGCACAAGCTGACGCGCGTAGACTAGTCTGAAGAGTTGGTTCTCGAAGTGACAAAATGTCCACATTTTATCTCCGCACTGTGACATTCTGATGCTTACTACTGCGATAGTCTCAGCTGATGGAGCGGGCCAACCTAGAGGAACGGCGCGCGCGGCGCTGGTTCGAACTCGAGCCTCCCGCACCTGAACGGCTTGAGCTGCAGACCTCGCCCCGCGTCTCGACCGTCGCCAGCTACGTATTTACCCGCGCGGCCGAGCGTTCGTGGGAAGTTCTCAATCAGCATCTCGAGGGGCCGCAAGGCGGAGTGTTCTGGATCGGCGGGCCGGCGGGATGCGGCAAGACGCATTTCCTCGACTACGTGATCGCGCTGCAGAGACGCGCGGGCGCGCTCGACGCGCAAAACGCGCGGCGGCTGGTTTGCGGACTCGAGCTGGCTGGACGAATCACCGGCGCCGAGGTCGAGATGTTTCTGCTGAGCGTGCTTGCGGAACAAATCGGCGGCAGCCAGCGCTCGGGCGATCTTTTCCGCCAGCTGCGCGGCGCGGCCGCGTTGAACGTCGCGTTGGAAACCGCGTGGCGAACGGGAATCAGGGCAGTGACCGTCGCGATCGATTTCGGAACGTCGCAGTGCGAAGCTACCGCGGACTTCTTCGCGACGCTGGCCGAAGTTGCCGCATCGTTCCGACAGGTAAAGTTCACCGTGATCGCTGCCAGTCGCGCCGAGGTCCCTGCGCCGACTCGTGTGCTGCTGATAGCGGCGCGCGATGCGAACGAGGAAACGACTATCGCGGTGCGGCGCGCGCGGCGACTCGTCGAGGATGCTGAACTGGACGCCCACCACGCGTACGCCGGAATAGACACTGCAGGATTGGCGCCCGATGCGATCTTTCCGTTCCATCCCGCGGCACTCAAGGCGCTTCGTGCAATCGCCGGCCGCCCAATTCCGGATGGTGCAAGCCTGGATCGGGCCGCAATCGTGCCGTTGTCGCGACTCGCGCGCGAAGTGTTGGCGTCGTCATCATTGGGCGCCGAATCACGGTCGCGGCTGATCTATCCGCCCGACCTGACGATGAACGCGGAGATCTCAAAGCTGCTCAAGGTTCTCATGCCGGAAGCAGGACGCGCCGCATGGAAGATTGCGCGCGACACGATCGCCGGATTCGACCCCTACGAAAAGGACCTCGCGCGCGAGATTGTCGATTCGCTGATGGTCGAGAGTGTGTGCGGCGAAACGACGGCGATCCCGATCGAGGAACTCAAGTCGCTATTGCCCATGGTTGTGTGCAGCGCCAGCGCAGAGGCGCATGCGACGCCGGCCGTCCGCGACTTGTTGCGCCGCCTCGAGGTTTCCACCGGCGGCGTGATTCGTCTGGAGACCAATGCTGCGCGATTCGATCCGGCCGCCGCAGGCGCGCCCGAACTTGCGGCGTTCAACGCTGCGCTGGTGCTCGCGCGGGGATTCGATCCGAGGCTTACGATTGCGCGCGACCGCGAGAGTCTCGGCGTGCGCCTCGATCGACTCGATGCCTCGATGGCGCTCGCGGTCGAAGGAGCGGTGCGAACGCGCGAGGTGCTTTCCTCCGCGCTCAGAGAGGCGAACCTCGCGATGCCCGCGGCGAACAGCATCGCGATCGAGAAATTCATCGCGCTGGCGGAAGCGGGCGCGGTTGCGATGCTCGAGGCGGCCGCCGATCGCTCGTACCTGGCCTCGGCAATCGAAATCGCCGGCGCGTACGAAGTCCTGGCGGCTGCCGCCGAATCGATACCGCGGATGCGTGCGATGCGCGAGTACCTGGCGGCGACCGGCTTGCGCGCCACACCGGATGAAACGGCAGCCAGAGAAAACGCGTGGCAACAAACCGCGATCGCCTCGCTCGAGACCGAGTGCGAACTGCTGCGAGTCGAGCTTGGGCCGCGAATCCTGACCGGGCCGCCGCGCAGTCTCGACGCGTTGGAAGCGCGGTTTCAGAAATTCAAATGGACTTACGTGCAGTGTTACCTGAGCGCGCATGCGCGATGGCTCGACAAGATGGACCGGCTCGCGCTGGCTGCGGGAGATGCGCGCCGGTACTTCGACGCGCTCGCGCGGCTCAACGCGATCGCCGCGCTGGGACGGCCCGAAGCCGCGCATCTTGGCGCCCGAGTGGCGGACGTGAGCGCTCGCGTCGTACGATGCGAGCTACGCGATGAGATCGCGCCCGAGACTATACCGCGATGTTCGAGTTGCGGCTTTCAGCTTGGCGCGTCGTCGCCGCAGGCGGAACTCGAAGATGTTATGGAAGGAATCCGCCGTGCGTTGGAGGTCAAACTGACGGCGCTATCGCAAAGCATGATCGCGCGCCTGATTCGGATTCACGACAAAGAGCATCGCCTGGAAGGATTTTTGAAAATCACGCAAGCTGCCCAGACTGACGCTCTGGTGCGAGTGCTCGACGACAAGCTCGCGCGCTACTTAGCGCTGGTGCTGGACGACGATCGGAAGTAGGAGGCTAGCGAGTCGGTGCGCTGCGTTGTTTCTTGGGCTGGCCGGGAGGAAACGCGCTCGCGCGTTTGTGGCGCGGACGGACATTGAGGCGATCCAGCTGCCGAAAGTAGGCATCGCGGACGATCTCCAGGCCCCACAGCAGCGTCAAACCCAGCGTGCGTCCGATTCCGCCGAGGATTTCCAGAACGAGTGGAAGGCCGCGCAGCGGCTCGATGCGAACCTCAACCGGCGCTTTCTCTTGCGTGGTTTCCATCAACGTTCAGAGTAAGTTGCCAGGCGGCCGCATGCAACATGTCGCGGACGCCTGGCTCCTTGCCGGTATTACGGCGACGAGGATGCAGCGGGAGCTGGTTCTGGTAGGCTCTCGCCTGCGCCGATGATCGTGATTTTTACGTCGTCGAATTGCGCCTGCGAATCGTCGCGCGCCCACAGCCCGATTTTGCCCTTGGCGATTTTGCTGTCGTCGAAATCAAAGACCATCTTGTCGTCGTCGTAGCACATGAAGTGTCCGCCCTGGGCGGTGACCTTCAGGCGGTACCAGGTGTCCTTGTCGGTCGGCACGACGCTTTGCTTCAGGTTGACGAGCTGCCCGTCGGTCATGCGCGAGAGTGCGAAGTAATCGCTGGGGCATCCGGCGGAAAGCAGGTAGAAGTTCTTCTCGTCGACGTAGCGGAAGATCAGACCGCCCGAACAATCGAAGCGCCCGCCCGCGGATTTGAACTGAGCTTCGAGAGTAAAGTCTGCATACTCAGTCGGATCGGTTTCAATGGTCATTGGGTAATACTCGAGCGCGCTCTCGAGCGACTTGAGCAGTCGGCCCGCCGGCAAGCCGTATGTATTGGGCTTGCTGGGCGCGCTTGGATCGGGAATCACCTGCCAGTCGCCTTCGATCGCTTTCCATCCCGCGGGAACTTCTCCCGCCTTGTCCTGATCGAAATTCCACACATGAACTTCGGGAGTCGGCGTTGGAGTCGGCGTCAATGTTTCAGTGGGCGTCGCCTCCGCCTTTTTCTTTTTTCCTCTTGATTGAGCGGCAGGGCTGACGATTAGCACTGTCATTACTACACCTGCTGCGATCACTGCCGCGCTTCGCAGCCAAGAATTTCCTTTCTTCATCTATCCTCTCTCTGCCCCGATGAGAATGAGGCCCCGTACTTCCTATGTCGTTGGTTTGGCCAGTGAATTGGCGCGAGTTTCGCCAATGAATAGCGTCGCTGTCAAGCTGAAGTTCTTTCGAGTGAATCCGCATGCCGCACGACGGCACGAATGCTGGAACAAGATGAGCGTCGCATCGAATAGCCAGACCTAATCATAGTTTCGTTTTTCTTTCGCTACTGACTAATCGCGCCAATAGTCAGTTTATTACATCTCAGTAGGCGCGGATTGCTTGACTGGGGTGGGATAGAGTGGGATGTTGTGGGGCACTGGGGAGGGGAAACGGTGTTTAGTGGTCGGTTCGACCATGCGATCGATGAAAAAGGTCGGGTAAGTATTCCGGCCCGTTTTCGTGAAGTTTTGCAGCGCGAGAATCACGATCGCCTTTATATCACGAATTTCCCTTACGAAGGCGAGCGATGCCTGGCGCTCTATCCGCCGAGCCAGTGGGACACGCTCAACGCGAATCTGCAAACCAAGCCGAGATTCGATCCGCGAGTGCAGGCTTTCCAGACGATGTTCATCGGCGGCGCGCATGAGGTGCCGGTCGATCGGCAGGGACGCATTCTGATCCCGACCAACCTTCGCGACTACGCGAAGCTGGATCGCGAGGTGACGTTCTCGGCGATGCAGGATCACTTTCAGCTTTGGGACCGGCAGACTCTCGGCAAGGTACTGAAGGCCACCGAAGAGAAAATACTGGATCCCGAATTTTTCGCGAAGCTTGGTCTGTGACATGAATCTGGCAGTGAGATACGAAGACGACGCAGCGGACCGGAGGCATGTGCCGGTGATGGTGGAGGAGGTGTGCGGGCTGTTGTCCGCACACGGTCCGCTCGCGTTCGTCGACGTGACTGTTGGTACGGGTGGGCATGCGGCGGCGATGCTACGCGCCACGAAGGCGCGGATGCTCGGGCTCGATCGCGACGCGGCGGCGATCGCCGTCGCGCGCGACCGGCTGGGGGAGTTCGGCGATCGTGTCGTGCTCGAACGCGCTGACTTCGGCGAAATTGCGGCCGTGATGAAGCAGCATCACTTTGAAGGTGCGGACGCGATCCTCGCCGACTTGGGCATGAGCAGCTACGCGCTCGACGATCCGAATCGCGGGTTTTCGTTCAGGCTCGACGGTCCGTTGGATATGCGGATGGACGACCGGCAGGCGCTGCGGGCGAAAGACATTGTGAATGAAGAGAGCGCCGAGGAACTCGCACGAATCATCTATACGTACGGCGAGGAGCGCGGCTCGCGGCGAATCGCGCGGCTGATCGTCGACGCGCGCCGTCGTGGTCCCATCGAGACCACCGGCGAGCTGCGCGCGATCGTCGAGCGGGCTCTGGGAGCGCATCGGCGCGGCGGGACGCATCCTGCGACGCGCACCTTCCAAGCTCTCCGAATCGCAGTGAATCACGAGATGGAAAGTCTTGCGGCGCTGCTGCGCGACGGTCCGGCGATGCTCAATCCGGGCGGGCGAATGCTCGTCATTTCCTATCATTCGCTCGAAGACCGACCGGTCAAGGAGCGTTTCCGGGAATTGGAGCGCGCGGGCGGCTACGCGGCGATTTCGCGCAAGGTGATCAAGCCGTCGTCGTCAGAGACGTCGCGCAATCCACGCGCTCGCAGCGCGCGAGTGCGATGTATCGAGCGGAGTACACGATGAGCCGGCGGGTAAAACCGACGCGGCGTCCGTCGAAGATTGTGCCGGCGGTGCTGGGAGCGCTTATCGCGATCGTCGGATTCGCGACGCTGATGATACGGCTGCAAATGACGCAGGAAGGATATCGGCTTTCGTTGTTGCACGACGATATCGTGAAGTTGCAGGATCAAAATCGCGCGCTGCGCCTGACCGCCGCGCAGCTCAGCTCGCACGAGAGGCTGCGCGCGCTCGCGCCGCAATATCATCTCGCGCCGCCCGGCCGCGGGCAGGTAGTGATGCTCCCGTGAATACATCGTTCAAGCAGCGGCGCGCTCGAATCGGAGCGCTCACGATTACGTTGGCGGCGCTGTTCGGCCTTGCGGTGATTCGGCTGGTGGTGCTGGTTGCGTTGTACGGACAGAAGCTGAACTCGCTCGCGCTGCAAGAGCATACCGGCGAAACCCAACTCGCAGCGGTGCGCGGACCGATCGTCGATCGCAATGGCGAGCCGTTGGCGTTGTCGGCCGAGACGCGGTCGGTCTATGCGCGGCCGAAGAAGGTGCTCGAGTCGAGCACGCCGGCCGAACGCGGGAAGCTTGCGGCAATCCTGATGATGATGCCGATTTCGCTCGAGTCGAAACTGAACAACGCCGCGCCGTTCGTGTGGCTCGAGCGCCGTATCTCACCGGACAAAGCGCAAGCGGCGGAAAGACTCGGAATCGACGGCGTTGGCACGATCAGCGAGTACAAACGGTTTTATCCGGAGAGCAACCTGGCCGCGTCGGTGGTGGGGTTGGCGGGGATGGACGGCCAGGGGCTCTCCGGATTGGAACTGCAATACGACAGGATTGCGCGCGGCGAGGCGGTCGAGTTGAGCTTCGATCATGACGCGCAGGGGCATCCGATTTTCGAAAGCCCGTTGGCGCTCAAGGCGCCGGAGCCGGGCGCGCAGCTCGAGCTCACGATCGACTCGTCGATCCAATCGCTCGCCGAGACCGAGCTGGCGGCGGAAGTGAAAGCGAGCGGCGCCAAGCGCGGCAGCGTTATCGTGCTCGATCCTTTTACCGGGGCGGTGATGGCGATGGCGAACGAGAATGCCGACGGGGCGAACCTCCACGATCGCTTGCACAATCCGGCGGTCGAGGACGCGTTCGAGCCCGGCTCGACGATGAAGGGGATTCTCGGCTCGATCGCGCTCGCCGATCACGCGATCACGACGGATAAACAGTTTTACTGCGAGAACGGGCAGTTCTACCTCGACAAGCACACGATCCACGATCACAGCCCGCACGGATGGCTCAATCTTGGCGGGATTATCGAAGTGTCGTCGAATATCGGCGCGGCGAAGATCGCGTTGACGCTGGGATCCGAGCGCTACTATGAAGGGCTGCGCGCGTTTGGAATCGGATCGCGCACGGGTATCGATCTGCCTGGCGAAGCGTCGGGGCTGTTGAATAAGCCCGAGGGATGGAAAGAAATAGATCTCGCCAATCATGGCTTCGGTCAGGGCGTGGCGGTCACGCCGATTCAGCTCGCGGTGGCGTACGCGGCGATCGCGAACGGCGGAAATATTGTACGGCCATATGTCGTGCAGGCCGCATATGACGCGGAGGGGCAAGCGATTCTTACGCATACGCCGCAGGTGATGCGCCGTGCGATCGCGCCCGATATCGCCCATCAGATGAATCTGCTGCTGCGCAACGTCGTCATGTCGGATGGCGGCACGGCGGCGAAGGCGCGCGTTGACGGATTTATCGTCGCGGGCAAGACTGGCACGGCGCAAATGGTGAATCCGGAAAACGGCACCTACTATCAGAATCGGCACGTTTCGTCGTTCGTGGGATTCCTGCCGGCGGACGATCCGCGGCTACTTATCCTGGTCGCGCTGTACGACGTCGGCCACGAGCACTTCGGCGGCTTGATCGCCGCGCCGGTCTTCAGTGAAATCGCGCAGGGTGCCGTCCGCGATTTGAATATCACGGCGCCGAATCCGCCTTACGATACTGCGAGCATGATCCCGATGCCTGATTTCGGCAAAGACTCGAGCGGCAAGACGCCTGCTGCATCGTCTCCCGATCCTGACGACTACCTACCGGTACTGACGGGGTCGAAGCTGACGCGGGCGACGCCGAATTTTGCGGGACTCAGCCTCAGGCGCGCAATGGAGCTGGCGCGCGTTTCGCGCGTGAACGTCGACGTGCATGGCGGCGGATACGTTGTCGCGCAGGAGCCGGACGCGGGCGCTCCGCTTCATCACGCGACGGTTAAATTGACCCTGGCTGCGATCGTCGCGGACAGTGGAGCCGAGACGGCGGCTGAATCTGGCGTCACTCCCGCATCGTATTTCAGTGGCGGCGGTGTATCGCCCGTCAGGCGAAAGTGAAGCTTGCTGAATTACTCGAAGGATTTGACGTTCGCCGGATCGATGGCGACCTGAACGTGGAAATCACGGGCCTCAGCTACGACTCGCGTCAGGCGAGGCCCGGTCATCTGTACTTCTCGACGGCCCGCGACGCAAAGCGGAACCGGGCCAACATTGACGATGCATTAAACCGTGGGGCGCGCGCTGTGGTGGTTGGAGGATGGGATGGTGGAACAGCGCGCCCCGCGGCGACTGTGGTGGTGAGCGAGCGGCCGCGCCTTTTGATGGGCGCGGCCGCGTCGCGCTTTTTCGACGCGCCGAGCGAGCGCATCGATCTGATCGGAATCACCGGGACCAGCGGTAAGACCACGACCAGTTATATCTTGGCGTCGATTTTCGCAGCGGCGGGGATGCCGGCCGGGATTGTCGGCACGATCGGCATTTTCATCGGCGGCAAAAAAATTTACAGCGGACTGACGACGCCGGAGTCGATCGACTTCGAATCCGCGCTGCTGCAGATGGAGCATGAGGGCGTGCATCATGCGGTCGCGGAGGTGTCGTCGCAGGGAATCGCAGAAGGACGGGTAGAAGCGCTGAACTTCCGCGCGTGCATGTTCACCAACCTCGGCCGCGACCATCTGGACTATCACACGACGATCGAGGACTACTTCGCGGCAAAGCTGCGGCTCTTCACCGAGATATTGCCGCGAAGCAAGCGCATCGACACGGTAGCGATCGTGCGCGGCGACGATCCGTTCGGGCGGCGCGTGCTCGAATCAGTGAAGGGATCGAAAATGAGCTTCGGCATGGATCGCTCGCTCGATGCGCATCCGGAGAAATTCGACGCGGACTTAAGCGGGATTCGCGCGACGCTGTCGGTGCTCGGCAAAAAGATCGAAATCAAATCGCCGCTGATCGGCGAAATCAACTTGCTCAATATCCTGGGCGCGTCGGCTCTGTCGGCGGCCCTGGGTATCGAAATGGATGCGGTGGCGGATGGGGTGCGGCGATGCCCAGGGGCCCCCGGCAGGCTCGAAGCGGTTGCGGCGAAACCGGGAGTCACGGTGTTGGTGGACTATGCGCATAAGCCCGATGCGCTGGAGGCCGTGCTGACGGCGCTCCGGCGTTTGCGCGCGGGCAGAATAATCTGCGTGTT
The DNA here is from genome assembly GCA_963850125.1 of uncultured delta proteobacterium. Classification (GTDB taxonomy): domain Bacteria; phylum Desulfobacterota; class Binatia; order Binatales; family Binataceae; genus Binatus. The sequence continues at coordinate 156,166 of CAWKKB010000003.1, read as the reverse complement.
CGGATGTGGCGGCGATCGCGACCGCGGCAAGCGTCCAATCATGGGCGAAATCGCCGGGCGCCTGGCCGATATTCCGATCCTGACCTCGGACAATCCGCGCACCGAAGATCCGCTCGCGATAATTGCAGAGGTCGAGAAAGGATTGGTCTTAGCCGGCCGTGTGCGAAGCAATGATTCATCAGCGACCGGCGGATATCTTGTCGAGCCGGATCGTCGCACGGCGATCGGCATGGCGTTGAGGATCGCGACGGCCGGCGACGCGGTTTTGATAGCTGGCAAAGGACACGAGGACTATCAGTTGGTGGCGGGGCGCGTGCTTCCGTTCGACGATCGAGTCGTAGTCCGCGAGATTGCCGCCGAGCTCGGCGGCGGGCAGAGTTGAGGCTGCGGCCGCGATGCTCTACCTGCTGCTCTATCCCCTCCACAAATATTACTCCGGCTTCAACGCGCTCCGGTACGAGACGATGCGTTCGGTGCTCGCAGGTCTTGCCGCGCTCGCGCTGTCGTTGGCTCTGGGACCCATCCTGATCGATCGGTTCCGCGAGATGCGGATCGGTCAGACGATTCGCGAAGTGGTTCCGCAGGCACATCAGAAGAAAGCCGGCACGCCGACGATGGGCGGTCTGCTGATAGTAGCGTCGATGCTATCGGCGACGCTGCTGCTCGCCAACATTTTGAATCCCTATGTCTGGGTCGCGATCTTCGTGACGCTGACTTTCGGCGCGATCGGCTTCAGCGACGACTACTTCAAACTCACGCGCGGCAAAGGCCTGGGACTGAGCGGGCCCGCGAAACTGGTGTGGTCATTTTCGTGCGCGTTTATCGCGGCGGCGTGGCTATTTCTGTATCTCGGCTTCGACACGCACCTGACGGTGCCGTTCCTGAAGAATGTGCATCCCGATTTGCACAGGTGGGTGTACATCCCGTTCGCGATGCTCGTGATCGTGGGATGCTCGCATGCGGTGAACCTGACTGACGGTCTCGATGGGCTCGCGATCGGACCGGTGATGACGGTCGCGCTGACGTACTGGGTGTTCACCTACGTCGCCGGCAACATCAAACTCGCGACCTACCTGCAGGTTCCGTACATCGCCAACGTCGGCGAGGTTGCGATTTTCTGTGTGTCCGTATTCGCCGCATCACTCGGCTTTCTGTGGTTCAACGCGTACCCGGCCTCGATGATGATGGGCGACGTTGGCGCGCTCTCACTGGGCGGTGCGATCGGAATGGTCGCGGTGCTCGCCAAGCAGGAACTCGCGCTGGTCATCGCGGGCGGCGTGTTCGTCGCGGAGGCAGCGTCAACCATCATTCAGCGCTACTATTTCAAGGCGACCCACAAGCGGTTCTTCCTGATGGCGCCGCTGCATCATCATTTTGAATTGAAAGGCATTCCCGAGACCGTGGTCGTGATCAGATTCTGGATCGTATCGATCGTGTGCGCTCTCCTCGCGCTGAGCACGCTGAAGCTGCGTTGATGGAACTGGCTGGCAAACGCGTGATGGTCATCGGACTGGGAGTAAGCGGAGTTGCCGCGGCGCGGTTCCTCGCCTCGCGCGGCGCGAACCTCGTGATGACGGATCGGCGCGTCGACATCGAGCGCGACCAACTGCCCGCAGGTGCCGTCAAGCTCGGCGCAGAAGACGCAAGCTGGGTGGACGATATCGACCTGGTCGTCACCAGTCCGGGAGTGCCTCGCGATTCGGTTTTGTTGCGAGCCGCAACTACCCGGAGAATTCCAGTAATCGGAGAAATTGAACTCGCGAGCCGCTTCCTCGGCGCGCCAATCGCGGCGGTCACCGGCACCAACGGCAAGAGCACGGTCGTCGTGTTGCTCGGCGAGATCCTGAAAGCGTCGGGACGGCGCACGTTTGTCGGCGGCAACCTCGGAACGCCGCTAATCGAAGCGGTTGATGGCAAATGGGACGTCGCGGTCGTCGAGGTGTCGAGCTTCCAACTTGAGTGGATCGAAAAATTCCGGCCGAAGGCGGGCGTGCATCTCAATTTGAGTGACGATCATTTCGATCGTTACAAAGATCTCGATGACTACGGGCGCGCGAAGGCGCGCTTGTTCGAGAATCAGCAGACCTCGGACTACGCGATTCTGAATCGCGACGATCCGCAAGTCTGGAGGCTCGCGAAGAGCGTCCGCTCGTACGTGATCGGCTTCGGCTACGCACGCCGCGAATCGGGCGCATCGATATGGTTCGACGAACCGGCCAGCGCGATCGGTTTCGATTTTGATTTCGACGACGCGCCTCGCGGACGAATCAGCCTGAAAGGATTTCGTCTGCGCGGGCGGCACAACATCTCAAATGCGATGGCGGCGTCGGCAGCCGCGCTCGCACTCGGCGTGAAACCAGAAGAAATCGAACGCGCGCTCGCGTCATTTCGAGGCCTGCCGCACCGGATTGAAGTCGTCCACGAAAATCGCGGTGTGACCTATATCGATGATTCCAAGGGGACCAACGTCGGCGCGGTGGTCGAGGCCATCGACGCCCTCGCGGCGCCGATAGTTCTTATCGCAGGCGGTCTCGATAAGGGTGGAGATTATACGCCGTTGCGACGGCCGCTCGGCGAGAAGGTCAAGCTCGCGATTTTTAACGGGGCGGCGCGGGACAAGATGGCGGCGGCGCTCGACGGCGCGACCAGGATCGAATCGGTGGCGACTCTCAAGGAAGCGGTCGAGCATGCGGCGCGCGCGGCACGGCCCGGAGACACGGTGCTGCTTTCGCCGGCGTGCTCGAGCTTCGATCAATTCAAGGACTATGCGGAACGTGGGAACGTATTTAAAGAGCTGGTTCGGGCGCTTTGACGCCGTCAGATATCGGCGTCCCGACCCGTGGCTGTGGCTGCCGGCGGCGGCGCTGCTGTTGCTCGGCCTGCTGATGGTGCTGAACACGACGTACTTTCTCGGCATCGAGAAAAAAGGCGACGCGTTTCATTTTTTCAAGCTCCACCTCGCGCATATCGCGGTCGGTTTTGTCTTCCTGATGCTCCTCTCGCAATTTTCGCTGGCAGGTCTGCGGCGAATCGCGATGCCGCTGTTCATCGCGTCAATCGTGATGCTCGCGCTGCTCTACGTTCCGGGCCTCGGACTGATGAAAGGCGGCGCGCGGCGATGGCTCAAGCTGGGGCCGGTGATCGCGGAGCCGTCGGAGCTGGTGAAATTCGCGCTGGTGTTTTTCCTCGCGAAGTTCCTGAGCAAGCGCCAGGAGCGAATCCGCGAGTTCAAGCATGGCCCGCTGGCGGTATTCCTGATCGTCGGTCCAATTGCACTGTCGATTTTGAAGCAGCCGGATTTCGGCAGCACCGTGATGATCGCGCTGATCCTTTTCGCGATGCTGTGGGCGGCCGGCGCGCGCTGGGAGCATCTTGCGGCCGCGGGCGGAGGGGCGCTCACTCTGTTGGCATTCCAGGCGGTGGCGAAATCCTATCGCATGAAGCGGCTGACGACGTTCCTCGACCCGTGGTCGGTCGCGCGCGGCGCGGGCTTCCAGCTCGTGCAATCATTCATAGCGCTCGGCGAAGGCGGCAAGTGGGGCGTAGGATTGGGCGCGGGGCGCCAGAAAATGTTTTACCTGCCGGAGGCACACACGGATTTTGTTTTTGCGGTGGTTGGCGAGGAGTTCGGCCTGATCGGCGCCGCAGTCGTGGTCGCGCTGTTCCTGGTGATCCTGTTTCGAGGGATGCGAATCGCGCATGACGAGCCCGATCCGTTCGCGAGCCTGCTCGCGGTGGGGCTGACTGCGCTGCTCTCGATTCAAGCGTTGATCAACATGTCGGTGGTGATTGGATTGATCCCGACCAAGGGCCTGCCGCTGCCGTTCCTGAGTTACGGCGGCACTTCGATCATCATCGCGATGGCGGCGTTGGGCGCGCTACTCGCGCTCGGGCGCCGTCCGGCGGTGCGATGAAAGTGATAATCGCCGGCGGCGGTACGGGCGGGCATCTTTTTCCGGCGGTCGCGCTGGGCGAGGAGATGATACGCGAGCGTCCCGGTATCGACGTGCTATTCGTCGGCACCAGTGCGGGACTCGAGGCGAAGTGGCTACCGAAGAGCGGGTACAAGTACGAGCTATTCGAGATGCACGGAATTCGGGGGCATAACGCTGTTGAGCGAGCGCGCGCGTCCCTGGAATTTGTTCGCGCGATTGGCCTCGCAACGTCGTTGGTCAGGCGGTTTCGTCCGAGCATCATCGTGAGCGCGGGCGGATACGCGTCAGCCTCGATGGGTGCGGCGGCGGTTCTGACTCGGACGCCGCTGGTGTTGATGGAACAGAACACGCGCCCCGGTCTGGTGAATCGAACGTTGTCTAGATTCGCGAAAAAGATTTGTGTCGGCTTCAGTGACAGCGCAAGTTATTTTAGTTCTTCTAAAGTGGTTGTGACCGGTAACCCGACCCGGTTCAAATATCGTCCCGATCGAGTGAGACGGGAGGGCGGTCAATTACAAATCCTTGTTTTAGGCGGTTCGTCCGGCGCGCATCGCCTGAATATTGGTGTTGTAGAGGCTTTCAAAATCTGCGGAAAAAGTGTTATAAATTGGCACGTACTGCACCAGACCGGGGAGGCGGATGAGGAGTTGGTGAGGAGTGCATACCGCGAGTTCGGGTTCGCGGCAGAGGTAGTGCCGTTTATCGACGCCGTCGCCGACGAGCTGCATCGCGCCGATCTGATTATCGCGCGCTCAGGCGCGATGACGGTTACCGATATTGCTCTTGGCGCGCGTGCGGCCATTTTCGTGCCGTATCCCTTCCACAAGGATCAACAGCAAGTTCACAACGCGCGCGTGCTTGAAAAGCGCGGCGGGGCAATAATAGTGCGCGACGACGATCAGCTCGCGTCGAACCTGGCGCGCGAAATCGAGACGCTGGTGCGGAATCCGTCGCGCCTCGACGAGATGGGTGCGCGGGCACATCAGGAGGCGCATCCGGACGCGGCTCCGCACATCGCTCGGATTTGTTTCGATCTAGCGGAGAAGGCGGCAGCGTGAGTGAACTGCACGCAAATGGTCTTTTGACCCGTCAACGGCGATTGCACTTCGTCGGAATCGGCGGCGCGGGCATGAGTGGAATCGCGGAGCTGTGCCTGAAACTCGGAATGCGCGTCAGCGGGTGCGATCTGAAACCTTCGGCCACCGTGACGCGGCTCTCATCGCTCGGTGCGGAAATCAGCCAGGGACATCATCCGGCGCACTTGAAGGACGACGGCGGCATCGACGCAGTGGTCATCTCGTCGGCGATAAAATTTTCAAATCCAGAAGTCGCACGCGCACGCGAAATGAAGATCCCGGTGATTGCGCGGGCAGAGATGCTCGGCGAACTGCTGCGAATGGCCAAGCTCGGAGTCGCAGTCGCGGGAACTCACGGCAAAACGACCACCACCGGTCTAATCGCGCTGATCATGGAAGAGGCGGAACTCGATCCTACCGTCGCGATAGGCGGGAACATTCGCAATACCGGGAGCAACGTCCGGCTCGGGCGCGGCGATTTCATGGTGGCCGAGGCCGACGAGAGCGACGCGTCGTTCCTGCTGCTGATTCCGACCATCGCGGTGGTGACCAATATCGATCCGGAACATCTGGATCATTACGGCACGATGGATAAAGTTCGCGAGGCGTTCACGGACTTTGTCAATCGCGTGCCGTTTTACGGCGTGGCCGTGCTCGGAATCGACAGTGTGAATGTTCGTGGCCTGATGGCGTCGATTCGCAAGCCGATGGTGACGTACGGCGTCGCGCAGGACGCGGATCTGCGCGCCGAGAAAATCGTGATCGACGGTCTCTCGACTCGCTTCGAGGTGATTCGCAAGGGCGAAAATCTTGGAAGGGTGACGATACCGACGCCGGGCGTGCATGTTGCACTGAACTCGCTCGCTGCGATTGCGGTCGCGATGGAAGTCGGAATCAGTTTCGAGCGCGCGGCGGCTGCGCTCGCGACGTTCGGTGGAATCAGCCGGCGATTCGAGATCAAAGGCGAAGCAGCGGGACGAATCGTGCTCGACGACTATGCGCACCATCCGGCTGAAGTGCGCGCGACGCTCGCCGCCGTGCGCGCGTCGTTCAAGCGGCGCGTGGTAGCGGTCTTTCAGCCGCACCGATTCACGCGGCTGCGCGATTTATTCGACGACTTTCTGTCGGCGTTCGACGACGCCGACGTGCTCTACCTGTTCGACGTGTATCCCGCCGGCGAGGAGCCGATCGCCGACGTGTCGTCGCGCCGCCTCTACGAAGCATTGCGCGCACGCGGCCATCTGGAAGTGCATTACCTGGGCGCCGAGGAAGATCCCGCGGCGCGAATCGCGGCAGGCTCGCGGTCGGGCGACGTGATCGCAACTCTGGGCGCCGGTGACATCTATCGGACCGGCGGCGAAATACTGAACGTGCTCAGCGCCGAGGTCAAAGTTCATGAAGGCGCTTGAGGGCGAGTTGCGCGCGAAATTCGGCGCGCGAGTGCGCGCGGCGATGCCATTGGCGGAGCTGACGTCATTTCGAATCGGCGGTCCTGCAGACTTGTTCGTCAACGTCGACGACGAAGGCGAGTTGATGCATGCGAAGGCCGCTGCGTATCGCGCGGGTGTGCCGTGCTTCTGTCTCGGCGCGGGGACAAATTTGCTTGTGAGTGATCGCGGGATGCGTGGGCTGGTCGTGCGTCTCGGCGACGGCTTCGCGACAATAAAAATTGACGGCACGAAAGTCGTTGCAGGCGCTGGCGCCGCGTTCGGAACCTTAGTCCAGACAGTGGTGGATAAGGGTCTTGAGGGGCTCGAATTCGGCGAGGGCATTCCCGGCACGGTCGGTGGCGGACTGGTGATGAACGCGGGCGCGTTCGGCGGCGAGATTGCGAAGGTGGTGACTCTTGTGCATGGCGTCACTGAGGCTGGCGAGGCGATCGCGCTGACCAGGGACGACGTCAAGTTCGCATACCGGCGCACCGAGTTGCCGAGTCATTTCATAATTACGCGCGTCGATTTCGATCTGGCTCGAGGCGATCGCGAGCGCCTGATGACGCGGGTTGCGGAGCTGAAGGCCAAGCGCGCATCGCGCCAGCCGCGCGGCGTTCCGAATGCCGGATCGATCTTCAAGAATCCGCCCGGGAACTTCGCGGGCAAGTTGCTCGAAGGCGCGGGCCTCAAAGGGACGCGGCTCGGCGGCGCGGCGTTTTCGGATCAGCATGCAAACTTTATTGTAAATCTTGGCGGCGCACAGGCTGCGGAAGTGCGCGCTCTGATCGACATGGCGCGCAACAAGGTGAAAGAGCAGAGCGGCGTCTTGCTTGAACCGGAGGTTAGGCTGGTCGGCGACTGGTGATTGAGATTTTTGACTGAGGTGGCGGGGTGGCGGTTCGCGGTGGAAATAAAGCGGTGGCGGGGTGGAGCGCGCGGATGGGCGGGCTGGTGGTGTGCGCCTTTTTTGCGCTTGGCGTGACGACCGGATTCAGCACGACCGGGCGCACGGTGGCTCTCAGAGCGGCAGCCACTCTTGCCTCGTATCGCGATCAAATTCTGGATTCGCTCGCGCCCGCACGCGCGACCGCTTCGAACTACTCGGCAGTGCTGGTCCAATGGGCTGGACGCGTGGGAATTTACCAGCGCGGCTTGCACGATCCGGGCGCGCCTGCGATTTCGTCGGGTGATATCCGTGATGGCGCGATAGCGATCGTCGAGCGTCACGACGGCTTCTACGAACTTTTCCGCGGCGGAGAGCTGCGCGGGCCGATCTCGCCTGGCAAGCAGGGCGATTTGCCCGTTCTGAGCGGCGACTCGCTCGAGAACGCGCGCGGATCGCAGATGGTCGACTATGCGGCGGTCCTGGTGCGTGCGGAGACGCAACTGTCCGAGATCATTTCGGAGATGCACGTCTGCGATGACGGCACCGCGTCGCTATTCCTTGAACGCGAGCGGACCGAGGTGGTGCTCGATCTCGATCGCGCGACCATCGAGATTCAGCGCGCGATCAAAGTGCGACAGCAATGGCAGGGGCGCGAGAATCTGATCGCGGCGCTCGATTTGACGACGCCGGGGCTGGCTGTCGTGCGCCTGCATGCGGTCGAGAACAATCACGCGAAGCACAGGAACGGGCTTCGTAGAGTTTCGTTCAAGCCGGCGGGGGAGTCCGTGATGCGATGAGGAATCTGCTCACAGGCCTTGACGTCGGCACCAGTAAGGTCTGCGCGATCGTCGGCGAGTCGCTGCCTGACGGCCAGTTGGCGACGCTTGGCTTCGGAGTCTCGCCTTGCACGGGTCTGCGCAAGGGCGTCGTCGTCAATATCGAGGCGACGGTCGATGCGATCAAAGTCGCGGTCGAGGAAGCGGAAAAGACTTCAGGCGTGCGAGTGGGCTCGGTCGTGGTTGGCGTCGCAGGACCGCATATCAAGGGCCTCAACAGCCATGGAATCGTCGCGGTGCGCGGCGGTGAAGTCAGCCCGCGCGATGTTGAGCGAGTGATCGACGCCGCACGCGCGGTCGCGATCCCGCTCGATCGGCAGGTGCTGCACATTCTGCCGCAGCAGTTTGCGGTCGACGAGCAGGAGGGCGTGCGCGAGCCGTATGGAATGGCCGGTGTGCGGCTCGAGGCGCGAATTCACATCATCACTGCGTCGCAAAGCTACGGACTGAATCTGAGCAAGTGCTGCGAGCGCGCGGGCGTGACGCCGTCGGAGATGGTTTTTCAGCCGCTCGCGTCGGCGGACGCGGCGCTCTTTCCTGAGGAACGCGAGCTCGGCGTCGCGCTGATCGACATTGGTGGCGGCACCACCGACATCATCGTGTTCCACGGCGGCGCGGTGATGCATACCGCCGTGTTGCCGATTGGCGGGAATCATCTTACCAGTGACATCGCCGCGGGATTGCGCACGCCGATTTCCGACGCCGAGCGGCTCAAGATCTCGTTCGGCGTGGCGACCAACCAGGTCGTGCGCCGCGACGAGACGGTGCAGGTGCCGGGTGTCGGCGGACGCGAGCCGCGAGTGATCGCGCGGCGGCTGCTCGGGGAAATCATCGAGCCGCGGATGGAAGAGATCTTCACGATGGTGCAGCGCGAGCTGCTGCGATCAGGAGTTTCGGACGGGCTCGCGTCCGGTGTCGTGCTGGTCGGAGGAACTTCGCTGCTCGAGGGCACCCAGGAACTGGCCGAGCGTATCTTCGGCGTGCCCGTGCGGCGCGGGCTTCCGATCAACCTCAAGGGTCTGCCGGAAGAATTGATGAAGCCTATGTACACGACGGCAGCGGGCTTGCTGCTGCATCAGAGCGCGGTGGGCGGAATCGGAAACGGAGTAGGGAAAGCGGGCAGGCTGGGACGGCTGCGCTCGCGGCTTAGCGATTGGGTGAGGGACTTCTTTTGAGAAGTCGCCGAGTCAACAAATTAAATGGGCAACAAAATTTGCCGGTAGGTGGTGTAGGAGGATCTGTGATGATTGAGTTGGTGAGTAATCCCGACCCGGGCGCGAGGATCAAGGTAATCGGCGCAGGTGGATGCGGCGGCAATGCGGTCAACCACATGATCAATGTTGGGCTGCGCAACGTCGATTTCATCGCCGTGAATACCGACATCCAGGCGCTCCAGAATAATCACGCGCCGCTGCGCATGCAGATCGGCGACGAGATCACGCGCGGCCGCGGCACCGGCGGCAATCCTGAAATCGGACGCAAGGCCGCGCTCGAAGACGAGGAGCGAATTCGCGAGATCCTGTCGGAAGCCGAGATGGTGTTCGTGACCGCCGGGATGGGCGGCGGCACTGGAACCGGCTCTGCGCCAGTGATTGCGCGGATCGCGCGCGAGCTCGGCGCGCTGACCGTGGGCGTCGTGACCAAGCCGTTCCAGTTCGAAGGGCGCCGCCGCATGTCGCAGGCGGAAGAGGGACTGCGCGAGCTTAAGAGCGCGGTCGACACGCTTATCACGATTCCAAATCAGCGCCTGCTCTCGGTCGCGAGCAAGAATACCTCGCTCCGGGAATCGTTCCAGAAGGCCGACGACGTGCTGCTGCAAGCCGTGCGCGGAATTTCGGAGCTGGTCACGGTGCATGGGCTGATCAACCTGGATTTTGCGGACGTGCGATCGATCATGGCCGAGATGGGCATGGCGATGATGGGCGCGGCGACAGCGTCGGGCGAAAATCGCGCGGTCGAAGCGGCCCAGCGCGCTATTTCGAGTCCGCTGCTCGAGGACGTTTCGATCAAGGGCGCGCGCGGCCTGCTGATCAACGTGACCGGCGGTTCGGATATGGCGCTGTACGAAGTGAACGAGGCGGCGAGCCTGATCCAGGAAGAGGCGCACGAGGACGCGAATATCATTTTTGGCGCCGTGATCGACGACGCGATGTCGGACGAGATCCGCGTCACTGTGATCGCGACCGGCTTCGGCGATCTCGACCGAGGTACGCCGCGCTACTCGCCCTCGGGCGCGCCAGTGACCACGCCGATCGCCGCGGCCTCGACCCGGCCGGTTGATCCGATGGAGGTCAAGCAACCGTCGTCAGCGAACGCGGCGCATGCTGGACAAGTGCGGATGTTCCCCGGCAACAGGCCGGTGCGCAGGATGGGGCTGGTGGTCGATGACAGCACGCTCGACATCCCGGCGTTCAGGCGGCGGGGCGAGGATGCGGGCGAGAAGCTCGAGCCGAATTCGCTGCTCGACGGCGACGACAAGCTCGACATTCCGACCTTCTTACGCAAGCATCTCGACTAAGGCCGCGCGGACTCTTGAAAAAAGTTGGGGGCCGGAGCCTGAAAAGGCTCCGGCGCTATCTTGCTATGATCGGCGAACCGGCGATTTGAGAGTCTCTACTAGCGCAATCTCCCTTAAGTTACCGGGGAAACTAATGGAAACGAGCAAGCGGCGCGCGGGCGTTTGGAATTTCGCGCGTTGAGTATATCCGCCGCGCGATCGAGCGGACGAACAGCGAAGCCGAGGCTCGTGCACTCGCGGAGCGGATGGCGCGCGCGTCGCGCAAGGTCCGCAGGGAAAGCATGCGGATAAATGCCGAGTTCGCCGTGATCGAGCGCGACTCCGGAGGCAGGACATTTAAGGCACTGCTCGCCTCAGCGCCGCTGGATGGGGTCGAGATTCGCCGGTCGCGCGGCTCCGCGCGTCCTCGACTCTCAAAGGCATCGAGACTTTAACGGCCGGCGGCGACCCTTTGTGCTGGTGCTTCGCCGTTGAGGGATTTGAGGATCGCCTGGCGGCGTTCTTTCAATTCCTTCGGCATGGTCGGACCGATCTTTTCGAAGAACTCGCCGGCCGATTCGAGCTCCGCCTTCCATTCCGCGGGATTCACGGCGAGCGCCTCTCGCGCCGCGCTCCTCGGAAGATCGAGGCCTTTCAGATCGAGTTCTGCCTCATCGGGAACGATCCCGACTGCCGTCGCGCGGCCTTTGGCACGTCCATGGATTCGATCGAGCATCCATTTGAGCACTCGCAGGTTCTCGCCGTAGCCGGGCCAGATGAAATTGCCGCCGCCGTCCTTGCGGAACCAGTTGACCATAAAAATACGCGGCGGATTTTTGATCGCGCCACGCATCTTGAGCCAATGAGCGAAGTAGTCGCCTATGTTGTAGCCGCAGAACGGCAGCATCGCCATCGGATCGCGCCGCAACACTCCCACGGCTCCTGCAGCGGCCGCCGTCGTTTCCGAGCCCATCGTGGCGCCCATGAAAACGCCGTGCGCCCAGTCCATCGATTCAAGCACCAGCGGCACCGTCGAGGCGCGGCGTCCGCCGAAGATGATCGCCGAGATCGGCACGCCGCGAGGATCGTCTGCTTGCGGCGACCACGCGGGATTGTTGCGCATCGGAGTCGTGAAGCGGCTGTTCGGATGCGCGGCCTTGTCCGTGGATCCTTTCTTCCACGGGCGTCCCTGCCAATCGAGCAGGCCGTCGGGCGCGGGCACGTCCATCCCTTCCCACCACACGTCGCCGTCAGGGGTCATCGCGACGTTGGTAAAAATCGAATCGTGCTGCACCATCTTCATCGCGTTCAGATTCGATTTTGCGCTGGTGCCAGGCGCGACTCCGAAGTAGCCGTTCTCTGGATTCACCGCCCACAGCCTGCCGTCGGGGCCGACCCGCATCCACGAGATATCGTCGCCGACGGTAGTGACCTTCCAGCCCTTTAACTCTGCCGGCGGCGTGAGCATCGCGAGATTGGTCTTGCCGCACGCGCTCGGAAAAGCTGCGGCGATATAAGTGGTCTCGCCTTCAGGGCTCTGCAGGCCAAGGATCAACATATGCTCGGCGAACCAGCCTTCGTCGCGGCCGAGCACGCTGGCGATTCGAAGCGCGAAACATTTCTTGCTGAGTAGGGCGTTGCCGCCGTAGCCGCTGCCGACCGAGATGATCGTATTGTCCTGCGGGAAGTGGCAGATCAAGCGATGCTCGCGATTCAAATCGAGCGTGCAATGGATTCCGCGATTGAAGTCCCCGGAGTCTCCGAGTTGGTCGAGTGCGGCGATGCCCATCCGCGTCATGATTCGCATGTTGAGCACGACGTAGAGGCTGTCAGTGAGCTCGACGCCGACCTTCGACAACGGCGATCCGAGCGGACCCATCACGTAAGGCACTACGTACATCGAGCGCCCGCGCATCGAGCCGTTGAGCATCCCGCGCAGCTTCGCGTACATGGCGACAGGTTCGGACCAGTTGTTGGTCGGGCCCGCGTCGATTTCTTTGGGCGTGCAGACGAAGGTCAGTTGTTCGGTGCGCGCGACGTCGTTGGGGTTCGAGCGATGCAGGTAGCAGCCGGGCCGCTTTTCCTGGTTGAGCTCGATTAGAATTCCCGCCGCGACGGCTTGTTTAGTGAAGCGGGTATTTTCCGCTTCGGAACCGTCGCACCAGACTATCGAGTCGGGCTTCGCGAGCGCGGCGACTTCGTTGACCCAATCGCGCAACGCGCCGCTTCGGCTGGGCAAATTCTTTCCGTTCTGGTTGGAATCGGGCGTCACTTCATGCGCTCCACGTCGGTCCTCGTGAGACCTAACTCCTATTCAATCGCAGGTGCAAAATGCAATCTCGTCGTCATGGGAACGTAATATGTAGATTAGCAGATTAGAAGAATCAAGGGCAGAATTATAAGTAATTCTTTACCCCACCGAGCGGACATCAGGCTATTTCTGCCCCTGATTTTGAAAAGCCCGCGCGTGGTAAGCGGTTGCGCCTACAGCCGACCCGGCTAAGCCGCCGCTGCGAAAGCGAGGATGAAAGCAGCCAGCGCGACGAGGTCCGTCTCTCGCTTGGCTGTTAGAAATGGCGGCAATGAACGGTCGCGATTCTAGTACGCGGCGCTCTTGCGCGCGGAATTGATCAGCCGCTGGATTTCTTCTTCGGTAAATCCGGCCAGCATGCGCGCCTCTTTCGCGATTGAAACCACTTGACCGTCGTCGTTCTCGATATCTTCCTGTGCCAGGCGGCCGCCACGGAAGTTGAAAACCTCGTCGACCATGTCCTGGAAGGCTTGCGCCTTGGCCAGCCGCTCGGGATCGCCCTCGGTAAGCTTGCGCATCCACTTCGATCCCATCCGCACGTGCGTGATCTCGTCGGCCAGCACGTAGTCGACTGAACGCTCGATCACTTCGTCGCCGTTGCGCTGCGCGATCCGAATGAGCTGATCGAAGACGTCGCACGCGAGGCCCTCGAGCCCGCGATTGATTCCCGCGACCCGCGCCGCAGGATCCATCGCCTGCGTGCATCGCCACAGAATTTCGGTCTCGACGTAATCACCGGGATGACCGCCCATGTACTCGACCAGGCGCTGGAAAATCTCGCTGTGACGCGCTTCGTCCCACACCTGGCGCGCCATGTCGAGCTGGAACTCCCACGGCGCGTCGGGAAAATCAAACAGCGTGCGGCCCGCGGCCTCCATCGCCTGCAACTCGCCGGTGTAGATTCCGTGCAAACGCGAGCGCAGCGTCTCTTCGTCGAACGGCATCGGACGGCCGCCTTCGAGGCCTTGCTCTTCGCGAATCTCACGGACCTGGCGGCTGCGGAGCACGACCCAATTGTCGGGACGGGCGAGGCGGTCAACGGGGATGCATTTTTCCATTTTTTTCTTCAGCGAAATGTTTTTTTCAGTGATTTGTTTCGAGAGCCTAGTAAGCGGCGCTCTTGCCGAAGCCTTTGACCAGCCGATCGATCTCTTCTTCGGTGAAGCCGGCCAGCAAGCGCGCCTCGCGCGCGATTGTGAGACCTGCGTCGATTTCGATTTCCTTGTCGTTGACGCGCTGCTTGATATGATCGACGTCTTCGATCCGCTTACGGCCAGGGCCGAAGTTGAACAGCTCGTCGATACTGTCCTGGAACTCCTGCGCCCGCTTGAAGCGCGCCGGGTCGCCCTCGGTCAGCTTGCGCATCCACTGCGATCCCATCCGCACGTGAGTGATCTCGTCGGCGAGCACGTAGTCCACCGATCGTTCGATAATCGTGTCGCCCATCTTCTGCGCGATACGAATCAGTTGCTCGAAGACGTCGCACGCCAGGCCTTCGAGTCCGCGATTTATTCCCGCGACCCGCGCCGCAGGATCCTCGGCCTGCGTGCATGACCACAGCACCTCGCCTTCGGGGAATTCGCCGTAGTAGGACCCGACGTACTCGAGCAGCTTCATGTAGATCTCGGCGTGGCGCGATTCGTCCCAGACCTGGCGCGCCATGTCGAGCTGGAACTCCCACGGCGCATCTGGAAAATCGTAGAGCGTGCGGCCGGCCGCTTCCATCGCCTGGAATTCGCCGCCGCAGATTCCGTGCATGCGCGACTTCAGGAAATCATCTTCGTACGGCATCGCGTTGCCGGGCGACAATCCCTGCTCGCTGCGCGCATTACGCGTGCGATTTGCGGGCAGCAGGATGTGGTCCTCGGGACGCGCCAGCCTGTCGACGGGAATCATTCTCTGCATTGCACTTGCTCCTCGTTCACCTGCTCCAGGCTGACCGGCGTCCGGTCAGGTTCAACGCCTCGCGAACGGTCCACTTGCCGTCGGTCTCGCCCAGCCGAAATTGAAACTTGAACGGCTCGATTTTGGCACCGATAAGTTGCGCTTTCAAAAAATAATGTTTCGCTACGCGTGCGCGTCCGATCAACTCGAACCTATCATACTGGTTCGGCGGAATCTCATTGGCAATACGCATCATCTCTTCGCGCACATGCGTCGGAGTCATCGCCTCGACGCTCGCATGGTCGCCGCGAATCAGCGCCGTCAGCAGATGCTCGGCTGCCGCAAGCATTTCGGCAGGCGGCTCGACAATCGCCGCGATCGGCTGCGGCCCCATCACGTTGCCCCGTTCTCCGAGGTCAGGCATTGCCGTTCTCCCCGCGAGCTTGCGCTATCGCGGCCGCAAGATTGGGAACATCGCTCCACGACGAGCGCTTGCCTGTGGTGTCCTCGACGCTGACGATCACCCATTTGCCGTCGGCCTCTTTGCGCCATCGGTAAAGCACTCGGCGCATCGCACCGCCGTTGGTGAATCGAAGCTTCGAGATGTACTGGAAGCCGACCTTCGCCAGCGCGAGGGTCTCAACTTTGCGCGGCTCAGGGATTCGCGCAATCTCCGCCGATGCTTGCCGATGCGTCTCGAGCGCTTGTGGCAGTGCGAATTTCTCGGCGGTCGCACTATCGCCCGCTGCGAGCGCCGCCGCATGCGTCGCGATCGCGTCGCGCAGGTCACTGATATCGTCCAACTTCTTCATATCGCTCCGCGCGCTCAGCTGCGCCCGACTTTTCGGCGCGGTGCCGGTTCGTCGGTTTCGAATCCCGTCACTCCGCCCGACGCACCGAGCAATCCTTCGAGATGCGCTTGCCAATTCGCGGCGCGCAGATGCTTTTCCTTCGAGTCGAGCAGCTCGTTGAGCAGCACGCTGCCACGCTCGACGTGGGCTTTTTCCTCTTCGACCAGCCGCTGCAGAATTCGGAGAGTAGGGGGCTCATACACAGGATTCATCGCGGTGACGTGCGAGCTGTAATGCGAAATCAGATGCGGTTTCAGCACGCGGTAGATTCCGACCAGCCGCTCGATCGTGTCCTCCCACTCCTCTTTATCCTCGATCGCGTTCATGAACGTGACGAAGGCCTCGTTGGGCGGCTTGGAAATCTGCGGCTGCGCGCGCAGTTCGGGCAGGCGCTTGCCGAGCGCGTCGGTATGCAGCGCGTCCTCGTACACCTGCTTGGCCATCTCGAGCTTGACCGCGAGCTCGGGCGTGAGCGCGATCCATCCGGCCATCATGCGCATCATGCGCTCTTCGGCGTAGCGATAATTCTGGATGTAAATGACGCTCTGGCGGACGCTGTAAACGCCCTCGAGAGTTCGCCTGTCGTAAAGTGCCATTCGCAACTCCTCGATAATAACCGCGCCGCTTCAGCGAGTCGCGGTGGCAGTGCTCGCTCCATTGGCAGACCCGAAAAAGCGGCCTTCGACAATCGCCGCAATCTCGCGCCAGTAAGTTTCCTTGTCCGTCCCCTTCAGATTGTTCGCGCCCATCGCCCATCCGGCGCATAGCATGTGAATCGCGTGAACCGCGCTGCGCGAATCCTCGAAATGGATCACGCCGAGGCGGCGGCCACGCTCGATAATCTCGGCGACCGCGCCCAGGTAGTCGCCGCCAATCTTTTTCATCGCGGTGCGATACTGCGGGCGGCGCTCGAGGTAGCGCGCCTCATGATGAAGCACGTTGAAGGCCTCGCGATATCGGTCGATAACGTCGAGAATTGCGCGCATCACGTCGATCAGCTCGCGGCGCGGGTCGCCGACGGTGCGCTCGCGAATCGCAGGCAGCATCTCGACCAACTCGGCGACCATCGATTCGGCAATCAGCGGAATAATCTCGTCCTTGCTGTCGAGATAAAGATAAATCGAACCCGCAGCAAGACCAGCCTCGAGCGCAAGCTCCTTCACCGACGCTTCATGAAACGACTTGCGCGCCAGCACTCGGCATGCAGCCAGAAAAATCTGTCGCCGCCGCGCCTTGACGAGCCGCTCGTCCTGGGCAGGAGTGCGTAGTGCTTCAGCAATTCGAGGCATAGATCCGGACCGATCTCTAATGCCCAGAACCTACTGAATGAACGTTCATTTGTCAAGACTTAAGGTAAGTATCCCCTAGAAGTAGGTATCTAAATCTGGTCTAATATATGGCAAGTGCGATTCATTTCGATACGGAAACGATCATTTGCGACTATCGCCGAGTATGGCGAACGGCGTCAGATGGCTCACCCTTTTTCACTTGGGAAGAAATAGTGGGCCTTAGAATTCCTGACCACACTCTCGACATGGTGTTTTTTCTCTACCCCTCGGTAGCTGCTGCGGAGAGCGGGGAAGAAATAGGTGCGACGGGATTTGTTGTCGGCGTACCGTCTGAACTCGGAAATCGCAAAGGCCATCTGTATGCCGTCACGAACGAGCACGTGATCAGGCATGGTCGCGAAGTAATCAGATTTAACACCGTCGATGGTAAGACTAAGACCTTTGATTTGAAGGGTGCTTGGGTTGCGCATCCGGACGGGGATGATATTGCGATTGCGCCCCTCGGCGTTTCAGGCCATCAGCTAAAAACAAAAGTAATGCATTTGGAAATGCTCCTAAGGCACGATGAGCTTATACGCCAAGATATAGGTCTTGGCGATGACGTTTACATGGTTGGCAGATTTCTAGGGAATGAACACCCTGATGCCAACAAGCCCGTCATTCAGCACGGCAAGATTTCTTCCCTGATGACCACGCTTGAGAATCCAGAAACCGGGCACGATCAGCTATCAATTCTCGTTGAACTGCGATCGATGGGCGGATATAGCGGCGCGCTGGTAATTCTCGATCCGCCAGGTAGAGCCATAGGCATCAACTATTGCCATTTACCGATCAGATCGCCCGTAAAGTTTGAAGAGAATGGTGAAGAAAAACAGACTGAATATTTCGTAGACTCCCCGAGCGGCATGGCGGCTATTGTGCCGTCGTGGAAAATAGCCGATATGTTGAAAATGGATCAGTTCAAACGGCAACGAGAAAATGACGACCAACTCGCGGCGGCCAAATCACCTGCTACGAAAACGAAACCAGTGCTTGACGATGGTGGTCATCCGAAACGAAAAACTCGCGACGTTCCGATTCCGCCGATCAGTCGAAAGAAGTTTTTTGACAAGCTGACTAAGGCTACGCAGAAGCGCGAGAGCTAATGAACTGTCTCGACTGGTGGCAATTTACCGGCCTGATGATCTGCATAGTCGCCGCTGTTGTTCTCGGTATCAGGATTGAGGCTGGGCTGTTCGGCGCGCAGCCGCGCAAAGATGATCATAAGACAGATCGCGGATGAAAGATCCCAAAAGCATCTACACGGAAAAGCTCGAAGTTCTCATAGAGGTTCAGAACAATCTCGAAGAGTTAACGAGTAAATTGCAAAGGCTGGCGGCCGCAACAAGGCATTGGGAGTCGCTACTGTTACCTGAAGAAACCGATGACGAGCATAGCCCACAGGATTTTGGACTCCCGGTGCTGAATTCTCTAGATGCCAACGACTGGATCACTTACGAAGCTTTTTTGGCTGCGTTTCGCTTGTGGAAGTCGGCGCGCGAAGCTGCGTTGACTGCGCGCGCTGCGATTGACGCTTCGGAAGAGGACGTAGAGGAACTTCCAGAGACGCCTTGGGAACGCGAGAAGCGCCGAGAACATTCGCAACGCCTTGAGCGTCGCTCGAAGCCGATGAAGCGGCGTCGGCATCGTCGCTAACGAAATATGAATGGCACGTAGGCGTTCGCATCTTGAACCGTTGTCCGGTTTCAGAATCGACAATTCTAATTCCAAGGGTTTTACCCGTCAGATGCTTCGTCAGCCTACCGACCGCTTCGTACAGACCGATGATTAGATCTCTATCACTGATCATGAATGCCACGCTCCGGTTTTGTGGACGGCCTTGCGCGCAAGGCGCAAAACTGCCATCCGTAATACGGACGTAGCAGTTCAGGAATTGTAGAGCGGGAGGCCTTGCCAGAGGTTTCCCGTTCGTCGTTTCAGGCTACTTTCTTTTTCTCGATCCTTCTGACAAACGCATCGAACATATTTCGCTTGCCGAGACTCTTTCGACGATTGTACCGGAATGCGTACTCGTTCAAATACATCTGCAAATATTTGGCGCTCACGTTGTGATAGACGCCGCGAATTCCGTTCTTAGTTAGCGACCAGAAGCCTTCCAGCGTGTTTGTATGAACGTCGCCATCGACGTATACGCCCTGCGAATGGTTGACGCGTCGATGCTGGTATCCCATGTTGCGGAGACCGCCAAAATGGTTTGCTTCGTTGGTAAAGATCATTGTTCGTGGGAGCACTCGCGTGCGGATTGGCGAGAGAAGACGATCCCTTCCACGGTATATCAACTACGGTCGCTTGAACGCGTCCGCCACGTTCGACGATTCCCGCGACGGTGGCCTTTTTCATCCTGTAGTTGCTGACTCGCTTGTTCTTGTGCTTGTTCGATTCTTTCCCGCCGTAGAAGCTTTCATCGGCTTCAACTTGCCCACCGAATTTTGGTCCGTCGCTTTCATCCAATAGCGAACGAATCCGATTGAACATCCGCCATGCGCGTTTTGTATGTGACGCCGATCTCGCGTTCGATCTGCTTTGCGCTGATTCCGCATCGCGTCGATGCCATCAGGAAGATCGCGTGAAACCAGAGTTTGAGCGATGTTGCCGAGTCCTCGAAGATTGTGCCGCGCATAGGATGCTCATGCTGTCCGCATTCCTGACAGGCATAGGACGGTCGCTTCGCATCGCGATGATGCTTGGTTATCCGATCGCACTTCGGACAATGGATACCGTTCGGATAGAGCCGGTTCTTGAGCCATTCGAGGCACGCCGCATCGTCTGGAAACTCCCGATTGAACTCCATAACGGAGAACGTGCCTTCGGATGATTCGCAGCAAATTGGCCTATTTCGATTAGACTTGCTCATGTCCTAATATGTATCAAATGGCAGTACTGTCGTCAAGGGGATACTTACCAGACTTAAATCGCCTGCGCGGCGAGCGGCAGGAGTGACCCCTGCACCCAGCATGAAGCGGAAAGTTGCGCGCGGCGCGCTACTTTGCTCTCAGGGTCGGTGGCTCGATAGCGGAACCTTAAAGCGACAACCGTACCTTCGCCTCACGAAGTTGGGTACTCGTCCTCGTGCCGCGATGTAAGCCTCGGTTTGACAAAGTATCTCGAGTTCCGATTGCATCGCTTTCATGTTTGGTCGTCCTCGGGCGACCAGTTTTCCTGTTGGAGATAGAACAAGAAGAGCGCGGAAGAGTCCTTGCCGTCGAAGTACTCGGTACCAACACCCACAACAGTAGTGGATCGCTGATTCAAACCCCGAGCTACGAAGCAGCGGTTGCCGAGTTCCGCCTGTAGAAATTCCAGGTCTGTGCCGTGTGGGACAGCCAAGAACACGTAAGCCACGTCAGATGGAGACACAAAGATACGCGATCTGCTAGTACGGTCTTCCAAAAATTGTTTGAAGGAGCTACCCAACAGCCGTCGGGCGAAGCGATTCTCTCGAGCCATTACTCGTATTGCGATTTCCGCTTCGTTGAGGGAGGGCCCGATCTCAGGTTCGCTTCTCCTGAAAACCTCTTATCAACCTGTCCCAGAAGTAGCTGTCTTTGTTGGCGGCGTTCTTAGCTTGATACTCCGGTTTCTCGCGAAGCCTGCGCCAAAGATCGTCGCCAACCACCGTTAGGTCGGATTCAGGCCTTCGTGCAGGTACATGGCTAAGAGATCTTCCTCAGTTCCTTCGAACACGATTTTCTTACCAGATGCAGAGTAGGCTTCCTTGGCCGCGAGGTATTCTACGAAATCGGAAATCGTGTTCAGCTCATGCAACACAAAGTAAAAGCTCGACTCGTCGAACACATGAACGAAGCCTTTTCCTAGGTCGCCGTATTTGATTGGGGCTCTTCCCTCGCTTCCAAGGGCTACTGCTACTCTGTGAACGCGTCGCTTTTGTAGATCCGGTAATGATAGGCCGTCAGTTCCATCAGATTTCACGACTCGTTTCGCAGATTTTAGCCATCTCTCGGCCCCGTAGATCTGCTTCGCGGAAGCATCGATCGCGCGTCTACTCCAACGATCCCAGTCGGTCGAAATGTCACCGGTGTCACCGAGGCCGATTTCCTTGACGCTGACTACGACAACATCGGGATCGCATACGATCAGAACGTCGCATAGCTCCTTACCGCTCATGCCTTGCGGGTTCGCATAGCTCCAGAGCGAAAGAAAAGAGTGGCGACAAATATTGTAGACAAAGTCCTCGGAGCGGTTCACAAATCCCACCTGCTCGGCAAGATACGCTAAATTCGCGTTGCGAGAATTCTCTACGGATTATATTCGCCGGTGCTTCGCCATTTAAGCGAGGATCATGTGCGCGAGCCCGAAACCGGCTCCATTTTAAACGGAGCTCCTTCGATACATTTTTCCAGTAGCGGTCCGCGTGGAGGATCGCATTCCGAAAATTAATGTCCCTCACCCGCCGCGCGCGGACGCGCGGCGGCCTCTCCCGACAACGGGCGAGGCGAAGAAACCTCGCGTCGCTCGGCGAATGACACAAGAACAGAACCCCAGAGCGAAATGTCGTCCTCGACATTTCGCGATTTCTTCCCGCCAAGGTGCAGGGGTTACCCCTGCCCAGGGAAGCGTGAAACCCACGGCGGGTTTCACATTCAATCAAGTCCCCCGGTTCCCCTCCCCGGTTTCGACCCGCCGCATCCTTATATATGCTCACCGATATGCCCGAGACTTTTCAGCAGGAGAGCACCCTCGATCGGTTCTTCAACCGGCTGATGGGGCGGGCGCTTCGGCTTGGATTTGCGCCTGGATACATGCGCCTGCTCGAGGTTCGGGGACGCAAGTCGGGCAAGACCTTCACCACTCCCATCAACGTGCTCGATTTCAATGGCCGCCGATGGCTGGTCGCGGCGCGAGGCGAGACTGCATGGGCTCGCAATGCGCGCGCGGCCGGGCACGTCGTGTTGCGGCGGGGAGCCAGTACCGAATCGCTGATTGTTCGCGAGCTTGCCGACGCCGACAAGCCCGAGATTATCAAGGCGTTCCTCGATCGCTTCGCCTCCCAGGTTCAGCGTTTTTTTGACGTGCCCGCCGGCTCGCCCGCCGACGCGTTTCGAGCCACCGCGTCGCGCACCCCGGTCTTCGAGCTGGTCGCAGGCGCCTAGCTGGGTGTAGGCTCCACGAATTTTTGTTTTGTGAATGACCCCGCGCCGACGACCAATTCCCCGAGCGACGAGAAGCTAGCTGCCGATTCCGCCGCGCGCGAGAGTGTGACGGTTCTCGCGCTGATCGCGATGCTCTTCTACCAGGGTTTCGCGGTCGCAATCGTCTCGGTCGCCGCGCCGTGGATCGGAACCAGTTTCCATCTCGACGGCGCCGGGATCGCGCGCCTGTTCGCATGGATCTCGCTGTCGGCGCTGGGCGCGCTTGCACTATCGCGGATGATCGACCGTTACGGACGCCGCCGCATGATCCTGTGGTGCATGGCCGCGATTCCCGTCTGCAGCATCGGGTCGGCGGTATCCACCAAGCTGATTTGGTTCGCGATGTTTCAGATCGGGCTCTACGCGGTCGTGGGCGCCGCCGGCTCCGGCTGCGTCGTGATGCTTTCCGAGGAGCTGCCGATCGCGCGCCGCGCTCGCGGCCAAAGCTTCGGCGGCCTGGCGGGCGCAGTGGGAGCCGGCTTCTGCGTTTTTCTCATACCAATCTTTGTGGCCTACGGATGGTCGTGGCGATGGATGTTCGTGATTTCGGCGGCTGGCGTCGCGATGCTGCCGGCGATGGCGCGGCTGTTGCCCGAGAGCGGGCGCTGGCAAGTTTCGGACGCGTCGGGAATCACCACCAGGACGCGGTTCTACGACGTGTTTCAGCCGCTCTATCGCAAGCGATCGATCACGATGATCGTATGCGCGCTCGCGGCCGCAATCTCGACCACAGGCGCGAACGCATTCGGCTACTATCACGCGGTTTCGGTGGTCGGCCTGTCAGCGGCATCCACCAGCCTCATGACGATCGTCGCCGGCGGACTGGGATTACTGGGCTTTCCACTAGGCGCGTGGAGCGCGGAGCGATTCGGCCGCGTGCCGACAGTGGTCGCCTTCGGAATCGCAATCACCGCCGGACACCTATGGTACTTCTGGGGACCTCCGACGCATTTCGCATGGCCTCTGATGTGGCTGTCGGCGGGCTTCTTCTGGTTCAACGTATGCGACAACGGCGGCACCGTCGCGAGCAACGTAGCCGCCACCGAACTGTTCCCGACTCCACTGCGCGGCACGATGATCGGATGGTTCGCCCTGGTCAGCGCAATCGGCGCCGTAATCTCGAACGCAGCGGTAGCGATGCTAGCGAACGCAATGGGCGGCCTATCGATAGTAGTAGGCGCGCTGTCGATCGTTGGCATCCCGGCAGCAATCCTGTTCGGCATAATGATAGACGAAACCCGCGGCCTGTCCCTTGAGATGGCCGGCAAAGAAGAAGAATTCACCGCATCAGAAAGCTGATCACCTTTCTTCTCTTGTTCCTTCCAGCTATCGAAACGCGAGCATCGCCGCTTTCTCTTTCCCCCATGGAAGGGGCTAGGACCCGCTTTCTCTTGTTCCCCTTCCCACTATGGGAAGGGGCTAGGGTTCCTACTCCGCCCATGCCTCTATAATGGCCATCTCAGAGCGGCCACAGCGAAGAATCCGACCCCCTCTCCCTGTGAGGGAGAGGATCAAAGGTGAGGGTCCTTATCCAGCGCGCGATTTTTTCGCGCGCGATTCACGATTCTGACTCGTATCCGCGAAAGCTTATTTCCCTTAGCGTGTGAGGCTGCGTTGCCATTCGTGCAGCGCAATCCCAGCAACGATCAACTTATTGTCAGCGGCGTCTCGGCGAACTCCTTTTTCCCGGAATCCCAAGCGAAGGCGGCGGCTCTCGCGAATTTGCCGATGCGGATCGACAGCACGATGTAGACGGTGTCGGGGTAGTCGGGCTCGGACGGATCGAATGAGCATGCTTGGGCGCGGTCGGTCGCAGAGAAGTATGCGTCGTGATCGGGATGCGAATGGTAGACGACGCGAAGCGCGAGCTTGCGGCGATCGACTTCGTTCATCACCGCGAGATGCTCTTTCGGCTCCATCAGGAATGCGGTGCGCGCGTCGCGCGGGAACGCCGTCGGGTCTTTGGCATGCATCGCGTTCTGGATATTCGCGATCGGGCGCACCTCTTCGACCGAATCGTCGCCGATGATGAAGCCGCAGCACTCGAAGGGGAACTCGCGCTCGGCCTGCGCGACGATCGCGTCCATGCTCGCCCGGCGTATCGATGCTGCCTTCATCGGTTCTTCCTCTTTTCAGTCTTTATCGGAGTATAGGCCATCGTGTCGAAGTTATCGGTCGGCGATTCGTTAGACAACGTATC
Organism: uncultured delta proteobacterium; assembly: GCA_963850125.1. Lineage (GTDB taxonomy): Bacteria > Desulfobacterota > Binatia > Binatales > Binataceae > Binatus. The sequence continues at coordinate 131,758 of CAWKKB010000003.1, read as the reverse complement.
CGCTCGGCGCTTGCGGTCGAACAATCGCGCGCAGTAGGAAGTAGGGATGGAACGGACTTCGATTCGATTGGGCGGAGTCGAGCTGGCGTCGTCGGTGATGAACGCGTCGGGAGCGCGATCGGCGGAGCGCGGCGAGATTTATGAACTGTGCGCGGTGCACCGCGGCGCGATCCTTTTCAAGTCGTGCAACCGCGCCGGACTCGATACGCCTGAGAACCTGAAAAATCGCGGCGTCGATCATTTTGCCGAGATTGCTCGTGAACTCACTCCGCGCGGCAAGAAAATTATCGGCAGCGTAGTTGGCGCGAGCGAAGAGGAATTCGTCGACGTCTCCCGCATGCTCGATCGCGCCGGCGTCTGCATCGTCGAGCTGAACCTGGCCGACGACTACGTGACAAAATCGGTGGCGCCGTTCGCATCCTTCGAGCGCCTGAAATCGCTGCTCGGCAGAGTCCGCGGCGAAACCGGATGCGTACTCGCGGTGAAAGTGCCGCCGCGCATCCCGTTCGAGCCGCGCGCAGTCGCGGACCTGTTCAAGTCGATGCGGATCGCGATCGCGGTATGCGCAAACGACTTGCCTAAGGATCTCGCGGCCGACCTCGCGAGCGGAATGGTGCAGGGTCCTCCGCGGACGTTGTCGCAAGCGCACGCGTTTTTCAAAGAGAGCGAAAATCTGCTCGAGGTGGTCGCGGTCGGCGGAATCAACACGGGGCGCGATGCCTACGTCGCGCACTTGACGGGCGCAAAGGCGGTGCAGATAGGATCAGCCCTGATGAAGGAAGGTGCGGGCGCGCTGGGTCGAATCGATCGCGAGCTGGATTCGCAGCTTGGCGAGGATGGCCACAGCTCGGTGTCTGAAATCGTCGGCAAGATTCGTTTCACAGGATGAGTATTCGCACCGCTCGACCGCTGTCCGCAGCGACTTGCTCCGCTTCTTGCGGCTCTGATAGTTTCGGTTTTTCGCGCGCATGGCGCGCGTTCGTATTTTCGGGCATCGCGCCCAACGTCCCCGTCGTCTAGCTCGGCCTAGGACACCGGCCTTTCACGTCGGTAACACGGGTTCAAATCCCGTCGGGGACGCCAACGTTTTTTGATGATTTGAGGGTTTCTGACCACCAGCTTTGACCACCACGGGCAGAAAAAGAAGGGAAAATCATGGCAGACTGGAACAATTGCCGGAACTGCAGTGCCGCTGTCGAGCTAGACGAAAGGCCAGCGGGTCAGTGGCGGACTCCAGACGGCAAAGAGATCCATCTGAACGGCCGCTGCGCAGACTGCAGAAGCAAGGGGAGTAGGGGCGGCAGTGACTACGTCGGGTTGTTCTGGAGGCACGTGGCCGACCCCAAGGCACCTTTCTCCAGCCGCTGGGAGTATTCAAGCCTGCACTGGGACGACCCCGCCAAGAATCTGACCCCCTGCGGTTGCCCGGAATTCATTCCTTACTTTTGGCCTGGCGATCGGTGAGACTGAGCACGCCCTACGACCTACTCCCGAGTATTTGATCCATCGCGTCGGCGGTGTCGCGCCGCATGGCCGGCAGGATGTGACTGTAGAGGTCCATCGTTATCCCGATGCGGGAATGACCCAGCAGGTCGGCGATCATCTTCGGCGAGACGCCCTGAGCGAGTAGCAGGCTGGCGGCGCTATGCCGGAGGTCGTGAAACCGCATCGTCAGTCGGCAGCTCGGCCTTTTCGAGCAGCGCCTTGTAGTCGCGATGGAGGACGATCGGCTCGGTCGCCTGCCCAACACGATTCGTGAATACGAGCCCGCGGTCCTGCCACGACGGGCCAGCCGTCAACCGTTCTTGAGCCTGCCGTGCTCTGTGGGCCCGGAGCGCCTTCACGATGCTATCGGGCAGGGCGATCGTGCGCCTCGATCCATCGGTCTTAACATCGCCAGTGACTAGGGCTGTTTTCTTGCCTATGGCATCTGAGCCAGTGGCGACGCGCTGCATCGACTGCGATACTCGGAGCGTCCGGCCGTCGAGGTCGACGTCAGCCCATCGCAAGCCGAGAAGCTCACCGCGGCGCATCCCGAGCTTGAGGGCGAGTTCATAGACTGCCTCGTATCGGCTGCCGCTGGCGGCTTCGAGCAGGCGGTTGGCCTGCGCAGCATCGAACGGCACGACCTGCCGGCGCGGAATCCGTGGCGCGTCGACGAGCGCCGCGCTATTGCGAGACACCAGTCCCCACTTGAGCGCCTGAGCGAGCGCGCTTCGAAGGACCGTCTTGATATTTCCGACGGTCTGCGGCGATAGCTTCGCGCTCTTTTCGTTCAGCAGCCGTTGGACGTGCTGAGGGTTCAACTTGTGCAGCGCGACGGCGCCCATCGTCGGCTTGATGTGCAGTTTGACGATCGTCGAGAAGCTTTCGAACGCTCGAGCCTTGGCCCGCGGCTTGAGCGAACGCAGCAGCCAATCGTCGAGGAACGTCCCGAGCGTCTGAGACTTCGAGGAGATGAGCAGGCCGTGCGAATGGTCGGACCGCGCCGCGAGCAGCTTTTCCTGAACCTCAGCCTGCGTAGCGCCGAAGTAGGATTTCCGTTTGCGCTTGCCGCCTTCCCAGCCGAGCGTGAGCCGGGCTTCCCAGCGTCCATCTGCTCGAAGGCGAATCAGCCCCTCGCCGGCGCCGCGTCGTTTTGACTTTGCCATGTTACTTTCCCTCCGGGTGCAACGTGGCGCCCGCGTTTGGTTTCGCGTCGATCTGTTCAGCCGGAAGGCCGCGCTTTCTGGCGTGAGCTTCCTTTCTCGGCCATCGGGGATCGCGAGAGCGCTTTGTGCGCATCCGCTGCGAGCACCGAAGGCTGCAATATTCGGCACGTTTCTTTTTCACGAAGAGCTTTCCGCACCACAGGCAGCGCCCGACGCGCCACTCTTCGTCTTGAAGAAGGCCCGAAATTCCTGCCAGCGCGCGTGCATGCGCGGGACCTTCTAAAGCGGTGCCGAGTTGCGAAATCACGATATTCAGGCGCCCGAGCAGCGCTCCGGGAATCACCCAACTGCCCTTATCCGCGAGAGCTTTTAAGCCGTCCGCAATCTGCATCCTGATCTCCTCGACTTCACGCTGTCCCGCCGGCGCAGTGCCCCCAGAGGAACGCCCGCGCCCCAAACCCCAAGCTGTTGGGAACAGCAGTTCGTTACTGAAATTTTCGGGCGTGATCTCGCGCTCGTCATTGACGAACTGAAACCAGCGTTCGAGCGCATCGAGCCTGCGGCGCTGCGCTTCGATCGGCGTGACTTTGTACTTCGATTTCCTCTTTGCCACGGTTGGATGTTACTTGAGTGCAGCACTCTTTGTCAATGACCGTTGCGTATTGCCGCGTGCGCCCTGTACTCTGGGTCGCGTCGGCATCCGCGAAACAGCCGCTCAAGGAGAATCGGAAGTGAATAAACCAGACGTTTTGACGGTGCGGCCTGTTGAAGCCGCGGCGATGCTCTCGATCAGCCGCTCGTCTGTCTACGAGCTGATTTCTTCGGGCGTGCTTCCTTCGGTGAAACTCGGGGGCCGTATGGTGCGTATCCCGCTCGCGGCTATCCGCCGGATGGTCGACGAAGCTCAGTCGGGCTCTGACGGCGCCCGATGAAAGATCAACGGCATGCGCGAGCGGCTCGGCGAAAGCCGCGCGCGGCACGAAAATCAAACAGTGAGAGGAAGGCCATGGTATCTACACCTGAGACAGCTCCAACGCAACCGGACGACAAACTTCTCGATGCGGGAGTCGTCTCGCCCAAGCAGCAAATTCGAATCCTGCAACGCAAGCTTTTGATCTCGAACCAGGTGGTCGCGCTCTTGGCCGCCGAGAATCGAGCATTGAAGAGTCAGGAACGCCGGGCTGCGGCCTGAGCCTAGCGGTTAAACGCTCGTGCAGTTCGACGTGTTCGTTTCCAAACTGAAAGGCGTCAAGCAAGCCGGTGCGGGCGTGCTCGCCTTTTGCCCTGCGCACAACAATACGAACACGCAAGCCCTCTCAGTGTCCCGCGGAGAAACGGGAATCGTGCTGAAATGCCACAACGGCTGCGAAACTGCGCACATCTGCGAATCACTTGGGATAGGACTCAGCGATCTTTTCTACGCCTCGCGCAACGGCCACACGTCGAACAGCTCGACGAACGGGGCCGCGCCTCGTCCAGGTCTTACACTTGAGCAATTCGCATCCGCGAAAGGACTGAAGCCCGATTTTCTGCGACAGATGGGCGTCTCCGAGGACAAGGGCTCCCTGGTCTTTCACTACCTGCTGATGGATGGCCAGCGCGCTCCGCGGCAACGAATCAGATTGTCGCTCGATGGTGACAAACAGTTCATTTGGAATAAGGCGGAAGGCCGGCCTGTTCCTTATGGACTCTGGCAAATCAAGGAAGCGAGATCGCGAGCTGAAACGGTCCTAGTTCTCGTCGAGGGCGAATCCGACGCGCTGACACTTTGGCACCACGTGTCACAGCTTTAGGAATTCCCGGCGCTGACAACTGTGCATTGCTGCAGGCGCCGCACGTCGCCGGATTCCGGCATGTTTTCATCTGTCGTGAAGACGATCACGGCGGCGAGATTTTTGAAAAAAGCTGCACCGGCGCCTCGCCGCTTTGGAGTTTTCGGGCGCCGTGGCCGTGATCGAGATGGCAAAGGCTCAGGTCAAGGACCCCAATGAGCTGCACGTGAAGCTGCTCGGTCAAGCGAGCGCGTTCATGTCGGAATGGGAGGCTCTGGTTTTTCAGGCTCGCGCGATCGAACTGCCGCTGACCGGCATAGAAGTGTTTGGCGCTGATCAGATCGAAGAAAAACCAATTCGATGGCTGTGGCGCCATCAGGTTCCGCTTGGAAAATTGGTCCTCTACGTCGGCGCGCCAGAGTTAGGAAAATCATTCGCGGCGCTCGACGCGGCCGCGCGACTGACCAATGGCGCGACGTGGCCGGATGGATCACCGAACGGTGTCATCGCCGATGCAATTATCTTCTCGGCCGAAGACGGAATGGCCGACACGATCGTGCCGCGCTCGTCGCGCTCTGCGCCGACCGTGGACATATCCTGATCGGAAAGAGGGTTCGCGAAATCGGTGAAGGTGGCGAAATAGCTAAGCGCGGATTCAATCTCGCACGCGATCTCCCGAAGTTGGAAAGACTTCTCGACAAACGACCAGCTACCAAACTTGTGGTGATCGATCCCGTCAGTGCGTATATGGCGCGCGTTGACAGTCACAAGAATTCCGAAGTCCGGTCTGAAGTCCTGGACCCGCTGGCCGAGCTCGCTGAACGGCGCGAGATCACAATCCTAGCCGTGACGCATCTCAACAAGGGAAGCGGCGGAAACGCACTTGAGCGCGTATCGGGAAGCATCGCTTTTCCCGCGGCCGCGCGCGCCGTATGGGCTTTCGCGCGCGATCCGGATAGATCTCAGCAAGGGTTTGATGCTTTACGGAAAGAGCAACGTGAGCCCGGAGATGCCTGGGCTCGCCTACCGAATCGTCGAGGACAAAAACCACCGTCCGGTACTTCAGTGGATCAACGGCGACGTGAACGAAAACATGTCCGATTTTCTGCGCCGCGAACAATACAGCCAAAAGAGCGGCGACAAGACTGCGAGGGCTTGCGAGCTGATCCGAAGGCTATGTGCTGAGGGTTCAGTGGCCTCCGATGAGCTTAGCTCGCGCGCCCGAACTCGGGATCGGAGATTTTTCGATTCGCGAGGCAAAGCAATTACTCGGCTGCAAGTCACGCCGCGTTGGTGGAATTGCGAGCCGGGGCCAGTGGATCATTTCCCTTCCGAGCTCTTCTGACAACGGTTGTCATAGAGAGGGGATTTGAACGTGGGAAAAGTGATCCAGCTCCGCAGCCGCACCGAGAAACAAAAAGCGCCGCAGCCTGAGGCGTCGAGCGATGCTCAGCGCGCGCGAGAGCAGCAGACGAAACGTCGAATGGAATTTTTGAACTCGATCTATGGAGAGCAGATCAGGCAACTCGAAAAAGAGAGGTCAATCTGATGGGCACCGGCGCAGTACCGATAAGGCCAGTTCAGCAGACGGTGGGGACGCCGAGCGCCGACCTGTCGCCGAATCCGTTTCACGCGGAGCCGTTGGAAGACATTGCGGGTCCTGCACTCGAAGGCGTTGGCAAAGACGTCATAGGCATCTGGCAGCTCCAGCAGGAGCACGCCAACGCAATCGACGAAGCGCAGCGGATGGGGAGCTATCTGGGCCGCGCGGGGCAAGCCAAGAGCGACGCGCTGAACTCGGGGCAGCAAGGCCCTGACATGGTTGCAAATTATGGGAAGGCGCTAGCGGCCATCCAGGCCGAGACGATCGCGGGCACCGAAGATCCCGCTAATCCGAACCCACCGAATCGCGCCGTCGCACGGCAACTTGAACTCGCGACAACGCAACATATCGGCCAGGAAACGGGCAGTTTCCCGAGCGAAGCAGCTCTTAGGGTGCGCGAAGATCTCGCCCGCAAGCTGCCGCAAAATATTAATCTTCAGGTGAGCCAGATCGCTCAAGACCCGCAGAGCTTTGCTGTCACCGGCCCGGATGGGAAGACGTTCGACCCGAGCAACACGGATTCGGCAAATCAGCCGAAGTGGCGGTTGACCTCGAAGGGCATGGATCGGATAGCCGTCGTGCAAAAACTCACGCACGGCGCGACCACCGAAATGCCCGACCAGGAGCAATTCTGGAATAACTACGCTGCGCAGCAACTTGTCCGACAGCACGCGATGTCAATTGCCGCCGATCCGGTGATGGCACCGCATATCGCAGCATTTCTCAGTCAGCCTGAGAACGCGGCGATCCTGACACCAGAGGAGAGAACGGCGGCTACAAATTTGGCGAATGATTCGATGGACGGTCCGATGCGCCAGATCGAGGCCGATGGGAAGGCTGCGCAAGCACAGACCTACAACAATCTGCGCGCGCTCAAGGCCAAGGGCCAGCTCGCGGATTCCGTCGTCATCGACGCGGTCCATTCGTTCAAGCTCCCGAAGGAATTGGGCGAGCAGCTCATCGAAAAACCGATCGAAGATCCGACGATCCCTTCCGTCTTCAATGCCGTGCGGCAATCGCTCGAGCAGGCTACGACGCCGGAAGCGGGTGAAATGATTCTGGCAGGCGCCGGCATCAAGGGCAGCGGCATCAGCAGCACAGATGCGGCGAAGCTCCGTGCGTACTGGGCGGGCGTCAAGCCGATGCTCAACGACCCGATCCACACCGCGATCCAGCAGTACGGAGGGGCGGGCGGTTGGCTCGACCAGCAATACAGGCCGCTCGATGAGACCGAGATGGATCAGTGGGGCAACTCGATGAATCCGGCCGTCCGCAACAATCAGATGGCGGCGAAAAATTATTTCAACTCTCGCGCGGAGCTCGTGACTCGCGGCAAAGATCCGGCTGCGGCATTAGGTGCGCTTCAGGACCTCGCGACGCAGGCGCGGAAGCTCTACACACCGCCGCCCGGATTGATCGTCAGTCCGGAGACCAGGGCGCGCGTAGATAAATTGCCGCCAGCGATCGTGGGCACGTTCGCGAAGACGCGCGATCTCACTCAACTGCCCGAAACCAGCGTCGAGCCGGCGAGGTAACAAAATGGGTGCAGGAACACCGCAACCAGTCTACACCGGCGTCAACCGGGTTCCCGCCGAGGGAACCGTCACGCTCGAGTTTCCAAATCTCTATTCCGGTACCACTCCCGCAGAGAAATTCCTCACGCGCACAACTGCGCAATCCGATTACCAGGACGGCCGCGCGTACCTGCTGGCGCATCCCGAGCAGATTCCGCGCGGCAGAAGCCCAGCTTAGCGCACAGCAGGCACAGCAGCATGAGGCCGCCACGCAGGCCGGCCAGAACGTCGGAGACCTCGAGACCGCGATCAAAGTGCTCGACCCGGTCGCGAAGATTCTGACCGGAGTCGGCGCGATGGGCACGAATGCCGGCGCTTTGACAGAGCTGGGCGTGCCCGCGGTCACAGCGATGCTCGGATCGCCACTGCTGACGAAGTTGCAGGATATGGGCAGCGACGCCGCCAAGTCGCTCGGCCAAAAGGTCTGGGGCCAGGGACACCCAATTGCTGACGTGCTGGCGCAGGTCGCAGGAGGCGCCGCGGCTGGCGCGACCTCGTTTGGACCGCTCGGGGCGATCAACGCCGGCGAAGGCGAAAGCGCCGCAGCAGCGGCCGCGAAGGAAGCGGCGCCGGATGCGACTGACACCGAGGAGGCCGTCGAGAGTCAAGCACCCGCGGCAAGCGGCGGTGTCGCAGTATACGCGCGCGGCTCAGTCAGCAACGCGCCGATTCCGCCGACTCCACGACCTGTCACGCTCACGCCAGCCGAAGCCGTCGACAGCCTCGCGCAGAAGCAAGCCGCGGCGCTCCAATCGTTGCGCGCCGTTCAGACCGTCGCCGAGCGCATCGGTCGCCCCGACATCGCGACTACCGTTCCCGAATCGGAGACGATGGCCGCAGGTGAGGCGCAGAACCTGACGCCGGAACAGGTCGCGGCAGAAGCCGAGAATGTTCCTGTTGCGACGCGCATGGCGGCTTTGACGAGCGCGATGGATGCCGAGGCCGCTGACCTTCACAAAACTGGCCTCGACCTCGTCACGCGCGCCGGCAATGGTGAGAACGTTGATAGAGAGCTTTCCGACCTCGATGCACGCTACGGCGCGTTCGCGACCGACAGCTCTACGGTGCAGATAGCGCAGGGCAGCGAGTTGGCGCGCGGGCTTCAGATCAGTCGATCCGCTCAAGCCCAAAAATCTGCGCATCGCATCGACCGCGAGAATCGCTCAGCAACTCCCCGAAGGCTACAGCCCGATGATGCTGGCCGAAATGCTCGCGAAGCAGACCGACCCGGAGATCATGAAATCGGCCGCGATGGCCTATCGCAGTCTGCGGGAAAGGCTAGCGTCGGACAGATGCTTTACAGCTTGTATCGCTTCGGGATGCTGGCAGACCTGAAAACGCCGTTGCGCATCCTACTCAGCAACGCCGCGACTTCGCTGGCGGAGGTTCCCGTGCGCGCCGTCGCGTCGGTCCTGCCAGGTTCCGGGCGATATCGCGACGTCGGAGGCGACGAGCATGCTTCGAGGCAGCGTCGCCGGAATCAAAGAGGGATTGCGAATCTGGTACAAGAGCGCGACCGAAGGCGGTCCAGCCTATGATCGCGCGGCCTTCGCAGAAGCTCGCCGATACCGACTACGCGAAGGATGGCGTTCAGCGCCGGCTATCTGAGCGGTATCATCGCCCCTGAGTATCGCACGGCACGGGATTGGAAAAGACGATCTGGGCCAGGGCATCGATCATCTCGGTGATTACGTCGAAAAAGGGATGGGCGCGCTGGTCACCGGCCGCATCAATTCGGCAAGGTCATCGCGCACGAGGCGCAGGCCGAAGCGCTCGCGTATCCGATTGCGCGCGACCAGGCGATCTCTGAAGGACTCACCGGGAGCAGCGGCGTCGGCGCGAATCAAAGAGCTCATGCCGCTGATCAAGGCGCGCCCCGATATTTTCGCGGCTGCGAACAATTGGTCGGACTTCGCGACGTTCACCCGACAGACCGAAGGTACGGGCATCGTCAACAGCCTCGCGAACTCAGATAACCCTTTCGCGCGCGGTGTCGGCACAGCTGAGCAATGGCTCTTCCCGTTTCGAAGCATCAACAACCAGATGATCCGCTACGGCGCAGGCTGGATACCGCTTCCGATCACCCGGGAGAACTGGGGCTGGATTCACCGCGACTGGCCGCGAAGCTGGCCTCGCGCGCGCACGCATGGGGCTAGGAACGGCGATCGGGATGGCCGTCGCTTACCACTGTCTTGCGGGCGATATCACGGGCGACGGGCCGCAAAGCAAGCAAGCGCGCCTGATGAACGAGAAGCAGCACATCTCGCCTAATTCCGTGCGCGTGCCGACGCCCAATGGCGCCTATTACGTCGGAATGCCCTGAGCCTTTCCGGCAGCCGATGAGTCTTATCGCCAACGCGATCGAAGCTGCGCCATATCTGGAGCAGGCGGCCAAGGACGGGCATCCCGTCCTCGACGAGAACGGCACCACCGTCACGCCCGAGCTCGCCCTCTACATGGCGGCGCTGGGCACCGCGCGCAGCTTTACCGATATGCCTACGATGGAAACCGCCAGTCACATTTTCGATCTCGTCGACGGGATCAGCAGCGACAAAAACTTTCCGGCGAAATTCTCACTATTCACTGGCCAGCTCGCAGGCGGCGCGATTCCATTCTCGACGCTCGCGCGCCAGTCGGCCAAGGCGTCGGATCCTTCACTTCGGGAAGTCAACGACTGGATGGATAACATCCGCAATCGCATTCCGGCGCTCGCGAAAGATGGCTCACCGACGCGCGACTGGACCGGCGCCCCGTAGTAGGACAGCCGGGCGTTCTCGCGAACATGATCAGCCCGATCAACGTCACCAAGGAAAAGCTCGATCCGGCCGACCAGGTTCTGCAGGCCTAATGGAGTCATCCCGCCGAATGTCCCTTATTACATCGGCGGCCAGCCGGGCCTTGTGCCCGATCCCAACGCACCGGCGCCAGTGCCGCTGAGCCCTCGCACGCGTGATCAATGGGGAAGCTCCGCGGTGGTTACAACGAAAAGACCGGCACGAGCGCGAGCGAGCAGGAAGTTTTGAACGTCGCGAAATCGCCGGGCTTCGCGAAAATGAACTCAGCGCAGCGCAAGATCGTGCTCACTCACATTCAGCTCGTCGCGGCGCGCAACGCGACGATGCAACTGCTCTGCTGGGCGCAAAAGAACGATCCGCAGCTATTCGCGCAAGCGTTTCAGCACGCGATCGCGAAGAAAACCGGGATCAGCCCGACCGACATTCCGAGCCCGCCGGCCGACGCGCCCAGCCCGACGTCGAAGCAGCAGGCGCGAGCTCGGCACCTGAAGCCGATGCAGTCAGCGCACCCTGACAAAAGGTCTGCTTAGAAAAAAAAGGAGACACGAATATGGCAGTAGCCGATTGGTTCAAAAAGAAGGGCAAGGAAATCACAGCCGAGAACGTCGAGGCGAAAGCGAGCGAGGTCGCAGCCGAGATAGCGGCCAAGGAAGCCACATCGCGGAGATGCGCGCGGCGCTGTCTGGTCAGGTCCTAGACAGCGATAATCTGGCGGCGCATCGGATCGAGGCTGAGCTACGCATAGTCAACGCGCTCAAGGTGGCGAAGGAAGAGCTCGAGGTAAAGGCCGTGGAGCTTGACGAGGCCGAGGCCGAAGCCGCAGACCTCGCCGCATACGAGTCCGATATCGCGAGAAACGAGAAGTTCGCGGAACACGCCGCGGCTTTTGAGGCAGCGTTCGCGGCATCAACCGACGCCGCCAAAGCGCTGTGGAGGGACGCAGAGGATTTTCTCCTGGCTCTCTCGACGCCGACGAGGGCGCGAGTCCTTGCCGAATTCAAGAACACGCTGAGCGCCTTCATCTCGAATTGCGCCAAGGGTTACGAAGCGGTCGAGCGCGATCTGGAGCGGCACAACGCAATGCTGCAAGTAAGCCGACCCAAAAAACGCGCCGCGTCGAAACAACAAGCATTCTACTGGAGGAGGTAGAGGACGATGGCAAACTGGTCGCTGAGCTTAAATGCGGGGGAGACCGAATTCTCGATTGTCGAGGGCGTGACGCGCCGACGACCGGCGATATCGAGATCACGGTGAACGTGGCTAAGCTTCCGGGCAACACCGGGGGCTCGTCGCGCCAAACGCCGCGTGCTTCAGGCGCTGAAGATATTCGAGAAATTCATCATAGTAAGAGCAAGGTGATCTACTAACGATCAGGGAGAGCAAAATCATGTCCATGAAACAGTAAGAGACTACCCGGAATGTACCATATGCCGCACCACTGTACCGGCGGGAGAGACGCTCTGAGCTCTCTAGGCGCTTCGCTCTGCGTCTGCTGCTTGTAGAAGAAGAGTACCGCAGCCCGCGCCTCTAGAGTATCGGAAGAGTCGCGAAGCTGTAGCCGCGCTCGGGCCAGCTAAAGAGCCTACAAATCATCATGCTAGACCAACAGCAAGCGAGCACCGTCGCTTCACAGTCGGCCGCGCGCCTATGAATGACGCCCGAGGCGGCCTCGGAGAGAATTGCCGAGCTCAACTCCGATAAGGAATGGGGCGCAAAATTCCTTGCGGGGATCTCGCTGTCAGACGCGAGAGCGATCGGCTGCTTGAGATCGCCGCCGGCATGCAGTCGCGCGCACAGCCGAATGCTGATCTCGACGCCCGAGCAGGCTAAGGCTCGCCTCGAAGAACTGAACACTGATTCGGCATGGCGACGAAAGTTTCTCGACGGCGATTTGGCTATCAGAAAGGAATTCGATCGCTTGACGGAGATCGCAGCGCAGGTACCCGAAGGAACGGCCGCGGCTTCGAAAAAAGCTCTCACGGCGGCTGAGGCCCGAGCCGCCGCTTTGGAAGCCGTCCCGGACTCGCCAAAGGACTACGGGGAACTTCCCTTCAGGCGCGACGATATGCCGACACCCGAGGGAATAACCGAAATTCAGGGCCTCATGCACACCGCTGGCCTGACGAAAAGGGAAGCGCAAACGATGATTCTCGTTTGCAGCAAACGATGTCGCGAACTGGCAGTCGTGGGATACGCCAGGCGCGAGTTGCATGTGGCCGATAGCTTGGAGCGATTCAATCGAATGCACGGCGCCGATGCGCCGGCGATGCTTGAAGGCGCTAGACGCCTTGTTGCCGAGATCACCGCAAAGGATGGCTGACGCCTTAAGGAAATTCTCGAGGTGAGCGGCGCCGGCGCTTCCCTGGCGGTCATAAATGCGATCGCCGCCGCGGCGAAGCGGAGATATCGCGCGTGAAGGCCCGCTCCTGCCGTTCCGTGACGGTCTGAGAACGGCGATCTGCGCGGCGAGTTGCGAATGTGGAGAGTCGAAATGATCTGTGAAGTCTGTAGACGCTGAATTCGAGCCAAAGAAAGCCGAATCAGAAAAGTGTGCTCAGCGAAGTGTCGAAAAGAGAAATGGCGGAAGCGCTCACGCCCAGGGGAGCAGGGGAGCGCGACGCGCGCTCGTGCCCGAATCGACGACGACGATGCGCCCGGCAAGGTTGGCGCTCCGTTAAGTTGACGCCCGCAGTTCAAAAAATCGTTTGCGATGCGGTGCGGGTCGGGAATTATTTCAAGCGCGTGCGCCGCGGCCGGTATATCGGCCGATTCGCTTTCGAGATAGCGGAAGAAGGGAGTCGGCCGGCGAGGAACCATTCGCGACGTTTTTGCGCGAGCTGGAGCAGGCTGAGCTCGACTGCGAGAGCGCGCTCGTCAAGAAATGGCACGACGCGGCGCCGGACGACTGGCGCGCAGCGCGAGCATTTGCTCGCGCGAAGGTTTCCGGATCGCTGGGGCCGCGAGGTCGAGGAGATGCCGGCATACACGGGATCGGTCTTCATATCACCTTGCTGTTCGGTGAAGACGGCGGAGAAGAGTCGCCTCGGCATTACGAGATTCCCGCAGTGAGCGAAGAGGCCGCACGGGCGATCGAGGGCAGCGCGCCAGGACAAAAATCTAGTCAGCGCTTTCAGCGCTGCTTTCGCTATACGGCACTCGTCTTGCATTTCGGTCAGGTGCGTTCCTCGGGCTTATCCTCGCCGAATACGCGCTCGTCGCATTCTTCACCGGTCGTAGCTCTCAGCGTTCGTTGCACTTGTCCAGCGCTCTTCTCGAGGCGCTTCGATAGTGCTCTCTTCGCCACGCGCCCGATGTTATCTGCCGCTGGTTCAAGCATTCATTGGCCGCTTATTACTATGCGTCTATAACGTCTGTTGATACGCAACCTATTGTTCAGCGTATATATTGCGCTCGGGTCGATCAACAGGGTAGCGTCGGCTGGGGCTTGCTGGTTGTGGATAACAATCGGCCCACATGGAGGGTTCGCATGAAAGCGGGTAAAGGCTGAGCCGGGTTATCCGGAGGCGTCTCTCTCGTACGCCGTACGGCAAGGTTCTGGCGTTCGTGATGGATCGCACGCGCGTCTACGTGATGACGGGCTGGCGAAAGCCGCGGTTGCGGGTCGGACGATGATAACGTCCAGTGGATTTCTATCTCGTTCGCGTTGCCGATCGCGGTTGGCGCCTCGATGCTTACGCTTCCTTTTTCGACGGTCGCCGCGGTCCGGTCGCGAGCAGGCAGTGCGCGACGAAGATAGTGCGCGCTGTCGTCTCGGAGTCGAGTCGATGGATCGCGTCGCTTCCGCATAAGTCGCTATCGTCGTCTGCTGAGCGCTATCGGATTCCAGCACAACAAGCGGACGACGCTCAGAAGCGAGATACCCGATCTGATCTACGCTTTTGAGAACAATGCCGAAATTCTCGAGCTCAGCGCTGACAACCGTTGTCTGGCCGGCGCGAATCCAGCGGTCTATGAGCAGATGCGCGAGCTGGCGCGGAAGATGCGCGCTCTCGTCGAGCCGGTGAAGGAATTCGGGCGCGAGGTCCGAGCGACGCGCTTCCAGCCGCTCGAAGGAGGGTACGAACATGTTGCTTAGCGCCGCCGTCGACGAATTTTTGAGGGTCCGACGTCTCGGGAACTACAGCCCGCATACGCCTTTCGGCCTATGGCCGTGACCTGCGCCAGTTTCGCGAGCACGTATCGATTCTGATCGAGCGCGAGCCGGACGCGACCGAGATCACGCGCGAACTTATCAACAAGCACCTGGCCGCGCTCACACTCAGGCTCAGCCGCATCAGCGCCGAGCGTCACCGCGACTGCCTTTCGAGCTTTTTCGCCTGGCTCGAAGCCGCGTTGGGTGTCGTGAATCCGACGCAGGTATCGTTTTCCGGCGTCGCGCCTTTCCCAGAATCCCGAGGACGTCTCGGCCCAGGAAATCGCCGCCATGATCGCCGCCGAGCCGCCCCTCGACTCGCGTCGCACGCACATACGAGATCATCGCGCGCTCGACCTGCGCGACCGCGCAATGCTCGAAGTAATCTACGCGTCGGGCTGCAATATTGCAGAAGCGATTTCGCTCTATTGGGAGGACCTGCGCGGCGGACACCCGGGCGACGTTCGTATCACGTCGGCAAAGGAGGCGACGATCGCATCGTCCTGATTGGTGAGCCCGCGCGCGACGCTCTCGAGAAGTGGAGATACTCTCGCGTGGGCGAAGGATCCGGAGCGCCAATCTTTCAGAACACTCGTGGCGAGCGGCTGACCGTACGCGCTGCCGAGCTGATGTTCAAAGCTCGGGCCGAACTCGCCCGCATCGAGGTCTCGTCCATCCGCATATGTTCCGTCATAGCTGCGCGACGCACCTGCTTGAGCGCGGCGCCGAGATAGCAGACATATCAGCTCTTCTCTGTCACAAGAATCTGAACACGACGCTCAGTTCGCTCGTCAACATGACCTACCTGAGGGGGCAGCACTTAGCGGCTTTCCCGCGCCGTAGTTCCCCCTCTTCTAGTTCGATTTCAGGGCCGGCGTCAGAGCGCTATCCCTTTCCTTTAGCGGCAACGCCTTAGCAAGAAAAGCCCCTGATTCATTGCCCTTATGCTATCTCGTCAAACCAACGCCTTAGAACGTACACAGCCCTCCGTGAGCGACCAACGCCTTAAGCTATCCCGTTAGTACAACATCTTAGTAATAAATCTTATAGCTATTATATTATTTTCTAAACATTTATTCAAGGGTAAGAGAAAATCATCTCCAGCACCTTCTCCACATCTATCACAGCCCAGTAGTAGCGATAACGCTACTATTCACGCGCGCAACTGACCACCACTTTACCACCAAGCATACCACAGCACAGCGCTTCACACAATGACTAATGTAATAAACACTCATCTAAAAAACCGGCCTTTCACGTCGGTAACACGGGTTCAAATCCCGTCGGGGACGCCAACAAAATCAAAAGGTATTCGTCGGTTTCCGGCGCCGACGCCGAATTTGACAGCCACCTTTGACAGCCACGGCATCTGAGCCAGAAGCAACGGGGTCATAGCGCAGCCCCTCCAAACGAAAAAGTTTCACACCCGATGCCTTCCGGGATATTGCGACATCTGCCGAAATCGCCCGAAGACGTTCGATCTCATTTGTACACCAAGCCCTTGGCCGGTGTTGCCGATGGGTTTCCATAGTCTCTACTAAAATGCGGGTTAGTTGGTGGTCAGGGAGGGATCGAACTCGCCACAAGGATTTTCAGTCTCTTCACTTCAGCGCTCGACGAGCGTTTATCTAGTCGTTATCTGCGTTTTCAGTGCTCTATCAAGCAGATAGAGCACGCTCGCGCACCGCGAGATCAGAACAACTTTAGAACAAAGAGCCGCAGATTTCGTCTGCGGCTTTATCTTTTTGTCCTGTACGCTCGAAAAGCAGCTGATATGCTCACATATGCGGCTGAGGCGTCATCGTCTGCTACACTCTTGGCGTGGACACGCTAGCCTGTTCATTCTGCGGCAAGCATCAAGATCACGTGCGCAAGCTGATCGCCGGACCAGCGGTCTACATCTGCGATGAATGCGTCGATCTTTGCAACGACATCATCGAGCGGGAGGTAGAGAAGGAACCATTCTCCACGGACTCCCCTGAGACAACCGCTGTCGGGCCCAATTTGGTGACGCCACGAGTTGTGACGCGTTACGCTGATGAAGAGGTGAAGCTCTCGTCCGCCGCAGCGATCGACACCGTTTACTGGGTCTGCGAGGGTTGTGGATGGAAACTTGGACTTAGACCAGGAGCCACGCCGCCGGCAACTCTCTGAGGAGATCGAGTTGGGAACTTGGCCGGGCCCAGTCCGCGAACCACCTGTGTGCGATCTAGTTCCCGCATGTGCCAATCCCAAGTGGCAGAGAATATTCGGTCCTTCAGGAACATAAATTCGTCGAGCGCTATTCGTCGCGTCTGTCGCCAATCTCAAGAGCGCGAGCGCGCGATCATCGATGACGAAACCCCAAAACGTAGCGTCGCGAAACTCGCTGCGCACGTGGCCCAACTGAGCGAGACGCGCGCATCCCTCGGGCACGGTTTTGTACTCAGGAGAGTATTCTTCTACAATTGGTATCGCCACCGGCCATCAACGCGACGACTTCGAGGAAGACGAGAGATGAAAGTAACATTCACGAAGTCGAAGGCGTTCTGCATGAAATGCAAGCTGCCGCTTATCGATCCGAGCGATGCTGAGCAGCTGCACCCGAGCGTTCGCAATCGCATCATGATCCTCGATCCGAACGACGCAAAAGATCTGACGCATCGCACCCTGCTGGACGGCACGCCGTGCGGTGGTCGCCTCGCGCTGGCGCGCCGCGACACTGCGCCGAGGGACGAAAAACTCGATCAGGCAGTCCATCAGGCAATGGAAGAGCTGATCGAAAAAGCTCTCGCAAGCATGCAAGGAAAATAAAGCTCTCAGGCGCTATTCATTCCACCGATCGTTGATCTCAAGTCCGCGCGCTCGTTCGCGCTCGATGACGATTTGGCAGTGCCGCTCGCACAGCTCGATTTGGCGAACGTGACGACCTGCGGTATCGTTTTTCAGCGACCAGTGTCGCGCGCTTCAGGCAGCTGCGAGCTTTGCACTGCGAAACGTATTTGCATCGGTGAATGCGAATGGTCGTCGGTGCGGGTCGAAGTTCGGATGAACCATAAACGAACGATGCGCCTGGGCGTCACGCGATTCAAAGCTCGCGCGCTTTATCGTCGTCGCGCTGGCTACACCGGAGTGATAGGTTCTCACGAGTGGCATTCAAGGCCGACAATCGGCGAGTGGGTCTCGCTCGCTCGACGCGAATTACTGTCATCGCGGCGCTTTTGGCGCTCGTCTTGGCCGCCTGCGCTCATACGGACCTTCCGGCGCAAGTAGTAACAGCCACGCCTGTCGGAACGGCCAAGCTACCACTCAAGGTCGCCGTCCTGTCTGATTCTTCCCTCACCATTCACATTGCTGATTTCTATGAGAAGTTGAACCCTGCCTTGGCCAATCTAGTCCGCGATGCATTAGCCGCGGACTTCCAAGAAGTCATTGTGGTTGGCGACAACCAATCTACGCATGATGCAGATTTACTGGCAATACCAGCGGTAGAGGTGCCGATAGGTTTCGTCTGGGACGTTAAGCCCATCAAACTGACGGTCACGTTTCTTGAACCACATACCGCAAGAACCATAGCCCAAATCTCGTCCGTAAAGCGCTTCGATGGTCACGTGCAAGGAGCCTATGATCACTATGCAACGGACCTCGCGCTTGCAGCCGTTCCCCCCATATCGCTTGTTGCACTACCCTATATCGAACGGCACGACGCCGACCGCTTCAACGCCCGTTTTGGCCCTACCCTCGTGACAAAGGCCAATGAGGTTGCGGACCAAGCTTCAAAGGATCAAGCGATAAGGTCATTGTCGATCCGTCGCCAGCCGATAATTCAGCCTACTTCCCCTTGAGGCGCGGATCGTCGCTCGCGATGCATTGAGCGGCGTTTCCTATCGCAGCGACCGCGTCCACGGGTGAGTCCCTAATCGACGTGCTTCGGGCTTTGCAAGCGGCAGCGGTGTCGAAACTGTTGATTAACTTCCACTGAGCGAGCGGGCGTGTGTCATCTAGGGCGAACGGCGATTTAGCGTGAGGAAATGGCGGAGGCGCCATCAGATACCAACCCACAAGCGCGAGCGCGGCAGCGTGGCGGGGGTTCATTTCGAGAACGACTTAGCAGACGAGCGCGCGAGCGATAACGGCGGATGGAATATCTCACGTTGCTCTAGCATACCCTATCAACCGGCGGCCTCCTTCGCTTCGCGTTTCGGAATACGTTTGTCTCGTTCAACGTTTTGTGAGAGTTTGCGCAACTCGCTTATCGGAAAGGATAGCAATCTTTTGCCGATATCTTTTCGCGTTTGATATCGCTCGTAGATCAGGCTCCCGGGGCCGTTGAAGACTTCTTCATAGTTGCCGTCCACGTATAGCTTGAATCCGAGGTAGTAGTCCGGAACGCTCACAAACGTTAACGAATCCTTGAAAGTTGCCTTGATCTGAACCTCGCGACCGTCTGAGGTCTTTCCGTCATGACGCGGCTGCGCAACAATGTGTAAACTAACGTCGTATTCTAACTCCGCAATGACCTCTCCAATGTCGCCCACCAGACGGCCATCGATTGTGAATGTTCGAGTTGGAAACTCGTCTTTGAGACGTTCTATACCCTGAAAGATTAGAGCCAGTCCTTCAGAGATCGCTTTACGGTTCGCCATTAAATATGTGCCCATCCCATTTCAAAACTGGATCGTAGTCGCTCTCGAGCGGCTATCCGACTTTCAGTTAGACGTGCTTAAGAACTTCACCAACTCCAATCTTAGTGAGTATCTTTCCGAGCGGGCTATCAATCGCGCGCGACAGCAATTCCTTCAACTTGTTAGCTTGTCCCGGTGATTCAGCTTTTTCGTCGATAATGGGCAAAATGGCCCGCATGAAGTCTGCCAAGTTAATTTGATTCACATTGATCGTCCCGCCAGCAATCGTAACGTTACCGCCGCTAATGTTGATGTCGCCCGTCGTCGCGGCATGCGCAGTCTGCGCAGTTGGTCTTACCTCAGCTGTCGGTACTTCAGCGTCGAAGGGTTCGTTCTCTACGACCGCGATCACACCCTCCAACTCCAAGATCGCGTCATTCAGTGAGGGACCCTTGATGATAGCAGCGTCGTTGCCAGTCGCGACTTTGAAGATGTCCCAACTCGTCCGCGTCGCCGGGTGAAACCTGATCCGCTGCTTCGCCAGTCGCTGTAAAAATGGCTCTAGCAGGTACAATTGTCGCGTCAGGGCTACCTCCTGCTCGTTGAGCTTCTCGCCGTTCCGAATTGGGTAGTTTGGGATCGAGGAATGCAAAGAGTCGCTATAGAGTCTGCGGTGCTTCTTCAATCCATCTCTGAACGTCTTTAGCCGGTCGGCGAGTTCTCTATATTTCATCCGGGACCTCCAAAGCGAACGTAATTTTCGGCGACAACTAAAGACTGAAAACGGCCAACCCACGCTGATCGCTGATATCTAAGCTCGGATGCCCCTCGGAGCCGACCAGAAGATAAATACCGTTCTCTCTGTCAGGACCACGAATGCTGAGCCCCTCCACCCCCATCGTCTCGCTACGCGATAGCATCGTTCGAATGTTTTTGTCGTCGTAAAGCGCTACTGTCGAAGAACCATCCGCGAGCACAAAGATCGATAAGCGCTCTTTTCCCTGGGTGTCGTAGAGCGTCAGAGAAGTGGCATCGGTATCTGTCACACCTAGTTTGGCGCGTTCGCGCCCGCCTTCGTCGCGGAGCACGAATAGCTCTGCGTCGATGCGTTTTGGCACTTCCAGTTTTGAAGGTTTCTCCTCAACCAGGCTTCCGTGCTCAACCTTGCCGACCTCGTCGCGTTTTCTCGTTTCAGCGGTCGCGTGCATCTTGCCTATGCCCACTGCTACCTTCACCGGTCGTTCGGTCATGGCCTGCACGATCGCGTCGCGAAGCCATCGCACTATGATTAGGACAGCTCCTATGGCTACCAACGAGACGATGGGCCATGCCAACGCGGAGATGATCTGCATGAGCAACCTCTCAGATTCTAATATTGTTTCAGCCACGAGGAACACTCGCACGCGAGCGCGCGAGGCGGCGTGGCGGGAGTTCACTTTGGTTTAGCTGAGTCGTCTGTCACGGGCTTCTTTCCCTTCGCGTAAAGCATCAGCGCCTCGAAATGAAGAACAACCCGCTCAAGCTCAGATTTAAAAAGAGATTCGTTTGGGTCCGCGCGATGCATCGCATCGCTCAAGTTACCGTATATCTCTTTGAATGAAGGAAATCGGGCTTTGAAATCGTTCTCCAACGTCTTGTTGTAGGCGTCGCACAACTCGTCGCCACGGAGATCAGTGAGCCCCGTTGCGGCGCGCATGTGCTGCTCGATTAGGGTTCTGAGAACGAACAATGCGGGAAGAAATTGACCGCAATTGAATGCGATGACTGCCTGCGAGTAGAAATCCTTTTGATCCTTTGGGATGCACGGCGGAACCTGCACGTGCTCGAATTCGCTTCGACCGACAAGCTGGATTTTTCTATCGTTTCGAGCGACCATAAAGCCGATGAAGCTCGACCGACATCCCTGGCATTGAAGAGGAAGGCAAAAGACCTGCTTATGCCCGACCCCAGGCGACATTGTAGCTGCTGATACAGAGGCACTAGCCCACGGATTGAAAGACGTGACATCATCGCATACCGAACACAGTGTCTTTACCGGCAAAAGCGAAAAAGGAATCGATCCCTCGTAGTCAGCGCTCTCATCCCATGCGGTAACGAAAAGCCAGTTCTTTGCATCGAGTTCGGTGAGCAGCGAATTCACTATGGTCTCCGTATTGGGCCCAGCACTGCCGCCGCCAGCAGCAGCAAGTTGGGCTCGCCGGCTTCGTTCTTCGGTAGCTTTTCTGATGACCGTCGGTCTGAAATCGATCTCAATCGACTGATACAGATGCTTCGTATTGATCAGCTCTTGGAAGGCACGCTCGATAAGTTGGGTTTCGATTGCTGGCATAGCGCCGATTGTACGCTCGAAGTCGGTGCGCTGGAACGCTATGCAGATTGTGCTGTCCACAATTTGCTGGACGATCTACGATAAGCCACACTCTTTATTTCACGTACTCCGACTGCGCAGATGAGCCACTGACGACGCATATTGTGCTCGTCGAACATCGAGACGCATTTCTCGCAAGATGGGTCAGGAACGACGCTGCGCCCACGATTGCGCGCGAACTCGCCGCCGGGCAGGATCGGCGTGAGGTAGAGAATCCATGGGTTCAGGCGCCCTCATTTATAACGACAGCAACGTTTACATCTTGGGCGCGGGATACTCGCACGATGCCGGCCTTCCTCTGGTGTCCGAATTCACCAATCGTATGAGAGATGCTTTTGAATCCTTCGAGCGTCAAGGAAAAAGGGCCGAGAGGGATGCTATCGGAACAGTTTTGGAGTTTCGGCGGCAGGCAACTGGCGCTGCTGAGAGAGTTCCGCTGAATCTAGAGAACATCGAGGAAGTCTTTTCTCTTGCCGCGGCCACCGGCGACGTCTCCTTGAACCGTTCCGCCGCCCTTGCGATAGCGGCTACCCTGGATTTCGCCAAGACGTCAGCAGTTCCGACAATAGAGCGAGCGTTTATACTCCTGGGAAACAGAGTCCCAGACGGTTGGACTATCGAACGTGAGGGGAACTGGGGACCGCGGAAGGGAGTCTATTGCGGCTGTTCGAGGTACGATCTTTTCGCACTAACTATGTCCGGCTTCCCCGAGGAGCGAGGCCTCAACCGAGCCGATAGCGTGATCACCTTCAACTATGACACCCTGGTCGAGGATAGTCTTCATCGTCTCCAGATCCCATTCAGTTACGGTTTCGATCAGAACCTACCGGACTTTGATAACTCGGCCCGCTGCGTACGGGTTGCTGCCTCCGATCCGACCTCGGCCGCTGCAATACACGTGCTGAAACCCCATGGTTCTATCAATTGGGCTGTTCAGACAGATCGAGAAAAACCCAAAGTGTTCGGAACCTACGAACAGTTAAGAAGCGACGGCCTCAATCCTCTGTTGGCTCCGCCCACATGGAGCAAAAACCCGGCTGTATTGCTTTCAGACGTTTGGGACAATGCGGTCTCCGCGATTCGCAGCGCGACGAGAATCGCGATCATCGGATATTCGATTCCACCAATGGACCTGCATTTCAAATACCTTCTTGCGGCTGGATTGAAAAACAACAATTCCTTGAGAGATGTATTCTTCGTTAATCCTCAGGCGCGGACTCTCGAGAGTCGTGTGGAGAGCGTCTTTCGCTCCGACCTACGACCGCAGATCGTAAAGCTTGTAGGCTCCGATTGCCGGACGTTCCTTCTAAACGATAGCGACAGTCTCAACCGAGGATCATTGCCAACCGCAAGGTGCACTCCCTGCTGAACCGCCAGCCGCGAACAAACTGAACGTTCGGCAAGAAGCCCTGCGTGGCGTGTTGCTCAAATGAATGTGGACTTGCTCAACCGGCTTCGATGGAACCCCGGAAGGAGCCGAGATTACAAAACTACTGATCAACCAGGCGAGTGCCGATGAACTAGTTGAATTGCATGATCGCTCCTGCAATTTCGTGTGCTCGTTTGACGTGGCCTTCGAACGAAGTGTGGTTGTAACCTTGATGCTTCCCCAAGTGCACAGCGTTCGCTGAGAATAGCCCGACACGATCAGCCGAGAATCGATTCCATCCGGTCGGCTACCTCGCGCATTGCTGCAGGCATCACATGAGCGTAGGTGTTTGCGGTGAGCGAGATTGAGCTATGTCCGAGGAGTTCCATGATCATCCGAAGATGGACGCCCTCGGCGAGCAGCAGGCTCGCAGCTGTATGTCGAAGATCGTGAAACCGCGTCGCCGTGGATAGTTCGGCGGTCTTTAATAACCGCTTGAAATCGCGGTGCAACGTAATCGGTTCCAATAGGCCACCAGTCGGATTCGTGAAAGTGAGATCGCTATCCTTCCATTTCAAACCCGCGATCAGTCGCTCTTGAGTCTGCTGCGCGCGGCGAATCTTGAGCGCCCGAATTACACTATCTGGAACCGCGACAACTCGCCGGCTGCGTTCCGTTTTCACGTCGGTCACTTGAAGCTTACCGCCGACGCGTTGGAGCGCTTGATTCACCCGGATCGCGCGACTCGCGAAATCAACATCCGACCATCGCAGGCCGAGGATTTCGCCACGTCGTAGGCCGAGTGTTAAGGCAAGCACTAGGATTGCTTCGAAGCGCTCGCCACGGGCGGCTTCGAGTAGCTTCCTCGCGCCTTCGGCATCAATGGTATGGGTCTTTGGCCGGGGGATTCGAGGCGGATCGATCAATGTGGCGACGTTGCGCGCAACCATTCCCCATTTTAATGCCTGACCGAGCGCGCTTCGGAGCACCGTTCGTATACTGGCGACAGATTGCGCCGAGAGGCCGTGCTTCTCGATCGCTTTCCCGGAATTGGTCGTTGTCTTATACGGCTGTCGCTTCTTCTCAAGCAGAGCTTGAACTTGCTGAGGCGTGAGTTTGTCGAGGCGAATTCGACCGAGTGTGGGAACGATGTGTTTGTTGACTATGGTCGTAAAGCTTTCGAAGCTACGAGGCTTGGCCCGGTTTTTAAGAGTGTGTTCGAGCCAGTCCTCGAGAAACTTAGCAACCGTTTGTCGTTCGCTCGCGACCGGAAGCCCATGCGATTGATCGGTACGAGCTTTGAGCAGTTCGTCTCGCACCTCCGCGGCTGTCGCGGCGTAAAAGTGCCGTCGCTTGCGCTTGCCGTCTTCCCACCGCAGATTGAGAGAGCCGACCCACCGTCCGTCCTTCCGTTGGAAGATGGAGCCTTCCTGCGCTCCTCTCCTCCCGCGGCCCATTAGTCGGTCTCCTTACTTGGCCGACGCGGCTGGACTTTGGACGCAACGACGGGACCCCTGCGCCGTTTCACGGCCGCTACGTAATGACGATGGCGGCGCTCTTTGAGTTCGACCGCCGAATGACTTTTTCGAAAGCGCTCGTCGCGCACCTTTTGTGAGCATTCGTTGCTGCAATAGATCCCTCTTTTTCGCTTGACGAAGAGACGACCGCATTCTGCCCGCGTGCATTGCCTGACGCGGAGGCCTTCTTCCTGGATTACGTCAGCCGCAGCGAGAAGAATCGCGGTCGGAAAGTGATCAGACGAGAAGTACGATTCGATCGTTCCTGCCCACCGTACACGGCGCGCCTTTGGTACGATCACGAAGTGCCGAATGATTTGTCCTTCGGTTGGGAACGCGATCTGCGTCATCCAAGCCGGTCGTAGATTGCGTAATGTCTCGCGCAAGGTGGCAAGGGCCTTGAGAATTTCTTCAGCCGATCCGGTTGGTTCGGCATGACTGAACCAGGCCAGTTCGAGCAGAAGGTCCGAGTCTGACGTTTGCAATGCTGTGCTGAGATCCAGCGGATCTCGCTGGAGTTGCGACACCAGCCAGTCGAGTCGCTGAGGAGGGTGGTCGCCGACGCGGTCCCTGGCCGCGTCGTTTCGGTCGATTTCTTCCTTCAAAAAGTTGCCGGGTCCTGTAGGGGACTCGATGGCCGCGGCAATCGTGAGTTTTCGCCGAGATTTCCGTGTTGCACTCATTTCTTGCGTTAACACGCTAATCGGTGTCGGTGAGCATTGCAACAGTCGAAGCAATCGTTTCAAATGGATCGTGTGGAAGGGAGGAGGATAGATGGAATCAAAACTCGAACGGTTATTGCTGCGCCCGTCCGAAGCTGCGGAGATTTTGGGCGTATCGCGGTCCAAGCTCTACGAACTGGTAGCAGCGGGAAAACTACCATCAGTTAGGTTGGACGAAGGGAGGCTGATTCGCGTCCCGCTGGCCGCGCTCAAGGCGTTGGTTGAGAAGGCTGGAGCATGAAAAGCGCGACGCCAGCGAACTCAAGCAGAAAGTCGACATCGATCCGATGGCGATATGCGCTCGTATCCCACGCTACTTCGGTAGGGGGCAAATGCCGTTACGATCGTGACGAAATGCGGCGTGCGCTCTTAGAGGCGGTCGTCGAGAGAGAGGGGCCGCTGCTCGAAGCGCTTCGTGTCCATCCGCCTAAAGGAATATCTCGCGAGGAAATTGAGAGCGCGATTGACGAAGCCATTGAGGTCGCCACAAAACCCTCGCAGGGAAGATATGCCAGCGAGATTGAGGCCGAGCCCATACAGTGGTTGTGGCCAGGAAGAATCGCCGCTCGGAAGCTCACTGTCATCGACGGTGACCCTGGGACGGGCAAGAGCACTCTGACCATTGATATCGCTGCGAAGGTAAGTACCGGGACTCCGTTTCCTGATGGTGAGACCTGCAGTCTTGGGACTGCGATTCTCGTAACGGCGGAAGACGGTCCGGCCGACACGATCAAGCCACGTCTGGAAGTAGCTGGCGCGGATCTAAGTCGTGTTGTTGTGTTGAGTCCTTCGCTGGCCGGAGGCGGCGGGCTCGTCGAGTTACCTAAGGACTTAGCGGTCCTCGAAGAAAATGTGCTCAAGGTGAAAGCGACGCTGATCGTTCTTGATCCATTCAGTGCTTTTCTGGGCGGCGACGTCGACGGTTACAAGGATCAAGATATTCGGAAGATAATGACAATGCTGTCGGCGATGGCCGAGCGCTGCGCTTGCGCGGTGGTTCTTATCAGGCATCTTGGCAAGGGCGACAAATCCAACGCTCTGTATCGGGGCCTCGGGAGTGTCGGAGTAATAGCTGCCGCTCGAGCGGGATTCGTCGTTGCCCACGATCCGACCGACGGTTCCTACCCGGGTCGCCGTGTCTTCTGCGCAACGAAATCAAATCTTGCGCCGCTGGCTCCGGCGTTGGCTTTCAGGCTGATCGCCGATCCACAGCGAAAAGTGGCTCGCGTCGAGTGGTGTGCTGAACCCGTCTCGATTACGGCTGACGAATTGTTGGCGAGCGTCGATGGGAAACAAGAGCGTGGGCTCGGTGATGCCGTAGCTCTGCTGACTGAGCAATTGAAGGACGGTCCCAAGCTCGCGACTGTCATCGAGCAAATCGCGCAAGAGGCGGCCGTATCTCAGAGAACGTTACAGCGTGCCCGCAGTTATATGAAAATTCAGTCGAAAAAAGCGTCGGGCGCGCTGAATGCCGGGTGGATTTTGTCACTTTTGACGTGTCGCAACTGCGAACCTGATCGGGAAAACCGGCCGTGAAAATCGATGGTGCGGTAGTCCTTACTTTGAATTGGCGGTCTTCGGCGAACTCGTTGCGCCACAGTGGGTCCGCCGAAGTCCGCCAAGTACGTTCGAGTTCGAGATTGGGCTTGGAGAGCCTATACCGGTCGAGATCGCTACGATCGGCCGAGATTTGACCGTACGCGGCCTTCATACGCGTCGTCGCAGGTTAGGGTCTAGGGGGTGTTGGTGGGGATGATGGATATCACAAGCAAGACGATTCGCGATCGAATTTTGGAACTGCGGCGTGTCGCGGCGCGCGAGTTGATTCCCAATCCAAGGAACTGGCGCAGGCATCCTGCACGCCAGTCCGCCGCGCTGCGAAGCGTGCTCGAGGAAATCGGCTACGCCGACGCACTACTCGCGCGTCAGTTGCCAGACGGTCGTCTGATGTTGATCGACGGTCACCTGCGCGCGGAAACCACGCCCGACCAGCGGGTACCTGTGCTGGTACTCGACGTCAATGAAGATGAGGCGAACAAATTACTCGCGACGCTAGATCCGCTGGCAGCGATGGCCGAGACCGACAAGGGCGCGTTCAAGGACCTGGCTGGCTTCGTCATGACCGACAGCGCCGAGTTGCGCCAGTTGCTTGACGGAACAGCGGGCATTGCGAGGGAGACCGAACAGGACGCCATTCCCGCGCTTCCGGTAACCCCTGCCGCGCGTTTGGGCCAGATCTGGCAACTCGGCAAGCACAGGCTGCTGTGCGGCGATTCTACGCGCCTGCAAGACGTCTCGCGGCTGATGGGCGCGGAACGGGCCCTGCTGTTTCAGACTGATCCGCCCTACGCGGTCGGCTACACAGGTGGTTCGCATCCGGCGACTAGGGCGAATCGCGGCAAGGCGAATCGGAACAAAGACTGGTCAGGGCAGTACCGCGAAGCGGCACCCTCTCCCGATATCGAGAGCGACTCCCAGATCGGCCGCGAGTTCTATCTCAAATTCATGATGGCCGCGATTGAACGCGCGATCGCGCCGAACGCTGCCTGGTACTGTTGGCACGCGAGCGCAAGGCAGGCGATGCTCGAGGCGGTCTGGAACGAGGTCGGCGCTTTTATGCATCAGCAAGTTATCTGGGTGAAGAGCCGGCCAGTGTTGACCTATTCGATCTACATGTGGGCGCACGAACCGTGCATGTTCGGTTGGATCAAAGGCCAGAAGCCCGAGGTCGAACGCCGGCAGGAGGGCGGATATCCGTCCACAGTTTGGGAAGTCCCGAGCGCTGAGATCGAAACCAACGAGCATCCGACCTCTAAGCCGAATCGGCTGTTCTCGATCCCGATGCAATTGCACACGAGTCCGAATGACCTCTGTTACGAACCGTTCAGCGGCAGCGGATCGCAGCTGATCGCGGCCGAGCAGCTCGGGCGCCGCTGCTATGCGATCGAGTTGGAGCCTCGCTTTGTCGACGTAGCGATCTCGCGATGGGAAAAGCTCACTGGCCAGAAGGCTGAAGTGATGGAGGAGGGTGTTGCAGATGAAGACGCCGGGACCGCCGCCAACGCCGACTAATCTGAAATTGCTAAGGGGAAACCCGGGCAAGCGAAAGCTGAACGCGAACGAACCTGACCCGGAGCCGGCGATACCGCCGTGCCCCAATCACCTGGACAAGGTCGCGAAGAAAGAGTGGCGCAGAGTCAGCAAGGAGCTTCTTGCACTCGGAATAATATCCAGGCTGGATCGCGCCGCTCTCGGTGGCTATTGCGACGCATACGGGCGGTGGGCGGAGGCAGCGCAACAAATCCAGAAATATGGACTGGTTTTCAGATCGCCGAGCGGTTATCCGATGCCGTCGCCGTATCTAGCGATTCTGCATACGGCGCTCGACCAGATGCGCGCGTTCCTGACCGAGTTCGGGCTCAGTCCTGCTTCGCGCTCGCGGGTGAAAGTCGCCAATCCCAAGCAGCGCGACCTGTTCAGTGATTTTCTCGATGGCGACGATGGAGAGGCTGTGTGAGTCAGTCTCTATTGGGTGGTAGAGGTTGGCCTATGCCAGCGGGAAACTATATCAACAAAACGATCCGGCGGTGATCGACTGGGCGCGCCGGGTAATGTCTTAATTCGGGGCTGAGTGTCTGAATTTGAAATCGTCAGTGGCTTAATTTGCTGGGTGAGATGGAACAAAGCGGGATTAAGTGGGATTGCGGAAAAGTACGATTGATCACTACGCGTTTTATGCGACTAACGTGGAAATCCATCGCACCATCGGTTCTCACCATCACGTTCATGCCGCATCGTTCGCAGTGATACCATGCTGGTTGTCCATCGTAATTGAAATCCTCTACGAAACGATGACCCTTGAAGTCCGGTATCATGCTGATTGCTCCCTCACAGCATGGCAACGCCCCTTGTAGAACGATAGCAAACGCCTTGTTTGAGGCGAGCGCAGCAGCGTGGCGGGACTTAATGCGGCCTTGTCTTTGCCTTTTGGTAGCCGCCGCCAGCCGCCCCTGCTGACTTCAATGATCCCTTCGACTGCTGAGCAAACATCGAATCCGCTAGTGCCTTTGCGTCACAGTTCCGGTTCGTATTCCGCCTGCAATCTTAGAGTTCCCGGAATACCTCGAGTCAAAAGTCTGGCGTAGTGAAGATGATTCGGGACTGCTGCGTTCATCCCGAATGTGTCGCACACTCCAGAGTTTGAGTTCTGACTAACGAGACCTCATCGACACATCCCATCGCTCTGCAGCTGCGTCCCCGACGGGCATGTAGTGGTGGTGGTCGTCGTCGTCTGCTGTGTGGTCTGCGGGGGAGATTCGAATTCGAAGCAGCCCGCCAGCAACGTCGTCGCCAGAATCAACACGACAAGCTTTTCAAACATGATCGTTCACCCCGGCCGCAATAGTCCACCGCCCGTTGATCAAAGGTCAAGGTGGTTCATCGTGTCGATAGCTCGAAGTGTGTGCCCGGTGGAACAAAGATATCCTTCGCACCGCCTTGGCGGGGGAGACTGAGCATACCACCGATACGCGTCTGGCCTGATCGTTCGCGGTGCCGAGCGAATGCTGTTTTAGGAAGTTCAGCATCCGCTCGTTCCACTGAGTCGGCCATCGCATGTGACGAGCCAGGCCGCGGAAACTGGCGATGGTTCCGATTTGGCCATTCGCCATCTCATCGGTGCCGCATGAGTCGTCGCAGGAAGGTACCCGGATTCCCGCGGAATCGACGATAACGTCCTCGATGCTCCCGCCGAGCGCGCGCACACGGGCCGCGAACCTGCTGCCGTTCGGACAAATCCCGCCGATATCGCAATCGTTGTGCACGTGCATCAGCGGTACTCGCGGACTGAATACTTGCACCTGACCGTCGCCCGCCGGAGCTACAGCCGCGGGAGTCTGGGTGCACACGTCGAACAGCGCGGAAAACGGGTCGGGCGCAGAATAGACTGCCGCGGCCGCGACCCACGGCCGATTCAATGCGTATAGCAGCGCCATCGCGGCGCCATTGGACCATCCCACCACATAGATCCGCTGACGATCGACTTTGCCCGTGGCGATCATTTCGTCGACGAAATGATCGATCGAAGCTGCGTCCGCGTTTTCCTCGTAAGTCTCACCCCGAACTGCCACCGCAGCGGTACTCAACACCGGTACCAATTGTCCCATCCGAGCGCGTTCGAATCGTAGCCAGGATAGCGATGGGTGGTGTAGCGGCCTTGTGGCGCAAGCAGAATGAAACCGGGATTCCCTCCGTTCAGAACTTCTTTGTCAATCAGCCCAACCAAGCCGGTGAGAATGACAGAGTAGGCGCTTGTTTCGGAGGGATGAAGAAAGACCAACATCGGCAATGGCTCTCGTTCATCCGCACGCTGAGGCTCATAGAGACAGGCATAGCGCGCGTCGCCGTTTCCGTCGCTCCACGGACCCAACCGGGTAGCGCCGAGGCACACCGAATTGCGTGCAGTCACAAAGCTGGCGAACCACCCTCGGTCGACTTGTGCTGGGGGGTCGCCGAACGGACTGCATCCGGTGCCAGCGAATACGTCGAGGCTCGCCGACAACACCAGCATCAACGCGATGAGCGAAGACATTAGTTCTAGAACCGCTCGGTTCCGGATTCGGCAGGCAAGAAAAGAAATGATCGACTGCACGAGCGCGAGCATGCCCGGAAACACTACAGCGCCCCGTCTCAAACCCGAGCCCTTTCAGTGCATTTGGGGTTTTGGGTAGCCAACGTTACCGGCAACCTGGATCCTTGCAATTGTTTGCAACTGTCGCAGTCCTGGTTTGAGCTCGGCTGGTGAAGGGGATTCAAAGGTGGATTGGACATGACTTAGCCACAAAAGAAAGGCACGCGTGACTTCACCATGAGGGCATTTGGCCAAGCGTGCCATCGGGTTCCGGGGGAGGAGAGACCGACACCCCTCAATCTAGTATTTTTGCGAGTTAAGGCCACGCCCCGCAGGTTACGAGAGGAACGATTCTTAAGGTTCGTCGCGCGAAATTGACCGGCGGATTATCGAAACCGCGCGATAACCTGGGCGAAGGAATACGCTTAAGGCACTCCCGCCAAACTCCGATTCTTGCTTTGAATTCGTGAGAATCGAGTTGATGCTGTCGCTGGGAATACCTTGTAATCGGATAGCAGACTTTTTGTGAGGGGTATCGCTCCTTTTGAAAGCGAGGGACTGAATAGTGGAGCAAACTGGATTTGAATTCAGCCCGTTTCTCGTCTGCCAGACCTCAGCCAATTGTCGCGTTCAACGTCACCTAATCAATCTCAGTCGCACCGTACCACCTGTCCCAAAAGACCCTCGTTCGACCGGCAATCGTGTCGGGTGTCTCTCTAGCCTCGAAATTCGT
The DNA here is from genome assembly GCA_963850125.1 of uncultured delta proteobacterium. Taxonomy (GTDB): domain Bacteria; phylum Desulfobacterota; class Binatia; order Binatales; family Binataceae; genus Binatus. Next base: position 100,268 of record CAWKKB010000003.1, on the reverse strand, counting down.
CTGGTCCTCGCCTACGCCACGAGGTGCAGTCCCCGCGACTAGGTCCTGCGGACTGCGAACCACGCTGGCACCAGCGCGCTAAGTACTCCCACCAAACACGCAAGACCCACTCTCAGCGGTATGATCGCTTTGTCACTGGCAACGGCACATTCCGCCCGGGAGCGAGGGGCGCGAAGTGTCCCAGCACCAGCCACGTGGTCAACCCGCCGAGTATCCCACCGATGATCGCTACTATTGAGGCTTCCAATACTAGATAAACCAGCACGCTGCTCGCGATCGCCCTCATCTCCGCAAGATCCCGACCACGTTCTCCAATCGACATCGCGGCTGTGTTGGCCGCCACCAGCGTAACCACTCCTACGACGATCAGGAGTGCGCGTTTGGGTGGTGAGAATTCTCATTGACATCGCATAAAAAAGAGCCTCCGGGTTTCGAATCTACTTAACACCGGACGCTACAATGTTTCGCCGCTAGCAGTTTTGGCGGGAGAGACGACAATCGCTACGGAGCAGTTTGATTCGCGAAGTATGCGATCGACTTTGGGACCAAAGTACAATCGTTGTTCGACCGATCGGTACAGCACGCCCATTATCAGCAAATCGAATTTGCCGGTCTCGACGGTATGCAAAATTACCGACTCGGGTTTGCGGCCGGCGCCGACTTGACCGTCGATGGCCAAGTTCAGTTCCGAACCTAACACCTTGATTTCGTCTACGATTTGCTGGCCGTTCCTTGCCAGGCGTATCCCGCGCAACATCCCAGGAAATCGCGCCTCAGGACTTTCCATCACGTATAGCGCCGTCAGGTGAGTCTCAATCGCCTGCGCATAGAGCATTGCAACCGCGGCGCCACGGCGCGAGTACGCCGCTCCGGTTATAGGCGCGATAATGCGTTTGAACGGCACCTCACCGCCTGCGACATAGCGAGCAATCACCACCGGCGCAGGTGAGTCACGCAGGACCTCTAGCGTCACGGGATCGTCAAGCAATTCCTCGCCATTCTGTGCCGACACGCCGACAAAGACCGCGTCGTAACCGCGATGAGACTCCTCGACGATGGCCTCGGACATCGACTCGCCTGCGGCGGTGCGTTGCAGGACGTGACTGGCGCCGCACAAGTCGGCGATCATTTTGAGATTGGCGAATCGTTGGTTGAGGTCTGCTTTCTCCCCACCGGATCCATTGCCGCGTGGCAATTGGAGGATCGTAATCGTCGAATCCTGATGAGTGCTGAGCGCAGCCGCCAGATGCGTCGCAAGCTGCGTATGCGGACCACCGCCATCGACCACCAACAACTTGGCGCCCTCGTGCGAAAAGGGCAGCAGCGCGCGCAGTCGTTCGCGATCGTCGCGCTCGGCCTCGCTGGCGCGTTCCGGCACATCGCTAAGTGCCCATCCGAGAAGAGGTGGGGTGATCATCGATGTCGCGATCGCGACCAAAACGATAACCGTGTACATCTGCGGTGTCAGTATTCCGAGACTCAGTCCGAGCAGCGCGACGACGATCTCCATTCCGCCGCGCGCGTTCATACCGGTTGCGACCGCAAATGCCTCGCGCCACTGGAGACCCCCGAGGATGCCGCCGAGACTGCATCCCACCAGCTTGCCCGCGCACGCAACGCCCAGCACAAGCAGTGGAATTCCGAAGCCGGTCAGGCTGAAAAGATCGGTCTTGAGACCCGAGTACGCGAAAAACAGCGGCGCGAGGACACCCATGGTCACCGCTTCGAGCCGCTCGCGATCGATTTTGCGCGTGCGCGTTGCACCGCGTAGCATCACCCCGCCGACGAAACCGCCAAACACGGCGTGAATGCCGATTGCCTGGGTGACGACTGCGCAGGCGAATGCGATCGCTATCATCGTAGTCAGCGTTGCATGCTCGACCACAGCGTGATCGTCAACCCACCGTACAATTAGCGCGACCAGTCGAAAGCCGGCGAAATAGCAGAAGGCGACAAACGCGCTGGTGTACGCGAGTATCACCAGCAGCCCGTGCAGGTCGATCGTACCCCGCGCCGCCAAACCCGCAACGATCGAAAGCAGCAGCCATCCGATCGAGTCATCCAGGATGCCCGCCGCCAATATTAGAAGCCCCAGCTCGCGTCTCAGCAGGTCGAGATCGATTAGTATCTTCGCGATTACCGGTACCGCGGAGATAGCCATTGCAATCGCCAGAAACAGGGAGAAGATAAGCCGCCCGTTCGGCGCTGCAAGATAGACTGCAGGCATCCACCAACCGAGTGCGAAGCCGCCGGCGAGCGGAATTACTATTCCGAAGGTTGATACCAGCGCCGCCACGCGCCCCATCCCCCGCAGAATTTCGAGTTCGGTCTCAAGTCCCGTGCAGAGCAGCAACATCATTACGCCGATCCATGCGAGTCCCTCGAGCAAGTGTGTCCCCGTGGGATCGGTGGGAAAGATCAGCTGGAACACAGCCGGGAAGAAATGGCCCAGCACCGACTGACCCAGAACGAGGCCGGCAAGCAGTTCGCCAATTACGGTTGCTTGTCCCAGTCGGCGCATCAGATCGGCGAGCAGGCGGCCCGTAAAGACCAGCAATGCGAACTGCGCCAGCAGATGAAGAACTTGATTCTCGGTAAGGCTTTGCAAGGCTATACCTATACTTTCGCGCGGTTCGTCAGACTTCGCTTCACCATTCCCAGATGGTCTTGGACCATGGAAAGATCGCTACTCAGGTATCAGATTCGTCGGGTGTCATCATGAGCGAAAGGCAAAGAGCCTCGCATCCGGATCTCGCCGTCTTCCAATTGAAGCCGAAATGAGTTGCGCGGCAAGCATTGAATATGTAATTCCGTTGCCGCCATAGCCCAGCACGGCGTAGCAACGGGGGTAACCCGGAATTCGACCGATGCTGGGCAGGCCGGTTTTGCTCTGACCGAACGACGCTGTCCAGGCGAATTCGGCGCGCGAGTCGATCTTCGGCAGCAGTTTCGCGAGCTTCTTTTCTAAGGTCTTTGTCTTCACGTCGAGTTTGGCGTCCCTGCTGGCCTCGTCGGCGAACTCTTCATCTTCGCCACCGCAGATGATGCGCCCGTCCCTGGTCGCACGCACATAGAGGTACGGGTTCTTCGCTTCCCAGATGAAACAATCACTCGGCCACAGATGCTTTGGTTGAGGCTTAGTGGCAATTACCCAGGTCGAGGCGATGCTGTGTCCGTGCGTGGGGACGATCTTCGGTAGTTCGTAACCCGTGCAGAATACGATTTGCTTCGAGTCGATCGTGAATCCATCTTTCGTCGCGGCCAGTACAGAGCACCTACCGCATTTGATATCTACGATCTCGTGCGGCGCGAAAAGTCGCGCTCCAAGCTGGTGAGCGCGTCTGAGAAATCCCGAAGCGAGGGCCCGAGGGTCAGCAGCTACGCTGTCTGCGCTTACAATCGCGGCGGCACGAGACAAGTCGAAGCGAGCGCGGAGCTCACGCCGATTGACATACTGGCTAGACAATCCGAGTCGTTCACGCGCATCCGCCTCAGTAGCCAGACCTCGCGCATCCAGAACGTTTCCTGCGAGATAAATCGAAGAGTGGAAGCTCATCGAGGCGTCAATTCTTTCTCGTCGAGTCAACGCGTAGAGCGCGTCAAGCGCTCCTTTGGACCTTAGCCACGCACGTTCGGCTGGTCGCGCGCCAATCCTGCCCTTGAGGTGAATCAGAGGCGTATCGATCTCAAATAGCAGTAACGCGGTACTTGCCGGGGTGGACCCCATCAAGAGTCCGCGGCGATCAATCACCACGACTCGATGACCTTCTCGCGCGAGCGTGTACGCAGCGAGCGCCCCACTGATTCCCGCACCAACCACCAGGATGTCGATCTTTAAGTCTCGGCTCAGCTGCTTGGTTCCTGGTATCCGGCGGGGATAAGCCATCCACACGGGCATGCCCGATCGCAGCTTCTTCTTGGCAGTTATATTCATATGTTGGGACAGAAAGGACGACAAACGGCGAACTATTCTTGCATTAGGGCGTCATGATCACGCAGATTGCTTCAGAGCCCTCGCGCAGATGTAGCCAGAGAGAGCCCGAGCCGGATCAGATCGTGAACGAGATTTCCGATAGCGCCTTGATGAAGGTCGCTAAACTGGATCTCGATGCCGCCAGCCTCATCGGCTAGCGGACCCAAGTTGCCCATGCCCGCCGGCCGATGGTTAAAACATAGAAATGTGCGATTGTTTTTCTTCACGCCCGCGGAGCGCCCCGGCTACCAGACATTATAATCCGCCGCGACCAAGCAGCAGCCAAATGACCAGAATGACTAGAATGATCGGTGCGATGCCCCCAGCGGGCCCGTAGTTATTGTAGCCGTAGTAACCACCGCCGCCGCCGAAGAGCAGGATTAGGATAATGATTAATATTAGCATGGAAGTTCTCCTCCGTTGACTCATAACCCGTGAGAAAGGAGGTGGGTTGGTCGAGCCCACCTCCTTTGTGCTATCGGAGGTCCGCTGCCTTCTGGTCCTTGGGAACAGAGGCTTCACCGGTGTAGGAAATATCCACCGCGCCGCCGTTCTCGAGAATCTTCTTCGCGCGATCGCGTTCTGTACTGTCTTCGGTATGAACGGACAGCAGGATGTTGCCGTCTTTGACCTTTCCTTCGTACCGTTTCGCTTCATACTCGGGAATGCCCATGCCGATCAGTGCGCCGGTTAGTCCACCGGCCGCGGCGCCGCCAGCAGCACCCGCCAATGCCGCCATGATCGGTCCCGCGGCGATGAAAGCGCCGAGCCCTGGAATTGCCAAAGCTCCGATGCCAACCATCCATCCGAGCGCGCCGCCCAATACTGCGCCACTGCCAGCACCGGTCGCGGCGCCTTCCGGAGCCTTGGTGTGTTGTTCGTGGGCAAAATCCTTGCTGCCCTGCTTGTCGGGAAACAGAACCGAGATATCGTTCTCAGTAAAGCCAGCCGCTTTCAGCTGGTCGGCTATGGCGATGGCCTGGGACTCACTCTTTGCGATACCAAATACTGCTTTTTTAGCCATGTCTCTCTCCTTACTACTGACCTTTCACTACTACTGACCTTTCACTTCGAGTTGGTTGTCGACCTTATAGGCGCCGGCGATTGTCTGCGCCTTGCTCAAGATCGCGTTTTTTTCTTCTTCGGTTTTGACCGGGCCTCGCAAGGTGACGCTGCCATTTGCGCTGATGATCTTCACATTATGCGCCATCATCGAGAGCGAGTGATCTTTGACCACTGCCCTGCGAATTTCGCGAGTTAGTTCCACGTCGCTCTTGGCGTTCGATTGTTGGTCGGCGGTCATTGCAGCAGGATTCCGATCTCTAACATTGACGGCCGAATTGTCGGGTGCGACAGGCGCGGAATCTTGCGCCATTGTAACAGTACCCATCCCCAGCAGAGCCGAAGACAGTACTAAGGTTAATGCGATTCGTTTCAAAGCTGATTACTTCCTGTTTTCGATTTCAAAGTACGTGACTCAGTACGAACCAGATCACGAGGATCGACACTGGGACTCCCAAAAGCCACGCGATTCCGTATTTCATTCTCTTACCTCCGGATTTGAATGCTACTTTGCCAGGAAAGCCGCCGTTTGCTTGTCTATTGTTGGCCCGGATGGAGGGTTTTTCGCGAGCTCCTGCTTGCGAGCCTCCAATTCAATGCCCAATGCCATCAGGCGACGCTCACCCAGGAACTTCCTGGCGTCCGGAAACATTTCGCCCTCCTCTTCCTTCACGTGATGCTCGACATCTTCCTTGAGGACCTTGACCTTCATGTCATAGGTTTCGTCCGCTGGCGTGAGGCGACCAATTTGCGCGAGCAAACTCTTTATTTGTTTGTGCTCTTCATATGCCTCGAGCACTTCGTCTTTGGTGTGTTCTGAGCGGGCTTTCTTGACTGCCGGGTAGAAGATTTCTTCCTCGATGGTTGCGTGGACTGTGAGGGCCGCTTTTATCTGATTGAAGATGTCCTGCTTCTTTTCGGCATCATGCTTCGCCGCCTTGTCGTTCTGGGCGAACAGTTTTTTAACCGCAGCGTGATCGGCTTTCAGCAACGCGACTGCGTCGTGTTTCGGCATTCTGGTACCTCTGAGTGATGTGGCGTGACTTGAATGAAAGTTTACAAATTGACCCGCACCCTACTTGCAAATTGCAACGGTTATGCCATTACCGTCCGCTTGACAGCGGAAGGTTGCTCCGGCAAAGAAGGTCAATGAACTGTTGCGAGATTCGAGAGAGTGTCCTCCGCTAGGTGTTCGCGGCCTGCCCCGATTCGACTAACTGAAGGTCGGTAAGTCGGTAATATTATCTGCCCCCTCATACTAAAGTATTACGGAAGCGTCCATCGACTGTCTGACACTCACCCACAGCACTTGGAAACCGTTGCGCGAACATCGTGACTGGTTGAGCCTTGGTGAAAAACGAACCCCGTCTGAAAGCGCTTCTTTGTAACCTATACAGATTAGTCTGCTGCCAAGACCAATTCGGTTTGACGTGGCGAGAGACATAGCGCGATACTCCGAACCCCACGGGCAAAGCGGTTTCCCACTCTTCCTCTTCGGGCATCTATCCTTCTACCTCGCCGCCGATACTCGCAGGAATTTGATCGCGAGGGTTGCCCAATGAGGATATTTGCACAGCCGCCAGAGATAGGCGGCTCACTCAATAACATCGTTCAGGAAGCGCATGAGATTCTCCGCAAAGTGGGGATTACTTCCTCGCGTGTAGGGGGCTTCATTAACGACCAAGGCGTGATTTTGGTCGAACTGGCAGACGTACCAGCCGCGCTCAAGGCGCTGATGCGAGCTGGATTGCGGGCTGTTGCGGATTCAATTGTGAGTTAGAAGTTGTAGCCTGAAACCGCATTTAAGCGCAGAAAACCAAGGTGCCGTCACCGTCTTGGACGGATTCATCGGGCATCATCGGGTGAGTTATCTGGTAGGAAAGGGTTACTTTGCCATCAACCACAAGGACCTCAGACGAAGCCGTCGTCCTACAGCCGAACCTGTTCTTTGTATTTAAATCGGATCTCCGAGATATAGCCGCCGGGACATTGCACATCGCCGCCGATCACGCGCTCGCGACAATATCACCACGGCAGCCTTCCGAGTTTCGCGTGCGTGAACGTGCCCGTCGGCCCGTCCGGGCCGAGCAGCGCAACGCGCACCGCCTCGGCGGCGCCCTCCTCGACAGTCTCCGTGCCCGCATAGTTGTTGAGGTTCGTCTTGGTGTAGCCGGGGGAGACGGCGTTGACCTTGATCCCGGCCGGCTCTAGCTCGATCGCCATGGCGAGCGTCATAGCGTTGAGAGCCGTCTTGGACGCAGGGTAGACGGGGCCGAACAACGAGCGGTAGCGAAAGGCCGGGTCCGAGTTCATCGTCAGCGAGCCAACGCCGCTCGACACGTTAACGATGCGGGCTGCCGGCGTCTCGCGCAGGAGCGGCAACATCGCCTGATAAACGGCGAGAACGCCGAACACGTTGGTCTCCCACACCGCGCGCACTTCATCGAGGGACACGTTGCTCGGGCGGCTTGAGTTAGCGTACTCCTCGATGGTCACGCGCGGCCGCGGTCCCGTCTTCGAGATAGCCGCGTTGTTAATGAGCACGTCGAGGCGGCCAAACTCCTTGCGGATGCGCTCCGCCGCGGCGGCGATCGAAGCCTTATCCGTCACGTCGAGCTGGAGCGCGCGGGCGTCTCCGTCGATCGTCTTGGCCGCGGCCTCGCCGCGCGCGAGATTGCGCGATCCGACTAGCACAGTGAAGCCACGTGCCACGAGATCCTTTGCGATTTGAAGACCGATTCCTTGATTGGCCCCGGTGACCAGAGCAACGGGTTTGTTCGCCATAGCAATCTCCCTTCTGCGTCGATGCGGCTCGATAGATGTGCCTCTATGTCGTCCCTCTTTCCTGCTCAGGCTGCTCTAGCGCACGCGCATTTCAGCACGACCGATGACAATTAAGACGCCCAGGGTATATACCCGGAGTTATTTGTTGTCAGGAGCTGGAATACGCACTACGAACTCCGCGCCTTCGCCCTCGCCCTCACTATGAGCTTCGATCGTCGCGCCATGCAGTTCGACCAGATTCTTGACTACCGGGAGTCCGATGCCCAAGCCACCCTGATGAACGTTTGCGGGCACTTCACCCTGGAAAAATATATCGAAGATGTGCGGGAGGTCTCCAGCTCTTATCCCCACGCCGCTGTCTCGAATGGTCATGACTAGCCAGCCCGGCTCCTGAAATAGCCGCCAGACTATGGTGCCGTTCTCGGGTGTGAACTTGACCGCATTCGACATCAGATTGTTCGCTATCTGGCACAGTCGTTCGCGGTCTACCTGCGCGTAGATCGGGTCCGGAGGCAATTCGAGCTGTACGTCGAGAGACTTCAGATCAACCTGTGCCTGGTTCGTCTCCGCGGCGTGCTGCACGCATTCTCTCAGATCGACCAACGACCGGCGAAGTTCGATCTTGCCGATTTCTCTTCGATTGAGGTCGAGCAGATCCTCGATAAGAAATGACTGCTGGCGGGTCTGTCGTTCGATCATCTCGAGCGCGCGCAATTGATGTTCAGTGGGTTCGCCGGCTTTCAGACGCTGGAGCGCAAACAAGATCGGCTGGATCTGATTCCTGAGCTCGTGCGAGAGCGTCCCGAGGAATCGTTGGCGCTGGGTTTCAAGAATGCCGGCTTTCGCAGCGGCGGCATCGCGTTGCTGTTCGGTCTCCTTCACGTGTTGGTCGATCGAGGCTCTCGCGCAAAGATCAAGCAAGTCGAGGATCGTCGTACTTCCGTCGACAGGGATCCAATCAGCGACCGCTGCCGAAGCCTCATCAAGTACGCCCAGGAATACCCGTCTGAAAGTCGTCAGTTCCCAGAGGACATCAACCACGCTGTACCCGTCCAGCCGACGTTGATGCCCGTGGCGGCGTGCGTCGATCTCTACCTGCGACCCTTCCTCGCCGCGGAGCACGCCGATCAACGCCTCGGTGAGAGCGGGCAGATGGTCGAGCAGCTCGCGATCGTCCATTCTGGCGAGCCGTTCGGCTTGCGCAGATTCCATTTCCGCGGCTTGACGCCAACGGTTGAGGATCTCGTCTTTGTGTTGCTCTAAATAGTCCGCAACATACGCGGTTTCAGCGGCCATCAGTTGATTTCTTTTGGTGCCGGCTTCTGTGCCTATATCGCGCGGAGTGGAATGGAGCGGCCGGTCTTTTCCGCTCAAAGCTCCCTAGAAGGGAGGTGAAGAAATGACAAGTTCAGAGTTTTTAGCGTATCCAAATCTCCCTCTGTCGGACAAGCGAATCGTCCGGAGCTCTCGGACCCTCGGTAAATTTGGCGCCTTCTTCAGCGCGACAGAAACGAGCGCGGGGGACGATATTGCCGCGCACACTCAGCTTTCCGATTCGGCTTGATAATTGCTCGTTCTTCAACAAGTACTATTCGAGGCTGTTATGTGTCACGCCAACTCGAGCGACGAGAAACTTGTGCTTGTGGTCGATGATGATACGTCTGTGCGGGAGAGCATGTCGGAACTGCTGAACCCTAAAGGTTACCTTGTTTTGCAGGCAGACAATGGTCAAACGGCGCTGGATCTGCTGAAAAAAACGCCTCACTTCCCATGTCTGATAGTACTGGATCTGGCGATGCCGGTCATGGATGGGCGGAGGTTCTTGGAACTTCGCGCTCAGGACCCATTCCTGCGCGACATCCCAGTTGTTGTGGTATCCGGGAATCAACCCGCCTCTCAACCAATCGAAGGAATCGACGGCTATCTACACAAGCCTGTGAATGTCGACCGCCTGATCGACGTCATAGAGCAGCACTGCGTTGACAGCCACGGCTCCTCACCGTTTCCCGTGCTGAAGCAGTAGCGCGAGCTGGTTAACGTGGAGCGGCTTCACTACAAGCTCGTCAAATCCCGCCTATTTGGATCGAAGTCGCTCTTCTGACTGGCCGTATCCCGTTAATGCCACGAGGTAGATTTCCTTGCCCTCATCGTGAGCGCGAATGCTGCGCGCCAACGCATAGCCGTCAAATCCTGGCAGTCCCAGATCGAGAGGCCGATATCCGGCCGAAAGGTCAAAGCGGCCTTAAGGCCGCTCGGACCATCATTCGCCAGATGAACCTCGTGACCGTCTTGCGTTAGCAATATGCCGAGCGTCTCACGGATGTCGTCGTTGTCCTCCACGACGAGCACCCGGCGAGGCTTACACTCGGCAGGTATGACTGAAATCTGCTCACAAGAGTTTGCGTTCGGAGCGGGTATTGCTGGTAAGTGGACGATGAAGGTACTTCCCATTCCAGAACCATCGCTCGCTGCTTGAACCGAGAGATGAAGTCCGAGTGTATTCAGATCTCCCGGGCGCATCCGGAACTCTCGCTCTGGATTCGAAGGCGCTTGTCGCTGCTAGATTTTGTAGTTGAGCCTCCGAAGCAGATGAGTACCGAATCTGTGCGAGTGCAGACGGGGCTTCATCTACGTCTGCTACAGGTTGTTTCGTATGCTTATGGTCTCGACGATCCTGCGACCGGGCGGGGCGATTACGGTTAGTGTGCGTAGCGAGGGTCAACATGCGTTACTCGTGGTGAAAGACACGGGGGTAGGGATCCCAGCAAATACCCTCCCGACGATCTTTGACCTCTTCGTGCAAAGCGAACGGAGTCTAGATCGGTCGCCGGGAGGGCTTGGTATTGGGCTCACCCTCGTGCGACGCCTTGTAGAACTTCACGGCGGGACGTCGCAAATCCATCGAGGTCGACGTCGGTCAAGGCTAGTTCGCGCTGCAACTGCTCCAGCTCGTCGACACCTACGCAGGGCGAGTTCGGACTCAGCCAACGTCTGGCCGCTTCGCTCCTCAGGAAGGGACGTGCAAAATACCGGACCGCTTTTGCGCGAAAAGGAATTTTGAAGCCACGGATCTCGAAGTTCAGATCCGCGTCTTCAGCGCCGGCGAAGAGCGCCAATAAGCGAGACCTTTTCGGCGGCAGATAGGTATCGAAATAGTTCTGAAGTTCCCCTTGCTCGTGAGTGCGAATCGCCATCAGGCCTCCCTGGAGGTTACGATGGTTAAATATCCTCGCCAGACCGGCAATACCCCACCACGCGTGCGCTCTTGGCTTCTCGGTGCCTATTTGGTGCCTAATCCCGGAATCGCCAAATGCGCCATCTCATCGGATGGCGTGAATTCGCTCTCTGCGTGGAGCTTTGGTGGTGGGCCGTTGGAGACTCGACTCCAGACCCGCTGATTAAGAGACAGATCTTTGGGCTCACCGTCTATCGCCAAAGGCGGCGGCAGAGCGCGTAGGCGGGCCAGACCCACGCGAGCGCCATCGCCAGCGTGATCCCCAACGCGCTGGATTCCATATTCCCAGCGTCCGAAATCCTGTAGCTGATTCAATCGCTTGTAAGAGACTTGGACTCGACTTGAGCCCTTCAATAGGAGGCGCCAAACGTCTCGTTCTCCGGAGTCCGCGCGCGCTCGCGAATCGTGCGCCTACGCGAGCTTTTCGATCGTCCGGTTATTTCCCTTAACTCTCCTTTTTCGGCATCGTTTGGAGCAGAGGAATAACGTAATGAACCCCGACGAAAAAGCGATCGCTGCGGTACTGGCGAAGTATGAAATCGCGTTGAATCAGTCGAATTCCGAAGCCGTAATGGAGCTATATGCTCCTGACGGAGTCTTCATGCCGCAGAACAGTCCGTCCAGCGTCGGCGGCAAAGCCATCCGAGAGGCCTACGATGCGGTCTTCAACGCGATAAAGCTCACCGTCAAGTTCGATATCGCTGAGGTCCACCAGGTCGCTCCGGAGTGGGCATTTGCACGGACCAACTCCGCCGGCACGGTGAAGATCAATGCTACGGGCAACACCAGCGCCGAAGGTAATCAGGAACTGTTCGTGTTTCACAAGATCGGTGATGCCTGGAAAATAGCGCGTTACTGTTTCTCGACTACCAATCCGCCGACTTAGCCGACCATGGTCGGAAGCTCAACCAATCGTTCTCCAAATGCCGTGGGCACTGTCCCCGCTACGCTCGTTCGAAGTGCCGTGTGAGTTTGCGCAGCACCTTGCGCCGCTGCTCGAGCTGCCGTCCCTCTGCGCTGCCCGAAGTCGAGGACGCTCGACCATGATCACCGTACTCTGAGAATTCTTGCGCTCATGAGGTTCTCGACACTCATTAAGAATTAAGGTTGCGTTATGGTAGCGGCTCAACCTTTACTTTGAGATAGGACGGGCTCGGAACCTCCGAAGCGAAGCATCCCCATTGCTGAAGTTCCCTGGTAGCCGACCCTCGAACATCTCGATTAAATGCGACGTTCACATAAGCAGTGAAACTGGCTGGCCCGGTAAAGTCGAGTGTCTGTGAGCTTTCGATCGAGCTGTCGCCGGAGTAAGGAACTCCGCCAGAGAACACAATGTCGGCGACGCCAGCGGGTGATAGTGCTGCCGTTGCTATATAGGTGCTCTGACCAGCAGGAGGAGGACTCAATGAAATCCACGCATTGACGCCGTCATGCGGATCTTCAAGCGCGTTGCCGAATAACGTATAGGAAAATGTTGCCCGCCCCGGTCCGATGACACTCACAGGAATTGACATATTGAGAGTACATAGAGTCTGTGTTGGCAGCGTTGGGAGTGGTGTGGCTGCGTCCTGGCACTGGCAACCAGCTGAATTGACGGTGACTTCGGTTAAGGTTGGATCGCCGTTCAAAACGACCTGTGCATGAGCCGGAGATCCCACGATCAGCGCAGCTACAACCAACAAACTAATCACGCACGCAGCGAACCGTTCACGAACCTTGCACATTCTTTATTCTCCTTTGTGGGCGCGCAGAATCCATTTTCCGTTTCAGTACGGGCGTCAGATTAAATTGTCCCGACCTCGCCTTCAACGGCTTCCGGCCAGTGCTGGAAACGAAGGGGTCGCAAGTTTCCTGACTACTCAGTCGCGCGCACCGAACGAGAAGGTTGAGTCTTCAGTCTCTGCCACCACCCCCCAGCTGAATAGTAAATAAAGGCGGAGGAGGCAGAGGGCCGGTGGCCCGTCATCAAATCCTCTGGAAACGAAAGTTCCGTGCGAGTTCGAGTCCCGCCTCCGGCATTCAAGGATGCTCGCGAGTTTCTCGGGAAATAGCCAGCTTTCGGCGAACAAACCTGCCGGCCGCGCAGCGTTCTCTTCGCGGACGATGATACTGTGATGAAGGCGCGTCGAGATGATGTGCGTGCCGAGAATGTCGCCTAGATCGAGCGTAGCGTCGTAATACTGCTGCGCGCTGAGCACGGGTATTTCACTTGGTGCTCGAGAAAGCCTTCGCTGGTTGGCACAAGATCGTTTCGGACAAAAGGCAGCCAAATTCCCGTAAGCGCTCTGGTAGCAACGTGTTAGCATAGCGCCCCCTCGACTCGAAGATGAACGACCGCAGCGCAGCGACTGTTGCCGCGATCAGGCAGAAAAAGTGTAGATAAATTAAAGCATGGAGGAGGAACGGGCCCGAGCCCCACCGGTCTTCAAAATCGAAATCGTCGCGGGTTGCCGACGGAGACTGGATGGTTCCGGCGCGCCTTCGCGAAGGATTTGACAGCCAAGTTGACAGCCACGGGCTTGGACACGGGCGGATGAAGTGCGCTTCGGTGGACTGCAAACCCCAGGTTTTGCTTAGGTTTGGAAGCGGGGGAAAGCCATTCAATGGAACTTAAAATCCTGTGGAACGAAAGCTCAGTGCGGTTCGACCTGCACGCTCGGCATACAAAGGAACAGGTTTCTTCGGATTACACGGAGAGAGCGAGGTCAATCGATATCTGCTGGTATTCCCTACCGATCAAGGAAGGCCCATGCCCTGAGCTAAAATGCTGCAGACCCAATTCTATCCTGTAGCGAAGTTACGGCGGGTTACCCTCGACACGCTCCGCCATAGTTGCGCTTTGATTATGATCGCGAATGGCGCTCCAATCACCGAAGTAAAGCATCAGCTTTGGCCGTGCGAACCCAGCATCACTTGGTATACTTTCACTTCCTGAAGCAAGCAGAAAACGACGTCGCGGACCGGCTCGCCGGCGTGCAGGTCGAAGCGCACTGAGCTTTCGTTCCACAGGATTTTAAGTTCCATTGAATTGTGGCACCGCAGAACGCACTCGCGTTCCAGTCGGAGCACGGCGTGCCAGCCCAGGAACCAAGGAGGTCAGGCGGCAGGCGTTGCTCTAAACCGCGATGATGCCGCGAAGACCCCTCTGTATTTTCTGATCAGGGCTATTTTGGACACATCAACATCGCTCTCAGGCTACTTTTCGGTATCGCCTTTTGCTCCTCTCTGAAAGGTTTTGCGCGCGCATTGCACACTCCGAAGAACGCACAGAGGTCTACCATGGACAGGAAATGGTCGCGCATTCTTCTATCGCTCGTGGTTCTTTTCGCAGCGCTGACGGGTTCGAAACTCGCCTTCGCCACCCCGGTTTCTGCCCCTGAAATTGATCCGAGTTTGGGAATCCCAGGTCTTGCCCTTGCCGCAACAGGCGCGGTGCTGGTTTGGGAAAGGATACGGCGTCGAAGCAAGTAGAAATTCAGACGCGCTCTACAAGGCGGTGCCATGCGAGAGCGTAGACGGTCAGGTGGCGATTTAGTAGTCCGGAAATCGCCGGCTGATCTTTTCCCCTCCCGGGAACCCAGTCTGGTGTTCGGGCTGGTGAGCGGTCGACCCTCCCCGCTGGCCCGTTCTTTTTCAGCGCCAGTCACGACTGTCGAATATCTCGAAACCGCGCACACGCTCGCGAGCGGCAACCGCCTGAGCGTGGCGATCACCGAGGAAAAGAGACCGACCCTTTAGCTTGAGCTCAGCGCGAAACATCGCAAGGCAAATCGCCGACGCAGTGGATTCCACATTCCCGGCGTCCGACATCCTGTAGCTGAATCAACCGGTTGTTGGAGACTTGGAATCGACTTGGACGGTTCAATAAGAGCCGCTAAACGTGATCTCGAAAAGCCAAAGCGCACGGGCGGAGCCATCTGGTTAGCGCCAATCGCCGCGGTCGGAGATCTCGAGGCCGCGTTTGCGTTCGCGAGCTCACGGCCTCTGCTTGCTGAGCGCACCGCTCGATTTGCCGGACATCTCGGCCCGCGCCGTCAATCTTTTCGGAACGATGGTCGCGCGCTCTCGGCGTCCAGCCCTTTGCACTGCGATACGTAGCCGCATCGGTGGATGCGAACAGCTACAGACGCGGTGTCGAAGTCAAATTCGAGCATAGTTTGTCTTTATCACGATCCGCGGGCCGGACGGCTTCGCGCCGCTGGGCGAGATTCCCGGCTTTCAATTGGCCCGTTCAGTGGCGATACTTGAGCGTTCGCCAACGAAACATGTCTACCATGCGTTGCTCAAAATGCGGTGTCGAAAATCCTCAGGGCGCCAAGTTCTGTATCGAGTGTGCATCGCCGTTCGTGCGACGATGCAGCTCGTGCGGCGCAGAAAACCCACCGCGCGCAAAGTTTTGTCTGGAGTGCTCGAAGCCGGTCGATCCCCCTACCGCCGATACCAAAGAAAGCCCGAAATCTTCTATTCGCGTTTCCTCGGATGGTGACAGCGCTCAGCTTGAGGGCGAGCGCAAGACGGTAACGGCGCTGTTCGCGGATATCAAGGGCTCGACCGAGCTCGAGCAGGACCTCGACCCCGAAGAGGCGCGTGCGATCGTCGACCCTGCGCTCAAGCTCATGATCAATGCGGTCCGCCGCTACGACGGCTACATCGTGCAGAGCACCGGCGACGGTATCTTCGCGCTATTCGGCGCACCTGTCGCACACGAGGATCACCCGCAACGCGCACTGTATTCCGCGCTCAGGATGCAAGAAGAACTGAAAAGCTACTCGGCACGATTGCGCGAGACCGGGAACTTGCCACTTGAAGTGCGCGTCGGCGTGAACACGGGCGAGGTTGTGGTGCGTTCGATCACAACCGGCGAAGGACATACGGAGTACACGCCAATCGGTCACACGAACAATCTCGCCTCACGGATGCAGGCGCTCGCGCCGACCGGCTCGATCGCAATCAGCGAGCAGACGCGCAAATTCGTCGAAGGATACTTTGAACTCAAGCCGTTGGGTCCGACCAGGGTCAAAGGCGTCAGCGAGCCGGTGAAGGTTTATGAAGTCACCGGACTTGGCCCACTGCGCACGCGGCTGCAGCGCTCGGCGGGACGCGGTTACACCAAGTTCGTCGGACGCCAGCGCGAAATGGACGCGATGAAGGCTGCTGCAGAGCGGGCGAAGGCGGGTAGCGGGCAGATCGTCGCCGCGATTGCGGAGCCGGGGGTCGGCAAGTCGCGCCTGATCTACGAATTCAAACAGACTTCGCAGTCCGGCTGGATGGTGCTGGAGACGTTCTCAGTCTCGTACGGCAAAGCCACCGCATACTTGCCGGTGATCGGCCTGCTGCACTCCTACTTCGAAATTTCCCCTGAAGACGACGCCCGCAAGCGGCGCGAGAAAATTGCGGGACGGCTCGCCATCCTCGATCCCTCGCTCGAAGGCACGCGGCCGTACTTATTCTCGCTGTTGGGGATCGTGGAGAACGACGATCACTTTCAGCGGCACTGGGAGCAGAGCCTCGATCGTCTCGACGAATACTTGCAAGAGTTGGAAAAGAAAGACCCGCTCGCGCAGATGGATGCGCAGATCAAGAAGCGGCGCACGCTCGACGCGATCAAGCGTATCCTCACGCGCGAGTCGCTCAACCAGCCGCTGATGGTGATCTTCGAGGACCTGCACTGGATCGACGACGAGACACAGGCGCTGTTGAACCTGCTCGCCGATTCGATCGGCACGGCACGCATCCTGCTGCTGGTCAACTACCGCCCCGAGTATCGCCACGAATGGGGCAACAAGACTTACTACACGCAGTTGCGGCTCGACCCGCTCGCAAAGGCGAACGCCGCCGAGATGCTTCAGTCGCTGCTCGGAGACGACGCGCAGCTCGACCCGCTCAAGCGCCTCATCATCGAACGGACCGAGGGCAATCCGTTCTTCATCGAGGAGATGGTGCAGACCTTGTTCGAGGACGGCGCGCTGGCGCGCAACGGGACCGTCAGCCTCACAAGCCCGCTGAGCGATCTGAAGATTCCGCCGACCGTCCAGGGAATCCTCGCCGCGCGGATCGACAGGCTGCCGCCAGCCGAAAAGGAACTGCTTCAAACGATGTCGGTGATCGGCAAGGAGTTTCCGCTCAACCTCGTTCGCGCGGTGGCTGGAATCCCCAACGACCGTATCCAGCCGATGGTCGACCACCTGCAGGTCGCGGAGTTCGTCTACGAGCAGCCCTCAACCGGCGACCTCGAGTACACCTTCAAGCACGCTCTTACGCAGCAGGTCACGTACCAATCGGTACTGATGGAGCGGCGCAAGACATTGCATGAGCGGAGCGCCGCGGCGATCGAGACGATTCATGCGTCGCAGCTCGACGACCATCTGGCGGAACTCGCGTACCACTACGGCCGCAGCGCAAATCTTACGAAGGCCGTCGACTTCCTGGGACGCGCCGCGAACCAGGCTTCGCAGCGCTCGCTCTATGCGGAGGCGATCGATTACGTCAATCGCGCGCTGGAGTTGCTGGCCGCGATGCCGGAAAGCGAGGCGCGCGCGCAGGATGAACTCAGGCTGCAGATGAACCTTGGTGTCGCGCTGATGGCGGCCAAGGGTTTCTCGTCCAACGATGTCGGGCGAGCTTTCTCGCGCGGGTACGAGCTCGCGCGCAACCTCAATGGTCCCCAGCAGCAGAGTCAAAAATTCGTCGCACTGCAGGGCGTCTGGGGCTTTCACTACACTCGCGGCGACACGGCCTCCGCGCTGAAGGTGGCGCAAGAGACGATGGCCCTGGCGCAAAGCCTCGAAGACAGTGTTCAGCTCCCGCGGCCGCGAATGCTCAAGATTGCGCACTACGCGTTGGGCTCGTCGCTATTCCAGTCTGGCGACTTGAGCGCCGGGCGCGATCATCTCGAAAAATCGCTGATTTTTGAAAACGTACGGGCATCCATCGAAGGAATAGGCCGCTTTGGGCCAGACCCAAACGTGCTGTGCCTGACCAGCCTGAGCGACCTGTTGTTTAATCTCGGTTATCCCGACCAATCACTGAATCGAGGCTACGAAGCGGCGAAGGTCGTCTCGAAAGAATCAGATCCTTTCAGTTACGCGATGGCGATGGTGACCGTGGTCCAGGCCCACTGCGCGCGGCGCGAGGACGCGATTGCCGCCCCACTGTGTGAGGATCTGATCGCATTATGCACCGAGCACGGCTTTCCCTTCTGGCTCGCGATCGCAAACCGATGCCTGGCCTGGACGGTTTTGTTGCAAGGGCGACTACGCGAAGGCCTCGCGATGATGAACGAACAGATGGATCACGCGGACAGCATCGAAGCCGAGATGAGCCGATTGAACTTGCTTCCGTTCGTCGCCGGGACCTACGGTCGCCTCGGCGAGTTCGACCGCGGTTTCGGGGCCCTGAACCAATGGCTAGAGGTAAGGAACAAGTACTCGACCAGGGGTGTCGACACCCTTTATTGCCGCATCCGAGGCGAATTGCAGCTGAGAGCCGGCTCCGTAGAGGACGCGAAACAGACTCTCCGCCAGGCTATCCAATTGAGCGCCAGCCAGAGCGCGAAGATGGAGCAACTGCGTGCGACCATGCCACTCGCGCAGCTGCTCTCGAAGCAGGGCAAGCGCGACGAAGCTCGCGCGATGTTAGCCGAAATCTACAACTGGTTCACCGAGGGCTTCGACACCGCCGACCTGAAAGACGCCAAGGCACTGCTGGACGAACTCGGTTCGTAACGAACCGGGTTCACTGCCGGCTGATCGATTCTGAAATCGGAAATCGGGAGACCCGGAGTATAAGGTGAAAGGAAGCTCATGAAATACACGCGCATCTACGCAGACAGGAATGGAGAGTCGCACTTCGAGGACGTCGAGATCAGCATGAAGCCGGGGCCCGCCAACGCCGGCACGATCTCGGAGACGATCGCGGCAAAGGGCGTGATGTTCCGGCAGTCGGGTGAATACTTCATAAATTGGCACAACGCGCCACGCCGCCAGTTCGTCGTCAACCTCACCGGCACGGTCGAAATCGTCGCCAGCGATGGAGAGAAGCGACGCCTCGGGCCCGGCAGCATCCTGCTGGCGGAAGACCTTACCGGCAAGGGGCACACCTCGCGAGGGCTAGGCGGCGAAGAGCGCATCTCACTATTCATTCCGCTTGCGGACTGAAAGTAACGACGGAGGCTTGTCCCATGGCCTTTCGGAGCATTCAAGCCGAAACTGTGAAGTTCCAGGGCTTCAATGGCGACAGCGGCGAGGCTTACTACGCGCGTCCTTCGGCGGCGGGAAAGTACCCGGGCGTGGTCGTGATTCATCACTCTCCCGGTTAGGACGAATGGACGACCGAGGTCGTTCGCAAATTCGCAGATCACGGCGTCTCACTACGGGCCTAATCGGGCGCTTCCGAAAGAAATGGCTTGAACTCGAATTTGCGAGTTGCTTTGAAGCTTTGCGCAGAGGGCTTCGGTCAAGAGGTCGGTCGCCTCGTAGGTGTTCGATTCAGCGGCGCCGCAGCAAGAGAACGTCCTGGTCGCAGGACAGGCGATAGCCCCGTGGATCAGTGAAGTGGCTGCGGACGTATTCCTCCACCCTGCGACGGGTGACCGTCCTTCCCCAGTCAGGGTAATCGCTGAGAAAAAACCTCGTTAACGTGCAGGCAGATTCCAGGTCATCCACCACGACTTCACAGTTCAGCGTGTGCATCACGATTTCCCATTCCGCGTGGCGTGTTTTGAATTCCTGCGCGGCTGCAGCCAGATCGAATTGTCTGCCAAAGAACTCGCGCGGCAGCGCCATAGCGTCGGCGTCCCGGTTCGCCAATAGCACCAATGCGGCGCCGTCCCTCCCAAGCCATGAGGTCAACCGCTCCAGTATGTCTGGCCAGTTGGTTTGTGGGATGTAGTAGAGAACGTGCGAGCAAAGCACGAAATCGGCGGGAGAAACGATCCTCGCCTCGGCGATCGGTGCCTCTACGATCTCAGCGTCCGGGCAGCGCCGTGCAAGTCCCACCCGCAAGGCGGTGTTGGGCTCAATGGCGATTGTCCGGTCGAAAAATTTCGCTAATGCGGCAGTCGTGGAACCTTCCCCGGCCCCGGCGTCGACGAAAAGGCTGCGCGATCGGAGTCCACCGACAAAGTCGGTGAGACACCCGATCGCCTTAATCTTTTGATCGGTATGTGTGAGAAAGGTTTCGAATGCGCCAGCGTATTCTGGCTGATCATAAGCGTAGGGCTCTAGTAGTTCGTCAGTATCATCAGTCATACCGTCAGCTCACCTTATTAACGGGAATTTCCTTTTTGACTTTCGAGCTTCAACCTTTTCCATAGTTCGAATGGCTTTCCTCTGCAAGGTTTTAGCCGATTTTGGTGTGCAGTGTTCCCAGTAGTGCGGGGAGAGGCCGGTTTTGCGTCTAGCGGGCTCCCGATGGGTGAAGATGCTATTTTCCCCAGCGATTCTGGCGACACTTCTCCCTGCGTTCGCGGCGTCGTCATCGAAATTTGCTCCCCTTTGCGCTCACCTTATCCCGCCGGCGCCGGCAGCATCATGATCTTTCGCAGCATGCGGGCAAAGAGCTGGCTCGTCAGGTGACTCTCCGCCAGCAGCAACCAGTAGTAACGCGCGTGCTTTATCAACCGTCCGCCGGTCTTCACCAACCGCTGCTGCAAGCTGGTGAGCGACCACTTCCCGATCGGCGCGGGCAGCGCCAGCCGTCGCCACAAGTTCCCAAGGTTGTAGGCAATCAGGCTCAGCCACAGCCGCACCTCGTTGGCGCGAAAGCGGTGGCAGCTCAGCCGCGTCATTGCGACCGCCTGCTTACTCTCTTTGATCCATTGTTCCGCCGTGCCACGCTTGTTGTAAAAGCGCACCAGCGCCCGGCTCTTGGCCGTCAAGTTGGTCACGATAAAACCGACGCGGGGGAACAGTTCGCCAAAATGGAACTCCACCTTCGCCACCACCCGCCGGGTCACCGTCCAACTCGCTGCCTGATAGAGAAAACTTTTGAACCGAAACACCGGCTTCTGGCTGGGCCGTCCCACTGGCCGGGTCAACAACTCCCTAATGTTCCGCTGCAGGTTGTCGTTGGCGGGAAGGCGGATAGCGTACTTCACGTCCCGTTCTTCCAGCGCCTCATACAACTCCGGCTTGGCAAAGGCCGCATCGGCGCGGAAGACCATCGCTTTCCCCAGCCGCTGTTGGCGTTCAATCTCGGGTTATCCGCGCTCTTAGCGGCGTCTTCAGCGGCTTTCTCATCGGTCGGCAGCAGCTGCGACGGCCCGAGCTTGAACGTCAGCTTGTCGATGGTCCCGGTGAAGTGGAACGGCAGCTTGTAATCGTCGTTCACACCGGTGCGCGTATCGCTCCCAATGTCGAAGGATTCATCGATTGCCATAAGGAACGGAATCGTCTTGCGGGCCAGTTCCTTCCCGTCAACCGTGAGTACTCCGGTGCCACCCTTGGCCGCGCTAGGTCCGTCGTGTTTGAAGTCGAACACGATCGTATGCTTGCCCGCGTTGAGACCGTCGGCTAACCAGTCGTGGCCTCCAACGCCGCCTTCCCAACGATAATGCTTAAGGTCGAGAAGGTTGTAGTCGAAGACCGGCTTGCCCCTCAGCAGGTAGAGACCATAGCCGCCGAGGCGCCCGCCAAGCGTCACGATCATGCCCTCCGCGCCGTCTTTCGGGAGCGTCACATCGGCGGTGATCGTGCAGTGTCCTACCCGCCTTTGGCTGCTGCGAGGTCTAATCTTCCCAAAAAAAGACTCTCGCCGCTCCCCTCACGCGGAATGTTTGACAGCCAATTTGACAGCCACGGGGTTGGACCATGGCGGATGAAGGGTACATGGGAGAAAGAGGAGGCCGCGATTTAGCTAGGTCTGGACGCGCGTGGACGCCTTTCTCACCACCTTTCACGTCGGTAACACGGGTTCAAATCCCGTCGGGGACGCCAATGAAATCAAGGAGCGTGCTGCTACAAGCAGGCGGCGGACAATCACCTCCACATCTGATCCTTTAGAAAATTTAGTTCTTCCTGGGTTGATTGCCGTCCGAGGGCATCGTTTCGGCCTGGGAACCTTCCAAATCGCTGGATTACTTCCAGATGCTGCTGGGCGTGCTCCAGGATTTCGGTATGGCCGGGGTTCTCCGCGGCCAGCACACAGGTAAGCCGCACCGACTCCAATTGATCGTCCAGATTTTCGCTATGTTGGAGCGGCAGGTACAGGAACATCTGCATGAGGGGCAACAACTCGCGGTCGAATCCCGCTGCGATAGCATGGCGGGCTAGTTCACGCGCCTTCGCGTCAGTTGCAAACGCCCGTGCCGTGCCGCGGAACATGTTGCGCGGGAACTGATCCAGCAGCAAAAGCAGTGCGAGACAACTTCGTGGCTCCTTCTTCCAATCTTCAAGACGGCCTCGCACCGCATCTTCATAGCTGGTAAGGAACCGCGTCGTACAAAGCTGGTCGAATTCCGGAGTCGGAAAAAACCAGCGCGATAGAAACGTGCTTTGCGCGGAACCCGGTTCGTCCGCAAACCAAAAGAGCAGGATGCTTTCCGCACGTGACGCCGCGCTCTTAGTGCTTTTCGGAACCGCGCCCACGATAATAGCTCGTTTCAATCGCCTACCCGCCTAACTCTTGCAGCAGCGTCTTCGCGTCCTTCAGGTCGGGCGTATCGAAACCTTCGGTGAACCAGTCGTAAATTTCGGTGAGCATCGATCGCGCCTGGTCGCGCTGGCCCTGCTTCGCCAGCAAGCGCGCTAAACTGGTCGTTGCGCGCAGTTCCCATGACTTAGCGTGCTGCATCCGCGAAATTTCGAGGGCTGTGCAGAAGGACTGCTCCGCTTGGGCATTCGATGAGTCCTGGGCCAGCAACAGCTCGCCCTTCAGGCGATGCAGCTCGGCCGCATAGTACTGCTGGCCGGTTCGCTCGATGAACTCCAATGACTCGTCGACGATGCGAAGAGCCTCATCGAACCGGCTCAACCGGCCCAGAGCGGTGGCAATAAAGGCGAAACAACGGTCGCTGATGTACTCGGATCCCGCGGCCCTCAACTCCGACATATGATGTTTCATGCGCGCAATCCCGCCCTCGAGGTCGCCGGCCAGTGCGTCTGCCCACCCGAGATAAATTTCGCTCAGGACGCGGCCCGTGAAGAAGCCCGATTCGGTCGCCAGTGCCAGCCTTGCCGTTGCCCTCGCTTTCATCTGCTCAGGTTCGCGACGAAGATCGTAAATGTAGGTGGCGAATCCGTGGATATCCGCCATCATCGTCTTCGGCCCGGAATGCGCGATTGCGGTCGCGGTATTCATTCGCTCGAGTGCGCGATCCGGGTAACCAAGGAACCACAGGTTCCATCCCGAGAGGATGCGGTTGTTTTGCCGAGTCCCCGAACGCCACTCGAATGCCTGGGCGTCGGTCATTTGCTTGGCGCGCTGCTGTGTCGGACCCGTTGCCGGCTTCGCAATGGATTCGAGGAGGGTCCACGCCCGGTCGAGGCCAACGTCTGCGAGGTCGAAGTCGCCCGAGACCATCTTGGCGTACGCCAACCAGTTCGCCGCTTCGGCAAGATGCTCGGCTCTCCCGTGTTCTTCAGCTCGCGCAACCAGCTCGACGGCTATCGCCTCGGCTTGGCGCACATCGGGACGGAGTTGATGAACGAAAAAGATTCCGAAGAGTGCCGCCCAAGTCTTTTGCCGGTTGATGCCCGACCGCTGGCAAAGCTCCATAGCACGCGCGTGCGACTGCTCGAATTCTTGCGAGCTGAATCCCTTGCTATCCCCTAGCGGCCCGACGATTTCGATCCTAAGGTCCAATTCCAGTTCGGCGCGCCGATCGTCGTCGGGGAGCTTTTGCAGCTGTTCAAGTCCCTTCTCGAACTGCGCGACCGCTTCGGCATTAGAGCCAAGGTCGGCGCATTGACGGATCGCGCGCAGGCAATATTTCACCGCCTTGGCCGGATTGCCGCTGCGTGCGTAGTGATGAGCCAGCGTGGCGATATGGTCGTCGAGGCTGTCGGCGTAGGTTGATTCCAACGCGGCGCCGATTCGCTCGTGCAGCAGGCGGCGTCGTTCGTTAAGCACCGAGTGGTAGGCGACGTCATGGGTCAGCGCGTGCTTGAACGTATACTCGATGTCGCCGACTGCGGGCTGCTCGTAGATGAACTCGGCGAGCTGGAGTTCGGATAGCATCGGCTCCAACTCCTGTCCCGGCCTCGCCGCTACTTTGCGGACGAGCGCGAATTTGAACTCCGTACCGATGACCGCCAGCGTCTGAAGCAGATCTTTGCGATCCGGCGCGAGCCGGTCGATGCGCGCCGCGAGAATCGCCTGCACGGTTGGCGGTATCTTCAACTCGCCCAACGACTTGGTGAGTTTTATCGTTCCGTTGCGCACCAGCGCGCCCTCATCGAGCAACACCTGCACCGTCTCTTCCATGAAAAACGGGTTGCCTTCAGTCCTTTCCATAATCAGCCGTTTCAGTGGCTCCAGGTCCTTGCCGTCACCGAGCAGCGCCGAAAGCATCTCGTCGGCGCTTTCCTTGCCGAGTGGGTCGAGCCGCAGCTGCGTGTAGTAGCTCTTGTTGCCCCACTCATGGCGGTACTCGGGCCGATAGTTGAACAGCAGCAGGATGCGTGCGGTGCCGATTGAGTCGCCGAGCAGGTTCAGAAATCCCTGCGTCTCGTTGTCGATCCAGTGAAGGTCTTCGAAAATCACGACCAGCGGCTGGTTGAGGCTCTCGCGCAGCAGGATGCGCTTGATCGCGTCGAGCGTGCGGCGCTTGCGAGTCTGCGCCTCGACCTCGGCAACCTGGTTGTTCTCGTCAGTCAAACCGAGCAAGCCATACAGGTATGGGAGCGCGTCCTCGAGCGATCGATTGAGCGCGAGCACCCGCCCAGTCACCTTCTCGCGTCGCGTGCGCTCGTCATCGTCAGGAGTGATCTTGAAGTAGCTCCGCAGCAAATCGATCACCGGCAGAAATGCGGAAGCCTTGCCGTGCGACACCGAGAATGCCTCCAGCACCATCCAGCCCGACTGCGAGACTGCTTTGAACTCGAAGAACAGGCGCGATTTGCCGACCCCCGCCTCGGCCATCGCCGCGACAATCTGCCCGCGCCCAGCCTTGGCGAGTTCCGCCGCACGCTTCAGCGATTCCATTTCGGCTTGTCGACCCACAAACTTCGACAAGCCGCGTCCTGCCGAGCGTTGCAGCCGGGTGCGCAGCGGCCCGAGTCCGATCGCCTCGTAAATGTTGACCGGCTCGCTCAAGCCTTTGACCTTGGTCGGACCCAGCGGCTTGAGCTGAAAATATCCTTCGACCATTTTGCGCGTCTGCTCGCTCACCGCGACGGTTCCGGTTCGCGCCAGCGATTGCAGGCGCGAAGCGAGATTGGCGGTGTGTCCGATCGGCGTGTATTCAACCTGCCCGTCGCCGGTCGCGATCGAGCGGACCACGACTTCGCCGGAGTTTACGCCGACGCGAATCTCGATCGGTGCGCGCCCTTCGGCCTGGAGCTTCGAACCGTATCTCAGCAACTCCTCCTGCATCCGCAGTCCCGCGTAGAGCGCGCGTTGCGGATGATCCTCGTGGGCGAGGGGAGCGCCGAACATCGCGAAGATACCATCGCCGGTCGATTGCACTACGTGGCCGTCGTAGCGATGGACTGCAGCGATCATCAGCTTCAGCGCGGGATCGACGATGGCGCGAGCTTCCTCCGGATCGAGGTCCTGCTCCAGTTCGGTCGAGCCCTTGATATCGGCAAACAAGGCGGTGACAGTCTTGCGCTCGCCGTCGATCACCGGCGGTTCAGAACTCTTGAGGGTTACGCTAATGACCGGGGGAGTTGAGCCTGATGTTGCCTTCGAAGGCTGCCCGGCGTGCCCGTTTAGAGGGGTCGCACATTGCGTGCAGAATCTGGCTTCGGGCGGGTTTTCGAAAGCGCACTTTTGGCATCGGTGCTTGAAGGGTGTCGCACATTGAATGCAAAACTTCGCCGCCTCAGGATTTTCAGTAGAGCAGCTGGCGCATTGCATACGGGGTCGATCAGTTACGGCGGTTGTTCTCTAGCGCTAGGGCCTGACAGGCTCGCCGCGGTGCTTTTTGTACATCTGATCGCGCCACTCAAATATGGGGGAAAACGCCGAATCGCCGGCCATCGGCTCGGTGTCAATCCAGCGCTCTGGCGCCGGAAGGAAGAAGAGTTCATCGGGCGCAGGTTTCACAATATTCAGCATGCACGCCGTGGTTAGATCTGCCCTGCTGAATCTGTCGCCAACCAGGTATTGTCGCCCGCTCAACGTATCCTTGAGGCTCACCAGGATGCGCTTGACCGTGCGCCTGGCCTGCTGCTCCGAGTATGCTGAGTGCCCATACTTTGCTCCAAAGTACTGTCCCGCTTTTTGCATTTCGGGCTCGCTCGAACGGAGAAGGCGCCCGTTGATCAACGTCCGAGCTTGCGGACCCAGCACGCCGATCGCCAGCTCCTCCCAAAGCGACACTTGGGCCCGGTCTTTCTCGGATCTCGGCAAGAGGGCCGGCTCGGGCCTGGTATCTTCGAGCCATTCCAGGATTGCAGTCGAGTCAGGTATTACTTTTCCATCGGTGAGCAAGACCGGCACCATGTCCTGGCCGGTCAATTTTTTAATTTTTTCTTCATCGACTCCCGGGTTGTAGTTCTCTTTCTCGTACGCCACGCCTTTGAACTTCAACGCCCAACGGGCGCGCTCGGACCAGGGCGACAAGTACATGGTGATCAACTTTGTTTGGGTCATGGGTATTCTCCTTGGAGTTTGGTCAGTAATGAAATTCCTGCTGTCGCGGGAGAACATACCGCTACATCGTGCACGGTGCACCAAGGGTTGGGGGTGCAACAATAGAGAACGGCTGAAGATTGCCTGAAGGATTGCTGAAGAATGCGCGCTATCTGTTGGACGTTCGGGGAACTAGACTGGCGGTGCCAGTCCACAGGGTTATTATTCAGGTGTCCTTCGAGATAGTTCAATTCGACGACTTTGAGCTCGACCGGAACGCCCATGAGCTTCGATGCGGTGGCGCGGTGGTGAAGCTTGAGCGAATTCCGCTGGAATTGTTGTTCCTGCTCGTTAACCGGCGCGGGCAAGTCGTCACGCGCGAGGAAATTCTCGAGCACGTCTGGGGCAAGGGCGTCTTTCTCGATAGCGAGAACAGCATCAATACTGCTGTCCGAAAGGTGCGGCGTGCTCTGCGCGACGATCCTGAGGAGCCGCGCTTCGTCGCTACTGTACCGGCCAGGGGCTACCGGTTCATCGCCGAGATTCGCGCAGCCAAGACCTGCGGAGCCGAAAAATTTCGATCTCGTCCACCGGCTGTGATGGTGGGACGCGCGAACGAACTGGCTTCGTTGCTAAGCGGACTCGACGATGCGGCTTCCCTGCGCGGGCGGCTCTTCCTGATTTCCGGCGAACCCGGCGTCGGCAAGACCCGTCTCGCGGACGAGGTCGCCGCCGCCGCGGACGGAAAGCGAATGGCGATTCTGGTCGGGCATTGCTCCGAGCACGACGAAGCCGTCGCCTATCTGCCGTTCGTGGAAATTTTGGAGAATTTCATCGATCGCGCACGCAACGCCGACGCTCTTCGCGTGGCACTGGGCGAACAGGCGCCTGAGTTGGCGCGCCTGCTGCCCAAACTCAAAAACCTCCTGCCCGAGCTTCCGAGTCCGCTCGATTTGCCGCCGGCCCAGGCGCGTCGTCACTTGTTCAATTGCTTTTTCGACTTCATCGCCCGCGTCGCTTCGGGACAGCCGACGCTGATGATCCTCGAGGATCTTCACTGGGCCGATGATTCGACCTTGTCGCTGCTCGATCACCTGACGCAGCGGCTATCCCATCTGCCACTTATGTTGATAGGCACCTACCGCGACGCCGAGCTGAGTGTCACTCGGGCACTGGCAAAGACGCTGGAAGATCTACTCCGCGGGCGAGTTGCGACTCAGATGAGGCTCAGTGGTCTCCAGCGCGATGAAGTGGCAGCGATGCTCAATAGCTTGAGTGGAAAATCACCGCCTACCGCTGTGGTTGGCGAGATATTCGCCGAGACCGATGGCAATCCTTTCTTCGTCGAGGAACTGTTCCGTCATCTCGAAGAGGAAAATCGCCTGTACGATTCGGCGGGCCAGTTTCGCTGCGAGCTCAAGATTGGCGAACTGGACGCGCCGCCGAGCGTGCGCCTGATTGTCGCACGGCGACTCGAGCGGCTTAGCGACCTGACGCAAAAGATGCTTGCGACCGCGGCAACGATCGGGCGCTTATTCGGGTTTGAAATTCTCCAGCAATCGATCGGAGGTGATGCTGACTCAGTACTGGAGTGTATTGAGGAAGCCGAAAAGGCGGGACTGGTTTTCTCGGTGGCCGAAAGTCCCAAGGCCCGGTTTGCGTTTTCGCATGAGCTTATTCGGCAGGCGGTGATCGGCGGGCTAACGGCGGCGCGACGACAGAGGCTTCATCTCGAAGTAGCCGACGCGATCGAGCGAATTTATTCCGTTGCGTCGGAATCGAAATACGCCAGGGGCTTCGGGGTTCACGTCGCTGAGTTGGCGAACCACTACGCGCGCGCCGGCAAGCCTGCCAAGGCGGTGAAATATAGCCTGCGTGCCGTACAGCGGTTCGCGTACCTCGGGTCACAGGCCGAAGCGCTCGCGCAGTTCGCGAGCGGGCTCGAACTGCTGGCCGAACTACCCGACGACGACCGGCGCGCAGAGCTGGAGGTGGATCTCAGGAACGCCGCCTCCGGGCCCCTGGGAGACAGCAAAGGCCTTGCCTCGCTCGAAGTCGAGCAGTCGTCTTCGCGGGCAGTGGCTCTTAGTCAGAGGCCGGGGATCAACTGGGAAAAAACCTGGTTCGCTCTTTACGGAGTCCTATTCCTCCATCTGACCCGCCCCGACGTGGTTAAGGCGCACGAAATAGCCGCCCAGCTGGTTACACTGTCCGAGGAACATGGGAGCGTGGAGCACCTTGCCGATGCGGAGACATATTCGGCGTGCGCGAGGATCTACTCGGGCGATTTCGAGCTCGCCGCTGAAGGCTTCGACCGGGCGTGGACGCGGTTAGAATCCGCAGCAAATTCTCCCGCGGGACTGCCACAGCCGAACGCCGGACAATTGTCCCGACTCCGGACATTCGAGTGGAACGTGGGGACTCAACAGAACAACCGCGCTCTCGCTGGATGGAACCTGTGGTTCCTGGGTTACCCGGATCGCGCACTGGAGCGAATGAGTATCGCGACCGCAATCGCGCAATCAGGTTCAAAGACTTTCATAGCGGACGTACATGGATACGCCACCTATCTCTGCGAGCTCCGCGGTGACCTTGAAAGTATGAAAGCGAGGGCAGAAGCAAGACTGCTTCTTTCGACCGAATCGGGCTACGCCACCGGCCGCGCCCTAAGCGAAATTTACCTCGGGTGGGCGGATGCGTTAGCCGGTGATCTCGATGGCGGCATTGCTCGAATGAGGCATCATCTGTCGGAGCTCAAGGCTCGCGGCTTTGAGTTGGCAGCGGCCTATCATCTAGCTCTGATTGCGGCCGCTCTGGGCAAGCTGTCGCGGTTCGACGAAGGTCTTCGCACGATCGACGAGTCTTTCTCGATCATCAATAGAACCGGCCAGCGGCACTATGAAGCGGAGGTGCATCGGCTCAAGGGCGAACTGCTGCTGGCACAGAACGCGTCGAAGGCCGGTCAGGCGGAGAAATCTTTCCGTACCGCGATTGAAATTGCGCGCAAGCAGCACGCGAAGTCTTTGGAGCTGCGCGCGACTACGAGTCTCGCGCGCCTGCTGGCGAAGCAGCGCAAGGGTGACAAGGCGCGCGTGATGCTCGCCGAAATCTACAACTGGTTCACCGAAGGCTTCGACACCGCCGACTTGAAGGACGCAAAGAGTCTGCTCTACGAGCTAAGCAATTAGCAGCATTCTCTATTTTTTGGGCTCAAGCTTTAGTGAGGCTGAGTTGATGCAGTAGCGAAGGCCCGTTGGCCCTGGCCCGTCGTCGAACACATGGCCTAGATGCGCGTCGCATTTGGCGCACATGACTTCGGTACGGATCATACCGTGGCTGCGATCCACTTCTTCGGCGATCCGGCCATCGGCCGCGGGTTTCGTAAAGCTGGGCCATCCACATCCCGCGTCAAACTTGGTGTCGGACTCGAACAAAGTCTCGCCGCAGCAGACGCATCGATAGAGTCCGGGGGTGGTGGTCTTTTCGTACTCGCCGGTAAAGGGAGCTTCGGTGGCTTTCTCACGCGTCACTTTGAATTGGATCGGTGTCAGTTCTTTGCGCCATTCGTCGCTGCTCTTTTTCACTTTGTCGGCCACATTTCACCTCCCTAGATGCGTGCTGACCGTAAACGTTTCGCCGAGGAGCGTTTCCGACATCGACCACGGCCGAACGGCGAAGCGAGGGGTTTCTGGGACAGTGGCATTCATATACTCCTCGGTTCGATAAGAATCCGCTGGCGAATCAAAGTCCTGAGAGTTTACGACTCGTCACGTCGAATGACTACTTCCGCGGCTCGACCAGGTTGCACGAATAAGTCTTGATAACGAGCCAGACCATTTTGTTTGGTTCGAGCTGTAATTCTTCGCCGGCGCTCGGGGTGATGTGGACCTCGAACTGTACACCCGCCTCCACGTTCACCATCACTTTTATCCCCTCGCGCTTGATATCGACGATACGGCCCTCGAACGTGTTCCGAGCGCTTAGCGCGTGCGGGCGCTCGCCGGCGATGATGATGTCACCAGCACGGATTGCGATGCGGATTCGTGAACCGACCTCCGCATGCGCGAGCGGAACCTCGAGCTCGCGCCCATCATTCCCTACGCGGCACAGCATCGTTCCTTGCCGCTCGTCGAGCGCCAACACCACGGCATCGAAAACATTCTCGAACCCGACGATTTGAGCGATCGTCTCCTGGCGTGGCGTGCGAAGTATGTCCTGCGGGCTCCCGTTGGCGATGACCCGGCCGGCCTCGATCACCACGACGCGCTCACCGAGTGCGAATGCTTCTTCCGGGGAGTGAGTCACGTACACGATCGGTATCCCGTGGCTGGAATTCCACTCACGCAGGTCGTCGAGAATCGTGGCCTTGGTCGAGAGGTCGAGCGCATTAAGCGGTTCATCGAGCAGCAGGACCAGGGGATCGGTTACTAGCGATCGAGCCAAAGCTACGCGTTGGCGTTCGCCACCCGAAATTTGATTCGGCTTGCTGCCGATCAGGTGTGCGATCCGAAAGGATTCCAGCAGGTCCATCATGCGCTGTCGACGTTCCTGGACGGGCAGCTTTTTGATTCCGTATTGGATGTTCTCTTCGACGGTCAAATGCGGAAACAGCGCGAGGTTTTGAAACACGTATCCAATCCGCCGTTCGGCGACTGCCAAGTCGACGTGGGTCTCAGAGTCGAAGAACAATCGCGAGCCGACGGCGATCCGTCCAGAGTCAGGTCGCGCGAGGCCGCCGATGCAGTTGAGGACTGTAGTTTTGCCGCCACCGGAGGGGCCAAGGAGCATCGTGAAGCCGGCAGGCGCATCGAACTCGACGTCGATGGAAAAGTCCTTCGAGGAACGATGCCTGAGCCGCACCTCGAGGACTGAAGTTGCACCGTGTTGCGATGTTCGCCCGGCATCCACGGAGCGATCAGATCGTCACTCAGCCTGGCGGTTCGCCGGCAATACCCCCCAGACGCGGCGATTGATCGCGTATGTGATCGAGAGGGTGACGAAAGAGAAGGCCATCAGAAGTAACGCCATGCGATTTGCGGAAGCATAGTCGAGCGCCTGGACCTTATCATAGATCGCGATCGAGATGGTTTCCGTTACGCCCGGAATATTTCCACCGACCATCAGCACCACGCCGAATTCTCCGAGCGTGTGCGCGAAAGTCAGCACGATGCCCGTGATCACTCCGGCCACCGACAGCGGCAGCACGATGCGAAAGAACGTGCGCAGGCGAGAAGCGCCAAGAATCGACGACGCGTTGATCAGGTTTCGATCCACTTGCGAAAATGCCGCGATCATCGGCTGAACGGTAAACGGCAGGCTGTAGATCACGGACGCAATCGCGAGTCCTTCGAACGTGAATGCCAGGCCGTGACCTGTCAGATGGCGATACCAGCGGCCGATAGGACTGTTCGAGCCGAGCGCCACCAGCACGTAAAAGCCCAATACGGTCGGCGGAAGAACCAGCGGCAACGCGACCACCGACTCGATTAGGAATTTCCAACGCCAGTTGGTGAAACTAAGCCACGCGGCGATCGGCATCCCGATGACAAGAAGAATCGAGCAAACTACCAGTGCGAGCTTGAGGGTCAGGAACAGCGCGCGCCATTCGATCATATTCTAGTTCGCGCTGCCGGGCGGCACGAATCCATATTGCTGCATGATCGCGACAGTAGCCGGCTCCTTCAGAAACTTCAGGAACTTCTCAGCCGTATCCTTGTCTTTCGCAGACTTCAAGATCACGACCGCCTGTATGACCGGCGGATAGTCCGCGGACGGGATTTCGACAAAGCGTCCCGCGCTTTTCATCGGAGGCGCCAGCGCCAGCGAGAGTGCAATCAAACCCACGTCGGCGTTGCCCGATTGAACGAATTGCGCGGCCTGCAGGATATTTTCACCTTGTATGAGCTTGCCCTTCACCTGATCGTAGATGCCTTCGTGCTGCATCGCCGCGACTGCCGCTGCACCGTAGGGCGCGTGCACGGGATTCGCAATCGATATCTTTCCGATACTCGGATCGAGAAGAACCTTCAGGCCTTGATTTATATCGAGCTTCGATTTGGATGGCACCCAAATCACCACCTTGCCCGTCGCATACTCGTAGAGCGATCCCGGTTCAATCAGGCCAGCCGCTTCGAGCTTCTTTGGAAAAGAAACATCGGCGGAAAAGAACATGTCGTATGGAGCGCCATTCTTAATCTGTGAAAAGAAATTCCCCGACGAGCCGTACGATAGCTTTATCGAGTTGCCGGTTTCCTTTTGAAATTTTGCGCCGACTTCTTTGAACACAAAAGTCAGATCGGCGGCGGCTGCGACCGTGATCTCGCCCGCGCGCGCTTCGACAGCCGACCCCGGCATTAACTGAAAAATCAAAGTTGCCAGGAGCGCGAGAACTGCGACGCTCGTATGTCTCTTTGCTTTCATCGGACCTCGCAGCATTCTCGTTGTGAGCATTTGACGACGGGATGCTGAGGACGATATGACATTATTCGGGCGGAGTGACAACGATTATGGCAATCGGCGAAACCATTCGCGCCAAGCGCAGAGCGCTGAATCTTACGCAGATCGAGCTCGCTCGACGCACCGGACTGTCGCGCCAGGCGCTCGGGGCGATCGAGGCGGGAGTCTATCAACCCAGCGTCGGCGCCGCATTGAGCCTTGCCCGCGAACTCGGTGAAACCGTCGAAAGACTGTTTGGGGTCGAAGGCGAAAAAGAGGGGCGTCATCTGGATGCTCATTGGTATGATGACATCGCGGACTCCAGACCGAGCACGCGCGCGCGGGCTTCGCTCGGACGGGTCGGGGGCCGAATCGTCGCGGTGCCCCAGCACCCGGCCGGTCTCTCGCTGAGTCCCGTGGCCGGTATCGTCGCTCGGCGAGCGGGAACCCGCGCCGAGGTCGTCACCTACAATTCCTCAGACGAGATCGACGCCGCGTTATTGATCGCCGGTTGCGATCCTTCGGTGACGTTGCTCGCCGACTGGATGACGCGGCACCATTCTCCCGCTCGATTGGTGCCGATTCCGTGTTCCAGCAGCCGGGCGCTCGACGCTCTCGTGAAGGGATGCGCGCACACTGCTGGAGTACATCTAAGAGACGTCGACGCGGAAGATTACAACCTCGAAAGTGTGAGCCACGCCTTGGGACGCCGGGCCGCAATCGTGGTGACATTTGCGCGCTGGGAAGTCGGCTTGGCAGTTCGCGCCGGCAACCCACTGGGAATTTCGACGATCGCCGATCTCACCCGACCACGGCTACGAATTGCTAATCGCGAGCCCGGCTCGGGCGCGCGAGCGGTACTCGACTCGGGTCTGAAGCAGGCTGGTATTCGGCCCGTCCGTATTGCCGGTTATCAATCCGAATACGGCGGGCATCTGGAAGTCGCCAACGCAATTGCCGGCGGCCAGGCGGACACGGGCGTAACGCTTCGGGTCGCGGCCGATGCTTACGACCTCGAATTCATTCCATTGCGGGAAGAGCGTTACGACCTGGTGGTCCTGGCAGCGGAGGCCGACAAAACCCCCGTGAGAGCGATGCTCGATACTCTCAATTCGAGACGCTTCGCACGGGAGATCAGACAATTCTGCGGCTACGACACGGAACTGATGGGACACGTGGTCGTTCGCCTCAACATGGAAGCGCCGGCCGACAACTAGGGACGAGAGGATTCGCGATCATGGCAGCAGTTCCATCGCTTGAAAAAGCAATTGCCGGAATAAAAACGCGGGCGACGATTGATTTTCTCAGGGACTCGCCAAAGAAGCTGCCTATCAACGGAAAATGGGTGCCGGCCAAACCAGGCAAGACCTTCGAGTCCATCAATCCTGCCAACGAAGAGGCGTTGGCTCTGATTGCGGAGGGCGACAAAGCGGATGTTGACGAGGCGGTCAAGGCTGCGCGCAAGGCATTCGAAGAGGGCAAGTGGTCCTCGATCTCGCCGCAACAGCGTTCGCGCTACTTGTACAAACTCGCCGACCTGATCGAAGAGAATGCCGACCAGCTCGCCGAACTTGAATCCCTCGACAACGGCAAGCCGTTGGCTATTGCAAAGATCGCCGACATTCCCGGCGCCGCAAGGACTTTTCGTTATTACGCGGGATGGCCGACGAAAATCTACGGCGAGACCAACCCGTCGGATCCGTCCATGTTCAACTACACGCTGCGTGAACCGGTCGGGGTTTGCGGGCAGATAATTCCCTGGAACTTTCCGCTCTCGATGGCCTCGTGGAAGGTCGCGCCGGCGCTGGCCTGCGGCAATACCATCGTGTTGAAGCCCGCAGAGCAGACGCCGCTGACCGCGATTCGGCTCGGCGAGTTAATCCACGAGGCAGGCATTCCCGACGGCGTCGTGAACATCATGACGGGCTTTGGGCCGGGCGCCGGCAGTTCGATCGCAGAGCATCCGGACGTAGATAAGGTCGCATTCACGGGCTCGACCGAGGTCGGCCGCCATGTCGGCGATGGAGAAATGCGCCTTGCCTGATAGGCAAAATAGTTGCCAAAATCAAGTGCGGCGCCAAATTGCTGCCCGACGCTGCGGCAATGCCTATCGACTATGCATGGTCGCCCGATCAAGAGCACTCAATATTCGAATGTCGAAAACGATTTGTCTGGGATTGATCGGCAGGTTTAGACTAGCTTTGCGACTGAGATTCATGAATTTGTCGCTCGCATCGGCGTGGGCGACAGCGCTACCTGAGGAGATAATCGAATGCCACTCAGCGCTCGCAATCATCTGAAGGGTGAAATCACCGAAATAATTCTCGGGACCGTCACCGCGCTCATCACGGTTAAAGTCGGCGACAACATGGTCGAGTCCGTTATTACCAAGCGCAGCGCCGAAGAAATGGGCCTGAAGAAGGGCGACAAGGTGACCGCAGTGATCAAGGCCACCGAGGTCATGATTCAGAAAGGCTAGCATGACATCCGTCCGTCGAATGCAGAACTCGTGGCGGCTGCCGCTACTTCTGCTCCTGTGCGTGCCGGCCAGCGCGTTCGCGCAGGCGCCGCCAGCCGTCGTCCTCCACGTCACTGGCGAGGTGCCCAACCATCTGGATCTCAGCCTCGGCGATCTTGCGGCATTCCACCAGGAGACAATCCACGTCACCGACGAAAAGGGTGCACCTGCTGGGTATGCCGGGGTACCGGTAGCGGAGATCCTGAAGAAGGCGGGCGCGCCTCTAGGCAAAGAAATGAAAGGAGCGAAGATGGGCGTCGGCCTTGTCGCGCGCGCCTCGGACGGCTATCACGTGCTCTTCGCGCTAGCGGAATTCGATTCCGCTTTCACTGACCGTGTAATTCTGCTGGCCAACCGGCGCGACGGGAAGCCGCTCGACTCTGGCGAGGGTCCACTCCGATTCGTCGTTCCCGGCGACAAGCGCCACGCGCGATGGATTCGCAGGGTTAATACGATCGAAGTCTTGAGCGTCCACTAACGAGAGTCAGCGCGACCACGTGTGATAGGTCTTGGCCGACGGTCGATATTCGTCGATCCGATGGTTCCCCGTATCGACCAGCAGAATCCGGTCCGGAGTGTCGGCGACGATTCCCGCCGGCTCGCGAGTGGGAATGCATACCGGATCGACGCAAGTGAATTTCCCGCCGTCGAAGTCCACGACTTCGTGTTTCGTCAGCTCCAGTTCGCGAATCGTACTGTTGTAGGTATCCGCAACCAGTAACTGATCGCCGTCGACCGTGACCCCCAGTGGATGCTGCAAGCGCGCTTTGCGGAAATCGCCGTTGACCCATCCGAAGTCGAAGAGTCCGGCTCCTACCAGCGTCACAATCTGCGGATCCTTCGAGAGTGTGATCGCGCGTACCGCCGAGCTTTCGCTGTCCGCGACGTAGAGCGTCTTCCCATCGGCGCTCAACGCAAGTCCGCTCGGCTGTGCCATCGAGGCGGAAGCTGCGCGCCCGTCACGCAGACCTTCCTCGCCCGTGCCCGCGAGCGCCGCGACAGTACCGCTGTTGAGATCGAGCACGCCAATCTGATGAGTCCCCGCGTTCGCGAAGAACAACTCGTTACCTTTATTCTCGAGATCCCAGGGAGACGCCAGTGCCCTGGTGCGGGCGGGCTCGGCGGCGCCGAGCTGCCTCCCGCGCTTGCCCGTTCCGGCGAGAGTTGTCACCGCACCGCTCGCGAGATCGATGCGCCGAATCGCATGATTCTCCGTGTCGGCCACATAGATCGCGTCGCTTGAAGCGATTAAGCCCTGCGGATGGTTGAAGCGCGCCTTGTCCTTTGCGCCATCGAGGAGGCCCTCCTCGCCACTACCATAGCGCTCTAGTTCCTTACCGGCGTCGTCGAGCAAGACGATCTGGTTGTGTCCGCCGTCCGCAAGCACCCATCGCTTGACCTGTCCCGGCACGGGCTTCAACTTACCGGGGAACAAGAAACGCCCTTTGGGTTCCGGCAGCGGCGTGAGATCCAGCGCTGCGGGTTTCAGCGTGCCCGCTTTCGCCGAAGCTGCGACGAGATTGTCGATCGCAGCCACGAACCGATCAGGATCCGGCTCTCCGGGGATCGTGCCCGCGACATTGCCGTCGGCGCCGATCACCACCAGCGTCGGCCAGGCCTGCACGCCGTACGCCTGCCAAATAGTCATCTGCGGATCGTGAATAATGGGGTGCAGGATGTCATAACGGCGGATGGCGTCCTTGACGCTGTGTGCGTTTTTCTCGTTGGCGAATTTAGGAGAGTGAACGCCGATGACAACCACTTTGTCGGGATACTTTTCCTCGACGCGCCGCAGCGTCGGAATTATCTGGATGCAGTTGATACAGCCTTCCGTCCAGAAATCGAGAATCACGACGCGCCCGCGAAGGCTCGCGATCGGCAGCGGCGCGGCGACGTTAAACCATTCAAGCCCCGGCCGTGCGATTTCAGGTGCGTTCATATCCGCGAAACTCCGCCTCTGGTCAATGGCGATTGCAAGCGCCGATCCGATCAGCAGACATTGGATGATGGTGTACGCGTATCTTCGCCGATTGTTCAAGGCCCGCATTTCCACTTCATTCGCATCGTATCAGGCGCTCTCGCAACCAGCGATCTGGTCTGTAATCCTTAAGCTATCTAACTCTTTGCAGTGGGGGTTCGCCCAGGGTTCAGACGTGAGCACAGCTTTTATCGTTTAACGATTCGCCCATACCACTCCCATCCAGACGGCGACAACACGCACGAACTGATCGCCTATGAATTATGAAATTAAAGATTCCGATCGGGCGCTCTTCAAGCGATGCCGACGTGCATGGGACCTCGGATCGAGCGCACGCCAGGGCTTCATCCCACTGAGACCGCCGCAGCTGTTCGATTTCGTCAGGGCAATCCGCGAAAGCCTGGCGGTTTACTACTATCCGGGCATGTGGGATTGGAATCGCGCCATTGTGCGACCGCTTGCGCTCGAGGCTTTTGCGAAATCGATGCATCGGCAGCGCCAGATCAACTGCGCCGTAGTTGCGGCGGCCTCTGACGAAGACCGTGCCTGGCGAGATCACCTGGAATTGGGCAAGAGCGTGTTGAAACGCTACTTCGAGTGGGCGCCAGAGGTGGACGACTTTTCGCCGATTCGCGTTGATGCCGAGTTCATAGCGAACATTCCTGACCTTCGTGGTTCCGATCAGGATCTGGTGACAATTCGAGGACTGCCCGTTCGCTATCGGGGATATATCGACCTGTTAGTGGCCGATGACGATGGCAAGTATTGGATCGTGAATCATCGAATCGCCGAGCAGGAATTTCCTGCGCAGGACGAGCTTTTGCTCGACGAAGCGAGCGTTGCTTCCTGCTGGGGATGGGAAACCTACTTCATCGGCATGAAGATCGCCGGGGTCATTCACAATCAACTGATCAAGAACTCCAGCCAGCAGGATTCGCGCGGCGAAATGTTTCGTCGCACCGCGCTTCCGTGCAGCCCGGCGGCGCTCGAAAGCGCTCGAAGGCAGATCGCGCTCGAAGCGCAGGACATGATCGATCTGGAATTGAGGCTGTATCCCAATCCGTCGAAGACCAACTGCTCTGGGTGCATGTACGTCAGCCCCTGTATCGCGATGAACGAAAGTGGCGATGTTAGCGCGATTCTAAACTCCTCTTATCGCAAGCGCAGTGATGATCCGGTGGAGCGGCGGCTCGGCAAGAATACCTGGCCAACCAATCGGGGTGCGGCCCCGGCGACCTTCCGCAGAGACGCGCCGGGAACCGAGAGATGAGCGATGAATCGCGAAGAGTTGCGCCGACCCTCCGGAGTCAGTGGCTGAAAGTTGTCCCATAGCCCATCTTCCAACAACGGTGCCTCAGCTCTAAAGCGCGTTGACACCTCGACATGAAGCGGGTTAATGCACCGGCACAGCTATAGCTGCGAGGGGAGGGTGATCGAGCGATGGAGTACGACGATATCATCGTTGGAGCGGGCTCTGCCGGCGCGGCGTTGGCAGCCAGGTTGAGCGAAGATCCCGATCGCAATGTCCTGCTGCTCGAAGCTGGTCCCGACTATTCAGCCATCGAAGACACTCCCACGGATTTGCTGACCACCTGGATCTCCGCCGGGCCGCACGACTGGGGCTTGGTCGCGCAGGCTACGCCTATTCGGGAAATCCCGTATCCGCGCGGCAAGGTGACTGGCGGCAGCTCTGCCGTCAACGGCCATATTGCGCTCCGCGGTACGCCTGGCGACTTCGACGAATGGGCATCGTGGGGGAACAGTGAATGGAGCTTCGAGAAAGTCTTGCCATTCCATCGCAAGCTCGAAGACGATCGCGACGCTCGCGGCGATTTTCACGGAGTCGGCGGACCCATTTGGATTCAGCGTCCGCGGCCAGAGACCTGGCAGCCTTTCAATCGCGCTTTCTTCGACGCCGCCCGAGCGGCAGGGTTCGCGGAGGTCTGGGACCACAACGATCCCGAGTCCACCGGCATCGGTCCATGGCCGCGCAACCGGCGCGAAGGCGTGCGCATCTCAACCGCGATCGGCTATCTTGCGCCCGCGCGCCATCGCCTGAATCTCACGATTCGGTCCGGCGTCAACGCTCACCGCGTGATCGTCGAAAGTGGCCGCGCCGCGGGTGTCGAAATCGAGTGCGCCGGCGCGCTGCAGCGAGTGCGCGGCGATCGCGTCACGCTCTCCGCCGGCGCCTTGCATTCGCCAGCGCTGTTGATGCGATCGGGAATCGGCCCGCGCGACGAACTCGCGGCGCTGGGCATCAAATGCCAAGTGAACTTGCCGGGCGTCGGTCGCAATCTGATCGACCATCCGATGGCTTTCGTCGTGGCGACTCCGGTGGCGGGAATTCCGCACGACCCGCAGGTCACCAATCCGATCGGTATCCGCTATACCGCGGCGGGATCCGACGAGTTCAACGACATGCAGATGTACGTGCTCGAATTGTTCGATCCGAATCTTTCGCCGGGCCTCGCGCTTGATCTGCCCGTCCCGAGCATCTCGATCGTGCCTGGCTTGCAACGCCCGCGTTCGCGCGGACGGCTCCGTCTGCGCAGCTCGAATCCCGACGTCCCGCCGATTATCGATCTCAACTATCTTGCCGACCCCGAAGACATGCGCCGGATGGCTGACGGCGTGCGCATCGCCTGGCGCTTGACGCACGAAGGTCCGCTGGCGCCGATGCTCAAGGAGTTCGTTAACCTGACCGCGGAAGTCGTGAACTCGGATTCCGCGCTCGAGACATTTCTGCGCGACAATTGCACGACGATCTTTCATCCGGTCGGCACTGCCAAGATGGGGCCGGAGAGCGATCCGATGGCAGTCGTCGATCAGTATTGCCGCGTGCGCGGGGTCGAGGGACTGCGCGTCGTCGATGCGTCCGTGATGCCGAACATCGTGCGCGCCAACACCAACCTGACATGCATCATGATTGGCGAGCGCGTTGCTGACTGGATGCGAACCCAAGACTAGATCTCACTCGACAACAGACGGCGTTAACCGTGCTTGAGGCGACGGCGCTTTCGACCGCCTAATGCATCTGCGATAATCGCGGTAGTGGCACGGCAGATATCTAATGATGCGGTTATCGAGGCGCTCGGACACGTAAAGTATCCCGGTTACTCCGCGGACATTGTTGCGCTTGGAATCGTCGAAGACGCCCAGCCGTCGCCGAACGGCGGCTATGCGATCACGCTGCGGCAAGTCACCGAGCGCGATGAGGTGATTCGCGAGCTCGCCGCAAATATCCATCGCGCCCTCACCCACGACCTTGGCGTGCCTACGGTTGAGCTTCGGGTGCATCGAATCGAAGCCGAGCTCGGCGAGAAGACGGGGAGGGTGCGGCTCGAGGGCACCAAGCACATCATCGCGGTGGGGAGCGGCAAGGGCGGAGTCGGCAAATCTACAGTCGCGGCGAATATTGCGGTGGCGCTCGCGCGTTTGGGCCTCAGCGTCGGGTTGCTCGACGCTGACATCTACGGGCCGTCGGTGCCGATGATGTTCAATGTCGGTGACGAGCGTCCGAAGTCGGCGGGCGGTCAGAATTTTTATCCGATCGAAAAGTACGGTGTGAAGTTGATCTCGATCGGATTTTTTCTCGGCGAAAAGGCGCCGGTAATCTGGCGCGGGCCGATGGTGATGGGCGCGGTGCGTCAGTTCCTGAAGGATACGTTGTGGGGCAGCCAGGATTTTCTCGTCGTCGATCTCCCGCCCGGCACAGGCGACGCGCAGCTTACACTCGCGCAGCAGGTGTCGCTCGACGGCGCCGTTATAGTGACGACGCCGCAGGACGTCGCGCTGCTCGACGCGACGCGCGCGGTCAAGATGTTTCGCCAAGTGCATTGCCCGATTCTCGGCGTGGTCGAGAATATGAGCTACTTCGTGTGTCCCGACTGCGGCGAACGCGACGAACTTTTCGGCTACGGTGGTGGGGAGAGAATGGCCGCGGAGGAGGGCACGCAACTGCTCGCGAGGATTCCGATTTACCCCGACGTGCGACAGGCGGGCGACGACGGCATGCCGATCACCGTCGCGAATCCGGCGCATCCGGCGAGCATTGCGTTTCTGGAACTTGCACGGCGGATCGCAG
Source organism: uncultured delta proteobacterium (assembly GCA_963850125.1). Lineage (GTDB taxonomy): Bacteria > Desulfobacterota > Binatia > Binatales > Binataceae > Binatus. Next base: position 58,461 of record CAWKKB010000003.1, on the reverse strand, counting down.
AGACCGTCGCCGACTGACCGGTTGTCGTGCTGAATACTTGCTCGGCCTGCCGCGCGCCGATATTGTTGCCGTTCGGTCTTATCGTTTCGTGACCGCTTTCGGAGCTGGAAGATGTCCACGCTGATAACAGAAGAATGCATCAACTGCGGTGCGTGCGAGCCCGAGTGCCCCAACACTGCGATTTACGAGGGCGGCGCGCAGTGGGAACTCAACGGAGCGACCCATCCGCCGATCAAGGACGACATCTATTATATCGTCCCCGACAAGTGCACCGAGTGTGTCGGCTTCTTCGATCAGGAACAATGCGCCGCAGTCTGCCCGGTCGATTGCTGCATCCCCGATCCAAACATCCCAGAAACCGAAGAGGTGCTGATCGAGCGCGCTCGCGTGTTGCATCCCGATCAAACCTTCGGCGCCGAATTCCCGTCGCGGTTTCGAAAGGGCTGACCCCAAGGAGCTTTGAAGTTTGACGACCAAAGGTCCCGTCCCGATTGCGCCCGCGGACGGCAAGCTCGGCGTTCTGCTCCCCGGCATCGGCGCGGTCAGCACGACGTTCATCGCAGGAGTCGAGGCGGTCAAGAGCGGGCTCGGCGCCCCGATCGGATCTCTGACGCAGCTCGCCACCGTCCGTCTCGGCAAGCGGACTGAGGGACGCACTCCGCTAATCAAGGATTTCGTCCCGCTCGCGAAGCTCGAGGATTTAGAATTCGGCGGCTGGGACATTTACGAGGACAGTGCGTACGAAGCGGCGCTCAACGCCGCGGTGCTCGATCGCCGGCTCCTGGAGCAGGTACGCGAGCCGCTGGAAAAACTTCATCCGATGGATGCAGTTTTCGATCAGGACTACGTGCGCAATATTCGCGGGCCCAATCTGAAGGAAGCGCGCACCAAGATGGACAAGGCCGCGATGCTGATGGACGACATCCGGAATTTCCAGAAGCGCACCGGAGTCGCGCGCACCGTGATGGTCTGGTGCGGATCGACCGAGGTCTTCCATCGTCCGTCGGCGGTGCATGAAACGCTGAAAGCATTCGAGGCCGGCCTGGCGAACAACGATCCCGAAATCGCGCCGAGCCAGATTTACGCGTACGCGGCGCTCAAGATGGGAATCCCCTATGCGAACGGCGCGCCCAACCTGACGACCGATACGCCCGCGCTGCTCGAGCTCGCGCGCGAGACGAATCTCCCGATCTGCGGCAAGGATTTCAAGACCGGGCAGACGTTTATGAAGACGTTGATCGCGCCGGGGCTGAAGGCGCGCATGCTCGGGATGTCGGGATGGTTCTCGACCAACATCCTGGGCAATCGCGACGGCGAGGTGCTCGAAGATCCCGGCTCGTTCAAATCCAAGGAGGAGACCAAGCTGTCGGTGCTGGACCAGATCCTGCAGCCCGAGCTGCACCCGCAGCTATACAGCAACGTGTTCCACTCGGTGAAGATCAACTACTACCCGCCGCGCGGCGACTCGAAAGAGGGCTGGGACAATATCGATATCTTCGGATGGCTCGGGTATCCGATGCAGATCAAAATTAATTTCCTGTGCCGCGATTCGATTCTCGCTGCGCCGCTCGTGCTCGACCTCGTGCTGTTTCTCGACCTGGCGCATCGCGCAGGCATGCGCGGGATCCAGGAATGGCTGTCGTTCTACTTCAAGGCGCCGATGCACGCGCCGAACATCTATCCCGAGCACGACATTTTCATCCAGCTGATGAAGCTCAAGAACACGTTGCGCTGGATGCGGGGCGAGGACCTCATCACGCATCTCGGGCTTGAATACTACGACTGACAGTCGATATCCACCCCGTTTCGCGCGCTAGCGCGCCGCATTAGAATCAACATCCATGGGCGTCCTTGACGGCAAGACGATCGTGCTCGGGGTGAGTGGCGGAATCGCCGCTTACAAGTCGGCGGAACTGGTGCGCCTGCTGGTCAATGCGGGCGCGAACGTCCGGGTCATGATGACGCGCAACGCGACTGAGTTCATCACACCGCTGACGCTCCAGACTCTCAGCTCGAATCCTGTCGCGACCGACACATTCTCGCTGACGCAGGAATCCGAAATCGGGCACATACGACTTGCCGATACTGCCGACGCGATCGTGATCGCGCCCGCGACGGGCGACGTGATCGCCAAGGCTGCAGTCGGTATCGCGGACGATATCCTGACAACGGTACTGCTCGCGACGCGCGCGAAAGTTGCGTTTGCGCCATCGATGAACGTGCACATGTACGAGCATCCGACGGTCGCCGAGAATCTCGCCAAGCTGCGCTCGCGCGGCGCGGTGATAATCGAGCCGGGCGAGGGCGCGCTCGCATGCGGCTACGAGGGCAAGGGCCGCTTGCCGGACCCGGCAATCGTCGTCGCGGAAATCGAGAGGATGCTTTCGGTGCAGGATCTCGCGGGCGAAAATATACTCGTAACTGCGGGGCCGACGCAGGAGCCGATCGATCCGGTGCGATTCGTCACCAATCGTTCGTCGGGCAAGATGGGCTTTGCGATTGCGCGCGCGGCATGGCGCCGTGGCGCTGCGGTGCGAATCGTCGCAGGACCATCGGCGCTCGCGACTCCTTATGGTGTCGAGCGAATCGACACGGTGACGGCATCTGCGATGCTCGCTAAGACCTCCAGCAATTTTCCGTGGTCTACTGCGCTCGTGATGGCGGCGGCGGTCGCGGACTTCCGTCCCGCAAATCCCGCGCGCGGCAAGATAAAGAAAGATGCGCGCGGGCTTCGACTCGAAATGGAATCGATCGCGGACGAGATGCCGCGGCTGGCGGCGAAGAAGGGCGCCCGCCTGCTGATTGGGTTCGCGGCCGAGACCGACGACCTGGAAGCCAACGCGCGCGGCAAGCTCAAAAGCAAAGGGCTCGACCTGATCGTCGCCAACGATGTGACCCGGGAGGGCGCCGGCTTCGAGGTCGATACCAATATCGTCACGCTCATCGGCGCCGACGGCCACTCCCAGAGCCATCCGCAGATGTCCAAGGACGCGGTCGCTGACCTGATACTCGATCGAATTGTCGCAGTCCGCGCCGCCAAACCGAAGTCGGGCCGCGCGGAAAAACCTTCGCGGTTGCGCGCCGTCAGATAATCCTCGAATGGACGCTTCATCGCTCGATCGCCGCACGCTGGTCGCAACGATTCGCGACTATGTCGAGCAGTTGCGCGAAGAGGGGATGGAAGGAGTGCCAGCATCCGCATCTCCCGCACCGCGCGCGATTCCCGCCGCGTCGGCTCCGTTATCGATCAAATCTGACGCCGCGCCGATGCCGACGGAACTGTTCTCGAAATATCCTGGACTCGAGAAGTCCTCGACGCTTGAGGATTTGCGCGAGTTCATCGGCGATTGCCAGCGATGCAAGCTCGCACCGCGTCGCACCAATCTTGTCTTCGGCGTAGGCAATCCCAACGCGGACCTGATGTTCGTTGGTGAGGCTCCGGGCGCCGACGAGGACGCTCGCGGCGAGCCGTTCGTCGGCCGCGCCGGTCAGTTGCTGACCGACATTATCGAGCGTGGCATGGGAATCAGCCGCTCCGACGTGTACATCTGCAACGTGATCAAGTGCCGGCCGCCCGACAATCGAAATCCCGAGCCGGACGAAGTCGCGGCGTGCGAGCCGTTTCTGTTTCGCCAGATTGATATAGTGCGGCCGCGCGCGATCGTCGGGCTGGGGACGTTTGCGGTGCAGGCGGTGCTCAAGGTGAAGATTCCGATCAGCAAGCTGCGCGGCAACTGGCAGGACTTTCGCGGAATCCGATTCATGCCCACGTTCCATCCCGCGTATCTATTGCGGACGCCGGGCGACAAGCGGCTGGTGTGGGCAGATATCCAGGAAGTGATGAAATATCTCGGGATGCCGATTCCGCGGCGCGGCGGTTCTGGCTCGTGAGCATGCGCTCAAGATTCGTAATCGTCGCGGCGCTGGCGATTGCGATTGGATTCGCGTCGCGAGTAGTCCTTGCCGCCGACGCGCCCGCGAAATCAGCCGCGCATCCGCCGTGGGTCGAGCTGATCACGATTGACGGCTCGATCAATCCTGCGACCGCGTCCTACATCGAGGACTCGCTCGCGTCCGCAAACGCTGACGGCGCGAGCGCGGTCGTTATCGAGCTGGACACGCCTGGCGGACTGCTCAATTCTGCGGAACGGATCGTCAAGGCGATTCTCGCCGCGCCAATCCCGGTGATCGTTTACGTCGCCCCGTCGGGAGCCAGCGCCGCGTCCGCCGGTGTGTTCATTACGGAAGCCGCGAACGTGGCCGCGATGGCTCCGGGAACGACGATCGGCGCGGCGCATCCGGTGGAGCAGGGCGGTGAGGACATCAAGGGCGCGATGGGCGAGAAGATCGAAAACTTCACCGCGACATTTGCGCGCACAATTGCTCAGCAACGCGGCCGCAACGAAGATTGGGTCGAGCAGGCCGTCCGCCACAGTATCGCGATTGGCGAGCGTGAGGCGCTGGCGAAGAACGTCATCGACATCGTCGCGCCCGATCTGCGCAGCCTGCTGACGCAAGCCACCGGCCGCAAGGTGCAGGTCGCCGGCAAAACGGTGACGCTCGAGCTGGCGGACGCCACGGTGCGTCGCGTGCGGATGACGCCCGGCCAGCAACTGCTCAACGTCCTCGCCGATCCCAACATTGTTTATCTGCTGCTGATGGCGGGATTGATCGGCCTGTACTTCGAGTTCGCGCATCCTGGCGTCATCTTTCCCGGTGTCGCCGGCGCGATTTGCCTGCTGCTCGCGCTCGCATCGTTCCAGGTCCTGCCTGTGAACCTCACCGGCCTGCTGCTGATTTTTCTCGGCGTCGGAATGCTGATCTCGGAAGCCTTTGTCACCAGCTACGGAATTCTCGGCTTGGGCGGCGTGACGGCCTTCGTCATCGGATCGTTATTCTTCATCGACACTTCGAAGACCGATCTGGCTGTCAACCGCAACATTATATATGGCGCCGCCGCCGCGCTGACGCTGATCATCCTCGGCATCGGATACGTCGTGGCGCGCGAGCGGCGCAACCGCCCGACCACCGGCGCGGAAGGCATTGTCGGCGAGGTCGGCGAGGTGCGCGAGGCGATCGCTCCCGGCACTCCCGGCAAGGTGTTCGTGCACGGCGAGATTTGGCGCGCCGTCAGCACCGACGCGCTCAGTCCCGGCGCGCGCGCACGGGTGAAGTCGATCAACGGGTTGGAATTGCAAGTGCAGAAGGCGTGAAGCGCGGAAGATTTCGCAGGGTCCGGAAGATAGCGTAGGGTATCGACAAGCCTCGCGCGCATTTGGGGGCGAAGGAGAATCGCGATGGCGAGCGGAGTCGGCATAATCGTCTTCATCGGCGCAATTTTCATTGTGAGCGGACTGAAGGTCCTCAACGAATACGAGCGCGGGGTGGTGTTTCGGCTTGGACGCCTCACGCCGTACCGCGGGCCGGGCGTGATATTCGTGATTCCCGTGCTCGAGCGGATGGCGCGAATCGATTTGCGGACGGTGACGCTCGACATTCCGCCGCAAGACGTCATCACCAAGGACAACGTAACGGTCAAGGTCAGCGCGGTGCTGTATTTTCGCGTCGTCGATCCGTCACGCGCGGTGACCGAGGTCGCAAATTACCTGTTCGCCACGATGCAACTTGCGCAGACGACGTTGCGCTCGGTCGGCGGGCAGACCGAGCTCGACGAGCTGCTGAGCCAGCGCGACAAGCTCAACGCGCGCATCCAGGAAATAGTCGATTCGCAAACCGAGCCGTGGGGCGTGAAGGTCACGCTGGTCGAGCTGAAAAATATCGATCTGCCGCAGGACATGCAGCGTGCGATCGCGGCGCAGGCCGAGGCCGAGCGCGAGCGGCGCGCCAAGGTGATCGCGGCCGAAGGAGAATTCCAGGCGTCGCAGCGGCTCGCTGATGCCGCGGAGGTTATGAGCAAGAGTCCGATCACGCTTCAGCTTCGCTACCTCCAGACGCTCAAGGAGATCGCGACCGATCACAATTCGACGACGGTCTTTCCGTTGCCGATCGATCTGTTCGAACCGTTCCGCGCGTTCGCAAAAGCGGCCGGTGGCGGCGACGACAAGCCGAAGAGCTGAATCGTCGAAGTTTTTGTTCGCACCAAACTGAATTTTCGGAGAAAATTTCGAGCCTATGGGCAAGCTGATAATGGTTCGTCATGGCGAGAGCGAGGGCAACGCGATTCGACGCTTCACCACTTCCGGCGAGGCGAAAATCACGGACCTCGGCCGCCGTCAGGCTCTGGAAGCCGCCGTCAGAATCAAGCTGAAGTACAAGCCGATACTGGTGATAGCCAGCACGTTCGCACGCGCACGCGAGACCGGGCTCATCATCGCCGCGGAACTGGGCCTCCCGATCGAGTACGAAGAACAGTTCCGCGAGATGAGCCTTGGTGACCTCGCTGGAAAGCCGTACGACTCGATCGCCAACGATCCCACCTTCGATCCCAAGCGTTCATGGGTGTGGCGCGCGCCTAATGGCGAGAGTCATGAGGATGTGCTCAAGCGGGTCGGGCCGGTGCTCGATCGGGTAGCGTCAAAATATCCCGACGACGAGATCGTGGTCGTCAGTCACGGCGGTGTGATGCGAGCGGTGTGGGCGCACATTACCGGCAAATGGGAAAACGCGCACGTGCCGCCGAACTGCGGCATCGTCGTGATCGAGCATCATGGCGGACGCTATCGCGAGCCCGAAGTGGTGTATGGAGAAACTCCGGCGCGCGAATCGGGCGGGTAGGCGTCAGGTTCTGCCTGCGCCCGGCAAAACTGAATCGAGAAATTCCTGGCTTCGCAGCCGTCGATCCACGATCGAGCCGATGAACCGTGCGAGTGCGAGCGCTCCGTCCGGACCCGCGGCTTCCGAGCCGGGCGAATCGCTCATCGGCAACACAGCCAGCCGTGCGAGAATTGCGGCGCCTCTGCTCGACATCTTGATTGCGCCCTCCGCTATCGACGGCCGGCATTTCGCGCATACGATTCCGCCGCGCGAGACGACGAAATAAACCGTCGCGCCATTGTCGCCGTTGACGGCATTGAGGGTCGCGCAGATTCGGCAGCGCGTGAACTCGAGTCCGAAACCTGCCCATCCCAGCAGCCGCATCTCGAAAGCCTGCCGCAAAGCCGCGTCCGCGAACCGGGTGCTGAGCGCGCCGAGGCCATCCGACAGCACGCGATACGCATCCGCAGCCTCGCTCTCTTCGGTGGTCAGCGCGTCGGTAAGCTCGAGCATGTAGCTGCCAAGCGCAATCTTGGCCAGGTCGTCGTCGAGCACGTGCTGCGTCAGGTCGGCGGCTTCGGCGCGCGTGATGAATACTAACTGCCCGTGTGGCCGCCGACGGTAATGCAGAACGACGTGCGAAAAGGGTTCGAGCTTGCGCTCGAAGCGATGCCGCGACGCCTTGGCGCCTTTCGCGATTCCGCTGAGCTTGCCCGCGTGGAGCGTGAGCAGAGTGACGATTCGATCCGACTCGGCGTAGTCGCGCGCGCGTAGCACGATCGCCGGGGTTGATTCTTCGATCGGCATTTTCTAATCGCCGACGGTTCTGCGGAAGACGGCTTGCTGAATATCTTTGACCTCGACGCGCATCCGCTCCGCATTGGCGATCGCCCGGCCCGAGTCCGACGCTTCTTTCAGCAGCAGGTCGAAACGCGCCGCGATATTTGCGAGCTTCGCATTCGCCTCGGTCAGCGCGCGCCGCCGCAGCTCCTCGCTCTCCCACGCGCCCTCGGCGTATTCGCGCAGCTCGCGGCTCTCGAACACCAGCTCCTGCAGCTTGTCCTCGTATCCACGCACGATTCGGCGCAGCGCTTCGGCCACTTTGGGACGCTCTTCCGGATCTTTCCACAGCACGTGCGCGAGGAACATCAGATCGTCTTCGGCAACTGCGCTGCGTCCGGCGACGATTGCGTGCGCGCGCAAAATGCCGAGCGAGTTTTTCCAGCGCCGATCCGACACGACGATTTGCTCGCGCGCGAGTTCGCGCCGAATCTGCGCGATCGCCTCGAGGATCGCGCCAGGCACCGTGACCGCGGCGGTCGCCGCGCGCAATTCGTCGAGCTGGGCAAACTTTAGCGTAGTGCGCGCGCGCTCCGGACCGCCTGCCATCATGCGGATGAAGCCGTGCTCCTCGGTAACGTAATCGGCCATGAAGCGCAGCATGAAGCGGTCGTATAGCGCAGTCAGCTCGTCCTCGTCGGGCAGTTCGTTGGACGCGCCGAACATCGTGATCAGCGGCACCGCGACGCGCTCGCGGCCGTTGTGGAAAATGCGTTCGTTGATAATCGTCAACAGCGCGTTGAGGATCGACGAGTTGGCTTTGAAGATTTCGTCCAGGAATGCGATGTGCGCCTCGGGCAGTTTGTGCGTCGTGACGCGGCGGTAATCGTCTTCCTCGAGGCCTTTCAAGCTGACCGCGCCGAAAATTTCCTCCGGCGTGCTGAATTTCGTCAGCAGCCACTGAAAATAATTCGCACCTTCGATTCGCCGGCACAGTTCGTCGGCCAGCATCGACTTCGCCGTTCCCGGCGGCCCGATTATGAGCACGTGATTCGCCGACAGCATCGCGACGATTGCGCCGTCGATCAGATCGATCCGCTCGAGGAACATCCGGTTCAGTTCCTCACGGATTCGCGCGAGCTTCGATAGTGCAGTGTCTGTCATGGCGCGCGAGGCGACCCGTCGATCGCCTCACCATGATTTCTACCAGACCGGAGACCAAGACTTAACCCCATCCGGCTTGCCGCAGCGCCGCTGCTGGCGCTAGATCAGGTGAACGTAACGGCAGGAGGACGGCAATGGAAAAAGCGCTGAGTGGGGTCAAGGTTCTGGACATGACGCAGTTCGAGGCCGGGACCTCGTGCACCGAGATGCTCGCTTGGCTCGGCGCCGACGTCATCAAGGTCGAGTCGCCCAAGATGGGCGAGCAGGGCCGCTGGTTGCTGACCGAAAAGCAGGGCGTCGATTCTTACTACTTCATTCTGCTCAACGCCAACAAACGCGGCATCACGCTCAACCTCAAGAGCGAGAAGGGCCGCGCGATGTTCATCGACCTGGTCAAGCAAGTCGACATGCTCACCGAAAATTTCTCGCTGGGCACGCTCGAGAGCCTCGGCCTCGGCTACGATCGCCTGCGCGAAATAAATCCGCGCCTCATCTACTTGACCATCAAGGGCTTCGGCACTCACGGTCCGTATAGCAAATACAAAAGCTTCGACATGATTGCGCAAGCGTCAGGCGGCGCGATGGCGCTGACGGGTTTCCCCGGATCGCCGCCGCTGAAGCCCGGACCGACCATCGGTGATACGGGAACCGGCATGCATGCGGCGGTCGGCGTGCTCGCCGCGTACATCCAACGTGAGCGCACCGGCAAGGGACAGAAAGTCGAAGTCGCGATGCAGGAAGCGGTGCTGAATTTCGTGCGCGTCCCGATGATGGGCACTTACGTCACGCACAAACCCACGCCGCGCAGCGGCAACCGCGTCGGCGGCGGCGGTCCCGGCGATATCTACAAGTGCGCGCCCGGTGGCGACAACGATTATTGCTACATCCTGTGCACCTCGCCCGAGATGTTCGTGAGCCTCTGCGAAGTGATCGGCCACCCCGAGATCGTCAGCGACGAACGATTTATCGGACGGGAACGCGCGAAAAATGTTGAGGCGCTGACCGCGCTGATCAACGAGTGGACCGAGCGTCACAGCAAGTACGAGGTGATGCGCATCCTCGGCGAGGCCGGAGTCCCATGCGGCGCCGTGCTCGACAGTGTCGAGCTGCTAAATGATCCGCATCTCAAGGAGCGCGGGATGATCGTCACGATCAAGCATCCCGAGCGCGGCGACTTCACGATGCCGGGGTGTCCGGTGCGCCTCGAAGATTCGCCGGTCGAAGTGAAAGCGGCTCCTCTCCTCGGCCAGCACAATGCCGACGTCTACGGCGAGTTGCTCGGCCTCGGCGCCGGCCAGCTCGAAGAGCTCAAGCGCGAAGGCATCATCTAGATGCGGCTCACTTGATCGGGCGCGGCGACCTTTTCGAAGCGATCGAGTACCTGCGCCGCGAGGGCGAGGGCATCCTCGCACGCTTCGCGCGGTCGCAGCGCGGTGTCGCGTACGCCGATCTTCGCCTCGAAGTGGTCTTCAACCGGTCTGGAGCGGCAGTGAATGGTGAGCCGCGCGAGGGCTCTGAGAGCGAGAACGCAGCGTATTTTGTCTCGGTTCATGTCGCCGACCGGGCGGGTCCGGTCGGTCACGGTCAAACCGGTGCGGAGATCGGCGCGCTCGCGAGCCGTCCCGCGAAACTTGTCGCGGAACTCAAGCGCGGCCTGGGCGAGGCGTACGATCGAGCGCGTTTCAGCGCGCGCAAAAAAGCTGAACTCATCGCCCATCTTGGGGACGCGGCGAAAGGCCTGCTGGTTGCGCCGATTCCATCGCGCGAAAAAGTTCGCGACGATGTCGACGCCAGCTTCAGCCGTGATCCGCGCTCGCTCTCGACCGACGAGCTCAAGAAAATTTCGCTGGACGCGTCGCACGAAGTCTCCGCGCTTGGCGACGCGATTGCCTTTCAGGTCGTTGCCGCGATGACCGAGCTGCGCCGCGAGATTTTCATCGACACCGCGGGAACCGTCGTCTCGCAGGCGTACGCGTTTTCGCAGGGCGACTGCTACGTCGTTGCGCAAATCGGCGACGGCCACCAGGAAAGTTACGACTCGATCGGCCAGCAGCGCGGGCTCGAGTGCCTGAGCGACGGATGGCGCGGCGAGTTGATGCCGAATCCCTCACTCGCGAAATTTTGCGTCGAGCTTGCCACCGAAGCGCGCGAGCTTGCCGGCGCGCCTGTCCTCAAGCCGCCCGACGGCGAAGTCGTGGTCGTCACCGACCCGCATTTCAACGCGCTCGTCTCGCACGAGGTGATCGGCCATCCATGCGAGGCCGATCGCGCGCTCAAAATGGAAGCCGCTTACGCCGGACGCAGTTGGTTCCTGCGCTCGCTCACCGACAACCAGTTGGGCAAGACGGTCGCGTCGCCGCTGCTGTCTGCTTGCTCCGATCCGAGCCTCGACGGCTACGGCCAATATCGCTACGACCACGAAGGCACGCGCGGGCGCCGCGTGATGCACATCGATCGCGGCATCTTCAGCGGCTTCCTTAATTCGCGCGCGACCGCTGCGATACTCGGCGCGGAGCCCAACGGCTCGGCGCGTGCGAGCGAGGGATGGCACGTGCCGCTGATCAGAATGTCCAACACGTTCTTCCTGCCGGGCGAGACGCAGCCGGAAAAAATCATCGCGGAGGTCGATCGAGGCTACTACGTCTGCGGCCATCAGATTCCGTCGATCTCCGAATCGCGTGAGAACTTTCGAATCTCAGCACGCCGCGTCTACGAAATCGAGCGCGGACGAATCGGACGGCTGTATCGCTCCGGCAGCGTGATTGCGGATTCGAAAAGTTTCTTCACCAACGTGGATGCGGTCGGCAACGATCTGCGGCTGATCGCGATCCCAACCTGCGGCAAGGGCCAGCCGATGCAGGTCAAGCGGATGTCCAACGGCGGGCCGACGCTGCGCTCGCGCGCGCGGCTGGCGGGTAACTGATGCGCTCGCTCGCGGAACTCAAGTCGTTCACTCGCGAAATGGCTCGGATTCTCGCGCGCGAGAAGGACCTCGCGAGCTACGAAATCTATTGCGCCACGGCAGAGCATCGAATCGCGCGCCTGGCGTATACTTCCGACATTCCGAGCCGCGGCCTCGAGGAGTTCAAGTCGCTTCATGCCGACGGATTCCAACTGCGCGTCGCGATGCGCCGTGATCCGCATGAGGTTGGAGCCGCCTCCGAGGCGGGCGACTTCACCTCCGACTCGGTTCGCGACGCGCTCCGCCGCGCCCGCAGCGCCGCCGTCGTCGACCCGCATTTTCCCGGCTTCCCGAGCGCGCCGCTCGAGCGCAAACTTGCTCCTGCTGGAAAAAGCGATCTGGCGAGAGTGGGGGATGGTGCTATCGCGGCCGCCGCGTGGGACGTGCTCGACGGCGCGCTCGCCGCATTCGCGAAACGTCCCGCGGACCCTCGAACCGAGCGTCCCGGCCTGATCATCGGCGGCGACGTGTCAGTGATTCGCGATCGAATCGCGATCTTCAACTCGAATTTTTCAGAAGTTCGCACCGACGAAAGCGCGCACTTCAACGCTTCCGTCACGTCGATAGTCGAATCGCTCGACGCCAAGGGTACCGCCAGCGCGCTCGGCGATTCCACTGCCGCGATGCGCCGCGACGCTCGCGTGCTTGGCCGCGACGCCGTCCGCCGCGCGCTTGCTCTCTCCCACGGCGCCCGGGCTGCCGCCGGAAAATTTCGCGTCGTGCTAGGACCGCAGCCGATTGCCGAGATTCTCAACTACATGGTGATGGGCTCGCTGACCACCGGCGCGTTTCACGCCGCCAGTTCCGCGTACCACGCAAAATTTGGCGCGCCCGTGATGGATTCGCGCTTGAGCCTCGTTGACGACCCGGCGTTTGGCGCGGGCGCGATTCGCCGCCGGATCACTTGCGAAGGGATCCCCACGCGGCGGATCGAATTGATTCGCGGCGGCAAGCTCATCGGCCTGCTCTCGAATTTCTACGACACCCACCGCATCCTCACCGACGAGCATCGCGCTGAAAAGCTCGGCTCGAGCGCTCCCGCGAAACTCGACTTCCCTCCGCTGAGCGGTTACCGGCTCGGCGAAGGCGGCGGCCGGCGCTTCGATGCGAGTCCGGGTTCGGCGGGGACCAACGTCGTGATGCGCGCGCGCGGCGGAGTCACCGAGCGCGAACTCGTGCGCGCCGTCGGCGACGGAATCTACGTCGGCCGCATCTGGTACACCTATCCGATCAACGGCCAGCGCGCGGGAGATTTCACTTGCACCGTGACTGGCGACTCCTACATCGTTCGCGACGGCGAACTCGCCGAACCGCTCGCCCCCAACTGTTTGCGAATCAACGCGAACATCGCGGAGGTCTTCGAGCATCCGCTCGCGGTTGGATCACGGTCGCGTCCGGCGACGGTGTGGGGCTCACCCGAAGCCTATTACGTCCCCGCGATCGCCGCCGAGTCGATCGCACTGGCAGAAGTCGCCCCGACCAGCTAGTCGCGAAGCCGAGTTACATGCGCGCGATCACGTCGCGCGAGATTTCGTCGATGCAATCGTTGTAGCCGTCCATCGGCGGATTGATGAACACCTGCGTCAGCCCGGCGCGCTCCATCGCTCGCAGCCGTTCGACGAGCTCTTCCTTGATGCCGATCATTGTCGTAGCCGCAATCGTCTCAGGCGTCACATACTTCTGCTCGAGCGGCGCGACGTACGTGCAATGCCCGATGTGCAGCTCGAGGTAGCGCTCGGCCGCCGGCGATTTCATCTTCGCGACGTACTCCTCGTATGCCTTGTATACTTCGGCGACCGCCTCCGGCAGATAGCCGGCGCGCGCATATCCAGCCGCGATCGCATGAAAACTCGCCATCACCCAGTGCCCGGTCATCGCCTTCACGCGCGGCGAATCGAGCTTCTCTCCCGGCCTCAGCACGCAGATATGAGTCAGCGATACGAGCGGCATCTTGGCCGCGCTTCGTCCCGCTTTTGACGCACCTGCCTCGAGACTCTTCCGCACCGCGCCGACCCGTTCGACGTCGGTTACTCCGGTCGTGATCGCGCCGTCGCCAAACTCGCCGGCAATCGCCAAAGTCTTGGGCCCGTTGGCCGCGACGTACAGCGGAATATTGTCGTCGAGGTTGATGAAACGCCGATCGCGATGGAGGTACCTGATTTTTCGGCTCAGCCCTTCGGTGTTGTAGATCGCCTCGCCGTCGTGGAGCAGATCGCGGATCACTCGCAACTGCTCGCGGAACTCCGCTTGCTTGACCGGAGGCAATCCCATCACGCGCCGCCCCGTGTGCCCCGTGCCAAATCCCAAAATGACGCGGCCCGGCGCGAGCTGATTGATGGTAGCGATCGAATGGACCGTCACCGGCGCGATCCTGTTCGACGCAATCGCGACGCCCGTGCCGAGCTTGATCTTCTTGGTGTTGACGGCAGCCAGCGCCATGCAGGCGTAGGTGTCGCCCCAAATCATGTGCGAGTCGGGAATCCAGGCGTGACTGAAGCCGCGCTCCTCGGCGTACTTGACGTCGGTGATCGCGCGCTCGGGCTTGGTGAATATGAGTGTTCCGAAATCCATAGTCAGGCTCCTCTCTCGGGACGTGACTATAGCCGACCGCCACCGCTACTCGTCAAAGCGATCTACGGTGCGACGCCGATCGCCGCGAACACCCGATGCATCACAGGCATCGGATCCTCGGGCCATCGTTCCGTCAGCATCGCGCGCAACTCGTCGTCGAATGCCGCAACCGCTTCTGGGGCAAGGCTTGCGCCCACTCCAGCGCTCGCCCGGATCCGTCCACGCCACGCCTCATGCGAGTAGATCGAGTCGATGTCGAACGAGAACGTTTCGATATCTTTGAAGCCCGCGACCGCCAAGTCGCGCGGCCATTGCGGATGAATTCCCAGTCCTCCGGCCAGCTTCCATTTCGGATTGTGTTTCTCGATCAGCTTCTCGGTCGCCTCGACCATGTTGCCGGGCAGCGGGATCCAGTCGAAGTGTGCAATCACGAGCCGGCCACCCGGCTTCAATACCCGCCGCGTCTCCGTTGCTGCGCGAGGACGATCGAACCAATGCCAGCACTGACCGGCAGTGACGAGATCGAACTCCGCCGCCGGCAGCCCGGTCTCTTCCGCAGCCGCATTCACGTATTTCACGGTGACGCCCGCGCCTCGATCGAGCTCGGCAGCTTGTTCCATCAGGGGCGCGGAGCGATCCAGCCCGGTGACTTCGCATCCGCGAAGCGCGAGACCGCGCGCGATGGTCCCGGTGCCGGTCCCGAGGTCGAGCGCCCGCATTCCTGTTTTCAGAATTCCCGATGCCGCCAGCCGATCGAAGAATTCGTCGGGGAATCCCGCACGATGACGTCCATAGTCGCTGGCGGTCTTCCCAAAATCCGCGCGCAACTCTTTGAATCGCACTTCCGCGGAGCCCATGCGTCGTACCTCCGGTGAACTTGACTGTATAGAACTGTTTCTATCTGGATGCAAGTTGACTCGATGCCACTTGACGCGCCCCCCGCACGCGTGGCGTGATTCTGATGGTGGCGACCCGCAACTTCGAACGTGCCAATTCCGAACGCGCCGGCATGATGACCGCGAACGAGGCGGCCGATCAGCTCGGGGTCAAGCTCGGCACGCTCTACGCCTACGTCAGCCGCGGCTGGCTGAAAAGTTATCGCCGCAAAGTCGGCCGCCAGGCGCTGTATCGACGCTCCGATATCGAAGCGCTGCGCGGAGTCGTTTCGAACGAGCGCGGCCGCCGCGGACGAAGCCTCCCGGCCGCATCGACCTGGGTAACAGTCGCGCAACCCAAGAGCATCGACGACGGCGCACCCGGCGTCATCGTCGCCGAGTCGGCGGTCAGCTCGATCAACGAAGGCAAGCTCGCTTATCGCGGCTATCCGATCGAAGAAATCGTTGCGCACGCGTCGTTCGAAGAGGTGTGCCTCCTGTTGTGGAGTGGCGAGCGTCCGGTCGCCGAGGAAATCGCCGCGCTCCGTGCCGAGATCCATGGCGCGCAGATGCCGCCCTCGGTTGCCGACGCGCTCGCAGCCGTCGGTGACGACGCGCCGCCGTTGCTGAGACTCGCCGCAGTGATGCCGAGTCTGGCAGCGTGGGATCGGCGTCAGCCGCCGCGCACTCGAATCGATCGTGCCAAGCTGATCATCGGACAGCTCCCGCTCGCACTCGCGCAACCTCCCGCTCCGGGAACGCCCGGCGGCCCCGGCATGGCGGGACGCCTGCTCGGATGGGTCCCCGGCTCGACCGCGTCCGAATGGGAAGTCGAGGCACTCGACCGCGTGCTGATCGCATGCGCCGAGCACGAGCTCAACGCCTCGACCTTCGCCGCGCGCGTCGTCGCGAGCACGGGAGCCGATCTCTTCGCTTCGGTGCTTTCTGCGCTGTGCTCACTGAGCGGTCCGATCCACGGCGGCGCATGCGACCGAATCGAAGCGCTGTTCGCCGAGCTCGAAAACGGTGCGCGCGTGGAAGAATGCCTGTCCGCCTTCACCCGCGACCACCGGCTTCCGCCCGGCTTCGGTCACGCGATTTATCCCGACGGCGATCCGCGCGCAGCGCTGCTGCGGCAAGTGGCGCAGGGGATCGCCAAGCGCCGCGGCCGCCACCTCTTCGAGACTGCATCCAAAGTGGAAGCCGCCGTATCGAAACGCGAACGCCTGCGCCCCAACCTCGACTTCTACCTCACCGTATGCGTTCGCATGCTCGGCTTTCCGCGCTCGATGCCGGCGGCAATCTTCGCGATCGGTCGCGCCTCCGGCTGGATCGCGCACGCGCTCGAGCAATACGCCGACAACCGCCTGATTCGCCCGCGCATGCGTTATCGCGGCGCTCCACTCCGCCACTGGGAGTAGCGCTCCCGTCTCCGCGCGCATATTCCTCTTTGACGCCGACCGCTGCGCCGTCGTATTGAAGGTACTCGGAGGTTCGGCAAATTAAAGCGATCGCAAAGACTCGTCCCGCTCCCGGCGCCGAATTGATCGACGCTCCGGTGCCGGCGCCCGCCGAATCCACGCTGCTGGTTCGCGTGGGCGCGTGCGGCGTATGCGGCTCCGACCTGCACATCGTCGATTGGGAACTCGGCGCCGAGCGGATGGTCGCGCGGCTCCCGGTGATTCTCGGTCACGAACCCGCAGGTGAAGTCGTCGAGATCGGTGCGCGCGTCACCAACTTCAAAGTGGGCGATCGGGTCGCGCTCGATCCGTTCGGCCATTGCGGGCGATGCGGTCCGTGTCGCGCCGGCCGCTTCCACCTTTGCGCGACGCCAACGACGCTCTCGGGCGCATTCGCCGAATTCACCGTCGCGCCAGTCGAAAACGCTCACCTCGTTCCCTCTTCGATGAACATCGAACAGGCCGCGCTGCTCGAGCCTTTCGGCACCGGCCTTCATGCCGTCGAGCAGTCGAGCCTCAAGGCGGGCGACAGCGCAGTGGTGGAAGGGCCAGGACCGATTGGGCTGAGCATCGCGCTTGCAGCGCGCGCCCTTGGAGTCACATCGATAGTGATGACCGGGCTGACGGTTGACGCCGATCGGCTGGCACTCGCGCGCACGATGGGGTTTCAGACAGTGTCGGCCGGCGATCGCGATTGGATCGAGCAAGTGCGCGCGATGCTACCGCCCGACGGCGCCGACGTTGTGTTCGACGCGGCTGGTGCGATCGATTCGCCGCGCGAATTACTCCGTCGCGGTGGCGAACTGGTCGAAGTCGGATGGCCTGCGCGCGACCTCAAGTCGGCGGAGTTACGCGCGCTGTTTTTTCACGGCGTGACGATCATCAACTCCCGCATTCGAACTCCGGAAACCTGGCGCCGCGCGATCGCGATGGTCTCGAGCGGCGCCGTCGACCTACGTCCGATGGTTACGCATCGCTATTCTATCTCGCACGGTCTCGAAGCCTTCGACTTGTTGCGCGAGCGTCGCGGAGTAAAGGCACTGATTATCCCCAATGATTAGCTATTAGCTAATCGACCAGGATTTGGAGCATTACCATGAAAGACGGATTCAAAATCGCAGACGTAGATACTCACTTGATGGAACCCGACTACGTATTCGAGCGCTACATCGACGACCGCTACAAGTCCGCTGCGCCCAAAATGGGTATCGCTCCGGAATCCGGCCGTCGCACATTTCTGGTCGAAGGCGAACCCTTCACGCGCGAAAAAGGAAAGTATCCGATGGCGGCGCCAGGCTTCCTCGACGCGGTCCGCAAAGCGATGAAGCGTTTCGAGCGGGCCGCAAAGCTCGGCTTCAGTCCCGAGAGCCGCATCTTCGACATGGACGAGCAGGGCGTCGACGTCCAGATCGTATATCCGACCGCCGCAGGACAGATGCTCGGCCGCGAGTTCCGCGACCCGCAATTGCTCGCGGCCTGCTGCCGCGCCTACAACGATTGGAGCGCCGACTACTGCTCGAAGACCAGGGACCGCGTGAAGTGGGCCGCCATTTTGCCTATGCAGGACGTGGGCGAATCGATCAAGGAAGCAAATCGCGCGGCGAAGAACGGCGCAATCAGCTTCTACGTGCGCCCGAACCCGGTCCGCGGCCGGGCGATCTTCCATGACGACTATCTTCCGCTTTGGGCCGAAGTCGAAAAACTGGGACGTCCGATTTCCACCCACGATTCCGGCTCGGCGTCGGTCGAGTCGTTCGGCGATCGGATGGACACTCACGTAACCGGCCACATCCTGTCGCATCCTTTTGAGGCGATGGCCGCGATGGCCGGTCTCATCTGGTACGGCGTCATCGAAAAGTTCCCCAAGCTCCGAGTCGTCCAGGTCGAAGCCGACGGCGGATGGGTTCCATACTGGCTGCAGCGGATGGAACAGCATTGGGATTTCAGCGGCAACTCGGAGCATGAGTATCTGAGCAAACGGCCGACTGAGTATTTCAAGAGTAATTTTTTCGTGGCCTTCCGCGGCGACGAACCAACTATGAAGGCCGCTCTCGATATAGTAGGTGACAACAATTTCTTGTGGGATACCGACTATCCACATCCGGACGGCACTTTCCCATGGGGCATCGACGCAGTGTTGAGACAGTCTATTCCGCATTCGAGCAAGAAGAAGATCCTATGGGACAATGCGGCTAAAGCCTTCAACTTCAACTGACTGATCGAAATGGATTTCGAGTTTACTCCTGAACAGGAATCCTTCCGCCACAAGGTCCGTGCCTGGCTCGACGCGAACCTGCCCAAGGATCTCTGCGTCGACGACGCGCAGGACGAACGAATCGCGCCCAATCGCGAAGTGTTCGAGCGCCGCCGCGCATGGCAGGCCAAACTCCACAGCGCCGGATACGCAGGCCTCTCGTGGCCTAAAGAGTACGGAGGCCACGCCGCCAGCCTGATCGAGCAGGTCATCTGGGACGAGGAATATTCGCGCGCTCGCGCACCCGTGCTGCCGGGATATTTCGGGCTCGGCCTGTGCGGTCCCACGCTGATGAACTGGGGTACCGAGGCGCAGAAGCAACGCTTCATCCCGCGAATCCTCGGCGCCGACGACATCTGGTGCCAGGGTTACTCGGAGCCGGGCGCTGGATCCGATCTCGCGGGCCTGTCGACGCGCGCCGCCGATATGGGCGACTACTTTCTCGTCAACGGCCAGAAAGTCTGGACTTCCGGGGCGCAGTACGCGGACTGGATGTTCATGCTCGCGCGTACCGATCCCGAGGCGCCCAAGCATCGCGGCATCAGCTACCTACTACTCGACATGAAAAGCGCCGGCATCACGGTGTGCCCGCTGGTCCTGATGAACGGGCACTCGCATTTCAACGAGGTGTTTTTCGACAACGCGCAAGTGTCGAAGGAAAACCTGGTCGGTCCGTTGAACGAAGGATGGAAAGTCGCGATGACCACGCTCAGCTACGAGCGCGCCTTCGCCGGCGGTGGCGGCCACGCCTCGCAGGTGAGACGACTCGCGGAACTCGCGAAGATCGTTGCAATCGACGGCAAGCCCGCGTGGGAGCAGGAGTGGGTGCGCCAGCAGCTTGCGCAATTCCTCATTGAATGTGAGGCCGCGCGCTAAACGAGCCTGCGATCGCTCACGCGCCAACTGCGCGGATTACCGCCGGGACCCGAGGGCTCGATGCTCAAGCTGTTCGGCTCCGAGCTCGGCGTGCGCATCGCACGCTTCTCGACTGAACTGCTCGGCGCCTACGGCCTGGTCGGCGAGCCCACTGGCGTCGTCGCCGACTCACCGCGATGGCTGAACCGCGTGCTTAGCTCCCGGCAATACACAATCGCCGGCGGCACCAGCGAAATCCAGCGCAACATAATCGGCGAGCGAACCCTGGGCCTCCCCAAGGGTTAGAATCCAACAAAAAGTTTTATTTTGCGACTCGGCTATGTAGTGTGATGACTATCTGCTACACTATCAAGTGGTGCAATACTCTACAAAAAGTCGCATAGCCAGCTCACTATGGCTTATAGTGCTTTCAGCGCTTCTTCTCCTGCCCATTTGGGCGCTGGCGCAAAGCGGTGACTCGCCAATAACAGGGGACGGTCCTTTGGCGCCTACGGCGACGCCCTCAGCGAGCGTATGTCCGGTAAGTCCGACGCCGACGGCAACGCCTACCTCGACGCCCACAGCAAGCGTGATCCTCTTCCAGCCCCCGGTTATTACTCTTGACAATCCCACCATGGCGGGAAGCACGACGGCCTCTGGCTTGTTCAGTGTGTCGGTCACCGCCTACGACAACGATGGAAACGTTCTTGAGCCAAGTGACAAGAATCCTCTCTATGTCCGGATCGATGGCGCCCCTAAAGGAGTGATCACTCCGGAGGTCAAGGAGGTCAAGCGGGGCAACCTTGCGAAATTTGAGTATTCTGGCGGATATTTTCCCAACTCAATAAATGTCGAGGCCTGGATAAAAATCCCCAATGGCACTGCCGACCTGGGCAAGTATGCCCTGGGAATCACGCAAATTCTTGCGGAGAATCCTAACTCTTGCGCCTATGCCGCTAAGAGCCTTCAGTTGAAGGTTGATTGTACCGGTGAAACTCCGGAGCGATGCGCGACTAATAACATCACCAGTTCGGCGGGCGTGCAAGTGAAGGCTGCCGTGGGGTATGGCGACGCGAAGAAGGCCTCTTTCATGTCCTATACGGTCGATACCGGCTCGCTAGGCGTGATAGTGCCGATCGCTGACTTGCCCAAAAACGGAGACTGGATCGGACCGGGTGCCCAGGGCATGAAGGCTTATACCAGCAATGGGAAGAGCAGTTTCACCGGCAACTACTATCTTGCCCCGGTCGATTTGAAGCTAACCAACGTGGGCGTGGCAAAGACCTCTCGCATCATGGTGCTGGTGCTCAGCTCCGGCCAGACGCTCCGTTACCTGGGGATTGGCTTTAATCGCGAGAATTCGGCTTACGAAGATCTGTTTCAAACGCCGGCAGATAACGCCTTCCTTCATCTGACGGACAAGTCCGGTGGCACGGATATAAGTCCCGGCTACCAGATAGGCGCTGCCAGCATAGCCTTGGGCATCACTTCCACCAGCGGCTACAATCTCATTTCGCTCACGACAGTCGGCGCACAGGTGCCGGGTGACTATGCTGACGCCGCCGGATGTTTCAATTTTCCTGGCGCGCCCGATAACGCGGGTCCCTTCTGCGGCAGTATGCTTTTCGATATCGGGATAGGTGACATGTACCTGGGCCTTGACGATTACCTGCGTCCAGATGGTTATGACACCTCGGAATTAGTCACCGACGGTGACGTCGTTAACATAATCGGGGGATCGCCGTCGTCGCCGGCGATGTGCTACAGCTTTACCTCCGGCGCGACGTCGTTGATCACGCCTTATGCGGCGAATTGGGCGCAGCCACCGATGCCATGCGGAGTCTTCTTCAACACCGGCCGCAGGGCTTTGTCCGCCTACAACTACATGTATGATGCGACTTGCGGAAGCGTTGGCTTTCAGCCCCTGAGCGATCCGCAGGCTCCAACCGATTGCCAGGCTCCCTAGGCGATACACCCGTCCTATCGTTGACCCAGACACTGTGGAGAACACCCGGCTAGGTGCGTGCTTAGTCGAGCGCTTAGCTTTTAGGTTGCGGTCGGAATCGCGACTGAAAATGCAAATGACGGCTAGGACTCTTGGATTTGCACTGCCGCAGGGTAGTCTCTTGCGGATGCCCACAAATCTGAGGCTTCTAAGACTTTTCGAGGGCGGATACCTTAAACACATTGGCGCTCAGTACTTCGAAGCCCGAATAGCGTTTTACAAATGGAACGATGGGGAGGTTGCGGTGGCAGGATTTGTATTACGTAGCTCGGTTGCGCAGGCGGTCCTTCTAGCGTTTATTCCGTGCACCCTTTACCTTTTCCAGTTGACGCGCAACATCGAGTATCTTTAGAACTAAGACTCCAAGATCGACCGATCAACGAGGTACTTAAGATGGAACTGGAACCGCTCTTCGAAGTCACCGCGGAAATCGCGCCGCCAATCCTGATTCCCGACACCCCCGACGGAACCCGCGCTATCGTTCACATCACCGGTGGCAAATTCGAAGGCCCGCGCGTCAAAGGCACCGTGCTCGCGAGCGGCGGCGATTGGTTCCTGGTGCGCCCCGACGGCGTCGGCATCATCGACGTCCGCCTCGCGCTGAAGACCGACGACGGCGAGAACATCTATATGACTTACACCGGCCGCGGGAAGATGGGTGCGACTGGACTGACGGGACTAAGCACCGCGCCGACCTTCTCAGCCTCGACCAAAGGCAAATACTCCTGGCTCAACGGCATACAGGCTTTCGCCGAAGGCGAAACAACCCCAGCAGGCGTGACCTATAAACTGTATATCCGGAAGTAGCTCGCGAGTGTCGTCAGCCGCAATTAGCGGCCTCGAATGTGAGATCGTCGTGGAAGGTGGGAGGGGATCTAACCCCTCCCATGGCTATTCGTCAACCGAGCGGTATCTCAGTGTAGAGCGCGGATGAAATGAGATCCGCGGAAGGTTTGTCAGTCGAGCTCACTTCCGCGACCAGCTTGCGCCAGTCCGGATCAGTCTCGAGCTTCGCGCTGAGCTCGCCGTGCGCTTCCAGTTCGGCGTCTCCATTATGTAGATAAAGCCAGTTGAGGTCGGGCCACCAACAACAGTGCTGAGCGTACGAGTGGTAGCGCCCAACCCCCTAAGAATCTTGTCTGCACGCTTGGCGATAGCCAGGAATTGCTCCGTTCCGCCGGGCCGCGGACGATAGGTAAAGACTTGTGCGATTGCCATATCGTTCTCCAAATTTTGTGATGAAGGGTTTGCTCGCGCCGATTCCGACTCAGCTCGGCACTTCTACGTTGAGTCCAGTCGCGACGATTTCCGCGTTCGGCGCCTTGGCCGAGGTGATTTCGGCGATGAATGCCTGCCAGTCGCTGTCGGACTCGAGCTTGGCCATATAGTTCCCGTAGGCCTTCCAGTCGTCAAGCTCTACCACCACCGCTACAGTTCCCGCGTTCGGACCGGACGTCTCGTTCCACGCACGTAGCTTTCCGCCCGCCCGCTTGATGATGTTATTGGCCCTTGCGAGGTCGCGCATGAACGCTTCGAGGCGACCAGGTTGAGGTTTGAGAAACACAACATCTGATACCGTTGCCATATTGGTACTCCCGCCATGTTGGTAACTGTTGGGCAGACACTTTGGTGCGGTCGCAATAGAAACAGGCTCGCGGCCGCATCCACCCCTTGTTCGACAGGCTCTTGCTATCGTGAGAATCAGGGAAACAGGTCGAAGATGTGAGTCTGATACGCCGTTGCCACGCTTAGATCAAGCGAGCTTGGATGA
Source organism: uncultured delta proteobacterium (assembly GCA_963850125.1). Taxonomy (GTDB): domain Bacteria; phylum Desulfobacterota; class Binatia; order Binatales; family Binataceae; genus Binatus. Next base: position 35,050 of record CAWKKB010000003.1, on the reverse strand, counting down.
ATCTAAATCCTACTCATAGCACTAAGGAATCGGTCATCAGGATGTAGCCCGCAAGGTTCATTGGCCCGCGAGCCTTGCTCGCAGGATTTCGTTGATCACTTTCGGATTTGCTTTTCCGCCCATCGCTTTCATCACTGCGCCGACGAAGAAGCCGTATAGCTTGTCGCGGCCTGCGCGATACTCGGCGACCTTCTCAGGTTCTGCGGCGAGGATCTTATCGATTGCTGCCGCGATCGCGCTTTCGTCTGATACTTGCGCGAGACCAAGCTCGGCGATTGTTGATTCAGCGCCTTTGCCGGATTTCACCATTGCGGCGAACGCGGTCTTCGCTGCGTTCAGGCTTATCTTCTGCGCTTCGACCATTGTCAGCAGGGCGCCAACTTCGGGTGCTGGCGGTACTGCCTCGGCCAATGGCTTGTCGGAGTCGCGCGCGACGCGCAGCACTTCAGTCATCACCCAGTTCGCGGCGCTCTTGCGATTCTTGAGTCCGGGCAGCGTCGCCTCGAAGTAGTCGGCGACGTCGCGATCGGCGATCAGCACGCCGGCCTCGTATTCCGTGAGGCCCTCGCGCACGTAACGAGCCTTCCGGTCGGCAGGCAATTCGGGCATCGACCCGCGCACCTGCTCGACCATCTCAGGCGGGACAATCAGCGGCGGCAGGTCCGGCTCCGGGAAATAGCGATAGTCATTCGCATACTCTTTTGATCGCATCGGACGCGTTTGCTTGCGCACGGGATCCCATAGATGAGTCTCTTGCGCGACCTTGCCGCCCGCTTCGACGACTTCTATTTGCCGGCCGACCTCATACTCAATTGCATCTTCGACAAAGCGGAATGAGTTGAGGTTCTTAATCTCAGTCCTGACCCCATACTCAGTCGCGCCGCGCTTGCGGATCGACACGTTGCAATCGCATCGGAAGCTGCCTTCCTCCATCTTGCCGTCGGATGCGTCGACGTATCGAAGTATCGCGCGCAGTTGGCGCAAGTACGCGCCCGCATCTTCGGATGAGCGCAGATCGGGCTCGCTGACGATCTCGATCAGCGGCACGCCCGAGCGATTGAAGTCGACCAGGCTGTGACTTTCCTGATGGATATTCTTGCCCGCGTCTTCCTCGATATGGATTCGCGTGAGTCTCACTCGGCTTGTTTCGCCATTCTCAGTCGGCGGCAGATCTATGTATCCGCCCTTGCAAACTGGAGTTTCGTACTGACTAATCTGGTAGCCCTTCGGCAGGTCGGGATAGAAGTAACTTTTGCGATCGAATATAGAGTAGGGCGCTATCGCACAATGCGCAGCCAGTCCGGTTCGAATAGCCAGTTCCACCGCGCGGCGATTGAGGACAGGCAGCACCCCCGGCATCCCCATGCACACCGGGCAGACGTTTTCGTTTGGCCCCGCGCCGAACGTGGTCGAGCATCCGCAGAAAAGTTTCGAACGGGTCAGAAGATGGGTATGGACTTCGAGTCCGATCACCGCCTCGTAAGCTTCACGATTCATCGCAGTCGTCCGTTAGACCGCCGGTGTCCGCGGCTTGAATGCTCCCGTGCGCTCGAACGCGTCGCCGGCGCGCAAAATGGTTTCCTCGGCGAACGGCGGCGCGATCAGTTGCATTCCGATCGGCAAATTGTTCGCGTCGTGCCCGCATGGCATCGACATCCCGGGCAAACCGGCCAGGTTAACCGAAATGGTAAAGATGTCTGAGAGGTACATAGTCAGCGGGTCGTTCATCTTCTCGCCGATTTTGAACGCGGTGGTCGGCGCGACCGGGGTGACGATCAGATCGCACTTTTCGAACGCGCTCTCGAAATCCTTGCGGATCAGCGTGCGCACCTTCTGCGCCTTCAGATAGTAAGCGTCGTAGTAGCCTGCCGACAGCGCGAAGGTGCCGAGCATGATGCGCCGCTTGACCTCGGGGCCGAACCCCTGCGCGCGCGTCGTCTCGTACAGCGCGATATTGTCCTCGGCGTTGACCCGCAAGCCATAGCGGATACCGTCGTAGCGCGCGAGATTCGCACTCGCCTCTGCGGTCGCGAGCAGGTAGTACGCCGCGATCGCGTAGCCGGTGTGCGGCAGCGAGATTTCCACCGTCGACGCGCCGAGTGATTCGTAATTTTTGAGCGCGGAGCGCACCGACTTTTCGACTTCGGGTTGCATCCCCTCGACGAAATATTCGCGCGGCACTCCGATTCGAAGTCCCTTGACGTCGCCCGTGAGCGCGCTCTCGTAGTCTGGCACCGGACGCGCCGAGCAGGTTGAGTCGCGAACGTCTTTGCCCGCCAGAGTGCGCAGGACAAGCGCGGCGTCGCGCACCGATTTCGTGAACGGACCGACCTGGTCGAGCGACGACGCGAATGCGATGACGCCGAACCGGCTGACGCGGCTGTAGGTCGGCTTGATCCCGACCACGCCGCAAAAGGAAGCGGGCTCGCGAATCGAGCCGCCGGTGTCAGTGCCGAGCGACGCAAGGCATTCGTGCGCCGCGACCGCAGCGGCAGATCCGCCCGACGAACCACCGGCCACGCGCGCGGTGTCATGCGGATTGGTGGTGGTGCCGAACGCGGAATTCTCCGTCGACGAGCCCATCGCGAATTCGTCCATATTCGTCTTGCCGACGAAGACTGCGCCGTCCGCGCGCAAGCGCTCGATCACGGTCGCGTCGAACGGAGGCACGAACGTTTCCAAAATTCGCGACGCGCAGGTCGTGCGAACGCCCTTGGTCGCGTAGATATCCTTGACGCCGAGTGGAATCCCGCATAGCGGCGGCGCGCTGCCGGCGGCGAGGCGAGCGTCGGCCGTGCGCGCCTGATCGAGCGCTTCTTTCTCGGTCACCGTGAGAAACGCGTGCAGCTTCGGCTCAGCCGCGGCGATTCGATCGAGGCAATCGCGTGTCAGTTGCACCGCCGTGATCTCGCGCGAGCGAAGTTTCGCCGATGCGTCGGCGATTGTGAGTTTGTTCAGTTCCGATGCCATTCAGAAAAAGTTTCTACTCAATTATTTTCGGCACTTTGAAGTAGTTGCGCTCGCGTGCGGGCGCGTTCGCGAGCATCGCTTCGGCGTCCGCGTGGTTGGTCACCTCGTCGTCGCGCATGGGCGTCCCGGCCTCGCCGACCTGCGTCGTCGGCGCGACATTTTTGGTATCGAGCTCGTTCAATTTATCAACGTAGGCAAGCATTTCGTCCATGTCGGCGCGCAGGCGCTGTTCGTCCGCCGCCGACAATTCAAGACGCGCGAGACGTGCGACGTGGCGCACCTGTTCGAGGGTTATTTTCGTTTCAGCCATAGTGATTCCCCGCAAATCGTAACATTCGGGACGATCCATGTCAGGTGAGCGTCGGGGATGATGGCGGCCTCCCCACGGCCGATTCCCCTTACGCATGCGAACGCGGGCGCCAAAACTTGAGGCGGATCGCTTGCGGTGGTGGTCGCGGGCTTTTAGCCTCGTTGCCGTGTCGCGAAGATGGGGGCGCCTTCGATAAGATGAGGCAGCGCGATCTGATTACTCGCGCGTCGGCGTGGATCGCGGAACTGCGGGCGCAGCTTCCGCTGGGACGACGGGGCGAGCGCGCTGCCGAGAAGCATTTGCGGCGCAGCGGCTATCGGATTGTTACGAGGAATTTTCGCGCGGCGGGGGCGGAGATCGATATTGTCGCGATGGACGGAGAGACGCTCGTGTTCGTCGAGGTGAAGACGCGGCGCAGTCGCGAGGCGGGTGCGCCGGAAGAGGCCGTCGACGAGCGCAAGCAGAAGCGGATGCGCCGCGCCGCCGAAATTTTCGCGACGCGCTATCGCGCGGACGATGTCACGATGCGTTTTGACATCGTGGCGATCGACGCGTCAGGCGAGCGGCTGGAGATTGAACTGTTGAGGAACGCATTCTGAATGCTGGATATCAAGCTGATTCGTGAGCGGCCGGATTTCGTGAAGGCCGAACTGGCCAAGCGCGGCGTCGATGCCGCCGAAGTCGATCGTTTGCTGGAGGCCGACCAGAAGCGGCGCAAGCTGCAGGCTGAAGTCGATCAACTGCGAGCCGATCGCAAGCGGCGCTCGCGGGAAGTCGGCAAGCTCCCGCCCGAGCTGCGCGCGGCCGAAATTGCGAAGATTCGCGCCGAGGAAGCTGATGAAGAGAAGCTCGCGAGGGGCGAAGCGGTCGAAGCCAGCAATCCGCTGCTGGTTCTCGGCACGCAACTCGCTGCTGCTGAAAAGCAGGTTGAGGAGCTGGCGCTTACGCTTCCGAACATCCCGCGGCCGTACGTTGTCGTCGGCGCGAACGAGGCTGACAATCGCGTCATCAAAACCGAGGGGACGCCGATCGAGTTCACCGCATTCAAGCCGTTGCCGCATTGGGAACTTGGCGAGAATCTCGGGATCATCGACTTCGATCGCGGGGTGAAACTGTCGGGGACTCGCTTCTATGTATTGAGCGGAGCGGGCGCGCGGCTGCAGCGCGCGCTGATCACCTGGATGCTCGACGTCAAGATTCGCGAGCAGGGCTACCTGGAAATAATCCCGCCGTTGATGGTGAGTAGCGAGACTGCCACCAGCACCGGGCATCTGCCGAAGAATGCGGACACGATGTACCACGACGCCGAGGATGATTTCTGGTTTATCCCGACTGCCGAGGTTCCGCTGACGAGCCTGCATCGCGAGGAGACGCTCGAAGAGAGCAGTTTGCCTATTTATATGACCGCGTACACTCCGTGCTTTCGGCGCGAGAAGATGTCAGCCGGGCGAGATGTGCGCGGTATCAAGCGCGGCCATCAGTTCGACAAGGTTGAGATGGTCAAGTTGGTGCGTCCGGAAACGTCGGACGACGAATTTCACAAGATGGTGAACGATGCCGCGGAGATTTGCCGGCGTCTGAAAATTCCGTTTCGGGTGGTCGAGCTGTGTACGGCCGATCTCAGTTTCGCGAGCGCGGTCACCTACGATCTCGAGATGTGGGCGCCGGGATGTGGCGAGTGGCTCGAGGTCAGCTCGGTTTCCAATTGCACGGACTTCCAAGCGCGTCGCGCCAGGATTCGTTTCAAGAGCAAAGGCGGCAAGCCCGAGCTGGTGCATACATTAAATGGATCGGGGCTCGCGCTTCCTCGCACCATGATTGCGGTGCTTGAGAATTATCAGAATGAAGACGGCAGCGTGACGATTCCGGAAGTTTTGCGGCCTTACATGGGGGGGTTGGAACGGATTCGTAAGATTTAATGTCAAACCCCTCCTGGTTTTCACACTTCCTTGGGCAGGGGTAACCCCTGCACCTTAGTAATTAACCCTCTCATTTCGCCTTAAATTCGCGGATTCATCGGGATTTTTGGGCTCCGTAACATTCCCGCAACAATTGATGCGTATGATTTACCGCGACGGACAGTACCGGCTGCGCATATGCCGGCTCTCGACGTGAGTTCGATTAGAAATTCTGTAGGAAGAGATCGATTGTCCGAATTAGAAGGTTCGATGGCCGATAGTATCCCGAGGGTCCGGCGCGAGCGCGCAAGGGCGCCCGTGCATGTCCGTCTGTTCGGCGATCGAATTTTCAACACCGCGACATTTATTCTTGCACTTGCGATTCTCGCCTTGCTGCTCGGACTTGCACTTGCACTGATTGCCGACAGCTTTCCCGCGATTCGCGCGTTTGGAATGCACTTTTTTATCAGCACTGAATGGGATCCGGTCAACGACAAGTACGGCGCGCTGCCGTTTATCTACGGAACCTTCGTTTCGTCTTTTATAGCGCTGGCGGTCGCGGTGCCGCTGAGCCTCGGCGTCGCGCTATGCCTCAGCGAGATGGCGCCCGACTGGCTCAGTCATCGCCTGGGATTCCTGGTTGATCTGCTGGCCGCGATTCCCAGCGTCGTCTACGGCCTGTGGGCCGTGTTCGTGATGGGACCGTGGATTCGTGACTACGTCGAGCCGCCGCTGGCGCACTATTTCGGCTGGCTGCCGTTTTTTCAGGGTCCCAAGGTGGCAGTGGGTATGCTGTCCGCTGGGGTGATTCTTGCGATCATGATCATCCCGTACATCTCGTCGGTCTGCACCGATGTCTTTCGCGTCGTTCCGCATACGCAGCGTGAAGCCGCCCTCGCGCTGGGGGCGACCAAGTGGGAGATGGTGAAGACGGCGGTGATCCCGTACGGCATGACCGGTGTGATCGGCGCCATCATTCTAGGACTGGGACGCGCGCTCGGCGAGACGATCGCGGTCGCGATGGTGATCGGCAACTCACCGGAGATTTCCGCGTCGCTATTCAAGCCGGCGGCGACGCTCGCGAGTGTGATCGCCAATGAATTCGCGGAAGCCACCTCCGACCTCTATGTGGCTGCGCTAATCGAACTTGGACTGGTTCTGCTGATTCTCGGAATCGTGCTCAACGTTGTGGCGCGCGCGCTCGTGCTCGGCGTGCAGCGGCGACGCTACCAGGAGGCGGGCAAGTAATGGCGGCTGGCGTCCTCAGCGGTCTTCACGGCGAGACCAGCTATCGCTATCGCAAGTTCAAGAGCGACGCGATGATGGCGGTCACGGTCGGCGCGACTATCGTGACCCTGATCCCGCTGTTCCTCGTGCTCGGCTACCTGCTCACCAAGGGCGTCGCGAGTCTGAACTGGGCGTTCTTCACGCATATGCCCGCGCCGGTTGGCGAAGCGGGCGGCGGCATGGCCAACGCAATTGTCGGCACGCTCGAAGTCGTGGGAATCGCGTGCCTGATCGGAGTGCCGATAGGAGTTGGCGCGGGCCTCTATCTGGCGGCGAATCGCGCGAGCCAGTTTACCAACTGGGTGCGCTTCTCGGCCGACGTGCTGATGGGCGTGCCGTCGATAGTGGTCGGAATCTTTGCCTACGCAGTTATCGTGCGCCCGTTCGGCGGCTTCTCGACGCTGGCCGGTTCGGTCGCGCTCGCGGCGATCATGATTCCCCTGGTCACGCGTACCACCGAAGAGATGGTGCTGCTGGTGCCACCGGAAATGCGCGAGGCGTCGTTGGCGCTGGGCGTGCCGAATTGGCGCACGACGCTGTCGGTGGTCGCGCGCACGGCGCTATCGGGAATCACTACCGGGGTTATCCTCGCAGTCGCGCGAGTCTCGGGTGAGACGGCGCCTCTCCTGTTCACTGCGTTCGGCAACCGGTTCTGGTCGACGTCGCTGTTCCATCCGATCAACACGCTGACGGTGCAGGTTTACACTTACGCGATTTCGCCGTTTGCCGATTGGCAAAGGCAGGCGTGGGCGGGTGCGCTGGTGTTGACGGCGATTATCCTTGCGCTCGAGTTGGGCGTGCGATGGGTGACGGGCGGGGCGGCAAAAGCGCCAAGGTAGTCATGGCAGAGAAGCTGGTCGTCAAAAATCTCAACGCGTACTTTCACAAGAATCGCGCGCTCAAGGACGTCAGCCTGTCATTCGAAGAGGATCGTATCGCCGCGATCATCGGCCCCTCGGGATGCGGCAAATCGACGCTGGTGCGATGCCTCAACCGGATGCATGAAGTCGTGCCCGGTGCGACCGCGACTGGCGAGGTGCTGCTCGACGGCAATAACATTTACGACGACGAGGTCGACCCGGTGCAGGTGCGGCGGCGAATCGGGATGGTTTTTCAAAAGCCGACGCCGTTCCCGACTATGTCGATAGAGGATAACGTCGCGGCGGGGTTGACCCTCAACGGCGTCGCGGTTGGCCGCGGCGAGCGCGATGCCATTATCGAGCGAAGCCTCCGCCAGGCGGCGCTGTGGGAAGAGGTGAAGGATCGTTTGCGGCGTCCCGGGGGCAGTTTGTCCGGCGGCCAGCAACAGCGCTTGTGCGTCGCGCGCGCGCTCGCTGTTCAGCCCGAGGTGCTGCTGATGGACGAGCCGTGCTCGGCGCTCGACCCGATTTCGACCGCTCGCATAGAAGAACTATTGCTGGAACTCAAGTCGGCGTACACTATCGTCATCGTGACCCACAATATGCAGCAGGCAGCGCGCTGCTCCGACATGACGGCCTTCATGTACACCGGAGATCTGGTCGAGTACGGCGAGACCAAGCAGATATTCACGAACCCCACCCGGCGGGAAACGGAAGATTATATCACCGGGCGATTCGGCTGATATCGGGGAACAGCAAAATGGATAGCACGCAGCCGCAGCATACCAACAGGCAGTACGAAGAGGATTTGCGCGGCTTGCGCGCCGGTCTGCTCAAGATGGGCGGGCTGGTCGAGCGCCAGATTGCGGAAGCGGTCGACGCGCTGGTAAATCGCGACAGCGATCACGCGCGCGAAGTGATCCAGCGCGACGAAGAAGTTAATCGCATGGACAACGACAACGACGAGCAGTGCATCCGCCTGCTCGCGCTGCATCAGCCGACCGCCAGCGACCTGCGCTTTATTACCACGGGACTGAAGATCACCACCGACCTCGAACGAATCGGCGACAATGCCGTCAACATCTGCGAGCGCTCGCTCGAACTGAATGAAGTTCCGCAGCTCAAGCCCTATATCGACTTGCCGCGGATGGCGGAGATAGCGCAGTCGATGGTCAAGGACAGTATCGACGCGTTCATGCGCGACGACACCGACCTGGCCGACCAGGTGATCGCGCGCGACGACGAAGTCGACCTGCTCAACTACCAGGTCTATCGCGAGTTGCTGAGCTACATGGCCGAGGATCCGCATACGATCGCGTCGGCGACCCGGCTGCTGTTCGTATCCAAGTATCTCGAGCGCATCGCCGATCACGCGACCAACATCGCGGAGATGGTGACGTTCATGGTTAAGGGCAAAATGATCCGTCACGTGGAAACCAAGAAGCGGGGAACTTGATTTACAAGGTGGAGGGGGAGAAGCGATGAATCAGACCAGCCAGGCCACGAACACAGTCTCCGAGGCGCAACGCGGACTTCGCTACCGCGTGCTGATCGTCGAGGACGACGCCGACATTCGCGAACTGATCCGTTACAACCTCGCGCAAGAGGGGTTTATCGTCGAGGAAGCGGCCGACGGCGCGCAGGCGCTCGAGAAGGTCAAGCGGCGCGTGCCCGATCTGATGGTGCTCGATCTGATGCTGCCCGGGATGCCGGGGCTGCAGGTCTGCCGCCAGATGCGCGCCGAGCGCGAGACCGCGCATCTGCCGATTCTAATCGTGACCGCCAAGGGTACCGAAGTGGACAAGGTCCTCGGACTCGAGATGGGCGCGGACGATTACGTGGTCAAGCCGTTCAGTCCGCGCGAGCTGGTCGCGCGCGTCAAGGCGCTGCTGCGTCGCGCAAATCCGCTCTCAGAGCCGGATTCCGGTGGCGGCGCCTATGAGAAGGGGCGGCTGCGGATGGACTTCGGCACCTACCAGGTGTTCGTCGACACCAGGCGCAGGGAGCTTGCGTTACGCGAGTTTGAACTGCTGAAATTCTTCGTGCAGCATCCGATGCGGGTATACACGCGCGAACAACTGCTCGACATGGTGTGGGGGCGCGACACGTTCGTCGAACCGCGGACCGTCGACGTGCACGTACGCCGCCTGCGCCAGCATATCGAGCGCGACGACGCTAATCCGGAATTGATCCTCACGGTGCGAAGCGTGGGCTATCGCTTCAACCCCGAAGCGCTTGGATAGATCGCCGACCGCCAGCCTGATCGCCGCGATAGCAATAGGTCTCGCACCTGCCGCCATCTTACTGGTGGTGCTGGCCGCGACCGGAGCGGCGTCGCCGGTGTGGGTTGCGGTCGTAATCGTGCTGGGACTTGCGCTCGGCGCGATTCCCGCTCGCATCATCGGACAATCGCTGTCGCGCCGCGCCGAGCGACTCGATGCGGTCGCGGCCGCGCTGCAAGAGAGGCGTCCACCGCCCCATCTGCTGCCCAACGGAAGCGACCCGATGGGCCGCGCGGAGCATCACCTGCTCGATGCCGCCGACTCGATCGTCGCCGATGTGGACTCGCTCGCTGAACAGCGCGACGAGTTCGAGGCGATTCTGCGCAGCATGGCCGAGGCAGTGGTCGTGACCGGCGCGCGCGGCGAGGTAATCCTGCTCAATGGCGCGGCGCGGCGTATCTTTGCACTGGGAGCCGACACCGACTATCGCGACCGGCCGTTCGTCGAGTTATGCCGCGACCCGCGCCTGCAGGAGTTTGCCGGGCGCTCGATGCGATCCGCGGGCAGCGACGTCATGAGCGCGGAAATAATGATCCAGAATCCCGCGCCGCTCTATGTCAGCGCCAGCGCCGCGCAGATTCGTACCTCGCGCGGCGCGGCGTGGGTGTTCGTCTTCCACGACATCACGCAGCTCAAATCGTATGAGACTCTCCGCGCGGATTTCATTTCGAATCTCACTCACGAGCTGCGCACTCCGCTGAGCGCGCTGTACGGCTACGCCGAGACGCTCATTCAAGGCGTGGACGATCGCGAGACCTCGACCCGCTTTCTGGGAATTATCGAGCGCCAGGCGCGCCGCCTCGCGCGTTTGCTCGACGACCTGGTTTCGCTGTCAGACCTGGAGCGCGGGCTGACGCCGCTGAAGATCGAGCAGCTCGAGCCGTCGCGCGTGCTGTCGGAGGCAGCCGAGCTGATGCAGGAGCAGGCGGGACGGCGCGGCCTGCGCCTGGTGGTGAATTGCCCCGATGGATTGCCGAAGGTGGCGGGCGATCGCGACCGCTTGCATCAGGTCATGCTCAATCTGATCGACAACGCAATCAAGTACACGCCGCGGGAGGGTCGCGTGACGGTCGAGGCGCGCGAAGCGGCGGACTCCAACGGCGCGGGTGCGAAGCCGGGGGTCGCGCTGGTGGTCGTGGATACCGGGGAGGGGATTCCGTCGGGGGACATCCCGCGGCTGACGGAGCGCTTCTATCGCGTCGATCGCGCGCGCTCGCGCGAGCTCGGCGGCACCGGCCTTGGACTCGCGATCGTCAAGCATATCGTTCAGCTGCATCACGGCGCCCTGCGGATCGAGAGCAAAGTGCACGAAGGCACGACGGTGTCCGTCTGGATCCCGGCCGCACCGGGGTGATTCGAAGGGATAGACACAGGCCGGGCATTTTTGTATGAAACAACTACCTACAGTACAACTGACTGGTTTGATCCTTCTTCCAGACCAGTCAGTTACGGGCCAGCGGAACTTCTCCCGCTGGCCCGTTTTTCATTGAAGCAACACGACGCTGCTTGCTCGCGGCCTTGCGATGTGAAAATTTCTAGGGTTCGGATGCGCCATTAGCTCAGTGGATTAGAGCGGATGACTACGGATCATCAGGTCGGGGGTTCAAGTCCCTCATGGCGCACCAAAAACACGCACGCAGCGAGCGACTTCACTCGTATCGACGAATCGAGAAAATCTCACTGTAAGAGATTTTAAGAGATCGCGCGCGAAAAAAGTGCTCAAGCTCGCAGGCAGCCTGGTAGTGCAAACACCATCACGATTCCGAATTTCTCGAATTTGCCAACTGTGCAGAAGCTGAACGACGTTGCAGCCGAAATACGCTCTGCGCTGCTCGACGAGTTCAACTCATGGAATCAGCTTTCGCTCGCTGAGCAATCGCGCCTTAAGCGAGAATATTCATGAGGCGCGCCCTGTCAGCATGGTCTGCATTCTGGCGATGGCACTTTCGAGAAATTGTTTCGAGGGCTGCGGCTGTGTTTGAAGCATCGCATCCTCTTCGTCCAACCTGAGAAGAAAATACTCGTGCCCTGTGCTGTGGATGTATGCGAGAATTTTTTGCCGCAGCGTGTCGTAGCGGTCTTTTGACTCTGTCTCCATCAACTTGCAGTTTAACTCTTCTGAATTTGCGCCGTCATAGTATCTGCAAAACGCTGTCTGCTGAAATAAAAGAGCGCGCCACCGAAGTGACGCGCTTCGTCCGAATTTGTCCCCGCGCCGCGCTCTGATAACTCAACGTCGATGAATCTCCGCCACGCCACCGCGCTCGCGCAACTCAGCCCTGTCTGGCGAAACATTTATCGAGGCGGACCGGCCTCTTTGACCGTTCTGGTGGCCGCAGCAAGCATAGCCTACGGAGCGACTCTTGGCCCCTGCCAGCGCTGTTCGGGGGTGGCGATTTGCTGTTCTTGGGGCGGCGACCTGGTCCCATTGAGTTGGGCTGCTGCGACAGTCTGGCACCTTGCGCTGGCCATCACCGAACGAGGAAAGAGAGGTCTGTATCTGGTCTATGCTCTTGTTCACTTGCCAGTGATGTTAGTACTTGGAGTTTATTCCCTCGGGTTCATCACTGGCGATTGGCTCTAGAAAACCGCGTGCACTTGGGTTGATCTGATCAAGCCCTCGCAAATGACGCCGGCGCCGTAAATTAAGACACTCAGCGCCGAATTAAGACAGTACCAACCAGCGTAGTGCGCTTGACGACAACCCGCCAGCGCAACTTGACGATTTGAGCGCCCCACATATGCTTCAGCCCGATTTCGACCCAGCGCCGACAACCGTTCGCATCCACCGCTGCAAATACGTTTCGCACTGCAAAGCGCGCGGCTGCCCGAGACGCGCGACGCTAGTCGCGGAGAAGGTCGATACCGCTGGCCGCCATTTGCGCCAGATCGAACTATGCGCGCCGCACTGCGAGATCGTGATCGCACGCGAGCGTGCTTCGCGGGCTTGAGATTTGCGACAGACGCAACGAATAGCGCTCGACCCTGCTCGAATCGCGCAGCCAGAAAAGGAAGAGCCGCAGACGAATCTGCGGCTCTTCGTGTTCTCAATTCGTACTCAATTCAAGGTGCGCGAACGTCGCGAAAGTACTCGACGCGTGCTGAAAAGTGCTGCATTCGCGCAGATTGCGACACGTCGGCCTCGTTATTGAGATGCGCCCCGTCCCTCGCTTGGCACTCCTACGGCTGACGGAACAGCAGTTCCTTTGCACTTTGATCCCGCAACGGAAACTGACAGGCCACTCGTGCCCGAAGCGTCGACGAAAGTGAATGTATCGGTTCCTGTTTGCGAAGGCAGGGCCAGGGTGATCGAGTCTTGCTCGAAGCCGCCGCCGCTTTCGGGGAAGCTGGTGACGATTGTGAAATTGAGAGTCGATCCGTCTGAAGCAGTACATCCGGTTCCACTCGAAGGTTCGTTGTGACTATTCTGCGCAGAGAAACCAACCCATGATTTACATGCACCCTTCGCCGGAATTTTAAATCCTCTCCCGATTATGATGAAGACGCCGCTTTCGATGTTCAGGCAATAGTCGGCCTGGGCCACACCGGACCCCGCGAGGATAATAATCGCCGCAAACGCTGTTAATACAGATCTCCACAGCATGTTGATTTCCTCCCGCCTTCTCTTGTTCTTTGCGTGTTACGATTTACGTTTTCAGCGAGCACAATGCACCTGAAATCCCTCAATCATGCGCAGCGCCACCCGTTTACCAAATTGCCGCGCGAGCGTCCATCGCCCGCAAATTTCGGTAGTGCCTCAGTTTGAAGTTCGATACTTAGCATCGCTGCCGAAAGTGGACAAACAAACCGCAATGTCGCGGTTGCCAGTCAATCTGCGGACCGGCACGTCCGGCCCGTGAGTAACTCTTGTCGTCTCAATTAGTGGGCGGTTGAGTCGCTCAAATTTCCAGATAAAGGCTAGTACTTCGGTGAGTTTACCTATTCCATGGGCCTCGCCGCGTTTGAACACGCGCGTGGACGCACGCCAGACACAAGAAAGTTTTGACCGTTCGAGCCAAACCACCTGAGTGGCGCGAGATAGTCGGATATCGAAAGTCGCCAGTGCAAAATTACCGTCGCTGATCCACGCATCACCGACGTGCGCCTGCTTGATCAAGGTTCGGAAAGTGGAAACGTCCTTCTCCCCCCAATGAGGCTGCCAGATAGCATCTAGACAGATAACGGGTGCGCACGTGCGTTCCCCAAGTTGCCTCGCCAACGTAGTCTTTCCGCTGCCAGCGCATCCCAAAATAACGATTCGCACCATAATTGTTGGCTGGCGCAAGCGATTCCTCGACCGACAATAGCCGATCCGTCACGCCAGCGGCCATCGCGGGCGTCGAGTACGCGCTACACTGCGAGATCGTCATCAAGCGCGAGCGTTCTCGCGGGCTTGAGATTAGCGACAGACGCAAGGAATAGGAGCGTCCGCCCGAAATGGCGTGCTCAATGACGCTTGCCCACGAGGCGGCAGTCCGCATTTGTCGGTCGCGCGGCGGTCTGCTAAATCGTTCCCGAAGCGCTCCTCCATCACGCCGCCGCTCCTAAGTGCGCCGCCTTGCAGACTTGGTGATACACACTGGCGGCGTGCGGTCGCGTCGCTGAGCGTGACGAGCACTTCGATTTCTTTAAAGTTGAGGACGAAAAAAGTGACCACCTACGAATCTCACGGAATTGAGCACTATCATAAGGCCGTTCTCGTGCTGCTCGACAGAAGAGGTGGATCGTTGGAGCTTGACGGGTCAAAAAGCATCCAGCGGGAATTCTTAAAGTGATCGAGCCTTTGTTGAAAAGACGAGGATTACCAGCCGTTCAAATCCACGCTTACCGAGGAGAGATGGGAAACTAGGTTCCGTTGGGCACTGAAACACATGCGCCAGGACGGACGGGTCAAGCACTTTGCGCTCGCTCACGAATATCAAATCACCGACAGTGGTAGGTTCTATTTAGAGAGCACCGCTCTTCCCATGGAGCTTCTCACGGAGGAAGTGGAGCATTTGGACAACGGACAAGTCAGCGTTCGTTACCTCCGACCCGATGGCACGGTCGATTTTGAGTTCCGAGGCAGCGCCGAATGCGACTCGGATGAGGATTTCATAAAGGCGCGAATAGCGCTCGACGCCGCTCGACTGAGTAGTGCCTGAATCGGTGTCAGAAATCTGTCAGAGAACGTCAGCAACCGACGACCATCGACGACGCAGACGATTCGGACTACTAGAGAATTCGCGACGAAAACCTATCGCTGACAGCGCTTTGGATGACTACGGATCATCAGGTCGGGGGTTCAAGTCCCTCATGGCGCACCAGAGACTTTCTTCCAGTGCAGCTTCTTCCAGCGCGCCTTCGCTACTGAGACACCCATGAGGGCCTGCCACGCCGCCGCGCTCGCGCTCGTGGTCTGGTATCTGATGGTGCCGCCAGACCACCCGGAACTGACGGATCCGGTCGAATGGACCTCAAAGGTTCCGATCCACGATTGGCAGATCGTTCAACGTTTTAATGCCGCGAGCGCTTGCCAAAAGCGAAGGAATGAAATCATCAGCGATGCGATGCATGCGATCAAGCCCGACGCCAAGGCCAAGCGCGCGGCGGCAGTGCTGTCGGATTACGCCATCTCGAACAACGCGACGTGTATTTCCAGGGACGACCCACGCCTGACGAAGTGATGCCGACGGACCGTCTCCGTTCTCTCATGGCGAATCATTTATTTCCCGAATACGAAATCGGCGCGGCAGCCGCGATCGACCCACACCATTCGGTTGTTGAAGCCCCAGCTCGTGCCGCGGATGCATGGGGCGTTGCTCCATTGACGCGTCAGGCTGACCTGACCATTAGTCTGGGCAGGACATTCGGTTCTGCGGCTATTGTACGACGCGCACGTGAGCCTCTGGCCGCCGCCACCGCCGCCATTCGACCACATCACGCCGGTGGTGAATACTCCGCGGCATCCTTGATCGACCCAAATCCGGTTGTCGTCCTGGATGCCCCAGCTTACGCCGCGTTTGCACTTGGCCCAGCTCTGTTGACGCGCGAGTGCGACGCCGTTGCGCGTATCCGCGCCGCAGGTATTGCGGGCGCCGTTGTATGAATCGCAGCTGACGGTTCCGGCCAAAGCCGGTGCGATGGCGATCGCGAGCATCAGTGTGATGGCGGGCAGGACGATTCGTACCGCAACTTTAATTTTCATGCTAACCGAGTATCGCGAATCGGTTGCGAATTGAAAGTTGCGTCGCTGTCGGCCGCGCTCGACTGTTGAGCGTCGCGTGGTGTAACGATCGTCCGAACCGGAGGAGCATCCTCAAATGGCAGCCGTCCCCGATTTCTCGAAGCCATACCGCGTCGACAACGGCCGCAAGTTCCGCTTGAAGGATTTCGATCCCGCGGACACCAGCCAGGTCAAATCGAAGAAGGACGCGGAGAAAGAATTGCCGCGTGGAATCGAGCGCCTGATCGATTTGCAGGGCAAGCTCTACGCGCAGAATATATGGGCGATACTGATCATCCTCCAGGCAATGGATGCGGCCGGCAAGGACGGCGTGATCAAGCACGTGATGTCGGGGGTCAGTCCCCAGGGATGCCAAGTTTATTCGTTCAAGGAGCCGTCAGTCGAGGAACTCGACCACGACTTCATGTGGCGGACCAACAAATGCCTCCCCGAGCGCGGCCACATCGGGATTTTCAACCGCTCCTATTACGAAGAGGTTCTGATCGTCCGCGTGCACAAGGAGCTGCTCGAGCGCGAACGTATACCGCCGTCTCTCGTCACCAAGAACATCTGGAATGAGCGTTTCGCCGACATCAACGCCTGCGAACATTACCTGTCGCGCAACGGCGTCGTCATCCGGAAATTCTTTCTCAACGTCTCGAAGGAAGAACAGAAAAAGCGGTTCCTGAAACGCCTCGA
Organism: uncultured delta proteobacterium; assembly: GCA_963850125.1. Taxonomy (GTDB): domain Bacteria; phylum Desulfobacterota; class Binatia; order Binatales; family Binataceae; genus Binatus. Next base: position 18,539 of record CAWKKB010000003.1, on the reverse strand, counting down.
AGAACCGAACAAGAACTGGAAATTTTCCGCCGCCGACATCGCGGAACGAGAGCGATGGGACGACTACATGACGGCCTACGAGGAAATGGTCCAGCACACCGCCACCCCGCACGCGCCATGGTACGTCGTTCCGGCGGACAAGAAATGGTACACGCGGCTGGTGGTGGCAGATGCGATCATCCGCGCGCTCGAGGACTTGAACCTCAAGTATCCTGCCGTTACCGCTGCGCAGCGCAAGGAACTAAAAGCTGCGCGCGTCGCGCTCGAGCATGAAGGCGATCATCACTGACCCAGGCGCATCCGGCGCGGAAGGATCGCGCGAGCCGATCCCGTCGCTCGAGCTGTTCGATTCACCGCGTGCGTGGAGGATGGTCGCGGCGGCATTCGTCGCAATGTGCGCGGCGTACGGCGTCGCCTACAGCTTCGGCGCGTTTTTCAAACCGATGGCTGCGGAGTTCGGCGCGCATCGCAGCGCGACTTCGGCGGTGTTCTCGATCACGGTGCTGGTGTGGTGCATCCTCGGGCCAATCACGGGCCATCTGTCCGACCGCTTCGGCCCGCGAATCGTTGTCGCGACGGGCGCGATCGTTATGGGAGTCGGTCTCGCGCTCACCTCGATGATCGATCGTCTCTGGCTCGGCTACCTGACCTACGGACTCGGCGTCGGCGTGGGAGTCGCGTGCGCTTATGTTCCGATGGTCGCGGTAGTCGGCGGATGGTTTCTTCGGCGGCGCAACACCGCACTCGGAATAGCAGTGGCGGGAATAGGATTCGGTACTGTATGCGGAGCGCCGATCGCCGCTGCCTTGATCGATCATCTCGGATGGCGCGCGACGTACGTCGCATTCGCGATCGCCACCGCCGCGATCCTGCTCGCATGCGCCCTCGTCGTCGAACGACCGCCCGTCCACGTGACGCCATCGCGAGTCCTCCTGCGCGATGCGCTTCGCAGTCCAGCCTTCGGCTTCCTCTACGCGTCGTCGGTGACTGTCTCGATCGTGATTTTCGTGCCGTTCGTCTATCTGCCGTCGTTCGCTCACGACCGTGGCGCGAGCGAGTTCGCCAGCGCCGCGCTGGTTGGAATCATCGGTGGCGCGAGCGTCGCGGGACGCATGGGCCTCGGTAGCCTGGCAGATCGCGCGGGAGTGGTGCGGCTCTACCAGGCGAGCTTTCTCGTCCTCGCGCTCAGTTACGGCATCTGGCTGGCCGCAGCTTCATATCCAATGATGATCGTATTCGCGGTCGTGATGGGCGCGGGATACGGCGGCTACGTCGCACTCTCGCCGGCAGTTATCGCGCATCTGTTCGGCACACAACGCATGGGCACAGTGCTCGGCGCGCTCTATACCAGCGGAGGAATCGGCGCGATGGTCGGGCCTCCGCTGGTCGGATTGATCATCGATCGGACAGGCAGCTACCGCATCGCGATCGCATGCGCATTGGCAGTCGCGCTCGCTGCATTCGCGCTGCTGATTCCACTGGCGAGGTACGAACCGGTTAGCGAGTCGCCGATTGTGCTGGAGTAGCGGGAGCGACAACCGTGAAGCCCCATGAGTACAGCTTGCCGTCTTCCTTCAGCGCGACGTTGTAATGTCCCGGCGCGAGCGGCTCGCGAGGGAGGATAACCGCCGCACCGATTCGCTCGAGTCCCGCTTTACCAAACTCCGTCTGCGACGCATCTCGGCCGACGTATGACGCCGCTGTGATCAGGCACGTGTCGATCTCGACGCCGTCGCGCGTGACCAAATCCGATGATACCTCGAGACTGCCATCCGGGCCGTAGCCTTGTCCAAGTTGAATCGAAATCGGAGCGCCGGTCGGAGCTTTGTAACCGGGACATGAGGACAACGGATCGGGATAGTCGTCACCTGCGTACGATTGAAGAATAACGGTGGCGCCGTCTGGCGGAAATTCGACGGGCGTTATTAACCGTCCTGTTTCTATTGGAATGAGTCCGAGGTTCGGATTCCACAAGCGATCACTCGCGGGTCCGTCGTAGAGCGCGATACGCACGGATTTCTCAAGCGCGAAGCGGCCGGGGATCACGATCGCGCAATGACCCGGATCGCAATACGCTCCGAGTCCAACGATCGAAAACTGCGGCACCATCGGAGTCAATCCGCCGAACGGCATCGTCATCAGGCGATCGACGAACTCGGCGCCGCTCAAGTTGATCGCCGGCGCGGTCAGGATCACCGCGCCTCTGCCCGCCGAAGCGCCATCGTCGGTGTAAAAAGGCTTGCCTTTGACCTCCCATCGGAAAGCGACTTGCGGCATTTCAAAATGGAGTTGTTGTTTGTCGAGCGCAATGTCGCCGCCGGCGATTCCGTTCTTGACCAGGTAGCGCGCGTGATTCAGAGCGCCTGCGCTGATAGCTGCGTCATCGACAATCGGCGGCAACTTTGCCATCGCGCGATAGTAATTTACCCGCGCGTTGGCGCTCGCGGCAAAATCAGCCGGCACTCCCGGCGATGCTGTAATTGCGGGCGGCTGCGCACCGGCGCGTGCGGCAAGGAAAAGGGTTGCTATGCTTAAAATTGCACACTTTAAGTATCGCATGAAGTATCTCACGGCTCGGTGCAGAAATCGCGGGCGCGCAGGAACTTCGCGTCGTCGTCGGTGACCGGCGGCCCGGTTTTGATATGCGCCCAGCTAACCGACTGATTGAGCGTGTTGATGCCGCATTCAACTTCGAAAATCTCGTCGCCGTTGAGTCTTTTCACCGGCACGAAGATGTTCGCCGTGCGCGCCGAATCGCCCTCGACCATTCGCGAGTCGGCCGACAACCCCGTGTTGCTCATGGTGACGTTGTGGCCTCGGATGTTGTTGCAGATTCGCGCGGGATCAACCCGGCATCCGTTCAGAACGACCACGTCGGTCGAACCGCCGCCACCGCTTGACGCGTTCTGCGATCCGCACGCCGCAATCGCAGTCGATACGACGAGAATCAAAACCAGCAATCGCCGATGCATTTGGTTCCCCCCCTAGCTGAAGACAGACGCGTTTACGACCCCCAGCAACATACCAGTTGGTTATTCAGGTGACAACAAAATGTGAAATCTGTCGTGCAGGATGTCGGTTCCGGAGGTTCAGTTTGTGAATAGGGGAGGGTGTTGATACCGTCAAACGATTCTCGCACGCGGCTTGGGGGCTTCGTGCATAGGGGACGATTCGATGCGTAAGATCATCATGTCGGGACTGTTTGCGATCGCGCTGGTGGGGCTGGCGTTTGCGGCTGACCGCGATCGTCATGCGGACTTCTCCAATCCCAAGACTCCGACTGCCGTGGCGGGGTGCAAAGGCTTCTACGGAACGGACGACAACCTGACCGCCTGCAACGACTTCTGCGGCCAGTTTCGTATTGATAACGCGGGCTCAAGTTGCGAATGCAACGACGGCAAGTGTCCGGCCGACGACCACACGCCGTAGGCTGATTCACCGGTTCACTGGGTTCATGCGGCGTCGTGGAAGATGACGCCCATCGCGTAGCGAACCCCTGATTTGATCGTGCTGACGCCGTGACGCATGTTCACGCGATGGTATCCCTTTGTGCCGGCGGCGGGACGGTAGCGATTCGCGAAGATTATTCCTTCGCCGGCATCGAGGGCGATCACCTCGCCGCGCGATTGCGCCCGCGGGCGCTGTTCGACCAGCAATAATTCGCCGCCTTCGAAATCCGGTCCGCGCCGGCTTAGCGCGCACGTGAACTGCAGCGGGAACGCGACCTCACCGTACAAATCCTGATGCAGGCAGTTGTAGCCGCCTTTCTCATAGCGAAGGATCAGCGGCGTCGGCCGTGTCTGTCCGTGATCGGCGCAGACTTTCAGAAATTCGGCGAGCGAAGGTGGATAAGAATCGTGGCTGCGCATCCGTTCGGCCCATCGATTCGCCGTCGTCGCCAGCTTGCGATACATCGCGACCCGTAGCTCCTCGACGATCGGAGGCATCGGCCGCGCGAAATACTTGTACTCGCCGACGCCGTAGCTATGCCGCTCCATCACGATGCGGCTGCGAAAACGATCGCGATCGCCATAGAGCGCAATCAACGCCTCGCATTCCGCGGCGCGCAACAAACTTCCCGTGGTCGCGTAGCCTTGAGCGTCGAGGTCGTGCTCGATTCGCGCCCAGTCGAGCGCTGCTACACGATCGCCGATGGACGCTTCTTTCTTACGCGGCGTTGGCGCGGACGAACTCCCCGATTTTCTCGATGGCCTGTTGACCCTCGTCGAGCATCGGCGCGAAAACCTGGAACACGTGAATCATGTTTTCCCACGGCTCGAGCGTGACCTTCACGCCAGCCTTGCGCGCGCGCTCGGCCAGCCGGGTCGAATCGTCGAGCAAGGTCTCTGCGGTACCGACCTGGATCAGTAGCGGCGGCAGGCCCGCGAGGTCGGCATACAGAGGAGCGGCGAGCGGACTGCGTGCGTCCTTGCCGGCAAGGTAATGTTTCGCCATCTCGAGCAGCGCTTCCTTGTTGACCATCGGATCGACCGCCGCCTTGGTCGTCATCGAATCACCTAGACCTTCGAGATCGATCCACGGCGACAGGGGTACACCAGCTGCCGGAAGCGCCAGCTTCGCATCGCGAATCGCAACCAGAGTCGCAACCGTGAGCCCGCCGCCTGCAGAATCGCCTGCGATCGCGATGCGCGACGGCTTCAGCCCTTGCGCCAGCATCCAGCGGTACGCAGCAACGGAATCCTCGACGGCTGCTGGAAACGGATGCTCGGGCGCGAGACGATAATCGATCACCAGTACGCGCGCCTTTGCTGCGGCCGAGATTCGCGCCGCCAACGCGCGATGCGTATTGATCGATCCGATCACATAGCCACCACCGTGCAGGTAAAGCACGGCGCGGCCGGCGTCGGCTCCTGGAGCCGTCACCCATTCCGCCTTGACGCCGCCGGCGTTCACCGGCTCGCACTTGACGTCCGCCGCGACCGGGAACATCGCTGCCATCTGTTCGAAATTCGCGCGTGTATCCTGCACCGTCGGACGACCCGCGATCGGCTGCGCCTTGAGCATCTGAATTATCTGCTGGAGTTGCTGCTGCGACATCGATTCACCTCTCCCAAGAATTTTGCCGATCGCGGAATGTATCCGCGTTCTGACGGCGCCCCGACTATAGCGCCGCTCCCTGCAAATCGGCAAAGCGAACTCTGACCGCAATGGCGTTTGCTGTTTTCATTTGAGGAGTTCTACAGTCGGTGGCTATGAAAGTATCGCTGTTCTATCTACCGTCGGTCGGCAGCAAAGCCGACATCGAAAAAGGACGCGTCGGATTGCAGGGTCATCTCTACGATCAGATGCTGCACGACATCACCGGGCAGGCGCGCCTCGCCGACGACCTCGGCTACGACTCGATCAGTTTCACCGAGCATCATTTTCACGTCGAAGGGTTCGAGTTGTCCAACAATCCGGTTCTGCTCGACTTGTACATCGCGATGCAGACCAAGCGGCTGCGGGTCGGCCAGCTCGGCATCGTGTTGCCGTCGCAAAATCCGCTGCGCGTCGCAGAGGACATCGCGATGCTCGATCACATGAGCGGCGGGCGCGCCAACGCCGGCTTCGCCCGCGGCTATCAGCGGCGATGGGTCGATATCATGGCGCAGCAGACGCACGGCATTCACGGCGCACTGCCGCATCAGCACGACGAAATCGACAACGCCAACCGCGCGGCGTTCGAGGAAAATTTTCGCATCATTAAGCAGGCGTGGACCCAGGATTTTTTATCGTACGACGGCAAATACTGGCGCGTCCCGCCCGGCGAGACGCCGTGGACGCTCGACGCGACCGCCAAATGGGGCGGAGGCGTCGAGAATGGAATCGTGCGCGCAGTTTCGGTAGTGCCCAAGCCCGTGCAGAAACCGCATCCGCCGATCTTTCAGCCGTTCGCATCGTCCGAGCGCAGCATCAGATGGTGCGCGCAGGAGGGCGTCACCGCGATTCTGCCGCCGTTGCATCCGTCGCTCGAACATCAACTGTGCGAAGTCTACGCGGAAGTTTCGCGCAAGCCGCTCGGCGAAGGGATGGGCGTGCTCCGTGACATCGTGATCGCCGACAGCGACGACGAAGCGCGCGCAATCTGGCGCGAGAGCGGTTACTTCTGCGGCCACGAATGGTTCGAGCCCTTCGGCTTTTCCAAAGGCCTCGAGGATCCCAAAACCGGCGAGCCTGCGGATCTGTGGAGCAACGGCCTCGCCTTCGTCGGCACCGTCGACACTGTCACCCGCCAGGTCGAGCACTTGTTGAAGCGTCTGCCGATCAGATGGGTCTTCGCGTGGATGTACAACGGCCTGATGCCGCACGACCGCCTGATGAAAACCATCGAACTGTTCTGGACGAAGGTCCTCCCGCGCGTCGCTGACACGCGCTAATCCCGACGGTGAAACCCGAAAGATTCACATTGCCCGGCACGCGATTGGCTGCCTCCTGTCTCTTAGCGTCCGCTTTGCTCTCGTCAGTATGCCGAGCACAGGAGGTTCCCGTTTTCGCGATCACGCCGACGGAAAGCACGATCAAGTTTGACGTCGAAGCGTCGGTGGCGATACGAGGCACTTTCGATAAATGGAACGCCACTCTGACTTTTACATCTCCCGACGTGTCGACGGGGGTCTTGGACGTCGAGATTCAGGCTGCCACGGTGGACACCGGAAGCGGGCTGAAGAATGGCAAGCTGAAGGGCAAAGACTTCTTCGACGTTGAACGGAATCCGTTGATCACGTTCAGGTCAACGAAAATTGTACAGAGCAGTCCCAACACCTTTGAGGTCGACGGCAACTTTACGATACGCGGAGTTACCAGGCCCGAGAAGCTGAAACTCGCGGTGACCGGCAAGGGCACGGGCTCAGGCCAGATTAACGGGACGCTGTACTTCGACCGCAAGGACTACGGGATGAACAGCGGCATTCCCTTCATCAAAATTGCCAACCGCGTCGAGGTGACTGTCGCCCTGATGGCGAAGCGAGTCAGCGGCCCTCCGTTGGTCTTTAAGCAGTAGCGCAACAACCTCGATCTCGACACAATCGCTCACGCTCTCGCGCCCGCTCTCCTCAACCAGTTAGAATGCCCCGACGCCCGTGCACGTATTCGCTTCACACACGTTTCTCGAAGATCTCGCGATGGTGCTATGCGTCGCCGCCGTCACCACCATCATCTTTCAGAAAATCCGCCAGCCAGTCGTCGTCGGATACCTCATCGCCGGTATGATCGTCGGGCCCAACGTCCCGATTCCGCTATTCGCCGATCCCGAGCGTATCCACACCCTGTCCGAGTTGGGCGTGATCCTCCTGATGTTCGCGCTCGGACTCGAGTTCAGCGTACGCAAACTGATTCGCCTCGGCCCGACCTCGGGGTTCATCACCGCGCTGCAGGTCGGCTTCATGCTTTGGCTCGGCTACGTCTGCGGCCGCGCGCTCGGATGGACGCCACTCGAGAGCATCTTCACCGGCGCGATTCTTTCCATCTCCAGCACCACCATCGTTGCCAAGGCTTACCAGGAAACTCCCGTCTCCGACCGGCTGCGCGAACTGGTATTCGGCGTGCTGCTCGCCGAAGATCTCACCGCGGTCGTCGAGCTCGCGATTCTGACCACGCTGGCGTCGGGCGCGAGCGTGTCGACGTCGCTGATGACGGTGACGATCGCGCGCTTGATCCTGTTCCTGGTCGCTTTCGTCGGCATCGGCTTCATCGTCGTGCCGCCGGTCGTGCGCTTCGTAGTGCAGATGGACCGTCCCGAGACGACCCTGGTCGCGGTCGTCGGCATTTGTTTCGCCTTCGCGCTCCTCGCCGAGCACGCCGGCTACTCGGTCGCGCTCGGCGCTTTCCTGGCGGGCTCTCTGGTTGCAGAGTCCGGCGAAGTCGGGCACATCGAGCATCTGGTGGCGCCGTTGCGCGACATCTTTGGCGCGGTCTTCTTTGTTTCCGTCGGCATGATGATCGATCCCGCGCTAATCCAGCAGCATTGGCAGGCGCTGATCGTGCTGACGGCTGCCGTGATCGGCGGAAAAATTGTCGGCGTAACGTTGGCTTCGATCCTGAGCGGCGTCGGCACCAAGACTTCGATTGAAGCCGGGATGAGCCTGTCGCAAATCGGCGAGTTCTCGTTCATCATCGCCGGCGCGGGGCTGAAGACGGGCGCCGCTCGCGATTTTCTGTACACGCTCGCGGTTGCGGTCTCCGCGGTCACAACTTTCCTGACGCCCTACATGATTCGCGGCTCGATTCCCCTCGCCGAATTCGTTTCCGCGCGAATGCCGCGTCAGCTCAAGGTGCTCGAGGCGCTCTACGACTCATGGCTCGAACGGATTCGCAACGCCGGCCAGTCAGCGCGCGAGGCGAGTTCCATCGGATGGCCCATCGCAACAATCGTGTCGAGCGCGGTTCTGATCGGCACGATTCTGATCGTGAACGAACGCGATCCGTTCGATGTGACGACCACGGTCGCGAGCCTCGAACATCTGACGTATTTCTCCGCCGGCCTGTTCGTGGACCTGTTCATTCTGCTGCTGTGCGCCGCGCCTGCGGCCGGGATGTATTTCGCGTCGCGGCGTCTCGCGGCCGCGCTCGCGGCGCGCGCCTTCGCCGAACTTCCACCGAGCGGCGCACCCGCGGTGAGCGCCTTGATCGAGTTGCTGCAGATCACGATTCTGCTGGTCGCCGCGGTCCCGCTGCTCGCGATCGTCCAGCCGTTCATGGCGCCGGTTGAAGGAATCGGAATCATCGTAATCACGATCGTGTTGATGATCGTTGTTGTGACCCGAAGCGCGCGTCAGATGCAGGGTCAGCTCCGCAACGCGACGCGCCTGATTGCCACCGCGCTCCGCGGCGCTCCCGCGGAGGCAGGCGGCCGCTCATACGAAGTCCCCGGCATCGGAATGATCACGCCCGTTCCGCTGCGCGCCGACAGCGAGGGTGTCGGCAGGAAATTGTCCGAACTGGACCTGCACACCAACAGCGGCGCGGTGGTGGTCGCGATCGGCCGCGGCGGCTCTGAAGTAGTAGTACCAACCGGCGACGAAATCTTGCGCCCCGGCGACATCCTCGAACTCGCCGGCTCGAGTGACGCCGTAGCCGTCGCCCGCCGATTGCTCGAAACTCCGCACGCGCCTGAACAACAAGCAGCCTCGCCGTGATCACCGGTCCGCGATTGTCGGTCGTCTTAACCTCTCCTTGTCCGAGGAGCGGTCGGCGCAAGCCGCGCAGCGGTGTCGCCGGGAGAGGTCCAACGCACAGACATCGCACCGACGCGGATTCGATTTCGAAAGTCAAAATTTTGTGCCGCTGCTCGATCTTTCACCTCTCCCTAACCCTCTCCTCGGACAAGGAGAGGGCACTAAGACGCGTTCAATCAGAAGCTCGGTTCCTCTCTCTGCAGGTTGCATCTTCGCCCGGGCAATCCTAACCTCTTCGCGTTCGCAGCACTCACTCCCGCGAGGTTGATATGAATCTCAAAAATGCGGTCGCGCTGGTGACCGGTGGCGGCTCCGGACTCGGCGAGGCGACCGTCCGCGAATTCGCGGCGGCGGGCGCCAAGGTCGCGATTCTCGATTTACCGGCTTCGCCCGGCGCCAAAGTCGCCGAGTCGCTCGGCGCCAACGCTCTCTTCGTCGAGGCCGACGTCGCCTCCGCCGATCAGGTCACCGACGCGATCGCGAAAACCGTCGCCAGGTTCGCCTCGATTCATATCGCCGTCAACTGCGCCGGCATCGGCCGCGCGATGCGCACGGTGACCAAGGACGGTCCGCACTCGCTCGACCTGTTTAGCAAAGTGATCGCGGTGAATCTGATCGGCACATTCAACGTGACGCGGCTGGTCGCGGCGCAGATGGCGAAGAATCCGCCCGGCCCCGACGGTGAGCGCGGCGTCATAATCAATACCGCGTCGGTCGCTGCGTTCGACGGACAGATAGGTCAGGTTGCTTACTCGGCGTCAAAGGGCGGCGTGGTTTCGATGACCTTGCCAATCGCGCGCGACCTCGCATCGCTCGGCATCCGCATCTGCACGATCGCGCCGGGAACTTTCGAGACCCCGATGCTGGCCGGATTGCCGGAGCCGAATCGCAAAGCACTCGCCGCGCAGATTCCGTTTCCGCAGCGCCTGGGCAAGCCGTCTGAATACGCGGCGCTCGCGCGCCACATCGTCGAGAACGAAATGCTGAACGGGGAGACAATCCGCCTCGACGGCGCGCTCAGAATGCCGCCGCGCTAACTCAAATCGTCGACGCAGTGCGGGCAACTCGGGTTGCCAGGATGAATGCGAACGCGGCGAACGCGATTGCTATCGCCACCGCCGATCCCATCGGCATCGTCGCGCCGCTCGATGCCGGCTCGGCGAGATAGAGTCCCTGCCGGAGCGCGTCCACTGCGTAAGTCAGCGGATTGAGCCGCGTGGTCCATTGAAACCAACCGGGCGCGCCCACCACCGGAAATACCGAACCCGATAGCATCCAGAGCGGCAGCAGCAGCATGTTCATGAACGCGTGGAAGCCCTGCGTCGATTCCGTCCGCCACGCCATTGCGAGCCCGATACTCGTCATCGCGAACGCGATCAGCCCCATCATCGCGAGCGACACTATGATCGCTCCGAGACTGAGATGGATTCCCGCCAACGGCGCCATCGCGAGAAAGATAGCTCCCTGCATGAGCGAAAGAGTCGTGCAGCCCAGCGCCTGGCCGAGCACGATCGTCGCGCGCGAGATCGGGGCGACCAGTACGCCCTGCAAAAAACCCTGGCGTCGATCGTCCACCGTCGATGCGGTCGCGAAAATCGCAGTGAACAGGAGCATCAGCACGATCACGCCGGGATAAAAATACTGCACGTAGCCGATTCCGGCCGGCATCCCGCTCGGCTTGAACGACGCCTGCAGGCCGGCGCCGAGCAGCAGCCAGAAAACCAGCGGCGTCGCGATAGCGCTGACCACGCGGATCGGTTGGCGGATGAACCGCACGACCTCGCGATACCAGAGCGTTTGGGCCTGTAAAAAAATTTCGTTCATCGCCGTCTATTCCGCCTCCGCCGTATTCGCGAAAAACTGCTGCCCCGTCAGCCCAGAAGATTGCGGCACCGAAATAACCGCGCGGAATAAGCGTTCTCTATGGGCGTCTTCGACTCCATCGGGCTGGAATCTAGGCGAAACCGGCAGCGATGCGGCAGTCGGCGGCGGAAGTGTCTACGTCCGCGACGACTGTCCATGTCGGGACCACGTAGTCGGCGGCCAAGTTGCGCGCGGTCAGCGCCCGGCAGGGGATGGCAACGATCCCGCGTAGTCTCACGCGTTGAACCGAATTCCGGCCAGGATCTGCGCAGCTTGTTCCGTGCTCCCCGACACGAAGAAAGCAACGGCCTTCCACTCTTCTGCAAGTTTGGAAAACATTTCGGGAATCGCGTCATCGGTTAAGAGCAGCCCAGCGGTCGAAAGAAACGGTCTCACCGTTCGGTATTCGAAGTTCTGAAACTCGCTACTATGATCGGAATCGTGTATGAACACATCAATCGGAGCGTATTCATGCGACAACCGCGGCAGAAGTAGACGCGCGTCGCCAATGTTCAGATACCACCGCGATTTAAGCTCTTCTGGGACCAACCACCCTGGGCCATCCACGTTAATAGGCAGGTCTAAGCTGGGGAGATCAATACTCAACAAACTGCCACGACAATTGAGCGACATTGCACGCAAAATAAGGGTGGATGACAGACCATCGTGAACCCCGGTCTCCAGTACGACATTTGGCTTTAGTAACCGAACGATCGCATACCATGCTTTGAAGCGGCCGATGCTGAACACAATTGGGCTGTCGGGCCGCACACGTTCGTAACGCTTGGAGATCTGTTCAACAAAAGTCACATCCCGTTCAAGCTCCGAAAACGCCTCCTCAACTGCCGCTTCGGCGCAGCCCAGTAGCTTACAGCAGAAGATTATTTCGTCGGTGCGAGAAATTGAGGCTGCGTAAAAGTTCGACAAGCCTCGTGTATCGCCAAGTAACAATCGTCGCAGGTGAAACAAAGTCCATTTTGGCTTAAGCAATATGCGCAACGAGTTTCCAATGCCAATTGCTCGAAACCTTCGGCGATAGACTTGGAGCAGACTTAATCGTCTATCAAGAGCCTTGCCGACCGACCTATTCATTCTGGGAAATTGCTTCCTTCACGATAATTTAGGTGAACGCATACCACAACCAGCTCAGGAAAGAGAAGGTTCTTGGCGCCGTCGAGGTTGCAGCAATGCATCTTGGCTTGGCTGCAAGACGGTTGTGTTTGGCCTGCACCCCAATTTCCCGCCAGTTATAAGTAGAGTTCGCCGGTTATTTTGTGAGTCGGCCAACTTTCAGCTAAATTCAGAAACATGATCGAACGACGGATCGAAGGGCAGTTCCACATATTCAAACTGGCCCGCAAGGAGAGCGACGTAATGCGCTCAAGTTCCTTCCTGACAACCACGCCATCGCCGTGAAGTTTTCAGGCGGGATTCGTCGAGAGAGGGAGCAGATGTCAGCCCTGCCGCGCGAACTGGGAATGGAAGGGTCTTTGTGAACGCGGCAACCCTTCCCGCGGGCGAACGACGACGCCAGGTTCTAACGGAGGATCAGGGTGACCGTTTCCTGCTGCTGGTGAGGGAACAAAAACTAGCCTTCGGTTCGTAGTCGCATCTGTTCCGACTAGCGCGACTGCCAATCTACCCCGAACGGGACGGATCACCATCGAACTCGATTCCAACAAAATCCCGACAATTGTTAGCTTTCGGTCATTCCTGATCGACTGGAATCCCATTCAAACTGATGCCCCGTCAGATGGACGAACACGTCCTCGAGAGTGGGTTTGCCGAACGAAACCGACTCGATCTCCTCGCCGAACGCGTCGATCAGATCGCGAACCAGTTCATGCGCGCGTAATTTCTCGATCCGAATCGCGCCATCCACCAGCTGGCTCTTGAGCTTGAAGCGCGCGAGGATTTTCCGCTGGAGGATTTCCGGCTCTTCCGTTCGAATCACGATCACGTCGCCGCCGACCTCGGACTTGAGCGCATCCGGCGGCGCGATTGCGACCAGCTTTCCCTGATGCAGAATGCCGATGCGATCGCATCGCTCCGCCTCTTCCATGTAATGCGTCGTCAGCACGATGGTCACGCCCTCGTGCTCGCGCAGATGCTCGAGGTAATTCCAGAACTCGCGTCGCGCCGCTGGATCCAAACCCGTGCTGGGCTCGTCGAGCAGCAGCAGCGCCGGCTCGTGCAGGAGAGCCTTAGCCAACTCGACGCGGCGCTGGAGTCCGCCTGACAACGTCTCGACCCGGTCGCGCTCGCGCGACGACAGTCCCAGCCGCTCGAGCATCGCCGCGCTGCGTTCACGCAGCCGCTTGCCCGAGATGCCATACAGATGACCATGAGCCGCGAGATTTTCGCGGACGGTCAGCTTGCCATCGAGACTCGGATGCTGAAACACAACGCCCAGTTGCCGCCGCACCGCACCGGTTTCGCCTGCCAAGTCGTGGCCGAAGAGGCGCGCGCTTCCGGATTGAATCGGCGCCAGCGTCGACAGCAGCTTGAACAAAGTGGTTTTGCCGCCGCCGTTGGGTCCGAGAAAACCAAAAATTTCGCCGCGAGCGATCGAAAAAGTCACGTCGTCGAGTGCTATGCGATCTCCGTAACGAAAGCCGAGCGAACGCGCTTCGATCGCGCTGGATTCGACGCCGATCTCGTCGGCCGCAGTCTGTGACGAATTAGAAATTGTCGAGGCGCTCATGTTCAAGAATCCGACCGAGGTTTTACGGCTCGCCGAGTCCTCCGGCGGGTTGTGTGCCTTCTTCGGGCAGCCCGATTTCCGCGCGATGCCATCCGTCCTGAAATGCGGTCGTGCGCTCTTCGCCATTGCCATGCCCGGAGGCTTGGCCGACGAAGTCATCGCCGGTGAGCTGGTAGTATCGTGTCACTTCAACCGGATCGAGCCGCCGAATCCCCATCCGCTCGAGCGAGTAACCGGCGAACTGATCCGCCGCGAGTTCCTTGTTTTTCACCGGGACGTTGTCATTGGAGGGATCGAAGTCGCTGTGCGCGAGATGACCGATCTCATGCGCGAAGATCGCGTAAAGCATCGTCTTGACCGCGTCCGGGTCGTCGATCTTCATCCATTGCTGGAACAGGTTGTCGAGAAATTTCTGGTTGTAGAAGATGCATCCGCCGTTGCGGGCGTGGGGCGAGCCGGCACCCAGCGACTCATAAACCTGGAATTTGGTGCCCCACATATCGTCGAGCTGCGAGACGATCGACTTGTAGGGCTCGCCAGCGACGCGTGCGGTTTCACCGCAAGCGACGACGGTGCCGTCGGCCGCCGCGACGGCGGGCGCGGCCGCACCGGCGCCGGCCTCGGCCGGCGCCGGCGAGGTCGTATGCCGCTCGATGACCTGCCAGTCGTCCTGTGCGCGTGCATCGCGCGCGCACAGGACGACCGCCAGCATCGCGCACGCCGCGAGCGGCGTCGCCAATCCGCGGGAGCAGCGCCCGCGCGCTTCGCGCGCGGGCGCCGTTGCCGCTGCTGATTCTCCTGACTCCCTCAATGTGTCACAGCGCCGCGCGACGATGACGATACCGTCGACGCGTACTTCGCCATCACCCCGCTCTTATAATGAGGCTCAGGCGCTTTCCAATTCTTGAGGCGCGCCTTTATCTCATCGTCGGTGAGGGCGACGTCGAGTCTGCGCTTCGCGATGTCGAACGTTATCACGTCGCCATCGCGAACTGCCGCGATCGGCCCGCCGACCGCCGCTTCCGGCGCGACGTGCCCGGCCATCAGGCCGTGCGTCGCACCCGAGAACCGCCCGTCCGTCAGGAGTCCGACCGATTCTCCAAGGCCCTGTCCCGATAACGCCGCCGTGACGCCGAGCATCTCCGGCATACCGGGCGCGCCGCGCGGTCCCTCGTAGCGGATGACCACGACATCGCCCGGTTTGATCTTCTGTGCCGACACCGCCTTGAATGCGTCTTCCTCGCAATCGAACACCCGCGCGGGCCCGCGATGCGTCATGCGTTCGTGCCCGGCGACCTTCACCACGCATCCTTCGGGCGCAAGATTGCCCTTCAAAATCACGAGACCTCCCGTTTCCTTGATCGGCTTTCCGACCGCGCGCACGACTTCCTGTCCCGCAGTCTCGCGCGCCGCGTCAGCCTCGACCCCAATTGTCCTGCCGGTCACCGTCATTTCGTTTTCGTGGAGCAGCCCGGCTTCCTTCAGGCGTTTTGCGATCAGCGGGATTCCCCCCGCCGCATGCATTTCAGTAGCGAGGTACCGGCCGCCCGGCTTCAGGTCCGCGAGCAGCGGGGTGCGCGAGCTGATTCGATCGAAGTCATCGATATCGAGCGCGATTCCCGCCTCGTGCGCGATCGCGAGCAGATGCAGCACCGCGTTGGTCGAGCCGCCCGTCATCGCGACCGACGCGATCGCGTTCTCGAGCGCCTTCTTCGTGATTATCTGGCTCGGCTTGAGCTTGCGCTTGAGCAAATCGACCGCGAGCCGCCCCGCCTGGAACGCGCTCTCCGGCTTTTTCGGATCCGTCGCCGGAATACTGTTCGAGCCCATCGGCGAGATTCCCAGCAGCTCGCTTGCCAGCGCCATCGTATTCGCGGTGAACTGTCCGCCGCATGCGCCCACACCCGGGCACGCGACGTCTTCAAGTCTCTTGAGATCCTCGAGCTTCATCTTGCCCGCCGAATGCGCGCCTACGGCCTCGAACACGTCCTGGATCGAAACCTGCTGATCGCCGAAGCGTCCCGGCTGTATCGACCCGCCGTAAATCATCAGCGACGGCAGGTCGAGGCGCTGGAGCGCCATCACGGTCGCTGGAATCGTCTTGTCGCATCCCGACATCGCGACGACGCCGTCAAACAAATGCCCGCGCACGGTGAGCTCGATCGAGTCGGCGATCACTTCGCGGCTGATCAACGATGCGCGCATGCCATGCGTCCCCATCGAAATCCCGTCGCATACAGCAATCGTGTTGAACTCGATCGGCGTGGCACCCGCCGCGCGAATCCCGCGCTTAACATGCTCGGCCAGGTCCCGCAGATGAGCGGTGCAGGGCATGATTTCAATCCACGTATGCGCGACCGCAATCAGCGGCTTGCTGAGATCCTCATCAGTAAACCCGACGGCCTTGAGCATAGCGCGCGCCGGCGCCCGCGAAGGTCCATCAACCAGGACGCTGCTGTTCGATCTCAGAGAATTTTTATCATCCGCCATGTGATGTTTCCCGTTGCCGGCTGTAAACCCCGATGAGGCGCCCGACGAAAATATCGAAGTCCGACTAATGATTTGTACAACAGCGCGAGCCCCGGCGAAATGGCGTCCCCGCCGAAGTCTGATCCCTCTTTGCCCGCGACCCGCATCGGCGTAACTTCCACAGTTGTCCGGGTCGCTTCCTTAGCTCAGATGGATAGAGCACAGGATTCCTAAACTTGTCCACGACGTTTTCTGAGATCACGCCAGATCATATGGTGCAGGAAATATAAGGGCTTTCAGCGAGCGGACATAATCTCAGATCATGCTGAAAAAGCCCGAAGTGGGCACTGAGTGGGCACTGACCGGGGACACTATTGGACGCTTCGCGGTACTGTTTTTTGCCGCTCCAGAGCGTTCGGCGAATCACGCAGCTCGATGAAGCCGACGCTAATCGCGCATCGGCGACGTTCGCTCGCTACGCACTAAGATGTCGTCATCATTTCGCTCCTGCGTTTTAGAATTACAAGCTCTGCTGACCAGGAGCTCGCCGACCGGCGTCTCGATCGAGACACACGTCGGCAAGCCTTTGCTCCGATCGACACTGCTCCCGAATCGCGGCAAGCCCGGCGCGCGGTCCTGATTTGTATCGACAACCCGTCAGGTCGGTCGCATGAGACACCAACGACCGATGGCTAGATCGGGTTTTCTTCGAAGAGACGCGCGACCATCGTCGAATCGAGATAGGCCCTCACTCGGTCGATGGTGTTTCCATCGAAGTGGAGGACCCAGCAGTATCTGTTGTCGAACCTCAGTCCGTTCTTCGCCGTGGCCAAGGAGTGAAGTTCCACGACAGCCTGGTCATCCTTCACGAGCAGATGCTCGACGACGAGTTGAGCCCCATTGGGCAGAACCTTGCCGAGCTTCGCGAAGGTCCCGGTCAGGAAATCAGATTTCGACTTGTAGTGACCGGCCAGCGGATGCGTGCCTTCGACGATCCAGTCGACCTTGTCGTCTACATGCTCGAAAAAACCCGCGCCATCGCCGTGCTCGAGCCCCTTGAAAATCTTTCTGACGTAGTCTTCGGTGATCATCAAATCCTCCTGTGCATACGCGAGCAATTGCTCGCTCGACGTAGGACGGACCGTCCTGCCCCAAAACTTGGACCTGAGCGCCACATTGGTGATGGCTGGAATTTCCGTTTTGACTCTCCGATTCCAACCCCCGTATAGGCCGGACGATTCCTCTCTGCAAGGGGTTCAGCCGGTATTGGTCCACGGTGTTCCGTGCGGCGCCGAGACGGGCTGGTTTCGCATCTGATTGGCACGCAACGCCCCGAAAAAGTCGCTTCACTCATTCCAACTCGCCTCGTAGAACCTTAATTTTGGTTGCACTCTCGACGGTAGCTGCACAGCACTAATTTCCTCGCATCGGTTTCTAGGTCGCGCTCATGCGCCGCCAATGGCAAGGAACTTGCTCAACCAACAAGTCTAGTGAGCCGCACTTTGATGTATGAATTCCAGATTTTCACGGTGAGGCGTTCGCATGGAGAGCAACCCATATCTCGAAGCGCGTCGCGAATGGGACGAACGATACGCCGACCTCGTTCTCGGAAAACGCAACTGGCAAATCGCCGCTGGCGGACTTCTGGTCCTTGGTCTGATTCTCGCCGGCGGAATGGTCTGGCTGAGCGAATGAAGCCGCTACATCCCGTATGTCGTCGAAGTGGGCAAACTGGGATACGCGCTGACGGTCCCGCAACCCCTCACACCGGTCGCTCTGCCGGACGTGACAGCGCGAATGGAACGCTATGAGGTAGCGGCCTTATTCGCGACGCCCGCTCAGTCACCAGCGATGCGCAGCTAGAGCATCAAACGCTCAACGCGCTGCTCGGGCATACGCGCGGCGCCGCGAACCGGTTTCTCGACGAGTACTACCGCTCCGACAATTTCTCCCATAACCCGTTCAAGATCGCCGAGAAGCAGACCGTCTCGGTTCAGATCGATTCGATCCTTCAGCTCTCGCCGCGCAGCTATCAGGTGCGATGGACGGAGCAGCAGCGTGACCTGAACGGCGTCGCGGTCGGGTCACCATCCCATTGGGAGGCGGGGCTGGAAACCGAAATTGTTTCGCCAAGTTCCGATGAAGCGATCGTCAGCAACCTCGGGTTTTGCGTAACGCAGATCAGCTGGACCGAACAGCAAGGTTAGGCCGGGCAACAGGATAGCAGGCAGAGCGATGAGACGGATCGCTATCGCAGGAGCATTCAGCTTGGCGCTGACGTTGGGAGCATGCGCGGCGAAACAGCCACCAGCACCGCCGCCGCTCAACCT
>CAWKKB010000002.1:0-712003 GCA_963850125.1 uncultured delta proteobacterium | reverse complement strand
ACCCCTGCCGAAGGAAGTGTGAAACCCATCGCGGGTTTCACTACAATAAGTTCTTCTAAGTTCCTTCGCGGGCGGGGGCGGGGCACGATGGCGGAAAAAAAGAAACTCAGGGTGGGCGTTCTGTTTGGGGGTCGTTCGGGCGAGCATGAGATTTCGCTGCGATCTGCGCTGACTGTGATGTCGGCGATGGATCCGGCGCGCTATGAGATCGTTCCGGTTGGAATCGGGCGCGATGGGCGATGGTATCTCGAACGCAACGCGCTGAAACTGCTCGCGGAGAAGACGCCGCATCTTGCGGCTCTTAGTGCAGGTGGCACGCAGGTTACCCTGCTGCCTCATCCGGAGGGACAAGCCCTGGTCGCGACGCCGACCGACGGCGCGGGTATCGCGGCGTCACGCGCGCAGGATTCGATTCCCGGGCTCGACGTGGTGTTCCCGGTATTGCACGGCACCTACGGCGAGGACGGTACCGTGCAGGGGCTGCTCGAGCTGGCGGGAATCGCATATGTGGGAGCGGGCGTGCTCGGATCCGCAATGGGCATGGACAAGGACGCGCAGAAGCGTTTGTTGCGCGATGCCGGCGTCGCAGTCGTGAAATATTTTGCGATCGATCGCGCAGACTATCGTGAGACTCTGCAGATCGGGACGCGCCTGGCGCGCAAACTCGGTTATCCGGTGTTCGTCAAGCCCAACGCGCTCGGATCGTCGATCGGAATCAGCAAGGTGAAGCGCGCGGCCGATCTGAACGCCGCGCTCGACGACGCATTCCAGTACGATCGCAAGGCGCTGATCGAGGCGTCGTGCGAGGGCCGCGAGTTCGAGTGCGCAGTGCTGGGCAACGATCGTCCCGAGGCGTCGACTCCCGGCGAAGTTCTGGTCAAGGGCGCGCATGAGTTTTACGACTACGAGTCGAAGTACGTCGATCCGGAAGGATCGGCGACGAAGATTCCCGCCGAACTGCCGGCCGCCAAGGCGAAGAAGTTGCGCGCGATGGCGGTAGCGGCGTTCAAGGCGTTGTCGTTGCGCGGTATGGCGCGGGTCGATTTTCTCGCGAGCCGCGATTTGCGCGAGATCTACGTCAACGAGGTCAACACCATTCCCGGCTTCACCTCGATCAGTATGTATCCGAAGCTGTGGGAGGCGTCGGGCCTGCCGCTGCCCAAGCTTATCGATCGGTTGATCGAGCTGGCGCTCGAGGAGCATCGCGAGCGCGACTCGCTGAAGATCACCTATCAACCCAAGCCTTCTGCCAAGCCTCCTGCGAAGCCCGGTAAATGAGCTGATGCGGCGGCTGCTGATTGCGACTACGAATCCGGCGAAACTTGCTGAGTACCGATTGATCCTCTGCGACGTCGGTATCGAGCTCGAACTCCTGTCGCTCGCTGACGTCGGAATTTCGGAAACTCCCGAGGAGACCGGCGCGACCTTCACGGAGAACGCGGTGATTAAGGCGCGTTTTTATTTCGATCGAGCGCGAATCGCGACGCTGGCCGACGACGGCGGACTTGAGATCGATGCACTCGGTGGAGAGCCTGGAGTCAGGTCGCATCGCTGGCTCGGTTCGGGCGGCGAGGATTCCGACGAGGCGCTGGTGGCCGAAGTTATACGCCGGATGAAGGGGGTCGCGGCGGCGCGGCGGACGGCGCGAATTCGTGCGACGATCGGGTTGATACACGAGGAGGGCGGCGAGATTCGCGAGAAGACCGCGGAGGGCGCAATCGAGGGCGTGATTGCCGAGCGCGCGTATCTCAAAATTCGTGCGGGATTTCCGTATCGTTCGGTACTGGTCATCCCCGGGCGCAATTGTTACCTGGGCGAACTCGGCGACGAGGAAGAGGCCCAAATCAGCCAGCGGCGTATCGCGATTCTCGAGCTGCGGGACGAGCTGGAGCGGATAGCCGCAGGCCGCGCCCCGGGCTAAGATCGCGACGCAAAAGGTGAATGGCAAGCGCAAGGGCAAAGTCGTCGTGCTGCATCTGGCGGCGCGGTACCCTTTTGCCGGGGTGATCTGGCAATTGCTTCATCACCTGCTGGGATTCAGGCAACTCGGTCTCGACGTTTACTATATCGAGGATCATCGCTCGTACGTTTACGATCCTACGATCGAAAGCGGCACCCCTGACCCGTCGCGCAACCTCAAGGTGATCGGCGGCATACTGGAGCGCTACGGCTTCGGCGAGCGGTGGGCGTTTCTGGACTCGGCGAAGGAGCAGTACGTCGGGATGCCGCGCGAGCGATGCATGGAACTGCTGCGCGACGCCGATATGGTCGTCAATCTCTGCGGCACGACCGAGCCGCGCGAGGAGCACGAGCGCAGCCGCTGTCTGGTGTATCTCGAGACCGATCCTGGCGTGATGCAGATCGAGCTCGCGCGCAAGATTCCGACGACAGTGGCGTTTGCCAAGTCGCACAAATTGTTCTTCACGTATTGCTACAATATCGGCGCGCCCGACTGCCTGTTACCGACCGCCGGCCTCGACTGGCATCCGACGCGTCCGCCGGTGAATCTCGACGAATGGCGTCCGGGCGTCGGAGCTGCGGAGCCGGCGGCATTCACCACCGTCGGCACATGGCAGAATAACGGCAACGACATGGTAATCGCGGGCGAGACATACTACTGGTCCAAGCATCTGAATTTTCGCAAGGTGCTCGAGGTCGCGGTGCGCGCGAATCAGCCGATTGAAATCGCCACAAATCTTACCAGCGGTCCCGACTACGACCGCGCGATTGCGGGCGGATTCACGATCGCGCCGGTGGTGCCGATGTCGCTCGATATCGACGCGTACCGCGAGTACATCAGCAAGTCGCGCGGCGAGTTCACGGTCGCCAAGGACATCTACGTGAGGCCGCGGACGGGATGGTTCAGCGATCGCACGGTTTGCTACCTGGCGGCGGGACGTCCAGTCGTCACGCAGCGGACCGGGTTTGAAAAATTCGTCCCGACTGGCGCGGGGCTGCTTGGATTCGACACGCCGGACGAAGCAGTCGACGCGATTGCGCAGATCAACGACGACTATCCGCGCCATGCCCGTGCCGCGCGCGAGATAGCCGCCGAGTATTTCGACGCGGTGAAACTGCTCGACCAAATCGCGGTAGTGGCGGGGATCTGAACAATGGCGACGCCGCTCCAGACGATGCTGCAAATCGACGTGCTGTCGCCCGATTTGCGCACGCTGGTCGAAAGCGTGCTGGTGCTGGTCGGGTTGCTCGGGGCATTCGCTGTGCGGCGGCGCAAACGTGCGGTGACCGCGACGACCTTCATGCTGCTGTCGGGCAGCGCTCTGATCGACGCCGGTTCGCGATTCATTCCGAACGATCTGGTCAGGCAAAAAGTTGCGGTCGCGGCCTTCGTACTTTTTCTGTTCGGCGTAATCCGGCTGGTGCTCGAGTTCGTCGACGCAGTAACCCGTCGCGGCAAGGTCCACTTCTCGAGTATTTTCAAAGAACTGCTGATGCTGGTGTTGTGGTTCGTGGTGGTGATGGTGGTGCTGTACACCGACTTCGGCGTGCAGCCGCTTTCGATTCTCACCACCACAACTGTGTTTGCGGCGGTTCTCGGCTTTGCCTTGCAGGAGACGCTCGGCAACGTTTTCAGCGGCCTGTCACTTTCGATTGGGCGCCCGTTCGATCCGGGCGACTGGATCCGCAGCGGTCATTATGTCGGGCGGGTCAAGGGAATCGCATGGCGCGCCACCACTATCGTGACGCGCGACGGCGAGCGGCTCGAGGTTCCCAATTCCGTGATCGCCAAGGACGTCCTCTTCAACTATGCGACCGGCGCCGTGCGCGACGAAATTACTATCGGTATCAGCTACGGCGTGCCGCCCAATCACGTGCGCGAAGTCGTGCTCACCCTGCTGCGCGATGTGCCGCAAGTCCTGCGCGATCCGCCGCCCGAGGTGCTGGTGTGGAACTATGGCGATTTCGCGATCCAGTATCTGATCAAGTACTGGATCGGCGACTACGGCGTGCAGGAACACGTGCGCGATCGCGTCGCGTCGAGCCTTTGGTATGCGCTGCGACGTCATCGAATCGAGATTCCGTTCCCGACCCGCACCGTCCATGTGCGCGACGCGGGCCGCGACGAAGACGAAAAGGCCGACGCTGAGTTCGAGCGCGAGTTGATGTCCGACCTGCGCCAGGTGGATTGGCTGCACGGCCTCAGCGACGACGAGTTGCGCTTGCTGGTGCCGACCGTCTCGGTGCGGCAGTTTGGAGCGGGCGAGATGCTGGTGCGCATCGGCGAACCAGGCGACTCGATGTTCATCGTGCGCAGCGGAAGGGCCGAAGTCCTGGGTCATACCGCGGACGGGCAGGTTCGCCATCTCGCCGAGATTGGCCGCGGCGTTGTCACCGGCGAGATGGCGCTGATGACCGGCGAACCGCGCACCGCAAATGTGCGCGCGATCACCGATCTCGAAGTGATCGAGATGGACCGTGAGGGATTCACGCGGCTGTTCAAGGAGCATCCCGACGCGGCCGCCAGCATCGGCGATATTATTGCCGCGCGAAACCGCGACCGGCTGGAAAAGCTCTCATCCGGCGACACGCTCGATGGCAAAGGCGGCCCGCATCGATGGCTGATCGCCAAGATGCGCGAGCTGTTCGATTTTTGATCGATATTATGCGATTGCGGACAGGGCTACTTGCAGCTCGCGAAGATTTCGCGACGGAATTACGGCGTTCACTTCGCGCGCGTACTGTTTAATAGCGCTGTCGCCGGTGCCCCATCGCGCGGGATCTTCGGGATTCAGCCACACCACGGCGCGGGATGCGCGCGCGATCTCGCGAACCAGGTCGGCGCGTGCAGGCAGGCGATTGTTGCGGCCATCGCCCATGATCACGACGATGGTGCTGCGCGTGAGCAATCCGGTTCGGCGCTGCCACAGCTCGCCCAGCACCCGCCCGAAATCGGAGCGCGCATACAAATCCAGCGCCGGCGTCATTACCAGATGGCCCTGCTCGAAATCCCCCTCAGCCAGATGATCCACGTACACAAAACTGGTGACGCGGCGAAAGCACCCGCGCGCCCCCGCCATCAGTTCGAGCATCAACTGCGCGGCATAGCGGACTGAACCCGAGATATCGGCGAGGATTACGAGGTCGAAATGCCGCGGACGTCGCGCGCGGAAGTTGAGATCGATAAGCGCACCGCCGCGCTGCATAGCCGCGCGAATCGTGCGGCGGAAGTCGATTCTGCCCGTCTTTGCGAGACGCAACCGGCGGCCGAGGCGAATCCG
This sequence comes from uncultured delta proteobacterium, assembly GCA_963850125.1. Lineage (GTDB taxonomy): Bacteria > Desulfobacterota > Binatia > Binatales > Binataceae > Binatus. The sequence continues at coordinate 706,763 of CAWKKB010000002.1, read as the reverse complement.
GAAACGGCGAATCAGGGGAGCGAGCGCCTCACGAGCCTCGTCGTATTCGAGGTCGGAGAAATTGTCGAACGGTCTCCGCTCGATCGCGCGGAGTCGAGCAACGCGCGCGGCGTCGATACCGCGCGTCGTCGATTCGTCTCGCGAATCCGCGGCGCCCTGCTCTTCGCGGCCGCGCATTCTATCTGAATCGCGCTCCGCATCTTTGCGCTCCGCGTCATCGCGATGCACCGCGGCAGTTTTCTTTGACGGTTTCGCATCTGACGGTGGTGACTTCTCATCATGATGATCGCTTGAGCGTGCGCCGTCGCGCGCCTGATCCGGCTTGCGCGGCGGCGCGTCCTCCGGCGGCGACGGATTCTCGCCGGGACGGCCGCGGCCGGCGGCAGCCGAGATTTGGTCGCCGCGCTGATCGGGATGTTCTCCGCGATCTGCCCGAGGTGATGCGAAAAAGCGGTTGAAAGCTTCGTCGAAGATTGCGCGGTCGGCTTCATCTTTGATCAACGCCGCCGCCAACGCCTCGTGCATTCGCGCGCGCTCGAGCCCAACGGCTGCAACCGCATTCATCGCATCGATAGATTCCGCGACCGAAATTCTGACTCCGTCGTCTCGCAGTGCGGCGATGAAGCTGACGAGCTGATCGCGCAGGCGAGCCATCTGACTAGGTTGCGGATTTACGGCGCGGGGCGAGCGACGAGGCTTTGGATTCCACCTTGGCGCGATCGTCTTCATGCTTGAGGAGAACGCCGAGCGCGGTGCGCACTGCGTCGGTGTCGAGTTCGCGCACGCCCAGGCGCACGAGGGCGCGCGCCCAATCGAGAGTCTCGGCGATCGAGGGCGGCTTGCGCAGCCCGAGCTTGCGAATCGCGCCGACGAAACGCGCGGCCTCGGTTGCCAGCTTCGCGTCGAGCTCGGGCACTTTTAGCTCGATGATCTTTCGCTCCTGCTCGGTTCCCGGAAAGTCGATGAACAGATGAAGGCATCGGCGTCGCAGCGCCTCGGACAACTCACGCGCGCGATTCGAGGTCAGAATCACCGCGGGACGTTCGTGCGCCTTCAACGTTCCCAGTTCGGGAACGCTCACCTGGAAATCGGAAAGCAGCTCGAGCAGAAAGGCTTCGAACTCCTCGTCGGCTTTGTCGACCTCGTCGATCAACAGGACGACCCGACTCGGCGAGGTGATCGCCCTGAGCAGCGGGCGCTCCAGTAAAAAATCGCGCGAAAAGATGTGCTCGCTCAGTTCCTCCCATCGCAGGCCCTGCTGCTCGTCGGCCTGCATGCGCAAAAGTTGTTTCTGATAGTTCCATTCGTAGAGCGCGCGCGCCTCGTCGAGACCCTCGTAACATTGCAGCCGGATCAATTCGGTGTGCAGAATTTCCGCGAGCACCTTGGCGACTTCGGTCTTGCCAGCGCCGGCGGGACCCTCTATCAGCAGAGGTTTTTCGAGCGCCAGCGCGAGGAAGATCGCGGTCTCGACGCGCTCGTTGGTGACGTAGCGCGCGCGCTTGAGGCCGTCGGAGATCTCGTCGTGGGTGATTTGCATGGCGATCAGCGGCGGTTGATCTTCGGGACGCGGCGGCGCTCCAGGAAGATCCGCGCGCGATGCTTCAGGCCGTCGCGCTCGTCGCGCGGCGTCGCACGAACCTCTTCGGTGTAGGCCGCCAGCTCGTCGCACAGCCGCTCGACATCGACGCCGCCGCGTGCAGGCTTCATGTCGTCGAGCGCGATCATCGCCTGGGACATCAGGTTGATCGACGCCTGCCTGCCGCCGCGTTCGAAGCGCAGATGGAGCGCCGCGGCGATCTGATTGAAAGCGACGATGAGCCCCTTCAGATCGTCATCGGCCGAATGCGACGCGGTCTCGAACATCTCGGCCGCTTCGAAATACTCACCGCGGTTGAATGCGGCGATCGCGTCGTCGATCGATACCGATGGGGAATCGTTTTTCACGGTTCACAGCTCAAGAGAGCTCTGTACGGACAGATTGAGGATAGGAGCAGAATCTCGAATCGCGCGCAAAACGAGCGCGCTAAACAAGGACCCTCACCTTGATCCTCTCCCTTACAGGGAGAGTGGAACAACTACAACTGCTCTTTTTCCTCGACCGCGCGATACTCGGCCTCGCCGAGCGCCTGCGCCTTGCGCGAGCCGTAACGCTCGTAGAGATCGAACAGGCTCGACTTGTGCGGCCGCACCTTGCTCAGCGGACACCTCTGATATTCGTCGAGCGACTCGTCGCAGTAACCCATGCGATTCTCGCCGCATTTGGGCTGCAGGAATACCGCGATTTCCGGCAGCACGTGCTTGATTTCCGCGCGCATCATCGCGACCATCCGGCGGATTTCCCATTGCGCGCGCACGCACAGGCGCAGATCGCAGATGTGCAGCATCTCGGCAAAATTCACCATCACGTGAAAATTCGTGGGTGCCGCGTTGGGCAGCACGAAGCGTGCATCTTCGGCCGGAATCCCGGCCTTCAGCGCCTTCGCGTAGAGCTCCGAGGTCTTCGAAAGCAAATCGGAGAATTCACTTTCGAGCCCCGCGCGCGCCCACGAGTCGGGCAGCACGAACGCGAGCTTATCCTGCTTGAATTTCACGTAGCGCTGGCTCTGCTGCTCGAAGCTGATTCCGATCCGGTGGCGCACGAACTGATGCGACAGCGAGCGCGAGACGTTGGCTATCCCGAACCAGAAAACGATCTGCTCGAGCGGAGAAGCATGGCCGGTCTTCAGCCGCTCGGTGATGAACTCGCGAATTTTTTCGTGAGTGATTTTCTCGGACTTGATCTTGTCCCAGACCTCGATCGGCGTGTCGGACGAATAGCAGGTGCGAAACGCCGCGTAGAGTTTTTCGAGCGGCTGCTGAGCGTAGTCGATCAACTTTACTTGCATTTTCGCCTGATTTTCCACGCGTTCCTGCCTTTTTCACCAATTGCCGCGCACTCGATGCGACCGCCGTAATACGGATCACCCTTCATCTTATTCCAAGGCGCAGTGCAACTGCATCAGGGCGGCGCTGCTTAATCCACACCTCCGTTTCGATTGCGCAGGCCGCTTCAGCATTGCAACAATTCCAGGTTCAAGGGGAGACGCATGCGCGCAGTTTCCGCAATCGACGCCGTCTATCGGCAGCTCTTCAAACGATACCTGTCGCGGGTCGATGCCGAGTATGCGCATCACCTGACCTTGCGCATGCTCTCCATGATGCCGCCGCTTACGCCGCCGCGCGATCGGCCGGAGCTCGGAATCAAGCTATGGGGAACAGATTTTCACAACCCGATTGGGCTGGCCGCCGGGATGGACAAGGACGCCGTCGCGATCCGCGGATGGGAGACGCTCGGCTTCGGGTTCGCCGAGTTGGGAACGATTACGCCGCGGCCGCAGGCAGGAAATGAAACGCCGCGCGTGTGGCGCCTCCCCGAGCACCGCGCCCTGATCAACCGGCTCGGGTTTCCCAGCGAAGGGATGGAGGCGGTCGCGCTGCGAATCGAGCGGATACGCAAGGTGGGGATGTCGATTCGCCTCGGCCTTAACTTCGGGCCCAACAGCAACACGCCGGCGGAGGAGGTCGCCGCCGATTACAGCGCGTTGATGGAACGGCTCGGGCCGCTGGCCGACTTCATCGTGATCAACGTGAGCTCGCCGAACACGCCCGGGCTGCGCAACTGGCAAACGCCTGAGAAGATGACCGAGCTGTTCGCCAAGATGCTCGGGAACACCGGCGAATCGCCGCGTCCGGTGCTGGTGAAAATCTCGCCTGACCTGGAGCGCAACGAGTTGTTTCGAATCTGCGAAACCGCGCTCGAGATCGGCGTGGACGGAATCGTCGCGTGCAACACCACGGTCGCGCGCGAGGCGATCGGCGTTTCGTCGCCCCATCCGGGCGGACTCAGCGGCCGTCCGCTGACGATTCGCGCGCGCGAGTTGATCCGCGACATCCACACCCACACCCGCGGAAAAATCCCGATTATCGGCGTCGGCGGCGTGAGCAGCGCCGAGGACGCATGGCTGCACATACGAGCCGGCGCGTCACTGGTCGAGCTCTACACCGCGCTCATCTACGACGGCCCGGGAGTTGCGGAAAGAATCAAAACCGAGCTGGCAGACTTGCTACGCCGGGGTGGATTTCGGTCTATTGGAGAAGCGGTCGGAATCGACCGGTAGCGCGCGACGGGGGCAACTTGAATCAGGACGAAGCGAAGTTGACTGTTGACGCGCGATGGCTCCGCGAGCATCGCGACGACCCCGGCGTGATCCTCATCGACACGCGACCCGCCAAGGATTTCCACGCGGGGCATCCTGACGGCGCGCGGCATTTCGATCCCTTCCCGTTTCATCATTCGGATACGTCCGAGCGCGGAATCGCGGAATTCGGCGCGCAGCTCCAGTGGATCTTTTCGGCGCTCGGAATCAGCGGCCGCGAGACCGTCGTGTTTTACGAGAACGAATCGGGAATGCGCGCGGCGCGAGGGCAGTGGGCGCTCGAATCCGCGGGGCATCCGAGGTCGCGAATGCTCGACGGCGGGCTCAAGGCGCTTGCGGGCGAGATGCTGGTCACTAACGTCGAGAAGTTCGCGCCGTCGGATTTTCAGCTGAATCCGCGCGCGGAAATTCTCGCGACGTATTCGCATCTGCTCGAGAATCTTGGGCGCTCCGACGTGCAAATCTTCGACGTTCGCAGCGATGCGGAATACTTCAGCGAACGCGTGCGCGCGAAACATGGCGGCGCGATTCCCGGCTCGTACCATCAGGACTGGACGGCCGTGCTCGCCGCCGATGGAACCGTGAAGTCGCCCGCCGAGCTGCGCGCGCAGTTCGCAGCGCTCGGCCTCGATCCTAACAATGAGATCGTGCCGTACTGCCAGGGCGGATACCGCGCCGCGCACGCGTACCTCGCGCTCAAGATCGCGGGCTATTCGCGGGTGAGGAACTATCTCGGGTCGTGGGCGGAATGGGGCAACCACGACGACTTGCCGATCGAGCATCCGCGGCGGAAGTAGGAAGCGGAATCTTGAATCGCGCGCGAAACCTCACCCCTAGCCCCTCTCCCTTCAAGAGAGGGGGACAGAAGCCAAACGGGAACAATCGTGTGAAGAAAGTTGGTCGATGCCGCCGATTTTGATTCTCACCGGGTTTGAGCCGTTTCGCCAAGAGCGGATCAATCCGTCCTGGGAAGTTGCGCGTGGCTTTGATGGCGAGGTGATCGGCGGGTTGCAGATAAAATCGGTGCGGGTGCCGGTCGGATGCGCCAAGGCGGCGCGGCGAATCACCGGCGCGATCGTGCGCTACCGGCCGCGCGCGGTGATCGGACTCGGCGAGGCGGGCGGCAGGCCGGCGATCTCACTGGAAAGAATCGCAATCAATCTTGCCGATGAGCGCGGCGCACTCGCAACCAGCGGCGACCCGGGATTCACGCCAGTCGTTCGCGGCGGTCCCGACGCATACTTCTCGCGATTGCCGCTGCGCGCGATCATCCGCGAACTCGATCGCAAGGATATCCCCGCGAGCGTATCGCTGAGCGCCGGCGCGTATGCGTGCAACGCGCTGATGTATGCGGCGCTGCATCAGCTTCGCCGCAAACCCGGCATCCCGGTGGGATTCATCCATCTGCCGTACGAGGCGCGCCAGGCCGGGCGCCATCGCAGCCTGCCGACGATGGCGCTTCAGATGATGGAGACTGCGGTGCGCATCGCGATCGTCGAGACTGCTCGGTCAGCGCGGTGAAAGCGAGAGAGAAGAACTTTGATTGTAGTGAAATCCTCCGTGGGTTTCACACTTCCTTCGGCAGGGGTGACCCCTGCACCCAGTTATTTGATCGCCACTGCGTTGGGGGGTGAAGCGATGCCGCCCTCCAGGTTCATCGGGACTGAGACCAGCATGAATTCGTAGCGCTTGTCGGCGGCGCAATCTGCCGCCAGCTCCTCGAGATTAAACTGCTCACCGATCGGCAGGCCAAGCAGGCACAGCGTTCGATAGTGCAGCGCGCCTTCGTTCTTGAAATCCCACGGCCACGGCTCGACGGCGGGGCAGTCAGTGCCAACCGCGGCGACGCGATGATCCCAGAACCATTCGACCATCGCGCGGCTGTCCTCGATGCCGCATGCTTTGAGGCCTTCCAACGGCGCCATCGCGGCCTTGTCCTCGGCTGACGCTGCGAGATACGCCTGCATCCAGCCCGTGCGAATCAGCAGGATCGTGCCCGGCTTGAGCTCGACCCCGTCCGCGACCGCGGTCTCTTTCAAATCGTCGAGGGTATACTTTTCCGATTTGAGCGGATCGATCGTGCGGCCGTGCGAAATGCGGTAGCGGAACGCATCTAACAGTACAGCACGGCCGACAAACTTGTTCGCCCATTTGTGGATGCTGAGGCGTCCGCTCGGCCCGTCCTTGATCTCGCTGGATTTCACGCCGTTGTAGAACGCCTTGTAGCGCGGGCTGCCGACGTGCGCGAGGCCGTCCCACTGGCTCCCCTCCTGCGTGTTGTAACTGTCGAGCGAGTCGTCGAAACCGAGCAGGCCGAAGCTCTCGAAGCTCATGATGTTGTGCTTGGCGGGACGGCGGGCGAACAGCGGCGGGCTGGCGTAGTTGATTTTCGTATCGAGCCGGAAGATGGAGCCCTTGCGCACCAGGCGCGCGGCGGCGATCACGCCTTCGGGCGTCAGGAAATTCAGGCATCCGAGTTCGTCGTCATCGCCGAACACGCCCCACGACGATTCCTTGGGCTTGTCGGGTTTGATCGGCAGTTCGGCGAAGCGGGGAACTTTGTTGAGATCGATCTTGGTTGCCATCGCATCAGCTCCTTGGCGGAAAATTGCGTTTGTTCATGGCGTCCATTGGTAGAGCACGTCGGCTTCGCGCTCCATGTTGGTCGCGCCGTCGGTAAATTTCTTTGCGATAAAGCCTCGCGCTTCGTAAAAGCGGCGCGCGGGTGCGTTGCGCTGGAACGCCCACAGGCGAAGACCAGCAGGACGAAGACGCTTGGCATGCGCGAGCATCGCGTCGCCGATGCCTCGACGCTGCTCGCCGGGCGCAACGTAAAATTGATCGACTTCGTCGCCGTGGAGCACCAGCACCGCGACCATTCGGCCGCCGTCCTCGGCAACCCAGGTCTCGCGCTCCGGCACCATCTGATGGATCACGAAGGCGCGAATCTCCGCGTCAGTACCGACAGTCGGCAGATAAGCGGCGGCGCCGCGGCGCGAGGCGATATACACCGTCGCGACTTCGGGCGCATCGGCAGCATCGGCGCGTCGGAAAGATATAGCCATCAATGTCGGTCTCCGCCCGAAGGCAGTGCGCTGTCAAGGATCGGCGGTCTTTTCCAGCCTCTCTCTATCAAATCAGGCAGTGGCGGGAGTTAGTCGAAGGGCGGACGAAACCTTTTGGTTCGTTGCTCGTACCAATTATGATATCTAACACACTGTTGTTTTTTCGACCGGATTGGGCCTGGAAGGGGGCTTGAATGGCTACTGAGCAACGCAACCGACCGTCTCGATCTCCGCGAAATACGCTTGGGAATGTCCTCCGGCTGATTCCCGCTGTTTTGATCATGGCGGTGATGCTCAATGCTGCGTCCTGCAGCAACAACGGACCGTTTTCGGACAACGGCAACAGTTCCGATTCGCCGACTGCGACTCCGACCACTGGCACCGGCGCGCTCGCATTCGTGACCAACTACAACGACGCCAAGGTCTCGTCGTTCACCCGCACCCCGACGACCGGCGTGCTGAAGCGCACCGGGCAGGTGAAGGCGGGCGCGAACCACGGGCCGCGCGGCGTGATCGCGGCGCCCAGTGGGAGCTTTTTGTACGTCGCGAACATCAGCGACGACAATATCTACGAATTCTCGATCAATCAGACCAATGGCACGCTGACGCCGTTGTCGCCGGCATCCGTAAGCAATGGCAATAATACCGGGCCCGATGAACTCGCAATGAACCCCAGCGGCACGTTGCTCTGGGTGACTGGCTCCAAGGGGACCGTTGCGGCTTACACTGTTAATACTTCGACCGGACAGATCACCAAGAACAGCTCGATTGGAGGTTTCAACACTCCCTTCGGTATCGCGGTGCATCCGACGCTTTCAGAGCTGTATGTATCGGATACAGTCACCGGGATCATCCAGCCGATGTCGTACAACACCAGCACCGGAGCGCTCGCGAAGAATCTTCCGGCGGTCACCAGTTCAGACCCGAACGCGATTAGTCCGGCCGCGATCGCAATCGATAGCGGCGGCGATGCGCTGTTCACTCCGGATCAAGGCAACGGCGAGGTCTCGTCGTTTTCGATAGACACCACGACGGGCGCCCTTACACCCATCCAGGCGGCCGCGAACAGCACCGTTGCAGACGCGCCGGTGGGCATCGGAATCGGGACGAATAACAGCGTCGAGTACGTGTTCACGGCCAACTTTGGCGGCGCCTCGGTGTCTTCGTTCATTATCACCAACTTGACGACTATTATTACGCCGCCGACCCTGGCATCGCCTTACAGCGCGCCCAAGGGTTTGGTGGTCGATCCGCAGAACTTGTTCGTTTACGCGGCGGACAGCGGAGACGGCACGGTGTCGCAGTCGGCCATCAGTGGCACGTGCGGGAGCAGTATATGCGTGGGGCCCACGGTCTCGACCGAAAGCCCGGCTAATGCCAACAGCGGGCCATTCGGGGTCACGCTGGCGCAGTGACTGCAGTCACATGCTGAGGCAGGCTTCGGCGGCCAGGGTAAATAGGCGTTCGCGGACCTGATGGCGGTTCCAGTTGCGAGGGTCCCAGTCGTCGCCGGCTAAATCGTCGCCGCCGTAGAGAATCTGCCCGAACTGGACCCGGCGGAACTGCGCGACGGCGAAAAACGCCGCCGCTTCCATCTCGACCGTGAGGCATCCTTCACGCTTGCGCGCGAGCATCCGCGCGCGCGTCTCGCGCAGAATCCCGTCGGTGGTCCAGGTCTTCGCGACGATATAATCGAGGCCGTTTCGTTTGAGGGTTTTTTTGATCGCCGCCAGCGCGCGCGGATGCGGCGCGACTTCTCGCGACGGCGCGAGGTAGTGGTACGAGGTACCCTCGTCGCGAACCGCGGAGCTGGGCACGATGATATGGCCGACGGCGATTTTCGAGTCGAGCACGCCCGCGCCGCCGCATGCGACAAACTTACGCGCGCCAAGCGCGATCACCAGCTCTAGCATCGCCGCCGAGACCGGAGCGCCGACCCGCGGATGAAGCACGGCGAGCCGCCGTCCGTTGAAATCGAGCTCATAAATCGGATGATTGCCAGTCTCCCAATGCTCGACGTGAATCTCGCGGGCGCCGCCGTTGAGCACCAGGTCGTTGATCACGTCCTGGAAAAAGCAGAGGACGCAGTGCCTGGGGATATCGATCGGTTTGTAGACGCGGCGCGGCTCGATGATGGCGGTCGGTGAGGGATCGAATTCGATGATGGGGAATAAGCGTCGCTGCAGACGCATATGAATGCGCGATTTTGGGCGTCCGGATGTCATTTGGACGATATTATCTTTGCCTCGCCCCACGAGGGGAGAGGCCGGCGTGCGTCCGCGTGCGGTGGGTGAGGGACATATTTGTTCAATTTTGCCAGGGCATCGGTATGTGCGGCGCATTAGACAAACCGCGCCGAACAGATGTCCCTAACCCTCTCCCCACTTGGGGCGAGGGAACCAGAAACCAGGATCACGATTGGGGGACTGGTTTGGGTGCGGATTCTTCGGCGGCGGATTTGGCGGCTAGCGCCGCGGCTTTTGCTTCAGCTTTTTCAGCGGCGCCTTTCTGGCGCAACTGCAGCAGCATCGCGCGCAGCTTGCCCGGATTTACCGGCTTCTTGAACAGCGCGCCTTCGAGGCCGCGCAGGCGCGAGCGCTTCAGGATGTGATCCTTGTCGTAGTAGTAGGCGGTCATCAGGATGACCGGCAGCTTCGGCATGTCTTCCTTGACCTTGAGATAGAAGTCGTAGCCGTCCATCTCGGGCATCACGACGTCGGAGATTATCGCGTCGAGCTTGACGTTGCGCAGAATTCCAAATGCGGCCGACGGACGCGTCGCGCAGAACACGACGCATTTCTCGGCGCGCAACAGGTCGGCCATCGAATTTACCACGGCGGTATCGTCGTCGAGCACCAGCACCGACATCCCTTCCAGCGGCGATTGTTCGCTATGGGGAGCGTCATGCGGCCGCACGTGTATCCTGCCATCGTCGCGCGGCGCCAAGTCAGCCATCCGCTTGCCCGCCAGATAGTCGCGGGTCTCGTACTCGCCCTTGCGGGTCATCTCGTCGAGACGGCGCACGATTGCCTGCACGCGCTCGATGGAATTGCGAATCGAGTCGAGACGTTCGTTCTCGACGACTTTTTCGGCGTCGGAGAGGTGCGTCTCGAGGCTTTGTGAGAGCAGTTCGAGGTTGTTGGTAATCGATTCGAGCGGGTTGTTAATCTCGTGCGCGAGGCTGACCGCTATCTCACCGGCGGTCGCTAGCTGCTGGGCATGGCGCAGACGGCGGATGTCGCGGGCGAAGCCGATCGATCCGATTTCGCTGCCGTCGTCGTCGTGGATTAGCGTCCCGGTTATCATGACCGGGATGATTTCGCCGTCTTTGTTGCGGAACTCAGTCTCGAAACTGGCGATTCGGCCCTTGTCGACCGACGCGCGCATCGCCTTCATCACGCGGCGCGCCTCGTCGATCGACGGATATATGCGGGTGCATCCTTCGCCGATGATCTCTTCCGAGCTGTAACCGAGGCTGGTGCGCGCTCCGTCGTTGTAATAGTTCACGGTGCCGGTTTTATCGACGGCAATTATGATGTCCGGCGAGCTCTCGATGAGCCGCTGGAAATATTTTTTATCGAGCGAGGTCATAGTTGATTGTTAGTCTTCCTGATCGTTCAGTCGCGACGGCTTATTTCCCGGCGCGGAGCCGGAACTTGGGCATCGAGACTTCATCATTGAGTTTTTCGAACGCCACCTCAACCGGCATCCCGCACTTTATCTCGTGCGGCTTGACGCCGAGCAGGTTCGAGACGAATTTGCAGCCCTCTTCAAGCTCGACCATCACGACTGCGTACGGGACCTCTTTTGCGAACCCCGGATGATAGAGCTGATGCATAATATTAAAGCTAAACACTTCGCCACGACCGCTCACCGGGACCCATCGCGAGGCGGTCGAGTTGCACTTCGAGCACAGGTCGTGGGCGGGGAATCTGAGTTGCCCGCAACTGTCGCACTTTTGGACCGTCAGGCGGCCGGCGCGCGCGCCTTCGAAGAATTCGCGCATGTCCGGGGTGATAGCTGGAATGGGTTTGCTGATTTCGGGCATCGCAGTTGAGCTTATATATAAATTAGACGATCCGGCGGTTGAAATGATTTAAGCACACTGTGGCATACCAAGGATAGCTACAGCGCGGCTTGTCCTTGATGCTATGCCTGTGAACCCAAGATCAGGGTTGAATGGGTGGCGAGGATACCGCCGTTGCCGGAAACGAGCCCAATGTCGTGTTTTGGCACCTGCCGCCCTCCTCCCTCCCCACGCATCTGCACGATTGCCTCCGCCACCGGGGTCATCCCCCACATATAAAAAGAGCTTAGCTGTCCGCCCCCGGTGTTGACGGGGAGTGCGCCGCCCGGCGCGATCGCGCCGCTGGCGACGAACGATCCGCCCTCGCCTTTCTTGCAAAACCCGTAATCTTCGAGCGTGACCAGCACCGTGAAGGTATAGCAGTCATAGAGCTCGCAGAAGTTCACGTCGCCGAGCTCGATTCCCGCCATCTTGAAGGCGGTTTTTTTGGCGATCGGCGCGCCGGAGACGAGGGTGTCGATCGGGTCGCCGCCGGGATGACCCTGCCCCATCCCGAGGATATAGACGGGCGGGCGCTTCAACGTCTTTGCGCGCTCGGCCGAGGTCACGATAACCGCGAGACCGCCGTTGGAAACGAGGCAGCAGTCGTAAAGATGGAACGGTTCGACCACCCATCGCGAGGCATGGTAGTCGGCCAACGTCATCGGAGCGTCGTGGAACTGGGCGGCAGGATTCAGGTTGGCCCAATCGCGCTCGGACACCGCGACTGCGCCGAGATGATCATTGGTGGTCCCGTACTTGTACATATGGCGCTGTGCGACGAACGCATACTGGGCGTTGACCCCGAACAGTCCGTAGTGCGCGTTCACGCCCTGGGCAAAGCCGTAGGAGGCGGCAGAGCCTCCAGCACCGCCCTTGTTCGGCGGAGGCGAACGCAGGGGCGCGTCGGCGAATACGCACGCGACGACTTCCGCCATGCCTGCGTCGATAGCCTGCGCGGCGTGCATGATCATCGCACTGGCAGTCGCACCGCCGAGGTTCATCGTCGCGGTCAGACGCAGGTCGCGGATGCCCATCGCGTTTTGCAGCGTCGTCGAAGCCATCGGATTGTTGAACCAGGTTATTCCGGGATTGACGAGCAAGCCGTCGAGGTCGGAGCGCTGGAGGCCGGCGTCGTCGAGAGCGAGATTGACGGCCTCGGCAGCGAAGCCGACCGGTCCGGGATGATCGAAGTTTTTGCCCATCCGGGTCTGTCCGAGCCCGGCGATAGCGCATTTAGCTCTTAAAGACATAGCGCTTACTCTCTTACGCTTTTTCGCGGAGGGCATCCAGCGCAGCGTGGGAAGGGGAAATCACTTTATTGAATGTGAAACCCGCGGTGGGTTTCACGCTTCCTTCGGCAGGGGTGACCCCTGCACCCGGGATCAATCGCAAGGTTGCGCGCAGCGCACTACTTTGCTCGGTCAGTATAAAATCTTAAATCCGGTTCCCCTTCCCGTACCTCGCCCGTTCTTTACGGGAGAGGCGGCCGGACACATCGCGGCCGGTAGGTGAGGGTTCTGGGCTTCAGGCTACACACCAGTTTGCGCACCTTCCTCGCGATTGTTCCCCTTCCCTCTCGGGAAGAGGTTACTCCCAACGATCTCGGTTCCCCTTCCCGCTCGGGAAGGGTTAGGGGTTAGGTTCTTCGAATCGACCACGAAGCTCGCGCCCTCACCCGCGCCTCGAGGGCTCGGCACGACCTCTCCCGAGGAGAGAGTTGAATCAACCCGTGTAGGTTGCGATCCACCAGGTGTTGCCGAAGGAGTCCTTCACGCCGGCGGCGCGTTCCTGGTAGGGCTTGTCTTCCGGGGCGGCGACCGACGTCGCACCCGCTGCCAGGGCGCGCTGGTAGGCTGCGTCGACGTCGTCGATATACACATAGATCGAGGCGGGCTTGCCGCTTGGATGAGGTGGGTCGCTGACTTCCATCACGACCATCGAATCGCCGATTTTCGCCTCGACATGAAAGCCCTTAGCGACCTCGTTGCGCTCCAGTTCAACCGCGCCGAAGGCCCGTTTGACCAGTTCCAGCATATCCAGTCGGCCGTATAGATAAGGCCGGACGCTGCCGACCCCGTGGCGGATGTGCTTGGTAGCTGAACTCATTTTTGTTCTCCATTCAAGTGGCGACTGGCCGAATCTGATTTCGGGATTATATTGATTCGGTACTGTTTCGATTGTATCGGTATTAACCCCGGCAACGTCCTAACAGTTACGGTATCGCTACTTTGGGGCTTGGTTTAACCGCGTCCGGTTCGTAATCTAATGGGTCGGTTGCCAAGGCTCGCACCTTAAATCTACAATTGATCTTGGGAGATTGACGAATGGCCGATCCGCTTAGCTTCGAGGCGCTGGCGAGCAGCGAACATGTGCTCTCCAGCGCGGAAAACTTCGTACTCTACGTGCTGCTCGAGGCTGTTGCCCGTGGCAAGGGTGGCATTGGTGGTGGTAGCCGCTTGCCGCTCAATCTGGGCGTCGTGATCGACCGATCGGGCTCGATGTACGACGAGCGACGCCTGGAATTCGTCACCGAGGCGGTCAAATTCCTCGCTGACAACCTGACCGCGGACGACAAGGTCTCGATAGTGGCGTTCGCCGACCGGGCCAAGGTGCTGATTACGCCCGAAGCCGCGCGCGACAAGTCCGCGGTCAAGCGGGCGATCGACGATATCGACTTGCTGGATATTGGTGGCGGCACCCAGATGGCGCTCGGGATGAAAGCCGCGATCGACGAGGTCAAGAAGAATCTCAGCCCTGACCGGCTCAATCGCGTGCTGGTGCTCACCGACGGTCAGACTTACGAAGAGACGGCGTGTATCGACTTGGTCGAGAAGAACCGCGGCGAGATTTCGTTCTCGACCATGGGCGTCGGGGTCGAGTTCAATGAGAAGCTCCTGCAGCGAATCGCGCAGGACTCCAACGGCAAATATCATTTCATCGGCGACCCGGCCGAGATTCCCGGTATTTTCGAAGACGAGCTCGAAGGACTGCGCGCGGTAAGCCTGCGCAACGGACGAATCGAGGTGACGCTCTCGCAGGGTGTGCAGGTGCGCGAGGCGTTTCGCGCGTCGCCGGAAATTTACGTGCTCGGCACTCCGCTGGTCGGCGAAGATCGCAAAATCGGCTACGAGATCGGCGATCTGCAGGCGGGCGTGCCCGGATCGGTGCTGCTGACGCTGGTGCTGCCGCCGCGCAAGCCAGGCCAAGTCAGAATTCTGCAGAGCACGTTCCATTACGAGGTGCCGGGCGGCAGCGAAAAAACCGTCGAATGCGATCTGGCCGTCGACTACACGCTCGATCGCACGCTGACCAGCAAGCGCAACGGGCGCGTGATGAACCTGGTGGACCAGGTCTCGATCGCCAAGCTGCAGGCGAAGGCGGAAGAGGAGCTGAAGGCAGGCAACGTCGATCGCGCCACTCGCCTGCTCGGCAACGCGCTGCAAGGCACGCAGCGGATGGGCAACGTCAAGGCGACGCAGGCGCTGTCGGGCCTGATCGATCAGATCAAGAAGACGCAGACGCTGCAGACCAAGGCGGCCAAGACCACCCTCCTGCAAGCGCAGGCGGTGGTGCGCAAGACCCAGATGCTCGATCCGGATGCGTTGAAGGATTTCCAGAAGTCCGACGATTAATGTTATCGCGTGACGTGAAAAGAGTGAAAATGGATTTGGGGAACGGTACGGAATCGATACTTCGAACTCACCTGCGAGGGCTTAGAAGACCATGATCAAATGCTCCGAATGCGGCTACGAAAATATGGACGGACTTGATTACTGCGACGGATGCGGTGCGAAGCTCGCGGCCGCTGCCGGTAGTTCAGCCGCCGCGGCGCCGGCCGCTGCTCCTGTAACGGAGACCAAAACCGAGACGCCGCCCGAGCCGACCGCCGAGAGTATCGACGGGAAAGCAACGCCCGCGCTTGCCGCCGACGCGAAGCCCGATGGTGAAACGCCGACCACTGAAGTACCGAAATCGGAAGCACCGACTGGTGAGATCAAACCGGAAGCCGCGCCCGAAACCGCGCCCTCGGCGACAGCTGCCGCCGGCGCGCCCTTCAAGGCGAAGCTGTCGGTGGTTCGCGGTGGACGCAAGGGCCAGGAGTTCCCGCTCGAAGACGGCAACAACCTCGTGGGCAGATGGGATCCAGAGACTGGATCCTTTCCCGAAGTGGATCTCGACGCCGACGATCCCGAAGCGAAGATCTCGCGCAAGCATGCGTTGATTCGAATCGACGGCGGCAAGATCACGATCGAGGATATCGGCAGTCTCAACGGCACTTATGTGAATCGTCAGCCGCGGCTCTCGCCGGGAAGTCCCGCCGAGATCAAGTCGGGCGACGAAGTGATTATCGGAAAAACGTTTTTAAAGCTGGTAGTAGAACCGATCTCTTGAGCCGTTATTCCCTCCAGTCGCGCCCGGAAGTTCGTAGCGTGCGTGGAAGTTAAGGAGGGTCGCAGACAATCGCCATGAATGCGGGTGAGGAGCTCACCGAGGGCCATCTTCTCGACGGTCGATACCGCGTGAAGAAAGTGCTCGGCGTCGGCGGGATGGGCCGCGTGTACCTGTCCAACGACACGCGCCTCGCCAACCGTCCGGTCGCGGTCAAGGAGATGATCGTCGGCGACGGAATCCAGGAGAAAAAGGCAATCGAGGATTTCACGCGCGAGGCCAACGTGCTCGCGCGTCTGTCGCATCCGGGAATTCCCACCCTGATCGATCACTTCGCCGAGAACTCGCGCCAGTACCTGGTGATGGAGTTTGTCGCGGGCGGCGACTTGCAGGGCGTACTCGACAAGCTGGGCCCCAAGGGCAAAATCGTCGAGGACCGGGTCTTGCGATGGGCGCGGCAGATGCTCGATGTGCTCGATTTTCTGCATGCGCAGAAGCCGCCGATTATTTATCGCGACTTGAAGCCCGGCAATATCATGATCGACAAGGACGGCCGCGCGATGCTGATCGATTTTGGAATCGCGCGCTTTCTGCCGCCCGGCGGACGCGGCACGCAAATCGGTTCGGTTGGCTACGCGCCGCCCGAGCAATACATGGGCAAGGTCGAGCCGCGATCGGATTTGTATTCGCTGGCCGCCACCATGCATCATTTGCTGAGCGGCCGCGATCCTCAGCTCGAGCCGCCGTTCAGTTTCCCACCGTTGCGCGCACTCGCGCCGGAAGTCTCGACCAAGACTGCCGACGCAGTCATGCGCGCGCTCGAACAGGACGTGACCAAGCGGCAGGCGTCGGCAAAAGAGATGAAACGCGCGCTGCCCGAGCCGCCGCCGGAGAACCGGTCGGGGCAACTCGGCGGGAGCGCGGGACTCGCGGGCGCCACCGGCGCAAGCACGCCGAGTCCGATGTCGACGCAATCGACCGTGATTCTGAACAACAGCAGTGCGCCGGCGCCGACACCGGTGCGTACGATGACGCCGTGGAAGTCGGCAGTATCGAGTCCCGCGCCGCAATCCTCGATGCCGACGATCGTGCTGAACGAGCCGGCCGCGGAGAGAATCAAAAGCGGTGGCACAACCGCGGGAAGCACGGCGGCTAAGATCGTCGCGCCGCAGATCAAGAAAGCGATCGAGCTTGGCGGCAAAGCGCGCAGCATTATCGAGCGAAGGATCAAAGCGCTGTCGGCGAATTTACCGAGCGACGCGCCGAGGGTGTCATCGACGGCCAAGACCAAAGAACTGAATCCGCCGTCGAGCGCGCCCTCGTATGGGTCGCGTATCGGATCGACCGGAGAATCGGGGACGGCCGGCACAAAATCGCGGGCCGGATCGCGATCGTCTTCGTCTCGAAATTCTTCGCCGCCCATCTCGACCGGGCCGGGTGCGGGCGGACTCTTTGCGAACAATAAAAACGGCACCGCCGATGTATCCTCCGCGCCCGCGAAGCTGGTCTCGCGCGGCGATGAGATGGAGTTCGGAATTTTCGGGATGCGCACCGTGATCGGACGATCGAAGGAGCCGTCGGACAAACTCGATATCGATCTGAAGAAGCTCGCGCACGGCGGCGATCGCGTGTCGCGGCGTCATGCGGAGATCGTGCTGCGCGGCTCAGATTATTTTATCCGCGATCTCGGCAGCCTGAACGGCACTTACGTCGCGGGGCGCGGCAAACTCGGGCGCGACCAGCTTTACAAATTAAAAGATCGCGACCAGGTGGTACTGGGTGGTGCTATACTGCAGTTTCGGAGAGGCTAGCGGCGCATGATCACGTGTCCCGAGTGCGGCCAGGAGGCTCCAGACGACGCCAAGTTCTGCGATCGATGCGGCCAGGGACTGTCGAAAGCGGCCTCCTCGACGGCGCAATCGTCACCGACGAGGCCGACGCCGCTGACGGCAGGCGCGTCACTGAAAGGTGGAATCGAGATCGTCGCACTGACCGGTCAGACATCGATCGAAAATCGCTATAGCGCAAAACGCGTTCGCGACGGTAAGACCGAATCGATCGCATTGCGCGAGCGCCTGGCCCCGCATCGCGAGGAAGAGGCCGTCGATGAAGCGCCGGTCGTCGAAACCCCGAAGCCACCACCTCCGCCTGCTGAAGATCCCAACGGTCCGAGCGCGAAAACGGCGGAACTGAGACCGCCCTCGGCGCAAACCAACGGGACCGCATCGGCATCCGCATCTGCCCACGCCTCGAGTTCGCAATCGACGCCGTCGGCGAGTGCGAATGCGTCGGGTGAAGGCATAGAGTCCGCAGTCGAAGCGGACACAAGTCCTTCGTCGATCGCGTTGGCCGAGGCCGCCGAGAACGCATCGCCAGATGAAGAGAGCGAAGCGGCGGAAGCAGCCGTCGTAGCCGAGACGCAGGAAGATTCCGCGAGCGACGGCGGCGTGCATGAAGAAGCATCGCCGGAGATCGGCGAAGATCTTGGCGAGGTCTTCGGGCGCGTGCTCGCGCTGTCGCAGACTATCAGTCATCCAGCGTTTCAGCGCGCGACCGACGGATTTGCGGAGAACGGGCGCGTGTACCTGGTTTATGCCGACGAGGAACTTCAGCCGCTGCGCCGCGGTTCTCATAAGATGAGTGAGCCGGAAGCGATCGCGGCCGCCGTCCAGATCTGCCAGGCGATTTCGTTTGTGCATCGCCGGGCGCTGCGCCTGAACGACATCTGCCCGGAATCCATAACCGTCGCAAAGGATGGCCGCCTCAAGCTGACCGGACTGGACTACGTGAGCAACGACAACGAGCTGCAGAGCGAGCCGATTTTCAACGACGGCTACACCGCGCCCGAGATTTATCGCGGCAAGCGGGTGGACAAGCGCGCGGATATTTTTTCCGCCGGCGCGATTCTCTACACCTGGCTCACTGGCTCGCGGATTCCGAGCGAGAGCTGGCGCGAAGAAGCCGGGCCCGTGCAATTCTACCCGCCGCACGTTGTCACGCCTCGGCTAGAGAAGGCGATTCGCCGTGCGATCGCTTTCAATCCCGCCGATCGCTGGCCGACAATTGATGAATTCAAGGCTGAGCTGATTGCGCTCGGCGGGTCGATTCGGCTGCGCGCCGCGGCGATGACCGATGTTGGCCGTGTGCGCGAGCATAACGAGGACTCGGTGCTGGCGGTCGAGTACACGCGCGAATCGATGGTCGAGCCGGCGCAGAGTTATTTGTACGTCGTGGCCGACGGGATGGGCGGTGCGGAGGCCGGCGAAGTCGCTTCCGCAATTGCCGTCCAGACGATCCGGAGTTACATTGAAGCCCGGCTCGATACCGCACGTGGGGAAGTTATAAACGGAGCGGAGCTGCTGACGGGCGCTCTCGAAGAGGCAAATTCGAAAATTATCGAATATGTCGCGAGCCATCCGGAGTCGCGCGGAATGGGATCGACCGGGGTCTGCGCACTGGTTACGCCGACCGACGCCGCGGTCGCGTGGGTCGGGGACAGCCGAGGTTACGTAATGGAAGGTGCGACGCTCCGCCAGATCACGAAGGATCATTCTCTCGTGCAGCGGCTGGTCGAGATCGGGCAGATAACCGCCGAGGAAGCGCACACGCACGAGCATAAGAACGTGATCACGCGCTCGCTCGGCGCGCGTCAGAGCGGACCCGCAGGAGCGGAGGCGGTCGCAGTCAAGCTGAAGCGCGGGGACAAGCTGTTGCTGTGCAGCGACGGCCTGACGGCGCACGTGATGGATCCTCAAATTCGCGATATCCTCGGGCGCAACGCCGATCCGTTCGACGCGTCGCGGGAGTTGATCGTCGCGGCGAATGCCGGGGGCGGTACCGACAACATTTCAGTGATTGTAGTGTATGCAAGCTAGGCGCGAACGCCGCGCCCCCGATTAAGGATGGCAACTTCGCCCAAAGACGCATCGACGCAGCAGACGGGACCGCTCGAAGCTGGCACTGTTCTGCAGGGGCGCTACAAAATCTCGCGCCTGCTCGGCGGCGGCGGAATGGGCATGGTCTACCTCGCGAACGACCAGCGGCTCGCGAATCGTCCGTGCGCGATCAAAGAGATGGTCGATCATTTTATCGACCAAGCGCAGCGAATCGAGGCCAACGAATATTTCGCGCGCGAGGCCGACACGCTCGCGCAACTGAAGCATCAGGCGATTCCCGCGATCACCGACCGGTTCGAGCTCGCCAACCGCCACTACCTGGTGATGGAGTACGTCGAGGGGAGCAACCTCGAAGAGGAACTCGCGGTGCGCGGCGAGCCTCTGCCCGAGGGGCTGGTGATCGATATCGCGCGCCAGTTGTGCGACGTGCTCTCGTACCTGCACGGGCTGGTGCCGCCGATAATCTACCGCGACATGAAGCCGTCGAACGTGATGCTCAATTCGAACGGGCGGGTGGTGCTGGTGGATTTCGGAATCGCGCGGCTGTTCAAGGCGGCGCGCAAGGGCACCATGATCGGAACGCTCGGCTTCGCGCCACCGGAGCAATACCAGGGCCTGGTCGATCCGCGCAGCGACATCTACTCGCTCGGCGCGACGCTGCATTACGTGCTGACCGGCCGCGATCCCGAGAAATATCCGCCGTTCAGTTTTCCACCGGTGCGCGAGCTTCGTCCGGCAGTGTCGAGCAATCTTGCCGGTGCTATCGACGCGGCGCTCGCCTACGAGATGGACGGGCGGCCCGCGCGCATCCAGGACTTCCGCGACATGATGCTCTACGGGCGCGGACTCGACGACGCGCGCGTCAGCTCGACCAGCGGAACCGGCGGGTTGTCGCAGTACCAGGAGCAACTCGAATTCGAAGACGAGCCGGTTACCTATCGCAAGCCGCGGAGCCGTCTCAGCCGATCGGTCGGCTTGCTGATTTTTCTGATCGTGCTGGCGGGGGCCGCATTCGGCGGGACGTACCTGTACTCGAGCCCGGAACTCCAGCAACAGCTCGGGGTGAAACCGTTCTTCGATGGGCTGCCGTGGAAGCATGAAGAGTTGCTGGCCAAGGCGCGCGACAATCCGCTGGAATTCTCGAGCATGACGCTGGCGCTCTCGACCCGCGAGGGCAACGCGCTCGCGCCGCCGCAATCGCAATTCAATGACACCGATCTGACCAACGCGCGCTATCTGAAATGGACCGCGAGCTTCAAGAACCTGCTCGCGGGGCTGGAAGGACGCGACGAAAAAATCGAGGCGCGGTTTTACGATCCCAACGGACTTCAGATTGCCTCGAGCGACACCAATGCGTTTGTCGGACCCGCGCAGAAGACTGCCGACTTCAGCGGCGTCGCGTTGATGCCGACGATGACCGACAAGCCGCCCGGCACTTACAAAGTGGCGCTCTACTCGGACGACAAGATGCTCTCGCAGGAGGGCTTCATCGTTAACCAGGACCTGAGCGCAAAGAATGCGGCAGCGGCGAGCGAGGCGGCCGCTGCGGCGGCGGCAAAAGAAGAGGAGCGCAAGCGCGATGAAGAAGCGCGCAAGCTCGCGATGATCGACGAGCGGCGCGCCAAGCCGTTGCAACTTCGCAGCATCAGCTTTCTCAACACCACCAAGACCGGCACCGCGCTGTCGGGCGCGACCGATTCTTTCGCGGTGTCGAAGGTGCTGTTCGTCGGATGGCAGGTCAACTTCGAGAACCGGCTCTACAAGCTGGAGCCGGGCCAGTACCGCGTGGATGCGGCGTATATCGGGCCGGACGGGCGCACGCTCGGCAGCGTCAACGACTATCAGCCGGTGTCGACCAACATGAGGACGGTGACGTTCAGCGGACGCGTCGGCAACTCGCGCGGCGGCGCGTTTCTGCCGGGGACCTACACGGTTAATTTTTATTTGAACGGCCAGTACTTCGACGCGAAGAAATTCGAGGTGATCGCCGACACCGGAGCCAGCCCGTATTCGAGCTATCCAGGCACCGGCGGCGCGATTGGCAGCACGATGGGCGCCAGCTCGGCCTCGTCGGGCAGCATGCTCGGACCGATGATTGCGACCGGCACTATCAGCGGCCTTCGCAGCGGCGGCAATCCGGAGATGGAACTTCGGCTGCGGCCGCAATCAAACGGCTTCCTGCATGGCGAGCTCGTGATCCATCAATCAGGCTTTGGGATGACTCCGCTGGACGGATACGTGCGCGGGAATCAGCTGCAGTTCCAGGTTCCATACGGCACCGAGACGTACTACTTCGAAGGCCAGCGCCGGAACGATCAGATCAGCGGCACCTTCGAATCGACGCCGTCGGGAGAGCGCGGCACCTGGATGACCCAGACGAACTGACAAACTTGGACCTGCTCGAAGATGCGGGAATTCCGCCTCCACGATCGCCGATTCTGACCGAAGACGATCGCGGCATGCCGCTCGATTTGCCAAATGAAACCGCGCTCGCCGAATAAATCCCTTCGTCCAGCCCGACTAACACCGCATTCACAGAATTGTGCTTGAACCTGACCCATGCACGCGCAATGCTGAGAGTCACAGATGGCAAGTAACGTTTCCCGCGAAAAACTGCTCTTCTATGCGGCCGCAGGCGCGCTGGGCGGCTTCGCCGCATGGGGGCTCTCGGAGCCAATCCTCGGCATCCGCTGGGTCTATGGCCGCGATATTTTGTTCGGCGCGCTGATTGGCGCACTGATCAGCGCGTTTCTCGCCTCGATCGAAACCCTCAGCGTCGGCCAGGTGCGTCAGGCTGTGCGCCGATTCGTGCTCGGCGGAGTTATCGGCGCGGTGGGCGGAGCGGCGGGATTACTGATCGGTGAATTTGCGTTCGACGTGCTGGGCGGGCTCAACGGGCGAATCCTCGGATGGGGCGTGCTCGGTATCGCGGTCGGCCTCGGCGTCGGATCGGCGTCGGGATCCGCGGCGCGTCGGCGCAATGGCGCAATCGGCGGCGTGCTCGGCGGCGCCGTGGGTGGGTTTTTCTACCAGAGCCTGACGACCACCTTTCCGCAGGCCTTCGGGCGCGCGATCGCGATCATCATACTCGGCGCTCTGATCGGATTTTTCATCGGGCTGGTCGGCGAGCTGCTCAAGCGCGGCTGGCTGATGGTGGTGCGCAGCCAGAGCCGCAATGCGCGCGAGGGCCGCGAGTATCCGCTGATCAAGGGCGTGACCATCATCGGCCGCGCCGAGGAAAGCGACATCGGGCTGTTCGGCGATCAAAGCGTGCTCGGCAGCCATGCGATCATCCGCCGCGAGGGCAAGAATTTCATCATCAGTCCGACTGGCGGACGGGTATTTGTGAATCGGCAGGCGGTGGCGGGCCGCTATGCGCTCAAGAGCGGCGATCGGCTCGAGGTCGGCGGCACTCTCTTTCTCTTCCGCGAGCGAACCCAGGCGGCGCAGCGATAAGCGTCGGGGCAGATCGTGGGGAGCCTGCACACCTGCCGAATCGCGCTCCTGGTCACGGCCTTTTCGATTGCAGCTTTGATGCTCGCGGGATGCTCGACGGTCAATGAAGGCGGCGGGACGGCTGCGGCGCCCACGACCTCGGTCCAGACGCTCGAATACTACCAGTACCAGGTCAAGGGATATCAAAACAGTTATCCCAAAAAGACCATACTGATCCTGATGCCGGCCGACGCGCGCGAGGCCGCCGCCAACGGTGCGCCGCTGAACGGTAATCCGGCGATAGGAATCGTTGTCGATCAATCCGGCAGTGTTACCGAGCGATTGTACAGCTCGCAGCTCGGTCCGATCCTGCAGGCGGCTATCGGGCGCTCCGCGGATGAGGCAGGCCTGACCGCGTCGTCGTCCACCGATGCCAGCTACAAACCGGGAATCAAGAACACCACCGAATACGTGCTCGAAAGCAAGCTTCGGCGATGCTGGGTGAAGAAAACCCGCAACACAACCCAGTATGGTCCCGGCTGGCGGACGATGGCCGACGTTGCGCTCGACATCACGATCTACAAGCCGCCGTTCAGCGTCCCCTTCTGGACCGGGAGCACCACCGATACCTACTACGATCCGCCGGTCGGCTCGTTCGGCCTGGGTTCGGAGGACGAAGCCGGAATTTACGACGAGCCGGGTCAAGTACTGTCGGTCGCGCTGACGCGCTCAGTAGCGGCGATATTCCAGCGCCAGGACTTGCGAAATCTGATACTCGAAGACGACATAAAATCGCACTAGACGAGCGGTTCCGGCACGGTCTTTGAACAACCGGTATGTTGGAATAGCCTAGACTGAGCACCGGATAGTCAAATGCGGGAGTTGTGCGGGAGGAGTCCTCCGTCGCGCGGCCGCGAATCCGGATCGTATCGTCGTATGCCAAGAGGAAGGCACACTTGATGGAAATCGGATTCGTTGGCCTCGGCAAAATGGGCATGAACATGGTCGAGCGGCTGCGGCGAGACAACCATCAGATCGTGGCGTTCGATTTGGACGATGCAAAACGCAAAGAGGTATCGACCTTCGGCGCCGACGGCGTCGATTCGTTGAAGGAGCTCGTCGCCCGCCTCAAGCCGCCGCGCGGGGTATGGGTGATGGTGCCGGCGGGAGAGCCGACTGAGAGCACGATCAACCAACTGGCGGAATTGCTCGAGCCCGGCGACGCCATCATCGACGGCGGCAACACCAATTTTCACGACGACGTTCGCCGCGCCGCGGTGCTCGCCGCAAAAAAGCTGCATCTGGTCGATGCCGGCACCAGCGGCGGCATCTGGGGACTCAAGCTCGGCTACTGCCTGATGATCGGCGGTGAGCCGGAAATTTTCAGGCGCTACCAACCGATTTTTGAAACGCTCGCCCCTCCCGACGGCTACGACCACGTCGGCGGCCATGGCGCGGGCCATTACGTGAAGATGGTCCACAACGGAATCGAGTACGGCCTGATGCAGGCCTACGCGGAAGGTTTCGAGGCGATGCACAAGTCGGACTACAAGCTCGACTTACCAAAGATCGCCAACCTGTGGGGCCAGGGCAGCGTAGTGCGATCCTGGCTGCTGGAGCTGACCGCCAACGCGCTGGAAAAAGATCCGGGCCTCAAGCAGGTACGCGGCTACGTCGAGGACTCGGGCGAGGGCCGCTGGGCGGTGCAGGACGCAATCGACAAAAACATCTCGATGCCGGTGATCACGATGGCGCTGTTCACGCGCTTTCGCTCACGCGCCGACAAAGGCGAAGGAACCTTCAGCGAGAAATTGCTTGCTGCCCTTCGCGATGAGTTCGGCGGGCACGGCTTCGTCAAGGAATAAGGTTAAGTCATTTTATGGCTGTGGCTGCAAATAGAACCGTCGACCTCAATCACCTGCACACCCCGCTCAAGGAACGCAATCAATACGATCCCTGCATCGTGGCGATTTTCGGCGGCGCCGGCGATTTGAGTCATCGCAAACTGATTCCCGCGCTCTACAATCTGTCGATCGACGGCGAATTGCCCGACAAGTTCGCGATCGTCGGCTTCTCGATCGAGGATCTCGACGACGAGAAGTATCGCGCGTTCGCGCTCAGCGGTATCGAGCAGTTCTCGCGCCGCAAGGTCGAGAAAGAACACTGGGCGAAGTTCGCGACGATGCTGCATTTCATTCGCGGCTCGTTCACCGAGCCTGCCGATTACCTGAGGCTGCGCAAGCGATGCGAGGAAATCGACCTCGAGCGCGGCACCGAAGGCAATCGCGCCTTTTATTTCGCGATCCCACCAGCGTTCATCGACACCTGCTCGGAAGGATTGACCGCCGCGGGCATGATTCATCCGCCCGGCAAGGGGCATCCGTTCACGCGGGTCGTGGTCGAAAAGCCGATCGGATATGATCTCGCCAGCGCGTCCGAGATCAACGCGGAACTCGCGCGCCATTTCGACGAGAGCCAGATTTTCAGAATCGACCACTATCTCGGCAAGGAGACGGTCGAGAACCTGATGGTCTTGCGGTTCGCCAACGCGATCTTCGAGCCTATCTGGACGGCGCGATTCGTCGATCACGTGCAGATTACGGTTGCCGAGTCCGAGGGCGTCGGCACGCGCGCCGCCTACTACGATCACGCGGGAGCATTGCGCGACATGGTGCAGAGCCATCTGCTGCAGACGCTTTGCATGATCGCGACCGAGCCGCCCAACACCACCGGCGCCGAGTCGATGCGCGACGCGAAGCTCGACGTGCTGCGCGCGCTGCGTCCGCTGGGCGACGAGGATATAGAGAAGAAAGTGGTGCGCGGGCAATACGGCGAAGGACTCATCGGCGGCGTGCCGGTCAAGGCGTATCGCGCCGAGGAGCACGTCGCGCCGGATTCGCAAATCGAGACTTTCGTCGCGCTGCGATGCTGGATCGACAACTGGCGATGGGCCGGGGTGCCATTCTACCTGCGCACCGGCAAGCGTCTGCCCAAGCGCTCGAGCGAAATCGCAATCTACTTCAACAACGTGCCCCGAATCCTGTATAACGCAAATCCACGCGCACCGTTGGCGCCCAATATGCTGACCATCAGGATTCAGCCCGACGAGGGTCTCGCGCTGCACATCATGTCGAAAGTCCCCGGCTCGGCGACCAAGCTGCAGCAGGTCAAAGTTGATTTTCATTACGTGACGTCGACGCCCGAGGCGTACGAGACTCTGCTCAACGACGTGATCGTCGGCGACCAGACGCTCTTCATGCGGCGCGACACGGTCGAGGAAGCGTGGAGATTCGTGCAGCCGATCCTCGACGCGTGGGAACAGTCGCCGATGGATCCTCCGATCTACGCGGCGGGCTCGTGGGGACCGCTCGAGGCGGCCCTGATGATCGCGGCAGAGGGCCGCACCTGGCGAACGCTCTAAAGGAGAGAGCGCAGATGAGCCGGGCATTACTCTTACGCGGCACATCATGACCAAGAGCGAGACTGCGATTCCGGTCGCGGACCTCGCGCTGATAATGGAGCGGATCGAGCTGATCGCCAAACGCATCGCGCGGGAACTCGCAGCCGCCGGGCTCAGCGGCGAGCTTGGCTACACCGGCGAGACCAACGTGCAAGGCGAGAAGGTCAAGAAGCTCGACCAGTGGGGCAACCAGGTTTTCCTCGACGCATTCGAGCACGGATACCCGGTATGCAGTCTCATTTCCGAGGAGATGGACGAGCCGCACCATTACTCAGTCAACTGCCGCGACAATAGCTACTGCATACTCTACGATCCGATCGACGGGTCATCTAACACCGACGTAAATGGATCGCTCGGTACTATTTTCGCCGTCAAGAAACGCGCGTCAAAGCATGGCAAGGGAGTCGAGGACATCCTGGTGCCCGGAACGCAACAACTCATTGCGGGCTATATACTATATGGGCCTGCGGCACAGCTGGTTTATACCGCCGGTGCCGGCGTCGACGTCTTCACGCTCGATCGAACGCTCGGCGAATTCATTCTGTGGAAAGAGAACGTGAAGATGCCCGCGCACGGCAGTACCTATGCGGTCAACCAGGCTAATGCGGGCAAGTGGCACGAGGGCGCGCGCAAATTTCTTGCGCATATTACCAGTCGCAAAGACAAACGTACCAGCTATTCGCTGAGATACTGCGGGGCATTCGCCGCCGACTTCCATCGATGCCTGCTCGAGGGCGGAATTTATATGTATCCCGGCGAAGTCGCAGAGGGCGGCAAGGCCAAGGGCAAACTGCGGCTGATGTACGAACTGGCACCCCTCTCGATGGTCGCGGAACAGGCGGGAGGCCGCGGCTCGACCGGCAAGCAGCGAATCCTCGAGATCGCCGCCACTGCGATCCACGAGCGGCATCCGATTTACATCGGTAGCGCCGAGGAAGTCGCGCTGGCCGAGTCGTTCAAGGTCGAAGGCTGATCCTGGCGAGGCTCCAATGGATGGGCTCATCCTGGCCGGCGATGTCGGCGGAACCAAAACTCAGCTCGGGCTCTTCAAACATTCTGCAGGAACTCTCGAACTCCTGCGCGAGCATCGCTACACGACCGCGGATTTCGGCAGCCTCGAGGCCGTCTGCGCTGATTTCCTTCGCGCAAGCGCCGCGGTGAATGCTGCATGCCTCGGCGTGCCCGGTCCTGTAATCGACGGGCGTGCGCACGCCACCAATATCCCGTGGCAACTCTCGACCACGTCGCTGTCGCGCGCGCTGAACGGCGTCCCGGTTCGCCTGCTTAACGATCTCGGGGCGATCGCCTACGGCATGGTTCACCTCAAGCCTGCCGAGTTTGCGGTTTTGCATCGCGCCGAGGATCCACCCGCGCACGGCAACATCGCGGTGATTGCGGCGGGCACCGGCCTCGGCGAATCCTCGCTGGTCTGGGAGGACAACCAAAACAAGTATTATGCGGTGGCGTCCGAGGGTGGCCACAGTGACTTCGCGCCGCACGGCGCGGAACAGATCGAGTTGCTGCGATTCCTCACCGGCGAATTCGGACACGTCAGCTACGAGCGCGTCCTCTCGGGTCCGGGACTTTGGAACATCTATAGATTTCTACGGCGCGAGAGCCGCGTCGAAGAGCCCTCGTGGCTGAAGGCGCAAATAGAGGGGGGCGACGCGTCGGCTGCGGTTAGCGAGGCGGCGCTGGCTGGACGCGACCCCGTATGCGTTCACGCGTTGACCATGTTTTGCGATATTTACGGATCAGAGGCCGCCAACCTGGCGCTCAAAGTCCTTGCGCTCGGTGGAGTTTTTCTCGGCGGAGGCATCGCGCCTAAAATCTTGCCGATGCTGACGGGTGGTGCGTTCGTCAAAGGATTTTTGGCCAAGGGACGGCTGAACGAAATTCTGAAGCGAATCGAGGTCCGGGTGTCGCTGAATCCAGGCGCCGGCCTGCTCGGCGCAGCCCATTATGCGGCCGCGATGTTGTGATATAGGAGTGCAAACTGCAACGACACTCCCGAGGGGAGACAGGGGTATATGACCAAGCGAGTTCGAGAGATTCTTGGCTATTACGATTCCGAAAACGGCAGCGTGCGGAACAATCTGTCGCGGATGCTGAACCACGGCAAGCTCGCGGGCACGGGCAAATTCGTGATCCTGCCGGTGGACCAGGGCTTCGAGCATGGACCCGCGCGCAGCTTTGCGATGAATCCGCCCGCGTACGATCCGCGCTACCACTTTCAGCTCGCGATCGACGCGGGATGCAACGCGTTCGCGGCGCCGCTCGGAATGCTCGAGGCGGGCGTCGCCGAATTCGTGGGTGAGATTCCGCTCATCCTCAAGGTCAACAATCACGACGTGCTCAACGATGAAAAAGATCCTGCACCCTCGATGACCGCGAGCGTCAAGGACGCGATGCGGCTCGGCGCCTGCGCCGTCGGACTGACAATCTATCCGGGGTCGGCGAAAGAAAAGTCGATGTACGAGGAGGCGCGCGCAATCGGTGAAGAGGCCAAGGCCCACGGTCTGCCGCTGGTAATCTGGTCGTACCCGCGCGGCTCCGGCATCAGCAAGCAGGGCGAGACCGCGCTCGACGTGGTCGCGTACGCGGCGCAAATCGCGGCGCAGCTCGGCGCAAATATAATCAAGGTCAAGCCGCCAACGGCGTTCATCGAACAGACCGAGGCGAAAAAGGTTTACGACGCCAACAAGGTCCCGGTCGAGCCGTTGTCCGCACGCGTCAAGCACGTCATGCAGTCGGCGTTCAACGGCCGGCGCATCGTGATTTTCTCCGGCGGCGTAAAGGAGACCGACGAGTCGCTGCTCAACACCGTCCGCGGGATTCACGACGGAGGCGGTTACGGCTCGATCATCGGGCGCAACAGTTTCCAGCGGCCGAAGGCCGAAGCGATCGCGCTGCTCAGCAAGGTCATCGACATTTACCACGGCTAGCAATCGGCACAGGTCGTAGGACAGCGCGGGTGGACGCTGAAAAAGTGGAAAAATGAAGTACAGCGAGTACCAGCATCTCCTGTTCGAGCGGAAGGACGACGGCATCCTGCTCATCACGATCAATCGTCCCGAAGTTCTCAACGCCACCAACAGCCGCCTGCATTGGGAGTTGAGCCGGGTCTGGCTCGACATCGCCGACGACGACGAAACCAACGTCATCGTGGTCACCGGTGCCGGTCGCGCGTTCTCCGCCGGCGGTGACCTCGAGATGATTCAGAATATGGCTGCCAGCGCGGCCAACATCGGCAAGGCGTGGAAGGAAGCCGGCGACATCGTCTATAACATGATGAATCTCGACAAGCCGATCATCTCGGCGATCAACGGCGTCGCGGTCGGCGCGGGATTGGCGGTCGCGTTCATGGCGGACATCAGCATCGCGTCCGAGTCGATGCGCATCACTGACGGGCATCTGCGGCTCGGAGTCGCGGCCGGAGATCATGCGGTGATCGTATGGCCGCTGCTATGCGGGATGGCCAAAGCGAAGTACTACCTGATGACCGCGGACTTCATCGACGGCAAGGAGGCCGAGCGCATCGGGCTGGTCAGCCTGTGCGTCGCCGCCGACAAGCTGATGGACAAGGCGATGGAAGTCGCGCGCAAGCTAGCACGCGGCCCGCAGCAGGCGGTGCGCTTTACCAAGCGCTCGCTCAACAACTGGCTGCGCGTTGCGGGGCCGGCGTTCGACGCATCGCTCGCGCTCGAGATGATGGGATTTTTCAGCGCCGATTTGTCCGAAGGCGTGGCCGCCCTACAGGAGAAACGCCAGCCATCTTTCCCCGGCTTCGGCAAACCGAAGTCCTGACTTGCGCCCGATCCTATTCACCAAGGTACACTTCACCCCTATCAGATCCGCTAGTAGTATATATCCTACTTAACTACTAATCTGCGCGCACTTACGCCTCCAAGCCCTATAAACAGAGGACACTGCTATTGAAGACAGCCTACTACTCAATTCAATTTGATTTCGGCGCGCGTGTCATGACGCTCGCGATCGTGCTGATCGCGCTATGCGCACCGCATGCAGCCGCGCAGCAATCCGCTCCTCTCAGCGCCGACGAAGCCAAAGCGATCGCTACTGACGCTTACATCTACGGCTATCCGCTCGTCACGGTGGAGATGACGCGCCGGGTCGTCACCAATATCGCTGCACCTGCAGGGCTTCACGCCCCAATGGGCCAGTTTGCCAGCGCCCGCGAATACCCGACTGCCGCTTTCAAGGATGTCACAGCGCCAAATGCCGATACTCTCTACTCGTCCGCGTTTCTCGATCTCTCCAAAGAGCCTTACGTCCTCAGCCTCCCCGATGCGCACGGACGCTATTACCTGTTCCCGATGCTCGACGCGTGGACGACGGTGTTCCAGGTTCCCGGCAAGCGCACCACCGGCACCGGTTCGCAGACCTACGCGATTACCGGGCCTGGCTGGTCTGGCACGCTCCCCGCCGGCGTCACCGAGTACAAGTCGCCTACGAACATGGTCTGGATAATCGGGCGTATCTATTGCACTGGTACGCCCAGCCGACTACAGGGCCGTGCACGCGATGCAGGACAAAATTTCGCTGGTTCCGCTCAGCTCTTACGGCAAGCCTTACACGCCGCCCCCCGGCAGGTCGATCCGAGTATCGATATGAAAACCCCGGTGCGTGATCAGGTGAATGCGCTCGACGTCGCAGCCTACTTCAACCTGATGGCGCAGTTGATGAAGGACAATCCGCCACCGCCGAAGATGCGCCGATCGTGGCTAGGATCGCGAAGATCGGAATCGTGCCGGGGCAGCCGTTCGATATTACCAAGCTCTCACCCGATGCGCAGCATGCGCTTAAAGGCTGTACCCAAGGCCGCCGCCGGAAGATTATGGGCTACTTCAAGGACGCCGGAAGCTCGAAAATGGCTGGGCGTTCTTTACCAAGACCGGAATCTACGGCACCGACTATCTCGATCGCGCTTTCGTCACCGCGATTGGCCTCGGCGCGAACCGGCCGCAGGACGCCGTCTATCCTACCTCAGAGGTCGATGCGGAGGGGAAACCCTACTCGGGCGCCAACAAGTACGTCATGCATTTCGACAAGGGACAGTTGCCTCCAGTAAATGGATTCTGGTCGCTGACGATGTACGACGCGAACTATTTCTTCGTCGCGAATCCGCTCAATCGCTACACGCTCAGTGCGCGCAACAAGCTCAAGCACAATGCCGACGGGTCGGTCGATCTCTACCTGCAGCACGAAAATCCCGGCAAGGACAAGGAATCCAACTGGCTGCCCGCTCCCGCCGATAAGTTCATCCTGATGCTGCGGATGTACTGGCCCAAGGAGACTCCGCCCTCGCTGCTCGACGCCACATGGATGATCCCGGCGTGAAGCAGGCGCAGTAGCGGACGCCGAACGCTGCTGAAAAGCCATTTGCACCCCCTTTTGATGCGTCGCGGATTTTGAAATACTGTGCAGCGTTTGAGAACAACCTAAACTGAGCGGGGAAGAAAATGTTGACGAAGAAAATTGCGCTTGCTGCGGCCTCTGCCATGCTCGTGACTACCGTCGCGTTCGCGACCAATGCACGTCCAGCCTACGCTGCCGCCAAGGTCGATTGTGACGCCGTGATGAACGAGGTCAATAGTGGTAAGAAGGCCAAGGAAATTGCCACGGACCTGAGTATCTCGACCTCGAGCGTCTACCGCTGCAAGCGGCATGCGAAGGAGGCCGCAAAGGCTTCGACCAAGTCGTCGATCCAGGCCAAGAGTGGCAACGAGCCGCCAATGGCTCCTGGCGCGATGTCAGCGCCTTCGCCCGCGATGGCAGCGCCCGCAGCGGCTGCTTCTCCCAAGTAGGAATTGCGCATCGATGCGTCGCGGGCCATCGCGGCTCGCGACGCTTCGTGCGTGCTCGACGAATCGGCGACAAGTTTTATCGCGATGGCCAAATGCGAACTGTGCGAGCTGCGTGATTACACGCAGCGCTATGCCGATTTCGTTCACCCTTTCAAATTTACAATCCTCGATTGCGATTCGTGCGATACTCCGATGGCCGTCCTCGGGGAGCATCGCGCCGTGCCCACCGACGATGAGCGCGCATTCATGATCGAGGCGCTCTCGCTGGTTGCGCGCGCGAAGTACGGCGCCGACAAATTCGGTATCGACGATGTGATGCGCCAGATTCCCGACCACTGTCACATGCACGCCCGCCCTATTCGGCGCTGGCAATACTAGCCGCTGCACAGCCAGATTCTCGATCGCCAAACATATTACGGCGATGTTTCGCGAGTTTTACCCATTTGGTAAGCGCCTCATCTTGTGCTATATGCCCGCCGTTACGCGCGCTGCACCGGGGGGTGCGGCGTCCATGGTCGGGAGTGGCCTAGAGGGGGCGCTCCGGCCCGGTTCCCTTCAGGAGGTACGGGGGAAATGGCTAACGGTACTGTCAAGTGGTTCAGCCCGAAAAAGGGCTACGGCTTCATCACGATGGAAGACGGACAGGAAGTGTTCGTCCATTACAGCGCCATCGATGGGGCGGGTTTCCGCTCGCTCGAACAGGGTGAGCGCGTCGAGTTCGAGGTCGCGCAAGGCCCCAAAGGCTTGCAAGCCTCAAACGTCGCCAAGGGATAGCACGCCTGCGGGGATTTTGCGGACAAGGGGGCTGGATCTCGATGTCCGACGATCCGAAGCACAATGCACGCGCCGTCGCGTCGGCGTGGCCGCACGTTTGTGATATGACGGCGAAATGAGTGACGCGGTTCCGCTCGGCAACCGGTTGCGATTCGGCACGATGGTCTCGACCTCGAGTCGCGAAGAGGCCACGCGCGGTCTCGAATCGATCTCGCGATGGGGTTACGAAGTCCTGTGGGCGCCCGACCACGTTGCGTTCACCGGACCTGTCAGCGATCCGCTGACGACGCTCGCATACCTGTCGGCGCTCGATCCCAAACTCTCTTTTGGCACCAGCGTCTACCTGCTGCCGCTGCGTCATCCAGTGCCGGTGGCCAAGATGGTCGCGACTCTCGACCGTCTGCTCGGCGCCGGCCATTTCATCTTCGGGGTCGGCGTCGGCGGTGAATTCCCGCGCGAGTACGAGGCATGCGGCGTACCGATCCACGAACGCGGTGGCCGCGCGACCGAGGCAATCCAGGTGATGAAGCAGCTGTGGAGCGGCGAGCGCGTCGAGCATCGCGGCAAATATTTCAGCTTCGGCGAAATCAGCATGCAGCCGAAACCCAAAACTCCCGGCGGCCCTCCCGTATGGATCGGCGGCCGCGCCGAGGGTCCGCTCAAGCGCGCCGCAAGATTCGGCGATGGATGGATGCCCTATGTCGTCACGCCCAAACGGTTCGCCGACGGTCTGGATTTCATTGGCAAGGAAGCAGAGCGCGCCGGCCGCAAGCTTACGTCCTTCGGCACCTGCATCCAGATATTCTGCACACTGGGCGAAAGCATCGAAGCCGCACACGCGGTAGCAGGAAAATTTCTAAGCAAAAGATACGCGACAGATATGACTGACGCCGCGAAGCGTTATGGCGCGCTAGGCCGCCCCGCCGACGTAGCCGCAAAGATAAGCGAGTACATCAAAGCCGGCGCTCGCGACATCGGAATCGACGCTGTCACGCACCCATCGGAACGCTCCGCGCAACTGGAACAATTCGCCGGGGAAGTAATCCCACTGCTGAGTTTGTAGCCGCGACTATCGGAATACCTTCCTCTAATGGCTTCAATCACTTACTAAGAGTCTTCCTCAGTGACTTGAGTAGCGCTTCTGCTTTATCGATCTTCGTGAGGATCTCTTAGTCACCTCTCAGCTCATCTATTCTCGTCCAAGGCACGTGCGTTATTGCGTCAATTGCCTCTTCGAGATCGCTGGCTAATCCAGCTCTTGGCTTCTTCGACTTTCGGCCGATCCGGAGCATCGCGGATTCCAGATCGCCCTCCTTCGTGAGAAAGTGCTGGCGTGCGACGGGATCACTAAGAATTGAGCGCAGCTTGCGCAGATCCTTGGAGTTAGTGATCCGCTTCTGATTAACCTTGCTTACGACGGCTTCCGTGATGCTCGGAGTTAGAAGTTTCTTGCTGACCCCCATTAGCTCGCGGGCCCAGGTTATTGCTGCGCCGGGCTCTCGGAGCCCCGTGAACTTTCCTGAGAGTCCGAAGACCTCAACTAGTTTGTCCAGCTCGCGGACAGTAGCCCGAGAATGTTGGCCGCGCTCGCACGTCCGACTAATTCGACCAGCCGGTGTGCGACCATCTCCTTCTCTTTGGTGTCCCACTCCTTTCGTTGCCGTTGGATGTAAATCCAAACACGGAGCCGCTCGTCATCGGAAAGGGTTCGGTCAGTGACCTCTATCGGAACCTGCCTATACTGCTCACGCCCTTGTTTGACGAGTGCAAGCGAGTTGGTCCAGCGCCGACCCCCATCGATATCCGGAACCTGCCGGGAATGTCAGGATGTGGCTCGACTAAGAGCGGTTCGAAGAGGCCTTCGTTCGCCTCTATCTGCCGCTGCAACTCTTCGTCCTCTTTCGGACCAACGCGCGGCTGCCTTTCATTTGGTACTACATCTTCTATGTTGACTTTCGTTCGGTAGGTGCGGACCAGAGTTCTACCTAGTTTGCGCTCTTGAAGGCCAATGACTCTGCCGCGCCCGGATCGCGTGTTGAGTTGGCTTGACTCATACTACCTGGTCCAAGGCTGAGGCTGTCCCGATGATCTGATCGACTCAGAAGATATCTCAGCTCGGACTCTTTGGACCGACCGCAGCAGTTCGCCCTGCCGCTTCCAGTTGTTGTCATGCGCCCTTTTTTCTTTCACCTGCAAATCAAGCAGCTCGTCCGTATGGGTATCGAAGCGTTCAAAAAGCTGCACGCAGCGCTCCGAGGTGATGAACTCATGAGGGCGACCGTTTTCTGAGTTCGAGCCTCGTTGCTGAGGCATAGCGCGTGTCCCTGCACGATGTGCCTGCGAACGATGTGGATGAGCGCGATGACTCGTGCAGGATTCGCGACAATAACGCCGTGCCGCATGCAGAGTTGTCGGTCACCCTGCGGGAACTTGTGCGTCGAAAGGATGGCGTGCTCAGCTTTTGCAGCCATCTGATCCTCAGCTAATTTCGTCACATACTCCTCGCGCCAAACATTTCGGTTCTTCGAGTCATACATGATCGTACCGCAGCCCTGACCATTGTGAACAACTACGTGGATGATGTCGGCGCCTGGGGTACTTTCAGGACGCGTCAATTCGATCACCAGGGAATTCGCCCTTCAGAGCCTCGTACAGGTCTATCTCGGCACCCTCTCCAAGCTCGTCGGCCATCTTTTTCGAGCTGCCGTGTAGCGTATAGCTGTCTCTGTGAGTTTGAGCTTTTCCTCAAATGCCTTCGCCTTTTCTACATTCACAGATTCAACTTTGTCCTTCTCCAGTGCTTCTCTCACCTCCTGAACGCGCTCATTTACGATCGTCTCAGTATTCTGCTTAAGTTGTCGCATCTCCAGTTCTATCGTCTGATTCGCCTTTTCAGTCTGATCTATTTTCGCCTGCATTACCGCAAATGCTTCTGTCTTCAGCCGCTCGGACTCTACAAGGCGTTCTTGGAAAGAAGCTTCTGCTAGTATTCTCTCCTCCTGCCGCGCGAGCGCTTCCTTGGCGGATGACTCTTGCTTGAGCGCTTCGATAGCTTGGGCATTTTCGTTGCCGATTTGCTCGAGTCGCTTGCTGAGGTCATCTCCGGCTTGTTCCGCGGCATTCTGTTTCTGTTCAGCCTCTGCGATCCTAGCCTGTAAAGCGGTTTCTGATTCGGTTCGAATCCGCTCCGCTTCTTCGAACTGCGCCTGTGCGGCGGCCTCCGCTGTTTTTATCCACTCCTTATGCGCTGAGGCGATACTCGCGGCAGACTCTACGCGCTGCTGTTGGAGCGCGGCGTTCCCCTCTATTCTCACCCTCTCAAGTTCGGCCGAGTTGCATCTGCGGTCTCGGCTTTCTCTCGGGCGAACTCTTCCCGCAGCTGGCGCGTATTCTCAGAAAAGCGCTCGCGCTCTCGTCCTGCAATGTTGTTGCTGATTTCCGCGAACTTTTCGGAGGAATCGGTTGCTCGCACCACGGGCATATTTCGGCGGTGACGTGGACGTGGTCCGAAGTAGCTGCGTTACTAAAGATTGGAACTCTGCCATCGAAATCAACTCCTAGGAAAGATTAGCCTAATTAATCCTAGTTTCTATCGCGTGTCTAGTTGCAAAGCTCAGGAGCAACCGGCGTCTGCGCTAGTCGGGAATCTCAGTTTCGTGTGATCAATCCGGTCGCGGCATGCGCGGACCCATCGTTCATCGTGGATGCGCGGAACACTGGCTTGCGCATCGGTCGTTTGAAAGCATCCGCCGGATAACCCATCGGCACCAATGCAATCAGCTGATACTGCTCTTCACTCCCAGCAGCGCCTTGGTCTCCAGTTCTTTGCTCGTGAGCATCGTGTCATCGCGATGCCGCCCGCGACATCGGAATCGACGCTGTCACGCACCCATCGGAACGCTCCGCGCAACTGGAACAATTCGCCGGGGAAGTAATCCCGCTGCTGAGTTTGTAGCCGCGACTACATTAATTCGGACAAAATGTCTCTCGCCTCAACGTAAGCCCCGAGTTCACCGTCGGGTTCCGAGAGAATTTGCATGATCTCGTACTCTCCCAGCGCCCGGTAACTCTCGAACTGTGACTCGGTGAACCACTGATCCGCGGTGGTCTCGTGCGGAAACTCGGGATGTTGCTGTTCGTAGTTGAGAACATCGGCGCTTTCCTTGCCGGTAATCGTGGGCTTGATGAAGATCAAGCGGCCGTCAGTCGCGGCTTTATCCATCCGTCCGTAATGAATCTTTCCGACACTGCAGTACAGGGTTGGACCGCCTGGCGGACAGCCCTTGTTGCGCTTCTGAAAGTTCGAAAACGACTCGAAATCGATCGAGATTCCCATATCGGTTCTGATCTTCCGAATCGCATTGCCGAGATTTTCGAACGCAAAGTTGGGGTCCCCGTCCGCATCGATCACTACGATGGTGTGGCATCGCCTCAGCACCATCTCGTACAAGCCAAGGTTTTCGAAGTGGCCGCCGTCGGAGAGGTACACGTAAGGCTTCTGATCGTTAGTGCGGCCCAGCGCTTCATCGAGCAGATACTTGGCGCCCTTTCCGGGGTTCGAATACATGTAGGTGTCGCTGCCTGCGGTGCCGGGATTTCCCAGCCACCATCCCAGCCGTGCGTTGAACAGCGTCAGCAGCATCGACACGATCGACGATGAATTGTAGCCCATATCCGGGCTGACCGCGGCGCCCGAAATCGCAGTCGCTGTG
The DNA here is from genome assembly GCA_963850125.1 of uncultured delta proteobacterium. Lineage (GTDB taxonomy): Bacteria > Desulfobacterota > Binatia > Binatales > Binataceae > Binatus. Next base: position 668,936 of record CAWKKB010000002.1, on the reverse strand, counting down.
CCCAGCGTGATTGGCGTCTCCTTCTCCTTGCGCGCATGCTTGAGCCTGGTGAACGGCAGGTAATTCCAGCGCGCATAGTCACTCGATCGGCGATACCCGACCCAGAAACTTCCCGAATGCAGCGGAGTAACCGTGAAACTTTCGGCCTTGCGTTCCTGCCACGCGAGCTTGGTTGATACCGGCTCCACCATGTTCAGAGTCATGTTGATAAACGGCATGAGTTTGCGCGGACCGTTCTGCCACAAGTTCGCCATCGGGAGATTGTCTTTCGGATCGAATCCCGTGAACGGATTAGGGCGGCGTGCGCCTTTCTCGCGCGAAGCGCCCAGGTAAGCTCGAATCAGCCGGTTCCGGTACATCGCATGCAGCGAGTACTTGTTAGGATCGATAAAGGTCGACATCACGAGGCCGAGTAATGCCGCCGCCAGGATCGCGATGAGCGCGGCCGATAGCGACGCGATTCCCCAGTCGGTGAATCCTTGCGGCAGGTTATCCTTAGTTTCCTGCACCAGCCCGCGCGCGACGACCGCAAGGATCGCGAGAATGAGCACGATAGAGATCGCGCCGAGAATCGGGAGTCCACGCTGAAGCAACGCCGATGACGGCTTACCAGTTTCGCTATCGGGGTTCGCCGGAGACTTGGCGCTGAATCCGAAATATGCGGTGATCGCGCTGACCAGCAGGCCGCCGACGTAGGTCAGCAGCTTGCTCCACAGTTTTTGCTGCGCAAATAACGCCGGTCCGAACAGCGAGATGACGCCGAGGGCGGCCCAGGCGAAGCTCACAATCAGAATCCAGGCGCCCATCCGCGACCAGTACTCGCGATCCTCGTCGTCGGTCCAGAAAGTCGCGAGGCCCACGAAGATCGTCGCCGCGATCAGGAACACCACCAGCACCAGCGGCGGCGCAAGGGACAGGTATAGCTCCCAACTCTGCGTCATGTAGGGATGGGTCCAGGAGCAGATGATCGCGATGTAGTAGAAGAGTGCTACTCCGAGGAGCGCGCTCAACAACATCGCCAATAGATCCCAGAGGAAGCGAGTGCGCATGCCCAATGAAATCGCGAATGCGAACCATCCAAGGAATGCCGACACTCCGCCGAGCCAGAGAATTTCGCTCAGCTTGCCGTAGTCGGTGACGCTGAAGAGGTACGCGTGAAAAACGTAGGTCGCCAGCATGAACGCCGAGATCACCAAAGGGGCCAAGCAGTAGATCAGAAAGTCCGCCTGACTGCGATGACGTAGCCACCGAAGCGCCCATCCTGACTTGAGCGATCTCTCCTCCAACATTTCTAGGTGACTGGGCCGCGCCATCCCTTGGTAGAACATCGCGCAGGCGAAGCCGAGCACCACCAATACCCAGCCCGCCAACTTGGCAAGCTCGCGCCAATCCGAAGTGACGTAAACCGGCATCTGATGCAGCAGCACGAGGACCAGGCGGGGCACGGCGAGCAGCGCAATCAGCAGCGGGAGCAGCACGATCCAGTTGAGCAGCAGGTTGCGAAGATAGGTGGCGCCCAGCGTCCAGGTGTCGACCGAAAACAGGCCGGTACGCGGAGTCAGGTAGTTGCTGAAATTACGCAGATAGAAGATCGGGTCGGCCTCGGGTTCCAGCTTCGACGTCGTAGGCGTACTGAGTTGCTTGATTACCATGGGCAGGTCGCCCTTGCGCCAATAGGTCCACGCAGCCAGCCATCCACCGAGATAGCCGCCTCCAGATACGGTTGAGAGATAGTCGAACTTGTCGAGCAAGCCTTTGCTCGCGAGTCCCTGCATCGCGCCCAGGCAAAACGTTGCGCTGCGAATTCCGCCGCCAGAAAAACACAACGCCGAAAGCTTAGCGTCATGAAGTTTCCCGATTACACCGGGCAGAATCTTATCGCTCACCGGTCTGACCCCGCCGGCGAACACGGCGTCCAGCAGATCGCGATTCATCTCCTTGCGCTGGTCGTCCGTGAGCGGATTCCGCTCCTGCTCGAGCACAAATCGGCTCAGTGGGATGTTAAGGAAGGCGCGGCCCAGGTTCGGAGTCGTCAATAGCTGATTGAGCACCTTGAGCGCGGTTTCTTCGGTCCCCGCCGTCGGCGCGGCCTTCTCGCGAGCGACCTGCTCGAGGTTGGCTACGAACCGAGAGTCCGTGCAGACTTCCTTTAGCTCCGTTGCGCGCGCGGCAATCCGGGTCGCCAGCAGCGATAGATCGTCGATATCTTCCTGCGAGTACAGGAATGGATCGTGCGGCGGCGCTGACGGTATCCCTCGAAGCGCGGCTAGTTCTTCGCGAAGCACCTGCCATAGGTGCAGCGGCCAGTCCATGTAGATCCCCCACCTGATTTTTACCGGCGTTAAACTAGTTTTTTGGCCGTCGAATAACCAGATGTAGGATCGCTATTTCTGCGGCGTCGGCCAGGCGCGGTCAAATCGTGCATCGTGGATGCGCGGGAGCACTGGCTTGCGCATCGGTCGCTTGAAAGCATCGGCAGGATAACCCATCGGCACCAATGCAATCAGCTGGTACTGCTCGGGCACTCCCAGCAGCGCCTTGGTTTCCGGTTCTTTGCTCGTGAGCATCGTGGTCATCGCGGTGCCGATGCCGACTGCTCGCGCGGCCAGCATCATCAGTTCGATCGCGGGGAAAATCGAACCGTAGGTCGCGCCGAAGTTGAACAGATCAGCCGCGCTGCCGCGCTCGACGCGCATCTTCGGCCGATCGAGGAAGACCACGACGTGCACCGGCACAATCGCGAGCTGCGCGGCGAACTCGTCTCCAGTCTTGAGCGCCTTGACCGCACGCGGCGACAGCGTCGTGCGGCCGCGGATGATCGCGCTGTCCTTGTACGGAACCCATACCGATTCATATAGCTTCTGAATTTCGCGTCGCGCCGCCGCGTCCCGCACGACGACGAACTCCCACGGCTGCGCGTTCGAGCCCGACGGCGCCATGTTCGCCGTCTCGAGAATCTTCAACAGTTCCGCTTCCGGTATTGGGCGGTCGAGGAAACGGCGCATCGTGGGCGTTGAAGTAGCGACTTCGAAGAAATCCATCGGCGTCCTCTTTCTCAGTCAAATCAGATCAGTTCGATCGGATGTTCGCGACGAGCGACGACGCGCCCGACAATCGCGGCCTCGCGATGCCCGCAGTTCTGAAGCTCCGCCACCAGCGCCAGAGATTGCTCCTCCGGTGTAGCGATCAGCAGTCCGCCCGAGGTCTGCGGGTCGAAGGCAATCGTCGCGATCTCGTCGGACACTTCGTCGGAGATACGGACGCTCGGCGCATAGTACTCGCGATTGCGCTCGCCGCCGCCGGGAATCATTCCGGCGCGGCATTGCTCGAGCACCCCCGGCAGGATCGGCAAGTCTGACTCCTCGAACACGAACGTAACGCCGCTGCCCTCGGCCATCTTGAGCGCGTGACCGGCGAGCCCGAAGCCCGTCACGTCGGTGGCGGCGTGAACGTCGTACTTGAGCATCGCGGATGCGGCGGCGGCGTTGAGCTGGGTCATCGAGCGGACCGCGGCCTGGTATGCTTCGTCGCCGAGCGCGTCGCGCTTGAACGCCGTCATCAGGATTCCGGTGCCGAGCGCCTTGGTCAGCACCAGCGCGTCGCCAACCTGCGCGCCGACGTTGCGCACGATTCGCCGCGGATCGATCACGCCGGTGACAGCCATCCCGAATTTCACTTCTTCGTCGGCGACGGTGTGACCGCCAACGATCACGACGCCGGCCTCGCGCGCTTTGTCGGCGGCGCCGCGCAGAATCTCGGCGAGCATCTCGCCGGGCAATCCGGTTTGCGGCCAGCATACGATGTTGAGCGCGGTGCGCGGCACTCCGCCCATCGCATAGACATCCGAGAGCGCGTTGGCGGCGGAGATCTGCCCGTAGGTGAAAGGATCGTCGACCACCGGCGTGAAAAAATCGACGGTGTTGACGATCGCGAGGTCGTCGGAAAGACGGAACACTCCGGCGTCGTCGCCCGTCGAGATTCCGACGAGCAAATCAGGATGGCTCGGCAAATCGAGCCGCGCGAGGACTGCGGAGAGGTCCGCCGGACCGAGCTTACCGGCTCAACCCGCAGCCTTGCACCGCGCAGTCAGGCGAACGAGATCGCCCCGCGAGGGATTGTTGTCCTTGTCTTTGGACATCGCGGCTATTGTCGCGCATCGCGCCGGAGATGTCAGCCGCGCACACGCAATTACGGCCAATTTGAGATAGGCGCTCGAAAATGCGTGTTAGTCGCTGGATTTTTCGCGAAAACGTTTTCACGTGAAACGTTTTTTAGTTCAGGAGAACGAAACGCGAACGGGTTATGCGGGGAACCGGGATGATAAAATCGAATCACGAAGCGGGAGAGCGGAGGCGCCGCGTGTCGCCGACGCGCGTCGTTATGCCGGTGTGGTCGAAGTGATCGAGCAGCGCGATAGCGAACTTGCGCGACGCGCCTAGCAGATCGCGGAAGACCGCGGCCGTGATCTCTGGATGAGTCTCCAGATATTTGACCAAGCGATCTTTCGCGGCGTCGGCGGCGGCGCGGCTGAAATATAAGTCGGTCGCTATCTTGATGATGCGGCCCTGACGTTCCATCGCGAGCAGCACGGTCCTTAGATGCGGGAGTTGGCTGGCGGGAATTTTCAATGCTTCAGCTAACTGCTTGAGATCCGGCGGTTGGAACTGCGCGCTGGTCAAGGCAGCTTCGATTCTCGCGCCTAGCGTCCCGGCGTCGCCGCCCAGTTGGACGCGATGGCTCTTCAAGCGGAGCACACTTTCCTCGCGCACGATTTCCGATTCGTGACTGAGACGATCGAGAATCGGACGGAATGCGCGCGCGCCGATTTCGTAAGGCAGCCGCGTGCGGAGTGCTTCCATCTCGAGGCCTGGTGAAAGCGGCTCGGTCTTGTGATGCTTCTCGAGCGCGGCGAGCGTGAAGCGTTTCAGATCGTCCCACTTGCTCCGCGTCGTGAATGCTTCTTCGTCGCCAACTGACAGCTTGACGAAGCGCGGCGCTTCACTAAGCGCGGCGTCGGCCTCCGCATCAGGGATGTTCATGAGGGTCGCAAGCCTGATCGTGCCGAGCGCGAAACTTTCCTGCAGATTGATCAGCGCTTCGAGCGCGTCGGCGCCGGACGAATCCTTGAGCATGCGGAGATTGGCGCGATAGGCCTCGATTGGCTTGCGGACGCGGCGGCCCAACGGATTCAGGACTATGCCGCCGCCGAGAGTGCGCGAATTGGTTTCGTCGCGGATGACGAAGCGGTCGCCCGCGAGCGCGACGACCGGGTCCTCGGTGATCAGTTGCGCGAAGCCAGCCGCTTTCGGCGCGATTGCGTCCGCTTCATCAAGTACGATCGCGCGGGCGATAGTCTCGGTGGTACCGATGAAGAGCCGCGTGCGCGTATTGTTCTTGAACGCGCGCTTCGCGGCGGGCCGAATTTCGAGCCATGCGTCGAAGCGCGCGGTGGCCGCGTCGAGCCGCTCGTCGGCGAGCACGTCACCGCGGGCGAGATCGATCTTTTCGGCGCCGGTGAGATTCAGCGCGACGCGCTGACATAGCCCGGCGCTCTCGACGGAATCCGAGTGCACCTGGATCGAGCGCACGCGGACCTCGTTTCCCGACGGCAGCACCCGGAGTTTCTGTCCGACGCGGACCTCGGCGCCCATCGCAGTGCCGGTCGCTACGATGCCGTGTCCCTTGATGACGAACGCGCGATCCAGGGGCAGCCGAAAGATGCCGGTGGCGCGGCGCGCCTGGAAGCCGTCGAGCTGGCGCACGATCTCGGCGCGCAGTTGGTCGAGGCCGAGGCCGGTTACCGACGAGACCTCGACCACCGGCGCGCTGGCGAGCATGGTGCCGTCCGTCAGCAGCTCGATCTCGTCGCGCACGTCGCGCAGCCGCGCGGGGTCGGCGAGGTCGACCTTGGTGATGACGAAAATGCCGCGGCGGGTGCCGAGCAGATGGAGGATGTCGAGATGCTCTTCGGTCTGCGGCATCACGCCGTCGTCAGCGGCCACGGTGAACAGTACGAGATCGATGCCGTGGGCGCCGGCGAGCATGTTGCGGATGAAGCGTTCGTGGCCGGGCACGTCGACGATGCCGGCGCGAGTGCCGTCAGGCAGCGTGAAATAGGCGAAGCCGAGATCGATGGAAATCCCGCGCTCCTTTTCCTCCTTGAGGCGATCGGTGTCCTGGCCGGTGAGCGCCTTGATCAGCGCGGTCTTGCCGTGATCGATGTGTCCGGCGGTGCCGATGATGGCGTGGGTTACAGTCGAAGCCATCGTGAATGGAAGCTTACACCGGCGCGAGATGGCGCTGGAGCGCGGAACCTAACCCCCTACCCCCTTCCCCTGTGGGAAGGGGGACAACATGAAAGACAGCTAACTCATCTGTTTCGTGTAGGTGGCCAGGTCGAAGTAGTCGCGCCATGCGCTGATCTTGTTGCCCTTGACTTCGAAGACGCCTGCTACCGGCAGCGAGATCGTCTTGCCGTTGCCGAGGTCGAAGATGTCGACGCGCTCGTTGAAGACGACGTTGCCGTTGCTACCGCTGTTCAGCACTTTGAACTGGAGTGACCTGGCCATCGGCAGGAAAGTGTTGATGACGCTGCGGATGGCGTCTTTGCCCTTGGCCGAATCGAGCGGGATGTTGTGATAGACGGCGTCGTCAGTGAAGAAGCCGAGGAGCTCGTCGATGTTCTTGCGCGGCCATGCGTTGCAGAATTCGGTCACGACTTTTTCAGCTTCGGTTGCCATTTCGAGTTCTCCTTATCAGGATGTTAAAAATTTCGGGTTAATTGTCGTTTCGACTTCAAGTCTTTTAACATCCTGCGTAAAAGATGTCTTCCTACCTTTAACATCTCCCCCTTTGGGGGAGACAAGAGAGAGGAAGCAGGCGTTGAAAATTACTCTTTCAACATCCTGCTATTCGTTGTCGAGATAGAATCGGTCCTCGTCCTTGTTATATCCGAATAGCTCGGCGTAGCGCCCCCAGCCAACCATCGTATTAAATTGGCGTTCGGGTTTTTCGCTCGGCAGGAGCATCGCGAGGTGTTCGAGCACGACTTCCTTGGAAAGCGACTTGTCCTCCTGGCCGCGAAGAAGGCGGATGAAGTAGCTGAACAGGCCGTGTTTCTTCAACTGCTCGCGCACGATGAGCTTGCGGTCGTTGATCCCCGCCTCGAGAAATTGTTTACCGAGCGGCTCGAGCTGCACGTCGCCGGCCGGAGTTGAAACCAGGCCGAGAATCTCGGCAGCCTTCATCACCTTGAGCAAATCGCCGAATCTGATGTTGAGATCGCGCGCGATTTTGTAACCGTCCTCGCGCCCACCGCGATCCTCAAGCAATTCGAGGAGGCCGAAGACCGGATTCAGCCCGACGTCGGGAAGCGGAGTTATCGACGCGGGAGGCATCAGGCGCGCTCCTCGATCAGCGAAAAGACCTTGTCAGTGAGGGCGTTGAACGCCTCGGTGCGGCGATCGCGCGGCCTAGGCAACTCGACCTTGAGATCCTTGACTATGCGGCCGGGGCTCGCCGCCATCACGATGATCCTGTCCGCGAGCTCGATTGCCTCCTCGATAATGTGCGTAACCAGCACGATATTTTTCACCGGCATGTCCGGCGACTGCCAGATGTCGAGCAGCTCCTCGCGCAGCGTGATCGCGGTCAAGGCGTCGAGCGCGGAGAACGGCTCGTCCATCATCAGCACCTTGGGCTCGACCGCAAGCGCGCGGGCGAAACCGACGCGCTGCTTCATCCCGCCCGAGAGCTCGCGCGGGTAGGCTTCTTCGAAGCCGTCGAGTCCGACCTTGTCGATGTAGATTCCTGCGCGCTTTTCGCGCTCGGCCAGCGGCAGTCCCTGCGCTTCGAGTCCGAGCTCGACGTTGGCCTTTACCGACAGCCACGGCAGCAGCGCGAATGATTGGAACACGAGCGCGCATTCGAGATTGATCCCATCGACCTGCCGCCCGCGATACAACACCTGTCCCGAAGTCATCGGCACGATGCCGTTGATGATGCGCAACAGGGTTGATTTACCGCATCCCGAGGGCCCGACGATCGCGACGAACTCACCCACCTCCACGTCGAAGTTGATATCGTTGAGCACCTGCAACGTGCCCTTGGCATGCGCAAAACTTTTCGAGATGTGTTTGAGCTCGAGGAGGGCCATGGGTCAGATGAGTCCGAATCGCACATAGTCGGGGGTCGCGTCAGTAGTCCAGCCTGTATCGCTCCGTGGCAAGGTTGTACAAGGGGCGCCACATGAGCCGGTTCAACAGTAGCACCACCGCTATCATCGATAGGAGACTCAAAAGAATCATCACGCCATTGCCGGATTTGTAGGTGGCGGCGTCGAGCAGGGAGCCGATCCCAAGCACCTCGTGGGTCTGATTATTGTAAACAAAGTATTCGGAGAGAATTAGCGCGTTCCATCCTCCCCCCCAGCCGGTGATGCTTCCGGTGATCAGTGACGGCGTGACGGCGGGAAGAATCAGCTTGCGCCATCGCGCAACGCGGGAGAGCCCGAATGCTCGCGCGGCTTCCTTCAGGTCCTCGGGCACCTGGTTAATTCCCGCGAGCAGGTTGAACAGCAGGTACCATTGCATCCCGGTCAAGATGAGCACGACCGAGGCGATATTCATCCCGCCTGCAAACTGGATGAAGGCGGCAACGATGACCGGGAAGAGCGCCGTCGCGGGCATCGAGCCGACAATTTCCGCGATGGGTGAGAGAATTCGATTGAAGCGCGGATTCTCGCTGGCCGCGAGCGCGCACGGCACCGTCCATGCCAGCGAGATCGCGTATGCGATCGTCATGCGAATAGTCGAGAGGACGATTGCTTCGGGAATTTGCTTCGCGTCGGACGGCCACGGCTGCGACAGCGTTCTGATCAATGCGATCAAGCCGCGGGCCAGCGCCCAGGTGGTGAAGATCACGATCACGCTGATGATCAACGTTCGCACGATAGTCGCCAGGCGCTTGCTTTGTTCGACCGAGAGCTGCGGGCCGCTCGGGAGGGCTTCCAACGCGATCGCGATCAATCTGAAGGGTGGCCGCAGGATCGCACGCAACGCGCGGGTGACTGCAGGACCGACTCCAGACAGCGCGTCGAACATCCCGAGCGATTGCACCGCGCCCGACGACGCCGCAAATTCGTACTTGAATTTTTCCGCCCAGGTGGAGAGCGGCTGCCATACGATCATATCCATCAACACGATGATCGCGAGCAGGGTGAGAAGGCCGGAGGCGAGGTCGAAGTTGCGTCCTTTCTCGGAGGCTTCCCACAAAAAACTTCCGAGGCCCGGGAGCCGGTAGCTGGCGGGACCGACCGTGATGATTTCGCACGCGATGAGGAAGTACCATCCCGCGACCCACGACAGGATCGAGTTGTACACCAGCTTCGGGATGCTGGCGGGCAGCAGCAGGCGCTTGAACTTGAGCCATCCGCGCCCGCCGAACGACTCGATCGCGTCCTTCGAATCCTCGGGAATGGTTTTGACCGCTTCGTAGACGCCGAGCGCCATGTTCCACGCCTGGCTGGTGAAGATGAGAAAAACTGCGGCCATCTCGACGCCGAGGCGGCTGCCGTGTGCGAGTGCGACGAAGAAATAAACCGCGGCGGGAAAAAACCCGACCACCGGCACCGACTGCGCGATATCGATGGCGGGAATCAGGATGCGCTCGTAGAGCCCGCCGCGCGCCGCCGCCATTCCATAGATGATCGAAAAAACCAGTGCGATGACGTACGCGGCGAGCATCCGGTAGAACGAGCAAAACGCGTAGTATGGAAGATGTTGGATCGAGACCGGGACGTTGTGCGGAATGAGATGTTGCGCGTGGCTGCGATACGCAAAGAAAAGCGCGATGATCGCGGCCAGCGCCAGGAACGACAGCGAGCCGTTGATCAAACGGCGGGTGTTTATTTCGAACTTGGGCATTGTCGCGTGACCCGAATTTTCCAGCATAGCTGGGCAGGCGATTCGCTCAAGTGCAAATCGCATTTCGGACCAATTAATTTTTCGGCGCGCGGCGTTGACATCGCGCGGTCCCGGCAATAGCGAGAGCGCAAGAGCGGAAAAATAGAATGGCAGGCGCGGAAATAATTCCAGACGACGAATGGCGGCTCGACTACGAATCGCGCGAGCGCGCCGAGCTTACACCTCGACCCGCGCCGCCGACCATCGAGCTTGCAACCGACCTCAGCCACCAACGGCTCACGCGCGCGATTTATGTCGTCACCGCCGAACATCTCGGATGGTACGTAGTCGCGGCGTACGCGCTCATCACGCGCATTGTCGCTCTGGGAGCCCGTCCGCTCGACGCGGCGCAGGGGACGGACGCGCTGACGGCGCTCCTGATTGCGCGGCATGGCCGCCAGGCTTTCGCGCTGTCGGATACCTCGTGGGTGACGATACTCCAGGGCTGGATCTTCGCGGCGATCGGTGCGTCGGATGCGACCTCGCGAATCGTCGTGACGCTATGCGGGCTGCTGCTGATCGCGACCGGATTTGCGCTGCGTCCGGTGCTGGGACGCGCGGGAGCGTCGGCCTTTTCCGCGTTGATCGCGATTTCGCCGAGCGTGGCCTATTTTTCGCTCGGCGGCTCGACCGTCATCGCGTCAACGGCGTTCATGATGATTGCGATTGCGATCGCAGAGAGTATGCGCCGGCGTCCGAGCGTTCTCCGCGCGGCAGGGCTGGGCCTCGCGATCGCGCTGTGGCTCACCGCCGATCCAATCGGCTACGTGACGGCGTCGGCGATGATCGGATCTCTGATTTTGGTCGGCATCGTCGACATTGCTCGAACTGACCATCGACGGTTGCGCCTGCGCGTATGGTGGGATCGGCGGCGCTTGCTCGTGATTGTCTGCGCCGCCTTCGCGATTGGCTTGTGGATCGTGCTGACGACGGCGTTTTTTCACCGGCCGCTGGCGGCATCGGTCGAGTACTACTTCCATGCCGCATTCCTCGCGCCGTCAATCGCCTTCGATCACGCAATTCACAGAATTGTTCCGATTTTGCTGTTTTACGAATTCATCGTCGTGGCGTTGGCGATCGTCGGCATATTCGCGGTGGTCTCGCGAGGCGTCCGCCATCGCTTTGCCGCGTGGTCGGTGGTTTGGGCGATTGTCAGCCTCGCGACGTTTGCATCGGTGAGCGCGAATCATACTGATGCGGTCGTTGCGATCGTTGCGCCGCTGGCCCTGGTCGCAGCTTGTGCGGTGGATTGGATGCATGGGTCAGAGCGCTGGAACTCGATTCGTTACGTGATTGCTGCGGCGGTCGCGCTCACGCTCTACGTTCAGATCGCGACCAACTTTGTTTATCCTGCGCCCGACACGAGCGAGGCGTCGTGGCGCCGGCATGCACTGCTGTTCTGGTCCGAGCCGGCTACCTCGATTCGGACGGTGAAGGAATGTGAGCGCGTACGGAATACGGTATCTCCCGGCGCGAGCGCATTCATTCCCGAGGATGCGCCACAGGTGCAATGGTACCTGCGCGATTTCACGCAGACGGGTTCGCCCGAAGACGCGAACATCGTCGTGACGATTGGCAAGACCGAAAGCGGTGCGGTCGCTGGGAATCCGGACGCATCGGATTTTGGATTCGAGGAATGGTGGACGCCCGATTTCGGCAAGCTGACGACTGTCCGCGCGCTCCGGTATTTCTTAACGCAGCGTGCGTGGAGCGATGTCGAGATCCGCGAGCTTGAGATAGCGATACGGGCTAAAGAACCTAACCCCTAACCCCTTCCCTCGAGGGAAGGGGAACCGGAATAGATGGAGTAACCTCTTCCCTCGAGGGAAGGGGAACCGGAAATCTTGTTCCCCTTCCCGCTCGGGAAGGGGTTAGGGGTTAGGTTGCTGTGAATTCTTGCGTGCTGACGGGGGCTCTGCGATAAACTGCACAGACTGCGTGTCGCGCCATCCAGGTTTCACGGCCGCGCGAACTCGAACCCCGTCCAATTCAAGGAGCATCGATGGACCAAGTCGTGAAATTCCTGCAACCCTACCAGCTTCATCCGGTCGTCGATCACTTCTCGGTCGCGCTGCTGTTCGTCGCGGTACTGATCGATCTCTTCGCGAGCCCGACTCGCCTCTGGCTCCGCTACACCGCGGTCCTACTGATGATCCTCGGCGCGCTCGCGGCCGGAGGTTCGTATTTCACCGGCGATATGGAAGCCGATCGCATCTGGAACGCGCTGGGCCAACCGGCGCGGGAGGTCCTGCACCGGCACGCGCAGTTGGGCGAGTATCTCGCGATAGGATTCGGCGTCCTCGCAATCTGGCGACTGATGATTCAGTCGTTCGGCTTCATGGCGGGGTCGCGCCCGATTTATCTCATCGTCGCCCTACTTGCGGTTGCGACGCTCGGCTACTCGGCGCATCTCGGCGGCGTGCTGGTGTACGATTACGGCGCAGGGACGGCGCTGATGGCGGCCGCACCAGTTCCGTCGGAAGCCGCGAGCCCCTCGTCGGAGCCGACTTCCTCGGGTCCGCTGCCGACGGTGTCGGTGCCGACTGCGATGGCGACGCCGACGCCGCTGATTGGGACTCCATCAGCGCCCATAACCAGTCCGGGCAGCATGTCGACCCCAGCCCCGACCATTCAACCATCAACCGCGCCGAGCGCGAGCATGTGATGCAATCGAAAACCAATCCGGAACAATCGCTCGACGCCGCCGATCGGCTGTTCAAGGCGATCGAGCGCGGTGATATTGCGGTCATCCGCGAAATTTACGCCCCGGATGCGATTATCTGGCACAACAGCGACAGCGCTACACAGACTGTCGACGAGAATTTAGCCGTACTCGGATGGGTGGTCGCCAACATTTCGGACATTGCGTACACCGAAATTCGCCGGCACCCGACTCCGACCGGCTTCGTGCAGCAGCACGTGATGCGCGGGCGTGTGAAATCGTCGGGGAAGGAACTGCGCCTCCCCGCGTGCATCATTTGCAACGTCGAGCACGGCCGAATCACGCGCCTCGACGAGTATTTGGATTCTGTGCACGTCGCGGTGCTGCGCAGCTGAAGCGCCAACGCGCCGCAGTTTGTAAAACAAGGAGTCGAGTTATGACCAAGCGTCTCGGTTTTGGCGTGTTTCTCGCGCCGCATCATCCTATCGGCGAGCATCCCACGCTCCAGTTTCAGCGTGATCTCGAACTCGCCCAGTTGCTCGACGATCTGCACTACGACGAGTTCTGGGTCGGCGAGCATCATTCGGCCGGATGGGAAACGATTGCGTCGCCGGAAATGTTTCTGGTTGCCGCGGCTGAGCGCACCAAACGAATAAAATTGGGCACCGGCGTCGTCTCGATCCCGTACCATCATCCGTTCAACGTCGCGCAGCGCATGGTGATGCTCGATCATCTGAGCCACGGCCGCGCGATGCTTGGCGTGGGGCCCGGCGCGCTGCCGTCGGACGCTGTCATGCTCGGAATAGATCCGATGACGCAACGCGACCGGATGGATGAGGGCCTCGGCGTGATCATCCGGCTGCTCACTGAGGACGAGCCGTTCACTTTCAAGGGCTCGTGGTTCGAGCTCAACAACGCTGCGCTACAGATTCGTCCGCTGCAGGAAAAGATTCCGATTGCAGTTGCGTCGACGATTTCGCCGTCCGGGATGAAGACCGCGGGCAAGTACGGCGCGGGCGTGCTGTCGGTCGCGTCGTATTCCGAAGAAGGTTTGATGGCGCTGCCGACGCAGTGGAATTTCGGCGAGACCTCGGCGAAGGAATTCGGCAATACGATCGATCGCGCGAACTGGCGAATCGTGATGCCGTTTCATCTGGCGGAATCGAAAGAACAGGCGATGCGCGAAGTCGCGGCGGGCCTCCAGCGGTGGCAGAACGAGTACATCGTGGGGATTCTCGGCACGCCGAAACGCCCGACCTTCCCCGACGGCTACCAAGCCGCCAAGCGGATGAGCGAGTACGGCGGCGCAATCTTCGGCACGCCCGAAGACGCGCTCGAACGTATCGCGCAACTGCAGAAACTCTCGGGGGGCTTCGGCACAATCCTGAGTTTCGCGCACGATTGGGCGACGCGTCCGCAAATGATGCGCAGCTACGAACTGCTCGCGCGCTACGTGATGCCGCGATGCCAGGGGCTGATCAAGCCGATCGAAGCATCGGCAGCCCGCGTGACGGCCAACAAGGAAGTGCTGATGGAAAAGGCCGGCGGCGCGATCCTCAAAGCAATCCGCGACTACAACGCCGTGCACCCAAGGCAGAAATAGTGAGAAGGAACTTAATTTAATGTGAAATCCGCGGTGGGTTTCACGCTTCCTTGGGCAGGGGTGACCCCTGCACCCAGGGAGAAGAGCGAAATGTTGAGGCAACATTTCGCTCTCAGGTTCTGTCCTCTGTCATTTTAGAGCGAAGCGAAGGATCCCGAATTCGAGAGGGCCAGAGCAATGGTCAAATTCGATCATATGAACCTTCCGGTCACGAACTACCAGGCATCGCGCGATTGGTACGTGCGCAACTTTGGCTTCAAGGTTGAATTCGAGGTTCCCGATCGAAAGACCTCCGCGATCCAGGACGACGCCGGCTTCACGATTTTTGTGTATGAGCAACCATCGCAACTATCCGGCGCGAAGTGCTCGCTGACCCTGCAAGTCGATGACGTCGATTCAAAATACAAAGAGCTGCAATCGCAGGGCGTCCCGTTTGTGAATCCACCGGGTAAATATTTCTGGGGCTACGGCGCCGAGCTTCGAGATCCCGACGACTACCAGATCCTGTTGTGGGACGAAGTCTCAATGCGAGAAAAGGGCGGCTCGAAGTAGCGACGCCACCCTTGAAGCCCAGCCCGGGTTTCACATCAAGATGGTTCGAGCGATTGCGTAGGCGCCTCGCCCTGCGGTAACACTCGTAATTGAACGACCGTTTAATTCTCTAGGGAGGCCGTCGTGGACAATCGGCTCGGCTTTGGCGTTTTTCTCGCTCCTCATCATCCGATCGGAGAGCATCCGATGCTCCAACTCGAGCGCGATCTCGAACTCGCGACCCTGCTCGACGGCCTCGGCTACGACGAGTTCTGGGTCGGCGAGCATCATTCGGGCGGATGGGAAACGATTGCGTCGCCGGAAATGTTTCTCGCGGCCGCCGCGCAGCGCACCCAGCGGATCAAGCTCGGCACCGGCGTCGTCTCGATCCCGTACCATCACCCGTTCACCGTTGCGCAGCGAATGGTGATGCTCGATATGCTGAGCCGCGGGCGCGCGATGCTCGGAGTGGGGCCCGGCGCACTGCCCTCCGACGCGTTCATGCTCGGCATCGATCCGATGACCCAGCGCGACCAGATGGACGAAGGCCTCGGCGTGATAATCCGGCTGCTCAATGAGCGCGAGCCGATCACCGTCGACGGATCCTGGTACCTGCTGCGCGACGCGGCGCTGCATCTGCGGCCACTGCAAAAGCAGATGCCGATAGCGGTCGCGTCGATGATCTCTCCGGCCGGGATGAAGGCCGCGGGCAAATACGGGGTGGGGGTGTTGTCGGTCGCGTCGTACATGCAGGAGGGTCTGACGGCGCTCAAGACGCAGTGGAGCTTCGCCGAGAGCTCGGCCAAGGAACACGGCAAGCAGGTGGACCGCGCGAACTGGCGAATCGTCATGCCGTTCCATCTCGCGGATTCGAAAGAGCAGGCATATCGCGATGTCGCCGACGGGCTGAAACGCTGGAACAACGAGTACGTGGTCGGAATACTCGGCCGGCCCGACGGAAAAGATTTCGAAGACGGCTACCAGGCTGCGAAGTTCATGGACGAGTTCGGCGGCGGCATTTTTGGCACGCCGGAAGACGCGCTCGAGAAGCTCGCGAAGCTGAAGGAGCTTTCCGGCGGCTTCGGTACAATTCTGAGTTTCGCGCACGATTGGGCGCCGCGCGAAAAAATGTGGCGCAGCTACGAATTGATCGCGCGCTATGTGATGCCGCGATGCCAGGGCCTGCTCGACTCGATCGACGCGAGCGCTGCCCGCGTCACTGCCAAGAAGCAGACGCTGATGGCGGCGGCGACCGGCGCAATCATGAAGGCGATCAGCTCCGACAAGAACGCTACCGAAGCGATGGCGAATACCGTAGCCGGCCCGTTCAATATCGCGCCCGCGCAAAGCGTCGAGACCGCGCGCCCCGGTAAGTAAAAGCCGGGTTTTCACGTGACAACGGTTGTCGCGCTGTGGAAACAACGCGGCACGGCCTCTTGCGAGACGCAATTACCGGAGCGGACGATAGACGTGTGGCGCGGCATCGAGCCGCGCCGCGCCGATGCCAGCTTTTCGCGAAATCATAGTCACCGAGCGCGCCGCCGAACGAATCGCGGCCGCCCGCGCGTGGTTGGAGTCGCAGCCGTCTGCGCGCGAAATCCTCGTAATCGCGTCGGTCAAGGAGGCTGCCGACGACCTGGTGCGCGCATTCGCGGTGTCGCGCGGTGCGATGCTCGGCGTACATCGCATGACGCTCAACCGGCTGGTCGGTCTGCTCGCCGCCGAGGAACTCGCCGATGCCGGCCTCGCGCCTGCGGACGGGCTTGCGGCCGAGGCGGTCGCGGCACGCGCGGTCTTCCGTCTCGCCCCGTCGGGAGCGCTCGCGTATTTCGATTCGGTGCTGAAGCTCCCCGGCTTTTCACGCGCGCTGGCGCGGACGCTGATTGAACTTCGATGGAACGACATTGGCGTCGAGCAGTTGCGCGCGCTCGGACGGGCTGGCGAGGCGATTGCGGCGACACTCGCGCAGTTTGACGCCGAGTTGGCGGAAGCGAAGCTGATCGATCGGGCCGGGATGCTGAAAGTCGCGACGCGAGCCGTGCTTTCGAGTGAGCCGCCGCGCTTCGTTGGACTTCCGATTCTGTTGCTGGATCCATCGGTGGACAGCGCGCTTGATCGAGACTTTATTGCAGCGCTCGCGGCTCGTTCGCCCTCGATTCTCGCTACGATTCCCGCCGGCGACTCGCCTTTGCAAACGATCCTCGAAGACGCGCTTGGCGTGCGCGCGGCCGTATCGTCACCGACGGCAGACGAAGACCTCGCGCCGTCGCTCGTGCGTCTGCAGACGCATCTGTTCGCCGACACTGCGCCGCCCGAACGCGACGTGGACGAAACGGTGACGGTGATTTCGGCGCCGGGCGAGATGCATGAATGTGTCGAGATCGCGCGCCGAATCGCATGCGAGGCGCTTCGCGGCGTGCCGTTCGATCGAATCGCGGTGCTGCTGCATGACCCTGTCCGCTACGCGCCGTACCTGCAGGAGGCGCTCGCTCGCGCCGACATTCCCGCTTACTTCGCGCGCGGCACGCGGCGCCCCGAGCCGGGCGGTCGCGCGATGCTCGCGCTGCTTTGCTGCGCCGCGGAAAATCTGTCGGCGCGCCGCTTTGCGGAATATCTCTCGCTCGCTCAAGTGCCCGATCCTGATCGCCCGCGCGAGGACGAGGCGACAATCAGTCCCGACGCGGAACTCGCGTGCGTGCCGCTGGAGTTGGATCTCGAAGTTGAAGACGACGCCGCGAAAGACACGGCGAGCGACACTGACGTTTCCGATCCTGTCCCCGTCATCGACGGAACGGCGCGCGCGCCGTGGCGATGGGAACGGTTGTTGGTCGATGCGGCCGTTATCGGCAGCGCGGAGAGATGGCATAAGCGGCTGGCGGGTCTGGGCAACGAGCTAGCTGCGCGGCGTAAGGAGATTGTCGACGACGATGCGCATGCCGCGAGTCTCGAGCGGAGGATTCTCGACCTCGCGCATCTGGGCGAAGTTGCGATGCCGATTCTTTCGATGCTCGAAGCGGCGCCGCGCGACGCGACCTGGGGCGAATGGCTGAAATTTTTGCGCAAGCTGGTCGACTTGGCGATTCGCGATCGCGAGCCGGTTCTCGCCGCGCTGGCGGAGCTCGAGCCGATGGCTCCGGTCGGGCCGGTCGGACTCGATGAGGTGCGTTTGGTGCTGAACGATCGGCTCGGACGCCTCGAGGCTCCGCGACGCGTTCGCCGCTACGGCGCGGTGTTCGTCGCGCCCCCGAATCGCGCGCGCGGCATGGAGTTCGACGTCGTTATCGTTCCCGGGCTTGCCGAGCGGATGTTCCCGCGCAAGCTGACCGAGGATCCGATTCTTTCCGACGCTGCGCGCGCGCGGCTGAGTCCGTATCTCGCGCGCAATGAACGGCGCGTCGGCGCGGAACGGCTCGCGCTACGAATTGCGGCGGGCGCGGCGCGCGAGCGTGCGATGTTTTCCTATCCGCGCCTCGATCTCGATCAGGGTCGTCCTCGAGTGCCGTCGTTCTACGCGCTTGAAGTTCTGCGCGCGGCGGAAGGGCGCCTGCCCGGTTTCGATGAGCTCGCGAGTCGCGCGTCGTCTCAGCCGACGACGCGGCTTTCGTGGCCAGCGCCGGCGAATCCTGCGGACGCGATCGATGACGCGGAGTTCGATCTGGCCGTGCTCGACAAACTGGTGGAAGCGGATCCGCAGACCACCATCGGCGCGGCGAACTATCTGCTAGGCGCCAACGTGCATCTGGGGCGGGCGCTGCGCGCGCGGGCGCGACGATGGCTCCGGCGGTGGACACCGGCAGACGGCCTGGTCGATCCCGACGCGGCGGCATTGGCGGCGCTGGGGAAGCATCAGTTGTCGAAGCGATCGTACTCGCCGACCGCGCTTCAGAATTTCGCGGCGTGTCCGTATCGATTTTTTCTGCAAGCGGTCCATCGGCTCGAGCCGCGCGAGGAACCCGAGGCGATCGAGACACTCGACCCGCTCACGCGCGGTGGGCTGTTTGCGGAAGTTCAATACGAAATCCTGTCGGCGCTTCGCGAGCTCGACGTGCTGCCAGTCACGCCCGAAGATTTGGACGACGCATCGGGACTGCTCGATGAAAGGCTCGACGAAGTTGCCGCGCGATGGCATGAGGATCTCGCGCCCGCGATCGAACGCGTGTGGCTCGACGGAATCGAAAGTATCCGCGCGGACTTGCGCGAATGGTTGCGGCGCGCGGCCGACGATCCGGAGCATTGGCGGCCCGAATGGTTCGAACTCGGCTTCGGGCTGAGCCATCGCGCGCAGGCGGACCCGCATAGCTCGGCGGACCCGGTCGCAATCGAGGGCGGGCTCAGTCTGCGCGGTTCGATCGATTTGCTCGAGCGCGATCCCGCCGGCCGAATCCGTATGACCGATCACAAGACCGGGAAAGTTCGCGCCGAGAAGAATTTCGTAATTGGCGGCGGCAAGACGCTGCAGCCGGTTTTTTATGCTCTCGCCGCGGAAAAGGTGCTCGGCGAGAAGATTTACGCCGGGCGTCTCTATTACTGCACCGCCGCCGGCGGATATGAAGAGCGAGTAGTCGAGATTAACGACGAGGCGCGCAAAGCGTCGCGTGACTTCGTCGCGATCGTCAAGGAATCGCTCGAGGCGGGCTTTCTGCCGGCCGCGCCGGACGATCGCGAATGCGATTGGTGCGACTACAAGCGCGTGTGCGGCCCGTACGAGGAGCGCCGTTCGAAAATCAAACCACAGAAACCGCGGCTCGAAGCGCTGAAGCGGATGCGCGCGATGCCATGACGCTCGTGACTCCCGCAATCATCTCGGACCAGGCGGTGCGCGATCGGATTCGCGACGACCTCGACGTCACGCTCGTGATCGAAGCGGCTGCGGGGACCGGCAAGACCACGGCGCTAGTGAATCGAATCGTGTCGGTGATCGGATCGGGGCGCGGGGAGCTGGCGCGGATTGTCGCGGTGACCTTCACTGAGAAGGCGGCGGGCGAGCTGAAGCTGAGGCTTCGCGCCGAAATCGAACGTGCGCGCCAAAGCACCGAGCCTTCGAGCGAAGGGCGTGCGCGGTTCGACCTCGCGCTGAAGCAACTGGAAGAAGCGCGAATCGGAACCATTCATTCGTTCTGCGCGGACCTGCTGCGCGAACGGCCAGTCGAAGCGCAAGTCGATCCGATGTTCGAAGTCGCGCCCGAGGACGTTGCGGGCGAGATGTTCGACGCGGCGTTCGAGCGATGGTTCGAAAAAATCCTCGACAATCCAGGCGAAGGCATGCGGCGATTGCTGCGGCGGCGCGATCTGTCGTCGCGCACGGGGCCGCGCGCGATCGCGCGCCGTGCGGCGCTCGAGCTGATGAACTGGCGCGATTTCGATTCGCCCTGGCAGCATTCGCCGATGGCGCGCGACGCAGAAATCGACGCGATCATCGCGGAGGTCGAAGCGCTCGGCAAACTTGCTGAACTTGGCGAGGACGACGACTGGCTGGCGAAAGGCCTCGTCGCGATCGCGCGTCCCGTGGCCGAGGCGACGCGGCTCGAGGCGGTGCGCGGGCGCGACCATGACGCGCTCGAGTCGGTGTTGATCGCGCTCTGCACCGGGCGGCGCTGGGACTGGAAGGGATACGGCGGCGGGTTCGGCGAGGTCGATCGCGAGGAAGTTTTTCGGCGTCGCGCCGAGCTGCGCGCGCGGCTGGAAAAGTTCCGCGACGATGCGGGCGCGAATCTCGCGCCGCTCCTGCGCGACGAACTGTGGCCGATCGTCGGCATCTACGAGGACCTGAAGCGCCGCGCCGGCCGGCTGGACTTCCTGGACCTGCTGCTGGTCGCGCGCAACCTGGTTCGCGACAATCCGGCGGTGCGCGCCGAGTTGCAGAGTCGCTTCACGCATATTTTCGTCGACGAATTCCAGGACACCGATCCACTGCAGGCGGAAATTCTGCTGCTGCTATCGTCAGCCGACCCCGCCGAGACCAACTGGCTGCAGGTGAGGCCGATCGACGGCAAATTGTTTATCGTCGGCGATCCGAAGCAATCGATTTACCGTTTCCGCCGCGCCGACGTCTCGCTCTACCAGGGCGTCAAGCAACTGCTGCTGATGCACGGCGCGCAACTCGAGCATCTGACGGTCAGCTTTCGCGCGACGCCCGCAATTCAGACGATGGTCAACGCGGCGTTCGCGCCGTTGATGAGCGAGGAATCGGGCACCCAGCCGTTGTATGCGCCGCTGATGCCGTATCGCGCCGAGCCAGGGACGCAACCGTCGATCGTCGTGCTGCCGGTGCCGGAGCCCTACGGCGACTTTGGCCGCGTCGTCAACTGGAAAATCGACGAGTCGATCCCCGAGGCGATTGCCGCGTACGCGCGATGGCTGGTGCATGAAAGCGGATGGACAGTGACCGAGCGTGAGGCGCCCGAGGTGCGCGTGCCGATTCGTCCGCGCCACATATGCATTCTGTTTCGCCGCATGAATTCGTTCGGGCGTGACGTGACGCGACCATATCTGCGCGCGCTCGAAGCGCGGCATCTGCCGCACGTGCTGGTCAAGGGCGGATCGTTCAACGAGCGCGAAGAAGTGATCGCTATCCGCAATCTGCTCGGCGCAATCGAGCGGCCCGATGACGAGTTGACGGTATTCGCGGCCCTGCATGGTCCCGTGTTTGCGTTGTCCGACGCTGCCCTGCTCGAATTCCGCATGACGCTTGGCAGCCTGCATCCGTTTCGCAAGCTCCCCGACGATCTGCCGGCGAGTCTTAAGGAAGTGAAGTGCGCGCTCGAGGTGATCAAGAATCTGCATCGCGGACGGAATCGACGCCCGATTGCGGAAACGATCGCGAAGCTGCTGGCTGAGACTCGCGCGCATGCGGGGTTTGCGATTTGGCCGACCGGCGAGCAGGCGTTGGCGAATATCATGCGAATCATGGATCAGGCGCGGCGTTACGAAGCGCGTGGCGGAACCACCTCGTTCCGCGCGTTCGTCGATGAGCTCGAAGCGCGCGCCGAACGCGACGAGGCGAGCGAGACGCCGATCGTCGAGGAAGGGACCGAGGGCGTGCGCATCATGACGGTGCATCGCGCGAAGGGCCTCGAGTTCCCGGTCGTCATCCTGGCCGATATCACCTGCAACGAGACTCGCGCCGACGCGTCGCGATATATCGAGCCCGCATCGAAGCTGGCCGCGATGGAACTTGCGGGATGCGCCCCGCGCGAACTGCAGGAGCATCAGGTGAGGGAGCATCAGCGCGACGTGGAGGAATCGATTCGCCTGCTGTACGTCGCGGCCACGCGGGCGCGCGATCTGCTTGTGGTGCCGGCGGTTGGCGACGAAGAGAGCGACGGCTGGCTCGCGCGACTGAATCCTGTCGTTTATCCGACGCACACGGAGCGGCGCGCGCCCGCGTCGGCGCATCCTACCGGATGCCCCGAATTCGGCGACGACAGCGTCCTGACGCGACCGGCGAAAGCCCCGGGCAAAGTGAAATCAGTTGCGCCGGGATTACATCGCGCGCAACGCGGAGAGCATCAGGTAGTTTGGTGGGATCCGCGGCTGCTGATTCTCAACGTCGAGGAAAAAATGGGGCTGCGGCAGGACAAGCTGTTGCAGGCCGATGAAAACAAGCTCGTGTCAGACCGCGGCGTCAAATTGCATGAAGACTGGAATGCGAAGCGTGCGGCGATGCTCGCGGCGGGCACCACTCCGAGAATGAACATCGCGACTGCGACCGAACTCGCGCTTGCGGCGCCGGCGGATGGGCCAGCATTAGCTGATGCGATTGCGATCGAGGAGACGCTGCGCGATCGCGGCCGGCCTCATGGCAAGCGATTCGGCAGCCTCGTGCACCTTACGATGCTGCGCGCGCCGTTCGACGCCGATGCGCGCGAGATCGGCAAGATCGCCGCGAGTGCGGCCAAGATGATTGGCGCATCCGACGATGAGATCGCCGCGGCGACGTCTGCCGTGGTAGCTGCGCTCAAATCTCCGCTGATGCGTCGCGCCAGGGATGCAGACATTGTGATGCGCGAATGTCCTCTAATGATACGGCTCGAAGATGGCACCGCAGTCGAAGGAATCGCGGATCTCGCGTTTGCGGAGAGCGCCAACGAGGGCGTCGCTTGGATCGTCGTCGATTTCAAGACTGATATCGAAGTGGCGCCGCGCCTCGACGAGTATCGCGCGCAGATTCGTTTCTATGTGCGCGCGGTGCGAGAAAGCACCGGGCGCCCCGCGAGCGGCGCGATTTTATGGATTTAGAGAGGTGCTTGGTGGATGAATTTGTGCTGAAATCCTGACGCGAGGGAATCAGCGATGGCTATCGACATCATTATATGGCGAACGGGTGACGGCCGGCATCGATGCGGACGCGACCGGCGGCGGCTTGTGGCTCAGCGGCGACGATCTCAATCGCGTCAGCGGATGGGAATTCAAGCCGCAGGGATTCTGCAAGGGCGATGTGTGCGTGCCGGTGCCCGACGCGCGCAAGAACGAGTTCGCCGCAGACGGGCACTACAATCTCGCAGCGCTGGCGAATCTGCTCGGACAGCCGGTCGTCACCGACGCGGAGCATCACGCATGGTGCTTCGGCGAAGCCGCGGCGGAGCGAAAGCGCGCGCTGACTTCGCTCGACGCGCCGGATTTCAGCCTGCCCGATCTCGACGGCAAGATGCATTTGCTGTCCGACTATCGGGGCAAGAAAGCTTTCGTCGTTTCATGGGCCTCGTGGTGAGGATGCCGCTTTGACCTGCCAGTCTGGCAGGCCCTCTATGAAGAACTCGGACCTAAAGGATTCGTGCCCATCGCGATCGCATTCGACAGCGGCGGCAATGCTGCCACCGAGCCGTGGATCAAGGCGGCCAAGCCCACCTATCCATGCCTGATCGATCGTCGGCATCTTGTCGCCGAACTTTACGACATGGTCAATGTGCCGACCGCCGTGTGGATCGACGAGCGCGGCAAGATAGTCCGGCCAAGCGAGCCCGCCGGCGTCACCGACGCATTCCGGAAGATGAATCACACGGATTTTTCGATTCCCGCCGACGCGATGAGCGAGATGCAGGCAAAGCGCAAGGCCTACCAGGACGCGCTTCGCGATTGGGTGGCAAACGGATCGAACAGCCGCTTCGCTCTCAGCGAGTCGGAAGTGCTCAAGCGGATGCATACGCCGGACGACGCGCAAGTCCGTGCGGCGGCCAATTTCAGGCTGGGCGAATACCTGTTCGAGAAAGGACACGCGGAAGCTGCGCAGAAATATTTCGAGGAAGCCAAGCGGCTGCGGCCGGAAAGCTGGAACTACAAGCGGCAGGCATGGGCGCTCGAAGATCCGATGAAAGCGGGCGGCCCCGAGTTCTGGGCTGCCGTCGATTCGCTCGGCGAACGGAAGTACTACCCCGGCGCGGAGGATATATAAGAGGCGGGAAGTTAGGACCTTAATTGAATGTGAAACCCGCGGTGGGTTTCACGCTTCCTTCGGCAGGGGTGACCCCTGCACCCGGCGAAAAGTGAAAAGTGAAAAAGGCTAATAGCGAAATGCCGAGGACGACATTTTGCTCTCAGGTTCGGCAGGAGTCGAGGTCAGGCGTTGAGGCGGTCCGAATTTAGGTGAGGGTTCTGCGGCTCAAGATAGAAGTGCGCCGCTTCGAAACTGATTTTGCACAATCGCGAAATACTCGTCGTCGGATATGGATCGCTGCTCAGCGGCTACGGATTGCTGGCCGAGCGGCGTGGCGGCGCCAGCCGATTGGTGGCGCGCGACGTGCTGCCGATTTCGATTCGCAATGCGCGGCGCGGCCTCGCCAAGCCGTCGAGCCATGGCAAGTATCTCGCGATGGATATCGAGCCGGTCGACCGCGGCATGCCGATCAGCGCGTCGATCGCGTCGGACGATGGCAGCATCGGCGGGCTGTTGCTGACCTTCGATCGCGAAAGTGCTCCGTTGATCGCACGGCGCGAGGAATATGATCCTGACGCGTTCGTACGCTTGATTGGGCTTGCCGATCGCGCAGGCAAACCGCTCGGCGAATTCCTGATGGAAATCGCACGCGAGACGAATTTCGATCTGCTCGCCTATCGGAGCGCGCTGCGTACGATGCTCGACTACACGTCGCCAGGATATATTTTCCATCCGATCGAAATTGACAACGGGCGCATTGCTGTAATCTGCGATCGGCTCGGGATTCGACGGCACCGGCGATCCGAAGATTGTCTCGCGCCGCAAGGAATTTGGGATGGACCGGCTGCTGTCGCTCGACGAATCGATGCGCACCGGACTTCCCGGCTTCGATCGCGCGGGGCAGATCGGATACTACGCCGAGTGCGTTCTCGGCGGATTGCATGGCGTGGATGTAGGCGATTTGGCGGCGGGATTCGACGCGGAAGCGGGCTGCGTACACGAACTCGCGGCGCATCTCGGGCCGATTGCGTCGGGCGAGCGTAAGCGATTTCTCGAGGCTACCTCTATCGACGCGCTACGCTACGGCGAACGGTTTTCACCCAACCGCGTGGCGAGCCTGGCGGCGCTGTTTAAGTTGGCGGGCGTTGTATAGTGATCAGCAGACGACGATGCCGGCGAAATTTTCAATCCACGTCGCGAAAGAGAATCTGAAATTCTCGGCCGCGCATTTTATCGCCTATCCCGGTTTTCGCGAACCACTGCATGGCCATAACTACCAGGTCGGCGTGTACGTCGAGGGCCGGCTCGCCAGGACCGGCTACGTGATCGATTTCGGGCTGATCAAAAAGCTCACCAAGGAGATCGTCGACCGGCTCGACGAGCGCACGATTATTCCGCGCAAAAGCGACTGCCTGACGATCGACGCATCCGGCAACGGCGTCGTGCGAATCCGCTACGAGAACGACGAGTTCGTGTTGCCTGCCTCCGACGTATGTATCGTGCCTATCGTGCATAGTTCGGCCGAAGAGCTTGCGCGTTACATCTGGGACGAGTTGGCGGCGGCGCTGCGGGCGCGTGGCGCGTTGACTGACGTCACTACGATGGAAATCTCGGTGGCCGAGGGTCCGGGACAGTCGGCGCATTACCGCAATTCGACCGGCGACTGAACGCGTTCGCGTTCTCCTCGTAACAATAACCGCTGCTTGCTTCGTCTTAGCTGCTCACTGGTAGTCATCGCTCTGTCAACCGGATTCACACCGTGAGACCATCTCCTATGTAACTCGCGGTTTACCCTCGCCGGTTGCGCAAAGCCATCAGTGGGACAGCAACCAAAAATATCAGAGCAAGAGACGCCGTTCGCAGTCGATCAGGCCTTGATCGGTGAGCATCCGGCGATAGTGAAGCTGCGCGCCCTCATCGAGCGCGTCGCGTCGGCCGAGGTCACCGTGCTTATCACGGGCGAAAGCGGCACCGGCAAGGAAGTGGTGGCGCAGGCGATCCACATGCTGTCGCTGCGCAGCAATCAGCCGTTCGTGCCGGTGAACTGCGCGGCGATTCCGCATGACCTGCTCGAGTCCGAAATGTTCGGGCATGAGCGAGGCGCGTTCACGGGCGCAGCGGGATCGCGCCATGGACTGCTGACGACCGCCAATCGCGGCACGATCTTCCTGGATGAAATCGGCGAGATGCCCCGGGGCCTGCAGGCGAAACTTCTGCGCGTGCTCGAGGACGGCGTGGTGCGTCCCGTGGGCGCCGATCGGGCGACGCGGGTAGACGTTCGTGTGATCGCGGCGAGTAACGTCGATCTGGCAGACTCGGTGACGCGGGGCGCGTTTCGCGAGGATCTCTTTTACCGGCTGCAAGTGGTGCCGATCGTCATTGCGCCGCTGCGCGAACGTCGCTCTGACATCCCGCTCCTGGCGGATCATTTCCTGGAACGTATCCGCGATCGCACGCCCGGCCGCGAGATCGCAATCAGCCGCGAGGCGATGGTGGCGCTGTGGTCTTATGACTGGCCCGGCAACGTTCGCGAGCTCGAGAATATGGTCGAGCGGCTGGTGATCCTGTGCGAGGGCTCGATTATCGACACGGAGATGCTGCCGGAGAACCTGGTGGCAAGCGCGCGGCCCGCGACTCCTCCTATCAAGGTCAAACTCAATGACGCCGGTGTGAACCTCAACAACTTGGTACGGGAATTGGAAGGTAGATTGATAAACGATGCGCTGAAGCAGACCGGCGGAAACAAACAGGCGGCGGCGCGGCTGCTCGGACTCAAGCGGACGACGTTTTCCGCGAAGTTGAGGCGCTGCGGCGTGATAGCTCCGCCCTCTTTGGACGACAGCGAGGAAGCTTAGACGAGCAGGAAGTTTGTATGGATGAAGCAATCAGACTGCCACAGATCCTGGTGGTCGACGACGATCAGGACACTGTCGCGATTCTCGCGCACCATTTGGAGCGTGAGGGCTTTGTCCCAATAACGGCCAACTCCGGAGCGCAGTGTCTCAAAATGGTACATGAAAACGAGGTCGATGTGATTCTGCTCGACCTCATGATGCCCGATATGGATGGCTTTCAGGTCGTCAAGGCGCTCCGGGACGATCCGCAGACCGCCGAAATCCCTGTCATCATGATCACCGCGCGCGACGATATGGATGCGCGGGCTGAGGGGATGCGGCTTGGAGTCAGTGACTTCCTCGCCAAGCCTGTATTCCGGCGTCAGCTCGCCAGCCGCGTTCGCGCACAGCTCGAAGTCGTCGAGACGTCGCGCGGTACGAGCGCCGCGATGGCTCGTCTGGAAGCGTCGAGAAAGAATCGCTAGCAAGCCGCTTAGACGAGATCGATTCGCCCCCGCGCGCGATCGTCCCGCCGCAGTGCGCGTGCTGCACGCGGCGCATTGCGACCCCTGGTAGGTTCGACTACAAATTGATCTTCGATCGATAGCTGCGAGGATTCATCGTTCGAGATGAGAAGGAGAATTCGCGATGAACGGTGAGAGCCGAAGACCGCAAGCCAACGTGATTGCGGCGCTGACATACCTGCTGGGCTTCGTCACCGGCATTATTTTTCTTTATCTCGAGCCCTACAACCAGGACGAGTTCATCCGCTTTCACGCGCGCCAGTCGATCGGATTCTCGGTTGCGTGGTTCGCTATCGAAGTCGTCTTCGGAGTATTCATCGCAGTCCTCCCACACGGAATAGGCGCGCTGTTTAATTTCGTTCTGACCCTGATCAACATCGCACTCGCAGTGTTCTGGGTCGTGCTCATGTACAAGGCCTACAACGGCGAGCGCTACCGAATCCCCGAGCTAGCCGACATCGTCGACAGCATCGCAGGAAGTCCCGCCGCGTAGACTTCCCCTCTCCTTAAGAAAAGCTCTGCGTGCAACGCGCGTCCGGTTCCCGTTCCCTCGAGGGAAGAGGTTAGCGGTTAGGTTCCAAGGATGATCCGCGAGGCTCGCGCATCACCTTTGTGTCGAGCGAAGCGAAGAAACCCGGATCGCGCCGCCCGCGTCCGCACTACTCCCTGAAATCTACTTATCCGCGCGCGCAGTCCCGCCGCCCTTCTCTCCGGCCGACGCGGCCTGCGCATCTTCCGCCGCTTGCCCGTTGCCGTCGGCAGATTTCTCGGCTCCATCTTCCGCCGTCGCAGGCGGCGGAACCTGAGCCTCGATATTCGGGGTGCCGGACGCCGCCAGGCGAAGGCTGGGTTCGCGCTTGATCGCGTCGAGCACGCGCCGCGAAATTTCGTCGGTGATTTGCGGCGCGCTATAAGTCTCCGCGGGATACCTGATGACTATCTCGAGCCCGTTCTGGCTTAGATGCAGCCGGCTCTGTGGCTTGGGCGTCTCGAGCATGATATTGAGGTCGCGCTCGAGATGCCGGTAGTCGCGCATCACGCGGTCGCGATAGCGCGCGAACACCTCGTCGACGGCGTCGAGCAGCCGCTTCTCTGCGAGCCGGTAGTCGACGTCGGGCGCGAGCGTCAGCCGCACCTCGTTCCATACGAAGCTGGTGCCGGGCGCCTGCTTGAAGAAATTGCCCGACGGCTGAAACACGATCGCGTTGGAAAACACCGCGACCCGCCCGGTGGGCTCGCGATGCGTCCCCGTTCCGCCTAGTTCCATCAGCGAGAGTTTCACCAGCCCGATATCGATCACGTCGCCAGTCACTCCGCCGATTTGCACGCGATCGCCGGCCTTGATTCCGAATCGCCCGATTAGAAAAAAGTAACCGGCGATCGAGAGGATCACGTTCTGCAGCGCGACCGCGATACCGGCGGCGGCGAATCCCACTACGGTGGCGGCCGATCCCAGCTCGTCGGAGAAATTGATCATCACGACGATCACGATGAGCAGGCCGAGCACCAGGCGCCGCGCCGCCATCACCTGTCCGCGGCGCCGGATGTCGGTCACGTAGCGATCGGTGAGCCATTTCCAGACGAGCGATCCGAGGAAAATCACGAGCAAAGATGCGCCCAGTACGATCAGGCGGATGATCAGGCTGCGGAATTCCTTTTTCCAGCGCTGTTCGACAGCGTCGTGCCAGCGGCCAACGTTGTTGGTGTAGAGGCCGAGCAGCACGATTTGCTTGCTGAGCGGCAGTGCGGCCGCGCTCGCGAGTTTGTGCACTTCGAGCAGGTTCTCGAACGATTTCTTGCGGTCCTGCAGCGTAGCGACGTCGGCGGCGCCTGCTCCTTGCGCCAGCGCGTCGCCGCGCGCGTTGAGGGCGGTGATGGTAGCGAGAATCGACGCGCGGACGGCCGCGGCGCGCCTGGCCAGAGCTTGCGCGAGCGCACGATTCTGGTCGAGGGCGTCGAGCTTGCTGCTCAGCGCGAAGAGATCGGTGATGAGGCTCAAAATCCCGGTCGGCTCGGACCTCGCCAGCAAGGCGGTGTCAGTCGGCTGGGCGATCGTTTTCTTGCTGGTGTCGCCAATCGAATGCTCGAGCTCGTCGATTTGAGCGACCAGTCCGCTGCTCTGATCGGTCGACGCACTGCCGCTTTCGAATTGCGCGAGCGCCTTGATCGCCTCGCCACGGGCCTGGTTCAAATCGAGCTGGCTCTGCGCGTCCTGGATCTGGGACGCGATCGCATTGCGCTGGCGCGCCGGCGCCTTCGCGAGCTGCGCCTGCAAAGTCTTGATGCGCGCGCGCAGAGTGTTCGCGGCGGCATCTAGCTTCGCGGAAGCCTGCGTGACGTCGCCCGTTCCGGCAGCGACCGCCGGCGTACCGGCAGGTGCAGCCGCGACGGTGGCATTGGGATTGACCTTCGCAATAAACGCCGCTTGCGCGCGCGCGTACTCGAATGCCAGCCGAAGAACTTCGCCCGCTATCTGGCGATCGTCGGCAAAAAAGAGCGTCTCGTCAGGATCGCGCACCAACTGTGCTTCGACCCCGAGATGCCCGTACCAGTTGATCACATCGCTGAGATACGAAATGACAGTTTGCGCGTCGAGCGACGACGCGCTCGCAGCTGCGGGACTCGCCGATGCCGCCGGCCGCGGCGCAGCAGTCGCAACGACGCTCGGCGCCGCCGATACCGGCGCCGGCGACGCGCTCTGCGAACTCTGCGCAAACGCGGGGGCATTCGCGATTGCAAAAGTAATCGCGAACACCAGCGGCATAACGCCTGATCGAATCGAAATCTTGCAGCAGGGACGCATCGCGATTATCCGGGACCCAACAGGCGAGCCAAAGAAAAACCTTACCACGCACTCCGGTGATAGTTCGATTATAGCGAGGAGGGAGGATGCAGGGACTAGCCTCCCTTACAGAGAGGCTGGGAAGGAGGCTGCGATCAAGTTGTGCTCAGTACCCGACCGGAGCCGCGGCACTCGCTTCGGGTGCCAAATCCGCGTATCGCGCTGGCGGCGTCCATGTCGTCGCCAACGCGTCGAACTCGCGCATCAACGCGTTGATGTCCCTGACGTTGGCAGTCTTGCGAATCAAATCGCGGACCATCGCCGGGCGCTCGTTCAGGCGCTGACGCAGCATCGTGCGAATCCCGCGTTCCGCCAAATCGTTAACCACCTTGCGCCCGGAAATCGGCTTGCCGTCGAGCGTGAGCAGCGTGCGCGCCTGGATTTCGGACAGCGCCGTGCGCAGATACTCGACGTGCGGCGCTTCGTCGGAACGGATATAGCGCACCAGGTTCGCGGCATCATCGGGTGCGTCTGAGACTTCGGGGTCGGACAGAATTTCCTCCGCCCACGCAAACGTCGACGCGGCAAAAACCTCGATCGCGAGCACGTTCGCCATGAAGCGAATCAGCCGCTCGACCGGCTCCCCCAGCTCCGGGAACATCGCCGCCGGCTGTCCCCCGCGCCGCGCGATAATAGCGGCATAGATTTCGGGCGAGATAGTGGGATTGGACAACGCCGCATCGCGCGCCGCATCCCACATCTGGCGATGCCCGCCCTCCTCCGACCATCCCGCTTCGTCGCGCGCATGCGCCTCGAACAGCCCGCTCGCCAGATGCGCTAGTGCGGTGCCCGCAGTATCCTCGCGGATGAAAGTGTTGAGCGGAGGCACCGGCAACTCGCGAATCATCGCGCCAAAGCCCTCGACGATCGCGATTTCCGACAGCCATCGCACCATCGGCTCGCGCACCCCCGCCTTGAGCAGGAATTTCACCTGCGAAACATTAGGCACCTGCGGCGAGACGGTATCGGCGGGAATCTCAAACAGCGCAGTCCCCGAAGTCGCAACATGCTGGCGCTGCCAGGCCTCGATAGCCGGCACCCGAAACGCAGTCCGCGGCGATCGATAGATGCCATCAGCATCAAACCCGCCATGACACTTGATGCCCTTGACGATGAGGGGCTCGCGAGTATCAACGTTGGCCAGAATTTCGTCAGTAGAAAAATTCAATCGAGATTCATGAGGCATTTTTTTCAGTGTCCTATACGCGGTACGGTGCTCACGGTGTTTACCTAACATATGTTAGGTTTGGGAAATGTGTCAACGAGCCTCAAACTAGAAGCTGGTCAAAATATTCGCCTAGCTATGTCCGCGGGCTTCGGCTTTTCGAATTGTTCAAAGCAACGGCAGCATTCGAAAGTGAATCTCGACTCCCGATCCAGCGGCCCACCCAGCGAGTCGTATGGCATGTCGGACTCCCAATCGACTTTGCCTTCGTCATAAGCCAGGGGTTGGCCGTCAGCGCTCCATTCGGTGACGCGATGCATGACCACGCAGAGTCCGAGCTCATTGATTTCGCCATATCCGCATTTGGGGCATACGAACAGATTCATCAAAGGCCTCCTTCCGAATTCGCTCTTCCTTGGAGATCCGCGTATCTTACCCGAAAAAGCTCACCAGCCGGATATATATCTCAGGTCGCGCCGAGAGCATCAAGAAGAGACCTGAGTTGGCTTCTGTGGATAAACAATCATCTTGAGCTATGAATTTGGGGACTCGGGGCTTGACAGTCCTCGGGTAGCTTTGCCATAAGATGCAGCGACACCCGAACGGAATTCCCCGCCCGGGTGCCGCATAACCAGCTCGGACGCTGCCGAACCGGCGTGACAACCAGACGGCTAGCATCTGAACTCAAACAAGTCCGGTGGACGAAAGCGGAGGCAGAGGCCGTGGTAGACGAAACCCAAACAGTTCAGACAGAGGCCGACAGAAAACTCAACGAAACTGACGGGCACATGGTGGCGGGCGTAAAGATTGACGATATCCGCTTCATGGGGCGGGTCAGAGCTTCACAGCTTTTTCAAATCGCGCCGGATCCGCGCGACTCGGAAAATCGTAAGCGTGTGGACGCGAGCAAGGAACTTCAAATGCTCATTGAGGTGCGTGCCGAAGTTCAGAGACTCTTTGCGGGCGCCAAGGCCAGGAATGTGCCGAGCTATGCGAATTACATAGTTGCGGTAAGCAAGCACAATCAGAACGGTTTGACGCCGCCAATTGTTCTTTACTCTCAGGAACCGTTGAAAACGGAGGTCAACGACCGAGGCATGGGGTTTATCCAAATCCCCTGGGAGCAGCGCTTGGTCGCAATCGACGGCGAAACTCAGCTTGCAGCGCGGTACGAGGCTGCCAACATCGATCCCGATACCGCCAAGGATTTCGTGCCGGTGTACATTTGTCATGGCCGCGATCGCGACTGGGCGCGGCAGTGCTTCCACGATCTCAACGTGCTTGGCGTTCAGCCCAACGCAGCACTTACGATCGCGATGGACGCTCGCGATCCACTTACTCAGGTAACTCGCGAAATCGAGACGGCTATCCCGTTTTTCAAGGGACGCGTAAATAAGGTGCGTCGGCAACTGGGAAAGAACGATCATGAGATCGTCACCATCACCGCCTTGCGAGGCGCGTGCATCACCTTCGCGGAAGGCATCGGCGGCGTAAAGTACGGGACACGCCCCGTACCGGTAACCGACGAACGGATTCCGCTCATAAGGGAATATGCGACGGAGTGGCTACGCGAGGTCACCGCCGCGATTGGACCCGCGATGGAAGATTCGCAGAGCTTGGCTGCGGCGCCAACAGTACTTGCCGCGATCGGTGCGGTCGGTCACGAGCTTCTGGACCTGAATGACGGAGTTTCCCGAGCCGCCCGAACGCAATCCTTGGTCGAGCAGCTGAAGTCGGTGGACTGGCGGCGCGATAAGCATTGGGAAGGAATCGCCGGAAAATACACGCCTAAGGGCAGCTTCTCGGTAGGTGGTAGCAAAGAGACCGCCTATGCCGTCTACGCTGCACTGAAGGACCAGAATTCCCTAAGCTATGGAACGATTCGGCATCAGACCTCCCAGTCCGATAACGCAGAAGTAGCCCAAGGTACGGCAGAAGTTGCGCAGGCTCAGGCCTAGCAAGTCATTTCAGCGATAGACGAGAGAGCCGGAGTGCCGCCGCTCCGGCTCTCGACTGTCTAGATCGGGCTCCGCGCTCTTGCCGACGACCGTGTCGCAGATTCAGGGCGCGCGCTACGATTTTCGCTGGACAGCTCGTCAAGTTCTTTCAGCAGGTCGTCCAACGCGCCAATGAGATCCACTGCGTGACGGCGGGCGCGGTAGAACAGGTCCGACATGTCGACGAAGCCGTTGTCCCTTGCGGTTGAACTGTCCATCTCCTGAATCACCGCGCCGTCGCTGTTCGCGATAGTGAGATTGAACCACTCCGCATGCGTCGGCGTTGCGAGAATGCGCACGAGCGAAATCGTGTAGTCCGAGAATTTTACCCCGAAGATGTTTGCGTCCTCGCTCGGTTCCCACTCCAGTACGTCAGCCTTCGTTTTCGCGTAGAGCCGGGTCAGCACGTTGATCAGCTTTTTGTCTTCGGGTGTCATCGCGATGATTGTAGTTAAACCCTTCGCGGGTTTCATCTTACTCGAGGATGCGATGCGACGAGTTGCGCCGTGCTCGATGCGAGGAACCTAACCCCTAACCCCTTCCCGAGCGGGAAGGGGAACCGGATCGTTGGGAGTAACCTCTTCCCGAGCGGGAATGGGGGCCGGACGCGGAGGCTAACCTCTAAGGAGCGGGAAGGGAAAACTGGATTCCTACTGAGAGCAAAGTAGTGCGCTGCGCGCAACTTTGCGATTGACACTGGCTGCAGGGGTCACCCCCCGCGACGGTGTCGATGCCGCCCGCCGCGCAGGCGATATTCTCTCGCAGGCGTTACGGAGTTTGAGCAATATCATTGATTTTCGTTGCCACTTCCGAGGATTGTGCGCCCACGATGACCGGCAGCCCCTCGCTCGGCGCGAATGCGATGCCGCGGCGGGTGGCTTTTGCTGTGTAGCCCGGCGCTGGTCTCAGTTCTATTCTCGATAGGATTTCGGCGATTACGATTTTCATCTGGTACGTCGCGAATGCTGCGCCCAGGCATCGGCGGGCGCCGCCGCCGAAGGGGAAGAAGGTGTACGGGCTTTGTCGCGATTCCAGGAATCTGTCGGGATTGAATTGCTCTGGGTTCGGCCATAGTTCGGGGCGCCGATGCACGAGGTAGATGCATGGCGCAATCGTCACGCCTGCCGGTAAGTCGCGGCCGGCCATTTTCAGCGGCCTGGTCAGCGTGCGGCCGAAGTTTGGGATGACAGGGTCCAGGCGCATCGTCTCGTTGATCACCGCCTCGACGTACTTCAGTTTGCCAACGCTCGATGCCTCTAGCTGCTTTCCATCTAATACTGAAAAAACTTCGGCGCGCGCTCGCTCCATCACTTCGGGATGCGTGAGTAGCCGGTTGATCACCCACGCCATCGTCGCTGCGGTGGTTTCGTGGCCCGCGAGCATCAGCGTGTACATCTCGTCGCGGATTACCTGGTCGGGGAGCAGCTGTTCGTTTTCGTAGCGCGCCGCCAGCAGCATCGAGAGGACGTCGGCGCGCCCCTCGACGCCTTCCTTTCTCCGCCGCGCGAATTCCGCGTACAGGATCGCGTCGATCTGGCGCGTCAGCCTGACTGCTCGCCCCCATGGACTCCACGCGCCCGCGTCGATGCGCATCGCGGGCAGAGACAGCAGCGTGCCGAGGCGGCTCGAGTAGAGCGCGAATATTTTCAGCATTAACCCGCGCAGTTGGCTGCCAGATTCATCATCCGCGAATCCGAAAACGGTGCGTATGATGGTCTCGAAAGTGATCGCACGCATCTGCGGATGAATCGCGAACTGCTGCCCTATTGGCCACGACGCGATCGCATCGTCGGCCGCCGATCGCATCGCAACGGTGTGCGACGACATCCGCTCGCCATGGAATGCCGGCAGCAGCAGTCGGCGTTGGCGCAGATGCTCGGGGCCGTCGAGGAACAGCGACGACCGCTCGCCCATGAACGCACCGAGCGGCCGGTTGGCCGCGCCAGCATGAAGCGCGTCGGCATCGCCGAGAAAGACTTCGCGCACCGCGGCCGGATCGCTGGTGAAGACGAACGGCGATACTCCCGGCACGCGCACCGTGAACCAATCGCCGTAGCGCCGCGCGCATTCGTCGAGGAAACGAAACGGATTGCGCACGAAATCGAATGTCGCGAAGAGGCTCGGCCCCGGCGGCAGCGCAGGAGAAGATGGCATGCCGCGAGAGTTACTACGCGCAGATGATCGGGGAAAGGGAAATCACTTCATATGATGCGGAACCCACGGTGGGTTCCGCACCTCCTTCGGCAGGGGTGACCCCTGCACCCAGTGAAAATGCTAATCGCGAAATGTCGAGGACGACATTTCGCTCTAAGGTTTTGGAAAAGAGTACTCACCTCTCTCGCGATTGTTCCGCTTGCCGCGAGGAAGGGGACCGGAATTTAGTCCTGACCGAGAGCAAAGTAGTGCGCTGCGCGCAACTTTGCGATTGATACCGGGTGCAGGGGTCACCCCTGCCGAAGGAAGCGTGAAACCCACCGCGGGTTTCACATTTGACGATGACCGCATTGGCGTTCACAGTCTTTTGCATCCATGTCCCCGCCTTTGTACCGTAGGCGAGGATTCCGTCTATGGCTGTCGCTCCGAAACCGCTTACTCAAGCTGCGCACGAGGTGCATGAGTTCTCCTCGACCCGTAAGTGGGTAATCGCGTTCTCCGTGATGCTTGGCACTGTGCTCGAGGTGCTCGACTCCTCGATCGTCAACGTCTCGCTGCCGCATATGCAGGGCAGTTTCTCCGCGAGCGTCGACGAAATCGCGTGGGTCGTTACGTCGTACCTGGTCGCCGCCGGAATCATGATCCCGATGACCGGGTGGATCGCCGAGCGCTTCGGGCGCAAGCGCTACTTCGTCGCCTCGATCACGATGTTTATCGTGTCGTCGGCCCTGTGCGGCGTGGCGCAATCGCTCAACCAGATCGTTTTTTTCCGCCTGATGCAGGGTGCGGCGGGCGCCGCGATGATGCCGCTGTCGCAAGCGATCCTGATGGAGACGTTTCCGCCGCGCGAGCAGGCGATGGCGATGGCGGTGTGGGGAATCGGGATGATGGTTGCGCCGATCATGGGCCCGACCATCGGCGGCTATATTACCGACGCATGGAGCTGGCGCTGGAACTTTTATATCAACGTGCCGATCGGGACGCTGGCGGCGTTCATGGTGTATCGCTTCGTCGACGACCCGTCGTATATGCGTAACTTGCGGCGCGGGCGCATCGACCTGCTAGGTATCGCATGCCTGTTCGTCACGCTCGGCCTTGGCGAAATCGTGCTCGATCGCGGCGAGCGCGCCGACTGGTTCACCAGCCCTTGGGTCGTCTACTGCACGGCAGCCGCACTCATCTCGCTCGCGATTCTCATCTATCACGAGCTGCATACCGAGGACCCGGTCGTCGATCTCTCGATTCTCGAGAACATGAATTTCACGCTGCCGGTGGTATTAGTAATTTTCCTGACCTTCACGCTCTACGGCACCGCAATTCTGAATCCAATTTTCCTGCAGGAGACCCTCGGCTACACGGCTTCGAAGGCTGGACTCGTGATGGCGCCGCGCGGTTTTGGCACCATGTTCTCGATGATCATCCTGGGCACGTACGCGCGCCGCGGCGGCGATATCCGTCCGCTGGTCGGCATCGGCTTTATTTTCGTGGGATTCGCGATGTGGGAGATGTCGGGGCTGAATCTCGCCTCCGACGTGCGCCGCATCGTATGGCCGACTGTTCTCCAGGGTGTCGGCACCGGCCTGGTGTTCCCGGGCTTGTCGGCGGCGGCGCTTAGCTCGATGGAGAAATTCAGAATGGGTCGCGCGGCGAGTCTCTATTCCGTCACGCGCAACCTCGGCGCCGCGATCGGCACGTCGTACCTGACGACCCTGCTGATCCATCGCCAGCAGGTCAATCAGAGCTACCTGGTCGAGCACATCACGGTTTTCACGCTTCCGCACATGCAGATGCCTGGCGGCCTCAATATGGGCAACGAATTCGCGATGGGCCACAAGCATGGCATGGCGATGCTCTACGGGATGGTGCAGCGGCAGGCGATGATGCTGTCGTTCAACGACATCTACCGAATCCTCTGCGTGATGATGCTGCTGCTGGTGCCGACGTTCCTATTCCTCAAGCGCGACACGCGCAATCTGCCGGCCGAAGCGGGCCACTGAAAAAATTTTCGAGAGCGGGAAAAAATTTTCGCTAGACCGAAAATAGTGTTGCGGTCATCGCGCATGCACTAAAGGATTTGTTCTTTTAATCCTCGGCTGCGCACCGATCATGACACGACGCATCCGGATTCGGCGGTATTGGAGACCGCGTCCGCAAATGTTCCGCGCGCGACAAACCCTAGCCCGGCTTGGAGCGCTGAATCATTTGAATCGAGCTGCACACAGCCAGGCGCGTCGAACCGGCGAAGCAGATTCATTAGCGCATCTCATCTTGATGCGATCGCCGCAATCATGACGCGCCCGAAAAGCTGCACTTGAGACGCCGGTTGTCAAGTTTGCAATCGGATCATTATCGCTCGCCCGATGTTGCCCGATCACGGTCCGCGCGCTAGTTAAGAGGCCGTCTTAGTGATCTTGATGGCCTGAAAACGTCGCGCGGATCGCAACGGCCTAGTCGGGGGATTTGACGACCAGTCGACGCGCGCATTATCCATCGAGCCGCTGCTTGGATTGAGTTGTGGATGCGGGCAGGCGGGCGGGCATCGCGAGATGCCGAGCTGGGCTGATGGTCCGATGAAAAGAGCCGGTGCGCATGGCGCAGTTTTGTTTTGGCGCTTTTCGATCTTGCAGCCCTGAAATCGGCGCCGCCGCGCGCCGTGGCCGTCAGTATTGGCGCGGCGATCCAGCAGGCCGACCCGTTTTGCACCACGATCGAACCGATTTTTCTCGCCTCAATCGCAGTAACAGTTCACAATTTCAGATAGCTGACCAACGGCCCTTGACGGTGTCCGGCGGTAAGGTCGCGTGCGCGGCACGCCGACTGGAACACGAAGCCTTTGGAGGTTGAGACTGTGCGAAACGGACCCCTGGTTCATCGACGCGCCAACGCAACCCGATTTGCTTACGGCGCGCCTTCGCCGTTGGAGCGTCTGCATTCATTGTCAGTATTCGGCCCCCCGCGGACCTTCTCGCGTTCCGGGCGGAGCATCCCAGTCGAGCCGGCGCCGCTCGAGTCGCAGCGCTTGCAGCTCGGCAGCCGATTGCCAATCAATCTGCGCCATTTCCTGGCCGAGCAATTGGGAGCCACGATGCGTATCGAGGACGACTCGATCGTCGCGCTCGAGCCACGTTCGAACGAAACGCTGATGCGCGAGCTGGCGCGGGCGATTCGCCGCTTTTCGGCCGAGCGCGCGCGCGAAGCATGGTGTGAATGTGCGATGGGAATCGATCGTCTCGAGCGCGAGTTCTTCGCAGCGCCGAGCGACGACCGCGGGCCGGTAGTGCTGTGCCTGCGATGCTCGTGCGTGGGCGCTGGCCCGCTCGATCAGCATTGCGGCGCTCGATGTATCCCCGTCCATCTCGGGGCCGAAGTGCACGCCCAGCAGCTCGAGGGCAAATCTGTCGACGGGACCCTGACGCCCGACGCGCTGCATCGCGCGGTCGAAAATTTCCGCCTGCAACGCACCGAGTCCGGCGAGCCTCATTATGATTTGGACTGCTACGTAGCCGGCGGCCAGGTAATCTTCACCTGGCGTCCGCTGCCCGTGTAGCGCGAATGCACTGAGAAGATTCGCGATGCCCGACACCAGCTCGATACGGGAACAGGTCAGGGAACGCTACGCCGAGGAAGCGCGGCGAGTCCATCAGAAGTCTGACAAATCATCGTGTTGCGGCGCTGCCCCGAGAGTGGCGCCGTCGAAACCCTCGTGCTGCGGGAGCAATGTGTCCGGGGGCGATCCGATTACGTCGAACCTGTACCAGGATCATGAAAAAGCCGGCTTGCCTGCGGAAGCGATCGAGGCTTCCCTCGGATGCGGCAACCCGACTGCGCTGGCAGAGTTGAAGCTGGGCGAGACTGTGCTTGACCTCGGATCGGGCGGCGGAATCGACGTGCTCTTGTCGGCGCGCCGCGTCGGTCCTTCAGGCAAAGCCTACGGTCTCGACATGACCGACGAGATGCTCGCACTCGCGCGTGACAATCAGCGCAGGGCTGGGGTGGAGAATGTCGAGTTTCTGAAGGGCGAGATCGAGAACATCCCGTTGCCCGACAACACCGTCGACGTGATCATTTCGAACTGCGTAATCAACCTCTCAGGCGATAAGGATAGTGTTCTGCGCGAAGCGCTGCGAGTGCTCAAGCCGACCGGCCGCCTGGCGGTTTCCGACGTGGTCGCTCGCGGTGAGGTTCCCGCCGAAGTCCGGCGCCACGTCGAACTATGGTCCGGATGCATAGCGGGTGCTTTGGAGGAGTCGGACTATCGCGCAAAACTTGCGGCCGCCGGATTTGAAGCGATCGACGTCGAGCCAACCCGGATCTATTCCGCGGCGCAGTGCCGTGAATGGTTCGCGCAGGCTGGGGTCGAAGCTGACAAAGCTGCGTCAGAGCTGGACGGCAGGTTCATGAGCGCATTCGTCCGAGCCCGCAAGCCCGCCTGACCTACAAAGTCGCAAGACAGGAAGGAAATTTTCGCCGATCATCAGCAGAAGAGCTGATTCGCTGAAAAAAGAAAAGGTGCTGGATTTCTCCAGCACCCGATCAGTATCCAAGACTTCAGTACTTACATCGCTGAGGCGCGACGGCGGCGCTGTTCTTTGCGGCGGCGGCGCTGGGCTTCGGACCGTTTGCGTTTGCGGCGGACGCTGGGCTTCTCGTAAAAAGCCCGCTTCTTCATCTCTTTGAAAACGCCCTCCTTGGCCAGCTTGCGTTTGAGCACTCGCATCGCTTGATCAAGAGAGCCTTCGACCCGAATTTCCATAGTCCTCCGTGCGTCCGGTGCTTAGCCTATCGAGCTTAGGTCCGCTTTTGCTCAGAGTCAACCAGCAAAGGCGCGTCGCGACTGCTGGTCAATGGGCTTGAAGCAGGAATCTGAACCACCGGCCAACTATTCTCGCCGAAATTGGTAGAGCACCTGCCGGGAACCTCGCTTTGCATCAAGCGATACCGGGTATCGTTGGTCCGTCAGGTCGTAGCACACCGTCAGCGAATCGCCGCTGATTTCGTAAATTCCCTTCAGGCTGCCGCCGGAAGTCCCCGCCGGCGTCTCGTGATGAAAGACGTCGATATGTTTCTGGCTCGGGTCGAGCTTGAACATGTAGGGGTCTCCACCAGATTTCCCGTCCAGCCGGATAGTGTAGTGATCGCCGTCGACGATCCATTCCATATCGGCGGTTTGCGGCTCGCCGTCGTAGGTACAGCTGACCATTTTCCAGGTGCCCTGCCATTTTTTGGTATCGTCCGCCGAATCCACAGACAAAACGCCTCTGCAGCTTGCGATCAGACAACCCAGCAGCACCAGCCATCCCAGTCGCGTCAAATTTGCCGACACTTGCATTTTCGACTTCCTGGCACAGTTAAGCATACATTTCGCAAGTCCTCTTCATGCGCACAAGCTGCGTCTGGTAAAAGAATGGGATTCGCGGATGTGTACATAGGAGCTTCGAGATGGATTTGGGTTTGACCGGAAAAGTCGCGATGGTCACGGGCGCCAGCCGCGGGCTGGGACGCGCCATGGCGCATGCGCTCGCGGACGAAGGCATGCACGTCAGCATCTGCGCGCGAACCCGCGACCCACTGAACGAAGCGGTCGCCGCGCTGACGAAGATGGGCACGGGCACAGCGATGGGATTCGCCGGCGATATCACTCAGCCCGCGAACGCGCAGAAGTGGTTCGATGAAACCGCGAAGAAATTCGGCGGGATCGACGTGCTGGTCAACAATGCGGGTTCCGCGCGACCCGGCGCGCTCGCGGAGCTGCCGGAGTCGGCGTGGCAGGAGCAGTTCGATCTTAACCTGTTCGCACCGGTGCGGCTGGCGCGTTTGTGCGCCGAGCAGATGGAGAAGCGCGGCGGCGGCTCGATCATCAATATCGGTTCAATCTACGGGCGTGAGTCGGGCGGGCCGCTGACCTACAACGCGTCGAAGGCGGCGTTGCATTCGTTCACCAAGATGCTCGCGCGAGAGTTCGCGCCGAAAAATATCCGGGTCAACACGATCGCACCCGGATCGATACTGACAGCCGGCGGAATCTGGGAGCAGCTCTTTCGCGAGAATCCAGCCTTCGAGAAAGATTTCATCAGCCACGAGATGCCGGCCGGGTGCCTCGGGCGTCCCGACGAAGTCGCGTATGCGGTCGTGATGCTCGCCTCGCCGCGCGCGAGCTGGATCACGGGCGCGAACATCCCGGTGGACGGCGCGCAGGGACGCTCGATCCTCTGATGTCGCTCTCTTTTCAGTGTTCCTTTCTCACAGTTGCGGTCCTTACTGTCATCTCATGCAGCTCGCCGCTGCCGACCACCGAGCTTCCACCCGCGCGATACATCGAAGTGGTGCCCGAGTTTCCTGGTTTTCACGACTACCGCGGAATCGTCGACCTGCCGATAAAAGCGTCGGGGATGGACGAATCGGGAATCGCGGACCTGGCCAAGACTTCGCAAATCGATTTCATTTTTATCGCCGATCCCGTTGAGCCGGGAGACACCGACTTCGGAATCGCCGGCTTCACCAACGACATACTTTTTATCTCAGGCGGCGCCTTCGAAGTCGGCGGCAGCGAGATAATCGGCGTCAATCTCCGCGAGCCGATCAAGCCCAACCTCACGCCCAACGATCTGATTTCCGCGATTCACGACCAGGGCGGACTGGCGATTGCGGCCGACCCCGCCAGGTTCACGTCGTCGGAAGCGTACGCGCTGGCGGACGGAATGGAAGTTTACAGCCAGCGCTCGGCCTGGCTCGCGCAGAATTCGACGACGCTGTACCTTCGCGCGATTTTTTTCAGCACCGATCGTTTTCTCGCCGGCCTCGACATCCGCCCCGATGCGAACCTCGCGCTTTACGATCGGATGACGGCCGGCGCGCGCGTCACGATGCTCGCGGGGACGGGCGCGCCCGATAACCTGAACGTGCTCGGCGCGAAGGTCGGGACACTGCCGCAACTTTTCCTGTTCTGCACCATCCATCTGCTGGCGCGCGAGCGCGACACCGCGCCGATCCTCGAGGCGCTCCGCCTCGGACATTCGTACGCAAGCTTCGACTATCTCGGCTACGTCGGCGCGTTCACGTTTTTTGCGCGGGCTGGAGACACGACGACGATGATGGGGGACGAAGTTCGTCTCGCGCCAGGACTCACGCTCAAGACCGAGCTGCCTGCCCCAGCGGATAGAATCGCGATGTACCAGAACGGCGCCGAAGTGACCTCAGCCGACAACACATCGACGCTCGAGTTCGCGCCAAAGTCGCCGGGCGCCTACCGAATCGAAGCCTACCGCAACGGCAAGCTATGGATCCTGTCGAACCCCGTCTACGTTCGCTAAGAAGGCGATCTCATTCTGCCATACGAAGAACTAATTCAATATGAAACCCGCCGTGGGTTTCATGCTTCCTTGGGCAGGGGTGACCGGGTGACCCCTGCACCCAGCTTCAATCGCAAAGTTGCGCGCAGCGCGCTACTTTGCTCTCGGTAACATAAAATAATAATCCGGTTCCCCTTCCCGCTCGGTTCAGGAAGGGGTTGGTTGATCATGCGCTATACCCATCCTGATGGATGAAAGCCGAACAGGCATATCTGTTACGAACATCGACCTCGACCCTGAGAGCAAAGTAGCGTGCCGCGCCTGAGAGCAAAGTAGCGTGCCGCGCGCAACTTTGCGCTTCACACGGGGTTACCCCTGCCGCGCGCCGCGCAGGCGATTATTCTTTGTGCCGAGACCAGCGACCCTGAAAGATTTACGGACTAAACCCGCATCTTCAGCAGCCAGTATCAAGGCAAATTCTACATATATATTGTGGCCGGCTTCTTGCTGTTCTCAGGGTTATGTACCCATGGAGGCTACAAGAATGAGATTTATCAAACATATGGCAATAATCCCGGCGGCCATCGCCACCTGCGGACTCGTGGCTGGCTGCTTCTCGTACCATCGCACGGTAGATGAGACCACCCCGGCCCCGGTGGTTGAAACGGTGCCCGCGCCGGCACCAGCGGTAGTTGAGGTTCCTGCACCGGCAGTAGTGACGACGGCTCCGGTAACGAGTTCGACAACTACTACGACGACCGATTCCGCGGCTCCGGGAGTGGTCGAGCGGCAGAGGACTACTACCTATACCGCGCCCTACTAATTCAGCGTGAGCGTGCTGGCCGTCAACGGCGCGCGTAAGGTTCCGCGATCGAGTTTATCGGCAAGGCCGGTCGCGGAATCGACGTCGCGCCGTTGACGGCAAGTTAAATCCAACGCGCTCTACTTATCGATCTTTAAAGCGTCACCCATCGAGCACATCAGCGAATGGCCGGTGACGGAATCGACGCGCACGTTGACGGTGTCGCCCACGGCAATTCCTTCGACGCCCGCGAAGATTGCGGTCTTGAATTGCGGCGTCTTGCCGGCGAGCATCCCGCCGCCGCGTCGCGCCGGTCCTTCGACCAGTACCAGGAACTCGCGGCCCACCATTGCGCGATTACGCGCCAGTGACATCTCTTCCTGCAGCGCGATCAACTTCGTCAGTCGGCGGCCTTTTTCTTCTTCGCCGACCGAATCGCCGAGGCGGAACGCGCGAGTATGCTCGCGCACCGAATATTTGAACATGAACGCGGAGTCGTAGCCGACTTCGCGCATGACAGCTGCGGTTGCTTCGAAATCTGATTCTTCTTCGCCGTGGAAGCCGACGATTATGTCGGTCGAAA
This sequence comes from uncultured delta proteobacterium, assembly GCA_963850125.1. Classification (GTDB taxonomy): domain Bacteria; phylum Desulfobacterota; class Binatia; order Binatales; family Binataceae; genus Binatus. The sequence continues at coordinate 624,615 of CAWKKB010000002.1, read as the reverse complement.
GCGCGATTCCGGGAATCGCGCGACGCACGCGCGCAACCAGGTCCAGATATTTCGCAACCGTGTAGCCCCGTTCCATCGCGGTCAGAATTCTGTCCGATCCCGACTGGATAGGCAGATGCAATTGAGGTTGCACCTTCGGCTCCGTCGCCATCGCATCGAGGATCGACTCGCTCATGTCGCCCGGATGCGGCGACGTGAATCGAATCCGCTCGATTCGGTCGATTGACGCGATCATTCTGAGCAGCGCTCCGAAGTCGGTATCGTCGAAGCGATAAGCGTTGACGGTCTGTCCGAGCAGCACGACCTCTTTCGCGCCGCGCGCTGCCAGTTCACCAATTTCGCGCATCAGGTATTCGGGAGGAATCGAGCGCTCGCGGCCGCGCACGTACGGCACCACGCAGAACGCGCAAAACTTGTCGCATCCGCGCATCGCGGTCACGTAGGCGCGCACCCCGCTGCTGTAGTCGGGAGTGATATCGGCGTAAGTCTCGGCGCGATCGAGCCGGACATCTATGGAGGCATCAAAGCCGGCGCTGCCAATCATCTCGGGCAGGCGACGGTAACTGTCCGGACCCGCGACCACGTCGAGAAACGCGGCCTTCTCCATGATCGCGACGCGATTATGCTGCGCCATGCATCCGAGCAGCCCGAGCTTCACTTCCGGCCGCGAATTCTTCAGCCGCGCGAGCTCCCGCAGCCGGTGCAGCACCTTCTCTTCCGCATGCTCGCGAATCGCGCAGGTGTTCAGCAGGACGACGTCCGCATCTTCGACACCTTCCGCAGTGACATACCCGGCACGACGCAAAACCGCGCTGACCGTTTGCGAATCGGCAACATTCATCTGGCATCCGTAGGTTTCGAGATAAACCCGCGGATGCGCAGGGTTGGCGGCGCGATCATTCATAAGCCGAAAGGAAATCTTAGGCCAGCTTGCCGCGTGGATACAACGCGACGCCTTGCCTGGAATCATCGCGAGACTTAAATTTTTCCCACGACACCTATGAGAGAGCAGCGCAGGCAATCGTTCGAGCGGATGGAAGCCACTTTGCTGGCATGTCCGCAATGCAAGCGCGCGGTAAAGGTGCGCAAGCGCCTGCTACTCGTCCTGCCGAACGGCGATAAGTACCTGTACGTTTGCCCCGATTGCGGCTCGACCTGCGGCGAGACGATCGAGACGCCATCGCCGGCTGGGCTCCGCTGATCCTGCACCACTTCTCCTTAAGTTTCTAACCGGGATTAAGTGCCGCATCCATTCTTACCATCGGGTGCAGGGGTCACCCTGCCCAAGGATGTGTGAAACCCATGGTGGGTTTCACTACAAATTAAGTTCCTCGGTCCGAACAACCTAACCCTAACCCTTTCCCGAGCGAGAAGGGGAACCGTTTTTTGGGGCTACGGCTTGTCGCGCATGCCGTCGAGATCGCGCATCGCGCGCTCAAGGATTTCGCGCACCTTGTCGATTCGCTCTTGCGACGCCGACTCGCCGGCCACTGCCCGAAATGCGGCCTTGACCAGCCGCTCGGCCGGACCTCGAACCTCGGCTGCGTCGGGGTCGTTCGCATGGCGCCATCCGGCCCATCGACGCGCCCGCCACCATATTCGCCGCACGGTCTCGTCCTCGCGCTTGAGTTCGGCGCTGCCGGCGTCGGTTATTGCATAGACGCGCTTGCCTTCCTTCGAGTCCGACGAAATCAGGCCTTCGTCTTCGAGTTGTTGCAACGTGGGATAAACGGTGCCGGCGCTGGCGCTGTAGATTCCGCCCGAGCGCTCTTCTAGCTGACGCATCAGCTCGTATCCGTGCTTGGGGCCGTCCGCGATCAGCGACAATAGCGCGAGCCGAACTTCGCCCGGGCCGAAGAACCGCGCCCGCATGCCCATCATGCCGAATTCACCCCAATGTCCGCGTCTTTGAAAACGTCGAGTTCCGCAAACCATCATAAATGACCCTCCGTAACAACGTAATACATGATGGAAGGTATATCGTACGATATAGCAGCAGTCAAAGTCGAATGGGCGCGCCGCTCCGAGCCTCGGCGTCCCCGATTCGCAATGTTAGTCAGATTCGCGCTACCTTAGCCCATGGTGTGCACGGAGGCTGGCTCGATCACGTAGGTCACGCGCTTCTCACCTGGCGTGCGGAATGGATATTTGTCCTGATTCAGGTACTTTTTCGCCAGGCTGTCGATGTGCGCGTCCGCACCGGTCTCATCTTCGCTGATGACCGGACCGCGAATTCCGATGTATCGATAAGCGTTTTCAGGATCGACGATCGCGAGCGCCACCTTCGATCCGACCTTCATGTTCTTTGCCTTGACCCGTCCGCGCGCAGTGTTGATGCGGATTTTTCCGTTGGTGTAGTCGAACCAGACCGGGGTAACTTGCGGCGATCCGTCGGGCATTATTGTCGCGATATTCGCCAGCGGTTTCTTGGTGGTGAAGAGGTCGAGAAACTTCTCAGGAATCTTGCTCGAGGCCATCGGCGGTACTCCTTGGAAATGTCGGTATGGCTCCAGATTAGACAATCGTCCGCGTGAGGCAACTGTCACGATCAGAACAAATTATAAACAGCTTGTGCGAGAAAATGCGGGATGAATTTGACAGCTACATTTGCATGCGTTAATAGCCAAGCCTAAACTCAAATGCTGGAATGCGGCGCGGGGGAGAATGCCCGATTGCGCCGAGGAGTATTTGCGATGGCGCTGTTCAACAAAGAGCCCGAGAAAAATCCGAGAACTCAACCCTCGATCGTGCCGCCAGCTTCCACCCCGCCCACTCCGGTAAGTTCGAGTGCCGCTCCAACGCCGGCTCCACGAGCCAGCGCGCCTGCCCAGGCAGAAAGCCGCGCGTATCTCGATCGCGGATCGAAAATCTCCGGCAAGATCTCGTTCGAAGGTCCTGCGCGGATCGACGGCGAAGTCGACGGCGAGATCGCCGCCAAGGACAGCCTGACGATTGGCGAGTCCGCCGTAATCACGGCGCATATTCGCGCGGCGTCGGTGTCGGTCGCGGGCAAGGTCAGTGGCGATATCGTCGCGACCCAGCGAATCGAGATCCGCCCGTCAGCGAAGGTCAGCGGAAATATCACGGCGCCGGTACTGTCGGTGCAGGAAGGGGCGATGTTCGAGGGACACTGCTCGATGCAGCCGGAAGGCGTCCGCGAGGACCGTAAAGTCACCGTATTTCCCAAGGAAGAACGCGTAGCTCAGGCGTCAGTCGGAGGGCAGAAGCAGGCCTGAATTTCCGGGCCGGTTCACTGGTTCAGCTAAAATCGCCCGCGTTTCCCGGATTCTATGATGGAGAGAATTTTGAAAATCCCCGCAGGGGAGATGCCGTAATATGCATATCCCGCCGAATTGGGGGACGTTCTTTGCGCTGATTGTTTCGTTCCTGGTTTTCTGGTTTATATTCAGCCGATTATTTTTTCGCCCGTTCCTGAACCTGCTGTCCGAGCGCGAGCGCAGGTTCAAGGAATTGAATGATCGCACCGAGCTATTGATCAAGCAGGCGCGCGCCGCTGAAGAGGAACGCGAAGCGCGGCTCGCCGAGGTTCGAAGGGGCGCAATCGCGCGGCGCGAGGCCGAGCGTCGCAAGGCAGAAGCCGAAGCCGCGCAAATGATGGAAGCGGCGAAAGCCGAAGCGCGGGAGACACTCGAGCAGGTGCGCGGGAAGATAGAAACGGAGCTGAAAGCAGCGGAACGCGAACTGGAGCAGATGGGACATAGCCTTGCGAGCGAGCTCGCCGAGCGCGTGCTGGGCCGGCCATTGAATGGCGGCGCGGCGACGACGGACAAAAACAATTAGGCGCGACTGATTCAACCTCAAATGAAGAAGTGGATCACATCGGTGGCGATTCTCGCTGCCGCTTTTTTTGTGTACGCCGTCCCCGCCGTCGAGGCGGCGGAAGGCGCGGGCGCTGAGCGCGGCTCATGGCTGCTGCTGACCTTCTTCGCGATTAACTTCATCCTGTTCGTGTCGGTGCTGGTTTATTTCGCCGGTCCCCCGGTGCGGAAATTTTTCGCCGATCGCGCCGCGACGATTCGCACTGCGCTGTCGCGCGCGCAGAGCGCATTGGCCGAGGCCGAGGACCTGGCCAACAAGGCGGCGGCGCGGATGGCGGCGCTCTCCGCTGAGCTGAAGAAAGTCGCCGAAGAACTCGAGCAGGAAACTGCTTTCCAAATCGCCAAGGTCGCCGACCTGGCGAAATCGACCGCCGAACGAATCCGTCGCGACACCGAGATGAGCCGCGCCGCGCTGGCGGAAGCGGCGAAGCGGCGCGTGCGCGCGCAGTTGGCCGAGTCCACCGCGACCCTGGCGCGCGATGTGATCGGGCGCAATTTTCAGCCGAGCGACCAGGGCCGCCTTATCGACGGCTTCATGGAAAAGCTCGGCAACGGTGACCCCCGATGAAGGGTTCGCGAGTCGCCAAGCGCTATGCACGCGCGCTGCTCGATTTGGCCGACCGGGGCAACGAGGAAAAGTGGGGCGCCGAGCTCGAACGGCTGGCCGCGATGGTCGAGTCGCCCGAGCTGCTCGAGCGCCTTGCGTCGCCCGAGCTGTCCGATCAATCGCGGCAGGAGGCGATGGCGAAGATTGCCGAGCGCCTCAATCTCAGCTTTCCGGTGCGATCGTTCGCGGTTGTGATTGCACGCCACGGACGGATTCGCGAGATTGGCGCTATCGCCGAGTCGTATCGCGACCAGGTAGACCAGGCGATGGGCCGGGAGCGTGCGACGCTCACGTTTGCGATTAAACCGTCGGACGCCGAAGTCGCGCGCGTGGTCAGCGGACTCGAATCGATCGCGCACTTGAAAATAATCCCGACCGTGAAAGTCGACCCCGCCCTGCTCGGCGGTGTCATTGCGGAGCTGGGCGGAAAAATTTACGACGGCAGCCTTGCAACTCGCCTCGAAGAGGCAAAGCGCCTGCTCGCGGGCTAGGCAGGAATAAACGACATCTATATGGCAGAAATCCGACCATCAGAAATCAGCGAAATCCTCAAAAACGAGATCAAGGGTTTTGAGGGCAGCATCTCGGTGCGCGAGACCGGCCGCGTCCTCTCATGCGGCGACGGTATCGCCCGAATCTACGGCTTGCAGAACGCCGCCTTCGGCGAGCTGCTCGAATTTCCGCATCAGATGTACGGGATGGTGCTGAACCTCGAGGAGGACAACGTCGGCGCCGTGCTGTTCGGCGACCCGCAGGCCATCCAGGAAGGCGACGAGGTCAAGCGCACTGGCAGAATCGCCGAAGTGCCCGTCGGCGAAGGCCTGCTCGGCCGCGTCGTCAATGCGCTCGGACAGCCAATCGACGACAAAGGTCCTATCAAGGCCACCGAAACCCGCCGCATCGAAATCAAGGCGCCCGGTATCATCCGCCGCCAGCCCGTCAAGGAGCCGCTGCAGACCGGCATCAAGGCCATCGACACGATGCTGGTTATCGGACGCGGACAGCGCGAGCTGATCATCGGTGATCGCCAGACCGGCAAGACCGCAATCGCGATCGACACGATCATCAATCAGAAGGGCCTCGACATGCATTGCATCTACGTGGCGATCGGGCAGAAGCGCTCGACGGTCGCGCAGGTGGTCGAGAAGCTCACCAGCGCCGGCGCGATGGAGTTTACCACCGTCGTCGCCGCGACCGCTTCCGAAGCCGCCCCGCTACAATACATCGCGCCCTACAGCGGCTGCACGATGGGCGAATACTTCCGCGACAATGGCAAGCATGCGCTGCTGGTTTACGACGATCTCAGCAAGCACGCGCAGGCCTATCGCCAGTTGTCGCTGCTATTGCGCCGTCCGCCCGGCCGCGAGGCGTATCCCGGCGACGTCTTCTATCTGCATTCGCGATTGCTCGAGCGCGCCGCCAAGATGAGCGACGAGATGGGCGGCGGATCGCTGACTGCTCTGCCGGTAATCGAGACGCAGGAAGGCGACGTGTCGGCATACATCCCGACCAACGTCATCTCGATCACCGACGGCCAGATAATTCTCGACAAGGATCTTTTCAACTCGAACGTGCGCCCCGCTGTCAACGTCGGACTGTCGGTTTCGCGCGTCGGGTTCTCGGCTGCGGTCAAGGCGATCAAGCAGGTTGCCGGATCGCTCAAACTCGAACTCGCTCAGTACCGCGAGATGGCTGCCTTCGCGCAGTTCGGATCGGACCTCGACGCGTCGTCGCAGCGCCTGCTCGCCCGCGGCGCGCGTTTGACCGAGATGCTCAAGCAGGGTCAGTACAGTCCGCTGCCGATGGAGAAAGAGGTGCTGATCATGTTCGCGGCGAAAGAAGGCTACCTCGACAAGCTCTCGGTCGAGCAGATCCGGCCGTTCGAGATGGGCCTTTATGCTCATTTCGACGCCCGCCACGCCGACTTGCTCGCGGAAATCCGCGACCAGAAAGCGATCTCCGACGAGCTGACGAAAAAGCTCAAGGCCGCACTCGACGCCTACGAACAATCGTTCCTGGCCGAAAACAAAGCGGCCGCGCCGGCGACGGCCGCGTAGCTGCGATAGCGCTCGACGATGGCATCACTCAAGGCAATCCGGCGCCGGATCGCGTCGGCCAAATCGACCCAGCAGATCACGCGCGCGCTGAAGCTGGTTTCGGCCGCGCGGCTGCGTCGCGCGCAGGAAGCGCTCGTCAACGCACTGCCATACAGCGAAGCGCTCGCCCGCATCGCCGATTCGTTGCTTACGTCGGAAGGAATCTCGGTCGCCCCGGTCGAGGGTGCGCAAAAGAGATCGCTGCTGGTGGTGGTCGCGTCGGATCGCGGCCTGGCCGGCGGTTACAACTCGTATCTGTTCCGCGCCGCCGACGTCACGATGCGCGAAATTCGCGGCAACGGGCTCGATATCGAGCTGTTCGCCGTCGGCAAGAAGGCGGTCGATCAATTCCGTCGCGCCAATGTGCCGGTCGCACTCTCGCGAATCGACAATTTTCCGCGCCTGGCGACGATCGCTCTCGCGCGCGACATCGCGGCCAAGATGCTCGCGGACTACAGCTCCGGCGCCATCGACGAAGCCGGCATCGTCTACACTCACTTCCAATCCGCCATCGTGCAGAAGCCGGTTTATGAGCGCCTGCTGCCGATCAAGCCACCGGGCGACGCGGGCATCAAGCCCGGCGCCGAAGTTGACGCCGCGGTTTCGAAATCCGAAGCCGGCAAAATCGATTACCTGGTCGAGCCGTCGCGCGAGGAACTCGTGCCCGTCGTCCTGCGCGGATACCTGGAGGCAAGTGTCTATCACGCGCTGCTGGAATCCGAGGCGAGCGAGCAGGGCGCGCGGATGACCGCCATGGACGCGGCGACTAACAATGCCAACGACATGATCTCGTCGCTCACGCTCGAGATGAACCGCGCCCGCCAGGCCCAAATCACCCGCGAACTGATGGACATAGTAGGCGGCGCCGAGGCCCTCCGCGGATGATGAACGCTTTTCTTTCCCGCTGTTCTTTTTTAAATCCGGTCCCCCTTCCCTCGAAGGAAGGGGTTAAGGGTTAGGTTCCGAGCTCGATAAAATAGGACATCACCCTCTATGAGTACTCAAACCGCTTCAGGAAAAATCAACCAGGTCCTCGGCAACGTCGTCGACGTCGAGTTCGGCGCCGGGACCCTGCCGCCAATCTTCTCAGCTCTGCGCGTCAGCAATCCATCCATCAGCGACGAGGCTGGCAACCTCGTGCTCGAAGTGCAGCAGCATCTCGGCGAAAACACCGTGCGATGCATCGCGATGGACTCGACCGACGGCCTCGTGCGCGGGATGGAAGCCGCCAACACCGGTGCGCCAATCTCGGTGCCAGTCGGTCCGGGCACGCTCGGGCGCATCATGAACGTCACCGGCGCTGCGATCGATGAGCGCGGGCCGATTCAGGGCAGCTCGCAGATGCCGATACATCGCGACGCGCCGCCGTTCGCCGATCAGGCTCCCGAGGCGGAAATCCTCGAGACCGGCATCAAGGTTCTGGACCTGATTTGCCCGTTCGCTCGCGGCGGAAAGATCGGACTGTTTGGCGGCGCCGGCGTCGGCAAGACAGTCACGATTCTTGAGCTCATCAACAACGTCGCCAAGCAGCACGGCGGCGTGTCGGTGTTCGCCGGCGTCGGCGAGCGCTCGCGCGAAGGCAACGACCTCTATCGCGAGCTGACGGAGTCGGGCGTCATCTCGAAAACCGCGCTGGTGTACGGCCAGATGAACGAATCGCCCGGGGCGCGCGCCCGCGTCGCGCTGACCGGAGTCACCGTCGCCGAATATTTCCGCGACGAAGAAGGCAAGGACGTCATCTTCTTCATCGACAACATTTTCCGCTTCGTGCAGGCCAACTCGGAGGTCTCCGCGCTGCTCGGACGCATGCCCAGCGCCGTCGGCTATCAGCCAACCCTGGGTACCGACATGGGCGAACTCGAAGAGCGTATCACCACCACCAAGAAGGGCGCGATCACCTCGGTGCAGGCCATCTACGTGCCCGCCGATGACCTTACCGATCCCGCGCCGGCGACCACCTTCACCCATCTGGACGCCATCTGCACACTGGATCGCAAAGTTTTCGAGAAGGCGATTTTCCCCGCCGTCGATCCGCTCGGCTCGACTTCGCGCATTCTCGATCCGCAAGTCGTCGGGGACGAGCACTACAGCGTCGCGCGCGGCGTGCAAAGTATCCTGCAGCGCTACAAGGACTTGCAGGACATCATCGCAATCCTCGGGATGGAAGAATTGTCGGCCGACGACAAGATTACCGTCTCGCGCGCGCGCCGCGTCGAGCGCTTCCTGTCGCAGGCGATGTTCGTCGCGGAGCCGTTCACCAATCAGCCGGGCAAGTACGTCAAGCGCGAGGACACCGTGCGCGGCTTCGCAGAAATCCTCGGCGGCAAATGCGACGACCTGCCCGAGCAGGCGTTCTACCTGGTCGGCACAATCGAAGACGCCCGCGAAAAGGCCGAACGCCTCGCTAAGGGCGAATAGCGCTAACTGTAGAATCTATGGCCTCGACGTTCCCATTCAGACTGGTCACTCCCACCGGCGTAGTCTTCGAAGGCGATGCGGCCGAAGTCTCAGCGGTCGGCCCGCTGGGTGAATTCGGCGTTTTGCCCGATCACATCAACTTCATAACGTCGCTGGTCCCCGGCGTCCTCGAAGCCCGCCTCCCGGACGGCACCTCGATGCATTGGGTAGTCTCGGGAGGTCTCGCCGAAGTGAAAGACAGCGTGATGACGGTGCTCGCGAACAGCGCTGAATCGCCCCAGACCATCGACGCCAGCGCCGCAGCGGAACAAGTCCAGCAAGCCGACGAAAAATTCTCAGACACTAGCTTCTACGATCCCAACTACGCCGCAGCCCAGGACGCCCTGAAACTAGCCCAGGCCCGCGTCGAAGCCTCCGCCCTGAAAATCTCGTCTCGCTGAAATCCACCGCTGCGGGCATCGCGAATCGATCGGTGGTCTCTCCCCACGAACCTGAGAGCGAAACGTCGTCCTCGACATTTTGCGATTATCACTGGGTGCAGGGTCACCCCTCCCGAAGGAAGCGTGAAACCCACCGCGGGTTTTCACATTTAATTCATTGCAGTGTTCACCGTCCCCACACCCGCCCCGCCGCGCGCAACACATACAGCGCATCCGCCGTCACCCACTCGTTCCTGCGAGCGTTTCCTGCGCCGCCCCAGTCCACCATCGATATCGACCCGAACTTCGCGCCCGTATCCAAATTCGGCGAGACCTTGTAGAAGCGCCCTTGCGCGGCCCATCCTCCGCCCGGCAACTCCTTGCGCTCGAGCAGGTCGAGCGCGTCGGCGCATCGCGGATCCTTGATCAGCCCCATCTCCGCCATCGCCACCAGTCCGCCGAGCATGTCGTAATGCCAATAGCGCGGATACTTCGGCCTCACCCAATGCGGAGAAATCACCTTCCCGTCGGTACGGCTCTTGAACAGTCGTCGGCACAGAAAAACTTCCGACGCCTTCAACGCCGCCGCGCGCGCCGCCTCGTCTTTCGCCCTTTCCGCATGCGCCGCGAGCCCGATCATCGGCAGCAACGATTCGTTAAACGATGAAACATGCGCGGACGGCTTGCGGTCGCAATTCCATCCGCCGTCCGGCCATTGCCAATGCATCAACCTCTCCGCCAGGCCGTCGCTCCGCTTGTCCGCGAGACCGAGCCGCGTGATCGAATAGAGCGCGTTGCCCTGCTGCGACCCGCACCGGCGATAGCGTCCCTGGATTATCGGAACCCCTTCCGCGCTTCGATGTTTCGGCACCGCGCTCTTCGACTCGAACTCCATGTAGAAGGAGCTGTCGAGCCACCGATCGAGCACCTGCTCGCGCATCGGGAGCAGCGACTCGTCGCCCTGCCGGATAGCCAATCTCCGCGAGCATCGCCAGCGTCCAATGCGCACCGCGCCACGACGCGTATACATGCGCCTCGCGCACGAAGCGCTGGTCCCTTCCGGCAATCAACGCCCGTGCCCGCGGCGACTTCCTGATTTCTTCCCGCAGCTCCCGAACTTTCCGCGACCCAGGATCCTCTCCCTCGACGCGCGTCATCACCTTCCACCGAATCGAAGGCTCGTCGCTCCTCAGGAGCGCATCGATGACCGCACTTCGATCCCGTTTCATGACCACGCGGCATTCTGCCAATTCCGAATCCCTTCGATCAAACGCCGAACCCGTGACAGCAGAGGAGCTAAGAGTGGTTCTATAATCCGGTTCCCCTTCCCGCTCGGGAAGTGGTTAGGGGTTAGGTTCCTCGCATCATCCGCGATGCTCGCTTCGTTCAGGATGACGACGGTGGTGTACACTACACCTAGCCACAACCAGTGGTATGAATTGCCAATGAAGCACTCAACCCAGGTCGAACTCATCCACCAGATCTTTGATGCCATCGATCGCGGCACGCCGCCGATGGCCGAGCGATTCACGCGCAACGACACTTCCGCGTACACTGCGCCGGATCGCGCCGCGCGCGATCGCGAGGTGCTGTTTCGCCATCATCCGATCGTTGCCGGCTTCAGCTCGCAGATTCCCAATCCCGGCGACTACCTCACCGAGGATCTCGCGCCCGTACCGATCCTCGTGGTGCGAAACACTTCCGGCGATCTGCGCGCGTTCGTGAACATCTGCCGCCATCGCGGCGCGAAGCTCGCCGCCGGATGCGGTCACACCGCGAAGCTGTTTTCATGCCCCTATCACGCGTGGAGCTACGACACCGACGGGCGCCTCGTCGCGATTCCCGACGACTACGGATTCGAAGGACTCGATCGCGCCGCGACCGGGTTGGTCGCGCTCCCGGTCGCCGAGAAGTACGGCCTCATCTTCGTGACGCCGGCGCCGGCCGATCACGACACTATCGACATCGACGCGATGCTCGGCGGGCTCGGCGAGGACATCGAATCGTACGGCATCGGCGCGATGGCGCATCAGGAGACGCGCATGGTCCGCCGCCGGATGAACTGGAAGCTGATGAGCGACACGTTCTGGGAGGCGTACCACATCAAGGTGCTGCACGCGCACAATGTCGCGCCGCTGTTCGTCAAGAACCTCGCGATGTTCGACGCGTTCGGCCGCAACACCCGCTATATCGGCGTGCGCAAATCAATCGAGAAGCTGCGCGACCTGCCCGAAGAGAAGTGGGACCTGGTTCCGCACACGACAATCCTGATGAACCTGTTTCCCAACACGATCCTCGTGATGCAATCCGACCACGCCGAGGTCTACCGAATCTTTCCAGCCGGCACGCACGTCGGCGAGAGCGTTGCCACTATCAGCATCCTGGCGCCCGAGCCGTCGCCCAAATGGTCGCGCACGATGGACCTGCTGCTCGGCGTCGTCGACCAGGATTTCACGCTGGGCGAGGGCATCCAGCACAACTTCGAATCCGGAGTAGTGAGAAAAGTGACGTACGGCCGCTACGAAAACGCGCTGGAACATTTCCACCGCTCAATCCGCGAAGCGCTGGGCGAAGTGTGAGAGTTCTGATTTGGTAAGAAGAACCGATCAAGAGACCTAGGACATAAACAGATTAGATCCAAGGTTGTCATCCTGACGAAGCGAGCATCGCGAGCGGATGGACATGGCTTCTGGCCTCCGGACAGCGGGGCGAAAGCGCCGCCGGTTCCGGTTTAACATCGCGAAGCGATCCTTTGGGTATTGACGTCGCAGCGCCCGACGTACTTGGATGCAGCAACTCGAAACCGGTACCGACTTCGCTGACGCGAAGGCTGTCCGAGATCCTTCCTACCGCTCGCGTGGCTCGCTTCGTCAGGATGACGGATGAGGCTTGCGCTGCCCGCGTCGTTAGGATGACCACCATCCAGCGCGCAATCTCTGGTCAGGCGCCGATTCGGAACACCGGGACTTCGAATTCTGCTCGATATCCGCCCGCCGCGCCCGGTGCTCTCGCGCTCAGGCGCCATACGATTCGACTTTGCGGATTCGAATCGTCGGTCGGACGGCAATCCGCTGCGACCATGAATGCGACTGGAATCGACCCGGTCGAATCGCTGATTGAAGTTTGATCGGAGCGCCACAAAATCCAGTCCCAGGTCGTGAGGCTGTGCCAGTTTCCGCGCGTTGTGCGGCTGATGCATTCAAGTTCGAGCGCGACCTGCTCTCCGGGAGGCAAGGGTTTGTCGATATGAATCGAGCCGGTCAGCGCGCCGCCGATTTGTTCCGGCACCGACGTCATCACGAATCGCGACTCGCCGTATCTGCGCAAGCTCCGGCCCATCCGTATCGCCCACATCAGAATCACGACGCCGACCAGCGGGAAGATCAAGGCCGGGATCGCGAAGTAGTCGGCGGCTCGGAGCGCACGATGCGGTGCGATGAAAAAGATTGGGAACGTCGCAACGCACCATGCGATCGCGATGATCGTCAGGCGATTCGCGGCGCGCCGCGCGGAAGTGCGGACCTCGCCGGAGGCCCAGTCCTCGCGCCACATCCACGGCGCGTCGGGATTCGCCGCGCGCGATCGCTCGGAAGAGTCAATCGCGCGTGCATGGAAGCGAACCCACCAGATTGCTCCGATGCCCGCGCCCGCGCATGCGATCGCGATCGACGCTGCCAGCGCCGCCCGCTCCCAATTGCCTTCGCACGCCCGAGTGACCGCGACCATCGCGGCGAGAAGCGCGGCGACGCACAGCGGCGTGCCGAAAAACTTGATGAAGCCGAGTACGAACCGATCGGGATATGTCTTCAACTGAGTGCGGCGAGGCGATCGAAGAAGTCCGGGAACGTCTTCCCGACGCATCCTGGCTGCTTGATCTTCACGCCGCCGAGCTTCAGACCCGTCACCGCGAAACTCATCGCGATTCGATGATCGTCGTAAGTCTCGACGGCCGCCGGATGCATCGCGGACGGCGCGATCTCGAGCCCGTCATCGTTCTCGACCACCGTCGCACCGAGCCGCCGCAGTTCGGTCGCGAGCGCACGGATGCGATCGCTCTCGTGATGCCGGATGAACGCGACGTTGCGGATTATCGTCGGCGAAGATGCGAACGGCGCGATCGCCGCGAGCGTCGCGACCATATCCGGCATCGAGTTCATCGCGACGTCGACCCCGGTGAGCCGGCCGGTGCCTACGACCTCGACGTGATCGGGATGCCACATGACGCGCGCGCCCATTTGCTGAAGGATGCCGAGAAAACCGAGGTCGCCCTGCACCGAGTTCGAGGTGAGGCCCTCGATTCGAACGGTGCCGCCGACAAGAGCCGCAGCCGCCGCAAAGTAGCTCGCGCTCGACGCGTCCGGCTCGACCACGAACCGCTGCGCCCGATACCATTGCCCTCCGGGCACGACAATCAGGTCGTCCTCGACCGTGCTCTCCGCTCCCCACGCCTCCATCAGCCGGAGCGTCATAGCGATGAAAGGCCGCGCGGCGTTGCCGATCACTTTGAGTTTGAGGCCGGCTTTCCAGATGGGTGCCGGCATCAGCATCGCGGACACGAACTGCGAGGACGCGCGCGCGTCGACCGAAGTCTCGCCGCCCTCGAACCGTGCCCGCGACGCATCGACCATCACCGGCGGGCAATTGTTGTCCCGTTCGCTGTATACGCTTGCGCCCAGTCGTTGCATCGCGTCGAGCTGCGGGCCGATTGGACGCTGGCGCATCCGCTGATTGCCGTCGATGCGAAAGCGCCCGTCCCCGAGCGTAACCATCGCGACGATGAAGCGCATCACGGTTCCAGCTCCGCCGACGAAGATCTCGCCGCCATGCGCCGGGATCGTTCCGCCGCGCCCGCTGACCGTGATCCTGCGCGCCGGCTCGTCAATCTCGACGGTAAAGCCCATCACCCGCAGCGCGTCGCTCATGTAGCGCGTGTCGTCGCTCAGTAGAACCGACTCGAGGACCGAGCGCCCCTGCGCCAAAGCGGCCAGCACCATCGCGCGATTCGTGATGCTTTTGGAGCCTGGCAGCACAACCCGCGCGTTCAACGGACCTGCCGCCGGAGCTATTTCGATTGTTTCGGTATCCATTCCAAGGTTTTCAGTATCCAATCCACATTAACTGTGCGCATTCACCGGTCACAAGCACGCCTGCTGACGTAAGCCCGCTTTATGGGGTTATTGCCTCATCCTTGACGCTAAGATTACAGTATCCAACGTTACGGCCAGTAGGCTCAGGGGAGGTCGAACGCCATGAGACTCATCAAGCTGATTGCACCAACCGCGCTGATTGCGACGATCGCGCTCTTCGCGCCGCACGCCGACGCGCAAACGATGGGCGAATACGCGACCACGGTCGCAGGGGTCGGAAGCGGGGGCGGCTCGATGGGCACCAGCATTGGGTCCGCGGTCAACTCGGTCAGCTCGGCCGGGTCGGGTGAGCTCGGTGGCGGCTCGCAGACGTGGGGCGCGAGCTCATTGGGCGCCAGCTTCGATGAAAGAGCCGGGGCCGCGTCAGGGTCGGGCAGCGGCGAGAGTTTCGAGGCTAGAGCAGGTGCGTCGAGAAGCGGATCGACTTCAGAATCGCGCTGGCCGGCATCGCAGTTCACCAGCAGCGACTCGGGGACCAGGTTCGGCGACTCGTCCACCAGGTTCCAGGATCAGGGTCGGTTCACCGAGCGCACCGATCTGTCGGGCTCGGCGGATCGCTTTCCAGCAGGCGTGTTGGATCAGAATCGTCAGGGGCTGGATAGCCACTACAGCTCGTCCTCGGAATTGGACAACAGCTACAGTTCGAACTGAGGTTGTCGCGATTCGACTAGCTATCCGCGGCGACGTTGCGGCGAGCGCGCTCCTTGCTTGCAGCGGGCCATACATCATCGATCTTGTATGCGGTTTCGAACGCGGTCGCACCTTCCGGAAGTCTCACCCACGGCAGTTTGCTCCGCGTGAAGATATGAACGTCGGGCGTGACCGCGGCCGGGTTATCCAGCGTCCCTGCGCGAACGAACAGGGCCTCGCCGCCGGGCGCGACCCCATAACGGCTCCACACGTAGGTGCCGCACTTGTCGCAGAAGAATGCCTCGTGATCCTGGCCGGTGCCGCCTTTGAGTACGACTGATCTCGGCGTGGCACCGCTCGCTTCGACGAACTTCTTTTCGATCCAGATATTGATCACGAAGCCGCTGCCGGTGACGCGCTGGCAATCGCGGCAGTGACAGGCGTGAACGATCAGCGGACTGTTGGTCAGCTTGTAGCGAATCGCACCGCACGAACATCCACCTTCGAGATTCATCGCAGCCTCCTTGTACTCAGCGGGGACTGCCTTGATCGATACGACCTATCAAGGCAGTCCCGCGCCACGAACTAT
Organism: uncultured delta proteobacterium; assembly: GCA_963850125.1. Taxonomy (GTDB): domain Bacteria; phylum Desulfobacterota; class Binatia; order Binatales; family Binataceae; genus Binatus. Next base: position 608,870 of record CAWKKB010000002.1, on the reverse strand, counting down.
TCTTCCTGATGGCAGACGGCTTCGATGTTGTTGCCGTCGGGATCCTTCACGAACCCGCCGTAGTAGTTCGCATGATATTCAGGCCTGAGTCCTGGCTTGCCATTGTCCTTGCCACCGGCGGGCAGGGCGGCGGCATAGAATTTCTGAACCGCAGCGCGGTCCTTGGCGGTGAATGCGATATGCACGGGTCCGTTCGGATCGCCCTTAGCCAGCCACAATGCCGGCGCGTCCTTGGGCCCGAAGCCTAACATTCCGTCGGCGTCGTACTGCACGCTGAAACCAAGCGGGGCCAGCGCGGCGGTGTAGAAGCGCTTGCTCGAGTTGAGGTCCTTCACCTTTACCATGATGTGATCAAACATAACTCTCTCCTTCTGTTGAATTTCTTTTCAGACTCTATTCCTCGAACCTTTAGTTCCGACCGCGCCATGCGGGCATATCCGCGAGCATCGCGCGCGCCATCGCATTCGCGGCTGCCGGTGTGACGCCCTGCGACTCCACGTAGAAGCGCGCGTTGGTCTCGAGCACCTTATCGAACGGAAGCAGTTCGCCGCGGGCGTCGGTGCAGTGACGGCAGTACGGACGCGTCACGTCGCCGAGCGCGAAGTCCTCGGGCTTCTCCATCGGCATTCCGCATGAACCACAAGCGGGACATTTTTCAGCCATCGTCGTATCTCCTTTTACGGTTTCACGAGCATCATAAAATGATTCACCAGGACCTCTCCTTGCTCGGCGATCACCGAGTCGCCGGTGGCGAATACATCGCGATTGACGAGGTAGTGATGCACCAGGCCGATCCAGGTATTGAACAGTAGCGGCCGCGCGATTTTGCGCGCGCGCCCGGCTTTGCGCTCCCGTTCAAGCGCTACGAACAGTTCGTAGGAAACGGCCGCGTGAAGCAGCATCAGAGTGCTGCGGACTTTGGGCGGCAGCATCGGAGCCTCAGTTACCAGCCGCGCATAAAACGGCTCGAGCTGAGCGAGCACTCGCAGATGCGCCTGCAAAACGGCGCGCAATCCGAGGTCATGCTCGAAGGCCTGCCGAAACTCCGCAGAGAGCCGGCGCCCGAACTCGTCGATCACGGCAATCACCAGGTCGTCGCGGGTCGGAAAATGCAGGAACAGCACACCGTGCGACATACGAACCGATTTGGCGACGTCGGCGGTGGTCGTATTCAAGATACCCTGGCGCGCGAACAGCGCCATGGCCGCGTTGACCAGCCGGTCCCGCGTAACCACTTTCTGTTCCTGTCGCGTCACCGCCTGCATCGTTCGCCTTATCTCCAAGATTCGCTGAGTAGTCACTCAGTGAGTATGCGCTCACCATACGACCATGGCGCGATTGTGTCAAGAACGCAGATGGACGAGTGCCAGAGGTCTGCGAGTTTCCGAGTTCGAAGTTGTTACGAGTTCAATTCGTCGAGCAGACCCTTAGCGTCTTTCAGGTCGGGGGTATCGAAGCCTTCGGTGAACCAGTTGTAGATTTTGGCGAGCAGCGCGCGCGCTTTGTCGTGCTTGCCTTGTTTGGCGAGCAGTCGCGCCAGATTCGCGGTGGCGCGCAGCTCCGCCATCCGGGCTTTGTGTTTGCGAGCCGCCTCGATCGCACGCTCGAACCATTCGGCAGCGCTGCCAATTTGGGAGCGGCCAAGCTGCAGCTCAGCTTCTCCCCTGAGCCGATAGATCTCGGATTCCGCATAGCCTTGGCCGGTTTGAGCGATGAAGCCGATTGCTTCTTCGAGCACTGATACCGCTTCATCGTTACGGCCGAACTTCAGGCACAACTCAGCTATCCGCCCCAGGAACGATGCATGCCCCAAATCACCCTCTCCGGCCTCGAACTCGGCCACGCGCTCGTGCAGACGATCGACAGCTTTGGGGTCGCCCGCATGGCCATCGGCCCAGGCCAGCATAATGGTTGCGATGCCGATTTCGGCGGCAAACCCGTATGGCTTCGATTTTTCGATTATCTCTTCTGCGTACCGCTTCGTATTTTGAATGTCCTTGCTCAGACCAGAGATCATCAGGGCGTTGTCCGTGACCATTACCTGCGTATACGGATCGGGAAGCTCGCGCACCTCTGCCGCGGCTTCCTTGATCAATCGCCAGGCCCGATCCGCGTATCCTAGATTCCATACGGTCAGCGCCAGCGCGGCGCGCGCCTGCACGCGGCGCGGATGTCCCGCGCTCCAGGTGATACCCTGCTCGAGTTGATAGTACGAAGTTTCAAATTCGCCCATGTACATCAGCCGGAAGCCGATACTGTAGTGGATGATGCCCCGCAACCGCGATTCGGCGAGCGTCGGCACCAGCTCCAGCATCTGCGCCTGGAGCCTCGCGGCGCGCTCGTGGTCGGCCCCTCTTGAGTAGTACACGTAGAGACCCACCATCGCTCGAATAGCCATCGGCGTTTGATCAGCCCGCCCAACCAGCTCCAGCGCCTTGCTGTAGGCTCGCTCCACCTCCGGAACGGCGAACCCCTTGGCAAGGCTGCCACAACTTCCGAGGATCATCTGCAGGAGCAGTTCATACTCATCTCTGCGCTGATGGTCCGATATCGCGCTCAACAACTCCAACCCGGTGGTCGCGAGCGAAATCGACTGCTGAGGAGCTGAGCGCGCCGCAGCCTCCCGCGCGGCGCGCACCAGGTAGTCGACTGCCTTGAGCGGGTCGCCGCCCAGGCGAAAATGATGTGCGAGCTCCCCGTAGTATTCCGGGGCTTTGGAATGGGTTCGTTCGATCGCCTCGGCTACATCAAGATGAAGCCGCTGGCGCCGGGCCGCCGCCAAGCCGGCGAGCACAGCCTGTCGAGTCAGCTCGTGAGCGAACTCGAACCGGGCCCTGAGACTGTCCGCGACCGAGTAAACCAGTTCTCCTTTTTCGGCTTCCTCGATGCACTCCAGAATCGAATCGGCCTCGGCCGCGCTCGAAGCCTGAAGGATTTCAAGACTGAAGAAGCGACCGATAACCGCCGCCGCCGCGAGCATCTTCTGCGTGAGATCGGTGAGCCGCGCGAGTCGCCGCGCGACCACCAGCCGTACGCTCGGCGGCGCGTCCAGTTCGCCAATTTTGAGCTCGGAGCGAAACTCGCCCGCCGAATCGTACAGCCGATTTTCCTCCTCGAGGTGGCGGAACAGTTCCTCGACATAGAAGGGATTGCCCTCGGTCTCGGCGAACACCTCGCCGACCACGGCATCAGGTGGCGATTTTCCGCTCAAGCTGTTCAGCATCGCGGCCACTTCATCGCGCGGCAGGCCTTTGAGTCTAATCGAATTCGCGCGCCGCCCCCGGAGCAAATCTTCCAGCGCCTTTGCCAGCGGGCGAGTGACATTGAGCGCGGCGTCGCGGTAGGTGCCGATTAGCATTAGAGGCAGATCGGCCAGCCGCTGCACCAGGTGATCGAGCAGCGACAAGGTCGAGTCGTCTGCCCAATGAAGATCTTCGAGGATCATGAGTGCGGGTTGTTGTGAAGCGATTCGCGCTGCGAAGTCGAAGAAGCAATTGAACAAATGGCGCCGCGCCTGGGCCGGTGGCAAATCGAGCGGCGGCGGGAACCCCGGCAGGATGTGCTTGAGGTTGGGGAGCAAGCGCGCCAACTCCGATGCCTGCTCGCCCAGTGCTTTGCGCAGACTGTCGGGATTCGATGCGCGATCGACGAAGTTCTCAAGGATTTCCACGAACGGCAGATAAGCGACGGCCTCGTCGTGTTCGGAACAATGCCCGGCCATAATCGCCATCCGCTTTGCGTCAGCCGCCGCCGCGACTTCGTCCGCAAGTCGCGTCTTGCCGACGCCGGGTTCGCCGGAAATCAGGAACAGGCGCCCTCTCCGCAAAGTCGCATCGTCGAGCCCGCTCAACAGCGCAGCCAGCTCGCGACCGCGTCCCACCATCGTATTTGGCGGCCGGGCTCGAAATTGCTCGGCTCTGCCTATCTGTTGCGCGCGAATCTCCGCGATAAATCGATAGCCCCTGGCCGGCACCGTAACCACGAAGCGCGGGGCCTCAGGATCGTCGCACAGGGCACGCCGGATCTTTCGTATCGCCGTGTTGATGCTGTTCTCGCTGTCGACGAAGACGCCCTTGCCCCAGACGCGCTCGAGAATTTCCTCGCGCGTAACGAGCAGTCCGCGGCGCTCGACCAGCAAGCATAGCAGCTCGAGCGGAATCCGCTGGAGCGGAACGACCACCTCGCCCCGGCGCAGCTCGCAGGCGCCGCGGTTCAGCACAAAATCCTCAAAATGAAAGAGATCGTCGGACATTTTCCCCGCTCGCGCGGGATTCTACTTCTGGTGCGCGCGGACGCATAGGCACGCTTGTACGAAAACTTCAGAGAAACTTCAGGAGAAGTTCAGGCCGGGTCCATTGGCTACCGACTCAGGTTCCCTGAACATAGGCGGCACACAATGGCCGCGAAGGCCGGGTCGCTACGGTCTGCGGTCGAATAATAACCGCGGTAACGCGCGGAAGCTTAGGGAGGATGAGGTCATGAAGAGAATCGGACGATTCGTCGTCAGCAGCTCGCTGCTGATCGCCAGCGCAGCGGTGCTGTGTTCGTTCACTAACGCACAGGCACATTGCCAGGTGCAGCCAATTGCGGCGGCTCAGGAGTCCGTAAAGGGATATGGGTTCCTCTGTTCGGGACCGGGAGACGTTTCGGCCGGACTCCAGGTAAGCGGTTTGATCCCAGGCGACGTGTACACTTTTTGGTTCATATACGTTCCTGACGGCACGACATGTGCCGCAGACGAGGCCACCTGTTTCGGCGCAAGCGCTACCGGTGGCCAGCAGACCGCCGTGCCGGCAGAGGCCTTCGGCCGCCTCTCGGACGTAATCGCACCAAGATATGGCAAAGCGACGCTCTTCGGAGATGTTCCGGGCCTTAAGCTCGCCAGCGGGTCGCAAGTATGGCTCCTGGTGAAAGGACACGGAGCGGTTAATACCACTGACGATCTCGCGCGAGCCCGTCAGTTGCTGACGCCTGAGGATCCGACGGTCGGTGCGCCGAATCTTGGCATTGTCGGCGGGCCGGCTGCGGACAATGCAGGGTTGGCTATCTTTAACAACTGATCCGAAGAGTTGCGGGCCCGGGGGTACTGGAACCCCGGGCCGTCGAGATGCGAATCTGTTCGCGTGACGCAGCTATATCCAGCGATCGAGCCTTACGAGCACAGCATGCTCGACGTTGGCGATGGCAATCGCATGTACTGGGAGACATGCGGGAATCCGCGCGGGAAGGCGGCCGTCGTGCTGCACGGCGGTCCCGGATCGGGATGCACACCGTGGCATCGCAGGCTGTTCGATCCGTCCACCTATCGAGTCATTCTGTTCGATCAGCGCAATTGCGGCCGGAGCACACCCCACGCGAGCGCGCCTGATGTGGATCTCGCGAGCAACAACACTGCGAACGTCATCGCGGATATCGAACGATTGCGCGAGCACTTGCGCATCGAGCGATGGCTGGTGATCGGCGGGTCGTGGGGCAGTACGCTTGCGCTCGCATATGCGGAACGGTTTCCGAGCCGTGTCACCGAGATGATTTTGTTCGGCGTGACGACCAGTCGCCGCAAAGAAATTGATTGGCTGTTCCGCGGCGGTGTCGCGATCCTGTTTCCCGAGGATTGGGAGCGCCTGCGCGATGCGGTGCCGGCCGCGCTGAGGGACGGCGATATCATCGAGGCTTACTGCCGGCTGCTGAACGATCCCGACGCTTCGATTCGCGATCAAGCCGCACTCGCGTGGTGTACCTGGGAGTCCGTGACGCCGGCATGGCCGCCAGTGCATGGGTTGTCGCCACGGTTTAGAGATCCCGTGTTCAGGATAGCGTTCGCGCGCATCGTGACTTATTACGTCCGGCATTATGCGTGGCTCGAGGACGGCGCCATTCTTCGCGACGCGCGCGCCATCGCGGACATCCAGGGCGTCATGGTGAACGGACGCTTCGATCTGCAGGCGCCGATCGGCTGGGCCTATGACCTTAAACGCGTGTGGCCGCGCGCGAAGCTTGTGATCGTCGATGACGCTGGCCACGACGCATCGAAAGCGAGCATCACCGGGGAACTGGTCCGCGCAACCGACCAATTTCGCTAAACCCTGAAAAGACCAAGAACAGTGCGCCGATGAAGGCGAATCCGCACTCTGTTTCATAGCCGAAACAGGAACCTTGGGCACCTAAAAGGCTGATTGCACTATTCACGTTAGGATAGGACACGGTTTTTGTTGACTGCTGATGCATTCGCAGCTAATCCATAGATCCCTGTCTTTACGCAGGGCACCGGCCATATTGGGAAATGGCGCCGGGAGGGAAATCGCGCCGACGGGGACTCGAGCGCGATGGAGACGCCGTTGTTCGAAATGAAGTTGTCGCTGGACTGGGCAGCCAAAGCAATCGCGGCGTTTGCGCTTGCGATCGCGTTCGCTTTCGCCGCCGCCCCCAACGCGTCGTCGGAAACCACGCTCCCATTTCCTCGTCCAGCCGCAATTCAGCCCAACGTCGATTTCTGGGTGAACGTTTTCACCAAGTACTCGGATCACGATTTCGTGATCCTGGATCGCGACAACGTCCAGAAAATCTACCACGTCTTTAATCTTCCCGGTGACGGCCGCCCAAGCGCCGACGATGTCGAATGGGCGAACTCGTACCTAAAAATAAAGTACGGCGACATGCTCAATCGCCTCGCGTCGGGCCGCGAACCGGCCAACGACGAAGAGCGTGAAATCGCCGCGATGTTCAAGGGCGAGCCGCTGAGCGCCTATTCCGCCGCCGCGCAGAATTTGCGCGTGCAGCAGGGGTTACGCGAGGATTTCCATGACGGGCTGCTGCGGAGTAAGTACTACACGCCCTCGATGGAGCGGATTTTCCGCAGCGCGGGACTGCCGCCCGAGCTGGTGACGCTGGCCAGCGTCGAGTCGGGCTTCCATGGCGCGTCGCGCTCGAGCGCGGGCGCGGTCGGAATCTGGCAGTTCACACGTGACACCGGCAAGCACTACATGAAAATCACGCGCTATCACGATGACCGTCTGAACCCGGAGCGCGAAACGCTTGCTGCCGCCAAGCTGCTGCGATCGAACTACGACACGTTGGGCGATTGGCCGCTGGCTATCACCGCGTACAACTACGGCACCGGTGGAGTGGCGCGCGCGGCTGGAATTTACGGCGGCGACTATTCGGAAATGGTCCAACACTACCAGGGACCGCATTTCGGCTTCGCAGTGAAGAACTACTACGCGGAGTTCCTCGCCGCGTTGCAGGTACATCACGACGAGGAAAAGTATTTCCCCGGGATCGAGGACGAGCCGGCTATCCGGCCCGCGCCTATCAAGACCGACTTCGCACCGAAACGCGCGAGAAAATCGCACGCGTCACATCCTCTGCACCAGGCCTCCTCAAAGACTCGATCGGCGACCAGGACCCATCACTCGTCGAAAAAGACTCTCGCGCAGAAGACCTGAACGTCAGCCACGCGCGCTCGCGTCGGCAACCTTCGTGCGCGGGCTGATCGCGCGGTAGCTCGGGCGCGCGCGCAACCGCTTCAGATAGGCATCGACTTTCGGGAACGCGTCGAGGGTCATCGCGTCGACCTCGAGCACCATTGCGAGCGCCATCAGCGGCGCGTCGGCCAGCGAAAATTCTCCGCACGCGTATCCGCCCGCGCCGGATTGCCCTAGCACCCGCTCGATAAACGGCAGATCGCGCGTTCGCAGCAGCTCGCGCCCGCGCTTGATGCCGGCCGTATCGCGCTTTTCGGGCGAGCTCCAGTACGGCATCCAGATCGGCGGGATGCTGCCCGCCAGCATCGCCTCGTCGGCGAAGTTTTCGATCTCGCGCACCCGCATCCGATCCTTCGGATCCGATGGCATCAGGCGCGGCGGCCCGTAACGTTCCTCCAGGTACTCGTCGATAACGGTCGAGTCAAAAATCACCAGATCGCCGTCCTCGATATACGGCACCTTGCCGAGCGGATGCTTCGCGAGCATCTCGGGCGGCTTCTTCCACAGATTGCCCGGCGGCAGATTCTCGATCCGATAGGGGATGTTTTTTTCTTCGAGCACGACCTTGGTCTTGCAGGCGTGCGTCGAGCGCAGCGTGCCCCACTGATAGTCGCGTTCGGTGGTGTACAGAACGATCATGGCGTTGCTCCTCGCGGGGTTTGGCGCGATGGATCTTAACATCGAGGGCGCGAACTGAGCCATCGCAAAGCCGCGCCACACGGCCGCCCGCGTCTGTTATCGTTTAACAGATGGCACGCGCGGCGACGCAATCCCCGCAACTCGCGGTCCTGGCCAAACGGCTGAAGGATCGGCTGGGTAACGCTCGTCTCGCACAGCAGGCGCTGACGGCGGTCAGGGAGAGTGCGCCCGACGATCAGTTGGCGCTCGCGTTTCTGACCAAGCTCGCCGAAAATTCCGCCACCGCCTTGAAGGACGTTTTGCGCGATCGCATGGCAGGAAACGACCTGATCTTTTGCCTCGGCTCGTCAGAGCTGATCGCGACCGAGCTGTCCCTTGCCGGACCGGAGTGGGCGGAGATTTTTCTCGACGCTCGCGCACAGACTATCGACGGTCTCGTCGCTGCGATGCGCACCGAACGCATCACGATCGACGCGCTCGATCGCCCGGCCGCAGCCGCCGCGCTCGGGAGTTTCATGCGCCGCATGATGGTCCGGGTGGCGATTGCCGATCTGCTCGACCGGCTGAGCGTCGGCGAGACAGCGCTAGCGATGTCGGAGCTGGCCGACGAATGCATTCGCACCGCGCTCGACCTGGCTGCGCGTTTTCTGGGCGAGCGAGCGCGCGCGGTTGGAAGATTTTGCATCCTCGCGATGGGCAAGCTGGGCGCGCGCGAGCTCAACCTGAGCTCGGACGTCGATCTGATTTATCTTCACGAGTCCTCGGGCTCGCCGGACAGTTCCGAAGCGGCAGCGCGCCTGGGCGAATGGTTCACAGAGATCTTGTCGGCGGGATGCTTTCGAATCGATATGCGGCTTCGGCCCGGCGGGCGCTCCGCGCCGCTGGTGACGCCGATCGACGGTGCAATCAACTACTACGAGAACCTGGGTGAGCCTTGGGAGCGTGCCGCGCTGTTGCGCGCGCGTCCGGTCGCCGGCGACCTCGAGATCGGACTTCAACTGCGCGCCGAGCTGAATCATTTCGTGTTTCGCAGCTACCTGGATTTCGACACGCTGCGCCAATTGCGCGCGATGAAACATCAGATCGAAGCGGAACTGAAAACGCCCGCGATGATCGAGCGCAACATCAAGCTCGGCCGCGGCGGAATCCGCGAGCTCGAATTTATCGTGCAGGCGCTGACGCTGATTTACGGCGGACGCGATCCCCGGCTTCGCATCGAGCAGACCGTCGCCGCACTCGAGAAGCTCGACTCGCTCGGCTACCTGCCGTCGAAGCGCGCGCGCGAACTGGCTGACGCGTACCTGTTCCTGCGCGACGTCGAGCACAAGCTGCAGGTAGTGGCCGGCCTGCAGACGCACGTCCTGCCCGCCGATGACGACAAGATGCGTGCGCTTGCGGCGCGGACGGGTTTTGGCAAAGGACCGGCGGCACTGAAAAAATTCAGCGAACTGCTTAAATCTCATCGCGCCCTGGTCGAGCTGCAATTCCGCGAGACTCTTGCCGGCGGCGACGAGGAGTCGACGCGCTCGGTTTCGTCGTCCGCGGAACTGGCGTGGAACGCGGCGCTCAATCCCGATTCCTCGACCCGCTATCTGCGCGAACTCGACTTTGCCCGCGCCGAAGAAAGCGCGCGGCATCTCGAACTGCTCGCGCGCGGACCCTCGCATGCGCCGACCAGCCCGCGCCGTCGCGAGCTGCTCGAACGTCTCGGCCCGATGCTGATGGACGAGATTGGCCGCCTGCCTGATCCCGACCTCGCGCTGATGAATCTCGCAGAGTTCATCGCCGCGATCGGCGCGCGCACCTCTTTTCTCGCGCTGCTCGAACAACATCCCGCGACGCGCCGAATTCTACTGCGGCTGTTCGCGTCGAGCGCCTACCTGTCGACCATCTTCATCCGCCATCCCGACATGCTCGACACGCTTGTGCGATCCGACCTCGCGGCGACGCGGCGCAGTCCGGCCGAGTTGCGCGACGAGTTGGCGGGATTGATCGCGGCGAGTCCGGATTTTGAGAGCAAGCTCGACGCGCTGCGCGCATTCAGGCATCAGGAATTCCTGCGTATCGCGATTGCCGATCTGGCCGGCGATCTCGAACTGTTCGAGGTCGAGCGCGAGCTGACGAATCTTGCCGAGACGGTGTTGGACGAAGCGAGGACGCTCGCGCGAATTCAGACCGAGGCGCGGTTTCCGATTCCCGCCACGATGCGCCTGTGCGCGATTGCGATGGGCCGGCTCGGCGCCAGCGAGATGTCGTACAACTCCGACCTCGATCTGATCTTCGTCTACGATGATCACGCCGAAGTCGCCGCGGGCAGCCGGGAAATAGCGTCGCGAATCACGCAGAAGCTGATTGCGATCCTCGAATCGCGCACGCGCGAAGGCTACGCCTACAAGCTCGACCTGCGCCTGCGTCCGTCGGGCAACGCGGGCCCGCTGGTCACGTCGCTGGCTGGTTTTCGCGAGTATCATCGCCAAAGTTCCGCGGTCTGGGAGCGGCAAGCGCTGGTGCGCGCGCGCGTGATTACCGGCGACCGCGAACTGGGGCGCGAGGTCGAAGCGGCGCGCCAGGAATTCGTGTACGGCCGTGGGCTGAGTGCGGCGGAGGTCGGCGAGATAGCCGCGATGCGGCATCGAATGGAGATGGAGATCGGCGCCGAGGACAAGACGCGGCTCAACATCAAGCAGGGCCACGGCGGTTTGGTGGACGTCGAGTTCCTCGCGCAGATGATGGCGCTCAGCCACGGCCATCGTCATCCGGAACTGCGCGTGCGCAATACGATGGAATTGCTCGAAGCGCTCGACCGCCTCCATCTGTTGACCGCTGCCGACGCGTCGGTGCTCGAAGACGACTACCGCTTTCTGTCGCGCCTGGAGAATCGGCTTCGCATCGAGAGCGACCAGCCCTCCTGGGCCGTCCCGACCTCCGTGAGTGGTCTCCGCCCGTTAGCGCGCCGCATGGGCTTCGAAGGGGCAGACGGCCCCGCGAGAATGCTCGCTGAGCTAGCGCAACGCCGCGACAGAATCCGGGTCATCTTCGAGCGGTATTTCGCGGCGGCGCAGGACAGCTTGAGCGTCTGAGGGCGACGCAGAAGTTACGCGCGGTACGGATAGTGGTCACCGCGCGCGAGGCTCGCGAAAAATTTTCGTCACGCGCCGCGCGATCGTGTACGCTCGATGATTCGGATGGGCACGATAACGCTAATCACCGGCGGCGCGCGCAGCGGCAAGAGCATGCAGGCGTTGAAGCTCGCGCTCCCCTACCAGCGCAAATTCTTCGTCGCGACCGGCGAGCCGCTCGACGATGAAATGACGGCGCGGATCCAATTTCATCGGACGACGCGGCCGCCCGACTTTCAAACTGTCGAGGAGCCGATCCAGGTTGTCGCAGCGCTCGAAAAGGTCGGCAACAGCGCCGACCTGGTCGTGCTCGATTGCCTGACGCTGTGGATTTCCAACCTGATGGAGTGGAATCGGAAGGACGACAGTCCGGTTCTTGCCGAGGCAGACAAGCTCGCGGCGGCGTTGAACCGTGCATCTTTCGCGAGCATCGTGGTGACCGATGAAGTTGGATCGGGAATCGTGCCGACCGACCACGCGGAGTCGCGCCGCTTCCGCGATTTGCTGGGATGGACCAATCAGAAAGTCGCAGCGGTCGCCGACCATGTGCTGCTCATGGTCGCGGGATATCCGCTTAGCGTCAAGTAATTTCACGACGCCATCGTGACGAGCACCGCAATCTCGACCAGCTCGCCGCACGCGCCGATCAAGTCACCGGTCACTCCGCCGAGCCATCGCCGGTAGAATGTTCGCATCGCGACCACGATTGCGATCGCGACCACGATGGCGACAATGGTCGCGCGCAACTCCCCAAGCATCAGCATCACCAATAGCGTGAAGAGGGCGACGACTGCCGTTCGTGCCCGCGGGATATTGCCGCTGAGCAGCGTCGAACCTGAGCCCGATACGCGCAGATACGGCAATCCCGCGGCGACCAGCAGCATCGCCCACCGCGCGAGCATTGGCGCGACGATAAGCGCGGCGTATCGGCGATGACCCGCGAGCGTCGAGAGCGCGAGAATTTTCAGCGTCAGGTCGAAGAAAATTGCGCTCGCGCCGAACGTGCCGACGCGGCTGTCGCGCAGGATGTCGAGGGCGCGCTCACGGTCGCGTCCCGCGCCGAGCGCGTCGGCAGTGTCGGCCAGTCCGTCGAGATGAACGGCGCCGGTGATGAAGGTGAGCGAGATGACGATAAGAACCGAGCGAATCACCTGCGCGAACACGTGAGCGAGCAGCCAATCCTCGCCGACCAATGCCGCGCCAAGGAAGCAACCGACGACTGGGAACCACGCGAACGACGCGGCGACGGTCTCTTCGGACGCGGGACGCTGATCGATCACCGGCAGAATAGTCAGGAAGCTGATTGCGAGCGGCAATTCGCGGACGAGACCGCGCGCGGGCGTCGCGTCGTCGCTCATCGGACTTTTCCGGAGACCTCTGCGCTCTCGAATGTCGCCATGTTGTCGAGCAGGTCGAGCGCAGACTCAATCACGCTCATCGCGAGCGCCGCGCCGGTGCCTTCGCCGAGTCTCAAGTCGAGATCGAGAATCGGCCGGACCTTGAAATGTTGGAGCGCGAGCGCGTGGCCGCCTTCGGCAGAGCGATGGCTGAAGAAAAGATGGTCGAACAATCGCGGATGAATCTTCCCGGCGACCGCAGCCGCCGCGGTTGCGATGAAACCGTCGACGACCACCGGGACTTTGCATGCGGCGCCGCCGATGCACACTCCCGCCATCGCGGCTATTTCAAAACCGCCGAGCGCCGCCAGCATCGACTCGCCCGACGCGGGCGCATCGCGATGAATCTCGAGTGCGCGCGTGACCACCTCGATTTTGCGACGAACGCCGGCGTCGTCGAGGCCGGTGCCGCGACCAACAATCGAGTCGGGCGGGATTCCGGTCAGCGCGCATAGCAGCGCGGCGGCGGGCGTACTGTTCGCGATGCCCATCTCGCCAATGCCAATCAGCGTCGCGCCGCTATCGGACAGTTCGCGCGCGATTTCGATTCCAACTTCGAGTGCGCGGGCCGTCTCGCCGGACGTCATCGCGGGGCCGTCGAGGAAGTTGCGAGTGCCCGCACCGATGCGCCGATAGGTCACGCCCTTGAGTGGCGTGATGCTGGTATCGATTTTCACGCCGACATCGATGACTTTGAGCGAGTAGCCGAAGCGGCGCGCGAGCACGCTGATTGCAGCGCCGCCAGCCGCGATGTTGCGAAGCATCTCGGCGGTGACGGCTTGCGGAAATGCGCTGACGCCTTCCTCCGCGACGCCATGATCGGCGACGAAGACCGCGATCGCGCCGCGTCCGGATTTTATCGATTCATCGTGGCGGATTGCGGCGTAGCGGCGCACGAGTTCCTCGAGATGGCCGAGGCTGCCCGGTGGCTTGGTGAGAGAGTTAAGCCGCGCATCTGCAACCCACGCAGCTTCGTTGTCGAGAGGCAATATCGAATCGATAGTTTGTTTTAGCAAAGACATGCCGCGTGATCGCATCACGAGGAGCGGCGGCTTACAAGAACGTATCGATGAGATGGATGCGTGACGCAGCGGTTAGCCGCCTAGTTCTGCGAGCAGGGACTCTGCGTCTTTCAGGTCGGGAGTGTTCAGGCCTTCGGTGAATTGATTGTAGATTTCGGCGAGCGTGGCCCGGCCTTCTTCTGTGCGATCGGTGTCGCGCAACAGCCGTGCGAGGCTGGTAGTCGCGCGCAGCTCCAAAGACTTTGCGCTTTGCATCCGCGCAACCCCGATCGCCTTCATAAAGCTCCGTTCCGCGGCCGCCGCGGCTGCGCGGATCTCCTTAGGTTGTAGCAGGACCAACTCGCCCCTGATCCGATGGACTTCCGACTCGACGTATCGTTCCTGATTTTTCTCGACCAGATCGGCGGATTGAGCGATCAACCCAAGCGCCGTATCGATCTGTCCCACGCTCGCAAAACCCTGCGCGAGGATCGATCGCGCCCACGTGTGCGCCAGCTCATAGCCGACGTCCGCATATCCGGACTCGCTCGACTCGCGATCGGCGGTTTGACCGAATCTTCCCTGCGCGGCCGACCCTATCAATCGATACGCAACTATTTGCGCCTCGAGGAAGGCCAGGCCGTGCTTGCGGGCGAGCGACAGTCCTTCGGTTGTGGTTTTCTCCGCCGCGTCAAAGTCACGGCGAATCGTGTAGTACATGCCCAGTTGCGACAAGCACCACGTCAGCGTGAACGGAGATCCGAGCGCGCGTGCCCGTTCGAGCGACTTAGCGGCTCGGTCTGCAGCCTGATCGGGGTAGCCCAGAATCCACAACGTCATCGCGTCGTAGCAGAGCGCACTCATGAAAGTATCCTGCTCGGCGGCGCCTAGCCCGATGCTCAGATGCGGTTGCCGAGCGTGGTGGCCGATACACAATTCCAAACTCGAGTGCGCGTCGGCGAATTCGCCCATGAAGAACTTGCTGAAGCCCGATAACAAATGTGCGTCAGCCAGCATCGTGTCGTTGCGGAATCGATCCGCCAGCACAATCAACTCATCGGTGTACGCAAGCGCCGTCGGATGTTCGCCGCGGACTAGATAGAAGGAGTGGAGTCCGCTCAGCACCCTGTACAGCCGGGGGTCCTCCTCTTTCTGCTGGCACAGTGCGCGCGCGCGGCTAAACGCTTTCCCGGCTTCGGGGACCCACCATCCCTTGGTCACCAGCAGCGCGGCGCCGTAGTCGATTTGAAGGTCAAGCTCCAACTCGGCGCGCTCCCTGGAATCCGGCAACTTTGCGAACAGCTCGATAGCACTCTCCAAGCGGCGCAGAGCGCCCTGGTAGCCGCTTTGCGAGAGTTCGCGCTTGGCCGCCAACGCCTGACACTCGACCGCCTTTTCGAGGTTCGAGCTGCGGGCGTAGTGGTCCGCGAGCTCGGCAAGATGGTCTTCGCGCGAATTCTTGAACAGCTCTCCGATCGCGGCGCCGATGCGTTCGTGAAGCGTCTTGCGGCGCTCGATCAGGATCGAGTTGTAAGCGACTTCCTGCGTCAGTGCGTGTTTGAAGGTGTACTCGATGTCGCCTAACGCGGGCTGCTCGTAAATGAACTCGCTGAGCTGCAGGTCGTCGAGCATCCGGGCCAAATCGTCGGCAGAAGCGGTGACCACCGCGCGCACCAGGCTCAGCGGAAACTCTTTGCCGATCACGGCGAGCGTCTGCAGCAGATCCTTGTCGGCGGGCGAGAGACGATCGATGCGCGCGGCCAGGATCGCGCGCACTGTCGGCGGAATCTTCAAGTCGGCCAGCGGCTGGATGAGCCGGACGGTCGCGCCGTCGCGGACCAGCGCGCCGTCGTCGAGCAACACCTCGACCGTCTCCTCCATGAAGAACGGATTGCCCTCAGTGCGCTCGATGATGAGCTGCTTGAGCGGCCCGAGCGCCGCGCTGTCTCCCAGCATCGATTGCAGCATCTCGTCGGCGCTCACCTTGCCGAGCGGATCGAGACGAAGCTGGGTATAGTAAGTCTTGCTGCCCCATTGATGTGAATATTCGGGACGGTAATTCACTAGCAGCATGATCTTCGCGGTGGCGATCGAGTCGGCGAGAATGTTCAGCAGCGCCTGAGTCTCGTCATCGATCCAGTGCAGGTCTTCGAAGATGACCATCAGCGGCTGGTTCAGGCTCTCGCGCAGCAGGATCCGCTTGATCGCGTCGAGGGTGCCGCGCCTGCGGATCTGCGCGTCCATCTGCGCGAGCGGCTCGGGATCCTCGGCGATCCCGAGCAGACCGTAGAGGTAGGGCAGAGTGTCCTCGAGCGTGCGATCCAGAATTGCGATTCGGCCGGCGATTTTTTCGCGACGGGTCCGTTGATCGTCCGGCGACGCGATCTTGAAGTAGCTGTGCAGCAGGTCGATCACCGGCAAATACGACGACGCTTTGCCGTGGGAGACCGAGAATGCCTCGAGCACCATCCAGCCCGCCGCGGCGGTCGCCTTGAATTCGAACAAGAGGCGCGACTTGCCGACGCCCGCCTCCGCTATCTCCGCGACGATCTGTCCATGCGCCGACTTCGCCCGCTCCGCCGCGTGACGCATCGCATCCATCTCGCGCTCGCGCCCGACGAACTTCGTGAAGCCGCGCCCCGCCGATCGTTGCAGGCGCGTGCGCAGCGCGCCCAATCCTGTAACTTCGTACAGGTTGACCGGCTCGGTGACACCTTTTATCCGCGCGGGCCCCAACGGCTTGAGAGTGAAGTAGCCCTCGACCAGCCGGCGCGTGCTTTCCGAGATTGCGGTCGCGCCGGGATCGGCCAGGGTCTGCATCCGCGACGCGAGATTGGTGGTATGGCCGATGGGCGTGTACTCGATGTGACCTTCGTGGGTGGCTATCGAGCGCACGACCACTTCGCCGGTGTTCACGCCCACCCGAATCTGAATCGGCGCGCGGCCGTCGGCGCGAAGCCGCTCGGAGTAGTGGCGAATTTCTTCCTGCATGCGCAGCGCGGCGTAGAGTGCGCGCTGCGGATGGTCTTCGTGCGCGACCGGCGCGCCGAACAGCGCAAAGACGCCGTCGCCGGTGCTCTGCACGACGTATCCATCGTAGCGCTGCACCGCGTCGATCATGAGCTTCAACGCCGGATCGATAATCGCGCGAGCCTCTTCGGGATCGAGGTCCTGCTCGAGCTCGGTCGAGCCCTTGATGTCGGCGAACAGCGCGGTGACCGTCTTGCGCTCGCCCTCGAGTGCTGACGCTTCCGCAGGCGCGGTGACGCGTACAGAAGGTGCGGCAGATTCGACGGCAGTCGATATCGGCGCGGCGGCGCTTAGCGAGGTGCCGCAATCGGCGCAGAACTTCGCACCGAGTGCGTTGTCGGAGCCGCACTTCGAGCATCGGTTCGACAGGCGGCTGCCACACTCGGCGCAGAACTTCTTGGCCGCCTTGCTCTCAGTTCCGCACTTGGCGCAGCGCATCGAGTTGTCCTATCGAAAAGGACGACACTAGCACCTGCCGCTCGTAAAGAGATATGCGCTCGCCAGTCCTGTCCGACGCGCGATGCTGAGGCGGAATCCCCGCGTTCGATAAACGCCGGCTGGCAGTCATGCTCCAGTTCTACTGTTGGGTGATTCCGCTGCGCCAGTACTCGGTCCAGCTGCTGTAGTCGGGCGAATCCTCCTGGCACCATCGCTTGCTCTTGGCATAGTCCCACGATTTGTCGGTGAGGGGAGGGTTGGGCAGCAGACGCGCCCAATCGACTTTGCGATTCTGCGCGTCGACATGGCATTCGATGTCGGCGAGGACGCTGTCGTCGGGATATCGCGCCCAGATCTCGACGTCGGGATGCCGAACACCGGTCTGCTGAAAGCGCTGCCAAGTGTATTGGTCGCCGTTGTAGGTGAATTGCGGCTGATCGATGAAGGACGTGCAGACTTTCACGATATCGATCGTGCATCCGTCGTGATGAAGAATCGACGTGCTCGGCGGCGCGGAAGCTGCCGAGCCTTGCGCCGTTGCGGAAGATGAATTATCCGGCGTGGCGGCAGGTGGATTTTGCGAGGCGCATCCGCAAAGTGCGATCAGCGAGCATATAGTAAGCACTCGGCGCAGATTCATCGTTTGAAAGTCTTCTCTTGTTTTATCGCCATATTTTACTTTCAGTTTGTTAAGGATCGAGAGCAGCCGCGAAAGACGCCGCGCACAGGAAAAATTGATACCCCAATTCGGATGTTGCGAAGGTGTTCGTCGGAATATCTTTCCCGAATTTGTATTGAAATTCGATTGGCATCCGCTATGCACCCTAATAGGGCGTGAGGTGAATGATTTATGAGAACTAGAATAACGGCTGTTCTTCAGGCCCTCGTGATATTGGTGGTGATGACCGCGGCCTCCGGATGCTTTATCGGTCATCATGACGGTTGGGATCATGGTCATGATTCGCATTGGTCTGACCACCGGTAAGACATCAATTCAGGCGAGTCAAATAGCAATGGTGTTTAGCGACTGGCTGTTCGTCAACAGCCAGTCAGTCTTGCGAAGGCGGTTTGTCCGGAGAGTCTTCGGGGAAGATCGACAACCAAATGGAATGGTCATCGATCTTCTCCAGCAGCGACTCGTTGGCGGGCGAGTTTCGGTTGCTGGCGTCATTCCACGAATCGAAATGAATCAGCGATTTTGGCGGCAGACGCTGCGCCCAGTCCTTGCTCGCGAGAATAGGGCGGTCGGGAAACTCGCGGACATAGCCGATGCATAGATAGGCGATTGGAATGACGTCGGCGGGGATGCCGAAGATTTCGGCGAGCGCGTCGTTGCGCAGGATACTGACCCAGCCCATGCCGAGGCCCTCGGAGCGCGCTGTAAGCCACATGTTCTCCACTGCGAGGCACGCCGAGTAAATCTCGACATCGCGGATGCTGGTTTTGCCGAGCACGGCGGGGCCGAAGCGATCAGGCTTGCAGGTGACGATAACGTTCAGCGGAGCCTCGAGGATGCCTTCGAGCTTGAGCGAGAGATATTTTTCGCGGCGCTCGCCGGTGAACTGGGCCGCGTTCTTCTGGCGCTCGGCTTCGAAGACCTCCTTCACCCGGCGACGCTGCTCGACGCTGCGCACCAGGATAAAGTCCCACGGCTGCGTGAAGCCAACGCTGGCAGCATGATGGGCCGCGATGAGCACGCGGGCGAGAACCTCGTCGGGAATTGGAACCGAGATGAACTCGCGGATATCGCGGCGCCTGAAAACAGCCTCGTAGAGACCGCGCTTGAGCGCATCGGGGAACGCATGGCGATTGGGTGCGGAGTCGCTCATGAAGTGACTCTTATACCCTCTCCTTGTCCGAGGAGAGGGTGAGGGAGAGGTGCCGCGCTCGACGCCTCGCTATCTCTGAATTGTGCATCGCATCAAATACGAGCGCGAGTGCATGCGTTGCACCTCTCCCGGCGGCGCCGCGTTACACGCGGCTTTTGCCGACCTCTCCTCGGACAAAGAGAGGTAGGATACAGATGCACTCGAACCTGTTATCAGGCCGCGGCTGCCTTCTTGGCTGCGGCCAGAGCCGCTTCGTAGTTAGGCTGTTCTGCGACTTCCTTGACGTACTCGACGTAGGTCACGTTGTCATTTTTATCGACGACGAAGACGGCTCGCGCGAGCAGATGCAATTCCTTGATCAGCGCGCCGTAGTTGGTCCCGAAACTTGCACTGCGCCAGTCGCTGAGCGTCGTGATCTTGTCGACGCCCGCCGCGCCGCACCATCGCGCCTGCGCGAACGGCAGATCCATCGAGACCGAGAGAATCTGTACGTCGCCGGGCAGGTTGCTCGCCTCGACGTTGAAGCGGCGCGTCTCGGCGTCGCACACCGGAGTGTCGAGCGACGGGATGGTCGTAATTATTTTGACCTTGCCCTTGAACTGATCGAGCGTCGCCGGCGCCATCCCTTTGCCGACGACGTTGAAGTTGGGTGCCTTTTGTCCGACCTTGATTTCGGGGCCGACCAGGGTCATCGGGTTTCCCCGCATAGTAACAGCGCCTTTGCGTTCTTCCGCCATGAGCGAATTCTCCTTGATGATGATTTGAAAATGAAATCGAGAACGAATCAGAGACTAGCGGCGTCGGTGGAAGAGGTAAAGCAGAAGCTTTTCCTTACCTCTCCCCTCGTTGGGGTCAATGTGAGGTTGCAAGCGTCGGGCGAGGGCGCGTGCATCGAGCGCAATGCGAGGAACCTAACCCCTTCCCGAACGGGAAGGGGAACCGGATAAAAAAGATGACGGGCGCGACCTCTCCCGACGAGGGGAGAGGTAAGAGTTACAGTGCTTTGACTATCAACCAAATCAAGCTGACCACCACGAGGATTCCGTCGATTGCGGCGGTGATGATTGCACCGGTCGCGCGTTTCGACGCCGCGCTCAAGTAGCCGGCCGCATAAATGATCCGCGCGATCACGAACAGCAATCCGAGGGCGACGCCGAGGTGATAGTTCACGCTCAGTGAAAATATCCAAACCGCGGGGATGAAGACGATCAGGCTCTCGAGCGTGTTCGCCTGCACGCGGTAGTAGCGCTCGAAATCCGGATTGCCGGTGGTGGCGGGAGCGTCGACGCGGTAGGTCTCTCTCTCGCGTCCAACCATTACGACGAGTATCGAATATTCGAGCAACGCCAGCAGCGTCACTATCGCGAGCTCGTGTAACCCGTCCAGAAACACCATACGTTGTTCCTCCCCCGATACAGTTGTCGTGGCGCCACCCGTTCGGATGAAAGTACTCGCGCGAATTGAAAAGTGCGAGACGCGAAGTTAACTAGCTGCGGCGGAATTTTGCCTGGCGCTCGGCTTCGAGAGCGTCGGCAGCTTCGCGCGACGGGCGCGCGGGCATCCATCCCCTGGTGTAGTCGACCTCTTCCCACGATCGATCGTTGGCGTCCCACACGTAGGGCAGCTCGACGATCGTCGCGGGAGCGGTGATCGTCTCGAACGCATGCATCGCGTCAGTCACGATCCGCCGCTGCAGATCGGGCTGATCCGGCGGGCCGGTCTGATGGCCGAGAGGAAAATTCACGAACACCGCGCGCGGCGGTTTGACCGACCGAGTAATGTCGAGCGCGGAAGTCATTGAGAGTGTTGGGATACCCGCTTCTTCGACTGCGCGCGCGATCAGTCCAACGGACTGATGGCAGACGGGTCATGCGGGGACGAGGAAGAAAGCGTCGGCGTGCGCGCGTTTGAGCTCGTCGACAATTTGCGGAGCGAGCTCGTCGCGAACTTTGCGCGCCGAATAAATTCCGCCCATGAAACTGAA
The DNA here is from genome assembly GCA_963850125.1 of uncultured delta proteobacterium. Taxonomy (GTDB): domain Bacteria; phylum Desulfobacterota; class Binatia; order Binatales; family Binataceae; genus Binatus. Next base: position 587,952 of record CAWKKB010000002.1, on the reverse strand, counting down.
CGCGGGATCGACCAGTTCGCCGATAACGCCGGCCGCTGCGAGTTCGCGCATTCGGTCGAGCGGGAAAACGCAGTTGACGTCGAGTTCGGTATCGCGAGTTGGATAGCCGAAGTGCCACACGCTCAGCTCGTCGCGGCGCGTATCAAGCGGGATGCGGCGGTAGGACGCGTCCTCGCGATGGAAGCGCGGCTGATCGCGATACATGATTCCACCGGAACTGATCAGTCCGATTTTGCACTCGCTGATCGGTTTCGTCAGTGGAGTAAATGGCGCCGAATCGTTCTCGACCCATCGGTAGGGAGTGAAATCATTGTAGAGATCGCGAGTGCGAGGAATGTAGGCGACCGGCATGCGATAACTTTACGATCGCGGCGAACGATTCGGCAAACACCAGCCCATCAAGTTTGTCCTTGCGGTGATGCTACTTGAAGCGCGGCAGGACTTCAGCGCCGAACCGCTCGAGGGAGCAGCGCGCCTTGGCGGGATCGAGGCCCGGCAACTGCGTCACAACGATCAGCTCGGTCATTGGCGTTGATTCGACCGTCTCTTCGAGGCGTGCAGCGACCTCTGACGCACTCCCCAGCACGCTGGTGCGCCTGAGGCGCTCGGGGTCAGGACGAATGAGCACCTTGCTCTGGTCGGTGGTGCCGGCCGCGGCCGAGAGCCAGTTGCCGTAGAGCTCGGCCTGGTACATGAGCGCGTCGCGCGTGTCGCGCCACGCGTGCTCCTCGCTGTCGGCGACGTAAACCACGCGGCTGTTGACGATACTGTAGCGGGCGGCGTCCTTGCCGGCGGCCTTTAGCGCCTCGAGATAGATGCCGATTTCCCTACGTCCGCCGACGCATGCGAATCCGAGATCGAGCGCGGCTGCCCGCCGAATCGACTTCGCCGCACCTGCTCCCCACAGCAATTCTGGATGCGGCTGACTAACCGGGCGTGGCAGCACGCGCACGTCTCGGAATTTGAAGTACTTACCATCGAAACTGAATCGCTCGCCGGTCCATGCCAGTTTGAGAATCTCGATAGTCTCGAGCGTGCGGCCGAGCCGCTGCGCGCGCGGCACGCCGAAGCCCTCGAACTCCTCGGCGCGGTAGCCTAGACCAATTCCCAACCGGAGGCGACCGCCCGAGAGCACATCGACGAACGCAGCGTCCTCAGCCAGCTTCAGCGGGTGAAAAAACGGCGCCAGCAGGACGTAGGTGCCGATAGTGACTCGGGTCGTGCGCGCCGCGATAGCAGCAGCCGCAGGCATCAGCGCGGGCAGGTAACCGTCGTCCGTGAAGTGGTGCTCGGTGAGCCAGATGGAATCGAAGCCAAGCTGCTCAGCAGCCTCCACCTGCGCCAGCGACTCGCGATAAAGATCGCGAAACGACAAAGCCGAGCCGGGCGGATTGCGGAAATCGAGCTGGTAGCCAACTTTGACCTTGCGCACGATTCACCTCACGGCGGCTCAGCGTGCGGCGAGGCCGCCGTCGACGATAAGTTCGGTGCCGGTGATGTAGGACGCGTCGTCAGACAGGAGAAAAACGATCGCGTTGGCGATTTCCCACGGCGTGCCCTGCCGGCGCATCGGGATTCGCGGGGCGACGGTGCTCTCGCGATCGCCGACGAGGCGTCGGACCATCGAGGAATCGATCAGCCCCGGCAGGATCGTGTTGACGCGGATGTTATCGCGCGCGTGGGAGACAGCGGCGGAGCGAGAGAGCCCCAGCAACGCGGCCTTGGTCGCCTCGTAAGAAATCTGCGAGTTGGAGCGCATCGCGGCCAGCGACGAGACGTTGACGATCGCGCCGCCGCCGGCTTTCGCGATTTCGGGCACGGCGTAACGCATCATCAGGAAGTGGCTGCGGAGGTTGACCGCGAACATCTTGTCGAAATCCTCGGTCGAGGTCTTCAGCAGGTTGCCTCCGACTGCGATGCCGACGTTGTTCACGAGCAGGTGGATCGCGGAGAACGCGCGCATGGTGGCTTCAACGGCGCCGCGGCATTGATCTTCGATGCTGACGTCGGCGGCGACGGCGTCGGCGCGACCGCCTTCGTCACGGATCGCGCCGGCGGTCTGCTGCGCGAGCTCGAGCGACCGATCGGCGACCATCACCGACGCGCCTTCGCGCGCGCACATGATAGCGGTGGCGCGGCCGTTGCCGATCGAGAGTTTGTCGCCGGCTTTCGCCGGTCCGTCGGCGCCGCCTCCGACGATTAATGCTACCTTGCCCGTCAGACGAGCCATGATTTTGCCTCCAATTGTTTAGTCCGCGGCGGGTCGCGCGGTTGGAAAGCGCCGCACGTATTGCAGGAAGCGCGCGAGTGCGCGGTCGGCGTCGATTAGAAGGCCGTCGTGAAAGCGGATGGTCTTCATGATGGGCTCGTCTTCCTGGATAAGACGGCGGAAGAACGCCTCGCCGATCTGAAGCCGCTGCTCGCGCTCGGCGTCGTTGCCCTCGGACTTCGGCGTCGCCGTTACTGACCATCCGTGAGTGCGGCCGTCGGGCGTCGGCGTCCCGGTCGCCATCGAGAGAATCGCCATACCGTTGAGGCGTCCAGCCAGCGCGATAGTGTTGGTTCCGGTCACGCGGATTCGCTGATCGAAGACGCCGAGGTTGGGATCCTCGAAACGCACGTCGTACTGGATGCGGTAGTCGCCGACATCGATAGCGTCGGGGTCGCATTCGATCTTGAGACCGTGCAGGACGCGCAGATGCTGAAAGTCCATCGAGTTGGTGAACGGCACCCACGGCTCGACCGGGAGATCGAAGGCCTCAGCGGTGCGGATGTCGAGATCGGGCTCAACGTAACCGACAAATTCGGGGACGTCGAACAGCGGATCGGTTCCGTTGAACGCCCAAATCAGTCCCCATTTTTCGACCGTGGGGTATTTGAAAACTCGCGCCGCCTTGGGAATTTTCTCGGACGCGGGAATTTTGGTGCATCCGCCGTCGGGACCGTATTGCCAATGATGGAACGCGCACTGGATGTCGTTGCCGACCACCTTGCCCATGCTGAGATCGGCGCCGAGATGGCGGCAGTACGCGTTCATCACGACCGCCTGGCCGTTCTCGCCGCGATAGGCGATGGCGCGGCCGTCGAGGAAATCTCGCCCGATCACTTCGCCGGCGCCGACTTCGTCGGAGCGCGCGATCGCATACCACGACTGATGGAATCCCGCCGGCTTTTTGTCGCGAGTCCGGGGAGCGCGAGCGGCTTTCGTGCGCGGTAGAGCGGTGGTAGATGCCATCGACGGGACCTCCAGCGGTCAGTGCTTGCCGCTCAGGCGGCTGCGGACTTGGTGGTGTCGAACTTAGGAAGCTGGATGAAGAACAGGACGCAGTCATCCACGACTTCGAGTTCGCGGCCGGTATCGGCGGGATCGACTCGGAACGCAGAATAAGTGTCGAGCACTTCGCCAGAAGTAACGTCGCGAATCGCGCCGCGCTCGACAAACAGCAGCTCGGGCGCGCGATGCCGATCGATCTGGTGGCATGATCCGCGCGTCGCGCGGATCTGTCCGATGTTCAAAGCGCGCTCGCCGAAGGTCGCCATGTGCTTCAGCTCGAAGCCGGGGTCGCGCGTCGCAAGCCATCCGAAGCCGTCGGGATAAATGATGACCGGCTCTTGATAGCGCGGCGGCGGATACTCGACGGCGCGGCCATTGACGTGCTCCCAAATTGCCTCGTAGCCGTCCTTGCGAATGACACGGCCGTCGGTGGTCTCGCGGATGAAGACGCCGCTATCGAAATGCCCGAGATCGGATAATTTCTGGTAGCCGGCGTTCAACTGCTTATAACTCATGAAGCCGTAGCCGGCTGAACCGCCCATCTGGAGCAACAGCACGACCGACGTGCTGGTGTCCGACTGCGGACCGTAGAAGGTTCCTTCGGGAAAATAGCCGACGGTGCCGGCCTTAAGATCCTTGCCGGGAGCATAGTTCATCGCGCCTTCGAGGCAGAGACGGACCTGGTCGAAATTGTGGCGATGGCGCGGCGTGAAGTAGTCGCCTGCCGTCCGCACGATACTCAATTCGAAGTTGTCGGGCGTGCCGGGCGTGCCTTGGAGCAGGCGTTTGAAGTCGATCCCGCCCGAGCGATGCCCCGAAACCTCGCCCCACTCAACGTCGGCAGCGTGTATCGTTTGCATAGCTGTGGGGTTAGCGCGGGCGTGTGCGCCGCGTCAAGGATTACGACGCCCCTATGCAGGATGGTGCGTTCTCAGGATAGTGCCGCAGGCGGCGATGGCGTCGAGGACGCCCTCGGCGACGTGGCCGGATTTCACGGTTGCCAGGAATTCGTCGACGATTTTGTTCCAAGTCCCGGCCGGCGCGAGGGCATGGGTCTCGTGATCGGCGATGATCTCCACGTAGCGCTCGCCGAGCGAGACGAACAGCAGGATTCGGTGCTGCTGTTTCGGATTCGCCATTGCATGCGCGTTGAATTCACGATGGGCGAGTTGCCAGGCGTGAGAGTGCCTGACGCGCTTCGGCACGATCGAGAGGCGGAGCGGGAGCCATTCGAATAGCAGCGTCATCACAATCAGGAACCACAGCTCGATCACGATCATAGTGCGGCTCGCGACGTCGGGCCGAATCAAACTGACGACCCCGCCCAGCAGAATCGCGGCGATAGCAGCCGACGCAATCGGATAGAGTGCATAGCGATCGCTGACGCGCGTCACGACGGCGCAAAGGTCGGCGGAGGTGTCGCGCTTGATCGCGGCCATCGCGGCATCGATGCGCTGTTGTTCTTCGGGTGTGAACGAACTTCTCATAGTCACCAGCTTCCCGAAGCGCCTCCGCCGCCGAAAGATCCTCCGCCGCCGGAGAATCCGCCGCCATCGGAAGATCCTCCACCAGAAGAAGAGCCTCCGCTGAACCCGCCACCTGAATTCCAGTCATGGCGGACGCCCCGGTGGATACGTCCCGTTAGGCCTGCCCACAAAAGAAATAACGCCCAAAATGAAAAATACCACAGAACGAAAATAGGGCTTTTGTCTTTGTCCCCAACGGAAACCGTGGATATTCCCGGTTCGCCTATGTCAAGAGGGTTGCCGCCGAGCACCTGGAGTATCGACCTAGTGCCCGCAGACACACCGGCGTCGAAGTCTCCGCGCTTGAAGTTCGGCAGGATGTCGTTCTCGATTATCGTGCGGCTGGTCGCGTCGGTGAGCGTTCCTTCGAGACCATAGCCCACCTCGATACGAACCTTGTGCTCCTTGGGCGCGACAATTAGTAGCGCGCCGGTGTTCTTGCCTTTCTGGCCAATGCCCCAATAGCGGCCCAGCTGATAGCCGTAGTCCTCGATCGTGTAACCCTGGAGCGAAGCGAGCGTGACGACGACGAGCTGCTGGCCCGTTGCGCGCTCGTGCGCTGCCAGCATGTCGGTGAGTTGGATCGTAGTCGAAGTATCCAGGATGCCGGCATCATCGACGACTCGGCCGGTGAGCGCCGGAAATTTTGGCGCCGCGGCGAAGGCCGGGGACGCGAGGATCAGAAGAAAAAGCGCGAGCAACGCGCATCGCGTATCCGGAATTTCGGAGATTTGGTCCCTCACCCGGCGCTGGAAGCGCCGACCTCTCCCTACGGTCGGAGAGGGGAAGAAAGACAAGCGCGAGCGCTCTGTTGCGGATGAGGTGAGCGTATTCACCAGCTTCCAGACGCGCCGCCGCCGCCGAAGGATCCACCGCCGCCTGAGAAACCGCCACCGCCACCACCTCCTCCGGATGAAGATCCTCCTCCTCGGTAACCGCCGCCTGAATCCCAGTGATCGCTGCTGCTGCCCCACTGAAAGTTATTATTTGATCCAGCCACTGCGCCTATAAGAAGCACAGTGCCAATCAAAGGGATGAGGAAAAACAACGCCAGCGCCATCGACGCCTTGCGGTCCGGAGGGTGGAAAAGACTTCCAAAACCTGTTTGCGCGGTCGCCGGTTCGCCAACCCATGTCGGTTCGCCTTCGTCAGGAGGATTACCGCCGAGCGCGCGCACCACCTCAGTGGCGCCGGCCAGGACCCCGAAGTTGAAATCTCCACGCTTGAAACTCGGCAGGATGTAGTTGTCGATTATCGCGCGGCTTTTCGCGTCAGTCAGTTGTCCTTCGAGACCGTAACCGACCTCGATTCGAACTTTGTGCTCGTTGGGCGCCACGATAAGCAGCGCGCCGTTATTCTTTCCTTTCTGACCTATGCCCCAGTAGCGGCCAAGTTCGTAGCCGTATTCCTCGATGGGATATCTCTGCAGTGAGGCGAGCGTCACGACGACGACTTGATCGCCGGTTGCGCGCTCGTGCTCGGCCAGCATGCCCGTGAGTTGTCTTTTGGTCGAAGCCCTCAGGATGCCCGCGTCATCGACGACTCGACCAGTGAGCGGTGGAAATTTCGGCTCGGAGGCGAGGGCAGGTGACGCAAGGATCAGCAGCAGAAAGAGCAACGCACTCGCTGCTCTAGCGCTACTGTCCGTCCATGCGCGAACGCGCATTAGAAGTTGACCTTGGGTACCTGTTGGGCTTGCTCGGCGATCGTAAAGGTCTCGCGAACCTTCATATCAGGGTAGAGGATCGATGCTATCCAGCGTTGTGGGATCGTCCGGAGCGCAGTATTGTATTCCTGCACGGCGAGGATGTAATCGCGGCGCGCGACGGAGATCCGATTCTCGGTACCTTCGAGCTGTGATTGAAGTGCGAGGAAGTTCTGATTCGACTTGAGGTCGGGGTAGGCCTCGGCTACCGCGAGCAGGCGTCCTAGCGCGCCAGTAACGGCCGCCTGATTCTGCTCGAACTGGTGAAAGGCCTGCGGGTTCGACAGGATGTCCGCCGGAAGCTGCATCTGCGTCGCATGCGCGCGCGCTTCGGTCACCTGGGTCAGCACCTGTTGCTCCTGGTGGGCGTAACCCTTAACCGTCTCGACCAGGTTGGGGATAAGGTCGGCGCGCCGCTGATACTGGTTCAGCACTTCGCTCCAGGCGGCCTTGACCTGCTCGTCCAGCGTTGGGAGCTTGTTGACGCCGCAGCCTGATAGGCCTGCTAACACGAAGCCAATAGCGGCTATAAATGTTAGCGCGCGAAAGTGTTTCGAGCGCATCAAGGCGGGATTAGCGCGGGCGAATGTCTCGCGTCAAGAGAGCCGTCGGGCTTTGCGATGCGGTCGCAGCTCTCTATGTCAGGCGCCTTCGCGGCTCTTGAAGCGGTGCTGATGCGGCTCGGGCGGCATAGTCAGCAGTTCGCGAGAATAAATCTCACCAAGATACTCAATCAAGTTGCGCATCGAGACTACCGCAGTCGGATAGCCTGCATCGTCGACCAGTGGAATGTGGCGGAAGCCCTCGAGCACCATCTTGCTCAGCGCGAATGCAACATTGGCGTCGGCGGGAAGCGTGAACGGATCGGGGGTCATCGACGCGGACACCGGGGTGTGGATGAGATCGAGTGGGTGGCCCGCGACCTTCATCAGGATGTCGCGCTCGGTGAAGATGCCGACGAGGCGGTCGTTCTCCATCACCAGGACGCAGGCGCGCCGCTCCTGCTGCATCAGGTGAATCGCGTCGGCGAGGGGGCTGTTGGCGGACACCATCAGCGCCGGCTGCGAAACCACCTCGCTGAGGGCGGTGTTGGCCAGCGCGGACTCGAGAACCTGGGGTCCCGGATGTTCGTCGTCGAATAGCTCGCGGTCATCGTCATCGCCAGCCATGGTCAGCCCTCCGATGCCAATATTTCTGAAACAGAGAGCCTAGGCCGTTTCCCGACTTGGAGCAAAGGGCCGTGTGGGCGCGACTAGCCTGACGCGACGATCATTTCCTCGACGTCTCGAAGGCGATCCTTTCCGAAAAATATTTCGCTGCCGACGTAAAAGGTCGGCGAGCCGAAGGTGCCGCGCTCGACCGATCGATTCGTATTCTCGATCAGTTCGTCTTTGACCGGCTTGGTTTCGATCAGCTCGAGGATTTTCGGGGTTGGGAGCCCGGCCTCGTCGAGCGCGGTGCGAAACACGTTGGGATCGTCCATCTTTTTGGGATCTGCCCACATGTTCCGGTACATCGCGTCGACGTAGCTCTCGAATACACCGAGCGACCGCGCGGCAATCGCTCCGCGCATCATCATGAGAGTGTTCACCGGAAAGAAAGGATTGCTCTGAAAACGCGTAATCCCATGACGCTTGATGAAGCGGGTCATCTCGAGCCGCTCGTACTCGGGCTTGTTCTTGATTCCGGCGAGGCTTTGCGCCGGCGATCGATTGTTGGTCATCTTGAAAACGCCGCCCAGCAGCACCGGCACGTATTCGAACTTCGCACCCGTGCGCTGTTCTATTTCAGGAATCACGAGATGACTCAGATAGGCGTTGGGGCTGCCGAAGTCGAAATGAAATTCTACTTTGACCATAACCTCACCATTTTTCTCCGAAGGGACGGATTTCCTGCTCGAAGGTCCACGCGTCACGCGGCTGCTGGTAAAGCTGCCAGTAAGTCTCGGCCACCGCGGCCGGCCTCATCAGGCGTGCCGGGTCAAGGTTCTTCATCGCGTCGTCGCCCTCGCGTTCCCTGATTCGATCGCGGACCCATGCGGTGTCGACCCCGGCATCGATTATGAGATGCGCGACGTGGATATTCTTCGGGCCGAGTTCGCGCGCGGCGCTTTGCGCAACCGCGCGCAAGCCGAATTTCGCAGCCGCAAATGCTGCGTATCCGTCGCCGCCGCGCAAACTGGCGGTGGCGCCGGTGAAGAAGATCGCACCGCGCCCGCGCGGGATCATCAAGCGCGCCGCCTCCCTGCCGGCCACGAAACCGGAGTAGCAGGCCATCTCCCAGACCTTGCGGAACACGCGATCGGTGGTCTCGAGCAAGGGAAAATTTACGTTTGCGCCAATATTGAAAATGCAGACCTCGAGCGGAGCGTGCTTGTCGGCGTCATTTAGAAAAGCGGTGAGATCATCTTCCTTGCGGGCGTCGAGCGATCGCGCGAAGATTCGGCCGCCGCTTGCTTCGACCTCGGCGACCAATGGAGCGAGCTTGTCACCCTGGCGTCGTCCCGCGAATACTGTGAAGCCTTCCGCTGCGAATTTTTTTGCGATTGCGCCGCCGATATAGTCGCCGGCTCCGATCACTGCCGCTGTGGCATTTCTGTGTTCCAACGAAATACCTCCTTGCGTCTAGGAAGTGCGGACGACTCGGCGTGATTTGGCACGCTTGATAACTCGCTCCGCCGTGCTCTTCAAGATCAAATCCGAAAGTTGCTCATCGTTGACCGCACGCGCGAGAATCAGCGCGCCCGCCATGGAAGCGAACGTGACGATCGCGTCCTCGTAACGGTGCTCTTCGCCTTCATCGGGCATGAGGCGCGACAAAAATTCGAGGTCGTCCTTTATCTCCGTCGTGAAAGCCTGGCGAACGCGACGCGGCTGCCTGGCTATGTCGGTACCAAGAGCCGCGAGCACACAGCCAGTGCCGACCGCATCGCGATGCGCGCGCGACAGGTAGCTGTCCACGATTGCGGGAAGCGCCCGCATCCCGGGGTTGCGCTCCAACGCTCGCTGCCATACGCGCTTGCCGCGAGCCAGCGCGAAACGAATCGCCTCCGCCGCGATGACTTCCTTGGATCCGAACTGACTGTAAAGCCCGCCGTGAGTGAGGCCGGCATTTGCGGTTATCGAGTCGACGCCGGTGGCGGTGATGCCGCGCTCGCGGAACAGACGCGCGGCCGACGTCAGGATTCGTTCGCGGTTCTGCGCAGCCTTTTCTTTAGAAACCCGCATCCACCTCTCCGAAGTTTACGATTGCTGCTTGACACATATGATTACGAGCGTCATTAATATGCCAAACATGACGGGCGCCATCAATAGGCGGGGTGAGCATGAGCGAATCGGGTAAATCAGCCAAAGTGTGCGTCGTAGCCGGGGTCGGCGAAGGTCTTGGTGCGGCGCTGGCGCTTTGTCTCGCGGCGGCTACGAAGTCGCGCTCATCGCCAGGAGTCCCGAGCTCGATGTCAGGCCATTCAAGAAAAAATTCTAACGGAGCCGCGAACGACTGCTATGACCCGTGATCTGACTCTTTGGGGAGTAGGGACCAGCCGCACGATGCGGCCGCATTGGATGCTACTAGAACTAGGCCTGGAGTATGAGTTCCATGCAATAGGTTCGCGCACCGGGGAGACCAGGACCGACGAATTCATGCGGATCAATCCGCGGCATAAGATTCCAGTCCTATGCCATGGATCTTTCGTTCTGACCGAGAGCGTGGCGATTATTCAGTATCTAAGTGAAACCTTTACCAAGCCGGAATTGATGGCTGTTCCGCGCGATGCTGAGAGCCGCGCAGCTCTCAATGAGTGGTGTTACTTCATCGCGACGGAGCTGGATGCCGGCTCGCTCTATGTGATGCGGCGCCATGTAGGACTCGAACACATCTATGGTGCGGCGCCACAGGCGGTCGAAGCTGCCAGGAACTACTTCATGGAGAATGCGGAAGCGATGGCTCCCAGGATCGCGAACTCGGGAACATATCTTATGGGTGATCAGTTCAGTATCGCCGATATCCTTTTGATGACTTGCCTGGATTGGGCGGTCACGGACCGAATACCCCTATCCGATGCCTTGCACGAGTATCGGTCTCATGTCGCCAAGCGGCCAGCCTATCGCAAGGCTCTTGAAAGAAATTTTCCGGCGCGAGGGTAGAGGAAATGGCTGGTGCGCTTGACGGAATTCGAGTACTCGATCTGACGACAATGGTTGCGGGGCCGGTCGCGACTATGATGTTAGCTGATCAAGGAGCTGACGTCATCAAGGTCGAGTCGCCGCGTGGCGACCTTATGCGTCATTTCAGCCGTGGCCGCAATGGCATGAATGCATCCTTCCTATCATGTAACCGCAATAAGCGTTCGTTGGCGCTCGATCTCAAGTCAGATGATGGTCTCCAGATCCTTAAGCGGCTGATAGCTACTGCGCAAGTATTCGTTCATAACTTCCGTCCGGGAATCGCCGAGCGTATGGGTCTCGGTGAAGAAGTAGTGCGAGGTGTTCGACGCGACATCGTCTACGTTTCGATAACCGGGTATGGGACTAGCGGTCCCTATGCCAACCAGCGCGCTTATGATCCTGTGATCCAGGCGATGTCCGGCCTCGCAGATATTCAGCGTGACAGGGATACCGGGCGCCCAAGGATGGTGCGGACTATCATCGCCGATTACACGACCGCATTGACCGCGGCTCAGGCGATAACCGCGGCTCTTTTTGCGCGCGAGCGATCCGGCGAAGGGCAGCACGTGCGACTCTCAATGCTCGATGCGATGATCTCCTATCTGTGGCCTGAAGCGATGCCTAGTTTGACCTTTGTAGGCGCTGAGATCGATCCTTCTGACGGCGAGTTAGGTCCCGATCTGGTGTTCGCGACGCAGGATCGCTATATAACCGCGGCCGCGCTGTCGGACGACGAATGGGCTGGCATGTGCCGGGCGCTCAATCGGCAGGAGCTGATCGATGATCCCCGCTTCAAGACCGCACGCGATCGATCGATAAACGCGGTCGAGCGGCGCACGATAACTTCGACGGAGTTGGAGAAGTGGCGGGCGAACGAAATTTTGCCGCGGCTGCTCGCCAACGATGTTCCCTCCGCGCCAGTCGTCAGCCGTTTCGAACTGCTGCACGACGATCAAGTCCGCGAGAACCACATCCTCGAAGAGTTTGAGAGTCGGGAATTCGGGAACGTGCGTATGCCGCGGGCGGCGGCGCGATTCGATCGGACGCCTGCCACGGTTCGCGCGCTGGCTCCCAGACTAGGCGCGGACAACGCGACTATCCTCGCAGAGCTCGGCTACGGCGCAGACGACATCAGGCGGTTTGAAAGCAGTCGGGTACTACACAACGAATCGAAAAAGGAATCCGCTGGTGGCTAAAAACAATCCAGTTGCAGTCGTGACCGGTGTGGGTCCCGGAACCGGGGCGGCGATTGCGCGCCGTTTTGCGCACGGCGGATATTCGGTTGCGATGCTCGCGCGGAATCGCGATCGTCTCGCCTCGCTCGAGCGCGAAATCCAGAACTCGCATGCGTATCAGTGTGATGTTACCGATGAAGCGCAGCTCGACACGACTCTTGATGCGATACGCGCCAAACTCGGCGTGCCCAAGGTGTTGGTTCACAATGCAGTCGGCGGCGCATTCGGGAACTTCATGGAAATCGATCCCAAAGTGCTTAATCAGAACTTCCAGGTGAACACGATGGCGTTGCTGTACCTCGCGCGACGCCTGGCACCTGCGATGGTCGCCGCGGGAGAAGGCGCTATCATTGCCAGCGGCAATACCTCTGCTCTTCGCGGCAAGGCCAGCTTTGCCGGGTTCGCTCCGACCAAGGCTGCGCAGCGAATTCTCGCGGAGTCGATAGCGCGCGAGCTGGGACCCAAAGGTGTGCATGTCGCCTATGTTCTGATCGACGCGGTAATCGATCTGGAGTGGACGCGCAAGCGCTTTCCCGATGCTCCCGAGGAGTTCTTTATCACACCTGCCGCGATAGCCGATGAAGTCTGGCATGTCGCCCATCAGGATCGCTGCGCCTGGTCTTTCAATGTCGAGATAAGGCCGTTTCGCGAGACCTGGTAGGCTATAGCACTAGTCCAAGAGGATTCTCTATGAGCGATCTGCGAATATTATCTTACCTGCCTAACCCGCGCATTTGGAAAGCTACCATCGCCGCGCGTCTCTGCGGCGTCGACGTCGAGGTAAGAGGAAGCTCTCCTAAGGAGTTACAATCATGGCTATGGGACTTTGACGCGCACCCCCTATCGAGTAGCGGGCTGGCAACATCTGCTGATACTCAAACCGGCAAGGTAGGTTTCACTGGAACTCTACATAAGACTGCGGCTTTCATGGAGGCGCATCCGTTTGGCACGGTCCCTGCCGCTTTCAGTCCTGACGGAAAGACCGGCATCTTCGAGTCTAACAGTATCATGAGAGCTGTAGCCCGCCTGGGCGAGAAGCGATTCCCCCTCTATGGCCTCGATAGCTATGAAGCGTCCCGCATCGACAGTTTCCTCGACGCGAGTCTTGTGTTCGCGCGCGACTCACAGATCTATCTACTTTCTCTAGTGAGCAGAACCGTGTCGCGTGAGATTCATTCGAGAATGCGCGACGGATTCACAGTCTACCTTGGCGGAATCAACCAGGCCTTGTCGCCCGATCGCGAGTTCCTGGTAGGGGAAAGCGTTTCCATCGCGGACATCTGCTTCGTCGCGGAACTGGCTCTGTTCTTTAACGAAAAGGCGAGATCTGGCGAGCTACTTAAGAAAGGTCTCGAACCGATTCTTCATGCCGGTGTTGAAGCCGAGTTTCCGCTGGCCTTTGCTCATTTTGTAAGGCTTAGCAAGCATTCTGGGTTCGCACCTGACGTCGAACCCTATCTGACAAAGATTGAATCGTCTCGAGCAGCCCATCCTGACCGCTAGCAATCAGCTTTTACGCATCGATTCGCTCATCATCCGAATCATCGCCTGAGTCGAAGCAGTGTCGTTGAGCCGCGGAAATGGTTCGTCAGGGATAGGCACGTCGAGAAAGCGGCAAAGGGGTGCCCATCCTTCAAGGACGTCGAACTCGAGCAGACGCGCCGGATCGACCGAATCGCGCACTTCTTGATTGTGCCGCTGGAACACCTCGATCGCGTGAGCCTTATCTTCGAAGCGGTTGTCGAACGTTTCAGCAAGAATTGACTTTCGGACCATCTGGCTCTGGAGCCGAACGAGCTCGGGTGCGTTGTCTGGCGCCGGAAATTTCATCGGCTGGTAAATGGTGTTGATCATGCTCGTGTACCAGGCTTCCGGATCGCGCACGGAGAGCAGCACTTTCGCCTCCGGATAGTGTGCGTCAATTTCGCGCCACCATCGGGCAGTCGGCCAATCCACGGTCGCACGGAAGCCGCTGAAGAGCTTGTCCCAATCCATCTGATTCTCGAATGCCAGCCGATGCCACATCGCGACGTGTGCGGGCCGCGCAAAGACTTCCGCCATGTGATAGCAGGGTCCGAAGCCAAGTTTTTCCAGCGCGGTTTTAAGTGAGAGCGTGCCAGTCCGCCCATATCCGGCGCCGACAACCTTCAATGCCATCAGTGCGACTCCTGTCCAGAGGCGTTCGAGTCACACTACCATGTTCGATTTTATTGGTGGAGCTGACGCGGATCGAACGCGCGACCTCCTGAATGCCATTCAGGCGCTCTCCCAAACTGAGCTACAGCCCCACCGTGGGCGAGATTTTTCAGCTAATCGGATACAGCACATGGAGTCAACCGACCGGTTCTCTTAAGCCGTAAAGTGTGGCGACGTTGTCCGACGTAAAAGTTGTGGCGACTTGCCGTCGCGTCCAGCGTGCATCATTCGCGGGCGCGATCGAGCAGTTCGCGGGCGGCGCGAAGGAATTTGTCGGACACTTCGCCGCCGAGCATCCGCGCGATTTCCTCGGTGCGATCGCCGGGTTCCAGAACCGCAACGCGGCTGCGCGTCGACCCGCGCCGCTCTTCTTTTTCGACGGTGAGATGACGGTCCGCGAACACCGCGATTTGCGCCAGATGGGTGACGCATAAAATCTGGTGAAAGCGCGAGAGCTGTTTCATCTTGCGGCCAACCACCCGGGCAACCGCGCCGCCGATTCCCGCATCCACTTCGTCGAAAATCATCGTGGCGACGCCGCGGCGCTGCGCCTCGAGTCGTTTGAGCGCGAGCATCACGCGCGAGAGCTCGCCGCCCGAAGCGATCCTCAGCAACGGCATGGCGGGCTGACCGACGTTCGGCGACAGATGAAATTCGACGGTATCGATACCGAACGGACCGAGATCAGCGCTGCCGTGCAGAAAGCCGGCTTCCTGGGGAGTGAGCGTTCCGAGGCGCGGCTCGAAACCCGGCGAACGCATCCCGAGCGACTTCAGTTCGGCTTCCATCTTGCGACTGAGATCGGCGGCGGCGCGCTTGCGAATGGAGGACAGTTTATTTGCGTGCGCGGCGAGCTGGTCGAGCGCCGCGGTCATTGCGGCTTCGACCTGCGCTTTCGACTCGCCGATTCCCTCGAGCTCTCCAATCTCTGCTCGCGATCGCTCCATCGTCTCGATGGCGCTGTCGATGGACCCGCCGTACTTGCGCTTGAGCCGCGTCAGTTCCTGCAAGCGGCTGTCGATTTCCTCGAGCCGAGCGGGATCTGACTCAATTTTGGATGCGTACGCGCCGAGTGTGCGCGCAGCTTCCTCAAGGTTCGCGCGCGCCGACTTGATCATCTCGAGTGCGTCGCCCAGCTTCGGATCGAGCGCCGCCGCTTCGACCAGGCGCGCTTCGGCTCGCGAGACCTTGTCGGTCGCCGCGCCGTCGGCGCCGTAGAGTGCCTGCTCGGCCTCGAGCGCCGCGTCGGCGAGCTTGCTTGCGTTGGCGAGCACGGTTCGTTCTTGCGACAAGGCTTCATCCTCACCCGCGACGAGGCCGGCGCGCTCGAGTTCGATTGCGCGAAACCTTGCGAGTTCCAGCAGATCCGCGCGTTCACGCTCACGTCGATTTAGTTCCTGCAGCTGCGATTGAATTTCTTCCGCACGCGCGTAGCGTTCGCGATACGATGCGAGCTCGTTGTCGAGGTTCGCGTAGCGATCGAGAATCTCGCGATGACTCTCGGCGCGCAGCAGCGAGTGCTGCTCGTGTTGTCCGTAGACCTGGACCAACGACGCGCCGATTTTGCCGAGGCTCTGCACCGTGGCGAGTTCGCCGTCGATCGTCACGCGCGAGCGTCCACCGCCCTCCGCAATAACTCTGCGCACCAGCAGCTCGCGGCGGCCGCCGTCGCGTTTGCCGGTGGCAAGTTCAGGCATCGCGGCCTCGCCCTCGAGCTCGAACAGACCTTCGACGACTGCCTCTTTCTCGCCGGCGCGGATCATATCGGGCGACGCGCGCGAGCCGAGCAGTAATCCGAGCGCGTTCAGGATGATCGTTTTGCCGGCGCCGGTCTCGCCCGAAAGCACGTTGAGGCCGGCGCCGAACTCGAGATGAGCTTCCTCGATGATCGCGAAGTTGCGTATGTTCAGTTCGAGCAGCATCCGGGACGCGCGCGGCTATCCCCAGTGGAGCTTGTCGCGCCAGATTTCGAAATACGGATGAGCGGAACGGATTAGTGAGACGACGTGGCTTCCGCGGTGAATTTTGATCACGTCGTCCGGCCCCAATTGCGACGACTCCTGGCCGTCGACGGTGAAGGTGGTGTCGTGATCGGGCGCCTTGACGTGAATCTCGATTTCGAAAGTGTCGGGCAGCACCACCGGACGGTTGCTCAGGGTGTGCGGACAGATTGGCGCGAGCACGATTGCGCCCAGGGTTGGATACACGATCGGACCGCCCGCCGAGAGCGCGTACGCGGTCGAGCCGGTGGGGGTCGCGATGATCAAGCCGTCGGCGCGATACGAGCAGAACGCGGTATGATTGGCGACGACGTCGAGTTCAAGCATCCTGCCGAGCGGGCCTTTGCCGACCACCACGTCATTGAACGCCTGAAACGACTGCGGGATCTCTTCGGACGCGCGATCGACGATCGCCTCGAGCATGATACGTCGATCGACTTCGTAGTCACCCGCAAGCACGCGATCCAATGCGGCGCGCGCCTCCGAGATAGTCACTTCGGTCAGGAAGCCGAGGCCGCCAAGATTCACGCCGAGGATCGGAGTGCCTTCGGACGCCACCATTCGCGCGACGCCGAGCAGCGTTCCGTCGCCACCGAGCACAACGATCAGGTCGGCCCGATCGGCGAGGTGATGCCGTTCGACACCCTCGGCGCCGATTTTCTTCGCAGTCTCGGAATCAGCGATCGGAATCTTGTGCCTGGCGCGAAGAAAACGGGTGAGGATTCGCGCGATGTCGATCGCTTCGGGCCGCTCGCGCTTGACGACCAGGCCGACCCTCTTTATTGACCGCTTCGCCGACGCCATCAGATGCACATCATGCGCTGAAATCCGGGGTGACGCGAAACCATTCTATGCGCATTCTCAGTTGCCCTGGGGGATCTTGGGCATCTTGTACGCAGTGCCAGCGGAGGTCGGAGCTTCCTTGCCGTACACAATCGCGACCGAATCGATGTAGTAGCCGGTTGCGTCTTCGGAGGTCTGCGCCCGGCTGGTGAGTACGACGATCGCATCCGCACCAGTCTCGCAGGCCTTGCGCTGCACCGCGGGCAGCACGTCGGCCTCATCCGCAAAACGGTTTCCCAATGCTTCGACGATTGCGACCTTGCGAAAATCTGTCAGCGGTTCGTGGCGCAGCACCGGCATGTTGCAATCAGGCGGCTTGGCAGCGCGGCCCGACGGCTCGACTTCCGAAAGCGTAACCTGCGGCGGCAGCGATACGACGTGAGCGCATCCCGCGGCGGCAATCGTCAGCCCGATGATGATCGCGATTCGCACGAGTAAATGAAGTATCCACCGATGGGCGTCGCGGGCAAGAGCGATTGCACCAATCCCGCCGCTCGCTTTGAGCGTTCTTTCATATAAAATCGCGATGCGCTCGCGTCCGTAAAACGCCGGCGCGTAACGGTCGTACCTCACGATGGCAAAAATCGGCAAATTCGCTCGTCCACTGCTTGGCGCGCACATGTCGATCGCCGGCGAAGTCGGCGAGTCACTGAACAGAGGGAAGCAGGTCGGCTGCGATTGCATCCAGATTTTCACGAAGTCGTCGCGACAATGGGCGTCGAAGCCATTCACCAAAGAGGAAATCGAAAAATTCAAGCGCAACCGCATCGAAACCGGCATCACTACTGTGATCGCGCACGATTCCTACCTGGTGAATCTCGGCGCGCCGGATGAGGCGATGCGGCTCAAATCGGTCAATGGAGTTATCGATGAACTGAATCGATGCGAGGCGCTTGGCGTAAACATTCTCGTCGCGCACCCCGGCGCTCACGTCGGATCGGGGATTGAAACCGGCATCAAAACGATTGCGAAATCGATTGACGAAGCGCACGCCGCTTGCAAAGGCTTCAAGGTGAAGTTCGCGCTCGAAATCACGGCCGGTCAGGGCAGCAACCTCGGTCACACGTTCGAGCAGATGTCGCAGATTTTTGACGCTGTCGTCGAGAACGAACGCCTGCGGCTTTGCTTCGATACCGAGCACGCATTTGCTGCCGGCTACGACATCCGCACGCCGGAAGGATATGAAAATACCTTCGGCGAGCTCGACAAGTTCGTCGGCCTCAAGAGACTCGCCGCATTTCATCTCAACGACTCGATCAAGGATTTCAATTCGCACGTCGACCGCCATCAGCATATTGGGAAAGGGTTCATCGGACTCGACGCGTTTCGCCGCCTGCTTAACGACGAGCGATTTTTCGGACTGCCGATGTGCCTCGAAACGCCCAAGGGTCCCGATATGAAAGAGGATGTCGAGAACTTGGCGACATTACGCAGTCTGTTCGCGAACTGACTATTCGAGCGATGCTTAAACGAATACTCACTGGAGACCGTCCCACCGCGCCATTGCATCTAGGGCATTATGTAGGGTCGTTGCAAAACCGTGTGCGCCTTCAGGAACAATACGACACCTACTTGCTAATCGCCGATATCCAGGCGCTGACCGACAATTTCGAGCATCCCGAGAAACTCGAAGCGAATATCTTCGAGGTCGCGCTCGATTACCTGGCGGTCGGTCTCGATCCCGAGAAAGCGAAGTTCGTCGTGCAGTCGATGGTGCCCGAACTGACTGAGCTGACGATTTATTTCATGAACCTTGTGACGACCGCGACGCTCGAGCGCAATCCGACGCTCAAGGACGAAATCAAGCAGAAGAATTTCAGCAAGGGCCTGCCGGTCGGCTTCTACACCTATCCGATTTCGCAGGCCTCGGATATCACGATCTTCAAGGCGCATCTCGTGCCTGTCGGCGAAGACCAGCTCCCGATGATCGAGCAGGCGCGCGAAATCGTGCGGCGCTTCAATCGCCTGTACGACAAGGTGCTAATCGAGCCGAAGGCGCTGGTAGGAGAAGTGGCGCGGCTGCCGGGGACCGACGGCGGCGCGAAGATGGGTAAGTCGCTCGGCAATTGCATCTACCTTGGCGACCCGCCCGACGTCGTGCGCAAGCGCGTGATGTCGATGTATACAGATCCGACGCGATTGCATCCGACCGACCCCGGCCACGTCGAAGGAAATCCGGTTTTCACCTATCACGACGTGTTCAATCCGAATAAGGCGGAGGTCGAAGATTTGAAGGAGCGCTATCGCAAGGGCACGGTCGGTGACGTCGAGGTCAAGGAGAAACTGTTCAAGGCGCTCGACGCTTTCCTGGAACCGATTCGCGAGCGGCGTGAACAATTTGCGTCGAAGCCGCAGCAGGTGCGCGAAATCCTCGTCGAGGGCACGCGCAAGGGGCGCGCTGTCGCGCAGGAGACGATGGCCGAAGTGCGCACCGCGATGAAGATCAGCTACAGCTTCTAGATCACTTCATTGAATGTGAAACCCGCGATGGGTTTCACGCTTCCTTCGGCAGGGGTAACCCCTGCACCCAGTGTTCAGAAAAAGATGCAGGACTTCGTCCCTGTTAGAACTTTTCGTGTGGGGAGCAGTCCTGGTTCCTGGTTGCCTCCCCCCCATGGGGAGAGGCGGCGCGCGTCCGCGCGCGGCGGGTGAGGGACCAAATTTCCGAAATTTTGTTAGTACGATTTAGCGAAGAATGCGCGCTCGGGTGCTGGTTCGCCGCAGACCAGGCATTTGCCTGCGACGCCGTCGTTGGTGAGTGGAATCACTCGGCACGTTGCCTTCGTCTCTTCGCGAATCTTCGTTTCGCAGACGGGATTGCCGCACCAATAGACGTCTGCGAATCCGCCGCCGCCCTCGCCCTCCATGTGCTTGCGGAACGTAGCGTAGTCGTCGAATTTCCGCGTATTCGCGACCATCGCGGCTTTGGCCTGCGCGTAGAGATTTTTCTGGATCTCGTCGAGCAGCCCGCTCACCGCATTCGCGATCGTTGCGAGCGACGCCTTGCTCTTTGACTCCGGTCCCGACTTGTCGCGCCGCGCGAGCACTGCTTCGCCAGCGGCGACGTCGCGCGGTCCTATCTCGATCCTCACCGGCACGCCGCGCATCTCCCAATCGTTGAACTTGAACCCCGGCGTCATCCCTTCGCGCTCATCGATACGCGCGCGGATCCCCGCCTTCGTCAGCGCTTCCAACGCGGCGCGCGCCGCCGCGAGCACGGCCGCGCCCTCCTCGGGCTTGCGAAAAATCGGCACGATGACCGCCTGTGTCGATGCGACCGTTGGCGGCAGTCGCAGTCCCTGGTCGTCGCCGTGCACCATCACGATCGCGCCGATCAGCCGGGTGGTCATGCCCCAACTGGTCTGCCACACGAACTGCATCTGATTTTGATCGTCGAGGTAGCGGATCTCGAACGGCTTCGCGAATTTCTGCCCGAGAAAATGGGAGGTGCCGCATTGCAGTGCGCGTCCGTCGCCCATCAAGCCCTCGATGGTGTAGGTCTCGACGGCGCCCGGGAACCGCTCGGCCGCGCTCTTGCGTCCGACGATCAGCGGAATCGCGAGAAAGTCCTCGACGAACTCGCGATACACTTCGAGCATCCCGAGCGTTTCGCTCTGTGCTTCCTCGGCCGTCGCGTGCGCCGTGTGCCCCTCCTGCCAGAGGAACTCGGTGGTGCGCAGAAACATGCGCGTGCGCATTTCCCATCGCACGACGTTGCACCATTGATTGAGCATCATCGGCAAATCGCGATGCGATCTGATCCACTGCGCGAACATGTGGTTGATGATCGTCTCCGACGTCGGCCGCACGATCAGCGGCTCTTCGAGCTCCTTGCCACCGCCGTGCGTGACGACCGCCAGCTCGGGCGCGAAGCCCTCGACGTGTTGCGCCTCTTTCTGCAGGAAGCTCTGCGGGATAAACAGCGGAAAGTACGCGTTGCGCGCGCCGGTCTGCTTGATGCGCTTGTCGAGCTCGTCGCGAAGCGCCTCCCAAATCGCAAAGCCGTCGGGACGAAACACGATGCATCCGCGCACCGGCGAGTAGTCCGCCAGCTCCGCGCGCAGGCAGATATCGTTGTACCACGCGGCGAAATCCTCGCTGCGCGGCGTCACCTTCTTGTCGTTCTGCTTTGTTGTTTTTTCCGCCATTCGTGTTGCGTGACGACTTTGATTATCGTCAATTGATACAGTCTCCGGATAAAACCGGCTGGAATCAACTTAGTCCGGAGCATGCCCGAGGTGAAAGTCACGATGAAGCTGAGACTCCGAATCGCCGCCGCCGGACTCGCATTTGCGGTAGCGATTGTAATCGCGCTGTTGGGTACGGCGTCGGCGCAAAGCGATGCGAATAGTTTCGCCGTGCGGACGATTGAAGTTGACGGCAGCGGCGAGACGCGCACGTCTCCCGACACCGCGGATTTGGATCTTGCGATTGATACTCATGCCAGGACAGCGGAGGAGGCCGCCAGCAGTAACGCCGCGCTGGCCACGAAAGTGATCGACGCGCTCAAGGCAAAGCTCGGCGACAAGGGTAAGGTTACCACCGGCGGCTATTCGTTGGATCCCGAGTACGATCAGCGCCCGAATTCGAAGCCCACGATCCTGGGCTACAACGCTCAAAACACGGTGACGGTGAATACCGGCGCGTTGGACCTGGTTGGCGCGCTGATCGATACCGCGATTGCGGCGGGCGCGAATCGCGTCAACTCGCTTAGCTTCAGCGTCAAGGACGATACCAAGGCGCGCACCGAAGCGATCGCGATCGCAACTCGCGACGCGCGCGCACAGGCACAAGCGCTCGCCTCTGCCTTGGACGTGAAGCTCGGCAAGGTCCTGAAGGCGACGACAGTGTCGCAAGAGCGGCCGATTCCGATTCGGATGGGACGGGCGGTGTTTGCGACGTCGGCGAATGTCGCGACGCCGGTCGAGCCCGGCGAGGTAACAGTGCCGGCGACGGTTTCTCTCACCTTCGAGATTGAGTAGGTTCTCTTTGCGCCGTCGACCGATCGCCCACATTCTCGCCACTCGGTGCAACCGCAGGCTAACCTTGTTTGCGTGAAAATTCCTGCGTACTCATCGTTGGCCGCATTTCTGGCGCACTATCACGCGCTCAAAATGGCTCCGTCCTGCAGCCCCGACGAGGATCGGCTGCTCGCCGAAATGTCGGCGATGATCGCGACACTCGCGCCCACAGCTCGCACCGCACTCGATTCGAATGAAGACAGTAGCAGCGCTCGACGCCATCGCGATCGCGCCGAACTCCAGCTCCGCCGCGAGCTTGCCGCGCGCGGGATAATCGCCGGCTGAACGATGCTCGCTTACCTAGTACGGCGAATCGTTTTCGGCGCCGCTGTGTTGATTGGAACTTCGATTATCACCTTTGCGATCGCGTTCGTCGTCCCCTCCGACCCTGCGATCGCGATGGCCGGGGCGAAAGCTGATCCCCAAACTCTTGCAACCATTCGCACCGAGCTGGGTCTCGATCAGCGGGTCTACGTTCAGTACGCGCGCTACCTCGATCGCGCGATTCACGGCGACCTCGGCCGCTCGTACATCCGGCGCGAGAACGTGACGACGCTTATCGCTGATCGCTTTCCCGCAACTGCTGTGCTGGCTGGCTCCGCCATGGCGATCTCCTTGATCCTCGGAATCGCGATGGGTGCAATCGCGGCCGTGTATCGCGGGCGCGCAGCCGACAACGTGCTCCTGGTCATATCCCTGGCGCTGGTGTCGATCCCGGTGTTTTGGCTGGGCACGATGCTGCTGATCGCCGTCGCCGCCACCATTCGCTCGTTTCCGCTCGGCGGTTACAGCGGCGCCACCAGCTTGATCCTGCCGACGCTGACGCTCGCGCTCGGCTCGGCCGGCTATTATTCGCGCGTTCTCCACACCAGCCTGTGCGACGCGTTCGATCAGGATTATGTGCGCACTGCGCGCGGCAAGGGTCTTTCGCGCGCCCGCGTGACGCTCAAACATGCGATGGCGAACGCGCTGCTGCCGCTGGTCACGCTCGCGGGGCTCGATCTCGCGGGCCTGCTTTCCGGCGTCGTTCTGACCGAGACGGTTTTCAACTGGCCGGGTATCGGACGCCTCGCGGCCGACGCGATTTTCAATCTCGACATCCCGGTGATTATGGGCACCGTGCTCTTCTCCGCGTTACTGATTGTCATCGTCAACCTGCTGGTGGACCTGCTGTACGCGTGGCTCGATCCGCGAATTCGGCTGGCGGAGATCGGATGAATATCCGCCGCTTGGTGACGCTCGAAACTGTTGGCGCTGCGATGGTCTCGGTGCTCGTGATCGTCGCGGTCTTTGCACCAATGCTCGCGCCGCATGATCCCACGATTGTGGTCGCGCCGACCTTCGGCGATCCCGGCGCGCCGTCGCTCAAATTTCCGATGGGTACCGACGAACTCGGCCGCGACGTGCTCTCGCGCATAATCTTCGGCGCCCGAATTTCGCTGACCGTCGGGGTTGCCGCGATGGCCGTCACGTTGACCATCGGCATCGCCATCGGCCTCTGCTCGGGATTCTTCGGCGGCGCAGTCGACTTTCTTTTGATGCGTTTCACGGACCTGATGCTGTCGCTGCCGCCGCTGCTGCTCGCGATGGCTCTGGTGGCGGTACTGGGACCGAGTCTGCGCACGATCTTTATCGTCATCGGCCTCGTTTCATGGACGTCGATCGCGCGCGTGGTGCGCGCGGAAACGCTTACGATGTCCCGTCGCGATTTCGTCGTCGGCGCTGAAGTTCTCGGCGCGCCGTCGCGCCGATTGATCGCTCTGCACATCCTGCCGAACGTTTTGCCGATAATCGTCGTGATGGCGGCGCTGCGAACCTCCGACACCTTGCTGCTCGATGCTGCCCTCAGCTTCCTCGGCCTCGGCGTGCCGCCGCCAACGCCGAGCTGGGGCCGCATGATCGAAGAGGCGACGATTTACTTCCGCACCGCGCCGTGGCTGGCAACCTTTCCCGGGCTCGCGATCTTTTACGCGGTGCTCGGCTTCAATCTTTTCGGCTACGGATTTCTACGCAGGCGCTCGCAATGACGGCTCAAAAGATCACCGCGGCTGTTATCGCAATCGCATTGGCTGCGGGATGCGGCGGTGGGCCGCCTCCGCTCAACCTGCCACCGAATGCGATGGTCCTCCGGCTTGCTGACGCCGACGACGTCCCGACGCTCGATCCAGCCGCCGGCTACGACACGGTCTCCTGGACGTTTGAGCAGGCGATTTTAGACACGCTCGTGCGTTACGGCGACGGCAACATCGAGCTCGAACCCGATATCGCAACCACCTGGGAAAGCTCGCCCGATGCGACAACGTTCACATTTCATCTGCGTGCGGATGCCCGCTTTTCCGACGGACGCACCGTAACCAGCGACGATTTCCGCTACGGACTCGAACGCGTGCTGAAGCCGGCAACGCGATCGCGAGGCATGGAGTACTACCGCGGTATTGCAGGCGCGGCCGACTTCGCCGCGCATCGCGCCGCGCGCGTCAGCGGAATCGAGACGCCTGACAATTCGACTATTATTTTCCGTCTGAGCGCGCCCGACCCGATCTTTGCGCACAAGCTCGCGATGCCGTTTGCGTCGGCTATCCCTCGTGATGTCGCGGAAAAATGGGGCGACGACTTCTCGCGCCACGTCGTCGGCAGCGGCGCTTTCATGCTGCGCGATTGGATTGGCGGGCAGCGTATTGTGCTGGTGAAAAATCCTTACTACTTCGCTAAACCGCTGCCGCATCTCGACGCGATCGTCGAGTCGGTGGGCGTGAACCAGGAGCTGCAATGGCTGCGCTTCGACGCCGGCCAAATCGACGCGGTGGTCGATATCCCGCCGGCAGAGTTCCCCTACGTCATGAAAACTCCCGCGCTGCGAGATCTGACCCTGGCGAAAACCACGGTCACGACCCGCTACCTCGGCATGAACTGCCAGATGTGGCCGTTTACCGACGTTCGCGTGCGCCGCGCTCTCAGTTACGCGATCGATCGGCACAAGTTGATCGCAATTTTGAACGGACGGGGCGTCATCGCGCGAGGCGTCATGCCACCGAACCTGCCCGGCTACGACCCTGATCTCGAGGGTTACGATTACGACCCCGCGAAAGCGCGCGCTCTGCTAGAAGAAGCGCATCTCGCGCACGGCTTCGACATTGAAATCTGGATGCGCGCCGACCAGACCCTCCTGATGCTCGCCCAATCGATCCAGCAGGATCTCGCGCCGTTCGGCATCCACGCGAAGTTGAAGCCGGTTGCGTGGGGTCCGTTCCTTGAAGCGATTCGCCAGCCGAAAACCGTGCAAACCTTCATGCAGGGTTGGGAAGCCGACTTTCCCGATCCTGAAAATTTTCTCGGCGCGCTGCTCTCGCGCGCGCAGTGGGGCGCCAACAACGACAGTTTCTATTCCAATCCCGAGGTCGAAGCGATTCTCCGTGAAGCCGAACCGATCGCCGACCTGAAAAAGCGCTACGCGCTCTACGATCAGGCTGAGAAGATCGTCGTAGCCGACGCGCCGTGGGTCTTCCTCTACTACCCGGTGACCTACATAATCCGCCAGCCATGGGTGCACGACTACGTAATCAATCCGATGCGTCCGACGCGCTTCGAGCACGTCTGGCTCTCCAAACATCCGGAGTAGGGTGAGCGACAAGGGTGCGCGATATCGACTATGATCCAGAAATCAGGATGAGGAGCTAAACATGATCACGCAGGGCGACGATTATCCGATTCATCAAACCCCGGAGCCGGTGCAGCAAGTCTTCACCAGCGACCGCAACTTTTACGATCGATTCTTTTTCAACGGATACTTTCGCGAGGGCGAGCCGTACTTCGCAGTCGCGATGGGAATTTATCCGAACGTCGGAATCATCGATTGCGCGTTCAGCGTGATCGCCGGCGGCGTGCAACATTGCGTGCGCGCATCGCGGGTGCTCGGCGCCGACCGGATGGACACGCGAGTCGGTCCGATCTCGATCGAGATCGTACGCCCGATGCGATCGATGCGAATTCGCGTCGATCACGAAACCGTAAAGGCCGATCTGATGTTCGAGGCGCGCGCTGACGCGATCGAGGAGCCTCGTTTTTCGCGCCGCGCCGGTCCGCGGCTCATCATGGACCTGACGCGCTTCACGCAGCACGGCGGCTACAGCGGCAGCCTGACGGTTGACGGTAAGACCTACGATGCCAAACCGTCGCGAGTCTGGGGTTCGCGCGATCGCTCGTGGGGCGTGCGCGGAATCGGCCCGCAGGATCCCGCGGGAGTGCCGTCACCGACGCCCACGATAGGGCAGTTCTACTGGCTTTGGTCGCCGACCAATTTCGAGGACGTCTGCACGCATTGCGACTGCAACGAAAATGCCGACGGCTCGCGTTGGCACCAGTTCGGCGCCGTCACGCAGGCGGAGCTCGGTGCACCACTCGACCTCGCAACGGGAGTTGATTTCAATATCAACTACGCTTCGGGGACGCGCCACGCGAACTCCGCCGAAATTGTTTTGCGCGGCTCGCGCGCCGGCGAAAGCCGTATCGAACTGAAGACGCTCTACAACTTCTATATGCAGGGCATCGGCTACTTTCATCCGAAATGGGGCCACGGCATGTACGTCGGCCCCGACGTCTCGACCTACGAGTCGTTCAAAACCGCCGAGGTCGACCAGCGCGACCTGATGTATCAGCACATCCAGGCCGTGTGCCAGGCGAAAATGGGATCGCGCGAAGGGATGGGAATTCTCGAGATGGCGATCCTCGGGCCGCACGAGCGCAGCGGCTTCAAGGAATTTCTCGACATGCACAAGTAGCGGCGGATTCGCCGCCGCGTGGTTCAGTTCCTGAGCTTGCCGAGCATGCGCCCGACGAATCCTTCGGGTTTCTTTTCTTCGACGGGTGCAGGCTCGCGGCCTTCTTTCAGGGCCGCGAAAATATCTTCGACTTCGCCGTCAACCGGGAACCTGCCGGTGCTCGATTTCGAAAAAACCAGGCGCCCATTCACGATCACGTCGAACTGACCCGATTTGCCCGCGGTGATTTCCGCCTTCTCCCCGAACCTGGAATCCAATGAAGCGGCCAGACTGGCCGCGCGTGGCTTATAGCCTCAAGCCGAGCAATAGAGAATTTCTGTAGCCATGGTCAAAGCGTACCCGTCCAGCGCGCACCGTACAAACTACTTGCCGTTGGGAATATCGACGAACACCGCGGCCGCGACCACCGACGACCACAGCCCGTCGCGATCGCCGATCGCCGACTGGGTCACGTTGCGCGTCGTCACGATCTTGTCCGACATGCGCCACAGATCCTTGCGCTCGTCGTAGCTCAGATTCGGATCGAAATCGACGCCGAGGATAGTCGCCAGCATCATCGCCGCGAGATCCTCGGCGTAGTCGCCCGCCTTCTGATCGGTCTCGCCCGTGCTGTGATGCTCCGACAGGTATCCGTATTGCGCCGGATTGCTGGGCAGCGCCACGCCGACCGACGACGCGATCAGCCGATGCGGTTCGTTGGTCGCATTGTCGCTCATGACGGCGAAAACGATCTGCCCCGGCGTCAGGTACTTGAGGCCTTCCTGCTGGCTGAGCAGTTTGCAGTTGGGCGGGAAAATCGATTTGACCCGCACGAGGTTGAACTCGGCGATTCCGGCGGACCGAAGCGCCAGCTCGAACGAAGTCAGCTTCTCGCGATGCCGGCCCACGCCTTTGGTCAGAAATGTCCCCTTCGGGATCGGCCCCATCTACTTTTCTCTCCGAGTGATCGCTCGAGTCGCCGCGGTTAGTCGTTACAATTCCAGTTTATCTGCGACGCTCACGAAGTCCGCCGCGCCGCCCCTTTTGGTTCCGTTTTCTTTTATACGAATCCACCCGCCGAACGCTACACAGTGTTCACCGGCGAGTATTCGCCGAAGACCTTGCGCATCGCGTCTGAGATTTCCCCCAGCGTGCACCATCCGCGCACCGCCTCGACAATCGGCGGCATCAGATTATCCCCGTCACGCGCAGCCGCCTCGACTCGCGCGAGCGCCTTCTGCGCCGTCTCCGCGTTTCGCTCGGCCCGCACGCGCGCGACGCTGGCCTTCTGCTTCTCCTCGAGCTCCGGCTTGACCCGCAGGATTTCCCCCGGCGGTTCGCCGCCCCCGGTAAACTGGTTGACCCCTACGATAATTCGCTGCCCGGTTTCTATCTCGCGCTGGTAAATAAATGCGGCGTTTTGAATTTCGCGCTGCATATATCCGCGCTCGATCGCCGCGACCGCTCCGCCGAAGTCGTCAATTTTCGACAGGTACTCGGAAGCCTTTTTTTCGAGCTCGGTCGTCAGCCGCTCGACGTAATACGATCCGCCCAGCGGATCGATCGTGTCCGCCACATCCGACTCGTGTGCGATAAGTTGCTGCGTGCGCAGCGCCAGCAGCACCGAGGATTCCGTTGGCAGCGCGAGTGCCTCGTCCTTGGAGTTGGTGTGCAGCGATTGCGCTCCGCCAAGCACCGCAGCCAGCGCCTGCATCGTCACGCGCACGACGTTGTTGTCGACCTGCTGTGCAGTAAGAGTCGATCCCGCGGTCTGCGCATGAAACCGCATCATCATCGAGCGTTCGTCTCTCGCACCGAAGCGCTCCTTCATTATTTTCGCCCACAACCGCCGCGCCGCCCGGAACTTCGCGACTTCCTCGAAGAAGTTGTTGTGCACATTAAAGAAGAACGACAGGCGGCTCGCGAACGCGTCGATTTGCAGACCTGCCTTGAGCGCGGCGTCAACGTACGCGATTCCGTCGGCAATCGTAAACGCGAGTTCCTGCGCCGCGGTCGAGCCTGCTTCGCGGATGTGGTAGCCGGAAATAGAAATCGTATTCCAGTTCGGAACTTCCTTCGTCGCGAAACTGAAAATATCCGTGATGATCCGCATCGATCCGCGCGGCGGATAGATGTAGGTGCCGCGCGCCACGTATTCCTTCAGGACGTCGTTCTGAATCGTGCCGTTAACCTTGCTCCAGCTGACGCCACGGCGCTCCGCCACGACCAGGTACAGCGCGAGCAGTATCGATGCGGTCGCGTTGATAGTCATCGAGGTCGAAATTTTGTCGAGCGGCAATTCGGCGAGCAGCACGTCCATGTCGGCGAGCGAGCAAATCGGCACGCCGACGCGTCCGACTTCACCTTCGGCCAGCGGATGGTCCGAGTCGCGGCCCATCTGCGTCGGCAAATCGAACGCAACCGACAGCCCCGTCTGCCCTTGCTCGAACAGGTAACGGTATCGTCGGTTCGACTCCTCCGCGCTGCCGAAGCCCGCATACTGGCGCATCGTCCACAGCCGTCCGCGATACATCGTGGGCTGCACGCCGCGCGTGAACGGATACTCGCCAGGAAAGCCGATGTCGTTCACAAAATCGAAATCATTCAAATCTTCCGGATCGTACGCGCGTTTGACCTCGATTCCCGAGCTCGTGACGAATTTCGTTTTGCGCTCGGGCCCGCGCTTCAACGAAGGATTGAGCTTGCGCTCCTCCCAATTCTTGCGCGCATCCGCGATTTTGCGATCGTCTTCAGGCATTGTAAGTTGACTCTACCGTTCGATTCCGGCCGGCTCTACTATTCGATAACTATCATCAGCTGGCCCTTCTCGACCGCCTGCCCCGCTACCACTTTGACTTCCACGACCTTGCCGGCCTTGGGCGATTTGACTTCGTTTTCCATCTTCATCGCTTCGACGACGATGATTCCCTGGTCCGCTTTGACTTCGTCTCCCGCCGCGACCAGCACGTTGACGACCCGGCCCGGCATCGCAGATTTTATCTCGACGCGGCCGCTGACTTCGCGCCGCTTGCCGGCTCCGCGCGCCGCCCGCCGCGCCGCATCGATGACCGTAAGCCGCGTCGATCCGCTCCGCGAGGCGACCACAGTTTCTTCGCCGTCGCGCGCGACGTCGAAATCGAACGAGCGATTGTCGACTATCACCGAAAATGAGACCGGGCCGACCTTGCGCAAATTGGCCTCGAAACTGTTGTCGCCGAAGCGAATCGCGAATGAGTCCGCGGCGAGCTCTTCAATCTCGATTTCGTGCTCGTTTCCGTCAAGGATCGCGACGTATCGCATCTGTAAGTGTCCGGCTATCTCCGTAGCATGTCGAGCCGGCCGAGCATCCGCCACGCGGACGCATTCGGCGCGGTTGCGGGCTGCGCGCCGGCGCCATTGCCGTGATTGGTGTTCTTCTGCGCCGCAATCGCCGCGAGGAAAATCGCCGCCAGCTCTGCACCGCGCGGCGCCGCGCCGTTTTGATTCGGATGATACTCGTGGTTGATAAAATTGGTGTCGAAGTCACCTTTCAGAAACTTCGGATGAGTCATGATCCAGCGATGGAAGTCCAGATTCGTGCGCAGCTCTCCTGAAATAACGAATTCGCCGAGCGCGCGCCGCATGCGGTCGATGGCCTGCTCTCGATCCGCGCCCCAGACCGCCAACTTGGAGATCATCGGGTCGTAAAATACCGGCACTTCGGCGCCGGCGTAGACGCCGGCATCGTTGCGCACGCCCGGACCGTCGGGAAACCTGAGCGTCTCGATCTTCCCCGGCGCCGGCACGAATCCCGCTGCCGGATCTTCCGCGTAGATTCGGCACTCGATCGCCCATCCGCGCTGCGCGAGATCTTTTTGCTTGAACGGCAGCTTCGCACCCGCGGCGATTTCGATTTGCGCGCGGACCAGGTCGATGCCCGAGACCAGCTCGGTGACGGGATGCTCGACCTGGATGCGCGTGTTCATCTCGAGGAAATAAAAATTGCGGTCCGCGTCGACCAGGAACTCGATCGTACCCGCGCTGACGTAGTTCACCGCTTTCGCCGCCCGCACGGCGACTTCGCCCATCTCAGCCCGCATCTTGGGCGTGATGAACGGCGACGGCGATTCCTCGACGACCTTCTGATGGCGCCGCTGAATCGAGCATTCGCGCTCGAAGACGTGGACGACATTGCCGTACGAGTCGGCCAGCACCTGCACTTCGATATGGCGCGGCTGCTTGAGAAATTTCTCGACGTAAAAGCGGCCGTCGCCGAATGACGACTTGGCTTCGCTCGCGACAGTGCGCACCACCGACGCGAGATCCTTGTCGTTCTCGACGAAGCGCAGGCCTTTGCCGCCGCCGCCGGCCGCAGCCTTGACCATTATGGGGAAACCGATCTTTTTCGCGATCGCGGCGACTTCCGCCTCAGTCTCGAGCGTACCCGGCGAGCCGGGCACGACCGGCACTTTTGCCGCCGACATCAATTTGCGCGCGGCCACCTTGTCGCCCATCTGCTCGATCGCATCGGGCGGCGGCCCAATCCACGTGAGCCCCGCCTTCTGCACCGCGCGCGCAAATGCGGCGCGCTCGGAGAAAAAACCGTAACCGGGATGAACCGCGTCAGCTTTGAGACGTTTCGCGGCTTCAAGAATCTTCTCGGTATTGAGATAGCTCTCGGCCGCCGGCGCCGGACCGACCGGGTACGCATGATCAGCTTCGCGCACGTGCAGCGCGGCGCGATCGGCGTCCGAATAGACGGCGATCGATTCGATTCCCAACTCGCGACAAGCGCGGATGATCCGCACTGCTATTTCGCCGCGGTTGGCGATTAGAATCCGCTTGAACATCAATCTTCCCTGGCTTCCCAAATTTTATACTGAATCCCGCCCACGCGAGCTAACCGCTCGTAGCGCCCGGACGCGGCGTTATTTTTCAAAGTGGAATATTGCCGTGCTTGCGCGGCGGATTCTTTTCGCGCTTGTTCGCGAGCGCCCTCAGCGCGCTTATCAGCTTGGGACGCGTGTCGCGCGGCATGATCACTTCATCTATATAGCCGAGCTCGGCTGCCTTGAACGGATTCGCGAAAGTCTTGCGGTAGTCCTCGGTCAGCCGCGCGCGCTCGGCGACTGCGTCTTTCGCCTTAATGATCTCGTTGCGAAAAACAATGTTGATCGCCTGCTCGGGACCCATCACGGCGATCTCGGCGCTCGGATACGCAAAGTTAAAATCGCCTCGAATATGCTTCGACGACATGACGTCGTATGCGCCGCCGTAAGCCTTGCGCGTGATCACCGTCACTTTCGGCACGGTCGCCTCGCAAAACGCGTAGAGCAGTTTCGCGCCATGCCTGATGATTCCCGCGAACTCCTGCTGGGTGCCCGGTAAGAATCCAGGCACATCGACGAACGTAACGATCGGGATATTGAACGCGTCGCAGAAGCGCACGAAGCGCGCCGCTTTCACCGACGCGTCGATGTCGAGCGCGCCCGCCAGAAACGACGGCTGGTTGGCCACGATACCAACCGAGTATCCGCCCATCCGCGCGAAACCGATCAACATGTTCTGCGCATAGTCTTTTTGGACTTCCAGCAAATGGCCTTCGTCGACGACGCGCCGGATGATCTCGCCCATGTCGTAGGGCTTGTTGGGATTTTCGGGCACGATCGAATCGAGCGCGGCGTCGATTCGGGAGGGATCGTCACCGCTCGCAACGAACGGCGGATCTTCGACATTGTTCGACGGCATGTATGAGATCAGTTCGCGGATCATCGCGAGCGCGCCGGCGTCGTCGTCGGCCTCGAGATGACACACGCCCGATTTCTGGCTATGCGTGTCGGCGCCGCCCAGCTCCTGCATCGTGACTTCTTCGTGCGTGGTCGCCCTGATCACGTCGGGGCCGGTGAGGAACATGTACGAGGTGTCGCGCACCATCACGATAAAGTCCGTAATCGCGGGCGAGTACACCGCGCCGCCCGCACACGGTCCCATGATTGCGGAAATTTGCGGGATCACTCCCGACGACATCACGTTGCGTTGAAAAATATCAGCGTAGCCCGCCAGCGATACGACGCCTTCCTGGATTCGCGCGCCGCTGCCGTCGTTGAGTCCGATCACGGGGCATCCGGTCTTGGTGGCAAGGTCCATCACCTTGCAGACCTTTTCGGCGAATGCGCCCGACAGGCTGCCGCCGAAGACTGTGAAATCGTGGCTGAAGATGCACACCTGGCGTCCGTCGATGGTGCCGTAACCGGTAACGACGCCGTCGCCAGGGATTTTTTTCTCGGCCATGTCGAAGTCGGTGATGCGATGCGTCTTGAACTTGTCGATTTCGACGAACGATCCGCGGTCGAGCAGAAACTCGACCCGCTCGCGAGCAGTCATCCGTCCCTGCGCGCGCTGTTTCTTGACGCGATCCGCGCCGCCGGCCGCCTCGGCCTCACGCGAGAGCTGTTGAAGTCGTTCGAGATTTTCTTTAAGGCCCATTTGTCACAACCGCGAAAAATCAGGATAGACGGCAAACAAAAAGGCGCCCGTCACGCGCCACCGGCAAGATAGATACCGCATGTTGGCGAATGGTTAAAGCGCTCGATTATTCCGACGTGTGAGTTGAGAATCCCGAAAAGTCCATCTTGTCGCCGGCTTTGATTCCGTTTTTTGCGCAGAAGCCGCCGTTCACTTCGAGCACATACTCCGCCTTGCCTTCGACGCCGAGCAGCTTGTCGGAGTAGGGCTCCGCATTTGCGACGATTCCGATCACGCGGCCCGCTGCGTCTGCGAAAATCATGTCGAGTGGGATCGGTGTATTGTGCATCCAGAAATTGCGCGGCGCCGCATCCGGAAAGACGAAGATCATTCCCGCGTTGTCGTCGAGATGCTTGCGAAACATCAATCCGACCTCGCGCTGCGGTTCGGTGCTCGCCACTTCGACTGCAACTGTTGCGAGCGGCTTGCCGTCAGCGCCGACGATCGAGACGCACGGGCCGCGCGCGCATCCGAGCAACGCAAACAGAACGACGACGAACGTGAACGCGCTTGTCCGGGGGCGCATACGGCGGTGCAGCTCTCTTGTCATGCGTCGCCGCAAATCTAGCGTGTCGATGAATCGCTGGAAATCAGTTCACGTTAGCTTCGGGCGAGATCTCTTCGAGCTCGCGTCCCGAGGTCTCGGGAAGGAACCACATGATCATCGGCGAAATTATCCAGAAGACGGTCAGATAGCAGACTGCCCGCGCGTGCGAGCCGGTGAAATTGTACAGCACGCCCTCGAAGAACAATCCGAGTGCGCCGCCCGTCGTGCCTGCGACCGCGAGCGCGCTGCCCGCTGTCGAGCGGTACGAAGTTGGGAACAGCTCCGCGCTGTAGGCATTGAGGATTGTGCTCGCCGCGATGTCGAAGAATACTTCCAGTATCCATGCCGGAACGATCGACCAACCCGACGCCGTGTACATCCAGATTGTCAGCACTGGCGACAGGAACAGGAATGTTGCGCCCATCACGCGCCGCCCGTACCGATCGCTTAGCCGGCCGGCAACGATCGAGCCCATTATTCCGAGCGCTCCGCCGAACAGGAATAGCGAGGAGACGTTGCCCGGCGACCAATGATGCGATTCCTGCAGAAACTTCGGGAATAGAAAGCCGGCTGCGTTGCCGCCCATCGCGCCCAGGAATGCGATCGACAGCATCATGACGAGCCGTCCCGGGTAAGCGGTGTACAACTGCGCGAGCGGCTCCCAGACTTTCATGGGCCGCAGTCCTTCGAGCTTCTCTTTCTCGAAGCGCGCGCTTTCTGGCAACGTGCGCCGCAGCGGTATGATCACCAGGAGCGGCAGCAGCGCGATCGCGTACAGCCCGCGCCATCCGTAAGGGATTACGTTGATGAACGCGAACACGACCGCGGCCAGGCCGTAGCCGATTGACGAAACTCCGCCGAGCAGGCCGATCGCCCATCCGCGATGGGCCGCGTCGACTTCCTCCGCCACGATTACCATCGCGATTGCGGCTTCGGCGCCGGCGAACGCGCGCGCAATTATTTCAAACACGACGAAGGTGCGCTCGCCCGGTGCGATCGCGATAAGGCCGGTGAAAATTGTGTAGCCGAAGACGGTGTAGAGCAGCAGCCGGCGGCGGCCGAAGACGTCGGCGAAGGGGGTCATCAGCAATGACAGCAGGTAGCCAAGCCTGACCAGCGAGAGCATCGCGCCAAGATGCGACTCTGCGATCTTGAGACCCGTCTGGATTTGCTTGAGCGCGAGACTCAGCAACGCGCGATCGTACTGGTCGAAAAATCCTGCGGTCGACGCGATCCAGAAAACCCGGCGCTGGCGCTTGGTGAAGGGCGGCGTCCTGCCCAGCATCCCAAGGTGGATGCTCTTGCGGTCGGCGTCCTCAGCGGAAGGGTCGGGTGCGGGGTTCAGAATGACGGCGGGGTCGTTCATCGGGATTAGTCGATTGCCAGCGGTAACGATTCGAGGCCGCGCAAAAAATACGATCCTTTGTAGGTCGGTTTGATTGCGGGATCTTTAAGTCTGAGCCGCGGGAAACGCTCGAGCATCGTCTCGAACGCGATTCGTGCCTCCATCCTTGCCAGCGGCGCACCGATACAGAAATGGATCCCGTCGCCGAACGCGACGTGTTCATTGGGATCGCGCGTGATGTCGAATTTTTGCGGATCCTTGAATTGCGCGGGGTCGCGATCCGCCGCCGCAACGATCATGAGCGCGAATGCGCCCCCAGGAATCTCGGCTCCTCCGAGCTGCACGGCTTCCTTGGTGAACCGCACTGTCGATTGCACGGGGCCGTCGTAGCGCAGCATCTCCTCGATCGCTCGCGGCAGCATCGCGGGGTCACGCTTGAGCGCATCGAGCTGATCGGGATGGCGTCCGAGGGCGAGCGTGCCGTTGCCGATCAGATTGGTCGTCGTCTCGTTGCCTGCCACCAGCAGCAGCGTCACGAAGCTCAGCAGATCCGCCGCCGACATCACGTCGCCCTCGTCGTGCGCGGCGACTAGCGCGCTCACCAGGTCGGGACCTGGATTGGTGCGGCGCTTTTCAATCTCGGCGGTGAAGTAGTCGCCCAGTTCATCGATCGCGCGAATGGATTCTGGCGGCTGCGGAGCGCCGGGAACATTGTTATCGCGGCCGATGATCGTGTCGGACCAACGCTTGAACTTCCCGTTCAACTCCGGCGGCACACCGAGCATCTCCGCGATCACAGTGACTGGCAGCACGTTCGCGAGATCCGCCATCACGTCGAAGGAGCCTTTAGCCTGGACCTTGTCCAGCAACTCGATTGCGATCTCGCGGATGCGCGGCTCGAGTTCACGGATTCGCCGCGGGGTGAAATCACGAGACACCAGCCGTCTCAGTCGCGAGTGCTGCGGCGGATCGGAACCCAGCATGTTGTGCGATCCCGCAAAGCGCCCTTGATACGCCTGTGGCGGGGGTGGCGGCCCGACGCTCGACAAATGCTCATGGTCGCGAAGCGCGGCAGTGACGTCGGCATAGCGCGCCACCAGCACGAACGTCATCGGCCCCATATTGAGGATAGGCGGAGGTCCCGCCAGCAGCGGAGCGTAGTGCGGATATGGATTGGCGCGAAATTCCGGATCCCAAATGTTGAAATAGACTTCCGCCGCCATGATTGGTGTTCCTCAGTCAGTCGCCATCGTAAGAGACGCCAATCCGCGAAGGAAGTAGGAACCTTTGTAGGTCACCGGCGCCGCGGGATCCTGCAGCCGCAAGCGCGGGAACCGCTCGAGCATCGCGCCAATCGCGATCGCACCTTCCATCCGCGCCAGCGGCGCACCGATGCAGAAATGGATGCCCTCGCCAAGCGCAACGTGGTCGCGGGGCGTGCGTGTTAGGTCGAAGCGATCGGGATCTTCGAACTGCGCCGGATCGCGATTTGCGGCCGCGAGGATTATGAAGCATCCCTGGTTGGCCGGCAGATCGGTCCCGCCCAGGTTGATGTCTTCCCTGGTGAATCGAACAGTCGATTGCACTGGTCCGTCGTAACGCAGGATCTCTTCGATCGCGCGCGGCATCAATTCGGGAGTTTGGCGCAGCAGATTCATCTGATCGGGATTGCGGCCGAGCGCGAGCATTCCATTGCCGATTAGATTGGTCGTGGTCTCGTTGCCTGCCAGCAGCAGGAGCAACACGAACGCGAGCAATTCGTCGGCGTTCATCGCTTCGGCGTCGTCATGCGCGGCGACCAGCGCGCTTATCAGGTCAGGGCCGGGATTTTTGCGGCGTCGCTCGATCTCGTCGGCGAAATAATTGCGCAGCGCATTTCTTGCGGTATGAAATTCCTCAGGCAGCGGCGTCCCCGGCAGAGTGTTATCGGCCGAGACCACGGTGTCGGACCAATGCTTGAACTGCTGGTAGTGATCCGGCGGCACACCGAGCATTTCGGCGATAACCATCACCGGCAGCGCGTTGGCAATCCCGTGCATCACTTCGAGCTCGCCTCTGGCTTGCGCAGCGTCGATGAGATTTTTCGCGATCTCGCGGATTCGCGGCTCGAGGTCGCGGATTCGCCGCGGGGTGAAATCCCGCGAGACCAGGCGCCGCAGGCGAGTATGCAGCGGCGGATCGGAAAACAGCATCGTGCGCGCGCCGGCAAACGGACCTTCGTCGTTCGGCTCGGAAGGATCGCGCGGCCGCACGCTCGAAAAATGCGCATGGTCGCGTAGCGCGGTCGTCACGTCGGCGAAGCGCGTGATCATCGCGGTCGGGCCAAACAGATCGAGAATCCGTGGCGGACCAGCTAGCAGCGGCTTGTAGTGCGGATACGGATTGGCGCGAAACGCGGGATCCCACGGGTTGAAGTAGATATTCTCTGCGGCCTGGTTCATCTTCAAACGTCCTCCTCGTCGATTCTCAGATCAGCCCGCGCCGCATCGCCCGCACTGCACCCACTCCACCAGTGCGCACTTAGGAGCAATCGCAATGCCACTGCGCAGACCTATGCGATCACGCGTGTTTTCATCCTGCGGACATGCATCAATCCGACTGCACGCAGTCCCGCAACGTTACTTGAGTGCCATTTCGAGTCGGCTCACCCCGCGCAGGAAATAAGAACCTTTGTAGGTCATAGGGGAGTCGGGATTCTTCAGCCGAAGATGCGGGAATCGCTCGAGCGCAGCGCCAATCGCGATCGATCCTTCCATCCGTGCCAGTGGCGCGCCGATGCAAAAATGGATTCCCTCGCCGAATGCCACGTGCTCGTTCGGTGTGCGTGCGATATCGAACTTCTCGGGATCCTTGAATTGCGCCGGGTCCCGATTCGCCGCCGCGATAATCACGAACGCGTTCATTCCGGCAGTAATCGGCGTCCCGCCTACTACTGTGTCCTTCGTCGCGGTGCGGAACGTGGCCTGCACCGGCCCGTCGTATCGCAGCATCTCTTCGATCGCACCGCGCATCAGATCGGGCTTCGAGCGCAGCGCCGCCATCGAATCGGGATTGCGTCCCAGCGCGAGTATTCCGTTGCCGATCAGATTCGTCGTCGTTTCGTTGCCGGCGAGCAACAGCAGCATGACGAATTGCATCAGCTCATCATTGCTAAGCGCCTCCGCCTCATCGTGCGCGGCGACGAGAGCGCTTACCAGGTCGGGGCCGGGACTTTTACGTCGGCGAACGATCTCGTCGGCGAAGTATGCCTTCAATTCAGTGAACGCATTCTTGATCTCGTCGGGTATCGGCATCCCCGGGACAGTGTTGTCCGCTTCGACTATTTTGTCGGACCAATTCTTGAACTGCTCGTATTCCCCGGGCGGGACGCCGAGCAACTCGCTTATCACCATGACCGGCAGGGGGTTTGCGAGATCCGCCATCACGTCGAACTCGCCCTTGCGCTCGGCAGCATCGAGCAGACTTTTTGTGATATCGCGGATGCGCGGTTCCAGCTCGCGGATTCGGCGCGGCGTGAAGTCGCGCGAGACCAGCCGGCGCAGGCGGGTTTGCGTCGGGGGATCGGAGCCGAGCATCGTCGGCGCGTCGCCGAATGCTTTCACTTGTTCGTCGAATAAAATCCCGGGCGGTGGCACGCTCGAAAATGTTCCGTGGTCGATCAGAATCGCGCGCACGTCGGAATAGCGGGCGGCGAGTGCGAATTTGTAGCCTACGTCGACGATTCGCGGCGGTCCTGCGAGCAGCGGGCGATAATGCGGATACGGATTGGCGCGGAAGTTCTCGTCCCACGGATTGAAATAAAAATCCTGTGCCGCTTGAGTCTCGATTGCCTCGCTCATTGCACTTCACCTTCCGTTTCTCGATTCGTTCGAGTCCAGCTCCCGCGCAATCGCCGCGCAGAGTCGCTTGGTGGTCTCCAACGCACGCACAAACTCGGGCGGATCGAATTCGCCCTCGAAGAGGACCCGCTCGAGCGCCAATGACTCCAGTTGCCCGAACACCACCCCGATCAAATCCTGAAGTTTGTCTTCGCGATCCGCCGGCCAATCGAGTATCGCGCTCAGGCCAAGCTTAAAGCCTTGGCCGAAACGCTCGCCTGCGGCGCGCACGGCATCGTTAAGCGCTGGATCCGTGCGGCTCGCGACGACCAACTCCAGCCACGCGTAGAATGTCGGCCCCTTGAACATCGGCCACATCATGTCGATCAGCGTTGTGATCCGGTTCTCGCGATTGCCCGGCGGAGGATTCGCGATCGCCGCGCTCATTTCATTGAGCCGCAACTCGAATACATGTTCGAGTGCGCTCACGACCAGTTCGTCTTTCTTAGGAAAGTGATGCAGCTGAGCGCCGCGGGATACTCCCGCGCGGCTCGCTATCTCGGTGGTCGTCGTGCCGGCGTAACCACGCTCGAACAGGCATGCGACAGTCGCATCCAGCAGCCGCTTCCGAGTCTCAGCGCTCCGCTCTTCCTGCAGGGCAGACATCTATTTCCTTCCCGACATAACGAATACGAATGATACTCACTGGGTAACATGCATGCTTGACTGTTGCAAACAGCTTAGACTGTTTCTTATCGGCGCGGTCACCATTTGCCGCGCGAGAGCTGAATCGTCTGAGATGAATCTCTTTCGCGCCGCGTGCTTTTCGGTCGAACTCTACGCTAGCGACCCTTGAAATTGGGCCGGCGCTTTTCCAGGAACGCGCGCACGCCCTCGCGATAGTCGTCGCTGTCGAAGCATCGCGCGACCATCGCGGAGACAGCCTTGGCGTCGCGCTCCTCGCGATCTTTCAGGCTCTCGCGAATCGCCAGCTTGGCGGCGGCCATTGTCAGCGGCGCATTGGTCGCCATCTTGAGCACGTAGTCGCGCACGTTTTCTTCGAGCTTTTCCGCATCTACCACGCGGTTGACTAGGCCCATCTGCAAAGCCTCTTCCGCGTCGAAGAGCCGCGCCGACAGCAGGATGTCGCGCGCGTTGGCGGGGCCGACGGTATCCGCGAGCATGTTGACGCCCTCGAGCGGGTAGGCGAGCCCCAGCCGCGCCGCAGGAACGCCGAAGCGAGTGCCGCGTGCCGCAATCCGGATATCGCATGCGAGCGCGACCTGGACACCGCCGCCGATGCATACCCCGGCGATCATCGCGACTACAGGCTTGGGGCATTCGACCAGCGCCGCGATCGCGTTGTTGGGCGCGTCGCGATACGCACGAGCCTGGGCCGCGTCGGCGCGCATCGCGGGGAACTCCGAAATGTCTGCGCCCGCGATGAACGCCTGCGGCGTGCCGCCGCGCATGACGATCACGCGAATCGCGTCATCGCTGGCAAGTTCCGCAACACCTTCCGCAATCCGCTGCCAGGTCCTAAGATTGAGCGCGTTGCGGACTTGCGGCCGGTTGAGCACCAGCCATCCAATCGGCGCTTCGTGCGTGACTATCAACGGATCGACTGAAGTTTCATCCTTCACGGCTAACGAACCTCTGGCGAGACTTATGACGATAATCGAGCGCGCTTCCAGTGAGGATTTTGAGCACATTTGTGCGCTGGACGAAACTGTTCATGCGGGCGCGTCGCGTCGCCGGTTTATCGGCGAGGCCTGCGCGCACGGCCGGGTCGCAGTCGCGCGTGTCGACGACGTCATCCGCGGCTTCGTCATCTCGGACGAGAGTTTCTTCGATCAATTCTTCGTGCGGCTGCTGAGCGTGCATCCCGACTTCTGCCGGCGCGGACTCGCGACGGCGCTGATGCGCGCGGCCGAGCTCGATTGTCAGACCGGCAAGCTGTTTACCTCGACCAACCAGTCGAACATTCCGATGCAGCAACTGTGCGCTCGGCTGGGCTTCGTCAAAAGCGGCTACATCGAGAATCTCGATGAGGGTGATCCGGAGTTGATTTACGTGAAGATGCTCGCGCCTCAGGAACCTAACCCCTAACCCCTTCCCTCGAGGGAAGGGGAACCAGATTGTTGGGAGTAACCTCTTCCTGAGTGGGAAGGGGGACCGGATTGTTGGGAGTAACCCTTCCCCAGCGCGAAGGGGGACCGGATTTTTTTCACCGAGAGCAAAGTAGTGCGCTGCGCGCAACTTTGCGATTGATACCGGGTGCAGGGGTCACCCCTGCCCAGGGAAGCGTGAAACCCACGGTGGGTTTCACATTCAATTCAGTTGTTCGAAGTTCTATATCTTCGCGATTACCTCGTCGCGCAGCTTTTCCAGACCGCGGGTCAGGCCTTCCGCATCGAAGGCTGGCGGCGCGATCACTACTCGTGACACTCCTATCGCCTCGAGCGCCTTCAAATCTTCGACACGCGGGCGGCCCATGCATGACAGTTCGATCTTCTTCGGATCGCGTCCGCCTTTTTCGGCCTCCGAATTCATCATCGCGAACAGTTCTTTGAGCTTGGGGATTTCCGCCAGTGCCGGGAAGAAGCCGTCGCCGTAGCGGCCCGCGCGTTTCGCCGCAGCCGGCGAATGGCCGCCGACGTGAATCGGGACCCCGCCCTTTTGCACCGGCTTCGGATAACACTTCACTGGACCGAAGTTGAAATGTTTGCCATGGAACGACGCCGCATCGTCGCTCCACAACACGCGCAGAGATTTGATCGCCTCGTCGGTGCGAGCGCCGCGGCTGTGGAAGTCGAGGCCGAGCGAAGTGAACTCTTCTTCGAGCCATCCACTGCCGATTCCGAGAATCGCGCGTCCATTCGAGAGTACGTCGAGCGTGGCCGCCTCTTTGGCGACGTACAGCGGATGGCGCTGAGGGAGAATCAGTACTCCGGTGCCGAGCTTGATTTTTTTGGTCACCGCAGCCGCGAACGCGAGCGGCAGCAGCGGATCGGGAATCGCCACATTTTCGCCGCCTGGAATTTTTCCACTGGACGAATATGGATACGGCGATTTGTAGTCCTGCGGGATCACGACATGCTCGACCGTCCACAACGACTCGACCCCGCATCGCTCGGCGGTGGTCGCCAGGTGCGTCAGCAGGGCGGGATTACTGAAGGGTCCGGAGTTAACGAACATCAGTCCGAGTTTCATTTTTCAGTACCTCGTTTCAGGATGTGGCGGTCGATAGCCAGTTCGCGGCTACTGTATCGCCGTTGGAATGCGGATGAAAAGAAGATTGCGATTGGGCCGCAGAACCCTCACCTACCGGACGCTCGCCATCGATCCCGCTTGTTCAAATTCCTTCAGCGAGTTACTTGTTGAGTCATGGATATTGGAAAAGTTGGAATATGGTTCTTCCTCGACGCGATGACTGCGCCGGAGAGCGCCGAGTTCGCCAAGCAGGTCGAGAAGAATGGCTACAAGGTGCTCTGGATTCCGGAGGCGGTCGGCCGCGAGCCGTTCGCGCACGCGGCGTACCTGCTTAGCCATACCGACAAGCTTTCGATCGCGACCGGCATCGCGAACATCTGGGCGCGCGACGCGATCACGATGGCGGCCGCGTCGAAGACCGTCGCCGAACTTTCCGGCGGTCGCTTTCTGCTCGGCATCGGGGTCAGTCACAAGCCGCTCGTTTCCAACCTGCGCGGGCATAACTACGACAAGCCCTACAGTTTCATGAAAGAGTATCTGCCGAAGATGAAGGGCGCGCTCTATATGGCCCCGCCGCCCAAGGAGCCCGTGCCCGTGGTGCTGGCCGCGTTGCATCCCAAGATGCTCGCGCTGTCGGCGTCCGAGGCCAACGGTACGCACACGTACTTCGTTCCGCCGGAGCATACGGCGAAAGCGCGTGCGCAAATCGGACCAAATGCGATGCTATGCGCGGCGCAGGCCGTCATCCTCGAGACTGACGCCGGCAAGGCTCGCCAGTCGGCGCGCGCGTATATGAAGACCTATGTGCCCCGCCTGCCCAACTACACCAACAACCTGAAAGCGCTCGGATGGGGCGACAGCGAATTCGAAAATGGATGCTCCGATCGGCTGGTCGACGCGATCGTCGCATGGGGCAATGAGGAGAAGATTCGCGATCGCATCGACGCTCACTTGAAAGCCGGCGCCTCTCACGTATGTATCCTGCCGCTGCGGGCCGACAGCGCACCGCAGCCCGACATGCGCGCGGTCCAGGCGTTCGCCCAGCGCTAGATGCAGTCGATGCGCCGATATTTTTCCGCATTGCCGATCCTCGTCCTCGCGATAGCGATCGCGGGATGCGGCAACGAGCAGCAAGCTCAGCAGGCGGAAGCCTCTGCCGCCAAGGCTCAACAAGCGGCAGCGCAGGCCGAACAAGCCGCGGCACAGGCGCAGGCCGCCGCCGACAAAGCGACTGAGGCCGCGAATCGCGCGACCAAGGCGGTGCAGGAGGCGACCGTCGAAATCAATCGCGTCGCCGACCATCTGGATCAGATGGAGCGCGATCGCGAGGCCGCGACCCATGGGCGCCGGCTCTCGCACGTGAGAAAGGCCGCCAGGAAGACTGCGGCAAACAAGGCGGCGGTCGCATCGGATTCGCCCGCGGCAGTGCCGTCGGCGTCGACGAAATAGATACCTTCGAGGACGCAGTGGCTGAGCCAATCAAATCGCAAGCAGCCGGCGCGCCGACCGAGGCTGAAATTCGTGCCGCGAATCTGAGTCCGCAGGTACGCAGGCATACGTGGATCAATATCGCGGGACCGATTGCGGCGGTCTTCCTAGGAATTTTCGCTGCCGCGATGTATATGCGGCCGGTCGATGTGCTCCGGTTCATCCAGATCTCGCGCCTTGGATGGTCGGGCGTCGCGCAGAGCGATCTCGCGCTCAAGGACGGGCTCATCACCTACCTGATGACCGGCGGATACTCGGGGATGGAGCCGGTAGTAATGATTCATGGGCTCGGTCCCAACGCCGCGCTCGTGTGGCGCGGAATCATGCCGCCGGTGGCGGACGCGCACTACAAAGTTATCGCGCCCAACCTGCCCGGCTTTGCCTCATCTGATCACAAGCA
Source organism: uncultured delta proteobacterium (assembly GCA_963850125.1). GTDB lineage: Bacteria > Desulfobacterota > Binatia > Binatales > Binataceae > Binatus. The sequence continues at coordinate 543,914 of CAWKKB010000002.1, read as the reverse complement.
GGTTCAATACTCGATCGCATACCAGGCCCAGGCGGTCGCCGAGATGATCGACGAGTTGAAGCTCGATCACGTGAACCTGATCGGCAACGATCTCGGCGCCGACGTCGCGCTCTACTACGCCGTCGAGCATCCCGACAAAGTCGAGCGCCTGGTGCTGGTGTCAGGCGGCCTGGTCGGGGCGCGCGGGGCTGAAAAGCTGCGCAATGGGATGCTCCCGACGACGCCCGAGGCGGTACGCGCGCAGGTCGAGGCGAGCTTTTTCGATTTGCCGCCGATGCCGGACTTCATCTATCAGCGCATGATGGAACAGTTGAGCACCGACCTTCCGGCCCAGACCGACATGATTAATTCGGTCCCGCGCGACGAGGCGCATATCCGATCGAAGATAGGCCAGGTCTTCAACACCCTCACGATAATAATGTGGGGTGCAAAAAATCCGTACTTCTCGAGCGCCGAGGGCGAGGCGCTGCACGCCGCTATGCCCGGTTCGGCGACAGTAGTATTCAAAACTTCCGGCGCCTACCCACAACTCGAGCATCCCGATGATTTCGCCGAGTCCCTGATCTTCGTAATCAAGCAGGAAGAAGGCGGCCGCTAGCGGGCATTCCCGAAAAAGCTTCGTGATTCGAAAAACGGGCGCGCGGAACCTTGTAAGGTCGCGCGCCCGTTTGTGTGTTTGCGATCAGAACGAATCCCAGAAGGAGCACAGGTGTTCGGCGGCAAAGGTAGACTCGACCGCCGGCGTTGGTGGAATCAACGACTGGAACTCGTCGGTCGCCGCGCTGTACGGAGACCATACCGGTTCAGTAGGCGAGTTGGGGTTCAAGTTCTTCGCGAACTGAGTCCAGTAAGTGACCATAGCGGCGGAGAGCTGCTGCTGTGCAGGCGTAAATGGAGCGGGCGTGCCGTCCAGCACGAACAGGTATTGCAGCTCAGAGCCGTGGTAGGCGCCCAGCGGAAAGGTCAGTCCGGGAACGGAAGACTGGGCTGGAGGCGCGTTTTCGTCGTTAAATTCGTAGGTATAGGTCGTGACGAACTGCGATAGTAACTGGTCCGCATTGCGCGCCGGACACGCGAAGATTCCGTCGGTACCCGAGGCACCCAACGCCTCCGGTCCATTTACGTCGTTGGCGGGGCTATCGGGATACAAGGTATCCACGGTAGATGCCAGTAGTGGTCCCCACAGCGCTAATTCCGCGGCTTCGTACTCCGTTAAAGTCGCGAGCAAAGTTCCCAGGTCGTACTCATCAGCTACGAAAATTCTCCATTCATCATGATTGGTGCCCGAGATCACCGGCACTTGGTTGAATTCACCGCTGGCGAATGCCGCGCCGGGCGTCTGCGTCAGCAAGGTCCCATCCACGAACGGATATACCACGCCAGCCTCTACTCCAACCAAGGTCGTGGCCGGCACTGCGCGCAGACACGCAGCTGTCTCGCTCGCGCATCCGACACTTGCCGCGATCGAGTTGCCAGACGGAATGAGGGAGGTGCCCACCGTTTCTCCGACCGGCAACGTTACGATGTAGTCAAAGTAGTCCTGGAATTCCAAATACGATCCGCTCTCCGATATCGCGCCGCGGAACAGGTGCGCCGCGGTCGGAGATGCAAGCTGGGCATAGACACTCTGCCCGCCCGCAGACTCACCGAAGATCGTTACCCGACTCGGATCGCCGCCAAAGCCCGCTATGTTCTTGCGAACCCAGTTGAGCGCCAACTGCTGATCCATGAACCCATAGTTGCCGGCATCATGGCCTTCGCTGTCGAGCGCGGTCTGGGCGAAGAATCCCAACAGGCCCAGGCGGTAGTTGATGGTGACGACAATCACTCCTTTCTTCACCAGTTCTGACGGGTCATAGTCACTGCCAGCGCCACCGGTCAGCCCTCCTCCATGAATCCAGAACATCACAGGCAGCCCGCGCGGGAACTCAGCGCGTACACGACGATCTCCTTTTCCGCCGCCACCAAACTGGGGCGTATAAACATTCAGGAACAGGCAGTTCTCGCTGCCAGACGGTCCAGGTTGTGTGCACTGGCTGCCGAAGGTCGTCGCTTTGAGGAAAAATCCGGGGAAGAACCCGTAACGCTTCGGCGGTAACCAGCGCAGTCCTCCCACCGGCGGCACGGCGTAGGGGATGCCGAGGAATTCGTTTACGCCGTTGGTCGATGTACCGATCACCAATCCGCTTTCAGTGATTGCCAACGGCTGGTTGTTTGCCGACGCGATTGCTGCCGAGCCGAGCGTGACTACCCAGACAGCCGCCAGCGCAATTAAAAGTTTGGAAGTAAAGCCGCTGCTTTTCATTGCTGATTCCTCCATCAGCGCTCGTGGAGCGTGGGCGACGAACGCAGGCAACGCCCCAATTTCGAATTGAATGAAAGACTCGGACCCCCTGACCCGCCTCTCGATAGCGAGAGAATTGCCCCCACAACCTGAACGTTAGATTAGCGCCTCATATATTCAAATTGTGAACTTCTAATACGCTCGAAGTCCTTCCGCGGCAAGATCCTTTTTTTACACGGCTCATTCCGTTGCAGCAGACGCATCGGGTTGCGCGGAACTCAGTCGTCTGCGATAAGCGAGTTTGATCGAAATTTTGGCAAGCGAGGAATCGACAACGATGAAGCTCTACAATCTGGATCTCTCCAATTTCGCCACCAAGTCCCGGCTCGTCATTTATGAGAAGGGCCTCAACATCGAGATGGCGGCAATTCCGGGCGGCGAACTCAGCTCCCCCGAATATGCGAAGATCAATCCGCTCGGCAAAACTCCCGCGCTCGATGCCGACGGGCTGCTGATCCCCGAGTCCGAGGTCATCAACGAGTACCTTGAGGACAAGTACCCGACTCCGCCGCTGCTTCCGAAGAGCCCCGAGGGCCGCGCCAAGGTGCGAATACTTACGCGATTCCACGACCTGTACCTCGAGCCTCCGCTGCGCGCGCTGTTCGGCCAGATGAATCCGAAAACGCGCGACGAAAAGGTGGTCAGCGAGAAGGTGGCCGACTTCAAAAATCGCCTCGATCAGCTCGAAAAGATGGTCGCCGATGGCGGCTTCGCGTGCGGCTCCGACTTCACGCTCGCCGATTGCGCGCTCGCGCCCACGATGTTCTTCGCGACCAACCTGGGGCCGGCTTTCGGCTTCAAAGCGCTCGATGGACGTCCGAAACTCGCGGCGTGGTGGAATCACGTCCAGACGAGGCCCTCGGTGAAAAAAGGCCTCGGCGAGATGGGCGCAGCGCTGGCCGCGATGCAGCGCGGGGGCCGTTAAGAATCAGAAGACAGGTATATTCGCCAAAAAAAGCGAGAGCATCCGGCGGCGATGCTCCCGCTTTGGTAACTACTGGCGGCCTCGCAACATCGCGGCCACTGCCGCCGCGCACCAGATGGCTTCGAGCACGACGAATGGCGCGAACCCAATCAGGTAAGAGGCGTAGCAGGAGACCGCGGCACCAATTGCGTTCATCGCCTGGTAAGCGCGCGAATTGGAATCAAGCATCCCGAACGAATTCATGAAGAACGCGATTAACAGCAGCGCGACTCCGGTCGATCCGATGCTTTCTGATGCCGACATATCTTGTCTCCCGCTCGCTGTGCAAGAATACCCGCAAGGATGAACTGACGATGTCTTATCTCGATCGCGACGGCGTATGCATCTACTACGAACAACGCGGCGCGGGCCCGTCCGTGCTCCTGTCGCATGGGTACAGCGCCAGCGCGCGAATGTGGCAAGGCCAGATGGAGGCGTTGTCGGACAGCTATCATGTGATCGCGTGGGATATGCGCGGGCACGACCGTTCCGACTCGCCCGATGATCCGTCGCTCTACTCGCACCATGCAACCATTGCCGATATGGCCGCGGTGCTCGACGCATGCGGCGCCGGCCGCGCCATCATCGCGGGCCTGTCGCTGGGCGGCTTCATATCGCTGGCGTTTCATCTGGCGCATCCTGCCCGCACGGAGGCGTTGATGCTGTTCGACACCGGGCCGGGCTACAAGAAGGACGACGGCCGAGCAGGATGGAACAAGCTCGCCGACAGCGTCGCGGTGGCGTACGAGAAAAAGGGACTCGCGGCGGCTGGCGTCAGCGCCGAAGTGAGCATCGCGCATCATCGCAGCGCGCAAGGCCTTGCGCATGCGGCGCGTGGAATGCTGGCGCAGAAGGACGGCCGCGTGATCGAGTCGCTGCCGGTAATCGCGGTGCCGACGCTGGTGCTGGTCGGCGAAAACGATCAGCAGTTCCGGCCGTCGGCTGATTACATGGCGGCGAAAATCCCCGGCGCCGAAAAAGTAATCCTCGAACAGGCCGGACACGCCGCAAATATCGATCAGCCGGCGGCGTTCAACGCAGCAGTTCGCGCTTTCCTCGAGCGCGTGACCGGCTAGCACCTTCTGGAGAACGGTCTCTCGAATCGGCAATATGTAGATTGGTCGCCGGTGATGGCCCTTGTGGTCACATTGGCGACAAGTCTGCAGACCTGATTGATCATAGGATTCGAGATTTCGTTAGGACCGACGTTAGAATGGCTGTTCCCCCACTTTCTGAAGTCAATCGCAACCTGTTCAACAAGCTTATCGATCATCACATCCGTTTTTCGCTGGCCAAGCTGCGGGTCGAGTTGTCGAAACACGACTGGTATCGCGCGACGGCTTTGGTCGTTCGCGACATGCTGGTCGAGAAAATGCTCGCGACGCGGCAACGTTTCGATCGCAACAATTCCAAGAAGCTCTACTACCTGTCGCTCGAATTTCTGATCGGCCGCTCGCTGGAGAACAACCTCTTCAACCTCGGCATCATCGATACCTGCCGCGATTTCCTGGCCGAGAATGGAATCGACCTGCAAATCCTGTTCGATGAGGAGCCAGACGCGGCCCTGGGCAACGGCGGCCTGGGACGGCTGGCCGCATGCTTCCTCGATTCGCTGGCGACGCTGGACCTGCCCGGCTACGCGTACGGAATCAACTACGAGTACGGACTCTTTCGCCAGGAAATTCGCGGCGGCTACCAGGTCGAGCGGCCCGACGCGTGGCAGCGCGAAACCTCGCCGTGGCTGGTGGCTCGCCCTGAACAGTCGTGCAGGATTCCGGTTTACGGGCGAATCGAGCACCGCATCGACAAAAAGGGCGAATACAATCCGATCTGGGTGGATTGGCGAGTTTTGGTCGGGGTGCCGTCCGATTTGCCAATCGCGGGATTCGGCGGACGCACGGTGAACTTCGTGCGTCTGTATTCAGCCGGCGCGTCGGATGAATTCGACATGCAGATTTTCAACGCCGGCGACTACATGAAAGCCGTCGAGCAGAAGATGCTTTCCGAAACCATCTCGAAAGTTCTGTACCCGTCCGACGCGGTAGCGGCGGGCCGCGAGCTCAGGCTGCTGCAGGAATATTTCTTCGTAGCCTGCGCGGTGCACGACATAGTACAGGGATTCGTCGCTCGCGGAGAGGACTTCAACGATTTCTCATCGCAAGTGGCTATTCAGCTGAACGACACGCATCCGACACTGACTATTGCGGAGTTGATGCGGGTTTTTATCGACGAGTACGATCTGGAATGGCCGCAGGCATGGGAAATCACGCGCGCGACGGTCGCATATACTAATCACACTTTGCTGCCCGAGGCGCTCGAGAAATGGCCGGTAAGCTTGCTCGAGCGAGTCGTTCCGCGCCATCTGCAGATAATCTACGAGATCAATCGCCGCTTTCTGGCGGATGCAGGTACGGTATGGCGCGACGATCCTGAACGCCTCAAACGGGTATCGATCCTGCAGGAGGGTTACGATCCCCAGGTTCGCATGGCGCATCTTGCGATCGTCGGCAGCCATTCGGTGAACGGCGTGTCGAAGTTGCACACTGAACTAGTCAAGACGCGGCTGGTGCCCGACTTCTACCAGTTGTGGCCGGAGAAATTCAGCAACAAGACCAACGGCGTTACCCAGCGGCGATGGCTCTTGACGGCGAATCCGGGTCTGGCGAACCTGCTCGATGCCACTATTGGCGCGGGATGGAGTACCGACCTCGAGCTGTTGAGTGCGGTCGAGAAATTTGCGGCCGACGTCGAATTTCAACACCGGTTCAGAGCAATCAAGCGCGCCAACAAGGAGCGATTGGCGAGAATCGTGAATAGACTCGCCGCGGTGGACATCGATCCTGCCGCGATGTTCGACATACAGGCCAAGCGCATCCACGAATACAAGCGCCAGCTCCTGATGGCTCTGGGAGTCATACATCAGTACCTGCGGCTGGTGGACGACGGCGTCGAGCCGCCGGTCCCGCGCACCTACCTGCTCGCGGGCAAAGCGGCGCCCGGCTACTGGGCAGCGAAGATGATCATTAAGTTGATCAATAGCCTCGGCGAGGTGATCAACAATGACCCGAAGACGCGCGAGTTGATCAAGGTCGCCTTTCTGCCGGACTACCGAGTTTCGCTCGCGGAAAAAATTATTCCCGCCGCCGATGTTTCCGAACAGATTTCCACCGCCGGCCGCGAAGCGTCGGGCACCGGCAACATGAAATTTGCGATGAACGGCGCGCTGACAGTAGGGACTCTCGACGGTGCGAACATCGAGATTCGCGAAGCCGTCGGCGCGGAAAATATATTTATCTTTGGCCTTACCGCTGAACAGATCGAAGAGCTGACTTTGAAAGGCACCTACCGTCCGCGCGAATATTACGAATCTGACGCGCGGCTCAAGCGGGTGCTCGATGAACTCGCGTCCGATCGCTTCTGTCCGGGCGAGCCGGGACTATTCAGATGGATTCGCGACGTCCTGGTCAATCGCGATGACTATTTCCTTATGGCCGATTTCGGACCGTATGTCGATATCCAGTCAGATGTATTGACTGAGTACCAACATCCGGAAGTCTGGACCCGAAAAGCTATACTCAATCTGGCGCGGATAGGTTCATTCTCAAGCGATCGCGCAGTGATGGAATACTCTCGCGAGATATGGCATCTCGTCCCGGCCTGACTCGAGCGGCGGCGATCGAACCAGATCAAAGATCGCCGACGCGGCGCAACTTTTCGGAGAGCTCTCTCATCACCGTCTGAGGCAATCTTCCAAGCGGCCGAAGCAACCGCCGACCATCAATAGCGCGCGACTGATCGATCATCACCTCGCAGGCGCGCGCGTTGCCAGCCATGTTTTTCGGCAGCTCGACCCGCAGGATGTTCTCTCCAGACAACCGGGTCGTGCAGGGAAGGATCCAGGTGCTGGCATGGTCCGTCTCGTTCAGAAGGTCGGATTGCACAACCACAACGGGCCGGACCTTTCCCGGCTCGCTACCGCGGCGAGGATTCAGGTCGGCCGCCCAGAGCTCGCCTCGGCGCGGTGAACGATCAGGCATCCTCGAGACCGTCGTTCACCAACGGATCCAGCTCCTGGACCGCCTCGAGAGTCGAGGAGCGCACGCGCGCAGAAGCCTCGCGGAATTGCCGGCGAAGTTCCTCTCGAGAAATGGAATCTTCCAGCAGCCTGAGCGAGCGGCGAATAACCTCTGTGTTGGACGGCGCTTTGAGCAACCGGCGCAATCGCAGGACCCGAGCGTGTTCCTCTGCGGGCAAGGTAAACGACGATTTCCGGATGGTATGAGACTTCATGCTTATTTCATACCCTCAATTGCACCCCAGCGCAACGAGGGCGGCCCTCCTATGGTCGAGTGGTCGAGGCGCGCGCTGAAATATACCGTCAGCGGTCGGCGATCAGCTTCAGACCAGACGACGTGGTCAGATCGCGCGAGGACGCTGGTGGCGTTGTTCGAGTAGTGCGAATCCGGAGGAAGTGACTTTGACGATGATGCGGCCGGCCACGTGCTGCTTCACAACCAGCCCGCGATCGTTCGCATCTTCCCAGATCGGGAACCTGGGACATGACGTGCGCCAGGCATCCATCACTTCGTCATAACTTCGCTCGCTGCTGGCCACCCATTCGAGAAGGTCGAGCGTCAGGGACTCAACTGCGTCAAACATGGATTTGTCCGCCTGGATTTCAGAGTATCAGGATCGGATCTTTCAATCACGCCGTAACCGTTTACCGATCGGGGCGTAACATAACTCATGAAGGCATTGGTTTGTCCACGAGTCCGGGTCGCTTCAATCTCGCTGATGGCGGCGTTGCTGATACTGGCGCCGGCTCCGCGAGCGCATGCTCAAGCGAATTCAGAAGTAGTGCCGTCGGCCAACGGTGCAAGCGCGAGTGCCCTGTCTGGGGCCGAAAGCGGCAATCCGGCGGCTCATCACAAAGCTGCTCACGTGCAACCCAAGAAGAAAAAATCGTCCTTCATGCACAAGATGCGTGACAAGGCGATGGAGAAGGTTCAGAAACTGTTCGGGCCGAAACAGGAATCGAAGCAGGTACCGAAACAACAAATCGAATAGCCGCTAAGCCCGCCCCGCCGCAGAGATCGCCGCGCTTATGGATTTGCCGAAGTCGGCTCGTGCGCCCGGCCGATATATTACCTGCATCGACTCGGCGAGTTTGAGAATCCCTGCATTGCGTTTCAGGACGTCGCCGACTTCATCGAGATACGCAGAGAGTCCGGTCGGCGAGCTATCTGCGGCGAACTCAATCGGCGCCCGCTGCGTCACGAACATCAGGCGCTTCAAATCTTCGGCGGCCGCCGGATGGAGCTGGCAGAGTTCTCCATACCGTAGAGGATCGCGAAAGTAATTCCAGATCTTCTCCTCCGGTACCGCGAACCTTAGATCGGCGGTGAAGTCCATGCGCTTGCACGGGACGCTCTGCGCGGCGCAGACCTCGGCAACCTTCGCGGGAGGATCGTCGATCGCGACCGCTGGCGTATTGCTGTGCGCCGCCGCCGCGGAGTTGCTGCCGTACCGCGCGCGAAAGTCCTGAAAACTCCGTGGCACTTTGGCGAGATGATAGAGGATGCAGATGCCGTCGTCGGCAAGCACATTCTGCGTGACGTCCTCGATCAACCGCTCGGTACTTCCCGGAGTTTCGCAGTGATAGAGAACATGCGACGCGAACACAATTCTAAATTCATTCGGCCGCGCCGGTGAGGCGTGCGATCCGAGCAAGTCGAGCAGATGTCCCGCAAACGAATTGCCGGCGTGCGCTGAAAAATCGACGAGCTTAAGTGTCCCCGCTGATTTCGCCGCTGCGAGAGTGGCGAGCGCCTCGCCATTGCGCTCGTCGGTGTACTCGATGCTGTAGTCGGTTGCACGAACCTTGAAGCCGGGATCGAAATTCACGCCCGTCAGATATTTCACCAGCGTGTCGCACGGCCCGCTGCCGATGTCGGCAACAGAGACCGGATCCCTTCCAGTCAGCACGACGCCAGCGTCAGCGAGACGATTCAGAAACTCCGAATTGATGCGCGCGGTCTTTGCCTTTTCGTCAGTGGCCGCCTTGAACGAAGGGTAGATCTCTTCGTACCGGTAAGTGTCAATGGTGATGCTCATAATGCGCCCTGCCTTTGTTGGAGTGATCTGAATTTCTGGCCCGCTCATCCCTTTGCGAGCCAACTTACTCAACAGACGAGTCATCGGTGCATGCGAACTAGTTGTCGGCATCGTATCCCTCGTCTACCTTTCCAGCCAAGCACGTGGCTAACGCTTCCCAGACAATTCCTAGATCTAGGATCAGACATATCCTTCACCGATGGTTATCTGATTGGCATAGGGCCAGAGCAGCCGCCATGGTGAAGGAGGCAGCCGGATGTTTGACGTTAGCGCGCGAATGGCGCAGATTTCACCGAGCCTGTCATGACCGTCGAACATTTGATCGACCTCACATGCCATCCGTCGACACGCAGCGAGTCAGTGCGCGTTATTCAGGTGCTCCTACGCCGATCTGCCAACGGTGAACTCCAGATGACATTTCGCCTGGACGGAGATATCCCCCGAATCCGGATTCCTTCGCCGACGGTGCCGCGCATCAATACAGAGCTCTGGCGCCACACCTGTTTCGAGGCCTTCATCGCGGTGGATGGGCAATGGAATTACCATGAGTTCAACTTCGCACCGTCGAGTGAGTGGGCCGTCTATGCCTTCAGCGGCTATCGCAATGGCGGTCCGGTTACGAACGGAATGATGCGCCCGTACATTGCCGTACGCTCTACTGAAACTCGGCTCGAGCTGGATGCCGTCGTTCATCTCGAGGTCCTGTCTCCCATCCACCCACGCGCCGCGCTCCGTATCGGGCTCTCGGCAGTCATCGAGGCGAGCGATGGAATCTCGTATTGGGCGCTTCGCCATCCCGCGGACAAACCTGATTTCCATCGCGCCGATGGATTTGCCCTGCTGCTTGACCCGCCCGAGTAGGTCTCGCTTCCCAATCAGCTGGAGTTAGGTTGTCGAGCGCCATGCGCAAAGCGCAGGATCGCTGAATAGGACAAAAGCACATGGTAGAGTGAAACTCTGATGAAGCATCCACAACCACGAGATCTCAGCCGGCGGCGCGTGGAACAGCTTCTATCGGAGACGAAGCAGGATCGGTCCACCGGCAGCCGAATCGAGGTTCTCTCCCGCCACTTCCTGGGACATCCTTATAAGGCAAATCCGCTGATCGGATCGGCCGACACAACCGAAGTGTTCACGGTTTCTCTCGATGGATTCGACTGTGTCACCTACATCGAGACAATTCTGGCGCTCGCCCGCGCTTCCAACGTTGATAGCTTCACCGAACGGCTGCGAGAGATTCGGTATGGCGGAGGCCGCATTCAATGGGAGCGGCGAAATCACTACATGACGTGCTGGATTCGCAACAATGCGCGTCACGGAATTATCAGACCGGTGTCAACGCCGGCTGTGCCGATACTCAATAGGGAACGCGTTCTGAATGTTGTACCTGGCCTCGATCCACAGCGGACTCGTCTGAAATGTGTACCCAAGTCGGAAATGCCACGGCTCGAACGTCACTTACAGACCGGCGATATTATTTTTTTTGTGTCGACACGCAAGCATCTTGATATGTTTCATGCCGGAATTATCGTGCGTGATGGCGAAAATGTTCTTATGCGTCACGCCTCGCGCAGCCAGGGCTCTGTCGTGGAACAGGAGTTGCGCGATTTTCTCAAGGCAAATCGGATGACCGGCGTCACCGTCATGCGCCCGCAGCCAGCGTTGCGACACATTGCGGTTGGTAGGTAGATGACGGGTGAGACCGTCTCAAAACCACAACCAATGGTATAGAGTTACCTTCTAGTGAATATCGTCTATCCACAGGACTACTCGTCCGCGAGTATTCAGCGACTCCTCGATGCCGCCGATTCCGATGTTCTCTTTCTAGGTGATCCGCGCGTCAGCATTGAGCCTGGACCGCGCATGTTCGATCGAATGGCGCAGGTCATCCGCGAAGCCGGCGCCGGCTGGGTTTATGCCGATGCCGTGGGTCATCCTCATATTGACTATCAACGCGGGAGCATCCGCGATGGGTTCGACTTTGGTCCGGTCGTTGTAGTTTCGGTTCAGGCTGCGCGCCAATCAGGAATCGACAGCGACTGGAAATGGGGAGCCTTATATGACCTACGGCTGAGGCTTTCAGAAAAACACGCTATCGTGCGGATTCCCGAGCCGTTGTACAGCGCGTCGACGGTTGATACGCGGCCGACAGGTCAAAAACAATTCGACTATGTGGATCCGCGCAATCGCGATTACCAGCTTGAAATGGAGCGCATCGCGACTGCGCATCTCAAACGAATCGGCGCATGCTTGCAGCCGCAGTTCGGCGGAGTTCCAGTCGCTGAAAACATTCCGGTCAAAGCCAGCGTCGTCATCCCGGTTCGAAATCGCGAGCGGACAATTCTAGAAGCCGTTCAAAGCGCCCTCGTCCAGAGCACTGATTTCGAATTCAATGTTATCGTCGTCGATAACCACTCGACTGATGGAACGACAGAAATCCTGCGCGGCATCAGCGATTCACGGGTCAAGCATATCGTCCCCGAACGTCGCGATTTGGGAATCGGCGGATGCTGGAACGAGGCGATTTATTCCGGAGACTGCGGACAATATGCCATCCAACTTGATTCTGACGACTTATACATCAATGACAGCGTGCTTCGCCGGATTGTAGCGGAACTTGAAGCGGGTCCTTATGCGATGGTCGTAGGCTCCTATACGATGGTCGATTTTTCATTGAAAGAGATTCCGCCCGGTCTAATCGACCATCGCGAATGGACTCACGACAACGGTAGAAACAATGCACTTCGTATCAATGGTCTTGGCGCGCCGCGCGCATTCAATACGTCGGTTCTGCGCCGGATAGGATTTCCGAATGTCAGCTACGGCGAGGATTACGCGGTGGCATTGCGCATTAGCCGTAACTATGAGATAGGCCGAATTTACGACTCGATTTATCTGTGCCGCCGCTGGGAAGGCAACAGCGACAGCGCCCTGCCGCTCGAGGTCGCCAATCGATACGACCTATACAAGGACTGGCTTCGAACTATAGAGATTCAGGCTCGAACGCGCCCATGATTCAGGAAGTAGAGAAATTGTTTGCGCAGCAGTTAAGAGCGTGGCCGCAGCTAGCGAAAGGAGTTGAAGGTCTAAGGCGGGCGAAGACCCGGTCGGTGCGCGTTGATTGGTTCGACATATTCATCCGTCATATTCCTCATAGGATGAGTAGCACAACGGCGTTGGTCGACCGGGAGTCGGTTGCGAAACGCCCCTGCTTCCTATGTGCGGGAAATCTGCCTTTGGAAGAAGAGGGTCTGCAGTTCAATCGGGACTTTACGATCTACTGCAATCCATTTCCGATCGTTGATCGTCACCTGACGATCGCGCACCGGGAGCACGGCTCGCAGCGCATCGCACATCAGTTTGGAAATATGCTCGACATAGCCGACGCCCTTCCGGGATATTTCGTCGTCTATAACGGACCGGAATGCGGCGCGTCCGCACCAGACCACCTGCACTTTCAGGCCGGCTCGCGAGGACTATTCCCAATCGAGAAGGACACCGCTGGACTGCCTGGCGTCACAGTGCCGAAGTACGGAAGAAATGTGTTCTTATTTCGTGGAAGGGATCGATCTGCTTTGATCGAGAGAGTGGATCGTGCCCTCGATCTGCTAGCGGAGACAACGGGCAAACGTCCGGAACCGATGGTCAATATCGCGGTCTTTCATGAGCGAGAAGAGTGGGTCACGTATCTTTTTCCGCGAGGAAAACATCGGCCAGAGGTCTTTCATACCGGCGAATTGACAGTCAGTCCGGCATCGATTGACCTATGCGGAATATTTGTAGTGCCGCTGCCGCACGATTTCGAAAGAATCACTGGCGATGCCATCGCCGCAATTTTTCGAGAGGTCACTTTGCCTGACCATCTGTTTCAGGAAGTCGCCGAGAAGCTGGGGAGTGACCGTTGAAGGTATCGGTCGGGCTAATCGAAGGACAAACCGCGGTCGAAGTCCAATTGACGGGTACGTTTACCGATGCTTCCGGCAAGCTATACGCTCCCGGGCGCTACAGACCTATTTCTGAAGTTACTCTCACTCCGTCGGACCTGGCATCCTGCGCGTTCGCCTTGGACGACGTAACGATCGGGATCGGATTTCATTGGGAACGCAAGGAGCATCAGGTATTCCGCGGAGCTTTTCGTCTCGTGAAACGAGAAGCCGGGTTGACAGTCATCAACGATGTTCCGCTCGAAGACTACGTCACCAGCGTGATTTCGTCCGAGATGAGCGCAAGCTGTCCGCTCGAAATGTTGAAAGCTCACGCAGTGATATCGCGCAGCTGGCTGTGGTTTCCTAAAGCAAATCCCTCTCGCGCCGGGAGCGGGAAGAGTGAAGGTCTCGATTCTCACGAAATCCTCCGATGGTACGGCCGCGAAGCGCATCCGGATTTCGACGTGTGCGCTGACGATCATTGCCAGCGGTATCAGGGAATCACGAAAGCATTCTCTCCCGCTGCAGCCGAAGCGGTTCGCGCGACGACCGGCGAGTTTCTCCGCTACAATGGCGCTATCTGCGACGCGCGGTTTTACAAGTCATGCGGCGGAATGACAGAGCGCTATGCGACCGCTTGGGAAGATCAAGATATTCCCTATCTCGAATCAGTCTGCGACGGTCCGGCGCAGTCCTGCTCTTACAGTCCTGAGACATGGATACGTTCAAGCCCGCCGGCTTACTGCAAGACGGACGATTCAGAACTCCTCTCACGCGTTCTCCCGGGATTCGATCAGGAGACCCGCGACTTCTATCGCTGGCATGTCGCGTACACACCCGACGAACTCGCCGATCTGATCACTACCAGGCTTGGCGCCAATCTTGGTCCGATTCGCGACGTGGAGGCGCTCGCGCGCGGACCTTCAGGGCGAATATACCGGCTGAAGGTCACCGGGGAGCGCGACTACATCATCATCGGCAAAGAACTGGAAGTTCGCCGCGCCTTATCCCGCACGCATCTCTACAGCTCTGCATTCGTCGTTGACAAGGAACCTGATCGCCTGGTCATAAGAGGAGCAGGCTGGGGACACGGAGTGGGCTTGTGCCAGATCGGTGCAGCAGTGATGGCAAATGAGGGCAAGACCTACACAGAAATCCTGCAGCATTACTATCGCGGAACCACTGTCGGCGTCTGATTCACACTGAAATCCTGGCACCTCGGCGATCTTCGCGATCTTCCGAGATGGCCCGTAGATTGCTCAATTCTAAAGCGACGTGAGACCTGCGTCCGGATGGATTGAGTTTCAGCGCGGTTAGTAGAGATATAAGGAACCAATTGATTCCATACCGTCTGGCGATTATCCGGCGAAAACAGGCCAGAATTACCTTTAGCTCTGCAGATCAGTTATCCCAGGCGGCTCACGATTGAAGAACCAGGATCATGATAATGTCGCGTGCATTTTTTTTGAGTCTCGCTTTGCTATGCATGCTGAGTGGCTGTGGGACAATTCCGGACATGCATGCGCTGCTCCACGATAGGTCCCTTTATGATTCGGGTCCAGACTTTGCCGGACCAGACGGCGAATTAACCGACGAGCAGACACAGAAGGTCATGTTGCGGCTGGAGCAACATCAGAAGACCCCGAGCGACATTCTCGAACGGCATCTTGCCTTCGAGCAGAGCCTAAGCGATGTCCCCCTTGTCCTCGGCAACAAGGTGACGCTGCTTGAGAATGGCGCCGCGACCTATCAAGCGATGCTGGCGGCAATTCGTGGCGCTCACGACAGCATCAACATGCAAACCTACACCTTTACTGATGGCCCGGTAGGACAGATGTTTGCCGACGCGCTGATCGAACGGCAGCGTCATGGCGTGCAGGTGAACGTTGAGTATGACAGCCTTGGTTCATTCGGAACGCTTGCGAGTTTTTTCGACCGAATGCGACAGAATGGCGTCGCAGTATTGGAATATCGACCGGTGAATCCTTTCGCCGCGAAACTTCCCTGGTCGTTCAGCCATCGTAACCATCGAAAGATGCTCGTGGTCGACGGTCGCATCGCGTTTACCGGCGGCATTAACATTTCTGAGGTGTATGCCAGCGGACCCAGTGGCAGTGAGGAGAAAGGACCGCTCGAATATTGGCGCGATACTGACATCGAGGTCGAGGGTCCTGCGGTAGCGGAGTTTCAGCGCGCCTTTATCAACGAATGGAAGTATCAGCAAGGTCAGGCACTCAGCGAGCGGAACTATTTTCCGGTGCTCGACCGGAAGGGAAACCAGATGGTGCGTGTTATATTCAGCGTGCCCGAACGTTTCAGCCTGATCTACGTCACATTGATCTCGGCGATAGTCAGTTCCGAGACCAACATATACATCACCGACGCATACTTCGCGCCGGACCATCAGATGCTGCACGCGCTCGAGCACGCCGCACAACGCGGCGTGGACGTGCGCCTGCTACTACCGAGTCAAACCGATGAACCCTTGATCCTCGCGGCGCAGCATTCTCACTACGCTGATCTGCTCGAAGCGGGCGTGAAGATCTACGAGTGGCAGGGTCAGATGCTGCATGCCAAGACTACGACCATAGATGGAGTATGGTCGACCGTCGGTACATCAAATCTCGATTGGTGGAGTATCGCGCGCGACAACGAGCTCAACGCTATCGTCCTGAGCCATTCCTTTGCCGAGGATATGAACCTGATGTTTCGAAACGACACCGAGAACTCAGTACAGATCGAGCCGGAGCAATGGAAACATCGCGGTTTCCTCGAACGACTCCATGAGACTGCTGCTCGGATCATCGAACCGCTACTTTGACGCCGCAGCGCGCGCTGATCCTCCAGGCTCCCTCAGTCACAGACACAACTCGAACAGAGCCGTTGCTGCTGGGCGCTGGAGAAAGTCAGCCCCGTCGCGGGCGAGCCGAACGAATTGGCGACACCGATACCTTGCGTCACTCCTGGGAGCGAACCAAGCGAGCTCGACGATCCGGAACTCTGCGCCACGCCGGGAAAGCCGAAGGAATTGGCGGCACCTACATTCTGCTGCGCCCCTGGCAGGGGACCGAAGCCATTGCCGGCGCCGATGCCGCCGGCAGTTCCGTAGGAGGGGGGCTTGCCCTTGTTGTAGGAGACGCAGGCACCACTCGCGCTCTGGCTCGCACTTAGGTACGAAGCCGCGGTCACTTGACCCATCCAGTGAGTAGGCTGACCGGGACCCCAACAGGAGCAGTTGAACAATCGCGCTCCGGGTGTCGAATAGGCGGCCGGCAGCGATGGTACCGGTATTGGGATCGGCGCGATCGCGGTGCTGACCGGGGCCGGCAGTTGGGCTGGAGGACTGGGCGGCAGGGGAGGTACCACCAGCGGATTGGGCGCCGGCAGCTGAGCCCATGCTACAGAGGCCAACATCAAAGCCAGTGCGAGCAGCGCGATTGGCTTAAGGGCATTGATAGCTCTGTTTTTGCGACGAGTCATCGGCTCTTGTTCAAAAGCGCGAATACCATGGCGACTGACGCGGGTTTTGCACCTGGAAGTCGATATTGAACTGCCCGAGCAGCGTGCCTTCAGCATGCCACAAGGCCAGGCGCGCGTTCTCCAAACCAACGTCGGCCTGAACCTGGTTACCCTGCGCGGTAACCAGATTACTTTGAAACTGCAGGAGCGTATTGGTGGTTGCCGTGCCGACGCGGTATTGCGCCTGAGTATCGTGCAGACTCTTTTGTGCGTACGTGGTCGCTTCGGCAGTGGCGTCGACCTGCTCCTGAAAGGCGGTCAAATTGGCCAGCGCACTTTTGACCTGCAAGACCGACTGGTAGAGCGCCTGGCGATACTGCAACCGGCTTTGGTCATACGCGACGTGAGCCTGCGCCAGCGCTGCTTTCGGAGCGGCATTATCCAGCGGCATCGAGAATCCTAGAACCGCCGCATAGTCGTAAAATTTGAAATCGAACAGGCCGTTCAACGCCGTGCCGTAGTCGCCGCCGAAAGGAAGCAGGGCACCGTTGTCAGTTCCCGGTGGTACCGTAGGTCCGCTCGGGCTGAAGCAATTGGCGAAGGCGGGTACAGTGCCGGAGGTGGTACATTTGGAGTTGCCGGCCTCGGATGTTACGCCGAACTGCACTCCCAGATTGAGTTGCGGCAAGGTCTGATTTTCCGCGTATTTGACCTGGATCAAGGCGGAGCGAATCGCTTCGCGCAGACCCGCCAGCGCGGGGCTGTATTCGAGCATCTGCTTGAACGCGTCATTGTCGGGCTCGGTTGGTCCGTACCGGGTGTCGGGTTGCTGCAGCGGCTCGATTTCCGCGGCGAGCATCGCGCCGGCGTTATTAGCCGCCACGTCCTGGCGAAGCGTAGTACGGGCGATGTCGAGGCCGGCCCGGGCTGCAGATACATTTGCCCGCGCCGTAGCAGCGGCCGACAAAGCCTCCGCCAGGTTGACCGCAGCCATCATACCGAGCCGGACGTTCTCCCGGTTGACCCGAACCAGTTCGTTGTTGAACTTCAAGGCCGATTGAGCGACCTGCAGGTTCTCCTCGGCCTGCACCACACCCCAATAGTCATTACCGATGCGCTGAACGAAGTCGTTTACCGATGAAGCGTAGTTCCATTGTGAAGACCGCTGCGCCGACTCGGCCAGGCGAATATTAATCGTTGCAAACTGCCAGCCAAAATTCTGCAACAACGGCTGCGACAGCGACATCACCATAGTGGGCGTATATACGGGATTGACCGGGCTGAATCCGGAATTGGTCAGCTCGCGGTCGTTGTTAAAGGTGATACCCAAAGTGGCATTGCTCGCGGACAGCACTTTGCTTATCCCAAAGTTCCAATCGTAGAATTTCTGCGCGACGGTAATGCTGTTCGGGTTTTGAAATGGCGAAGAGACTGGCGTGGCCTGCTTTTCAACGTCTATTTGCGAGCTTAGCTGGGGGTCGAACACGGCGTTCGCCGCCTTGACGCTCTCGGTCGCCGCAACCGGGTCCAGCGATACCGACAGCAGGCCAGGATTGTTCTGAAGCGCCAGGTAGATGGTCTCTTTGAGACTAAGTTTCTGCCGCTGGTTGTCCTCGATCAACGGAAAATAATCGCTGGCTAAATTCTCGCGGCCGGGAGTCCATTGGCGGGCGAGGATAGCAGGCAACGACAGGATTGGATTAGTTTCGAACTTGTGCGCCGCCTGCGAAGAAACGCTGACATTCACTGGCGGCGCCGAGTTTTGCGCTCCAATCGAGCCGGTCGGATTTCCGGCGCCTCCGTTTGCAGTTACCGGCTGCGCCTGGGCATACACGAGTGGGATCGTAGTCGGCGTCAGGCCCGCGGCTACGAGGGCACATAATCCGGCGACGCCTCCGTAAAACCGCCAAGAACTCCTTGAACCGCTGGCGACGAGGGCCGGATTCCATGGCTGTATCCCACTTGCGCGGAAGCGCGCCAAGGTGATCGTCGCTCGCGCCTCGACTCGCGCGCTCAAATTCGCGAATACGATTGCCCAGCGCGAAATCGCGGGAACATACAGCATCATCGCCAACGGCCACAGCGGCGGCGAAGCCGAAGCGATTCGGCGGACTACACTGAATGCAGTAAGCAGGGCCTCGCCCATGGAAGCAGAGCGCATTTTCTTCATTTGGTTAAGCTCGCAAGAGCATGATCAAGTGATCTCATTAGGAGCACAGCTACAACCGATAAGCCGCCTATGCAAGAAGTGACCCGCCCCAGATGCGCGTTCATTCTTTAGCTCCGCGCGGAACCAGTTTGGATACGGCTTTGCTCTTAATCGGTTTCAAATATTTCGTCGCGACCACCAATCAGCCTTCTTGCAGAATTCAAGCTTTCTAATACGCCTCGTCTGAACAATCTCTGCCCCAAGCTGTGCATGTAATTGCCGCGGACTCCTCACCGATGGCTGCGTTTCCCGTCCTGTAACCAAACCATTGTTTCTTTCGTCTTTGATCAACGTGTGAAAACGCGGCGACGATATTCCCTGTTTGAATGGAGTTAGAGAGCAATGCCGGAAGAGAGCATCGAAGGTGCAAGCGATCGACACGACAACGATGCGCGGCGAGCGGCCAGGCGAAGAGAACAGCGCTGGTGGAAGGGCGGGCTGATCGGGGCCCTGGTGTTTTTGGGATTGGCCACGCTTTACAACGGAATCGCGTATCGCAGGCTCGTCAGGACGCAGCAAAAACTAACCTTGGCACTGACTCATCAGATTAATTGGCGCCGAATTAGACCCATGGGACCGTATGCACAAGGCTTTGCCGGCCGGCCATTTCCTATCCCTTTCCCTGGGGCGTCGCCAAACTATAACAACCCCGGCTCAGTGTGGCAGCCTTGTTACCCGCATGAACAAGAGCAGAAGCAAGAGCAAGTTCCGGGTGCCCAGTCCTCGCCCGGCCAGTAGAGACTCGGGGAGTAAGCGATCCCACGAGTTACTTCCGGAAGGTCTGGAAGGGAACCTTTGTCACTTTGCTCCGGTTGTTCAAGCTGGGAGTTAGTCATTCGACCGCATTCATCGATCTGAACTGGAAAGGAACCAACAACAAAAAAAAATGAAAACGAATGTAAGGCGTCAACATGAAGAAGCCTTTACGATCCTTCGGAAGAGCCTGGAACGTTTGAGTCTACCAGCGGATTTGGTCGACGAACTCATCGAGCGTCACATTGCAGTTGTTTACGAGAAGGGCGCGCTGGTGTTCTGCGAGGGCAATACTGACGATATGCTCGCCTGCATCCTAAGCGGCTATGTAAACGTGTATTGCCCGGTAGGTGACGGGAATCGCACTCTGGTACGAATGGCTGGACCTGGCGAGATTATCGGTTATGCCGACTACCTCGATGAAAAAGGTCGTCGCGCGCGTATCTTCGAAGCCCAGGTTGCGAGCAAGTGCACCTTGGCGCTTTTCAGTCGCGATCATGTAACGCGGCTGCTGGCCGATCTTCCGCCGGATGTTGTGATCTCTATCCTCGCGTCCCTGAACACTTTCTGGTCGGAGAACCTCCGGCGCTTTACTACCCTGCTAGGCCTTCCCTTCTGGGACCGGCTCGTGATCGTGATGAGTGAGCTGGCCATGCGGTCCGGTGTCAAGGATTCGGAGGGAATCGTCTTGATTCCGGAAATTGGCCATGAGGACCTGGCCGAAATGATCGGCTGCTCGCGGCCTATGGTGAGCCGGTTGATAGCCGATATGGTCAAGTCCCGCCTGCTTGCGCGCAGGGGAAAACAATACGTCCTGCTGAAGAAATGGGATTTTGACAACAACAGTCGCAACTCCTCCCCGAAGTCGATTCGGCGAGTTGAAGCCGTCTCTTCTAGAAGGAGCTCGGTGCCAACGGGCGCCGCAAGTGTCTCTGGAAATCGCGGAGTGATTTCCTACGCCGCACGCGGCCCGGGTGAGCGGTAATCGTCCGGCGTCACGCGACTTAAGGTCGCTGAAAAAATAGCGACCAGAGAGCTCCTTTGCCCATGCGCTGATTTATTTCGGAGCTCACGAAATAAATCGCAAATGTGAGACTTATTCCGAGTACCCAGGCAAATAATCGATATACGTTTGCCTGGTGAATCACGTCTGCGAATCCTCCTTCGAAGGTGCCGACCCGGTGCCAGGCTTCTAGAAGGCGCTCGATCAAGCCGAGCAGCAGTGTGGCGAATCCATACAGAAGTGTCTTAACCGTAACCGCGATGATTCGACGATAACGCTCGAGGCTCCGAGCGAGGGGAGTCTCGTCAAGTATAAGAACTGCTTTGGCGGCAAACAAAGCGCCGACCACCGCCTTGGAAAGTGCAGATACGGGAATGGAGAACTGCGCAACTGTGAGCTTGATGATCGTGAGCTGGAGCAGGAATGCGACCAGAAAGA
The DNA here is from genome assembly GCA_963850125.1 of uncultured delta proteobacterium. GTDB lineage: Bacteria > Desulfobacterota > Binatia > Binatales > Binataceae > Binatus. Next base: position 522,704 of record CAWKKB010000002.1, on the reverse strand, counting down.
AGATAAATACGGGGCGTGCTGCGACAAACTCACGGTGCAGCCATTTGCCGATTGCGGCGATGCTTTGTGGGACGGCGCTCACATTATTTTCCGATACTTGCCAGGGCGTTGCGCAGCGGAGCACTCGAAATCTGAATCAAACCGCCGAATGGCCGGTCCAACTCCATTATTAGAAAGATCGCGCCCGAAACCGATAACGCACACAGGAAAAGGGTTACGACGACCGTCCCGTTGCGCGGCGCGAAGAGGCCAAAGCTCAGAAAAATCACAGTCACCCAGAAGATCAATAGCACAAGGAAAGGCATCGGGATCGAGCGGCCACCCTGCTCGAACAGCAACAAGCGCGCCTGACCGATCCCTACGCTCAAATTAAGCGCTTGGGCTTGGAGCGAATGCTGAACTTCGTCTTTTGGGGTCAGTTCCTGGATCTTGTCGAAAAATAATTCTCCGCTCGCCGAAGTAGGCCCCAACTTCGCAGTTTGGAGAGGGTCATCAGGCCACATGCGATCGATCATGCCGGCGACGGAGAGCTTGAGAAGATCGCGAGCTTCTTTCGTCTCTGGCCCGTAATGCGCCAAGATCCGATCGAGCAGGATGACGTTAGCGGAAACTTGCGTCACTTCGTTTCTCTGCGTGTCGTAAGAACCCTTTGCCGAGTTGGTAAGAAGAGCCAGGACGAGGGCTGACATCGTCGCGATCAGTCCCATCCCAAGCTTGATTACATCCTTGGAATCCGCGTTGAGATGATGCTCGGGCAGCATCGTGTGAATAGTCATCCCGAGCATCGCGCCTCCAAAGACGCACGAGAGCACGATGCAGGCGATTTCGGTTGGGCTCACTAGTGTTTCCTACTGCCCTCGTCGCCTGGGCTATCGCGCCAGCGAACTCCAGAAATTAGGATATAGCAGCGATAACCCAAACGTGATTGCGTACCTTGGTGCCGGCCCATCGCTCGACACATTCCAGGCCGGTTCGACAAAGCAGTTGACGTATTGCGGGCCAATTTTAAAGACTCGGCCAACTCCGCCGTCGATTGGTAACTGTTGCTTGTTTGTCTGCCAATCGAAAATCATCTGCGGCTCAGATCTGAGGAACCATCCGTGACCAAGCTGATAAGTAATGAACGGTTGAAGAAACAGAGCGTTCGCGGCAGAGCGAGTCTTATCTCCCGCAAATGAGATCGGATTTTGCGCCAGCACTCCGAACAGCCAATTGCGCGGTGTGAACGCTGCGGCCGCCGCCGGCCCTGCCTGCCATTTGCCTTGACCGGTGGTCAGGTCGCTAGCAGTGGGAAAGACAAAGGTAGGTCCCACACCGAAGAGTAAGCTATGACCCGCATCAAGTACCGCGAGATCGACGAAGCGAATGTCGCCGAAGCCCGTTAAAGACCCAAGTGGAAGCGGTAGCGTGACGGCGGCGGGAATCGTCAATAGTGATAGCTGTGGAAATGGCAGCAGGCGATATTGGGGCAAAGGCATACCGACGGCAATCGAAAAGAAGTTGCCCTGACCGCGCAAAGCACCTTGGAAAGCGGGCGCGTATGCATCCTGCAGTCTGATCTGAAAAAGACTCGAAATAGGCGCGTTTGCTTGATTGACGAGCTCGGCCTGGGTAGGAGGCGCGGCGTTTCCGCCGTCAGCACGAGCGAAGCTTGCTCTTACACCTGTGCCCGCCAATAGAACCAATATCACGGCGATTGCACGACTAGGCATTGGTGTCTGAAGCGTGAGTCTTAGGTTCCGCTTGCGGACTTGCAGACTGGCTCATCTGCATTCCGACCAGCCGCGCGACGAGTATCGCCAGGTAGAACTGTCCGGTGATTCCTTCGGCCACCGCAGCGTAGCGGGCCTGTAGTGTCACCGGGGTAATGTCACCAAACCCTATGGTCGAAAGCGTGGTCAGGCTGAAGTAGATGAGAACCGGAATAGTCTGCTGTTCAGAAGCCGGACCTCCGGTGCCGAAGCTGAAGGCATTCGGCTGCAGGTCGTGAAGGACGATATAAAAAAGCCCAAATGTCAATCCGAACAGCAGATAGGTCGAGATCGACATACTGATGACTTCTCGCGTAACTTCCTTCTGCTTCAACACGGCACGCAATTCGTTCCATGTGATAAAGCCGAAGAGCAATAACCAGATGACCGAATCTGCAAGGTAGAACGAACGGCTAGGAGCGAGAGTAACCCACAACCGGGCCGCAATCGCGGAAACTCCGAGCGCCCAGCCAATGACCCTTCGTCTCCTCTTCTGTGCTAGAAGGGTCTCTCGCTCGCCAATCAACTCATCGACGTCGATATTGTAGAGCGCCAGCAGAAGGAGCAGAAACATCGCGATACTGAATAGCGGCGGGCCCGCTCCGGAATCGCCGATCAAAGGACGCACTAGAAACGCGGCTATGATCGCTGCCAGCAGCGCGGTATGCCTGTGCGGGGAGAGCCGACGACGGATCTCATCTTGCAACTGTTCCAGCAGGCTGGCCTCGACTGAAGTGTTAGCCAACCTACTCGTCCACTTCTTGCCAGGTCTTGTCGGGATTGTATTCGGCTGTTGCGCTCGCCAACGTGGCAGTATCAGGGCCAAGATCTTTTTGAACGATGACGCCATCCTGGTTGATCATGAATGTCATCACTCCCGAAGCGCGATACTCGGCGGGATAGGCCAGGAATGCGAACCCTTTAGTCATTTTACCGTTGACCAGGTAATTCTTCGCGCCGCCCGGGGCACTCCTGCCCTGCCTTGTCAGTACTTTGTAGTAGTACCCATGAAATGGGATAGGACTCCCGCTGCTGTCCTTCTTGTATCCCTCTGCGCTGGCGCTCGCGACGAGTGGTCCTATAGGGCTCTCCGGCTGTCCTTCGGCAGCTTCCCAATACAAACCGTTATGCTTACCGCTATCACTCAGGATCTTTCGAGCGAACTGGCCCGAGCTCTCGCCGTCGCGCGCTTCACTTGCATACTCGGCCTGGGCTTCAGCCAAGTCCTCGAGAACCTTGATCGTGAACAATTCGTTTCGACCTATTCGTCGGTACAGCAGCTCATCCTTGCCTGCTGCAGTATCGAACACCCAACCGCCATCCTTCTTTACCAGCGGAATAGGGACCGGCCAGTTGCCGGCGCCGATATAAAGGATGACGCGGCCCTGATCGTCGTAGGCTAGCCGATGCATTTCCTGGTAGCGGCGCACGAAGTCGTCGCGCGCATTCTTGTCGGCGACTGGATCTCCCGATGAGAGGACCTGGTCCGCGTCCGGGCCCAGTATCGAGCTCAATGTTTTCATGTCGTCCGCCTTGTCAGCTGCCACCAGTGCGGTGACTGCCGCGTTCGGTGACGGAAACACTTGCTGCGTGGCGGTGTCATCCGCGGCCGCGAATGGCGTGACGAGCAGGCACGCCAAAAAAAGCGCTGAAAGAGCGATCACCGAACCAGCAAGCGAAATCCTGATTCTGAAATAGTCAGAAAAATTAGACATAAGTCTTTTGATGTCGAGGCACTCCCTGGTTATTTCATTCTGCGCCATTGGAATTCCTCAATTGCCTTTTTTTCGGCCGCCTTGATTCCCGCCTCCGCCTCGATTCCCGCCGCCTCTATTGCCACCGCCTCTATTGCCACCGCCGCCGCCTCCTTTGGCATTACCGCCCCCACCACCGTTGCCACGTCCGCCAGTAGGCTTTTGATTTCCCTTGAAGCTGGCTTGTCCGCGGTCGCTCGATGCCCGCGTATTTCCGCCGGGCTCATATCCAGCCAAGGCGCTAGTGCGGCCGCCCGTGCTGCCATTGTCTTTCGCGAAGCCGCGGGCCGGGTCCGCCGCCCGATTGGCAGGCTTGGTAGCAGCGGGCCGGTTTGCAGCTATAGGATTAGCTGGCTGATTAGGTCGATTCTTTCCAACCTCCTTTCCGTTGAGATTAGACCCGCCCGGTTTGTTGGGAAGTGTGCTTGCCTTGGGAAAGTTGGGCTTTGCGATCTCAGGATTGGCCGGTCTCGCGGTTTTTGGATTATAAGGTCGCGTCGCCGGAACTCCGGGATTGTTCGGACGATTGTATCCACCGCCGTTACCGTTGTAGGGCGGTTTGTTGGCTGGATATGGCATCGGTCGGGCCGGATATCCTGGACGCGGGTATCCCCCGTTGGGTGGTCGATAGGCAGGAGGCCGTCCCGGGTACACGTTGTTGTTGGTGACGTAGACATTGTTGTTGTATTTGACCGAGCTGCTGTGACCGCCGCCTCCGTACCAACTGCAGCCCCAGTTGTTGTTGCCATTGTTGATCAACGACCCAAGCAGAATCCCGGCTCCGAAAGATAAGACTCCAGTAAGAAGCAAATCGCTCCCGCTATATCCCGGAGGCGCCGGAACCGGCGCGCCATAGGCCGAGGTCGGATTGTATTGTGGGACATAAACCGTGTTCGGCTGAGCCGGCTGGATAATCACCGTCTGCTGCACCGAGGGCTGGGTACCACCTTGAGCCGCCGGAGGAGCCGGCTGCAGTTCAACTTGCTGTTGCGCGGTGGACTTAAGTGTTCCCGCATTCACTGCCATGTTGCGCAGGACCTGGATCGCATTCATCACGTCGGCGGGTTGATTGTAGTACGCCTCGCCCAGCGCCGAGGTCCACGCCAGGTTGTCGTTCATCGTTTGCAGCACACTCGGGAACTGAGTCAGCGACTTGATACTTGGATCCCACGCTTGCTGATTCACTTGCGCGGCTAACCGATCGCCGCTCAAGTTAGGATTCTGCTTGAGCCAACGATCGGCTTCCACCACCTGTGTTGGATAGGTAGATCCAGCCAGGATCTGCGCAACCAACACATCAGGGTATAGCGCGATAGGCGAGACCAGCTCTTGCAAGTCCTGCGTGGTGGCAGCCCCGGGCGGGGGACCAGGTTCAGCGGCAGCGGCGGGCGGAGGAGGAGCGGGCGCTGCGGTGGCTGTGACGCCAGGTTGCTCCTGTGCCGACGGCGCGGCGGCGGGTTGCTCATCGCCGTGCGAGCAGCCAGTTACGATCGGCGACGTTGACATCAACACCGCCGCCGCGAGTATCAACGGTAACGACCGGCCCTCACGTCTGGATAGTAGTCTCATTCTCAAAAAACCTTGGCGTCGATTGACGGACGACTTCACCCTCGTCACCTCGCTCATAGGATCACTCTGCTTTTCGTCCAGGAGAAATCTGATTTCGTCGTAGCGTTACCTTTCTGCTCCGCTTCGGCGCGAATGGCGGCTGCGATATCGCCGCTCAGCTTCGAGAGCGCCTGACTATGCGCCGCGGCGAGCGCGTCGAAGCCCTGACCCTGCACCGGCTCGCGCGCCACGGTCCGCCCCGAGCGGACTTCCCCGCCTGCCGTCTTGCGCACCGTCCACACTGCCTCGAGCGTCGCCGCCTGGCCTTGAACCGACTCGAAGCGCTGCACGTCAATCGTAACCCTGTAGTCCGGAGTGAAGTTAGCCAGTTGTGCCGAAGCCACTTCCGGCGTACCGAGCAGTACGACCAGATCGTTGGCAACTGCGCGCGCGATACCGTCGCCTAGGGGCGAGACCCATCGATTAAACTCATTCACCTCGACGCGATTCGCCGCGACCTGCACCACGAACTCCGGCTGATCGACCGAGGCAGGTATCGTGACCGGTCCGACCATCACCGCGGCTGGCGTCGCCGGCGTGCCGTCTGCCGTCGCCGTCGAGGACAGGGAGTAGAAACGCGCCGGTGCAGTGGTGCATCCCGCTGCTGTCGCAATGAATGCAATCGAAATGAGATAGGCAATACGCTGTGCCATCACTTCGGCCCTCCCTCTTTGCCGCGAATGAGCGCCTCGGGATGTCGTTCGAGATAGTCTGCAAGCACCCGCACCGATCTGGCGGCACGGCTAACCTCCTGCAGAGTGTTGCCGATCTGCTGGACCTGCGCGGAATTCGGCTCGGTCAGGCTGTTCGTATTGTCGAGCGTACCTTGCGCACTCAAGAGCGTGCCGCGGGCGCTCACGAGTGTCAGGTCAAGTTCGCCGATTGTCTTGCGCAGGTTTTCGCCGATCTCCTGCAACGGCATCTTGTCCACTTTCTTGATGATGTTCTCGACGGTAGCCTCAGTGGCCTCGAGCTGCCCCGGAGTAGTCGGCAGCTCCACCGGTTTCTGCGACCAGTCAACCGTCGCCGGCGGCGCTCCGGGGAAAAAATCGAGTGATACGTATACGGCACCGGTCAACAGATTTCCCGTTTTCAATTGGGCCCGGACTCCATGGGCCACGAGGGCGTCAATCAGCCTCCTGCGCATCGTCTCGAGATCCGCACCCGCCGGCGCATCAACGACTCTTACCCCAAGCCTGGTAGGATCAAGATGGATAGTTACCGGCACGGAGAACTGGAAGGTCTTGATGTCGATTTGCGCCCGAACATCCGCTACCTCGCCGATAGGAATGCCGCGGAACTCGACCGGTGCACCCGGCGCCAGTCCGCGCACCGAGTCCTTGAAGACGAGCTGATAGGTCTGAGGATTGCGGGGCGGGGGGTTGAAGGCCTGGGACCGGTTGGCGAACAAGGTAAAGATGGTGTTCTCCTCGGCTGCGGGTAGAACTGCGTCGGTCGCGGCCGTCTCGAATGCGATACCACCTATAAGAATTGACAGCATCGACTGGGTCTGCACTGTAAGGCCGCTGGCTGAGAGCGACACGTCGATTCCGCTCGCATGCCAGAAGCGCGTGTTCGGGTTGACGTACTGATCGTAGGGAGCTTGCACGAAGACCTTGACGGTCAGGTTCTTGCCGTCCTGGTCGAGCGCGTACGACGAGACCTGTCCGACTTGTAACCGCCGAAAGTAGATGGGGGTGCCGGTATCCAGCGATCCCAGGTCTGGAGTCTTAAGGATAAAGAAGCGGCCAACTTCACCGGTTATCACCGGCGGCGTTTCAAGCGCCACAAAGTCGCGCCGGTCTTCCTTGGAAGAGCCTATTTCCACTCCTATGTAAGCGCCGGAGATAAGTGTGCCCAGCCCGGTAATGTTAGCGCCCGATATCCGCGGCCGCACGACCCAGAACTTGGTGTCATTGACCAGGAATGTTTCCGTCTTGGGCGCCATCTGCGCATGCAAAATCACATGCTCGTGATCTCCCGAGAGCTCAATAGTTGTCACCGTGCCGATATCGACGCCGTTGTAGTGGATCTTGGTCTTGCCGGCCTCAAGTCCTTCCGCCGACTTCATCACGATTGTTATCTTCGGCCCTTCGCTCATGACTCGTGTCACTGCCACCCATGCGCCCACCACCGCTGCCAGGATCGGGATGAACCAAACCAGCGAGAGCCGCGTGCGTTTCTTGGGCACGTTCCGCGATTCAGGAACCGAGGAGCGCGGTGGATCGCGATCAGGCATAACTAACCTCTTTCGAATCTGCCTCTTGCGAACTTATGGAATCCCAAATCAGTCGCGGATCGAACGACTCGACCGCCAGCATCGTAAACACCACCACCGCCGCAAAGAAGATCAAGCCGGGCCCGGGCTCAACTGACATGAGCGGTTGTAGCTGAATCAGAGCAGCCGTGAAGGTGTCGACAAATACGTCAACCATCGACCAGCGTCCGATGAACTCGACCATCCGGTACATGCGGATGCGCTGCTCATTGTTCGCGACCGAGCCGCGCTGCGTCGTGATTAGCAGGTAGGCGAGCGCCAGGATCTTCGCGCTGGGAATCATGATGCTCGCGACCAGCACGATGATCGACAGCGGCCATCCCGTCGGCGACCACAACAGCACCACGCCTTGCAGGATAGTGTCGGACTCGGCGCCGGCCGCCGTGGTCGTCGTCAGTACGGGCAGCACGTTGGCCGGGATATAACAAACCGCCGCGGCGATAAGGTACGCCCACGTCCGCTGGAAGCTCGCGGGTTTGCGAAACGCGAGCTCCTCGTCGCAGCGCGGGCAGCGTCCTTCATCTTCGCCGGGTTGTGGACGCGAGAGCAGTCCGCAGCCTTCGCAACTTTGCAGGCCTTGCTGCATCGCAGTGATGCCGGCCGCGCTCACGACGTTCCCTCCGCCAGGCTGTCGCCGACAACGTCACGCTGCGCCTCGTCCGCCCATTGGATCCGCTCCCACACATCGCGGGAATCGAAGCTGGCCGACATCCCCGCAAGGACAAAGACCAGTACCCAGAGCACGAACAGCGCCATTCCCGGAATCACCGTCGCATAGTCCGCAATCTTGACCAGCGCGACCAGCACTCCGACCATCATGACCTCGATCATGCTCCAGATGCGCGTGGTCGGATGATAGCGCAGCAGCGTTCCCACCCATCCAGGTGGCCGCGCACGCATGCCGCCGAGCACAATCGCGAGCATCAGGCCAATCTGCAACGCCGGTGCGATAACTGCGGTGAACAGTACCAGCACCCCGACGATCTTCTGACCGTTGTCCCATAGATGTAGTGCGCCCCCGATCACCGTGGTCGAGGCATCGCGCCCCACGATCGTAAGCCCGAGCATGGGAACCGAGTTCGCAATCACATACAGCAATACTGCTCCGAGCGTCAGCGCCAGCGTGCGGTTGAGTGAGTCCTCGCGGCGCCGCCACAGCTCCTTGTTGCATCGCGGGCAGCGCGCCGACGCGCCCGGCTCAAGCTCCGGGAGGCGCTGCAGCAAATCGCAATGCTGGCATGCGATGAGCGAAGTGTCCCCGACCGGCTGGTTGTATTGCTGGCTATCCACTCGACTGAGAGCACATTTTGCAGCAAGCAGTCGGGGTGCGACTATTGTACCAAGGTACAATAGCACCACGTCGGATAGTTGCCGAGAATTCTGTGGCAATCTCGAAGGAAAGGCGCTCGGCTGCACTTCGAGCTTCAGCTCGCGCAAGGAAAGTCAGACAGTAGCCCGGAATCAATGAGCCACTTAAGGGTTCAGTGACTTGATAATCTCCGGGCCCTTCATCGAAATGCTGGTGATGGTCTTCGCATCAAGCGGCATTTTCATCAGGTCTACCGAACGAATTTGGCTGTTCTCGTAGGTCCGAAAATAGAATCGCCTTGCCTTCAAATCGGAAGCACTCGTCCAGATTGTGTGGTCGGCCATGATGTTGCCGTGCGCGTCCGTGTGTTCCTCGCGGCTCGAACCTCCGGGAATATCGAAGTTGTTCAAAATGTGAAATGCCTGAAGCACAGCCTCGTCACCGGTCTTCGACGGCAAGACCGACGTGCTGTATGCGACGGCCCGGACGAACCGCGACGGCGGCGTAAAGTCGCCCGGCATTCCCAGCATCCCGGTGCCTTGGCCGAAGCCCGTCAGCTTGACGCCCCCGACATCCACCGGCGGCGCATTCACCATTGAAAAGTTCAAATAGTTTCGAAGGTTCAACATGTGCCAGTCGAAGGCGGGCGAATTGGTCATCACTCCAATCACGTTGTCGTAAACATGGAGTTTTCCTTCGACATATTCGATCACGATGCTTTTGCCGGTCGCGTCATGAACCACATAGTGAATCGGTGGCACGAAGCCCCACTTACTGAATACCACCACCGCGACCGTGATTTTCCTGATGTTTCGTTTGACCTCTTCGACCGTCGCGAAATTCTCCAGAATCCACGAATCGACCTCCCAAGGTGCGATCTTATTGCTGGCGTCGGCAGCCTTGTACCTCATGTAGCCGGCGGTCGTGGGAAAATAGAACATCCCAGCTGCCAGCCCCTTTTCATTGACACCGTCGAACAAAACCGGCATCCCGACGCCGTTGGCGCCGATCGAGGCATACTTTGAGCTCCATCGCAGCCCATTCGCGCCCTGCGGTGTCGTTCCGGTTCGCGCATAACCACGCGGCACCATGATCACATCAGAGTCAAGATCGACGTTGAACTCCAGTGTGCGCGCGTAAACGACGCTTCCGTCGTTCGCGATAAGCCTGATGCCGGTGCAGGCGTGTCCTGCCCTCGGCAAGACCAGCGAACATACGAGCATCGCGAGACACCTCACCTTGCGACGTTTGATAGCGGTGGCGCGGAGCTTCATTTTCAATGCGTCCATTCTTCCGACGATGCGAGCAAGAAGAATGCCGCACCGGTTGAGATGCGATTCGGCGAAATAAAGCAAATACTAAGTTGCTCGAATCGACCTTTCGATTTAACACATCCGCACGAGCGACAAATTCTTGTCACAACCACGTCAGTTTCATGACTGCCTCAGGATGTGACAATAGTCAGTGCGCGACTCAACTTACGGCTATCTGACTCCGGTTTCCTCTGCCTGCCCCACTCAGAAGGCTCGCTATGCACCAGCCCGTCATGACCGCATGCAGCGCAACCGCCGGCCATAGGATGATGCCGACGGACTGCGATCGGAGTCCCGCAGCCCCGAGGATAACAACTGCACCGAGATTGTAGATGACCATTGCGGTGACCAATCCTCTTGCGGAGAGGCTATCCGCGTCATTGCGCGCCAGCCAGCAGGCTACTCCCAGCGTAAGCAATCCTGCTCCGCCGATGCGCGCCACGGTCAGTGCGGCCGGGGCCTCCAGCGGCGCACCGAGCAAGAGAACCGCAGCCGCCGACGGCAGAAACAACAGCGCCAAGCCTGCCCCTACTTCAATCATTGCGCTGATAGCGCAAAGAGTATTCACGGTCTCCTAGTCCCTGGCTCTGGCTAGTTTCTCCGCGATCGCCTTGCGGTCCGAGTCCGTCAATTGCTCGGGGCCGAGGTTGAAAGTCAGCTTGTCGATCGTGCCGGTGAAGCGAAACGGCAGCTTATAGTCGTTGTTCACCGCCGTACGGGTATCGCTCCCAACGTCGAAGGTCTCGTCGATGGACATGAGTAGCGGAATCGTGTGCGGGATCTTCTTGCGAGCGATCTCTTTGCCATCGACCGTAAGCACCCCAGTGCCACCTTTGCCGGGCCCAGGTCCGTCGTATTTGAAGTCGAATACTATTGTGTGCTTGCCCGGCTCAAGCGCGCTGGCCAGCAAGCCACGCCCTAACGGTCCACCCTCCCAGCGGTAGTGGGTCAAGTCGAGCATGTTGTAATCGAAGACGGGCTTGCCTTTGAGCAGGTATAGGCCATAGCCGCCGAAGCGGCCGCCCAAGGTCACGATCATTCCTTCCGCGCCACCTTGCGGGATCGTCACTTCGGCAGTGATGGTGTAGTCCTTGTCCAGAATGCTGGGAGCATTTCCGACTGGAATGTTGGAATTCTCGCCCTTGTACGTGAAAACAGTTCGCCCGGCTACTGCGCTCGGTCGTGGCGTCAGGAGACGCGAGAAGCCCGTGTTATCCAAGGGCAGGACCTGATATTTGGCGGCCTCACTCAGGAACAGGGCCTGCATCTCCTTCAGCTTGTCCGGCATTTTCGAGGCTAGGTCGTTGTTTTGCGAGTAGTCCTCTGTGATGTGGTAAAGTTCCCAGTTGTAATCGTTGACGTCAGTCAACTTTCCGGTTGCAAGGAGCCAGGGAGCGGCGGGAGGCGTCGTCGAGGCAATCCAGCCGTCGTGGTAAATTGCGCGGTTGCCGACCATCTCGAAATACTGCGTCTCGTGCTTCGAGGGCGCATTGGCGTTGGCTTTGTCGAACGTGTAGGCCATGCTCACGCCTTCAATCGGCTTTTGCTTTATACCATTGACGATGTCGGGCGCCTTGATGCCCGTGGCTTCCAGGATAGTCGGCACAATATCAATGACATGGTGGAACTGCGTGCGAATGCCCCCAACATCCGTGATATGGCCGGGCCATGAAATGGCCATCCCTTGCCGGGTGCCGCCGAAATGTGATGCCACCTGCTTGGTCCACTTGAAAGGGGTATCAAATGCCCACGACCATGCCACTGACATATGCGGGTAGGTCTTGTCCGAGCCCCAGTCTGTGTAGTGCAACATCTGCAGAGGCAGCGGGAGGGTCAGAATGCCGTTGTAGGCGGTCATCTGGTTATAGGTGCCCTCGAGAGTGCCTTCAGCGCTGGTGCCGTTGTCGCCGCTGATGTAGATGATGAGCGTGTTGTCGAGCTTGCCCTCGTCCTGAACCTCCTGGATCACTCGGCCAATCTCATGGTCGGTATAAGCGGCATAGGCGGCGAAGACCTCGGCCTCGCGCGCGTACAGCTTCTTTTGTATCAACGAGAGCGAGTCCCACCTCAGCAGCTTTGCGCCACCATACGCGGCCTGTCCGTCCGGCCACGGCGTGAGTTGGGTATCAGCCGGAATTACACCGAGTCGCTGCTGGTTGGCGAATATCTGCTCCCGTAGCTTTTCCCAGCCCATGTCGAACTTGCCCTTGAACTTATCGATCCATTCCTTGGTCGGCTGGTGTGGCGAATGGGTGCCCCCGGGAACGTAATAGACGAAGAACGGCTTGTCGGGAGCAGCCGCGTTTAGACCACTCATGTATTTGATCGCATCGTCTGCTAGGTCGGTGGTGAGGTTGTAACCAGGCTTGTCGATCCACGGAAACACCGGAGTCGTATTGCGATAGAGATAGGGCGTCCACTGGTCGGTCTCGCCGCCAAGGAAGCCGTAAAAATATTGGAAGCCCAAACCGACCGGCCATTGGTCGAAAGGCCCAGCCGCGCTGTATTGGAAAGCGGGGATGTTATGATCCTTACCGAACCACGAGGTCGCATAACCATTGTCCCGGAGGATGGTGCCAATGGTCGCGTTTTCAGGACCAATGAGGGAATCGTAGCCTGGGTAACCTGTGGACAATTCGCCGATTACGCCGTAACCAACGGAATGATGGTTGCGACCCGTGATGATCGCCGCGCGAGTCGGCGAACAAAGCGCGGTCGAGTGGAACTCGGTGTAGCGCAATCCGGCGTTGGCGATACGATCCATCGCTGGTGTTGGAATGACACCGCCGAAAGTGCCGTAAACGCCGTAGCCCTGGTCGTCGGTCATGATGAGCAGGATGTTGGGCGCGCCTTTCGGCGGCACCACGCGCGGCGGCCACCACGGCTTGGAATCCTTGTAGCTTTCCTTGATCTCCCCGCCGAACGGCAGCGGTGGCGGCGGAAGCTGCTTCCCATCAAGCGTCATGGTGGCACTGGGCGAACCTGGTACGCCGTTGATTTGCTGCGCGCTCGCGGAGCTGGCAGTTAATAGCCACGCGACCGTCAACACTGCTACTACTGATATGCCAATGTCGATCCGCCCTTTAGTCCTCATAGTAGGATTCCTGCTTTCTCGAGTTAGTGCCTAGTAGTTGTTGTAAGTCGTAGGCGGTGCATAAGCAGGCGGCGGCGCGTAGGTCACCTGGCTGCCATTGTAGTACGGTTGATACCCGGGGGGTGGAGGCGGAGGTGGATAGTAGCCGTAGCCGTATGGATTGTTTTCGACGATAGTTGTTTGGGTCTTAGGTTGTGAATTCGCTGCGATCAACGAGCCGACTGCCATTCCGCCGACAGCACCGAGCGCGGCCGCACTTGCGACCTCGCCACTACTCGAACCGCCTCCGCCACCACCATAGTAGTAGCTATTGCTCCCGCCGCTTCCATTGTAGTTGGTGTTGCCGGCATAGTTGTTGATCGTGGCATCTTGCTTGTTCTGCAGCTGCTTTTCGGTCTGTTCGTTGTTCTTTTGTAGAGTATTCGCTTCGTTGTATTGCGCCTGCTTCTGGGCCTGCTGGTTTGCGTTGTACTCGTTGTAGTCCGACTGCCTGTTGGTGGAACTGGAAGTGCTGCCGGATTCTGAAGGCGGCTTGTTGTAGCTGTTGTATTGCGAAGACGAAGACGACTTGTACTGGCTTCCTGAGCCACTCGATGAATGTCCATAGGAACCGTAGCCCGACGAACCGGAATGACCAAAGCTGCCGCCGTCAAACCCATCTGAGCCGCCATGGTATCGAGCACCACCGCCGCCGCCATAACCTCCACGGCCACCAAAACCCCCGCCTCCGCCTCCACCGCTCCACCTGGCTAGCGCATTTGGTACATTTGCGATCGCGAATGCGCTAACGAGAAGGAGGACTCGCAACGAAAACCTCGTGGCGATACGAAAATCCACTTTGCTCTTCATGGCTGTGACTCCTTAACCTTGAGAAACTCGATCTTCTTTGCGTCTTTGGGAAGGTGAGGACTAAAGCGGCTGTCTGAAATCTGCTTCGGGAATTTCCAATCAGAAAGCACCGCGATGTATTCCGGTGACCCTGGCTCAGTCCGGTAGTTGATCACGATCTTGAGCGGAACAGGCTTCCCCGATCGATCCAGCCAAAGCTGCAGGTCGATGTCGGACGACGAAAACGCGAGGTGGTCGCAGTCGACCCCATTGACGTCATTCACCCCGATATACGAACCGAAGATGATCCGTTTGCGTATTCTCTGGCACGGATCGCTGTACGCCAGGTTCGAGAGCGGCAGCGTTAGGTGCTGCGTTTGTTCCACCTGATCGAGCATCGCATCAATCGAAGACGGCACCTTCATGCTCGCGTACATCTCGTGCGGTTCGTCGAAGATCGTCAGCGTGTCGCCTTTGTACCAGAGTTCTTTGCCGCCCAAGTCGCTGTGGTAGTCGACCATCAGCTCATCGGGACGCTGGAGCGCGAAATTCATTTCCGCGGCGTACTGAACCTTCACGGCGTGCGGAAGAACCTGGTCGAAGAGTATCTCCGCGTGAAAACTAAGAGCGTCGGACGCTCCCAGCGCCGCGCACGTTTTGCTCAGAAGCTCATCCGCGTGCGGGTCAATGTTGGGAACCGCAGCTTGTACCGGCGGCGCAACCTGGGTTGGCGATGCAGCCGGGTCGGCGGCTAACGCAGCGTTCAAGGCTAACGCGATCACCATAGCGGCCCCACCAGCGGCGGCCGCAAATCTGATGCTCATCTTCTGCCCTCCATCGGTATCGCTTCAACCAGTCAATTCGTTTCGGCGGCTGACGGTCACGGGATCATGCCGCACTCGAACATCTTGTTGGCGATCGGCGCCGCGACCCTGTCGATGAACATCGCGCGCATCTGCGGATCATTGCGCAGGAAATTTACGGCTTCCTGTTCCCTTTGCGATTTCGGCTGCTGTCGCTCTTGCCACAACTGCTCGCAAGACGAATTCTGGTATTTCTGGACTACCTTGTTCGCGGCCTTGTCCAGCAACGGGTATTGGCCGTACTGCGCGATGGCCACGCCGGCAAAAAACAGCACCCCAAGCGCCGCTGCCAGCGAGTAGAATCCTTTCGCCCTTCGCGTCTCGCCCTTATCCTTCTCGAACATCACGGGGACTATCCGCTGCTGTTTCGATTTCACACTCCTCATAGACAGTTCCTCCGACTCTATTTTCTGAATGTTCTGAATGATCGTCTGCGAAGCGTTCGCGTTGTTAACTCACGGCCATTCTGCGTTCGCGGCGGAGGGACGGCTATTGTACTAAGGTACAATGCGGTATCCGGAAAGATGGATGAGAGACTCGAGTGGATCGCTCGCGTTAGCTTTGCAGGTGATTGCCGCGCTATTTTAGAAGACGACTAACTTCTGGGTTTCGCGAGTTGAGCAGCCCGGGTGGGTGAATCGCGGTGTAAATGTGCGTTTGTTCCGCAAGGAACCAAACCGATCCGCATACGACCAAAGTCCAATTGCTCGACGCCGTCAACGATTTGTACTATCGGCCCACGTCTCACGGTGAAAGGCTTTGGGGGAAACAATGGCACAAACCGCAACGACTCGTGTCGGGCCCGACACTCGCAGCGCGAAAGACGTCCACGCGACAACAACTGGTCCGACCAGCGGACGCATCGGAGTCGCAATAATCGAGGATGACGAGCGCGTGCGCCGGGCCCTCGCCTTCGAGCTCCGCACGGCCGGCTTCGAGGTCGCTGCTTACTCCGCTGCGGAAGAGCTGCTCGAGTCCGTTGATGCGAAGGGATTCGACTGTGTCGTGTCGGACGTTTACCTGCCGCGAATGAACGGGCTTCAGCTTCAGGAGCAGCTCAACCGCACCGTTCCCTACACCTCGATTGTTTTCATCACCGGTCACGGCGATCTGTCACTCGGAATGCATGCGATGAGGAAGGGCGCGGTGGATTTCCTCGAAAAGCCAGTTGACGATCAAGCTCTCTTGAGCTCGATAACTCGCGGGGCTCAGCTTTCCCGCGCGCGGCGCGCTGAACAATTCGAGCGAACCGAACTTGAGGAGTTCCAGCGCTCTCTTACCTCCCGTGAGCGCGAAGTCTTCGCTCTGATAACCGCCGGTTTGCTGAACAAGCAGGCCGCCTCTGAATTGGGCACCACCGAGCGGACCGTGAAAGCCCATCGCGCGAGTGTGATGCGCAAGATGGGCGCCGGCTCACTCGCCGACCTGGTGCGCATGGCTGGAGTCCTGCACATTCACTCCAGTTGAACTCTTGCAGGACCAGCTGCGCACCTCGGCGGCCGACAAGGTCTCAGCAAGCACTTAGGGCATCGACGGCAAGCTACTCGCCCCCGGAATTTTCGAGGTCACGCCACTGGTCGCGTTGCTGACGGCGCACGATGCCAGGATGTCGGTGGCATGCTGCGCCACATACCCTTGCAGCATGCTGGTCGCACTCGGCAGAGGAAGATTCGTGCTGCCAGCGAATTTGGAAGCCGCCGCGGAAATTACGGCCGAGCTGCCCAAGTCCGACGGCGAAGCAGCGGCGGGATTCGGTACCTGGCTTCCAATCGCCGAGCATAGCGCCGAGTTGGCTGCCGTCTGTTGATCGCCGGTGAGCGCGCCTGCAGCTTGCTGCGCCGTTTGCGCCGTCGAACTGCCGGCGTCGATCGGTGCGGTCGCGCTGCCAGCGTTCGCCGGCGCAGTCGCGCTCCCAGCGTCCTGCGCACGCAGTCCCGCGGGAGACATAACGAGGAATGCAACAGCCGCGACGACAGCTGCAGCAATAGCCGATCTCCTGGACGTGTGAGAGGTAGACGCTTCATCCATCGACAATAGAGAGATCATAAAATTCTCCTTGCGCGTGTTACATGCTTCATCGATAAGCCTTCAAGACACCCGGTTACAAGGGCAGATTCGACAGATTCGGCAACGCCTTTCGAATCGCGAGCAACAGGTGTTTTTCGTCGAAAGGCTTGAGCAGGCTGGCGATCGGATTTGCGTCGCGCATCATCTTCAGGGTCTGCGAATCGTCGCGGCCGCTTATCAGGATCGTCGGCAAGTGCCGCCGCCCTGACGCAGCGAGGCGCCGGCATAGTTCAATCCCGTCCATTCCGGGCATGTAGACGTCCAACAGCAGGCACGCGTCGCCGCTTGGAAGCTCGCTGGTCAGGAACTCTTCGGCGCTTTGAAAGTCGAGGACGTTGAATCCTAAAATCAGCAGCTGTCTTCGAAGCGCGCGACGGATTGACGCGTCGTCATCCACCACAACTACCGTGGCCGTCGATTCATTCCACAACTAACGATACCAGTCGCTCCTAAGGATGGCCGCCATCACCCGTGCGCGGCGTGTCGCAGGAACATTGTGCATCGCGCGGCGCGCGTTCGGCTATTGTACCAAAGTACAATATCGCCCTCCGGACAAAAGCGGCATCTTGTCGAGGAAGAAAAGCACACCCCTAGCAGGAGCCTATTCCAATGCCTGGTCGCAAAAGTAACTATGTCGTCTTAGCGCTCTTGATATGCGCAATGGCAGGACTGTCGGCCGCAAACGCCGCGTGGGCGCAAGAAAAGAAACCCAACATTCTCGTCATTATGGGCGACGACATCGGCATGTGGAACATCGGCGCCTACCATCGCGGCATGATGGCCGGCCGGACGCCAAACCTCGACAAGCTCGCAAAGGAAGGCATGTTGTTCACCGACTACTACGCCGAGGCAAGCTGTACGGCAGGACGCGCGAACTTTATCACTGGCGAACTGCCGATCCGCACCGGCATGACCACGGTCGGCCAAGCCGGCGCCAAGATCGGCATACCAGCGGAAGCGGTGACCATCGCCACGGTGCTCAAGTCCATGGGCTATGCGACGGGCCAGTTCGGTAAGAACCACTTGGGCGATCTCAATGAGTTCCTACCCACCGTCCATGGCTTCGACGAATTCTTCGGTTACTTGTATCACCTCGATGCGATGGAAGACCCTGCCCATCCCAACTATCCGCAGGATCTGTTGAACATCGTCGGCCCGCGCAACATGGTTCATAGCTGGGCCACCGATACGGACGACCCGACGGTTATGCCGCGCTGGGGCAAGATCGGCAAACAGCGGATCGAGGATGCCGGCCCGCTCTATCCGAAACGGATGGAAACGGTGGATAACGAGATTCGCGACCTCGCCATCAATTTCATGGACAAGGCCCAAAAAGACGGCAAGCCGTTCTTCGTCTGGCTGAATCCGACGCGCATGCACATCGTCACACACCTCTCTCCCAAGTATGAGGCGATGCGTAACTCGGAGAATGGCTGGTCAGAAGAGGAAGCCGGTATGGCCCAGCTCGACGATGACGTCGGTCTGGTCATGAAAAAAATCAAGGATATGGGTGTTGACGATAATACCATCGTGGTTTTCACCACCGACAACGGCACCGAAGTATTCACTTGGCCCGATGGCGGTCAGACGCCGTTCGCGCAGTCCAAGGGTACCGTCCTGGAAGGCGGTTTCCGGGTGCCATGCCTACTTCGGTGGCCTGGCCATACACCTGCGGACTCCGTACAGAACGGCATCTTCTCCGGCCTGGACTGGCTTCCAACGTTTGTGTCTATTGCTGGCAATCCGAACATCACCGATGAATTGCTGAAGGGTAAGACGATCGGTGATCGGACTTACAAGAACCATCTCGATGGCTACGATCAGACGGCCGCCATCACCGGCAAAGGGCCGTCCACGCGTCACGAAATCTTCTACCTGGGCGAAAGCACGGTTGGTGCGGTGCGTATCGATGACTATAAGTATCGTTTTATCGACCAACCCAATGGCTGGCTGGGGGATAAAACTCATCCGGATGTGCCTTATATCACCAACCTTCGACTAGATCCCTTCGAGCGGACCGGCTGGCCAAACAATGGTACAAAGGACGGTGCACAGCAATACTTCGATTGGTTCAAGTTCCAGTTCTGGCGCTTTGTGTTCGTTCAGCAGTTGATGGGCAAGGAACTCAAGACCTTCCTCGATTACCCGCCAATGCAGCGTGGCGCGAGTTTCAACCTTGACGCGGTGAAAGCTGAGATGGCGAAAAAGATGGCAGAGGCGGAGGCGGCAAGCAAAGGTCCTGGACAGTAACCTCTACGGGCAGCGCCCCTGAGGGTCCCCCGCGGTCGCACATCGGCGTTCATAACGGATCCGGAGCTATGGGAGATAGTTCAATGGTAAATCGAAACAAAGGAGTGAGGGCAGAAAAGATGGCAAAGCGGATGTTTCTAGGGGTCGCACTGCTAGGACTGCTGACACTCGGTGGATGCTCGTCGTCCGAACCTTCGGCAGCTACACAAGCGAACCTGGCGAAGACCGAGTTACATTTCGATATCAATGCGTGCCAGCCGATCGAGCCGGGCTTGTATAAGTGCCCCGCCGCCGACAAACCGATCTGCAACCCCGACTACAATGGTCAGGCCGAATGTGTCCGAATTGGACCGAAAGGCAGCGTCTTCGTCCAGAGCGGATTCGGCGGCGAGTGAAACTTAACTGCTATAGCTCGGTGGTGATCGGTGGTGAGATGAAGACGATATCTTCGATGCGAACGCTTGTAATTGTAACGCTCGGTATCCTCCTGCTTGCCACAGGATCGGCGCGCGCCCAGGGTGTTGTGCTGCCACTGCCGGCGCAGGATCAACAAAATATTACCGCTCAGCTTGGCCCAGGCGTTGTCGGCGCGGCGTTGCCCAGCAATCCCATAACCGATCCGTCCGTTTATTTCCCGCTTCAACAGAAGTCACAACAGTTCCAGGTCGTCGCAGGCCCTCACGCCGGAACCGTTCAGACGCTTGGGCTTTGGCAGGCCAGGCGCCCGGGAGGTAGGAAGGCCTGGCGGTTTCAGATGACTCCAAGCTTGGCGGGCTTCATGCGCGAGACGGACCAGGGCGACATCATAATGGCCGCGCTCACCGATGCGGGCGAAGGTGTAGTAGTCGTCACCACACCAGCCAATCCGTTCGTGCCCAAGGGCATGCAGCCTGGAGAGTCACGGTCCTACACGCAGCAAGTCTCGGTGAACTATCTCGACGACCCGAGCGATCAGAAATACTCGGGATCAATCAACGGCACCTACACCTATATCGGCACCTACCAGGTTACCGTCCCGGCAGGCACCTTTCCCGCGGTCCTGTTCCGAGTCAAATGCGAAGGAAAAGTAGGTCCGGCTCATACCCAGAACACTGGCTACAATTTATTTGCGCCCGGCGTCGGTATGGTCGCGATGATCCTGGAGGAGGACGTAACCGCCTTCTGGCTATTCAACATCGATAGCACCACCGGCAAAGTATTGATGTCTAAGTGAAGCGCTCTGGATTGGAGCCTGTTAATGCAATCGCCGTCGTATAAGTTACGTACTATCGCTCTCGCGACAGTTCTCTTGCTGGCATTTATCACCTCCGCCCGCGGCGCCGGTATAGAGCTGTACGAAACAGGCGCACCCGATCTCGGCACAGCGAGCGCCGGGCGGGCCGCAATGGCAGCGGACGCATCGACTGCCGCGGCCAATCCCGCCGGGATGACTTTGCTCGACCGCTCACAACTGCTGGGCGCGTCGGGCGCGCTCCTGCCCTCGACCAACTTCGACGTGGCTCCTCAGACGACGACCTCGGGCGGTGGCGGCGGAAATTCTGGCGTGTTTTTTCCTATCGGGTCGTTCTTCTATGTCCACAAACTTTCGGAGCGTTGGCGGCTCGGCGTAGCCGTCGATTCAGATTTCGGTCTTAGCGGCGACTATGGCAAGACCTGGGTCGGCCGCTATTATGTGACCTCCGAGTCAATCATTACTGGCACTGTCAATCCGTCAATCGCCTACCAGGTGAACAAGTGGCTTTCAGTGGGAGTAGGTGTCAGCTTCTCGGTCGCGCGTCTTACGTTTCAATCGAAGATCAACAACGTCCTTCCGCGCGTGCCGGATGGTGGCCTCGCGCTCGAATCGTGGGACGAAGCATTCGGTGGCAATGCCGGCATTCTGCTGACACCGATCGACCAGCTTCGCGTTGGACTTACCTATCAGTCGCCGGTCGATTACAAGTTCGGCTTTCGGCCGCACCTCACCGGTCTCGGTCCGGTGCTGTCTGGTCTTCGCGAGGGAATCGGCGGAGTAAAGGTGAATATCCCGATGGAACAGCCGCAGCAGGTGATGCTAAGTGGGGTCTACGAGGTCCTACCAAACTTCAGCCTGATGGGTAACGTTGGATGGCAGAACTGGTCGGCGTTCGGAGAGTTTCCAATCGGAATCTCCACGGCCAAGCAAAGGACTGTCACTGCCAACCTGCACTTTTCGGACACGTGCCAGATCGCGATCGGGCAACAATTGCGAATCGGTGAAAGGTGGCTTTGGTCGGCAGGCTTCGCGTATGACAGCGCACCGGTCTCGCAAACGAACCGAGTTCCTGTCTTACCGCTCGATCGCCAGTTGCGATACGGCACCGGCATCCAATATGAGATTAATAAAGATGTAACAGCCGGCGCAGCGTGGGAGTTTATGGATGCGGGGCCCGGTCCTTTCAGTGCTACCCGCGGACCGCTTGCAGGAACGTTGCAGGGGCATTACTCGACGAACTATCTCAACTTCGTCGCGCTCAACGTCATCTGGAAGTTCTAGTTACGGATTCCAGCGCGTAAGTCTTCTCGTTTCGATTCTCGGCGGACTGGCCGCGCGGTCAGACGTGGTCGCAGATTCGCTCTATCCACAAGCGATCGATCCGACATATAACAAACCGACGAGGAGTGCTCCTTTGGGTCCACCCCATGGAGATGCTTCGGGCCCGCGCCCTACGCTATGGCTAGCCGCTCGGAAGAAACAGAAAACGTCGGCGCCGCGGTAGCAACCGCTTCCGCTGCCGACCTCGCTCGAAACCCGGAAGCCGTGGACTTCGAGAAGCTTCTGAGCGATTTGTCGGCAGCTTTCATTCGCTCATCCGCCGAAGAGATCGACGTCGAAATAGAGCGATGGCTTGAGCGGATGGTGCTCGCGCTCGATGTCGACCGCAGCACTGTCATTCAAATGGATCCCGCAGATGGAGCTTTGTACGTGACCCACCAATGGGCGCGAGAGGGCGTGATTGCCGCCGACAAGCGCTTGAGGTTGAACGACACCGTTCGTTTATCCGTGGCTCACCGGCAAAATACTCTCAGGTGAACTGGTCGCGATCTCTCGTCTTGAGGATCTTCCTCCCGAGGCCTCGAAAGATGTGGCCGCTACGCGTCGCTCGGGAGCCAAGTCCAACGTTACGATCCCGTTGAGGATTGGCGGAGTCGTTGTCGGCGCGGTCCTGTTCGGCACGATCTTTTCCGAGAGAGTGTGGTCTCAGAAAGAAGTCCAGCGTCTCAGGCTGGTCTCCGATATATTCGGAAACGCGCTGGAACGAAAACGCGTTGAAGGGGAAATCCGCCGCCTCTCGGAGGAATTGCGGCAGGTTTCACAAGTCGTGACGATGGGAGAGCTTACCGCTTCCCTGGCCCATGAGTTGAATCAACCGCTGGGAGCAATCCTGAGCAATGCGAGGGCCGCTCGCCGTCTGCTCGTATCCAGCACTCCTGATCTGACCGAAGTCGACAACGCCCTAGACGACATAATTCGCGACGATGCCCGCGCGGTCGAAATCGTCCGGGATGTTCGCGCGATGTTTCAACGCGGCCAGGCCAAGACATCGTCGGTCGACGTCAAAGAGCTTCTGCTCGATGTCAATCGCATCGTAAGCGCCGACGCTCGAATGAAAAATATCGCGTTGATGACGGAGATACCCGATTCTCTGCGACCAGTGCGGGGCGACAAGACACATTTGACGCAGGCCGTTTTGAATCTGGTCCTCAACGCGTTCGATTCGGTATGCGAGGGTGACGGACCGCGCGAAGTCCGTTTGTTCGCGGGTGGAAACGAACCGAGCCACGTGCATGTGTCGGTTCGAGATACGGGCAGGGGCATCGACCCAACGGTCATGCCTCGTCTGTTTGACCCATTCTTCACGACCAAGTCGAAAGGAATGGGTATGGGGCTCACCATCGTTCGTTCAATCATCGAGAATCACGGTGGCAGGCTTTGGGCGACGCAGAATCCTGACCGTGGCGCGACGCTGGAATTCGCACTGCCCGTTGAACCGAATATGGTAGACGCCGGCTGATTTGATTCGCAGAAAGCGACCTCATCGCTCACATGAAAGTAGCCGTCATCGATGACGATAAATCGGCGCGCACTTCGTTGGCACGTCTCATCAAAAGCGCTGAGATGGAGGTTTTCGCTTTTTCGTCGGCGCGCGAGTTTCTCGAAGACCCAATTCGCAATCAGGTCGACTGCGCTGTGACCGATGTGCGTATGCCCGGCGTCGACGGCTTCAAGCTTCAGGAGACACTCGCTGAGACCCTGCCGTATCTTTCAGTCATCCTCATAAGCGGCCACGGCGACATCCCCATGACGGTCAAGGCAATTCAGGGTGGCGCGACCGACTTCCTCGAGAAGCCGGTAGATGACGAAGTTTTGCTGGGAGCAATTCGCCGCGCCGCCGAACGTAGCCGCGACCAGAAGGCGTCGGGCGCAGAGCTTGACGACCTTCAGCGCAGGTATGAGCTCCTCACGCCCCGCGAGCGCCAGGTTTTCCAGTTGATCACAGCGGGACTACTCAACAAGCAGGCGGGCGCCGAGCTCGGCACTACTGAAAAGACCATTAAAGTTCACCGCGCTCGGGTGATGTTCAAGATGAAGGCCGAATCGCTCGCAGGACTGGTCCGAATGGCGGATCAGTTGCACATCCGGCCAGCCAGCAAAGCCGATTGAAGAGAGCACGGCTTCCGATGAAGGAGATTCCGCCCCGCCGTGCAAGTCGAGCGCGGCACCCTACGAACGAATTTGGATGGTCTTTCGTTCAGAAGTTCAGGTTGACCGTAACCGCGTCGCGATATTCGCCTGCTGGGACATCCTGCCGCGGCGGAACTTTTCCATAAACCATCAACCTGACTGTCACGCCATCGGCCGAACCGCGGGCGACATACACCTGCGAGCCGTCGGTCCCGTCGCCCCAGATGCTGGTGCCGGTCGGATCCAGGTAAAGATTGTAGCTCAGACTCTTTGCGCCCTGCCGCATGCTTCGTAGGCTCACGGATTGGCCAGAGCCTTGACTAAGCGCAATCGAGATTCGTCCACGAGTTCCGGTGCAGGTATAGGAAATTGTACCGAGCGAAACCAGGTCGCCCGGGCGGAGCGAGCGATAGCTGCCGAAGGCAATCGAAGTGGCGTTGACGGCGCATCCAAATGCGGACGCATCCCTCGCGATGGCGAGCAAAAGCGTCAAGGCCGCCAGCATTGCGCTTATCCATCGTGCGAAGCTCATTTCGCGCTCACGGTCTGCGCATACACACAAATCTGCTGACCGAGTTTGACGAATGACTTGTCGGACTTCGGTATTTCCAATTCAAATCGGCAAGTGCCGCTCGAAAAATCCACTGACGCCGGATGCTTCCCGGCCGGCAGGCTGTCGAAATAGAACTCTCCTTTTTCACCGATTGGCGAGCTGAAAGTATGCCCATTGGAATCGACCGAGATCTCGCCGAGCGCCGGAATGATGGTCCTGTCGGCCAACTGGACCTGCAGTGTGCCGGTGATCTGCTGAATTCTATGCACCGGAAACGTGATCAGGGCGCCGCCGCGGTAGGGCACCGCGATTACTCTACGGTCGGTGTCGAGCGAGTAGTCGATCGGCACACTGGTGTCGGCAATCGACACCTGGTTGCCGTAGTACGGCAACAGGTTGGGAATCAGAACATCGCCGTTCTTATTGGTTGTGCCGACTACCTGGTTGCTCCACTCGGCCGGGATATTCTCGAGGCCCGGGACTCGTACCAACGCATAGCCATCTTGCACCGGCCGCGTAGGAATCACGCGGTCGCCGATCGCGACGAGGCCGCCAGCAATGCTCAGCTGCGTAGAGTTCTGTCCTTCAGTATGAGTGTAGTCGGCTTCGTAGCGGCCGTAATCATTCTGATATTGGAAGAAAGCGTTCTCCTGCTCCTGGAAACCTTCACGCGCCTGAAGCAAGAAGCCGTAGCCATTTCCCAGCGGAAGCGACTTTTGCAGCGCCACGGTCCCGGATTTTCCAGTCGAATCGTCGCCCGAAACCGACCCGACGGTATCGTGACCAAAGAAGTAGGTGAGTCCGACAAAGACGTCGTTGGTGGCTGGCGTCATATTTTCCGGCAGTGCGCGAGTAACGGTAACCATCAAGTTGATCCGGCGGCTGAGCCTGGAAGTCTCGGTAAATGAAATCGCGTGCTGCGTACTCTTAATCTCGTAACGCTGATAGCTGTACTGGACGCCGATTGTCGTCGCATAGCCGAGGTACTTGGTGATCGACGCTTGACCCTGCACGATTGCGCGATCCAGCGACGACTTGAGGCCAAGATTGGCGTACTGCGGCGACATCCACTGCATCGATGCGCTGCCGCCAAATTTTTGCGACAGGTATTGATAACCGACCGAAGCGGCCGCTCCATCGGCGCTGCCATCGCGGCTGAGTGCCAAGGCGCAATCGAACTGCCCGGCAATCGTACCTAACGACAGCGAGGGTCCGGCGCTGAACAGATCGCGCGTCGCTTCCAGGCGGCCGCCGATAGTCAGCCAATCGGTCAGGCCGTAGCGATGCGACGCGGAAGCGGACGGGGTGCCGTATTCAAAACTGGTGGTGAGATCGTTGCGCTGAAAGCCGACTCCATAGTCGTATTCGCTCAGTCCCTTCTGGAGCAGCTGCGCGCCCACGTAGTAGGGCGTGTTGATTTCACGCACGTTGCCCAGCGCGTCGCGGATTACGACCTGGGTATTGCCCTGCCCGATGATGCTCGGGATGTTGTTGAGGTTGAATGCTCCGGGCGGCAGCTCCTCCTGCTTGATCAGCAGCCCGTTGCGATACACGCCGACCGTGGAAGGAGTGGTCAGTACCCCGGCGACGTCTTGAGTTGGAAAGCGAATGAAGTAAGGGTCGATCGAGAAATTCTTTGCGATACTCACGCCGCCGAGCAGTACCGTGCCGCCCAGAATTCCAGTGGAAACGAAACTGTCGCCGACAATGTAACGCCTGAGGTGGGTCCGATCGTCATAAGTGTAATTAGAGAGGCCGCGAGTCACCGATGTGGCCGTCGCCGAGAGTCCGCTATAAAGGAGTCCTCCCTTGTAGCTGAAACCGCCTTCGAAAAACCCGCCCCATGTCGTCAAGTTGCTCAACGTCATCGAGTAATTCAGGAAACCACTGGTGTCGCGGCGAAATTCGAGGTCGGCGGGCCTGGGGGTTCCGAAGCTGAGTTCGGTCGGTGCCAGTAACGCGGTCGTGGCGACCAGCTTCAGCGTGAGGTCGCGATCGTCGAATTCGAAGGTCACAGCCGGGGCCAGCGACGCGAGCGAGACCATCCTCTGTCCTTTGATAGTCACGCGAGTGCCGGCGAAGCCGCGCAGGCCGGCGTTTTTCAGATCGTCGATCTTGACCATCACGTCTTTGTCGTGCAGGACGACCGAGGTCTCGCCGTGCAGTACGTCGTTGACTGACAGCGACAGCAGCGCTCGCTGGTCTTTGGTTTCCGCGGATGGATTGGCAGCGGCCGGCGCAGGAGCGGTAGGGGCGGATGCATCGTGCGCAGATGTTTCCGATGCCGATTGCGCGAACAGCGGCACCGCAACGAACATTGTCGCGCACGCGGCCCACATTGCCATAGTCAAGATCCCCCCTCTCACGCGCGCCGCCCCCCCGGCTTATTTCATCGAGTCAGACCCAGGATGCCGTTTGGCTATTTGCAGCAAATCGAGCGAAGGTGGAACGGCCGCGGTGCAATCCGCGTGAGATGCTGGCGCGGTCTTGTCGAAGGTCAGGCTTTCGGTCCGAATCGAGAGTTCGAGCGAGGCAGCCTTTGAACATTCCTCGGGATTCAAGGTTAGATCGTAGTTACTGGTCTGCCCGGCCAGCACGTACCAACCCCTGACGTGGAGGGTGAAAACGGAATTACCGGCGCCGTCCAGACCCTTCAGGACGGTGTTTTCGATCACGAAATGAACGTTGCCGGTGTTGTGAACCTGGTAGGAAACCTTGCGCCCCGCGCTCGAGAGGCTTTCGATTTGCCCGCTGCGGATCGGATGCGCCGGGCTTACGAAAATGGGAATGCCCATACGCGTCCGGATAGTGACGGCATTGTTCGCGGAGACCCGTTCGGTCTTGAGCGGAGGCAACTCCTCGATAAACAGGCGATAGGATTTTTCAGAGTCGGGCGGGATCATGGCTCCGACCCTTATTTTACGCTGCTCGCCGCCGCCTAACGTGAACAACTGTGGAAAGAAAATCACGTCGTCGGTCGGAGCCAGCACGATTCCGCCGTGCGGGTCCTGGGTCCAGGCATAGCTGCTCAATTCAAAGCGAACCGGTTTGTCCCCGGTATTGCTCAGGTTGAGCGGGGCGCTGGGAGCGTGCGGCGAAAGCAATGCGATGACGGGTTCGACCACGAAGTCCGACGAAAACGCCGGAGCAGCCCCGGATAGGACTGCTCCGACGATTAAGCCTGCCAGCATGCTGCGACCGCTAAGCCTCATTCGTCTTCCACGCATGCCTGGTCAGCGGCTTAGAAGTTGACCGTGACCGCCACTGAGTCCGCATAGTCGGTCGCCGCAGGGATGTTCTGTCCGCCCGGGACCTGCCCGTACACGATGTAGTTAACTGCGGTCGCGCTCGGTGCCGCTTCTTCGGTCACGCCACCCGTGCCCGCGCCCACTCCCCACACGACGCTTCGGTTCGAGTCGGAGTAAAGCTCGTAGTTGAGCAGGTTAGTTCCACTCTTCATCGCGCGGGTAGTACCGACCGCAGCGCCACCGTTCGCGCCCGTGCTCAGATCGATTTCAGCCACGGTTCCCGTAGTGCAGGTGACCGACAGCGTTCCGGTGGAATTGAGCGGACTGGTCAGGTTGCTCGTCGCCGGATGATAGTCGTCGAAGGCGATCGAGGGCGCCGCGGCAATCGTGCAGTCATCAGTAACTGAGCCGCTGACGCCGAGACTCGTCGAGACAGAGCCCGCCAATGCTGTGCCGCCAAGCAGCAACGACATCGATGCTACGCCCATCATCAAGCGCGTGCGTTTGGAAACGATATTTTTGAACAAAATTCAGTACTCCCTGTTTCGTGCGGAGGTTTTCAGCCCCGCTGTAATTGGCGATAAGTATCGACATCGCAAGGACCATTCAGCAGGTTCCATGCCGCTGATTTCAGAGCAACTCGAGTCAGAAATGCGACATTCATAGCGCGTCGAAGCGGGGCGTGGGGTTCAGTAGGCATCTTCATCCAGACGACGCGCCGAGCAGGTTAGAGTCGCGGACACGTGGACTATCTTGGGACGATCGGCTTCCTGAAATTGCGAAATTGGATCTCAATGTCCGATTGTGACTCTGCGCGCGTCCTCATCAGTGCCGCTGACCTATATCGCCGCTCTGCCATTACCCGCCTGATGTCCGTTCGAGCGCACCATCATGACCAGTTCCCTGGAGAGACCTGCTAGTTCGGAGGAAGTCTTCAGCACTTGTTTCGAGCTGGTATCGGTCTCATGCGCGGTTTGCACCAGATCCGATGCGCCCACCCGGACCTGATCCACCGCGCTCGCCTGCTGTTCGGTGCTCAATTCGATTTCGCGCGCCGCCTCACTGGCGGTGCTGACCAGAGCGGCGATCTGCCTGAACAATACCGCCGCTTCGGCGAACTCGCGGACGCCCGCGTCGACCAGCTTCGAACCGTCCTGGGTCGCCGCAATCGTGGAACTGGCGGAGGCCCGGATGTTGTCCAACAGCTGGCGAATTTCGCTCGATGAGACGCTGACACGATCGGCAAGCTTGCGAATTTCGTCCGCCACTACCGCAAAGCGCTTGCCCCATTCGCCCGCGCCTGCCGCTTCTATCGTCGCATTTATCGCAAGGATATTGGTCTGTTCTGCAAGTTCGTTGATCATCTCGGTAATGCTCCCGATCAGCTGGGACTTCTTGCCGAGTTCGAGTACGTGAACCACTACTACGTCGACCTGAGTCTTGATGCCGGCGATAGATTGCGTAGTACGTTGCACCGTCTCGTCGCCGCGACTCGCAGTCAGTGAAGTCTCCTGCGCGACTTTGGCGACCCGTTGCGCGTTCTCCGCAATCAGGCGCGAGGTCGACAGGAGTTCGTTGATAGTAGTGGCGATTTCGTTGACTGCCGTTGCCTGCCCGGTCGAGCCGGACGACTGTAAATTAGCGGCAGCCTGAAGTTCGCCGGATGAGCTTTGCAGTAGCGCAGCCGCTGATCCGATCTGTCGGGTCAATGAACTGGTAAGATACCATCCGACCAGCCCGGTCAGTACAAAGGCGAGTATCGACGCAGAAATTATGGTCGTCTCCGAGAGATTCGCATTGAAGTCCGTCCGGGCTTTTTCTACCCGCAACGAATTTCTTTCGTCGTCATCCATCGCGGCCACCAGTTGCGCGATGTTCTCCATAAAGGCTTTACCGTGGCCTGTAGCCACCACTTTCACGGCCGCGTCGAAGCCTTCAGTGCGCCGCAGCTCGATGGTCTGTTTGAGTTCCGCCATCTTGGCCTGAATCAGCGGCAACGCTTGCTCGAGGCGGCGGGCCTGAGCCGGATTGTCGACGGTCAACTCGCGCAGCTCTTTTATAACGTTGTCGATCGAGGCGTCAGCCAGCCTATAGGGCTCGAGATAAGTGTCGTTACCGGTTAACAGGTAGCCGCGTTGGCTGGTCTCAGCGTCCTTAAGTTTCGAGGTGAGCAGCGAAAGCTGATCGATCACGTCATTGGTCTGCGCCATCTTGTGCGTGTTGTTCCAGATTCCGCCGATACTGAAGTATCCGACAGTGGCGACGACTACCAGCATGACAAACGAAACTGCGAACCCAAGCGCGATCAAAACGCCAAACGACCTTGATCGATTCATCCTGCCAATTGCCTCCGTGGCGGCGTTGCTCGCGTTGGTGGAGCATAGGTCGTGCCGCGGATTCAGGAGACTAGCGTCGCATCGAACGCGGATTAGTTGCCAATAGCTCCGAAATTCGTGACATTTAATTGGCGAACGGCAGCAATCGGTCACCCTATGTGCCGGGTAGCACACCTTATTCTCAGATAGCGCGCCCCTAAAAGCGTTCATAGCTCGTCAATATGCGGTGCGATCGCTCGCTCAGGTTGGAGCGGAAATTGCACCCGTCCCGCTAGGACTAATCGCGTGTTCAATTGACGACGATCGCAACCCAGGCCAGCTCATCTTCTACCCGATTGGCGGTGGTGTTGGTGAGATCGGGCGATCTGTTCTGCGCGCTACCGCTGGCGAGCGTTATCGAAACTCTGCGTAGCCCGCCAATCACGGCTATCGCCGGCGCCCCCGAATGGGTCCAGGGAGTCGCCGTGATTCGCGGCGCCACGGTGGTGGTAGTCGATCTCGGAATTCTGCTTGGAACCGGTTCGGCCGAAGTTAAGCAGTCGCGTCTTGTTACCCTGCGGGTCGGCGCCCGGGTGGTAGGCCTCGCGGTCGAGTCGATAACCGGCGTGCGGGAGTTCGACCGCACGATGCTTTCCGAAGTTCCGCCGCTGCTGCTGCAAGCGCATCCCGAGGTGCTCACCGCGATCGGCCTGCTTGACGGCGAACTCATGCTGGTCCTCGAGGGATCGCGAATTATCACGGACAAGGAACTGGCACGGCTGGAGAATTCATGATCAGAACTGCGCCGGCCATCGGCGAGGCGAAACTGATGCGGTTCGCGGAATTGATCGAGGAACGCCTCGGCCTGCAGTACGGCAGTTCATCGCTCCCCGAGTTAGAGGCTATCCTGACGGCGCGGATGCGCGCGCTGCAATGCCGCAGCTTCGACTCCTACCTTACCCGCCTTGAGTCTGATCTATCGATGCACGACGAGCTACGCGAGCTCGCCGTGAAGCTTACCATCGGCGAGACCTATTTCTTCCGCAGCCCCGAGCAGCTCAGCGTATTTTCCGAGGTCGCGCTGCCGCGGCTGACCCGGAGCGATAGCGGCCGGCCCATCCGGATATTGTCCGCCGGATGTTCCACCGGTGAAGAGCCTTACACGCTGGCAATGATCCTGCGGGAGCTTGGCCCGTCGGCCCCCGTCGAAGTCTCGATTCTAGCCATCGATATCAACCCGGAAGCTTTAACGAGGGCGCGGCGCGGGATCTATTCGGCCTGGTCGATGCGCGCGACGCCGCCGGAGTGCGTCGAGAAATATTTCCGCCGCGAACGCGGGCAGTTTGTGCTGGATGAAAGCGTGCAGGCGATGGTGCAGTTCGAGGAACGCAGTATCGCCCACGAAGACTATCAATTTTGGCAACCAGATCGTTTCGACATAGTTTTTTGCCGCAACGTAATTATGTACCTGTCCGCGCGGGTTGTGGGCGAAGCAATTGCCCGCTTCGCCCGCGCGCTCGCGCCGGACGGATTTCTCTTTCTAAGCCACGCCGAGCCGCTGCGCGGAATCTCGCAGTCGTTTCATGTAGAGCATGCGGAGGGCGCCTTTTACTACGTGCTGCGCAGCGCCGGAGGACCGCCCGCCTCGCTGAGGCCGGGCGCGTGGCGAGTAAGTCCGCGCAAAGATGGATCCCCGCCGCTCATGCCCTCGCTGTCGCGCGACCGCCCGATCCTTTCCCCGTCGGTATCGCGCCCGACTTCAGCCAAGCCCGCATTCGCCGAACCTGCTCCGTCTTCGCTCGAAACGGCGAGCCTGGCCGAAAAGGGTGCGAGCCTCAGCCTCGGTGCAGCTCTGATGAAGGCGGAACAGTACGATGAGGCGCTGGCTACTCTGCAGGCTCTTGCGCCCGCGGACCGGCTCGATCCCGATGTGCTCCTGCTGACGGCTATTATCCAGGTGGAACGCGGGAAGCTCGATCAGGCTGCTGCGCTCTGCTCCTCTTTACTCGCGCTGGACGGTCTCAATGCGGCCGCGCATTACCTGACCGCCCTCTGTCACGAGCACGGTGGCCAGCGCGCAGCCGCGATCGACAGCTACCGGGTCGGGGTTTACCTCGACGCGGCATTCGCGATGCCTCACTTGCGGCTCGGCCTCATGTTCCGGCGCGAGGGCGACCTGCCGGGTGCGCGGCGCGAGCTTCAGAATGCCTCGATGCTGCTCGCGCAGGAGGATCCTGCCCGCGTCCTGCTGTTCGGTGGTGGCTTCAGCCGCAGCACTCTTATCGATCTCTGCGCTTCCGAATTGCGCCTGTGTGAGGCAGCGAATTGAGCGAAACCGACGTCCTACTGAAGTTCGAGGACCTGAAGCGGGCGTTTGACCTGACCTTCCAGCAACCGCTGGTCGAGCGCGGCCAGGAGCTTGTGCACCTGCTGATCGTGCGCGTCGCCACGGCCCGGTTCGCCCTTAAGGTTGCCGATCTCGCCGGACTTGCCCGTGCCCAGACCATCGTGCCGATCCCCGGCGCGGATTCCGGACTACTGGGAATCGCCGGGCTCAAGGGCCGGATGGTCGCGGTCTACAGCCTTGCGACGATGATCGGCAGTCAGGAATTGAGTATCGAGCAGAATCGATGGATGGTGCTCTGCCGTTGCGAGAAGGACATTGCACTCGCATTCACCGCAGTCACGGGAACCATGATGGTGCCACGCGTCGAGCTCAATCCGGCGAGCACCGGAGCGCCACTCCATGCAACCGATGCGGTCGGATCCGGCTCGTCGCAGTTGTGGCTGCTGAACGTCAGCTCAATCGCCGGGAAAATTGTGGAAAAGGCCGGAGCGCCGGCCTCCGTGGATACGGCCTGATCGGATAGCGACTTATGGCCGACGAAAATCTTTACCAGTATTTCAAGATCGAAGCGCGTGAGATCGTTTCCGATCTGAGCCGCGATATCCTCGGGCTCGAAAGAGGCGACGCCGGCGCGGAAGCGGTCGCGCGTCTGCTCCGCCAGGCGCACACGCTCAAGGGTGCTGCGCGGGTTGTCCGATTGCCCCGTATCGCCGAGATTGCACATGCGATGGAGGACGCGTTGGCGCCCCATCGCGGCTCCCCCGACACAGTCAGCAGGGAACAGATAGGCAGGCTGCTCGAGCAGGTCGATATAATTTCGTCGGAGATAAACGCACTCGACCCGCCACCACCCGCCGGCGCGCCATCGCGGCCGTCGGCGCTGGAGCCGTTCGAGCGCGTCCGCGTCGGCGTGGCCGAGATGGACGCGCTGCTGAGCGGCGTCTCCGAAACCGCGGTCCAGCTCGACGGCATCCGCCGCGGAATCGAAGCGGTCAAGCAGGTCGAGGATCGGCTTGCGGCCTTTCAGCAGCAATTGACCGACGCGAAGCCCGGGCCGGGCCTGCACGAAACCATCGAAGAGATGCGGCTGGCGCTTCAGCATGCCCGTCAGGGTTTGGGGACGCGCGCCGACAGTACCGATCGTGAGATCGCGGAAGTCCGCGGGAACATCGACCGGCTCCGCTTGCTGCCCACCAGCCTGCTTTTCCCGGCGCTGGAGCGCGCGGTGCGCGACGCCGCCGAGACGCTCGGACGGCAGGTCGTCTTCCACACCTCGGGCCGCGAGCAGCGCCTCGAAAGCCACGTGCTCTCGGCTATCGGAGAAGCTCTGGCACATCTGGTGCGCAATGCCGTCGCGCATGGAATCGAGAGTCCGCAAGACCGCCTCGCATCCGGCAAACCAGCCTGCGGCGAAGTAAGACTCAAGATCGCGCGCCACGCCGATCGAATCCTGTTTACCTGCTCCGACGACGGTTCTGGAATCGATATCGACGCGGTTCGCCGCGCCGCTGTCGATCGCGCAGTAATGTCAGCGGCCAGTGCCGCCGCGCTCTCTTCGCCAGACGCCCTCGAACTAATCTTCAGCCCGGGAGTGACCACCAGCCCCTCGCTCAACGAAGTGGCCGGCCGCGGAATCGGTCTCGAAGTGGTTCGCGAGGTCGCGGGCCGCTTCAAGGGCCGGGTCGGAGTCCGCACCGAGGTTGGCATCGGCACCAGCGTCGAGATCGAAGTACCAGTCTCGCTTTCGTCAGTCAGGGCGGTCCTGGTCGGCGCCGACGATTTGCTTATTTGGGTTCCGCTCGAGGCGGTCCATTGCGCATTGCGGCTCGACGACGATGCGATCGTTACGTTGGCAGGCCGCTCCTCAATGATCTTCGAGGGTCACGCGATTCCATTTATCCGGCTCGCCGACACGATGCGGTGCGCGCAGGAGACCGGCGCCGATTCGCGCCCGCGCCTGGCCGCGATCGTTCAAGCTGACGCGGAACTCCTCGCGGTAGGAGTCGACCGCGTAATCCATGCCAGCGAAGTGATCGTGCATCCGCTGCCCGCTGCCGCCGGCCGTATCACCACGCTCGCCGGCGCCGTTTTCGACGCGCAAGGAAATCCGCAACTCGTGCTCAACCCGGAAGCGCTCCTCGTAGCCGCCAATTCGGTCCCCTCGCAACGCATCCCGGATCCGAGTCCAACTCCACTGGTCCTGGTCATCGACGATTCTCTAACCAGTCGCGTGCTCCTGCAGAGCATCCTCGAGGCTGGCGGCTACAAGGTCGATATGGCAGTCAGCGGTGAGGACGCGATGGCCAAGGCGCGCGAGCGCCATTACAGCCTCTTCGTCTGCGACGTCGAGATGCCCGGAATGAATGGCTTCGAGTTCGTCTCGCGGACCCGCGAATATGACTACCTGCTCGGGATTCCTTCGATCCTCGTCACCACCCGCGGTGGCGCCGACGACCGCAGGCGCGGCGCCGAGGCAGGCGCCCGCGCATACATAGTCAAGGGCGAGTTCAGCAAGGACTCGATGCTTGAAACCGTTCGGAGCCTGGTGGGCTAGCGCAATGGGAACTATTCGAGTGTTGGTCGCTGACGATTCGATCACGGTGCGCAAGCGCCTGATCCAGACGCTATCCACCGATCCCGCGCTGGAAGTAATCGCCGAGGCCAGCGACGGCCGTTCCGCAACCGAACTGTGCCAGCGGATGCGTCCCGACGTAATCACCATGGACGTGATGATGCCGGTGATGGACGGCGTCACCGCCACCGAATACATCATGGCCAACTGTCCAACGCCTATCCTGATGGTCTCGGCCTCGTCCAATCGTGGCCAGGTCCTGCAGACCTTCGATGCGCTTGCGGCTGGCGCCGTCGACGTGCTCGACAAAGCCCCTGGAATCGAGCTCGACGGGATGTGGGAACGCGAACTGGTCGCAGCGGTGAAGATGGTTTCCCGCATCAAGCCGATTCGACGTTCGTCGGTCAACCGACGCTCCAGGGGCCTTAATTTAGCGGCGGCCAACCCGAAGGCAGTTTCGCTTCCCGTCCTCGAAAACGATGATGCTTTGATTGTCGCCATCGGAGCGTCGATCGGCGGTCCGCCTGCGATCGCAAAAATCCTTTCGCAGATTCCATCACACTTTCCGCTCTCAATTCTGCTCGTCATCCACATCGCGCCGGAATTCTCACCCGGTCTTCTTCAATGGATCGCAACGCGCTCGAAGCACCTGCCGGTACGAGTTGCGGTCGATGGCGAGCTGCTGCCGAAACCCGGCCGTGGCGAAATAATCATGGCTCCGCCCGACCGTCATCTCACTGTCGACGCGGGCCGCCTGCACATTACCGCTTCTCCGCCGCGCCACCTGTGTCGCCCCTCGATTGACGAGCTGTTCGAATCCGTCGCTCGTGAATGCGGCGCGCAAGCTATCGCCTGTCTGCTGACCGGGATGGGCAAAGACGGCGCCGTCGGCCTCCTCGCCATCAGGCAGCGCGGTGGCCAGACCATAGCCCAAGATGAAGCCAGCTCGATCGTGTTCGGGATGCCGCGTGAAGCCATCGCCCTGGATGCCGCACAAGTCGTTGCTCCCCTGTCCGACGTGGCCGGCACGCTCTGTCAGATGGCGCGACGACGCCTTGGAGACGTAGTAAACCCATGAGCTCAAGCGTACTGGTAGTCGACGACAGCTTGACTGTCCGAATGGACCTGAAAGCCGCCTTCGAGGCTGGCGGTTACGACTGCAGCCTCGCTGCCACGCTGGCGGCAGGCCGCGCCGCCCTGCAGAAGAGCCTGTTCGATTTGATCGTGCTGGATGTCCAGTTGCCCGATGGCGACGGCGTTTCGTTCCTGTCCGAGTTGAAGGGGACAGTGGAGACCCGCGCTATTCCTGTGATCCTGCTTTCGCTCGAGGCCGACGTTCGCGCCCGGGTGCGCGGGCTCACCACCGGCGCCGATGAATACGTCGGCAAACCGTATGACAAACGCTACCTGCTCAGTTGTGTGAACGAACTGATAAGCGAGCGGCGCTCGAACGCGGCGGTTCATCAACTCCCTAACCTGCTCGTGATCGATCCCAGCGAAGCATTTCGTCAGTGGCTCAAGCAGCTGGTCGAGCCCAACGGATATCGCCTGGTCGAAGGCCAGAGCGGCGCCCAGGGATTGCGGCTGACGGCGGAGATTCAGCCCGCCGCGATCGTGGTCGACGGTCAGATGGCTGGTATCGACGGTCTGACTTTCATCAGCAGGATCAAATCCAACACGGTCCTGCGCGAGATTCCCTGCGTCTTCTTCACCGATTCGGACGATCCCGACATTGAGATCGACGCGCTCGAGGCGGGGGCCGACGCCTTCATGCGCAAGAGCGAAGACCAGGCTATGTTGCTGGTTCGACTGGGCGCGCTTACCAACTCGCGCGAAGCGATGCGCGCGACAGACGGCGCCAAGAGCCTTTTCGGCAACAAGAAGTTGCTGGGTATTATCGGGAGCGACTCATCGTATCTGCACCAGCTTGCGTCGGAGTTGCTTAGCGACGATTACGAGATGGCCATCGCGCAATCGGTCGCCGAGGCCCTCGAACTGCTGGTGGTCCGCCGGGCCGACTGCATACTAATCGAAAGCTCCTCGGCCGATCCGAGGTTTTTCAGACAAATACGGGATTCTCCCGACTGGCGGACGATCCCCTTGATAGTGCTTACCAGCGATCCTACCAGCGCGACCGTCCGCGAAGCGCTGAGCGCCGGGGTCGACGATTGTGTCGTGAAGTCTGCCCACTTCGCGGTCGCCAAGGCGCAGCTGCGCAACCTGCTGCGCCGCAAACAGGTCGCCGATCGCAACCGTCAGGCCCGCGAAGTTCAACTGCGCGATGAAACCAGGTCCGCCGCCGCCGAGGCGCTGGTCATGGGGCAACTCGCCGAGACTCGTGCCCGCCTGCTTGCGGAACTTGAAGCCAAGAACACCGAGCTGGTGGCAGCGCGCGAAACCGCCCTCGAAGCCTTGAGAATCAAGTCCGAGTTCATGACCAACATGAGTCACGAAATTCGCACCCCGCTCAACGGCATCATCGGGTTTGCTGAAATGTTGCTCGAATCGGACCTGACCCCGGATCAAACCGAATTCGCGCGCACGCTCTCCGAGAGCAGCAATCTGTTGCTCAATATCGTCAACGACATCCTCGACTTCACCAAGCTCGAAGGCGGCAAGGTGGTTTTCGAACGAATCGATTTCGAGTTGGCGAGCGTGCTCGAAAGTACGATCGAACTGTTCGCCAAAGACGCCCGCCGAAAAGGCCTCGAACTGATGCTCGAGTATGGTAGCGAGGTGTCGACCATCATCTCGGGCGATCCGCTCCGCCTGCGCCAGGTCCTGAACAATCTGCTCGGGAACGCTCTAAAATTCACCCACGCCGGCGAAGTGATCCTGCGCGTTTCCGCATCCGCGCAAACCGACGACGACGTCAGTTTTCGATTCGAGGTTCGTGACACCGGAATCGGCATCCCGAAGGACATGCAGCGTGGGCTTTTTGATCCTTTCTCGCAGGCCGACGCGTCGACCACCCGCAAATATGGCGGGACCGGCCTCGGGCTTACAATCTCGAAGAAACTGGTTGACCGCATGCAGGGGAAGATTGAAATAGAAAGTGAGCCGGGAAAGGGCTCGTCCTTCTATTTCACCGCGAGATTCGGACGGCCGGCGACGGTTCCGGCCCTGCAATCCAATGCCTTGCTGCTCAAGGGCACCCACGCTCTCATCGTCGATGACAATGCGACTAATCGCGAGGTGGTCGCGAACACTCTGAAATCCTGGGGCATGATCGCCGAGACCGCAGCGAGCGGAGACATGGCGCTGGCCGCGATGCGCCAGCGGTCCGTTGAAAATCGGCCCTACCA
The DNA here is from genome assembly GCA_963850125.1 of uncultured delta proteobacterium. Lineage (GTDB taxonomy): Bacteria > Desulfobacterota > Binatia > Binatales > Binataceae > Binatus. The sequence goes on along the minus strand of CAWKKB010000002.1, from coordinate 484,544 downwards.
GGCAGTGATCGTGGACGCCGAGATGTCCGGGATGGACGGTTCCGCACTGGCTCGCGCGATCAAGTCCGATCCGTCGCTTTCGAGAACGCGACTCCTACTGATGAGCCCGGTCGGTGAAAGCGCAATGTTGGCGGCTGGCCGCCGCAAGGATTTCGATGGATTGCTGACCAAGCCGGTTCGGCCCGTCCGCCTGTACGACGCCCTCATTGCGCTGACTCGCTTGGGACTACCCGAAAGTGGATCGTCGATTGGCGAATCTGTCCTGCCCCAGCCTGAGATTGCGGCTTCCCCGCCTGACCCGTCGCTCGACCCGGCGCGCATCCTCGTGGTCGATGACAACCTGGTGAACTTGAAGGTAGCCGAAAAGCAACTAAAGAGGTTGGGATATCGCGTCGACCTGGCTGGTGGCGGCCACGCCGCGATTGAAGCGCTGGTCAGCACGCACTACGCGGTCGTGCTGCTCGACTGTGAGATGCCTGTGATGGATGGATACGCTACCACGGCGGAAATCCGGCGGCGCGAAAGTGATCAGCGGCACACGATGATAATCGCGATGACGGCGCATGCCCTCGAGGGCGCACGTCGACGATGCCTCGATGCCGGCATGGACGAGTACGTCGCCAAGCCGGTCACCCTGAATGCGTTGGCCGCAGTCCTCGAACGCTGCGCGTTGTTGTCGAAGGAACCGCTTGAACTGCCGGTCACCGGCTAAAGCGTCATTGAGATTTCGGCCCTTCCTCAATCACAATCCATGTCGGAGCGTGGTCGCTCGCTTTTTCCCATCCGCGTACTTCGCGATCGACGCCCGCGCTAACCAGTCGCGGGGCCGCAGCGGGACTCACCAGCAGATGATCGATACGTAGGCCCGCATCGCGCGCATAGTTATTTCGGAAGTAATCCCAAAAAGTGTAGATGCGCTCATCTGGATGTAGCTTGCGCACCGCGTCGGTCCAGCCCATCGCGACAATATCGGCGAACGCGCTCCGCACCTCTGGCAGAAAGAGCGCATCCTTGAGCCAGTGTTCGGGCTTGTAGACGTCGATCTCGGTCGGGATAACGTTGTAGTCCCCGGCGAGAACGACCGGCTCCGCCGTGGCGAGCAGTTCTTGCGCGTGTTTCGTGAAGCGTTCCAGCCACCGCAGCTTGTAATCGAACTTCGGGCCGGGCGCGGGATTGCCGTTTGGTAGATAAAGGCATCCCACCCGCACGCCATTGATCATCGCCTCAATATAGCGGCTGTGCACGTCCTCGGGATCGCCCGGCAGCGCACGACGACTCTCGACCGGATCTGAGCCACGCGCGAGGATTGCGACCCCATTCCAGCTCTTCTGCCCATGCCAGATAACGCCGTAGCCGGCTTCGCGAATGGCGGCCTCCGGAAATTTCTCCTGCGGCGCCTTCAGCTCCTGCAAGCAGGCAACATCCGGCTTGAATTCTGCCAGCCAGCGGATGAGCGCCGATAGCCGAGCACCGATACCATTAACGTTGAAGGTCGCTATCTTCATTGGGCTCTCGATTAGAAACCTGTCACATCGCGCTAATGGTTTGTAGACTTACCTTGTGCCGAAGGAAGCCGCTACCGAGTTGCTCTTGATCAACGGACACGAGGTCCGCGTTAGCAATCCAGGCAAGCTGTACTTCTCGAAGCAGACCAAGCTCTCGAAACTGGACCTGGTTCGCTACTACTTGTCGATCGCGCCGGGCGCGCTCGCCGGAATCCGGGATCGTCCTATAGTCCTCAAGCGATATGTCAACGGCGCCGACGGCGAGGCGTTCTATCAGAAGCGCGCACCATCGCAGCGCCCCTCGTGGCTGCGAACAATAACGCTCGCGTTCCCTTCAGGTCGCACCGCGGAAGAAATCGTGGTCGACGACGCTGCCGGGCTTGCATGGATCGTCAATCTTGGCTGCATCGAGCTGCATCCGCATACGGTGCGCTCCGGCGATCTCGATCATCCCGACGAGTTGAGGGTCGATCTCGATCCTGGTCCTGGCGTCAGTTGGGCGGACGTGCGCACGGTCGCGCTCGAGGTGAAATCGATTCTGGACGAGATGGGCCTTCGCGGCTGGCCCAAGACCAGCGGGTCGCGCGGGATGCACATCAATGTGCGGATTTATCCGCGATGGACCTTCGACGAGGTGCGTCGGGCGGCGCTCGCTTTGTCGAGAGCGGTCGAACGACGCGCGCCCACCCTGGCTACATCGAAATGGTGGAAAGAGGAGCGCCACGGCGTGTTCCTCGATTACAACCAGAACGCGAAGGACCGCACGACCTGCTCTGCCTATTCTGTGCGGCCGCTCCCCGACGCCCGCGTCTCCACCCCGCTTCACTGGAACGAGGTTCCCGACTGCGACCCGTCCGACTTTACTGTGCTCACAATTCCGAAACGGTTTCTCGAGATCGGCGATCCGCATGAAGGCATCGACGAAGCGGCCGGCTCACTCGAAAAATTACTCGAGCTTGCGGCCCGAGACGAAGCCGCGGGCCTCGGCGAGGCACCCTGGCCGCCGCACTTTCGCAAGACAGAAAGCGAACCGCGCCGGGTGGCACCTTCGCGCGCCCGATCAGTCGCAAAGGCGCCGCGAGCGAAGATGCCGCTGATAGTGGTCGCGAACTCACCAATCAAGGAAGCCGCGCTTTCAGGTCTGGAAAGATGGAAGCGCAATCACCCCGAGGCCGCGAAGCTTCTCGCCGCCGATGACGTGCTGGTCGATTCGATGCGCGGCAGATCGTCGAGCTGGACGCGAATCCGAATCAACCTGCGCCACGTGCCCGAAGAGCTACGGCCCCTTAATGAAACTCCCGATCCTGATGACGACCCTACTCGCGAATGGCGCAAGCTACGCGCGTCTCACAAAAGCACTTGAGCGCCTGCTAGCTAAATGTCTCCTGAAAAGATGGCTTTCAGCTCGTGTGGTGGAACCACTTCAAGCTGCGCGAAGGTGCAATCGCGCGGCTCCTTGTCGGCGCGCCACCTCCGGAACTGCGCGATATGACGGAAGCGCGTGCCTTGCATATGCTCGTACGCGACTTCCACTACCAGCTCAGGTCTTAACGGCTCCCACGATAGATCCTTGCCGTGGCTCCAACGGCTCTGACCTCCCGGCATCCGATGCGATGCGTCATTTGAAGTCGGTTCCGCCCACGACTTCCACGGATGGTCGGCGAGAGCGTTGCGACGATAAGGATCGAGAAATTTCACTAGTTGCTGGCGCTTGGCTTGCGTGAAGCTCGCGCATACCCCCACGTGTTGCAACGCGCCCGAGTTGTCGAACAGGCCGAGCAGAAGCGACCCGATCGCAGTGCCGGCGCCTCCTTTGTGCCATCGAAAGCCGGCCACCACGCAATCGCAGTCGCGCTCATGCTTGACCTTGAACATCACGCGCTTGTCAGGTTGATAGGTGCCGGAAATCGGTTTGGCCATAACCCCGTCAAGGCCCGCGCCTTCAAAGCGCCTGAACCAATCCGACGCGACGGCTGATTCACGCGTAGCCGGAGTCACATGGATTGGCGGCACCGCACCAGCCAGCAGCGACTCCAGCTTTTCCCGCCGCCGATCGAACGTCTCGTTTCGCAAATCGCGATTGCCTTCGCAAAGCATGTCGAAAAAGACGATCGATGCTGGACTCTGCTCCGACAGCAATTTGACCCGCGAGGCAGCCGGATGAATCCGCAGCTGCAATTCCTCGAAGTCGAGCCCATCGTTCTTGGCGACCACGATTTCACCGTCGAGAACGCATCGAGTAGGCAGTTGCGTGCGCAGCGGCTCGAGCAACTCGGGAAAATACCGATTCAGCGACTTCGCATCGCGGCTCTGAATCAGGATTTCGTCACCGTCGCGGAAGATCAACGCGCGAAACCCGTCCCACTTCGGCTCGAAGATCCATGTCTGCCCCGCCGGTAGCTCATCGATCCGTTTCGCGAGCATCGGCAGCAGCGGCGGGTTCACGAGAAGATCCACATCCCAACGCTATTACCGCGACAGGAGCGAACCAATCCCGATTTTAGCGGTATGTAAATTTTACATATTGGCGTTTAGAGCCGCGAGCCCCTCCAAGAGACTCGGGCTCATCAGCCCGGCGCGAGTTTTGCTGTATTGAACGACAGCAGGAGATCAAGCGTTGCCCGTAAGCACCCTCATATACAACGCTTACCGAGACTATAGCAGCAAGCGTTCAGCGCTTCTTCTGGATCCCGTCTTCCAAGGCAACGGTATTCCCAAAGGCCAGAACCAGGCGATTCTGTTGATCCCGGGCTTCACCGCCGGCGACTGGACCTTCACCACGATGTCGCGATGGCTACAACAGATTGGCTATCGCACGCATCACTCGGGAATCAACGTTAATGTGGGATGCCCGCAGCGCAAGGTTGAGCGCATGCTGAGTCGCCTGGAAGAGATCTCGAAGGATGCGGGAGGCAGGATTGTTATCATCGGCCACAGCTTGGGTGGATTGGTAGGTTGCGCGCTCGCTCGGCAGCGTGCTGACCTGGTCCGCCATGTCATAGCGATTGGTTCGCCACTGCGCGATGGATGGCAGGCTGTCACACCCGAAGTGCGGCCGGCGCTGTTCGCGATTCATTCATTTTTTCAGAAGTTCATCGAAGCGCCGCAGGGCTGCGGAACAGAACGATGTACCTGCGCCTTTTCTACAGAAGCTTCCGGAACCCCGCTTCCGCGTGGCGTCCGCTTCACTTCGATCTATTCTCGCCAGGACGGGATAGTTGATTGGAGGTTCGCTACCACCGAGAACGGCGATAGCTATGAAGTCGACGGCCTGCATACCGATCTGGTGGTGAACGTCGAGGTGTATCGGATCCTGAGCAACGTGCTAGCCGGCTATCCGCGAGAGATCGTCAAGCTCCGCAGCATGGCCGCCGAAGCCTCGGACATCAAGAATTGCATACCGTCACAACCGGAAGTGCAGCCAATGCCTTGCGACCAGTGAGAGTCGGAACGGCGGCCTTCAAATGAGGAAGGTCAGGTTGTCGATTACCTCATCGTTGTTAACCAGCAGCACTTTCTTGTGACAAATTTTGAAGCTGGCGCCCTCGGATCGAAGCCGATGAATCGTGCGCCCGGCAAACAGATCCTGCTTCGACCGCCTGAGCTCGACCAGCATGAAGTTTGAACTCACGATCAGTTCGCCCGTGTCGGCTTCCTCGATCTCGATATTTGAAATGAGGCGCCGCATTCGCGATTTCGGATCCTGCGCGTACGCCACCCCGCTCTTCAGGCGATCGATGCGACCCTGCAAGCGCGCACGGTCGTCGTAGATCGCCGAGATTTCGCGCGCGGGATCACTATCGTCGCGGTTGCAGGGAACCCAGTAGAGCGCGTCGTCAGTCCACAGCGAAAGCCATTCGTCGTAGGCGTTCTCGTCCATGAGGCGCGCTTCTCGGTAGAGAAAACTCTCGACTTTCGATCGATCCCCGGACACTTGGGCTCGTCCCTCAGTCGGCCGCGGCAACTCTTCGGAGCTCCACCTGATGACGCCGAAGTTCAGCCTCGCCCATCATCACCTTTTTCCAGTGGGACCATATTCCGCGCTGGGGAACTTCGTCAGTCATTTGTCCAACGATGCTCCCGTCGGCGTCGTGGCGTTCGCGATGCAATCCGCGCGAGAACAGTAGCCACGGATCAACTTCCGCATGGAGCCCCTCCTGCACTCGCGCGAACATCTCGATATCATCGGGAGCGATTCCGCCGGCAGGACCGTAAAATCCGTCGTGACCGCGCAGACGCGCGACATTCATCGCGGGCGGAACGCCCTTGAGCAGCGTCGGATACAGGTAGACCTCCGTGTATTCGGTGCTGACGGGTTGTACCACCCGAATCTGCACGCCAATCAGGATCAGGTTAGGGAACACCAGCAAATGGGTGCCGCCCGCGTTGATCACTTCGGCGGCGCGTTCGGCTCCGTAGCGCCGCATCATCGCATCCAGGTACTCCTGACCTCGGCCGGAAATCGTCGGCAGAACCCTCGGTCCGCGAGCCGCGGCCCGATTGTACCGGCGAAAATCGAGCATCACGTGACCATTGCCGAGGTCGCGCGTCTCGCCGATCGAATTGCCGTTGAACACGTCCATCGAGGACTTGATCCGCTTCTGAATGACCTCAAAGGTCGACTGATGAACCAGGTTCGGATGGTAACCGTCGATCGCGTTCTCGATCTGCAGCTTCCAGTTGCCGGTGTAACTGTACTTGTTCACACCGGAGCGCACGTCGAGTTCGCCCTCGGGCGACAGATCGACGAACAGGTCAATCTGATCCTTGGCCGCTCCAAGATGCTCATCGAGCGAGATTCCGTCGGGCGCGAGGCTGCCGAATACAAATCCGCGGTAGGTTCCCATCCGTGGAACGTTGGTGAGGCCCATCTCTTCCTTGCGTAACGTCCCGCCGTAGCCATCCTGGTAAGTAACCGCGCTGAGCTCACCGTTGTTGCGGTAAGTCCAGCCGTGATAAGCGCATCGGAAAAACTTTGCGTTCCCCTGCGCGATCTGACAGACGGTAGCGGCGCGATGGCGGCATCGATTGAGCAGCAGGCGCGCCTCGCCATCATCATCGCGCACCATAATCACCGGAGCACGTCCGATCTTCCTCAACCTGTAATCACCCGGCTCCGGAATCTCGCCGGTGTGCCCTACGTAGACCCATCCGCGATGAAAGATCCTGGCGATCTCGTCCTCGAAAATCTCGGGATCGAGATAAACCCTGCCGTGAACTCTGTCGTCACTGACCAGGGTGTCGTAGTCGATGGATTGTGAGGTCATGCCGGCCTCCCTGCGCGCGCCCGACAGTGACAAGAGATTTGTCCGGGCAATCCGCGTCACTCACCCTACTAAATCGCCAGTCGACTTGGAAAACGGAAATCCGAGCCGATCTCATCTGGTTAAATCTGACAAACGCGCATGGATTTCTATGCAAATGCACGAGTGTTATTCTTCGCGCGCGATGGTTTCGGGGCAACCTGCAGTGAAGCAAGCGTGGGTCGAGGAGCGCCGATTTTTCGAATCTGACGGCCGTCCGCTGTACGGAGTGTCGTATTTCGCCGACCTTCCGGCTGCTCGAGCTGTGATCTTCTGCAACAGCTTTTCCGAGAATCATTGCGAAGGTAGAGCCGAGGCGATCGCATCGCGGATTATAGCGGCAAAGGGTTGCCCAGCTTTCGTCTACCATCCGCGTGCGCATGGCGATTCGGCAGGCGATCTGGAGGACGTAACCTTCGAGGATCTAGTCGATGACGCGGTGAACGCCGCCAACTACGCGCGCGCTCGATGCGGCGCGTCGCAGATCGTCTGGGTAGGGATTCGCTTCGGAGCGCTGGTCGCCGCGCATGCGATCCGCAGAATTGCCGACTCGATCGGGCTTGCGCTCTGGGAGCCGGCGCTAAGCGCCCGCGACTACCTGGTCAAGGCGATGCGCCACATCATCTATTATGAGATGTCGCTCGGCGAGAGGCCGTCGCAGACTGTCGATCAGATAAGTGAACGCCTCAAGCGCGAGGGCAAAATCTCCCTGCTCGGATTCGACCTCTACCGGAAGTTCTTCGAGAGCGCCGATGGTGTTGACCTGCTGGACGCGCTCCAACCATGGCGCGGGCCGACCCTGATCGCGCAGTTTCAGAATCACTCGCGCCTTTCGCGCGGACACAACCAATTGCGTGAGGCTCTCGTCGGGCGTGGTCTAAGCGTGCGCGCGCTTCTAAATCGCGGGACAGACCGAAGCGATCCTTGGTGGACGCCGGAAGAAATCGCCCGGCAGACCGGAGACTGGCTCAATGAACTGGCGTGAAACTCCCGCCATGCTGAGCCGCGCACGCGATGAGCAACCCGTTGTATTCATGGGGCCGAAGGACGCTCTGTTCGGGATCTTCACGCCGCCTGCTCCCGACGCGTCAGCAGCTAGACGGTGCGTCGTGTTCCCGGGGCGTCCGCGTGCGGGGCTTCGCCGTCATCTGGTACTCGCCGCACGAATCCTTGCCGCCGAGGGATTCGCGGTTCTTAGGTTCGACCTGCGAGGTCGTGGCGAGAGCGCCGGCGAGGTTGCGCGGCCGAGCCGGATGGACCCGCTCGGAGCAGACGTGGTAGCCGCGATTCGTTACCTGCGCGAAGCTCGGGGGCAGACGCAATTTCTGCTGGCCGGGTACTGCTATGACGCGCTGAGCGCGCTCGATGCATTCCAGCACGAGGCCGGCGCGATCTCCGGCATGTTCGTTGCCACCCCAACTGTGCTCGAGGAGAAGCTGGGACGATCGTCCGCGGACAATCGTGTGCGCGCCGCTGCATTGCACCTGCGCTCAATGGTCAAGGGCGCGCGCGCACCAAAGATACTAAGCAGTTTCGAGATTCCCTTCAGGGCGCTCGCGCGATCGCATGCGCGCGCTCTCTTCCTCTACGCAGAGCAGGACCAGTTGCGCGCCGAGTTCCGCGTCGCCGAGAAGCTGCTGTTCTCGCAGCTCAGTAGCGAAGCGCGCGAGCGGCTCCAAGTCGAGATCTGGCCCGGTCGCATTCACACCATCGAGGGCCAGACCGCCGTCATCGAGCGTGCGATATCATGGCTCCGCGAGTTTCACCCCGCGCGAAATGAGAGCAATGATCGGCGCGAGCCGCTGCAGCCGAGCTTCCAGGAGTCCTAGGTCGATGCCCACGCTGCCATCTTTCCTCGATGCAACGGCGTCGCGTCACGGTGCGCGGCCAGCGCTGTCAATGGACGATCGGGTCCTCACTTATGCCCAGCTCGACGCCAGCGCCAACCGAGTCGCCAACTCGCTGATCCGCCAGGGAGTCCGCACCGGAGATCGCGTGGCTCTATGGATGCCGAAGTCGCTCGAGGCGATCGTTTCCATCTGGGGCATTCTCAAGGCTGGCGCCGCCTTCGTGCCGGTTGACCCGGGCGCGCCCGTGTCGCGCCTCGCGACCATCGCGCGCGATTGCGAGATCCGAGCGCTGGTCACGGCGATGGATCTCGCCGACGATCTACAGAATGAATTCGGCGCCGCCGCACCGATGCGCGCCGTTCTCTATTCTGGCAATGGCGCTAGTCCTCTCGATCGCGCGCGATGGTCCTCCCTGACATGGAACGAGGTCGAGGCCGAGAGCGCGGAGCCGCCCTCAGTTCACATCGACGACGACGCCCTCGCTCTCGTGCAGTACACATCCGGTTCTGCGGGAGCGCCCAAGGGCGTGGCGATTTCGCATCGCGCTCTCGTCGGACAAGCGGAGTGGACCGTAACCGCGTTCGGGCTTTCGAGCGAGGATCGCATCCCGGGCTACACTCCGCTCAGCAGCGCCATGTCCACCTTCGAGATCTTTGGCGGGGTTCGCGCCGGCGCGACTGTGTATCCAGTCCCGCCGCGGCTGGCGCCGTTCCCGTCCGCGGTCGCCAGGAGTTGGAGCGATCAGCAGATCACCGCTCTATATGCGGTGGCCAGCGTGCTCCAGATGCTGCTCAGTGGCGGAAATCTCGGCGCCTTCGACCTCTCGGCGCTTCGAACCATCCTGATAGGAGGCGAGCACCTCGCGGTGCAGCGGCTTAACGAGCTGATGCGGCTTCTGCCCCACGCTCGTTTCTTCATCGTGTATGGCCGCACCGAGGCGAAGCTTCGCTCGATCCACGAAGTGAAATTTCCGCCCGCGGAAATTGACACGCGCACCATCGGCAAGACGGCGGCTGACACCCGCCTGCTGGTGCTCGACGAGAAGGAAAACCAGGTCGCGGACGGCGCGATCGGGGAGCTGTGGATCACTGGTCCAGGCCTGATGCTGGGTTACTACGGACTGCCCGAGATGACCGCCGAGGTTCTGCGAACCGTCCGGATCGGTCCGGCTGACAGCGTGCTCGCATGCCGCACTGGAGATATCGTGCGTCGACGTGCCGACGGAACGCTCGAGCTGCTCGGCCGTGCCGATCAGCAGATCAAGGTGCGCGGCCATCGGGTTGAGCTTGCGGAAATCGAAGCGGCACTGTGTCGTCATCCTGCGGTCCAGGCCGCTGTGGCGATTGGAGTCCCCGATCCGGAGACCGGCAATCGGCTGAAAGCGATCGTGGTGCTGAAGAACGGCTCGGCTGCCGACCAGCAAACGCTGCGCCGACATTGCGCAGCGGAGCTGCCTCCCTACATGGTGCCCGAGGCGATAGAGTTTCGCGCGAGCCTGCCCCTGATGAGCAACGGCAAAGTCGATCGCCGCAGCCTGCGCGAGAGCGCCGCGCATTCCAGCATCGAGAGCTGACGCCGATGAAGAAAATCGAAAGCGCCATCTGCGAGTTCCTGCTCGAGCTCCCGACCGCGCGAAAAATCCGCAAACTGAAACCCGGCGACTCGCTGTTTCAGCGCGGCCTGCTCGACTCGCAAGCTGTCATCAACATGGTGGCGTTTTGCGAGGAGACCTTCGACATCGAAATCTTCGATGAAGACGTCGTCCCGGAGAATTTCGAGAGCGTGCGAGCCCTATCGCGGCTGATCAAGCGGGCCCAATCGCGATAAGTCCGGCAGGGAGCTTCTCGGCGGACGTTCAGCCATTCATTGGGCGGCATAGCAGACGAACGTATCGGTCTGGTCGAAAGCAGGGTCATGCGCCGGATAGCACTGAAACTTGGCGTCCAGACTCTTGGTTTCAGCGCCCGTCGTTTCCTTGCCGCTGAACATCCCGGAGTAAGGCGGAGAATTGCGCTGGACCGTAACCGGGGCACTGGCTTGGCCGCCTGAATTGCCCGAGTCCTAATCCCCCTAGCAACTGCGACACTCCGTCGACTCCTTGTGCCTGTGACGAAACTGGCAACAGGAGAAAACACAGGAGTAGCGCCGCAGCACTGACGAATAGTTTGGATCGCATAATTCTCTTATGGCTCGAAGGGAACTCACATCGTTCAATCAGAAAGACGAATCGCTTCCGTGCGGGTTACAAGAAAATCCAATCCTGGGTTGCAGCGAATCCCCGGCGAAGTCATCACGGCCGCGCCTGGCACGACAACTTCGCTCTATTATTACAGAGCGTTCATTCTGCCCTGCGGCAAGGATCAGTGCCCGATTAGCTCTTGCGTTTCTCGACTTGTCCTAGAAGATAGACCAAGCCCTCGGACATTGTCGGGTGAGCGAAGATCGCGTCGCGCAACGCGGTGTACGGCAGTCGCCCAACCATCGCGGTCTGAACTGCCGCCATCAGCTCGCTTGCCTCGGTACCAAACGCGGTGAAGCCGACAATTTCGTCGCTCTCTTTGCCGATCAGCATCTTCATAAAGCCGCGCGGTTCGCCAATCGTATGGGTACGGAGCACGTTCGCCATCGGCAGTGTCGCGACACGATATTCGATCTTGTCGCGCTTCGCCTCGGTCTCGTTGCGGCCGACGCGCGCCAGTTCCGGATCGGTGAACATGCAGAACGGCACGATGCGATCCTTGGTGGTTCGATTGCCGCCCTTCAGGTTGTCCCGCACGACCCGGAAGTCATGGTACGCGACGTGTGTGAATTGCGGACTGCCCGCGCAATCGCCCATCGCCCACACCTTGGATGCGGTCGTCTCCAGCCGGTCGTTGACCTTGATATAGCCACGCTCGTCGAGCTCGACGCCGACTTGCTCGAGTCCTATTCCTTTCGTATTCGGCGTCCGACCGACGGAGACGAGAAGATCAGTACCTTCGATGATCTGCTCAGCGGGACCGTCTTTTGCGTAGACCCGAACCTCTTTCCCTGAATGTCCCTCAACCCGAGAGACCTGAGTCCCGAGCAACACTTCGATTCCTTCGTCGTGAAACAAATCAAGGAGAGCGGCGCCGACGTCAGGATCTTCCCACTCGGCAAGCTGCGCGCCTCGTTCGATCACGGTCACCTCCGATCCGAACCGCCGTACCGCCTGCGCTAGTTCAAGGCCTATATAGCCTCCGCCAATCACTATGAGATGACGCGGCAGACGATCGAGATCGAGCGCCTCGATATGGGTCATCGGATTCGCCGCGGCGAGCCCGGGAACATTGGGCATCGCCGAGTGCGAACCCAGGTCGAGGAACACACGTTCGCCGACAATCCGCCGAGTGCCGCCATCGTTCAGCGCGATCTCGATCGTTCTCGGAGCGACGAAGAGGCCTTCACCCATGATCAATTCTATTCCGGCGTCCGCGGTACGCTTGGCGTGGAACTGATGTTCCGCTTCGACCATCTTGCGTTTGCGCTGCTGGACGCCGGCCATGTTGATTCGGAGTTGATCCATTTCCAGTCCGAATTCAGCACCGCGCCGCGCCAGCGATGCTATTCTTGCGGAGTAGATCACGTTCTTGCTCGGCAGGCACGCGATATTCGGACACGAACCGCCGAGCCATTTCCGCTCGACCATCGCAGTGCGATGACCTTCATCGGCCATCGTCCAGGCTGTCCACTTACCGGCCTCTCCGCTTCCTAGAACCAGGATTTCGTATTTTTCTGCGTCAGCCATTGGCCCAGCTCCTTAATCTAGTATTTCCAGTATTCGCTCCTTGGTACTGTCGAGGCCATCTTCAACCTGGCCACCCCGATGTCAGATCTGTTCAGGGCGGAATCCCTCAGGACTTCGCTTTCTTCAAAGCTTTCGACTTGCCAGAACTGTTGAGGGAGACCGCTTGGCGAACGAGCGCCTTGAACGCGGACTCGTCAACTTCTTCTCCTTCGTGGATATCGATCGCGCGGCGTACGTTTCCGTCGAGACTCGAGTTGAAGAGACGGGCCGGATCCTTCAGCGACGCGCCCTTGGCGAAGGTGAGCTTCACGACCTTCTTGTAGGATTCGCCAGTGCAGATGATGCCGTCGTGCGACCAAACCGGTGTGCCCCTCCACTTCCACTCCTCGACGACATCCGGGTCTGCCTGTTTGACGAGCTTGCGCATTCTGCCGAGGGTTTCCCCGCGCCAGTCCCCGAGTTCGGCGATTCTATTCGAGATGAGCTCCGATGCCGGCTGGCTTTGGCTCGCGCCCGACTTTTTCATGTTCATCCTGGAAGTTTCAGTGTGCCTCCCGAAGTGATCTGAACGCGGCACGGAGCTCGGGCACAAAGAGTTCGGGTTGCTCCCACGCCGCGAAGTGCCCGCCTTTGTCGAGCTTGTTGTAGTAGATGAGCTTGGGATACGCACGCTCTGCCCAACTCCGCGGGGCTGGACAGATCTCATCGGGAAAGACGCTCACGGCAACCGGAATGCCGACGTGCTTCGGGGCGAAAAAGGCAAGCTTGTTTTCCCAATACAGCCGAGCCGACGAGATCGCCGTGTTCGTCAACCAGTAGAGCGTGATGTTGTCGAGCACGTCGTCGCGCGTAAGGCCCTCGGGCTGTCCGTCGAAGACGCGTGCTATCAGCGCGTAGCTGCGAGCGTCGTGGTCGAGAATCCAGGCGGCGAGGCCGACAGGTGAGTCTGCAATCCCGTACAGAGTCTGCGGGCGGTTCCCCATCTCGAGAGCGTAGCCCAGGCCGTGCTGGTAGAAAAAGGCGAGCTGATCGTACGCCTGCCTCTCGTCAGCTGCGAGGCCGGACGGCGGCGGCGCACCCGTCCGGGCCGCCTGGTCAATCTCAACTGGAACCGCGCCGGGCATGTTGGTGTGAATGCCTATCAATTCCGGGGGCGCCTGCACGGCCATTTGCTGCGTGATGATAGCACCCCAATCGCCGCCTTGCGCCCCAAATCGCGTGTATCCAAGACGTTTCATCAGCACAATCCAGGCACGTGCGATGTGGTCGGGGTCCCAGCCGGTCGTGGTCGGCTTGCCTGAAAATCCGTAGCCCGGAATCGACGGAATCACCAGATGAAAAGCATCCGCTGCGCTCGCGCCATTTGCCGTGGGATTGGCAAGCGGATCGATAATCTTCAACTGCTCGATGACCGATCCGGGCCATCCGTGCGTGACGATGAGCGGCAACGCATTCTCGTGTTTCGAACGAATGTGGATGAAATGAATGTCGAGCCCATCGATCTCGGTCATGAACTGCGGCAGGGCGTTCAGTCTCGCCTCGCACTTGCGCCAGTCGTATTCCGTTCCCCAATAGCGGGCGAGTTTCTGAATCGTCGCGAACTGCACGCCCTGCGATTGATCCGTGACCGTTTCCCGGTCAGGCCACTTTGTCGCGTTGATGCGCCTGCGCAATTCGGTAAGTTCCGATTCCGGAACATCCACATGAAACGGACGAATCCCGCTTGACTGTGTAACACTGGTTTGGGTCATGGCGTCCTCATTCTGAGAAGTGCTGATAAGGCTACTCAGTAGAGCAACGAGAGCCAGAGCGGCATGATCGTCAGGAATGTTGGTCCATCGGACGCCTTATATCCAGCACTAAGATTGGTCATGATCACGACGATCATGCAGTCTGAGAAAGCGCGCCTGCCAGCGGGGTCGTGGTTCGAAAACGATCAGCCGCTGATCGTTTCTCCAATGGCCTCGCGTATGATGTCGACGACGAGTCCAGGCGCAGTAACGATTGAGGTGTGATCAACAGGATGCGACCGCACCTGGGCGTGCATCCGCTCTGCCATAAAGCGCTGCGTGTCGAGGACGATCATGCGGTCCTGCTCCGCTATGAGAAACCAGGTCGGGCGGTCTTTCCAGAGCGGACGATTCACCGGCACCGTGATGCATGCAGGCGAAATCGGCCGCTGCACCGCCGCGAGCAGCGCCAATTCATCAGCGGAAGCATTCTGCGCGAACGCCGCGGCGAATGCCTCGTCCGGCAGATAGATGAACCCATGATTGTCCGGGGTCAACTTTGGAGCCAGCGGATGAGGCTTGGCACGATAGAAGACATCGGCCACCGTCTCGCCCTCGTCAGGAGCAAGCGCGGCGACGTAAACCAGCGCCTTCACCTTCTCATTCCGTGTAGCCGCGATCACGGCGCCTGCATAGGCGTGACCGACAAGAACGACCGGCCCCGGGACTCGCTCGAGCGTGCGCTCAACCGCCGCCGTATCCTCGGCGAACGAGGTCAGGGGCAACGGAGCCGCTAGCACCCTGACCCCTTCGGCAGCCAGAGGCCCTATTACTTTGGCCCAGCTCGATCCGTCAGCCCAGGCGCCGTGCACCAGCACAACACTAACATTCTCATGCGACATTGGTTTTCTCCTTGTGCTGCGCGATCAACTGATCGGCGACGTCGTTCAGGTTTGCACCGACGATCTGCGGCTGCGGACCGACTCCCAGGACGTCGTTGCCCACCCGCTTGATCAAGGCAGCCTTCCAGCCCGCGGCGACGGCGCCCAGGGTGTCCCAGGTATGGCAGGCGATAAGACAGAGCTGAGATGGCGCGACTCCGAGTTCCCTCTCAACAGAGGCGTAGGCCTGCGGCGAGGGCTTGTGATGCTTGACGCCGTCCGCACTGAAACGGCGCTCGAAGAAAGCGGCAATCCCACCGTGTTCGAGCTGACGGGTCTGCACCTCCGGCAGATTGTCGGTCAAGGTGAATAGCCGGAATCCTGCCGTGCGGAGCTTTTGCAGAGCTGCCGGCACCTCCGGATGGGGAGGCATCGTCGAGAATTTTTCGACCAGTTCCTTCTTGTCCGCCTCCTCGATCCTGATGCCGCGCGTGTCGGCCAGCATCTTCATCACAGCTGAACCGATATCCGTGAAAGGCACATAGCATCCGGCTACGGTCAGAGCTGCGGAGTACATAATGAGGTTAGCGAACCAAAGGCGCATGGCGCCTTGGTCGCGGAAGATACGCTCGAAGGTCGGCTCCATGGTCGTGAGATCGAGTAAGGTTTCATTGACGTCGAAGACGATTAAAGGAAGAGCGTTCATCTGATTATACTCCAATTGGTTTCACTGTCCTGGAGCCACATTTCTGAGTCTCAGAGGCGGCGACGTCAGGCGCGAACGACTACTATCTTTCCGACAGCCTCATTGGCCTCCATGACGCGATGAGCCTCGCGAATTTCGTCGAAGCCGAAGATCCTTGCGGGCTTGACGTCAATCCGTCCGGCAGCTGCATCTTCGGCGATCTTTTGAAGAGGCACGTCCGACAGCGGAAAGCCGGGACTTCCGAACGCAAAACTCGCAAAGAAAGTCAGATAGACGCCGCTCGCCATTTGCAACAACGGATTAAAGTCGGGAATCGGATCGAGGCCGCCGAGCCAGCCGGCAAGACAAGAACGGCCACCTCGGCGAAGCATGGCCAGAGAGTCGAGCACGACGCTGTTACCGACCAGGTCGAGTATTGCGTCGATCTTCTTTACCTCTGCGATGTGTTTCGAGAGATCGCGGCGCTCGATCTCGCATCGCTCGGCACCGAGCTTTTCCAGCATGGAAAAGCGCTCGCGATTTCGGGTCGTTGCAATCACGCGAACTCCCGCATTTACCGACATCTTGAGCGCGGCCTGGCCGAACGATGAGGTCGCACCCCGAATAAGGAGCAGCTGACCCTTTTTGATTTCGAGATTACGAAACAAACACGTCCAGGCGGTCGCGTAGGTCTCCGGGATCGCCGCCAGCTCTGCCCAGGGGAGATCGGATTCAATAAGCGCGACGTTTGAGGCCGGAGCCCGGGTGTACTCGGCGTAGCTGCCATTGATCGTTCGACCAAGCCCGCCCATCAGTGCCGCAACCTTTGCCCCGACCGGAAACTCGCCCCCCGGGCAGGATTTCACGAGGCCGACACATTCGATGCCGCTGACTGGCGCAGCCTCTGCCCACTCACCCCGCCGCATGTGCATTTCGGCGTGGTTGATCCCAAAGGCTCTGACCTCGATTACAACCTGGCCTGCCTGGGGTTCAGGGTCAGGGATCTCCCTATAAACCAAGCTGTCCAACCCGCCGAACTTCTCGAGAATGATTGCACGCATTAATGCTTTCTCCGACTGATCCGGTGCCCACGATCTAGTGCGAGAAGCGGGCGTACTGAAGGCTGCAACTAGTGGGCGAGAAAATCGCGGATCGCCGCAGCGATCTCGGCGGCGTGGGTCTCCAGCGCGAAGTGCCCGGTATCGAGGAAGCGCACGACCGCGCCGGGAAGATCCCGCTTGAAGGCCTCCGCGCCCGGCGGCAGGAAGAACGGGTCGTTCTTTCCCCACACCGCCAGCAATGGCGGCTTATGCTCTCGGAAATACTTCTGGAAGGTCGGGTACAGCGCGACGTTAGTCTTGTAGTCACTGAACAAGTCGAGCTGCGCCTCGTCTGCGCCCGGCCGGGCCAGGTAGAAATTATCGAGCGAATAGCCGTCGGGCGAAACCGTCGTCGCATCAGAGACGCCGTGCGTGTATTGCCAAACCGTCGTCTCGGGCTTGAGGAAGGCGCGGAGTGCGTCGCGATTGGCTTGCGATGGGTTGTCCCAGTAGGCGCGGATCGGGCTCCAGCCGTCGCTCAAACCT
The DNA here is from genome assembly GCA_963850125.1 of uncultured delta proteobacterium. Classification (GTDB taxonomy): domain Bacteria; phylum Desulfobacterota; class Binatia; order Binatales; family Binataceae; genus Binatus. The sequence continues at coordinate 467,235 of CAWKKB010000002.1, read as the reverse complement.
TCCTCGTAGGCGTTGCCGTTCTGGGAGACAATCGCGGAAATGCGCTCGGGGTGTTTCAGCGCAATCCTCAAGCCCACGGGAGCGCCGTAATCGAAAATGTAGACCGCGAACCGTTTCAACCCGACCACATCGGTGAAGCGATCGACTACGTCGGCCAGATTTTCGAAGCTGTATTTAAACCTGTCGCGGGGCGGCAGATCCGACTGACCAAAGCCCGGCAGGTCAGGCGCTACAAGGTGAAAGCTGCCGGCAAGAAGCGGTATCAAATCACGGAACATATGCCCGGCAGTCGGAAACCCGTGCAACAAGAGCAACATCGGCGCGCCCGCCCGACCAGCCTCGCGATACGAAATCTTCAGGCCATCAACATCGGCAACACGGTAGTGGATCGTTTCCATTTGACTTTTCCTCTCAGGAGTTAGTAACCGGATTGATGATTTCTATCCGGTTACCACTTGTACCATAACCTGTCAAGTGCTGGAGGAGGGGTTATGCTTAAATGGAGTTGAAGGGCATGGGCTTGCTAAATTAGAACACCGAAATAACATTTAAGGCCAATGACCACGAACGACACTCGTCCCCCAGCGATGTTCATCGCCGGGGACCCAAGCCTCGACTTTCTCAATTCAATTGGCACGCCGGTCGACACGGTGGTCGAATGGCTGGCAGATGGAGAGGACCTGATGGCTTGGCTTGAGAAAGCTGAGCTTGTGCCCCCCGACGCGGCTGCAACGATACGCGCCAATTGCTTTCCCGGAGAACTCGACGCGGTCGCTGCTCACGCCCGCGCCCTCAGGGAATGGTTTCGCGCATTCGTTCTTGCGCACAGAGGCCATTCGTTGGGGCCGCGCTCGCTGCACGAACTTGCGCCACTGAATAGGATACTCGAGCGCGACGATGCGTACGGAGCAATCGTGGCTGGGCCAGTCGATACGACAGATCAATCGGCCAGGTCCGGACTTGAATGGCGTACCTTGCGCCGCTGGCGTACGCCAGACTCCCTGCTGTTGCCGATCGCGCACGCAATCGCGAACTTCCTTACGTCCGAGGATCTTTCCCGGGTAAAGTCATGTGAAAAATCACCCTGCACGCTTTTCTTCCTGGACAGAACCCGCGGACAAGGCCGGCGTTGGTGCAGCATGACTCTCTGTGGGAATCGAGCTAAACAAGCTCTTCATCGGGCCCGCTTAAAGCGACAGAAGCGCTCCCTTGGTCGCAAACGAAAAGCTAAGGCGTGAATGTTCGTTTCATGTTCCGATTCGTCACAACCGCAGGACAGCGGTCCGCTCGCCGCAGTGATGCAGAAGCGCTATGCGCGATTCCGCCGCAAACTCACGACTCTGATCGAACGGTGGCAGTCAGAAGGAGTAGTACGCAGCGACATTCCGGCCGATTTACTTGCCGATCAAGTCAGCGCCATGGGCGACGGCTGGACGATGATGTTTCCGGTCGAGCTGAACCGTTTCAGCCGCGGTCGGATAAACGATTTGGTCAATGCGGCGATTGCAATGTTGACCCCGTAACGACTCTGGATAAGGGACACTGTAGGTTTGAGTCTCCCGGGCGCCCCGAGTAGTTAACCTTGGCGGACGAGCTTCCATCTTGACGATTTGGAGAAGACCCAGTGCGGCTGCAGGCGAATTTACGGCGTCGCGGCCAGCGTCAGGATCGCAGGTTGGTTTGAATTCTTACAGAGTCGATGATGAAACGGCGGCGTTCGCGTTTCACGATGCCTTCAGCAACCAGTTTCTTGAGGCACTCGCTCACTTTCGGCCGCGAGGACTCGACCAGGTCCGCGATGTCCTGACCGCTTAGACCCAGGTCTACGATCATCGCGCGGTCGTCTCGCTGACCGAACTTGCGGCCGAGGTCCAGCAAGGCGAGCATGATTTTCTCTCGAACGGTTTGACGGAGAAAGTTTGAATGGCGCTCCAGGAGCGTCCACCATCGGCCGACCGTCAAATTGAGCGCCTCACTGAAGTCGCGAAATGGAATGTCGACGACGCCCTCTACAAGCGCGGTTGGGCTGATCAACCCGATTTGACAATCCGTGAACGCCTCGCAAGTGAGTTTATGATGAATATCGGGCAACAAAGACGGAATCTGGATCACGTCGCCGGGTCCCAGCACTTCGAGCAGATTGCGTTCCCCTTTTCGATTGAGGCAGACGAGCCGGGCAATACCCGAGACCAGGATGTATACTGCGTCATCCGACTCCCCTTCCTTATAGATGACCGATCGTTTAGGGAACTGCCGAATCTTCATTCTGGCGCGCAAGGCTTCCAATTTGCGTACAGAAAGGCCAGCCAGCCCTTGCAATTTCCCTAAATCTTGAGCGCTGACCGCGCGAGGTTGAGGAGGCCTGGCCCCTCTATGCCTGATGGATTTCCCGCGTGACGATCGTGATGCCATGGCTAACGAAGATCTAACCGATTTCGGTGTCCCTCAAGTCCAACTTGCGTCCCCGAATCGCAGGCGTCGAGCGCAATCGCCGGATGTAACGACAATCGGTGCGACAAGACAACTGAGGATTTGTTCCCTTTGTAACAGAATCGGCCTTGAACCTAACTTCATTTGGCTTAAAAACAGGCCTCCGGCTCGTTACTCGGGCTTGTCCGTTGTAGGCGCCAACGGTGTACACGCCCGGTTCGGGGCGGTGCGATTTTGAATGAGAAAAAATCTTCCCGCGAGACTGACCTCGACCGATTAAGCCGGCTGAAGGCTTTGTCCTGGCTCTCTCGATCCGAGCTGAAACTTCTGGTGGGCGCGCTCTCGCTTTCCAACTACAAACGGCACGCGTTGATTCTGCGCGACGTTGCTCTGGCCCAAGGTGCTCACATTCTGATCGCAGGAATTGCGCGGATCACCTGCCGCACCGCGCGCAACGAGCGTGTCACGGTGGCGCTGCTGGCGCCGGGACCGATTCCCGATTTCCCATTGCTGCCGCTCAGTCAATCCGGTTTCCAATGCGAGGCTTATAATGATTGCCGCGTAGGAACTGTGAGCTGGGCGGATTTCGAAGGCATTACCCCAAATGCTCCCGAGTCCGCCTTCAAGGAATTTCATCGCAACGATTTGAAGCAATGGTATCGCCTTCTGCTGCGCAGCTCGAGTTTCCTGAATCTTGGTCTGCACGAACGAATTGCCATAGCGCTGCTGGAACTATGCTCGGACTTTGGAATTGAAGAATCGCGTGGGACGCTGCTACGCGTATCTTTCAGTCACAAGGATATTGCCAACCTGGTGGGCGCCTCGCGGCCGAGAGTGACCGAGCATCTTGCGCGATTGGAACGCGAAAAGTTCGTGATTCGGCAGGGGCGCCAGATGGTGGTGCAGGTGGCCAAGCTCTTCGATTCCATGAATGCTCAGGCCGGCGCGCATGTTTTGCGGATCGATCCGCGACGTGAGTAGGGCGAACGGTTCGGCCAGGATCAGGCCGCCCCTGCTTCCGGGTTGGAGGACACCCCAAGTAGCGGACAAATGAAGCCGAAGTGGATTTGCAACAGGTGCGGCCTGGTAGTGGAGGAGTACCTCGATGAGCCGCACCTGCGGAAAGGCATCGATCCGACCCGGGAGAATTTAGAGAATGCGCACAATCTCTGCTACGGGACGTTCGTACAATTGAGGGAGCCGCCGTGATGCAAGCGTTCGGAATCGCTGTCCCCGGAGCGCGCTGCGACTTGCTACATCTTGTATAGAAATCGTATTTAGTGTTTACTGTAAGCATGAAGCTATTTCACAGATATAAGGCGATTTCTGAACGCTCAAAGAATGTGAAATCCGCTTTGCTCGCTCACGCGAGAAGGCTCAGCGACTCCGCCCGTCGCCGCAAGGCCGACAGGTCCTTGCTCAGACGGTACCGGGGTCCGCGCGGAAGATCGCACCTGATCAATGCCCTGATTCTGCAGTTGCTGGTTCGCGACCGCGAGCTCGCCGAGGCAATCGCGGGGCGGGTGAAACTCGAAGAGGTGACGGCGGGGACCCGCCTGATCAAGCAGGGCTCCTTCGAGTCGGATCTGTTTCTCATACTGAAAGGATCGTTTTCGATTTCAATCGACGGACGCGTCGTCGCCCGCAAACGAGCCGGCGACCACGTCGGAGAGATGGCCGTGGTCGATCCGCACACCCCGCGCTCCGCCTCGGTCATCGCAGCCGTCGATTCGGTAGTCGCTCGCATCGAGGAGTCCGATTTTTCCGCGCTGGCGGATCGGTATCCGCGACTCTGGCGGAGAATCGCGCTCGAATTAGCCCGCCGATTACGGCGCGAAGGTGCCGTCGGACGCGTGCGCGAAAAGGCGCATCGCGCCGCCTAGCAGGGTGTTGAGAAACGGAAGGGTGGATTCGTCAGCCGAGTTACTATTGATCGCCGGCCCGCGAAGGCAGCCGCACGAGGCCCTTCGCCCGTACCGATAACTCGCCGGCCTGATTGAGCGCTGTCTGTGTAATCTCGACCAGGTTCATGCCGTCTTCCTTAAAGGTGCGAGTGACTTCACCGTTGATGTAGAGCGTGTCACCTACTGGATTATGCCGGCGTATTTCCACTGCGATATGCCGTAGAAAACCTGCATCACCCATCCAGTTGGTCAAGTGATGCGTCATCCAGGAGCAGCGTTCCGGCCCGTAATCATAGGCCGCTGGCGTGCCCACTAGAGTCGCCAGATCGTCTTCCCAATGCACCCGCTCGGGTACGTCGCGGATGCCGAACTTATTCGCGATGCCGAGTCCCGGATGCTTTTGCAGTTGCTTCCACGCGAGTTTGTTGGCGCGGATGTAGAGCCCGCCCCAACCCTGCGCGAACGCGATAAAGCCCGACACTGTCATCGGTCCTTTCACCATCGTCTGCAGCTTCTCGCCGTCCTTGACGTCCTCGAAGTAGCGCGGCTTCGATCCACGAACCTCCTCGGCTTCATAGAGCGCAGAGATTTTCGCGAGATCGTCGCGCGTATAGTAAACCGGCTCCTTGGCCATGACCTCGGTGTATTTCGTCCCGCGCTCCCGAGCCGTATCGCGCTCGGTGCGAAAGCACCAGCTATCGCCCTCGGCGACCATTTCGTTGTTCTGATTCAAGAACTCGCAGTGATAGATTTGCTGAATCGAGCGTCCCGCAAATCGCGTCTGATGTTCGACCAGGTCCTTAAGCCACACCTTGGTCGTAAACTCGTCGCCATGCAGCATCGACCTATGCCAGGTAACATCCATCCCTGCGAACATCGCGTGCACCCCCGCTAGTCCGCCGACATATCCGCTGAAGACCCGGTTCAACGGGTAGATGAATGAGGGCGGTGCGACCAACCGCCCATACCCCGACTTGGCCGCGTAGGCCGGTTCGCACCAAAGCGGATTGTCATCGCCGATTCCGTGCGCCCAATGGCGGATATTGTCGCGCGTGGCCTCGTGGCACCATGGCTCCAGAGTATCTTCGATCGGCACACCGACTAGTTGGCGCAGGTCGTTAAGACTCTTGTCCGTGATTAACGAGAAGCGTTGCTGCGGAGGATGTTCCGACGATGACTGTTCAGACATTTAATCGGGAATTTCCTTATTGACTTTCCAATTCCAACTATTGCCATATACCAGTCGCATTTCGTGGTTTATGCCAAAAAAACATTTAGGCTCGCTGCTTAACCCAACTCCAGGCCTTCGAGGTCACCCTTCTCGCGCCACTTCTTCATCAATGCGTTGAATGCGTTGATGCCCGGCGCATACGCGTTGGCGCCAAAGCCGTCTGCCCCCGGTTCGAAATGGCCCTCGTTGTTGTAGTAGCCCGGCGTGCAGTTCGCCAGGAAGCGCGCCGCAACCACCGCGAGGCGTTTGATTTCTGCGACCCATTCCGTCTCCGCTTCTTCAGTCGGATGCGAGTAGCGAAGGCCCCGGTCCATCACCTGTTTGATGATGTAGCCGATATGCTGGGCCTGGTCGTCCAAGACCGAGGTCAGGTTAACCGAAGCGCCGTTCTGCGACTGCCCCAGGATGAAGCAGTTGGGGAAGCCGTGGCTCGAAAAGCCGTGGTAGGTCTTCATCCCATCGGCCCAGTAGTCGGTCAAAGTGACGTCGTTCATGCCTATCACTTCGTAGCCCGCGCGCCGAGTCCATGCCGTGCCGACCTCGAAACCGGTGGCGAAGATGATGCAATCGACTGGATACTCGACGCCGTTCGCGACGATGCCGGTCTTGGTGATTCGCTCGACGCCCTGACTGTCGCTGGTGTTGATCAGCTTGACGTTCGGTCGGTTGAAGGTGGGCAGATAGTCATCGTTGAACGTCGGTCGCTTGCAGAACTGTCGGTACCAGGGCTTCAGCGCCTCGGCAGTGGCCGGATCGGCGACGGTTTGGTCGACCCGTGCGCGGACGCCGTTCATCTTTTGAAAGTCGGCGATTTCCATGAGCATCGCCGTCTGGCGCTTCGAGAGTTCGGCTGCGCGGGCGGACTTCTTCGCCGCGATGCCTAGGTTGCGGAAGATGTCGGTCCACCCGTCGTTGACGAGGTCCTTTTCGACCGGAACGCCGATAACCATGTTGTTGAAGTTCTCGCGCCGCTCCCGTTGCCATCCGGGCTTCAGACTCTTGGCCCATTCGGGATCGGTGGGTTTGTTTCCCCGCACATCCACTGACGAGGGGGTGCGCTGGAAGACATAGAGTTGTTGGGCGTGCGCGCCGACGAACGGCACGCATTGGATGGCCGTAGCGCCGGTGCCGATGACCGCCACGCGCTTGTCGGCGAGCTTGGTCAGGCCGCCCGAGTGGTCGCCCCCGGTATAGTCGTAATCCCAGCGGCTGGTGTGGAAGGTGTGGCCTTCGAACTCATCGACGCCGGGGATGGCGGGCAATTTCGGTCGGTTGAGAGGACCGGTAGCCATAACCACGAAACGGGCCCGCATCGCATCGCCGCGGTCGGTCGAGACGATCCAGCGCGCGGTGTCCTGGTCCCAGCGCAGTTCCGACACCCGCGTCTGGAAACATGCATTGTCGTAGAGATTGTAATGCTTTGCGATACGCCGAGAGTGCTCGTAGATCTCGGGCGCGAAGGAGTACTTCTCCTTCGGCATGTAGCCGAGCTCTTCGACCAGCGGCAGGTAGCAGTAGCTCTCGATGTCGCACTGGGCGCCCGGATAGCGGTTCCAGTACCAGGTGCCACCGAAGTCGCCGCCGGACTCTATTATTCGAACGTCCTTGATACCGGCTTCGTGGAAGCGCGCGCCGGCCAGCAATCCGCCGAAACCTCCACCGATGACTACTACATCGACCTCGTCGGTCAATGGAGCGCGATCAAAAGGTTTGACGTAAGGGTCGTCCAGATAGTGAGCGAACTTGCCGGAAACTTCGACGTATTGCGCGTTGCCGTCGGTGCGAACGCGCTTGTCGCGCTCCTGCTTGTATTTCTCCCGCAGGGCGTCAGGATCGAAATCCAGCTTCAGATCAGCAATAAAGTTCGAATCTTCCATTTCTTATCCTACTTGTCTTTTCATCGTTCGCGCGCGAGGTCTGGATCTCCATCCTTACCGTAGACTCTGGATAAGACACAAGTTCGCGGTAGGTATTAGGCAGAAGCTCAGGATCCACGGACCCAGCAGATGGCGCGCAGGACTAGACGGCCCCGTCCCACGAGAGCGTCATCGATCGCGGCGTCGAGTTGAGCGAGCTCTCTCTTGCGCCCGACGAAGACAGTCCAGATGATGCGGCTCACTTGCTCGCATCAGCGAGGGCGCCTGATCGGGCTTGGATCCGATGGGCGCGCTCCCACCTAATAGAAAAAGTACGCTGCTACCGGAATCGAGCTTCACAACCGACTCCCGGCAACGTAGTTGCCGTCAGGTGCCTGCTGAAACTGGGCCGAGCTTTCACTACAATCTAGTTGAATTTCACTACAATCAAGTTGAAAATGATAAGCATCCGCCACTGAAAGGAATTCCGTCGGGCGGGAGGGATGATGTTGTGGGTCAAATGGATGTGGCGAATTGTCTATCAGTGACGTCTCTCTGACTCGGCGCCAGTTCCTCGCCAAGTCGGCTCGACTAGCCGCGGGGACAGGGCTCGGTCTGAGCGCGCTGGGTTTGACTGGCTGCGGCGGCGGTTCCAGTTCTAGTTCCAACAATTCAGCCTGGCGAGAATTGGCCCGTCGCATCTCGGGCCCGGTGCTGCGGCCGGGCGATCACGGCTTCAGGGCGACCGCGTTGCCCAACAATCTGCGCTACGCCTCGATTCTGCCGCAGGGTATCGCCAAATGCGCCAGCGCGACCGACGTAGCGCAGGCAATTTTATGGTCGCAACAGAACGATATCGCGCTGATTACGCGGTCCGGGGGTCACTCCTATGCCGGGTTTTCGACCACCCACGGACTGATGATCGATATGACGCTTATCAATCAGGCGCAGTTCGCGCCGTCCACCGGCATCGTCACGATCGGCGGCGGCATCCGCAACGTCGATCTGTATTCGGCGTTGCAGGCCGCCGATGCGACCATCACTCACGGCCGATGCATCGGAGTGGGCGGAGCGGGGTTTCTGCTTGGTGGCGGGATCGGCTTCAACATGCGCCGCTACGGTCTCGGTTGCGATCAGGTGTTGAGCAGCCAGCTGGTCACCGCAGATGGGCAAATCCTGACGCTCAGCGCCAGTGAGAACCCCGACTTATTTTGGGCGTGCCGGGGAGGCGGCGGTGGCAACTTCGGGATCAACACTTCGTTCAGCCTGCAGACCATGCCGGCTGATGACCTGATCACCGCCTTCGAGATCATATGGAGCGGGGAATCCGACGCGACTTATGCGGCGCTGGTCGATGCGCTGCAAGATGCTCCCCCAACCATGGGAAATCGCATTGGTGCTTCGGCCGTGACCCCGGCGCAACTGGCGAGGGCAGAGGACGTTACTATCACGCTGCTGGGACAGCTTGCGGGCACGCCCGGCGATCTCGCCGATATTCTGGCTCCCGTCTACCAAGTCGCGACGCCCCTGTACGCCGACATCGAGCAATTGGCGTACTGGGACGCGCAACTGAGCTTCCTGGACGAGCCCGGACCTCCCGACCATTATCAGGAGCGATCGTCATTTTTCGCCGCGCCGCCGAGCTCCGAGGCAATCGCGGCTGCGTTTTCTTTCTTGCGCACATGGCCAGGCACTTCTGAATCGGCCAGTTTCGTGCTTTTCCAAACCGGCGCGCAGGTCAACGCTGTCGCGCCCGCGGCGACCGCCTTCGTGCATCGCGACAGTGACTGGCTGATGACGATGGCGCTTAACTGGGGCGCGCACGATAGCCGGTCCACCGTGCAGAGCAATCTTGAATGGCAGGCGGGCTTCTATGATGCGATGCGTAATTTCAGCAGCGGGGCCTACGTCAATTTTCCCGACCCTTCGCTGACCACCTGGCAGCAGGACTACTACGGCGCGAATCTGTCCCGGCTGGAATCGATTAAGGCGCAAGTCGATCCGATCCAGGTTTTCCATTTCCCGCAAAGCATCCCGCCTGCCGGCACGATGGAGCGCCGATCAAACTTGCGCGCGGCGCTATATGCGTCTGCGCGTCGCGCCCTGGCCAGAGCCGCTTAAGAGGAGAGGGTTTCGATGGAATCGCAACGGAGCGACAGGATTTATGGCGGCCCGCCCCACTCCAGGATCGGCACTCGGTTTGCCACGCTGAGCTTTTGCATGATCGCGGCGCTGGCGGTTTGTGGCGGAATCGTGATGGCGAAGGAGTTCGCGCCGATCGTCGGCGATCACGTCAACGACGTCACGTTTACACGCGAATTGCCGGACGGTCAGCCGCTGCAGCTTGAAGTGATAATGGCGCTGAACCGCCGACAGCAGTTGATCCAGCTCGAAGCTGATGTCCAAGACCGCGATTCCCCTTCCTATCATCGATGGCTGACGCCTCAGCAGTTCGCGGCCACCTTTGGCCCGACCGCTCAGCAGATGGGGGCGGTTGCCACCTGGCTCAGGAGCCGGGGACTGATGGTGACCGCGATGGATCCGATGGCCCGCGCGGTGCGATTCACCGGTCTTTACTGGCAGGTCAAAAAGGCACTTGGGACGACGATTCTCAGTGATGGGGTCAACTGCGCCAACGTCACCGATCCGCAGGTGCCGGCGGAGTTGGCGCCGACGATTGTCTCGATCGAGGGGTTGCGCACGCATAGCGGCGATCCGGCGCAAACCGAGAGCGACGCTATCGTCAGCTCCTGCACAGAGCCGGCAGGATGCAATACCAGCCCTTATTTCGGACCCGGCGATCTCTATACTTTTTATGATGAGACTTCGGTGCTCAATGGCGGCAACCTCGGCACTAGCGGCACCGCCACCTCAGGCGATTGCGTCGCGGTGCCGGAAAACGCCAGCATCAACACCCAGACGTTGACCAATTTCGTCAACCAGTTTCAGGGCCTGCCTTCGCCGCTGCCATCACCAGGCGTGTTGCCGCCGATTGTCTACACCGCGGTCAACCCGCCCTTAAACGGCGCCACTCCCGCGGCGACGCCCGGCCTGCCGTCAGAGAACGAGCCGTATCTGGATATCGAGTGGGCGCATGCGGTGTCGCCCAACACGCCGATTCGCGTTTACTACGTGAACGGCAACTACCTGAACGCGATACAATACGCCGTGCTCGAGAATCAATGCGGCGTGATCAGCAGCAGCGTCGAGGGCAGCTGCGATCCGGTGACAACCATCCTCGCGTTGGATGACGTCGAAGCCGAAGCGGCGCTGCAGGGCCAGACCATCTTCAAATCTTCGGGCGACTACGGCAGCAACTGGAAGTGCGGAAGTCCGATTCCGGCCGAACTCACACAGAGTTCCCCGGATCAGCAGGCTTACAACCAATCCAGTTGCCCCACAACGTCCAACAACTACACCGACGCCAACGGCAATCTCTGGCAGCCCAGTATCGACGAAGAAGCCGCCAGCGCAAATATCACGGTGGTAGGCGGCACCAAGTTCCAGCCTACCTATGATACCTCGGGGAACGATCTCAGTACTGTCGGCGACGGCCTCGAGAGCGTCTGGAATAATAATGATACCGGCACCGCCTTTTGCCCGATCAAGGATGCGAGCGGCGGCGGTCCGAGCGTGATCTTTGGCAAGCCCGCGTGGCAAACCGGAGTCGGCGTGCCCAACGACGCAGCGCGCGATATCCCGGACGTCGCGATGGGCGCCGACGGTCCCGCGGTGGGTGTCACTCCGGCGATCGCGTTGCCGGGATTTTTTGTCGCGACGCAAAAGACCACCGACCCGGCGCCGACCTTCGCCCTTACCGGCGGCACCAGTATCGCTACTCCGATGTGGGCGGGGGTGTCGCGTCTTATCGCCCAGGCCCAAGGCGTGACCAGGTTGGGCAATATCAATTCGCGGTTGTACGAGCTGGGTAATCTGCAAAGTCCCAATTCCGGACTCCACGATGTGACCGCAGGCAACAATGCTAACAATGGAATTCCCGGCTACAGCGCTGGGGTTGGCTATGATCTGGCGACTGGATGGGGATCGCCGGACATCGCAAAGCTGGTAGCTGCGTTTCCGGGCGCCGCCGCATCGACGACTCCGGTCAACACGACCGTCAAGGCTGGCAGAACCGCCGCGGCCGGCACCTTCACGATCACCAATACGACCAGCGGCACACTTGGTTTGCAGTCGGTCACTATCAACCTTAGTTCACCCTCCGTTTTCTCATCGCTGACGCTTAGCGCCACCCTGGGCAACAACCCGCCGCAAGTTGCGGCCGCAGTACCCTCGGGGTCGAGCGTGTTCATTTTTTCACCGCTGGTCAGCATTCCTTCCGGAGGTTCCGCAACTCTGGTCCTTCAAGGCCTGACTGTTGCCCGAGCCGCGGTTGGCGCCGGGGTAACCATCGCATCTGGAGCGGGCAGTTCGCCGCGAAGCGGCAGCGGTTCGTATCTATCGTTCAGCCTGGCGCTTTTGCTGGCGTGGGTCTTTTTCGTGAAGCTGCGTTGGCGGATGCCCTATGCGCTGGCCGGACTGCTGTTCCTGGGAGGTCTTGCAATGCTGGCCTCAAGCTGCGGCGGCGACAGTAGCAATGGAGGAAGTTCTCCGTCGACGCAAAGCTCCAATCAGTCAATTGCTCAAGGTGGAGTCAACGTCGGTGACGGTCAGGGAGGAATAGTACAGGTCTCAGGCCTGCCGGCGGCGCTGGGCAACGTGAAGGTCCGGTTTTAAATACGCGCACCCGGCTGCGGTTCCGCGCGCAGGAGTCTAGCATCAGGCGATCGCCTATGTGATCGCCTTGATGAAGGCACTAGAGTCCGAAACGGAGCCGAAGACACCGCCCTGCATTTTGATCATTTTGATCGCTGCTTGATGGTTTCCGAAATCTGTCGCGCCGCAGCAATCAGACAGAAGCAAACATTCGAAGCCCCGATCGTTGGCTTCCCGCATCGTGGTATGTTCGCACTCGTCGGTGGTGATGCCTGTAAAGACGATGTTCCGAATCTCTGAGCGGCGTAGAATCAGTTCCAGATCAGTTGCGTAGAAGCCGGCCTTGCCCGGTTTGTCGATGATTGTCTCCCCCGGCAATGGGGTGAGTTCAGGGATAATTTGCCAGCCTGCTTTGGATAGTCGTAGGGATCTCCCTTGACGAACATGGTGACACCTTCCTGCAAAGAATCCGGACCGGTCGGTACTATAGTCCCGACTGGATTGCCTATGCGAGCAAGTCGAAGAACTGTTGAAATAGCGCCAATCATAACAGTCGGAATGTTCGACAGCCCGATCGGGTTCGACCGCACTGCGGATTTCTTTTGGCTAGCGGAACGGAAGTAGTTCGCGCAGAGTGACTACAGAGTTGTCCAATATGATCTTAGTGTCCCAATTCGCCGGATCGACTTGATGAAGTAGTTCCCGGCAACGTCCACAAGGAGCAATGACTAAGCCTTTGGCGTTGACGGCAATCACAGCAACGATTCGAGTCTGTCGATGCTTCAACATGTCTGCGATTGCGGCATGTTCTGCGCAGAATCCAAGGCTGCAAGCGGAATCGATGCAAATGCCGGTAAATATCTCGCCTGAAGCGGAGAGCACCGCTGCGCCGACTCCGCCCGCGAAACAGTCCTTGGAACACTGGAATTTGCCTACCACTTTGAGCGCTTCGGCCTTGAGCACATCGGGGTCGAACTGCATGAATATTTGTCCTGGTAACTACGATCACCACGCGTAGTGAAGCATTAACCCGATGCGATGGCATGGCGCGGCTTCATGCCGTGGGTTTCCCTGGTGATCAAGTTGAGTCGCTTCTTTTTGCAAACTCCAACAGTATTTCAACCGCGTCGATCGATTCCATCAAGTGATTCGTTCGCGACAACGCGGATGCTATCTTCCTCTCTCTACCGCGTGATTAAAACAATCCGTTCGCCTTCCGTAAGCCTCGTGGATCGCGGAACTGGCGTCGTCGCCGGTGGCGTTGCCGAAACTCGTTGATCGAGCTTTCTGCCTCTCGTTTAAGAACACTGCGTGTGGGCGCCAGGTGTGGTAGTCACAAGGGCAATAAGAGACACCATGCACTGCCCGTCCTGCAACCGTGATGGCCGACTCCACTGAGACGACCTTGGCCCATGGGCTGAAGACTTGGTCGGAGTCGAAGACTTGAGCCGACACCATCGAGCTGATCAGAAGCAGTAGGGCTACGAAGACTAACGAAAAGAGTAAGGCCAGAGGGACGTACAGTTCGGCCCGCTCGCCGCTCCGCTCAACCAAAGCGGTGCAAATCGTACGAGGAGATGAACTCGTCTCGAAGTCTATTGCGCCACCGGAAGCCACTGTCATCCAGGGCGAGCGGAAATCCGCTAAAAACCCGGCTCTACGATCCGACCCGCCAACACTCCAACAAAATTGCGCACCAAGCACAACTCGACCAACTAAGCGGGTTGCTAAACCGACGCTGACCACGCGCAGTAGTGCTAGGATTTCTGTTGCTCGGCTTCAGCGCGGATTGCTGCGGCGATGTCGGCGCTAAGTGTCGACATGGCCCGGCTGTGTGCGGTGCACCGCAATCACCCTTGGAAGTTGATCGCTCTCGTGGGTAATCCGGCGTTCCTGCCTCAGGCGAATCTAAGGCGATGATCCACGGATCTGGCAGAATCGCGCTCGGATAGGTTCTGCCCGATTTTTGCGATTTGCGCCGACCAAGGCCTTCTCCGGGTCCGCGCGCGATTCCAAATCGCGCGCACACGCGCCGATCTCGATCGAATCTCTGACATTTCAAAAAATCTGGAGACTGAAATGTGGAGCAGAGCGGATTTGAAGTGTCGACCCCACTTAGCCTTTTCATCGCAAAATTTGTCCAAGAGTTTAGCCAGATATTCAGAAAAAGACGAAAGCAGCGGTGCTGGAGAGAAATACATCGCTAGATCTTCGCTACGTTTCCTCTCTCCCGGGTCCTGAGGCGACTGCGGCGCTGAGATAGTCGTCAGCTATAATCATGAACCTAGCCAAATCGATCCGTCCGGAATCGCCGGCGAATGGATGGTAGTTCTCGCGATTTAGCTAATTTTAACGAAAAAGATGACTGACGCTTAAAAACATATGAAGCCGACTAAAGACATAATGAAACGTGAATTTGCATCAGATACGCGTTCGATGCATAATACAGAGGGGATACGCTCTCTACATTCACATAGCTTCGAGGCTCAGTAGGAGGAGATCATCAGTATGAAGCGGATTGGCAGCCTTTTGATGGCTTCAGGGGCCGCGGGGCTCATCCTGTCGGCATTTGTTGCTGCATCGTACACAGCAGCAATGGCGCAGGACGACGGGTCATGGAATCTTTCCCCCAGCACAGGCGGCGCTGTCACGCAGCCCGATTCGAAGAAGCCGCCGCTTGATCTAAACGGATGCTGGAGCGGAACGATCGACGACACTAAGAACGGCGCGGGAACGGGATTCCTGTTCTTCGTTCAAGAGGGGACTAAACTTGGTGTCGGCACAGGCGCTGAGCTCGATATACCTAGCTTAGGCTCTGCATCGGGCCCACTCAAAGGGAAAGCCAATAGTCAAAATTTCGAGCTGGGCTTCCACGGAAAGGGCTGCAACATCTCATTTCATGGTAAGATCTCGAACTCCGGCGATCTAACCGGCATGTACCATCTGTCGAAGAAATGCTTCGGCCGAGTGCTGAAGGGAACATTCGACTACACGTTCGACGTGACCAACGCGAGCTGTCCCGAGTAAGACCTCAGATTCGGTCAATCCAATCGTCTGAGAACGAGGCGTCCGGTTCTGGCGGGCGCCTCGTCCGATTTTGCGGCAAAGCGGCGCCGCGTCCGGAGAACTAAGTTCGTCGATCAGCGGCCAGTTGTTTTGGCGATGACAACAAAGGCTTGGCCGGATGGCAGCGAAAGAAAGCGTTCGTCAGCTCCTCGTCCAGATCAGAAAATTATCACACCTTGATTTTGGGTAGTGGCCGCGTGGCGAATCTATGGCGATGATCCGCGGACCTAGCAAAATTGCGCCCGGATAGGTTTTGCTGAATTCTGCGTATTCGGGCCGCCGCCGGCGTTCTCCGGGTCCGCACATGTGCGCGAATCGCGCGCACACGCGGCGATTTCGATCGATTCTCTGACATCTGCAAAAATCTGGAGACTGCGGCGGTTGACAGCCTCGGCGGTCGACAAGGCAAATGATCAAACGTTGTTTGGGTATTCGCTTGATTGACCTGCGCCGGTGCGGAAACTCTGGCAGCGATCCTGCCTAGGCAAGAGAGTTGCAACCTCCAATTTGGGTCGGCGTCTTGGCAAAACTCGCCTCCTGGGACGCTGCGGTTTCGGCGGACCTACGTTTCCTCAAATGATTCCCGGGACCAAAGAACCGGCCACTCAGACAAGGATTCCCTTCCTGAGTGCTCGTTCCTTCAAAGTTGCGAAGAACACTGGCACTAGTATGAGAACGTGAATCGTCGAGGTGATCATGCCACCGACGATTGGCGCGGCGATCGGCTTCATCACGTCGGAGCCGATGCCGCTCTCCCAAAGAATCGGTGCGAGACTCAGCATGACGACGGCAACTGTCATCAGCTTCGGTCGAAGTCGCTGCACAGCGCCTTCGATCACCGCCGCTTCGACGCCTTCGTGCGTGAGTTGGCCCGCGGCGATGTGACGATTCAGGGCCTCGTGAAGATAGATCACCATGACGACACCGGTCTCGACCGCGATTCCGAACAGTGCGATATACCCGACCCATACTGCGACGCTGAAGTTGAAACCCATCATGTACTGGAGCAGCAGCCCGCCCGTCATCGCGTACACGGTCGGGAGAATGAGTACGATCGATTCGGTCACTGATTGGAAGAGCATGTAGAGCAGGACAAAGATCAGAAGGAAGACAATCGGCAGGATGACTGTCAGGCGCTTTCGCGCGCGCAACTGAAACTCGTACTCTCCGGACCATTTCAGTGTGTATCCGGCGGGCAGATGCAGTTGCCGATCAAGCACGCGCTGCGCGTTGTCGACGTAGCTGCCGTAGTCCGAGGTCGAGAGGTCAACATAGACGTAGCCGGTCAGCATCCCGTCTTCGTCACGGATCATCGACGGACCTGGACTCAAGGTGATACGCGCGACTTCGCCTAGCGGAATCTGCGCTCCAGTCGGAGTCGTGATCAGTATGCGACGAAGCGCATTCAGGTCGTTCCGGTAGTCCGCGAGATAGCGAACGTTGATCGAGTAGCGCTCCCGTCCTTCGACGGTAGTCGCGATATTTTCTCCACCCATGCCAGAGCTGACGGCGCGTTGAACGTCCCCGACAGTCAGGCCATATCTTGCTGCGACTGCGCGGTCGACATCGACGTTAATGTAGAACCCTTGAGAAACTCGCTCGGCGAAAATTCCCCGCGTGCCCGGGACAGAGCCGAGTATCTCTTCGATCTGAGATCCGATCTGCTGAATCCGATCGACGTCGGGACCCTGAATCTTGAGTCCTACTGGAGTCTTTATTCCGGTCAGCTCCATGTCGAGCCGATTCTCGACCGGCATCGTCCAGGAGTTCGACAGACCGGGAAAATGTAGGCGGTCGTCCATCTCGGCAATGAGCTGATCGTAGGTCATGCCTTTTCGCCATTCGCCGCGCGGCTTGAGCATGACCGTCGTGTCGTACATGTCCAGCGGCGCGTTGTCGGTCGCGCTGTCTGAACGACCAACTGAGCCGAATACACTGTCGACCTCGGGAAACGTGCGGATGATCTGATCCTGCTTCTGCATCAGATCGACCGCTGACGAAATCGAAATACCGGGAAGGGCAGTGGGCATGAAGAGGCTTGATCCTTCATACAGCGGCGGCATGAATTGACTGCCGATCTTGAACAACAGCGGAATCGTAAGCAGCAAGAAGATCAGATTTGCAGCGATCGTCAGAACGCGATGACGCAGGCACCATCGAATGACTGGCAGATAAATAGCCTGGAAGAAGCGTGAGATCGGGTTGTCTTCCTCGGGCCGCAAGCGTTTGCCCCGGATCAAGAGCACCATCAGCACCGGGACCACGGTGATTGCCAGAACTGAAGAGAAGGCAATCGCGAACGACTTGGTGTAGGCCAATGGCCGGAACATTCGTCCTTCCTGCGATTCGAGCAGGAACACCGGCAGAAATGAAACGACAATGATAATCAGCGAGAAGAAGATCGGCCTGCCGACCTGTTTCGCGGCCGACAGCAGAATTCGCTGCCGTTCCGGTTCGGGCACCGGCACGCTTTTCAGCGACGCCGCTTGCTGCGCCTCCGACAGATGCCGGTAACCGTTCTCGACCATTACGATCGAAGCGTCGACCAGCACACCTATCGCGAGCGCCAACCCGCCCAGCGACATGATGTTGGAGCTGATCTGCAGATAGTACATCGGGATAAAAGTCGCGATGACCGCAATCGGCAGCGCAAGTATCGGGATGAACGCCGAACGCAGGTGAAATAGAAAAATGATGATCACGAGGCTGACAATGATGGCCTCTTCGATCAGATCGCGTTTCAGAGTGTTGATCGATGCCTGGATGAGTCCCGACCGATCGTAACCCGCGACGATTTCGACACCGCGCGGCAGAGTCTTTTGAATCTGAGCGAGTTGTCGTTTGACGCCGTCGATGACGGTGAGGGCGTTTTGACCGTAGCGCATCACGACGATGCCGCCGACTGTCTCGCCGTCGCCGTTCCATTCTGCCGCTCCTTCGCGAAGATCGGGGCCTAGACTTACGACGCCGAGGTCCCTTATCAGCACCGGCGTACCGTTGTTGGTAGCGACGGAGATTTGTTCGAGGTCTGAAACCTTATGGACATAGCCGAGGCCGCGGATCATGTAGTCCGCACCTGACATTTCGAGCACGCGGCCGCCGACTTCGCCGTCGCTATCGCGGATTTTGTCGATCACGGTTTCGAGCGGGACCTTGAGCGCGAGCAGCCGATTTGGATCGAGTTTGACCTGGTACTGCTTGAGGAAGCCGCCGATTGTCGCGACCTCTGAAACCCCTGGCACGGTTTCGAGCGCATAGCGGACGTTCCAATCCTGCAAGCTGCGGAGGTCGGCGAGACTGTGAGTATGACTCTTGTCGACGAGTGCGTATTCGTAAACCCAGCCCGCGCCGGTTGCGTCGGGTCCGATCATTGGATTCACGCCGGTCGGAAGCTTGCCTGTAATCTGTTCCAGGTATTCCAGCACACGGCTCCGCGCCCAATAGATGTCGGTGCCGTCTTCAAACACGACGAACACATAGGAGTCGTTGGGCATGGTCTGCGCGCGAACCGCCTTTACGTGCGGCGCAGCAAGCATCGCAGTGACGATAGGATAGGTCACCTGATCCTCGATGAGATTCGGCGGCTGGCCCATCCATTCGGTGTGTATGATCACCTGAACGTCGGAGATGTCCGGCAACGCATCGAGCGGGATTCGATTGAGCGACCACACGCCCGCGAGTACGAGGGCCAGCACGCTGAAGAACAGCAGGAAGCGATTCGCATTACACCAATCAATAGTTTTTTCGATCATACTTCTTCCCCTCACATCGCCATCGAGCCGCTGGCTGACACGTCCACCTGCTTCGTCGCTATCGGTTGGCTGCCCTTCGACGCGGTGATCGTCAGGCTCCAGGTGCCGCCGCTGGGCAGTTCGATGTTCGCGGCGTACGCGCCGTTCCCTTGATCATCCGCCCTGCCTTGGGCGCGCATCGCAGCCATTCCCATCGCCGGCATCGCAGCCATATAGAAGGAGACCATTACTTGCGCACCCGAGATCGGCGCGCCTTTGGAGTCATGGAGCGTCACGATCACTTTGTTGTGGCCTCGCACGAGGGGATTGGGGTCGCTGGTGAATTCGATGCTTGCCTGGGGAGCCGCCTCCGGTGCTTGTCCAACTGCATTGGCGCCGACTCCCGGCGGAGGCGGCACGAACGCACCCGCAGCAGCCTGGAGTTGGCTTTCCGAGTCGATCAGGAAATTGGCGGAGCTGACTATCTGCTGACCGCGCGCGAGTCCCTTGAGCACGATGAACTGATCACCGACGTGTTGCCCCAATTCGATCTCGGCGGGAGTCAGATACCCATCTCCCCGGTCAATGAAGGCAACGTTGTGGGAGCCCGTGCGCAAGACGGCGCTGTCGGGAATCACAGTTTGCTCGCCCATCGGGAGGTCGAGCGCGACATGCGCGAACATCCCCGGAAGAAGCTGTCCTTTGGGGTTGTCGAACTCGCATCGCACCCTGGCGGTGCGTGTCATGAGATCTATCTGCGGCTGGATGAAATCGACACGGCCATCGAAGTTCGTGCCCGGATAGGCATCGACGGTGACGGTTGCGGGGTCGCCCGGATGGACCTTGCCGATTTCGTCCTGAAACACGGCAGCATATATCCACACCTTCGACAGATTGGTGATCGTGAACAGGCGCGTATCGGGTTGCACGTACATGTTCGGCAGGGCGTTGCGGTCGACGATGTATCCGCTCATGGGCGAGTCGATCTCGACGGCGTGACGGACAGTGCGCTCGCGCTGCAACCGAGCGATCTCGCGCGGCGACACTCCCCAGAGCTTGAGTCGTTCGGCGGCGGAGTCGACCAGCGATGACGCGTCGGTAGTCACGTCGGCGACAGAGCTGTTGCTGACACGTTTGCGCGCGTCGATCGCGAGCAGATATTCGTTCTCGGTGCTCACCAGGTCCGGGCTGTAAATAGTAAACAGTGGCTGTCCTCGGTGTACGTATTGATAGGTCGAATTCGCGAACACTTGCTCGATCCATCCTGCGAAACGTGTCTGCACGTAGCCTTGGAGCCGTTCGTCAGCTTCGATGTTCCCGGTGGTCTCCAGACGATCGCTCACGTCCTTTCGCACGACGGTCGCGAATTTGAGTCCGATCAATTGTCGACGCTCGGGCGTGATCCGGATTGGCGCGAGCTGGGAATCGGCTCCGAAAGCCATCGGCGCTGATAGGAACAGGAAGAACGCCAGCGCTCCGACTCCGCCGAGTCGCCATCGTGATGAGTCGTAGTTCATCTTCGGTCACCGATTACCTGTTGGATTTTGGCAATCGCGATCTCATGGTCGGCGAGGCTACGGTAGTACTCCTGCCGAAGGTTCTGTAAATCGAGAACCGACGAGAGCAGCGTCTGGAAATCGACCTTGCCGACGCGATACGCAGCCATCGCCGAGGCTCGCGAAGATTCGGCCTGCGGGATCAGACCGTCGCGATAAATCGACATGATCCGTTCTGCGGTCCGCATCGCGACCAGGTTGCTTTCTGCGTCGGAAGAAACTTGCAGTTCAGTAGCCTGCGTCTGCTCGTGAGCGGACTCGGCTTCAAGCGCGGCCTGCTCAATCGCAGGGGTTTGCTTGCGCCAGAAATAGAGTGGAACCTTCGCGCCCAGATTCAGCATGTAGTAATCGCGGAATCCTGGACCGGTTTTTTCGTAGGAATATCCGACCGTGAAGTCCGGCCAGTATCCCTCATGCGCCAGCTTCAAAGCTTCCGCGCTGCGCGCTTCCATCGCACGATCCGCGGCGAGGTCGGGTGAACCGCTGTCTGCTAGGTCGGCAAGCTGCGATGAATCGAGTTGCAAGTGCGTCATTTCGATGTCGCCGATTTCAATATTCCGCGAGTCGGGATCGCGCCCGAGGAGCTGCTTGAGTTCGAGCTGTTCCTGATCCTCCTCCTGATGGTGCATTGCGTGCTCTTTCAGGATTTCGGTGGTCTGAAGCTGGGACTTGATCAGGTCTTGCTGCAGACCCTGCCCCACTCGATATCTGGCTCGTCCCGATTGCGATCAAGAATGGCCAGTGTCTTCGAGTGATAGAAGAGTTCGAAGTAGATCTCTTTGACCTTTTCCTCGACTGCACGCTCCGTTGCTTCGTAGCGATGTTTGGCAAAGTCAGCGTCCTTTTCCGCTTCGGATTTTTGCAAGCTGAGCTTGCCGGGACCCGGAATGTCCTGGGAGACACCAAAGCCAGTGTAGTAAAAATCGCTGCTCTCATACCCGGAGAAAGGCTGCGGGCTTCCGACAGTGAAATGCTGGAGTGACACCTGCGGATCGGGCAGAGTCGAAGCTTGAATCGGCACCTTTGTTTGAGCATGCCAGTGACTCCGCGCCGCGCGCACGACCGGGCTGCCGGCGAGAGCCTCGTCGACTAGTGCGCGCAGTCGATCTGAACCCTCGGGTTGAGCTACATCCTGATAAGTCGGTAGCGCACCGCTGTCCTGCGCGCGTCCGGAGGACGGGATGACTGTCAGAATTGCTATGGCAAACAGAGTTGCCCTTAAATTTCGCGCCGCTGTGGGGCGAATGCTTGCGCATGGTCTCACGAATCTCAACCTTCCAGCCGCAGTGAGTGCGGCGTAGCTTGAACACGTTCATTTCCATCTGCCGATCGGATCGGTAGATGCCTCTAGAGAATTCTCGCGAACTGGCAACGCGCGAGCGACCGCACCGGATGCAGGGCATCCATGCTTCAACTTACGCGCTTATGGAAGGCTCAAATTTGACGGGAACAGAGAAGTGCTAAGGAAACAGGGCAGCGCGATGGCGAGTACACACCAGTGATGATCGAATTCTGCGGGTGCGAGATAGCGATCATCATCCCGGCGACCGGCATCCTCCAGATCGAATCGAAATGCTGTGCGTCTTGTGCCTGGCTGGCGGCTCTGTCTGGCGCCCCCAAGGGCGTACAGCAGTTCACCTGATTTAAGGGCGCGTTCGGCGGGCAGTTCGCGCCGCAGCACTTTGGTGTGGGACACGCCTTTGCAGCCGGAACACTGAAGCTGAGCGGAAGCAATAGAGCGATCAGAATTGTGGCGAGGAGGGGCACGGACACGACCTTAACTTGACTTTACCGAAGAGGCAATCCGTTCTGTATTTTGGTACTGGTCGGAGACGGGTGAAAGAATCAGATCGAATCTTCGGTCGCGATTTGCGATCGGGCGCGGACTCTCGAAGCGTCTCAGAGTTTACCATGCGAAGGGAGGGCTGGAGGGCATAAGCGGAACGGCTCAACCCGCTTCAACTGAACAGGATAGGTAAGTTCCGCTCGCTGATCCTGCCAGCGAAGTTCAAGCCGGGCACGACTCTATCGACTGTGGCACCCTCACTACCCAGGCGACGAATTCTTACTCAGGCGTTGACAAATGATCAAGTTTCAATTTCACTGGCGGTTATCTTCTAGTCGCCTATGCTTTGAAGTGGACAGAGCTCGATTTGGTTGTCGAGAAAGCACAACTTCGTGAGATCCCGTGGCGCGGATTTACAAGACTACAATTCGCGCGATAGCTCTCGCTGCCGCTTGTTCGTTGTGCTTCTCGCTAGCAATCGCAGCAGCTAAACCCGCCGTCAAGGTTAAACCGCAGGGGCTCTGGGTAGGCGGATATTATTACTTCTCAGACTTTCAGAAAAAGGCCCTGCAACAAGGCGGTACACCTAAAGCAAACCTCGCCTTTGCCAGCGCATCTTACTTCGCTCCGTTATCGATGACCTTTGATCGACACGAAAACTTGTGGGTCAGTTTCCAAGGGGTTGACCAGAACCAGATTGCGCCAGCTCTCGAATTCAGCCGTGGCGATTTAACTTTGAGCAACAACCGCAAGTACGTAAAATCCAAGCCCATCATCACCCTCCAGGGGAACAGTCCCCCTAGAAGCATAGCCTTTGACAGCGACGGCGATCTCTGGATCACCGACGGCGGATCGCAACGCCTCCTAGAACTCCTGCCTAGCCAGATTGAAAGGAGTGGTGCACCGACCCCAGCCGTTTCAATCACCTCGAACAATTTCGTTCCCGAGGTGATTCGGTTTGACGATTCCAACAATCTATGGATGTCCATATTGCCGCTATTGTCCAACCCATCAGGCGCGGTTCAGCTGTGGCGATTCACACCAGCCGATCGCGGCGCGAGTGGGCCGGCAAATCCGAGCCTTGTGGTCAACTTGCCCGATGGGATCACTCCCGTCGATTTGGCTTTCGACAGCTCGGGAAACCTGTGGCTCGCGGGCGCCGGCGTCAACGGCGACAGCCTGGAAATGATCTCCGCCAGTGACCTCAGTGGCTCGGGAACGATCTCTCCTTCTGCCGCTGTGACCCTCACCTCTTCTGCCTTCGGCATTTTGGAAGGCTCAGGCTCGTGCCTGGGCGGCATAGATTTCGCTCGTTCTGGCGATCTCTGGGTTTCGGTTGGTGACAACAACGCGGACTGCCAAGCGGATGGTCAACTAGTCTCATTCACGCCCACGCAGCTCAGCACCGGTGGGAATCTCGTGCCATCAGTTACGATCGGCCAAAATAGCGATGGAACGAACTTGCTGTACCCCGGACCTATTAGGTTCGGCCCAACGACCCACTGAAGCTCTTCTAGGAAAACGTACTTCATGTATAAGGAGGGGCATCTTGGCGCCTTCTCGGGCGGACTGTCTGTTGAAAGGCCCTTGATTGTCGCGTTGAGCTTGCTGATCGCTTTGATTCAGCTGCCGTTGGGAGGAGTTGCGGCTGAGGGAGTCTTCATTATTCGCAACGTCCGCATCTTCGACGGCGAAAGACTCATCGACGCCAATACTGTCACAGTCGACGGAGGGAAGATCTCCGCGGTTGGTAGAGACCTCCTGGCACCACCCGGAGCGCCAGTAATCGATGGAACTGGCGACACGCTGTTGCCGGGTTTAATCGACTCGCACGTTCACCTCTGGAAGCGCGACGAACTGAAGCAAGCGCTGATGTTTGGCAACACTACCGTGCTGGACATGTTCATGTGGTGGCAGATGGCCAAACAGTGGAAGAAAGAAGAGCTGCAAGGCGCGAGCGATCTGGCCGATTTTCGAACGGCCGGGTTCGCTTTCGCAACGCCCGGTGGACATGGTAACGAAAACCCTTCAGCGGACACAACGATCACGCGACCCGAGCAGGCCCAAGCCAAGGTCGACGAGCGTATCGTGCAGGGTTCCGACTACATCAAGATATTTTACGAAAATGGACCGCGCTTTCCCGCAATGCCGAAAGGTGTGATGGAAGCGATCGTGAGCGCTGCGCACAAGCGCGGCAAGATGGTGATCGTTCACGGTACGAGCCTCGACATAGTGAACGCCGACGCTGATGGACTCGCCCACTTGCCAATCGTGAAGCTCGCGGAACCGCAATGGGTTGACGGCCTGAAAGCACATCACATGTTCGTGATTACGACCATTGCGTTCACCGACTTCCATCTCACGCCCGGGCGGCTTGCCGCGAAATTGCCAGACGATCCGCTGATGAGGCCCTACCTGGGGCCGATTTCCTTACGAGTCCTTTCGGAACCCCAGTGGCACAATTCAGATACTGAGCACCTCTCATATGCAGACAGTGAAACGAACCTGCGCGCGCTTCATGACGCGGGTGTGCCACTTCTGGCCGGCACCGACGCGTCGGATACCGATCCGATTGGCGCCCTTCTTCACGTCGAGCTCGAGCTGATGGTACGGGCGGGAATTCCCCCATCGGAGGTGCTCGCCGATGCGACCTCGGTTCCCGCGCGAATTTTCTCTCTTACCGATCGCGGTAGAATCGCGCCGGGCCTGCGCGCTGACCTTCTGCTTGTCCGCGGCGACCCGACCAAGGACATTCGCAGAACCCGCGATATCGTGGCGGTCTGGAAACAGGGAGTCCGAGTGGACCGCGAGGCATTTCGAGAGGAAGTCGCCGAGCGGAACGCGGCCTGGTTTCTCGGTCCGGGCTGGATCCCGGCTACCAGCGAGCCCTCGACGCTCCACATTAAGACGCTTGAATCCGCGAAGAAGCTCTCGCGCGGGCCGATCGTCCTAACCGGAGAAGTGAAACCCGCTTCCGGTTTTCTTTTCGCTGGTGCCGAGTACTTTCCTACTCTGCAGTTTGACGGCGCAAGCGACGATATCTCCGGTACTCCCGGATTCTCCTTTCGTGCACGCGGAGACGGTAAGGTCTACACCGTTAGCCTCTTCGACCAAACGGGGAATGCCGCAACCAAATACTTCCTCGCAGGCAAGAACTGGTCGGACGTTGCCTTCCGATTCTCCGACTTCGGCTCCGACGGGAGAAATGTTTCCCGAATTCAAATCGCGAGTTCGGTTCTCGGTCCCTTTCATCTCGAACTGGCTGATGCGCAGATGGGAGCGCATCGATGGCTGGGAATGGATCTCAAATCAGTCAAGGAGGCCACGGTTGATTCGGTGAGTGAAAACTCCCCCGCTCAACGCGCTGGTCTGAAGGTAGGCGATGCAATTACCGCCTTCGATCGAAAGCCCGTGTACCGGTACGCAGACCTGACGGCGCTCCTCTCAGCAACCCACGTCCATGACAGAGTCCCTTTACAGATCATCCGAGGCGGCAAGACTCAAGCAACGACGATCGAAATCGGAGAGCGCCCAGAGGAAATGGCCAGATGACCTCGAGTCTGCTGAAATCGGCTGCTTGGACCTCACCCCAGGTGGCCTAATCCGCTGTGCTCAAATTGGCCAGTTAGAAGCCGGGAGCGGGATCGATCTGCGCTATAGCGCGGATGAGTGGAAGAAGAGCGGCGCAAACTTGGCCGCTGGCGTGACTGATCCGCTCTAGTTACCTGCGTCAAGAGGCGGATATTTCCGCCGTGCAATCAACTACGGGGACCGCCCCTCGATGACCCGGCTCGCAGGGCCTCCCTACGACCCGCTTGTTGGATTGTCTAAACCAGGTGTTCTAAACTCGCAGTGACTCGTTCAAGGCAAATCAGAGAGCACTTCAATGAGTAGCACGGTTGGAGCCTTAAACTCATTCGGACAGGATTCATCCGTCCTTAAGAAAAAGGTCAAGCCGGGAACTGCGAAACGTACACTCTCTTTCGCCGCTCCTTACTCGAGACTTCTCGCCCTTTTCCTCCTTGTCGTAATTGTCGATGCCACGCTCGGAATCGCCAACCCTCTGATTTACCGCCAAATCATTAATGAGGGAATACTCAAAGGGAACTCCCCTCTGATCATTCAACTCGCATTCCTGATTGCCATCCTTGGGCTCTTCGACGGAGCGCTGGGAATGGCGCAAACCTACCTGTCCGCAAGAGTCAGCGCCGGTATCGTGCTCTCGCTACGAACAAAACTGTTCCAACATGTTCAGCAGATGCCGCTGGCATTCTTTACGCGAGCGCAAACGGGGGCTTTGGTCAGCAGGCTCAACACCGATGTCGCCGGAGCCCGAACTGCCTTCACCGACATCCTTTCGAACCTAGTAGGCAACCTGATCACGGTTGTCCTGATTCTGGGTGCCCTGTTCGTGCTCTCCTGGCAGATCACACTGGCGGCCCTGGTTCTGCTTCCGCTACTCGTTCTCCCTGCGCGGTTTTGGGGCCGCAAGCTCCAGGCCATTACGCGCGAAAGCTTCGATTTGACCTCTGCGATGAACAATCTCATGGTCGAGCGCTTCAACGTTGCGGGCGCGCTCCTCGCCAAGCTCTTCGGCCGTCCCGAGGACGAGAGCGAGGCGTTTGAAACCAGGGCTGAACGGGTTTCACAGATTGGCGTTAAGCAGGCTCTTTACGGACGGCTTTTCATAACCATGCTCTTTGTTATCGCCTCAATCTCGATCGCTCTCGCCTACGGATGGGGCGGGGTCCTCGCCGTGAGACACATCCTTGACCTTGGCACCGTCGTCGCGATCGTCTCCTTCCTTTCCCGGTTGTATGTTCCATTTTTAGGTCTTTCCAACATT
Organism: uncultured delta proteobacterium; assembly: GCA_963850125.1. Taxonomy (GTDB): domain Bacteria; phylum Desulfobacterota; class Binatia; order Binatales; family Binataceae; genus Binatus. Next base: position 440,116 of record CAWKKB010000002.1, on the reverse strand, counting down.
CAGGTCAGCATCATGACTGCGTTGGTGTCATTCGAACGCGTCTTCGAAGTCCTCGACCTTCCGCCGATGATTCAGGAAAAGCAGGACGCCATTCAGATTCCTGGCGGTCCGGCCAGAATTTCGTTCGAAGGAGTATCATTCCGTTACCCGTCTGCGGCAGAGGTATCGCTCGCGTCACTTGAATCTATCGCCCTACCCGACAACAGGCCCCTAGAGGACGTGCTGAACAACCTGGACTTCAGTGTCGAGCCGGGTCAGCTTGTGGCGCTTGTGGGACCTTCAGGTGGAGGCAAGACAACGATCACTCATCTGATACCGCGTCTTTACGATGTTCAATGTGGATCGATCAAGATAAACGGAGTCGATGTTCGTGACGCGAAGCTGGAGGATCTTCATGAGCGCATCGGTGTAGTCACGCAAGACGCCCATTTGTTCCATGACACCATTCGGGCCAACCTCATGTACGCGCGGCCTGACTGTACAGAAGGCCAGATCAAGAACGCATTGCGTGCCGCTCAAATGCTGGGGCTCATCGAATCTCTAACTGACGGGCTGGGCACGCTCGTAGGCTCGCGAGGTTATCGCTTCTCTGGAGGAGAGAGGCAGCGCCTAGCCATAGCGCGGCTCCTGCTTAAAGCGCCGGACATTGTCATTCTGGACGAAGCCACCGCGCATCTCGATTCTGAATCCGAAGCCGCCATACAAAAGGCGCTCGAGAGTGCGCTCTTCGGGCGAACTTCAATCGTGATAGCGCACCGCCTGTCGACCATTATCAAGGCCGATCAGATTCTGGTTGTCGAAAATGGAACCATCGTGCAACGTGGCACCCACACCGAACTAATGGAGAGAAAAGGCACCTACGCCGAGATGTACCAACGTCAGATGTCGGCACTAGCAGCGGAGATGAATTGAGGCGCCGATTAGCGTGTTGCGAATTCAGCTGAAAGACTCTACTGATAAGAAGGCCGATCTTACTGCACGATCGAGAGGATGCTGGTCACATACAGGGCCTACCGATCGACGCCGCAATCGAGCAAGGTGTCGACAAGCTCTATATTTTGGAATCTCGAATTGAGCGTTCACTGAGGTATCGGGAACCGCGCTTTGCTAACAAGTGAAACGGCGCTAAAAGACGATAAATTTATGGGCGTCTCAGGTCCGGGCAATCAAGAGCGCGTACGGCGTGACTATGCCGAGATGATTCGGCAGAAGGGCCGTATACGCTCCGAGCGCTTGGTTCGTGCTTTGGCAGAAGTGCCGCGCGAGGACTTTCTTGGCAAAGGGCCTTGGAAACTTGTAGCGTTCATCGATTCCGAGATGCGTACCGAAGACACTCCCGACGATAATCCGGCACACGTGTACGCCGACGTCGCCATCCGAATAGACCCGGCCCGGGAAGCCAACAATGGCATGCCCGTCGGAGTCGTCTCTTGGTTGGATGCACTTGATCTCAATGAAGGAGACGCCGTGATTCACGCAGGTTGTGGCACCGGGTACTATACGGCGTTGGTCGCGAGCGTCGTCGGCCGGAAGGGCAAGGTCACCGCGGTCGAACTGGATACCGATCTCGCCGACAAGGCCCGCGCAAATCTGAAGCGGTTCCAACAGGTCAAAGTATTGGCGGCCGACATTACGAGCTGCACATTGGAACCGGCCGACGCCATCATGTTCAATGCGGGCGCGACCCACCCGCTTGATCGATGGATCGATGCTCTTAAGGATGGCGGGCGCTTGGTCTTTCCGCTCATCCAGTGGCCCGGGGGAGCCAAATGGGGAGACAAGCACAATCCCCGCGCTGGATGGGGAGTGGAGATCAGAATTCAGCGGATTGGCCAGCGCTATTCGGCCAGATCTTTAGGTAATGTGATGGTTTTTCCGTGTCTCGGCGCTCTGAACGCGGAGGCCGATCGATTGTTGGTGGACGCGCTGCGGACAGCGCGCGATTTTCTTCGATCGTTTCCAAAGTTTATCCGATCGTTCCGACGCGACTTTCACGACAAGGAACCCGAGTGCTGGCTGCACGGCTCGAACTACTGTTTCTCGTCCAGAGAATTGTAAAGATGCTTTCTAGTACGCCGCATCCATCAAACCGTCGCGCGCTGCGTCATTCATATAGACCTGGCTAATCGGCTGTTTCGGCGGGCTGCCGCCTGGGGTGTCTACCGTTATAGCTATTGAGACTTGAGTTCCTTTGCTTCCCAATCCCGCATGAACTTAAACCAGTAATTGTAATAGTCATCATTCATCCAGTTCTTTCCGAGGTAGTAAGCAACTTCGGAGTGGAGGCCGAGAATCCAGATGCATCGCGCGGCAACGAATAACGGTACCGCCTCCAGGTCCGCAGAACAGAGCGACCGCGCGCTCCGGTATCCTTCGAGGAACGGCTCCCAGTTCTTAGCCTTGTTCCTTAACTCGGCTGACCACCGGTAGACAGCTATGTCGTACGAGCGCCATCCTGCGCCGCCGCAGTCGAAATCGAACATTACTACGTTGTTGGCCTTATCGAATGCAGCGTTGGCACCGTGCAGATCACCGTGACAGAGGCCAAAGTTGAGTTCAGGTACAACGGCCGCGAGGCGTCTTCTGGTCTTCGCAGCGAGCTCGACAATGTAGGAATGATCATCCGGTCGATTTTCGATCGTGGGCAATAGGGCCGCCAGCGGCTTGTCTATTAAGTGCGCGATGTCGATTTGAAACCGCTGGTTCGCGCTCGTGAAGTCATCGCTCGCGGTGTGGACACGGGCGCTCGCGAGGCCGAACATACGCGCCTGAGCTTCATCGTGTTCGACCTGTTGTTTTCCTTCTGCGTAGTTGAACAATACCGCATGGCGCCGACCCTCCGGCTGGTCGAATGGCGAATGATAGCCGCCGTCGAGCTTTTGCACAGGTACGGAGACCGGAATTCGCGCTCGCTCAAGATGCAGTAAGTAGTCGATTTCGAATTTGATTTCCGACTCTGTTCGCCATCCGGCTCGATAGACGCGGAAAGCATAGGACGCATCGCGCGCGCGAACCCGATAAGTATCGTTAAGGCCGCGCGCGAGGAACTCGCACTGAAGAGGTTCTCGCAAGCCGTATTCGGCAACAAGATGTTGAATGATCGCCGCCGGCGCGAGCGTTGAATAGCATACATCCGCGGCCGCATGCGGGCGCATCGAGGAGCCACTAGTGGGTCGCTTGCCGCCACGTTCCGTCATGGTGACATCGTAGCGCAAACAGCGGCCAGGTTCGCGCCCTGCACGGCCGTTGAGGCGGCACGCAACGTCGTTCGTATTCTGCAAACCGAGACTCGCGAAGGTAAGCCCACCGGGCCAGCTCCAAGCGCTTCTTCATTTGGTCTTCAAATCTCCTTGCCCGATCCGCTGTGCTCAAATTGGCCAGTCAGAAACCGGAGCGGGATCGACGTGCGCTGCGGCCGCCCATTCGATGACGCTCTTCCAGTAGCGTTCTACAACGTTCGATATGCGATTCGGGTTGCTGAGCTCACCACGAGCGACCATCGTGCACAGTTCATCATGATTCGCCGGGCGGGGTATCAGATTCATTGACTCGGCAGTCGCCAGTCCGGCGGCTGTGTAGATGTGCTTATGAGCGAGACCAATCATCAGTTCGGCCATGATCGCAATCCGCATCGTCACACGCGGTAGCGACTCATACGCACCGTGGAGCATGGCGTTTCGGATCTTGCCTAGGCCCTCGTACAACTCGGCGACTATGATTTCTCGAATCACCTCGTGAAGCTCAGCCTCCGTATGGTCGAACGCGAGTCGTCTCAACTCATCAAAGAAAGCCGACTGCTCCTTGAGCCGCTTCGGATTGGCGAATACGGCGTGCGTAACCGGCCAGGTTTCATCGAGTTCTGCCGACTTTTGTCGAATAACGTCCTCTCCGAATAGCTCGACCTCAGCCCTTCCTTTCCCGAAGACCCATTCCAGGCGCCGGTCGCAGCCGGCTCTGACGGCCACCGCGTTTTCCTGGTTCAGCGTCTAACCCGACAGGTTCGCAGGGAGAGTCTACATTTGTCCATCCGAAAGCATTTCCGCGCGTGGATTGAAAATTGTTTTCGACACCAGATTTCCGTCGAGTACGAGTTTTGAGGAATCGACGCCGAGAGAAAGGACAAAATTAGGTCGGTCCGTCGGAACGTAGAAGTCGTTGGCCAGCACCATGGTATTCTCACCGGACTGGGTATGCTGGAGGCTCCAAATAGCGACATCCGAGTCCGGCTCGCCATCGCGAAAGAACTCGCCGCTTAGATAGAGGAAAGTCTCGGCGTCGATGTAAGCCCGGGCGGTCAGGACACGCTCGGGCGTCTGGAAACGCGGGCGCAAATCGAGAACATACGTTTGCCGAATTTCGCAATCGAGTTGCGCGAACCGAGAGGAGTTTTCACCGACGATTAGTCCCGTGGACGAAGCTCGCGGTTCAATGCAAGCTAGCATCGGACGTTTGTCTAAGAGTTGAATCGAATACACCTCGGTCTTAGGCGGCAGGTACTCCCAGAACAACTGGGTGCAGGCGTACGTGCATGATTGATTTGGATAGCCGCCCTGCAACGCAAACTCGCGCCACTTTTGAAGAGCCGGAATAAATCCGTAGTCGTCGCCGGGGCGTGCGGGATCGGAATAACGAATCGTGATGCTGGCGGCGCGTTCCGGGCCGCACTGGTCGCCGCGTTCTTTCCACTCGGGAAGAGACTTACGGTCCTCGCTGCTGGTGCTCCTGTCGATGCGCATGAATAGAACGTGTTCGCAGTTGTTCTCATTGCGATAATCGCGGTTGCTCTCGTCCGGGAGCAACCGCGCGGGATGGGCCGGGTCGATCGAATAGGCGGCGGTCTTCTGATCTCCGGTCAACGAGAGTTCGCGTGGCTGAAAAGGCCCAAAACGCCAGTTATACGCTACCTTCGCGCCTGCTTGTGGGCTCTGCTCGTCGACTTGAGGAAACGGCAGGCCGGCAGTGTAGCTTTGCAAGGCGTCGTTGGATGCGAGCGTCACCTGAGCCGAAAATTGTTCCGTGTCGCGCTGATAACTAGCCGGCCACGCTATTCCCTGATTGGCCACCACGTTTATGGTCAGTCCGTGAGCGACGGAGAACATCAGGGCCTTGGGAATCAAGTTCGCGTACTGATTCACATTGCTCGCGTCGATACGTGTGCCGGTCGGCGGTAGACTGACGGCCGCCGAGGAGGCCACCACGCTGTCACCGCGCACCGTGATCGCAATCCCGAGGGCAAAAAATCCGATGATGAGTTTTGTTCTTCTCATGATTTGCTCCGTGCTCGTTTTGTCTTCGCGAGCAGTGAAACCCCGATCTCTTTGATGGCTTCGACGGTCTCGTCGGTCTGCTGCTCATCGTCGTTCTCGCCGCCATTGAGGATTCGGCTGAGAGCAATCACTGCAAACTGGCCGTTGACGATTTGATCGAGCATCCGAAACGCCGACGCTTCGTCGCCTGGCGATCCGAACAGTTCTTTCCAGATTTCGAGAACTCGGTTTGTATAGTTCTTGCTGACTTGCCGAACGGCACTGCGCAGAGCCAAGTCGGTTCTGCTCGCAACAACAAGCTCCAACCACGCATAAAAAATCTTTGTCTCGTAAACCGGTACGAGCATGTCGACGATCGCGGCCAGGCGCCGATTCCTGTCCTTCGGCAGCTGGGCGATTGCTACTGGATCGGAAGACGCAGCCAGACGGAGTTCGAATAAATGGATGGATTGGCCGTCGAGTCCCCGTACTTTTTCGGGAGTGTGGCATGCAAGAGGTGCGTGTCGAAGCGCTTCCGATCACGGTGCAGGACTTTCGGGTTGCTGACAGGTTGCTCGATCTTACGTTGGTCGCGGGGCATGCGGCAGACGAAGGCATCGTGAGCCCCGACGAGAAGAGGTCCTGGCTCCTTGAACTTCAGGAGAGAAGCGACGCGGGTCGCTTCTTCGCTGCGTGGGTGATGTTCATCGTGACGGGGAAAAAGAGGTGATGACCGCTAGGCCCGCGCTCGTCTAATCTCACGGCTGAAGCGGAGTCACTTATGCCGTACCAGACGCCCCTGCCGCTGACCGGAGTCTGGCCAGCCGCGATCGATGAACTGTTGAGCGATCCCCGCGCGCACGAGATCTGATCATCGATTCAATCCCAGAACTATTGGCTCACATCGCCGGCCGGGTGGCGGCGCTGAAGACGCTCGAAGGTACGCTGCTTTCGATGATGCTCACCCAACGCGTCGCAACCTCGAACGGAAAGAACGGCGAGAGCGCGCTGCTGAGTGCTCCCCAGGTCGCAAAGCTATTCGATGTTCCCGCCGAGTCTTGGGTCAGAGAACAGGCGCGCCTCGACATTCTGCCATCAATCAGATTGGGTCATTACGTTCGTTTCAAAGCCGAGGAGATACAACGCTTCGTCGCCGATCGCGCCAAGCAAGACGCTTGACCTCGCTTCCTTCTGTCTGAAACATGGTGAGGCAAAGGGGCCCTACCCAGACGAGTCTCGATCTCCGAAGATCGAAAGCGAGGTCATCCGAATGCCCGCGAACGAAGAAAGCGATGTGGCACTCTGGTACAAGCTCGACACTCTGATCTGGAGTTGCGTGATTAGCCAGGCAGTCCACGTCGCATTGGAGCTTGACGTACCAACCGCTCTAAAAGGGGGGCCAAAATCGACTAGCGAAATCGCTGAGGCGACTGGATCCGATCCATGGACGCTGGAAGCTATTCTTCACGCACTCGCTGCGTTCGAAGTTCTGGACGTGGATCGGGACGAGCGCTTCAGTCTCACAAAAGGCGGAGCGCTACTCCTCGATCCATCAAAAGGACTCATCGGCGAAGCAGGCGCATTCTTTGAGACCATCTACAGAACGCAGAGTGGCCTCATGGATATGGTGAAGACAGGTGAGCCAGCGTTCAACGCCATTTTCGGGATGAATTTTTATGAGTATTTGGCGCGGAATCCGCGAGCGGGATCATTTTTCAACGAACAGATGATCCGAAATGGCCCCGTGCGGTACGGCTCAATTTCGTCGATCTACGATTTCTCAAAGGTTTCGAAAATCGTAGACGTAGGCGGCGGCCAAGGCGCATTAATCTTAGAATTGCTCAGGCAGCAGCCTCATTTGACTGCGATGCTATTTGACTCGCCGGAGGTAGTGGAGAACTCGACTGGTCGCTTGAAACAAGCAGGATTGTCCGACCGATGCCAGGTTGTCGGCGGCAACTTTCTGGAATCGGTGCCGATCGGTGGCGATGTGTACTTCTTGGCCGCGGTGGTGAGTAATCTCGCCGATCGAGAGGCGCGACAACTCCTAAAAAATTGCCGTGCCGCAATGGATCTAGCCGCGAGGCTGCTGATCCTAGAACCGGTGCGCGATTTCGGAAAGCGATTGCCTCCGTGGGCATCACTAGTTGAGTTGGGCATCATGGCACAAAGAGGGGGGCGAAGCAGAACTGAAGTTCAGCTTCGAGTCCTTCTCGAATCCGCCGGGTTCCAGCTCGACGAAGTCCGCAGATATAAGTCCGGTCCTACCACGGTCATCGAGGCTGTTCCGATGGGGGGCGATTAGCAATCTCCTCCACGCAGAATCGGTTTAGGCGGCAGCGTCATTGCGTGCGTCCCGGTCGGAGCCGTGGCAGGAATCTGTCCCATTCCTTCGCTCCCACTCTACTCGCCCAAATTTTCCGCGCAAATTCAGCAGTGGACGCACTAGTAAACTCTTTGGTATGGACCATCGACATGCGCATTGATGGTAAAGTAGCGCTCGTTACCGGCGCTGGCGCAGGTATAGGTCGCACAATTGCCCTCGCTCTCGGTAACAAAGGCGCTGCCGTCATAGTCGACGACGTAGACGCGGCGGCGGGCAAAGCTGCGGTGCGCGAGATTGAGCGAGCCGGCGGCCGAGCCGCCTTTGTTCGCGCCGACGTAGGCAGCGAAGCGGAGCTCCGTTCAATGTTCGACTTTGCGCGCACGACCTTCCGAGGACTCGATATTCTCGTGAACAACGCCGGCTTCTACCTGGACGCACCATTTTTTCCGGAGGCCAAACCGAAACGGTGGAACAGAGTGATCGACGTTTATCTGCGCGCGGTCATGCTTGCCACACAGTTAGGAATCGAAGCGATGAAGCCGCGCGGCGCCGGGTCGATTCTCAACATCGCCTCAATGGCCGGATTTGGCTATTCAGCGCACGATCTGCCGGAATACGCTGCGAGTAAAGCAGCTGTGGTCCGGTTCACTTGTTGTCTCGGCCCGCTGAAGGAAAAATTGGGGATCAGGGTCAATTGCGTTTGCCCAGGATGGACGGCGACAAAAGCCTCACTCCGAACGCTCGCGCAGATGCCGCCGAAGCAGCGCTCTTCCGTTCCACCACTCATTGAGCCGGAGCAAATCGCTAGAGCTGCGTTGCGTCTCATACAAGACGATCGGCTTACCGGAAGAGTAATGCTCTGTGACCAAGGCAGCCGCTGGAAGCTCGTGCGGCAAAGATAGGCGGCCGAGCGATGTGAGGAAGGCCGGTGGCGTCGGCCAGCGGGGAAGGAGGCCTCCATAGAGTCATCACAATATACCGCGGTCAAGCTCGCTGAGGGTTATGTTCCGCAGCCCCGTTGTATTGCGAATTTCCTCGGACCATCGCAGGACGTTCCGGTCGTGTACACGCCGCGAGCACAAACGGCCCCAGCGGCATCGGACACCTGACGGCGACGCCCACGGCCGTTGTCGCAGAGTATCGAACGTCTGCGAATCGTCGCGATTGACTGTGAAGGACCTCCGCCGGCTCAATCAACTCGCGATGAATCGACGAATGGCGGCGAAGAACGGCTCAGGCGAATCGTGAACGATTCCATGACCAGCGCCTGAAAAGCGTTCGTACTGCGACAACCCTTTGGGCAACGCTGACACTATGTCTTCCGAATCGGCAGGGGTCGTGAGAGGATCGGCATCTCCAGCGAGCACCAGCGTGGGGCAGCCTATCTGTCGCAAGCCGGGCAGCAGGTCGAAAGTTCTGTTCTCCCCCGCGATGAAAAAGTCGCTCAGGTCTCGATTCGTAGTGAGGCGTTTATTGCTGTTAACGAGTTCCGTCGCCTCCTCCACGCTGAGATTCCAAGGGCGCCTCTGAGTTATAGCCAGCAGCAGAGGACCGCAGATCAAGAAGTATTCGGAGCGGTTCGGCGGCGTCGGATCCTCCCAGAAGCGCTGGGCTGCTTGGCGCGCTTCCAAGCCTCCCAGGCTTTCAAAGGCGGCCAACATCCGGTCAAATCGCCATTTAGCTACGGTGCTCACCAAAATTAGTCGCGACGGATGGTCCGGAAATGCGGCTGCATATTTCATTGCTACAATTCCACCGAACGACACGCCCATCACTATTGGCTTCTGAATTTCGAGCGCGTCGCAGAAGGTGCGCACATCGGCTGCCCATTGCGCAAGGTTCCAATGATCCGGCGTACTCCGGTCACTCCGTCCGCAGCCGCGGTGATCGAGGTAGACTAGCTGGGCCACATCGCGGAGTTCGGAGTACTGGGGCTTGAACATCGAGTGATCGATCAACGGACCGCCGTGCAACAGGAGCAAGGTCGGAACTTGACGCATGCGAGGACCATCGGGCCTAAGAGCTTCGCCATCAACGTCCAAGAAGAGCCGAACGTCGCCGATCGAGACGCGCATTTGAATCCAGAGCCTAGGCGATGAGCAGACTCTTATGCAATCGAGTATCCAGCGCTCATTTCCGCCGCCGCTCATAGAAAGCCGCGACTCGGATTCGGTTTCCGCATTCAACCCCGCTGCACCATCGCCGCATACGATTCTTGCTCGTATCGTAGAAAAAAGCTGCGCATTTTAAATTGTCGCAACGTTTCAGACGAGAAAAATCTCCGCGGCAGAGCAAGTCAGCGGCGGACTGAGCGAGCGGCACAAGAAGTTGTTTCGGTTGATTCAGCTCAAATTCGAATCGCCGTTCGAACTTCCGCGGAGTCTTGACTACCTTCGTGACGCCCGTCCGCTGCAAGCGCTGGTTGGGCGGCGGCTCATCGCCCGGAGACCGATGGATCAAACGGCCAACGAGTCCGGACGAATTCACTGTACGACCGGGCCATGGAGGGTGGGAGTATCGGGGGTTTACGGGGCGTAATGATAAGGACCCCCGAATCTACGCGCGGAACAGGTCGGAAGGCCGAAGCCGGTAGGTGCCGACCAAGGCGGAATTCCCACCAGGGGACCCACGTTGTGGAGAGGCGTGTGGAAGGGGGTAACGCGACGCGCTTCCGTGCCACCTCCCATTGGACGATGAGATCGGCCCGTTCGAGGGTCACGCGCGGATCGTCCAACAGGCGACGCAGGACGTCCGTCGTATATCCGAACGGAAGAGAGCCGACCACGCGAAACGGCTCAGTGGGCAGGCGCAAGGATAGAAAATCCCCTTCCACGACTCGCACCTTGTCCTGAAACGCCCCGCCAACACGAGCGCGGAGACGCGCAACCCACACTGGGTCGATTTCGATGGCGACCACGTCGACCTGGCGCTTCGCTAGAGCGATAGTTATCGCGCCGAGACCAGCGCCGAACTCTACGACGAGCTCACCAGGGCGAAAGTCGGCTTCAGCGACGATACGATCAGCGAATTCCGGACGAAGGAAATTCTGACCGAGACGGCGTCGTCGCTCGTCCCGCGGTGTCCGCAGATGGGCGGACACGGAAGATCACCATCATGGGCATGAGCGCTATTTACCTTACTCCACGTGGTGCATTCAAGACGCTGTACGTCGCGACAAGTGCTCCCTCCAAGATCGCGAAGCATTAGACGCAGCGGCGAAGGGGAAGGTCCCCCTCGCGCTCCCCCAGCTCAGAGCGCGCGGGGGTGGGTCAGTTTTACTTCGGCGACCTCCCGGCAAGGTGGGTCAACATTCAATCGGCGTTGAAATCCTGACTTGTTGGTTTGATCTCGCTGCGGTCGCTGGCTATTATCGCTGCGACATATCTGTGCCTCGCATCTGATTAGTCGGATGCGCGCCTGTCACACGGAGACGCTCCGTGTTTGTTCGAATCGAGACTGAAAGGTCATCCGAACATGCACGGAGCGCTTTTATTTTTGCTCCGGCAAAAGACTGAAGAGGAGTTGAGCAATGTTGAGTGTTGAACAGCAGGACAAATTCGCTCGATCCGGAATCCTCCGCATCCCAGGTGCGATAGCGCAGCGCGACGCAGCAAAGATGTGCGACGTTGTCTGGACCGCACTTCATAGGCGCTATCAAATCCGCCGCGATGTTCCTGACACGTGGCAAGCTCGGCGAATAGCCGGGACTCACGACTTGCCCAAGTCCGAGACCTTTGCGCAGATTGGGAGCCCGGCTGTTCGCGAGGCGCTCAATGATCTCCTGGGACGTGGCAACTGGGAGCCACCTGAGCGATGGGGCTCTCTGCTGGTTACGTTTCCCGAATCGCGCGATCGATGGGACGTGCCGCGACAGGGTTGGCATTTGGATTTTCCCGCGAAGCGCTCACTGCGCGGTCTCTTTTGCGTGCGCCTTTTTACATGCCTTGCGAAGCTTCCAAAGGGAGGCAGCGGCACTCTTTTTGTCGAGGGGTCGCACCGGCTAGTTGAGGGTCTCTGCGAAATCGAAGGAGTGGAGAAGCTCAAGTCGGCGGACACGCGCAACGCGCTCATTCGCAGATATTCGTGGGTCAGAGATCTGTGTTCGCGGGACGGAGCCGCCGGACGTATCGAGCGATTCATGGAACGCAGCGAAGCCTCGAACGACATCGAGCTGCGCGTGATCGAGATGACCGGCGAGCCGGGCGACGTTCTGTTGGCGCATCCGAGGCTTCTGCATGCGGGGGCGAAGAACTGCACATCGATTCCACGCCTGGTGCTTTCAAGCATCGTGCATCGGTCCGGTGTGAATTGGGCCACAGCTTTCGTTTAGTCCCTGTGGGGTCATTGCGATGGCGGTGTCAAACAAGATGCGTCCGAAGCGCGCGGTTTACGGCGTTGGACAGGTGGGCGCGCGCTGGTCTCTAATCGCGCCTGATGGAACGCCATTCGTTTCGCTCGGAGTGGCGCAGATCGCCAACATCTTGAAGACTGAGGCCTTTCAGTCGCGCTACGCTGCTGATCCGCGCGCTGCTTGCGAGATTGTTACCGCGAGCTTGCGCACTTCGGGGTTCAACACGGCCGGCTACCGTCATCCAGTCGAGATCCGAGAGTTGATGTCATTTATTGCGGAGGTCTATCTCGCTCAGGTCGCCTACTGGATGCCGCGAATTCGCTACGTCGATGTGTTCTCGCCGTCATACCCAAAGGCGGTGAACAACGCGGTCCGCAAGATGGTTTCGGAGGTGAAGGCGAATCCGAATCTGATCGGATACTACTGGACCGGCACGCCGCGATGGGACCTCGACTTCGCGCGCCGCCAGATAAGCGCCGACTGGGTGTCGATGATCCGCCGCCTGCCCGCGCCTCACGTTGGGAAGCAGCGTTACGTTTCATTCCTCCGCGAGCAGCATGCCTCGTCGCCATTGGAATTCCGCGCTGCGTACGGAATGGAACTCGGCGATGTCGACACGATACTATCGCGCGATTTCCTCGATCTGCCGTTGAGCAATCCGATTGTACATCGCGACGACTATGAGTTCCTGCGACTAATCGCGCGGGAATATTACCGGGTCGCGGGCGAAGCGATGGAACGCACAGATCGGCGCCATCTGGTTTTCGGCGATCGATATATGCTCGAAGACATGCCGACCGAAGTTCTCGAAGAAGCTCTTCCGTGGATCGACGTAGTCGCGGTGCAATCAACGGAGGTTCAATTCGAGCGCGAAGCGTTTGAACGGATATATCGAATCGCACGCAAACCGACACTCATATGCGATCATACATCGAACGCCTCGTCGGAGTCGGACGCTGCGAGGGCTTACGATGACTACGTCACTGAGGCATTGGAGCGTCCATACATCGTCGGTTATCACACTCGACGAACCGCGATGCTCACTCGACCGCGATAAGAAACACGAACATCGCGAGACCGACTATCGCGAGCATCAGCGCGACTGCGACCGCGGTGTACGAGGCTTTCCGACGACATCATCCGCCGAGTCCGCCTTTCAAGGCGCTCGTTCGCCAAGCGGTCGCCCTCAACAGTTCTGGCAAGTCGAAACCTTCGAAGAAAGAATAGTCCTACGGGATTCCGCCCCTGAGCAGGTCCGACATCCAGGTGGCGGAGGTGTCGTCCGCCCGAGCGTACCCAGGTTGAAGATGGCCTCGACAGTCGCAAGGAGCGGATAGTGTAAATACTGGCTAAAAGGATGAATGTGAGAATTCGCGCAGTCGCCACACTCTCGCTGTCTATAACCTTGTCGTTCGCGGGATGCAGCGCCCACGAAAATCAAGCCGAGACGAGCACGGCGGCAAATGGATGCCAGATCGACGCCATGAGAATCTGTCGCGCTATGAGGAAAACGTTCCCCCGCTCATCGGCAGACCTTACCAGGGAACTTATCGTACCAATCCGCGGCGAACCCCTCATCGACATCCACTGCGGTATCAATACGAGCGATCAGTCAGTCGCATACGCCCGCGTCTCTCAGCCACCCAACCTGACCGACAATGACGTCATATTTCTGCGCTCCAGAGGTTACTGTTCGTGATACCAGCACTGGAAATCGTTGATCTGCGTTTAGAGTGGGGGAGAACCGAATGATCACTGGCAAATGTCTTTGCGGAAAAGTGCGCTACGAAATCAATGGGCGGCTCGGACCCGTCGTCTATTGTCATTGTTCCTGCTTTAAGTGGTGGCGCTCACTTCTCTAGCACGGCGAGCGGGCGGTCGCCCGCGGCGTGTTCGGCTCGTCCTGGATCTTTGTCGACGGGGAGCCCTTTTTGGGGCAGCGATCGGCTGCCGATAGTCGAGCGGTGGCTCGAGGGCCCATGGTAGGGGCCGCCGCCGACTGCCAGCGACCACGAACACCGCCAGAAGCCTGATGTTCCTGGCTGATCGCCGCATCACCCGTGATCTTGACAATCCCATCGAGTCACGCAGCCAACCAATTGCCGTAGGCACAGTACGATTTGGGGCGAAACGACAAGCTATCTTGGCTCGTTGCCACACGATGCACTGTGGCATCTTCACGCGCTCCTTACCCGCGGTGAGATTCAAATGCTAGCGCTTCACGGCGAGACGCTTTACATGGGGAAAGCAAAAATTCTGAACGTCCATTTCGAACGGGAGGTCGATCCAAACGAGTGGTGAATGCCAGGCGCTAACATTTTTAACAAGGAAGAAGTCGAACAAGGGATGAACGACCGACGAGTGCAGCGTTGACTTCGGAAATTAAAACGAGTCAGCGCGCTGCGCGATGTTCTCTATTGGCCCTTCGAGATCGTCTGGTACAGGGGCGAACTGGCTGGTATCTGGCGCACCGAGATTGCCGAGACAACTTTTTCGCGGCTGCAGAGTAGCCAATTCCGGCTCATTTGACCAGGCGCTCGCAGAAGCGCAACGCGCCGTCGCCCTCGACCCGAACTCCGCTGATAGCTACAACGCTCTCGCGTTCGTGCTGGACTATTTTGGAAGGCCGGCGGAGGCAGTTGCGGCCGCCGAGAAGGCGATGCGGCTCGATCCGCAGCATCGAGATCAGTACCTGATCTGGGTAGGCATGGCCCAAACCCAGCTGGGGCACTACTCGAAAGCGATTCCCATTGTTAAGAAGTTCCAGGCCAGTTATCCCAATATCCTGGGTAGCGGCTTTTGTTTCACATATTTGATGGTCGACTATGTCGAGTTGGGGCAGGAAAACGAGGCGCGTGCGGAAGCGGCGGACCTGCTGCGATTCAGTCCCGGCCTGACTCACAATTTGCTCATGGAAAGGCTTCCACTCAAAAATCAAGCGACCGCGAATCTATTTTCAGCCGACTTCAGCAAGGCGGGTCTGAAGTAGAGTGGTCGGATGCAGGCAAATCCAATTTCTCGATGGTCGGCCACCCGCTGGGAAATCCCTAAGGCGAATCTTCGGCGATGATCTGCGGACCTAGGTAAATCGTGCCGGGATAGGTTTCGCCGAATTTGGCAAATTTTGGCCGACAGAGAGATTCTCTGGGTCCGCCAGCGATCCCAAATCGCGCGCACACGCGCGGATTTGGCGCGATTCTCCGCGATGTCCGAAACCCGAGAGACTGAAATGTGGAGCGAACAGGATTTGAACTTTCAGCCCCGTTTCTCGTCTGCCAGACGACAGCCAATTGATTGCGTTTAACGTCACGGAGTAAAAATTTGCCGTCACACCTCTGTAGGACCCGCCGAAAGGGCACGGAAGCCACGAAATGTCCCAGTACCCGCCGAAAAGGTCGGCGGCTGTCGCGCGGCGAGAACACCATACGTACCATGGAATCGAAGCGGTGCGTGCGGCAGTCAGGCTTCGAGCGTCGGCCCACCCGGGAAGATCGAAGGTTGGGCGGCGTTTCGTATGGCGGCTGCTCGGGGTCGATTCTAGATCTATATGACGTGTCGTCCCACAGGTCGGCTAGCTCCTTGGCGCGTGCCTAATCGGCTGCGCAGCGTGCTCTGCGGCGATCTGTCGAGGAGTGTAGTACTGTTCGTTTGGCTCCCGCTCATTGCGCTCTCTTATTTTGGGACACTGACGCTCACCGCGTGGCTCTCTCCGGTGGTGTACGACTGGCGGCACGGCTCGATCTCAAGACTTCTGTATGCCGAGTACGACCCCGAGCTTCACAACCTCGCATCGATCGGCATAGCGGTTGCTGGGCTGCTGTTGATTCCGCTGGTCGGTTACATCCGCAGAAGGCTGCGAGCAGCTTCCCCGATAGCCGCGGACGCGGGAGCATTCGGGCTGAGCCTAGGGGCAGTTGGTTTGGTTCTAGCAGGTCTGATCACTTCACATCCCGCTCACGGAACCTCGGCCTTCCCGCGACTTCACGAAGTGTTGGCGCGGGTCGCGGCTATAGGTCTTGGCGCGGGAATACTCGTGTTCTGGGTATGTGCTGCTAAAGGCTATATGGCGCCAGCCACGGAAAGCATCAAGTGGCGGCACCTAGTAGTTATCTGGACCGTGATCGCTGTTCCCGCGTTCTCAATTGCTCTGGTGAGGGCTGCGGTCGGATTGCATCTCGATTGGTCGAACCCGATTTATCAGAAGCTTCAAGACCGCTCCCTCTGGCGTTTGGCCTTCTGGGAGTGGCTCGGATCCGCAGCAGTATTTCTATTTTTGTTGTGCGCGGTGCTGTATTTGCCCGAACCGGATTCGCAGCGCTAGGTCCATCCGGAACTTACTGCCAATACCACGATACTCCCACAACCCCGCTTTCGACCGTATTCAGTGCGAAGTTGCGGTTGCTGCCGTTGAGTCCGGCGTTGGAGATGTGCTCTGCCTGCAGACCGAGATAGATTGCTAGGTGGTCGTTTAGAAAATACGACTCCCCGATGCCTGCCTGAATCAGGTTCATGAACGGCCCGTCGAGCTTGGTCTCGTTGCTGACCCTGCCGATACGCAGATCTGTCCCGCCGGGAGCGATCGATGCGTCGATCCATGGAATTAGAGGACCCCAGCGAAAGTGCAGAAAATTGTACCTGATATGCAGACCGACACCCGCAAAGTTCTGCCGCAGCGGACTGAAGCGCTCGAAGGTGGGTTCGAGGCCGACCTCGGGCGCGCTGTCGATCGCTCCCCCCAGGAACCGGAGATGAAACGTACCGAACGGCAGCAGCGAGAAACGTCCCGACAGGTTCCAACCCTGCACTATCTCGTTGCCATTACTGAGCCGCGAGCCGAAATGCGTGAGGGCCGACTCCACTGAGACGACCTTCGCCCATGGGCTGAAGACTTGGTCGGAGTCGAAGACTTGAGCCGACACCGTCGAGCTGATCAGAAGCAGTAGGGCTACGAAGACTAACGAAAAGAGTAAGGCCAGGGAGGGACGTACAGTTCGGCCCGCTCGCCGCTCCGCTCAACCAAAGCGGTGCAAATCGTACGAGGAGATGAACTCGTCTCGAAGTCTATTGCGCCACCGGAAGCCACTGTCATCCAGGGCGAGCGGAAATCCGCTAAAAACCCGGCTCTACGATCCGACCCGCCAACACTCCAACAAAATTGCGCACCAAGCACAACTCGACCAACTAAGCGGGTTGCTAAACCGACGCTGACCACGCGCAGTAGTGCTAGGATTTCTGTTGCTCGGCTTCAGCGCGGATTGCTGCGGCGATGTCGGCGCTAAGTGTCGACATGGCCCGGCTGTGTGCGGTGCACCGCAATCACCCTTGGAAGTTGATCGCTCTCGTGGGTAATCCGGCGTTCCTGCCTCAGGCGAATCTAAGGCGATGATCCACGGATCTGGCAGAATCGCGCTCGGATAGGTTCTGCCCGATTTTTGCGATTTGCGCCGACCAAGGCCTTCTCCGGGTCCGCGCGCGATTACGAATCGCGCGCACACGCGCCGATTTCGATCGATTCTCTGACATCTCCAAAAATCTGGAGACTGAAATGTGGTCCAAGCTGGATTTGAATCAACGGCAACCTGGCATTTTTTTGTAGCCATGAGATGCGCAGGACGTACGAGTGTCATGGAAGTACGACGATCATTGAAGATAGATCGTGGCCTGCTTGCGGCGAACTTTGAAAGACTGTGGATTCTAGCTCTGGGTACGATTGCTTGCGCGTGTGCGACTCGGGTTCCGCCGCCGGAGTCGCCGCAGCCGCGATCGACTGATCGCTCGATCTATATTTCGGAGCAGGATCTGCCGGGGCAATGTTACCACGAGCTGGGTACCTTGAAATTCGACGAGTCGTTCACCGATTCCGTCATCGATCCAGATGGGACACAGATGACGAAGCGGCTGCAGTCGATGGCGCTCGGCAAATATCCGAACGACGTGGACGCTGTAATCGACGTGAAGTCCGAGCAGAACTCGATCGGCACTGAGGTGACGATAACCGGTAAGGCGGTCGAGTTAGTGGATCATGAGACCGTCGAGTGCGCGGTACGTCAGATACCGGGCGTGGTGAACAAGACTGCGGCGATAGCGACAGGAGCGGCTGTCGGCGGTATGGTAGGATCATTCACCAATGGGCAGCCTTCGACAGCAATGAGCGGCGCTGCCATTGGTGCAAGCATCGCAGGCACAACGCAGGCGCCCGATAACGCCGATCAGCAAGCCCAAATCATTCGACAGCTTCAGGAACAGCGCGAAGAGATCGCGCGATTACAGGCGCAACGCTCTCAGCTGCGACAATGCCTGGAGCAGGAAGTACCAGCTTCAGGCTGTGAAACCGGTAAAACAGAAGTGGAACAACCGCAAGCTGTTCCTGCCAGCGAAGCCGGCAACAACTGGGCGTCCTCTTCCTTTGAACTGCAGCGGCAAATCCAGGAGCAGCAGACCTATATCAACCAGCTACGGCAACAGATCAGCGACATCCGCCAACAAATGAATCCAAGTCGTTGACACCAGACCGCATCGGTCGTCGAACGCGGTGCGATGGAGAATCATCGGCGGAGCCAGTTCACTGTATACAAAGGTCTGGGCTAGTCAATCAGGCGCGCCGATTTCGATCGATGCTCTGATATCTCCAAAAATCTGGAGACTGAAATGTGGAGTAGAGTGGATTTGAACTTTCAGACCCTATTCTCGTCTGCCAGACTACAGCTGATTGTTCAGTTCATCGTCTGTGAGTTGAATTTCCCATTGAAGTCGCCTTTGCCGGTGGCAAGATCGACCGGCTCTGAGACGTGCTCGTGAACGATCAGCCATTTGCCGCTGGACTTTCGCACCCGCCGCGGTCGGCTAATCATTTCGGTGGTGCCGACGGACCATAGTGAGCATGAGGTCCCACGCGTTCCGGACGTTGGCGATCGTCAATAGCAAAAGAGCCCCTGCCAGCGCATTCAGCCCAAAATCCTTTTCTAGATAGATCGACACGGCGGCCGCGAGCAGGACGAGGTAGGCGATACTAGGTAACAAGCCGTACGCTAAGTAGTCCTGTATATAATTCGTCATGTCAGTGCGCATGACCTGAATCGTGATGTAGGTCGAGATGACTGCACCGATCAGAGCGGTGGCACCAATTAGCGCGGCGAGGAATTTAGGCTGATGCGATGGAATTAACGCGACTGCCGACAAGAAGAACACGCTAGTGAAATGTACAACTACCGGGCTCATGAACGTGCGCGTCCCCGATTGATCCTTTTCGGTCAAATAGCCCGCGCCGAGCGAAACGGCAACGAACAGCAGACCGAGCAAGGTCGCCGCTGCCGTTCCTACCAGAATGTAAAAGTCGTGCCATTCCTTCAGCACTTCGACCTCCCACATCAAAAAAGACCCCCGAAAAAGAGCCCCCCCGACGCTGCTATTGTCCGATACCTTGACGCTAAACAAGCGAAGGGAATTTGGAGGCCGTAAACGCAATGGCAATCGTCTTGGTGGTCGCCACAGCCGGATCGCTGATGGCTTCAGCGCCAACGCACAGCTGCCGACTCCCGCCGCACCAGCCAATCCAAACTGGTGCTCGGATGTGTCGGCGTTACCTGCTCCGCCCTCTTTGACGGCAGGTTTGGAACCTCGGCCGAGGCCAAGAGGCGCTGCTCCAATATTGGCATAAACGATCGAAAGGGTGAAGAAAGATGCCGTGACCTCTGGCAGGCGAATCAAGGCGATGCTCCGCGCGGCGACTCATTTAGGAAATCACCAGCTCCAAAATGCTCTATGCCGACCAGGCTCTGATGTTCTGAGTGACGTCGATCCGCGAAGTAAATCGTTGACGGTCTCCACATTCAGGATGACTTACCTTCTAGAACGAAAGCGCCAGAAAGATCGCCCCCAATAAGACGGCTACTAGGCTTCCGTAGTGCTCGGGCGGATGGTGGCCGTGCGAACCCTTGCCAAACCAGCCCTGCCAAGCCATCAGCCCACGCTGAAAGATTGCGAAAATCAGGAAAAGCGGGACGAGTGAACGATAGCGCAGCGAAACGATCAGCAGCGCGAGGCCGAGCGGGATCTGCATCGCGCCCATCCAGCCAAAGACCGCAACGATCGTCTCGCGCCGTGTCGAAAGATCGACGCGCGCTATAACGCCTGCGCCTCCGTCCGGGAGGAATAGTGGATGCAGCCGGGCGCGATCTCGAGAATGGCGACCAACGTCAGATACCAGGCTGACCATATGGAGCCGTGGTAGAAGGCATTGTTTGTGGGAGGAAGCACGCCCATCGCTTTGGTCCTTCGCGAGTTTAGATAGCGCGCTTCCCAGCACCTTAGCCAGAAGTGCGCTATCGGTGCAGACGACTGGCCGGATTTTGTTGTCGGGGAATTGGTGCAAAACGCTTAATGACCACCTGAAAGAGATCGCGTCGTCGAGCTAGTGTGGCGGCGAGCACTGTCGCACAAGAGATACCCGTTCGTAGCGAAGTTTGAAGCGGGCTGCCGGTGGTTCCGGATTTTGAGCCGCTGTCGTAGGCGGAAATACGGGCCAGGCGAATCTATGGCGATGATCGACGGAGCGAATCTAAGGCGATGATCGGCGGACCTAGGTAAATCGCGCTCAGAGAGGAATTGGGCGATTCGCTCGGATCGCGACGATTAGAGACCTCTCTCGGTCCGCGCGCGATTCCAAATCGCGCGCACACGCGCTGATTTCGATCGATTCTCCGCGATGTCCGAAAACCTCGAGACTGAGGTGTGGAGCAGAAGGGATTTGAACCCTCGACCCCTACGTTGCGAACGTAGTGCTCTCCCAGCTGAGCTACTGCCCCATCCTGTGGCGAAACGCGATTACTCTTGTGAGATAACTGACTTCAGGTAGGCTCGCAACCGGTCGGCCAGGTCTGCGCGCTTGAGCCCGAAACCGATCTGTGCCGAGATGAACCCAACCCGATCGCCCAGGTCGTAGCGGACCCCTTCGAACTCATAGCCGTAAATCTTGCGCCGCGCCGTCAACGCCATCAGCGCGTCGGTCAACTGGATTTCTCCGCCGGCGCCCGGCTTGCCCGCGGCGAGAAATTCGAAGATGTCGGGCGTCAGCACGTAGCGTCCCATGATCGCGAATTCGCTCGGCGCTTTTTCGGGCGGCGGTTTCTCGACCATCCCGCGCAGCTCGTAGGTGCGCTCGCCGTCAGCTTTCGCATCGACGATGCCGTACTTTGAGATCTCGCTGCGCGCGACTTTGAGCAGCGCGACCACCGGCGCGTCGCGGGTCTCGGCCACGTCGAGGAGCTGGCGCAGGCACGGCCGCGGGCAATCGAAAATGTCGTCGGGGAGCATCGCGGCGAACGGCTCGTCGCCGACCGCCTCGCGCGCTTGCAGCACCGCATGCCCGAGTCCAAGCGGATACCGCTGTTCGGCAACCGTGATGCGCGCGGGACTGTTGCTGCGACGAATGATTTCGAGGATGTCGTGTTTGCCGCGGTCTTCGAGATGGCGCTCGAGTTCCAGGTTCGGCTCGAAGTGATCGACGACGGTTTCCTTGCCGGGGCTGATGACGAGAATGATTTCCTCGATGCCCGATGCGACCGCCTCTTCGACCACGACCTGGATCGCCGGCGTATCGATCACCGGCAGCAATTCCTTCGGGATTACCTTCGACGACGGGAGCATGCGCGTGCCCATGCCGGCCGCGAGAATGACAGCCTTTTTAACTTTCATGGCGGTGCGATTTCCGGATTGGTGGAGTCGTCAGATCTTTGCCTCGCGCGCTTCCTGCGCGGATTTGCATGCGATGCAAAGGGTGGTGACGGGGCGCGCCTTCAGCCGCTCGATTCCGATTTCACCGCCGCATTCCTCGCAGCGCCCGTAAGTTCCGTCCTCGATTCGCGCGAATGCTTCGCTGATCTTGCTGAGCAGCTTGCGCTCGCGATCGCGCATCCGCAGCAGGAAATTGCGATCCGATTCGAGCGCCGCGCGGTCGGTCGGATCGGCCGGAGCCTCGTCCGATTCGTGGTTCATTGTGCCGACGGCGCGCTCCGCTTCCTGGAGAATGTCCCGCTTGCGGCCTTCGAGCAGTTTTCTAAAGAGCTTGAGGTCTCTTTGCCTCACGGTTGAACTATCCGTCGCGAACCGAGTTTTTGATTCTATAGGCGCCCTGCTACCATGTAAAGATTGCGCGATGAAAACTGCTTACCTCGACGCGTTCTCGGGCCTGAGTGGCGACATGATCGTCGGCGCAATCATCGATTGCGGCGCCGATTTCGGCGAACTCGAGCGCACGATCAAGTCGATGCCGATCGCGGGTTATCGGCTTTCGACCCGGCGCAAAACTTTGAGCGGTATTTCGGCGCTCAAGTTCGACGTCGCGGTAACGGAGCCGCAACCGGAGCGTCGCTTCGGTGAGATTCGTGCGCTGATCGACGCGTCGCCGCTCTCGACGACGATCAAGAAGCGCGCGATTTCGATCTTCGAAGTACTCGCGCAGGCCGAGGCGAAAATTCACAACACGACGCCCGATCAGGTTCACTTTCACGAGGTCGGCGCGGTCGATTCGATCATCGATGTTGTCGGCACCGCGTGGGGACTCGAGCATCTCGGAGTCGACGACGTGATCGCCTCTCCGCTGCCGATGGGCAACGGATTCGCGCGTTCGCAGCACGGCGTCATTCCGGTGCCCGCGCCGGCGACCGTCGAGTTGCTGTTAGGCTTCCCACTGAAAATCGGCGACGGCGCGTATGAGATGGTCACGCCGACGGGCGCGGCAGTGGTTCGTGCGCTCGCGCGTCCGGCAGAAATCCCGCTCGCGTTCGCGGTGGAAAAGATCGGCTATGGCGCGGGCGCGCGCGAGCTGGAAGATCGGCCCAACGTGTTGCGGATGATGATCGGGGCCGAGCAGGCCGGATTAGACAGCGACGAGATGATCGAAATCTCCGCGAACATCGACGACCTGAGTCCCCAAATTTACGACCACGTCATGAATCGGCTGTTCGAGGCGGGCGCGCGCGACGTAACGCTCACGCCGATGATGATGAAGAAGGGCCGTCCCGCGGTGACCATCGGAGTGATCACGGAGGCGGCGAATCGCAACGCGCTCGCGGAGATTATTTTTGCTGAGACCTCGACGATCGGATTGCGGTTTCACCCGGTCGGGCGCCTGAAGTTGCATCGCGAAGTCCGCGAGGTCGAAACGCGATGGGGCAGGGTTCGCGTCAAGACCTCGGGCGCGAATGGCGGCGCGCCAACGACAATCTCGCCGGAATATGACGACTGCCGCCGAATTGCCGCGGAGAACAAGGTGCCGCTGCGCGTCGTGATGGAAGAAGCACGCGACGCCGCGCGAAAGTCAGGCTCGGTTTCCTGATAAGAATGATTTCCGAACGCCTGCATATCAACGAGATCTTTTACAGCATCCAGGGCGAATCCACGCACGCGGGCCGCCCATGCGTGTTCGTGCGGCTCACCGGATGCAACCTGCGATGCAAATGGTGCGATACCGAGTACGCCTTTTACGAGGGCCATCGCATGTCGATATCGGAAATCTCTGAAAAGATTCGCGGCTACCGATGCGACCTGGTCGAAGTGACCGGAGGCGAACCGCTGCTGCAGGAAGGCGTGTATCCGCTGACCGATGCGGTGCTGGAATCCGGCGCGACCGTGATGATCGAGACGTCGGGCGCGGTTGACGTAAGCAAGCTCGACTCGCGCGTCATCAAGATCATGGATCTGAAATGTCCGGGCAGCGGCGAATGCGAGCGCAATCTGTGGAGCAACCTCGACCATCTGACGATGCGCGATGAAATCAAATTCGTCGTCGCCGATCGTGCGGACTACGAATGGGCCCGCGACACAATCTTCACGCGCGAACTTGCAAGGCGCGTGGGCGCCGTGTTGCTGAGCCCGGTGTTCGGGCAACTCGAGCCGGCCGCGCTGGCTTCGTGGGTATTAGAGGATAGACTCCCGGCGCGGATGCAACTGCAAATGCACAAGCAGATCTGGCCAGGCATCTCCCGCGGCGTGTGATTCCTAATCGCGAATTTCCCCTTCCCTCAAGGGCTAGGGGTTAGGTTCATTCGCTATGCTGGCAGAAGGCAGAATCCTGAATCGCGCGCGCGACCTTACCCCTAACCCCTCTCCCTTCAGGAGAGGGGAACAAAGACCGCGCGCTGTACAAGGACCCTCACCTTTGATCCTCTCCCTCGCAGCGCAGGGAGAGGGGAAGAACTATCGCGAGGGCGCCGCTGAATGCTGGCGCGCGGGATCGCCTGACATTAATTGCTGTGCTTTCTGCAGCGCCGCTTCGGTCTCGCGCAGCAGGTCGGCGAATACTTCCGCTGCAGGCTTGATCTCGCGAATCAGTCCGGCACCCTGTCCTGTCGGCATGAAGGTGCGATTCGGATCGACGTCGGCGCCGCCGCGTCCGGTGTAATTCATCACCCCGTTGCGCGACGAGGTCTGCGCCTGCAGCGGGAACGGCTGAATCTTCGACGGGTCCTTCTCCCATTCGAGCGCGTACTCGGTGCGGATGACGCGACAGGTCTTGCCGGTGTAGGCGCGCGTGCGCAAGGTGGAATCTTCGTGCGCCCTGACTATAGCCTCGCGATAGCCCTGCGCTGCCTGCGCCTCGGGGGTCGCGATGAAGCGGGTGCCGATGACGACGCCTAGCGCACCGACCGTGAGCGCCGCCGCAATCTGCCGTCCGTCGGCGATTCCTCCCGCCGCCAGCACCGGCAGCCTCACAGCGTCGATCATCTGCGGCACCAGCGAGAGCATCCCGATCTCCCCGGTATGCCCGCCCGCCTCGGTGCCTTGCGCGACTACCACGTCCGCGCCCGCTTCCTGCGACTTGACCCCATGATGCACCTTGCCGCACATCACGACGATCTTCATTCCGTTGTCGTGCATCACCTTGACGAATTCCTGCGGCACCGAAAGTCCGGCGACAAAGACCTTGACTTTTTCTTCGATCATCACCGGCACGTGCGGGCGCATCATATCGGGAATCGGCGCGAGCAGATCGACGGCGAACGGCTTGTCGGTCAGCTCGCGAGTCGCGCGGATTTCGGCGCGCAGATCCTCGGGGCTGAGCGACGCGGCGCCGATAACGCCAAGGCCGCCCGCGTTGGAAACCGCGGCCACGAGCTTGTGCATCGCGACCCCGCCCATCCCGGCGAGGAGAATCGGGTACTTGATTCCAAAATAATCGCAAATCGGCGTATGCAGCATCGAAGCGTTCTCCAATAGTGAGCCGTCTGTACGACTGGCTCCTGATGATTGTTTAGTCTGGCGGGCGTCGCGCGATCAAGCGCATCGGCTTGTGCCGCTTTTACCAATGCGGCGGCGTCGGCGTAACCATAATTCGGCGCCGCCGTATTTGGAGTGAACGAAACGGCGCATCCGCCATGCGTCATCTCGTGGCGAGCGTCGCGCTAATCGAGGAAGAACTGAAATGCGCCTGGCTTCAGTCGCCGCTGTATTGGTCGCGGCGACGATCTTCTCTGCAGGATGTGGTCTTTCCTATCAGGCGGCTTCCGCCTATCGCGCAAACAAAATGGAGAGAGACCTGAAGCTTGGAGAGACGATCGCGCAAGTTCAGAGAAAGTTCGGCGAACCTGACATCGTAGACAGACCCGACGACCGGACTGAAATCTTGAGTTACGCGAAGCATGCAAATAGCGACGATGTCGCCGCCGAAATCCTTTACACATCAGCAAAGGAGGGCGACCAGGGAACTTTTGAAGATTTGAAATTCACCGATGGAAACCTGGTCTCGTGGGGCGAGGCTCAACACACCATGCCGCCAAAGGAACGCTCGGAGATTACGACCACGCTGGGTTACGGACGTCACGGTAGTCGCAGCGATACCGGGCAGCCGGGTAACGCGCCTTTGCAACCGTCAGAGTCCCCGACCTCGACCGCTCCTGCGAGTCCCTTTTCAGTTACTTTCTAGATCGCAATGTAGGGGGGTTCGTTTCTTCAATGAGCGCAATCGGTAAACCGCGGTCGTGAACGCATGCCGCGTCGCCGCGCTCGCCCTGGTCGGCTGGTATCTGCTGGTGCCGCCGCAAGTTGGCGACAACGGGCATCACGATAAAGCTGTGCCACTCGCTCAATGGGAACAGATGGGCAGTTACAATTCGGCGGAGGATTGTAACGATGACCGTGAATCGTTCATGAAGCGAGATCAGAAGGAATACAGTCTCTCTGTTGGATCGAATCCACCTCAGTCTGCCTCGGTCAAGGAAGCAGCTCATAAGGTCGCGCTCAAATCCAGCGCGGCGCTCTGCATCAACGCCGACGATCCCCGGCTCAAAAAGAAGTAACTGACATCGTCCGCCGAAACGCGTGAGCAGTGTTATTTCGCACCTGATCGAATCGATTGAGTCAGGCAGAAGCGCTCAGGTGGCTCCGCGCGTTTGCGTGATGCATAATCGCATCCGCGCGGAGAGGTGGCCGAGCCCGGTTTAAGGCGCACGCCTGGAACGCGTGTAGACTCGAAAGGGTCTCGGGGGTTCGAATCCCCCCCTCTCCGCCACCCAGTCCGAGATTTCGGCGTTCTCCAAAGGAAAATCGAAAATAGTGCGCATGCTCGCACATTTCCTTCGACCTGAGGGCACCGGAGAAGCTTACATTTGACCGTCAGTAGCTGATTTGCGCTCGATTCTCTCTGACGAGAATCGAGCCGGTGCCCTTTCGCCCCATCGTCTGCCAAAAGACGCATTCGCCGGAGCATCGCCTTTCGGCCCGCCGAACCGCCTGTTCCAGGGCGGACTTTCTGATTTCGAGGCGAAGCTCGCGCCTGATACCGGCCAATGGGAGCGCAAACGGCCCGCGCCAATACCAAACAAGCAGAATCG
Organism: uncultured delta proteobacterium; assembly: GCA_963850125.1. Lineage (GTDB taxonomy): Bacteria > Desulfobacterota > Binatia > Binatales > Binataceae > Binatus. The sequence goes on along the minus strand of CAWKKB010000002.1, from coordinate 413,365 downwards.
CGTTTGGCGGAGGCGAACGCGTGTTTCAGCCCGACAGTATATGACCCGCTGCCTGTTCTGCCGGCCCGAAGGCGCTAGAATCGTCGATATAATCCGACGTCGCGAAAGGAGGGTTTTCATGAATCCGCCCAAGGTGATCGTGAACGCTGAGCCGCCGAAAGAGTGGTTCGAAATCGTCGGGCGCGGGTTAGAACGCCACAACACCGCGGCCACCAGTATCGTCGAATATTACCCGGTCTGTTTCGTGGTCAGGGAAGCGGGGAACCACTTGCGGGGTGGCCTTTATGGCAGCCTCTGGGGGCAATGGCTGCACGTCGGATCGGTGTGGGTCGATCGAGCTCTGCGCGGGCGCGGGTTCGGGATCGAGTTGATGGCAGCGGCCGAAGCGTACGCGCGATCGAAAGGATGCGTGGCCTCGTTTCTCCAGACCGGCAGTTTCGAGGCGAGGCCGTTTTACGAAAAGCTCGGTTATCGCGTCTACGCAGCGCTCAACGATCACCCGATCGAAGGCCATGATCGATTCCACATGAGCAAACGGTACTCGGAAGCAAATCGGCTTCCTCTGTTCCCCGGTGCGGCAATCACCTTCGAACCGTACGCATCGAAGGAAGTGCAAGAGACCATTCATCGCGGTGTCCGAACACACGCGATCGCGGCAATCGGTCTGCCGGAAGAAATGTGGTCAGCGGCGCACTTCTTCCTGCAAAACGACGATGGCGAGATTGTCGGCGGCGCGCTCGGCAACATCTGCGGTGACTGGTACTTCCTGGATATCCTCTGGGTCGATCGACCACTTCGCGGGCAGGACAACGGTCAGCGAATGCTAGCCGCCGCCGAACAGCACGCGATCGAACGTGGCTGCACAGGCGCTCACCTGGATACGGCGAGCTTCCAGGCGCGGCTGTTCTACGAAAAACTCGGCTACGCTGTGTTCGGCACGCTCGAGGATCATCCGGTCGGCCACACTCACTATTTGCTGCGGAAGCGGCTTTTGCTTTCTGATAAACCGCTGGTATGAGTGTCAACGAATGGCCTCGACGAGCCTGATCCCCGATACTCCCGCCGGGAGCCAAGTGCGATGGTATCTAGAAACCCTCGCTAGCGCGGGCAGGAACACATCCGCTGCTGACTTTGACCGCTTCAGCGCGTCGGCATCGATCCGCACTCCATTTCCCGGCCAAGGCGAGGATTTGATGGAAGGATGGCGGCGCGCTTCGGCGGCAATCGGCCCCTTCACACCAACGGCCATCGAGCAGAACGGAGACTTCTCCGTCACTGTCATGGCTGACGGCGTCAACAACGCCAGAAGGTTCAGCTTCCGTTGTGATGTAGAGGAGCATGCCCCGCATCTGATCAAGATGCTCGAATATCAGCGCCTGCTCGACGTCGATGTGACCGTCCGCGAGGCCAGCGAAGGCGATGCCGCCGCTCTTTCCGATCTCGAGCGCCGCTGCCCGATCGTCATGGGCGACACGTCGATGACGATCGATCGCGGGACGGACTACTTTGCCTTCACACGCCTGATGGAGGACGCAATCGTCTCAATCGCTCTGGTCGGAGGAAAGGTTGCCGGCGTGAACTGTGGGTGCTACCACGACATTCGTGTCGGCGGGGAAGTCTACCGAACGCTTACCGCGCTCCACTTGCGCATCGATCCCCAGTACCAGAAGAAGGGTTTATGGGGAGCCGTGAGTTCCCTATTCCGGCAGAAACACCCCGAGGTGGTTCACAGCAACGCGTATATTTCTGTTGAGAACAAGGCGATGCAGGCTGGAATCGCGAATGCCCCGAACAAATGGACCGTCAACGCGACGCGGCTTCAGCTCTCATGCGCATCATCGCTTGCAGGTCCATCGTACGGACGGCACGCGACACAAGCTGATGCACCGAGAATCGTCGAGATCCTTAACGCCTGCCACGGCAGCGAGGAGATGTACGTTCCCTACTCGGTGGAGTCGTTCACAGCTCGAGTCGAACGAGCCCCGGAGTTCTACTCGTGGGACCGACTCCTGATGACGGACGATGCAGTCGTAGGCGTGTGGCCCGCCGGTGAGAAGATCAGATTCGTTACAGATTCTAAAACCGGCCGCGTCGAGTCACGCCGCGGCCTGGTCGTCGATTACGGGTTCATCAGCGGCGCCGAACGGGACTTGGAGTCGTTGCTGCGGGCATGGTGCACGCAGCTCAAAGAGCAAGGCCTCGACACACTGACCATCTTCACTTCCGACGCGTCTCCCGGAAGCGGTCTCCTAAGCTCTCTGGCCGACGCCTCGGAATCCTACGTCGTCTGGACGCCCGGCATCGCCGAACCACCCTCCGCCGCCACCGATGGCATTTACGTTGATTCGATCTACTTCTAGCGGGTGGGTCAGTAGCACTCGACATTCGCGAAAATGGGCTGGGCATTTACAACCAACCTTGGTCTCTCAGTCGAGAACCATGCCGGTGCCCTTTCCTCGGATCGTCGGCCATATCGCGGGTTGCGTTAACGACGACTATCGCCGATCCGCTCTTCATAGTGTTGGACGTGAGCTCGCCCTATCAGCCAGAATGAGAACGCGATAGGAAAACACGTTGACCAAGGTAACCTGAAATGACAGACATTGTGAAAATAGCGGACGTGGGCCACGTTAGGACCATCACGCTTAATCGGCCGGAGAAGAAGAACGCGCTGAGCGACGCTCTCGCGTGGGGTGTAGTTGCTGCCATAGAGGATGCGGCGCGGACCGATGAGGTGTGGGTGGTCGCCCTTACCGGCAGCGGCGATGCCTTCTGCGCCGGTCTGGATTTGTCTGGCAGCGAACGATCGTCGCCGTTGTCAAGACAGTCGGCTCAGCTCGACGACATTTCCTGGGTCGGAAATTTTCTACTAGCGATCCGAAAACGGTGCGACAAGCCTGTCGTCGGAGGCATCAATGGAGTGGCCGTGGGGGCCGGCCTCGGTCTCGCCATGGCGACCGACGTGCGGCTGATCAGCCGCAGCGCGAAGCTCATGGCCGGCTACACGAGAATTGGCGGTTCACCCGACGCCGGGCTCACCATCACGCTGCCGCAAGCCATGGGTTATGAGCAGGCGATGCGCTTTATGATGGAGAACCGCACGGTGCTGGGCGAGGAGGCGGTCGCGCTCGGCATGGCCGGAGAAGTGGTCGACGACTCACAATTCGCGGATCGACTGGCCAGTTATTGCGAAGAACTTTGCCATTGGTCGCCTATCACTTTGCGGCTTCTAAAGCGCGGCATGGTTAAATCTCTCGAGACAAGCGACATGGAACAGCAGCTCCGCTACGAGTTGTCCAATATTCGCATCGCCTTCAGTAGCGAGGACGCCCAGGAAGCCCGCAAAGCCTTCTTCGAGAAACGCCAACCCGTCTTTAAGGGAAGCTAGCGAACTCAAAAACCCCCTCAACATTCAACGGAGATTCGTTCGGCAGATGTCAGTTGCCACCGCGAAAATCAGTTGATCTGGTTTCCTGATTGCTTTAGTCGAGCATTTTATGACACTGCTGCAGGAACTGAGCACAAGCGGTAGATGCGCGCGGCTGGGAGGTGATGACGCACATGCGGGTCATCGTAATCGGAGCCGGGATCGGTGGACTCACCGCGGCGCTCACGTTGGGCCGCGCCGGGATCGACGTGTCTGTTTTCGAGCAGGCGTCCGAATTGCGCGAAGTTGGCGCCGGCATCATGATCGGCCCGAGCGCCAATCGTATTCTCCATCGCCTTGGCCTCGAGGAGCCGCTGCGAAGAGTCGGCGTGCGTCCGCCCGCGAGACAGTTGCGCCGATGGGACGACGGGTGCGTACTCGCAAGCGCCCTGCTCGCTGAGGTGTGCGAGCGCGAGTTCGGTGCTCCGTACTATAATTTTCATCGCGCCGAACTACTCGACGTGCTTGCGAGTGCCCTTCCCGATGGGATCATGCATCTCGACCATCGATGCGTCGAGATCAGTCAGCAAGAGGATCGTGTCGAAGTCCGATTCCACAATGGAACTGTTGTCGACGGAGACCTCGTTGTCGGTGCCGATGGCATCCACTCCACGGTGCGCGACACTGTCTTCGGCTCCCAATCGCCTCGATTTTCAGGAGACGTCGCTTACCGCGCGTTAATCCCCGTCGAGCGGCTCCGGCATCTCGACTTCAATTCAGACCTCAGCACCTGGACCAACTGGCTCGGGCCGAATTGTCATTTCGTGCACTACTTGGTTGGCGCCGGTGCGCGCTTTCTAAGCATCACCGCGTCCATTCCGGGCGAATCGCGCGTAGAGTCATGGTCCGCGAAGGGCAACGTCGCCGACTGGTTGGCAGCATTCGCTGGATGGCATCCGCAACTGCTGGCGATTATCGCAGCCGCTGATACAACCAACACTTGGGCGCTCTACGATCGCGATCCGCTGCCCCGATGGAGCATGGGGCGCGTCGCGCTGCTCGGCGACGCCGCGCATGCGATGCTGCCTTACATGGCGCAGGGCGCGGTACAATCGATTGAGGACGCGGCCGTGCTAGCAAAGTGCCTTGTGCGTGCTGACGGAAATGACGTTGGCGCGGCACTCCAACGTTACGAGCAAATCCGCAAGCCGCGTGTGACAAAATGTCAGGACGGGTCGCGCCAAAACGGGTTGATGTATCATCTGGCCGACGGCGAAGAGCAACGTAAGCGTGATGAATCGTTTGCCTCGTCAATGATAACCAGCACTGCGAGCGTCGCGTGGCTCTATGGCCACGACGTTGAAGCCGAATTCGAGCAAGTCTGAAATCTGGCGAGCACGCTTATCCAAGCTGCACGAGTGGACAATAGAAATTATTGGGTGGTTGTCCCGTTTCGAGCGCGACGCCAAACGAACTAGAGCGCAAATACACAAGATACTTTTGTTGAAACTCAGAGTCAGGAGTCACTGCTAGCGATTTGCGTTTACAGACGTGAAGGTTTTTCCGATTAGCCCGCGAATTCAATGAACGCGCCGACACTGCCAGCTCACGATGCTGACAGGATTGACGCAAGGATGGCGCCTGTCTAAGTGATAAAAGCGGCTACTGAGATTGGACGTATGACCGCTCCCGGACCAAAGGAAAGACTAATGGACGAAAGAGGTCCAAGTCGCACGGCGATAACGACGGCCACAATGCGCGCTGCCCATTATCTCCTCGATGCGGAGCCCAGGATTCTAGATGACCCGTTCGCCCGAGCCTTCGCGGGCTTCCTAAGTGATGAAGAGCTATCGAAAGCTCTGAACGACCTTTCGTACCCAGACATCTCGAGGATGCGGACGCTTTTTGCCTTGCGGAATCGATACGCGGAAGACGAACTCGTCAGGGCAACGGAACGAGGTACCGCGCAGTACATTATTCTAGGTGCCGGATTGGATTCCTTCGCGTATCGACGTCCAGACCTTTTGCAGACGTTAGACGTTTATGAAGTCGACCATCCCGCCAGCCAGGTCTGGAAACGCAAACGCATCGAGGAATTGGGAATCAAAATCCCAGCGAGATTACGCTATGTTCCAATCGACTTCGAACGCGAAACGTTGGTCGAGGGTTTGGCGGCAGCCCAAGTTAACCTCAATGTTGCGACGTTCTTCTCATGGCTTGGAGTGACTCAATATCTGACCTCGACGGCAGTCTTATGTACCTTGCAGCAAATAGTGCAAACGGCTGCGGCCGGAAGTGAGATCGTTTTTCAGTTCATCGTGCCGCCAGCGACGCTCATCAACGAAGAGGGCTCACTGGTCAACGCCTTGTCCGCTCTGGCGGCCGAAGCCGGTGAACCTTGGCTGAGTTTTTTCGAGCCTGAAGAAATGGAGACACATCTCAAGCAGATGGGGTTCGGAAAAATCCACCACTTCGGACCGGAGCAAGCCGGCAAAAGATATTTGCTCGGTCGTACCGATGGCCTACGGTTACCCGCCTACTTTCACATGATCAACGCCGTGGTCGGCAGGGTCTAACATGAATTGTCGTTCGAAAATGTAGAACTCAACCGGAGTGCAATTAGCATCGCCGATAGAGACTCCTGAGGGGGGAACCAAAGTGACGGAGTACCCAAAATTCCGGGAGGACACGCGAGCGCCGAATCCTCTTCCGCCGCCAAAAAGCTGGGACTGTCAAATTCATGTCTTCGGCGATACTCAACGCTATCCCCTGCGCGCGGGCGGTGCCTATGTCCCGCCGGCGGACGCGACTTTCGAAGCGGCCCAGCGTATGCATCGCGCGCTCGGGATAGAGCGCGGGGTCGTGGTTCAGTCCACCGCGCATGGCACCAACCACAGTATCTTGCTCGACGCGCTCCGGAACCAGCCGAACTACCGCGGGATCGCAATCGTCGACGATTCGGTCAGTGATCAGGAACTGCAACGAATGCACGATGCGGGGGTGCGCGGTGCCCGCTTCAATTTCTGGAAGATGCTTAATATTGCTCCGACGCCCGATGTATTCGAACGTTCGATAGACCGCATCACGCAATTCGGCTGGCACGCCAAGATCCATGCTGTTGGCGCAGAGTGGATTGAGCTTCGAGACCTGTTGAAGAAAGTGAAGATTCCCATCGTAGTCGATCATATGGGTCACGTGCACAGCGAAGATGGCTTAGACTATCCGGCATTCCAGCTAATTCTCGATTTGCTCCGCAATGAGAACTGGTGGGTCATGCTCTCGAGCGGCGATCGGAACTCGGCCGCGGATTACCCTTGGGACGACATGGTCCCGTTCGGACAGAAGCTGGTCGAGGCAGCCCCGGACCGCGCTATTTGGTGCTCGGACTGGCCGCACGTCCGCTACGAAAAGCCGAAAATGCCGAACGACGGAGAAATTCTCGAGCTACTCTATCGCTTTGCGCCGGACCCGGTGCTGCGAAGGAAGATTCTTGTCGAGAATCCGGCAAAGCTCTTCGGGTTTTGAGGTGACAGGCGGTCAAGGCGGTAAAGATCGAGCACGATTCAATCTCGCGGGTTAGTCGAGGGGATGTATAAGTGGATGACGAGCGTCCAAGTCAGACTGCCGAAGGCGCTGCGGTAATGCGCACGTTACACCAAACGCTAGACGCGGCGCCGAAAATCCTCGACGACCCGATAAGTCCTCGGCTCGTTGATTCGCACAGCGACATCTACAAGTCGCGCGTCGAACTCTTGGAACGTCTGCCTGGGCCCACCAGCTTGCGGCTTAGAGCAACTTTCGTCATGCGCAGTCGGTTCGCCGAAGACTGTCTCGCGGAATCGTTCAGCGACGGTGTGCGACAATACGTCGTGCTCGGAGCAGGGCTTGACACCTTCGCGTACCGACAACCTTCCTGGGCCAACTCGCTTCGGATATTCGAGGTTGATCACCCCGCGACTCAGCGATGGAAGCGAAGGCGCGTGGCCGAAGCGGGGATTTCTCTCCCGGATAACGTCAGCTTCGTTCCCATGGACTTCGAGAGTAACACGCTCGCACGGGCTTTATCGCAAGCGCGACTGGATTTAAGAGAAGCAACGTTCTTCTCAATGCTGGGTGTTAGCCAGTACCTGACGGAAGCCGTTCTCGACGAGACGTTGAGACTGGTTCTTTCAGCGCCCTCGCGAAGCGAAATCGTGTTCAGCTTCGTCGCGTCGGATGCCGTTCTGTCCGCAGACGACGTAGCGCTCGTGAAGGCGTTCACTGTTCAGTTTGCGGCGATCGGCGAACCGTGGCTTTCGCGATTCCTTCCTGAGCAGCTATCGGTCAAGCTGACCGGGATGGGGTTCTCGAAAGTCGTCCACTTGACACCGGAGAAGGCTAGCGAGCGTTACTTTCAAAATCGTCGCGATGGCTTAAACGCTTCCCTGCTAGAACAAATGATAAGTGCGAGGTTATGACAGCGCTTCATGAATTGTCGTCTGAAAATGCAGAAATCACCGGAGTGCAATAAGCTAGTCCTTGTGTCTCACTCTATTGAGAAATTCCTGGAGGAATTGCCTTTGAATTAAAGTTGGGCGTCTACACCTGGCGCAAGGAGGAAAGCTATGGGGACGCAGATAACCGTCAAACGGCTGACTGGCGCGATCGGGGCTGACGTGCGCGGAGTTAACCTTAACCGTTCCCTTGACCCGAGCACCTTTGCGGTAATCCACCGGGCCTTCCTCGACCATTGCATGTTGGTTTTCCGCGGGCAGTTTCTTGATCCGGAAGCGCAAACGGCCTTCGCCCACCGTTGGGGCGAAGTGCTCCACGCCCCCTACCTGAAGCGGTTGGAAATATCCGATCATTCGGAAGTTATGGAGCAGGTCAACGAGGGCAAAGCTAATGCATACACGACCGAGGTTTGGCATTCGGATGTGTCTTTCATGCCCGCTCCCCCGGCGCAGTCCATTTTGTCGGCGCAGGTGCTACCGGAGGCCGGCGGCGACACCATGTTTGCCAACCAATACGCGGCTTACGAAACGCTATCTGAAGGCATGAAGCGCCTCCTGCAAGGGCTACGAGCATGGCACGGAGGGACGAAGCTGGCTCTCCGGGGAGGAGTTGAGAATTCGGCCCCGCCCCAAAGTCATCCCATAGTGCGGACCCATCCGGAGACCGGGCGCAAAGGTCTTTACGTCAACCGGCTCTATACCTACTGCATTGATGGGCTTACGGAGGCCGAGAGTCGGGGATTGTTAGACTTTTTGTTTGAGCAGAACTGCCGCCCGGAATTTACCTATCGGCATCAATGGGCGTCCGGCGATGTCGTCATGTGGGACAATCGCTGCGCGTTACACTACGCCGTTCACGATTATGGAGAGGCGCCTCGAGTGATGCACCGGACAATCGTCGCGGGGGATATCCCCCGCTAGAGAAAATCGCAACACAACAAAGCGGTGGTGAAGGCCCCTAACGAGGCGGTCCACCGCTTCGCCGCTATTCGATATCTATTTTCAAATAAAGAGGATTTTGTCTGCAGATGGACCCGTTGCGAACCACCAGGGCGGTCGTGATCGGCGGCAGCTTGGCCGGCATGTGCGCCGCCCGTGTCCTTAGCGACTTTGTCGACAATGTTACGATTGTCGAACGCGATGCCTATACTTCGGCTCACGAGTTTCGACCGGGAGTTCCGCAGGCCCGCCACGTACATAATCTGCTGGCGCGCGGCTTGCAGGAACTCGACGGCTTTTTCCCCGGTTTCGAACAGCGGATGCGCGAATGCGGTGCCGTAGCGGTGGAAACCGGATGGGACATGGCTACCATGTCGCCTAACGGGTGGAATCAGCGCTACCACACTGGACTCTGGCAACTCTTCGCGAGCCGACCACTTATCGAATCAACCGTGCTCGAACTTTGTCGGCGACTGCACAAGGTCACCATTCTCGAACGCACTGAGATGACCGGGTTGCGCGCCGCGGGCGAGAGCCGTCGCTACTGCACCGGTGTCGAAGTTCTCTCGCGTGACGACGGTCAAACGCGCACCCTCGACGCCGATTTGATGGTCGATGCCAGCGGAGCGAATTCGAAGGCTGCGGAATGGTTGCGGCAGTTGGAGCTGGAGGTGCCCGAGGACGAAGTAGTCGATGGCCACAACGGCTACAGTTCTCGATGGTTCAGCCAACGTCCGGATCAAGCCTGGCCGCCCGATTGGTGGTGGAAAGTGATGGTCCTGCGCATGGCAACGCCGGACCATCCATACGTAATTGCTTTCTTCCCGATCGAGAATCGGCGCTGGCTGCTCAGTTATGTAGGCGTTAACAAACAATATCCTCCGAGTCGCGAGGATCAATTCATGTCTGCGCTTGCGAAGCTGGCTTCTCCGGTGGTCGATGAGATGGTGCGGCGGATGGAGCCGATCTCGCCGGTCTATCCCAGCCGTGCGACCCGGAATCGGTGGCGCCATTACGAGCGATGGCGGAAACCGCTTGGAAGATTCATCGCGATCGCTGACGCAGTCTGTTCATACAATCCGAGATTCGGCCAGGGTATGAGTGCTGCCGCGGTATCCGTCAGGATACTCAAGGATTGCCTGGCCAAGTACGGCGTCAGCAATCCGCGCCTGCCGGAGAGGTTCTTTTCTGCCCAGGCGCGTTTCCAACGCACACCATGGCTGTTCGCGGCGGCCGACGACTTGCGGTTTCCGGAGACCTTGGGAAACCTCACCGCGGCAATGCGGTTCTTCAACTGGTATCGACCGATGGTCGCCCGATGCTCTAGTCAGCGTGTTGGCCAGCGACTTGGGGAAGTAACTCAGTTTGTTCGACCACTGTCATCTCTGTTCGCACCGCAGGTAGTCTCGCGCCTGGTCGTTGCTGCGATTTGGCGACAGACTAAGCAATTAGGTTCGCAAGTCTCATCGCATGGAACCCCGCCGATGCCACCCGGCACGCAATACTGATTTTGTCGATTGATTGCTGTTGATGTCGAAGTGGGTCCGGCGATGGAAATAATGGCTCAGTAGTTCACGATAAAAATGGAAATCCGAGTTAAGATTCGTTTTCCGCGCCGATTTCGATTCCGCACCGATTGCAATCTTGATCGGACGATGCGCTTATCTGATTTGGTGGGGAGAATTGAACCGCCCACGGAGCGTGCAGTCTGCTGGCGAGAAAGTGGACAATGTCCGATCCGTTGTTGAAATTGAGCGGCGGCTTGATGCGAAAAGTGGTGTACTCATTTCGTCGTTGGACCACTTTGTAATTTTCTTCACTTACCGTTTTCTTGCCCACGCGCATCGATATCCAGAGAGTTTCTAACATCATCGCCAATCGTCTAACAAAAAGATGCCCGGTCGGTTGAAACCGGGGGCATTTGCCTTTTGTATCGCCACGCCCATCAGGTCAGTGCGGAAGCCGCGTCCGACCATGATCCTGTACGCCTCATTACGACTCATGTTGACGCCGGCTTCTAGTCTTCCCGCGCTCCGCGTGGCGGCGTATGTTTCGCATGAGTTCAGCAACGCCTCGAAGTTCGAACTTCATTTCGATCCCGCGCCGCAGTCCCGAAAGGTGGTTCCTGGTCGCAACTGGCCTACAAGCAGCGCACATCCAACGGCCGCCACAGCGGCAATCGAGAAGGCCAGGAAAAAACGAGGGAAAATCCTAAAGGGCCAATTGCCCGTCATTTCTTCACCTCCGGAAGACACTAGAGTTCGTCATTGCTCTGCGTCCCTGGCTACTCGCCAGGTACATGGCTCGATTCCAGAAAATTCTGCGACTCTACGATGGTCATAGATTTCTGGCGACCCGGAAACCGATTACGTCGCTACGATTTCCGGAATCAGAGGTGTCACGGCGGGAGGAGCGGAGGGGCGTGGGGTCGGTCATGAACCACGGTGTACTGCGCATGACCCGGGAGCTGCAGCCTGAGCTCGTCCACGCTGTACCGTCGCTGGGCGCGCCGTGGTAGTCCGGGTGCCAGCAATCTTCCACCCACTCGAACGTGTTTCCGGTCAAGTCGTCCAGACCGAAGGCGTTGGGGCGGTACGCGCCTGCCCGCGCCGGTCCGCTGGCGCATTCGTGATAGTTCGCGTACAGGCAGACCGGCGCCGCTTCATCACCCCACCAGAACATCGTCGTCGATCCAGCCCGCTCCGCGTATTCGTATTCCGACTCTGAGAGGAGACGATATTCGTGGTGCGCTTTTCCGCTCAACCATCCCACATAGGCCTGCGCATCGTCCCAGTTTACATTCACGACGGGATCGTCACCGTTCTGGCCGATAGACTGCCATGAGCGATCCACTGAATACCCACTCTCGCTTACAAACGCCTGATATTCCTGTCGCGTGACCGGGTCCTTGGCGACAGCAAAAGGCCTCCTGATCTTGACTCGATGTGGAGGGTTTCCATACACGCTATCGCCCATGGTGAAGCTGCCTGGAGGTATCACAATCATCTCGGGACACTTATCACAATCGCTAAATTTGGTTCCGGGCCGTAACTGGCCTACAAGCAGCGCACATCCAACGGCCGCCACGGCGGCAATCAAGAAGGCCAAGAAAAAACGAGGGAAAATCCTAAAAGGCCAATCGCCTGTCATAGCTTCACCTCCGGAAGACACCACATATGAACCCGGCCAAAATCACGAAAATCACTGCGACTAAACCAATGCTGAGTGCATTCAGGATCGAAATTGCCCGACGTTCGAACACGCTCCACAGATTGTAACGAACTGGAATCACCGGTCGGTTCCTCGCGGAATGACAATGGAGAGAGTGGCGGTGAGCACCGGTCACTTATCCTAGCGAGACTCGCATCAGGACCTCTTTTCAGCGCCGTTGCATGCTTTCGATTTGTCTAGAATCTGTAGCAGGGCGCGCCGCTCAAATTCAAACTAATTGTTAACTCCTTCGACTAATTGCAAGCGCCGCTCGATGGCGGGTGCGGTGCTCGCGGAGGGATTTTCTTTCTGGTAAAGATCTCGCGGGCAAATGGGCCGGCGGGCGATCACAGTTTCCTTGGCCAGGATGCCGCTCGATAAATCGCGGCTCGTGGCCGTTGCGGCGAGTGAATCGAGCCTGGGGCGCGGTCATTGAGCTCTGGAAGAATAGAGCGGGACGACCAAAGCTTCAGAACCGAGGAACGAGGAAAGGGCTTTCCACACGGTAATCGCAGCCTCAAAACGTTCGGAATGGGGGTTGGAAATGCAGGGATTGAACTCGTCATCTGTTCGAATTGCGCTCGCCCGGAATCTGTTCGCAATTGCGATGCTCACAACCGCGTTCATTTCAATCGATCACGCGCGCGCGACAGCTGCGACCACTGATGCGGGGGACGAATCCGCAGCGGTGAACAAGTTGTTCGAACAGTGGGACACGCCGAACTCTCCGGGATGTGCAGTCGCGGTTATGAAGGACGGGCGGATCGTGTACGAACACGGCTACGGCATGGCGGATCTCAACCACGACATAAAGGTCAACCCCACAACGGTGTTCGATGTAGGCTCCATCGCGAAACAATTCACCGCAACCGCGATTCTTTTGCTGGCGCAAGAAGGCAAATTGTCACTCGACGATTCGATTCGAAAATATGTACCCGAGGTGTCCGACTTCGGCGTTCCAGTCACGTTACAGCAGATGCTGCATCATACGAGCGGCATTCGCGATTACGAGCAGTTGCTCTGGTTCAACGGATGGCGGCTCGATAGCCCCGATCTGCTCACCGATGAGGACATCCTCGGCATCGTGTCGCGCCAGAAGGAATTGAATTTTTCGCCCGGCTCGGACTTCAATTACAGCAATACAAATTACATGCTCCTTGCGCAGGTCGTGAGCCGCGTCAGCGGAGGGTCATTTGGGAAATTTACGCAGGCGCGTATTTTCGAGCCGCTCGGAATGGCGCATACGCATTTCCGCAATGATCATGGCGAGATTGTGAAGAACCTGGCCGACTCCTACGAAAAAGGAGATGACGGAGCGTTTCACCTGAGCCTTCCAAACTCTGACACCGTCGGAGCAACTAACTTGCTGACGACTGTCGAGGATCTTGCTCGCTGGGACGAGAATTTTTACACCGCTAAAGTCGGCGGCCAACAGCTTGTCAACTCATTGCAGGAGCCTGGGCGGCTTAACGACGGAACCCCTCTCAGTTATGCTGAAGGCCTCTTCGTGTCTCCTCCTGGCGGGCTCAGGATCGTGGAGACGGGAGACGCCGGAGACGCTGGCTACAGTGCCAATCTGAGCCGCTTCCCGGATGGTCATTTTTCGGTGGCTACCCTGTGCAACGGCAGGCCAATCGATTCGAACGATTTGAGTCATCGCGTCGCGGAGGTTTATCTAGGCATGAAGGTGAGCGCAGCTTTGGCGGCCTCAACCAGCCCAGCAACGTCGGCACGACCTGAACCGCATCAACTCGCGGCAGATACGGGGACCTTTGTCGATCGGGACAAAAATCTGATCCTGCGGATCGAGCAACGAGGCGATGTTCTGCAGGCGCATTGGTTTTGGGGCCCCAGTTCGATCGACTCCGATCTTGAAGCTCTAAGTGCCGATCGGTTCCGTTTTTCCAACATCGGGGAAATTGATTTCGCCGCCGGCGGGAACCTTCACCTGATCGAGAGAGCATCGGGAGCGCGGCAGCGGTCTGTGTCCTATGCGCGAGTTCCTCAATACAAGCCGGCCGCGGCACAGTTGCGCGAGTTCATCGGCGAATACTCGAGTGAGGAAATGTACGTTCCCTACTTTGTAACATTGGCAGGAGACCAACTCGTGCTGCATCCGCCGAAGATGTCGCCAAGTCCGCTTTTGGCATTGACTGACGACGTGTTTTTCTGCGATGGGATGCGTCTTCGGTTCACGCGTGACACGAAAGGAGACGTATCTGGGTTTCTCATGAGCGGACGCTGGAATCGGGTACAGAACGTGAAGTTCGAACGCGCAGCGCGTCTGTAGACCTCGGAGCCGCGCATGTAATGATTCCTCTTCGCATTCGCGCCAAGTTTCGCCGCATAGGCCTGATTGCGAGCGCGGTGCTCGCAATGCTCACTATGTTCGATTCCTGCTCGGCGCTGCGCCTCGATCAATCCGCTGAGCAACGAATGTCCGCCGTCGAAATCGGGCTCGATCCGCCCGTCGTGATTGCCGGCGAGCCGATTGAGAAGTGGACTATCGCGATGCAGATGCGCCGTCTGCACGTTTCTGCAGTAAGCGTCGCCGTAATCAACGATTACAAAATTGATTGGATGAGAGCATGGGGCGTAACCGAGGCCGGCGGAAACAAGCCAGCTACGAGCGATACACTTTTCCAGGCGGCCTCTATTTCCAAACCTGTCGCATCAATGGCCGCTATGCGTTTGGCACAGGATGGCAGACTCAATCTCGACGCGAACGTGAACGACTACCTCAAGACGTGGAAGGTACCCGACATCGTTCCGACGACATTCACCTATTCAGTTGAAGCGAGTGCGCGATACGAATCACACACGGGATTCCATAGAAAGAGTCAAGCATCAATTTCGCGCCAAATGCCCTTTCGTACGGGCTTGCACATTCAACATACTGGCGGACGCTCGAAGCTTCCGATTACTTCGGCCAGCTTGCGTGCAAAATCTATGGTTGTTCGGTCTTCAAGGTAGGGACCTACGATTTGCATACCGACCGGGAGTCCGTCAGCTGTGGTTCCGATCGGCGCGGCAGTCGATGGAAGGTAGGCTGTTCCAATCAGCGTGGCCCATGGAACGAGCACGGTCCAGTAAGGACGCTTGACTCCGTTGACTACTAGTGTCCGCTGGCCGACGGGCTCGCTATGGTCGTGCGCGATCGCAGGGACCGACATCACCGGGCACAGAAGCACGTCGAAGTCGCGGAAGAATTCGGCCCATCGATCGCGATACCGCTGTCTCCGTTCATTGACCGAAATCCAATCTCGATGGCGCAGGGTGTAGGAGCGTGCTTCGAAGACTTCGATATCAGTCGAATCGGAAGGAGCAGAATCTGCGAGCTTCGCGAGCGCGCTGAACTGTTCGGGTGGCATGCCAGCGGCCAGCAACGGCATGACCAGCTGGTTGTAGGTGATATCGACTTTGGCGAAATCGATTGCAGGACGCGCGCTATCGTCAACCTTCACGCCTGCGCGGCGCAGTGAATCGACCGTGGCTTCAAGCCGGGTGCGCACCTCGCCATCTACCGGGAATGCAGGGTCGTCGAGCCACGCTGCGACCCGATATTCGCGAAGTGAGTTCTTGCGTGGCGAGGGCAATTGGAGACGCCACGCGATCTTACGTTCGTCGCAGGGACCGGCGAGCACGCCGAGCGCGAGATCCAGGTCATCGGCGGTGCGCGCAATAGGTCCGACTACGGCGATGTCGTATTCGGCGATCGTTCCCGGAATCGGCGGAATGTGGCCGCGCATCGGAACTATTCCATAAGTTGGCTTGAGCCCGTAGACGCCGCAGCAGTGAGACGGGCCGCGGATCGATCCCCCGATGTCGCTGCCCAACTCGAGTGCCGTCATTCCGGCGGCGATTGCGGCTGCTGAACCACCGGATGAACCGCCCGGTGAACGCGCGAGATCCCACGGATTGTTAGTAGTGCCGAAGATGTTGTTGTAAGACTGGCCGTCGGACGCGAAGACCGGCGTGTTGGTTTTGCCAATCAACACTGCTCCGGCGGCCTTAAGACGCGCGACGGACACGGCATCGCTGGTCGGGACGTGCTCCGAGAATGCACGGGCACCCGCGGTCGTTCGAACGCCTGCCGTTTCGAAGGTGTCTTTGACTGTGATTGGAAGGCCATGCAGCGGTCCCCAAGACTCGCCTCGGGCGAGCGCCTGGTCGGCAGCGTTGGCGCGTTTGCGTGCTCGCTCGGTGTCGAGCGTAACGACAGCATTGAGTTTGGAGTTAAGCACCTCGATCCGCGAGAGGTAGTGCTCCAGGAGTTCGCGGCTGGAGATTTCGCGATTGCGGATGAGGGTTGCTAGTTGGGAAGCTCCGAGGAATGAGTGATCGTTCACGTTTTTTCCCTCGCGACGGTTTCAAACCGGTCCAGTAGCAATACAAGAAGCGACGAAGATGAGTGGCAGAATTCGGTGACCGTTCCTATCAGCTTGCTAGTTGTCACTGCACGCACATGAGAGGCAGCGACAAACTTTCGAAACATCGCCTTGCTCTTTATGACCTTTGCGATCGCTGTCGGCTAAACTGCTAGAGAGTTTTGTGCCCCACCGCAAGCCAGATGATTTCCCTGCTCTCCCTGAAAATCCCTCATCCTAGGCTAACTTCGTCCAAAAGGCTCTGGCGTAAGAAATTCGGAGATCCTGCTTTTCCATATTTTTCTGGCTAGTAGAGCCAAAATCTGCCCGCGTGAATATTAAATCAGCGTTGCCCGCCATTGCGTCCTTAAACCGAGCGAGAAGAAGGGAGGTTTGTGCACCCTTCCCCCGAAACTTTTCGGGCGTGGTTGCGTCTGCCAAATATGCAATCGAGTTTTTCAAATATAAAACTGCACAACCAATAGGTTGGTCCCCGAGGTAGGCGAGATACAACTTCCAATCTGCGTACTTTGACCACCTTTCGATATAGGACCTGATAACAGTGGCCCTAATGTCCCATCCTTGAAGATAAAGATCCTGAAACTGGCTCAGATCTTTCGGCGTTGAAACCTGAACAACTTGAAGAGAATCTGAGTGCCTCGCACTCAGTTCACCAACTGGCTTTACGAAAACGGGAAGGAACCTGGTTTGAGCGTAACCGTGCGCTTGAAGAAATTTTGCCAGTTCTTTATCCAGGGCACCTGGACTGACTTCTAAATCAGGGTTTGCACCACTTGCATTATAGAGATCCAGAACTTCACCAAGAGAGCCGGTGGAGACGGGACCAGACAATAAAATACGATTGAAATTTGGATTGGGAATGGACGGCAACATGGCCGCTCGAAGGTTCTCTCGCTTGATGTATTTGACGCAGTCGGGTTCATTTCTGAAGTCCCGAATTGCATTCATTCGATCCTGCGTATAGAGGAATTCAACTTCGTCGATCTTTGAAATAAGGTCGGTCGTAAGGTGAAGATGCTTCATCGTTGCTCCCTAAGTAGGGCGTTGCGTACCACCGGCATACCTAGCGTTCAGATTGGCGCCTTGGTTTTACCAAGAACTTAACAGATTCAACTTGCCCACCTGTGACCGCAGCGTACAGAGGAGTATCACAGTTTTCATTTTCGGAGCGAAGCTCAAGGTCATCACCACAATCCAACAGAATTTTAGAAATTAAATTTTCCCAAAGTATCCGCCAAGTGTATTGATGGCCATCCTCCAGGAGGGCGGTGCGAACCCCAGACCGGTCTGATTTGACGATACTCCGCAAGCTATCGACGTCGTTTCATTGACGGCACTAAAAGGTCATTTTTCATTGTATGTTTCCTTGGGAGCGGAACCGAATTTCTTCAATTGAAGCGAACAGTTCAAGAGAAAGAGGACCCCGCCAGAACGGCGGATAGGCTGTGGTCAAGCTGTTCCAATGACTTCGCCCCCGGGATTACTTAGGAAATTTTCTGAGAAAACGCCGAACGAGTGTGCACCTGATGCTCCATCTCTGGTTGCTTTACTCGAACCGTCATCGTCGAGGGAACGCGCTGCACGTCATCACTCGAATCGTTTTCGCGGAATAGCCTCAGCGCCTGGCCACCGCCTCCTACAGCGTTTCGGCGGTGACTTCCACAGTATGGTCGATTTCCTCTAGTGGTGCTGCACGTCACCGTACTTCGACCGAGAACTGACCGAGGCGAGGCTGGTATCAGCCTTACGCCCCGGTATCGTCTAGGTACCTTCCGGAAACTAGTTCTTGGCCTTATCGGACCGCCATGTACTCTGCTGGTCAGCTATCCGAGCCGCTTACGTCGAGACTCAGAGCACGTCCCCAACAGGGGTATCGACTGTGACGCGCGTCGCAGTGACATTACCCGCGATATGGCCAAGGGGGTTCCCCATCGGATCGAATTGGTCAATCGTAAAGGTGCCGGTGTATTGGTCCGCTTTGCGATCGACTTTAACACTTTCCTGGATTTGAACGGGTCCGATGAAATTGCTGGAGGTATCGAAGCCCAACGCAAAGTGATTCAGCTGATAGCTGGCAGGTCCGTTTTTCTGCCAGACCCCCAGGCAGAAGTCGCCAGTTACAGGCGGCTTTGAGGAGTTCATGATCTCGGTTCCGTCGCTGTGCCACTGCGCGAATCCATTGTCGAGCACGGTGCCATCGGGAATACCGGCATTCCCCTCAGACAAAAACTTCACTTTCCAGAAGCCGATGATCCCATTGTTGGAGCCTTGATGGCTTGAGACCAGCAAGAACGAGCCCGTCCCGACCTGAAGCTGTTCCTCGAATGATTGCAGCTGGATACCTCCGTGCTTCAGCCATTCTGACCCTCCGCATTGAGCGTTCGCCCTTGAGACGAAACTCATGCCCAGGAAGACCATTGCGAAACCCACCGTGATCGCCGTTTTGAACACTGTACGCATTGTCATTTCCCCCTGCCGCCGACTATCGACAGCGGCATCGATTACGTTGCGGGCCCTCTTTGCTTTGTCGCGTTGACTGCCGAGAATTGCGTAGCTGTTGGTCATGAACCTTTCTCCTTTTGGGAGGGCGCGAGCCTGCTCCCTGCCCTTTGTGCGTAAACCTGGGAGGAACAATCGTTCGCTTCGGACGAACAAATGAGTGGGAATGAACCGCGGACGACGCGGTGGGAAGACTTCGTCTAGTTCACAATTGCCATTTTATCCGGTCGGCAGGAGCATACCGGCAGGTGCTACCGGTAGAGATGCAGTTGGCGAGATGGCGAGCGAGCGCAGGGTTCACTTTTCGTATCGCGTCGATCGCCGATTTGATCTGCCGGGTCACGTTGACTCTGGCCCGCTCGCGATGAGACGCGGCACGCCGCAAGCCGCCGTGAAGTCCTGTGCCAGATGCGATTTCCTGTGATAGCGCCTCTTTCTCGGCCCGAGCGCGCGCGAGTGCGCCCAAGTCATGCGAGGCTTCCGCGCGATCGATCTCGTGCTCCAGATCAGCGACGCGCCGACGGTAAACGCTCAGCGCCCGTGCGTCAAATTCTTCGCCGGCATCGCCAAGGTCAACCGATCTGCGTAGCCCGTCTTGCGCCACGCCCGTCCCCGCGCTCGAGCCGACCGTTGAGAACATCTCGATCGCCGGTATCTCCTCGCCCGGACGAGCAAGCAGCATTGCGATGAATCGCATCCCGCCGCGCTCGCGAACATTCGACGACCCTCCTTCAAAGGCGGTATTCCAGTACTCACCTTCCTTGCGAAAGATCGGCGGAGGTATTCCGTTGTCACTGGTAGCGCCTGAGAGAGAAACGCCGGTATTCCTGTCGGCCTCCACTCGATCGATCCAGCGCTGGCCGGCGCCGTGGCGGCGGTAGATCTCGATTGCCGCATCGAACTTTTCCGTGGCACGACTGTGCTCGCCTGCCAGTGTCAGGCTCTTGCCCCAGTAGTGAAGAGTCTCGGCTTCGTCCCACGGCAGGCTGTACTGTTTATTTATCTCAACCGCACTTGCAAAGTGTCTATCCGCTTCACCAAAATCGGCGATTGAAGCGGCTATCATGGCTTCGCCGCGCCGTAACGTGCCGGTGTACCCGAGCCAGTCCTCTCCTTGAGCAAGAATTGCGCGGCAATATTGCAGATGCTCAAGGGCCGTTTCTGTCCAATCGGTGTCGACGAAGAGAAACACGGCCCTTGAACGCAACCGGACCTCCCAATACTGATTGTCGGGACCAAACATTCCGCGTGCCCGATCGAAGCAGGACATAGCTCCATCAAAGTCACCCTTGACGCGAAGGTTTTCCATCAGAAGGGAGAGAGAGTTGAGCTCGTTCCACGCAGAGCTCGCGTTCCGAGCCCAATCGATGTGTTCTTGCAGAAGTTCCCCGGCGGAATCCCAATCACCTCCGTAAAAAGCGATCTGGCTGCGAAAAGTAGGGTTCACTTTAATTTCATGGGTGATCGCCGTCGCTTCTTTGAGGTTTCCTGCTGCAACTTCAGCCGAAGCTAGAAACTCGCTTAGCAGCGCGCGCTGAAAGGTATTTAGGTCCTTTCGTTTCAGACCTGAGCGATAAATATTTATCGCCCTTCGCGGTTCGCGCATGAGCATGAAGTACCAGCCACAGGAAAAAATAACCTGCCTGAAAGAGCCGGGATCTTTCAGTCGGGTTGCCTCTAGCAGAATCTTCTCAAGAAGGGCTCGGGCTTCCGCGTGTTTCCCCTTTAGCATCAAAGATTGGCAATGATTGCCAGTCACGCTAGACCATCGTTCGTCTCCAAGCCGATTGAATATTTCAATAGCTCGTTCGGAAGCCGCCAGCGCCTCGTCGATTCTAAGCGCTTCGAAGCTCGCTATCGCGAGGCCCCAGTAGTGCACGCCAAGCGAGAGAGTTTCGGCGGTTCGGCCGAGGACAGGTTCGGCACGTTCAAAGTGGGACAGCGCGCGAGTTACATCCATGTGCGGATTAAACGCACCGAGTGCAAGGCCTAACAAGCTGTGTATTTCCGCGACACGGAGCTCATCCCCGGCTTCTTTGTAAACCTCGAGTGCTGACTCGAGTTGTGCGACACCGCGAGCGATATCGCTCAAGAACAAGGTCAGGGAGCCGAGACTAAACAGAACCCGTGCCAGAAGCGGGGAATGCGGCTCGTGTCTCTCGATCAGTTCCAATGCGGTTTTGAAATCCGAAGTCGCCCTGTCGTAGGCAAAAACAGCGTAGGCCGCTTCGCCCGCTCGTATGGAGTAGTCAATAGCTTTGTCGACGACGCCGGCCGCGCCGAAATGATGCGCCAGAGCCGCGAGATGAGGCGTGAGATTGGCGGCGTGCATCTGCTCCAGCGCCTCTCCTGTCGCGCGATGGAGTCGCATCCGCTCCGATTCGGTCGAGTCTTTGTAGAGCGCCTCGCGGATAAGAGGGTGGGTGAAGCGGTAGCTGTCTTGCGACGCCAGCACGACTACCCCCATCTCGGCCGCGGTGCCCATCAACTCAGCAGTCGTTTCGCTGCTCGAGTTGGTGATTCGCTCGAGCAAAGCAGTCTCGAATTCCTGTCCCACCACGGCAGCTGTTGCCAGCGTCGATTGAGCTTGAGCCGACAATAACCCGAGACGTTTGCGGATCGCGCCACGCACATCTTCCGGCAGCTTGAAACCGCGCAAATCGATACGATCCGAAGTCCCAAGCTTTCGCTCAGCGAGCAGCACCCGAATTACTCCGTCGACAAAAAGCGGATTGCCGGCGGTCACGCGATGTAGTTCGGAGGCGAAGGCGGCGCTCGGTAAGTGTTGCGCGCGGTGCTCGACGATATGCGTCACTTCATCCTGGTCGAGACCGGCAAGCGGTATCGCATGGCCGTGACGTAGGATCTCGCCGATAGCCTCGGATAGACGGGGCGAACTGCGCACCTCGGCGTCGCGATGGGTCCCGACGATGACTATGCGGGAATCCGTCAGCCCGCGCGCGACGAACTCAAGCAGTTCGAGCGAACTGTGATCGGCTTCGTGCAGATCGTCGAGAATGATCAGTAGCGGCACGGAACGCGCGAACTGTTTGAGCAGGGTCGCGACGGCGTCGAACAGACGAAACCGTGCCTGCATCGGATCTGACGGAGTTCGCGGCAGGACTGTTTCCGGCGACAATTCGGGGATCAGCTGCGCTATCTCAGGCGCCAGTGCGGTGTGCCGCTCCCGCTCGCGCGGCTCATGGAGGATGAGTGAGCGCAGGACGTCGACCCAGGGTAGAAAGCTCGGCGCGCCGCCGCCTTCCCAGCATCGGCCCCGCACGACTCGCATCCCGCGCGATGCGGCGTCGGCCGCTAGCTCGTCAGCGAGACGAGTTTTGCCAATCCCCGGCTCGCCGGAGATAAGGAAGACTCCGCCCCGCCGCCCCCGTCCTGAAGTCGCATCCGCGAGTCCGTCGCGCAACTCCGACAGTTCGCGCTCGCGTCCAACAAATTGCGGCCGCACCGTCCTGGAGCGTGTGTTTTCGTCGTCTCCCGTTGATGGCATCTGGAACGCGGTCGTCGGCAAAGATACCGAGGCCGCAGGGTTCCGGATTTTATGAAGCCGCCACTCCAAGGTCTACAGCGTCTATTCGCGCACAGTGCATTTGGCCTCGAACGACCACGCCCGCGGTGTCGAGGTAATATTCTCTGAGAAGGTGCTGGCGATGCTAGAGAGCAAGCACAGTGGCGCACTCACGCCGGAAGAACGCAAGTTACTCGAATAAACGCTTACCATAACTAAGTAAAAGGCACGTGAGTTGGTGCGTCTCTATCGCCAGCGCTCGCTGGACTTTTTCATCACTCTATTTACGTCTATGAATTCGCCTGCCCAGCCGCGATACTTGGACGTTCGCCTAACGGAAGCCTGTTCACCGTGCGTTGCTTAAATGCGGCCTCGAAAACTCTGAGCGCGCGCCATCGTCGTTCCTGCCTTGAAACTGATGATCGATGCGGCGTAACGCTACTTTGCGCAATCAACGAGCGACGGGATTTTCGGGCTGTCCGCGCCGACGCGTACAGAGAGGAATCATCTGCGACGGTGATAGGGTGACGCAAAATCCGTGCGTTACCGCTTTTGCCGGGACGATGCCACAGGAGGGGCAATGATCGAAGCCAAAATCAACTACGCTAAGAGCGGCGATGTTCACATCGCATATCGGGTCTTCGGCAGCGGTCCGCGCGACATAGTATTGATTCCGGGAACGCTCTCGCACGTCGAACTCACGTGGGAACGGCCGAGCAACCAGCATTTGCTGAAAAGGCTCACCGCTTTCGCCCGGGTGATTGTCTTCGACAAACGCGGGCAGGGGCTCTCCGATCGAGTCGCCGAGCAGACGCTGGAAGAACGGATCGGTGACGTGCGGGCCGTGATGGACGCGGCTGGCTCCAGGGTGGCAACTGTCTATGGCTGGTCGGAAGGCGGCTCGATGTGCCTGATGTTCGCCGCCACCTACCCGGAGCGAACCTCGGCCCTGGTATTGTACGGCACCTACGCGTCGGCGAAGGACAGCGTGTCCCCCGAGGTATTCGAGCGACTCCTTGCCGACTTGGAGGCCCATTGGGGCGAAGGTCATTTGTTCGCTATTAACGCGCCTAGCCGTCGGAACGATCACGCCATGATTCAATATGCTGGCCAGCTCGAGCGGGCATCAGCAAGTCCCAGCTCCATCGTTGCTCTGTTGCGCGCGAATTCAGAGTTGGACGTCCGGCACCTTCTGCCTTCAGTTCGGGTGCCGACCTTGATCCTGCATCGCGTGGGTGACGCGGTGGTCCCGGTCGCAGCGGGGCGTTTCCTGGCCGAGAACATCCCGGCGGCAAGGTATCTGGAGATTCCCGGCGAGGACCATCTCGTGACCGACAACGAGACCCAGGACATCATTGCCGACGAGATCGAGGAGTTCATGACCGGCGTACGACATCGCGACGAGCCCGATCGGGCGCTCGCCACGGTAATGTTCACGGATATCGTGGCCTCGACCGAGCGCGCCGCCCAGCTGGGCGACTCGCGATGGCGCGAGCTGCTCGGCAACTACTTTGCGGTGGTGCGAAAAGAACTGGCCACGTTCCGCGGCCACGAGGTGAGCACCGCCGGCGACGGTCTGCTCGCCACCTTCGACGGGCCGGCCCGGGCGATACGATGCGCCTGCTCGGTCCGCGAGAGAGTGCGCCCGCTGGGACTACAGGTTCGCACTGGATTGCACACCGGCGAGTGCGAGCTAATCGGCGACGATGTCGGCGGTATCGCGGTGCATATCGGGGCCCGCGTCGCAGCGACCGCCGCGCCGGATGAGGTACTGGTCTCCAGCACGGTCAAGGACTTGGTCGCCGGCTCCAACCTCCAGTTCGTCGATTGCGGCACGCACAACCTCAAGGGTGTGCCTGGCGAATGGCGCCTGTTCGTTGTCCAGTAGAGCCGGTACCCGGCGCTCCCACTTGCCGGAGCGATGATGGCGCGCGATGCTCGGCGACATCTACAACTGGTTCACCGAGGGCTTCGACACCGCCGAACTGAAAGAACGCCAAGGCACTGCTCGCCGAGCGCTCAGCGAATAGCAAGCGCGTCGACAGTCAGACGGTCGCGCTATTTTCCGTCGGGCCTGGTCTAGGGACGAGGCGGCGTTTCGAACCGGGCGATCCGGTCAACGTCGATGATCAGTCTTTCCAAAAGTCTTTGAACCGGTCGGCCGCCAGTTCGGTATAGCGCACGGTATGCTGAATGCTTTTGTGCCCGAGGTAGAGCTGTATCGCTCGCGTGTCCTGGCCTGTGTTCGCGAGATAGAAGCCGGTGGCGTGGCGCAGCATGTGGGGGTGGACCGGAAAATCGATGCCGGCCGCCCGGGCGGCTTGGGCGACGACGTGATGTTCGACGTCCACGAAGCCATTCACTCTTGCGCCGCCGAGAACGAGCGCTGCGCCGTTCTCCAACTCGACTCCTTGCCAGAGCATCGAACCCGCCACGTCGATTCCGGAGGCGTTGAGTCCGTGCATCGCGCCGGTTGCGCCCTTGAACCTTGCTTGGTGCACGTAAAAGAACCCGCCCACGTGTGCAGAAGTGAAATCCACCGAACCGTCCGCCTCAAACTGGCCGCCGTATCGTTCCCAATCGAGTTCTGACAAAAAGACATCGCCGGCTATGCGCGCGGCGAGGGCATTCAACGCGACGCCGCCAGGATTGTTAAAGTGGCCAGCCGCGCAGGCGAGTCCCTGGCCGACGGTCGCCGTCTGAAGGACGACCATCCCTTGCGCCTCGAACGAGCAGCACATCGCGACACTGCCGTTGACCGTCGCTCCGCTGATATCGACGGCGGCTCGCTGCGACCCGTACTCGAGAGCCGCGGCGGAACTGTGAAATTTTCCGGTGCGTCAACCCCTTGGAAACTGACCCACAAGTTCTCGTGTCGATCAAAAGTCATCGATAACGGAGCGAAATAAGATGCGCTGGCAAAGGCGAGGTTTGCTTTAGGTGTACCGCTTTGTTGCAGGGCCTTCTTCTGAAAGTCTGAGAAGTAGTAATATCCGCCTACCCAGAGCCCCTGCGGCTTAACCTTGACGGCGGGTTTGGCCGCTGCGATTGATATCGAGAAGCACAACGAACAAGCGGCAGCGAGAGCTACCGCGCGAATTGTAGTCTTTGTAAATGGGAGCCACGAGATCTCACTAAGTTCTGCTTTCTCGACAACCAAATCGAGCTCCGTCCACTTCAAAGCATAGGCGATTAGAAGATAACCGCCAGTGAAATTGAAACTTGATCATTTGTCAACGCCTCAGTAAGAATTCATCGCCTGGCCGCAGTGAGGATGCCTCAGTCGATAGACTTGTGCCTGGCTTGAACTTCGCTGGCAGGGTCAGCGAGCGGAACCAACGTCGTGTTCGGAAACAGGTCCTCCTACTACGACTCTTACCGACTGCGGCCCAACCCCTGGACATGACTGCGGAACGAAGTTTGTGCCATGAACAAAAAGACGCTCATCGTCCCTGACAGACCAGCCGTATAGATTCTCTGCAATGAGGGATCGTAGGCGACAGAATCCGGTCCCGCGCCTACCGTTAGAGACGTCAAGACCCGATGTTGATCCATGTGGAACACAATCAGCGTCGCGTTCTTCGAGCAGACGGAGAAAAGGCGACGACGCTTGGCGTCGATCGCCACGCCGGTCGGTCCGGCGCACGGATTGATAGGCCACCGGCCCACGACCGTGCGCTTGGCCAGGTCGAGCGCCGCTATCGAATTGGTGTCATTCAAATTTTGATAGAGCAGCCCGCTTTCCGGATCCAATGCCGGGAACTCCGGCTTCCCTCCTAAGGGAATCGTCGCAACGACCGTCCTGCTTTTCGGATCGATCAGCGTCCCGACACCGGCCTCGCCGTTTGCCACGTAGATTAGGTTCAGCGTCTGATCGTAAAGAATCGCGTCCGGATCATCGGACACCTTAATCCGGCCGATCAATTGAAGAGTCGAGGGATTGAAAGCGTCCACGGTGTTCACTTCGCTCCGCGTCACAAACGCCACGTCCTGAGATGGCACCACCGCCACGCCGTGAACGCGCGGCTCGCCTGGCAACTCGGAGACGACGCTATTGGCGATGTCCTGGCCCGAATTGAGCGCAACCTTGAAGACGCTGCCCGACGATGCGCCCGTGACAAAGAGGTCCTCACCATTCAGGGTCAGATAATCCAGAACGTTGATGATTCCGCGCTTGGGCAACCGAATGAAGCCGTCGAAGCGAATCCGCTCAGACCCGGTCGGTTGTCCCGTGTAGGTGAGAAAACCAACGACGGCGGCGAGACCAATCATGATCGCAAACCCCATAGCGGCGGCCGCTCGGCCGATCACTTTTTTGAATCGTACAGTCATCCCGCAAGCCGAGTGGATTGCCGCCGAAGATCGTAGCATCTGTAGGTGCCCCTTGGCTGCCCTCGCCTGCAAAAAAAACAAGCAGAAGAAATCCACCTTTCCCGTTCTTGCCAACGAATGACGAGGATTGTATTCACTGCACAAAACGGAGGAATCACAACATGAGTAAGGCGAAGGAGCAGTTTGAAGGTGGCTGTCTCTGTGGTGCGGTCCGTTTTATCGCAACTGGGGAACCAAAGGGCGTATATTGGTGTCATTGCCAGAGCTGTCGGAAGCATACCGGTGCGCCGGTTGCTGTCTTCGTTGCATACGAACCACAGGCCTACAAGCTAACCAAGGGCGAGATAGCCAAGTTCGATTCCACGCCGGGGCAAACGCGGCGCGGCTTTTGCGCGAGGTGCGGATCGACCTTGACTTGCGAGTCCTTGCCTGAAATGACGCCAACGCATTTCCATGTCGGAGCATTTGATCAGGCTGCGCGATTTCAGCCGAGAAAGCACTACTTCATTGAAGAACGGCTGCCATGGCTGCACATAGGTGATGCATAAGATTCCGATGCTTTCTGACCATGCTCATCCGCTTTGTCCGGGTCCAACCTGTGACGTTCCGATAACGTGCCCTCAGCGCCTTCACCTTTGCCGAACCTTTCTCGCCGTCGCATTGTCATTCGACATCACTTACGCCAGTCCAAAGGGCGGACGCGTACCCGCCTACCTGGTAGTTCCCGGCTCCGACGGGAAGCACCCCGGCATAGCCTTCCTGCACTGAGGATACGGCGACCGTGGATCGTTCTTGCCGGAGGCAGTGGTATACGCCAAAAGCCGCGCCGAGTCGTTATTGGTGGATGGTACGTTCCTCGGCTCGGGCTCTCGCGACGAAAACGCCGAGCTTGGCCTGCCCACTCCAGAGAGTATTCAGGCAGCGTTAGTGCAGATGGTGATCGATCTCCGGCGTGGTCTCGATGTGCTCGGCCGCGGCCAGAGGTGGGCCCGGGTCGCATCGGATTCGTTGGGCACAGTTTGGGAGCAACTATGGGAGGCACGCTCTCGGGTGTCGATCATCGCGTGCGCGCCTACGTTCTCATGGCCGGATATCCGCAAGCCTCAATAGACCAGCCACCGTACCAGCAATTCGACAAGGCTGGTATCGCCCTTATCTCAACGCTTGACGCTGTTCACTACGTGGGCAAGGCGGCTCCCTCCGCAATTCTGTTTCAGTTCGCGGACCACGATGAAGATATCACCAAAGATATGGCAGCGACGTGGATGAGCGCCGCCAGCAATCCGAAAACAGAAAAGGTCTATTCGTGCGACCATGCGTTCAACCTAGCTGCGTTCTATGACCGTGCCGACTTCCTGAAGCGGCAGATCGGGATCGACCCAATTGATCCGGCGGCGCTTCGGGGAAAGACAACGTTGCTGCCGCATGCGGACCTGGCCCGATACGCCACCTACCAGAGAAATGTGGCGGCTCGAAAAGAGGCCGAGTCACAGCGATCGTTGTCCTTCTGCAGATCTCGTCAGCACCTACAGGGAGGGCTGGCCAGCGTGGCGAGCTCACCGTTCCATTTCCGGTGGTGACACAGTGGGCTGATCTGCAGACTCGCGCCGGCACGCGTCGTTTACAAACGCCGATACCTTTTGCGGGACGAGAAATTGACTACACAAGGCGACACGATCGACTGTGACGGCCGAGACTCGGACGAACGCTACGTGAGCCAATCAAGGGGGAGCATCCTGATCTGCGAATAGGGGCTCAGCGGTTCGTATGGACTGTCTCCCCGCCAGCCAGTCCGGGATTTTCACGTTCTGTACGGGAAATTCGAGAATCCTGCGCACGCTCGCGCATTTTTCTTCGACCTAGGGCGCCGGAGAAGCTCAGATTTAGGCCGTCAGCGGCGGATTGATGCTCGATTCTCTCGGTCGAGAATCGAGCCGGTGCCCTATCGCACCATGGTCTGCCCAAGCGCGCTGGCTTTTTCGGAATCGAGACCGAACGTGATCGGGCGTGCTCGGTAGGGTCTGGCAGTCGGATTGGCAGCGATCTGGGGAGTCTCATCGCCGATTGAGAATTGACTCACCCCGTCCCGGGACTCCAGAACATGGCACCGAAGAATTTGGGAAAATAGGTACTCGATTCGGGGAAAATCTGCGCTCTGGTGGGTCCTACGGAACCCTGGCCATACACGGCCCATCCGTCTTCGTCGGCATCGTACATCCATAAATCGAATCGAGCACCGATCGGCGTCTGAGTCGATTTGGGAAAACCAGCCACGCATATGACGAAAAGCCGGTGCGCGTTTGCAAATGCGCGAGGCCGGGCTGGAGTGTGAAGTAGATCGGTACGTCGACGCCAGTCGGCAGCGGAAATGGTGGCCGGTCGAGGGGAACGGGAGTCAAAGTAATGGCGCGGACCAGATTGCTATCGACATCTCGGATTACTGTGCCTGCTGCAATGTGGAGCTCGAGTCCTGGAGTCAGCCAGATTCGTCGCCACGGTCTCTCGCGACGTAGGACCTGGAATGACGATCGCGTTGGCAGTGTCGAGTACCGGCATCCAGATTGTGAATGGCAAAACGTTGGTCACTTGAGGCTCAACCGGTATTCCGACCTCGAACAACCCAAACGTCTGACTGTTATGATTGGCGCTGCTTCCAACGATGTCGAGTTTGAGATTGCCGGCATCCAGGTCGGCAAGCAGGAACCTGCCGGTGCTATCGCTACTCACGCTCTTATTGCCGATTTGCAGTGTTACACCAGGAAGTGGAGATCCGTAGATGGTCAGGACTGACCTGCCACTGCAGTCACGCCAGCCGGCGCCTGCAGGGGTGGCAACGACTGGGACACTGGAGGCGGCAGATGTGTACGCCAGTCGCTGGTCGGGATCCAAATCCCGGCGCCCGGTCCAGTTGACACTGTTCCACTTGCGCCCGCCGAGGGGCCATGCAGAAGGATCTTGCCGCCGGTCGGACCGCCCTTCGAAGCAGAATGCAGCGTCTTCATTGGGGAGACGCCAAGGGTTGCCACAAAGACCAAAAATCCCAGCCCGAGAAGAAAACTCAGATTGCGCGAAGTCTTCACCGGTTGTTTCCCATGGAAGAATTTACCTCCGGCCGATCGCTGCGCGCCACGGACTTCCCGCTACAGGATGAATTCAATCCATGCCGATTGCTCGGCGACCCTCGGCAATAGCCGCGGTAATGGCGAAACGATCGTGTCGGCAGGAATCATTCCAAATGATTCGCGCCTGACAAAGCTGCCTCGGGTGACCATGAATGGATCCCGGCGTAACTGCTTACCACCAGCTTAACCGTGCTCGTGAACACAAATCGCTGCGCAAACGCGCCAAGCTGCTCGGCTTCGAGCTGGTTAATCATTCCACCGGCGAGGTACTCCTACCTCCTGTTTCTTGAGAGAAGGGACAACCTGGCAATGGAAGAGATGCCGAGCGCACACATCGAGCGCGGGCGAAGGAATGCAGGGTGACGGCGAAGAAGCTCAAGACTACGACCTTTCGCCGCTCTCCGAGTTTGCACTACGCAGAGGACTAATGCTCTGCCCCGGAGGATCGCTGGCCTGGGCGTTTGATTATCTCGCCTTGAACGACATATGCGTTGAATTCGCCCTTCGAGGGGTCTGCCATGATTTGACCCGACGACGCCACTTCGACCAATCCACGTGAGACCAACACGATGTCGAAGATTCCGGTGCTGGCGCCGCATGTAGAAGAGCTGCTCTCCGGCGTGAAATTGATCGTCACCGTTCCGGTTCCTATTGGATCGACGGTGTACGTCCCGACCATTTTCGCATTGCAATGAATCTGACTGCTGTATGCGGCACCATACTTTCCGGACGGAGTACTTCTGCTTCGTGTCGCGTTCACGGCGACCGATCCTGTGAGACGCCCTAGCCCATCAAATTGAAAGATGCCGACTGCGGCCAAAAACACCGGCGTAGAGGTCACTTCATCAGGCGAGGTAAAAAGCGAATCGCCACTGGTGCGAAACGCGTAAGTTCCGTTTAGGCTCGCGTTCGAAAAGCTGGTCTCGGCCTCGGTCACTCCCGCAGCTGAGATGAGAACCATCGTTATCGCTGCCGCTGTCCGCGAGAGATAAAGTACTATCTTCGTCCAGGTTCGCTGCTTTCCCTGACGGATCAGACGCGGTGGACGATGCCACTTCGGAGGGTCTCGGAAGGTGTTTGGTCGACAATCGATGTCAGATCGGAGGTTAAAATGGGAATCAGGGCTTGGAAGACTCCGCCATAGTCAATCCTCCGGACCGATGTGGGCGATCGAACCTATAGACGACCTCAATTGAATGGCTGAATCCCTCGGCCCCCATGGTGACGGAACAACGCGAGGAAGTGCCATACGGTCCTTGAATCAGCGTTTACCCATCTGCTTGGAACTCTTTAGCTTGGCTTTAAGCTGGGCAACCGGAATCGCGGGTAGCGTCGTGATCTTGACCGTGCCGCGCGACGACAGATCGACAGACATATGGGCGACCGTCTCGTTGTCGGGCGCATCGACAATCGTCAGGAAATCGTAGCCGCCGAGCACAGCGTACTGAGTGACGACCTTGCAGCCGAAATCCGAGATCTCCTTGTTCACTGCGTCGAGCCGATCGGGATCTTTGTGCAGAGTCTGGCTGCCTTCCGGAGTCAACGAACTGAGCAGGATGTAGGTCGGCATGTTTATCTACCTCCTGAACTGGGAGTTTTTACTGTGCTAAAAGCATCGCGCTCGTCCCGTTCTAAATCAAGCTCGCGATGTGAAGGTTCTCGCTGCCGGCCCGACCGCAGAGAAGCCATCCGCGAGTTGTCGAACAACCGGAGTCTGCGAGAAGAGTTACTTCCCACAACAATGCGCATTATCAATGCGGCAGCGGCAGCATTTCGTAAGAACGGAATCGCTGGGACCGCTGGCATACCAAGCGCCATCCCTTCTTCCGCACCTGCGGCGAGGGCAAGCTGGCCACGAAAGCGGCACCCGCTATCAACAGGCGAACAGGCCCCGGCGCGACCGATCGGCGGTCGTCTTCGGACCAGCGTGATGCCACAGCTCGCCGTGAATGAAGCCCAGCGATCCAGCCGGTCCGGTAATCGCGCGCTCGGGGTACGACTCTGCGCGATCCAGACGATCGGTGCGGCGATGCGATCCCGGCACATAACGCGTCGCGCCATTGCACTCGGTGAAGTCGTCCAGCATCCAAAACGCACTGGCAGCGAGATGATACGGCGGATGCGGATAATGAATGTATCCGGTGTCGCTGTGGATACGCAGCGGCGACTGCTCGTGTAGCTCTCGCTCCGGACCGCCGCCGGGGTTAGTTGTATACGAGTCGAAGGTCGAGACGATGAAGCGTTCGCCGAGCATCGTGCTCATCACCTCGGCCA
This sequence comes from uncultured delta proteobacterium, assembly GCA_963850125.1. Lineage (GTDB taxonomy): Bacteria > Desulfobacterota > Binatia > Binatales > Binataceae > Binatus. The sequence goes on along the minus strand of CAWKKB010000002.1, from coordinate 381,215 downwards.
CCAGTGGGTCTTGCACCAGCAGCTCAAAGATCTCACCCTTATTGACGATGGTGCGGACGCGGATGTTGATGCGGTCGGCGTCGAGCACGGCGCTTCCGCTGGTTCATTCGAGGCGGTTCAGTTCGTCTAAACGATCGCGCAGTTGCTGCAGCGACTGCCACGACAGAAATTCGGGCACTACGCAGCAACCCGTTTCCTCTATCGTTGCGACAATCGCTTTCACATTCATAATGCCCCGCTACCATCTGCGCCCATCAAGAACAAGCCGCCAAATAGCCCTTGCAGATCGACCTCCCGAAATCGCCTGCGGATGTAGGCTCTGCTTGATTCTCGGTTCGTGAGATCGTGGCTAAGATCTGGATACTTACAGGGCCTTCGGCCGTTAGAAAAAACACCGTTGCGGCGGAGTACGCATTGCGAAGCAGTCGGTGCGCAGTCGTCGACGTGGACGTTGTCCGCTGGATGGTAGTCAAACCGCACGTGGCGCCTTGGGGTGGAGACGAGGGGCAAAAGAACATCGTCTCGGTGTGAGGAACGCCTGTGGTCTTGCACTCAATTTCTGGCAAGAAGGTTTCGACGTTTTAATTTTGGATGTTCTTTCCGAAGAGAACGCTGAGGTTTATCGGGAGGCGCTCGGGTCTGTAGGCCTTAAGATCGTTCGTCTGATGCCGAGCCACGAAGAAATCATGACGCGAACCAACGAGCGTTCGCTCGTCCGGCTCAAGCCAGAGCAGATTGACTTTCTTTACGCCATGCAGAAGCGATTTCGTTCCTTTGATCTTTCCATTGACAATAGTAATGTTCCGGCCGCCGAAATTGCTGAGAGGCTCTTGCACTCAGAGCGAAGGACTGAGCAATTCGGGCGTCGGTCGGAGATTTGTGCGCGATTCTCTTTGTTGAGAACCGAGCCGGTGCCCTTTTGGGCGCTTCTCCGCTTGCGCGCAGAAATGATCAAATCAAGCGATCACCTCGCTTGCCACGAGCGCGAAACAGCCCTTTCAGAATCGCGGCCATCAACGAGCGGGCTCGTCCTGCAGTCGAGTTCGAACGCGCGGCCCGGAAGACCACGGCGTGATCCTCGAAATCTCTATTTCCTCGGAAAGCGGGCCAGTTCAGCGCGTAGGGTCGGGATCGGCATCGCGCGGACGTGTTCAAATGAGAGCGTCTCGGTTTCGGTTTTGCCACGCCGAACAAACCTCATTTCGACGACGTCGAACCCAAGTCCCTTCAAGAGCGCCCGCTTTTCGGGTCCGATGTCGAGCCACATTTGGTCCGCGTTCAAATTAGATCCCCCCGATCTGGCTGGAGGGCTGAGACATTCGTGCATCAACTGATACACGACTGTTTTGCGGTGCGTCTGTCGGACAGTACGAAGTTTCACCGCTTCAGTTACAGAAGGCAGCGCTCGGCCGAGATGAAGCGAATCCTCCCCCACGCCGACGTGGTCGCGCTTGTGGGCTGCTGCCTGACGTGAAAAGGCAGGTTGTGCGCCCGAAGTTCCCGGCTCAGCCTTCACTGGAGCCGAATGTGCCTCGGATGTTCGACGCAGCCTGCTTTCTGATCGCGGTCTAACAAATCAGCCTCCGGATAGATACGAACGAAAAAGGAACGGGCCAGAGTCCTGACGCAGCCGCCAGCCGAACGCCGACTGGGATAAAGAGGTGCCCCTTCCGACCACCGTTTGCCAAAAAAACCATTCGCCAAGACATCGGCTCTCAGCGACATCTCTCAATGCGGCGGCTTTTGCCGCGTCGCCAAGAGCTGCTCGAACGCCGCTGCCCGTCGTCTTGGCCTAAATGGAGGATCGTTTGAGGCTCACGAATTGTTCTCGCGGCCGACGTTTCAAGAGACTCTCTGGGCATGCACACGAATCCACCAGGCTTCAGAAACTTGGCGGTCGCAGGATCAAATTTGTCACCCATTCCTGCAGCCAGCGTGCCGCTGAGCACGGTGACGTTTTCGTCGGTGGGGTGCCAATGCCCATCTTGAAGTCGCCGCCGCCGACGTATGCGTACGGCGCGCCCTTCTTCAGCTCGCTCTCGAGGCGGGTGCCGTAGACACAGTGTTTGGTCATGTCACCATCGACGATTCCCTGCCAGACCTTCGCGGGGGGCGCGCCGATATAGATGTCATAGGCAAATTCGATGTTTCTGGACATTTTCATTCTCCTTCGATCGCTTGATTTGAGCGGTCATCGATTCTCTACACTCCGTTCATGCGTCGCGGCCAACGCTGCCCTCTTTGTGAACGGCCTGGCCCTATGGGCGGACTTCATAGTAGGCGTTGATCGGGTTATCGAAGTCTTTGGTTGCGAAGCGCGTGAACCCGGCCTCCGCCGTCATCCTGCGGGCGACCGGTTCGGGAAATCCGAGCGTGCCCAAGCCTAGGCCGTCGGGCTCAGAAAGAGCTGACGACATACAGCAAATCACTGAGAAGCCATACATCAGCGGCGCTAGGGGATTCTGCTTCAGATTTTCCTCGAAAGTCGGCAGCCCTTGAACGTCGGCGATCAGCCACGTCCCGTCGGATTTGATGGCTTTGCGAATGGCCCGCATCACGAGGTCGGGCCTTGTCATGTCGTGAAGGCAATCGAAGGTTGTGATGAAATCGCAACTAGCATCACCAGGCAGAGGATCGACGGCCACGTCGTGCAGATGCACGTTCTCTACGCCGGCCTTCCGTGCGTTTTCTTCTGCGCGCTGGAGGGGCAACTTAGCGATATCGTAGCCGTGAAACTCCGACCGCGGATAAGCCTTTGCCATCTCGATTATTGCAACGCCTGCGCCGCATCCGACATCCGCTGCTTTGGCGCCTGCAAGCAGCTTTGCGACGACGCCATCAAGCCTTGGCAGGGCGTTGGGTACAAGCTGCGTCCGAAACCACGGGGCGAGCAGTCGTTCGACGCCGACATTCACTTCCGAACCGAACTGGTCATAAGACAGGCCGAGTCCGCTTTTGAATGACCGCGGCAGTTCGTTCAACAGCGCCATTTGCTGCGGGAGTGCGCAAAAACCGCCGGCAAGGAAAAAGGGACTGTTTTCGTTCGCCAGCACCAGGGCAGCTTCGGGGCTGAGCTCAAAACGTGACTCACCCCTGTAGTCTATTACGTTCGCGGCTGCTTGCTGATAGAGCCACTCGCGAACCCAGCGTTCATTGAGGCCGGTCTTGCGCGCGAGTTCTTCGCTAGTGAGGGGACCGGCACCATTTAGCGCCCGGTAGAGACCCATGCGTTCGCCAAGATGGATCATGCCCGAGACCAGCGCTCCCGCGAGGTGGCTGAAGACCTCCTGCGCGAATTTTTGCGTTTTCTCGACATCGATCTGATGATTCTTGTCAGACATAGCGAAACCTCCCCAACACGCGAAAATCCTCTCGGCTGCTTTATGCGATATCACTCTCGATAAAGCTTGCAGTATGAATCGATCGCACCCTTTCTCTGCTATAGCATCGCTCCGACCAATTTCCATAAGTACGCAGCGACATTCCGGGCTAGCGATCAACTTGCGCGGAGCCGCTTACTCAGCAAGTAGTGAGTGTGGCTGACCGGATGATCCTCGAGCGTGCCGAACACAGTATAGCCGAGTTTTTCGTAGAACGGCCGCGCCTGGAAGCTCGCCGTATCCAAGTGAGCGCCTGTGCAGCCGCGTTCGATCGCGTGCTGCTCGGCGGCGGCTAGCATTCGCTGACCGTTATCCTGCCCGCGAAGAGGTCGATCGACCCAGAGGACATCGAGGAAGTACCAGTCACCCCAGATGTTGCCGAGCGCGCCGCCGACAATCTCGCCATCGTCGTTTTGCAGGAAGAAGTGCGCTGCTGACCACATCTCTTCCGGCAGACCGATTGCCGTGATCGCGTGTGCTCGGACACCGCGGTGAATGGTCTCTTGCACTTCCTTCGATGCGTACGGTTCGAAGGTGATTGCCGCACCGGGGGACAGACGAAGCAAATTTGCTTCCGAGTACCATTTGCTCATGTGGAATCGATCGTGGCCTTTGATCGGATGATCGTTGAGCGCCGCGTAGACGCGATAGCCGAGTTTTTCGCATAGCGGCCGTGCCTCGAAGCTGCCGGTCTGGAGAAACGAGGCCACGCAGCCTTTCGATCGCGCGTACTCTTCGGCCGCTGCCATCAACTGGATTCCGAGCCCGCGCCCGCGCAGAGCTCGATCGACCCACAGCGATCCGACGTGCATCCATTGTCCCCAGAGGCTGCCATAGAAGCCACCCCGCACGTGGTTCCCCGCTTCCCTGACCACGAAACAGACCGGGTAATATTCGACGATACTTGTGGCCGCAGTGTTGTGGCGTTCTAACCCGCGCCCGACGATTTCGAACCACTCTTTCGGCGGCTCCGCGTTCGCGATCACCTTGGGCGGATTCATGAAAGCCCTCCTTGCGCGATTTGTCGGATGATGATCGACGATTCTAGCGCCTTCGGGCGGGCAGAACAGGCAGCGGGCCATATACGTCGGCTGAAACACGCGGCATAAGATTCCGGCATGAAGGTGCCGTCGAAATAGCGCTTCGTCACCCGAAGGAATCGTGTGCTCAGCCTCACCGATGATCAAGCCGTCCAATTCAAACCGAACCACTATCGGTTATGCCGAGCAGGTTACATCACAGGTGGGTCGAGTACCTGTGCTTAGTCAAAACCTAAACCCGGACGTATTGATGATGGAGTCCGCCGAGGATTGGTATTGATGCGATGTGGCCGAGCTTCTGCGAGCGGCGAAAATGCGGTGCATTGTTGTGCAATGAGAGATGCGTCCGCGCCCGGTTGTAATAGCAAGCGTAGTTCTTCAGGACACGACGCAACTGCGCCTCGTCGAACACGACCAGGTGATCGAGGCTTTCGCGTCGGATCGATCCGATGAGGCGTTCGACATAGCCATTCTGCCAGGGTGAGCGCGGCGCGGTCGGATGATCGCGGATCTCCATTGCCCGAATGCGATGAGTGTAGGATAAGCCGAAGGCTCGGTCGCAGTCGCGAATCAGATGAATTGGCGCTTCATCCCAAGGGAAGGCGTCGGTCACCTGCCCAGCGATCCACTGGGCAGTAGGATTGGCGGTGACGCTGATCGTGACCAGCCGCCTGCGGGCGTGACGCAGAATCACCAAGCCGTAGAGCAGCTTGAATGAGATCGTGCGTACGACGAACAGATCCAGCGAAGCGATGCCAGCGGCGTGATTGCGCAGGAAAGTCTTCCAACCTTGAGATGGTGGTCTGCGGTGCCGGACCATATACCTGCCGACGGTTGATTCAGCAACTTCGATTCCAAGCATCAACAATTCGCCGTGGATCCGCGGTGCGCTCCACAGCGGGTTCTCGCGGCTCATTCGCCTGATCAGCGCTCGAATTTCTGAATCAATCCGCGGACGGCCGCCGATATGGCGGGACTTCCAGTGCCAGTAGGCGCGGAACCCGCGTCGGTGCCAACGGATCACGGTCTCCGGCTGTACGATGATGATCGCGTCGAGAAGCGACGGGTACAGTCGATACAGCCACACCATCAGCAAGCGATCGATGTTTCCACAGTCTCACCCGCGTTGGAGCCTTGCGCCGCAGAATTACCAGCTGTTGGCGTATGATGAGATTCTGGCCTCAAGCCGCGCTCGCCTCGTCAACAGCGACCGGATAGCAAGCAACAGCTGGATCAGAAGCGCGACCATCGGCCGTTTCCATTACCATACGGCCGCGCGCGCGTCATCCCGGATAAGCTTTCGGGAGGCACAACCGAAGTTGACGGTTGCGGCTGTTGGGAATAGTTTTCCGCTCGCCAGGTGCATCTGCCGCGCATTTCCACGAATCCTCACGGAGGTAACCCCTTCATGGATATCAGCAAAGATAAATTACTCGAGATGTACCGCACGATGCAGAAGATCCGGCATTTCGAATCCAAGGCCCGTGACCTGGCGATGGCCGCCGAGATTCCCGGCTTCGTGCACGTCTCGATCGGCGAAGAAGCTTCCGCCACGGGCGTATGCGCCGCGCTGCGCAAGACCGATCGCATCACGTCAACCCATCGCGGGCACGGACATCTGATCGCCAAAGGCGGACGCCTCGATCGGATGATGGCGGAAATTTTCGGCAAGCGCACCGGCTACTGCAAAGGCAAAGGCGGCTCGATGCACATTGTCGATTACTCGCTCGGCATCCTCGGCGCCAACGGGATCGTCGGCGCTGGACTGCCGATCGCCACCGGTTCCGCGCTGGGCGCCGTGATCGCTGGCAAAGACGATGTCACCGTGGCGTTCTTCGGCGACGGCGCTTCCAACGAGGGCACCTTCCACGAGTCGCTGAACCTCGCGGCAGTATGGAAGTTGCCGGTCGTCTTCGTATGCGAGAACAACGGCTTCGGCGAGTTCACTCCGACGGCGACTGTGACTTCGGTCAAGGACATCGCGGTGCGCGCGAAGGCCTACGACATTCCCGGCTATATCGTCGATGGCAACGACGTGCTCGAAGTCTTTCGCTACACCAGCGAAGCCGTCGCCCGCGCCCGCGCCGGCGAAGGTCCCACCCTGCTCGAATGCAAGACCTATCGATGGGAGGGGCACGTCGTCGGGGAGCAGGCCTTTCTTGGCGACGGGGCGTATCGCGAGAAATCCGAAGTCGAGGAATGGAAGCGCAAGTGCCCGCTGATTCGATTCGAGAAATGGTGTGCAGAGAGCGGCAAGATAAGCTCGGCCGAACTTAAAAAGATCGTCGCCGACACGGAAAAGGAACTCGCCGACGCGGTCGAATTCGCACGCGAGAGCGAACTGCCCGCAGCGTCGGAAGTCACCGACGACGTTTATGCCTGAGCGCGCGCCAGCGGAGGAATCATCATGCCGCAAACCAATTTTATCCAGGCGATAAACCAGGCCATCGCCGAAGAAATGGAACGCGATCCGCTGACCTTCCTGATGGGCGAGGACGTGGTGCTCGGCGCGTTCGGCGCCACCAAGGGCCTTATCGACAAGTTCGGCGCCAAGCGCGTGCGCAACACGCCGATTTCGGAGGCCGGCTTCGTCGGCGCGGCAGTCGGCGCCGCGATGGCGGGGACGCGGCCTATTTGCGAAGTCGAATTCGCCAGCTTCTTCTATTGCGCCTTCGACCAGGTCTGCAACCAAGCCGCCAAGCTCCGCTACATGTCGGGCGGACAGGCTACCATGCCGATAACGTTTCGCGCCGTATTCGGCGCGATGGGCGGCGCGGCCGCGCAGCATTCCGAGACAGTGTACGCGCAATTTCTGAGCGTCCCGGGGCTCAAGCTGGTCGTCCCTTCGGGGCCGTCGGATATGAAGGGCCTGCTCAAGAGCGCGATCCGCGACAACAATCCAGTGATTGTTTTCGAGCACGGCGCGCTCGGCCGACTCAAGGAGGACATTCCCGCCGGCGAGCACCTGGTGCCGCTCGGCAAAGCCGCCGTGAAGCGCCACGGCGACAATGTGACGCTGGTCGCGATCGGTGCGATGGTGCCGAAAGCGATGAGCGTCGCGGCCAGGCTCGAGCAGGAAAAAATCTCGGTTGAAGTGATCGATCCGCGCACGCTGATTCCGCTCGACGAAGATGCGATCCTTGCTTCGGTCGAGAAAACCAATCGCATCGTGATCGCCGACGAAGGCCATCTGCGCGGCGGCGCCGCCGCGGATATCGCCGCGATCGTTGCCGACAAGGGCTTCGACTTCCTCGACGCACCGATCCGCCGAGTCACGTCGCTCGACGTGCCGATTCCGTTCAGTCCGCCGCTGGAAAAGGCGGCCATCGCGGACGAGGCGCGCATCGAAGCCGCGATTCGCGACGTGGTCGGACGATAGACAGGCCGGCAATTGCGGAACTGACTGTGGCAGTTGAAGTTATGATGCCCAAGTTCGGGCTGACGATGCATGAAGGAACGATCCAGCGTTTCTTCAAGGCTGCGGGCGATCGCGTCAGCTCTGGCGAGCCGCTCTACGAAGTCGAGACCGAGAAAGTTCTCTACGAGGTCGAAGCGCCCGCGTCGGGCACTCTCGCGACCACGCTGTTCGACGAAGGCTCTACTGTTGAGTGCGGAGTGGCGGTGGCCGTGATTGCCGAAGCAGGAGAGGATGTCGCGACGATCGCGGCGCGCTACGGAAAATCCGCATCGCAACTGGCCAATCAAGGTTCACCCGCGACATCGCCGCCGATCGCCGATCGGACCGCCGCCGCCAAGGCGAGCGGAAGGCGCAGCGCAAGCCCGGTTGCCCGCAAGCTCGCGTCTGAACTCGGAGTCAATCTCGATAAAATCGAAGGCACCGGTCCCGGTGGACGGATCACCCGCGAAGACGTCGAGCGCGCCTCGAAATCCTCGACGAAAACGCAGCCGCCATTGCCGGCTACGGTGCCGTCCGCCGATCGAGTCGCGTTTCGTGGCGTGCGCAAGGTGATCGCCGAACGGATGCATCAGAGCCTGCACGCTAGCGCGCAGATCACGATCGCCGCCGAAGCCGACGTGACGCCGGCGACCGAATTTCGCACTCGCATGACCCGCGAATTCGATTTTTCATACACTGATATGATGATTCATTCGGTCGCGCGCGCTCTTATGCGCCATCCGCGAATCAATGCGCGCCTTGACGGAGCGGAGATCGCCCTTAACGCCACCGCCAACATGGGAATCGCGGTCGCACTCGATGAGGGCATAATCGTTCCGGTCGTGAATCGCGCCGAGAGCAAGTCGCTTCGCGAGATCGCGCTAGAAAGCCGCGCACTCGGCGAAAAGGCGCGCTCCGGGCATCTCAAGCTCGAAGACGTAAGCGGAGGGACGTTTACGATCACCAACCTCGGCATGTTCGGAATCGACTCGTTCACGCCGATTCTGAATCCCGGCGAGACCGGAATCCTCGGCGTCGGCCGAATCGTCGAGAAGGCCGCCGTCTTCGACGGCGCGATCGCGAAGCGCGCGATGCTTTGGCTCAGCCTAACTTTCGACCATCGAGTGATTGACGGCGCGCCTGCAGCGGAGTTCCTTCGAACCGTGATCGAAATTTTCAACCACTGCCCAAACGGCGTCTAGCGCGCACCCCAGAGAAAGTTGTCACAGGCCATCCGTACGATCAGATGGCGGACTTCCCTGGAAACACTCGGGCGCCCACCGCGCCAGCGACCCCGCGATCGATATCGCCAAAGCGTTGACCAGCCGTCGCGGCGCCAGCGCAAGACCGTCGCGGGCTGGACCATGATCAGGCTGTCGCGCCATTGGGGCCACCAATGCGAGAACAGGATCCGAAAAAGCCGATGCCAACGGCGAAAGCACGGGCGACGAGTTCCGCTGCGCTCCAGCACGGCGATTTGATGACGCAGGGCGATCCACTCCAACAGCAGCGCGGTGAGCGTTCGAGGTTCGCCGCTTGGGGCCTGCCCGAATGATTCGCTCGTTGGTATCCTCACCCACCGCAGGCTATCGCCAGTCCATCGAAACCACCAACGAATTCGCGCGGATCGAGTTCTGAGGAACTACAGGCTGAACACGATCTTCTCGAAGTCGCCTGAGAGTTCGAAACGACTGCGCTCCGCCAGCGAGTCTCAGGTTTGAGGGATTCTCCGGGGAAGTGCGCCAACTGCGTCCCGATGCCTGCGGTTGGCGAAGGCAACTTCAGGCTGAACCCACCGATGTCGCGAGCGGCGCTAAGGGCGCCTCAAGCTTCCGATGAGAGAAAGGCGTTGCCAATGAGCATCGCCTTCTGAAGCGTCGCCACGTCCGTTGGGAACCAGAGCGCAAGTGCGAATTTTCTCGGCTACTCAACGTTCAGAACGGTTCTCTGCGTGCCAGGAGAGCGGAAGCTCGATGCGTCGGGTGAGAGCTTCAGAAGGTGTGGGACCATTGACTGCTGCCTGTCTGATCGCAGAGCTCGGAGATCCGGCACGATCGCGAGCTATGTTGGCGTGATCCCTCGCATCCGGCAATCGGGTAAGAAACGCTTCACGAAGGGGCCGGCGATCCCGTTAGGGAACGCTGACCGATTTTTTGATGTTCGCCATCGATTCGGTGCTTCAAGATTGGCCGCGAAAACAGCGGGGGTTGTTCGGCTCCTAGTGCTCTCCAGAATGCACCTACCAAACTGCATGCAGCGCCGCCACTGCGCGTGCCCGACGGTAAACTCATTTATGCATTGGTCTTTCGCGGATGGCATCGTGGTTGCTCACTGAAGTTCAGCATTGGCAATAGATGGGAATGACGCCCAACCTTCGGCGCCCAAGCTCATCGTGCGAAAGCTAAGTAAGAGCTTCGGGGCGCGAGTTGCGGCCTACGCCCGCAGGTGTCGCAATGAGACTGCGCGAAAGGATCGTTGATGAATAGAAGAACATTCCTCAAAGCAATCGGAGCATCGGCGTTGTTGCCTATGTTGCCGCATTCAGTTTCGGCGGCGGCTAACGCAAAGTTCACGCGAGTTCGTCCTTCCGATCCAGCGTGGCCGTCTCAAGCGGCGTGGAAGCAGCTCAGCGAAGCTGTCGGCGGCAATCTTATTCCCGTCCAGTTTCCTCTCTCGATTCTCAAGACCGATCCGACCAGCGATGCGGCCAAACAGCTGCTGCAGAACATCAAAAACCCCTACTACATCGGCGATCAGCCTGGCCTCACGGAGACCTTCGGATGGCTCGATGGGTGGGCCACCAAACCAAGCGTCTACGCGGTCGCGGCCAGAAATGCCCAGGATATTGCTGCCGCCGTCAACTTTGCTCGCGACAACAATTTGCGCCTCGCGATCAAGGGAGGAGGTCATAGTTACCAAGGCACCTCGAACGCGCCGGACTCACTGCTGATTTGGACGCGCCAAATGCACGATATCGAGATGCATGATGCCTTCGTTCCGCACGGATGCGAACAAGTACTCAAGCCGCAACCGGCCGTGACCGTGGGCGCCGGAACGATCGGCATGCAGGCTTACCAGGCGGTTACAACCAAGGGCGGGAAATATATTCAAGGCGGCGGATGCACTACGGTGTGCCTCGGCGGACTGGTTCAAAGCGGCGGCTTCAGCACTTTCTCCAGGCACTATAGCACGGCTGCCGCTAGCTTGCTCGAGGCCGAAGTTGTCACCGCCGACGGCCAGATTCGGATCGCCAACGCATGCTCCAATCCCGACCTGTTTTGGGCACTGAAAGGCGGCGGAGGCGGAACCTTCGGGCCTGAAAACCCGCCATCGTCAAATGCGGTTTTGACTGGTCGCCAGTCCTCGCCGGGCTGGCTCTTGACGTATGCTTCGCAGGCTTGGCGCTGAGCATGTAGCGAATTGAAATTCTGCTCGAGCCCTTCCTCACAAGACTTGCGCGTATAGATCGCACACGTTTGGGAGCGCCGTCACTTTGAGCCATGACTCACGCAAGCCAAAGAACCGTGGACCGTTGCAATGTGCGGTGATTAGCTAGGCAACTTCAATGGTAGCGCTTTCGTTTGTAGAGCACGCCCCTGATTAAGCTCGATGCTCTCTGTCGAAAACCTAGCCAGTGCCCCTTGCGCCATCGTCAGCCGAAAAAAATTCGCGACTGTCGATCAACCAGCCCTTGTTTGAGAAATGCTAAGCGAACAAGTACAAGAACGATCGTGAGCCATTCGGAATTGGCTAGTCTGGCTCTCCGAAGGTGGTGCCGCTTTCGCTCGAGGAATAGCGCGGATGTTCGCGGGACAGCCCGTGTTGGCCGTTCGGCGATAACCCGCACATCGCCTGAGCGACGAAAGAAGCACTCCTTCGACGACTTCGATTACCCCCGGGGGCACCAAATCCGGACAGCGGTCTCTTTAGGTTTCGCGCATGCCGCGCGCAACTCCCCGCTAAGCTAAATTCCCAGGTGCTGTATCAGGCGATACAGGGTCGCACGATTTATTCCCAGGTCTTCGGCCGCCTGCGAATGATTGCCGTTCGTCTTTTGCAGAGCCGCACGGATGCGCTGAGCCTTCGCGCGTTCGGTGAATTCCTGAAGCGTTCCCTCAAGAAAACCATTGTCTCTCATTGCCGGCGCGGCGCCCTGCAACTCCAGATCTTTCCCGTTCACGATATTGTCGGTATCCAGAACGACCGCTCGATGAATCGTGTTCTGAAGTTCGCGAACGTTCCCCGGCCAGGAATGGGATAGGAGGTGTCGCTCAGCTTCGGCGGTGAATCGGATAGTACTACGCTTCTCGGCCTGAAAGATGGAGAGAAAGTGCCGGGCGAGCGGAAGGATATCTTCGGGACGCTCGCGCAATGGCGGCAGCCGAAGGTTGATCACGTTCAGCCGGAAAAAGAGATCCTCACGGAATCGTCCTGCCGCCACTTCCTGGCGCAGAGTCCGGTTTGTGGCCGCCACCACTCGCACATCTACCTTCCGCGGATTCGAGCCGCCGACGCGCATTAATTCTCCGGTTTCGAGAACCCTGAGCAGCTTCGCTTGAAAATCAGGGGCGGTCTCTCCGATCTCGTCCAGGAACAAGGTGCCGCCTGAGGCGCGCTCAAAACATCCGGCATGCTCTGCAATCGCCCCGGTAAAGCTTCCACGCTCGTGGCCGAAGAGTTCGCTCTCGAGTGTCCCTTCAGAGATCGCTTTGCAGTTCAACGCTATGAACGGACCGGATGAGCGATGGCTCCAGCTATGTAATAGGCGAGCGATTAACTCCTTGCCTGTGCCAGTTTCGCCTTCCAGGAGGACCGTAGCCCGGGTGGAAGCAACCCGATGCACGAAGAAAACCACGATCGCGCTCTGGGGACTTACGGCCACCAGACCAACGTCGGCCAGGGCGCGGTCAGCGAACCGCTTTACAAATTCACTTTCACGAAGAAGCTGTTCGGACGCGCGCTGATCATCAATAATCTCGGCCAATCGCACGACGCTGGCGGCAAGTTCGCCTTCGTCAAACGCCAAAGGGAGATGCATGACCCGAGGGTCTGCCGATGCAGGGTGCTTCTCAAGGGTTGCAGGATCGACCCCGACCAGGAGCACGCCGACATTGGGGTAGCCGGAAAGCAAAAAAAGGACGAAATCCAATCCCTCAAATTGAGGGTCGCATCCGTTGCACAACACGACAGACGCGTTGTGTTCGGCGATAGCCGTCTCGGCGTTGCGTCTGGTCTTTCGAACCTCGCAGTTGTAACCTCGGTCGCCGAGAATATGCTCGGCGCGGGCCCCAAGCGACCCTTCACTATCGAGTATAACGACGTGAGCCCGCGCCTCCTCGACCTTCTTCTTCGCGGTCGGTGCGGTTCGAGGAGGTGTAGACCTGCCCTGTGCCGTGCTCGCCATACTCATTGTCTAGACATAATACAATTAGGCGAGATGAGTCAAACACACTGTAGGGTTACTTTACTTGTGTTAATTCTCCTGTTTGCTGCGCCGATTGTTTATTCAGGCCTGCTGGCATCTATGCGTAGTTGGCACTCTCCAGCTACTGGCTGATGACGAACTTCGAATTGCTGCTCAAAGTAACCGGAGAGAGCGTCACGAACGGGATTTGGAATTGGAAATTGTATTGAACCTGCACCGCTACACTACTGTTGGGCTGATTGTCCGGGGTCCAGGTCGTCTGAACCGAGAGTTGGCTCGGATTCAACCCTGCTGCCTCTGAGAGCACGAACGCGCTTATGTCGCTCGCGGAAGCGGGAGTCGGGCTGGTGGCCCCCCGTACTGCCGCATACCGAGTGCCGTCGCGAGCGCTGTAGCATACAAAGGTATAGGCCGAGATCACCATCGCGAAATTCGTAATCGCAAGAACCAGGACGAGCAATCCCGCAATGGTAATGGCGAATTCAACGGCGGACTGTCCCTCACTCCAGCGAGCGATCCGTCTTTTGCGCGACTGTTCAGTTTCGAAGTTCACTGATCACTCCTCGCGCATCACGGATTTACCGGTGAGAGGGATTGAAGAAGGTATACCCGGGTAATTCAGCAAGGTCTGGAACGATCCGGAGGTGTCCACTTCGACGTACACGCGGAGATCGCTGCACGACGGCGACGAATTGCAGGCCGGGGTTGAGCCATCGGGACATTCGCAGTATTCCGATGCGGTCGCCGTTATTCCGGAGATATTGGATGCGTCGCTCTGCGCCGCCTGTTGCATTCCGCTGACGTCCGCGGCGTTCGCCGGGCTCTGAATTCCGTATTGTGTGCCCGCTCGCGCGGCATTGTTCAGCTCGATCGCGACGAAGAAGACGCGCCCGAAGTCCATGATCCCCAGAAGGAACAGCAACAGAACCGGCGAGACGATGGCAAACTCGACGAAACTCTGGCCGCGCGAAACATAGTGCGGGGTTCTATCTCTCCAACTTTTTAACCTGCTTCTCATGGTTATTCTCCAAGCGCCACGGACTTCAACGGAGAGCCGTCGGCCAGGGAAGAATAGTCGTTGTTCACGGTGCCGGCGGCGACCAGGTTGATCTTTATCTGGTACGCGACCATAGCAGTGTACGCGGCGACGGTTGCGTTGATCGTGTAGTTTAGGGTCGTGGTTGGGAAATAAAATGTTCCTTCGTAGCGCGCCAGCGCCGCACCGACAATCGTGTTTGGATTCGCGCCGGCCGTGGCCGTCGAGATACCGCGATCCTGAAAGAAAAGGATCCCTTCCAGCGGTCCCGAGGTCGGTGCGGTAAGCGAATGAACGCTGACGGCGGCGATGTCCACCCCCTTGTAGGGATAGGTAGAATCACCGGTGATGTAGAATGTCACGCCGCTGCCTGCGATCAACGAGGTACCAAGAATGTTGAGTCCCCCGCCGCGGATTATGTATGTGCCGGGATTCAGGTTGAGGATCGCCGCGCCAGTCAGAGTTATACCTCCGCAGTACGTCCCGGGATTCATCGTCGCGATACCGACGGGGCCCAGGCTGTAGTTGGTGTGATCGCATCCGCCGATCGACGGCGGCTGCAAACGGGCCAGCGGATCATGCATCGGCGCGATTCCAGTGACCGGGGTTGGCGAAACAAATGGCAGCAAATCGAAGTCATAATTGCCTACGACACCGATCGAGCTGGCATGCCACAGCGCGACTCCGAAGATGCCGAATGCGTGATTGTTGTTGGAATCGTTCACAACCCCACACGTCTGTAACAGCGCGACCCCGAACAGCGACAGCGAGTTCTGATCGGTAGGATCCAGCGTCATGATGCAGTACGGCGCGTTGCCCAGGTGCGCAACGGCGCGCATCGAGATGTTAACCGTCGGGATCCCCACCGCGTTGAGAAAATATGTAGGCCTCTGCGCAGAAACGATTACCTCGACCGCGTTGCTGTCACCCGAATAACTGCCACTTAGCGGCGGATTGTTCACGGTCACGATCACGTTATTCGACCCTTTGGTGAATCCATTCATCTGCGCGTCATTGACCGCTGCCGAAGTGACGCTGTCGGTGTTGCCCGCGAGAATCTCCTGATCGCCTGCGATCGCCGCGCTGTCCGCGGCAGCCTGCATCATTCGCCGATCGTTTTGAAAGACACCTTCATCAACGGCGAGCCCGGCTAACCCGCACAGAATTGCCGTCATCAGAGCCGCTATGATGACAACCTGCCCTGGTTCCCATTTTTGTAGTCTCGTCTTCGAAGAAGCTGTCCTGCTAACAGGATGCGAAGGTGACGCAGCTGTCAGTGTTGTAAACCAGCTTTTAGTCATGCGCATAGCAAATTGAGAGAGCATAGCGTGTGCCAAGGTGGCATCGCCTACAGATTGGTGAATTTTACTACTTCTATACGCCAAATTGTTATGAAATGCGACAGAACTGTCGCGATTACGCATCAACCGCCAAATTTGAGATTGTTGATTTTCGATAAGAATTGTCAACGGCGGCCAGGAAAAGCCACTCAAATCCATTTCTGGCACTTCCCTTGCTCAGGCCCTGAGCATGGGAGGCAGTGTAAATGACAATTTGTTTGCTAAAGACTAATGCGATGGGGCGCCTCAAAATCGCCACACAGGTTTGCGTTATCGCACTTGGAGTATTTCTCTACTCCACGTCGAATGCGCAAGTTTTCACCGGAATACTGAACAATAAGGTCGCTGATCCGATCGGTGGCAATTTCAGCCCTGATGGCAGCAGCCCTCCGGCGATCGGCGGTTCCAGTATCGTGTTCAGGAATATTGGCGGCGGGGGACCTGAATTATGGTCGAGCAATCTCAGCGGTTCAACGCTGACCAATCTCGCCACGACGCAATCCGTACTGCCAGGTCTGGTCGATAGCGGCACTCTCTCAGATCTTTCCCAGGCCCGGGCGATAATCAGGAACGGCGTCGTGCTCTTTTCGGCGTCCGATCACCTGTGCCTGACGAGTCTGCTTGGAGATTGCGGCGGTATCTGGAGTACTTCTCCAACCGGCGCCGCCTTTTCGTTGATCGCAAACGGAAGCGTTCTCGATTTGAGCGATGTTCTGGTCGATTTCTTTTTTGGACTCAACCCGGCCGACTACGACTATGCACTCGACGATGTCAGTTCGGAAGTCGCGTTTGAAGCACATAGCAGTCTGCTCGGTTTGATAGGATCCATTCATGGCATCTACATCGAAAATCTCGACGGCACCGGGCTCGCGACCATCGCCGACAATGCCGGTTCGTTCATCGTTCATCCCCTTTCTGCCGATCCGATCACAGATTTCTTCGACCCGGCAATCTCGAACGGGGTGGTGGCATTCGTTGGTAAATCGGCAGACGAACTCGCTCAGGGAATCTACACTTTTCCAGCTACGGGCACGGTGCTGAAAGACGGTTCGCCGGCATTTACCCAGCTCCTGAGCTCGATCGGAAAATTGCCCGGCGATCCAAACAGCGGCGATAACTTCATAAAAATCATTGAGCCTTCGCTTCAGCTGGTCGGCGATGAACTCACTTTCGTCGCGACTAATGCGCTGACTAATCCCACTTACGGCGGGATCTTTGTCGTCAATACTGTTACCGGCGCGATCACCAAAATAGTGTCAACCGCGGATTCATTGGACGGGCTCAGTACGCTACTTCCCGAGTTCACCTACAGTGTCAACAGCCTGGGACAGCTTGTATTCAAAGCCACTGACGGCGTCAATGCGGGCTACTTCCTCGCCAACATCGTGGACGGAGTGTCTCAAATCACTCAGATCGTTCTCAGCGGACAGACAATCAAGGTCTCAGGACAGGACGTCTCGGTGTTGCTAACCGATATCACCGACCTCGGGAAATACGAGCTTAGCAGCCTCAACTTTGTCTTCCAGATAATCAGCGACAGTGAAGAAATCGTCGTGGGAAATTTGCAAAGCCTAGTGCCGACGCCGACGCCCACCGCAACCGCGACGAGCACTCCTTCCGGCACGCCGACTGCGACAGGAACACCAAGCGCAACACCAACCTCCAGCGCATCTGCGACGGGCTCCGCCACGTCGACTGCGACTAAGACAGCTACGGCCACGTCGACACCAACTCAGACCGCGACGAGTACCGCAACCGCGACTCCGACTGCGACGGGCACTCCGTCATCAACGTCGACTGCGACCAGAACGGCGACCACTACGCCCACCGCGACCTCGAGTACAAAGCCAACGCCGACCTCTACGGCGACACCTACGCCTGAGCCTACGATGGTTCCGGTCAAACTGCTGGTCAGGCCCAGGAAGGTGAATTTCGGCGATCAACAAATGGAAACCGCAGGGCCGTCGCATATCATCACCGTTACGAATCGTTCGAAGAAGAAGAAATCAATTGCGGTGACCGTCGAAGCGACCAAAAACCTGGGACCCTTCGTGATCGTGACCGATCATTGCAGCGGAACGGTCCTTCCCATCAGGGGTTCAAGTTGCCAGATAACCGTAGCCTTTCAGCCGACTGCTATCGGCAAAGTGACAGGAACGATCACTATCATGGACAACGCCCGCAAAGATCCTCAGAAGGTCAAACTCAGGGGCTTCGGGATGAACCAATAGCAGCGGTCCGCTACCTTCGATTCAGCACCGAGTCGCCCCGCCTGCAGGGGCGACTCTCGCTTATGCGGCGCAGCCTGCTTTAGGGCGCTGGCTGGGTTTGCCCCTTTTATCCGGTCCGGGAGTTGGATCTCGGTGAAACGGTACATTCCCGTCATTCGACCCAGGCTGTCGCGATTGCTTTCTTTCTGGCATTTGTCGGCTTGGCGATGGCGATCTATCTAGTTTCGGCCCGAAGTCCCATACGTTCATAGTTTGCCGATAGTGCGAGGTATCAAATGAAGCTCAGTGGTGGCAACGGAATCATCAACGTAGGCAGCAATCACTCGGTGGATCGGACGGTGGAGAGGTTGAAGAGAATCCTGGAGACGAAGGGAGTCGCCATCTTCGCGCTGATCGACCACAGCGGAGAAGCAGAAAAAGTCGGATTAAAAATGCCTCCCACCAAATTGTTGATCTTCGGGAGTCCCAAGGCTGGCACTCCGGTCATGCTGGCCGCTCCCAGCATCGCGATCGATCTCCCGCTCAAGATTCTGATCCGGGAAGATCGCCAGGGAAAAGTCTGGATTTCCTACAACAGCCCGGCATATCTACAGGAGCGGCACGGCGTACCGGATGAGTTGCTGCAGAACATCGCAGTAGCGGAAACATTGGCAGCCAAGGCGAGCGAGTAGCCTCGGCCCGATTACCATTTCCAGCCAATCATGAGCGGCGCGTGGCGCATGAATCTCATTCCGGTTCTGAGTTTGACGGGTGTGATACTCGACGCGCTTGGCGGACTGGTTCAGGGAGCGGGGTTTGGCGGCGGACCGAGGGAAGCCGAGGGCGGTTTGACAGGGGTCAGCGGCGGTTTAAGGATCTTCACGCCGGAATGACCGTCAGAGTCTTGCCGGGGAATGGCCTCCTCCTTGATGAATTTATCGGCGCGGTAGTACTTTTCGATCCGGGTGCCGTCGGTGTACGTCTCGATACGCGCCGGGCCATCAGCGCGGTCCAGCATGCCGTCGCGGTAGTACCTTTCGATCCGGGTGCCGTGAGGGAAGGTCGCGACATAGGCAGGGCCGTCATCACGATCGAGCTTGGCTCCGTTCGCGACAAGCCACCCGCGGAGCTGTGACGCGGTGAGTGGCGAGCCTTTAGTGGTGCGCCAGATCTCCATTTGTCGCAGCATTTCCGGCGTGACCGCATAGCAGTCAATCACGTCTGCTTCCCAGAGGCGGTCTGTTTTATTTCTGTGGAACTGTATCTAGATATGCGTTCCGCCGCTTTTGGTCGTGGTCATGGGCTCCTCCTTGTTAACTGCCGGTTGCGCTCGTCGCGCAAGTAGTACAGTTCACACTGTTTGTAGGAGCGTGGGCTAGATGTGTGAGTGGCGACGAAATCTGCAAGGAAGCTGGGGTCACGAATTTGCATAAGTGAGAGGGAGAGAACTGTTGTAGGTCAATTGGTTGTGGGGGTGGGTCAATACAGCGCTGACGGGCGGTTCAAGGATCACAAACTGCGAGCGAGTTTCCGGCCCCGCCGTTCCGCTGCGGCTGGGCCTGCGCGTGTGCGCTCGGTATTCAGTGAGCGCTTGCTTCTCGGTAACGACAGGGTTGGCCAGAGGGCTGCCAAGGTGGCGGTCTATGCCCATGCCTGACTACAGCTTGGTCGGAGACAAGCACGTCCGACAGTACGAGGCGACCGGCGGTAAGATTGGCCACGATTGGAACAACACCAGCTGTCTGGTGCTGCATACGATCGGGCGGAAATCTGGCGAGACGAAAAAGTCGAGCCCTTGATCAGGACTGCAGTCTATCGATGAACGGGCGCAGAGGTGGCAGCCTCTTCGATGAGCTTGGCTGTTTCCTTCGGGTACGACATGTAGGCCACATGGCTGGCATTCACTTCGACGGTCTTGGCGCCTGCGCGCTTCGCCATCATCCGCTCCTGGTCCGGATTGATCGATCGGTCTGCGGTGGCCACCATGTACCAGGTGGGCTTGGTCTTCCAGGCGGGATTCCTAACCTTATGGGTGAACGAGTCGGTGGAGATCGGCACCTGCGAGATAGCCATGAACCATGACTTCTCCGGCGGAATGTCCGCTGCGAAGTCGGCCGCGAACTGCTCCTCGTCTATCCACCAGTTGCCATTGCTGTCCGGCTTGAACGCCTTGGACGCTTGCGGCAGGGCCTGCTCGATCGACGCACAGCTCTCACCTTCATCGAGTGCAAATGCAGCGATATAGACAAGCGCGGCCACCTTCGGATGATTGCCGGCCTCGGTGACGATGGACCCGCCGTAGCTGTGGCCCACGAGAACCACTGGCCCGTCCATGGCGTCGATTGCGGCCTTCGTGTACTTCTGATCCTCGGCGTAGGAGGTCTCGGGGGGCTGCACTACCGACACCTTGTACCCGTCATTCTTGAGGATGTTAGCGACGGCTTCCCAGCCGGAGCCGTCGGCGAAAGCACCATGTACCAGAACCACGTTCTTGATCGTCATTGTTGTTCTCCTTTTTTTCCTTTCAGTTTTTTCACGTGCATCGGCTCGTGAGCCGACGTCGTTAGTGCGATCTAAGGCCGCTGGCAACGCTTCCGGATGGTCTTTGGGTCAGCTTCTCTCCTGCAGCATCCATTCCCTGATGTATGGCGGACAGTGGAGGATCGAGACCCCTGCCGACTCACACGCGTTGAGAAAACGAACACCTTCGATATCGACGAGATCGAGTTCCTCCAGATCCAGCTTGACGCGTGGTCCACCACGCTCGATCTCAGACTTCAACTCATTGAGGTCCTCAGATTGAAGACGCCCACTCAAATAAATCAGCCTGATGCGCTTGCCAGAAATCCGTTCGATCTTCAGTGTCATGAACTTCTGCCCTGAAGCGCACTCGGACTAGAGCAACAACGAGGCCATCCACAATTGGCTTGTGGCAGCCGAAGTTACAGTCGATTACGGTCCTGAGTTTTCAGGAATTCCTGTTTGGGGAGGAAACGCTGTGGTTAGCCGGTGATCAGTCGCCTTGCGGCACTTTGAATCGATACTTGTTAATTTTTAAGCGGTTGATTTTCGAGTCGAGAGTCTTTGCCGGCAGACCCAGTTTCGCTGCTGCACCTCCGGGTCCTGAGATTCGGCCTTGGCTTTCTTTCAACGCCGCTTCGATCAGTTCTTTTTCGTGCCGAACCAGGGTGCCGCCTAGCGTTGCGGCGCGGGATGCGGCCGGGGGCAGTTCACGCCTCAACCACGTCTCGTCTACTGCCAAATCGGCACCGTCAGACAGAATCACCGCACGTTCGATCACGTTTTGCAGTTCACGGACGTTCCCCGGCCAACCGTACGCCTGGAGGACTTTCAAAGATTTCTTGCCTATTGTTCGGAACTTCTTTCCAGCCCTTTTTCCGAAACGATCGATGAAATACTCAGCGAGCAAAGGAATATCCGCTACGCGTTCGCGCAACGGCGGCATTTCAACAGGCACGACATTGAGCCTGTACAAGAGATCTTTCCGAAATTTGCCCTCGGCGATCAATGCGTTCAAATCACGATGAGTCGCCGCGATCACTCTGACGTCGACTGCAATAGGGTCGTTGCCACCAACACGTTCAATTTCGCGTTCTTGCAGAACCCTCAACAGCGTGACTTGCACCTCTGGGGGTAAATCGCCGACTTCGTCGAGAAAAATTGTCCCGCCATTTGCCGATTCGAAACGCCCCAGACGCCGCTGCGTCGCACCGGTGAAGGCGCCTTTCTCGTGGCCGAAGAGTTCGGAAGCAATGAGCGATGGAGGGATCGCCGCGCAGTTCACTCCTATAAACGCTCGATCGGCGCGCTTTGATCGTCTGTGGATGGCACGGGCTAACAATTCCTTTCCCGTGCCCGTCTCGCCCAGAATCAAAACTGTGGAATCGGACGGCGCGACTTTCGCGGTTTCGCGAAGCACTCTGCGGAGCGCTTCCGAAGAACCGACAATATCCTCAAACATCGAGTCGCGATCGATTTGTTCCCTCAAGGCCAGGTTTTCGTTCCGCGTTCTCTCTTCGGCCCGGACGCGCTCATCAATGTCGGTGCCCGTCGCGTACCATCGAGTGACCTGGCCGCGCTCGTTTCGAAAAGGGTTGTATTGAATCAGGAACCAGCGGTATTGTCCGTCCTTCCCGAGCGCTCGATGCTCGAATTCGAACGGAAGACCCCGCGCGAGAGCCGCCTTTCGCTCGTTTCGAAATCTTTCCACGTCCTCCGGATGAAAGAATCTTTCCCGAAAATTTGGCGCAGCGACATCGTCAGCATTTAGGCCCGTGTAGTCGAGAGTCGCCCGATTGGCGTAGATCGGTAGGCCGGACGGGTCTTGGACAACTACCGCCTGAGGTATTGCGTCGGTAATCTGCCGAAGCTCGCGTTCATCTTCCTGTAGTTTCTCCTGAGTCTGCTTGAGGGTTTCGATATCAGTGCTGACCCCATACCACATGACGATCTTCCCGGTTTCGTCGCGGTATGGTTCGAAGCGAATGAGAAACCAACGAAAGACCCCATCATGTCGGCGCATACGCGCTTCGATGTCACCTGCTTTATCGGAGCGCAACAGCTCCCGCCATTTCTCCATGAGTGACGGTAAATCCTCCGGATGGATTGCAGCCTGCCAGCCCCAACCTTGCGATTCTTCATCCGAAAGACCTGCGTATTCGCGCCATCGTTGATTCACGAACTCTACGAAGCCATCCGCATGAGCTGACCACGTAAACGCAGGGATTCTGTCGACAATGAGGCGGATGTCCATCGACTCTACGGACTGTGAGGAACCATCTCCCGGCAATGACATTGGCAGATTATATTCCGGAACATTCCAAATGATTGAGTCTCGACAGGGACCGATACGGGCCGCAGATCCCGCTTCCGAATATGTCCGAATAGTCGGCAAACCGGAAGTAATCGCCGCCTACATAGGTCGCGATCAACCTTCCGACCAATGTCAGAAGGCATTTCCCTGGTGCTTCGGGCGGAAAGGCTGATGAGTCGTGCACGTCCGGAGATTAATGCCCCGAGCGGAGGGCCATACCCGCGCATTATCACGCGGGCTTGCTTACGCAATTTGAGCGGGACCAGCTGGGTGAAGCGGGATCGCGGACCAGTTCCGGCTAGGTCGGACGAGTACGGACCACTCTTTGCAGGGCGGAATTCGTGAGGTGTTAAAGCGCATGCTATTGCTTGTTCTGAGAAATATGCCGGTTCGCTGAATGTCGAAGTAGATCGAGCCATCCGGTCTAAGAGAGGCTCTCAGTCCGCATCGGTCGCAATGATGCAGCGAAGGCGGCTCATCTGCCGTGAAATCCTCTACGAAATGATGACCCTTAAAATCTGGTATCATTGCGATTCTTTCTGTATACGTCCGCACGACGAATTGATAGAAGGGGGGCGCTGACTGGGTTTGCCCCCCTTTTCCAGTTGGTGTTCGGGCTGGCGTCTTGTGCGCTGGCTCGTTCTTTTAGAGGGGTATGTGGCGGATTGCTGATTTCTGTGGACATCTCGACGTGTAATACCTTTGGACTTTTCAGTAATCTGTTTGTCCACCAACCGAGTTCATGAAGCAGCTTGCATCAAGCCGTCGCTCAAAGGGTTCTATCAGGGAAACTCCCAGAATCTGGCGCAGATTAGTCTACAACTTTCCACGACTGTCACGATCGCATTCCACTTGAAGCTTTGGGCGCGGGCGACGCCATTGGATCGATCTTGATGGGAATCTCGAAAGTGACCGACTGCGGGATCTTGCAAATCTGATCGCTGCATTCCTGAAAACTGAGCGTGCCCTTCAACTTGTAGTCGCCAGGCTTCAGTCCAGAACGCATGAGGATTCTTCCTTTGGTTCGGAAGTCGCCAGCATAGACCGGGAGGGTCTCGCCAAGTTCGGGGAAAGTGACTTTCTGCGGATCGGGATACGCGAACGACTGCTTCGCGACGCAGTCGCTATCAAATACGATCGCAGTCGGCGTATAGTTTGTCGGAAGCGGTTGTCCGTAAATGTGCCATCCCTTGGCAATTGAGAAGTCTGCGGCGACCCCGATCTCCTGCCCGGCTACCGCGTGATCCATCGAAGGAGTGATCACGATTCGAATGTCTCCCGCGGTTATCGATACAGATTTGCCACTCGGGTCCGCACCGAGTTCATTGACTAGGATTTCCGACGAAGCCACCCTCGTCTGATAATCGGGTAGAAAGTACTTGGCCTGTATTACGCCATCGGGAGAGATAAGGTAATCGCCCGGGAACGGAATACCGTAGAACGGATGGTCCTTTGGAATATTCGAATTGAGGATTCCGAACTCGCTAATAACAACGCTGCCCTTGTCGGATAGACACGGAAATCCGAGTTCATGCGCGGCGCTGAAGCGGTGCAGAATCTCCTGAGAATCGTAGGTGATGACCGCGATCTTTACGCCCCGCTGTTCGAAGCCTCGGCGCGACTGCTCCAGCTCGACGAGCTGGCTTCTGCAGTAGGGTCACCAATCGGCGCTTCGACTAAAGACCAGAAGAAGTCCCGCGCGGCCGGTGAGATCGCGAAACTTTCTTTCGTTACCGTTCTGATCCACAAGCGCGAAGTCAGGTATTTTCTCCCCGACCTTAAGACCGGTGGTTGCGCTTTCGTTCTGGGCTTTAACGAAATCCTGAAACTCGCTCGGCGCGATCTTCTCGCCACTGCGCATTTTTTTCAGGACCTGTGTGAGAACCTGGCCGTTCCTGGAATTCGAGTCTGGCATCGCTACCTCCTGGGCAGACACCAACGGGATTCTATCGCAAAATCCCATGATCACCGAAAAGATCGCGGGAATTATACTACCTTTGAAATCAAAGTGGGATCGCGATTTCATATCTCTCGCGTGAGTAGAGGTCTGTGGGCACCCATGTATTCAATCAGTCGCACGGTCAGTAGCGCCGCAAGCACGAGCCCATAGGTCAGTGGTTCGGTTTCGTCGCGTTGACCCTCAAAGTGAAATGAAGGACCGCAAGAGCTGGTGCCAGATAGGCCAGGCGATGGAGCTGCTTCCACCGGACGTAACCGAGGCGTCTGAGGGCAGAATTTGTCGAAGTCGCGGCCAACGGAATCAAAAGCACAAATGTAGAAAATCCCAAAAAGATGAACTTCCGCTTGACAACATCGTCCACGATCGCGTTCCAGTCCAGGCCCTGATCGAGCACCGTATAAGTGATGACGTGCAAGAGAGCATAGAAGAAAGCGAGCAGGCCGAGCATCCGCCGGATACGCATCGGCCAGGTCCAACCGAAGATCGTTTTAAGCGGCGTGCAGCCGAGAGCCGCCACCAGGAAGACGAGAGCGATCAAGCCGAGCTGGTTCAAAGCTTGCGTAATTGGATCGGGGCCGAGATCGTCACGCCAGGCCCGCTCGAGAATAGCCGCGATCGGGACTAACGACCCGGTGAGCACTGCCGGCTTGAGCCACGGCAATGGCGATTTCTTTGTTCGCGCTTCCATGCCTAGAAGAACGTCCTAAGGTCCATCCCCGTATACAGGCTTGCCACCTGGTCCCCGTAGCCGTTGAACGGCAGGGTCGGGCGACGGTGATACTCGCCGATCCGCCTTTCGGTCGCCTGGCTCCAGCGTGGATGATCGACTGCGGGATTCACGTTCGCATAAAAGCCGTACTCGTCGGGCGCCGCTATGTTCCACGAAGTAGGCGGCTGTTCCGCGGTCAGACTAATACTCGCGATCGATTTGATCCCTTTGAAACCGTATTTCCAGGGAACCACAAGGCGGATGGGTGCCCCGTCCTGGTCGGAAGCCGTTTGCCGTAGAGGCCGACCGCCAGGATCGTCAGCGGATGCATCGCTTCGTCGATGCGGAGGCCTTCGACGTAGGGCCATTGCAGAAGATCGGTGCGCTGACCCGGCATCTGTTGAGGATCGAGGAGTGACTTGAAGGCAACGTATTTCGCGCGCGAGGTGGGCTCGACACGCTTCAAGAGATCTCCTAGCCGGAAACCCACCCATGGGATAACCATCGACCAGGCTTCGACGCAACGCATCCTGTAGATGCGTTCCTCGAGGGGGAACGATTTGATGAGCTGGTCAACCTCGAAAACTTGCGGGTGCGCCACCTCGCCATCGATCGCCACATGCCAGGTGCGCGGCTTCAGGGTGTATGCGTTTGCTGCCGGATCGCTTTTGTCGGTGCCGAACTCATAGAAGTTGTTGTAGTTGGTTACGGCGTTGAAGAAGGTGTTCTTCTCCCCGGGCGCGTAGTCGAAGTGACGCGCAACGGTGAGTGCAGTGTCATCACCAGAAGCTCCAGTCGCGGCTGCGGTGGTCGTTTTATCGCGGTCCTTGGCTCGAAGGCCTCGCATAAGCCAGAGCAGAGTGCTGCCAACTCCAGTGCTTGTCGCTGCGCAGAGTAGCGAACTCTTGATGAACTCGCGACACTGAAGGTACACCCTCTCGGGGGTGATTTCGCTCGTTGCGGGAATATTGCCGATGTCAGACACCGCGGCCTGTACCTTCTCTCCAAAGCCTCAAACAGACGAAAAATCGCGTCGGCGCAGAAAGTTCCTCGCCGGTCGGGCGAATTTGCCATTACGACAAGCGTTCATGTCTTTAGATGCCGTGATTGTCCGAAGGGTTACCAACATAGCCTATGATTCATCAGTCGCTTAGCCACGAATCAGGTGTCGTAGCCGGGAGCGTTACGAGCGATGTCGAAGAAACGTGGACTCAAGTCGTAAGGTTCTCATTTGTTATCTCGGATGATCTCAAGCCTGGCCTATCCGAAAATTGGCTTAAGGATTCAAAGGGACCTCGAGCGCGGCGCCAATCTCTGACCAGCCAATCACTTTACCGGACAGGCAATGGACAAGCTCGAACGCGCAGCGTTATTCTGTCGGGTTCAGAAAGGGCGCGGGCGCGCAAGCGATTGACACAGTGCGTTCTAGTCCAGCTTCACGATGCTTGTGGATTTTCTGATATTCCGGCGTCAATCCCATTTCGAATAGAGCCTTCGGACTTGGATATTGCACGAGTGCGACGGCGTCCCACTCGTCGGCCGCATCGCCGATCAGCACCGACTCTGGCCGCCCAGACCACAAGACCTTCCCGCCGAGAGCCTCGATCATTTTTACCACCCTTGAGCCGTATCGACCGTATGCCTCCGCACCGGTTCCCTCCTCTTCTTGAGCCTTCGCTCTGAACTTGAGCAGGTTGAGCATCACGATCGGACCGGGGTGCTCTTTAATCAGTTTTGCGAACTTATCCGGGTCGGGACTGATGTTGTTCATTTAACTATCCTATCTACCTTTTTGAATTCGTCAGCAAATTGAACCCAATTCAGGAACACTCAAGTGTCATACCCCGGAGAGTTGCGCGCAACGTCGAAGCGTTCGAACAGACGCCACCGCCAAAGCGCGACCGGGTCTTCGTCTTGCAAAACCTTTAGCGGGCTCACACTCCGCGCCCACATGAATCCGCTGAAGGCGATGTAGTCTCCGTAGTCGGGTTCATCTCCACCCAGGAAGGGCTGAGCAGTAATCGTAATGCGCAGGAGCTCAAGACTTTCTTGAAACCCGCTGATGCGACTCGTGCGATGAGCGCCCGCCTGCTCAAGCGACATGCCTAATCTACGCTCACCGCTCGTCCGGAAGTACTCCCAATCCTTCTCGTGGAGATGGTTGAACAGGTCCACAATTGTCAAAGGCATCAGTCCAGGCATCAGAACGGTGTCGCTCCAGAGCTCCATGAATCGGGCGAATGTCTTCCCGCCGGCTCCGTGGAATAGAGACGGACGCTCGCGATAAGTCTCTTCCAGATGACTAGCAATCGCCTAGGAACCCGCCACAGTTTTACCCGAATCAACAAGTACGGGTACGAGGCCCTGACCAGAGAAAGCGATCACGTCTTTGTCGGTAAAGCGCCACGGTATCGTCTCGACCGACAGACCTTTGTGTTCAATCGCCAGTCGCGCCCGCCAGCAGTAAGGGCTGAACCGCCGAGCGGGGTCTGCTCCTGCCAGATCGTAGAGGATGAGTGACATCTAAATGTATGATCCTCGGTAGCCTTTTGCAGATTAGGGCAGTGAACAGCCGACACCGGATTAGCTGTTGCTAAGCATGAAATTGACGATCACGCGTGCCAGTTCCTCACCCTTATCTTCCTGCAGAAAATGACCCGCTCCCTTTATCGTCGTATGAGGCTGATTGCGAGCTCCCGGGATCGCTGACTGGAGCAACAGCTCCCCGCCCTTGGTGACGGGATCGCCATCGCTGAACGCAGTCAGAAATGGCTTCTCCCACCGTCGGAGGACTTCCCAAGCCTTGCGATTTGCCGGCATCGCGGGATCGTCGGGCGCGATAGGAACGAGAATAGGAAATTGGCGCGCACCAGCCTTGAAGCGCTCGTCGGGAAAGGGCGCATCGTATGCGGCGACAACTTCGGGCGGAAGTGCGTTGGCACATCCACCCTTGACGATCTGCCCGACCGGGAAAGTAGGGGTCTCCTGCGAGAATTTGCGCCATGACATGAACGCGTCACCGATCGGGCCTTCACCGGTCGGCAATCCGGTATTCGCCGCGACGATGCGCGCAAATCGCTCCTGATGCTCCGCTGCAAGGCGCAGTCCGATCAGTCCGCCCCAGTCCTGGCACACCAGAGTTATCCCACGGAGATCGAGCTTCTGAATGAATCGGGCGGACCACTTTACGTGCCGTTCATAGGTGTAGCCTTCGCGGTTCGCGGGCTTGTCCGAGCGTCCGAACCCAACCAGGTCCGGCGCAACAGCGCGCAATCCGGCGGAAACAAGAACGGGAATCATTTTCCGGTACAGGTATGACCATGACGGCTCGCCATGGAGCATCAGCACCGACGCCCCGCTCTCAGGCCCTTCGTCAACGTAGTGCATTCTCAAACCGCCAACTTCCACGTAGCGCGGCTTGAATGGGTAACCGGGCAGATTCAAAAAACGCTCATCTGGGGTACGCAGTATTTCCATCAGATTTCCTCTCATAAATTCTGCCGACCTTTCAGTCTTCTTCATGGTCCCGAAGTGCCATCCGAATCGCGCGCAGCAAGCTTTCTTCATCGAAGGGTTTGACCAAGCTCGCGATCGGGTTAGCTTCACGCATCATTTGCCTGGTCCGCTCATCATCACAGCCGCTCATCAGGATGGTCGGCAAGTGCCATTTTGACGCAGCCAGACTCCGGCATAATTCGATACCGTTCATCCCCGGCAAATACACATCCGACAACAGGCAAGCCCTGCCAGTCGGGAGGTCGCAGCTCAGTAACTCTTCCGCGCTCTGGAAGTCGAGCACGATGAATCCCAAAACCGGCAACTGCCTTCGCAACGCGCAACGCAGTGAGGCGTCGTCATGACTGTGGCCGCCGCTTTATTCCGCAACTAACTACCAACTGAGATGAACAGGCAGCGGATGGTTCCCTATGACTACATTCAAGCGCACTTGAGCTTCTCGATCGGACAAACTCCTGGCCTCGCGCGTCTGATGACACTTGAGGCAAGCTTGGACTCGGCGCCCTTGCGGACCACCGAAGCTATGGAGTCCTCGTAGTTATTCCCCCATCGCCGTCGGTGCGCATTAAGCCGCCGCGGCTGTAGTTGGCCCGGCTTGGATCGCGCGGGGTGGCTGACTGGCCAGCACAGTGTGATCCACGTGTATCGTTCGGAAGGAAGAACAGGCGGCCTTGCAACATCTTGTCGGGGGAGGGACCGATGCCCGGTACGAAGTGCGCCGGATTGAAGGCCGCCTGTCCAATTTTGGCGAAACAGTTTCCGTGATTAGGATTCAGCATAACTCTGCCAGTGAGCAGATAAGTCGATCGGCGTCGTCTCTATGCGTCGGTTACCAAATCCATACCGGTTGCAGCGCTTGGTCAACCTGCTCCTGCGCGACCTGCTGACCGCTCTTCATGCGTTGCACGAGTTGATCGATTTCGTAGCTCTTCTGCGCGGAGGCCGGGTTGTTCTTATTTCCTTCGCGGGCTTCGCGCTGCGCAGCCTCCGAAGCCTGCTCCAATTGAGCAAAGGTCTGGGCGTTGGGCTGAACAACGGCGTACCTGCTCGAAATTCCCACAGAACCGGCCAGAACCGGCGTCGACAGAGTCAATGCTACGGTTCCGGCGGCAAAAATTGTTGAAAGTTTCTTCATTTGAGTTGAACCTCAGTGATTAGAGTTACGGAGCCTGCGGAAGGTTACGGCCAACACTGATTTTTGTGCCCTCGGATGCAGATGAGATCGCGGACCCGCCGGCCTTCAGGATGGGCGTATTGGTTGCCGCGGCACTGATTACGCCGGTCGAGGGTGTCGAAGCATCAGTTCTTAGCGATTGGGTACTCCGAGCTGGCACCCTCGATCCTCAGCGACCTCGGGTCCTGAATAAACGCGGCCACGCCGAGATGGTCCAGCGACCAGGAATCGTCGAGCTCAATATTTAGCTCCTTACTTGCAGAGGCACCTTTTGCGCTGTCAAGCTCAAATACCGGCAGCAATCTCCTGACGGTGTAATCGTATGTGATTTCGCGGCCGCCGTTCTCACCCGCGCCAATCTTGCTAACCAGACCGTTCTCGTAGAGCGCGAGCATGACAGTATGCGGTCCGGCCCCCGCGTTGCTCAACATCTGCGCGCTCACTTTGACCTGAAGCTTTCGAGGCCCTGCACCAGCGAAGTTCGCCTGAACGCTGGTGCGGCCGACGGGAGACGCCGAACGTGCCGCGGCTACTGCGCGCTCGATACTTCCAGCGTCAGAACCTCCGCACTGCCACCCGCCGCTGATCACCATTTGGGGCGTGTACTCGCCGTCCAGGTTCATCGCGCGGGCGTAGTCACTTTGTCGTTCAGACCATTGACGTGACGAAAACGGGTCCGCCCACCCGAGATGATTCCAGTAATCGACATGGTACGCGAGCGGGATCACGGATTTCATCGAGGAGCCGAGGTCACTCAGCAGTGCATCGGCGGGCGGACAACTTGAACATCCTTCTGATGTGAAAAGTTCCAGTACAACGGGCGTGCCATCTGCCGCTGCGTCCGTCTGCGAGAACGCAACTGCTTTGTAAAAAAGACCGAATCCGATCGCGGCAACGGTTGCGACACTGACAATCCAGGGAACAAGACCGAATAGTCCACCGAAGCTTCGCATAATGACTGTACCTCTCAAATCTAAAACTCGCAGCCGGTCGCGAGGGTTAAGCAATGTGTTCGATCTGCGCCGACGTTAGAAAGCATCTTCGATCCCCAGAACGCTCATGGAATCGGCGGTCGCGCCTGAACGGGCTCCTACCTGCACGCAGGTCGAGCCAGGGTCTGATCGCTTCGCCATAATCGATCGCACGACAGAGGCGAGCGGTGCGCCTTGATCGAACACGACGGAATTGCCGGAAGGCCGAATACCCAATTGATGCCACAGCGCCGGAAGATCGGGCGTTATCGGGGTTGCCTTCATCCGATCGTACAACTCCATAAGGACCGGTACACCGGTGGCCTCGTCTCCGGCCTTCAGAGCCCGCGTGAGTGGCCAGTCGTGTTCCATATTGCCGCCGGCGCGGACAATTCCCCGCAACGCATCCTGGAGCCCATATCGGTTGTTGGTGCGTTGATGAATCTCGATATCCGCCATCAGGCAGAACAGCGCACCGCCCCAATAGGTGCGGCCCCATGTGTGAGTGTTGTCCAGGCCTCGATCGCCGGGGGCAGGCAATCCTTTGGGAAGGCCGTCCACAAGTTCGCGCCAGACTGTCTCCGGAGAAAGATCGCCGACTTGCGCGCGCGCGATCGGTTCGACGTAAGTGGCAATCCCTTCTTCGATCCAGTGGTGCTCGTTTGGAACCGACGGCAATGCGAGATGGACCATTTCATGGGTCATTACCCAGTCGTCCACAAGGCTTGATTCGGTAGCGAACCTCGACAAGCCGACTGTTATCACGAGTGTTTGATCGACCAGGACTGTCCGGCCAAAGAGCACTCCCTTGCCTTCGTCGATCGGCACAATCTTCACATCGACCTTTCGGACGGGAAAGCCGGCGTAGTATTCGGTTACGGCGCAAGCCGATCTTCGAACCCAGTCGAGGACCTGAGTGCGTGACAGGCTGAGATCACCGGCCTCGATTTCCACGTTGATAGCTGCACCGCCGATAGACAGTGACTGAACTGGAGCCGGGGGCTCAGAGGAGTCGGCCGCGGCTGCGTTCAACGCAGCGGCAGGGTTGAACAAACACAGCGCCGCGAACACTCCTGCTGCAAACCTAAAGATCCTGAAATCCATCGTCGCGTTTTTCACGAACGGGCGAAGTGACGCTCGTCGCTTCGCCCCGTGTTGATTCAAACCGGCAGTCTTTAGTGACCTGAGAGCGACGCTGCTTCCATCGCCCGGACCGTGAAAAACTCCTTGTCGACCGCGCCCTGATTGATGTACCAGCATTCGTGCTCTGGCGTATTCCGTCCCGGCAGATAGCACATCGTCGAGAAATTCCCTTGTGTGTCGATCGAGGCCGCGCCGACTACGAATTCCCGCTTGAACGGGTAGATCGCGATGCGTGCGTCGGGCACAGGCCGGTCACGATAAGCCAGCCAATAGATGTGCGTCCGCCAGAGTTGACCACTCTGGTCGTAGGTGTCGATGTAGGGCTCGAACCAAACTTCCGAGTCCAGGTACACGACGGTCTTTTTGTCGAGTGCGCTGGGGTTGTTGAAATCGCGCCGCGGCGTCGCCTCGACGATGTACATATGGCGTGACTCCCAGTCCTCGGTGCAAGCCGAAGCGCCGCCATCTGTCGCGCAAGTCACCTCGGGAGAGTGAGCTGCATGCACAGAGGCAAGCAACTCCTTCTCACCAATAAATTTGTAATCGTACTGCTCCGTTTTTAGGATTGAAGCCTGAATAGTGATCCGGGTCGAAGGTCTGAGCGTCGGTCGCAGTGCTAAGGATCGACTCGTTCAGGCGGCGGACGCGGCGGCTGCCAGGGTTCCAGTCCCAGCTGTCGTCGCCACGTTTCGGATCCGCGTAACGGAAACGGATAAGTCCCGTTCCTCGAGCACTCTGTGGCGCGAGCACTGGGTAAAGCGCGAACAGCCAGAACCGGCCGGTCTTTTTGAAGTCGGGATCGATGGGCAGCGGCTCAACCTCGGTGCGGCCGACCAGGTTGTACCCCGCGTAGTGGCCGACTTCTATGTTGTCAATTACCTGCTGCTCCTTGCCTGGGCGAACATACTGGCTCTGACAGTCAAAGTAGCGCAGATCGTAATCGTCGCTCTGGATCGGCCGGAACACGTTGTTCCAGATGATCTTGTTCGCCACGTACGGATCATTCGCGTCGATCAGTGGAAAAGGCTGCCCGCGACGTAGCCCACCATGCTGCGATGGTCCGCCGACAGCATAAACAGCGGTTCATCGAGTTCGGCGAAATCATCGAGGCCACCGACATTCTTTAGCTTTACAGTCAGGATCGCGACGATCATGTTGATGATCATAGGAATCGAGACGAAGCGCATTCCTAACCCAAGGATCGTCAGTGCGCCGCCGAGGAACTCCGTGTACGCGGACAGTGCGGCGTTGGAACGCGGGGTAAGGAATGCCCCATCCCGCGAACCTGGTTGTGAATGCGGCGAGGTTGTGAATCTTTGCCCATCCGGTCTCCATGAAGAAGTATCCGACAAACAGTCGCATCAGGAGGGCGGGAATCCACCAGGCAGTCGATAGCCGATCGAAGAGTTCAGCCGCTGCCGTTACGAGCCTTTTGTAGTTCACTCTGCTGGATGGCTCCATTCGCGCTAGTTAGATGCGGCATGGCTGCCGAGGTTACAGACTCCTGTTTGGCAGAGATGTATCCCAACCCCATAGCAGCCGGCATGAGACGTTTCATTCGACAAAGCATCAAAGTTGTATGTATCGCGCAGAGAGAATCGCAGAGCTGACAGGAACCTTCCGGGTCGAAGAGCGTAGAACGCTTCGAATCCCACGACGGCTCCACGATGCCTCTTCCTTCAACGCGCGCGCATTCCCTCTCTCTTCGAACGTGCCGGAGCTCCCGTCGAGGATTCCTGATCAAATTATCGACTTTTACGCTTTCGTGTTTTGCCAGAGCGGGTTTCGAAACTTGGGTCTGACTTTCGAGCAGTTCCTGGCGGTCATCTCCGTCATCAAATTTCCGGAATTGCGGCCGACAGACCGCTGATACGTTAATGATGCCTTCTTCCACATCAACGCAGCCCAATCAGCGCCGGAGAAAGACCGCTTTGGTGCTGGCGGGCGGTGGCATTACTGGCTTTCTCTACGAAGTCGGAGTCTTAACCGCACTTGACGAACTGGCTGGCCGCGCCCTGTCGAACGATTTTGATGTCTATGTCGGGACCAGCGCCGCTGCGGTGCTGGCTGCCCTGCTCGCCAATGGTGCTCACGCGGCGGAGATCTTCGCAGCGATGACCCAGAATGAGGCGGGGAGTCCTTTCTACTTTGAGTCGCGCGACATCCTGGGGGTCGGCTCTGGCGGGCCGCTGCGGATGATGGGTCAGTGCGCGCGCGCGACGTTCGGAACTCTGGGACGCGCGCTTCGGGCCAAACAACGGCCTTCCTTTGCACAGATGTTTGCGGACTTTCAAGAGCATCATCCGCCCGGCTTCTATTCGACTGAAGCTCTCGAGAAGACTCTGTGCGACCGATTTTCAGTGCTTGGGTATAGCCACCAGTTCGACAAGCTCTCGCGGGAACTCTTTGTTACCGGGACGGACATCGATACCGGCGAGCATCTGGTTTTCGGCGCGGGTCAGTTCGCAGATTCGCACATTTGCCGTGCGGTCGCCGCCTCACGCGCAATCCCTGTGTTCTTTCGTCCGATCCGCATCGGCGATCGAGACGTCGTCGACGGCGGGGTCTCGGAAGTCTGCCCCCTCGAGATCGCCGTAGAACGAGGCGCGACGGCGATTGTGTTCGTGAATCCTATGGTGCCCATTCGCAATGATCGCGCGCGAATATGCATTCCCGCTCCCGGAGGACACTGCGCGCGCCTATCCGAGAAGGGCGTTGGATGGATTGGGGACCAGGCGATGCGTCTGATGCGGGCCCACTCCCTGGAGTCAGCGATCGATGCTCTGCGGTCCAACCCGCGCGTGGAACTATTGCATGTCGAGCCCGGCCGCGACGAGATGCAACTTTTCATGGATAGCATCATGTCGTTCTCGGCCGGCCGCGAGCTGCTGGAATACGGAAGGGATTCCGGTCGTCGCTTCTTCGCAAGTTCCGGCGCAGCGATTCTATCGACTGATGACTCCTGCACGAGCGCCCCGGATCATTCGCTCACGGCGCGCCATGCTGGCGCGGCCGTATGAGGTGAGGCATCCCATTAGGAAGTGTACCGCCGGCCCACTGAGATCGGTGTGAAACCTTTTTCTCGCGGCGGACATCAAAGCCCCATACTAAACCACTCCTTAGGAGGAGAAAAAAATGAACGCGAAGAATGCGCTGATCGCCAGTGCGGTGGCGATGCTGTTGGTCACCGGTGTCGTGAGTGCACGCGCCCAAGAGGGCACAAGCACCGACCAGGTGAAGTGCGTCGGTGCCAATGGCTGCAAGGGACAGTCGTCCTGCAAATCTGCCCAGAATGACTGCAAGGGCAAGAACGCCTGCAAAGGACAAGGGTTCGTCAAAACGACCGCGCAGGATTGCAAAGACAAGGGCGGTACCATCGCACCTCCGGACGGCAAGTAGACCAGTGGGGGACCTCGGCGTCGCCGCCGGGGTCCTACCAAACCCATGAGCTTCTTACCCCATCTAGGGCACGGTGTCGGTCTTCGGACCATTCACTACCCGCACGTTCTTGACAGGACGGCGCGCGCGGATTGGTTCGAAGTAATCTCGGAAAACTTCATGATTGCCGGCGGCCGGCCTCTGCAGATATTGGAGAAGGCCCGCGAACTCGCGCCGGTCGTTCTTCATGGCGTGTCGCTCAATATCGGAGGAACCGATCCTCTGAGAGAGGACTATCTGACCGAACTCGAATTGTTGATTCGACGGTTCGCTCCGGCCTGGGTTTCCGATCATCTTTGTTGGGGAGCGGTCGGCGGACGCTTTGCCCACGACCTCTTGCCGCTTCCCTACACCGAAGAAGTCGTGGCGCACGTCGCCGCTCGAATCCGCCAGGTTCAGGACCGGCTTGGGCGCGGCATCCTGATGGAGAATGTTTCGAGCTACCTCACCTATTCAGTTTCGTCCATGCCGGAATGGGCATTCGTTTCTGCCGTCGCCGAGGAAGCCGATTGCGGCATCCTTCTGGACGTAAACAACATCTACGTCAATGCAATCAACCACGGCTTCTCTCCGCTGGAATATCTTTCGGGAATTCCCAGGGAGCGGGTCGGGCAGATTCACCTGGCCGGTCACAGCAGCTCGGGAGATTTGCTGATCGACACTCACGACCATCCCGTTCCGACACCGGTATGGCGCCTCTATCGCGAGGCGGTGCGACGGTTCGGGCGGGTGTCAACGCTCGTGGAATGGGACGATCAGATACCTCCTTTTGAAGAACTCCTGGCCGAAGCAAATCGCGCGCGTGAAATTGAGGGCGAGGTACTCAATGGAAGCTCCATCTCTCTATGAAGTGCAGCGCTTGTTCTGGGAATCTGTCGCGGTCCAGCCCGGCCGAGACTCGATTGCACCCGCCTTTGTCCGCTTGGTTCGCGGGTACGACGACAGCGATCGGAAAACACGAATCGGTGTTTACGCGGACGCTTACTTTTTACGGCTCCGCGATGTCCTGCGCGAAGACTTCCCGCGCGTAGCCGCTCTGGTCGGCCCCGCGCAATTTGATGAGGTCGTCAAAGGTTATCTTGAGGCGTTTCCTTCGCGGTGGCCGTCGGTGCGTCACTTGGGGCACGCGCTGTCTGGATTCCTACGGCACAGAACAGACGTGCCCAAGTGCATTGCCGATCTCGCCGAACTGGAGTGGGGCCGCATCGAGGTTTTTGACGCGCCCGATGCTGAATGTGTCACGATCGAGGACTTTATCTCCGTTCCTGCAGATGCCTGGCCGGCTCTACGCTTCTCTGCGATACCCGCGATCCAAACTTTGCACGCTCAGTACCCCGTGCAGCGCCTTTGGTCTAGCGGCTCATCCCTCGACGTGACAGCGGAAAAGACTACGCTGCGTATCTGGCGCGCAAATGACTGCCGAGTCTTTCATGCGCTGATGGACAAGCGTGAATCAGCGGCGATCCAGAAGATGATCTCGGGCGAGCCGTTCGGGACAATCTGTGAAACATTCGCTGACTTGCCCGAGGCTGGAGCGGCGCAAGAATCGGCGGCGCTTCTTGTACGATGGGTTGAGGACGGAATCATCCATCGAATCGACCAAGCGGCGTAGCCTAGGAACCACTTCCATTCCTGTGTCTACTGTCCAGGATCCTGTTGACAAGAGACTTCGGCATCACCGTTTCGCTGGAATCGCGCGAATCTTCCGCTATCCGCTTAGCCGCGCTAATTGTCAGCTCATATCCTTTCAGATAGTCCGAGCATCGGACGCACTTCGCCCGGTGCTGCAAGAATGTTCGACGATCAACATCACTCAATTCATCGTCTCGTAATCTACGAATCAGGCCGACGAACTCCCGGCAAGTCAATTCACTACGCTGCACGGTTTGCTTCCCTCTCATCAGGCCCTTTCGATGCTGTCATGCTCAGAGGATGTCTGGCAATAACGCATGCGAAATCTTTCGCGAAACACAAATCCAGTGTCCAATCGAGCGCAACGCGCATCTTCTTCTCAAGACGAGGAAGCTTGAATAGGTAGATTGTGCGCCAAAGCCACCAGGCCAAAAATCCAGAAAAATTCAGGCCAAATACGTTCGCCACCCCGGTACGGCGGCCGATTGCGGCGAGCCGGCCTAGGGTCGAGAATCGAAATGGTTTCTTCCTTCCTCCCACGATATCCGCGACAACGTTGCGTGCGGCGCATCTGCCTTCGCGAATCGCATGCTGAGCGGTAGGCGGATGGAATCCTCCGGTCTCGCGGTCGGGAATGGACGCGCAGTCGCCCAAAGCCCAGACGCCAGGAAATCCGTCAACTTCGAGGTACTCATTGACGAGGATACGTCCGCCGCTTTTCGGAACGGGCAGACCTGCGACGAGAGGATTCGGCGCGTTGCCCGCTGCCCAAATCAGCGTGGTAGCGGGAATCGTCCGCCCATCTGAGAGTTCGACCAGACCATCGCGAACCGCCGTAACTCGCGTGCGTGTGATTATCTCAACGCCGCGGGCAGCCAGCTTTCTCTGCGCATAGGCCCCGAGCTTACCGCCCAATTCCGGCAGTATGAACTCGTCAGACGATATAAGGATCGTATGGACAAATTCCGGCGTCAGGTTTGGATAAAAACGGATCGCTTCGCGGACGAAGTCATGGATCCCCCCCAGCGTTTCGACTCCGGCGAAACCGGCCCCCACTACCACGAACGTGAGCAGAGGCTGGCGCTGGCCGGCCGCGCACTCCGAATTCGCCTCCTCGAGATGCGTGATCAGACGGTTCCTCAATTCGATCGCGTCGTCCAGCGTCTTGATTGTCAGCGCTGCATCCTGCACCCCCGGCAGTCCAAAGAAATTCGTGCTCGAACCGAGCGCGATTATCAGATGGTCGTACGAGAGCTCGTGCACGTGGCGGTCGAAGCCATGGGTGACCGCGACACATCGCCGTTCGAGATTTATGCTTTCTATATTTCCGGTGAAGGTCTTTACTCGTCGGAGCATCTTGCGAAGAGGATTGATGATGGTGTTCATTTCAAGATCGCTCGCCGCGACTTCATGCAACATCGGCGTGAATAGAAAGTAGTTGTCCCGCGTCACTAGGGTGATGTTCACGCTGTCACGGTCGCGGAGAGCACGTTCCAGTTCAATCGCGGCGTATATGCCGCCGAATCCGCACCGAGTATGAGGACCCGGCAGGCACAATTTGCGCTTCCTTCGGAGCCTGGAGGACCCCCGCACCCATCATCATGATTTTCAGCCTGATCCAATTGACTCGACCGCCGTGGAACCGTTGAAAGTACCGGATTGTTCCATACGTTAGATGCCTTTGAGCCCGGCAGGTTTCATCGTTTCAGTGGACGGATGGACCAATTGACAATAGACGCGATTCCCCAGCAAAATCCTTGACCGTCGAGGCGGAGCCCTCTTTTTGATGGGTCCGAAGCAATCCACGACCGATACCCCCTACGATGACGCGGCGCTGCGCGAGATCGTCGAGGGCGTGGAATCGGAAACGGGCGATCGTTTCTACTCGCTCGTCAAACACCTCGCATCCGCACTCGGCTGCGAGTACGCGTTTGTCTCCGAACTCCTCGTAGATCGTCTGCGGTTTCGGACGCGTGCCGTGTGGGGACGTGGAAGCTTCATGGATAACTTCGAGGTTCCCCTCCATGGTACGCCGTGCGAAGCAGTTCTGAACGGCAAGTCCTCTCATCATCCGGAACGGATCTGTCAGCTCTTCCCCACCGACGCCGCTCTTAAGGAGTGGGGCGTCGAGAGCTACTGCGGTGTTCCCCTGCTTGATTCTGACGGGACCGTCGTCGGCCACCTGGCGATCCTGTCGGACCAGCCGATGGATGGGCCCTGCGGACTTGCGACCATGCGAATCTTTGCCGCCAGAGCGCGCGCCGAATTAGAGCGCCTGCGCACCGAGGATGCGTTGCGCCATGCGAACGAGGCGTTGGTGCAGAGCGAGGAACGCTTTCGCGACTTGTTCGACGAGGCTCCGATAGCTTACGTGCATGAGGGCCTAGACTCTCGGTTTATCGAGGCTAACCGCACGGCGATGAGGATCCTCGGCCTCAAGCCAGAGGAGATCGCCGGAACGACCGGGAAGTCTTTGGTGCCCGATACTACCGATGCCCAGCGCCGCCTAAGCGAGTGGCTCGACTCAATGGGGCGTGGCACCGCTACTACCGGCACCGTCCTTGAGCTGCGCCGCAAGGACGACGGCAAGCCCGTGTGGATCCAGTGCTGGTCCAGGCCGGGCCCCGACGGCAGTTACACGCGCACTATGTTTATTGATGTAACAGACCGCGTGCTCATGGAGCGCGAGAAGGCGCGCCTCGAAGCTCAAAACACGTACCTGATTGAAGAGATCAAGGAAACGCACAACTTCGAGGAGATTGTCGGGCAGAGCCGGGCTCTCG
Source organism: uncultured delta proteobacterium (assembly GCA_963850125.1). Classification (GTDB taxonomy): domain Bacteria; phylum Desulfobacterota; class Binatia; order Binatales; family Binataceae; genus Binatus. The sequence goes on along the minus strand of CAWKKB010000002.1, from coordinate 341,227 downwards.
CCGAGGTGATCGAAAAGGTAAAGCTCGTCGCGAACACTGATTCGTCCGTACTCATTTTGGGGGAAACCGGCACGGGAAAGGAACTGGTTGCGCGCGCCGTACACTCGAATAGCGAGCGCAGGAATCGGCCACTGGTCAAGGTGAACTGTGCAGCGCTTCCCACTGGTCTCATCGAGAGTGAATTGTTTGGTCATGAGAAGGGAGCGTTCACCGGCGCGATCGATCGCCGCATCGGCCGTTTCGAGCTCGCGCACGGCGGCACGATCTTCCTGGACGAGATCGGCGACATGCCGCCGGATTTGCAGGCGAAGCTGCTGCGTGTTCTCCAGGAGCAAGAGTTCGAACGGGTCGGTGGGTCGAATCTCATCAAGGTTGACGTGCGCATGATCGCGGCAACCAATCGGGATCTTTCCCGATCTGCTTCCGAAGGAACCTTCCGGCAGGACTTGTACTACCGACTAAACGTTTTTCGAATTCAACTGCCGGCGCTCCGCGAACGTCGCGAAGATATTCCGCCGCTCGTGCATTACTTCGTCCGCCGCTTCAGCCTGAAAATCGGGCGGAAGATCACTCGCATCCAGCGAGAGACGATGGAACGGCTGATGAACTACAGCTGGCCCGGAAACGTTCGCGAGCTCGAAAACGTGATCGAGCGCGCGGTAATCCTGTCGCCGGGAATCGAACTTGAGGTCGCACCCGGTGTTTTACCAGAGATCGCAGTTGTCGCTAGCGCGCAGGCCGCCGCGCCGCTGCCCCCGCCGGAGCAAAAGAGTCCTGGGGCTCCTTCGCCGCAAAGCATTGATCAGGTGGAACGTGGTCACATACTCGCGGTTCTGATGCAAACCAACTGGCGAATTGAAGGATCCGACGGCGCAGCCGCCTCGCTGAGCCTCAATCCCAGCACGCTTCGCAGCCGAATGAAAAAACTCGGCGTTCAGCGGAGTACACAGGGGGGTTCGTAGATCTGCGAGATATCGCGGGCCACCGTCGCGGCTCGCGGTCTTCGGAGTGCCTGAATCCCCGGAATCATTGCGATCTAGGTCGTGGCCCGTGCCTTGCTCTAACCGAGGTCATGATCAGAATCACCGTAGTTCCCCGTGAGGATGGCGCGACACGAGTCATAGTCGAGGGTCGGATAACCAAAGTCTCATCGGTCGAATTGGCTGGGGTATGCGATCAGCATCTCGCCGGCGGAGACAACCTCGAACTCGATCTATCGGCCGTGACCTTCGCCGACAGTGACGGCGTAACCCTGATACGAGATCTGGTTAGGCGGGGCTGCGTTCTCGGAGAATGCGCGGGATTGGTCCGCGCGCTTCTCTCAGATGATTCACCGCAACTGCCGAGGTCAACCGCCGCGACCGACGAAGCGCAGTTGCTCGCGCAGCTGCGCGCCGGCGACGCGGACGCCTTCGGGCTGGCGGTGCAGCGGTACGGCGGCCGTATGCTGGCGACCGCGCGCAGATTTCTTAACAACGAGCACGACGCGGAGGATGCTGTTCAGGAGGCATTCGCTTCGGCCTTCCGCGCGCTCGACAAATTCAACGGTGAAGCGATGCTCTCAACCTGGCTTTACAGGATCGTCGTAAACGCGGCGCTCGTGCAGTTGCGGTCCAAGAAGCGCCGGGGCGAACAGCCGATTGAAAATTTACTGCCGCGCTTTGACCATGAAGGCGCGTGGATCGACGAGCCGGTGACTTGGACCAATGCCAGCCAGACGATTCTGGAACAGCGCGACTCACGTCAGATGGTGCGGCGTTGCATCGCGAGACTTCCCGAGATCTACCGCTCGGTCGTTCTGCTGCGCGATATCGAGGAGTTGGACACCGACGAGACTGCACGAGCGCTTGCGATCACACCGGACGCAGTCAAAGTGCGGCTCCATCGGGCTCGCCAGGCACTCAAGAGGCTCATCGAGCGAGAGCTCGGGCTCCAGTTCTCTGATTCGAACCAAATCGGCTCATGCGATCGGGAGCACCGCACTTCGCTCTAGGCAAAGGGTTTGTAGGCAAGCCACGAGAGCAATCTATGCCTAGGCTCCTCGCAGTCGAACCCGACCGGAGTGTTACCAGCTCACCGACAATGAACGCGAACCCTTGTGGCGAGTAACACGCAGATGAGTAAAACCCCAAGTCTATTTGCATTCATTGCGTCGGCCGTGCTCGCCTTTCCGGCGATAGCGTTCGCGCAATTCGGTGGTCAAGGCCTTGGTAGCGCACTTAGCAACGATCCCTTGTCGCACCAAGGTCAGGTCCGCCCCGGGGTCGATGATACCGCCGGACACGGCGCGCAGGAGACGCCCTTCAAGATCATCAAAGATGTAAAGCTGGGCCTCAAAGATGCTGATCCGAACGTGCGCGTGGGTGAGTTGACCAAACTACGCGATCTGCAAGATCCAGAAGTGAACGCTATTCTCATGGAATCGATGGCCCGTATATCGTAAGAAGAGCCGGCCTGATTTCTCAGCAGGCCTTGGCGCTATTGACGCCTCTTATTTTTTTCGCGACGAGACATCGAGGCGCTCCCGCTTGCTTGCTTGACAGGCAGCACGGGAGGGCGGCGAATCATCCGCGACGCTTCGCCCGCGAGCTCGCGGTCGCGCCAATCAAGCATCCCGCGTCTGAGCCGGCGGGTATCGATTTCGAGCGCATCACAGATGCTCTGGAGGGAAAATGGCCCATTTCCCTCAGCGCGAAAAAGCCACCACTCGGCATCGGCGAATAGTCTGCGGCGAGGTCCTTGCCCGCATGCAGAACCCATGCGAAAGCACCGAACGGCATCGGTGAGCACCGCTAACATCAACTGTTTCTCCGGTTCGAGATGCTTGGTTCGCCCACTAAAATGTTGCGATGGCAGAACACCGTCTGGCACCGAGAACCCATCGACTACGGAGTTGGCCGTGGACATCTGGCGTTCCTGTGTTTCCGCCGACTGTTGGAGACTTGACACGTAGATGATGGCAGCAAAGTCGCGCGAGGGCTTTCTGAATCCGTGAAAGTTGGATGCAACGAGGGGGCCTCAGGTTACACACGGGCGCGTAGCACGTGCCACGGGGAGCGCCGCGGTTTCGCATGGACGTATGAAGCTCGATCCCATCCTGTCGGCGGATCGAAACCGCGCAATCGCGGATGTTCATTTCCCGTCTTTGAGAAATATGGTCTTCGCCGACATCTTAGTAACGATGACCTCGGCTCTCGACTGCGATGTGCTTGTCGCCGGTGGTGGACCCGCTGGACTCGCCATTGCAATAGCCGCGCGAATGAACGGTCTGAGTGCGATCGTAATCGAGCGCCAGCCCTCTCCACCTGACAAGGCTTGCGGCGAATGCCTCATGCCGGCCGGCAGTATCAGCGCTCAACCGGCTGGGCGTGCTGGATTTAATCGATCCCGCCCGTCGCGCTTCGATCGACGGCATTCGATTCAAACAAGAAGGCGCTGCGTCGGCCGAGGCCCGACTACCATCACCGGGCGGACTGGGCGTCAGGAGAATCGAGCTGACTGCAGCGATGATGCATCGAGCGCGCCGACTCGGCGCGGAAATTCACCAGCGCACCAGCGTACGCGACTATCGTGTCCAGCAGGACCATGTGCTTGCAGAAACGGATGTTGGGCCAGTGCGCGCCCGATTCCTTGCTGCCGCAGATGGCCTTCACTCGCGCATGCGCTCTATGGCTGGATTGCAGGCGACCTCGAGCCGACCGCGGCGATTCGGGATACGCCAACATTTTCGTGTCAAGCCGTGGTGCCGCTACGTCGAAATTCACTTCACCGACGGGGTCGAGGCATATGTCACTCCTGTCGGTCCCTTGCGCGTGGGGGTCGCGTTCCTATGGGACGACGCGCGCGTAGCGCGGCAGGGCGCTTCGATCGACAAACTTTTTGAACGCTTTCCTTCCATTTCGGTCCGCCTTGCAGGAGCGGAGGTGGATTCCCGTCCGCGAGGTGCGGGTCCGATGGCACGTACGGCACGCTCGCGAATCGCAGACCGTTTTGCGCTGGTGGGAGATGCGGCAGGTTATATCGATGCGATCACAGGCGAGGGCTGTCACTCGCGCTCGTTTCGGCGCTTACCCTTGGCAGGATACTTCCCACCGCGCTCGCATTAGGCGGGTCGCGCGAGACACTCCTCACGTACCGGCGCGAATCCGCGCACCAGTTCCGCCGCTACGCGTTTGCGACAAAGATCATGCTCGCCTTTGCGCGCCGTCCAGCGCTGCACGGGCCAGCAATCGCAATGCTCGCGCGACACCCTCAAATGTTCTCAGTGCTACTCCACTTCGCCATCGGCGCGCGCCCGGCCTGAGAGCTGCCCGGGAACACCCCGTCGCTGAGCCCTGCGGAATCGCAAGATTGAAGCCTATCCAGGAGGAAGAATATGCGTTCATCGAAGATCGTAATACTGTTCGCTATCGGACTGGCGCTCGCAAGTTCCGGCTGCGGTGCGCTGGAGGCCGCCAGGTCGGAGCAGGTTGAAAAGCAAATGGCCTTCGAGCATCGCGTTGACACTGCTCATGTCTGGGTCACCACGGAGGCGCCTCCGGCAGGCAAATCTTACTCTACGCTGGGCGAGTTAACTTACACCGAGCCGTTCTCGCCCGACGCTATCGACGAGGCCAAGATCAGCGACAAGTTGAAGAAAATGGCCATCGAGAAATGGCCCGACATGATCGACGCGATCGTCAACGAGAATCAGACGGTTTCCGCCGACGGCTCGCAGATCACGGTCACGGGAAAGGCAATTCAATACGACTCGTCGGTGGACCGGACTGCCCTGCATCACCTTAACGCCGACCTCGTCGCATCGCCGAACGCCAACTAGTAGTTGACGCTAGAGCATTGAAATCGAAATTTGCGAATGGCGGAAGCTGGTCCGAGAGGCGCATCTTTCAAAATAAAGAGGCCTTCGATAGAAAACTCTTTTTCGCCCCAAAAGATGATACGGGCAGGCTACTGAGCCGGAGTCACTTGGGCGAAGGCGATCGCATCGAACTGGATACCTCTGAAAACTGAAACAGGGTATAGAGCACAGTAGCTGGTCCGATCAGGTTCTTCTCACACCAAGCAAGCGGTTTTCAAAATGACCCCGGCGGCATCTGTCCGCGCGATGACTACTCCTGCTAGTGCAGTTAAGGATATAGTCCGCCGCGGGTTCCCGGACCCCTCGCCGCGGTCCTCAGCGGTGCGCCAACTTCTAGAGGGTCTGATGACGAATCATTAGGTTACACGCGCAGGTTAGTTAACTTGTCACGGCGAGTTTGTCCTGCGTCCTTGTGGTGAAATCGTCAGCGTCGTGGCGCTCATGCAATTGACTCGACAACCCCCCGAACGTGCGGTTGACGATCCGACCGCGTTGGACGGGCGGTCGTTCAAGCAGGACGTCGGCCCAGCGGAGGACGTTCATGTAGTCTTGTACGCACAAGAACTCGGCAGCGCCGTACAACCAGCCCTTCGTAAGCCCCCCGTACCACGGAAAGACAGCAATATCGGCAATCGTGTAAGTGTTGCCCGCGATGTATTTGGTTTCGGCCAGCCGCCGGTCGAGCACGTCGAGCTGACGCTTCACCTCCATCGCGAAACGATCGATCGCATATTCGATCTTCGTCGGCGCGTACGCGTAAAAATGACCGAAGCCGCCGCCAAGATAGGGCGCGCTGCCCATCTGCCAAAAGAGCCAAGAAAGGCACTCGGCGCGTGGTCCGGTCTCGGTCGGCAGGAGGGCGCCGAATTTCTCGGCTAGATAGACCAAGATTGAGCCCGATTCAAAGACGCGAATTGGCGTAGGGCCACTGCGATCTACGAGGACGGGGATCTTGGAATTGGGGTTCACCGCCACGAAGCCGCTGCCGAATTGGTCGCCTTCACCGATATTGACCAGCCAAGCATCATATTCTGCGCCGCTGTGCCCGAGCGCGAGAAGCTCTTCCAGCATGATCGTAATTTTTTGACCGTTCGGGGTGCCGAGCGAATAGAGTTGGAGTGGATGTTTGCCGATAGGCAGTTCCTTCTCGTGCGTAGAACCGGCGACCGGGCGGTTGATGCTGGCAAACTGACCACCGTTCGTTTTGTTCCAGGTCCAGACCTTTGGCGGCGTGTATGAAGCGTTATCACTCATGTTTGACCTCTTAGGAGTCTCTACGTGCGACGCATGATCAAGCTGTCGGCGGATAGTTCGAAGGAAACAGCGCGCGCTTCGTTTCCTCGTCGTTGACCTTCTTGAAGTTGTGGTCCCTACCCACGGCGCGCGCTCGAACGACCGCCGGCCGAGCATCTACCGTATGAAACAGGCGCTTCAGATGGGGGTATGGGGCTAGCGGATCATCCGCGCCTTTGCGCACGCGCGAAGCGCGATCAAGCCAGCCCCAGGCCGACATATCAGCGATCGTATATGCGTCGCCAATAATGAAGTCGTTTCCGGCAAGGTGATCGTTGAGCACTTGGTAGTGTCGTTCGGCTTCGCGACGGTAGCGGTTTACCGCGTAAGCAAGCCCTTCGGGGGCGGCGAATTGGAAATGTACCGCCTGGCCCGAGAACGGCCCGAGGCCCGAGGCGAGGAAGAGCAGCCAAGAGAGCAGCTCGGGGCGATCGTTCGGCGCGCCGAGGAACTTGCCGGTCTTCTCGGCGAGATAAACCAGTATAGCGGTAGAATCGAACACGCGAGCTTTCCGACCGCCAGGGCCATCGGTGTCGATAATCGCTGGGACCTTTCCGTTGGGATTGATGGCCCGGAAGGAGGGGTGGTGCTGTTCGCCTTTGCTGGTGTCAACGGGGATCGTCTCGTAAGCGAGGCCCGCCTCCTCCAGAAAGAGTGCCACCTTCGCCGGGTTTGGCGTCGGGTGGAAATACAATCGGATCATAGTCTTTGCCTCGTGATTTGGCAGGCCCTTGTAGTTTTAGATCGTTCGTTCTAGAATACGCCCCTGTCGCAGAGATGGCAAGAAGGCACTCTCGCGGCAGCTGTGGATAAAGCGATGGCAAGGCCGCGGGAATTTGACGAGGAGACGGTGCTTGACGCCGCCGTGCAGTGCTTTTGGGCGCGCGGCTACGAAGCAACCTCCGTTCGCGATCTCATCGAGAAGACGGGAATCACGTGCGCCAGTCTCTACAACGCGTTCGGCGATAAGCGCGCGCTCTATCAAAGGGCGCTAGATCACTACGTCGAGGATAGCGTCGTAGATCGTATCCACCGCTGCGAGGCACTGGCGCCGCGCGAGGCTATCGGCGCGTTCTTCGCCGAGATCGTCCGGAGGTCGTTCGAGGACCAGCAGCATAAAGGCTGCATGCTCGTGAACGCGGCGCTCGACGTTGCGCCGAATGACCCGGATTTCCAAAGTATCGTCGCCGCCGTCCTCGTCCGGGTCGAGCAATTCTTTCTCGGTCGCATCGAGGCTGGGCAGGCCGATGGCACGATTACGCGATCGCTTGCGGCAAAGACCCTTGCCCAGCATCTGCTAGGCGCTTTGATGGGATTACGAGTCCTCGCGCGAGTCCGCCCAGAGCGGGCGCTGCTGGACGGAGTAGTTTCGGGGGCGCTTGCTCTGCTCCACTCGCAAAATGACTTCCGACTGTCTTCCGCGGCGTGTCGGTGAAGAAGCTTGCGCGGATCGTTTATGACGGTTAGCACAAGATCGGCGAGGAGTTGGCGCGCAATCTGATCGAGGCGGCCGAAAAATCCGTTGGGGCTCATCACTCAGAGCCGTATCGGCTGCGGATCAAATACCTGTGTGAGGATCTGGATGTGCTAAGGCGCCGACTGAAGGACCTGGCGCGGGACGTCGAACGTAAACTGGATGATCACGAGGTGGGCAAACTGCTGATGACTATCGAAGGCCTGGGCCCACTGACTGCGACTTGTCTGATCGCGGAACTCGGAGATCCAGCCCGCTTTGATAGTCCAGGCGCGATCGCGAGCTACGTCGGCGTGATTCCGCGCATCCGCCAATCGGGTAAGAAACGCTTCACGAAAGGGCCGGCGATCCCGTTGGGGAACGCACGCTTGCGCAAATCGCTCTTCATGGTGGTTCTACAAATGGTGCGGCGTAATCCGTGGCTGCGGCAGTACTATGAACGGCTCCGAGCCGCAGGCAAACCAGGAAAAGTCGCCATCATCGCCGCGATGCGAAAATTGCTGACCGCAGCTGAAGCGTGGCTACTCACCGCCGACCCTTCGTGCCGATAATGCCGGCCCTCCCAGCCACGAAAAACGCTTGACGCACTCCACGGTAACTAGAGAAGTGAGCGCCACCATTTAAAGCAGCGCGAAGCGGAGCCGCATGGGTAGGCGGGCAACGGGAAGGGCCGCGACGCGGAGTTTACGGTTTCATAGTCATCACTCCGGATCGCGAGGTACCAGCTTTCCCTGGATTGCTCTAGGCGGCGAGTCAGGTCTGATGCGCAAGCGCCTGCCGCACCGCTTCCGGACGGATCGGCAGGTCACGAACGCGAGCGCCCGAGGCGGCAAAGATCGCATTGGCGATCGCGGGCGCGACTGCGGTCGTTGCCGGCTCGCCAAGGCCAACCGGTGTCTCGGTGCTCGGGAGAAACTCGATCTCGATTTCTGGAACGTCGCCCATGCGAAGCGGGGTATAGGTGTCGAGGTTGGTGTCCTTCGGCTGCCCATTGACGAACTCCGATCCCTCATGGAGAGCCATGCTCAATCCCCACAGCGCGCCACCCTCAGCCTGCGCCGCGGCACTATCAGGGTGAATGATCGTGCCGGCGTCGATGACCAGTGTCAGCTTCTCGACGGTAACGCGGCCGCTCGTGCGGTCGACCCGCACGCGAGCGACGCAGGCGACCCAGGTCGGCATTTCGCGTTCCTGGCCAAACGTCGTGGCAACGCCGAGCCCGACGTCTTTCGGAGTTGCGCTGCCCCAGCCCGCCTTCTGGGCGACCCGGGCGAGGACTGCTGCCTGACGTCGCGCACCGCCCACACTGTTCGGAGGTGATCCGGCATTACGGCCGGCGCCATCCAGCATTCGCAGCCGAAAAGCGACCGGATCGACGCCGGCTGCGTGGGCCGCCTCGTCCATAAAACTTTCCAAAGCCCAGTTCACCCAGCCGGACCCGACTGAGCGCAACCATCCGGGCCGGAAAGTCCTATCTGCGAGATCGTTGTCCAGGGCGCGAAGCCGTTGGGCTCCCACGGTGTACCAGTGATCGGCGCCGTGGATGGCGAAGAGATCGAACGGAACGCCGTGGTCATCCTTCGGCATGAAAGCCGGAGCCATTACCTTGGTTGGCCAGCCTGCTGCCGCATGCTGTTCCATCGCGGTCACCCGGCCGCCGTCTCCAAAGGCCATCCGCACCACCTGCACCGATGGCGACCGCGGGCAATCGAAGCGCATGTCGTCGGCTCGCGTGCAGACCATCTTGACCGGCTTGCCAACAGCTTTGGCGGCGAGCGCAGCCGGCACGGTGTAGTCGCCATCGAGACGCCGGCCGAATCCTCCGCCGAGCGAATAGGTGCGCAGTACGATCTTGTCCTGGCTGCGGCCCAGCGCCTTGGCCAGCACTGGCAAAATCAGCGATTGCCACTGATTCCCAGTATGGATTTCGAAGACGCCGTCTTTCTCAAAAGCCAGTGCGTTGATTGGCTCCAGCGCGAAATGCATGACGGTGCTGGTCGTATAGGTTTGCTCGAGCTTCTGTTTCGCTGAGGCGAAAGCCTCGTTCACGTCCGGGTCGTCGACCACCAGGGCGCCTCCTTTTGGATCGGCGATAAGCTCGCCAGCGCGGCGTTGCAGGTCAGCCTCGGATACGTTGGCTGCCTCGCCTGAACTCCACGTGACCTTTACGAGGTCGGCGGCTCGGCTCGCAGCCGTGAAGCTGTCCGCGTATACCATCACCCAGCCCGGCGCCGTGCCCGATGGATCATCGAGGGCAAGACTCTGAATGTAGCCTGGCACTCCCTTCGCCGCGGAATCGTCGATCGACACCACCTTGGAATCGTAGCGGGTGGGTGGAATTTTTGGACGGGCGTAGATCATGCCTTCCACCACCGCGTCGAGGCCATAACGAGTCGTGCCGTTGGTCTTCGATGGAACATCGAGCGCCATCGTGTCTCGCCCGATCAGACGGCGTTTGGCCGGCGGCTTGATTGGAATTGCGTCTAGCTGCTCCTGCGTGTAAGTCCGCCGCAGATCGCCACGTGCCACGATATCGCCATAGAGGATCGATCTTCCTCTGGTCCTCACTGCGCCGTCACTTGCCGTGCAACTTTGCACACTGACGCCGAGCAGCTTGGCGCCTTCTTCGACCAGAGCGATGCGGCCAGCCGCGCCCGCTCGGCTTAGCACCGGAAAACTCTGCCACACCGACCAACTGCCGCCGGTCAGCATCTCGCCCCACTTCGGATCAGTGTCGACTTCGATAATCCTCACCTTGCTCCAGTCGGCCTCCAACTCGTCGGCGACTATGCGGGCGAGCGCGGTGCCGACATGCTGGCCCATCTCGGCCCGGATAATGTTGATAGTCACCGCTCCGCTGGGATCGATGGAATACCAGATAGTCGGTTCGAACAGTTCGCTCGCGCTGCTCTCGGCTGGAGTTCCCGAGGGGAATAATTCCTGCGTTCCCGAATTGAGGAACTCCACAGCGGCGAGGCCGGACCGTGCGTATCCCAGCATGACGCCGGCCCCCACCATCGCGATCAGGAAACCACGGCGTGACGGCTGGAACGGCGCGCGGATTCCGTGCGGAGACAATCTATCCATGGCTGGTTCCTCCACGCATTCGCGCCGCTGCCAGCTTGATGGCCTTGCGGATGCGCACGTAGGTCATGCAGCGACAGAGACTCCCGGCCATCACCGCATTGATGTCCTGGTCGGTGGGATCGGGATAGTCCTTCAAGAGGGTCGCGGCCTGCATTATCTGTCCCGATTGGCAGTAGCCGCATTGAGGAACCTGCAGTTCGATCCACGCAGTTTGCAGCGGATGGCGACCGTTGGGGTCGAGCCCCTCGATAGTCGTCACCTTGGCGCCAGCGACCGCGCCGACGGCGGTGATACACGATCGAGTGGCGCGACCATTCACATGCACCGTGCACGCGCCGCACATGCCAATTCCACAACCGAACTTGGTTCCCGTAAGGCCAAGCTCGTCGTGGATCACCCAAAGCAATGGCACGTCATCCGGACTGCGCACCGAAACGCTGTGGCCATTGAGATCGAATGTCGTCATGGTGGCATAACTCCAGTTTCTGTCAGTGTGCCGCCGCCGAATCCCCCCGGAGTGCAGCAACCTTATTTTCCAGATCGGTCCATGGCGGGAGTTTCGTCCGGGTGCGGCGCAGATAAGCCGCGAGCCTGGCGACCTCGGCATCGGAGAACGACGAGGCGTAAGAAGGCATCACGAGACCCGGCGCCCCATCCGCGTTACCGATACCTTTCAGCACGGCCTGGATGAAATTGTTTGGTTCGGGGAGCATGAGCGCACTGTTGAGTGCGAGTTCGGGTCGCGCGGCCAGTGGTGCGGGGCCGGAATTGTAGTGGCATGACATGCACGTCGCAGCATAAAGGCGGGCGTCGGGATCGTACTCCTGGTCGCTGCCAAGATAGGAAGTCGCAATCGCGCTTTTCACCACCGGCTCGACGGACGTCTCGTGGACGCTCGCATGATCGATGTCAGCGAAGTACACGGCGAGCGCTTGGACATCGGCCTCCGGCACAATCGGAGCGCCCAAGCCGTCACGAACGACCGGAGTCATCGTGGCGGCAATCGCCGAACCGTGCAGCGGCGCAAGCCCGGTGCGTAGGTAACTGAACAGCTCATCTTGCGTCCATGGAACGGGCGAAGGATTGGCGTCGGTCAGCGCAGGCGCGATCCAGTTGTCGATCACGGCGCCCGCGTAAGCGTCTCGGGTTTCGGCGCCGAGCGGGTTGCGCGGCGTATGACAGCCGCCACAATCGCTGAGCGTCTCTGCTAAATAAGCTCCGCGATTCCATTCGGCGCTCTTGGACGAATCGGGCTTGAAGCGCCCGCTCCTGAAGAACAGAATCTTCCACCCTTCCTGGAAGGCGCGGATGCTGAGCGGGAATGGAATCGTGTTCGCTGGCACCGTAGCGCGGAGCGGCGGCCGCGTCATCAGATAGGCGTACAGAGCCTTGACGTCGTCGTCCGATAGCCCGGTGAAAGCGTAGTAAGGGAATGCCGGAAAAAGGTGCGACCCGTCCTGGGAAACACCCTCTCGCATGGCACGATCGAAGGCCTCCAGTGGCCAGCGGCCTATGCCAGTCTCCGGGTCAGGAGAGATGTTGGTCCCGTAAATGATTCCAAAAGGCGTGTTCAGCCCATACCCGCCAGCAAAAGGTTGTCCGCCGGGGCCGGTGTGGCAAGCTGCACAATGTCCGGCTGCGGAGAGGATCGCTCCTTTTGCGATGGACTCCTGAGGGAAGCTAGCTCGACTGGGAGGCTCGATTGGCGCAATCACTGGCCGCCAAGCCAAGACAAAGAAGCCCAGCAACCCGAGGAGAGCTGCGCCGACCGTCGCGATCGCGATGCGCCAAATCAAGGCCATCCTCCATCACGAACCGGGTATAAGTCCATTAACCATAGCAGCGAGGCGATGGCGCACCATAGTCGCTCAAGGGATCGTTTCTACTGAACAGCGGCAGGAACGACGGGTTGTACAGGATCTCCCTCTTCGACGCCTTGGCCGACATTCACCGCGATCAGATCATCTTTGGAGAGTCCGCTTGCGACTTGCACCTCGCGGCCATCGTCGTTGCCGAGCGCCACTCTCGCGAGGTGGATACGGTTTTTTCGAACGACAGGGACGAAGGCATCGCCGCCGCGGAACATGAGAGCATCGTCGGGGACCCATGGCGCGATATCGGACGACCCAACGTTCAGCGTGAGAGTCGCGTACATCCCGGGATACAGTGCGGAATCCTTGTTCGGCAGATCGACTTCGACGCGCATCGTTCGCGTATCTTGAGTTAGAGCGTCTGGATGGCGTGTGACAGTGCCGCCAAAGCTGCGCCCGGGGTATTGGGTAACTGTTACGCTCGCGGGATTCCCATCCTTCACCAAAGCGGCAAGGTCCTGCGGAACGTCTGCATAGACACGAAGCGGATAAAGTGTTGCGAGGTCCACGATGGAGATGCTGCTCCCAGGCGTCGTCACTTGGGGAATCAGCGCGCCGGGATCGACGTCGCGAGCAGTGATAATGCCGTCGGTCTCGGAACGGATGACCTCGTACGATTGCAGCGCCAACAACTGCTCATAGGCCGCCTTGGACTGGAGCATGGCGGCGTGCGAGTCGTCGGCAGTCTGCTGCGCAATAACCTGTTGGGCGACCAGTTCCTGATTGCGTCCGTCGGTAACCTCCTGCAGCCAATAGTTGGCCTTTGCATCGGCAACCTGCTTGTCGAGCTCGGGCGAATCGAGGATCGCCAGCACTTCGCCCTTGTGTACGCGATCGCCCTTATCGACGTAGATCGCCTTTAAGTAGCCGGGGGTTTTCGCGTAGATCGGCGTCTCGATGTAGCCGTGGATGCTCGCCGGTAATGAGACGCGCCGACGAGAGGAAGGTTGCTGCACTCGCATCACCAACACCCGGGGGCCGAGAGCGTTGGATTGTTTTAGAAGGATGCCCTGACTGCGGATTTGCAGGCTGTGCGCCCACACCAAGCCAACGCTCACCGCAAAGACCAGCATCACTGCCACAGACCATCCGATGAGGCGGAGGGCACCCCGTGGCAGGCGCAAAGAACTCGAATTGTCTTGTGGTGCTCCCATCGGGAACCTCCTTAAAGCGATGAAGAACGAAGCGATTTGGCGGCGGCGACCTCGGCGTCGCGTTCTCGCTTCGGTTTCACGTGGCCGCTGAAACTCGAGTACACGGTCGGCACGACGAACAGCGTCATGATGGTGGCGACAAGGAGGCCACCGATGACCGCACGACCGAGCGGCGCGCTTTGTTCTGATCCCTCGCCCAGCGCCAGCGCCATCGGTAACATTCCCAGAATCATCGCCAGCGCGGTCATCAAGATCGGACGAAGCCGCGTGACGCCAGCCTCGATCGCGGCCGTAGTCACGTCACGACCCTCCTCGCGCAAATCGTTGGCGAAGATAATGAGCAGGTTGCCGTTGGCCACGCCCACACCGACCGCCATGATCGCACCCATCAGCGACTCCACATTGATGGTCGTGCCCGTCACCGCCAGCATCCAGAGCACGCCTGCGAGTGCGCCCGGAACCGCCATCAGTATGATCAGCGGCTCAACCCACGACTGAAAATTCGCGACCATCAGCAGATATACGAGAATGATCGCGAGAACGATCCCTGCCCCGAGTGTCGTGAAGGACTGCCGCATGGCCTGGCTCTGCCCTCGGATCGTGACCTTCGTCCCCGGCGGGAGCTGGCCGAGTCCGTTGATGACCCGCTGCACGGCGGCGCTGGTGCCTCCCAAATCGCGTCCGGCCACCGCACAGTTCACGTCGATCACGCGCTGTATCGTGTAGTGCTCGACTACGGCCGGATCAACGCTGTGAGAGATGGTGGCTACGTTGCTCAGCAACTGCGGCGTATTCCCGTTGAGACCTGATACGCCCGGCGTGCTGAGCGGAATATTGCCGAGAGCGGCGACCGAATTGACCAGGTGCTCTGGAGCCTGCGAGATGACGTCGTAGTTCACGCCGTTATGGGTATCGAGCCAGAAAGTCGGCTGGATTAACGAATTGCCGCCTAGCGTGGTGAGTAAGCTTGATGCTACCTGATTTTCGGTGATCCCCAGTTCCAGCGCCTTGTTCCGATCCACGTCCACCTTGAAAGCTGGATAATCGAGCGGCTCGGCGATCCGCAGATCGGCCACACCCGGGATGTTGCGCATCTGCTTCTCCAGCCGCCTGGCGATTGCGTAGTCCGAGTCCAGATCGTTGCCTGAGACCTGGACGTCGATTGCAGACGAGAGCCCGAAGTTCAAAACCTGCGCGATGATGTCGGCGGCCTGGAAGTAAGTCGTAACGCCTGGAAACTCGCGCGCGAGATCGCGTCGGATGAGATCCTCGTACATCGCGGTCGGCCGATGCTTCTCCCTCAGCTGAATCATGATGTCGGCGTCCATCGCTCCGATGCTGTCGGTCTGGTAAAAGGCGAGGTTATAAAAAAACGGCACACCGATGTTGTCGCTCACGGTTTCGAGATCGCTCGGCGGGATGATTTTCCGAATCGAGCGCTCGATCCGGTCGACGATATACTCGCTGTCCTCGATTCTGGTGCCGGTGGGGGCGCGCACGTGAAGTCGCATCATGCCGGCATCAACTGCGGGGAAGAAATCCTCGCCGACGACGAGGGGTAGCAATCCCGAGGCGAGAATCATCAAGGCCACGCAGGTCAGTGACAGCGTCCTGTGCGTGATGAAGGCAGTCAACGCGGCGCGATAGGTCGTACGCGATCGCTCGAACCCGCGCTCGAAGCCGTCGAGAAAGCGGCCCCATAATCCGTCGCCGTGGCTCTCTTCGTGCTGTTCGGGCAGCAGGTAATGGGCCATGGTAGTGACCAGTGTGCGCGACAGCAGGTACGAGGTGATCATCGCGAATACGACCGCGAGGGCGAGTGGCGTGAACAGGAAACGTCCTACCCCGGTCAGGAGAACCACGGGAAAGAAGACGATGCAGATACAAAGGGTGCCGACCAGGGTCGGCGTCGCGATTTGGCTCGCGCCGTCGAGAATTGCGACCAGCAGCGGCTTGTGCATCGCCTGGTTGCGATGGATGTTCTCGACTTCCACGGTCGCGTCATCAACCAGCATCCCAACGGCGAGAGCGATTCCACCCAGCGTCATCGTGTTGATGGTCTGGCCGCTCAGCTTGAGCCCGATGATCGCAGTGAGGATCGAAAGCGGAATCGAGGTTATGACGATGAGCATCGAGCGCGGCGAGCCCAGGAACACCAGCACCATCAGCGCGACCAGGATGGCCGCCGTCACTGCTTCCTGGACAACGTCCTCGAGCGCATCGCGCACGAACTTGGATTGATCGAAGGTCAGCTTAACCTTCAGGCCCTTGGGCGCCACGGCTTCGATGTCGGGAATTTTCTGCTTTACCGCGTTGACGACTGCCAGCGTCGACGCGTCCGCGTGCTTGATTACCATCAGGTAGGTCGCGGGCTTGCCGTCGATTCGAACCACGTTGCTCTGCGGCTGATGCGTGTCGCTGACAGGCGCGACCTGGCCGAGCAGCACAGGAGTGTCGCGCGTGAACTTCACCGGGATTTGATTGAACTCCGCGACCGTCTTCGGACTCATGTTGATGTCGATGTTGTACTGGCGGTCGCCCATCTTGGCCTGTCCGGATGGGATTACCACGCTCTGCGCTGCGACGGCGTTGCTCACGTCTTGCGGCGAAAGCCCGTTCGCGTAGAGCGCGGTCGGATCGAGATTGACCTGGACGGTACGTTGCACGCCGCCGAGCGGCGCCGGCGAAGAGAAGCCAGGAATGGTGAATAACTGAACCCTGATGAAGTTGAGGCCGTAGTCGAACAGCTGTTGCCCTGAGAGCGTGTCACTGAAGACATTGAGCTGCGCGACCGGCACGTTGGCTGCGTTGTAAGAGATGATCTCCGGCGGCTCCGTGCCGCGCGGGAGAATCGTCGCAATCGTCCCCGCGGTAGCGTTGAGTTGCGCGATGGCGGCGCCCATATCGGTGCCGGGTTGAAAGTAAATCCTCTTGAGTCCGATACCTTCGAACGACTCGGACTCGATGTGGTCAATACCGTTCACGGTGGTCGAGTCGGCACGCTCGCTGATGAGAATGATGCGCCGTTCCATGTCGATCGCCGAGAGGCCCGGGTAATTGTAGACAACCAGGACGACCGGCAGGTTGATTGCGGGAAAAATGTCGACGTTCATCATCTCAAACGAGAGCAAGCCGAGAACGAGCATAAGCAGCGCCATGACCGCGACCGAGAGCGGACGACGAAGAGCGAATTCAACGATCCACATAGCCTTGCCTTCACTCAGTCATTTCGCGAAGTGTTAAGGCGAACATCGTCATCGAGCCCTTTATGTGGATTGGGGTTTCTCTCACTGGAGGGTATGCATTGATTCACGCCGCTGGCTTTCATCTTTAAATAACCTCCGTTGATTGCCATCTCTTGCGTTGAACTCTCGACGAAGTGAAAGAAGTCGCCCCTAACTGTCGATCGTTTTCTATAAACTGCATCCCTGGTTTCGTAGGGTCCGGGCCGACTCGCAAATCGCGACTGTCTTGGCCCTTCGCGAATCGGTCTCCATCACAATGTTGAATGGCAGCAATCATCTCTCTGTCAGAGTCCTTGCATATACAAGAGTCGGACCAAAAAAGTCCTTTATGTGGATTGGGGGCGTCCCCTCACTGGAGGGTATGCAGTGGTTTGCTTCCGGGTCGTCATGATGGTCCGATATATGCTTCCTTGCATATACAACAGAGTCGGCTGAACTGCGCACAATGTTCGCACGGGCTGCCAGGTTTTTGGGCGCTGTATTGAGCGCGCATCCGATCTGAAATCAAGGAGTAGAGCGATGGCACTGCTACCGTACGTCGATGAGAGCAAGGCGTCTGAAAAAACCAAAGAGATTCTCGGCAACACGCCGCGCAAGTTGAACGTTGCGCGCATGATCGCGAATGCGTCCGACGCGGTGTTCCAGAATTGGTCGCGGCTGGGCAATTCCCTGATGACCAAGGGGAAACTTAATTCGCGGCTGCGCGAGATTGCGATCCTGCGTAACGCGCGGGTCAGTGGAGCGCTCTACGAATATACGCAGCACGTCCCAATAGCGAAGTCGGTCGGCGTGAGCGACGAGCAGCTCAAGGCGGTGGACGACTGGGAAAGGGCGTCGTGCTTCGACGACCTCGATAAACTTGTGCTGCGCTTCACCGACGAAATCGCGGGTGGCGTGAAAGGCCGCAAGGAGACCCTCGACGCATTGGCCCGCTATCTGGCGCCAGGTGAAATAGTTGAACTGATTATGGCGATTGGCTTCTGGGGGATGGTGGCGCGAATCCTCGAAACCACTGAAGTGGACCTCGAAGAGTTCGCGGGCAAAGTCAACCTGCTCGAAGGCCGCAAAGCGATCAACTAACATAGGCCTCGCTTGCGAGGCCGTGGGCGCGCGAGTCTGCGAGTGCCGCGCCTAGAGAATCTGCGGCCTCGCCTATCAGGGCGTGTCACAGAGTCTGCCTATGTTTACTCAATAGTTGTTAGCGCGGGGCGCCGCTATTTGAGACGAATTACCAGCCTGGAGCGCGAGGGCGTCCTGCAAAGCGCCGAGAAGTCAATCTGAAAGTGATCTCCGACCGGCCTTCGGTGTTGGCGAGCAACGGCAGAAAACGCCACCTAAGGCCTCCGGGAGGCAGCGTCCTCATTCTTGACGAACGCCCGGGTTCCGCCTCTTTCGATGCTCCCGACGGGCCTCCACTTCGCAACATCGTTCAACTCAGCGTTGCTATTCTCATCCGCGAACGCCAGGTTCGCGCAAACCAGCAGGCCACCGTCACGAAGCTTTTTGCGCAGTCGCTGAAGTATCGGCAGTTCAGGGGAAAATCCGTCAAAGAAGATCAAGTCGTAATTTCCGGGAAGCTGACCCATCACCGCCATAAAGTCGCCCTGATGAACCCGCACGCGATCGGATAACTCCCTGGTAGCGATGTTTTCTCGCGCCAGGCGAACATGCTCCGAGTCCCTTTCGATCGTGTCTACGTGGGTGTTGGGTGTCGCCGCAGCAAGACAGCACGCGGTGTAGCCCAACGCGGTCCCCAGTTCGAGCACTCGACCTGCGTGATGGGTTGCAGCCAGAGTGGTCAGTCCCGGACCATCCTCGAACGTGTATGCGCCACAGCCGTGATCAGCCCGGTGCTGCCGAGTCATAGACTGAATTAACTCGAATGGTTTGTCGCCCATGGTCTGCTCTCCAATTTGGGTAATTAGGCCTGTCGGCGAGATTCTCGTAAAAACCTGCCACAGGGTTCAAAACTCAAAGATAAATTAGGACTTTAGGAGCCAACCAACCTCCTACCACTACTTTGTCGACACTTCATCGCGAGCGCCAATTCCGCGGTGGTAAGCGCACCGGCCAGGCTCATCGCCGAAGCGGCGACCCATAGCGATATCCGTCAAATGCCGAGAAGTCTATCTGAAAGTGATCTCCGACCGGCCTCGGCGGCTGCATCATCAAAATAAGTAGCAAGCAGAACTATCGTAGCAAGGTGACTTCGCATCATAATGGCTCCAGCGATCGCTTCTAGTGAACTCAATTCCGTTTGGCACTGACGGGTTGGACCAGTTCGCCCTCCTGCGCGGCTTGGCCCAATCCCAGCGCCACGGTTTCATCGCCGCTGAGGCCACGCGTGACCTCGCAGTCGGTTCCGTCGTCGAGTCCCAGCGTAACTTTGACCAAATGAATACGGTTGTTGTGGACGACTGGCACGAAAGTATCGTCGTTGTTGAAGATCAGAGCCTGGTCGGGAACTTTGGGCGACTGCTTACTGCCGTGGATAGTAATTTTGACCGTCGCATACATGCCCGGTAAAAGAGCCAGATCATTGTTAGGCAGGTCCACTTCTACCAGCATCGTGCGCGTGTTTTGATCGAGTACTTGTGGATGTCGCGTAACACTTCCGACAAAATCACGATCGGGATACTCGCTCACGGTAACCACAGCTCGCGCATTCCGATTGATCCTAACCCCGGCGCCGAAGCGCAGGAGCGCCCACAGCCGCCGGTAACCATACGTCGGATGCAGCGCGATCAGCTGCCGCAAGCGTTCCGCCAGCACCTCGTCGATGCGAGCGGGACGGCGGCCAGCAACCGCGCGCGCCCGCAAACCGGCGCGCGAAACTTTCAACACCCTGCGCAAACGACGATCCGAATGGCGGGGTAACGCCGCTCTTACTCGGCCGACGTCCCCGGCGTCGCAGAGAAAGCTATTAATGGGACATCACACTAGTCTAGGCGTCACGCGCCGAGCTGCGTGGCCAGGTCGGCGAAATCCTGCGCGATGATGTCGTGCGCTGGGTTGGGAACTGAATCTGGCGGGCCGGCAGGACCCCACTCGGCGGGACGGTGCACGAAAGCGCTGAGGTAGCCCTCGGCCCGCGCCGCCATGAGGTCCAAATTGTGACAGGCGACCATGAGAAGCTCCTCGGGCCGGTAGCCGAGCCATTGCGCGCAGGTGCGATAGGCTTGTGGCTGGGTCTTGTAGGTGCCGATCATCTCACACGACACGATGCAGTCCCAGGTAAGCCCATTGCGGCGCGACACGTCGATAACCAGCGAGGTGCTCAAAATGGTAAAGGAGACCACCAAGTATTTGGTCTTGAGCCGCATCAACGCTGTGGGAAAATCTGGCCACGCGTCAAGGGCATGCCACTGGCGCCAGATACCCTCGCGGTCGTCCGCGGTCAACGCGGTGAGCTCGAACTCGTCGATCAGCTCGTCAAGCACGCGCCGGTGTACGTCCTCGATGTTGAACGAGGGTTTGACCGCGCTCATCATCCTCTTAAGCGAGCGCCGGCGGTATCCGTTGGTGATCTCGGGCCAGTCGGCCGAAAGGCCGTGCTGCGCCCCTGCTTGTGCGAAGGCCTTGCAAAGACCGGTATGCCAGTCGAGGATCGTTCCACCAGTATCGAACGTGAGCGCTTTGATGCCAGCAAGCATACTTCTCCTCAATTTTGTCGCGCGACCCTGCGGGTTTCGCACACCCCGACGGCGATTCCTGCCTCATGTTCAGTTGTCTCGCCATCTCCTCCACCACTTCGCAGTCAGTCGACCTGCCGCGTAGCAGTTTATGGGAGGCGACCGGCCTCGACCCGGTAAGACAACTCGTGAGCCAATGCACCTGCAAATCTAGTGTCGAGGAACAATTTGCCACTTGTCTACAGATTTTCGGAACAGCCCATTTTGAGATTCGATAGGCTATCACCTAGTTCCGCAGGCTCTTCGCTAACAGCACCCTGCACTTTCTTGGCAAAATGCTTTTATTGGCTGCTCCGCCATCGTGCTTCCCGGATAATCATGCCCATATCATGGCGGCCATCGCGCTGTTTCCGAAGGGGTTATCGATTAGCTTTTTTGGCGCCCGGCAGGAAATCGTCCAGCGGGACGCCGAAGCTGTTGAGCGCCCATGAGACCAGGTTGTACTGCCCGATAGTGAACACCAGGTCCATCATCTGCTCGGTGTCGTAGCGCTGCGCCAGCCGCTGCCAGGTTTCCTCCGCCACGATCGAATGCTCGTACAGATCGTCGCACGCCTGCATGATGGCCGCGTCTTGCCAATCCCATCCGGCGCCCGGCCCCTGCTTGATATGCTCAATCTCCTGGTCGGTGATTCCGGCGCGCTTGCCGACCAGCACGTGCTGCTCCCATTCGTAGGGCGCCTGGTTAAGCCATCCGATCCGCAGGATCGCCAGCTCGCGGTCGCGCTCAGGCAGCGTCTGGCGCCCCAGGATATAACCGGCAAACCGCAGCCAATTGCGCGCCAGCTTGGGATGGTTGACCAGGGCCCGGAAAATGTTGGGGACCGTGCCCTGGATCCGGTTCTTCTCCATCATCGCGCGCTCGTCGTCGGTCAGGGTGGTAAGATCGCGCATCGCAATCCGCTGTTTTTTCTCAACCATAGTGCTCTCACGGTCACTTTCGATTTGTCGCTCCACGTAACTAATTCAACGATCCACGTAGCCTTGCTTTCACTCGGTCATTTCGCGAGGTGTCGACGTCGCCTTGAACGCCGGTGACGTTTTCGCCGATCTAGCTTCGGGCGGCCAGAAAACCAGAGCGCGCACCTCGATGCTCTCGCGCGGCGCAGCAGTAGCCGGACTGTTCGGATCTTCGAACGAGGTGTGTGCCGTAAAGCGCGCGCGGCCGTCGTCCTCGGACTCGTAGCACTTAAGCAAGATCGCCTCGTTCCTTGTCATTCGAGGAAAGTAGAACCAGCGATGCTTCGGGTTGTAGAGGAAGCCATAGATTTCGCCGACACGGTCGCGATAGACCAGCTCGATCGGCACGATCTCCTCCGCGCCCAGGCTAGTGGCATCGCACAGCGCGAGCGGCGAGCTTTCGATCGGACCGCGAATCGCGCGCCAGACATTGATCTCGGCGAAGCGATTCTTGAGCAGGCGGTCAGCTTCTTCCGGGAGAAGATCGCGGACGCGGCGTGGCGCTGATTTGGAGGTATAGTCGTTATGCACCAACTTGGCCGGCGCGCGCGCACCCTTTACACCCCTTTCCGCGAACACTGGATTACGCACGATGTGATCGAACACCACCACCCGCTCAGCGCCGGTTAGACGCTTCAGCAGGCGCTCGACCTCGGGGTAGTAAACGGACTTGACCTCATCGGAATCGTAAAAGTCCTTGACCGCAGTTTCGTGCTCTGTGAGCAGGAAACCGTTGGTGTCGAGCGAGAATTTACTGCGCTCTTTGCGGCCGTTGCGGACAGCGACGTTTTGCGCGAGGTATTTTCCAGACCGCGGGGGGACGCAGAGTGGATCATAGGCATAGTTGATCGGCTTCGGTGTCGCCTCGGCCAGGTAATTCAGGCGCGCGTTGACGACATCGATGCCTGCGTCCTCGTATTCGTGGATGCTGGTTTCCATCTCAAACGACCTCGGTTTTTTTGCATCCACTCGAGTTGAAATGTTGTGGAAACGAAGGAAGTCTCCGAAATTGTTGACCGCTTCCATGAGCTGAGTCTCCAGTTCTGCACCGCATAAGGTGGCTCGCAAATCGCGACTGCTTTTGGCCGTTCGCGAATCGATTTTCGCCGTGATCTTCAGCGATGTTGTTCTTTTCCGATCCTAATGCTTGCATATACAAGATTCAGACCAAAAATCTTTACGCCATGCAACTCGATCGTCATCGGTGCACCGAGGAACAGGACATTGTCGCCGCTGTAAAGGCCTTTGGATCAGGAAAACGCCGTGCGGTTGCGCTCGATGTAATCTTCGACGGTACGTGGCGGATGGCCAGTAAGCTGTCGCACGGCATCCGTCGGCGTCGCATAGAGATCCGATCGGTTGCACTCGTCCAGTCCGAGAAGGAGCTCGACGCGCCATGGCGCGAGACCGCCCGCCTCGAGCTGCGCGCGCCGCTCTTCGATCGATATCGCATCGTAGCTGATCGGTCGCCCGAGCACTTGCGTCAGGCGAGCGGCGACTTCCGGCCACGTCAGGGCGATTGGCCCCGTCAAGACATGAGCCTTTCCGAGCTGCGAGGGTTCACTGAGGACGGCGACGGCCGCGTCGACCACGTCGGCCGAGTCGATCAGCGCGTTGCGGCCGCGCGGCGCGCTCCCTGACCATCGGCCAGTCTGGCGTATCGACGGTGCGGCCAACATGAGCACATCGGCGAATGTTGATGGACGGAGCAGGGTGTGTGGAACGCCGCTTGTCGCGAGATGTGACTCGATTGCGGCATGCCAGCGAAGAACCGATACCACGCCGTCGCTGCGCGCCCCGGCAACAGATAGCTTCACGAGGTGTGGCAAACCCACTTCAGCGGCAACGTCGATGAAGTGTTGCTCAAGCTCAACCTGCTGCGGGCTGCTGCCGAGCGCCAAGAACGCTATCTCGATTCCAGCTAGCGCTCGCCGCAAGCCGTCGCGTTCGGCGAAGTCGCTTACCACCATCTCGAGCGGCAGTGGTGCACCTCGGTTGTCGACCAGCACGTCACGAGCCTTGTTAGCGTTTCGCACCAGCGCTCGCGGAGGCTCGCTACGGGCGCAGAGCGCGGCGGCGACACGTCGGGCGACGCGGCCACCAGCGGCGGCTATCAGGACCTTTGGCATGTTCCTTCTCCGATCTTCGGGACATTGCGTCGTCCAGAAATGGCGATCAAGTGTCTTACCAGCCACCTTCAGCAATCTGGATGCCACCCGATCGATAGGTCTGAGTCTTGTATATACAAGGATTAGCGGTAGAAAAGTGAACGTCACGTCGAAGATAACGACGAGGACTGATTCGCGAACGGCCAAAGCAGTCGCGATTTGCGAGACCGTTCGGACGCTAACGGAGACCTCGCTCAAACCAAATCGGGTAGGTGTGGCAAAAGACCGGACCGCTTAGCTACGAAGCTGAATCACTTTGCGCTGAGCTTCGACACCAGCAACAACTTCGTCGGTCCGGCGCAGATTCAAGAAGACGTCACGCTCGACAAGAAAGCCGACCAGTACACCGGCACGTTCAAGACCGTTCAGTACGATGCTTCGGGGAACGTGCTCGCCGAAGTTGTGGGTCAAGTCGCCGCGATCCGCATCACGGTCAACACCACGATTCAGCAGGTGCTCTGAGCGTCCACCTCGGTGCCCCAGGCATACCCACATTTGACACAGACCATAGCTGCGAGCGCGCCGGAGAACTCCTTCGGCGCGCGCTCCGGGAGCACGAGATGCGCGTTCGTAAAGGGCAGGAGAATCGGAAGCGCGAGGGCCGGCGTATCTCGCGCGCGATCAAGACCGCACTCGCCCGCATCGAAGAACGCGACCCGAAGTTGGGTAGCGCTCTGCGCGAGTCAATCGAGACGGGGCAGTTCTTCTCCTACTCGCCGAACGGACGACGGCGCCGCCGCAAGGTCAAGAAGTGATCTTGCGGTTCAGCGATTCGGTGCTTGCGAGCGTGAGACTTATTGAGATCATAATGCAGAAACAACAGGCTTGCTTGCTCACCTCGGGCGGAGCGGGCGGGAGTGCTGGACCAAGCAGCTCGCTGACGAGAACGCCTGAGTATCCCGGTTTCCCGTCTGCGAGTTTTCCGCTCGGGGCCTATCATGGCTACGAGCCGCTCTATCTCTTTGTCATTGGCGGGACAGCGGCGCCATTCACGCCCGATCAAGCCAAACTCTTCTGACACAATGGCCGGATACTGGACTCACTTTGCAGCCAATGCCGATCCGAATTTCGTGGCCGCACCAGTGTGATCACCTTACGACTCTAATACCGACGAGTTCCAGGCTTTGATTCCACCTGCGCCGACGGTCAATCCGAACTTCTCCAGCGACCAGCTGTGCGCTTCACTGCGGGACTTCATCTGATTGCAAAATGGTCGGCGCGGACATCTGAGCCTTTAGCTCAGGTGGCGCGCCGACCGTTAGCCATCCGCGACCGCACAATTCCGACAACTCGAATTCCCGTCCAGATGGGAATTTTGACAGGGACACAAAGATCCGAACATTCCTCTATCGCAAGCTTAGACTTTCTTACCGATCACGCTCAGAATCTCGAACACCGTACCGTCGGGAGCGCGGAAGTGATTCCAACTGGATTTCCCCATGCGTTGGATGAGACCAAAGAACTCGACACCTGCCGCTTCCATGGTCTCTCTAGATGCTTCGACGTCGTCGACCTGAAAGGCGACAACGGCCCCGTTGTAAAAAACGCGTGAAACTCCTCATCGAACTCGTAGAGTTCCAGATTGGTACCGTCCATCATTTGAAATCCGGCAGTCCCTGGCTCCTCGCGAATCGGTTTCATGCCCATAACGTCGCGAAAGAACTCAGCCATCTCGTCAAACTGCTGAGTCCTCAATCCTAAGCAGCACAATCCTAAGACACGCATAATTTTCTCCTGCTTCAGTTTCCGGCGGGGATTGGAACCAGCTGCGCAACGAAGGGGCGGCGGTGAGTTGCCACGCTCCAAAACCGCTGCGAGCAGCTTTCGCATAGCTGCAATGACGGCGACCTTGCCAGGCTTGCCCGCGGCCCGAAGCCGCTCATAGTACTGACGGAGCCATGGATTGCAACGCACGGCGTTGAGAACCACCATCCAGAGCGCCTTGCGCAAGCGAGCGTTTCCGAACGGAATTGTTGGACTGCCGGAGAAGCGCTTTTTAACCGATTGCCGCAGCCGCGGCACAACGCCGACATAGCTCGCGATCGCACCGGGACTGCGAAAGCGCACAGGATCTCCGAGTTCTGCGATCAGACAAGCGGCGGTCAAGGGACCGACCCCATCGATCGTCGTAAGCAGTTTTGCCCACTTCATGGTCATCGAGCTTGAGTTCAATGTCGCGCGCGAGATCCTTCAGCCGGCGCCGGAGCACATCAAGATCTTCAAAGAGGTACTTGATCCGCAATCGGTAGGTCTCGGAGTGATAGCTCCCGACTGACTTTGCGGCTGCCTCGACCAAAGCGCGAGCGAGTTCTTCCCCGATCTTGTGCGAACCGTCGTAAACGATCCCTGCGAGCTTCTTCACCGAAGCACGACGAAACGATGCCGCGGTTGGGTAGCGCGACAGAATGGTCGCGGCGAGCTGGCTCTCGAGCGTGCGCACATGCCGCGTGAACTGCGGAAAGCCCAGGTCAACTGCTCGATGTAGCTGCCTCAGACGGCTCACAAAGTCCTCCTGGAGCCGCTCGCGCAGTCGTGCCAATTCGCGCAGCTCTTCCGTCGCGGCATCGGGCAGTTGCGCCGCTGGCGGCCGCTTCTGGGCAGCAAACCGAGCGATCCCCAAAGCATCGATTGCGTCAGTCTTGGTCCGCTGCAGTTCCTCCTCGGCAAAGCGCCGAGTGCGTAATGGATTTAGTACGGCCACCGCATAGCCTTTTGCTAACAAAGCGACGAATAGATTGCGCCAGTAGTGCCCGGTCGCTTCCAAGGCCAGCAGACAGTTCTCAGGTGGGCCGAGCAGTTCGAACAGACGCGCATAGCCCAACGCGTCCTCACCAAATGGGCTGGACCGACACAACACCTCCCCCTGCTCACCCACCATTGCCACCATGTGACGCTCTGCTCCAATGTCGATTCCTGCAAACCTCATCAACCTCCCTCCCACAAGTTGGTTCCCCGAGCCTCGGAGCCGGAAGCCACGCTCATGCTTGTCCATTCGAGGACGCCGATTGCGCCTCTGGATACCGTTCGAGCCCTGACCCCCGGACGAGGGCGCCAATCTAGCGCACAAGGATTTACCTTCAGCACGGCAGGCGGCGACACCTCTCCGGGGAATTTTTTCGCATCTTAGCCGATCTCATTCATTGGTTGGCTAGCCGCGATCGGCGTCGTTGGCCAGGGAAAAGAGTCCTGGCCTGCCTCCGCAGATCGTCGTGGCTTCGCGTCGCGGATTCTAATCCCCGCCCCACCCTCCACCACATTTTTTCCTCTGCCTCCAGATTGGGTGAGAGGCCGAGGGAAAAAATGTCAGTTCCTTTTTCACTATGAGCGAGCAGGAGCATCGGCAGTGGACACCATACAAGCACGACGCGCTTCATCGGGATCCTCGTCAGCGTCGCGGCACTCGGTGCCGTCCTCGCTGACGTGGCGCGGGACCGGTTCGTTGTGGGTGCCACCAAGATCGGACTGTCGGCCGACACTGCGCGCGAGGCCGTTGCTCGTGTGACATCGGGCGATCTTTCCGGATTGCTTGCGGCCGCACCGCCCGGCGTGCGCGAGCGCGCTGCGCTCCGTCGCGCTGGCGGCCTACGGGGCCGGCTTCGCGTCGGCGGCCCTGGTGGCAGCCTGCGGCATTCGCGGCTTGCCTGCTCGCCTTCGGTTTAATTAGCGGCGAAGAGACCGCGCCGCCCTCTGCACCGCCGATGCCATGCAAGTTCATTGATTGCCGCGCCCTTCTCTGAATTCGGAGGCGTCGGGCTCCAAGAGACAGGCCCGGCCGTCATTACCCGAAACTTCCACACAGTCTCAGATAAATGACTGGGCTTTCGGATTCGGTTCGCTGGATAGCCTCTGTTCGGCCCAGGCGACCCGATCACGAATCTGCCTGATACCCTCATACGGGCTGACGAGCAGCAATGTGAAGGAACCTTGATCGACTGCGGCTGATCGAGAAAATGCGCCGTAATACAGGCCCTGCGAGCCCAGAAAGTTCATGGTTTCGATCCGTCGAGTTTTGTCGCGAATCCAACTCGGGTGACGGAACTCGATTGCGATCGAGGCTCCCGGCAGCCGTCCGGGAAGGCTCGCGAGATAATCGAACTTGGCGGGCTTCGGAATGAAATACGGCGGGAACTGAAACGCCAGCATTCCAAGCCTGCCTGCTTCACGCAGCGGCGCCATCGCACTCCAGAACATCTGGAACGCCATATCGACGACCTCCTTCGATGGTCGCGTGAGCTGCCGATTGCTCCGCTCCGCGGCCGGCACCATCTCACGCAATGTTTCTGCTGGGCCGCACCATGAGCAGACTCGAGCGCAATGGCTTTCGCGTTCTCACGCACTCGAGAGTTCCGACCAACGACGGCGGAATCAGCTTCGGTCAGGCCGCGGTAGCCGCTTCCTGCGATCGCGCGTGCCAAAGGTAGGCCGCTCCCGGCCGCTACTTGTTGATCGCTCGTGAAAGTGATCGTTTCCTGCTCGCAGTCACGCCTACTTGACTTCTTTTCCACATCGGCTACTCACCAACAGAAGCGAACCACAGAAGGAGGTACGCCGTGTCTGAGCTTGCCTATTCGAGTGCAGTTGCGATCGCGGCCAAAATTCGTCAGCGAGAGATTTCGAGTAGAGAGGCAGTCGACTATTTCCTGGCACGCGTCGAAACACTCGACAAGCGCATCAACAGTGTCGTGACGATTGACGCCGAACGCGCCCGAACCGAGGCCGACGCTGCGGACGCCGCCTTGGCGCGCGGCGAGCTGCGTGGCCGCCTGCACGGCGTGCCGATGACTATCAAGGATTCGTTCCAAACCGTGGGAATGCGCACGACTTCAGGTGCGCCTGAGCTTGCCAGCTTTATTCCGACCGAAGACGCGTGGCCGGTGGCGCGCCTGCGCGAAGCTGGAGCGGTAATCTTCGGCAAGACCAATCTGCCGATCTATGCGGGCGACCTACAGAGCTACAACAAAGTCTTTGGCACCACCAACAATCCCCACGATGTGTCCCGCACTCCAGGCGGCTCATCCGGTGGCTCGGCTGCAGCTCTGGCGTGCGGATTTACTCCGCTGGAACTCGGAAGCGATATTGGCGGCTCGATTCGGCTGCCATCGCATATGTCGGGTACTGTCGGCCATAAGCCGAGTTATGGAATCGTGCCGGCACATGGTCAAATTCCTGGTCCTCCGGGGACGCTGACTCTCGCGGATCTCGCGGTCGCGGGGCCAATGGCGCGCACGATACAGGATCTCAAGCTTGGTCTGGACATCATGGCCGGTCCCAATCGATGGGAGAAACCGGCCTGGCATCTGGAACTGCCCCCTCCTCGTCGTCCAACTCTCAAACAATACCGTGTAGCCGCATGGCTCGACGATCCTGCCTGTCGAGTGGAACCGGAAGTAGGTGAACTGCTGGAAAGTGCGACTCAGAAATTAGCAGCCGCCGGCGTAAGAGTTGATCACGAGGCGCGGCCGGAGTTCACGCTTGAGAAAGTGGCCGACACTTTTTTCGCTCTCCTGCAAGCTGCACTGGCTGGTGGCGTGACGGCTGATCGTCTCGACGAGTACGCCGCAACTGTCGGCGACATGCCCGCCGCACACACGCGAAGACTGCTCGCGATGCGACATCGCCAATGGCTCAGCTACAACGAGCGGCGCCTTCAGATGCGCAAACGCTGGGAGGAGTTCTTCACACAGTGGGACGCCATTTTGCTCCCCGTCATGCCCTGTCCAGCCATGCCGCATGATCATTCCGAACCCATGGCAAGCCGAATCGCCTCGGTGGGAGGCGAGCAGCGGCCCTATTGGGATCTGACAACCTGGATGGCTCCGGCGGGCGCTTGCTACTTACCGGTTACCGTAATTCCCGTCGGCCGCTTGAAGAACGGACTCCCAATCGGCATTCAAATCGTGGGGGCGTACCTGCACGATCGCACGACGCTTGATCTGGCCGAACATTTGCTCCCCCTGGTCGGCGGCTGTCCCAGACCTCATGGCTTCTGAATGATAAAATTTTTGAACCCGCCCTATGAATTCTAGTCTGTACTTTCAATCGTGAAGCGGAGGACGGAATAGATAAAATGCCTAGCCTGGTTTCCGATGCGCTGAAAAAAGAGTTTCGCGACAACGGAGTCGTGTTTATCGAGCATGCGCTCGACGCCGAAGCGCTCCGCCTGGCGCAGGCCGCACTCGATTGGAGCCTCAGGCATCCGAGTCCGGTGGCCGCGAACTATCCGAGCAAGGACGATGCTTCCGCGACCTTCTATCAGGACCTCGCCAACCCGAATGCGGTCGCGGCGTATCGCCATATGCTCGAGCAGTCGCCGGCCGCCGATATCGCTGCTGCGATTTGGGGAACGCCGGACGTCTGGTTCATGTACGAGCAGGTGTTTCTGAAGCACGGCGGAAAAAGTCGGCGCACGCCGTGGCATCAGGACTCTTCCTATCTTCCCGTCGGCGGCGAGCAGATTGCCGTCATATGGATTCCGTTCGAGCACTTAGCCAAAGAGAATTCGCTCGAGCTGGTGCGAGGGTCGCATCGCGGAACTTTGTACAACGGTTCGCGCTTCGACCTCGTCGACGACACCGCGCCCATTTACCCGGAGGAGACTTTGCCGCGCCTGCCGAATATCGAGGCTGATCGCAATCGATGGGACATCGTGTCATGGGCGATCGCGCTGGGCGACATCCTGGTGTTTCATCCGGCCATGCTCCATGGCGGAGCGCCCACGCTTCCGAGCCAGCGCCGCCGGACCTTGTCGTTGCGCTTCTTCGGCGAGGACGCGGTCTATACTCCGCGTATGGCCGGCGGCCTGACTCCAGCCGAACTGCCGAGTGGGGACGCGGGCGAGAGCTCGGAGCCGGTCTTCAGGAAACTCCCTCGTAGCCTTGCGCCCGGCGATCCGTTCAGGCACCCGAATTTTCTCAAGGTCCGTCCTCGCAGCGCCAATGGTCGCAAGTAGCCTTGATCGCGCACCCGGATCGTTGAACCGAACACGCAATCCAATCAAATAGAAGAGGACAGCATGAAACTTGGCCTGCTATACGAAGTTCAAATTCCGAAACCGTGGACTCCCGGCGTCGAAGCCAGAACCTATGGCGAAGTGATCGAGCAGGTTGTTCTGGCCGATCAACTCGGATGGGGACACGTGTGGGCGGTCGAGCATCATCTGCTCCCGCAATGGTCGCACTGCCCGGCGCCGGAAGTGCTGTTTGGGGCACTCACTCAGCGCACTTCCAGGATCAGGATTGGTCACGGCATCGCGCTGCTGCCGCGGAATTTCAATCACGCGCTCCGCATCGCCGAGCGCGCCGCGGTCCTAGACATCCTGAGCGGCGGTCGCGTCGATTTGGGCACCGGCCGTGCCGTCACGCTCCAGGAGCTCGACGGCTTCGAAGTGAATCCGGATGACACGCAGGCGATGTGGGCGGAGGCGATAGAAATTCTAGTCCGCAGCTGGAAGGACGAGCCGGTCCAGTTCGCCGGCAAGTTCTACAACATACCTTCGAGTTACGTGGTCCCGAAACCAATCCAGAAACCGCATCCTCCGTTGTGGCTGGCGGGAACCAACCCTGCCACCTTCAATCTGGCGGGCCAGAAAGGGCTCGGGATGCTCGGTTTCGTGACCGGCACTCCGGGAGAATTGGCGCCCCGAATCGCCGGGTACAAGGAAGCGATCAAGCATGCCGAGCCGGTGGGCGGATTCGTCAATGATCAATCCGCGGTGCTGATTCAGACCTATTGCGCCGAGACTCGCAAGCAGGCCATCGAAGACGTTACGCGCCCGCTCGAGATTGTCGCCGGGCTTGCCGCCGAACTCTTTCTGCCCTGGGCCGAAAAAGGAAGCGAGCGCAAAGCGGAGAGCTACAAATATCTAACTCAACAACCGGCACAGGCGCGCGCTGGCGCTGCCTCAACGGTCTCGGGCGACGTCGAACAGCGGGCGCGCGACGGCATCATCGCGGTTGGAACGCCTGATGATCTAATCAAGCTGTTCCGCACTTATCGCGAGATGGGAGTGGACCAGATGCTGACATGGGTCCAGTTCGGCGGACTCGAACACGGCAAAATCATGAAGAGCATGCAGCTGATCGGCAAGCACGTCATCCCGGAGCTCAACCGCTAGCTTGAATTGAAGCGAACGTGTGTCCTGGGAAGAGTCGCGCGCACCAGGCAACGGCGCGCCATCTTCTACCAGCCGCCAGAATGAGGCGATAGGCGGCTGACGACGCACTGCATTGGTTCGACAAACCGAGCCGTCTCTTTTGCACGGCCTTTTGAGACTAATCCGGGCACTTTTCGCCAGCTTGCTCTATTTACGGCACAACCGACTGTTTAGTCGAAGACTGTGGTTCCTCACAACTTGATCCGAGCAAATTCATTGGTGGTTTCGAACGTCTGGCGATAGCCTGCGGTGTATGGGGATCGCGCCAAGCGAATCATTGTCGGAGGGACCTGGCAGCGAACCGCGAACCCTCATCGCGCTGTTGTTGGAATCGATCGCGCTGCGCCATCAAATCGCCGTGCTCGAGCGCAGCCGAACTCGTCGCCCATGTTTTCGCCTGTGGGATAGGCTCTTTTGGATCTTGTTCTCGCGCTGGTGGCCCCAATGGCGCGACAGCCTGACCATCGTCCAGCCCGAGACGGTCTTGCGTTGGCGCCGTGAAGGCTGGTCAGCGCTTTGGCGATATAGAGCACGTGGTCGCTGGCGCGGCGGTCGCCCGAGGGTTTCCAGCGAAATCCGCCATCTAATCGCACAGATGGCCCGTGAGAACTTTCTGTAGGGAGCGCCGCGGATCCATGGTGAACTGCTGATGCTGGGTTTCAACGTTTCCCAAGCCACTGTATCGCGCTACATGCCTGCTCGAAGCAGACGGCCGGGGCAATCGTGGCGGACTTTTCTTCGCAATCAAGCCATGGCGTTCGGTCACTGCGAGTACTACGAGGAATGGTCGAGGGGAGACGCTGGCCTACAGAGTCAGTCTTATTCGGCCCGGTTCGAGCGATCCGGGGCTGCACAGATTGCGACGGTATGGGTTGGGCTCAAGACCAGCTTCAGCCGAGCTCAGCCCACCCTAAGCAATCGAACAATCTGTCTGCGGTCCACTCAGTTCCATCGCGGAGTGACGCATCGCGTTGCCTCTGTGTGGAGCGGCTCAAGAAGACCGCATCGCGCCGCCGCTTTCTTGATTCGAAGTCCACCGCGTTAGCGCGTCCCGGCCGGTCTCCGGCGTTTCCGTGCGCGCGGATGAAGTTTTGAGGAACCACAGGCCGAAATCGTTTGGCCCATAGCTTCGCTCGCCTTTTGTCCCGCCTGCATGGCATCTTGAAATTCCTGGGAGTCCTTCGTCGACATTTTGTCCAGCTTCACTTTGCTATTTATCTCGACCAATCTCAGCATCGCTTGAAGCAAAGAGTGACGAGCCCGTAGCCAGACAAGGTTTCAGCGGGTCGAAGCCGCCTTCAGTTGCCTCGCATAGCATCGCGCTGGATCAGCATCTTCAGCACCTCGTTGGTACCCTCATAGATTTGTAGCACGCGCTGGTCGCGATAGAGCTTCTCAACCATCGATCCCTGCAGATAACCTGCACCGCCGAATACCTGTAGCGCGTTAGTGCACACCCACTCAGCGGTCTCGGCGGCAAAGAGTTTCGCCATCGATGCTTCCTTGAGCCGGGGATGTCCTTGCTCCTTTAATCGGGCGGCGTGAAGGTAAAGTTGCCGCGCAGCCTCAATTCGGGTCGCCATTTCGGCAAGGCGAAACCCGATTGCTTGATGCTCGATAATCGGCTGGCCGAAACTGTGCCTCTCCTTCGCGTATGCGAGCGCGTGGTCATAAGCTGACTGCGCAACGCCGACCGCCTGCGCGGCCACGCCCACGCGATTGGTGTCCAGCCCCTCGAGAATGATCTTGTAGCCGCTACCAACAGAACCCAACACATCGGCGTCGGTCAATTCAAGGCCGTCCAATGCGATTTGGCAAATGTCCATCACCCGGTGCCCGAGCTTCTTTTCCCGACGAATGACGGAATAGCCAGGCATATTAGGCCGGACCAGAAAGGTTGTGAGCCCATTCTTTGCTAAATCCGGATCGGCGTTAGCCAGCAGAATCGCTGCCCCCGCCGAGCTGCCGCCCGTAATGAAAACCTTGTGTCCGTTGATTATCCAGCGGTCGCCTTTGCGAACAGCACGGGTTCGCAAACTCGAAAGATCCGATCCTGCATGCGGTTCGCTGAGCAGAAGCGCGATGTAATATTTGCCCTCGACGACCGGCCGCAGGAAATTTTCCTTCTGCTGATCCGTGCCGAATTGCAGTAGCTTTGCTACGTAAGGAAACGAGATCCCGCCGACTTGGTTGGCGATCGCGCAATCACCGTAGGCGAGCTCCTCGACCATCATAGCCCATGCGACAATCCCACTGTCAGAACCGCCCCACTCAGTAGGCGCGCACACGCCGTGAAGACCGAGCTCGCCGATGCGCTTCCACACATGCACAGGGACGGCCTCTTCTTCGTCCCACTGCAAGATGTTGGGAAGAATCTCGCTCCTGACGAATCGACGCGTCAAGTTGCGAATTGCTAATTGATCGTCGGTGAAGACCGCCGAACTTTTTGAGCCGGAATATTGCTCCATTGCCGGTTTACTTGGGCCGTTGAAACCCGGGCCATCGGGTGTCATCCAAGTAGGTGCGATCTTCTACTATGCGGCCGTCTTTGAAAGTGAGGATCGCGCAGAAGGGAGACCGCCATTCATCGCCCTGATCGGGATCGAAAAGCGTTGCTTCAACCACCACCACGTTGCCAACCGCGTGGGTCCGATCGAGGCGAATGTTGCGGCGGGGCGCAACCTTGACGACGCGCTGCTCGAGCTTGAGAAAACGCGGTCGTCCTTCAATTATTGCTCCGCCGAACATCGAGGAGACCTCACAGTTCTCGGCGTAACATTCGTTCACCATGCGATCGACATCGTTGTTGTAGGTCTCCGCCCAGAGCTTGACTACCTCGAGATTACGTTTTTCTAACTCGCTCATGAATGACTCCTTTTCTTCCCCAGGCAGTCCGGCCTACGACCCTCGGAGCCCACAGTCTCACGAGTTACCGCGACAGGTAAACCCGAGAAAGCCCTAAAATTACAGCGCAAAGCTGACAGCTACAAGTATCTAACCCAACAACCGGCACAGGCGCGCGCCGGCGCTGCCTCAGCGGTCTCGGGCGACGTCGAACAGCGGGGCGCGCGACGGCATCATCGCGGTTGGAACGCCTGATGATCTAATCAAGCTGTTCCGCACTTATCGCGAGATGGGAGTGGACCAGATGCTGACATGGGTCCAGTTCGGCGGACTCGAACACGGCAAAATCATGAAGAGCATGCAGCTGATCGGCAAGCACGTCATCCCGGAGCTCAACCGCTAGCTTGAATTGAAGCGAACGTGTGTCCTGGGAAGAGTCGCGCGCACCAGGCAACGGCGCGCCATCTTCTACCAGCCGCCAGAATGAGGCGATATGAATTCCGTCCAGCTGTGAGGAGCTCACTGTCTCCAGTCCATGAAGACGAAGTGAAGCGAACCTGCCGAGGTGTGTTTGGCCATGCAACCCTGTACGGTCTTGAGTGCTAAGAGGAGATCGAAGATGGATGACTCCAACCTGGTGAAAGAAGATCGACGTCATTCGCTGGATCCACTAAGTGCGGACGAAGTGAAGGCCGCCATCCACATTCTACGTACCCAAGGCCCCATTAGTGACCATATGCGTTACGTTTCGGTCAACTTGCATGAACCAGCCAAGACTGAAATCGAAAATAACAACCCCGGCAATATTCCAGATCGGCGCGCCTTCATTATCGTGCTTGATCTTGCTGGTCGACGGGTGCTGGAAGTGCTGGTTAGCTTGCGTGACGAAAAACTGCTCACATCTCAGGAGCGCCGCGGAGTCCAACCCGGCATCATCGTCGAGGAGTTCATGCAGTGCGAAAATGCCGTCAAAGCCGATCCCAAATGGCGTGCTGCGCTCACCCGCCGCGGTATCACCGAATTCGACAAGGCCATCGTCGATCCCTGGTCTGCCGGCGCTTACGGTGATGAACGGTTTCCCGACCGTCGGCTGGCCCAAGGCCTCACGTGGATTCGCGGCAGCGATGCCGACGTTGGTTATGGCCGTCCGGTTGAGGGATTAATTACCTTCGTCGACCTCGAAAAGATGGAGGTGGTAGAGGTGATCGATGATGTCGAAGTACCGCTCCCACCTTTGACCGGCACTTATGCTGCCGAATCTCTCGGGCCACTGCGGCAGGACTTGAAGCCACTGGAGATATCACAGCCCCAGGGTCCGAGCTTTACTGTGAACGGTTATGAGGTACGCTGGCAGAAATGGCGTTTTCGGGTCGGCTTTACCTCGCGTGAGGGCCTCGTACTGCATCAGCTCGCATACGAGGATCAGGGCCGTGTACGTCCAATTTTGTACCGGGCGTCGTTGTCTGAGATGCAAGTGCCATATGGCGATCCCACTCGAACGCACAACAAAAAGAATGCCTTTGACGTCGGGGAATACGGCATCGGCCGAATGGCCAACAGCCTCAAGCTTGGTTGCGATTGCGTCGGCACAATTCACTACTTTGACGCGCATATGGTGAACATGGCGGGTGAGGTCGAAACCATCGAAAACGCCGTCTGCATGCATGAAGAGGATTATGGCACGCTTTGGAAGCATAGCGACTGGCGGACTAAGCGCAGCGAAGTCAGGCGCTCACGCCGTTTGGTGGTCTCTTTTTTCGCGACGGTCGGAAATTACGATTATGGATTCTTCTGGTACCTCTATCAAAGCGGCGAAATACAGCTCGAGGTCAAGCTAACGGGATGCCTGTCGGTCGGTGCCCATCCGCCGGGCGTGCAACCTACTCATGGCGTTCTGGTGGCTCCCCAGCTTTACGCCCCTATTCATCAACATTACTTCAATTTCCGTCTGGATATGAATGTGGACGGGCCAGGCAATTCTGTCTACGAGGTCGACACAGTCGCCGACCCGATTGGGCCCGCCAACCCGTACAATGGTTCGTACCGTCCAAGGTACACGCTCATAAGCAACCAGTTGGAAGCAGGCAGGGATGCTGATCCCGCGATTGGGCGCGCCTGGCTCATCGTGAATCCATCACACCGCAAT
This sequence comes from uncultured delta proteobacterium, assembly GCA_963850125.1. Taxonomy (GTDB): domain Bacteria; phylum Desulfobacterota; class Binatia; order Binatales; family Binataceae; genus Binatus. The sequence goes on along the minus strand of CAWKKB010000002.1, from coordinate 304,284 downwards.
GCAGTGGGTCAGCCAACAGGCTACAAAATCATGCCCGGAGCTGACGTGGTTCGGCCTTTCGCACACGAGGGGGCGAGCTTGCTCAGACGTGCCGGATTTATTCGCCACAACCTTTGGATCACCGCCTACAATCCGGCGCAGCGATACGCGTCCGGCGATTATATCAATCAAAATCCCGCTCCTGACGGTCTCGATCAATGGATCAAACGCGATCTCCCGCTGGTGAATACGGATTTGGTCGCATGGTACTCATTCGGCGTCCACCATGTGCCACGGACCGAGGACTGGCCGGTCATGCCAGTTTCATATGCCGGCTTTATGCTCAAACCCTCAGGTTTCTTTGAGCAAAATCCCGCGATGGATGTGGCACCGCCGCAGCCTACGCACCGATGCTGCGAGTAATGCCGGCTGCCCCTACTAAAAATTCCGTCTGAACCAGAATTTTGTGCGGCTGCGAGAAATCGGTGTCGAATCGATGCGCTCAAAATGATGCCGGCTGGGATCCGAACCATAAACGGCTAACCCTCATCGAGATCGAAAAACTCTCCGACGCATCGATCCTCAGACGACGGCGCGCTGGCCACTGGCAAACGATCGAGTAGGGATACGGGACAGCTCAAGCGGCGAGACGTTCGTAGCGGTGATGCAAGCCACCGACTTTTGGATAGCGACGACTCTTCCGAGGCTGCGATGCTGAATCGGGCGGGAGTAAGGGCAATCCTTATCGAGCGAAAGATGAGTGCGGGTTCCGCGGTAGTAGTCGACATAAAAGGGTAGGACTCGGCGCAGATGACGCTCGTGGAATATCACGAGGTGGTCGAGACATTCGCGACGGATCGAACCAATCATGCGCTCGACGTAAGCGTTCTGCCATGGGGAGCGGGCGCCGTGATTACCTCCGTGATCCCCATTGCTTCGACCCCGCGTCGGAAGGCCGAGCCATACGATGCGTCACGGTCGCGTAGCAGATGGCGCGGAACCGTGTCCCACGGGAAAGCCTGTGTCACTTGGCGCGAGAGCCAGACTGTGGTCGGATGCTCGGTGACAGCAATGCGCACGATCTTCCTGCAATCATGGGCCAGAAGATCATCACGTAGAGCAGCCGAAACGACGCAGACGCCACTACGAATGTGTCGATGGCAGCGATGCCCTCGGCCTGATCGCGCAGGAAGCTACGCCAGGTCGGATAAGGTGTACCTCGTCTTCGCGCCGTGTACTTCGCGACGGTTGCTTGGCTGATCTCGATACCGAGCTTGAGAAGCTCACCGTGGATCCGGGCGGCGTACCCCACGGTTGGCGCTGCTCATCTGCCGAATCAGATCGCGAATCTCGCGATCGACTGACGGCCGACCGCATCTCGAGCGCCTTCGCCAGAACAGGCGGAAGCCCTGGCGATGCCATTGGACGTGGCGTCTTAACCAATATCATCAACTCCAGACAGCTCGGCCACAATCGGTAGAGCCAGACCCAGAGCAAACGGTCGATTGCGAACAGACGCAGCCGACCCGGCCGCTGGGGGCTAAGAACGTGCGGCTGGTGACGGAGCGCGAGGTTCTCCAGTACGCAACCGCCCGACTACTTACGGAGATGTGATTATGACACCTTCATGAAGAATGTTGGGACCGCTCGAAGCCGCGAATGGGATGCTGATGTTCGGCGTTTCAACGGCGATCATTTTCGCTGTCATTCAACTGTGTATCCAGACTAGGTTTGCGGATCTTAGGGATTAAACGCTGATAACCAATCGATGCGATCTGCGATGGGCTGTAACACCTCTTGCACGAAGTTGTCGTTTGCCAGTCGCTCGGGCGAGATCAGCAGCGCGTCGACTTTGCCTTCGACAATGGCTCGCTTCAAAGCCGGCCATCGCCGACAGCATCTTCGTAACTGCGAGTGGCACAGGCTTCAGCGTGTGATTTCTCGACTGCGCGCCAACCGAGCACACCAGCCCACTCCCGCCGAGAGCCCGTAATTCGCCACACACATGCTATGGCGATCACACTCGATGAGGCACGCGTTGCTGGCAAGCTCGCATACCTGGGAATCTTCAAATCCTCGAATGTACAGACTAAGATTTTCGAAGCCGTGCCGGAAGCTGATGGGCACGATTCAGTTGGCAGATTCGCCGCCGATGTTTCCGATGCTTCGCAAACCCCGCTGAAAGCCGCGATATCGACATTCGCCGTGGCGATGTTCCCGCTGTTGCTCGCCGGACGGGACGAACGCCAAGCCGCTCTACTCTTCCCTGGTTTGACTTGGGAGCGTCTCGAAAACCTCTACATCAACAGGAATGACCACCCAATGCAGCGCCGATCGGGTGAAAAAGTGGGCTCGAGGCTCAACCCAGTTCGGATCATCGAAAGTCCCTCCCATAATCACACGTGCGCCGGGATTCCACTCCGCCGTACCCGTCACAGTCGTTCCGCAACTTCGGCAAAACTCTAGTTTTAACCAGCGGCCACTCTCGTCCGAGCGATATTCATATCTTTTAAGGTCACCCCGGATTTCGACGGCGCTGTCGTCAAAGTACGCGGCCATACCAAATGCGCTCCCCGTCCGTCGTTTGCAAAACGCGCAATGGCAAACACCCGCCACCGTTGGATTCCCGACGACTCGATAGCGAACGGTTCCACAGAGACAACCTCCTTCATGTGTTTCCGCCATTTTTGGTACCCTTTCTTAAGTTTCAAATCAGGCAATGAAATGAGTTAACCGTTTTTCCCAGCTTAGGTCGATGTGAGCCGACCCGAGCTTTCGAGAAAAAACGACTATCCTTCAATCAGTTCGGATTGCCAAAATAGGCTGGACGCCTCGTGGACACCAGCGCTTGCCCACTAGGTTATTCGGGGTTCCCAAGGCTCGCGTGTTTGGTGGCGTGGCAAAGACTCGGCCCACAATGTGCTGATCACGGCGAGATGCCGCCCTATCGCGGCGTAAACTTTTTCCTGCTCTCGGCCTCGAAGTACGTTTCACCTTTCTGGCTCACCAGCCGCCAGGCTAACGAACTTGGCGGACACGTCCGCAAAGGGCCTTACTCTCCGCGATTATGGAATCGGGTCCGCACGACGCGGCGGATTTATCAACGGGAGTGGGGTGGTGCTTATAGATCCGGCAGACGCTCCCAAAGCGGTTCAACTGCTAACGCGTGCTGGATTGCGCGCAACCTCCGATTAGGCGTCCCCGAACCCGTTCCGCTTCGTCCGACTCATCCTGCCCGAATTGCGTAAGATCGGATCATTTTGGGGCGTTACTAGAAGCCACACTCCACACAGCGATTCAAAACCGCGTCGCTCGGAGGTGATCGCCAGATGCGCCAACAAGCTCGGATCGCTGAATGCGAGTTGGCAAAGCCGATACCGAATTTCACGCGCCTTCTCCTGACTAGGATTCCTACAACATCCGTGGCGGTTTCAGATCAGTGCCGAGCGATGACTTGAACGACTTCGCCAGCCGCTCCACTGTCCATGGGCCGTCTCCCATCAGGACGACTTCGGGCACGATGTGCGAGTAGCGAGTCACCCGATAGCCCATCGCGCCGATTGCCTGTCCATTGACGTATTGTGCTTCGTCGCTCGCAAGGAACACCACCACCGGCGCCACGTTCGACGGATCCATCGGTGAGTTGGTTGCCGTTGTGCTTTGACCAAAGTTCCCTCCCAGCATCCGGCCTTCGGGAATGGAATCTGTCATTCGAGTCGCGGCACCGGGCATGATCGCATTGACGGTAATGTTGTACTTGGCCAGAGCGACGGCGCTGCTATACGTCAGCCCGAGAATCGCGGCCTTCGCCGCGGCATAGTTGGGTTGCCCCGGAGCTCCCAACGCAGCGCCCGACGAAAAGTTGATGATCCGCCCCGCTTTGCGCTCGCGCATATGTGCCGACGCCGGCCGGATCGTGCAGTAGTGACCCTTGAGATGAACCCGAATCACCTCGTCCCATTCTTCTTCGGCCATGTTGAAGATCATTCGATCTCTCAGGATGCCGGCGACGTTAACGAGGATATCCAGCTTCCCGAATTCCCGAATCGCGTGATCAACGACGCCCTGCCCGCCGCTAACAGTCGCGATATCCAGTGCATTGGGAACCGCGATTCCGCCGCTCTTCTTAATCTCCGCGACTACTTCATCCGCGGGAGTCGCCGGTTCTTTTCTCCCGTCCACCGTAACGCCAAGATCATTTACGATAACCGCCGCACCATGAGCCGCCATCGCCTTCGCAACCGCGCGCCCAATTCCGCGCCCGCTCCCAGTCACCACCGCAACTTTACCGTCGAGGATTCCCATGTTGAGCCTCCCATCGCTATTTAATGAATAACTTTCTGCTCCATCCGATTCGCTATTTCCACGTCTGACAGTCCAAGCAGTGCGCCGAAGATCTTGCAATTGTGCTCGCCGAGATCGGGCGAGATCGAGTAGTTAAACTCGGCGACATTGCTCATTCGCACTGGCATGTTCGGCAGGATCCGCTCGCCGACCTCGCGATGATTGATCTTGCGGAAAAATCCCCACTCCCATAGATGCGGGTAGTCGTGGATCTCGACGCTGTCGAGCAACGGTCCTGCTGCGACACCCGCACGCTGCAGCGTTTTCGCGAGCGCGATATGCTCATAGCGCCGCGTCCATCGCGCGAGGTGAGTATCGAGCTCGTCGCAGTCACGCCAACGCAAGCACTGATCGGCGAACTTTGCATTGCGCGTCCACGCAGGATTCCACATCGCCGAGCACAAAGCTTCCCATTCCGATTGGGAGCCGACCGCGATCGCGATCCACTTGTCCTCACCCGCGCATGGATACGTATTGTGCGGCGCCATCTTGTCGTCACGATTTCCGCGTTGACCGGAGTCCATGTCTTGACAGGCTTTCGCCGCGTGGGCTTAGTTCGCCGGCAAGGCGGGGCCCTCCAGTGCGGTGAATTTGGTATCGGTGCGGTCGTCCGACACCCCGTGATGCTGCACGTAGATATGCACGTGCTGCCCGGCGTTGGCGCTCGAGGTCACGACCGCGGCGTATTCAATGCAGGTCGAGGTGCCGTGATAATGCAAGCCGGGATCGACGAGTCCGGTCGGCGGGCCGCCGTTGCAGTTACCGTAGTCAAGGCGCGCAGTAGCCTTATAGCCGTCGGCAGCCAGCAGATACTGGTCATAGGCTTCCATCGCAGCCAGCTTGGCGTACTTCTCGGAGTCCGTGTCAGCCGCCTTGACGGCATGCTGGACCGGCGCTTGCTGGACCGGGGCAGTCTGCTGAACGGTCTGGGTCACCGCAGTCTGTTGCTGGGAGAGCGGAGGTTTATAGTTGTCGGAACCGGCGATGCCGACGACGCTGGCGGCCGCTGCTACGGTGAACACGCCGACCAAGAAGACGATCCCTGTAGGTCTCTTTCGGTTTATGCCCTCCATACATCACATCGCCGTACGCCAGAAACTTTCGGTCTCCATTCCCAGCTGCTGCTGCAGTTCATCCATGCGCCTCCGAAGAGTGCCGAAGACCAAAGAAAGAGCCAAAAGGTATTACGCCGGAACGACCCCATCTGGGCGAAGAAATCTGAAACGCTCAATGAATCGAGTTTCGCGACAGGCTAGACCGCCTACCAAAAAAGCAAAGAGGAGATAGTCCAAATCCAATAGTTCATTCATAGCCGTCGATCTTCGAATCTCATTTCTAAGACCATAGCTGGCACAGGTCAACGTGTCTGATCCTTGGCGGCAATACTGTTCAGAGTTGCCGCGAGTTCTGTCGGATGAGTAAGAGGCGCCATGTGGCCGGAATCGAGTGTCACGACCTTGGCTCCGATATTGGCGGCCGCTCTATCCTGCCATTTCGGCGGTAGAGCCTTGTCCCTTAATAGTTTGACGTAAGTCCTTGGGATCGATGACAAGCGTCGCTCGGATTGAGATTTCCTGGGAAAGTGACCAGCTGAGCTTTGCGAGTCGTCTAGAGCTAGCTCAAGAGCTTGCTGTTGGAGGTCGTTAACGGGCTTGCCCGCATACCAATGTGCGAGGACCACAGAGCCTACCGTGAAAACTAGCGCGGTCGTACGGCTACATATGCTCGACGTTGCATTCGGGGCGATACCTCCGAGGTTCTTGTAGACATCTAGATACCGTTGGCTTAGCTTGGTATCACGTGTCGAGTTCCGGCGGCCGCGTTCTCCTGCATCGCGGCGGGTAACGGCTGCTCGTACGTGCTGTGATTCACAATTTGATGGGCTAGGACGTCTCACAGGATCGGTCGCTGTGAACGCGACACGAAGCAGAAGTACTGCGTCCGGAAAGTATGGTGCGGCATACAGCAGTCAGAGTCATTGCAATGCGAAAATGGTCGGGACGTACACCGTCGATCCAATAGGAACCGGAACGCTGACTATCAATTTCACGCTGGAGCTTTCTATATCTCACTACGCCCGAAAGCCGCGTCGATGCTAGCGGATCACGGTCTCGGGCTTGATCACCGTGATCGCATTCAGAATCGAGGGGAACAGTCGGTACATCCCGACCAAGATCAGCCGATCGATGTTCCGGAGCCGTAGCCGCGACCGAGGCCTTCGGCTCAGTACTATCACTTGCTGCCGCAGGACAATGTTTTCGGCCTCGAGTCTTGCCCGTGATTTCAGTTTGGATCGCGCGACCAGCAGCAGCTTGATCAGAAACTCGACCATCGGGCGTTCGACTATCACAGTCCGACTGGCCCGTCACCCCGGATCAAGTTTTCGGTACCGACAACGAGGTCGCTAATATGGGGTTGCCGTGTGCAGCTTGCGCGCGGCGTTCATGACGTTGCCGCCGAGCGAAGGATCGGTAGTCAGCGTGAAGGTGTTAGTTCCCGGGTCAAAGATCTCCGCGGTATTGAGCGTGGTTCCGCTTCCGTCTTCGCCCCCGGTAATCAGTATCTTGCCGTTGGAGAGAGCCGCCGCCGCATGATCGAACCTCGCGCTATGCATCGAGCCGACCTTGGTGAACGAGTTGGTGGACAGATCGAACACCTCTGCGGTAGCCAGGGCATTGCCTGAGCTATCTATTCCTCCAGCGATCAATACTGTCGTTGCTCCGATCGCTGTGGCAGTATGCTTCGCGCGGGCATCGTTCATATCGGTTCCACCAAGATCGGTGGTCAGGGTAAATTTGTTGCTCGCCACGTCGAAGATCTCTGCACTCGCCTGCGCAACTCCAGCAACGCCTTCGCCGCCCGCTACGAGGACCTTGAGGTTGCCGGAGTTGGACAGCAACGTCGCGGTATGGAAGATCCGGGCCGCGTTCATCTGGCTGCCGCCGAGCGAAACGTCATCGGTCAGAGTAAAGCTGTTGGAGCCCGGATCGAACAGTTCGGCGGTTTGTAGCGCGCTCACGCCATCGGAGCCGCCGGTAATTACCGCTCTGCCGGGGCAGGAGTTTCGTACGATTGCATTGTAGACCTTCTCCACAGAGGCAGCCGCGTTTACGCGTGCGGTGTTCATTGTCGACGAAGCTGCGCCGACGATCTCCGCTGATTTGAGGACGGTGCCGCTGGCACCCTGTCCGCCCGCGACCAAAACCTGGGTAACGCCAACCAGGAATGTTGCGGTGTGACCTTGCCGTGAGTCGGTCATGTCGGGGCCGAGAGAGAACTGGTTGCTGCTGCCGGAGAAAGTTTCGGTGCTTTTTGCGACACCGCTGGCATCGACTCCTCCGGTCACCAGGATCGCTGCGCCGCCATTGGTAGTATTTGTCGCTGCCGCCGCATGGCTGTACCGGCCATCGTTCATGTTACTGCCGCCGAGCGCGGGTGCGGTCGTAAGGGTGAACCGGTTCGTAGCCGGGTTGAAGACCTCAGCGCTGTTCAGAGGAGTACCATCGGAGCCTTGACCTCCCGCAATCAATACCAGCCCTGCGACGTACGGTGTCGGCATCTCAAATGGCGTACAGCTGGCGGAGGGGGACGGTGTCGCCGTGAAAGTCGTGCTGGGTGATGGCGTGAGTGAAGCGCTGGGTGAAGGCGAGGGCGTGGGCGTCGCAGTAGGGGTGGGCGTCGGATCAACTACTCCGTCTCCCGCCAACTCGACGTGCTGCGGATTCTTTTTCGCGGAGTCGATGAACGTCAGGCCCCTTTTGTTTTTCACCTCTCCGGCGCCAATCGGATCGAAGACGACCTCGACCTCGCAGGATTTGCCGGCATCCAAGGCGCCGGTGCATCCGTTGCTTTGTATCGCGAAGGGCGACGACGCAACGATGCTGGTGAGGGTGATCGAAGCTGACCTGGACTTGTTGGTGGCCGTAACGATCAGCGGCGCACTGTGCAGCGTCGCCGTGACTTTGCCGAAGTCGTGCCTTTCGGGTTTGAGTTTCAGTATGGCCGCAAAAAAACGCCCCTTAACATCAGGAGGGGAGCTGACAGGATCGTTCGCAAGCGCGACCATAGATGCCGCCACGATCAATAGCCCAACGAGAATTAATGTGGCGCGATATCTGGACCCGAATGACAACTGAACAGTCCCCGCAAGAACCTCAGCGCGCGATTTGAAACAGATCTCGAGTTCGAACCGTAGTGCCAAATGACGGAAACATCAAATAGTTTACAACTCATTCGACTACTACGTCCGCTATTTTGAACGCAACGTTCGAACGCGCACCGCATTCTCGCGGGAAGTTTGCCGAACAAATTGCCCAACATTGAAAAAACAGGAACCACCAGCCGGAATTAAAGTTCGATCGCTATTGAGACCGTTACGGTGCAGCGCGCTCCAGCTCAAGGAGTGCAAGCTTACCAGAGTTAAGGCGTCATTCTGGAAATCGTAAATGCTTTCCAGTTCTAGGTCTACGCATACCGTGCGCTAGACCGAACTTGCGGCCGACCGGTTCAAAGACTTCTGGAAGGACTGATAGTCGAGGTTAACCGGAACGTGGGTTCTACTTCGTTCGAGCCAGAATTTAAGGGCTTTTTTGACGAAGACACCTTAATCGTCGAGAGCACTACCGGAAGAGCACCGATTACTATTAAGGTTCCCGTTTTCATGCTCGTGGCCATCGCTTTTTTCGCCGTCTAAGTCGAGGTCAGCAATGAGCCGACTGAACCGTTGTCACATCCCTTGACCGTCACCGCAAGCATCAAAATCAGCAGCGCCAGGAACCTTGACCATCTCGGAGCGCCGCTTTTGTTTGAAGTTCGCGAGGGACAGCCCGCGCTATTTGCCGGACCCGCTTAGCGGGATCGTCTGGTTCGCGTTGGAAGCATTGTCATGGACGGTCACCGCCGAGGGAGATTGCGGGCCCTTCGAAGCCGGAACAAATTCCACCGTCAGCTTGCACGTTTTCTGCGGCAACAATTGCTGTAGGCAGTTCGCGGCCCCCGCTCGAAACCCGAATACCTGTGGTTTGGTTGTCGGGACAGAAAATGCTACCGGGCTTGCAAAGCTGATCGGCGGCCCGCTCTGGGCCGAATTGGTCAGTGTGAATGTCATCGATTTGTCTTGTCCTACTGTCACTTCGCCGAAGTTGCCCGACGATGGATTGATCTTCAAGTCCTCGGGAACTGGAGTGGGGCTCGCGGTTGGAGTGGCGGTTCGTTTCGGTTTAGGTGTCCGCGTCGCCGTCGCAGTGGCGGTCGCGGTACGCGTCGCGGTCGGTGTGGCCGTGGGTGTTCCCCCGGTTTCAGTAGCGGTCGCAGTCGGAGTTGATGTCGCTGTTGGTGTGGGCGTTGCAAGCGGAGCGTCTTTCCCAATCCCACTAAGTGCCACTTGCTGCGGCGCATTCGAAGCGTTGTCCGAGATCGTAAGAATATCAGGCTGTGGCCCATTAGCTTCCGGTTTGAACACCACCCCTATCTTGCATTTGCTACCAACACGGACGCTCGAACCGCAAGTGTTGCTACCAGCAACTACTGCAAATTCTGAGGTACCAAAGCTGATCCTATTGATCACCATCTCGCCATTGTTCGACTTCGGGTTCGACAACTCAAGCGTTTTTGGTTTGCTCCTAGTGCCGAACTTTTGAGTCTTGAACGTAATGCTTTTGGGCGAGACATTCAGTGGACCTACAGGGGTCTCGGTTGGAGATGGTGTCGCGGTGCGAGTCGCTGTTGCCGTTCCGCTCGGGGTCGGCGTTGCGGTCGCGGTCGCAGTCGTTGTAGGACTCGCGGTGACCGTTGCGGTTGTCGTAGCTGTAGCCGTCGCAGTCGGTGTGGCAGTCTTGGTGGTGGTTGCTGTGGTCGTGGCCGTCGCAGTCTGAGTTGCTGTTACTGTTACCGTGTTTGTAGGCGTCGTCGTGGCAGTTGTCGTGCCAGTAGCGGTCGCAGTGGCAGTTAAAGTTGCGGTGGTACTCGCTGTCGACGTTGCAGTCGCGGTTGGAGTTGCTGTGGCAGTCGCGGTCGCGGTTGCACTCGATGTAGCTGTCGCAGTTGAGGTGGCCGTCGCAGTTGCCGTTGACGTTGCGGCGAGCTGGATATTCGCCAGGAAAGCGTTCTCGCTTCCGTTGAGCGCTGGTTGCTCGCCATCCGATGCGCCGTTGAAGTTCGGAGAATCGGTGAACCCGGTCACATATGCCAAGCTGCCACCCGGGTTCGCTGAAATACCCGTACCCACGTCTTCCTTACTTCCACCCAGGTAGGTGGAGAAAAGGGCATTCGAGCCAGCCGGATTGAGTTGGGTAACGAAGCTGTCGACTTCTTCGAAATCCCCCGCATATACCGTTCCGGTTACACCTGGGGCGACGGCAAGTGCATTGAAGCCTCCGGGGTGACTACCGTTGGGACTGATAGTGCTGAAGCTGGCACCGGCATCGGCGCTCTTCAGGATCGTGCCTGAATTTGTGCCAAAATGTATAGTTCCGGGAGTGGTACTCGGATCGAATACAACACCTTGGCCATCCGTCCCGAATTCGAAGAAATTGAAGCTCGTACAACCTTCGGAGCAAACGACGAAGCCCCCACTGCTTCCCACCAATCCCTGATACTGAGTGCTCCCGTATATGACGGTCGGATAGCTGGTCGGATCCGCCGCGAGGGAGAGAATTGGAGACCATCCTATGGTCCGCAGAAAAGTGTTGTTGTTGGGATCGTAGAGCTCGGAAAACGATTCCGCGGGATTATCGGTCCTAAATTTCCGCCAGCCCATAGAACCTTTCCATTGTTCAGCAGGATAGCGGGCGCCGGCGGGCCTCCGCCCGTGATATGAAGCGCGTTCATCAGGGTCGTGGGCGCAAACGTGAAGCTGGTTGGGTCGTATAAATCAGCGGTAGTGGAATTGGTCGATTCGCTGACTCCCCCCGCCACCAGCATGAGCCTGTTGGCGAGGAGGATTGCGCCATGAGCCGCTCTGGGCAGCGTCATGTTTCCGACCGCAGAAAATGTGCCCATAGATGGATCGAACAGTTCGGCGCTGGCTAATACGTTCGAGGCGTCTGTGCCGCCTGTAATCAACACCTTGCCATCCGGAAGCAGCGTGGCCGTGTGAGTAGAGCGGGGGCTAGCCATATTACCTGTGGTGGCTGAAAAGGTATTGCTCGAAAGATCGTATAGCTCTGCGGTTGCGGTGACCGTATTCGACGACGTAATTCCACCGGCGATTAACACCTCGCCGTTCGCCAAAAGAGTGGCAGTGTGCTGGGAACGAGGGATCGTCATGTTGCCGGCCGTCTGAGTGAATGTTCCCAAGGTGGGATTGTAAAGCTCAGCGGTTCGGACGCCGTCACCGCCCGTGACCAGCACATCACCATCCAGAGCAGTACCAGTCCCCTGAAGAAGAGTGGCGGTGTGGCCTACGCGCGGAGTCGTCATATTGCCGGTCGCGGCGAATGTACCCGCGCTGAAAAGCTCAGCGCTGTTAATGTCACTACCCGAAGAGTTGGCTGCCCCAGCGACAAGTACTGCGCCGCTCTCAAGAGTTGTTGCGGTGTGAAACACCCGCGCAGTGGTCATGCTACCGGTGGTGGATGTCCAGGTACCGGTCGAGGGTTGAAGATTTCCGCGCTCGCGGTGGGATTAGTGTTGTCAGCAGTATCGCCGCCGCTCGCTAGTACTGTGCCATCGGAAAGAAGAGCCAAGGGGAAAAATTCGCTGGCGACGTTCATGCTGCCGGTCGCTTGGAAGTTGCTCGTTCGGAACAGTCCGTTCGCGGTCCCCGCGTAGAGATTAGCGGGCGATTGCGGGTCGATCAGCAACGACAATACTTCAGTGTTTGGCAAAGTCGGAACGACCTGGAAACTGGCGCCCCCATCGGTGCTCTTCATCACCCCGCTCAATTGAGTGCCCGCATAGATCGTCGTGGGCGACGTGCTTGGGTCTTGAGCGAAGGACCTGACAATCTGGCCTGTGAGCGCAGTCGCGCTGAAAGTAGCGCCGCTATCAGTACTTTTTAACAAGCCATTCAAAGTAGCGGCGTACACTGTCGTATGATTATTCAAATCAACGATCGCGCCTGCTGGTTGGCCGATGAGGCCGGTTGGGTTAATCGAAGCGCCGCCGTCTGTACTCTTCAAAATTCCGCTTCGGTTGGTTCCGACGTAGACTGTGCTGGTGTTAACCGGATCTACTGAGACGTTCAGCAAAGCGCTCGCCGCCGTACCCGAAGCTGTAGGATTGAAGGTCGTGCCGTCGGTGGCTTTGAAGAGCTGAAAAAGGAGACGACGGGCCTTGCAGCGAATTCACCTGCGGAAAATTTATAAGGTTAGTGAACCCGGTAACATAGGCGCTTCCGCTCGAGTCCACCGATATCGCCTCCGCGCCGTCAGCCCCAGCGTCACCAAGATAGGTCGACTACACTGTTGAGCCACTGCTGCTTAGCTGAGTCACGAATGCGTCTTCGTAGCCCCCAAAAGTGGTCTGGAAGGCACCGGAAGTTGTCGGAAAATCGGTCGACCAGGTTAAGCTGGCGACGTAACTGTTGCAGTTCGATGAGCGACCCGGTTCCAGAGCTATTCCCAAGCCAAAGTCATAACCTATGCCGCCGAGATATCGTGCAAAGATTGGGTTGGTCCCGGAACTGTTGAACTCGGCCACAAAGCAATCAGCACCCCCGCTGTACGCACCACCGGACACCAACCGTGTTCGGTAAAGTTGCCACGTCGGCAGTGCCCGTTATGAAGGCATCACCGGAACCATCTACCGCGATCGAGGCGGCATAGGTAGACGTTCCATCATTCGAAGGTCCCGGGCCGCCAGCGTAGTAAGTCGAGTAGACAACCTGAGAGCCGTCCGCGCTCACACTAGTAACGAAGGCATTAAAGCTATTGGGCTCGGACGTTTGGTACGCGCCCGTTGTTATAGGAAAGTCGCTCGTAGTCGTTTGACCCGACACGAATGCACTGCAGTTCGAACTGCATCCGGCCGGGATTGCGACGGAGCTCGCTAATGAGCCGCCTTGTCCCTGCAAGTTGGTTGTCGAAGTAGACCCGCCAAGAAGCCTCCCAAATATGAGTGACGAACCGGCAGGGCTGAGTTTAGTTATGAAGGCGTCGTAGTTCCCGGCGAAACTCTGTCCAGCTGTTGTCGGAAAATCAGAGGAAAAAGTCTCTCCCGCGACATAAACAGCGCCGGTCGAGTCGACCGCAATTCCGAGGCCTTCGTCGAAAGAGGAGCCTCCAAGGTAGGTAGAATAAACAAGTGCTCCGGAAGAATTGAATTTCGAGATGAAAGCGTCATAGCTGCCCTTCAGGGTGCCCTGATAAGTGCTCGAAGTCACCGGGAAGTTAGTCGAAGACGCGAAGCCGGTTACGTAAGCATTGCTGCTCGCGTCCCCTGCGACTGCAAGAGCCCCATCCGTGGACGAACCGCCCAAGTAGGTCGAGAAACTCAGCACCGGATCGATGACAATCGGCCGGGCGCGATCATAGGCCGCCACTTGCATTCCCGCCTCGTGCGCGCCATGCAGTCGCCATCCGCCAGCGATCGTCCGTCGCCCGCTGCCGCTTTCCTGGTAGATCGTCGGCGCATGCTCGACGAGTTTGCTCTTGCCGACGCTGACGATCAGATCGCCCTGTGCATTCAGGGCCAGTTTGCCCGCACCGCTGAAGCTCAGCCGGATCACATTCGGGTTAGCGTCCGGCCTAAGCCGGAAGTCATACTCAAGCTGGCCTTGCGCGCCTGCCGTGGTAGATGAGATCGATTTTCGGATAGACATTCTTAAGTTCGACCTTGGCGTAGTTGGGAACATCGGTATGCCATCTCTTCGAGTTATTGCCGATGAAACAGTTACTCCGCCCCGCTATCCGATCGACGCCGCTGATTTGCGGCGCGCACGCCGCCCCCTTGAGCGCAATTCGCACCACTGCCGACTCGCCGGTAGTGGGCGTCGGCGAACGAGGATGCGCCTTTACGCGAAACCCATCGCTGGCGGTTTTGCCAAACTTGGAAAATGCGGATAAGGGGGCGACTAACGCGCTGCGCGAGATGCAGCATCGCGCGGCGCGGCACTGGTCATCGACAGCAGCGCCTCGCTCCCAGTCAGAAAGAGCGAGTAGCCCTGCCCACGCGAGAGAAATTTCACCGCCGGATTGCTCTGGCCCAAATTCGGCTCGAAGCTCAGCGGCTGTTTCGACAAGGAAATTCGGCGCGCATGATTGGCCGCAAAGATTGTCCGCGACGATGATGCCCTGGCGGGATCGCTGGCGCGGAGCGATTGCGAAGACGCGATCGTCCGTGGTGAGCGCATCGCCACGATCGCGGCGACCGCTGATGCGGCGAAGAGGATCAGCGCGGCCGCGATACCTACCCAGATGCGACGGCCGCTTGCTCCTCCCTCCTTCTTCACTATGGTACCCTCAGCGATTCACTTTCTCTTTTGCGCGACTGGATGCTTGTTCTACTCTCTGTGGCTGACTAGAAGCTCCCCGATTCCACGAAATCGAACTGTTTGATGAAGCTGAGCTGGCCAAACCCGCCTGCGGTTCCATAGCCGCCCTGAACGTCGATACCGAACCCCCACTTGCGAAAGTAAATCCCGAGATCCGGTCCGCCTTGTCCGCCCGCGCTGGTGATTTGTCCGCCCTGGTATATCGCGCCGCCCCCGCCAAAGGTGCCGAGATAATTCGCGGTCGAAAACGCCACCATCCGCAAATCGATCTCCGAGCTGGTTACCTGGTTCTCAAAGTCGTGGCTGGCGCTGAACGAAAAGTTCAGCGGATGATGCGTATGCGTAAACAGCCAGCTCGAGTAATCGCCCTCGATTACCACAGCACTGCTGTCGCCAATGTCGCCGCCGCCGAGCAGAAAAAGCGTTGTGCCAGGATAAAGTGTGAGTTCGATGCCGCCCTGCAGGCGCGCGAAGTTGAGCCGCGCCTGATGCGTAAACGTCGATGGCGCAAGTGGGTTGTTGAAGTGATCGCCGATCCACAATTGATAGCCGGTCACCCGTCCGACCACTCCCACGTAAGGGGTGACAGTCTGCTCCAGTTGAAAGCCCTCTTGTACAGCTCCGTAGTCCTGGCTGCCGAACCCGCGCCGAAAAGTATCGCATCGAGGACCTGTGGGTTGGCTGGTTCGAAAAAGCCGGGATACAGATTTTGTAATAGCTGCGCTCGGGCGCTGCCCGTCCAACCCAGTGCGCAAGCCAGAACCAGGAGTCCAACCATCCTGAAAGTCGCAGCGTCTTGGGTTGGCTCACCATCCTAGGGTCCTGTCACCGGGCTGAGAGGCGGCATAGGCGGAGGGGGCGGAGGCGGAGCCGAAGTGCCGCCGCCAGGTGGCGGAGCCGAGAAGCCGACCGCGGCGGCTGCCGCACCGCCTGCTGCGGAACTTCCACCTCCGTTTCCTCTGCCACCGGCCTCGCCCGGTCCCGCTGCGACCGGCGATTCCGAGAGGTCGGCGCTGAGCGGTGACAGCAAGCAGGGAACGGTCGTTTCGTATCCGGCCGAAACCTCAACGACTTCCATTGGATTGGCCAGATTGCTCACTGCGACTACTCCTTCCCGCACTCTGACGTCGGTATAACGCTGGCAGCCCTGGTATCCGGGACGGACTCTTCCCTCGATATAAGTGGTGTCGAAGTCAGTGCCTCGAACGGCGGTGATGGCATTGGGCGTGTGAACTTCAAAATTCTCGGGTATCGCTAGTACCGGAACTATGACCTCAAGCCACCTTCCATCAGGTTGAGCTGCGTGCGGCCGGTACCACCGGCGGTCGCACTCTGATCGAATGTGAGGTTGGTATGTTCGCCGAGCGTTATCGTAACACCGCTTATGAGTCTGACCATCGCGCTCGAACTTATGGAGGTGACGAGTCGGTCGTGAAGTTCGACCGATATTCCTTGCACGACATTTATGGTCGCGCCGGCTCGTTGGATTTGCGCGTTACCGCTTAGTTGGCTGACTGTTCCGACGATTTGCTGGGCGCGAGCGATCGACGGGACAGAAAATAACACCAACGAAAGGAGGGTTAGGAAAAGGCAAACAGCCCCTCCCGTAAGTGCTTCCCACCATCTCTCGACCCCCCCGTCGCTTGAAAGGAAATGGTATCTAGCGGCCAGGCACTTTTAGTCAAATAGTGTTCATAGGTCAAACGTCATAAATTAAGGTTTTACTACTTAGTGACCAATTTTGTTACAAAAGCATGGACTTACGCTGCCGTCATCGTCATTGTTAGTGCTCGGCGGCTTTGGCAGCAGCGCCGAGACGCTGGCCGCGACGAACGGAATGGCTATGACGAACGGAATGGCTATCAGGTGGTAACAGGCGGATGCCCGACTTTCGACCGACCTGCATCCTAAACATGACGGGATACCTTTCGCGCGACAACATGGTAGCGTCGGGCAAGGCGCGATTCATCAAATGCGGCGCAGCCCACAAAGAAGGCGGTATAGGTACGTTCGATTTTACCGAAACGCCTTGACGCATCGGGGTCGCAAGATGGTTTCCGCGTTAGCGGAAGGCCGGCGCAAAGACAATCGCACCGGGATGCGACCGGGCTCAGTAAATCATCGGCCCGCGAGGGCGACGGGGACCGACTCCATCGAGTAGCCGTCTATCTTCCGCTGTGAGCGCTTCATAGACCTCCGGATGCTCAGAGGCTAACAGAGCTAGTACCCGTTGTGTGAATGGGTCACAGTGTTGACAATTGCGTCTAATGGCAGCATTAAGGCATGGGACCAGGTTGGATCTACGCCGCATCAGAGCGAGCATCTTGTATCCTTCCGCGGAGTGCTGTTTGGCACTGGCTAATCCGCCACGGCGTTCGAGCAGCCGATAGGCGGTTTCGCTGGTCATAGTGCCGTCCGGGCGGCGTGTTTCGTCGATAGGGCGCAAGTCGCGACGGCGAGCCATGAAGGAATTGAACGCTGGCGGTCCATACTTGTCAATGTGCTTGCGCGTAGTGTCCGAATTTGTTTTCAGGCCAACTCCATAAAACCGACATAGGCAGCGAGGATCAGAAAGACGAACAGGTCGCTAATCATTGCGACATTTTCGTTACGGGTTCTATTGCTCTCCGCAACGTGCCGGATGCCCGCAACGCCGTAAAATATGGCGGCGGCCATCGCCACCGGCAGAGTAAAGCTTGGCTTGGCAAGTGAAGTAATGCCGACTACGCTCGTCGCGAAATTCGCCACGCCCAGTTCGCGCACGAGCGGCAGCGCGTCAACGCTTTTGATGCCGAATATTTGTTCGGCGGTGAATCGCGGCTGGAAAAATTGTCGCAACGCCGGCGATACGAAGGCCCACGCGGAAACGATCTCCCGGCCGCGCGTTCCTAACAGCATATCAAGGTGCGGCGGTCGGGCGCTCGGCTTTTCGATTAGTCGCCTTTGAGGCGCGGCTCGTCGCTTGCGAGAAACCTCCCGACGATGGCACCGACACCATTTGCGCGATCAGTTGTGCCGCTAGTTCCGGAATAAACGCGAAAAACAAATGGGAAGCGCGCGACCTCAGGTCGTCGGGAATCCGAAGGTCTGAAACTGGAGCCATCCGCGAATATACGACCAGACCAAAAATTGCAAGCGCCGCAGAAACTATGATCAGTGCATCAATCGCTAGCGGCCCACTACGAGCTGCAGCCTTATATCCTCCCCACAGGGCGACAGTCGACAAGATCGCGGCTTCAAGCGCGAGAGTAGGCCAACCAGCAGATCCTGGGTGAGGAGCTCTGCCTTCACCCCACCATGAAAGGCTAATCGTCTCCTGAAGAGAGATGGTCAGATTCAAGGCGGTGGCTAACGTACCATCACCACGAGGATCATCAACTTGAGCGCGAGGGTCTGGGGCTCTTTCATCCGCCGTATCATAGCAGGAACAGTAAACAATCTGTCCAGCCCCGTCTCCAACAAGAAGCAGGACCTGGGCCTGCGAGCGGCGCGTCGCAGAAAAATGGAGCCTTTTCCTAGTCTGCATGTCTCGAGAATCCAGCTGAGACGGGCCTAGGTGGCGTTCGCGGTCTGGCCGGCTGCTCGGCCTTGGCATCGCGTTCGACAGATTGTTCGAGAGTTCGGCTGGCGCCGCTTATCTGACTGAAGCCTGTGTTATGTGGCGTCTCACGATCGGGGCCGTCGGCGCGCCGTCATTTGCGTGAGTGGGGAAACTCCGACTGCTCGGCAGGGACGTCGGCAGGCCGCAATGTTCTATGAATGCGCTAGCGAACTGGATCCGGATACCGCGGTTTATCGCGCGAAGCTAGCCATAGCGTTTTCTGCGCTGGGCCATTGCGAGTAAGCCGACGGGGTCCTATCCGCGGCAGACTACGATGTTTGAGCACGACCGCGCGGCACGCAAGCTATGAAAAGCACTCCGTTTCTTGGAGGAGAAAAAGGACCACATATGGTTCGGTTTGCAGCCCGTCGCATTTAAGCGGATCAATTCAACAGCATGCTCGCGGACGACTCAAATTCCGGCTGATATTGGAATCTATTAAGGACAGAGGAAAACCGGATGGCGGCAGGCGGAAAGTTCCTCAGCAACAAGCTGCGGTCGCGGGGCTTTCTACCCGAGCACGATCCCGTGATCTGCTTTCCCTCCAACTCCGAATTTGCTCTGTTGGACGAACTCGGCCGCGACCTTCCAAGCCTCCTGCAAGAGCCGGGCTTTCGTGTTCATGCACGTTCATTGAATATTCCGCTCTGGCCCGAGAATCGCGTGACGGCGTCCGACCTTCCCGAACTCAGGTTGTACTACGTGCGCGTGGGCTTCCTCGCCTCGGCCTACATCAATCAGGTGGGTCAACAACCGAGCAAAATGTTACCGGCCAATCTGGCACTACCGCTGTGTCGCGCTTGCAAGCTGCTGAACCGTCCGCCGATTCTGAGCTACGACGGTTACGCCTTGTACAACTGGAAAAGATTTCACAAGGACGGCCCGATCGGACTGGGAAACATAGACACCGTTCAGAATTTCGTGCACCTCTACGACGAACACTGGTTCATCCTCGTTCACGTCGAGATTGAGGGAATCGCCGCGCGCATCCTGGACGCAATTGCCACAGTTCAGGTAGCGCTCGATGCGAACGCGGACGGCCTCATCGATGATGCGGTTCGCGACATAGCCGGCGCGGTCAACGAACAGGTTCGGGTATTGCGGCGCATCCCGGAAAAGATGGACCCTGCGCTCTATTACAAGACCTTCCGGCCCTATATCCGTTTTTTTGACAACGTTGAGTACGAAGCCGAGGTGGCCGGCGGACGCGTTGCTGCCGGCTCGGCGGCCCGACTGCGGATGAACTTTCGCGGTGAGACGGGGGCCCAAAGCAGCATCATACCGCTGCTAGTGGCGTTCATGAAAATTCCGCATCGCCCATCGATGCTCACCAATCACCTGATTGATATGCGCAACTATATGCCGGCGGAACATCGCGCGCTGATCGCGGCGGTGGAGGCGATTCCGAGCATCCGCGCGCTGGCGAGTAAGCAGAACTACAACGCGGTGCTCGATGCGATGGCTGAGTTCCGGTCAGTGCACTATGGATGGGCTCAGGAATACATCAACCGATGGACCGACGATCCTCGCGGGACTGGCGGCACTCCATATATGCAGTGGCTGAAACAGCTCATCGACGAGACGCTCGCATTCAAGATTGACTAACCCGAGTCTTTGGCGCCCTTGGCGTTTCTCTATTTAAGCTGCCAGGTGCAGCCGGCAATCCCAGACGCGACACGGTGCGACCGGTCTTGGATTCCATGTCACGCTGAGCGAATCGCCTGCAGGCGAACCCCGACTGCCGCGCGATCCGTCATCCATAGATGCCGCCATGAGTACTGCTTTTGGGGCGCGCCCCAGGCGCTCGGCACCTTCCCTAGGCAACGACCGTCAAGTTTTGAGGAAAGAACTCCACCGCGACGTGAACAATTAACGCTAGCGATCCATCGGGGCATCAAGTCTGCATCTTTTGAGGAACGATCAGAGGGCTCGCTCATCAATCGCCCATGCTAAGATGGCGGCGCTTACGAGCGGTGGCCGTGGAGGCCGGGAGGAAATCGTTCAATGGAATTCCGCAGCAAGTATGAATCGGCAAGGTCGTGCGGGGTTAAGTGCGCGTCGAGGGCGCTTCTGATCTGTGCGGCAATGGTGTGCGCTGCTGCGCCGGCTGCGCGCGCCGCATCAGCCGCTCTATGGATCGCGGACTCGGAAAATTTGCGAGTCGACGAATATTTGCCCGGCCAGCTCAAGAGCAGCCATGCTCCAACTCCAGTCACCATTTCG
This sequence comes from uncultured delta proteobacterium, assembly GCA_963850125.1. Taxonomy (GTDB): domain Bacteria; phylum Desulfobacterota; class Binatia; order Binatales; family Binataceae; genus Binatus. The sequence goes on along the minus strand of CAWKKB010000002.1, from coordinate 283,705 downwards.
ATTGGTGTGGATCCTTATGGGGTGTGTTTCGACCATTCGAAAAATCTCTGGGTGGTGGATGACAGTAATGAGATTCTCGAATTCACCGCCAAGTCGCTGAAGAAACTGCCGGCGACTCCGAGCCCGGCGGTAACCATCAGCAGCTCGTCGTTTGTGGAGCTCGTAGGCTGTGCCTTTGACAAGAATGGCAATCTGTGGGTGGCCGACCTCGACAATAACAGCATGGATGAAGTCTCCACGACGCAACTCAAAGCCAGCGGCAGCATCACTCCGGCCATCATCATTACCGATACTACCGAGATGTCGTCCGCGGATCCGGGCTTCGTCACGTTCGACAAGTCGGGAAATCTGTGGACCGATGGCCGGGACGACGAGGAGCTGTTCAAATTCTCTGCTTCTCAGCTCACCTCGGGCGGCAACAAGACCGCCGCTGTGGTCCTGGGAGGCGGTGGAAGTTTGGACGATCCGGGCCAGATCGGATTCGACGGCAAAGGCAACCTGTGGGTGACGAGTTACGAGTTCGACACAGTCGTGATGTTTCCGAAGAGCGATCTCGGCAGCTCGAACGACGATGCGCCGGCTGTGACGATCGACAGCTCAAGTCTGGATGGACCGTGGGGTCTTGGCTTTAGGAACGGCAATTTGTGGATCGTGAACTACAACAACGGCAACGCTGAGAAATTTGTCCCGAGTCAACTCAAAACCAGCGGGGCGCCTGCGCCGAAAGTTATCCTCACCGGCGCCGCGGCCGCAGAATCGTGGCAAATGACCTTCGGTCCGGCGCTCGGGAAGTGACGCCGGAATAACGAACCGCGACCCGGCGCCGTTTGCTCGAAGAGCAGCGAATCGCATCCACTCCCAAGAGTCTCCGGCTGCTGCGCGGGTCGGCTCTTCGCCAGCGGTTTGCGGGGGATTCGCGTTGACCTGCTTCCCATCGGGGTATCAAGTCATCATCTTTTTTTCAGGAACGATTGGAGGGCTTAGCAAGCCGGCCGTCACCGAAAATCCGATAAGCGATGTGAACATCGCCACGCTTAGCGGTACCTGGTTTGGGCTTCCACGGCATCCCTGCCTGGTGCTCGCGGCTCTCAAAGATATTCGACCGCCGCGATTAGCGCTAACGCAGTCGGCCGGCAGCGACAGGCGTCGAAAAGCGTCTCATTGGCATGACTACGCTTTCGCGGCAGCGTTTCCTGCGCTTGCAAACCGGCTGATGTTGATGGAACTCTGGGTCGGAATTTCAACGTGCGAACACCATTTAAAGTGGCCAAACAACTCTGGCTCCTCTCGGTCATCGTCACGCTTCTGATTGGCGCTGCTCCGGCCCGCGCCGACTGGACCAAGAGCGAATATACCTCCGGTGGCCAACCTGTCGAAGTGTACGCCTGTGGACCCGAATCGAAACGACCGCATCCAGCGGTGATACTAATCCATGGCGCGGAGGTCCATGGTGCCGGTTATCACAACCTGGAGCAGGTCTGCGGGGATCTCGCGGCGCAGGGCTATTACGCTGAGATGATCGAATACTACGGCCCGGGCGAAGAAGTCGTACCAGGGGAGCAGTCGAAAATCCGCCAATCGTTCGCCGGGTGGGTCAGGAAACTTCACGACGGCCTCGACGCGCTGGGCAAGAACCCCGAGGTAGATTCCAAGCGAATCGGTGTGATGGGCTATTCTCTGGGCGCAATGCTGGCGCTGTCTCTCGGCGCCCGTTATTCAGACCAAATCGCTGCGGTAGTCGATTACTATGGCCCGATCCCCCCATCGGTGCAGGAGAAAGCAGCCACCATGCCGCCGACTTTGATCATTCACGGCGGAAAAGATCGCCTGGTGCTTGCTCAGCAAGCTCAAGAGCTCGATCAGATCCTCACCGCCGCGGCGCGGCCGCATCAACTGAAGCTCTATCCCGAGGCAGAGCACGCATTCAATTTCGAGGACTCCAATGCTTACGATGCGAATGATACGCAAGCCGCATGGACGGTTACTCTCGACTTTCTTGCGCAATATCTGAAGGGAAATTCGGCGGACGCGCACTAAATATTTTCAAGTAATTCAAAATTTAGGAGTGCGCCTTGAACGGATTTGCGGGTTCGCAAGTTTCGACTCTTGCTTTGCTTCGTAAGGTTGAAGCAGAATCCGAAACGGCTACCAAAGAGACTGCGAATGGCGGATGATCCCCGAAAGGGAAGCAGCGGCATCTCCGGCGGTCTGCTCGGTGCCGCTGCCGCTCTAGCCACTGTTATCGCCGCTATCGTAGGAACGCTCAATCAGCTCGGCTACATCGGAAATCACGAGGCCGATAGGCCCGCCGAAGTCAGCGCGCCGGCGCCACATTTTGAGGAGCCTGCCTTCGCCCCTGGATCGGCAGGCTCGGATGAGGCTCGCTCCGGGACCGGTTCACCGGCGTCTTCGTCGACGACGCTCGCCTCGATAAAGCCCGGGAAGATTTCATCCCTCACCGGTGCGTGGCGCGACATGGTAGGCGGCTGTCATTTTATTACACAGACCGGATCCAAGCTCGAAGTGACAAACTACTTTCCGGAGTCTGACGCAGTAATGAGCCACGGCGATGGTACGGTCGATGGAACTCAGATTCAGTTGCACCTCAGGACGATGCATGGAGACTTTCAAATATCGCCTGACGGCACCATCTTGAGCGGAACAATGTTTCGCTTGTCTGGTCCCGGTCATTCGATCTGGAAGTACGCCGGGCCCTCTTGCCAGAAATCAGGCTGAGCGGCTCGCGTCGAATTTCCGCGCTCCTTCGCTCTGACCGTGTGGATAGGAGCTAAAAGATGCTCCCCAGAAAGAAAACTTGACGCACGAACCATCAGACGACCGGCCAGGGCATCGACTTTCAAGCAGGGTTTCAGTTCAGCGATCCGTCAAAGGTGGTGGTAAGGTCGCGCGCTACGGCTTATAAGAAAACGATTACCTATTCAGGCCGAGCTTACGATTGCGATTCCTCGAAGTAGCCTGAGAGTTCGAAACGGCTGTGCTCAACTTAGTAGTCCGCGATAGGATTCTACTCGCGATCGACCTTCAACGTCCACGCCTTATCTTAAGCGCACTCTGGAACAGCAGAGGGATCGAAAACACTGGCGAGCGCCTGGTTCCGGAGAACTGAAAAAATCCGATGTCAACGAGTTGATACGCAATTTCCAGCGAGTGCTGCAGGTCCATTCTCCAAATGATTGCCAGGGTTTGCGCGGTTTGTGAGCTCTTCTCGTTCTCGAGCTGATACATTCTGTCGCGCAGATGTGGATACTCGGCGCATAACGTCTGCTGAAAGCGCATTCGAGACACTTCCGGTAAAGCGCCGGTCAATGAAGCTGCGTCAAATAGTATGTCGCCGTCTGGCGGCGCTTGTCCCACTTCGAACCTTCTTAGTTGCAGTTGTCGAGCAGCGGAGAGAAGATGGATCACTTCGCGAGGGGAATTTCGCCGCGAGCCATCGCTGGTATTCTGAAGAATCCACTCAAACGTCCTAAGCGGCTCCGCAGAATGTATTTTTCGTGGAAAGATTCGGTAGAATGTGGCGACCTGCTTGCTCCTGTCAGACATTATCTCTTCCGGGTCGATTGTATAGAACTCCCGCACTGCTCGGTTATGTACCGCCCGTCGGATGACGAGATTCATCAAAGATGCTTCATCCCAGGAAATAGTCATTTGACTACTGATATGACTGGCCTCTCGAAAACCGCTTTTCAGAATGTTGATCCAAATGTCGGTGCGCAGAAAAATTTTGAGTGAAATCGCGCTGAACTTGTGCAAATCGAGGTAGACTCGAAACAGTGCCCGAAGCGCGTTGCTCTCTAGCTCGGCTGACTCCGCAAAAGCGACGTCCAACCGGTCAAGCACGAGCCAGACTCTGAATTGCGACTCTTCAAGGGCGGTATTGGCCAGCCCAAGAAGATGATCGACGGATACCCAGCCGAGACTCTCCTCAAGACTGCTGGGTTCCAGAAATCGTATCCTTCCGGTCACTCCTGAAGGGAGCGAACTCACCGGGTTGAACTCAAGTGTTGTCTCGAGCGCCATTGAGTCGGCGCGCATTACACGCCGAACGTACGAGAATGCGGTCTGGAGAATTGCGCGCAGCGAAACATTTCGCGGGAGCAAACGGGCCTCTTCGAGGTGGGCGAGTACCTCTCGAAGCTTAGGCGGTGATATTCCGTAATCGCGCAGGGTATGAGCGACCAGCACCAGGAAGAAGAGTTTCCACAAATTGCGGAACTCGACTTCGTTGGCGGGTGGATTGGCAACGAGGTCCCTGAACGCCACTGCGCCCCTTGGGTTTTCCGCGGCTACGATGATGATGCCGCGATCGAACAAGTCAGATGTTCTACTGAGAAGAAGGGCGTATAGAGCGCTTTTACCAGCTCCTTTTGGTCCGTAGACGACGTCAATATCGCCGGCGTATATGCTTTGCCACTGGTCGGTCTCGACGAAGTAGGCACTCAGCAGATTGCCTTCTTCCTCAGCCGTCGGCTTGCCAAAGGTGGTGGCTTGGAGGACTTCCCGCTTCTTAGTGGCGCTTGCTGAGTTCACAAAACGAGCCTCCGTAGTGGCGACCATTCAACCTGCCGCCAGATGCAAAGTGAATTCGGGGTCCCGTCGGAGTTCGTGATCAAGCCACACCCGAAACCTTCGGGCCTTCATAGCGAGTGCCAAGGATCGAGGTAGAGCGGACCTTCCTCACTGATGCCGTTCGATGCACCGGTGAGAATGAGAACGACTTCGCCATGCGTGAGCCCTGAGACTTGAGCATAGTCGGCCATGCTCCTTCTCCTCGACCTAGCAGGGGATTGAACCAACTCGTACCTCTCGCTATCAAATTGCCGCGCGAGCGTCTATTGTCGGTACCTTCTAGTTGTGTCTAATTTTCAATGCTGACGATTCTTGAGTTCATCTTTAAGCTCGTTCGCCCGGATTCTCGCAGTTTCGACTTCGCGATGGACTTTTTGAAGTCGCCTGAGAGTTCGAAACGACGCGCTCCGCCGACCAGTCGACGATTCCTGCGTTCTCAATGGAAGACTCGAAAATAGCGCGCGTTCGCGCATTTTCTTCGACCCACGGGGACCGGAGAAGCTCAGATTGGGCCGTCAGCGGCTCACTTGGGCTCGATTCTCTCCCTCGAGAATCGAGCCGGTGCCCTTTAGGCGGTTTCAGATCGGCGATTCGTCAAGCAGTCGGATCTCCGCCTTCAAACGCATAGGGCTCTAGTGTCGATTGAGCCCGGACGCGAAACTTGTGCCATTTGCCGCCGCCGTAATAGGCGAGGCTCCCCGGTGCGGCGTTGCCTTCACCGTTATAGTAGGAGATGCAATCGCGTAGCGGAGCCGTCGCGAGGTCGACGTCGCGGCAATGCTCCGCATACGCATCCTCCAGCTCCTTGCGGACATCCACGATGCGCGCGCCGCGCTTGCGCATGGTCTGCAGCATCCACACAACATAGTCACTGTGCGCGTCGATCGCGTCGGTGAAGTTGAAGCTGCCGCCGCCGCCCTGCGGACCGGTGACGATGAACAGGTTCGGAAAGCCCTGGCTATGCAGGCCGAGGAAAGTCCTGGTCCCCTCGGTCTCCCACTTCTCCTTCAAGGTGCGGTCGCCGCGGCCGGTGACCATGTTGAAGGTCGAAGTACCCATCCACTGGAACCCGGTCGCGTAGATCAGCACGTCGAGCGGATATTCGACCCCCTCATGGACGACGCCGCGCTCGTTGATCTCGCCCACGCCGCGCGGTGCGGTGTCGATTAGATGGACGTGCGGCAGGTTGAACGCCGGCAGGTATTCGTCGTGGAAGGTCGGCCGCTTGCAGCCGTACGGGTAGTAGGGCTTCAACGCCGCCGCCGTCTTCGGATCCTTGACGATCGCGTCCACGCGCGCCCGGATCTGCTCCATGATGCGGAAGTTGGAGTCGAGCTGCTTCTGGGTCAGCTCCTCCGGGGTCAGCTCACGGTCGTATTTCCTGGGCTTCTTGATGTCCTGAATCTTGCCCGCCAGATAGTCGTCGTTGGCCTGGATGGCTGTGCGACCGGCCGATATCTTCGAGAAGCGCGCGCGCCTTGCCCGGGCCCATCCGGGCTCGTTGGCCCAGGTCGCCCGCTCTTCGTCTGTCGTCGCGCGCTGGTCGCGCACGTCGATCGAGGACGGCGTGCGCTGAAAGACGTAGAGCTGGCCGACAGTCTTAGCGAGCTCCGGCACCGCTTGTACGGCCGTCGCGCCGGTGCCAATGATGCCGACCGTTTTGCCGCGCAGGTCGATGTTGTAGTTCCAGCGCGAGGTGTGGAAGGACTCGCCTTGGAACTTCTCCATGCCGGCGATGCGCGCCAGCTTCGGCGTCGTCAGGATGCCGTTGGCCAGGATCACGAAGCGCGCGCGCATCTTATCGCCGCGATCCGTCTCGACGATCCAGCGGCCCGATGCCTCGTCCCAGATCGTCGCCTTGACCGTAGTGTGGAACAGGCAATGGTCGTAGAACCCGAACCTCTGGGCCATATTCTGGCAGTATTCGAGGATCTCGAAGCCCGAGGCGAACTTCATCGACGGGACGTAACCCATCTCCTCGAGCAACGGCAGATAGCTATAGGATTCGACATCGCAGGCGATGCCTGGATAGCGGTTCCAGTACCAGGTGCCGCCGACGTCGCCGCCCTTCTCGCAGAAACGCACGTCGACGAAGCCGGCCTCGCTCAGCCTGTGCCACAGGAGCAGACCGCCGAAGCCGGCGCCGACTACCAGGATCTCGCACTCGTCGGTCAGGGCTTCGCGCGGGATCGGCGGCTCCGAATAGACGTCGTCCAGATATTTCTTGAACTCGCCTTCCATCGTCATGTAGTCAGCGGCGCCGCGGCGGGCTTCCTTGAACACGCGGTACCTGGCCTGCTCTTCCGCATTGAAGGTCGCTCCAGGTGGCATTTCCGGCAGCTCCTTCATCTTCTGGTCGGTGAGGACGGAATAGCCCTTGCCCGTGATCTTCTCGGACGCCTTGGCCGCTCGCGTGTTGAAGACTTTCAGGCCTGTCTCAGGGTCGATATGGACTGCTGCGTTCATTTGGGTTCCTTGTGAGTTCCTTGTCGTCACAACGATTCTCTAGCAAAGATCTGGCTTCAGCGGGAGCAATCCATTAGTGCCGATTAATCGTGCGGCGAGGCGCAATTGGCCTGACACGGGTGATAAGATTTTTTTCGAGTTGAGTCTATGAGAGAAGCGATTCGGCACCTTGGCTTCGCTGTTTGGCTCGTTTTGGCGACTGGCGCGGCTCTCCTGCCGAGCATCGAAGCGCGAGCTCAATCGGTGCTCAACTATCACGGCACACCGAGCCGGAGCGGAGCCTATATCATGCCTGGCCTCACCTGGGAGCGCGCCGGCGGAATTCATTTGGATCCCGCCTTCGACGGTCACATTGACGGGCACATATACTCCCAGCCGCTGTTCTGGCAATCCTCGAAAACCAATCGACAGCTTTTGCTCGTCGCTACCGAGGACGACGTCGTCTACGCTCTGGACGCACGCTCCGGCAAGGTAGTGTGGCGAAAGTCGCTGGGGCGTCCAGTTAAGGGCTCGGCGCTGCCCTGTGGCAACATCAGCCCGCTCGGGATCACTGGAACGCCGGTCCTCGATGACGTCAAAGCTGCAATCTATCTCGATGCGATGGTGGCCGCAGACGACGATTCGGGCCCACAACATCTGGTGTTTGGCTTGGCAGTCGATGATGGCTCGGTTCTTCCCGGCTTCCCGGTGAACGTTGCCCAAGCCGTCAGGTCGCGCGGGCTCACATTCACGCCGCGCATACAGAACCAGCGCGGTGCGCTGGTGATCGTCAACCGCATGCTCTTTATACCTTATGGCGGGCACTTCGGTGACTGCGGACCGTACCACGGCTGGGTAGTGAGAATAGGCGTCGATGATCCCCGCACGATCGCGGTTTGGACCACGCGTGCCGAAGGAGGTGGCGTGTGGGCGCCCGGTGGCATGAGTTACGACGGGCGCTCGCTCTTCGTCGCCACCGGCAACACCAAGGACGCCAAGGAATGGGCCGATGGTGAGGCCGTCATGCGGTTCGGCGCTGATCTCAAAGGTCCGACGAGCCCCCGTGACTACTTCGCACCTGCCGACTGGAAGACCCTCGACGATTACGATGAGGATCTTGGAGGCGTTAGTCCTCTCCCGCTGGATGTGCGAGATAGCCATGGTGAAGCACACCTGGTGCTGGCCCTCGGCAAGGACGGCAAGGCCTATCTCCTCAATCGCGACAATCTCGGTGGTATCGGCGGCGCACTCGCCGTGGAGAAGGTGGCTCGCGGCCCGATCATCACTGCTCCTGCCGTCTACACTGCTTCCGACGGCGGCGCGATGGTCGCCTTCGAGGGCCATGGGAGCGACTGCGCCAACGGAATATTGGAGCGGCTGCGGAATTCGTTATCAGGTTCCTCTAATCCTGGTCTCACCGTGCTCAAGATCCGAGCCCATCCTTCGCCCATGATCTCCACGGCGTGGTGCGGATCGATTGACGGACGCGGAGCCCCAATCGTGACCACGACTGGCGATGGTTTAAATCCAATCGTATGGATGGTCGGGGCGGACGGAGACAATCGCCTGCATGGCTTCCGGGGAGATAACGGTGAGCCGGTGTTCACGGGTGGGGGTCCGCAAGATGCCATGGAGGGACTGCGTCACTTCGTCACCATTTTGGCGACTAACGGACGTCTCTTCATCGCTGGCGACGGGCGGATCTATGCTTTCACGCCAGGCGCTTAAGTGATGAAATTTGTCTTCAAAATGAAAACTCCGGCAGGTTGCTGTCTCGTCTGGCTCGCACTGCTCTGACTATTGAATCAGATTCTCTTTCGCGCGAGATCTCCAACGTATCCGGATCGCAGACCGCCCAGAGCCATCTTTCGTCCGCTCGGGTAGTCCAGTCGCGCGCTGCGGCGAGTTGCTCATACGCGAGAACCTCTCTTTCCGGACGTTCAGGACACCAGACACTTTTCTCTATCAGCGGCGGGCCGCCTCGAGACATCGATCGCGCTAATCAATCAAGCAGCGATGCTGCGCTAACCCAAAAGCAGGAAAAAGAATACTCGACCTGGACGAATCTGAGAGAACACTAGTGCTGGAAACGGATCGATGCGGCATGCGCACTGCGATGATCTTAGCCGCTTACGGTAGTTGCTGGGTTTTTGCGGTCACGGATAGCGATAACGGTGCCGATAACGCGACCCTGCTCATCGCGTATGGTCGTGCTGTTCTCTTCGATGAATACCTCGCGTCCGTCGCGTGACGTCAACACGCCTTCCGCGGTGCCCCCACCCGAAGCACTGTGACTGAGCGATAGCGGGCGCGGACCCGTCGTGAGAGATACACGCAGGACCTCTGTGAGCTCTCGTCCAACTGCCGCTTCGGCATCCCAGCCGGTCAGGCTTTCGGCACGGGGGTTCATGAAACGGATGCGCCAATCGCCGTCGGTTGCGATCACGCTGTCGCCAATATTCCGCAACGTGGCGGCGAGCCAGCGCTCACTCTCTTTGAGTTTGCGTTCCATCTGATGGCGGTATAGCGCAATGTCGACGGCAATCAGCAATTCTCTCTCATCGAACGGTTTCAGCAGATATCCGTGCGGATCGGTCAGACGCGCACGCCTGGAAGTTTCAGGATCGGCATAGGCGGTCAGATAGATTACGGGTAGATCGTAGACGCGACGAATAGTTTCCGCGGCCTCGATGCCGTCAATCGTGCCACGCAATCGTATGTCCATCAGGACTAGATCCAGATTCAACTCGGCGGCTAATTCGATCGCTTCATCGCCGGTCGATATGATCGCAGGAACATCGTAACCCTCGCGGGCCAGAATCGTTTTGATGTGGAGCGCCGTGATACTCTCGTCTTCAACTATCAGCACTCGCGGAGGTGTCGCCTTGGTCACTGTGAGTGAATCCTCTTTCACTTGCCGAACATTGCGGCGGTGCCTGATTAACTTTCAAATTAGTTATTTTCGTCTGCGCGCTGCGCCACGTAAGGCTTCGTTGACGAACCAAACCGAATGGGAGCATACTCTGCGCCGACCTGAGTGGCCACCGGTTTTTCGAGGAGGTTATTATGGTCGGCGCTTGGTCCGCGCGTTTTTCTTTCGATGACATTCTCGGTAGCAGCGATGCCATGCAAGGAGCGATCCGTCTGGCGCGGCGGGCTGCCGGGACGAACTACCCAACAGTTCTGATCGGAGAATCGGGAACCGGTAAAGAGCTATTCGCTCAGGCTATCCACAACGCGAGTCCGCGCCGTAATGGTCCGTTTGTCGCAATCAACTGCGGAACCCTATGTGGCGATTTGGCGGTGGCTGAGATGTGCGGTTACGAGCCGGGTTCCTTTACCGGCGCGGATCGACGGGTGCACGACGGGCTGTTAGACGCCGCGCAGGCCGGAACTCTATTCCTCGATGAGCTGCAGGATATGCCGGCCACTCCACAGAGTGTGCTGCTGCGGTTTCTCGAAACCGGCGATTTTGTGCGCGTCGGCGGGACTCACCCGGTCCACTCCAGTGTCAGCGTCATTGCTGCCTCAAACGTCGCAGTTGACCAACTCGAGCTTAACGAGCGAGTTCGCTCTGACTTGCTCTACCGGTTGAACTGTTTCGTGATTCAGATTCCGCCGCTTCGCGAGCGGCGCGAGGATCTCCGCCCGATTGCGGAAAAGTGCCTACGTGAGGAACTTCACTTTCTGGGTGAAGTAGATGAGGAAGCTTGGGCGGCGTTGGCGGCGTGCCCGTACTCCTGGCCGGGGAACGCAAGAGGACTTCGCAACATTTTGTTGAGAACGATCCTTGGTTCGTCGGAGGATCGAATCACGGTCAGCGACCTACCACACGAGCTATGGGCTTCGCCGGCCAACGCCCGGGCGAAAAGGGAACCGCGCGGGACCGATCATCAAACCCAAGGGATCAAGGCAGTGCTCGACGCAACTAACAACAACGTCTCGGAAGCCGCGCGCAGACTCGGGATTCATCGCTCTACCATTTATCGCCGCCTCGCGCGCTAGCCAACGCGCGCGTTCCGGCAACGCTTACCGCCGACCGCCAGCCAATATCGATTTTTTTGACTGTCTTGCGCGCCAGTCTTAGCAATGGTTTGCGCGATATGGTGCGACACCACGCGACAGTCTCTGACTGAGGTAAGCTTTGCTTATTGCCCACCTTTGCGCTGATGGACCTACAAGTCCGGGAAAGTCATGATTCGGCTTGAGCTCGACGGGTGTCGCTAATCGTCGCGACGCGTTGTCTGGACGAGAGCGGAAAACGCCAAGCTGCCTGACAAATCAGGGCGTATCTTCATCCAACCTTAACATTTCCTCCGAAGGGACTGATGGCACCGACAATGCTCGATTGCGTTGACCGCGAATCGATCAGTTTTCCAGGAGGTGAGCCGATGAGCCGACTCAGCAATCTAATGTCCGAGTCTTCACAAAGACACTGCGAATCCATCTGGAGGTTGCCGATAGCGCGATTCCAAATCTTGGTGGGAGTCACGATGGCGTGTGCCGCGACTCTGATGTTGGGCATCGGCCCCGCGCAAGCTCGAGATTCCAGGGCATCCACGGCACAAATCCTTGAAAGGCTCGACGCCTTGGAGCGCGAGAACAACGAACTCCGTGCTGAGGTGCGGCAGCAGAGCGAGGAGCTCCATAGTTTCACCCAAAAGACCGAGGCCACTTACCAGAGCCAGAGCGCGCAAGTCAGCGAACTGAATCAGAAGGTGACCGCATCCGAGCAAGCGCTGCCCAAGCTCGCAAGCCAGGTCGACTATGTCGAGCAACGGCAGTTTGATCAGCCGGTAAAAGTCGGCTTCCGTACCGGGTGGTCCGAGTCGCCCTACGCCATGCCGGGTGGGTTCTTCTATGGTGCCTATCTGGCGGACCGGCTGCTAAGTCATGAAGACAACGGAATTCCCGGCGGATACATAAGCGGCGAATTGATGGCAGGGATCGTCCTCGGAAATCATACCAACACCACCGCTAATCTGGTCGGGCAGCTTACGGGCAAACCTTCCTACAGCTATTTGGACACAATTGAAATTCAACCGACCGCGCAATACCACCTGGATTTTGCGACGCTCGGAATGCAGCAACTGGCGGCGTTCAAACCGTACGCGCTCGTGGGCCCGGCCATCTGGATCTCCACTTTGAGCACACCTTTGGTCGTAAAGAGTAACGTGCCAGGCAACAGTTACCGGCACTCCGACGCCGACGTGCAGCCCGGCGGAGTATATGGCCTCGGCTTCGAGCTCGCCCTGTCGGAGTTGAATGCACCTCCTATTCAGAAAATCCTGGATCGTCTGTCGGTCGGTGCAGAGTGGCGCTACAACGGCCTGGCCAACGGCGAAGGGTTCAATCAATACACGGGGTCGCTCGCGATTGGCTTCTAGTCGCGCGACAGTGTGCGACAGCCGGTCGCCAGGGTTTACTGCCTTTTTTTGGTGAGATTCGGGACGGGTGATGAAATCAACGCCTGGAGACGGACGGGTTTTCTTCGAGTCGACGAGTGAAACGCCCCGTTCTCGCCTATGTCTCGTACTGTCGCGCCACGCGACGCCTGGCGGAGGGTAGTATTCGATGCGAATCGAAGTCCGAACTAGCAGGCAACAAAAGGGGAATTGATTGAGCACTTCATAGTGGATCGAATGGCACGGGCGATGCTGAGGTGGAATCGGCTCTGGTCAAAATTAAATTTCGTTCAATTGTGGAAACTCGTGAGAGTGGTCGACGCCGAATCCGGATCGTCGACCAAAGAGGAGGAAGCGTCCATGCCCGCAGATGAGAAGGAAACCGTCGTACACGTCCTTTGGATCAACGCGGGGCTTTCCTGTGACGGCGACTCGGTTGCGCTAACGGCGGCGATGCAGCCGAGCGTCGAGGACATCGTGCTGGGCACCCTTCCGGGCCTGCCCAAAGTAGAAGTGCATTGGCCGCTGATCGCGTACGAGACCGGCCCCGTCGGTCATAAGACCGACGACTTCATCGAATGGTTCTTCAAGGGCGAGCGGGGCGAGATCGATCCGTTCGTCCTCGTCATCGAAGGGTCGATCCCGAACGAGGCGATCAAAAAAGAAGGCTACTGGTGTGGCTTTGGCAACAATCCCGCGACCGGCCAGCCAATGACCACCAGCGAATGGATCGATCGGCTGGCGCCCAAAGCCTTGCTCGTGCTGGCGGTGGGAACCTGCGCGACCTACGGCGGGATCCACGCGATGGCCGGCAACCCTACCGGCGCGATGGGCGTGCTCGACTACCTCGGTTGGGATTGGAAATCGGGAGCCGGCATACCGATAGTTTGCGTGCCAGGCTGTCCCATTCAACCCGACAACCTTTCCGAGACCATCCTATACCTGCTCTATCAGGCGACCGGGCAGGCGCCGATGATCCCGCTCGACGAGGAGCATCGGCCTCAATGGCTCTTTGGTCAGACCGTTCACGAGGGATGCGATCGCGCCGGATACTATGAGGGTGGCGACTTCGCCGGCGAATACGGATCGCCAAAATGCATCGTCAAGCTCGGCTGCTGGGGCCCGGTGGTGAAGTGCAACGTGCCCAAGCGCGGATGGATGGGTGGGATCGGTGGATGTCCCAACGTCGGTGGGATCTGTATCGGCTGCACGATGCCCGGCTTTCCGGACAAGTTCATGCCGTTCATGGACGAGCCGCCGGGCGCGAAAGTATCCACCCGCATGTCGAACGTGCTTGGGACCGTGGTTCGATCGCTACGATCGTTCACCCTCAACACCCTCGAGGATGAGCCCAAATGGCGGACCCGCGGTAAGGAACTGAAGACCGGCTACCGTCCGCGATGGTAGTTGCGGCGCCAACCATCCTTTTAGTGCACCGGCAAGCTGACTAGCTCGAAGGAGAATTGAGATGGCGACGAAGACGACCGATGGCCTGGTCGAAATGAATTGGGATCCTATCACCCGAATCGTCGGCAGCCTCGGAATTTATACCAAGATCGATTTTGGCAAGAAAAAGGTCGCGGAGTGTTATAGCACCTCGTCGATATTCCGCGGCTACAGCATCTTCATGAAGGGCAAGGATCCTCGCGACGCGCATTTCATCACGAGTCGCATCTGCGGAATCTGCGGCGACAATCACGCGACTTGCTCCTGCTATACCCAGAACATGGCGTACGGCGTGAAGCCGCCTCATCTCGGCGAATGGATCGTGAACCTGGGCGAAGCGGCCGAGTACATGTTCGATCACAACATCTTCCAGGAAAACCTGGTGGCGGTGGATTTCTGCGAGCGCATGGTGCGCGAAACCAACCCCGGCTTGTGGGAGAAGGCGGTCAAGGCCGAAGCGCCGGGAGCCGCGGCGCACGGCTATCGCACCATCGGCGACATCATGAAGGCCGTCAATCCGCTCGAGGGCGAGTTCTATCGCGAAGCCTTGCAGGTCAGCCGCTACACCCGCGAGATGTTCTGCCTGATGGAAGGCCGCCACGTGCATCCCTCGACGCTCTACCCCGGCGGCGTCGGCACGGTGGCGACGATCCAGCTATTCACCGATTACCTGACGCGCCTGATGCGCTATGTCGAGTTCCTGAAGCGCGCGGTGCCGATGCACGACGACCTGTTCAATTTTTTCTACTCCGCCATGCCCGGGTATGAGGAGGTTGGAAAGCGTCGCATCCTGCTCAACTGCTGGGGCTCGTTTCAGGATCCCGAATACTGCAATTTCAACTATCGCGATATGACCGAGTGGGGACGCAAGATGTTCGTCACGCCCGGCATCGTGGTCGACGGCAAGCTGGTCACCAACGACCTGGTGAAAATCAATCTCGGGATCCGGATTTTGCTCGGTCATTCCTTCTACGAAGATTGGGCAGGTCAGGAAATGTTCGTCACCAAGGACCCGCTCGGCAACCCCGTCGATCAGCGGCATCCGTGGAATCAGCACACAATTCCCAAGCCGCAGAAACGGGATTTCGACGGCAAATACACCTGGGTCATGTCGCCGCGATGGTTCGACGGCAAGGATCATCTCGCGCTGGACACCGGCGGCGGACCGATTGCGCGTCTGTGGTCGACGGCGCTTTCGGGCCTGGTAAACAACGACTACGTCAAGGCGACAGGCAACAGCGTCCAGATCAATCTGCCCAAGAGCGCGACCAAAGGTCCCGTCACGTTCGAGTGGAAGATTCCCAAGTGGTCCAACACTATCGAGCGCGACCGCGCCCGAACTTACTTCCAGGCTTACGCCTGTGCCTGCGCGCTCCATTTCACCGAGAAGGCGCTGGCCGAAGTGCGCGCGGGTCACACCAAGACCTGGGAACAATTCAAAGTGCCCGACGAAGGTATCGGCTGCGGCTTCACGGAGGCGGTGCGCGGAGTGCTGTCGCATCACATGGTGATCCGCGGCGGCAAAATCGCGAACTATCATCCGTATCCGCCGACACCGTGGAACGCGAATCCGCGCGATATATATGGAACTCCGGGACCTTACGAAGACGCGGTGCAGAACACTCCGATCTTCGAGGAGAACGGCCCTGACAAGTTCAAGGGCATCGACATCATGCGCACCGTCCGCAGCTTCGATCCGTGCCTGCCGTGCGGGGTTCACATGTACGTCGGCAAGGGAAAGGTGCTCAAGAAAATCCACTCGCCCACGATGATGAATACGGTGGACGACTGATTGTGGGTTCCGGAGACCAGGGAAAGCTGCGCGAACTCGGCGAACGAATCGAGCCGCTGCTCGAGGAAGTTCGCTCGATGGCGAGCCCGCCGGTCTGGGAACGGGTCGAGGAAATCGTCCGCTCGGTAGTCCAGCTTTACGGCGAAGGTCTCAAACGGATCGACCAGATCGCGGGCGCAGACGGCGCCGCGGGAGAGCGTTTGCGCTCGCAACTTGCCGCCGACGAGCTGGTCTCGAGCCTTCTGATACTGCACGGGCTGCATCCCAAGGACTTCGAAACCCGCGTGCGCGAGGCGCTTGAGCGGGTGCGGCCTTACCTGGGCTCGCACGGCGGCGACGTCGAAATCATACAACTCGACGCGGACACCGGACTGGTGCGGCTGCGCATGAAAGGCAGCTGCGACGGATGCCCGTCATCGCTGCTCACCGTCAAGCTCGCGGTCGAAGGCGCGATTAAGGAGTCGGCGCCCGAGGTGTCGAAGATCGAAGTCGAAGGCATCACCGATCCAGGCGTACCCGCTCCCGTTCCGTCGGTGGCGGCAGATATTTCGCCCTCCTGGGTTTCCATTGGGGACCAGAATGAATTCCCTGCCGGAAGGCTGGCCTCGACAGATGCGATGGGATCCCGGATCGTTCTGTGTCGTCTCGACGGCCAGCTCTATGCCTACCGGGACTCATGCCCGGCTTGCGGATCATCGATGGACACCGGAAGCGTCTCGGGTAGCATGCTCGTTTGTCCTTCTTGCGGCCGCAGTTACGATGCTCGCCTGGCCGGCAGGTCGGAGGAGAGCCGCGAACTGCATCTCGAACCAGTGCCATTGCTGGAGGATCGCGACGGAGTGAAGGTCATCGTTGCAGCGCCGTGATCTCCTGGTTGGTCGAGAGAATCGGATTGAGCGAAGTGGTGGCGGGCGCGCTCGAAGAGGCAGCGCGCGTCGTCCGGAACTGATCGACGAGGAATCCGCGATTAACTCGCAACCTGCCAGGGAGGCATAGAGATGCTGACAAAACTTTTCACCACGGTTCTGGTTTTGGGAGTCGCTTTCGTGGTGGTGACGTCGCTTCCGGACCTCGCGCGCTATCTCAAGATTCGCGAATTGTAAGCTTTTCTTCGAGGCGGCGTCGGGGCCTCGTCGTTGCCCAACTCGAAAAACATGCGAGCGCCGCGCAGGCGCTGGAGGCATGACAATGTGTCTCGGTATACCGGGTGAAATTGTCGAGACTCGGGACGAAAATGGGCTGCGTGTCGGTGCAGTCAGATTCGCCGGCATCACGCGACAGGTCTGCCTGCAGTATGTCCCGGACGCTGTGATTGGGGACTTCGTAGTGGTCCATGTTGGCTTCGCGATTTCCAAGATCGACCGCGAGCAAGCAGAGCGCGCGTACCGGGTCCTTGAAGACATGGGCCAGCTGTCGGAACTCACTTACGATCGAATGCCGACACATAAGGCGTCATGAAGTACCTCGATGAATATCGTGACAGCGCCGTCGCCGCGGTTCTGGCAAAAAAGATAGCGGATACAACGACGCGGCCGTGGGTGCTGATGGAAGTATGCGGCGGCCAGACCCATTCGATCGTCCGCTATGGAATAGACAGGATGATCCCGTCCAGCATCGAGCTGGTGCATGGCCCGGGATGTCCGGTGTGCGTCACTTCGCTCGAGATGATCGACAAGGCGCATGCGATCGCGAGCGACCGCGGCGTAATCTTCACGTCATTCGGGGATATGCTGCGGGTTCCTGGATCGCGCGGCGATCTGCTGACCCTGAAGAGTCGCGGCTCCGACGTCAGGGTGGTTTATTCGCCGCTCGACGCACTGCGGATCGCGCGCGACAACCCCGGGAAGAAAATTGTTTTCTTCGGGATCGGCTTCGAGACGACCGCCCCGGCCAACGCGATGGCGATCTACCGCGCGAAAGTCGAAGGGGTGAAAAACTTCTCGATGCTGATTTCTCATGTGCTGGTGCCACCTGCAATGGCGGCGATCCTGCAGGCACCGGGGAATCGCGTGCAGGGATTTCTCGGCCCGGGGCACGTTTGTGCCGTGGTTGGATATCGCGAATACGAATCGCTCTGCGAGCGCTATCGCGTTCCAATCGTGATAACCGGTTTCGAGCCGATCGATTTGCTCGAGGGAATCCTGATGACCGTACGCCAGCTCGAAGCGGGTCGCGCCGATGTGGAGAATCAGTACGTCCGCGCGGTCTCGCGCGAAGGCAATCGGCCCGCGATCGATCTGATCTACGAAGTTTTCGAGGTCGCCGACCGCAAGTGGCGCGGAGTCGGGTCAATTCCGAAGTCCGGATACAGGATTCGCTACGAGTATCGCGAGCACGACGCGGAAAAGCTGTTCGAGGTGGACGCGATCGCAACGCGCGAGTCCGAGCTCTGCGTCAGCGGACTGATTCTGCGGGGCATCAAGAAGCCTTCCGATTGTCCCGCTTTTGGTAATCAATGCACGCCGCAAAGTCCGCTCGGCGCGACGATGGTATCGGCCGAGGGCGCGTGCGCGGCCTACTACCAATACGGCCGCTACCTGGACAGCAAAAATTTGATAGCAAAACGGCCGGCCTCGGAGCCGCCCGCGCAAACCGTTCGGATCAACTCAAAAGGCGGCTCTGCAAACGGGAAACCAAGGCCGTGAAAGAAGCGATTCTGCGCAAGGTCCGTCAGAGTGCAGAGGTTAAGCTCAAATTCTTTGAGGAGAATACAGAAAAACTTGAACGATGCGTCGAGGCCGTTGCCGAGCGTTTTCGCGATGGGGGTCATTTGTG
Source organism: uncultured delta proteobacterium (assembly GCA_963850125.1). Classification (GTDB taxonomy): domain Bacteria; phylum Desulfobacterota; class Binatia; order Binatales; family Binataceae; genus Binatus. The sequence goes on along the minus strand of CAWKKB010000002.1, from coordinate 265,252 downwards.
GGTGATGGGAAATGGCGGTTCGGCCTGTGACGCGCAGCACGTGGCGGTCGAGTTCATGCATCCGATAATCGAGAAGCGAAAGCCGTTGCCCGCGACCGCGTTGACGATCGATACGGCTACGATTACCGCGATTGGCAACGATACGGATTTTTCACACGTTTACCTTAGACAGCTAGAGTTGATGGCGCGCCCCGGAGACATCGCGCTCGGCATCTCGACCTCAGGCGCCTCGGCCAACGTCAATCGCGCGCTGAAACGCGCCCGTGAAATTAGACTGTTGACGATTGGATTCTCGGGCCGCGACGGCGGCCGGATGCCCGAGGTTTGTGACTACTGCTTCACGGTCAAATCGTGGTCAATCCACCGCATCCAGGAAACTCACACAGTGCTGCTCCATCTGCTCTGGGACCTGGTTCATGTCGCGCTCGGTGAGGACGATGTCATCTGACCGCCACCCTATCGAGAGACCCGCGATAGAGAACTCCGCACCGTTCTCGGATTGCCCCCTTCCTATCGTGGACACGAATGAGATCCTGCTGGGTCATGGCGGCGGCGGAAAGCTGACATCGCGCCTCGTCGAGCAGATCTTTCTGCCGGCGTTTCGGAACCCTGCGCTCGATTGTCTCGACGATCAGGCAATCTTGACGATCGATGGCTCACGGGTTGCCTTCACAACCGACTCATACGTGATTACGCCGATTTTCTTCCCGGGCGGGGACATCGGTGAGCTTGCGGTCAACGGCACCATTAACGACTTGGCGGTCGGCGGCGCAAAGCCACTCTACCTTTCGCTGGCGTTCATTCTCGAAGAAGGCCTGCCGATTTCAGATCTCAAGCGCGTGGTCGTTTCGGCTCAGAAAGCCGCCGCGCGCGCGGGAGTTCAAATAGTTACCGGCGACACCAAAGTGGTCGGGCGCGGAAGCGGCGACAAAATTTTTATCAATACGTCGGGAATTGGCGTGGTCCCGCCGGGAATCAATCTATCATCGCTATACGTGCGGCCCGGTGACGCGATCCTGCTTTCTGGATCTATTGGCGATCATGGAGTTGCGATTCTCTCGACACGCGAAGGCCTTGAGTTCGAAGGCGAGCTGCAAAGTGATACGGCCGCACTGCACGATCTGGTGGCGACCGCGCTCGACGCAAGTCCTGAAATTCATGCGATGCGGGATCCGACCCGCGGAGGTCTCGCGGCTACGCTCGTCGAGATCGCTTCGCGCCAACATCTCGGGATCGAGGTCGATGAAAGTGCGATTCCAATTCGCGATACGGTGCGGGGAGCTTGCGAGATTCTTGGACTCGATCCGCTATTGGTCGCCAACGAGGGCAAACTGGTTGCCTTCGTTCCCAACGCGGACAGTGAGCGGGTGCTTGAAGCGATGCGCCGGCATCCGCTCGGACGCGAAGCGGCCCTTATCGGGCGGGTGACCGACGAGCACGCGGACTTTGTGATTCTGCGCACGCCCATCGGCGGCGATCGAGTACTCGATTTGCCGTTCGGCGAGGCGTTGCCGCGAATCTGCTAGGGGTAGCGCAAACTACGATGTGTCTTGGAATCGTCGGACAGATTGTCGCGCTCAGTTGTGGTGGCCGCTGTACGCGACCGCTTAGCTGGCCAACAGGAGGTCTACTTTGATGGGTGCGCTTTTAGGTTTCATGCTGGGGTACGTTTTAGGCGCAAAGGCTGGTCCGGAGAGTTACGATGAGCTCCGCAAGGCGTGGGAAACCATCGTCAACTCGGAGGAATTCAAGAGTCTGCTTGGGGTTGGCGCCACCTTCGTCCAAGGTATGCTTCAGCAAGGACAACAGTCGCTCGGCGATACGCTGAGTGGTTTGACTTCCGGCAACGGCGACCTTGGCGATGCCTTAAAGAAGCTTTCGGGCAATGGCCAACTGATGGACGCCTGGAAAGTTGTTTCGCAATCGCCCGAACTTCAGTCGCTGTTGGCAACCGGCGTTTCGCTCGTGGGTGGAGCGTTCGAGCGGGGGCGGGCGGCAATGCGAGAAGCGGCGAGTTGAACTGCGAAGGGGATCTGCGCCTAAGGGCAGAACGATATTCGAAACTCGGTTCCTGGATCGGACTTGAGTTCGATGCTGCCTCCGATCTGTCCGGTCAAGGTACGCACGAGCTGCATTCCCAAAGTTTCGGTCTTGCGAAAATCAAAGTCTGCCGGAAGGCCTATACCGTTGTCAGCGACCAGCAGTCGAATCCGGTTGTCTTCAATACGGTGGATCTCGATTCGGACCTCTCCGCGTCGGCCTCCGGGAAAAGCATATTTGAGGCAGTTCGAGACAAGCTCATTTATGATGAGACCAAGTGGAACAGAGAGGTCAACGCTAAGCGAGACGTCTTCTATCTCGGTTTTGAGCGTAATCTGCGCCGCCTTCGCGCCGTACGATCTAATGAGCAGTGCTGAAAGGCTTCGCGCGTATTCTCCGAAATCGACTCGGGAAAGATAAGCTGACTGATAAAGCTTCTCGTGGACCAGCGCCATTGACTGAATCCGGTTGCGGCTCTCATTAAACATTTCGAGCGCGGAAGGATCCTCAATATGAGTGGCCTGCAACTTAAGGAGGCTGGAGATCACCTGCAGATTGTTCTTCACGCGGTGATGGATCTCTTTGAGTAAAACCTCCTTCTCCTCGAGCGACGCTTTGAGTTGCTCGGCGCTGGCACGGACCACTTGTTCAGCTCGCTTCGACTCAGTTATGTCGTAGGCGACTCCTTGAATGAAAAGCGGCCGACCGTCCTCGTCCCTTACAACGTGCGCTTCTCCATGGACCCATACGACCTGGCCGTCACGGGTCAGCGCACGAAATTCCGCGCGAAACGGACCTCCGGTAACGCATCCGCGCGCGAACTCCTGGTTGCAATAGGCTCGATCCTCCGGATGAAGCTGATTGAACCAGAGAAAAGGATCGCTCAACCATTCCTCCTGGGAAAAGCCGAGCAGTGCTTCAATCTGGGGGCTCACGTAGAATTCATTCTTATCTTCGTTCAGTGAGCCCATGAAAGTAACCGCCGGAATTTGCTCGACCAGTGATCTAAAGCGAGCCTCGGCCTTACGCCTTTCCGCTTCGGCACGGTCGCGTTCGGTCACATCGCGCACGACCAGGACAAACCGCTGCTCGCCGCCAAGCTCCAACGCAGTGCTGGTCATTTCGATCGAGAAAGTAGTTCCTTCGCGCCGCTTGCCCACCACGTCCGCCGGAACGCTCAACTTGACGTGACCGTCTTCAAACCTGGTCGTCACTCCGAAGGACGGGGAATCGATTGAGTCGAAGAGGATCGCGATGGGTCTTCCGACCACCGCGCCGGCTGAGTACCGAAAGACTTCCTCCGCCGCCTGGTCGAAGGATTTAACGATGCCATTTTGGTCGATAGTGACGATTGCATCGTCAGCCGTCGTCACTGCAGGTGGCCGCCTTTTCTCCTTTGGCGAGGTAGCGCCTGATGGGCGGAACGCCGATGTGCCAAGTGAGAACACCTGGGCCATCATTTCGAGTACGGCCTGCGCCTCCTCCGGATCCTGCCCGAAAGGACAGGCTCGTGGGGACATGGAGGGTGACGCCGCTGACAGCGGTCCCTGCTTCTCGCCGTTTAACAGGGAGCTCCGCATGCGATCAGTCCGCCTCCGGTTCAGCCACGGCCACAGGCTGGCGTTCCGGTTCTTTGTCCAGTGAATCCATGGTGAAGCGGCGCAAAGCGCGCACGGCGCGCCCGTACATCAAGACTGCCGCGGAAGATAACTTCGCACCCGGAGGTTCATCCATAAAGGGCATGAATTTGTCCGGAAACCCCGGCATTGTGCAGCCTATGCAAATGCCGCCCACGTTAGGGCATCCTCCAACACCGCCCATCCACCCCCGTTTGCCGACGTTGCAACGCACGACCGGTCCCCAGCATCCGAGCTTCACAATGCAAGATGGTTCGCCATAACTTCCGGCGAAATCACCCTGCTCGTAATAGCCCCCGCGGTCGCAGCCTTCATGCACCGTCTGGGTGAAGATCCACCGCGGACGCAGCGCTTCATCTAACGGAATCATGGGAGCGTGGCCGGCAGCCTGACATAACAGGTAATACAGCGTGTCCATGAAGTTGTCTGGCTGAACTGGACAACCGGGTACGCAGACTATCGGAATGCCTGCCTGAGATTTCCAATTCCATCCCAGGTAGTCAGCCAACCCCATCGCGCCGGTGGGATTGCCTTGCATCGCGTGGATGCCGCCGTAGGTGGCGCATGTTCCTGCCGCGATCACCGCCCACGCTTTTGGCGCCAGATCGTCGATCCATTCGCAGGTCGTGATCGGCTGCCGGGTGGACTTGTTCGTCCCCATGGCGGCCCAGTAACCCTCATCCTTGTTAGTTTCGTTTGGTATAGAGCCCTCGACGACCAGGATGAACGGTCGCTTCGCAGCGCCCTGCTTGGCCAGAAAGAACGGTCCAAGAAATTCGTCGCCGTTTTCATACGCCAGGAAAGGATTGTGTAAGTTGATTTTGGGGACGCCGGGCATCCCGCCCGAAAGGAGATCTTCGAGACTGGGCTGAGTCGCGCCAGTGATCGCGATTGTGTCGCCGTCGCACCCAAGACCTGCCGTGATCCAAAGAATGTCGATCTCTTCGATCGCGGTGGAACGATTATTTCCGTTTCGGGGAATTTGCTGCTGCGTTGGCATACGCTCTCGACCCCAATAGACGCCATGCGCGCTCATTATTCAACATTCGCCTGGATCGCTGGATTCGTAAAGCTGTCCGAGGGTTCGGAGCGACTTTCGGGCGCGCTGTCTCCCACAACTGCGAGTAGAATTGGCCGCCAAGTCATGCCCGCGCCTTTCAACGCCAGGCGAGGGAAGCGGTGGTTGGGTTAATTTTCGTTCGCCATTGACGGCGACTCGGTTTTGGATCGGTCCTTTCGGTAACCTTCACTGTTCCATCGCGGGTCCGCCGCGCGATCGGCTTCACTCTGAGCGTGAAGTAGTCCTGGCGGATAATCCTCGCTGTTTCAGACGCCAGACGAGGAGATCAATTCGATCTTGTCCAAAGAAGGGCTCGCCGTCGAAGACGAAAGTCGGAACGCCCCAGTGGCCTGCTGCCCTGTGAGCCGCATGGTTTTGTTCGATGAAACGCTCATAGAATTCCGGGGCGGCGGCGATCTCGCGATCCATCGTTGCGAGATCAAGGCCCGCACGCTCGGCGGCTCGAGCGAGATGATCACCCTGGTCCCATCCCGCTACAGCTCCGCCCCAGATCAGTTTAGAAACTTCGCTGATGAACGGGAGTCCGCGGCCTTTCTGACTCGCATTGACGCCCAACCGCGTGAGCCGATGGATGTAGGGCTGATGAGGGGCGGCTTTCTGAGTCTGATCCACCACGACCGGATCGGGGCGCGGCCAGCCGAAGGGTAGTTTCAGACATTCAGCAATTCTCGCGGTGTCGCGGAACAGGTACGGACCGAACAAGGGATCGACACGCTGGAAGAAGCTGGGGTCACGAACCGCCAGCGGATAGACCGGCCGGACATTGAATTCCAGGTTGTACTCAGCCTCGAGCGCAACTACACGCGGGACTGTGAGATATGAGTAAGGGCTCCTGAAAGACCAGAACAAATCAACCTGCAAACTCATTGGTCACGCTCCATTGCGCAGATCCCGTTTTTGAAAACTAATCGGATTGCCTGGCTGACTTGAGCACCGGCAAAACTTCCTTTGCGAAGAATCCCAAGTGCTGCGTTTGGTCGGAGGGCGCTACATCGGCGCCGGGGCCGACGATGATCAGATGATCGAGACCAAGCTTGAGAATCGCCTCGAAGAGCTTCAAGCAATGAACGGGAGGTCCGGCAATGGCGAACCGATCGACGAAGGCGTCGTCGATGAATTGGGCGTGGCCGGCGTCTCCTCGCGCGTGGCGGGACATATCATAATTCTCACCTATTTTCTGCGCCACCGCCCGATCGTCGGGACGCATTCCCTCACTCGAACCGCGGGACATACCGGAAAAGTGGGCGATTGTCCCGACGGTTCCGCGCGCCATCACACGCGCACGGACAAAATCGGGATGCACTACCACATTTAGAAATGCGCCGAGCTTCAGCGTTGAAGGATCCAGTCCAGCCTGCTTGCGGGCGTGTCGCGCGTGGTCGGCGGCCCAGGCAAGCCGCCCGGGATCGGCACCGACTGCAAAGGTCACTGACTCGGCGTGCCTCGCCCCGACCTCGATTACACGAGGGCCGGTGGCGGCTACGTCGACCGGCACCTTTGGCAGAGTGCCGCGTGCGATCCACTCATTGCGGCTGCGATACCCGTTGTCGAGCGTGACCTCCTCGCCGCGGAGGAAGCCCTGTACCTGCGAAATATAGCGCGCGAAATCTTTGCTCGACGGTGCGCGCTCGCCAATCTTGGCGACCGCGGAATCGCCGCGGCCGATTCCGAGTATTGCACGTCCACCGGACTCCGCCTGAACAGTCGCAATCGCGGAAGCGGTCACGGCCGGATGGCGAGTCACCGGGTTGGTAACCGCGGTGCGCAGCTTCAGGTGTTTGGTGGCGTGAGCCGCGAGGCACAATTCGGAGTAAGGATCCGCCGCCAGATTCTGAGTGTCGACAATCCCGATGCCGTCGAAGCCGCTTTCTTCAACCATTCGCGCCGTCTGCACAAACGCTCCGGGAATCGGGAAGGTGATCATCCATATTTCTGGATTGCTCTTATTCATGAGAATCAGCCCCGTTAGTTTCGCAAAATGGGCGGGAACATGCACTGGTCGAAACGGCCGTCCCGGCAGCCCGCGATGTTTGAGTGCCGGTCCGCGAAGAGCGCCCGCGCGATCGAGCATTCGACGGTGTTGATTTCGTTCCGGCGCATGATGGCTTCCTCGACGGGACAGTAGCTCTCGAAATAGGAAGTTAGTCAAACGATGGATTTTGATTTACACGGTACTTCTAGGAAAGGAGCTGCCAGCGAAGATAACTCGTATTGCAATTTTCACATCGGTACCGCCTGAAACGGCACAGCTTGTATAACAGGGGGTGGGCCCTTCGAGAAAGCCGGACTTCCTGGCTGCCGCAATTTGGACATTCCCCGACGCCCGGCCCGGAGGAACCAAACAACCGCCGGAGCGATCTCAGGATACTCATATTTTACAACCAGAGGCTCTCGAACTGTTGATAAAGCCTGCCAACAAGCGCGGCTTCACGCAACCGCGGATCGGCGCGCTAACGGTGCAGCGCAGCGGTCGATGGGTGTGCCTGACCCACTACCCCAAATCAAAGCACCTCCACATCTGGGCCGATGTTCGCGGAGAACCGGCCGGCGGTTCTCCCGACGAGTTATCAGCTTTACTTTCTCGGAGTTGGATCGAGGCCGTAGCGTTTGCGCCTGCGCCACAGAGTCGCGACATTGATGCCGAGCTTGTTGGCGGCACTTTCGAGAGTCGGGCTTTGCTCCATGACGCGGATGATATGTTCGCGCTCGATGTCGTCGAGGCTCGTCGACGGGGTATTGATCGAGCGTGGCTGAGCGCCGTCGTTGCAAAGGACCTTCGGGAGATATTCAGGCGTCACCAAGTCGTCCGGGCACAGCACGACCGCGCGCTCGATTACATTTCGCAACTCGCGGATATTTCCTGGCCATCGATAACTCAGCAGCGCCGATGACGCTTCGAGAGAAAGATGCAGACCCGGGCGGTGGTTACGAACGGTGGCGCCGGCAAGCATTCGAGTCGCTAAGGGCAAAATATCGCCTTGACGTTCGCGCAGGGCCGGAACTCGCAAAGTGATCACTCCCAACCGATAGTAGAGGTCCTCGCGGAATCGCCCTGTCGCAACTTCCGAAACGAGGTCGTGGTTCGACGCTGCGATGATTCGGGCGTCGACGTCAACGGTAATCGTGTTTTCGCTCCCCATCCTTTCGAAACTCTGTTCCTTGATGAAGTGCAGGAGCTTGGTCTGAAGGGGAACACTGAGATCTGAGATTTCGTCGAGGAGGATGGAACCACCGTGCGCGGCTTCGAGACGTCCTGGCTGGTCCTTATTCGCGCCGCTGGAAGCGCCGCCTACGTGACCGAACAACTCGCTTTCGAGAAAATGTTCGGAGTGACCGGCGCAGTTGACCTTAACGAAAGGACATTCGCCGCGAGCACTCCATCGATGGATGTGATGCGCTAAAACGTCCTTGCCGGTACCACTCTCGCCGGTAAGCAGAATGGTCGCGTCGCTGGCGGCGGCGCGCTTCGCGTTCTCCAGCAGTCGTTGCATCACGGAGTCGTTCGATTCGAGCAGGGGAACGAAATCGTCACTGGGTCTTGGTATGGGACGATCGAGATCTTCGTGTTCTTCGTCCACCGTCGGCCCCTTATCCAAATGTTAGTTCCTGCGTTCAAACCCGACAACGTCGATACGAAAACCTCGGGCGCAGCTCAACAGTTCGGAACAAACAGTGCGTCCGAACAGTCGAGAGATCGGAGCTGTCCGGTCCCGGGCGACGAAAATTCTGCCGATGTCAGATTGCCGCGCGAACTGCAACAACTTGCCGACCACGTCGGACGATTCGAGCCATATGATCTTTGCTCCCAGATAGCTGGCGAGGATGGCGTCGTCGATGACTGTGCGAACTCGAGCAATTCCGAATCGAGTGAGCGGCGAATCAAGCAAGATCGCATAAAACTCGCCGTTATTCTCACGCGCGGCGGCCGCGGCCTTGCGCAAGAGTTCGCTGTTGCCGTAACTACTGGCGTTCAGGCAAGCCATCACGGCCGTCCTTGCGTGATGATTTGTCTCAGCTGTGATCAGACGCAGGTTTGGCTGAGAGATTGAGTCGGTGCGTGAGCGCGATCCGGTGATGATGCTGGCCATGCGTTGCTAGTCAGCATCAAGTGTGCCGCCGACAATCCTCCCAGCGCGCAACAAGTTTCCTGGCTCCTTGAGCGCCGACATTTCAAAATCGACGGATCAGAGCATTTCAATTTGAAATGCTGACGGATGTTACAGGGCGAAAGCTCGGTACTTTCCAGAGTTTCGGATCGGCACGATAGATGCGGTTGTCTTTGAGTAGAAACAAGCCTCGCACGGGAGTTTGACAGGCAACATGAGAGAATCACTGTTGAAATCATTTCAGGGCTCGGAAGGAAGACTGCGCCTGATTGACGCTCTGATCTCGCAGCCGCTGATTCGCGATATGGACCTGGCGGCAGCGGTCGAGCCATACCTGAAGTTGGAAGCGATATCTGCGGGGACGAATCTAATCAAGCAGGGTGCCTCTGACACCGATCTTTTTCTGATCCTGAGCGGCGCGTTTTCGGTTGCGATCAATGGGCGCGTTGTGGCGCGGAAGAAATCCGGCGAGCACGTCGGTGAAATGGCCGTTGTCGATCCAAATACGGCCCGGTCGGCTTCGGTCACTGCGACGTCTGATTCAGTGGTAGCAAGGATCGCGGAACCTGAGTTTTCGGCGCTCGCCGAGAGATATCCGAGACTGTGGCGGCGAATCGCGTCGGAATTGGCGAGCCGACTGCGGAATAGTAAGAGTGGCATCGATCACGAAAACACAGGTCATGCCGCTTAGGTTAAGCGTCCGCTCCAGGGGCGTAGCGAGTGCTCATGCTGCCTGTCGACTCCTGGCGCCGAGCACCGCTCCTAGGTCTATCACCGAGACCGCGCAACATAGCGACAATCTTTGAAATAAACCCAGGAAGGCGACTTTCGCGCTCAGCCTCAGTCACCAAGTACTCCAGGACTGGAAAGGCGGGACACGGTCCCCGGTGAAAGGTGTCTACGCGTTTGGAATTTTCGGGTTCGGCCAGACGTCGGCCCAACCCGTCCAAGGCAATGATCGAGCCGCGCGAATCATTGAGGCGAAAAATCCATTGGCAGCGAACGCATGTATATAGATAGGGCTGTGGGCGGAAGGATCCGGGTTTCTCGAGCGTCTCGATAGCGAAGTGATGGCGTGTTTCCTCCGCGGTAAAGGCCATCTTCCGCCTGGTGCGGAACGCCCGTCCCGGCGACACCGGCGATTGCAGACTTCCGGTGATGGAACTCTTATGCATGGCGTAGGGATCGAAAGGATGTACTTGCATAGCTGAGATCCCGTCCACCTTTGCGCCCAAGGGAGCCATAAAGCGCGTCTGGATTCCTGGATTCGATTTCATAAAGCTTCTTTGAGAGACATCTCGCGATGAGACTGCTAAAAAAGAAATTCCTGAGGGGTAATCGCGGGCATAGCCTGAGCTCTCTTGCTAGCGGTTTCGATGTTCTTATGCCCTCTGAATTCCGGGCAAAGCGAAGCCAATATCTTCAACAACCCAAGCTTCAGCATGCTTAGTTTGACGGTCGTCGCCGGATGATGAGGTCGGCGGAATCTAGAAGCAAACCTGAAGCTGGGGCATGGGCCTTCAGCAAAGGTCGCAACCTGTCTTGACCTTTCGGGCTCCGGCAACGGATTTCGATTGCGATCGATGGCTACGACCGAGCCGCGGCGCTCATTGACCAGAAATATCTGTTGGCATCGCACGCACAGATAGATATATGGCCGACGCGCAAAGAAGCTCGGCTTCTTAAGTGCCCGGATCGCAAAATTGTGTCTCATCTCCTCCGGCGAGAAAGGCTTCTCGGAATACGCACGCCTTGCCGAGGGATACAATCGATTGAGCTCGCGGTACCCGGTTGGTGAAACGGCCAGAGGCATTTGAATACCGAATTTCGGAACCGGAGCGATGATCCTGATAGAAGAAATATTACGATGCTCTTTCATAGATGCTTCCATGGTTACTGCTCACGCGCCTCAGCCCATGCACTTCAAGTTAAAGCAACCAGCGCGCCAGATGCGGCACGCCATAGGACGGCAGATGGGGTCAAATGGAAACCCGCACAACTCTTAGAGATTTTCTGCTATTGCGGTTCGGATGGCTCTGTATAGGACAGGGGTTCCGCGGCGCGGCATTTCAAAATGAAATGCGGCTCGTTTGAAAATTAATTGTCCCCGTCCCCGCCGGATTAGGAAGTCCTTTTGAGAACGTGGGTTTTTCGTCGGCACATCTCATGCACTATCTTCGCATAACTTGCCGAGTCGCTTGTCGGCCAAACACGAGTGCTAAAGATGAAAAGAATCGAAATGGTGATCGATCCGAGCGCTCTCGACCGCTTCACGGAAGCTGCCAAGGACTTGCACTTGTCCGATTTCGACGTGACCGAAGTTCGCCGTTCGCTCCCTTCGAGTATTCGCGAACGTCAGCGGCTTTATCGCGGCCATGAATTCGTCATCGATTTCGTCGACCGGCTCAAGATCGATCTTATGGTTGCGGACGATGTCGCTACGCAAATAGCGCGCGACTTGGTCGATAGCGTTCGTCCAGAAAGTCTGGCCGTCGTGAGGTTGGATCAAGCAGTGGTTGTGACCTCTCAGCCGGCCGTTCGTTCGAGCCGCATCGCTGCTGTTCCAAATCCTCCTGCGTTCGTCGCGACGAACTAATGAGGAACGAATGAGGTTCCGGACTGCTCTGATCGCGGCTCCAGCAGGGCCCGCGAAAGATAGATCGTGGCAGCGAGCGAGATAGATGGTGATGCCGGTTGTTCTATTACTGCTCGTCGTGGTAATCGCCTTTGCCTTGTATCTGGATCGGGGTGTCAGTGATAGCGATAAAGATAAACGCAGCGATCCTCCGAGAAATGATCCTACTCGATAGACTCTGACGTCCTAGCGTCTTTATTCAATCGACAATTCAATCGTTGCTGCACTTGCCAATTGGCCAAGGCGAGTATGCGGCATTGTTTTCCTATCGCATCTCTTCCTCTCTGACATTTGATTTTTAAATGTTCTCACACGAGGTTGATGCGTGCGCTAGCAACAGCGCGCGATCAAGGCATCTGTTTTGAGATGTCAAGCTAATTATAGCTTATTATTCTTTGACTTTCGGGAGAGCACCAATCTTGCTTCAGAGGATCGGGCTGGGCCACTTGTGGCGCCACGGAGGAACGGAAAATGAATGTCGCAATCTGGCTTCCGGCAACGTTAGCCTTGGGTCTGCTAGGTCTCGGTCTTTGTTTCGCGTTTATCATCGCGTGCGAGAATATTTAGGGAGACGCTCATGACCTATGTAACAGCCTTAGTCGCGGCTTTTGTGTTCGGATATCTAGTCACAGCGATGATACGGCCAGAGTGGTTTTAGTCATCAACTAGCAGACCCATAGAGGACGAATGTTATGTGGCTTTTGCCCATTACCGTAATAGTACTCCCCATAATCCTGGCCATCCCCTTGAGCGCCTTTATGGCTCGCATCATGGATGGGCAGTATCAACCCTGGCCGGTATTTGGATGGTTCGAGAAGCGTCTCGACTCCGGCCATCAGAATTGGAAACAGTACGCGGTGACGCTACTGTTTTTTAACACCGTACTCTTTCTGTTTGGTTACCTGATCCTGTCCTTGCAGCCGTGGATGCCGCTCAATCCGCGGGGCCTCGGCATGCTTTCTCCCAGCACTATCTTCAATACGGTTATCTCGTTCGCCACCAACACCGACATTCAGCATTACTCCGGGGATCAGGTCTTTTCGAATTTCAGCCAGATCTTTTTCTGCATACCTATGTTCTTCCTGTCAGCAGCCATCGGGCTGTGCGCCTTGACCGCGATCATTCGCGCATTCCGGAGCGATTCGCACCTGGGCAACTTCTTCCTGGATATGTGGAGGGTGGTTATCTACCTGTTTATTCCCGCCTCGTTCGCTTTGAGCCTAGTGTTTTTGGCCCAGGGCATGCCGATGACCTTTCAAAGCGACTACCAGGTCAACACGCTCGAGCCCTCCGCAATGGGCACTGATAGCAACAACCAGCCTAAGCAGCAGACGATCGTGGTCGGCCCGTTGGCCGCGTTTGTGCCAATGAAAATGCTCGGCACCAATGGCGGCGGCTTTTACGGGATGAACTCGGCCCATCCGTTTGAGAATCCCACTGCTGGAAGCAATATAGCCACCACCTCATCTTTTATGTTGTTCCCGATGGCTTTAGTTTTGATGTACGGCCGGATGCTCAGCCGGCGCCGCCATGCCAACGTGATTTTCGCGGTGATGCTTACGCTGTTAGTCGGGACCGTCCTGTGGGCGATCTACTTCGATACCCTCAAACCCAATCCCGGCTTTACAGCTCATCCCGGCCCTGAAAACTTCGAGATCGCAAGTCCTACAGCGCCAGGTGGCAAGCGGGTTATTACCATGCCGGCCGTGGCGGGACTGCCGGTGGATCAGCATCTTGGCAATCTCGAGGGCAAGGAACTTCGCTTTGGTACTTCAGCTGGTTCGACCTTCGCCGCCCTCACTGTGGATTTCACCTGCGGCGCGATTATCTGTGAGCACGACAGCTTGAATCCGATCGCTGGATTGTCGCCGATGTTCGGGATGTGGGTGAACTGCATATTCGGCGGCAAGGGCGTCGGGATGGTCAACCTGCTCCTGTTCCTGGTCATAGGAATTTTCATCGTCGGCCAGATGGTCGGTCGAACGCCGGAGTATCTAGGAAAGAAGATCGGCCCGCGCGAAGTTAAGCTCGCCCTGATCGCGCTGCTGGTGCATCCGCTGGTAATACTTTTCCCAACGGGCCTGTTTGCAGCAACCAACTGGGGAATGAAAGCTGAGAGTAATCCAGGGCCACATGGATTCTCGCAAATCGTTTACCAGTTCTCTTCCGATTCAGCCAACAATGGATCCGCCTTCGACGGCCTTGGAGTCACCTATGGCCTCAACAATAACCCGAATCCGGCGCCTGAAGCTGTGCCATGGGATATAGCCGCGGGCTTTGTGATCATGTTCGGGCGATTCCTGCCGATCATCGCCCCGATTGCGATGGCCGGCTATCTAGGTATGAAGAAGAGCACGCCATTCGGACTGGGTACTTTACGCGATGACACCTTTACCTTCGGATGTCTTCTGTTCGGAACAATCGTAATTGTCGGTGCATTACTGTTCCTACCGGTCGCCGCGCTCGGACCGGTGGCTGACCACCTGGGGCCGATTCCGTTCGGAGGATAGGAGTCGGTTCTGGCGTAGAGCACGGAAGACTATCAAGCACTTTTCGGAGGATCAAAAAAATGGCAGCAGCCACACCGATACGGAGTTTTGAGACGCCGGAGCATCCCCGCGCGCCACGGCGGGTTAGAAGCCGGAAGTTGTTGGAGCCGGAGCTCGTGCGCGACGCTCTAAAGCAATCGTTTGTCATGCTCCGCCCGGACATTCAGTGGAGCAATCCGGTGATGTTCGTGGTGGAGATCGGCGCCGTGCTTACACTGCTCTTCATTGTGCAGGCGCTCGTGAGCACCTCGGCGAGCCAGGTACCGATAACTTATTTCATCGCGCTGGATTTCTGGCTCTGGCTGACGGTGCTGTTTGCAAATTTCGCAACCGGACTGGCTGAAGCCCGGGGCAAGGCGCAGGCGGAGTCACTCAGACGGGCGCGAAGCGATACGCCCGCTTTTCGTCTGCGCGGAAAGGACAATATCGAAGAGGTTCCATCGAGCGCATTGAGGCCGGATGATCGCGTCGTCGTTCAGGCGGGCCAGATGATTCCCGGCGACGGAGAGATTGTCGAAGGCATCGCATCGGTCGACGAAGCAGCTATAACCGGAGAGTCCGCGCCGGTGATTCGCGAAGCCGGAGGTGACCGCTCGGGAGTCACTGGCGGCACGCGCGTCCTTTCAGATCGCATCGTGGTGCGTATAACGGCCGCCACTGGCGAGTCCTTTCTGGATCGCATGATAGCGCTGGTCGAGGGCGCGGTTCGCCAGAAGACGCCTAACGAAATTGCGCTCACCCTCGCACTTTCCGCCCTAACTCTCGCGTTCGTCATCGTTGTTATTCCGCTCTGGCCGATGGCTTGGAACGCGGAACAATACATGGCCGGCTATGTGGGAATTTCAGAACCGTTGAAGAGCCTCGGCACCGACGTTCCAACACTTGTGGCGCTGTTGGTATGTCTCATCCCCACCACTATCGGCGCTCTGCTTGCCGCGATCGGTATCGCCGGGATGGATCGCGCGCTCCAGGCCAATATCCTCACCAAGAGCGGCAAGGCGGTCGAGACAGCGGGCGACGTCGACACAGTGCTACTCGACAAGACCGGCACGATCACGATTGGCAATCGTCACGCGACCGCGTTCCTTCCAGTCGGCAACTACACCGCCAATGACGTTGGCCGCATGGCGGCATGGTCGTCGATTGCCGACGAGACGCCAGAAGGTAAGACGATAGTCGCTCTTTATAAGGAACAAAGCGGTTCGCCGGATTTAATCAACCCTCGCGACGCGCGTTCCGTTCCTTTCACTGCGCAAACCCGCATGAGTGGTATCGACCTGGCCGACGGAAAACAAATTCGCAAAGGCGCCGCTGACGCTGTGACTCGTTACATTCAGAAACAGGGCGGCATTGTCCCGAAGGACCTGGAAGCAATCGTCGAGAGCGTCGCTACCGGCGGAGCTACTCCGTTGGTGGTTACTGAAGCAAGGCAAATCGTCGGCGTGGTGGTCCTGGAGGACGTCCTCAAACCTGCGATAAGTGAGCGTCTCGAGCGGCTTCACATGATGGGAGTTCGCACGGTCATGATCACCGGGGACAATCCGCTGACCGCCGCAACGATTGCCAAGCGGGCGGGAGTGAATGATTTCGTAGCGGAGTGCACTCCAGAATCGAAGCTCGCTTATATCCGCAAGGAACAGGCTGACGGCAAGCTGGTCGCGATGATTGGTGACGGCACCAACGACGCTCCGGCGCTGGCACAAGCGGATGTAGGACTGGCTATGAACTCGGGGACCCAGGCGGCGAAGGAAGCAGGGAACATGGTTGACCTTGATTCCGATCCGACGAAGCTGATCGAGGTCGTCGAGATTGGCAAGCAGCTCCTCATGACCCGTGGCGCGCTGACCACGTTTTCGGTTGCCAACGACGTTGCCAAGTACTTCGCGATCGTTCCCGCCCTCTTCGCCGGCACCCTTCCATGGGTCAAGGCGATGGACGTCATGAATCTTCATTCGCCTACTTCCGCGATACTGTCAGCGGTCATCTTCAACGCCCTCATCATACCGGCTCTCATCCCAGTCGCGTTGAGAGGCGTGAAGTATATACCGCTCGGAGCTGACGCTCTGCTCAAAAGGAACCTGCTTATCTGGGGTCTGGGCGGGGTAATAATGCCGTTCGCTGGCATAAAGATTATTGATGTCGTGCTTAGCGCTATGCACATGGTTGCCTGAGCAACGCTGGTTGAGGAAAACAACAATGAAAAACAACCTCGTCAAAAGCTTATGGCTGTTGGGCCTTACCGTAGTAATCTGCTGCCTGGTCTATCCACTGGCAGTATGGGCTATAGGGCAGACGTTTTTCCCATTCACCGCAAATGGCAGCATGGTCAACGGACCCGATGGCAAGCCTGTGGGATCGCTCCTTATCGCGCAGCCCTTTACCAAGGATGAGTATTTCCAGCCGCGACCGTCGGCGGCGTCCTATGACGCATCGGCGGGGACTTCGTCCGCACTGTCAGCCAATAACTACATGCTTCGCAACCGCGTGGCGCAGCAACTAGGTCCTATCGTCAAGTACAAGAGCGGACCAAAGGCTGGCCAACTGGTTGCGCCTGATATCGAAGCCTGGTTCCAGCAGGATAGCTTCGGCGGACAACCCCACATCGTTGCGCAGTGGGCCGACGCTCACAACGCAGTAGCGCAGGCGTGGGTCAACGCCGATCCCACTCACGATAAGTACATACAAGATTGGGGCAAGACTCACACTAAAGAGGTGCAGCAGTTCATCAAGGACAATCCGGGAACTCCGGAGCCCAAGTCTCCCGATCTGGCCATCGTGTTCTTCGAGAGTTTCTCAAAGGAGAACCCCGGTAAATTTCCGTCGGCAGTGCAGCATCAGACCAAGGAGGGGAAAACCGAAACGGCGATCGAGCCGGTCAAGGAAGGCTCCGACATTCAGTCGACCTTCTTCGACATGTGGCGCCAGGATCATGCCCATGTAGCGCTGCAGGATGTGCCGGGAGATATGGTTACGACTTCTGCCTCAGGCTTGGATCCCGATATCACGCTTGACAATGCGGAATATCAACTCGATCGCGTATCCGGTGCGTGGGCCAAAGACACTAAGCGCGATCAAGTCCAGGTGCGGACCGAGATCGAGCAGATGGTCCAGGCGGATGCGGACGCGCCGGTCGGTGGCCTCTTCGGCGAAAAGTTTGTCAACGTGCTGCAGCTCAACCTCGCTTTGAGAAACAAGTACGGGCAGCCTCAGTAAACTCTAAGCGCGGACCTCGGGTATCCGGAAACGCTCGGGGTCCGTTTATACCGCCGGTAAAGCCTCCGATCCCAAGAAAAAACGCATTTCAAGCTCCTTAGACTCCTGAAAATTCCCCCCAGACGATCCATCGAGATCGTTTGGCTTCGTGCTGTCTTGCGTTCGTCGCTCGACAATGCAGAAAGCAGAATCTGCATCGTTCATTTTTGATAGCTCTGGGCTCCGCTGCTGCCACTTGATACGGCAATCCAAGCTAATTTTCTGGGCATAGCTCTTGCGAATACCCCATCGAATCGAGGAGTGACTCAAAAATGGATCTAACAATCTGGCTACCTGCGATGTTCATTCTGGGAGTTGGTGTCATGGGCCTCTGTTACGCGTTTCTATTCGCCTGCGAGAACATTTGAGGAAAAACGATGATCTACGTAACTGCGGTTGTTGCCGTGTGTTTGTTTGTCTACCTGTTCGCCGCGCTGATTCGTCCGGAATGGTTCTAGGCGCGAATAGTTTCCACATTTTGAGAGGTTACTAACTATGTGGCTCCTTCCTATTTCGATGCTGGTCTTCACGACCCTTCTGGCGATTCCGCTCAGCCGTTACCTGGCCTGGATCATGGACGGAAAGTATCACGCGCCCGGATTCTTCCGATGGTTCGAACAAAAGGTTGATAGCGGACCGCAAGACTGGAAGCAGTACACGGCTGCTCTTCTGATCTTCAACACGATTCTTTTTGTCTACGGGTTTATAGTTCTCTGTCTCCAGCCAGTGGCGCCTTTGAATCCTCGTGGCTTGGGAATATTGGCTCCGAGCACGATTTTCAATACGGTCGCCTCGTTCATGACCAATACCAACCTTCAGCACTATTCAGGCGATCAACACCTTTCCAACTTCACCCAGATCTTCTTCATCATCCTGATGATGTTCGTCTCCGCCTCGGTGGGATTCTGTGCCCTGACGGCGATCATCAGAGCATTCCGCGGTGAATCGAAGGTCGGGAACTTTTTTGTCGATATGTGGCGGGTCATCGTCTATACGTTCATCCCGGTGGCATTTGTCATAGGCCTGCTGTTCATGCACCAGGGCATGCCTATGACCTTCCAAAGTACATATCAGGTATCAACGCTGGAACCCGGCGCGATGGGCACCGACGACAAGGGTCAGGCAAAGCAACAAACTATCGTAGTCGGACCCGTCGCGGCGGTTATTCCAATCAAGCAGCTTGGAACGAACGGCGGTGGATTCTTCGGCATGAACTCCGCTCATCCTTTCGAGAATCCCAGCGCCTGGACTAACTTCCTTACATGCTTTGGAATGATGCTGTTCCCGTTCGCTCTGGTGCTGATGTACGGGCGAATGCTGGGCCGGCCACGCCACGCGGCAGTCATCTTCATGGTGATGATGTCCATGATGGTCGGAACAATCTTCTGGGCCATCGACTATGACACTCTGAAACCGAATCCCGGTTTGACAGCTCATACTGATACTAAGACTTTTCAAATACCGATCGCGGGCGCGCCAGGAGGAAAGAAAGCATTTACCTTCCCCGCCGTAGCCGGATTGCCGGTCGATCAACATCTCGGCAATCTCGAGGGGAAAGAATTGCGCTTCGGAACGTCTGCCGGAGCTACGTTTGCGGCCATGACTGTCAACGTGACGTGCGGCGCGGTCAACTGCGAGCACGACAGCCTGAACCCGATTGCAGCGCTCTCGCCTATGTGGGGGATGTGGGTGAACTGCATCTTCGGAGGCAAAGGCGTCGGCATGATCAACCTGCTGCTATTCCTGATAGTCGGCGTATTTATCGCCGGCCAGATGGTGGGCCGTTCGCCCGAGTACCTGGGTAAGAAGGTTGGGGCGCGCGAGATGAAGCTTGCGATGATCGCTTTGCTGGTTCATCCGATTATGATTCTGATGCCTACGGGCGTGTTTGCGGCGACTGACTGGGGCCTCAAGGCGGAGAACAATCCGGGAGCACACGGATTTTCAGAGATCGTGTACCAATTCTCCTCTGCGTCCGCTAACAACGGTTCGGCCTTCGACGGCCTGGGGACGACTTACGGGCTCAACAGCAATCCCAATCCGGCTCCGGAAGCAGTTCCATGGGACGTAGCCGCCGGACTGGTGATGCTGTTCAGTCGCTACCTTCCTATCGTTGCGCCGATAGCGTTGGCGGCGTTTCTGGGGGCTAAGAAACCGACCCCATTCAGCTCGGGAACCATGAGAGATGACACGGCGACGTTCGGATTTCTCCTATTGGGCACCATCGTGGTCATAGGCGCTCTCCTCTTCCTGCCAGTCGCGGCGCTGGGTCCGCTGGCCGAACACCTGGGTCCGATACCTTTCGGAGGCTGACCTCGCAGGATCACGACTAGGAAATCAGTTGAGGAAACAATGGAACCATCTAAATCAATGCCGCAGTTGGAAGTAGTTTCGACGCAGCCGAACCGCGCTCCGGATGATTGGACACCCAGGCGCGCCCGCAAACTCGATTTGTTTGCGCCCGAGTTGGTAGGACCTGCCGTAAAGCAGGCCTTTGCAATGCTTCGACCAGACATCCAGTGGGCTAACCCTGTCATGTTCGTGGTCGAGATTGGAGCCTTCCTGACGTTGGGATTTATCATACAGGCGGCCCTTGGGAATTCGCAAAGCCAGGTTCCGATCACGTACTTCATCGCATTGGACATCTGGCTGTTTCTGACAGTGCTGTTCGCAAATTTCGCGACCGCACTGGCTGAGGCACGCGGCAGAGCGCAAGCCGATTCACTGAGAAAAGCGCGTCGCGACACGCCCGCTTATCGATTGCGCGGGAAGGACACTATTGAGGAAGTCCCATCGAGCGAATTGAAGCCGGACGATCGGGTAGTAGTCCAGGCTGGTCAGATGATTCCCGGCGACGGAGAGATTATCGAGGGCATCGCGTCCGTCGATGAAGCAGCTATTACCGGAGAGTCGGCCCCTGTGATTCGCGAAGCCGGCGGCGACCGCTCAGGTGTCACTGGTGGTACGCGAGTTCTCTCAGATCGCATCGTGGTGCGCATCACTGCCGCTACTGGCGAGTCTTTTCTCGACAGAATGATAGCTCTGGTCGAAGGCGCCGTCCGTCAGCGCACACCGAACGAGATAGCTCTTACGCTAGTCCTTAGCGCATTCACACTTATCTTTTTGATCGTGGTTGTTCCGCTTTTGCCGATGGCCAAGAATGCAGAGATCTACATGACGAGCTACCTGGGCGTGACGGAACCGCTCAAAAGCCTGGGAACCGACGTTCCAACACTGGTGGCGTTGTTGGTGTGCTTGATACCTACGACCATCGGCGCGCTACTTGCCGCAATCGGAATTGCCGGCATGGATCGCGCGCTGCAGGCGAACATCATTGCCAAGAGCGGCCGGGCTGTAGAAACCGCAGGCGACATCGATTCAGTGCTGCTCGACAAGACCGGCACGATTACGATGGGCAATCGTCATGCAACAACCTTCCTTCCCGTCGGCAGGTACAGCGCCGATGACGTTGGCCGGCTGGCGGCGTTGTCGTCGGTCGCGGATGATACGCCAGAAGGGAAGACGATAGTCGCGCTCTATAAACAGCAACCTGGCGCACCGGATCTGATTAATGCTCGCGACGCGCGCTTCGTTCCTTTCACCGCGCAAACCCGCATGAGCGGAATCGACCTGCCCGATGGAAAACAAATTCGCAAAGGCGCTCCTGACGCGGTTGCTCGCTACGTTCAGAAGCAGGGCGGAACTGTGCCGAAAGATCTACAGGCGGTTGTGGACAGCGTCGCCTCCCAGGGTGCAACCCCTCTGGTCGTCACTGAGGCGGCACAAGTAGTCGGGGTGGTGGTGCTGGAAGACGTATTGAAGCCCGCGATAAGCGAGCGGCTCGAGCGGCTACATAGGATGGGAGTCCGTACCGTTATGATCACGGGCGATAATCCATTGACTGCCGCAACCATTGCGAAGCGCGCGGGAGTGAATGATTTCGTAGCCGAATGTACCCCCGAATCAAAGCTCGCTTATATCCGCAGGGAGCAGGCTGAAGGCAAGCTGGTTGCGATGATCGGTGATGGCACCAACGACGCTCCAGCGCTGGCGCAGGCCGATGTGGGCCTGGCCATGAACTCAGGGACTCAGGCCGCGAAAGAGGCGGGCAACATGGTCGATCTCGACAGCAATCCGACCAAGCTGCTCGAAGTTGTGGAGATCGGGAAACAGCTATTGATGACACGCGGCGCGCTCACGACGTTTTCGATTGCAAACGACGTCGCCAAGTACTTTGCGATCGTCCCGGCCCTATTCGCGGGAACCCTGCCGTGGCTTGTGGCGATGGATGTTATGCACCTGCACTCGCCCACTTCGGCGATCTTGTCCGCCGTCATCTTCAACGCGCTCATTATCCCGGCCCTCATCCCGGTAGCATTGAAGGGCGTGAAGTACGTACCGCTCGGTGCCGACGCTTTGCTGCGAAGAAACCTGCTCATCTGGGGCCTGGGCGGCGTGATAATGCCGTTCGCGGGCATCAAGTTGATTGATTTGATTCTGGTTGCTCTGCATCTCACTGCCTAAGGGGCGTGAACTGAAGGAGTAAGACAATGGCGCGTTATTTATCCAAGAGTCTGTGGCTGCTGACCTTCGCAGTAGTCATCTGCTGCATCATATATCCACTGGCGCTATGGGCACTCGGACAGACGTTATTCCCCTTCGAGGCCAATGGCAGCATGCTCATGGGCCCTGACGGCAAGCCGGTGGGTTCGCGTCTGATCGCGCAGCCCTTCACCAAGGACGAGTACTTTCAGCCGCGGCCTTCGGCTGCGTCCTATGATGCGTCGGCGTCTTCGTCATCCACGCTTGCTGCTTCCAACTATATGCTGCGCAATCGCGTGGCCCAGCAGCTAGGTCCTATCGTCAAGTACAAGAGCGGCCCGAAGGCGGGTCAACTGGTCGCGCCTGATATCGAAGCGTGGTTCCAGCAGGATAGCTTCGGCGGCCAACCGCATATCGTTGCGCAATGGGCGGACGCTCACAACGCCGTCGCGACGGCATGGGTCAATGCCGATCCGACGCACGACAAATACGTGCAAGACTGGGGCAAGACTCATACTAAAGAAGTTCAGCAGTTCATCAAGGACAATCCGGCTACACCGGAGCCCAAGTCTGCCGACCTGGCGATTGTGTTCTTTGAAAGTTTCTCGAAGGAGAATCCCGGGAAGTTTCCGTCCGCCGTGCAGCATCAGACCAAGGATGGCAAAACCGAGACGGTAATCGAACCAGTCAAGGAAGGCTCCGACATCCAGTCCAACTTCTTCGACATGTGGCGGCAGGATCACGCCGACGCAGAGCTGCAGGATGTGCCGGGCGACATGGTTACGACTTCCGGCTCGGGTCTGGATCCCAACATCACGCTACAAAACGCAGAATATCAGCTCGATCGCGTATCCTCGGCCTGGGCCAAGGACACCAAGCGGGATCAAACTCAGGTCCGCACCGAGATCGAACAGATCCTGCAAGCTGATGTCTC
Source organism: uncultured delta proteobacterium (assembly GCA_963850125.1). Taxonomy (GTDB): domain Bacteria; phylum Desulfobacterota; class Binatia; order Binatales; family Binataceae; genus Binatus. Next base: position 242,476 of record CAWKKB010000002.1, on the reverse strand, counting down.
GGCGCCGTTCTATGGGCTGGTCGGCGAGAAGATGGTGAACGTGCTCGAAGTAAACCTCGAACTGCGCAAGCACTTCGCCGCACCCCCAGCGTAAGGAGACAAAGATGTTGCATATGAAATCCGCATAGCAACGCCTGGCTATACTGCTGCCGGCTGGAGCTTGCTTGCTCAATCGGGCGAGGGATCAGAATGAAATCCACATCCACCACCGATGAAGACAAAAAAACAGCCGCAATCCTGAAATGTCTCGACGTTGCGGTGATCCTGATAGACATCGAGGCGGTCGTTATCAATCTCAATGAACAGGCTGCGCTGATACTTGGTATTAATCGTACGGATATTCTGGGCCGCTCGTTCTTCAGCCTCGACGAAGACAACAATCACTACTTGAATGTCCGGGCTGCCTTTCGGAGCGCTCTCGCTTATCCGGGAGGCGAGCAGCAGGCAGAAGTAAGTCTGCACGTCCGCGGCCGCGATCATACGTATCTTCTCAAGCCTGCACCGTTGCGTCTCGATGATGGCACACCGTTCGGTACTATGATCACTCTGGACGACATGACTTATCTTCGTGACAAGGATCGCGCACGCACGAACCTGATAGCCACGTTATCGAATGAACTCAGAACACCGCTTACGTCGCTGTCGCTGGCGATCGAGTTGCTTGAGAGAAAAACGCCTGATCCCAAGCAGCAGGAAATCATCGATACGGTGGTCGAGGATTTGGCTCGCATCCGCGATTTGTCCGACAGTCTTTTGAACGTCGCCCGCGATGAAACTACCTCGATAGCAGTTCGAAACGTCACCTTTGATTTTGCCAGGCTCGTGACTTCGGTTGCGAAAAGGTTTTCGCTACAGGCGGCAGAAAAGGAAGTCGCACTGCGCATACACGTCGGAGCGGAGCTCGAGTCTTATGGCGATCCTGTAAAGCTTTCCTGGGTGCTCTCGACTTTGATTGGTAACGCGTTGCGTTACACTCCGGAAGGCGGTTCGGTTGAAGTCTCCGCCGATCGCTCATGGCAGGGCCTGCGGCTATCGGTATCCGATACCGGGCCGGGGATTCCTGTCGAGATCAGCGACCTGGTTTTCGAACAGCAATGGACTCCGGACGGATTTGAAGGCGGTCATGCGGCGCTTGGTCTGGCGATCGCCAAGGAAATCGTCGAGTCACACAAAGGCCGCATCTTTTTGGATTCCTCGACAAAGGGCAGCACGTTCGTAGTCCAGCTGCCGCACTCGCGGTGCATCTAGTATGGCAAGACTGCTCATCGTCGACGACGAAAAGAACATTCGCGACACTCTCGGCCGCTTCCTGGGTTCCCGTGAACATGTGATCGCGATAGCGGAAAGTGGACGCGAGGCGCTCGCCCTGATGAATCGCGACAAGGCGTTCGACCTTGTTCTAAGTGATTGGCGAATGGCCGAAATGAACGGCCTCGAGTTGCTAAACGCGATCAAAGCCAAATTTCCGGAGACCATCGTGATTTTGATGACGGCCTACGGCACGATTCAGAATGCCGTCGCATCCGTGAAGGCCGGCGCCTATGACTATGTCACCAAGCCATTCTCGCTGGATGAAATTCAGCACGCCGTGGACCGTGCCCTCGAAGTCAAGGAGCTCCGCAGCGCGAATCGTGCCCTTCGCAATTCCATCGATGGCGTCCCGCTCCTGACTACAGGCAGCCCTCAATTTCGCTCCCTGATCGAGACGGCTTTCGCTGCTGCGGCGAGCGACGCGACAATCCTGCTGACTGGAGAAAGCGGCACTGGCAAGAATGTTCTTGCGCGGCAGATCCACGAATGGAGTTCACGCCGGGATCAGCCGTTCGTCATCGTCAACTGTACGACGCTGTCGGAGCATTTGCTGGAAAGCGAGCTTTTCGGGCACATGAAAGGCTCCTTTACCGGTGCGATCAAAGACAAGCCGGGACGCCTGGAGGCCGCAAATGGCGGATCGGTATTCCTGGACGAAATCGCGGAGTTATCGCCCGCATTGCAATCCAAGCTGTTGCGTTTCCTGGAGGATGAGCGTTTCGAACGCGTGGGTGGAGAGCAGACCATTAAGGTCGACGCCCGTATCATTGCTGCTACCAATCGCAATCTTTCGCTGGAGATCAACGCGGAGCGATTTCGCAGCGACTTATACTTTAGACTGAATGTTATCAGCCTCCACGTGCCCGCCTTGCGTGAGCGCCGCGAAGATATTCTGCCGCTTGCTGAGCTCTTTCTCGCCGAGACTGCCGCTCGAAACAGTCGCCTCGGATTGCAGTTTTCGGACGAAGCTCGCAAAGCACTGGGCGCTTACTCATGGCCGGGCAACATCCGCGAATTGCGCAACGCGGTCGAACGCGCAGTCGTGCTGAGCCGCGGCGCGGCGCTGCGCAAGGAAGATTTACCGGACATCCTTTTTCAATCACCTGCTCCTCGGAATGGAAACTTACCCGAACGTTCGACCCTCGAGCAGATGGAGCAGGAGCACATCAGGCGCGTTCTCGCATTGGCGCCAACTCTCGAAGATGCCGCGGCGACCCTGGGCATCTGCATCTCGACGCTCTGGCACAAGAGAAAACGTTACCATCTCGATTGAGCTCTCCGCCCGAGGCGCTGATCGGTTACTCATTCGGCGCCGACAGATTCCATTTGCCTACAACCGGTTACCCGCAAGCTTGCGTGACCATGTGGTTTTGATCGCTCTGCTCGGACTGTCGAAATTTGTGGATTTCGAAATCTCGGTTCGCGGATGGCTGGGCGAGCCGCCCAGCCCCGACGCACTTCCGGTGCTGCCGCAAAGCAACCAAAATTCCGCCGTAATTGATCCAGTGCTTTTATGGACGGCCGCATCCAGGCCGATGACCGGTGGTCGTGTCAAGAAACCTGAATGTATTCATCTTTGGCGAGGATCCGGTTGCCTAAGAAGAGGCCATGAGACCCAAAACTCCGAAGCACAGAATCAGAAACAGCATTCCGGTGCTGAGGCCATGCGCGGCCCATTCGCGGCTGGTGATCCCAAGCCGGCTTGCCGCGACGATGTTCGGTATATTGCCGGGAACCAGCATTCCCCCGCTGATTAGCAAACCGAGGAACGCTGCGCGCTGCTGATTCATCCTCAGGGACGGAGATATCTCCACCGCCGCCAGAGTTGAATTGTTGACCACTGCGGAAATGGTGTTCATCCAAAACAGCAGTCCCTCTGGAACGCGATGAATGTATGCATTGACCACCGGCCCCAGCCCGTCCGACAGGGCCACAAGTCCGGCAATAAAAACGTACACCTTGCCAGGACGAATCAGCACGACCATCCTCCACGAATCCCTCCCTTCAGTTGTAACGAGCGGCTTGCCGGAAGCGAACTGCAAGAAGAGGATAGGAGCCGCGGCGAGAATTACTCCGCTCACAACGAACGGCCCGAGAAGATGGGTAAGGTACCAGAAGTCGGCATGCAGTGATCTCAGAACCACTGCGATCCCGGGCATGCCCAAAGGCGTGAGGGCCGCCCCGAAGCCGATCGCGAAACACGCAAATACCGTTGCAGCAATCTCGGCCCGCCGGTCACAACGAAGCAACGAAATTGCTTCGACGAACACCAGTACGGCCACGACCGGAGTGATGAAGGCTGCAAGCAAACCCAGGATGATCGCCAGGCAGAATCAGATAATCCGCGGGTGCAGGATTTGGATTAAGCGGCGAAGCAGCTGATCGAGATAGTCCCGCAGTAGAAGAAACGCGGCGCCGAAAACCAGCACGGCCACTGTGAATGACAGGGGCTCGCTCATGGCCGACCATACGAGCGCGCGGTTGAATTGTCCCATGACGCACGCGGTCAGCACTCCGACCAGCAGAAAGAAAAACTCGACATTCCGTTCGATCGGCTTTACCAGGATTGACCCTAGCAGGACCGCCAGGATCGTCAACGATGCAACGAACACAGTCATCATCTACCCGCAACTAATGCAGCAATGCTGCGCTCGTGCAATCACACGACGAGAATGAACTGGCGCTTAAACTTAATCGTCGTCTACGATTCTATCCGGCTGAAACCTTGGGCGCCGCCGGCGCCATCGGATCGATCTTGAAGGGAATCTCGAAAGTGACCGACTGCGGAATCTTGCATATCTTATCGCTGCATTCTTGAAAGCTAAGCGTACCCTTTAGCTTGTAGTCGCCGGGCTTCAGTCCAGATCGGATGAGGATCTTTCCTTTGGCCCGGAAGCTGCCCGCATAGACTGGTAGGGTCTCGCCAATTTCGAGGAAGGCGACTCTCTCTGGATCGGGATACTCGAACGACTGCTTCGCGACGCAATCGCCATCGAACACAATCGTTGTCGGCGTATAGTTCGACGGAAGCGGTTGCCCATAGATGTGCCATCCACTGGCAATTGAGAAGTCCGCGGCGACGCCGATTTCCTGGCCGGCTACCGCGTGATCCGTCGAAGGGGTGAGTATGATCCGAATCTCTCCAGCCGTAAGCGATACCGATTTGCTATTCGCGTCAGAACCGAGTTCATTAAGCAGGATTTCCGACGAAGCTACTCTGGTCTGATAGTCGGGCAGAAAGTACTTGGCTTTGATTACACCATCGGGAGAGATGAGATAATCGCCTGGGAACGGAATGCCATAGAACGGATGATCCTTTGGAATATTCGAATTGAGGATTCCGAACTCACGAATAACAACGCTACCTTTGTCGGATAGACAGGGAAACCCAAGTTGATGCGCCGCGCTGAAGCGGTGCAGAATCTCCTGGGAGTCGTAGGTGATGACCGCGATCTTTACTCCATTCTGTTCGAATCCCCGGCGCGACTGTTCCAGCTCCACGAGCTGGCTTCGACAGTAGGGTCACCAATCGGCGCTTCGACTAAAGACTAGAAGAAGTCCCGAAGGGCCGGTGAGATCGTGAAACGTTCTTTGATTGCCGTTCTGATCGGAAAGTGCGAAGTCAGGTATTTTCTCTCCGACCTTGAGCCCGGTGGTTGCGCCGTCGTTCTGGGCCTTGACGAAATCCTGGAATTCACTCGGGGCGATCTTCTCGCCGCCGCGCAATTTTTTCAGGACCTCGGTTAGAACCTCACCGTTCCTGGAATTTGATTCAGGCATCGCTACCTCCTGGGCAGAGACCATCGCGGTTCTGCCCCACAATCCCACGACCGCCGAGAGGACGGCGGCGATTACAGTACTTTTGATATCAGAGTTGGATCGAGGAGTCATATCTCTCGCATCAGGGAGCTGTTTATTTCATCGCGGTGTGACCAGAGTCTCGCTCGATAAGAGTCTTGAGTGCCTGGCGAGCTCGATGCAGCCGCACTTTGACAGTGTTCGCAGTGACTGACAGGGACCGAGCAGCCTCGTCAGTATCCAGCCCCTCGATGTCGCGCAGCACGAGCACGGAACGGTACTTTTCGGGAAGTCGCTCGATACAGCGCCGCACCATCTCGAGCGAATCGCGACTTTCGAGAACAGTTTCGGCAGCGTTGGTCCATGTTACATGCTCGTCGATCCATTCGCCGTCCTGGTCAAAGCGCGGCAGCAACGTTTCTATCGGATGCTCGCCCCGGCGCTTTTTGGATCGCAACTGCACCAGCGCCGCGTTCACGACGATCCGATAAAGCCAGGTAGAGAGCATCGCGTCGCCGTTGAATCGGTCGAGCGCGCGAAATGCGGAAGTGAACGCCTCCTGAACGGCATCCTGCGCGTCGCACTCGTTGTTCATAAATCTGCGCGCGGTCGCCAGCATGCGGCCGCCGTATCGCAGCACCACCAACTCGAAGGCGTTCTCGTCACCGGCGCGTAGTTGCGCAAGCAAGTACCGTTCGTCGACCGCGCCATTGGAGGTTGGCGATTGCGATGAGGGATCCTCTACCAGTGTGCGCATCAGCTCCGAGCATTGCTCTAATATGCAGCCTCTCTTGATGAGGTCGCGCACCAAGGCTACGCGGTCACTGTCTGCGAACGTTACACCCGATAGATCGAGCTCCAGGTTATCTCCGCGCGTGAGGGGCTGTTGGCATGCGCCGGCCAATTCGACGGAAGAACCTTTGGTTATCCGGCCCTCGACGATAACTCGGGTCGCGCTGTGCTCACTTGGAACGACGGTGATTCTGATCATGATCTCGGTCAGAGCAAGCCGCCGGCCACGATCAAGATCGCAACGATTCCGGGGATCTAGCCTCTTCGAGGACCGCGAGCCGCGGCGCACGCCCGTGACATATCGCGGATCTACGAAACTGCTTGAGTGCTTCGCTGGACTCCGAGCTTTTTCATTCGGCTGCGAAGCGTACTGGGATTGAGGTTTAGCAACGCTGCCGCGCCTTCGGGCCCTTCGATTCGCCAGTTGGTTCGGACCAGAACCTCGAGAATGTGATTGCGTTCCACCTGATCGATACTTTGTGGCCGAGAAACTGCCGGAACCTTTTCCTCGGGCGCGGGCCGCGGCGCGGCTGTTTGCGCGTGCGCGACAGCCGCGATCTCTGGCAAGACGTCGGGAGCTACTTCGAGTTCGATCCCTCGCGACAGGATTACAGCTCGCTCGATCACGTTTTCGAGCTCCCGCACATTTCCCGGCCAGGCATAGCTGACCAGCCTTTCCATCGTTTCGCGCTGGATGCGACTTACGTTGCGGCCGATCTTCAAGCCGAAGCGGTGGACGAAGTAGTGCACGAGCGGTGGAATATCTTCGCGGCGTTCGCGTAGCGGCGGCAATTGAACCGGGAAGACGTTGAGGCGGTAGTACAGATCCTGTCGGAAAGTTCCCTCGGAAACCGATCGAAGAAGATCGCGGTTGGTCGCCGCGATCACACGCACGTCAACCTTGATCAGGTTCGAGCCACCGACCCGCTCGAATTCATGCTCCTGGAGAACCCGGAGCAGCTTCGCCTGCACATCGGCCGGCATATCGCCAATTTCGTCCAGGAAGATTGTTCCGCTGTGAGCGAGCTCAAACCGCCCGATTCGGCGATCGCTGGCGCCGGTGAACGCTCCCTTCTCATGACCAAACAACTCGCTTTCGATAAGACCAACCGGAAGAGCGGCGCAGTTCACCTTGACTAGAGGCCGATTCCTGCGCTCGCTGTTCGAGTGAACGGCGCGCGCTATCAACTCTTTTCCGGTGCCGGTTTCCCCCAGAATCAGAACCGACGAATCAGTGCTCGCAACGAGCGTTACCTTTTCGATCACCTCGGCCAGAGCCCGGCTCTGCCCGACTATCTCCTCAAAGTTGTGCGCTTCCTTGATCTCTTCAATCAGGTACGTGTTTTGAGCTTCGAGGCGCGCCTTCTCCCGCTCCATGAGCACGCGGTCCGTTACATCGATAAACATAGTGCGCGTGTAGCTGCCGTCGGGAGCCGGCCTCGACCAGCACTGGATCCAAACGGGCTTGCCGTCGTCCTTGCGGCGCAGCTCAAGGACCCTACCGTTGGTGGTAGAGGAACCGCGCGCCATTGAGTCGAGCCACTCGCGTAGGGCGCGCTGCGCTTCGGGCGTATCAGGCACCAAAGAGCTTCCGGTCATTCCGGCGATCTCTTCGGGCTTGAGACCGAGGATCCTCATCGCTGTGCGGTTAGCTTCGATGAACCGGGAATCAAGGTCTTCATGCACGTAGGCTATCGGAGCCTCGTCGAAAAGGTCACGAAAGCGCTCTTCGCTTCGTAGCAACGCTTCGTTCGCGCGGCGCAATGCATCCTCGGTGCGCAGCCGCTCTAATTCGGCGCGCGCCCGGGCAGCAAAAATGCGCATGGTCGAAAGTCCGCGAGGTCCGTCCAACATCGGCCTCTCCGAGAGGATCGCCAGGTGGCCGACGACCGTTTCGGCCGAATCAAGTAGCGGAACGCCGCAATAGCTCTCAACGCCCCACTGCTTAAGAGCGGTGTCAGCGGGGAAGAGCTGGCAGATCCGTTCGGGATGAAAAGAAGACTTGCCGTTCAGAACTGCTTCGCACGGGGTACCATCGAGGGGGATTTCGAAGTTTTCCATGAAAATTCCGCGTCCCCACACGGCACGCGTCCGAAACCTGGAACTGTCTCCCAGCAGCTCGGAGACAAACGCGTACTCGCAGCCAAGCGCAGATGCGAGGTGTTTGACGAGCGAGTAGAAGAATCGATCGCCTGTTTCCGATTCGATGCCCTCGACGATCTCTCGCAGCGCGGCGTCGTCCGAAAGGGTCTGGGCTGTGAATTGCTTCGCACCCGTCAAAGGAGAACTCCGCCTCGATTGGCAAGACTCGCAAATCGATTCTAGTGCCAATCCACTCGTACGCCAACGAGAATGATGAAACCGCGCAGCCTGAAGCGCATCTAAGCTATGGAACACTCGGGCACTTTCATTGGTTCCAGTGCGGACGAATCGATTGATTCAGGCTGAAAATCATGACGATGGATGCGGGGGTCCCGCGGGCTTCGAAGTACACGCAGATTGCAGCAGCCGTGTCCTCATACTGGTTTGGCGGCTTCGGCGGCATCTATGCCGCGATCGAACTGGAACGAGCGCCGGGCGGCCGCCGCGACGTAAACATCACCCTGGTGACGCGCGACAACTACTTTTTGTTCACCCCGATGTTGCACGAGGTCGCGGCGAGCGATCTTGAAATGAACACCATCGTCAATCCTCCTCGCAAGCTGCTCCGGCGAAACAAGACCTTCACGGGAAACATAGAAACGATAAACCTGGTACGGCGATGCGTCGCCGTCACTCATGGCTTCGATCGCCACGTCCACGAACTTCCCTACGACCATCTGATAATCGCACTCGGTTCAAGCACCAATTTCTTCGACCTGCCTGGAGTTCAGGATATTGCGCTTACTATCAGGACCCTCGAGGACGCGGTCGAATTGAGGAACCGCCTGATCACGTATCTCGAGGAAGCGAACTCGGAGTGTGCGGCCGGCGAACGGCAGCCTCTGCTCACGTTCGTTGTCGTCGGCGCGGGTTTTGCGGGAGTCGAAACGCTGGGCGGAATCAATGATTTCGTCCGCGAGGCGATCCGTTATTATCCAAACCTGACGCCGGAATTTGTCCGCACGATCCTCATATCGTCCGAAGAGTTCATCCTGCCGGAGTTGGGCAGCAAGCTCGGAGCGTATGCGCAACGGAAGCTGGCTGCCCGCGGCGTCGAGATAATCATGCGCGCGCGAGTCACCTGCGTGCGCGACGGTATCGTCGAGCTTTCAAATGGGCGGACGATCCCCGCCACCACGCTGATTTGGGCGGCCGGCAATGCGCCGAATCCGCTGGTCGCAGCTCTGCCGATTCCGAAAAGCGGCGGACGTATCCTCGTCGATGAGTATCTCGAAGTTAAAGAATTCCCCGGCGTTTGGGCGCTGGGCGACTGCGCTTCGATTCCCGACCGCAAGACCGGAGGATTCCAGCCACCTACCGCTCAGCATGCGATTCGCGAAGGCAGATGCGCCGCACGCAACATAGCGGCGACAATCCTGGGAGGACGAAGGAAGTCATTTCGGTTCTCAACCTTGGGCCGGCTCGCCGCGATCGGCCCGGCGCTCCGGGGTGGCGAATGCTTTCGGCCTCAACTTCTCGGGATTTCCTGCATGGTGGCTTTGGCGCACGATTTACCTGTTCAAGCTCCGGCGGTTCGAAAAGAAGATGCGGGTCGCTCTCGACTGGACACTCGATCTATGTTTCGCGAAAGATTTTGCATGTGTGACTGCCAGATATCCTCTAAGCATGGCGCCATCGAAAGGCTCTGCTGAGAAGGAAGCAACCCGTGCAGCGTGAATTGACTTGCCGCGAGTTCGTCGGACTGATTCGTAGATTACGAGACGACGAATTGAGCGATGTTGATCGTCGATCGTTCTTGCTGCACCGCCGGATGTGCGTGCAATGCTCGGACTATCTGAAAGGATATGAGCTGACAATCAGCGCGACCAAACGGATCGCGGAAGACACGGGCGATTCCGCCAAAGAGATGATACCCGAATCCCTTGTTCGCAGAATTCTGGGTCACACGTCTAATCGGCGCGGTCGAGTCGACGGATAATCCCGTCTTCGATCCATCGCGCGAGCAGCCCGGTCGTTTCCTGCGCGGCCTGCGTCTCGGGCAGGTCCGCGAATGTTTCACAGATTGCCGCGAACGGTTCGCCCGAGATCATCTTGCGGAGCGCGGCCGATTCGCGCGCGTCCATCGGCGCATGAAGGACCTCGTAGTCATTTTTGCGCCACACGCGGAGCGAAGTCTCGGCCGCTGACACTTCCAGGGACGCGTCACCGGACCAAAGTTGATGCACGGGGTATTGAGCGCGCAGAATTTGCATCGCAGGTATCGACCGAAAGCGCAAAGCCGGCCACTCATCTGCGAGAACGGAGACAAGGTCCTCGATCGTCGCGCATGTGGCGTCGGGTGCGTCAAAGACCTCGACGCGGGCCCACTCGAGTTGCGCGAGATCTGCAAGGCACTTTGGCATATCTTCTCGGCGCCGCAGAAATTCGGCCAGAGCGCGTCCTAAATGACGGACCGACGGCTGTTCAGAGGGAAACTCCTTCAGATAGTTTCCCGCAACCTGGTCGAATTGGTCAGCGCCGAGCAGAGCAGCTACTCGGGGGAAGTCTTCACGCAGGACGTCGCGCAGGCGCAAGTAGTAGGCGTCTGAATAAACCCGGATTCGATTTTTTCGATCGCTGTCATCAGCGCCGCGAACCATCCTGACCAAGGCGGGTGCAATCGAGTCTCGGCCGGGCCGTCTCGCTACGGACTCCCAGAACAATCGCTGTACTTCATGCAGAGACGCAGCTTGCACCGAGCACCTCATTCTCAATTTCGCGCGCGCGATTCGCTTCGGTCACGAGTTCTTCAAAAGTAGGTATCTGATCGTCCCATTCGACCAGCGTTGATACCGCGCCGAACCTTCGCACCGCCTCGCGATAAAGGCGCCAGACCGCTGTCGGAACGGGATGATCGTGAGTGTCGATCAGCAGGTCTCCCTGGCTGCTGTGACCAGCCAGATGAATTTGACCGACGCGCTCCGCAGCAACCCCAGAAAGATATTCGATCGGAGAGAAGCCGTGATTCACGGCGTTGACGTAGATGTTGTTAACGTCCAGCAGAATTCCGCAGTCAGCTTCGTCAGCGATTGCGGAAAGAAAGGACCATTCCGGCATCGACGTGATGGTATAGGTCAGGTAGCTGGAAACATTCTCGACAAGGATGCGCCGTCCGAGTCGGTCCTGAACGTGCCGGATCCTGGCGGCGACGTGCCTAACAGCCTCTTCGGTGTAAGGAAGCGGCAGAAGGTCGTGAGCGAAGCGACCGCCGATTGCTCCCCAACAAAGATGATCGGAAATCCAGGCCGGATCAAAGCGCCGAATCAACGACTCGAGTTCCGCCAGGTAGTCCTGTCTGAGAGGATCGCTTCCTCCAATATTGAGCGACACGCCATGAAGAACGATTGGCGCGAGCTCGCGAGCTTTCTCCAGTATCCGCAGAGGCCGGCCGCCCGCAATCATGAAGTTCTCTGAGATTACTTCGAACCAGTCCGCACGCGCTGTCTTGTCCAGAACGTGCGGATAGTGAACGGTCCGAAGACCGACACCGTGACCTAGATGAGGTAACAAGCTCATGGATTTGGCAGGACCTCGGACGCCAAGCCGAGGTCCGCCTGGTTGACCTACTTGCTGTCCGACGATGCGACGGTGCCGCCCTTGTCTGTGCAATCCTGCGCGGTCGTTTGGACGAAGCCTTGACCCTTGCAAGCGTTCTTGCCCTTGCAGTCATTGTGCGCGGATTTGCAGGACGACTGTCCCTTGCAGCTATTCCCACCGACGCACTTCACCTGGTCGGCGCCCGCGCTCTGATCGGCGCGCGCATTAACGGCGCCGGTTACAAATAGCATCGCCACTGCACTGGCGATCAGCACATTCTTCGCGTTCATTTTTTCTCCTCCTAAGGAGTTGGGGTATAGGACTTTGATTCCGCGCCGCGAGAAAGGTTTCAGTCCTGACGTACGAACTCCGACGAGAGTCTGTAACCTCGTCAGTCTTGACGCATCTAAGTTACTCGGACGGAGGCGTTAGCAGCGTGTACCAGAAAAGGCTCACAATTGCGGCGGCCGAACTCTTCGACCAGCTGTCGGCTGCGTGGTGGATTCCCGCGCTACTGATGCGTTTGTTTGTCGGCTACTTCTTCATGGAGACCGGCTGGGGAAAGATTCACAACCTCGACGCATTCACGATGAGGTTCGCGCAGTGGGGAATTCCTTATCCCGGCTTCAACGCTGCGCTGTCGGCATACACGGAATTCCTTGGCGGTGCGCTGACGATTCTCGGATTGGGAATGCGCTTCGTTTCGATTCCCATGATCATCAACATGATCGTCGCGATCCTGACTGTGAAACTGAAGGACGTCAGCGGCCTCGATGACTTCGCCGAACTCGATGAACCACTGTATGCGCTGTCGTTTGTCTGGCTGTTCTTTTCAGGCGCGGGATGGCTGAGTGTCGACTTTCTTCTGAGACAATTCGTGGACAAGGCGATCAGCCGCGATAAGTCACCGATACGCGGTGGTGCGCGGTTTGTTCATCTCGCTGACTCTGAAGCTCCGCATATCCCGGATCTTTAGTTAATTTCATGGGAAGGCGAACACCGGCAAATCGCCAAATAACCAGGAAGGCATTATGAATACTGATCAAGTGATTTTCCCATCGTACGTTATCGCACTGTCGATCAGTCTTGAGAAGATGGCTGGACGTGCGCCGTCGCCGTCGGCTCAGTTCCGAGCCGGCGCTATTCAAGCGATTCGTCGGCGCTTGCCGCAAAGGTGATGCACACACGAAGTTTAGGTCGGACTTATGGCATGGTGGCAGACAGCCGCCGAGTCTACGGTTGTTCCATTGTCGCAATATGCTGCGCTGCACGGACAAGAAGCCGTTGCGCGTGCCATTCGTGTACTGGAACGAGACCTCTATAGTGCCTCACCATCAACTCAGATTTCGCGCGCATCGCTCGTCGAAACTGCGACGGTGCTGCGAGCTACCAGAAAGAGCTTGCTACAGGTTCGAGATTACCGGGTTGGACGCAGCTTGGCGGCGATGAACCCGGGCGGAATGGCGTCCTGATCGTCATGAGTTACGGAGGAGTGACCGGCTCAGTCAAATGGACGAGACAGTAAGACGCGATTTCCTTATTGCTTGTGCCGTGGCAATCGACTAGCTGATAGTTCCATGAAACGCTTGACGCTCATCATTGCGGCCTTGGCGGTCGCGGGATGCTCTGCGGTCGCGAAAGAAGACACTTCGATCAACGCCCGCAACCAAGCCGAGGAGGCCGCGGTCAAGCGGATAGTCGTCGTCGAGGGCGACCAGGTTCCTGGCCATCCTAAATTCACCGAACTCGGGCACGTCCAAGGCGTATGCGTGCGTGCTCCCTGGTATGACGACGACTCCAGCATTGCCAGAATCGGCTTCAAGCACGCCGCTTACGACAAGTACGGTGACAAGGTCGATGCGATCATCCGGGTCGATTCCTTCTTCGTCACGGACGATCAATCCAATGGGATACAGGAGCCTGGCAGCGCCGCTGGCCACTTGAATTGCCAGGGCACTGCGGTGCATTTCGAGCCGGGCTGAGACGCGTTGGAGCAGTCGGCGGGTCTGACGGTTTGACTCCTCCGTAAGGCCGTTCCTGCAGGCGATACGCGATCGCGCACGTCAGGAAGGAATGGACCGTTTTCCTCGGACGGTGCTTTCCCGTACATCGTTTTCCAGCGTTCATGACTCGTTTAGTCACGGCCGCGGACGCCGCAAGCGCTACGAACAGGTCATGCGTGTGTGAGTATTCCTTGGGAAGTTAGCCACTACCTGGGAACATGTGTATGCTCTTTGAAAAATATCGAGTCGAAGCCGCGCTCTTCGATAGCTCTGGCTAAGTGTACGACCGAAAGCCCATAGTCGGTCGGGAATGTTGCCACGCCAAATCGCACCATACTCAGCTCAGCGGGAAATCCAGGCTTGGACGTTCATGTTCTCCTTGGAATGAACCCAGGGACGCCGGTGTTCACAACCGGGTTGAGCCTGACTCGGGTAGTGATACCTTCACTAATTTCCTTGAGGGCATCATCGGGAAGAGTCGAGATATCAAAATTTTCCTCGATGTAGCGGGCGTTGGTTGCTGTGGTGAGAAGAGCCGTGCCGCGCTGTACGGCCCAAGCCAGCAGAACTTGAGCGGGGGTTTTATGGACGCGCTTGGCGATGCGCGTGATGACAGGATCGTCGAGCAACCTCGGTTCGATACCATGACCCAACGCCGCGAAGGCCTGCATCACGATGCCATTCCTCTTGCAATAGTCGAGCAGTTCCCATTCAGGGAGATATGGATGGGATTCGACTTGAAGAACAGCAGGCTTTATCCGTGCGGATTCGAACACCTCTTTCAGCCGTCCCAGATTGACGTCCGATAATCCGATAACCTTGCACCGGCGTTCGTCCACGAGGCTCTCCAAAGCCTTCCACGTATCCGTCAGGGTCGTCGCATCATCATAAATCACGTTGCCCTTCTCGTCCCTCGGGTCCTGGTCGTCCCCGGGTTTGAAAGCAAATGGGGTATGGATGCAGTAAAGATCGACGTAGTCTAGTTGTAGTCTTCTCAGACTTGCCTCGAAGGCGGGTCTGACGCGTTCGGGACGATGATTGGTGTTCCAGAGTTTCGTACCGACAAAAACGTCCTCCCGCCTGACCTTGCCCTCCTTGAACACCGCCCCCATTGCTTCGCCCACCTGTTCTTCATTTCGGTACCGCTCAGCGCAATCGAATTGACGAAAGCCCACCTCCAGCGCGGCCTTAGTTGCCTCTTTTGTCGCGATCGGGTCAGGAATCAGCGTGCCAAAGCCGAGTGCTGGAATCTCATCGGAGCCGTTATTGAGCGGTATCTTTGTATAGCGAAGGCCGTCGGCGTCACTCATAAAAGAATTACCTCCGTGCAAATCGCATTTTTAGTCGCTTGTAAAAAGCTCTCCGAGGAATCACGAATCGTTGGCAGCCAACGAGTCTCAGCATGCTCCACAATCATTGTTCTGGCTACGAGCGCGATGATCGACACAGGGAAAGTCTTCGCGCGCCGAATCCGTGACCCTTTGATCTAAAGCAGAGAAGAGCGACACTATGAAAACGGGCTTGGCCGCATCGTTCGTGCATCGCATTGGGTATGCTGCTGAGCGCGGCTCGCCTGCTGGGGGCGCATCCCGCCAGACCGAGGATCCGATAATCGGTTTGATCTCATTGAATGCCGCAGACCTATATCGAGGTAGATCATGGATCTTGGACTTTTGATCCTTCGTGTCGTCTTCGGGTTAACGCTGACAGCGCACAGCGTTCAGAAGTTATTCGGATGGTTTGGGGGCCCCGGCATTGCCGGCACCGCGCAAATGATGGAACAGCTTGGTTTTCGACCACCGCGGCTGCAAGCTGTGGTGGCAGGCCTCGTCGAGGGAGGTGCTGGCCTGGCGCTGGCCGCTGGCCTCTTGACCCCGCTGGCCGCTGGCGCGTTTATCTCGGTCATGTTTGTGGCGATAGTGAGCGTTCATCTGCCAAAGGGCTTCTTCAATCAAAACGGCGGCTTTGAGTACCCACTCGCTCTCGCGGCTGGAGCGTTGGCTGTGGCCTTCACGGGTCCGGGTGCTATATCCGCCGACGTGGCGCTTGGGATCAATTGGTCAGGTCCTTCCTGGGGCGTTGCTGCGCTCGCGATCGGGCTCGTGGGTGGGCGGCCTGCAGCTAATGGGCAGAAGGCGAAGCCCG
The DNA here is from genome assembly GCA_963850125.1 of uncultured delta proteobacterium. GTDB lineage: Bacteria > Desulfobacterota > Binatia > Binatales > Binataceae > Binatus. Next base: position 226,748 of record CAWKKB010000002.1, on the reverse strand, counting down.
GTTCCGAAGGCGTCGGAGCAGCAGGGAGCCTAGAAGCTTAAGAAGATTGAGTGGCTATAAATCTTTGGAAGAGCGACATTATTGAGAACGGGCTTGGCCGCATCGGTCGCCCGTCGGGAGCAAACGATGAGCATTATCGACAAGGCGCTGGAAGCAAACCTCAACTATGTAAAAACTTACGATGCAACGCACGCGGGGCGTCCGACCCCCAAAATTGCAGTTGTAACCTGCATGGATCCACGGATCTCAGACCTCCCTGGAATCCTGGGTCTGCCGCAGGCCGATCTTGACGTTATCCGAACCGGCGGGCCCGCGGTAACAGAAGATGTTCTCGGTGAACTTATTGTTTCCAACCGCATCATCGGAACCACAGAGATACTGCTTCTCAACCACACTGGCTGCGGGTTCACGACGTTCACAGATGAAGAGCTGAATGCGAAGCTGAGCGCTTCTACTGGAGATGCTTCGCCGGCTCCAATGCGCTTCTTCTCCTATAAGGACCCCGAGCAAAATACCCGGGAGCAGATCAAGAAAGTCAGGTCGCATCCCTGGATTTCGAAAGACGTCCCCGTGCGCGGCGCCATTTTCGACGTGGCCACGGGCAGACTACGGGAAGTCAAAGTTTGAAACACGAGGGCGTCGCCAGACTGGCAGCGACGTCTCCGTAACCGATCCCGATTAGCAGCATCCGACCGTCGGGACTCGCAAGAGCCGCTGGGGATTTGCACTATCTAGAGCTGAGGACAGAGCTTCTTAGTAGAGCCTGCCGTGTCTGCGCTGCGGGCGACCGCGGTTGTAAAAATCGAGGCGACTGTTGGGGAAAGCGCATGGCAGGATTCATAGAGCGACGGCTCTCCATCCAACGGCCACTTGCCTGGCTGGATCAACTCGAAGCGCTGGTCGCACGCGAACTTGCTCCGAGCGCCCGGAAGATCCGCACCGCCCTACGCATCTCCACGATTGTGACGATCGCAATTGGATTAGACGCGAGCTGTCACGTCAACACTCAGCTGGGCGCGGTAATTGTGTGGCTCCTGGGGGGCGCAGGACCGATGATGTCCATTCGCAAGGCCCTCGCATGGCAAATCGCGGTGATGCTCGCTCTAATCACGTCGGTGATGATGGCGCGCGCATTCGCGGAGGCGCCGTGGTTGATGCTGCCGTTTGTCTTCGTATGGATTTCATTTTCAACGTACGTGGGAGCGACGCGTAAGCTCGGCGCGGGGATGCTCGTCATACAGATAGTCTGCCTCATTACATTCTACGACGTGGTATTTTCACCTGAGGAAATCGGTTGGAACGCAGCGGCCTCGTTCGACGGTAGCGCGATTGCCTTCGGCGTGATCGTTCTGTTCGACAACTGGTTGTGGCCGGACCCGGGCGAGCCGATCTTGATCGAGTCTCTCGGTGCGAGCGTCGCGCGTTTCCGTTCGCAGCTTCTCGAGGCTTCCAACTTTTTTCTCGCTGGCGAAAGCGTACCTCGACCGCCATTGCCAGCACCGACTTCCGACCTACCCGGACATATGGCGCTTCTTGACCAAGCGATGGCTGAGGGCACGTCCGAGTATCGCCGCGGGATGTTGCTTGCTGCTATCACGCGCACGGCTCGCGTCAGTCTCGAAGTGGATCGCTTAGTCACTACGGCGCGCGAGAACCTACCCCGAGAAATTCGCACGATGGTCCCGGGCGAAATTCAAAGGGCGGCAAATGCGCTCGCCGCCGCGCTTGACGAGATCTCTCACAAACTACCGGCGCACATTATCGCAGGCGCGGACGAGCTGGCTCCCGCTACGCGGACGCAAGTGCGCTTCGCGATGGACACTCTGGCCGCGCGTGTCATTGAGATCAGGCCAGCATACATCGGCAAAGCCAGTTCGGCGGAAATCGGAAATTTCGCGGAATTCATCGATTCACTGGCGGTGCTGGCTAGGCATATCGAGCGCCCGCTGGATGAACCTCCGAGGCCACCGACCACGGATCCGCCGAACAGTGTTGTCCCTCGGAACAGTGCAGTCCCTCGATCGACCGCTCCCGCAGATCCCGCGGTGGTGCGCTATTGCTTGAAAGTCGGCTTGTGCACCGTGGTCGGCTATACAATCGGTCTCATTAGCCAGCGTCCGGACTTATTCATTATCCTGGTAACCGTAATAACAACCGCGAGTCCCACCTATGGCGCAACCTTGCACAAGATGTACCTCCGGATCGCGGGAGCTATAATCGGAGGAGCGATTTCCCTTCTTGTTATCATTATAGTTTCGCCTAACTTCGACACGCTGCCAACCTATATGCTGGCGGCCTTCGCGGTCTTCTATCCGTTTGCCTACTCTTCGCTCGGCAATGCGCGGATGTCGTACGCGGGCAAGCAAATGGGGGTCATTTTTTCCCTGGTAGTCGTTGGGTTGAGCCCATCTGTCGATATCTACGAGCCTCTTTGGCGCATTTGGGGCGTCCTGCTTGGTGATTTTGTCGTGGCGATGGTCTTCCTTACTCTGTGGCCGGAATACGCCGGTAATTCGCTGTTGCCCAGACTGCAGAAAGTCATCTCCAATATGCTCGCGCTGGTGCCAGGCGGCTCAACTTCGACCAGTGAGGATTCAATCCTGAAGACGAACTCGGAAACGATGCGCGTGCTGACTGAGTTCCTCGAGATCGCCGATGACGCGCGGATGGAAGGACGCACGTGCGCCGTCTACCATGATGGGATCGTCGAAGCGGCCGGGACTCTTCGGCGGATTTCGAACCGGCTGTCCTCGATCGCGTCAGCGCGAGTCCTCACTCGAATGCCTCAACTCGACTCCGTCGCGGAATTTGCGCGCGGGCGGTTCTTCCAGGCAATTCGTGGGCAGCTCACCTCGTGGCTCGATTTCTTCAGTGGCGCTGAACGCTTCAACCCTTCCTCTGCTCGCGCAATCGCAGAGAAACATTCAGGCGACGAGTTGACGGAACCGCTCAACGAGTTCAGTTCACTCCTGCAGGAGGCCGGGGTCGCCCGATTAGCATCGTGGCCGCTCGAGCCGCGCCGCACGATGCTCGCGGAATCGGAGTCGATGCGACGACTTGAGTTGCTATTCTCCGAGCTGAATCGGTATCTGGCGGATGTTCCCGGCGCGCCACAGCGGGCTTGACGCATCGCTATTCTCGCGTGGTGATTCATCTTCACGAGAATATCGAATCGGAAATCCGCCCTTCGTTGCGTTCGGCCGGTACCGATGCGAGTATGATCACACTCCAAACTAGAGATTCGGCGAACCAATGGCCGAGGAAAAGAAATTGAGCCGGCCCGACTTTGCGGCGGGAGTCTCAATCAGCGAGTTCGCCGACGGCGGCATGGTGCAGGGCCACGCCAACGGCGAGGCTATCCATGGAGAGAGCTGTCCAGGCTGGTTAGGACTTACCACCGACTGAGGAACATCCCCGCATCCAGGAAGGAGTGTCACCATGTCAGAATCGCCCGCATCAGCAACCGTTGTCGCTCAACTCGTGGAGGCCATGCGGACGGTAGCGGGCCCGCATCCTGGGTTCCGCCCCGTTCACGCCAAAGGAATCGTCTGCTCCGGAACGTTCAGCGCCGCACCAACAGCGCGAGGGGTGAGCCGCGCGCCGCATCTGCGAGGGCAAGCGGTCCCAACTGTATTACGTTTCTCCAATTCGAACGGAGATCCCGACATACACGATGGCATCCCCAGCGCTCGCGCGCTTGCGGTGAAATTCCAGTTAGCTGACGGCAAGAACGCCGACATCCTGGGACTCCATATCGAAGGGTTTCCCGCGCGTACACCTGAGGAGTTTCTCGCTTTTCTGCGCGCGCAACTCCCCGACCCCCCTACCGGCAAGCCTGCACCTGACACGGTCCCGCGGTTTCTGGAGAGTCATCCTGGAACACGTGCCTTCATTGAGCGTCTGATGAAGAAACCGATTCCGGCCAGCTATGGGCAGGCCTGCTATCACTCGGAGCATGCATTTCGGTTCACTACCGCGGATGGCAGCAGCCGATTCGGACGCTATCGCTGGACGCCTGAGACCGGGGAGGCCTATGTCTCTCCTGATGATGCGAGCAAGCGCAGTGCGAATTTTCTGCGCGAGGAATTGGAGAGCCGCCTGCGAAATGGCCCTTTCGCGTTCCGCCTCCTACTGCAATTGGCTGGCGAGAGCGATCCGACCAACGACGCCACAGCCTTGTGGCCGGCGGACCGGCCCCTGGTCGAGCTGGGACGGCTGGAGGTTACCCGAATCTCCCCGACCAGCGCGGCCGATGAGCGCCGTCTCGTGTTCGACCCGACCAACGTAACGGACGGTATCGGTCTCTCGGAAGATCCGATCCTGCTGGCGCGGTCAGCCGCTTACTCCATCTCGTACGATCACCGCAGCAAGGGAGAGTGAGGGCCCCAGGTCTGCCAATCGTGCGCTCTGCATAGCCGATCCAAACCGCCGGGCGAGGGGAAGCGATCTGATCACGTTGCAAATATTCATTCGCCTTTAGACTGGGCGCGATTCGGAGGAGTCATGAGTACGACGGTTCAGCCAATCGACGATCTATGCATCAACACTATCCGGACGCTCTCGATCGACGGGGTCCAGAAAGCGAACTCGGGACATCCGGGAATGCCGCTGGGCGCGGCGCCGATGGCGTACGTCTTGTGGATGCGCCATCTCCGGCACAATCCTACCAACCCCAAATGGCCCGATCGCGATCGGTTCGTCCTCTCGGCGGGACACGCCAGCATGCTTATCTACAGCCTGCTATTCCTCACCGGATACGACCTTACCATGGACGATATCAAGCAATTCCGCCAATGGGGGAGCCGCACTCCGGGGCATCCCGAGTATGGTGTGGTGCCCGGGGTGGAAGTTACCACGGGTCCGCTGGGTCAAGGTGTTGGGAACGCGGTGGGAATGGCAATCGCGGAGCGCTGGCTGGCCGCAACCTTCAATCGGCCAGGCCACGAGGTGGTGAATCACCATACGTATGTGATGGCCAGCGACGGCGACATGATGGAAGGCGTCGCGTCCGAAGCCGCCTCGATAGCGGGTCAGTTTCGGCTTGGGCGATTGATCGTGATCTACGACGCCAATCAGATCACCCTCTCGGCCAGCGCCGACGTTACTTTCTCCGAAGATGTAGGCGCGCGATTCCAGGCTTATGGATGGCATGTGGAACATATCGATGGGATGGATATTGCCGCGGTTGATGGTGCCTTAACCAAGGCCAAGGCGGTCGACGACCGGCCGTCGCTAATCGTGGCGCGCACGCATATTGGCTATGGCAGTCCGCATAAGCACGACACTTTTCAGGCGCACGGAGAGCCCTTGGGCGTCGAAGAGGTGCGACTAACCAAGCGGGCGTTGGGCTGGCCCGAAGACAAGAGTTTCTATATTCCGGAAGAGGCCTTGGCTCAGTTTCGCAGGTCGGTGGAAATAGGCCGCGACCTCGAGGCGCAGTGGCATCGACGCGTCGACGGCTTGCGCGCTGCCGATCCGCAGTTGGCTGACAAGCTTCTGCAGACGCTCGCCGGTGAACTGCCCAAGGGATGGGAAGCGGCCCTTCCCCGGTTCACGCCTGCGGACGGCGCAATGGCGACGCGCGACGCCGGACAGAAAACCATCGTCGCGTTGGCCGAGGTAATACCCAACCTGGTTGGTGGTTCGGGCGACCTTGATCCGTCCACACGCACCGCGCTCAAGGGCCGCGGCGATTTCGAGAGCCCCAACTTTACGCCGCCCGCAGGTGCGCCGCCTACCCAGGGAATGGTGGGCGGTCCGTTGGGCTACGCCGGGCGGAATATCCATTTCGGCATTCGCGAGCACGCCATGGCCGGAATCGCCACGGGCATGGCCCTGCATGGCGGCATCCTGCCTTACGCCGCGACCTTCTTTACGTTTTCCGACTACATGCGTCCGAGCATCCGACTGGCGGCTTTGAGCAAGGCCCACGTGATCTATGTGTGGACCCACGACAGCATCGGATTGGGCGAGGACGGACCCACACATCAGCCGGTGGAACACCTGGCAAGCCTGCGCGCGATTCCCGATCTAATGCTGCTGCGCCCGGCCGACGCCAACGAGACTGTGGAGGCATGGAAGATCGCGGTGGCGCATACTGAGGGGCCGGTAGGGGTGGTGCTTACGCGCCAGAAGTTGCCCGTTTTGGATCGCAGCACGCTGGCCCCCGCTGCGGGAACGGCAAAAGGAGGTTACGTCCTCGCCGACAGCGCCGCAGATCCGCCCAAGCTTATCCTGATAGCTACCGGTTCCGAAGTGTCGATCGCGCTCGAGGCGCACAACCAACTGACTCGTGAGGGAGTTGCAAGCCGGGTGGTCTCGATGCCGTGCTGGGATTTGTTCCAGGCGCAGCCGCAATCCTACAAGGACACGGTTCTTCCTCCCGGCGTCAAAGCGCGAGTCAGTGTTGAGGCAGGCTCCCCGCTAGGATGGGAGCGCTACGTGGGCCTCGAAGGAGCAATCATCGGGCTGAACCGCTTCGGTGCTTCAGCGCCGGGTGAAATCGTGATGCGTGAGCTGGGCTTTACTCCAGATCACATTGTCAAAGTTGCCAAATCTATCCTGGCCGGCAACCGCCCTGGGTAAGACATCGGTAAAGCTCGAAACAAGTCAGGCGGCGCAGCTCGTGTTCAAGTACTTTTGACTTCCTGCGGGAACAGAAGATGTTCTCGGGGAACGTGTTTCAGATTTACCAACGAGCCGCGTTCCGAAGATTAAGACCATTCACCGTGGCTTCCAATCAAATCTCTCGATCAAAACCTGTAGGTAACTCCGACATTCGAAAATGCCACGTTTCCTGCCGGCCCAGTGTCTTTGAGGAAACCCCCGGTAATAAAGCCAGCCAGGTTGATATCCACCGTCGTATGAAGGTCCAGTGCCCACAAAAGTTCGAAATTTGCCTGACTCCCGATGTATCTCGCGTTGCTTCCCCCGCTCGGGCGCACGAGCGCTCCCCCGATTTGATAGAGACCGTCGTCGAGGCTTTCGCGCCAAAACCAACCCCAATCGAAGGCGCAGGTGACATTCTGAAGTAGCGTGAGCATCAATACCGGATGTACGTCGAACAAATTGTAAGGCCCGAACATAGTCAGCTTCGGACCGAAATACGCGCCGCGAGGAAACAAGGGGTTGAACGTGTTCAGCGTTCCACCGTTGGGATGCTGACCTCCGCTAGCAATATCCGCGCGCAGAGCGAGTCTGGGCATGAATCGTACCGGGAACGTGAAGCCCGTCTCGGTCGCGACGGTCCAGGCGTTGATATAGTTCTGCCCGAACGTGCCGAGCTGATACACCAACTCCCAGTTGTAGTCAAAACCAGGTCGGTCGAAGGGTGCACCAGGCTGGTGATTGAATAGGCGCGTGCCGATACTGTGGCGAATTTCTCGGCCACTGCCTTGTTGATACACTGCACGCGTTGTGTCTAATCCTAAGTAGTAAAGATCAGCTTCTCCGTTTTTATCGATCAGCCTTAGCGGCCCGGTGCCGTAAGCTCCCCAAAACGTCTGCTGAGAAGTCGGACGATCGTCGAACGTTCCCGTGTTCTGCTCGTTTGGCTTGACGCCGAAGACTTCAAGACGAAAGAGTTCCGTCTTGGCGATCACTCTCGCCCCGTAGAAACTCGATTTAACGTTCACTCCCTCGTTGTTGTCGACGAGCCTGCCGGTCCCATAGACGAGTTCCTGTTCCCCCAATCGCAAAGTCACCGACCTGATTTCATCGAGGCCGGTGCTGATATCAAAGAATGCTTCGTGGAAGTCGCCTTGATCCTCGTCGATGCCCGGGCGCGGCCCGCCGTTGTTGCCCATCTCCTTGTCGTATTGAAACGAAGCAAACAAACGAAAATGGGAACCAATAGTCAGCCTTCCTTCAGGGATAACCCGTTGAAGGTAGTAGCCGCTGATCGTTTGCGGACCAGCGCCCCAGTTCGCATTTTGGAACCATTCATACTCAGAGCGGGTTTCGAAACCGAAAGTTAGATAAACATCGCCCCGCTGGTTGAGCGGAATGTACTTCAAGAAATCCCAGAAGTCGGTCCGTTTGGAAGGGTCCTTGAGGAATGTGAAATTCTCGTCAGCTTGATCGACTGGGGTCAGAAGTGGTCGGGCAGAATCCTGTGGAGGCCCCGGCGGCATGGGTTGCGGCGTTTGAGCCAACGCGCCACCCGATAACATCCCTACTAAGAAGACAGAAAAGAGCAGCGTATCAGCGAGGATCCACCTTCGACGACGCAGTTTCGTGATCCGCGAACAATCGCTCCCCAACAATTCACCCCGAAGTGCTTTATGTTGCAGACCATGCTTGCGCTAGTGCGACCAGCAAATATGTTTGACCTTCCCGAATCGGTATCGGGACCTGTGGTAGTATGTAACACCTGCCACTATTGACTGTGAGACCGCTCCGCTGAGCCTGGCTTTGGCCCATCAAGCGGATGATTCGGTGTCGGAAGAGGATTGGGCACCGGTGGACCGTTCTTCTCCTCGTTGGTCAGGTACTGCCGATAGATTCGAACGCCATAACAAGACGGATCCGCGCACGCTACTCTCCAAGGCTTGGATGGCTGGCCTTTGCCCGATTGCCCGACCGAACCCAAGCTGTTTACGCACCAAGTCCAGGTGCGTCGATGCGCTCGGGATTAGTTCGCGACTTGCTCTACCCTCGATAGAGCAAACCTCAGTGACAGCCGACGATTTGCCGCAGCGGCGAGGACCAGAAGCGGCGCCACGATGCACATCGCAGCAAACGGCGTGTACTCCACCAGACGGGAGACTCCGTAGTCGGCGGTACTATGGAATGCCGGGGGTACGAAATCCCAGGCAAACGCCAGCAGGATGTAGTTAACTCCGACTATCCGCAACGCACGCCAACCCCGCGACCCAAGAGTCTTCGCGATACCCCCAAACGAGAAGAGCGCCAGCAAATAGGTGAAGACTATTGCTACAACGAAGAAGACGAACACCTTGCCGGATAGCGGTGGACGCGAAGAGACCTGAAAAAGCCATATCACCAGGCCAAGATGAACCAGTTGCGCTGCGGCATAAGCCAGGCCCAACTCCCGAGCGCGCACCGCGATCGGCTTGAAAGTCGGGCCAAATAGCGTAGCCATCGCTCCGCCCGCGTAGGCCAGCCAGAACAGGAGGAATGACCATCGCGCCGTGAGCCGCAGTGCCCGCCAGATGTCGATCCCTTTGACGGCAAAGGTGGCGCCGGTCAGGGCCAGCGCTATCGCAAATGCCGCTAGCATCCAGAACACAGTTTGGTCTTTGCGCTTCATTCGATGCGACCACGAATCTGTTAACCATTTAGGCAAAGTGTCGTCGCTCGGGCTGTTCATTCTAACGGATGGAGCGCCGGGCGCGGTCAATCTTTCGGCTTTGAAGATCGGCGCGCTCTCACTCTCCTCGTAGCGCCCTTCTCTCCGTCGAGAATCGAGCCGGAGCCCATCTACATATCTGCGATTTGCCCCAAGTCGGGCAAAGTCCTATTTGTTTTCCGATCCCGGGAGGTTTTGCGATGAACGAACAGGAAAATCTCCAAACCGCACGGCGCTTCTACGAATTGGTTAACGCTGGAGATCTTGCCGCAGTCTCGGCGCTGGTGACCGACGACGTGGATTGGAAGGACGCCGGCGCAGGCAACTTGCCCTGGAGTACCTGGTGTCGCGGACGGGAAGAATTCGAGCGCTACGGCAGCAAGTTTTTTGCGGTGCTCGAGGTTCGCGCCTTCCAGCCGGACGAATTCATCGTCGGGCGAGACAGCGTCGTGGTACTCGGCTTCGAGCGGTTGGTGCTGCGCGCTAGCCACCGCGTGGTCGAAGCGAACTGGGTGCAGGTATTCACTTTCCGCGAGGGTCTGATTTGCCGCTTCCGCGAGTACTCGGATATGGCGGGGCTGGGAGGCCGGAGCGCTGAAGCAACTGCGGCAGACCGCTGACAGGGCACGGCTGAACGCCGCCGCAGCGCTCTCGCTCTCCCCGCTGCGTCTTCTTATTTAGAAGAAGACAAAGGATCGGACCACGACGTTCCTGCGGCAGGGAGCGTCGTCGGGCGCGGTTGGGTCGATGCAGGCGCTGTGGAAAGACCAGCGCGAGACGGAACCGTCAATGACGGAGTCGTAGCACTTGAGCATCGAGACCTCGGTCGGCTTCTGCTGGGGAAACCAGTACCACTCGTGGTTGGGGCGGTAGGTGAAGCGGGTGGTTTCGCCGACGCGGTCGTCGTAGATGCGGTAGTTGGTGATGTACGGCTGGTCGGCGAAAGAGGGCCAGGCGCAGAGCACGAAGGGGTTTTGGCGTACGGTCTCCATCGGCTTGGCGAGGTTGATCGACATGAACCGCCGCGACATCTTCGCGTCGGCCTGCTCCGCCGTGTAGTGCTGCTCGCGCCCGAAGTTCCGCAGGTTCTTGGTTAGCAGCTCGCGGCAACGCACGCGGCCGCTGTTGTCATTCAGGTCGTTGTGCACGATGTAGGCGTAGTTGGCGTTCACCCCCGGGTTCTTGTTGTCCTGATCCTCGGTGCGGTCGCCCTTGTAGTCCTTGTCAAACACGTCGTGGTTGTACACGAGCGCATCGGTCGCGCCCGGGAAAAACTCCAGCAGGAGCTTCTCGATCTCGAGGTAGAACACGCGCTCCACTTCCGCCGCATCGTAAAAGTTCCCGCACTTGGACTCGCAATGCGCCAGCGAAACTCCGAGCTTGTCCATGCACTCGGGACTGTTGGGCGAGAGACCTGGGTAGTACTTCTCGATTCGTCGCGCGTCGCGCAACGCCTGAGGAAAATAGAGACATCGGCGCGCGACGTCCTGTTCTTCCTTGCGCAACGCTTTTGCCAGGTCCGCGCGCGCCGGATCCCGCCAGAGCGCGTTGGACGAGACGATCGAGTAGGACGGCTGCTCGAAGACGGTGTAGCGCAGCGGAACCGCTACTCCCCCTTCAGGGGCTTCGATGTGGTTCGCCCGAATATATTCCAGGCACTCCGAGTAGCTACGAAACCCGACGCCCCACTTGGTCTCGATCGGGCCGGGAGGAGCCTTGTCGAGCATTTCAGTAACCGCCTGCCCTTTCCCCTCAGCCAGCAGGTGGAGCGCCGCCGCCGTAGCTGCAGCAGTTCCCGCATCCCCGTTTCGATCGAACGACATGTAGGATAAACCGCCGTTCGCAGCGATGGGTGGTGGCTGCCCTTTCGTGAGTTGGAGGGGAGGTACATAGGCTGACGAAACACTCGACGTAACTCCCGCAACGTGATTCTCGATGGAATTGAGCTGGCTCATAAGCATGCTCCCTGGTTAAGAAATGTCGAATCGTGGCAAACGGGGCTTTCTTTAGGGTCTATCACACCCGACGCATCTTTGCGTAGAGGGGACCTCCATAGCGCGGCATGTCCGTTCCGCGGAGTGCTCGAGCATGTGACGAGTCGATGAGGTTATCTGGTTCTGATCCTGCTCCTGAAAGGTCCGCACGAAAATTGTAGGACGCAGGCGCCACAGGCACTGCGAGATTCGCCAACTTCTTAACTAAGGTCGTCCGGGGCGGTTTGTAATATCCGGAGCGGTTTGTAATATGAGGATCGTCGTTTAGGTAAGCAGGCATTGGAGAGACGGCAATGCCAAGTGACGCGACCCCTTCGACGGAAAATCAGCCAGCTCCCCTAAGCGTATCCAGCACACTGGTGCGATTGGCGGGCATCGGCGTCGTCATCCTATGCGTCGTCGCAGGGTTTCTCTATTTGGGAGGCTGGTTCAATCCGCATGAACTAACACCTGCGCGGTTCGTCAACGGTTTTGAAGAGGTTTTCGGAATCCACTCCGGTTTCCGTCGCAATCATGCCAAAGGCATGTGCGTCACCGGGTACTTCGACAGCAATGGCCAAGGAGCGCGCCTCTCTAAGGCCGTTGTGTTCCAGACCGGCCGCGTGCCGGTCATCGGCCGCTTCTCGCTACCCGGTGGCAACCCCTTTGTATCCGACAGCCCGGCGTCCGTGCGCGGAATGGGACTCGACTTCACACCAGGCAATGGGGAAGAGTGGCGGACGGCAATGGTTGATATCCCCGTCTTCGCGGTCAGCACCGCTCAGGGATTCTACGACCAACTGCTGGCGTCGAAGCCGGACCCGGCGACGGGCAAGCCGGATCCCGAAAAGCTGAAGGCATTTTTCGCCGCTCATCCTGAGAGTGCGCGAGCTCTAACGATCATCAAAGCCAAACCATCTTCCTCGGGATTCGACAACAGCACCTTCAACGGCCTCAATGCGTTCCGTTTCATCAACGCGGACGACGTCTCGACCCCGGTTCGATGGTCGATGGTGCCGGTGGATGCGTTTAAGCCTGAAGACACTGCTCAATCCGCCAATCCCGACAAGAATTATCTCTTCGACGATTTCATCGCGCGGATTCATAGTGGGCCCGTGCAGTGGCGACTGGTCCTCACGGTTGGACAACCCGGCGACCCTACCGACGATGCGACGCTCCCCTGGCCGGAAGAACGAGAGCACGTCGATGCCGGTACGCTGACGCTCGACCAAGTCGAGGCCGAGTCCCCTGGAAACTGTCGCGACATCAACTACGATCCGTTGGTGTTGCCGGTTGGCATTGCACCGTCCGACGATCCTTTGCTCAGCGCTCGATCGGCGGTTTATTCGCAATCGTTTACGAGACGAGCGGGCGAGAAGAAAGAGCCAGGTGCGATCACACCTTCAGAAGTGCAAAAGTGAGTGTCAGGATGACGACGAACCAGCAGCAATTCACAGTATCCATGCGGTTTTTTCACTGGTTGATGGCCGCGATGGTGCTGACCATGCTCGGCATTGGTGTGGCCATGGTCGCGTCGCTCGCCGACTACCACGAGCTGGTATCAATCCATCGCCCATTGGGGATCCTGATCCTGATTCTGGTGGTGATCCGGTTTGTGAACCGGCAGTTCAGCACCATGCCTCCCTTTCCTGCAACGATGTCGTCGCAGGAGCGTTTCATTGCACACGAGTCGGAAATCTTGCTGTACACGTTGCTGTTTGTGCAGCCTCTGGTCGGCTGGGGGATGTTGTCCGCGGCGCGCTATCCGATCGTACTGTATGGGCCGCTGCATCTTTTCCCGATCCTTCCGCATAGCGTGATGTTGTACGCGGCATTGCGGAAGGCGCACACGGTTGTCGCCTATCTCTTATTCCTTGCGTTCATCGCCCATTTTGGAGCTGTTCTGTTTCACACGCTGATCTTGCGGGATCGGTTGTTCAGCCGTATGGCGCCTTATAGCGTCCCCGCGCGCTAGCGAGTTTCTGCAATACGGCACTCTACTCCCTGTCGACGGCAATCGAAGGGTCGCTTAGTCGACCGATAACTGTTATGGCCCGATGCTAGTCGCATTGGGCGGTTAGCCGAATCCGAAGAGTAGTCTGCTTTCTGACTTAGCTACCTTCCTCTGCGCTCACCATTTGCCCAGATGTGCACCACCATCTACATGGAGCACCTCTCCAGTCACCTGACGAGCCTCGGTAAGATAGACCACGGCGTCGGCGATGTCCTGGACATCGGAGACGCGTCCCAGCGGTGATCGGGACTTTAAAACATCCTGAGGATCGTTCTTATGCAGGGGTGTGTCGACGACTCCCGGCGCAACCGCGTTCACGCGAATGCCATCATTTGCATATTCCATCGCGAGACTTCGCGTGACGGTCTGGATTCCACCCTTCGTGATCATCGCAACCGAAGCATTCACTCCAGCTATGGGATGATCGGCCAGTGAGCCCGTTATGCTGACGATGCTTCCGCCAGTCTTTTGCGCCAGCATCTGTTTGATCGCGAGTTGGCCGATGTAGATGAAGCCTTCCAGGTTGGTCGAGGCGAGAGCTTTGAAGTCCTCGGGTGTGTAGTCGATAAAGGGCTTTAGGATGAAAATACCGGCGTTGTTGATGAGTACATCGATCGAGCCGAATTTGCTCATCGCAACCTGGGCGATTGTTGCAGCAGTAGCGCTCGCACCAATGTCTCCGTCGACCAACGCCAGCTTATCCGACGCTGCGAATGCGCCGGATTTGGTCATGTCCCGGGACGTCGCAACCACGGAGTAGCTCCGCTCCAGAAAAGTCTTCACTATTGCCGCTCCGATGCCCTGCGAAGCACCGGTCACGATGACTGTCTTCGGTTCGTTCGGCATATAAGAACTCCTTTGTCTTCGTATGACCGTCGCTCAGACCCGATGTTCTCATTGAGGCGCCGATCCAACCCCTCAACTCGCTAGGTGGTGCGGTCGAGGAGTCTCCGATGCGGAAATTTTTCGAGCCTGCAATACATCAACAAGCCCTTTGATCGTGCGGTAGTCCCACTCCGATGCTGGTATGAAAAAGTTACTGCCTTTCCGCTGCTATTGAAAACGGTCATCCGGAAGCGGGTGATGTTTCGCTCGGTTTTGGCCGCGACTTCCGAGCGTATCGTCTGGCGTTCGACAAGACACGCTGCCTAGACTTACTGCTCACGACAAAATGGGAGGTGATGTCGTGGCCGGCAGCGCAATTCGACTTGACGCCTGGACGAAGGTCCAGGGTACCCCGACGCCGCTAGGCGTCACCTGGGTTGATTCCGCCCAGGCCTGGAACTTCGCGCTTTATTCAACCGAGGCAACCGCGGTCAGCTTGCTTATCTATGGCAAAGATGACTTCGTGAATCCGATTCGGAGCTACGAACTCGACTCGAGCATCAACAAAACAATTCGCGTGTGGCATATCCTGGTGCCGGCCTCTGCAGTTCCGGGCGCGCTCTACTACGCCTTCAAAGTTGGCGGTCCGCACAATCCGTCCGGCGGTCAGTTTTTCGATTCCGGCAAGGTCCTGCTCGATCCTTACGCGCGAGGGATCTTTTTGCCCCCGAATTTTTCGCGCGCTGCCGCTACTTCCCCCGCTCCCAACGACGGCATGGCGCCGCTGGGCATTCTCCCGGCTAAAGGTCTCCCCGCGATCAGCCCCGACAACCGTCCGCTGCCGCATACACACGATTTGATCATTTACGAACTGCACGTGCGCAACTTCACCAACGATCCCAGCTCGGGCCTCGACGACGCCACGCGCGGCACCTACGCCGGCGTGATTGCCAAAATTCCCTATCTGCAGGAGTTGGGTATTACCGCCGTCGAGCTGATGCCGGTTCATCAGTACGATCCGCAGGAGGGCAGCCATTGGGGTTATATGACGCTCGGCTTCTTCGCCCCGCATAATGGCTACGCGTCCGGGGGCGACGCCCATAATGCGCTCGCTGAACTCCGGCAGCTGGTTGATGCTCTTCACGCCGCCGATATCGAGGTGATTCTCGATGTCGTCTACAACCATACGACCGAGGGCAATCAATTCGGTCCCAACTATAGTTTTCGCGGAATCGACAATTCGACTTACTATTTGCTCAATCCTTCTGACTATTCCGAGTTCATTAACGACAGCGGATGCGGCAATGACTTGCGCACGGCCCATCCTGCGGTCCGCCAATTGATCACCGATAGTCTGCGCTACTGGGCCTATACCCTGGACGTCGACGGCTTCCGCTTCGATCTCGCCAGTATCCTCACTCGCGACGAGAATGGCGCTATTTCGCTCGATCCGCCGGTGATTTCCGAAATCAGCGGTGAGCCTCGCCTCTCGACTTTGCGTCTTATCGCCGAGGCCTGGGACCCCGCCGCATACGAACTGGGACGCGGGTTTCCCGGCCTGACCTGGCGCCAATGGAACGGCAAGTTTCGCGACGGCGTGCGCAGCTTCGTCAAGGGGGATACGGCGACGGTGCCGGACCTGATGACGCGGTTATACGGCAGCACCGATCTTTTCTACGACGACACTCTTATCCAGTATCGGCCATGCCAGAGTGTTAACTTTGTCGACTGCCACGACGGTCTTTGCCTTTACGATCTGGTCGCCTACAACAACGACGGTCAGCATAGCTGGAATTGCATCAGTCCGGGGGACAACGAAACCTCGCCGTCGGTCGCCGCGTTGCGTAAGCAGCAGGTTAAGAATTTCTGCACGCTTCTGATGCTTTCCAATGGCACGCCTATGTTCTGCGCGGGCGATGAGTTCATGAATACCCAGGGCGGCAACGACAATCCGTATAATATTGATGACGCAACCGTCTGGTTGAACTGGGATCGGCTGACGGCGAATCAGGATGTCTTCCGCTTTTTCAAAGGCATGATCGCTTTCCGAAAAGCGCATCCATCACTTGGTCGTAGTACTTTTTGGAATCAGCAGAACCCTACCGATCTGCAATGGTATGGTGTGGGCGCCAGTCCCGATGAATCCGACAGCTCGCATTCGCTCGCATACTCACTTAAGGGTGCGAGCCTCGGCGATGCCGATCTATATGTAATGATCAATGCTTACTGGGAGGCTCTGCCATTCGCCATTCAGGAGGGGCTCGCCTCCGACTGGCGCGTCGCCGTAGACACCTCGAGGCCGAGTCCGAACGATATCTTCACTCCTGGAACTGAACCCACTATCGCTTCGCTAACCTACGTCGTCCAACCCCGGTCGATCGTGGTTCTGTTAAACTAACCACACTGCATAGAAACTCTATCCGGAACGAATCACAAACTTTTTCGTGGAGATTCCCTGATCGATTTCCCGATATGCGCCAAGCGCACCATCGAGCGAGACGGTTTCGACCGCCGGGGGAGAGAGAACACCCGCTTTGAAATCGGGGAGCAGGGCTCTCAAGATCTCCGCAGACTCAGCGAACGACAACTCCAGCGTTCAAGTCTAGACCTTACGCCAGCTTGGTTTCTTCGGATCGACCAGCTTCAGGTGGACCGGCGCCATGCCGAATAGGGCGATAACGGCCGGCTCCTTCGCGCCACTCTTCACGCCATCGTAGTGCGGTGTGCCGGCGACGCGTCTGACGAATCCACCGGCGGGAACCGGAACCGTGCTGTCCGGATCAAAATCAGCCCCGCTGTTCACCCACCAGGTGCCGGACAAAACCAGCGAGAGTCGATCCGTCGCATAGAAGTGCGGCGCGCTCATGTAGCCGGGATACCACTTCATCAAAACGAGATAGAGCCCGGGCTTGTCCAGACCTCCATATAGCGTCGCCATCTCACTGCTGTGGGGCGGAGCGCCGCTCCACATGGTCCACTTGATAGCATCGGGAAGAGTTATTTGAGTCTCGGATGGATTGATTGCGCTGGCCTGCGCCATCTTACCCGATATCGCGAGCCCCAGACCCCCGATTAGCATACCGAACAAAAGCGCACGGCGGCTTAGACAGACGTCAGCATCGAGACCGACGGCGGCGCCAGAAGACTCCGTTCCAGGAGCGGCCAAATCCGCCGTCGGTCCTTCTGTCAGTCTCCAGATCGTTTGATCTCTGTCTCTCACCATTTTTGTCCCCCAAACCTATCCCTGGGCGACCTTGCTCTGCGGGTTCAGGTTCTGCAGATGACCGCTCTCGGTGCCTGCGGTCGGATCGATGACGCAGTTGATGAGCGCGGGCTTGCGCGATGCCAGCGCGTCAGTGAGAGCTTTGGTGAGGCTTCGCGGATCGGTCACGTTGTAACCGGTGCCGTCGAACGCTTCGATCAGTTTGTCGTAGCGCGCGTTCTTCATGAGAACGGTCGGCGAGGGATCGGCGCCTCCGCTGCGATTGACGTCGTCGCCATGGTAGATGCCGCCGTTGTTGAAGACCATGATCACGACCGGCAGATGGTAGCGGCAGATGGTCTCGATCTCCATTCCGCTGAAGCCGAACGCGCTGTCACCTTCGATGGCGACGACCGGCTTGCCGCTCACCACAGCCGCGCCGATGGCATAGCCCATGCCGATACCCATCACGCCCCAGGTTCCGCAGTCGAGACGTTTGCGCGGTTGGTGCATGTCGATGATGTCGCGACCGAAATCCAGAGTGTTGGCCCCTTCATTGACCACGTAGAGGTCCGGCTTATCGGCGAGGACATCGCGGATCGCGCGAAGTGAGCTGTAGAAGTTCATCGGATTGGGACTGGCGTCGAGGCGGCCCGCCATGCGTTCGATATTGTGCTGCTTGCGCTCGGCGATTGCGTCCAGCCACGCAGCCTTCGGCTTGATCTGTCCGGGCTTCAGCACGTCGAGGAATGCCGACATGGCTGAGCCGATATCGGCGACGACCGGTGCGGCGATGGCGCGATTGCTATCGATCTCCGTCGGCGAAATATCGACCTGAATGAAACGCGCCGTCGGGGACCAATGCGAGCCCTTGCCTTGTGCGAGCAGCCAGTTCAGCCGCGCGCCGATCAGCATGACCACATCGGCCTGCGAGAGAACCAGAGAGCGTGCGGCCGCCGCCGACTGTTTGTGATTGTCGGGCAGGAGGCCCTTCGCCATCGACATCGGCAGGTAAGGAATGCCGGTCGTCTCGACGAATGATCGAATCTCGTCATCAGCTTGTGCGTACGCGGCGCCTTTGCCGAGAATGATGAGCGGACGCTGAGCGCTCGCCAGCAAATCGATGGCGCGCTTGATCGACTCGGGGTCGGGGATCTGCCGGGGCGCTGGCTCGACGACGCGTACCAGCGATTGCGTGGCCGCATCGGTGTCGAGGGTTGCGCTCAGGACTTCGGCGGTCAGATCGAGGTAGACTCCGCCTGGCCGCCCTGACACGGCCGCATGAATAGCGCGCGCAACTCCGATGCCGATATCCTCTGGCTTGCTGACCCGGAAAGACGCTTTCGTATACGGCTTCGCCGCATTCATCTGATCGAGTTCTTCGTAGTCGCCCTGCTGGAGATCGACGATCGCCCGGTCGCTCGAGCCGCTGATCTGGATCATCGGAAAGCCGTTGGTGGTCGCATTAGCGAGCGCGACCATCCCGTTCAGGAAGCCGGGTGCAGAGACAGTCAGGCAGATGCCGGGCTTCCTGGTCAGGTAGCCGGCGATCGCCGCCGCGTTTCCAGCGGACTGTTCATGGCGAAAGCCGATGTATCGAATCCCTTCCGCTTGCGCGAGACGCGCCAGGTCAGTGATCGGGATCCCCGCGACGCCAAAGATGGTGTCGACTCCGTTGAGCTTCAGGGCATCGACCACAAGGTGAAAACCGTCGGTGATGGATTTAGATTTAGTTTCGTTTGGCATGTGAAGCACCTCCCAAAGGATTTAGCGGACGCTCAGACGATCTTGTCTCTGTGCATCTTTGCGATTTTTTCCGCGGTGAAGCCCAGCTGCTTCAGCACCTCATCGGTATGCTCACCCAGCAGCGGTGCGCCGGTGATCTTCGGCGTGAAGTCGGAGAACTTGATCGGGCTGCCGACGGTGAGGTACTTGCCGCGCTTTTCCTCATCCACCTCGACAATGCTGCCGCTGGCGCGCAGGGCAGGATCGTTTTCGATTTCCTTCATCGATAGAACCGGTCCGCATGGCACCTCGAACTTGCGCAGGGTATCGACCGCTTCGAACTTGGTCTTATCGGCCAGCCACTTTTCGATCTCGGCAAAAATGTCGAAAATCTTGTCCTGCCGTGCACGAGCCGTGGCGTAGGCCGGATCCTTGGCCCATTGCGGCTTGCCGATGGCCTCGCAGGTCCGCGCCCAGTTCTGTTCCTGGATCGTGAAATAGATGTAGGCGTTCGGATCGGTTTGCCAGCCCTTGCACTTGAGCACCCAGCCCGGCTGCCCGCCGCCGCCGGCGTTACCGCCGCGCGGGACCGCATCGCCAAACTTTCCGTTCGGATATTGCGGGTACTCTTCCAGGTAGCCGATGTGATCGAGCCGTTCCTGATCCCGCAGCTTGACCCGGCACAGATTCAGCACCGCATCCTGCATCGACACGGCCACCTTCTGGCCCTTGCCGGTCTTGGCGCGGCCGATCAGCGCGGTCAGGAGGCCAATCGCCAGATGCATACCGGTATTGCTGTCGCCCAGCGCCGCACCGCTGACCGTCGGCGGGCCGTCCCAGAATCCGGTCGTCGAGGCGGCGCCGCCCGCGCACTGCGCCACGTTGTCGTAAACCTTGAGGTCGGCGTAGGGCGAATTTTCGCTGAAGCCCTTGATCGAGCCGAAGATCAGCTGCGGGTTGAGTTCCTGAATATGCTCCCAGGTGAAGCCCATCCGGTCCATCGCACCGGGCGCGAAATTCTCGACCAGCACGTCGGCCTCGCGGATCAGCGTCTCCAGCACCGCCTTGCCTTCCGGGGTCTTGGTGTTCAGGGTCAGCGACTTCTTGTTGCTGTTGAGCGTGATGAAGTACAGCGCATCCAAGTCCGGGATGTCCCGCAATTGGCGGCGCGTCACGTCGCCGACGCCCGGCCGCTCGACTTTCAGCACGTCCGCGCCGTACCACGCCAGCAACTGGGTGCATGCCGGTCCCGCCTGGACCCCCGTGAAGTCGATAACTTTTATTCCTTCCAGTGGTAGTGCCATGGTCAAATGCTCCTCCTCTTGTAACTGAAATGTCTTGCTGCGAACTTACATTCGAACCGGCGTGAGAAATGACCGCTCTAAAAATGTGCGCTCGGTTTTCTCAGGAGAACAAAGCTGTCAGGTCGCGGCGCTGGACCTTGCCCGTCGCATTCCTGGGTATCGCCGAAACCAGGTGGATCAGCTTGGGCACCTTGAAGTCCGCCAGGCGGGTCTTGCAGTACGCTTGGAGTTCTTGCGATGTGGCAGCACTTCTTAGTACCACCGCGGCCGAGACCTCTTCGCCATACTTGGAGTCGGGCACTCCGAAAACCGAAGCCTCGGCTACGGCAGGATGCTCCAGCAAGACGGCTTCGACTTCCGCAGGTGAGATCTTCTCACCGCCTCGATTGATCAGGTCCTTGATACGGCCGATGAGGGCGAGATAGCCGTCGTTGTCGATCGCGCCAATGTCTCCAGTGCGAAACCATCCATCGGTAAAGGCGGCGGCATTAGCCTCGGGGTTGTTGCGATAGCCGCCCATCACGTTGGGGCCGCGTACTACAACTTCGCCGGGAGTGTTTGCCGGCATGTGTCGGCCATTCTCGTCTATGATTGAAATCTCGGAGCTACGCCCTACCGTCCCAGGCTTGTGCGGGAGCGGAGGTAGTGGGTTGGATGCGACCTGATGGGCCGCCTCGGTCATGCCGTATGCTTCCAACACAGGCGCTCCGAAGCGATCCTCCAACTTCGTGAGAATCGTTGGCGCGAGTGGGGCCGAACACGAACGAATGAATCGTGGACCGCTGTGAGGTGCGTCGTCGCTGTCGGCTCTTTCCAGGAGCACCTGATGAATAGTAGGCACCGCGGAATACCAGGTCGCATGATGTTCGCGGAATAGTTTCCAGAACTCAGAGGCTGAAAAACGCGGCGGTACGATTGCGGAACCGCCGGACGCCAAGGTCGACAATGTGGCGCCGATCAAGCCGTGACCGTGGAAAAGAGGCAAAACTACTAGGCTGCAATCGGCGGAGGTCAGGTCATAGTGAGCTGCGATGTTGCGTGCTGACCAAAGTACGTTGGCATGGGTGAGCGGTACGCATTTGGGCCGGTCCGTGGTGCCACTGGTATAGGCGAATAGCGCGATATCATCCGGATTAGGAGGGTCGATGCTCGCGTGTGAGCCTTGCGGCAGCTCCGGCAATTCCACGAACCCGCGCGAGTCGACGCGCGGTTGCCATATCGGCAAACCAAGTCCAGCGACGGCTTGCCTCACAGTGAGGTTGGCCCCTTCGGCGACAACTCCTCGCGCCTGAGCGTCCTGGATCAAAAAGCGGATTTCGTCCGGCTTGTCGGCCGGATTGAGTAGTGCAGCGACCAACCTGGCGTGAGTCAGGGCTAGAAATACGACAAGAAACTCCAGTCCGTTCGGCAGTACGATCGCGACGCAGTCGCCGGGCTTCAGTCCGGCACTCCTCAGTTGTCCGGACAGTCTCTCAATCTGCTCCGCCAGGGCCTTGTAACTCACGACCACCAACGGAGAGGTCGAGATTATCGCCGGCGCGGAAGATCCGGTATCCGCCAGCAGTTCTGCGAGGTTCAATCGTGTTGTCATGCACTAAGAAGCGTAAAAAATCGCCGCACGAATTCCGCGCCTGCTGATCTCTCGCCTTGATGGATGAATGGTTGAGCGATCAGATCAGTCGGGAGCGAGACTATGATTAATACAGCAATTCTGGCGAAATGGGTACGAGATCCACGTAGCGGCGAAGTTCATCTCCCTAGCGAAGAGGTGACGATCATGGGTGTTATGCGCAACATGGATCGCACCTTAATGAAGGTCAGATGGCGGGCAGGAGGTGATTGCGTCGTGTTTCCAGAGGAGCTCGCGGAAATCCGTCAAAGCAAGTCGTGAAACTGTGGAACTCTTTTGAAGACCGCAGGCATGATAGCGGTAGAGGAACTAGTCCGAAAGCATCATCGGCCCCTCTCGAGTCGCGCGAAGTCCAGGCACTGCTCGTTGTGCTCAACGTTACAGCGGGATGCACGGACATCATCAGCTTTCTTGGTCGCTTGGTATTGCCCGCTGGCCCCGCCCTGCTCGCGTTCGACCTGGGCTTCGCCGCCGCGCGATGCGCGACGGCGCTGACAAGCTTGCGTCAAGCAGCCTTCAGATCGATGTGCTATGGGCGAGTTGCCTGGCCCGGTTTCCGTCGGCAAACGATCCCGCCTTGATGAGATGATCGGCGATGTCGCCAGCACGCTCGTAGACGGCCTCGGGATGGAGCCGCGCGATCGCATCGGCGACGCCGGCATGTAGGTGCTGTCGGCGGGGAGCCGAGATACCGGCAAGCAGCGTCTGGCGCACGAGTTCATGGGAGAAGGTGAATGGCTTCTCCGGCGCCTGGGAGCTCGCGAGGATTATTCCCATCTGCTGCGCCTTCTCGACGATGGTGAGAAGTTCATCAGCCTCAATCTGGCAGATGGCAGTCAGTAGCTTAAAGCTGAAGTTGCGTCCGATCACTGCGGCGGCCGTCAGCGCCCGCTTTTCATTCCGGTCGAGCCGCTCCAGCCGGCGACCGATGATCAGCCGCACGTTTTCTGGAACCTCGTTCTCGGCGATCTCGATGTCCATGCGGAATTGGCCGGCCGCATCGAAGACCTTGCCCTCTTCGATCAGATGCCGATACACCTCTTCGACAAAGAATGGATATCCCTGGCTCTCCTCAAAAATGAGGCTCACCAGACTCTCCGGAACATCCTGGCGCTGGCTTAGCTCGCGCAACATCTGTGCGGTGTCGTCCTTCGAGAGGGAACCCAGCTTGAGCGGACGGATCCCCATCCGAATCAGCTCTTCCAAGGTCCTGGCCAGGGCCGGATTGTTTTCGGAATATCCGTCCCGATAAGTCCCGATGATTACGACTGGAAGGTGCGCTACCCGGTTGGCTAGATGAATCAAGAGCGCCAGTGTGGATTCGTCGGCCCAATGAAGGTCCTCAACTATGTACAAGTGCGAACGGGTTCGAGCCGAGCGACCCATCGTGTCGGAAACGCTCTGGAAAAGATGACGACGCTTCTGCGCCGGCGGCAGTTCCATTGGTTGCGGAATATCGGGGAAAACTCGCCGAAGGCTTGGTGCGATCTGGGCCAGTTCAGCCGCATTTTCCCCCATCCGCCGACGGAAATCGTCAAGGCCCGGCGCCTCAGCGAGGTTGCCTTCAATGATCTCCGCGAACGGGAGAAAGGGAACCAGTTCGTCTCTTTCGTAACAGTGCCCGACCAGGTATCTGAAGCCGACGCGCGATGCGTACTCCGCCATCTCCATCGCGAGACGGCTCTTGCCTACGCCGGGTCCGCCAGCCAGCATGACGACCGAGCCGTGACCAGTTAGTGCGCGATCTATTGCCGCGCGGAACGTGCTCAGTTCAGCTTCCCGTCCCGCAAAAGCGGTCCGTTCCGCGAACGAAAATGGAGAGATCTCCAGTACTGCCGCTGAAGCTGAGTCGCCGTTTGAGATTGGTTCCTCTGCCGGGTCGATAGTTGTCGCATTGAATTCCCACACAATCGGGAAATCGGGGTCTGGCTGGTAGGCGCAAAAGGTGCCGGTCTTGATGCAGCGCGAGAAGATCTCCCCAAGCCTGGAATCGCTCTGCGCGATCCTTTCCACTACGGATTTGATAGTCTTGCCGATGCTTTGTCGGGCTCGTTCCGAAGCTGACGCCGCCCGCCGATTGCGTCCACCGAGCCCGACCGCTCGCGAGAGTTCCGAGGTCAGTGCATCGATCTCCTGCTCCGCCTTTTCGGCGCGATCGACGTTGCCCAATTCCTTGGCTTCTTCCAGTTCTTCGCGCAGCTCGGAAAGGCGGCGCCGGTAAGCGATCTTGGCTTGCTCGTCGAGCATCTCGCCGGCGTCGCCCAGACTGCCGATATGGATGCCTGCCTTTTCGAGATCCTGATCCGCGCGCGACAAGCCGTGCCCGGACTGACCGGTTTCGCCCGCCTCGCGTTGGCTGCCGACTCCCCCTGCCAAATTGAGCACATGGAATTCGGCCGCGGGATGACGCAGCAGATGGGCGAGATAGCCGAGTCCCTTAGTATCCTTCAGACGAAACGACTTCCCGGCGTAGCCAATAGCCCAATACTCACCCTCTTTGCAGAAAATCGCTCGCTCGGGCAAGGAGGCGCTTTGAAACACGGTCGCCACGGCGGTCTTCACATCACGATACTGAGTCTGCGTTTCCATCTGACTGCTCCTTCCTCTCGCCAGACAGCATGTCCAGCAGGGAGCACAGTGCGCGAAATTTTATCGGACTCTTAACCCATCGTCGCCACTCTCATTACTTCTTATGCACTTCTTATGCGCGAAGCGCCGAATTCAGCGCGTCGATCAAAGTGTCTTCGCTAACAGGCTTGTTCAAGAAGCTGATCGCTCCTGCCTGAACCGCCTGATCCCGTGTTTTTGAGTCCCGGACATCCGTGACGAAGATGACCGGAATGGGATGCGTGGCAACCAGGTGCCGCTGCAACTCGAGGCCATCCATCCCAGGCATCGAGACGTCGAGGATCGCGCAGGACACGTTTGGAAATTGCGGGGAGTCTAGAAAATTGCGGGCAGAGGCGAAGATCTCAGTTCGGAACCCGATCAACTTGAGCAAACTCTCGAGCGCCTCGCGGAACGATTGATCGTCATCGACGATCGCGATTAGAGCCTCGTTATTTTTTTCTTTCGGTGTATTCATTGCGGGAAATCATCTTCCGAAAGAAAATGTATTCCCGCCCGTGGATCAAAAACTAGTTATACGTTGGTATTACCTGGTTTTGGCGGATTGATCCTTCGCCTTCGGAAGCTCCAGCCTTTCTGTCATCCTGACCAGCTCGGCCAGCGACTGTGCGCCCATTTTATTCATAACCCGGCCGCGATGAATTTTGACGGTCACCTCGCTGATCTCCAGCTCGAAGCCGATTTGCTTGTTGAGCCAGCCGGCCACCACCAGGCTCATCACTTCCCTCTCGCGGGTTGTCAGCGCGTCGTAACGCTCGCGCAGTTCCGCGATTCCCCTGGAGTGCTGGCGCGCAGCGCGGTCGCGCTCAATGGCTTGTTGAATCGCGTCCAGAAGATCCTGATCGCGGAAGGGCTTGGTCAGGAATTCCAGCGCGCCCGCTTTCATGGCGCGCACCGACATCGGTATGTCGCCGTAACCGGTGATGAAGATGATCGGAAGTGTGATCCCGTGCGCGGCCAGTTCGCGCTGCAGATCGAGTCCGCTCAATCCGGGCAGCTCCACGTCGAGCACCACGCATCCAGGCAAATCCGGCCGTTCGTTTCGCAGGAATTCCTGCGCGGTGCCGAAGGTCTCGACGCGCAGTCCGGCCAACCTAACGAGAACCTCGATCGCCTCCCGAATCGACGAATCATCGTCGACCACGAAGACGATGGCGTCTGCGTCTTTCACGATAACACCCTAACCACTGATCGGTACGGTAAATTGAAATGCTGCGCCGTGATCCGGATTTGGCGATACCCACAATCTGCCACCGTGAGCCCTTATGATCGAGCGGCTGATCGACAGTCCCATTCCCATTCCGCTGGGCTTGGTAGTGAAGAAGGCGCTGAACAGCCGTTCCGCGGTCTCCGAGTCAATCCCGATGCCGGAGTCCCGCACCGAAACGTGCACCTGGCCGGCTTCCTGCTGCTGAGAACGGATAAGGATCTCACGGGGCCGGTCCGTGATTGACGCCATCGCTTCGACGCCGTTCATCAAAAGGTTGATAACCACTTGCTGCAACTGGACCCGATCGCCGAGCACCGGGGGCAATGCGGACCCCAGTTCAGTCCGCAGTGATACCCCATGGCTGAACACCTCACGCTGCACCAGCAGGATAGCCTCGCGGATGACGTCGTTCATGTCCAGCGACACCATTTGCGGCTCGCTCCTTTTGGCTAGAGCACGAATCCGCTGGATCACTTCGCTCGCGCGATTGGCGTCCCTGACGATGCGCTCCAGGGTGGCTCGCAAATCGTCCGGTCGTGGCGTCTCGAGCGCGAGCAATCGCAGGCAAATCTGGCTGTTGGTGACGACTGCGGCGAGCGGCTGGTTAACTTCGTGGGAGATCGACGCCGTCAACTCTCCCAGCGTCATCACGCGGCTGACGTGCGCGAGATTCGCCTGCGCCTTACGAAGCGCTTCTTCGGCGCGCTTCCGCTCGAACAGCGAGGCGACCGACGCGAAAGCCAGAATGAGAAACGTAATCCCGGCAACCGCCAGCGCCAGATTGGTTTGATCGACACTTGCGTTTATCTGCGCCTCGTTTGAACCGGGGCGTGAACAGTAAAAGAAGGCCGCTCTCATTCCAGTGTAGTGCATACCCGAAATGGCCAGGCCCATGACGGCTGCGGCGACGAGCTTTTGCCCGAGATCTGTGGTTCGGAATGCCACCCATAGCGCCACCGTCGACGCGCCGATCGCTATGACCAGGGAGAGCGCAACGAATAGCGGTTCGTAGCTGAGTTCGATGTTCCCCCGCATCGCCGCCATGCCGGTGTAGTGCATGCCAGCAATGCCAAGTCCCATGAAGATGCCGCTGAGAACGAGGCGAAGCGGCGATGCGCTCCGGCGACTAATGACATAAAAGCCGCCGCCAGTTACCAGGATCGCCACCACCAGCGAAAGGGCGGTCAATCCGATGTCGTAGGACACCGGTATCGGCATCATAAAGGCAAGCATCGCGACGAAGTGCATCGACCATATTCCGCCTCCCATTGTGAGCGCGGCAGCCACCAGCCACGCGCGGCGCGCGAATCCCCGGGCGGGACCCACGTGCCCACAGAGATCGAGGGCGGTGTAAGACGCGAAGGTGGCGACCAGAATGGACAGAGCGACGAGATACGGATTGTATGTTCCGGTAACGAACATTGGGTTCGCCCCAATTCGGACCAGACTAACCGGCGACGGCGTCAGCGTCTTTCACGATAACACCCTAACCACTGATCGGTACGGTGAATTGAAAGGCTGCGCCGTGGTCCGGATTTGGCGATACCCACAATCTGCCACCGTGTGCCCTGATGATCGAACGGCTGATCGACAGTCCCATTCCCATTCCGCTGGGCTTGGTAGTGAAGAAGGCGCTGAACAGCCGTTCCGCAGTCTCCGAGTCAATCCCGATGCCGGAGTCCCGCACCGAAACGTGCACCTGGCCGGCTTCCTGCTGCTGCGAACGGATAAGGATCTCACGGGGCCGATCGGTGATTGGCGCCATCGCTTCAACACCGTTTATCAAAAGATTGATGACGACTTGCTGCAGTTGGATCCGATCGCCGAGAACAGGGGGCAATGCTGACGAGAGTTCGGTCCGCAGCGATACCCCATGGCTGAGCACCTCACGCTGCACCAGGAGGGTAGCCTCGCGGATGACATCGTTGATGTCCAGTGACACCATCTGCGGCTCGGTCCGTTTGGCGAGTGCGCGAATCCGCTGAATCACTTCGCTCGCCCGGTGGGCGTCCCTGACGATACGCTCCACCGTGGCTCGCACATCGTCCGGTCGCGGGGTCTCGAGGGCGAGCAATCGCAGGCAAACCTGGCCGTTGGTGACGACCGCGGCGATAGGCTGGTTAACTTCGTGGGAGATCGAAGCCGTCAACTCTCCCAGAGTCATCACGCGAGCGACGTGCGCGAGTTCCGCCTGCGCCTTCTGCAATGCCTCTTCGGCCCGCCGACGCTCGTTTATCTCACTCCGCAGTTCATCGTTCGCGCTAGCCAGTTCGGCGGTGCGTTCTTGTACCTTCGATTCCAGCTCGCCCAACAACTTTTGTAGCGCCTCCTCGGCCCGTTTGCGCCGCGTCATCAGGCGGTTGATCAGCAATGCGGTTGCCAGGAAGGCGACCAGCGCGACACTGTCCAGCTGGTTGAACAACTCTAAGGAAAAGAGCGGCGGTGCGAAGAAGTAGTCCAGGCATAGAACGGCCAGGATCGAGACAAAGATCGACGCGAAGACGGCGTCCGTAACCGACATCAGCATGACAACGATTAGGTAAAGAAGGGACGCTATAGTGAGATCGACTTGGAGTTTGAAGGCGATAAGAGTCAGCAGCGCCACAGCGATGCTGCCGGCCAGGCATTGCGCGGCTAAACGCCAAAATCCAGTTCGGTTACGCTTCATCGGCTTCAAATGTGAGTGATTCCTCTCCGGCTGTCGCCAAGGAGGTTTTGCGATCCCTTCGCGCGGAAGCGACCCTCGACCCCGCCTTGGCGGTACCAGTCAAGCTGGATCGACCACTCCGCGTGCCACCCGCCATGTAGAATTTCCCCGGCCGTTCCCGCCGAATTTCTGATTGAACCGCTGCTTAACCTACCACCTGCACAAATAACGGCAAACCTGAACCGGTTGAGCGGTCACTTTTCACATCAACCGTGCAGGCGTTAT
Organism: uncultured delta proteobacterium; assembly: GCA_963850125.1. Lineage (GTDB taxonomy): Bacteria > Desulfobacterota > Binatia > Binatales > Binataceae > Binatus. The sequence goes on along the minus strand of CAWKKB010000002.1, from coordinate 197,995 downwards.
TCACGCATTTAGAATCAGATTAACGGGAGAGGACTACATGCCAACGATCAAGACCGGCGACAATACCGGGAGGCGGAATAGAATCGCATTTGCTGCGGCTATCCTGCTGCTCTCACTGGCTATCGCGCGCATCGTAAGCGCGGGCGAAGGCGAGCAGCAAGTCTGTAACGAGCGCGCGGACTACGCGCTGGGCGTCGAAGACTACCCGCGCGCGATTCGCCTCCATGAGGAGGTCGTGCGCAAGCATCCCGACGATGCGCTCGCTCATTATCATCTGGGTTTCGCCCTGGGAATGATGGGTAACAGAACGGCGGAGGTTAGCGAATATCAGGAAGCCGCCGCGCTTGGACTTCGAGACTGGGATTTGTTCCTGAACCTGGGGTTGGCTCAGCTCGAGAACGGCGACCTGAAGGCATCGACCGGCAGTCTGCAGCAGGCGGTGCTGCTCGGTGAAACCCATCCCGAATCGCACTTCAATCTCGCCCTCGTCTTTGAGCGGCAAGGAATGCATGCGGATGCAGAGCGCGAGATGCTCGCGTCGCTGCAGTTGAATCCTCATCAAGCAGACGCGCGCAACCTGCTGGGTGTCATCTATGCCCAGGAGGGAAGGACTGCCAGCGCATGGTTGGTATGGCGCGAGCTCGTTCAGGACGTGCCGGACGACGCGCCGGCGCGCACCAACCTGGCACTGCTGGGCAACCAAAACGAGGTTGTCCTTGGCCAGACGGCGGCCGTTGTCCCCTCCCCGGCGGCCGCCGTCAAAGCCATCGAAGACCAACGGAAGCTACCCTCGCCGACGCACGAAACAGAATTAGTCCTGGCCCCGCAAAATCTAGTGGAAGGTGAATAACATGGGCGCACTGGTTCCAACCGAGGCCTCGCGGCTAGCGTCACTCAAGACGATAGAGGTGACGCCGCGACCTCACCTCGTTCGCACCCGCGCGGTTCTCGCTAGTGAGCCACGCGCGTTTCCTGAAGCGACCACACCTCCAGCACTTCCAATGACCATCCGCGACGAAATGGTGGAATTTTACGCATTCGTTTTCTGTCAGGGCGGTTTTCGCCAAGCGGGGATGACCTTCGAACAATTCCTGCTCGTAGCCGCTGTGGTCAAGCCGACCGACCTGCCCGCCGCCCGCGCGCAAACGCGAACGTTTGAACTTATTCCACTCGATGCCGCATCAAAATGAATGTTCTTCATATCCAGTCATCGCCGCGAGGCGCCAAATCGAACTCTATCGCCCTGACAAACGCCTTTCTTTCAGCGTCAAGGAGGGTCCTCCCCGAGATTAATGAGGACGTCCTGAATATTTGGAACGAAAGCCTCCCCGAGTTCGATGCCGCATCGATCGGGGCGAAGTACAAGGCCATCAAGCACGAGCCAATGTCAGACGCTGAGTCGCATACATGGAACCGCATTCAAGAATTGATCGGTCGCTTCCAACGAGCGAACCGAATTGTCCTGGGCCTACCCATGTGGAACTTTTCCATCCCCTACAAGCTCAAACAGTTGATTGATCTGACCGCTCAGCGCAATTACTTATTCACCTATGACGGCAAGGAATATGGACCATGCCTCGACATCCCCAAAGCACTCGTGGTCTACACGCGGGGATCTGCCTATGGCGAGGATTCTCCAATCCCGCCGTCGTTCGATCATCAGGCGCCGTACATTGATTTTTGGCTTCGCATGATAGGAGTGCATGAGGTTCGCAGCGTGGTCGTGGACAACGCGTGGAATCAGGACGATGCCGAATCGGCTGCCAGTCTGGCGGCCGGCAAGCAATCAGTTGAACGCATGGTTAAAGGCTTCTGGTGATTGCGCGAGCGCACTCAGCCCCTTAGAAAATCCTGCTATCGGCCTGCTCCGCTATTGCGGCGGCCCTTCAAGTGGCCGATTCTGTCTGCGATGCTCAAGGTGCGCGGGCTCAGAAAGTGCTTCGGCGAGCGAGTCGCTGTCGATGACGTCAGCTTCTCGATCGACGCGAGTGAAATCTACGGGCTGCTTGGACCCAACGGAGCCGGCAAGACCACCTCGATCTCGATGATTGCCGGAATTCTCGCGCGCGACGCGGGCGAAGTAACAATCGACGGCATCAATATCGACGCAGGGCCGCCCGCGCGGGCCCTGATTGGTATCGTCCCGCAGTCGATCGCTCTGTACACGGACCTGACTGCTCGCGAGAACCTCAATTTCTGGGGACGGATGTACGATCTGAGCGGGGACCGGCTCAGTCTTGCTGTGGATAGCGCCCTTAACGCCGTGGGTTTGACCCCACGCGCCGACGAGATCGCGAGTACTTTCTCGGGGGGAATGCAGCGACGCCTGAACCTCGCCTGCGGAATTCTCCATCAGCCGAAGCTCTTGGTACTCGACGAGCCGACCGTGGGAGTCGACCCCCAGAGCCGCAGTGCGATTTTCGATCTGGTGGAGCGCTTGCGTGATAGCGGAACTGCAATTCTATACACCACCCACTATATGGAGGAGGCCGAACGCCTGTGTACGCGTATTGGCATTATCGACGCAGGCAAAATTATCGTTGAAGGTACTCGTGCGGAGTTGGTAGCCAGCCTCGGTCAGGACGCGCGGATAGAAATCGGCCTCGGTCGTGGCGAGGGACTCACTCGTGCGGTATCGGTGGTCGATCGGCTCGAAGGCGTACGTTCCGTGCAAACGCTGGATGACCACATCATTGTGTTCGCGGACCACGGAGCGCAACGCCTGCCCGCGTTGTTGTCGGCGCTCCTCAGCGGGGGCCTGGTAGCGGAGAGCATCAGAGTCGTCGAGCCGAATCTGGAAGACGTCTTCCTGCGCAAGACCGGGCGGGCGCTGAGGGACTGAAGCAGATGCATCACGCGTGGCTGATCTGCCTGAAGGACCTGCGCCAACGAATGCGCGATCGCACAGCCCTGATCGTCGCAGTCGTCGCCCCGCTGGCGTTGACGGCGCTGGTCGGTATGTCGCTGTCGGGTTCGCAGGGTTTTCGCATGCGGCTGGGAATCGCGGACCTCGACGGCTCCACGCTCTCCCACGCGTTCGTCGCTTTTGTTCAGCGTCCATGGCTCAAAGGAATAATCGAGGTGCGGCAGATTGGCTCGCGGCCAGCGGCAGAATCCGCCGTCGTGCGCCGCGACGTCGACTGTGCAGTCGTCATCGATCAGGGTTTCGCCAATGCAGCGAGCGACGACAAGTTCAAATCGATCGAAATTCTTGCTGCTGGCAACGCACAATTCGCACTGCAGGGGACGCGTGCACTGGTTCAGGATTTCGTGCAACGCGTCGCCGTCAAACGGGTTGATCAGCTTCGCATCGCCTCGGTGACGCCACTTTCTCCAGGGGGCTCTCTTAGAATGATCGACTTCTTCGCCGCGTCGATGACGGTGCTGTTTCTCACTTTTGCCGTACTGTCCGGCGTGCGAGCGCTGCAATCGGAGGTCGACAGCCGGACTATTTTGCGTCTGATGGCATCGCCCACCGAACCGACCGCAGTACTGGCCGGAAAGTTTGCGGCGCTTCTACTCATCGGGCTTACCCAGATGGGCGTGATGATCTCGGCGACTTCGATCCTGTTCGGCACCAAATGGGGCAATCCACTTCCGGTTGCCGCGCTGGTTGCGACCAGTGTGCTGATGGCAATCGGCCTGACCGCCTTCCTCATGAGCCTCGCGAAGAACGCGGAACAGGGAACCGCGATGGCTGCGATCGTGATCAGCCTGCTCTCGGTCGTGGGCGGCCAGTTTCTTCCACCGCGGGGGCTTCCGGATGTATTTGAAACTCTCGCCCGTCTGACCCCGAACGGCCAGGCGTTCTATGGCTTCATCGATCTGTCCGCGGCAGGGAGCAACGGCAACATCGCAACCATCGCGCAACCGTTGCTGTTTACCGGAGTGGTTGGCGTAGCCGGTATCGTGTTCGCCACCTTCAAGGCGCGCTCGGCATTGCAGCGGGTAACCTGAAATGCGGACGGGATTAAATATCCTTGCGGCCGCATCGGCGGCCAATGGCGCCAGCACCGGGCGAGACCAGCGCAGGCTTGCCGTGCTGTTTCTGGTGCCAGTCGCCATTATGGCGATCATTGGAATTGCGATGGGCGGCTACAGCGAACCATCGTTGGTGGTGGGAGTCCTCGATCGCGCCGGGACCGCCGCCAGCCGCGAGCTCATCTCCGCCATTGCAGCCAATCAGCACATGCGTATTCACAGGTACACCGATCAGGAGAAAATGCGCATCGCCGTCTTTCGTGGCCGGCTCAACGCGGGGGTGATTGTTCCGTCAGGTTGGCGCGGCGATGGCGATCTCGACGTTTATCTTTCCAGGGCGAGCGCCGGCGCACCCGTCATCCGGGCGGCGATCGAGGCTGACCTGAGCCGTCTCGCAAACCGGGCAAAACCTATCGCGATACCAGTTCACTATCCCGGCGGCGGCGGGGAGCAAGCACTGCCGCTCGGATTCCAATACACGGCGCCCGCGAACCTGGTCCTGTTCGTGATGATCAACGGATTGGTTTCGTCGCTTACGATTATTCGGCTGCGTAGCAGCGGACTCTCGCAGCGATTGCTCGCCACTCCGGCGCGAACCTGGGAGCTTTTCGCGATGCTCACGGTCGGTCCGTTTCAGCAGATGCTTGCGCAAGCGCTTTTTCTGATCTTCAGCGCCCGTTGGTTTTTCGGCGTCCATTGGGGAGATTCGATTGGAGTGCTTCTCCTTACCACTGCGTTGATCTGTTTCGGCGTATCCCTGGTTTTCTTGATGGGAACCATTTTTCGTTCGCCCGAACAGCCCACCTCGCTCGGCCCATGGATCGGCGTATTCCTGGGCATGCTGGGCGGATGCATGTGGCCGCTGGACGTTGTCCCACCGTTCATGAAGACCCTTGCATATCTTTCGCCGGCAGCATGGGCGATGAATGGGTACCTTGCGCTCATTTTCAGCCACGCCTCCGCCGTCGCAATCCTGCCCGACGTGGCAGCGATGTTACTGTTCGCCGTCGCTTTTTCTGCTATCGGCATCCTCCGGCTTCGTCCCCAGCTTTCGAGATAACCGTCGCCTTAGCCTGTAAGGGATGGGATCATCAACGAGATCGATAACATCTGGCTTGGTAAACAAAACTGAAAAAACGGGCGAGCGAACCAACTCGCCAACCCGAGGCCGACTGGTGAAAGGGGGGCAAACACCAGCCGGCGTCCCCAAAGTATCAAATTGCCGTGCGAGCGCCTATCGGATCCAGAATCGCCTGGTCGGATGTCCTGATTCTGAGATCAGAAAACGAAATATTTCAGCAAGACAACCACAACGAGTAGACCAACTAAGACCAGCACGAGCAATACTCCGAGGCCAATGAGGTCTTCGGGGTCCATGCTGAATTTGTTCTTACGCCCTTTTCAATTGAGTTGCCAAGCTCGGAGGATGCGCATCGGTGAACCACCCGCTAGGAAACGGTTAAGAAAGCTGAAGGAGCGTCAGCCAATTCGTCTAACGGTGCGATTCCGGTTTGCCTGTTAACGGTCCGATCACCTTTTTAGCACCGTTCCAATCTGGGCGCCTCATTGACCTACCGGCGGAAAGGTGATTTTCGTTGAGTCTATGTCGTGATCACTTTCTATTCGAGCATATGCGGTCGGTGTCGTGAGCATAGTCCATCATCGTCACAGCGGAGGAAACTATCCTCACGTCCATCGTCACGATGACGCCGACGAATCGCACCATCAACACCAGGAACTCCAGAACGGAAATCACCATTCGCAAGGTCACGGCGATCACGCGTATGACGTAAATGGCAATCAAGCCGCGATTGTCACCAGCGATCCGCATTGGCTTCAGCATTGGCACTTCGATCGTCCCTTCGAGTGCGTCGCGCTTGCGCCAATTCGCAATTTCGACAACGACTTTTTGGTTAGCTTATTTGCAGTTGTTAATCATGATCTGAACCGTCTGCCGCTAGCAGCCCGTCCGCCGCCCGTTCTCGTCTAGATTTAAAAGATCCTTACGTTCGAGATTTCCCCGGCCTTGAGCCAGCAGGAGCGCTGTCGTTGTGCGCAACGAAAGTGGCTTCCAGCCGAGTGTGCTCAGGGACAGGGGCCGTGCCGGCATTCGCCCGCGGGTGCAGATCTGAGGACTCTCTCGATGGCGACTTCACCTTCGGATGGATCGAAGGCGACGCGATGCTGCGCGCAGATCTGCGCGGCCCTCGCGCTCGCGCCTCTACTGATCTTGCTGACAGGCAGGGGCTCTACCGCGGCTGATAAGCAATTCATCTCGCAATCCATCGCGGGAACGGTGAAGGATGCGCTCGGCCGGCCGGTGACGGATGCCGTCGTGATCTTGCGCGCCGTCGACGGTCGCACAGTCGGTCGAACGACTAGCGGCGAGCATGGTCAATTCAAATTGCTGGAACCGGGATCCGGAACTTACGATCTGATCGCTCAGAAGCCCCGCTTCAAGCCCGCTAACGAAGTTCTGGTCTTGCCCGCCCGCACCAAAGCTCCGCTTGATCTCGTGTTGGAATCCGAAAAGGCATTGACCGTACAAGTCAGCGCGACCAGGGTCCACGCGCAAAATGGACTAACTTCGACCGGCGCCAGCAAATACACCTTAACCGCCCGTGACATCACGAATCTGCCGCAAGGCGAGACTACTCCACTCAACCAGGTGTTGTTGCAGATGCCGGGCGTCGCCCTCGACCAGAACCAGGAAATTCACATCCGGGGCGAGCATGCGGGCATCCAGTATCAGATGAACGGGATCTTGCTGCCGCTCGACATCAACAACGACCCGACCTTCAACCAGCTGCTCAACTCGTACTTCGTCAAGAGCGTGAGTCTGATGGATGGCGTGCTGCCGGCCGAGTACGGTTATCGAACATCAGGAGTGGTGGAAATCAGCACCAAGAATGGATGCGATGACGCGCACAACGAGTTCACTATTTACGGGGGTCAGCGCGACACCGCGCAGCCCAGTTTCGAGCTGGGCGGCTGTAACGGAAAGTTCAGCTACTATCTGACCGGCGTCTACACGCATTCCAACCTGGGCCTCAGTTCTGCGACTCGCGGTCCGGATCCGATTCACGATGACACCGACCAGGGGCAGGAATTCGCCTATCTGACCTACGCAGTAAGTCCGACCACGCAACTGAGTCTGATTGCCGGAATGACGGTTGCCAATAATCAGTTCCCTAATGTGCCCGGCGAGACGCCGGAGTTCACTTTAAGCGGTGTCAATCCCGCTGACTTTCCGTCCGCTGATATCGATTCGACCCTCGATCAGCAGGACTACTATGGAGTTCTAGCTTTGAACGGGGCACTCGGAACTAATGCTGACTACCAGGTCGCTTACACGATTCACTACAACCGGGAAAACTTCAATCCGGATCCGATAAGCGATCTCATCTACCAGGGTATAGCCCCGAAAGTATTCGACAGCGATCTTTCAAATGCGGCGCAAGGCAATCTCACTTATCGCTGGAACGATCACACCTTCCGCGGCGGATTTTATTTTGGCGAGTATGGAGTCGAAGCGGATAACACTTCGCAGGTCTTTCCGCTGAAGGGTGGCGTACCGCTAACCGTTCCGATTTCCATAACGACTGATCTCAACAAGATTAATCTCGTGTATGGCGTATATTTCCAGGACACCTGGCAGTTGAATGAGAAGCTAAGTGTGAATTTTGGCTCCAGATGGGACCGGGTGAGCGGCCTCGTCAACGACAGCCAATTCAGTCCGACGATTAACTTCGTTTTCAAGCCGCGCTACGACACTACTATCCATGCCGGTTTCGCGCGGAATTTTCAGATCCCGAATTTCCAGGGGATTTCTCCGGGTATCGCCGCGCTCAATCACACCACTGGAGGCGTCGGTCCCGGCATACCTCTGAACACCAACCTCGACGCCGAAACCGACTACGCCTGGGACGTCGGCTACGTCCATCAATTCACTTCGCATCTGGTGCTCTCGCAGGACAGCTACTTCCGGATCGATCGCCACTATATCGACGAAGGCCAGTTTGGTTTCGTCCCCATTGATTCGCCCTTCAATTACGTCAGGGGTTATGGCGCAGGATTGGAGAATTCTATCACCTACAATCTTCCCAATTTCTCTCTACGAGTGTCGCAATATCTGGCAAGGGAAGAGGTTCGCGGCGTCGCCACCGGACAGTACAACTTTCCCCCGCTGGCCCAGCTTGAATATATCGATCACCACTACATCGTACTCGATCATACTCCGCTGGTGGGTGCTTCAGGCGGCGCTGCCTACAAATGGAAGACCTGGCTGTTTACTTTCGACGGGCTATTCAGCAGCGGTTTGCGCGGCGGCTTCGCCAACCGGACCCAGCTTCCGAAGGTATGGCAGTTCAACCTGAGCGCCGCTAAATCTCTCGACGTGCCGCTACTCGGGCACATCGAGAACCGGGTGATCCTGCTGAACGTCTTCGATCGCATCAATCTGATTCGCCCTTCAACCGGAATCGGAGTTTTCCAATCCGCCTACGGACCGAGAGTCACGGTTTACGACGCGCTGACGATTCCGCTGCCGGCGCTGTAGGAAGTCCGCGGCGTTCCTAAAAGCATTCGGCGAACTTGACAGGGGCCTCCAGCGATTAGCCGTTTGCGTTGTGGATGGCCTTGGCGAGTCGCTAGCGCTGCCAGAGGATTTCTTTCGCCTCGAGTGGGATTTGAACGTCGCCAAATGCTGGCACGATTCGCGGCGTGTAGTCGTGCGCTGGACGGCTCGACGGGACTTCAGCTGCATAGACGAAAGCATTGACCGATCCGACCAGCCGGTCGCAACGGTCCATAGGATGTCTTACCGGCGATTCGCCATTGCGAGGCTGCGCGTACAACTCGACCCTCACCGCGTCGGGTTCCACCTCGTCGAGATAAACCTGCACGCGGAAGTTGTGGACGTCGCCGATAGTCTCAGAGAAGACCTGACCGAAGTGGAGCTTGGGCCAATGTTCCGCGACCGAATAGCGCCAGCGCACGATCTGCTGCGCCAGTGCGCCATGAGAAGCCTCGCGACGGCGGTATCTTTCCGCGGCCGGCAGGTAGTACTTCTCGGTGTATTCGCGAACGGCGCGATTCGCGGAAAACTCCGGCGTCAGGCGCGCCATGCTTTCGCGCATCATCGCGATCCAGTTGCGCGGCAGGCCGTTGTCATCGCGATCGTAGAATCGCGCGATCACTTCATGCTCCAGGATGTCATACAGCTGCAAGGCCTCGGCCGCATCCCATGCGGGATCGTCGCCATGCTCCTTGCCGTCGCCAAGCGCCCAGCCCACATCCGGTTGGTAGGCTTCCGCCCACCATCCATCGAGTTCCGACAGGTTCACACCACCATTCGGCAGCACCTTCATCCCGCTGGTACCGCTCGCCTCCCACGGACGGCGTGGCGTGTTAATCCAGACGTCGACGCCCTCCACGATTCGCGCGGCCAACAGCATGTCGTAGTCGACGAGGAAGACCGCATGCTGTCGGATGTCTTGCCGCCGCACGAAATGGATCCATTCGCGGATCATGTCCTTGCCGGCCTGGTCCGCGGGATGCGCTTTGCCGGCGAGCACGAGCTGAACCGGGTACTTTTGATTGGTGAGGATCCTCGCCAGCCGATCGGGATCGTGCAGTAACAGGTTGGGTCGTTTGTAAGTGGCGAACCGCCGCGCAAAACCAAGAGTGAGCGCGTTGGGATCGAAGATGTTCTTAGCCTCCTCAATATCCGATGCGCCATAGGCGGCCCGTTGACGCTCCGTTCGAAGGCGCACAAATCGCACCAGTTCCTGGCAACTGTCCGTGCGCATCTTCCATAGCACGTCATCAGGTACGCCCCTGATTTTTTCGCCTATTCCTTCTGTGGTCCCCAGCCAACAATCTGTTCCGCAGGCTTCGCTCCACAGGCGGTCAGAGACCTCCGAAGTCCAGCTCGCCATGTGGACGCCGTTGGTTACGCTGCCAATCGGAACTTCCTCGACTGGCCAGCGCGGAAACAGCGGCAGGAAGATCGACCGGCTCACCGCGCCGTGAAGTTTGCTCACACCGTTGATCGCACCGGATCCATGTACCGCCAAATAGGCCATGTTGAACGGTTCGTCCGTATCATGTGGATTGGCCCGGCCCAGCGCCATCAGATCATCGAAGCTGATATGCAAGCGTTCAGTCGCGTACCACTTCAGGTAGAGATTCATCAGCGCCGGTGAGAATCTGTCGAATCCCGCCGCCACCGGCGTATGCGTCGTGAACAGATTGCCGGCCCGGGTCGCGGTCAGCGCTACTTCGAACGGCTGGCCGGTTTCTTCCATGAAGGACCGCGCGCGCTCGAGCACCGCGAACGCAGCGTGGCCCTCGTTGAGATGGCAGACCTCGGGGTTCAGCCCCAGTTTCTTCAGCAGGCGCCACCCGGCGATTCCGAGCATCAACTCCTGCTGCAAGCGCAACTCGGGACCGCCACCGTACAGCTCGCTCGTGATACCGCGATACATCGGGATGTTGCTGGGGTCATTGCTGTCGAGCAGATACAGTTTGAGGCGGCCGACCGTTGCCTCCAACACTCGGAGCCGCAACTGGTAGTCCGGGAAGTCAAATGCCACACGCAGAAGGTCACCGTCCGCATCGAGGACCGCCTTTATCGGCAGCCACGAGGGAGGATTGTAGGGGAACAGATCGCGCTGATTCCCTTCCTGATCGATCGCCTGCCGAAAATAACCCTGCTGATAGAGGAGCCCCACACCAACGATCGGCACGCCCAAATCGCTGCCCGCTTTGAGCTGATCGCCCGCCACATTGCCCAATCCGCCCGAATAGATTGGCAGCGCCTCACTCAGGCCAAACTCCATGCTGAAATAGGCCACGCCGCCCAGCGCCGAGCCGGTATGAGTTTTCTGGAACCACGCGGGCGAGTGCGATGCCTCCCGCCTGGCGAGGACCAATTGTTCGACCCGACGCCGCAGCTCCTGGTCGTGAGCCATCGCCTGCAGCTTCTTCTGCGACGCGTGGTGCAGCATCAACCAGGGATTCCGTGTGAGCAGCCACACGTTGGGGTCGATCTGACGCCAAATGTCGTCGCTATGGCGGTTCCAAACGGCACCCAGGTCCAGCGCCAGCTCGCGCAGGAGCTCGATCATCGGTTCCGAATGAATGGAAGATGCGTCAGCTTCCGACATTGAACACTCCTCATTTTTCCGCTGAGCGCTCGATCATTGCATAGTCTGATGACGAGATTGTTAACTAGACACTCCTCATTGAAGATCGGCGGAAGATCGCACATGCATAGTCATGCCGGCGATATTGCGTCGGTGAATCAAAAAACTCCAGACTCGTCGAAAGTGCGGTAACGAAGGATCGTCCAGGGGTCTAGTACGGCCGAGGATCGCTGCTCGCAACAAGTTCGCTTGAAAGAACCGGAGTATTGCACAATGACGGCCGGCGAAAAGCCCGCGTTCGGTCCGAGGTAAAGGCGCCCGAGGCGCTGCAAAAGATCAAATACGCCGCTATACCCCTTGGACAATCACGGCGTGGTACTCGGCCCCTTTGAAGCGATGCTCGCGCGCCTCACGATAACTGGGACTGTTGTACCAGGCCTTCGCCGCTTCGATGGTCGGAAATTCGAGGATGACCACGCCTTCGATTTCGGGTCCCTCGACCACTTCGTGATGGCCATACCTGGCGCGTATGTTGACCGGGTGACCCGCCAGAGTGGCGGGCACCATTCGCGAGTACGTTTCAAGCTCTTTCGCGTCGCGAGTGCTCACTCGGGTAAAAACCATGTAAGCAGCCATAAGATTCTCCTTTTCCTCGTCAGCTATTGAGATCGAGCCTACACGACCGATCGTTCCCATCTCGCAAGCGTAGTGCCGTTTATGATCATGCGCCACCTGCGTCAGAACATCGTGTTGTTGTTCGCGGCCGATGACCGCCACTTCTCCCTGCAGTTTCCCGAAAGTCGTTACTCCTGGTGATGATTAAAGCCAGGTCACTTTGCCGCGATCCTAGCCTTGACCTCGCGCCATTCGATCCAATCGGAGCGGTGCTCCTGGACCTCGACGATCACCATCGAACCGCTACGATCGACCAGCTTGGCTCGCACCCCGCTCTTGAGGTCGAAGACACTTTGGATCGGCGGGATGTCTTCGCCGACGACTTGTGTGTGTCCCGCGTTCATTAACCGCCTAAAGTAGTCAGGGCTTATTGCAATCATTTTGTCCTCACATGCCGTTCCCGCTTGCGCTCGTGGTTTTCTTTGGTTTGGCCGAACTGGCGTCCCTTGGCGAGCCGTCCCCGCAGAGTCATACAGGTGCTGGACGCACGCGCGACCAAGCGCCGCCGCTCGTCAAGGATGTCGCATTCGATGAGGCCCACGACTCTGCCGGCACGAACTACTCTCGCTTCAGCTCGAAGCATTGCGTTCCACACCGGCCGTAGAAAGTTGATTTTCAATTCGATGGTGGTGAGGGTCTCGCCTTCTGCGAGAGTGCTGAGGTAGGCAAGACCCATCGCGGCATCTGCCAGATCGCAGAGCACTCCGCCATGAAGTGTCCCCATCGGATTCGCGTATCGTCCGCTGGCTTCGAATTCGACCGTGGCTCGACCAGCGCCGCTGCTTATGATCGTGAGGCCCAGGAGCTTGCCGATTGGAGCGGGAAATTCTTCCGGCGCCGCATTTCGGTACAGTTCGATAGCGTTCGCCGCACCGAGCTGAGTCTCCGATTCCGCAGCGTCCGAATTACCTCGCAAATCGCAACTAGCTTGGCCGTTCGCGAATTTGTCGCCGTTATTTTCAGTGATGTTACTCATTTTTCTGCCGCTAGTTCTTGTATATACAAGAGATGGGCCAAAAAAATAGATCTGCCACCAAGCCGGACTTTTAACGCCCTCGAGCAAGTTCGGTCATGTTTTCTCTGAGCAGAGAGTCTGCGTGCCAGCGCGATGAAACGGTTCTAACGGATGAGCGAGAACGCGGTCGGGACGAGAATAGTGTTCGTGATTGACGCCTCGACCGGTCCTCCCTGTTCCTCGCTTTTCCTCCGGACCTCGAGCCATTCCGGATCAGTTCCAAAAGCTCCAAACTTCAGTTCGCGCTCAGCCAAAGATTCCCATTCCAGAATCAGGAACAAATCGTTGTTCGACTCTCCGATCGCGACAGTCCAGAACCCAAGCTGCTTGATTCCATGCTTCTCGAACAATCGCAGCGTGTCGTTCTCAAAACGTTTCAGCAGAGCTGGCAGACGGCCGGGAACGCAATGGAAGACTCGTAGCTCATGAATCATTTTGACCCTCTATCCGGCCAGCGAAAAGCGGAAGGAGTCGTCCTTCTTCGAGATTTTGCCTGGCGACGGCAGCGCGAAATGTGTCCCGAACACCAGCACTCCCGAGTCGGCGTAACGTTCGCAGAATGCCCGCCGTGTCTTCTTTGCCATCGGCCCGTCGATGTCGAAATTGTCATCCCATTCGGGATAGCGGCATTGAATCGGATGATGCATCAGGTCACCGGTGATGACCGCGTTATGACCCTTGGAGGATATGCGCACCGCAAAATGACCGGGGGTGTGGCCGGGCGTCGATTCGAGCCAGACTTCATCGGTGATCCGGTAGCCGTCGTCGACCAGTTCCGAGATCCCCTCGGCCATCACCGGAAGAACCGAGTCGTCGACCGGGTCCTTCAGGAACGGGTCGGCCGCGCGCGAAAAGAAATCCCATTCGGTGCCACCGATCAGGTATTTGGCGTTGGGGAACGTCGGCACCCACTTCCCGTCCTTGAGCATAGTGTTCCAGCCGACATGGTCGATATGAAGATGTGTGCAAATGACGCGATCGACCGCTTCGCGGGGACATCCGATTTTCTGCAGGTCCTGCAGGAAGGGCAATTGCTGCTTGTTCCATTCGGGATTCGAACGCACCTTGTCGTTGCCGATGCAGGTATCGACGATGATGCGCTTGCCTTGTGATTCTATCACCAGCGCCTGGATGGCCATGCGGAGCTTTCCGTTTTCGTCGGAGAAGACCGGGAATAGCCAGTCACTTTCCTTCCTCACGTTCTCCGCGGTTCCGTTGGGCAATATAAATGTACCGTCCCAAGGTCCTTCCGATTCGACCACCCGGGTGATCTTAACCTCGCCAATTTTCCAACTGTTCACGCCGCTGGCTGCCATCTTCAAATAACCTCCGTCGATTGTTTGCTATCTACGATTTGGAAAACGGTTCAGGCGACCTCGAACAGTCCGGCCGCGCCCATGCCGCCACCAACACACATGGTTATGACGACGTATTTGACTTTGCGCCGCTTGCCTTCGATCAAGGCGTGGCCGACCATGCGTGAGCCGCTCATCCCATAGGGATGTCCAATCGAAATCGCGCCGCCATCGACATTAAGCAGCTCATCCGGAATGCCGAGCTTGTCGCGGCAGTAGATAACCTGACAGGCGAAGGCTTCATTGAGTTCCCACAGGCCGATGTCGTCGAGTTTGAGCCCGTTGCGTTCCAGCAGCTTGGGAACCGCGAATATCGGTCCGATTCCCATCTCGTCGGGCTCGCATCCTGCTACCGCCATCCCGCGATAAATTCCCAGCGGATGCAGCCCGCGCTGCTCAGCCTGTCTGCGCTCCATCAGGACGCAGACCGAGGCCCCGTCAGAGAGTTGGCTCGCGTTGCCGGCGGTGATAAATCCGCCTGGCCCCTTTACCGGCGGAAGGGAAGCGAGTCCGTCCAGAGTGGTGCCGGGGCGATTGCATTCGTCGCGCTCGAGCGTGACCTGCTGCTTTGTGGTCTCGCCAGTTTTTTTGTCGTCAAACTGTTTGGTAACGGTGGTCGCGATGATTTCGTCGTTGAAGCGGCCGGCTTCCTGCGCGGCGAAGGTGCGCTGCTGACTCTTGAACGAGTACTCGTCCTGCGCTTCGCGCGAAATCTTGTAGCGCTTCGAAACCACCTCGGCGGTGTCGATCATCGACATGTAGATCGCGGGCGCGCGTTTGAGCACGATCGGATCAGCCTGCCGGTACGCGTTCATATGCGCGTTCTGCACCAGGCTGATCGATTCGAGGCCGCCGGCGACGACGGTCTGCATCCCGTCGGCAATGATCTGCTTGGCGCCCAGCGAGATACTCATCAAGCCTGAAGAGCACTGCCGATCGACGGTCTGGCCCGCGACGCTGACCGGCAGCCCCGCGGCTACTACGCATTGACGTGCGACGTTGAAGCCCTGCGTCCCCTGCTGCAGTGCGGCGCCCATGATCAGATCGTCGATTTCGGCGAGCTCGACCCGTGCGCGCTTTACCGCTTCCTGAATTACAGGAGCCGCCATCGACGGCGACTCGGTGTCATTAAAAGCACCGCGGTAGGCTTTACCTATCGGAGTCCTGACGGTAGATACGATAACCGCTTCTCGCATGTTTTTGCTCCTTGAGATCGAATTTCCGCTGCTTCGCCGCTTCGGACTTGCGTCGGTACGCTATATAAAACTAACTCTCCGTCAGGACAAAACGCTTCACAAGCTCTTCTAAAGCTGCGTCGAGCGTTTCCGCAACCGCTCGCACGGTGGCATTTTGCGCCATCTCGCGATCACCTCGGCGAACGATTTGGGCGAATGCGAAATAATCTGCGTTTCAATTGTAGTTCGTACTGTCATCTATGTTTTGCTCAGCTCGCCGCGCTATTGGTGGGGCAACGCGCGGAGGATCGAAGGAAGCACCGCCGCATCGTAGCGCTCGACGTGCGAGTCGAGCGTCCGGGCCAAGGCCAGCAACGTCTGTGCGAAGCCGCTGCGGTCTTCAGCCATTTGCGGTTCGTGATCCACGCCAGACGACAACGCGCGCAAAGCGGACATCGAGTTGCGCATCTCCACGCGTTCGTTCTTCACGATATCGAGCAGTTCGCCTGAAATTGCGCGATGCTCCCTGCCCCAGGAGACGATGCCGTCTTCGATTTGCAGATGCGACCGTAGAGCGAGCTGAATCTCGTCCTTCACCTGGAGAGCGCGTTCATTTGCTCTAACCGCGCCGGGATCGTTGGCGAGCGTCGTGGCAGCGCCCGCCAATTGCATGATCAGGTCGTTCAACTTTTGGTGTTCGAGCCCGAGACACGCCACCATCGTATTGATCATCGGAACCTCGAGCTCGGGCAAAGGGCTGTCGCACGGTGTCATCTGGGTCTTATCCTGCGGATGTTTCATATTGATTGCCTACACTGGTTGAGCAATCTGGATGCCAGCCGATTGATATGGTCCGAGTCTTGTATATACAAAGACTAGCGCTAGAAAAATGAACATCATCATCGAAGATGACGACGAAACCGATTCGCGAACGGCCAAAGGTCTCGCGAAATGCGAGGCCGCTCGGACGGTAACCGAGACCTTGCTCAGACTAAATCGGGTAGAGCAGGTGATTTGAAATCATGAACTTGGTGATCCTCATCAATAGCGCGCAGATGTTCTTTCGGAATTTCGGCGTCCGGCACGCAACCGCAGCGCTTGGGCTCGCAATCGGGCTGGCTGCTCCAGCTGCCGGTCAGAAAATCGTCCGATTCGCGAGACCTGTTAAATGGTTGCGATCGCGGATCCGCCCGCCGGTTCCAGAAATCTCTGTAGAGGCGCAATTTCAGAAGCCGCTTGAGGTCTGCGCGGCGGAAGTCAGCTTTCGGCCGACAACCGATTGTTGTGCAGGTCGTTAGATAAAGCGGCACGCGGCAGGATCCGTTTTTCACAGCTCTCGCTGCAAAGATCTTAAATCAAGTGGCAGACGGGCGGCGAATCGGTTCTCCTTCCCGATGACATCGATTCGTATTACGATTCGACAACTGATGCATCCCGGAATTTACGCCAAGAGCAATCCTGACAAGGCCGCTTACATCATGGCGGCGACCGGCAAGGTTATCACCTATCGCGAGCTCGACGACGAGTCGAATCGCGCCGCGAATCTATTGCGTTCGCTTGGACTCAAGCCGGGCGACACCATCGCATTGTTCGCCGAGAATCATCCCCGCTATTACCAGGTGCTATGGGCGGCGCAGCGTTCCGGACTCTACTACACCGCGATCAGCTCACGCTTGACGGCGGAGGAAGCCGCCTACATCGTAAATGACTCCGGCGCGAAAGTTTTCATCACAACCTACGCGATGGCCGACGTCGCGGCCAAGATGGACGCGGCCAATATGATTCCGGGCCGCATCAAGCGCTACATGATGGACGGCACAATCGCGACTTATGAATCGTGGGAAGATGCGGTTGGCTCGCAACCAACGACTCCGATTGCCGACGAAACCGAAGGCGCCGCGATGCTGTACTCGTCGGGCACAACAGGTAAGCCCAAGGGCGTGAAGCATCGACTGAGCGGACAGCCGCTGGGCGCGCCAAATCCTATCGGCATGCTGCTGGCCGGGCTCTACCAGGCGTCTCCCGCGATGATCTACCTGTCGCCGGCGCCGCTTTATCATTCGGCGCCGCTGCAGTTCACCATGGCAGTGCATCGGATTGGCGGCACCGTGATCATCATGGAGCACTTCGACGCGGAACAGTCGCTGATGCTTATCGAGAAGTACCGGGTGACGCATACGCAGATGGTTCCGACGATGTTCATCCGGATGCTCAAGCTGCCGGAGCCGATCCGCCGCAAATACGACTACTCAACGCTGCGGGTGGTGATCCACGCGTCCGCGCCGTGTCCGATCGCGATCAAGGAACAGATGATCGAATGGTGGGGGCCGAAAATTTACGAATACTATGCGGGGACCGAGGGCAACGGGTTTTGCGCGATCGACAGCGCGGAATGGCTGCAGCATAAGGGATCGGTCGGCAAGCCCCTGGTGGGAAAGGTGCACATCGTCGACGATGACGGAGCGGAGCTTCCGACTGGCGAAGCGGGGACGATCTTTTTCGAAGGCGGCGAGGCGTTCGAATACCACAACGATCCCGAGAAAACGAAAAGCTCGCGCAATGACAAGGGATGGTCCACGCTGGGCGATATCGGCTATCTCGATAAGGACGGCTATCTCTACCTGACCGATCGCAAGGCAAACATGATCATCAGCGGCGGCGTGAACATCTATCCGCAAGAGGCGGAGAACCTGCTCGCGACTCATCCGAAGGTCGAGGATGTCGCAGTGTTCGGCGTGCCCAACGAGGACTTTGGCGAGGAAGTCAAAGCCGTCGTGCAGCCGGTCGATATCAAGCAGGCTGGGCCGGCTCTCGAGGCGGAGCTGATCGCTTTCTGCCGCGCGCACCTGTCCGCGATCAAGTGCCCGCGGACAATTGATTTCGATGCGGAGCTGCCGCGCCATCCGACCGGCAAGCTCTATAAACGGCTAATCAAGGATCGCTACTGGATCGGACATTCGAAGCGAATCGCCGAGTAAGCGTCCCGCAGCGCGTATCGGATTAAGATCGCGCGAGATGCCTCATCGAGCGCGCGGCGACTCACCCTCGCATATCGTGCCGACAAGGCCGGCGCTGCCGGTCGCAAAAACACTATCCGCCGCCGCGCCTTCGCTGTGACCCCACGAGAGCTCCCACAGACTCGCTCGTTTGAGTCAGCAGGTTTTTCGAGGTTGAATAGAGTCATCGCCATTTTCCAGACGAAACCCTGCGACCAGGAGTTAAGCTCATGGAACCAAACGTTGCGGACGTCATGTGGGAGATGCTCGCTGAGGCCGGCGTCAAGCGCTGCTATGGCATAGTCGGAGATGCGCTCAATCCGGTGATCGACGCGCTTCGGCGCAACGGCGAGATCGAGTTCATCCACGTTCGTCACGAGGAATACGGTGTCTTCGCCGCGGTCGCCGAATCCTACCTGAGCGGCAAGCCCGTCGCGGTTTGCGGCACGGCCGGCCCGGGGGTGACGCACCTCATCAACGGACTGCTGGACGCGCGCAAGGAGGGAGCCGCGATCATCGCCATCGCCGGCGATGTCGAGTCCAAGCTCATCGATACCGCCGCACTCGAAGAGCTGAACCCGTACAAATTTTTCGATACCGCGTGTCTCTACATAGGACGAGTGGTCAACCCTCAACAGGTGCGGGCCGTTGTCACGACCGCGATTATGACAGCCGTGGTCGACAAGGGGCCGACGCTGATCTCGTTGCCCGGTGACATCGCGGCTTCCAAGGCGCCGGAACATTCCTCTCACGCCTTTAAGGCCGCTGCTCTCCCCGTGATGCGGCCGGCTGATTCGGATCTCGACAAGCTGGCCCAGATGATCGAAGGCGCGAACAAAGTGGCGATTTTCGGAGGCGACGGCTGCCGCGACGGGCGCGATGAGGTGTTGCAGCTAGCGGCGAAGCTGAAGGCCCCGGTTGGGTATTCGTTTCGAGGGAAGCAATGGCTCGAGCACGACAATCCCAATGCCGTCGGGATGACGGGACTGCTCGGCTACGGCGGAGCATACAAGGCGATTCACGATGCCGATCTGTTGCTGATGCTCGGCACGGACTTCCCGTTCTCGGAATTTCTTCCCGGCGACAAGGTCAAGAAAGTCCAGATAGACAAGAACGCGAAGCACCTCGGACGGCGGACTGCCCTTGATTTGGCGCTGGTTGGCGATATCAAGGGGACCGTTTCCGCGCTCCTCCCCAAAGTCCGCGAAAAATCTGACAGCACCTTTCTCGAAAAGCATGTTGCTGAGACCAACTCGTTCCATGAACTCTTGCAGCACTACGTCACGAAAGGACCAGGGATAAAACCGATACGTCCGGAATTCTTCGCCGCGACATTGAGCGAACTGGCGGCTGACGACGCGATGTTCTTCGTGGATACGGGAACGGCCTGCATTTGGGTGGCAAGGCATGTGAAAGGCGGCACCAACCGGCGGATTTTTGGCTCGTTTTCATGGGCATCGATGGCCAACGCCGCTCCCAACGCATTCGGTGCGCAACTCGCATTTCCGGGCCGCCAGACCATCGCTGTCTGCGGCGACGGCGGCTTCACGATGCTCGGTCTCGGCGACCTGCTGACGCAAGTGCAGCGCAAGTCGCCGGTCATCCAGATCATCCTCAACAATGAATCGCTCGACTTCGTCAACATCGAGCAGCAGGAAGCCGGCATTCTCCCGTTCGGCGTCGATTTCAAAAACCCGAACTTTGCCAAAGTTGCCGAGGCGATGGGCGCGAAGGGCATCCGCATCGAAGAACCAGGCGACGTCAGAGACGGCATCGCCGAAGCGCTCGCACACAAAGGCGGTCCAGTCGTAGTAGACGCGGTCGTAGATCCCTACGCACTCTCGATGCCAGCGCACGTCCCGTTTCATGTGGCAGAAAGCTTCACCCTGAGCCTCGCGAAACAGGTATTGAACGGCCAGATGGACTCGGTGATCAAGACGATCGAACGCAACATCCGGTTGATCTGATTTGATTGGCATTAGCCTGCGTAGTGCCGTGGACTGACATACTCAATCCGCACTGACGCAATGGGTTCGTCGGTGCCGACGTTGCGGTCTATGGTGATCCCTTTAGTAACGGCTCCAGCGGAATTTTTATCCCGGCATACAAGGTGCGGCGGGGACCGTAAGTCGGCGAAAATACCCCGATCCCGCTGCCATTGCGAATCTGATAGGTGTGATCGAAGACATTGATCATGCTGACCCGCCCCTCGACGTTTCCGATTCCCGGCATCCTGAAGCTGCGAACTACCGCCGCATTGAATTGAAGTATCGGTGGCAGCTCGCCGCTGTTCGCGAAACCGCGTCGATAGCCGCTCGCCCAGATCCCGTCGGCCGTCAGCAGGAATCCCCACAGTTGGTAAGAGGTGCCGCCCGATCCCACGAACATCTGATCGTCGTCGAGCGTGACCCAATGGTTGGCTATATAACTGATTTCTGCAGCGTCATCGGCAAGGAACGCACCTGCGGTGATATGCTGGGCTTGCAGCACCGCGTACGAAAAATTGAGGTACGCCGACAGCCCGTTGCGCTCCAAAGTCAGGCTGAAATCCGACCCCCATGCCCGGCTCGTGCGATAATTTAGCGGCGCGGTCACTACGCTGCCCGCGAGTTGCGCCAGGTCGAGCTGGTCGTGCCCAAATTTGTAAAAGCCGTCGACCGCGGCATTGAGACCCTCGATGATGCGCTGTCGCACTCCGACATCGAAGTAGTCATCAGTCTCCGCCTCGATCTTATCGTTGCCGCTGTTGACCGGCGCAGCATTGGTCGTGTTCTTGAACTTCTCCACCGTCTCCAGCGCGACCTGGTCGAACGGCGGCACCTTGAAATAGCGCGCATAGCCAGCGTGCAGAGTGGTGCTATGCGTCAGTGCGTATTCAACCGCGAATCGTGGGCTCCACTGATTCTGCGTCACGAACGCGCTCATCCAGTCCCATCGCAAGCCCGCGTTTATCGTCAGCTTCTCAGTCGGATGCCATTCGTCCTGCGCGTAGAATCCCAGCAGCCACGCGATCTGATTGTTGTCATCGACGATCGAAAACGGATGCGAGCTCGTCGGTACGCCGTCCATCGCGTGAAATGTCTGCGCGTGATCGTCAAGCTCGATCGCCTCGCCGCTCATATATAGGCCCGCGCGTAGCGTGTGCTGCGAATCCAGCTTGTAGCTGGTGTCTTCCTGCACGCCGTTGATGAACCCCGTGTGCAGAATCTTTGCCGCGACACCCTTGTAGATGAGATCGCCGATCGGGTCGGGACCGTACTTCAACTCGTAGTACCGGGAGAACGCCGCCACTTGATAGTTGATGCGGTCGCCGATCGCGCCCTGCAGCGACAGCATACCGTAGTAGTTCTGCTCGAGCTCGTTTTCCTTTACCTCCGACGACGGATAACTTGGCACGCCCGCGAGCGCGAACTGCTGCGGCAGGCCAGGTTCGGGTGGAATCTCGAATGAATTCACCGCCACGCCCGTCACCAGCGAGAGCCGCGTATCGGAGTTGAAAAAATACGACAGGTAGCCGAATCCCTGTCCCTGATCTGCGTAGTCGTGATTGGGATCCGGACTGTCGGTCGGTGCCTGGAGTCCAAGACTGGTGTGCTCATAGAAACCGCCCAGGTAATAGCTGAACTTCCCCTTGCATCCGCCAACCTCGAAACTCGGCTGGACGGTCTGGCGCTGACCGCCAAACAGCTCGATGTTGTCATTGTCGGGCCCGCCGTCGGTGCATCCGTCCTTGGTGTGGATATCGATGATGCCTTCGTTGCGATATCCGATCTCCGCCGGAAGCACTCCGGTCAGCAGCGTGATGCTATGTACGAAGCGCGGGCTGAAAATCTCGCCGAAGCTGGTCACCGCCTCGGGCAGAAAAATGTCGTTGATGCGGTACTGGACACCGCCACCGTTTTCACCGTGGATGTGAATCTGTTCCTGGCCCTGCGCGTACGCGTCCTGGCTGACTCCGGGCGCCTGCTGCAGCACCTGCGCCAGGTTGGTGTTTTGCCCCTCGGGCAGTCTGTGAATCGCCTCCTGATCGAAACGATAAGCAGTCGCGCCGATCTCCGGCGCCAGATCGTTGCGCGCCTTGTTAAGTCGCTCGGTTATCACCTTGAGCGTCAGCGGCCCGGCTGCCTCCATCGTCACCGCCACCGGCTCGCGCTGCTTTCCGGGACTCACGACGACGACCTCGAGGGTTCGCTTGAATCCCTGTTTGGTCACGCTGAAGCTGTAGGT
This sequence comes from uncultured delta proteobacterium, assembly GCA_963850125.1. Lineage (GTDB taxonomy): Bacteria > Desulfobacterota > Binatia > Binatales > Binataceae > Binatus. The sequence goes on along the minus strand of CAWKKB010000002.1, from coordinate 175,423 downwards.
GCCCGGCGCGATCTTCTTGATGTGGAATGCTCCCGCCGCGTCGGTATGCGTGCGCGCAATCACGCGCCCGCCTGCCTCCAGTCGCACCTCGGCACCAGCGATTGGCCTTGCGAGCGCATCCTTGATCGCACCGCTCAACGGGCGCGCCGCTGCGCCGCTGACATCGCTTGCTGCACAGACCTTCGTGAAAAAGAGAATTGCGAGCGCGCCCAAAATCAGGACGATCAAACTGCTGTTCGCCCGGTTCCTATAACGAATCAACAACATCCAACGGTCCGACCGTACAGATCACGTAGAGTCCCAGTCAAATTGCTCCAACAACACGCGCCAGCATGGCGTCGGTCAGTTAGCTGGCGCGACGATGGATGGCCTTCCAACAAGTCATAGGCCCAGCTTTATACCAGCCTCGTAGTTGATTGGTGGAGCTGGAAAGCCGAAGGCTTGCGAGTAGTGCCGGTCGAACAGATTCTGAATCCGCACGAATGCTTCTTCGTGATTCAAGTAGGGTACGAAGCCTTCGCCGAGTTTATACGACAGAGTTAAGTTGAAGAGTTGATAACTGCCGTGGTTCTCATCTCCAAATGGTGACTGAGTCTGTAGGTCCTCGCGATCGCCAACGAATTGGTAGAACAAGGCGGACGTGAACTGGTCACCGCGAGCGAAGATATCCTGCCTTTTGTACTCAGCGACAGCAGAGGCGGAATGTTTTGGCACGCGTATCGGTTGCAGTCCTGCAATCAGCGGGCGATGAGTCGAATCGAGCGCCGTGAAGTTTCCACTGAGGGATAGTCCCTTCATCGGATAAATGGCGGGCACTACCTCAACTCCCTGCATATCCGCGCGGCCAATGTTGCTCGGCTGGATGCCGAATTCGCAGTCCGGGCCGATTTTGCACGGCGCGTCGACGACGAGATCGTGTATGCGGCGCGAAAAATACGTAGCGGTGATCGAGGCAAATTCGCCGAAGCGTTTTTCGATTCCTCCATCGTATTCGCTCGAGGTCGTCGCTTTCAGATCGGGATTGCCGAAGCCGGGAAAGTACAACTCGTCGAAGGTTGGCGCCTGGAAGCCTTCGCTGTAGCTGCCGCGTAAGGTGATTCCGTACTGGTCAAAAGGCAACGCAACAGACCAGGCTGGACTGACTTCTTTGCCGAACTGACTGTTGCCATCAACTCGAAAGCCTCCGGTGACGAGTAAGTGCCCGTCGAAGAACCGCCCTTGCTGTTGAAGGTAGCCTGCGTATTCCTCGCGGTCCTCGGTAAATACCGTGATCGATGGTGGAGAGCCCGGGAACGTGGAATCGTCGCCGTCACGTCCCCATCGATACTTGAAGTCAAAGCCGGCCAGCGTGTCGAACCCGCGACACCAGGTATATACCGCTTCAAGGTTGGTTCCCCAGATTTCATCCGGGACGTCGTCTGATTCTCCATTCGTCAGGGGAGCCGCACTGGGAGTTTTGTTGATTCGAATTTCGTCGCGCACAAAAGAACCAAACCACCGGACGAGGAGTTTGTCGGTGAGGTGACTATCAACTTCGCCCTTATACAGCATGAATTCGGTTCGTTGATGAGTGGTAGGATCCAGCGGGTTGCCCGGATCTTCATTGGAAAACTCTGGCAGGCCGACGTCCGCGAACGTATAGCGGGCGAACGCGCGCAACACGGTGTCGTCGGTGAGGTGATAGTCGAGGCGCGAGGTCAGCGAGAGGTTGTCATAGTCACTATTTACTGGTTGAAATCCGCTCGTAGAGTAGTAGGAGACTGAGCCCGAATATCCGAGCCGGTCGAGAGCGCCGTTAGCCGTCGCAACCTGACGTTCGGTTTCCCAATTGCCGCCATCGGAGAGAAGACTGAACTTCGGAGCGCCAGTGCCTTCTTCAGTGATCTGATTGATGACGCCGCCGATCGCCGATGAGCCGTAGAGCGAGCCGCCCGCGCCGCGAATGACCTCGATCCGGCTCGCATTGTCGGTAGTCAGGTTGGCGAAATCGTAGGAGCCTGCGCCGCCGGTGTTGACCTCGACGCCATCGAGCAGCGTCAGTACTTGCGAGCTGCTCGAGCCTCTAATGCTGACGTCGGTTTCTGTCCCAGGGCCTCCGCTTTGCGTGACGACAACGCCGGGCACCTCGCGGAGAGCGTCGCTGGTTTGTTGGATCTTCTGATCCTGGATTTGCTCTTTATTAACGACGGTGACGGTCATGCCGAGTTGGCTGAGCGGTTGTGAGATCCGCGTCGCCGTGATCGACATATCGGGAAGATTGGTTTGCGGCACTTGCGCGCCGGGGCTGGGCGCCGGCGTCGCTTTGCTCTTTTGAGAAGCTTTTGCGCTCTGCTGATTCGTTGAAGGAGTAGGCTTCGATTCCGGAGCGCCGTTGGAGTTGCCCGGCGACGCCACCGACGATGGTGGCGGTTGTTGTGCTCGCGCATTCAACGACGAGCTAATCAGTAGAGTCAGAGTGACGACGATACCAATACGAGTGCGCGACATAGACAATTCTCCACCCGCGTAGAGGTGCTATCCGCGGAATGGAGCTATTGGCTAATGCGAAATTAAATCCCGAAACTCGAATCGAGACCGCGCGCAGAAAGCCGAGCCACCTTCCCCGCGGAAGGCAAACCGTTTAGATCCGCTCGGCAGGTCTCCTGGCTTAGGGTTCATCCTTGGATCCGCCTTCCCGCTTTCGCAGTGGCTGATTGGATCCTCGTCACCCTTCACAGTTGCGGGGCAGCGCCGGATTTTAACCGGCTTCCCTTTCACCGAGTGTGACGGAACGTAAATGAACGATCCGATGGTGTCAAGCGAGATGGCTTTCAACGCGGTGGTAGCCGATCGATAGCGCGCTCGACCGGAACGCTTGCTTGACACTGAAATTTTCTTCTGGGAGAGTCGGAAACGTTTGTTGGTAGGTGAGGGAAGCCGGTGAGATACCGGCGCGGCCCCCGCCACTGTAACCGGAACGAAAACGGCAATAGACCACTGCTCCCGCGAGCGGAGTGGGAAGGTGTCGCGAGTAGGAAGGCTGCATCGAGCAGCGAGCCGGAAGTCAGGAGACCTGCCTCCCAACAAAATGATCAGCGGTCCTCCGGGGTGTGGGGACGGTGACAGTCGGAACCCGGCTGATTTCCTCGCGCAACTTCGCAGCGTGCGCAGATACTTTGGTTCCGATCTCACGAATCTTTCCCATATCCCATACTGAGAGCGGGCCGCTTGAAGCTTTATGCAACGAGCGCCGTCTCGTCGTGGCAGACGGTCACCAGGAGCAGTACGAACATCGAGTCTCAGATGACAAGACTTCCGGAGTTCGACGAACCGTGGCATCGGCTGCCAATGGTCGTCGGAGTATCGGTGGTTTTATGGTTCGGCGTCCTCGTCGCCTTTGGTTTGTTCCTCGGGCTAACGCGCCTGGCGCCTCCTTCTCCGGAGCCGATCGAAGCGCAGCTCATCGACCTGCCTATAAGTGGATTAGCGGGTGGCGGCGGAGGTAGTCCGGGCGCCGCTCATGTTTCACCAGCTCCAAAGGTTGCTAAGGCGGTCCCGGTCGCCAAACCGAAGCCAAAGACATCGCATCTGGCGCGACCGCATCCAGTCAGAACGATGACTGATGACGCTTTGCCTTCGCATGAACTGGTGAAGACTCGGCCTGTTGCTCCACCTGCGACGCCTGACAACTCGAAATTAATTTCGAAGCCCGCGGCGGACTCGAATCCGCCGGTAGTGCAAGCTGATGGCGCTGTCGGCTCCGGCGAGGGCGGCGCCGGCAACGGAACGGGAACCGGCGCAGGCAACGGCGTCGGTGCTGGTACCGGCTCGGGCGCCGGGGGCGGCTTCGGCTCAGGCGGCAGTGGGCCCGAGGTGGTATATTCCCCGGCGCCGACTATTCCGGACGACATGCGTGATGAGGTGCTGGAGGCTGTTGCGGTCGCGCGGTTTCAAGTTTCTTCCCGGGGTGATGTCGTCGTATCGCTGTCCAAGCCCACGGATTTTTCGCGGCTCAACGACATCATTCTGGAAACACTGCGGACCTGGCGCTTCCATCCCGCGTCTCGCAACGGCGTAGCAATCGATTCCGAAGCGCAAATCCGCCTGCTGATCACCGTTCAATGAATGACCTCAGGATTTCTCTGCTGCATCTCGCGTTGAAACCGGGAGACCTCGCGACTAACTACGCGTCAGTCGAGAGCGGAATCCGTGTCGCCGCGGCATCAGGGGCTGATCTGGCAGTCGCTCCCGAGCTTTGCATTTCCGGTTATGAGTTCATCGAGGCGATCGGCACTGACTGGATTGCCTCATGTCCGGACGAGTGGACAACGCGCATCTGTTACCTGGCTCAATCTCTGAAACTCGCAGTCTTGTTCGGTCACGCCGAACGCGGCGAGGCGGGCAAGTTCTACAACACTTCCCTCATGATCGATGCGACCGGAACAATCATTGGCCATCATCGAAAGATCAACACACATGCCGAACCGTGGGCGAGTCCTGGCGACGGGAAGGCAGTGACTAACTGGAACGGTCTGAAATTCGGGATGCTGATCTGTTCCGATGCTTACACGGGCGACGTTGCAACTGCTCTGCAATCCAAGGGCGCGCAACTGCTGGTGTCGCCCGCCGCATGGGCACCGGGGCTCTATGGCCCCGAAGGTGAATGGGAGGAGCGAACGCATGAGACTGGACTGCCGCTGATCGTGTGCAATCGCACGGGCAAGGAGACCAAGCTGAACTTTTGCGGCGGGGAGAGCCTGGTGATCAAGCATGGTCGCCGACTCTTGTCGCACAACTCAGAGTGCTCGGCGATGCTCTCCTTCGGCTGGGATCTGCAAGAGATGCTGCCGACCTCCAAAGAATTCGAGATCACTTATCTCTAAGGCGAGATTCGATGCATATCAGCGATACCATAGGTCTGATTGAGTCGTGTATCCGAAGTATAAAGTGCAATTCCCACCGCCGACCCTTGTTTGCATGAGCGCCAAATCCTTAATGGTAATGGGCACTGCGTCTGACGTCGGCAAGAGCGTAGTAGTTACTGCTCTGTGCCGACTCTTTGCGAACGCTGGCATTCGGGTGGCTCCGTTCAAATCGCAGAACATGTCGAACAATGCGGCCGTCTGCGCGGATGGTGGCGAGATTGGACGGGCGCAGGCGGTTCAGGCCGAGGCTTGTGACCTCGAGCCGACGGTCGACATGAACCCTGTCCTGCTGAAGCCCGAAAGCGATCAAGGCTGCCAGGTCGTCATTCGCGGTCACGCCCGCTTTCGCATGACGACCCGCGAGTACAGCCACTATCGGGAACAGGCGTGGCCGGAGATAGTCGCCAGCTATAGGCGACTAGCCAAACAGTTCGAAGTCATCGTCATCGAAGGAGCCGGCGGAGCAGCGGAGGTGAACCTGCGCCACCGCGATGTAGTGAACTGGCCGATCGCGGAGCTGGCGGATGCACCCGTGCTGATCGTTGCCGATATCGACAAGGGAGGCGCGCTAGCCTCACTGGTTGGAACGGTAGCGCTGCTCACGCCGGCGGAGCGCCAGCGGGTCAAGGGACTCATCATCAACAAGTTCCGCGGCGACCCCGCGCTGCTTTACGACGGCTTGAAAATTATCGAAGAGCGCACGGGAGTGCCGGTCCTTGGAGTTCTGCCTCACGCCGGCAATCTCGCGATACCGGAGGAGGACGGCGCCGGACTGAAGGCCGACACTAAACCATCTCCCGATCGGCCGGTCGCGATAGGTGTAGTGGTCTTCCCTCGAATCTCGAACTACACCGACTTCGAGCCGTTCCTCCATGAGCCAGATGTTTCCCTCGAGTACCTTGAGGATCCGGAGCAGGCCTGGAGTCTCGATGTCATCTGCCTCCCCGGCACAAAGAGCACTGTTGCTGACCTGGCGTGGCTGCGCGATCGTGGATGGGACAAGCTCATCGCGAATCATCAGGCGGCCGGCGGCGCCGTCGTTGGAATCTGCGGTGGCTATCAAATGATGGGAATGCGGATCGCCGACCCCGATCATATAGAGAGTGAGCTCGACGAGGCGGCGGGATTGCAGTTGCTGGGTATCGAAACCGTCTTCGAGGGAGAGAAGATTACCGCCCGAGTGGAAGGAACGCACATCGCATCCGGCCTTGCGATATCCGGTTACGAAATTCATTGCGGGCGGATCGCAAGATTGGGCGCAAATGCGCCGTTCAGGATTGGCTCGCGAGGCGGCCAGTTTCGAGACGAAGTCGAAGGGGCTTTCCACGACGACGGGCAAACTTTCGGTACGTCGATCCACGGCTTATTCGATGATCCAAGGTTCCGCCGGCATTTTCTGAACGAAATTCGAAAGCGTAAAGGTCTTCAACCGCTTGAGATCGTCCGAATCGAAGATGCGCATGCGTCTCGCGCTCAGGCGTATGACCGCTTCGCGCGCTTGCTGCAAACGCACCTCGACGTTCGCGCGATCGCGGCTCTTATTGGGGTCAGTCCTGAGCGACTCACTAATTGAACTACGCGTTCCATCTACCGGCCAGTATGATCATAGGTGCGCTCGCCTTGGACGCGGTCTTCGGCGACCCGACATGGCTCCCCCACCCGGTGAGATTGATTGGACGAGCGATTGCTGCGGGTGATCGATATCTTCATACCGGTAACCCGCGAAGCGATCTGATAAGCGGCGCGTTACTAGCTCTTGTGGTTATCGCAGCCGCTGGTCTAAGCACCTGGGCCATAATCGCGGCCTTCCAGACTCTCGGCTCCTATGTGGGCGCGTTAGTCGCTATCCTGATAGCCTGGACCACGCTCGCTCTTCGCGGTCTCGAAGATGCGGCGCATGAGGTCGAGTACAACTTGAATACTGGCGATGAGGGATCGGCTCGACATGCTATCCGCGCCTTGGTCGGCCGCGACCCCGAGACCTTGGATCGTTCTGGCCTGATTCGAGGGACAATCGAATCGGTTGCCGAAAATTCGAGCGATGGAGTTGTCGCGCCGCTATTCTTCCTATTTGCCGCCGGACCTGCGGGCGCTATCGCATATAAAGCCATCAATACTCTCGACTCGATGATCGGCCATCGCGACGAAAGATACCTCTACTTCGGACGCGCCGCCGCAAGGATCGACGACGCTGCAAACCTGATTCCGGCACGTCTCTCCGCTGTGTGCATCGCTGCCGCCGCTGCTTTTACAACCCGAAGGTCGATACAGGCTATCCGGGCCTGCGTTGCCGACGCTCGCAAACACTTAACGTCCCAATGCGGGGTTTCCAGAGTCAGCGATGGCCGGCGCGCTTGGAATAGAACTCGGCGGACCCGCTATCTACGAGGGCGAGCTGGAGCAACGTGCAATCCTTGGCGCGCCCGGACGCTTACCCGAAGTGAACGATATACTTACTGCGCGGAAGATCGTCCGACACGCCACCATCACTGCTTTCGTTATGATCGCGCTAGCGCGGTACGGACTCACAGGAAGATGAAAGCTACTCGAAAAGATCTTCAAGCTGCACCACTATCGGCGATACGCTAGGTTGACGATCGCGCGATATGAGCTTCGAACCAGTCACCGCCGCAGCGACTGCTGCCAGAGTCGACATAACGCCCGAGCTGCCTCAGCCGCAGAAATGGCTGGTCGCGGCAGCGGTGTTGCTCGGCGCGATCCTGACGATGCTCGACGGATCGATCGTCAATGTAGCTCTACCGTATATGCAGCGAAGCTTTGTCGTTGGCGTCGACCAGATCAGCTGGGTGATCACGAGTTACCTGGCAGCGGTCAGCGTGATGATCCCGATGAGCGGTTGGATCGCAGTAAGAATCGGTCGCCGGCGTTTTCTGCTGATCTCGGTCGTACTGTTCGTGGCCGCCTCGGCGCTTTGCGGGCTCGCCCAGAGTATCGGCCAGATAGTGGTGTTCCGTGTCATCCAGGGCGCGGCGGGCGCGGCGATGATGCCTTTGTCACAGGCGATTTTGTTCGAGACGTTTCCGGTCGAAGAGCACACTCTCGCAATGACGACCATCGGAATCGGAATGATGGCTGCGCCGGTAATCGGTCCGACCCTGGGAGGCTGGATCACCGAGACCTGGAGCTGGCGGTGGAACTTCTACATAAACGTGCCGATGGGCGCGTTCGCCGCGTCGATGGTCTATGCGTACGTCCATGATCCGGGATATCTGCGAGAACAACGCGGCAGCGGCAAAATTGACTACGCCGGGATCATACTGATCGCGATTGCGCTCGGATTGTTCCAGATCGTGCTCGGACGCGGCGGACATGACGGCTGGTTTGCGGCTCCGTGGGTCAGGTATGGAGCCGCGCTTTCGGCACTTTCGATGGTCGCGCTGGTCATTCATGAGTTGCGCTTTCCAGAGCCAATTGTGGACCTGCGGATGTTCCGAATCGCAGGATTCTCATTCGCGGTGGTGTTGATCTCATTCCAGGGCCTGGCGCTGTGGACGGTCAACCTTCTGAACCCGCTGTTCCTCGAAAACGTCCTGCACTACGACGCACTGAGAGCCGGCCTCGCGGTGGCCCCTCGGGGTCTAGGCGTGGTGATCGCCTTAGTCGCGATAGGACAATTATCACGCCGTCAAATTGAGATGCGGCCACTGGTGTGCGCGGGATTCGTGGTCGGCGCGTACGAGACGTACCGAATGTCGCAGTGGACAATCGGCGTGCACGAGAGTGAAGTGCTGCTGCCGATTTTTCTTTTCGGTCTTGGGTTGGGCGCGATCTTTCCGATAGTTACCGCACTCGGCATCGGACAGATAAGCCGTGAGCGAATGGGCTTCGCATCGAGCCTGTTCTCCGTGATGGTCAATACCGGTGCCGCCGCCGGAATCGCCGTCGCATCCAACCTCTTAACTTCGCGACATCTGTACCACGAAACGCAACTCCTAGCGGCGGTGCCCGCATCCCACCATCTTGCAAGTACCTTGAAGTCGCAGGCTTGGCTATTTGCGTATAATGACGTGTACCGCGTCACCGCAGTACTGCTATTGCTTCTCGCCCCTTGGGCTCTGCTGCTGAAGCGTGCGCCAGTGGATGCTAACGCGACGATTGGTTCGGAGTAGTAAAGGGTCGAGGGCCGTCGGCGACGCCGAGTACAAACTAAGCTTTCGACGGTCGCTCTGAACGCGCGCACGTCACTCGCTCCCTTCCAAATTGAGTTCATTTGCCACCGTATCCGAGACGCTTCGGCGTCGCGGCAGCCGACCGGCGTTCTGAATACGCGATCCTTTCGGTTGCATCACCAGTCGCCTTTCAGTACCGTGGGCAATCAGTTGATTAAATCAATCGACTAAATTGAATCATGGTGATGATTAATCCGCAGTAGCTGGAGATTGACTATGTTTCACAAAGGCAAGCGTCGTCGTCGCTTCATTGCATTTGCACCTGCGGAGCCGGGCGCATCTCCATTCGCTGGGTTCTCGGAGCTGGCGCATATCGCCGCGAGTTTCGAGCCAGTGCGCTATGAGATCGAGGATCGCCAGCTCGAAGCCTCCCGGGATCGCGATGAACCGCGAAACTTGAAGCATGCGCGCGAGCAGCTCAAACGCGAACGCACCGTCTCCGATGCTTCAACTGGTGAGAGAGTTTTTCATTTCGGCTGCTACCCGTCGGCGACCTCGTTCTACCTCGATAAGAAAATCGCAACTTCCGCCGATTCGCGAAACCAAAGGACTGAGCGATGATCGCCAGCCCCGATGCGCGCGCCGCGGAACCGTCGTCCTTCAGCCCTCACCAATCGTCGCCCGCTCCCGCATTCGAGATGGGCCTGGTCGTACCCGTTCAGTTCTACGATCTGATTCGTCGCAATGCGTTTCTCGACGGCGAGACTCGGCTCGTGTTTGCTGTGCTGGAGGACGCGGTCCGCACTTATCTGAGGCAGCGGGGTTCGCGCCGGCGCGCAGATCGTGTCGAATTCGCGAAAGTCGCGCGCTGGTTCGAAGCAAAAGATGGCGTCGTGCCTTTTGCCTTCGAGTACGTATGCGAGGTGCTCGAACTCGATTCCGAATCGTTTCGGCGCCAACTGCGCATACTGCAGCCTCACGTGCTGCCGATGAAGCAGTTGCGATCTGTAGGACGGCGCCAGCGTGTACGAAGCACCCGCTATCCGAAGAAGCGTTCCTCGTGGGAAGCTTAGATGGAAAAGTCGAGCACTTCGTGTCCGTGCATCGCGACCTGCGAGCGCTTGAGCAGGTCCGCCAAGGTGGTCGAGTCCAGAATCCGCGCCGAGGCCTCGCGCACATCGCACATCAGAAGCCGGACCGCGCAGGTGCGCTCGTCGTGACACTCCTCGCATCGACGGTATGCCGTCTTGCTCGCGCACGGCAGCGGAGCGAGCGGTCCCTCGATCGCGCGCAACACCTGTCCGGCGGAGATCAGCGTGGGAGGGCGCGCGAGGAAGTAACCTCCTCCGCGTCCCTTTCGGCTGTCCAGAAAGCGATGGTTCTTAAGCTCCAGGAGAATGAGTTCGAGAAAGCTACGCGGAATACGTTCGCGCTGGGCAATATCCGCGATCAGGATAGGGCCCTTGCCGTACTCCTCGGCGAGCACGATCAGCGCCTTTAGCGCATATTTCGATTTCTGGGAGATCATCTGGGTCGAGCCGTTCGTCCGCGGGTTTCTGGCTTAATAATCATATATCCATTTACCAGATAATATAAGATTACTGATAACTGCTTTTCAGCAATCGAGTAGACGGAGATCTAGACACTTCCGGGCCTTGACTCGCAGCCATAAAACTATTAAGTCCATCAAATTACTTGGCTAACTGATTTGAGCTGTATATGAGGAGGCTCGCACCAATGGACAGAATTTCCGAATCACATGAAGCTGCCGGAAACCGCGCCGGGACCGTGGTCGAAGGGTCGCTTAACTATATCGAGGAATCGAGCGAGAAACCGGTTTACTACGCCTACGAGCCGCCGGCCGGAACGCCGCGCTCGACGGGAAAGTTCGCCGCACATACAGTGCCGATTCGAAACGCGCGAGAAGTTGTCCGCGACTTGTCGCTCGACCGGCAGGGCTTCCAGTTGATCCATCAGGAGACGGGAGTACGCGACTTTTACGATCAGGATGAAGTGAAGGCGACGTACTATCCGGAAGTCGAGCGGCTGCTGAAGGAAGCGACCGGCGCCGAGAAGGTCGTTGTCTTTGACCACCAGGTGCGCAACCTCGAGTTGGCCAAGCGCGGCGAAAAGAACGCGCGCGAATATGGCAAGGCGGTTCACAATGACTACACCGCCAAGTCGGGGCCGCGCCGAGTCCGCGATCATCTGCCTCCGGCCGAGGCCGAAGAACGTCTCCAGCATCGCTTTGCGGAAATCAACGTATGGCGCCCGATTCGCGGACCGATCGAATCGACCCCGCTGGCCGTTTGCGATTCGAGCTCGATCGACCCCAAAGACTTCGTTCCTTCCGACCTGGTCTATCGCGACAAAGTCGGCGAGACCTACCGCTTCACCTACAACCCGAACCATCGATGGTTCTATTTTCCGCGCCTCGAGCGCAACGAAGTGATCCTGCTGAAGTGCTACGACTCGAAAGAGGACGGCCGCGCGCGCTTCACCGCTCACTCCGCATTTGAGGATCCCACCAGCGCGCCCGACGCCCCGCCGCGCGAAAGCATTGAGGTCCGCGCGCTCGTCTTCTGGCCGCCGGAGAAGAGCGCCTGATCGCGCGATTGAAGTGTTTCCGGTCGGCGAGAACGGCGTGCTGGTCAAGGGCAACGCGCGTCTTCCGCGTATGGCTCACGCGCGACGTCCCGCCGAACAGCAACCTCACCCAGGCGCTCGCTCGCGGCGGGCGTTCGACGAGGGCGACGGCATCTGAAGACTCAGGAATTCTCTTGGCCGCCGCACACCGACGAGATCGATCAGCTCGAGCGCTCGGTGCGCCGGGCACTCCAGAATAGTAAGGAGCAAGCAATGAGCACGAACGGAAAAGAAAGTTTCGAGATCTTACCAATCGCCGGGCGTATCGGCGCAGAGATTAGGGGTGTGCGGCTTTCGGGTGAGTTGGAAACCACGACGGTCGAGTCGATTCGGCAAGCCCTGTTCAAATACAAAGTGATATTCTTCCGCGGGCAGGCCCATCTTGACGAAGCCAGCCACGAGGCTTTCGGACGCCTGCTCGGCGATATCGTGCCGCATCCGACCGTCCCCTCGGTGAAAGGCACCGAGGCCGTGCTGGACATCGACGGTACGCATGGCAATCGCGCGACCGCGTGGCATACCGATGTGACGTTCGTCGACGCCTATCCGCAAGCCTCGATCCTGCGCGCGCTTATCGTGCCGACTCACGGCGGCGACACTGCATGGGCGAACACGGCGGCGGCGTACCAGTCGTTGCCTCCGAAGTTGCAGGAAATCGCCAACAACCTCTGGGCGGTCCACAGCAACGCGTACGACTATTCCGTGCCCACGAAGGCCACGTCCGACAAGCTGAAACGCTACTTCGACGTTTTCACTTCGACCGTGTATGAAACCGAGCATCCCGTCGTCCGCGTGCATCCGGGAACCGGAGAGCGAACCCTCATACTCGGCGCGTTCCTGCGGAAGTTTGTCGATTTGCCGCAAGCCGATTCGAAGCAGCTCTTTGCCCTGTTGCAGGGATACGTGACGCGCCTTGAGAACACTGTGCGATGGCGATGGTCGGTGGGCGACGTTGCGATTTGGGATAACCGCGCCACCCAGCACGTTGCGATCGACGACTACGGCAAACAGCCGCGACTGCATCGGCGCGTGACCGTCGCCGGCGATGTGCCAGTCAGCATCGACGGTCGTCGAAGCCGGACTCTCAAGAAGGAGTCGGCGCAACGCGAGCCGGTTCCCGCGGCGGCATCGTGACCAATCATGGAAGTCTTTTGGTATATCCCCACGCACGGCGACGGCCGCTATCTGGCCACCGACAAGGGCAGTCGCCGCGCTACGCCATTTTATTTGCGGCAGGTTGCAGAGGCGGTTGACGGGCTCGGCTTTGGCGGCGCGCTGCTGCCGACCGGCCGCTCATGCGAGGACGCATGGGTGATTGCCGGTTCCCTGGTTCCTGTGACGCGGCGCATGAAATTCCTGGTCGCGGTGCGGCCCGGCCTGGTGTCGCCGACAGTGTCGGCGCGGATGGCGGTGTCGCTGGACAAAATTTCCCGTGGGCGCTGTCTCATCAATGTCGTCACCGGTGGCGATCCGGCGGAATTGGCAGGCGAGGGCCTGCATCTCGATCACGATGCGCGCTACGAAATCACCGACGAGTTCCTGACCGTCTGGAAGCCGCTGCTCGAGGGCAAGGAAGTCGATTTCGAGGGGTGTCATCTGAAGATCGCTGGAGGCCGCTTGCTCATCGATCGCGAACACCGGCCGCACATCCCGCTCTATTTCGGCGGATCATCGGATGCGGGAATCGAGGTGGCGGCCAAACACGTCGATCTGTACCTGACGTGGGGCGAGCCACCAGCTCAGGCCGCCGAGAAAATCGCGCGAGTTCGCAAGCGTGCGGCAGAGCTCGGGCGCACGCTCAGGTTCGGCATGCGGCTACATATAATAGTTCGCGAAACTGCGGCGGCGGCCTGGACGGCCGCCGATGAACTGATCAAGTACGTCAGCGACGACGCGATCGCGATCGCACAGCAAACCTTCGCGCGCATGGATTCGGTCGGGCAGCGGCGGATGGGGCAACTCAATCGCGGGCGTCGCGAAGATCTCGAGATCAGCCCGAATTTGTGGGCAGGCATTGGACTCGTTCGCGGCGGAGCAAGGACTGCGCTGGTCGGAGATCCCAAGACTCTGTCGCGACGCTTTGAGGAATACCTCGACCTGGGTATCGACACGTTCGTTCTTTCGGGCTATCCGGGACTGGAAGAGGCATACTATGTGGCGGAGTTGCTGTTTCCGAAGCTGCCAATCCGGCAGGAGGCCTGGCCGGCGGAAGCGCTCGCCGCAGGATGATAGCCAGCCTCGGCCGTCGGCGAAGGAGAGCGTCCATGAGCGTTGAGTTCATCGGGATGATCGGCACGCAAGCGGCGTCGGAGATTCATCCGCCGCGCGGACCTGCGATCGACGTCGATTACGTGCGGCGCTTCGCACAGGCTCACGAACAGGCGGGCTTCGACCGGATACTCATCGGATATTTTTCCAACGGCGCCGACGGCTTCATTGTCGCACAGTATGCCGCGTTCGTGACCGAGAGACTCGGCCTGATGCTGGCGCATCGGCCCGGCTTCGTCGCACCGACAGTTGCCGCGCGCAAGCTGGCGACGCTCGATCAATTCAGCGGCGGACGGCTCGCGGTACACATCATCTCCGGCGGCGACGATGGCGAGCAGCGCAAGGACGGCGACTTCATTTCGCATGATGAGCGTTACGAACGCACCGACGAGTACGTCGAAATTCTTCGACGGATCTGGACCGCGGACAAGCCAATCGATCACGAAGGCAAGTATTACAAATTCGTGCGCTCGTTCTCGGACGTAAAACCTCTTCAGAAACCGCATATTCCGATCTACTTCGGCGGTTCGTCGGATGCCGCGATCGCAATCGCAGGAAAGCATGCCGACGTTTACGCGCTGTGGGGTGAGCCGTTGGCGGAAGCTGCCAAGACAATAGCGCAGGTCCGCGCGTCGGCGGCACGGCACGGACGCAGGGTAAGATTCAGCCTGTCCACGCGGCCGATCCTTGCGGCGACAGAAGATGCGGCGTGGGCGCGCGCTCGACGAATCATAGAAACCATCCGTGAAATACGCGGGCACGCGATGCTGGGAGCACCGGCTAAAACTCCTGGCGCCGTTGGTTCCCAGCGGTTGCTCGCGGCAGCGGCCGAAGGCGAAGTGCTCGACAAGAGGCTATGGACGGCAGTTGCAGCGGCCACCGGCGCGCGCGGCAATACGACTGCGCTGGTCGGGACGCCCGAGCAGGTCGCAGAATCGATGCTCGCCTACTCCGACCTTGGCGTCACGACTTTTCTGATTCGTGGTTTCGATCCGCTCGAAGACGCTATCGACTACGGCCGCGAACTGATTCCACTAGTGCGCCGAGAGATCGCTCATCGCGAAGGACACGGGAGTATCGCCGGGCGCGTCGCCGGATAGAAAATTTATGCCGACGAGACTGTTAGCGATTGTGGGAAGCGTCACGCCGCCGGGACGGTTGCTTAGCGCGACGCGATGGCTACTCGATTCCGCGAGTGCGTCGCGGAAAGACCTCGAGGTCGAGCTGATCAACCTGGCCGACAAGAAAGTTGCGTTCGCCGACGGCAGGCCGCCCGAACAATATAAAGATGACACCGCCGCGATCATTGAGAGCGTGCGCGCCGCCAACGGTGTGATTATCGCGAGCCCGGTCTATCGGGGATCCTTCACGGGCGCGCTGAAGAACCTGCTCGATCATCTGCCGGTCGAATCGCTGGCCGGAAAGCCGGTCGGAATTATCGCGATGGGCGCGACCCAGCATCACTTTCTCGGCGTCGATTGGCATCTGCGCGACGTGCTTGCATGGTTTGGCGCGCTGCTGGTGCCGACCAGCGTCTATCTCGCGTCGGCCGATTTTGTCGAGGGCCAGCTTACCGAGAACGCGAAGCAGGACCTCACAGACCTTGCTGATGCGGTGATCAAGTTGAAAGAAGTCGCGCCGCGGGCGGGCAGCTTTCTTGGGCCGAGGCCGCTCGCAAGCCGCCGCAACTGAAAAGTCACGAGGCAACGACTCTGCGCTTCGGAGAGCCTACTGCGAAGGTAGAGAATCTTCCCGGAGGGATGGCGTGAAGCCGCCGAATCGCCTTATGGGGGCTGCGATTACTCTGGTTAAAGTCCCAGTTCTTCAGCAGAACGTATCGCCTTCCTCGCCGCGTAAGCAACCCGGATTCGACCATTTCAGCGATCAGTCGGCTCACCAATGGCCGAGAGCAACCGATCATCTCGGCGAGATCCTCCTGGCCGATTTCCGGAATCAGGATTATTCCTTCCGAGTCTACTGCCCCGGCCCGTTGCGCCAAATCGCTCAACACCATCGCGAGACGGTCCGAGTTAGGAAGGTTCAGCAGGATCGCAAAGAAGCGGAGGTTCTCGGACCAGAAAGTGTTCAGGGCCATGAGGATCGAGATCAAAGCATCCGCGGGAAGAGCGGCCAGCAGCCGCGTGACATGTTCGCAGTTGAAGAGAGCCAACGTGCATTTGCTCGCAGCCTGGGCCTCGAACAGGCGCGCATGACGGCCCTTTTCGTCGACATAGTCAGGATAGCCGATGATCTCCCCGGTCCAGCCATTCGGACCAGGGTGCGATCTCCGTCGCCCACCGGGCAATACACGTTTACGTACCCACTCAAGATGCAGGCGAGCATGCCGTCGGTATTGCCCTCGCAGAACACCAGCGCGTCCTTCTGGAAGGCAACCGCAATGTGGCGCGCGATCAGTTCTTCGACCAGGTTCGTTGGCAGATTCAAACGGCAGAGGCTTGCCCGAAGGATTGTGAGGACCTCTTCAGGGTGACCGGTTAAGTTAGTCTTCATTTACGAGTTCTTTCCCTTGTTAGATCCGGATCGATGAAACTATACGAATTGTTTGGACGCACCGTAGCGGGGCTTTGTGATACCAGGACGCAGAAGCAGGGATGGTGCCAGCGAAAGAACGGGTTGATTTCGAGCCGGAGATAAGGAAATCCAAAACAGTGCAGCGCAAAAGGCTACGGCTGCCGAGGCATTTCGCCCCAGCAGCCTAGAGTGTGCAGAGTCCGGAGCGATCTGCGGAAATGAGTCGAATATGAAAACTGATCACGCCGTTTCACTCGGCGTCTGAAGCTCCGAGTTTTCGATAGAGAGTCTTGCGATCGATCCCGAGCAGAGTAGCTGCCTCGGTTTTGTTTCCCCCCACCGACGCCAGGATCGCGTGGATATACTCCAGCTCTACCTCCTCAAGAGTCATAGCTCGCGCCACCGCGAACTCGAGATTCACGGAAGGCCGATATTCACCCGCAACCTTCGGTGGCAAATCAGAGAGCTTGATGCGATCGTCACGGCATAGAATCAGCGCTCTCTGAATCGCGTTTTGAAGTTCCCGAATGTTCCCCGGCCATGGATAGTGGAGCAGACGTTCCATCGCTTCGGCGGAAATTTCGGGAATCCGCCGGCCAGACTCGTTGCTGGTCCGCGCGAGGAAATGCTTGATCAGCAACGGAATGTCCTCGGCTCGTTCGCGCAACGGCGGAATCGCGATCGTTACTGTGGCGATTCGATAGTACAAGTCCGCGCGGAACCTTCCCTCGGCGATTTCGTCGTCCAGCGAGGTGTTGGTGGCGGCCACTATTCGGACCTCGACCGGAGTCTCTTCGGTGTCACCGATTGGACGCACGCGCTTGTCTTCGATAACGCGCAACAGCTTCGGTTGTAGAGCAACCGGCAACTCCCCGATCTCGTCGAGAAAGAGCGTGCCTCGATGCGCGGCCTGGAACAGGCCGGCCTTGTTTTGTCGAGCGTCCGTGAACGCTCCTTTGACGTAGCCGAACAATTCACTCTCCAGCAGATTCTCCGGGATCGCTGCGCAGTTTACCGCGACGAACGGACCACCTTGCACCCGGCTGTGATAGTGCAGCGCGCGAGCAAAGAGATCCTTGCCAACCCCGCTTTCTCCCGTGAGCAGCACGTTGGCCGAGGTGTCCGCCACCTGCCGCAACACCTCAAATTGAGCAAGCATCTTGGGATTGCGCGCAATGACCTGATCCAATCCAAATCGGTGGGCCAACTCGCTGCGTAACCTGAGCACTTCCCGGCGGAGTTCGCGGTCCTCCAGCGCTCGCGCTACTACCAGCACTAACTCGTCGTTGCTGAATGGCTTGGTGACATAGTCAAAAGCACCAAGCCGCATGGACCTGACGGCGGTCTCAATTGAACCAAAGGCGGTGATGATCACAACCGGAAGGTTCGGCGCGATTTTTCTCACCTGTTTCTGCAGCTGATCGCCGCTCATTCCACTCATCCGCAAGTCCGAAATCATCAGGTCAGGTTCTTCGCGCTCGACCATCGCGATGGCTTCGGCACCCGAGTACGCAGTCACGGCGCGATGGCCGGTCGCTTCCAACACGTCGCGCAGCATGCTGACCATCTCGCGGTCATCATCCACCACCAGGATTGTCGCTTTTCTCGCTTCGCTAGTCATCGCTTTTCGAAAGGATGCCGTCTCGGTCGGTCATCAGGGGCAGCGTCACAACAAAGCATGAGCCAGTTCGCCCTCGTTCGACTTCGATCGTTCCGTCATGCTCCAGGACAATCGACTGGCTAATCGAGAGTCCCATTCCAGTGCCTTTGCCAGGCTCCTTGGTCGTGAAAAAAGGATCGAAGATTCGTTCGCGATCGCTCTCGGCGATTCCAGGTCCGCTATCCTCGAACAGCAGCCGGAGATTTTTGTGCATGCCATCTGTTCGCGACTCAGCAGTGACCTGAAGAGTCCCACCTCCCTGACTCATGGCATCGAGCGCGTTGACCACCAGGTTGATGAAGACTTGTTGAAGTTGGCCTGCCTCGCACTTTACGATTAGTGGATCTGTGGGAAGATCGGCAATAACGAGGACGCCGCGTCTCTGGGCCTCCGTCCGGATCAAATTCAGCGTGGCCTCGACAATCTCTCTGACGTCGCGCGGATGCTGCGCGAGCTCGCGGCGGCTGCTGAAATCGAGCAGCATACGTACGATTTTTGTGATCCGATCGATTTGACTGACGATTGTTTCGAGCCCCTCGGTAGTTTTCAGCGGATTAGAGTTAGCGTTCAGCAGGTACTCAGCTCGTCCACGAATTACATTCAGTGGCGTGCCGATCTCATGGGCAAGTCCGGACGCCAGCGTCCCGATCGTGGCGAGCTTGTCTGAGTGGCGCAATCGGCGCTCCAGCTCCACCTTTCGTTCACTCTCGTCTCTCAATCGCTGCTTGGCCGTCGCCAGTTGCTGGTCGAGCCGCTGGAACTCTTCAGTCAGGAGTTCGAGTTCGTTGGCGTTGGGGTCCGAGCGTGTTTCCTCTTCTGTGGAAAATTGTGAGATCTTGCGCGAAAGCTCGGCCAACGGCTGCGATACATAGCGCCGACTTACCAGCGGGATCAGAACCGCGACCAGGGTCAGCGCGACAGTGCCCGCAAATATAGAAACAACGACGCGTTGATGCAGGTCTTCGGTCACACCGTTCCATTCCTGTGCGACCAGCAACACACCAGATAGCTGGCCATTCTCGAACAAAGGTGCGACTCCACAAAACCAATTCAAGCGTCCCCTTGATTGCATGAACTCGATCGTCTTTCCCTTCAGAACTTCGTTCAGCGCCGGAATCCTGGGTGGCGGGTTAAGTGGGAAATCGGGCAATGAAAATTTGACGGCGCCGCTCGAATCGAGCAGCGCGGCTTCGACGTCTTCACGCCGAATTCGCTCGAAGGCATGGCTTACTGCCTTCCAATCGCCCTCCGCGATATCGACTTCGAGGGCAGCCTGGAGTGCGCGAGTTGTCGCTCGAGTCTCTCGCTTAAGCTCATCGACATAGACCCGCGTCGAACGGCTAATGCTGAAATACATGTAGCCGACTAGTACAGGGGCAACACATAGGAGCATGACCAATGTCTGGCGGGTGCCAATCTTCACGAGGGCATTATATTCGGGGTCGATTGGCGAAGACGACCACCAGATTGCTCCTGCTCCGCGCCAAGGGAACGTCTCTGCGAATGCAGACCGCGGACGGACCCCGCAATCGTGCGCACATTGTGCCCCTCGCTCTCCCTTCAACGCCACGAGCCAGAGCCATGCCAAAGGCGCCGCCAAACAGGATTCGTCGATATTAACTCGCTGAGGCAAACGGACGTGGCGAAACGCCCCGGCTCCTGTGGAGTTTCGCCACGGTAATTCGACTTCGGTGCAAGAATTATCGAGGCTTTTTGCCGGGCACATTGCTTGCGAAAATCGCGCCGACTGGGAGCTTTTGATTGGAAGAGACAACCATTCATGGGGTGGACAAATTGGACCTGCACAAGCCGATGACCGATTCTACGGATCTGTTGCGCGGAATCTGCGACGCACAACTTTCTTCAGATAGCACTGCACTTGGCACGGTACTTCGAGATGCGGTGGAGCCGGACGAAACGCTTAATGAATGCCACCGCGGCCCAGCGAAAAGGCAGCTACGTGGACCGGAACGCGGAGCGAGGTTCCGGGCGGCACGACCATCAAAATTCGGCGCTGAGCGAGATTCGCGGTAGAGCCCGGGTGCGGCTCGCGAGCGTCAAGATGGTCGTACTTGTATCATTGGGAATGTAACGTAAAACCTGGTGCCCAACGGTCCGGAATCGAGTGTGATTTCACCGTTGTGGTCGCGCATTATCGACTGGCTCACGGCCAAGCCCATTCCTGTGCCCTTGCCTGGGTCCTTGGTCGTGAAGAAAGGATCGAAGACGCTACCTGTGTGCTGCGGCGAGACACCAGTCCCGGTGTCTTCAAAAGTGATTTTCAGGCGTGGTTCGCGATCGGAATCCTCGGGTTCGGCGGTTACTCGAAAAGTTCCACCGTTGATAGCCATGGCATCGAGCGCATTAATCGCCAGATTCACGAACACCTGCTGCAACTGGTCGCCGTCACAGTCCACCATCAGCGGCTTGTCACCCAGTTCTTTTACGACTTCTATGTTGCGTCGCGCGGCTTCTGTTTCCACGAGATTCAGCGCGCGTTCGATGATGAGTCGCACATCGCAGGCGACCCTGAGCGATTCGCGAGGGCGCGCGTAGTCCAGGAGCATCCTCACGATGCGCGAAATCCGATCGCTTTGTCCGACGATGATCTCGAGGCCTTCCTGACTCTTCGCCGGTGGCAGGTTAAACTTCAGCAGGTACTCCGCTCGAGCACGGATGACACCCATAGGCGTACCAATTTCGTGGGCCAGCCCGGACGCCAGGGTGCCAATGGTGGCGAGTCTCTCCGCGTGCTGAAGTCTTCGCTCGAGTTCGAGTTCCCGGCGATGTCTCTCAAGCAGGTCGGCGCGCGCCTTGACCAGTTGGTCGTCCAGACTCCAAAATTCCTCGGTGAGCAGTCTTACTTCGTCGGCTGGAGGGCCTCTTCCGAATTCGGCTTCCTTGGAAAAGCGGGTCACTCTTTTGGTCAACTCGGCCAGCGGTCGGGAAACATAACGCCGGACCACGAGAGGTATAATCGTAGCGATGCCCATAACAAGCACCAGTGCGGCAGCGACCGACACCATCGTGCGGGCTCTCAAGTCGTTGTTGATATCGGTCCAGTCCTGGGCGAGCAGCAGGTAACCGATAAGCTGCCCACTCTGGCTGCTCAGTGTTATCAGCCGACAAAACCATTGCCGCGCAACCGCGGTTCGCTCGAATTCGACAAAGCCTTTCGAGTTTGCGCGATCGAACTCATGGGAGTTCGGAATCAATTCAGATGGGAAGTCGTGCGGAGCGTACCAGAGCTTGCCATCGCGGCCGAGCAATGCGCTTTCAGTGCCCTCCGTGCTGATGCGCGCCAGGACATCCCGAATCTGATCCCATCGACCTTCCCTGCTCTCATTTTCGAGAGCGGGTGCCAGACCTCGCGTAGTCGCGCGGATTTCGCGCTGCAGATCATTGATATAGGTTCGCGTCGATCGTTGGACGCTCCAATAGGTATAGGTTGCTACCACGGGCGTCAGCGCCAGTAGCAACACAAATGTCACGCGAGTGCCGACTCGCACGAACCACATCAGAGTTGGGGGTCCCGACTAGCAGAATCCTTGCGATTTTGGCTCGCTGCCGTTGCAGGAAACTCGCAGTAGCAACGGGGCGATACTCCGGAGAAACGGGCGTGAGCAGGACTCGTCTCACTCAAGGAGAATGAATGCGACGAGCCCGAAGATTGCGGTGCCAACACACAATGCCAGTAAGACCCGGTCGTAAAAAACAGGTTCTCGTCTGAGTTTCATCGCTCGTGCGTCGTGGCATTTTATTGAGCGTGCGATCGACAGTGGGTTTGCCACGTTGCCCTTCCCGGCAACCGTCGTTGCAAACTGGCGGCCATCCGCAACCAATTCATCCCCGTCGTGATCTTCCTGTTTCCGCCAACACTTTTCGCTGCGTGAGATTCGATCGATTTCAGAAAGCAGCTGCGCGGCTTCGAATAATGGGGTGAACCTCCCCGACTGGTGGGGCAATTTGCCCCGCAACCCTGATCGTCCTTTGTGAGTCTGTCGGCCCTTTCCGGCTGGTCCGCCCCTTGCTCAAGCTTTGACCTGACACCTGAGCTGAGAAACAAGAATCTCGAACATAGAACTCGAAGGTGAGAGTCATGAAACGTGCCGTCTCAGTCGTCGTCAGCGCTTTGGCGACCGAAGAAGGCTCTGGTGACGAGCAGCAAAGCAAGGGAGAGGCGGCTTCACAGCATAACGACGCGCCAGCAACCGACGAGAGCGAATCCCAATGAAAGAAAATGAATATCCGCGAAGTAATGCAACCCTAAGATGTGCACCTAGTGCGCCTCATGTACCTCCCCCCACCTGAAGGGCGGGCCGCTGCAGCAGGTGCGCTGCAGCGGCTCGCCGTCTGAGACGAGTTCAGTCGTCCGAACTAATCCGCGGCAGGACAGCGTTCTGCTGACCGGGCGCGCATCTTAGGGAATCAGCAGGAGCTTGCCGGTGGAGCGGCGCGATTGCAGGAAGCGCACAGCATCCGCGGCCTCGGCGAGCGCGAAAATCCTGCCGATTGGAATCGTAAGGCGTCCCTGACGCGCGAGCTGGAAAACCGCATCGAGGCCGCGCCGATGTATCTCGCGCATCGCATACACCATCGGGACCACGAAGCCGCTGACTTTAAGCGACTTCGCGGACAGGTGGCGGCGAAGGTCGATTGGATCCGGCGCTCCGCCAGCGCTTCCGTAAAGGATCAGATGGCCTAAGGGCGCGAGGCAGGCGAGACCCTTCTCGAACGTCGGCTTCCCGACCGCATCGAGAATGAGATCAACGCCGCGGCCGCTGGTGATGCGCATAGTCTCGGTGGCGAAATCATGCGTCGCGTAGTTGATGACTTCCTGCGCCCCGAATTTCCGGACGAGGTCTGCTTTGTCGTCACTCGAGACGGTTCCTATAACGTGCGCGCCCGCCGCGCGCGCGATCTGAACCGCCGCGATTCCTACTCCACCCGCTGCCGAATGCACCAGGACGATTTGATTCGCGGTGGTGTTGTGACACGAATGAATCAGATGCCATGCGGTCAGCACCGCAATCGGAAACGCCGCAGCCTGCTCGAAGGTCGTCGTGTCGGGAATTGGAATGACCCGCGAGGCGCGTATCCGCGTGAACTCCGCGTAAGCGCCCATGCCGATGTAGGCGACGCGCATCCCCGGCACGAGGCCGGTGACATCCGGCGCCACCGCCTCGATGATTCCCGCCGCTTCCATCCCGGGAATGTCGGGGAAGACCGGCTTCACCAGGTATTGGCCCTTGATGAAGAAGACGTCGCCGTAGTTGAGCGCGATGACGCGATTCCTGACGACGACCGTGCCCGGTCGTAATTCCGGCTTTGGCACTTCGCGCAGTTCCATCACCTCGGGTCCGCCGAGGCGGTCAAATTGAATTGCCTTCATCAGTGCCTCCTGCCCGGGGATTTTGCGCGATCGAAGAGGAACCTCGCAATGGAACGAAACGAGGAACTTCTTTTTCTCACTTTTACACAGACCTCGATTTCGAGTACCGGATAGAGTGATGAGCGACGAAACATCCAAAAGCAGGCACGCGCTCGACGGTGTGAGGATCATCGATCTAACCTGGCTGCAGGTGGGGCCGCAGGCGACGCGGCTGCTGGCGACCTTTGGAGCGCAAGTAATTCGGGTCGAATGGAGCGAGCGCAAGGCGATCGACTTCATCCGCTACGTACCCCCGTTCGCGCCGGATCATGCTACCGCCGATGGCGGTCGCAATCAGGGTGTGACTCGCGGCCACGACATCCGCGGGAGCTACAATCGCGCCGGATATTTCAACAATACCAATCCCGGCAAGTACGGCGTCACGCTCAATCTCAATCA
Organism: uncultured delta proteobacterium; assembly: GCA_963850125.1. Taxonomy (GTDB): domain Bacteria; phylum Desulfobacterota; class Binatia; order Binatales; family Binataceae; genus Binatus. The sequence goes on along the minus strand of CAWKKB010000002.1, from coordinate 151,453 downwards.
CCCGAAGGGACGGGACCTCCTGCGCCGTCTGGTGCGCGACGCTAACGCGATTTGCGAGAACTTCAGTCCCGGGCAGATGGACAAGTGGTGCCTTGGTTACGACGAACTGCGCAAGATCAATTCGCGCATCATATATGTGCAAACCACCGGCGTGGGTAAGGCGGGCGTGTACAAGGACTACGTCAGCTACGGTCCTACCGCGCAGGCGTTCTCCGGTCTGACGTTTATGTCTGGCCTTCCAGAGCCGCGTCCGCCGGCGGGATGGGGTTACTCATACCTCGATCACTCGCCTGGCTACTTCGGCGCGATCATGCTGATGGCGGCAATTCGTCGTCAGCGCATCGACGGCACCGGCTGCTACATCGACATGTCGCAGTGCGAGACGGGCCTAATGCTCTCCGGCACCTCGATAGTCGAACATCAAATCACCGGCAAGCCGACCGTGCGCTACGGAAACCGGATGCCGTTTCTCGATTGGTCACCACACGGCGCCTATCGATGCATCGGCAACGACAACTGGGTCGCTCTCTCGATTCAATCCGATGAGCAGTGGCGCGCGCTGATCGACGAGATGGGCTCGCCCGACTGGGCGCTGGATGCACGTTTCGCCAGTGCCGCTTCGCGCAAGCAGCATGAGGACGAACTCGACGCGCAGCTGACTACTTTCACCATCCGATGCGAGCGCTACGATTTGATGAATCGATTGCAGGCGCGCGGTATTCCCGCGGGCGTGGTGCAGAAAGCTCCCGATCGATTCGACCTCGATCCGCAGCTCAAGGCGCGCGGCTACTATGTCGATTTGCCGCACAGCGAAATCGGCACCTGGCCGGTTGAAGGATTTCCCGCCAAGCTATCGCGCTCGCCCGCAGACGTTGGCGGACCGACTGGACGCGCTGCTCCCAAGTTAGGCGAGGACAACGAATTCGTATTCGGGAAACTGCTCGGCCTCAGCGCGATTGAGATGGCAGCGCTAACCGACGAAGGTGTGATTTGATCACCGCCGGAAACCTCAGCACTTCGCTCTCCGGTTTCACTCTCCTCGAAATCGGCGATCAATCAGGCGACTACGCCGCAATGCTGCTTGCGGGCCTTGGCGCGGAAGTCATCAAGCTCGAGCCGCGCGATGGTTCGGCGTCGCGGCGAATCGGCCCATTCGCGTCCACGGCACCTGTTCCTGAGCAGAGCATCTTTTTCTGGCGCTACAACCTCAATAAGAAAAGCGTCGTTCTCGACGTTGACGATCCGGATGCGCAGCCGGTGCTCGCCGCGCTGGCCGCCAAAGCAGATATCGTGCTGCTCTCGGGCGAGTTCGAGACCGTCGCGCGACGCTTACCGCTGTGGCGCGAACTCGCGGGACAGAATCCGCGCCTGATCGTGTGCACAATCACACCGTTCGGGCTCGATGGGCCGCATCGCGCGCTCAAAACCACCGACCTGGTGCAGATGGCGCTCGGCGGCATTATGGCGGTTTGCGGTTACGATCCCGACAAGGACGGCGAGTACGACACCCCACCGATTGCGCCGGCGATGTGGCATTCGTATCACCTCGGCGGTGAGTACGCGTCAGTCGCGATGGTGGCGGCGATCAACTTTCGCGAACTCACCGGCGAGGGCCAATTCATCGACGTGTCGGTCCACGAAGCAGTTAACACCTGCACCGAAGTCGCGATTCCCACCTACGTTTACAGTGGGCTGGTGGTAAAGCGGCAGACCGCGCGTCATGCGGCGCCCAACATCACGCATACGCGTTTGTCAAAAAGCGCTGACGGCGTTTTCATGCTGGCCAGCCTCAGCCCCTTCGAGCGCGAGCAGCGCGCGCTGGCTCAGTTGGCGGATCAAGTTGGAATCGCTCACGTGCTGGGAACAGAGGAATTTGCGCAGCTGGAAAAAGACGATCACGTTGCGGCCGCTATTTATCGCAACGACTTGCTCGAGCAATTGGTCGAGAGTTTCCCCGCCGATGAGCTTTTCAAGCGCGGGCAGGCGCTTGGCCTGGCATGGTCTCCGATTCGGCGTCCCGAGGAGAACCTCGACGATCCGCATTTCGCCGCGCGTCAAAGCTTCGCTACGATCAATCATCCCGAGCTGGGAAGAGATTTGCGCTACCCCGGCACTGTCGCCAGCGATGGGCTCGCGCCGCATTTCTCCTACACACGTCGCGCACCACACCTGGGCGAGCACACCGATGAAGTGCTCATCCGGCTGGGTGCGCCGGCCAAGCGAGACAAGTGAGTTGCGAAAGATGTTTGCCGGTTGCTCCGGCGCTGGTTTTCAATTGATTGAGGCGCTATAGCAGCGGAATGCCCTCATCAAGGAGGATCGCACGATGGCCAAACAGGGACACCTCAATCTGAAGAACGCGCAATACTCGATGCCGGCTGATGCAGCCGCGTATCAGAGCCCGCCCTTCTACTATCGCAACACGCGGTCGATCTCGGTCGCGTTCGAGACCGACACCGAGGCAGCCTTGCAAGCGCTGCCGGCACCACTCGCGATTGCCGAGCCAGCCACCGCGGTGCTTTCTTTTTACGAATATCCCTGGACCACGTTTGGTCCGTACAACGAGGCGATTCTCTCGATTCTGGTCGAGCACAAGGGCCGCCCGATGTCCTACATCATGCACATCGCGGTGACGACCGAACCGCCGATGCTCGCGGGCCGCGAAATCTGGGGCTTCCCGAAGAAACTCGCCCAAATCGACTTCAAGAGCGAGAAGGATATGGTCTATGGCACGCTCGAACGTCCGGCGGGAGTCCGCCTCGCCAACGCGATCGTTCGACCGGAACGTCCCGCCACCAACGGACATTCCTCCGCGCCGCCCGCGGTAAGCTTCCGGCTGATTCCTTCCGCGGAGGAAAACGGGCGTCCAGTATGCGCCGATATCATCGAGACTCACACTGAGGTCAAAGTGCACGAGGCCTGGACCGGCACCGGCTCGATCGCCTTCGCAGAAAGTTCGCGCCTCGATCCGTGGAATCGATTGCCGGTCAAGCGCGTGATCCAGGCGAGCTACGTGTTGAGCGAGATGACGCTGGGCTTCGGCAAGGTGATCGATCGTCTCGAATGAGACACGTGTGGTGCGCCGAAAAATCCAGAGCTGACTCCGCCCCTAGACCATAAACCCGCCGTCGACGCTGATCACTTGTCCAGTCACCGCGCCGGCGGCATCGGAGGAGAGCATCGCAGCCATCGCGCCGAGTTCATCGGGCTCGACGATGCGCTGCTGGATGTTCTGACTCTCGGCGAAGCGTTTCGCGTTTTCGGCATTCATGCCCCTACTCGCGCCGATGACGTCCCAATCCACCAGCTTCGTGTTGGTCCATCCGGGACACAACACGTTGACGTTGATGCCGTGAGGAGCTGCGGCATAAGCGAGCGAACGCGTCATGCCGATAAGGCCGTGCTTGGCGGCGGAGTAGGCGAGCGGACCGCCGCCATTTTTTGCGTAGCCGGAGCCGATACTTATGATGCGCCCCCATTTCTGTTTGATCATGTAGGGCAGCGCAGCATGGGTTGCGTAAAATGCCTGGGTGAGGTTGAGGAAGAGGTTGTCCTCGAAAGCCTGGGGATCGTGATTGAGCGGATCGAGATGCGCGGGTTTCTGCGCGATTACACCGCCGGCGTTGTTGATTAGAATATCCAGCCCGCCGAGTTTGCGCGCTGCTTCATCGACGCCGGCCGTTATCCCCTCGCGGCTCATGACGTCGATGACGACCGCGAAACCGCGCGTGCCTCGGTCCGCGATTTCCCGCGCGACGCCTTCCAGCTCGTTGAGCGAGCGCGACGCCACTGCTACGTCGGCGCCGGAGTCGGCGAGCGCAAGCGCCATTGAGCGGCCGATTCCGCGACCACCGCCGGTAACCAGCGCACGTCTCCCTTTCAGATCGATCAGTTGTTTCATCTGGCGCTCCGTTTCTGTTGTAGTCGAGTTCGCTAGAGCTTCGCCGCGCGCTCGACGATCGATCCCAGTCCTCGCATCACTTTGACGCCGTCTTCCGATACTGCCGACGCGGCTACGACCAGCCGGCTCACGCCCGCCTCGTGGTATTGCTTCATTACATCGGCGCTTGGTGGCTCCGCGCCGAGCAGCACCGAGAACTCGAGCTGGTCAGGATCCCGGCCGAACTCTTTTGCCATTTTTTTGACCTGCGGAATGCACTCGCGCGCCTTCTCGACGCTGAGGCCGCCGGGGCACCACCCGTCGGCGTAGCGCGCGACGCGTTTGAGCGCGTACTTCGGATCGTGCGCGCCGAGCAAAATCGGTGGCCCCGGCTTTTGCACCGGCTTGGGCCCAAGCTTTACCGGCCGGAACTTGACGATCTCGCCGGCGTAGCTGACGTCGTCGCCGCTCCACAGCTTGCGCAACGCTTCGACCGATTCGCGCAGATGCTGCCAGCGCCGTGCGAAGTTGACGCCCATGACCTCCGCTTCCTCGCGGAACCATCCGGCGCCGACGCCGAGAATCAGCCGGCCTTTCGAGTAGAGATCGATCGATGCCGTCACTTTGGCAGTCTCGATCACGTCGCGCTGCGGCAACAGACAGATAGCCGTGCCGATTTTGATCCGCGAGGTCGCGTCCGCGGCGATCGCAAGCGCAACGAACGGATCGATCAGGCGGGCATAGAACTCCGGAACTTTTCCGTCGCGCGAGCGCGGGTAGTGGGTGGTGTAGGTGCTCGGCACCACCATGTGCTCTGCGACAAAGAATGATTCGAAGCCGAGGTTTTCAGCTTCGCGCGCGATTGCGCCCGGGTTGCCGGATTGCTCGGTGAGAAAAACCAATGCACCGATTTTCATCGACAAATCTCCTCGCTGTGGTTTTGACTGACCTATTTGAGTCGCTGCAAGCTTAGCACCGAATCACGGGAAACGGTCGCGCCGCGAACTTCGCGGCTGCAGCTGCAAGCGCTAATATCGCGGCCATGGCATTACCCGTATCCAGCCGCTTCCAATTTGCCCCCGACCTCAGCATTTGCCGCATCCTCAACGGCATGTGGCAGGTCTCCGGTGCGCATGGGCACATCGATCCTCGGCGCGCGATCGCCGAGATGTTTGCGTATCACGACGCCGGATTCACGAGCTGGGATCTTGCCGACCACTACGGCCCCGCCGAGGATTTCATCGGCGAGTTTCGGCGCGAATTTGTGATCCGTCACAGTGCGCAGCGCCTTGCGGAGATTCAGGCGTTCACCAAATGGGTACCGCGGCCGGGTCGCGTTACGCGACGAATGGTCGACGATGCGATCGGCCGCTCGCTCTCGCGCATGGGCGTCGAGTGCCTCGACCTGCTGCAATTCCATTGGTGGGACTACGCCGATCGCAGCTACCTCGATGCGCTCAAGCATCTCGCCGACGTGCAGCGCGAGGGCAAGATACGTCATCTCGGGGCTGACCAATTTCGACACCGAGCGTCTGCGCATCATCACCGATGCCGGCATTCGCATTGTCTCGAACCAGGTGCAGTACTCGCTGGTCGATCGCCGCCCTGAAGCCGCGATGGCGGGATTCTGCCGCGATCACAACATCACGCTGCTCACCTATGGCACCGTGCTCGGCGGATTGCTGTCGGAAAAATACCACGGTCGTCCGGCGCCACATCGCGGCGAGCTCAACACTGCCTCGCTGCAAAAGTACAGCAACATGATCGATGCGTGGGGAGGATGGACACTGTTCCAGGAACTGCTCGGCGCGTTGAAACCGATCGCAAACAAGCATCAGGCGACCGTTGCCGACGTCGGCATTCGGTACATCCTGGATCGTCCCGCTGTCGCCGGAGTAATCGTGGGCACGCGGCTCGGGATCGCGCAGCATATCGCCGACAATGCGCGCGTGTTCAGCTTCGCGCTCGATGCTGAAGATCGCGTCGGCATCGACGCGGTACTCGCCAGGTCGCGCGACCTGATGAAGGCCATCGGCGACTGCGGCGACGAATATCGCTAGAAAATCACCGGCAACTCGAGGTATTCGCGATAGATGAAATCGCGATGCTCCATCAGCGACGGCGCTGTCGCCGCCACTATCAGCGGATTTCTCTCGGTGTACATTTCGCGAAACGACGTCGCCATCGGGCACAACTCGGGCGGCATCGGACGGATCAGCGCGGCAAACGTGGCCCAATAGATATCGAGGGCCGAGAGCTTATTCCCTATGAAAAATTTGCTGCCCCTGGCCTTCTGACGGTCGAGACGCTCGGCGAGAAATTTCAGAATCGATGCGACGCGCGCAGGAGCAGCCGCCGCAGCTTCCTCGTTGAACAGATACTTTCCGCCGAAGCGGCGCCAGAAATCCCTGGTTCGTTGATCGGTGGCCGGATTGCTGACGTTGCCTTTGATCAGGAGGTGCCGCCGCTGCCATCCGAGGCCGTTCTCCCCGGCGATTTCATTGATAAGGCCAAACATCAAAACGCGATCGTCCGCATTCGCCGGAATCAGCGCCGGTTCGGGTTGCAGGCGCTCGGCGAGATAGAGCTGCTCGATCCAGGTCGAGCGAGGTCGTTCATCATTCCAGATAGCGACCGGCGCGCTCGTTTGCGCGGTCCACTCAACCAGCTCGCGCTGGGATCCATCCTGACCTGCGGATGCGACCGGAGTGTAGGGAACTCGTTTCACGTAAAACATTCCCTTGCATGCTTCCCGCCACGGACCCGGCACCGTGCTCGCGCCGAGGATGAGACGCAGCCCCGACATGGTCTTCGCTTCCTGGATGGTTGCGTATTTCAGTTTCACATCGGTCACTGCGATTTTGTCAGACATCGTTGGTTCTCACTTCGCAGTCACTCGGCAAGCTGTATCTCATCGACGGGACTGCAGCTCGAGCCCCTAGTTCTTTCGCACGTTTCGGAATGGGCCGGTGTCGAAGCGGGGTTCTTTCGGCAACTCGAGCACACGCTCCGCGATGATGTTGCGCTGGATTTCGTCGGTGCCCCCGGCGATGGAAACGGCGGGCACTGAGACCAGAATTTCGGCGATGATTCCTTCGCGCGGGCTTTCGCGTCCAGTGAGCATCGCCTCTGTGCCGGTAATCAACGTATGTACGCGCGAGCAGGCTCGCGCGACGTGACTGGCTGCGAGCTTTCCGAGCGAACCTTCCGGACCTTGCGGCCGTCCCTGTTGCTGAGCGGCGCGCGCGCGGCGTGCGGTCCACTCGGCGCACTTGGCCAGGATCATCAGCCTGGCTATCTCCTGGCGGACGTAGGGATCTTTGTTCGCCCCCGTCTCCTTCGCGCGATCGATGATGAGGTCCACGCGGCCGGCGCGCTGCGGATACCATTTGTAAGGCTGATTTGCCTTTTCGGTTTCCGCGCGCTCTTCGGCGTGTATCTTTCCGACCCGGGTCCCGCGCTTTGACGGTGTCGCCAGCCCGTCGGCGCCGCGACGCTCATGGGCGAGCGTCGTCATCGCCACCTTCCATCCATCGCCCACGCGCCCGACCAGATTCTCCTTCGGAACTTTCGCGTCGGTGAAGAACACCTGGTTAAACGACGCGTGACCATTCATCTGCTTGAGCGGCTGCACGTCGACACCGGGCTGCTTCAGATTGATCACGAAATACGAGAGCCCCTCGTGCTTGGGCGCGTCCCAATCGGTGCGGGCGAGCAGCAGACCGTGGTCGGCATGATGCGCACTGGTCGTCCACACCTTCTGTCCATTGACGATCCAAAAATCTCCCTTTAAATCAGCGCGGGTAGTGGCGCCGGCGAGATCGGAACCGCTGCCCGGCTCGCTGAAGAACTGGCACCAGGTATCTTCCCCGGTGACAATACGGCGAAGGAACTTCTTTTTTTGCAGATCCGATCCGTGCTCGAGCAGGGTTGCCGCGGCCAGCAATCGCACTCCGGAGTTGGCAGCGCGGACCGCGCCCACGTTGGCGAACTCCTCCTCGACCACTCGCGCGAGCGAGTGCGGAAGTCCGCGGCCGTACCATTCCTTCGGCCATTGCGGCATTCCCCATCCGGAATCCGCGAGCTTGCTGCGCCACTCCACCAGCGACATATCAGGATCCCAGTTGGCTGCCAGCCACTCACGCACTTCGGCACGCACCTCAGCATCGCTGACTTTGTCCATCGCTCAAACTCCCCAACGTTGCATCAAGAGTTCCCGGTGATAACTCGGTTGACCGAGGAACAGCTCCGAGCTTTTGGCTCGCTTGAACCAGAGATGCGTGTCGTTGTCCCAAGTGAAGCCGATGCCGCCATGAATCTGGATACATTCGGCGGCAGTATTCAGATACGTTTCTGACGCGGCAGCTTTGGCCAGACTGGCGAGCGCGGGCCACTCGGGATCGTCGACCGCGGCGGCTTGAGCTGCGTAGTAGGCGGCCGACTTCGCAAGCTCCACATCCAGCAGCATATCGGCGAGCTTGTGCTTGATAGCCTGGAACGATCCTATGGTCCGCCCGAACTGCACTCGCAGCTTCGCATAATTTACCGCCGAGTCGAGCAGAATCTGGGCGCCGCCCACCATCTCGTTGGCAAGCGCGATCGCCGCCCGATCGAGAGTACGGAGGATCGGCTCTGCACCATCGTCGAGCTTGCCGAGCAGGTTCGCATGAGCGCCCTGAAAATCGATGCGTGCGATCTTGCGAGTAGGATCCATGGATTCCAGAAGGCGCCGTTCTACGCCGCCGGCATGCGTATCGAGGGTGAACAGCGCCAACCCCTCGAGGCCGGTGGTCTTCGGGGCGCGTGCAGCGACGATCAACAGCTCAGCCAAGTGGCCGTCCACGACGAAACTTTTGACTCCGTCGAGACGGTATCCGTCCGAATCTGGCGTCGCGACCAGCTTGATGCTGGCTGGATTCCAATCACCATCGGGCTCAGTGACCGCAAGCGTCGCCAGGCGTGCACCTTTTGCGATCTCGGGGAGCAAGGCACATTTCTGCGCCTCGGTGCCAGCGGTGAGAATCGCATTGGCAGCAAGCACGGCCGTCGAGAAATAAGGAGCGCAGAGCAGTGCGCGGCCAAGCTCCTCCGTAACGATGCAAAGCTCCACCATGCCAAACCCTGCGCCGCCATATTGCTCTGGCACGTGGATGCCGGGCAGTGCGAGATCCTCGCTCAACTGGCGCCAGACCGCGGGATCGTAACCCTCGGCAGTCGCCATCAGGCGTCGAACCTCAGTGGTAGGAGATTTGTCGTTTAGAAATCGCCGAACCGCGGAGCGGAATTGTTCCTGCTCGTCGGTGAAAGCGAACTGGACTCTGCGAGCGGACGTTGATGTCGATTGAGACGTGCTCATAGTGCCTCCAAAGTTGCTCCCAGAGGACCTCTTACAGACGATTCATCATGCGATGGTCGACGCGCGCAACAACTTCGCCCTTCTGATTGGTAAGCGTCGAACGTACGACGGCAAATATCATTGTTCCGGTACGGCCGGTCTTTTCGTAAGTCTCCTTCACCCTGGACGACACCCGGATCGAATCGCCTGCGCGAATCGGGGCATCGAGTTCGATATCGATGCCAGCCATGAGACCGCCGTGGCTGAATGCCGGGATCTGTTCGAAGACCCTGTCAGCGTACCGAAAGGAGGCCACCAAGGCGGGCGGTGCTATGATGCCCCCGAACGGACCCGCTTTGGCCGCGGCCGCATCGAGGTACAGAGGATTGTTGTCGCCGATCGAGGCGCAAAAGCTCGCGATCCGCTCGGCAGTCACCAAAAAAAATCCATCAGCCTCGAAAGTGCGACTCATGAAGTTCGATTTGTCTTTCATACTTAGGTGCTAGTCAAAACCTACTGCACCTAATGAAAAGTTTGAAGGCCGCGAAAAATCCGCCGTTTCATGAATTGCGACGATCACGACCTCGGCGGGGTGGTTGCGTTCGGGGACGGACTCTCGCTATGCGTCAAAGTCCGGTACGCATCCTAAAAGGCATGGCGTCGGCATGAACATCGAATATGAAATTGACGGTTCAATCGCTACGGTGCGGCTGAATCGGCCCGAAAAGCTCAACGCTTTCACGTTCGAGATGATCGGTCAGATTCGCGATGCGGTGGAGCGCGCCGCCGCGGACGAAGGCGTTATCGCAATAGTTATTACGGGAACCGGTCGCGCTTTTTCAGCGGGACTCGACGCAGGAGATCTCGCGCGCTCGACCCAGGGAGGTGCGCCGTCGAGTACTCGCGCCACTGACCCGGATGAATTGCCCGCGATGTTCAGCTATTTGCTTCGGGTGCCGAAGCCGATCATCGCGGCCGTCAACGGCGTCACCGCGGGAGGCGGGTTCGTACTGGCAATGATGTGCGATCTGCGATTCGCGGCGTCCGACGCGAGCTTCACGACCGTATTCTCGAAGCGCGGGCTGATCGCAGAGCATGGCACGGCGTGGCTGTTGCCGCGGATTGTCGGCACCAGTCGCGCACTCGATCTGCTATGGAGCTCGCGGCGCTTCGATGCCGCCGAAGGGTATCGAATTGGATTTGTCGATCGCCTGGTGCCGCCCGAAAAGCTGCTTGACGAGACCAAGGCTTACCTGCGCGAACTGGCCGCGAACGTCTCGCCGAATTCGCTCGCTGTGATCAAGTCCGAGGTCTATCGGCACTGGTCGCTTGCAATGGAACCCGCGTTTCGCGATGCCGATGACCTTATGAAAGTCGCGCTCCAGCATCCCGACGCGGCGGAGGGCGTCAAATCGTTCGTCGAGCGCCGTGCACCGAGATTCAAGCGGATCACAGGAGAAAAACCGTGAGCAGCACTCGCCCCGAAACGATCGTTTATGAGAAGTCGGGCCCAGTCGCGCGGCTTACGATGAACCGTCCCGACCGGCTCAACGGAATGACCAATCGGATGTTGGTCGAAACGCGCGAGGCGCTCGCGGCCGCCGCCGAAGATCGCGAGCTCAGAGTGCTCGTGCTGACCGGCGCGGGAAAAGGCTTCTGCCCCGGCGCCGACATCGGCCAGATCGCGGCGGCGGCGCCCGATGATCCTCTCACGGCGGACGATTTCCGCGTGCCGATTCTGCTCCACAGCATGCCGGCCGTAACGATCGCAGCGGTCAACGGCGCTTGCGCGGGAGCGGGTCTCGGATGGGCGCTTGCCTGCGACTTCAGATTTGCAGCGGAGTCGGCGCGTTTCAATGTTGCGTTTCTGGATGTTGGCGTTGCGGGCGACATGGGTGGACCATGGAGCCTCTCGCGAATCGTCGGTGCCGCGCGCGCCCGCGAACTCTATTTCCTGCCCGGCAAGTTCGACGCCGCGGAGGCACTCAGGATTGGACTGGTCACGCGGGTTTTCCCCGATGTTCGATTTCGCGATGAAGTCGATGCGATCGTGAACCGGCTGGCCGATTCTGCGCCGATCGCGCTGCGCACACTGAAGGCGAACTTCGTCGATTCGGAACGGATGGACTTTGCGGGGTATGTTGCGCTCGAAAGCGAACGCCACTTCAGAATGTTCGAAACCGAAGACACTCGGGAGGCATTCGCCGCCAAAGCTCAAAAACGCAAGCCCCATTTCAAAGGTCGGTGAAGTGCCGCTGAAAACCAGGAGTGGTCCGGGAACAATTCGCTCAGGAGTTTGCACAGATGGCTGAACTCAAGCACCGGGTCGTAACGGCCAACGGTATTCGAATCCACCTGGTCGAGGCGGGCAAGGGTCCGCTGGTTCTGCTGGTCCACGGCTTTCCCGAATCGTGGTACTCGTGGCGGCATCAGCTTCATGCGCTCGCTGATGCGGGCTACCGCGCGGCGGCGATCGACGTGCGCGGTTACGGTCGATCGTCGGCGCCAGCGGGGATTGACGAGTACCGTATGACGAAGCATGTCGCCGACAACCTGGGCGTGGTCGAGGCCCTCGGTGAGAAAAGCGCGACCATAGTCGGTCACGATTGGGGCGCGCCGATCGCGGCAAACTCCGCACTGTTGCGCCCCGACGTGTTCCGCGCGCTGGCGCTCCTGAGCGTCCCATATTCACCCCGAGGAGCGCGCCGGCCAAGCGAGGCATTCCGCGCGATGGGTGGCAAAGAGGAATTCTACATCGAGTACTTTCAGCAGCCGGGTCGCGCCGAAGCCGAAATCGAGCCGGACGTCAAAGGTTGGCTGCTGGGCTTTTACTACTGCGCGTCGGGCGATGCGCCCCCACCGGCTGTCGGCGGCACCATGGCCACGATTCCTCACGGCGGCAGGATGCGCGATCGGCTCACGATCCCGGAGAAGCTGCCCGGCTGGTTGACGGCCGAAGACCTCGACTTCTACGTCAGCGAATTTGAGCGCACCGGCCTCACCGGTGGTCTCAATCGGTATCGCAATGTGGACCGCGACTGGGAAGATCTGGCCGCATTCACGGGGCAGCCGATCACGGTGCCGTCGCTGTTCATCGGCGGCGAGAAGGACGGGCCGACACGATGGGGCGGAGGCGCGATTGCTAACTTCAGCAAGACGTTGCCGGGATTGCGTGGCTCGCACGTGCTCACTGGATGCGGCCATTGGGTGCAGCAAGAGCGGTCTCGGGAGGTCAACGAGCTGCTAGTCAAATTCGTGAAAGGGCTCTGAGCCGGCATTCATATTCTGGCAAAACCAATAGGAGGGCTTATCATCATGGCGACCGATTACAGCGACTACGAATTCCTCAAAGTCGAAGTGGCGGAGCGTGTCGCAACCATCACGATCAACCGGCCGGACTCGCTCAACGCGGTCAACAACGTAGTTCACCACGAATTGGAACAAATCTGGATCGACGTTCGCGCGGATCGCGATATCAATGCGATCATCCTGACTGGCGCCGGACGCGCCTTCTGCGCCGGCGGCGACGTCAAGGGAATGGCCGGTGGAAACCTGGTCGGACCAGGCGGCAACAAGGGGAAAGGTCGAGGACGCGGTCCGATCGCCGCCTCGAATGGGCGCCGATTGGTTGACAATTTTCTCGATGTAGAACAGCCCGTCATCGGCGCTATCAACGGTGACGCGATCGGTCTGGGAGCAACACTCGCGCTGCTTTGCGATATCACGGTGGTGTCGGAAAAGGCGCGGTTTGCTGACACTCACGTCAAAGTCGGGATTGTCGCGGGCGACGGGGGCGCGGTTATCTGGCCTCTGCTAATCGGGCCGCATCGCGCCAAAGAATTCCTGATGCGCGGCAATTTCATCAGCGGCGCCGAGGCCGGCCGCATCGGCATGGTGAACTACGCGGTTGCGCCCGAGCAGGTTATGCCCAGGGCGCGCGAGCTCGCGCAAGAACTGGCGGATGGCCCGACGCTGGCGATTCGATGGAGCAAGCTTGCGGTCAACAAGTGGCTCAAGCAGCAATCCAATTTGATTATGGACGCCTCGCTCGCGTACGAGATGATGACGTTCAACACCAAAGATCATCAGGAGGCGGTCAAAGCCTTCGTCGAAAAGCGCAAACCTGATTTCGTCGGGAACAAGGAGTAAGCCGCGCAAGCCTGTTTCTTCGGCTCAGCTTTCGCCGCGAGGCCGCAGCTTCGGAAAATCGGGATGCCTGAGCGGATCGCCCGCCTTGAGCGTTTCCGGAAGCTTCAGAAACACTGATCGGGGTTCGTCCGTGGTTGGGCTGCGCTCGGGGCGGACTTCGTCAAGCACACCTTTCGATCGCGGAGTGTAAACCGCATCGTCGCCGAAGAAACGCAGCGATAATGTGCGCCGTCGAGTGCCGGGGCTGGTTGGTGCTCCGCCGTGCAGCATCCCGGGATGAAAAACCAGCACGTCGCCGGGCTCGACGGCCCACGAAACAATGTCCCATCTCGCGCGCTCCGCTTCTATATTCGGCAGCCGCGGCAGACTTCCATCACCGTAGAGCGGGGCCGTGTCGTCTTGCGCATCGAATCGCGAGCCGTCGAACAGGGTTCCGCGATGAGACCCGCGAACGAACTCCAGCGAATGCTCTTTGGCGACGGCTTCGAAGGTTATCCACATCACGGCGAGCATATCGCCGCCGATCGGAAGGTACGATGAGTCCTGATGCCACGGAGTGCGGCGGCTTTGACCGCCCTCCTTCAGAAACACCTGTTCGTACATGAACCACACGTTGCGTGTATCCCACAGTGCCGCCGCGAGGTCAGCGGCGGGAGATTCCTCGAGCATGCACCGGTAAGCGCCAATCGCGTTTGGGTTGGCAAGGTCCTGGTAGAAAGTCGCGGAGGAATCGGGCTGGGAAAATTTCGACGCCCCGGACCCCGGATGAGCCAGGCTCCAGTTGTAAGCCTCTTCGGCCATCCGCAACGACGCCGAATCGATCGCATTTCTCAGACAGACCACGCCGTCGGTCCGAAAGGCTTCGCGATACGACCTGAAATCCCGCTCAACCATGACACCACCTTTTCCCGCAATGGTCCGAAAATCAAGCGCCATCGGCTCTTTGGTAGTGTCCTAGTTTGAAATCTAGGGGCATCCCCCAAAAAAGGCGCAGGCCACATACATCATTAGAAACTGAAATGGCAGATAGAGCGCGAAAGGCGCTCCGATGAGAAACCAGCGCCATCTTTTTTCGTAGCGGACTAATGCTGTCAGCATCAAAATCACCCAAATCCCTGTCGCACTTAGGGATTCGTTAAAGAATGCAGGATCGGAAACAAAGGACCATGAATCCCGGGCGTATGACAGAAACACCACGGCGGGACTGATGACAGCCGCGACTACCGATACCCCCAGCATCAACGCGAAGCCGCTCGGCTCTTGCGAACGTAGAGGGTCATGGATTTGTTGATCCAATCAACTCCTCGACTGACCATAGCCGATTCGTCTCGCCAGTCTACCATAGCGGGGCGTGCAGCGCAGCGTCCGAATTAGGACACTGCCGGCTCTTTGGACCATTGTCGGGATGTGAGGTATCCTGACGGCTACCGATATGTAGAGTCTAAAGGAGACTGACGAATGACCCGCACGATTCCAATGCGTAACGGCATCTTCCTTGCCCCGTTTCATCCGCTTGACCAGGATCCGACGGAAGCAATTCACCGCGACCTCGAACTCGTCGCGAACCTGGACCGGCTCGGCTATGAGGAGGCCTGGATCGGCGAGCACCATTCCGCGGGCTTCGAGATCATCGCCTCGCCCGAGGTTTTCATCGCCGCCGCGGCAGAGAGAACCAAAAAAATCCGCCTTGGCACCGGCGTGGTGTCGCTGCCGTATCACAACCCGCTGATGACGGCGAATCGCATGATCCAACTCGACCATCAAACGCGCGGCCGCGTGATGTTCGGCGTTGGCCCCGGCCTGCTTCCTTCCGACGCTATGATGCTGGGTATCAATCCGATGACTCAGCGCGACCGCATGATGGAGGGTTTGAAGGTCATCATGCGGCTCTTCGACGGCGAGGTCGTGACGGAAAAGAGCGATTGGTACAACCTCGTCAACGCGCGCGCACATCTGCTGCCCTACACCAAACCGCATCCGGAGATAGCAGTGGCGAGCGCGGTCAGCCCCTCTGGCGGCCGCGCCGCGGGCAAGTACGGCTTCGGGATGTTGTGTGTGGCGGCGACCAATGCGGATGGGTTCGATGCGCTCGCTACCAATTGGCAGATCGCAAACGAGATCGCGAGTGAGAGCGGTCGCACGATGGATCGAAGCCGCCTGCGGCTGGTCGGGCCGGTGCACCTGGCCGAGACCCGCGAGCAGGCGCGCAAGAATGTCGAATACGGCATCTATAAATTTATGGAGTATTTCGCGAGACTGAATCCACTCGCGCCAGTGCCCACCAACGGCAAGAACCCGGTCGACGACATGATCGAATCCGGCCGCGCCGTGATCGGCACGCCCGACGACGCCATCGCGCAGCTGAAACGCCTCGAGACCAAGCAGGGCGAGTTCGGAGCGTTCCTGCAGCTCGCGCACAATTGGGCGAGCTTCGACAACACCATCAAGTCGTATGAGCTCTGGGCCGAGCACGTCGCGCCGGTTTTCAAGAACGCCAACGTGAGCCGTCAGGCGTCATACGATTGGACCATGTCGAATGCGCATGACTTCATGGGGCAGGCGATGAACGCCGCCGCGGCGATGATTCAGAAGCACGCCGAAGAGCGAGCCGCGAAGCATGCAACTTCAGAAGAAGGGGCAGCCGCGACGCGCCGAGCTTCGAAGTAGTTCAGCGCAAATACACAGGTGATGGTGACCATCAGTAGATAACTCTCTGCTTCACGAGGTTCGCGATTTCTGCGTCTGACAGCCCGAGCAATCCGCCGAAGATCTCGCGATTGTGTTGGCCGAGATCGGGCGGCATCGAGTAGTTGAACTCGGCGACATTGCTCATCCGAACCGGCATGTTCGGCAGGATGCGCTCGCCCACCTCGCGATGATTGATCTTGCGGAAGAATCCCCACTCCCAGAGATGCGGGTCGGCATGGATCTCCACGCTGTCGAGCACGGGCCCGGCTGCAACACCTGCGTGCTGCAGGTGATTGGCCAGCGCGAGGTGCTCTTGTCCGAGCGTCCATCGCGCCAGGCGAGCATCAAGCTCTTCGGAGTTACGCCAACGCGAGTACTGGTCGGCGAACTTTGCATCGCGCGTCCAGACCGGATTCCCCATAGCGCCACATAGTGCTTCCCACTCCAATTGCGAGCCGACGGCGATCGCGATCCACTTGTCCTCACCGGCGCATGGATACGTGTTGTGCGGCGCCATCTTGTCGTCACGATTGCCGCGCTGGCGTCGATCGCGGCCATTGATCGAGTAATCCATGTACCATTCCGGCATCTGGCCAATCACCGTCTCCCCCATGCTGGCATCGATCCACTGACCTTCGCCGGTTCGTTTGCGATGTCGGAGCGCTGCGAGGACGTGGAAGGTCACGGCGCTGGCGATTGCATAGTCGGGCCAGGTGCCTCCGGTCTGGCGGGGTGGACCGCCGGGATAGCCCTGCGCGTCGAACATGCCGACGAAGCAACATGCCATGGGCCCCCATCCGACCCATGACGAAGGTTCGAGACCGGTTTTGCCGAGGAGAGAGACAGAGATCATGACGATGTCGGGCTTCACCGCGCGGACGCGTTCATAGGTGATGCCGAGCTTGGTGGCGGCGGGAACAGGAAAGCATTCGATCACGAGATCGCTCTTGCGAATGATGTCGTCGGCGAGGGCGCGGCCCTTGTCAGTCGCGAGGTTCAGCGTAATCGCCTTCTTGCCGTAGTTCAGCGCGTGGTAGTAGCCGTTGCGATTGGGTCCGGCGATGCGATCAGCCATCCCGGATGGATTGATGCGACCGATATCGATGTAGACCTGCGACTCGATCTTGATCACCTCGGCGCCCATCGTCGCGAGCCATTGCGCGATCTGCGGACCGTTGATGATCCAGCTGAAGTCGGCGACCCTGATTCCTTCGAGTGGAAGTCGGCCCATCGTTATCCCCTTCAGATCACGCCGGCGGCGCGCAGAGCCAGTTGCTTTTCGAGGGAGTAGCCGAGCCGCGCGAGAATCTCCGCGTTGTGCTCGCCCAGCATCGGCGCGCGCGACGGGGTTGGCGGGGTGGCGGTCATCTGCACCAGCGACCGTGGATATTCGAAACGTCCCGCAACCGGATGATCGATCTCGACGAACGCGTTGCGTGCGCGCAAATGCGGATGCTGTGCCGCCTGCGCCACCGTGAACACCGGACCAATGGTCAGGCCGAGACGCTGCCCCTCGTTAACCAGGTACTCGGTGTCGTACTTCAGCAGCTCCTCGCGGATTGCGAGGCGCAACACGTCGTCGTTCGCTTGGCGTTCCGCAATCTTGTCGAAGACTTCGCTCTCGAGCGCCGGCGGATTGTGCAGCAGATTTTTGAGCGCCACGTAGTGGCTATCGGCCGTCCACAATGTGTAGATGTAGCCGTCCTTGCAGGGCAACGGTTCCAGGCCGACGGCCACGTTGCCGCGCATGCGGCTGAACGGAAGGCCCACATATGTGTATGCCGCCATCTCAATTTTCGAAGTGCTTGCGATTGCTTGCCAGCACGGCACGTCGATCCATTGGCCCACGTCGGTTGCCTCACGATGGAAGATAGCGAACATCGAAGCTGCCGCGGCGGCAGTCGCGCCCATCATCTCAGCCTGATTTCCCGGTGCGCGCAGCGGGTTCTCGCGCTCGGCGTCATCGACCATCGTCGGTGTGTTATAGCCCGTCAGGCTCATCGCGAACTCAATCAGATCGCTTCCCTTCCAATCGCGATAGGGGCCGATTTGGCCGAACGGCGTGATCGACGTGAGTATCAGCCGCGGATTGAGTGCGTGGAGGGCGTCGAAGCCGAGGCCAATGCTATCCAGGTATCCGGGCGGATGGTTTTCGATCAACACGTCGGCATGCGCGATGAGCGCGCGGAAAACCTCGGCGCCGGTTGGCATTGCGGGATCAAGGGTAAGGCTCTTCTTGCTGGTGTTGAGATAAAGGAACGCGCCGCTCTTTTCAGGATGCGGGATGTCGCCGGGAAACGGCGGGTGCGCGCGCATCTCGTCGCCGGCGCCCGGCGGTTCAATCTTGATGACCTCGGCGCCCATGTCGGCGAACATCTTGCCGCACATCGGTCCCGACACCATCTGCGCGAACTCTACTACGATCAAGTCGTCGAGGGCTTTGCCGGCCAAGCGCGCACCTCCCGAGCGGAAACCGCGACTATAGTCCATAACCCGCGACCGCGAGAAATCCAACATACCGATCGGTTTGTGTTTTACCGCGCGACGGATGGATACTGGCGAATAGCGTTTGGTCCCGCGTCAACCTTCAAAGAGAGGTGATCGTCATGGCGGATTTCGATCTGGTCGTAAAAAACGGGATGGTGGTCGACGGTACCCGTGCGCCGCGCTTTCGCAGCGACATTGGAATCAAAAACGGCAGGATCGCCAAGATCGGCCGTATATCGGCGCATCAGGGCGCGAAGCTGGTCGATGCCGACGGACAGATCGTCGCGCCGGGCTTCATCGACCTGCACACCCACTACGACGCGCAAATCTTCTGGGACCCCTACCTCACGATCTCCGGCTATCACGGCATTACCTCGGTTGTGATCGGCAACTGCGGATTCGGCTTCGCGCCAGTTCGTCCCAAGGATGCCGAGCGCGCGATGCTCACGATGGTCCGCACCGAGGCGATCCCCCTTCGCGCGATGCAGGCCGCGATGCCGTTCGACTGGGAGACCTATCCGCAATTCATGGACAAGCTCGACCGCCTGCCGAAGGGCGTCAACCTGCTGCCCTATGTTCCGATGAATCCGGTGCTCGGCTACGTCATGGGGATCGAGGAGTCGAAGACCGGTCGGATGCCGTCGGACGATGAGCACGCGGCCATGCGCCGCATTCTGCACGAGGCGATGGACGCGGGCGCGTGCGGATGGTCGGCTCAGCGGCTGATTCCCGGCGGACCGAGCGCGGTTCAACGCGATTTCGACGGTTCTCCGATGAACACTGACGTGATGCACGACGAGACCTGCCTCGAAATGGCGCGGGTACTCGGCGAGCGCGGCGAAGGCTTCCAGGAACTGACGCTGGCAAGCTGGGATCCGAGGAAGGATGCGGATCATTTCGAGAGAATCGCCGAAGTCAGCGGGCGCCCGATAATGTACGAAGCACTGGTGACGAACGATCGCTTCCCGCATCGCCATCGCAATACGATGAAGTGGCTCGAGCGATGCCGTCAGAAGGGTCTGCCGGTCTACGGCCAGGGCACAACCACCGACGCCGGCCTAACGTTCACGTTCGAGGACTGGAACCTGTTTGACGATTCCGACGCCTGGCGCGAAGCAACCACCGGCACCGTTGCCGAGCGCACCGAAAAGCTCGGCGATCCTCGCCGCCGCGCCGCGCTCAAGGCGCAGATGCCGCGCGAGAGCCTGATCACCAACTACTTCGACGAAATCATCGTCACTGAATGCCAAAAGGCCGAGAACAAGAAGTTCGAGGGCATGACGCTACGCCTCGCATCGAAAGAGATCGGCAAGGATGCCGTCGACACCATGCTCGACATGGCAGTGTCGGAGAATCTCAAGACCGAGTTCTTCGCGCCTGCAGTTAACTCGTCCGACCTGATGAAGGAGCTGCTCGACTATCCTTATATAACGTTCGGCGTTTCCGACGGCGGCGCGCACACAAAGTTCCTCACCGCGGGCCGCTACCCCACCGAAGGCCTTATCCGGTTCGTCCGCGAGAAGCAGTGGCTCAGCCTCGAAGAAATCCACTGGCGGATGTCGGGGCTGCCGGCCTTCTGCGCCGGATTCAAGGATCGCGGCTTCCTGCGCGAGGGCGCACCGGCCGATATCGTGATTTACAACCTCGAGCGATTGAAGGTGCTGCCAGTCGAGATTGCGCACGACCTGCCGGGCGACGAATGGCGCCGCGTGCAACGCGCCGAGGGCTATAGTCATGTGATCGTGAACGGCCAGATTACCTGGGAGGGCGACCGCTTTACCGGCGCAACTCCAGGCAAGGTCCTGCGCCACGGAGTCTCGGCTTAGAGCGAAAGCGATCGCGCGGAGTTCTCAACGAGCGGCGGCTTACGACCGCCGCCGCTTCATTCAGCGAATCTCCACGTATTCGCGGCGGTGCCGCTGATGCGCCAGCGCGGAATGACGATCTTCGGATTGTTGGTTTCCTCGAAGAGCACCGAACAGGGCAGGCCGATCGCAACTTCCGCTTCGTCGTTGATCATAACGCCAGCGACACGCGTGACGGTTCCATCTTCTTCCTTGCAATCGTCCAACTCGATGATCGCGACGACGTACGGCACCGCTCCCACGAAGGCTCCGACCACCGGCTGCACGACTACGACATAGCTGTGGATGACGCCCGTGCCCGCGGTTTCGAACCATCCGATTTCCATCGACGCGCACTTGCTGCAAGCCGGAATGTTCGGTGGAAACCACTTGTGTCCGCATCGACTGCATCGGCGCACCAGGTACTTATGTTGCCGCGCCGCCTCCCACCATTCGCGCGTGTCGGGATCGGGAAAGATGCGGAGTTTCGAATAATCAATTGTTACGGACATCGAACCCTCGCACTCACGCGGCCATGCCGCGCAGGATGAGGCAGCTCGCCATGTTTTCCCATCCCCAGGCCATCCCGCAGCAGATTCTTGCCTTGCGGACCTGGCGGCATCCTTTGGCGCGATCGTAACTATGCTTGCCTTCGCGCCATCCGGGGCATGCGTCGTCAGCGCGATGCCGCAACTGGCGCACGTTTTCGATCACCATCTGCACGCCGTGAGTGTATCCTTCCGACAGGTGCCCGCCAGAGAGATTGCTCGGCAGCTCGTGATCGATTTGGAGCCTTCCGCCCTTGACGAACTCCCCCGCTTCACCCGGGCCGCAGAATCCATTGGCCTCGAGCTGAATCAGCGTGGTGAAGGTGAAGGCGTCGTAACACGAGACGAAGTCCACATCGCGGTGGGTGATTCCCGCCATGCCGAACGCGCGTTTCCATCCATAGTTGCCCGCGACGTAGTGCAGCACCGGCCGCGAGTAGTTCCACTGCGGACTCTCGGTCATCGTGCGCGCGTATCCTCCCATGATGAAGACGGGCGGATGGCGCAGATCGTATGCACGCTCGCGCGAGGTCACGATGATGGCGGCAGAGACATCGGTCTCGGTGCAGCAGTCCAGCAGTCGAAACGGTTTGACGACCCATCGCGATCGCTGGTGATCCTCGATCGTGATCGGCGAGCGATAGATCGCCTTCGGATTGAGGCTCGCGTGATAGCGATGCGCCACGGCAATCTCCGCGAATGCCTTGGTCGTGCAGCCGGTGTCGTGTAGATAGCGCATCGCGGACATGCCGAAACGCTGTGCCGGCGTCGTCCAACCCCATCCCATGTTGAACTGGTTGTCGCCTTCGGCGTTGGCGGCGGGGATGGGTCCGCCGGGAATCTGCCCGCCCATCCTCCGCCCCGATCGCCCGTTCATCGAGCGGAAGCACACGATCGTCTTGGCGTAGCCGGCCTCGATGAGCCCGATCGCATGCGCGACCAGAGCCTCAGTGCTCGAACCGCCGCCCAGGATGTCGAGACAGTAGTTCAGCCGCATGCCGAGCGCGGTCGCGACGTGCGCGGACGAAGTTGAATCGGCGGCCTGGTAGCTCGTCATGCCATCTATATCGGACGGCTCGAGGCCGGCGTCGGCCATCGCGTTGCTGATCGCCTCGCACGCCATCGACAGCGTGGTGCGATTCGACGGCCGCATGTGCGGAGTCTCACCGACGCCAACGATGCAGTATTTGTCTGTTAGTGCGCCCATATTCTGCTCAACTCAATTCGGGGCCGATTCCTTAAGCGACCGTGCCATTTCGGACTGCTTTTTTCAAACTCCGCGTGAGTGAGCGCTCACAGTATAGACAGGTGATCAAAACCTTTGACGCCGCCGCGGTGCGCGTGGGATTCTCACTCAAGAAGCGAATCTCTCTCAGCCCTCGAGGAGCGACCAGCGATATGTACACCGAACTGAGCTACGACGTTGACGGACATGTTGGCGTGATCACTCTGCGCCGCCCCGAGGCGCGCAATGCGCTGACCTTCACTACTTACCGCGAACTCGAAGATGCGGTGCGCAATGCGGCCGTGCGATGCCTGATCATCACGGGTGCCGATCCGGCGTTCTGCTCGGGCGACGACGTGAAGCAGATCATGGCCGGCGGCGAGGGCGCGCGTCCTGCCGTCACCAATCTCGCGCCACGGCTGACGCCGGCAGCCGACGCGCTGCTGCATACCGACATTCCCATCATTGCGGCGGTGAATGGCCCCGCTATCGGATGGGGAATGGAGCTGTCGCTGATGGCGGATATACGCGTGGCGTCGGAGAAGGCGCGCTTCGGTGAACTCTTCATCAAGCGCGGACTATGCTGCGACGTACCGGGAATCGGCCGGCTCGCACAGCTGGTGGGGCGCGAGACCGCGGCGGAGCTGCTGTTCACCGGCGATATCATCGATGCCAATCGAGCGTTGCAAATTCGGCTCGTGTCCCGCGTGGTGCCACATGAACAGTTGATGCCGGCCGCGACCGAGCTCGCGCGCAAGATAGCATCGAATCCGCCGCTTGCGATCAGAAAATTGAAGAATGGACTCCGCCGCGCACTCGATCCGGATTGGAAGGAACTTGGGAGCTGGGTAAGTACCAGCCTGGCCGAACTGTTCAAGACCGAAGACCATCGCGAAGGAGTTCGATCGTTCCTCGAGAAGCGCGAACCGCACTTCGCCGGCAGGTGAACGCCGGCTTTTTACTTCGCAAGCGGCAGAGGGGTCCCCGACCCTGTATCTGCAGAACGTGTAGCGTCCGAGCGAAACTTCAGAATTTTTAGATTGAATGGCTCGGAAACGTTCTCTCTGACGGCTAGATATTTTCCATCAGGCGACCATGAGAAGTCCTGTCCGGTGAGCTCCGTCTGATGAACCTGCATTCCATCCGGCGTAAGGCTCGCCAATAACAATCTGCCATCGCGGGTGAGGATCGCCAAATAGTTCATAGAAGGCGACCATTGAACTGGTGGTAGCACGGCGGGGATCTCTCTGGAAGCGACGATTCTTTCGCTGCGCAAATCCAATACTGCGAGTAAAACTCGTTTGCTCAGCCGTGTTGTAGGTGTTCCGTGCTCAGGAGAGATGAAACAAATGTAGCGCCCGTCAGGTGAAACGGCTCCGGACGAGCCGCCGGCGACCAAGGTTCTTCTCAATCCAGACAGTGTATTCCAAAGTCTTAATTGGCTGCCGTTTAGACCTTCGTCAGCGTAAAGAACTGTCTCGCCACCCGGAAACCACGAATTGAAATGTGGTTCGGCCTGGGACGGTCCACACGTGCCGCATCTAACGTCTCCTTTGAAAACTGATCTGCATTCTCTCCTTGGTCGGTAGTATGACGCTCCGTTTGCTACCGCAACTCCTTCCGAAGCCGACACCAAGCCGAGCCCTACCGGCCCGACACCTTCAGCATCATTTTGTGCTACTGCATCCTTCCGCGCGGTAGACCAAAAGAAAGAGCCTGAAGCATCACAGAAATCCCAATACGCTTCGTTCCTCGCGGTTTGCACTGCATGCAAACCCAAGCAGCCACTGCCACAGTGCAGAACAAAAGTTATCCGTCCATCCGGCAGCCAAGAACTAATCCGCAGAGAGCGTGTGCCCGGTCCGCCGAAGGGAGCGCCGGGTGGAAGCAAATCCCGAAGCTGAGATGTTTTGGTATCGACGAGCCATATTGTATCCCAGAGATCATTCGAGCGCGCACTCACAACCGCAATATTTCGTCCGTCTGCCGACCAAACGATTTGCTCAATTTGGTGCTCGTTGGGTACAGCAATTTTGTTGATCGGATTTGGTTTCGCGAAAGCCGGTCCGTTCGCGGACCATAAGGTTCCGTCACCCGTTGCATAAACCAGCGCGCTCCCGGTTGCGGCCCAGGTGTACGCGTCAACTCCATTGATCGACTTCTCGTCAATGCCAAAACTGGTGTGCGTCTTCGGACTCGATGCCGGCTCTGCCGAAGTCGTGAGCAAAGCCAGGCTCACGGCGACTGCTAGAAGAGCGCTAGCCACGAAACTCATCGGCACCACGCTTGGCAGCGATCGAGGTTCTCTATTGCAGGCGAAAACCTTCGTAGCCCTTCGCCGCGACTTCCGCACACTTGGCTCGATAGGCAGGCGCCGGGTTCGCATAAAGAAGGAACGCGCGCGCCTTACCTTCAATGTTTCCGCCAACGAACCATCCGTTGGCACTGCTCAATAGCGTGCGACTGCCGACCTCGTTGCTGTGCGCCACCCAGGCGTTTTCCGCTTGCGGTGTGGCTGCGATACGTGAATAGCCTTTTTCGCGAACATAGCGGATGCAGTCCGAGATCCACTCGACGATCGTCTCGGCGCAAACGGTGTAGTTGCAGAACGCGGTATTGGTAGCGATAAACAGGTTCGGGAACCCGGCCGTGACCAGTTGCAGATACGTGCGCATCCCATTGGCCCATTTGTCCTTGAGACTCTGCCCGCCCTCACCGCGGAAATCGATCCGCGTCATCGATCCGGTTATCGCATCGAAGCCGGTGGCGTAGATGATGACATCGAACTCATATTCCCGGTCGCTGGTCTTGATGCCCTTGGGCGTGATGCGCTCGATTGGGGTCTCCTTGATATCGACCAGCTGAACATTGTCGCGGTTGTAAGCCTCGTAATATTCGGTTTCCAAAGGCACGCGCTTGGAGCCGAACGGATGGTCCTTGGGCACTAACTTTTCTGCTACCGCCGGATCCTTCACGCGCGCGCGGATCTTCTCGCGCACAAACTCGGCGAAGTCCTCGTTAGCGACGCGGTCGGTCATGATATCCCTGAAGTTGCCCAGCCATTTCGAGAAACCAGGCCTCGCCCACAATTGCTCGTACACCGCGCGACGTTCCTCGCGCGGGAGATCCAGCGCCGCGCGCCGGTCGAAGTCATGGAGGAATCCGCCGGTCGTTTCTTTGCACCTTTTGTGAATCTCCGGGTAGGTAGCCTTGAACCGTCGCTGAGTCTCGTCGCTCACCAACGAGTTTCGCAGCGGCGCGGTGTAGTTTGCGGTGCGTTGGAAGACCGTGAGATGGCCGACTTCTTTGGCGATAATCGGGATCATCTGCACCGCGGTGGCGCCGGTGCCGATGACCGCGACACGCTTGCCGGTGAAATCAACTTTCTCTTTGGGCCATCGGGAGGTGTGGAATGACTCACCCTTGAAGCTGTCGACACCCTCGAACGGCGGAATATTGCGCGCGGACAAAATTCCGACTGCGGCGATCAGAAACTGCGCGCGCATCCGTTGTCCGCTCTCCAACCGAACTTCCCATCGGTTTGCGCGCTCGTCGAAGACCGCTGAGGTGACCCGGGAATTGAAATGGATTTCGCGCCGCAGATCAAACTTGTCTGCCACATAGTTCAAATACCGCTCGTTCTCCGGCTGGCCGGAATAATGTTCCTTCCAGTCCCACTCCTGAAGGAGCTCTTTTGAGAACGAATAGCCGTAGCTTTCGCTCTCCGAATCGAAGCGGCATCCCGGATAGCGGTTCCAATACCAGGTGCCGCCAACACCGCCGCCGTCCTCCAGGCATCGCACCGAAAGCCCGAGCTCGCGTAAGCGATAGAGTTGATAGAGTCCCGAAACTCCTGCGCCGATGACAATCGCGTCAAAGTTTTCGACGCGCCCTGATTGGGCATCCGATGCCTTCTGAAGTGAATCCTTCATACTGATCTTCCCAGTCGTACTCGGCTATGGAACCCGTATACCACCGAATTAAAGAGCGCTCCAAGCGCCGACCTCGATCTCAAGTCGCTGCGGTCGGCCTTGCCCTCGACGGTCAGGAGGTGCGATACATCCCATTAGGAAAACTAAGGCAGACTGGCAGCCTTCACTAATCAGGAGGGACTTCCAATGGACATGCGTGTGATTTCCGCCGACTCCCACATGATGGAGCCCGCCGATCTCTGGGAGACGCGGCTCGACAGCAAATTTCGCGACCGATCGCCGAAAGTGATCAAGAGCGAGAGCGGTAAGGGCTATCTCTTCATCGCACCCGGAGTGCGGCCGTTCCCGGTCGCTGGCGGCTTCGGCATCGGCAAGAGCGGCGAAGAATTGAAGGAGCATCTGAAGAAGGGCTACGAGGCGGCGCGGCCGAGCGGCTGGGACCCCGCCGAGCGAATCAAGGATCAGGATATCGACGGCGTGCAGGCCGAGGTGATCTACACCACGCTCGGGATGCCGCTGTTCGGGCTCGACGACGACGAACTCCGCCGCGCGTGTTTCGCCGTGTACAACGATTGGGTCGGGCAATTCCGCTCATATAGTCCCAAGCGGCTGCATCCGGTCGCGCTTATCTCGCTTGATGACATCCCACTTGCCGTCGCGGAGCTGGAGCGATGCGCAAAGCTGGGACTCAAGGGCGCGATGATCTGGGGAGTACCGCCGGAGGACAAGCCTTACTATAGAGAGCTCTATGATCCGTTCTGGGCGGCGGCGCAGGAAATGAAGATGCCGCTGTCGCTGCATGTGATCACGCAGCGCGACCAGAAGGGACGGAACCGCGACAAGACCGGCGCGCGGACCGAGGAAAACCAGCGAGAGGAAAACAACCAGGTCCTGAGCGGTGGAATCAAAATGCTGCTCGGCACGATGCAGCCGGTTTACCAGGTGCAGCGCACGCTCTCGAGCTTTATCTTCGGCAAGGTGTTCGAGCGCTTTCCGGAGCTTCGGGTAGTATCGGCCGAGAACGACACCGGCTGGATCGCGCATTTCATGTACCGCAGCGATCATATGTACGAGAAGTTCGGGACGATGCGGGAGGATACGAAACTCAAGATGAAGCCGTCGGATTATGTGCGGCGGAATATCTGGGCAACGTTCCAGGACGACGCAATCGGTCCGATGACGTACAAATTCTTCGGCGAAGACAATTACATGTGGGCGTCGGACTTCCCGCATACCGACTCGACCTGGCCAAATTCACTGAAAGTGATCAAGCAGGATTTCGAGGGCGTGCCGGAGCCGGTAACGCGGAAAATCGTGTGCGACAACGCGGCGAAGCTGTACAACATCAAGCTGAATTAGCGGGAGGTGAAAACCGCAACTGAACGAGGAACCACGCTGTGGAAGTTGCATTCGGAATCTTCGATCACCTGGAGCGCCGCGATGTTCCTCTGGAGCAGCTATACGAGGAACGTCTGCAACTGATTGAGGCTGCGGATCGGGCTGGAATCTTCTGCTATCATCTCGCCGAGCATCACGCGACGCCACTGGGAATGAGCCCTTCCCCGAGTGTGTTTCTCGCCGCAGTTGCGATGCGCACGCGCAAGATTCACCTGGGACCATTGGTATATCTTCTGCCGCTCTATCACCCGATTCGACTGGTCGAGGAGATTTGCATGCTCGATCAGCTAAGCGGCGGACGACTTGAGGTAGGCGTTGGGCGCGGCATCTCGCCTTACGAACTCGCGTATCTTAATGTGCACTTCCTCGAATCGCGCGAGATCTTCGAGGAGTCGCTCAAGGTGATCGTTCAGGGTCTGCGCGAGGGTAAGATTTCGCATCGTGGTGAGCGCTACAAATTTGCCGGAACGCCGATCGAACTCGCGCCAAAACAGAGGCCGAATCCGCCATTCTGGTATGGCGCCTCGACTCCGGAGGGTCTGGCTTTTGCCGCACGCCATCGAATGCAGATTGTGACTGGAGGTCCCAATCCGATCGTTAAGGGAACCGCGCAAGCCTATCGCGACTTGCTGAAAACATTTCGCGACCACCCCGACAATCTAAATCCTCACGTCAAGGAGCCAAAGATCGGCGCCGTGCGACACTTCTTCGCTGCCGATTCGGACAAAGAAGCCGAGGAAGTCGCGATACCCGCGTATCGGGTCTACTACAACAACATAGTCAAGCTGTGGCGCGATTTTGGCACTGTTCCGACGCTGTTTACCGACGATCTCCTGCGTGCGCGTTCAGCCGATGCAGCCATCGTCGGCTCTCCGAAATCGGCCCGCGAAAAGATCGCAGCTTATTTTGAGGAAAGCGGGGCCAACTACCTGGTGTTGTCCTTCGCGTGGGGCGGCCTGAGCCACCAGCAGTCACGCCATTCGCTCGATCTATTTGTGTCAGAAGTGCTGCCGCATTTTGTGAAGCGACCGAATCTTTGACGGCCCTGCCGTCTTCGGAGAAAGGAGAACCGGTGAGAGGAATTTCACATGTCGCGATCGGAGTCAGCGAGATGGTGCGATCGCTTCCGTTCTACCGCGATCTGCTGGGACTCGAAGTGATGCTCGATACCGAGGAGAAGATTGGATCTGGCTCGCGCCACGCAGTTTATATGCGATGGTCGAAGGATGCCGGCTTTATCGTGCTATCCCAAACCCTTGGACGGGAGGCGTCGGGCAAGCCGCTCCGCCTTCACCAAGTGGGGATTCATCACTTCGCCTTCTGGGTTGACGATCTCGAGAAACGAGTGGAGCTGCTCAAAAGCGCCGGCGTCAAGATCCTGGTGCCGCCCTATGCCGCCGACTCGATCGCATACGGCGAAAAGTCGGGCGGAAAGGTCCTCACTTGTTTGTTCGAGGATCCCGACGGAACGATTCTGCAATTCGATCAACGCGTGCACTGAGTCGTTTATGGGACCTGCTCGGAGTGAAATGTGACTACTCACCATGCTTAAGATCGCGCTGCTCGATGACTACGCCAGGGTCGCGCTTAAATCGGCCGACTGGTCCGTGCTCAAGGGCAGGGCGGAAATTACCAGCTTCGATCGGCATTTGTCCGAGGACGAAGCTGCGTCGCTGCTCAGGCCTTTCGACGTGCTCTGCACTATCCGCGAGCGGATGAGTCTGCCGCGGAGCCTGTTCCAGCGCCTGCCCGATCTGAAGCTCGTGACGATCATCGGGATGTCTTTGCCCAACCTCGACCTGGCGGCGGCGACCGAGCACGGTGTGATCGTGGCGCATTCCAATTTTGCCAACCCGATCTTCGCCAACATCGCCAACGCAACGCCGGAACTTACATGGGGGCTGATGATCGCAACCGTTCGCCATCTGGGCTTCGAGATGCGCCGAATGCGCGAGGGCGAATGGCAGAGCACAGTAGGTAGCATCCTGGCCGGTCGCACGCTCGGACTGCTCGGGCTCGGACGTATCGGCAAGCGGATGGCCGCGTATGGACGCGCTTTCGGGATGCAGGTGATCGCATGGAGTCAGAATCTCACTGACGAAACGGCGGCGTCGGCCGGCGCGCGGCGGGTCGAGAAAGATGAGCTCTTCCGGCAGGCCGACGTTCTCTCGATTCATCTGGTGTTGAGCGATCGGACTCGCGGGCTGGTGACGGCGCGTGAACTCGCGTTGATGAAGCCCGACGCGTACCTGATCAACACCTCGCGCGGGCCGATCGTAGTCGAAGCGGATCTACTCGATTCGCTGCGCTCCGGCCGCATCGCGGGCGCGGGAATCGACGTGTTCGACGCCGAACCGCCAGCGGCCGACCATCCTTTCCGCACTATGGATAATGTCGTCGTCACGCCGCATCTCGGCTACGTCACGCACGAGACGCTGACCGCGTTTTACACCGACACGCTGGACGCGGTGGTCGCCTTCGCCAATGGCGCGCCGATCCGGGTGGCGAATCCGGCGGTACTCGAGCATCCCAAACAGCGAAGCGCGCGATGACCAAAACAGCCAAGCGCAGGATTCAGTTGAGATTTGACTTTTCGCCGATGCGGTCGCTAGCGTCGGGATGAAATCGAAACTTCGCTGAAGCGGATGGAGGTCCAGGCCAATGGCGAACGACTTTACAATCTGCGTTGGAACTGTGGGCGCGGGAGTATGGTTCAGTCCTGACGGCGGCGACCATTGGCGGCGCAGCAGGATGAAGCTGCCGTTCTATGCCGAGCCCGGCGAAATACAAGTTCGCACACTCGCCGTTTCACCCCACAATCCTCATCACCTGCTCGCAGGTTCCGAAGCGGGACTTTATCGAAGCGAAGACAATGGTGCGACCTGGGACTGGATCGACTCGCCGATGGAAGGCAAACAGATCTGGTCGGCAACCTTCCATCCCGCCGATCCTGACACGATGCTGGCGGGCACCAAGGAGCCCGGGGTCTACCGCACGAACGATCGCGGCCAGAGCTGGCATCGATTGGCGGTGCCGATGGCGGAGCGATGCCTGGCTGGCGCGCCAAAAGTTACCAATATCCTGATCGATCCTCGTGACAAGCGCACGATATGGGTGGGTGTCGAAATCGACGGGGTCTATTGCAGTCGCGATGACGGCCAGACCTGGAGGCATTCAAAAATCGGCGACAAGGAACTCAACCGCGACGTCCATGGTGTGGCGCTCGCGACGGGACCGAGGACCAAGTTGTTGGTCACGACGCCGGACGGAATCTGGAGCAGCCTTGACGAGGGCGAGTCATGGTCGCTGCACGGATTCCCGAGGTTCGCAGAACGGGACACGATCTCCTATTGCCGCGGAGTCGCGATCAAGCACGGAGATCCCGACACGATCTTCGTGGGCAACGGCGACTTCATCCCCGGCAAGCGCGGCGCGATCCAGAGGTCGCGGGACGGCGGCATGAGCTGGGAAGCGTGCAAGCTCCCGGTCGAGCCAAATTCCACGATTTACTGGTTCGGAACAAATCAAGCGAACCCCGATGTCGTCGTCGCCAACAGTCTGCACGGGTACCTGTATTTGAGCACCGATTCGGGAGATTCGTGGACAAAGGTGCGCCGCGAGTTTGGCGAGATTCGCGCTGTCACCTGGGTGCCGAACTAGACCGAGCTTTACGGCGACAAAACCGTCTCGATGATGCGGGCAACCTAATCCCTAACCCCTTCCCTCCAGGGAAGGGGAACAATCGCGTTGGGGAGATGCACGCTTAACCTGGCGCTTTTCGAGGATCACAACGATGGCTACCAATCTCGAAGACAAGGTCAAAGAGCTGGAAGCGAAGGTTGCCGAGCTTTACGATCGCGAGGCACTCCGCGATCTGCGCTATCGCTACCATGAATGTATCAACGAAGCGCAAATGGCAGAGATTCCCGACCTCTTCACCGAGGACGGCGAGCTTGATTTCGCGCATCTGGGCAAGGCCAAGGGCCGCGAACAAATCAAGGCGTTTTTCTCAGGCCTCGGCCGCGATCACTCCGCACCCGACAGCCGCCGCGGTCTCTATCGCGTCCGGCAGTTCATCCATAACCACGTCCTGAAGATCGACGGTGATCGCGCCAGTGGCTACGCCTACCTGGAAGCCAAGCCGGTTTATAACGGCGAGAGCTACGTCGTCGCGGCGCGTTACAATGACGAGTACGTAAAGCGCGACGGGCGCTGGCGCTTCAGCAAAATGAGTCTCACGCCATTCTTCATGGTCCCGCTGAAAGAAGGATGGGCGGGCGACGATCTCCTGAAGATGGGTCGCTAGAGCCAAAAACTCCTCGGGTGCAACGGAGTCTTATGAAAACCGATGACGGCGTTCTGACCGGACTGAAAGTGATCGACTGTGCAACTTATGTAGCCGGACCGGCGGCTGCCACTATCCTGTCCGACTTCGGTGCCGATGTGATCAAAATCGAACGACCGCCGGACGGCGATCTCTGGCGCACATTCTCTTCCGTTCCGGGTTATCCAAGCACCGATTTCCATTACACCTGGCTTCTGACCAGTCGTAACAAGCGCAGCATCGTACTCGATCTGACCAAGCCGGCCGGGCGCGACGCACTCCTCAGGCTGGTCGCCAACGCCGACGTTTTCGTTACCAACTTCCAACTTTCGCTGCTCGAAAAATTCCGACTGACGTGGGGCGACCTTAGTCGCGTCAATCCGCGGCTGGTCTATGCGCTGATTACTGGCTACGGCGAGAAGGGCGCGGATGCGGATGCACCGGCCTTCGACGGGCTCGCGTACTGGGCGCGTTCGGGCCTGATGAGAAGCGTTACCGGCGCCGACGGTACTCCGGCCGGCGCTCGTCCCGCGATGGGTGATCATCCGACTGCGGCGACATTGTTCGGAGCGATCATGCTTGGACTGTATCGCCGCGAACGTACGGGAAAGGGCTCCAAGGTGAGCACTTCGCTGATGGCGGCGGGAGCCTATGCGAACAGCGTCGATATCCAGGCCAAGCTCTGTGCGGCGCGCTTTCCGGAGCGCAAGCCCGGAGCGCGCCCGCTGAATCCTCTGATCGCCGCATACCCGAGCAGCGATCAACACGCCATGATCATCGCGCTGCTCGACCCGGAGCGCGAGTTTGTTCGCCTGTGCCGGGCATTGGATGAACCCGAGCTTGCGACCAGCCCGCTTTTCGCTACGCATGAAGCACGCAAGGAGAACGCCGCCGAGCTGCATGCGATCTTACTCTCGCAATTCGAATCGAAACCGCTGAGTCATTGGTGCGAAAAATTTCGTACTTACGACATCAAGTGGTCACCGCTGCCCACGCTCGACGAAGCGGCTCGCGATCCACAGATGCGCGATTGCGGCGCGATCACGAATTTCGAATATCCCGGCCATGGCGTGATCGAAACAGTGAACAGTCCAATCTTCGTCGCCGACAGCGAAAAACAGAAGCCACGTACGCCACCCGACTACGGCGCGCATACTCGCGAGGTGCTCGAGGAGGTGGGTTATAGCGCGGCCGAGATCGACTGCCTGATTCAATCCGGTGCAGCCGCTGCGAAAGAATAACGTCGTGGAAATTGAAAGCGGGAGCGGATTTCGCCGCTCCCGCCTTTGGATTCAAAGCGCAGTCCAGTATCAGGCGCGTCCGTGACGCAGCAGCTTGCCGGAGGTCGCTCCGGTGCACTTGTCGTCGGCGAAGGTCTCGACCCCGTTCACGATAATTGAACGATAGCCCTTCGCGTGCTGCACGCGGCGCCATTCGCCGCCCGGCAGGTCCTGGGTCACTTCACCGATCCAATCCGGCGCGATGTCGAGACCATTCAGATCGTAGACGACGACATCAGCCCATGCGCCTTCGCGCAGCACTCCGCGATCGCGGAAACCGGCCGCGTGTGCAGGCAGCGCAGAGAGGCGATAGTGCGCCTCTTCGAGCGTCACGCGCTGCTCGTCCCGAACCATCCAGCGGAGAAAGTCGGTAGTGAAGGAGCCACCGGTGAAGAACTTGGTATGCGCGCCGCCGTCGGAAACGCCGGGGAAGGTGTACATCGATCCGTTGATGATCTCGGCGTTGAACTCCGCGTTGAACTGCGGCTCGGCCTGGAGGAATTCAGCTTTCAAATCGGTGGCCAGCGACAGATCGATCATCACATCAACCGGATGCCGCCCTTCTTCCTGGCCGATTTGCCCGAGTGATTTGCCCACGTACTTTTCGAGCTCAGGCTTGTTCTCGACCCATGAGACTATCAGCTTCACCAGCCGGCCGCCGATTCCCGGGGCGTTCTTGTCCAGCGCCGCCATCGAACGTTCGCTCTTAACTGCCTCGCGGATCGTAGGATCCTTCATCTTCGCGATCTTCTCTTCCCTGGAACCGGTCGTCATGTCACGCCAGGGCGGCGCCATGTCGTAGAGATTCCAATGCTCGAGCGTAAACGCAAAGCCGCTGCGGACGGTGCCGGCCTGGCCGAAGATCGGCAGACCCTTGGCGCGCGCATTATGCAGCCAGTTGAGGCTCTTGCGATGGATGTCGGCGTTGCGCGTACTTGCGGTGACTGCCTGGAACAAGATTGGACGCTGCGCCTCGCCGGCGAGTTTCTCGACAAACGCCAAATCTTCCTTGATATGACCGGTGGCCTGCGTGATCTCGATGAAACCCTCGTCGCGCGCGCGCAAAACGCTTGCGAGATTCAGGATGTCCTGGTCGCACATCGTGTCGGTCACCATCGGCGAGCCGTCGAAGTCCGCCTGCGCGGAATGCTTGCCGAGGCGCTGTATCGAGAAGCCGCAGAGGCCGGCATCCATGCCTTCGTTGAGGAGCCGTCTCATCTCGGTCCGTTCCGCTTCGGTTGCCGGACGAGTTTTCGCAGCGTCCAGACCCATGACGTAGGTCATCAGCGACGCGGTCGGCATGTACTGAATGCAGTTGACGCCCTTTGGCGCGCGATCGAGCGAATCGAGGTATTGGGGAATCGTTTCCCAATCCCAGCTCATGCCGGCTTTCATCGATTCGTAGGGAATCGCTTCTGTGCGCGTCATTGTGAGCATCGAGCGATCACGGAAGTCGGGCTTCACCGGAGCGAAGCCGAAGCCGCAGTTGCCGAGCACCACGGACGTCACGCCGTGCCAACCGGAAATAGTGCACCACGGATCCCACCTGATCTGAGCGTCATAGTGGGTGTGCAGGTCGACGAATCCGGGAGCGACGATCAGGCCGTCAGCGTCGATGACTTTCTTCGCGAGGCCAGGGGCGCGGCCGCCGATCTGCGCGATTTTGCCATCCTTGATCCAGACGTCGCCGCGAAAACGTGGCACTCGTGTTCCGTCAACTACGGTGCCGCCTTTGATGTGTAGATCGAATTCCGCCATTGTTCCCTCCTGGTGTGGGTAAGGACAACTCGAACTGTTGTACGGTTTCTGCGCTGGCAGCGCGGCTTATCCCAAGCGAAATCAATTCTTATGCAAGTGCGGTGAAAATTCAAACTCAACGAAGCGGTCAGGGAGTCGAAGGACAATTGCGCGCCAGCGCGAACGTTGCTGAGAGCTTTTTGCCCTGACCTAAGCTGAAGTCATATGTGAAGCGAACATCGTAAAAACCATTTTCAAAGATAGGGCCGAGAAATTGCAGCGTGCGGCCTGCGTCCAGATCGAGATAGTAGGGGGCGTTGTCAAACTTTCCGCCGCTTGCGGGATGACGCGTTACGGCGAGGCTGCCGGCGGTCGGCCGCCCGTGGTAATCGATTACAGCAACAATCATTCCATCGGTGCGGTAGCGCGTCGTCGGACACCCCTCGGTTCCGCTGATGGTCGAACCCGGAGGATAGATCTTCGTTTCGGGCGGCAGCTTCGCCAGCGATCCCTGTCCCGTCACCGAGCCGTCCACAAACGCGAAACCGGCCAGGCTGGCGTTCGCATCGGCGCTGGCCGAGGAGGACCGCGTCGCATCGGAAATCTGCATCGAGGGATACTGCACATCGATCGTCAGATTCAGCTTGCCGGTTCTGTAGGGAAACTTCGCCGCACTGTAACCGGGTAGTCCAGCGGAAGTTTTGGGGTTGTTCGATAGTCCAATGCCCTCGCGCGGAGTGCCGTTAGGGTTCAGCTCGAGCACATGGGTGCTGTCCTCATCGTGAAACACCAGGATCGCGTAAGCCCCGGGGTCCTGATTCTCGAAGTCACATGCGGCGCGTCGATTGGTGATCGTCGACGCCGTACTCGCCGCGTTTCCATCGGTGTTCGAGGGGAAGCCTGCGGACGACTGAAACAGCTGGCAATAGACCTGCCCCCGGTTGTTTCGCAGCCCGGCGATCTCGACATGAATCAGGTTCCCTTCGGATTGATCTCCTTCCTGCTCCTGATCGGAGTTGGAAAGTCTGGCCTCATTTTGATCCGGCAACTCGGCGAGAACCGCGCCTTGCTCGTCGAGTGCCGAATCGATGACCCATTCGGGGCCGAATACGCCGATAGAACCGGCGGCATATGAGCCGCGGCCATAATTTTCGAGATGCGCGCTTTTGACCTGCTTTCCGCGCAGCCCCTTCGATCGCAATTTGGCTACCGCGACGGGCAGATCGATAAAGCTCCCAGGCAGCGCGCGCTCGTCTCTGGGATCGGCGCTGGAACCGGGGATCAACTCGCCGGCGGGCGAATTAGGCATAAAGCTGAGCGTCTGCTGCTGTCCGGGAGAGTAGAAGATGAACTGGACCAGCACGCCCCCTTCCGGCGATTGCGCATTGCTGATGCCGCTAGCCAGCTCCATTTGGATCGACGTCAGGAAGGCGTCGGGTTGCCATTTGCCGCGAATGTACGCGACCGCACGCTGTGCGATCGCCGGCACGTCGCCCACCGGCCATTGGACTTGTCCCGGGAGGACCTGGCTTGCGGCCGCGCTCCGCATTGGTGTCTCGGACGAGCTGCGGGTCCATTCGATATCGGCGCCGGGGGCGGTTCGGGTCGTCATATGCTTGCTGCCCTCGATACGAAATGCTCCGACCATCCCCGAGATGCTGCCGCCCATGATCATGAACGTGCCGCTGTCCTGGCCGGCGACGTAAAGGTTCGGCGCATAGGTACCGTTTGGCAGGGTCGCGATAGTGGCCTGCTGGCTCGTCAGCGGCATCGGGCACGAATCGCCGTAGGCGATCTGTCCCGTAGTCGCCAACATCCATCACGCATTGTTGACGCTGGCCGGCCGAGTTGGAAATTTCCGCCTGCCAGCGGCCCACGGCCGGATTCTTAGGTGGCCCCGATGAAGCGGACTCGGAATGTCGGCACGCCCAGATGCCGGCGGCGATCACGATCGCCAGACCAAAGCGTACGACCGCGCTCACTCGGGACGATCGAGATCGCCAGATTGAATCAGCGATGAACGCTTGATGTCTCATTGCCATGTTCCGCTTGCAGGATAGTTTGTAAAATTTTTTTCGTATACTGGGTCCAAGACTAACGCAGAGAACTTTTTACCAGTGCTGGAGTATGATTGGCGTGAGTCACAGGGCGTTTTTGGTCTAAGCTGGTAAGGTGACTCAGGGCTCGAAAGTGAAGTGGGTGGTCGGCTTCGCGGCGGCGATGGTCGCGCTGGGGCTGCTGCTGCACTGGCACAATGTGCACGAGAAGCGGAACATTCTTGGCTCCGTCAACACGGAATTCAACTTGATCGGACCGGACCATAAAATAATCATCGAATCTTACGACGATCCTAAAATTGACGGCATCACGGTTTTCATCAGCAAATCGCAGACGGGTGGAATCAAAGGCGCGCTTGGGCTTGCAGAGGATACCTCCGACGCCTCCGTCGCTGTGCGCCAAACCGGACCTATCAGGGTAAAGGAAAAATTCGACAACGGTGAGGACGCTTTTTCCGAAAAACGCTCCGTGCTGTTCAAGCGGCTGCATGTCAGCCGGTTCTGGGACGCGCCGCACAAGAGTTTTGTATATGTGGTATGGACTGACAGGATTATCCACGGCTCACCGCAGAATTCAATTTCGGCGGTAGTCGCGGAGCCGTGGGGAACTCAGGCGCCTGACCTTTCTCTGATGCAGGCTGCTTCTGCCGCTCCGCCACAATAGCGTTGTTCGCGTTCGACCGACCGAGTCAGCTTTCGATACACACTCGATGAGCATTTCTGGCATCACAGCATTCGCCAAGTCCCTGAGTGGCGAACTGGTGCTACCTCGCGATCGCAGCTACGGAAAACTACGTCGCGTTAACAATCGTGCGGTCAATAAACATCCAGCGATCATTGTAAGATGCGCTACCCGGAAAGACGTCCAGCTAGCTGTCGAATTTGCTCGTGACAAAGATCTGCTGACCGCGATCCGATCGGGCGGCCATAGCTTCGCTGGTCACGGCGTGTGCGAAGATGGAATCGTCATCGATCTATCTACAATGAAACGAGTTGAAGTGGATCCCGCTCGCGAAATAATTCGTATCGAGCCCGGAATCACCGCCGGCGAGTTGGATTGTCTTACCCAGTCTTTCAGGATGGCGGTGCCGCTCGGATCCTGTCCTACAGTCGGCGTGGCAGGATACTCACTTGGTGGAGGCGAGAGTTCGCTGACGCCCAAGTTTGGCTATGGATGCGATAGTATCGTCGGGCTCGAAGTAGTCACCGCAGATGGTAAGGTCCTGACCGCCACCGCAGGAGACAATTCCGATCTATTTTGGGCGATGCGTGGCGCGGGAGCAAATTTCGGAGTCGCTACTTCGCTCGAATTCCAGCTCCATCCAATCGAAACTGTCCTGTCCGGTAGTCTCAGGTATCCGATTCGCCAGGCCAGGAAGGTTTTACACTTTCTTGACGGTTTCGCGCCCACAATTCCCGCCGAGTTATTTCTCATCGCCGCTGTGCTGCCGCATCCCGGCGAGCGCATGCTCGATATAAAGGTTGTGTGGATGGGCGAAAAGACAAAAGGAGAACGATTGCTGCGGCCCCTTCGCAAATACCTCCGACCGTTCGAAGATACGATAAAGCCGAAAGCATATCTCGATGAGCAGCGAGGCGGATTCGACGTACCAGAGGGAGAGTACTCGAGTCATCGACGAGCGGGCCATTTCAAAAGGCTCACAGACGACGTTGTCGAGACCATTATTGAACACGCTTCGAATGCGCCGCATGAAGCGAGCGGCATAACGATGATGTACTGGCACGGGCCGTGGTGCGCGAAGCCTCATGACAATGCTTTCGGTTTTCGCCGCACGGGCTTTGAGTACTGGATCCATTCCTATTGGCGTAAGGCCGCAGGGCGTGAGAAGTCATGGGACTGGG
Source organism: uncultured delta proteobacterium (assembly GCA_963850125.1). Lineage (GTDB taxonomy): Bacteria > Desulfobacterota > Binatia > Binatales > Binataceae > Binatus. Next base: position 112,706 of record CAWKKB010000002.1, on the reverse strand, counting down.
TCGAGGAGTTCTATCGCGCGATGGAACCGCTCTCGACCGGCGCGGTGTACGTAAACGATCTGGAGAACGAGGGCGAAGCTCGAGTCCGGGCAGCTTATGGAGACAAGTACCAGCGCCTATCGCTGATCAAGCGGAAATTCGATCCTGACAACTTTTTTCGCGTCAACCAAAACATAGCTCCAGCGAGCTGACCCTCACGAAACAACCTGAGATGAAAACCTTCAGCATTCGAAGGTCATGAAGTACGCATTCGACAGTCCCCAGTTCGGCGCCTATGCCGATCCGCGGTTGCTTGCTCAACTCGCGCATGAAGCGGAAGACGCAGGCTGGGATGCTTTCTTCTTGTGGGATCATATCCAGGTTGGTTGGCCGGACGCGGTCGCCGATCCCTGGATCGCTCTAGCAGCGATGGCGATGGCAACGAGTCAAATCCTGCTGGGTCCGATGGTCACGCCACTCTTTCGTCGCCATCCGTGGAAAGTCGCGCGTGAGACCGTCACGCTCGATCATCTAAGCGGCGGCCGAGTCGTCCTTGGCGTCGGTCTCGGCGATGACGTCTTCGGCGAGATACGAACCTTCGACGGCCCTGCAGACCCCAGAACCCGAGCGGCGATGCTCGATGAAGGCCTCGCGGTGCTGATCGGACTCTGGAGCGCCGAAAAGTTCTCATTCGAGGGGAAGCACTACCGCATCCGCGATGCGCAATTTCTGCCTGCGCCCGTGCAGAAGCCGCGGATTCCGATCTGGGTCGCCGGCACCTGGCCTCGCAAGCCGCCGTTCCGGCGCGCCGCACGTTTCGACGGTATCGTGCCGATTTCGGGCGATCTCGAAACTTCGCTCACGCCCGCACAAGTTCGTGCTCTCGTCGCTTTCATCAAGAGCGTCCGAACCTCCGATGACCCATTCGAAGTAATTCAATCGGGTGAAACTACCGGCGAGAACGCCGACCAGGATCACGCGATCGTTGTGCCCTACGAAGAAGCCGGCGCGACCTGGTGGTTCGAGAGTCGACTGCCGTGGCGGACGTCGCTTGAAAAAGTACGAGACAGAATCAGGAAGGGACCGCCGCGGTTGTGACGCGCCTCTACTAACTGTGGCAAGTCTCGGCGGCGATCTGACCCCTATTCGACGATCTCTTTCTTGAGGCTTTGGACGAATGCAACTACGTCTTGCTGTTCGGACTCCGGCACCTTGAACTTCGCCAGGGTGGCAGCGGCGTGTCCGAGGAACACGTTCCAGTCGCTTTCGCTGATCTTCATGCCGCGGTGGGCCAACAGCATTCCTCTGCCCCGGTAGTAGATCGGTCCACCTGCGCGTTCGCACAGAAAATCAATCAGAAGCTGCTTCTCGCGCTTGACGCCGTCTTCTCCGCGATGCGCCCAGAAACGACCGAGTTGAGGATCTTGGTTGAGCCGCGCCACAAGGTCGTCGGCAACTGCCGCGATTGCGTCATAACCACCAAGTCGATCGTACAGCGTCTTGTTTTGCTCGCTCATCGTCGTTCCCTCCCCGCCGCCGTCATCTTGAGGAGTAGACCACATTCGGTCGATTTGCATAAGGTCGAACTGCAAATTGCCCCCGCTCGGGCCGACTCCGAGACAGTTTAATTTGAAGTGTAATTGCAACGGTAGTGGCGCATATCAATCTTTTAGCGCAATTCACGAGTTTGCTGACCTGTAGCGATGTCACAGACGGCTGCTTCGGTTCGTATCACCGCGCCAGCCTGATTCGGCCATCCTGCTTACATCGCCGGTTGTGTTAGAGATCGGCGCGTTCTATATCCATAAAGATCAAGAACACAAGGAGATCCACATGAAACTCTATTACTCACCCGGTGCATGCTCGCTTTCACCTCATATCGTCGTCACTGAGGCCGGCCTTCCGGTCGAACTGGAAAAGGTAAACCTGGCCGAACATAAAACGGAAGGCGGCCAGGACTACATGAAAGTAAATCCGAAGGGCTACGTTCCCGCGCTGCGCCTCGACGATGGCAGCGTTCTCACTGAGGGCCCGGCAATAGTGCAGTACCTGGCAGATCAGAATCCGGCGAGCGGACTCGCGCCAAAGGCCGGGACGATCGAGCGCTATCGGCTGCAGGAGTGGCTCAACTTTATCGGCACCGAACTGCACAAGAACTTCGGCCCGCTGTTCAACAAGGCCTCGTCGGACGACGCCAAGAATACGGCGAAGACCAACATCAACAAGAGGTTGACCTACGTCAACGAGCAGTTGGCGAACCGCCAGTACCTGATGGGGAGCAACTTCACTGTCGCCGACGCTTATGCCTTCACCATCATAAACTGGACCAACTTCGTCGGGATCGATCTCAAAGCCTATCCTAATGTCGCGGCCTACCAGGCTCGTGTCGGCGGACGCCCGAAGGTGCACGAAACCTTGAAGTCCGAAGGTCTGGCGAAGTAGCGGAGCGTCGAAACGCATCCGCGAGAGCGACTGGTACCTTCAATCAGCCGCGTGGAGGACTAAGATGATTGATCTTTATTTCTGGCCCACTCCAAACGGGAAGAAAATCACGATTCTGCTCGAAGAAGCCGGTATTCCCTATCAAATCAAAGCGATCAATATCGGTCGCGGCGATCAACTGACTCCCGACTTTCTGAAAATCTCGCCCAATGGCCGGATGCCGGCGATTGTCGATCGCGAGCCGATGGGTGGTGGCGCGCCGCTGGCTATCTTCGAGTCCGGCGCCATCATGGAATACCTCGCCGAAAAGAGCGGGAAGTTCTGGCCGAAGGAACCGCACAAGAAATACGAAGTCGCGCAATGGATGTACTGGCAGATGGCCAACCAGGGCCCCAAGATGGGCGAGCAGGGGCATTTTCGGCGCACGGCGCAGGCCGGGAAAAACGGCGATCAGGCGTACGCGTTGCTGCGCTTCGACAACGAAGTCCATCGCATCTACGGCGTGATGAATCTCGGGCTGCACAAGAAGAAGTATCTCGCGGCGGGTGAATACACGATCGCCGACATGATTTGCTATCCATGGGCGACGACGTGGCAGAATCGCAATCTCGACCTCGGCGAATTTCCCAACGTCAAGCGCTGGCTAGATGAGATCGGCGAACGGCCGGCGGTGAAAAAGGCGATGGCCGCCGGTCCCGAGTATCGGGAAGACCCTGCCACGGTGACTCCCGAAGAGCAGGCCCGCCGCGCCAAAATGCTGACCCATCAGCGCGCGCAAGCCGTGCCCAAGGAGTGGTCGTAGCCGGCGCTGCTCAGGACAAAATTCGATGGTCCGGCAGTCGGAGGATCGTCAGCCGGCGAAACGCGGTTCGGGCTTGCCCTTCACGCCTAATCCCTTGATGGCGAAGAGGCTGCCGCCGTCGGCGCCGGGCTCCATGCCAAGGAGCTTCTCGCCAATCGAAGTCGCGTACATGACGTCGAGGTTGTCGCCGCCGAACATCACGCTGGTGATGATCGGTACCGGCACCTCGACGGTCCGGGCGATCGAGCCATCAGACTTGTAGCAGACGATCTTCCCGCCGCCCGCGATTGCCGACCACAAATTCCCTTCGGCATCGACAGTGGCGCCGTCGGGAACACCGCCGAGGCCCTTGATCGTCGCGAACAGACGCTTGTTGGAAACCGTCCCGGCATCGAGATCGTAGTCGTAGGCCGAAATCGTTCTGGCCACGCTGTCCGCGCAGTAGAAGGTACGATTGTTGGGACTGAAGCACGGCCCGTTGGTGCATCCGATGGCGGGTTCCAGTATGGTGCATTTCAGCGACGCCTCGAGACTATAGATTGAGCCGATCGGCTTGGCGAATTTGGCATCGAGGGTTCCGGCGATGAATCGTCCGCGCGCATCCGTCTTGCCATCGTTAAAGTTTGTCCCAGGCTTCGCGACCGGATCGCCAACCTGTTTGGCGTTCCCCGATGTGAAATCGAACAGGTAGAAACCATCCGAGAGCGCCAGCACGGCACCGCCTTTCGCACGCAATGCGAACGAGCCGATGGGCTTCGGCATCTTCCACGATTTGATGTCGTTGTTCTTCGGATCGAGGCGATAGACGGCTGGCGCGTTCGCATCGGTCCAGTAGAGCGCTTTTTCGGTAACGTCCCACACCGGGCCTTCGCCGAGCTTGTTTTTGACTCCACTGATTTTTTCGATTGTGATCGGCATGCTTGGTCACCTCCACGCATGGTTACTGCTGACCTGAAACCCCTGTCCTCGTGTAACCGGGTTCGCGATCGAATTTCAACCGCGATTGCGCTGATAGTCTGCCGGCATCTTTCATGGACAGTTCAATCTCGTGCGCCTAGAATCCGGCGCAGGAATGATTTCGCGAGCCTGAGGCGTCCCGCCGCGTGGTCTTGACTTTTTCCACGATCGGAATTGATTGAAGGTTGAGCGCAATGGCAGAAGAATCTCGACAGTGGCGCACCGACGTGGTGCGAGTGGCCGGATGCGAGGTGACCGTCCTCAAAGGCGGCGTCGGCAAGCCGGTTCTAATCCTGCACGACGAGCTTGGATATCCAGGATGGCTGAAGTGGAACGCGGCGCTCGCCGAACGACGAACGCTGATAATCCCGATGCATCCGGGCTACGGCGTCACCTCCGCACCCGAATGGATTCGCAACGTTCGCGATCTTGCGGGCTTCTATTCGATCCTGATCCGTCAGCAGAAGCTCGCGCCGGTTGACGTCATCGGGTTTTCGCTGGGCGGATGGATCGCCGCCGAAATGGCGGCTGCGAATCCTGATCAGTTCGAACACATGGTTCTGGTCGCGCCTGCCGGTATCAAACCGTCGGAAGGAGAGATAACTGATTTCTTTCAGTTGATGGCGCCCGATCAATTGCGCGCCACGGTGCTCGATCCTCAAGCCACGCCGGAGTTTAGCCAATTGTTTGGCGGAATTGGACCGCAAGCGTTTTCGCTGATGGAAGAAGCGCGGGCGCAGACGGCCAGGCTCGCGTGGCAACCGTTCATGCACAATCCAAGTCTCGGCAACTTGCTCGAGGTGGCGGACTCAGTGCCGACGCTGCTCATCTGGGGCAAGCAGGATGGAATCGTTCCGGTGACGGCCGCCAACGACTACCAGCGCGCGATCAAAAATTCGAAATTGGTTGTTCTGGACAATTGCGGCCATCGGCCGGAAGTCGAGATGCTCGATCGCTTCGTCCAGGAGACACGAAATTTCCTCGGCTGATAACCGACGGAGGACTCATCATGCATACGATGTACTTTACCGAGCGGCCTTATCGTTACGTGCCGAACGACGAGGTTATCAAAAACGGGTTCTTCGGGATCGAGAACAAGCATTTCGATTCAGTGAAAGGCGCCCAGCTTCTCAATGAGTATCTCGACGAGAAAGTCCTGGTCGAAGACCTCGGCTTCGACGGCGTCATGCTGAATGAGCATCACGATACCGCCTTCTGCATGGGATCGGTGATGAACGTCGAGGCATCGATACTCGCGCGCATCACAAAGCGCGTGAAAATAGTGCTGCTCGGCAATCCGATTCCGATCGTCGGTAATCCGCTGCGCCTGGCCGAGGAGCTGGGCATCATCGATATGATCTCCGGCGGCCGCCTGGTCAGTGGATGGGTCCGCGGCGGTGGCAGCGAGCAGTTCGCGTCCAACGCCAATCCCGCCTTCAACCGCGAGCTCTTCAACGAAGCTCACGAAGTCATCATCCAGGCGTGGACCAAGCCCGGCCCGTTCCGATACGAAGGCAAACACTTTCACTATCGGTTCATCGATCCGTGGTGTCTGCCTCTTCAGAAGCCGCATCCTCCCATCTGGATTCCCGGTCTGCTGAGCCCGGAAACGGTAGAGTGGTGTGCACAGCATCGATATCCGTATGTCGCGCTCGCGACGTTCCTCGAGCCCACGGTCGACCTTTGGGATTTCTATCGCGATGCCGCCGCGAAGGAAGGTTACCAGGTCGGTCCTGAGAACTTCGGCTATCTGCAGAAGGTGTACGTCGCCGAGACCGACGAGAAAGCGCGCGAGATCGCGAAGATGGACATGTTCGGCGGCGCCGGTATCGGCTACAGCCTGTTCGGCCGGCCGCAATTCATGTTCCCACCGGGCTACAACTCGAAGGCCGCGACCGCGCGAATCGCGCGGCAGTTCAGCGATCCGGACTCGAGTGAAGGCAGTCCGTGGGCATCGCTCGGCAATCCTGGCGGCGATGTATCCGCCAAATCCAATGGTGGATCCGAAGCAGAGTCAGCCCGCGACCAGGTATCCAGCGCGCAAGTCGATCATCGCTCGGCGGTGTGGCAGGATCGCGAGAAATCAGTTGATGTCGCCGCGGTTCGCAAACAGGTTCTCGACGCGTTTCCCCAGGTCGAGCATTCGATGCAGGTGATCTGCGGAACGCCCGAAACTGTGATCAAGAAGCTGCGCGTGGTCCTCGAATGTCTGCGTCCCGGTATCTTTGCCTTCTGGCAGAATGACGGTCCGATCTCCAAAGAGGATCGCCTCAACAATATTAGGCTGATCGCGAAGGAGGTTCTGCCCGCGGTGCGACAGATCGGGAAGGAGCTGAATCTTACTTCGCCGTTCGAAGTTGCTCCCGGCTCGCGGCCGCTGCCAGCCTCGGGCAAGCCCGAATCAGTCGGGTCGATCGAACCATTGCTGCGATTTCGGGAGCGCGAAGGGGAGCGTGTCGGCGCGGCCGCCCGCTAGAAGCGAAGACGGAATCACGAAGGGTCAATGTCGTACAAGCATCCGTCGGGCGAAGTATTTGGCGGCGTCATCGGCCGCACGATTGCGGAATCGAAACCCTGGTGGCCGGAGCCGAAGCTGGCACAGGGCGCGCCTAACGTCGTGATCGTGGTGCTCGACGACAGTGGTTTTGCGCATTTCGGTTGCTACGGATCGACCATCGAGACGCCCAACATTGACCAGCTCGCGGCCGGCGGTCTGCGCTTCACGGGCTTTCACACCACCGCGTTATGCTCGCCGTCACGAGCGTGCCTGCTCACTGGACGCAATCATCACGCGGTCGGAATGCGCGCCATCTCGAATATGGACACCGGCTTTCCCAACATGCGCGGCGCCCTCCCACGTTCAGCCGCGACGCTGGCGGAGATTTTGCGCGATCACGGTCACGCGACATTTGCTGCCGGAAAGTGGCATCTGGCGCCGATGGCTGAATGCACCGCGGCAGGCCCGCTGCATAATTGGCCGCTGCAGCGCGGATTTGATCGTTACTACGGCTTCCTGCAGGCTGAAACGGATCAGTTCTATCCCGAGCTGACCTCCGACAATCACTTCATCGATACGCCCGGCACAGTCGCCGAGGGCTATCATGTGTCCGAGGATATCGTCGACCGATCGATGGGTTTCATTCGCGACGCCAAATCATTGGTTCCCGAGCGGCCGTTCTTTCTCTACCTGGCCTTCGGTGCGACTCATTCGCCTCATCAGTCGCCGCGAAGCTATCTCGAGAAGTATCGCGGACGGTTCGATGCCGGCTGGGACGCGGCACGCGAGGAGTGGTTCGGCCGGCAAAAGCAATTCGGAATCGTCCCCAAAGACACGCGGCTCGCGCCGCACAATCCGGGCGTGAGGCCATGGGCAGTGCTATCGGAGAAGGAACGCCTGTTCGCAGCGCGGCTGCAGGAGGCGTTCGCGGCGATGCTGGATCATACCGACGCGCAGATCGGGCGCCTGGTCGCACTGCTCAAAGAGCTTAACCTGTTCGACGACACACTTTTCATCGTGATGTCCGACAACGGCGCCAGCCAGGAAGGCGGCGCGACCGGCGTGCTGGACGAGATGCGCTACTTCAACGGCATGCGTGAGGATCTCGACGCGGCGGTCACACGGCTGGACGACATCGGCGGACCCAATAGTCACTGCAATATTCCGTGGGGATGGGCACAGGCCGGCAACACGCCGCTGAAGTGGTACAAACAGAATACTCACGGTGGCGGAGTTAGAGACCCGCTAATAATTCACTGGCCCGCGAAGCTCGGAACGCCGGGACAGATCCGACCGCAGTTCTGCCACGCGATCGATCTCGCGCCGACTGTAATGGATCTGCTGAGTATCGAGCCTCCGAGTGTGGTCGCCGGCGTCCCGCAGATGCCGGTTCATGGCGTCAGTCTCGCGCCTGCGCTTACCGATCCGAATGCAGCCACAGCGAGAGCTACACAATACTTCGAGATGCTCGGACATCGGGGAATCTGGCATCGCGGCTGGAAGGCGGTGACGCATCACCAGTCGGGCACGCCGTTCGACGATGACAAGTGGGAGCTTTACCATCTCGACGAGGACTTCTCGGAATGCAACGACCTGGCAGTCGCTGAGCCCACGCGCCTGAAGGAAATGGTGGACCTATGGTGGACCGAGGCGGAACGCAACGGAGTGCTGCCGCTTGATGATCGCGGGGCAGCGATGCTGTTCCGTGCCGCGATGCGGCCGGGACTGCCGACCGCACGCCGGCGGTTCGTTTACTATCCGCCTATCTCACACATCGTCGCCGACGCGTGTCCTTCCACCGCACGTGGTTGGACCATGACGGTCGAACTCGAGCACCCGTTGCCGGACGCAGACGGCGCGCTGATTTCGCGTGGCAGCAGCAACAGTGGTTTTGTGCTGTATGTGAAAGAGGGCCGGGTGAAGTTCGACTACAATTGCTTTCATCAGCACACCCTGGTCGCATCGGAGAATCGGCTAACCGCGGGCCGCCATCGAGTCGTCGTGAAGATCGACAAAACCGAAAAGACCGCGGCGCGTGCGGCGGTGTTGATCGATGGCGTCCAGGTTGGAGAGGGCCAAATCGCGAACCTGCTGCGCATACTCTCCAGCACCGGCATGGACCTCGGGCGCAGTCTTTCGCCGATCAATGCGGACTATCAATCGCCGTTCAAGTATCCGGGACGGATTCTGAGCGCGGTGTTTGAACTGCCGACCGGACCGCAGGATCGCGAGATCGACGCGCAAGTGCGCGCCGCCATGACGCGGCAGTAAGTTTTCGTATCGGGTCCGCGACCGCGGAGTGAATACGAGAATACAATGCTATGGCTGGTGGCAGCCGACCTCGTAACAGTAATTCACGCGGGTTACGTCGCGTTTGTGGTGATCGGATTCGTGGCCATTCTGGTTGGCGGGGCAGCGGGATGGCATTGGGTCCGGAATATCTACTTTCGCGTTGTCCACCTCACGATGATCCTGTTCGTGTGTTGCGAGGCGCTCATCGGCGCAACCTGTCCGCTCACCGTCTGGGAGAATATGTTGAGGGTCAAAGGAGGCGAATCGGGCTACTCGCGCGATTTCGTGGGATATTGGTTCGATTGGCTGATTTTCTATGACGCTCCGCCGTGGGTATTCACGAGCGTCTATCTAACCTTCGGCGCGTCGGTGCTCCTGGCATTTTGGTTCGTGCCGATTCAGGGGCAGACTGCAGACGGGTCAGGCGCTTCGAATTTCAGGCGACGAAATTCGCTCTCGTGATCCGGTAGACTCTGCCGCCGCTTGTCGAACTCTAGCGAAGGTAGTAAGCCTCGGGCGAGAAGACCGCTGTCGCGGAACGGTATTGATCTGACACCTCAGCTGGGGAGAGCGGATTTTATGGCATCGAAGCTGCGAAAGAAGACGAAACCCTCCAAAGCAGCGAAGATCGTAAAGCGTGCGAAGCCTTCAAAGCGGCCGAAAGCCCGCAGGATCGCGAGACCCGCGACGCGCGCGCCGCTGCGCGATATCGAAAAAGATCGCAAAGAGATTCTTGCCGTTTCCAAAAAATGGTGGGACGCGAATCGCAATTTCAGTATCGCCATGATGTGCGAGGCATTTGTCGGCGGCGACAAGTTTCATGGCTTCAATCTCAATGGCCACACCTACTACGCGATCGACGAATGGGTGCAGCTATGGAAATACCTCGGCAACGTGATGACGCCGCTCGCCGAGAGCGACTCAGGCGAACCGGCGATGGCTGAGCCGCGCGATGTCAGGCTGGTCATTCGCGGCGACATGGCTTTTCTGACGGCGGAGTCGACCTTCACAGTAAAAGTGCTGCCCACCTCGGATTCCGATTCTGCGTTGCTCAGTGGTCCCGGCACTGTGATGCGAATTCCGTTTCGCGCCACCGAGGTGTTCGTCCGCGAGGATCACGAGGGCAAGCCGGTATGGAAGATGTGGCATTTCCATTGCTCCCCGCACGCTCCTGAAGGCGAGCGCAGGATGGGTTTCTAGCCGAGCCACTCAGCGGGTTGGCCCAGGGGTGAGCTGCGATCTGAGGATGTCGCTCACAAGGAAGAGATCGGTGAGCAGGGCGCGGAGATGAATCGACGCGTTGAGATTGTCGACTAGTTGCGAGCTGATGGAGGGCTGGGCCAGCACCAGATCGATGGCTGCCAGCGAGTCTCTCGCGTCGCGATCCAGCACGGCGAAGAAAGCGCGATACTTTTCGACCGGCTCGAGGCGCTGCTCTTTCACCGCCTTCGAACATTTTTCGGCCAGCATTGCTATAGCTGTTGCGGCGCGCTGTAGAAATTCGCGAATCTGTGCGCCCGGCTTGCTACCCTGATCGCTCGGACGTCCTTGCGCGGCGTAGGCCAGCATGAATTCGTAGCACTCTTCGATTGTGTCGCAGTCCTCAAAGATTTCCGTTGGCATCACTTAGTCCTCGCTCTTTGATCGGCTGAGCCCCGGCGCCGCATCCGACGGACTGACAACCCACCGCGTGGGGTCGTGCTCCTCGAGATAGAACTCGCGGCTCATCCAACCGTAGATCATCGACTTCGTGATCGGGCGCTTCTCCGGACGAATCCCGAAGTAGATATGGACCATGACCAATGCGATCAGTCCTACACCCGCAAGCCCGTGCAGCACGTAGACCATGCCCCAGGTCATATCGCTGAAGAGATATGGATTGCGGGGAAAGAAGATCGTGCGCACGCGAAACATCATGAACACGCCGGTTGTGATCGCGCACAGACCAGCCACTATGATGGCGCCATGGTAGAGCTTGTTCTCGAGCGGATACTTGGCGAACTTCCGGGGCGGCGGCGCCGGACGTCCAATAAACCGGAGAACTCTGTGGTAGGCGTCGGAGATATCGATTCTGTCCGGCCAGATCGACCAGAAGTCCAGCCAGAATGACGCATGGAAGATATGAAAGAGGATCGAGATGGTCAGCACGGTGCCCGCGATCCAGTGATAGGTCACCCAATTGAACTGCACGCCAACCTTCGGAAGAAAAGCGGTGAAAAGCAGCGTCAGCATCGAGGCCGCCATGATCCAGTGGAACGCACGCGCAACCTGCGAATGCCTCGGCACGCGTGCTGGTATCGCGGATAGGGCTGGTGGAGTTTCGGGCGCGAACTGTCGCGGCTTGGCGAAGTATCGCACGTAGGCGGCATGAACCATGAAGAAGGCCACGCCCGCAATCACTGCCACCCATATCAGGAACCACGCGATGTGAATGGGAACGCTCACGCCCCACGGATCGATAGCCCATTGCAGGAAACTCATGTCGCTTGCTCCACTCCGCCGATAGCGCGTTTGACCAGATTTCGCATCAGCGGAATCTTGTAGCCGTTGAATTGGAGCGGGACCGCGCCTTGCACCGCTAGCTCACCGGCCATCTGGCCCGTGGAAGCATTCGGCGGCATGCCACGCACCGCATTTTCGACTTCCTTTAAACGCAGTGGACGCGCGGCGGCAGCGTTCACTGCTATGCGGATTTGATTGATCCTGCCGCCGGATAGCGTCATCGCAGATGCGACGTTCAATAGTGGAAAATCCCATACGTTCCGATCGCGTATTTTTTCAAAATAAAATTTTGCACCAGCCCAGGTCGACGGAATTCGGATAACCGTCAGCAAATCGCCGGGCTGCAGGATGTGCAGTCGCGTGATGTCGATGTCGGGACCGATGAAATAATCTTCGGCATCCACGACGCGTTCCCCATTGGACGTGGCGATCACGAATTTCGCGTCGAGCGCGATCAGGGCCGGGGCAGTATCGGACGGATTTACTGCGACGCATCGATCCGCGTGCAGAATCGCGTGCTCGCGGTTGCGGCCCACGGGAGTGTCCGCATAGCAGATGTTTCCGCCCGCACGATAGCAAGGCCAACCTGCGCGGTAGTACCAGCATCGGGCATCCTGGGATACGTTGCCGCCGATAGTGCCCTGGTTGCGGATTTGTGGCGAAGCTACCAGCTCCGCAGCCTGCGCCAGAATCGAGTACTTTCCCCGAATGACCGGATGCCGCGCGACTTCAGTAAGTGTGGTCATCGCGCCGATCTCGATTCCGTCGCCGGTGGTACGGATTCCGCGCAGTTCCTCGACGCCGCTTAGATCGACGACGGTCTTCGGTCGTTTGATGCGGTCCTTGAGCCAGTCGAAGCTGTCGAGGCCTCCAGCCAGCACCCATGCATCGCTTCCGTTCTGTTGGAGCAGGAGCTGCGCCTCGGCAACGGAGTCTGGCTGAAGCAGCTCGAACGACGGCATCACGTCTCGAATCACAGCCATAACTGTCTCCTGTTAAATGTAAGCCATCAGCGGATGCTGCATCGGCCGCCCGGCTTCGAGCGATGTCAGAATAGTGTCGAGGTTGACCGGCGCGCGCCGAAAGATTTCGTCTCCGAGCGCATCCGAGAGCGCGTTCAGGATTGATGCGCATCCGCCACCGACCGGAGGCTCGCCGACGCCTCGTGCGCCCACTGGAGTTTCCGGATCAGGAATATCCAGGGCGCCCCACTGCATGTTCACCGGCACGTCAAGAATCGTTGGCGGCTTGTTCTGGTAGAACCGCGTCGAAAGCATCGCGCCGTATTGAGGGTCGTATACCCACTTCTGGCCAATCGCATGACCCATCCCGAGAACTGAACGGCCGAGCACCTGGCCGCCGAGTGCGTGCGGATGAATAACAGAGCCGACGTCGGCGTACGCGAGAAAATCGATGATGTCGTATTTGCCGGTCTCGACGTCGACCTCGACCTCAGCGAAGCTCGCGACATAAGAGAACGTCTGGCCGTCGCGCGGGTAGTTATCCTTCGCGGCCGCAACCAGACCTTGTCCGGCGACCGCTGCAACGGACGCCTTGGTCAATTTGTGCAAGTCGGGCGCCGCGTCGTGTCCGTCGTAGACGCCGCCCAATTGAATCGCGCGTTGAGCGGCCTGCGCGAGCGTCATGCCGCGGCCATCGCCCTTGCGGAAGACGCGCTCGTTCGCGACCTCGTAATCCTCGGGCCCTCCGCCGAGACTCCTAGCTGCAATTTCCTGCAGCTTCTTGCGCGCATCCATCGCGGTTGCATATGCGGCGCGAGTCATCGCGTGAGTTGTCTGGCTGCCGCCGGACACGCAGGTGAATGGAAGATTGTTGGCAGAGTTACCCCAAACGACGTCGCACTTTTCCCATGGCACACCGAGCACTTCCGCACCGGCGCGATGGACGTCGATCACCGATTCGGTTCCCAGGTTGCCGATTCCGGATTGGAAGGTAACGCGGCCGTCCGGTTTTATAGTGAGAAGCCCATCGAAACCGATCGTGCCGCCGACGAAACAACTGAGCGAGACGCCGACGCCGCGCACCTTCGAGCCGATCCGCTTTGGAGTTCGCGCAACTCTGTCCTGCCATTTGAACTGATCCGCGCCGCGATCAAGAGCGTCCTTGAGAAATGCGCTGGTAGCGTGCAGCCGCGTTCCATCCACCGGGCCGCCGAATGGCGCCTTGCCTTCCGGACAGTTGATGCGCCTAATCGCCACCTGGTCCAGCCCGAGCTTACGCGCAGCTTTCGCGATGATCGGTTCGATAATCATGATGCCCTGCAAGCCGCCCGGTGAACTCTGCGCGCTGCGGGGCGGAGTGTTCGTGAGGATCGTGGCACCGCGCCAACGCATCGCTTGCGGCTGATACAGGAGTGAAACGATCCGGCCGGAGGTGGGGACGTCGCCTTGCGCGTCGTAGGGACCGTTGTTGGAAATCACGAACATGTCCAGTGCTACGATCCGTCCCTCTCTCGAGAAACCGACTTTCATTCGGCCCATAAGACTGGGGCGCGCGCGACCGATGAAAGTCTCTTCCTCGCGGCTGATGCGCATCATGACCGGCGCGTTCGCTTTCTTTGACAGAAGCGCCGGGATGATCAACGACACGCCAGCGGTGACTTTGCTGCCGAAGCCGCCTCCGGTGTATTCGCTGATCAGCACGACTTTGCCGCGGTCGATATTCAGCCATCTTGCGATCGCAGGTACTGTTTGCGCGGTGCTCTGCGTGCCCGTGTGTACGTAGACCTTTCCGTTCTGCCAGTAGGCCATCGCGCTGCGAGTTTCGAGCGTCTGGTGACTCGTGTCCGGCGTGACAAAAGTTTCGTCGAGGACCAGCGCGGCACTCTCGAAGCCAGCGTCGAGGTCGCCGTACGACCATTGGTCGGGCGTCTTGCCCATCGGCAACTGACCATCTCTGGCGTCGGCGAAATCCTGCTCAGTCCACTTGAGTTCGCCGATAGTTGGCGGCTGACTTGGCGGCGCGCCGGATGCGGACCCTTTAGGCATGACCCAGATGTTTCCGTCCACTCTTGGATTCGGACCCCCCGGCCGCAGGGTCTCGAGCGGATCGATCACGAACGGCAGCGGTTCGAGATCAATCTGAATCTTTTCGATCGCGTCGGCGGCGGTGAGTTCGTCAACCGCGGCGACGGCGAGGATGGGCTCGCCCTGGTAAACCGGCTCCATCGTGAGCGCGCGTTCACTTTTCGGATTGGCTTTGATCACCGTGCCGTTGTCGGTGACAGTATCAGCCGGCGGTGGAACATCATCCGCCGTAATAATTGCTTTCACACCGGGCATCGCGAGCGCCTCGCGCGCGTCGATGTGCTTCACGCGCGCATGCGGCATCGGGCTCAGCAGCAACTTGCAGAACAGCATGCCGTTCGCGTGAAAGTCCTCGGCATACTTCGCTTGGCCCGTGACTTTCGCGTACAAGTCTGGAGTCACGTAGTCTTTGCCGATCAGCTTTCGCCCTACGCCGTACTCGCGCACGGGCTGGGCGGGATTCGGACGATTGTTTTCAGACATGGCTGCTCTTCCTCATATTTTCGGCTCCGCGTATCAGCGCGGTGAGGATCTTGTCGTAGTCCTGGCATCGGCACAGGTTGCCCGAGACACCATTGGCCAACTCCGCCCGCGTCGGGTTGGGGTTCGTCTTGAAAAATCCGACAGATGCCATGATGAAACCTGGCATGCAGAACGCGCACTGGAACCCTTGTTCATCGACGACTCCTTGTTGCAGCGGGTGCAGCGTTCCATCGCTGTTCGCCAATCCTTCGATTGTCAGAACCTTCCGATTGCGGACGGTGTGTGTGAGCACCGAGCACGCGTAGTGAGGCACGTCGTCGATCAGCACGGTGCAGGAGCCGCATTCGGCGCGGTCGCAGCCCAATTTTGTGCCGGTGAGTCCCAGTTTATGGCGTAGCGTCCATGCGAGCGTTTCCTGCTTCATCACGTCCGCGCGGCGCTGTTGTCCGTTAACGTCGATAGTGATCAACCGTCCGCCGACGGCGCCGGATTGCGCCAGCAGGGTGGAAGCGCGGAAAAGATAGCCTGCCGAGGAAGCGGCGACACCACCGGCGATCACCCCTTTGATAAAATCGCGCCGGGAAATCACCGGAAGCACGCTTCCGAATGGTTTTGGCTCGACAGTGTCGCTCATCTGGGGGATACCTCCTGCGGCGTCAAGGAAGGTATTGGATCGCTACTGAGTCTCAGCAGGAATCCCACAAAGTAAAGGCGTGAGAACTGGCGGCACAAAGTCCGGCTCGCTTCTCAATCTTAAGCGTAATAGTCCGGTTAACCGGATCAAGTTGCGGTCAGCAGCTTCCCGGTCATCCGGTTTATCCCTGCCAGGGTATGGTTTGCTCAATCGCCGGTACGCCTGTCCCCTGATGCAAAAAGAGCGGCGCATAACGGCCCCAGTTGTAGAGCCAGACGAACATCACGACGCTCAGCGCAAGGATTGCTGCAAAACCGGCCGACAACACTACATCGGTCTCGAGCCTTTCCTTCAGGTCATTCGAGACCCTAGGCCGGCCGAGTTGATGCGGGATCGCGATAGTTGCGGAAAGATGACTCACTCGATCGTTTGTGGATTTCATTGTGACAACCCTCATGCCTAAGTGGCGTGAAGGAGCGTCTCACAATGTGTGCGTCGATTTTTCCCGGCGAAGCGATCGCGAAAGGGCGGGCTATCTGGTGCTGCTAGCGCTTGCGCATCAGACTTGACGCTTTCGGTCGCCTAACATCTGATTCGTGTGATCGCGGGCTTCGCAATATTCCTCGAGCGTCCGCTGCACGAGTTCCGCCGCATTCTGCACATGGGTAACTCCCGAGACGGAATGGCCGGCGCTCCAGATGTCTTTGTAGCGGCGCGGTCCCTCGACCACGGCCATGCTGCTGAACTTCTTCGCAGCTTCTTCGTGCGACACGCGCGGCGGCAGCGTTGACGGATCGAGTCCGGCGGCAACCATCGAAGGCCGCAGCATGTTGGTGTCCAGGCCGGTGAATGCCTGCGTGAGCATCACGTCGTCCATGCCGGATTCGACCAGCATCTTCTTGTAAGCAGGTGGCGCCATGCTCTCATGCGTCGCGATGAACTTGGTGCCCATGTAGGCAAGGTCGCAGCCCAGCACCTCGGCGGCCCACAGCGCGTGACCGTCCGAAATTCCGCCGGCAAGCACCAGCGGTCCGTCGAACGTCGCGCGCACGGAGCGGACAAAGGCAATCGGGTTAAGCCATCCGGTCTGTCCGCCCGCGCCAGCAGTCAGCAGGATGAGGCCGTCGACGCCGGCGGCGATCGCTCTCTCGGCATGATGAAGGGTTGCGACGTCCGCGAACACGACGCATCCGACGTCGTGCAGCGGCTTGATCGCTTCGGTTGGCGAGCCGACGCTGGTGATGACCATCTCGACGCGATGCTTCACCAAGGCATCCAGTTCGTCACGCATCTGCGCGCGTTTGATGATCAAGTTGGGGCAGAAGGGGGCGGGAGCACGCTCGGGAGTTTCGTCGGCCGCTTGAGCGAGCTCAGTTTCGATTTGCTTCAGCCATGCCTTGACGCCTTCGACTGTTCGAGCGTTCGCGAGCGGAAACGATCCGATCACACCAGCCCTGCACGCCGCGATCGTCAGATCAGGTCCCGAGACGGAGAGCATCGGGGCGGCAATCAACGGAAGCCGAAGCCGCTTTGCGATTTTGTCCGGCAGACGATTCGACAGCATCGTTCACACGTCCTTTTGCAGAATATGAACAACGCAGACCGCGCCGACGCCGACCATGTGCGCAAGTCCGGTCTTCGCGTTGGGCTGTTGCCGGACGCCAGCTTCGCCACGCAACTGCCGAGTGATTTCGGCGATCTGTCCGGCGCCGGTCGGACCGATCGGATGGCCCATCGCGAGCAATCCGCCCGAAGCACTTACCGCGCAGCGTCCACCGATGTCGAAGTCTCCCGCCGCGATTGCGCTCGCGGCCTGACCTTGCCCGCACAGTCCCATCGCCTCGGTGTACAAGAGCTCTTCGATCGTGAACGCGTCGTGCAGTTCCATCAGGTCGAGGTCGCCGGCTGCAATGCCGGCCTCGCGATACGCCTGCTCGACGGTTTCGCGAGTCAGCTCGGCGTCGAAATTCTTCGCGCCGCGATAAACCTGCTCAGTTTTTGTGACCGACGCGATGACTTTGACTGCGCGACTACGATCGATCCCGAGTTCTGTGATCGCATCGTCGGACGCTACGATCACGGCTGCTGCGCCTTCGCCGACCGGGCAGCACTGCAGGCGCGTCAGCGATCCTGAAATCGCGGGACCGGCCATCACTTCGTCCAGGGTCACGGCTTTTTGCCGCTGCGCGTGCGGATTATTGGCGCCATTGCGATTATTCTTGACGGCGACCTGGGCAATTTGTTCCGCGCTCACACCGTAACGCGTCATGTACTCCTGCGTGAGCAGCGCGAAATGGGTGAAGGGCACCACGCGAGAGCCGACCAAGTCGCGCATCCGGGTCTTGCCGGGCGCCATCGCGACCGGGCCCGGCTTGTCCACTCCGAGAGCAAGCGAAACATCGGTCAGGCCGCTGGCAACGTCGATGCACGCCTGGCGAAATGCGGTCGAGCCGGACGCGGAGGCGTTCTCAACCTGCGCCATCGGAATTCCAGTCGCGCCGAGATGACGCAGCATCGGCCGCGACGCGGCCATTCCGATCAGCGCCGTGCCGGTGTAGGCCGACTCGATCGAGCGCCATTCAAGCGCGGCATCGGCGAGGGCCGCGCGCACCGCAGTGAGGCCGAGCGTCACGTATGGCGTCTCACTAAGGCGCTGATATCGATGGAGCCCGATGCCGACCACGTAGACGGGACGCATCTCACGAAGATTCTTTTTCATTTGCCTGCCTCTGCCGGCGCGAAACGCAGCTCGACCATCTCGTTGCCTTCCTGATCGTTGCCGGCCGCGATCAGCACGCTCGCCATTCGATCGCCGATCGCAAGGCCCGCGTCGGTGCGGTTGGTAAGCATGGACCGAATCGCCGGGCCGTCATCGAGAACGATCAGGCCGACCGTGAACGGCGCCTCGATATCCTTGCCCTGATGCAGGTGAACCGTCGCGTACGAATGGAGCCGGCCGCGACCGGCCAGTTGTACACTGTCGAGCTTTTCGGGCGAAGCGCCGCACGATTCGCATCCGTAGCGCTGCGGAGGAAAGAAGACGTACCCGCACGCGCGACATTTGCCGCCGTTGAGGGAAGGCACGCCGGTGGAGTCTGGCGAGTAGAGTTCGGCATGGATGGCTTTTCGATTAGGCATGGGTTTCTCCGGGCGCGATGATACGACGAACTTTTCTCTCGCGTCAATACTTGCATGCTGACCAGCAAGTATGTATCGTCGGCGCCATGGCCAGTCTGTCTCAACCGAAACCTTCACCGCGCCGGCGGCGCACGCAAGCGCAACGACGAGAGTTGTCCGATCAGCGGATGCTCGATGCCGCATTCAAATTGATCGAACGAAAGGGCGGGAGCAGGACAACGTTGGTGGAGATCGGCGATTTGTCGGGCTACAGCCACGGACTCGTCACCCATCGCTTCGGATCGAAAGGCGCGCTGGTACGCGCAGTGACCGATCGCTTGCAGCAAGAGTTCGCGAAATTGGTGGAACCCGCATTGGCCGGGCGCCACGGGTTGAAGGCGCTGACGGTGACCGCTGAGACCTATCTGCGAACGGCAGTAGCGAGCGATCGCAACGCGATGTACGTGCTGATCGGCGAGGCGCTCGGTCCGATGCGCGAGATTCGAGGAGAGATGGCCGAAGCCGATCATAAATTTCGCGTGTCGGTGCGGAAGTTGATCGAAGGCGGAATGCAAAATGGCGAGATACGCAGCGATGTCGATCCCGCCGCGTACTCTGCGCTTTTGGTAGGAACGCTTCGAGGACTGGTGGTGCAACATCTGATGAAGCCGCGCGCTTTCGATGTCGACCAAGTCTGCCGCGAGCTGATTCTAAGTATCGAACGAAGCTTGAGGCCGGCACATGCTCGATGACGTGCGCGTGCTGGAAATCTCCGCGCCCGAGACGATGCTCGCTGGGAGAATCCTGGCGGACCTGGGTGCGGATGTCGTCGTAATCGAGCCGCCCGCGGGAGCGCGCGGCCGGCGACTGTCGCCGTTCCTGGAGGACATTACCGGAATCGAGCGGAGCCTCACCTGGCACGCGCTGAACTACAACAAACGCGGAGTCACGCTTGATCTCTCGTCGCCCGACGGCAAGGCGCTGATGCGAGACCTCGCCAAAAAATTCGACGTAGTGATCGAGGCGGCTGGCGAAGGCGGACGATCGATTTTGGATACGATCGAACTTCTACCTCGCACCATCAGATGCACGATCTCGCCGTTCGCGCGCACCGGCCCGAAGAGCAGGTATGCAGCGACCGATTTCACCGTGATGGCTGCGAGTGGCGCGCCGGCGATGACCGGAGACCGTGATCGCCCGCCGCTTTTCTTTCCGGTGCCGCAAGCAATGATGGAAGCGGGCGCGGATGCGGCGATCGCGGCGCTTACCGGACTCATCGCGCGCGACCGCGATGGGCTCGGGCAGCGTGCTGACGTCTCGGCAAGGATCGCCGCGATGATGGGCGCGTTCGGACAGGCGCTCGTTCCGGGTTCCGGCAATCCGGAGGGCAAACGCGCGCAAGGCGCGATGGCGATTGCCGGCGTGCAAGTCCCGAGCGTGTACGAGTGCGCCGACGGCTACACGTTGATCACCATCGGATTCGGTCCGGTCTTTGGACAGATGACGCAGCGGCTTGCGAAGTGGGCGGCTGAAGAGGGGCACGCGGATATCAGAATCGCCGAGATCAACTGGCCGTCGTTCATCGGCGACCTGTCGTCGCGAAAAGTATCGCCCTCGGATTTGAAAGCGCTGGTAGACGGACTCAAGTCGCTCGCGCGATCGAAGACCAAGGCCGAACTGGCGGAGGCGTCGCGTCGCCTCGGACTGCTCGCCTCGCCCGTCATGCACATGAAAGACGTCGCCGAATACGTTCAGTACCGTGAGCGTGGACTTTTCGCGCCGGTAAGTGTCGATGCGGGCCGCGAGGTCGACGTGCCAGCGCGATTTGCGCAATTCTCGAACTATTCAATCGAGGTCAGACGGCCGGCGCCGAAGTTGTCAGAACACTCCGCCGAGATCTTCGAAGCGGAACTCGGACTTTCCAAAGCTGAAATCCAGGCTCTGTTCGTCGCGGGGGAAATCTAGGATGACAGCACCACTTGACGGCGTGCATGTGCTGGATTTGAGCTGGGTCATGGTCGGACCCGCCAGCGCGCGCTACCTGGCCGACATGGGCGCAGACGTGATCAAGGTCGAAAGCTTTAAGCGCATCGATCCGGTGCGCACGCTCGGCCCATTCAAGGACGGCAAGACGGGGCCCGAACGCTCGGTCAGTTATCACAATCTCAACGCGGGCAAGCGATGTATCGCGATCGATATCCGCCGGCTTGAGGGGCGCGAGATCGTTCTACGACTCGTGGATTGGGCGGACGTCGTGCTCGAGAGTTTCACACCCGGCGTGCTGGAGACCCTGAAGCTCGGATATTCGGATCTGAAACAGCGCAATGTGCGGATCATCATGGCGTCGACCAGCCTGCTCGGACAGACGGGCCCGTATGCGCAGGGCACCAGCGGAGTCGGCACGATGGGCGCGGCGATGTCGGGCGCGACGTATCAAATCGGTTGGCCGGATCGCGAGCCCGCGGGCCCGTTTGGTCCATGGACCGACGCGGTGACTCCAAGGTTCATTGTTGCGAGCATCCTCGCCGCGCTACATCGCCGATCCCGCACTGGGCAGGGATGTTACGTCGATATCGCGCAGGCAGAAGCGGGAATCCAATTCATGATGCCTGCGTACTACGAGTACGCCGCGAATGGCACCATTCCAGAGCGGCGCGGCACTGCGGGATCGCCGCTGCAGGTACCGCAGGGCTTGTATCCGTGTAGCGGCGAGGATCGATGGATCGCGATCGACGCGTCGTCACCGGTTCATTGGGAGGCATTTCGCGCGCTGATTGTGGAACTGCGCGACGCGAAGTTCGATACAATCGTCGGGCGGCTGCGAAAACGTGCCGAGCTGGAGACTGCGATCGCCGCCTGGACCCGCGAACAGAAGGCCGAAGCGATCAAGGACCTTCTGCAAGCGGCAGGCGTTCCGGCTCATGTGGTCAGCCGTAGCGATGACTTCGCGCGCGATCTCGATCTTCGCGAGACTGGTCATCTCAACAAGATCAATGATCCGGTTTTCGGCGAGGCGGAGATCGAGGGTCCACGCTTCGCGCTCGATCGCACACCGCTTGCGGCGACCCGGCGCGGGCCGCGAATCGGCGAGCATACGAAGGAAGTGCTGGCGAACGTTTTGGGAATGTCGGAACCGGAGATCACGCAATTGAGTGAGGCGGGAGTGCTCGCCTGAAACGCAAATCATTTTGGAGGACGAAACTTGAGCGATAACATCCTTGATCTCAAGGGGCGCGTCGGGCTGGTGACCGGTGCAGGACAGGGCGTCGGCCGCGCGGTCGCGCTTCGCTTTGCGGAAAATGATGCGGGCGGCATAGTCGTCAACGACTTCCGCCTCGAGCGCGCTGAGAGTGTTGCTGCCGAGGTGGAAAAGCTGGGCGTCAAAGCGATCGCGGCGCAATGCGACGTAACCGATTTTGCGTCGGTCACCGCGATGTTTGAAAAAGCGCGCGCGGCTTTCGGCAAGGTCGATATCCTGGTGAACAACGCGGGCAACGCCGGCGCGGATCCAAGCGCCGTCGCGCGCAAACCCTTCTGGGAGCAGGAGCCGAAAGACTGGACGCCTTTTCTCGGCACCAATCTTTTTGGCGTGCTGAACTGCGTGCGAGTGGCGGGGCCCGGAATGATCGCGAACAAGTACGGCAAAATCGTGACCGTGATCTCGGACGCCGGCCGGGTTGGCGAGCCTCACCTGGAGATCTATTCGGGCGCCAAGGCGGGTGCCGCGGGCTTCATGCGAGCTGTGGCGAAGAACGTCGGCCGCGCGGGAATAACCGCCAACTGTGTCGCGCTGGGTGCGACGCGCACGCCGGCTATCGAGCGCGCCACATCTGATCCGGAAGCAGTGAAGCGGATGCTGAAGGTCTACCAGATCAAGCGCGTTGGCGAGCCGGAAGATGCGGCCAACATGATTTTGTTTCTGAGCTCCGATGCGTCGAGCTGGATCACAGGACAGACAATCCCGGTTAACGGCGGCTATTCGTTCGCAATGTAGTCGATGGAGAGCAGTATGAAATACGAAACGATAATTCTCGATCGCAAGGACGGAATCGGCTACCTGACGCTGAATCGTCCCGACCGCGCGAATACCATCAGCCTTCAACTCATGCACGATGTAGTCAGTGCGATGGAACAGGTCGAAGCTGACGAGGAGTATCGAGTCGTCATCGTGACCGGAGCGGGAAAGCATTTTTGTGGCGGCGCCGACTTACGTGATTTCGCAGAGCGCGCCCGCGAACGGGCCTCGAGCGGGGCAGAACGACAGGGTGGCGGAGACTTCGTGACGCCGCGGCGCGACATCTTTAGCGCGCTCGAGGAATCCCGAGTTCCGGTGATTGCCGCAATCAACGGCGCTGCGATGGGTGGTGGATGCGAAATCGCGCTGGCATGCGACGTCAGAGTTATTTCGGACACAGCCTCGATCGGTCTCCCCGAGATTCGCTTTGGCGCTCTGCCTGCCGGCGGAGGAACGCAGCGACTTCCGCGCCTGGTCGGCGCCGGCATTGCGAAGGAGATGATTTTCAGCGGACTTCCGTGGACGCCCGAAGAAGCGTTCCGGGTGGGCCTCGTAAATCGCGTGGCGCCGGCTGCGGAGCTGATCAAAGAGTGCGAGAAGATAGCGGGCGTCTATATCGAGCGAGCAGCTTATGCACTCAAGACTGCAAAACAGTTGATTAATCGCGGCGTCGAATTACCGCTGAAAGACGCCCTTGCGCTCGAGCGCAAAATGATCGCCGAGATGGCAACGCCGGAGGAGCGGAAGAAGGCGCAGGATCAGGCCGCCGCCACGCAAAAAACCTACGCACGCATTTTCAGCAATCGTTCAT
Organism: uncultured delta proteobacterium; assembly: GCA_963850125.1. Lineage (GTDB taxonomy): Bacteria > Desulfobacterota > Binatia > Binatales > Binataceae > Binatus. The sequence goes on along the minus strand of CAWKKB010000002.1, from coordinate 89,128 downwards.
GAACCTTTGGCGTCACGGCGCCAGTTGGAAGCGCGAACGATCGTGCGGGGGGCTGAAATCGATCGCAGGACCCTTCGGGACGATCCGGGTTGGATTAATGGACGCGTGACTGGCGTAGTAGTGGCGCTTGATTTGCGCGAGGTTAACGGTCTGTGCGACGCCCGGGACCTGGTACAGCTCGCGCAGATAGTTCCAGAGATTTGGATAGTCGATGATACGCCGCAGGTTGCATTTGAAGTGACCATAGTAGACCGCGTCGAAGCGGATGAGCGTGGTGAACAGCCGCCAATCAGCTTCGGTCATGCGCGATCCAGCCAGGTAGCGCGTACGCGCGAGGCGCTGTTCGAGTTCGTCGAGCGTCTCGAATAGAGAATCGAACGCCCGGTCGTACGCCGCCTGCGTGGTCGCGAATCCGCATCGATAAACGCCGTTGTTGACGTTCGGGTAAACCAGGACGTTGATACGGTCGATCTCGCCGCGCCAATCTTGCGGATAGAAATCTACCGACGCGTCTCCCCATGCGTCGAACGCGCTGTTCAGCATCCGGATGATCTCGGACGATTCATTGTTGACGATGGTTGCACGCTTGGTGTCCCACAGGACGGGAACAGTGACTCGCCCCGAGAAGCGCGGATTCGCGCGGATATAGATCTCGTAAAGATAACGCGCTTCAAAAAGATCGTCGCGGGTCGAGCCGGGCGAAAGCGAACCGTCCGGCGCCACGAAGGCCCATCCGTTTTCGCCCATGAAGGGATCGACGATTGAGACCGAGATTGTCGATTCGAGCCGTTTCAGCTTGCGAAAGATGAGTGTGCGATGAGCCCACGGACAGACGAGCGAAACGTAAAGGTGGTAGCGGCCACGCTCGGCGCGAAACCCGCCTTCGCCCGACGGACCCGGCGAACCGTCAGGCGTCACCCAGTTTCGAAATACCGATTCGCCGCGGACGAACTCGCCGCCGCTACTTTTCGTGTTGTACCATTGGTCCTTCCAGACGCCATCGATTAACAGTCCCATCGGAAGCTCCTGCTGGTTGGATTTCTCCGGCTGAGCAACATTACTGTCAGATTCCACAGAGATGGAAGTTCACTCTCCGCAGCCCCGACTGTGGAAGGCTCTGCGACCAGTCGCAACGAGTGCTCGCGCGGGCATCTGATTCGGGAAGTTCTGCGCGATAGACACAATTTTGCAGGATCGGTAATCAACAGTCTTGGACCTCGCAGGAGAATTTGGCTCCGGGTCACCTCGCCGAATTCGGAATTTTGGAGAAGCAATACTTGAGTCAGTCGCCACCCGTCGTTTACCTCGCGAGGCACGGCGAGACTGCATGGAGTCTTTCGGGCCAGCATACTGGACTCACCGATCTGCCGTTGACCGAGCAGGGCGAACGCAATGCACGCCGGCTCGGTGAACGGCTGAAAGGACTGAGCTTCGCCAAGGTCCTGACCAGCCCATTGCAACGCGCGGTGCGTACATGTGAGCTAGCGGGCTTTGGCGATCGAGCCGAAGCCGATCGCGACTTGCTCGAATGGAACTACGGCGAATATGAAGGGCGTCGCACCGAGGAAATCCACGCAGAGCGCCCCGACTGGCAACTGTTTCGCGACGGTTGTCCAGGTGGCGAGTCGCCGCAGCAGGTCGGCGCACGGGCAGACAGAGTTGTGAAGCGAATTCGAGAGGTTCAAGGCAACGTGCTGATTTTTTCAAGCGGGCACATTCTGCGCGTATTGACCGCACGATGGCTGGGGCTGGAACCTATCGCAGGCAAGCACTTCATGCTGAGCACGGCGAGTTTGAGCAAGCTTGGCTACGAACACAATTTGTCCCAGCCTGTAATTCAACTGTGGAACGATATAAATCACTTGGCTCGTGAACTATAAAAAAAAAGGCAGCATCTGTCTGGAGGTAAGATCATGAAAGCTACTCAAACGCTTCACGACCTGGGCCAAAGCATCTGGCTCGATAACATCACGCGCGAACTGCTCGATAGCGGCACCCTGAAACGCTACATCGCGGATCTCTCGGTCACGGGACTGACCTCCAATCCGACGATTTTCGACCACGCTATCACGCATAGCAAATCGTACGATTCAGAAATCCGCCGGCTCGTGGGCACCAGCCTTTCCGGGGAAGGATTGTTTTTCGAGCTGGCAGTGCAGGACCTGACACGGGCGGCCGATCTGTTCGCGCCGATTCACGAACGCACCGCCAGCGTCGACGGCTTCGTTTCGCTGGAAGTCTCGCCGCTGCTCGCTTACGACACCAAGAATACGGTGGAGCAGGCAAAGTTACTTTTCAAGAAGGCCAACCGACGCAACCTGTTCATCAAGATTCCGGGCACCAGGGAGGGAGCGCCAGCAATCGAAGAGGCGATTTTTTCAGGCGTGTCGGTAAACGTGACGCTGCTGTTCTCCCGCGATCATTACGTGGCCGCGGCCGAGGCTTATATGCGCGGATTGGAGCGGCGGGTTGCGGCTGGTCTTAGCCCCGATGTCCGTTCGGTAGCCTCGCTCTTCATCAGCCGATGGGACAAGGCCACGATGGACAAGGTGCCCGAGCGCGATCGCGACAAACTGGGAATCGCAATAGGTCAGCAGACTTACAAGGCATATCGCGACGTACTCGAATCGGATCGTTGGCAGAGGCTGGAGAACTCCGGTGCTCGCGCACAAAGGCTGCTGTTCGCAAGCACTGGGACCAAGGATCCCAAGGCTTCCGATGTCCTATATATAGGAGCGCTGGCCGCTCCCAACACAGTTAATACGATGCCAGAGGAGACGTTGGTCGCGTTCGGCGATCACGGTCAGGTAAAGGGCGTTATTCCGCGCGACGGCGCGGACTGTGAACAGGTGCTGGCGGAGTTCGGCAAGGTCGGAATCGACGTAGCAAAGCTTGGCGCGGATCTGCAGACCGAGGGAGCCAAGTCTTTTGTCGACTCCTGGAAGGATCTGATGAAGGCAATCGAGACCAAGAGCAAAGCGCTGAAATAGGACCAGCTATCGCCACCGGATATTGAATGAGAGAGCGGTGCCGGGTCACAGATACTTTCGAACCATCTCGATGTGGCGAGGCATTCCGATGCGCGTGTAACTCTCCAGCGCTTCATCGATTAGGGCTCGCGCCTTCTCGCGATCTCCGCGGACCGCGCGATCGAGCAGCATCATGGCGTGGAAGCGGCGTATCTCAGTTTGTTCGAGGCGGTCGGGAAAAGACTCGGCTTGATTCATCGCGATCCGGAAATGCTCTTCAGCGGATTCCCACTGATGTGCCGCGGCGGCGGCGAGACCGGCGATCGTCTGCGTTAAGCGCGAGATCGGCCAAAGCGCCACTGCTCCAGTGTCGATCAATTCGCGCGCCAGCGGATAAAGGCGCCCGGCTTGCGCTTGATCGCCGAGCATGACGAGGCCCTCGACCACTAGCGCGAGCAGCCACCATGAACCCCTGAGGTTCTCCCGGCCGTTAGCAGGCAGCCACGCGCGCTGTTTTTCAAGGATTGCAAGTGCGCCGGCGCGATCTCCAGCGTAAGCCATCTGCCGAAAAAGCGCTCCTTCACCAAATCCACGGATTGAGCTCATTCCCGGGTCGCGGCTGCAGGACGCCTGGGCATGCGACAGAGCGCCTGCCCAGTTTCCTCGAATGAAATCCACCACACTTAACTGTACTTCGGAGAGAACTTCCCAGAAAGCAAACTTCACCCTTGCGTCCGATCTCGCCACTTCCTGCAAGGCGGCGTCGAGTTTGGCGAGGTTTGGCTCTTTACCGAATTCGGCCGAGGCTCGGGTGCTGTGGCAGATCGCGACCGAGTAAGCCTGTCCTATCTTCAGCGCGAGCGGTTCAAGCAAGTCCGCGATTCCAAACGCCTCTTCCACTCGTCCAAGAGATAGCAACGCCTGATGCAGGACTCGCAGTTGTAGCGCGCGCTGCCAGGGCGGCGCTTCCGATCCAGCCAATTGTTCGCTGCGAAGCCCATCTGCGGCAGATTCTCTCAGCTGAAAGAAATGCAGATTTACTATCGACCTGGCCCCAAGCACCCTGGCCTCGAGCTTTGGGTCGGAGAGCTTATGCGCAATATCGAGAGCTTCCCGCAGCGCCTCACAAGCTGTCTCCCGGCCTGCGGAAGCCGCGCTGGCCTGCCCGAGCACCGAGAGAAGTCGTAGCCGATTGGCACTGACGTCGGCGCCAAGGTAGGCGAGCCCGCGACGAGCGGTTTCGGCCGCATCGGAGAAACGACTAACCCAGATGAACGCATCGGCCAGCACAGCAAAGCTGTTGCCGATCATCTCCCGGTCGCCCAGATTGGTGTAAATGTCGAGCACCTCGCGCAGATGGGCGACGGCCGCGTCCCATCGTTCAAGTCCCAACTCGGCCATCGCAAGACTAGCCAACAACTGCGCCCTTTCACCGGGGTTTTCCGCACCCTGATGAGTCAATGCGGACTTAAGACTGCGTCGCGCCTCTTCAAACGCGGCCGCCGAAAGTGCTGCCTTGCCCGCGAGTGTCAGCCAACGGACCAGTCTGGGCTTGGCAGCGAACGATCCCGCCTTGAGAAGATGGTCGGATAGCTCACCGGCGCATTCGTCTGGATATAGGCGCTCTATCTCGTCGGCGACGCGGGAGTGCAGGTGCTGTCGACGCGGGAACGAAATTCCCGCAAGCAGGGTCTGACGCACCAGTTCATGAGCGAAAGTGAACGGCCGTTCCGGTCCCTCCGAGCTCGGGATGATTATTCCCATCTCCTGGGCCTTCTCGATGACGGCGAAAAGTTCATCGACGTCGATTTGGCTGATCGCGGCGAGGAGTTGAAAGCTGAAACTGCGTCCGATTACTGCGGCGGCTGAGAGTACCTGTTTTTGATGCTCGTCGAGCCGCTCGAGGCGGCGGCCGATGACCAGGCGCACGTTTTCCGGAACATCGCTCTCGTCGATTTCGACATCTGCGCGGAACTGACCGGAGGCATCGAAGATTTTCCCCTCCTCGATCAGATGGCGGTACACCTCTTCGACGAAGAACGGATTTCCCTGGCTTTCCTCGAAGATGGCGTTCACGATTTTTTCCGGAACGGGTAGCTGCCCCGGTCCTCTTAACATTTGCGCGACCGCGTCCTTCGAAAGACCGCCCAACTTCAGCGGACGTACACCGAGTCGAATCAACTCTTCCAAACTTCTGGCTAGCGCCGAATTGTTCTGCGAATAGCCTTCGCGATAGGTGCCGACAATCACGATTGGGAGCTGGCTTACCCGGTTGGCTAGATGAATCAAAAGAGCCAACGTCGATTCGTCGGCCCAGTGAAGGTCTTCGACTACGTAAAGGTACGAGCGGGTTCGCGCGGCGCGCCCAATCGATTCTGAAAAACTCTGGAAGAGGTAGCGGCGTTTCTGCACGGGCGGCAGTTCCAGTGGCTGCGGAATATCGGTAAAGACTCGTCGAAGCCGCGGAGCGAGCTGGGCTAGTTCGGCCGCGTTCTCTCCTATCTGGAGGCGGAAATCATCGAGGCTCGCCGCCTGCGCAAGATTGTTCTCGATGATCTCGACGAACGGGAGATAGGGAAATGGTTCGTCTCTCTCGTAGCAGTGCCCTACCAGGCATCGGAAGCCAACCCGCGACGCATACTCCGCCATCTCCATCGCGAGGCGGGTCTTGCCCGCGCCTGGTCCGCCGCCGAGCATCACCAGCGAGCCGTGGCCGCCGAGCGCGCGATCGATCGCGGTGCGAATCACACTACGTTCAGGCTCGCGCCCGACAAAGGTGGTCCGCGCCGCGAGCCAGAACGGAGAAACTTCCAGCACCACCGGCGAGGTTTGCGGACGCTCGACCTGTGCCGGCGGAATATCGTTGCCGTTCGAAGTTGGCTGCTGATCCGACTCGATATTCGCGGCGCCAAATTCCCACGCGATCGGGAAATCAGGATCGGGCTCATAAGAGCAGAAGGTGCCGGTCTTGATGCATCGTGAGAGGAGGTCTCCGAGCCCGGCGTCGCTCTGCGCGATTCTCTCCACCACCGCCTTGATTGTTTTGGTGATGCTCTGCCGGGCTCGTTCCGAAGCTGACGCTGCGCGGCGGTTGCGTCCGCCGAGTCCGACCGCGCGCGAGAGTTCCGACGTCAACGCGTCGATCTCTTGTTCCGCTTGCTCCGCGCGCTCGACGTTTCCGAGCTCCTTGGCCTCATCCAGTTCTTCGCGCAGCTCGGAAAGCCGACGCCGGTAAGCCGACTTGGCTTGATCGTCGAGCATCTCGCCCGCGTCGCCGAGGCTGGCAATATGGATTCCCGCCTTTTCGAGATTCTCATCTCCGCGCGGCAAGCGACGCGCCGAAGGATCGGATTCGTCTTCGTCGTGCTGACCCGGGATTCCACCCGCGAGATCGAGCACGTGAAACTCTACCGATGGATGCCGCAGCAGATGCGCGAGATAACCGAGGCCCTTGGTATCTCGCAGGCGAAAGGCTTTCCCGCCGTAGCCGACGGTCCAATACTCGCCCTCTTTGCGGAAAACGCCTTTTTCTGTTCGCGCGTAACGAGCGATCGGCACCGTCTCGCCAATATCAGTCGATGGGGATCGAGCGCTGCGTATCTCATGTTGCATGAGGATTCGTTCCAGCCGGATTCGTGGAGAAATTTAGAGAACCGCGTCTTCAACGATCCTAGCATCCGCGCATTTCTTAGCACACACCTCATGCTGTGCGGCGATTTTTCACGCCTCCAACAGCGAGGCACGAGCCATGGACGTTACAAAGATTGCGCTAGTTGGAGCCATTGGCGCCTTCCTGATCGGTTCCGCATCGGTTGCGTCCGACGTACCCGTTCAGGCCGTCAAATATCCGCGGTCCGCGTGTAAGTACGTCGATGGAGGCCGCAGAGACGCAGGCGATCCTGAAGGCTACTCGTCGTTGGGGATCGCGAAGATCAACGGAATCCGCGTTGCGATCTATGTCCTGGAGAACGGTGCGAGGCTCGACGATGTAGCCGGCTCGGGCCGGGGCTTCGCTGATGTCTTCGACGGCGGCGGTCATCTGATACGGCGCTTTACCTTCCGAGAGAATCTCAACTCGCCGCCGCAAGTCACTGAATATGTTTCCGTGCCAGTGCGCTGAGTGAACTGACACAAGGTGTGTGTAGAGAAATGAAAACCACAACGATATTGGCAATACTTGTCGGAGCTTTGATGCTTCTTTTTATCCAACCGGTCTTCGCGCAGACTGACAACGATTCGCCCGCTGAAATTGGAAGCGGCGCCTGGGGATCTACCGATCCGTCCGATTCCGACGTAGCTACTCCTCCGTCGTTCAACGCCGCCCTTCCCTCATTCGACGAGCCTTACAACGACGGCCAGGTTCTGGCGCCCGCGCCGAATCAGCCGGAAGAGCCCGCGCCGGAATCGATGTTCGTGCCGCAAGGGCCCGTCGGACTCATCGAGCGTCCCGGGCTTCCGCCGATTTCCCCGAGCAGCCCGGAGCTGACACCGCCCGACTCGTTTGCCACACCTGCCGGTGGATTCGACGGCAGGATTCATTGACCTTCTGAAACGCAGTTCCTGCTTGTGAAATCGAATAGCACGCGTGTCGTGCGCCGATTTCTCACGCCCATATGGTTAGAGGTTGAAGAAAATGGAACCGAAATTTGCCGCGCAGTATCGGCATTTTACCATGGTTACGCCCCACGAAACGAAAATTGTTCGCCCGCGAGCGATTCCCTATGGCTCGTACGACGAGGACACGGCGGCGTTCGTTCTCGCACTGACCGGACTGGCACTCATGGCCGCGGCGACGCTTTCGATGCTGATCGTTTTCTCAGTTCTTTAGGAGGTTTGGGGACAGGCTGACGCGCTGAACAGGTAAGAGGGTCCAGGGAGGTATCTCAGCGATGATGTGGATCGTACGACTGGCGCTGCGCCGGCCGCTCTCAGTGGCGGTGATGGCGCTGCTGATGCTGGTGATGGGCGTCCTGTCGTTCACCATGATGAACGTGGACATTTTTCCCGCCATCAATCTGCCGGTTGTGATGGTGGTTTGGAGCTACCCTGGGCTGAACGCGGTCGATATGGAGCGCCGGCTCGTGATTATCAGCGAGCGCGCCTATTCCACGACTGTCGACGGAATCGAACATATCGAGTCGCAGTCGATCATCGGGATCGGCGTGCTCAAGGTTTATTTCCAGCCGGGCACGGATATCGGCGCCGCTATCGCTCAAATCGACTCGGTCTCGGAGACAATCCTGCGCCAGGCGCCGCTCGGCACTACCGCCCCGAATATCATTTCCTACAACGCCGCCAACGTTCCGGTCGCTCAGCTCAACATCTTCAGCGAGACGCTCTCGCAACAGCAGCTTTTTGATTACGGTCTGAACTTTATTCGCCTGCAACTTTTCACGATACCTGGATTTTCGTCGCCCGCGCCGATCGGCGGCGTTCAGCGGGCGGTGGTCGTCAACCTCGATCCGAAGCAGCTCTACGCCAACGGCCTGTCACCGGTTGATATCGGCAATGCTCTCTCGACCACCAACGTCGTCATCCCGTCGGGCACCGCGCGGATGGGCAACTACGAGTACGACGTCGACCTGAACATGAATCCGACCAAGGTGTCCGAATTCAACCGGCTGCCGATAAGAGTAACCAACGGCGTCCCGATCTTTCTCGGCGATGTCGCTCCGGTCAGCGATACCCATCAGCCGCAGACCAACGTCGTGCGCATCGATGGACGTCCTGCGACCTTCCTGCTGGTAATCAAGCATGCGGCCGCCTCGACGCTGTCGGTCGTCGATGCAGTCCGCGCGCGCATCCCGGAGATTCTTGCGGTCGCGCCCAAGGGGCTGAAGGTAGCGCTCACCTTCGACCAGTCCGCCTTCGTTCGCGCGTCGCTGTGGGAGGTCGTGCGCGAGGCGGTGATCGCGGCGGGACTGGTGGCGTTGATGGTCCTGATATTCATCGGATCGCCGGCGAGCATGCTGATCGTGATCGCGTCGATCCCGCTCTCGATCCTTACGTCGATCGCATGCCTGCACCTTGCCGGCCAGACGATCAACACGATGACGCTGGGCGGGATTGCGCTGGCGGTCGGGATGCTGGTCGACGATGCGACGGTTGAGATCGAGAACATTCATCGCAATCACGCGATGGACAAGCCGCTGCTGGTCGCGATTCTGGACGGCGCGCATCAGATTGCCACGCCGACGTTCATTGGCACGCTTTCCATCTGCATCGTGTTTTTCCCGGTCGTGCTGCTGACGGGAGTCGCCCGGTTTCTTTTCACTCCGCTGGCGCTGGCTGTCGTGTTCGCGATGCTGACCTCGTACCTGTTGTCGCGCACGCTGGTCCCGGCGATGGCGTCTCACCTGCTGCCAGAGAAACACGAGGACGTCCACGGCAACAGCCTCTGGCAGAGGTTCCTGCGTGGGTTCGAAGCCGGCTTCGAGCGCCTCCGCAAGCATTACGTGTCAGCGGTGAGCACCTTCATTGCTCATCGCGGCCTCGCGCTGACCTGCGCCGCGCTGATGATTGCCGGGACGATCCCGCTGCTGTGGGTCACGGGCGAGGATTTCTTTCCGACGGTCGACGCCGGATTGATGAAATTCCACGTGCGCGCGCCCAGCGGAACGCGGATCGAGCGGACTACGGTGATTGTCGATGAGATCGAGCGCTCGATCAGGCAGATAATCCCCGCCGATGAGCTGCAGCAGATAAGCGACGACATCGATTTGCCGCAGCCGTATGCGATCGCTTTTTTCCCGAGCGACAACATCGGCCCCCAGGACGGCGAAATCCTGATCCAGCTCGAGCCGAAGCATCATCCGACCGCCGTTTACCAGCAGCGCATCCGCGAAATGATGAGCACGAAGTTTCCGAACGTCGAAGGTTACTTCATGGCCGCCGACATCGTGAATCAGGTGCTGAACTTCGGACTGCCGGCGGCGATCGACGCTCAAATCAACGGCAACAATCTCCACTCCGATTACGAGATCGCCGTACGGCTAGCCGCCAAGATGGCGCTGATTCCGGGCGTCACCGATATGCGGATTGCGGAACCACTCGATTATCCCTCTTTCAAGGTCAAGGTCGATCGCTCCAAAGCGCTCGAGCTCGGCGTAACCGAGCAGCAGGTCGCATCGGGCCTGCTCTCGTCGCTCAGCGGCAATACGCTCATCTCACCGAACTACTGGCTCGACCCGGTCAACGGCGTCAACTACAACGTCGTGACCCAGGCGCCTATTCAGACGACTGCCTCGGTCGATCAAATCGCCAACACTCCGCTTACCAACGGCACCACAACGCAGGCGGTACAATTTCTCGGCAACGTTGCGTCGATTAATCACGCCAACGACCCCGCAGTGGTCGCGCATTACACGGTGCAGCGGGTTATCGACGTGGACTGCGGCGTTAGCGGACGAGACCTCGGCAGTACGACCAGCGCGGTTCAGAAGGCAATCGACAGTCTTGGCCAGATGCCAGCCGGCACCAAGATCGTCATTCGCGGGCAGAGCCAGGCGATGAACCAATCGTTCAAGACGATGGGCCTCGGGCTGATCCTCGCGATCGTCCTCGTCTACCTGCTGATGGTCGCTAATTTTCAGTCCTGGCTCGAGCCTTTCATCATCATAATGGCGGTGCCGGGCGCCTTGGCGGGCGTGCTGTGGATGCTGGTGTTGACCGGCACGACGATCAACGTCGAGTCGCTGATGGGCGCGATCATGGCGGTCGGCGTCGGCGTAGCCAACGGCAACCTGCTCATCACTTTCGCCAACGAGATGCGCGAGGAAGGGATGGGACCGGTCGAGGCCGCTATCGAAGCGGGTCACGTCCGCTTTCGGCCGATCATCATGACGGCGCTCGCCATGATCCTGGGGATGCTGCCGATGGCGCTCGCGATTGGTGAGGGTTCGGAGCAAAACGCACCGCTCGGGCGCGCCGTTATCGGCGGACTTTTCGCGGCAACAGTGATGACGCTGTTCGTGGTGCCCGCGGTCTACTCGATCTTCAGCCGCACGCTGATCACCAAGCGTCAGCGCGACGAACGCATAGAAGCGATCGCAGAACCAGGAGCCTGAGGGAGGAGTTCAACGTGACGTCGTCAGAAGAGAATCGCAATAAACCCAAATCCGGCCGGTTACTGCTGATCGCGCTGTTTGCGGCCGTGATTGTTGCCTTCACCGTTTCCGGGGGATTCGTGCTCGCGAAGCAGCAGCTCCTTCAACGGCAGACAACCCAACTTTCCCAGACCGCAGCGCTGGGACCTCATGTGCTGGTGACGCAGATATCGGGAGGCGGTCCGTCGAGGACGATTGAGCTTCCAGCGACGATTCACGGTTACATCGAGACTCCGGTCTACGCGAAGGTCGCCGGATACATGAAGACGATCAACGTGGACAAGGGCGACCACGTAACTGCAGGAGAGGTCATCGCGTTGATCGAATCGCCAGAGACAGACAAGCAGGTCGCCGATGCGCGCTCTTTCTACTGGATTCAAAACGTTACCGACATTCGCAACCAGGAACTCGTTCGCCAGCAGGTAGTTCCGCAACAAACCGCCGACGAGACGCATTCCGCGATGCTGCAGGCCAAAGCCGCGTACCAACAGGAACTCGCATTGCAAGGGTACGAAGTAGTGCGAGCGCCTTTCGACGGCATCGTAACCGCGCGCTTCATCGATCCTGGCACGTTGATTCCGGCGGCTACTGCGCCCGTCTCCGCCACGGCGAGCGCAATTGTCACCACTAACAGTACGACTACGCCGATCGTCTCGCTGGCAAGCCAGACCCCGTTACGGGTTTACGCTTTCGTGCCGCAGAGCATTTCGTCATTCATCAAGGATGGCGATCCCGCGACGGTAACCGTTATCGACTATCCGAACCGCAAATTCACCGGCACGATCACGCGTCATCCCGAGGCTCTCGATCAAGTTACACGCACGATGCAGGTCGAGGTCGACCTGCCGAATCAGGATCGATCGCTGCTTCCGGGCATGTACGCGAACATGAAGATGACCGCACACGTGACAGTGTCGAGCCTGACCGCGCCGGACGACGCGCTCGTGTTCCGCAACGACAAAATTTATTTGCCGGTGGTGCGTGACAACCATCTCAAACTGGTCGAGGTGACGCTCGGCCATGACGACGGTTACACGGTTGAAGTCAGCGGCGACCTACGGGCAGGCGAGCAGATCGCAGTGAACGTCGGAGAGGCAGCGCGCGACGGCGAACCGGTTCAGCCGGTTATGGGTAGTCCGAGCAAATCTTGAAAGGAGAAAAAAATGGAGTTCAGCAAAATTGGCAATACTGGTATCGAGGTATCGCGAATCGGCCTGGGGACCTGGGCGATCGGTGGCTGGATGTGGGGTGGAACCGATGAACAGGAATCGATCCGCACGATCCGCGCTGCGTTCGACCGAGGCATCAACCTGATCGATACCGCGCCGGTGTACGGATTCGGACGATCGGAAGAAATCGTCGGCAAAGCACTGGCGGACGGCGGCTTGCGGCATCGCGCGGTGCTTGCGACGAAGGTCGGGCTGGACTGGCGCGGCGCTCAGCCTATCCGTGACGCCAGCCCTCGCCGGATTTTCAAGGAAATCGACGCGTCCCTGAAGAGGCTCAAGACCGACGTTATCGACATCTACCAGGTGCATTGGCCCGATCCCGCCACGCCGATCGAAGAAACGGCGGAAGCGATGGGCACGCTGTACAAGCAGGGAAAGATTCGAGCGATCGGCGTGAGCAATTTTTCGCAAACGCAGATGCTTCGGTTCGCGACCGTGGCGCCGATTCACACCGCGCAGCCGCCCTACAATCTTTTCGAGCGAAGTATCGAGGGCGACGTGCTGCCACATTGCTGGTGGTACGGCATTTCCACCCTTGTGTACGGCTCGATCTGCCGCGGCCTCCTGAGCGGCCGGATGAACGCCCAGACGGTTTTCGGGGGCGACGATCTGCGCCGCACCGACCCCAAATTTCAGCAACCCCGCTATGCCCAGTACCTCGACGCGGTCGAGCGCCTGGATCGCTTCGCTCGCGAGAAGTACGGCAAGAGGGCCATCCACCTGGCGCTCCGATGGGTGCTGGATAGGGCCGGAGTAAGCGCCGCGCTGTGGGGCGCTCGTCGCCCTGATCAGCTTGATCCTGTCGACCAGGTGATGGGGTGGCATCTCAGCCGGGAAGAGCGCGAGCAAATTGTATGCATCGCCGAGGCGGCAGTCGTGGATCCAGTCGGGCCCGAGTTCATGGCGCCGCCCGCCAAGACAGTCGACTTCCGGCATGACACTCCGCTGACCCGGCGGATTCAGGCAAATGGCTAATCGGCGGACACGAGGTTGTGCGCTCATTTTTCACGCCTCGTTGGTAGAACGACCGGGAATATCAGGCTTCGTCATCCGGTCGAAGGAACAAGAGGTTTAAGATCATGAAAAAACTATCAACAGTGTTGACTGCCGGAATCATGACGTTGGCTTTGACGACGCCGGTTCTGGCTGGCTCCGTAGGAATCTCGAGAAATTACCCAGTCGCCCAGCCCGATGAACAGACGATCGCCGATCTCGAGCAGGCCGCGGACGCCGCGCAGCGCGAAGCGCGCGAAGGCAACAAGAATAACCCCGCCTTTGGGCAGAAGAGCTACCAGATCGAACAAGTCGTGGCGCGCCTGGAGAGCGGGCAGCAGGTAGATCAGCAGCAGGTTGACGAGGCGCTTCAACCAGTTTGGGTTTGGTGATCAGCTCTATGGCAGCAGGCGGCGGAGATCGGCGCAGCTCGAATCTCCGCCGCGTATAAATTCGCGCAGCTTGGCAGAGTAGAGTGATGGATTCCAGGAACATTCTTACGACGGATAGCGGAGCCCCGGTCACCGACAATCAGAACTCGCGTACCGCGGGTCCGGCCGGGCCGGTTCTGAGGGAGGACCGTCACCTGATCGAGAAGCTCGCGCATTTCGCGCGACTACCCGCTGACTACGGTCGGCAGAATCGTGCTCAATCGCAATCCCGAAAACTATTTCGCCGAAGTTGAACAGGCGACCTTCAATCCCGCGCACTTCGTGCCGGGCATCGGTCCCTCCCCCGACAAGATGTTGCAAGGCCGCCTGTTCTCCTACGGCGATACGCATCGCTACCGGCTCGGAGCGAATCATATGCGCCCGCCCGTCAACCAGCCCCACGCAACTCGCGCGAACAATTACGGACGCGACGGAGCGATGCGCACCGACATCATCGAGCGGTCAATCGCCAACTTCCGCAAGGCCGACACTAACTATGGAGGCCCAGGTCGCCAAGGCGGTCGAGCAACGCCGCACTCGAAGATGAGTCCTTGCCCTAGCGAGAACGATCTTCTTGTAAGCGGTAGTTGTGGAGAGTTAGCTTTGTTCTGAACAAGAGCGAAGGAACATCTCTCATGAAGATCGTTGTGCTCGACGGCTATGCGTTAAATCCGGGCGACTTGAGTTGGGATGGGCTGCGCGCGATCGGCGAGCTGCAAGTCTTTGACCGCACCGCAGAGGATCAGATCCTAGCGCGCGCGAGCGATGCCGAAATAGTTCTAACCAACAAGACTCAACTGTCTCCGCAAATCTTGAGGCAGCTCAAGAAGACTCGTTACATCGGTGTGCTCGCGACCGGTTACGACGTCGTCGATGTACGCGTGGCACGCGAGCTCGGGATCTCCGTGACCAATATCCCGACTTACGGTACTGCCTCGGTGGCACAGTTCACCTTTGCGTTGCTGTTTGAGCTGTGTCATCACGTGGGCCTTCACAGCGAGGCGACTCGCGCCGGTGAGTGGTCGCGATCGGTGGATTTCAGTTTCTGGAAATCGCCGTTGATCGAGCTGGCGGGCAAGACCATCGGCATAGTGGGGCTGGGTCAGATTGGCCGGCGCGTGGCTGAGATAGCCTTGGCGTTCGAAATGCGCGTAGTTGCCGCCGATGAGGTCAGAAGCTCGGTGCCCGCGTGGCCCGGCTTTCAATGGTACGATGTTGATGAACTGCTGGCGCATTCCGACATTGTGAGCCTGCATTGTCCGTTGCTCCCGCAAACCAGAGGAATTATCAATGCGAAGTCCCTCGCCAGGATGAAACCGAGCGCCTTTCTCATCAACACCTCGCGCGGTCCGTTGGTCGTTGAGCAGGATCTTGCTGATGCGCTCAATAGCGAACGGCTTGCGGGCGCCGCGGTGGACGTTCTTTCCACCGAGCCACCCGCGGCGGAAAATCCGCTGCTGCGGGCGAAGAATTGCATCGTGACACCGCACATCGCATGGGCCAGCAGGGAAGCGCGGACGCGGTTGCTCGAGTCAGCGATTGCCAACCTCCGTGCGTTCCTTGACGGGCATCCTGTCAACGTCGTGAACTAGGATCGCGATTACATTTGCGCGAGATTCGTCTCAAGTTGCTGTCGTGGAACTTGCATGGACTCGCATGGCCGCTATCCAGGGATCCTGGCGGCCGAGTGGATCGAGTAAGCGCGAAAATTAGACTAGTTAGCCAGGTTGTACGCGCCGCCTTTTTCGATTGCCTTCTTATAGGCAGGCCGCTCGTGCAAGCGTTTGGTCCACGCGTCCAGGTTTGGATACTGCGCGCGTTTGCCGAACGCTCCCGCCACTTCGCCGACGAAGCTCATCTGAATATCGGCGCCGGTCAGCTTGTCTCCCAGCAGGAACTGCCGGCCCTTCAATGCGCTATCGATGTAAGCGAGATTATTGGCGATCTCACTTTCGATTCGCGGCATCAGCGGCGCAGCCGCATCACCGAGGCGCCCGGCATACAGGTTAAGCATCAGCGGAAGCATCGCCGAGCCTTCCGCGTAGTGCATCCACTGCTGGTACTCGTCGTAGGCCGACGTCTCGGGCGCGGGCTGGAGCTTGCCTGCGCCGTGGCGGCGAATCACGTAGTCGATGATCGCGCCTGATTCGGCGATCGTCATGTTCCCGTCGGTCATGACTGGCGACTTGCCTAGCGGATGGACTTTCTTTAACTCCGGCGGCGCCAGCCGGGTTTGCGAATCGCGTTGGTAGGGCTTGATCTCATAGGGCAGCCCGAGTTCTTCGAGCAGCCATAGGATACGTTGCGAACGTGAATCGTTGAGGTGATGGACAACTATCATGGTGTAACTCCTCGGTAGCTCTCTATCTAAGTCAGGATGCGGCGAAACGTCAAATTGATTCGCGGTCCGCATGCACGCGTCTTCTTTGCGACTCCATGCTTCCAGTACCGCTGCGTTTCACCCTTCATCAATAGGACGCTGCCCGATGCAAGTCTCAGCCGGACAGGCTTGGCAAGCTTGTTCAGCTGGTGTTTGAGAACTAATGTTCGTTCTTCTCCAAGGCTCACCGACGCGATCACAGGTCTCGCGCCAAGCTCGGGCTCGTCGTCGCTGTGGAACCCCATGCTATCTCGATTATCGCGATAATAGTTGAGCAGTACGCTGTTGAAAGATGCCAGAGTCACAATCTCGACTCGCTTCCTTATCTCAAGCAGCGATTCGGTCCATGGCAGTGGCACTAGTCTAATGCCGGAGTAGGTGTAGGTGGTGTCGCTATCTCCATACCACGCCGTCAGACGCGGCTGCGCATACAGTTTCCCCCATACAACGATTCGCTCCTGTCGCCAGGGTATCTCGGTGATCAACTGGCGCAAAATTGCATCAGGATCGCGCCGCAGGTGAAGGTTGCCCAGGTAGTACACTTCACCGTCGGGCAGCGGAATCGTTTCGAGACGATCCGTCTGTTCAAACAGGCCCGACATCAAAGCTTCCTCGACGCTCCAGGTCAAATACGACTGTGGCTTCAAAGTCTCGCCAAACCTCTTGTGATATTCAAGTGAGTCAGGGTTAATTAGCCAGCGAATGGTCAGACTGGAATCGCGTTCTCGGAATCCGATTGACCACCGACTCGTTGCCTTGAGCTAAGCGCATGGTGTAGAAATCGTTGCGGGGATTCGTGGGAGTAACAATAATGAACGATTGGAAGAAGCCAGAGTTCGTCGAGATCCGGATGGACGCGGAAATCAACTGCTACAGCTCGGCGCTCGCCGCCGATCCCAGGGCGCGCGTCCTGAAGCAGCCTTTGATTCGCGACAACGGATCGGAAACCAGCCAGGAATCCTAAGACCAGCGGTCAGTGCGGGTCCATATTCTTGGTTCCGCTGCCGGCGGCGGCTTTCCACAGTGGAATTGCAACTGCATCAACTGTGCTGGACTGAGGAACGGGTCACTTCGCTCGAAAGCACGAACGCAATGCTCGGTAGCAGTTAGCGCGGACTCGTCGCGATGGCTCCTGCTGAACGCGAGCCCCGACCTCCGAACGCAGATTTTTTCATTCCCCGACCTGCTGTCAAAGAGCCGCGTTAGAGGATCGGCGATAGACGCCGTTCTGCTTTCCGATGGGGAACTCGATCACATCACCGGCCTGCTCTCACTGCGCGAGGCTCAGCCAATCCGGCTGTATTGCACGCCGCAGGTCTTCGATTGGGTATTCGCATCTAACCCGATTTTTGCTGCGTTGAATCAGCCGGATAGATTCCGCGTGACGAGGCTGGAAGATCGCAAAGTGGAAACTGTCGGATGTGGTCTCGGCTCCGAGGTGATTTTCGTCGAAGGCAAAGTTCCAACTTATGTGAAAACCCCGCGGGCCAGCCGCGATGGGGCTGCGGTCGCCTACAAACTTATTGACAACAGCGCCGGCTCGTCGCTGCTGTATGTTCCTGCGATAAAAGAAATCGATGAAAGGTTTATTGCCGCTGCCGCCGAATGCGACTGTCTTCTGTTCGACGGCACCTTCTGGTCGGACGATGAAATGGATCTGCGCGGGACCGGAACGCGGACCGCATCCGAGATGGGCCATATTTCTATCTCGGGATCCGCCGGAAGTCTCGCGCGACTCAGCCATCTCAAGATCAGAAAAATCTATACTCACGTCAACAATACCAATCCGATTCTTGATGAAAGCTCGGCCGAACGTCGCGAGATCGAAAGAGCGGGATGGGAAGTCGCCGAAGACGGTATGGACTTTACGGTGTGACTTCGCGCGTGAGCGATATGACGAAAGACAAACCTGACGGTCGTGAAGAATTTGTCGTGCGCCTGCGGGCAATCGGAGAGGCTTCCTATCACGACAAACATCCGTTTCACATCCTGATGCATCAGGGCAAACTGACGAAGCGGCAATTGCAGGCGTGGATCGAAAATCGTTTTTACTATCAGTGGACGATTCCCAAGAAGGACGCGCTGATCCTGGCCAAGGCTGACGACCCGGAATTTCGTCGCGCGTGGATCACGCGCATCACCGACCACGACGGGATGGGCGACAGCGAAGGCGGAATCCGCAAGTGGTACAAGCTGTCCGAGGCCGCGGGTCTCGACGTCGCCGACGTCGCGAGTCTGCGCTACGTGCTGCCCGGTGTGCGCTTCGCGGTGGACGCCTATCTGCATCTGTGCGCGTCGCGTCCGCTGACCGAGGCGGTCGCGTCGTCGCTGACGGAATTGTTCGCTCCGACTTTGATGGCGGATCGCATCGTGGTCCTCGAGAAGTTATATCCCTGGCTCGATAGCCGCGGCCTGGAATATTTTCGCGGACGCCTCGTGCAGGCGCCGCGCGACTCCGAGTTCGGCCTGCAATACGTCGTCGCGCATTGCACGACCCGCGTGTCGCAGGATCGCGCCGCCGACGCACTCGCGCTCAAGTGCCAGATACTCTGGAGCCTCCTCGACGCCATTCACTACGCATATGTTTCACCAGGATATTTGCCGCCGTTATGGCACGATCCGCGAAAACTTTGATGAACGCCGATGACGCATGGCGGCCGCGGCTGGCGGCGCGCGCGCGGCTCAAGTTCGATCCCATTGCAAAGCAGGAAATGCTGCTGTTCCCGGAAGCGGCGCTCGCTCTCAATGAAACCGGCGCAGCGATTGTGCGGCTGTGCGACGGCGTGCGTTCGATAGATGAAATCGTCGATCAGTTGTCGAAAAAATACGGCAACGCCGGCCGCGACGCGCTGATGCGCGAGGTGATCGACTTCCTCGAGACGATCCGCGCGCGCGGGTTGCTCCAATGAACGAGGCGCCGCGCCCGTACACGTTGGTCGCGGAGCTGACCTATCAATGCCCGCTGCGATGCGTGTACTGTTCCAACCCGGTCGATTTCCATCGGTCGCGCGCCGAACTCTCGACCGGCGAATGGCGTCGCGTATTTTCGCAAGCCGCGGAGCTTGGCGTGATGCAGTTGCATCTCTCGGGCGGCGAACCCGTTCTTCGCGACGATCTGGTCGAACTGATTGAGCACGCGCGCGCGAATGATCTCTACACCAACCTGATAACGGGTGGCACGCTGCTGGACGAGGAAAAGCTGCGGCGCTTTCGCGATGTGGGTCTCGACCATATCCAACTGAGTATCCAGGGCGCCGCGCGCGAGGGCGCAGAGACGATCGCCGGCGTGCGATCGCATAAAAATAAACTCGACGTCGCGCGGCTCATACGCCAGATCGGCTTTCCGCTGACTCTCAACGTCGTGATCCATCGGCTGAACATTGCCGAGGTGCCCGAGCTCATCACACTCGCCTTGGAACTCGGAGCGGATCGCCTCGAGCTGGCCAACACCCAGTTCTACGCGTGGGCGGCCGAGAATCGGCGCAGGTTGATGCCGACCATGGAGCAATACGATCGCGCCGAGGAAATCGCGCGCGTGGCGATCGCGAGATATCGCGGTACTCTGGAAATCGCATTCGTGCAGAATGACTATCTCTCGGGCGAGCCCAAGCCATGCATGGGCGGATGGGGCCGCAGCTACATGTGCATCAATCCGACCGGGGACGTGTTGCCGTGCCACGCCGCCGCCGTAATTCCAGGCATGCGCTTCGAATCGATCCGCGATGGCGCGTTGGAAAAGATCTGGCGCGACTCGCCCGCAATGAATGCGTTTCGCGGCGACGACTGGATGATGGAGCCGTGCCGCACTTGTGCCCGGAAGGAAATCGACTTCGGAGGATGCCGATGCCAGGCCTTCATGCTGGCGGGAAATGCCGCCGAAGCCGATCCGATTTGCCGCCTGTCGCCACATCACGGGATCGTCGTGTCGATGCGAAAGGATTCCGAGACAGACGTTCCGCTGGTCTATCGCGACGTGAAGACGAGCCGCGAATTCAGCAAAGCGATCCGTTCGCACTAACGATTGATGAGCGTGGTTCGAGTCTGATGCTGAACGTAACGAGTCGCGATCGACATCAACGCATCGGCGCGCCGGCTCAGGAATCTAGCGCCAGGTCGGAGGATCGCTGCCCAGCGGTTCAGGCGGAAGATCCCATCGCGGCGGCGTTTCGGACATCCGAGCGATCGGCCCGAGCCGAGTAAGAGGTCCCCAAGCGGTATCCATCTTAATGATCCAGGGTGCGATCGAGGCCGCGTCGAATCCGCCCGGCCTGGCATCCGACGCGGTACGCGGCAACGACATGATCCACATCGATGTGCGCGCGAGCGACACCCGAACGTGCCAGCTGCCGCCTTCGGTCGAACGGCGCGCGAGTGCACACATCACGCCGAGCGCGCCGAGATAGCCGGTGGTGTAATCGTTGATCGCGGCCGGCACGAGCGCGGGATGATCGTCGCCGGCGTGCTCGTTCGCCATGCCGGTAACGGTCTGCGCGAGCTGTTCCCATCCGGGGCGGCCCGAAAACGGACCTTCATGTCCGTAGCAGTCGATCGAAACCACTATGATGCCGGGCCGCATCTCAGCCAATTCTTCTGGTCCGAAGCCGCGTCGCGCGAGAGCACCGGGACGGTATCCTTGAGAGAACACGTGCGCATCGCGGACCAGGGCACGTAATCGATCGGCATCTACTGTGTGGTCGAGATCGAGAAAGCACGAATGCTTGCCGGGATTGGTGTCGATGACGAAAGGCTCGATTGACGGCAGCTTGGGACTTCGCACGTGGAGCACGTCGGCGCCATGCTCGGCCAGCGTCCGCGCGCAAGTCGGTCCCGCGAGCACGCGGGTGAGATCGAGAACGCGCACGCCTGAGAGTGGCCGAGCACCGCGCTCGCCGGCTCGAGGACCGGGAAGTGGCTCGGGATCAGCGTCGCCGAGGCGAAGAATCTCCACCATCGGCACTTGCGCGAGCGCGATGCCCTGAGGATGCGCGCGCCACTCGTCGGCGCTGCGCAGCTTTGCGCCGCATACACCACGCTCGGCGAGCGCATCTTCGAGTGCCTGCGCATCCCACGACGCGACGGCATTCGCGATCGAGCCGGCGTCATCGTCGCATTTCAAAAGCGCGAGCGTGCCCTCGCGCGAACTGAATCCGCCGTGCAGATGAACCCATCGCCCATCGCGCGCCCGATAGAGCGCGGTCGTGGCCTGTCCGCGCCGCTCAAACGACGCGCCTTGATATCGCAAGTACGCAAACGACACCAGCGACGCCGCCGCAGCGCGCACGTCCAGCTCGATATTCTGCGGACGGCCGCCGCGCGCGCACCACAGGTCGGCCGCCGTGATCGCATTCGCGGCGAGCACGGCAGCGGCCGCCTCGCCGGCGCGAAAGCGGGTTGCGATTACCGGATCGTTCCCCGTGATTCGAAGTTCGTGTTGATTTGAGGTATCCGCGCGTCCAAGCGAAGCGAGGAGTTCGCCAGCCCGCGCCGATGGTTCCATCGCTGAAGAGGTTGCCACGCGCCGAAATTTAGCACTCGAACAAATGAATCGAGAAGCGATCCGGCGCGGGCGGCTAAGAGGTTTGCCGACCGCCGGCGACCGTGCTTGAATTCGCTTCGAGGACGGCATCATGAATTCGGAAATCGAATTACGCGACCATGTGTACGCCGGCCCGCTCCGGCGATCTCAGAATAACGCTCGTAATGTTGAGGGCAGCATCCACGATGATGCGACGGCGACCAAGCTGGGGTTTCGCGGCGGCACGGTTGCCGGATCGATCCACCTGGAGCTGTTCCCGCCGATCCTGCTGAAAGCGTTCGGCCAGCGATGGTTTGAGCGCGGAACGATCTCGATGTATTTCCTCAACGCCACGACTGATCGAGAGGCAGTGCGCGCGTTTGTCAAACAGCCGCCGCTCGACGATTCCGACGCGCAGGTCGAGATCTGGATCGAGCGATGACGGGATGCGGGTTGCGGAAGGCACTGCGTCGGTCGGAAGCCCGAAGGAGCCGAGTGCGTTGCTGAGGCGTCCGCTCGATCGATTCGACCCGGGCGAGTTGCGGATTCTTGGCGGGCTAAAAGTGGGCGATCAATTCGAAGAATGCGACGCGTTTCTCACCAAAGATGCGATGGCCGAGCGGATGAAAGTCATCATCGAGCCGATGGAGTGGTACACGAAGCCTTCGTCGTGGGGCGGTGCGATCGCAACTCCGGCCACGATGGTGCAGCTGCTCTACTCGCAATCGATCGCGACGCTGCGCGGCAAACTCGGGCAGGCGGTCGGACTGTTCGGCGCGATCGAGCTGCGCAATATCAACGGGCCGGTTCTCGCCGAACATCCTTATCGCGTTAGCGGGAGCATCGTGGCGCTCGGTCAGAGCCCCAAGACCGAATACATGTGGTTCGAGACGGCGCTCAACGAACCCGACGGCGAGCGCGTCGCCGAGATGAGGATGCTGTTGCGCTTCATGAAGGCGTCGTCGCCGAAGTACAAGGACGCGATCCCAAGCTAGTCCGTCGCGGTGGGTTCAATCGAGCGGTGGTCTGAAGGCAGTCACCGGCGGCGGCTCGCCGATGTACTTCTCGACCTGGACCAATGTGGTCTGAGCACTCGGGCCTTGCGCGAGGCGCGAGGTTCCCTTGTCGAGTGTGAGCACGTTCGGATTGCCGTGCTGGTCGAGACTGCCGATCACGCCCGGTTCGAGCGGGTCGTACCAGGCGCCAGTCGAAATTTGGATCACGCCGCTGCGAATATCGTCGGTCAAAACTGCTCCGGCAAGAATCGCACCGCGATCGTTGAAAACCCGGACCACGTCGCCGTCGCGAATTCCGCGCGCAGCCGCATCGCCGCGATTTATTCGCATCGGCTCACGCCCCGCAACTTTGCTTTGCTGGCTGACGCGCCCCATGTCCATCTGGCCGTGCAAACGCGTGTTCGGCTGAGTGGTCAGCAGATGCAGCGGGTATTCTCGCGCGGCCGCGCTTCCCAACCACTCGACGGGCTCGAGCCAGACGGGATGACCGGGGCAATCTTCGTAGTTATAGCTCGCAATTTTTTCAGAGAAGATCTCGATTCTGCCTGAAGGCGTCGGCAGCGGATTGCTGTCGGGATTCATCCTGAATTCTTCGAAGAGCACGTGCGGCGTCGATGCTTCGGGAATTTCCAGGTAGCCACGGCTCCAGAACTCATCGAAGATGGGCCACTCGGCCACGTGAGGATTCGCGCGTCCGCGCGCGGCCTCATAGATGTGGCGCAACCACTGAGTCGTGGTGCGGCCTTCGGCGAATGAATCGCGAGTGCCGAATCGATCGGCGAGATCGCTGAAGATTGCGAAGTCGTCACGCGTGTCGCCGACCGGCGCGATCGCTTGTTTCATCGCGATGATGAATCGATCGCGCGCGCTGGCTCCAATGTCATCCCGCTCGAGCGTCGTAGTCGTCGGCAGCACGATGTCGGCGTGGCGCGCGGTCGCGGTCCACCAGGGATCCTGAACGACGATGGTCGAGGGGCGGCGCCATGCGCGGATCAGGCGGTTGAGATCCTGATGATGGTGAAACGGATTGCCGCCGCACCAATAGACGAGATCGATGTCGGGATAAACGAGGTCCTGCCCGTTGTACTGGAACGGCTGATTCGGATTGAGCAGCAAATCCGCGATTCGAGCCACCGGGATGAAGCTGCGAACCGGATTTCGCCCCGGCGACAGAGTCGGGATCGGCATATCCGGCAACATGGTCGCGAGACCCTCCATGCTTCCATAACCGAACCCGAAACCTCCGCCCGGCAGTCCGACCTGGCCGAGCACGGCAGCAAGCGCAATCGCCGCCCAGACAGGCTGCTCGCCATGATCCCCGCGCTGCAGGGACCAGTTGACGTTAATGAAGGTCCGCGACGCGGCCATCTTGCGCGCCAGGCCGCGAATCTTGTCAGCAGAAATTTCGCTCAAGCCGGCAGCCCAGTCGGCTGACTTTGCGACGCCGTCCTCGGCGCCCAGCAGATAGTCGCGGAAGCGATTGAATCCGGTGCAGTAGCGTCCGAGGAAATCCGCGTCGTGCAGTCCCTCGACAACCAGCGTGTGTGCGAGCGCGAGCATCAGCGCAGTATCGCTATGCGGGCGCGGCGCGATCCATTCCGCGCCGAGGAATGCCGCCGCATCGTCGCGCATCGGACTGATGTTGCAGAATTCGGCGCCCGCGGCTTTGACCTTCTCGAGCCAGCCGCGCGTCGTATGCTCGCCCATACCGCCGGGAGTGACTTGAGTGTTGCGTGTCGGTATCCCGCCGAACATCACGACCAGGTCCGCATGGTCGGCGATGCTCTTCCAACTGGTGCCGGGACCGTTCATCGCATTCAGGTTGCCGAGAACGTTCTTCACGAGTACGGCGCCTGCCGCGTTGCTGTAAGTGTCGCGCGCGCCGGTGAATCCGCCGATGCCGCCGAGGAAGCGCTGCAGTTGCGTCCGCGCATGATGAAAGCGGCCGGCGCTGGCCCATCCGTACGAGCCGGCGTAGATGGCATGGTTGCCGCGATCGCGAATCACGCGTTTGATTTCATCGGCGATCAAATCGAGGGCGCGATCCCACGTCACGCGGACGTAGCGATCGGCACCGCGACGATCGCGCGCACCTCCGGGCCCGTGCTCGAGCCATCCTGCGCGCACTGCGGGTTGCGCGATGCGGCTGGCATGATGGAGCGCGTCGGGAATCGAGTGCAATAGCGGCGAAGGATCGGGATCCCTGGCGAAGGGCCGCGCTTCGGTCACGCGTCCATCGACCACGACCGGCTCGAACGTGCCCCAATGCGAATGGTTCAGCGCCGGCGCGGAGCGAGGTTTTGTTTGTGGTATCGTGCTCACGCGGGCATTCCCTTCATCTAGGAAATCTCTTCGAACAGTGCGGTGCTCAAGTATCGTTCGCCGGAATCGGGCAGTATGACGACGATGGTCTTGCCCGCGTTTTGCGGACGCTTCGCGATGCGCGCGGCGACGGCGACTGCGGCTCCGCACGAAATGCCCGACAGGATGCCTTCTTCGCGCGTGAGCCGCCGTGCGTATTCAATCGCCTCTTCGTTGCTGACTTGCTCGACGACGTCGACCATCGAGAGGTCGAGATTTTCGGGCACGAAGCCGGCACCGATGCCCTGTATTTTGTGCGCGCCCGGCTTCAGCGGCTGGCCGCTCCTCTGCTGAGTGATGACAGGACTGGCAGTCGGCTCGACGGCGACGGAAGTGATCGCTTTGCCCATGGCTTTTTTGATGTAGCGCGAGACGCCGGTGATAGTGCCGCCGGTGCCTACCCCAGCCACGAAAATATCGACCGCACCTTCGGTGTCGTTCCAGATTTCCGGACCGGTGGTTGCTTCGTGGATTGCGGGATTGGCGGGATTCTTGAACTGCTGCAGCAGGACGTACCGACCGGGCGACGACGCGACGATCTCCTCGGCCTTCGCAATCGCTCCGGTCATCCCGCGCGCGCCCTCGGTCAACAGGAGTTTTGCGCCGTAGGCGACGAGCAACTTGCGGCGCTCGAGGCTCATCGTATCGGGCATCGTGAGCGTCAGCGGAATTTTACGGGCGGCCGCTACGAACGCGAGCGCGATGCCGGTGTTGCCGCTGGTCGGTTCGACCAGCTCTTTGCCGGGACCGAGCAGGCCGCGCTTCTCGGCGTCCCACACCATCGCGGCGCCGATTCGATCCTTGACGGAATACGCGGGACCACGTCCTTCAATTTTGCCGAGAACGGTAGCCGGAGCGCCGTCGATCACTCGGTTGAGCCGCACCAGCGGCGTATGTCCGATCGAACGCGAATTGTCTTCGTACCAATGTGGCATCGGCTGTCTCCCGTTTCTGAAGTCGTCGAATTATCTTACCTGTTAAATCGGACAAATAACGATTGAAGCCAGCGGCTTCGTAGTACTAGAAATACGCGGAGGCCCACGGCGATGGCAAATTCCGCGCGCAGCGGCGCGCTCACGATCCTGGCGATTCTGTTCGCAATTCTTGCGATGTCCGACATTTTCAAGCCGTTACATCTCGAGGGTCCGACCACCGGGCTGGTCTTTTTTGGCAGGCGGCTGAGTGGCACGCGGAACGCGGTTCTCGGGCCGATCCTTGGAATTTTTCTACTCGCTTATGCAGCCGGGATCTGGCGGATGCGGCGCTATGCGATGTACCTCGGCTCCGCGTATGCGATTTACGTCACTGTCAACCTGGTGCTCTTTTCCGCGCGGAATCCGCCGCCCGCTTCGCGGAGCGAGATGATCTTCGGCATCGTCTACATTGTTTTTGCGCTGGGGTTCAGTTGGGGTACGGCGATACTCCTCAGCCGCTGCAAAGGCGATCTCACCTAGCCACTTTCTCGTTACATTGCGCAGGCAACTGCGCTGACTCAATCCGTCATGGTTGATAGCAGTCGTCGGATCGGCTCCTGGTCGACTGTTATGAACCCGCGGTTAGGCTGATTAAGGTCCAAGGTCACGAAGATGACACAGCTGACGAGGATGATAAAGCAAACAGTACCGGCCAGGTCCTCTTCTTCTGATACTCCTTGTTCTCTCCCGACCAGCAAGGACGAAACGATTGCCGACACTAACAGCAAGAGCATGATGCTTGTAGGTAGCCGGTCCCTGACTGCGGCCAGCCGCTCGGCATGCCTGCTGGTCGTAGCGTTGAGCGCATTTGTCAACGAGGCCGCTATAGGTGTGCCATCCGCCACCGCCTGAGCGACGAGCTCCACCATCTGGTTGTGCATCTGCTGGAATTGGACAAGTGCTTTTTCGAAAGCGTCCGCATTATAGGCGCGTTTCGAGAGATCTACCCGCAAAGCGGCGTAGTCGTGGATGACGCGCCGCAACCTGGTTCGTAACGGTTCTTTAAGCAGGCTGGCGCAAGTATAAAAGTCACCTATTGCGTTGCTATCGGCTACAACCATGAGGCGTCGTTGATCGTGCTTGACAAGGGCAGTTGAGAACGTAAACGCAAGGAGCAATCCAAGGACCGCAAGACTCGCGTCCAGGAATTTGGACACTGCTGCTTTGCCCTCCGTTTCCAGGCGTAAGCGGTGTCCTATCGAGCGTCCTGCGAGCCAGCTGACGACCATCCCCACTGCGACGATAGATGCCATAGACCAGGCATCAACGTCGTCAAAGATATGAGCCATGATTTTCCGGATCAGTCTTCCGCGGCACCACGGAGTGGAATGATCGCAGCGGGTGCAGTTTCAGGATGTATTATCTCCCACTTGATGATCTTCAAATCGAGCACGAATATTCCGTAAAGCACCGGCACCAGAAGCAGTTCGATGAAGGTCGCGACGCTCAGACCTCCTATCTGTGCGTAACATAGAGGCTCCCACAAAGGACCGCCTCGAATCGAGAGAGGGACCAAGGCCAGCACCGCTGCCCCAACGGTGATCAGTACGGGACGCAATCGCTCGATGCCAGCATCGAGCACTGCCTCCATGAACGGTTCACCTTTCTCGTGCATCTCCTCGATGAAATCAAATAGCACTATCACGTGACTGACTATCACACCTATGAGACTGGCTATACCTAGAAATGCCATAAAGCCGAATGGTGTACCCATCACAAGCAAAGCCAGCAACGCGCCGACGACACCATAAGGCACGCATGCGAATACCAGCACGGGTTTGATAGCGCTGTTGAATTGGATGACCAGGGCTACGTAAATCATCAAGCAGGAAATCAGAAGGATGGTGCTTAACTCTCCAAACCCCGTTTTCTGCTTGGCATACTCGCCGCCGATGACAATGCTGTAGCCGGGCGGCACACTAGCCTGCAATTCCTTGATCTTCGGCAGTGCCTGGTTAAGTACTTCCGAAGCCAGCACTCCAGGCGCGGTGAAAGCCGCGACAGTGATGGTGCGGTAGTGAGCGCGACGGCGAATCCGTTGCGTCTCTAACTCATACTTTACCGACGAGATTGCTTTCAGTGGAACAGGCTGGCCTCCATTGGAAGGATAGACGTAGAGATTTTCCAGATCCTGTACAGTCGCACGCTCGTTGCGGTAAAGGCGCGCGACGACCGGAATCTGTTTGTCGCCCTCGAGCAGCGTCGCGACCCTGGTGCCGCTCAAACCGGCAGTGGTTGAGGCGGCGACGTCTTCGTTGGAAATGCCGGCAAGGTTTGCGCGATCGGGATCGATTTCGAGCCGCGCAACCATCGTTTGACCCATCCAATCGTTGCGAACCCGGCGCGCGTCGGGCACCGCGCGCAGTATCCCTTCAAGGTTGTTCGACAACTTACGAAGCGTCGCTATGTCCTCGGTTTCGCCGCCCGTCGTTGACTCGGCACGGCCACTTACGAAGATCTCGATGGGATACTTCGATCCGTTGGTCTGCAACTCCTGCACGTCCACGTATGCGCCAGGAATCGCTGCCGACAGAGCAGGTTGCAGCACGCTTGCGAAACGCGACATCGCTCGTCGGTCGTCGATTTCGATGATCACTTGCGCGTAGTTGACCTGTTTCGTCTCGGGAGCCAGCGAGTACCAGAAACGCGGACCACCGCCACCAACGAAAGTCGTCAGCGACTTCAGCAGGTGATGCGTACCTTCGGCGCCTTCCGATTCCTTGACGTCTATCTCATGCGCCTGCTGCTCGATTATCGCGCGCGCCTTTGCGGCCGCCGCCGTAGTTTCAGTCAAAGCACTGTCGTTGGGTAGAAAAATATCCACCGTGGACAGGAACTGAAGATCGGTGGGGAAGAATGCCGACTTCAGCATCGCGCCTAACTTGAATCCAACAACCAGGAAGACAAGCGAAGCCGCCAGTGTCAGCCATCGATGCTCCAGGCACCAATGTCCCGTGCGATAGTAGTAGCCACTGAAGCCCTGGCGGCGCTGCTCTTCTATAGGCAGCGGCTTCTTCTTCGCCGGACGTAGCCAGTAGTAACCTAGCATCGGGATAAAGGTCATCGACACCAGTCGCGACGCTATGAGAGACGCCGTCATCACGACCGGCAGCGAAATCATGAACTTGCCAGTGTCTTTGCTGAGCAGGCCGAACGGTAAGTACGCCACAATGTTAGTTATGGTGGCGTATAGTATCGCGCGCGCCAGCTTGGTAGGTCCTAGCCAGGCGGAAACGATCCGCGGATGACCCGCGTCGAGATCGCGCTTGATTGCGTCACCGGCCACTACAGGGTCGTCGATTAGGAGACCTAGCGCGATGATCAGAGACGCAATCGAGACCTGCTGGATGTCCCATCCAACCAGATCCATGAAGCCGAAGGTCATCAGCAGCGTCAGCGGGATCGATACCGCCATCAGCAGCGCAGAGCGCCATTCCCAGAAGCCGATCAGCGCGGTGATG
This sequence comes from uncultured delta proteobacterium, assembly GCA_963850125.1. Lineage (GTDB taxonomy): Bacteria > Desulfobacterota > Binatia > Binatales > Binataceae > Binatus. The sequence continues at coordinate 59,694 of CAWKKB010000002.1, read as the reverse complement.
ACGACCAGTACGATCGCTTCCTCGAGCGCATGGTTCAGCAGCTGAACGTTTTCCTCGACCTGGCGCGGCTGGTCCGAGGTGCGCGCCATAATCAGGTCCGACGGAATTTGCTGGCGCAGCAAGGCTAGCTGCTTGTCGACGTTTTCGCCGAATAAGTGGATCTGTTCCCCTGAGCGCATCTGTACGGCGATGGTGATCGCGCGATGCGTTTGCCATCCGCCGCCGGCGTCGCGGAGGGTGTAGGTGTTGAGATAGCGCGCAGGGTCCTGATAGCCGCGCGTAATAGTGACGAGATCGCGAAGATAGAGCGGCGTGCCGGTCGCGGATTTGCCGATGATCGTGTCGCCAATGTCCTTTGCGCTCTTGAACTCGCCCGACGGCAACACGATTAGATTGCGGCCGTTGGTTTCCAGCGAGCCACCCGGCGCGACGATATTTCGCGCCGCCAGCACCTGCGAGATCTTGCTGGGGGTGATGCCGTAGGCGGCGAGTTTGGACTGCGAATATTCGAGGTTAATCCACTGCGGAAGATCTCCGGAGATCAGAATTTTCGAGACCTGCGGGACTCCGGTCAGCCCGCGCTGGATCAAATCGGTGAAATCGTCCAGCTCGCGAAAGCTGTACTTGTCTCCTGCGACCGTATCGAGCCGCGCCTGGGTATCGTCGGGATTGCGAACTACTACTGGTTGCCAGATATCCGGATGGAACGAAGCGGAACCGTACTTTTCCTCGAGGCATCCCATGAATGCGCGGTGCAGTTCGTCATCGGAGTTCGCGACACCATCGAGGCCAACGAAGCCTCTGCCCGCAATTGGCCGAACGTCATCTAGAGATCCATTCCTGGCGAGACAAGGGCCAAGTGTTCCCCGAAGACTCTCGCCGATATTCGGCGAATCGAGGCCTTGGGGAAATGCAACTACTATCGTTGCTCGCTTCGACGCGTCACCGGCGCTGCTGCGCACAGCTTTTATTGCGGCCGCGATCTCCCTGGCGCGCAGCGAAATCGCGACCTCGCTTTCTTTCGGACTTGCAACCGTCAGCATCAGCGCTGCGGTATCGCCAAAGCCGCTGAAGAATTGAATCGGACCCGCACCCTTCGGGAGGTCGGTGATGCTTCTGAGCTTCAAGTCCATCTCGTTGAAGACGGGCTTGGTGTCCTTGACGTTGTAATCGACCTGCACGTTGACGACCGACAGTCCGTCGAGCGTCAGCGATTTGATCGAGTACTCTTCGGCCGAAGGCGCGCGAACCTCGGAGACCTCGGCCAGCTTCTGCTCGATTTTGCGGGTGACGAGCTGCTCGACCCGGTCGGCGCTGACGCCCGGCCATGCGCATATCACCTGCGCTTCCTTGACCGGGATATCGGGATCCTTGCGCTTGGGCATTTTCTGGTAGCCATAGATGCCCCACGCGATCACGATCAGCAGCGCCACCCACGATATCTGGCGGTTCTCGGTAAAGAAGCGCGCAGTATTGTGGGTCGTCGCGATTATTTCTGCGTCAGGTCGATGCGCCATCGGAATCGCGCCTACGGAACCACGTTGATGCTGGCGCCGTTGGAAACGATGTCCGCGCCCCTGATTATCACTTGCGCACCGGCGTCGAGTCCCGATTCAACCGAGACCTGGTCGCCGACGACGGGACCTATCTCTACCTTCTTAAGTGTCGCGACCATCTTGCCATCGGCGTCCTTATCCGCGACGTACACCGCGTAACCCTTGGGATCGTCGGGCGGCCTTACGATTGCGCGCGTCGGCACCACCAGCACGCTCTTCGCCTGCGCGGCGGCGGGCAGATGGAGCGCGGCGATCATTCCGACCCGCAGCCGGCCGTCGGGATTGGGAATCGTTGCCTCGATATCGAACACGCGAGCGTTGGGGTCGGCGACGGCCGCGACTTTGGAAATCGCGCCCTTGAAGGTCTGGCCCGGGAACGCGTCGACGGAGGCAGTGATCTCTGCGCCAGGCTTCAAGTCTCCGACAATTGCGCCCGGCACGCCGAACACGACTTTGACTTTGCTGGTATCGCCAATCTGAAAGCCGAAGGTGTTGGGCGCTACCAGGGTGCCGACTTCGATCTTGCGATCGAGTACCAGCGCGCTCATCGGCGATTTGAGCTTGCAGTCGTCGAGATCGACCTGCGCCTGCTGTACCGCGGCTTGCGAAGCGCCGACCGACGCCCGTGCGGACTCATATTGCTGCTTGGCGGCGTCGTAGTCGGCCTTCGACACGACGCGTTCTTCCATCAGATGGGTATAGCGAGTGAAATCCGCATTGGTCTTGCTGAGCGACGCGCGCGAATTCTGCAATTCGGACTGAGCTTTCGCAAGACTGTTGCGGTAGGTGTCGTCTTTGACCACCGCGAGCACCGTGCCCGCCTTCACCGCGTCGCCCGCCTGCACATTGCGCAGTTTTCCGTCAGCGCCTTTCACCTGCAAGATCGATTGCACATAGCCATTGACCTTGAAAGCAACGTCCACCTGCGTGTCGGCAATAATATTTGCCGAGTAAGCCCCGCCGGCCGCGCCGCTGGCCGTCGCAACGGTCTGCACGGTAACCGGAATCGACTCGGGCGCCGCCGCCTCTTTGTGACCGCATCCAGACATCGCGACCGAAGTAACCACGGCGACGATAACCAGCAGCCGCGCCGACCTTTTTTCCATAATCGCAGACAATATATGTGTACGCCGCTCTTAGCCAATCTCGCGCGCCGCCGATCATGCAGCATCAATGGAATCGAAAAACTGAAGTGGGTAATGTTTACCGGTCAGTATGAAAAAAGCCGTACCAAAATTCAGGACGGAAGAAGCTGAGCGCGATTTCTGGGCGTCGCACGACTCAACCGAATACATCGATTCGCGCAGGGGCAAGGGAACGACGACGCCAAACCTCAAACCCTCGTCCCAGACGATATCGCTTCGGCTGCCAAAGCCGATGCTGGATCGGCTGAAGCTTCTGGTCAACAAGCGTGACGTACCCTATCAATCGGCTGCTGAAGATGTTTGTCGCCGAGCGCCTGAAGGCCGAATTCAAATCCTGACCGCAAGCAGTAGCTTGTCGATTGAGGTCACTCTCCAGTCCTATCCGCGCAGGAAGTGCGTAATCAGAAAGATAGTGAGCATCCCCATGCAGGTGGCGACTCCCACCAGTGGAGAGTCGTGCTCGCGCGCTTCGGGCAACAGATCTGAGGCACCGATATAAAGAAACGAGCCTGCGAAGAATGCGAGCATCCACGGCAGAAGCCCTGCTCTCAAATTGAACATCAGCGTCGTGGCTGCACCGAGAACCGGCGCCGCCATATCAACTACCAGCCAGAAAATTGCGTTTCGGTGTGAGTTTCCATGAGCGAGAACGACAGTCACCGTGTTCAATCCGTCGCTGAAATCATGCGCGATGATGCCGAAAGCAATCAGGAGTCCGACTTCAACGCTCGTCTGAAAGCCGACACCGATTGCAACCCCGTCCAGGAAACTGTGGAAGGCCAGGCCCGCCGCCGACATCGCGCCAAGCTCCGCCTCATGAGCCTCCGCCAGGTGAGGATGCTCGCGCGCGCGGTGCATGGCGGTGTATCGCTCGAGTCCAAAGAAAGCCAGGAAGCCGAGCGCCGTGATTGGCATGTACGATGCGCCGTGGTCGAATGCGAAAACTTCCGGCAGAATGTCGAATAGCGCCACCGCCAACACGGCGCCGGAGCTGAAGCCGAGCAGTAAATGAAGCCGGTCGCGCAGGCGGATGGCGGCGGTCCCACCCAACCCGGTCGAGACCAGAGTGACAAGGGCGAGAAGTATCGGAGCGAATCGCATGGGTGGATTTTGCTCAGATATCGGCGGTCAAATTCAACCAGCCGTGGGGAACCAGACAGGAAGGCTCTGCGTTGTTAGTATGATGATCATGAAATCGCGGACGAAGTGGATACCAGCGCTCTTCCTTACCGTTGCAGTGTCATTCGGCATGAAGCCGATCGGTGCTTTCGCGCAAGCAGCTGGCGGCGAGCATGATACTGCGGTTTTTTCGGGCGGATGTTTCTGGGGTGTCGACGCTGTGTTCAAGCATGTGAAGGGCGTGGACAAGGTTGTTTCAGGATACGCAGGCGGAGCGGCGAACGCCGCGCAGTACGAAACCGTCAGCACGGGAACCACGGGACATGCCGAATCGGTGGAGGTTACCTACGATCCGTCGAAGGTCTCGTACGACGATCTATTGAAAGTATTTTTCTTCGTCGCGCACGATCCGACCGAGCTGAATCGGCAGGGTCCGGATACCGGGACTCAGTACCGGTCTTCGATCTTCTATGAGAACGATGCCCAGAAGAAGATGGCGGATGACTACATCGCGCAACTCGATCAGCAGCACGCATTCTCAAAGCCAATCGTTACCAAGGTGGTCCCGCTCACGGGGTTCTATCCGGCCGAAGACTACCATCAGAACTACCTCGAGTTGCATCCGGATCAGCCCTACATCGTCTTTAACGATTTGCCGAAACTGGAGCGGTTTCAGAAAGACTTGCCGGGTCTGTATCAGCAACAGGCCGCGAAGTAGATCAACCGTTAGCGGCGCGGCGAAGCTCGATCTTGCGCATCTCGTCGGCGCGTGAGCGGGCCTGGTCTGCCGCGCGTACGGCAGAGTCCGTGGCCTGGTAGAGCTCGAGGTCGGCGTCGAACTCACCATCGACGACGGGGCTGAGTGCCACATCCATGTAGTGCTTCGCTGCCGGATCGTTCTCGATCTTTTTTCGCAGACGTTCCAGCCTGAAGAAGAACCATAGTCCGGGCAGGTAGGTAGTCAGAGTTTCGCTGGTTCGCCGCACGAAGAAGCTGATCGGGTTCTCGCGCTTAAATCCAGGACGGCGCTGCGTGCGAGGCTTGCGGCGAAGGATTCCGCCTTGCAGCGGATGCACCCGCTCGAAGGCGTGGCTTCCATAGAAATAGAAAATCATCGAGGTCATCCGCCGCGAGCGCATCCCGCCTGCGACTGCTCGCTTGATCAAGGTCTCGATGTGCGACGGCGAATAGTACAGGTGCCACGCGCGCTGGTAGATGTCCTGCCACTCGGCGGTGCTCATCCGCGGATGGTCGGCGGTCGCATGCTCGGCGTCGTACTTGTTGGTGTCCGCTTCCATCCGCTCTCCGCGCAGGTACATCTCCTGGTGGTCCTTGGAGCCAGGTAGCGGCGTCAACATGAAGAACTCCATGATATCGATCGGGAGCTCGCGCTGGATGATCGCTATGTCGCGCGCGATGCTCTCGGGCGTGTCGGCGGGGAAGCCCAGGATGTAGCCGGCGTAGGTCAGCACCTTGGCGCTTTTCCACGCCTGCAGCATCTTGCGGTATTCGGTGATGCGGTTCTGACCCTTCGATGCGCCCTTGAGGCTGTCGGGATTGATGTTCTCGAGCCCGATAAAAACCTTCTTGCACCCTGCGCGCACCGACTTCTCGACGAAGTTTGGAATTTTGTGGCACATGGTGTCGACCTGCATGATGATGTTTATCTTCAGCCGGTCGCGGCGCTTGAGCAGAATGATGCGGTCGAGGATCGCTTCCCAATTCTTGTTGCGCGCGAAATTGTCGTCGGTGATGAAGAAGCTCTTCACGCCTTGCGCTGCGTGCGCGCGAATCAACTGCTCGATGTCGTCGGCGCTGCGATAGCGCGACTTGCGGCCTTGCACATTTATGATCGTACAGAAGCTGCAACTGAACGGGCATCCGCGTCCTGCGTCGAAGCATCCGAGTGCGCCGGCATAGCGCTTGACGTATTTCATCGGCAGGAACGGCAGCGGCTCGCCGTCCATCGCCGGCAAATCGTTCATGAAGTTATAAACCGGCGGAAGGTGAAGCTCGAAAGCCGCGACGAGCAGATCGTCGAGCCGGCGCTCAGCCTCGCCCGCGAACAGTGTGATTCCAAGCGCGAGCGCGTCCTTCATCTCGGGCGGCATTTCAGGCAGCATCGCGAGGCATCCGCTGACGTGGAAGCCGCCGATCGCTACCTGGATTCCGGCCGTGCGCAGTTCACTCGCGATATCGACTGCGCGCGCGAACTGGTTGGTCTGCACTCCGACCAGCAGGACCACGCCGCGATTCGTGTTGCGTTTGAAGCGGCGGATTATCGAACGCACCGGTACTTTCTTATTGGTCTCGTCGTGCGCTTCGATATCGAGATCGACGCCCGGGCCCAGAATGTGCCGCGACTGCGCGTCGAGCGCAAGGCCATAGAGGTTCGACAGCGAGCTCGAGGGCACAAATCCGCGCCACCACTGAATCAAGTAGCCGTCGTCGTCGTAGTGCGAAGGTTTGATGAGCTCGACGAGAAATTTGGTGCGGTTCGCTTCGTTCATTCTCTTGCCAGCCGAGACGTCGCATCAACTCTATTCGCAATCGAAGTTGTTGGCTACGGATAAATTCGATCGCTGTTGATAGACGATTCTTAGGCGCTCTGGGTCTTCGAAATGCTGCCTGACTGTTTAGAAAGAAAAGGCAAGCTATTGCACTGACGCTAGTAAGCGTGCACACCTATCTAGGTAGGTGAATCGTAACGAACTGTTAAAGAAGGACGCGGAGGCGCGTCAAAGGAGCAACCCTTGGACCTTGAAAAATTAGTGTCGGACTTGGCGAAGGAACGAGACAGGCTGGGCCGGGCGATCACAGCCCTGATCGGATCGGCCGGAGCGGCCTTGTCTGGCGGCGGTGGCAGGAAGAAGAGAGCCGGCAGGCCTAAGGGAACTGCGACCAAAAAGCGCAAGCGCGGGGGCTTGACGCCAGAGGGCAGAAAGCGCCTGTCGATTGCGATGAAGAAGCGATGGGCTGAGCGCAAGAAGAAGGGCGCTTAAGCGACCGCGCTAAATCGTCCGCACGAAACAGTCTTGCGCTGTACGTGCGTGTTTGGCTGAGTCATTCGGGCGGGAGGCGGTTCCGATGAGGCTCGTGCTTCTCCTTGTTGCGATCGTCGCACTTGGCGGATGCTCAGGTGTCGATCAGGATGTGGCGCATCTTAAGCAGGAACAGGATGCAATCAGAGCTGCCACAAGGAAGATAAAGGTTGCCGCTCACGCCAACGTCAAGGGCAATCCGCCGTACATTACGCTCGGACGTGCCGAGGGCTACTGCTTCAACCTGCCGAACTCCACCGGCGGCCAGGTCGTCCATGGCGAAGGACTTAGGGCAGCGGCGTGTCGCAAGTATGGCGACCAGGTCGATGCGATCGTGAATGCGAGCGTATGGTTCGTTTCGGATGACGACTATGGCGCCTACGAGCCCTATTCTGAAGATGGATACTTCGAATGCGGCGGCACCGCCGTTCATTTCACTGCCGCGGCGGCGCCGTCCACTCAACCTAAGCAGTCCGCAGCCAGTTGACAAGTAGAATGTCTACTCAAACCAGGTAGCCAAGGAGAGACCGGAATGGCTTTGCTTGTACCGGTGTTGGGAATCGAAGAGGTAAGGGCGCATCGCGGCTGGTTCCTGTTCATGGGAGTGGCGCTGATAATTCTCGGCACCATCGCGATCGGCAGCGCCGAAATCATGACAATGGTTTCGGTGATGCTGCTGGGATGGCTGCTGATCTTCGGTGGGCTGTTCGAGATTGTTCACGGCTTCGCGCGACGCGCATGGGGTGGCTTCTTCGTCAACCTGATGGGCGGCCTCCTGTATGCGGTGACGGGGTTCCTGATGATCACGCATCCGGGGATAGCGGCGGTGACGCTCACCTTCATGATCGCGATGCTGTTAATAGTAGCTGGTACCTTCAGAATCTTCGTGGCCTTCTCGACTCCAATACCTCATCGGGGCTGGCTCGTCCTCAACGGCATAATTTCGCTGTTCCTCGGATTCTCGATCATGAGCTCGTGGCCGGTTTCAGGACTGTGGGTCATCGGACTGTTCATCGGTATCGACATGATTTTCGACGGCTGGACTGAAGTGATGCTGGCGTTGAGCGCCGGGAGCGGCGGCGGATCCGCACCCGCTCAAACCGCGACTGCATGATCCCGAAGGATTGCTAAGGCGCGGCCGGGGCACGGAAAGCTTCCAGCGCGGTGCGGACTCGTTCAGTTTCCGCGACCATGGAATCGATCGCCGTTTCAAGCCCATCGGTTTGATCACTTCGGGCCTGGGCCTCTAACGCGCGCGATAGCTCCATCAGTTGCAGCGCGCCAAAATGGCCGCAGCTGCCCTTGATAGCGTGCGCCGTCGACGCAATCCCGGTGCGATCGTTTTGACTCATCTGCAATCCGATTGTGCGGACACGTTCAGCCAGGTCGCTGAGAAAGACCTCGATGATTTCGGCGACAAACTGATCGCCCAAGTCGTCGTTGTTGGCGAGCTGCCTGATCGCGCTCATGTCGATCGCCGGAACGCCCACGGTTTCAATGCTCACGCGATCAAATATCCAAGTTGCGTGCCGTCGGATCTTAAGCGCCCGCCAACCACGACCCAATCCACCAATGATAGGCGGTAGCGGGCAGCCGCGCGCAGTATTACCTGAAAGATGGCCGTCAACGACGACAGAGATGCGGAGGTGCCTCTCTCGCGTCGGGTCAGAATCGCATCGCTGTGTCATTTGCATGCCACCGCGTACGGCAGCTACTTCGACGCGAAGCGGCTGACCTCGTCCTGCCATTTGTCGCCGAATACCAGGATCATCACCTGCTGATTGATGTTCCTGTCATGACTCAGGCTGCGTATTGAGCCGCCGCCCGTGGCAGCGAGCACTTTGTATGCTGCCTGAGCCTGCTTTTCGAATTCGGGAAGCGGCCCGATCTCTTTTGGGGTTGGCTCCTGCCGATGAACCTTGATCCAGAATGCGCGCATGTAGCGTTCATGCTCTTCATTTTGGACGTCGACGCCGCTCAGCGTGCCGTTGTTGCTCCTGAAGTTCCGGATCATCGCGAGCAGCGGTGCGAAATCCTGCGGCTCGGGCGGTGAGTCGCCTATAAGCACGATCACTTTGCGCGCGTAAGGCTTCCAATCCATCCTGGTGATGGCAGCCTGGACGGCACCGAGCGTGTTCTCCTGCCATTCGCCGCCGCCCTTGGCCTCGATCGAGCCCAGGAACGTTTGCAGCTTCGCGGTCGATAGCGTCAGCGGCTGCAGGTCGAGTGGCTCGCCCTCGCCACCAAACACAACCACGCCGATTCGCGCGATCGGAACGAGCTGCCGAACCCTGATCGCAAGCCGCGTCATCCGCTCCTTCACGTCGGCCATCACGAAGTCCATCGACTTGGTCCCGTCGATCACGAGCACGATATCGAGACCCTTATGCCGCAGCTCATCGACGTACCACGGAAACGTCCCGCCATCGCCGCCGCCGGGTCTTGGGTGAATATTCAGTGCGCCGTAGACGTGCGGACCTATATCCATTCCGTTGTCGTTTGGCGTACCGGCGATAGCATTGGATTCCCTCAGCACCTTGTTGACGTCCACGGGCTGTGGTGAATCGTCCGGCGATTTGGTGTTGAAGGCGGGCATGGGCACGTCGGGAATCTCGAGCGGCTCGAAAGCCTCGGGTGGATGAAGCGATCCGGGCTCGATCTGGATGATCAGCAACTCGCGGGCGCGGCTCTCGTGCACGGCGATGACCAGCGCGAGAATGATCGCGAGATGAATCGCAATCGAAAACGAAAACGGGCCGCCGGCGAAACGAGCCGCGCTCCGAAATCCCGGCGGCATGAATGCAGAGATGGGAACGCCGCGAATCCGGTTCCATGCAAAGGCCACGATCACTATCGAGCCGGATACGGCAAGACAGGTAATCAGGATCGCAATCATCGTATCCTCCTTCGCGCCAGCTTCGGCCCGAGCATCGGCGTCTCCTGAAACTAAGATCGGAGGAGGGGCGATTTTCTTGCGATTTATGTTGCTGGACCGTCCTACCACCATCCGTTGTGCTCGACGGCGGTGCGTACAACAAGGGTAGCTTCGTACCGCTCGCGCTGCTCGCTCCGTCAGGGTGACGGATGAGACTCTCGATGCTCGCATTGTTAGGACGACGGATGAGGCTCGTGTTGCTCGCTCAAGGACTGGGACTTGAGCTGTTCAATCCGCGGCTGAAAGCCGACACTTGCGATTGCCATTGGTCGCCGAACGCGAGGATCAGCACCTGCTGGTTAATATGCGCGTCCTTGGTCAACGACTTCATCGAGCCGCCACCTGCCGTCGCCAGCACTTTGTAGGCGGCCTGCGTCTGCCGATAGAACGCCGGCAATGGCGAGATCTTCGGCGGCTCCTCGCGATGTACCTTCAGCCAGAACTCGCGCTCGAAGCGTTCGTGCTCTTCAGCGGCGACATCGACAGTGTTGAAGGTGCCGTTGTTGCTCTTGAACTGGCGAATCAATGCGAGCAGCGGTGCGAAGTCCTCGGTGCGCGGGGGCGAGTCGCCCACCAGCACCACGACCTTCTTCGCGTATGGTTTCCAGTCCATCTTGTTGATCGCAGTCTGGCATGCGCCCAACGTATCCTCTTCCCACTCGCCGCCGCCCATCGCCTGGATGCCGCTCAGGAAGTCGCTCAACTTTTGCGGCGAGAGGGTCAACGGCTGGATACCCATTTTCTCGCCCTTGCCGCCAAAAACGATGATTCCGATTCGCGCGATTGGAACGAGACGGTGAATCGATTGGGTCAGTTGCTGCATCTTGGCTTTGACGTCGTCGATGATCAGTTTCATCGAGCCGGTGCCGTCGATGACGATCACCACGTCGAGTCCCTTGCGCCGCAACTCGCCGATAAACCCGCCGAAGCCCGATCCGATACCGTGGCCGTAGCCTGAGCCCATGCCGCCGCCACGCCCGATACCAATTCCGCCACCACCGGCTGCGCGCACGTAGTCACTTGCGAGACCAACGGCTTGAGAGGTATCGACGGCAGTCGGCTGTTCCATCTGCTGCGGCGCCGAGTCGGGCATCGGCACTTCAGGCATGTCGAGATCGGCCATCTCGTTGCCGCCGCCACCGCCGCCGCCTGCTTCCAGGTTCACCATGATCAACTCGCGCCCGCGCTGCTCATGGATCGTGATAATCAGAACGAGCAGGAGAGCCACGTGAAGCGCCACCGAGAGTGGGAACGGGCCGATCAGAAATCGCACGGCGCTGCGGACGGCCGGCCACAATCCGCCGGCCTTCTCGCGCGCTTCGTCGACGTCCACAGTTTCGACTGCCGGCATAGCCAGGCCGCCGATCGCTCCCGCGCGCGACAGCGCCGCAAGCTGGCGTTGACAAATGGCGCATCCGGCGAAATGCGAATTCCATCGAGCGCGCTCGTCGGGCGCGAGTGTGTTCTCCGCAAATGCCGCGAGCACGTGGGGGTCGGGGCACGCGGCGCCCGAGGCGTCGAGGCTGGACGCGAGGCTCGTGCGAATCATCGCGTCCAGGCGATTATCTGGTGTCTTCTCGTCGGCCATCATTTTCCAGCGCGAGCATGCGGCCGAGGTCGAACGGCCAGTCGCCGGTCGCATACTCGAAACATTGGCTGATCTGATCGTCACTGAAATGATATTCGCGGCGCATCGTGCGTGTGACGTGATCGCGGATCGCAGTTCGCGTGCGTGCCAGATTGCGCGACGCGCTCGACTCATGCTCGCCAAGCAGTGCCGCGGTCTGTGCGAGCGTAAGGTCCTGTACATAGTAATATGAAAGCCGCAGGCGGTCGTCCGGCGACAGTGCGTTCAAGGCTTCATGGAGAGATCGATCGAGGGCGCCAATCAGCCTTGCGCGCTCGGGATCGGTTGGAGCTGTTCCATTTTCGAATACGCCGGAATGGCCGTCGCTCTCGTCGTCCAGCGGTTCCATGCGACGCGTCGCGCGCCATTGATCGGCTTCGAGACGAGTGACCACCACTCGCATCCACGACATCAACGAGCTGCGCCCGCCGTAATGCTCGAGCGGAGAACGGCGATGGCCGTCGGAAGATCGCAAACCGTAGAGATCGGCCCAGAGAGAATCCGCGATCTCGTTCGCGCGCGAGGAGTTTCCGAGCACCGCGCGCGCAAACGCATCGACTGGCGCGCGATAGGTCGATACGAGATGACGCCAGGCGTCGGCGTCACCGTCACGGCATCCGATCGCGAGCGCAAGGTCGGCAACATGCAGCGAATCGAGAAAGCGGATGCCTTCGGCGCGCGTGGAAGTGATCGTATTCGCACCGAAGCGGCGATCGAAACTTCGCCACAACGCGCCGGCGAAGGAAGTCCGCGATACGTGCCATGCGGCAGCGTTGCTAGTGGAAAGCAGGCGATCAATCGGGTCGCGGTAATTTTCGAGGAACCATTCCAGCGACGTCGCCGCCATGATTTCTATACTGAGCTTGCGTCAGGTTGAATCTCAACCTCACCCCTAGCCCCTCTCCCTTCAGGAGAGAGGAACAAAGGTCGCGCGCAGGCGGGCGGGGAGGGGGCTATGAAATTCCATCGACGAGCCAGATACAGGATGGCGAAACGTTAGCTCGCATGAGTGAAGTGCCAGGCGTCGCGCGGGATCGGTAGCCGCGCCATACTTGCGATCGCCGACGACAGGATGTCCAAGGCCGGCCATCTGCACGCGGATCTGGTTTTTGCGGCCGGTTTCGAGCGTCAGCTCGACTACAGAGTTGTCGCGACCTTTTTGGAGGACGCGGTAGTGAGTGATCGCCAGCTCGCCGCCGCGATCGACCCGATGCATCCTGAGCGACTTGCTCTCCGCGAGATTGTCGCGCAGCGTACCTTCGGCCTTGGCGGGCAAACCTTCGACGACGGCGAGGTATTTTTTCGTCACATTTTTCCAGTTCTGCTGAAGGGCCGCCTGCACCGCGCGACTTCTCGCGAAGATCATCAGGCCGGAGGTCTCGCGATCGAGGCGATGCACGATGAAGGCCTGCTGCGACGGCGCGCTGGTGAGCGCCTTCAGATGATCGTTGAGGATTCGATGCGCGGTGCGCTCTTTCTCGCCCTCCGATCCCATCGAAAGGAGGCCTGCGGCCTTGTCGACCACAACGATATCATCGTCGAGATAGACGATTTTCAAACCGTTGCGCTCGATCGATGCTGCCGCGACCTGCTTGCCCGCCGCAATCGTCACAACGTCGCCGGGCTGCAAGCGGGTGTCGTGCTTGACGGTAGCCATTCGGGTGACGGTCACTGCGCGGAAGCGCAGAAGATCCTTGGCCGCCTTGCGCGACAGCCCGAGCGGGAGGGTGAGCAAGTATTGCAGCAGTTCGCATTGCGACGAGACGCTGAACTGATGGTCGCGCGGGGGCATTGCGATAGTATGGTCGCCCACTATCGATGAAGCGGCAAGATGAACACCCGCGCTCGCGGCGCTGGCCGACGAGTGAGTGGAACTCTGACTTGGGGGATTAAACCTCACCCCTGGCCCCTCTCACTTCTGGAGAGGGGAAGATCGCTGCTTTATCGGCCGAGATTGCTTGCGGACATCACCTCTGCGGGCTGGTGTTCGTCGAGGACTATCATCTTGTAGGCGAGGGCGGGACCGGCGAGTGCGGTTGACGCCATGGCGACCAGCAGCTGATCGACGATTCCTCTTGCCGCCTCGACCAAGCCGGGCGGGTGATAGCCCATATACCGCTCGAATGCCAGCCGAATGAGCCAGTAGGGCAGATATGAGAGGACGACAATTGCAGCGAGTCGCTCGATGTTTCCCGCAGTTTGTTTCCAGGCGGCGGATATTCCCGCGTACCTGCCAATTGCAATCGCGGGAAAAACGAACTCGAGCCGGAGGTATCCGACCAGACAGATTATGAATCCGAGAGAGAATCCCGCGCCCCCGAGCAGCATCAGCTGGTTGTCAGAATTTCGTTGCCCGTAACGCATAAGGATGAAAGGTATGCCGAGGCATAGTATCATCGCGACGAGCAGCGCGGTGGTAGCCAGCAGGTACATCCACTGGGTTCGCGAGTAGGCGAATGCCGGATGGTTGGTGACGGCCTCGCGGCCACGGATCGCGAGCTTGGTCCACGCCACCGCGAACGGGGTGAATACGACGAGGTGCGCAATCCCCAGCACGCTGCCTGCCAGGTTCTTGGGAACATCCTGACGCTCGAGCCCATAGCAGAAGACGTCGGCCGCAAGAATCAGCATAAAGGGCATCTTGCCGAACTTCACCAGTTCCGGCAGACACTTGAAGGGCAGCAGCAGCGAATCCCTGACTATCTCCAGGACCGGCAGCTCGATCACCGTGAATCGGCGCTGACTGTTGGTTTGCTCGTTCGGCATTGCAACTCCAGTCGACAAAATTGAGTTCGAGTCTGGCAATGGGATCGTAAGCTGGCAAGCTGTGCTTCTGGGGCAAGATGACAACCAGGAGTGAGCACTTCGAAATCATCGGGATTCACTCGATTCCGTTCTCGAAAGCACCTGATTCATACTGCCGGGATTATTCATTTGAGCGATTACAAAATAGACTCGATATCAAATGAAACCGATAGCAATAGTTGGCGCAATTCTCGCGCTGCTGGGTCTACTTGCGCTGGCTTCGCCAGTGTTCACCACCAATCAGACCAAGAACGTCGCCTCGATTGGCGATCTCAAGATCCAGGCAAACGAACAAACCTCACACGCGATCCCGCCCATTCTCAGTGGAGCTGCGCTAATCGTGGGATTGGTCCTGGTGGCGGGCGGTCTGTATCAGAAACGGTAGAAGTACGGGCTGCTCAGAACCTGAGCAACAATTGTGGAAAAACTGTCGACCGCGCCGCTGATTGCTGAGCACGAGCAGGAGGAACGCCTCGACGGCAATAGTTCCGCAGGACCGGTGGTGGCAATAATCGTCGCGACCGTGGTCCTCTCCTTCGCGAAAGACATTCTGATGCCGTTGACGATGGCTGCCCTGCTGGCCGTCATCTTCAGTCCTATTGCCACCCGGCTCGATCGTTTTGTTGGGAGCTTCGTCAGCGCTGCGCTGGTGGTGGTTGCGGCGATTACGATTGTGCTCGGGATTGGCTATTTCGTTACGGTCGAGCTCACCTCCGTCGCCGTCCAGGTGACCGACTACACCGACAACATCGCAACCAAGCTGACCGCGTTGAAAGGTAGTACGCCCGAGTGGATGGTGCGGGTGCAGGATGGAATCAAGGACGTCGAGCAGCAGCTCAATCAACTGACGCCGCGAGCAAACCGCTCAAAACCCGCCAGCGTCATCCAGGTGCCGGCCGCTCAGTCAGACCTGGAAGCGGCAGTGAAGCCGGCCGTCCCAATCCTGTCCGCCTTGTTCGAAGCGTTGCTGATCGTGGTGCTGATGTTCTTTCTGCTTTACGGCCGGAACGACCTGCGCGATCGGCTGGTGCGGCTGGCGGCACGCGGCCGGATTACCCTCTCGGCCGAGGCGATTGGGACTGCGGGCGAGGCTGTGGGCCATTACCTGTTACTATTTGCCCTGACCAATCTCGGATACGGAGTAGCTATTGGACTGACTATTTGGATGATCGGGCTGCCCAACCCGATTTTGTGGGGAGCGCTGGCGGCGCTCTTTCGTTTCGTGCCGTACGTTGGTGTGCCGATTGCCGCGCTGTTGCCGATGTTGGTGGCGTTTGCAGTATCGCCAGGATGGAGTCAGTCAGTCGAGGTTTTCGCCGCGTTCGTCATTCTCGATCAGATCGTAAGCTACTTGATTGAGCCTTTTTTGATCGGTCGCGGAATCGGTTTGTCTCCCCTCGGGTTGTTGTTCTCCGCGATGTTCTGGGGCTGGCTCTGGGGACTTCCGGGACTGTTGATCGCCACTTCCTTGACTGCGTGCCTGAAAGTCGCCGGTGACTATATCCCTGCGCTCGGTTTCTTTTCCGTGTTGTTCGGAGACGACAGCGCGCGTGAGGACTATCACGATTACTACCGCAGCCTGCTCGAGCTTGATCAGCCGAGCGCGCGCAACATCGCGGTCAGGTACTGCGATAAAAATGGTCTCGAGCCGACCTTCGATGACGTACTGGTGCCCGCGGTTGTTCTCGCCGGCGAAGAGCGATTCGAAAATCACATCAGCGAACAGAATCAGACCCTGGTATTCGAAACGACCGCGACACTGGTAAAGGAACTCGGAGACAGGTTCAACAAACCCAGGGGGAGAGGCAGACTGCGCATCGTGGGAATCGCACCGCCCGGCGAGGTTCACAGCCTGGGGCTGCTGATGCTGCTGGAGCTGCTGCGGCGGACGGGAATCGCGGCCAATTTTCTCGGCATGGATAAATCGGCGGCGGAAATTTGCGCGTTTGTGAACCAATACGCACCCGACATGGTCTTTGTTTCCTGCACTACGACCGAGTGCATGCCGGCCGCCGTCGAACTGGTGCGCGCGCTGATGGCGGTGTCACCGCATTTAACCATCATCGGCGGCGGCCCGTCCGCGTTGTTACATCGCTCGGAGCTGCTCGAGGCTGGAGCCACGGAAATCTGCGGCAGCAGAGGCGAGGTACGTCACGCTGTCCGGCTCTACGCTCTCAGACGTTCAGTGTCTCGATCATCGCAGATCAGTAACGGCCGTCCTTTAGCTGAAACGCGGCCCGCAAACAGCCAGTCAGCTTCGCATTCATAAGCGCGACCGCAGCTCAACACACATTAACGAAGTATCTATGTGGTTCTTCAAGGAACTCAAAACAGTATATCCAGTAGTAATCTTAGTGGCATTCTCAATTACTATTGTTACTATGTACTAGTCGGAATCGATATAGGATTCGAGTCCGGCTCTGATCCAGCCCGACGGTGGTCTTTCCGCTCGCCTTCGACCACGTTCCGCTAGACCATCGTCAAATCAACATTGCCAAGGCTTGAGGAGGTCCGCGCGGGACGACTTTGTCTCACGGTAGTTGCATTCTATGAAAGTGAATTTGAAAAACAAGCTCAAGAAAACGATTGCCCTGTCAGGCGCGATCCTGGCGCTCGGGATCGCGGCGCCTTCGTTCGCGCAATACGGTCCGGGCCCTGGATATGACGGCCCCGGCTACTACGGTGGACCCGGACAAGCCGGATGGGGCGACTACGACAGCGGGCACACCTGGCGAGGCGCGCGATGGTGGCATCAGCACGACATCATGTGGTTCTACGCCCATCATCCCGAGTGGCGCTTCATGGACGCCTTGTGGCTCAGCCAGGACGGCGACTATGAGAGCAACGGCACCTGGCAAGATGCCTACTGGTGGCATCAGAACGATCCGGATTTCTTCTACGCCAATCATCCCAACTGGATCTCATGGTATCCCGACTGGCGTAACACCGACGGCGCGTACGACGGGCAGCACAACTGGCATTACGGCCAATGGTGGTACAACCAGAATCCTAGCTGGGTTTCCGCCAACCATCCCAACTGGATCAGCCAGCACAGCAACTGGGCGAATCATACTGAGCCGCAAGACCATCGCGCGGTGATGCGGACCGAGAACGAGGGTTCAGGGCGTGCTAGCCAGGCAGCTTCGAGTCAGCAGAATCGGGTGAACGAACAGGCTGCTACCAATCAGCGCAACGAGGCAACGCGGCAGCAGCAGGCGCCGCACGAGCAGACTCAGCAGCAGCAAAGAGACCGCCAGCAGCAACAAGCCACTCGCAACCAGCAGGCGGCTACGCACAACCAGCAGCAGGCGACTCACAATCAGGAGCGGGCTACTCAGAACGAGCAGCGGGCTACTCGCAACGAACAGCAGGCGACGCATCAGCAGCAGGAGCGCCCGCAACAAGCGACGCATCAGCAACAAGAGCGTCCGCAGCAGGCTCAGCATCAGGAAAAGCAGGCGGGTCCTGAGCAGCATTCGTCGCGCCAGCAGCCTGAACAGAACAAGCAGGCGAGTGCGGGCCACGAGGGCGGCGGTCACGAGAAAAACTAATCGCAACGCGATACGGGCTAACCCGGCGTATCGCGTATCACACACAAACTAACAACCTGAAGTCTGAGGGGAGAACTAAAGAAATGAATTCAATCAAACGAATTGCTATCAGTGTCGTGGGCGTTGCAGCCTTGGCTTGCGTTGCCGGATGCGGCACCAGCACCAAGGAAGTTGACTCCACCACCTATGTTCCCGCCGCCTCACCGGCAGTGGTCGTGCAAGCCCCGCCGGTACAGGTAGTTCCTCCCACTACAACCACCAGCACGTCGGTGGACAAGTCACGCGATTCGAGTGAGTCCAGTGCTGGCGGGACGGTCGATAGCTCTAGTTCTCATCACAGCGAATCCACGACTGTGACCCCGAGTAACTGAGCGCGGCCGGAGAATTTTGCGATGCGAAACAGACCTGATCGAAAAAAAATCGCGGCGCCGGCATTCGCGCTAGCGCTATTGATTGGCGGCGGGCTGCTTGCCGTCAATGCTCGCTCAGAACCAGGGACGACCGACACTTCGAACTCTGCGTCCCGCGAGAACTACAGTGTACAGGTGAAGGCCGAGCATCATTACAACTCCCCGGCTGAGCGCGCTAACGACGATTTGCTGATCACCGAGGTCAAGAGCGCGCTTGCCCATGACGGTGTCGGCGACGGTTATCTGATCGCCGTCGATTGCGATCACGGCAAGATAGTGTTGAGCGGCGTGGTCAAGTCGGCGCGCGACGCAAAGCATGCCGGCGATATTGCGGCCGCCGCGGCAGGTGTCACCGGGGTGAACGATCAACTGAGATGGCATTAGCAGGCTGCCGGTCAAAATAGGAGACCACGATGTTATTGATTCTGATCATCTTGCTGATTCTGTTTGGCGGTGGCGGCGGTTATCGAACCTATCATCACGGCGCCAGGGATCCGGGCGGCTTGCTGATGCTGATACTTATGATTGTGTTAATCGTATGGCTAATCAACGGCGGCCTTCGCGTCTGATCATTCTCAAGGATCACGTGAAATAGACAAAGGAGAATACAATGTTACTACTGATAATCATCCTGGTTTTGTTGTTCGGCGGCGGCGGTGGATACTACGGCTATAGCAATTACGGCGCGCCCGGAGGCTTGGTTCCGCTGGTACTGGTGATACTGGTGATCTGGCTGCTGATCGGCCGCGGCGGTTTCTGATAGTTAGCCGGAGCGAGCGCGTGACCTTAGTCAATATAGTAGTAATTCTGGTCGTGATAGGTCTCGTGATGTGGCTAATCAATACCTACATCCCGATGGCCGGAGCGATAAAGAGTTTACTCAATATCGTTGTGTTTGTGGTCGTGTTGATTTGGATTTTGCAGACGTTTGGGCTGATCGGAGCGATACCGGGACTCAAGATTCCGCCGCTGAAGTGAGAGACGATCATCCGCACGTGAAGTCAGAAGTAAATCGGCATCCGCAAGGATCAGGTAGGCGGCCTCAGCTGCAACTGTTCTTCCAGCAACCGAGCGGCGCTTGCTGCGAGTTGATGGGTGAAACGGCGGGCATCCGGGGAGACCTCCCCCGTCCCTCGGTGCGCGCCAACTTTTTCGATGTTCAACTTTTCAAGCAACCAGCACGCTATACGTTGCAATCCGACAGCCCAGAGGTAAGAGATGACATTTGAAGATACCGCAAGTTCCAGCGTTCGAAGTGCAATGGATCAAGGCCGTCAGGTGGCAGACAAAGCCAGCCAGGTGATCCAGGACGGCTACGAGGCGGCGCAGCAATACGTCAAGGACAAGGGACTTGAGCTGGACCTGCGTGGCATGGTGCGCCGTGAGCCGTGGTTCGCGATTGCGGGCGCATTTGCAGTAGGCTACGTCGTCGCGCAGATTGTTCGGCGCGTCTCCTGAGCCGGGCGCGCCAGGAATCACTCAGCAGGAGCTATCGCAATGGAAGCGGACCAGAAACGGCGTCGGCCCGATCGCGACATCGGCGAATACATCAAAGAGGAACCTCTGACCTCGCTGGCGATTGCCGGCACCGTCGGATTCATAGTTGGCGGCGGTGCCAACAGCCGGGTCGGGATCGCACTTCTGAGCTTGGTGGGACGAGTCGCGCTGCGCCGCGCGGCTACCAGCTTCGTGGTGGACCTGTTCACCGGCAATCGCGACAACCAAAGAACCGACCGCCCAAAAACTCGAGGCCGAAGCCGTCGCAATGGACACCATGACAACCCAAGAACAGATTTCAGCGATCCAGACTGAGCGCGACGACGCGCGCCAAAACCTGCGCGACACGTTGACCGAGGTCAACGACAAAGTTGAACGCACCGAAGACGAGATGCGTCCCGACCACGTCATCGAGAGTCATTCGGTCGGAGCCTCGCTGATAGCAGGAGCGTTGGGCTTTCTGTTCGGATCGATCGTCAACAGCCGCGGCGCAGGCCCGATTGTAATCGCAGCATTGCTCGGCGTCGCGATCTCGAAGCACGGTGCGAAGGACGAGCGTTGATTTTGAGTCTTATGAACACGCACGCTGATCCTATGACAGAAAAACAGCCGCATCACGCCAGCAGCGCGCCCGAGACCTTACAGGATTGGCCGACGCTGGTGGGCAGGGCCGTAGACGACGTAACCCGCATCCTGCAGTCCGAGGCGCACATGTTGGAGACCAGCATGGGTGCGGCGCTGGAGACTCGATTAGCCAGCGCAATAGCTACTCTAACTCTAGTCGCAGTGATGATTTGCGGCGGATTATGTATCCTGTGCGCCGCGATACTGTTCATCCACCAATGGCTACCGTTGTGGCAGGCATTCGGACTCGCGGGCGCCGGCATCCTGCTGATCGGGATCGTAAGTTACGCGGTTATGAAACCCGCGGCCGGTCCCAATTCCCCTTAAGCGGGCGTCTCGATAGCCGATCGATGGGCCTGCCTGTCCTTACGACGGCGGGCCTCTCCATGTTAACTACGATCGATGGTCGCCGCGGTTGAAAGATTTCTGAGTCAGTCGGGACCTTGGTCGCTGATCGTAGTCTTCGTCGTGATCGTGCTGGAGTCGTCGGCCGGTCTGGGTTTGATCTTCCCCGGCGAGATGATGGCGGTGATTGCGGGCGCGATGGCTGCTGACGACTTCTTCTCACCGTGGACGGCATACATAGTCGTGGCGCTGGCCGCAATGACCGGCGATCTCACGGGTTACACGCTGGGTCACAAAAAGGGACGCGCGGTGCTGAAGCGATGGGCTTTCGCGCGGCGCCAATATGAGAAGCATCGCAAGCGCCTTGAATATTATTTCGAGCATTACGGTGGAGCGACGGTGTTCGTCGGGCGCTTCGTCGCGGTCGGGCGCGCCTTCGTTCCCTTCACCGCAGGCTTGTCCGGGATGCGACTGCGCAAATTCGCGCCGATCGCGGTACTCGGAGGACTGGTGTGGGCGGCGGTCACGGTAGGCCTTGGCTATACCTTGGGCTCCAACTGGAGACTGGTCGAGAAATGGCTCAAGTCGCTAAGCGCCGGAATCATCGTGCTCGCCATTCTGACCGGGTTGATCGCCGGGATTTGGCGATCGGCTTCCCGGCGTCAAACCCAGATCGTCGCGGCCTGGAAGCGTCATATGACCGGGCGCTACGGCTTCGACCTGACCCCGTTCGTGAATTTCATCCGTAAGCGCTTCTCGCCGCGCAGTTACCTCGGGCTTCATCTGACGGTTGGATTGATCGCGGTGACGGTGCTCGCGTGGCTGTTCGGCGGTATCGTGCACACTATCTCGGGCCAGGGTCCGCTGGGCGGACTGGACCGGACGGTCGCGCAGTTTGCCGCCGCTCAGCGCACGCCCGCGCTCGACTCAGCCGTCGGCGTGATCGCGACGCTGGCAAATCCGATCTGGCTGGCCTTCATCGTGGGCGCAGGCGCGGTCAGCTATGCGCGCCGGCGTGAGGCGAGTCTTTCAATCGCGGCGCTGTTGTTTCTAGCCGGCGCCTATGCGCTCGCATACGGCTTGCAGGCGATGTTTGCGAAGCATTCCGCCAATCAACCAGAGCTGGTGTTGGTAAACGGTTTTGCAGGCTTCCCCAGTGCCGCGCTAACGGCATCGACGGCCGGCTACGGGATGCTGTGCTATATGCTTGCTGCCGAGACCGATAGCTGGCGGCTGCAAACGCTCAGCGTCGCAGGAGCAATCTATATCATCGCGCTGATCGGGTTCGCTGGTATCTACTCAGGACTGGCGCTAAGCGCGATCGTGGGGGGATTCGCGCTGGGTGGATGCTGGCTGGCGATCTGCGTGACCGGGAGCCGAACCTATGTTCGATTGCGCGGCTAGCACGGTCACGTCGTTTCATCAATTGATCCGCGCGGCACAGATTCAATAGCCACTTTTTTGTCATCGCGGTCCTCAAGTGGCAATCCCCTGACACTTCATTCAGTACTATCGGAAAGGACTGACTATCGTCCGCGGGTTGCTATTGAGGCAATCCTGAACTTCTGACTAGTCCACTCCGCCTTCTCTTAGTACCCAAATAACCTCAGTCGCCAGTCTTTTCAGAGGTACGCTTCTTGCCTTTACGAGGCTGGCGGGATCGCGCCGAGCGCAGGAGTTTCCGTTCCGCTCGGGTGCGTTTCGTCAAGGGGAATTTAAGTGAAGATGTTAAGAGAGGGAGGCATTCGGACTGACTCCAGCTCAGTGATACCGGGCGAAAGGAGTCAGTCGCGATTACTCGCGTCAACTCGAAGTTTACGTCCGGATTTGCAATTCGAGAGATACATGGTGACGGCGTGCAGCCTGATACTGGCAGTCGTGCTGATCCTCAGCACAGCCGGATATGCCGGCATCCACGGGCTTTTGTCGGCAGCTGCGCCAACGCCGAAGGTCGCGCATCCCGAGCGAGTCAGTAGGGAAGCGGAGGCGGATAACCTCGTCACGCCGGCCGCAATCGCGTTCGCTCTGATCGCGGGTTTTCTTGTAGCGCCCGCGCCGGTACCAAATCGACACGCGTGAGACCTCCTATGGCGAATAGTCAATACACAATGTCGCGAAAATACTTCGAGCTTCATCATATGCAAGTAACCAAGGAAGTGAATGCCATGTTCTCAACCAAAAAGATTGCGATGATACTCAAGTATATAGTCGGTAGAATATCGATCGCGGCGTTCGTACTGGTCGTAAGTACGGTCGGATCTGCGGCGGCTTCAGGCCCCACAGTGATTTCTA
The DNA here is from genome assembly GCA_963850125.1 of uncultured delta proteobacterium. Classification (GTDB taxonomy): domain Bacteria; phylum Desulfobacterota; class Binatia; order Binatales; family Binataceae; genus Binatus. The sequence continues at coordinate 36,747 of CAWKKB010000002.1, read as the reverse complement.
CGAATCCGGGTGACAACACCGTCGATGTGCCGGTCAATACCACCATCACCGTGAACTTTGACGAGCCGATAGACTGCAAAACGATTGATAGAAATACATTTCGACTCAAGGACCAGAGGAAAGGTCGTATCGCAGAGACGAGCATCACTTGTAGCGGCGCCAGCACGACCCTGACCCCGTTGAGGGATCTCGCGATCAACACCAGGTACGTGGTCGTGTTCCACGGAAAGATCAGGGCCGCCACCGGTAGGCTGTGGGATAACGGATTCAATTTCCATTTTACCACCGGTACGAGCGCCGAACCTACGGCCACCGCGACTCCGACGGCGACCGCCACGAGCACCCCGACCCCGACTGAAACCGCAACTGCGACTGACACTGCAACCGGCACTCCGACAGTCACTGCGACCGCAACTGCGACAGCAACCGCAACGGCAACCGCCACATCAACAGCAACCGCAACGGCAACCGCCACCTCAACCGCGACCGATACGGCTACTGCAACTGCAACCAACACGGCTACGGCCACCGCGACTGACACGGCAACTGCCACCCCGACGGCAACCGCGACCTCGACCGCGACGGTAACAGACACGCCGACCGCGACGGCTACCGACACTGCCACTGCAACTCATACGCCGACGGCTACCGCGACCGCGACTTCAACTGCCACCGCGACTTCGACTGCAACGTCAACGGCGTCTGCAACTCCAACCGCGACTCCTACTGCGATTGCGCCGACAGTCTTGTCGTCGGCTCCCGCAATCGTAGGCTGTGGCGGACAAGGAATGGGGACCAATCAGACAATCACGGCGACCTTCAGTGAGCCGATGACTTCTGCAACGATCACCGCTCCAGGGACCTTCAGCGTGACCGGACCTGGCGTGACACCGGTCCCAGGAACCGTCACCTACGATGCGACCAACGACATCGCGACGTTTGCGCCAACCGGAGGAGTCTTCGCCACCGGGACGACCTTTACTGCCACGATCACGACGGCGGCCGAAAGCGCAGCATTGCTGCCGCTGGCGAGTAACTACGTATGGACCTTTACGACTGGCGCGGGTCCCGATACGACTCCGCCATTGGTAAGCGCGACCAATCCTGCAGATGGCGCATCCAGCGTGGGCACCAACCAGAATATCGTAGCTACCTTCGACAAAGGGATGAACTCGACAACGCTAACCGGATCGGCATTCACCTTGACCGGACCGGGAGTAACCCCTGTTTCGGGCACTGTGACCTACTCTACGATCGGCAGCACGGCGATGTTCACGCCCAGTAGCGTTCTTGCAACCAGCACCACCTATACTGCGACTATCACGACCGGGGTCAAAGACCTGTCCGGCAACGCACTCGCAAGTAATTTTGTCTGGACCTTTACGACCGGGCTCAGCACAGATACCAGCGCACCGACAGTCACTTCGACGAACCCGGCGGATAATGCACCTGGTGTGGGTATCGACGCTTCAGTCAACGCAACCTTTGACAAGGCGATGGACTCTTCAACCCTTAACCCCACCACCTTCACATTGACGGGTCCTGGCGCAACGGTCGTAGTCGGGAAAGTCTCCTATGACGTCGCGGACGAGATAGCAACGTTTACTCCGCTCAGTTCTCTCGCAACCGGCACTACCTTCACTGCTACGATTGCAGGGGCCAAAGACCTGTCAGGCAATGCGCTTGCGACCACTGTATGGACCTTCAGCACCGGCCTGACGACGACAGGACAGTCGCCGGTTAACCTTGGCTCAGCAGCCAGTTACGCGATTCTGGCCGCCACTACGGTTAGCGCCCCGGGCCCGATTGTTGTGAACGGAGACCTTGGTCTGTCTCCGGGTACTTCGGTTACAGGCTTTCCGCCAGCAACCGTAAACGGGGCCATAAATATCGACAACACGGCAGCGGCAGCGGCTCAAGCTGACTTGCTGACGGCGTACAATAATTTGTTCGGCCTGCCGCCTGGAGCCACTAAAACGGGAGACCTGGGCGGTACAACTCTCTTACCTGGCGTCTACACTGCCCCTTCGACATCGATGGCCGTCTCGTCGGGCAACCTTATGCTTGACGCCCAGGGAGACACGAATGCGGTCTGGATCTTCCAGATCGGCACGACTCTCACCGTCACGAACGGTCTCCAGGTGTTGCTGCTCAACGGCGCTCAGGCATCCAATATCTTCTGGCAGGTCGGTAGCTCGGCGATCATCGGCACTACCGCTGTTATGCAAGGAAACATATTGGCTTTGACCTCAATTACCGTGAATAACGGAGCAACGCTGGACGGCAGGGCTCTGGCGCTGAATGGAGCCGTCACGGCAGGTGGCAGTGGCGCGGCATTGCCGGGGTGTCAATGACGATGAACTCGCTCTAAATCGCCGCTACCAAGCGGGGTTCCCACGGCCCCGCTTGAGAATCACTTAAACCACCAACTAGAGTGCTCCGGCAAGAACGCCGGAGCACTTTTCGTGGTCGCTTGAAACTCTTCCGGGGGATTGCCGAACTCAAACGGCTGTACTAACGACGAGTCTGCAATCTGGTTGGTTGAGGTTTGGCGATGCAAAATGGAATCTTGTCGGGTATCAAGGTAATCGACTGCGGCACGTACATCGCGGGTCCGGCCTCTGCGACGGTCATGTCGGATTTTGGCGCCGAGGTGTTCAAGATCGAACGTCCGGATGGAGGAGATTTATGGCGTCTCTTTCCGCATCTGCCGGGCACTCCAAAGTCGGAACTGAATTACGCGTGGGTACTCACCGGGCGCAACAAAAAGAGCGTCGCGCTCGATCTCGCGAGTCCGGAAGGTTACGAGGCTCTCATGCAGCTGGTAAAGACCGCCGACGTTTTCGTGACCAACTATCAGGCTCAACTGCTGACCAAGTTCCACCTGACTTGGGACGACTTGCGCGCCATCAACGACCGGCTGATTTTCGCTCACCTCACGGGCTACGGCGACAACGGCGACGATGCGGACCTGCCTGCGTTTGACGCGCTGGCATACTGGGCGCGTTCGGGTCTGATGACCAGCGTGACGGGACGCGACGGGACGCCGTCGGGGCCGCGGCCTGGAATCGGCGACCATCCGACGGCGATGGCGCTGTTCGGCGCGATCATGCTCGGGCTGTACAACCGCGAACGTACCGGACGTGGATCGAAAGTCGGCACGTCCTTGATGGCGAGCGGGGCCTGGGCGCATAGCTGCGATTTGCAGGCGCGCATGCTGGGTGCGACCTTTCCGAAGCCACAGGGCCCGCATCCGATAAATCCCCTCTCAGCCGGATATGTCACGCGCGATGCGAAGGTGTTCCTGCTTATTCAACTCGATCCCGAGCATGAGTTTCCGCGCCTATGCAGGATGTTCGGCGCGCCCGAGCTCGCGACCGATTCGATGTTTGCGACTGACGCGGGCCGCACTGAGCATGCGGCAGAGTTGTTTGCGATTCTACAATCGCAGTTCGAATCGAAGGACCTGGCGGATTGGCGCAAGGCGTTCAAGGAGTACGACATCAAGTGGTCGCTCCTGCCGGCGCTCGAGGACGTCGTAAGTGATCCGCAGATGCGCGCCGCTGGCGCCTTTGTGGAGCTCGACTATCCGGGCCACGGCACGATCGAGACAATCAACAGTCCGGTCTTCGTCGCGGGAACCGAGAAGCGAAAGCCCGAGGCGGCGCCTGAACTCGGCGCACACACGCGCGAAGTCCTCCGCACACTCGGCTATGACCAAGCCACCATCGACGAGCTGATAAAGCGCCACATCGCCGCTGGTTGACGCTACACAGCGATCTTCTGGAGCCAACTTGCGAGATCGCGCATCACTTCGTCGCGATTTGTTTCGTTCAGCATCTCGTGCCGGCCGCCCGGATAGTATTTCTCGCTGACGTTCTCGATTCCCGCCGCGCGATAGCGCTCCGCCAGCGGCTTCAGCCATTCGAGGTCGTGATTAATCGGGTCCTTGTCGCCAGCAAAAATGTAGATCGGAAGGTCTTTGCGAATTTGCGCGAGCGCTGCTGGATCGATCAGGCGGATTGCCGACGCTGTCAACGCCTCCATCGCCTTCTTGTTAATTCCAAATCCGCAAAGCGGATCCGCCTCGTACGCATCCACCGCCGCCGGGTCGCGGCTCAACCAATCGTGCTGAGTTCGCGCCGGCTCAAATGCGCCATTGAACGCGGTCAGGTCGGCTTCCCGCGACGGATCGATTGAGAGCTTGTCGACCGCCGCCGATCCCGAGAGCACGAGGCCTGCGATGAGCGCGCTGTTATCGATCACGTACTGCTGCGCGGCGAACGATCCCATGCTGTGGCCGAGCAGGATCACCGGCAGCCGACCTTCGCGGGTGCGTGCGAGACGAGTCAGCGTCGCCATGTCGGCGACCAATCCGTTCCATCCGCCAGCGCCGAAATCGCCGAGCGAATCGCGGCCTTGCACGCTGCGCCCGTGTCCGCGATGGTCGTTGGCATAGACGTGAAAGCCGGCCTGGTTGAGAAACTCCGCGACGTGCGCATACCGGAGCGAATGCTCTCCCATGCCATGAGCGATCTGCACGATTCCCGCCGCCTTCCCCGGCGCGCGCCATCGGTAGTACGCGATCTCGAGTCCGTCCTCGCTGTTGAAGGAAAAATCTTCGCGCCTCATGCGGGTATACCTCCCGTTCTCAATCCCTTCATTGCGAATACTACAAATTGAATTGTCCCGTCGATTCCCTTTTGACGTCACCGCCCGCGGCGCGATAGCTTTCAAATGAATCGAATTAGGAATTCGAATCTCGACCCTCCGGGAGTGACGTCATGAAAGATCCGGCATACGAGGCAGGCTTGGCGGTAAGGCGTCGTGTTCTGGGCGACGCGCACGTGAAGCGCTCGCTGGAGAACGCGACCAACTTTGACGAAGACTTTCAAGAACTCATCACGCGTCACGCATGGGGCGATATCTGGACGCGCCCCGGCCTCGACCATCGAATCCGCAGCCTCATCACGATCGCGTTGCTGGCCGCTGGCGGCCGTAATGAAGAACTCAATCTCCACATTCGTGCCACTCGCAACACCGGCGCGACTTCCGATGAGGTAAAGGAAGTCCTGCTACAGGTCGCAGTTTACGCCGGGGTGCCCGCGGCGAACTCCGCGTTCCGAATTGCAAAGTCTGCGTTCGAGGAAATGGCGAAAGAGGACGCGCGATGAATTCGCCGATCGGCTATCGGCGCGAAGCGTCGGGAGTTCATCCGCCGTACGATCACCCGGCCTACGCGAGCACCCACAAGCGAGCGCCGCGACATGCGCCGGTAAGGCTGGAGCACACGCTGTCGGAAATCACCGGTCCCTTGTTCGAACGCGAGAACTTCGCGCCGGGCAACAAAGAAAATGATCTGACGCACTTCAATGGCGGTGAGGCTCTCGGTGAGCGAATCATTGTGACCGGCCGCGTGCTCGACGAAGATGGCCGCGCGATTCCTCGCACTACGATCGAGATTTGGCAGGCGAACGCCGCCGGCCGTTATGCACACGCCGAGGACCAACACGAAGCTCCGCTCGATCCGCACTTCGCTGGCATCGGAAAAGTCGTCACCGACGAGCACGGCGCGTATCGCTTCATAACCGTCAAGCCGGGTGCGTATCCGTGGCGCAATCATCACAACGCGTGGCGGCCAAATCATATTCACTTCAGCCTGTTCGGTCCGAGTTTCGCCACTCGCCTGATTACGCAAATGTATTTTCCAGGGGATCCGCTCTTGACCCTTGATCCGATCTTTAACAGCGTCCCCGACCGTGCCGCGCGCGAGCGGCTGATAGCTACATTTGATATTGAAGTGACTATTCCCGAATATGCACTCGGCTATCGATTTGACTTCGTACTTCGTGGCCGCGACGCGACTCCAACTCCAGGCTGAAATGAGTCCGCTGCAAACGCCATCGCAGACGGTGGGTCCTTTCTTCGAGCCCGCACTAATCCGCTCCGAAGAGGAATCGATGGTCACATCCGACACCCGCGGCGAACGCATCACGATCGAGGGCCGCGTTCTTGACGGCGGTGCCGCTCCTGTTAGCGACGCGATAATCGAGTTGTGGCAAGCCAACGCGGATGGCCGCTACGACCATCCCCAGGACTCGCAGGAAAAATTGCTCGACCCCGACTTTCACGGCTTCGGTCGCGCCGCCACTGACGAGCGCGGGTGCTTTCGCTTTTACACGATCAAGCCCGGCTCAGTTCCCGGCCCCGACAATCTGCTTCAAGCGCCGCACATTAACGTATCTATTTTCGCGCGCGGTCTCTTGAAACGGCTGGTCACGAGGATCTACTTTCCGGACGAGCCGCTGAATGCCACCGACGCTGCCCTGAACACCGTCGCAGCCGAGCGACGCTGGACGCTGGTCGCTCGAAGCGAGAACGCGGAGCGACCCGGTATGTTGCGATTCGATATCGTGCTGCAGGGAGAGAACGAGACCGTGTTCTTCGACGTATGAGCATTCACCCTGCTGACTCTCAAATTTTTGGATCGCTCTACGGCACCGATGAAGTCCGAGAGCTGTTTTCCGACAAGGCGCATCTGCAATTCATGCTCGATATCGAGGCTGCTCTCGCCCGCGCGGAATCGAAGCTCGGTTTAGTGCCTGCGCCGGTGGCCGACGCTATCGGCCGCGCCGCTCGGGTCGAGAACTTGCGGCTCGATTACATCGCGGAAAGCACCCGCCGCGTCGGCTATCCTGTCGTCGCGATTGTGAAGGAGCTGGGCCGAATCGCCGGCGATGAAGCCGCGCGCTACATCCATCTTGGCGCGACCACTCAGGACATTCTGGACACTGCGCTGGTCCTGCAACTGCGGCGCGCGCTCGCAATCGTACGCCGCGACCTGATCGCGATCGCACGCGCGCTTGCGGATCGAGCCGCCAGGTTTCGCGACGTGCCGATCGCCGCCCGCACCCATCTGCAGCACGCGGTTCCGACCACGTTCGGTTTCAAGTGCGCATCTTGGGCGGCCCCATTGGTTACTCACCTTGAGCGAATGGATCAGGCGGCGCCGAGAATCCTGGTGGTGCAATTTGGTGGCGCGGCAGGAACGTTGGCGTCGCTCGGTGCTGACGGACCCGCTGTAGTCGAAGCACTCGCGCACGAACTTTCGCTCGGAGTTCCGGACCTGCCGTGGCACGCTCAGCGCGATCGCCTGGCCGAGGCGGCAGCGTTGCTCGGATTAATTTGCGGAAGCCTGTCCAAATTCGCGCTCGACATAACGTTGATGATGCAGACCGAAGTTGGCGAGGTGGCCGAGCCACACGAAGAAGGGCGGGGCGGGTCGTCTACGATGCCGCAAAAGCGCAATCCAATCGCGAGCGAGTACATCCTCGGGGCGACTCGCTCGGTGCATGCGTTGGTGCCGGTGATGCTTGAGTCGATGATCGCGGATCACGAGCGCGCGACTGGACCGTGGCAAAGCGAGTCGCTCGCGATCCCGCAATGCGTAGCTCTGACCGCTGGCGCGTTGTCCCACGTCCGTTCAATTGCAGAAGGCATGACGGTTGACACTGAGCGCATGCATCGCAACCTCGAACTGACTGGCGGACTGATCATGGCTGAGGCAATCGCGACTGCGGTCACGCCGCAGATTGGTCGCGCTGCCGCCGAAGCCGCCGTAGCGCGCGCCTGCAATCGCGCGATCGCAGAGCGCGTTTCGCTAACCACAATTCTTCGAACCGATCCTGAGTTGCGGCCGCACCTGACCGACGACGAGATCGATCGACTCATCAATCCGGCGCTATACCTTGGGTCGGCCGGTAGTTTTGTCGATCGAGTCGTAGCGCGGGTCGCCGCGCTCGCGTAAGGAGGCTTCAATGGCTAGCGATGCGCCGCACGATCCTCCTTTTCGCGCCGACCATGTCGGCAGTCTGCTGCGCCCGGCCGAATTGCTTAAGGCTCGCGGCGACCGCGCGGCTGGCAAAATCTCCGCCGAAGAATTGCGCACCATCGAAGACTCATCGATTCGCGAGGTGGTGGCGTTCCAGGAAAGCGTCGGGCTCCAATCGATCACCGATGGCGAATATCGTCGCGAGATTTTTTATTCCGACTTTTATTTTCGCGGCCTGGGGGGCGGCACGGTTGCTTACGATCCATCGTCGATCGACGAAGTTTATTTCATCGACCGCGAAGGCCATAAGCTTCCACTGCTGGTTCCACGCGTGCAGGCCCGGATGCGCTGGCATGCTCCGATTCACGTGGATGACTTCAAATTTCTCCGTGCCGCGACCACACGCACTCCGAAGATCACGATTCCATCTCCGACCATCATCCACTTCCGCGCCGGCCGCGAGAATATCAGCAAGGATGCGTATCCCGACATTGATCTCTTCTGGGAAGATATCGTCGACGCGTTCCACAGGGAATTGAAGGTGCTGGCCGACGCCGGGTGCACCTACGTTCAGATCGATGAGACTACTCTCGCGTCATTGAGTGACCCGCGAATCTGGGAGCCATTGCGAAAGCGCGGCGATGACGCTCGTACGCTGCTGCTCGATACCTATCCGAAGGTGATGAACCGCGCGTTTGCGGGACGCCCTGCGGGGTTGCAACTCTCGATGCATATCTGCCGTGGCAATAATCAGAGTCATTGGAGCGCCGAAGGCGGCTACGACCTGGTGGCGGATACGCTGTTCAACCAGATCGACGTCGACTCTTATTTTCTGGAATACGACACGCCGCGTGCCGGAAGTTTCGAACCGCTGCGGCTGATGCCGAAAAACAAAACGGTGGTGCTCGGATTGGTCTCGAGCAAATTTCCCGAGCTCGAATCGAAGGACTTACTCAAGCGGCGAATCGACGAGGCCTCGAAATTCATCGGACTCGATCAGCTCTCGATTAGCCCGCAATGCGGATTTGCGAGCACTGCGCCCGGCAATCGCGTCTCGGCGGCCGATCAGCGGGCCAAGCTCGAGTTGGTGGTTGAGGTCGCGAAGGAAATTTGGGGTTAAGCCTGCAAATTTTCAGAAGAGATGACGGCCGCCGTCGACCCGTATGAATTCGCCGGTAACAAAATCTGTGTCGACGAAGAACATTACCGTCTTGGCTATCTCCTCGGCGCCGCCCCAGCGACCCAGCGGTGTCACCTCGATCACCTGCGCGTTTTCTTCGGCTGTCAGGCCGGGCGGCGCCTGAATCGGACCAGGCGCGATCGCATTGACGAGAATTTCCGGCGCGAGCTGCAGCGCCAACGCCTCGGTCAGTGCCGCGACCGAGGCTTTCGACACATAGTACGGAATGTAGTCCTTGTAGTGTGGACGACCAGTCACCGGCAGCCAGTCGGAGAAGTTTACGATTCTTCCGGCACCGCCCTGTTTCATGAATGGCGCCGAGTGAGTCGAATACATAAATGCGCTTTTCGCGTTCGCATCCTGGATAGCAGACCAATGTGCGCCGTCCGGATTCGGGCTGCGCTGATATACCGCCGCCATGTTGATCAGAATGTCGAGGCGTCCCAGCGACTTCACCGTCTCGCTGACCGCCGCGGCGATTTCTGTTTCGTCGGTAGCGTCCGCGCGAAGCACGATCGCGTTGACGCCCGCAGTTCTCGCCGCTTGCGCAGTGACTTCTGCAGCATCGCGTGAACCGCGGTAGGTCAACGACAGCGAGCATCCGCGGTTTGCCAGGGCAGCTGCGACGACTTGTCCGATTCGTGCGCCGCCGGTGATTAACGCCACCCGTCCTTTGGGATCCATATTGCCTCCCGGAAATGTTAGTTCGACGAAGTACTGCGCCGCTAGAACTAACTGTTCGCTCGTTCGCGGTCTACTTGAAAAACGCCGGTTTTACACCAGTGTACGTCGATGGTAGCGTCATCCCGAGGTTATGTCGTTGGGGGGCGGCATCGACGCGCATCTTCAGGATTCCTCCTCACATCGGAATCGAATCCGGAGATATGCGATGGTCGATCGAGGGGTTTTGAGTGACACAGAATGATGGCGGCTCAACCGAGCGTCAAAGCCATCCGAGGTCGCGGCCGACTGCAACCGGCCAGACTGGAATATTCGTGTGCAGCGGCGAGTACTGGACCCTCGGCTACGGCAACGTCCGTTTCTCGCTGAAGGACATCAAAGGACTCGGCTACATTCAACGGCTTCTGCAGCATCCCGGCGAAGAATTCCATTCGCTGGATCTGCTCAGCGGTCCAGGCGCTAGCGCCGAGGCCGAACTCGACAATGCGGATAAGCCATCTCTACTTGGCGATGCCACTGTCAGCATCGGTGGACTCGGCGACGCGGGCGAGATGCTCGACGCCAAAGCCAAGCAGGAATACCAGCGCCGACTAGTCGATCTTCGCGAGGAACTCGACGATCTGCGTGAGCGTGGTGACGAGACGCGCGCCGCTCGCGTCGAGTCCGAGATTGAATTTCTCCATCGGGAGATCGCTCGCGCAGTCGGTCTGGGCGGGCGAGACCGACGCGCAGGATCGGCAGCCGAACGCGCGCGGCTCAACGTCACTCGTGCGATCAAATCTGCGCTGCAGAAAATTTCCGAGCACAACAGCCAAGTTGGCGAACTGTTGGATCGATCCATCAAGACCGGATCGTTTAGTTGTTATCTTGCCAACCCCCGCACTCCGATAACCTGGCGATTCTCTCTCGACGAGGCCGTCAAGCCTTCGGTGGTCGCTGAAATCAGTGCTCCGGTTTTTTCACGGCCCGAAACGAGTCTCGTGCAATCGCTCGCCGATCGCACGACATTTGTCGGTAGAGAGGCGGAACGCTCGACACTTCGTCGAATGCTCGAGCGTGCCCGGGGCGGTGAGGGTGGAGTCGTGATGATCGGAGGGGTGCTCGGTGTCGGCAAGACCCGTATCGCCGCCGAGTTCGCCGCCGAAGCCTCGGCTCGGGTATTCGTTACCCTGGTAGGCAGTTGTTACGATCGGGAGAATTCTCTTCCTTTCAGTCCGTTCGTTGAAATCCTCGAGTCCGCGATGGCTCAATCGACCAGCCTGGACGCCTTCCGAATCGCTCTCGGCAATGACGCTGGCGAGATGGCGCGCTTGATGCCTCAACTCCGCCGCCTCTTTCCCGACATTCCGCCGCAGCTCGAACTTCCGCCGGAACAATCGCGAAGGATTCTCTTCAACGCAGTCGTCGAACTTCTCGCCAGGACCGCGGCGAGTGGACCGATACTTATGCTCTTCGAAGACCTTCATTGGGCCGACGAAGGAACCTTGTCGCTGTTAAATCATATCGCGCGATCGATCTCGAAAATTCCGGTGCTGATAGTGGGCACCTTTCGTGACAACGAGATCGATTCCGCTGGGCCCCTCGCACAGACTCTCGACGAGTTGCTGCGCATCCACATGCTCGAGCGCATCAGCCTGCGAGGCCTATCACAGAATGCGGTCTCCGAAATGATTAGCGCGCTGAGTGGAAAAGAGCCACCGCAGGATGTCGTGAACCTTATTTACTCGGGCACCAGCGGCAATCCCTTTTTCGTCGAAGAACTTTTCCGCCATCTAGTCGAGCGCGGCAAGCTTATCGACGCCAGCGGGGAGTTTCGTCGGGACCTCAATCTCGCGGAGGTCGACGTGCCGCAGAGTCTGCGCCTGGTCATAGGACGGCGGCTCGCACGACTAAGCGAAGAAGCACGAAAAATTCTGGGTCCAGCCGCAGTCATCGGACGATCGTTCACCTTCGAGCTGCTCGAAGCGTCAACCAGCATAGATGCGGACTCACTGCTGGATTCGGTTGAGGAAGTAGAAAAGGCAGGGTTGATCTATTCAACCTTGGGATATCCGGAGGCGAGCTTTCAGTTCTCTCACGAGCTGATTCGGAATGCGGTCTTGAATGACTTATCCGCTCCGCGTCGCCAGCGGCTCCATCTCAATGTAGTCAGTGGAATCGAACGCGTTCACGCCAATGCCCTCGAGGAGCAGGCTGGCAATCTCGCGCATCACCTGTGGCAATCCGGCCGCGCTGCCGATCCCGATAAGACTGTTCATTTCCTGGCTCTCGCGGCCAGACAAGCACTCAAGCAGAGTGCTTATGAAGGAGCGCTTCGTTATTTCCAGAATGCTTTGGAGCTGCTCAAGGTTCTGCCTTACTCGCAAGATCGGGCGCGACGCGAATTGGATATCCAGATAGACTACGGCCTGGCGCTGCTCGCCACTAAGGGTTGGTATGCCCCGGAAATGGGAAGAACCTACAGGCGTGCTCATGAGTTATGCCAGAGTCTTAACGACGATCTAAGTCTCTTCTCAGTGCTCTCCGGGCTATGGAGCTATCACCTGGTTCGCGGCGAGCACACCATGGCAATCAACTATACGGAGGAAATGACTCGTCTGGCGCCGCGGATGCAGAATGACGGAATGCTCATTCAGGCCAATTGGGCATCGGGCTGCAGTAATTTTTTCAAGGGCCAATTTGCTGAAGCGCACGCAAGTCTCGAGCGTGGCCGCGGGTTGTACGATAGACAAAGGCACCGGGCACTGGCGTTCCAATTCGGACAAGACCCTTGCGTGAGTTGTCACAGTTTCGACGCGATGACGCTTTGGATTCTGGGTTATCCCGATCAAGCTGAGAAAAAAGCACAAGAGGCCATCGACCTGGCACGCGCCCTGGAATATCCATTCACGCTCACCTGGTGCCTGTCCATGATCGGGAAGTATTACTCGATGCGTCGCGACTACGCAGGCGCGGAAAGAGTAATAAGCGAAGGCCTCACGCTTACCAAGGAGTATGGATTTTCTTTTTTCGCTGAGTCGCTGATGGCGTATCGCGTGATCGCCGCGGCGGCTCAGGGAAGAATAGATCAGATGACCGCCGGCGGGGGCAATCCCGGTGGGTTCTCCGCCGCTGGCTATGAGTTGGCGCATACTTGGGCTCGATCCGCGATAGCAGAAGCAATGGGCAATCTAGGACACGTCGAGATAGGATTGTCATTGCTGGCCGAAGCCCGCGAGTTGATGGAACGTAACGATGAGCGATACGTCGAATCCGAAATACATCGGATTCATGGCGAATTGAAGCTGAAGCAGGCGGGCCGCGGCTCTTCCACCCCGGCCGTGGTATCGAAGACTGAGTCCGAAGCTGAACAGAGCTTTCTCAAGGCTATCGAAGTTGCTCGGGAACGCGGTGCTAAGACCCTGGAATTGCGTGCCGCAACGAGTTTGAGCCGCATGCTTGTGAATGGTGGAAGACAAGTTGAGGCGCTTTCTTTGTTACAACCGATTCACGATTGGTTCACTGAAGGCTCCAATTGGCCGGAGCTCTTAGCCGCAAAATCCATTCTGGGTGATCTCGATTCGACCTCAATCTCTGCGTCTGACCCCGAGCGTCCTATTCCTTCGCTGACTCGCTGAAGCCGACTTACATCGTGGCTCGACGCCCAACCATCAAAGCGCTCGTCATCGGCGCATCGGGGCATATCGGCAACGCAATCGTTCGCGCTTTTCTGGATAGGCGCTACCGGGTCAACGCGTCCAGCCGTCGAATAGTTAGGCCTGCCAACTTGTCAGGTCTACCCGTTCATTACTTATCGGGAGATACCGAGACAGCAGGGCAGTTTGACAAATGGATTGCCGGCCACGACTTGGTCGTTGACGCAGCCGCTCCCTATCCGCTGAGCGTTTTTTCTCCTGTGAGCGAAGCCGGCAAGGATCCGATCGCGCATGCGGAGCGACGAACGCGGCTGCTGCTCGACGCGGTCTGGAGGCACAAGGCACGGCTCGTTTACGTTGGTTCTTTCGTTACTCTCGCAAGTCCTGGAACAAGTGCACAGCGCTTTCAGCACCAGGCGATGCGGCTAGCGCATCCTTACTTCGAGGTGAAGGAGCTGATCGAATCGCTAGTGCTCGACGCGAGTCGCCGCGGACTTCCAGTCGTCATCGCAAACCCCACTTACTGCCTGGGGCCGTGGGACTTGCACGAGCGTGAGCTCTGCACGATACCGTTGCTGCTGCGCGGAGAGATACCTTCTTCTGTAACCCAGAGGTTGAATGTAATCGACGTGCGCGACGTGGCCGCTGCAATCGGTGTTGCCCTCGATGCCGAACGCTACGGGGATCCGATACATATGAGCGGTCACGACATTACTACCGAGGAATTGTATTCCAGGATCTGCGAGCTCGGCGGCGTACCTCGTCCTAGAATTTCCATGGCGACAACTGTAGCACTGGCCGGTGCCTACGCTGCGGAGTTGATGTTAGGTACGATCGGTGAAAAGACGCGGCTACCGGCTGGCGGCATGATGATGGCTACTATGTTCGATTATGTTGTCTCCGGCAGTGAGTTAAAGGAGCTTGGCATAACCCTGCGTCCTCTTACTGAAACTCTCATCGATGCAATCAAATGGTATCGCCAGATAGGCTATTGCTAGTCTATCTCTCACCCTTCAATGGCTATTTCTTCTTCTGCCAGTTTCGGGCACTTGACTTATTGTGAGTCCCACTGTTGCCTTTTGCGAGGGTAGCATCAAATGTTGGGTTGCGTCGCCAATCGATTCCCACACGCGAGCACATCTCAACGCCTGTATCGCCATCCATCACACCTGAGACCCAGAAGGGATCGATCGGATTCAATGTATATATAGGATATGGCCCGGTGTTATCGCACTGTTCCGGTATAAGTCCCAGCGTTCCGACGATCGGGAATGTTGGATAGTCAAAGACTCTGATTGATAGCGGCGCGAGTGGAGCCGTCGCCGGCCCTCCGGCAGGGTCTCTCACTCCCGTGAATTGGCGAAGGAGTGCTATAAGTGCCTGGTAATTCGCCAGCGTACAGTCTTTCGCGTCCATGACCTGCTTTAGCGAGATGCTATGAAACCAGTCTCCGGTCAGGAAGTGATCCAGCCCAAGCTGTTTCAAGTAAGTCGCAAGCGAACCTCGAGTTGGGGTTCCGGGCGCCGGAAGAATTTCGAGCACGGTCGTATCCTGTGCTTCCTGGCTCTTGCCAAACTCAGGAAAGAGTTCAGTCTTGACCGACACGAGCGGTTCGGGCTCATGCGAATTTGTAGGAGCGACGAGCCACGAGCTATCAGGATTAATTAATTTCGACTTGAGAGATAGTTGTCCGAATACTTCGTACGAAGTTACCGCACTCCAATCTGTTCCGGCGAAAATATACAGTGGAATCAATGCTGGGCGCTTGATAAGAGGATTGCGCTTTTCCCACCATAACACTGGCGCCGCGAACGCCAGCTCGCGATCCGAATACTGAGTATCGGCATCGCCACTCGCAGTCATTTTTTCGAAGTTGGTGCCTATTAGGCATACGACGGCGTGTACGCCGAGTTTGTCTTTGATCTGGCCCGCTGTATCGAATTTAAAGAAATCGTTTTCCAGGTACCTATCGAGCACCTTCTGCAGCTTGTCCTTTTCCGCCCTGAGAGGCATTACGCGAAGCGTGATATCCGGGAAATGGTAGGGGCCGCTCACCTCCTCGCCAGCGCCGCTCCCTACGTTTAGATAAGCAATGTCTCGGCGCGTTACCTGCTTGAGCGTGTCGCCAGTGCACCATTTGGTGGAATTTGTGCGCCAGCATTGCGAGTCGGCCAGGCCGTATCCCAAGTCCATCTTTAGCCAGAACGGCATTGTAGGCCGTAGCGTCCGTGCTGGCTTGCCGCCGACGCTGGAGTGTTCAGCAGTCTCAAGTCCTAGCGTCCGCGCGATCGGCTGAATCTCGGTATCCAGCAGGTTGATGTGAATTCCTCCTGTCATATCACCCGCGAGCGGATCGAAAAGAGAGCCACCATCGATCGTTCTCTCGATTTGCATCTTCGATCCGACGATTGCTTGAAAGCATGCGGCCGATGAACTATGCACATCGCGGATTTGCTTCATGGTGATGATGTTGAAGGGAGCAAGCGTGGAACCCTGGTCCAAACCTCGCGGCGATCGCGCTCTTTCTGGCGGCGCGCGGAACGAGCGAGGCGCCATCGAGTTCACTAGCCCGTAAAAGCGCGACAGCATTTCTTCCAGAGATTCGAGATCGCGATCCGAGTAGCCGACCGGGAAAAGGCCTGCAGTTTCGAAAATGCTATAGGCAGCTGTTACGGAACTGGCTATCGCCCTGGGAATCGCGTCGAAAAGATCGGTAAGAGCCGAGCTGGCTGACACAAAGGGCCGGCGTTGATAGATCTGAAGAAACTCCTCAGTCCCTGATGGTTCTCCGTAGTTAGTGCCTGAGGTGACCAGGCTGATGCCGACCAGGCGGCGAGCGCTCCCCGCCGCCAGGATTGACGGACTATCATCGATTTTAATTTCGGACTTTGACCAGCCGTAAATCTTGCGACCGCCCGACATGGAAAGAGGGTTATCCACGAATATAAATGGAAACACCATCGCCCAATCGACGAATACCCACTCATCCTTCTCTCTCTTGTAGCATCGAAGGGGGACGCCAAATGCCAGCTCATGCTGCGAGAACCATCCTAGATTCTTCGAAGTTGTGGCCATTTGCCCATAGTCGACGACTTGCATGAAGACCCAGGGAGCGGCGGGTTTGAAGTAGAGCGGCGGATCCTCGTCCAGGTTGAGATAGCTGTCACAAAATTCTTGGAGCCGGTTCAAGCTGGCTTTCAGCGGAAATATTTGTGTCACCACGTCGCTGTATCTTTGTTGCAGATGCGCCGGTAGAGCCAGGAATTGACCTAGAGCCAGATTGAATTCAGGCAAGGTGACCTCTGCGGGTCGTGTTCGTCGATTCTTCCGGCTCTTCTTCTTAGCCATGGGATCCCCTAGTTCCGTTCGATTACCCAAGTTACCATCTGTTCGAGAAACCTTTTGTCGCGTGAGTCAGGCAGGCCGGCGCTAATGAGTGAGTACTCGTGCAGTGCCGCGCCTGCCAATCCATGCGCTATTTTGCGCGCATATTCACTGCCTCCATACCTATCCATCAGCTTGCGTATCCAACGGACCTCGGACAGCGTTCGTCCTTCTCTTGGCCTGCAAAGGATTTCCGATAGTCGCGCGCGTTCCTTTGTCGTCGATTCCTGAATGGTATGAATCAACATCAGCGTTCGCTTGCCTTCCCAGATATCGCCGTCAATCTCCTTCCCGTAGCAGTCGTCTCCTACAAGGTTGAGCAGATCATCCTGGATCTGGAATGCGGCGCCAAGAAAAAATCCGTAACGCATGAAGGGATCCAGATCCACTGAGTCGCGACTCCCGATTAGTGCGCCGACGCGCACCGGATAAATCGTCGCCAGCCAGCAGGTCTTCTTGAGGACCATTTCCAGGTAGTCAGCATCGCCGATTTCGGTGGCGTTGTATCGGCGCCACCCGAGTTCCA
The DNA here is from genome assembly GCA_963850125.1 of uncultured delta proteobacterium. Taxonomy (GTDB): domain Bacteria; phylum Desulfobacterota; class Binatia; order Binatales; family Binataceae; genus Binatus. The sequence goes on along the minus strand of CAWKKB010000002.1, from coordinate 19,510 downwards.
TGGCCTGGCCCTCCGCACATTCACGGGCCATCCGCTCGGTCTCCTCGATAATCCGGAGAGTAAGCCGTTCGCCGATCCGGACACGATTTTCGATCAATGGTTTAAAGCTCATAAGCGACAAGGTGTCGCCGGCGTTAAGCGCGAGTGGCACGCCGTGGAGTAGATGCAAGGTCGGACGGCCGCGACGCTTCTCACTGCCGTCTTCGATATCGTCGTGAATAAGCAGCGCGTTGTGCAGCATCTCGATCGCGACTGCCGTGTGCATAGCATTCTCGAGTGGCGCTCCGAACAGACGCGCCGTGGCAATGCACATGCTCGGGCGCATCATTTTCCCGCCACGTTGCGGATAGTCACTCAATAGATCGTATAGGTAGCGCCGCGGTTCTCTGGAAGGCAGGTACTTAGTGAGGGCTTTGCGGGTAAGCTCCCCGTATTCACGCAACATCTCAGGTACAAGCGATGATGTAGTAGCGCTCAAAGTCCTATGGCCAGTTGACTAGTCCGCAATTCGAATGCTCAGTGTTCCTCGAGTCTCGCCGCTGTCTCGATTCACGATTACACCGGAGTAGGTGCCGGGAGGTTGGCTCTCTGGTATTCTAAGACGCAGCTTAATCCGGCCCGGAAATTCGTCGGGCACCAGGCTGACATCTCTCAAAGCTGGTTTGCTGGAATCGATTGCGTTCAAGCCGAGCGATAGCAATGACTCAGCTTCGGAGTTCGGCCGGAGTTCGACCGATACCTGGACAGGTCGGAGCGAGACTACTTCGATAGATACCGCCATCGTCCCGGTGTTCTGCGCGCCATTGGCAGCCGGCCATGCTTTTGGCGCCGACGGGTAGCGGTTCTGCGACGGATCCACCTTGACCAGGGTCCCGAGCGTTTCGATCCAAAGCGGAAGCATCTCAGCCTGGAAGCGCAGCATCCGTTCGAGAATGTCTTGCAGGTTGTCGTTCGTCGCACGAGTCGCAGAGGGCTGATTGCTGAAAGTTTCGGCGGTTCGCCGCCCTTCCGCGATATACTTTTCGATCACGCTGTAAGCAAGTTCGACGCCTTCTGCCAATTGACCGCCTCCGGCTTTGCGCGGCGCTTCGGATTGGGCCGGCTTGGCAGGATGAGATCCGTTTGCGGACTTGGGCCGGCTGTACAGTTTCGAAAAGTCGCGGATAGGTCCAACTCGCGCCGGATCACCACGATGAAGTCGTTTGCGATCGCTCATGTTCTCCCTGGCAGCGCTCAAGGATGGTCGAAAGCGATTATGTCTTCAAGTGCAGGCGAAGATGAAATCGCGTGCGCCGCCAGCCTGCCGGAAATCACTGCGGCTTCGACGCAACCTGCATCCAGCCCGCATGTCGTCCAGTCGCCAGCTACCGTCAAGTTGTCGTAGGTGTTATCGAGTGGTGAGATTCGGTATTTCTGGGTGCCCGGCAGCGAAAGAACGTACCGTTCGCTCGGATTAACATTTGCCGTCCAATACTGAGCGTCAAACCGAGTTTCATTGCCTCCATGAGAACTGCGAGCCCGAGCTTTCTCACAAGGGTCCATCAGTAAGTCCCATCTGAATTGGCCGCGACGTTTTATCGCCTTAGGCCATAGCTGTACGATTTCATGGTTAAGATAACGAATTGCATTCTCGCGTACCTCCAGCCGTCGTTGCGTCGGGTAAGTGTCGGCCGACACTTCGCGCGGTGACACTGAATCTTTCAATGTGCTGCAGAAATACGCTATGGCTTTCGGCTTGACCTTCCACCTCTCCTCTCTGATCAGGTGGCTCATGTCAGCCCAGGTTTCGAAGGGCTGCACGAACGCCGACAGCGCCAGCGGCGGGTCGCTCCATCCTAGTTGTTCCATGTCGTCCCGAAGCCAGATCTGAAACGCCTGGGTGTTTACGGTCTTCAGATGCTTTACCATATCGCGCCAGCGCTGATCGCGGTGGATAAGGTCCTGACACACGTATGGAATAGCTCCTAGCCCCACGCCTAGCACGACAAAATCGAAATCTTCGGTCACGCGCAAGGTTTTGGTTGCGATGTGTTTGCGGTCCCAATGCGATTCGAAATCCCGCTCTTCGCGCTCGAAAGCGCTTCCCCCGACTAACTGCGAGTAGTCGGGTTTCGACGGCCAGCAAGGTAGTCCATCTATGTCCATCAGTGGCGCGTATTCCTTTCCTTGTCTGACATTCGCCTGGATGTCGAACTCCAACGCTTTGACATAGGTGCGCTCCCGTTCAGCAAGCTCCGCCGGATCCGCCAGTCTTACTTTTTCGAGGCGATGGAAAAATCTGAAAGCTACTCCGCGTTTCTTAAGTAACTCGTACATCGGCGCAAAGACAGTATCCCCCATGCCGGCATGCATCTTCCAGAATATTGAGCCGCGCGAGCTGAAAAGCATCCGCAATGCGCCGCGCAGCGCAACTCCGGCCCCGTGACGCGGACGCTGATAGTCGCCATCCTCGTAGGCGAAAACGAGATCATAGGCGCCGCGGATGAAAGGTGATTCGAGCGAGGGCTCCGACGCGCCGTTGATTCGCAACCACTCACGAAAGTCGTAATCGTTGATCGCGTCAAAACCTCGCGGATCCGATATCAGCCCGAAGCGAAGAATTCCGCGCATAGAGGCCATCGCCAGGTCGATGCCATGCCATAACACCAGCAGCTCGGGATCATTCTCGATCAATGCCTCGATGTGACGGCGAGCGCTCGCTGCTATCACTTCCAGAAGCTGCGCGATCCCATCGACTGGATAAATCGAACGCGGCGCAAATGCCAGCTCAAGCATCTCGACCGCCTCGATCAGACCGGCCGTCGTCGCAATCAGGCCTAACCCCACGAGGCGCGCTAGACGCTTGGAAGGATCGGCCGCTGCCTCACTACTGTTCAGTATTGACTGACGCGAATGTACCGTTTCGGCGGTAGCGCTCCCGGGTTCCGCCGATGTTCTGCCGCTTCGACCACCTTGCACCGCAAGCAGCAGCGTCCGCAAGATGCTGGCAGTATGCGCGAGATAGGAGGTCACGGTAAAGGGATCGTTCTCATCAATAGGATCGCCGGGAAGGCCGTCGCCCGGCGGAAAGTACGATAAAAAATTCCAATAGGTGCCTTTGCGCGAACGCCTGGCAAGGCCGATGAAAGGCGCTGGCGAGAATGCATCCCGCCAGTCAGCGATTCTGCATTTGCGCCGATCGCGCTTTAACTCCGTGTAGCACTCGCGTATCAGCCGAAATGCGTTCTCGTAGGATCCCATCCAGAGATGAAGCCCGTGTTCTTCAATTCTATCGGCGGGACCGCGGCCCGAAGCTCCTTTCCCGCCCAGACGCCAGCCGAGTTGATAAACCGTTACCTGGTATTTGCCTTTGTGCGCGGGACGGCTTAGTTCGAAGGCCGCCGAAATCGCGGCGCATCCACCGCCGATGACGGCAACTTTGATCGGCTTCTGTTCGGGCAAACCATTTCCTCGCTCGAGCGGATTCGCGGCGCTTGCGCAGCCGACCGAACATCCAATATGCACGCGATTAAATCAACCGCGACGATGCCGGTTCGCGAACGCTACAACAGGGCTGTGCCGACGCCTCATTGCGCTGGCGTCGGCACAGAATCCGGGCTGCGGAGGGGTTTCGTCCAGCTACGGGTGATTACTCGCGAGCTCGAGGTTACCAGTGGTAAAAAAGGCCTTGTCCACCGCGCCCATGTTGATATACCAGGAGTCCGGGCTGCTCGCGCTTGATCCCGGCATCGACGCTACGGTGCTGTATCCGCTTTCCAGATCCGTATCCACCATTCCGATCTGGAAAAACCGTCTGTAGGGATAGATAGCCACGTGGGCGAGTGGCGCCGCTCGATCTTCGTAGGTGACGAAGTTCACCAGCGACTTCCAAAGTGCGCCGTCGCGGTTATACTGATCCGAAGCGGTAATAAACCAGCCCTCCGAATCGACGTACAGCACCCGCTTCGGAATAGTCATATTGGTATTTGGTTTAGCGTCCGCCTCGACCGCGTACAGATGCCGGATTTCCCAGTTCTCGGTGCAGTTCATCTGGTAATAACTCGCGCAAACGCCATCTTGCAGCGCATGCACGGGTGCCAGCATCCGCCGCTCGCCGAGAAATCGATAGTAGTAGTTCGCGGGATTGGCGGAAAAGCCAAATAGCGAATCCGAATCTACGTTGTTCGCAAAGGCTGCGACTGGAGAATTTGCCACGCCCGCGAATCGCCCACCGCCTTCACCCGCTCCGAACGTCGGTGGTGATGCGATAGGATCTGATTGAACCGACTCGGTTTCGCGGCGCAGCCGTCGGGCCTCACGATTATACATCCAGATGTCATCGGCTCTGTTTGAATCTAGGTAACGAAATCGAAGCATCCCGTAACCATTCACCGTCGAAGGTTCCAGGAATGGAAACATCGCGAACTTGGAACGGATGCCGCTCTCCAGCGCGTCTGGGTCCGTCGGAATCGGCGGCACTTCAACCCGTCCGACATTGTTGTACTGAGCCATGTGGCCCACGATGAAGTAGTTGACCGGCGTCGAGTCGTTCGAGGGAGAATAGGTCGCCATCTCCGGATAGCGAATGTCGAAGTCGTCCGAATACATCGGCCTATAGGTATAGTTCCAGATTATCTTGGTAGCTATCGCAGGATCGTTCGCATCGAGCAGCGGAAACGGGAGACCAGCCACGTATCCGTTGAGGCTGCCATCCGCACTCAGGGAAACCTGCGACGAGTACCTTTCGGTTGCGACCCGGTAAGGCGGTGGCCAATCAAGCCGGCTCGAAGAGACGATGCGAACCGGGATTCCCCGGGTTACGAGTACGTAGCTGCCTGGAGTCAAGTAAGCCTGAGCCACCGAAGCATTCGTAGTGGTAATAACTTCGCCCGGCCGGATAGCGTCCGTCGGCTGCACGGTGTCCACAGTCGTTGTCGTTGTTACAGTTACCTGCGCGGCGAAAGTGTAGGATGGGAGTGCGACCACCATTGCGATGGCCACGAGTGGGAGAAAATTTTTCCCGGTTCTCATTGTGGTTGCCTCATATTTCCAGGCATAGGTTGGTAACGTCGGTGGATATTTCTAAGCCTCCGCCAATAGTCAGTGGGGGGTACCTTAGAAGCAATCGACGGACCAATACTGTTTGTCGAGCTAAAACAATGAGTCCAAATTTGAGGTTTGTGATGGTGTCTGCTGTTCCCGCACGCTGATTTTGTGCGAATCCAGATAAGACGTGATCGCCGACGCTCTGGCTTCAGGATCCGCCAGCGCCACGTAGCCGTCGGGCCGCACCAGAAACGCTGCGTTGCGAATCAGTCCCGCGGCTTCCATTTCCGGACGCCATGGAAAGACGTGCAGTGGTAATTTTCGAGAGTTACACGACGTCCGAAAATCGGGAGCTGCATCGCCGTAGACGTGGACCTGCCAATCCATCGAGGCCAACGGTTTGAAATTGCCCGCGTCGGCGTAATCTATCTTCACCCAGGGCAACCGGTCGCCGCCGTGAACCTTCCCCGCGCGCCCCTCGCTCAGGCTGCTTCCACGGTAGTTCACGTTGGTCTGAGAAATTGTGAGAAACATGAACCGTCGCACCTGCGGGAGCTTGAAGAGGAGCGGGATTACTAGCGGTACGATATGCAATTTTACGAGCCGCGCAACAGCCCCGCGACTCGTCACTCCAGTGAAGGCCCGATCGGTAGTGGCTACCAGACGCCGGGCGAAAGCGATTCGCTCCGGTTCGTAGCTGTCAAGGATCGACGCGCTCGCACGCCCATGCAGGACAGCAGCGAGCTTCCATGCAAGGTTCACCGCATCGCCGATGCCGGTGTTCATGCCTTGTCCGCCCACGGGACTGTGGATGTGCGCGGCATCGCCGAGAAGAAATGCACGACCCTTACTGAAATGATCCGCAACGCGATGATGCACGCGATATGTCGAAAACCAGTTCACGCGCTCGACGTCGATGCGCATCTGATCGATCACGTCCTTGCTCACATCATTCCATGAGAGATCATCGTGCCGATGTTCCGCCTTCTCGCCCACCGTGCCGATAAGCCGTGCGCGGCCCTCGCCTTTGAGCGGGAAGGCGAACATAAAATCGCTGGTGTCGAGCGCGAGGTGCAACTCGCCGTTCATCGTCGGTCCGCTCGCCTGCACGTCCGCGACATAGAAAACATGAGTGTATGCCCCGCCGGGGAAACCTATTTGCAGCGCCTCGCGCACGATGGAATGCGCGCCGTCGCATCCCGCGATGTAGGCCGCCGCGCATGCCTCGATCGATCCGTCCGGGCGTTTCAAATGCGCAACTACGCGATCGGCCGAATCCTCAAACTTTGCGAGCCCGGTCCGGCGCTCGACCTCGACGCCGCACGCCTTGAGACGCTCGACTAGCAGGCGCTCGTGCTCGTCTTGCGGAAAGATGACGGCATATGGGAACGGGCTGAGACCCTGGCCCATATCGCCAAACACGATGTGGCCTTCTTTCTTGCCCGACACCCAGAGATTCGCCGCGACGGCTCGTCGCCCGCGCTCGACGACTGCGTGCGCGAGACCGATTTGGTCGTACAACTCGAGCGTGCGTGCCTGCACCGCAAGCGCGCGCGATGTCGTTCCCGGTTCAGACGTCTTGTCGACGATTCTCACGCGCACGCCAAGGCGAGTCAGCCACAATCCCAGCACCAGGCCGGTTGGTCCAGCGCCAACAATGAGAACATCTGTGTCGCGAGTTGAAGAGGAATTCATCTCGGAGATATGCCTGATCTTACGACAGGCTTGTCATCGAGACGAATATCGTGTCGCCGGCGCTTCCTCTAGCACCGGCAAACCAATCCAGGATGCTGGCTGCCGCGATTGTTGAGATCACTTTGGGGTGGATTCTGTGCGGACCAGCCTGGAAGAGATCGCGCCGCTCTTGTCGTTCGCCGAAGCGTAATCGCGTCCTTAAATTTTCAGCCCTGACGTTTGACATTGGGATCCTGCCGATCGTATATCCTGAATGCAGGTTCATGAATTTCAATTCACGAATGGAGCGCGAATGAGAGCCTCGCTCAAAGTGCGCGAACGCCGGCGTGCGGAGAACGACGCCCGTGCCGCGCGAATCATGACCGCCGCCGCGCGCGTTTTTGCGCGTCGCGGGGTCGAAAACGCCACGATGGAGATGATCGCGCGCGAGGCCAACGTAGCAGTCGGAACCATCTACCTGCATTTCGCGTCGCGCGACGAAGTGTATTTGAACCTATGCGCCGATCGCGGCACCCAACTGGGAGCCGGCTATCGCGAGGTGATCGCGCGCAGCCTCAAGCCGCTCGACGAGCTTCGCGCCCTGGCGCAGGTCTATATCGAATATCTGCACGAATCGGCTGATCCGATTCTGATCAGCGAGCCAACCCCTTACTACGAAATCCGAAAGCGACTTCGGCGGTCCTCGGAAATCCGGGCATTCGATCGCGGTGCGAAGATCCGGCAGGAAGTCTTTCGCCTGTTCGAAAGCAGCGTGAAGCGCGCTTTCGATCGAGGCCTGGTCGCGGATTCCCTCGGAGCGACCGGGGTGACCGTCGCGATCTGGTCGATTCTCAACGGCGCGTTCATGGTGACGCGCGACCGCGAGTACCTGCTTCATACCATCGGGATTGAGCCGGAAGGATTTGTCGCCAAAGCGCTAGATTCATATCTGCAAGGTGTAGCCGCAGCGGCGCGCGCCGACGCTCGCCGGTCGAAACCGGCTCAACGTATAAACCGCCCACTCGGGATGCCGAGAAAAGGAACCAGCTTATGAAAACGATTTGGTTTCACATGCAAGGATATCGCGATCTGCCGGACGACTTCCGCGACCGCTACGACAGCATCTGGGTTACGCCGCCCAACGACGAGCTTTGCCATTCGCCCGAGGTCGCGAAGTATCTGCACTGGAATCTCGACGAGCTCGAAATGGCGGATGATCTGGGCTTCGACGGACTCGGCCTCAACGAGCATCATCAGAACGGCTACGGCTTTCCGATTTCGCCGAATATGATCGCGACTGTCATCGCGCGGCGCAAATCAAATGCTGCGCTGGTCATACTGGGTAACACGCTTCCACTTTACAATCCGCCGATCCGCGTTGCCGAGGAATTTGCGCTGCTCGATTGCCTGAGCGGCGGAAGACTGGTGGCAGGTTTCCCGGTCGGCTCGCCGATGGATACCACTGGCTGCTATGGCATCCCGCCCACCCAGGTGAGGCCGCGATATTATGAGGCGCACGATCTCATCAAAGCCGCGTGGACCCGGCCGGGGCCATTCGCGTTCAATGGACGATTTAACAAGCTGCGCTACGTCAATCCATGGCCGAAGCCGCTGCAGAAGCCGCATCCTCCGATCTGGCTGGCGGGCGGCGGCTCGGTCGAGACATGGAAATTCGCGACTGACAACAACTACACCTATAGCTACTTGAGCTTCATGGGCCATAAGTACGCAAAGGTGCTGATGGATGGTTACTGGGACTCGGTCGAAAAGGCCGGCATGGATGACAATCCGTATCGCGCGGGATTCGCGCAACTGGTCGTGGTGGCCGACACCGACGCGCAAGCGGAGCGCATCTACCTGAAGCATCTGCGCAACTTCTATTCGAAATCGCTCTACGTCGCACCGCATTTCGGCAACGTGCCCGGCTTCATGACCAAACGCAGCTTCGAGTTTCAGTTGAGTCATCGCGGCGCCAGCGCCTTCAGTTTCGACTTCAAGCCGCACGAGGCGACCTGGAAGCAGCTCGTCGAAGACTCACGCATGGTAATCGGCGGCAGTCCCGATACTGTCGCCGCACAAATCGAAGAGGCTGTGCGTAATATCCGCGTCGGCCATCTGATGATCATTTTGCAGATCCAGTCGATGGATCCCGAGCTGACCGCATACAGCTCCGGGCTGTTCGCCGAAAAGGTGCTGCCGAAAATCAAGGGCATCTGGAACAAGGAAGGCTATGCTGACCGATGGTGGCCGCAGGGCGCGACGCGCAATCAACCGCAACTGGCGCAGACCGTAGCCACAGCCGGTAACGGCGAAGCGAAGGTGCCGGCATGAACACAGAGCTTTCGCAGAGTGTCGAGCTACCCGGCGGGTTCGCCGCCAACCCGGTTCTGATCAAGGGGCAGGGCGCGTCGGTCGTGTATCTGCATGGCCCGTTCGGCCAGGAGTGGGACGAGTTCCTCGACGATTTGTCACTGCATCGCCGCGTCTATGCGCCTTCGCATGCGGGCGCCGAAGACACTGAAGATCTCGACCAGCTCGATGGCCTTTCCGATCTGGTCCTCTACTACGACGATCTGTTTGATCGTCTCGGACTCGAGGAGGTCGATCTGATCGGCCATTCGTTCGGAGGAATGGTCGCTGCCGAATACGCGGCCACCTTCCGGAATCGCGTGCGCAAGCTCGTGCTGATCGATGCGATGGGACTGTGGCATGACGACGCACCCGTCGCCGACCATCTGCTGGTTTCACCGCAGAAGCTGGTCAAACTGCTGTTTCATGATCCCTCGAAGCCCGAAGTCGTCGCCAAGCTCGCGATGCCGTCGGAGCACGAGGCGATGAACGCCGCGCTCGTGCAGCGCTTTGGCGCACTCGCCAGCACCTCGCATTTCATCCATCCGATTCCCGAGCGTGGATTGAAGCGTCGGCTGCGCCGGATCACGGCGGAGACCCTCGTGCTGTGGGGCGCGCAGGATGCGTTGGTACCTCCGCTTTATGCCGCGGAATTTGCCGCCCTGATTCCAAACGCGCGGGTTGAGATGATTCAAAAAGCCGGTCATCTGCCGCAAGTCGAGCAGCGCAAAGTTGTCTCCGATCAGCTGGAGAAATTTCTGGCGAAATAGCACCGCCCAAAGCAGCGCCGGTTTCCGCGGCAAGGCATTCTTCGGCCAGCCGCGGCGCCGTCTGATGTAATCGCGCGTCTAACATTTACAATGAGGTCGTCGAAATCGCCCCTTCAGCAAAATGACACCACGCTCCTGCTATTGGCGGATTCCCTGGAGCCACCCGCCGGATTCGAACCGGCGACCTGCTGGACCTGCTATTACGAATTCTCCGAAGCCTGTCAATCAAGCCAAATCAAACCAAAAATTCCCAAAGTTTTCGGGACATTTTGCTTTCCCACTTTGGCTAGATTTGGTCTGGTCTGCGGCCAGTTCACGGACAACTCGCGGACAAATTTTGGACGGCAAACTGCCTTCCGGTTTGTCGGTCCTCGAGGAGTGTCTGTATGGCCGCCAATCCTTACGTCGAGGCGCGTCGCGAGTGGGATGAGCGTTACGCCGATCTCGTTCTCGGCAAACGCAACTGGCAGATAGCGGCCGGCGGGCTGCTTCTGCTCTGCGCTGATTCTCGCCAGCGGCATGGTCTGGCTCATCAGCCGAAGCCGCTACATTCCCTACGTCGTTGAAGTCGACAAACTCGGATACGCGCTCACCGTCCCGCAGCCGCTCACTCCCTCGTCCGTTCCCGACGTAACCGCGCGAATGCAGCGTTACGAAGTCGCGGCGTTTATCCGCAATGCGCGTTCGGTCACCAGCGACCCGCAGGTCGAACATCAGATGCTCAATTCGCTGCTCGCGCATGCGCGCGGAGCGGCGGACAGATTCCTCGACGCCTACTACCACTCCGACGGCTTCACTCATAACCCTTTCAAGCTTGCAGAGAAGCAAACCGTCTCGATCCAGATCGATTCGATTCTTCAGCTCTCGCCCAGCAGCTACCAGGTGCGCTGGTCGGAGCAGCAGCGCGATCTGAACGGAGTTGTGATTGGAGCGCCCACGCATTGGGAGGCCGTACTCCAGACTCAGATCGTCCCGCCCAATTCCGACGACGCGATCGTCAGCAATCCGCTTGGATTTTACGTGACGCAGATCAGCTGGACCGAACAGCAGGGATAGTCGGGCCAGAAGGGAGGAAGCGCGATGAAGAAATCAGCCGCAGCAAGTGTGACGCTCGCACTCTTGTTGAGTGCATGCGCGAGTCAGCAACAACCGCCCGCACCACCGCCGCTGAAACTCGTAACAGAGTCTCCCACTGAGCCGAGCGCGACGCCGCCACCGCCGACCGGAGCGCAACTGCTCGCACAGCAGCCGGCCGAGGTGCAGGCCGCAATCAAAGAGCATCAGCAAGACGGCAAATGGCCCGTCTACCGAACCGCCGAGTACACGCTTTATCCCTACAACCAGGAACCGGAGCCGGCCGTCGATTGCGCGCCGCTGCGCACCACCGACATTCAGCTGCAGCCGGGTGAGACGATCACCGACGTTGCGCTGGGAGATACCGAGCGCTGGATGGCGACGCCGGCCGCCTCCGGCGACCCGCGCAATGCCGTCCCTCACCTCGCGGTGAAGCCGCAGGTTCCGGGAATCGAAACCAACCTGACGATCTACACGACGAAGCACATCTATCACCTGCTGCTGCACTCGCGCGGGCGCGCGATGCAGGAGGTGGAGTTCTACTACCCCGACGAGCTGATCGCGGCGATGAAAGATGCCGACGCAGCCGCAGCGAACGCCAAGCAGGAAGCGGTCGATCCGCCGGGTGATTCCGACGACATCGTGAAGGTCGCAGCCGTAGATCCGGCGCAGATCAATTTCGCTTACACGGTCGCAGGACCAAACGTTCCGTGGAAGCCGGTTCGAGCCTTCGACGACGGTTCTCACGTCTATGTCCAGATGCCCGCCGGAATGAAGTCGAGCGAAGCTCCCGCTCTGCTGATCAACGCCGGCAGCGGAACCCAGATGGTCAACTACCGGGTCAAGGGCAACTACTACGTCGTCGATCGGCTCTTCAGCGACGCGATCCTGGTCGCCGGTGTCGGCCGCGATCAGGACCGCGTGACGATCTCCTATGCAGGCGGAACGAGGTAACGGCCATGGCAACCGCAGACCTGATTCAGGAACAGGAAGAGCAGGAACAGGAGCACCTCGGCGGTGGCCGTTTCAATCGCCTTCTCGGCGTGGTTTTCGTGGCGGTTGCGATGCTCGGCGGAGTGGCGCTTGCACTCGGCGTCCAGTCCTCAGGAATAGGTCAAAGTTCCGCTTCCCAGAAATCAGCCGACGACCCAGGCTCAGCAGCCCGAGACCGGGGCGAAATCGAAGACCTCGCAGCTCATGGCGCAGAGCCGCATGCGGCACCGACCGTGATGCCGACTGAACCGGTTATGCCGATCTCCCAAGCGCCCGTTCAACCTCAGCGCGCCGAAGCCTCCGAGCCGGTATGCGCAATGGGCCGAAGAGAAGTACATGAAGGCGCTCGAATCGCCGGAGATGGTGCAGGCGTTTCATAGTGGCGGAACGCTGGAGATCGCGAGCGCAAACAGACAGCAGAGTGACTCGTATACTTCCGGTGATCAGACCAACCCGACGATAAGTGTTCACCCCGCTGCTTCGCCGTACACCGTGATGGCGGGAAGCATCCTCCCTGCCGTTCTGATCAGTGGCATTAACTCGGATCTGCCCGGACCGATCCTCGCGCAGGTCAGCCAGAACGTCCTCGACAGCGCGACCGGCAGATCGGTTCTCATCCCGCAAGGCAGCCGCCTTATAGGCGCCTACCAGAACGCATCTTCATACGGTCAGCAGCGCGTTCAAATCGCGTGGCAGCGGCTCATCTTTCCGAACACCTCGAGCATGAATCTGCCGATGATGCCGGGTGCCGATCAGAGCGGCTACGCCGGCTTCTCTGATCAGATTGACCACCACTACCTCGCAACGTTCGGAACCGCCGCCGTGATGAGCCTGATCAGCGCAGGCCAGGCCATCGGACAGATGGCGACTTTCGGAGGCGGCGCCTCCTACGGACCGTACGGTTACTACCAACCGAATCAATGGGCGATGGCGAGCCAGACGGCCGGTTCAGCCGCCTCGGGACAATTCGGGGCGCTGGGTCAGCAAATGATGGGACAGGGATTAAATCGTCCACCGACGATTGAAATCCGGCCGGGCTACCAGTTCGACGTGATGATCACCCAGGACCTCGTATTCCCCGGCCCATACGGGAAGTGAATTCCACAATCCAATTACGCAAGGAGAAATGTAATGGGAGTTCTCAAGCGCAAACAGGAAAGCGAAGCGATCACATTCAAGCTGCCTGCAGCACTCAAGCGTGAGATCGAGCAACTGCGCAGTCGGGCCGAAGATGCGGGCTTCGATCTTGGCGAGACGATCACGGCGGCGATGTGGCGGCTCTGCAAACAGATTAAGGCCGAGCTCGAAGGTGCCCCTCGTCCGGGCCGGAAACTGAATGGCCGCATAACCGAACCTTCGACGGAGAAACTGCAGTGAGGATTTTCAGGAATTTCTCAGCCGCTTTGCGGCGCGCGGAAAGAGCGGATTGGAAGGGTGCATTGGAGAGGGGGGAAGGCCGGTCGTTCGTAGAGCAAGATAAAGGACCTGCGGTACGGTGCGGCATTTTCGGCGGATTGCTCAACGAACTCGCGGCCTTTCCCCCTCGGAGGCAGTCATGATCAGCACACTGTACAGCACGGCAGAAAACCCCGCCGGATCGCTTGCCCAGCGCATTCATTTTCAACAATTGGAAGGCGCTCGTGGACCCATTGGAGCGATGGCCGGAATTGCGATCGCCACAGCGCTCTTAATCGCAGTCGGCAACGCACTCGGCGTACTGATCTCGAACACGGACAGCGCCGCACCGGCAGGCGTCTATCGTGTCGTCGCTCACGGGATTGAGCGTGGCGAATTGGTTGCGGCATGCCTGCCGATCCCGATCGCCCAGGAGGGTCTCGCGCGCGGCTATCTGCGCACTGGCGCGTGCGCCGGCAACGCGGAGCCGGTGGGCAAGATCGTGGGTGCTCTCCCCGGCGATAGCGTCGAGATCGAACCCGGATGGGTTGCGGTGAACGGCGCACGATTCGCGCGCAGCAAAGTTGCCACGCATGACAGCGCACACCGCCCGCTTCCGCATGTCGCGTGGGGCAGCCATCGAGTCGCAGCCGGCCAGGTGTGGCTGTTCGGCTTTAACGATCGCCGGAGTTGGGACTCGCGCTACTTCGGTCCGATTCCGCTCGCGAACGTTCGCGGAGAAATCGAACCGGTCGTGACGTGGTGAATGCCATGAACAGCAACGGAAATGGAAATGGCAACAGCCACAGCCCCGAGCAGGGACTGCGCGTGCATCATCTCGCCAACCTCGGCGGATTGATTGCGCTGGCAGGCCTCGATCTGGAGCCGCCCGACTTTCTGCTGGGCGCCCTGCTGAGCGTCGCACAGGAGGCTGGAGACCTTACGCCCGAGCAGCGGGCGCACGTTGCGACGATCGGGCGGAAGAAGCTCGACGAACGGGCGACCGGCAAGCGCGCGTGGAAATCATGGCGGCGCGCGCAGGATCTGCACGCAATCACCCTCAGCAGCGGGCAGTTGCGCGAGATCATCGAAGCGCTCGGCGGGCGGGCGCCGGAGAGCCCGACCAAACTGGTACTCGCCCTCAGCGAGGCGTTGACCGAGGTGTGCGATGAAACGGCCTAGGTTCCTCCGCCAGAAAGAGGTCGATATCAAGCTTCGCCACGAGCATGCGGAACGTCCGCGCAAACTCGTGCCGTGGTGGGCGCGCGCGTTGCGGCGGATAGGCATGCGGCAAGGGCTGCGGCGGCAGCAGCCGAGCGGAAGTCTAAGCGGCGCGCGCGCGGCGCGAGTGCGGATCGCGGAACCACCGGCATATGCGCGGCGCAGCGTGGTCAAGGCCTCTTTCTCGCGCAACCGCCGGAGCGGCGCGTGGGCTGCCCATGCGCGCTACCTGTCCCGGCCAGGCGCGCAGCAGGAAATGGAGAAGGGATTGGGATTCGATGGGGAGCGCGAAGACATCGACATGCTTGCCACGGTCAGAGACTGGGAGAAGAGCGACGAACTCATGTGGCGATTCATCGTTTCGCCCGAGGATGCCGATCGCCTCAATCTTCGCGACCACGTTCGCGAGCTGGTCGGCCAGATGGAACGCGACCTCGACACGAAGCTGGAATGGGTCGCGATCGATCACCACAACACCGACGATGCGCATGTTCATCTGCTCGTTCGTGGAGTGCGCGAAAACGGCCGGCCCCTGGAGATCAACCGCGAGTATTTGCGCTCAGGGTTGCGTATCCGGAGCCAGGAGATCGCGACGCGGGAGTTAGGTCCGCGGCTGGAGCCGGAGATGTTGCGGTCGCGTGAGCGCGCTGTCAGGCGCGAGCAGTGGACCGAGATCGACCGCGCGCTGCAGAGAAAGGCCGATGGAAATGGCCTCGTCACGTATGACCAGTCCCAACCGCGCAGCGAGGGAGCTCGGATTCGAGCTGAGCAGGAGATCGATCGCCTGCAGTTTCTCTCAGGGCTCGGACTCGCACAGCGGGTAGACGAGCGAAGCTGGCAGCTTTCGCAGAATCATGAACGCGAGCTGCGTGAGCGCCAGGTCTCCAAAGACGTGATCAAGAGTCGTTCGCTAGCCGCCAGCGCACAATCGATTCCGGCATGGATCGGGTCCGTGAACGCGGGAGGGAGCGCAATGGCTGAACAGCGTCCCTATCGGCTTCCCGGATTTTCAGTGGATGCGAGGCTGGCACGTGCGAAGCGGCTCGCCGTGCTTTCACTGGTCGGAGCGTTCATCGCGATCAACTGGGTGACAACGCAGCACGCGGCGAGCGTGCTCCGCCATGCGTCGTGGCTGGGGCACCCGCTCTTCCACTTGAAGGGCGGAGCGATTTACGCGCCGTGGTCGTGGATTGTCTGGTGGACCCGATGGTACTGGGCTCCGCAACTGGAGCCGCTTTGGAAAGAGTGCGCCCGCGAGGCGCTCTACCCAATGGCGGTCGTGACGGCGGTTTGTTGCGCGGCTATCGCGATGGTGCGGCATGGCTGGTTCGCGAACGTCTCTGACCTTCACGGTTCCGCGCGCTGGGCAACGGCGCGTGATCTGAGAGCCGCTCGATTGATCGATGCGCGCAGGTCGGTGCGCGAACTTCTGCGAGGAATCGGCGTGTGGTTACGGATACTGAAACCAGCGGCCCGTCGCGCCGGAATCTATCTCGGCGTTTGGCGGGAGTGGGGACGAGCCTCATTCATACGCGATTGTGGCCCCGCACATGTCCTGGTCTTCGCGCCAACGCGGAGCGGCAAGGGCGTCGGCATCGTGATTCCCACACTGCTCAGCTGGCCGCACTCGGTCCTGATTCACGACCTTAAAGGCGAGAACTGGGCGCTCACGGCCGGAGCTCGGAAACGGATGGGTCAGCTCTGTCTCAAGTTCGCACCCGCCTCAGCCGACAGCGACGGCGCTCGTTACAACCCGCTCGCGGAGGTCAGGCTCCGCACGCCCAACGAAATCCGCGATGTTCGCAACATCGTGCAGATGATCATCGACCCGGACGGAAAGGGGCTGCCCGATCACTGGTCGCGCGAAGGCTCGGCGTTCCTCACCGGAATGATCCTGGACCAGCTTTATGCCGGACGGGACAAGACTCTCAGCGGACTGGAAGCGCGGCTGTGCGATCCGGGACAGCCGATCGACGACACCATGCAGCAGATCATGCGGGCCGAGCACGATCCATCCGGCTCGCTGGGCTGGACCGATTCGCGCGGCATTCCGACCAGGACACATCCGATTATCGCGCGTGCGATGCGCAGCATGCTCGACAAGAGCCCGAACGAACGCTCGGGCGTGATCTCCGAGGTGAAGGGATTCCTCGAGCTTTATCGCGATCCGGTCATTGCCGCGAACACCGCAGTCTCCGACTTTCGAATCACGGATCTGATGAATCACGAACGGCCCGTGTCGCTCTACATTGTCGTTCCGCTCGCCCACAAGAACAGCCTCAAGCCGGTGATTCGGCTGATGCTCGGTCAGATCCTTCATCGCCTTACCGAACATCTGGAATTTCGAAACGGCCGAGCGGTGACCGGATATCGCCGTCGCTTGCTGCTCATGATCGATGAGTTCCCGAGTCTCGGGCGGCTCGACGTGTTCGCGGAGTCCCTGTCGCTGGTCGCCGGCTACGGAATCAAAGCGTGCCTGATCGCGCAGGATCTGAGTCAGATCCACGCCGCATACGGGCACGATGAGGCGATAACCTCCAACTGCCATACGCGCGTCGCATTCGCTCCGAATCGGATCGAAACGGCGCGGCTGCTCTCGCAGATGACCGGGGAAACCACAGTGCGCCATGCGCATCGGACCGTATCGAGCTCGGGTGCGAGCGTCTCGGAGCCGGAAGTGGCGAGGCCGTTGATCACGCCCGACGAAGCGATGCGGCTGGGTTCCAACGAGGCGTTGATTTTCACCAGTGGCCGGCCAGCGATTCGAGCGACGAAACTTCGCTACTACTCCGATCCATCTTTCAAACGGCTCGCGCAGATCGCTCCGCCACCGAAGAGCGATCGCATCGAATACGCTCCGCCTGTTGCCGACGGTATGGAGCAACCGAAGGACGGCGCGGAGAACGGCATACCGGCACAGATCGACGCCCGACCAGGTTGCCACCGGGAAAGTTCGCCGCCATAAGCCAGCACCCGCGGAGCAGCTCTCGTTTCTGAAATTCGCCGTCGAGAACGGAAACGGCGCGCCTGACGAGTCGAAAGAGGAAGACGTCAAGGAGAGACTACTGTGAGGCGACAACTCACTGCTTACCTGAGTGAAGAGGAATTTCATCGGCTGCGCGACGAAGCCGATGAGCGCGGCATCACCCTGTCGCGATACGTGAAGGAGCGTCTCTTTCAATCCGAAGGCGGCTCCGGGCTGACCTTCTCGGATGCGACACTGGCCGCGGCTGAAAAACGAATCATTCAGGCGAGTCGCGCTTCCACGGCGGAAACTCTGAAACCGCTCGCTCACCAGCTCACCACCCTGCTCGCGATGGTCGATCAGTTCGCTCTGAGCATGCTGAGCCATTTGCCGGAAATACCCGAAGCGCAACGCAAGCAGGCGCTCGCTTCAGGCCAGCGGCGCCATCGCGGATTGCGAGCCGAAGTGGAGGAAACGCTGAAACGGATGGAAGAGCCAGTGCCAGCGCAGAAAAGCGGCGCCGGCCGCAACGGAGAATCAGCATGATTGCGGCACAACAGCTTCAGGAGCGTCGCCTGGACGAACTCCTCAGACGCCAGCTCGGGACAAGAATTCTGGCGGCGATCGGTGACCCTCAGATTACCGAGATCATCGTCAATGAGGACGGGCGCGTCTGGTTCGAATCCTACGGCAAGGGAATGCACGAAGCCGGTCTGCGGCTCGCCGCGTCGCAGGTGGAGAGCCTCATCGGAACTGTGGCGGCGTCACTCGGAACGGTAGCCAACGCGAGCAGTCCGATCGTGGAGGGCGAACTGCAGATCGAGGGCATTCGCTTCGAAGGCCTGCTTCCACCAGTCGCAAGAAAGCCCTGCTGCGTAATGCGCAAGCCTGCGCAAGTGCTTTACACACTCGACGATTACGTTCGCGACGGCATCCTGCACGAGGTCCATGCGCAGGTTCTGCGCGACGCAATTGACCGGCGCCTGAATATCGTGGTTGCCGGAGGCACCGGCTCCGGCAAGACGACGCTTGCGGGAGCGATGATCAATGAAATGGTCGAGCGCTCCGACCCGAACGAACGCTACGTGATCATCGAGGACACGCTCGAAATCCAGTGCCGCGCTCAACAATCTGGTCCAACTTCACACAGCTGAGAGCGCCGACATGACACGCCTGGTCCGCACGACGATGCGGCTACGTCCCGACCGCATCATCATCGGCGAGGTCCGCGGCGCCGAAGCGCTCGCTTTGCTGAAGGCATGGAATACCGGCCATCCGGGCGGGGTCACCACGATCCACGCCAATAGTGCGCGAGCTGCGCTGACGAGGCTCTCCAGTCTCGTGCAGGAGGCGGGCGTGCCACCGCAACCAGAACTCATAGCCGAAACCATCAACCTGCTCGTATTCATCGTCCGCAGTTCCGCGGGACGACGGGTCACGGAAGTTGTTCGCGTCGCTGGATACAACGCGCGCGACGGATTCGCGCTTGCGCCTGTGAAGCTGGATGAAGGCCTCGAAGCCATCACGGCTTGAGGTTTATTCGATCACCAAAGGAGGTACGTGAAATGAAGCGGCTGCAAGAAAGTAAAAGTGCGTGGAGGAAATGGGCGTCGTCGATTGCTTATGCATACGGGGTCGTCACATTCGTATGGCCAGTCAAGGCGTTCGCGGCTGTCGCCGCAGGCGGCGCTCTGCCGTGGGACGCGCCGCTCACGACTCTGCAGAACGACCTTCAGGGTCCGGTCGCTCACGCGATCACCACCGCAGCGATCATCGGCACCGGGATCATGTGGTCAGTGAGCGAACACGGAACCGGCGTGCGGAAAATGTCGTCGCTCGCGTTCGGCGGCTCCTGCGCTCTGGGCGCAACACAGCTGATGACGACCTTATTCCCACTCGGTGGAGCGCTCTTCTAGGGAGGATTGGGTGATGGTCGAAGCGGAACGGCGGGTCAGCGCGATTCATCAATCGCTCACCCAGCCAATTCTTCTCGCTGGCGCGGAACGGCCTCTGGCGATCGCCAACTGGATCACAGCCGCCGCTT
>CAWKKB010000001.1:0-282873 GCA_963850125.1 uncultured delta proteobacterium | reverse complement strand
TCCTGTGCGATAACGATTTCGTCGAACGGTGTTCGCGCCATAATCCAATCCAGATCATCGAGCGACCCCAGCACCCGGTAGCCGTGGAACAGCTTGCCGTGCTTGAAACCGTCGTCGTCCAGCAGCCCCAGCAGTTCCGCACTCGCTCCCTTGGTCGAGTGCAAATGTTGAATCGCCGCCGCACCGCGCGCATCGGCCCCTATGACCACGAAGCGCCCTGCCGGGCGTGCAAGGTACCGCCCAATTCGGTGGAAAACATGGAACGACCAGCGCGTCCCCATCAGAAAATTGAACATCAGGAGCACAAACAATACCGCCGTCGCGCGCGACAGGATGATGGGCACGAACGACGCCGCCTGCCTGACCACGAGTCCCGCCAACATCGCCGCCAGCATAAAGCGCGCGTTTTCCGCCAGTCCGGTGTAGCGCCAGATCCCTCGATAAACGCCGGCCACCATGAACGCTCCGCTACCGAGCAGCACGATCCACGGCAGCCCTGCCAGCATCTGGTCGACCTGCAAGATGCTCAGATCGAAGTCGAATCGCAGCATCGTCGCGCCGAAGTACGCCGCCGCCACCAGCGCGGCATCAAGGGTCAACTCGACGAAACGGCGCTTGTATCCAAAGCTCAGGATAACCCGCGCGATCGCGGGCAAGTTCTGGATTTGGCCAGGCGCTTCCGTGTCAAACGATCGATCCATCAGGAACAACGCCACCAGCGCGAAGAACAACACCATGAACGGAATCAGCAGGACCGCCTCGTGGCCCGGAACCACGCTGAGTGCGATTGCGCATCCGCCCGCGATTACCTGCAGCCCGACCAGGCACGCCGCCGCGCTCGAGTCCGACATTCCAAGCCGTGTCAGTCGATGGTGCGAATGGTCGAGGCCGCGTCTCGAGATAGGATTGCCCCTCGCCAGCCGCGTCACCGTCACCGTTACGGTGTCGAGCAATGGAACCATCAGCGCCAGCAATGGCATCGCCAGCCGTGCCGGCAAAGAACCTTCGCCAAGACGACTGCCCTGAATCGACAGGACTCCCAGCACCAGCCCCACTGCGAGCGCACCCTCATCGCCCATAAAAACCGACGCGGGCGGAAAGTTGAAAATCATAAATCCCGCCAGCGCCCCGGCTAGAGCTAGCGCCATGACCATGGTTCCTACGTGCTGATGCAACCCCGCGACGGCCGCGATACTTAAGGCCGCGACGATACCGACTCCTGCGGCGAGGCCGTCGACCCCGTCGATCAGGTTGAAAGCGTTGGTCGCGGTGACCAACCAGAAAATCGTCAGCGCGTAATTGACCGGCTGGTACGGAAAAAAGTCGAGGTGCGGCCCCCACCATACGAGGGTACAGATGGCGGCCAGTTCCAATACCAGCTTATGCCGCGGCCGCAGATCGACGATGTCGTCGAGCAGTCCAACCAGGCACATCGCGATCGCGAACCCCGCGAGCCACGGCAGAGTGTGGTATGGCAACCCCGACAGGATTCCGACGAGCGCGATCGCAGCGACGAAGGCTGCCATCACCGCCAAGCCTCCCAGCAAGGCGGTCGGCTTCTCATGCGGCCGGTCACTCGAAGGTAGTGCGACGATACCAAAGCGGACAGATGCCGCCTTGGCCAGCGGCATTACCGCGATCGCGACGAGAAACGCTGCCACCGGTGTGAGCGCTATTTCAAACCCGGTGATCAATCTCGCTCTCTACGTCGTTGTTTGCCCTGATTGCGATGTAAAGACTCCCCCACGCGTGCTCAGCAGAGTAGCTCTCTTTAAAGCTTAAGGCCAACCAAAAATCTCTGCGACGCGACTTACTGACAATCATGGCGCAGCTTGAGCAACGTTCACTGGCTAGATCAGTTCAACATCGCTAGTGACCTAATCTATGGCAAGAGAAGCTATGTTAATTTATGATATCTGTACACAAGTCAAGCTTTCATTTGCAGCAAAACCACCGGAGTTTTTCGCGCTTTTGTATCCAAATACTTTAATCGTAAACTGCGCGATGCTACGCTTTCTGGAGCAGAGCTTCTTCCCCGGAGACCGCCCATGCACCTCATTCGCTCTCGCTGGGTCGCTACTTTTTCCCCACTCATCATGCTGAGCGTTCTGATCTGGTCGCCGCCCGTGCTCGCGCAAAATTTACCGGCGTTGAAAATCAATCCGCAGCGCATCTACGTGGCGGGAATTTCATCGGGCGCCGCAGTCGCGATCCAGATGGATGTGGCGTACTCGAAAGTTTTCAAGGGAGCCGCGATCTATGCGGGCATTCCATACGATTGCGCGCAGGACAGTCTCGAGACCGCGCTAACCACCTGTGAACAGGACACTCCCGCAATCGATATCGCCGCGCTGGAGAGCGACACTGAGGCACTCGCCAAAAGCGGCGTGATCGATTCGACCCAAAATCTGAAAAACCAGCCCATCTACCTCTGGTCGGGAAAGCTCGACACGATCGTCGCGCAGGGCACGATGAACAATGTCGATTCGTTCTACGACTATTTCGGCGCGAACGTTTTCAAATACGACAACGACTTTCCTGCCGAACATGGATGGGAATCGCCATACGGTCCCAACGCATGCGAGCAGCTCGGAAGCCCATACGTGATCGTTTGCGATCAAAACGGCGCGGTGTACGACTCCGAGCAGGTCTTCCTGAGCCAGTGGTTCGGTGAGCTGAAGCCGAAGAACAATGGCACGCTCACCGGCACGCTCTCGACCTTCGATCAGAATCCATACGTCCCGGGCGGGTCCGCGGCAGCGATCAGCATGGATGACACCGGATATCTGTTCACCCCGGCCGATTGCACGGCGAAAAATTCATGTGGACTGATTCTCGCGCTTCACGGATGCGAACAGTCGGCGAGCGCGGTGGGAACTGATTACGTCGATGATGCCGGGCTGAATCAGTGGGCGGACACGAATCGAATTGTCGTCGTTTATCCGCAGGCGATTCCCACTATCCCAGACAACGGCGAAGGATGCTGGGACTGGTGGGGCTATACAAATTCGAACTACGCGCAGAAGAACGGTCCGCAGATGCAGACCCTGTTCAACATGATGAAGCAGCTCGCGGGCAAATCGATTCCCGCCGGCGGCTAGCCGGCTACACCACTTTGCGGAAGGCGGTTGCCGGCGAAATCCGAAGCACTTCGATGATCGGAATTAACAGGCCGTGATCTTCAGTCAATCGCGACGGAACTAGCGAGCAACGCCCGCATCATTTCGGTTCGGCCCACGATTCCAACCAGCTCGCCTTCGGCGTCCACCACCGGTAGACGCTTCACGCGCTTTTTCGCGCTGAAACGGAATTGTGGATTTAGAGCTGAACGTCGTTTGCACCGATACCCTGACGGTCCTGCATTAGCGAACGATGCTCTTTTCGAAAACTAGCTAAGATTCGGAACAGGGGACTAGTTTTGAAGGTCAGCGAAATTTTCGACGACGCGCCAACGTTGGAATGGGCCGTCACTACACGCTTTACGCGCACGCCGATGGCGTGGTTAAGTACCAACCGTTCCGCAATTCAAAGCGGCGCATGGGCATTGAGCCAACCGCAATGACCCTGGAGTCGAGCACGCAGTCGAAGTGATCGCCAAAGAGGAGCGCTGCGGAAATATTACGCGTGGCTTTTTTCATTCGCGGAGGAATTTCCGCCGAAGCGACAGGAGCTTAAACCATGAAACTCGGACTACTTGCGGGCGTTTCCGGTACCCCGATGGCGTTGCCGATGGAGCTGATCCTCGAAGCCGAGAAATGCGGCTTCGACTCGGTCTGGACCGGCGAGGCCTACGGCTCCGACGTGATCACGCCGCTGGCGTGGATCGGAGCGCAGACAAAAAAGATCAAACTCGGCGCAGGTATCATGCAGATGCCGGGCCGCACCCCCGCGATGACGGCGATGACTGCAATGACGCTCGACGGACTTTCAGGCGGGCGCTTCCTGCTAGGCATCGGACCCTCGGGGCCGCAGGTTGCCGAAGGATGGCATGGCGTGCCGTACGGCAAGCCGCTTCAGAAGACTCGAGAGTACGTCGAGATCATAAGAATGATTCTCGCGCGCGAAAAACCTGTCGAGCTTCACGGCATGGAGTACGACATCCCCTACAGCGGCCCCCGCACCAGCGGCCTCGGTAAGCCGCTCAAGAGTATCCTGCATGGGCGCAAGGACATGCCGATCTACAGCGCAACCATCAGCCCGAAAGGCATCGAACTCGCGGCTGAGATCATGGATGGCATACTGCCGATCTGGATGAGTCCCGAAAAGTACAACATCATCGGCGACGCAGTGAAGGTCGGCCTCGCCAAGGGCGACAAGACCGCCGAACAATTCGACGTCGCGCCGTTCGTTACCTGCGTGATGGGCTCCGACGTCGAGAAGTGCCGAATGCCGGTGAAGGCGAACATGGCCCTCTACATCGGCGGGATGGGCGCGCGCAGCAAGAACTTTTACAACAATTACGCCAAGCGTCTCGGATACCCCGGTGAGGCGGCGAAGATCCAGGACCTCTACCTGGGTGGCAAGAAAAACGAGGCGATGGCAGCCATTCCGGACAAGCTGGTCGATGAAGTCGCGCTGGTCGGTCCGAAGGAGCGCATCCTCGATCGGCTGAAAGCATGGAAAGCCTCGCCTGTTAAGACGATGCTGATCGGCACGAACTCCCTTGACACGGTGCGGATGCTGGCAGAAGCCTGCGCCTAGCGGAGGCGTCGATTTTTGGACGTAAGGCGTGGTCCATGGCGGCACGGATCTGCATCGGTGTTGGCAATGCCTTAAAACGCAAATTTGGTCTTGGCGCCGTATTGCTTAGTTTCTGTTTGTGATGTCGTCCAGGCGATGGAGCTCCTGCAGGCTCGTGACCGGACTGTTCGCACCCCTAGGCTTCGCGAAGCGATAATCGCCTACTCCACGAACGCGGGGATCATGGTGAAAGAGCCGCCGCCTCCCGCAGAGATGTGAGCTGACCGGTCGACGCGTGGTATGGCGATTGGAGAGATTTCCCCAGCTCGCTGCCACGTTCATCTTTTCGCATGTCGATGGCCCGCCAACCGCGCGCAAGTAGTAAATGCAAGAATGTCTCGGTTTTGAGGTTGGCCGAGAAGAATCCATCTGTCGCATCGCGACTGGATTCGGCGGCTCCTAAGGCGCGGGCTCGGGGCGAAGCGTAAGCGGAGAGTTTGCCGCGAATGTGTCCGGTCAAACAGGACCCAATGCGACGCTCGCCGTACTAATCGTAGTGTTTTACTACTATTTTTTTCCGAGGCGAACATACAGCGTGTAGGCAAGCACTACATTATGCTTAGTCTATAACGCGTTAGCGCGTCTCTTATAGACGCTATAATAGTCTATACATCTCTTGTCACGTTTAGTCTTGTTTTAAGCCGTACTGTTTGTCAAAATATCCTCCATGAAAACCGATTCTCATCACCTGTTCACGGTGACGTCACCACAAGAACGTCCCATCCTGGACCAGATTCGCGACGACCATGAACTCGTCGCGCGCCTCAGCATAACTCCCCAAGAGCTCGATGCGCTCTCCAAATGCGCGTTTTTGGGAACGCTGACTTGCAAAGAGGATATGCTTTTCATCCTCCGGCAGATTCGCGAAGCAACTAGCCCTTTGTGAGCGAGCGGATACTGCTCTTTCCCCAGCCTGCCCCTTACTCCGAGGATGAAGAGCAAGAAGATTTGCTCCCGGACTTCCGACAAATCCAAAGTCGTTTTGCTCCGGAGATCATCCCTCAACCTGGTTCTCTCGAAGGCCCCGTTCGTCGACGCCTGCCAAAGCAGTTCGGGGTTGTTTTCCTGGCGACGATCATGGCGGTGGCGCTCCTATGGAACGGGATCATCACAATCTCGCGCTGGCGTGGCACCTTCATAACCAAAGTTGGAATGCGTGTCAGTCAGGCCCCAGCATCAGAAGTGTGGTCCAACCACCTGAATCGGTTCAGCGTTCTGCTCTCGTCGGAGATTCTATTCGTGGTGGGAATCACAGGTGTGATCTACTTACGATCTTTAAGAGGCCGCAGCCGCTTCAAAGTCAGACCGAGTTCCCGCTACTGATGAGGGCAATGCTTATCGATGGGGATAATGGCCAATTTCGGCCAAAAAAACAGACTAAAGGAGGATACGGGACAATGGACAAGATCATCGGAATGTTTGTGAAGGCTCGAGAGTATCAGAAGGGACAGACCATGGCTGAGTACGCGCTGATCATGGCGGCAGTCGCGGTAGTAGTGTTCGCCGGCTACCAGACGATGGGCACAACCCTCACCACGCTGCTTAGCACCGTGGACGGCAAGCTCTAAGGGAAAAGGGGCGAACCCCGGGATGGCGGAGTGATTCACTCCGCCATCCCTATCCATCACGGTATCGCAAACCAAAGGGAGAGTGTTTCGATGACGGTCGAGGACGCACAACGAAAGATCGTGCAGTTGCGCAAGGTCAGTACGGATAAGGGAGCCCTACCTGCGGAGAAGGAAACCGCGTACCGCCTGCAGAAGGTGCTCATGGAGCGCTACGCGATTAAGGTTCAGGAGATGCCCGACCCCGCACCGACGACTGCTTTTCGCTTGCACTGGGGTTACTGGCAGGAGCTGCTTGACGAGTTCGGACTCGGTTTGAACCGGCTAGGGAATCGCGGCAGCGCCGCTGTCGGGTACAACAGCAAGGTCTACATAAGGCTTGACCAAAACCAATGGTGGATCGAAGAGAGATCTCCGGCTGGTTGGAAAGCCACGGTTCGCGACCGGGGTCTTGAATCGCTGCGCACCTACCTCAAAGAGCACGCGCCAAGGAGCTACTCGTTTTTCAGGCGCTGATTGCCTTGTCATGGCTGGGTTGAGAAAGTGTTGGGACCGTGGAACGACTACGGTCCGACTTCGGACTACTTGCGGGAGAGTCTCCTTCCGGACTCCGAGAGTATGCTTGTCAACGCCGGTTGAATGTTGACCCACCTTTGCGCGGGTCTGGAGTGAACTCAAAAACTGGACAGCTGATGTCGGCCCGATTGGACCGGGTAAGGGCACTTGTCGGAGGATAGCTTCCTTTCCTGTCGGTCCCTATAGTGATCTTGCCACTTGTCGCGATACTCTTGGGAGCGACTATTGTCACTATGTTCAAGCGCGTTCCAGCCGCCAAGGGCTAGACACATGCGCGTGCGATGAACGGCGGGGAGCTAGCCTTTGCAGAAAGACACACGGGCCACTTCGAAGCCATTTGGCGATAATATCCGTTTCAGCATCAGATCCGTTGGTTCGAAATGGTGCCCTGAACTATCTTTTTCCGTGCAATTGATTTTTCATCATCGCGACTGACCGACAATCTTACTTCCACCCAAAGGTGTCGGAGAAAGTGCGAAAGAAACCCCGTCCAGCCTATGAAAATGAACAGCTAAACGCTTCTGTGTTATTGGGCTTACTCCGCGAAACACCGCTTACGCAGCGCCAACGCCAAGTCCTGATGCTACGCTCACGCGGTCTATCGTACCGGGCGGTGGGCACACAACTCCACATCAGTTCAGAACGGGTGCGTCAAATCGAAGCTCGTCTTCGCACGGTAGTCCGCCGCTCTTGGTGAGACAGCTCAACTACCGCACAAAGACAGGCGCCCAGAAAGTAATGTATCCGGTCTTCCCATTCGTCAGAGAGCGGCCGCATTTCATTTGCGATCGCGTCACCCAAAGGAAATCGGCTCTTCGCTTTTTCGGCCTAAAATAAATCGGCAGTCAATTGTTCGACTCAGCACAGCTCAGCCAAAGCTTAAACAGGTGAGACCAATTGAGCCGTTTGTTGCCTACCAACACATAATGTTTATCGGGTCACACTTCTTGTCTGCCTTTCGGCTCTTTTGGTTCTCTGGGGCTCGTGTTTACAGACAGTGTCATAGCGTCTCAAGGCGACAAATGTGAGAAGGTGTGTATCTGACCGTAGCAATGCAATACTTGAAGGAAACATATCGTATGACAAGTCTACAAATCGTTCGCAATGCTCCTTTAAGTGCGAATGATTTGAATGATTTGCACTAATCCGCCGAGCGCAGAGGGCCGTTGTAACAAAGGATCGTGTTTGATGATGGGAAGGCACACGGCAGCTTGATGGGAGGCGGCGTACATACAAAGAGCATCTTGCAACTCGCTCGAGAGCAGGCAGAGACGCTTCCGTCACCTGAAGCGCTTGAACGGTTCGGAACCTACAACATGTTGGCTCTGATCTACGATGCGATCGGGCATCTTGTTACTCCGGTCCATCGCCTTCCCAAGGTCATCCCTGCTCTTGAGCAGATCGTGAGCTCGTTGGCTGAACAACAGGGCCTTCTGAAGGAAATGTTGAGTATTCAAAAAGACGCGGCTTTGGTGCGCCTTGTAGCGGATAGACTCGAACGGGTGCCCTCGCTTTCGCATTCGGTGCTAAATCGCGACCTCCGCTTTGTTTCTGTCAACAAACCCTACGCGCACTTGTTTGAGTTCAGCCCGACTCAGTTGCAAAACATGTCGCTCATTGAGCTTCTGCATCCTAAGGATATTTCCCGTTTTAATAAAATCACCAGAGTATTGTTGAAAGGCAGAGCCGGCACATGCGAACTAATCCAATGGCGGGCTACAGGTAGCGGCCGATTTGTGCTTACAAAAGACACTCTTTGGGGAATCGGTTCCGACCGAGCTGGTGGGCCCGAATACATCTCTACAGTGTCCGAAAAAATTGCGGACCAGGATGAAGCGGCGAAGCTCGCCGAAAACGCAAAATGGCGCACTCGTGGTCGTTCCAGCGAGTAGTAAGCAACCAATCTACGTCAGGTGTTTTCGCAAAGTCAGCAGGGAACGACTGCGCACATTCCAGCAAACGGACGCCAACCTTCTCGACGAAGTCAGACCTTCCGACAGCGTGAAGTTTGCGGATGTTGACCACCAGAGTTCTGGCAAGTTCAGGTCCAGCCCCCTCGGAAACGTAGCTGAACCTACACTTGCTCAATCCCTATCACTCAACCACGTCGGTTCGGCGGGAATAGCCTTTTTGGGTCGAGCATTTCCTCCGAGAGGCACGGTTGCTTCCTACTATCCGCGCAGTCTCCTGGGCCTGAAAGATCCGAGCGAAATCATAATCCAGGGCGTGCGGTAAGAATCGTACCGGTGACTATTGGAGCGGGAGCTTGGCTCGCGCCACTAGTGAAAATATCTCCGACAGATACTAGATGACCATTTCCTTGAAAAGGAGAACCGCCGGGATAGGTGTTTCCTATCGACGACAGTCCTCCGCCTGAACCAAAGGTAACGTCCACGACGGCGAAATTCGACGTAGCTCCTGCGTTGTTGCTATGAAAGTTATTGTTTTTCAACACCAAGGGGCCGGGTCCCAGATTCAGAATTGCATCTGTCCCGGCTGGAATATTACTTACGTCGAAGTCGCCGTTTTCGATCAGGACGGGCCACGGCGCTTCAGATTCACCGCCAATATTCAGAAGTTGTTGTGAGCCCGTGCTTATTGGGTGATAAAGCGCGATCGTGTCATAAGGGGATCCCAGCTGAAGATCTATCTTGTTATTCGTAAATTTCGGATTCCAGGCGTGAATGCTGCCGAAAGGAATGACAGCTATACCTTCGTCGCAATTGCTGAAGGAGCCGTTCCTGACAAGATTAAACTTGGATTCGTGACCTTCTATTGAGATGCCCCTTCCACCGCTGCATTGCACGGAGACGTCCGTGAGAAAATGCATGTCATCGTTTTCAGGATTTGTGTGACTAAACCTGAAACCCGCGATTGTCGAACCTTGGCACGAAATGTCGTCGTAACGGTTATCGGAAGAGATATGTGATACCGGAGGGACTGCGTCGGTGTCCATGCATACACCGATCTGACCCCCGCCACTTATTATCGAGAAGTCTTTGAAATAGGATGTTTCAACCGCATTGAGAGCGAAGACAATCCCACCGCTAGGGCCGTCCCAGCGAAAAATTGTCTGTCCGCTCGTAGCGGGCCCTAGGCCGTTGAACCTGGATCCTGCCTGTTGCTCTACGTTAATCGTGGAAGTGATCGAGTAAATTCCCTGAGGAATCAATCCCACCTGGCCGCTACCGACAGCGCTGAAGAAAGCTTGCACAGCTGCGGTGCTATCGGTGGTTCCGGTTGGATCGGCTGCAAAGTCTTTGACGAGATCATATACGCCGGGGGTCTGAGTGGCTACAGCCGTTCTCGAAGTCGTTAGTATCACCAGGATCGATATGCCTAGTAATTTGCTGAGTCCACTGGTAGCAATTCGTACGAGGCACAGAGCCGACTTACACAACTTTCCTCTACCTCGTCGGCCCGACCTTCTGCTCATCGCTCCGATCCGGTCAGACCTGGATCTGCGCGTACCTAAAATATCGACGGACTGTGTGCCAGTGTTCACTTTTGCGGAGGCGTCGGTAGGCCCACTCCAGACAACCCAACAGTTTGAGGTTCACTCGATTCGCCACTATCAACCGTGAACTTGCCGAGACTGGGACCCACTGTGAGAGGTGCGAAGATGATTCGATAGGTACACTGCATATGTGTACGGAGAACGCTTCCGCATGTGCCGCTGGAACGGTGAAAATCACCAGTCAGTTGCCCAGCCTTCAACAATATTGTAATTCTGGCCCTGTTCGTGATGAGCAAAGTTTTGGGGCGGCTCTTTGCTCCAACGGTTGTGTCGGCGAAGCGGATTGATGTCGGTCGGAGTTTGATAGTCGGCTGCGCCGCCGGAGTCATAGTCGCTGTCGGCCGCTGGGTCGACGTTGCAGTTGCCGTTTGAGTCTCCGTTCGAGTTGCGGTGGCGGTACCAGTCGGGGTCGATGTGTCCGTCGCGGTAGCCGTCGGCGTAAGAGTTGAAGCCGCAGTTGCCGTTTCGGTGGCAGTTGGAGTAGCCGTAACCGGCAACGGCGTGCTCGTCGCTGTAAGAGTAGCGACTGGGGTTTGAACGATGGTGGCTCCTAGTCTCGCGGGCAACAGCCCAAGCGTAGTGCTGACGTCCCCCAACGAACTACTGCTCGCCAGGCCGACTACTGGGAAACTTCCGGGATAGACATTTCCAATTGAGACCGCCGAACTGCTAGGCGGCCCCACCAGGATTTGCAAGTTGTCAAGCGAAGACGTCGAAACAAACCAGTTGTTCGATAGAACTAAAGGTCCGGAACCTTCATCGTTAATGACGTTGCCACTTTGGCTAGCACCTGTCGAAATTTGGCCACCCTCGATCTTAATCGGCAAAGAGTCGGTCGCATCGACGGAAAGAAATTGACCAGCACCCACACTTTGCGGCGTGTATAGGCCAGTTGAGCCATTCTGAGCGCCGAGGTGCACATCTGTTTGGTTACTCGAGAAGGAAAGATCTTCGGATAAAAAGGCGCCGCTGGTTGCGTCTATACCAGCAGCGCAATTGGCGATGGTGCCATCTACGAAATCGTGTCCTATGCTCGAACCGCTCAGGATTTGAATGCCGTCCCCCCCTGAGCAATTGATGTCAAAGTGCTCAATTCGGTCGAAGCCCGCCGTTCCACTCGTATTGCTGAACTGGAACGCGGCAATGCTCGATCCTTCGCATCCTATATCGACAAATCGATCAGAGCTTCCGTCGGTTACATTGAAGCAAACGCCGACGCTCCCGGAGCCGCCTTTTATCGCTAGGTGCTGAAAGTACGAATCTGCTACTCCATTTAGCGCAAAGACAGTGCCTCCCGAAGCACCGTCCCAGCGAAAGATTGTAGCGCCCATCACTCCGCCACCAAGACCGGCAAAACGGATAGAATTCCGCCCTTGTATCTCGATAGTGTTTGACAGGGAGTAAATTCCTGGAGGTATTACGCCTCCGAAACCGTTCTTGATTGCTGATACAAAACTCTGTACGGCTGCAGTGCTGTCCGTTTGGCCAGTGGGATCCGCTCCCAGGTCGGCGACGAGGTTAATCTGACCGTAAGTCTCATCTCCGTATATGCCAGGAACTGGGGTCGGGGAACTTTCGGAGGACGGCTGAGTCGTACTAGCTCGGCCAATCTCTGGCATTGCGGCTCCGGGATTTGCAGCTATGGCCTGCCTCTCCGTATGCAAAACCAAAAGCAGAACAAAAAGCACGAGGTCGATTTTGCACCAGCCGACCATCCGCTTTTAGAGCATTGGGCCTTCGATTATAGTTGGGAGCTCGATCGTAATTGCGCCACTGGTCGGGGCGTCGTTGACGCCCACCTCGCCCAGCGAGATGACGCGTTCCGGCCCCAGGCCGAAAGGGGTGTTTAGGCTCGAAAGCGGATCCAGCGTGTAGTAATTGCCAAGACCGAGAAGAGTCGAACCAGCCGCGAAGGCAGCTCCAGTTCCGATAATATAAGGTGCGGAACTGTCCGCTGTCTCTAATAGATTGTTTTCCAGGGTTAAAGGTCCAAGCGACTGATTTTGAAATTCAAAGGCAGGAGCGCTCGCAACCGCCATACGCCAATTCTTGACCAATATCGGCAACGGTGCGTTGACCGGTCCATCAATAGTCAGGATGCTCACAGTTGATTCGATCTGCGAGCTATAGAGGGTGAGGGGTGCGTTGGCATTCCCGACGTGAATGCTCGTCGTCGTATCGTACTCGAAGTCCAAACCGATCACACTTACACTGCCGGATTCAATTTCAAGCGACCGATTGCACTCACTGGTTTCGCCCGCGACAATTCGGTTGAAAACGGTGCCCGAATTCAGGAACTGAAACGCATCACCGCCTTCGTCATCGCACAGCACATTATCTTTAATAAACACATGGTGGCCGCCGTCTTGCGCGGTAGTTCCACCAACACGAAAACCTGCGATCGATGGAGCCCGACATTGAATGTCTTCGAAACGATCGTGCGAGGACGGGATGGTATCTGTATCTACGCAAATGCCAATACGTCCCGATCCGCTCGGTGCATTGTTAGATTCCAGAATGAACAAGTGTTCCAACGAAGAATAGCTGGTGCCCTGCAGCGTGATTACGGTCCCTCCCGCGGCGCCCACCCACGACAGAACAGGAGAACCGAACGATCCCGCCCGCCGCGCCTACAATTCTTATCGCTGTTTTATTGCTAATTACTAAACCGCTCGACACCTTATAAGTACCTATAGGGATGAATCCCTGCCAACCGTTTGGAAGTTGATTGAAAAAGGCCTGAAGTTGTTTAGTGCTATCGTTGGTTCCAGTTGGATCCGCTCCAAAGTCTGTGACGAGGTTCAGCAGGTTTGATTCGGTTGCGGTGCAGACTCCAGGGCCGCAAAACACTTTCAATAGGAGTATCAAGCACGCTCCGCCCAAACACCGTCTTCTAATTGTTAAATGCTTCGGCGGAAGCGTAAGTCTTCTGATAGCGACGGGGAAGGCGACCATGTCTTTCACAATAAGCCATGGTTGAATGCTTATATGTCATTATTAAACGACGGAACCCACTATCAACCGTGGAACTGTGACCACTGCACAAGGTATGCCGTCTTCACAAGTACCAGCCAAGTATAGTTCCGAAACTAGGTTGATGGTCTTCAAAGAACAGAGATCGGCTTAGAGGTCGACTTATGCAATCAAACATTTCATCGACCTCTTAGACTAATCTAAACGAAGACGCGCCCGCCAGTTGAGAACCTACTGGGCACGCAGAATCAGAGAAGGTATGGCTTTCCTAAGTGGTTATGAGATCAGATTCGCTAAGCAGAAGGCTTCCTCGCGGTCGACGGGAGGGACGAAAGATAGCTATCTGAAAAACAGTTTCAAAGGAACTAACGATTGGAGTGCTGGGTCCGTCCAGAAGTGGTCATTTCGGACCGAACGCGCCAATATAATGCCGGAAGCCTTTGCCAACAGCGAGTGTACTATGTCGTTACACTTCGTTGAGTGTACGATGTCGCTACACTTTCGTTGGTGTCTCAGGGGACACTACATCGAAGGACGAGAATCTATTCTGCCTTCATCAGAAACCTTTGAAAACCCATCGAAAATGCTCTTTTTCCAAGGGCTTACGCCATATCGTGTTCCCGGATCCAATCCGCTACTTCTTGACAAACTTTAACTGCTAGTCATCAATTAGTTGACAAATTGTCGGAAATGTAGCATTATCAAGGCGTCTTAAAGCCTAACGTATGGGGGGTAAACACTATGTTTTTTGTAAGAGGATTGACGTCCAATCACAAAGAAATCCTTGTCAATCCTGAGCAAGTCCTTTATATCCGCGAGATAAGTCGCGAGAAATCCGAGTTGGTACTGGCTCATCATCCTGGACGATTGGTAGTTGACCAAGATCCTCCGAAGATTCAAGAATTATTCAACGAATTTTATAGGGGCTTGGTCGACGACGGCAAACTCAATTGAATCGCGTCCAAACGTCGAGGGGGTGTGTCCGCACCGTCATCTTCGGCCGAGCCCCATCGGGTTAAAGCAACTGCACGAAACGGGGCACGTACCTCCAGTATGTGAGCTGCGTTGAGAAATAGATCCCGGCCCGCGTCGAGAGACAGCTATCCGCGTCACCGCCGTCCGCTGCCAGTTGGCCCGCGGTGGTCAACAAATATCACTCCGACATAGTTTCGTTTCAGCTCGGCCAAAGCCTGATCGGTCGTGGCCGGAGCAATAGTTTTTGACCGAAGCGTGTCCGCCCGAATGTGAAATCACCGCGATCGCGCTCGCGAACTCAACGCATAAGAGTATTTCACAGAATTCGTCGGAATCGCCCTGGATACCTCCGCCCCCCAGACGTCAATTCTCAGCGGCTTATCCAAGCTGCAGTTGGCGACCCCGGCTAAATCGAGGAGGTTGGGGCTGGGCACGACACCCGTCTACAATACGGCGCGGTCGGAATGCAACGATGGTGCTTAGCTGCGTTGCAGAAATCTAATACCCTTCACGACGCCGCCTTACATTCGCCAGCTACCAAGCAAGCGGCCCGAATCCAAGCGCGCGGCCTGCAAACCCCGCCGGAACACCGGGACGGGTGCATGACCGCACATGAGCGATGCCTACCCCGAAAGCAACCGTCGATAGCATCGCATTGGGCGCTCTAATCCGGATCGAGCCAAATACGCATCGAACCTCGCGGCAAGTCGAAAACAAAAGGCCCCGACTCCTCAAACGGAGGCCGAGGCCGGCAACTCGAATGGTTTTCTGGCTTCTGGGGTCGGCTAGTTGTCTTGAACGGCTTGTTGCCTTTTCGATCCCAGCATGCCGCTGAGTCGCCGGCGGCGCTGGCCGGAGCCAGACGAAAATTTTGAACGTTGGTAGTTTATAGCAGGTGGAAACGTTTGCTGCGCGCGGGGGAACGTATCGCGTACTCGGCGCAATGCGGCTATTCGAGGTTCAAGGCGTTCCACCACCGTCTACTCTAGCTCGTTCGCGCTCACTCCCTCGACGTGCTCCGCTGACCAAAGGAAAATCAGAAGAAACACAACCGACACGAGGCCGAGCCAATAGAACGGTCTAGCAAGGAGGCTTCGAACCCTCTTCCTTTGGGCAACCGCACCTGCGTCCAGTGTTGGACAACCGCCGTGTGGCCCTCCTTCGATCCTATTTTGTGAGAGCACTTTTGCACCTCGTTCTCTGGGCAGTCGATGGATTGAACTCGAGAGATTGGTATGTACGTTTGAGTCAAAGATGTAGCGACGCCACGTTCGCGCTGGTCTTCGAACGGTCCGCACGAGCAGAATTACATCGAGTGAAATCAAAAGTGAGATTATAAGGTGTGCTATCACTCGACGTGCCCCTCTTTAGCCTGCATAACCAATAGTCAACCATCACTGACTTCTTGTTAACAGCAGCTCGGTGCGAGAAGCAAGAATGCGAATGTTCCGGACGGAACAACTTCGCTGGATTAACCCCCTTTCGGCTCACCTACTGGGCGCTCCAGAAAGGCAAGTATAGCATCTGGCGGCTTTTAATCCGTTTCGACGACAGGCGCGATGATGGTGGGCGCAATGGCGCTGACCGATGTCGGCGGGAGCCACGAGCAACAACACAAATAGCGAAACCGGAGCCTTCGGAACTGACACTGCCGCTAACTCAAGCCGCGCCCAAAGACTTCGCGATCAGCATGGGCGAATGCCCAAGCCCAAGTGCCGTCGTCTTTCGGTATCGGGCCATTTGAACCGTAGATCGGGCGCACTAAGCGATTTCGGCTGGCTGGCATCGGCGCAACTCCGAATCAGCCAATCACGTTCGTCGCTGTCAGAGCTAGTCAGATCGATCCGGCCGTGCTTACCGGCGGCCACTTCGTCCTATTGATGCCGACGCGGGCTCGCGACGCGCAGCGTCGTGCGCGCGGCAGTATGTTTAGGCACAAATTGTCACCCCGCTTATCTCGCGATCGTGCAGGCTTCACACTGCTCACCTGTAGCCCAGCCGTGACGCTTCGACTTGATCGTGCGGCGCTCGACGGAGAACAGCATGCCCGCACCAAAGCCGACGCGACTATTGTCCCGCCTTCATCTCAGCACCATCGCGCTCGCGTTCGTCGTTGCCGTTTTCATGGTGACGGCGTTGCCAGCGGCGACGGCAGATAACATCGCGGATGCGGTGCTTGGACAAATCGATTTCACCCACAACGGCATCAACAACACCGGTGCGGCCAGCCTCGATTCGCCGAGCCAGATGGCGGTCGATCTGAGCAGCACCCCCGAGCATCTGTATGTGGTTGACGGCAAAAATAACCGCATCCTCGGATGGAACGACACCACCAGCTTCGTCAACGGCCAGAATGCGAATCTCGAGATCGGGCAACCCGATTTTCAGACCACGCTATGCAACGGCGGCATCGCTGTGGGCGACGTCGCGGGCCTCGGCGCGGACAGTCTATGCCTGCCCGGGGGCGTGGCGGTGGACGGCAACGGCAATCTCTACGTCGCGGACACCAGCAACAATCGAGTGCTGGAATACAATCAGCCGTTCGCGCAGGAAATCAGCGTCGGCTTCGCGGCGAATGCCGTATTCGGACAAGGCGGCAGCTTCACGCAGACGGATTGCGCGCAGACGGCGGCGGGCCTGTGCTTTCCGCAAGGCGTCGCATCCGATTCAAGCAACAATCTTTACGTCGCCGACTCGGGCAATAATCGCGTGCTCGAATTCAATCAACCGCTGGCAGCGCCCGATGTCGAGACCGGCGCCGGCGACGCCGTCGCGGACCTGGTCTTCGGTCAGGGCGCGGGCGGCTCCGACTTCGCCGACGACGACTGCGACATCAACAGTGGCCAGGCGTCGAAGGTCGGAATGTGCAACCCGTTATCAGTCGCGGTTGACGCCGCGGGAAACGTATATGTCGGTGACGACGGCGACCATCGCGTGCTCGAATTCAATCGGCCGCTGGCAGCGCCCGATGTCGCCACCGGAGCCGGCGATGTGACCCCCGACCGGGTTTTCGGCCAGGGCTCGAGCGGAACCGACTTCACCGACGTCCTATGTTACGACGGCAATTCCGGCAATCCTTCACCGAGTGCCGACGGCATCTGCGACCTGAGCGGACTGGCACTGGATAGCGCCGGCGACTTATTCGTGACCGATATCGACAACAGTCGCGTGCTCGAATACATGAACCCACTCGCTGACGGCGGCGGATCGCCCGGTACGCCGGGCAGTTCCGGTGACGTGACTGCGGACGTCGTCTTTGGCCAGGGGGGCAGCTTCACCAGCGCTGTCTGCGGTGGAGTCGGCAGCGGGATTGCTCTCAGCGGCGCGGTGCTATGCCAGCCGGACGGAGTTGCGCTCGACGGTCCGGGCGACGTGTTAATCGCCGACGCCTCGAACAGCCGTGTCTTGTGGTACGCAAATCCACTGTCGTCCCCGCCGGTGGCCAATCTTGTGCTCGGACAGGCTGATTTATTTCACGACGGAATCAATAATCCGACCGCGGCTGCGCTGCAGGCGCCGCAAGGACTCGCGATCGATTCCAGCAGCGGCCTAAACCGCCTCTACGTCGCCGACTCGAGCAATAGTCGCGTGCTCGGATGGGCCAACGCCGCCGGGTTCGTCAACGGCAGCCCTGCCAATATCGTCATCGGACAGCCGGACGCGCTGTCAGTCGGATGCAACGACGGCGTCGCCGGCGGTGATTCCAGCGGAGTCGGCCCCGACAGCCTGTGCAATCCGATAGACGTGGCAGTGGACGGTTCGGGTCATCTCTATGTAGCCGACGCGACCAACAACCGCGTGCTCGAATACAACGATCCGTTCGGCGCGGGCTCCCCGTATGGACTAAGCGCCAACGTGGTTTTCGGACAAGGCGGCAGCTTCACGGCGACCGCATGCGACCTCGGCAATGCCACCGTCAACGGCTCGACCATGTGCAACCCCGAGGGCGTTACGATTGACGGCACGGGAAATTTGTACGTTTCCGATCAGGGCAACAACCGTGTGCTCGAGTTCAATCAGCCGCTCGCAACGCCCAATATTCTTACCGGCGCGGGCGACGCGCTCGCCGACAACGTGTTCGGTCAAAGCGGAATTTTCACCACCGCACTCTGCAACGGCGGCGCCGATCCGAGTGCCGACACGCTATGCGGCCCGCGCGGGCTGGTCACCGACCCGAGCGGGGACCTGTTCATTGCCGACACCAGCAACTCGCGAGTGCTCGAATTCAATCAACCGCTGGCGACTATCAACCCCGCGACCGGCGCAGGCGACACGACCGCGGATCTCGCTTTCGGCCAGGGAGCTACCGGTACGAGTTTCACGACCCAGGTATGCGCCAGCTCGAACGGCCCCGCTCCAAGCGCCACCGGCATCTGCAATCCAGTGGGTGTCAGCCTTGACGGTATCGGCAATCTGTTCATCGCCGACGGGTTCAACAATCGCGTGCTCGAGTACAACCAGCCCTTGGCGGCGAACAATCCCGCCAGCGGCGCGGGCGACGTCACCGCAGACCTGGTCCTCGGACAAGGCCCGAGCGGCGCCGATTTCGCCGATAGCGTATGCGCCGACTCGGCACCCGGCGACCCCGCGCCCAGCGCAACCGCGATGTGCCAGCCGAAGGGGGTTGCACTCGATTCGATCGGCAATCTCTACGTCGCGGACGCTGCCAACAATCGCGTGCTGCGCTTCGATGCCCCCGTCGTTCCGTTCACGGGCTCAACCCCGTCCGTAACTGCGACAGCGACGGCAACCGATACTCCGAATGCAACCGCGACACCGACCGATACCGCCGTAGCGACCGACACCCCTACAGACAGCCCGACGGCAACCGATACAGCGGCTGCGACCGATACCGCAACTGCAACGCCGACTAAAACCGCCACTGCGACTGATACTGCAACTCCAACGGCGACCCGGACAGGTACCGCAACCGCGACGCCGACTGAGAGCGCGACCGCGACCGCTACTGCCACGGCCACTAATACCGCAACGGCTACAGCCACTCCCACTGCGACGGCGACTGATACAGCAACTGCAACTCAGACCGCGACGGCAACTGCGACGAACACGGCGACTGCCACGAGCACGCCGACCAATACCGCCACTGCGACTCAGACTGCGACCGCCACTTCGACCTCCACCGCGACCGCAACCGCCACCCCGACAGCCACCGCGACGTCCACTCCAACTGCCACCCCTACTGCGACCGTCGTCCCGGTCGAGCTCAAGTTCTCACCGCATGTTCTCGAGTTCGGCAATGTCGTGTTCGGCGACGACCACGTCAGTAAAGCCAAAAAAGTCATGATCGAAAACAAGAGCAAGACCACGCCCGTCACTTTTTCGAGCATCGTTGCCAGCGGCGATTTCACCTCGGTGAGCCGATGCGGCGCGACCATCCGCCCCAAGTCCAAATGCTCGGTGAGCGTAACCTTCAAGCCGACCGCGCTCGGCGCGCGCGGCGGCATCCTCAGCATCGAGAGTAACGCGAACAACTCGCCGACTTCTGTCGGCCTGACCGGGAAGGGTATTCAGCCTAAGCGATAAACCGCGCGATTGTTCCCCTTCTCACCACAGGGAACACCACCCTATTTCCTGTTCTCCTTCCCTCGAGAGAAGGAAGGGGTTAGCGGTTAGGTTGCCCGCTCGTTCGCAGCGCAGCCGGATCGAACGTCGGTCCGGAGAGATATATTAAGCGGCCTTCGTCGGGCGCGCGCTCCCGGAGCCATCGCGCGACAATCGACATCTCCTCCAGCTCTCCGCGTTCGACCGCCTTCAACTTGTAGCGCTCATAGTTGGCCGCGACGAATTCACATACCTCGCGCGCGACCTCTTCACTCTGCAGACGCCGCGTCATTGCGAGCCGTCCCGACAGCACGACGTGCGCCGCTCGATCGCCGGCCTCGCCGGACACGATCACGAGATTGTTTTCCGTCACCACTTCGCTCAGCCGGCTCGCGCGATGCGCCAGCGTGGTCAGCGCCTCGAGATGGTGCCGAAAGCGGGACGCCTCCTCGAAGCGCATCGCGGCCGCGGCCTGGTCGCGCGCCCTTGCGAGTTCCCCAAGCAGCGGCCCGCTGCGCCCGCGCAAAAAACCGACCGCGCGCCGAACCCGTTCCGCGTATCCGTCGCCGTCGATACTCATGTTGCAGGGCGCGGTGCAGT
Source organism: uncultured delta proteobacterium (assembly GCA_963850125.1). Taxonomy (GTDB): domain Bacteria; phylum Desulfobacterota; class Binatia; order Binatales; family Binataceae; genus Binatus. The sequence goes on along the minus strand of CAWKKB010000001.1, from coordinate 262,365 downwards.
GCCCCATCTGACCGTAGATACACGGCGAAATTTCCTCGCTGGGCGCGAGCTTGCCGCCGCATGTCCGCAGGCCGAGGATTCTCGACAGCGCGCGAACCGAATGCTCGATACCGCGGCGCCCGATGAACGGCCCCAGATGCATCACGCCCCGCCGCGCGCTCATCCTGGTCGAGAGCGTCACCCGCGGAAACTCGTCCATCATATCGAGCTTGATGAAAAATGCGGGCGCCGCCGATTTCAGCATCCGGTTGTACGGCGGTTTCAGCTCGCGGATCAGCCGCGCTTCGTCGAGCGCCGCCTCCAGTGGCGAGCGCGTCGTCCGCGTCTCGATTTTGTAAACGTGCGAGATTAGCTCTGCGGTTTTCGCCCTCACCGACGCCGAGAAGTATGAGCTCACCCGCTCCCGGAGCCGCCGCGCCTTGCCGATGTACAATAAATCGCCGCGCTCGTTGCGCATCAGGTAAACGCCGGGCGCATGCGGAATCGCCGCGATATCCTCGGGCGGCACGTGACGCTCGATTCTCCTGCCCGCAATTCCGCGATGATGGTCGTCGAGCAGGCGATCGAGCCGCGTAATTCCCATCCGCTGCGCCATCTCGAGAAAAATCGACAGAATCTCCGCGGCCATTCGCGCGTCGCCGAGCCCGCGATGCCGTCCTTCGAGCGAGAGTCCGAAATGCCCCGCGAGCAGATCCAGCCGGCGGCGCTTGAGCGACGGCATGAACCGGCGCGCCATCCGCAGCGTGCACAACACAGGGTTGCTGAGTCCGATTCCAAAAATTCGGCGAAATTCAAAATCGAGAAAGCCGAAATCGAAGGCCGCGTTATGCGCGACCATCACGCGATCGCCCATGAACGCGCGGAACGCCGGCAGCACTTCTTCAATCGGCGGCGCCTCGCGAATCATCTCGGTCGTAATCGACGTCAGCCCTGTGATAAACCGGGGCACGACACCGCCTTGCGGCCGCACCAGTTGCGAGAAGGTCTCGGTGAGCCGCTTACCAACCATTCGGTAGGCGCCGATTTCGATGATCGTGCCGGGGCCCGCGCGGCCGCCGGTGGTTTCGAGATCCACCACCGTGAACTCAGCCTCATCGAGACCGACCCGCAGCCGATCGCTTTGCGCGAGCCGCCACTGCGCCGTGTCCGCATCGAAAATGAAATTCGGATCGCCGTCGAGTAGCTGACGCACCAGTCGCGCGCCGAGCTCGCGATCGGAGCCGACGCCGCTGAGCAGCAGCCCGATCAGTTCGCCCGCATCCGCGCCAGCCGGCCGCGAGCACAGGAAATGATAGAGTTTCTGCTTGGCCGAAACCCCGAATTGAGTCTGACTCCCGCCCGGTATCACCGCTTCCTCCACGCCTCCTCCTTCGTCCTTTCTTCGCTTTAGCAGGGGAACGCCGAGACCGCAATGTCGCCGCGCAGAACTAAATTGAATGTGAAACCCGCGATGGGTTTCACGCTTCCTTCGGCAGGGGTGACCCCTGCACCCAGTGAGAAAATGCAATCGCGAAGTGTCGAGGACGACATTTCGCTCTGTCAGGTTCGGGGCGACGTCAGTGGGACGGGCCGCCGTGCCCGTCATTCCATGCGCGCCGCCCATGTCGCCCCGTGATGACACGCGGGGATTCGGTGGTTAGAATGGTACGTCTGACAAGGAAGGTATTCGTCATATGGAACGCGTTGAACTCGCTCGCGAAATCGAAGGCGTACAGGTCCCGGCCGGGAACAAGATGATGCTCGAGAAGGGACTCGAAGCGTTTATCACGCAATCGCTCGGCGGAACCTTCACCCTGCAAGTTCCCGCATACGGCGGCCTGTTCCGAGTCGCCGGCAAGGACGCCGACGCACTCGGCAAAACGCCCGCAGATGCTGGCGCGGTGTCGGCATCGGGCGGCGGCGACCTCGAAGCGATGGTCTGGGAGCAGCTCAAAACCTGCTTCGATCCCGAAATCCCCGTCAACATCGTGGACCTCGGCCTCGTCTATGGAATGGAAGTGAAGGATGCCGACGACGGCACCAAGAAAGTCGAAGTCAAGATGACGCTGACGGCGCAGGGCTGCGGCATGGGCGCCTCGATCGCAACCGACGCGCGCCACAAAATCATGAGCCTGCCGGGAGTGTCGGAAGCGGACGTCGACCTCGTCTGGGATCCGCCATGGACCCCGCAGATGATCTCGCCTGAGGGTCGCGAGCGCCTGGGGATCGACTAGTCAGCAGCGCAGCGGCGACGCGAATCGCGCGCGACGCCGGCAATTGTCTCAGTCGAAATTTGCGAAGCTACTTCGCGTCTGCAGACCAGAGTTGCATGGATTGGAAGGAAATCAAGCGCGTTCCGAGCAGGGACGGCAAGAAGCGCATGCTTCTTATGGCGGCCTCTGGAAATCTATTTCGTTTCGAAGAGGATACCTACGTTACCGAGGATGGCTACACATTCTGGACACCTACGCACAGCTCGGGCCTCTATGATTCGGCTGAGGCTGCAGAGCGGGCAGCCGGTATGGAACTCCGTTGGCTGCGGGACCCCAATTCGGACTGAGACACACCGCAACGCCCGATGCGTTGACTTGGCCGACTGCGTCCGATAGTTCTGTTGGTTCGGCATATCGATGTTTGCAATAGTAAAGACAGGCGGAAAACAGTACCGGGTCGGCGTCGGCGACCAGATTACGGTCGAGCGGCTCGTCGGCGACGTGGGCGCGGCAATCTCACTTGACCAGGTGCTGGCGGTCGGCGGCGATGCGCCCAAGGTCGGCACTCCGGTGGTCGCGGGTGCGTCGGTGACGGCCAAGATCGTCCAGCAGCCGCGCGGCACCAAGATAATCGTGTTCAAGAAAAAGCGCCGCAAGAATTACCGCCGCAAACGCGGGCATCGGCAGGAACTGACCGTTCTCAAAATCGAGGAAATCTCCGCCGGCGCATAGTCGCTGGCGCGCGAATTTTATTTTACCGCGGCCCGGAAGGCCGTTTATCAAGGAGCTTTCTACAGCCACTTCCAGAGGCAGAATCCTGAATCGTGCGCGAAAAGCATCGCGCGCTGGATAAGGACCCTCACCTTGATCCTCTCCCTCACAGGGAGAGGGGAAGAGTTGGAAGGCCTTCGAGGAGACAATCCATGGCGCATAAGAAAGGACAGGGTTCGACGCGCAATGGCCGCGACAGTCCGGGCCAGCGCCGTGGTATCAAGATTTACGCGGGCCAGACCGTCAAGGCCGGCAATATCATCATCCGTCAGCTCGGCACTCGCGTGCATCCAGGGCGCAACGTCGGTCTCGGCCGCGACTATACGATTTACGCGCTCATCGACGGTGTGGTTAAGTACGAGCCGAAGGGTGAGAAGCGGCAAGTGAGCGTCGAGCCGCTCCCCGCCGGTGACACCGCAGGGGCGTCTGCTTAGGGACCGTCAACCCGCAAGATCGAATCGAAGCCCCGCGGTTTACGCCGTGGGGCTTTTTTGTTGGCGCAAACTTTATCGACACGCGACGCGGGATTTCCGCGACGGGAGGAATTTCGATGCGACTAGGTTTAATCTCCGGCTATTCGGGCGCGCAGATGGGCATGCCGATGGAGACTATCCTCGAGGCCGAGCGCGCGGGCTTCGACTCGGCGTGGACCGCAGAGGCCTACGGCTCCGACGCGATCACGCCGCTGGCGTGGATCGGCGCGCTGACCAAAAAGATCCGGCTCGGCACCGCTATCATGCAGATGCCGGGGCGCACACCAGCCATGACCGCGATGACCGCGATGACGCTCGACGCGCTGTCGGGCGGCCGCTTCATCCTCGGTATCGGGCCGTCGGGTCCGCAGGTGGTCGAGGGCTGGCACGGCGTGTCGTACGGCAAGCCGTTGCAGCGCACGCGAGAGTACATCGAGATCGTGCGCGCGATTCTCGCGCGCGAAGCTCCGGTCGAGCATCACGGCAAGGAATTCGACATCCCGTACACCGGGCCGGGCGCGTCGGGCCTCGGCAAGCCGCTGAAGAGTATCCTGCACGGCCGCAAGGACATGCCGATTTACACCGCGTCGATCAGCCCCAAGGGAATCGCGCTCGCCGGTGAAATTGCAGACGGCGTGATCCCGGTCTGGATGAATCCGGAGCGATGGGACATCTATGATGCGCCGCTCAAGGAAGGGTTCGCGAAGACCGGCGGCAAAAAGAGCCTCGACAATTTCGACGTCGCGCCATTCGTCCAGTGCTACATGGGCCCGGACGTCGAGAAATGCCGCATGCCGGTGAAGGGGATGCTCGCGCTGTACATCGGCGGGATGGGCGCGCGCGCGAAAAATTTCTACAACGACTACGCGAAGCGGATGGGTTACGAAGACATCGCGGGAAAAATCCAGGACCTGTTCCTCGCAGGCAAGAAGGCCGAGGCGATGGCGTTGGTGCCGGACAAGCTGGTCGACGAGGTCGCGCTGGTCGGCAATCGCGAGCGAATCGCGGATCGGCTCAAGGCGTGGAAGGCGTCGCCGGTCAAGACGATGCTGATAGGCACCGGCGATATCAATACGGTGCGCGCGCTGGCAGAAATTTGCCTGTAGAAATCCTTGGCGCACGCCGCTAGGTCGTTTCCCCTCTCCCTGTTAGGGAGAGGATGAAGGTGGGGGTCCGATTACAGCGCGCTATTCCGCGCGCGATTCAGGATTCCGCCTCTCAGGGATCTCGACTGGTAGAAGATTGGCAACGCGCGCACGGACTATAGTGAATAACGCCGCCATGCGATTTATCGATGAAGCCAGGGTATTCGTGCACGCCGGCAAGGGCGGCGATGGCGCAATCGCGTTTCTGCGTGAGAAGTACCGGCCGTTCGGCGGACCGGCGGGCGGCAACGGCGGTCGCGGCGGCAGCGTAATCTTCCAGGTCGACGAGGGCTTGTCGACGCTGCTCGATTTCAAATATCAGCCGCGTCTGATTGCGAAAGACGGCGAACCTGGCCGCGGCAAGGAACAATACGGGCACGGCGCCGACGACATCGTGGTGCGAGTGCCGCCGGGCACGATCGTCTTCGATGAGGAAAGCGGCAAGACGCTCGCGGACCTGGTGATGCCGGGTGACACCGCGGTAATCGCGCAGGGCGGCGAAGGCGGCCGCGGCAATATGCACTTTGCGTCGTCGACGCGGCGCTCGCCGCGAATCGCGACGCCCGGAACCGTGGGCGATCAGCGATGGATTCGGATGGAGCTGCGGCTGGTCGCGGAGGCCGGCCTGGTCGGACTTCCGAACGCGGGCAAATCGACGTTGCTGAGCGCGCTGAGCGCGGCGCGCCCGAAGATCGCGCCCTACCCTTTCACCACGCTGGCGCCCAATATCGGCCGTGTGGCTATTTCCAACGAGGAAAGTTTCACGCTCGCGGATATTCCCGGCCTGATCGAGGGAGCGCACAAGGGGCTTGGGCTGGGGATTCGTTTTCTGCGGCATATCATGCGTACGCGGCTGATTGTCTACGTGCTCGACGCGACCGATGATCCGGCGGCCGCGTTTACGACCGTGCGCGGGGAGATTGCGGCGTTCGATCCCGTGTTAGCGGAGAGGCTGGCTGTAGTCGCGCTGAATAAAATCGATCTCGTCACGGCGGCCGAGGTAACTAAAATCACGCGCAGGCTTCGCAAACTCACCGGGCTCGAAGTCTTTCCGATGTCGGCCGAGAAGAAGGAAAAGCTGGCGCCGCTGGTCGCAGCGATTACGCGAATGCTTCATACGATAGATCAGCCGGCGCATGTCCCAACTGAACTATAAGGAATCGACGGTCGCGCGAGCGCGGCGCGTCGTAATCAAAGTTGGCAGCGCCGTGCTGTCCGACGTCGACGGCCTGCGTCTCGACGTGATCGAGCAGCTCGCAGCGCAGATCGAGTCAGCCGCGCGCGCCGGACAGGAAATCGTGATCGTCACATCGGGCGCGGTTGCCGCCGGACGCGCGCGACTCTCGAAACTTCACGGCGCGACCATCGCGGCACGGCAAGCTGCCGCCGCGACCGGACAGATCGAGCTGATGTCGGCGTGGGCGCGTGCTTTCGACCCTCACAACAGGAGCGTAGCGCAGATCTTGCTGACGCATCAGGATCTGGCGGAACGCCGACGCCGTCAGAATGCGAATCAGACCATCACTGAATTACTCGGCGCGGGCGTGATTCCGATCGTCAACGAGAACGACACGGTCGCGGTCGAGGAAATTCGGCTCGGCGACAATGACGTGCTGTCGTCGCTGGTCGCGAGCCTGGTGCAGGCGCAGCTTCTGATTATTTTGAGCGACGTCGAGGGCGTCCTCACTGGCGACCCTCGCGAGCGCGATGACGCACGCTTGATTCCGGTGATCAACGATCCCGAAGCGGAAATGCGGGGGCTGGTGGCCGAGAAGGCCGGCCCGCTCGGCGTCGGCGGGATGGCGACCAAGTTGAAGGCGGCGCGGCAGGCGGCGCGCGCCGGCATCGCCGTGATTATCGCTCGCGGCCGCGACCCCGGAATCGTCACCGCGGCGCTGGATCCGTCGCGTGAGGCGGGCACGCTGATCGTGCCCGCGGGAGTGCGGCTCAAAAGCAGGAAGCATTGGATCGCATTCGCGCTGCGGCCCGCGGGATCGCTCGCGGTCGACAAGGGTGCGGCCGATGCGCTCCGCAATCGCGGACGTTCTCTGCTGCCGTCGGGCGTGCGTGAGGTGCGCGGAGATTTTGGCGGCGGCGACTGCGTGAGCCTGCTCGATCCGGACGGCGTCGAGTTCGGGCGCGGGCTGGTGAACTATCCGGCGTCGGATGTGCTGAAAGTGGCTGGCAGGCGCTCGACGGAAATTCCGACGCTGCTCGGTTACAAAGTTGCCGACGAAATTATCCATCGTGACAATTTTGTGCTGATCAAAGAGATTGCCTAGGACGGAACATCCACTTGATCTAGCGTGAAACCTCCGTGGTTTCACACTTCCTGGGCAGGGGTAACCCCTGCACCTTAGTGTTAAGAGGCCTCGGGTTTATTTGCCGTCGTTCGATAGATATCCTTCATTAGTGACTCGGATGATGGTCGAATCGGACACAGTTGCTGCGCTCGCGCGGGCGCGGGCTGCTGCGCCGCGGATGGCGCTGGCAACGACCGGCGAGAAGAATGATTTTCTTCGGCGGCTGGCCGCTGCGATACGCGATTCGCGCGCGGATATCATTCGGGCGAATGCGATCGACCTCGAGCGCGCGCGCAAAAGTGGGCGTGGCGGCGCTTTTGTCGAGCGCCTTACGCTCGACGAGAAACGAATCGAGGCGATGTCCTTGGGCGTACTTCAAGTCGAGGCGCTCGACGATCCGGTCGGCGTTGCGATCGAGAAATGGACGCGGCCCAACGGGCTCAAGATCGAAAAGGTGAGAGTGCCGATCGGGGTGATCGCGATGATTTACGAATCGCGCCCCAACGTCACGGTCGATGCGGCTGCGCTGACGCTCAAAGCGGGCAACGCGGTCGTCCTCCGGGGCGGCAGCGAAGCGCTCAGCAGCAACGGAGTTCCTGGCCGGATTAATTTCGCGCGCGTTGAAGGACGCCGGCCTCGAGGCCGACGCGGCGACCGTTATCCGCGATCCTGATCGCGAAGTGATCCAGATAATGAAGCGGAGCCGCGATCTGATCGACCTGATAATTCCGCGCGGGGGAAAGTCGTTGAAGGATGCGCTGGACGGATCCGCGATTCCGTTGCTGCCGCATTTTGACGGAATCTGCCACACCTACGTCGATCGGGCGGCGGATTTGAAGATGGCCGAGGAAATTTGCGTGAATGCGAAATGCTCGCGGCCCTCGGTCTGCAATTCGATGGAAAATTTGCTGGTGCATCGCGATGTCGCGGAGAAATTTCTACCCGGGCTCGCCGCGCGGATGACGGCGGACGGCGTCGAGATTCGCGGCGACGAGGCTATGCGAAAAATCGTACCGGCGGCGCGCGCGGCGACCGACGAAGACTGGGACGCCGAATACAATGACCTCATACTGGCGGTGAAGGTGGTGAATTCAGTCGGCGAAGCCATCGATTTTATCGCGCTTCACGGATCACATCTTGCCGACGCGATCGTAACCGGCGACGCGAAGACCGCGGCCCGCTTTGAACGCGAGGTCGATTCCGCTACGGTTTACGTTAATGCGTCGACGCGATTTACCGACGGCTTCGAATTTGGTTTCGGGGCGGAGACTGGAATCTCAACTAATCGCTTGCACGCGCGCGGACCGATGGGGCTCAACGAGTTGACTACATATAAGTACGTGCTGCGCGGGACTGGACAGGTCCGCGCCTGAACGCGGCGCGAAATAAAATCAGATGCGGGTAGGTTTGTTCGGCGGTAGTTTCAATCCGGTTCATCTCGGGCATCTGCGCGCGGCCGAGGAAGTTCGCGAGGCACTGAAGCTCGACCTGGTGTATTTCATTCCGGCCGCGTCGCCGCCACATAAGCCGTCAGGCGACCTGGCGCCGTCAGAGCATCGCCTCGCGATGGTTCGGGCGGCGACCAAGGGCAACCGGCATTTCATGACCTCAGACGTTGAGATTCGGCGGTCCGGGCGCTCGTACACGATTGATACCGTGCGCCACTTCCTGGCCACGCTGAAACAGCCGGCGCCGCTGTACCTGATGATGGGCGCGGATCAGTTTGCCGAGCTGGAATCGTGGAAGGAACCCGAGGAACTGACGCGGCTGTGCAACTTTGTCGTTCATACAAGGTTAACCGAAGGGGAAGACGGTCCACCGCGAATTTCAGTTGCCGCGCTCAAACGGTTTGGCTACACTCAGGCAGACGATCACTACGTGCATTCGAGCGGACAAACGCTATCCTTCGTCGACACCACGTTCCTACCTATTTCAGCGACTGATATTCGCGGCAAACTGCAACATGGCGAATCGATCAGGTACTTGGTGCCGATCGACATCGTCGACTATATCCAGCGCCACTCGCTGTATGAGGCACGCTCTGCTTAATCTTTCGCGTTCATTCCAATTCCGATCGAAACATCCACAGACGGCGAACACGCCGGCCAATCGCGGTCAGAATTCTTGACGGCGCTGAGGAAGGCAATCGTCGCCGCCGAAGCGGCGCTGGAAAAAAAGGCCTACGACCTGGTCGTGCTCGAGGCTGAGCATCTGAGATCGGTCGCGGATTATTTCCTGGTGGCGACCGGGCGCTCCGACGTGCAGGTACAGGCGATCGCGCGCGGAATCGAGGAAGCGATGAGCAAGGCGGGACAACGTCCGCTGGCCGTCGAGGGGATGCATCATGCGCACTGGGTGGTGCTGGATTACGACGACGTCGTGATCCACCTGTTCTACGAACCGGCGCGCGAGTTCTACCGGCTCGAGACCAACTGGATCGACGCGCATAAAGTCAGGCTGCCCGAACCGATTCGCAAGCAGGCCGAGGGCCTGCGTATCCGCGCGATGGGATAAGAGCCGGCGCGCGCGGAATCCTCTTCTTAGACGCGCTTCAGCATGTGCGAGATCCACACTAGGATCACTGCGCCGATCGTCGCGACCACGATCGCGCCGATCATGGTGTTGGGCGAGCCGAAGATTGCGCCGCCGATGAGTCCGCCGACCAGGCCGAGGAGGAGGTCGCCGATAACTCCGAAGCCCGAGCCGTCCATGATTTTACCGGCCAGGAAGCCCGCAATTATTCCGACTATGATCGCAGCAATCATTCGTTGGCCCTCACTCCAGTTGTCGCGATGGACGCTCGAGGGAGCGTGATCGCTACTTTTTTTGTTCCATCGGAACGCCGCAGCACTTGAGCTGGCCGGAGCCGCCCTTGGTGACGATGACCTGCGATTTGCAGTTGCCACAGATATAAACTTTGCCGAGCTGATTTGCCATTCGTGGTCCTGATCCTTTCGGATAATTTGTCGCTAAGTTTGCGCCGGGATTTCACGCGCCTCGGAACAGCGGTTTGCGCTTCTCGAGAAAAGCGCGCACTCCTTCGGCGCGGTCGGAAGTCGTTTGTAGCAGGGCGTACAGATCCTCCTCAAGCCTGATGCCCTGATCCAAAGTCATGTCATAGCCCTTCACTACGGCGTCTTTTACCAGGCGCGCGGCGAGCGGCGCGCGGCTCAGGATAGCCTCGGCGACCCGACCGCTTACGCTAGCGAGGTCGGTAGGATTGCCGGCGAGATACGTAACGAGGCCGGAGCGCATCGCCTCGTCGGCTCCCAGAGCCGTTCCGGTAAGCATCATGCGCAGAGCGGTCGCGGCGCCGGCCAATCGTGGAAGCCGCTGAGTCGCGCCGAAATGCGGCATCGCGCCGTGCTTGACTTGCATGATCGCGAAACGCGCGGACGAAATCGCGACGCGAATGTCGGCGGCCATCGCGAGTTCAAGGCCTTCGTCGAAGGCGTCGCCGTTAAGGATCGCGACGGTTGGCTTCGACAGCACGGCGAGCGATTCGACCAGGCGTGGATCGACTCCGTCGTCAAATCCGATGCAGAACGCGGAGCCGGTCCCCGTAATCGCGAGCATCCGGACGGCGTCGTCGTCCTCGACGTGTTCGAACAGCTCGAGCAGCCGGACCGCCATCGCGGGCGTGAGAATCGCGCGCGAGCCGGGGTAGCGAAGCGTCGCGCTGACGCATCCGCTGGCGAAGGAAACTTCGATCACGCCGGCCGGCGCGGTGCGAGCGCCGCGATGTGGCCGGGATTTTTTGGCGAGGCGCGCCGTCAGACGCCTCCGGCGGGCGCGCGCAAATCTTTGCGCAGGATTTTGCCGAGCGGATTCTTCGGCAGCGCGTCGATAAACTCGATGCGCTCGGGACGCTTGAAACTTGCCAGCCGCGAGCGGCAGAAATCCTCGAGCTCGGCGTCAGTTACCTTCGCATCCTTGCGCGGAACGACGAAGGCCTTGACGATTTGCCCCCACTCGACCGAAGGCACGCCGATCACGGCGCATTCGTCGACGGCCGGATGGCTCATCAGGACAGTTTCGATTTCGGCGGGAGCGATATTTTCGCCGCCGCGGATTATCATGTCGTCCTTGCGGCCGGCGAAGAAGACGTAGCCGTCGTCGTCGAGCCATCCGAGGTCGCCGGTCGCGCGCCATCCGTCGGGCAAACGCGCGTCGTCGTCGCGGCCGGCGTAGCCTTTCATGATGCGCGGGGTGCGGATGATTATTTCACCGACCTCGCCATGCGAGAGGAACTTGCCGTCCTCGTCGCGCACGCGAATCTCGACGTCAGGGAGCGGCTTGCCGATCGAGTTGAGCCGTTTGAGCTTGAGTTCGATCTCCTCAGGCGTGCCTTCGAGCCGATGGTCGTCGGGGCCGAGCACGGTCAGCGATGACGTGGTTTCAGTCTGCCCGTAGGCGTTCACGAAGCCGACTTTCTTCGGAAAGACTTCAATCGCGCGACGAATCACCTGCACCGGCATCGCCGCACCGCCGTAGGCGAGGTTGCTCAACGTCGAGAGATCAGTTGTCGCGAATGCGGGCTCGTCGATGATCTGCTTCATCATCGTGGGCACCACGAAGGCGTGGGTGACGTGCTCGCGAGCGACGAGTTCGAGCCACGCCTTGGCGTCAAACTGCGGCATGACAATCACTTTGCGGCCGGTCCAGATGTTGGTCATGTACGCCGTGGTTCCGGCGATGTGGTAAAACGGCACGCACACCAGCGCGACGCCGCGATCGGTGCCGTCGGCCATCTCGACGTTGGCAGTCACGTAGGCGGCGAAATCGCGGAAGCGAAGCTGCACACCTTTGGGCAGCGAAGTTGTCCCGCTCGTGTACATGAGAATCGAGATGTCTTCGTCTTCGACTTCAGCTTCGGATTCGTCGGGATCGACCTTGGCGACCAGTTCGGCGATTCGAGGCAATCCGCGGACACCGTCGCCCAAGGCGACAATTTTGCTCGCGCGGAGCCGGGGCTGAATCTTCGTGATCAACTCCAGGTAGCGATCGCCGACTAGCAACACCTTCGCATTCGCCGTGTTGATCATGTACTCGAGCTCGGCATCCTTGGCCCGATAGTTGAGCGGCAGGAATGTGAGCCCGGCCTTGGCAGCGGCGTAGTAGCACTCGATGTAGAGATCGGAGTTGGTGTCGAGCACCGCGATGACGTCGCCATGCGCGAGGCCGAACTGTTTGAAGACCGTGCACAGGCGAGAGACCTGGTCGTTCAGATCCGCATAGGTGAGGCGTTGCGCGCCGAAGACCAGGATTTCCTGGTCGGGCACGATCGACGCCGGGATCGTGACGAAGTTAACGGTGTTCACTGCGCGCGATTCCTCCCAGCGCGTAAACGCTTCCAGAGCCGGTGTTCGAGTTCTAGTCCTTGTCGCAGTGGCAAATCGAGGCCTCCCCACACCGCCAGCTTGAGTATCGCGGATCGCTCGCGGCTGACGCGTGCGAATGCGCGCGCGATCGCGAGTGCGCGGCGATCCAAGTCTGCCAAGGGAACCACTTCGGCGACCATACCTACAAGTAACGCGTCTTGGGCGTCAATCCAACGGCCCGTGAGGCAGAGGTCGAGCGCGCGGCCAAGCCCGAGTCGGCGCGCTGCCGTCTGCGTGCCGGCGACGCCGGGAATCATGCCGGCGCCCGTCTCAGGCAGCGACAGGCGGGTGTCGTCGGCAGCGATTGCGAGGTCGCACAGCAGAGCCATCTCGAGTCCGCCGCCGACCGTGTAGCCATGAATCGCGGCGATCGTCGGAATCGGCAGCGCGCGGAGCATCCCCCACACGTCGCGGCGAAAGCGGACCCATCGCGCGACGATCGGCGACGGCGCCATCCCGAATTCAGCAAGATCGCCGCCGGTCGAGAAGGCCTGGCCGGCCCCGCGCAAGACCATCGCGCGAACGTCGCGATCGTCGTGGATGGCGCTGAGGATTTGAAACAGCGCGTCGCGCATCGCCATGTTGTAAGCGTTGAATTGAGCGGGGCGATTGAGCGTGACCCACGCGACTGGACCGCGCTTGGCGTACAGAACCGCGCTTGAACCGTTCGTCTTCGACGGCATCGGCGTTGAGCGATCAGGTAGACCGCAGATCGGCGCTGTCGCTGCTCGCGATTGCGGGACGGCCGCGCTCATAGACGACGCGCCCTGCGACGATCGTGATATCGACGGTGAGGTTCATCAGATCGGTGTGAGTCATTGCGGAGGGGTCGCGCGGCAGCACGATAAGATCGGCAAGACGTTCAGGCTCGATCACGCCAGCATCGAGGCGGGCGAGGCGCGCGGCTTCGGTTGTGAAAAGCGCGAACGCATCGGGCATCGAGAGCGCTTCGGCGGGTGCGAGCACGGTGCCGTCAATCGTCATGCGGGAGGCTGCCGCTACAATCGCCGCGAACGGCCTGGCAGGCGTCACGGGCGCATCGGTCGCGCCGACCAAATGAACGTTGGCGTCCTTGAGACTGCGCGCGCGATAGAGATGCGCGACCAGGCCCGGCTCGGCCGCATACTTGGGACCGCGAAAATAGATGAAGCCGGGATTGGTTACGACCCACACGTTGGCGGCCATGAGTCGGTCGATGTATTCGGGCGTGATGATCCCGCCATGCTCGATGCGAAACCGCGGTATATCGTGCGGCCGGGAAAATTGCGCCTTGGCGGATTCGATCGCGGCGATCGCCTCTTCCAGCTCCTCGAGTTCGGTGACGTGAAAGGCGCAATCGAGGCCGCGCTCGAGCGCGCGGCGGACCGGACGCGAGAGGCCGGCTGGATCGTATTGATAACCGGGCATGAACTTCGCGCCCGCCAAGCTGATTCCGGCGGCGCGGGCAAGCTGCTCGCATCGATCGACGGCGTCGAGATGCTGGCCGCCGATCATCACGCCGACCCGCTGGCATATCGCCTTCGATTGCACGAGTTTCGCGAGCTGTTCGACTTCGACCGGGCCGTTGCGGGTGGTGGCGTCGGTGAACGCGGTGACTCCCGCGGCGGCCATTTCGCGGCTCATGATGCGCGCGCGGGACTCGGATTCGGCGGCGGTCACCAGCGGAAGATGATCTGACAGCCACGATTCCATTCCGACTACCAGGCCGGTGAGCTTGCCGGCGGCGTCGCGAATCAGGTTGGCGCCATCGGGCGGAGTGAAGCCGGGAGCCTCGAGGCCAAGCACCGCAATCGCGCGCGAGTTGAGCCACGTCGCGTGCAAAGTCTGATGGCGCAGGCGCAGCGGATTCTTGGGCGCTGACTCGTCGAGCTCTGCGCGGGTGGGCCCGCGCTGATCGGGCATCATCGCCTCGTCGCATCCGAACGCGCGCATCCAGTTGCCCGGCGGAGTTTTTCCAGCGGCGAGCCGCAAATCAGCCAGAAGATCGGCGACGGTACGGCACCGCTGAACCGAGATTCCGGTCGCAGCTGCGGCAGCCTCGCGAAAATGGATGTGCGAATCGATGAAGCCAGGCGCGACGGTGCGGCCCGCCAGTTTGATCAGATGAGTGCGCGGACCGACCAGCGGTTTCAGTTGCGCGAACGAACCGTGCGCGACGACTACGCCGCGGGAGACGGCGACCGAGTCACTGCCGGGATGGCCGAGGACGGGACCCTGGTGTAGAACCAGATCGGCTTTCCCGAGATCGGCTACCACCAAAGTTTATGCCTTCGTCGCGAGTGAGCTTGCGCGCGTCCTAGTCGGAACTCGGGAGCGGCTTCGCTTCTTTGATCTTCATTTCGAGCTCGCAACATTCCAGACCGCCGTCACCGGCCTTGTTGCACAGCACCTCGGTGCCGCACTTTTCGCACATGTAACGCTTACCGAGCACGTTAGCCATTTGATCAACTCTCCCTGAATCCGGACCGTATTTCACCAGGCCCGCGTGATAAACTTAAAGTATCGCTTCAACTCGTCAATTCTGCGTAAACGGCAAATCCGTCACGATTGCGCTGCCATCCTCGCCCACCTTCAACTCGGTGCCGGACGTCCATGCGCTGTGATGCAAAATCGCCAGCCCGATCGCGCCGAAGCGCGGCGAGCGAACGGCGCTCGTCACACTACCCACTTCCTTGCCTGACAGAAACAGGACAGCGCCGGCGTCCGGCAGGTCAGCAGTATTAAACCTAAGGCCGAACATCCGTTTTTTCAAACCGCCGCGCGCGGTCGCCCGCTCGATCGTTTCCTGCCCGAGGTAGCATCCCTTGTTCAAGGAGATCGCGCGATTGAGCCGCGCCTCGAGCGCGATCGTCTTGTCGGCGGTATCGACGCCAACCCGCGCGACGCCGTTTTCGACTCGGATGGTTTCGAGCGTCGAAGAGTCGATCCGGCGCGAACCCGGCGCCTTCGCCAGAATTTCGGCGATCGTCGAATCGAGCGAATCGTGCCTCGCGATCACCGATGAAGCCGGCCCGCCAAAGCGGGGCAAGTTGCCGACGAGCGCGCCACCGGCCTGCTCGATGAAAGTCCACGGCGGAAGCGACGATGCGCCGGTCGCGTCGAGGGCGGCTGGTCCTTCGACGTCGATGACGGCGAGCTCCGCACCGTCTTCGAATTCCACATCGTCGGCAACCAGCAATTTTTCGAGCTGCGCGCGCGTCCGCGTCCATGCGTCGGCGTCGATGTCGAGGATAAGCGTGTTGGGCGACACCCAGATGAACGCGTCGGCAATCACGTGCGCATGCTCTGTGAGAAATAGCGCGGGCAGGATGGCGCCAGGACTGGCGCCGTTTACGTCGGCGGTGCACATCCCGTGAAGGAAGGAGGCGCGATCGTCGCCAATCACGCGTACGACTATTCGGCGGTCGAGGGCGATGACGCCTGCGGTTGGAGGATCGGTTGTGGCGAGATCAGGCACGTTGGAATCAAGATACTACAAAGTGGTGGGGTTGCGTACCGCGTGGACGAGCAGCGCTAGCCCGTAATCCTTCTCTCGAGGAAACCGGCACGATTCGCGGAGTAAAGAGCTAACACTGACGGTTGTTTTTTCGGGTAGGTTTAGCGGCGCGGATTTGAATATAATCCTTGATTATCTGGAGGGCGGGATCATATGGGAGTGTTTATCCTTGGTCTGATCGTCGGTGCCGGCGGCGCTCTCGCGCTCTTCATCTATGACGAGGGTGAACTGTTCCTGAAGCTCTCTCGTCGGATTAAGCAAACGGCAGAACGCTACCGGGAAACTCCGTAGCCCTGTAGGTCGAGAGGGGTGATCGACTCTATCGCGCATCGAAGTGTCGCGCTGGTGGCGCGTATCGGATCTGTCTCCGGGCAGATCGCGATGGCCCTTTTTTTGATCGCGATCGTTGGAGTCGGGATCGGGCCGCGGCAATCCTTCGCACAGGACGCGCAAGCGAAGGCGCTCGAGTTGAGCGACCATGCGTTTGCGATGCTCAATGCAATCAACGCGTCGTCCACCAGGGCGGGTCCGATCCTCGCGCCCGTTGCCAGCCTGGCCGGCGATGCGCAAACACTGTCGACGGCTCTGGGCGCGCATGACAACGCGAGCGCGAGCGGCGCGATGGCGTCGATACTCAGCGATCGCGACCGGATAGAAACCGCGGCGAAAATTGCCGGCGGTCAGTATCCTGAGCAGTGGGCCGATATCAGGGAAAAAATCGCGGCGCTCGAGAAGCAGGTGCCCGCGTCGAAGGGACCCGTGGCGAGCAGCGAGGTGCCCGAGTCGCATGCGTCGGTCGCTCCGCCGTCGGGAGAAGCAATGCCCGCGGCGCCGAAGGTCGAGATCGATTCGCGGGTTTTCAAGGAAGGAACCGTTCGCGTGAAAGGTTTCTTTGAAGGCACCGACCTCAAGTCGGCGGGGATTTTCGACGGCGACACGAAGAGCAAGGATATCGATGTCGCCAGTACCCCCGGCGATCAGCGAGTGAATTTCGACTTCTCGATCGAGCAGCCGTCGCCGACGCAGTCGATTCGCGTGGCCGACTCTTACGGGCGCGAGGCGCAGGCGCTGGTTACGCCGGACCCCGGCGCAATCGGTCCGATGAAGGGCAGCGAAGAGATGATTGAAGTCGATCCGGGCGCGAGCGCGTCGCGCGACGACGCTGGCCTGTTGGCAGACAGTCCGCTCGCGTCGGCGGGCCCCTCCAAGGGTAACAACACCGCCGAAATTCCGCGGCCTGACGATGCGCTCTCGCCGTCGCGCCGGCATATCGATGCGAACTCGTCGCTCGGGCCGCTGACCAACGTGCAGATCAACGTGATCGATGCCGAAGAATCGATGGCGGCGCCGGGCAATATCGAAGTGGTCGGGCAGATCGCGGGGCCGGGCGTGCGTCATGCGGGTGTCTACGTGAACGGACGCCTGGTCAAGCCGATTGCGGTGAACACGAGCGGATACAGTTCGTTCGACTTGACGTTCCCGATGCCGGCGGGCAGTGACGCGAGGATTCGTGCGTACGGCAACGGCAACGATTTCGTCGAGGCATCGATCGACACGGTCGGCGGCGGCGCCGGGATGAACGTCTACAACAATCCGCCGATGTATCCGTCGCCGTATGGGGTCTATCCGGCGTATCCGTCGCCTTACTACCGGCCCAATCCGTACGCCTACGCGAATCCGTATGCGCCAGGCTACAATCCGTACGCGCCGAATCCGTATCCATATGGATACCCGCCGCCGTACGGCACGCCACCGCCGTCGAAGCCGTGGTACAGCAAACTGCTTCCTTAGCGCGCACGATGAAAACTCGCCATGCCGTAGCGCTCGCGCTTGTGGGCTGGTATCTGCTTTTGCCGCCTGTTTTACCGCACAGCGGGCCAGCAGGGCTCGTGCCTACGAAACAGCTTGTTGATCTAAAGGCACCCATCGTCATGTGGGAGCAATGGCGGGCGTTTGACTCCGCGAGTGCTTGCGAAAGGGAAAAGAACAAAATGTTCAGGCTTTACTCGCATCCGGGCGCACCGGATACGATAGTCGAGCAGTCTGTTCAATTTGTGTTTGCGCGCTGCGTGTCCACTGACGACCCTCGGCTTAAGCCCGTCGATTTACGTTAAAGCGGCTCCCGCGAATTAAGACACTCGCGGATTCAAATTCAGACACTCAGCCCCGAATTAAGACAGTACCCAACCCTGGCGCGAACTTGCCGCGCGATGCGGGCTTGCGTAGAATTCCATCCTTAACCTTCGGTCTTATCGAGAGTGTCCACGCAATGCTAATTCAAGCGACGCAACTGCGCCCGGGTATGATTGTCGAATACAACAACGATCTGTGGCGGATCATGACGATCACGCATATCACGCCCGGCAACTGGCGCGGGATGGTGCAGACCAAGCTGCGCAACGTGAAGACGGGATCGCAGACCGAGAACCGGTTCCGCTCGGAAGATCGAGTCGAGCGGGTGATCCTGAATCAGAGCAAGATGCAGTTCCTCTACCAGGACGGAGACGATTTCCATTTCATGAACACCGAGAACTACGAGCAGATCACGATTCCAAAGGAGCTGATCGAGGACGTGGTCGGATTTCTGACGCCGAACCTCGAAGTCGAAGTCGAATTCTACGAAACGACGCCGCTCAACGTCACGCTGCCGAAGATGGTCGCGCTCAAGGTGGTGCAGACCGACCCAGGAATGAAAACGGCTGCCGTGAACAATACGCTCAAGCCGGCAACGCTCGAGACCGGGATGGTGATCCAGGTGCCGCACTTCGTCGCCGAGGGCGACACGATCACGATCAACACCGAGACGCACGAGTACTTGTCGCGCTCGAAGTAGCCCGTCGACAGGTGAATAGCGCGCGCCAGACCTATCGACATGCGCGCCGCGAGCGCAAGCCTGCGCTGCCAGAGCGCGCGCAGCCGCATCCGCTTCGCTTCGGGCCAAATCTCTACATCGCGCATACGCAGCCGGGATTCGAGGGAATCGCGGCGGACGAGATAGCGGGCCGAATCCGTGGCGCGCGCGAGATCACGCGGCGCGTGGTGCCCGATCGCGCCGGGATGACAATTTTTTTCGCGCCGGCGGCAGAGAAGCTCGGCACGCTGCGCACGCCCGAGGATCTGTTCGGGCTCGCAGGCTACCGCGCCGGCATCGGAGCCGAGAACAAAGAGCTGGACAAAATTCGCGGCGCTGCGCGCGAAGCGCCTCTGGTCGAGCCGGCGCTGGCGGCACGGGTCAAGGTCTCGCCGGGCACGCGCGCGGGCCGCAGGCTCAAGTTTCGCGTGATCGCCAGGATGGCGGGAGAGCACGAGTATCGCCGGGTCGATTTTCAGCGCGCGGTCGAGCGCGGGATTCTCGAGCGCGACGATCACACCTGGCGGCTGGAGGAAGAAGACGCCGACGTCGAGTTATGGGCGACGATGATCGACGCGGAATTTTTCCTGACAGTGCGCCTTAGCGACGACCGCATGCGGCATCGCGAGTATAAAATCGCGCATCGCCCGGCGTCGTTGCGCGCATCGAGTGCGGCCGCGCTCGGGTGGCTGTCCGAGCCGCGCGAGGACGACGTCGTGCTCGATCCGTTTTGCGGTGCGGGCACAATACTGATCGAGCGGGCGCACCTTGGGCGATACGCGATGCTGCTCGGCAGCGACCGCGACGATGGGGCGCTGGCGGCGGCGCGGGTCAACGTCGGCGCGCGCTACAAGCCGATCCAGCTCGAGAATTGGGACGCGGGTGCGCTCCCGCTCGCTGACGCGAGCGTAAATAAAATCGTCACGAACTTGCCATGGGGGGTGCGCTATGGATCGCACGGCGAGAATCGAAAACTCTATCCGCTGTGGTTCAAGGAGTTCGCGCGCGTGCTCAAGAGCGGCGGCATGATGGTGATGCTGACCGCGGAGTGGCGGCTGATGCGCGAGCTCGAGCGCACGCGCAAGATCGCGCCGAGCAAAATCATCCGAGTGTCGGTGCTGGGAAAGCCGGCCGCCATTTATGTGTGCCGAAAGAGTTAAACGGACGCGCTATCTCTTCGCCTTGGCAATCAACTCGTCGAGCTTCCGGTTGACGTCCTCGAACGTCTTTATCAAATCGTCCAAGGCACTATCGAGCTTCGCCTGATCCAACCGCTTTCCATTTCCTTGAGAGGCTCGGCTCAAAGTCTGAAGCTTCCGGTGGCTCTCGTTCACGCGTTCCATCAGGTCCGCCCTACTTTGCCGGTGAAAAAAACGCGAGCACTGCGTTTGAGACGGCGTGCGGCGCGCTGCCGTCGATCGGCACTATCCAGGCTGACGGGGCCGGCGCAAAGCCGAGCGCCTTGTCCGGCGATCCTTCCAGGCGCACGCCGGCATATATGAATGCCGACGAGTCGGGGGACCAGATCGTGTGCGATACCGCGAGCTGATCGAAGTAGCGGTAGGCGGTCGATTCGTCCGGCGTCGCCAGGAAATTGCCGAGCGCCTTTTGAGCGCCGGTCTTAACGTCGACCACCGACCAGCTGTAGTACGGCTTCTCTTCAGGGACGCCGATGAAGGCGACATGCCGCGAATCGGGCGCAATGAAAAATGCGGCGACCGCGTCCTTGGTCAGCCACTTCGAATTCGCGGTGGCGATATCGACCAGCTTGATGCCGCTGTAGGTCGGATCCTGCGGTGAGATCGCGGTCGCATACGCGAGGTGCGCCGAGTCGGGCGCCCATACGAAACTATTCTCCCCCACCGGCAAGCTCACGACCGATCGCGGATGACTGGCGTCGGCGTCGGCGACCACGATGTTCGATTCAGCGTGGTAATTCACTACGTACGCGAGATGCTTGCCGTCGGGCGACCATGCGGGAGTCTTGAACGGCGTGCGTCCTGTCGACAGCACCTTGAGTACGTTCTGGCTGCTGGGCGTCAGGCTCATCAGCGATACCTGCTCGGTGCGATCCGAGTCGAGCGCGAGCGTGTGCAGCGCAACCTCGTCGCCGCGCGTGCTCCAATCGAAGTACAGGGGCATCCCGGTAGTGACGATTCTCACCGGCGTCGATTCCTTGACCTCGGCCAGCACCAGGCTGAGTCCGTGCGGCTCGCCAAGCAGAAATGAAAGGTGCTGCCCGTCGGGCGTCCAGACCATATAGACGATGCGCTCGGAGCGGCTCTCGAAGATCAGCATCGCCTGGCTGCGCGCGAGATCGTACATCCACACCGCGAACGAATCCTCGGCCTGCTTGTGCGTCTCGGCCGAATACGCGATGCGCTTGCCGTCGGGCGAGAATGTCGGCCATCCGTATTCAGTGCCGCCGGCGGCCTGGCCCGCGTCGGGAGCGTTGTCAGTGAGCATCGCCGGCCTGATCGCGGCGTCGCGCCTGACGTGAATCGCGGCCGCTTTGCAGGTGATGCATTTTGGCTGCGCGCATTTTGCGTCGCAGTAGTAGATGTTGGAATCGGTGCCGACGAAAGCAATCGCGCCCGGCGGCTGCGCGCCGTGAGCATTGAGTGAGAAGATGAAAATGACTGCCGCAGCAGTGAAAATTTGCAAGCATGCCAGGAAGGAGCGCACTGCCGGTAGCGTCATCGCGCTTTAGAATTGCGCCTGCAGGGGTGGCAGCGCAAGAACGATTGTGGATGTGTTGACACGACTGCGAACGATCGCGCAAAGTTGTTCGCATGCGCTTAGTTGCAATTATTTTCTGCGGCGCGCTGTTGGTTGGACTGCCTACAATTTCCAACGCGCAGTACAACGACAACGATCAACAGAACCCCAAGGAATATCACGACGAGGATTCGCAGCCGCTCGCGCTCTTCGCCGACCTCCTTTATCCCGTAGGCTACGGACTTGAATGGCTGGTAGCTCGTCCGATGCACTGGATCGCCAACGACAGCGCCGCAGCGCCGATGTACCGGCCGGTAGGCGGGAACGATACTTCGCCTCCGCCGCCGGTGCCGATCATCCCAGACAACACGCTGGATGAGACGACGACCACATCGACGACGCCGCAGGATTGGTCTCCGACGCGCGCGCCTGTCACGACGAATGCAACCGTTGTCAGGCCAGTTGCGCCGCCCGTGGCGCAGCCGCCCTCGAGCGCTCAGCCGGCGCTGCACTGAATGTTCGCGTCCCGCTGAAAAACATTGCTGTCGCCAACATTGCGCGAGTACATAGGGGTTATCTTCGCCCTTGAATGTTGCGTATCTTTGGGTAATAGAATTTTTGCTAATCGGATACGTCCAATAGATGTGGATGAGCTAATGTAGGCTCGTCAAGACGTGGGAGGTTGCGTTACTTAGATGGCTGTTGCACTCAAAGAGAAGGCTCCGACCGATCCCGCCGAACTGAAGAAGTGGCGCGAGGACGAGCAGGCAAAGGAACGCGCGAAGCGCGACAAGGAAAAGACCGAGCTCGGCACGTTGTGGAGCCGCCGCGATTTCCTGGGGGTGCTCGGATGGGCGGGCTTCGGCGTATTCTCGCTGATCGGTTTGCTCGCCGCTGTTCGATCGGCATTCCCGCGCGTGCTCTTCCTGCCGCCGTCGAAGTTCAAAGCCGGCTTACCCGACGACTACGTGGTCGGCGAAGTCAGCGAAAAATACAAGCAGGATTTCCGCACCTGGATCATCCGCACCAAGGCGGGCTTCTACGCGATCTTCGCCAAGTGCACTCATCTCGGATGCACGCCGCGATGGCTGAAGACGGAGCAGAAGTTCAAATGCCCGTGCCACGGCTCGGGCTACTACATCAGCGGTCTCAACTTTGAAGGGCCGGCGCCGCGCCCGATGGATCGATTCAAGATCTACGTCGGCGACGACGGCCAGTTGGTGGTGGACAAGTCGGTCGTCTACGAAATGGAACCTGGAGTCGACCCCAACGAACAGCATCCCGAGAGCATCCTGAAGCTCGCCTGACAGAGAATTAGAAAATGCGCGCAACAGCGGACGCAGCTCGATAAAGAGCCGCGTCCGTTTTCATTTTAGATTTTTCAATTTTTCAACTGGGAGGGTCCTTTCGCGATGCCACTAATCAAAGCCGGTAACATCAATATCAACTACGACACTTTCGGCGAGGGCGAGCCGCTGCTTCTGATAATGGGATTCGGAATGTCGGGCGCCGGATGGATTCCGTCGCTACCCTTCTTCAGCGGTTTCAAGAGCATCTACTTTGACAATCGCGGAACCGGACTCAGCGACAAGCCCGAGGGAATCTATACCGTCGAGACGATGGCCGACGACGCGAGCAATCTGTTGAAGGCGCTCGGAATCGCGAAGGCAAAAGTATTCGGAGTGTCGATGGGCGGGATGATCGCGCAGGAGCTCACGCTCCGGCATCCAGAGCAGGTCAGCAAGGTCGTGCTCGGATGCACGATGGCGGGAGGCACGACCGCGAAGATGGCGTCGCCGGAAATCCTCGAGCGCCTGATGACGGCGAACAGGATCATGGGGACCGATCCGGAGAAAGGTTTCGACATCCTGCTTCCCGCGATCATGCCGCCGGAATTCGTCGCCGAGCATCCCGAGATCAAACAGATGATGGTCGCGGGTGCGAAGATGATACCGCCCACGCCTCCGGAGACCGCGGATCGCGCAATGGCGGGAATCCAGACTTTCAACGCGTACGACCGGCTCGGTCAAATCAAGTGTCCGGTGCTGATCGTACACGGCGACAAGGACGTGCTGGTGCTGCCGGAAAACGCGAACCTGATCAAAAGCAAAATCCCGCAGGCCGAGTTGTATATGATTCCCGGCGCGGGACATGCGTTTCAGGCAGCGGACCCGGTCGGCATCCACCAGAAGATCGTCGGCTGGCTGCGGAACTGACGCACTACCGGTCGGACGTCACGTATTCCTCGACGATGTAGGCCCTGGTCCGCGACCGGTCGAGAAACTTCGCCTCGTCCGCGGCGACCAGCTCGCCCGCGCCTGGCCCGGAGAGCTTTGCCATCCAGGCGAGGTAGTCGGCCCCGTCTTGAAATCCGAGTTCCGTCACGACGTCGAAATCGATCGCGCCGCCTTCGTTAGTCAACTTCTCGAGAAGGTATCTGCGTTTGTAGACGATCGGAGTCGGCGCCAGGCTGCAGATCAACGGCACGTGTTTGTTTTCGTAGTAATCGATAAAGTCTCGCGTCTCGATCCCTTCCCGCTTGGTGAGAAAGGCTAGAACCTTGAACATGTTCGCTCTCCCTTTCAGCGGGCGCTGTCCTTTCCGAAGAAGGCGAGCAGATGCTGCGTCAGTGCGTCGGGCGCTTCCTCGGGAATGAAATGTCCGCAGTCGAGACCCTCGCCGCGCACATCGATCGCCCATGCTTTCCAAATTTCCAGCAGCGAGGCACCCCGGCGGCCACGCGCACCCCATAACGCGAGTAGCGGCATCGTGAGCTTGCGACCTGCAGCGCGATCCGTCTCGTCGAACTTGCAGTCGCAGGTGATGCCGGCGCGATAGTCCTCGCAGCTTGCATGGATCACTTCGGGATCGCGAAATGATTTGCGATACGCCTCGAGCGCCTCGGGGCTGAAGGTGTCAGACCCTCGCCAGCTCTGCATCGAGTGCTCGAGAAAATAATCCGGGTCTTTGCCAATCAGAGTTTCCGGGAACGGCGCCGGCTGCGCCAGGAAATACCAGTGATAGATCGCACGCGCGACGAACCGGTCCGCGCGCTCGAACTGCTCGACGGTTGGGATTACATCCAGCACTGCCGCGCGCCGCACCTTCTCCGGATGGTCCAGCGCGAGGCGATAGGTGACGCGCGCGCCGCGATCGTGCCCGACCACGTCGAAGCGGTCGAAGCCGAGCGCGCTCATCACCTCGACCATGTCGAGCGCCATCGCTCTTTTGGAGTATGGAAGATGATCGGCATCAGTCGGCGGCTTGCTGCTGTCGCCATAGCCGCGCAGGTCGGGAATCACCAGCGTAAAATCCTGCGCGAGGCGCGGCGCTACCTTGTGCCAGATGACGTGGTTTTGCGGATATCCGTGAAGGAGCAGCATCGGCGATCCGGCACCGCCCTGGACCAGCGCGATGTCCGCGCCCGAGGTTTTGATACGCTTGTGCGCGAAGCCTTCGAACATCCTGCCCTCCCTTCGCAACGCGAAGTCTAAATGTGCGAACTAGGCTGTCACAAGCTGGACCGCCCGTTCGAGTGATACCGCGCGCGGTTCGAGCAGTGCAGTAATCGCGTCTTCCTCCCAGTCCGACGCGGGAATCTCAAGCGGATCGTCGGCGCGCAGGCGATGCTCGACGACCATGCGCGCGAGGATCATGCGGCGCGCGTCGTGGCCGTTGGCGCCGGCGCTCGCACCTTCCCAGGTCATCAGCGCGGCGCTCGCAACATTGTAGAGGGCGTCCGTCGCGAGCCGAGCCAATCGCTCGTGCTTCGGCTTGGCTGCTACGTCGCCGGCGAATGCGACCGCGCGATCGATCAGCTTTGAAATCTCAGCGCGGAAATCCGCGGGGGCTGCGGTCGCCGCCTGAAGTTTGGCCTTTAGAGCACGGCCAAGAGTTTCGTGTCCGCCTGATTTCACGACTGCGCGATTGATCACGTCGAGCGCGTTGATATTGCTGGTGCCTTCCCACAGCACGCCGATGTGCGCGTCGCGGATGAGCCGCGAGTTCACCCAATCTTCGATGTAACCGTTGCCGCCGCGCACCTCCATCGCGCCGGTCGCGACGCGAATATTGTCGCGGCACGCGCGGAACTTCAGCACCGCGGTCAGGATTCGCATCACCCGCTCGGCCTCCGCGTCACCGCCACGCGCGCGATCCATCATCGTCGCGTCGTAAGTGAAAACCGAAAGCGCCTGCTCGGTCGGCACCATCAGTTTCATCAATTGGCGACGCAACAGCGGATGCTCGATGATCGGTTTCCCGAACGCTGCGCGGTGGCGCGCGACCTGGAGCGACTCGTTGAGGCATCGGCGCATCATGCCGGCGGCCCGCGCGCCGTGCGACATGCGGCTGAGATTCACCATGTCCATCATCTGGCGCAAGCCGCGGTCGAGCGCGCCGAGCTGGTGAGCGATCGCGCCCTCGAGCACGACCTCGCCGCTCGCCATCGAACGCGTACCGAATTTGTCCTTGAGCCGCGCGATTCGATAGCTGTTGCGCTCGCCGTTTTCCAATCGCCGCGGCATCAGGAAGAGCCCCAGCCCTTTCGAGCCGCTGGACGCGCTTTCGGGACGCGCCAATAGCAACACGACGTCGCCGTCGACCGCGGAGCAAAACCACTTGTCGCCGTAGAGCCGCCAGAAATCGCCCTCGCGCTTCGCAACCACCGCGCTGTTTCCCAGGTCGGAGCCGCCCGCGCGCTCGGTCATGTACTGCGCGCCCTTGAAAATCTCGTCCATGTTTTGCGTCAGCATGCGGCCGAGGTAACGCGCCTTGAGGTCATCGCTGCCGTAGTTCTCGACCAGCACCGCGCCGGTGTCGGTCACGCTGATCGGGCACATCAGGCCGAACTCGGCCTGCACGAACAGGTACTGGAACGCGTACTTCGCGATGTAGGGAAGCGGCTCGGGCCATCCGAGCACGCCCGGCCGATGCGCCATCGCATGAAGGCCGAATTCGCCGAAACCGATCCGCTCCATCTCGCGATATGCAGGGTGGAACTCGACCCAGTCCTCGTCGCGGCCAAAACGATCGCGCGAATGGAGCACGGGCGGGTGCTTGTCTGCAATTTCCGCGAGCTCATCGAGCGGGCCTCCAGCAAGCTGGCCGAGGCGGTCGAGATGAGGCTCCATCGCAGCGCGCAAGCGCGGTTCCATGTGAAGATCGAGCAGGTCGCGCAGGCCGCCATCGATGCGGTAAAAGTTCATCCCGCGGCAATCGGGCGCAACGAGCGCAGCCGCGGTTTTATCGTTCGATTGTTTGTCTGAAAAAACGGATGCCATTGGAAATTAGAAGTAATCTTTTCGCACCGGGTTGGCTACAAACGTGAAAACTACAATGTCGGCGGACGAGGCGCGGCGGATTGCGCTGGCGGCGCAGGGCTTCGCGGAGCCCGGGCCGACGTCACGCCCGAATCGCCGGCACCTCCGACGTGTCATCGCGCGAATCGGTCTGCTGCAAATCGATTCGGTCAACGTGCTGGTGCGATCGCACTACATGCCACTCTTTTCGCGCCTCGGTTCCTATGCGCCGGATATGCTCGAGGCGTCATGGATTGGTGTGCCGGCGAGCCGAGAACTGTTCGAATATTGGGGCCACATGGCGTCGTTGATGCCGTTGGAAATGCATCCGCTGCTGCGCTGGCGGATGGCAGAGGCGGCTAGCGATCATAGAGACATCTTTGGACGCCTCAATCAGGCCCGCCCGGGCTTTGTGCAGGCTGCGCTCGATGAGATCGCGGAGCGCGGCGCGTTGAGTGCTCGCGAAATCACCGGCGCCGGTGTCGGCAAGGGTGGATGGTGGGGATGGAGCGACGGCAAGCGCGCACTCGAGGCGCTGTTTGCCGCAGGTCGAGTGGCGGCGGCGGGACGTCGAGGCTTCGAGCGGCTGTACGATCTTCCGGAGAGAGTTATCCCGGCGCGAATCCTCGCGATGCCGACTCCTGCAGCCGAGGACGCGCAGCGATCACTGATGAGAATCGCGGCGCGCGCCCTTGGTGTGGGTACCGAGAAAGATCTTTGCGACTATTTTCGCATCCGCATCGGAGCGGGAAGACAAGGCATCAGGGAACTGGTCGAGGCGGGAGAATTGATCCCGGTCAGCGTCGAAGGATGGCCAGCGCCTGCTTACGTCGCGCGCGATGCCAGGTCGCCGCGCAAGCTGGATGCGCGCGCCCTGCTTTCTCCATTCGACTCGCTGATATGGGAACGCTCGCGCACCGAAAGAATCTTCGGCTTCCGCTATCGGATTGAAATCTA
This sequence comes from uncultured delta proteobacterium, assembly GCA_963850125.1. GTDB lineage: Bacteria > Desulfobacterota > Binatia > Binatales > Binataceae > Binatus. The sequence continues at coordinate 234,778 of CAWKKB010000001.1, read as the reverse complement.
CACTCCGTTGGCGAATCGCAAATACGGATACTACGTGTTGCCGTTCCTGCTCGGGGACCGGCTGGTCGCGCGCGTCGATTTGAAATCCGACCGGGCAAACCGAACGCTGCTGGTGCAAGGGGCACATCTGGAACTCGGCGTTCGAGCGAGCGCGGTCGCGGAGCCGATGATGCGCGAGCTGGTCACGATGGCCTCATGGCTCGGTCTCGAAAACATCAACGTGACGCGACGCGGCAACCTCGCAAAGAAGCTCCACTCGACGCGTGTGCCCTAAGCGATAATCAGTCGGACTCTTCGGTTTGCGTGCACATTCAAGTTTCGTAGCGGACTCGACCCGACGCTTTTTTTCGCCGCGCCCGAGATGCTGGCTTTGATGCGACTGTGCTGGGTCTCGCTGGAGCGCCGGCCCGAAGTTTATTTGGCAATGACAGCAGGTATCCGTCTTTCAGAATTGCCGCCGTCTGATCCCATTTAATTTTGTAGTCGATGCGAACCCCTACCCATCCTTGCTTGCCCATGTATGGCGGAATGAAGAACCGCTTCGGATCGGAGTTGACCAGAATTTCCTGGACCATCGCGGGCGCCTTGACCCACACCGCGACGTGGCCGCTGCCATGATGATTGTTGTCGGTCATCGCGAACATGCTTCCGCCGGTGACGCGAAACGTACACTCGCCCCACGCCTCTTTCTCGAAGACCTGGGGCAGCGCCAGACAGATCTCGCGCAATTTCTTTATCGCGGGATTGGAATCGTCATACATTCGCGGATGTGCCATCGGCTTACTCGCTTCACTTCTTACAAGTCGCAATCCACCACGTGTTGCCCGACGTGTCCTTCACCCCTCCCACGCGATCGCCCCAGGTCATGTCGGCCGGCTCTCTGATAGCCTTGGCGCCCAGGCTCACAGCGCGGTTGCAGGTCGCATCGACGTCGGGAACGTAGATATAGATCGCGGCCGCCATCGAGGGATCGGAAAAATAGCCATTGCCGAGCAGCAGATGCGCGTCGCCGATTCTGGCCTCGGCGTGAAATTGTCCCTCGGCGTCGGGCATCGGAGTATGCGTCACCTCGGCGCCGAAAGCATTCTTGATGAAGTCTATAAGGTCGAGCTTCGCATACAGATACGGTGTAATTGTCGTGTAGCCGGGTTGGATGTAGCTGCTCGCGGCCATGGTCGCTCCTTGGGGATCGCTTGATTGATGCTGCCCGGGGATTATTACTACTAAAACTCCAGGGCCGTCGGAATGTTACGGTCCCAGAGAGTGCGCGATCAATTTCTGGATAGTTTCGTGGGTTCGAGCCTCCGGACGCGCTTGCCATTCTGGCTTGCAGACTGCTCGGTTTTGATGCGAGCCTGAGCGAAGGGTGAAAGTGACTATCGCGCGACAAATGAATCAAAGTGGAATAGAGGTGTGGACGCGCGCGATTGTTGTGATGCTTGCCCTGATCGGCGTGACGACGGCCGGATGCTTGCAAGTGCAGCCGCAGCCGCCGTTGCCGGCAACGACCATGAGTAGCTGGGGGCCCGCCGGGGGCTTCACGATGTCCTCAGGGTCGATCTGCGCCGGTCACGCGACGCTCATCGCGGGGCACACCTCGATCACTGATCCGTGCTTCACCGGTGTCGACGACGTAGTGGTGTGCACGGACAATTCGACAGCCAGCGCCGTCCGATGCAGCCCCGGTCCTGGCTATCTTTCTATCTCCGGAAGCGAGAGCGACACGATCTCATATTCCCGGCTGAAATAACGCCGGGACGATCAGATCGTTTCCCCTCCCGTTTAATGGATGTGGTTGGTTCCCACCAGGAGATAGATCAGCAAGATGGCCAGCATCGCCGGTACCAGTCCGCCGTACCTGCCGTACTTTCGGAACCCGTAATAGGTAAAACCTCCACTGATCAGCACAAGCAACAAAAGAATCAGTACCATGGCCCGTCCTCCTTCGTTATTCGTCGCCACCTACTAATTGTTTATTAAATCCAACATGTAGTTTGACACGGTTGGCCAAGAGCAGTCTACTGGCATCGAACTTGATCGCTTTTGCGCTGACTCGCCATATTTCAGGGTGCGGAGGCAGCCATTCATCTGGCCGCGGATTGGACTTCAGCGTTCTGTGCGGGAGGGCATTGGTGGGATTGTCAGCGTATCGACGAAAGTTGCTTTCGGTCTTGACCGTAGTCGCGTTGCTCAGTCTCGCGCAGACGGCAGGCGCACAGTCGAGTCCTACGGCAGCTTTAACGGCGAATGAGAACGAAATCCGTGCCGCGACTGTGCTTTTCTACGCTGCGTTCAACAGCGCCCTACACGGCGACTTGGCCCCCATGAGCGCCGTATGGTCCCATCGCCCGGACGTCTCGAGTCTGAGCGCGGCCGGCGGCCATGCAGTCGGGTGGAACGAGGTTTACGAAGGTTTTCAAAACATGGGGCGGCTCTATCCAGGCGGCAGGATCGAGCCGCTGGACATCAGCGTGGTCGCCGGGAAGGACATGGGATACTCGGTCTGCACGGAGACCGGGCAATTACGATCGTCGGAGGGTCCGATGGTCAGTTTTAATCAACGCGCGACCAACATCTTCCGACTCGAAGGCGGGACGTGGAAGCTGGTCCATCATCATGCGGACTCGAATCTCAACGACTCGGAAAAATCTGCGACCAGATAGCTCGATTGCTTTCAGCCTATATTTCCGTACTTTGACCGCCCAACCCGATGCTTGACCTCGCGAGTGCGCATTGGACACTCGCGCCGCAGTTTAGTATCGAGTATCGCGCTGGCCCGCACCCATTTTTTCCTGACCTCAATCCAGCATCGTGCTGACGATTAGGCAAAGAATTCGCACAAGGAGACGCGGATGGAGACGCTCACTAAGATTTTTGTGAAAGTGCGCGAGTATCGGCCAGGACAGACCATGGCCGAGTACGCACTTATAATGGCGGCAGTCGCGGTAGTCGTTTACGTGGCATACCAGGCAATGGGCACGACTATGACGACGTTGGTGACGACCGTCGACGGCCAGCTCTAGTCGCACGCGGCAGTCTGATAATTGGATGACTGAAATGCGCGCGTATTCGCGCGCAACCACGCAAGGTGTGCGCCCAAAGGCTGACTCGTCGCCCGCACCATCGCGAGCTAGAACAGTGGAGCCACCTCGCCGACTAACGTCAGGATTATCGCGCCCGCGCTGTGGACGAGCGCAGTAGCTACCACGGCGATCGTTACCAGTATCAACGCGTACTCGGCCATCGTCTGACCGCGCGAACTTCCTTTAATCCGAATAGGTCCCGTCTGGTGGCGCATTGACTTCCCCTCCCAGGGTGGTCGTATTTAGGATTGAGCTCTCATCGAGGACTGGATTGCAGTTCCCATTGAGAGACCATTCCGGACAACCCTGCCACGCGATCGAGACGACTTCGGGCCGGTGTCCAGCGGTGGACAACAGCGCGTTAACAGAGATGTGGGGTGGCGGATGGGTTAGTCCGCCACCCCCTGAGATTTCACGTTCTCGAATTAGAGCTTGCCGTCCACCGTGGTCAGCAGGGTGGTGATGGTCGTGCCCATCGTTTGGTAGCCGACGAACACCACGACCGCGACGGCCGCCATGATCAGAGCGTACTCAGCCATGGTCTGACCCTTTTGATACTCCCGAGCCTTCACAAACATCTTCGTAATCATGTCCATTGTCCCGTATCCTCCTTCGGTCTGTTTTTTTGGCCGAAATTGGCCATTGTCCCCGTTAATAAATTCTCGCGTCGTTGCCACCTTTCGCCTTGACGGTCAATCAGCCCTGCTCCCGTCCAAGATGGTCATAACCGATAGTGTGATTAATATACTGATTGTAGCCTTATGTAAAGGGTCTAGAGATAGAAAATTACTGGTTAGTTTAGACTCGCCCAGCAGGGGCGGAAAGATAACTTTCAGTAGGGGATGGTCTCCCGGTTGCCGGAACGGGTGGCGCGGCGAGAACTTATCCGCGCCTGGCGGTACGTGCACGACACCGTCACCGAGCTTGCGTCGGCAACAATCGCGGCGATTTCAAATTACGGCGTCGCCTTCAAGCCGAAAGCCGATCCGCACTTCCACCTGGAAAGTCAGATCGCCCGCTTGGTTCACCGAGCCGCGAATATTTCCGACCTCGAACCAGTCGATGTTCCGAATTGTCTGACGCGCTTTGGCGATTGCGTTGCGCACCGCCTGCTGGACGCTGTCGTCGGACACGCCAACCACCTCGATTATCTTGTACGTCTTGTCTGGCATCGAAGTCTCCTTGCGCGACATATGCATCGCGCGCGAGCTTTGTTTCTCTTGCTGCTCTATTCCGAATATCCGCCGGCGCGCAAGCGTCGCCGCATCGCGCGTGTACGGCTCCCGCATCGTGATCGAATGAGCGTCCTGCAGCTTCGGTCCTGCCGGGACTACATAAACGTTTTGTTTAATAAACCTACTTTCTAGTAAACAATTTGACTATTTTTCTTTTTGACTTTCGCACGTCTAATTAGTTTACTGTAACTTGTGTGGTGACCAGCAGAGATAACGTTATGTTAGTAGTGTTTATTCTGGTCAACCCGCGAGGCGGTAGGCGCATTGCGGGGCGAATGTGGGCGGTAGGGACTAGCGTAGCGGGAAGCCTCGTTGAGGCGGTAAAGATGATTCGGGAAGGCGAATTTCGGATATGCCTATAGCGCGTCAATCGCGCAGCAATTCCTGCATTGGAATGTGGGATGGCGGGCGCGCGCAGTGGCGCGCAATCGGTCGGCCGCCAATCGCGACATTCCAACCGGGCTGACTCAAGATGCAACCGCAAATCCTCGTTTGCGCTTATGCCTGCAATCCGTATCGCGGCTCCGAGCCAGGAGTCGGCTGGGGATGGGTCAACCTGATCGCGCGATTCGGCGAAGCGTGGGTGCTGACCGACGCCGCCAATCGCGAAGATATCGAGCGGGAAATGTCGCGCGACCAACCGCGCTACGAAAACCTCCATTTCGTTTATGTTCCCCGCACGCGATCGCTGGCCGCCGAGAAATTCTGGCCGCCGTCGCATCTGTGGACGTACCGGCTCTGGCAGCGCGAGGCCTACAGATCCGCCTGCGAGCTTCACGACGAGATCGGGTTCAATCTCGTGCACGTAGTCACAAGCGTCGGATTTCGGGTGCCGGGTCCGTTTTGGAAAATGGATATTCCGCTGGTCTGGGGGCCTATCGGCGGACTCGAAAACACACCGTGGCGGCTGCTCCCCGCGATGGGCATTGGTGGCGCGATCAATCACGGATGCCGCAACGTTATCAACACTCTGCACAAGCTTCTGCTTCGCGAACCGAAGCGGGCCTTCGCCAAGGCTCGCGGTGCAATCATCGCGGCGACCAGCGGAATCCAGCACGAGATCGAGCGCTGGTACGGCGAGAAGAGCACGGTAATTTGCGAAGTCGGCGCGCCGCCTTCGGTAGCTGACACCTACGCTCGAAGAGAAGCGGGACGGAATCTTCGAATCTGCTGGAGCGGAGCGCATCTGCCGGGCAAGGGGCTCCCGCTCCTGCTTCGCGCACTTGCCAAACTTCCCGCTGGTGCGAGGTGGGAGGTTTCTATTCTCGGCGAAGGGGCCTGCACTACCAGATGGAAGCGTCTGGCCCAGCGGCTTGGGATCGATGCTCGATGCACGTGGACCGGCAATCTGAGCCGGGAAGACGCGCTCGAAACGATGGGCCGCAGCCACGTTTTCGTTGTCACCAGCCCCAAGGACCTTGCCTCGACGGTTTTGCTCGAGGCGCTGTCGCGAGGCCTGCCCGTCATCTGCCCAGACCACTGTGGGTTTTCCGACGTGATCAACGATCAGTGCGGGATCAAGCTTCCCCTCGGGAGTCCGCGCACATTCATCGAGCAACTTGAACTGGCGATTCTGTGGCTGCTGGCCGAGGAGCACGTCCGAGTCGGGATGGCGGCCGGCGCCTTATTTCGATCGCGAGAATTCTCGTGGGACGCCAAGGCCGCGCAGCTCCAGACGATTTACGAATCGAAACTGAGCGGCGTCCCGGAAGGAGTTGCGCCGCGCGATCCATATTCGCATCGGTTTGTGTTCGACTAACCCCAGACTGGATCCTCGCAACGGAGATAGCGCGATGCGCAAATAGTCCGCTCTCGAAAAATCGCAACATGAAACGGCCTGGCGGGTTCCGATGAACTAGCCGGGCCGTTTTGCTTTCACGCCGATGATGCGTGTTATGGTCGGGACGTGAGACTGCATCTCGTCGACGGAACCTATGAGCTTTACCGGGCTCACTATGCGCCGCGTCCGGGTCATAACGAGCCTTCGGGCAAAGATGCCAAGGCGACAGTCGGCATCGTCGAGTCGCTATTGGCCTTGCTGCATGACCCAGATGAGGCAGTCACTCATCTTGCGGTGGCGTTCGACAATCCTATTCGCTCGTTTCGCAACGATTTGTTTCTGCCCTACAAGAGCGACGAAGGCGTTCCGCCCGAGTTGCGCTCACAGTTCGATGCCGCCGAGGATGCAGTTCGCGCGATCGGAGTGACAGTCTGGTCGATGCGCGAGTACGAGGCGGACGACGGCCTGGCGACCGGGGCTCGCAAGTTTCGCGATCAAGTCGATCAGGTGCGGATTCTCACGCCTGACAAAGATCTTGGCCAATGCCTGGTTGACGACCTAATCGTCCAGGTCGACCGGCGTCAGAAAAAAGTGACGAACGAGGCGGCGTTCCGCGCCGATCGCGGTTTCGGGCCTGAAAGCATGGCGGACTTCCTGGCGTTGGCTGGCGACAGCGCCGACGGCTTTCCCGGACTGCCGGGATTCGGCAAGAAGACGGCGGCGGTGCTGATCGGGGTTTACCAACGGATCGAGCGGATTCCGACGAACCCCGCCGATTGGAAGGTCGCGCCGCGCGGCGCGCTCCAGCTAGCGGCCACGTTGGTGGAGCATCGCGAAGAGGCCCTGCTCTACCGAAAGCTCGCGACGCTGATTGATACGGTTCCGCTCGAAAGCTCGCTCGAGGATCTCAAATTCCACGGCGTGCCACGCGAGCGATTCGAGCGATGGTGTGACGAGCTCGGAGTCCAAAGGCTGAAGACCGCGCCGAAACGATGGCGATGACCCAATCGCACACGACCCGTAACCGAAGCTGTCCTCGACGGTTATACGATCATAATGATGTCCCCGATGCTCGATCGTCTAAAAGCCCGCCCTGAGTGGAAGTTCTTCGGCGTCCTGCTGAAAGCTGATCGGCCGCTCGCGATCGCATGGTGGGCCGCGCTTGGGCTGCGCGGATTGCTGCCGGCTCTGTTCGCGATTGCGATGGGTGCGCTGGTCGGCGCGGTGCAGCGCGGCAGTTCGCTCAGCACACCGCTTATAGCGGTTGGCACGGTGTTCGTGCTGCTGCAGATAACGCCGCCGTTCCATCATGCGGTCGGCACTAACCTCGGCAGCCGAGTCGCGGCGTGGCTGTATGACCAGTTGACGATCGCATGCGTCAGCCCGCCCGGCATGGGACATCTCGAAGACCCGCGCCTTACGACGGACCTCGCGATGGCGCGCGACTTCGACCTCGGAATCAGTGGACCGCCGATGAGCATCTCGATGGACTTCATCGCGTCGGGCCTGGTCGAGATGGTTGGAGGACTGTTGTCAGCCGCCGTGCTCGCGGCCTACGCGTGGTGGGCGCCGATCCTGCTCGCTGGTGCATGGCTCGCGACGCACTGGCTGCTGCGCGAAAGCGGAGTGTGGCGCGATCGCAATACAGATGAGGTGCGCGAGGCGCAGCGGCATGCCGACTATGCTTATCGGCTGGCAGTCGATCCGCCCGCCGCGAAGGAACTACGGTTGTTCGGACTTGCGTCATGGACGATCGAGCGGTTCACCTCGCGACGACGGCGCCTGTTCGATCTCCGCTGGGAGGCGACTCGTCTCCGCGAGCAACCCGTCCTCTGGAGCTTGCTGTTGGTGCTGTCCGCCAACCTGATTGTGTTCTGGGCGCTCGCGGCCGACGCCGCCGCCGGACGCATCGCGGTTGGCCACGTCGTTACATTCGCCAGCGCTGCGGTCAGCACCAGCATGATCGCATTCGGCGGATTGTCGTGGGCGCTCGATGGTGCCGCGGCTCCCGCTGGCGCGGTGCTTCGCCTGCAAGCCGCGATGGCACCGGCGGGCAATCTCGTGCGCGGAGAACGATCGGCGCCGAACATGCCCGCGCAGGAAATCCGGTTTCGCAACGTGAGCTTCGCATATCCCGGGACCGGAGAACCGGTGCTGACTGGCTTCGACTTGACGATTCCGGCCGGTACCTCGCTCGCGATCGTCGGACAGAATGGAGCCGGCAAGACCACGCTCGCGAAGCTGATGTGCCGCCTTTACGATCCGGATGAAGGCGCGATCGAGATCGATGGCGTCGATATGCGCGAACTCGATATCGACGCATGGCGCGCGCGAGTAACGGCTGTCTTTCAGGATTTTACCAAGTTCGAGCTGCCGCTGCGCGACAACGTCTCGCCCGCCGGTGCTCCGGACGACGCGATCGAGCAGGCGCTGGTCGACGCGGGCGCGGCGCATCTCGCGTCGCTCGATACGGTACTCGCGCGCGGATACCAGGACGGCACGGATCTTTCGGGCGGGCAGTGGCAGCGGATCGCTCTCGCGCGGGCGTTATGCGCGGTCAAGCTCGGCGCAGGAGTAGTACTGCTCGACGAGCCGACCGCGCAACTCGACGTGCGTGGCGAGAGCGAGATTTTCGATCGCATCCTCACCGCGACGCATCACGCCACCACCATTTTGATATCGCATCGATTTTCCACCGTGCGTCATGCGGATCGAATCTGCGTGCTCGAACACGGCCGCGTAGTCGAACTCGGCACCCATGACGAATTGATCGCCCTGGGCGGGCGCTACCGCACGATGTTCGAGCTGCAGGCGTCGCGCTTTGGCGAATCTGGCGCCGGCACGGAAGAAGGAGTTGCGCTCGATGAGCCCGCATGACGATATGCCGGCCGCGATTCCCGCGATGTGGCGTGCGCTCAAGCGCGGCTACCAGGCCGAGCCGCGCCTGCTGACTGTTGCATTCGGGCTGTCGCTGCTGGCGGCGCTGCCCGACGCACTGTTGGCGTTGTGGCTGATGCTATTGGCCAACGGAGTGACCAGGCACGATCGCTTCGAGGTGATCGCGTCCGCGACGGGACTTGGCGTGTCCGCCGTCGGCACCTGGTTTCTGCGCGTTACCAGCGACCGCGTTCAGCGCCGCTTCCGTGACCGCCTGACGATCGCGCTCGAATCTCACGTGGCAAGGCTACAGGCTTCGGTCGCGACCATCGCGCATCACGAACGTCCCGAATACCTCGACCGGCTCGCAGTGCTGCGCGACCAGGTGTTCGTGCTCGACCATATGTACATGTCGCTGTTCTCGACCTGCGGGTGGATCCTGCGGCTCGGCGTGACAGTAGTGCTGCTGATGTCGATCAGCCCGATCCTTGCGCTGCTTGCGGCGTTCGCGCTGCCTACAGTTCTCACCTCGACGTGGCGGCCCGGTATCGAGCGCGCCGCGGAGGAGCGTGGCGCATCCGCGAATCGCCTCGCGCGGCATCTGTTCACCGTCGCCACCACCGCGCCTCCCGGAAAAGAAGTGCGCGTCACCCGAATCGGAAATCGGCTGGTGAAATTGCGGCGCGACGCGTGGGAACGCTGGTACGGACCGGTCGCGTCAGCGCGTTGGGGCAGCGCGGGGTGGCATACGATGGCGTGGTTGATATTCGGCGCGGGGTACATCGGCGCGATCGTGTATGTCACGGTCGTCCTGCACGCGACGTCCGGACAGGTGCTGCTGGTGCTCGCGGCAGGATCGCGGCTTTCGGCGTACATCGGCGCGACGGTCGGAGAAATTGGATTTCTGCGCGGCATCTGGCTCGATGGCTCCCGCCGGCTCGCGTGGCTGGAGGATTATGCTGCCGCGCTGACAGAGCAGGCGGACACGCCGGCGCCCAACAGCCTCGTCGACGGCATCCGCCTCGAACATGTGTCGTTCGCATATCCCGGGACGACGCGCCATGTGCTCGAGGATGTGAGCCTCGATCTGAAGCAAGGGTCGGTAATCGCGATCGTCGGCGAGAACGGCGCCGGCAAAAGTACACTGGTCAAGCTGCTCGCCCGGCTCTACCAGCCCGACGGCGGGCGAATCCTCGTCGACGGAGTTGACCTCGCGCGAATTCCCGCTGACGATTGGCGCGAGCACGTCGCGGGCGCGTTCCAGGATTTTTTCCGCTTCGAGTTTCGCGCGCGCCACACGGTGGGCCTGGGCGACGTCCCGCGGCTCGACGACGAACCCGCAGTTGTTGCCGCCGTAAATCGTGCTGGCGCCGATGACGTGCTGGCGAAGCTGAATGCGGGACTCGAGACACAACTTGGTCCGACCTGGCCCGGTGGAGTCGAAGTGAGTTTCGGCCAGTGGCAGAAGCTTGCGTTGGCGCGTGGCTTCATGCGCGACCATCCGCTCCTGCTCGTGCTCGACGAACCCACTGCGGCGCTCGACGCGGAGACCGAACACGCGTTGTTCGAGCGCTACGCCGCGGCCGCGCGAAATGAACGGCGCGACGGCAGTTCCGGCAACGGACGCCAGGGGCAAATCACGATTCTGATCTCGCATCGGTTCAGTACGGTGCGGATGGCCGATCAGATCGTCGTGCTCGACGGCGCGCGCGTCGCGGAAGTCGGCACTCACGAAGCGCTGATGGCGAAAGGCGGGCAGTACGCCGAGCTTTACGGAATCCAGGCCGCCGCGTATCGATAGCAGTCGCTACATCCCGGACGCCCGGTGTGCGAGGATGTAAGCATGGGCGCGGAAATCGTAAGACTCGCTGACTCGCAAATTCCCGCGGCCGCGGCCACGCTCGCGCGTGCGTTCCACGACGATCCGCTGATGGTCTACGCGATTCCCGAACCGGCCGACCGTACACGCCTGCTCCCCGACGTCTACACGAGGATGATCCGCTTCGGAGTTCTAGCCGGCGAAGTGTATGTGAATCCGGGCGCCGTCGAAGGCGTCGCGTTATGGCTCCCGCCGAACGCGAAATGGACGCGCGAGAACATCGAAGCGTCTGGGATGTCCGAGACTCCGACCGTCATCGGCAACGACGCGTATCAGCGCTATCGCGAAGTAGTCGGACGCGAGTGGCAGGCGCGCGAGCGCGACATGACCGCACCGTGCTGGTACCTGTTCCTGCTCGGCGTCGAACCGAGCCGTCAGCGGCGCGGACTCGGCGGCGCGTTGATGCGTCCGATACTCGATCGCGCCGACACCGAAAAGCTCGCGTGCTATCTCGAAACCGAGAATCAGCGCAACGTCGCGTTCTATCAGCGACAGGGCTTCGACGTGATCGTGAACGGGGAAAAAGCCGGCGCCAGCGGCGTGCGCTTCTGGACCTTCCGCCGCACGCCGAAACGCTGAACGCGAAAATCAACTATGCGCAGGCCGACGCGACTCCATTCGCTCAATGACTTTGCTCAACCAGCGACGGTATCGCCGCGTACTCTCAGCGCCCGAACCCAAACCTATCGATCGCCGAACGCTCGGTCCGAACAAGGAATCACCGAGCACGAGAATAAAAAGATGGGTCGCGGCGAATAGCGTCTCCTCGAGCTCCGGCGACCGTCGCCCTTCGCTAACCGCTCGACGAACCCTCCCGGCATGCATTCTTTCGGCCGCAGGCTTGAACACGCCCGCCGTCATCGTTCCGTGGCTCTGCCCGGAAAGAATCAGCCACGCGAGCATCCGCGCAATTCCACGGCGCGAAGCGACATCGTAGAAGCGCTCCAGCACTCCCTCGATGTCTGGTTCTTTCGCACTCGGCCATCCCTCGAGGAATTGGGCCTGAAGCCGTGCGATTCCGCGCACAACCATCGCCTCGACCAACCCCTCGCGGCTTCCAAAGTGATGCAGGATCGCGGGATGCGAGATGCCGGCGTCGGCGGCGATTTCCTGAAGCCGGATCGCCTCAGGCCCTCCGTCGACGAGTCGGCGCTCAGCCGCTTCCAGGATCGCGTCCCGAGTTTCCGCAGCGCTTCGACGCCGTCGAGTCGCGGTCCGGTCCCGGGCAATCGACGCCGCAGGATGGCTCCTGGAGCTAACGCCCGGTTGTCGCGGTCCTGCTCGCATCCGTTTTGATCCGGGAGGCACTCGACTGAATTGGGACTTCTGCTGATTCGCCGCGATGCTGCCGATAGGTCTGAAGAGTCCATCGGAACGCCGGATGGCTCGAGACCGACTCCCTGATTTTCGCGAGCGGCTCCGGAACTGGAGCCGGGGTCTTATACGGAAACTCTGGCGGCCTGACCAGCGGCGAGAGCAGCGCAGCCGCGGTAAGGTCGGCGACGGTAAAACGATCGCCTACCAGGTAACCCGACGGCCGCAACTCGCGCTCCAATCGATCCATCGCTGCCAAGGTCTTGCTGCGCGCGATCTCGGCGGTCGCGGGACTGATATCCATCTGCCGCCGCATGATCACGCCGATCAGCGGAGACATCGCGCGCTGCGCGAGTTGAGCAGCCGCGCTCGCGTGCGATACGAATGCAGCGCGCACAAACTTCGGGTACGGCAGGATGACGTGAAAAATCCAGCGCCGAATATAGGGCCCGAGCTCCTCGTCGAAGTAGTCCTCCAATTCGAGCGCCCTCCGGCGCTCGTCCGGGTCGGCCGGATAGAGCGCCGGCTCAGGGTACGCGCGCTCGAGCGCCTCGATGATTCTGCTCGAGTCGGAAATCGCGATGCCATCCAGCTTCAGCACCGGAACGTGCGTCCTGCCGGTCATCCGCTTGACCGTGGCGACGTGGAACCCGGGAATCAGCGAGTGGCGAATATGCGGCACCCGCTTGAAGTCCAACGCCCAGCGCGCTTTCTCGTTGAAATGAGAGCTCGTGAACTGCCACAACTCGGGAGTATCCATCAGGCTGACTCCTGTGCGATCGTGAAAGCGATTACTTACAATTTTGTAAGCTGGTCTTGCACGATTGTCAAACGCTTTCGTAAACAGACTGCGCGCGGTAGAAACGACCGAAGGAGCAATGCCATGGCGAATGACAGCGGCCTCGGGGTAATCGATGTAAAACGTTTTTCGACCAGGAATTTCCGCCTTGAAAGTGGTGAGGTCCTGCCCGAACTCACGCTGACGTACGAGACCTATGGGACTCTCGCGCCGGACGGGCGCAATGCGATCCTGGTTACCCATGGATACACTTCGAGCCAGCATGCGGCCGGACTCGACGCGAATGGCGACGCCGGATGGTGGAACGGACTGATCGGACCCGGCAAAGCGATCGACACCAACAAATTTTTCGTCGTGTCCTCGAACATGCTCGGCTCGTCGTACGGTTCCACCGCGCCCGCGAGCGTCAATCCCAAAACCGGGATGCGCTATGGTCCCGATTTTCCCGACTACAGCCTGGTCGATATCGTTACTGCGCAGCGCGCGCTGCTCGACGCGCTCGGCGTGAAGCATCTGGTCGCAGTCGCGGGCCTGTCGTTCGGCGGTTACCAGGCATTTCAGTGGGGCGTCATGTTTCCCGACGCGATGAACGGTATCGTTCCTGTCGTCACGGCGCCTAAGGCGACCGATGGAGATCGAATGGTGGCCGATCTGCGAGCGCGGTTCGCCGAGGCTCCCGGATGGAATGGCGGCCATCACTACGGCAACGCGGAAATGATCGGCTTCATGACGGAGCTGCGCGTCGCGACGCTGAAGCGCTACGGCATCGAGGCTGAGCTCGCTCCGAGGTTTCCCGATCCGGCGCAGCGCGAGGCCGCTATCAATCAGCTCGCGGAGCCGTGGGCGAAGGCCTTCGATTCCAATTCGATGATCGCGCTGGCGCAGGCGCGCTCGCATTACAACGCCGAGAAGGACTTCGCGAAGATCCGTGCGAAGGTGCTCTACGTGCTGTCGCGCACCGACCAGCTCTTTCCACCGAGCATCGCTCCCGACGTGATGGCGAAACTGAGAACTGCGGGCGTCGACGCGACCTACTTCGAAATCGACAGCGACAAGGGTCATCTCGCCAGCGGCGCCGACTGGCAGAAGTGGGACCGCGTGTTGCGCGACTTTCTGAGTCGTCTCGAATAAAGAAATTTCGACACGCGTACACTCAGGCCGTTGATAACGTATGCGCTCCCGGAGCCGTGTGTTATGAGAAGAAGCCGGATTTTTTATGTTGCGTCGAGAGCCGAGGGCCACAGCGTCTGACGTGTCGCGGACGCGCGTAGTTCTTCTGCTCTCATGCGCAATTCTCGCCGGCATGGTCATCGGCAGAGGCCTCTGCCAAGCCTCATCGTCTACGCCGCCATCGGCAACGAGCCAGCTGGTTGCGCTGGCTGCCAGGAAATTTCCGAATCTCAGCAACGCGGAGCGCGCGATGCTATGGTTCAGCGATCTCGACAACGTCGATCGAGCTGAGTTCGCGGTCGCCGGCCTCGGCGCGGATCCTGACGATTCTTCCAACGATCCCGCACACGCCGATGAGTGGCCCGCGTCGCGCCAAATCCGCGCTTCGCTCATCCGATGGATTTGCGTCGACCGTGAAGCACGCAGCCTGATCGATCCCGAGGGTATCCGCGTTGTCGGCGCTCGAATCACCGGCGGACTCGATCTGTCGCTGGTCAACGTGCCGTTTCCAGTTGTGCTGCGCAACTGCGTGTTCGCCGAAATCATAAATCTGAGCGGCGCCGAGATTGCGGACCTCGAGCTCGACGGGAGTCACACGCTGGGCATTCATGCCAGCGGCCTCGCGGTTCGCAACAATCTGCGTATGGGAAAAGGGTTTCATGCGGTCGGCGCGATCGTGCTCGATCACGCGAAAATCGGCCTGGATCTCGACTTCGGCGGCGCGACTCTCCGCTATTCGAAAAGTCACGGCGATCCTTTCCCCGAGCGACTGCAGGCAACCCTGTTCGCGTACCTGATCCAGGTGGGCGGCAACGTCTGGCTGAATCGCAGGTTCGTGTCTTACGGCGCGGTCGACCTCGGCGGCGCCAGGATCGGCGGCAATCTGCACTTCGATTCCGGCCGCTTTATCAATCCCAACAACGTCGCGATCGCAGCGCCCGGAGCCAGCGTCGACGGCGTAATCTATCTCGCGGGCTGGGGCACGGATGGCGACCTCGAGGTCACCGGCGTCGCGAATTTCTCGTTCGACCGCGTCGCCAATAACTTCATCGTTGACCACGCGAAATTTTTGGGCGCGCCCGACGACAATCATGGCTTTGTCGGAACCAGCATGTCAGTCGCGCGCTCCTTCACCTGGCGCAATGTGATTCTTCAGAACGGCGCTCGACTCGATCTTCGCGACGCGTCAGTCGAGGCACTGCTGGACGACGCGCAGAGCTGGCCCGCGCCGGGCCGACTGATCATAGACGGCTTCACTTACAACGCTCTCGAATCCGAGGCCGGCAATCGCGTCGATGGACAAGCGCTGGACGAATCGGACGATCGCAATGCGGTCAACAACCGGCTCCGATGGTTATCGCTGCAGCCTCCCGGATTTTATTCGCAACCGTACAACGAGCTGGCGAAATACTATGCGGGCGTCGGCGACGATGCGGCCGCAGTGGCGGTGTTGGTCGCCGAAGAAGACGATCGCTATCAGAGGAAGGGGCTGTTGGGACGTCTGTCGGGCGACTTTCTCAGGGCGACAGTCGGTTACGGACACCGGCCGCTGTTGGCGTTCAACTGGTCGATATTAGTCGTGCTGATCGGATGGGTTGTCGTGCTGATGGGAAAGCGGGCGGGCGTGATGCGTCTCACGTGGCCGGAAAATTCGCCACCACCATCCACCGACCCCTTCACCGGGCTTCATCCCCTGCTGTATTCGCTCGACGTGTTCCTGCCGTTCGTAAATCTGCATCAGGAGCACTACTGGTGGCCCGATGAAAGTTCGAAGGGCGAGTGCACATTCGCCGGACGCAGGATTACAATTCGAGGTTCAACCCTGCGGCTTTATCTTTGGCTGCAGATCATCGCAGGATGGCTGCTGAGCGCGATCTTCCTCGCAGGCATCACCGGGCTGATAAGGAACCGTTGACGACGCCTTTGAAAGATCGAACCGAAAGTTTGCCGATCATCGATATAGCGTCGCGAGACCTCGCCCGCATTGGTGAGGCTCTCGATCGTGCATCCTGCGAGTTCGGTTTCTTCTACGTGACCGGCCATGGAATCGACACTGGATTGTCGGCGCGAATGATGACGCTGGCTCGCGAATTCTTCGCGTCGCCGCTGGAACGGAAGATGACGATCGCGATGGCGCACGGCGGCCGCGCGTGGCGTGGTTACTTTCCGGTGGACGGTGAGCTGACTTCCGGCCGACCCGATCGCAAGGAAGGAATCTACTTCGGTACCGAATCAGGCCCCGACGACCCACGGATTCAGGCCGGATTGCCGCTGCACGGCAGTAACCTTTATCCCGCGCAGCCAGGATTCCGCGACACTCTGCTCGCCTATATAGATGAGGTCACTGCGGTCGGCCAGTTGTTATTGAGCGGAATTGCGGTCGGCCTCGGACTTCCGCAGGACTACTTCCTCGAGCGCTATACCCGCGACCCGACCGTGCTTTTCCGCATCTTCAACTATCCGCCTTCGACGCCTGGCGCGGATGAAAACGAACTTGGCGTGGGCGAGCATACCGACTATGGGCTGCTGACCTTGCTGGAGCAGGACGATGCCGGCGGTCTGCAGGTATGGCATCACGACCGATGGCTGCCGGCGCCCCCGGTGCCCGATTCGTTCGTCTGCAATGTCGGCGACATGCTCGAGCGGCTGACTGCCGGCCGCTACGTGTCCGCGTTGCATCGAGTGCGCAACATCTCGACGCATGATCGCATCTCGATGCCGCTGTTCCTCGATCCGAGCTTCGACTCGGTGCTCAAGCCGACAAAAATTCTAACGCCCGATCCCACGGCCACAGGCCGCCGGCGCCAAGGCCGTCGATGGGACGGCACCGACCTCGCCACGGTCAGCGGCACGTATGGCGAGTACCTGCTAAACAAGGTTTCGAAAGTATTTCCAGAATTGAAAGCGAAAGTGCTCTAGGCCGCGCGCCCAAATTACAGAGGCACATAGAGGAGGGTTGCGATGAGCGAGCAAGAAAATCTTCAGACGGTGCACAGCTTCTACCAGGCGGTTAACGATGGAGACATTACGGCAGTGTCGAAACTGATGACTAGCGACGTGGATTGGAAGGACGGCGGCACCGAAAAACTGCCTTGGAGCGTTAGGAGACATGGACCGGAAGGAGTTGCGCAATATGGCAGGGAAGCATTTGAGGCGCTTGAGTTTCAGGAGTTTCAGCCAGATGAATTCATCGTCGGTGGCGATACCGTCGTTGTGCTCGGTCACGAGCGATGCCTGGTGCGCGCCACCGGCCGCGTAGTCAATGCGAACTGGGCGCAAATTTTTACGCTCCGCAACGCAATGATTTGCCGGTTCCGCGAATACACGGATACCGCCGCGTGGGAGGCCGGAGTAAGCAAGTAAGGCCGCCGCATTATGGGAGGTATGTCCACGCCGCCGTCTAGCGTGTTACAGACCGGAAATTTTTCTCAAAGCTCCGCGCTCAGTTGGAGTCCAACTACCACGACCATAGCCGCAAGACAGTAAAGATGATCGCGATAGATCGCACGGGCGAGACGACTCTGCGCTTCGGCTGAATCTGCGGCGCGTCCGAGCCGCATCGCATTGGGAACAGTGCGCGTACGAGCGAGGCCGATCGCGCTCGTGGCGGCAGCAAGCGAGATCCATGCGACCCACCAATGACCCGCGTTCTGCACAATTTCAACGATGATCGCCAGCAAAGTCAGCAGCATCACGGCTGCGATCATCCGATTCATCGGCCACGCTTCGATAGTCACGCGCCGATAGTAGGCGGAGATCGATGCCAACACCTCGGCCGGCAGCGTGTCGCCCGAATGCTTTCGCGTCTGCACGTCGAACATAAGGTCGAACCACAGCACGGCGATCAGAAATCCCGCCCCGGTCGCGACGCATGCATGCATGAGTATCCGCGAGTTTTGGCCCGCGCGACTCTCTCATTCAGAAGGCCGGGAGTGACCCGAACGCGCCCAGCTCATTCAGGAAGCTGAGTTCTGCAAGAACTCGATGGTGTTGCCATCGGGATCGGTCACCATTGCGATCGTGACGCCCGGACGGAACTCGGTGACGGGCACTGTCGCGCGGATGCCCTTCGCCTCGAGCTGCGCCATCAGTCCGCGAATGTCGGGCACCGAGATGGTGAAGTATCGATAGCCGAGGCCGCGCATCGGGCCGCCCGGCGCGGGTTTCGCCTCTGGAGTCTTCTCGAGCTTCAACAGTTTGATGACGGTGGTGCCGCATTTGAGGCGGTACATCCGGCCTGCTCCCGGCACCGGCAACTCGCCCTCCCACTCCAACCCGAGCCCATCGCGATAGAAGGCAATAGCCGCCTTCTCGTCGGTCACGATGATTCCTAAATCGATAGAGTCTTTGCTTACCTGCACGCCTTTTCCCTCCCGCGCAAAGTTGCGGAAGCCTCGAACGCTAACAAATCGCCCCCGAGCAAACCAGCTTCGCACCGAAGCAGTCAGCTTCGCGATCTGATCATTTCTTTGGCTGCTGGCCGATGCCTTCGAGCTTGACGCTCTTCGCGGAAGTCGGTTCGAGGTTGGTCTCTATCGTGAGCGTGCCGGCGCACTTCTGCGCGGCGGTCGGTGTGAAGGTCACCGAGACCTCGCAACTTCCAGCCGGCGTACCCTTGGATTTCGGGCCCAGGTCGTCGTCGTTGCATTCTTTGGTCAGGGTGAATGGGCTCGTCACTCCGGTTTCCATCTCGATCAGAATCGGCAGGGGGACTTTCTTCCCTTTGACCTTGCCGCCATTGGCGATCTTGATCGACCTGATTTTGTTCGAGCCCAGCTGGACATCGCCAAACTTGAGCACCGTCGGCGAGATCTTAAGCTTGCCGACGACTGGAGTCGGCGTCGCGGTTGGCGTCGCTGAGCCATTCACCGTCGCAGTCGCGGTAGGTGTCGCGGTGCCTGACGGGGTTGCAGACGCTGTCTCCGTGACAGTTGACGTCATGGTGACGGTTGCCGATGGCGTCGCTGTCGCGCTGGGGGTTCGTGTCGCTGTTGAAGTCGCAGTTCGAGTTATAGTTGCCGTTGTTGAAGCAGTCGCGGTTTGAGTCGCAGTCGAGGTTACCGTGGCAGTCGGAGTTGAGGTGGCAGTCCCAGTTGCGGTCGCCGTCGCAGTGACCGTTGGCGTCGCTGTTGAAGTCGCAGTTCGAGTTATAGTTGCCGTTGCTGAAGCAGTTGCGGTTTGAGTCGCAGTCGAGGTTACCGTGGCAGTCTTAGTTGAGGTCGCCGTCGAAGTGGCTGTTGGCGTCGATGTCGCGGTTGCCGTTCGTGTTGCGGTCGGAGTCGCCGTCGCTGTGGCAGTTGCTGTCTTGGTTGCCGTCCCCGTTGCTGTCTTAGTTGCCGTCGCTGTTGCGGTGCGGGTCGGGGTTGGCGTAGTCGGTGTCGCCGTTGCCGTCGGCGTCGCGCCGACGGTTCCAGCCGGGATTGGGGTTGGGACGCCCAGGCCCGAGATGTTCAGCACGGTCTGGATACCGTCGCCGGTGCTTACCAGCAGGTCAAGTTTATTGTCGCCGTTCACATCCGCCAAAATCGGGAAGCTCGACGAAACTTCGACCGGGAGCTCAGTCGGACCTGTGAAAGTTCCGCTGCCGTTGCCGGTCCACACTTCGGTGTTGGCAAATCCGCAGCAGCTGGCCAGCGCAATGTCCGGCAGGCTGTCGCCGTTGAGGTCCGCGACCTGCATGCCCTCGGCGTACTCGTCAATCGAGGTTTCAATCCCCGCACCGAAGTTACCCTTGCCGTCTCCCAGGAAAACCCACAACTGGCTGAAGAAACTCTGCCCCTCGAATTCCGAAAGCACGACGATGTCCGGGTTGCCGTCGTTGTTCACGTCAGCAATCGCCACCGCCTGCGGAAAACTCGGAGCAGATAGCGTCTTCGGGGACTGGAAGGTTCCGTTTCCGTTCCCTAAATAGACCAGCACCGAACCGTCTACCGGGACGCTGGCAAACGGCGCTCCGTTGTCGGCCACCACCAGGTCCAGGTTCTTGTCACCATTGAGATCGGCGGCCGCGAACGAGACCGGATTGCGCGGCGACGCGATTTGCACCGGCGGTTCGAAAGAGCCGTCGTTCTTGCCCTCGAGGTAGAAAACCGCACCCGTAGCCGGGTTCGCCATCGAGTCGATGGTTACGACTCCGCCCGCGACGACGTCCGTCACGCTGTCATTGTTGAAGTTGCCGGTGACTATCGCGCCGGCCGTCGACTCGAACGGCGTATCGATTTCGCCGCCGAAGAAGTCTTTGCCGTTGCCGAGAAACACAGCCAGGTCGCCCATCCCGTTATCCGTCAGGGTCGCGGACTGGATCGTGATTCCAACTATCGCGTCGTTGTTCCCGTCGCCGTTGAGGTCCCCCGCCAGCACCAGCGGCGGGTACCCCGCGTTGTTAGCGCTGATGGCCCCGGTGAAGCCCGGCGTGAAGGTGCCGTCGCCGTTGCCTGTCAGGGTGTAGAGCGACAGTCCCGAAGCGCTGTTGGTCGTCACGATGTCGGGCTTGAGGTCGCCATTGAAGTCCGCAACTGCGAACGCGGGGCCGAGGCCGGAAGCAATCCCGAGCGACTGGTCCCATGTCGCACCGGCAAAAGTCCCGTCGCCGCGCCCCAGCAGGAAATACACGTAGCTGCCGGCCCCCGATCCAGGTCCGAAGCCGTGAGGATCCGAAAAGCCGATGATCAGGTCCGGATTGCCGTCACCGTCGAGATCGCTGACCCCGATGTTCTGCCCGCCGTAGACCGAGCCATAGCGCTGTCCTGCCGTGAAGGTCCCGTCGCCCTTGCCGAGAAAAATCCCGACCGTGCCATTGTAGCTGCTGTTGGACGTGTAGGTCACAGTCGCGAGATCGAACTTGCCGTCTTTGTTCAAGTCCGCAGCCGCCAGGTTATCCGCCGCCGGAAACTGCGATCTCGCCATCAGGCTGAAGTGGCCGGTGCCGTCGCCGAGCAGGATGTGGCCATCGTTGGTCGCGAGATCCATGTTGCCGTCTTTGTTGAAATCCGCCACCGCCGCGTAGGCGGCCTTGAGGTCGGGAAGCGCGGGACCGTTGATCGCCGCCCCGAACGTGCCGTTGCCGTTGTCCAGCAACACCTGTACCGCCGGATCGGAGAGACTCCCCGACGACGGCTGCCCGACCACTATCAGATCGGGATGCCCATCCTTGTTGACGTCGGCAACCGTCACGCCTCCGGTGATTAGTTGGGTCACGTAATCAGTCCTCGGCTGGTAGGTGCCGTCGCCGTTGCCGGGAAATACCGAAATAGTCGCCACTCCGTTAACGTCATCGCTAACCACAATCAGATCGGGCTTGCCGTCGCCGTTTACGTCAACCGAGGTGAGAGTGGCCGGCGTTCCCGGCGTCGCGTATGAAGTTGGAGACGACTCGAGCGCGTCGCCGCTGCTGTTTCCGATTCCAACCGTGATCGAGTTGCTCGATCCGAACATGCCGTAAGTAATCGCCAGTGCCGCGTAATAGATCCCGCCGGCGGTCTGCTCGACGATGCCGTTGCCCGACGGAACCCCAAGGCGCGAATTCAGACAGCCGTCGGGCCACAGGTCCCCGGTGGTTGTAAGACGAGCCTGCGCGTGCAGGATGTCCTGGTAGTTCGTCTGCAGCTCGCCGATCGTCATGTTGGAGGGGTCATCGGTGTAGACGCTCAGGCTGCAATTGCTCTCGGTCTTCAGAAACAGAAACGGCAGCGAGGAATTCCAGAATGGCGCGAACTCGCCGGTAAGGTAGTTTTCCGCGCCGAGGAACTCGATCGGTGGCGGCGTCGTCGAAGGCGCCAATGCCGAATCCGGCGGCGATACGTGCAGCCGCATCCGCTTCACCAGCCTCGCCCGACGTCCTCCTTGCGCGGGAATCCACATGCGCGGGGGCAACCCTCCGCCGTGCAGCGCCCGAACCACCAGCGAGAGCAGCGGACGGCTGTAGAGCCGTTCACCCGCCAGCACCAGCATCAACAACCCCAGGCTGGTGAGCGCCACCGTCCAGAACTTTGTGATGGCGCTTCTTCCCACCCTGACGGTTTTAGCCCGCCTGCACGCATGGGTCTACATCTAGACGGTATTTCCGTCATTTTGCTCCAGTTTCGCAAGCTGTATTTCGTCTATCCCTCTCGAAGATGCCGGCGCCGAGGGCATCGGCAAATGAATCAGGTGTGCGGTTCGAGCCGCGCGGCGAGGCTCGGCAATTAGTCCAACAGGCGCCGCCGCACGTCCTCGTTTTCCATCGGAACGAGATTCGGTTGCGTGGCGATTACGGGCGACAAAAGAAATTTTCCTTCAGTAAGACCGAAGGCATAGTACTGATCGATGCCATGGTGCTTCTTCAGCCACTCTTCCATTGCAGCTGCGCCGGGCGGCACCTCATTCAGGATCTGATCGTAGATCGAATGGTGATAGGCGACGGCGTGTGCGCAGGTCACGGGGCCAGTCGTCGCCAGCCGTGTAGCCCCTTCGATTGGAGGATACTCGTGCTTCCAACGGCAAGCGCCCAGGTAAAGCATTCTCCATTCGCGGCCTTGCAATTCCCGCAGAGCCGTTTCCAATCCGGAGACCGCATCGGAGGTAAAAAGTACATCGTCTTCGAAAACGAGCACGTTCGCGAGCCCCCGGAGCTTTGCCTCGGCCACCACCGCACGATGGGAAAGTCCGCAACCAACGTGTCGGTTGGGCTGCGTGCCAATCGCTTCGAATCGCTGGACCCGATGCGCGATTCCGAGGCGGGCGAAACGGGCCGACACGTCCCGCCAGCGGGCGGTTTCCTTCGCGAGATTGATGCAATAGATCGCGTCGAAGAAATGGAACGGGCTGCGCAGTTCGTCCCGCACCGCGCCAATTATCCGTTCGGCAGGCTCACGGCCGAGGTGACCGCGAAAATGCTCGAGGGCGGGTGAAGGATCAAGGCCTAGTTCGTCGGCGATGATAAGGTAGTTCCGAATCCTGTCCTCCCAGCTATTCGTGTAGGGAACGCCCCTGGGACGCGCAAACCGATGTATCCAACGGAGGAAGGGCGCGCACAGGTTACGGCCTCCGGCGCGCCGGAATTTCTCCTGGATGTAACCTTCCTCGCCGCCGAACCCTCGCAGTCTTGGATTGAAACCCGGCCAGGCCGCTTTGCGGCAAGCGAAGGCGCCCAAGCCTTGCAGATCGATCTCGAATGGAGCCGCTGAAGGATTGGATCCGCGGTTATCACTACCCCACACGCCATACATTCCGCACGACCAGGTGCGGTCCATGTGCGTCGAGAAGCTCCGTAGATCGTCATAGACCAGCGGTCCCTGAATTAGATCGGGCGTGTCAGGATGCGCCCGAAAATAATCGATCAGTTGGCGCAATGCGCCCGCCGCGAACATCACGTGACAGTCCATGCACAGCACAAAATCCGCGGTGGCCTCGCGGAACACCATGTCGCGAACCGCGGTTCCCCGATGCCGATTGAACTGAACGTACCTATACCCGGTGACCCATTTTTCCAAAGCCTTCAGGTCTGCCGCCGATGGACCGTCGGGATTATTATCGACGACGATGATTTCCGTTTCATCGGTGACCTCAGGATGAAACAGGCGAATAGCCATGACGGAAAAATAGACCCCGTCATAGTCGTCATAGGTCGCCATCCCTATCGTCAGAGCCTTTCTTGTCGCGGTGTTCATTTTCCTATAGACAGCGCGCGTGGTTCTGCTTTCTTGCTATCTGTGATCGCATCGATCTCCGCCTGAAGCTCGCCCGCCTTGGCCTTGAATTCGTTCAATTCCGGCCTACTGTAGTGCTCCGCTTTGACTTCATCATAAAAGCTCGGATACTCTGCCAGCTTTGCTAAGATAGCGGACCACAGATCTGACGCTTTGACTTGGACCTTCTCCTGGCTTAGAAGCTTCTTTAGGGCGGCACTTCCTCCGATCGTCTCCATAGACACGGCCGAGGCGTTAACTGTTATTCGAATGTCGAGATTGCGCAACGAAGGGTCGGACTTCAGTACGCTTATGGCTTCCGGAATACGTATGCTGGCGCAACCCGCACAAGGAGTTCTGGTCATCTCCATCATGATCTCGACGACGGAATCTGGCTTAAGTAGCCCCGCGTTAAGGTCCTGAATGAGGCACGTCTTTACTTTGGGCATCGATTTGTAAACAAAGTGTCTTTCCGCGTGACCTTGATAGTTTCTAACTTGGTCGACCCTACGACCATTGTAGTAGGTATAGATGTAGGTACTGGAGGCGTTGTAACGGAATCGTCGCATGAAAGTTATGAGCTTGTTTTGATCTGCGCGTTTCGCAAGATTCAATTTCGCGACTTCTTCAGCCGCGCTTGCCTCGACGATGACCGCTAATCCATCACCGCTAGGAGCAAATCGAACACTCTTTAATCCAAATGGCTGGTATTTCGCATAGATTGTATTAATGAGATTTTGCTCTTCATCGAACGTTGCCAAAGTCTTTCCGGCTACGTCGTGAGCGACTTCCCGTTTTACGTTCTGGCTGTCTACGGGTCCTTCAGCTTTAGTGCCGGTTGGTTTTGCATCCTTCCCCCCGAACAGCCCCGCGACGAACTTGCCCCCGGCTTTGAGCAGCGACACTGCCTTATGAATCACCCAATCGATCGCTTCGCCTATCGGCTTGCGGATTGCCTCGATCACCGACTTGATCTTGTCGCTGATCCCACCCAGTCCTAGCAGGCTCGCGAGGAACCCTATGATGACCGGAATACCCTTCGCCAAGGCGTTCTCGATCATCGCCGCCGCTCCGCCGATCGCCCCCGACGCAATCGCAGTGATGGAGTCAATCACTGCATTCACGAGCGCGATGATCTGTGAACCGTGCTCGACGAAGAACATGATGATGTCGTAGATTGCCTTGCAGGCCTTTATGAAGGCGGAAGCCGGGTTCAGCAGTCCAACCACCCAGGTAATACCTGCCATGATAACCCGGGTCACGACGAAATCCTCGAGCTGGTCGAGCACCATCGCCTTCAGATCCCCGACCTTATCCTTTATCCACTCCCACAGGGCGCCCGGCCCTTCGGTGATAACCCTTCTAATGAAGTCGACTGAAGTTTCGATCGCTGAGACGACTTTCTCGCCAAGGATCGCGACGGCGCGCGCACGGATTGCAGCCCAGGTAAGGCCTAGCACCTGCATCACGAGACCCAGGATGCCTTCCAGGTCGAATGTCTTGGGCAATTGAATACCGGCTTCGGCAACCGCACCGAATAGCCACTCCATAAAGCCCTGCTTCATGTGTTCGCCGAGGTTGTCGATGAAGTTCTGAAGTCCGAGCTTGACCCCGCCGACCAGGTTGCCCAGAAAGCCGATAGGATCCTCGATGATAAGTTCTATTGCTGCAGCCGCGCGTGCCAATATCCCGAACAGCATGTCCTTGAGCTTGAGTATTGTGTCGATGACCCCGGCTATCGCGTCCACGGCTTTGTTGACCAGTCCCTTGTTCTCCTCCTTCATCTGGTCGATGCGGGCGTCGACCTGCTTCAAGTTCTCGACGTACTTGTTAGCCAGCCCCTCGATCAGTTGATCGCGCTTGTCATCGACTGACTGGCGCAGCCCGTCGAAGCTATCCTGAATCTTGCCGGCAGCTTCCTCACCGACCTGGCGAAGGCTGGTCGGCAATCCTTTCACATAGGTCTGGACCTCTTCCCATCCCGCGGTGATAAGTCCTTTGGTTTCGGTCAGACCGGTTTCGACCAGGGCGGCGACCTGATCGATCACGGCGTCCATGCGCTTGAGGTATAGGTCTCGGCCCTCCTTGTAAAACCTGTCAACGTCATCAGGCAGCCCGAAGAGCTTGTCCTTCGCCCATAGCAGTGAGCCGCCGATTCGATTCACGTAGCGCTCGTACTTCCAGTCCGAGAAGCGCAGGTCCACGTAATTCTCGAAGGTTACGCGCGCCTGCTCAGCTCCCTGGTCAAAGGTCTGATTGGTCTGATCGTCGAGTTGTTTCAGACGCGCTTCAACCTTGGTCTTGGTGCCCTGGTAGATTTCCTCGACGTGCTGCGCCACCTGAGCGCGCGCCTGTTCGTCCGCACTTTTCGTCGCTAGCTGATGGAGTCCGATTTTGTTGAATGCACCGCCGCGAACGCCGTGCATCGCCAGCAGTTTCGGCGCCGTCGTACCCGCAGCCTCGGTCTTGGCAGCGCCGAGCAAGGTCTGCTCGGTTTTGCGATACGCTGCGGGCCCCGTTTTCGCCTGGTCCTGCGCCTCTTGCTTGTCCTTCAGCGCGCCCTTGAACTGCGGCTCGTTGGATTTGGCAAGCTGCTCCGGAGTGACCCCGCCGCTGGCCATCTGCTGGTCGAGGCTGCGGCTGGACGCATCGAGTGAGATTTCGGCGTCCGACTTCGGCTTGGGCGCGGCATCTGCGGCTCCGACCGCGGGCGGTGGCTGGCCAATATTGTTCGGCGGCAGAGGGGTGACGGGTTTCGGCTGCAAGCCTGCGGGATTGGGCGCTTCCGCAGTGGTTCGCTGAATCGGGCCTTGCGCGACGTCTTTGCTCGCAGCCACCTGAGAAGTTACGGCGCCTTTGATCTCTCCGACCTTGCCGCTTTCCTTGAACTCATCGGCTTCCTCGAGATTGGTAGGAGCTACTTCGCTGATCTTCTTCCACAGCGCGGCCTTGAACGCGTTCTTGTCGAATGGGTTAGGCTCCTGGGCGCCCATCTTGCCCACCTGAGCCGCCGCCGCTTGACTCGAAATATCGTTGGCAGGCCCCGACGCGGCGGCCTGGGCTTGAGCCGCCTTGAGTTGGGCCGGGTTGTTGTGCCCCTGCCGCTCCGCGACGGCCCTCACCCTCGCGACCACTGCCTGAAAGCCCGGATCTTCGTCCGGAGACGACGTTGGCGCTTTGCCCACCGCGCCGCGACCATCGGATGGCTCCGCTTGCGCTACACTTCCTTTCGCCGCACCTTGCGCTCCGATCGGCTGGACACTAGCCGCCGTGCGCATGGCAGGCCCCCCTTTCTGCGCCGCAGGCGCTTTCGATCGCATGCCGGCGCTTTCGCCTGATTGCGGCGCGCTTCCTCCGACCAGGACCAATCCGCGCGCGGGCGTCTGCGCATCCGCGGCGGCCTGCGGGTCTTCCGAGGCTTGCCTCGAAGCTCCTCCGACTCCTCCGCTTTCAGAACCGCCGGCCGGCGACTGCACAACCGGATTGGTGACGCTCGCCTCGAGGAACAGCGGCATGCCGGCGGGAGCACCTGCCGGGTTTTCCGGCCGCGCACTTTCGTTGGCGACGGTGGCGCGCACAGCCGCCTTGCTCTTCTTTTCGTCGGATGTCGCAGCAAGAGCGGATGCCATCGGCTCTCCTGTCAGCCGCTCCGTACCAAATTTGCAGGCGTCTGGCGCCCAAGCTTGCGGCATTCGTCGGCCAAGCCCACGTAAACGTCGCGATATTCGATGAGCCGATTTTCAGCTCGCGCCAACACGGCCGCAGTCAGCACTGCGTTGCGGATATGACCGCCGGCGAGATCGATCGCGGCGGCAATCTGGTTGAGTTCTCTGGGCGTAAGCCGATGATGCGATCCCAAATGCGATTGCCAGAGCAGGCGACGCTCTTCCGGGCCGGGCAGCGGGAACTCGATGATCAGGTCGAGGCGGCGGCAGAAGGCCGGGTCGAAACGCGCGCGACTGTTGCTGGTGAGTATCGCGATGCCGTCAAAAGTCTCGATACGCTGCAACAGGTAATTGGTTTGAGCGTTGGCGAACCGATCGTTGGATTCTCTCACTTCGGTGCGCTTGCCGAACAACGAATCGGCCTCGTCGAACAGCAGGATGATTCCAGACTCCTCGGCGCGCGCCAGCAACTGCGCCAGATTTTTTTCGGTCTCGCCGATGTACTTGCTGGTGACTGACGCCAGATCGGCGCGATAGATCGGCAGGCCGAGCTGCGTCGCCAGCCATCCCGCGGCCAAGGTCTTTCCGGTTCCCGACTGGCCTGTAAACAAAGCGCGAACACCCGGGCGGTACCGCGCCACGGCGGAAGCACCCAAGCCTTCGATGAGGCTTTCGCGCGAGCGGCATCGCAACAGCAATCGTGACAGTTCTTCGCGCAAGAGCGGACCGGCCACCAGCGCTTCGTCGGGAATAAGGTCGGGAAGCGGCTGAGCCAGCGCTTCGAGCCCGGACCCTTCTCGCGCCCAGGACGCCGCGGCGACATCGCTGAATTCGGGCCGTGTGCGGCCGTCGAGCAAGCACTGTTGTCTAGCCATTCGGCCGAGCTGCGCGATGCGGCCGCTGCGATGCCGGTAGTCGGAAGCGAGTCGCTCCGCGAGTTCACCCTTGCCAATCGCGATGCTCCAAAGCTGGCGACGTTCGTCGCGCGGAGGTACTCCAATCCTCCAGGTCAATGGCGTTTCCCCGTTGGCTTCGATACTGCCCTCATGACCGCATAGCGCCAGCACCGGCCCGGAGTAGTGCAACACAGCGGGAACGGTGCGGCGCTCGCCTGGGCCGAGATCAAAACAAAAGACCGGGAGCAATTGACGCAGCATCAGCAGCGGACCGAGACCGTTCGTCGGCGGCGCTGGATTGCGCGCGCTGCCGGACCGTTCCATTTCGATGAACAGCGGCCGCAGGCCCATCGCGGACGCGATTTCACGAGCGACCGCTCTACCTTCCATCCCGGAGCCGGCGCGCAGAGCCAACAGGTTATACGTGCCGGCCATCAACCCGCGAGACTGGCGATTCGCTTCGGCCAGCACGGATGAAGGCAACGAAATTTCCGTGTCGCTCTCGTGGCCGAAAGACATTCTGGGCCATACCGCGTCGCGTCCGCTCAGCGCGAGGCACAGCGGGACAGGAACGGCGACCGAGCGTTCCGCTACTGGCGCGGTTTCATTTAGCAAGATCAGCAATCCCGACTGCACGGCCGATCCGGTCAGGAGGCATTGGATGACCTCGCTTTCGGATTCAAATTCCGCAAGTGCTGCCGCCAGCAAGCCGAGCGTCGGGCGCGATCCGCCGACCGGCAGTTGCAAATGAGCAATCGCCCGCCCGCACATTAGATCCATTTCCACGGCCGCCGCCAACGCGACGGCCAACAACTCGATGCGGTGCAAGGAAAGCTCATCCGCCAGTTTCAGCAGGGGCAAATCGGACGGATCCGGATGCTGGACGACGCGACTCAAGGCTTGTTGCACAGATCCGCTGCGATGCGCCGCCGAACGCGCGCGCAGAAACGCTGCTTCCGGCGAAGCGGCGCCGTTGGGCAGAAGCGCCGCAAGGGCGGCCAATCCGCAGGAACAGATCCCGCCGGCGTTGAGTGGTTCGGCGACCCGAGCGGTTTCAGCCATCGAGCTCTCCGCGGCGGGGATAGTGAAAGCGCACCACTCGGCCGAACCACGGCAGCCAGCCAGGATCGAGATCCAGGCCCAGGCGCCGCACACGGACGTCGGCTTCGTCAAGCGGCATCGAAACGTCGAGGTCGATTCGGTTCACAGAGAACACGCCGCCGCGGGATACGATACCGCGCAGCGTCAGTTTTCCTGTGCTCCAGCACCAGCGCCGTGCGGCAAGACACCAGATGCGTGCCAGGTAGTCGATGTCACTGGTAGTGCGCGACACTCGCACGTTGGAAGGCCACCATGCGGCCTCGCAAGACAACGGCGAATCGTCCGCCACGGTAGTGACCAGGGAATCCACCCAAAGCCGAATCGGATCGTCTGGATCGGCTTGCACCGCAAAACGCTGCATCAGCCGCGCCGCAAATTGTGGATCGGCCCGGCCGAGGTCCGCGGAAAACGCCTCGGCGATACCGATCCGTCGGAGCACGTTCAGCATGAAGAACAGACCGGCAGCGCTGGTCGGCAGACCGGAACAAGACCAGGGAGCCGTGGCGAGGCTTAAGTCGGAGGGCGCCAGCGGATTGGGCTCGAGAGAAGCCCGATCTCGCGACACTGCCGGTGTTACCGACGCGGGAGGATCAGCTGCCATCTGCAAATCCGGATCGAAGTTGGCCAAGTCGTTCGATTCAGACGACGCGGAGTCATCGGACATCCGTGCGAGTTCCGCGCATGCGCCCCCGACACGGCCCTCGCTGGCTATCTTTTGAAGTGCGACCCTCGCGCGCGATACCGCGGCGCCGGCGATCAGCTCGGCAGGCGAATCCAGAAC
Organism: uncultured delta proteobacterium; assembly: GCA_963850125.1. Classification (GTDB taxonomy): domain Bacteria; phylum Desulfobacterota; class Binatia; order Binatales; family Binataceae; genus Binatus. Next base: position 204,533 of record CAWKKB010000001.1, on the reverse strand, counting down.
AACGGCGAGCGTTGCAAGCCAGAGCGTGCGCGCATCTTCGAACCCAAAAGCTCGCAGCGCATCCTCGACAGAGCGCCGTGCTGACAACGAAATTCTCGGAGCAGCACCGGCCGCATCCCGCATGGAACCTTCCATCTCGCACAGCCAGGTCTCCGCGACGCGCGCGGGCATAGCCTCGAGCAGATAGACCGCATCCAACCCGGGAACCGCGAAGATAATCGCCGCAACTGCGCCCCACGACGCGGGAGTGGCGCGAATCTGCTCCACTATCGCGGGAATCATGGCGGCGCCGCGCGCCGCACTACCTGCGATGAACCCGGGCGCGGCGTCCCTCGCCGGCGAGGTGACCATCGGCCAGAACCATTCGAGGCTCGATTGACGCGCGAGGATTCGACGCAGCAGGATTTCCAGCGCTTCCACTTCGCCGCGAAAAAAAACTGACGGCGCCTCTGCGGCCCGCGCATCGGATCCGTGAACCGCCTGCGACGCCTGCTGAATGAGCGCGCGCTGGAAAATTTCCAGCCACCTTGCGCGGTCTCCGCTCATCGGCAAGCCTGTAACCTGCAGGTGCCTGAAATAGTAGTACCTGCCCTCATCTTCGCCCGGCAGCGACGCCAGCCGCAGCGCTTCCTCCACCGCGAACGCCAACCGATGCCGCGGAGCGCCCGCGCTGATGCACAGCCGCGTGCGCCGCACGTAGCGGTCGTAGCGGTCGCGCGTCTGCGAGACGGTCCGAACGTCCATAGGGCTTCTACGAATCGAATGCTCTAATCGCCGGTGCTTGTGGCGCCTGCGACGTGAAATGTGCGACGTCGTTTGCTTGCAGCGAGACGCCCGCCTGGTACGTCTGCGTTACCGTTGCGCTCACGCCGGCGCTGTCGAGATCGGTAACCACGGCTTGCGCCGCCAGAACTCCCGAGCTGTAAAGCTGCACGTACATCCCGTGCGCCACCCGCTCCGATGGCAGCGTGAGCGACACGACGCTGCCAACCTTCGGTGTCGTCGCCAGCGTGACGGCCCCGCTGATCACGTCGTTAACCGGCGCATCGCTCGCGAGCAAAATCGCCACCCGCACCACGTCGCTCATGTAGGCGACCGGGTCCGGGTTGGTCGTGTCGATTTGCTGGAACAGCCAGTCCACCAGCAACTGCATCTGCTGCCGCGACACGTAGTCCTGGGTGTTCCAATTCGGCAGCACCGCCAGGCTTTGCATCTGGATCGAGAGCCCCACCCCGCGCAGGAATTCCGCCCACGCCAGCCGGTCTATCGGGAGCGCCTGCCCCGCGCGCGCGTACACGCATGTTGCGACGCTTGAGATCTGCTGCATCAGCCGCGAAGTCGCACTCACCACCTCCGCGTGCACCGCGTCGGAAGATTGCAGGTCGCCCGCCGCAATCACGCCCTGCAACGCCTGCACCTGCCCTGCCCAGCTCTGGTTCAGCATCGCCGCCGGTTGCGCCGCGGCCCGCTGCGTCTGGAACGTTCGAAAGGCCTGCTGATTCGTGCTGTAGATGCTCGCGATCACCGGCGCATACACTCCCGGCTCGGTCGCCGCCGACGAGACGCGCAGCGGCAACTGCAGCTGCATCGTCGCCCGCGCCTGTGCATCGACCGCGACTTCCTGCAGCAGGCTCGGACGCTCCAGATTGTTGAGCAGCGCCTGGATCGAAGGCAGCCATGTCACCGGCGCCTCGCGGATCAGTGCAACGATCTCGCGCAGCTCCGGCGGAATCGCGACCGATTGTTGCAGGCAACTGGGAACCGGACTGGCGACATTACCGGGCACCAGCTGCCTGCTGGGAACATCAGCATCCGTCTCCAGCGTTCGCGGCCGCGCATACACCACGACCAGCACATTCTTCAGGGTATCCGCTCGCTGCGCGTTCACGTTCGCGACTCGCTGGGTTTCGTCGTTGAGCAGCGCGGTCGTGAATGCGACATCCTGGCGCGCCTGCGCGAGATCGTTTTCCAGTTGCGTGAGCAGCGTCTGCGCCTGCGGCAAATCGCTCTGAACGTTCGCCAGCGCGTTGCCGCATAGCGTAATGAAATCGTTGTACTGCGCGATTCGTGCCTCGACCGCGCGCAGCAGCGACGTGTGCTGTTCCAGCACGTGAATCCCGGTCGAGAACAGGTCCGCTTCATCCGAGTTCATGTTGACGCTCGGCGCGCTTACGGCCTGCATAACGGCGCCGGAATTTATCCTGAAGTCGGCCAGCGTCGGCATGATCACGCGCACGGGCGCAGCCCCCGCCACCGTCGTCGCCGGCGCCGGAGTGGTTGACGCCGTCGCCGGCGGTGTCCATTCATCGACCAGGATCTGAATGTCGTCGATGGTTATCTCGAGATCGGCCAGCAATTGCAAAATCGCCAGCCGGTTCCCGACCGCATAAAAGATGCCGTCCTGCGAAGGCGGATTGGCCAGACGCTGTGCGATCGTAAGCGTCCGCAGGTTGAGCTGCGCCCCCACCACCGGCGATTGCTGCAGAATATCGCTGGTACTGGCGGGCTCGCTCACTGTCCCCGGCGTTATCTGCGTGAAGCTTCCAGCAGCCGCGGACAACCGCGCGGCTGATGCCGCGCTAGACACCGTTGCCGCACCCGTGAGAGCCGCAGAACTCTCGATAGTCGCCGTGCCCACCCTGCTCGCGGCGATCTGCGATGCGAGCGCGGTCGGCGACCGCAAGGGTAATGGCGCCGCCAGGTTGCGCATCAACAGCCGTGGCTGCGCGGCCGTCGCGGCCAGAACTGCGGGCGCAGGACTTGGCGTAGTCGTGGTTGCAGTCGGCGTCGTCTCCTTGGCCGCAAGCACCGAGCTCAAATAATTTCCCAGGTTCGCAGCCGTCGCCGCCGCGGAATCGCCGGTCGCGATGTTGGCGACAATTGGAGAAGTCGCCAGCGCTGTCGCATCCGTCGCCCCCAGCACGTATTGCCGGAACCGGTAGATATCGCTTTGCGCGGTCAAGAACGCGAGATCCAGCAGATCGTTGGCCTTGGCCAGTTTGGCGTTGATCCGATCGATAAAATGCTGCAAGCCGTTCTGCGCCAGGTCACTCAGGTCGTCCGGCGAAAACAGCGTCAGTGGCGTCGACAACGGATTTCCATTGCCGTCCTGGGTAAGCGTGTAAGGAAACTTCGCGGCCTCCGCGAGCAGCTGCTGGTAATCCGTGGACGCGTAGCCGCCGCCGGCTTGCACGGTGCCGAACGTCTCGCTGGCAGCGGGCATATAAATCTGCGCATCGCGCGCAGTGATTTCCGCCGCCGTCAGTCCCGCATCAAAGTTGTACAGCGGCGCCTGCTGCGCGCCGGTCAACACCTGCGAAAGCGCGTTGGCCTCATTCTGGATCGCCTTACGATGCTGCAATACGCCGTCGCGCTCCTCCGTCGCGCCGTTCACTGCAGTCTGAAACGCTCCATCGACCGTTTCCTGGAGCAGGATTTCGGGGTCGTAGAGCGCGTCCGGCAGCGGCACCAATACCTCGACCGATTCGTTCTGCGTCACGTCGAGCGGCTCCGCGGTCATCGCGCCAAGCAGCGCCGTTTCGATCTCTTCCTGATGTACCGGTCCCACCTGGACGGTCCAGTTCGAAGGAAACCAGAGGCCCACCTGCTGGTTGAAGTCCATCGCCGAGGCGGGCAGCACGCCACACGGTGGAATATACGCGAACGCCGGGATGAAGTTCGTCAACGCCGGCATCGCGTTGATCTGTTCGTTGAATTGCAGCACGCGCGCCTGCGCCAGCGCGGGCTGGATCAGCAAGGGTTCCCCTCCCCCACCGCCATTCGCCGGCAACACGTAGCGGCTGCGCGGCAATCCGCCGGTCCGCACCACCGCCGACCGATCCACGAACTGCGCCTTCCACGTATTGTCGAACCCGATCAACCCAACCGGTAGGCCAAGCAGATTCCACGGCAGCTGGTCATCCGGCGCCAACCCCATCTCCGCCTGGAACACCGTGTACACCAGCCGGTTTCTCCAACTCGCCGCGGGACTCGATGCCGGGATCGCCAGCGTCGCCGGAGTGGCAGGCCACGCGACCATCACCAGCCGCACACCATCGACGATCTGCCAGTCTTCGAACGCGTACTCCTCGGGATCCTGATCACATGAAGCATCCAGGTTGCGGGACACGACGATAGGCCCGGTGCCGGTATCCACGCTGGTGCCGCTGACCTGTCCGGTGATCGGCTGCAACAGCAGAACGCCCGCATAGGTAGTGATACTTGCGTTCTTGACGTAATCCGGAAACGCCGCAATTACCGACCCGAGTTGCGGATCGATCACCGGTATCGAACCGAGCGTTGTGCGCATCGTGCGCAGCAGCGCCACATCTTCACCAGTCGCCGAGATTCCGTAGCCCGGCGCGATCTGCAACACGGGATCCGCCTGCGTGAGATCGGCGGACAGTTCCAGCCCCGTCACCGTGCCCGCCGTCACGCACTGGCCCAGCATGGCCAGCCTGCCCGCGCGATACGACTGTTCGCTCTGCAGCGCGGAAGCAGTGAGCGCCCGCCCGGGGAACAGATCCAGCCGATGCAGCCAGCCCGGATCGACCTGCTGCAGCAGCTCCGGTTCGATCCCGACGAGGTTTTCGCCCGCTATCGGATCCTGAATTGTGGTTGCACCCATATATTCTGGCTCGATGCGAGATCAGGTCGTTGGTTTGTCGACAACGTGGAGTGGAGTGGTGGGCGGATCCACGATTATTATGCGCGATGTAGTCGGCCGCGGCGTGGTGGTGGTTGTGGTGGTCGTGGTCGAGGTGGTCGTGGTCGGCGCCCTCGTCGTCGTAGTTGGCGCAGCGGTAGTCGTGGTTGGCGCGGTAGTCGTCGTAGTCGGCGCGGCGGTCGTCATGGGGGCCGGTGTCGTTGTGGTACTCGAACTTGTCGTCGTGGAAGTCGGCGCGGCCGTAGTCGTCGTCACAACCGGAGGCGGAGTGGCGAAGCTCACGAATACCGGCTCGCTGCGCCGCAGGATGTAGAAGCCGTATTGCTGGGTGCCGATCGCCGTCGCCCACGCGCTGTTGGCCACCGGCGGCGCCTGGGTCAGGTTCACGGTTCCCTGGTACAGCCGCAGCAACTGGATCGGAGAGCGGTTAGCAAGGACCTGCGGCAGTGTCGGATTGAGCGGCGTGTCCGGCAACGAACTCTTGAGCGCCGCGAAGTTGTTGCGCGCAACCGGAATCAACGCGAACACCGCCAGGTTCGCATAAGCACTCGCGGGAAGAGTGAGGTCGATCGGCGGCAGCGACATACTGTCTTCGATCAGCGCTGGAAGCTCGTCGGACGGAATAATGCTCAGGCGCACATCCATTTGCTGCGGGAAAAATACTTGCGAGAAGTCGCTGGTGCTGATTCCGTCCAGCGCGAAGCGCCCGCCCGGCGGGATCGCCTGGAAATAATCGGTGGCCGCGAAGTTGGCCTTCAGGCCGCTGCTCTTTCGAGCCGCCACTGCCGCCTGCAGTTGCGCGTCGTACTGAAGCAGAAACGCCCGCTGGACCGCGGGATCGCTCAATCCGAATCGCGCACCATTATATTGCGGCCCGCTGTCGCGCCGCACCATGTAAGTGTCGATCCAGCTGATCGCTCCGCCCTGGAGGCTGACCATCGCTAGCGGCAGCAAGCTGTCCGAAAGCGTGCCGGGATTGCCGGTCACGAAGATCTGGCGAGCTATAGCGGCTTGCAACTGCGATGGATCCGAGCTGCTCACCGGGTTGCTGTAAGGCACCAGCGAAACCGCGGTCGCCTCCACTATATCGCCGTCATGGGTCGTGCGCGGTCCCTGGATACTGGTTGGGTAAGAGCTGATCGGATTGGCCGTGAACTCCACCGGCCGCAGCGCTATCACGTACAGCCCGGTGCGCGTGCGCGCCGGTTGCTGCGGCATCGTGGACAGCCCGAACTGCACGTTCAGATTTTCTTCCTCGGTGAGATCGGAGAGCTGTATCGTCAGATCGGTCGGCAGCATGACCAGTTCGCCGGCCGGCGTGATTCCGTCGCCGGCATGGATGACGATCGTTTCGGCGCTGGCGGGCTGACCGCTGGAGGTTCCCTGATCGACCAGCAGCCCGTGCATCACACCGAAGCCACCCGCGCGGCCCAGATTCGCCTGCCGCTGCAGAAAATAATTCTGTTCGCGCTCGAGATCGCTCGCCGCCAGGAAACGGCCGTCGAACCATAGCGGTCGCGCGAGTTGGCTATCCAACACCACCGATCCGTTGCCCTGGTAAGTGGTCAGGTCCGGTTGCTGCAGAACCACTCGCATGCTGCCTGCGGTATAATTTGCCATAACCTGGTCCTACGTCTCTGTTCCCGAACCCAGGCCGCCCAGGCGCGCCATCAGCGGCGCCGGATATACGAACAGCCGGGTTTGGTTGTTGATCGAGATCTTCGTCAGATCCCACGTGGGTGGCTTGCCCGCGGCTCCCGCGGTGGCTCCGATAAGCACGCGCGCCAGGAACACCGAGGACGCATCGAAGCCCGGCGGATACTCCACCGCCGGCGCCCCCGGTCCCGCCGTTGCGTTCAAAAGAATTGTTGCCAGGTTGGCCGCGTTCGCCGCCGTCAGACCTGCCCCTGCCGTCGGCATCGCTCCGACGGATTTCCACGGATCGGCGGGCGTCAGTGGCGTGAGATCCGTGCGCAATACCAGTTGCATCGCAAACGAATCCAGCCATCGATTCGGCGAGAAAGCGTCGGTCGCGTCGTAGTCGTCCTCGGACGCAAAGCACGGCGTGAGTCCGCGCGTGCATGGCACGAACGTCGCGAAAACATCGCACATGAGATTCTGCCCGTCATGAATCGCAGAGTTGGGATCGGGTACCGCAGTCTGCCCGGGCACTGGATTGGTCTGCTGATTCTGCCAGGCTTGCATCTGCTGCGTCAGCCAGTTGTTCAGCACGATACAGACCATCCGCGGAACTTCGATAATCCTGCCTACCCGATCGATCGCAATCCCCGGCGTCACCTGCAGCTCGAGTTGCGCGACATTAGTATTGCCGTCGGTCTGCACTAGCAGGCCCGCCACGGTTCCGGTCCCGTAGAGTTGCAGCAGCACCCGCGCCAGCCGGCCCCGGTGATAGTCCTGGTCTGCCTGGAAGTCTTCGACTCCCAGCATGCGGCCGGTCGCGTAGTAAACGCGCTGCGGCGCAGGCGGAGGATTAAGGCTGTCGGTGGTAGTTGCCATTTCGTCACGTCTCCAATCGCGGGTCGAGGCTGGGCGCTTGAATGACCATGTTGTAGCGGCCAATCTGACTCGAATTCAGAATCACCGGATCGCGCGCCGGCGTCGGCGCCAGGTAACTGTCCACTCCCACCAACGCGGCCAGCCCCACCATGAAAGGCTGCGTCGCGATTCGCACAGCAGCCGCCACATGCGCCGGCTTCTCGTGTTGCACGATCTCCTGCACCAGCGTCACATCGACGGACTCAACCTGGTTGTGGACGAAAACGGTCATCCGGTTCGCCAGGCTGTCGTAGAATTTTTGCACCTGGCTCTGTTCCGCTGCCGTCTCAGGTAGCTGGGCTGAGAACAGCGCCAGGATCTCCGCCTGGTTCTTCGGATCGCCGAGAAACAGCGTGTCACCAACGAACGAGTTACTGCTGCCCGAACGGCCCGGCAGCATCGGATCGTTGGTGATGTCCAGATCGGCGCCGAGAATAGTCGCGAAAATATGGCGCAGCCGAAAATCCTCGATCACAATCACCGCTCCGCGCGAGCACAACCCGTTGGTCGCGACATCCAGCGCCTGCGTCACCCCGGCCACGGTTCCGCGCTGCCGATGAAGGCTCGACGCCGCCAGCAGTCGCGCCCGTCGGCGCTCCGGTGGATAACCCTTGGGACTGAGACCCACCCAGCCGCCTAGCCAGCCGAGCGCTTCATCCGGCACGGTCTCTGGCCGCGTGAGCAGGTAGGAGTTCGCCACCCGATCTTCGATCCGCGTCAGTTGCGCTTCGAAAGTATCGACGAAGCGCTCGAAGAAATCGCGCCGGGTGCTGGTTCCCGGTTGATCCGCCTCAGGACTGTATTTGTTCTCCCGGTAAAGTTCCGGCAGGTAGTTGTTGACGTACGAAAAGCGCGAGGACCACACCCGTAAGGCCGCAATTTCAGGCGTGCTGCGCCGATCCCCCTGCAAATCGACCCGGATGCCGAGAAAGCGTCCGCGCAGGTTGCGCACCGCCGTGTTCGCCCGCTGCGCCAGCACCATGAACAGGCCCTGCCGATTCGGTATCGGCTCATCGCCCAGCATCGGCTGCGCGAACGGCACTTCCGACGGAATCGAGAGCCAGACTCCCCGCGGCGTCTGCGATGGCAGCGAGGACGTGTCCGCGTCGCCGAAGGCATGCGGATACCACGTAGCGGTCGGTGCCGTGATGCCGGACGGTTGCTCGGCCGCAGTCAGCCACACCACCGCCGAGCAGCGCGGCGGCAAAACAGCTTCCATGAACACCCGATGCCAGACCGCCTGCGAGGTGCCGCTGTCGATGATCTTCGGCGAAGTGGGATCGGTCGATCCGAACCCCGCCAGTGAATTCAGCGACAGCGGCAGCAGCGGCCGCAGTTGCGTGCCGTCCGCATAGTAGGGCGGCAAGTCCAGGCTATGAGCGAACGGCCCCTTGTCGTTGCCCGACAGGACGTAGGTGTCGCCGGCCGGAATCAGCGATCCGCCCGACTCCGCAAGATTGTAGATCAGCGCTTCATTCAACCCGGTCGCCAGCACCGCCAGCCGCTGATTTCCCAGCCCGGCCAGCGCATAGGGCCAAAGTATCCCCTCGAGCTTCCAGGCGATGCCGACGCCGGTGTCGAAGTCGAACATCCTCAGGTACGAGGCCGTGTTGGACGCCGACGCGACCGCCCACGAGAGCAATCCGAACTGCTGGTCGATCGAACTGAAGCCCACGAACGTCTCTGTCAAAGGCAACGGATACGTGGCGGCCAACGTTGGTGGCGTGGGATTCTGCTCGCAAGAGCGCAGAATCCCCGGCTCGGGCGTGTCCGTCGGCCCGGTCTGCAGCGGAGCGCCGGTCACCTTGCCCAGTTGCGGCTTGCTGCGATCCAGCGCCAGCACTCCGCCATCGGGAAGAGCGGCCAGCCGCCAGAAATTGAAGCCGGCCTCCGTCAGCGTGAAGTTCGGCCAGCGCCCGCGCCGGTCCACCATCACCAGCGTACCGCCGACCGCTATGTAGAGGATGCCGTCATAGCCCATCGCGAGGTCCGTCACGGCTTGCCCCGGCGGGGCGCTGTAAATCGAGACCTCGCCGACCCCGCTTCCTCCCGCCCAGACCTGAAGAGTGCCGGCGTCCCAGCGGGCGTAGTTGCCGAACGCGTCGCGGGTCATCGGCACCGTTTCCACAATGCTGGAAGCAGTCGCGAAGGTCTCCACCGGCGGACTTCCCAGCCGCATGCTCAGTAATTGCAGTCGATTGCTTTTGGCGCAGTAGTACAGCGTGTTTGCGGCAGGCGGCAGCGGCCAATCCTGCTGCTGATTCAACATCCAAAAATTGAGACCGTTGGAATCCATTCGCTCAACACACCGTCTGGACGATCGGCACCGCATACGTGTTGTCCGTCTGAACCTCCGGAGTCAGGCTCGTGGCTGCCGTAACGCCCGAGCCATCGGGTCCGGCGGTGACGAGCACCTGGAGCAATTCGGGTAACTGCCAGCTCTCCAATGTGAGCTCCGAGTTGCCGCTGGCATTCACCCCCAGCGGCTGGTACGTTCCGCCGCTCTGCAACTGGAACAGCAGCAGTCCGTTGACCTCGACCACGCCCGGCACCTGGCTGACGATCACTTCGAGTTCGAGGCTGCGCACGTTGCGGCCAAGCGGCCATCCTTGATTGGCGGCGCCACCCGGAGCGTCCGGCCACAGATAAGAGCGCAAGGCCTGCTCCACCTGCTGGCTGACTTGCAGCAAGCCGAAGCCGCTGCGCACTTCCACCGCCACGCTCAAGCCAAGGTCGACGTATTCGGTCCCGATAACATACATCTCGGCCGCCACCGGCCGCTTGGGATTCAGATACGCGTACACGTTTTCGAGCATCGTGCGATCGGCGCGCGGACACGGCGGTTGAAAGTTCGCTTTGGGCGGAATGACCATTACCGAGACCACCCCGGGAACATCGGTGTCGCGCGTCTGAGGCTTGAACAGCGGCAGTACCTCGACCCGCGCAACGCCGCTGCCCGGCATCTCCTGCACCAGGTTTTTGTAATCATCCGCGGTGACCGCTCGCTCCTGGTGGCGCAGGGTGGCCGGAATACGCTGCTCGGCCTGGTCGAGTGTCTCCGAATCCGCGCCGCCGCTGGTGTCGATAGGCTGCTGAACGGTAAGTCCGGAGACGGCGTTGCCTGAGACATCGGTCGCCTGGATCGCAGTCAGAGTGCCCGCTGGCAGATTTCCCGCCGCACCGCCGCCGGCCCGCATCAGCCGTGCTCGTACGCGGCGGCTGACAGGCGGAATCATGCCCTGCATCTGATTTCCGAAGCTTACCGTCCCGGCTTCAGGATCCAGCACGAACGCCGGCACCGGGCCTTGTAACACCGCGAGATCGTCGACACCCGTCCAAAGCTGAAAACCAAGGCCCGGCATGTCCACATCGAGCTGGAACGTGTCGGGATCGATCTGCGTTTGCGCCAGCGCGAATTGCTGGTTGGCCGATCCGTCGCTCACGCCCGCAATTACATTCTGGTAGGTCGTCCGCTGATCGATCTCGACCGCGTTGATGCCGGCCCAGCCCAAGGTCAGCGCGCTCTGGACGTTGACGCGGATCCACGTCACCAGCATGCTGTCGATATCGGGGTCGTCAATCCGGGGAGGCTTCGGGCCGACGCCGGACTGTTGATCGACGCGCACGTCGTTGGCCGGCGCGCCGATGTCCGAGGCTTGCGGCAACATCAGTTGCACGACGCCGGCGGTGGTGAGCCCCTGCGTCGTATCGCTAGCGAGGCTGAGCGAATAGTAAACCGGCGGCTGCCCGGCCGCGGTGTTTCCGCTGATTTGCCAGGTCGCCGGAACCCCAGTCAGCGATAGATCCGCAAAGGGATCGTCTGATCCCAAAGCCGGCATAAAGCCAAGACTGAGGATGCGCTGACCGCTCTTCCCGCCCAACGTGGCGCGAATGTCGGCCAGATTGGCTGGCTTCGGCGCCAACAGAGCTATCCAGATGCATTGATCGATAGTCCCGCCGAAAACATCGACACCATTGGGATCCGCCATGTTGTTGATGAAGACCGGGGTCGTCGTATAGCCCGACGGCAAGGCCGGCAGGTTGTAGAGTGACTTCAGACCCTGCAGCAAGGCCATGGCCGCGGTACTCTGCTCGGCGGTGAGCGGAGCCTTGATGTAGGCCTGCGCCGTTACCGGCAGCACATCGAGCTCGGCGAGCGTTTCGAACGTGACTTGACCGGGAACCGATGCGCCCGCCGCGAGCGTCACCGCGGTAGTCTTCGATGGGTCCGAAAATATCGAGAGCATCCCGTGCGCTGCTGCCGCGGGCTGCAATGGCAGCCCGAGCAGCTTGAGGAATGCCAGCCGCTGTCGTTCGGGAATCAAGTTGGCCCGGTACAGAATCGAATCGGCCAGCCATGCGAACAGTTCGATCAGCGTGCGCCCTGGATCTCCGGGCTGCTGAATGGTCCATTCCGGCGTATGGGCCGGTATGCTCGCCAGCATGTCCTGCACCAGGTCATTGTAGGAGCGATCGTCAAGTGCTGGTGGTATCAGGGGCACCGGGTCATCCGCCTTGCATGGTCACGCCGATTTGCTGCGGCATATTGGTCCGCAGCAAGCGGTAGTAAATCTGTACGTGGATTTGTGACGACGCTCCCGCCACCGGTTCCACTTCCACGGTGTCTACGGCGATGCGCGCTTCGTAGGTTTGCAGGCTGTTGGTGATCGCCGTCTGGATCTGGCGCCGCAGCGCGACGGTATTCCCTTCGTCGAGAAAATTTTGCAGACCAGCACCGAAAAAAGGCTGCATCAGCTGTTCGCCGGGCCGAGTGGTCAGGATGATACGAATCGAGTCCTGCACGCTCTGCTCGAGCGTGGTGTAGCTCAACTGCCCGCTTTGCGGGTCCGGCACCGGCAGAAACGGCCACGAGATCGGATCCTTGTAGGTGCTCGATGCCATTAGTCGGGTGTTGGCGGTGTGGGTGCCGCCGGCGCGGGGAATGGGATGCAAATCTTGATGAACGCCATCCAGAAAAAGACCAGGTTCAGCAGCGTCAAAAAAATGTTCAGGACGAAGAACGCGCAGATCGTAATGAGCGGTATGCTGAAGCTGCAGATCCAGGTTAGACCGCCGCCGTTGCCACCGGCCGGCGGTGTTCCACTCGACAGCCCCGAGAGTGTGGTGCCCTGCATCGCGCCCATCAGGCCCGACGGCACGGCGAAAGAGGAATTCGGTTTGGCGCTTTTCAGGAAATTTCGATCGGTCGGATCGGGCAACGGCACCGGCGCCGTCGCTCGGCCGCTACTTTCGTACCAGGCTGCGATCCGGACTGGATCGCTGTAATCGCTCCAGATCAACTCCGGCGGGCAGCAGGGGTTGTCGCTCTTGATGCGGAAGAACAGCCGCAGGCGGTATAGCCGGGTTGAATCCTGGAAGCGTCCTTGCGGCGTCGCGGATGCCGCTCCGCGATCCTGCAGCAACGGCACCACCGCCTGGATGAGATCGTCCTGGTCCGCATTGCTGAAAAAATCCCAGGCATGCGGCATCTGAAGTTGGGGAGGCTGGTCTGACGCAGTATCCTGGTTCGGGTCGTAATCGATCAGCTTGGTGGCTGCTTCCTGGTAGAACTGGCCCATCGGCCTTTGCACATATCCCGACCCGGCCTGCACTGTGACGTTACGCCGGTTCAGAATGCTCAGCAGTGCGCGCGCATCAGCGGTATCCTCGAAGGCGCCGAACACGCTGTAGAGCAAACGCAGGGTCGCGGAGAACGTCAGAAAGCTGTCAGCGTTCTGCGCCTTGGTGTAGTCGTCGGACATATACAGGTAAGTCACGGATTGGTCCGCCAGCGGAAAGGCATGCTTACCGGCTTTGAGCAGCGTCGGCAGAATCGAGACCAGCTGTTTGCGCGCTTTGGCGTCGAACTGCGGCGGCGACGGTGGCTGCTGGGTGCTGGTCTCCTTGCTGGCTGTTGGGATCACCGCATAAACCAACGTGCGATTCGCAGCCGCGCAAACATCGGGCGCCGCCACAAACGCGGGAGTGGTGATCTCGGTCAGCGCGGATGCGAGCGTCTGCGCGGTCAACAACTGATCGAGCGCGGGCTGTCCCGATTGAAGCTGCGGGCGCAGGGTCGGGTCGGGATCGGCGTCCACCAGGTTCGGATCGGGCGCGATCCACGCAAACTGCCCGTTCGCATTTCTCATCCATTGCCAGGCCGACGACGGCGGTTCACCGAGTTGGCTTACCGTCCCGAGACGCGGTATCCGCCGTATCACCAGTCCCCCCGACAGTACTCGCTTCGGATCCACCCTGGGATAGCCCACGCTCTCGCATGCCAGCTGCACCAGGGCCAGATGCACCACGCGCGTTACGGGTTGAAAGAGAGTGGTCGCAACCGAGGGCGCGGTCGTCAGCGCTTGCGTGCTGGACAGGGTGAACTTGCCGCTGGCGCGGACAGAAGCGGGCGGTGCCGGCGTGGTGGCGAGATCGGACAGGAACGCGTTTGGAAAATCTTCGCGGTTCATCTGCAGCAGCACCGGCCGGCCCTGCGTAGCTCCGGAGAGATTCACGCCGCTCACTATCACGTCGTGCTTCACCATACGTTTCCCGCTCCCAGCGTGTATGCCGCCGAATCGACCGTAGTCGCCATCAGCGTCTGGCATTCGACGATGCCGCTGAAGGTGCTCATCGCGGCGTTCACCGTGACCGACGGCGCGGTGACAGTGACCTGGCTCGCGGCCGTTATCTGCACCTGGCCGGTCGGCGCATTGATGGTGACGCCGCTCGAATCGATGCGCACCGAGGTCTGATCGGAATTAATGAATTCGATGGAGCCGTCTTGATCGGTGAGAGTCCCGCTCAGGCCGCCCGGCGTCGAGAATTTGATCGTCGCGGCGCTTGCGGGTTGTTCGACGATGGCGATCTTCGTGCCCGCCTTGCCGGTGATAGTCCAGCGATCCACGCTCTGGCCGGATCCTCCGATGGTCTCGGGCGCGGTATCCTGGCCGTTCCACAGGCTGCCCAATACAATCGGGAAGCGCGGGTCGCCGGCCATGAACGCCAGCACCACCTCGTCGCCTACGTCCGGAATGAAGAAGGCGCCGCGATTGCCGCCCGCAAACGGCACGGCCACCCGCGCCCAGATGGGTCCGTCCTGATCCGCGATGCCGTCGGCGTTGTATAGGCGCAACTGAACCCGGTTGCGGCTTTGGGGATCGGCGACGTTCACCACCGTGGCCAGGTAGAGCGCCGGTCCCATCATCTCGACAACCGTTTCATGCAACAGCAGGCTCATGAGGCAGCTCCCAGGTAGGCGCATTCCGCGGTGAATTCGGTGGCGTAGCCACGCTCGTTGTCGAAGCGGTGAATCGCGGAGGTCGTGTAATAGGTGTTGGAAAAGCGCGGACCTAATCCGGTCAGCGTCAGATAGGACCCGACGCGCAGGGTGGGATTACCCTCGACTACGCCGCGCGCGACCACGAACCGCCGGGCACGCTGCGCAAATTCGGCGTCCACCAGCGCTTGCGCGTCGGCTTGGTTGAGCGTGGCGTATTGCGCGAGCTGTTCCGATCGGGGCTTGAAAGCCTGCTTAAGCCAATCCCCGCCGCTTTGCCCGGATCCAGGCCCCAGCGATGTTGTCTGGCTGGTGACCGAAACAGTTTGCCCCTGGTTGAAATCCCACCCGGTCGCGGTAACCTGCGTCGCCTGATGCGCGAGATCGGCCATGATCCGAACCTCGTGCAGCTGGCTGTTCATATCCAGCTCAATCGCGTTGCGTTGCGCCTGGCTTCGGGGCGTGGCGTGCAGCTCGGTGCCGACCACCTGGAGGTCGGCGTCGTAACGCGCCAGCAGACGCCGCAGGAAATGAAGGTCGCTCTCGTTGACCTGCTGCTCGGCGCCGATGCTGGCGTCGAGACCGCTGGTGACGGGAGTCAGACCCAGCCCGTTTGCAATCTGCTGCACGATGTCGGAAAGGGAAGTCGTGTCCCAGTTCTTGGTGCGGCGCTTCATGCGCGCGCCCTGCAGCGCGTCCTCCGCCAGCACCGTCAACTCCGGCGGTCCATTGCTCGGGAAATAACTTTCGAGAGCGGTGATGTTGCCCCGGAAGATCTCTGTCGGCGAAGTAACGAGGCCCGCATAGACGATCAGAGCCGCGCCTAGCTTGAGGATCGTTCCATCTTCAAACACTTGATCGGCAGTGCCGCCGGCGAACGATCCGAAGTTGCTGAAACGAAGCTCCAAGTCCGACATTCCAGCTTCGTGCTCGCGCATTTGCATGCCGATAAGCTGGGTGGTGACCTTGTCGTTCAGCTGGCCGTCCACCTGGATTGTCGGGATCGCGCTGTAGACTGCGGCAGTGGTTACCGGGGTTTCGGGCATAGCTAATCCGCGCGCAATCGAAGAGCCCGCTCTCGCAGCCTCTTCAGTTCCGCCTCGAGGTCTTTGGGCGGCTTTGACTTGGCTCCCGCCGTGGGCGCACCCGCAGGTGGGGCCGGCGCCTGTGTCTCAACCTGCAATTCGTCGATCGTGACCGCCATCGTGGTTTTCTCCGGGAATCAATCTCCATCAAAGGTCAGCCGGTCGCTGAAACTGAAGGAAGCGCCCACGTCGGTTGAAAAGCCGGACGGCGCGGTGGCCACTCCGCCGAGGCCGAAGCTGGCGTTGGCGCCGGCCGCCACATCGGATCCCACCGTGGCCGGCAACATGCGCATCGGGTCGAGCTGCGTTGTAGTGCTGACCGTGGTGCGCCCGGTCTCGAGTCCCGCGAAAGCGCCTGCGGTCGCCGGCACTCCCGCCGAGGCCGTCGATCCGAACAGCGCCCCTCCCCCCGCCGCCAGTGTTACCTGGCCGCCCGCGCCGGTGGAGACACTGACCCCGGCAGAGCCTCCGGCGGATATGCCGACCCCGGCTGAAGCGCCGACGCCTATTGCGAAACCTGTTCCCGCCGAACCGCCAGACGACACGTTGACTCCTGCGCCGGCTCCGGCCGAGATCCCCGCGCCTGCCGAGAGGCTCACTCCCAAGCCGCCGGATATCCCGATGCCACCGCCAATCGAGGCGCTGGCTGCAAAGCCCGCGGCTGCGTTCAACTGGAGTCCGCCGCCCACCTCGAGCGCAGCGCCGCCGGTGAAGCGGGGATTCTCCAAACCGTTGGCGCTCGCCAATGCTCGCGTCGCGTTGGGATCGCCGCCTTGGGCCGCCGCGCTGGCGGCGCTGCTCGAACTCGAAGTCGGCACGAGGCTGCCGCTCGGAGGCGGAGTGTTTGCTGATCCGGTGTCGAACACATTGTCCTGCCGCGCCAATCCAATGCTTACCAGCGCGCGCAGCGGTATTCCGTCAGCGGAGAAGAAATCGATCGTTTCTTTGAACGACTCCATGAAGCCCTGGAATTGATACGCGCCCCATTCAAAACTCAGCACCGCGGGCGCCGGAGCGTTCGCGCCGCCGTTGCCGCTTTTGTTCGCCGAGGCTGACGACTGCATGAACAGCGCGACCTGGCCGGTGACCTGCCGCACGTCCACTCCCATGTCGGTGGTGTCGAATTGAAGATCCATGGACAACTTTCCGGTGAACTGGCCGGCAAACTGGCGCCGTTTCGGATCGCTGCCCTGCTGCTGGGTGGAGTTCTCGACGGTGTAAACCAGCGACGCGGGATTGAAATGGACCGGCAACGGGGTGCCGTTGGGCAATGCCGTCAAGGTCGCTTTGACGACCGTGGGAACCGATGATGAAGTTGGGCTCGGCTGACTCATTGCGAATTCTCTTTCAGACTGCGGAAAGCCCTTCGTGAACGAAGTGCAATTCCTCGATGCCGACCTCCATGCCGCGACCGTTCAGATCCGCGAATTTGAACTTCACCGGCATCGCGTGGGCGAGCTGCCAGGCCATGATGGCTTGCTGGCTTCCGTCGAGAAGCGTGACCGTGACCTGCAGCCGCGGAGCGAACTGCCCCGACGCGGCTGCGTTGAAAATCTGCCACATGCCGCGATCGGTGCTGACGCCGCGCTTCAGCACTATTGTGGCGAACGTGATGCCGCCGGCGCGCTGCGCCGCACCGTAATTGCGGCCACCCTCTTTGATGGTCTTGGGCTCCATGGTGGCCTCGAGACCGGTGCACTCGGCGAAACTCATCTGCACGGCGGAACCCTGCGGACCTTGCGACAGCGAATCGTCGGTGACGTCGACGCGGAAGCGGAATATATGAAGCGGAACGATGCTGGGAGTGGACATCAGCTTGCCTGCGCCATTGCTGCGATGCCTTGCGCACTGGCGCCGCTGGTTTCGAGTGCCAGTGTGACCTGAATTAACTCGACTGAGGCCGCAGCGTTGAAGGTAACCAGCGCGATCAGCCGGCCGTTGTCGAGATCGTTTTGCGTCATGGTGCTGGCGTCACAACGCACCGAGAAGGCCTGTTGGATGCCGGCGCCGTCGAGGGCATTCGAGAGCCAGAGCTGGGTCATCAATCGCCCGAGCGAATTTTCCACGCTGCGCCAGAGCGCGGGACCGTTCTGCGCGAAGGTGATCCGTTCGCCCAACTGCCGCGACGCGCGCGAGATCACCGACACCAGCCGATGCACGCACGCGGGCCGGTAGCTTTCGCCGGGATAAGCTGTGACATCGGACAGCAGTCGCAGACCCGCGGGAGTGAAGCCGAACAGGCTAAGCCGAATGATGAGCGGCTTGACCGGCGTGTTGGCGCCCCAAATCAGTGCCGTGGAAGGGACTTGCGTGTCTTGTGCAGGAATCGGCGGCCAGACATCGGAGATCTCCGCGGGGACGATTTTGGTGGCGTTCATAAACGAACCGCGCGTGAGAGCATTGCGCGCCAGAATTCCCACCAGCGCGCCGTCCGGCGGTTCCAGCGACTCATTCAAAACGTAAGATCCGCTGGTCTTGAGCCACGGATAGGATAGCTGCAGGAAAGCAGTGGACAGGCCCGGGTCAGCCGGTGGGTCGGCGTCCGTACCGCCGGAAATATTCTCCGGCATCTGATCCTGGATCACATCGTGGATGTCCTGGGCAAGCTCGGCGCTGTCGGGATGTTCCAGCGCCGCTGCCGCATCCAGATCTTCGGGCAACGGAAAGGCTGCCACGAACTGAATTTCCCGGATTTGGCTTTGGCGCAGGTAAGTGAGAATCGCGTCAACGCTGGGTGCCCATCTTTGGTTGTAGTCGTCTTGCGTCAGTCGCGGCGCCGGCAGTGTGTACAAGGGTGTCGGCTTGAGAACTGGCACTGGCGGTGAACACTCGACAAACTGGGACGGCCCGGCCGGGACGGCCGCCGTTACTCCAGTGGCAGCTGTGGGAGCTGACGCGCACAATGCCGGAAGATCCGGTAGCGCCAGAAAAGAAACATCCGGCAAACCGCCGAGGTGACCGACACCGTGCCAGCTTCGGCGATCGTCCGGGGCGTAAAGAGATCCCGGCAGCAGCGCAGCGAGCTTCTGCGCCTTGCCGCTCAGGCCATTCTGCGCGGCAGCATCGTCGCCAGGCGATACGGGATCGCCCATGCGCACGATGTAGCAACGCCTTCCACCCTGCGCGAAGAACGAACGCACGGCAGCCGCGAGGTAGTCTGTGCCGTAGCTGGAAGCCGAACCGCCCGCATCGAAAAGCGAGGTGAAAGTCGCGTAGGTTTCGATCGGTATGGGGATGTCGGTGAAAGGCGGATCGATGGAACGCGCCAACGGGCCATCGGTCCAGCCGTGTTTCTCGAGCCAATCCTCGATTGCCGCGGGCAGCGCAGTGCCCGTCACCCGAGCCAGTCCGACAAAGCACGCGATATCGGTCCGGGCCGGGTCGGATTCGACCAGCGGACGCGCGTAGTCAAAAGCCACACGGCTCATGGCGCATTCCCTCGAAAGCCTGCAATCGCCATCTGGAGTCAGGAGGAGGCGGTGGCGATTTCGTAGCCTTCAGCGGATAGCACCAGCTCTTCCATCGCTACCTCGCCGCCGCCCTTACCCGCCAGAGTTGGGCCGGTATACTTCATCGGCACCACACTGCGCAGCTTCCACTGCTGGACCGGGTTACCCGCTTCATCGAGGAGCGTGATGACGACGTCGCGCTGCGCCTCTACGCCAGTGGTGCGCGCGGCGGTGATCCAGTCCCACAGGTCGGATGAATCGACTACGCCGCGCTTCAGCGTGACGTCGCCGACCTTGTGCGATCCGGGAATCTTGCGGACGTGAGGCTCGGCTTCATTGCCATCGCGATATTCGGAGATATGAATATCGGTCTCCAATCCCGAGACGTCGGAAAATCCGCCCAGTAATTTGTTCGGACTGCGCGGTCCGTTGAGATCGACCGTGTAGTTATATGCCGGTAGCGGAGCAGTTCGATTGGGCATTTCAATTTTCCTATAAGAGCTGCATGCGGGTTAACTTTGGGCCTGGGCCGTGAACTGTCCAATACGGAAGATCACGAACTCGGCCGGCTTCAGCAACGCCACGCCGATAAGGCAGATCATTCGTCCATTGTCGAGATCGTTCTGGGTCATGGTGGTGCGGTCGCAGCGCACGAAATAGGAATCGGCGGCGCTGTTACCGAGCAGGTTGCCTTGCGCGTATTCGTTGTACAGAAACGAGTCGATGGCTTCTTTGACTCTCGACCAGAGCTCGGGGCCATTATTCTCGAACACCGCCCATTGCGTGCTGTTATCGATCGAGTGCTCGAGATAGATCAGGTAGCGGCGCACGTTGACGTACATGAATTCCGGATCGGAGCTGGCCGTACGCGCGCCCCACACCAGGTAGCCCCGGTTTGGAAAATAGCGCAGACAGTTGATGCCGACAGGATTCAGGATGCCCTGTTCCGCGAAGCTGATATCCCGCTCCAGGCGCGAGGCTCCCAGGAGCACTTCATTGGCCGGCGCCTTCGAAACGCCATTCTGCTCGTCGCTGCGCGCGTAGATCCCGGTGATCATCCCGGTAGGCGGTACTGCAATTTCCGCGGCGATAGCGGATCCTGCGGTCGCCAGCGGATTGGGCGTGATCACCCACGGCACGTACAAGGCCGCATAGCTACTGTCGATCTGGCTGCGCACATTCTCGTTGTCTGAAGCCAGCTGGTTCGGAGGAGTTTCGAGCACCGCGATGCGATAGGCCCGCTGCTGGCTGACATGCGTGATGAGACTGTTGATGATGTCCTGGCTCGCATCGAAAATTCCAGAGCCCGGCGCGCCCACGATGGCGATATCTTCCAATGCAGTGAACAGCGCCAACGCCGCGTCATAGTCCGTCGATTCGGGTTCCAGTCCGTCATCCCCGCCGGTCAGAGTGTAGGTCTGCGTAGCGGGCGTGCTGGGTCCGCTCCAGTTTGGAAATACCGCCGAGAACAAAGTGGCGGAGGTGAGGTTTGCGCCAATGCTGAACGCAACCTGATTTTGCAGCGCGTCGATGTGGCGCGGCGGAGTGGCCGCCAGGACTGTGCCCAGGTAGTACGGATGATTAGGGTCGAAACCCAATCCGTCGAAGACCGCCGGCGAACCGGCCGCCGTGTCCGCGGTCACCTGCATCGTCAACGCGTAAAGACCCGGAGGAACGACGGCGGGCAGTGGCGTGGTTCCGTTCTTGAATACGCCGCTGATCCCGTTGGCGAAGAATACCATAGGCGCGAAGATGGGTGCGTTGGCCGCGTGAGTGACTGGCGCAGTGCGCGTCACGCTCACTACCATCCCGCTTGCGTCCACTCCGGTGACGGCCATGACCTCTCCATCGATCTGCAGGAAGGCAGGAACGCCGTTGGCAGGAGCGGTGGGGCTGGCTGCCACCGGAGTAGTGCCGGGAGCTGGCGTCGTGGTGGTTGCCGCCGTTGTAGTTGTAGGACCAGCAGTGGTGGTAGCCGCGGCCGTGGTGGTGGGAGCCGCGGTTGTCGTGGGCGAAGGGGCAGCGGTAATCGTAAATTGCGTAGGGGTCTTGGTGTCCAGCGCCGCCCCCAGAAATCCCACCTGCCCCAGCACTGCTGCTCCCTTCGCATGACTGGCAGGCGATGCGGCGCGCGTCACCGTTAGTATCGTTCCCGTCGAGTCGACGCCGGTGACTATCATGATCTCGGAATCGGCCATCACGTAGGCGGGCGCCCCCCACGGCTGTGGCGCGGCCAGGGTGATTTGCTTATCGGTCGGGGCCACCGGGTTCGCCAGGGACGAAGTGTTCGCGGCGGAAACCAGCAACGACCCGGGCGGCAGGCTGGCGACATTCTGCGTCCGCGATGCTTTCAGCTTGACCGTGACGGTTTGATTGCCGCTCGCGCCGGGGAAGCGGGCGGATACGGTCACGTTAGAGGCGGAAGGCGTCCCGCTGCTGGCAATACCCGTATCGTTGGCGCCCTTGGGCACGAATACCCGTGAGACATAGAGTTGGGAGCCGCCATTATCGAAGAACCCCTTCACCCCCAACGCCAGGTAATTGGTGTTCTTCGGATCGCTCGCATTGTTGGTCAAGGCAAGATTGCCATAGCCGCCATAGATGTTCTGAAAGTCTCCGAAGCTGGTCAGCAACTGCGGTGTGCCGCTGGTAGGACCGGTCAGAGCTACCCCGGCGAAACCGGCGGTGCTGGTTCCGACGCCTTCGATGGTCGGGGCCTGGTAGCTGACTTCTTCAACGTAAACGCCTGGCGTTAGGTAGTCGGGCATTTTGCCTCCTGCTTCAAACCGAAATCGTAAGGTTCGCGTACACCGTTTGACCGGGCCCTAGCTGCACCGATTGCGACGCGCTCTTCCACTGTGCGCTCGATAGATTCGTCAGGATGTCGTCCGGATTTGCGATCCAGCCCACGGGCTGGCTGAGAGCGTTCGGATCGAACCACGCGGTAATCGTTGCCGGGGTTGTAGTTTCCGTCACAGAGCCGGTACTGCTCGAGCTCAGCTTCAGGCCGAGTCCGGGAATCGCGATCAAAGCTTCGCCGCCCTGATTTGTGACTCCCGTCGGCGGCGGATTGCCCACGCCCGACACCTGGATCACCGCCCATGGCAAAGGAGCGGGGGCGGCGCTGACCACAGATACCCGGATCAGGGCCCAGTTGGGTGATACTGGCGCCGCCGGCGTTGGGTACAAGAAAACATCTTGCGGGACGATCCCCGACGACGTCTGCGCGGTCGAGCCTTGCGCCGTTGTCGAGGGCGGAGGAGTCGTCGCCGCGGGCGCGGTAGTCGCGGGCGCCGCGGTCGTCGTGCTCGATGGAGTAGTCGTGGGCGAAGGCTGAACCGGCGAACCTTGTGGCACCACTATCGGCAGCGGCTGCGGCGCAATGATCTGGGCCCGCCTTGGCAGGTAGCGCAGCGCGGGATCCTGGATTGTTATCTGATAAGAAGCCGGCGCCGGCCACGATCCTGGCGCAAGAAACTCCGAGGTGAGGCCGTGGAGACCGGGCGCATCCGTGACAGCGAAGACTCCGCTGCGGTTGCGGGTGATTACCAGCGGCACGGTGGTCACGGTGAGCGGTCCCAGGATGGAGCGACCCGTCATCGCATCCACACAACGGAATCCCGCCAGCACGCGCCGATCGGCGTTCTCGTTCATTTCGCCGCATCCCCCTGGAACGAGAATCGGGTTGCCAACACCAACGGTCCGGGGGTGATCCCGCGATCGATTCGAACCACGCGGGCGATGTAAGCAACGCTCAAGCGGTATTTCGGGCCCAACTCGTCCCAGATCCGCAAGATGTCCTCCAGGCTGAGATCCGCAGGCACTAACTGCACTGTTTCCATCGGATCCCAAACGTTGCTTGGAGTCAGGATTGAATTGTCCAATATCGGCGACGATTGCAGCTGCATCATGGTCCAGCCGAGAATGGTTTGTTCGGCTTGCGGATCGGTTCCCCAGTAGGTGACCAGGTAATGCAGGTCGAGAAAGAGAACCGGCTGCTTATCCGGCTGATCCTGTAAGCGGGTGGCCGATCTGAAATTCTCGTCGATGGTAATACGATGGAGGAAGATGGTGACCACCTGGTCAAGAGCGGTCTGGTCTTCTTCCGCAATCTGCGCGCTGGCCACCAGTTGGAACTTGACGTTGGGAAACTGGCTCTGAAGTTCCGGCGGAAAGTTATTCTGCAGATACAGGGCCAGCGAGTTACCTACAGAGAAAATTGCGGTGTAGTCTGCCAAACAGATCTTCCTTCTCGATAAGCCTGATAGTTGTTCCGCTAGTCGTTGACCCTGTTCGCTGACACTCTCATGAGGCTCGCGACCATCGCGTGCGCTTAATCAAGCGCTTGGCCGCCTCTTGCTTATTCGGATTCAGCCGAAAAGTGCTCCGTGAAGACCCGCTCGTGTCGCGCAGCAGATATCCATGTTCGACCAGCCAACCAAGCGCCTGGATAGTTTCTTTGACGGTCTCTTCGATTGTTCGCTGCATAAGTCTCCAGGTCGCAATGCCCTGAACAGAGTCAGCCGCCGCCGGATGCCGCAGAAAGTAGTCGAGAATCGAGTACGCGCATGGCGGAGTTTCCCCTGAGGCTTCACTCCTGTCTTTGATGGTCAGTCTCCTATTGCCAAACTAACTCGGGGTGAGAGCAAGAGCTTTGCCACACACAAATTGATCTGAAATTCGCTCGACTGGCCGCGAAATCGACCCACAGCCCGGGTCGATGCGATCCCGCCGATACCAGGTTCGGGCTAAAGGATTGCGGCGAAAGGTCAGGGATAAGACTGGATCCGGGCAAAGGATCAAATCGTCCCATGGGTGGGACGACTTCTACCCATCTCTGCGTTCAGACGCTTGAAGGACGTATATTGTAGCGCTTGACCAAACGTCCGAAGGCGCGACGATCCTTTTTGACCAGTCCAGCCGCCCGTGTGATGTTGCCCTCGCACTGGCGCAAGGCGTCCTCCACGGCATGGCGCTCGAACGATTCTATCGCGCGAGCTCGGCGTTGGCTGAAACTGATATTCTCGCAGGCGGGCGGACTCGCGGAGAAACCGAAGTGCTCCGGCTCGAGCGGGCCTTCACCAGCCAGAACAAACGCGCGGCGGACGACGTTCTGAAGCTCCCGGACGTTGCCATGCCACGGCATCGCCATCAACTTTTCAGCACAGCCGGCCGGCAAGGATTTCCGACTTGTTCCGTATTCGTTACACAGCGAATCCAGAAACCGGCGCACCAGGAATGGTATATCGTCGCTCCTTTCGCGCAGCGGCAACATCTGCAAGGTTAGGACGCTAAGTCTGAAGAACAGATCCGAACGGAATTTCTTTTCTTTGACGAGGTCACCCAAGTCGATATTGCTCGCAGCGAGAATGTTGACGTCGGCATCAACAAAACGCTCCGCGCCCAGCGGGCGATAGATGCGGTCCTGCAGAAACCGCAACAGTTTTGCCTGGGACGGTAGCGACAACGATTCGATCTCATCAAGAAAGAGGGTTCCGCCGAGGGCCAGCGCCACCAGACCTTTCTGATCGCGGTGCGCATCGGTAAACGCGCCCTTCGCGTGTCCGAACATTTCGTTTTCGAAAAGCTGATCCGGCAACGCACCGCAATCGACGGCGATGAATGGAAAATCGCGGCGCGCGCTCAGCTGATGAATGGCCCGGGCGCAAAGTTCCTTGCCGGTGCCCGTTTCACCTGTGATCAGGATCGGAAAATTGCTGCGCGCCATCAGGGGAATGTTCTCGATGCTGCGTAGGAACGACGGATTGATGCCGGCCAACTCGGCCATCGCCGCTTCTCTGGTAAGCTTCTCGATCACAAATTCCGCCTCGTCGCCGAACTTCCGTCCGAGGCGCATAATGCGTTCGCGCAATTCCTGCTCCGGCGCGGGCCAGACTACGAAATCGTCGGCAGACTGGGCGACCGCCGCGAGCAATTTACCGTTGGGCGGATTAGGAAGAATTGCGAGCGTCGGAATCGCCAACGGATGCTGGCGCAGCCACTGGAAGAGGCTGAGTGCCTCCACCGCGTCGTGCTGAACAACCAGTACCACCAGGTCAGCGTGGCAGCTGCTCAAGGTAGCGGGGACGGTCGACTTCCAGTCGGTGGACTCATGTAAGAGTTCGACCCCTTCGCCCAACATCTCATGCAGCCGCGATTTAAACGTCGGGCTGCTTCTCTCGATCAGTAAGACGCGCCGGAACACGTGTGCCTTCCTTCGCAGTATCGAGACTTGCCTAGTAAGATGCGCCGGCGCCCGAGCGCTTCTCTGCGGGGCTGGGACCGGATCCTTTGAGACGAACGAATTGCTCGAGCATGTCGAACCAGAACGGAGCGCCAAAGAGCGTAGCCACCGCGGTGATGAGCCAACCTGCCAGCATTTGAAGTCCGTTCCAACTTTCCAAGTTCTTGAGCGCCGAATCGCTCCAGCCGATAGGAAAACCCAGACCTTCCAGTAACGAGAGACTACCCGCAGGGTTCAGGTTTTGCGTGGGACCTAAGGTTCTGGCTAGCATCGGCCGCAGCCATAGTGCGTCGCCGACACCTATAGCACTGACGTTGAGCGACATTGCTATTACCAGGGCAATTGCGAAAGACCATGCTTGCGTTTTGCGCTTATAGACCCCGCCTATGCGATCCATGCTGTTGTCGAACCAGGCAGCTAGCTCGGTCCGCATCTTTCCAAGATCGCCCGCTGTCTGATCGACAATTCCCTTCAATAGACAGTTCAGTTGCTGGTCCTTGATGTTCGCGTCGATCGTAGACTTGATCTTGTCAGGCGAGTCTTGTTGAATCTTTGCAACGTCGACGAGCGCATCGGCGAACAGCTTGGGATCCATGTATGCCGGCAGATACTTCAGTGCTTTCTCAGTTTCTGCGGTCCCGGTGTCCTGGGGGTTTACGAGTGCATGGTTATAGATTGCGCGAGCGAGACCAGTAAAGTTCTGGTCATTAAGTAAGTCCTTTATCCCCTGAAGTAACGTGTTGGAGCGCCATTTCAACGCGGAAGCTATAGCCTCGACGATAGCACTGACCGCAAGGCTGACAGCCAGAAACGTGAAGATTAATCCGATCGCTATATCCAGGACGGTGCTGTTGAACATCAGTTTTCCTTTCCGAAGCGAACGACTGATAGCGCGAGACTCTTGCCGGAACAGAGCAAACGCGTGCTTCAATCGGATCGTTGAGCACCCAAATGAGTCGTGTCAGTGACGGCTTACTAAATTGTCTTTCGAATCGCCAGCTTTTTGATCGGCTCGCTGCTATCTACAATCGTTAGGTGAAAAGTTTACAATTCCAGCCCGATGAGTTCTTATTCGTGACTATGTTCAAGTGAGCTATGTGCTCGCGCGCCGATTTGATACACGCGAAGCTTGAAACCTCGTCACGCCTCTGCGCTGTCACCGCTGTGTTGGCTCGGGGATCGTCCGACGACCAAACATTGTTCAGGGGGACAAGACCATGGCTCTCGACTTCAACGAATTGTCAGAGATGGATGCGACGGCGCAGGCTGAGCTGGTGCGCCGGCGCGAACTCACTCCGCTCGAGCTGGTTGATGCCGCCATCGCCCGAATCGAACGGCTGAACCCCACCATCAATGCGGTGATCACGCCGCTCTTCGAGGAGGCGCGAGCGGCCGCAGTTTCGCCCGAGCTGCCAACCGGACCATTTCGCGGCGTCCCATTTCTCCTGAAAGATCTTGGCGCGATGCAAAAGGGACAGCCCTACTATTTGGGTAATCGGGCTCTGCGCGACCTTGGTTTCCGGTCACCTTTCGATTGGCCATTGGGAGCGAGGTTTCGCGCAGCCGGGTTCATAACGCTCGGAAAGACCAACCTTCCTGAATTTGGCATGCAAACCACGACGCAACCGCTGGCCTTTGGTGCAACGCACAATCCCTGGAATTTGGATCGATCGACCAGTGGCTCATCCGGCGGTTCTTGTGCTGCGGTGGCTGCCGGAATGGTGCCGATCGCACATGCGAACGATGGCGGTGGATCGATCCGGCTCCCGGCAGCGTGGTGTGGTTTGGTTGGGCTAAAGCCGTCGCGCGGCCGGGTCTCTGACCCGATGGACGCGCGCGAGTTGGCCGAACTAGTGGTCAGCCGCACGGTCCGGGATACCGCGGCGGTGCTCGATGCGGTGCACGGCTCCGAGCCTGGTGATCTCTTTTTGGCTCCGCCGCCTGCCAGGAGCTACACGGCCGAAGTTGGGGCGGATCCTGGCAAGCTGAGAATCGGGATCCTGACGCGCACTTCTTTCGGCGAGGTCCATCCAGAATGTCGAGAGGCGACCGTGGCAACCGCCAAGCTGCTGGAGTCGCTCGGCCATAGAGTCGAGGAATCATTTCCAGAAGCTCTGCTCGATACTTCCGGCGAGACTCTGGCGAGAGTCCTGAGCCGCGCTGCTGGGCACGGTTTGACGCTGGCCTTGGGCACTGTGTTGGGCCGCCCGGTGAGACGAGATGACGTTGAGCCCTATTCGTGGTTCGTGGCGTTGCAAGCGGAGGAGCCGCCGGTTGTGTTCGAAGAATATTTGAAGGCGATCGGATGGTTGAATCAACAGGTTCGGCGAGTCGCCCGATGGTGGTCAACGGGATTCGACCTGCTGCTCACGCCGACAGTTTGGGAACCACCCGCTAGCCTGCTGGAGATGACGCCTCCCGAAGACAAACCCTGGAGGCTGGTGAAAAAGATCCAGCAGCAAGTCTTCTTCACCCATCCGTTCAATGTCACCGGCCAGCCCGCGATCTCGTTGCCACTGCATTGGACGCCTGATGGACTTCCCGTCGGAGTTCAGCTCGTCGCGCCGATCGGCAGCGAAGACCTGCTGATTCGTGTTGCGGCGCAGCTCGAGCAGGCGTGTCCGTGGAGCAAGAAGCGGCCGCCGGTGCATGCTTGAATCGCCGCGCTGGAAGCCGCTGGATCTATAGAGAGTCGAAGGCGTAATCGAAAATAGATAGCTGGACTTCAGTATTTCAAAGAGCTGATTCCGATTGCCATGCGTTGCTCAAAATGCGGGGCTGAAAATCCTGACGGCGCCAAGTTCTGTATCGAATGCGCATCGCCGTTCGCGCGACGATGCAGCTCGTGCGGCAAAGAAAATCCACCGCGCGCAAAGTTCTGTCTGGAGTGCTCGACGCCGATCGACCATCCTGCCGCTGTAACCAGAGAAACTCTGAAATCCTCCGTGCGCACTTCCACGGTTGGGGACGGCGCGCAGCTCGAGGGCGAGCGCAAGACGGTCACCGCGCTATTCGCGGACATCAAGGGATCGACGGAGCTCGAGCAGGACCTCGATCCTGAAGAGGCGCGCGCGATCGTCGATCCCGCCTTGAAGCTGATGATCGACGCAGTGCGCCACTATGACGGCTATGTGGTGCAGTCAACCGGCGACGGCATCTTCGCGCTGTTCGGCGCGCCGGTCGCGCACGAGGACCATCCCCAGCGCGCGCTGTACGCCGCGCTCCGCATGCAGGAGGAGCTGAAACGATATTCGGCTCGATTGCGCGAGGGCGGCAACCTGCCACTCGAAGCGCGCCTCGGTGTGAACACGGGCGAGGTGGTGGTGCGGTCTATCACGACCGGCGAAGGACATACCGAATACACCCCGATCGGCCACACCGCCAATCTCGCATCGCGGATGCAGGCGCTCGCGCCGACCGGTTCGATCGCAATCAGTGAGCAGACGCGCAAATTCGTCGAGGGATATTTCCAGCTCAAGCCGCTGGGTCCGACCAGGGTTAAGGGCGTAAGTGAGCCGGTCAATGTTTACGAGGTGACGGGACTCGGGCCATTGCGCACACGGCTACAACGCTCTGCAGGACGCGGACTTACCCGGTTCGTTGGACGCGAGCGCGAGATGGAAGCCCTGAAACACGCTGCGGGACTGGCACTCGAGGGACACGGACAGATTGCAGCAGTCATGGCGGAAGCGGGCACCGGCAAGTCGCGCCTCTTTTTCGAATTCAATGCGGTCTCGCGAGCGGGCTGGCTGGTGCTCGAGACTTTCTCGGTCTCGCATGGAAAGGCCTCGGCCTACTTACCGGTTATCGAGCTCCTGTGGAACTATTTCAGGATCACCTCCGAGGATGATGAGCGCACACGGCGCGAGAAGGTAAACAGCAAAATCCTGACGCTCGATCGCTCGCTGGAAGATACGATTCCGTACCTGTTCTGGTTGTTGGGTATCGCAGAGGGCGAGGAGCACTACCGGCGTTGGGAGCAGACTTTCGATCGCCTGGAAGAATATCTGCACGAAGTGCAAAAGAAAGACCCGCTCGCGCAAATGAACGCTCAGGTTCGTAAGCGGCGGACCCTGGAAGCAATCAAGCGAGTCCTGATCCGCGAGTCGCTCAACCAGCCGTTGATGGTGATCTTCGAGGACCTGCACTGGATCGACGCGGAGACCCAGGCGTTGCTCAATCTGCTCGCCGACTCGATCGCGACGGCGCGCGTGCTGCTCCTGGTCAACTATCGTCCCGAATACACGCACTTGTGGGGCAGCAAGACCTACTACACTCAGCTCCGGCTCGACGCACTCGGCGGCGAAACCGCCCATGAAATGCTCGGCTCGATCCTCGGCGAAGGGAAGGATCTAATGCTGCTCAAGCAGCTCATCATCGACCGGACCGAAGGCAATCCGTTCTTCATGGAAGAGATCGTGAAGGCGCTTTTCGAGGAGAGAACGCTGGTGCTCAACGGCGCCGTTAAGCTCGCAAAATCGATGAGCGAGGTGAAGGTGCCTGCCACCGTACAGGCGGTGCTCTCCTCGCGCATCGATCGATTGCCGCCGGCGGAGAAAGATTTGCTGCAAACCGCGGCGGTGATCGGGAAGGAGTTTTCGCTCCGATTGGCGGCAAAGGTCGCCGGAATTCCCGAGCTCGAACGGATGCTCGCCGATCTACAAGCCGCCGAGTTCATCTACGAACAGCCAGCCGCGGGGGATGTCGAGTACGTCTTCAAGCACGCGCTGACTCAACAAGTCGCATACGAAGCGATTCTGCACGAGCGGCGCAAAGTGCTGCATGAGCGCGTGGGCAGCGCGATCGAAACGCTACATGCCGCGAGCATCGACGATCACCTGAGCGCGCTGGCACATCACTACACTCGCGCCGCCAACGCGGAGAAGGCCGTAAAGTACCTGCGTATGGCCGCCATGCAGGCGGTGAAACGCTCCGCCCCGTACGAAGCTAAAGGCCTCCTCGTGCAGGCACGCTCACTAGTGCAGGCGTTGCCCGCGAGCCGTGAGCGCCTGGAAGCCGAACTCGCAGTGGAGACCGAATTGGGCGTGCTGACGATTTCGACAAATGGATGGGGTGCGCCCGAGGGCGAGCAATCCCTCTTGCGTGCCAAACAGTTGTGCGAGGAACTGGGCGACCGAAACCAGCTCAGCCGTGTGCTGATAAACCTTTCGCAGAGCTGCATTCAGCAATGCCGGATGCGCGAAGCGCGTGAGTACGCTGAGCGATCCGTCGCCCTTAGCGGGCAACAGGGCGATACCGGTTTGCTGCTCATGGCGCGCAACACGCTCGGCGAAGTCCTGGCCCGTCGCGGCGAACTGAGGCCTGCGCTTGAGCACCTGCGCGGCGCCCTCAAGTTGTTCGACAGCGGCCGGCACGCCCATCTGGCGTCGGTATTCGGTATAGACCCGCGTGTGATGCTGTCCCTGTTCCTTGCCCCAGTTGAGCAACTGATGGGATTTTGGGATCGCGCCCGCGAAGAAACGGAAGCTGGACTGCGGCAGGCACGTGCGCAAAGTGAGCTGCACAGCATGAACCTGCGTGTGGCCCTCATAAACGCATCGACACTCGCGAGGCTCGCCGGGGACTCGAGCGCCGCTCAGGAGTTTGCGGAAGAGATACTCTCGATCGATAAAGGCGACGGCTTTGGGCTCGGGTTGCTTGGCGCTGCGCTCCTCAACCTCGGCCGTTCCGAAGAGGCCATCCTCGCCTTGAACCAGGGTTTTCAACGCTACCGGGCGACCGGGGGACTGGCCTCGCAAGAGCGATGGCTGCTTCCCCTGGCGGAAGCTTACGCGCGGCAGGGCCGCACTGACGAGGCCCTGCGAATGGTCTCCGAGATGCTGGATACGGCAAGGCAGACCGGTCACCTGATGTACGAGCCCATGCTGCTGCAGGCCCGCGGCGAGTTTCTGCTCGGTGGTCCCAGTCCTGATCGGTCAAGTGGAGAAGCCGCGCTGCGCCAGGCTATCGATGCGGCGCGCTGGCAAGAGGCCAAATCGTCGGAACTCCGCGCGACGATGAGCCTCGCGCGGCTGCTGCGCGACACCAATCGCCGAGATGAGGCGCGCGCGATGCTCGACGACATCTACAACTGGTTCACCGAGGGCTTCGACACCGCCGACCTGAAAGACGCCAAGGCGCTGCTCGAGAAACTAGGCTAATAGGTCGCAGGGCCGAAGAGCACGATGGAGGATTGATCCATGCGAATGAAGGAAAAAGTTGCGATCGTGACCGGCGCGGCGAGCGGTATCGGCCGTTCGACAGCCATGCTGTTCGCGCGTGAAGGTGCGCGCCTCGTACTAAACGACATCGACGCGCAAGGGCTGAAAGAACTCGTGCGGACGCTACCGAACGACGGTGTGCGATCCGCCGTCGGCAGCGTGGCGGACGAGGAAGTTGCGCGAAGGCTCGCGCATGACGCGATCGCGGCATTCGGCTGTGTCGATGTTTTGGTGAACAACGCCGGCGTTCACTTCGCCAAGGACATCACCGATATGACCGTCGAGGAATGGGACCGGCTGATGGACGTCAATCTGAAAAGCATGTTCCTGTGTAGCAAGCATGTCATCCCGCATATGCTCGAGCGCCGGAAGGGAGCGATCGTCAATCTCGCGTCGATCTCCTCGTTCATCGGACAGGAGATGAATGGCGCGAGCACCTTCGCCTACAACATCACGAAGGCGAGCGCGCTGCAGCTCACGAAGTCACTCGCGACGCGCTACGCATCCGACGGCATTCGCGTCAACTGCGTATGTCCCGGCAACGTCGAGACCAACATCCTCAAACGGCCTACGCAGGCTGAAGTTGCGGAGTTCTGGCGCGACGCGTCGCGCGCGGAACCGGTCGGACGGAACGCGCAGCCCGAAGAGATCGCTAACGCAATTCTGTTCCTTGCGTCGGACGAGTCCTCGTTCGTCACCGGCGCCCCGCTGATCGTAGACGGCGGATACCTGGCGCGCTAGAAAATCCGACGCGGCTTCCTGGCGTCTCAGCTTCGCATACTGATCAGCCTCGGCCTTCGCAACCTGCGATTCGAGCGCATCGCCCAGCAATCGAGGAGACACTGATCTAAATCTGGTTTAGGTCGGCGACCGGATGGAGGCAGATCGCCTGCGCGGCGGGCGGCAGGGGTGACCGCTGCACCCAGCGTGAAGCGCAAAGTTGCGCGCGGCGCGCTACTTTGCTCTCAGGGTCGATGGCAAAATGGCGTTGTAACAGACTCTTACGTGCATACCGAGTATGCTATCTCCGGTGAAGGTGCCCGAGGTGTCCCAATCGCCTACATTCTGCAACTGCGGAAACTAAGCGGGCAGTGCGGTGCCGTTCACCGGCGCTGCCTTTCCTTCTGTGCTCGAAGGAGTCGCGCGCGCCCCTTGATCGAGCGCCGCGGCAAGCCGCTCGAAGCGCTGCTGGAGTTCACCCGCGGATTCGAATGTCGCGGCAAGTTCCACCAATCGCGCATGGAAATCCTTGGCTGGCTGCAGCGCACCGATCAAATGCTTCAAGTGATCGCGAAACGCGTTCGAGACCTCGGCGAATTGGCCTTGCAAAGAGCTAACCGGGTCGAAAGAGGAAGCGACCAGGGCGAGCTGGTCCTGCAGGGATTTGAGGGGCTCGAAGGCACTTGTGAGCAATTCAAGGTGATTGGCGAGAGTCTTGACCGATTCGAAGGCAGTCACGGCTTCATTGCCGAGGTTGCCGACTTGTTCAAACGCGGGCAGGAGCTTGCCGAACCGATCTTCGAACAGCTTCGTGCTGGCAAAGATTTTTTCGACCGCTACTGCGTTCTGTGACTGCTCGTTTTTATCCACGGGTAGGCCTCCGGCCTCAAATTGGTTGCTTTTGCGGGGGACAGACGCGCGGTCATTCGCCGAGACGGCTGAGGCGGAATCCAAACCATCGGCCACACGCGCAGAATCAGCGCGGATGACAGGCGCGGTCTCCGCGCGAGCCTTGTCCGGCTCAGACGGAGCGAGAAGACGGGCGCTTAGTCTCTTAAGCATCTGGTGGGGACTCGGTATCGCTCGAGCTTCTGGACGCAAACGTCAGCATCGGTGAACTGAACCTCATGATCATTCTCAAACAACGCTCTACAATCTGTACAATAACGCTACTGCACTGTGGCACGCAAGTCCTCAAGAATCGTGTCCTGGCTCCAATTTGCCCGCCAGGATGTCAGTCTCAGGGTGGCGGACTGCCGCCGCTGTTACCACCGGCTCCGCACTCAAAGCCGCCGGATCTGTTTGATTGTCATCGGCTTGATCGGTGATCGCAGAGCTTGTGGCAGCGTTCGACCTCGATACCGCAACGTAGTATGTAGCGACTATGAAGACATCCGAAGAGATTCTCACCGAGCTTTGCGATCGCGAGGCGATTCGCGACCTGCCCGTCCGTTACTGCGATTGTGTGTGGCAGGGAAATCTGGAAGCGATGCTTGACCTGTTCGCGAAGGATGCGGTGTTTATCACCAAGGGGCGCCAGCGCGAGGCGGTCAGCCGCGGACGCGACGAACTGCGCAAAATGTACCAAAAGGCGCTCGGTGATTTTACTCCGCGCCCGTATATCCACAATCACGTGGTCGATCTTAGCGGCAAGACCACGGCGACCGGCCGATGCTACGTCGAGCTGCGCAGCGCGTCGCGTCAGATGGAATGGATAGGAACGGGCTTTTACGAGGACGAATACGTTAAAGAAGGCGGGCAGTGGAAGTTCGCCTCGCGGCGGTTCACCAGTTTCGGAATGCAGCCCGCTGGTGCACAAAGCGACGCCAAAAAATAAATCGCGCGGATAGATCAGATTACTGCTGCGCGTCCTCCTGCGATGGGTGTTGCACGACGGCGGCGACCACCAGGGGTTCGCGGCGGCGTCGCGTCACCGCGCGAATCAGGTCGTTGTTCATCCTGCCTATGAACTCGAGCGGTATTTCCTTGGGACACACCGCTTCACACTCGCCATGATTCGTGCAGCTGCCGAACAGCTCGGCTTTCATCGCGGCCACCATACTAACGGTTCGCTGGTCGCGCTGAGGCTGACCCTGGGGAAGCGCATTGAGGTGGATGAGTTTGGCTGAGGTGAAGAGCATTGCGGCTGCGTTCGGACAGGCGGCGACGCACGCGCCGCAACCGATACAAGCGGCCGCATCGAAGGCCGTATCTGCGGCTTCCTTTGGGATCAGGATGGCGTTCGCATCGGGAGCGCTTCCCGTGGGCGCGCTGATAAAGCCTCCCGCCTGAATGATTCGGTCGAACGCCGAGCGGTTGACGATCAGGTCCCGGATAATCGGGAAGGCCTGCGCACGCCATGGCTCCAAGGTCAGCGAGTCACCGTCCTTGAAAAAGCGCATCGACAGTTGGCACACTGTCGTGCCGCGATAGCCACCATGGGCGACACCATTGATCAGAAAGCCGCATGAACCGCAGATGCCTTCGCGGCAGTCGTGTTCAAAGGCGACCGGCGGATCGCCGCGGTCGAGAAGGTCCTCGTTAAGTTTGTCGAGCATCTCGAGGAAAGACATGTCTCGCGTCACATCCTTCACCTGGTAAGTGACGAACTTGCCTGCTGTGTTTGAGTTCAGCTGCCGCCAAATTTTGAGTGTCAGGTTCATAGCTACTTGTAACTCCGTTGCGCGAGGTGAACGTACTCGAAGGTCAGGGGTTCCTTATGAAGTGCGTGCGGTTGACCCAACCCTTTCCACTCCCACGCCGACGAATAGGAGAAATTCGCGTCGTCTCGTTTTGCCTCACCTTCAGGGGTCTGGCTCTCGACCCGGAAATGGCCGCCGCATGACTCGTTTCGATCCAACGCGTCGATACACATAAGCTCGGCGAGTTCGAGAAAGTCGGAAATGCGGTTTGCTTTCTCGAGCGACTGGTTCAATTCCTCGCCACCACCGACGATACGCAGGTTATGCCAGAACTCTTCACGCAGCTGCGGGATCCTGGCGACAGCCTTGCGCAAGCCGGCCTCCGATCGGGCCATCCCGCACTCGTCCCACATGAGCTTGCCGAGTTCCTTGTGGAATGAATCGGGACTGC
Organism: uncultured delta proteobacterium; assembly: GCA_963850125.1. Lineage (GTDB taxonomy): Bacteria > Desulfobacterota > Binatia > Binatales > Binataceae > Binatus. The sequence goes on along the minus strand of CAWKKB010000001.1, from coordinate 169,220 downwards.
GAGTTCCCTTGGTGCTGAGGAGCTTTTCGATGCGCTGGCCGACGTCATCTTTCACAGTCGCGAACGCGGGATTGGACAGGTCCACCGGCTCCAGCTTCGCTGTTGCCAGGTAGTCGGGCACCGTGGCCGGCAGAACGAAGTAGCCATCGGCAAGACCTTGCATCAGCGCGCTGGCGCCCAACCGGTTGGCGCCGTGGTCGGAGAAGTTCGCTTCGCCCGCGACAAACAGCCCCGGAATGTTCGACATGAGGTGGTAGTCCACCCAAAGGCCGCCCATCGTGTAGTGGGGAGCGGGATAGATCCGCATCGGCACGGCGTACGCGTCCTCGCCGGTGATGCGCTCATAGATGTCGAACAGGTTGCCGTACTTCTCGCGAACCGTTTGCAGACCGAGCCGCTGAATGGCATCCGCGAAATCCAGGTAGACGCCCTGCCCGCTCGGCCCGACGCCGCGCCCTTCATCGCACACGTCCTTGGCGTTTCGCGATGCGACGTCGCGGGGCACCAGGTTGCCAAAGCTCGGGTACCGCCGCTCCAGGAAGTAGTCGCGCTCGTTTTCCGGGATATCTTTCGGAGCACGGGTCTCACCCTTCTTTTTGGGCACCCATACGCGTCCATCATTCCTCAGCGACTCCGACATTAACGTCAGCTTCGACTGATGCTCGCTGCTGACCGGGATACACGTCGGATGAATCTGCGTGAAGCATGGATTCGCGAACAACGCGCCGCGACGGTGCGCACGCCAGATGGCTGTGCAGTTGCACGCCTTCGCGTTGGTCGACAGATAGAAGACGTTCGAGTATCCACCCGTCGCCAGCACAACTGCGTCTGCCGCGTGACATTGGATGTTCCCGGTCACCAGATTACGCGTCACTATGCCTCGCGCTCTACCGTCTACGATCACCACGTCGAGCAGTTCCTGGCGGATGTGCATCGTCACAGTGCCGGCCGCCACTTGCTCTTCCAAAGCCTGGTAAGCACCGAGCAGCAACTGTTGTCCAGTCTGACCGCGCGCGTAAAAAGTTCGTTGTACCTGCACACCGCCGAACGAGCGCGTATCGAGAAGGCCACCGTACTCGCGCGCGAACGGCACTCCCTGCGCCACGCATTGGTCGATTATGTTGAGGCTGATCTGCGCGAGGCGGTAGACGTTCCCTTCGCGCGAGCGAAAATCTCCCCCCTTAACTGTGTCATAGAAGAGGCGGAAGACGCTGTCGCCGTCATTGCGATAGTTCTTTGCCGCGTTGATCCCACCTTGCGCCGCGATAGAGTGCGCGCGGCGTGGAGTGTCGTGATAGGAAAAGCACTGGACGTGATAGCCTTGCTGACCGAGAGTGGCGGCGGCCGCGGCGCCAGCCAGACCAGCGCCCACCACTATGATGTTGTGCTTGCGGCGATTGGCCGGGTTGACCAATTTCATGTCGAAGCGACATTTGTCCCACTGCTGCTCGATCGGCACTTGCGGAATCCTGGCGTCAAGCATGTTCGCCTCCATTATCAACGAATCAGGCCAGTCATCACCGCGACCGGAACCGATACGAAACCCGCAAACACGACGAGGGCAATGATCCGTGAAAGGACCTTAAGCGTCCTGGTATTCCGGGCGGTGCTCCAGCCGAGCGTTTGCAGCATGCTCCAGATTCCGTGGTCGAGATGGAGGCACAGCGCGCCCATCGCGACAATGTAGAACACTGCGACGGGCCATACAGAGAACCCGGCGACTACATTTTCGTAGACGTGCAGGTCTTTGAACTGTCCTGGCTCGAATCCCACCGCACCGAGCGTGAAATGCGCGATATGAAAGACGATGAAAATCGCGAGAAGCACGCCGCCCCAACGCATCGTGAGAGCGGCGAAAGTCGTCTGCACATTCTTTTTGCTTTCGTAGCCGACCGGCCGCGCCTGCCAATTCATGCGCGTTAGTTGGTAGGCAGCGGTGATGTGCAGCGTCACGCAGGTCAGGAGAACGATGCGCACTACCCAGAGCGCGTCACCGTAGCCGAGTTCCGGCTCGCCCACCGTGCGGAGAAATCGCGAGTATGCGTTGATCTCGTCAGGCCCGGCGAAAATCTTCAGATTCCCAAGCATATGGGCGATCACGAAGGCGACCAGAACGATGCCGGTGACCGCCATGACGATCTTCTTGCCGATCGCCGAATCCCACAACAGCGCTAGCCTATTGGGCCTCAGTGCGATCGGCCGCTGTGCTGCTTTTCCCGCGGACTGAGCAACTGACTTACGTTCCGCAACAAACATTCCCATGTGACGGCTCCTCATTAGCTGCTGTGAATGTGAGTAGCCGAAATGCGGCAGCTCTATCTACTTCCCAGCGACGTAGGAATAGACCATCTTCGCTTGTCAGCGGACACCTCGACTAGTCTCAAGCTGTCGGTTTCCCTGCGAAATTTGTTCATGGAATTGCTCCCTTCGATGCGACGCCCCTCGGGCGTGAAAAGTTACCGCACCAAGGTGGTGCGCCCGATCATCGCCGGTGTATAAGAGGAAGATTCGAGGGATTCGGGCCTGATTTCCCTCATTGCTTGGATCAGCCGCCCCAAACCCGTCCACTAATCGGAAGGTGGCCGAGGCAATCTCAGATGGCAAAATACGCCTTAGACAATGCTTGGGAGCGAGCTCAGCGCCGGCTAACCCTCTTGGAGCAGCATCTGGACCCGATGACACAGCGGCGGCTGGTGATGTTGGGTGTGACTCGAGGGTGGAGTGTGCTTGAGGTTGGCGGAGGAGGAGGCTCGATAGCACAATGGCTCTGCCGACAAGTGGGGACTGACGGCCACGTCACGGCTACCGATATCGACATTCGATTCCTTCAGAAAATCAGCGAGAAGAACTTCGAGGCCATCTCTCACGATATAACGACCGAGGACCTACCCGAGGGAAAGTTCCATCTGGTACACACGCGTTGGCTCCTGCACCACCTGCCGCAGCCAGAGCGAGTTATCGAGCGAATGATAGCGGCACTTCGCCCCGGCGGATGTTTGTTGTTGGAGGAAGTCGACTTCTTTCCAGTGCAAACCTCGACGTCAGCGCTCTACGTCGATTTCATGTTAGCGCTCACTAGCACGGTCGTGGCGGCATCTGGTCGTGACTGCTTGTGGGCTCGTGCCCTTCCCGCGCTGGTGGCTGAACGAGGACTCGCCGACGTGAGTGGTGAAGGGGACTTCGCTGTTCTCCGTGGCGGATCTCCGATGGCGGAGCTTTTTCAGCTGACCGGCGAGCAGATGCGCGATAAGGTCATCGCGGCCGGTGCCTTGTCGGCAGAACGTTTTGACGCAGCCTTGGCTTTGCTAGATGACCCAAAGTTTTGGGCCTTCGCGGGCGCCGGCATCGCGGTCTGGGGGAGGCGACCGAACGGCAACTAGCCGAGATGAATGGCGCTGAGGCTTTAGATGTTGATATTGATCAGGGCAATCAACTTCGCCCAGATTCGATTCGGAGGTCCAAGAGAATGACGGCGCGAGTTCTAAATGATCCCGACAGCCATATCATGGAGTTGCCGGACTTTCTGACCGAGTATGCGGACCCTGCGATTCGCGGCCGCTTGCCGGCGTTACTGCCCGCCGGAAGTCTCGATGTTACCTTGGCGGGACTGCCGGAGAGCGGGAAGCGCGGCCATTCTCCGGAAACTGTCGCGGAGCTGAAAGCGCTCGGCGATCAAATCCTGCGCGGGCCGAAATGGTACGCCGCACTCGGCGCATTCAACAGCAAGGAGCGCGGCGCCGTGCTGGACGCGCTGGGAATCCAGCGTCAGGTCATCTTTTCTTCGTTCGCCGCGGCCACGCTGTTCGCGTGCAAGGATCGCGAGGTCCGCTACGGAGGTGTCAGGGCATTCAATCGTGCGATGAAGGCGTTCGTGGCCGATGAACCGCGCCTGGTGCCAACCGGTATTCTCGTGTTGGACGACCCCGAGCGCTCGGCGGCTGAACTCGATCGCGCGCTGGCTGAAGGATTGCGGATGTTTATGCTGCCTTCGGATGCGCCCGGACGATCACCGGGACATTGCACTCACGATCCGATTTGGGCCCGACTCGCCGAAGCGCGCGCGTCATTCGTGCTGCACGTCGGAAGCAGCAAGCTGTCGATTGACCCCGAATGGATGATCGATGGGTTCCCGAATCGCAAGACCGCGCGCGGCGGCGCCGAGGTCGTAGGCTCCAAGGACATGACCTGCATCTTTCACACCGCGGAGCTATTTCTCTCGGTGCTGATCCTCGATGGTGTGCTCGATCGATTTCGCACTCTGCGCGGTGGATGTATCGAGCTCGGTGCCGGTTGGGTTCCGGCGATGCGCCGACGCCTCGATCATATCGTTAATATATGGTCAAAGCCCGAGCCGCATTTGCGCGAAATGCAACGGCGGCCTTCGGAACAGATCGACGACCAAGTGCGCTTTACGCCCTATCCTTTCGAAGACATCGGCGAACTCATCCGCCAATCCAACGATCGGCTGTTTATGTTCTCGACCGACTATCCGCATGCTGAGGGCGGCCGCGATCCGATCGGCAGATTCAACGCCAGCATTGCCGACTATCCTGAGTCGACCAAGGCGCGCTTCTTCACAGAAAATTTTCGAAATCTGGTGCAGGACTGATTTCCGACTCTTGGGAGACTACGAGCCGACGAGCTTTGCGATCATCGCCCCGGTTGGTGGACTCGGCTTCCGAGTCGGGCGATGTCGAATCTCACGATCCGTTCTGGCTATCCGAGGGTTTCACCCTTATTGTCGCGAAAACCGTTGTTGTGATCCCTTGCGCATTGATCAATCCAAGCTCGCACGTGTAGGTCCCCGGATTCTGATAGACGTGGAGCATGAAGGGTTGAGCTGGCAGGAACAATACCACGCCATCGCCGAAGGCCCATTCATCGAGGACCGAACCGGAGGTATTCGCTAATCCGACATAGAAGTCGACCGTGAGCGGCGCCGTTCCGAAGACAGGCACCGCCAGCAAACTGGCATTGGGGGCCGCCTGACTTGGATTGATGGTTCCAATCGGCGGAGTCGGCAGGCCATACCTGCCAGAACTCATTGGATTTGCGGTCGCGCTGGAATACGGAGCTGACGCCATGCCGGTTCCGTAGTTCTGCGCCGATGCGGTCGTCGCGAAAAGAGTCAATTGGGCCGCCAGCACGACTAGAAGAAATGTGCAGGTCAAAGCCTTTCGGACAATATTCTGGATTGTGATCATTCCGCGCTCGCCACTGCCGCTTTAGGGTTGTTCCGCTTAAGCATCAGAACAAGTGGAATCATCAAGAGGCACATCACACCGATGAGCCACGCAACGTCGATGTACGACAGCACGTTGGCCTGGGTGATGACGGAGTTGTATATGCGCAAGGTAGTTTGTGCCGCCGCCTGAGGCTGGGTGAGGCCGCGATGAAAGAGATCCGCGCTCAAGCCGCTCGTCACGTTGCGATAAGCCTGTCGGGCGTGAGTCACATGCGCACTGAGTACGTCCTGATGGAATTGGTCACGCCGCGCAATCATGGTCTCGACCATCGAGATGCCGACGCTTCCGCCGATGTTGCGGAGCAGATTGATCGTGCCGGAAACCTCGCCGCCCTTTTCTTCGGGCACGTCAACATAGGAGGCGGTGTTGATCGGCACGAACAGCAGCGCAAGGCCGAACGATAACCAGACGCGGTACATGGCGGCGGTGTAAAAATCGATCTGAAGATCGAGGTTGGTGGTGACATAGAACGATGCAAGAGCGGTTAGCAGAAAGCCCACTGCGATTAGCCAGCGGGCCTCGATGAACCTGATCAGCCTGGCCGTCAAAGGCATCAACAGGATTAACAGCGAGGCCCCGAACAACTGGGTCTTGCCTGCCAACTCCGCGTCATAACCCATGAACGCCTGGACGTATTGCGGCGTAAAAACGGTCATTCCATAGACCACTACGCCGTAAGCAAAAATCATCGCCGCCGCAGCCGCGAAGTTGCGGTTCTTGAACATCCGCAGGTCCATCACGGGCTTCGAGCGGGTCAATTCCCAGGCGATGAACAGCACCAGCGCGACGGGAAAGATCACCTCAAGGGTCGCAATCATTGGCGAATAGTACCAGTTGTCTTCCTGGCCCTTGTCGAGCACGACCTGCAACGCGCCAAGGCATAGCGCGAGAAAGCCGATACCGATGTAATCGATCCTCATGTGTCCGCGCAGCTTCTTGAGTTGGGTACGGAGATACTCGGGATCTTCAATCAAGCGCGATACCAGCAGCAGCGAAAGGATCCCGACCGGCACGTTCATGTAGAAGATCCAGCGCCACTGATAGTTGTCCGTGATCCAACCGCCGATCGTCGGCCCGATCGCCGGCGCCATCACGACCACCATTCCATACACCGCAAACGCAGCGCCCAACTGCTCTGGTGGAAAAGTGTCCCGCAAGATTGCCTGCGATACCGGCTGCAAACCGCCGCCGCCGGCGCCCTGTATAATGCGAAACAGGATCAACATCCCGAGCGATGGTGCGATCCCGCACAAGAATGAACTGACTGTGAAGATTACGACGCAAATCATGTAGAAACGTTTGCGTCCGAACCGGATTGAGAGCCATCCGCTGATAGGCAGTACCACCGCGTTGGCGACCAGGTAGGAGGTCAGCACCCAGCTAGCGTCGTCGAGGCTGGAGGCCAATCCACCAGCAATATAAGGCAACGCGACGTTGGCGATGCTGGTGTCGAGCACCTCCATGAATGCGGCCAATGAGACGACCGCCGCGATCACCCATGGATTGATCCGACACTTTGCGGGAGTCGACGAACCGGGCGGACCGATAATTTTTGGCGCGGCTGCCATCGTCTCACCATAGAGTCTGCGACTGGCCAGTCACCCACACCGTCGGCTCGACCGAGATTCCGGGGCGCAGCCGATGGTCCGGATCCTCTCCCGGGTAGAGGCGAATCCTCACCGGCAATCGCTGCACGACCTTGACGTAGTTGCCGGTCGCGTTTTCCGGAGGCAGCAGACTGTCGAGTTCACCGGTCGCGCCGGGCAAGCCTTCGATGTAACCGTTGTAGTCGCGTCCGGTGGTATCGACGTGAACCGTGACGGGTTGGCCGCGACGCATCTTGCGCAGCTGGGTCTCGCGAAAGTCGGCGGTGATCCAGATATCGTTGAGCGGAACGACACTAAGCAGTTGTTCGCCCGGTTGCACCCGCTGTCCGACCTGCACGGTTTTGTCGCCGACCACTCCGGTGGCAGGCGCGACGATATGCGTATAGCTCAGGTTGAGCTCGGCCTGATCCAACGAAGCTTGAGCGGCTTGCACCGCGGCTTGCGCCTGGCCGACCATCTGGGCCGTCGCTCCGACCTCCGCGCGGTCCGAGTTGACGGCGGCCGCATCGACCCTGCCTGTCATCACGATTTCATCGTCAGTCTCGCGCGAAATCACCGCCTGCTGGAACAGTTCGCCATAGCGCTTCACATCCAGTTGCGCCTTGAAGTTCGTTGCGATCGCCGCGTTGAGATTGGCAACGGCCAGCTCGTAGTTCTGCTGCGCCGCTTTCACGCCCTGCCTGGCCTGGGCGAGGTTGGCCTCAGCGTTTTCGAGCGCGACCCGGTAGTCGCGCGGGTCGAGATCGACCAAAGGCTGGCCGTCTTTTACTCGATAGGTGTTCTCGACGTAGACCCGAACGACGGTGTCGTTTATGCGCGTGCTGATGGGATCGAGATGGCCATCGATCTCGGCATCGTCGGTCCATTGGTACGATTGCAGGTAATTCCAGAAGCGCATCCCGCCCACGCACAGCAGCGCAGCAACGACCAGCACCAGGACCAGTCTGACCGGACGCCGATTGAGAACACCGCGGCGACCAGCGGGATTCCTTGTGCTGGAGTCATCGCCTTCGTGGTTCTCGACCTCATCACCGATTTGTGGCTCGTTCGATTGCGGAGTTTTCTGAAGGGCTTTCTGCTGGTCGAGCAAGTACTCAACTTCGACCCGCAGCCGCTCAACTTCTTCATGAAGGTTATTTTGCTGTTCCGATACTGAAGGTCCCGTCAAGTCCGCTTCTTTGTGATGCGTGGCTGTACTTTCCTCTACCTCTGTACCAGGGATGCGATGACTTCCATTCTTATCCATTGCCAAGCCCTGCGTGCTAATCCGCGTTGCTTGTTATCTAGTCTCTTCAAGACCTCCGCGTTCCGAGCCGTAGACGTGAAAAAACGCATGATCCTTCTCGATCCACACTTGCGACGGTCTATTCTGTAGGCGTGAGACCGAAGCAATCAGGTGTGAGACTGGATCGCACAAAATCGATATTGATACTGGCAATCGTGGCCGAATCGCACAGACCATCGGGCGTCAGGCGCTAGCCCTTCATGCCATGGTCAACGTGATCGGCTCGGGATGGGGCGACCTCAGCCGACAGCACTCATTCTGGAGATCGGGCACAGGTTTGAGACCTGCATAGCGCCGCCGGCGACGCAGAATATGCGGGCAAACACTACGCAGCGACGCGTCCGTTGCTGCGCGCAAGCGGCGAGCGAGAACGGCGCGAGATTTGAATCATTAAGTGGTTACTGGTTCAAGATCCTCGGGCGAGTTAACATCGGCCGAAGTTCTCTTCGCGTCAAAAATCTACGGTGTATGTCGTCGATTCTTGTCGTATTTCAATCTCTCACCGCGATTAAGGCCCACCCACGATTTCGGACAAGAACCAGGTGCGGCGCTCGGTCTCGTCGATCCAGACTTCGATCAGACTGGCGGTAGCGACGTCGTTGTACTTTTCACACGTCTCGTGCGTTGCACGCAGGTTTCGCGTCAGTTCCAGATTGTCCGCGCGAAGCTCGGCCAGCATATCCTCAGGCGGCACGCGTTCAGCGTTGTTGTCTTTGAGCCGCTGATGCTTCGAGACATCGCTGATGGATTTGATTGTGGTTCCGCCGAGTTTGCGCGCCCGCTCGGCGATATCGTCCGTCATCGCGAAGATTTGAGTACCCTGATCATCGAGCAGCAGATGGTAATCGCGGAAATGCGGGCCGCTCATGTGCCAGTGGAAATTCTTGGTCTTGACGTAGAGAGCAAACACATCGGCGAGCAATATGCGCAGCTCGCCGGAGATCTCTACGACGGCATCGCCGCTCAGGTCGGTTGGCGTCTCGGCCATTCTCTTTTTCTCCATTGTCCGGGCTCCTTTCGATTTCTACGTTTGCTCTTGATGATCAAGCTTTGGATCGCTTCCTCTACGAATTCTCGAATTGTGAATCCTGAATCTGATCGTAGAAGTTGCTCCGCTTATAGTTGCGAATGAAATGCGAACAAATATCCTCGTTGCAGGTGCCTTCGGTCGTCTGGGTCTTATGCTCGAAACCATCGAGAAAAGCCTTCGCAATATCCTGTCTAAAGTTGATCCGAGGGTATAGATCAACGATCTTCTTTTTCAAATCTTGAGGAAAGTGCTCATAACCGATGCCCAGCACATCGAGCCCCACACCGTTGTACAGAAGCTCCACCTCGAGTGGCTTGTACGCTGCGATACCCGGAGTGGTGTGCAGAGCGATTGCGTCCCAAGCTACTTGAATCCGGGCGGCAGGGACGTCGTGGTGCTCGAGGAACTGGCGAACGGCGTTGGCGCTGTCTACCTCGAAGCGGTCATCAGCACTGCTGAACTTCTTCAGCAGGCCGAGATCATGAAATGCCGCGCAGACGAACAGCAGCTCGACATCGAACGGCTGTCCGGTCTGTCGCCCCAGCTCGTTGGCCCAGAAGAAGACGCGATGAGAGTGGTTGAAGAGGACCGGAGTGCTGAACTCATGGAGGAGCCCGGTTGCCTCCCGCGTGAGCTGTGTGTCTGGAACTTCGGGCTGCACTTTTTGGAACTTCAGCGCTGGGGTCGGAACAGGCAGAACGATCTTAGGGCGCCGGAAGGCGGGTCGCGCGTCTGCCATCGGCACGTCCGAGGGTTTGATCGACGAGTTGCGGGTCTGAACGTTGTCTACAGACTTCATAGCTCTTTCCCTCGTACAAAGGTTTCGGGTGTGCCGTCCTCAGGGTTGACAAAGATGACGTCTTTCGGGTCGCGTCTCGGTGTGTCGAACGAGAGAAAGACCACCGGCTCGTCAAGAATCTTAGGGAGCGCATGAACGGTTTTGCTTTTGAAGAAGAGGAGATCGCCAGGAGCGAACTCCGCTGCGTTCGAGGCGTCGCCCATCCAGAAGATCCCTCTTCCCGAGAGAACATAGAGATACTCGTCGCAGACCGCATGATAGTGCGGAGGCAGCTCGCGATAGACCCGCCAGACTCGGGCGCTCGCAGCCGGTTCGTTGGTCAGATAGGTATCGATTAGCCGTGTGTCAGCAGTCGCTGGAAAAGACCGGGCGATCTCGCTCGGCTTGAAGCGCTGGCAATGATATTTCTCCGCCATAAGAGGATTCTCCACTTACTGTGCCCTATTCGAGTTACTGTGCCCTATTCGAGGGCGGCAGTTAGACCTTGGCACGAACCTATCAGGCAGCAGCCAGGGCCTTATCTGGCTCGATGCCGAGTTGCTTCGCCAGTCCGCTTCCGTATTCGGCGTCCGCCTTTGCGCAGAGGCGAATCCAGCGCAGCTTGATTTCCTCAGGCACACCTTTCATCGCGCGATCGGTGTTCGCAAACAGCCTTTGCTTCTCGTCCTTCGACATCAGGCGGAACAGGTTGCCGGCCTGCGTGTAGTCGTCATCGCCCGGGCGCTGGTCGTAGCGGTCGTAGCGGTCGGCGTCGCCCGAGATCTTGAACGGCGGTTCCTTGAATCGGTGATCTTCCACCGGCCCGCCGAAGCTATTGGGCTCGTAGTTGACCTCGCCACCGTAATTGCCGTCGAAGCGCATGACGCCATCGCGGCTATAGGTGTGCACCGGACAGCGCGGCCTGTTTACCGGCAGCTCCTGGTAGTTGGGTGAGCCGAGCCGATAGCGATGAGCGTCGGCGTAGGAGAAGATGCGGAACTGCAGCATCTTGTCGGGCGAGAAGCTGATACCCGGTACCACGTTCGAGGGCGCGAATGCCGACTGCTCGACTTCGGCGAAGTAGTTCTCGGGATTCCGGTTCAATTCCATGACGCCGACATCGATCAGCGGATAATCCCCATGCGGCCAGACTTTGGTCAGGTCGAAAGGATTGTAAGGCGTCTTCTCGGCATCCGTCTCCGGCATGATTTGGACGCTGAAGCGCCACTTCGGATAGTCACCGCGCTCGATCGATCCAAAGAGGTCGCGCTGTTGGCTGTCACGATCAGCGCCGATGACTACTGCGGCCTCCTCGTCGGTCATGCACTGGATGCCCTGCATGGTCTTGAAGTGAAACTTCACCCAGACGCGCTCGTTCTTCTCGTTGATCAAGCTGTAAGTGTGGGACCCGTAGCCGTTCATGTGCCGGTGGGTCTTCGGCCGACCTCGATCGCCCATCAGCCAGGTCACCTGATGCAGAGTCTCTGGCAATAGCGAAAACCAATCCCACACCGCTGTGGGATTTTTGAGGTTGGTCTTGGGGTCGCGCTTCTGTTGGCGGATGAAGTCGGGAAACTTATAGGCGTCACGCACCCAGAAAATGGGTGTGTTGTTGCCGACCAGGTCCCAGTTGCCTTCTTCGGTATAAACCTTGATTGCGAAACCCCGAAGGTCGCGCTCGGCGTCGGCCGCCCCGCGCTCCCCGGCGACGTACGAGAAACGCACGAAACACTCGCATTGCGCACCCGGCTGCAAGGCCTTGGCCTTTGTATAGCGGCTGATATCGCCAGTGATCTTGAGCGTACCGTAAGCGCCGGAGCCCTTGGCATGGACGACGCGCTCGGGAATGCGCTCGCGGTTGAAGAGGGCGTGCTTCTCGAACAGTTGCCAGTCCTGCACCAGCAGCGGTCCGCGCGGGCCGGCGGTCAGCGAGTTCTGATTGTCTGCAACGGGTGCGCCGCTCTCAGTGGTTAATTTTTTTGGTTGATCCATTTGAGAACTCCTTATCCATCAGCATCTTTCATATGTGTGTGTCGGTGGTCACCGGCAATGGCCTCAAACTCCCCACGCTGTGATGCGGATCGATGACGAATTTCTTCGCAGCGCCCGAATCGAACGACTGATGTTGGTTGTGATCGGCTTGATGATGACGCCGTGGTCGATTTTCTTGCCCTGCGGCGTCTTCAATTGGGGGTAATCGATGCTCTTTACCTCGACTTTGCCTGGCCCGAGATAAACCACTCCGTGATTGGAAGCCATCAGATCTTCTCCTTTGCTGCCATCGCTGTCCGCTTGAACTGTCGGTTCTCCGCGAACTTCAGTCAGGGAACCGCGCTCCGACTTCGACCCCAAAGGCGTGAAGAATATCCGCCCGGAAGATGTGAAAAATGACCGCTCAAATTGTGAGGCTTCCGGGGTTGTCGCAGGCTGAGGGTCGGGGCGATAATGCGTTTTTCGATTCACCAGAAATTCGCTCGGACGGTCCGGGGACATTTCAGAATGCCACGTGAAACGCGAAGCGATGGACTTGGCCTGACTGGTGTTGGCGACGCCAAGCCAAGCATCCGTGCTGTCCAAAAAGGAGTGTTCCGCAAAGAGGGCGAATACTGGACCGTAGGCTACGGCGAAAAATCCTTTCGTCTAAAGGACAGCAAAGGGCTCGGGTATCTCGCGCATTTGTTGCGTCATCCCGGGGTCGAATTCCATGTGCTTGATTTGGCAGGTGGCATCGCGGGCCAGCGCGATGATGATGAAACCGGTCAATCGGCGCGCGGCCTGCCGCGTGGGGAGGAAGATCTCGAAAAGGCGGGGATTCATATCGGCAGCGTGGGGGACGCGGGCGAGATGCTCGACGATCAAGCCAAGGTTGCGTACCGGCGCCGGCTCTCCGAGCTGCGCGAGGAACTCGAAGAAGCCAAGGAGCGGGGAAACGTCGAACGCGCTGAGCAGGCGGAACAGGAGATCGATGCACTGACGAGAGAACTGTCTCGCGCCGTCGGACTCGGAGGCCGTAATCGTAAGGCGGCTTCAGCTTCGGAACGAGCGCGGCAGAGCATCGGCAAGACCATCAAGTCGGTACTGGACAGAATCGCCGAGAGCGACGCAGGGCTGGCGGAGCTGTTCGCGCGAAGCATCAAGACCGGCAACTTCTGCTCCTACCAGCCTGACCCCGAATTTCCGATTGCGTGGGAGTTCGCCGCGGCAACTATCGAGCCAGTCGGGCAGCCAGCCTCAAGCGGCGACCGCGCTTCAGGGCGTGCCGATGATCCGCAAATCCCGCCAGTGGTGCCAAACATTTCTCTGTTCTCGCTGGCGGAACGAACCGCTTTTGCGGGACGGGAGTCTGAGGTTAGCGCGATTCGCGCGGTCATCGATCGAGCGCGCGCCGGCCACGGATCGATTGTCATGCTCTACGATGGACCCGGCGTGGGCAAAACCCGGCTCGCGATGGAGATGGCGGAATACGCTTCGCACCGCGGCTTCCGATGCTCTGTGGGCCGCTGCTACGAAAGAGATGAACCGGTACCCTACGTCCCGTTCGCCGAGATCATCGAAAGCAATCTGGCGCAGGCGGCAAGCCCGGATGATTACCGTCGCCGGATGGGAGACAATGGGGCCGAACTGGCCCAGATCGCTCCAAGGCTGCGGCGAATTTTTCCCGATCTTCCCAAACCGCTCGAACTGCCACCGGCCCAGCGGCGCCACTACCTCTTCCAAAGTGTTTCAGAGCTGCTGGCCCGCTCGGCTCAAACACTTTCGCAGCTGTACATACTTGAGGACCTGCACTGGGCAGACGAGTCAACGCTGGCGCTTTTGATTCACCTGGCCAACCGCGTCGGTGAACTCCCGGTTGTAATTATCGCGACCTACCGGAGCGGATATTCCGATACTAATCCGGCGTTGGTCAGGAGTCTGGAAGAGCTGATTCGGATGGGGGTTCGTCCGCAAAAGCTCAGCGGTCTATCCAAAGACGCGGTCGGGCAGATGCTACAAGGGCTAAGCCAGCGTGAAGCTCCGGAAAGTCTTCTGCGCCTCATCTTTGAGGAAAGCCAGGGTTACCCGTTCTTCGTCGAGGAGGTGTACCGGCATCTGAGCGAAGAGGGCAAAGTCTTCGATGCGGCTGGTCAGTTCCGTACCGATGTCGAACTCGATGAGAGCGACGTCCCGGAAAACGTGCGGTTAATCATCAGTCGCCGGCTGGAGCGTCTCGGCGAGAATGAAAGACGCGCGCTGGCGGCTGCCACGGTGATCGGGCGTAGCTTTAGCTTCCGGCTCCTGACAGAGGTCAGCCAGACCGAGGTTGACGAACTTTTCACCGTCATCGAGAAAGCGCAGAGGATGGGGATAATCGTCCCGAGCTCCGAGGGACCCGAGACGCCCTTTACCTTCGCCCACGAACTGGTGCGTCAGACGTTACTTGCGGGCATCTCGGCTCCCCGCCGACAGCAATTGCACTCCCGCGTCGCCGACGCTATCGACCGGCTCTATCCCGGTGCCCCGAACGAGCGGGCCGGAGACATCGCGGACCATCTCCTCAAGGCAGGTTCGTTTGCCGACGGCGGGAGACTGGTGAGTTACCTGACGATGGCCGGCAAGAGCGCTCTCGAGGCTGCGGCATTTGAGGAAGCGCGGCGCAGCTTCCAATCTGCGCTGTCGCGTAACGGCGCCCTTGACCCCAGACAAAGGGCTGAGTTGCTCGCGAGCCTTGCGATGGCCGAGCGAGGTCTTGATCATTGGGACGCGGCACTTGCCAACCTGCAGGAAGTGCTTGAAATTTACACCAATCTAGGCGACCGGGAGATGGCCGGGGGAAGCTTTATTGAGTTGACCGAAGCGTTTTTCTGGGTTGGTCGGTTACAGGAAGCAGTCGACACTGCACAGCGCGGGCTTACTTACCTTCCGACAGATGTTAGTGCTGACCGGGTGCGTCTTCTCGCTGCCTTCGCGGACGCCTGCGCACCCGCCGTGGGCTATGCGCCGGCCGATGAGGCGCTGCGCGAAGGGTTTAACATTGCATCCCAGCTTTCCGATCCAGAGTTAGAGGCCAGACTGCGCGATGTCCAGCTGAGTGTAAATTACCACTTTCTGCGGTTGCAAGAGACTGCCGACGATGCCTTGCGCAGCGAACAATCCGGCGGATCAGAAGCCTCTCCCTGGCGGCGCGGGCGAGAGTTACTAATTCTGCATCAGGTATTACTCTATCTTGGACGCCCCGAAGAGGCGCTGAGTATCGCGGAAGAACTTGAACCCCTGGCGGGAAAGATAGGGCAATCGATGTCGATCGCGATCTGCGCCAGCGCTCGAGCCTGGCGCGAATTTGGTAAAATGACCGATCTCGCCAAACTTGAAATCAGCCTCTGGCAGGTTTTGAAGTTTGACCGAAAGGTGCCGCCCTTTGTGGAAGTATACTCCGAGGTACAACTAAGTGTGGTGGATTACATTCGCGGAGACTGGGCAGGCGCTCTATTGCATGCCCAGGCCTCATGCGATCCCGAGCCAGCGAGCTATACCGAGGGGTTCGGCACTGGAACGCTTTTTCGACAACTAGCTTACGCAGGCGATCGCGACGGCGCTTTCGCGATCCTGGATCAAAAGCGCACCTGGCTGCCTCATCGTGGCCAACACAACTCTCGCGCTTCATGGTTTATGCTCGCGCTTGTGATTGAGGGTCTCGCCATGCTCGGCGCGCAAGCGCAAGCCGCAGAACTTTATTCACTTGTTGGTGATTTGCTCGACACTGGAGCAGTAGCCCTCTGGCCAATCCGCCGCTTCGCCCGTACGATCGCCGGTATCGCCGCCGCAGCGGCTCGTCAGTGGGAAGCCGCTGAAGATCACTTTCAGATCGCGCTTGAGCAGGCAGAGACCTATCCCGATCATCTCGAACAGACGGAGATACGGCGCTTCCACGCCATGATGCTAATCGATCGCGCCGCTCTAGGTGATCGCGACAAAGCGCAAACGCTGCTCAATGAAGCGCTTGAGACTTATACGCAAATCGGAATGCCTCGCCACATCGAGATGACTCAGGCGCTCCTCGACCGAGCTGCACGTCGGCAAGAGTAAGTCTCGAAAATCCGCTGCACTGCCTGAAGGCGCTGAAGCGCTTTGGATGCCACAGCCGATTTCGTCACGGCGTCCCCCGATTTCAGCGAAACGCCGGGATCACCTCGGATGCGAAGAGCTCGAGATGCGTTTGAGCCCATCGCGGCGGCAATCCAGGCGGTAGCGTCCACGAATAGAAGTGGGTGATGGGGACGTTGTTGGCGAAGTCCCGAATCATTTTTACCGCGGCCTCGGGAGCGACGACCTGGAGCAATCCGCTTTTGCGCAGTTGTTCGTGATTTTGCAGATGCTCGGAAAGGGGACTAAGTCCTGCCGCAGATAGCCATTTCGAGTAATTGTTGGCCTGTTGGATTAGATGGTCGGCGGCTTCGGCGAAGGTCTTCTCGGGATCCTTGGATACGATCAGGCACCAAAAGGCGCTGGCGAATCGAATATTCTCGGTGGGCCGATTCTGCTTCTTCAACTCGGTTACATAATTGTCGTATACCTCGCGGGTCGCGCCTGGAACGGTGAAACCATCGCCATAACGAGCGGCTCGGCGCAGGGCAGCAGGGGTAAAGCCACCTAGCCAGACTGGGGGATGGGGTTTCTGAATAGGCTCGGGTGTCACTTTGACGTTCTTGAAGTCGAAGAATTCGCTTTTGAAGGTAACAGTCTCTCCACTCAGGAGACGACGTGTGATTTCGATCGACTGATTAGTCCGTGCGCCGCGCTCTTTGAACGGGACACCGAAGCCTTCGAACTCCTCGTGCTTGAAGCCGACCCCGACGCCGAGATCGAAGCGTCCGCCGGAGATCACATCGACTACCGCGATATCTTCAGCGAGGCGAACGGGATTGTGGAAGGGCATCAGGAGCACGCCCGATGCGATGCGGATCCGTTACTACTTCAGGGAAAAGCTCAGTTAGGCTTCTATATTTGCAGTTGTCGCGCGGCACAGAACTTGATTGTATACGGAAGCCTCCCCATGGAAAGAACTGAATTCGAATTCGAATCGATGCGCTTCTCCGCGCTGACTGGAGGTTCTGGCTTTCCTTTGCTGATGCTGCATGGATCCGGACCCGGCGTCTCCGCCTGGGGCAATTTCCGCCTGGTGCTGGAAGACTTGGAGCGCTCTTTTCGAATTCTCGCGATTGATTTGATCGGATTCGGCGAGTCGTCTCGGAAACCCGCCAAGCCTTACTTCGATCTCGATCTGTGGCTTCGACAAGCGCGTTTCGCCCTGAATCTGCTCGGCGACGGCGAGGTCGGAATCATCGGTCACTCCGTCTCTGCCGTGCTCGCGCTTAAATTGGCGGCTGCTATTCCGCGCGTCACTAGGGTGATGACGACGGGAGCGATGGGCGGCAAGTTCGTCGCCAATCACGAACTCGAACTGACCTGGAGCGTTCCCCGGACTCGCGCCGATCTGCGGCAAGCGATGCAATCGCTAATCTACGATCATTCATTGATAACCGACCCGCTGCTCGACAACCGCATGACCCTGCTCGGTTCCAACGGCTATGCCGGCTACTTCGGCGAAATGTTCGCCGGCAACAAGCAAGAGTACATCGATGCCTGCGTGCTAGACCCGAGCGAACTTCGAGGGCTCAAATGCCAGGTCGCGATGGTTCACGGCCGCGACGACAAGCCGATACCGGCGATGGAAAATAGCGTCAGTATCGGCGGTCTGATCCCCAATGCGGATGTGGTGCTGCTCGGCCAGTGCGGTCACAGCCCGGCGGTGGAACATCCCGGTAAATTCCTGGACATAGCTAAAATGGTTTTCTGCTGAGGGAGGTTGGGTCTTACAAAGATCTTCAGCGAGGGGAATTGTGAAACAATTTATAAAATGCGGCAAATTGTTTACCGGCAACGCCATGGCGAACGGCCCGGGAGACCAGTACCTGGTCGTTGAAGGAGGCTCGATCACTCATGCCGGATCACTCTCCCCCGGCCTGCAGCCGGGACCGGGCGACACTGTCACCGACTACTCGCGCTTCTTCGTAACGCCCGGCTTGATCGACATCCACGTCCATCTCTCGTACGGAAACGCGAAGACTGAAGAAGACATCGACCTTTACGCCTCCGTCGAGTTTCGGGCGCTGCGAGGAATGGAAGCGGCGCAGAAAGTCCTGATGGCGGGTTATACCTCTCTCGCGGATCCCGCCACCACCAGCCTCGTCACTCCGGCGATTCGCGACGCGGTTGAAGCCGGTTTGTTCGTAGGTCCGAGAATAACCTCGTCCGGACGCCAGATAACCGGGCGCCAGGGCTTGTCGGATTGGTATCCACGCTGGGTCGGAGTGCCGAGTACGTCGATCGGCGTCCTAGTCCGCAACGCTGCCGAAGGTATCGAAGAGATTCGATGCCAGATCAAGGACGGCGTCGACTTTATCAAGATCGCCATGGACGGCGACGCAATGAATCCCGCCACCGGCCTGAGCGCCGGATTCACCCAGGAGGAGACCACCGCGATGATCACCGAGGCCCATCGCCTCGGGCGCAAGGTCATTACTCACGCACGCGGTGCGGAAGCGATCCGTTACGCTGCCAAGGCGGGCGCCGATATCATCTTCCACGCATCATGGATGGATGAGGAAGGATTGGAGTGGGTAGTCAAGAACGGCTGCCATTTGTGTCCAACCCTAAGCCTGGTTGTGAACGATATTGATTTCACGCAAGCGGCCGATGGCTGTTATCCCGACTTCCCGGACGCGCACAAACGGGAATTGGAATCGGCTTGCAAGGTTCTTCCCAAGGCCAAGGCTGCCGGCGTTCCGTTCATGGTTGGCAGCGATGCGGGATTTGCCGTGACTCCATACGGCGAATGGCACGCTCGTGAGCTGGAACACTTAGTCAGATATCTCGGCTTCTCGCCCGAAGAAGCGCTGCGCTGCACCACCAAGGTGAATGCCGAGGCAGGCCTCCTACGCGATGGCGCAAGAACCGGAACGTTGCAGGCGGGCCGTCTCGCTGACTTCATCGTGGTCGATGGCGATCCGCTCCAGGACATCGCGATTCTGCAGGACAAGTCGCGATTGAAGGCCATCTACCTGGGTGGCGAGAAGGTAGAGCTGGCGCTCAATCCAAATGCGAAGCGCCTGCGCTCGGAATTTTCGTACCAAATGTGGAACGAAGTCTACACTCAACAAAGAATCAACGAGTTGATGCCGCGCAAGCGGCGGCTGGCAGTATGAGGTCGGTGTGGCGAATCAACCGGAAAGCACTGTGAAGTTCGGCAACCCTAAAACCTTGGCGAGTCCGCTCGGACTCTACAGTCACGTGAGCAGAGTCCGGTGCTCGGAATTTGTTTTCATCGCGGGACAGGTCGCGGTGGACCGCAACGGCGCACTGGTTGGCGGCGATGATCTTGTCGGGCAGGCGCGACAGGTCTTTGCGAATCTGTCCGAAGCGCTCAAATCGGAATCCCTCACCTTCGGCAATGTGGTTAAGTTCAACACCTACCTGGTGGGTGCGGACAATATTCCGAAGTTTATGAACGCCCGCCGCCAACTGTTCGAGGAACTGTATCCAAACGGAAAATGCCCGCCTAACACGCTCCTTGTCGTGAACCAACTGGTAGAGAAGGAATTTCTCGTCGAGATCGAAGCCATAGCAGCGGCTTGATGAAAAAACCTGCTCGATCGGGACTGGCGGCATTCGAATCATCGGAGGATCGAAATTGAGCGCATCACCAGCGGCAGCGGTCAAGTCAGACGTCCGGCCCATGACCGGTAAGGAGTACCTGGAAAGCCTTCGCGACGATCGCGAGGTATATATCTATGGCGAGCGGGTCAAAGACGTCACCGTGCATCCGGCGTTCCGCAACACTGCTCGCATGGTTGCTAGGATGTACGACGCACTGCACGACCCAGCAACCAAAGATGTGATCACCTGTCCTACTGACACCGGCAATGGCGGCTTCACGCACCGTTTTTTCCGGGTCCCACGATCGGCTGAGGAAGTCCTGGGCGATCGGGACGCGATCGCGCAGTGGGCGAAGATTTCATACGGATGGATGGGCCGATCGCCGGACTATAAGGCCAGCTTTACCGGCACCCTCGGACCGAATTCCGAGTTCTACAAACCTTACCAGGCCAACGCGGAGAAGTGGTATAAGCGCACGCAGGAACAGGTCCTCTTCCTGAACCACGCGATCGTGAATCCGCCGGTCGACAAGGGTTCGCCGCCCGAGTCGGTGCGCGACGTCTACGTACGCGCGGAAAAAGAGACCGATAAGGGCGTAATCGTCAGCGGCGCCAAAGTGGTCGCTACCAATTCGGCCCTGACCCACGCCAACTTCATCGGCTTCTACGGACCGACTCCGCTGAACTCACCGGACATGGCTATCTTCGCGATGATCCCGATGGGCAGTCCGGGTATGAAACTTATCTGCCGCACTTCGTACGAACTCACCTCCAGTATGGTCGGCTCGCCGTTCGACTATCCCCTGTCCAGCCGGATGGACGAGAACGACGCTATCTTGATCTTCGACAAGGTCCTGATCCCGTGGGAGGACTTGTTCGTTTATCGCGACATTGAGGCTGCGAACAATTTCTACGCTGGCTCCGGTTTTTCCCATCGATTCATGCTGCACGGCTGCACGCGTTTCGCGGTCAAGCTCGACTTTCTGACCGGATTGCTACTGCATGGCGTCGAAATGACCGGCTCGAAGGATATGAAGAACATCCAGGTGCTGATCGGCGAGATGCTCGCGTGGCGGCATCTGTTCTGGTCGTTGACCGAGGCGATGGCTCGAAAGCCTGAACCATGGGTCAACGGAACCATGCTCCCGAATCTGGAAGCGGGCTCCGCCTATCGCGTCATGGCGCCGACCGCGTATCCGCGCATCAGGGAAATTCTGCAGCAGGCGATGGGTAGCGGACTCATCTATCTGAATTCGAGTTCCGCGGATTTCTTCAATCCCGAAATGCGGCCCTTGATCGACAAATATATTCGCGGTTCGGGCGGAAATACGGCAGAGCAAAGAGTTAAACTGCTGAAGCTTATGTGGGATTCGGTCGGTACCGAATTCGGCGCCCGTCACGAGCTGTATGAGCGCAACTACGCGGGCAGCTACGAGGCGGTCAGGGTTGAAAACATTCCGATGTCGACGGCATCTGGACGTATCGACGAACTCAAGGCGTTCGTCGATAAGTGCCTCTCGGAATACGATCTCAATGGATGGACCTCGAGCGACCTGATCAATCCGGATCGACCGGCGGTCAAGCGGAGTTGGAACTAGTCAGGTGCGGTTCGCAACCTTCAGCCGTGGAGGCCCTCCTGAAGTCGGCGCGGTTTGGCCATCAGAAGGACTGATACGGCCGCTGGGCGACGGACCGCTCGCCTTCAGCGGCGACATGTCGAATCTGGCCGAGAGTTACGGCGAACTGTCGGTCGATCTCATCTCTCGCGGACCCGCGCTGAAACTTTCCGAGGTGCGGCTGCTGGCGCCAATCTTAACTCCACGGCGCAATGTCTTCTGCGTCGGCAAGAACTACAAGGAACACGCAGAGGAGTTCAGCCAGAGCGGCTTCGACGCCAGCTCGACAGAATTGCCCGAAGTACCGATCATCTTTACGCTCCTCACCCGGCCGCCGAAGTATTTGCTTCAGTTTCACCGTTACCGGATCCGGTAGTTGTTAGTCCCGGCGAGCGTGAGACCTGAAGGGTTGACAATCTTACATGATTTGCAGTACGCGTTAGTAGTCAGTTGCGGGTGAGAGCAGATATCAGGTGAACCGGCAGATTATCCGATTTGTCAGCCGTCATCTGCTGTTTTTCCCGGGCGTGGTTGTTGGTCGAGCTCCGAGTCGTTGATTGGACAGGAGTGGCAAATGCGAGAACTCCGGCTGGTGGATCGACGGTGGCGTGACAGGTACGTAGTTCAACGACTCGGCGAGTTCGTCGCGCGGTGCCATGAGCGCGGGATCGCCGTCACACCTCAGCGGCTCGCAGTCATAGGCGCCCTGCTCGATTCGGAGCATCATCCGAGCACCGACGAGATCTGTGCGGCAGTACGTCGCAAGCATCCCCACGTATCATTGGCCACAGTCCATCGGATCCTGGAGCAATTTTGCGAGGTCGGAGAGGCGCGCAAGGTAACGATCCTGCACGATGCCGCGCGCTATGACGGCAACGTGGAGCCGCATCACCACGTCCTTTGCATCCGATGCAGACGGTTGCAGGACATAGAGATACCCGAAGTCGACAAGATTCTCGAAGGTACACCCAGTCTGGGACAGTTCACACTGCTGCGCTGTTCGCTGGAGATCGAGGCTCTCTGCAGGCGTTGCCAGCTTGCCGAGAAGCGAAAACAGGCCAAACACCACACCACATCAATCTGAGATCTGTGTATCGGTCCGAATAGAAACCTCAGGGTTAGTAGTACAGAAGAAACCAACGAGACGATTTCCTGAAACCAAAATCAGGAGGAAAACAAATATGGCAATAGATCATGATCTATCAACCGGCAAGTGCCCGATGGGCGCTCGCAGAAACGCTGCGCCCGGACACCCGACCAATGCGGACTGGTGGCCGAATCAGCTGAACCTGAAGTACCTACACCCTCAGTCGCCCTTGTCCGATCCTATGGACAAGGACTTCAACTATGCTGAAGCATTCAAGAGCCTCGACCTGAATGCCGTCATCAAAGACCTTCATGCCTTGATGACGGACTCGCAGGATTGGTGGCCGGCCGACTTTGGCCACTACGGCGGGCTGTTCATTCGCATGGCGTGGCACAGTGCAGGCACATACCGCATCCACGACGGCCGCGGAGGCGCCGGAGCCGGCCAGCAGCGTTTCGCGCCGCTGAACAGCTGGCCAGACAACGCGAACCTCGATAAGGCTCGCCGCTTGCTCTGGCCGATAAAGGAGAAGTATGGCCGGAAAATCTCCTGGGCCGATCTCATGATTCTCGCCGGTAACGTTGCGTTGGAGTCGATGGGCTTCAAGACCTTCGGCTTTGGCGGCGGTCGCGAGGACGTGTGGGAGCCCGATGAGCTTTACTGGGGCAGTGAGCGCAAATGGCTGGCGGATGAGCGCTACAGCGGCGACCGCGAGCTCGCGCTTCCCTTGGGCGCTGTTCAAATGGGCCTTATTTACGTAAATCCGGAAGGGCCCAATGGAAACCCGGACCCGGTCGCTGCAGCGCGGGATATCCGGGAGACGTTCCGCCGCATGGCAATGGACGACGTAGAAACGGTCGCGCTGATTGCCGGCGGTCACAGCTTCGGCAAAACCCACGGCGCTGGCGATGCGGCGCTGGTGGGCCCGGAGCCGGAAGCCGCCAGCATCGAGGATCAAGGCCTTGGCTGGAAGAGCAAATTCGGCACGGGCAAAGCGGGTGACGCGATCACTAGTGGCATAGAAGTCACCTGGACCACGACACCAACGAAGTGGAGCAACGACTACTTTAAGCACCTGTTCAGCTATGAATGGGAACTGACCAAGAGCCCGGCCGGTGCGAATCAGTGGCAACCGAAAAATGGCGCAGCCGCCGGTACGGTGCCGGATCCGTTCGACAAGTCGAAGCGTCGCGCGCCCTCCATGCTGACCACCGACCTCTCTTTGCGGCTCGATCCTGCTTACGAAAAGATCTCAAGGCGCTTCTACGAAAATCCTCAGGAGTTCGCCGATGCGTTCGCGAAGGCGTGGTATAAGCTGACCCATCGCGACATGGGACCTCGCTCGCGATACCTTGGCCCGCTCGTCCCCAAGGAGCCCCAGCTATGGCAAGACCCTGTTCCTCCAGTCGATCATGAATTGATCGGGGAGCGAGACATTGCTGCTCTGAAGGCCGAGATCCTCAAATCCGGATTGTCCATCTCCCAACTTGTCGCGACTGCCTGGTCGTCAGCGGCGACGTTCCGCGGCACCGACAAGCGCGGTGGAGCGAACGGGGCCCGGATTCGCCTCGCGCCGCAAAAGGAATGGGAAGTGAACCAGCCGGCTGCGCTGGCGAAGGCTCTGCAAACACTGGAAGCGATCCAGAAGAAGTTCAACGCTTCACAGTCTGGCGGGAAGAAAGTTTCGCTGGCCGACCTGATCGTTCTTGGCGGTTCCGCAGCCGTCGAAGAAGCTGCGAAAAAGGCCGGGCACGACGTGAAGGTTCCCTTCTCGCCTGGGCGCACGGATGCTTCGCAGGAGCAGACCGATGTGACCTCATTCGCCGTACTCGAGCCGACTGCGGACGGGTTTATTAACTACCTCCGGAAAGGAAACCCAATACCGGCGGAGGAACTGCTGGTGGATCGCGCGCAGTTGCTGACGCTGACAGCCCCCGAAATGACGGTTCTCATCGGTGGCTTGCGCGCGCTGAATGCAAACTTTGGGCAGGCCAAGCACGGCGTCTTCACCAAGCAGCCCGAAACGCTCACCAACGATTTCTTCGTCAACCTTCTCGACATGAGCACGCAATGGCAGCCGTCCGCTGGCTCCGAAGGCGTGTACGAGGGGCGTGACCGGAAGACGAACGAGGTCAAGTGGACCGGAACCCGTGTCGACCTGGTCTTCGGCTCCAACTCGCAGCTGCGCGCCCTCGCGGAAGTCTACGCGAGCGCGGACTCGAAGGCGAAGTTTGTGAAGGACTTCGCGGCGGCGTGGACCAAGGTGATGAATCTTGATCGCTTCGACATCGCCTAAGCTCGGCGGAAAGAGAGTTTAACCGGCTATCCGAAGGTGCCGATGCGCAATGCGCGCATCGGCACCTGTGCCTCCCGAAAACCTAATCCGGGATGATGCGCTCGTGGCCGTATGGTAATGGAAGCGGCCGATGGTAGCGTTTCTGATCCATCTGCTGCTGCGACGCTGCTGTACGAGACGCCGTGCTACTTGGCGGCGAACCCTCCTAGCGGGGGCTGGTCAGGCCCCCCGCTAAGAGAGCACGCAGTTGCGCATGACGACTAGAGGCTGGTGTCAACAGTACCGAGCAACGTGGTGATCGTCGTACCCATCGTTTGGTATCCCACGAAGACTACCACCGCGACCGCCGCCATTATCAATGCGTACTCGGCCATCGTTTGGCCGTGATGAAACTCACGGGCCTTCACAACCATTCTTGTAATCATATTCATTCTCCTATTCTCCTTCTGTGTTTTTTTGCCGAAACTGATCTCTGTCCCTGTCGGTCCGGTGAAACGAATCGCTACTGTGACACGAGCATCTGGGAGCTGCTGGTCAAGGTCAGCGAGACCGGCGACATGAACGGAATTTGTTGCGTATAGTTGTACGTGATCGTGACCAGCGCATCGTTCTGATTGTTAATGTGAGGGGTCGTGTCGGCGGGAAAACTAACCGCAACATCGGCCGCGCTCAGGAACGGCGCAAAATTTGTCGCGACAGCTTGAATCTGCGCGATGGTGGCCGGGTTCTCGCTGGTAGTACTATGGACAGCCGCGTAGCGAGTAGCTTCACGCGCTGCCATCGAAATGGTGGCGTATTGATAAACAACCACACCCATCTCCGTAATTGCAAAAACTAAGAGGAAGAAGACAATCGCTACCTGCGCAAACTCGGGAAGCGCCTGGCCGGAAGGTCTCGCACTCAGCAATGGAAACCGCTTATTCATTTTTCTGATAGGTCTCCTGCACCTGCATTATCGCCTGCCCTTTCAGTGTCATCGATGAAGGAACTCCGGGATAACTCAAGATAGTGTTAAAGGTTGCCGAAGTATCGACGGTTACGAACACCGCATTGGACGAGGCGTCTGCACAATAAATCGAGGAGATTGTAGAGCACGCCGGAGTAGTCGGTGGGTTGGGGGTCCCACAGGTGCACTGTGACGCGGTTGGCGTATTAAAATTGGGAATGTCAGCGCCATCGGTCGAAGCCTCCGACAGCATGCCGGCCGAATCAGCCGCGGTGGTGTTAGTCTGCGATCCGTATTGCGCCCCCGCGCGAGCAGCATTGTTTACGGCGATGCTGATGAAGAAAATTCTGCCGAAGTCTGAAATCACCACCAGCGTGAGCACCAAGACGGGCACGATCAACGCAAACTCGACTGCGCTCTGGCCTTTTTCAGAAAACCAGCAACTCTGCTCTTTTGGTTTTTGTGTTTGGAACGGCTTGCTATTCATAAAGTTTGGTTGTTGCTATTCCGGTCGTTTCGACTGAGGGTGACCCACCGGTTCCCACATCGGCGGCACCGCTGATGGTAATCGTATCGGCCATTAGACTCACATTCGCGATACTGACTGTGGTGTTTCCCGAAAACACCAGATTCTGGGTGGGGAAATACAAAGCTCCGGAGAGAGTCCCGTTGCTGGCTGAGATCACATTCTTTTGGTTGTGTGGATTGGAACCACTGGACGACCGGTCCTGAAAGAAAAGAATACCCGGAATCCCCGAGGTCGAACCGCTGACCGGGTCGCTAAGATTCGCCGTGCTGCCACCGGTTATATTAATGGTGCTGTATTGGTTTGGGCTCCCCGTAGGATACGTATTGTAAAAGGTGACCCCGGCTCCGTTGTCAGTGATAGTACCCCCACCCTGCACGGTGAGGCCCCCACCGAGCAGAATGTAGGTACCGGCGCCAACCGTCAGCGTGGCAGGCTTGTTCACGGTAATTCCGCCGCAGTACACGCCTGCGCTGATAGTTTGGTTCGAAGTAACCGTCAAACCCTTTCCACTCGCAGTAAGAGTATTGCAAGTAGCAGTGCAACCTCCGCCTGAGGAGCAGGGCGCCGGCGGAGCCTGGTTGGCCAACGGATCCGGAACATTCGCCATATTAGTCACGTAAGCGGGGCTAACGCCTGGCGACCCGGGGGGACGAGGCCACATCCGCTTGGCTTTCACTACTCGCGGCAACTCCAACCGACCCTGCGACAACCCCGCTGCCGCTGACTACGAGGCCACTGTTGCTGACAGAGTCAACCGCAATGTTGCAATTCGTCGCCGTCAGGTTGCCTGAGCCGCTCACGACCAGCGCATTCTGCGCAGTTGGGTCGAATGCAACCACGCAGGTGGGCGTGGCGACATATCCGGCAACCGCCGTTGCGGCCACCTTCACCGTGGGGAAGCCAAGCGCACTCATAAAAAATGTCGGCACGGCTTCCGAAACAGCAACCTGGACGTAGGTCCCGTCGCTCGGGTTGGGGGGAGTTGCCGGCGGTCCCACCGTTACGGTCACGCCATTCACACCGCCGGTATAGCCATTCAGCGTAGCCACATCCGTGGCGGCCGGACAGCCGCCAGCAGCACATGTAGCTCCGTTCAATAGCGCGTTAGCTCCGGCGACGGCCGCCGCATCGGCTGCCGTCTGCATGTTCTGCTGTGTCGCGTAGAGAAAGCCCACGTCAACTACCAGCGCGGCGAACCCGATCATTATGACCATCGCAGCCGCGGCCAGCACCGCAACCTGTCCTGATTCGGACCTCCGTTTGCCCGCGAACTTTTTATGCCTCGCCAACACCAGGACTTGACCACGCTGATAGCTACGTAAACGGCTCATCAAGGAATCCTCCCAAGCAACGATGATAAAAACTCACATCTACGGTCGGGCGATTCGCTACTAAAAGTACATAAATCATCCAAGAATGTCAAGACACTACTTGTCAACTCTACATGAGGTGAATATGTGAAACTCGTCGTAACAGGTTGAACGCTATGTGGATTGCCGTTTTCGTCGACATCGGGTATCTGCACCGGCAAGGCACGATCTCTTGCTGTGATCGCTGCGCGCGAGGACCTAAACGTCCGCTACGTAGGCCGATTGATCCGCTTGGCTTTCCTGGTTACCGCAGAAGTACTTACCCGGCGCATCGAGCTTCCGCTCTCCTGGTGCGCGCAGAGAACCGTTCTAAACGTTGAGTAGCCGGGAAAAATTCGCACATGCGCCTCTGGTTCCCAACGGACGTGACGACGCTTCAGGAGGCGAGCTCATGCAATTTGCTCGACTAGCTCGCCTACCGTCCAAGAGGGCATTGTCCCTATACAGCAGCCGCAAATGAACGGCCTATCTCGGGCGGCGGCTGGTCAGAGCCTGGTGAAACCATCGGCGCTCCACTGTTCCGAGCCGACTCCATTGTGGACAATGAATAGTCCGTCGGGATCGTACTTTTTCTTGATTTCAGCCAGGCGCGCATAGTTGCCGCCCCAGTACGCTCGCTGGAAATCTTTTTGGAAGTAGTTGCTCTCGCTCACGTAAGCTCCTCCGTTTGGCACCAGTGAACGAAGTTGATTCATGCACTGAGCGACGCGCGCCGCGCCTTTGCGCCCCGCGTCAACTGAGGGCTCGTAACCGGGAATTCCCGGATATGCCGGTCCTTGCGCACTGCCGACGATCGCCAAGGCAAAGGCGGTGAGCACCGCGGGATTCGTCGCGGTGTCGCGCGCAGCGGCGATCGCCTCCGGCGGCGCTCCGGCGAGTCCCTTACTGAACTGTATTTCGAAACTCGAATGCCGAGATGCCGAAAACATCGCATCCGCGAGAGTCTGTTGCGCGCTCTCTTCGAGCAGAGTTGCGGGCAACCACAGCGACTCAGCTCCCCATAGGAACCAGGCTACCTGACCTCCGTCGCCCTTCCACCAAAAACTGTCAGCTCCCGCGCCGGGACGATCATCTAGATTGAAAGACGGCTCGGGGAGCAATTCCAGCAGGACGTCGTCAAACAGCCCGCGTACCCAGCCGTTTCGGGGAAAAATAATTTCGGGCCAATGTTCTTTCCACCATTGTGCATCCCAGTAATGCCGCGCAGGTATGCTCCCGATTGCCGGGGATTTCACCGAATAGTCAGACGAGCGATCGAGCCAATCCAGAAACGGCTCCCAGTCTTTCCTTGCCTGTTGGATGTCCAATCCGTGTGCAAGCATCTCGATCTCGAGAACGTTGTCAGGCCTGAAGCGAGCCAGTTCGCTCCAAATGTCGTTGAAGAGATGGTCGCGGTAGAAGCTGACAAACTTGAGAATCAAACGCCGATACGCCTCATCGGACTTCGCTTTGACGTTGAAGACCGCCGTGCCGAAGAACTCGGGCAGATCGTGCAGCTTAAGTGTCATCTTGCTGACGACGCCGAAGGTTCCGCCTCCGCCGCCTTTCAGTGCCCAAAACAGGTCGGGATTGGAGCATGCGTTGGCGATCCGAATCTGGCCGTCGGCGGTGACAACTTCGGCCTCGAGCAAGCTAGCGGCAGCCGTGCTATAGTGCCTGGAGAAAGTGCTGAAGCCGCCGCTTTGAACCAGTCCGCCGAGGCACACCGTAGTGCATCCGCCGCCTTGAATATATTTCCCGCCCTTGGTTGTAACCGCCTGGTAAGCCTGCATGCCGATCGTTCCGGCGCCCACGGTCACGGCCGGTTGCGGCTTGAGTACTTGTTCGCATCCGTGCGGAACGAAGGCATCATGCATCTCGATATCGTGCATTTGGCGCGTCCAAATCAGCAGTGAGTCCGGCGCGTTCGAGGTGCCTTGGTAACTATGACCTCCTCCCTTGATCGCGAGGCGCAAATTGTTGTCGCGAGCAAAGTTGACGGCGGCAGCAATATCCTGGGCATTTCTGGCCGCGACCGCGTAGACGCTTGGTTTGGTGGCCCACCCATCGAGCCATCCGAAGGTCTCCGTGAGGCCAGGCTGATCGCCGATGTAGTAGGGGTTTTTGATGTTCTGCAGCAGCTGTTTGGCCGCATCGCTGGTCGGATCGGTCTTGAGAATCGAGAGAGGAAACTGGACGGGAATAAGATTGCCGCCGACAGCTTCGCTGAGCTGCTTCCACGCCGCTTGAGACGGCCACGCTGGATCGGAAGGACGAACTCGCGTGAACTTTGCGTTAGCCGCCGCCGAAACTGAATGCGGCAACATAGGCAACAACGCCGATGCTCCGATTGCTTTGAGGAATGTTCTTCTATTCATCAACGATCCTTTCGCGCAGTCTCATTGCGACACCTGCGGGCGTAGGCCGCAACTCGCGCCCCGAAGCTCTTACTTAGCTTTCGCACGATGAGCTTGGGCGCCGAAGGTTGGGCGTCATTCCCATCTATTGCCAATGCTGAACTTCAGTGAGCAACCACGATGCCATCCGCGAAAGACCAATGCATAAATGAGTTTACCGTCGGGCACGCGCAGTGGCGGCGCTGCATGCAGTTTGGTAGGTGCATTCTGGAGAGCACTAGGAGCCGAACAACCCCCGCTGTTTTCGCGGCCAATCTTGAAGCACCGAATCGATGGCGAACATCAAAAAATCGGTCAGCGTTCCCTAACGGGATCGCCGGCCCCTTCGTGAAGCGTTTCTTACCCGATTGCCGGATGCGAGGGATCACGCCAACATAGCTCGCGATCGTGCCGGATCTCCGAGCTCTGCGATCAGACAGGCAGCAGTCAATGGTCCCACACCTTCTGAAGCTCTCACCCGACGCATCGAGCTTCCGCTCTCCTGGCACGCAGAGAACCGTTCTGAACGTTGAGTAGCCGAGAAAATTCGCACTTGCGCTCTGGTTCCCAACGGACGTGGCGACGCTTCAGAAGGCGATGCTCATTGGCAACGCCTTTCTCTCATCGGAAGCTTGAGGCGCCCTTAGCGCCGCTCGCGACATCGGTGGGTTCAGCCCTGAAGTTGCCTTCGCCAACCGCAGGCATCGGGACCGAATTACTCGCCCAGAGAGAGAAAATCGAAGCGACGCGGCACCGCGCTCCTTTGAGCGCTCTCCGTTCCCGATGACCCGTGCGAATCGCCACTGCACGCGCGCAGTTTGCGCACTTCCCCGCAGAATCCCTCAAACCTGAGACTCGCTGGCGGAGAGGAGTGAATTCGAACCCCCGGTACCCTTTTGGCAATCGAGCGCCAGAAATGTGCCCAACATTGGCGCATTATTCAGTCCCAAGATAAAGCAGCAATGCTGTAGAGATATTCTTCGCCAGTGATTCGGCTGTGCTTGACCCATCTCCGGTCCCCCTTCGGTCGAGGTCCGAGGCCCGCATATTGTAGAGGCCAATAACCAGGCTAATAGTTCCGAGTTCAAATTTTCCCCTGCTAGGCAGACAGTCGGCGATGTCCGCAAGCGGGCCGCTGGTGATACAAGATCGCGTTGTCCTGAGGAGGCGGTACGGATCAATGCGTTGCTCGAAGTGCGGAACCGAAAGCAAGACCGGCAAGAAGTTCTGCGCAGTGTGCGGCAGCCCAATTTCCAATCGATGCCCGAAGTGTGGCGCTGAAAACGCACCTTCATCGGCATTCTGCGAGGACTGCGGTACCGCGCTAGCTCCTAACACCGCGCCGTCAACTTCACCGCCGCGAGGGTCGGCCTCCGACGTACGTGTCGCGGCGGAGAGTAGCTCACCCGAGAATCTCGAGGGCGAACGCAAGACGGTCACGGCGCTGTTCGCGGATATCAAAGGATCGACCGAGCTGGAGCAGGACCTCGATCCCGAAGAGGCGCGCGCAATTGTTGATCCCGCACTCAAGCTGATGATCGACGCTGTCCGCCGCTACGACGGCTACATCGTGCAATCGACTGGCGACGGTATCTTCGCGCTGTTTGGCGCACCGGTCGCGCACGAGGATCATCCGCAGCGCGCGCTGTATGCGGGGCTGCGGATGCAGGAGGAGCTGAAACGCTATTCGGCAAGATTGCGCGAAGCGGGCAACCTGCCGATCGAGGCGCGCGTCGGCGTGAATACAGGCGAGGTTGTGGTTCGTTCGATCGCGACGGGCGGCGGACACAACGAATACACCCCGATCGGGCACACGACCAATCTCGCGTCGCGGATGCAGGCGCTCGCGCCGACCAGCTCGATCGCGATCAGCGAGCAGACGCGCAAGCTGGTCGAGGGCTATTTCGCGCTCAAACCGCTCGGACCGACCAAGGTCAAAGGCGTCAGTGAGCCGGTCAACGTTTACGAAGTCACCGGCCTCGGGCCGCTGCGCACGCGGCTGCAACGATCGGCAGGCCGCGGTCTGACCAAGTTCGTTGGCCGCGAGCGCGAGATGGACGCAATGAAAGCCGCGGCGGAGCGAGCGACGGCCGGTCGCGGGCAACTCGTCGCGGCGATGGCCGAGGCCGGCACCGGCAAGTCGCGGCTGTTTTACGAGTTCAAGGTCAAAAATCAATCGGGCTGGATGGTGCTCGAAGCCTTTTCGGTCTCGCATGGCAAGGCATCGGCGTTCCTGCCGGTTCTCGACCTATTGCACGGTTACTTCAAAATCATCGGTGACGACGACGCCCGTGCGCGGCGCGAGAAGATCGGTGGCAAAGTGCTGATGCTCGACCGCGCACAGGAGGACACCCTGCCGTATCTGTTCGCGCTGCTCGGAATCGTCGAGGGAGACGATCCGTTGGCGCAGATGGACGCGCAGGTCCGCAAGCGGCGCACCCTCGATGCGATCAAGCGCATCCTGGTTCGCGAGTCGCTCAACCAGCCGCTGATGGTGATCTTCGAGGACCTGCACTGGATCGATGAAGAGACTCAGGCGCTGCTCAATCTTCTCGCGGATTCGATTCCGAATTCCAAAATTCTGATGCTGGTGAACTACCGGCCCGAATACTCGCATCAGTGGAACAGCAAGACCTGTTACACGCAGCTTCGGCTCGACCCGCTCGGCAAGGAGAGCGCCGACGAGATGCTGTCGGCGCTGCTCGGCGACGGCAAGGATCTGGTGCCGCTCAAGCGCGTGATCATAGAACGCACCGAAGGCAATCCCTTCTTTATGGAAGAGACCGTGCAGGTCCTGCTGGACGAAGGCTCATTGGTTCGCGACGGCAGCATTACGCGACTCACCCGGCCGCTCGGCGATCTCAAAATTCCTCCCACCGTGCAAGGAATCATCGCCGCGCGCATCGACCAGTTGCCCCCGGAGTCCAAGGACCTGCTGCAAGCGCTGGCCGTCATCGGTAGGGAGTTTTCGCTCTCGTTGATTCGTGCCGTCGTCCCGAAATCCGACGACGAACTAAGCCGCATGCTCAATGACTTGCAGCTCGGCGAGTTCATCTATGAGCAGCCTGCGGTCGGCGACATCGAGTACATCTTCAAGCACGCGCTCACCCACGATGTCGCCTACAAGTCGGTGCTGGTCGAGCGCAGAAAGCTGCTGCACGAACGAATCGGTTCCGCCATGGAAGCGTCATTCGCTCAGTCAATCGACGATCATCTGAGCCAACTCGCTTACCACTACGGCCGCAGCGCCAACGTCCGAAAGGCGCTGGAATATCTGGGCCTGGCGGGCCAGCAGGCTCATCGGCGCTTCGCCCACAGCGAAGCAATCGTCCATCTGAACGCCGCACTCCAATTGCTAAAAAGCCTGCCCGAGGACGACGAGCGCCGTCGCGAGGAAGCGAGCCTGCAAATCACGTTTGCGGAGGCTGCAGCCGCCGCTAGAGGTCTCGCCGATGACGAGATGGGCGCGGCGTTCGCGCGCGCCCGGGATCTCTGCACGCAGCTTGGCGACACCCGGCGGACCTTCCGCGTGCTGCTGGGCCTCAGGTTCTTCTACAATTTCAAGAGCCAATGGCAGAACGACCTCGAGACTTCGCAACAGCTCGTTGCGCTGGCCGAGCGTGAACCCGGCCCCGCAAGGCTGCTATGGGCGAACACCGCGCTTGGAGAAAGCCTCGAATACCAGGGCAGGCACCGTGACGCCCGCGCGCATCTCGAGAAAGCCATCGCTCTCATTCCCGCTATTGCGGAGCACACTGTCTTTCCGGTTGCGGATCCGCGCATTACGGCCCTCGACGTTCTCGGCGAAATTCTTTGGTCCCTCGGTTTTCCGGACCAGGCTCTTGAGCGTTGCCGCGAAGCGCTGACGCTGGCGCGCAGGCTCGGGAGGCCCTTTCCGTTATGCTCGGCGTATTCGGGCGTCTGTACGGTCTACCGATATCGCGGCGAAGTCTCTGCGCTTGAGGAAGCGGCGAATGAGATGCGCGTGCTGGCGGATGAGCACGGGTTCGGGTTCTACAGAGAGGAGGGAACTTACTGGCGCGCTTGGTGCTTGGTGAAAAAGGGCAGCGTCGAGGAAGGGCTCAACGAGGTTCAGCGATCATTGGCCGCGCGGCGCGCGATGGGCTTGGCGGGTGGCGGTGCCCTTTTCGATGTGTTCGTGGCGTACAGGAAACTCCGCCGATTCGATGAAGCGCTGGCCCTGTTGGACCAGACCACCTGGACGCCGAGGTTCTCCTCGCCTGTGAAGTGCATGCAAGGTGAGCTGCAGCTCGAGGCTGGGCGCTGCAGCGAGCGCAAGGCCGAGGATCTCTTCAGCGAAGCGATCTTGATCGCTCGCGGCCAGGAGTCCAAATCATACGAGTTGCGCGCGACCACAAGCCTCGCGCGGCTGCTCGTCAAGCAAGGCAAGCGCGACGAAGCGCGGGCGATGCTCGCCGAAATCTACAACTGGTTCACCGAAGGCTTCGACACTGCCGACCTCAAAGACGCCAAGGCCCTGCTCGACAAGCTCGGCTGATCGGGCGATACCATCTGGTTTCGTCATCCTGCGATCGATCGGCGGAAGGGGGGTTTGCCATATTATTCTGAATAGCTCAAGTCGCAAAAAAGGGCCGAGCCCTTTCGAGCCCGGACCCTCATCTCAAGTCGGGAGTCTAACTATTTCTTGACCTTCGCCTTCCGCGTGCGTGCCGCTGATCCATAGCGCTTAGTAAAACACTTCCGGCATCGGCGATCCCGCCGCTTGATGAAACTCGGAGCCAGGTCATCGCTCCCGCAATAGCGGCAAAGCAGTTTGTCTGATTTCGACTTGCTCCCGATCTCCTTCCAGAGCGGCCCTGCTGACTCAGCCCTTTTTCTAGTGGCCTTTTTCGGGGCCGATGTTGAGGAATTTCCGATCGGCTTATGCTCGCTTCCCTTCGCCAGTTTCGCTTGTTCCATCGCTCTGAATCTCCTTGAGCCGTAAAGGCTCGTCGGGATGTTCGCTCTGGTTGGCGCGTGAAGCGAGCGGTTTCCTCGCACAGAAAGGAGCCCCGCTATCGGCGCACATCGAGGGTCTGCGCGACCAGGGCGATTGGAAGGCGAATGGGGAATGCAGCTGAGAGGACGAGACCTGGGTAAGCGCGATATTGCCCAAAATCTCTCTCGCACGACTGGCTCCGTGCCGCGAATCGAGCAATGTGTGTGTCATTGGGGGAGGCGAATCGCCGACCTTAAGGAGGACCAGATATGAGGTTGGATGCTGAGCTGAAAATCCCGAAATACCGAGAGAAAGGATCATGAAGCGACGGGCGCAGGTTCTGAACCGAGATGCGCTTCCTGCGGAGATTGCGGGCCTGTCAAAGGCTAGTACCAAGGACCTTCGCGCGGGCTGGAAAGCCATGTTCGGCAAGGCGCCGTCGCGCGATATCCGCCGGTCGTTTCTGACGCGCGCGATCGCATATCGGCTCCAGGAGGAAGCTTTCGGCGGCCTCAAGCCGTCGACGCAGCGCCTGCTGGCAGAGTTCGCCCATGACGGCGCTAACGGGTCGGCTTTCGCTGCGGCACCGTCTCGAATCGTGCAGCCCGGCGTGGTGCTGGTGCGTGAATGGCGCGGCATCAGCCATCAGGTAAGCGTTCTCGAAAAGGGATTTTCTTTCGGGGGCAAGCGTTACCGTTCGCTCTCGGAAGTTGCGCGAGAGATCACCGGGACTCGATGGTCGGGTCCCTTATTCTTCGGACTCAAGCGATCACCAGAAGAGAGCCGTGATGGAACGCGCTAAGCCGCGAACAAGGCGCTGCGCGATCTACACCCGCAAATCTTCCGAGGAAGGACTGGAGCAGGACTTCAACTCGCTGCACGCGCAGCGCGAGGCGTGTGAGGCGTTCATCAAGAGCCAAACGGGCGAGGGCTGGCGGCTCGTCAAGACCGCTTATGATGATGGAGGCCTTTCAGGTGGGACCATGGAGCGTCCCGCCCTTCAACGCCTGTTGGAAGATATAAGGCGCAGACTCGTCGACGTTGTGGTCGTCTATAAAGTCGATCGCCTGACCCGCTCGCTCGCCGACTTCGCCAAGATGGTTGAGGTGTTCGACGCGCACGGCATTTCGTTTGTCGCAGTCACCCAGCAGTTCAACACCACTACCTCAATGGGCCGACTTACACTCAACGTCCTACTGTCCTTCGCACAATTCGAGCGGGAGGTAACGGGCGAGCGGATCCGGGACAAGATCACCGCCTCCAAGCGCAAGGGCATGTGGATGGGCGGAGTGCCGCCACTGGGCTACGACGTCCGCGATCGCCGGCTGGTAGTCAATCGGGCCGAAGCCGCGACGGTGAAACACATCTATGAGCGATATCTCGAACTCTGTTCCGTTCGGCTCCTGAGAAATGATTTGGAGCGCCTTGAGATCAACTCCAAAATCCGGGTGTCGAAAAACGGAGTGCGATCGGGAGGCCGGCAATTTTCGCGCGGCGCTCTTTACGAGCTGCTGTCGAACCCGATCTACCTGGGCGAAATTCGTCACAAGAAGGTACGCTATCCAGGGCAACACCAGTCGATAGTGGGCCGGGAACTGTGGGAGAAGGTCCAGCAGCGCTTGCGCGATCAAGCCGCCGCCCATCGCGAACGCCCGACCAAAGCGCCTTCCAGCCCGCTTGCGGGTAAACTGTTCGACGAGAACGGCGAGCCCCTATATGTGCAGGGTGGGGTAAAAGGCGCGCGCCACTATCGCTACTACGTCTCGCGCGGATTGGTCAGGGGATCATTACAGGATGACCAGCGCGGGTGGCGCGTAGCTGCACCGGAGCTTGAGCGAGCCGTCCGCGCTGCGACTCGGCAGATTCTCGGTGATCGAGTGGCAATCGCGGGAGCGATTGAAGAACTC
The DNA here is from genome assembly GCA_963850125.1 of uncultured delta proteobacterium. Taxonomy (GTDB): domain Bacteria; phylum Desulfobacterota; class Binatia; order Binatales; family Binataceae; genus Binatus. The sequence goes on along the minus strand of CAWKKB010000001.1, from coordinate 132,496 downwards.
AACATCGATGCGAGCCGATTGCCTTCGATATTCAAGGTCGCCGAAGCCTGGATTAAAAGCCTGCGGTCCGAATCGGAAGCCTCATCGACGCTCATCCGGCTGATCGAACGCGTTGGACTCAAGGAGAGCGGCATCCAGGTTTCCATTAAATTGCCGATCCCATCCGATGAAGGACGTGATACCGCGACTCCGCCCGAACTTGCGCTAAGTCGATTCGTTCCGATGCGGATAAAGCGGCGCGGCGTTGAGATGCGCCTGATCATTAATGGTGACGCTGCATCCCTGCCACGCGTTGATCTACCACTGCTCAACGCGACCGCTCGTGCGTATCGATGGTCCAACGATCTGCTGGCTGGCCGGGCGCAATCGATCGGCGAGATCGCCAGGCGAGAACATGTTACAGGCCGTCACGTGCGGCGCGTGATGCGACTGGCGTTTCTGGCGCCAAGGATCGTTGAGGCAATCGCCCAAGGCCGGCAGCCCGCAGACCTCAGGGCTATAGCGATTACCCAAAGAATCGAACTGCCCCCGCTCTGGACTGCGCAGGAGCAAGCTCTGGAACCCCGATAGACACACGCGGGCGTAGTTGCCTGCGTCAGGCCTTCTTCGCGAGGACGCTTCCCCGCAAAATGGCGGCCGGTTCGCAGATGGACATGCGAAAATCGCGAACAGAGAATCTTGCGCGGAATTTGCGCTCAGCCGCCACCATTGGCATTCTCCGCGTCCACGACCGCGCGTGAATCGCGCCCCATGCGCCGATTTTATCGCTTCTCCATAATGTATGGAAACATGTCAGACTGTATGGCGGAGAGGGGGGGGGATTCGAAACTCCAGTGCCCCGAGTTCTTTCATGGGCGGAATTCGGCCCGAGTTTTGGCGCACTATTCTCCCTGAATAAAAGCATCAGTGTTGGAGAGAATATGTTCGTCCTCGGTTCGGCTCTTCGAAGCTCTCCGGGTCCCTTCCTTCGCTGTGCTGATGCCTAGCATGTATAACATCAGCCGAAGATTTGCAGTTCGAATCCCTCCTAGTGGGAGGATAGTCAGCTAGTCAGCTATTTCGTGGTGAAAGAGTTGGTTGGGAGCGCTGGACGGCTTGCGGCTCGTTTTGTTAGCGTTTCCCGCATCAGAGCGCCAGCTTGGCAAACGACTTGATGGTGCACGCGCTTGGGCATGGTCCGCTTCTGAATCATGACGGTGTCATAGTTCTGATCGATTTTTCCGTCCGTATCCTGTTCCGGCTCTTCGCAAACTACTCGTTCAGTAAATCGAGGAGCGCCTTGGCATTCAGCAGATCGGCGGTCTCAAAGCCTTCGCTGAACCAGTTGTAGATTTCCGTGAGCATCGCCCGCGCGTCATCACGGCGGCCATTTTTCGCGAAGAGAACGGCGAGGCTGGTTGTTGCACGCAGTTCCATCGATCTCGAGCGGTGCTTCCGCGCGATGTCAATCGCGGTGCAGAAGGCGTCTTCAACTTGCGACGTGTTCGAGCTGTCTTGCGAGAGCAACAGTCCGCCCTTGATCCAATATAGTTCGGGCTCATACACGAGAACTTCATGCTCGGGCTCCAGTACCTCGTCCAGCAACTTCAGGCCCTCTTCATGCCCGCCCACTTTCCCCAACGCTTCAGCCAGCCACCCGATATAGTGCGGTTGCGCGCCCGCTTCCCCGATTGCCCAGCGAGCGGCGAGGCCTTCTCGCAAGCGAACGATACCATTTGCTACGTGGCCGGTGTGGACCATCGCCCAACCTTGGACCAGCATGCTTTCCGCTGACCAAGTTGGAAAGCCTTGCTGATTGCCCAGCGCCAGTCCTTCGCATGCGAGTTCTTGGGCAATCTTCGCTTCGCGACGAAGGACGTAAAATCTGGCGACCTGGTTCAGCGCGCATGCCAGAAGGAAGAGGTCCTTTCGTTCTCGGGCTTCTGCGAGCGAGCGTTGGGCAACGATTCGAGCCTTTTCGGGATACCCCAGGTACCACAGGTTCCAGGCCAAGTACTGCAATGAGCCGGTGAGGGAGTCGTGAATGTCGTACGGTTTTTGTGGAGGTCGCTCTTCGATAAGTGCGACTGCTTCCTCAAGATCAGAGCGAGAGATCTCCAGCTCTCCAAGCCAGAATGTAGGCATCGCGAAGTAGAAAATGGCGACCGATAGCGCGGGATATGGAGAGTTCGTACGGCGAACGAGATCGAGAACTTTCTTAGCCATTTCTTGTGATTGGCGGATCCGTGATCTCAGCAAGTAATGGGCTGCCAATCCCTGTTGCGCCTGAGCGAGATGCCTTGTGTCACTGCAACGATGGCAGAGTTCCGACGCGCGAACGTAGGTACGCTCCACTTCCAGGTCTGAGAATCCTTTAACAGCTATTACTGAAGTACCTATCGAGAGCAGCAAAGAGAGCTCTTCCTGGTCGCGTTCAGGATTTTCGGGCAGATTCTTCAACAGCGCGATAGCCGCACTCAACTTGTCTAACGCCTCGATATGCGCTGACTGCCGGCTTGCCTGCTTGCCCGCTAGATTCAGGTATTTTACAGCCTTCCAGGTTTTATCCGTCCGAACATAGTGATACGCCAGCTCGCTGGCATAGACGTCCAACGTGGCGGAATACGTTTCCTCGATCGCCTCGGCTACGTCGAGATGGAGTCGATGGCGTCTCGCAACGGAGAGCGGCGTCAGGATCGCCTGTCGAGTCAGTTCGTGGCAAAACTCAAACCGGGCGCGCGGCTGCTCGACACTGGAGCGAATCAGTCCCACCGCCAGCGCCTCATCCAGGCAATTCAGTAGCGCTGGCGACTCCTTCCGGGACGCGGCCTCAAGAAGCTCGAACGCGAAAGAACGCCCGATCACCGCGGCCACAGCGAGAATTTTGCGGGTATCCTCGTCGAGCCGTGTAACTCGTCGACCAACAACCAATCGCACATTGGGCGGGACATTCAGCTCATCGATCTTCAGTCGCGCGCGAAATTGACCGGTCGAGTCGTAAAGCCGGTCCTCTTCATCGAGATGCCGGAACAACTCCTCGACAAAGAATGGGTTTCCGTCGGTTTCAGCCATGAACTCGCCGACCACCATCGCAGGAACGGTCTTACCGCTCAGCGTTTCCAACATCTGCGCTACATCGCCGGATGGCAGACCTTTGAGTCTTATTTGAAGCGCGAGCCTTTCCCGGATCAGGTCATCCAGGGTTCTTGATAGCGCGGGACCCACATCCACTTCGGTCTCGCGATACGTGCCAATCACTAATACGGGGACGTCAGATATTCGCTCGGACAGGTGGCGCGTGAGAGCGAGGGTGGATTCGTCAGCCCAATGGAGATCCTCGATTACCAACAGTATTGGCCGTTCGCGAGCGCGGTGTGCGATGAAGTTGCTGAAGCTGTTGAAGAGCTGTCGGCGCGCCAGATCGGCGGGCAAATTGAGTGTGATCGGCAAATCAGGCAGAAGACGATTCAATTTGGGCAGCAGGCGTGCGAGGTCAGAGGCCTCATCCCCGAGTAACCTCCTGACTGCGTCCGGATCCGAGGCGCGATCGATGTACTTTTCAAGGATTTCGATGAATGGCAGATAAGGCGTCGCTTCTTGCTCGGCGCAGTGGCCCTCTACCAGGGCTGCGCCTCCAGCTTGAGCCTCGAGGGCCAGTTCGGCGCAGAGCCGGGTCTTGCCAATTCCCGGCTCCCCGGAAATCAGGCAAAGCCGGCCCTGCCCTGAAGTTGCATCGGCCAAAGCGGCGAGCATCTGAGACCACTCGTGTTTTCGCCCCACAAAGGAATTGAATCGGGGCCCTGGCTCGGTATGGGTTGCGCGCCCGCCCACGGAAGTCGTGTTGTCACCGACTTCGTTTGCGACGTTGGCGATGAAGCGATACCCCCTGCCTCGGACCGTCTCGATGAAGCGCGGCGCGCTGACATCGTCGCCCAGTGCTTCGCGTACTTCGCGCACCGAAATCGCAGGCATCGAGTCGCTGACGGCGACGTCTGACCAGACGGCGTCAAGCAATGTCGCCTTGGTTACCAATTGGCCTGGATGTTCGACCAAGTAACGCAAGACGGCAAAGGTTTTGCGTCTAAGGCGAATTTCTTCTGAGCCGCGCCACAACTGCTCGTTACTCGTATCGAGCCTGAAGGGCGCGAACACGCTCAACTTCGCAGTCACAGACCATGGTTAGCAAGGATTAAATCGTAATTATAGCGGAATTAAATTGTCCTTTTATGACGCCGCGCACCGTCGCGGCTAATGTTCTCCAAGGTGCACTAGCTATTCGGAGGGACCCAAAACACCGTGGAGGGGCAACCATATGAGGTTCTTGAGATTTACTAAACAGCAAGTCGTGATCGTCGCCATCAGCTTTTTTTCGATCGGGAGTTATCGAATGCCGTTTGCTAGCGCCGGACAAACGACCGCCCCGAACCTGATTCACACCGAGGCAGTGGGCCAGATAACCATTACCAGTTTGGTCTTTGGCGGTCCGGCGGGATGCGACACTGTGACGGGTGCAGGCTGTGAGTTTTACAATCTCGGAGCCGAGTCTTCGGGCTGGAACTCTGCCCTGGGGCCCTTCACTGCCACGCTGAATGCCACAGTCCTAATCGGAGCTGCCAGCCCAAACGGTGCGCACGATTCCGACGGCACGCCGACCGAGTTTTGTTTTCCTGAGCTAGGGACCGAAAAGGACAAATTCGAAGACGGGAGCACTCTGACCAGCAACTTTCAAGGACTCAGTTGTTGCGCTGCAACAGTCTGCACGGCCGGACTGCCGTCCGTGAACCACGATTCGAGCGTGATCACTGGAGGGACAGGACATCTCAGCGGCGCGGCTGGAGGGTTCTCATGGAGCGACAACTTCGCCAATCCCTCCGGACCTCTGCTGCTGCACGCTGAGGGAGTTCTCGAGCTTCCGAGTCATCCGTATTGAGGGTCGCTCCGCTGACTCGAGTTCAACGCAGGGGTTTACGAGCGTACGAGCTGATTTTGAGACGGGTTGATGCTTTGCTCAAATTGCCGAACCGAGATCGCTGCGGGCTCGAAGTTCTGCTCGCAATGCGGAGCTTTGGTAAATCGGCGGTGCGAGAAGTGCGGAGCCGAGAGTGCGCCCGGGGGCAGATTCTGCGCTCAATGCGGCACCCAGCTGACTGGGCGCGGAGCCGGGCCGCCCTCGAACCGCGGCGAGAGCACCAAAGTATCGGTTATTGACGCCCTCAACTCCGACCTCGAACCAACTTCACTGGACGGAGAACGGAAAACAGTCACGGTCCTCTCAGCCGATATCAAAGGCTCGATGGACCTAATGGAAGACATCGACCCGGAAGAGGCGGGCGCAATCTTCGATCCCGCAATCAAGCTCATGATCGACGCAGCCCATCGTTTCGGCGGCTACGTCGTTCAGTCGACGGGCGACGGAATCTTCGCGCTGTTCGGCGCTCCCGTTGCTCACGAAGACCATCCGCAGCGCGCGTTGCATGCGGCGCTGCGCATGCAGGAGGACATCAGGCGTTACTCCGCCAGGTTGAGAAGCGAGGGCAAACCCCCGCTCCAGGCTCGCATCGGGGCGAACACGGGTGAAGTGGTGGTCCGCACCATACGCACCGACGATGAGCACACTGAATACACGCCAATTGGTCATTCAGCGAGCCTCGCGTCGCGTCTGCAGGCTCTGGCGCCGATCGGATCGATCGCGATTTCTGGAGCGATGCAGAAACTGGTCGACGGATATTTTGGGCTGAAGTCGCTCGGACCGACAAAAATCAAGGGTGTGACAGAGACGGTCAACGTGTACGAAGTGACCGGTCTCGGACCACTTCGCACTAAGCTTCAGCGCGCCGCCATCCGCGGCTACACGAAATTCGTGGGTCGCGATCGCGAGATGCAAGCGACGAGCAGCGCGGCCGAGCAGGCGAAACAAGGTCACGGACAAATCGTCGCGGCGGTGGCCGAGCCGGGGGTCGGCAAGTCGCGCCTGTTCTACGAGTTCAAGGTTCGCTATCAGCGCGGCTGGACCGTGATGGAAGCATTCTCGGTCTCGCACGGAAAGGCCAACCCCTACGCGCCGCTTATCGACCTGATGAGTTCTTACTTTGGTATTGAGATCAGCGACGATCCGCGCCGGCGGCGCGAGAAGGTAAGCGGCAGAATCTATACACTCGACCGCTCGCTGGAAGACGCGTTGCCGTACCTCTTCGGCCTCCTGGGTATCGTCGAAGGTGATGACCCCTTGGCGCAGACCGATGGGCAGACGTGGCGGCGCAGGACGTTCGATGCGATTAAGCGCATCATGATGCGCGAAGCTCGCGATCAGCCGCTGATGGTCATCTTCGAAGACCTGCACTGGATCGATGGCGAGACGCAGGCTCTGCTCAATCTCCTGGCTGACTCGATCGGTGCCGCGAGAGTGCTGCTTCTTGTTAATTACCGTCCCGAATACCGGCACGAATGGGGCAATCAATCGTCGTACACCCAATTGCGCCTGGAACCGCTGGGCCAGGAGAGCGCCGCCGAGATGCTCACTGCGTTGATAGGCGATACGCGCGAGGTGCAGCCATTGCGGCGCCAGATTTTGGAGACCGCTGGCGGAAATCCGTTCTTTATGGAAGAGACGGTGCAGGCCCTGTTCGAAGAGGGCGCGCTGATCCGCGACGGAGAGATCAAGACCGCCGCGTCTCCGGCCCACCTGCGGATCCCGCCGACCGTGCAGGCAATACTCGCCTCACGTATCGATCGGCTGCCCGTGGACGAGAAGCAGCTCCTGCAGACGCTTGCGATAATCGGCAAGCAGTTCCCGCTCAGCCTCGCACGGGAGGTAACTGCCCAGCCGGACGAGACTCTCGGTCCGATGCTGACCGAGTTGGAGAAACGAGAGTTCATCTTCGAGCAGCTCAGCGCCAATGACATCGAATACAGCTTCAAGCACGCCCTTACGCAGGAAGTAGCGCTGAACTCGATGCTCAGTGAGCGGCAAAGATCACTCCATGAGCGAACCGCCCGCGCAATGGAGTCGCTCTATGCCGAGCGACTTGAGGATCACCTCAACGAATTGGCCCATCACTATCAACGCGCCGGCAACGCTTATAAGGCCGTTGAATACCTGAATCTGGCGGGCCAGCAGGCGGGCAAGCGTGCAGCTTACGTTGAGGCCGTCGCCAACTTGAGCACGGGATTGGATCTGCTTACGAAACTGCCGGAAACGCTTGAACGCGATCGGTACGAGCTCGCGTTGCAATTCGCGCTCGGGCCCTCGCTGATGGAAACCAAAGGCGATGCCGCGCCAGAAACCCAGGCTGCATACGCGCGTGCTATGGAGCTTAGCCAACGGGTGGGTGACGACCAGCAGACATTTTGGGCACAAGGCGGATTGTTTCTGCATTACATGGTTGGTGGACAGTTCAAGACGGCGCACACTATAGGGAGTCAACTTCTCGACCTCGCGCAGTCTTCAGATGATTCATCCAAACGGATGTTCGCTCACGGAATGATGGGGATAATCCTGTTCTGGACGGGCGACTTGGCGCTTGCCCACTCGCATTTCGAGCAGTCTGCGTCGCTTTTTGATGCTCCGCGCCAACGGCATCTCGCGGTAATCTATGGGATGGATGTTGCAACCGGCGTTTCGGGCTATGCGGCCTGGGCGCTTTGGATGCTCGGCTATCCCGAGCAGGCGCTCGAAAGGATCAAACGCACACTATTGCTGGCCCAGGAGCGGGGGCACCACAGCAGTACTACTATGGCGTTGCATCATGCGGCTGCGGGGTATGCCCTTCGTCGAGAGGCGCGGATTGCAAAAAAGTTCGCGGAGGAGGGACTAGCTCTGTCAAACGAACACGGATTTGCCCTGTGGAAGGCGTTCTGCACCTTCCAGTTGGGCAAAGCGCTCGCGCAGTCCGGCGAAGTCACGGAGGGAATCGCGCTCATGAAGGTAGGGGCCGAAGCTTCCGTGGCCACAGGTGCGAAAAATACGGGTCCGACTCTTGGCCCAATGGCCGAAGCGTGTGGACAGGTGGGACAGACTATGGAAGCGGTGAGACTCATAGCAGCGGCATTGACGGCGGAGAACGAAACCGGGGAAGCCGCATTTGAGCCGGAGTTGCATCGTATAAAAGGCGAGGTATTACTCGCGCAGGATGCGGCCTACGCCCCTGAGGCCGAGCTCTGTTTTCGGACGGCGATCGAACATTCCCGGAAACGTGACGCTAAGTCGTGGGAGCTGCGCGCGACCACCAGCATGGCCCGCTTGCTGTCGAAGCAAGGTCATCGCGAGGAGGCGCGCGCAATGCTCGCGGAAATCTACAACTGGTTCACCGAGGGCTTCGACACCGCCGACCTGAAAGACGCCAAGGCCCTGCTGGAACAGCTGGGAGCATAGCCAACCCACCGACCACCTTCTAAAAATTAGCCTCGTCCGTTCGCGGCTAATTCGTATTGAAAGAGTTGGTCGGGAGCCTCGGGGTGGCCTGGGGCTACCTCTGTTAGTGTCTCCGCGCATCAGAGTGCGAGCTTGGCAAACGACATGACGATGTACGCTATCGTCATGACGCCGAATACCAGGCTAGGGAACTCTTCCAACGCGCGGTAGCGAGCGATCCCCAGACCTTCACTGACTTCGGCCTGCTCGACTGTCGCCGGCGTGCTGATCAAACACCCGTTCGTTCATCGTGGAAGCCATGACCGTCTTACTTCCTTCGCCCTTTCGGGCTTCTGCAAAGGAGGCGTAATTTAGGACTGAACGAACGGGTTCGATGGTTTGTTACGTTGTAATGCGAGGATGTTTTCGACGTGTCCTTTGAAGTTCTCCGCTGTTCGAGGCGATCTTGCTGAGCTGCAGCGAACATTATCGCCCGGCATTCGCCTCCACATTCTGTTCTCCGGTCCGCATCGCGCGCATCTGCGGAGTTCAGCTAAAGCTCCGAACTGGAACAGCAGATAAGACGTCGATCGTATAGTTGCGCGAACTGGCAAGAGTCTGTAGCTCATCGATGCTGAGATCTTTCAGCGAGTTTCCGCGCTGTGTTCCCGAACCAGCTGCACAATCTGGTTTGGGATGACTGATTAAGGCACGGGCCAACTCTCACCCCACTGCTGTTTCTTACTCTATCTTTGAGTCTGGTATCGTCTTTCGATCGTCGAAGCAGCTCAATTGAAACAGACTTAAATATCTCCGGAGGAGCCATGGCAGCAAAATCACGCCCAATTCCGTCGCCGATGCAGATTTACGCCGACCAGTGGGCAGCGTGGCGAACCTCAGCGCTCGCGGCGGCGGTCGAACTTGACGTCTTCACCGCGATCGATGAAGGCAAGCAAACCGCCGACGCGGTGGCGTCACGCGCCGGCGCGAACGCGTCCACGGTCCGGCGGCTGCTCGATGTTCTGGTCGCGATGAAGTACCTGGCGCGTCGCGGAGAGCAATACGAGTTAAGCCCAGCGGCGCGAACGTTCCTTTCCCGCAAGAGCGACCTGTTCATGGAAGGCATCGACCAGGTTGTGAGAATGCTCTCGACGAGCTGGCAGCAATTGGCGCAGGCCGTTCGCGACGGACATCCTGCTGTCCAGGGCGGAGCATCCCGTGGAGAGTTTTTCGCGGTGCTGGTGAAGAGCATCTTCCCGCAGAGTTACGCCGCCGGAAAAATCGCGGCGCGCGGGATGGCGCCCCAGACGCGCAAGCGAATCAGGAAAGTCCTCGATGTCGGCGGCGGCGCCGCGTCATGGTCGATTTCAATTGCCCAGGATATCCCCGGCGCGCGCGTGACGCTGGTGGATTTGCCGGAGGTCGTTCCGGTCGCTCGCCAATATACAGAGCGCTATGGAGTCGCAGACCGCTTCGATTATCGCGAGGGCGACTTCCGCGAAGTGGACTTCGGCGCGGAACAATTCGACCTCGTAGTCCTCGGCCACATCATCCATGGCGAGGGCGCCGAATGGGGCAAGCGGCTCATCGCGCGATGTGCCGCGGCGCTGCGCAGCAAGGGCATGCTCCTCATCGCGGAGTTGATCCCGAACGACGCGCGAACCGGCCCCGCAATACCGATGCTGTTCGATTTGAACATGATGCTGCACACGCCGGCCGGCGCGACCTTTACGATGCGTGAGTATCGCGAGTGGCTCAAAGAGGCGGGCTTCGGTGCGCTCAAAATCATCAAGTCGGCGGCGCTGCCTTCGCCGCTGATCCTCGCCACCAAGCCGTAGCAGGGGTTTTGAGCCGGCTGGTCTTTAGCCCCTGTGACACTGAGTTGTCCCCTGTCCAGAGAAGCGAATTGAAAAACAAGAACGGCCTCTGACATGGCGACGCGAGGACCGAGAATATTGCGCAAAAGGAAAGGGACCGAGCGTTTGAGCGCCCGATCCCTCCTGTAGCTCCCGGCACTACTTCTTGGTCTTCGTCGTCTTGGTCCGCGACGCCGAGCCGTACCGTTTGCCGAAACACTTCCGGCAGCGGCGATCGCGTCGCTTGATGAAGCTCGGAGCGAGATCGTCACTCCCGCAGTAGCGGCACATGAGCTTCTCTGCTTTGGGCTTGCCCTCCGCCTTCTTCACTGGCGTTCTCCCAGACCTGGTATTTAGCGCCCCAGTTTTCTTGGCGCCGACCAATTTCGCGTGTTCCATTTTCACGATCTCCTTCAGCCATATCGGCTGGCATCGGATGTTTGCTCTGACGCGGCGACGAAGCGAGCGCCAAGCGCACATTTTCTCGTACCCTCAAAGGCGATGGGAAGGCGAATGAGGCGCGAACAGCGCGACTGGCTTCCGGTGCCAACCAGAGCGATGTGTGTGTCTGCCCGCGCGAGGAGGCGAGGCACACATGCAGGACGAGAGATCTTTCAGGTCGCCGGAGCCGATCCCACAGCGGATCGCAAGGCTGAAGTCGTATTCGGTCGCCGAGCTGAAACAGCGGTGGCAGGCGCTCTACCACTCCGATCCACCACATCGCATCAGTCGCGAGCTTTTGACCCGTGCCGTGGCCTACCGAATTCAGGAGCAAGTTTACGGGGGACTCAAGCCATCGACCCGAAGACTGCTCATTCGGCTGGCCACCGACGCGCTCTCAGGACGCCCGCTAAAACCTGAGCCATCCTCGGCAGCTTCAGCCGGGACCGTATTGATGCGCGATTGGCACGGCGTCAATCACGAGGTCAGGGTGCTGGATCGCGGAGTGCTGTACAAACGAAAGCGCTACCGGTCGCTGACTGAAGTAGCCCAGTTGATCACCGGCGCGCACAGGAACGGGCCGCACTTCTTCGGTCTGCGGGGAAGACGTCCGCAGGAGGCGAGTCATGGCTCGAAGTGACGGCGTTCCCAAGCGCTGCGCAATCTACACGCGCAAGTCCTCAGAGGAAGGTCTGGACCAGAACTTCAACTCGTTGCATGCGCAACGCCAGGCTTGCGAAGCATTCGTCAGGAGCCAAGCCGGCGAGGGCTGGCGCCTGATTAAGACCGCGTATGACGACGGCGGCTTCTCCGGCGGGACGATGGAGCGACCGGCGCTCAAAGCCTTGCTTGAACAGATCAAGGAAAAGCGCATCGACGTGGTCGTCGTCTACAAGGTATATCGCCTCACCCGATCGCTGGCTGACTTCGCCAAGATCGTGGAGATCTTCGATGCCCACGGAGTTTCGTTTGTTGCAGTCACCCAGCAATTTAATACCACCACCTCGATGGGCCGATTGACCCTGAACGTGCTGCTCTCGTTTGCGCAGTTCGAACGCGAGGTTACTGGCGAGCGCATCCGCGACAAGATCGCGGCCTCCAAGCAGAAGGGAATGTGGATGGGCGGCACGCCGCCGCTAGGCTACGATCTGCGCGATCGTCGCCTGGTAATAAATGAGGGCGAAGCCAAGACGGTGCGCCTGATATTCCGGCTTTATCTTGAGCTCAAGACGCTGCGCAAAGTCAGAGAGGAACTGAACCGCAGGTCGATCGTCTCTAAGCGGTGGTTATCAAGGGGAAGCATACAGCACGGCGGATTCTCCTTCGGACGCGGCGCGCTCTACCACCTGCTCGCCAACCCTATCTATCGGGGCGAGATCCGGCACAAGTCCGTTGCCTACCCGGGTCAGCACGAGGCCATTATTGAGCGAGCAACCTGGCTGCGAGTTCAGGAGATGCTGAGCCAGAAGGCCGCTCACCCGCGGGGACGGACAGTTAGAAAGGGCCCTGGCCTGCTCATGGGCAAACTGTTCGATGAGAGCGGCGAGCCGCTCTATTCCTGCTGGGCGAAGAAGGGACAGCGGCGCTACCGATATTTGGTTTCGAAGAGACTGGTCAGGGGGAACACAAAGCCTGATGACCGCGGGTGGCGTCTGCCCGCTGAACGCATGGAACGAGCCGTAGTTGCCGGCATACGACAGATCGTGTCGGATCGCGGCGCACTGGCCTCGACCCTCAAGGCTCTTGGTTTCGCTGCTGCGGAACTCAAGCGGGCCATCGAAACAGTAGATGCCAAGGTCAAATCGTTCGAGCAGATCGAGACGACGGAAGACACCGGTCCTCTCATCGACCGAGTGGAGCTTAGGCGGGATGCCATGCAGATCACACTCAACCTTCGAGCGCTGCTCCCGGTTGACCGATTCCCCGTTGGCGGAGCCGATCCTCGGATGACCCGTCTTGTCCCTCTGCAGATGAGGCGTCGTGGCGTCGAGACGCGTCTGGTGCTCCCGGGTGAAGCGCTCGCAACACCTCGGACCGATCCTGCCTTGCTTCGAGCGTTGGCCCGCGGTCACCAGTGGTTCGGCGAACTCGCGGCAGGAACTGCCACTTCAACCAGTCAGATCGCCATTCGAGAAGGTGTGAGCGACAGCTATGTGCGTCATATGGTGCCGCTAGCCCTGCTCGCTCCAGCAATCGTTGAATCTATCTGCGCCGGGCGGCAAGGCGTCTGCCTCTCAGCCGAGCGCCTCAAGGTTCTGGCCGGCGTTCCTATCGAATGGGATGCACAGCAGCGACTGCTGGCGGAGTAGAAACGTCCCCCCTTTTCCTTCTCCCTTCTGAGACCTCCAGGCCCCATCGATTCTGGCGAAAGATCAAGCGTCCAAGGGGCCAGCTAGGAGGGCTCGGCCCGTGGCACCGAGTCTTTTCGAAACAGAGAGGATTGCGCTGAATTGGCAATTTATGAGCATTGCTCCGTCTCTCCGGTGCCACGGATTGAGCGAATCGGCCCGTCCACGCGCCAATTTGCCGCCTTCTCCGAATTGTATGTGAATCCTACAAACTGTGTGGCGGATGGCGCAGTCTGGATCGAACCCTTCTCTGTGGCAAATTCCCTGATAAACAGGGAAACAACAGGGAATTTCTTGAATTTCAGGGCTTGATCCCGGCAACTGATGTCAGAAAAGCTGAGGAACCGCCGGCGATTTTCCTGCAAATTCCCTACTCAACCGAACAGGGAATTTTAATCGCGAAACAGGGAATTATTTCTGCAGATCAGGGAATTTTACAGGGCGGATCAGGGAAACCAGTAATTCGCCACACGCCACACCGTCCTAGGCTTCACTCCGATGCCACGATCCAGAACCGACGGGGAAATTGGTAATTCGATTGAATTGCGCCTAACCGGAAAGGATCAGGCAACCCACCGGTCAGGCTTGGCCGCTCGGTCCCATGGCTGGTTGGAAGAGTTCGAGTTTTCGGTGCTATAGGATTCGAAGCGGGAGGCTTTCAGATGGCCGACTATAAAATTGAAGGTGAAATCGACAAGCGCTTCGAGGGTGTGCGCAAAGCGTTTGCGGAGAATCTGGAAAAACGCGGAGAACTCGGCGCCGCATGCTCAATCGTGCTCGACGGCAAGCCGGTTGTCGATATCTGGGGCGGTCATACCGACAAATTGAAGACCAAACCATGGCAGCGCGACACGCTGGTCAACGTCTACTCTACGACCAAAGGTCTCACGGCGACCTGCGCCCATCGTTTGATCGATCAGCGCAAGCTCGATCCCGATGAGCCGGTTTCGAAGTACTGGCCCGAGTTCGCACAGGCCGGCAAGAAGGATCTGCCGGTACGCTACATCCTGAGCCATCGCGCGGGCCTGCCCGGGATCACCAAGCCACTGAAGGATGAGGACATCTATAACTGGGACACAATGGCTTCCGCACTGGCCGAGCACACGCCCTTTTGGCAACCCGGCACCAAGCACGGATACCATGCGATCACTATTGGATGGCTGGTGGGAGAGGTTATTCGGCGCATTAGCGGTAAGGGCCTCGGCACTTATTTCCGTAACGAGATTGCCGAGCCGCTGGGTCTCGATGCGCATATCGGTCTTGACGCGAAACATGATCCGCGGGTGACCGACATCCTGCCGGCGCCGCCGCCGGAACCCGGCATGCCAAATCTGTTTGAGGAAGCGCAGAAGGATCCCAAGGGACCGACTTACGCGGCGTTCATGAATCCTCCCATCCTGACCAAGCCTAACGTGCCCAACTCGCGCGCCTGGCGCGGCGCGGAAATCGGCGGTGCCAATGCGCATACGACGGCGCGCTCGCTGGCGCGTATGTACGGCGCGCTCGCGCGCGGCGGCGAGGTCGATGGCTATCGTATCGTGCGGCCGGAATCGATCGAGCGCTTCTGGGCTGAGCAATCGTTCGGTCCCGACCAGACCCTGATGCAGATGCCGACGCGCTTCTCGATGGGCTTCATGCTGTCGCAGCCTGGGATGGGCTTCGGTCCCAACATCAAGGCGTTCGGGCACCCGGGCGCGGGCGGCTCGCTGGGATTCGCTGATCCGATCAAGAAAGTTGGCTTCGGTTACACCATGAACCAGATGGCGAATGGATTGCTGATCGATACGCGCGCGGCGGCTCTATTCGACGCATTCTACGCCGCGCTGTAGGCCTCACCCCGAACTTCTCTCTCCGCAGAAGAGGGAACCCAAGGAGGAGCATTTGTTGCACAGATTTTTTGCTGTGTCTTGAATGGCGCCACTAACTCCGTGGAACGAAAAATGGAGGATCGAGCATGCCCGGATATGAAGAATTGCTAACGGAACTCACAGATCGCGAGGCTATCCGCGACCTGCCGGTGCGCTATTGCGATTGCGTGTGGCAGAACGCCCTCGACGCGATGATCGATCTGTTCGCCAAGGACGGGCAGTTCATCTCCAAGGGGCGCAAGCGCGAGTTCATCAGCAAAGGCCACGCGGAGTTGCGTAAGATGTATGCGGGCGCGCTCGGCGAGGTCAATCCGCGGCCCTACATCCACAATCACGTGGTCGATTTGAAAAGCAAGACCACCGCGAGCGGGCGATGCTACGTCGAGCTGCGCAGCGCGAAGAAGAATTTCGAATGGATCGGTACCGGCTTCTATGACGACGAATATGTGAAGGTTGACGGCAAGTGGAAATTCGCCTCGCGCAAGTTCACCAGCTTCGCGATGCAACAGCGAGAGGAATAACTGACATGGCAGGAATCCTGGAAGGAAGAGTCGCGCTCATTACCGGCGCGGGTTCTGGTATCGGTCGCGCAACTTCGAGAATCTTCGCGCGCGAGGGCGCCAAGCTCGTGCTTGCCGACGTTGTCGAAGACGGCGGCAAGCAAACCCTCGCGATGCTCGCCGACACTGGACATCACGACGCCATCTTCATCAAGGCCGATGTTTCGAAGACCGAGGATGTCGAAGCGGCGATCGTGAAGGCGGTCGCGACCTACGGACAGCTCGATTGCGCGTTCAACAACGCAGGCATCGAGGGCAAAAACGGCCTCACTCACGAGTGCGAGCGCGACAACTGGGACCGCGTCCTGGCGATCAACTTGACCGGCGTGTGGTTGTGCATGAAGGCCGAGCTCGCGCAGATGCTCAAGCAAGGCAAGGGCGGCGCGATCGTCAATACGTCGTCGGGCGCGGGACTGGCCGGAGTCCGCGGAATGCCGGCCTACGTGGCGGCGAAGCATGGCGTCGCGGGATTGACGCGCGCAGCCGCGATCGAATACGGCAAGCATGGCATCCGCGTCAACGCCGTATGCCCCGGTCCCATTCGTACTCCGATGATGGATCGCTTGCTCGGCAAGCGGCCCGAGGCCGAGGAGCGTTTCGCGCGTGGCGGCCCGCTGCGGCGTCTCGGCGAGCCCTCGGAAATCGGCGAGACAGTCGCGTGGCTGTGCTCGGATCACGCATCGTACGTGACGGGCCTGCCGATGCCGGTAGATGGCGGCTTCATGGCGCAATGACCGAGATCGAGTGATTCGAAATTCTGAGTGAGAGTCGTTCGCGAACGGCCCGCGAAAATCTTCTTCGCCGCTGCTGCAAGCTGATCAGCGATCACTTCCCTTAAGGAGGACTCACCGCCCCTCGAACCCTCTTATGCGTGGTCCGGCCGTGCTGTCGTAGAGCCAGGTCACGCCGTCCGCCGGCGCACGCCGCTCGAACCATGCATTCCTGCGTTGCAATATCTGGCACGTGCGCGGCCGCGATCGCGATCACGTAGCCGTCGACGAGGAGGCGGGTCGGCGCTGCCGACTCTTTTACTGAGCGGATATTCGGGCTGAAAGGAATTCGTAAGCACTCCGCGTCAATCTGAGTTGCGCATCCTGTGCCTACTCAAAATTAGAGTCGGACATATTGATGATGGAGCCCGCCGAGGATTGGAATCGATGCGATGCGGCCAACCTTCTGGATCCTGCGAAAATCCGGAGCATCTTTCTCCAATGAGAGATGGGTCCGGACCTGATTGTAGTACGAAGCGTAAGCCTTTACGACAGCGCGCAAGTGCGCTTCGCTGAACACGACGAGGTGGTCGAGAGATTCGCGACGTATCGATCCGATCAGCCTTTCAACGTGGCCGTTCTGCCAAGGCGAGCGTGGCGCCGTAGGCCGATCTCTGATCTCCATTGCACGAATGCGGCGGGCCTGGACCATAAGCTCCGTCACAGTTACGGATCAGGTGACGCGGAGCTTCGTCCCAGGGAAAGGCGTCGGTAACTTGACCTGCAATCCATTCTGCAGACGGATTGCTCGTCACGCTAATAGTCACTAGGCGCCTTCGGGCGTGGCGAAGAATGACCAAGCCATAGAGCAACTTGAACGAGATCGTTCGCACTACGAACAAATCGAGGGACGCAATCCCGCCTGCGTGATTACGCAGGAATGTCTTCCAACCCTGGGAAGGTGGGCCCAGTAGCCTCGTCATATATCTAGCCACCGTTGATTGGGCGACTGCGATGCCGAGCATCAGCAGCTCGCCGTGTATCCGCGGCGCGCCCCACAGTGGGTTTTCCTTGCTCATCCGTCGGATGAGATCGCGGATCTCGCGGTCGATTCGGGGGCGGCCGCCACGTCGGCGAGACTTCCACTGCCAATAGGCCCTAAAGCCGCGCTGATGCCAGCGGATCACGGTCTCGGGCTTGACCACTGTGATCGCGTTCAGAATCGAGGGAAACAGTCGGGACATCGAGACGACGATCAGCCGGTCGATATTTCTGAACCACACTCGCGATTGGGACTTGCGGCTCAGGACGATCACCTGCTGACGCAGGACGATGTTTTCGGCCTCGAGTCTCGCCCGTGACTTCAGGCGGGATCGTACGACGAGCAGGATTTTGGTCAGGAGTGCAAACATTGCGCCCCCCACTAGCACAGCTATCGCACTCCGTCACCCCGGACGAGGTTTTCGGTAGCGACACCTACCATGCCCGCCGTTTTCTGTCATCCATCGCTTGGCTGCAGAGCCGAAGCCCTCCGGTGAACCAGCCGTAGCCGTATCTCTCAAGTCCGAGTAACAGGCAGTAGTCTCGCGACACTAGGCCTGAGAGAGGTGGAGCCGGACCGGCATGTGCTTGATGCCACCGGCGAAGCTCGACCGCAGCCGCTCGACAGGGCCCATCAGCTCGGCGTAGTCCACGCGCTTTACCAGCTCGCGGAAGATTACCTCCAGCTCTAGGCGCGCTAGATTGGCGCCCAAGCAGAAGTGCTCGCCGGTCCCAAAGGCGAGGTGGAGGTTCGGATCGCGGGAGATGTCAAACCTGATCGGCTCCTCGAAAACATCGTCGTCGCGGTTTGCTGAGGGGTAGAACAGCGCCAGCGAATCGCCGGCCTTGATCTTCTGGCCGTGAAGCTCGTGGTCCTGCACTGCCGTGCGCGCGAACTGGATCACCGGCGAGGTCCAGCGCAGGATCTCTTCAACTGCGCTAAGCAGCAGTCCGGGATTGTGCTTCAGCAGAATCCACTGATGCGGATTTTCGATAAACGCAAGCAGGCCGCCGGAGGTCGCATTGCGCGTGGTCTCGTTACCTGCAACCACCAGCAAAAGGAAATAGGACGCCATCTCAGGGAACGGCAGCGGATCTCCGTCCAGGCTCGAACGTACCAAGACGCTCGTGAGATCGTCTTGAGGATCCTTGCGACGCTTCTCGACCAGGTCAGCGAAGTAGGCAAAGAGAGCTTCGCGGGACAGACGAATCGTTTCCTGCGCAGTGGCGCCCTGCTGGAACTCGGGATCCGCTGAGCCGATGGTCTGGTTGGTCCACCGAAAGAGTTGCGGCCGATCCGCCTTGGGCACACCGAGCAACGCCGCAATCACGTCGATTGGTATCCGAGATGCGACATCGGTGACGAAGTCGCACTCGAGCGCGCTGTCGGTGAAGCTGTTCGTGCGCCTGATTTCCTGCACCACCTGTTCGGCGATCTCGCTGACCTCGGCCTCTAGCGCCCGCACCGCGCGCGGGGTGAAGCGGCGGTTTACCAGGTCGCGATACTTGGCGTGCTCCGGCGGATCCATATTTAGCAGATGGCGGACAGCGCGTTTTCTTTGGGGACTGAGCTCGACGTCACGCGTCGCGATCAGTAGTTGCGGCGCGTTAATGAAAAGCTTTGGCTGCCGCGAGATCTGAATGATGTCAGCATGTTTGGTTATTGCCCAGAACGGACGGACGTTTGGGCGATCATAGAAGTAGACTGGGGCATGCCGGCGCAGGTAAGTCCATTCACGGTACGGGTAGCCGTTTTGCGCGTAGTGATCCGGCGAGATAATGTCGAGCGTGTCGAGACCCAGTGGCTCCACGGCTTGGGTGCTCACGGCTGTCACCGTCCCCCGAAAATGAGATTCGCAACAATGGTTTGCATCCTAGAACCGGCCTTGTACGAGGTGGTGACGATGGTGTCGCCGTCGCGGAGCGGCACAAAATTCCAGCGCACGCTGTCAGTAAGCGCATTCTGATAGAGATGCTTGATCGCGGGTAGCTCATGCTTGGCGATGGCTTGAAGCATTGTAATTGTTCCGCCCAGTACCTTGGTGAGTTAAGCGCTTAGGTCGTCGAGCAGCGCCTTGGCGTCTTTCAGGTCGGCGGTGTCGAAGCCCTCGGTGAACCAGTTGTAGATTTCCGCGAGCATCGCGCGCGCCTCGTCGCGGCGATTGGTATCGCGCAGCAATCGCGCGAGGCTCGTGGTGGCGCGCAACTCCCATGATTTGGCGCTTTGCTTTTGCGCGACCTCGATCGCGGCGCGGAAACAGCGCTCGGCCGCGGCTATTTTCGCGCGATCCCGCATCAGCAGCAATTCGCCGTTGAGCCGATGCACTTCTGCCTGATGGCTTAACACCCCAGACTCACCGGAGAAGCGCAGGGCGCGCGCGACCATCGTGAGTCCGTCGGCCGCGTTCCCGGCCTTGGCAAACATGTCGGCCATCATGAGAGAGACCCAACCTACGACCGGCTCTTTGCGATAGGTCTCGGCTTTGGCGACGTCAATCCTGCTCACTGCTTCAACCGCCCGGCCTTGATAAGCCTGGGCCCACAGCGCAAAGAGAGGAGCGATTCCGCCCAGATGACGAAGTCCCTGTTCTTTCAAATAAGTGACCAACGTTTGCGCCAGGTCGAGGGTTTGCTTATGGCGCAGGCATACATACACGCGCAGAGCGTAGTACCATCCTGATGATCGCCAGTACGGATCAGAGTCGCCCTCGGTCGCGTTGAGTGCTCGAGCCAGGTGGTTCAGCGCCTGGTCGGGATAGCCAAGGAACCATAAGTCCCACGCGAGAAGTGACAGGCCGGGACTCTGTGCCCAGGAAGCCCAGTTCTCTCTCTTACCCGGACGCCATTCGACCCCGAGGGTTGCCAGCCCTTTTTCGAGATGCTCGCGCGCGGACACGAACTCGCCTTGAAGCACCAGAACGTGTCCCATCGCCGCAGCGTGAGCAAACCCAATCTGCTTACGGTCGCCGCCTTGCGTGGCGAGAGCCAGCTGACGCTCCGCTAGCCCGCGCGCTTTCGGTGCGTCCCTATCCATGTAGGTGGAGACCATCGTGTTGAGTGCGACGTAAAGCGGAAAGCTGTCTCCGAGCCTCTCACTGAGCTCAAACGATCGCTCGGTTGCAGCCCGAGCCTCGGGAGCCGACTGGCTGCCCACAACCCACCAGCTTTGCGTCAGTTCGGTTTGTATCTTCAGTTCGTCGCGGGCCCGATGTTCATCGTCAGGCAACTTTTTCAGCAGTTCCAAAGCGCGGCTGAAAGCCGTGATCGCTTCCAAATTGGCGTAGCGCTCCGCGGCCTGCACTCCGCTCCGCCACAGATAGGAGACAGCTTTGTTGATGTTACCGCCAAGGCGATAGTAGTGGGCCAATTCGACCGCGTGCTCTTCCGTCGAGTCGGAATAGACGCGTTCAACGGTGCCAGCCACATCGAGATGGAGTTGCTGGCGACGCGCCGCCGATAGATCGCTCAGGACAGTCTGGCGGATGAGTTCATGGGAGAATTCGAAACGGAGTTCCGGACTTTCGGCGCTGGCGAAGATCATCCCGGTCTTTTGTGCTTCGTCGAGGCTCTCCAGCATGTTATCGGCCCTGGCCGCAGCCTCGAGAACTTTCAACTCAAACGAATGTCCGATCGCCGCCGCGCAAGCGAGCATCGCGCGGGTCGACGCGCTCAGGCGCCTTAGCCTTCGCCCTAGGACCAGGCGGACACTTTCCGGGATCTCGAGGTCGCCGACTTCGAGATTCGGGTGAAAGCTTCCGATCGCATCGTAGAGCCGGTTCTCCTCCTCGAGATGCAGATACAATTCCTCGACGAAGAACGGATTTCCTTCGGTCTCGCGAAAGATCTCGTTCACCACCGCGGCGGGCGGCGCCTGCCCGCTGAAGCCGGTCAACATCTGGCCGACTTCCGCATGGCCGAGGCCAGTCAGGCGAATCGGAATGGCGGCGCGAGTGCGGAGTAAATCTTCGAGGGTCTTTGCCAACCGATCCGAAGTCTGAATTTCGCCGTCGCGGTATGCCGCGACAATCAGCATCGGTAGAGAGGGCAAGCGTAGCGCCAGGTGACGAAGCAGCGACAGGGTCGAATCGTCGGCCCAGTGAAGGTCGTCAAGGATGAGCAAGCTCGGCTGCTCTCCGGCGATGCGCGTCAGAAAGTCGCAAAAGCTGTTGAACATATGACGGCGCGCCTGCTCGGCAGGCAACTCAAGCGGCGGAGGAAGATTCGGAACCAATCGCCTGAGCTTCGGCATCAGGCATGCCAGCTCGGCGCTCTCGCCACCCAGGAGCGTCCGCAGTTGTTCCGTCTTTAGTGTCCGCTCGACGCAGCTCTCCAGTATTTCAACGAACGGGAGATAGGGCACCGCCTGGTCGTGATCGTCGCAGCGGCCGAGCATCGTCCTCATCCCGAGCTCACGCGCCGATTCGGCGAGTTCCTGCGCAAGCCGCGTCTTCCCTACGCCCGGCACGCCGGAGATCAACGCCAAGCGTCCGTGTCCGGCGGCGGCTTCCTCAAGACCGCCACGCAGCCGGGCAATTTCGTGCACGCGGCCTACAAAGACGCCCTGCGGAGGCCGAGGCGGTGCGGACTCAGACACCGGCACCGTCTCGAGCATTGGCGCAACGAAGCGGTAACCCTTGGTGGGGACAGTTATGACGAAGCGCGGCCGATCGGAATCGTCGTGCAAGGCGCGTCGGATCTTCCGCACCGCTGTGTTGATCGCATTATCGGTATCGAGGAAGACGTCTTTGCCCCAGATTCGCTGCAGGATTTCCTCGCGGGTTACAAGGTGTCCACGCCGCTCTGCCATTAGAAAAAGCAGATCAAGCGGGATCCGTTCGAGCCGCACATTCCGGCCCTTATGACGAAGCTGATAGGCCCCGCGGTCGAGTTCGAAATCGAGAAACCGCAACAATTCCGCCGCCATCGCGAGCTCCCCAAGGCAGCAGTCCGGATTCTTGCAAGGCGTAGCAGCTTATCGAACTAGCACCTAAGCCGGCTCAAATTCTACTACACAAATCCTACAGAAAGACTTCATTTTTTCTCCATTGTCGGGTGATTCGATCGCTCCTAAGGTGCGCGCATACAGCCGAGGTAGGAGGAAAAAAATCTATGAAACTCGATAAACAGCTATTTGATGGTCCTACCGCACGATCCCAATGGCATAAGTTGTCGAAAGCCATGCTCTCGATGGCGGTTGCCGTCGTGTTGAGCGTCGTTTGCCTTGCGCCTCGCGCCTGGGCGCAATACAGGCAGATTAACCTGGTCGGCAACACCACGCAGTTCGACCCTGTCAACGTCGATCCGAACCTTATCAATGGCTGGGGTTTGGCGGCGCTCCCTGACGGCCCCTGGTGGATCGCCGCGCAAAACACCGTCAGCAGCCCGCTTTACAATGCCAACGGCACTATCGAGCACTTGCTGGTCGATATTCCCTGCGTCACTGACACGACCACCGGCGCAACCACCGTGCCTTGCATTATTCCGCCGGGCGCCATCTTTGAGCCCAACAATCCTGCCGCGATACCTTTCACGGCTCCATTCGGTAGCGGGCCATCAGGAATTGTCGCGAATCCGTATCCCGGAGCCTTCCGAGAAGCGAACGGACAGCCGGCGCAGTTTATCTACACTACGCTGGATGGGCTGATTGTCGCATGGAACCCGGCCAACGGAGATAACGCGGTCGTTGAAGCAAATCAATTCCTAAGTTGTACCAGCCCTCCCTTTGGGCCTGGGAGCTGTACCAGTTATCAAGGGCTTGCAATCGCCGGTCCTCCCAATGACCCGCACCTCTACGCCACAAACCTGTTCAGCGAAGTTGATGTGTTCGATAAGAGATTCAACTACGTGGGTTCTTTCGCCGCCGATGCCGACATTTCGAGCCTGCCGACTGTTGAACAACCTTTTGTTCCCTATGGCATTCAGGCGATCGGAGACAAACTTTACGTCACCTATTACGCGATATTTTATCCCTCCGGCAACGGCCTCGTAGATGTGTGCGACTTGCGCACCAGCACCACCACTCTTTTCTGCCAGAGAATCATCGACACGACATGTGAGGGCCCCTCAAGTCCGACATGCACTCCGGAGCCCTCGCCGTCGCTCGAGTCGCCATGGGGTATGGTTCTCGCGCCCTGGGACTTCGGCCCTCTCAGCAACACTCTGCTGATAGGCAACGTGGATAACGGATTGATCCACGCCTTCGATCCTCGCAGTGGCAAGCTGCTTGGCACACTAACTCTTAAGAACGGAACCCCATTTGCCGTTCCAGGACTATGGGGCTTGGCGTTCGGTTATGACTCTCGTGCCAACGGTTCCAGTAATTCTCTCTTCTTTGATGCAGGACCATCCACGACACCCGGCAACCCGCCGAGTGACACTTATCAGTACTCTGCGGGACTCTTTGGCGTGATCCAGCTGATGGAGGGGCCGCACCACTAAAAATGGGCTCCGCGTTAAAGACGCTCCGCGCTCGGATCTACCGAGCGCGGAGTGCCTCGACGGCTTGATTTCAGTTACTACGCGATACGGAGCGGCCCGGCTCTCGAGCAGCATTGACACCTAGCAGGATGTGAAAAAGGGCCCCCACAACGACTCTGAATCGGGCTTCTGGCCCGAGCGGATAATATTAACCCAGGCCAGGTCAGAACGGTCAGAGTTCGTTTCAGTTCTTGTCGAGTGACTTACCGCTCCGGGCGATTGGCCCTACGACTTTAGATTCATCTGGCCCTGGCCGGTCTTCGGATCAACTGGTGCCGAGACGTGGGAATGGAAGATTTTCCATTCGCCATTGACTTTGTGGTAAACGTCGGTCACGCGGAGCGTAGCTTCCTGAGCTTTGCCGGCTTTATCCTTCCATGTGAAGTGCTGAATGCTGCGCGCCATCCCCATCTTTCCGTCCGTTACCACCTCCAGCTCGACGAATTCGCCCTTGACGTCGGTGGCATTGCTGAAGAACTCGTCTGTATGAGCTCGGACTGCGGCGGTCCCTTTGTACTCCAATCCCGGGAAAACATCGTACAGGACGATGTTTTCATCGAACGGCTTCATCGCCTCATCGGTGGTGGTCGCAGCGATGGTCTTGTTTTCGACCGCGGTAATCTCGTCCTTTGCACTACCAGCAGCGTTGGCTTTGACGCCGAAGTTCAACACGATGGTTGCTATCGCCACGACCGCTCCGATCGCTAATCCAAATCGTCTCATCCTTCACTCTCCTCCAAGTTTAGGTTGATGTTTTCGCACGTTCAGCGAATCGATGCTGGCGCGCCGGGCACCACTGTCACCAAGCGGGAATTTCCTTTTTGACTTTCGAACTTCAACTCTCTGCATAGATCGAACGGCTTTCCTCGGCAAGGGTTTAGCCGATTCTGTTCCGTATTGTTCCCGTTTAGTGCAAGGAGAGGCCTGCGTGTGGCGTATTGCTAATTCCGGGGAAATCGGTAATTCGCCACACACAGGCTGCGGTGCTCGTTTTCCCTGCTCCTCCCGGACCGGCGAGCAAGAGGACTTGCGGTTTGCGCTTCACAGTAAAAGCGATATCAGGAATCTGGATTTAATTAATTTCATTCGGTCGCTTCTCAAAAAGATGGTCCGGCTCGAATTCCTTCGCAAATCTGAGCGACCTTGCATAGCCTGACGGGTGAGGCGGTAGAAGCGACAACCGCCGCCGTCGCCTCTATCTCAATGAATAAGTCCCGACCCCAGTTCTCCTGGCCAGCAACGCCAATCTCTGCTCGTGATTCATGGGTTCCCACGCGACAAGTTTCTCGGCAAGCACATCCATTCTTCGAAGGAGGGTCAACTCGAGGAAAAGTCCCACAAAATCTAAGTCGCGGAACACTAAGGAGCCGGACTCTCTCATCCTGTCACGAATCCGCTCGAGATGGACCGGCATCTCGGTCCAGTGCAGGCCGGCTCGGTGGTGATGACAGAGGTGGTATCCTTCGTTCATGAAGTTGATCTCATCAAGAACGGTTACGGTATACGTAAAGTAGTCCTCGGGCCGTTCCGAGTCGTAAAAAGCGTGCTGGACCCATGCGGTTATTGCCGTTATGAAGTTCATGCAGAGAAGAGGAATCAACACGAACATGATCCCGATTCTCCAGTCTTAGATAGCGACGGCTCCGAAGTAGGCATAGTACCGCACCATACCCCATAACAGGCGTCTTCGGTTCTCTTCATCGCCTCTAGCCTTAAAGTAGGCGTATGGGGCAATCCCCAAAACTGTCCAAATGTTGTTCGAGAGATACCGCAGGAAATATAGTCGACTCTTTCGATCGTAGCCCCTGGACTCTGCCGTGTCATCGAATCCGCCATTCTCTCTATGGTGGAGACGGACATGAACCGTCCGATCCAGTTCCGGAACGTTTCCATACAAATATCCTAGAAAGAATTCGACGTAGCGGCCGAAGACCCTATCGTACTTCTCCGAGAAGTAGCCCTGGCGCCCGTGCGCTTCCTGGTGTTTGGTGCTGAACATCCTCACAGACCGCTGGAACTTGAGACCATAAAGGGAAATATAGAAAGCGACTGCGAGCAGCAGTCGAGGGTTTCCTAAAACGAGTTGGATCAGGAAAATTGGTATGGCGCTAAGGCTAAGGGAAACCATGAGGCGTAACGCAGGCGTGTCCCTAGAGTCCTGCAGAACTTCCTGGCCGAGCTGATCGAGTAACCGGTCGTAAGCCCGGGAGAGAAATTGATACGCGTTGCGTAACGGACCAACCCTCCCGAGAATCATGGCCGCGCCGTAGCCTCCGAAGGAAAGCAACGCCACGAGCGATATGGCACCCGCGTTTGCCAGAGCCATCGCGACTCCACACCACCGAAATCCGAGTTTGGGATTGGCTCCAAAATTCATAGTTCGATCTCGACAGCAAATGCTCTCGATGTCTTCCCTCAACCGCTTGTTCCTGCCAAAACCCTAAGCCCGAACGTACTGATGATGAAGCCCGCCCAAAATTGATAGCCCCGAGATGGTGGCGGCCGGCCGCGCACGACGAAAGTCCGGCAGTCCTTGTATAATGATAGTTGCGCCCTGACTTCGTGTAATACGAAGCATACGCTTTAAGACATCGAGCGTCCCGTCGCCTGCCAAATTATCGACTCGGTTAGTCAAGTAATCAGGAGTCTGTGCATCGGGCGGGACCCTCGGAGCATTCGGCTGAAGATACGAATGGCGTCCATTTAACTGACCCGCCCTCATAAGTACCCCTCGTATCTTCGCGGATGCGGGGACTGTTATGCTGTGGTGCTGATGAAGCTCCGGGTAAAAGGTGTAAGAGGCGAATTCGCGCTGCGCGTCGGCCAGGTTTTGATGCTCAGCGCGCTTTCCGCATGTAGCCTATCGTCCGGGCGGCCGCCCGCGTCTATTGAAATCGAGAAGGTCGACACGGTTCCGACCGGATGCCAGGTGAGAATCTCGATTCTCAACGAGTCCGATACTGCTTGGGACACCGCCAGCGTCTACGTGAACTTCCATAACGACGCCAACGTGGTGATCGGCGACTACAAGACCTTGACGCGGACGCATACCGCACCCAACAGTCCGATTCTCGTCGGTTACGTGATTCCGGCGACCGAATGCGAGGACATCACGAAGGCGACGCTGCGCTACTTCGGCTATTTCCCCGAAGGGAATCGCGGCGAGATCCAGGTCGCGACGGACACGGTGCCGGTCTCGCTTCAGAACGAGCAGCGCTGACTTGGCGAAGCTAACGATTCGCACACCGGAAGAAGGTGGGCAGGCGGGCAAGTACTTGCGTGGAAAGTGCTCTCGAGCATCACATGGCAAGTTCATTCTTGGTCAAGGTGAAAAGCGCGACATCGTCGCGCTCATCGAGGCTTCTAACGAAGATCGGCTGGAGAATCTGATCCCCATTCGGCATGGGCGGATGCTTCAGTCTCCCTTTGCGTTCTTTCGCGGTACAGCCCTGATACAGGCGCACGATCTTGCAGGCTGTGGCTCCTCAAAACTTGGTCCGCACGAACGGAGACTCAACAGAGTGGCCCGGACGGGTTGAGGCGTCAGCCGACGAAGCAGCGCACGTTCACGTTTTCTTCGCTTCAGTTGAATACTTTGAGCGGACCGTCACATCCGGCCGAGGCATATCCCCGGCTGAGGTTTTGAGGAGCGACAGGCATGATGCTGCCTTAGGCCCCGGTGTGTCTTCTCAAAACTTGTTCCTGCGAATACTCGCGCGTTCGACGTCACCGCAACGGTGATGCCCGCGCATGGTAGGGTGACCGAGACCGCTTCGTCGCTCGGCGTTCTCATGCATGCAGCTTATCGCCAGGCGTTCGCAATCACTTATGAATCCATGCGGACCAAGTTTTGAGAAGTGACAGCAGGCCCAGCGCGCTCTTCAAGCACTAGCGGGTCGGGCGATTACAGACCGCGACCGATCCACATGGCTCTTCCAATTACTTCTGACCCGTGGCTGCGACCAAGCAGGAGGAACTCGTTCAGCGGCATCACGATTTCCCCTGAGCGCGGCTTTTTAAAATCGAGACGACCCTCTGAGCGCGATGCGCGATGCCCGCGGTCTGATCCAACGATCCGAACTGTTCCATTGGGCCGGCGGAAAACTCCTCGCAACTCGGTGCCCGGAAGATCAAAAAGGTAGATGCCGTCTCGAGCCAGAGTCGATTCGTCTCGGTCAATCAGCACGAAATCGCCACGTTTAACTTCGAACAGATTCGAACCCGCCTCTATTGCGAGCAGCCGTTCATGCGTCAGCTTCCCGATGCGCAGCTTGGCTGCAAGAAAAGTGCGGCTGAAGGGAATGTGACCAACGATTCTTGACGACGCGAACGCCGTTCCCAATTCGAGTCGATCTACAATAAACACGTCTCCCAAAGCGGTCCCGGGAAGCGAGCCCTTCGGACGCATTTCACCGCGGCCGTACAGCAGCCAGGCGATGTCCACGTTTGCGACCTGCGCGAGAGTGGTCAGTGCGTCCATTCCCGGTTTGGAACCGGCCTCATAGCTTTGCAGGGTGCTTGCGGGAATCCCGCTGGCCCTCGCCAGTTTATAACGCGACCCGTATTCGCTCGTGATCTCCTTCAGGCGTTCTGAAAAGTCAGATGTTTCCGAATGATTATACGACACACCGTTAACTCCAATCCACGAAATGTCGTGCATGAATATAATGAAACAAAGCGACCGGTCAACGGGCCAGGAAGGGCAGGAGGAGATGGTATGAGGTTGTTGGAAGTTAGTGGTTCGGGAAAGGTGAATCGGGCAGGCAGGATCCGAATCGTCTATTGCTTAATAGTCGAGCTCAAACTGAACCCAAAAAATCCACGGGTCCACAGTCCCAGACAGCTGCGTCTGCTAGCGCGCAGCATTGAAACGTTCGGATTCAATGTTCCGGTTCTGATCGATTTGGATGGAAAGGTGATCGCCGGGCACGGCCGAAAGAGAAGGTCATGAACGAATCGGAGACAACTGAAAGTAGAGACCACTGATTTTGAGAAATCGGCCGGCTAACAGGCCGGAAGGGCAGGAGGAGAGGGTAATGCGGATACGGGAGACGAACGGCGGTGGAAAGGGGGATCAGTCGGAGAGGATCGAAGTAATCTATCGTTCAATCGGAGAACTCAAGTCGGACCCAGGAAACCCACGGGTCCACGGCGCTAGGCAGGTCCGCCAGCTTGCACGCAGTATCGAAACCTTCGGTTTCAACGTTCCAGTGTTGATCGATAGCTGTGGCAATGTGGTTGCAGGGCATGGCCGCATCGAGGCGGCCAAGCTACTCGGGTTGAAAGAGGTGCCAACAATCTGTCTCGAGCATCTGACTGCAGCTCAGGCCCGCGCTTTCATGATCGCGGACAACCGATTGACGGAAATTTCGGTCTGGGATGATCGGCTGCTGGCGGAACAATTTCGGACACTTTCTGTTCTTGACCTTGACTTCAGTCTCGAGGTGACAGGTTTCGACATGGGCGAGATTGATATTCGCATCGAGAGTTTGAACTCGCCCTCCGTGGACGATCGGGATTCCGCTGATGATCTGTCGGTTGTCCCAACGGGACCGGCAGTAACTCGCGTCGGCGATATATGGGCGCTGGGCGAACACCGGGTGCATTGCGCGAGCGCTCTCGACTCGGCTTCCTATGCGAAGCTGATGAATGACCGCAAAGCCGCGGTGGTCTTCAGCGACCCGCCGTACAATGTACCGATCGAGGGGAATGTCAGCGGATTGGGGCGTCACCGGCATCGCGAATTCGCGATGGCTTCGGGCGACATGAGCGGGGCGGAGTTCACAGCCTTTTTGACCCGCGCATTCTCTCTGATGCGGGACCACAGCGCGTCCGGTTCGATCCATTTTATCTGCATGGATTGGCGCCATCTCGCCGAGCTGCTGGCCGCGGGACACACAGCGTACGCGGAGCTCAAGAATCTTTGTGTGTGGGTGAAAAGCAACGCGGGGATGGGAAGCTTTTACCGCTCGCAGCATGAGTTGATCGCAGTCTTCCGTAGCGGCCGCGGACCTCACCGAAACAATGTCATGCTCGGTCAATATGGACGCAATCGCACAAACGTTTGGAACTATCAGGGCATCAACTCCTTCGGCAGAACCGGTGAGGAAGGCAATCTTCTCGCGCTGCATCCGACCGTCAAGCCTGTCGCGCTAGTCGCCGACGCGATCATGGACTGCACATCGCGAAACGACATCGTGCTCGACGGATTTCTCGGCAGCGGCACGACTGTGATTGCCGCAGAGCGCACGGGGCGGCGCTGCTATGGGTTCGAAATTGATCCACTTTATGTTGACACCATTGTGCGCCGATGGCAGGCGTTCACGCGGGGCAACGCACATCACGGGCTAACAGGTAAAACGTTCAGAGATGTGGAGGCGGAGGCAAATGGAGAACGACAATAAGGAAGGCATATACGAGGTCGGTTACGGCAAGCCGCCGCGTAGTGCACGATTTCAGAAGGGTCAGTCCGGAAATCCCAAAGGGCGCCCGCGTGGATCACGAAATGCGTCAACTCTCTTGGATGAGGCGCTGAAAGAGCGCGTGATTGTCTCAGAGAACGGACACCGCAAGAAGATAACCAAGCTCGAAGCGATCCTTACCCAGTTAGTCAACCGGGCGGCTGGCGGCGACCATCGCGCGACGCAGCTCCTGTTGGCGCATCAGATTCCAAGAATCGAGGAGCATGAGGCTTCCCGCTCGGCCGCTGCGGAACGTACGCCACTTCCGCCGCCGCTGTCGTCGGAAGAAAAGCGGACGCGCGACCTGGGAATTGCGAAGATCCTTCGAGAAGCGGGTTTATTCGACGAAAGCTCCCAAGCAAGCGATGCCGTTCCAGATGCGCCGCCGCCAGTAAAGAAGGCGGATAGTCGAGATCTGCAAACCAATTCAAACGAAAGCTGAATGTCGTGAGGCTGTATTAGATGGAAACCGTGAACACTTTGGATTCGGATCATATCAGTTTGGAGCCGCGCTTGAATGGCTTTATCCATCATGCGCCGACAACCCGTCAGGCGGCGTTTCTTTACCTTGATTGTCTCGAGGCTTTCTATGGAGGCGCCGGCGGCGGTGGTAAATCGGACGCCCTACTGATGGCGGCATTACAATATGTCGACGTCCCCGGCTACAGCGCCCTGATTATCCGCAGGAATTTCTCTGATTTGGCGCTGCCCAACGCGCTGATGGACCGTGCTCACGCCTGGCTTCGCGGACGCCGGGACACGCATTGGAATGAGAACAGAAAGCAGTGGACGTTTTCCAGCGGCGCGACCCTGACCTTTGGATACCTAGAGGGCGCTCGTGACGCCGACCGCTATGCCTCGGCCGAATTTCACTTCATTGGAGTTGATGAGCTTACCCAGTTCTCCGAGAAGCAATATGTCGATCTCTTCGCGCGTCTGCGCAAACCGAGATGTGAACTTTGCGCCTTCGAGAAAGCATACGGAGATCATCACGCCGCGGTCCACGAGGATCAGCAAAATCAATGCAGTGTGTGCATCGACTTGGACCGCGGACAGCTTCGGATAAATCAACGTAATGTGCACCACCTGGAGGCGGCGCATATTCCGCTGCGCATGCGCTCGGCGTCCAATCCGGGAAATGTCGGACACGATTGGGTCAAGCGCAGGTTCATCGCTCGAGCCGGCGCTCCGTCCCGCGATCGGCTCTTCATCCCTGCTCGGCTCGAGGACAATCCGCATATTAACGGCGATGACTATGTTAAATCGCTGCTGAATCTCGACCCGGTAACGCGTGCTCGTATCCTCAAGGGAGATTGGGAGGCCCGTTCGATGCGCGGAGTGATCAGGCGCGAATGGTTTGAGATAGTCGACAATATTCCAGCGGAACTTAACATCGTGCGGTACTGGGATACCGCCTACCAGAAGAAGAAGACCAGCGATTATACGGTGGGCGTGAAGTACGGCATGAGCCGCAACGGCATCGGTTACATACTCCACATTGCACGGACGAAGGCCACACCGCACGAGGTCGAGGCCTTTATCGCCAACGTGGCGGCCCAGGACAGTCGCAGTGTCCGGATCGTACTCCAGCAGGAGCCGGGCAGCGGCAGTGCGCTCTGGATCGATTCCATGAGTCGAGGGGCATTACTCGGCTATCCCGTCAAGTCAGACGCGGTGAAGGGCACAAAGTTCGAGCGTTCCCAGCCGTTCCGGGCGGCGGCGGAGGCAGGCAACGTCAAGATACTGCGCGGAGTGTGGAACGATGACTTTCTTGATGAATGCGAGCAGTTCAGTCCAGACGAGCGCGAATACGAGCACGATGATCAGGTCGATGCGGCTTGCGGAGCGTTCAACCTGATCACAAAACCGGAGCCTTACGAATTTATCCGTATGCCGCACGAGGGGTTGTTCTCGTCGTCGCGGCGGATGAGCGTGGCTCAACGGGACGCGCTCGACGATCAGATGCAGACCTTGAGGCGTAGGAGCAGCCTTCGCAACTGGAAGGGCTATTGACCGCGTCTTCACTATGTTGAAGTTCAAAGCGAAGAAGAAGCGGCGGCTGCTGATGTATCGGTGGCGGCACGACTACAACTACCTGCGACCGCACTCCAGTCTAGGTGCTCTCACGCCGAGCGAATTCGCGGCGCTCAAACCGGAACAAACGACACCGCCCAGGAGAGCGAAATGAATGGGCGGACTCTACCTATGATTGGCGGGAAATTGGGGAGCAGGCCACATACCCTCGTAGTCGTTAAGAAGACTCTCCCGCAAGTAGTCGGAAGTCGGACCGTATTCGTTCCACGGTCCCAACACTTTCTCAACCCAGCCATGACAAGGCAATCAGCGCCTGAAAAACGAGTAGCTCTTTGGGGCGTGCTCTTTGAGGTAGGTGCGCAGCGATTCAAGACCCCGGTCGCGAACCGTGGCTTTCCAACCAGCCGGAGATCTCTCTTCGATCCACCATTGGTTTTGGTCAAGCCTTATGTAGACTTTGCTGTTGTACCCGACAGCGGCGCTGCCACGATTCCCTAGTCGGTTCAAACCCAGTCCGAACTCGTCAAGCAGCTCCTGCCAGTAACCCCAGTGCAAGCGAAAAGCAGTCGTCGGTGCGGGGTCGGGCATCTCCTGAACCTTAATCGCGTAGCGCTCCATGAGCACCTTCTGCAGGCGGTACGCGGTTTCCTTCTCCGCAGGTAGGGCTCCCTTATCCGTACTGACCTTGCGCAACTGCACGATCTTTCGTTGTGCGTCCTCGACCGTCATCGAAACACTCTCGCTTTGGTTTGCGATACCGTGATGGATAAGGATGGCGGAGTGAATCACTCCGCCATCCGGGGGTTCGCCCCTTCCCCTTAGAGCTTGCCGTCCACGGTAGTAAGCAGCGTGGTGAGGGTTGTGCCCATCGTCTGGTAGCCGGCGAACACTACTACCGCGACTGCCGCCATGATCAGCGCGTACTCAGCCATGGTCTGTCCCTTCTGATACTCTCGAGCCTTCACAAACATTCCGATGATCTTGTCCATTGTCCCGTATCCTCCTTCAGTGTGTGTTTTTGGCCGAAATTGGCCATTATCCTCATCGATAAGCATTGCCCTCATCAGTAGCGGCAACTCGGTCTGACTCTGAAGCGGCTGCGGCCTCTTAAAGATCGAAAGTAGATCACACCTGTGATTCCCACCACGAATAGAATCTCCGACGAGAGCAGAACGCCGAACCGATTCAGGTGGTTGGACCACACTTCTAATGCAGGGGCCTGAGTGACAGGCAGTCCCGCTCTGGTTATGAAGGTGCCACGCCAGCGCGAGATTGTGATGATCTCGTTCCATAGGAGCGCCACCGCCATGATCGTCACAAGGAAGAGAACCCCGAACTGCTTTGGCAGGCGTAGACGAACGGGGCGTTCGAGAGAACCAGGTTGAGGGATGATCTCCGGAGCAAAACGACTTTGGATTTGTCGGAAGTCCGGGAGCAAATCTTCTTGCTCTTCATCCTCGGAGTAAGGGGCAGGCTGGGAAAAGAGCAGTATCCGCTCGCTCACCAAAGGGCTAGTTGCTTCGCGAATCTGCCGG
Source organism: uncultured delta proteobacterium (assembly GCA_963850125.1). Classification (GTDB taxonomy): domain Bacteria; phylum Desulfobacterota; class Binatia; order Binatales; family Binataceae; genus Binatus. The sequence goes on along the minus strand of CAWKKB010000001.1, from coordinate 98,836 downwards.
AGGATGAAAAGCATATCCTCTTTGCAAGTCAGCGTTCCCAAAAACGCGCATTTGGAGAGCGCATCGAGCTCTTGGGGAGTTATGCTGAGGCGCGCGACGAGTTCATGGTCGTCGCGGATCTGGTCGAGGATGGGACGTTCTTGCGGTGAGGTCCCCGTGAACGGGCGGTGAAAATCCGTTTTCATGGAGGGTATTCTGACAAGATTTATGCCTTTAAACAAGACTAAACGTGACAAGAGGTGTATAGACTATTATAGCATCTATAAGAGACGCGCTAACGCGCTATAGACTAAGCATAATGTAGTGCTTGCCTACACGCTGTATGTTCGCCTCGGAAAAAATAGTAGTAAAACACTACGATTAGTACGGCGAGGCTTTGATTGAGTCCTGTTTGACCGGACACATTCGCGGCAAACTCTCCGCTTACGCTTCGCCCCGAGCCCGCGCTTCAGGAACAGCCGAATCCAGTCGCTATGCGACAGGTGGACTCTTCTCGGGCAAATTCAAAACCGAGACATTCTTGCATTTACTACTTACGCGCGGTTGGCGGGCCACCGACATGAGAAAAGATCAACGTGGTAGCGAGCGGGGGGAATCTCTCCAATCGCCATACCACGCGTCGACCGGTCCGCTCACATCTCTGCGGGAAGCGGCGGCTCTTTCACCGTGATCCCCGGCTCGTGAAGTAGACGATTATCGCTTCGCGGAGCCTAGGGTTGGCAAAGCGTTGGCCGCCAGCGCCGAATCAATTCGTCGTCCTGGCCGAGGAGGACGATGACCTGATCGGGTTTGCCTGCGCTTATGGTGGCCAAGATGAGACCTGGGGATCGCTTCTCGACAACATCCACGTCCGACCCGAGCACCAGCGGCGGTGCGTTGGCGCTGCGCTCGTGGCCGAGGTCGCAGCGTGGTGTCGCGCGAACTACGCCGGCTGCGATCTCTACCTGTGGGTGCTGGAGCAGAACCGCCCGGCGCAGTCCGCATTGAGCTGACGCCACGGCTGAATAACTGCTGATTCCCCTGATCAGGAGATCAGCGGGCTGCAGGGCGGAGGCGAATGGAGAGCGCCACCGTGGCGAGGTCAAGGTTCACATCTGCGCCTGCGCTCGTCGTGCGCGCACAGCGACGGTGCCGAGCACAAAGCCCATCCCGATCTCCAGCATCGCGGTAACCGAGGAGAACCAGGTCAACCCCCGGCGCGGAGATGAACGAATCGCTCAACGGACCCCAGTGCGCAACAGGTGCGCCTGACCGAAGAGGATCACGCCGCCGAAGCCGAGCAGAGTCGCTCGCGGTCAGCGACCAGCGGTGCTCACGAAGCACCAGCGCCGCGACGATCACCGTCAAGATCATCTGAAAGGTGCTGTCCACGGCCACGGGCATCTGGACCACGTCGAGGCCTATGCGAAGGTGGTCGAGCCCGTGCACGCCCACGCCGATCGCGAACGCGACGGTGGCGATCTTGACCGTGCGACCTACCATCACTGCGGTTCTCTGGTGGTCAGATCCATGGCGAGCCTCCGTTGCCGCGCTTACCGGCCGACACCGCTTCGAGATGGATCACGTCGGGCTGGGAAGTCCGGATCTTCTAGCCGAAAACGTGGTCGGAGATGAGCGGGGCCGACTCGGACCCTCAGCAGGTTTCGTTGCGCGATCCGTATGGTCGAGCGCACCGGCCGCCCGCCAGTTCCGCCCCATCTCTCGCAGCATCGGTGGGTAGACGAACAGGTGCCGGAACGGCCTGATCGCGGCCATGTAGGCGGAACCGAGCAGTACATTTGGCTTCACGTAGACGGCCATATGGGCGCGGAACCCGCCAGTCTCGTCCGAGACCCGGCCAATGTGCATCACCCCATGCATGGTCCGGTTGGCGATCTCTGCCGCCCACTCGTCCTCGAGCAGGTACAGTGAGGTGAAGGGGAGTGCGTCGAAGTCCGGACCGGATGGGGCGTCGCGCAGATCTGCCGGCAACCTGTCGCGGAGCGTCGGCACCTTGGAGCCGAGGCCGGCGTCCGGGCCATCCCATCCGAGCAGCTCGCCGATCTTCCAGCGGATCGCGAAGAGCATGCGAACGGCGACGGAGGAGCTCTGCGACGGGTCGCCCGACGCAATCAGCTGTACCAGCAGAGGGAAGGCGTCCGGGCCGCCGACCCCCGGCAGCTCCCAGACATCCTCGAGGCGAAAGTCGCCGGTGAGCTCGTGGATCCGCCAGGGCCGGGAAGTGTGCACGCTGTTCGGGAGCCTCATTGGTGGACCTCCATCCATACGGTTGCGTATAAATAAAGCGCGACAAACCAGTTCTCGCCTAGCCGGCTGACCATCCAGGCGCGACTCCGCGTGGGAGCCATTCCGATGTGGGTTGCGACGAACAGTGCGGAGAGCAGAGCGATTATCAACGTGGGTTCCACCGTTCATCTCCTTCAATTAGGATTTATCGCCTTTTCACGATTTGTCTGGCGGCGAACTGGATGACATTCTGCATCTCTTGCGGCGCGACGGATTGACCCTGGGTGAAGGCGCCGATGCTTGAATCGACGATCGCGAAGAACGCGCGCATTCCCTCCAGGCGTCCATTGATGAAGGCGCGTTTTTCCGCCTGAGCACCCGAGCCGGGGCGGCTACCCGTTTCCAGCGCGCGACTGGTTTCGGCGACGCTGGCCAGCACCTGGCGCAGATTCCATCGGAACCGACGTTCCATGATCTCACGCATCACGAGCCAGAAGTTGGTGGCCGCTTCGTAATGGTCCTTGCGGGAGCGCTCGACGCTAACGCGCCTGACCAGATGCCATTCCACCAGCCCGCGGATATTGACGGAGATGTTGCTCTTGCTCTGTTGAAGTTCGTCGGCGATCTGGTCAAGCGATAACTGTTCAGGGGTAAGGTAAAGCAGGGCGAAGATACGCCCCTGGAGCTGGCTGAGGACGCCCGAGGTAGCGGCGGCCGCGCCGATTCCGTCGACGAATCCGGCAGTGATAGTATCCATAACGTTCAGAACTTATAGAACGTTCAGAATGACCAAGTCAAGGCGCTCTTTCTCGGGCTGCGTGACGCCTTTGCCGTCGGCGGCGCGGATGCTAATAACGATTTCCTGGGGAAGTTGAGGAACCTAATCATGCCAAACGCGGGGTCAACCTTGGTTGGCGAAGTTGAAGAGCTGTGGCGCTATCCGGTTAAGTCCATGATGGGCGAGCAGTTGGCCGCAACCGAGGTCACCGAAAGTGGACTGCTCGGGGATCGCGCGTTTGCGCTGCGAGACACGTCCGACGGCAAGATCGCAACCGCGAAGAATCCGCGGAAATGGCCGAACCTATTCGATTACGAGGCCGCGCTGACTGGTACTGCTACCGTCGGCAAGAAGCTGCCGCCCGCTCGAATCACGCTTCCGGACGGCACCACGATCAGCACCGAACAGCCCGACGCCGGGCGAATCCTGTCTGCCGCGCTCAAGCGCGAGGTGCGGCTGGAGCAGATCGAACGTGCAGCCGCGTCCAACCAGGAGACCTCCGAGGAGTACTGGCTGGACATCGAGGGCCTGGAGCACCAGGACACGGTCACCGACTTCACCCTGCCGGAGGGAACTTTTTTCGACACCGCAGCCGTCCACATCCTGACTACGGCCACGCTCCAACGCTTGCATGAACTGTATCCCGAGGGACGTTTTGCGGTTCCGAGGTTTCGGCCAAACGTTGTAGTGAGCCCGACAGACGGTTCTGACGGCTTCGTGGAGAATGCCTGGCTAGGCCGAATCGTCGCGATCGGTGAGGGCGTCCGCCTGAAAATCGATCTCAGCTGCGCGCGTTGCGTGATGACGACACTTGCTCAGGGCGATCTACCCAAAGACCCAGGGATTCTACGCACGGCGGCGCGCCATAACCAGGTCAACGTTGGTGTGTACGCGTCGGTGCTGCAAGGCGGCAAAATTCGCCGCGGCGATTCGATCAGACTGGAGTAAGCATCAACTCCGATCGGACATCCTGCGACCCTCCGGCTTGAACGACACTGAACTCGCCGGTGGGAAAACGCTCCGCGACCCACTCTCAAGGTTGGTAAACGATACGGTATCTTTCCGAAGGGCAGAGCGCGCCTCGATTTCAGCGGTTTTCGAGACCGGCGATCTCTGTTGAGAGCCTGTGTGTGGCGAATTGCTGATTTTGGCAGAACCGGATGCCGGAGTGCAGACTTGCTAACAGTCGAGAGACGGTTAGAGTTCCGCTCCGAATGAAACTGCTGTTCCTATTGCTCGGCCACTTGCTGGTGACTCTCGCGCGACTTGCCAGTCCCGGCGGTCTTCGCTCGATCGTCGCGGAATCGCTCGCAGTCAAACATCAACTGCTCATAGTGAAACGTTCGCAGCGGCGGGCCCCCAATCTCACCTCGTGGGATCGGCTAATGCTTGGATTCTATACGCTTTTGGTCTCGCCGAAGCGGCTGCGTAAAATGTCCGTGATAACCAAGCCTTCGACACTGCTGCGTTTTCACCATGCTTTGGTGAAGTGCAAATACCATCTTCTATATAGCTCCCAGCGACCCCGTCGTCCTGGGCCCAAAGGTCCCTCCGGCGCGCTGATTGTTGCGGTGGTCGAGATGAAAAGGCGCAACCCACGCATGGGCTGCCGCAAGATGGCCGAGCAAATCTCGAACGCATTCGGCCTCGAGATCAACAAGGATGTCGTCCGGCGGATACTCATCCAGCACTATCGACCGGCACCAGGCGGCGCTGGCCCTTCTTGGCTCTCGGTTATCGGGGAGGCCAAGGACAGCCTTTGGAGCGTCGACCTCTTCCGCTGTGAGTCAATCCTGCTCCAGAGCTATTGGGTCATAGTGGTGATGGACGTCTTCACGCGCCGGATTGTCGGCTTTGGAGTCGCCGCCGCCAACCTCGACGGACCCGGCGTATGCCGGATGTTCAACCGCGCGATCACGCGACAGAGAATGCCGAAATATCTTTCCTCTGATCACGATCCGCTTTTTCGTTTTCAGCGCTGGCTGGCGAACCTTCGGATCCTTGAGGTTGATGAGATCAAGTCCATTCCCTGCACACCCCGCTCGCATGCTTTCATCGAGCGACTGATCGGGACCATCCGGCGCGAATATCTCGATCAGACTTTGTTTTGGAACCAAGGCGATCTTGAACGGAAGCTCGACTGCTACAAAAGTTACTACAACCGATATCGCTGCCACACCGGACTGGTCGGAATCACTCCGGCTCAGCGCAGTGGCGCTCCTGCGCATCCTATCGCAAACCTTCACTCATACCGTTGGCGAGAACACTGCAACGCCTCTTTCAGACCCCCGCCGCAGCTTGAGTTGTATTTCGCCACACACAGCTCAAGAATTGCTTGGGCGCCCTGCTTCGAATACCAAGAACGCCGCGATTCTCGAGCCCCTGCAACTGACCGCGTTTCGCGTGTTTTTCCAACCGCGTTGCTGCGTTGTATGCTTCCAACGCATTCCGTTCCCGGGAGGTTCGGGCGATGTCCAGTCATCAGAGTTCGAAGGAGATCCGCGCGCGCCTCGGTCATCCGGTGATCGACTCCGACGGTCATTACATCGAGTTCGGCCCCTCGATCATTGACTACATCAAGAAGGTGGCTGGACCGCGCGTCGCCGATGCCTTCGTCGCGCCGCATTACCGCATCGCCGCCGCGATCGGAATGATGCCCGCAGAGCGCTGTGACCGGGGCCTGGCGGCAGAGGGCTTCTGGGTGCAGCCGTCGAAGAACACACTAGATCGCGCGACCGGGATCATTCCGCGCCTGCTCTACGAGCGCCTCGACGAATTCGGTTTCGATTTCACCGTTCTCTACCCAAGCGCCGGACTGGTGGTGCCACGTATGGAGGACAACGAGATGCGCCGAGCGGTCGTGCGCGCTTTCAATATGTATATCGCCGACCAGTTTCGCGACTTCGCGGATCGAATCACTCCCGCCGCGGTCATTCCGATGTATACACCGGAGGAGGCAATCGAGGAGCTCGACTACTCAATTGGCACGCTCGGACTAAAGGTCGCCATGATGGGTCATCCGGTGCCGCGTCCGATTCCCAAAGTGAGCCGCGAACATCCCGAAGCGAGCCGCTGGGCGCGACGAATGGATGTGTTTGGGCTGGACAGTGCCTACAACTACGATCCCGTCTGGGCCAGGTGCGTCGAACTCGGCGTACCGGCGTCGTTTCACAGCGGCTCGCGTGGCTTTGGCTTCCGGCTCTCGCCGTCGAACTTTACCTATAATCACATAGGCCACTTTGCCGCGGCGCTCGAAGCCATCTGCAAGGCTATCTTCATGGGCGGAGTGACGCGCCGTTTTCCAAAATTGAACTTTGCATTTCTTGAGGGCGGCGTAGGCTGGGCCTGCCTGCTCTATAGCGACCTCATTGGTCATTGGAGGAAGCGCAATCGTGCGGCGCTCGAGGAGGTGAATCCGGCCAATCTCGACCGCGCGCTGTATCGCGGCATGATCGAGCGCTACCTCGGCCAGGAAATTCTCGGACACTACGACCGTGGGTCGATGAAGCTTGAGGGACTCGACAATGAATCGCCACCCGAGGGGCACGAACTGGATGACTATGCGGCTTGCCGAATCGAGCGCGCCGAAGACATTCGCGACCTATTTGTGTCTCGCTTCTATTTCGGATGTGAGGCTGACGACCCGATGAATGTATGGGCAACGAACACGCGCATCAATCCATTCAAGGCGAAGCTCAAGACGCTGCTCGGCTCGGATATCGGCCACTTCGATGTAGTCAATATGAATGAGGTGCTCGGGGAGGCGCGCGAACCAGTCGATGATGGACTCATCACCGAGGAAGACTTGCGCGACCTCGTCTTCATCAATCCGGTTCGGTTCTTCGGTGATATGAATCCGCAATTCTTCGCGAACACTGCGATCGCGAGCGCCGCGGGGAAGCTACTCGACAACTCGGCCCCGGTACGGACCTGATGCGTGCAGCCTTCAAAGTGCTGCAATTCCGGAGGATCCGCGAAAGCCCTTCCAGAATCGGTACCGGCAGTTCGAATTCATCTTGCTCCGCCACCCAGTCCGCGATTTTCGCGTTCTCTGAGGAAGAATCGAAAATAGAGCGCATCTTCGCGCGTTTCCTAGACCCGAGGGCACCGGAGAAGCTTAGATTCAGCCGCCAGCAGCTGATTTATGCTCGATTCTCTCGGTCGAGAACCGAGCCGGTGCCTCTTTCAGGCCATCATCTGCTGAAGGGCTTCTTCGCGTATATTTCTCGCTTTGCGAGTGGCCTTTCTGAAGGTTCGACTGATTTTGTTTTCGACATTCTTCTCAGCGTACTCAGTATGTCATGCGCCGGCCTTGGCAAACCCATCCGGTCCAAAGTGTCTGTTTGGTCCCAATACGTCTCCTGCCCCATCCGCTGTCTTTCCAAGTCCCGTACTGCCGAACAGATTACTGCGTTAGGTCCTCAGAATTGGAAACCACTGGCTCCTACTCCGCTTCACCTGCCCGATGGTGTCGGAACAATACGGATCCATCCTACCCAGTCGACTGCTGTGCAATACCAGGACGCCCAACAATCGGGCCTATGGTCAACCCGGCGATTGTTGTAACTCTCGACCATGCCAAACCTTACAAATGTTCCGCGATCGCGAGGGCCCGGTTCACCGAAGCGTTGGCCAAAGACTGCCTCTTCTGCAAATCGAGTGGGTGAATTTTGACGATTCCGCGCGTTGAAGACGGGGCGGGGGCGGCGCGCGCCGGAGCCGCCGTTAACAGCGACGCCACTTCCTCCGTGCTGAGCACGCAGGGCAAACTCTTGGGCTTCTTGCCGTAGGGAATGCGTGGCATCTGCTCTGAGAGACAAAGCGTGGTGGCGTACAGACAGCCCAAGGCGCAGACCACTTGATTGAATCGGGACCAGGAAGCCTTTTTGTGGATCAGATGCAGTTGGTAGCTGCGGATGTCTTCGCTGCCGAGCTGTTCGGGACAGCGATCGAAATGCTTGGCGAAGGCGGCGGTGCTCGCACGGCGTCCAACCACCGCGCAGCGGTTTAGTTCAACGAAAACGCTCAGCCGCCGGTTCGCCTGCTGGGCGAAAAACCTGCAAAACCGTGAAGGCGGCCCGGTCGGCTGCAGCAAGTTGTTCGGCCATCATCAGTTATAACAACGGTTCCTGACACCTTCATTGGGCCTGGACCCCCGTCGGGTCGTGCAGGCGGCGCACGCCTGTATTGCTGCTGATGGTCAGCCACGCTCGCCGATCACGGCCACGAAATATCGCAGCCGCTGACCGCGTCGGCAAGGTGCTCGCGAAAATCGACGCCGATGGACAGGCTAACCACGAACCGCCGGGATAAGGCTAGTCTCTCCGGACCGCGATGCACTCGATTTCAATATCAAACGGGCCCGTCCATACCGGCACACAGAAGAAAATGCGGGCTGGCGGATTTTTGGGAAAGTAGCGCTTGTAAATTTCGTTGAATGCCTTGAAGCGCTCCGGGCTTACACAGAGTACGTTGACCTTCAGGACGTGCTCGAGGTCGGATCCCGCCGCCTCAAGTGCCGTCTTCAACTCTTCCAGGCAGCGTTCGGCCTGCTGTTCAAAAGGCGCGTGGACGAGAAGTTCTCCGGTCTTGGGATCAAATGGCGGCAGACCCGAGACGAAGATCATGTCGCCGGCGCGAGTGCAGACCGAGACCGGCACACCCCATTTCTGAAAATTGCTGTCAAACGGTTCGACGCGGATAATTTCCCTCTTCACGATCTGTCTCCTTGTACGATTTGGTTGTTTCCGTCGACGTCCATGAAGACGTTGTCCTGCCCGAAGTGAGCCTTGAACCGATCAAGAATTCGGCCGGCGATTCATGATTTCTCCTTGATGGCTGGCCCATCAACTATGATGACCGTTATATGAAATAGACGAACGCGTTCCCGCCCTGCGCCTTATTCCAACCTGTTCCAAAGCGGCCGTGTCTAACCGTATCTCCGGTGACGAGCATTCGGCACTACCTCGCACACTTGGCAGCGAAGATGGAGGGGACGTTACCAAAGAGGAGGATACGCCCCTCCGGCATGGTGGGATGAGCGATGACCGCGTCGCGTATCGCGGTGTACGGCAATCCGCCAAGCATCGCCATCTGCACGGCTGCCATGACGTCTCCAGCGCCGGTGCCAAACATGGTGAATCCGAGGATGCGGTCGCTTTCCGCCTCGATCAACACCTTCATAAATCCGCGCGTTTCAGAAATCGTCATCGCGCGAAGGACGGCTCATGCTGAGAATTTGTTTTGTCTGCCAGTTCTGACGCTGATTGCAAAGAGGTGAGAGGGCGTCACAATTCCGGCTTGCGACTCGCGATACGAAGTAAGATTTAGTTCAACCACTACACCACCTTTTCGAACTTCAGCCGGGTTGCTTGTCGAACTTCGGCAGATCGTCGCGGACGGGAGCCCATGGCGGCGCGCTCTTCAGAAAGACCTGCATCATCGGCTTGAAAAGCGATGGATCGTCGAGGCTGCCCGCCTTCAATGCGACGAAGTCCGTCATCGCAGGAAGGATCGAAATAATCGGCGAACCGCAATTCGGGCAAAATCCGCGGCTGATCTTGTTCCCGCTATCGCCCGTAACGTCGTATTGCCTAAGTTCTCCGGTCAGCTTCAGTGCCGCCTTCGGAACCAGCAGAACCGAGGCCATCGCCGTTCCAGTCGAGTACTGGCAATCCCTGCAATAGCAGTTGGCAGCCATAATGGGATCGGCCGAGCACTCATATCGGACTGCTCCACACGCGCAGCCGCCTTTTACTGATGCCATCCGGGTCTCCTCCCTGTCTCCACAGACAATCCCGCAATGGCTATCCGGGGATCAAGGAAAAGCGCGTTGCTCCCTATCGTCCAAAAAGACGATGCCGCATTCTGGTCGGGCTGCCAACATGAACAGCGGTTAAATGGCGGAGGGCCGAGCCATGGGGCTGACACATCTGATCGAGGCATCACCGATCGCGGATCGCTACGCTCGTGGATGGCATTGCCTTGGCCTCGCCGCAGACTACCAGGAGGGCGCGCCGCACACTCTCAATGCATTCGGTAGCCGTCTGGTCGCCTACCGCGGCGAGGATCTACAGGTTCATGTCCTCGACAGTTATTGCCCGCACATGGGTGCCGACCTTAGCCGTGGACAGGTGCGTGGCAACTCAGTGCTATGCCCGTTTCATAACTGGAGCTGGGGGGCAGACGGCAAGTGCAACAATATTCCCTACAGCAAACGGATCCCGCCCAAGGCGCGCGTGAAGGCATGGCCGACTTGCGAGCAGAACAAGCTGCTGTTCGTCTGGAACGATCCTGAAGACAGCCTGCCGCCGCCGGAGGTTTCGATTCCGCGGATCGACGCATGCTTCTCCGACGAGTGGAGTGACTGGGTCATCGAGAAGTGGACCATCAATACCAACTGCCGGGAACTGATCGATAACGTGGCTGACATGGCGCACTTTCCAGTCGTGCATGGCGCGCCGGTCGACTACTTCGCGAACATATTCCAGGGTCACAAGGCGACCCAGATAATGATCGGCAAGGGAACGCAGGGAAATCAAGGCAGTTTGGCGACCTGCGCGACCTACTTCGGTCCCGCGTATCAGATCACCGAGATGAAAGGCGAGATGGGTGGGTTCCCCATCGATTCCATCCTACTCAACTGCCATGTCCCCATTCATCTGAAGTGCTTCGATCTTCGCTTCGGGATGATCGTGCGAAAAATGGAGGGGCTGAGCGACGAGATGTCCCGTCAGATCGTTAACGCTTACATCAAGGGCATCCAGCAGGGCTTCTACCAGGACGTAGCCATCTGGGATAACAAGGTCCGCATCGACAATCCGCTGTTATGCGTGGGCGACGGCCCCATCTACCAACTGCGCGAATGGTACCGCCAATTCTACCTGGATTGGGCCGAGGTCCCCGAGGAGGTCGGCAAGCGCCAGGTGATAGAGCAGAACGTCGGTTTGCCCGAGCCGCCACTCCCGCATCACGTATTCGAAGACTAGCCCCTCGCGTATCGCAGTTATCCGCGCCTTGGCGTAGATGAATGGGATGCGCAAGCCGGCCAAGCGTGCGCGTAGCGATTCGCATCACGATTCAGTCTCGCTATCACTTGCAGACTTCAGCGAGCTGCTTGCCGCGATCTACGAAGGTCCGCTGGAAGCGGTTCCGTGGAAAAACGCGCTGGACCTTCTGCGGCGTCATCTGCGCGCCAGCTACGTCACACTGATGCTACGGCCGCCGTCCGCTGATCTCGCGCCGTTGATGGTGAACTCGGCGGGTGATTGGCCGATCACCCGCGAGGCCGAATACAACAAGCACTATTACGCGCTCGATCCCTTCGTCGATTTGCCGCAAGACCGCGTCGTCACAGTGCAGGAGTTGATCGGCGAAGCAAACTGGCGCAAAAGCGAGTTCTACAAGCAGTTCCTGAAGCCGCTCGACATCCTGCACGCGCTCGGCGCGGACATCCGCACCGACGACGGCATCGAATGCCGGCTTCGCGTCGCCCGCCCGCATCGCGAGCGGCCGTTTTCCGAAAATGACAAGGCGCTATGCACCGTCGTCCTGCCGCATCTCAAGCGCGCCGTACGTCTGCATTCGCAGCTGGAAGTTGTGGATTCCGAACGTCGCCTATATGCCGGGACGGTCGATCGCATGCTGGTCGGCACGGTGATGCTCGACGAGACCGGCTCGGTGCTGAAGAGCAACCCGGTCGCAGACGAAATGATCCGCGACGGCGACGGCCTGCGACTCGTCGACGGCGCACTACGGGCCGATGTAGCAGGCGAGAATCGCGAACTCCAGCGGCTGGTGAGACAAGCGCTCAACGGCGGCACGCCAGCGGTCGTCAACGCGCTCTCGATCACTCGCAAGTCTGCTCGCGGCAAGTTGGGAGTGCTGATCCGAAGCCTGCCCAATGCCGGTTCGTCGAAGACCAAACGCCGTCCGTCGGTCGCGCTTTTCATTCGCGACGCCGAGAGGAAGTCCGAAGCCTCCCGCGAGATGGTGCGCCGACTGTTCGACCTGACGCCAGCGGAGTCGTCGCTTGCGCTGGCTCTCGCCAACGGGCTCACGCTCGACGAGGCCGCCGATGAACTCAACATCCGCAAGAACACGGCCCGCGCTCATCTGCGCTCGATATTTTCGAAAACTGGCGTGACTCGGCAGACAACCCTGGTGCGCGTGTTACTCAGCAGCGTGATCTGGCTCGGCTAAGCTGCGGAGTCATAGTCTTTTCGGACGATGAATCCTCGGAAATATCGGGCGACTCTTACACCACGTGAACGTAAGAACCGAAAGCAATGAGACGGACCTCGCCAAGTCCCTGTTGGCGAGCGCGCGCGAGATGGTACCGATCCTCGCAAAGCGTGCCACGCTCGCAGAGCAGAATCGCTCGATTCCTGCGGAGACGATCGCGGATTTCAAGCAAGCGGGCCTGTTCCGCGTCATCCAGCCCAAGTGCTACGGCGGCTATGAACTGGATCCTGGGGTCTTCTTCGACGTCCAGATGACTCTCGCCGAAGGATGCATGTCCAGCGGATGGGTTTACGGCGTCGTCGCCGTTCACAACTGGCAGTTGGCGCTGTTTGATCCGCACGCGCAGGAAGACGTGTGGGCGAAGGACCGCACCGTGCTGATCGCGTCGAGCTACATGCCCAGAGGAGAGGTCGAACGCGTTGATGGCGGCTTTAGATTCAGTGGGAGATGGGGCTTCTCGAGCGGCGTCGATCATGCGAACTGGCTTTTTCTCGGCGGTATCGTGTCTTCGAAAGATGGGGTGCCGGACTATCGAACGTTCCTCGTGCCGCGCTCAGACGTCTCAATCAATGACAACTGGCACACGGTCGGGCTCAAGGGCACAGGCAGCAAGGAAGTCGTCATCAACAGCGCATTCGTGCCCGAGTATCGAACTCATCGCGCGATGGACGGATTCGCGGGCACCAGTCCCGGCCTGAGCGCGAATCCTGCCGCGCTGTATCGGCTGCCGTTCGGACAGATTTTCGTGCGCGCAGTCTCGTCCGCGTCGATCGGCGCATTGCAAGGCGCGCTCAATGCATTTCGCGAGTACGGCTGTAAGCGCGTGAGTATCAATGACATGGGCCGCACGGCCGAGGATCCGGCTGCCGCACTTGCAGCAGCCGATGCGGCGCTGGCGATAGACGACATGAAGCTGGCGCTGCATCGCAACTTCGCGGCCATGATGGCGACGCTCCGGCGCGGCGAGGCGCTCGACGTCAACGACCGGATTCACTACCGCTATCAATCCGCCGCGGTTGCTGGACGTTGCGCGGACCACGTCGATCGCCTGCTTCACTCCTGCGGAGGGCAGGGAATCTACACCGACAATCCTATCGGGCGATTCTTCGTGGACATCCATGGGGCGCGTATGCACTACGCGAACAACCCCGACAAATTCGGGCGCAACTACGGTGGCGTGCTGCTCGGACTCGGCAACACAGACTTTTTCATATGAGCAGCGGGTTGAGACTCGGCGCGCCGCCCGGCGATGTGCATTGGGATCATGAGTTCGACGTGGTCGTCGTCGGCTCCGGTGCGGGCGGATTGACCGCTGCGATAGCCGCGCATGACCTCGGCCAGTCCGTCGCGGTGCTGGAGAAGAGCGACCAATACGGAGGAACTAGCGCGATCTCCGGCGGCGGCGTATGGGTGCCATGCAATCATCTCTTGATGGCTGCAGGAGCCAACGACAGCCACGATGATGCGCTGACTTATCTCAAGGCCGCAACGCGCGGGATGGTCTCCGAAGCGCGCCTGCTCGCTTACCTGGAGCACGCGCCGCGCATGGTGCGGTACCTCGAAGAGAAGACCTGCTTGAGATATCGCGCGATGCCCAACTATTCCGACTACTACCCGGCGCTGCCTGGGTCCAAGCCCGGCTATCGCACAATGGATCCTTTACCGTTCAACGCTGCGCGGCTCGGCGATGAGTTTGCGCGGATGCGGCCGCCGCAGCCGGGCACGCTGATCGTCGGCCGTGTCACCATGACGGCAGGCGAGGCGCACGTCATATTGTGCAAGGAGCGCGGCTGGACCACGCTCTTCGTGCGCCGCATGGCGCGGTACTGGCTCGATCTACCGTGGCGTTTTAGAAGCAAGCGCGACCGCCGGCTTACGCTGGGCAGCTCCCTGGTCGGTTCGCTGCGGCGCTCGATGATGGATCGCAACATTCCGCTGTGGCTCAACACGGCGTTGGAGTCGCTGGTCACCGATGCGCGCCGTGTGGTGGGACTGGTCGCAACTCAGAACGGTGCGACGGTGCGAATCGCGGCTCGACGCGGCGTCATCCTCGCGGCGGGCGGCTTCGAGCACAACCAGGCGATGCGCGACGAGTACCTGCCCAAGCCGACGCGCGCCGAATGGACCGTCACTCCGCCCTCCAATACGGGCGACGCGATCCGCGCAGGGCTGGTCGTCGGCGCGCAGGTGGCGCTGATGGATCACGCGTGGTGGGCGCCGACCGTTTTCGTGATGGGCCGGGAGAGGCGTCGAGCGCTGTTTGTCGAGCGGAACCTGCCCGGATGCGTGATGGTCAATCGACTGGGCAATCGCTTCGTCGACGAGGCCGCGCCTTACAGTGAGGTCGTTTACGCAATGTACTCCGACAACCAGAAGAGCAACGCAAACATGCCCGCGTGGCTCGTCTTCGACGCCGAGTTCCGCCGCAAATATCCATGCGGCCCGCTGCTGCCCGGCATGGTGCGTCCCGACAAATCACTGCCGGTGGCATGGGCTGGGACAGTTTATTTCAAGGGCGAAACTCTCGACGCTCTCGCAGAGCTGATCGAGGTCGATGCAAAAGGGTTGCGCGCGACTGTCGAGCGGATGAATCAATACGCCGCGAGCGGCGACGACAAGGAATTTGGAAAAGGCAGCAACAATTTCGATCGCTACTACGGCGATCTTAACGTCAAGCCGAACCCGTGTCTCGCGCCAATCGCCAAGCCTCCCTTCTATGCGATGCGCATTGACGCGGGCGACATCGGCACCAAGGGCGGCCTGCTGACCGACGAATACGCGCGCGTCTTGCGCGACGACGGGCTGCCCATTCCCGGCCTCTACGCGACCGGCAACACATCAGCGGCGGTGATGGGTCCGAGCTATCCCGGCGCCGGCTCGACACTCGGCCCGGCAATGACGTTCGGCTACATTGCCGCACAGCATCTGGCAGGAGTTTGACATGCTGAAAGATCGAGTCGCTCTCGTAACCGGCGCGAGCCTGGGGGTCGGCAAGGGTATCGCGATCGCGCTCGGCGCCGCAGGTGCGACGGTTTACGCTACGGGGCGCAGCGGTAAAACGGGTGACAATCCTTTCGGTGGCACGGTGTTCGCCACCGCCGAGGAAGTGACGAAACGCGGCGGACGCGGTGTCGCCGTAGTCTGCGATCATAGCGACGACAACCAGGTGCGAGCGCTGTTCAAGCAAATCGAGAAGGAGTCCGGGCGACTCGACATTCTGGTCAACAACGCCACCGCGATTCCCAACGGACTCACCGAGACCGGTCCGTTTTGGAACAAGCCGCTGGATTTTGTGAAGGTGCTCGACGTCGGGCTGCGCTCCAACTACGTCGCGACCTGGCTCGCCGCGCCGATGCTCATCCGCAACGGCGGCGTGGTGTTCAACTCGTCCTCGCCGGGCGCAAAGGCTTACGTGCATGGACCCGCTTACGGAGCCGCCAAGGCCGGCGTCGACAAAATGTCTCACGACATGGCGCACGACTTCAAACCGCACGGCGTCGTGGTCGTCTCGGTGTGGCTCGGCCTGGTGAAGACCGAGAAAGTCATGATGATCGAAGTCAACCGGTCGAAGTACGGACCGATGCTGGCGGTGGCGGAGTCTCCCGAGTTCGGCGGGCGCATCATTGACGCGCTCTACAACGATCCCAACCGGATGGAATTGACCGGGCAGACATTCTTCTCCGCAGAGCTCGCCGACCGTTACGGCGTCAAAGACGTCGACGGCAATCAGCCGCCGTCAGGCCGCGGCTTCCTTGGCCCTCCGACAGAATTTTCGCCGATAGTAATCGAATAGAGGTTTTTCGTTGGCTCCAACCTCCAGCATCGGGCCCGATACATCGATCGACGCGAGCGATTCGGGAGCCACCCCGATTAGTGCGCCGCTCCGCGCCGACTGCGAGCAATCCGTCGCGTGGGACGATCATTGCGATGTGCTGGTGGTCGGCTTCGGCGCCGCCGGAGCGTGCGCAGCTATCGAAGCTGCGACTGCGGGCGCCGACGTCCTCATAACCGACCGCTTTGGCGGCGGCGGCGCGAGCGCCAAGAGCGGCGGCGTCGTATATGCGGGCGGCGGCACGCGATTTCAAAAGGCCGCCGGCTACGACGATTCTCCCGAAGCGATGTACGAATACCTGTGCATGGAAGTCGGCGACGCCGTCGAGCGCGCGACGCTGCGCGACTTCTGCGACCGCAGCGTCGAGATGATCGAATGGCTCGAGGCGCATGGCGTCGAGTTCGATTCCGCCGTGCCGCCGTGCAAGACCTCGTACCCTGCCGACGGCTACTACCTATATTTCTCCGGCAACGAAACCGTTAAGGAGTATGCGGGCAAACATCCGCCTGCTCCGCGCGGACATCGAGTCAAAGGCGCTGGATTGTCGGGTGCGATGCTGTTTCGCGCGCTGCGCAAGAGCGTGCATGCCGCTCGCGCGCGCGTGATGCTGCAATCCTCGGTCCGGCGGTTCGTGGTCGACGACAGAACCGGAGCAGTGCTTGGCGCAGAACTCTGGCAGTTCGAAAACGAGAGCCGCGCCGCTCGGCGCCATCGACAGCTCAATCGCTGGGCCGAGCGAATGTACTATCCGGCACCCGGCGTGTCGGATATGCTGCGCCGGCGCGCGCTCGGATTGGAACTCGCCGAAGCTCGTCCGCTGATGGTCCGCGCTCGCGCGGGAGTGGTGCTCAGCACGGGCGGATTCATCTTCAATCGCGAGATGGTAGCGCGCCACGCGCCGAAGTACTTGCGCAACTTTCGCCTGGGAACATCGGGATGCGACGGCAGCGGCATTCGCCTGGGCCAATCCGTTGGTGGTGAAACTGCCCGGCTCGAGCGCGTGTCGGCGTGGCGCTTCATCAATCCTCCGCTGGCGTGGGCGCGCGGCATGATCGTCGACAGAGATGGCGTGCGCTTCTGCAACGAAGAGGTCTACGGCGCAAAGCTCGGCTACGAAATGTGCGAGCGTCACGGCGGCGCCGCTTGGCTGGTGATCGATTCGACGATCCGCCGCGACGCAATCAGGGAAGCGCTGTTCGGCGGGTTGTGGGGATTTCAGAGTGTGCCCGCGCTCGTCCTGACTTATGGGGGAGCGAAGCGGAGCCGCTCGATCGGGGATCTCGCGCGGCGGATCGGCGCTGATGCGACCGCGATGCTTCAAAGCTGGCAGGGCTACAACCAAGCCGCACACAGCGGCGACGATCCGTTGGGAAAGTCGCACGATTTGCTGCATCCGCTCGAAGCGCCGCCGTTCTATGCGCTGGACATTTCAGTCGACAAGCGCGTGTTCCCTTGCGCTGCGCTCACGCTAGGCGGCCTTCGCGTCGACGAGATTAGTGGAGCAGTGAAAACTGCCAACGCCACCGTGCCCGGCCTCTACGCCGCAGGCCGCGCGGCCGTCGGAATTGCATCGAATCACTACGTGAGCGGACTCGCGCTCGCGGATTGTATCTGGTCGGGTCGGCGCGCCGGCCGCTCCGCTGCGACATCGATAATACGAAGCACGCAAAAAGTTAAAGCGATGGTTTAAAATTCCACGACGGCAAGCAAAAGTATGGAACGCGCTCAGGGAAAAGTTGTCATCGTCACCGGCGGCGCCAGCGGTATCGGCAAGCAGGACGCTCTTCTGCTCGCCAACGCAGGCGCTCGCGTTGTGATCACCGACCTTAACGAGGACGGCGGGCGCTCACTCACGCGAGATATCGGCGACGCCGCTATGTTCGTTCGCCACGACATCTCGAGCGAGGACAACTGGAAGAGTGTGATGGCGGCCACGCAGGAGCGATTCGGCAGGCTCGACGGACTCGTCAACAACGCCGGTATCCTAGTCATGGGGTCGATCGAGGACGCCACGCTCGAGCAATGGCAGCAAGTCCATCGCGTCAACGCCGACGGCTACTTTCTTGGGTGCAAGTACGGTGTGGCCGCGATGAAGTCGAGTGGCGGAGGCTCGATCGTCAACATGTCGTCGATAGCTGCGGATGGCCTTCCGTACGCTGTGTCGTACAGCGGTTCAAAAGGATCGGTAGCTGCGCTCACTCACAGCGTCGCCGTCCACTGCAAGAGTTCCGGATACCGGATTCGCTGCAACTCGATTCATCCCGACGGCGTGTTGACGCCGATGACGCTTCCGCTGCTGGGCAATCCCGACCCGGCGCGCGTGAGCTACGATGCAGACCCCAGGTCGCGCTTCTGCGATCCGAAGGACGTCGCGAACCTGGTGCTCTTTCTCATTTCCGATGAGTCGCGTTTCATCAGCGGCGCCCAGTTGCGGATCACGAACGCGCACTGAGCCGCATGACTTACTATCCTCTGCGCGTTCGCCAGATGATCGACGATACCGCCGACGCGAAATCGATTGTTTTCGAAATCCCGCCTGAGCACGTAGAGGCGTTTCGCTATCGGCCCGGACAGTTTCTGACTCTGCGCATAGCGCACGACGGTCGCCACTTGTTGCGATGCTATTCGCTCGCCAGTTGCCCGCTGATCGAAGAACCACCCCGCGTCACCGTCAAGCGCGTCGCAAATGGCCGAGCGTCCAACTGGATATGCGATCGAATCAAAGCTGGTGATTCGATCGAAGTTAAGCCGCCCGCCGGCCACTTCACTCCCCACTCGATCGACGGCGACTTTCTCCTCTTCGCGGGCGGCAGCGGCATCACGCCGATCTTCTCGATCATCAGGTCCGCGCTCATCGCCGGTCGCGGACGGCTCTACCTTATATATGCGAACCGCGACGAGCAGTCGGTGATTTACCGCGACCAACTGAACGCGCTCGCAAATGATCACCCGACCCGGCTGCAGGTGATTCACTTGCTGGACTCGGTTCACGGTTTGCCAAGGGTCGCGCAGCTCTCGGAACTGTCGCGACCGTGGACCGGCGCGGACTGCTACGTATGCGGTCCAGAAGCGTTCATGGATTGCGCGCTCGAAGCTCTTCGCGGTCTCAGCGTCGCGCCCACACGAATTCATGTCGAGCGCTTCGTCTCGCTGCCCGACGAGGAAGATGCGGCACACGCCATTGACTTGAGCGCCACTGAAAAAATTCAGCTCGAGGTCGAACTCGACGGAGTGCATCACGAGCTGAACTGCTCGCGCGACGAACCTATCCTCGATGCGATGCTACGCGCCGGACTGAAGGCGCCGCATTCATGTCAGAGCGGCGCATGCGGGTCCTGTATGTGCACACTCGAAGCGGGCGACGTCCATTTGCGCCACAACCAGGTGTTAGACAAGAACGATCTGAAGCAGGGTTGGATACTGGCGTGCCAGGCGATAGCCGACAGCGCGTCGGTGAGAGTGCGCTTTCCAGATTGATGGGTAGACGGGGAAAATTGAATGGCCCAAAGCGGAGAAGTGTCATGATCAATATCAAGGTGCTCACCTGTGTCGTCGCGGAGTTTGTTGCTATGGCCCAGTAAATTCGTCACACAAAACCGCGCCAGCACCTCTCGGTTGCAAACCGCTTGGCGTTGGTGCGAGGCTTGTTCACGCGAATATCGAGTCCTAGGGGAGGTCCAAATGACCCAAGAGCGCTACATACTTATCACCGCGGACACCCACGGGGGCGGCAGCCACGCCCAATATCGCGAATATCTCGATCCCCAGTGGCGGGAGGCATTTGACGAATGGCGTGGCGGGTACAAGAACCCGTCCCAGGAGCACTATGGCTCCAAAAAGATGCGCAACTGGGATTACGGCATCCGCAACAAGGACCAGGATAGCCAAGGGGTCGTCGGCGAGGTGGTATTCCCCAACACCGTACCGCCTTTTTATCGGAAGAGCATCGTCACCGCCCATCCGCCGAAGCCTGAAAACTACGAGCGGTGCCTGGCCGGTATCCGTGCCCACAATCGCTGGCTGAAAGACTTCTGCGCCGAGGACCCGGTGCGCCGCGCCGGGATTGGACTGATCCTGCCGAACGACTTCGACGAAGCGATCAAGGATATCGAGTTCATCGCCAAGTCGGGGCTGCGCGGCGGTGTTCTTCTGCCATTGATCCCGCCGGACGCCTACTGGCTGAAGCCGCTCTACGACCCGGCGTGGGACCGGGTGTTTGCTGCCATCCAGGACCATGGCCTTGTCCTCAATCAGCATACGGGCCAGGGCCTACCGGATTACGGCGAAGACGTCGTGGCCCAATCGATCTGGATCCAGGACGTGGCCTACTACGGTCAAGCCGGCTACCGGCACCTCCTGATGGCCGGTGTCTATGAGAAGTTCCCAAAGCTTAAGCACATCCTGACCGAGTCCGGCTGCTACTGGGTTCCAGAGGTGCTCAAGCAGCTCGACCGTGCTTACTACGCCATCAAGGCAGGCGCTTTGGGTGAGATGAACTACGCCGGAATGGAAATGCCGCTGAAGGAACCGCCCAGCGCCTATGCGAAGCGTCACTGCTACTACGGCGCTAGCTTCCCGAGCAAAGCCGATCTCGCCGGCATCGATGAGATCGGTGAGGATCACGTCCTGTGGGGTAACGACTATCCTCACTATGAGGGCACCTTTCCTTACAACCTCCAATCCTTGCGCCTGACTTTCGGTGATATGCCAGACTCGCGCCGACGAAAGGTGCTGGGGCTCAATGCGGCGGCACTCTATAACTTCGACTTGGAGCAGTTAAAGACTCGGGCGGCAAAAGTTGGTCCGACGCCCGCGCAGGTGGAAACGCCGCTGCCTCGCGAAGAAATTCCTCGTGACAGCGCTTGTTATCTCTTCCGGGACGCTCTTCAGGAGGCATCTTAAGCCATGGGGATGCCTACCGACATCGGGATAGTCGATACAATGATCGGCTTTCCTGCCGAAGATTTCAAAATGTACGACTTTATCCGCGCGCAGCTCAAAGACCCTTCGGCCAAGTTCGATTTCCCGGTCGAGTACATGTTCAAGAATGTTCCGAAAGAGTTGTACGGTTCGTCAAAGGATCCTATTGCGGCGACTTTGCACGAGATGGATCGATTCGGCATCGAGATAGGTCTCATCGGCGCCGGCGGGGAAGTCGGAACGAAAGCTCTTAAGGATCATCCTGACAGGTTCATCGCGATCGGCAACGTGGACCCCAATCGCGGGATGGACGGCATCCGCGATATGGCGCGGCAGTACGAAACTTATGGTGTGCGCGCTTTCGGCGCGTTCAACGCGGGATACAATCCTCAGGTTGGTATCTCCGACCCACTGATGTATCCAATCTACGCCAAGTGCGTTGAGCTGGGCGTCCCGATCTTCGCCTGCGCCGGCGTTCCGGGGCCGCGGTTTCCAATGTGGCCACAGGAAGTCCGGCTGATCGATCAGGTAATGTACGACTTCCCCGAGCTGGTCTTCGTAACCCGTCACGGATGTGAACCTTGGGAAGACCTGGCCATCAAGCTGATGCTTAAGTGGCCCAACCTTTACTATTCGACTTCTGCCTTCGCGCCCAAGCACTACCCGGAAGCTATCATTCGTTATGCCAACACCCGCGGGGACGACCGGATCATTTATGCAGGCTACTTCCCCATGGGTCTATCGCTTGAGCGGATCATGACCGACATGAAGTCCGTGCCCTTCAAGGACAACGTCTGGCCAAAGTTCCTACGCGACAACGCGAGAAAGCTGCTGAAGCTGGACGCCTGAACGAGCCCGTTGTGATCCGTCAAAACCTCATCTGCGCGCACGGAAACGAGGGAGGCTTGCCGGCGCTAACGCGGTCGACTTCGAATCAGCCGCGACGTTTACACACGATTTGGCGCCACATCTCTCGATGCGCATGGTTCTTCGAGCCGGCGAACATCTATGTCTCCGAGTCCACCGATCCTTTGCAGGACGCTCCGGATCTGAGGTAGAGACCACGATGATGAAGCTTTGCTATGCTCCCGGCAGTTGCGCGACCGTGTCACACCTCGTGCTCGAGGAAGCCGGCGCGCAGTACGATCTCAAGCGAATCGACCTCGCCAATGGCGAGCAGCGCAGTGAGCCTTATCTGAAGATCAATCCAAACGGGCGGGTACCGGCGCTGGTCCTCGATGACGGGCGCGTGCTGATCGAAAACATCGGCATCCTGACCTATGTAGGTCGGCTTTATCCAGCCGTGCAACTCATCCCGACCGATACCTTCGGCGAGGCCCGCTGTTACTCAACAATGTCGTTGTTCGCGAGCAGCGCGCACGTCGCGTGGGCGCACAACGCGCGCCCGGAGCGCTACACGACTGACGCATCGGCAATCCCGAACCTACGCGAGGTCGGTCGCAAGACCTTCTTCAACTTCCTGCAAATCATTGACGGATGGCTCAAGGATCGCGAGTGGCTCTTCGACCACTACTCAATTTGCGATCCTTACGCGCTAGTGTTGTATGGCTGGGGTTTGCGCGGCGAGCTTCCGGTGGGCGAGCTCAAGAGTTACACGGCTCACAAGGATCGGATGCTTAGACGGCCTGCAGTGCGCACGGTACTCGAGCGCGAAGAGAGCGCGCTTCTGAAGTCATGAGCCTAGTTGGAAAATTTTTCACCTGGGATGAAGCGCCAGGCCACCTGATTCGCAACCGCGACCGGGCCTTCGGCTTATTCTACACTCATCGCATTCGGGCAATGGGCATCCGCGATCATCCGACCGCCTCGCGTTCGCCGTGGCAAAATGGCTACGTCGAACGCCTCATCGGATCGATTCGGCGCGAAAGCCTCGATCACGTGATCGTGTTCGACGAAGCGCCGCTGCGTCGCGTTCTGAAGAACTACACTTCCTACTACAACCAGGTCCGGACCCATTTCTCATTGCACAAGAATGCGCCGCATTTTCGCTGCCTACAGAAGCTCGGCCACATCGCATCAATACCAATCCTCGGCGGACTCCATCATCAATACGTCCGGGTCTAGGTTTTGATTAGGCACAGCCGGCAATCGCTTTACCACGGTCGTCTGACCGACAATTGGCGCAAGGTCAAATGCATGCGGCTGCATCATTTCGTTGTAGGTGGATGGGAGGAGGATTTCGGCGCTGTACTGATCGCTGAGCATGTGGATGGCCACTTACGGTATTTCGGCAAGGTCGCTTCTCGATTCGACCGTCGCAAGCTTGAATCTATTACTCGCAAGCTCTCCCTTCGGAAGGTGTCCCCTTTCACTGATCCGATACCGGAAGGTGATGTGCGGTTCTGCGAACCGACGGTGCGTGTCCCGGTGCAATTCCTGGAGATCACGGAGAGCGGATATCTCCGACACGCAAGGTTGCGACTCTTCGCCTAGACTGAAAATTATTACCTGAACGAAGCCTCGCAACTGCGCTCGGGCTCGCTCCCGTGGTATGTGGTACCTTCGACAAATGGAGGATGCGATGTCTGCGGAAGAAAATAAAGCGATCTTTATTCGGTTCATGAAAGAGCTAGGTAAAGGCAATACCGCCATCATTGACGAAGTATGCTCTCCCGACTTTGCGTTCCACTCTCCCAACTTTCCCGGATGGCCGAGCGGCCTAGAGGGAGCAAGGACATTGTCCGTGGCAGGACGGTTGATGTTCTCCGACGCACAAACAAAGCTCGATGACATCTTCGCCGCCGATGACAAAGTAGTGATACGAATGACTATCCGCGGTACTTATATCGGCGAAGACCTACCTGGCTTCCCGAAAAAAGGTGAGCGATTCGCGATGGGCGGGGTAGCTATCTACCGGTTCGTCGATGGAAAGATCGTCGATGACTGGGGCATTCAGGTGACCTGCCCTACAGACACTCCTTGGGGTTGAAGGCAAATGAATCTGAACCACGCTGCCGCATTCGCGCTTGTCGGCTGGTATCTGATGACGCCGCCGATCACGTCGTCTAACCTGTGTGTGGCGAATTGCTGATTCTGGCAGAATGCACTGTTGGAGTGCAGACTTGTAAATCGTTTACACACGGTTAAAGTCCGCGTTGATGAGTTTGCTGTTCAGCTTGATCGCCCTGTGCTTACTGAAAATTCAATCTGAACCAAATTTTGAATCAGTCCGAGGATCAAATATCGTTCGCCGCGTCGAACGAAACCGGCTACGATCGAAATAGCTCCCTACTGCCGCCCGGGTTTTGATTGGCAGGCTTCCACCGGGAAATACATTGATAAACCCGCAGCGTTCGCTGCGACCAAATCAAGGGTCAGTTGAGACGATTCACGCCGCGAGGCGTTCGTAGCGATGGTGCAACCCACCGACTTGTGGAATGACGATGATTCGTCCGTTCTGCGGCGACTGGATCGGTCGCGATCGCGGACTGTCTTTGTCTAGTGAAAGATGCGTGCGGGTGCCGTGGTAATAATCAACGTATGATGAAAGAACGCGGCGGAGATGGCGCTCGTTGAAGATGACGACTTGGTCCAAGCACTCCCGCCGAATCGAACCAATGACTCTCTCGACGTAGGCGTTCTGCCATGGTGAGCACGGCGCTGTTACGACTTCCGTGATGCCCATTGCCTCGACCCGCTTGCGGAAGATTGAGCCGTACGAGGCGTCACGGTCGCGCAGCAAAAAGCGAGGTGCCGTATCCCACGGAAACGCTTCGGTCACTTGGCGCGATAACCAACCTGCGGTCGGATGCTGCGTGACATCGAAGCGCACAATCTTCCTACGGTCGTGGGTTAGAATGAGCACCACGAACAATAGCCGGAAGGTCGCAGACGGCACGACGAACATGTCGATCGCGGCGATACCGATCGCTTCGTTGCGCAAGAAACTCCGCCCGGTCGGCGAAGGCCTGCCGCGCGCTCGCATCATGTACTTAGAGACAGTGGCTTGACTGACTTCGATGCCGAGCTTGAGCAACTCGCCATGGATGCGTGGCGCACCCCAGAGCGGGTTGGCGTTGCACATCTGCCGGATCAGATCACGAACCTCGCGATTGATTGCGGGCCGTCCTGACTTTGACCGCCAGCGCCAGTAGAGCCGAAAGCCTTGCCGATGCCATTGAATCACGGTGGCCGGCTTCACCACTACGATCACCTTCAGGAATCGCGGCCACAGCCGGTAGAGCCAGACCCAAATTAGGCGATCAATCGAGAAAAGCTGGGTGTGTCCGGGCCGCTGGCGGCGCAGGACGGCGAGCTGGTGGCGAAGCGCTATGACCTCGAGCTCCAATTCTACGCGACCGCGAAACCGACAGGTGAGCCATGAAAGGAGTTCCGACAGGAGTGAGTGCATGCCGGCGACACTACGGCCGATCGAAACAAATCACCATACTTTTTAATGCCTTCGGAGTTTTTGGTAGGGACAGCCGCCGAATTTGGGGCCTTCCGGCTCGGGCCAAATAGAAACCCACCATCTCCTGGCCGGAGACGCGAGTTAACTCCTCTTGCCGAAGGCTTTCTCGCGATAGGCACGCGCCGCTGCACGAGACTCCTCCTCGGCTGAAGCACCGAGCAGGAGGTCGCCGTCGGCAAAAGCGGTCATCCCTGCCCCTATCGCGCGGGCGACCGAGTTGACGTGTTCCTTTGTGATGGCTACCGGCACCGAAGGCTTGGCGATCAACTCCCGCGCAAGTTGCTCGACCTCGCTCTCGAGTTGCGTCGTCGGTACGACGCGGTTGAGAAACCCGATCGATTTCGCTTCCGCTGGTGTGAACCGCCGGCACGTCATCACTAACTCCTTGGTGAGCGCCGGGCCGATCTCGCGCACCAGGCGCGGGATTCCTCCCCAGGCAAGCGGAATGCCCAATTCGATCTCGGGGATGAAGAACACGGCATCGTCAGCCGCTATCCTGAGATCGCACACCGCCATCAAGACCACGCCTCCACCGACAGCGTATCCATGAACCTGGGCAATGGTCACAGCCCGCATCTGTTCAAGCGCATCTGCCGCGCGCAATCCGTACTGGCCGACCTCGCGCCGGTACAGCCAACTGTTGTCCAAGCGCGCCGCTGCGGCGGGCGAATCCTTGAGATCGGCCCCTGCACAAAATGCCCGGCCTGCGCCGCTCACGATCACGACGCGCAGCTCGCGATGGCTGTCGAACCACCGTGCGGCTTCGGCGATCTCTTGTAACATCGTAGCGCCTATGGCGTTGAGCCGTTCCGGCCGGTTGAGCGTCAGCCTGCCGAGAGCGTCTTCGACCTCGACCCTGATCGTTTGGAATTCGCGCGTGTCCTTCATGGTGATTGCACCTCGGAGCGCAAGAAGCTCTCGCATACTCTAGCGCAGTTCCGGAAGGTGCGAATGCTTGAGACTGCGGTTTTTCGGCTGAAATACCCTCACAGATTCACTTTAAACTTCCAATAGCTCACGAGCTTGTTTGCTCGACGCGGCTTGATGGCCCATAGCCTGGATCACTGCCGCGGCGCGTTCGACTATCTGCGGGTTCGTAAGCTGACCGTCGCGCGCGTATTGATAGTCCTCGAGACCGACGCGTACGTGCCCGCCCAAGCTTACGACTAAAGGTACGAGCGGCAAATTGTCGCCGCCAAGCGTCGCCGCGAACCAGTTGCATCGAGCGCCCTCTATCATTTCGAGGTACACCTCGAGGCTCTTGAGAGTCGGTGGCAAGCCAAAGTTCTGTTCCTTGCCGCCAAAGTAGAACTTGAGAATCAGCGGTTCGGTCAGAAGGCCTTGGTCGAGGAAGACCAGCGCTGCGCGCAGAAATCCGGGTTCAAAGACCTGCAGCGTAGGGCGTAACCCCAGTTTCCGCGACATCTCAAGGAACTGTCGGCACGTTTCATAGCTGTTTTGATAGACGAAGTTCGCGCCGCGAATTTTCTTGACCTCGCGACTATACGTTGCGAGGTTTACCGAACCCATGTCGGCGGCACCAATGTCTGGTCTAGTGACGGGATCTTTCGCCAGCTCAACGAAGTGACTGAATCGCTTGGCGGGTGTTCCATCGAACGGAAACGTAGGCCACAGAAGGGGATCGCAAACGGCACGCGTGCGACGGTAGACCTCGGAATAGTACGGAACGTCTTGAACCCAGCGCCCGGTCTGTGGATCGCGCACATGAAAATGGATCAGCGCGGCGCCCGCTCGACAAGTCGCGATTGCGTCGTTGGCGATCTCTTCGGGCGAGCACGGGATATTCGGATTCAGCTCGCGCAAAGCATTTCCATTGATCGCAGCCTCGATCATTACTGGCCTACCCATTTAAGTCACCTCCGACACGCAACTGTCGTCTCGGACTCCATCGTCTGCCAACAATCTGCCGGCGTCTCTCATGGACAGTGCAATCTCGCGCGCCTGGAATCCGATGCAAGAATAATCTCGCGAAAGCTGGTGCAAGCGATCTCTGAAAGAACGCTGGCGCTGGTCCTGGAACGTCGAGGACTCTGGAGATGCAAAATATGCCTTCCTCGTAGCGCCTCTTTTTGGGTTTCGGTGCTTGCCATGGCGATTTCCTCGGAGGTCGCTAGCGCACGCGCGGATCATTGGTGAGTGGCCGTTCCGTGAACCCGATTACCATCCCGAACGCCTGCTCGCGACCGAGCGCGATTGCATTCGGTCCGTCGGGCTCCGGCC
Source organism: uncultured delta proteobacterium (assembly GCA_963850125.1). Classification (GTDB taxonomy): domain Bacteria; phylum Desulfobacterota; class Binatia; order Binatales; family Binataceae; genus Binatus. The sequence continues at coordinate 71,164 of CAWKKB010000001.1, read as the reverse complement.
TTAGCTGCTTCGATTTCAGGAAGTTCGCCGCCTCTGCAAGGTTGCGCGTCTTGAATGTCAGCGCATGAATCCCCTCTCCATTTTTTTCGAGATCGCGAGCCTCCGCGCTGTTCGATGAAGTAGGCTGCGCGAGCTCCACTACCGTGTCCTCTCCGACAGCGACGAATGCGCTGAGTTTCCGGCCTATCGTCTCCGCTTCATAAATGATCTTCGCACCGAGTATGTCGCAATAGAATTTCTTAGCGTCGCCGAGGTCTCTGACCACCGTCGTGATATGCGAGGCGCGCTCGATACCGAGAGGATGACGCTCGCACCAGAACTCATTTGACCACGCAGGCTGGAGGCGCGGATCGATCGTGTTGCGCTCGATGATAGCGAACTCGAGCTGGCCGGGCGTCTCTTTCGGATGCGTCCATACCGCGAATTTCTCATTCGGCGGTGTGATGGAACGCCCCGTGACATCCCACAGGTGGAGGCCATGCTTCGCGAGATGCATTGAAGTAGCGGGGACATCGTCGACGTACCACGCGATCGAATGAAAGTGTTCGCCGAAGCGATCGTGAAACCTCTTGACCGACCGATTGCGTAAATTTTCGACGCGCGCTGGTGTCATCGGCTCCATGATGACTTCGCCGATCGCGATGAGCGATGCGTCGCGTCCTGCCGCCTTCGCGAATCCATGATAGAATCGCGTCACCGCGAAGACATCGTCGTACCATCGATCAACCGCGTCGAGGTCGCTCACAACGTGGGTGAGATGAAACAGCTTGCCTATCTTGAACATGCTCTACCCCTTTTGACGAAAAGTTCGCTCACGCGAGCGAGTGCGCTTTTAAGTCCCTAGCAATGCGCGCGGACATGTTCAATATCAGCTGCGGCGGTGCGGCCGGACCGCTGATCGGATGGCTCGCGGATCGAGTCAACCCCAAGAAGATGATGACGGTCGGCGCGATCATCACCGGTCTGTTGTGGTTCGCTTTAAGCCGCGCCACTTCGTTCGGGGAATTTCTGGCAATCAATGGCCTGTTCGGTATCTGTGTGGGAGCCTCAACTGTCATCCCTTGCTCGTTGGTAATCGCCTGTGTGTGGCGAATTGCTGATTCTGGGAAAATCAGTAATTCGCCACAGACAGCCGTAAGGGCTCGTCGGGATGTTTGCTCTGGTCGGCGCGTGAGCGAGTGGTTTCCCGCAATTTTCCTAGAGTCATTCGCTAAGAGAGCAGCGCTTTCGCTTCTTTGAGGTAGCGAGTGTCGAAGCCCTCCGTGAACCCCTTGTAGATTTCGGCGACATCGCGCGGGCCTCGTCGCGCTCCCAGTGCGAGCGAAGCAGCCGCCCTCTACTGGACGACGAAAAGACGCCATTCGCCGGGCACGCCCTTGAGGCTGTGCGCGCCGCGATCGACGAACTGCAGTTTGGAGCCGGCGACCAGGTCTTTGACGGTGCTGGAAACCAGCACCTCATCGGGGGCGGCGGTCGCTGCTACGCGGGCCCCGATATGCACTGCGATCCCGCCGACGTCGTCACCGATTAGCTCGCACTCGCCGGTGTGCAGTCCGGTGCGGACCTGCAGTCCCAGCTGGTGCACTCTCTCGCGGACCGAACAGGCGCATCGTATCGCCCGCGCCGGCCCGTCGAAGGTGGCAAGCAGACCGTCGCCCGCGGTGTTCACCTCACGGCCGCGGAACGCGGTCAATTCCTTTCGCACCACCGCGTAGTAGTTGTTGAGCAGCTCGTGCCATCGCGAGTCGCCCAGCTCGACGGCGCGCTGGGTGGAGCCCACCATATCGGTGAACATCACGGTGGCGAGCACCCGGTCTGGCTCGAGACGATGTCGTGCGCCGGTCATGAATTCCTCAATCTCGTCGGCGATGACATCCTGTGTCTCGTTGTCGGTCACCAGATGGTCGTCGCCGGGAATCTCCAGATACCTGGCTGCCGGGATGTGTTCGGCCAGGGCACGCCCTGCTGCGACCGGGACCATCGCATCACCCACGCGATGCAGGATCAGAGTCGGCACCCGGACCGAAGGCAGAAGGTGCCGGACGTCTATGTCGATGTTTGCGCGAAACAGAGCGAGGATAGAGCTGGGGCTGGCCGAGGCTCGCTCCAGCCGGCCAAAAAGTTGGACCAAAGATTGGTCCTTTCTGCGGCTCGGGGCGTTGAGAGGAAGTAGAATGCCTTCGCCCCAGTGGGTCTCCACTGCGGCAAAGAATTGCTCGACTAGTTCAGGGGGCCGGGCCCAAGGCACGTTCTTCATCGACGCAGAGGTGCCGTACAGCACCAGAGCCGAGGTTCGCTCCGGATAGGTGGCGGCGAACATCAGGCACATCTGTCCGCCTTCCGACCACCCATAGATAGTGGCCTGCTTGGAGCCTGCCGCATCCATCACGGCCCGCACGTCACCGGTCCGTTCTTCGAGGGTCTGCTCAGCGACTCGATCGGATAGCCCCTGCCCGCGCTTGTCGAAGACAATCACCCGGGCGAAAGCGGTGAGCCTTTTCAGCAGATGCTCCCAGGGCGGGAACTCCCACGAGAGTTCGACATGCGAAAGCGTTCCCGGAATCAGCACGATGTCGCGCGGGCCGTCGCCGAAGACCCGGTAAGCGATGTGAACGTCGCCACTCTTCGCGTATCTAACTGGGCTTTCCATCGCAGCTTCCTCCAAGAATCTTCACGAGCAAGTGCGTCGGAAACGTGATCACTATCAGGTGGGCGCGCTTAGTGACAGCCGAATGGAATAACGGCGCACTTTGCGGGCAACAGCGCCCGCTTCGCCGATGAGCGCAGTGGCGCGAGTCTCCAAGATTCAGAAGACGACTGGCTCTCAATAATTGTTGTTTCGTAATTCAAAAGGAAAAAAGGGACCGAGCGTCTAAGCGCCCGATACCTTGACGCTCCTTTTAGCGCTACTTCTTGCTTCTCGGCTTCTTGGCAGGTGCCGCCGATCCGTAGCGTTTACTGAAACACTTCCGGCACCGCCGATCGCGTCGCCTGATGAAGCTCGGCGCCAAGTCGTCGCTCCCGCAGTAGCGGCATACGAGTATCTCTGCTTTCGGCTTACGCCCCGTCTTCTTCAGTGACCCTCGTGCAGACTTGGTGTTTACCGGCTCAGTCTTCTTAGCATTCGGCAACTTCGCGCGTTCCATTCTCTTGGTCTCCTTCAGCCAAAGCGGCTGGCCTCGGATGCTTGCTCTGTTGCGCGCACGAAGCGAGCGATGAGCGCTCATTTTCGAGTGCCCGCCCCGACCATCGAAGGCGATGGGAAGGCGAACGGGCGCGAACACGTTGACTGGCTTCGGAGGCGAACCAGAGCAATGTGTGTGTGCCCGCCAGGAGGCCGGGCGCACATGCAGGACCAGAGATTTACAAAATCGGCGGAGGCGATTGCGCTGCGACTCGCTTCCCTGAGATCATCTTCGGTCGCCGAGCTTAAGCAGCAGTGGCGGGTGCTCTACAACTCTGAGCCGCCACATCGCATTAGCCGCGAACTGCTGACGCGTGCCGTGGCGTATCGCATCCAGGAGAAAATCCGCGGAGGGCTCAAACCCTCCACCCGCAGACTGCTGATTCGTCTCGCCAGCGACGCGCGATCAGGACGGCCGCTCAGACCTGAGCCGGTCGCCGGAGCGCCGGCGGGGACTGTATTAATGCGCGAGTGGCACGGCGTCACTCACGAGGTGAGAGTGCTCGATCGGGGAGTGCTGTTCAAGCGAAAGCGCTATCGCTCGCTCACCGAGGTCGCCCAGCTGATCACCGGCGCGCACTGGAATGGGCCACAGTTCTTTGGTTTGCGGGGCAGGCGAAAGCAGGAGGCGAGTCATGAATCGAAGTGACAGCGCTCCCAAACACTGCGCGATCTACACCCGCAAGTCTTCCGAAGAAGGCCTGGACCAGAACTTCAACTCGCTGCACGCGCAGCGCCAGGCCTGCGAAGCGTTCGTCAAGAGTCAGGCCGGTGAGGGTTGGCGGCTGAACAAGACCGCATACGACGACGGCGGATTCTCCGGCGGGACGATGGACCGGCCCGCGCTCAAAGCGTTACTTGCGGACATCAGGGAAAAGCGTATCGACGTGGTCGTCGTCTATAAGGTAGACCGCCTTACCCGATCGCTGGCCGACTTCGCCAAGATCGTCGAGATTTTCGACGCTCAAGGAGTGTCGTTTGTCGCGGTCACCCAGCAGTTCAACACCACCACCTCGATGGGCCGATTGACCCTGAACGTGCTGCTGTCGTTTGCCCAGTTCGAACGCGAAGTGACCGGCGAGCGCATCCGCGACAAAATCGCTGCTTCCAAACAGAAGGGGATGTGGATGGGAGGCACGCCGCCGCTGGGCTACGACCTGCGCGATCGCCATCTGGTCGTAAACAAGGCCGAAGCTGAGACGGTGCGTTTGATATTCCAGCTTTATATTGAACTCAAGACCTTGCGCCGGGTGAGTGAAGAACTGGATCGCAAGTCGGTTCTCTCCAAGCAATGGGCATCAAGTGGGGGCGTGCGCCATGGAGGATACGCGTTCGGACGCGGGGCGCTCTATCACCTACTGGCCAACCCGATCTACGTGGGTGAGATCCGGCACAAGAATGTTACCTACCCGGGCCAGCACGAGGCCATTATTGAGCGAGCTACCTGGCTGCGAGTTCAGGAGATGCTGAGCAAGAAAGCCGCTCATCCGCGGGGACGGACAGTTAGAAAGAGCCCTGGCCTGCTCATGGGCAAACTGTTCGATGAGAGCGGCGAGCCGCTCTATTCCTGCTGGGCGAAGAAGGGACAGCGGCGCTACCGTTATTTGGTCTCCAAGAGACTGGTCAAGGGAACCGCGAAGCCGGATGACGGTGGTTCGCGCCTGCCCGCTGAACGAACTGAACAAGCTGTAATAGTCGGCATACGAAGAATCCTCTCGGATCGCGCCGGACTGGCCTCAACCCTCAGAGCTTGCGGTTTTGCTGCCGCCGAACTCAAGCAGGCGGTCGAGGCAATCGATGCTAAGCTCAAATCCCATCAAGCGCTCGAGGCGACAGAAAATACGAGCACGCTCATAGAGCGAGTCGAGCTGAAGTGGGAAGGCATGCAGATAACGCTAAGTCTACGCGCGTTTCTTCCGGCCGATAGGTTCCCCGGCGGCGGAGCCAACCTCCGAATGACCCGTCTTGTTCCGCTGCAGATGAGGCGTCGTGGCATCGAAACCCGCATGGTCCTCCCAGGCGAGATGCGAGCTCCCCGCACAGATCCCGCCCTGCTTCGAGCCCTAGCCCGCGGCTACCAGTGGTTCGGTGAACTGGCGGCGGGGACCGCCGTCTCGACCAGCCAGATCGCAACCCGAGAAGGTGTCAGCGATAGCTATGTGCGCCATCTGGTGCCGCTCGCACTTCTCGCTCCAGCAATCGTGGAATCCATCTGTGCAGGGCGGCAAGGCGTCTGCCTCTCCGCGGAGCGTCTGAAGACCCAGACCGGTGTTCCGATCGAATGGGACGCCCAGCAGCGACTCCTTGCAGATTAGAGAGCCGGGCCTCTTCGCTTCTGACTACTTTACGACCATCGATCCAGGACCGGAGACGCTTCGGGTCGCGATCGGACAGAATCCGCTCGTGGCACCGAATCTCTTCTGAACAGAGAGGAATCGTGGCGAATTGGCGATTTGCAGGATTGATCGCCCTCTCCGCTGCCACGAGCTGAGCGAATCAGCCCGCCCACCCGCGAATTTGCGGCTATCTCCGATATATAAGTAAACAATACAGACTGTGTGGCGGAGAGGGAGGGATTCGAACCCTCGGTATCGGTTACCCAGTACGCCAGATTAGCAACGCCACGCCCGTTCGCGAACGGCGTCACCTCAGCAAGACTCCTCAAGACAGTACCCACTATGGCAAGATGGATCGGTAGCACGACAGCTATCCCACCCAGTCTCACCGAGTCTCATTGGGTCCGGGAAATCTAGCCCACCCTAACCCCACCTCAGAACCATCGGACGCAGTGGGAGAGGCATTAAACCCGGTTCACGCCCCGTTGCGTTTTGTCCAGTCGGAACCGCCACTCGACGCGGTGGCAATTTGGTAGGGTCTACACCTTAGCTCTCTTTTGGAGCATCTCGTACAACGAGAACCGAAGCGCATCTGGCCCTTTGTCGATCGATCCCCTCTCCGCAATTTGTTGGCTCGGCCAATGCGCAAGGTTTAGGGGCCAGATCGACGTTCGCCGCGAGCATTCCGCCGATCACAAGGAAAAGCCCGGCCGTCGCGGTGGACAGTGCTACGGCGGGCGGCGCGAGCTCCAGCAGCGCCGCCAGGCCCCGTAAGCCACGCAGCCGTCAGTGTTGACAGCGACAGGCACGCATGGTGCGCGCCGCGCAGTCCACAAAGAGCCCGAAAACGATGACCGGCAGAAAGCCTTCCGGATTCGAGCCGTAATGCGCTGCTGCTTTGATTCAAAATATTGATCAGGCCAATCAATAAGGGAAAGAAAAACCCACATCATTTGCACCATTGATGGCTTCCAACTTAACAGATCAACTGATCAGTGATACTGTTTAATCATTGATCGCTCAGAAAAGCAGCAAAGTCGCGGTTGAAGATTTTGCCATGGCGTTGGGTTTGCTCGTGCGCCGCATCCGCGCCGACACGCCGCCGGGATTGCAGGAATTCTCCTGGACACAACAGGCGGTCCTCCGCCGCCTGGAAAAGCACGGACCGGCGACCGCCGCGGACCTCGCCCGCGCCGAAGGCGTCAAGCCGCAATCCATGGGCACGGCCCTGGGGTTGCTCGAGAAAATGGGACTGGTCGAGCGCAAGGCCCACCCCACGGACGGACGCCAGATTAACATCAAACTGACGGCCCGGGGCATCACCCTGCGCAGGAACACCAAGGAGGCGACGTACGCCTGGCTCTCGCGGGCCATCGCGGAACTCGACAGGCAGGAACAGATAACGCTTTTCAAGGCCGGTGAACTCTTCAAGCGCATGGCGGAAAAGTCATGACAGCTTGCCAACCTAATACAGAAAGGAATAACGCATGAAACTCGATCCCAAAAAACGGCGCTGCTGACACTGGATATTCAAAAAGGAGTCTTCGGTCTTGTGCCAGGTTCCGAACGCGTGATGACCATGGCCGCAAAAGCGGTCGCGTTTGCGCGGCAGAATCAATTCCGCATCATTCATGTGGGTATTGCGTTTTCCGAGGGGTACCCGGAGATTCCGGATTTGGAATCCCCGTTTTTGCGGCTCAAACAAAACAATCTTTTCGTCAAGGGCACTCCCTCCGTGGAATTTCACGGCGATATTTTTCATCCGGACGACCTCGTGATCTACCAGCAGAGAGTGGGGGCGTTTTCGGACAATCATCTTGAGCTGGTCCTTCGGTCCCGCCGCGTCGAGCACCTCGTTTTTTCGGCATCGCGACGAGCGGGATTGTTCTCTCCACGCTGAGACGCGCCTTTGACCTGGATTTCCGCAGTGTCGTTCTCAAGGACGCCTGCTTCGATTCCGATCAGGAGGTTCACCGCGTTTCTCTTCCAAAGCTTTTCGGAGGCGCTGGCCCAGGCGGCTCGTACCCGGCCGCAGCTACTTGTTTTTGAAGACCTTCATCGGGCCGACGAATCAACGCTGGCGCTTTTCCGGTTCGGGCGCGGGCTGCGACGGCCGAAGAAAAGAAGCGCTTATGGCCGATCATGACAGCGCAGTGGCCCGACTACGAGAAGTACCAGGCCGGAGCGAAACGCGACATCCCAGTGGTGATGCTCACGCCGCGTTAGCGGCTTTGCCGGAGTGTCCGCTCTCTCAGCGGCGCACGCTTGAAGATGTTGACTAGGCACCTTTTCGGAACGTCGCGACAATTTTTTTCATCTTGGCGATCGAATTGGACGCCGCAGCTGGCAGGAACACAACGAGCCTGAGCTCCGGATTATCAACCGCCAGAAACGAGGTGTGCTCGACGGTCATTCGTCCGGCCAGCGGATGATCGTAATCGTTGCGCCCCTCGGTAATCGGCAGGATGTCATAACGCGGCCACCATTGCGCGAACTCCGGACTCATCGACTTGAGCCGCTCGACCAGCTGCACAAAATGCGCATCGCCAGCATGACGCCCATAATCGGCGCGAAATCTGGCGAGCGTATCCTGGGCCCGCGTGCGCCAATCGACGATCGAGGAGCGCAGCGTTGAGTTGGTGAAGATGAGCCAGAGCAAGTTTCGCTCGTTAGCGAGCACTCGGTCGAAATCGAGATAGAAGGCAAGCGCGGCACGGTTCCACGCAAGCACGTCCCATCGACGCCCAAGGACAAAGGCCGGGATCGGATCGGTTTTATCGAGCAACCGCCGGATGAGCGGACTCACGGTTTCGCGCTTGGACAGGGATTCCAGGACCGGCTGACGAAGCGCGAGCTGAAAAAGCTGCATTCGCTCCGCCGGATCGAGCCGCAGCACGCGCGCAAGGCTATCCAGCACGCCAGATGACACTCCGATCGGGCGCTTCTGCTCGAGCCACGTGTACCAGGTCGCGCTGACGCCGGCCAACTGCGCTACTTCTTCGCGTCGTAGACCGGGCGTTCGCCGCCGATTGGTCGCGGGCAGGCCAACATCGCCTGGAGCGATGCGCCCGCGCCGGTTGCGGAGAAAGTCGCTCAGCTCCTGCCGTCTGATCTCGTCCTTGGTCATATCGCAATCCATGAGTTGGGCTTGCCGTTCGATGCAGAGACTCGTGGCAGTTTTTATACCAGGATAAAAGCTTCCTCTAGTACCGGGTTATCTATCTACATATTCCTCATTCAACGTGACCGCCAGAGTTGCCAGATTGCGCCTCTCGAACAGTCCCCTAAGCCACCGAGCCCTGCGGTCACGTTTTACGAAAAGCTCGGCATCATCTGTTTAAGGAGGAGAGAATCATGGATCGTCTGACTTTGGTTCGCCGCCCGCAAGTGGGATTCCTCGTTGCGTTCGCTTCGCTGGCATTGATGCTGGCAACGCCCGTCGCCGCCCAGGTCAAAGCCGGTGACTTCATCACGCCTGAGAATGGATCGAAGGTGAAGGACCTCGTGAGTCCTGGAGTGTATTACAAGGTGCAGCGCGGCATGACGATGAAAATCGTGCCGACCGGGCGTATCGACTGGCCGCCTCCTTACAAGGACGCGACCGAAAAGTATTCATCGCAGGTTCGCCTCTCGAAGGATCATCGCACGGTCGTCGGCTATGTCGCCGGACAGCCGTTCCCTCTGATCGATGCGAACGATCCGGACGCCGCCACAAAAGTCGTGTGGAACAACGTGTTCCGTCCAATTACCTCGGACGACTACGATTTGCGTTATTTCGATTGCGACACGGTGTACACGGGCTACAAGAAGCCGTTTTTTGAGGTGGCGTACGGGCAGCTCGGCCATTACGCCGGTTACAACCTGGTAGGCAGAACCGAAGTGGAGCCGCTTCCCGTCGATCCCGACTTCAAGAAAACCAACCGCCTGTGGCTGTTCCTGCTCGGACCTGAGCTCGCGCCCGAGGACGCTCGAGGCACCAGCCTGTTGCGATATCGCTACGCCGATCCGGCTCATGGCGACGACACCTGGACCTGGCAGACCGGCTCGCGGCGCCTGCGTCGTCTGAACGAGGCGATCAATTCGAGCGCGACCGGCGCGCAGACCTTTGATCCCGATCACTACTCGGGGTTCAACCCCAAGACCGAAGAGTACAACTACAAATTCCTTGGCGAGAAGGAAATGCTCGCGACCGTCGACGCAGAGCATTCACCGGAACAGCGATGCCCCACCGACGGCGGCGCCAGTGCGTGCCCCGAGCGTTGGCAGATGCGCCACATGTACATCGTGAGCGCGGAGCCGCGGCGAGAGGTTAACAACCCCGAAGCGCTGGAATCGAAGTCCGTAATCTATATGGACTCAGAAATGTGGTTCGAGCCGTACGTCGACACTTACGATCGCCGGGGTGAGTTGTTCCGCAATCACCTTTCCTGGCTGGCGTATCGCGATCGGCCGGTGCCTGACGCGAAGGTCGCAATCTATCCGTTCAAGCGCGAATACGTCGTAGGCGTTTCGTCCACCGATGTGCAAAGCGCCAGCGTCACGATGTGCTACCTGCCCGGGCTCGAAACTCCCGAGCGTGAGTGCTGGTACATCAATATGGGTGCGGTCGACAAAGCGTTCTTCACCACCGAGGCGATGGTGAAGATGTCCGAAGTCGGCCACATGTGATGACGGGATGGAGCAGCGCATGTTCACCCCTCGCATGGCCGTTAATGTAAGCGTTGCGCTTGCGATCGCGCTCTTCATCGGCTCCGCCCGCGCGTACACGCTCGGTCTCGACGGCTCGATCTCGCAAGGCTCTGACGCGCTGTACGCGCTCGATCGCGATGGACGCGAAGTCAAGATTGCGCAGACCGGGTCTGCGGGTCCTGATTGGGTCGTGCTCGAGGATCTCGGGATCCCTTCGGTGGCGTTGGATGGCACCGTTTTGTTCGGAGCTGCGAGAGAGTGGAATCATCAACTTCGATGGTCGATCCTCGTTGCCGAACCCGACACGGGCGCGATTTCTCGTGTAGCGTTGCCGGGGTCGTCCGAAGGCGGTTCAGATCTCGACATGATTGCCGATCCGCGTCCCCAGCAGACCTCTGACGGCGGGATTGTGTTCTTGGCTCATGAATCTGCGGGCGACGATGCCCTTTTCAAGCTGGCGCACGGAAAGCTGAAGCGGCTGGTTCACACCGGAGAGCGGTTGCCCGATGGGCGCACGCTTCATGTAATCACCTTCGGAAGTGTCCGACCCACGAGCCAGGGAGAGATTGCGTTCGTGGGCTATCTCGAACCTGACGGTCAGGCGGAAATGATGGTTTCCGAAAGCGGCGCCATAACTATTCTGGCGCTTCAGGAAAAGCAGCTGCCGAGTGGTGAGCATTTCAGGAGCTTCGGCCTTCCAGCCGTAGCTGTTACCGCGGATGGGCCGTTGGTCGCCTTCACGGCGCGAACCGATCGCGGTGAAGGCTTGTTCACCTTCGCGCAAGGCAGGTTGCGCAAAGTGCTATCGCAGTCGGCATCTTGCGGGCTCGGGCATATCGACTATCTCTCACCCGGGAGTCCGGGCCTGAACGATCTGGGTGCTTTGGCGGTCCTCGGGCGATGCTCGGGGACTATGGGAATTTTTCTCCTAAAGCGCGGGACCGCTGAGATGGTAGTTAGTGCAGATCACGCGACGGACGATGGTACGCGCTTCGACCGCCTGGGTGATCCGAAGTTTATTGAAACTACCGTTTTTTTCGGAGCGCTCACGACGGACGGAGGGAGCGCCTTCTTCAATATCTTCGAAGGCAAGATCTCTCAATTCGTCCCAATGGAGATGCCGCAACGTAACATCGCGGATCGGGAATTTGCGAATCGGCACACTATCGAAGTCGTGACGGTATCGATCAATAGGCGCGGTCGAATTGCATACTTGGGCAGCCCTTGAGACGAGACCAGTCCCGGTATGTCGTACGCATTTCGCGATAGATTTTGCCTTTCGCGAACGCGGCGAGCCCCGACCGCAGAAATTCTCCAAGCTCCGGCAATTACGGTTTCGGGCACGGCCCTTGCACTTCATTAAGCGGCTGCTTAATACAATTAAGCATTTACATAAGTCGTTGAGAATTCCATTGCAAGTGAGACACGGATGAGTCTTCGCCACGTCGCAGAGTTCGCGCTGGTCGGATGGTATCTGATGCTACCGCCGATAGGCTCAGTAGAGTCCCGACGCAACCCGTCTACCGGGTCTTACGTTGCTTACTCGACGCAGCCACTGAATACGTGGGAGATAGCAGGGTCCTATGATACGGCCGCGGAGTGCAAAACGGCAGTCGAACAAGCCAATCAACTAGCGAGACAGGACTGTCCCGAATGTTCCGCGGTTGCCTCGTGCATCGCGAGCAACGATCCGCGCCTTAAAGCTAAAGACGTCTGGCAGTGACGGATTCCGGGGGACGCTTCTTGCGTGATTAAGTGATCGCTTAATATAATTAAGCATCTACATAGTGGGGACCAGACGACAATGCAGCAGCGCGATTTGAATCGCACCCGGGAACGGATCATGGCGGCCGCGCAGAAGGAATTCGCGGCGAATGGATTTGCCGGCGCGCGGACCGACGCGATCGCCCGTCGTGCGCACGTCAATGAGCGCATGATCTTCTATTGCTTCGAATCCAAAGAGGGGCTTTACCGGGCCGTGCTCGCGAAAAAGCTGTCGGCCAAGGCAGCCTTGATTGAATCGATGCCGGACGAGGATTTTGCCAGCAGCCTGGTGCGCGGGTTTGACGAGTGTTGTGACGATATCGACTCGCTTCGGATGTGGCAGTGGGAGGCGCTCGACAAGAGTAACCGCAAACTGGTCGCAGAAGAGGAGCGGCGAACCTTCCTGCAATCCGAGGTTGCCCGCTGGCGGCGAGCGAAAGCCAGCGGAGACTTACCTCCCGACGCCGACGAAGAAATGTTGCTGCTAGTCAGCTCGGCCTTGCGTGTGTTTCCCCTGATCCTGCCCCAGGTCGTCTCGCTGGTTACCGGGATGGACCCGCTCGATCCCGAGTTTCGGCAGAGATGGACCGCCTGCCTTGAATGCATCGGGCGGCAGCTCTTCGCTCCGGATAATAAGAGCTACGACGATCCGCGACGCGAAAAAACAAACAAGCATTCGAACAGAAACGAGCGCCGATCGAGTCACGCAAGCAGCCCGAGTCGCCAAGGAGATTGAAGAGTGCCGTCAGGGCCAATTCGTAAGGAGCATTCGGCGGCGCAACTGTGGTCGGTCGGAAAGTTGCTTTTCATGATCGTGGCAGCACTGCTGATCGTTACGGTCGTGGGATGCATGGTCGGTCCCAATTACAAGCCGCCCACCATGAAGTTGCCGGCGCAGTGGAATGGAACCGATCAGCAGATGAAGGACGCCGCGAACCAGGGGACCAAAACCGATCTCGCGACGTGGTGGCAGGCATTCAACGATCCTCTGCTCGACGCGGTCATCGCGGAGGCGCTCTCATCAAACCTGGACGAGAAGATTGCACTGGCGCGGATTCGCGAAGAGCGCGCCTACGTGGTGATAAGCCGCGCCGGGCTCTACCCCAGCATCGATATGTCCGGCTCGTACACTCGCCAGCGTTACAGCGCTAACACTCCCTTCGGATTCTTTCCGCAGGTCCTTCCAAGAGATGAGAACATCTACGAGAGCGGATTCGACGCGAGTTGGGAGCTGGATGTCTTCGGCGGTATCCGGCGTGGCGTCGAAGCATCGAAAGCCGAGCTGGTCGCATCGATCGAGAACGCGCGCGACGTACGGGTAACACTGTTGGGTGAGGCCGCGCGCGATTATGTTGCAGTGCGCGCGCTCGAGCGCCGCATCCAGATCGCCAAGGCAAACCTCCGCGATCAAAATGATTCGTTGAGGCTGGCGCAGGCCCGATTCGAGCAGGGCTTTGCGCCGGAGCTCGACGTCTTCCAGGCCCGGTCGTTGCTGGAGACTACGCAGGCACAGGTGCCCGAACTCGAGAGCGAGCTTGCGCAAACCGTCCATCAGATCGGAGTGTTGCTCGGTCGCGAGCCCGACGCGTTGCAGGCGCAGCTCTCCGACATGACGCCGATTCCCGGCATCGCGGATCCCGATGCGATCGCGGTGCAGATTCCCGCCGGGCTTCCATCTGATCTGCTCCGGCGGCGGCCTGATATTCGCGCCGCCGAGCGCGAGATCGCGGCTGCCGCGGCTCGCGTCGGGGTTGCCACTGCTGACCTGTTCCCCAAGTTCAACATCATTGGCACCGCAGGGCTGGAATCGATAAGTCCCGGCGATTTCTTCTTTGGGACGAGCCGGATGTGGCAGGTCGGTCCCTCGATGACGTGGCCAATCTTCGAGGGCGGCCGGATTCGCGCCAATATCGAGGTGCGCAACGCACAGGAAGAGCAGGCGCTTCTGTCCTATCGCAAAACGGTGCTCGACGCGCTCGCCGAAGTCGAAGACGCGCTCGTCGCCTATGCCAAAGAGCGCACCAGGCATCAGGCGCTGGCGGCTTCTGCTGAAGACTTCAAGCGCTCTCAGCTACTTGCACTCGATCGCTACGAGGAAGGCTATGCCACCTATCTCGACGTGCTTGAGGCGCAGCGATCGCTCTACGCGGCGCAGGACTCACTGGCGCAGAGTGACCAGCAAATAATCGACGACCTGATTGCTATCTACAAGGCGCTCGGCGGCGGCTGGCAAACCGACGCGCAAATCTCTGCTGGAGCAGTAATCAACCTTCCCCCGGGGTCCGTTGCGCGCGCGGCTTTGCCTCCCGCTGCGCCTGCGCGTAGCGGTTCCTCCGGGGGAACCTTTTTTCAGTAGTTGGCAAAAATGGAACATAGCACTGAGAGTACGGAACCCTCCATTTACTCCGACCATCAGCCGGGCGCCGCGGATAGCGACGACGCCGATCGCCTGGCATCGACAGAATCGGATAGACCCGCATCATCACGACCTCGTCACCGGCGAAATCTCGTTCTGGTCTTCTTGATCCTTGTAGTCGCGGCTGCCGTCGCAGTCCCGGGATGGCGCTACCTCTCTTCTTACGAAGACACCGACGATGCGCAGGTCGATGGACATATCATCGCGGTCAGCTCCCGAATCAACGGTACCATCGTAGGCGTCTATGTAGTCGATACTCAGCCGGTCCGCCAAGGACAGCTTCTCGCAGATATCGACCCCTCCGACTACATCGTCGCGGTCGAAGGTGCGCGAGCGAGGCTATCTCAGGCCCAGGCACAGGTGGAATCGGCTAAGGCGGACTATCAGACTGCTCTCAGCAAAGTCAGTCAGGACGACGCGACCAGCGCAAAGGCTGACTATGACGTGCCTCGGCTGGAAATCCTTGCGGCCAAGGGCGCCGGCCGGCGCGAGGACTACGAGGAGAGCCTGCGTGTCGCGAAGGTTGCTCGGGCCACAGTCGACGCCGATCGAGCGAGCGCTAACGCAGCGCTAAAGACTATCGCCTCTCGGCAAGCTGCGGTTAAGGAGGCGCAGGCCGAGCTCGATCAGGCGCTACTCAATTACAGCTACACCAAAATCATCGCGCCTATGAGTGGGGTGATCGGCAAGAAGAGCGTCGAGCCGGGGCAGCGCGTGCAGCCGGGCGAATCGTTGCTGGCAGTGGTGCCGCTCGACGACGTCTGGGTCACCGCGAATTTCAAGGAGGACCAGTTGCGCCGAATGCAGCCGGGGCAACCGGTCGATATCCACGTCGATGCGCTGGGCCGCACCTTCAAAGGATATGTGGATGGGTTGGGCTCTGCCTCGGGTGAGCGATTCAGCCTGCTCCCACCGGAGAACGCGACCGGCAACTACGTCAAAGTGGTACAGCGGATTCCAGTTCGCATCGATCTCGCACCCGGCCAGAATCTTAACCATCGCATGGTGCCGGGCATGTCGGTCGAGCCCACGGTGTGGCTCAAATGAGCGCGGCTCCGGCTGGAGGTCCGTCCGCACCAGCCTCCGCCCCCAGGTACGCGATCAATCCATGGCCGATCGCATTCACCGTGACGATCGCGACCTTCATGGAGGCGCTCGACTCCAGCATCGCGAACGTCGCGCTGCCGCACATCGCCGGTAGCCTGTCCGCGACCGCCGACCAGGCGACCTGGGTATTGACCTCATACCTGGTCTCCAACGGAATCATTCTGCCTCTGGGCGCGTGGCTGTCGGACGTGATGGGACGCAAGCGCTTCTATATGACCTGCGTTGCGCTCTTCACGGTTTGTTCATTTCTGTGCGGAATCGCTCCCTCGCTTGGCATGCTGATCTTGTTTCGCGTCCTGCAGGGAGCCGGCGGCGGCGGACTGCAGCCCAGCGAGCAGGCCATCCTCGCGGATACGTTTCCACCTGAACGCCTGGGCATGGCGTTCGCCATCTATGGGATGGCGGTGGTGCTCGCGCCGTCAATCGGACCGACACTGGGCGGCTGGATTACCGACAACTACAGCTGGCGCTGGATCTTCTATATCAACGTCCCGATCGGAATTATCTCACTGCTGCTCACCAATCACTTCGTCCAGGATCCGCCCTACCTTAAAGAGCGGATGGAGCAACAGCGTCGCAGCAATCGCCGACTTAACATCGATTACATCGGAATAGGTCTCATCGCGCTCGGCATCGGTTGCCTGCAGGTGGTGCTCGACAAGGGTCAGGAGGATGACTGGTTTGCATCTCACTTCATCGCGACTCTTTCAGCAGTCTCGATCACCTCAATTGTAGCGCTGGTCATCTGGGAGCTCCGGCAAAAGTCGCCGGTGATAGAACTGCGACTGTTGAAAAATTTCAACTTTGCAGCTGCCAGCCTGATGATGTTCGTGCTGGGACTGGCGCTCTACGCGGCCACCGCCTTGCTACCCCTGTTTATGCAAGAGCTGGCCGGATATACCGCGGAATTAGCGGGCTTGGTGTTGTCGCCGGGAGGACTCGTGATGATCGTGACGATGCCGCTGGTCGGGCGTCTGTCGTCCCACGTGCAAGCGCGCTGGCTCGCGGCCACGGGGTTCCTGCTCACCGGGCTTGCGCTATGGCACATGACTCGGCTTGACCTTGATGCCAGTTTCAACACCTATACAGTCGACTACCTCTATCAACGTGTGGGCGTTGCTTTCATGTTCATCCCGATCAACACGCTGGCTTATCTCGACGTTCCGCCGGGAAAAAACAATCAAATTTCGAGCATGATAAACATGTTCCGCAATCTGGGAGCCAGTGTGGGAATCTCGATGGTGACGACTCTGACCCAGCGACGAGCGCAGCTACATCAGGATACTTTCAGCATGCATACCAGCACCTACAATCCCGCGCTGCGCGATCAGCTCTCAGGGCTCACTACTAATTTGTTCCATGCGGGCATGAGCACTGCCGATGCGAGCCACCAAGCTCTCGGGCGCATGTACCTGACGATGCAGACACAGGCGAGCACCGAGGCTTACCTCGACACGCTCAAGATTCTCGCGATCATTTGCCTCTGCATGCTGCCAATCTTCCCATTGCTCAAGAGCAACGACCCGCGCGCTAAGAAAACGATGGCGGTGCATTGATTTCACCGCATCCAGCCTTCGTTGTTGGGGTCGCCTCAGAAAATTCCAGGAACATCAGGATTCGGACCGTCCAGGCAGGAGAACTTTTGGGTCACAAGATTAATCCGGCGCTGCCGCCGGTGATAATGACTACTTTGCCGCTGAAATCGTAAGCAGATTCTAGGCTCATGTCTTTGCCGCAAGTCCTAGTCAGCCGGCGGGTCTGGTGGCATCGGCGAACCAGGCGAGACAGCGCTTTAGAATTTCTTCCGAGCCGGTCTCGTCCGGAATCATGTGTCCGAAACCGTCCAGGCCCCAGTCCTTGCCAACTAGAACGTGCCGAGCTCCGAGCGACTCGGCGACTCTCGACGATCTCGGTTCAGTGACGATCGGATCGTGGTCAGCGGCAACGACCAGCTTTGGAATTGATGCCATGCAGGCGAAGTCGTCGATCACCAGCGCGCGGCTGCCACCCGATGCCACGGCATTGAATACCTTTGGACTCATTGCGCACAGGGAGCGCTTGTACGTTTCGATCGAATCCCTGGGAAAACGCAGAGCGCTGCAGAAAGCCCGTCGCATCGCATTTTCGTCGACGATAATCGGGCGATCCTCGGGAACCGGACGATTGTCCGCGATGTTACCGTGCGGGGCCGGCGCGAGAGAGATCAAACCGGTCACGAGATTCGGTGCCAACTCTGCCACCTGGCTGCCACCGCCGCACCGAAACTATGTCCGATAAGTAGCGTCGGTCCGACCTCACGCACTAACGCCACGACCGCGGCGACGATGTGGTCGGACGTGCTCTGAAGCAACGTGCTGGTGCCGGCTGATCTTCCTACTCCCGGCCAATCGAGAACGAAGGCCGTCCACCCGTGCTCGGCCAAATACCGCGCCCATCCCGCCTGACCATCGGGTCGAGTGGTCCAACAGACGCCCGTGTGACCACCGCCATGAATGAGAACGACCCGGGACAAAGATGAGGACGTCGGATCGCCCCACCGCTGGACATACATCGGGTGCTCGTCGGAGACGAAAAATTCCGAAAATGCGAGCGCAGTGGTCATCGATGGTGCAAGTTATTGTTCGGCTTCAGGTCGCCGCCAACCCACCGCGCAAGTGTCTCGTGCGCCGTCTTGGACTGCCATTCATCGATCTCGGCGATGTTTTTGGGATCCGAGGTAAATTCCAGCGTCAGGTCATCGGGATCCTGCACATACAGTGACTGGCAGTACCCGTGATCAATAAAGATCGTCTTGTGTCCTGCCTTTTCGAGCTTCTGCTTAATCTCGTTCTGGTGCTCGGGAGATACCGCGAGCGCGATGTGGTTAAAGAAAGACTGCGTCTTGGCCTTATACGCCTCGTATACGTCGTGCTCAGCGAACCCGAAGAACGCAAGTGCGCCCCCGTCCGCCAAACCATAAAAGGTGTGGCAGTAGCTGATAGGTCTTTCCGGGATGTCGGGAAGTTGTGCCACTTCGGCCCACGTTGCGAGCAGCGGCATTCCGATGATGTCCTCATAGAAGTGACGCGTTTGCTCGTGGTCCTTCACCACGCGTGCGTTGTGATGCAGCCTCTGCGGCGGTGCCTTTGGATTTGTGCTCATTTTCGAGCCTCCACGATACTCAAGTGTTTTGTCGTCCAACTTCGAAACGCTCTTTCCCTTGGCTATTGTCGTAAAGCTACGCGCCCCACGTATCGAGACCGCACATCAGTCGCCCATACAGTTCATAGACAGTCGAAGGGACCAGGGTTGCATGTAGACCCGCGACGCGCGCATCGCGCCAGATTCGATTGAGCGGATGCGCAACGCTGGCAAAAGAACCTCCCGATGCGCCAGCGAGTATGTCGACACCTTCCCAGATGAGCCTTGCTGGCAAAGCCGGTGTCGCGCCGGATTCGCGCCTGCGTCATTTGGTCCATCGGTTTGTAGGCCTTCGCGAACCGCTCTATGTCATCCGCTGCGGTGGCTATGATCATGCGAGCCACATCGATCTTTGCCGACGCTTCGCCGAGCTGCAGATGCGTAACCGCCGCTTCGCGCTGCTTCGGATACGGTGAATAAGCAATCGCTCGCCGCGGCAGCTGTTCCATGAAGACATCCAGGGCTCCCAGTCCAGCTCCGAGCGCAGGAAACGCGATGATGATCTGGCCCAGTGCGATGAACGATGCGCGGTAGAGCCATTCGTGTTCGAGCTGAGTCGATTTGTACTTGCCGGACTGAGCGCTGTCCGCCCTGACCACCCGAATGTCCGGAACAAAGACGTCACGGACGGCGACGCTTGAGCTGCCGCTGCCGCGCACACCGATCGTGTCCCAATCATCAAGTACCTGAACCTCGGCCTTGGGAACGAGCGCGAACACGAGATAGCCGCCGGTCTCGTCCTGCACCGGGAATCCGAGTAGGTCCCACTGCGCGTGATAGATGCCGGAGTTGAACGCCCATAGCCCTTCTTCGATCTGGAAGCCCCCGCTGACCTTCCGCACCTTGCAACTGCGCGGCTGCAGAACCGCCGCGACCCGCGCCCCCGGCTTCGCGAAAACCTGCTCGCTGACCTCGGGCGGGAACAGGGTGGCGACGAACCAGTTATTGATGTTCACGAGCGTGGCCACCCACGACACCGAGGCGTCCCCTCGTCCTAGCTCAACCATCGCATCCATGTACGCGCGGACGTCGAGTTGCAGGCCGCCGTAAATGCAGGGCGTGGTGATCTCGAACAAGCGGCCTTTCTCGAGGTCGGCGATCGTTGCCTCGGAAAGCCGCGAGAGCCTGTCCGTTTTCATTGCGCGTTCGCGAAGTTGGAGCCGCAGGGCGGCGGCTGCCGCTACTACTTCAGGCCCCTCGATGGTTCGAAGGCCGTTCCCACATTCTTCTTGAATCAAGGTTGTTTTTTGTCATTCGATCCTAAAAAGACTAAATCGTCATTATGACAAAAACGATCTCATCACCAGCCATGGCTTTTTTTTGTCAACACTCAAGCCGGACTTGGTGATAGAAATGACAAAGTCGCATTTTCGGTCGCGGCACAGGCGTGTTGGAAATGCTCCAGAATAGACAAAGGAAATCCTTCGCCCAAAAGCAGTCCCGGGCAGTTAATTTCCGCACACGAACCGGGCAGGTAAGACGCGAGAAAATGCTCGCGCGCCTGCTCTCCGCAACAATGAGGGTGTGCGCGGACTCCAATCGTCGCGGCAACGTAGTGATCGACGATGTAGTCAGAGAGGCGGGCGTTTCCCGTGGCGCCTTCTATCGCTATTTCGACACGCTCGACCAAGCGATTGAAACGCTGGGCCGCCAGTTAGCCGATGAGATAAGCAACGAAGCGTATAGCGTTTTCAGCTCACTGCCTAATCCGAATATTCGCGCCGCGCTGGCGGCGAACCCGGTTCTTCGAGCTGCGGTAGGCGGCCAGGTCATGATGCGGCGCGCCACGATGGATACGGTCTGGGCCCGATATCTGTCCAACATCCATTTTTTGCGGGACGATTCGAAATTCATTACCCGCGTGCGCCGCAATCTGGAAGCCGGACGCTCTGACGGTGAAATTAACTTTGAGTCTATCAGGGTCGCGGTCGATTATCAGGTCGGTGCGGTTCTGGCGGCGATTCGACGATGCGCCAATGACGCAATGCCTGCTTCAGCGCTGGTGGAAATGAACGTCTTAATATTACGGGGTCTGGGACTTAAGAACTCGGCTGCGGAAGAGCTGGCAACTCAGGCCGCGCGAATAGTCGATGAGGTCGGACCGGACAACTTCCCTTGGTGGCGTAGGTCGAGATGACCTCTTTAGGTCTTGAAGAATTGTCGAGCAAGGCGAGGTGTTTCCATGAAACTTAATCGAATTGACGTTCACGCACACTTCGTGCCTCCAGGCGCCGCGCGCCCCGCAGCGCCCGATCAGAATTTCGCAGCCTCTCCGATGCCGACATGGACGCCTGAGTTCGCGCTCGATTTCATGGATCACCACGACATAGCGACTCAGATGCTTTAGCTGCCGATTCAACCTTCCCGCGAGCAGGCGCGCATGCTCAACGAATACGGCGCGACGATAGTCAAACAGCATCCGGGACGCTTTGGCCTGCTCGCAACGCTGCCAATGGATGAAATCGAGGCTACGTTGTCCGAGATCGCTTTCGCTTTCGATAAGCTTGATGCCGACGGAGTCATAATGGTCACCAACTACGGCGGCAACTACCTCGGAAATCCGCGATTCGAACCCGTCTTCGCAGAGCTAAACAAAAGGTCCGCGACGATTTTTCTCCATCCAATCAATCCCGCAGGCTACGATTGCGTCGCTTGCGGCCGCTGTGCCTCCCGAAAACCTTATCCGGGATGACGCACTCGTGGCCGTATGGTAATGGAAGCGGCCGATGGTAGCGTTTCTGATCCAACTGCTGCTTGCTATCCGGTCGCGGTTCACCAGGCGAGCGCGGCTCGAGGCCGAGAATCTCATCCTGCGCCAACAACTTGTAGCTCTACGACGCAAGTCTCCGACGCGGGTGAGTTTGTGGAACATCGATCGCTTGCTGATGGTATGGCTGTATCGACTTTATCCGTCGCTGCTGGACGCGATCATCATCGTCCAGCCGGAGACCGTGATCCGCTGGCACCGACGTGGTTTCCGCGTCTACTGGCACTGGAAGTCTCGCCACGTCGGTGGCCGCCCGCAGATTGATTCCGAAATTCGAGCACTGATCCGGCGGATGAATCGCGAGAACCCGTTGTGGGGAGCCCCGCGGATCCACGGCGAATTGTTGATGCTTGGGATCGAAGTCGCTGAATCAACCGTCGGCAGGTATATGGTCCGGCGCCGCCGACCACCGTCCCAAGGTTGGAAGACCTTCCTGCGCAATCACGTTGGTGCCATCGCTTCGCTGGACCTGTTCGTCGTACGGACTATCTCGTTCAAACTGCTCTATGGCTTGGTGATCCTGCGTCACGCTCGCCGGCGGCTAGTCACGATTAGCGTCACTACCAATCCGACTGCCGAGTGGATCGCTGGGCAGGTGACTGACGCTTTTCCCTGGGATGAAGCGCCTAGTCATTTGATTCGCGATCGCGACGGCGCCTTCGGCCCAATCTACACCCATCGCATTCGGGCGATGGGGATCCGCGATCATCCGACCGCGCCGCGCTCACCCTGGCAGAATGGCCACGTCGAACGCATCATCGGATCGATTCGGCGCGAGAGCCTCGATCACCTGGTCGTGTTCGACGAAGCGCAGTTGCGTCGTGTCCTGAAGAACTACGCTTCCTATTATAACCAAGTCCGGACTCATCTCTCATTGGAGAAGAATGCGCCGGATTTTCGGCGCCCCCAAAAGCTCGGCCCTATCGCATCAATACCAATCCTCGGCGGACTTCATCATCAATACGTACGGGTTTAGGTTTTGAATAGGGACAGCTCGGGCGTGCCCAGCTTGAGCCTAATACCTTTTTCGTCTCTTCCTCCTGAGACAATCCGAGCGAGGTCAAACTGGGGCGTCCCTGCGGATAGTACAACTCCCCAAGCGAAGAACCACACCCTTCGCTCCAAGAAAGCAATCTCAGCATCTATAATCCTCGGCTCTTTTGACGGCTGTTTTGCGGTCAAGCAGAAGGAGGATTCCTTTTCTAGATGGTCCGCCACAATTTCCCCGAGCTGACGACGCCACCAATCGTCGAGCTTGAAGGGCAGTTCATCGCCAGCCGCGACCCAAAGACCTTTCCCCACCTCCGTTGCAGTCAATCCATCGGGCAGTTGTAGATCGCACCGGCAGAACACCCAACTCGCGAACTTTTCCCCAACGCTGATCTCGAATCCCATGGAGCGCTCTCAAACGTGCTACCCGTCACAGAATCATGGTTTCAAGTAGATCGCCATGAATCCCTTGACGAACAACAGAAACGTGTCAAGGCCGGACGAAAAGTACATCAGTGGCCGCAAGGAAAATACGTCAGTTTAAGGGGCGGTGGGTGGTTTGGTTTCTGGCAGGGGGAGCGCGAGGGGGATCTCCCCCTCGCTAGTGCATGGAGTATCTCGTAACCGAGCAGCGATCCTTTGGAGTTACTGTTATCCGGGTTCTGTCGGCGGTTGATCGCCAGTGACATGGCGCTTGCTGTGTTTGAGCCTGAAGCTGTCGCCGTGCAGCTCGAGGATGTGAACGTGATGGGTAAGGCGATCGAGCAGCGCGCCAGTGAGGCGCTCGGAGGCGAACACGCCGGTCCACTCGTCGAAGGGCAGGTTGCTGGTGACGATGATCGAGCCACGTTCGTAACGTTGGCTGAAGACCTCGAACAGCAGCTCGGCGCCGGTCGGTGACAGCGGCACGTAGCCCAGCTCGTCGACAATCAGCAGCTTTAGGCCGGCGAGCTGGCGTTGCAGTCGCTGCAGACGCTTCTCGTCCCTCGCTTCGTGCAGTTCGTTGACCAAGGCCGCAGCGGTGGTGAAGCCAACGGGGAGACCCTTCTGGCAGGCAGCCAGTCCTAGCCCTAGCGCGATGTGGGTCTTGCCGGTGCCACTGTTACCCAGCGCGATGACGTTCTCGCGGCGGGCTACATACTCCGAGCGGGCCAGTTCCAGCACCAAGGTCTTGTTGAGCGATGGGATGGCGGTGAAGTCGAAGCTGTCGAGGCTCTTCACTGCTGGGAACCTGGCCTCCTTGATCCGGCGCTCGACGGTTCGCCGTTCCCGGTCGATCATCTCCAGCTCGGCCAGACGCAGCAGGTAGCGGGAGTGATCGACGCCTTCGGCGGCGCACTGGCGGGCTAGCTTGTCGTACTCGCGCAGGAAGGTCGGCAGCCTAAGAGCCTTCAAGTGATGAGCGAGCAGAACCTGCGGTGTGTCGCTCATGATGCTTCTCCTCCCGCCAGCAGGCTCAGGTAGGCTGAGGGCGAGGTGGTCGTTACCGTGGCCTGTGGGAGATAGGGATAGATCTTTAGGTCCAGCCGCGGCGGGCGTCGCTCGATCCGGCACAGCACCAGATGCTTGACCGCATCGAAGCCGATCACTCCGCGGGCGATCGCTTCTCTGACCCCGGCCAGCACATCGTCGGGGCGGAACACCTCCATCAAGCGCAGGACCTGGACGAACTCCCGCTTGCCCGGCTTGCCCATGCGCGCCTCGAGCAGACGGCGCAGGGTCGCGAACTCTGTAGGAAGTTCCCAGCCAGCCAGCGGAGCGGCCTGGTCGAGCGCGCCGATCTTCCGCTCCAGCAGCGCCAGATAGTGCAGCGGGTTGAAGACGAAGTCCTCGCGCTCATAGGAGCGCGGATGACGCGCGATCTCCTCGGCGCCGCAGGAGATTACCACCTCGTGGATATAGCCGCGGACCAGCACTTCGCGGTGGCCCTAGGCGGTCGGCACCGAGTAGTCATTGCCGCGGTAGCGCACCAGAGACAACGAGCTGACTCGCGCCGCTCTCTTCTCGCAAGCTTCATAGGGAGTCGCCGGCAGTGGCAACAAGGCGGCCTGATCCCGCACCAACCGCTCGCCGATCGTCTCAGCATGACCACGCAGCCGGTCGTTCAATCGGCGCCGGCAGCACTCCAGCAACTGCGCGTTGAGCTCAGCGAAGCTGGCCGCGTGCGGGATCGGCACCATGAAGTTGCGCCGCGCGTAGCCGACCAGCCCTTCAACCTTGCCCTTGTCGTTGCCCTTGCCCGGCCGGCCGAAGCGGTCGGCGAACAGGTAGTGAGACTGCAGCTCGCTGAAGACCCGAGTCCTTAGCCGCCTACCATCGCCCAGGATGCGCGCTACCGCCAGCTTGAGGTTATCGTACAAGATCGAGCGCGGCACTCCGCCGAAGAACTCGAAGCTGACGTTGTGCCCTTCGCAGAAAGCTTCGCTGCTCTCCGCCGGGTAGGCCTGCACCAGGCAGGCGTCGCTGTGCGGCAGGTCCATCGCGAAGAAGTGGATCTTCCGCTCCTCCCCTCCGATCACCGCCAGCGCTTCGCCGAAGTCGACTTGCGCGTGCCCCGGTTCGTGTCGCAACGGCACGAACATCTCGCGCTGCCGCTGCCGGCGCTCGTGCACGTAGTCCTTTACGATCGTGATCCCGCCGCTATAGCCGTGCTCGTCCCGCAGCCGTTCGAAGATCCGCTTCGAAGTATGCTGCTGCTTGGCCGGCTGCCCCTTATCTTCCTCCAGGATCCGATCAATGATCCCAACGAACGGATCCAGCTTCGGCCGCGCCGGCGGCCGGCTCCGCCGGTATCCCGGCGGCACCGAGAACGCCAGCATCTTCGCTACCGTCCGCGGGTCGATCCCAAACCGCCGCGCCGCCTCCCGCCGGCTCAGCCCCTCCACATACACCGCTCGCCGCACCTGCCCGTACAGTTCCACGCCTTTCATCCCTCCGCCCTCTGCCCATCTTGGCAGAAGACCTTCTACTACCGGATTTTTGCTCCGGCGCCGCCGGACTATCCGGCCGCTCTTTGAGGGATTTTCTCCCTGGCGCTCTCACCTTATCGAGGCCTTCACGGGAGGTGATTCCAAAGTACTCGCTGAGATGTATGGTTTCTTGGATCTGGATTTCAACAATTTCCACTCAGGTTTTGGAAACGCAAATTCGCGACCCGAAAATACGTTTGCCGTGACGCGATTTGAATGGGCTCAAGTGTTAGCAGGGAGTCGCATCGTCCGCAGGCTTGCTCAAACCCTTGTGCCTCCCCGGTTAGGTTCAACTTTTGCTCTCAAACGCTCGATATTCGAACCGTTCTTCCTGAAAGCCGTGCCTAAGCCCCCTATGGATCCTCGGGCGAAGCGATGGCTACATCGGATCTTTGATCCTGACTTATCATCTCTCGAAAGCTTGTTGGATCGGAGGCTCGCTGACCTTCGAAACTCTTGGTAATCGAAAGCTCACAGCGGCCCACAAAGACAGCGAGTGTATTTCAGCCAATGCGTTCTCGAACCAGAAGTTTTCCAAATTGAAGGCACCTGGATGGGCGCGATGCGGACACTGATTTCAAAAGAGGGAACCTTACGCGGATGCCCCAAAATGGATGGGTGATCGCATCGGAACTCGTTATGTATCAGCGCGGTTAAGGGTTTCCTTCGTTGACGATCGCCTTGCGAGAGCGGAAGGCTATCGCTTAGAGGACTCCAATCTGATGGCTGAACTAAGACGTTAGAGCCTTCAAGAGGTTTGCTCTTTTCTTTGTGCTCGTCGCGCCGAACGATCGCTTGGAAGTGGGAAAGCGCCGGACGGTCGATGTATTGTTTGAGATGATGGCAAACATGAACGAGCGATAAGCCACTGGCATCGTCGGATGTGCAATCGCCTCGCGCATCGTTGCGGCTGTACGACCCTGTTTCGGACCAGTTTGAGCGCTTCGAACCGCTGACTGCGCGTCAGCAGGAACGACGTGGAGGGGCCGAAAATAAGTCCCACATTTCACGCGGAATCTCTCAGGTTGAAATCTCTAGCGGAAGGGTTTTGAGGTGAACCTGGGCAGCGAAGCAGGCAGTCGATGCCCGAGTGCGGGTGATTAGGCGCTGCGGGGGTTGCAGTCTTGGCCGGACATCCAAGTAGTATCGGAACCGGGAAGGTAGTTCCGAAGTCGACGACCGACGATGATGAAGTTAATCGACGCGCACCGGCGCGCAGGTCTCATCCAACGGCAGCGAACCGATTCGAGACTTACGCCTCCCTATTGGCAACGGCCGAGGAGGGTCTGGGTCATCTCGATATGACGCGGCATTCCGATACTCCGGTAGGTGTCCGTCGCTTCGCCCAGCAGCTTTCGCGCTTTTTCGTGATCGTCCCCAGCGGCGCGATCGATCAGCATCATTGCTTGGAAGCGGCGTATCTCCGCCTGTTCGAGCTGATCGGGAAAACTCTCGGCCTGTTGCATCGCGATTCGAAAGTGCTCTTCAGCGTTTTCATACTGACGTGCCGATGCTGAGGCAATCCCGGCGATCGTTTGCGTGAAACGCGCGAGGCTCCAAAGCGTTACCGTACCGGTGGCGATAAATTCACGAACCAGCGGATAGAGCTGGCCTGCTTGCGATCGTTCGCCGATGATGTATAGACCCTCGACTACCAGAGCCAGCATCCACCACGAGCCCCGAACGTTCTTTTGACCGAGGACGGGCAGGCATTCGCGCCGTTCATTGAAAATCGCCAATGCGCCATCGCGATCACCGGCGTAAGCCATCTGTCGAAAAAGCGTTCCCTCACCGAATCCCCGAATAGAAGCACTGGGTTTGAGGCGACAGGCGGCTTTTGCGTGCGATAAAGCGCTTGCCCAGTCGCCGCGAATATAATCTATCAGATTTAGCTGGATCTCGGGCAGAATTTGCCAAAAGGGAAACCGCGAGTTTTGAATAGAACTCGATACCTGCTGGAGGCCAATCTCGAGTTTCGAGACGTCGGGTCGTCTACCGAATTCGTACTGGACTCGAACGCTTAAGCAGAGTGCGACCGAATAGGGTTCTCCGATCCTGGTCGCCAACGGCTCGAGCTCGTCGATGACCCTGAGTGACTCAGTCAAGCGCCCCAGATACACCAGTGACTGACTCAGAACTCGCAACTGGCGCGCGCGTTGCCAGGGAGACGCGTCCGATCCGCCCAGTTGTTCGCTGCGAAGGCCATCGTTCGCAGCTTCTTCCAATTGAAAGAAGTGTAAATTTACGATGGACCGCGCATCGAGCACTCTGGCGTTAAGCCTTGAATCAGCGAGCTTCGATGCAATGCTCGAGGCCTCTCGCAACGCCTCAAAGGCCGGCTCAGGGCCCGACCGGGCTGCGAGTGCCTGTCCAAGCACTGCGAGCAGCCGCACACGATTGGCGCTGAGTTCTCCCTCAAGGTAGGTGAGACCGCGACGAGCCGTTTCGGCTGCTTCCTGCGAACTGCCAACCCAGATGCAGGCTTCGGCCAATTCGGTGAACCTTCTCGCCGCCATCTCTCGATCGCCGAGATTGATATAAGTCTCCAGCGCCTCACGGTAATTGGCCAACGCCGCATCCCATTGCTCAAGACCTAACTCGGCCATCGCGAGATGGCCCAGCAGCTCGGCGCGTGCTGCCTCGTCGTTGACTTTTTTAAGTTTCAGCGCGGACCCGAAGCTGCGCGCCGCTTCGTCGAATGCTGAGGCCTCGAGCGCAGTCATGCCGGCAACTGTCAGATAGTCGGCAAGTTTGCGATCGTCAGCAAATGATCCCGCTTTGAGGAGGTGATCGGCGATGAATCCCGCGGATTCCTTGACGGCGCCTGGGTCGAGCCGGGCGATCGCGTCAGCTGCCGAAGCATGCAATCGCTGTCGCCGGGGAGTCGCGATGCCGGCCAGCAGAGTTTGCCGCACCAGCTCATGTCTAAAAGTAAACGGCCTCTCGGGTCCCTCGGAGCTGGAGATGACTATCCCCATTCGCTGGGCCTTCTCGATGAGCGAGAAAAGTTCGTCAACTTCGATCTGGCTGATTGCGGCTAAAAGCTGAAAGCTGAAACTGCGCCCGATCACTGCGGCGGCTGCCAGCGCGCGTTTCTCATTGTCGTCGAGCCGCTCAAGACGGCGACTGATGATCAGCCGCACGTTTTCCGGAACGTCAGTCTCGTCAAGATCGAGATCGGTGCGGAAACGACCTGCCGCATCGAAGATTTTCCCTTCTTCAATCAGGTGGCGGTATACCTCTTCGACGAAGAACGGATATCCCTGGCTCTCCTCAAAGATCAGGCTTACCAGGCTTTCGGGAGTCTCGCGCTCGCTTAACCCTTGTAACATTTGCGCCACGTGATCCTTCGATAAGCCATCGAGCTTCTGCGGGCGTACGCGCAACCGAATCAGCTCTTCCAGGGTTCGGATCAAAGCCGGATTGTCGTCCGCATATCCACCGCGGTAGGTCCCGATAATTACGAATGGCAGTTTGGGAATCCGATTGGCAAGGTGAACCAGAAGGGCAAGCGTTGATTCGTCGGCCCAGTGAAGGTCCTCAAGGATGTACAGCTGCGGACGTGTTTGAGACTCTCGCGCCATCGACTCGGAAACACTCTGGAAAAGATAGCGACGTTGCTGTGCCGGAGGCAGCTGCAGTGGTTGGGGAATATCTGGGTAAACTCTCCTGAGCCTGGGAGCGATTTGCGCAAGCTCAGCCGCACTGTCCCCAAGCCGGCGGCGAAAATCATCCAAGCTCGGCGCCCGCGCCAGATTACCTTCTATGATCTCAGCGAACGGAAGATACGGAACGGGTTCGTCTCTTTCGTAGCAGCGCCCGACGGCGCACTGGAAACCCTTGCTCGAAGCGTATTCGGCCATCTGCATTGCCAGACGGGTCTTGCCCACGCCGGGTCCGTCGAAGAGCATGACCAGCGATCCGCGGCCGTCCTGTGCACGATCGATCGTCGCGCGAATCGCGCTACATTCGGTTTCACGCCCCACAAAAGGGGTCCCCTCCGCTAGGGAGAACGGCGAGACCTCCAGGACCGGCATTGCTTGCGGACGATCGGCTCGCGCTAAAGCGGGACTCTCACTTGCGGCTGGCTGCTCTGTTGCTTCTTTAGTCGAACCTCCGTCTGTCGCAGCGAATTCCCACGCAATAGGGAAGTCGGGGTCGGGCTGGTACGAGCAGAAGGTTCCGGTCCTGATGCATCTCGAGAAGATATCCCCCAGCGCAGCGTCGTTCAGCGCGATTCTTTCCAGTACCGACTTGATCGTCTTAGTGATCGTCTGTCGTGCTCGGTCCGAAGCAGATCCGGCCCTGCGATCACGTCCACCCAATCCTACCGCGCGCGAAAGCTCGCTGGTTAGCGCATCGATCTCGGCCTCAGCTTTTTCTGCGCGTTCCGTGTTTCCGAACTCTTGGGCTTCTTCCAATTCCTCTCGCAATTCGGAAAGGCGCCGTCGATAGGCCAACTTGGCTTGCTCGTCCAGCATCTCGCCTGCGTCGCCGAGGCCAGTGATATTGATTCCTGCCTTTTGGAGCTCCTCATCTCCGCGCGGCATCCGCAGTTTCGGTTCGTCCTCCGCAGTGCCGGCCGCCATTCCTCCAACGAGATCGAGCACGTGGAATTCAGTCCCAGGATGACGGAGTAGAAGGGCGAGGTAGGCGAATCCCTTGGTGTCTTTGAGCCGAAAGGCTCTGTCGCCGTAACCAACCGTCCAAAACTCGCCCTCTTTGCGGAAAATTCCAATTTCTGACGAACGCAAAGCTGTCGCCCGATCACCCAAACCGGCCGAGGGAGAGGTAGCGCTCGGAGTCTCACGTGCCATCGGAATTTCCTTTAGTCGTCCGGGAAGATCTGGCCAGAATCAGCAGAATTTCGTTTTTTATACACGGCCATGATTGAGCGCACCACCTCGGTGCCTTCACTTTTCACGCCCTGTTTGCGTCGCATTTGAATCTGAGGGTCACGACGATCGAAGGACACCAGCTGAGGGCGCCAATCTCAGGCACGAGAACCGCTGCCTCATCGAGCGCACGGCGACTCCTCCGGGCATTTCGTTGTTGCCCATCAGCTTGACCCAGCGGATACTCTTCAGGTCACGCGTCAGCTGACCGAGAATTCCCGCTCGCCGGAAGAGTTCTGCAAAGCGCAGCGCGCGCGGCGTCTCGCTTCCGTCGAGTTCGCCGAACTCGATATGTCCATGGTCGCCATGGACCAGGACGCCCGGAGCAACGATCTCAGCGCTCACCCGCGCATCACCGCCGATCACCTGCTCGCGCGGGAATATCGTGCACAAAGTAGCCTCGTTCTCGACTCCGTTCTGCAGTGTCACTAAGGCGGCATCAGGAGTGAGGCAGCCTTTCAGTTGTCGAGCCGCGCTAATAGTGTCGTAGAACTTCACGCAGAACAGCACCAAGTCATAAGGCGCAAATTCCGCAGGGGTATCCGTCGACGGAATGGAGACCGTCTTCTCTCCCTCAGAACCGCGCATCGTGAGCCCGTTGGCTTTCAACGCGCGCAGATGTTCGCCGCGATCGGCGAAGTAAACGTCCTCCCCCGCGAGCTTAAGTTTTGCGCCGAAATACGAGCCGATCCCGCCCGCACCGATGACTAAGATCTTCATACAATTGCCCTCGCATTACTGCTTATCGAGTGAGTTGTGGCGCTAGTTACAGCACGGGTCCGCCGCAGCCTGAACGCGGCGTTTTGTTCGTGCCAACAAACGATCAGCTGAGGGCCCTCGTAGTTCGGCACATCAAAGCCTCAATGCAGACCTCCCGAAGCGTTGATTCGTTCGCCTGTCAGCCACGCCGCATCGTCGGAGGCGAGAAAAACAATGACTGGCGCGATTTCCTCCGGCTTGCCAAATCTCCCGGCCAGCGGGGTAGCGGCCGCGCCCGCATTTCCCGCCGCACTGCCGACAAAGCCGCTGCTGCGATTGCCTTCTGTATCAACGAGGCCTGGGGCTACGGTATTTACGCGGATGTTCCGGGATCCGAGCTCTTTCGCCAGCGCCTTTGTAATCGTGTCAATGGCACCCTTGGTTGCGGCGTAGAGACATGAATTCGGCACCGGATTCTCGCTGGCGATGGAACTGATATTGATGATGCTGCCGCCGCTGGGCGGGAAATATCTCAGCGCTTCCTGCGTCGCGAGAATCGTCCCGAGGACATTGATGTCGAATTCGCGATGGAACTCACTTTCCGTGATCGATTCGAAGGGCTCGAATTGAAAGACGCCGGCATTGTTCACCAGCACATTCACTGACCCGAGGACTTCTTTGGTCTTCTCGAACATGCGCTTTACGTCGGCCGCTTTGGAAACGTCAGCCTGAATCGCGCTCGCTTTGCCGCCTTCAAGTGTTATCTGCGCGACCAGGCGCTCGGCTCCTTCTTTTCCTGAGGAGTAGATGACCGCGATTGCAGCTCCTTCCGCCGCGAGCGCCTTTGCCACCGCAGCTCCAATTCCCTTGGATGCTCCGGTCACGATTGCCACCTTGCCAGCTAATTTTTTCATATAGATGTCTCTCTCATTCAAAATTGGATTAGTATCACTCGAGGCCCTTCACGCGATCTTTTTGTCTGCCGCAGAAAGTATTTCGCTTGTGGTTGTGGTCGAAGAAACAGTTCCTTGGAATGGGGTCAGTGAGAGTCTCAATAGATCCTGCTTCACCAAATAGAAGGACACGGCAAGCAGCACAAAGTCCTTCATCAAGAAGGCGACTGTTTCAGTCATTGCGGGAAAGCCGCCAGCGGATGCCGCCCAGCCGCCGGGCATAAAAGGAATGATCGTTGTGGTGGACACAAACGACGCAATCCCGCCGAGCGCGCCCAGAACGCCGGCTGTCTTATTCCAAAATCCGAGGAATAAGAGTGCTCCGAAGATCCATTCCGAGACGCCGAGGAACCAGCAAGCACCTCTGACTCCGAAAACTGGATACATCCAGGAGATGAGCGGTCCGTTACTGATGTACGGAACGAGTGCCTGCGCCTCATACTCGAACCACTTCTGATACCCAAAGAAGAGGAATATCAGCACCATCGACGCCCGGAGCACGTGATAGTCGATTTCGCTGCTAAGGATCCCTAACCTGTCGCACAATTTGATGAAATAGTTCATTGGTTCGCTCCTCTTCGGAACTCAGCGGACTGGAACGTTAGCCATCAACTGGCTCAGCCCTTCGGACATTGTCGGATGGGTCAGGATTGCGTCGCGCAAAATCTTGTAGGATAGGTGACCGAGCATCGCCGTTTGCATCGCTACCATCAGCTCGCTCGCTTCGAATCCGAATGCGGTGAAGCCCAGAATCTCGTCGCTGGATTTGGCGATGAGTACTTTCATGAAGCCGCGCGGTTCGGAGATCGTTTTCGTGCGTAGCACTTCGGCCATCGCTAACTTCGCCATCCGATATTCGATGCCTTCGTGACGCGCTTCGAGCTCATTCTTACCGACACGCGCCAGTTCCGGATCGGTGAACATGCAAAAGGGGATTAGGCGATTGCGCTTGGTGCGTGTGCCGCCGCTCAGGTTCGCGTGAACGATGTTGAAATCGTCGAGGCCCACGTGGGTGAATTGAGGGCTGCCCGCGCAATCGCCCATCGCCCAGATGTCTTCGGCGGTGGTTTCCAGCCGCTCGTTAGTCTTGATGTAACCGCGCTCGTCGAGCTGAACACCGGTTTTATCGAGGCCGATTCCGTCGCTGTTTGCCTTGCGGCCGGTCGCGACGAGAAGATCGGTCCCGTCGATAGCGCGATCTCCGCGCGGATCATTCACGTAGACTCGAACGCGAGTGCTGGAATGTCCCTCGACGCGGCGAACCTTGGAGTCCAGCAGGACCTCGATTCCCTCATCGACGAACAAATCCTTGAGCGCGGAGCCGACGTCAGGATCCTCGCGGCTGGCGAGCTGCGGACGATGCTCGATCACGGTCACATTCGAGCCGAACCGGCGAAATGCCTGCGAGAGTTCAAGGCCGACGTACCCGCCGCCGAGCACAATCAAATGCCGGGGCAAGCGATCGAGCTCCAGCGCCTCGACATGCGTCATTGGCGTTGCCTCGGCCAGGCCGGGCACCTGCGGAATTGCTGCGCGCGAACCGAGGTCGAGAAAGACGCGGTCTCCCTGGATGGTTCTCGTGCCGCCATCGTGAAGTTCGATCTCCACCGTGCGAGGAGCGACGAATCGCGCAATGCCATAGATCAATTCCGCGCCGCTGGCTTCGGTATGATCCTCGTGTGCCTTGCGCAGCTCTCGGACCATCGTGCGCTTACGGCCCTGGACGGCGGCCATGTCGACGCTCAAAGAATCCGTCTTGAGGCCGAACTCCATGCCGCGCCGGGCGAGGGAGATTACCTTGGCGGACCAGATGAGGTTCTTGCTCGGCAGGCACGCGACGTTGGGACAGGCGCCACCGAGCAGCCCGCGCTCTACGATTACCGTTCGACGACGGCTGTCGCGGGTCCATGCGGTGAACTTGCCGGCGATTCCACTGCCGATAATCAAATCGTCATACTGCTCAACGCTCGCCATTTGATTCGCCTCCCTGACCGGATGTCTCGCTAGATTCCCTCTTCGGAAAATCGATCGGGACGCGCGCGACGTGGCTCATGTAATTCTCGAAGATATTCAGCGCAACGTTGGCGACCGTCTCGACGATTTCACCGTCACCTAAACCGGCGGCACGAGCGCGTGCGAGATCCGCGTCCGTGACTTCACCGCGCTGAACGACGATGCTGCGCGCGAGCTTGAGGATGGCATCGGTTCTAGGGTTGCCCGCTCGCGCGCGAGTCGCGTCGTCGATTTCGGTTTGATTCAGTCCGATTTTCGCAGCCATCGCCGTGTGCGCGCTTAGGCAGTATGGGCACAGGTTGCTCTCGGCGATCGCCAGCGCGAGTTGTTCGCGAATTTTTTCATCGAGGGCACCGCGGGCGAGCGCCGAGCCCAGGCCCATGAGTCCTTCGAGCGCTGCCGGCGCAGTCGCAAGAACTCGAAATAGATTCGGCACCAGCGCGAATTTCGTGCGTATCTCCGCGAAGAGTCGGCTGATCGCGCCGGTTGCATGATCGGGATCGACTGGCCGGATACGACTCTTGTCTCTGGATCCGCTCATCGTAGCGTCTCCGCTGACTGCTCCAAGAACACAACTTTCGTGCCGAGCGGCGCGTTGCCGAGAAGCGCGTCAGGGCCTACTTTTCGAAGAACATGAAGAGCGGATCATCATGATAATAGTTTGGCACGTCGGCAGCGCCCGCCAGGCCTTCCGGCGACGCCATGGCATCGAGGGCAGCCTGACGGCTGTCGAATGTGCCGGACCAGTACCAGAAGAATTCGCCGGGGTCGCCGTCCAGCGCACGGGCAGGCCCATACTTGTAGCCTTTGAGTCCGGGCAGTTTGCTGGTTATCGGCCCGTGGACTTCGCGGTAATACTTCTCGAAACGCTCGGGATCGTTGGGCATCCTGTAGAGAACGACGAGCTCGGTCACTGGTATGTCCTCTTGACAAGTTTGGCGTTCAGTTAAGTTGAGCGACAATCGCATCAACAACTGCGGGATGTCGTAAATAAAGCGGCTGGTGATTACGTTCTCGTCGACTACCACAGCTTGGTCCAACACTGTGGCCCCTCCATCGGCCATGCGTATCCGCGAAGAGTCGGCTGATCGCGCCGGTTGCATGATCGGGATCGACCGGCTGGATACGATTCTGATCTCTGGATCCGCTCATCGTAGCGTCTCCGCCCTGAGTGCTCCTGGAACACAACTTTCGTGCCGAGCGACGCGTTGCCGAGAAGCGCGTTAGGGCGGTAAATATTCCGAGTGGCCAAAATGCACAGGACTACGAAGAATCGCAAAATTACGATTGTTCGTAAGAGTCGTAAAAATTTGCGGTCAGCGACCGCCCGCCGAGAGTCTGTGATTGCTCGGACGTTGATGCCATGAAACCTCCACGCCCCGAGAACGAGGCTGAGCGCTTGAATGCGCTCCGGCGGTACCAGATTCTCGACACGCCGCCGGAACCTGCCTTCGACCGTATCGCCGAGATGGCGGCGAATTTCTTTCAGGTGCCAATGGCTGGCGTGAGTCTGGTCGACGAGGACCGCGTCTGGTTCAAATCTCGCGTCGGCATCGACGCTCATCAGACGGCGCGCGACGCCGGGCTATGTTCTACGGCGATGCTCTCACAGGGGGTCTTTCATCTGCGGGATGCCACTCACGACGAGCGCGCGACTGCCCATTCTCTCGTCCACGACCTCGGCATCCGATTCTACGCAGGTTCTCCCCTTCGCACCGAGCAAGGCCTGAATCTTGGGACAGTGTGGGTGATCGGCCACGAGCCGCGTGAGCTGGCACCGGGCGAGGCAGAAATGCTCCGGGCGTTGGCGGCGCTCGCGATGAATCAGATGGAACTGCGACTTTACGCAGAGAAGGTGGCCAGCCTGGAACGCGCGGAACGAACGATCGGCGAGCAACTGCGTGATGCAAACGAGCGGCTGGCCATAAGCGAGGACCAATTCCGCGACCTTTTTGAGGAAGCACCCATCGCGTACGTTCATCAAGGTTTTGATACACGCATCTATCGGGCTAATCGCACAGCGATGAAAATCCTCGGCGTCAAACCCGGAGAAATCGTAGGGATTGAGGGAACCTCCTTTTGGTCCGATACGCCAGAAGCTCAACGCCGAGGGCGGGAGGCGCTTCCGTTGATGGCGACCGGTACCGATGAAACGGGAGTGGTCCTCGAACTTCGGCGCTTGGACGACGGCAGGCCGCTTTGGGTCCGGTGGTGGTGCAGACCGGAGCCGACGGGCAAGTACACGCGCAGCATGTTCACGGACATCACCGAGCAAGTTCTGCTGGAAGAGGAAAACAAGCGGCTCGAGGAACGCTTTCGCGACCTTTTTGAAAACGCGCCAATTGCGTACGTATACGGGGACAATGATACCCGTATTATTCAAGCCAATGGCGCTGCGATGAAAATGTTCGGTCTCAAGCCCGAGGAGATTCCCGGAGTATATGGAACCGCTCTGTGCCCCGATATCCCAGACGCTCAACGTCGTCTGCGCGACGGGCGTGAGCTTATCAAACGCGGGATCTACCCGAAGGGGCTTGTGCTCGAGTTGCGCCGCATGGACGACGGCAGACCAGTATGGGTCAAGTGGTGGTACGGGCCAATGTCTGGCGGCAAGCTTAAAAGTTCCATGTTCATCGACATCACAGACCAGGTCCTGTTGGAACAAGAAAAAACACGGCTCGAGAATCAGAACGCCTACCTGCTCGATGAAATTCGCGCCGAACAGAATTTCGGTGACATCGTCGGGGGAAGTTCCGGCCTGAGAAAGGTTATGCAGCAGGTTGAACTCGTTGCGCCGACCGATGCGACTGTCCTGATCACCGGGGAAAGCGGTACGGGAAAGGAGCTGGTCGCGCGCGCCATCCACGAGCAAAGCGCGCGACGCGAACGCCCTCTGATCAAACTGAATTGCAGCGCGGTGCCTGAAGGTCTTTTCGAGAGCGAGTTCTTTGGCCACGTAAAAGGGGCGTTCACAGGCGCACTCAAGGACAAGCCGGGCCGTTTTGAACTGGCCGATGGCGGTACGTTATTCCTCGATGAAATCGGCGAAGTGCCGCTCGCGATGCAAGCCAAGCTGCTCCGCGTGCTGCAGGAACAGGAGCTTGAACGAGTCGGCGACACTCGCACGCGCAAGGTTAATGTACGAGTCATCGCCGCATCCAATCGGAACTTGAAGAAGGAAGTCGACGAAGGTCGCTTTCGTCAGGACCTCTTCTACCGGCTCGCCGTTTTCCCTATCGAGGTCCCGCCTCTGAGAGAGCGCCGCGAGGACATAGCTCCCCTTGTCGCTCATTTCATCCGCCAAAGCGCGCGCCGGATGAATCGTCCTGAGCCTCAGCTCAGCAAGGCGGCACTAGACCGACTCGGCTCGTACGACTGGCCAGGCAATGTGCGTGAACTTCAAAACACGGTCGAGCGCGCCATCATCCTGTGGCGGGAGGGTCAGCTCACCTTCGACCTACCCGACCCTTCGGCATACGAGAATCCTAGCGGGCTAGGGAAGTTCACAGCGAGGGCTGGGCTCCTCACGCGTAATGAACTGAAGCGGCAGGACCGCGAGACCATCATCAACGCTTTGAAACAAACCAATGGAAGGGTTTCTGGACCAAGCGGTGCAGCGAAATTGCTCGGCATTAAACCGTCAACCTTGGCGTCGCGCATCTCCGCCTTGGGCATCCATCGCAAGCTGACCTGATGAAGTTTGCTCAGATTGGCAAGTAGCGCGCTTTCCTCTCGCGACGTGGGCCCGTCGACCGAGGAGTGGTTCGCTCCGTTCGGGGAATCATTTCGGGCCGCTGACCGCTTCTCTAAATTTGCCCCCTGCCTCGAGGTCGTGCGAGAACTAAATTCCATCCCTCACATCGAATGGCCTTCTTCGGCAGGCGCTCAAATCGACTGCCAAACGACTGCCAATCACGACCGAACAGGACCGGTCACTACCGACCTCGTGTCCAAGGAAACCCTTATTTCTCGCGGCTTTTGTTGCGTGCTGATCAATGGTGATCGCGCCTGGAATCATTATGTATTAGCGGGTCCAACAGGTTCGCTCCTGCGTTCGGCAGAATTGCAGACCTCCAAACCCCTCCGAAAAGTCGAAACAGAGAGAATCTCGCCAAATCCCCGCGCATCGTCTCCAATGCGCCTTTCTCTGTGGGACTTTGAGTTCAGAAAACGCCGTGCACGCGTGGATTTCGAGACGCTAAGCGCGATTTTCTCTGCTTCGAAGACTCGGGTGCGGAGCGCAGTCTTTTCGAACTCTCAGGCGAGTTCTGTGGAGAACTGGGCGGCGAAGGTATCCGGCAACGAAAGGGGGACAAGCGTCTGAGCGCCTGACCCCCCTCACCGGCGCTACTGGTACTAATTCTTGTTCCTCGCCTTCTTCGCCCACGCTGCCGAACCATACCGCTTTCTGAAACACTTCCGGCACCGGCGGTCGCGTCGCTTGATGAAGCTCGGAGCCAGATCGTCAGAGCCGCAGTAGCGGCACACGAGCTTCTCTGCTTTCGGCTTACGCCCGGTCTTCCGCAGCGGCGCTCGCGCGGATTTGGTATTTGCCGGCTCAGTCTTCTTACCATTTGATTTCGCGAGTTCCATTCTCTCTGATTCTCCTTCAGCCGTATCGGCTGGCGTCGGATGCTTGCTCTGTTGCGTCCACGAAGCGAGCGATCAAAGGCGATGGGAAGGCGAACGGCGCGAACACCGTGACTGGCTTCCGAGGCGAACCAGAGCGAAGTGTGTGTCTGTCCGAAAGCAAGAAGGCAACTCATGCAAGACAAGAGACTTTCCAAATCGGCCCAGACGATCTCGCGGAAGCTAGCCTCGCTGGAGTCGTCTCCAATCAAGGTTCTGAAACAACAATGGCTAGCGCTTTACGGCTCCGCGCCGCCGCATCGCGTCAGCCGCAAGCTACTGATCCGCGCGGTGGCCTATCGGATCCAGGAGCAAGCCTTTGGAGGACTCAAACCATCCACTCGGAGACTCCTAGTTCGCCTGGGCAACGACGCTCGCGGCGGACAACCGCCAAAATTCGAGCCGGCGACGGCGGCGTCTGTGGGAACGGTCTTGGTGCGCGATTGGCACGGCGCCGCGCACGAGGTGAGGGTGCTTGATCGCGGCGTGCTCTACAAACGAAAGCGCTACCGCTCACTGACTGAGGTTGCCAAGTTGATCACCGGAGCGCATTGGAACGGTCCGCGGTTCTTCGGCTTGCGCAGCAAGCAACGGCAGGAGGCGAGTCATGGCTCAAGGTGACGGCGCTCCCAAACGGTGTGCGATCTATACACGCAAGTCTTTTGAGGAAGGGCTCGAGCAAAATTTCAATTCGCTGCATGCTCAGCGCCAAGCCTGCGAAGCATACGTTAAGAGTCAGGCCGGCGAGAGCTGGCGACTGGCCAAGGCCGCATATGATGACGGTGGAGTCTCGGGAGCTACGATGGATCGCCCTGCCCTCAAAGCGTTACTCGATCATGTCAAAGAAAAACGCATAGACGTAGTCGTCGTCTACAAAGTCGATAGACTGACCCGTTCGCTGTCCGATTTCGCGAAAATTGTGGAAATCTTCGATGCCGAGGGAGTTTCCTTTGTTGCGGTCACCCAGCAGTTCAACACGACCACATCGATGGGCCGATTAACCCTGAACGTGCTGCTTTCGTTTGCCCAGTTCGAACGCGAGGTAACCGGTGAACGCATCCGCGACAAGATTGCGGCTTCCAAACAGAAGGGGATGTGGATGGGAGGCGGGGTTCCACTTGGCTACGACCTGAGCGATCATCGCCTTGTCGTAAACGCGGCGGAAGCAGAGACGGTTCGACTAATATTCCAGCTTTATCTTGAACTGAAGGCCCTCCGTCGGGTCAGAGACGAGCTGGATCGCAGGTCGATTGTCTCAAAGCAATGGGAGTCAAAAGGAGGTGCACGGCACGGCGGATTCCGGTTCCGCCGAGGTGCGCTTTATCACCTGCTGGCGAACCCGATTTATGTGGGCGAGATCCGACACAAGAAAGCGATCTATCCGGGTCAGCATGAACCTATAGTCGAGCGAGCCACTTGGCAGCGAGTCCAGGAGATACTCAATGCAAAAGCTGCTCACCCTCGCGGAGGGACAGTCAGCAGAACAAACAGCCTGTTGATGGGCAGACTGTTCGATGAGAACGGCGAGCCGCTCTATTCCTGTTGGGCAAAAAAAGGAGCGCTCCGTTACCGCTACTTCGTCTCACGGAAGCTCGTCAGAGGATCCAAAATGCCGGACGACCGCGGAGGGCGCCTTCCAGGTGGACGAACCGAAGAAGCCGTGACCGCCGCCGCGCTACAAATTCTCTCGGATCGCGGCGCGCTGGTCTCCACTCTCAAAACCCGGGGCCTTTCTGCATCGGAGTTGAAGCAGGCGGTCGAGGCGATCGATCGCAGAGTAAAATCCTTCCGACAGATCGGGACGGTGGAAGAGTCCGAACCAATCATCGAGCGAGTTGATCTAAAGCGGGATGGCATGCAGATCACCCTGAACCTTGGCTCGATGCTCCGGCCTGATCAATTCCCGCATCGAGGAGCACCCCTCCTAATGACCCGACTGGTCCCTATGCAACTGCGACGGCGTGGCGTCGAAACTCGGTTGGTGATCCCGGGCGAAGCGGTCACAGCTTCCCGGACGGACCCTGCTCTGCTTCGAGCATTGGTCAGAGGCTACCAATGGTTTGGTGAGTTGGCGTCCGGAAGAGCCGTTTCAACCAAACAGATCGCGGACAGAGAGGGTCTCAGCGATAGCTATGTACGCCATGTGGTCTCTCTCGGACTCCTGGCGCCGGCGATAGTTGAATCGATTTGCGCGGGGCGACAATCAGTCGGCCTTTCTGCCGAGCGCTTGAAGGATCACGCTACTTTCCCAATCGAATGGGATGCGCAGCAGAAGCTCCTTTCGGACCAGGCAATTCGACGCGATCAATCTGCTCGACCGCACTCTCCTCGTGGCACCGAATTCCTTCACTACAGAGACAAATCGCGCTGAATCGGCATTTTGCCGCGGCCGTGGACAGTCTCCGCTTC
Source organism: uncultured delta proteobacterium (assembly GCA_963850125.1). Classification (GTDB taxonomy): domain Bacteria; phylum Desulfobacterota; class Binatia; order Binatales; family Binataceae; genus Binatus. The sequence continues at coordinate 30,164 of CAWKKB010000001.1, read as the reverse complement.
CACGGCCGCGCGGTATTCGCGCCCCACGGCCGATTTCGTCGCTTCTCCATAATGTAGGGAAACATGCCAAACTGTGTGGCGGAGAGGGAGGGATTCGAACCCTCGGTACCGGTTACCCAGTACGCCAGATTAGCAACGTCTCGCCCGTCCAAGAATAGCGTCATCTCTGCAAGGCTCCCTAAGACAGTACCCACGAACGCAGGATAACTACCTTAGCTCAACAACTATCCTACCTAGTCTCGCTGAATCTCAATCAGTCCAAGAACTTTTGCCCACCTTAGCCCCACCCTGACTAGAACTAGCGACTCGGACGCAACGGAATCAACATCAGATCGAAACGAAATTAATGTGCCCGGTCATTTCCTCTACAGGCCGCCGCAAGTGGGTAGCTTCCATGAAGTCGATTTTCCCTGGACTGAAGCGGCGAGTGACTCCATCTTTGAATATCATTTGCTAAATGGAGTCGGCTGATGCTGCGAGAAGACCCGTGGCGGGAACGCGGCATCACTTGTAACGTCCTAAAGTCAACAACGCTAAACTCGCCGTTGTCTAGTAACTCTTCTTCTTGCGCTCCACCCAGCGCTTCTTCATCGCTATGGACAAAACCGAGAAGTGGTCGTGGCACGCTGTCACGTTGCAGCGATTCCTAACCCACCCGCGAAGGTCAGTACTGCTCACCTTATCCGGTTTGCTGCATCTGCAGGCCATTCAGGAAGTCGGCGGCAGCACAAGAAACTGCCCGTTCATGGCGGGCTGATGCTGCATGCACTTGAAGTTGAAGAGGCCCTCCTTGTGAAACGTGAAAAGATATGATGTTTTTCTGAGTGGTGGCAGATCGACATACATCAAGATGCTCAGATCGGGACCCAGTAGGGCAAAGTCGTGATCGTCATCCGGCTGAAGATTCCAGAAGGTAATCTGAGTCGGTTCATCCCGATGTACTGCTACAAACGAAGGTGAGAACGTATACGCTTCACCAAACGTATTGATTGTTACCTTAGGCCCGGTTTCTTTGATCGCGACGGGTTGAGTCAGAACGATGACCTCAGCCGCTGCATCGCCGTGGCGCATCACAGTAACGATCTTTGAGGCAGCCTGACTCGGCAGATAGAAGTGCCTACCTGCGGGTAATGTTGGCGTGGCTCCTAGCGAGTTCATTGGGCCAGTGAGGGCGATAAGACTCAGGACAAATGCCGCTTGGAAAAGATTCTGTGCAAACATTCCAGGGTACCTCCAGAAACCTGCCGGCTTAGCCGGTGGAAAAACAGTGGAGAAGTCGAAGGCCCACGCTCAGACGGATCAAAGTGAGCTATGCTTTTAAAGGTGACCAGTTGCCTTGAGTGTGGTAGGTGACGTCATGAAGTACCTGCTCTGCGCCAGGAGTGAGGCGGAGACCAAGCCGATCATCACGGGAACCTCAATCAACGGTCCTATAACTGCAGCGAATGCGGCGCCGCTGTCGATTCCAAATGTCGCAACGGCGACGGCAATAGCCAGTTCGAAATTGTTCGAGGCTGCCGTGAACGACAGTGTCGCGCATTGCGGGTAGGTTGTGCCAGCGCGCCGGCTCAGCGCGAAGGAGAGAGCAAACATGATTGTGAAGTAAAGGAGCAGTGGGATCGCGATTCGTACCACGTCGAGCGGCATCCGAATGATTGCGGCACCCTTGATCGAGAACATCACGATGATGGTGAAGAGCAGGAACGTCAGCGTCAGCGGACTAATCTTTGGAATGAAGCGCTCCCGATACCAGGTTTTTCCTCTTACCGTGGTCAGAACTTTCCATGTTGCGAGACCCGCAATGAAGGGGATGCCGAGGTAGATGCCAACGCTCTCAGCAATCTGACCGATCGTGATGTGCACGATCGCTCCGCCGAGGCCGAGCCACCGCGGCAGGACCGTAATGAACACGTACGCGTAAACCGAAAAGAAAAGAACCTGGAAGATCGAGTTGAAGGCCACTAGGCCCGCACAATAGTCGGCGTCGCCGTCTGCCAGATCGTTCCAGACGATAACCATTGCGATGCAGCGCGCAAGCCCGATCATGATTAGTCCGACCATGTACTCGGGACGATCGCGCAGGAAGATGATCGCCAACGCGAACATCAAAATCGGACCGATAATCCAGTTCTGCACCAGCGATAGCCCGAGAATTTTCCAATCGCGGAAAACGTCGCCCATCTCGTCGTAGTTAACCTTGGCGAGCGGCGGATACATCATGAGGATGAGGCCGATTGCGATGGGTATAGAGGTTGTTCCGACGCTCATGCGGTCAAAGGTCGCTTTCACGTCAGGAAAGATCGCGCCGATCGCGATCCCGACCGCCATCGCCAGAAAAATCCAGAGCGTAAGGTAGCGATCGAGGAACGAGAGCCTGCGCAACACCGGCGTCTGCGCGATCGATATCGTTGCACTCATCCTTGAGTCTCCTGTGTCGGAGCGTTGTATCGCAGGCGAATCGAGGCTAGCGCTCGCGTCCTTCCGGAAGTTTGATTCGGCCGATTTCCCTGACGCGCTGCTCCAGCGCGAAGCTGTCGAGCGCATCGATTCTGAGGCTGGTGAAAATCTTGATGCGATTTTCCAGCTCGCTGTAGACGCGGAAGAAGAAGCGGCGCTTTTGCTCGTCTGTACCCTCAAACGTCACAGGGTCGGTGGCGCCCCAGTGCGCAGTGATCGGTTGTCCCGGCCACAACGGGCACTGCTCGGCGGCCGCTCGATCGCAAACCGTGAAGACGAAGTCCAGCGTTGGACTGTCCGGACGGGCAAACTCGTCCCAGCTCTTGCTACGTAAGTTTGAGGTCTCGTAATTCAGTTCTAGGAGCAGAGCAAGTGTCAGAGGGTGGACGGTGCCCTTGGGATGACTGCCCGCGCTGAACCCCTTGAATTTTCCCTTGCCCCAGCGATTGATGGCGCACTCGGCCATGATGCTGCGCGCGGAGTTGCCGGTGCACAGAAACAACACCTTGTATTCACGATTGGCCATGGCGCGATCTTCCGTCATGGGTTCGGTTCACTGTTGCGCTTTCGAGGCTGAGCAGCAGGCCGTAGAGGACGGGGCTGGCGTACAACACGAATCAGACTCTTTGGTTTTGGATGGGAGTGGACGCGGGGCTACGTCATTGCCGTACACCGTGCTCTCGCCGAACGTGTGAAACGTCTCCCACGAAATGCCATTCGGATCTGATACCCAGCCTTTATTGCCGCGCGCGTAGCAGCACGATGCGTTTTCCTGCTTCACGACCGACTGCCCGGCGGCGTCGAGTCGTCCGGCGATTGTCGCCAGTTCCTCGTCAGATTCGACTTGCAGTCCGAGATGATCGAGGCCGGTCGACGTCGAACCCGCGGTGATGGCAAAGTTGACGCGCGGATCGTCGAGCATCCACTTCGCATAGTCAGCCTTGAGCACTGCCGGTTCAGTCCCGAACAGCGTCGAATAAAAGCGTACCGACGACTCCAGGTCATCGACCCGGACGTGAGCGTGAAATCGTTTCATACATTTGCCCTCCGATTTTTCTTTGGTGCGACAGTCTGCTGAGGCACACTTTCGGATGATCCGCAGCCCGTCGCGGCAGCGGGGCTGCATAGCTCAGGCCGCCCGCCGCAGCAGTTCTCGGTCAGATATGCGAGGAGATCGCTCATCGCCTTGAAGTTGCCGCTATAAATGATCGATCGGCTCTCGCGCCGCGAGCTGACCAAGCCTGCGAACCTGAGTTGGTTGAGGTGAAATGACATGGTGGGCGAGGGCTGGCCCAGCCGCGTCCCGATTTCGCCAGCCGGCAGCCCTTCGGGTCCCTTCTGCACGAGCAGGCGAAAGATATCGAGCCTAGTCTCCTGCGCCAGCGCGCCCAGCGCTGCAATTGCTATCGACTTCTTCATCATTCCATATTTATAAAGATATTAGAGTTAAAAGGCAACCCGCCTGCGGGGAACCGGAGCTATGGATGATTTCATTGATAAGCCTCTCTTTTGATGCCGACAGAGAATGTTGATCCGCGGCCGTCATTGAGGGGGAAGGAAAATCTTAATGAGAATCGAAGGTTCTGCTGACCCGTCCGCGAGCGTGTTCCATTTTTACGTTGCGTAACACGCCAGCGCTGAGAAGTTAGCTTCCTCTTTATATACTTAAGCGTGACGCCGACGTACCGCTAAGTTACAGCGACACGCAACGCCCCAGACAGTCAATCAAGATTGCACCAGGGGAGTCCGATTATGCCTGGAACATGGAAGACGATCTCTCCGCTCCCAACGGTCGCCTCGGGGACGTTCAGTTCCGACACGATGCTTCTGCTGACTGACGGCTCGGTGCTTTTGCACAACGCCTATGGCAAGGAGTGGTTACGTCTGACGCCCGATAGCAGCGGGCGGTACGAAACGGGGGCCTGGTCTACTGAGTTCGACATGATCAATACGCGCGAATACTTCGCCTCGGGCGTCCTCAGCGACGGCCGCGTTTTCGCTATCGGCGGCGAAGATTCCGATGCCGGCTCTGACACGCCTCTCGGAGAAATCTTCGATCCGCAGACTAATCAGTGGAGCGCCATCGCCAAGCCATCGAGCTTTGATTTCGTCCGTGGCGACTGCAATGGGTCAGTCCTGTCGGACGGGCGCGTGCTGCTCGGCGGCGCCACGCCATCGGGCCCACCGCCCACCTGGTCCAAACGCACGGCCATCTGGGATCCACGTACCAACGACTGGATTGAAGCTGGCCTGAAATTCGGGACGCTGGCCAAAACGGACAAGAAGGATCCCTTCGAGGAAGAAACCTTCGCACTGCTGCGCGATGGGAGCGTTCTGGCGCCGGCCGTCCGCGATACGCCCAAGGCGCAACGCTATGTCCCCTGGCTCGACGAGTGGGTGGATTGCGCGCCGTCGCCCGTGAAGCTGTCGATCGACAAGCTGAAGGGCGTCGGGGTTTACGAAACGGGCCCCGTCATCCTGCTGCCCGGCGGCAAGGCCATTGTCATTGGTGGCACAGGCAAAACTGCAATCTTCACGTCCGGTCCGCACGCCACCGATCCGGGGTCGTGGACCGTAGGCCCAGTGTTTCCCAACGATACCAGCGCGAGCCCGAACTGGCCCACGCTCACCGCGCTCGACGCGCCGGCCTGCCTGCTGCCCAGCGGCAAAGTCGTGTGTCTCGCGGGCACGACGGAACCGGATGCCGGTGATTACTTCTCTCTCAATCCGGTCTTCCTCGAATACGATCCGAATAGTTCGGCAACGACTTTGCCGCCGCTCGATGTGCAGCCATCGCTTCCCGCCGGCAATTGGACCTGGCAATCCTGCTTCCTGTTGCTTCCCACCGGGCAGCTTCTATGCAGCGCGCACAGCAATAGCCTTTTCCTCTACACGCCGGATCCCGCCAGCGGGTTGCCGCACCATTCCTGGAGACCTGCGCACATCTCGGTTCCCGACTGCATGGTCCCGGGGCACAGCTATCGCCTCTTCGGCACCGAGATCAACGGCCTGTCGCAGGCGGTGTGCTATGGCGACGACGCCGGTATGGCCACGAACTACCCGATCGTCCGGCTCACCAGATCGGGCTCGGGCGAAGTTGTCTATGTGCGCAGCCACGACTTCTCGACCATGGGCGTGGCGACCGGAACCAAGGTGCCCGACGACCTCCACTCCTGCATGATCGATATCCCGTCGACTTTGCCCCTGGGAGACTGGATCCTTGTCGTGATCGCCAATGGCATCGCCTCGGAGCGGCTCGAGGTCAAGATTGCTGATCACTGCGACGAGCACCGTTTCGAGGGCAAAGTTGAAAGCCTGAGTTACGACCGCTTCGGCGACTTCGAGAGCTTCACGCTTGAGACGATGGGCGGAGCGATCCGACGCTTCGACAGCCGGGAACCCCATGTCGAGGAACTGGTCAGGCGCGCGTGGAAAGAACGGATACGAATTTTGGTGAAAGTCGACGCACATCACTCGCATCGCCCTTCGTCGATCAACATTTTGTTGTGACGCCGCTAGGCCGCTGGTCGGTCCAATGCCCGGAAACCCTGGCTAAGCGGTCAGCTGCTTACGCTTACGAACATGGTTAACTGCCTTCAATTAGCCAAAATCGGTTGCCTAATCTGCTGCTGATACTCCGCTACCGAAATGATCCGCTGTGCGCGCGTATCCCAAAGAATATATTTCAAGGCTTTGTGAATGTGAGATAACTTGACGCAGGTCACGTCCGAGAAGAGTTCCCGATATTCGTTGTGGCACTTGATCAAGCAATAGTTTGGAATTCTGGCGGAAAGATGGTGGATGTGATGATAGGCGATATTGGCGGTAAACCAGTTTAACCAGCGAGGCAAAATCAGAAAACTCGATCCCTCGATCGCGCCCGTATCATAATCCCAGTATCTGCCGTCGGTCGCATAAGAGTGCTCAAAATTGTGCTGAACGGTAAACAAAATAATTCCCGCGCCGCCGGCAAGCGATGCGCTGATCAAATAAATCGTAAAGAACAGCACCGTACCGAAGGCCCAGCACATCAATGCCCACACGCTGAGCAGGACGACATTGTTCCAGAACATGTGCCAGTACTCTTTGTGCGATTTCCAATAGGGCGTTTCAAAACTGGCGGCGTGCGCCTTGATCGAGAGGTTTGGCTGCGCAACTTTCCCTTTAACGATATGGTTCACAAGGCCGATACTGCCTTTGAGCCAGGTAAAGCGCGGGTTGAAGATCACATATATAAGACCGGCAACAGGAGCGACCGCGATGCTGCACTTGCGTCTATACATGCGCTGCTGCGCGTCGGTCATCGCCGCGTATTCATCGACTGACAGCGTGGTGTAGAGGCCTCGGTATTTTTCCCAATTGCCGTTGTTGGCGTGGTGAAAATTATGATGCTGCGACCACACGTACTGCGGCATGCCGGAGACGACGCCCAGGAGAAAACCGAATGCACGATTGAGCCACTGGCTGCGAAACAGGCTGCCATGGCCGCATTCGTGCATCAGCACAAAAGCGCGCAACGTGAACAAGCTGATCAGCAGCACCGGAGCGATGGTGAGCCAGCGTGAAACGTGGGCACTCGACAGAGCGGCCCACCAAAGAAGCGCAAGTGACGCCAACGTCGTCAGAACTTGCGTTAATGCCTTAACATTATCGGCCTGGGCATGCCGACGAATGATGTCCTGTTTCTGTTCCTTTATGCGGCGGATCGACGACACGATCGGGCACCTCGGTTTCGAGTTGTTATCTGTAGGGGAGCCGGAGGGGAGAAGTCTGGCAGACCAACGCATCAGCGCGGTACCGAGATGGTGACAATCCGCCAGACCAAACCGTGAACTGACGATATAGGGCCACTTTACCACTCTTCCTCGTGGAGCTTCTTGACCTCGTGGTCGCGCGTCTGCAGCTACGCGTCCTGAACGGCGCCGTAGAGATCGATCGCGTAGCGATCGGCTTCCTCGAACTGGTTCAGGTTCAGAGAACGGTAGTTCACCGCTTCGACCGCGCCACGCCCACCGGCTACCGTGACCGATACCCACAGTGGAACGAAGTAGCTGATGGGGTCCATAGCACCGTCCGCGACCAGGCCGACCGTGTCGCCGACCGTCGAAGGTCCGAAGAACGGCAGCATCACGTACGGACCGGTTGGGAGGTTGTAGTAGCGTATCGTCAGGCCGAAATCGTTTGGATGCTCTTTGAGGCCGAACCATTTGTCGGCGGGATCGAACAAGCCCGCCACTCCGACCGTCGTGTTGATTCCGAAACGGGCGGCTTCGTCGCCGGCCTCGGCCAGCTTCAGCTGAAAGAGGTTGTTGGCGAAACGCGGGATGACTCGGGCGTTGTCGAAAAATCTGCCGACGCTCTCGCGCACTGGAGTCGGCGCGATGCTCGCATAGCCGCTGGCAACGGGGCGCAGCACCCAATCGTCGAGCTTCAGGTTGAAGGTGAACATCGGCTCGTTGAATCCCGACAGCGGATCGGGGGTGACCGCCTGGCTCTCGCCCGGCGGGGGCTGTATGGCAGCCGCCGACTGTGCGGCGGGATTTTGCGAGAGTGGAGCGGCGTCTTGGCTGAATGCCGGGGTTGCAAACGAAAAGATCGCCAGTAGCGACCACACGAGCATGGTCAATCGCGCACGGGTTCTTTCGAATTGTATCAAATCAGATTTCATTTCGAACTTCGGCAATCCTTGTTAACAGTGATGCCGTACAAAAAAAGGCGCGGCGCTTAAAACGTCCAGCCAACAATCGACTTCAGAAATATCCCGTTACTCGCGCGAGTCACTCCGATTCCGACTCCGAGATTGAGCTCGAGCTGCGGCAGGAAATCAAAATTCAGCGCCGGCACGATGAAGTGCTGCTGTTCCTGCACTTTTGCCAGCGGCTGGATCGAGCCCATGTCGCCGTAGTATTCGAGCGCTGGCGAAAGCCAGTCGTTGAGCTTGTAGACCAGCATGCCCGACGGATCGAATTGAAAACCGTGATGCGCGCCTGGACCACTGAGCGGATCCTCGAACGCGAAGTTTCCCACCAGCCGAAATCCCTTGTAGTTCGCGCCGGCGATCGGGCGCAGTTCCAGCGTTGTCGGGTTTTCCTCCGCCGCGTGACGCATGTAGTCGAGCTCGATGTTGCCGCCGAACTGCACCGGCCACTCGAAGGTCTGGGGGATGCCGAAATGCATCTTGCTGCGCGAGCCAGAGTATTCGTAGTCGCCGTTCGAGAGCTTCGCCGTGCAGAAATATTGTCCTACCTCGAGCCAGCGCAGCACTCCGTAGGTCGCCTCGACCGTCTCGTGCACCTGGTATACGTCGATCTGGCTCTTTGCCAACTCGCCGGTCGCCGTCGACGTGGTGTTGGAATGCAGTTCGAGCTGCAGATGACCGGCCGGCGTCGTGTCCGTGTCGTAAATCTCGATTTCGTAGAAGTCGATCGCATGCGATGGTCGCGCGGCAGCAAGCAGCCCGATCATGCAGACGGATAGCGGAAGTATCGCTCTGCGCATCGCGATCCTTACAAGCCCGCAGTTCCAGCCTCTCAACCCGCAGCATCTTTAATGCGATGTTTGCCGAGCTTGTATGAAAGATCGCTTCGCGACATTCCCAGCCGGCGCGCGACTTCCGCCTGAGCGCCATCGGTTACTTTCAGCGCGCGCTGAATCACCGCTTTTTCCAACGACGCCAGAAAGTCTCGAAGGTTGTGCGTCTCCGGAATCATTTCGGCGAGCTGGTCGGGAGTGAGCTCGGCCGAACTGCGGGGCACGGCGCCGTTTGCACTGCGCGGCGTCGATACCGGGAAATTCTCCGACGTGATTTCCTCTTGAACTGAAAGAATGCAGGCGCGCTCGATAAGATTGCGAAGTTCGCGAATATTCCCCGGAAAGTCGTAGCTGAGAAGCGTCTGAATCGCCTCGGTGCTGATTCTGCGCGGCGGCGTTTTAAGGTCGCGCACAGCTTGCGCCAGAAAGTAAGCGCAAAGCTCGGGTATGTCTTCACGATGATCGCGCAAGGCAGGGACCGTGAGCGGAACTACCGCGAGCCGGTAGTACAGGTCCTCGCGAAAACTGCCTTCCTGCACGCGACGCTTCAAATCCCTGTTGGTTGCGACCAGCAGCCGCACATCGGTGTGCCGCGGCTTGGTCGATCCGAGTCGCGTGACCAGCCCGTCGGTCAATACTCGCAGTAGTTTGGCCTGTGCCGGCAGCGACATTTCGGCCGCCTCGTCGAGAAAGAGAGTGCCTTCGTGTGCTGCCTCGAAAACCCCCTCTCGCGCGCGGTCGGCGCCGGTGAACGCTCCCCGCTCATGTCCGAACAGCTCGCTTTCCAGCAGCGTTTCGGTGAACGCCGCACAATTGACGGCGACCAGGGGCTTCTCGCCACGCAGACTGTTGCGATGAATTGCACGGGCGACCAGCTCCTTGCCGGTTCCGGTTTCTCCAGCGATGAGGACGGTAGCGTTGGTTGGTGCAACGCGAGCAATTTTTTCGCGAAGCTGGCGAATCGTCCCACTGCGCCCTGTGATCTCTGATGAACCTTCAAGGCGCACCAGCGTGTCGCGCAGCCTGCTGTTCTCACGTACCAGCCGCGTGTGCTCCATCGCGCGCGTCGCGGATGCGAGCAGAACTTCAGGAACGAAGGGCTTGGTGATGAAATCAAACGCGCCGCGGCGCATGCTCTCGACTGCGAGTTCAATGGTCGCAAACGCCGTAAGAAAAACAACGGACAAGGTCGGATCGGTCTCCCGCGCCGCCGCGAGGACGTCCAATCCTTCACCGTCGCCCATTTTCTGGTCGGTTATGACAGCGTCAAATGTATGCTCGGCAAGCGCGCTCCGCGCGTCGTTGACGCCGGCAGCCTCGACTACTTCGTGATGCTCCTGCTTGAGATTGGAAATGAGAATCCGCCGCAAATGCGGTTCGTCATCTGCAATCAGTATCTTCCCCATAGTCCGTCCCCTATCTGAGAGATTGGCTCCCGGAGTGCGCCGGTATCTCAATCGAAAAACATACCTGCCGCGGTTCATTGATCCTCAATACGATGTCGCTGCCGTGGGCGCGTGCGATATTGCGCGCGATCGCGAGTCCTAGTCCGTTACCGCCCTGCTTGGTGGTAAACAGAGGCTCGAAAATACGGGCCACAATCTCGGCGGGGATCGGTCCCTCCGGATCAACTACGTCAATTCGTATCTTGCCGTTACCGTTCTTCTGAGCGTCGAGTTTCACCAGGTCGCCCTGATGGCATGCATCGATTGCGTTCAGCACCAGGTTCAGGAGCGCTTGATGCATCTGGGTCGCATCGAAATCTCCCTCGAGGCTGCTGTCGACGGCGACGTCGATCGTTACGCCTTCGTTGGCCGCGTGCGCGCGGGCGACGGTAGCGACGTAGTTCAGCGTGTCGGCGAGGTTTACCCGCGCGACCTGCACTGGGCGCGGACGGGCGTAGACCAGGAAGTCGGTGGTGAGCCGTTCGAGACGCACGGCTTCTTTGGCTGCGATCGAGAACATTTCTTCTCGCTCCGTTTCGTCCTGACCCGGCCGGGTGGCGGTCGCCAGTGAACTCGAAATCATCGCCACAGGATTTCGGATCTCGTGCGCGATCGCTCGCGACAGTCTGCCTATAGCGGCAAGCTTCTCTTCAGAGAGCAATTGCTGACGCGTACGCTCGAGCTCCTCAAGATTGTGCGCAAACTTTGCCTCGCGCGTGCGCAGATTGTTAACCAGGAGCCAGACCAACAGTCCCATCACGCTGTAAATTACGGTCATCGCGCCTGCTTCGATGTACTCGCCGAATTTGAGGCCGTACGCGCCAAGGAAACTGATGAAGTCCGCGAGCGCGATTACTGCGATCGTGACGCCAAGGCTTAGTCTGAACGATGCTTCCAGTATGGGAAGAAGCATCAACGCGTAATACGCAGTGTCTCCCCTAATGGTTAACGAGGTGAGTACCAACGCGAGAATCGAGTTGAATCCGAGAGCCCAGTAAGTAAGGAACCGGCGCGCGCCTTGAGAAGTTGTCGCGTCCCTCGTGCGAAGCCAGATGAAATAAACAGCCTGAATTGTAAAACCGGCAGCCAGGACGACAATGACGGATGCGGAAGGACGGCCGCGGACGATTTTCGAGATTGCCTGTAGCGCCAAGAGCGCGCCGATAAGCAGGAGGTTGAGAGCGGCAAAGACGACTTCCTGGCGGTGAAAGGAGTCGTGATCTTCTACCGCGAAGTCGCCGGCACCGATCGTGCCTGCGAGCGAACTAAGCGCCCAGAGATTCTTGCTCGGCTTCTTCTCGGTCATCTTGGTTCGGGGTTCGCGAATCGCCGCGACGCTTGCGCCATCAGCGGTCATCTCGCTGCTTCCGAAGGGGACACACCTTTGAGCAAATGCGATGCCGCTCTCCGAGATTAAAATTCGTTAATAATCGCTCCAATTTGACGACCTCCAATGTTCCTCCGTTCAAAATTTTGTACGTGAGGCTGTTTCATGCGTTCAAATTTTGGGACTACCGACAGTCGTTGTCGAGATGCGGAGATGAGAAGTCGTGCGATTACCCAACGATACTAGCGTAAAGCAATGGCAGGCCGCTTGCTAAGAGTTCGCACCCGTCGCTGCTGCCTTGCTTGATACCAAAAACATCGCCTCTACGGGCAGACGACACGAAGCATGCCCTGAAGGTCCAATGAGACCTCAGGTTCAGAATGCCGACAGGCCGAGTGAGCCGACCGCGTTTGACCGAAAGACGAGCGAGACAATGCCTGTAACGATGCGTGAGCGAGCTTATCAGATTTATCTCGATTTTCTAGAAACGGCGGAGAACAAGCGACGTTGGAACATTTTCAACGACGTGCCGTGGGAGAAATTGGACGCCAGCAAAGCGAGTGACGAAGTTGGAGACCGCGTGGAGATCTTCTGCACTGAAGAGCTCTACGTGCCTGACTACAGTTCCAAAGGACTCGATTTGACGCGCTCTATGTTTGGGATGGCGTGGTTTCAGACACGTTGGGCTTTTGAGGAATCCAGGCATGGATTGGCTTTTCGCGAGTATCTGACCCGCTCGGGTCTTCGGTCTCCGGCGGAGTTCGAAGCGTTGGAGACGGCGACCTTTTCAAGGGAGTGGCAACTGCCTTTTCGTACGGTTCGCCAAATGACGTGTTACGGAGCCCTGCAGGAGGGCGCAACTTTTACTGCTTACAATCTGCAGAGAAACAAAGCTCGCGATGCCGGTGATGAGGTGTTGGAAGCGATTTTTCTTTTCGTTGGCCGCGACGAGGCGGCGCACGCCGGCTTCTACCGCGACATGCTCCAGTTGGAGCTAATCCAAAACCGCGAAGAGACGCTGACTGATCTGGCCTACGTCATTGCGAACTTCAAAATGCCCGGTGACGGTCTGATTCCAAATTATCGGCAACGGCTAGCGAGTTCTGGAGCCGGAATAAGCCCCCGGATTTTTCTCGCACGCGTGGTGTGGCCGTTGTTGACCACGCTGGAAATCAGTCGTGAAGAAATGAAGAGCGCAATGAAAAAACACGCCCCTGTGACGGTGTCGAACGAGCGCGCTGAAATTAACCTATGAGTCGCCCGGAATCGCGGTTCGATCAATCTTCGGAACTCCAACCTCTATCGGGGACCGCGTGCAGCGAAATAGTCGCTCGGGCGCCAAGGAGAATCGTTCCGGGAATTAGACGGAAATCGAACGACATAGTTAGCCCTGTAGGGCATGAATCGGGCGATCTCAGTCGGCGGGTTTCTCCGCGTGAGTTCCCCGAGCTTATGGATGGTGACTGTAGTTATGAGGATTTCCGTGACTGCCTGCGCAGTCTGGAAAAGGCGAATCGCTGGCTGCTGGGCTATCGGCCGACGCTAACGTGGCTGGAGCGGCTACCGAGCGGCTTGCGTGAGCCGTTACACATGGTCGACCTGGGCAGTGGCGGTGGAGACCTACTGCGCCAGATTGCAGGCTGGGCACGGAGACGGGGCATCGCTGTGCAGTTAACGGGAATCGACTTGAATCCTTATGCGGCGCGCGCGGCAGCGGAGTCCACGCCGAAGGAGCTGGGAATTAAATGGGTGACCGGCGATGCCAGAGTGTATCGGCCGGAGAAGCCGATGGATATCGTCGTTAGTTCGCTGCTCGCACATCATCTGGAGGACGAAGAGATCGTCGCGCTGCTGCGGCGGATGGAAGCGTCCGTGCAGGTGGGTTGGTTTATCAACGATCTCGAACGGGCGGGCTGGAGTTGTCGGATGTTTGGGTTGGTGCCGTGGCACAAGATTGTGAGGCATGATGGCCCGGTTTCGTTCCGGCGAGCCTTCCGGAAAGAGGATTGGTTACGCTTGTTGGCTGCGGCTGATGTTCCGCGGGAGGTGGTGACGGTAGAACATTGGCGGCCGGGACGCTTGTGCGTGGGGCGATGGAAGTGAGGTCGGTAATTCTGAAGCGTCTCGTTGGACTAAGAGACGTGAAGCATATCGCCCAGGCCGCCATCGTGGCGCACCTCATCACGTCTAACTGAGAGGTGAATAATGGCATCTTTCAGCCTGCGTACACCTAGTGCCAGCCGTTTCAGATTCAAAACCGTTCTCTGGATCTTTCTTGGTGTCACGACGCTCTTTGTCTTCATCACGTCAGAGGTCCTTCTCTTCATCGATTACCCCATGTACCACGCCTACCGCCTGCAGGTCATAGCCGACCGCGGACTCCTCATTCCGCACACGCTCTGCGGAACCTTCGCTCTGCTGGCCGGCCCTCTGCAGTTCTCGTCGCGCCTTCGGCAGCGTCACCTGAAACTCCATCGCATCGTAGGCCGCGTGTACTTCATTTCCGTCATCATTGGCGCCTTTACCGGGATCGCCCTTGCCACCGGACGTCCCGGGCTGCCTGGGACCGCCATGCAAGGCGCTGCATGGATCGTCTGCACTACCGCTGCCGTGATCGCCGCGCGTAACAGACAGATCGCCGTCCACCGCCAGTGGATGGCCCGCTCCTATGCGGTCACGTTTGTCTTTGTCTCCAGCCGTGTACTCAACCTTGTGCCCGCCTACTGGAGCCATCTTGGCGATGTACTGTCGGCGGTTGGCGTCATCGCCTTCACCTTGGCCTCCATCGTTTTGGTCGACCTCGGGCTCGACTGGAACGAACTCACCACGCGCCGAAGTTTGACCGTAGCGCATGGTTTATCTCACGAAGCTGGCTCCCTCCAGATCCGAGCTGACTGCAGGCCCGTAACCACCCAGCTGTCCAACGATCCACCACAGATAGAAATACGGAATCCAGCTACACATTGATGGAACATCCGTGAATCAGGAGCAATGCCTTGCAAGATGAAGTTCTCGTCCTCGGTGGTGGAGTGGCAGGCTGTGCGGCTGCCATCGCGCTCGCCCGAAAGCGACGAAGCGTCACGTTGATCGAACGCGAGCCCACGCCGCGCCATAAGGTCTGCGGAGAATTCCTAAGCGGTGAGGCCCTTGAAGACCTGCATGCTCTTGGCATCGACGTGGCCTCTCTTGGCGCGGTGCCCATCGATTACGTTCGCCTTGCCGCAGCCAGACGCGCCGCGGAGGCTCCGCTACCTTTTCGCGCAGCCTCGCTCACGCGCAAGGCGCTCGATACAGCGCTCATTGCCGAGGCTGTCACCGCCGGAGTCCGCGTCGAGCGCGGTCGCAGTGTGCAGTCGCTCAGCCGCGCGACCGCCCACCTCTGGCAGGCTACGCTCGACGACGGCAGCACATACGAAGCTCCAAGCGTCTTTCTTGCCACGGGCAAGCACGATCTGCGCGGCCACGCTCGCCCGAAGGACCCTCACCAATGGGTCGCCTTCAAGATGTATTATCGGTTGTCTGCCGCCCAGACCGCTGACTTGGCGGACGCCAGTGAGTTGATGCTCTATTCCGGAGGCTACGGTGGTATCCAACCGGTGGAAGACGGCATTGCGAATTTCTGCTTGGTGGTGAAACGTTGGTATTTTGCACGTGCGGGCCTTCGCTGGGAGGGCCTCCTTGCGAAGATGCAACAGGATTGTCCCCACCTCGCAATGCGGCTTGACGGTGCGGAGCCGCTCCTCGACAAACCGATCGTCGTCACTCATATCCCTTACGGTTACATCCGTCGCACAACGGAGGATGGGCTCTACTGCATTGGCGATCAGGCAGCCGTCATCCCCTCGTTCACCGGTGACGGCATATCCATCGCGCTGCATACTGCCCGCCATGCCGCCGCTGCCTATCTCGCAGCGGAGCCGGCGCAGGTCTTTCAGCCAAAACTGCGCTCAGCAATGCTCCTCCAGATGCGTCTTGCCAAGCTCGCCGACCACGGCTTGAACAACGCACTCGCGCGCGCAGTGTTGCCGTTCTGCCTCAGTGTCTGGCCCGGCGCGATGCGCGTAACGGCCAGGCTCACGCGTGTCGCCCAGCCCGCCGTTGTTGCTCCACAGGCGTTCGCCAACTGAAATCGAGGACGCCAAAACAACTCTCGTAGTTAACTCTCCATGGGAGATGCAATGAAAGTCTTCGCAGTTTTAGCCCTCGCTGTCGTCATCGCTCCGGCCGAACGCGCCCAGCATTAGATCTTCGTCGTCAACCCCGAGCTGATGATGGTATCAGCGGTGTAAGTTTCAATGAGTCCGGCAAAAGCACCACTTCTCGAGGCGATCGAGATTTCGAAGAGTTACGGCGCGCGGCTTGCACTTGACAATGTCAGCCTCGCAGTAAGGCCAGGTGAAATTGCCGCCTTGCTCGGACCCAACGGCGCGGGCAAGACCACGACCCTCTCGATTCTGGCGACTCTACTTAAACCCGATAGCGGTCATGTTCTTATCAATGGTAAGCCGCGAAAGAGTGACCCGACTGGACTGGGACGGATGCTTGGGCTGGTGCCGCAATCGCTCGCGCTATATCCCACCCTTAGCGCGGCGCAGAACGTATGGCATTTCGGGCGCATGCAGGGACTCTCCCACATCGACGCAATAGAGCATTGCAGGCGCGCGCTCGACGAGGTGGGCCTCGGCGATCGGGCCGACGATCCTATGCACTCATTCTCCGGTGGGATGAAGCGCCTGCTCAACCTAGCCTGTGGAATTGTTCATCGTCCCTCCGTGTTGCTGCTGGACGAACCTACGGTTGGCGTCGATCTTCAGTCGCGCGAACAGTTACTGGCGCTGATTCGGCACTATGCCGATGCGGGCGCGGGCGTGATTTACAGCACTCATTACATGGAAGAGGCAGAGCGCATTTGCGATCGCGTGCTGCTGATCGATCGCGGCAGACTGATCGCGGAAGGCGACCTCGAAAAGGTGATCTCGCTCGGAGGCAGCCGGCCTCGCATCGAGCTGACCTATCGCGGGCAGTTGCCGGATGGCCGCTTCGGCAGCCTTGCCGGGGTGCGTGAAATAGGAACCACCGTCAGCGAGGGCAAGGCGATCCTCGAGATGAACAGTTTCGCGCAGGTCGCGGAGGTGCTGCACGGACTTCGGACCCTGGATGTGAACGTCGTCGATTTCAACCTGCACAGCCCGAATCTGTCGGACGCATTCATCGCGCTGACGGGCCGCACGCTGCGCGACCAGGTCCTCTGAGCGGTGTCGCCATGCTTCGAGCAATCTGGCTAACCACTCAAAACGAGGCCCGGCTCCTGGTCAAGGATCCGATTGTGCTGTTTATGCTGTTGTTCGCGCCGGTCGTCATTATCACAGTCGCGGGATACTCGCTCGGCAGTCTGTATGGTGGCTCGGCGAATTCTTTTCGCCTACCCCTGGTCGACCTCGATCACGGAAAAGTAGCCGAGGGAATAATTGAGGCTTTGCGCAGGGAGCGCGGCGTAGCTTTGGAGGTGCTCGACAACCCCGACGAAGCGCGACGCGTTGTAAGCCGACGCGATCGGACTCCTATAGCGATGTTAATTCCGGCGGGAACGAGCGCCGCCGTCGCCGCGGGCGGCCAGCCTCGGCTGATACTATTCGTCGACCCCGTCAGGCGAGTAGAGGTCAACGCTCTCGAGCTTCGTATCGACGAGTTATGCCGAAGGATATCCGAACAAGCGAGAACGGCGGCCCAATCGCAAATCGAGTCCTTTGGAGAGGCTCAGGCGATCACGCTCCCGGGAGACATCGAATTCGTCGAGAAACCTGCGATCGAGGGTGAAGCCGTGACGGTGAACGCCTTCGATCAGTATGTCCCCGGATTTGGCGTGACGTTTCTCCTGATCGGCATGATGCTGGGAATCGCGCTGACGCTCTTCGATGAGCGCGATTGGGGGACATTGAAGCGCCTCCAGGTCAGCGGTGCGCCGCTTACAGGTCTGCTGCTGGGGAAGTTATTCGCGCGGCTTATCGTCGGGATCGTGCAAATGGTGTTGCTATTCGCGGTCGGATGGGCGCTGTTCGGAATCTCGCTTGGGCGCAATCCTCTAGCCTTGATCATTCCGACGGTCGGGATCTCTTTCGCGGCTGCAGCGCTAGCACTGGTGGTCGCCTCGATTGCAACCGCGCACGACTCGGTGCCGTCATTGGGCGTGACCATCAGCATTTCGATGGCGGCGATCGGCGGATGCTGGTGGCCGCTGGACTTCGAGCCCGGATGGATGCGCGAACTAGCTCGATGGCTACCAACGACCTGGACGATGCAGGCGTTCAACGATTTGATGATTCGCAACCAGCCGGCGTCCGCTGCGTTGCTGCCCTTGGCGGCAACCATTGGCATAGGGGTGATCTTCATCGTGGCAGGACTTCTCCGTTTCCTGAGTCTCGATGACTAGAAGGTATGAGGATATTCAAGATTCAACTCCCGATGGTGTTGTTCGTAGATCTGGCTCTCTTGTTTGTGGGCTGTTCAAGTTCGCAGCAGACGGCCGCTCCCGAGACGACCGCTCAACGTTCCACGAACGCAGTTAGTACCGATCCGCAGGTGAACGCAATCCTTGAGCAATCGTGTTACGAGTGCCATTCGACCGGCGGAAGCGCACCCTGGTACGCCGCAGTTTCACCGACGTACCTCGCGGCCAACTCGGCGCGCGGGGTACTGAATTTTTCCGATTGGCAAACTTATGACGCGCAGACAAAAGCCGATGCACTAAAGAATATCGAGCAGTCCGTCAGCGGCGGTTCGATGCCGCCCGGAGACTACACGGCGCTCGATCACTCTGCACGCCTGGCCGACGACCAGAAGCAGGCGCTGCTGAAGTGGGCATCGCAGCCCGCACTGCCTGCACACGGACTCACACTACGAAATAAATCGAGTGGACAATGAATTTAAATGAGGCAAAAGACTCATCGACCCTCGAGTTGATGCATGCCTCAAACGGCTTCTGGACCGAAGTTTTGAGCATGGCGCGCCGCGTCATAACTGTCATTGGCAGTTGCGCCTTCGCATACCTGCTGACCATAGGAGTCTCCGTTCATGGTGCGGCGTCCGCGGAATTGCGGTCTGGAACGCTTGAACTCGACCCATCAAAGACACTGATTGAATTTCGTCTGCCGGGTAACTTACACACTACACACGGAACTTTCAAACTTGAACGAGGAATCATCATCGCGGACCCCGCTACTGGAAAAGCTGGCGGTTCCATCGTCATCGACGCCAGGAGCGGCGACACGGGCATCGGCGCGCGTGACAATGATATGCGAGAAAGTGTTCTCGAGGCTCAACTGTATCCAGAGATAACTTTCGACCTTCAGCGCTTTACTCTACAGCTGAAGAGGGGAGGTCAGTTTCAAGCGACGATGCAAGGGGTGCTGACGCTCCACGGGGGGAGACATGATGTCGCTCTCACGGCACAAGGTCAGCTCGTCGGAGACAACCTGACCGCCACAGCGCACTTTTCAGTTCCGTACGTCGATTGGGGTCTCAAAGACCCGAGCGTCCTATTTTTAACTGTGGCGAAACAAGTCGACATCGACATCGCGACTACGGGCCATGTGGTCTGGACACCTCAGCCGTCCCTAAGTTCCGGCAAGTGAGACCAGCGCGAGCTTCTTGTGTCCCGATTCACCCCTAAACCGGCTTGGCTCGTCGGTGGATTCGCAGCGTTGACTATCTCCGCCTGTCTACTCCGAAAGTTGATCGGACCCATGGTGACGGCGCGGTTTGACGCCCCCATCATTGAATACGCGGCTGCACATCGGGTCGCAGGTCTGACCAGCGTGATGAAAGCTCTAACCACGGCAGGTAACCCGCTATATCTTTCGATCACTGTACTCATCGGGGGCGCGCTCCTGGCCTGGCTCGGCCGAAGTTGGAAACCGCTACTGGTTCTAGCTCTCGTCATGTTTGGCGCCGTATCGCTCGACCATCTAATCAAGCTGGCGGTAGCCCGAATCCGACCAGCTTCGCTGTATTGGGCGGTCTCGGCAACCGGTTCGTCTTTCCCTTCCGGTCACGCTACGGAGTCTGCGGCGGTTTACCTGACTCTCGCATGTATGTTTGCCGGGACTCAGGCGAGGGTTGGTGTCAGGACTGTGACCTATGCGATAGGAATCGCGGCGCCGCTCCTGATTGGTATGTCGCGGGTGTATTTAGGAGTGCACTGGCCGACGGATGTCATCAGCGGCTGTGCGCTCGGCTGCGCGTGGTCGGCGATGGTCCTCGCCTCAAGCACTACCGTTTAATCGCGCCGCCTCAAGTCAGAGTCGCCCCGATAATCCTGCCAATAACGAAGGTTACACCGGCAGCTCCGAGACCGAGTGCAAGTTGTCGGCTTCCAGAGCGCCAAACGGTCACGCCGGTAAAGATCGTGATCGCGGCGCCGATGGCGAACAGGCCGAGTCCGCTGAGTCCGACGCTTACGATAACCGCGACACGTCCGGCGGTGACAAAAAATGGGAGAATCGGAACTATTGCGCCCAAAGCGAAAAGCATGAACGAGGCTAGGGCAGCCTCATAGGCGGAGCCACCCAACTCAGTTGGATCGATTCCCAATTCCTCGCGTGCGAGGGCATCTAGAGTTGCCGTTTTGTCTGAAAGCATTTGATCAACCACGCGCTTCGCTTCATCGCTGCTCAGACCCTTCGATTCGTAGATCAACTGCAATTCCTCGCCTTCGCCTTTAGGATCTTCCTGCAGCTCACTCGATTCGATCCGAATCTCCCGCTCGGCGAGTTCTCGTGCGCTAGTCACTGAAACCCACTCTCCCAGCGCCATCGAGCAGGCGCCCGCGATGAGACCGGCGATTCCCGTGATGAGGATGCCTCCACGGCTGATCGATGCTCCTGCCACTCCCATCACCAGGCTGAGATTCGAGCAGAGGCCATCATTCGCACCCAGCACCGCGGCGCGAAGCGCATTGCCGCCCACTGCGCGATGCCTGCCCTCGAGTCGGCCAAGAAAGCTTCCGCTCAACCCTTGGGGCTGCGTACGCAGCAGTTGGCCCAGTACCCGGGTATGCCACTGCTCCTGCGAGCTCATCCGGGTGCCGCTGGTCTCGGGCTGCTTCACATACACGTTCCGGTCCGCTGCCTCCTTGGCGGCGATCGTCGAAAGGACCGCGTCAGGGCCGAGCCGCCGAGCTATCCAGGCGATAACACGGCTGCGCCAAGACGGTCGACGTTCTCCTACGGTCTCTCCTGCGGATCGCAATCGATCTTCCCAAAACGCAATATGAGCTTCCTCCATCTTGGCGAGGTTGGAGTATACTTTGGCGATTTTTTCATCCGGCTCGTTCGCTGCCATCGCGCCGTATTCTGCGGCGCTATCAATCTCGTCCTGCCGGTTTTCCCGATAGCGTTCGACATCAGATGGTTGCGCCATAACTTCTCCTATCAAGGAGGGGCACCGAGGTTCTTCACCTCAGCACGCGCGAAGCTTTAGATATCTGAGCCCGAACTTAATCCATTCGATCAATGGGGAAGCGCTGGCCGCACGTGGTGCAGATCGCGGTGCGCCTAAATGCATCAATTCGACAACGACTCTTTCAACTGCTCCAGTTCCGGTCCAGAGGAATTTGAACATTGCGGCAAATTGCCTGGAAGGCGCCCGGCGAATATAGCGAGAAATGATCGAACTCCTCGGGTGCATTGGGCTTAAGGTGTCACTCTGCGGCATTTTTACCTTTGCCATTTGCGGGCCGTTACGCTGCAGTCATGAACTGACTGGATACAGATTTGCCGCCGTATATTCTCGCAGCAGAATCGACGATTAGGGATCGAAGCCGCCTGTAACACTCCGTTCATAAAGTGTGTGCGCCAAATCTGCACATTGCACACTTTTTGAGAATCAGGAATCCACGGGGACCCTACAATTCGACGGATTTTTAGTCTGGCATCCAGATTGCGGTAACGCTCTCCGCACCGTTCAGAAAATTCTTCGCCGGTAAATAGAAAGCAGAACAACCAAGCAGGGCGATCATGAACAGGCAAGCAGCAGAAGTTGGACCGCCAGAGAGCGAGTATCTGACTGTCCCTGAGATCGCGAAAATTCTTCGACGCAACCGAAAGACCGTATATGGCTGGATCGTCTCTGGTGGAATCGGGGAAGTGGACGGCCTTTTCGTTGTGCATGGACGTTATTTGATCCACTGGCCTACGTTCCGAACGAGGCAGTTTAAACCCCGCACAAAACTACGAGGTACACTGCCGACGTACTCGGAGGAATCACAACATGGCATGGCTGGAAAAGGATAGACACGGCCGCCTGAGAATCGGCTTTAAGTACTTCGACGGCGTCAAATGTCGCGAGCCGCTCGGGGTGTCGGCGAACAAGCAGACCATCGCCGAGGCCAGGAGACTTTGCGCGACGATACAGCTCGAGCTGAAGGCGAGAACTTTCGACTATGCCAAGCGATTTCCGGACAGTGATCGGATAAAGCAGCGCGGGATCGAGACGACGGAGAAAACCCAACCGATCAGCATCACTGAACTCGCCGACAGTTGGCTTCTCAGCAAGCAAGGCGAGGTCAAGAAATCCACCCACGGCTACTACAAAGAAGTCGCGGGAATCTTCATTCAGCGCGACGCAATCGGGACGAAAACGGTCTCGGAACTTCGTCAGGAAGACATCGACCGCTGGCGCGTACGGGTTGACGAGAAGCAAACCAAGGCCAATGAACCGCTGAGCACGCGGCGGAAGAACATGGCCTGGGATGTCCTGAATCAAATCCTGGAATTTGCTCGCGTTCGGAAGCTTCTCAACGAAGACCTCCTGCTCGGCATGAAGCCATTCAAGGATTCAGGCCAGGCGAACGACGACGATTCCGAGATCTCGGACGAGCCCGAAGATGCTGAAGTGATGCCGTATAACGCGGATCAGATTGAAGCGATTATCGCCGCCGCCGAAGGCTGGGAACGCGCTCTCGTCACGCTCTATTTCTTCACCGGAATTCGACGCGGCGAAGCACTCGCTCTGACTTGGGACAGGGTCTACCTCGATCGTGACCGGGCATTGATCAATCGCAGCCTCAGCGTCCGCTACGGCATCACGACGCCGAAGACAAAAAGCAGCCGGCGCATGATCCAGTACGGTCCAAGGGTTCGGGCGGAGCTGTCCAAGCAGCGGGAAAGAGTCCAGCTACGCAGCAAGTTCGTTTTCCCGAACGAGAGCGGCGGTGCGCCCAACGTGCGGTGGGCAACCGACGTAGTATGGCGGCGGATTCTCACGCGAGCTGAAGTTCCTCACCGACCGATCGGGCAGTGCCGTCACAGCTTCGCGGTCTTGGCGCTGAAGCAGCACAAACCGCTCAACTGGATTCAGCGGCAGATGGGCCATCGCACACTTCAGATGTTGCTGAAACATTACTGGCGCTGGATACCAACGGACGATCTTTCCACAGAAGAAATGTCTTCGCTGGAGAGCGGAGCGGCTCCTTTGGCCTCAAATCATGCCCACCCTCTGCCCACCCGGCCCGAAAACGGCAGTGAAGCGGGCTCGTAAAACGATGATTCAGATCGCGAAAAACCCAATAAAACTGGCGGAGAGGGAGGGATTCGAACCCTCGGTACCGGTTACCCAGTACGCCAGATTAGCAATATCGCGCCAGTCCGCGAACGCTCGGCACCTTAGCAAGACTCCTTGAGACAGAAAACCCTTGCGGCAGTGCGATTTGCCGCATCAGGGCAGGTCGAGAAATGTCCCGCCGAGTCTCGCCGGATCTCATTCAGTCCGGGAAGTTTACCCCACCCTGCCCCCACCCCGCTCGCTTTTCTGACAAACCGCAGGAGAGAGTTCCATGAACTCGAATCCCTATGTCGAAGCCCGTCGCGAATGGGACGAACGTTACGCCGATCTCGTTCTCGGCAAACGCAACTGGCAGATCACCGCCGGAGGACTGCTGCTGCTGAGCCTGATTCTTGCCGCTGGAGTTGTCTGGCAGAGCACTCGCAGCCGGTTCATCCCATACGTGGTCGAGGTCGACAAGCTCGGCTACGGGCTTACCGTTCCCAAGCCTCTTATTCCGAGCACGGATCCGGCGCTCGTTGATCGCATGGAGCGCTATGAGGTTGCCAGCTTCATCCGCAATTCGCGCTCGGTGAGCAGCGACCCTAGCGCCGAGCAGCACATGCTCAATGACATGCTGGCGCATGCGAAAGGTGCGGCAGACAAATACCTCGACGAGTACTTCCACTCCGACAACTTCGCGCACAATCCCTTCAAGAAGGCTGAACACCAAACAGTCTCCGTACAAATCGATTCCATCCTCGAGCTCTCCGCACACAGTTTCCAAGTGAGATGGACCGAGCAGGCACGCGACCGCACGGGCGCAGCGCTTGACGCTCCAACGCATTGGGAAGCTGCGCTTCAGACGCAAGTTTCTCCGCCCGGATCTGACGACGCGATCATCGATAATCCGCTGGGATTTTACGTGACGCAGATCAGCTGGGCCGAACAGCAGAGCTAGGTAACCGACGGAAGGGAGGCGAGTTCGATGAAGCGTATTGGCACCGTGGGCAGTTTGGCTTTGGCACTGACGATCGGAGGGTGTTCGGCACAACAGGGACACCAGAATCAATCTCAAGCCGCGAACGTAGCGCCAATCGAGCCTGAAGCCGCACCGCAGTCCGAAGCGACGCCCAAGCCTATCACCGGGGCGGAACTGCTCGCACAGCAGCCCTCGGAGGTTCGGGCAGCGTACAAGGACCACGATCAGAACGGCCAGTGGGCGACGTACAAGACGCCACGATACGTACTCTATCCCTTCAGCCAAGGGCCCGATCCCATAGTCGATTGCGAACCGCTACGAACCACCGACCTGCAACTACAAGCGGGTGAGACCATCACCGACGTTGCGATGGGCGATACGGAGCGATGGATGGCGACGCCGGCATCGTCTGGCGATCCGACAAACCCGACGCCTCACCTCGCTGTGAAGCCCCAGGCGCCAGCGATTGCGACGAATCTGACCATCTACACGACGAAGCATATCTACCACCTGCAGCTACGATCGCGCGGCGGCCACGCCATGCAGGAGGTTGAGTTCTATTACCCAGACGATCTTCTGGAGGCGATGCGTAAAGCCGATGAGGCCGCGGCGCAAAGCACGACAGTTGCGGCAGCAGATCCACCGACGAGTCCGAGCGAGATCAGGCCGATCGCTTCAGTCGATCCGCGTCACCTCAATTTCGATTACGACGTCTCCGGTCCTCAAGTTCCGTGGAAGCCAATCAGGGCCTTCGACGATGGAACCCATGTCTTCATCCAGATGCCCAATGGCATGCGTTCCAGCGACGCGCCCGCGTTGCTGGTCGCGGCAGGCAGTGGAAGCCAGATGGTGAATTACCGCGTGCGCGGCGAGTACTACGTCGTCGATCGCCTCTTTGGTCAGGCGGTGATGGTTTCGGGAGTCGGCCGACAGCAGGACCGCGTGACGATCCAGTACGCGGGCAACGCGAGGTAGGGGCCATGTCCGAGATCGAGGAAAGCAAGCAGCGTCCGGAAGTCGACGAGACCAAGCGGCAGCAGGACGAAGAGAAGATCCGCAACGAAGGCGGCCCACGACTCAATGGCAGGCTCGCCGCCACGGCAGTGGGGCTCATGGTCGGGCTCGTGATCCTGCTCACACTAGCTGTGCAGTCATCGGGTCCGGGCGCGCAACCTGCGGGTCGTAATGGCACCGACGATACCGCGTCGAACAAGAGCGAAGTTCAGGACCTCATCGCTCACGCTGGCGATCCGACGCCTGCCGCATTCCCCGCGCCACCGACCGATCCCCCAGCAATGGTGATCCCGAGAGAGCAAACGTCGGCGCCGGCAGTCCCTCGCCAACCGAGCAGATACGCGGAGTGGGCGCAGGACAAGTACATGAAGGCCCTGGAGGCGCCGGAGATGGTTTCCGCATTCCACAGCGGTGCAGCGCTCCAAATCCCGAGCATGACTCAGACGGGGAATGGAGACGCGGGGAATACTCTCGCGATGAACAGTTTCCAATCGTCATCCGATTCGTCGTCATCGGTGAGACTTCATCCGCCTGCATCTCTGTACACGGTGATGACCGGCAGCGTGATTCCGGCGGTGTTGATCAGCGGGATCAATTCCGACTTACCGGGACCAATCGTCGCTCAGGTCAGCCAGAACGTCTACGACAGCGCCGGCGGACGATCACTGCTCATCCCCCAAGGCAGCAGGCTGATTGGTTCGTATCGAAGTGCAGCCGGTTACGGACAGAGCCGCGTCCAGATTCAATGGCAGCGCCTAATCTTTCCGAACACCGCGAGCATGGACATACCGCAAATGCCGGGAACGGACGAGGCCGGATACGCTGGCTTCACCGACCAGGTGAACAACCACTACATGCGTACCTTCGGCACCGCAGCGCTCATGAGTCTGATCAGCGCTGGGCAAGCGGTGGGACAGATGGCGGCGTTCGGCGGCGGAATGGGCGGACCGCTCGGTTACTACCAACCAAACCAGTGGGCGATGGCGTCGCAGATGGCGGGCTCGTCCGCGAGTTCGCAATTCGGTTCCGTTGGGCAGCAGGCGATCGAGCAGGGAATGAACACCGGCCCGACCTTGGAGATCCGACCAGGCTACCAGTTCAACGTCATGGTGACCGAGGACCTCGTCTTTCCGGGTCCATACAAGGGCTGAGTCGTACACAAAACAGACAAGCACTTGTGCACGAAATGTACACAGGTGGTCTCGAAAGGAGAGCGGCAATGGGAGTTCTGAAAAAGAAAGAAGAACGGACCGAGACCGTCACCATACGCATCGCTTCGTCAGTGAAGGCGGAGATCGATCAACTACGTGAACGCGCCGAAGCAACGGGATTCGATCTGAACGCCACAATGTCCGAATCACTGACGCGATTGGTCAGGCAGGTACGGGAAGAGCTCGACGGGATCGCAGCGCCCAGCACTAGAGGCAATCGCGCAAGAGCACCGCATGTGAATGGTCTGACGCGAGCCGCAGGCGAGCTTTCTCAAGCGGCAAGCGGCGGCGGAAATGGCGAATAGCGGTAACTGAGATCGGTGAGGACTTAAGGATGCGGATTTATGGGGAGGGGAACGCGCGGTCGTAGAGCAAGATAAAGCGAAGTACCACACCATACGATATGTCGCGCGTTCCCCTCTTATTCCAAGGATTTTCTCAACATGAAGTACCATTCTGAAAATATCCTTCCGATAAGCGGTGCGAGTGATATTTCGCCGTCCTGGAATCAGTTTCGGGCACCGCTTTTTGCGGGCATTTCGATAGTTCTGATGGCAGCGGGAATGACGTTCTTAATGCGGCATTTTCGAGTCGGACTGACCCCCTCCGATAGTTCGTGTTCCGAGGGTTTCTATCGGCTGATCGACGCGCCGATAAGGCGTGGCGAGCTCGTTGCAGGATGCCTTCCGGTCAATGCTGAGCAGGAAGGTCTAACGCGCGGATACCTCGGTAACGGCGATTGTCCGGGCGGCGCAGAGCCGGTGCTGAAGATGATCGGCGGCTTGCGCGGTGACGAGGTGGACGTCGAAGCGGGATGGATTGCAGTTAACGGCAAACGGCTCGCCAACAGCGCGACAGTGACGCGGGACAGCGTTGGTCGCCTGCTTACGCACGTGGTGTGGGGTAAGCGCCGAGTCGCCCCGGAAGAGGTCTGGCTATTTGGTTTGAACAACCGGCGAAGCTGGGATTCCCGATACTTCGGTCCGATTCCTTTGCGAGCGATTCGCGGAGTTGCCGAGCCTCTGTTGACGTGGTGACGAGTCATGGCGAGTGGCGCACACAGCACAGAGCAGGGTCTTAGGGTTCATTACCTCACCAATCTCGGCGGCCTCGTTGCCCTCGCCGGCCTGGACATGGAGCCACCTGATTTTCTGCTCGGAGCTTTGCTCAGCATCGCGAGAGAGACCGTCGCTATCGGTCCGGAACAGCGTGCGGAGATCGCGGCAATGGGACAGGTGAAGCTCGACGAGCGGGCGACTGGGAAACGCGCGTGGACATCGTGGAATCGGGCGCGGGAACTCCACAGCATCACACTTACGAGTGCGCAAATTCGCCGAGTAATCGTGGCTCTCGGAAGGTCGGCTCCGAAAGAAAGCGAGGCGCTCGCGTCAGCGCTGATACGAACGCTGGAAGAGGTTGAGTGCGATGGCTAGTCGGCCTCGATTCAACAAAAAAGAGGTCGAAATCCGAGTTCGACCGAATCGGCGCGGCGACCAGAGGCGGCCTCTCGTGCCTTGGTGGATGCGTTTGGAAAAGAGACACCTGATCGCCAAGCGCGCGCAGGTTCGAGGTAAGCGGGGACGTAACATTCGGACGCAAGGCGGGGCTTCTCAACGGCGGAGCGTCGTCAAGGTGATGTACACGCGCAATGGCAAGCCCAGGTCGAACGCGTGGGCCGCGCACGCACGATACCTGACGCGCGAAGGTGCACAGCTCGAGAACGAGAAGGGAATGGGATTCGACGCGGAACAGGATGGCATTGATATGGTCGCGGTGGTCAGAGAGTGGGAAAAGGCCGGCGATGAGCGGATGTGGCGAATCATCGTGTCCCCGGAAGACGCCGATCGCATGGACCTGAAGGACCATATTCGCGACCTCGTCGGAGCAATGGAAAGCGATCTTGGGACGGGCCTCGAATGGGTCGCTATCGACCACAACAATACAGACAACCCGCATGCGCACCTGCTGCTGCGAGGCGTCGATCAGAGCGGCAAAGCACTGCTGATAGATCGGGACTATGTGAGGAACGGCATTCGCGCGCGCAGCCAGGAAATCGCGAGCCGCGAGCTAGGACAGCGTCTCGAACCGGAAATGCTCCGCACCCGCGGAGAGACGATCACCAAGGAGCGGTGGACGGAGATCGACCGAGCGCTGCAGCGGCGAATGAACGGAGACCGAGTGGCGGACTATCGCGGCCTCGTTCCGTACAACGACGCGGCGCGAGTGCGCGCCGAGCAGGAAATGCAGCGGCTTCAGTTCCTGGAGGGGCTTGGGCTCGCACGCAAAACCGGCAGCCTAGCTTGGGAACTCTCGCCGGACCACGAGCGAGAATTGCGCGCACGCCAGCTTGCGATGGATGTCATCAAACGGCAGGCGGAGGCCAACAGAGTTCGCTCTTTGAATGAATTGGCTGACGAGCGAGACGTGATGATTGCGAATTCCGCGACAAGGGGCGGCTACCAAGGACGCTTTGTTGGGTATTTCGAGGACGCGGAGGGCCGTCGCTATGCGGGGCTCCAGCGGGGCCACGCGGTAACAGCGATACCCACCGATCGCAGGGATCTTAGAGCGAGTCAGGAGTACATCGCGCGGCCCCGCGGAGAGGAATGGGACATCACCGAAGGACGCGATCGCACTCGCGGGCGCGAGAGGAGCTAAGACGATGGCTGAGCAACGTCCGTATCGATCGCGCGGCGCCGCACTAGGGCTGCAGCGGGTAAAGAAATTCGCCGCGGCGGTTCTCGGAGCGTCGTTTCTTACTGTGAACTTCATGACCACGCAGCACACCGCGTGGCTCATGGGCGATTCGCCCCGACTAGGACCGGCTCTATTTGCGCTCCCGTGGACGGGACCAATCTACGCGCCGTGGAAGTGGATGGTATGGGCGTGGCATTGGCGGGGAATCGAGCGGATGAAGCCCCTGTGGGTTCTTAGCATTCGCGAGGT
The DNA here is from genome assembly GCA_963850125.1 of uncultured delta proteobacterium. Lineage (GTDB taxonomy): Bacteria > Desulfobacterota > Binatia > Binatales > Binataceae > Binatus. The sequence goes on along the minus strand of CAWKKB010000001.1, from coordinate 713 downwards.
CCTTTATCCGATGGCGCCGCTGACCCTCCTTGCAATTGTAGCGTTGGCTGTGACGCGGAGGGGATGGCTCCAGGCATCAGCAGACCTTCACGGATCGGCCCGGTGGGCGACCACAAGGGACGTAAAGAAGGCTGAGTTTCTAGAAACGCAGACGTGGATCGGGAGGCGCCTTCGGCGTCTGGCTATTCGGCTGCGCCTGGTCGGTCCACGCCAGAGCAAAGCGGGTATCTTCCTCGCGACTTGGCTGCACTTCGGACGAATGTGGTTTTTGCGCGATTGCGGGCAATCGCACGTGCTTGTTTTTGCGCCGACACGCAGCGGCAAGGGAGCCGGCGTCGTGATCCCCACGCTGCTCACGTGGCCTCACTCCGTGATTGTCCACGACCTAAAGGGCGAGAACTGGGCCATCAGCGCAGGCTGGCGGAAGCGCGCAGGTCAGATATGCCTGAAGTTCGACCCTACGGACACGACCGGCTCAAGCGTTAAGTACAATCCGATCGAACAGGTGCGAATCCGCACGGACCACGAAGCGGAAGACGTTCAAAACATTGTCCACATGATTGTGGACCCGGATGGCAAAGGGCTTCACGACCATTGGGTGAAGACCGGCGCGGCGCTGCTCACCGGAACGATTCTTCACATCCTTTATGCCGAGCCCAATAAGACACTTCGCGGCGTGGCCGGTCTTCTGAGCGACCCAGGGGTAAGCATGC